>CAWHYG010000015.1:0-336814 GCA_963833505.1 Candidatus Eiseniibacteriota bacterium | reverse complement strand
AAGACCCTGCCCTTCTTCTGGACGATCAACCCCTATCGCGGCTGCGAATTCGCCTGCGGGGCCTGCTTCGCTCGTTATACGCACGAGTTTCTCGAGCACCGGAGGCCGGAGGAGTTCGAACGGCGGATCTACGTGAAGCTTCAAGCCGCGGAGATCCTGCGCGAATCCCTGAAGCCGGGGATCCTGAAAGGACGGCCGGTCGCGATCGGAACCGTGACCGATCCCTACCAGCCGGCGGAAAGGCACTTCCGGATCACTCGCCGGATTCTCGAAGTGCTGGCGCGATGCCCCGACCTGGAGCTTTCCATCACGACGAAGAGCCCGTTGGTGCTCGAGGACCTCGACCTGCTCCGGGAAATCAGCCGGGATCGCAAGGTGCGGGTCAACCTCTCCATGACGACGCTGCTTCTTGACCTCGCGCGGCGGCTCGAGTCTCGTGCGCCATCGCCGCTGCGGCGGCTCGAGACGCTGCGCCGGCTGGCGCAGGCGGGCATTTCGACCTCCGTCTTCGTGATGCCGATCTATCCCGGAATCACCGACGCGCCCGACGATCTCCTCCGGCTGCTGCGGCGCGCCCGCGAAGCCGGGGCGGAAGAGGCCCACGGGGATCTGCTGCGTCTCGGCTCAGCGGCCCGGCGCAGTTTCCTGCCGGTCCTCGAACGGCACTTTCCCCATCTTACGGGCGTCTACCGGCGTCTGTACGATGAGGCGGGTTCGCTCGGAAGCGACGAGAGGGCGACTCACGCAGACGGCAGCCAGGGCCAGGCTCTCCTGATGATGGTCATGGCGGCCCGAGCGGCCTATCGGCGGCTGCTCCGGACGCGATTCGCCGACCTGCGGCGCGAAGCGGGATTCCCCGAGCCTTCCTCGGGGCGCGTCTACGAACCGGGCCCCGGAGCTCAGCTTGAGCTGGCGATCTGACATGATGCGTCATTCGGTGCCGGCACGATCGTTCTGAGAGGTCCAGAGGGAAAGGGCCGCGCCGGCGAGTTGCGGCAGGCGCCGCTCGCACCGGACGAGGCCAGCCGGCCGGTTTCAACGAACCGGTGCCCGGAGCGCAGCTTGAGCCGGCCATCCAGCCGGTCGTACAATCCCGTTCATGGAAGACTCTCCCGGGCACGGGAACGAAGGCGCGAGCCGGGCAACCGGCGGCCGTTTCTCCAGGCGCCTATCCGGCCTGCTGCCGATTCTGGCCGTTGCGGCCTTGATCGCCACGCTGGCGGCGATCCCGGTTTCACGGGACCAGGGGCGCGACCTCATCGCGGTCTTGATCAAGGCCGCCGTGTTCTTTGCCGCCGTCGCCGTCATCTCGATCGCGGCGCGATTTTCACGCGGATTCGGGTCAGGGGTGTCGAAGCGGCTCGAGACGGTTTTCGCCGCCGCGGAGGCGCGCCTGACGGGCCGGCGTGCCGGGCTTCTGGTCGCCGGGATGATGATCGCCTATGCGCTGGTCTGGTCGGTCCTCTCCGTCCTCCGGCATCTGGCGCTCAACTCCGGGGGCTATGACCTGGCCATCCAGCATCAGGTCATTCTGGAGCCTGGCCCACGGGCGAGGCTTCGGGGCGTCCATCGAGGTGAAGAACTACCTGGGAGACCATGTCTGCCTCACCATGCCGATCTTTGCGCCGCTGCTCTGGATCTGGGATGACGTGCGGATTCTCCTCATTGCACAGAGCGTCGTGCTGGCTCTGGGCGCCTGGCCTCTGTATCGGCTGGCGCGCCGGCGAGGCGGTCCGCTCGAAGGCGTGATCTTTAGCGCGGTCTATCTGCTCTGCCCGGCGATCGGTTTCACGAACAAGTACGACTTTCACGAGATGATCCTGGCGCTGCCGTTTCTCCTGGCGGCGATCGACTCGATGGACGACGAGCGATGGGGGCGAGCCACCTTCTGGCTCGTGCTTTCTGCGGCGACCCGAGAAGAGATCGGGATCGCCGTCGCGGCCATCGGCATCTGGGCTTTCTTCGCCCGGAAGCGCCGTCTTTGGGGAAGCCTGATCGCCGGGGGTGCGTTCGCCTGGTCCGTGTTCGCGCTTTACTGGGTGATCCCGCACATGCGCGGGGGCGCGTCGTCCGACACGCTGGAGCGGTACGTCTGGCTGGGAGGCACTCCGAGCGCAATCTTGCGCACGTTCCTGACCCGGCCCTGGACCGGCCTCGCCGGTCACTACCATCGAGTGCGCCGGGTGTTCTTCCCCTGGCAGCTTCTCTGGCCGATGGCGGGCCTGCCGCTCCTTGCGCCCGGAATCGCGCTCTTGGCCCTGCCGAATCTCGCGATCTCCTTCGCGTCGAGCAGCCTTTGCCAGAACTCGATCTACTTCCAGTACAACATGCCCATCCTGGCCCTCCTCTTCTGGGCCGCGCTGGAGGGAAGCCGCCGGCTCAAGTCTGCCGGCGTGGCGCGCGGATGGATTTTCGGCGGGCTTCTGTTCTCCCTGGTCGGAGCGAACTGGGCGGATCCTGCCGCGCTCAAGACGGTGCCCGCCCCCTATACCGTCGTGGATGGCGTCACATCCAGGCCGAATCGCGCCGCCTTCGCGGAGGCCGCCCGTCTGATCCCGCCGCAGGCCGACCTGCTGGCGAGCAACGACCTGGCGCCGCATTTTTCGGCGCGGCCGTATCTCTACGTCTACATGGGCGCGGCCGATGCGCCGGACAAGAGCTGGGTCATCTTCGATCTCTCCGACGACCGTGATTTCATCTCCCGCCGCGAGCCCATGGCCGGCGCGATCCATTTCACGGGGGATCGAGGCTATCGGATCCGTTACTTCCGGGACGGCATTCTCGTTCTCTCGCGCGAAGGTGAGTCGGACTCGACGGCGGCCGGGGCTTTTCGCGAGTACTGCGCCCGGAGGGCGCCAAGGCCCGGCCCGTAGGGTCATTGCGCGCTGGCTATGGCATCCGGAAGACCATTCAATACCGTGGAAGCGATGGATCGATCCGCGCCGCCCAGGCGTCGATCCCTCCCGCCAGGATGTACAACCTGCGAAACCCCGCCGCCTGCAGGAAGCCGGCGGCCTGGATGCTTCGTACTCCGTGGTGGCAGTGGATCACGTAGGTCCGGGCGGAATCGAGCTCGCTCAGATGAGCGGGAAGCTCATGGACCGGGATCAGTCGGGAACCGTCGATGCACGCGATCTCGCGCTCGTGCGGCTCGCGCACGTCGATCAGCTCGAGCGCCTCCCCGCGAGCGCGCCGGTCCCGGAAGTCCTCCACCGTGATGGCCGGAACGCCCATGGCGGCCATCTGCGCCTCCTCGCCGCGGACGCCGCAGAAATCCTCGTAGTCGATCGGGGCGCGAATCGTGGGCGACTGGCCGCAAACGGGACAATGCGGGTCCTTCGCGATCCTGAGCTCACGAAACTGGAACTCGAGCGCGTCGAAGAGAACCAGCCGGCCGATCAGCGGCTCGCCGCAGCCGAGAATCAGCTTGAGCACCTCGAGCGCCTGGAGCGACCCGACGATTCCGGGCAGGACGCCCAGCACGCCCCCTTCCGCGCAGGAGGGAACGAGCCCGGCAGGCGGAGGCTCGGGGAACAGACACCGGTAGCACGGACCGCGCGCCGCATCGAACACGGACACCTGGCCCTCGAAACGGAAGATGCTGGCGTAGACGTTGGGCTTGCCCGCCAGCACGCAGGCGTCGTTGACCAGATATCGGGTAGGGAAGTTGTCCGTTCCGTCGGCGACGACGTCGCATTCCGTCACGACCTCCATCACGTTTCCGCTTTCGAGCCGAAATGGGTAAGGCACGATCTCAATGTCCGGATTGAGCGCCCGCAGCCGCGCCGCGGCCGCGTCGAGCTTGGGGCGGCCCACGTCCGAGGTGGAGTAGAGGATCTGCCGCTGGATGTTGGTCAGATCGACGGTGTCAAAGTCGACCAGGCCGATCCGCCCGACGCCGGCGGCGGCCAGATAGAGCGACAGCGGAGAGCCCAGTCCGCCCGCGCCGACCACGAGCACGCGGGCCGCCTTGAGTCGTCTCTGCCCGGCCAGGGTGACCTCGGGCATGATCAGGTGGCGGCTGTAACGCAGGATCTCATCCCGGTTCAGCGGGGGCGCCTCAGGCTTGTCGGACATACCCTCACCTCTTGTTGGACGTCTTGATGCGTGAATCCGTTACGGGGTAGGACACGTGCTATCAAGCCCTGACGGCGTTGAGCCTTGCGCGGTCGCGTTGATAATACAGGGATCACTTCGCGCGGTCGCCTGTACCGTCCGGTGATCACTCCGTGCGGTCCGCGACCACACTCACCATCCGGCGGATTCAAACCCGGCAATCGACGGTCGCATCCGACCCTGAACAGCTCCGATCATAGCCCGGGACACGGTCGGATTCATCGCAAACGGCGCGAGGGTTCTAGGGCGGTTGCCCGGGGACGAGGCAGCCCAAGGTCGGGCCGGTCATCGCAAACGGCGCGAGGGTTACGGCGACGGCGGAGCCGGGACGAGGTAGCTCACCGTCCAGTCCGGCTGCGCCGGTCGGCCGCCATTGGCCAGGATGCCCCGCCAGTCCTCGTCAGTCAGCCGGACGTCGATCGCGGTCTGCCATTCGTAGTGACTGAGGACGGGACCGGCATAGACCGTCCGGTTGCCGCCACAGTTGAATGCCCCCAGGAAAAGCTCGACCCCGCCCGTGGCCTCTTCCAGGATGCAGCCCGGATCCTCCTCTTCCTTGAAGCCGCTCCACATCGGAACACCGGCCGGAGGATCCGTGTGGACGTCCGCCACCAGCGCATCGTACTTCGCGCAGTCCGGTCCTCCGTCGTAGAAGAGCCCGGGATACCAACCGCGATAGCCGGGCGGGCCACTGCTCCGGTGAACTTCGACGACATCCTTCAGGAAGAGAGTCTCCTCCGCGCTCAGGTCGAGGCCGGCAAGTTCCTTGTCGGAGATCCAAGCCAGGATCGAAAGCTGGTGCGCGAAATTGCGCAGGAACGCGGCACGATCGGCGGCGTTCCGGGACGACGCCGAAGGCGTTTCCGGCAGGGAGGTGCGCTCCATGAGGTCGGCGCCCCACTCGGCCATGCGCTGGAACCGCCGCCAGAATTCCGGCCGCGGTTCCACGTAGCCGGCGGGGTAGTCGCACGTGGCGACGATCGTCACCGATTGCTTGGCATAGAGGACGGTATCGTGGCGCAGCTCGGTCCAGGAGGCGAGCTGGGTGTTCAGGGTCTTGTCCGCCCAGGCCGACGTCCGCATGATGTCGGGAAACCTGGGGTCGGTGGTCGGCGCGGACAGCTCACGTGGACAACTCAGCCAGAGCGAATAGAGGCTCTCGTCCCACGTATCGCGAGGCCGCCGGTCGATCACTTCCAGAACAGCGGCGAGATTGTGCTGGTAGTTCAGATGGTCCCGGAAACTCAGCCCCTCGGAAGCGGTCATCCTCCGGACGAGCGTGGGAACCGCATGGCTGTTTTGCAGCACGGCAAACGCAAGGTCGAGCGCCGATGGAATCCGCCGCTGCACCTTGTCGTTGTCCCAGAAGATGTCGTCCGCCACGATCTTGGACGCCGCCCAGTTGTCCAGGGTGAATCTCTGGCCGATGACGGTGAAGGACGCCGGTAGCTCGGCCTGTACCGGCCCGTGAGCGGGCGAAATATAGAGGTGGCTCCGGACGGCCTGCCTGCCGGCTCCCGCAGCCACGATCCGTTCCTGGAGGGATGTCAGACCGCCCGGATCTCGGAAGTCCTGCGGGAAATGCAGGCCGCCCGCATCCAGGAGATCTCCGAGCTGATCAAAGGTCATGGAGTCCGAGCGGCCGAAGAAGCCTTCGATCAGCGCGGCGACCCTGTGCCATTCCTCGAGACCTCCGGAACGGAGCAGCAGGTCGCGCAGGATCAAAGCCGCCCCGAGCTGGCGTGGAGAGCTTACCGTGCTATCCCCGGCGACGCGCAGGTCGGTGCGCCCGCACCACATCATGGCCCGGAAGTACTGTCCGAGAGCCGGGGTGTCTGTATAATGCCCGCGGGGTTTGTACTGCGAGAAATCCTCCAATCGGGGGCGCCCGAAGAGCTCGATCGCATCTTCGCCCATTGCGCTGACCTTGGCCAGGACGCGATCCAGGCGCGGGATGTCCGCCAGCGTGGCGGGAACCCTGGAGCCGGCCAGAAGCGATCGGCCGACCGCGAGGAACAGATCGGCATCTCCGGCGCTGGGTCGGAGGCATTCGGGATATTCCGCCTCCGCCTTGGGCAGAGCCTCGGCCATGCCTGACAGGATGCGGTCGAGCGCCGGAATGAGCGCGTTGACCTCCAGGTCCTTCAACATGGCGTCATAGGTGCGGTGCCAGGCGTGGAGGACGGCGTCGGTGGAGATGAAGACCGGCAGGTCCCGGCTGTAGATCGCGTAGAAGAGATCGCCGAAGCTCCGGGCGCCGAGCCTTTCGCTGACGACGAACCCGTGGCGGCCATCCCGTTCCCGGTCACGACGATCATACTGCTCCGAAACCCTGCAGACCATGGATTGCCGACAGCGGCCAAGGCAGTCCGCTTCGTGGAGGGATTGCTGCGCGCGGGGCAACAGTGCGTTCAGCCGTGGCCCCCGATGGATCTCCGTCAATCGGGTTGACCTCTACGCTCGGGGCCGGCTGCCCCTCGATGTCGCCCGCGGCGTACCGGGTCGCTCGGAGGCGAGCCGGTCGATTGGCGAAAGAAGTCGAAGGCGACAGCTCGCGGACCCCGGCTAGGACAATCCCTTGCATGATAATCCATTACCGAGTACTGCGAGATGGCGTCACGATCTCGCCGTCGCCCGCGATGGCGCGCGATGAAGGCGCGTTCGTTGGTCAGATTCCGCGTTCCACGCTGCCCGAATTGTGCTATAATCCCATAGGTCACAAAAGGTAAGCCCGACCCTGGTGGATGCCGGGGCCGGGGTCGCCTGCGCATGAGCGCATTCAACCAGGGGAGCATCATGATGCTTATGGCAGCGTCTGACCCGGCACGGTATGGAAGTCGGGGAAAACCGCACGTCCAGACGTCCAGAGGGTCATTGTCTCGGAATCTCATTGCGCGCGCCTGCTCGAAAGGCTCGCGCATTCCGATCGGTCTCGCGCTTGCAGTCATCGCCGGTGTTCTTTCGGTCGCGGGGACAGCCGGCGCCGTGGCGCCGACCGACGATCTGACTCGGCTGGTGGTGGCCGGCAACACAGCGAAGTTCGCCGATGACGCGCGGACGACGCTGTCATCGACGCCGGCCTGGCGCAAATTCGAAGCGGCCACGGGCGTGGGCTGGCATACGGAGTGGAACGTAGCCACCGCGCTGCCCCACCTTTCAATCCCGGCGCTCTTCGATGCGGCGGCATTCTCCGGCGTTCTTCCCGCCGGGATGACCGGGCGCGAAGCCCGCGCGGCCGCGCTCGACGCCTCTCGGGTGGACCGCATGAGCCGGGCGATCTACGCGGCCCTGCGCGCTTCCTATCCGAACCTGCCCGACGATCAGGATCTGGTGTACACGGCGATCGAAAAGCAGGCCAACGTCTGGTGGGTCGTCTACGGGCAGACCGCGGGCGGGACGCCGGTCGAGAATGCTCGCGCCGACTTCCGCTATTCGTCGGATGGGCGCCTTCTCTATTTGGGCCTCGATCTCGTTCCGGCAGCGCAGCCGGCGACGGCCACGCTCGACCAGGCTGCGGCCGAGCAGGCGGCCATTCAGTCCCTCGGCCAGGGCGGTCTCTCTTTGAACCACCTCAGCACCGCTACCGGAGTCGTGCTGGCTTCCCGGCCCCAGCACACCGCCATGGCCTGGGTGGCCCCCACGCCTTCCGCGGCCTCGCATCTCGTGGTCCTGCCGGTCTACACGACGAACGGCGCCCGGGTCGATCTGCACTCCGCCTGGGTGGTTCGCACCAAGGTGAGCAATCCGGCCGCGCGTTTCGTGAGCTGGATCGACGCCACCGACGGCACCGTTCTCCGCCGGTTGAACGAATTCGACTACGACACGATCTCCGGAACGGCCAACGGCGACATCAATCCGACGACGCCGTACGATCCCTACGTGAACCTGACCAGCGCCCATCTCGGCCTGACCGTGGTCGGCGTTGGTGACGCGGTGACCGACGTCAACGGCAACTTCTCCGTCAACACCCCGGACAGCTCGCCTCGCACCGTCACCTCCGGTCTGGGCGGCCCCTGGGGCCAGGCCGAGAACCAGGGGGGCGCGCAGCCCTTCTTCTCGGGGCAGGCGACCCCGGGCGTCCCGTTCACCCTGACCTTCAACGACACCAACAGCGACCCGGCCTCCCGGGACGCGTTCTACTACGCGATGCTCGAGCACGACTACATCCGGGCCATCGATCCGACCTTTACGGGCATGGACTACGTCGTGCCGATCTACACGAACGAGAATCAAACCTGCAACGCCTACTGGGACGGGTACGCCATCAACTTCTTCGCCGAGGGCGGCGGGTGCGCCAACACCGGCCAGATCCAGGACGTGGTGGAGCATGAGTATGGTCACGGCGTGACCCAGTACATCTACGCGCCTTACGCTCCGGACGGCGGGCAGAACGAGGGCATGTCGGACTACATCGCCGCCTCGATGACCGATCAGCCTTTGATCGGCCGCGGCTTCTACGGTCCGGGCACCTACCTCCGCACCTGCCTGAACGACACGAAATGGCCGGCGCCGGAGTGCGGCGGCGAAGTGCACTGCATGGGCCAGATCATCTCCGGGTCACTCTACCTGATGCGCGAGAACCTGGTCGCCAAGTTCGGCCATGCCCGGGGCGTCTCCCATGCCGACAGCCTCTTCCATTTCGCCCGCTACGGCCGTTCCCCCACGATGGAGGGGTATTACTTCGACGTCCTGGCGGTGGACGACAACAACGGAACGCTGGTCGACGGCACGCCGAACGACCAGCAGATCATCGAGGGCTTCTACGACGGTCACAACCTCGGGCCGGGCTGGACGCTCTCGATCATCGACACGCCCCTGACGGACACCGAGAATCCGAACGGCCCGTACCCGGTCGTCGCGGTCTTCTCTTCGCCCGCGAACATCGAGAGCGATTCCTGCGCCGTCTACGTCACGACCCAGCCGATCTCGGGCGGTCCGACCACCGGTCCGTTCCGGGTCGCCATGACCCCGACGGGCAACATCCGCGAGTTCGTGGGCAACATCCCCGGGCAGCCGCTCGGAACCAAGATCAGCTACTACATCTCCGGCGCCTGCGACACCCTGGGGATCACGGCGGTGGATCCGGCCGGCGCTCCCGGCACGCAGTACACCTTCAACGTCAACCTGGACACCCAGCCGCCGAAGATCCAGCACTCGCCTCTCTACAACCAGTCGTACGCCGTCTGGCCCGTGCCGGTCGCGGCGGTGGTCACGGACAACATCGGGGTTTCCGCCGTCTCCGTCGATTGGAAGAAGAACGGCGCCGACCAGACCTCGTTCCCCTTGAACCAGGTCGGCAACACCACGACCTACAACGGGATCTTCAATGGCGCGGTGGTGGAAGGCGACGTGATCCAGTACCGGATCAAGGCGGTGGACGTCTCCCAGAACAAGAACACGGCCTACTTCCCGCCGCTCGGCTACATCCAGTTCACGATCACCCACGATTTCGTCGACAACGTGGAGCACGGACCGCAGACCTGGACCCACGCCGTGGGGAAGCCCGGCTTCAACGACCAGTGGCACATCGACACCAAGCGAAGCCACAGCGCGAGTCACGCCTGGAAGTTCGGCGACACCGGCAACGGGAACTACCTCGACAGCAGCGACGGCGTCCTGATCACTCCTCCGATCCAGCTCACGACCAAGGCGACCCTGTCGTTCTGGCACTGGATCTATGCGGAGTCGCAGGGTGCCAACCAGGCCTGGGACGGCGCCGTGGTCGAGCTGAGCACGAACGCCGGAGCGACCTGGACCGAGATCGTTCCGCAGGGCGGCTACGGGTACACCATCATCAACAATCCGGCCAGTCCGTTCCCGCCGGGATATCCCTGCTGGTCGGGCAGCTACGACTGGAGGCAGGCGCAGTTCGATCTCAGCGCGTTCGCCAACCAGACGGTGCAGATCCGCTGCCGCTTCGGAAGCGACGGGGCGGTGAACTACGAAGGCTGGTACGTCGACGACTTCGACCTCAACCCGGGGGAGAATCCGACGGACGTCTCGCAGGGTTCGGTTCCTCCGACGAAGTCGGGGATCCTCGGAGCCAATCCGAATCCGTTCGGAACCTCCACGCGGATCTCCTTCGCGGTGGCGGCGGGCTCGGAAAACGTGCGGCTGGACATCGTGGACGTTACCGGCCGGAAGGTGCGGACGCTGGCCTCCAGCCGGATCGACCCCGGAGTGCATCAGCTCGTCTGGGACGGCAAGGGAGAGAACGGCCGCGCTCTCGGGAGCGGCATCTACTTCGCCCGCCTCCGGGCCGGCAAGGACGAGTTCACGAGCAAGGTTCTCGTCGTGAAATAGGAGGACTCCGGGGCCGCCCCGGTGGTTTACTCTGATCGAGTCCCGCCCCGTTTCGGAGTGGATAACGCTCCGCGAGCGGGGCGGGGCGCGTCCGATCCGATACGAAAACCTGGCCGGGCGCATGCCGGGTGGGTGCAGCCTGGCCGGCCGCAACCCGGCCGGGCGCATTCGGGCCGGGCGGTTTGGGCGGGCGCCGTCTGGCCGGGCGCAATCGGTCCAGGCGCGGTCTGGACTGGCGCAACGTGCGGCAGACCCGATTTCGAGGCGCGGAGAGCTGAGGCATGAGGCTGACACGAATCGTGATCCTCTCGACCGTCGGTTTGCTTCTGGAAGCAGGATCGAGCCGAGCCGTGGTTCGGCCCTTCGTCTATGGCGATCTCCGCTGGACTCCGACCCAGACCCAGGAACTGGACTACTTCGCCCCCAACAGCAGACCGCCGGATTGGACGATCACCGTGCCCTGGAAGGCCATGCCGAGCTGGGAGGCGGGAGGGGGCGTTCGCTTCTACAGCCGCTTCAATCCGGACGGGAGCCCGCTCGTCGGGGACCCGCGCTGGGAGCTGCGGGTGCGGTTCGGCCTCGGGCGGGGAAGCCTGCCGGGAAAGCTGATCCACGGCGACGTCGGGGGCCTGTCCGGCCAGCCGGCCCCGTTCACTTCCCAGGAAACCTACAAGGACACCAACTGGACGCTGGGGGCCGACCTCTGCTTCCGGCTTCTCTGGAGGGCGGGAATCTTCTTCGGCCCGGTTTTCCAGTCCATCACGACATCCGGAGACCGCAACTGGATCGGGCCGACCACGGATCCCAGCTCCGGAGATGCGACCGACCAATCGACGCTGCGGTACAGCATGGTGGAGTTGGGGGCGAGAGTGAAGCCGCTGGCGGCGCCGCTGACTCTTGAGGCCTACTGGGTGCCCAAGAGATTCCAACTTTCCACGACCCACATCCTTCAATCCACGAACTGGCAGACGGCGACCTTCCCGAGCTTCGAGCACACTCTCGGCTTCCGGGTCTCGCTCGACTTCTAGCCCCGCCGCGGATCAGTCCACGATCTGAAGCTGCTCCTGGCCGGATCGGGCGATGGGATTGCCGTTCTGGTCCTCCGCTTCGACCTGCCACCGATACTCTCCGGGAGTCAGCGCGGGAAGGGCCTCATCCGGCGGAGACCACTCCGTGTCGTCCACGCGAAGACCGTCAAGCACGATCTCTCCAGAGGCGGCCTGCAGCCGCAGCAGATAGAACGCGGCGCCGTCCCGGGGATTCCACTGGAGGCGAATCCGGGACGGCGTGACCGGCCCGGCCGAAGACTTCACTCGCAGCCCCGGCAGATCCGTGGAGGTTGATTCCGCCTTGTTTCCGGCCTTGTCTCCCGCCACGAAGGAGCCCACTTGCGCGAGAGCGTGGTCGCACGACGAGACGTAGACCCGAACTCCAATCAATGCGCCAAGAGCAAGGGCCAGGATCAGCCAGAGACTCCAGCGGATCCCCAGGACCGCCCGCGGGGCAACGGGAGAAGCCGGAAGTCGAGCCGGCGACTTCGGCCGGATCGCGCTATCCGTCGGAGAGGTCTCAACCGCAACCCGGAGCATGGGATACCGGACAGGCTCTTGAGAGAGCTCGTTTCGGGACCGGGGAAGTGGCATGATGCACCTCAACACAAATCGATCCAGTCATCGCCGGCACAGAGCGGGCGAGGATGCTCCACCGGCGATACGATCCAGTGCCCCTGCCTTTCTATCGGCGGACCGAGGTTGCATTTCCAGTGAATTCCGGGGTTGGCGGAAATGCGCCATTCGGCTAGACTCCCAAGAGTCGGGAAGAGATCCTGGCGGTTCGGCATCACGTTTCGTGGAGTTGTCCGCGGGGGATCCGGGGGGCTTCCCGGCGTCCTGGCCTTCAAAGATGGGGCGAAGCATGCGCGTACGGATCGAGTACTGCGGAGAGTGAAACTACCGGCCCAGGGCCGCCGGTCTGGCGGCCGAGCTCGCGCAACAGCTCAAGATCGACACCGATCTCGTAGAAGGTCGCGGAGGCGTGTACAAGGTCTGGCTTGATCAGTCCCTGATCTGGGACAAGCGCGAGGCCGGCCGTTTCCCCGAAGACGACGAGATCCTGGGCGAGGTCCGGAAGAAGCTGGAGCCCAAGGGGTAGACCGCGTGCTGGCGATGGTCCTCGATCGCCCCGGCCAGCCGCTTCATCCGGCTGAGAGACCGGACCCTGTTCCCGCCGACACCGAAGTCCGGATTCAAGTCCGGGCTTGCGCCGTCTGTAGAACCGACCTCCATCTGGTGGACGGCGAGCTTCCACACCCCAGACTCCCCGTTGTTCCCGGGCATCAGATCGTTGGCCTGGTCGAAGCCACCGGAGCCAAGGTCAGCCGATTTGAGCCGGGCGATCGGGTCGGAGTTCCCTGGCTGGGCTGGACGGACGGGTCCTGCCGGTTCTGCGCGACCGACCGGGAGAATCTCTGCCCCAATGCGCTTTTCACCGGCTATACCAGAGACGGCGGCTACGCGGAAAAGGCCGTGGCCGATGAACGCTACTGCTTCGTGTTGCCCGAGGGCTATCCCGACCTCGAAGCGGCTCCGTTGCTCTGCGCCGGAATGATCGGCTATCGCGCCCTTCGCATGACCGGCGACGCACGGCGCCTGGCCTTCTACGGATTCGGCGCCGCCGCGCACATCCTGATCCAGGCGGCGCGTCACCAGGGACGCGAGGTCCTGGCTTTCACTCGTCCGGGGGACTTCGAGACGCAGGACTCAGCCCGCC
Organism: Candidatus Eiseniibacteriota bacterium; assembly: GCA_963833505.1. Lineage (GTDB taxonomy): Bacteria > Eisenbacteria > RBG-16-71-46 > CAIMUX01 > CAIMUX01 > CAWHYG01. The sequence continues at coordinate 323,626 of CAWHYG010000015.1, read as the reverse complement.
GTCTCGGAGCGACCTGGGCCGGCGATTCCACCCAGATCCCTCCCGCGCCGTGCGACGCCGCGATCATCTTCGCGCCGGTGGGCGCGCTCGTGCCGGCCGCGCTCCGCGTCCTGGAACCCGGAGGCGTCGTGGTCTGCGCCGGCATCCACATGAGCGACGTTCCGTCCTTTCCCTATGACGTCCTCTGGGAGGAGCGGTCCATCCGCTCGGTGGCGAATCTGACCCGGCGGGACGGCGAGGAGTTCCTGGCGCTGGCGCCCCAGGTTCCGATCCGGACCGAGGTCACGACCTTTCCGCTCACGAGCGCCAATGAAGCCCTGCGGGCCTTTCGTGAAGGGAAGATCCAGGGCTCCGCGGTGCTGATCCCGTAGGCAGAATCCCGCGTCAGGACGCCTTGACCTCCGAGGTGCAATGCGCGCAGCGGGTCGCCGCCAGCGGGATGTCCGACAGGCAATACGGACACGGCTTGGTTGTGACCGGAGGCGGCGCGGTCTCCTTCTTCCTCATCAGCCGGTTCATCTGCTGGATCACGAGGAAGATCGCAAAGGCGACAATGACGAAGTTCACGATGGTGTTGAGAAAGAGCCCGATGTTGATCGTCGGCGCTCCGGCGGCCTTGGCGGCGGCCACCGAATCGAAGTGCCTTCCCGAGAGACTCAGGAAGAGGCTGGAAAAGTCGACCCGGCCGAGCAACAGGCCGATCGGGGGCATGATGACGTCCTCGACGAAACTGGTCACGATCTTCCCGAAGGCAGCGCCGAGAATGATCCCGATGGCCATGTCCATCACGTTGCCCCGCATCGCGAAGTCCTTGAATTCCTTCATCATCGACATCGTCGTTTCTCCCGTTCGCGCGGTTTCGATCCCAGATTTGGATTGAGGTCCGTAGGTTGAAGTCCGGACGGCCGGACAAAGCCTGAACGCCTGATGATCGCTCGTCAAGCGGCGCCCTGGGCGCACCTGGGTTGGTCTCCCGAGCCGATCAAAGCAATTCCCGGTAGACCTCCTCCATCCGGGGAACCTGCTTTCTGATGTCGAACTCCGCTTCGATCAGGGCTCTTCCGGCGCGACCCATGGCGGGCCATCGCTGGGGCTGCGAGACGAGCTGCGTCAGACGCTCGGCCAACGCGGCGGCATCCCTTTCCGGAACGAGAAAGGCGCTCTCTTCCGCTTTCGTCACTTCAGGAATGTCGCAATGGGTCGTGGCCAGGACCGGAAGCCCGGAGGCCTGCCCTTCCAGGAGGCAGACGGGAGCGCCGCCCTCGATGTCTCCATCCCGGGCGGTCACGCTCGGGGCCATCAGGAAGTGAGCCCGCGTCAGCTCCTCGCGAAACTCGCGGTAGGGGCGGAAGCCGAGCAAGTCCACCCGGTTGCGCAGGTCGGGCCTGCCCGCTCGCTCCTCGATCGAAGGCCGAAGGGGCCCGTCGCCGATGATCCGCAACCGCACGCGCGCCGCCGGGCCACCGGGAGCCGATGCTTTCGCTGCCAGGGCGAGGGCCTCCAACGCGTAGGCGATTCCCTTCTTCTCCCGGAAGGAGGCTGCGATCAGGCCGATGATCGGCTCCCTCGGATCCTCGGGCGCCCGCCGTTCGGCGAACGGAAATTCATCCAGCGGAATGCCCAGGTGAACCACCCGGATCCGATCGGGAGGCGCGCCGATCGCTTCGACGACACGGGCCATGTGATGCCCCTCGACCAGCACGCGATCGACCTTCGAGAAGAGCCTCCGATAAAGAAGGCGCCAGTATGGGTTCCGGGGCAGCAGGCTGGCGTCCCTCCCGTAGAAAGAAGCGAGGAACGGCCGCCGCGGGGTTCGGGCAAGACCGACCGTGCGGGCCGCCTCCCAGCCCAGGTGGGCGTGGATGACGCGGACGTTCTCCCTCTCCAGGACGTGGCGATAGGGATGCAGCGGATGGCTGCCCATCGCGTAGCGCGAGAACGCGGCCGGCCCCCCCCGCCATCCGTTGGCCCCGAGGTTGTACACCGGATGAAAAGGAAACAGATCCAGGTTCTCGGTCGCCTGCGTCAGGACGATCGGCCGGAACTGAAGCGCGTGCACGAGCTGCGCGTAGATCCAGCTTCCGGTGCCGAACAGGTAGGGCGTGACGAGATGCGCCACGCAGGGCCGACCGGCGGAGGGCGCGACAGAAACCAGCCCTGGGGTTGTGTGGGAGTGGGGGCTCGAAGCCGGATGGGTCGATGGGTTGGGATCGGCGGAGGTCGGAGGCGACCTCGGATCACTCGTCATCCCGCCCTCGTGCCGGCGGCTTCCGCCGGCCCGGGTTCCGGCTCTCCCGTCCTTGGCGCTGCCGTCGGGTCGGAGAGCGGATGAGCGCTCTCCCGGCCTCGAGCCCGGCCCGTCGCCAGACTCCGCTGGACCGCGGTCTCGTAGAGGCCGGCCTCGTAGTCGAGCCGGTCAGGCAGGTGGAGTACCAGCTCCTGGATGACCTTTCGAGCCGTTTCTCCCATGCGCTTCTGCAGGGCCTCGTCGTCGAGAAGGCCGGCCAACGCCGACCCGACTTCCGGCAGCTCCTGCTTCGAGAACACGAGGCCGGTCTCGCCGTGTCGCACCACGCGGATGGTCGTGCCGGCATCCAGGACCGCCACCGGCCGCCCGCAGGCCATGGCCTCGAAGACCGGATTGGCCGCATTGGTGCGATCGAGCAGCGAAAGCACGACCGTGGCGGTGCGATACCAGTCCGGCAGATCCCGCTGCGGAATCGGGCCGGGAAAGAGAACCGATCCCTCGATGCCGGCATCGCGGGCGTGGCGGCGGAGCTTCTCCTTCTCGGAGCCGTCTCCCAGAAGCGCGAGCACGGCATCGAGACGATGCAGCCGGAGGTCCCTGAGGACGTCGATGGCGCGCTCGAGCTTCTTCTCCGGCGCGAGGCGGGTTGCGGTGAGAAGAAGAGGCTGGCCCTCGTGGATCCCCAGCGTCCTCAACACCTCGGGCGAAGGAGGTCCGGGCCGGAAGCGATCGAAATCGACGCCGTTCCGCAGATGAACGAAGCGATCGGAAGCGAGCCGGAATCGCCGCGCCACCGCTTCGCCGTCCGCGCCGTCGTCATTGAGCACCATCAGGTCGGCCGGAGTGCGGAAGGCGATCACCTCGGGGAAGTTCGCGTAGAAGCGGAGCGGATCGCGCAGGCTGAGCGAGATCGTGTTCCCGAAGAGCCGGGTCACGTTGGGAATCCCTCGTTCCCGGGCGAGTCGGCGGGCAACCGGCGCCTCGTAGTGCCCCATGCCGATGATCAGGTCCGGCGGGAAGGCCAGGGCCACGCGGCGGGCAGCCCGGAGCCCCCAGCTCTGGTACGCGAGCCAGCAGGATATGCGGCTGCCGAGCCGTCCGGTCACCGGAAGGGACGGATCGGGCAGGAATCCGCGCCGGGTCGGTTCCCGATGAAGCAGAAAACCGCGGTAGGTCTCCGGAACGGAACGGTCGCCCGCCTGGCCGATCACGGGAAGTGAAACCCGCACCTCATGTCCGCGCGCGGCCAGAGCCGTGGGGAGAGCGCTGAAGATGGCTGCGCCCCGGCCCTCGCCCATGGACCAGAAGACCGGTTGCGCATAGACGATCAGGATCCTCAAACGCGACTCCTTGCGAAACGGCCCCCCGAAGCCGGCGGTCCAGCTCGGGAACCCCCCGGCTTCGCTGCTCGCTTTGAAGACCGTCCACCCTTCCGGCGGTTCCGTCAAGGGGGAGTGATTCCGGCGGGTTCTTCGGCGCGCGCGGCCGAGCCCTCGATCCTGCCGGCGGGTTGAGGCCAGGCCCGTTTGGGCATCACCGTACGGCGTGACCCCGGCGGCGGAGATCCCGTTGCGTGATCCCGCCATCGGGAGTTCGGCGCCCGGAGGTCCCTGATCCCGCACTGCCGAGCCTCTCGCCCGGAGGCCCAGGCGATCCCGGCGGAGGGAGCTCGGAATCTGGCGACCTCCGGCATCGGGCCGCGCTCCCGATCTCCGGAAGTTGTTGGAGGCGACCTTGACCGAGAAGCAGAATCTCTCCGGAGCCGAACCCCGGGGATCAGGCCGTTCCAATCGGGAGAGGAGATGACAAACCATGACAGCCATGATGTCCGCCGCTTTTCGCCTGCTCTTCAGCCCTCTCGCCGTCACTCCGGCTTCCAGGCGCGGCCGAGCCGCGCCGTCAACGATCCGGCTCTCTGGTTTTCAAGTTCGGGTCTCCGGCGTCGCTCCGAGTCTGGTCCTGGCCGTTCTCCTCGCTCTCGGATTCGGCGCCATCAGCTTCGGGGTCGCGCGCGCGGCCGAGCCGCCGCCGGCGTCGGGGTCCAGCCCCGGCGTCCAGCCGGCACCCGCGGATACGGCCGACCCGCTCATGGCCACCCTGAAGGCGGCGGGGGTCACGGATGCGGACATCGGCTTCCGTCCCGACGGGACCTGGCTTCGCTATCCGGATCCGCGGAGCGTGAAGTTCAAGAACCGCCTGTTCGACGCCCTCTTCGCGGACCCCGGGAAGATCTATCCGACGGTCACGTTGATGGCGCGGGCCGCGGAGCGCTTTCTCGAACCCGCCTATTCGGATACCAGCGCGATGGCCCTCTTCAAGCTGGCCTATTACACGGGCTGGGATCTCCATCTCTCCGGGTTTCGCGACTACGGAGCGGCCATGAGCTATCGCCCGGCGGAGAAGGACCCTCTGACCGACGCCATCGGCCAGCTCTGGCGGGATTCCGGCCGCATGTTCGATTTCTCCTCGGATCTCGGCGCCCAGGACTGGCCGACGATGCGGGATCTCGTGCATGCGCAGATCGCGCCGCTCGACACGACCTTGCAGCGGATCCTGGCACAGGCGGTGCTGGATCTCATGGAGGCGCGCCAGTGGCACCGGCGCGCGTTCCGGAACGTCAACATGGCGGAGGTGCTGCAGCTCTGGAACGTGCGCGACTGGCCTTCGACCCAGAGCGACGGCTCCGAGTACTTCCCGCAGATCGAAGACATTGCGGGATCCCTGGATGAAGCCTCGCTCATCACCTCGTCGCGGAAGACGGTGTTCGCCGCCGGCCGGTTGGCGACTTCGCTTCGGGCCTGGAAGGCGGCAGGCGGGAAGATGCCGCACTTCGCCCCGGCGCGCCTTGTTCCTGATCCGAAGAAGGTCAAACCCGAAGAAGGGAAGCTGAGCGCCGCCGAAACCCGCCTGTACACCGAAAAGGACGGCACGCGGTCGGCCGAGCGCGCGGAGACCGAGCTGGACATCTGGACGCCGGCCGGCCGCATCGTCGTGGCGGGTGACGGCGATGACGTCCACGAGGAGCGCGACGTGCTGCTCATGGTCGACCTGGGCGGCAACGACGTGTACCGCGAGCCGGTCGGGGCGACCTCGTCCCTGTCGCTGCCGGTGTCCGTTGCGGTCGATCTCTCCGGTGACGATCGCTACGAGGCCGCGGACGAGATGACGCCGACCGAAGGAAGCGGCATCTTCGGCACCGGAGTGCTCATCGATCTTGAGGGCAAGGACAGCTACAGCGCCGGACGCTGCTCCCAAGGTTTCGGTTTCTTCGGCACCGGTCTGCTCGCCGACTTTGGAGGCGACGACACCTACCGGATCGGCTGCGAGGGTCAGGGCGCCGGCTTCTGGGGCGTCGGCCTTCTCGTCGACCGCGCCGGGAATGACGTCTACCGCATGGACGGGGACGGCCAGGGCTTCGGCGGCATCGGCGGAGTCGGCACGCTCATCGATTACGCCGGAAACGACACCTATTACGCCGAGCCCGACTCCCGCAAGGTCCCGCGCCCCGATTACACCCATTCGATGAAGTATATCAACGCGTCGGACGGCCAGGGCGCCGGAATGGGAAGGCGGGGAGACCTGACCGACGGCCATTCCTGGGCCGGCGGAATGGGCACCCTGATCGACCTGCAGGGAGACGACGACTATTACTCAGGCAACTGGTCGGCGGGCGCCGGCTACTGGTACGGCATGGGGTTTCTCTACGACAAGTCGGGCAACGATCATTATCGCGCCACGACCTTCTCGCTCGCCTCGGGCGCGCATTTCTGCATCGCGGCCATCCTGGACGACGGCGGCAACGACGTCTATGAAGGCCTGGGGGACGCCCGCACCGGCATGGGGTTCGGGCACGACTTCACCGTCTCGATCCTGTTCGATCGGTCGGGCGACGACGTCTACCGCTTTCCCGCCGACGGGCTGGGCGAAGCCATCAACACGGCGCAGGCCTTCTTCGTGGACGGCGGCGGCAACGACACCTACGTGATCGACGCGGGGAAGAGCGGGCTGGGCTCGACGAACTTCTCCCCCGACAACTGGCCTCCGCCGCTCGAAGCCAACTACCAGGCCCGCGCCACCGAGATCGGCCTCTTTCTCGATCTCGGGGGCCACGACCGGTATCTCGAACGGGATCCCAAGACCGGAGCCGAAACGCCTTCGAGCATCTTCAAGAACGACATGATGTTGCTCCGGCCGGCCGACCCCGCGGCGCAGGGTGACCACCGCCATTTCGGGATCTTCCGGGACACCGAGGGCTCCGCGGACGCGCTCCGCTGGTTCCGCCGCCAGACCCGCTGAAAGCGAACCGGAGAGCCGGGGTTCTCGCGATCGCGAGGGCCGGCCACCAGGGGATCACGACCCTCACGGTGAAAACGAACCCGGGGGCCGAGGTTCTCCCGACTGGATGTCGGGGCCACCAAGGGCCGCAATCCTCACGGTGAAAACAAACCGGGTCCGAGGTTCTCCCGGCCCGAAGTTCCCGAAATCGGCTGGGTTTTGGCCGGGAACCGTGGTAAGATCAGTCTCGTCCGCACACAATCACTCGGAACTCAGGGTGGCTGTTTCCACAGCTTACGCAACCAAGGGCCAAACCACGGAAATGGCGGAGGGTGGCATGATGAGGGTCTGTCTGCGAACATCGATCTCAGTTACAGTTGCCGGGGTTGTTGGACTTCTGATCCTGCTCGCGCCGGCCAGTCCGGTCTTTGGAGCGGGGCGCCAGCAGCTCTCCGGATCCGTTCCGTCGATCATCAAGGGGGCCGGGCTCGCTCCGGTGGGCAAGCTCCCCGGCACGGATCGCCTGCATCTCGTCATCGAGCTGCCCGTGCGGAACTCCGACGCCCTCGGGGAATTGGCCAAGGAGGTTTCGGACCCCTCCAGCCCCAACTTCCGGCATTACCTGACGCCGGCACAGGTGACGGAGAAGTTCGGACCCACCGATCAGGATTATCAGGCGCTGGTCGATTTCGCCCGGGCCAACGACCTGACCGTGACGCGCGTCTATCCGAACCGCATCACCCTGGACGTCGAGGGCTCCGTGGCCGCCATCGAGAAGGCCTTTCAGGTGACGCTCCGGACCTACCAGCACCCGACCGAGAACCGCACCTTCTTCGCCCCCGACACGGAACCTTCCCTGGACGTCTCCGTCCCGGTGGCCGGGGTCAGCGGGTTGAACAACTACGTTCTGCCTCATCCCATGCTTCACAAGTCTCCTCTGGCCGGCCCGGGCACGAAAAAGCAGAATGGCTCCGGTCCATGGGGGACCTACATGGGCTATGACTTCCGGAACGCCTACGTTCCCGGCACTCCGCTCACCGGAATCGGCCAGTCGGTCGGCGTGCTCGAATTCGATTCGGGCTTCTTCCAGAGCGACATCACCACCTATGAGAACATGGCCGGACTACCTGACATTCCGGTGATTCCGATCCTGCTCGACGGATACGGCGGCGGCCCCGGATGGGCCAACGACGAGGTGTCCCTCGACATCGAAATGGCCATCTCGATGGCGCCCGGGCTCGATCAGGTGCTGGTCTATGAAGGCGATCAGACCAACAGCATCCTGAATGCGATGGTTTCGGATGTCTCGGTCAAGCAGTTCGGAGCTTCCTGGTCCTACGACGTCGACGCGACGTCGCTGGCCCTCTGGCTCGTCATGCAAGTCCAGGGCCAGTCCTTCTACAACGCCTCCGGCGACTCGGACGCCTATGTCCTCATCATCCCGAGCCCCTGCGACAATCCGGAGCTCATGATCGTGGGCGGCACCACCCTGTCGATGTCGGGGAACGGCCAGGCCTACGCGTCGGAGACGGTGTGGAACTGGGGCGGCGGCATCGGCAGCAGCGGCGGCATCAGCCCGACGCACCTCATGCCGTGGTACCAGCAGGGCGTCGACATGTCCCAGAACCAGGGATCCTCCACCCGGCGCGACATCCCGGACATCGCCATGGTGGGCGACAACATCTTCGTCGAGTACTCGGACGGCGGCCAGGGAGACTTCGGCGGGACAAGCTGCTCGACGCCGCTGTGGGCCGCGTTCACGGCGCTCGTCAATCAGGGGGCGGCGGCCCAGCAGTTCTCCGCGGTCGGCTTCATCAATCCTGTTCTCTACGACATCGGAGTGTCTCCGAGCGACGATTGCTACTACCGCGACACGACGACCGGAAACAACACGTGGCAGGAAAGCCCGACCAAGTTCTACGCCTTTACCGGCTACGACCTCGGCACGGGCTGGGGTTCGCCCTCCGTGCCGTTGATCGACGCGCTGCTCGGGCACTTCGACAACAACCATTGCTGGGACCAGAACTCGGGAGTGTCGGAGAACGCGGGCGCCGCGGCGGCTCCTCTGGTGCGTCCGAATCCGACTACCGGCGCCTGCTCCGTGGCGTTCAACAGCCCGGTGGCGGGTCCGGTCACGGTGGCGATCGTCGACGTGAATGGCCGGGTCGTCCGGCATCTCTTGAGCGGCGTCCAGCCGGCCGGCCGCCTCACGTTGTCCTGGGACGGCCGGAACGATGCCGGGAAGGACCTGCCGGGTGGAATCTATCTGACCCGCGTCCAGACCGCGAAGGGCGTGACGCTCGGCAAGGTCGTGATCTCGAGGTAACCAAGGTCTCTACCCCTCCGCGGGGCGAATCAGGCGCCTGGGCCGGCTTCTTGGCCCAGGCGCCCTTTGAAAGGGCTCTCCATGAAACCTGCTCGCAAGGTCATCGTATCCCTCGCCGTGCCCGGCGTTCTCGCCGCCGCGGCGTTCTGTTTGCTGGCGCTTCCCAGCCATGGCCACCGCCTGGGCCCCGATCGTGACCACGACCGGAGAAGCGAGGGCCGGAGCGAGCGAGGCGAAGCCAAAGAGGAAGGCGAGGCCGGGGACGCCTTCACGTGGTGGTACGGCATCCGGGCCTTCCCGAACGACATGATTCCGAAGGCCGCGTTCTACCAGGCCTTCCAGTACGACCGCGCGGAGATCCGGCAGGCCAGTCCCGCGGACGGCGGCGAGTGGTCGTCGATCGGACCCAACAACATCGGCGGACGGGTCCTCTCCCTGGCGATCGATCCCACGAACGATCTGGTGGTCTGGGCGGGGGCGGCCAGCGGGGGCCTCTGGAAATCGACGACCGGAGGCGAGGGCGCATCCGCCTGGACCCTGATCGACACCGGTTTTCCGTCCATCTCGGTAAGCTCGATCCTGCTGGACTCGTCGAATCCCCAGGTGATGTACATCGGGACGGGGGAGATGAGCCTCTACGGTCACGGAATGGTGGGTACGCCGGGCGCTCGGTCCAGCTACGGCCTGGGCGTCCTCAAGAGCACGGATGGAGGCGCCACCTGGGAGACCACCGGGCTGACCTGGACCTTCGATCAGAGGCGGGCGGTCTTCTCGCTTCGCATGGACCCGAACGATCACCAGACCGTGTGGGCGGCCACCAGCGAGGGGCTGTATAAGTCCACCGACGGCGGGGCGACCTTCAACCTGGCCCACAACAGCCTCATGGCCATGGACGTGGCCATCGACCCGCACGATTCGCAAAACGTCTTCGTGACCCAGGGGCAGCTCAATTCCACGCCGGATCCCGGGATCTACCGGTCGACCGACGGCGGAACGACCTGGACCAAGCTGGGCGGCGGACTTCCGACGAGCAACTTCGGCCGCGCGCCTCTCGCGATCTTCAGCCCCAGCCTGGGCGGGCCGCCGACCGTCCTGGCGGGCGTCTCCGACGCCTCCTCCTACCAGGTCGTCGGACTCTTCCGAAGCACCAACAACGGCCAGACCTGGACCGACATCGCGCCGGTCAATTGGGCCGGCGGCCAGGCCTGGTATGACAACGTGGTGGGAGTGAACCCCCACCAGACCAACCTCGTGCTGTGCGGTGGCCTGGACTGGTACCGGAGCACCAAGGGAGGCTCGGGTCTGGGGGAGGTTTCCTACTGGTATCTGGGATACGGCGGGGTCATCCCTCCGGGCGGAGCGGAAGGTCCGCCCAACTATGTGCACGCGGATCAGCACGCCATCGCCTTTGATCCGTCCAATTCCTCGATCGTCTACGTCGGCTGCGACGGAGGCGTCTTCAAGTCGACCAACAGCGGCGTGAGCTGGGCGGGCAAGAACGGCGGGCTGATCACGACCCAGATCTACAACGGGCTGGCTACCGGTTTCACGACGTCGCCCCCGTCCGTGGGCGGCCTTCAGGACAACGGGACCATTCTCTACACGGGCAGCCCCTCGTGGTCGAAGATCTTCGGCGGAGACGGCGGCTGGTGCGCTCTGGACCCCACGAACTCGAAGATCATCTACGAAGAGTACGTGGATCTGGACATCTCCAAGAGCATGGACGGCGGGAACAACTGGACGGAGATCCACCCCGGTTCCGGAGATGCGAACTTCATCGCCCCGTTCGTGGTTTCGGAAACCAATCCGAACGTCCTCTATGCCGGCGAAAAGGCGGTCCAGAAGTCGACCGACGGCGGCAACACCTGGGTCTACCCGGACGGAAACTCCAACTGGGACAACACTCCGATGGCGGTCATCGGCGTGTCCTTCACCAGCCCCGACACCGTTCTGGCGGGCACCGGCAGCAGCGCGAGCAACGCCGTCGTCCAGATCCGCCAGAGCACGAACGGCGGAACCTCCTGGACCGACGTGACCGGCAACCTGCCGAATCGCTTCCCCACCGACATCGGGTTCAAGCGGCACGACAGCCGCGAGGTCTGGATCACCTTCTCCGGCTATGGCACCTCGCACGTCTTCCGTTCGATGGACGCCGGTTTCACATGGTCCGACGTTTCCGGCAACCTGCCGGACATTCCGGTGCAGTCGGTGGCGGTCGATCCCGATAACGACGGTTGGGCGTACGTCGGGACCGATCTGGGCGTGTACATGACCACCGATGGAGGCGCCACGTGGCTGAACTACAGCCAGGGCATGCCGACCGCGATGGTTCTCGACCTCGTGATCAATCGGGCGGAGCGGAAGATGCGCGCGGCCACCTTCGGAAACGGCGTCTACGAGATTCCGCTCATCAGCAGTCCGGCGGCGGTTCAGGGAGGCCTTCTCGCCCGACACGGATCCGGCTCGCTTCTCGAGCTGGCGGCCGGCGGGCCGAATCCGTTCCGTGCGTCGACCGCCATCCGGTTCCGCCTGACGGCCGAATCCGAGACGCGCGCGGAGGTGTTCGACGCCGCCGGGCGGACGGTCCGGACGCTGGCCGGCGGGCGGCGGCCTTCGGGACTCAACGAGCTGCGCTGGGACGGGCGCGACGACCACGGCGCGCTGGTCGGCGCCGGCGCCTACTTCGTCCGCCTCCAGGCCGGACGGGAGACTGTGACCGCGAAGGTCGTCCGGGCAGGCTGAGGCTTCAGCCGGCCGGGAATCCAGGTCCGCTCGCAACAACGAACCGCCCCGCTCCGAGAAGGTTCTCGGAAGCGGGGCGGTCCGTTTCGACTCGTCCGGCCTTGCCGGAGTTGGGTTCCGAATCGCGCCTACCAGCCGGCCCGGCCGCCCGCGTAGATCGAGAAGTGGTGTAGCGACGCGCTGACCTTGTGCCCGTTGCCGTCGTACGTCCCCCCGATGTTCACCCAGTTCGCGGCGCTCGGACTGTACCAGTACACCGTAGCATCGGGTCCATCCGCGTTCGTCCCCCCGAGGTTGATCTCCAAGGTGGCCGGGACATCGAACTGCAGTCCCTCGGGCAGGCATTGACACTGAACATTCTTAGAACCGTTGGTAGGCTGGAGAGTGATGGTCCGGACGCCCTGGAATGCCCCGGCCGGAACGAACAGCTTGAAACGTCCCGCGCTGATCTTGCCGCCCACCGCTCCGTCGATCACGGCGCTCACGCTGTGGACGGAGTCCGGAGTGCTGCTCTGCGCCAAGGGAGTGGCAAGCGAAGTGTTGACGGAGGTCCTGCCGGCGTCGAGCGGCCCCAACGTCTTGTCCGACGAACACCCGGTGAGTGCCAGGAAGAGCGCCAACCCTGCGAGAACCGGCCACGCCATCAAGCTGTGACTACGAGTGTTCATCGGTGCCTCCGTTCTTGCCAACCGCCTGCGGGATTGAACACGCCAGAAGCGTACCAACCGGCAAGCTGCTGGAATCCAAACGATCCCTGAATTCGTGCGACGCGGTTGTGGCCCGACGCGCGCGGGCCGGGTGCCTTGCTGGGACAACCGAAGGCTGGGCCTCGTTCGTACCAATGGGTTGGAACGGCAGGCGGGCGTCAGCCGATTTGGGGCGGGATCGCCGCAGGCCCGATGACCGGGGATGCGGGATCGCCGCACCCGATGTTCCCGAGATGCCGCGGGGCGCCCGGCCTGCGAAATCAGGGCTCCGGGCGCGGCCGAGCGCGTGCGTGATCGCCGGGCGCGTGGGGGTCGAGCTGAATCCGTGCGGGATCCTCCACCGGATCGCTCTCGATCCGTATCGCCCTTGCGGGCGGCGCGATCCGGATCTTCTCCTCCTGGAATCTGTGCAGGATCTTCAGGTTGATGGCCTGCTGGGCATTCATGAATGCGATGAAGTCGGCGGTATGGAAAAGCAGCGAGCATTCGAACACGAGGGCGGAATCCCCCAACGACTTCAAGTGGGCGCGCTCCAGCGTGGCCACGCGCTCCGTGGCGACGATCGATTCGATGAGGGAAGGAACGGCGGCGACCACCTCCGCCGGCGTGTCATACGAGACCGGGAGCCGGATCACGATCCGCCGCTCGCGCAGCCGCTGATAGTTGCGGATGCGGCTGCTCAGGATGTCGCTGTTGGAGAAGATGACTTTCCTCTCCGGTGTCGCTCCGCAGGCGCGTCGTCTTGATCCCGATGTGCTCGACCGTTCCGGAGAAGTCGCCCACCGTGATGGCGTCGCCGATGAGGAACGGCTTGTCCAGCGCGATGGCGAGGGAAGCGAAGAGATCCTTCAACACCTCCTGGGCCGCCAGCGCCACGGCCACGCCGCCGATGCCCAGCCCGGTGATCAGCCCCGTGACCTTGATGCCGATGTTGTCCAGGGCCAGGAGGAGCAAGGTCGCCCAAAGCGCGGTGCGGACCACGAATCCCAGAGTGGACAGGGTGGTGAGGCTCTCGGCGTCGTCGACGTGGCGTTTCTTGAGGTGGCGGGTGAGCCAGAAGGTGATGAGATGATTGCCCCAAAGTGCTCCCTGTAAAAGCAGCGCGACCGCGGCGGCGGTGCGGAGGATGCGCATATGAGCCTCCGACAGGCCCAGGGCGAAGGTCGCGGCATAGGCCGCCACGACGAGCACGATCAGGGTCCGGGTGCGGGAGACGAGCTGCACCGCCAGCGCGTCGACGTCCTCGCCCGCCGGTCGCGGCAGGCGGATGACGCGGCGGATCACGATGAAACGGACGACGCGCCAGGCCACCAGGATCGCGATCAGGATGAAGCCGGCGGCAAGCCACGCTTCCAGCGAGTGGTGGAAGAGGAGCTGCTGCTGCCAGGGGATTTCAGGCGGTATGGCCGTCGTTACCGGATCCATGGAATCCTCGCGAACTCCTCCTTCTGCGCAATGCGGGGATCCTATCACGGGAACGGGGGCCGGAAGAGTCCCGGCGATCTCTCAGGGGCCGCAAACGTCGCACAGGGTCAACGCATCCTTTGCCGGCGCGAGGCGAAGCCCGAAGACCGTCATCCGGCTTCCGCCCTCGGCGTCGCGCGTGCCGAGAAGCCGGAAGCCGAGCCTCGGTGGCACCCGTGCGGAGTCCTGATTCTCGGGATCGACCTGGATCACCGCCACGGCGGCGATCGAGTTCTCCGTCAAATGCCGCACCATCAACCGAACGGCGCGGGTCACGAATCCCCGCCCGCGGGCATGCGGATAAAGCCCATAGGAGATGTTGGCAACGCCTGATCGATACCCGGGGGCCGCGACGTTCGCCTCGACGATGCCGATCAGCTCTCCGGTCGCAGCCTCCCGGATGCCGAAACACCGGATCGGTCCACCGACCTCCCAGGAGCGCCGGTTCCGTTCGATCTGGGCGCAGACCGTCTCGAGAGAGCTCCGGCCGCCGGAGAGGAATCGCACGGTCAGCTCATCCTCTCCGGCCAGGTGGGTTGCGGCGTCATCCAAGGTCATCGGCCGGAGGATGATGACGTTGTCGGTGAGCTCGATGGCGTCCATGAGCCGGCGTCCTCCCGAAGACGCACCATCATAACACGATGCGTCCAGCCGTCGGGCTCCGGCTAGGTCGTGGCGCGGCCGGGGCGAACAAGGCGGCCGCGCGGGATTTCCGAATCAAGAGCCATCCGAACGGGTATCCTGGGTGCGACCCCATGAGAGTCGTCGGGACGGTTGCGCTCGGAAAGGCGGAACATGAATCTGCAGGATGTCGCCGCTCGCATGGAGAGCCAGGCACAGGCGATTCGCGCTTTGGCGCTGGGACTGACCGAGGAACAGGCGCGATGGAAGCCGACCCCGGAATCCTGGTCCGTCCTCGAGGTGGTGAACCATCTGTTGGACGAAGAGCGGGAGGACTTCCGAGCCCGTCTCGACTTCATCCTCCAACGTCAGGTCGGGCCCTGGCCTCCGATCAACCCGGCGGGCTGGGTGATCGAGCGCCGGTACAACGAGCGGGATCTCGGGGTTTCCCTGGAGAGCTTCCTGCACGAGCGGCGGCGGTCGGTCGACTGGGTGCGGGGACTGGTTTCCCCCGACTGGATGCTCTCCGATTCCACGCCGTTCGGACCCATGACGGGGGGAGACATGCTCGCGTCCTGGGTGGCCCATGACGTGTTGCACTTGCGCCAACTGGTCAAGCTGCACTGGGCCCTCGTGGGGCGGACGATCGAGCCGTTCGATGTCCGTTACGCGGGGACGTGGTAGGACGGGTAGCGGCAGTGACAGAAGGGCCGTTGTCGTGCTCGCATCCAGTCCGAACTCCTCATCGTCGCAATCGGCGCATCTGGCGTCCGGCAGGTCCCGTTCGCTGGTTCGACCGACCGGCTGATGGAACTCAGGCTCCGCGGATTGTTGTCCTCCGTTGCTATGGGGCAATAGCGGGACTTCGCGTCACTCCGTCATGAGCCGATAGCCGACTCCCGGTTCGGTTCGGAGGTAGCGAGGCCGGCCTGGCACCGCCTCGAGCTTGTTCCGGAGCTGGCGCATGAACACGCGCAGATAGTGCGTTTCCCCGACGAATTCCGGCCCCCAGATCTCCTCGAGCAGTTGCCGTTGCGTCACGACGCGGCCGGCGTAACGGACGAGCAAGGCCAGGATCCGGTACTGGATCGGCGTGAGGTGGACCTCCTGTCCGGCCAGGAAGACCTGGCGCCGCGCCAGATCGACCTTGAGTTCGCCGACCGCGAAGGCCGGTTCGTCGCCCGGCGAAGCCGCGCGGGCCGCATGGCGGAGCGCCACGCGGAGGCGCGCGCTCAGTTCTCCGATGCCGAACGGCTTGGTGACGTAGTCGTCGGCGCCCGCGTCCAGAGCGGCGATCTTGTCCTTTTCCTGGCCCCGCGCGGACAGCACCACGATCGGAGTCTTCGTCCATTCCCGGAGGCGCGCGGTCACCACCAGTCCGTCCAGATCCGGCAATCCAAGATCGAGCAGGATGAGCTCGGGTTGATGAGATGCCGCCAGGTGGAGCCCCTCTTCGCCCGTGGCCGCTTCCAACATGCGGAAGCCGCGCGCGGTCAGGGTGGCGCGGAGAAACCGGCGGATCTGCGGCTCGTCCTCGATCACGAGAACGCAGGGTCCGGGAGCGCTCATGGCCGGGATTCCTCTTCCGGCGGGGTCTCGGGCTGGCTCCGCAACCCGACGTGGGATCGCCCGTCCGTCTGGACCTGCGGCCGGGCTTCCGGGGCTGTCTCCATCTCGTCCATGGCCTCTTCGGTCCACTCTGAAGGCTGCCCCTCGATCGGCAGGATGAAACTGAACACCGCGCCCCCTCCAGGCCGATTCTCGGCCCGGATGGTGCCCCCGTGCGATTCCACGATCCCGCGGCAGATCGTCAGGCCGAGACCGACGCCTCCCTGCCCCGGCCGCCCTCCCGATCGGTGGAATTTCTCGAAGACGCGCTCTTCGTCCCCGGCGGGAAGGCCCGGACCTCGATCCGCAATCGACACTTCGATCCCGCCGTCGACCAGGCTCGCGGAGATCCCGATCGGCGAGCCGGCGGGAGTGTGCTTCAAGGCATTGTCCAGCAGGTTGAACAGCACCTGCTCGATCAAAACGTCGTCGAGCGGCACCAGCGACAGATCCTCCGGAAGCCGCATCTCGATCGGACGGCCCGTGAGCTGCTTTTCCAGGCGGGTCAGGGCGGCGCCGACGACCTCCTCGATCGGATGCCATTGCTTGTTCGGCCTGAGAGCGCCCGACTCCAGTCGCGTCATGCTGAGCAGGTTCTGCACCAGACGGTTCATCCGATCGGCCTCGTCGGAGATGGACAAAAGCAGCTCGCGCCGCGTCTCCGGATCGAAGCGCCCCTCTTCCTCGAGCAGGCTGCTGGCCGCCCCGGTGATCGAGGTCAACGGCGTCCGGAGGTCATGCGAGACGGAGCTGAGCAGCGCATTGCGCATCCGTTCCGCCTCGGCTCGCAGCCGGGCCGCCTGCGCCTCCTCCTCCAGGTGGGCCCGTTCGATCGCCAACGCGATCTGGCCGGCCAGCGTTTCGAGAAGGTGAAAATGGTCGGGGTCGAGCGAGCGGTCCGTTCCGGCGAGGAAGAGCCCGACGACGCCGACGGATCCGCGGGATCCCGTCAAAGGAATGTAGAGGGCCTGGGCGCCGGGGAGGGTCGAGGTCCCATGGCCGGCGGGAGTTCCGTGGTCGAAGACCCACTGGGCCACGCCGACCTCCTTCGGTCCCAAGGGGAAGAGCGAGGTCACGCCTGGTCCCGGAGCCAGGTGGCCGTTTTCATCCGGAAGCAAAACCCAGACCTCGCCGTCCAGCACTTCGGCGACGTATTGCTCCGCCGCGTTGACCGCCTCCTTGATCGAAGCGGCCCGGCTCAAAGTGGCGGTCATCCGGTAAAGCACGTTCGTCCTCCGTTCCCGGAGGCGCGCGAACTCGGCCTGCCGCCGGATCCGCAGCACGAGCGTGCTGATGACCAGCGCGACGACGAGCATGACCGCGAGCGTGATCAGGTACTCCGTGTCCCGGACGCGAAACGTGTGGTAGGGGGGAACGAAGAAGAAATCGAACGCCGCCACGCTCAGGATGGATCCGAGGATGGCCGGCCCGCGCCCGAAGCGGGACGACGTGAGGACGACGCCCAGAAGATAGACCATGATGAGGGTCGACGGAGACAGGTGCAGGCGCATGAGCAGCCAGGCGATTCCGGTGGCGAGAAGGGCCGCGATCGCGCCCCAGGCGTAGGACCGGGCCGGGCTGGTCGGACGGAGCGCGCGCGGCGGAGCGGACGATTCCTCGCGCGTTCCACGGATCACGTGGACGGCGATCTCCTCGCTCCCGCGGATGAGGTTGTCCACGACCGATCCCAAGAGGCGATAGCGCCACCACGGGCGGGCCGGTTTCCCGACCACGATCTGCGTCACGTTCCGCGTGCGGGCGAAGGCGAGCAGCTCTTCGCTGACGCTGGCGCCGTTCAAGATGACGGTTTCGGCGCCGAGCTGCTCGGCCAGCTCGAGGGTGCGTTTGATCTGTTCGCGATCCGCCTCGGTGGGATGAAGACGCCCGGGGGTTTCGACGTACGCGACGATCCACCGGGTCCGCAGGCCCTCCGCCATCCGGCAGGCGGCCCGCACCACCGAGGGAGCAGCCGGATTCGGGCTGACGCAGACCAGGATGCTCTCGGCCGCCGGCCAGATCCGCTCGATTCCCTCCTCGGTCTTGTAGGTGCGCATCTGCGCGTCGACGCGCTCGGCTACGCAACGAAGCGCCAGCTCGCGAAGGGCGATCAGGTTCCCCTTGGAGAAGAAACCCTCGAGGGCCCGCTCGGCCTGATTTCCCAGGTAGACCTTGCCCTCCCGAAGCCGCTGGAGCAGGTCGTCGGGGGTCAGGTCGATCATCTCGATCTCGTCGGCCCGGTCCAGGATGCGGTCGGGGACGGTTTCGCGCACGGTGATGCCGGTGATCTGGGCGACGACGTCGTTCACGCTCTCGAAGTGCTGGACGTTCACCGCGGTGTAGACGTCGATCCCGGCCTGCAGCAGCTCCTCGGCGTCTTCCCACCGCTTCGCGTGGCGCGATCCCGGCACGTTGGAGTGGGCCAGTTCATCCAGGAGGAGCAGCCGCGGGCGCCGCCGCAGAGCCGCGTCGAGGTCGAATTCACTGAAGGAGGAGCCGCGATATTCCGACCGGCGAGGCGGAAGCTGTTCCAGCCCCTCGAGCAGGGCCTGCGTCTCCTTGCGGCCGTGGGTTTCGACCCAACCGGCCACGACGTCCCACCCTTCAACCGTGCGGGCGCGGGCCTGCTCGAGCATGGCGTAGGTCTTCCCCACGCCGGCGTTCGCGCCGAAGAAGATCTTGAGATGGCCCCGGGTGCGCTCCTGCTCTTCCCGCTGGAGGCGGGCGAGGATCCGATCCGGGTCACGTGGATCTGTGTTCATATGAGGCAGGGCGGCGCAGAGACGCGCTTCCTGGTCCTTTCTCCGATGATCCCGTCCCTCAGCCCGCGATGCGAGATCCGCCGCTCGGGATCAGCATGCCAGATTCCACCGTAAATGCGACGTAAAGACAATCTCGAAAGGCGTGCAACAGCCGGCAAGCAGCTCTGTGTCGTCGGAACGGGGTTGGCTGGTAGGTGCTCGCAAGGAGTTCGGCGTGGACTCGTGTCCAGCTCGCCTTCGTTCCGGCAGCCCCGACTATGTCGTCCGCCACCGCACAGGATCGTCGCCCCGACTACGCCGGTGCGCGGGTTCAGCGACTGACCGCCTGGACGGATTTGAAGCCGCATTGGTCGGCCTGACCGATCCTCCAGAGCAGCTCCCAGTGGGCGGACTGACCCGGATCGAGAGTCGAGGGCTGAAGTGAATCGGTCTTCTGGACGCAATCTCCGACGAAGACCCCCGTGGAGTCAGAGCACCGCCCGCAGGCCTGGGCGACGACGCAGACGTCGTAGGCCGGAGCCGTCCCCACGTTGTGGACTGTGCCCCAGGCGTTGAGCGCGCCGAGGAGCATGCCGTACTGGGTGTCCTCGAGCTTCAGGATCGCTCCGCTGGGCTGAGTCGTCTTGGTTCCGTGGCAGCCGATCGACATCCATGCGATCGCCAGAACCAGGAGCAGGTGACGCATGTCCCCTCCTCTGCCTTTCACCGTTTCCGGCGCGGATTCCGGCCGAAGGCACCGAGCAGGAAGCGCCGACCCCCGCGGTTTCGCCCGGCCGCGATCGTACTCCGGTGGATTTGCCAGAGCAAACCCGACGGACACAGGGGCGTTTGGTTCTGCTCGACCGCTTGATGTGCTCCTTGGTCCGATCCGGTGTGCCTGGCCCGCGGCGTGCCTGGTCGGCGCGGCCAGCGCAAATGGCTTGTACGCCGGCCGGAGCCGATTGCCGTCCAGGCCCTGCTGCGTTCCACCGCAATCGCGGTGCTGCAACGTAGTTGCGCCACCGACGAGCGTTCTCGTTGACCCGTGCGCGACTTATTGGTACAATCGTGTGGCCTGGAAGTACCGTCCGGTGGCAGCGCTTCTCTCGCTTCAAGTCCTGGGGGCCTTGACCGCCGGGTCTGATCTCGTGCCGGTCTTGCGTTCCGGCCGTGTGCCGGGATCGAAGAAAGGAGCGTTTGAGATGGAGCGGACGGTCCTCCGACCACCGCGGCATCGCTCCCTTGTTTTCCTGGGTCAACGGCTACCCCTATCACCAGCTCAATCTGGCCGGGAAATTGGCCGAGTTTCCTTCATAAGCGATCAATCCGAACGCCCGGCGGCGACCGCCTGACGTGGGGCTCCGACTATTGGCCGGGACCGCGGAGAGGAGCGTGCGAAATGAGGTCTTGGGCAAGTGTTCTCTGGATGCCGCTTGCTGGGCTGGTTGTCTTGGCCGCGGTCGCGATGGCCGGACCCAACGCCGGGGGAACGCTGATCGTTCACTATCCGGGACTCGCCTACACCTCGGATACGGGCGACTATTGCGGGATTTCCCCCTTGTCATCCTGCACCAGTGCCGTGAGCGAGATCGACGGGTCCGGCCCGTCGGCCATCAAGGTCTGGAAGGTCTACGCGGCCTTCGTCGGGGGCAGCAGCCCTCGACTCAAGGGCGTGAGCTTCGGGATCACCTACTCCGGGAATGTCACGATTCGAGCCCAGGAGTACGGCACCTGCGGGGATGTCGAGTTTCCGGACAACACCTGGCCGCGCTCGGGGACAGGCAACTCCGTGATCTGGGACAACGCGCAGACCGCGATCCTGGTGGAATGCTATTGGTTCGCCGGGTACGTCACGGGAGGTTCCGGCACCTTCACGCTCGGGCCGAACTCGTTGCTTGGGGGAGCGTTTACCGACGACTCCATTCCGCCGAAGGTCGACGCCATCTACGCGTACGGCACGATGGGATTCGGCACCGGCGGAAGCGATCCCTGTCCCGTAATCGCGGGCGCGTGCTGCTTCCCGGACGGGACCTGCATCACGTACACGTCGGGGGACTGCGCCATCCACGGCGGATCCTATCAGGGGGACGACACCTCGTGCGACCCGAACCCTTGTCCGCAGCCAGGTGCCTGTTGCATCAACGGCGCCTGCACGATCACGATCCCGGCGAACTGCCAGGGTCAGTGGATGGGGCCGAACACAACCTGCAGCCCGAATCCCTGCCCGCAGCCGGGCGCGTGCTGCGCGTCTGACGGAAGCTGCACGGTGACCCTCCAGAGTGCCTGCGGCGGCACCTGGCAGGGCGCGGGGACGACCTGCACTCCGAATCCGTGTCCGCAGCCGGGCGCGTGCTGCGCGTCTGACGGAAGCTGCACGGTGACCCTCCAGGGTGCCTGCACCGGCGTCTGGCTGGGCGCGGGGACGACGTGCTCGCCGAACCCATGTCCACAGCCGGGCGCGTGCTGTGCGTCTGACGGAACCTGCACGGTTACCCTGCAGAAGAGCTGCACGGGCGTCTGGCAGGGCGCGAACACGACCTGCACTCCGAATCCGTGTCCTCAGCCGCCGGTTGGCGCCTGTTGCATCAACGGCGCCTGCACGATCACGACCCAGGCGAGCTGCCAAGGCCAGTGGATGGGCGCGAACACCGTGTGCAATCCGAATCCCTGCCCACCGGCCACCGGCGCCTGCTGCATCTGTGGCACCTGCACCATGACGACGCTGGCTGGCTGCGCCGGATACTGGCTAGGCCCGAGCTTGACCTGTTCGCCGAATCCCTGCTACCAGAAGGCGCGGCTCAAGAGTCGCATGCTGGCCCGCAACGGCGCCGTGGCGCGATCGGTCGGCCAGGGACACGGGCGGATCAAGGCAGGTCCCCAGGACAATCCTTGCCCCGGCTCGGATCTCCTCATGAACGCTGACGGAACCTACGAGACTGCCTATGCCTGGGTGGACGCGGGGCAGGCCGTGCCCTACTACGGCGCTTTTGCCGAGGGGTACAACGCGGTCGGGACCGTCTGCGGCCAGCAGTACGCTCTGACAACCCTGACCAACCTCTTCCCCTCGCCGAAGATCGATGCCTACCTGTGGAACTCCGACGGGTGCAATCCGACCAGTGTCATCAACGTGGACTTGGGGATCTCGATTTCGGAGCCGGCGACGTGGCCGGCGGTTTCCCTGGTCGACATCAACACCACGGACGAACCGGTCAGCGGCGACTTCTTTGTCGGTGTTTGGGGCGAGTGGCCGGGCGCCTCTTGCGATTGGTTCATGGGTGCCGACCTGAACGGGATTGGCGGCAAGCCGCGGACGAACATCGCGCCGGGGATCGGCTATCCGACCGGGTGGGCGGATCCCTCGATCGTCTGGGGTCCGACGCAGGCTCTCGGGGTCAGCGCCTACGTGCTGGGCTCTCAACCGACGAGCGGAGCCTGCTGTTTCGCGGACGGACATTGCACGGTGCTGAACCAGTCTACCTGCCAGCACGAAGGAGGCACGTGGCAAGGCTCCGGCACCGTCTGCACGCCGAATCCCTGTCCGCAGCCGACCGGCGCCTGCTGCTTCAAGGACGGCACCTGCCAGGTCCTGACGAAGGCCAACTGCACATCGCAGGGCGGCACCTACCAGGGCGACAACACTTCCTGCACACCGAATCCGTGCACGCAGCCGGCGGGCGCGTGCTGCTTCAAGGATGGCACCTGCCAGCTCTTGACCCAGGCCGCCTGCACGCAGGCCGGCGGCACGTGGCAGGGCGTGAACACGACGTGCACACCGAATCCGTGTCCTCCGGCCGGTGCCTGCTGCATCAACGGCGCCTGCACGATCACCACCGAGGCGACCTGTCAGGGCCAGTGGATGGGCCCGAACACCGTGTGCAATCCGAATCCCTGCCCGCCGGCCACCGGCGCCTGCTGCATCTGTGGCGCCTGCACCATGACGACGCTGGCTGACTGCGCCGGATACTGGTTGGGCCCGAGCTCGACCTGTTCGCCGAATCCCTGCTACCAGAAGGCGCGACTCACGGGCCGGATGCTCGCCCGTGGCGGAAAGGCGGCGCGATCGGTCGGGAAGGGAGTCGGCAGGATCAAGGCGGGTCCGCGGGACAACCCCTGCTCCGGCTCGAACCTGTTCATGAACGCGGACGGAACCTACGAGAGCGCGTATGTGTGGTCGTACGGCGGCGAGGCGGCTCCGTACTACGGCGCCTTTGCCGAGGGCTACAACGCGACTGGGACCGTCTGCGGCCAGCAGTATGCCCTGACGACCGCGTCCGGAATGTACAACGGTCAGAGACTCGATGCCTATCTGTGGAATTCCGACGGGTGCAATCCGACCAGCGTGACCAGCGTGGATTTGGGGATCTCGATCTCGGCTCCGGGGATCTGGCCGACGATCACCCTGCACGACATCGACACCTCGGACGAGCCGGTGAGCGGCGACTTCTTCGTCGGGTACTGGGGCGAGTGGCCGGGCGCGTCGGCCGGTTGGTACGTGGGAGCCGATCTGAACGGGATCGGCGGCAAGCCGCGGACGAACATCGCGCCGGGGATCGGCTATCCGACCGGGTGGGCGGATCCCTCGATTGTCTGGGGCCAGACGCAGGCTCTCGGGATCAGCGTCTACGTGCTCAGCTCGCAACCGACGGGCGGAGCCTGCTGCTTCGCGGATGGGCACTGCACGGTATTGAACCAGTACACCTGCCAGCACGAAGGAGGCACGTGGCAGGGCTCCGGCACCGTCTGCACCCCGAACCCCTGTCCGCAGCCGCCGGTGGGCGCCTGCTGCAGCAACGGGTTCTGCACGATTACGACCCAGGCGAACTGCCCGGGTCAATGGATGGGTGCGAACACGACGTGCAACCCGAATCCGTGCCCTCCGGTCGGTGCCTGCTGCGTCACCGGGCCCTGCACCATCCAATGCACGATCACCACGCAGGCCGACTGCCCGGGCCAGTGGATGGGCGCGGGCACAAGCTGCGACCCGAATCCGTGCCCGATCGCCAAACGCTATACCAGGGGTCTGTCGCAAGCCGGCCGGACGGCCCGCTCGGTGGGCGTCGGACACGGCAAGATCAAGGCGGGGCCCCGGACCAACCCGTGCTCGGGCTCGACGCTACTGCTCAACGCGGACGGCTCCTATGAGAACGGCTTCACCTGGTGGTATGGCGGTCAGGTGGCGCCTTACTACGGCGCGTTCGCGGAAGGCTACACCGCGACTGGTTTCGTCTGCGGTCAGCAGTGGGCGATCACGAGCGAGACCGGCATGTACTCCGGCCAGAAGGCCGACGCCTACCTCTGGAACTCCGACGGCACCAACCCGACCAGCGTCATCAACGTCGACTACGGCATGACCGTTTCGACGCCGGCGATCTGGCCGAGCTTCACGCTTGCCGACATCAACACGACGGACGAAGTGAGCCCGGGCAACTTCTTCGTCGGTTACTGGGGTGAGTGGCCGGGCGCGATCGCCGGTTGGTTCATTGGCGCCGACCTGAATGGTTACGGTGGCATGCCGCGCACGAACATTGCGCCCGGGATCGGGTACCCGACCGGTTGGAACAACGTGTGCGTTATCTGGGGTCCGACCCAGGCCATCGGTCTCGGTGCTTACGTCATGGAAGGTCCTCCGCCCCCGGTTCCTGTTTCGATCCAGACCTGGGGGAGGATCAAGAGCCTGTATCACTAGCCCGGGCCGTTCGGGAGGCTGGCGAGATTCGCTGACAAGCGATCGGGACGAAAGCCCGGTGGCGACCGCATGACGCGAGGCTCCGGCCATCGGCCGGGGCCGCGGAGAGAAGCGTGCGAAATGAGGTCTTGGGCGACTGTCCTCTTGATGCCGCTTGCTGGGCTGGTTGTTCTGGCCGCGGTCGCGATGGCCGGGCCGAATGCCGGCGGAACGCTGATCGTTCATTACCCAGGACTCGCTTACGTCCCGGGCACGACCGACTATTGCGGCGTGGCGCCGCTGTCTTCCTGCGCTGAGGCCGTGAGCGAGATCGACGGGTCCGGCCCGTCGGCCATCAAGGTCTGGAAGGTCTACGCGGCCTTCGTCGTCGGCAGCAGCCCCCGCCTCAAGGGCCTGAGCTTCGGGATCACCTATTCCGGCAATGTCAGGATTCCAGCCCAGGGATACGGCACCTGCGGGGATGTCGAGTTCCCGGACAACACCTGGCCGCGGTCGGGGACAGGCGACTCCGTATTCTGGGACAACCCGCAGACCGGCACTCTGGTGGAGTGTTATTGGTTCGCCGGGTACGTCATCGGAGGTGCCGGCACCTTCGCGCTCGGACCGAACCCGTCGCTCGGGGGAGCGTTCACCGACGACTCCATCCCGCCGAAGGTCGACGAGATCTACGCCTACGGGGCAATGGGCTTCAACACCGGTGGAAGTGACCCCTGTCCCGTGATCGCGGGCGCGTGCTGTTTCCCGGACGGGACCTGCATCATGTCCACGGCGGGAGACTGCGCCAGCCACGGCGGATCCTATCTGGGGAACGGCACCTCGTGCGACCCCAACCCCTGTCCGCAGCCGACGGGCGCGTGCTGTGCGTCAGACGGAAGCTGCACGATCACCTTGCAGAAGAACTGCACGGGCAACTGGCAGGGCGCGGGGACGACCTGCACGCCGAATCCGTGTCCGCAGCCGGGCGCGTGTTGCGCGTCTGACGGAACCTGCACGATCACCTTGCAGAAGAATTGCAAGGGCGTTTGGCAGGGCGCGGGAACGACCTGCACGCCGAACCCGTGTCCGCAACCTCCGGTGGGCGCCTGTTGCATCAACGGAGCCTGCACGATCACGACCCAGGCGAACTGCCAGGGCCAGTGGCTGGGCGCGAACACGACGTGCAACCCGAATCCGTGTCCCCCGGCCGGCGCCTGTTGCATCAACGGAGCCTGCACCGTCACGACCCAGGCGAACTGCCAGGGCCAGTGGATGGGCGGGAACACCGTGTGCATTCCGAATCCGTGCCCCCCGGCCACCGGCGCCTGCTGCATCAACGCGGACTGCACCATCACGACGCAGGCGAGTTGCCAGGGCGCGTGGATGGGTCCGGGCACGACTTGCAGCCCCAATCCCTGCACGCAGCCGACGGGCGCCTGTTGCGTTTGCGGCCAATGTACCGTCACCACACAGGCCGACTGCCAGGGCCAGTGGATGGGCGCGGGCACGACCTGCAATCCGGATCCGTGCCCGATGGCCAAGCGGTATACCAACGCCGGCCGGTCGCATGGCGGACGGGCGGCCGGCTCGGTCGGCGTCGGGCATGGGGTGATCCGGCCGGGTTCCCGAACCAATCCTTGTGCTGGGTCAACGTTCATGTTGAATTCCGATGGCAGCTACGAGAATGGATACACCTGGTGGTACGGCGGACAGGTCGCGCCGTATTACGGCGCCTTCGCCGAAGGCTACAATGCGACCGGAAGCGTCTGCGGCCAGCAGTACGCCTTGACGACGTCGTCCGGGATGTTCAACTGCCAGAAACTCGACGCCTACCTGTGGAACTCCGACGGCAACAACCCGACCAGCGTCATCCACGTGGACCCGGGTATCAACATCAGCCAACCTGCGGTATGGCCGGAATTCGCGTTGACCGACATCAACACGACGGATGTACGGATCTCCGGCAACTTCTTCGTCGGCTACTGGGGCGAGTGGCCGGGCGCGATGGCCGGTTGGTACATCGGTGCTGACCTCGACGGGTTCGGCGGCCAGCCGCGGACGAACATCGCGCCCGGCGTCGGCTATCCGACCGGTTGGAACGACGTGTCGTTGATCTGGGGTCCGACCCAGGCCATCGGGATCGGTGCTTACGTGCTTACGGGTCCCCCGCCCCCGGTTCCCGTCTCGATCCAGACCTGGGGGAGGATCAAGAGCCTGTATCACTAATGGCGCTCGAAAGTCCCGTCCGGCGGCCGCTTTCTTTTGCTCACCGCCCCATGGGGCCCGGCCACCGGTCCGATCACGCCTGCCGCGTCCTGCGTTGCAGGCCGCCCGGTGGGGCCGACGAAAGGAACGTTGGGATGGAACGGATGCTGGGTGTTTGCGGGCGGGTGGCGATTGCCCTTCTGATGCCGATGGCGCTTTCGGGCGGCCTGGCCGCGACCGCCCTGGCCGGGCCGAATGCCGGGGGGACGCTGATCGTCCATTATCCCGGCCTCTCGTATACCACGGACACGACCGACTATTGCGGCATCGCTCCCTTGTCTTCCTGCGCCGGCTCCGTGAGCCGCATCGATGGATCCGGTCCCGGCGCCATCAAGGTGTGGAAGGTCTATGCCGCCTTCGCCGACGGGAGCAGCCCCCGTCTCAAGGGCGTCAGTTTCGGGCTCACCTACGCCACCAACGTCGCGCTACCGGCCCATGGGTACGGTCTCTGCGCGGACACGGAGATTCCTGACCATGCGTGGCCGGGCTCGGGAACCGGGAACGCGTTGGTCTGGGACGTCCCCCAGACCGCGACCCTCGTGGAGTGCTATTGGTTCGCCGGGTATACCTCCGGCGGTCCCGGCACCTTCGCCCTCGGGCCGAACCCGTCGCTGGGGGGAGCCTTCACCGATGATTCCCTTCCGCCGAACGTGGATCCGATCTACGCCTACGGAATCTTGGGGTTCAACACGGCCGGCAACAACCCCTGCCCGTCGTTCGTCGGCGCCTGTTGTTTCCCGGACGGAAGCTGCATCGTCTACACGGCGGGCGACTGCGCCGTCCACGGCGGGTCCTATCGGGGAGACAACACCGTGTGCGCCCCCAATCCCTGCCCGCAGCCGCCGGGCGCCTGCTGCTTCAATGACGGAACCTGCCGCGTTCTGAGCTCGGGAGACTGTTCGCTGCAAGGAGGGATCTGGCTGGGGTCGAACGTGCCGTGCAGCCCGGATCCATGCCCTTTGGGTGGGGCGTGCTGTATCAGCGGCGTCTGCACGATCACGATACAGAGAGTCTGCCAGGGGCAGTGGATGGGGGCGAACACGACCTGCGATCCGAACCCATGCGCACCGGGCGGAGCGTGCTGCATCACCGGCGACTGCAAGATCACGACCGAGGCGGGTTGCCAGGGGCAGTGGATGGGGGCAAACACGACGTGCGACCCGAACCCCTGCCCTCAGCCGAACGGCGCCTGCTGCGAACTCCACGATGGAACCTGTGCGGTTACGAACCGGGCTGGTTGCCAGGGCCTGTGGCTGGGATCCTATGCCACGTGCGATCCGAATCCCTGTCCGATCGAGTATTCGCTGGGCGCTTGCTGCATCGACGGCATCTGCACCGTCACCCTGCAGTTGGGTTGCCAGGGCCGGTGGCTGGGCCCGGGCACCAGGTGCACCCCGAACCCCTGTCTGCTGGGCCTGGGGGCCTGCTGCAGCTGCGGCGCCTGCGCCATGACGACACAGGCCGGCTGTTCCGGTTCCTGGCTGGGTCCGAACTGGACGTGCTCACCCAATCCCTGCCAGGAAATGCAATCCAAGAAACGGATGCTCCCCCGCGGCGGGAAGGCGGCACGATCGGTCGGCATGGGATCCGGCAGCATCAGGGCGGATGGGCGAGCGAATCGCTGCCCCGGCGCAGACCTGCTCATGAACGCCGACGGGACGTACGAGAGTGGTTACGGCTGGTGGTACGGCGGCGAGATCGCGCCTTGCTATGGGGCTTTCGCCGAAGGCTACAACGCGACCGGGACCGTCTGCGGCCAACGGTACGCTCTGACGACCACTGCCGGCTTCTACACCGGCCAGAAGCTCGACGCCTACCTGTGGAATTCCGACGGGTGCAATCCGACCAGCGTGATCGGGGTGGATCTGGGGATTTCGATCTCGGCTCCGGGAATCTGGCCGACCGTCACTTTGCATGACATCGACACCTCCAACGAGCCGGTAAGCGGTGATTTCTTCGTCGGGTACTGGGGCGAGTGGCCGAACGCCTCGGGCGGCTGGTTGGTCGGAGCCGATCTGGACGGACCCGGGGGCAAGCCGCGCACGAACGTCGTCCCTGGAATCGGCTATCCGGCCGGGTGGACGGATCCGTCGATCATCTGGGTCCCGACCCGGGCTCTCGGAATCGGCGCGTACGTGCTCGGCAAGGCCGTTCCGGTTTCCATCCAGACCTGGGGGAGGATCAAGAGCCTGTATCAATAGCGAGGCGTTGCGCTGGACCTCCCCTTTGTCTCCGCCTCCGGCCTGCGGGTGGTCGACGTCTCGAATCGGCAGGCTCCGATCGCAATCAATGTCGACTCCGGCGTGAGCGTTTCGCCGCCTCCGATCTGGCCGAGCTTCCACGCCAGGCGCGGGAGGATTACTCGCGCAGTCCCAATCGCCCCGCCAGATGATGGAGATTGCTGCGGTGCAACCCGAGATCCCGCGCCGCCGCCGCCCAGTTGCCGGCGTTCCGGGCCACCGCGGCCTGGATCACCCGGCGTTGAAATGCCTCGGTGCGTTCTCGGAGGCTCTGACCCGCGTCGGCGGGCTCCCCGAGTTCGAACGACCCAGTGATCGCGCCGTGTTGCATCGATTCGCCGGGTCGGACCGCGCCGCCGTCAGGATGCATCGAACCGGCGCCGCCCGACGGGATTGCACTGTCACCGGATCGCGGGAAACCACCTCCGCCCTCCGCGCCGTCCGCACCGGTCCGGGAGCGCTCCCCGACTCCAGGCAGATCCAGCAGATCCTCGCCGATCGGTAGCGGCGTGGCGTCCTTTCCGAAACCCGCCGGCGCGGTCGCGAGAAGCGCGGCACGGCTGATCACGTTCTCCAGCTCGCGGACGTTTCCAGGCCAGGGCGCGCGGGTCAGGCGGCTCTTGGCCTCTTCCGTGAGGCGAAGCGGCCCAACGCCCAGACGGCGCCGGGCGAGGTCCAGAAAGTGCGCTGCGAGAAGCGGAATGTCCTCGCGGCGTTCGCGCAGCGCCGGCACCCGGATCGGATAGACCGCCAGACGGTGGTACAGGTCCGCTCGGAATCGTCCCGACTCCGCCTCGCGCGCGATGTCCCGGTTGGTCGCGGCGATGATCCGCACATCGACGTGGTGAGTCCGATCGGAGCCGACCCGCTGGATCTCTCCGAGCTGGAGAGCCCGAAGCAGCTTGGGTTGCAGCACCGGCGGCAGCTCTCCGATCTCGTCCAGGAAGAGCGTGCCCGTGTCGGCGATCTCGAACTTCCCGGCCCGGTCCTTGATGGCGCCCGTGAACGCTCCCTTCATGTGGCCGAAAAGCTCGCTCTCGGCCACGGATTCCGGCAGGGCCGCGCAGTTCACATGGATGAGCGGCTCGCCCGCCCGGGCGGATCGCTGGTGGATCCTCCGCGCGACCAGCTCCTTTCCGACTCCTGTTTCGCCCGTGATGAGGACGGGCAGGTCCGAGCGGGCCACCAGGTCGGCGCTCTCCATGAGCCGCCGCACCGCGAGGCTTCGGCCCAGGATCTCGCCGCCGCTCGATTGCGCGGCGGCCTCCTGCAGCTCGCGCGCGACCGCGCCTTTCCGGGCCGCGTTCGCTTCGATGCGCTCGATCAGGCTGGTCGTCCGGAGGGCCGCGCCCGCCAGAGCGCCGAGCATGGCCAGGATGTCCTCCTCGAGATGGTCGAACCGGTGGGGCTCAAGCGCATCCGCGGTGAGGGCGCCCACCGCCTCGCCTCCGTCCGTGAGCGCACATCCGAGGCACGCGTGTATATGCTGCAGAGCTCCCGGGTCTGAGGCGAGCATTCCGTCGAACGGATCGGGAAGGGGACTGTCCGGCGGGAAACGGACCGGCGCGGTCGACCGCAGGATGAGGTCGAGTCGCGGGTGGTTCCGGCGCGAATAGCGCCGGACGCGCGCTTCCTCGGCCAGCCCGTGCGCCGCCAGCGGGACGAGATCATCCCCCTCCAGTCGGAGAAGGCAGACGGCATCCGCCGGGATCATGCGGCGCACCCCCGCCAGCAGACGCTGGTAGCGATCTTCGGCGGCCAGGGACGCGGTGAGATCGCGGGCGATCTCGAGCAGAACTCGGAATCGGCCGGGACCGTGCGGGTCCTCTAGTTGTGCCAGCGACAACGACGTTGTGTCCATGACAACATCCTCCTGTTGTTGAAACGATAACGTCGAGCCGGCCAACTCTGCAACTCATTTGCTTTCAACGCGAGATCGGCTGGCACCAAACCTGCGTCATCCCGGACGAGGACGTTACGAAGCAACGAGGAAGCCGTCGGTTGAGGAGCCCACCTGAATCGAGGCGGCAGTCACGGGAAGGCCCGCGTGATGACCACCCGTGCCGAACCGTGATCGACGACGGAACGCCGACAAGAGACGACAGGATGCCCGCAACAAATCGGAGGTCAGAAATGAAGAACGACATGAACCTGAGCGCCGACCAGACCCTGGCGGACATCGCAGTCGCGGTGCCCGCGGCATCGCGCGTGTTTCAGGCTACCGGCCTGGATTACTGCTGCGGCGGGCGCCGGACCCTCCAAGATGCCTGCCGCGAGAAGAATCTGGATGCGGAATCCGTTCTTGAGTCCATTCGGGCCCAGGAGCCCGGGACCTCGGTGTCGTTCGAGCATCAACCTCTGGCGGCGATCATCCAGCACATCCTCGAGCGGTACCATGAGCCCTTGAAGCGCGAGCTGCCGGAGCTGCGGCGGATGGCGGAGACGGTCGAGCAGAAGCACGCCGAAAAGGATTCCTGTCCGCGCGGCCTGGCGCGGCACCTGGCCGGCATCCACGAGTCGGTGCTCTCGCACCTGGAGAAGGAGGAGAAGATCCTCTTTCCGATGATCATCGCCGGGCATGGCGCCCGCGCGGCCGGCCCGATCCAGGTGATGGAGATGGAGCACGACGAGCACGGAGCGAACCTCGCGCGCACGCGCGAGCTCACCGCC
Source organism: Candidatus Eiseniibacteriota bacterium (assembly GCA_963833505.1). Classification (GTDB taxonomy): domain Bacteria; phylum Eisenbacteria; class RBG-16-71-46; order CAIMUX01; family CAIMUX01; genus CAWHYG01. The sequence continues at coordinate 292,060 of CAWHYG010000015.1, read as the reverse complement.
GACTACACGCCTCCGCCGGAAGCCTGCCCCACCTGGCGGGCTCTATACCTGCGGCTCGAGCAGCTCCAGACGGACTTGATGGATCACATCCATCTCGAGAACCACGTGCTCTTCCCGCGGGCGCTGTGCGAGTAGCGAAATCTCCGACCGCACCTTCGCCCTGGATCGGGAGTATCTCCGGGTGGTCGACCGCACGGATCGGCCAGGCACCGATCCGGCCAAGCGAGGTCATCGAGGTGTCCTGAGACAGAAAAAGGCCACCCTCGCCTCGGCGGAGAGTGGCCCCGGTGACCCCTTGACAGGGCCGTTCCGTTTTACCGCATGACGACAATCTTGGTCGAGGCCGAGCCGTTCGCCGTGTACATGCGGGCGAAGTAGAAGCCGTTCGGAAGCTGACGGCCGCTGTCGTCCCGGAGATCCCAAACCGCCTCACCCGAGCCGCTCTTCTGCGGGCCGCGATCCAACGTGCGAACCACCCGGCCGCCCGCGTCGAGGAAGGAGAAGCGCACCGTCCCGGCGGCATCGGCCGGCACGTTGAAGCGGAGCCGCGCCTCGGTCTGGACCGGGTTGTGGCCGGCCGTCAACATCAGGGCGTCGGTCGTCGTCGGCGGGGGAGCCGCGGCCGGGTCGCTCGAGAAGGACCGGCTGGCCTGAAGGATCGTCATGGAGCCGGCGATCTCCTCGTACACCGCGAAGGCGTGGAGGTGCGAGGGGGTAACGGTCGGCGTGATGCTCCCGAACTGGTAGACCTGCGTCACCGTTCCGGTCGGCGAATCAGTCGTCAGCGACAGCGGAGTGGAGCGCACCATTCGGACGACCTTGTCCCAGACGTCCTGTCCGCCGACGCCGGTGCAGCAGGCAATGCTGTCCTCATAGACATAGAGGGTCGCCTGATGCGCGGTGTACGAACCCGAATCGACGAGGGTGAAGTTCGCCGTCAGGGTCGCCTGCTGGCTGATCGGGTCGACGTTGAAGGACCCGGAGATCTGGATCGGGCTGACGCCGTCGGTGGCGTTCAGGCGGCTATTGAGGTCGGCGGTGTAGACCGGAATCATCGCCGTGCAGACGTTGGCGCCCTCTTCGGAAATCACGCCGTCAAACCAGACCCAGGGATAGGCATTGACGTGGTAACGGTTGATTCGGGCGGTCGTCTCGGCCGTGACAAACGGATCGGCCGGGTTGAAGTGTCCGTGTGTTTCCAGATAGGCAAAGTCGTCTGGATTGCGATGGCCGACCGTGTCCAGGGCGCAGTTGGCGCGCGGACAATACACGCAGAACGTAGCCGTGAAGTCCTCGGCAAAAACGAGCTTGGGCACGCTGGCCATGGCCGGCCAAGCGAATCCGAGAGACGCCAGGGCGGCTCCGACCGCCAGAACCCGTAGAAAACGTATCATGAGAGATCCTCCTCGACAGTTCGTCATGCTGTTGGATCGCCGGGTGTCCTCCGGGCCTGTCTTGGGCCGAAGAGGAAATTCCGCAAATATAGTCTGTCAGAAATCTAATGTTGCTGTCCAGAAATACTTCTTATCTCAACTGAGTGGACCAATCTCATTTGTCTTGCGACGCTCAATCGTGGAAGCACGGAGCAGTCGTAGCGCTCCAGAATGAGGAATCCTCCGAGATCCTGCGCAGCCGTCCCTACGGCCACGTCGCGGCAGCAGCGGGTTGTCGTCTCAAGCTTGATCGGACGGGTTGCAGGTCCGTCAGCCGACAATCGAGGGGGCCCTGGCGAAGCGACATCTCGCGGAAAGAACGCTGGTGTTGTACCGCGTGACCTCGAGGAACTCCTTCGGGCGACAGAGAAGAAGCCGGCCGAAATTGCGGCCGCGGCTCAGCGCTGCACCGGTAGCGATTCGGGGATCTGCCTCAGTTGTGCGTGACGGTTTCCGTGACCGGCAGATTCACCGCCTCGCCCGGGCCGAAGAACTGCGTCTCCAGCTCGGCCCACTTCCACTCTTTCTCGTCCTTCGAACCGCCGCGCAGGCGCATGACCTCGTCCTGATACCAGTTCACGACCGGCTTTCCGATGCGCAGTCCTTCCAGCTCCGTGCTGAGTTCCACCGGCTGCACGAGACAAGCCCATCCCCGGTCGTACGGGCTTTCCAGGAGCAGAATGCGGCAGCCGCGCCAGGTCCGGATTCACCTGCGTGACCTCGCCGCTGACTGGAGCCCGGAAGCGGACCTTCTCTCCGTCGCGGAAGACGGTGAAGAGCGGATCGCCCCGCTTGACCTTGGTGCCCACGGCGGGAAGCTCGACGCGCATCACTTCCTTCAAGGCCTTGCGGGCGAAATCATCGAGCCCGGTCCAGACCTGGCCGTCGGGATCGATGCGGGCCCAGGTGTGACCCGGGTAGACGAAGGCTCCGCCGGGAACGCAGTACTCTCCGGCGGCCACGCCCTCGGCCACCGCTGGCGCCACGACGCGCACGGTCGGCCGGCGCTGCGCTTCGAGCCGCGCCTCCCGCTTGATCAGAAGCCGTTCGGTCAACGCCACCAGCTCCTCTTCCGTGAAGGGCTTCTGGGCGTAGTCGATGGCGCCGAACTGCATGGTCTCGACCGCGCTCTCGATCGTGCCGTATCCCGTGATCACGACCACGTCCAGGTCGGGCCTGAGGTGCTTGGCCGATTTCACCACCTCGATCCCGTCCATCCCCGGCATCTTGAGATCGGTGAAGAGGAAGTCATAGTCCCGCGCCCTGAGCAGGGTGAGCGCCTCCGGGCCGTTCTCCACCGTGTCCACGCTGAATCCCGCGAGCACGAGGATCTTGCGGAAGCTGTCGAGGATGACCGGCTCGTCGTCCACCGCCAGGATGCGCGCGCGCGCCTTGGGCACTTCAGCCCGCTTCAGGCTCTTGGCCTCATCGGCGAAGGAGAGCTGGAGCGCGCTCTCGAGCACAGCCGCGCGCTCCCTTTTCGCCCGGGACGCCTCCATCCGTTTGGACACCCCGCGGACGACGACGTCGACAATCACGAAGAGGACAACCAAGAGGACCATGAGTAGTGCGGTCATGATTTCCGTTCCTCATCGGCGGCCTCTGCCTGCGCCAGGACCCGCCGTACCAGGGTTAGCAGCTCTGACTCATCGAAGGGTTTGGGAAGAAAGGCGGTCGCTCCCGCGGCCAGGACCTTCTCTTCCTGCGCGGGCGTGGCGTATCCGGTGATCATGATGACGGGAAGATCGGGCCGCCGCCCGCGGATGGCCGCCAGCACGTCGAGGCCCGATTTCCCGGGCAGCATCAGGTCGCAGAGGACCAGCCGGCACGTGGTCAGCTCGGGATGGTCCAGGGCCGATTCGGCGTCGGCCACGCACGTGACGCGAAGTCCTTCATCAGCGAGCACGAGGCGGATCGCGGCCACGACCACCGGTTCGTCATCCACCACAAAGACGTCGCAGCTCGAATTCATGCCGCGCCTCCCCGGTCCCGGGCCGGCGGCGCTGCGGGCGGCGAAGTGGCCGATGATCCGTTCGCGCGCGAGGCCACTGGCGAGGCCGGGCCTGCGCCGTGGGCGCCCCGGGCGTCCGGCATCGAGAGTCTGCGGCCGGAGACCGGATCCACCGGGGCTTCCGCCGGGCCGGAGTCGCCGACCAGGAAGGGAAGGCGAAGAGTGAAGCGCGTTCCGCGTCCCACTTCACTGCTGACGTAGATGGAGCCGCCGTGTCCTTCCACGATCCCCCACGTGACGGCGAGCCCAAGTCCCGTGCCTCGCGTCCCCTTGGTGGAATAGAAGGGTTCGAAGACGCGGCTCATCTCCTCCGCCGAAATCCCGCATCCGGTGTCTTCCACTTCGATCTGAGCGTACGCCTGCGGGCCCCGGGCGTCCATCGCCTCCCAGCGGGTGAAGGCGCAGCCCTTGCTTGAGCACCACTCCACCGCGCCGAGCCCGGGAACCTGCACCGCGAACAAAGGCGCTCCGCAGGTCGGACAGCGCGAGTCGGGAAGCTGCAGCTTCGTCCGGCAGCGCGGGCACGAGTGGGTGGCGACGTCTCCCTGCTCGGAGGGCGCGGATGCTTGATGGCGCGTTCGGCCATAGACCGGGTCGAGATGGAAGTCGACGTCCTGATCCTGGGAATGTCGCAGCACCCGGATGGTGGGAACTCCCTCCAGGCGCACGTTCTTGTCGATCAGGTCGCATCCCTTCGGGCAGGAGGCGGCGCGAATCACGGCATGCCCGCGCGGAGGCACCGCGATCACGGAGGTGCGGACGGTGATGGTGCCCCCGCCGTTCTCCTTGCCCTCGATGGCGTCGGCGGCGTTGAGCAGCAGGTTCACCACGACTTGTTGGATCTGGTTGGCGTCGGCCGGAACCGGCCTCAGATCCTCGGCCAGCCTGAAGTCCAGCCGCACGCGCGCGAGGGTGAGCTGGTTCGTGACGATGGTCGCGGCGCGGCGCACGACGTCGTTCAGATCGGTTGGCTGCCGCTTCGGCGGCGTCTGGCGCGCGAAGTCCAGGAGTCCGCGCACGATCTCCCGGCATCGTTTCGTTTCGCGGACGATCACCTCAAGGTCGGCGCCGGATTCGGAGCCGGCCTCCGCGCGCTTCAGAAGAAACGAGGCATAGGTCAAGACGCCGGTGAGCGGGTTGTTGATCTCGTGCGCGACACCGGCGGCGAGACGCCCGACGGAGGCGAGCTTGTCCGATTGGGTGAGCAGCCGCTGGGCCTCGTTCAGGCGCACGGTCATGTCGTTGAAGGCGCGCGCCAGGTCGCCCAGCTCGTTCTGCGCCTTGAGGTGGATGGAGGTGGAAAGGTCTCCCTGCGCCACCCGGCTCGTCCCCGCGATCAGGGCCGCCACCGGCCGCAGGATGAGGTAGCGGCTCAGCCACCAGAGGAGCGTGCTGCTCGCCGCGATGGCCAGGACCGCCAGGAGCATGAGCTGGATCCGATCGTGGGCGATCTGGCGATCGGCCGAGGCCATCGACAGGTTCACGTCCAGCACCCCCAGGACCGTTTCGTCCGCGGTGTGGGCGTGACAACCGGCGCTGACGCACCGGGGCTCGTTGTGGATCGGCCGGATCATTCCCAGCACCCGAAGTCCGTCCGCGCCGCGGAAGATGCGCGCCCTTGAACCGATCGACAGGCGCTCGAGCGGGCGGCCGGCGGCGTGGCAGGCGTAGCAGGCTTCGGCCTTCTTGTCCAGGGCGTGCCCGATCTCAGAAGAATCGGAGGAGAAGGTGATCTCCCCGGTCTTGTTGAAGACCCGGATCCGGTCGATGCCCTGTTCGCGTCCCATCAGCTTGATTTCACGGTGGGTGTCGTCGCGGCGGTTCTCCAGCATGTCGTAGTAGATCCCGCCGGCGACCGTCTCGCTGAGCTGGTCGGCGCTCCGCGTAAGCTGGCCGATGAGCGCCCGCTGGTGCGCGCGAAGGATGATGCCCGACATGACGCCGATGACCGCCGCGGTCACGACCGCGACGCCCAGGATGGCCAGGCTGCCGATGCTCAGCTTCACGGCGACCGTTGCCGGAGTCTAGCGCGCCTCCGGCCGCGGGCGCGCGGGGGCATGCGGCGGGAAGACCGGCAGGTACTTGGCGGCCAGGGCGAAGGCGGCGAAGCCCAACGCCACCAGACCCACCGAAATCGTCACCTCCATCCAGGAAGGCGTGTAGTGCGTTCCGCTGGAGCGTTCGAAGCCGGTCACGCAGACGTTGAGCCGATGCATGATGAAACCGAGCACGGCCAGCGACCCGCCGATCACGAGGCCTCGGGGCGACGTGCGGATGCGCGGCCAGACCAAAAGCGCGATCGGCGCCAGGACGCCCAGGCCGAACTCGATCTGGAACATATGCGCCTCGTACGTGTTCTGGAAGGCGAGCCCGAGCGCATGATTGTGCAGGAGCGTGTCGACGCGGAGAACCCCGAAGACCGCCAGTGCGACCACCATGGCGCGAGCCAGCGGCTCGAGCAGGTCCATTTCCAACTCGCGGCCGAAGGCGCGGCCGCTGAGATGGGACTCCACGATGACCATGCCCAGACCGGCGCCGATGGCGGAAACGTAGAACAAGACCGGCAGGAGCGAGGAATACCAGAGGGGATACAGTTTCTCCGGCATCACCAGGTAGAGCGATCCGAGCGAGGACTGGTGAAGGGTCGAAAGGAGCACCCCGATGATGACGAGCGGCGTGTTGAACGCATGGAGGATGCGGCGGGGAGTCTCCAGGCGGAAGCGCTCGAACAACATGGGCGAGAATTCGAAGAACAGGACGGTGGTGTAGAGCATGACGCACCAGGCGACCTCGAACATCACCGAGTGCGGATTCCAGAACACCAGGGCGTGCCAGATCCGCCAGGGCTGCCCCAGGTCATAGAGCAGGGCGAAGCAAACGAAGACGTAGCCCAGGAACCCCGTGAGCACGGTGGGGCGGGCGATGGGTTCGAAGCGGTGGATGTTGAAGAGGTGAACGGTGGCCATGATCGTGAACGCGCCGGCCGCCAGTCCGACGCCGCAGAGGATGTCGAAACCGATCCACAGGCCCCACGGAAACCGGTCGCTCAGGTGGGTCACGGCGCCCAGCCCGCGCGAGAAACGCACGACCGAGACGTAAAGGAAGAGGGCCAGGATCGCGAAGAAGATCGACGTCCAGAATCCGGGGCGGAAGCGCGCTCTCGGCTGACTCAAGGAAACGCTCATGGCCGCACCTCCCGGGCGTTCCGGACCGGCTCTCCCGGCCGACTTCCGCCCCCTTCCGCGTCCCGAACATAAGTCCGGCGATTGGTGATCCAGTGGATACCGTAGAGGAAGACCGCCGCGAACGAAACCACGTCGGGCAGCTTGGAAAGAACCCGCCAGGTCAGCATGGGCAACGGCGCCTGCGGCACGTCGTGGGGCATCCCGAGATCGGGGAATGGGACGGAGGCCAGCATCAGCACCGACGTGCCGCCGACTTCGTGTTGCCCGAAGATGTGCGGGGTGTAGCGAGCGGGCTCGCCGGTGAGCCTCTTGCCGGCCTCGGCCAGCAGCGACTCGCGCTCGCCGAAGAGCGTGGCGCCGGTCGGACAGACCGTGGCGCAGGCGGTCGCCTGCCCCGCCGCCAGGCGCGGTGCGCACAGGATGCACTTGCCCACGATCGGCACCGGCCGGTCCCACTGGTACTTGGGCACGCCGAAGGGACAGGCCATGATGCAGTAGCGGCATCCGATGCACAGGCCGGATTCGTAGACGACCGGACCGGTCGGCGTCTTCTTCATGGCGCCCACCGGGCAGACGGACGCGCAGGTCGGCGTATCACAGTGCATGCACAGGTGACGGACGAAATTGCCGTCCTTCTTCTCGACCGTCGTCCAGGTGTAGGCGGTGGTCTTCTCCTCGATCGGAAGAGGCAGATGGTTCTGTTCCTTGCAGGCGGCCGAACAGGCGCCGCAGCCGATGCAGCGGGTCGAATCGTATAGCAATCCCCATGTCATGGCCGGGCTCCCGATTCTTTGTGGCAACGGGTGCACGCGTCGGAATCCTCGACGTTGAACGCCTTGGTTCCGTTGTGACAGGCGCCGCAGGCGGTGGGTTCGTGCATGCCCCCGTTCGGACGCGGAGGCTCCGGCGCCATCTTGAAGAGCCTGGTGTGGCAGGTTCCGCAGCCGCCCGCGCCCTTCGAATGGGTGTCATGCCGGAACGTGACCGTTCCGGGTGAGCTTTCTCCCGGGGGGAACGAGTGCGGCGGAGGCACCTTGGCGGCGGGAGCGCCACCGGTTGCGGCGGGTGCAGCCCCGGATGCGGCAGGAGCGCCCCCGGCCGCGGCGCCACCAGCGCTGTGATGGCAGTTGCTGCAACTGGCCGCGTCCTGCGTTCCGAACGCCTTCTGGCCGTTGTGGCACGTGCCGCAGGAGCCGCCGCCGTTCATGACCCGGTGATTCGGCGCCGGGCCCCGCTTCAGCATGGGGAAGAGCTGCGGGTGACAGGTTACGCACTGATTGTCCACGTAGCCGGCATGCAACTCGTGGCTGAAGGTGACCGCGCTGTCAGAGGCCGCCCGGCCATAGACGATGTCGGCCGGCAGCTTCAACGGAGCAGCGGCTCCGTTGGAAGACGAGTCCGCGCCCGCAATGACGGCGAACATCGCGAGCGCGAAAAGGAGACCCGGCCATCGGAGTGTTCGGACCCATCGCGCCGTCCTTCTCGGATGCCATCCCATAAGTCCCCTCCCCAGCAGGCTGTCTTGGGCGCCTGGCCTGCGCCATCCTGCAACTCCACCGATCCGACACGCTTCGCCCGAGCGTTCCGGTCGTTCACCCGCCGTCAAGCCGGCCATCTGGGGCCTGTTTGTGGGCACAGGCCGATACGCAAGAGGGCCTGCCAGGTGGATCGTGAATCGAACCCGGCAACATCAGTCTCGTGTGTGTTTTTATAACACTACTCGGACGTGCCCGGATAGGATTCTCTTGGAAACGATGAATTTCGGGCGGATTAGAGTAAGATTGGGTCCGTGTATATGAAACTGTGTGGGCTATTTCAACAGTTTTCCGGTTAATCGATTGTCACTCCGGGTATCCGCGCCCGCACGCAGCGATCGCCTGAACCCCCTGACCGCGTCGACGCTCCCCCACCCGTCGCTCGGCCGGCCCCAGAGCCACGTCCCGACCCTTGCCGCGTGTCCGGCGCGGTGCTACCTTGTTGCCAGTTCCGGGGTTGTATTGTGGGCAAGGAGCAGGATGCGACCCCGGCACCGACGGTCATCCGCATACGTTCGGCTTTCCTGCGGTTCCCTTTCCATGGATGGCCGCGGCCACGGCGGCCGTGGCTGGCCACGAGCGCTGGATGGCGCCCGAGGCGTGAAAACCGGCTGCGCCGGGTCACGTTCAGAGCGACCCGGCCGGTGGCGAGCGGAGGGCGCGGGTTGAAAAGCCGGAAGACACTGCTCTTCATGGCCCTGGCGGCCGGTCTCCTGGCGTTGCTCCAGGTCCAGTGCCTGCTGGTTCCCGACGACACCGAGAAGGGACAGCAGATCGCCAACATCAGGCCGCAGGTGCGCATCACCGGAGGAGCCCTCGACACCACTTCCGCCGGGATCGATTACAAGGTCCAGTTCGAATGGTCGGGCAGCGATCAGGACGGCGTCGTAATCCTCTTCCAGTGGGCGGTGGACGATACCGTCAGCGAAGGCGCCTGGCGGGACACGACCGGGTTTTCCGCGCTGTTCAAGTTCAGCGCCACCACCGGCGGCCTCGGGGGCGACCCGGACGTCTTCAGCGACTGGCACACCTTCTATCTCCGGGCCATCGACAACGAATACGCGGTCTCGCCGGCGGTCAAGGCCTACTTCAACGCCAGGACCATCGCGCCGTCGACGCGGATCACCTTCCCCAATCTGTCGACCCAGCAGATCCCGACCATGCAGCCCACCTTCCAGGTTCAGTGGACCGGGCAGGATATGGACAGCTCGAGGCCGGATCAGAAGCCGGTCTACTACGAGTACAAGCTAGTGCACGCTCCGGTGCTTCATCCGGAGTACGCGCCGGACTCGCTGCTCAAGGCCGACAACATCGTCCTTCCGATCAACTACCGGGGCTCGCCCAGGGACTGGGTCCGGGTGCCGAACACGGTCACGCAGGTCACGCTGTCGCTGCTCTGCGGCGACGAAGCCGCCTTCGCGGTCCGTTCCGTGGATGAGGCGGGCGCCGTCGAGCCGGAGCTGACCCTGAACAAGAACTTCGTGCTCTTCACCGTCGGATGCACCCCGTCCAAGCCCGCGGTGACCGTCTGCGAGGAATCCATGGGCTGCCACGTGTTCCCCACGGATTCCGGCGACACCTGGACCGGCCCAAGCGGGGGCGTGGAGGTCGCCGCCGGGCGGCCCTTGCGTTTCAAATGGACCGGAGACGCCTCGACCTACGGCTCCTTCCCCGGCAACGTGAACTACGCTCTCGATCCGGTCGACCCGGAGGACGAGACCCGGACGGATCCGATGGGAATCGGCGGTTGGGTCGGATGGGGGAAGTGGAGCGGCAACCAGACTCCGTTCGTCTTCAAGAACGACCAGGCCGGGATTCACACCCTTTACGTCCTCATGCGGGACATCAGCGAGGATCCGGCCTCGACCCAGAGATGCGTCATCGACATGAACGTGATCACCTACACCTTCGGGCGGCTCGCCCTGGTGGTCGACGATGAGGTCAACGACCGCGTGCCCGATGCCATCCACACCGGGTTCATGCGCCGCACGCTGCTGGCGCACCTCTATGATTTTCCCGCTCTGGGCGCGCCGACCTGGTGGAAGGCGTACAAGGTGATCGGCGGACAAGAGGTGGGCGGGCCGAGCGCCATCGATCTTCAGACGCTGGCCGACTATCAGAACGTGATCTGGTACGTGAACAGCAACTACGTTTCCGGGGACGGCGTCCTGACGAGCTTGCGTTTCAGCGAAGGATACGGAAACGACCAGGGCAAGCGGCTCCTGACCAGCTACGTGACCGCCGGAGGCAGGCTCTTCCTGATCGGAGAGGATCTGGCCGGATTCCTGACGGGCGACGTCAAGTACCCCAAGACGCCTCCGAAACCAGGGGACCAGACCTACAACAATTGGACCAGCTCGTTCTTCTTCAAGTTCCTCTATCTCAGGAACACCCTGGTGAGCGCGGACCAGCAGAACAGCCTGGCCAACGACAAGACCTGCGCGGGCCAGGCGTCGGGGCTCATCGGGGCGCGCTCGCTGCGACCTTCCTTCCCCGACCTGGCCCTCGATCGGAACAAGCAGAATCCAGGCGCTCTGGACCCCGGCAACAAGGATCGCTACATCGGAGGCAGTATCTTCTGGGAAGGGGCCAAGGCTGCTCCCACCGAGCTCGTCGACGATCTTCCTGGGTTGGATTCGCTCTATGCGGCCGAGACCTGGAACCGGTACCACGCGTCGTCCAACAATCAGTGCGTGCAAGGCACGGAGCCGCTCGGGACCTACATCTCCCCGGGAGCCGGCGCGGTGATCGCGCAGCGCTATCAGTCGACCCGCGCGGACACGCTCGCCGGAATTCAGCACGGACGGACGATGTTCTTTGACTTTGAACCCTACTGGTTCCAGGAGATGGGCCTCTTTGACGCTGGCACCACAGCCATCAACTGGCTGATCACGGGAAGGGACAGATGAAACGCGCCGGACCAGGAACGACCGGGATGCCGGAGGGCCCGTTGCGCCCGGAACGGTCTCTGATCCGGAGACTCGGCGAGATCATGCGCTCGAACCGAGCTTTCCTTGTTCCCTACCTGGCCGTGGCGCTGTTGGCCGCACTACCCTGCCTGTTCCTGACGAAGGGAGCCATCCAGCTCTGGATCAACCAGTTCTACAGCCCCTGGGCCGATCTGGCTTCCCGATACGTCACCTTCATCGGAAACGGATTTTTCGCCGCGATCCTCGTCATCGCTTTCGCCTTCATTCACTTTCGCAAAGCGCTCATCCTTCTCGTTTCCTTCGCCGTTTCCGGGGTGCTGGTCCAGGTGATGAAACGCTTCGTATTCCCGCATTCACCGCGCCCGGCCGCGTTCTTCGCCGGCGTCCATCCGCTTCACCTGGCAGGTGGAGTCGCTCCGCTCCGGGCCCACTCCTTCCCGTCGGGACACTCCGCCACGGCCTTCGCGATCTTCCTGTGCCTCGCCGCTTTCACGAAGCGTCCGTACCAGAAGGTGCTGTGTCTGGTCATCGCCTGCGTCGCCGCCTTCAGCCGCGTCTACCTGTCGCAGCATTTCCTGGAGGACGCCGTCGTCGGATCGATGATCGGAGTGGCGCCGACGCTGCCCGTGCTGGCGCTGCTGGGCGCCGGCGGGCGGACGAGCAGGCTCGATCGCTCGCTGAGGTCGCTTTCTCAACCTTCCGATTCGATCCCGTCTCCAACGGATCGATAGCCGAGCCCGCAAAGGCACCGGAGCGAGTCGGGAAGCCGGCGCCCGCAGCGGCAGGCCCATCCGATCCGGCGCGCAGGGTTTCCCGCGACCATGGCATGATCGGGCACGCTCCGGGTGACGACCGCCCCGGCGCCGACGAAGGACCAGGCTCCCAGGGTTGTTCCGCAGAGGATGGTGGCGTTGGCGCCGACCGAGCAGCCGGCCCGAAGGAGCGTGGGCAGCCAATCCCCCGGGTCGGTGCGGTAGGCCGGGTGGCTTCGGGGCAGCCGGTCATTGGTGAAGACGCAGGCGGGACCCAGGAAGCAGTAGTCCTCGACCGTGACCCGGTCCCAGACCGCGACGCCGTTCTTGACCGTCACGTGATGGCCCAGGATCGCGCCGGACTCGATGAAGGCGCCCTCGCCGATATTGCAATCGGATCCGATCCGGGCGCCCTTCATGACGTGGGCGAAGGCCCAGATGCGCGTGCCGCTCCCGACCTGGTCGGATTCGCAGATGCCCTGCTCGTGGACGAAGACGCCTTCCATGTGGCTTCCTTTCTGCCCTCACTCTGGCCGAACACAGATCAGCGCAGGGGAGCCCTTGCGCGCCAAAGCCTACGCGGACCGGGTCGTCGCGGCTACTCCGCGCGGGTTCGCGCACGGGCGTGCGCTCCCGCCGCACTCCGCACGCCGCTCCTCCATGGTCCGCTCCGGCTTCGGTGCGCAAGGGCGGGGACGGCCGATCCTGGCCCGACGACGTCCGATCAGCGCATCGGAGCCTTGTACGCCGTGGAGCCCGTCCGATCAGCGCAGGGGAGCCCTTGCGCGCCAAAGCCTACGCGGACCGGGTCGTCGCGGCTACTCCGCGCGGGTTCGCGCACGGGCGTGCGCTCCCGCCGCACTCCGCACGCCGCTCCTCCATGGTCCGCTCCGGCTTCGGTGCGCAAGGGCGGGGACGGCCGATCTTGGCCCGACGACGTCCGATCAGCGCATGGGAGCCCTTGCGCGTCGGCGGTCAGTTCTTCAAGTACCGGGTGAAAAACTCCGCCATCCGCCGGTAGAAGAGAAGCCGGTTGTCCCGCTTCGTGATCGAATGGCCCTCGTCGGCAAAGATCAGGCTGTCGACCGGGGTGCCGTCCTTCCGGACCGCCGCCAGAATCTCCCGCGCCTCGCTGACCGGAACCCTGGGGTCTCTCTCGCCGTGCACGACGAAGAGCGCGCCCTTGATCCGATCCGCGTTGTACAAGGGAGAGATGGACCTGAGAAACGTCCGGTCCGAGACCGGACCGTACTCCGACTCCCGGAAGGGCCGCCGATCGTCCGCGGTTCCGGCCAGGAAGGTCTCGAAGTCGGCGATCCCGGCCTGATCCAGGCCGGCGGCGAAGAGATCCGGATACTGGCTCATGGCGGCAAGCGCCAGATAACCGCCGTAGCTTGCGCCCTTGATCCCGATGTGGCCGGGCCGGGCATATCCGTGGGCCACGAGCCACTCCGCGCCGGCGGCCACGTCCCGCACGGCGTCGGGCCGCTTCCGGTAGTTGTCGGCGTCCTCGAACTCGCGTCCGTATCCCACCGAACCGCGATAATTCGGAGCCAGGATCCCGAAGCCGTTCAGCAGCAGATATTGCAGGTTGCGGTTGAACGACGGACGAAACTGCGCGCTGGGCCCGCCGTGCGCTTCGATGATGAAAGGGATCGCGCCTCCATGATAGTCCGGAGGCAGGAACAGGAAGGCGGGGATCTCCCGCCGGTCGAAGCTCGGATAACGGACGAGCCGGGGCTCGTGAAAGACGCGCGGGGAGATCCCGGCCCAGGAAGAGAAGGTGACGCGGATCAGGTTGGGAGCGCTGGTGGAACCGGGGTCGCCGTCGGCGGAATCCGTCCGGGGAATTCCGGAAGGCCCGGCCGCGAGGAGCGCCCGGGCCATGGCGCTGTTGTAGACGCCGGGATCGCCCGAGCACGGAAGCCCCGCCGCCCGGCGGAAGTCCCAGATCCACACGTCGGGGGGACAGGTCGGGCTGCTGTATGTGAACGCGAGATAACCAGCGTCGGCGACAACGGGATCGGAGACGATTCCCGGCAGGGCGGGCACCGGCAAAGACCGATGGCGCTCGAGGTCCTCGAGGTGGATGCGGCCGTAGCCGTCCTCGTTCGTGATCCAGGTGAGAAACCGCCGGCCTTCGGACTGGGAAAAAGTATCGAGATCCCAGCGGGAGTCATCTTCCGGGAGGTATTCGACCTTTTGGCTCGCCAGATCCAGACGGACCAGGCGCAACCGCGCCTCCGGATTGTCATCGGTGGCGAGGTAGAGGCCTTTCCCGTCGACGGAGAACACGCCGCCTCCGTAGGATCGGTTCCCTTCGTGGGGGGTGAGAAGCGTCAACGATTCGTTCGCGAGGTCGAACAGGAACAGGTTGCTGTCCAGGCTCGAGGTGGCGCGGTAGATCGCCAGTCGTTTCCCGTCGGGGCTCACATCCGCGACTTCGATCACGCCCGGCAGCCCGAGAACGGGGCGCGACGATCCGGTCCGGAGATCCATCTCATGGATCGACGATGAATCACGGTCGATCGAATTCGCCGAGTAGTAAATGTGGAAGCCGTCCGCGCTCCAGATCGGATCCCGATGCCGGACTCCCGGTTCGGAAGTCAGGGATCGCAGCCCGCCAGTGCGGGTGTTCAAGAGACTGAGCTGGGCCAGCTCATTGCCGGCCGCATCGGTTTCCAGCACGGCGTAGGTGCAATCGCGGTTGTACGAGGCGCGGCCGACTCCGCCGGGAATGAAGGTAAGCTGATAGGGCCAACCCTCGGGAAGCAGGCGATAGATCTGGTTGTCTCCGCTTTCGGACGATTCATACAGAAGAACCGTCCCGTCCGGGGAGATCACCGGACCAAAGGCCGAGCCGATTTGCATGAAGACGTCGATGTCCGGAAGCGACGGGGAAGGAAGCTGCCGATCCAGCTCGGCGCCGGTTGCCGGAAGCAAGGCGGCCGCGGCGCCGTCAGCCGGAGGCATAGCCCCTGCGACGAAGGGTGGGGCGTTGGCCGGAGAAGAGGCGGCGGCTATGACACCGGACTGCCCGGCGGACGCGGCCGGCTGAACACGGAAAGCGCCGGCGACGCTGGCGAAGAGAATCAGTGCCGAGGTCGGTGGGATTCCGAGAATGCGCCGGAGCGCTGGTTTCTCCGCGCGATGCGGTCGCGGTCCGTGGCGTTCACACGGATGCTCCGCGCCTTCGAAGGCTTCCTGGCCGCTTCGCGATGACATCTGCCTACCCCCCAAGCTGACCGGCGCCGCGAGGACTTCATACTAGGCGAGATGCGGCCAGCGCCGGGAGTCCGATTTGCGCCGGCGCGGGTGGCACGGTAAGCTGCATCCGTCTTCCTGGAAGCGGGGCGCGACGATGCCGGTGGGAGGTGGCGCATGAATCTTGCAGTCGAGCGGATTCTCGAAGGAGCGAAATCGGAGGGGCGTACTGCGCTTCTGGAACATGAGGTCTACGGAATCCTCCATGAGGCAGGGCTCGATGTTCCGCGCTGGTTTTTCTGGCCTGGTCAGCCGGAAACGGGGATTCCGGCGCAAATTCGCGCCTTCCTGTCCGATCTCGGCTCGGGGCCGGCGGTGCTCAAGATCGTCTCGCCGCAAATCCTGCACAAATCCGACGTCGGCGGCCTGGCGTTCAGCTCCACGGATCCCTCCGACATCCTGGCGCACGCGCGATCCATCTGGGAAGAGACCGGTCGCCGATCCCCGGGCGCGGATCGACGCGGGATCCTCGTCCTGGAAAAGATTCCCTCCGCGGGCGGCGGGCTCACCTCGGAGCTTCTCCTGTCCGTGAAACAGGATCCGGCGTTTGGCACCGTGCTGGTTCTGGGACTCGGAGGCGTACTGACGGAGTGGTACGGCCGGTTCTCCTACGGCAGCTCCACCGCGATCCTGCAGCCGGGAACGGTTCGCGATGGGATAACCCAGATCATGCCTCTCCTGCCGTTCCTTTCGCTCTTGTTCGAACCGAGCCGCCAGCGCGCCACACCGCCTCTCGACCTGGCGGCCATTGTCGGGAAGCTCGAGGCGCTGGGCCGGCTGGCGCGCGAATACGGTCCCGCTTCGCTGGCTGAGGGGTCCGGCGCCTCGTCCGGGAGGCTCGATGGGCGCGGTACGAGGCAGGCCCCGAGCGGGCCGTCCAGCTCGATGCCGGCGACTGCGAAAACGGCAGCCCGTGGAGAGTCGATTCCGAGCCGGGGCTCGCGGTACACGCTCGAGGAATTGGAAATGAACCCGATGCTTCTCACCCCGGACGGACGGCTCGTGGCGGTGGACGGCGTCGGGAGCTTTTCCGAACGAAAGGTCAAGCCCACCGGGCGGCCTTTGATGAAGATCGGGAACCTGCTCGAGCCCAGAAGCGCCGTCGTCATCGGCGCGTCATCGAAGGGTATGAATCCCGGGCGGATCATCCTCCGGAATCTCAAGCAGGGTGAGGGCCTGAGCTATGGCCACGTCTACGCCGTCCATCCGAAAGAAACGGCGATCGAGGGGATTCCCTGCGTGCCGTCCCTCGACGCGCTGCCGGAGAAAGTGGACCTGGCGATCGTTTCCATTCCGGCGGAAGGGGCGCGCGACGCCATCCGCCGGATCTGCGAGAAGGATTCTGGCCGCTTCGATCATCCTGATTCCCGGCGGGTTCGCCGAGACGGGGAAGCACTCGCTCGAATCGGAGATCATCGGCTCGCTGAAAGAGTCGCGTCGCCTGCCCGGAGGGGGGCCGGTGCTGGTCGGCGGCAACTGCCTGGGAATCGTCTCGAAACGGCATTACAACACCTTCTTCCTTCCCCAGTACAAGCTGCCGTTCCATGACGCGCCGGGCGACAGCCTGGCCGCGATCTCGCAGAGCGGAGCCTATCTCGTCTCCCTGACCAGCAATCTCGATGGCATCATCTTTCCGCGGGCGTCGATCTCCTTCGGCAACCAGATGGACCTCACGATCTCCGACTTTCTGGAGTACTACCTGGATCAGGAGCCGGTCAAGGTGCTCGCCTGCTACGTCGAGGGGTTCAAGCCGCTCGACGGCGAGCGTTTCGTGCGGCTCGCCCGGGAAGCGCGCCGGCGGGGCCAGTGGGTCATTGCCTTCAAGGCCGGGAAGACGGCGCTGGGAGCGAAGGCCGCGCAAAGCCACACCGCCTCCCTGGCGGGAGACTACGCGGTGGCGCGCTTCCTCATGCACGAGGCCGGGATCATCGTGGCCGAAACCCTCAACATGTTCGAGGACTATACCAAGGCGGTCACCATGCTCTGGGAGAGGATGCCCGGGCGGGACGAAGGCCGCGGCCGCAACGTCGGCATCATCTCCAACGCCGGCTTCGAGTGCGCGTCCGTGCTCGACAAACTGTATAACCTGCGTCTCGCGACCTTTTCGGAGGTGACCCGGGAGCGCCTGAAGGACTGTCTACCCGGCATCGCGCACGCCGACAATCCGATCGACGCCACGCCGATGGCCACGACCCGGGAATTCATCCAGGCGGTCGAGGCGATGCTGGCCGATCCCGGCGTCGACGCCCTGCTCGTCTCACCCATCCCGGTCACGCCGGCGCTGGACAACCTCCCGCCCGATCTGACGCACTCGGAGAACGTCTACGCCCCGCAGTCCCTGCCCCAGGAGCTTCTGCGGGTCTATCGGGAGACGAAGAAGCCGATGGTGGTCTGCGTCGATTCCGGGCGGTTGTACGACCCGATGGTCATCCTGCTCCAGCGCGGGGGCATCCCGTGCTACCGGAAGATCGATCGGGCTTCCCGGGCGCTTTCGGCGGTCTGCACGCTCTGATTGCGGGTTTCACCGGAGCTTGAGGATTGCCGCCAGATCCTCCTCGATCGAGGCGCTCGTGGGCTCGGCTTCGATGCGGCCGATCTCGCGGCCATCCTGCCGGACGATGAACGTGGGGGTTTCCGTGACCCGATATTGCTTGATGTCCGCCTTCGGCTCGCCGCCGGTCTCGCTCACTCCGATGAACCGGACCTGGATGTCGGGGTTGGCGGCGGCATCGAGAGTGGCCAGGAAGCGCGGGAGCCAGCGTTTGCAGAAGCCGCACCAGGTCCCGAAGAAGACCACGACCTCGGTCTTGACCGAGAAGCTTCTGCAGCGCCTGGACGGCGGCCGGATCGGGATGGTATCGGGAGGCCAGGATCACATAGTCCGGCTTGGCCTGTTTCAGCTCCGCGAGCGTCACCGGCCCGACCAACGGCGGTTCCGGCTCGATCCTCCAATCCAGACCGCTGCCGGTGAACGCGATGACACCACTTTCGTCGAGCCGATACGATGAAGCGCCGCCTTCGCTCGATGGGTCGGGCGTCGGCCGGCCCTTGGACCAGCTCAGCGCTCTCCGGGGCAAGGCGCGCACGGTCCTGGCCTTGAGATCGAAGAGAAAGACGGAATCCCCTTCGCCCGGGACCAGCAACTGCTCCTGATAGTCGGGGCTGTCGAAGATCCAGGCCCTGAGGTCGAGTGTATCTGCCACCACGGTCCGAAGACCCTCCGCTACGGACCAACCCTTGGGCGTCGGGTTCCGGTCGGCCTGGGCGGATGGCGCGGAGGCGTTGGACGGCGTGGCGTGCGCGCTATCGGGAGTCGAGGGAGACAGCTGGCCATTTCCAACGGACTTCCGCTCCCGGGCCTCCGCTGACGTCCCCGGGCCCTTCTCCGCCGCCGCGGCGCCGCGAAGCGCCCCCGGGGCCGGCAGCCCGAAAGCGAGCCCAAGGACAAGCGTCGCGGTCGTCGCCAAGGCCCGAGCCGGCCGTGCGCCGGTCAACAAACGCGGCGCACCTGGACCCGTCCAAGACGTCTTGCCTCGAGTGCGAAGCAGAGTTCTTGTGAGCGACCACACTTTCTCTACTCCTGGTCTCGTCACCCCTGGTTGTCGTGCCGCCATCCGGGCGTTTCACATCGGCCTGAGTCGAAAGGAAGAATAAGACCCCGAGCCGGGCGGAGCGAAGTCAAGATCCAGTCGCCGCTCGCTGAGCCCGCCGGTCTCGATCCGGCCTTCCTGGCCCGCATGATTCATGAACCCCCTGCTGCGGCAGCGGATCTGCCCGCCATGAGTGCGTTGCGCTGACCCTCACTCCTCAACTTCCAGCTTCCATTGGACCCGGAGGCGCGGCGGAGTATCCTGAGCGCGGCGCCACCTGGGCCCGATAAAGGCGCCCGGAGTCGGATGAACAGCGCAGGGGGGACGGCGCATGACGAACCCGATCATCGACCGGCTGCTGGAATCCCCGGAGCCTTCCGTTCGATTCCGGATCCTGACCCGCGTCCTGGGCCGAAAGGCGGATTCGCCCGAAGTCCGGCGCGTTCAGACCGCGATCCGAAACTCGGAGCGGGCGCAGAAGCTGCTTTCCGAGCGGGATGGCAGCGGACGGATTCCATATCATCCCTACGCCAAATGGTACGGAGCCCACTGGGTCCTGGCATCGCTGGCCGACCTCGGCTATCCCGCCGGCGATCGCGGCCTGATTCCTCTGCGGGAGCAGGTCTACGAGTGGCTGCTGAGCCCGGCGCATCAGCAGCACATCAGGACCATCGCCGGTCGTGTCCGGCGTTGCGCCTCGCAAGAAGGAAACGCCCTCTACTCCCTCTTGTCGCTCGGCCTGGCCGATGAGCGCGCGGAAGAGCTGGCCCGCCGGCTCCGGAAGTGGCAATGGCCGGACGGGGGCTGGAATTGCGACAAGACGCCGGCGGCGGTCCACTCCTCGTTTATGGAGACGCTCCTCCCGATGCGCGCGCTGATCCTGCACGCGCGGCGCACCGGGAGCAGGCCCTCGAGGCAGGCGGCGAAGCGGGCGGCGGAGGTCTTCCTGAAACGTCGGCTGTTCCTGCGGCAAAGCAACGGGCGCGTGATCCGGAGTGAATTCGTGCTGCTGCACCATCCCTGCTATTGGCATTACGACATCCTATCCGGTCTCAAGGTGCTGGCGGAAGCAGGTTGGGTGAAGGACGCGCGGTGCGCCCGAGCGCTGGATCTTTTGGAGTCGAAGCGGCTCGCCGGCGGCGGATTCCCGGCGGAGCAGAAGTACTATCGCGTCGCCTCGAGGTTGGGCAGCGGCCGTTTGCTGGTGGACTGGGGCGGGATCGGAAAGACCCGAGCCAATCCGTTCGTGACCGCGGACGCGTTCTACGTGCTCAAAGCGGCGGGTCGGCGGACCCAATCGAGAGAGGTCGGATAGAGTCACGGAATGACCAGACGCACCGCGAAGACGCCGGGGGTTCGGCAAACCCCGGCGCCGCCGGCCGGAAATCCCGGCCGTTTCCGTGGCGTCCTCCCGTATCTGGCTGTCGGTGCGCTCGCGATCGGCCTCCGGCTCTGGAGCGTGCTTTCACTCGCGTCCGATCTGCGCCTCCGCGATCCGCTTCTGGATGGGCGCTATTACCTCGACCTCGCCTCTCGCCTGGCTCACGGGGAAGGCTGGCCGGCCGGGCCGAGCTTCATGACCCCGCTCTATCCCCTGATTGTTTCCTTCGTCTTTCGCCTGTTGCCGCCCGAGCCGGTCAGTGTGGCGGTGGCGCAATCGATCCTCGGCCTCTTCTCCCTCTGGCTGCTCTTCGGCGCTGCTTGCCGCGACCTTGGCCGTCCCGCCGCCTGGGCGCTGGCCGGGCTCTATCTTCTCTGCGGTCCGATCCTCGCCATGGAGAGCGAGGTCCTGACTGAGTCGCTTCTCTTGTTCCTGGTCGCCGCCGCTCTTCGGCTGTGGCCCTCGGTGGATGACGCTTCGGCGGATGACACGACCGGCCGGAAGGAACTGGCCAGGGCCTTCTTCTTCGGCCTCGTCGGCGGGCTCTTGTCGATCGGCCGCGGAGTGTTCCTTCTGCTCCCCGCCGCGGCCGCGATTCAACTTGCCTGGCAGGCGGGGCGGCCTCGTCCCGGTCCTACCGCCTCACTCGAGACACGAGCGCGCCGGCAAGGCGCCGGCGGATCGCCACCCGCCGCTGCTGAGTGCGCCACGAACGCCGGCCGGCGGGCGTTCTCCGGCGTTGCCGCCATCGTTCTCGGCACGGCGATGGCCCTGGCTCCGTTCGTTCTCCGGCAAAGCCGCGCTGCCGGCCGTCTCGAGCTGAGCACCCTGAACGGCGGGCTCAACTTGTACATCGGATGGAACGCCCGGGCGACCGGGTTGTACGGCGCTCCGGAGGAGATCGATCTCGAGCAGGATCTGACCGCGACGCGCTCGGCGTCGCTTCTGGCCGGGCGGAAGCTCACCCTCGAGGAGTCTTCCCGTTTCTGGACGAACCGCGCCCTGGGCTTCATCCGCGCGAATCCAGGCCGCGCCGTCACTCTGCTGGGCCGGAAAGCGTTGTATTACCTCTCGCCGCGTGAAGTTCCGCAGATCGAGGATTTCCAGATGCTCCGCGAAGCGCATGCGTCGCTTCGGGTCGCCTTCATCAACTTCGGCTGGATCCTGCCGCTGGCGGTCTTCGGCGCAGCGTCGGCGCTGGCAGACCGCCGGAGGGTCCGGCTCAGTCCGTGGCTTCTGATCATCGGCCTCGGCTGGGTCTCAGCCCTGGCGTTCTTCGTGACCGGCCGTTACCGCCTGCCCGTTCTGGCCGGGTTCCTGGGGCCGGCGGCCCTCGGGGTGAACGGGATTCTCGAACAGGCGCGGAATCGACGGCTCCGGCCCGCGATCCTGATCCTGCCCGTGGTCGTCGTCTTGCAGCTTGTCCTGCCGGGGTACCCCGCGGCGAAGGCGCGTGCTTTCGACGCCTATCAAGAGGGAGTGCGCCTGGGGCGCGCCGGAAACCTGGATGCGGCGCTCGCCGCCGAGCAGAGCTCGGCCGCGCTGTGGCCCGCGCAGGGAGAGTGCTGGCACGAACGCGGCGTGATCCTCGTGCAGCTGGGCCGGCTGGACGAGGCCGCCAGGTCCTATGAGAAGGCGCTTGAGGCCCTGCCGAATTCAGCGGTCACGCATTACAACCTCGGCGCGGTGCGCTACCGCATGGGAGCTTATGAGCCCGCGGTGGCGGAATTTCGGGAGGCGGCGCGGCTCGATCCGTTGGATCCGCAGATCGAGAGTGATCTGGCCGTCGCGCTGGTGCGGAGCGGCCAACCCGAAGAGGCGGCGAACGCGTTGCGGCGGGCTCTGGAGCTCGATCCCACCAACCAGGGCGCGCGGAGAAATCTCCAGGCGCTTGAGGCCGTGCCGGCGCGGGGCGGGTCTCACTGAATGATCGTCTTCTCGATCCTCCGATCGGGGACGAGCCATAGGACCGCGACCAGGATGTACAACGCGCAGGCGATCCAGGGCCGCAGGAAGGCGAGCGGAATCGCGACGATGTAGAAGGCCATCGAGATCTTGCCCTTGACGTCCCGGCCGATCGCCGTCGCGAGCACGGACTCCCGGCCGTGAAGCGTGAGGAGCGCCCGGGTCAGGATGAAATAGGCGATCGCCGCCATCAGGAGGATCACGCCGTAAAGCGCGACCGGCCAGGCGGCGAAGTTGTTTTCGCCCATCCAACTCGTGCCGAAGGGAAGCAGCGAGAGCCAGAAAAGAAGATGCAGATTGGCCCAGAGGACGCGCCCGTTGACCATCTCGATCGCCTGCAATAGATGATGGTGATTGTTCCAGTAGATGCCGAGGATGGTGAAGCTGAGGACGTAGCTGAGGAGGACCGGCGTCAGCGGGCGGAGCGCCGGCAGCCCGGTTCCGTGGGGCACGCGCAGGGCCAGGACCATGATCGTGATGAGGATGGCGATGACGCCGTCGCTGAACGCCTCCATCCGCGTCTTTCTCACCGGAATCCTCGCTGAAACGAGATCACATCCACGGCGAACGGTTGTTGCTCTTGCCGGTGGAGGCGAGGGCAGCCCGGCGCCTCTTCACGGTCCCCCGAGCCCCAACTCTCCCGCGATCCCCCGCATCGCCTCGATGACGAAAGTGACGTGGGAATCGAAATCGGCGCCCAGCTCCTCGATTCCCTGCACGACTTCCTCACGGTTGACCGAGCGGGCGAAGGCCTTGTCCTTGAGCTTCTTCCTCACCGCCCGGGCGTCAACCTCGGCGAGGGACTTCGAGGGCCGCACCAGGGCGACCGCGGTAATGAAACCGCACAGCTCGTCCACGGAGAAGAGCATCTTCTCGACCAGTCTTTCCCGCGGCACGCCGGTGTAGGAAGCATGGGAGAGGATGGCCCTCCGAAAGTCCTCGGGATAGCCGCGGGCGGCCAGGATTTCCGCGCCTTTGGTGGCGTGATCGGGGATCTCGGGATAGCGCTCGTAGTCGAAATCGTGAAGAAGCCCGACGAGGCTCCAGTAGTGCTCATCCACTTCCGGGTCTCCCGGACGCTCGGCGGCGTACTTGCGGGCGAAGGCGCGCATGGCGGCCTCGACCGAAAGCGCGTGCTTGCGCAGGCTTTCCGAGAGGGTGAACTCGTGCAGGAGCGCCAGCGCTGTCTCGCGGGAGGGCAAAGCGTCATGTTCTGCCATCAGGAGCTCCGATTCGGTACGCCCGAAAGCCCCGGACGCAATGGATGCGGGGGCAACGCAGTCATGGCGGGCAGATCCGATGCCGCAGCAGGGGAGTCATGAATAATGCGGCCTCAGGCCGTCTGCCGAGTGCGCTGGTTGCCTCGCAGCAAGCGGATCAACGCCCAGACCACGAGGACGGCCAGCAGGATCGGGGGCGCGAAGAAGATGGCGCCGACCAGCCCGATCGCGCCCATGACCAGCCCGACCACGAGCGCAACGACTCCGAGGACGAGCCCGGCGATCCCCAGCCCGAGGATGGCTCCCAGAAGCTGGAAGGGAAAGATCGCGACATGAAAGACGAGACGCAGCAGCCCGCCGATGACGAGCAGCGGAAGCACGAGAATCCCTCCGATCAAGACCAGCGCGAACAGCAATCCAAACATGGCCTTTGCCTCCTCTAGGCCGGTTTCTGCCAGGGGGCCCGGCCCCACCGGCGCTTCCTCATCATACGGAACGGGAGGCGGAACGGTTTCAGGAATCGTGGGGATCGGCGGGGCGTCCTACCGGCGGATCCCCCGGCGGTGGTTCAGGATCGCGCGCCGCGGAGGGCTTACTGCTGGTTGCCCTCGCCGGTCACAAAACGCTCTCCTTCCGGCTGCTTTCCCTTCTCCGAACCTTTCTTCCCGGCATGATGCGCCCGCTCCTGCGGCGGCTGGGGGAACGCCCGGTCCAGGAATCCCAGAAGGTGGGTGCGGTAGAGCGAATTCTGCGAGCCGTTGACGTCGCCTTCCCGGATTCCGTGTCCGGCGCCATCGACGAACCACAGCTCCGCCTGGCCGCCGACCATGGCGGCGAGCCGGTCGGCGTGGACCGGAGGGATCTCCTGATCGTTCCGGCCGTGGCCGATCAGGACGCGGCGCGGGGAGATTCCCGCCAGCATCCGGGCCATCGAGTTGCGGCTTGGGGACTCGCCGTAGAGCGTGCGGACGGCGAGTCGAAGGAAGGGCTCATAGAGCAAGGCCACGAGGTCGGGGACGTGCTCGTGTCGCATCTGCTCGTCCAGGAGATCCTCCACCGAGGAGAAGGCGCTGACGCTGATCACCGCGCCGACGTCCGGCCGCAGCGCGGCAGTCCGGAGCGCGGTCGCGCCGCCCATCGAGATGCCGAGCAGAGCGACCTTGAGGCCGGCGCACTCCTTTCGCGAATGGATCCAGTCGAGCGCCGCCTCGACGTCCAGAGGATCCTTGAGAGAGAGACCGTTCCGATTGCCGCCGCTGCGTCCGTGCGCGCGGAGGTCGAGATCCAGACAGTCATAGCCGGCGTCGCGCAGGAACCGCGCGTGTCCGAGGAGAGACGACGCATCGTGCCGCGCTCCCGGGATCAACACGACGACCGCCCGAGGATCCTGGGCGCGGATCCACCAGGCCTCAAGCGGGATGCCGTCGGCGCTGGTCAGGGAAATCGTGGAGTCGGGAACGCCCTGCGCGCGCGGGGTCGTCTCCGCGACCTCGACCCTCACGTCCACGCGCTTCTTGAGCAGGAAGAGCGCGCTTCCATAGAGACCCGCTGCAATGATCGCCAGAACCGCCAGGAGGATCCAATAGCGCCCGGCCCTGCGCCGCGGGCGATCGCCGCGGAAGGCCGGCCTGTCTTGTTTCGCCATGGTGGGGGATCCTAGACCGTTCCGCCGCCGAGCACCACCGGAGATCCTGCGGCGGGGGACGCGGCGCTTGACCTCGTCAGGGCGGGAGCGCCGCGTGCCACGGGCTCGGGAACACGTTCACGATAACATCCTCGAAGCGACATGAGCTTGAGCCGAGCTTGTCAGGAGCCGCCTGCAGCCCTAAGCTGGCGGGGTTTCAAGGTCCAGCGGATGGACTCCGCCTGGCCAGGGCCGGAGGTCCTCCGTGGGCGCGATCTACGCACTGCTCTGCTCCGTTTTCTGGGCCTTCGCGGTCATCCTGTTGAAGCGCGCCGGCGACACCGTGCCCCCGTTCGCGCTCAACCTCTTCCGCGTCACGGTCAGCCTTCCGCTTCTGATCATTACCATGGTGGTCGCGGGCGTGCCTTTGGTGCGCGCGGCGAGCGGGCACGACTATATGATCCTGGCTGCGAGCGGGATCTGCGGAATCGCCCTGGCCGACACGCTCTTTCACACCAGCCTGAACATGGTGGGGGCCGGAATCACCGGCGTGGTCGATACCTGCTATCCGCCTTTCACGGTCCTCTTGGCCTTCCTTCTGATCGGAGAGCGGATCGGTCCCCGGGACGTGGCCGGCATGGCCCTGATCATGGGCGCGGTCCTGGTCGCGGCGACGATCGAACCGCTGGAGAAGAAGCCGCGCCCGCATCTCATCCGTGGAATCGTGATCGGCATTGCCGGGGTCGTCCTCTTGTCCCTCGGGATCGTCATCGCCAAACCGGTGTTGAACCACTCTCCGGTGCTCTGGGTCGCGGCGGTCCGGCAGGCGGCGAGCGCCATCGTTCTTCTGGGGGCGGCCGGCCTGTCGCCACGGCGGGGCGAGATCTTCCGGAGCCTCCGGCCGTCCGCGTCGTGGCGCTTCATGCTCCCGGCTGCGATCCTGGGCTCGTACGTGGCCCTGGTGTTCTGGATCGCGGGGATGAAGTACACGCTGGCCGGCATCTCCGCGATCCTGACCCAGACCTCGACCGTCTTCATCATCCTCTTCGCGGTGCTGTTCCTGCGCGAACCCTTCACGCGGAAGAAGGCGCTGGCGGCGGGTCTGGCGCTGGCGGGGGTGCTGCTGGTCGGATTGCGGTAGCGTGCCGGGCGGCGATCACGTGGCGCGCGTCGCCGTCTCCACGGCATTGACCATCCCACGGCCCTGACTATCCCCCCGCGGCGCGGCATCCCGCCCAGACGGCCGCCAGCCCACCGAGGTTTGTGAGCAGCACGTAGGCTCCGGCGGCCGGCCACCTTCCGTCTTCGAGAAGACGGAAGGCCTCCAGCGCAAAGGTCGAAAAGGTCGTGAATCCACCGATCAGGCCGACCATGAGCGCCATGCGGAACGGCGGCGGGAGCAGAGCCCCCTTCGCCAGAAGCCCTGCGATGATCCCGATGGCCAGAGATCCGAGCGCATTGATGAGTAGGGTCTCCCAGGGAAACACTCCGCCGGTTGATCGCGCGAGCACGCCGCCGATCCCATAGCGGAGAAGCGTCCCGACCGCGCCCGCGATCGCGACGAAGACCCAGGTTGGCACGCCTTCGTTCATGGCTGGGTACTCCTGCCCTCGGGACCTCGACCCGTGTACCGGAGGACCCGCGCCCGCTCGAGAGTGATGAGGCCGCCGGTCACGACCGATTCGAGCCACGGCAGGATCAACTGGATCCGCTCCTCCGCGTCCGCGATCTCGACGACGATCGGGAGGTCGCCGGACAGGCGGAGCACCTTGGTCGTGTGGAGGCGCGAGCTGTGGCCGAAGCCCATGAGACCACGAAGCACGGTGGCTCCGGCGAGGTGGAGCTCGCGCGCCTTGAGAACGATCGCTTCGTAGAGCGGGCGGCCCTCGTGGCGGTCGCTTTCGCCGAGGAACACTCGAAGCAGCGTGGCGTCTTCCGGAATGTCCATGTTTCCTTCCTCGCGCAAAAGACAAGACTCCCGCGCCGGTTGCACAGGAGTCATCAGCCCTCAGTCGGGGCGGTTGCCGGCGAACTCCATCGCCGTGTGAGTTTCCGGGAGTCTATGCGCGGGGGGCGGGTCGGGTCCACCATCGCGGCATTGGTTCAGGACGTCCTCACCTGAGCACCAGCCACCTCCGCTGCAAGTGATCCGCAGTCCCGTCAACAGGCCGGAGGTCTGCTGCCGATGCCTCCACCCGTTGCCCAACGCAGCGCGCGAGTCGCCCGCCATCATCGATCGCGCGTGCCGTCGCGTCATCCGAGGCCAGGAACGCGCGGGTGAACGACAACGCACGGTCCTTCCGCGCGGCATGTCTCAAGTACCGACGCATTCGTCGATGTCCGCGCCTTGCCTTCCTTCTCTCCAGCCCATATTCTCAATGGTGGCACCATACGCCTTGGGGTCCGGGATGAAGGGAGGATGAAGATGTCCACGACCTCGAGTCCGTTCACGCTCGCCCCGCGCAGAGCCTTCCATCTCGACGTCGACGCCGCCGCGGTCCCGCCGGTCGAAACGGCGGTCATCGACCGGCTCGAGCGCTTCGACCTCATGTACCGGACCTTGTGCGGCATCCTTTACAACTTCGTGCCCACTTCCGGGCATCCCGGCGGGAGCATCTCTTCCGGCCGGATGGTTTCCGCGCTCATCTGGACCGCGATGGACTATGACTTCTCCGCTCCCGAGCGGGAAGACTCAGACATCCTCTCCTACGGAGCCGGGCACAAGGCGATGGGGCTCTATGCCATGTGGGCCCTCCGGAACGAGATCGTCCGCGTGGGCGCCGCGGGTCTGCTTCCGAAGGCGGACCGGCAGCTCCGGCTTGAGGATCTGCTGGGGTTCCGGCGCAATCCGACCACGAAGACGCCGCTCTTCGTCGAGTATCACGCCCGTCCGCTCGACGGCCATCCGACGCCTTTCACTCCTTTCGTGCGGCTCGCGACCGGCGCATCCGGCGTCGGCGTGCCGGCGTCCCTTGGGCTGGCGATGGGAGCCATGGACGCCTACGAGCCGGCGAAGGCTCCGAAGGTGCACATCCTCGAGGGCGAAGGAGGCATGACCGCGGGCCGCGTGAGCGAGGCTCTGGCCATCGGGGCCACCGCGCAGCTCAGCAACGCGTATCTGCACCTGGACTGGAACCAGGCATCGATCGACTCCAACCGCGTCTGCCGCGAGGCTGGCATTCCCGGCGACTACGTCCAGTGGGATCCGGCCGAGCTGGCCTACCTGCACGACTGGAACGTCATCCGCGTGGCGGACGGCCTCGACTTCCGGCAGGTGACCGCGGCGCAGAAAGCCGCGCTCGAAGGCCGGAACGCCCAGCCCACGGCGATCATCTACCGCACGATCAAGGGCTGGAAGTACGGGATCGAAGGACGGGCCTCGCACGGAGCCGGCCACAAGTTCTGCTCACCCGAGTACTACACCAGCCTGGCGGAGTTCGAGAAGGCGTTCGGCGTTCAATTCCCGCGGTTCGAGGGAGAGAACTCTCCGAATCGGGTCGAGCGGTGCTTCTGGGATACGCTCCTGACCATCCGCGGCGTGATCGAGAAGGACTCGGGGCTCGCCCAGAGCCTGGCCGAGGGTCTGGAGCGGAGCCGCGACCGCCTGAACAAGGCGGGCCGCACGGTTCCGGCGGGGAAGTCCGATCTCAAGCCGATCTACTCCGACGCGGTCAAGGCCGACGTCATTCCGAACGAGCTGGTCCTTGCGCCCGGAACGAGCACGACCCTCCGCGGCGCACTCGGCGACACGCTGAACCACCTCAACAAGCTGACGCACGGCGGCATCCTGGCGGGAGCGGCCGACCTGCTCGGGTCCACCAGCGTGACCAACGTGGACAAGGGTTTTCCCGAGGGGTTCTACAACTCACGGACGAACCCGGGTTCGCGCCTCCTGTCCTGCGGCGGGATCTGCGAGGACGCCATGGGCGCCTTCATGGCCGGGATCTCCACCTTCGGACACCACATCGGTTCCGGCGCGTCCTACGGCGCCTTCATCGCCGCCCTGCAGCACGTGCCGGCGCGGCTCCACGCCATCGGCCAGCAGGCGCGCCATGACCTGACGAAAGAGGCTCGGAAGCCCCTCATCATCATCTGCGCGCACGCCGGCCTGAAGACCGGAGAGGACGGTCCGACCCACGCCGACCCGCAGGCGCTGCAGCTTCTCCAGGAGAACTTCCCTCGCGGATCGGGAATCACGCTGACGCCCTGGGAGCCGCAGGAGCTGTGGCCTCTGACCGTGGCCGCGCTCAAGGCGCGCCCGGCGATCCTGGCGCCGTTCGTGACCAGGCCGAATGAGACGGTGCCGGATCGGGCGGCCCTCCGGATCCCGCCGGCGACCGCGGCCGCGGAGGGGATCTACGCCATCCGCAAGGCGGATCCCGGCAAGAAGCCGGCCCACGGTACGATCGTCCTGCAGGAGAGCGGCGTGGCCTACGCGTTCGTGGACGCGGTGCTCCCCGAGCTGGACCGGCGCGGGCTCAACCTGAACATCTACTACGTCGCGAGCGCGGAGCTCTTCGACCTGCTTCCGCCGAAGCGACAGGAGGAGATCTTCCCGGTCGCGCATCGCCTCGAGGCCATGGGGATCACCGGATTCACGCTTCCGACCCTCTATCGGTGGATCGGATCGGAAGAAGGCCGGAAGCGCAGCCTGCACCCGTTCCGGAACGGGCGTTTCCCCGGAAGCGGACAGGCGGAGATGGTGATGGAAGAGGCCGGTCTCGACGGCCGGAGCCAGCTTGCCGCTGTGCTCGAATACGCGGGGCGGATGGCGGAGCGGTAGTCAACCGATTCTAGAGTTCGGCCGCCCGACGGCCGAGAATACAAGAGCGGGCGGGGATGAAGCGGCTGCCCTCGGGCAGCTGCTCGCCGTCCGCTCGCACGCGTTCTGGCGGATGACGGGCGCTCGTCTGGAAAGAGAGCAATCGTGTTGGACGATTACCGTTCCATCGATGCTGGTCCCGCGGTCGAGATCGCCGTCAGGGGCTCCCGTTTCCTCGCTCAGGCCTTCTCCATCCGAGACGAGTCCGAGATCCGGGACCGGCTGGACCAGATCCGGCACCGGTATCATGACGCGACCCATCACTGCTGGGGCCTGCGTCTGAGTCCGCTTTCGGCGCCGTCGAGCATGGCGTCTGATCCTCCCTCGCAGTCAGGTTCGCCTTCGGTTTCGGTCCCGCCGCCTGGGACGGATTCGTCATCCGGATTCGTCTCATCGGCGGCCGTGGATCAAGACCCGGCGGGCCCGGCGACCCCGGCCGGCCGCCCGCGGCCGGCGGCTGCGGCATTCGGCTCGATCCAGGAACGTTGGAGCGATGCGGGCGAGCCTTCGGGGACGGCAGGCCTTCCGATCCTTTCGGCGCTGCGAAGGAGCGACGTGCTCGACGCGGCCGTCATCGTGACCCGCTGGTTCGGAGGAACCAAGCTGGGGACCGCCGGGTTGGCCCGCGCCTATGGCCAGGCGGCGTGGCAGGCGCTGTCCGCGGCGCCGGCGCGGAGCGTGACGCGGGTGGCGCTTCTCGAAGTCGCGTTCGGGTTCGAGCGCCTGGGCGCCGTCGAAGCGGTTCTGGCCCGGGCCGGTGAGACGGTTCTCTCCGTCCAGCGGGCTTTCGATCCGGAGCCGCGTCTTACGATCACGGTGCCGATCAGCCGAGCCGATGATCTGACTGCGGCCGTGATTTCCGGTACGTCCGGTCACGCGGCCGTGCGGGCGATGGGGTATTCCAAGCGATGAATTTTCAAAGCGCGACGGCACGTCGGAAGGGACGCGCCGGAAATCCGAGGCGGACATGAACAAACGCGACGAGTCCTTGACCTCCTGGCCGAACGGCGTCTCCGGCATGGGGCCATTCTTCCGAGAGCACTTCAGCGGGGTCTACGCCTTTGCTTTCCGGATCGTGGGGTCGCAGTCCGTCGCGGAGGACCTGGCGATCGCGACGTTCGAGCGCTGCTTCTGGCACCCGACGCCGAAAGAGATCCTGTCTTCGCCCCGGGTCTGGTTGTTCCGCACGACGTACGACCTCGCCCTGGAAGCCCGCCTTTCCCAGGACTCGTGCGCCGAAGGGGGCGAGCCGAGCAGCACCCCCGGCGACGCGGGGCGCAATCAGGGGTCGGGCGTCGGCGGTGATGACGTTCGGGACCTGCTGACGCGCGTTCCCGATCAAGACGCGCGCATCCTGCTTTATTACCAGGCGGGGATGACCTTCGCCGAGATCGCGGAAGCGCTGGGCGTTCCCGAACGGTCCGTGGGACCGCTGCTCGCGGAGGCCGAAGCGGGATCTGAACCGGCCTTCCAGGGTATCGGCCGGGGTTCGGCCCGGAAAGCGGGTCCGGCGTGATGATCCCGGCCGGATCCGGGAGTCGGGGTCGTTCTCGGCCAGTCGGACATTCGCGGGTCGGCCGGGCATTGCGGCAGTCCCGGAAGGAGTTGCTCTCGTGAGCTGCAACGTCGATCTTCTTCGGGCCTACGCGGACGACCATCTGCCGGCCCGCCAGCACCAGGAGCTGACCCAGCATCTCTCGTCCTGCCGCGCCTGCTGGGAACGGTTGGCCAACTTGCGGAACCAGGCGCATTCGATCGCCTGGCTCATGGGGTTCCTCAATCCGCCGGCCAACGAGATGCCCGACGAGGCGATCGCCCTGAGCCGGCTGCAAACGCGCCTCGAAGTCGGATTGCGCAGTGCGGAAGTGGCCCGGAAGATGCCAGATCTGGCGTCCGGCCGGACCGCGACGCCCGGGCCGACCGCGGAGCCGACCGAGACGCGGATCGACGCAGCGGAGGATTCGGCCGGATCGGAATCGGCCCCGCCGGAGCCGTTGCCATGGAAACGGGGCTCCCAGCCACCCGAGCGATTGACGCAGGAACGGGGAAAGGACTCCTCGCCGCTGGAGCCGGTCACGTCGAAGCGGGGAAAGGACTCCCGGTCGCCGAAGCGGTGGACGTTGAAGAAGCGGGGAAAGGACTCCCAGCCGCTGGAGCCGGTCACGTCGAAGCGGGGAAAGGACTCCTCGCCGCCGGATCCGGTGACGCCGATGAATCGGGGAACGGTCTCCCCTGCGCAGGATCCGGTTACGTCGAAGCGGGGGAAAGACTCCTCGCCGCCGGAGCCGGTCACGTCGAAGCGGGGAAAGGACTCTCCGCCGCCGGAGCCGTTGACGCTGAAGCGGGGAAAGGACTCTTCGCGGCCGAAGCCGCCGACGTCGAAGCCGGGAAAGGTGTCCCCTCCGCCGAAGCCGATCGCCTCGGGGCGGGATCGGATGCCGCGGGAGAGATCCGCCTCGAATCGGGAGCGGACCCTGGCCGAGCCGATTCCGTTTCCGCGGCAGGATTTCCAGAAGACTTCCCCCCCTGCGACCCCGTCGAAGCTCCTGACCGCCGCCCGGACGATTGGCCCGGTGCGCGGGTTTCTGATCGTGCTCGGTCTTGCTTGCGCCGTCTGGGTGGCCACCGATGCGCCGTTCCGGCGGGGACTGGGCGTCCTGATGAGAAGCCTCCATTCGGGCGGAACCAGCACGGTCAGCGCCGATCGCGTCAGCGGCGGATATCGGGATCTTCCCAGCGGAGACGGTCATCGGATGGTCGTCGGCCTCACCATCGAGCGGCCGGCGGGCCAACCGCAGGAGGAGGCGAGCCCGGCCGCAGCGGGAGCGTCGGCCAAGTTCGCCGTTGGCGCTCCGTCCGCGCTGCCGGCGGGCGCGATCCCAGAGGAGATTTCCGTGGCCGATGGTCCGGCCGTGCGCCTCGACCTGGATCCCGATGCGTTCCGCGTTGTTTCCGGATCAACGCAGCAAAACGCCCCGGCCAAGCCTTCCGTGCGCGTGGACGTCTCCAAATTCGTGACCTCCCTGTATGCGATTCCCGGCTCTTCGGACCGGTTGCAGCTCGTGCAGATGGAAGATCCGAGCCTGTCGTGCCCCGCCGGCGCCGATGCCCAGGCGCTCGGCACCGCAGATCTGCAACTCCTGGGGCTTTCCGGTGCGGAAGCCGGCCTCCTGGCACGCCGGATCGACTGGGTGGCGGCGCTGGCGCTTCCTTTGCCGGCGCATCCCTCGAGCATCCAGGAAGTCGACATCGGCGACGCCAAGGGAGTGCTTCTGGGGCCCGAACCAACTCTCGTCTGGCAGAACGGCCGGACTCTGTATTCGCTCCGGGGCGGTGGGATCGACGCCGCGGAGCTTCTGCGCGTCGCCGCCTCGGTGCGATAACCCTCAGGGCGACGGCCAGGGCACCGGCGTGACGAGGCGCCTCCTGCCCGCCACGTGCCGGCGGGGAATTTGGGGTCGGCTCGAACGATTGTCACCAGGGGACGCGGGGCCAGCGCGGCCAGTACGTCCGCCGCCTCATCGCTCCATCAGCGTCAGGTGCACCTTCCCCTCGTCGATGACTCGAATCGTATCGGAGACTCCTCCCCGGTAGACCATCGGCACCGTGTTGTCCGCCAGCCACGATGCGGACTCAAACCCATGGAGCAGCGGGTTCACGGCGTTCGGAGACAAGAGCGGGACGAACCCGGGGTGATGGGGAGGTCGCCGTTGAGCCGGATCTCAATGTGCGGGTCCCGCCCCGTCGTCTGGCCAACAGGCACGGAGTTCGTGAGCCCGTTCTCTCCCACGTATCGCGACGAGTCCGGCGTAATGTGCTTGAAGCACCTCTTCGGTCTCAATTTGAGCTCGGAATGTGGTAGAGGCGGACGCGCTTGGTGGTGAGGTACGGGTTGAAGAAGAGATCCCTTTGGTCATACTGCATCCCGATGAAGAGCCAATCCTCGCCGATGATCTGGATCGCGTTCGGCTCGTCCCCGGATACGGGGGGCTTGTAGCGGGTCCGACCCGTTCGGTCCAGGACGATCACGATCCGGCGGCGGCTTCCAGATTCCTTAGGCTGGCCGATGATCGCCGTGAGAGCGCCGCCCACGGAAACCCGGGCATGGCCTAGGTGAGTAAAGTCCCCGTCTTCGAAGAATTTACGCTCCCACTCCTTCACGGGCTGGGCCGGGTCCGCTAGAGAGTAGAACGAGGTCCGGGAGCCCACCACGAGCACGTATTTGGCGTCTGGAGAGAAGTAGAAGTCGCCGGACAGGAGGCCACCAAGGGCGTAGTCTTCTCCCGATACGGTATCTATCACCCTGAGACCACCCTTGACGTGCGGCTCGTAGAAGACCCACCGTCCGGAAGCGTCGAGCGTCGGGGCATCGGGTCGGTCCTCGTCCTCCTGTCTCCAATCCGAAGCGAACACCAGGTCGCCGGCATCCGACAGGACCTCCAGCCGACATGTGGTCGGCGTCCCGCCGGGCCCGCGCTCGAAGCGGGGCGGGTAGACGAAGTGGATTCCGGCAACGCGGGTTCCGAGCAGGGAATACTCCAGTTCGATCAAACAGCCGAGCGGCTTGGGATTGTCCGGGGCGCTCACGTTCACGAGATAGGTGCGTCGGTCGAAAATGTCCCTGGGCGAGACCATCCGAAGAACCCCCGTGGCACCGGTCGGGGATGCGATGAACTTCTGGAGACGCCCGGACACCCTCGACCTCGCGATCGCCAGGTCCGTTTCAGCAAAGCCCCGCCCCTCGCCTTTCATCGCGGTTCGCGTGATCTGTACATGCATCAAGTGCCCGCCTGGATCGATCGCGTTGACGCTGGTCGAGTCTCCCATCAAAGGCTGAGGGGCGCTAAGCGAGCCGTCAGGATTCACGCCAAGCCGCTCGTAGCCCAGGAACTTGCGAAGGTGGCTGAACTCGGACGAGTCCTTGGGGAGCGGGCCCGGCGGAAGGAAGGCATGGTAATAGCGAAGGAGGACCGAGGAGACCGGGAAGAGGGAGTTCTGCAGGGCGCCGCCCGCTGCGAACTCGTTCTCCTCCAGCGTGGTCGCGAACGTCGAGTCGCCGGAGACACCCAGAGACCAGGCAAGCTGCGCCGTGGTGTCCTGCGGGGCCGCGCTGCACGGGACGTGGCCCGGCACTCCGAAGCCCAGGGTTCCGTAGCCCGCAATCGGATCAAGCCGGGAGGGCACCCCGTCATCCGCGAAGTAGCCGCCCTGCTCCGGGTGGGGGGTGAGCGCGAAGGCCGTCGGGTTACCGTAGTAATTGTACCCGGCGAACCAGTAGCACTCGGTCAGAAGGCCGGTCTGCGCGGTATCCCAGAGCAAGGACGTGCCGGTTCCGGCGGCGGGCCAGCCGCTCATCGCGAGCTGGAACCCCGCACAGGGGCCATAGCCGGAAACGACGACTCCCGTCGAGTCCCCGTAAACGTCATCGTAGCTGACGCCGAAAGTCAGCCCCTTGAGCCGCGGGCTGGAGCCGGGCGGAAAAACTGCATAGACCTTCCACACCCTCAGGGAGTCGGGGGTCGCGTCATCGATCTCCGAAACGATCGCCCCGCACGAATCGGGCACGGTCCCACGGCCGCACTCGGTAACCTCCTTGTAGGTTATGCCCGCTGAGTGGACGGCGAGCACGCCTCCGGCGTTCGATCCAGCGAGCGCTGGGGCGGGCACCAGCAGGAGGAGCACGAGGAGCTCATCCAGCGCTACGAGACGGAACCGGCATCGTGATATGCCGCCGGCAGACCGTGCGGCCGGCCGCAGCCCCACCGAACTCATCGGATGGCGCCTCCTCTCGAGGTTGGATCACCGGTGACACAAGTGGACGGCATATCCGGCGCAGCGTCAAGTCCGAACCCGGGAATTCAGCCGTTGCCGAGTTCGTCCACCCTCCCATCAGCCGCCCATCATCTGACCGTCGGGGTTCCGTTCGAGCTCGGAGTGTGCTATCATTGTCATGGTCGCCGACTTCCGAATCACCAAACAACAGAAGGGTGCAAAATGCGTCCTTTGATGTGTTCCATCCGGCAGCAATTCAGGGCCGAAGTATCCCTCGCCATCGCGGGCACGATGGCTGTCCTTTTCCTCGCCGTTCCCCGATCGTTCGCGAGCGGACCCCCCGGCGCCGGCTCCGCCGGTTCCAGGCCTGCAGCGTCGCTCCATTATCCCGACCCGGCACAGAGGTTACATCTCATCGCTGTCGGGAAGGTCGGGAGGGCGTGGCCTTCGGGTGTTGTGGGCGAGAAGAGCATCCAGGACTCCGAGGACAGCTACACCGTCCGCTACATGTCGCTCGACATCGACGTCAGCGACTTCGCGGACAAGGTCGTCTACGGAGCGGCCACGCATCGGGTGCAGAGTCTCGTGCCCAGCCTGACCGACGTCGTCTTCGACCTGACTTCGAACATGTCCGTGGATACGGTGCGGGTCAACGGCGTCGTCTCCACTTTCACTCGCCCGGGAAATCAGGTGTCGGTCCACCTGACTTCACCGCTTGGCCCGGGAGCCCAGGCCACCATCCGCATCGCCTATCACGGCGGTCCCCAGCAGTCGGATTGGGATGGATTGATCTTCGACTCCTACAACGGCCAGCCCTGGGTGTGGAACCTCTCCGAGCCGAGCAGCGCCCGGAAGTGGTGGCCATGCCGCGATCGGCCCGATCGCAAGGCCGACAGTTCGGACGTCCGGATCACCGTGCCCAACGGAATGACGGCGACGTCGAACGGCCTGCTCCGCTCCGTGACCCCCTCCGGGTCCGGCAAGAGCATCTGGGCCTGGCACGAATCCCATCCCATCACGCCGTACCTGGTTTGCTGCAGTGCCGGATACTTCGCCGAGGTGAACGAGAGCTACCCGATTCCCGGGGGCGGCACGATGCCGCTCAACAACTATGTCTTCCCGAATCAGGTGAGCCAGGCCACGACGGATCTCAGCATCGGTCCCGATGCCATCGCCGCCTACGTGGCGGACTTCGGCCCGTATCCGTTCTTGAACGAGAAGTACGGGATCACCGTGTTCGACTGGAGCGGCGCCATGGAGCACCAGACGAACACCTCCTACGGTTACTTTCTCCTCACCGGCGATCACAGCTACGACTGGATCTACGTGCACGAGCTCAGCCACCAATGGTGGGGGGACAACGTCACCTGCGCGACCTGGGCCGACACCTGGCTGAACGAGGGATTCGCCTCCTGGTGCGAAGCGGTCTGGTACGAGCACCTGGGAGGTCCGACCGCCTACCAGAACTTCATGCTCGGCACCCTCGCGGTTTCCGATCCCAGCGGGCCCATCTACAACTACCCGGATCCCTTCGACGGCAACACCGTCTACAACAAGGGAGGCTGGGCGGTCCACATGATCCGGGGCGTCCTCGGGGACTCCCTGTTCTTCAACGGCCTGGCGCACTATCGCGCCCTCTATCAGGGCCAGAGCGCGACCACCGCCCAGTTCGAGGCCGCGATGGAGCAGGCGAGCGGGCGCGACCTGAGCTGGTTCTTCAAGGAATGGATCTATGGGGTCAATCGCCCCAACTACGTGGTTTCCAAACTCGCCGAGCAGTCGCCGACCGGACAGAAGGTCTACATCCACCTGGATCAGTCCCAGACCAACGCGCCCTACTTCACGATGCCGATCCAGATCCAGGCCACCGCGGGCTCGACGACCAAGAATGTGGTCTTCTGGAACGACCCGGATCACGAGGACCTGGAAGTCGATCTTCCGCTCGGTTCGCTCAGCGTGAGCGTTGATCCCAACAACTGGATCCTCCGGACGGTCAAGAACGGAACCTACGGTTTGAACATCATCAGCGCCGACCTCGACTCGGCGCAGGCCGGCCTTCCGGTTCAGGTGGCGCTGGTCGCCAAGGGTGGCAAGACTCCCTACACTTGGGGGACCGTCGATCAGCCGCCGCCCGGAATCACGCTCGACTCCCAGTCCGGAGTCCTCTCCGGGACCCCATCGACTCCGGGCTCCTATGCCTTCCGGGTCAACATCAAGGACAGCTCCCAGCCGGCTCTCGCGGACACCCAGCGGATCTTCTGGACGATCACGTCGAACCCCGCCAGCGCGGGCGGAACGGCGCCGGTTGCGGCCCTGCCGCAGATCCGGGCGATCCCGAATCCGAGCGCCGGATCCGTGGCGTTCTCCTTCCAGGGGCCGGAGGCGGCCACGACGGAGTGGAGGGTGCTGGACGCGAACGGACGGTTGGTCGCCTCAACCTGGATCGCCGATGAATCTGGTGGCCGGGAAGTCGGCGCCGGCAACGCCGTGCCCGGGGGCGCGACGGTTCATGCCTGGACCTGGGACGGAAGGAGCGCCGACGGCAAGCGGGTTCCCTCCGGGATCTACTGGGTGAGGGCGAAACTCCACGGATCGTCGGGCTTCGCGGACCGGGACGGGCGGGTTCTCGTCCTGCGCTGATCGATTCGGATCGGGTTAGAACAGACAGAACAGATCGGATCATCAGAGCACTTGAAAGCGGCGGCTCCTCCGGTTCGGTGGGGAGTCGCCGTTTCGGTTGGGCGGTTCGTCTACCCGGTCAGGGGGGGTCGCGACGGACATTGTAGATCGCTTGGAACTTGATCGCCGGCGGGACTCAGTCCTCCGGAATGGACCCGCGGCCGGCGCCGGCTGCCAGCTAGTGGTACAGGCTCTTCATCTGACCCCAGGTTGGGATCGACACCGGCACGGCGCGGACGAGCACGTACGCGCCGATACCTGATGCCCGGGTCGGACCCCAGACGGTCGATGGATCCGCCCACCCGGTCGGAGCCAATCCTCGGAGCGATATTGGTGCGTGGCTTGCCGCCGGCCCCGTCCAGGTCGGCTCCTACGAACCAGTATGGAATGTCATCCGGCTACTCGCCCCGTACCCGACGAAGAAGTCGCCGTTGACCGGCGCATCCGTTGTGTTGATGTCGTGCAGCGAGACCATCGGCCAGAACGCCGGCGGGGAGATCCGGATGTCCAAGTCCATGCTGATGTCACTCCAGCGATCCGGCGATCTTTGTCCCTACCGCACCCCGATCTCCGCCAGCATCTCCTTGAGCCGCTGCCCGCTGGCCTCGAGCAGATCCCGGTGCAAGCTCTGCCCGTGCGAGTCCATCGTGACCACGGCGGGGAAGTCCTGGACCTCCAGCTCCCAGATGGCTTCAGGGCTTCCGAATTCCATCAGAATGCACGCCGCGGACCGCTGTGACGCGCTCAGCGAGGACCTGCGCCGCGCCACCCACCGCATGCAGGTAGACGCAGCCGACCTCGCGACAGGCTTCCAGGGTTTTCGGCCCCATGCCGCCCTTGCCGATGACGCCACGGATGTGGAAGCGGCGGATGATGTCGCCCTGGTATGGCTCCTCGCGGATGGACGTCGTCGGGCCGGCCGCCTTGACCACCCAGACCTTTCCCTCCTCGACGATCACCGGGCCGCAGTGATAGAGGATGCCGTCGATCAGATCCACCGGCGAATCGTTGCCGTCGTGCAGGTATTTATGCACCGAATCCCGTCCGGTCATGATGAGGCCGCTGATCTCCACCAGGTCTCCGACCTTGAGGGCTCGGATCTTTTCTTCCGTGAAGGGGGCTTCCAGACGCATGAAGATTGCTCCTCTCGGATTGGCCCGCGTGATCCGGCGGGCCTCTCAGTACAACCACGCGCCGGATCGCTCCGTCCGGCCCCAATTCGGCCCCCTGGCGGCGGAAGGCCCAGCACATATACGAAACGCTGACGAAGTAGGAGGCCGGGAGCCGGTTGTAGGCCCCGATCTTGCAACCAAGAAGCGTCGTGGCGCCGCCGAAGCCCATCGGCCCGATCCCGAGCCGGTTGGCCTTGTCCACGATCCGCGTTTCCAGGTCCCGCAGCGGCGGATCCGGATTGGGATCGTCGAGGGTCCGGAGAAACTGCTCCTTCGAAAGGGCGTATCCGGTGGCGCGATCGCCGCCGATCCCGACGCCCAAGATCCCCGGACCGCACCCCTTGCCTTGAGCCTGATAAACCGCGTCGAGGATGCACTTCTCGACCCCGGCCAGATCGCGGCCCGCCCCCAGGCGGGAATCGGGCAGGGAGTACTGCGTCCCGACGTTCTCACAGCCGCCGCCCTTCAAGACGACGCGGACGTCACAACCGGCGCGGTTCCACTGATGGAAGTGATAGACGGGGCTCCCCGGCCCCAGGTTGTTTCCGGAATTGCGGCCGGTGAGGGAATCCACGGAGTTCTGGCGAAGGTAGCCCTTGGCCGTGGCCGCGGCGACTGCCGCCTCCGCTTGCTTCCGGAAGCCCGCTTCATCGAATCCGCGGGGCGCTTTCACGTAGAAGATGATCGTGCCGGTGTCCTGGCAGAGCGGCGCGCTCTTGGCGCGGGCCAGATCGATGTTCTCCTCGATCGTCGTCATCGCCCAGAGGGCGTTGGAGCCTTCCGCCTCTGCGCTCCGGCCGGTCCGAATCGCCTGGATCACGTCGCCCGGAAGCTCAGCCGAGGTTCGCCGAACGATCTCGAGAAGGCTGGATCGCAGCACGGCGGATCCCATCGAGGCCGGGCGCTTCGGGGCCGGCGGCTTCGGCCTGCGGGCGGCGACCTTCTTTGCCGGCCGCGCGCCCCTGGATGGTTGTACAGACTTTCGTGGCGGGATCGTGCTTCCGGCTTTTCCGCGAGCTGCCCCGGCGGATCGAGCGGCGGTTCCCGAGGGCTTCCGGGACGTCCGAACGGCTGCGCGGACCCGCGCCGCGGATACCCGGACCGAGGACTTTTTCGTCTTCATCATGCCTCTCCTGGTTGGTTCTGAAAGCGCCAGGCCATCATTGATCGGGGGACGGCCGGTGTCAAGAGAGGGGGGCAACGTAGAACGGGGACCACTCCGATCAGGCGGCGCGGAGCTCCTGATCGAGATCAGAAACGCCGCGGCTCTGGCCTTCCGACTCGGTGATCGCGAGAATTCGGGGACCGGCGCCGAACGCGAGAGGGACGCGGCACCAGCGGATCTGGAGAATCTCGCCCGGGTTGAAAGACCGGCTCACGGCCCCGGCTGTCGCCTCGTCCAGCGGAAAGATGAGCGGAAACGGCTCTCCCAGTCCGACGTCGAGTTGCAGCTCCCAGCCTTTCCCGGGAACCTGGATCAGACGGCTCGGGCCTTGGCTCTCGATGGCGCGGCGCGATCCGATCTGATACCCCACGATCGCAGTGGCGCGGACGGCGCAGGCGGCGGCTCCCAGAAGAGCCAGGACCGTTCCGATCATTCCAGCGGATCCCAGCGCGATTCGCCGGATCGGAGCCGAGGCGTTCTCGAATTCCGGAAGGCGAAACCACGCGGGATTGAGCCCGGGTCCGGTCCATTCGGACGCCGCGAGCATGGCCAACGCGGCCGCCGCCCCGATCGCGATCAGGCAGCCCAGGACCGGCAGGGAAGCGCCGGGAGGCGCGAGATGAAACGCCCGCCTGCGCTCATACGTCAGCACCCGAAGCACCATGCTTTCTAGATCGGCCGGGTTCCGGCCGGGCTGAACCCGGATTCCCCTTTGGTTCGCGTGGTTCCACGGCCACGGCGGGGCGTCGGATGCGCCCCGCCCGGACGGTGCGACGGGGAATCTACTGACGGTAGATGGACTTGAGGGCGCCCCAGCTCGTGCGGACCTGGGTCATGTTGCAGGGCGTGGGATTGCATCCTTCGCCCTGTCCCATGAAGGTCCCCGCCGCGGAAATGCAATCGTCGTAGGTGAGCAGACGACAGTCCGTGAGGATGCAGCAGGCCCCCATGCCCGGGATGCAGTTGTTCGGGAAGCAGGTCGTATCGTCCCCGAGGTAGGTGTATCCCGCGCCCATCTCTCCGCACGCGGTGCGGGTCTGGATGATGCATTGGCCGTTCGACGTGCAACAGCCGCCGGTCGGGTCGTCGCTTCCGCACGGATTCGAGCCTCGCCGGCCGAAGCCGAGCGACCCGAAGTCCTCGACGTCATCCAGCTGAGGCGGAAGCGAATCATCCACGAACTTGGCCTCGTTCCACTGGTAGTTCGTCGTGAGCTTGAACACGTTCCCTTCGTAGATGTAGGAAGCGAACCAGTAGACCTCGTTGATCGCCCGCCGGGCCGGCGAGCCCGCCGGCCAGACAACCTGGTCGCCCGTGCCGGAGGCCGGCCAGCCGGTCGAGGGATTCTCGAATCCGTAGGTGCCGGTGCACATGCCCCACGCCTTCGGTTCGATCTGGGGACTGTCGTATTGGATGCCGAAATCGACGGCCTGCAATCTCGGCATGGCGTAGTCGGGAAAGATGGCGAGGACGTAGAAGAGCGTCCACTGGCCGTTCCCGGACACCTGCGTGATGGCGTCCTGGCAGTTGTTCAGATTGGAATAGCCGGACCAGTCCTGGCCATAGGTGAACTGAAGGCCCGGCGGGGCGTGGAGAATGAGCACGCCGCCGGAATTCGGCCCCGCCAGTCCCGGATCCGGACGGGTGACGGTCAAGAGAACGATTCCCAGGAACATGATGCAGGATCGGAGAATGGGCGGGGCTGCGGCGCCTGGTCTCAAGGTGTCTCTCCTTCGCGGATCCGCTGGGATCCGTCTGAGTTCCATCTTACCACCTGGAGACGGGCCTGCTACCCCGAAGCCGGCATCTGGTTCGTCGAATAGCAGCCCGAATACGCCGGATTCCCGCTTCACCTGGAATCCGCGATCCGGGCTCGGAACGAGCAAGCGAAGGTCGCCGGGATCAGGCGACGATCCCGGCGACCCCATTCTTGCCCCGCATCATTCATGAACCCCCTGCTGCGGCAGCGGATCTGCCCGCCATGACTGCGTTTCGCTTGCCCTCACCCCTCGACATACTGCAGGGAGTATGCCTGCGTCGTGCGGGCTGCGCGCGCCTTGTCCTGACGGACATCTCCGGTGCCTCGCGACGGGCGTTCACGAATGATGCGGGCTGGCCCCTGCCGTCCTACCTGACTTCCTGCTTCACCATCCGCATCAGTTGCTCGTACTTGGAATAGAGGATATTGGGGTGGTGCTTGAGAAGCAGGGCGCCGAACTCCTCCGCGAAGCCGGCTTGCGACCGGGCGATTCCGCGGGGACGACCGCGCGGCCTCCGACCGGGACGCCCGCGCCGCGCGGCCCGCATCGGCGCCTCCGGCGCCAATTGCACAACCGCCGCTCTCCGGGGACGACCCCGCCGTGCGGCCTTCCGCCCGGCCTTTCGGGCCGTCTTGCGCGGCGGCGCAGCCACGATGATCCGTGCGCCCTTGCGCCGGCCCCGGCTGATGCCGGCCTTCCGCGCCTTGTTGTTGACCGTCGGCAACGAGACCCCGTGCTTCAGCGCGATCTCGCGGTAGCTCAACACTCCGCCCTTGATGTCTTCAATGATGGCTGCCTCCCGTTCGGCCCTCTGATCCGGGGACAAGCGGCGCCTTCTCCCGTTTCTCGTCGCCTTTCTCTCTCTCATGTCTTCAGCTCCTTCCGATTCCCTGCGTGCCCACTCAGGCCGGACCCCGTGCCGCGGCCCGCTTATCCATTCCAGCATGGGCACCGCCGAAAGCATCCACGTCGGCTTGACAGTACAGCCCAGAGTCAATGCCACGGCGTGAAGGATGCTTGTTCACGGGCGCAGTATGTCTCGGGGTGGAAAATGTGTCAACTCTGATTCTACATCCCGAAATCATCTCCGGTCGGAGCCGGCTCCCGCGGACCGGTCCGGCCCGGAACCTGTTAACACCCGCCGCCGACGGGGACGTGTCAAGCCGGTAGACGGGCCCGCGAAACCCGCTGACAGCGGCCTCCGGGGCGGCTATTCTCCAGGACAGGAGACCGGCCCTGGACAGGGAAAGGCGGAGGACAACATGGCCACAAGGCGGAACGCCCCCAAGAAAGCCCGAGGCGGCCCCGTGCAACTGGAGGTGGATTTCGGGGCGGCGGCTCCTTCATCTGCCGGTGGAAACGGGAAGCGTCCGGCACCAGAATCGGCGTTCCGCGTGACACGGACGGTTTCGACAACATCCCAGAACGGGGCATCCGAGCTTGAAAACCTCTCGGCGTCCGCGCGAGGACCGCTTGGAACCGTCGTGAAAGAGAAAGAGGAAACGGCCGTTCCGCGTTCAACTCCGGCCCGCGGCGGAAAGGCCGTTTCCGGCCGGCGGCGCGGCTCCGGGGCCGGGTTGTCCGCCGTGGAAATGGCCGCCCGCCAGCGGGAGATCTCGGTCTCCGAGTTCTTTTCCAAGAACCGGCATCTGCTCGGCTTCGACAGTCCGTCCAAGGCCCTCTTGACGGCGGTCAAGGAGGCGGTGGACAACTCCCTGGACGCTTGTGAAGAAGCGAGGCTGCTTCCCGAGCTTCTGATTGAGATCCGCCGGCTGGCCGAGGACCGGTTCCGGGTCGTGGTGGAAGACAACGGTCCGGGAATCGTGCGGGCGCAGGTTCCCAAGATTTTCGGCCGGCTGCTCTATGGGTCGAAATTTCACAGCCTCAAGCAGAGCCGGGGCCAGCAGGGCATCGGCATCTCCGCCGCCGGGATGTACGGCCTTCTGACCACGGGCAAGCCGGTCGTGATCACCTCCCGGACCGGGCGCGGCAAGCCTGCCCACTATTTCGAGCTGATCATCGACACCCAGAAGAACCAGCCCGAGATCCTGGTCGACCGGGAGGTGGAATGGGCGCCGGAACACGGGACCCGGGTGGAACTCATCCTTCAGGGCACTTACAAGAAGGGACGCCACTCCGTCGACGGATACATCCGGCAGGTGGCCATCGCCAACCCCCATGCTTCCATCCGCTATCTGCCTCCGGATGCGGCCGAAGAAGGGCCGATGGTGTTTGAACGGGTATCCCACGAGCTGCCCCCGGAGCCGCTCGAGATCAAACCGCATCCCCATGGCGTCGAGCTGGGAGTGTTTCTCAAGATGCTCAAGGAGAGCCGCCTCCGCACGGTGAGCGCTTTCCTGCAAAGCGAGTTTTCCCGGATGAGCGGTAAGGTCGCAGGAGAGATCCTGGAAACGGCCGGTGTTCCCCCGACCTCCCGCCCCAATCACCTGTCCGCCGAGACGGCCGAGAAGCTGCACGCCGCGATCGGCCAGGTCAAGATCATGGCTCCTCCGACCAACTGCATTTCCCCCATC
This sequence comes from Candidatus Eiseniibacteriota bacterium, assembly GCA_963833505.1. Taxonomy (GTDB): domain Bacteria; phylum Eisenbacteria; class RBG-16-71-46; order CAIMUX01; family CAIMUX01; genus CAWHYG01. Next base: position 247,266 of record CAWHYG010000015.1, on the reverse strand, counting down.
GGCGAGGATTTGCTGCTGCGGGCCCTCCAGCAGGAGGTCGGCGCGGATTTCTACACCACCGTCACCCGGCCTCCCGCGGTCTATCGCGGCAATCCCTTCCAGGTCGAGGTGGGCATCGCCTACGGCGGCGATCTGCCGCCGGACGAGCCGGTCACGCTCTACCGCTATGCCAATCGCGTCCCGCTCCTGTACCAGCAATCCGCCTGCTCCATCACGAAGGCGGCGATCAACGTCGACTGGAAGTCCTATCACCTCGCGCAGCCGCGGGGCGCGCTTCCGGTCGGGGCGGCCGTTCTCGTGGTGCATGTGGCGTCCGTCTGGGTGCCGTTCACCTCGGAGTCCAAGGAGGCGATCGCCCATTATCCGGAGATCGTCCGTGAAATCCGCCTCGGCCTTCAGGAAGCGGGCCGGCGGGTGTCGCTGCACATCAGTCGGACCCGGCGGGAGAAGGAAGAGGGAAAGAAGCGGTCCTACATCCAGAAGTACATTCCGCACATCGGACTGGCGCTTCAGGAGATCCTCGGGTTGAGCGATCGCCAGCGGGACGAAACGGTCGAGGTGCTGACCGGCGTGCTGGAACGCAGTCGAGGAGCGAACGAGGACTGAACGATGCGACTGGGGCCGGCTCTTGGCTGCGATCCCGCTCGGGATGGGCACGCAGAAGAACGGAAGGCGATCACGACCTGTGAGAAGGCGCCGCCGGTTCCGGGCGGCGAGGCGCGCGGGGAAGGGGTCACGGCGGCGAGTTCGCCAAGCACGCCGCGGCCACGGAGAACGAATCGAGAACGGAGCATTTCGTGAAGCGAAAGAAGCCCGAGGACGACAAGTCCGATTCGACCGAGCGGGACGAGTTGCGCCGGCGGAACCGGAAGATGAATGAAAACACAGTCGGCTTGATCACGGAGACGGCTGCCCAGATTCATGGCAAGATCCTGAATCGAAACAAGCCCGACCTTCGCTTCCCGGTGCGGTCCTTGTCCAATGTCAGCTATTCGGAGAACAAGGGCTTCCTGGAGATCGGGCGGCAGAAGAAGATCCGCACTTTGACCGTGAATACGGTGAAGACCTTCGCCCAGACGCTCAGGATGATGTCCCTGTCCAAGAACCTGGTCGAAACGAACGATTTCGCGACCAAGAGGGATGCCTACTACCAGTCGAAGAACTGGGGCGACGCGATGTTCCATGACCAGACCGAATCGGACACGGTGATGGACGACATCGAGGCCCTTTTCTCGGTCCGCGCCATCAACCGGGAGCAGCTTCGCTTCATTCCCGACGAGCACGGCGGCGCCGTGGCCGGCGAGTTGGTCGTGCTCGATCCCGACCTCGAAACCGGCCGGGTGGAGCGGATCGATTGCACGCGGTTCGGCTCCGGGGCGTATTCCATCCCCAGCTCGGTGGAGCAGCTTTCCTTTGAAACGCAGGCGAACTTCGTCCTGGCGATCGAGACCGGCGGCATGTTTCAGCGCCTCCAAAACCACAAGTTCTGGAAGACCGCCAACTGCATCCTGGTGTCGATGGGGGGCGTGCCGACCCGGGCCACCCGGAGATTCATCCGGCGGCTGTCCGATGAGAAGAAGATCCCCGTCTATGCCTTCGTGGACTGCGACCCCTACGGGATCTCGAACATCTACCGGACGCTCAAGGTGGGAAGCGGCAACGCCGCCCACATCAACCAGTTCTTCTGTGTGCCACAGGCGCGGTTTCTCGGCGTGACGCCGCAGGACATCGTCGATTACAAGCTGCCGACCCACCCGCTCAAGGAGGTGGACGTCAAGCGCGCCAAGGACGCGATCAAGAACGATCCATTCTTCCAGCGTCACAAGAAGTGGCAGATGTCCATGGATCAGCTCCTTCGCATGGGCGTGCGCGCAGAGCAACAGGCCCTGGCCAAATGGGGGCTGAACTACGTGATCGAGGAGTACCTTCCCGCGAAGCTCAAGGGCGCGGACAAATTCCTGCCCTGAGCGTCCGCATTATTCATGAACCTCCTGCTGCGGCAGCGGATCTGCCCGCCATGACTGCGTTGCGCTTGTCCTCGCTCCTCGACATACTGCAGGAAGTATGCCTGCTTCTGTGGCTTGCCCGTGCCTTCCGGGCATCTCCGGTGTCTCGCGACGGGCGATCATGAATGACGCAGGCTGGGGGGTGACGCGAATGGGTCCGTCGAAGCTCACCGCGCGGCGCCGCCGGCATCCGGGCCGATCGGACCGATTGACGGTTTCAGGTCGCCGGGCCACGGTGTTGAACCTGCCTGGCCGGCGCCGCGGGCTGGCGCGCGGGGATTGGGTCCGTCGTACCCTTCTCATCCTGGCGATGGTGCCTGTGCTTTCCGGGTGCGCCGCCCATGGAACGGGCCGGGGGACAGGTTCATCGGCGGCGCGGCGCAAGGTCGGCCAGAGGTCCGCGACCTTCGAGGTCCTCGGCGCTTCCGTGTCCGTGACCGCCGCCGGATCCGACTCGCTTTTGTCGAGCGCCCTGGCAGCGGCTTCCCGGGAGCTGACGGCGGTGGATCAGGTGCACGCCGCGCTCACGGCCGCGATCGCGACGGGCAACGAAGAGAGCGTGGCCGCCGGATCCACCGAGGAGAGCCTGCGCTTTCTGGGAGAGCGACTGGCGAGGATCACCGGGGGCGCTTTCGGCGTTTCCTTCCGCCCGCTGGCTCTGCGTTGGTACGGGGTCGGGCCGTCCAACCTCTCGTCGCTCGCGGCCGCTCTTGACTCCGTGGTCAACCGGGTCGGTCCCGACGAGCTGTCGACGTCCCGGGATCGGATCAGCCGGCTCGCCCCGGAGATGGAGGTGGCGCTCGACGGCGTCCTGAAGGGACAGGCGCTGGATCAAGCCGTGGCAGCGCTCCGGCGGGCCAAGGTCTCCGGAGGCATGGCTCGGGCCGGCGGGTACATGGAGTGCTACGGAAAGCCAGCCTACGGAGGCGCCTGGGACCTGCCTCTCTTGAACCCCTGGTCGGACCAGCCGATCGGATCCCTGCGCGCTGGTGGTGAAGGGGCGCCTCCGCTTGGCATTGCCATGCTCAGCGGCTATCGGCTGCGAGCCGGCACCAATCGATCGGGAGGCGGAAGCGCCGGCTCCGCTTCCCAGACGGTTGCCGGCGTGGCCGTGGTGGCGCCGGATCTTCTCACCGCCGGCGTGTGGGCGGTGGCTTTGTCCATCCTGCCCGTTGAGGAAGGGAAGCGGCTGGTCGAACGAGCTGAGAACGTCGAGGCGCTCTGGTTTCTGGGGACGCCGCAGAGTCCGACGGTGCGGTGGACCCCGGGGATGCCTGCGTACGTCCGGTCCCTGGATCCGGCCGTGCAAGTCCGTTAGTTGTGGCGCGAGTTATGTTGGGAAACGGAGCTGAGTGACCGGTGAGCCCGCGGAACCGACGTGATGCGTTGGAGCGGGGAGACGCCGAGATCGAGGCATAAGAGGGCATAAGAGACCTGGTCAGCGACCATCGGTCCGTCCGAGAGGTCGGCCCGAGGGGCCACAGTGCATGCCTGCACCGGACGCCGAGGTGGCTGAGGATGTCCCGCGGCGAGTCAGAACGCGAAGACCGCTCGATTCTCCGTCTGCTCTGCTCGCAACGCGGGCGTCTTGATGCGCCGCCAGTAGTAGCGCCACCAGCAGCCGGGCAGCTCGCTCCTCCGAGGGAAGAGCCGGCGGGCAAAGACATCTTTCCAGCCCAGACGCCGGGACAGGACTCCGGCCCGCATCGCCGCGGTCAGGCCGGGTTTCCTCTCCCGCTGCCACTTGATCGCATTCCGCCAGACCAGGAACACCGCGGCCCGCTCGACTCCCCCCTGCCGCCGCTTGTCGAAGGCAAGGGTCTCCCGGCGGTGGCCGGCCTGGCAGTGGCGAAGAAGCAGATCCGCGAGATTCACGGGAAAGAGCGCGTTGGCCCGAGTGCGCGGCGCGGTCGAAGGAGTCCGCAGGTGCCGGATCGGAGGAGTCCCGGGCCTCTGGCGCAACCGGCGGATGGCCCGCGGATAGGCCGGATGCTCGTCGCTGTGCAGCTCGATGGCCGTGGTTGCGTCCGGCGCCAGCCGGAGCACGGTCTGGATCAGCTCGCGGACTCCGTTCTCCACCGCCTTGGGATCGGGCCGGCCCAGGGTAGCCTCGAGCTCACTCCGGCGCTCCTTCTGCGGGGCCGTCATGGTGCCCTTGCGTCGCAGGGGGCTGTCGGTGAAGTGATAGAGGAACCAGCTGTTGAGGCCGGCCGCGAGGTTGAGGTGATAGGGGGAGAACTGGGAATGCTCGAAGGTCTCGAACCCGTCGAAGGCGATGGGCTCGTTCAGGCGATGGGTGGCGAGCATTTGGCGATGGAAGAGGAGACAGAGGCGGCCGGCCCGGGAGAGGTGCCGGGCGACGGTGGAGTGGGAGACGTCGAGGGAGCGGGCGATCTGGCGGACACCGCTTCCGGCGACGGAGAGTCTGGCGATGAGGGCGAAGAGGTCCCAACGATGGAGCCAGTAGGTGGCGGCGAAGGTACGGGCGGTGAAAGTGCGACGGCAAGCCTGGCACTGGAAGCGAGGGATGGGCCGAGGCCAGGCGGGAGATTGGTAGAACCCCCAGAGGAAGTACCTCCAGTCGGAGTGAGGCAGATAGAAGCGGCAGTATCGATTGGGGCAATGGGGCGGGCGGAAGCGACCGGCCGGCATGCGGATGACGGGGCCGACACCCCGGGAGCGCGGACGCCGGGGCTTCGGGGCGTTCTCCGTTCCGAGCGGAGAGTCGGATCCCGTGGCCGGGTTCTTGGACCGTCGAATGGCTGACACGAATGCCGGGTGGTGCCAGAGCCGTGCCGTTCCGACGGCCTCATCGGCGATTCACGGTCAGATGCCGGCATTTCCAACAGGGCGCAGAGGTTCGGCTCCCTGAGCCCACAGAAGTCGCGCCACAACCTCAGGGCCAGAGCCGGGCCGCGCCCCTGACCCCGCTCGCGTCCCCATGTCGGGCCTGCAAGAGCGCCGTGTCCACCCGATCCGAAAAGACCCAGGGTCTCCACAGCCGGGGGACCTCCGTGTACAACCGATCGAGATTCGACATGCCCCCGCCGAGGACGATGACATCGGGATCCAGCAGATTGATCACCGAGGCGAGCGCGCGGGCCATGCGCGCCACGTAACGCCGTAGCGCCGCCTCCGCCGCGGCATCTCCGCCGGCGGCCAGCGCCGCGATCGCGACAGCGTCGGGGCTGGACGCACCCGCCGCTTCGGATTCGGACGCCGGGCCTGCCGATTCCTCTCCGGCCGGTGGCGCCACGGCTTCACGGGGGTCCGCCGGCGCGATCCCTGCGGCGCTTTCCCATGACGCGCGGTAATCGCGCGCGAGACCTGGGCCCGACAGGAAGGTCTCGATGCAACCGGAACGGCCGCAGTAGCAGGGAGGCCCCGGGCACTCGCCCGGTTGGGGCCAGGGCAGAGGGTTGTGTCCCCACTCGCCGGCCACCGCGTTCGGGCCGGTCAGGACCCGGCCATCAACCACGATGCCCCCTCCGGTGCCTGTTCCGATGATGACGCCGAAAACCACGCGCGCGCCGGCCGCGGCCCCGTCGATTGCTTCCGAGAGCGCCAGGCAATTGGCGTCGTTGGCCAACCGGACGGGACGGCCGATCATCGCCTCCAGATCCCGGCCGAAGGGACGGCCGTTCAGCCAGGTTGAGTTGGCGTTCTTGATGAGGCCGGTGGCGGGCGACACGGCTCCCGGCATGCCGATTCCCACCGTTGGGACGCCTCGGGCAGGCGCAGCCAGGCTCTCATCGGAGGCCTTGACCAGTCCGGCGATGGCGCGCAGGGTCGCGTCATAGTCGTGGCGCGGAGTCGGGATCCGGCGGCGGAATAGCACCTGTCCCGCGTCATCCAGCGTGACGCATTCGATCTTGGTCCCTCCCAAGTCGATGCCGATTCGCATGGCGGCAGGATAGACGGAGTATCCCATGACGTCCATCGAAGAGCTGATCAATCTGCTCAACCTCGAGCCGCACCCGATCGAAGGAGGCTTCTTCGCGGAGACCTATCGATCGCGGGACGTCCTGGCTCCCGGCACTGTCCCGGATCGCTATTCCGGCTCCCGCTCCTGCGGGACGGCCATCTACTATCTGCTGACCTCCGACACCCGCTCCGCCTTGCATCGACTGCTTACCGACGAGGTCTTTCATTTCTATCTGGGAGATCCGGTCGAGATGCTCCAGCTTCATCCCGGCGGCAGCGCCGCGGTCTTCAAGCTCGGGGTCGATGTCGCCGCCGGGATGAGACCCCAGGTCGTCGTTCCACGTGGCGTCTGGCAGGGAGCGCGGCTGTTCCCGGGAGGCCGATTCGCGCTTCTCGGCACGACTATGGCGCCAGGGTTCGACGCGGCCGACTACGAGCCGGGCGGGATCGAGCTGGTTCAGGCCTATCCGGAGCATCGGGATCTGATCCGGCGGCTCCTCCCGTGACGTTTGTGTCGTTGCCGGTGATCCGGCGGCTCCTCCCGTGACGTTTGTGTCGTTGCCGGTGATCCGGCGGCCCCTCCCGTGACGCCTGTGTCCGCGCTGCTGATCCGCCAGATTCTCCCGTGACTCCGCGTCGGGGCGCAGCATGATCCGCCAGCTTCTCTCGTGACTCCGCGTTCCAGCGCTGCGCTGCCGTCTCTCCGGCGACTTCCAGTTTCCGATCCGTGAAGCGAAGAGCACGGGCACGGGGAAGGCGCGTCTCCTCCGGACTCTTGCGCTGGATCGATTCAGCTCGATTTCGGTCGTTCGGCTGAGCCCGCTGGCTCCCGGCGGTCGGTGCAGGTACACTCGCGCCCGGAATCGGTGGTTTGTTCCTGTCGTCCCGGAGGTGCGCATGCCGGAGTTCCGCCAGAACTACGTCAGCAAGGAGTGGGTGATCATCGCCTCCGAGCGGGCCCTGCGGCCCGATGAGATGGGCGCGCGCGTCCCTCCCAAGGCGGAAGTGCCGATGTATCGGAAGGACTGTCCTTTCTGCCCGGGCAACGAGGAGCAGACGCCCCCGGCGGTCTACTCCGTGGAGGAGGGCGGGCAATGGCGTCTCCGCGTCGTTCCGAACAAGTTCGCCGCCTTGAATCCGGACCAACCGGTCGGCCGCCAGTGCATGGGACCATTCCTGCAGGCCGGCGGATTCGGGGTGGCCGAAGTCGTCATCGAGTCCCCGCACCACGACCAATCGCTCTCGACCCTGCCGGTTCCGGACGTCGAACGCGTTCTCCGGGCGTTCCGCAGCCGCTACCTCGCGGTGGCCTCCGATCGCCGGATCAACCTGATCACGATCTTCCGGAACTTCGGAGTGCTGGCCGGGACTTCCCTGGAGCATCCCCACTCGCAGATCATCGCGACTCCGATCGTGCCCCCGCACGTCCGCGGAGGATGGTACGCCGCGCAACTCCAGTACGACGCCTTCGGATCCTGCCCGTACTGTGAAATGCTCCAGGGGGAGATGGAGCAGAAGCACCGTCTCGTCACGGAGACGGAACACTTCGTGGCCTTCTGCCCCTATGCGTCGCGGACGCCGTTCGAGCTGCGGATCTACCCGCGGCGGCATCACGCCTGTTTCGCCTGGGTCAACGAGCGGGAGATCGAGGATCTCGCTTACGTGCTGCGCGACACCCTGGCCCGACTGCGGGTCGGCGTCAACAATCCGGACTATAATTTCGTCATCCGATCGGCCGCGGCCGGAGACGAGGATTCCCGGTATTTGCACTGGTATCTCGTGGTGATCCCCAAGATCACGACTCCGGCCGGGTTCGAAATCGGCACCGGCATCTATATCAACGTCGTCCCGCCGGAGTTCGCCGCCGAACATCTGCGGGCGGTCGCGATTTCCAGGTAACGAACTGATCTGAGAACGGAAAGGAGAGACCCCATGTTCACCCGGGTGAAGGACTTCGAAAGCTTCTGGCTCGAAGAGCGCAAAGGGACGATGAAGGTCCTCGAGGCTCTGACCGACGCCTCCCTGGCGCAGGAGGTGTCGCCGGAAGATCGAACCCTCGGACGCATTGCCTGGCACCTGACCACTTCGATCCCGGAGATGATGAATCGAACCGGGCTGGCCCTCGAAGGGCCGGACGAGCACGCTCCGGTTCCCGCGAACGCCCGCGAGATCGCGCGAGTGTACGAGCTTCTGTCCACCTCTCTCGAGAACGAGATCCGGCGGCGCTGGAACGACGCGACCCTGCTCGAAGAGGATGACATGTACGGCGACCGGTGGGCCCGCGGCAAGACGCTGGCCATCCTCATCCATCATCAGGCCCACCATCGGGGCCAGATGACCGTGCTCATGCGCCAGGCCGGCGTCAAGGTGCCCGGCGTCTACGGCCCGGCACGGGAAGAGTGGACCGCCTACGGGATGAGCGCACCGGAGGTCTGAGGCCGCTCGAGGCGCGCGGCCGCTCGACCGGCGCGCGTGATCCGTGATCTGAGCCGAGCCGCTCTTGACTGGAGCGGCGCGTTTTCCCGTGGCGGCAGTGCGGTCGTTCCGGCACGACCCGCCCGAGTCCATAGGGGCTGCTATCGCTTCAGTGCGACCCGCCGAGTCCATAGGCATGACTGTCGCTCCGGCGCCGGCAGACGACTACGGATACAGGATGACCGGCCGCGCTTCCGGCGCCTTCTTCGTCATCCGGCACCGTTGCTCGAGGTCGAAGAACGCCGTGGTCTCCGTCGGATATCGGTCGAGCCAGGTTTGAAGCTGCTCCTGCGCGAGATCGGTCCAGCCGAGATCAAGCTCGATCTTGACGGCGAGCCGGGCCGCGGCCGGATTCCACGGGTCGGCGTCGAGGGCGTTCAGCGCGGGCTCGACCGCCTCGAGCGGCCGGTTTTCGGCGTCCAGCAGAGCGGCCTGGACCGCTTCGGGATCTTCGCCTCCGAAGTCATTGGCGCCGGACCTGGCCAGATCATTGCTGGATTCGTCCAGGTCGCCCCGGGCGAGCGCGAGGCGGGCGCGGCGGAAGTCGATGTCTCCCTCGACGCCGCGAAGGAACGATTCGCGATCCGCGAGATCCTTCATCGTCCGGATGTCGCTCTTGGACTCCTTGTTCTTGACCAGGTCGTTCCGGGCCCGATCGAGATCCTTCTTGGCGGCATCGAGGCGGTCGGAGGCCCGATCGAGCAGATGCGCCACGTTGTCCCGGGCCTCATCGGTCAAACGGCCGTCGCGGGCGATCCCGTGACGGAGCCACAGGTCGACCCGCACGAAAAGAAGCTCCCAGGAGTCGTTCGAGTTCTGGTAGTCCGATTCCTTCCACTCCTTGAGGACGCCTTCCGCCTGGTCGAGGTCGCCCAACGCTTCGGACAGATCGGCGTGAACGGCCTCGACGCTCCAGACGCCGGTTGAAGAGGGCGCGCCCTCCGACACCGACAGGGAGTCGGGCCGATTCGCACCGCCGGGTCCGCCCGATGCGTTTGCTCCGGCGGAGCCCTGGGCCGCGCTGGAGCCGCGGGCTGCGCCGGACGCATCCGATCCGGCAGCCGCCGGCTTGTGATCGGCTTCGGCGGTGCCGGGCGTGGCCGGCTGCTCCGGCGGCTCCAGCCCGGGCGGAAGCTCGAGGGTTCTCAAGGCCGGATCCTCCAGTTGTTCGACCGATTCGCGGAGGAGATCGTCGGCGTCCGGAGTCGCCGGGCGCGAATCGATCCGAAGGGGAATTCGCAGCAGATCCGGCTTCTCCGACCCTTCGCCGAAAGACAGCGAGCCCACATAGACGGTGTCTTCGGGAAGGTCCTGCGCCCGCAGGTAGAACGGACGGCGCTCGCCTTGCAGCAGCGAGACCCGGGACACGCTGTCCGGAGCCATGGCTTCGCCGGACACGGGATCCGGGTACAGGGTCAAGACGCCGGGCGATGTCTCGTGAATCACCTCGGGCGTAAAAAGGGACCAGTTCTCGAGCAGGCTCCGGTCTTCCGCGAAGACCGAGATCACCGCCCGGTACCAGCCGATGGACGGACCGTCCTTGGACGCTTCGAGGTTGAACGGTCCGTTCGAGAGGTTGACCTCATCCACGACCCGGCCGTCGGGGGTGAAGAGCCGGCAGAAGGCGTCATCCAGGAAGTCCTCGAACTCGGGAGGCTCATGCAGATCCACCGTGACGGTCTCGCCGGCCCGCATCTGGATCCAGCCGCGGCCGAGCATGATGAGAGGAGCCTGACCTCCGTCGAGGGGGCGTTTGTACAAGCTGTCCGGCCGGAGGCTCCAATCAAGCACGAGCGGCTCCGCCCGCCCGGAGACTTCCGCCGTCACCTCCGCGTCGACCGACTTCAGCAGGGCGCGAACCGGCACCACCGCACCGTCCCGGCCCGCCTGAATGGTGATCGGCGTCTCGCCCCACCTGGCGCTGGTGCCTTGCTCGCCGCTGAGCCGGGCCGTGGAGCCGAGCCCGGCCGGGCCGGTCAGGCCGTCGAAGTCAAGGGTCAGGTCGACGCTCCCCGGGCCCGCGTTGACCCACCGCGCGAAGACGGCGATCTCGACCGTCGTTCCTGGCTCGACCCGTTGATAGAACGTCTTCTCGTCATCCCGGCGCAGCGCCACGTCGGCGACGTCGCGGAGGGCTTCGGGGGGCAGCAGCAGGCTGAGAGCCGTCGCCGCCAGGGTGTAGACGTTGGTGGGTTCGGCAGCCTCCTCCTTGACCCGCACGCTGAGCCGGGTCGCTCCTTCCGGCACCTTCACGAAGACGGCCTTCCGCTCTCCAGGAGGCAGATCGAGGTGCGTTTCGATCCGATAGTCGGGAGGGCTGGAGGTCAAAGGCCGGATGACGGTGGCGAGCAGCTCGGCTTCGCTGCCCGGGGCATTGAGCTTCGACGTGATGCCCCGGTTGCCGGCGGTGGCCACGTCCAGCATCCGGATTCGTCCGACGTTCAGGCCCGGCTCCATCTTGGACGGATCGATCCGGACGCGGATGGACACGCCGGACGAGGGAACGGCCACTTCCGGCGGCGCCAGCATCCAGGGAACGGTGGAAGAGAGCCGGACGACCCGATTGAAACGGTTCCGGAGAGCGTTCGCCCCCAGCTCCGGCAGATCGGGAGCGACCACGAAGGTTTTCCAATAGGGATCATCCCGCTCCAGATCGCGCTCGTAGTATCCCTCTCCGACGCCGGTCGGATTGTCCACTTCGACCTTCCACAATGTCACGGGGTCGCGCGTGGCCGGGACTCCGACGACCGGGACCTGCGCCGAGTCCGCTGCGGCGGAATCCGGCCCGGACGGGCGCGAGGACGATGAAGCGGGCGCCGCCCCGCCGGACAAGCTCGAGGACGATGGAGCGTTCGCCGCTCCGCCCGGCAGAGACGTTTCCGCGGAAGACGGGGTCGTGTCGACCGGGAAGGTCTTGGCGAGAGCCTGAAGCGCCTGGAAGGCCTCTGGAACCTGGATCAGACCCGCCCCCTGTTCGACCCAGGAGACCCCCTGGAGCGGAACGGCCGAGGCGCGCAGCGCCCGTTTCATCCGAGCGGGGCTGATCGGGATGTTCTCCTGCATGCACCCGGAGATCAGAAGGGCCAGGCATCCGGCGCCCTGGGGAGCGGCCATGCTGGTGCCGTTCCAATTTTCGTTCCGCGTGAGCGTCCAGGTCGGAAGCGTCGAAAGAGCCGCGCCCGGGCTGACGAAATCGACGCCCGGGCTTCCGTTCGCGAGGGGTCCGCGCGAGGAGAATGGGAAGAGCCGGATGCCTTCTGCCCTGGCCGCTGGCCGCGCTCCGGAGGACAGCTTCTCGAGATCGCCGACCAGCCCTCCGTAGGAAGCCAGCATCGTCAGTGGCGAGATGGCCGCGCCCATCGTCAGCACGCGTCGGGCCGTTCCGGGCGCGCCCACCGTCGAGAGCCCCGGGCCTTCGTTGCCCGCGCTCAGGCTCACGAAGATGCCGTGGTTCTGCACCATCTCATCGAAGAACTGCGACGTCAGCTCCTTTCCGTTCTCGAACCAGGTCGTGCCCCCGAAACTGGCGTTGGCCACCATGGCGCCGTGGCGCACGGCCCAGTCCAGGCCTTTGACCATGCTGTTGTGGGAGGTGGAGCCGCCCAGATGGCCGTTGCCGATCTTGACCGCGAGGATGCGGGCGCCGGGCGCAATGCCGTTGAGGGGATCCGACGGGCCGTAGTAGGCGCCGATGATGCCGGCCACGTGCGTGCCGTGGGCTCCCTCGTCGAAGAAGAGGGAAACGGTCGAGCCGTCGGCGGCGATCGCGGACAGGGCCATGCTCAGATTGACCGGCGAGGGAAAGAGCGCCAGGTCGCCGCTCTCTCCGTACGGGCGCAGCTCGGGATCCGCGGACAACAACCCGTCGCCGCGCGTGTCGATGACCAGCACCCAGGCTCCCTTCCGGTGCAGGGCGATGAGATCGTAGACCGGCCCGGGATCATCGAAATCCTGATCTTCCATGCGCCGGATCTTCCGGTAGGTCCGCCCGCGATCGGGAGGGCCGGTCGTGTCTTCGGCTTCGCCGTGTCGTCTCTCCAGTCCCAGGCCGGCGGTGTCCGCCCAGGTCGCCACGGCCAGGTCGCGTTGCTTCTTGCGGTCCGCCAGCAGGCGATCCTCCAGCCCGTCGGGGAAGACCCTGGCTCCGTGTAGAAGCCCGAGTCGATAGACGCCGTCGTCGGAGCGATGGGCCCCCAGATGCAGGGCGCGCCCGCTCAGACCGACGAGGACGGAATCGGCGGTGCTCTGGACCACCGGCAGCTCGCAGAGCCCGTTGTCGGTGGCGTCGAATACGTCGAGGATCTTCCGCTCGCCGGTCGAGGTCTGAAGGAGCCCCGGCTGGTGAAGATCCACGCCGGTGTCGAGGATGGCCACGATGACCCCGCGCCCGTCCGCGTTGGGATGCGCGCCCAGGAATCGATCGACGCCCAGATCCTCCTTGGGCAGGAACGCGCGAAGCAGCTCGGTCTCGAGCCCCACGCTGTCGGGCGGCGCAGGAGCCGGCGTCTTCCTCGGCGGCGTCACGTGTTTTCGGACGGCGCCGGGGGCGGCCCCGGCCGCCAACGGCGTCAGGAGCAGAAACAGGAGACAGGGCCAGAATCGCGAGGAGCGAGCGGTATCGAAGTCCGCAGGGCGTGGCCGCGGTCGTGCCGGCGAAGACGACGGCCCACGGCTTGAGCTCAGTGCTGGTGAAAGCCACTCCGGAGGGAAGGTCATGCGCTGGGATTCTCCTGGGGCTGGGACTCGACGGCCGGCCGCCATCCGCGGGTCTGAAGGACGGCGGCGGCCCAGATCGCGATGCACGCGGTGAAGCCGACGAAAAGGGGCGCGCGATCCGCGCGCAGGAAAGCGCCGCCCAGAAGACCGCCGGTGAAGGTGCCGAGAAACTGGCTCATGTGAAAGAAGCCCATGGCGGTGCCGCGGTAGCGGCCGACGGCGAACCGGGTCATCATGGACGGTAGGGCCGGTTCGAGCAGCGCGACGGCGAGCACGAACACCAGAACAGCGCCGAGCACGCCGGGGAGCTTGTTCCCGGATCCCGCCATGATCGCGCAGGAGGCGCAGAGAAAGAACGACCCGAAGAGCAGGACGAGCTCGGGGCGCCGCCGGCGGTCGGACGCCCGGGCCGTCAGCGCCATCGCGACCAACCCGACCGCGACGGCCGGCAGAGCGACCTTCCAGAGGGCGATCAAGCTTGAGCCTTGCGACAGGTCGAAGGGAACGACCACGAACAGAACGGTCACGATGGTGTGGAGTATGAAAGTCCCCCCGTAGAGCAGGAGCACCCGGCGCTGCCGCAGGATGCCGGGAAGATCGGTCATCTGCATCCGTTCGTCGGCGCGGACGCGCGAGCGCTTCGAGGACGGGATGGTCAGGAAGAGAAGGGCCGCGGCGGCGACGGAAAAACAGGAAGTCGCGACGAAGAGAACCCGGACGCCGAGATGATGGGCGATGAGCGGGCCCGCCACCATGCCGATGGCGAAGGATCCGCCGATGGCGAGCCCGAGCCTTGCCATCGCCTGCGTTCGGACGCCCGGCCGCGTCAGATCCGCCACCAGCGAAACCACCGCGGAGGCGACTGCGCCCGCTCCCTGAAGAAGCCGTCCCAGAATGAGAACCTCGACCGTGCGGGCGAGCGCCGCGACGATGCCGCCGGTGGCGAAGAACAGGAGCCCGATGAGAATGGCGCTCTTTCGTCCGATCCGGTCGCTCAGGTTGCCGAACGGGATCTGAAAGATCGTCTGGGTCAGGCCATAGGCGCCGATCGACATCCCCACAAGCAGGCTGGTCTGGCCTCGCAGGGTGTGGGCGTAAGGAGACAGGACGGGCAGCACCAGATACAGGCCGAGGATGCCGAGGGAGTAGATTGCACAAAGAGTCCAGGTCATCCGGCTCTCGCGGCGGGTCATCTCTCCCTGCCGCAGCTTGCGAATGCCGGTAAAGACCCGCTCGACGGCTTCCTCTTCGGAAATCAGCGGTTCGTTCCACCCGGCTCGATCCGGCTGGAGCGCCGGGTCCTGGGCGGGGAATCCGTCCTCCGGGGCCGGCGCCGAGTCCGGGTCGGACGATCGCTCCGCCGGAACTCGTTCCGGGTCGGGGTCTGACATTGGACTTGGACCCTCAAACATGCCACGCACTGTATCGGATGGCTGTAGTCGCCCCAAGACAATCATTCTGCGCGGACGCGGATCGGATCGGATTCCAAACGCAGCTCTTGTGCGACGCGCGGCGCCGTTGTCACCGCCCGCGTGTGGCGGACGGAACGAGAGCACGCCGGCCGCCCGGTGGCCGTGTGACAAGGCTCGTGCCGCCGGCCCGGCAGCGAGCGCTTGGGCCGCACGGTCGCCACTGTCGTGACATCTCATCTAGCGATTGACGGTGCCCATGTTCGGGTATCGGTCGCCGGCGGTCATCCCGGGCGGAATCCGCTGATCCAGGGATGCCACCTCTTCCGGCGTCAGGGATAGATCGGCGGCGGCGATGTTCTCTTCCAGATAGGTACGCCGCTTCGTTCCCGGAATCGGAACGATGTCCTCGCCCTTCGCCATCACCCAGGCCAGTGCGATCTGCGCGGGGCTGGCGCCGCGGGCGCTGGCCACCTGGAGAATCGGGTCGAGGATCGTCAGGTTTCGATCCAGGTTGCCCTCCTGGAAGCGCGGATTCCGCCGGCGGAAATCCTCCGCGGCCAGATCGGTTGCGGCGCGGATCCGACCGCTCAGGAAGCCCCGTCCCAGAGGGCTGTAGGCCACGAAACCGATTCCCAGCTCCCGGATCGTGGGGAGAATCTGTTCCTCAGGATCCCGGGTCCAGAGCGAGTACTCGGTCTGCAGTGCCGAAATGGGATGGACGGCGTGAGCCCGGCGGATGGTGGCGGGGGCGGCTTCGGAGAGCCCGAGGTAACGCACCAGCCCGTCGCGGACCAACTCCGCCATCGCGCCGACCGTCTCCTCGATCGGCACGGTCGAGTCGACGCGGTGCTGGTAGTAGAGATCGATGTGGTCCACTCCCATCCGCCGGAGGGACGCCTCGCAGCACTGCCGAACGTATTCCGGCTTGCCGTTGATTCCGATCCACCCGCCGTCCGCCGTTCTTTGATTGCCGAACTTGGTGGCAAGGACCACCCGATCACGCCGATCCCGGATCGCCTGGCCGACCAGAACCTCGTTGGTGAAGGGGCCGTACATATCGGCGGTGTCGAGGAAGCTCACCCCGAGTTCGAGCGCGCGATGGATCGTGGAGATCGATTCCGCGTCATCGCGCGGTCCGTAGAACTCGCTCATCCCCATGCATCCCAGCCCCTGCGCCGAGACGACCAGTCCCTGTGTTCCCAGACGACGCTGCAACATCCCGCATCCTCCTTGTTTCCACGTTGCCTGCGAGAGGTCCACGCCCAGCCTGCGACGGCCCACCAGGGCTGTCTGCGATCGCGGGTTCGCCATCTTCCTCGGTTTCCGCCGCTTGCAGACGGCCCACCGGGCCCGTCTGCGACTAGCCCGCATTATTCGTGATCGCCCGTCGCGAGGCGCCGGAGATGCCCGTCAGGACAAGGCGCGCGCAGCCCGAACGACGTAGGCATACTCCCTGCAGTATGTCGAGGAGTGAGGGCAAGCGCAACGCAGTCATGGCGGGCAGATCCGCTGCCGCAGCAGGGGGTTCATGAATAATGCGGGCTAGGGGGTTCGCGCTCCTGCCTCGTGCTTGCAGGCTTCAGTATGGCTCCGCCCCCCGAGGGCGCGACGGAGAACTTTCGGGCCCGGTGGTCCATGAACCTCGGGAGCCGAATGCCGTTTGGGGAACAAGCGTTCGCCCCGCAGAGCGGCCTGGGCCTCTGGGTCTGCGAACCGGACGAAAGGACCGGCGGCTTGGATGTCAAACGAACGTCACAAGCCCGAGGATCCTCACCCCGAGCCGCTTTCCTGGTACAATCCGGGGATCCTGCCCGCGCGGGCTTCGCGGATCCGGGACGACCACTCCCGAGCGGAATTGCGCGAACGGATCGATACGAGCTGGATTCGAAACAACCGGTGAAGAAGAGATGGAGGTTTTCATGCGACGTCTGGCGATGACCCTGATCGCGTTGCTGGCTCTGGTGGCGTTCGCCCGGTGGCCGGCGGAAGCCAAGGTGGTGGGTCGAACGGTCGAGTACTCGGGGGGCGGCGCGTCGATGAAGGGCTATCTGGCCTACGACGACTCGATCCAGGGGGCGCGACCGGGGATTCTCGTCGTGCACGAGTGGTGGGGATTGAACGAGTACGCCCGGCGGCGCGCCCGGATGCTGGCGGGACTTGGTTACACGGCGCTGGCGGTCGACATGTACGGCGGGGGCCAGGTGACGACCCATCCCGACGACGCCACGAAGTTCTCGAACGAGGTCATGAAGAACTTCCCCGAGGCCAAGGCGCGGTTCGCGGCGGCGGAATCCCTGCTCAAGGCGCAACCGACGGTGGATGCGAACCGGATCGGAGCGATCGGCTACTGCTTCGGGGGCAGCGTCGTCTTGAACGTGGTCCGGCAAGGAGCGGATCTCAAGGGTGTGGCCACGTTCCACGGAGCCTTGTCTCCGATCACGCCCGCGGAACCGGGCGTCATCAAGGCCAGGATCATCGCGTTCACCGGCGCCGACGACAAGTTCGTGCCGCCGGAAACGGTCGAGGCGTTCCGCCAGGAGATGACCGCGGCCAAGGCCGACTTCCAGATCGTCACCTATCCCGGCGCGGTTCACAGCTTCACCAACCCGGATGCGACGAAGCTCGGCCAGGAATACAAGCTGCCGCTCGCCTACAACCGGGATGCGGACCGGAAGTCGTGGGCGGCGATGAAGACGTTCTTCGCGTCGGTCTTCAAGAGCTGAGGCGGCCCGCGCTTCCGACCGGCGGCCGGCGCTAGCGCGGGTTGGCCGGGATGCGATCGGGGATCGGCTCGCGCTGGATGGAGTCTTCCAGTCCGGCCAGGATGTCCTCGCACTGCACGACGGCGCGTCTCTTCTGATTGAGCGACAGGGCCAGGGACCGCACGTTCGTGTTCTGACGCGAGAGGGCGATGATCCGCGCCTCCAGACCCGTGAAGCGCGCATAGCAGGTCCTGGCCGCGTCCAGGTTGGGGGTTTCCGAAGGCGGGAGAAGCCGGGCCAGGCCGGACAAGCTCTCCCGCACCTCCCGATCGTCTCGGGCGATCGTGGCTTCCATGCTGTCCATCCGGGCGTCGCTCTCCTCGGAGATGTGCGCCGGAAGCAGCGCCTGGATCCTGAGGGCGCCGTCCTGGGCGCGCGCCGCCAGCAGGATCTCCTGCCTGGCGGCGGGTGAAGCCGCCTCGGCTTCGTGCGCCATGATGCGGGAGAGTGCCTGATCCATCTCGCGGACGGAATCCGCGGCCGGCCCGAACGCCAGGCTAAACGCCTTGAGGTTCGTGTTCTGCACGGCGAGGTCCAGAAGCTCGTGGTCGATGCGCTTGTAGTCGGCGAACGCCCCGCTGAACTGGGACAGCAGCTCCGTCTCCCTTCGAATGCCGGCGATGCGGAGCAGGTCGCCCATTTCATCGCGCTCCTGCTCCACCATTTGGGATGCCGCTCGCGCCTGATCCGCGTATTCCTGCGACTCCCGGTCCGTGATCGCCAGGACGGCGTTCTGCCCGGCCTCCGACGCAGCCGACAGATTCAGCTGCATCCGGTGCACCAGCTCGATCCTCTTGGTTCGCAGAGCCTCCCGCGCGGCCGGATTCGATTCGAGGTGGGCGCGTAGCATCACCGCGCCCGCGACGAGGAGGGCGCTGGACCCGGCCAGGATCCAGAACCAGTCCCTCAGGTTCGGCTTCATCGACATCACCCGTCCCCTCGGTTCGACCGATGATGACACCCTACCTTCCAATCCGCCACCCGACCGGCAAACTCCGCGTCGCTCCGGGAGGGTGGACGTCCATGGATCACATCTTGACCATCAGGGCCAGGGACAAGCGGTCCTCGGACTTGACCAGATCGGGCGTCCAGTTGGCCACGTTGGAACCCGGCGCGCCCTGGTCGCCGCTCGGAGGAGTCACGCCGCCCGGTCCGGAGAAGTACGGCACGTTGGCGGCGCGGTGGTTGTACTCGAGCCGGAAGGTGATGAAGGGCTGCGGCATGTAATCTCCCGTGACCTGGACGTCCCACGCCTTGAATTGATCACCCGGATTTTCGGTGAAGTACGGCGTGCCCGAGAAGGCGGTCGCGCCGTTGATCGGCGGCAGAAGCACGAGGTATCGCCCCGGGTTGGTGATGGCGCCCCCCCCGAAGGTGAATCCGTACCGGTCATGACAGAACCAGAAACGATTGTAGGCCATGAAGCCCAGAAAGTATTGGGAAGAGGCGGTCACCCCGCCGCCCCATTCGCAGCCGGCGTCCAGGGTCAGGGAGGCGGCCGCCTTGTCGAGGAATGCGGCCGGGTTGTCGTGGTACTTGCCCATGACGCTGTCATCCGTGTGGACCCTCTTGCGCGACGGGTTGCCCAGCGTGTCCTTGCCCAGGTACTGGTTTCCCACGAAGGAGAACCATCCGTTCGGCCGCCAGAGGATCTGCCCGCCCCCTCCCGGCGCGTCGTTGAACCGCCCGTAGGACTGCCACCCGTTGATCAGCCAGGGCTCGATCTTGAGCTTGTCGGAAGTGTAGATCTGCACCCGCATCCCGTTGAAGAACCAGGGCGTGTTGGAAGAGACGTACGAAGGCTGGTAGGTCCAGTTGTCGAAGTTGTAGTAGCTCCAGAGGCCGATATAGGACATGAAGACCCCGGCCTCGACGTTGATTCCGTTCGCGCGGTCGAAATGGTAGCCGCCGTAGGCCTCGGAAATGTAGCGATAGGCGCCGTCGAGGTTCCACTGGCCGCGGCCCGGGCTGGCGTCGTTCCTCGGGGTCGTCTCCGAGTACATGCCGAACTGGGTCATGAGCCGCCCCATGACGTTCTTGTACAGGAGGTCCCCGCCCATTCCGAGCTGGGTGACCTGGAATTCTCCGTGCCGGAAGACCTCGCTGGATCCTGAGATCGTGTCATCCTTGGGATTCCGGAAGCTGTAATGATAGGCGGCGTCGAGGCGGAACTCGCCGGTCAAGGGCCCGACGGTCAGGGGGCGCTCGCTCGCGCCGGCGTTGCCCGGAACCCAGGAAAAGTCGGCGAAAGCGAAGGGCTCGGCCGGGGCCGGCTTTGGCGGCGCGCCGTCCGCCCGGGCGAGCCCGGGCGCAAGGACCAGAACGAACAACAACGATCGCAAGATCTTCATGGGACGATCTCCAGATTTGTGCCAGATGCCAGGCTTCGGAACGGAACGCCGGACCGAGCCGATGTGATGCCCGCGGGCGGCTCGCGCCGCCGCGTGCGGCGCGCCACCGAAAAACGATACGGCGCGACGGCGTCACGGGAGCGTCAAGAATCGGCGGGGGGAATAAAGATCCTGTAAACGGGCCGGCGACGGCGGGTCGGGCGGCCCCGGGACAATCCGACTCGCGGCGCGGAGCAACTTGCCGCCTCGCCGGTTGCCACCACCGGTCTATCCCATCGGGGCCGGAGTCCTTCGCGCCTCAGGGGCCGCGGCGTAGAATCAGGATCATGCAGGAGCAGAGAGCGCCAGGTCGGGCGCGCCGGACCTGGTTCACCTTCGATGTGGTCTTCCCCGCGGCTTCGGCGCTGCTCCTCTTCCTGATCGGGCTCTTCCTGCACCTCAGGTTCTATCCGATCGGCAACCTCGGCGTGGAGACCGATTTCTACGGGGACGTGGCCGTGGCGGCGCGCAAGCTCGCGGAAGGCCGGTTCTCCGTGCTCGATTATCCGTTCAAAGGGCCGCTCTATCCGCTGCTCCTGGCCGGAGTCCATGCCCTGGCCGGCGATTGGTACCGGAGCGGTGTGTTGATCAACCTGCTTTGCGCCGGCGGCAGCCTGATCCTGATCTATCGGCTGGTGGTGAAGATGTTCCATCGGCCAGTGGCGGCCCTGACCACCTGTCTCGTCGGAGTGACCGGCGCCTTCTTCATCGACGGCCACCGGGCGACGACCGATCACCTGTTTCTGGTCCTGTCTCTCGGCGCCATGAATCTGCTGTTGCGCCCGCGGAGGTCCGCCCGCTGCCTGGTCGCCGCCGGCGCGGTGAGCGCGCTCGCCATCCTGACGCGGTCCAACGCGGCGTTTCTGCCGATCGCGGCGATCCCGACGCTGCTCTGGGTCGACCCGGAGGGCCGAACCGGCCGGGAGCGAGTCCGTGCCCTCGGGCTCTACCTGGGCGCCTTCCTTCTGGTCTGGTCGCCGTGGCTGATCATCAATCTCGCGCAGACCGGCCGCCTGTCCTCGAGCCAGAACGTCGTCAACCTCACGCTGGAGTACTATCGGGATCCCGAGGTTCCGAACCGGCCGACGCGGGACTTTCACTCGATCGAAGCTCTGGTGGCCCATGACCCCGGCCATTTCGCAGGCCACTTCCTGCTCAATCTGGTGAAGTACCTCCGGATGGACCTGCTGGATCTGATTGGACCGGTGGGCGCGGTTCTGGTCGTCCTGGGCGCCGTGCGCCTTGGCCGGCGGCGGTTTCCGAGGCGGCTCCGGGCCTTCTATCTGTTTCCCGCGGTCTATTTCGTGTCGCTGGCGTTGGTCTTCTATCTGCTGCGCTTCCGTCTGCTCCTGGAACCGGCCTACGCGGCGACGGCCTTCGCGTTTCTTTTCGGAGCGGGAGGCGAGGCCGAATCCGCCGTGCGGATGGCCGAAGGAGTGCGCCCGGTTCCGTCCGCGGATGAGGGAACCGTGACCTCCGCGGGACTGGAAACCGCCGATGGAATCCGACCCGCGGAACCTGCGCCTGAAAACGCCTCGACACAGGGGCGGCATGCGGTGCGGAGTTCCGCTCCGCCGAGGCGATCGAGCTCCCGCCTGGATCCGGCGCGGCGCTGGCTCGATCGATCCTACCGGTTGGTGCCGGGCGGCAGGACGACGCTGGCCGTCGTCGTGTCGGCCCTTCTGCTCGTCCCGCAGATCTTCAACACGATCCGCTTCGAGCGCCTCTACCTTGCGGATCGCCCTTTGTACATGCTCGATGCGGCCGCCTTCCTGAAGCGGCATGATCCCGATCCCGACGGCGCCGTCTTGATGGCGCTCAAGCCGCACCTGCCGTTCCTGGCCGGGATGCGCTATCAGGGGTATCCGTGGGAAGTCCACGGCTACGGAGACTTCCTCGCGTTCATCCGGCGCTATAGCGTGCGCTATGTGGCGCTCGGCACGCTCGAGGCGGCCAACGTCCCCGGCGTGGCGCCGCTGGCGGCTGCCGACTCCCTGCCTGGTCTGCGGGAGATCTTCCGGAGCCCGGAGCTGCGCCTCTTTGAGGTGCCGGCCGCGCTGGATGCCGCGCGGGCCGCGAAGGAATGGGATCGCACCGCGCCGGCCGCGGGCGGGAGCGCGATTTCGGCCGAAACGGCGGCGGACTCGGCGCTCACCAGGGCCGCGTCTCTGCGCGATCCGTCCGATGCGGTCGCGGCGCTGGCCTCGCTGGCGCAGGAACTGGCCGATGCCGGACGGTGGTCGGAGGTCCAGGATGCCCTGGAGGCCGGCCTCCGGCGCGGCCGGGAGCTGGGCGGTTCAGCGGAGAATCGGCGCGATCTGCGGGCTCTGCGCGGCAATCTCGCGGTCGTTCGAATGCGATTGGGAAAAGGCGCCGACGCGATCTCGCTCTTGAACGCCAGCCTGGAGGAGTTGAACGCGTCCCTGCGATCTCCAGCGGGAGAAGCGGGCCGTCCGGATCCGGAAACCCGGAGGGAGCTGGCGCAAACGCTCGCCCTGCTTTCCCTGGCTGAAGAGAAGCTCGGTCGAATCCCGGAGGCTATCCAGCATCTCGAACAGGCGGCGGCGATCTACCGGGCTCTGGGTGACCGGAACCAGGAGCAGGACGCGGAGGCGAAGCTCGGGGAGCTTCGAAGGATGATCCACGCCGGCGCGGCCGTTGCCCCAAGGCCCTTCGCCCGGTAGCAGGCCGGCGCGGCCGTTGCCCCAAATCCCTCCGCCCGGTAGCATGCCGGCACGTGCACATCGTCAATCTCCACAATCTGCTCTGGTTTCTCCTTTCCGGCGCCGCCGCCGGTTTCCTGGGCGCGCTTCTGGGAGTCGGAGGCGGCATCGTCCTGGTTCCGCTCCTCGTGCTCATCTTCCACGTGCCGATCCACCTCGCCATCGGCACGAGCATCGTGACCGTGATCGCGACCTCGAGCATGGCCGGCAGCTTCAACCTCGAGCGCGGAACCGTGAACATCCGGCTGGGAATGCTCCTCGAAGTCGCGACGGCCGCGGGTGGCCTGGCCGGCGGGGTCCTGGCGGGCGTGGTGCCGGAGCGAACGCTGACCGTCATCTTCGGCGCCTTTCTCCTGCCGATCGGAGTGCTCATGTGGCGGAAGGCCATGACCAAGGCGGAGCCGGTCGAGCCGGCCGGCGAGCTGGACTACGAGCTGCGGCGCCTTCCGGCGGCGATGGGGCTGTCCCTCGGCGCCGGGACGATCTCCGGATTGCTTGGAATCGGCGGCGGGATCATCAAGGTCCCCGCCATGACGCTCTTCTGCAATGTCCCGACGCGAGTGGCGACGGCGACGAGCACCTTCATGATCGGCGTCACGGCGGTGGCCAGCGCCTTCCTCTATTTCGGGCGGGGACAGGTGAGGCCGGTGCTGTCGGGCGTCGTGGTCCTCGGAGTGCTGGCGGGAAGCGCCTTGGGCACCCAGGGCGCCCGCCGGATCCGCGGCCGACAACTGGCGCACCTCTTTGCGATTCTCATCGCGTTCGCGGCCGTGCAGATGCTGGTGCGGGGGTTCCACCGATGACGGCATGGAAGCGGATCTACCGTGAGGTGGGAGCGCGGGCCAGCCGCGACGATCACGCCGAACCCTACGCCCGGGCCGCGCTCCTGATCGGCGTTTCCGTGAGCGCCGCCCTCCTTTTGATCGGGCTTCTCCTGTCCTTGATCCGCCACGAACCAAGGCCGGATGAGCCGCCGAGCCTGCGGGTGCTCGTGAACGGTCTGACGGCCGTTCACGGGGTTTCCTTTCTCTACCTCGGACTTCTCGCTCTCGCGGCGACGCCGATCCTGCGCGTGATCGCGATGGTGGGAGTCTACTTGCGCAGGGCTGAGATCTTCATGCTCACGGTCTCGCTCATCGTTCTGGCGCTGCTGGTCGTGGCCGTGATCCTCGGAACGGGCTGAGACTTGTCCGGCGCGAGGCGGCTGAGCAGGAAGCGGTCAGCGGCCAGAGGATTCGGGAGCACACGCCGAGGCCAGGAACGGAGCGAGCGGCTCTTGGCCAGCCGGATGGCGAGAGGTCGAGCGGACGGCATCCGCGCCTCCGTTGCCGCGTGCTCGGAGAAGGCCAACGATTCGGGATAGCCGCGCCATCGGTAGGGCAGGAGGCTCCGCCGGGATCCGATCGCCCGGAGGGCCGCCCAGACCAGGCATTTGCCGGCGAAGACGGCGGGGTTCTCGATGGCGAAGCGCCGCGGCGACACGTGGACGCGGGCGGACCGATCGTAGGTCACCTTTCCGACCAACCGCAGCCTGCGATAGAGGTCCGCGTCTTCTCCCACCGCGATGTCTTCGCGAAATCCTCCGGCGCGAACGAAGCACTCCCGGCGGACGACCATGCAGGATCCGATGGCCTGGGCTCCGCCCAGCCGCGCGAGTGCACGGAAGTAGACATCGGCGGCGCTGTAGCAGAAGCGGACGAACGGGCTGGCATCGATGGGAACAAGCCGGCAATGCACGGCCGCGACCTCCGGCCGTTCGAAATGGCGGAGCAGCTTCAGGACTTCCGTGCGCTCGATCACCGCATCGGCGTCGAGGAAGAGGAGAATGTCCCCCGACGCTGCCTCCGCCCCACGGTTGCGGGCTCGAGCCGGCAATCCTCCCGGGACCACGCGGCAGCCGGCTTCCCGCGCCACCCGGGCCGTTCCGTCACGAGAGTCATTGTCGGCCACGATGACCTCGGTGACGGCGTCGCAGAGTCGAAGCCGGCGGAGTAGCCGAGGGAGCCAGAGCTCCTCGTTCCAGGCGGGAATGATCACGCTGAGTCGCACTGATAGAGTCCTTTCGTATCTGATCCAGGAGACAGACAGAACGCAGGCGAAGGAACGCCGGCCCGGGCTCGATACCGGCCGTGCCTGGCCGAGGCGCCTCCCTGCGCCGGCCTCCATGTCCGTCCGGACGCCGCCCGTCCGAAACCGACTGCCATGTTCGCCGACGAATCCCGGGGAGAATATCAGAATCCCCTGCATTGCATCCTCGCAAATCGGCGGACCCATCCGGCGACCCCAGGTGGCGATCCGGCGGCGCTGCCTTCATGATTCGCGTATCGGCGGCGCCCGGAGTCGACGCCCCCGGGCCTTGGCTTGAGCCCGCGACCCGTTCCTTGAAGCCCGGCTAGCGCGATTCCCAAAGTTCGTCATCGACGCCGGAATTCTGCGGCGACGCCGAAAGCGAGTCATCCGCCGATCCCCGGATCGCGTCCGGGCCCGAGAACCATCGCGCAAGAGCCTCCCGGTCCACCGGGTTGAGGCGCGCCCCTGGATGCATGATGAGGTAATACCAGAGCGGCATCCCCCCTCCTTTCAACTGATCCACCACGGCCTTCGCTTTCGTCTGCCGGTCGGACAAGGAAAGCAGACCCCAGTAGGAAAAGTTGAGGTTCTCCCTTCCGTTCTTGACGTCATGGGCGACCAGCCAGGAGGCGGGGGCCACTCTCGAGTACCAGGGCCAACGCGTGGACTGCGTGTGGCAATCGGCACAGGCGCGGTCGAGAATGGCGTTGACCGCCGAAGGCGCGCGGATCGGCCGGTTCGGCGGAGAACCGGTTCGAGATACCCGGACGAGCTGCGCCGCCGTCAGAAGGACAATCAAAGAAACCGCAGTGATGACGACATACTTCATGACCCCTGTCCCCCTCCGCCGCCGATCACGCCAACGGAACGCGTTCCGGCCGGATCCTGGGCCCGGAACCAGGCCAACCTGAGCCTCGCCGGACTGCCAGGCCCGTATCATTCATGAACCCCCTGCTGCGGCAGCGGATCTGCCCGCCGTGGCGGCGTTGCGCCAATGCGGGCCAGCGAACTTCCGATGATAATCCAGGAGCAGGTTTCCCGAATGGGCGATTCTCCGGTCGAACTGGAATGTCGATTTCGGCCGATTCCAATCCCATGGCGGATGCACCATCCGACGTTCGCCATTTCGTTGCGCCGTGCCGATCCACCATGCGGCCTGCGCTTCTCGCCCCGGCAGGCGGACGGACGCCATGCGAGTTCCAATGTCTCGCCCGATCGGTGCCGACTTGCCATCCGACATCCGGTGGCGTGCCTCCTCCGCCGCCGGTCGCGCAACGAGGTTCGGCCCTTTGACCCGCAGAGCGGCGATCTCCGCCTTCATTGTACTTCAGCGTCGATTATCCGGATTCATGGGGGCGGAACCTGGTTCCGTCGAACGATCCCGCTCTGCGGCGGTCGCAGTGAAACTCCGACAGTTCACGGGGGACATTTCCAGTAGCCTGGACCGGCATTATACGATCGGAGGTCTCGACCGGATGCGGAACGGGCGAAGACATCGAACTCGCAAAAAACATGAACCAGGTGTGAATCCGCGGTGTATAATCCGCGTGTAGGTGCGTCTGAAAGCTGTTAGACAGTCGACCCCAGTGAAGAGCCCGGCGCACCGGAATTCAAGATCCGAAGGAGGATAGCAATGAAGCGTACAATTTGGATCATGCTGTCGGCGGGACTCGTCCTCGGACTCGCGTCCACGGCGTCCGCCTTCACCCTCAACGTGCCGCTTCACTCGGTGAACGGCGGACCGGCGAGCGGTCTCGTCAAGATCGTCTGCGACGAGCGCGGAGCCTCGGACGAGATTTCCGTTCAGGGACTCGACCTCGGAATCTATCTGGTCCGCTACACCGGCGGCGATCGCGGCCAGGAAATGATCGGCGAGATCAACGCCACCGCGCGCGGGGGCGGCGTGACCACCATCTCCGGCCCGGACTGCCCGATCGGCCGTTTCCGGGACATCGAGGTAGCCAAAGACAACGTGGTCTATCTGATGGGCGCCATTCCAGCCGCCGCGGCCAAGCCATAAGGCGCAGCGGTGGAGATTGCGGGCCAGAGTTGACTTCGACGATGCCGGAATAGCTGATTCCGTTCGGGGATCTTCACCCGTACCCGGAGCCTCCAACCAGAGGCTCCGGGTTGTTTTGGAATGACCCGCGCGGGTTCGTCCGCGCCGGGCGGGATCTCGGGTGCGACCCCGGTGGGGCCGATCCCGGAGTTTGGGACTCTGCGGCGCGGTCCTGGCGGGGCTTGAGCCCGAAGCCCGGGATCTGCGGCGCGGACCCGGTTGGCTCGGCGATCATCGAGAGATTGCGTCCCTCCATCCGCGACGGTATTCTGTGAAATCGGTCCGATCGCCGGTTTGCCGGCCGGCGACGATCGGGACCGGCCGGGCCGCGCACGGAGGAAGGGCCATGAAATTCCATCTCGCATTCGCGTCGTCTGCCGGGTCTCCCCTCTTCATGGCCGGGCGGATCGTGCCGGAGGTCTCAGGCGCGCCCGGTCCGGGCTTTTCCGGGTAGTCTTCCGGGATGCTCAAGGTCGCCTCGGTCGAGGGGATCGACGAATACCGGCTGTCCAACGGCCTTCGGATTCTCCTCTTTCCGGATCCGTCGAAGCAGACGACGACCGTCAACATCACCTACCTGGTCGGATCGCGCTGCGAAAACTACGGCGAAACGGGAATGGCGCACCTGCTCGAACACATGATGTTCAAGGGCTCAAAAGGACATCCCAACGTTCCGAATGAGCTCTCGTCCCACGGCGCCCGGCCCAACGGTTCGACCTGGCTCGACCGGACCAACTATTTCGAGACCTTCGCCGCCACCGGCGAAAACCTGGCCTGGGCGCTGGATCTCGAAGCGGACCGGATGGTGAACAGCTTCATCGCGAAGAAGGATCTCCAGTCCGAGATGACCGTGGTCCGGAACGAACATGAGGTCGGCGAGAACCACCCTCGTTCGGTCATGCAGGACCGGCTGATGGAAACCGCCTACCTCTGGCACAACTACGGCCACCCGACGATCGGAGCGCGCTCGGACATCGAGCTGGTTCCCATCGAACGGCTCCAGGCCTTCTACCGGACCTGGTACCAGCCCGACAACGCGGTTCTCGTCGTGGCCGGGAAGTGCGATGCTTCCCGAGCGCTGGCGCTCATCCAGGAGAAGTTCGGCGCCATACCCAAGTCGGAGCGGGCGCTTCCCGTGACCTATACCGTCGAGCCGCCGCAGGACGGCGAGCGCTCCGTCACGCTGCGTCGGGTCGGCGAGACGCAGGCGATCGGAGTGGGCTATCACATTCCGGCCGGATCCCACCCCGACCATCCGGTACTCGAGATCCTCGCGTCCATTCTCGGCGACGCCCCCTCGGGACGTTTGTACAAGGCCCTGGTCGAAGCGCGCCAGGCCACCTCGGTCAGCGCCTGGGCCATGCAGATCCGCGATCCCGGAATGCTCATTCTGACCTCCGAGCTGACCAGGGATCAGCCGGCCGGCGAGGTCGAGGACCAGATGATCCGGATCGCAGAGTCGGCGGGGATCGCTCCGCCCACGCCGGAAGAGGTCGATCGGGCCAAGGCGAGCCTGCTCAAGGACTGGGAGCTGACCATGCGCGACAGCCAGCGCGCGGCCATCGGACTGTCGGAATGGGCGGCGCTGGGAGATTGGCGGATGATCTTCTTGCACCGGGATCACCTCCAGGCGGTGAAGGCGGAGGACGTGCAACGGGTGGCTGCCGCCTACCTCCGACGTGACAATCGAACGGTCGGACGCTTCATTCCCACGACCGCGCCCGAGCGGGTGGAGATTCCCCCGACTCCGGATGTCGCCTCGCTGGTCTCGGGATACGCCGGCGGGGCCGGCATGGCGAAGGGCGAGGAGTTCTCCGTCACGCCGGAGAACATCGAAGCCCACGTGATGCGTTCCAGCCTTCCCGGCGGCCTCAAGCTGGCGGTGCTGTCGAAGAAGACCCGCGGCTCCTCCGCGAATTTCGCCATCGACCTGCACTTCGGCGACGAGCAGAGCCTTTGGGGCCGGGCCGCGGCGGGAGACGCGGCCGCCGACATGCTGATGCGCGGAACGCGCCGGCACACGCGACAGCAGATTTCCGACGAGCTGGATCGGCTGAAGGCGCGGATCCGGATCTTCGGCGGGGCCCAGGGCGTCATCCTCGGGGGCGAATGCGACACGGCCGATCTGCCCGACGTCCTCAAGCTGGCGGCGGAGATCCTGCGCTCGCCGTCGTTCCCCGATTCCGAGTTCGAGCTGCTCCGGCAGGAACACCTGGCGGCGTTGGAAGAGTCCAAGTCCGATCCGCGGCACCTTTCGAGCTCTCTCGTGCAGAGACATCTCTATTCGTATCCGCCGGAGGACGCGCGCTACCTTCCGACGCCGGAGGAGGGCATCGGCCGCGCGAAAGCGCTCAAACTCCAAGACGTCGTCAGGTTTCACAGGGACTTCTACGGGGCGTCCTCGGGTGAGGTCGCGGTAGTGGGCGACTTCCCCCCGGACTCGACCGCGACCTTGATCGCGAGCCTCTTCGGCGACTGGAAAAGCCCGAAGCCGTTCCATCGGATCGACGAACACTTTGTGGACGTGGCGCCGATCAACCAGTTGGTCGAGACTGCGGACAAGGAGAGCGCTTCCTTCCGGGCCGGCCTGCGGGTCAACCTGCGGGATGACGACCCCGACTATCCCGCGCTCGTTCTGGCGAACTACATGACGGGGGGCGGATTCCTGAACTCCCGGCTCGCCGTCCGCATCCGCCAGAAGGAAGGGCTGAGCTACAGCGTGGGGTCGTTCTTCTTCGCCGGACGTTGGGACAGCAGCGCGGCCTTCGGCTCGTTCGCGATCTACGCGCCGCAGAACAACGCCAGGTTCGTTACGGCCTTCCAGGAGGAGATCGCCCGCGTCGTGGACCAGGGATTCACCGCCGGCGAGATGGCCGCGGCGAAGTCGGGCTGGCTGCAGCAGCGGCAGGTCTCCCGCTCGCAGGACCGCAACGTGGCCCGCCAGCTGGTTGAACACGCCTTCAACGAGCGGACCTTCGACTGGGACGCCCGGGTGGAACAGGCGGTGCAGGATCTCACGCCGGGTCAGATCCTCGCAGCGGTAAAGCGGCACATTGATCCGAGCAGGATCTCGATCGCCCGGGCGGGAGACTTCGCCGGAGCGGCGAAGAAGGCACCGCCTGCAGAGACGCAGGAGCCGCCGCGCGCCGGGTCGGAGAACAAAGGACAAGTGGAGGGAACGGATCCGGCCTGATAAGGAAATTGACCGCGAGTGGAGGTCGTCTCGGGCCGGCCAGGGTTCCGATCCGGAGCACGATCGCACCGGCATCCCGGACCTGACGTGCTCACGCACGCTTGCCGAAGGGACACGATTCTACGGGCCGACCCACGCTCCGATCCCGAGAGACTGCGTCGGACCCCAAACGATGGATACACTTTGCCAGCCGGGTGGGCTGGTCTTGACGGAGGGGGAGATGTAGGTCAGGGGGCAGCCGCCGAAGCCGTCCAGGTCGGCACAGATCATGAAGTCGCCCGGATAATCCTTGTATCCAATCCAGAAGGACCCGGCGGGCACGGCGACCGGAGTCGGGAAACAGAGCGCGACCAGATTGACGTTCGGGAAAGGGCTGACGCTGAAGGGGGCAAAACTGGAGCGAGGAATGTACTGGATGATCGTCCCCGGTTTACCCCCGGCATCCCTCCAGACGTAGACGTCGGGAGGGTTCTTCGTTCCCGGATTGG
Organism: Candidatus Eiseniibacteriota bacterium; assembly: GCA_963833505.1. Classification (GTDB taxonomy): domain Bacteria; phylum Eisenbacteria; class RBG-16-71-46; order CAIMUX01; family CAIMUX01; genus CAWHYG01. Next base: position 217,048 of record CAWHYG010000015.1, on the reverse strand, counting down.
TCATCGTGGTCACGGCCAGCTCGATCCCGTTGACGTGCCCGCCGCCGGCAGGCCCGGTATAGCATTCCGCGAATCCACCGCAGGGAGCGAAGAAGCAGGGAGCACACCGGCACGGGAACACCGAGAAGTATTGCGGATCTCCCACGCCCTGCCAGACATAGGCGTCCTCATAGTGGCCGTCGGCGTTCATCAGAAGCGTCCCGGGGCACCCCCCGGACCGGCTCCCGACGATCAAGCGATGACCAGGGCCTGCGACCAGCGACGTCGCTCTTGTGAAAAACGGAACAAACGCATAAGATGAACGCATCTGTCGCAGTCACGAAATGAATTGACCTTCGGGCCAACCGAGACTAGATGTAACAGTGACCAGGCCGTCTCGCGTCGAGTGATCCGAGCGCTGAAGCGATGTTCAAAGAGGGGGGAACGGCTCATCAAAAAGGATTCGGCCCGGTTTCAACCGCGCGTGCGCAGACTCGCTCCTCAAGATCCTGACGACGTATCCAGGGGAGATCGGGGACCGGGCCCGCTCCCTCACGGCCGGACGCGGCTCCCGAAATCCCAAGGATCACCGGTCGGAGCGAGTCAGTGAGCGCAAGGCTCCGGCAGCCCGTCTTGTGCCTCGGTCTTGGCATGTTCTCAGCGTTGGCGGTCGTCGGGCTATTCCTGTATCGAGACACCTTGCTTCCCCGCGCCTGCCTCGCCCGGGAGCATGCGGTCGCGGCCGAGATCTCCCAGCTTCGGGGTTCCGGTCAATACCAGGAAGCGCTCCACCTCGGGCGATCGCTGGAGCAGGAGCTGGAGAACGACCGCCGGGCCGCGCCTTGGCGGAAGGAAGACGCGATCCGGTTGGTGGCTACGCTCGAGCACATCGTCTCCCTGCCGGACTCCTGCCGGCAAGCGCTGGCCGAGGCCGATCGCCGAGACCCCGTCATCGCCCGTACCCTGATGGACGCGGAATATCGCAAGGGTGTCGTACTGGCAAACCAACAGCTCGACACCCGCCGCCGGCTCCTGGGTGCTGACCACCCGGACGTGGCCGTTTCCCTGACCGCCCTGGGGGAACTGCGCTGTTTTCAGGGCGACTGTTCCGAAGCCTTGGACCTCCATTCCCGCGCCCTGGAATTGCGGCGAAAGATCCTGGGGGAGAAGCATCCGGACGTTGCCCGGAGCCTGGAGTTGGTCGGGCAAATGGACCAACTACTCGGTCGCGATGACGAAGCGCGATCCCATCTGCAACGATCCCTTGTTCTCCGACGGGAGCTTTTCGGCCGGAAAGACCCGGCCGTGGCCTCCAGCCTGAACAGCCTGGCGGACCTCGACCGGAGGTTACGACATTATGATCAGGCCATCCGGGGGTTTCGGGAAGCGCTGCGAATGCGCCGGGAAACCCTGGGGTCCAGGCACCCAGACGTTGTTGAGAGCCTTTGTGACCTCGGACTGACCCACTTCATGAGCGGCGATTGGAAGAAGGCCGCTCCCTATCTGCGCCAGGCCGTGAAGCTGTCTCGGGATGTTCCCGGCGTGAGCAAGGAAACTCTCGCCCTCAGCCTCAGCCTGCAAGTCAAGATCTTGTGTAAGCAAGGCAGGTACCGGGAGGCGGAACTTGGCTCGCGTGAGGTCATAGACCTGTACGAGATGATCTACGAGCAAGGGATGCCCGGCGCTGCTCCGGCCCACGAGTTCTTTCCCTACACGACCCTCGCCGTCACTCAGCTCATGCAGGGAAAGGGAGAGGAAGCGTGGGGCTCGCTGGAGCAGGGTCTGAACCGGGTGCTTCTGGACGAGTCCGTTCTCTCGGATGGGAATGAGTCACGCCCCAGCGCCGATCCCGGCGTCGCCCCGGGTCGTCCACGGATTTGTAAGCTGGAAACCGTCCAGGCCGCTCTTTCGGAACATGCCGCTCTCATAGGGTGGATGGATGCGTACCGCAACAGCTCCGGCATCTCGGTTTATCCGCTCTGGGGCTATGTGATCCGCCAGGTCGGACCGATCCAGTGGGTGCGGATTGGTCCCCCCGACGGCCAGGGCGAGCAGCCACGCAGCTGGAATTTCGGCGGGTTGCTCACCGGGCTCCGTGGCGAGGCCGGCTGGCCCTTTCGCGGGCCGGTCACCCCTGACCTCGCGCAGGACGCGAGGTCGGTCTATGAGGCGAGCCTGGCGCCGCTGGAGAGGTGCCTGCGCGGGGTCGATCAGCTCGTCGTGGTCCAGGCGATGTCCTGGTCCCAGGTGCCCGCCGAGGCCCTGATGGATTCATCCGGCACGTGGATCGGCGACCGGTTTTCTGTCTCCTATACTCCATCCGCCACCCTCTTTGCCCGGCTGCGGGAGCAACGCGGCCTGATCAAATCCCCGCAGACATGGCACGCGCTCGCCGTCGGGGATCCGGACTTCGGGCCGGGGGCGAAGGACGTGGAGACCGCAGGGGATCTGGCGGCGGGACAGGTTTTGGGTCCTTCAAGGTCGAGGAATTTTCGCCGCGGAGATCCGGGCCTCCGGCCACGGGCGCTCGTCAACCAACCGGGAGCGTTGGGGGCAGTTTCCCCCCTGCCCGGATCGGGGGACGAGGTCCGGCGAATTGCCCGGATCTTCCCCTCCTGCACCGTCCTGGTCGGGAAGGAAGCGTCGAAAAGGGAGATCACGCGTCTGGCCACGTCCGGCAAGCTGGAAGAGTACGACTTGATCCACTTTGCCACTCATGCCGTGATGGATCCTCATGTTCCGACGCGCTCGGCGATCCTGCTGTCCCGGACGGCGCCCGCCGTGGCGGTTGCGGACGCGGGGGTCTCCTCAGCGAGTGACGGAGTGCTCACGGCGGGGGAGATCCGGTCAACCTGGAAGCTAAGTGCCGACCTCGTCACCCTGAGCGCGTGCCAGACCGGAACGTACAGCTTGATGCAAGAGACCTCGCTCGGGCTCACCGGGGCGCTGCTCCATGCCGGGGCGAGGTGTGTCCTCGTGAGCCTCTGGGACGTGGACGACCGGGCCACCTGTCTGCTCATGGGCCGGTTCTACGAAGACCTGGCCGGCTCCTTCGGCGATTCCCGCATGGGCTACGTGGCGCGACCGATGCCGAAAGCCGTCGCCTTGCAGGAAGCCAAGCGCTGGCTGCGGGAGTATCTCGAGGCTGACGGCAGCCGGCCCTTTGCCAGTCCCGCGTATTGGGCGGCGTTCATACTCCTGGGAGATGCAGGGGATTCGTAGCGTGTGTCTTCGGAGGAGGCTAGCCCGGTCAGCCTTCAGGAGGTTTTTCGCATGAAAGCCCTGATCACACTCTCTGTCTTCGTCGTACTCATCCCACTGGCGGGCATCTCCATCGCGTCGGCCCACCCGAACTGGGCCCCGGTTCTAGGCGGCGGAGGATTGATCACGCCCAGTTGTATCGGTTCGGGCGGCACCGGGATTCTCGTTCAGGACCTTCTCCCGGGCAGCAGCGTGACCAACGCGGTGGCCTGGCAGTACGATGGCACCATTCCGCCTTACTACGGCGCCTTCGCTGAGCAATATTCCGCCATCGGCACGGTCACAGGGATTCAGCTTGACCTTACGCAGGATCCGAACAACCTGAACTACACCACGGGCGCGTTCGATGCCATCATGTGGAGTGACAATGACGGCATGCCCGGCCCCGTCCTCGCCTTCGTCTGGAACCTGACCCCCGGGAGCCCTCCGGCGCTCTGGCCGAGTGTGACCTGTGTCAACCTCCCTTTTCCGTATGGTAACTCGGTCAACGGCTTTTTCTGGATCGGCTTCTGGACCGACAACACCAATTCTCCGGCGCAGTGGTATGTCGCTGAGGACACTGTGAATCCGGGAGTTTCCATGACCAACATCGCTCCGGGAATCGGATACCCCACCGGATGGAACTCCGTGACCATGGTCTGGCCGCAGCCCAATAGTGGGGAACGTGGCACCAAGGCGGGGAATCCACCGGCGTCGCTCGGGATCGGCGCCTGGGTCAACGAAAACCCGACGCCGGCGAAGAGCACGAGCTGGGGGGCGATCAAGAGCCTCTATCGCTGATCTGCTTTACCGCCGCGGACGAGGGGGGCGTCGCCGGCGGCAACCCCCACGGCGCGCCCCTTTCGCCCCAGCCGGCACGTCCATTGAACAACCCATGCCCTGGGAGTCATCTTCTGTTGAACTACGACGGAAGCATGGAGAACGCCTACGTGTGGAAGGCTCCCACGGATCCCCCTTATACCATCGCTTGCGGCGGTCCCTTTTCTCAATGCGGTGCGTTTGCGGAGTGCTATACCTCGCCTGCTGGAGGATGCCACGTCTGTGGGATTCAGCTGTTTCTGACGCGGGTCTCCCCGCCTGTCGGAAGCGAAACCGCCAATCTCTATATCTGGACAGACAACGGCGGTCAACCCGGCTTGATCTTGACGGTTGTGCCCCAAGCGACATTGCCTTCACCGATCAGCTATTGGCCCACCGTAGTAAGCGAGGACATGGGCATTCCCTCAACCTTCATACCCGCGGGGAAGTTCTGGGTGGGCTACAAGACGTACCCAGGCGATTACTGCGTGTGCGCCGACCTGGACGGCTTCGGCGGCTGCCCGTACACCTACGTCCCGGTCGGCGCTCCAAGCGGCGGTCCTCCCGGCTGGCACAATACCGGGACCGTCCCTTACTTGACGCCCACTCCTTATCTGAAGGCCACGGCCCTCGGCATTGGGGTGTACGTCCAGTAGGACTGGCTGCCCGAGAGAGCCGAGAACGATGTCGATGATCTTCAGGAAACGTAGGGTTCTGGACACCCCCGGAAATCCGGCGCGCTTCTTGCGAGCCGGAAAGCTAGGCTTTCCGGCCTAATTGCGCAACGCCGTGGGGCCGAAGGCGGTGTCAAGGGTCGCCGCAGGCGACGAGCGGAGCGAGCCTGCCCTTGACTCTGCCGAAGGACCCATGGCACTCCGACTCGCCGGTCCAGAATTCTTCGTTTCCTGGCGATCGCCAACACCTGGAGCAGCGGGCGGCGGCAGCCGCGATGTCGACCCCGGATTCGCTCCGTTGTGCCGGGGAACCCGACGCGCCCGGGTTCGGTGGCGGTCGCGCTCTTCAGGCGGCCGGCGGAAGGGCCCCTGCTGTCGTCGTGCTTGGTACCTCCGGGCGACCAGCTCCGTTACCAGCGGAGCGGAGTGTCAGGGCGCGGGGACAGACCCCGGTGGAAAGGGGCCGGCCGCGCGAGTCGACGGCTCTCCGTAACCGGCCCGGACCCAGTGACACAACAGCTGCTGTACGCCGCTCTTGTAGATGGCTACATTCAGAGATCGAGAACCGGTCGGAGACAGGTCAACTTCCGACAGAACCTACTTGAACCGCGACTTCAGGCTTCCCCAGGTCATCTCTTTCGTCGGCACCGGACCGCTGCATCCCTGGGGCAGGGCTCCGATGAGCGACCCGCAGGGGCTGGCGGAAGGGAGGCAGGGCGAGCCGCCCTGAAGCTTGTAGTCGCCCGCGATGGTAGGGGCATTCGCGCAGGCCGCCTGCGCGCAGAAGAGTGGGTCGGCGTTGACCTGGGTCCCCACGAAGATGGCCGTGCCGGAAAGCTGAGCGGGACTGACATCGCAGCAGACGAAGGTGAATGTGCCGTCGCCGTCCGGGCCGGGCCCCGGGGAGCAGTTACCCCAGAGAATCGTATTCGTCAGGGTTGATCCCCCGTCCACGATGCCTCCGATGCCCCCTGCCACCGTAGCCGCTTTGTTCCCGGCAATCGTGCAACTGGTGATGCTGAAGTTCCCCCCATCGAGACCTCCACCTTCCGCCCCAACGGCGCAATTTCCCGAAATCACCGAGCCCACAATCGTGGTGTTCCCCCCCGAGACTCCGCCGCCCCCGGTGCCTGATGAATTCCCCACGATGGCGCAGCCGGAGATGAAGGCGGCGCCGCAGGAGATGCCGCCGCCGAAATCATTGCCACTCTCGTTGGAGCTGATCGTACAGTTCACGATGTGAGCGACGCTGCAGGCGATTCCCCCTCCCCCTCCAATCTGTCCTAGGGTACCGTTTCCGAAAATTGTGCAGTTCTGCAGGGTCGGCGAGGAAGAGTCGTCGGAAAAGAGGCCACCGCCCGCGCCACCGAAGCGGCTCCCGCAGCTGCACTGGGAAATGACACAGTTGGTGATCACCGGTGTGGAGGAGCTCTCGCAGGCGATGCCTCCTCCGGATCCTGCGCCGGTCACGGAGTTGACCCCGGCTTCGTCATCGACGATGCGGCAGTTGTTGATGGTGGGAGATGCTTCACTGCACAGGATGCCTCCTCCATCGCCGCCGTATGGATTCCCCTGCACGTATCCATCCGTGATCGTGACGCCTTGCACCAGCGCCTGACTCGTTTCACCAGTGTGGAAGATGAAACCCCGGTGGCTGTCGATCTCCGTTCCTTGGACGTCAATCACGCACATGGTCGGGTCGCCCGACTGCGACTGGATCGTGATGAGCTTCCCGTGGAAGTCCACATCCCGGTTGCCCAAGCCGGTAAAGGGGCTGCCGTCCAGCTCGATGATGTCTCCAGTCACCAGAGGTGTGTTGTCAATGACCCATTGGATGGTGGGACCGGCCCCACCGACGCCGTTGGAATTCACGATGTAAGTGGCCGCGTTACCCGGGCCGGGGCTCCAGAGGCTGAGGAGGGCAGACGAGATCACGATGCCGGAGAAATGCCCGCTGGCCCTCGCGAGCCGGAGCGGGAATGGGCTTCCGAAATCAGGTTGTTTGAACATGAGACGGCTCCTTGGGTTGTTCGACCTGTCCATGAATCCGAGAGCCGAGGTCCGTTGCTTCCGTTCCAAGGGCCACAGCGAACAACATCTGAAACCTCCATTGGGGAGAACCGTCGGACAGTGGAAGCTGTCGATCCACGAAGCGGTCCACTTGCCCGGGCCGTTCCCATCAGCGGCCGCGGGATTCGACCCGTGGGAGGCACAACATTCATGGGCACGGAGTGGTGTTGGGAATCTGATTGACCGGGCTGGGAGACTGGCTGGCCCAACAACTGATGTAAAAATCCTCAAGTTGAGGACCCCAGAGGTAATAGGCCGGCTGCCACCCGGTCGGATAGCCGATCCCCGGCGCCACTTTGAAAAAAGGGAAGCCCTTGCTAGGAGCCGTGCCCTCGTCGGCTGCGACGTAGTAGGTGGCCGGGCCGACAAAGGTCGGCCAGTATCCAACCCAGAAATTTGCGGGGCCGGAGGGAATCGCCGTTGCCGGAATCGTGAGAGCGTAGTCCTCGCAGTTCGGCGCGGCCGGGATGCCCGGCACCGGTGCGTCATGAACGATTTGAAGTACGCTTCCCGGCCCGTAAAATCCGTCGGCCCAGACAAAGAGGTCGCAGGTCGCACTCCAGAGAAAAGCCGGCGCGGAGAGGGTCAGATCGATGCCGCAAACGGAACTGCCGGTATACTCCTCGGCAAAGGCACCGTAGTAACCCGCGCACGAACTCAATCCGCCGTACTGCCAGGAGTAGGCGGCCTCCGGGGTGCCGTCGTCATTGACCAGGTGCACGACGCCGGGTTTACCAATGCAAGGGCAGGTGCCGGCTTGCCCTAGGCTCGGCCCTGAGAGCGGAACCTTCACCATCACTGGCCAAGGTGGCCCGGTTTTGGTCTTCGGCCCCGAGAGCCCTACCCAGGCCGCCGCGGGCTTCCCTGGTGTCATCGGCTTGGTGTTGGCAGCGGTCGGCACGGCCCGGGACGAGCTGGTGAAGACAACCAGGCCACAAAGGCCGAGCAGTGGGAACCATTGACGTAGACTTTTCATGGACTGTGCACTCCTTTTCTCTGGTCGCTCGCGGAATTCTCAAAGGCGAGGCTCTGGCGAGACCGAGGTTTCCGACCATCCCCTGGCTTCCAGGCACTGCTGTCGGCCTGTCCGGCTCCGAAACGTGGATCTCCAACTGTGAATCGCGCGAGAGGGGGGAAATCCCACAGAGTTATTCACGGCGGGGGGGGAAATTTTCCGGGGATCAGCTCCGAGATGTGGAGTCTTGCAATGCGACCGCTTTCGGCATCGGCCGGCGGATCCCACGCGCGAATGGCAGAAGGAGCCGATCAGGCTTCTCCTGGAAGCGCCTCATGAGCCGCGACATCGCTCTTGTGAAAGAGTGGAACAAATAGATGCGTTTGTTCGTCGCAGGCTCGAAATGAATTGACCTTCGGGCCAACCGGAGAAAAAATTGAGGTTGACCATGCGTCTTGCGTCGAGTGACCCGAGCGCCGAACGTCGTGCAAAGAGGGGGGAACGGCTCATCGAAAAGGATTCAGCCCGGATTCAACCTCCTGCGGCGGGCCCGGACGCTCCGAATGTCGATGGGCGGAAGCCTCCGACCAGTTGGCAGCAGAGGCTTCGGGAGACGTATGCTGAGTTCCTCTCCACGTCTTCAGCATGTGGACGGGCCCGCGGCGAGCTGTGGTTGGTCTTGAATGTCGCAATAAGGCGGTTCGTCCGAGGCCACGTGCAGCACCTGGGGGAGATCCCCTTCGCGGACATCGAAGACATCGCGTCAGAAAAATCGTTAGATCTCCTCGGGCAAATCGAAGCACTTGCATGGGACATCAAAGATCGCACAGACGCAGAGATCGGCGGTTTTGTCTCCCGCGTTGCCCGAAACGGGGCGGTAGACTATCTGCGCCGCCGGCAACGGCATAGGGAGATCGAGGTGGACCTTGAGCGCGAAAAGGACGCCGCGTCATCAGGTTTGCGTTCCGGGATCGAAAGCCCGGATACGAGTCACGAACGCCGGAAGTTTGTCGAAGCATTGAGAGAATGCGTCGCACAGCTTGAGTCAAGGGCCCTCCGGATCTGGTTCTTCCGCGTGTTCTACGGTCTCTCGACCCGGGAGATCGCGCTCCATCCTGATGTGGCCGGGCATGCTAAAGGCGTGGACATGCTGCTGTCTCGCACTCGGAAGAAGATCGGAGAGTGTATGGAACGCAAGGGCCACCGGGCGGAGGACCTGCCCGCCGGCACCTTTGTGGAGATCTGGAACCTGCTCCAAGGTGGGCAAGAAGAGAGGACAAATGACTCCTCCACCGAGATCCTCGGCTGACGATCGAGGCGTTTGGCATTTGGACGAGGACACCCTGCTGGCGCTGCTGCTCGGCCGCGTCCCGTCTGCGGAACGCGGCGCGGCAATCACCCACCTGTCCGCGTGCCCGGCGTGCGAAGATCTTCTCCGGCAACGCGGAGGCGAGATCGAGAGGCTTCGGGCCTCTCCCGTCTATCGGGCCCTTCTGCGAGGGGAACCGATCCCAGAACGATTTGGGGACGAGGCTTGGTCGCGCGAGCTGGGGACCGCAGGTTCGGATAGGGGCAGAGAGGCGGCTCGGGACCAGGTCTCGACAGCGGGGAACAGGTTCCGGCGTGGCCTGGTGGGTTTGTTTCAGCGGCGGTGGTACGTCGTCGGCATGGCCACCAGCCTGGCGGCAATCGCGATCGCCCTCTTGGTCACCTCCCGCCCTGCCGAACGAATCGTCCTTCCGTCCGAAACGGATTGGTTGCCGAGCGGGTCCGAGCTCACCGTTCTGCGGGGCAATGCCTCCCTGCCCACCGATGGATCTCAGGGGGGTGCCGGCGCCAAGGATGCCGACCGCGTTACCGGCGACCTCCTGAACGCCATCGGAGCGTACGGCCGGCGGGATCTGGGCCCGGCCATCCAGGGCCTCAAGTCCTTCGAAACGACCGGACCATTGGAATCGATTCGGCTGATCTACCTGGGAAACGCCCTGGCCCATCAAGGCGAGTTTGCGGAGGCGGCCCGGATCCTGCGAGCGGTATTGCGCGAAGACCTGCCGGATGCCTGGCGTGACGAGGGCCGTTGGACGCTTCTCGTCGCCCTCCATCGAACCGGCCAGCGCGCCAGCGCAGACTCGCTCCGGAGAGTCCTGGCGGCCTCGGGCGGGGAGGTTGGGGATCGAGCTCGTTCCCTTCCGGCCAGGCGCGGCGCTCAGGATTCCCAAGACCACCAGTAGGATCGAAGCGATGAGCTGGTCGATCCGTAAGGCGGTCTGTTACCTCAGTATTGGTATGCTCTTGGCCGCCGCCATCGTCTCGTCTGTGGCTCTGTACCGACACAACTTTGTTGGCCGGTCCCGTCTTGCACGGGATGATGCCGTCGCGGACAAGATTACGCGCCTTCGGGGTTCCGGTCGTTACCAGGAAGCGCTCGATCTCGGGCGGGTGCACCTGCGAGAGCTGGACCAGGATCGCGGAGTTCCGCCTTGGCAGAAGGCAGACGCAGTCCGGTTGGTGGCCACCCTCGAGCACATCGTCTCCCTGCCGGACTCCTGCCGGGACGCCCTGGCCGAAGCCGATCGCAATGACGCCGTCATCGCCCGCGCTTTGATTGACGCGGAATACCGCAAAGGTCTCGTCTTGGCCCGGAAACAGCTCGACACCCGCCAGCGGCTCCTGGGTCACGACCATCCGGATGTCGCCGTCTCCGTAACCGAGTTGGGAGAGTTGGCCCGTTATCAGGGTGACTGGGAAAGGGCGGAGGATCTTCAGACCCGAGCCCTGGAGATGCGGCGAAGAGTCCTGGGGGAGAAGCACCCGGATGTGGCCCTGAGCTTGGAGCTGCTGGGGAAGGCGGACCAACTAACATGTCGCTATGACGAAGCGCGAGCGCACCTTCAAGAATCACTCGCGCTTCGCCGCGAGCTCTTTGGCCGGACGCACCCTGCTGTGGCCTCGAGCTTGAACAGCCTGGCGGACCTCGACCGGAGGAATTACCGTTACGACCAGGCCATCCCGATGTTCCGGGAAGCGCTGCAAATGCGCCGCAAGACCCTGGGGTCCAGGCATCCCGACGTGGCGGAGTCCCTCTGTGACCTCGGATTGACGTACCTTCTTGCCGGCGATTGGCATAAGGCCGGTCCCTATTTGCGCCAGGCCGTCAAGCTGTCTCGCGAGGTCCCCGGCGTGAGCAAGGAAATTCTCGCTCTGAGTCTCAGCCTTGAGGTCAAGGTCCTGTTCGAGCAAGGCCGGTACCAGGAGGCGGAACGTGGCTCCCGTGAGGTGATCGACCTCTATGAGGCGCTCTACCGTCAAGGAATATCCGGCGTTCCGCCGGCCCACGACTCTTATCCCTATGCCACCCTGGCGATCACGCAGCTGATGCAGGGAAAGGGAGAGGAAGCATGGGTCTCGCTGGAGCACGGCCTCAACCGTCGCCTGCTCGACGAGTTCGCTGCTTCTGATGGGAACGGATCATCCACCGACTCCGATCCCGACCAGACCTCGGGTCGTCCCCGGGTCTGCAACTTGGAGACCGTTCAGGCCGCTCTTTCGGATCATGCCGCCCTCGTCGGGTGGCTGGACTCGTACCACGCCATCTCGAGTGTCACGGTCTATCCGCTCTGGGGTTATATAATCCGCCACGCCGGGCCCATTCAGTGGGTGAGGATCGATCCCCCCGCCGGTGTGGGCGAGCGGGCCGCCACCTGGAAAATCGGTGTTTTCTCCAACGTGCTCCGTGACGAGGCCCGATGGCCGTTCCGGAGGCCGGTCAGCGGTGAACTCGTGCAGGGGGCCCGATCGGTCTATGAGGAGATACTCGCCCCGCTGGAGAAGTGTCTGCGCGGCATCGATCAGCTTGTCGTGGTCCAGGCGATGAACATGAGCCACGTGCCCCTCGATGCGTTGATGGATTCATCCGGCACGTGGATCGGCGACCGGTTTGCCGTCTCTTATACACCCTCTGCCACCCTCCTGGTCCGGATGCGGAAGCGATGCGGCCCGGTCAAGGCCCCGGGCACGTGGCGCGTGCTGGCCGTCGGGGATCCGGACTTCGGGCCGGGGAGTACGAAGGTGGAAACCGCATCGGATCTCGCGGCCCGGCAGAGCGGCGATCCAATGAGTTCGGCGTCTCCCGAACGGGTAGATCCGGGGCCTCGGACCCGGGTGCTCACCCGGCAGCCGGGTGCGATGGACAGCGACTCCCGCCTGCCCGAAACGCGGGACGAGGTCCGACGGATCGCCCAGATCTTCCCTTCCTGTACCGTCCTGCTCGGAAGGGACGCATCGAAAAGGGAGATCACGCGTCTGGCGACGAGCGGAGAACTGGAAGAGTACGACTTGATCCACCTCGCCACGCATTCTTTGATGGACATGCCTAATCAGATGCGCTCCGCAGTCCTGCTGTCCCCGACGAGGTCTGCGCTGGACGGCGCCGACTCGGATGCCTCCTCAGCGGACGACGGGGTGCTCACCGCGGCGGACATCCGGTCGACCTGGAAGCTAAAGGCTGACCTCGTCACCCTGAGCGCATGCCAGACGGATTTTTTCACCCGATCCCAGGAGACCTCTCTCGGGTTGACCGGGGAACTGCTGCGTGCCGGCGCGAGGTGCCTGCTCGTGAGCCTCTGGGACGTGGATGATCAGGCCACGGCCCTGCTCATGGGCCGCTTCTATGAGAACCTGGCCGGCTCCTACCGCGACGTTCGCATGGGCCTCATCGGCCAACCGATGCCGAAAGCCGTCGCCCTGCAGGAGGCCAAGCGCTGGCTGCGCTCGTATCGCGATGCCGACGGCGGCCAGCCGTTTGCCAACCCCGTGTTTTGGGCGGCGTTCATCCTCCTGGGAGACTCGGAAGAGTCTTAACCTCGAAACGACACTCCTTGGGGTCTGGGGCGAGCGCCTCGAGTCGCTCCGGCCCGGGTAGCGCACGCTCAAGCGGTCCCAGCACGTCGACGGGAAGCCCGGTGCCAAGATTTCACCCTCTGCAGTGTCGACGGGTCACGAAAGTGGCGTTCGCGGCCCGGTCTCTCCGCGCCTTCCGGCGCAAGACCCATCTTTCGGAATCTCACATCGCGGTTACTGGCCGCTCGTACATTTCACGCCAGAGATTCCGAAGAGTCGCCCTTTTCGCAAATAGTCTGTGGGATTTCCACTGTCTCGCGCGACTCATATTTGGTGATTGCTCCTCTGAGCCGGGTGGGCCGAAGACGGCACCCGGACTTGGGTATAACAAGGATCGGGCAGCGGAACGAGTCTGGACGGGGCGTTGCAGCAGCACGCACTGCTCCTGATGTTCTCGCAAACGCAGACAGAGTCGATCTGATGAATGCTCGAAGGAACTCTCTCATTGGCTGCGCCGCACTGGCGCTCGCATTCCTGGCCACCGCGCCTTCCGCGCGGGCGCAGAACCTGATCAGTGATCCCAGCTTCGAAAAGAACCCCTATCCCTACACGCTCCCAGGTCTTGGTCCCCTAGTAGGTCCTCCCTTTGTGCCGGGCTATTGGGGAGCCGAGGATGGGATGATCGCGGTCGCGGATAGCGACCTCACGCCCCCGTGTGGCCGCCAGAATGCTCCAGATGATGAATGAGGGGGGGGATGTCACCCAGGCCTTCCAGGCCGTCGACATCAGCAAGTACGCCGGCTGCATCGACCAGGGCGGGGCCACGATCAGTCTCAGCGCCTTGCTCAACACGGTGGCGCACCCCGGATGGCCTTCTGTTCAGGGCGACGTTTCGGTGTATTTCTATCAGAGCCAGTGGGGATGGCCAAGCAACGTGGGCCAATATACGAACGCGGTCAACGTCGACGGCAGCAATTGGGTGCAGTGCTCGTTGGCGCATCCCATCCCGCCGGGAACGCGCTGGGTGATCTTCCAGATCGGCTTCACTGACGATACGCTCCTGGGTCGCTCGGGGTACGCCGATTGTGTGCAGATGGAGGTCTTGACCGATGGCTGGCAGTCCGGTTCCGGTCACCACCACGACCTGGGGTCGGGTCAAGGGGATGTACAAGTAAGCCGGCTTTCCTGATCGCGGCCGGGTCATGGCCTCCTCCTCCATTCCGGTGAGTGGACCTCGCGAGGGCGCCGGGAGGGGCCGCGGCCCGGCTGGACGATTCAAGCGATTTGAGGAGTTCCGTGCGATCCGGCTGAGCACCGGGCCGCGCTGAGTTCCGCTTGCGGCCAGGGCGAGACGTCCGGAGCATTCGGCGACCGGACATCTCACGCCTGGGAAACCGGAGGATCTCGTCTTCCGAAAGATAGGGTGAGGGATTTGCACGGTCCCACGCGAATCCCATTTGGTGGCCATGTCTCCGCGCTGGGCGGGCCGAAGACCCCGCCCGACACGGAAGCCGTGTTGAATGTCTGTATCTCACTTGAAGGGAGAGGGTGCCGTGCGGCTCTTCGCGCCGAGGTCCCACCTTCCGGATTCGGAAAGGGAAACGTCATGAGAAAATCTGCTGCATTATTCGCCCTTTGGCTCGTGTTTCAGCCGCATCCCGCGAGCGCGGCCCAGGTGACCTTCGGATCCAAGACCGACTTTCCGACCGGGAGCGGTCCCTTCAATACCGCGACCGGTGACTTGAACGGCGACGGTCATCCGGACCTGGTGGTGGCGAACGCCAACGCCCAGTCCGTCTCGGTGCTGCTCGGCAATGGAGTGGGCGGTTTCGGGACCAAGACCGACTACCCGACAGGGAGCTTTCCCGAGTGGGTCGTGATCGGGGACGTGAACGGCGATGGGAAGCTCGACCTGGTGGTGGCGAACTACAGTTCCAACACGGTCTCGGTGCTACTCGGGAATGGCGTCGGCGGTTTCGGGACCAAGACCGACTTCGCGACGGGGAGCGGTCCCGTCTCGGTCGTGATCGGGGAAGTGAACGGCGACGGGAAGCCCGACCTGGTGGTGGCGAACAGCCTTTCCAACACCGTCTCGGTGCTGCTCGGGAATGGCGTGGGCGGTTTCGGAACCAAGACCGACTACGCGACGGGGAACCAACCCCAAGCGCTCGCGATCGGAGACCTGAACGGAGACGGACACCCCGACCTGGCGACGGCGAACTTTCTCTCCAACACGGTGTCGGTGCTGCTCGGGAATGGCATCGGCGGGTTCGGGACCAAGACCGACTTCCCGACCGGGGCCAGACCCCATGGGATCGCGATGGGCGACGTCAGCGGCGACGGGAATCTCGACCTGGTGACGGCGAACGACTTTGCCAGCACCGTGTCGGTGCTCCTCGGCAACGGCGCGGGCGGGTTCGGGACCAAGACCGACTTCCCGACCGGAAGCGCGCCCCTCTCGGTCGCGATCGGTGACCTCGATCTGGACGGCAGCCCCGACCTCGTGACGACCAATCAGAACTCCAATACGGTCTCGGTGCTGACCGGCAACGGTCAGGGAGGCTTCGGAGCCAAGACGGATTTCCCGACCGGAACCGAGCCGGCGGACGTCGCCCTCGCGGATTTGAATGGCGACGGCTATCTCGACCTGGTCGTGGCGGACTATACCGCCAACACGGCCTCCGTGCTGCTGAACACCAGCTCCGGGTCCCGGGTTCAGGCGTTCGGCTACACGAACACGCCGCTCGGCAATGCGGTGCTCAACTACTCCAACGGCGTCTTGCACGTCACCAACCTCGGATCCTCGGGGCAGGACGGCGTCTCCATCGACGTGACCGGGCGGGTTCCGTCCGACGGCACGTTGTTTGGCTTCATGTCCTCGGCCTTCGATTCAACTCAGAACGCTCCCCCCGGGAGTTTCGTTCACGAGGAGGCAATGGGCGTTCTCGATGGGCGACCGAACCAGCTCGTCAGCCGTACGTCGTTGACCTCACTGGCCGGGGACTCGTCGCTGGCAGAATTTGACATGAGGCCGATCGGAGCTACACTTGTGAACGTCGTGCTGTACAGGGATGGCACGGCGTATGAGGAGTTTCCGAGATGGCCCTCTCACCTATTCATCTATACAACGAAAGATACTTCACACACACCACCTAACAACGGAAACCCTGGATCCGGCGTGGATTATCCCGGGCCGGGGGTTACATGTTGGACTGCCTGGCATGGGCAAAACACCAATGTCGTTGACGGTGAGGGCAACTTGCTGGCTCGCCTGGGTCCCGGAGACTATGTCATGGACTTCGCTGCAGTCAATGCGACGCGCACGCTAACTGCCTACACAAATATCAACACCTACGCGTGGCTGCCTGACCTCAGCATATTCAACGAAGGCGTACTTCCGCTCAACACCACGTCAGTGCCGGACCCCCGGGCGGGTGGCTCGTCGCGCTCGCTGGAGCTGTCGGCCCGCTCGCCCGTTGCCTCGGGCGGGGAAGCGTCGATCTCCTACACCTTGCCGGAGGCCGGTTACGCCCGGCTGGGGCTGGTTGACCCGGAGGGCCGCCTGGTCGCGTCCCTGGTGGACGGATCCGTCTCGGCCGGCGCTCACCAGGTCTCCGGCTGGCGTGCCGTCGACTCGCGCGGCCGGCCCCTTTCCGCCGGGGTCTATTTCCTTCGGCTGCAGGTCGGGAAGACGACGAATAGTGAACGGCTGGTCGTCATCCGTTAGCATGGAACGACCCCTCAGTCCAGCACTGAGGTTGGTGGAGGCGATCTTCCTTTGCGGGAGGATCGCCTCTTGTTCATGGCATCTGATAGGGACGGGCGCTTCGACGACCCCAGGATCTCGGGCCCTTGCAAAACAGCCCAGAGATATGCCACCAGCTCACGCGCCATGGCTACCACTCCCTTCCGGGAAGGCTCTCCCTTGACGGTTATCCGACACCATCGTTTCCAGAGCCGCCCTGAGCTCGATCGGCGACGGCCGAGACCCAGGCCGGTCGGCCCCTGCCGGTGCTTGTGTAAGCGGAGGCTCAGAGGGCAGCTGGTTGAAGGACTGGCTTCTTGGGCAGAACGGGAGTCCCGTCCCCCAGTCTGACACCTGACGCAAACACTGCTGTCGGGCTGCGATCATCCAAGCTCCGGTCTCCAGCACGTGGGCCTGCCGTGCGCCGATCGCCCGGAACGCCGGCGATTTCCATGGAAAGACACCGGATTCACGCCGTGGAATCGCCCGTTCATCCGCAATCCGGCCGCAGGGCGAACGGGAAACGGCCTGGAGATTGCCCAAACGATCCATTATACTTGATGTCGGCCACTCGGAGTGTGGCGAAGGCC
This sequence comes from Candidatus Eiseniibacteriota bacterium, assembly GCA_963833505.1. Lineage (GTDB taxonomy): Bacteria > Eisenbacteria > RBG-16-71-46 > CAIMUX01 > CAIMUX01 > CAWHYG01. Next base: position 200,137 of record CAWHYG010000015.1, on the reverse strand, counting down.
GAACCCGGGGCCGTCGGATTTCTTGCCGGACGATGGTGTCTCCGAACGAGGGGTCAGCTATGTGCCGGTTCAAGACCGTTCGCTGCCGGCGAGTGCTCGTGTTTCTGTCTCTCTTTGTGACTCCTTTCGTTGCCCCCGTGGTCCGCGCGACGCCACGACCCGAGGTTCTTTCGGTTCTTGCCGTGGTCCACGATGACACGGGTTCCCTGGACCGGTATGCCGACTTTCCAGGAGAATTCGACAAGGTGCTGCCGGCGGAGGATGAACTCATCGCCGGAGACGTGCTTTGGTCGTCGCAGGAGCCCGACGATTTCGGCTGGCTCCAGGTGCGGTCCCGCCTGACCGGCCAGATCCTGGTTCATGCCACGATCATCTGGAGTGGGATGGGAGAGATCGAGCAACCACCTCCCGCGGCTTTCCGGCACACCTGGGGCCGCGTCACCAGAAACCCGCAGCCGCTGTCCTTCCGCGTGCTTCCCGTCGGAGGCGGTTCTCCGGCGCGTGCACTGGAACTATGGCAGAAAGTGCTCGATACCGACTTCGTGGCCCGCGTGGCCTCAAGCGCGCCACACTATGAGGTCGTGGCAGTGCGGCATGCCTACAGCACCGGGGGCATGTCGGCAAACGCAGACTGGTATTTCTTCATCATGTCTCGTCCCCAGGCGCCCTTGGATGCTTCGCTCGTCCAATCATTGTGGCCGCGCGGGTAAACTTCGCAAGGTTCCAATCTGGTCCCGGAAGTCTGGCTCCATAACTTCTCCGACCTTCCTCTTTCGCTTGGGATCCGTTTGCGCGTGGACCTGCCGGGCGGCGGTCTGGCCTGTCCTTTCCACCGCGTCAGGGACATGGCCCCGGATCAGTCGCTGGCGATTCGCACCGATTCCGTCCGGATCGAGCAGCTTGGGGCCGGAGAGCTCACCTGGGAGATCACCGACTCCCTGGGGCAGCCGTGGACCGACTTTGACCCGGCCAACAACCGCCTCGAGGACCGATTCGAATCGATCTCGGGTCCGGTCTTCCGCCCGGTCAGCTCGATCCGCCATCCCGGCCCCGTGCCCACCAGAGGAACCGCGATCGACATCGACGGGGACGGCGATGCCGACTTCTTCACTCATGAATACAAACCGAGAATCCTGCGGAACGACGGTTCCGCGGGTTTCACCGACATCTCGAACCAGTCCCCGCCGCTTCCATCTTGGCCGCGGGAGTTTGTCCCCGCCGACTTCAACGGGGACGGCAAGACGGACGTTCTTGTCGTCACCTTCGGGGCTCCATTGATGCTCCTCCGCGGGGACGGGACGGGCAGATTCACGGACCTCACGAGCATCGCCGGACTCGGCGGCGTCATCGGAGAGAACGAGGTGGCGGTGGGAGATCTTGACGGCGATGGGGACCCGGACCTCCTGATCCCGGGTTACGGTCCGGAACGGCTCTTCCGGAATGAAGGCGGCCGGCTCGTCGAGGTCACCGACTCGGGGGTGGTCGATTCACTGCAGACCGAATCCGCCACCCTCGCGGATCTGGATGGGGACGGGCTTCTGGACGTCATTCTGGTGAATTGGGACGGAGAAAGCCGCGTTTATCGCAATCTCGGCGGGTGGAAGTTCGAGCGGGTTCCGGGTCCGTTTCCCCCGGAGTACTACCGGAATGCGCTCGTCTTCGACTACGACCGGGACGGAATTCCCGACATTCTCTTTACCGGCAGCTCCGACGCGCCCTGGCTGTGCCGGGGCGTGGGCGGGCTCCGGTTCGAGATGGTGCCGCCGGCGGTGCATGGGCTGCCCCCGGCGTTCGACGCCGTGGCGCGCGACATCGATGGCGATGGTTTCCCGGACCTGCTCCTGGAGTCCCTCGACCGATTCGTTCTGCTGAAGAACCAGAACGGCCGCTTCGTCGATCAAACCTGGCGCCTGGCGGACATGGAGGATCACTTCGAGTCCGGAGCCCTCGGCGCCTCGCCGCAAGCGCAGTGGATTGACGTCGACGGGGACGGCGATGTGGACCTGGCCTCGCAGATGGTGACGTTCTATGACATGACCCGCGGGAGCTTTCCTTCGTATACGACGTGGGTCGAAGACACCTCCGCCACGACCGGCGACACGGTCTTGACGGCCCCGAATCCGCGGATCGTCTTGGAGGCGCCGAGTCCGTCTCCGTTTGTCAGCATCGTTCACGGGCCAGCAGGTCACGGTCGGGGTTTTCGACGTCGCCGGGCGAAAGGTGGCGGAGCTTTTCGACGGCTGGTCCACTGCAGCACCGATCGACGTTTCGTGGACCGGGCGCGTGTCCGGGGGCCACCGAGCCGCCTCCGGCATCTACTTCATCCGCGCGACGGGGGCTTCCGGAACCACGAGCCGAAGGATCGTATTGGTCGAATGACCGCGGTCCGAGCGGACCGAAGCCGGCACCGGACAGCCAGCGGCTCCCGACGGCTCTACTTGTACAGGATCAGCTTCTCGGCGCGTTCCTCACCCGGGCTCCGCCAGCGAACGAAATAGGCGCCGGGAGCCACCGTTCGCCCCCGATCATCTCTGCCGTCCCGTCCTCCGCCAGTCCGAAGACCCTACCTCACGACGACTACGGGCTTGTTCCAATCCCGGCCGTCGGCGTGAACCCTGAAATAGTACCTTCCTGCCGCCACCGGCAAGCCCCGTTCATCCTGCGTGTCCCAGACCACGATCTGGCCTCCGGGCGCAACCGCAGAATCCAGCAGACGGCGGATGAGGCGGCCGCCCACATCGTAGATCCCGAACTCTGCCGCGATTGCGGGAGGCGCGCTCAATCGGAAGGTGACTGTTCCCTGCGCGGGATTCGGGACGCAGGTCGCGGACCAGTCGGGCCTGTTCAGTCCGGGCGCGGTCACGCCCGTGGGGACCGGAGAGATGTTGCGTAGCGCGGTCACACTGCCGTTCCAGTTGGCCACGACCAGATCGGGTTTGCGATCGCCGTTGAGATCTCCCAGTGCCAGCGAGCAGGGCTGGTGCTCGCAACCGTAGTCGACGTGCTGGGCGAAGGTCCCATCGCCGTGTCCGAGGAGCACGCTGACCGTGTTGTCCGAGTAGTTCGCCGTCGCCACATCCATCTTGCCGTCGCCGTCGATGTCGCCGATGACCGCGGCCATCGGCATGCTGTTGGTGGCGAAACTCGAGCCGGCTGCAAAGTGCCCCTGGCCGTCGCCGAGGAAAACCGAGACGACGCACGAGTCGCCGCGAACGCAGACCGCAAGGTCCATCTTGGAGTCGCCGTTCAAGTCCCCGATCGCGACCGCGTTGGGATATACCCCGACGGTGTAATCTTTGCGGGGCTTGAACGTCCCTCCCCCGTTGCTCAGGAGGACGGAGACACACTGAGAGAGGTAGTTGGCCACGGCCAGATCCGGCAGGCCGTCTCCGTCCAGTTCGGCCACCGCCACAGAGACCGGTTGCGACGCGGTGCCGTAGTCCACCTTGGGGGCAAAGGTCCCGTCTCCATGCCCCATCAACACCGACACCGTGTTGGCGCCCGCGTTCGCCGTCACCAGGTCGGCTTTGCCGTCGCGGTTCAAATCGCTGATGGCCACAGCGTTGGGCGAGGTTCCAGTGAGGAAGCAGGCGCCGCTTCGGAAGGTGCCGTCTCCATTTCCCAGCAGCACACAAACTGAGGTGCGCTGGCTGTTCGCCGCCACCAGATCCGGCTTGCCGTCGTTGTTCACGTCGCCGACGGCGACGCCGAAGGGATAGCCCAGGATGGAATAGTCGGTGGCCGCTCCAAACGTCGCGTCTCCGTTGCCGAGGAGCACGGAGAGCATGCTCGACACCGGATCGGCCGTCACCATGTCGAGGTGCCCGTCGCCGTCCAGATCGGCCAGGGCGACGCAGGAGGGCTGCACCCCGGGCAGGTAGGTGATTCCGGTCGGTCCGAAAGTGCCGTCCCCGTGGCCGAAATGTATGGAGACGTTGTTGCTGTAGCAGTTGGCGACTGCCAGATCGGGCTCGCCGTCGTTGTTGAAGTCCGAGAGGGCCAGAGAACCCGCCCCCTGGTCTGCCAGCACACTCAGCGGGTTCCCGGAGAAGGTCCCGTCTCCGCGACCGAGCAACACCGTGATCTGATCTCCTTCGAGGGCGGTCACCAGCAGGTCCAGATGACCGTCATGATCGATATCGACGATCGTCACGCGCTCGGAGGGAGCGTAGGTCGGGTAGATCTGGGGCGGAGCAAACGACCCGTCGCCGTGGCCCAGGAGAACGGAAACCGCGGGATTGTCTTCATCGCGATCGGTCACCACCAGGTCCAGGTCACCGTCCCCGTTCAGATCGGCCAAAGCCACATCCGCGGGGAGGTCCACGAGCTTCGTCCCGTGGGCCTCGAATGTCCCGTTCCCGGTACCCAGCAAAATCGAAACCGACATGGCGCTATTGTTCGCCACCACCAGATCGGGTATGCCATCGCGGTTCAGGTCCCCGGCGACGACACCGTCCGGGTAATCGGCCACCGGATAATCCTGGTGCGTGGGGAAGGTTCCATCCCCCACTCCCAGGAGAATCGAAACCGAAGCATCCCCGTTGTTCGTGACCGCGAGATCGAGCTTCCCATCGTGATTGAAATCCGCGACCGCGATGCGAATGGGCCACTTCCCGGTGTAGTAGTTGTGCCGCTGGGGGAAGGTGCCGTCCCCCTTGCCCAGGAACACGCTGACGTAGTTTGTGCCCTGGTTGGTGGCCACGAGATCGGCGATGCCGTCGCCGTTGAAATCGGCGGTGACGATGTCCGTGGGAGTGGTGGACATGCCGTAGTCGATTCTGTTCCCGAAGGTGCCGTCACCGTTGCCTCGCAGGATCGTCACCCGGCTGGAAATCTGATCCGACGTGGCCAGGTCCGGGATGCCGTCACGGTCCCAGTCGCCGACCACGACCGCGACCGGGCCAGGGCTGACGTTGTAGCAGCAGAATCGCGCGGCGAAGAGGGTGTCGGCGCGGGCTGGGGATCCCGCCAGCAATGCGACCGCGACCAGGCCCGGGGTCGCCCGGAGCAGCAGATGCCGGACGATGGGTGAGATGCTCAGCAGGACTCCAGATTCCGATGCTCTCGCGCGCATGTGCGCCCCCCTTTGATCGTGTCACCGTTGGCGATAACGGTGAATGCCGGACCAGGTCCGCAGACAGGATCCAAGAACCTCCGCCAATCAGTATACGCCTCAGAGCGACGCATGTCCACTTCGTCTGCGGCCGCAGGCCCCGACTCTTTCAACAGCGGCGCCCCAGGCCCGCCGGCTGTCACCCCGCGCCGGCGGCGGCGAGGCATTCGGGGCGGGTGTTGGGGTTCGGGCTGCTGCAGAAGGGGGCGGATGGCGGTGCCGGGAACGAACACGGATGAGGAGATTCGGGAACCTCGGCGCTTCCGGTGTGGCGTCCGCCCTGGAGGCCGGGAATGCCGCGCGCAACGCCCGGAGCACGTTGTCGGACCCGCACCCGCGGGTCGCCAAGGCGGAGACGACGTTTTGTCTGACCTCGGAATCGAAGCCCGCTGGATGTGTTGTTCGGTTTCCGTGTCCACGGACGACACAGCCTCATCCAGGATGAACCTCTGCGGCTCGGCCAGCACGGCGCGCGCCGGGCGCCGCCGGCGCTTCCAGCTTCTGCGCCACCAGGACGAGGTCCGCTCCGAAGTAGCGGAGAATCGGGATGGCGCGCTCGATCCGCTCCTTCAGGCGGAACAACCCGATGCTCCCGGAAAGCAGGAACTGAGGGAAGAAGAACTCCCGGCTGGAGAGATCCAGGATCCGGACCGGCCGGCCGCGCAGCATGCGCCGATAGTCCTGCACGGACAGATCCCAGTGATAGGTGCTGGCGTTGTGCCAGGTGTTCTCCTGCACGATCTTCTTTCGCACCACCCGGTCGGTCAGGAGGCTGATCGGCAGCACCAGCATCTCGAAGAGGTTGAGGTTCCTGAGGCGGTGGGCGTTCGGGCTCTGCGCGATCATGACGCCGCCCGGACGCAGGACGCGGTGGAACTCCGCCAGGCCTTCCGCCGGATCGGTCAGGTGCTCGAGGGTCTCCGTGCAATACAGAAAGTCGACGCTGGCGTCCTTGAGCGGCAGGCGAAGCCCGTCGGCCTGCAGCGCGACCTGGTGGGGCAGCCGTTCGCGAAGTCGACGGAGCAGCAGATGACTGATATCCACGCCGATCAGGGTGGACTCGGCACCGATCCCGAACTCATAGGTGGCCTGCCCGTCGTTGGCGCCCACATCCACCACGACGTGCGGTCGCGGGGTCTGCGCCCGGTAGATCCGCAGGATGTCCAGATAGCGCTCCGCCACCTGGGGCCGCCAACCCTCGTTCCCGGCGGGGGCCGCCGTTCCTTTCCAGGCCAGGCGGGTCCAGTCATCCATGGTCGGTTGTCGACGTCCCAGCCGCTCGAACAAACGATCGACCGCCTGGGTATCATCGACGGTGCGCAGCCGGATTGGATTCGACTCGAAGCGATCGAGAATGCGCCCCTGCCGGTAGCGGTAGTACAACCAGTCGACCAGCAGAAGCGCCACCAGAAGCAGCGCGCCCCATGCCACCCGGAAAAGGAGGGCCGCGGCCAACCCCGCATAGATCAGATAGAAATGCCGCGGCCGTGAAAGGAAACCGAAATCGACCTGGCGTTGGAGGTTGATCGTCTCCATCGATTCCGCTTCGGTCTTGAGCCGCACCGCGCCCGGATCGATCGTGAGGGGCGCCCAACGGTCGAGGAGGCGGGGGATCCCATGGTCCACCGGATAATCCGCGGCGCAGCCTTCGCAGTGCAGGGACTCTTCCGATTCGCGGAGCATGCTTCGGCACATCGGGCATACCACAGCCGGATGCAGGACAAGATCGTTCATGGTCGGCTCCCGGTCGTCCAGCCGCCATTCCACACCGGAGCTGTTGGCCGAGGTGGCGCCCCGATGAGTTGCGGCGGCCGCGGTCAGCGTGCATCAAACTGCCGATTTCACCCTGGATTTACGCGTAACCAGGATACCAGCCGCCCCCGCCGGGCGCAATACCTAAATCCAGGCTCTCGCGAGCGAACTGGCTGCGATACAGGTCGTGGTATCGCCCCCGCCGCCGCATCAAGCCGTCGTGGTCGCCTTCTTCAACGATCCGGCCGCGTTCAATCACCAGGATCCGGTCGGAGCTGCGAACCGTGGAGAGGCGGTGCGCGATGATGAAGCTCGTGCGATCGGCCAGCACCCGTTCGATCGCCTGCTGGATGAGTTGTTCGGTTTCCGTGTCCACGGACGACGTGGCCTCATCCAGGATGAAGATCTGCGGATCGGCCAGCACGGCGCGCGCCAGGGCAAGGAGCTGCTTTTCGCCCGTGGAGAGTCCGCTGCCGCCTTCGCCGACCTCGGTCTCGTAACCCTTCTCCCGTGCCCGGATCAAGCCTTCGGCCAGGGTCAGCCGGGCGACCTCCTCCACCTCGGAATCCGTGGCGGTCAGCCGGCCGTACCGGATGTTCTCCCGGATCGTCCCGCGGAAGAGATGCGGCGTCTGTAGAACCACGCCCAGATTGGACTGGAGCCACGCCAGGCTGCGTTCCCGATAGTCCGTTCCGTTGATCAGGATCCGGCCGCTGGTCGGCTCGTAGAAGCGGCAGAGCAGGCTGACGATCGTGCTCTTGCCGCTTCCGGTCGCGCCGACGAGCGCGATGCGTTCCCCTGCGCCGACCCTGAGGCTGAAGTCGGCGAGCACGGGTTCGCCGCTGCCATAGGCAAAGGACACCCTTTCGAACTCGAGGTCCCTGATCTCGTTCTCGCGTCCGTCGAGGGCGATCCCCGCTCGTCGGCCGGTAACGGCGATTCCTCGGCCGGGAACAGTGAAGTCTTCCGCCGCCCGGCGAAGAGCGATCCGGTTCCGCACCACCTCGGAGTCGCGGATCTCCGGCTCGGAGTCGAGCAGCCCCTGAAGGCGTTCCGCGGAGGTCTGCGCCGCCTGCACCTGGGTGAAGCGCGCCGCCAGCTCCTGAATCGGGATGTAGAAGAACGCGGCGTACTGCATGAATGCGATGAGCGTCCCCAGACTGAGACCTCCGACATGAGTCAGTGCGAGGCCTCCCTTCCAGAGCGAGAAGCCCACTCCCATGCTGCCCAGGGTGAGGACGATCGGAAGGTATCCCGCCGCCAGGAGGGCATTCCTCACGGAATAGCCGTACATCGACCGGGTCAGCATCGAGAACTCCTCCAGGTTTTCCTCTTCCCGGACCAGCGCCTTGGTCGTGCGCGCGCCCATGATCGACTCGTTGAACGAGGCCGTGATCTGCGAATTGACCCGTCGCGCCGCCCGCTGCGTCGCGAGCAGCCTCTTCTGGAAGAGGGCGCTGGCCACGGCCAGAGGAGGCATGACGGACATGACGAAAAGGGCCAGCGGCGCGTTCAGGCAGAGCATGATCACGCAGATCCCGGCGAGGAGCGAGACGCCCCAGGACAGATCAAGCAGGAACCACGGCAGGAGAGACGACAGGCGATCGCAGTCCGAGGTCAAACGCGCCATGATCCAGCCCATCGGGCGCCGGTCATAGTAGGAGAAGGAAAGCTCCTGAAGGCGCGCAAAGGCCGCCCGCCGCGTGTCGTAGGCGTATCCGGTCGCGATTTTTCCGGCCAGAACGATGAAGCCCCAAACCAGGAGGCCCATGATCACAACCAGGCCGAAAAACTCGAGGCAGGGGCGCCGGAGGGCTTGGCCCACGCCATGCTGGGTCGCCGCATCAACCACGAATCCGGTCACACGCGGCAGCAGCGCGTCCGCTGCCGCCATCGCCATGCCGCAGCCCGCCATCCCCAGGAGTGGACGCCGGTAGGGGCGCGCGCGGGCGATCGCCCGGCGCCAGAGGCCCAGGTCCAGCTTCTTTCGATAGTCCTCTTCGTGCAGCTCGAACTCAGACATCGTCACCTCTCATGGCCCGCAGTCTCGGGCGCGTTCACCTCGCGGGCGGCTCAACCGGGCAGAAACCGCCCTTTCCATCATGTCCACGTCGTTCAGAACGATTCCGACCAGCCTTGGCCGGCCGGGTTCGGACGCCCGCCTCATCCGGCCCAGACGGCGTCCGTCCCGCCCTCTGAATCCGCCTCCATGGCCCGAGACTCCGCCGGTTCTTCCGTCAGGTTCTGGATCCGCCAGAGCCGCCGATACAGTCCGGGCTGCCTGACCAGCTCGGCGTGGGTCCCTTGCTGCGCGAGCCGTCCGCTTTCCAGCACCAGGATCCGGTCGGCCAGCATCACGGTGGACATCCGGTGGGCGACGACCAGCGTGGTCGGGCGGCCGCTTTTCCGCCGGAGAGCCTGCAGAATCTGCTGCTCGGTTTCGCTGTCGACCGCGCTCAGCGCGTCGTCCAGGATCAGGATCGACGCCCGCTGCAGCAGGGCGCGCGCCAGGGTCGTGCGCTGGCGTTGTCCTCCGGAGAGCGTGACCCCGCGTTCTCCCACCAGCGTGTCGTAGCCCGCCTCGAACTCACGGATCGCCTCATCCACGCAGGCCACCGCCGCCGCGCTTCGCATCTCCTCGTCCGTCGCGCGGCGCCGGCCGAGGAGGATGTTCTGCCGGACGGTCTTCGAGTAGAGGAACGGCTCCTGCAGGACGGAGGCGATCCGCGACCGGACCTCCGATCGCGCGAGCGTCCTCAGGTCCTGCCCGTCGAGGCGGATGGCGCCCTTCTCGATGTCGTAGAACCGGAGCAGCAGGTGCACCACGCTCGACTTCCCGGCTCCGGAAGGGCCGATCAGGGCCATCGTCTTTCCCGGTGCCACGCGGAAGGCGACGTCGTCGAGGACCCTTCGGCCGCCGTGGCAGAAGACCACATGGTCGAACTCGATCTCCGCCGCGATCGGCTCGGGCGAAGAGGGCGCAGCGGCCGGCGTCGGAGATGCTTCCGCCGGCCGCAGGTTCAGCGATGCGACGACCACGCCGTCAGTCCGTGCCGCGGTTTCCGGCAGCCCTGAGGCCACCCCACCGTGCTCGACCGGCCCCGACTCCCGCGGCTGCTCAAGAACCTCGCCGATGCGCCCGATCGCGACCGTGGCCTTGCCCAGCTCGGTCAGGATCCGTCCCATCATCCGGATCGGCCAGACGAACAGGTTGACCGCGGCGAGAAAGAAGAAGAAGGTCCCGACCTTGAGCTCGCCCCTGGCCAGCCAGTAGCCGCCGGCCGCGACTACCAGCCCCTTCTGGCCCATGCACATCAGGTCGGAAGCGGACCAGAACCAGCCCATCAGCCGGTACAGCCGGTTGTCCAGGTCCCGATGCGTCCGGTTCCGTTCCTCGAACCGATCCATCTCGAAATCCTGGCGGGCGAACGCGCGGACGACGCGGATGCCGACCAGGTTCTCCTGCAAGGTGCCGGTCATCCGTCCTTCGGCCTCGTCCACTCGCAGAAAGGAAGCCCGCACGCGCCGGAAGAAGACGAGCGAGTAGGCCACGATCGGCGGAAGGATCGCCACCGAGACCAGCGCCATCCGCCGATCCAACGCCAGCATGAGCGGGACCGGGATCAGCATCATGAAGACGGCCCGTCCGATCTCGACCACCTGCTCGGCGAGGAACGCGCGGAAGGTCTCCACGTCCGAGGTGCAGCGCTGGATCAGATCTCCTGTCACCACCTGGTCGTGCCAGGCGCAGGGCAGACGCTGAATCTGGTCGTAGAGGCGCTCTCGCAGCCGCCGTGCGATCTTCTCGCTGGCGAGCGCGGCCCAGCGGCCGCGCAGATACGTTGCGGCCCCGGCCAGGGCCGTGATCGCGACCACCGCCAGTCCGGCGATCCACAGATGGCCACGCAGATACAGACGGCCTCCGAGGCACCGGATGACGGCTTCCGAGACCGCCGAGATCTTGCCAGGCTGGGACGGCACGACCCCATCCAGCACCGCCTGCGGCACCAGCGGATCGAGATAGAGAAGGCAGGACGCCAGGACAAGCGCAAGAATGGCCGATCCGTAGCGGCGGCGTTCTCCTTCGGTGGTCTCCCAGATCATCCGGATCCTGTTGGACATGAAATCACCCTCCGGCCGGCGGGATCGCCAACGCGGTCGCCGCCGGATCAACGTGATTCGAAGCTCGGGAGCCGTTCCGGCGAGTGCGGGGCCTGGAGACTGGGGGAATGAAGAAGGGCCCGCTCTCGGTGGGGGAGCGGGCCCGCGCGGCTTCTCTTACCGAGGCGCGCTACGCACCCGCACTCCCGACGATTCCAGACGGATTCGTCCTGAGGAGACTTCTGTGGGTGCGCCGATACATCGTTTCTTCGCCTCCTGTAGCCTTGTGCGCATATTCTACAAAACCCGCGGCCCGGAGGCCAGTCTTTTTTTCATATTGTCGGCGCCCGTTTCGCGGTCTTGTGGCTTGGTGTCGCATCAGAGGAGTCGCCGTGGCTTCAGGATGGGCCACGACCGCACAAGAAGAAGCCCGCCCCGGCCTTGCAGAGCGGGGGCGGGCTGAGGAGAATGATGGAACGCCCGTTAGAGGTTCGCAGACAATGTCACCGATCCTGACGCAGTGCTTCCTCAGAAGCTCGACGACACTGTCACCGTGCCCGATGCGCTGGTTCCAGGGACGGCCGGACAAGACGCCGTCAGAGAGCCGTGGACGCTCGGCCATGCCGTCTGTCCGTTGGCCGAAATCGAGGTGCCAAGGCTTGTGATGATCAGCGTGTACGTGCCTTGATCCTGGCCTGTGCCATCCGACGCCACCCACTGGGATGCCCCGCTGACGACTTCGACCCCGCCGATCTCGCCGGCGTCCGTGTTCTTGAAAGTGCCGGTATGCATCGTTCCAAGGAACTCCACCCCGATTTCGATCGTGGGCGTGCCCTGAATCTCGCAGCCGACCGCGCAGGAGTCCCCGGATTGAGCGGCCAGGACGGCGGTGCAGGTATAGCTTCCGGTCACAGCGCCGGTCAAGGTCACCCCGCAGGTTGTCGTGTTGTTGTGGTTGGACGAAGTGGGGCTGCTGTTTCCGCCGCACCCCCAGGCGATCACGCCGACTGCGGCCACAAGAACCAGGTATCGAGACAGCTTGGACAGGGACATGGACGCCCTCCTCCGGTTTTGGTACAAAATCGATTTCCCCCCATGGCGGCTGGCGGCCTTCAGCCGCAGGTCCGCCGGACCCGCCATCCTGCAGTTGGCGGCGCGCCCCCCTGATACGGTTCGGACCCGGCGTATTCAAGCGAATTCCAATCTACTTGATTCCATCCGGAGGGTCAAGCTCTCATGAAGCCTGATCGGGGGTGATGGGCTTGAATCTGGGGCGGTTCCGGCGCCGGGGCCGATCCGGACTTCGAACGGCCAGCCTAGACCGCATTATTCATGAACCCCCTGCTGCGGCAGCGGATCTGCCCGCCATGACTGCGTTGCGCTTGCCCTCACTCCTCGACATACTGCAGGGAGTATGCCTGCGTCGTTCGGGCTGCGCGCGCCTTGTCCTGACGGGCATCTCCGGTGCCTCGCGACGGGCGATCACGAATAATGCGGGCTAGACGGGTTTCGTCGCATGGGAACGCCGCGCGACCTTTCGACCTGCTAATCTCCATCCGGGAGATCCGCGCCTGGACCTTTGGGGATTGAAGGAGACTGAGCCATGGACCGCACGCCCAGGATGTTCCTGAGGGACATCGATGCCGGCAACACCTTGGAGACCTTCTTCATCGCCGCCATCCTGTCGCTTCTCACCGTGCGCTTCGCGCTGCACCTGACCGGGTACCCGCAGCTCGGAGGAGCCCACTTGCACATTGCCCACGTGCTCTGGGGCGGCCTTCTCCTGGCCATCGCCGTCTTGATTCAGCTTTCCTTCCTGACTCGATCGTCCGGCCGGCTCGCGGCGGTGTTCGGGGGCGTCGGCTTCGGACTGTTCATCGACGAGGTGGGGAAGTTTCTCACCAAGGACACCAACTACTTCTTCCAGCCCGCCGTGGCGGTGATCTACGTCGTCTTTGTTCTCGTGCTGATCGGCGTGCGCACCATCCGGACGGTCCGTCCCTTCAGCCCGCGGGAGTACCTGCTGAACGCCCTCCGGGCAACGCAGGAGGTCGTGCTGCACGACCTCGATCCGGAAGAGCGGAGACGCGCCCTCGGGTACCTGGACGCCAGCGATCCGTCCGATCCCCTGGTGCCGCCTTTGCGCACCGTTCTGCAGCAGGCCGGAACGATCACGCCCCCGGCCCCCCGGGCTCTCATGAAGCTGCGCCACTGGACCCGCGGCTTCTACGAGCACCTGGCCGGGCGGTCCGGCTTTCACAGCGTTGTCGTCGCGTTCTTCGTGATCAAGCAGGGAATCAGCCTGATCTTCATCACCACCGCCGTGCTCGTGCACCGGGCCACCGTGGAGGAGATCCTGAACGCGCGGATCCTGCGGATCTTCGCCCAACGCTTGCAGGTCCTCTCCATCGCCGGCACCCTGGAGCTGGGCGCGACCGTCCTGGCGACGGTCCTGGCCATCTGGGGAATGGCGCTGATCCCCCGATCCCGCCTGGCGGCCTTCCGGATGTTTGAGCGCTCGGTTCTGGTTTCGATCTTCCTGGCGCAAGTGTTCGCCTTCTACCGGGAGCAGTTCTGGGCGCTGCTGGGGCTCGCCGTCAACGTCCTCGTGCTTCTTACGCTCCGGTACATGATCGGACGGGAGAAGGCGGCCGGACGGGGAGGGAACGGCGGACGCCGCGGCCTGGCCGGAGCGCAGTCTGCAGCCGCATCGACGGCGTCGAGATAACATCGAAGATCATGGGGGTCGTAGCGCAGCACCCTGTCAGGGGAAGGCGCTCGACGGCCCCGCCCTGGGCGGTCCCGGCAGGGCCATGGCGCCCCTTCGGGGTGAAGGTGATCGACGGCCCCGCCCCCGTTGAGCCGGGAGCGGGGCCGTGTCCGTTCCTTGAGTCCGGGAGAGAGGATCTCGTCCCGGTCGGCGCTCGCGGCGCCGGTTGCCGTTACCGAATGAGCGTCATCTGCCCCTTGAGATCCGTGCCCAGGGCGCTCAACTTGTACAGATAGACTCCCGAGCTGACCGGTCGGCCGGAGTCATCCAGTCCATCCCAGACAGCCTGATGTCCGCCGGCGCCCATCTGCCCCGTGACCAGGCTGCGCACGAGCCGTCCGGCCGCGTCGTAGATGCGAAGCGCGGCCTCGCCCGCCTGCGGCATCCGGAAGCTGATCGTCGTCTCCGGAGTGAACGGATTCGGATGGTTCGCCGAAAGAGAGAGCCCGGGCGAAGCCAGGGACGGCGGGTTCACCCCGGTGATGTCCGTGATCGTGAAGTTGTGGTTCGAGATGTCGAAGAAGACGTTGTCGGCCGCCGCCACCATGACCCGGGCCGAGTCGGTCGGCGCATTCGGGACGGTGATCAAAGCAGAGCCGTTGTTGGGCGCGCCCGACAACAGCGTGGTCGGCCAGGTGAAACCTCCGTCGGTCGAGAGCATGATGTTGACGTGGGCGCAACTGACCGGCGCCGTGTTGGTGCCGGCCACGTTCCAGGTGACCGTCTGCTGCGTGGTGGCAGGCCAGGTCGCGGTGCTCGTGTCCGGATAGGTGACCTGAAAGGGACCGCCCGCTGCAACCGAGAAGGCGATGGCATCGTTCGAGACCCCGACGCCGCCGGCCTGCGTGTCCCGGACCGTCACCTTGAAGGTGAGATTGCGGGCATAGGTGGGAAGCAGCTCGCCGATCGTGTGATGGTTGTTCACGATGTCGCTGATCTTCGGGAAGGTCCGGGCACCGCTGGTCACGGCCTTGAACGTACGGAAGATGGGCGCGTTGCCGCTGGGCGAGTCGGGATGGCCGGCCGGGCCAAGATCGGACTCCTCCCAGCAGAAGGTCGGGGTGCCGTTGGTGACGGCGGTGGCGTTGAGGGTGAAGGGCGTGCCGATCGGGATGGTGAAGCCGCCGGCCTGCGAGTGCACGACCGGAATGACCACGCCGGTGGGCGTGATGACCGCGCAGTTGTTGCCGTAGCCCTGCTGGCTGTAGGCGGTGATCTCCTGGATGCTGATCCAGTGGAAATAGTCGTCGCTGTGCTGCTGGAGGTTGTCCTCGCCGCAGATTCCGGCGTAGGCCATGATGGTGGAGCCGCTGCCCGGCTCGTAGGCGGTCGAGGCGTTCCGGTTGCCCCCGCCGCAGCTTCCGAAGTCGCTGTTGAAGGTGTGGTTGGCGCCGAACTCGTGGCCCATCTCGTGCGCCACGTAATCGATGTCGAAGCCGTCTCCGGTCGGTTGGAGAGACCCGGTGACGCTCTGGGCCTTCTGGCCCGTCCGGCAGACGACGCCCAGCCCTGAGATGCCGCCGCCTCCGGTGGAGAAGACGTGGCCGACGTCATAATTGGCGTTGCCGATGACGGCGTCGAGGTTGGCCTGATTCTGACCCAGCATCTGCTCGCCGTTGTTGTTGGTGTACGGATCGGTGTTCGGGTTGGTGTAGATGATCAAGTCCTCGTTGGGGATCATCTGCATGAAGATGGACAGGTCCTTCAGGTAGACGCCGTCCACGCGGTTCATGGAGGTGGTCATGGCGGCGAGCGCGAGCGGGATCGTGCCTCCCTGGAAGATCGTGTACTCGCCGTCGGCCGCCAGGGCCAGACGGTAGGTCCTGAGCTGCGTGCCCGACCCGGCCTCTGGGTTCTGCTGCATCCACCGGTGGATCTGCTCCGACATGTGGTCCGGATCCAGGACGGTGCAGCCGCCCAGCTCCTTCGGGCTGGTCAGGTCCTTCCGGAAGTAGCTCTGGTAGTGGATGACGTCGCCGCGCTGGTAGGGATCGATGTAGATCGAATAGTCCGACCCGAGGATGAGGGCATGGAATCCGACGGGCGTCAGGTCGAGGCGACAGGTCGCCGTGCGATCATCCAGCCCGTACCCGCCGTAGGTCCGGATGTCGGGATAGCGCGCCTGAAGCGCCGGCGCCATGACCGGGGACTCCACGATGGCGAAGCGCCCGAATCCGCCCTGCGGAAGCGGAAGGGCGATCACCGACGGGTAGGTCGCTTCCGGAGTGCGCTCGAGCGGAACCAAGGAAAGAAAGTAGGCCAACGCATCGTGATCAACTTCCAAGGCCCGGAAGTGGTCCGGGATGGTCAGACGCAGTCCCGCGGGGGCGATCGAAGCCGGCGAGACGTCGGTCCAGAACTGGGAGGTATCGGAAGCCGCGATCGCGGCGCCGGCCGCCGAGCCCAGCAGGAGGACGACGGCAAGGATCAGGATGGACGGTCGATGGCAACGGATCATGGGGGACTCCTTCCGGATGTCGATGGCCAAGGACGCGGAATGCGCGAAGGCGCCCGCAAGTCTTCGCCTGATTATACGCGAAGTGAGGCGGGTTGGTCGAGGGCGCCGATCGAATGATCGGTCGCGGTGACGTTTTCCGGCGTTTCCGCTTCGGACCGTGGTCTATCAGGGCGTCCGGTTCTTTCCAGCCGTCGTGGCGATGCGCAAAGCCACGACCGAGCTGAAGGAAGGCGGGCGATCGGACGAGAACTCATTAGCAGGGTCTTCAGCTTTCCCGCCGTTGCCAGGGTTCGGGACATGGCTGCCGCACAAAGGGCCCCGCTGGAAGGAGGCCGCAATGCAGGGGGAACTTGTGGTCAAGCTGGGCCTGTCGCGGGAAACGGACGAAGACCGCGCCGTCCGCGAGCTCGCTGCTGCCATCGATCAGCCGGGAGCCGGGCTCGGCGTGTTCTTCTGCTCGTCGCGCTACGACCTCGACCGACTGGCCACCGCGCTCAACGCGCGATTCGAATGTCCCCTCCTGGGCTGCACGTCGGCGGGGGAGCTGTCCTCGGCCGGCGGGGTGCAGGAGGGCGGCATCGTTGGTGTGACCCTCTCCGGCGGCGACATCACAGCGCGGGTGCGGATGATCTCCGACCTTCATGCCCTGACCGGAGACCGCGCCGAGGCCCTCGGCCGCGAGCTCCTTGGAGAAGAGGGGGGGATCCAAACTCCGAAACCTTCCTTCGGCCTGATTCTGCTCGACGGACTGTCCCAGGCGGAAGAGAAGACCATCGCAACCCTTCATTCAACCCTGAAGGGCCTTCCCATCGTCGGAGGGTCGGCCGGGGATGATCTGCGGTTCGAAACCACCCACGTCTTCGCCGAGGGCCGGTTCGAACAAGACGCCGCGGTCCTCTGCCTCGTGACGACCTCGCTGCCCTTTCGCACCTTCAAGACGCAGCACTTCCGTCCCACCGGCCGGAAGATGGTCATCACCGAGGCCGATCCGGAACATCGCCGCGTGCTCGAGATCGACGGCGAGCCCGCCGCCGAGGCCTACGCCGGGATCCTCGGGATCCCCGTGTCGGAGCTTGGGCCTTCCGTGTTCTCGACCCATCCGGTCATTCTCCAGTTGGGGAATGAGTACTTCGTCCGCGCCATCCAGCGGGTGGAGCCGGATGGCAGTCTGCGCTTCTTCTGTGCCATCGACAGCGGCCTCGTCCTCACCCTGGCCGAGGGGCACAGCCTGGTGGAGAACCTCCAGGATCAGCTTTCCCGGCTCGAACGCGAGCTCGGGTCCATCGGTCTCATCATCGGATGCGACTGCATTCTCCGCCGCCTGGAGGTGCAGTCCAAAGGCTTGACCGGCGAGGTGGAGGCGCTTCTCCAACGCCACCCCTTCATCGGTTTCAGCACCTATGGAGAGCAGTACAACTCCATCCACGTCAATCAGACCCTGACCGGTGTCGCCATCGGTCGCGGGTCCCCATAACCCGGCAGCAAGCTCGATCCAACGCCGGCGCCCGCTCCACAGGCGGGCGCCGAACGACGTGAACGAGGGGGCAACGGTGGAACGCCAGCGGGAAGACGCCCGCGTGGCAGAGCTGGAATCCGAAATCCAGCGTCTGCAGAAGAAGCTCGGCCAGGCCGAGAAGGTGAAACGCACGCTGATGGAGCGCGTCGAGCGCAGCCTGGGCGCCGTCGGAAGCTCCTACCACCTGTTCGAGCGCAGCATCCTCCTGGAACAGGAGATCAAGCAGCGGACGACCGCGCTGGAGGACGCCAACGAGGCGCTTCGCCGCGAGATCGCCGACCGCCTGCGGGCGGAACGGGATCTGGAGGTGTCACGCGACGATGCGCTGCGCGCCCGCGAGGAAGCGGTTCGCGCCAACCGGGCCAAGAGCGCGTTTCTTGCCACCATGAGCCACGAGATCCGCACGCCGATGAACGGGGTCATCGGCATGACCGAACTCGCCCTGGACACGGAACTGACCGCGTTTCAGCGCGACTGCCTCGAATGCGTCCGCGCCTCGGCCAACGCCCTGCTCGATCTGATCAACGACATCCTCGACTTCTCCAAGATCGAGGCGGGCCATCTCGAGCTGGAGTCGATCGGATTCAGTCTGCGCGATTGCCTGAGCGAGGCCTTGAGGACCCTGGTCCCGCGCGCCAGCGCCAAGGGGCTCGAGCTGGTCTGCGAGGTCCGACCGGACGTCCCGGATGCGCTGATCGGGGATCCCTGCCGCCTCCGGCAGATCCTGCTGAATCTCGTGGGCAACGCGGTCAAGTTCTCCGAGACCGGGGACATCGTCGTCCTGGTCGAGAACGGATCGGAAGCCGGGAAGAAGGCGAAACTTCAGTTTGCGGTCCGCGACCAGGGGATCGGCATCTCGCCGGAACTGAAGTCGCAGATCTTCCAGGCGTTCGTGCAGGCGGACGGATCGACCACGCGCAAGTACGGCGGCACCGGGCTGGGGCTGTCCATCTCTTCGCGGCTGGTCGAGGCCATGGGAGGGAGCCTCTCGGTGGAGAGCGCTCCCGGTCTGGGAAGCACGTTCCGTTTCGGCATCGACTGCGGGATCGCGGAGGCGGCTCCCAGATCTTCCGCCGCGGTGGAGGTGAGCGCTCTCAGCGGCCGCCCGGCGCTCGTCGTCGATGACAACGAGACGAACCGGCGCATCCTGGTCGAGATGCTGGACGGCTGGGGCATGATTCCGACCGCGGTGGCCGATGGGATGTCCGCGCTGCGTGAGCTCCAGCGGGCGGATGGCGCCGGCGCGCCTTTCCAGATCGTCATCACTGACGGAAACATGCCCGGCATTGACGGGTTCCAACTCATCGAGCTTATGCGGGCGAACCCGCGTCATCAGGGCATCCCGGCTCTCCTGCTCACGTCGATGGGGCGCGAAGAAACGACCCGGAGCCACCAGCTCGCGATCAGCGCCTACCTGCAGAAACCGGTCAAGCAGTCCGATTTGCTCCAGGTCATCCGGAGGACGTTCGGCGAGGCCGAGGCGGCGGCTCGTCCGCGGCCCTCGCACTCCGGGCGGCAGGTCGTTCGCGGGACCGCGCGTCCGCTCCGCGTTCTCTTGGTCGAGGATGAGGTGGTCAATCAAAAGGTCGCGACGGCCATCCTGACGCGGTGCGGTCATCAGGTTTCGCTCGCGTCGAACGGCCGCGAGGCGGTGACGATGGCTGGGGCGGGCGGCTACGACGTCATTCTGATGGACGTTCAGATGCCGGAAATGGACGGGTTAGAGGCCACCCGCGAGATTCGGCGCCGCGAGCCGCCCGGCACGCGCGTGCCGGTGGTGGCCATGACCGCGTACGCGATGGCGGGCGACCGCGAGCGCTGCCTGGATGCCGGCATGGACGACTACCTGTCGAAGCCGATCGCGCCGGACGCGCTGATTGGTCTCCTTGAACGATGGGGGGCTCAGAGCCTCCGCACCACCACCACGGTCATGTCATCCGTTTGAGGCGAGCCCTCGGCGTGCGCCTCGACCGCGTCCAGGATCGCCTGGACGGTTTCCTTGGCTTGATTCCCGCGGAGCGACCGGAGCCATCGGTGAAGCCGCTCCAGACCGAAGAAACGACCGCGAGGATCGGTCCGTTCGATGATGCCGTCGGTGTACATGCACAGCGTGTCGCCGCTTTCCAGATGGATATGGCCGGCCTCGTAGTCCGCCTCCGGATCCGGGCCGAGGACCAGGCCGCCGCGATCCAGCTCCTGGAAGGAGTCCCCGCGGTAGAGCAGGGGCGGATTGTGGCCCGCGTTGCAGAAGGTCAGGCTGCCGTCGTGGCCGAACTCCCCATAGAAGAGCGAGACGAAACGGCTGGACAGCATGGCGCGATGAATGACCCGGTTGAGCCTTTCGATGACGCGCGCGACCTTGAGGTCCTCGTCCATCCCGACCCGAAGCCCCGTGATCACGTCCCGGGCGAGGAGCGCAGCCGGCAGTCCGTGGCCGGAGACGTCCCCGATCGCGATTCCAAGAAGCTTGTCCGAGAGGCGGAGGTAGTCGAAGAGGTCCCCGCCGACGACCTCGGTCGGAATCGACCGGCCGAAGACGTCGTAGCCGGCGAACACCGGCGGAGCGGCCGGCAGCAGACTCTCCTGGATGACCTTCGACTCTTCCAGCATGCCGGCCAGCTTCTGCTGGGCGAGCTTGAGGTTGATCACGTGCCGGATGGCCGTGAGGGAATAGAGGATCTGTTCCTCGCGGATCTCGCCGCGGACGGAGAACGACAGGATATGCGTGTTTCCCGGCCCGACCGCGATCGCCGCAAAGGTGGAGTTGACCCCGATCACGCCTTCGATCGCCGGGTCGAACGCCGGATCGTCGGGTCGCATGATGACGAGCCCGTCGGTCAGGATCCGCTGGTGCGGCAGATAGTCGCGCGGCACGCGGTAGCCGATGGGCGCCTGGCTCCGGTCGGGATAGACATCGTAGAGAACGAAATCCTCCCCATCCCGCTGATAGCATCGACCCTTCTCGAATCCGAGCTGATCGCGGAACTGGCTGACCAGCATGGCCAGGATTTCGGAGAAGACGTCCGAAGTGTGTTTTGTCCGCTCAATGTCGTCCAGCGCCGTTTCGAGCTGCCGGTACAGGGCCTTGAGGCGCAGCCCGCGGGCCCCGGAGGTCGTGGATGCGAGAGTCGGCTGATTCTCCATGTCGGGTCTCGAGGTCAGAGGATGGCGCGCGCGACGAGGCTTCCGCCGAGTCTCAGATCCCGGCGGGTCCTTCGCGCGTTCGATTCGGATTGTCCATTGTTCCTTGATCGCATTCGGACAGCTTAGCATGGCCGAAGCATCGCGCGAACCTCGCGGCGGAATCGGTTTCAACTGGGCCGTGGAGTGGGGCAACCGGGAACCGTGGCTCTGGGTAGCGCGAGCTGCCGTTCTGGATCGCCGTCGCTCTCGATGATCTGGGCGGTGCAGGGGTCGGCGCGTTGCCAGGTCAGGGAATCGCGATGACCGCCCTGGTCACGGTGGAATGGCCGCGAATGGAGAACACCGCCGCGGAATCCCAATCCGCCGTCCCCGGCGCCCAGATCCACGCCCCCTGGGGATACGATCGTTGGGTTCCGATCTTGTAGTCGCCGTCGGGCAGGCCGCGGAGCCGGAACCGGCCGGCGAGGTCGGCGTCGGGCGCGAGCCACAGGGAATCGCGGAGCGCGGCGGGCGTCACGGCCATGAGGTAGTAGGCGGCCCAGCTTCCGTCGCTCGGGATCACGGTCCCCGAGATCTCCCCGCCGGTCACAAGCGTCACCGTGACCGGCGCGATGCTCCCGGATGGGATGGACACCGGCGTCGCGTCCTCCAGCCCGCCGGCGCCGTCGAACCACTGGGGGATCCAGTTCTCGGAGAATCGGAAGGCGTCGAGGCGGAGCCGCACCGGGCCGGGCGCGAGGCCGGAGACGCGGAAGTGTCCGTCCTGGACGGCGCTTTGCAGCGAACCGAAGGCGCGCCCGCTTGCGTCCACCAGGGTCAGGTGCACCGTGTGGTAGTCGACGGGATCGAGCCCGTTCAAGGACAGGTCCAATCCACCGTCCTCGACATCGAGGCCGGTCAGCTCGCCCCCCGGAGGCACTGTATAAGTTGTCGCCTCGCGGAAGTTGTCTCCTCCGAGCCAGCGCTCTGGAGCCCGATCGGACGCCGCCATCCGGAGTTTGAGCGGACCGGGGTGAAACACCAGGAAATCGAACCCGCCGTCGGCGCCGGCTGTGACGGCGGTGAGAAAGAGGGAGTCCGGCGCGAACACCTCCAGGGTCGGAGGGCCGAAATTGAAGTTCTGCCAGGCGCCCCGGATCCGTCCGGCGAGCCGGCCCAGCCCGAAGCGGAGATCCACCGTGCGGGCGGCGGCTTCGAGAGGATTGATGTCGATCCGCTCAGCCGAGGCGCTGTCATCGACGGCAGGCAACCACATGGCGTCGTTGCTGAAGAGGTGGAGGCGGATCTTGTAGGACCCTCCGGGAAGAGGCGGCAACGGGAGGGTCGCCTGCCCGCCCTGGCCCAACGTGTCCGCTGCCAGGTAGGGAAAGCCGTTCGCGCCGGCGTGCGCCGGGAAGACCTGGGCCCAGAAGTAGCGGTCCTCGCCGATGGCCGGTAGGACAAAGTCCAGCGTGAGAGATCCGAAGGCAAAGTCGATCGGTTCGGTGACGTGGTTGGCCGCGACCTCGATCGGGTCGGCCGCCGTCGGATCCGGTACGAGCCCGTGGCGGCTGTAATACCATGTCGTCCGGAGCGTCTGGCCCGACTCGACGGACAGCCGATATTCCCCCGGCGGCAGGGCCAGCGAGTAGTAGCCCAAGGAGTCCACCGGCGCGGCGATGCGCGTCACTCCGGACTCAGCCGCCACTTGCGAGGCGATCGGCCCGCTCGGGCCCGAGACCCATCCTTGGATGACTCCGTCGGGGCAGTAGACGTGGTTTTCCTTGGAGCAGCTCGCGGCGATGAGGATCGAGGCTCCGATCGCGGCGAGGCACAGGTGTTGTCGGAGGCGCGTCCGGCCAGGGATCCGACCGGAGGCGATACCCTCGTGGGGCACTGCGCCGCTCCGGCCGAGGATCGCCTCACATCCGGCATTCGGGGCCATCGCGTAGCTCCGGCCTGGAATGGCTTCACATCCGGCATTCGGGACGACCGCGTAGCTCCGGCCTGGGATCGCCCCACATCCGGCGTTCGGGGTCATCGCACCGCTCCGGCCGCGCGTTTCGTGAACTTGCGTGTGGTCTGCCGTCGGCCCGCAACAGGGTCGGGGGTCCCCATCGGTTCGGCCGACGCCGGCGGCGCGTGGTCGGACCAATCCAGATGGTCGATGTCCAGATGGTTCTGAACGGAAATCACGGCGGCCGAGTCCCAGTCGGCCGTGCCGGGATACCAGAATGATGGGGACGTTGACGGTGTCCAGAGGCACGGCCCCAAGCCGATAGGGCCCGTCCGGCACGCCGAGAATCTCGAAGCCTCCGGTGACCTCTCTCGCATAGGAGGCCGGTTGTTCGGCGGCTTGATCCCCGGCCGGCGCGACGATGATCCGACCGCCGCCGGGGAGGCCGCGCCGCGGCAGGTAGATCCCCTCGAGCGTCGCCCCACGGACGAGGTGAAGCCGGATCTCGGTGACCTCGCCTCCGGGTTGCACCACGATCGGAGTGGCAACACGCAACGAATCCCGGCCGTCGAACCACTGCGAGAGCCAGGCTTCGCTGCCGAAAGCCGTCGGGCGGATGTTCAGGTAGTACGTCCCCGGATCCAGATTGGGGATCGGCGCGGAAAGGCCGCCTTGGGTCCATGTGTCGGACAACAGCGTGTTTCCGGAGCCGTCGACCAGCGCGATCGTCGGAGCCAGGGGGATGATTCCGGCCGGATCGAAGTGGCAGAGGATGCCGTTCTCGACCACGGACACGGTGGTCGTCTGCCCGAGTCGGAGCGACTCCGGCGTTGCTTCCCGAAAGCTCCGGCCTCCGATCCATCGGAGGACTCCCGCGATCGTCACCCGGACCTTCACCATCTCCGGGACATAGCAGGACATCGAGAACGATCCGTCCGCCGCCACCGCGGTTCCGGTGAGGACGCTGGAATCCGCGAGGCAGGCCTCGACCCGCGGCGCAACCAGCGGTGTCAGGCCCATCCTCTGCCAGCTCCCGGTGATGGTGCCGGCCAGGCGCGCGGGCGCAGGCAGCGCGGTGGCGAACTGGACCACGCTGTCGGCCGGGATCGTGAAGACCTGGGCCTGATCCTCTTGCAGCGCCGGAGGCAGCCAGAGCGCCCTGTCATCAAAGTACAAGGACAGGCGGAAGGGCAGGCCGGGAAAAGCCGGAAGCCGGATTTGGAAGGCCTGGGACTGCGGCTTCAGCTCGCTGAAGGCGAACGTTCCCTGCCCTATCGCGCGGAAGGCGACCTGCGTGCTGTCGAGGTCCGGGGGAGTCCGCAGT
The DNA here is from genome assembly GCA_963833505.1 of Candidatus Eiseniibacteriota bacterium. GTDB lineage: Bacteria > Eisenbacteria > RBG-16-71-46 > CAIMUX01 > CAIMUX01 > CAWHYG01. The sequence goes on along the minus strand of CAWHYG010000015.1, from coordinate 176,023 downwards.
GAGACATCGAGCAGGCCGAACCGAACGTCATATGGACCGGCGGGATTTCCCGCGGAGCCGACCTGGAACGCCACGGCTTCCCCTGCCGGCACCGTCACGCCGTCCCGCCCGCGGCCGAAGTGCAAGCCCAGGGAATCGGACATCCCGGTCAGGAAGTACTCGCCCGGCGCGACGTCCATCCGATACCCACCGATGGAATCGGTGACCGTTTGCGTTCGGTTTCCGCTGGTCACCTCTGTCGCCCGAACCGATGCGGCCAGAGGCTTCCCGCCGGCCAGGACGCGCCCTTCCAACGGAACCAGAGGACATTCGGGACAGGAGGTCGTTTCCCGGTCGCAGGCCGCGCCCAGGAGAAGCCCGCCAAGGATGAGGGCGCGGAAGACGGCCCCGCGAAGAGTGGAGAGTGCGCCGGACATCCTCCGAGCCTTGTTTCCGGTCCGATTCCGCGGACCGCAACCATCGCGCCACCGTTCAGAAAGCGGCCTGGGACGGCACAAGGCAAGTCTAGTCTGCGCCGGCCGTAGGAACAAGATCGCTCCCCCAGGAAGCGGCCCCAAGCAGCCCGGACGGTCATTGGGCGCGGCTGTCGCGGGGGAGACACGCCAGCCGGCCCCGCCGATGATTTGCCCCCAAGCCCATATTTGGTGGTACGGTTACAGAGAGTTTGACTGGAGGTTTGATTTGATGGATGTTCGACGCCGGTCCAGGGATGATCGGTCTCGCGGCGGCGCAGGATGGCCGCAAGAAGCGGGCCGGAGAGGAGGGCCATGAGACTTGAGCTGGTCCTCGGCGTCATTGCCGGCATCTATCTGTTCATCTCCCTGATTCTCCAGATCTATGGCGTCAACTCCTGGATCATGATGGGGCTCTTCCTTCGCTCGCGGCGCCGCCGGGAGGCAGAGGAAGCGGCGATCTTGAACCGGTTCCGCTCGGAGTACAGCGACCAGGACCTGCCGGTCGTGACCACCCAGCTTCCCATCTACAACGAACGGCTGGTCATCGAGCGCCTGCTCCGGGCCGTCTGCGCGATGGACTATCCCGCCGGCAAGCACGAGATCCAGCTTCTGGACGATTCCACCGACGACACCACGCAGATGGCGAGTCAGCTCGTCGCCGCGCTGCGGCGCGAAGGGCATGATGTCCGCCACATCCGCCGCGAGAGTCGCGAGGGATACAAAGCCGGCGCCCTGGCCTACGGATTGGGCCTGGCGCGGGGAGACCTGGTGGCGGTCTTCGACGCCGATTTCGTGCCCCCTCCGGACTTTCTCCGGCGCACTGTGCCCTTCCTGGTCCTGGACCCGGAAATCGGCTTCGTCCAGACCCGCTGGGGCCACCGCAATCGGGGCTTCTCTGTTCTCACCCAGGTGCAGAGCATCGGCATCGATGGGCACTTCGTGGTCGAACAGGCGGCGCGCTCGGGCAGCGGGCTCTTCTTCAACTTCAACGGCACCGCCGGAATCTGGAAGCGCCAGGCCATCCAGGATGCCGGCGGCTGGCGGGCGGACACGCTGACGGAGGATCTGGACCTTTCGTACCGGATGCTCCTGGCCGGGTGGAGGTCGCGCTTCCTCTCGGGAGTCGTCACGCCGGCCGAGATCCCGACCGACATCAACGCGCTGAAATCGCAGCAGTATCGCTGGGCGAAAGGTTCCATCCAGGTGGCGGTGCGGCTGCTGCCGCAGATCTGGAGGCGGAGGGATCTGCCGCTCTTCAAACGGATCGAGGCCACGCTGCATTTGACGCAATACGCCATCCATCCGCTGGTCCTGGCCCTGACCGTACTCATCCTCCCGCTGGTCTGGGTTTCCCGGACGCGGTTCACCATGGTCAATCCGGCGCCACTGATCGCGCTCATGTTCCTGGGGCTGCTCGGGCCGAGCACGCTTTACGTGTTCTCCCAGGTGGTCTCGGGCGGAAGCCTCAAGCGTTGCGTCAAGTACCTGCCGGCGCTGATGTCGATCGGGATCGGTCTCGCGGTCAACAACACCCGCGCGGTACTGAGCGGGCTCTTCTCCCGTGGCGGGGAGTTCGTCCGGACGCCGAAGCTCGGCGCGCTGGCGGAGGGCTCCGCCTCGCGTCCCGCCGGGCGGGCGCCATCAGGTGGCAAGCTCTATCGCCAGCGGCTCGACCGCCTTTACGTCGTCGAGATCCTGATGGGGCTCTGGGCTCTGGCCGCCTTCATGGGCAGCTTCTTTGGTGGAACGAAGGCGGGTCCCTTCCTGCTCCTCCAAGCCGGAGGATTCATCTACGTCGGCGTGCTCTCGGTGGTTCATGAGAGGCACGCCCGTTGCCGCGGGTGAGACTCCGCGGTCGTCCGGCGGGCCCGCTGAGTTTCCGGCCTTCGCCCGAATCGACCTTCTGATCAGCCGGCGGGACGGTTTTCCGGACGGGGCTCTAGACAGCGGTCGCAAGAACTTCCCGATTTTCGGCCGGACCACGCTCTTGACCACGCATTGCGCTGGGACTCCCGCTCGCTCACGTCCGTTCCCCGGTCGCGCCGGGCCTCCCGCTCGCACCTGCCCATGACCTCCGTTGCGGTCCTTCTCCCGGTGCGGGACGGCGCCGCGACGCTTCCTGAGTGTCTTCAAAGCCTCGAGGAACAGACGTTTCGCCCCTTCCGCGTCTTCGCCGTGAATGACGGCTCCAGGGATGAGACTCCGCGGATTTTGGAGGAGACGGCGCGGAGGTGGGAAGCCCTGAGCGCCGGAGATCGCTGCCGCGGCGGCGCACGAGTCGAAGGCGTCGAGGATCCGGATCCGTCTGACGCGCGGGGCCGGCGCGGCGAGCATCCAGATCTGCGGGACGGGCTGGCCCAAGGTGCCGAGGATGCCCCCGATCCCTGTCGCAGGAGCGCCGCCGATCGCGATCGGCTCGACGGTCCCCGCATGACCGTGCTGCACTTGGAGCCGGGCCGGGGAATCGCCGGGGCGCTTGCGGTGGCCGCTGCCGCTGCCGCGGAGGCGGCCCGGGAAACCGGCGTTCACGGACCACGGTTCGAGCTGTTTGCCCGCCAGGACGCGGATGATCGCTCGCTGCCGCAGAGGTTCGATCAGCAAGTCAGCTATCTCGCGGCGCACCCGGAGATCGACGTCCTGGCGACCGGGATCGTGACCGTCTCGGAGTCGCCGCCGACCGACGGATGGCGCCGGTATGAAAGCTGGCTGGCCTCCTGCCGGGAACCGGAGGAGATCGCCCGGAACCTCTGGATCGAGAGCCCGCTTCCGCATCCCACCGTGATGGCGCGCCGCTCGGCCTTCGATCGGGCTGGAGGCTACCGCGATGTGCCCTGGCCGGAGGATTACGACCTCTGGCTCCGCATGCTGGCCGAGGGAATCCGGATGGCGAAGCTTCCGGAGCCGCTTTACGAATGGCGGGACCATCCGGGACGCGCGACCAGGGTCCTTGAGTCTTACACACCGGCCGCCTTTCTCGCCTGTCGGGCGCATCACCTCGCGCGGAAGCTGAATTCTCGCCCGGTGATCATTTGGGGCGCGGGCCGCGACGGGAGGAGGGCGGCGCGGGCGCTTCTTCGAGAGGGCGTCGTCATCGACGCATTTCTGGACATCGATCCCCGGAAGATCGGACGCCAGGCTTACGGGCGGCCGATTCTGGCGGCGGAGGCGTGGCTCTCCGCGGCGACCCTGGAACGGGACGCCCGCGTGGTAGCCGGCCCGGCGAGCGCGGCGCCTGTGGATGAGCGCGGGACTGAATCCTGCGTCGAGAGCCCAGGGGCTGCCGTCATCCCGTGCGTCCTGGCCGCGGTCGGAACCGCCGGCGCGCGCGAACTCATCCGTGCCCGGTGCGATGCGGCCGGCCTTCGCGAAGGATCCGACTACCTCTGCATCGCGTGAACCTTGTCTCACCGTAGAACTTCCACCAATCCAACCCCGCTTCTCAAAACAGCAAATACCAGAACAGCGCGATCTCTTCCGTGTCCTTGGCGATGCCCTGGTACAGGCACGCATCGAATCCGCCCAGCGTGAATCCGTACTGCTGATAGAATCGGCAGGCCGCAACGTTGTTGTTCTGGGTCTCCAGCATGATGCCCGGCAAATTCCGGGCTTTTGCCCAGCCGACGGCCTGATCCATCAGCACGCGTCCCACGCCGCGCCGGCGACGGTGGACGTCCACGGCGATGTCCTCGACATAGGCAAATCGGTTCCAGTTCGTTCGTAGGATGACCTGCCCGGCCAGCTCCCCACCCAGGTATGCGAAGAAGATCATCCGGTTGGGATCTGCCAGGTAGGCGGAGGCGTCGATCTCGTCACAGGGGTAGCGCTTCTGGAATGGCGGGGCTCCGACCTCGGCATGACGAATCGAGCCGTTCTCAAGCCACAGAACCAGTTTGGAGTCGCCGGTGAAGAGGTTGTCACACCGGTTGACGTCCCGGAGGTTCTGCTCGCTGAGCTCGCAAACCGTTATGGCCACGACCAGCCGACCCTACCTTCTGCTCAACTTGACCGCGGTGCCGTAGGCCAGGACCTCCGTGATCCCGTTGGCGAACTCGGTCGCGTCATAGCGCATGCCGATCACGGCATCGGCCCCGGCGGCGGTGGCGTGCTGGACCATGCGGTCGAAGGCTTCCCGGCGCCCGGTCTCGCAGACGTCGGCATAGGACTCGATGTTGCCGCCCACCATCTGCTTGAGGCCGCCCATGATTCCCTGCGCGATGTCGGGAGACCGCACCACGATTCCCCGCACGATGCCGAGATAGCTCCCGATCGAGTATCCGTCCACCTGGTTGCCTGTCGTGACGATCATGGATTCCAGACCTCCCCCAGCGCTCGGACTTCGTCAGAGCGCCCGAACAACCTCTCTCAGAACCCCACACCCAGCTCCTTGAACAAGAACGTGTACAGGTCCGCCTCTTCCTGATCGTTCTCCGACAGCGCCGTGCCGATTCCATGGCCGGCCTTCGAGCTGGTTCGGAGCAGGACGGGCAGATGCGTGCCGGTCGTCTGCAGGCGGGCGGCCATCTTGAAGGATTGCCACGGCTCCACGCGCGGATCGTTCAGGCCGGTCATCGCCAGGACCGCCGGATACTCCGTGCCGTCCTGGACGTGATGATAGGGCGAATACGCGTACATCCCCTTGAACTGGGTTTCGTCCTTGACGGTGCCGAACTCGGTCGTGTTGAAGAGGCCGTTGGGCGACAGCTCCGTCCGGAGGACGTCACCGTAGCCGACCCGGGCGACGACCGCTCTTGCGAGGTCGGGGTAGTGGATCATCACGCCGTACATCAAGAGCCCGCCGGCGCTGCCGCCCATGAAGGCGAGGTGCTCACGGGACGTGTAGCGGTTCGCGACCAGCCACCGCGCGCAGGCGGCGAAGTCGTCCATGGAGGTCTTCTTCCGCTCCAGGTTGGCGGCGCGATGCCAGGCGTCACCGAATTCGCCTCCGCCCCGGATGTTCGCAACCACGAACACGCCGCCCCGCTCGATCCAGATCCGGCGGGCCGGGTCGAAGTTGGGCGACTGGCAGAGTCCGTAGCTTCCATAGCCGTAGAGCAGCGTGGGATTCCGCCCGTTCCGCTTCGTCCCCTTCTTCAGGATGATGTTGATCGGGATCCTGGTGCCGTCATCCGCGGTGGCGAACTCCCGGACCACTTCACAATCGCCGAAATCGGCCGGAGATTGGAGCGCGAGCGCGGTCCGAACGAGCTTACCCGACCGAGAGGAACCTGGACGATCAAGCCCGGCGGACGCGCCACGAGGCTGGCCCGGAGCGTACTGGTAGTAGGCGAAGGGCTCGGTGTAGCTCTCGATCCGGATCAGGACGTTGTCCCCGTCCAGCCGGACCAGCCCCGAGTAGTCGGAAATCTGCTCCCGCTTGATCAACGCCGACGCCGTATCGGCCAGATCGCGGACGCGCACCTGATTCGGCCCGCCGGCCATCTCGATCACGTACAGGCGCGACTTCGTGGCCAGATATCCCTCGATGGACGGGTCTCCCGCCGGGGCCACGACGCGCGCGCTCGTCAAGTCGGAAACGCCGGGATCGAGCCGCAGGATCTCGCCGTTCGGCGACTTCTGCCGCGAGAGCAGATAGACCGAACCATCCGGGCCGAAATTGGCATCCACGATCTTGTCTTCGAAGCGGGCGATCTGGGCCGCCGGTCCGCCCGCCGCCGGCATGATCCAGAATCCGTGCTCGCCGCCGTCTCCGTTGTTGACGTCGATCAGGATCGTCTTCCCGTCATCGCTGGTCGAGAGGCCGATCTCGGCGATCTTCGGGAATTCGCGGCCGAGAACGTAGACATCCTTCTCGATCGGATCCCCGAGCGTGTGAAACCAGATCTGCTGGTAGAAGGGCAGGTCCTCGTCCGGGCGCTCACCTTCGCGCGGATAGCGGGTGTAGAAGAACCCGCTGGCGTCGGCGTTCCAGGCCAGGCTGCCCCCGGCGGTGCCGCCGTTGACCCGCGGGATCGCGTCGGGAAGCTCCCGGCCGGTGGCCACCTCGAAGACGTGGACGCTTCCGTTCTCGCTGCCTCCCTGGGAAAGAGAAGCGGCCAGGTATCGGCCGTCGAGGGACGGCGCGGAGAAGTCGATCGAGGTCGAGCCGCTCGGATCGATCACGTTCGGATCGAGAACGACGCGCGCTCCCGAAGTGTCCGCGACGCTCGAGAGGGTGACGATGAAAGGCTGCTCCTTGGGCGGTTTTCGCTCGGTCGCGAAGAAGATCCCGCGCCGGTAGACGATCCCGGAGAACTCCGGACAAGGCGAATGGGTGAGGGCGACGATGCGCGAAAGGACGGTCCTCCTCTCCGGGCATGCATCCAGCCAGGCCCGGGCGGCGTCGTTCTGGCCGCGAGCCCAGGCGATCACCTCGGGATCCGCCATCTGCTCGAGGTACTGGTAGTCGTCCTCGACCCTGACGCCCCAATAGGTGTCGAAGACGGGATGTTTCGGAGCGACCGGAGGCACCGGACCCTTCGGGTCGGCCGCGAACGATGAAGCGCCGCTCGCGAAAACGGCGCCGGCGAGGATGACGAACGGGATCATGCGCATCGCTCCCCCTCTCGATGACGTGCACGCGCCGCTCGGCCCTATCCCGGCCTGTCGGGGCGCTTCGGGCGCTGGGCTCAAACGTAGCCGTTCTCTGTGAACCACGCGTACTTGGAACGCAACACAGGCGTTCCTCGCGGAGCGCGCGACCGCCGGCAGCCTCTCCGCGGCCGTGCGGCCGCTGGACCAGACGTAGGCACTCGCCGCGGCCAACGCGGGCGCCGGAATCAAATGTAACCGTTGTCCCTGAACCATGCGAGCGCCGCCGCCACCGCGTCCCGGATCGGCGTCTGCGGCATCCCCAGCTCCTCCACGGCCCGCCTGGCATCGACCGGCTGGCTCATCCGGAGCATCTGGACGCCGCTCAGCGGGAGAAACGGCCAGGGACGGCGCAGAACGAGGTTCAGGCATTCCGACGCCCACGCGATCCCCTCCGCCAGGACCAGGGGAACAGCCGCTCGTGGCGGCCGGACTCCCGCGACCTCCGCCGCCAGGTCGAGGAACTCGCGGACGGTCAGGTTCGCTCCGCCCAGGATGTACCGCCGGCCGGTGCGCCCGTGCGCCGCGGCCAGCACCAGGCCTTCCCCCACGTCGCGGGTCGCGACCGCGTTGATCGTTCCCGGGAGATAGACCGGCAGCGCCCGCCGCGCCAGGGAGATCAGGAGCTGTCCCGAGGTCGGACCGACGTCGTAGGCGTCAATGCAGAAGGTCGGATTCGTGATGACCGCGGGAAGCCCTTCCACCGCCGCGCGCGTCACGGCGTCCTCCATCTCCTCCTTCATGCGGAAGTACGGGGACGAGGCGCGGATCCGGTCGAAACGGTCGTCTTCATTCGCGGGAAGCAGGCTCAGCGCTCGATTCCGGCCATGCGGGCGGCCGATCGTGGTGACGCTGCTCACGTAGACCAGGCGCTTGAGTCCGGGGAGCCTCATCGACTGCGCCAGCGGCGGATGAAGCGACGCATCCAGCCGGTCGGCCAGCGCCGAATCGAGCAACGCCGGCCGGCGGATCTCGCCGCGCAGCTCGGCCTCTCGCTCTGGTTGCAGGCGCAGGCTGGCGGCGGCGCCCTCCGCCTGCTCGATCTCGATCCGCCGCAGGCGCCCCGCCGGCAGGCGCAGCAGCTCCTCCGACACACACCTCCGCGCCGCCGCCAGAACGCCTTCGATGGCGGCCGCGGCGGCCGCGATCTGGCGTCCTTTGTGAAAGTGGCCGCGCGGATAAGGCGCCGCGCAGTGAAAGAGGAGGTCGCACCCCCTGAGCGCCCGTTCGATCGAGTCCGGATCCTTGATGTCGCCCTGGATCCGCTCGATGGGCAGGCCGGCCAGGGTCGGGGCCTCGCTTTGGGGCCGGAGCAGGGCGCGGACGCGCACGCCCCTTCGCAGCAGGGCATCAACCAGATGGCGCCCGATCGCTCCGGAGGCTCCCAGCACCAGGGCTCGCAGCTCAGGCCAGAGAGCAGGATCAAAGGGCGGGCGGACGCCGGGGGCCCCTTCGCGCCGGCGCGGCTCGGGATCCTGTGGCGCCTGTCCGTCCCCGTCCGTTGGCACGCGTTGCCTCCTGCGATGACCGATCCTCTGCGCCCTTGCGGGAAATCGTCCCCGGCAGGGTAGGGGACCGGGCGCCGGCCGGGCAACGATCTCCTGCGATGTCCGGCTGCTCCATGACTTTGTCATCCTCGCGGGAGAGACGGTTTTTTCGTCAGTCAGAAGGAGATGCCTCGGGCAGGTCCGATCCTTCGCGGCCCGGCGAGGATTCAGTCCGACCCGGGCGGATGACCTTGCCGCCCGACCGCGAATCGGATCGAATCTCGAATGGCCGGCGCCCCATTCTGAGGTTTGACAGGCCGCGTCCATCCCAGTATTTTGCAGCTAGCGGTTTCACCGTCCGCACGCCGGATCTGGATATCCTCCGGATGGAGCATCGGCCGAAGGGGGAAACATGGCGCAGGCGTTGAAGTTTGTGAGGAAGCTGCCGGGACGGAACCTTCCCGTCCGGCGCGTTGCATGGGTGGTTCTGGTCGGGGCGCTCGGGATCGTCGGGCTGCAGTTCCTGGCCGGCCATAAGGCCCAGCCCGCGAAACCTGCAAACCGGGAGCCAGACAAGAAGGCTGTCGATCTCTCCGCGGTCTTCCGCGGATTGCGCCCGTGCGCCGGCGATTGCATGACTCCCCCGCGCATCGGATTCCGGTGGACCTTCGACGCCTCCCGGTTGCCGGCCCCCGGCGAACCCGCTGCGGCCTCCGGCGGAGTGGCGTCCGGATCCACGACCTCCTCGACCGGCCCGGCCCAAGATCGAGACGTCGCCGCCCGTTCGCTGCGGGACGCCGGATCCGCCGGCGTGTCCAAGGCCTCCATCATGCCCGGATTCCTCACTGGTGCGGATTCGATCCGCGTGCCTGGATTCGGTCGCCATGACGTCAGGTACCGGATTCACGTGCTGGGCGCGGGGGGCAAGACCGAGATCGTCACCGAGACGGATCAACCCCGGGTCACGCTCAACCTGACCGCGGGATTCCCCATCGGGGAATGCCAGTGGTGGGTCGAGGCGCTCCTCCCCGGGCGCGATCCGGTGTGCAGCCCGCGGGAGAAATTCACGCTGCAGCGCTGATCGGGCCCCGAGCGCTCGCGTTCCAATCCGATCCGCGGGCCGTTCGGCCGTTCGTGACCGGCTTGTGCCTTCATTTTCAGGATGCTAGCTTTCTCAGGTATCGCGCGCCCTTCGGCCGCCAAGAACTCGAGAGGGGGACCTGGGACCATGCGTCAACGCATCGGAACTCTCCGCTTCAAGCTCCCGCGCCGCGCTTTGCTCGGCGCGATCGTCGTCCTGTTGGCGTTGGCGGCGCCGGCGCCGTGGAGGGGAACCGCCCGAGCGGAACGCTGGCTTTGCCCCGATTGCCCGGACGAGATCGTCGATCGGCCGGCGGGCTCCCCCACGCTGGTCTGCCCCAAGTGCGGCAAGACCTACACGCACGATGATCTGAGCCCGGCTCTGGCCTACATCAACTCCCGGACCCAGAACGTGGAGATCGCCTGGGTCGCCCAGGCCGACACGTGCAGCATGTTCAACCGCGACGGACTCCAGGCGGAGTCGGGTTCGGACACGGTCTGGGTGCCCTGGACCGCGATCGACTGGTACATCCCGCGGATGGAAACCCTCCGCCTCAAGAACGGCAAGGAGATGACGACCGACTATCCGAAGAACCCGCTCTGCAACAACCCGCCCCACTTCGTCTTCGAGGTCGTCGACTCCACCGGCACGCCCGGCCAGAAGCCCGTCGCCTACACCGAGCGGAGAGAAGAGACCCTGGCGGAGCTCTTCATCGTCGCCACCTCGCCGGAGGCGCGCGACTCCGCCCGCGTCCGATTCATCGCCGAAGTCGAGGGAGGCAAGCGGCCGCGCCTTCCGCGGACGCAGCCGAAGCTCCTGTCGCCGCGTCCGGTGTTTCTTCCGGACGAGGCCAAGGGGAAGGGCTTCAAGGGCGAGCTCGTGGCCGACGTCCGCGTGCACCCGTCCCGCGGAGCGGAGCTGGTGCGGGTGATTTCCGGCACCGGAAACGCCGCCGTCGACAACGCCGTGCTGACTGCCGTCCGCTACTCGGCCTATCTCACCGGGGGAGAAATGGGCGTGGCCGTGCCCGCCTGGTTGCGCGTGCGCGTGACCGTCAACGGCGACTCGACCCACATGACCACGGAAACCCCGCCGCACAGTTTCTGGCGCGAATGATTGACGGCCACTTGATCCCGGGTCGCTGCTTAGCCCGCATCATTCATGATCGCCCGTCGCGAGGCACCGGAGATGCCCGTCAGGACAAGGCGCGCGCAGCCCGCAGATGCAGGCATACTCCCTGCAGTATGTCGAGGAGTGAGGGCAAGCGCAACGCAGTCATGGCGGGCAGATCCGCTGCCGCAGCAGGGGGTTCATGAATGATGCGGGTTAGCCCGTCTCGGTATCCGGAGCACCTGATTCCGGATCGACACTCGGGCGTCCTCTCCAGGATCCGGCGCGCATCTGATTCCAGGTTGGGGTCTGGAGATGCCGGCGGTCGCCGGTCCCGGGTCGTTGGGCGCAGCTCCTTCAAAGATTTCCGGCGGGCGCGCTTGTCCCATCGCGGTTCTCGGTGTATAGGTACGCGTGCGGGCGTGATGTCCGGCGCGGCGGCCTCGGCGGAGCCGCGATCGGCGCGGGGAACGGACGTCCGTGCGTTCCGCCGAGGGGAGCGATCGGATCAGGGAAGGTCCGGCGCGCGAGCAACGCTCACGGAGGGGTCGATGCGGCGGTGCGGCATCACGGCAAGCCTGAATTTCACGGCGGTTCTGTGCGTTGTCTGGCTCCTGTCGGCTGCCGGATGCCAGCGCGGAACGAAGGCTCCAGTGGCCGCTGCGCCCGAGGTTCACGGTCCGGAGCTGGTCTTCGGCGGGCATCCGCTTTCGATCCCGCCCGTGCCTTGCGTATCAGCCGTCCTCATCGAGCCTGAGACCAACACGATCCTCTATGAGCAAAACGACCATCTCCGCCGGGCACCGGCCAGCATCGTCAAGATGACCCTGGATCTGGTTGTGATGCGGGACATCGAGTCCGGGAAGCTGTCGTTGGACGATTCGGTCCGGACCTCGACCTGGGCGAGCAAGATCGGCGGATCCCAGGTCTACCTGAAGGAAGGCGAGACCTTCACGCTCGGCCAGATGCTGCAGGCCATCACCATCCACTCGGCCAACGACTGCTGCGTGGCGGTGGCCGAGCGCGTGGCGGGAACGGCCGACGGTTTCGTGCAGCGAATGAACGAGGAAGCCGCGGCGCTGAAGCTGGCGGACACGCACTACGTCAACGTGCACGGCCTGGACGATGAGCCCGGCGAAGGGAACTACACGACCGCCTATGACATCTCCCAGATCGCCCGCGAGCTGATCCGCTATCCGAAGGTCCTGGAATGGTCGTCCACGATCGAGGCTCCGTTCCGGAACGGCCAGTTCATCCTGCAGAACACGAACAAGCTTCTCGGTCATTTCCCCGGCCTCGACGGACTGAAGACCGGCTACACCAGGAAGGCGGGCTTCTGCCTCTGCGCCACCGCGCAGCGGGACGGCGTCCGCCTGGTCTCCGTCATCCTCGGGGCGGACTCGAACCGGAATCGCTTCGAAGACTCGGCCCGACTCCTGGCGGCGGGGTTCAACGCCTACACGCCGGTCACGATCCAGAAGGGAGAGCAGGCGCCGGCCGACCAGGCGGTCAGGGAGGGCGTGATCCCGGCGGTCCGGCCGGTGGCGGATCACGAAATGACGCTTCTCGTCTCGCGTCCCGAGGACCGACAATTGAAGAAGGTGTTCGTGGCTTCGAGCCCGGTCCGGGCGCCGCTCCGGAAGGGACAGGTGATCGGGGCTCTCCGGATCGTCTCCGGCGACAAGGTTCTGGCTGAAGTCCCGGCGGTGGCGCCGGAGGATGTGGCCCGCGCGGGATTCCTGCGCCGGGTCTTCCGAAGACGTTAGGGCATGATGCGAAGCAGCCGGTCCTCCGAAAAAGCTTGGCGCATGAGTCGAGGCAGCAGGTCTTCTCAAGGGGTTGGCGCATGAGGCGAGGCAGCGGGTCTTCTGAAGGGGTTGGCGCATGAGGCGAGGCAGCCGGTTTCCGTGGGTCTGGATCCTTCTGCTCTCGCTCGGTTTGTGCGCTCCTGCTTCCGCTTCCGCCGCGAGGCGCCATCATCGGACCGATTCCCATTCGCGAACTCTCACGTCCGTGGAAACGCCAGCGCCGCGCCGCCACGCCGGCGGTCCGATGCGCTTCGGCGAATACGCCTCGGCGTACGTCGTGGAAGTCGAGAGCGGAACGGTCCTGTTCGAGAAAGACCCGGACATCGAACGCGCGCCGGCGAGCCTCACCAAGATGATGACCGAGCTGCTCACCCTGGAAGCGCTGGAGCGCGGGCAGCTCACTCTGGATGAGATGGTCACCGTCCCCGCGGAGGTGCGAACGGTCGGCGGCTCGCGGGTGCGCCTGCGTCCGGGAGAGCAGGTTTCAGTACGGGATCTGCTCCGCGCGATGGTGATCGCTTCGGCCAACGATGCGGCCGTCACCATGGCCGACCGCCTGGCCGGATCGACCGCGGCGTTCGTGGCCCGCATGAACCAGCGCGCCAGCGAGCTGGGCATGAGCCACACCCGTTACGTCACCGTGCACGGCCTCGATCCGCACGGCGAGCCCGGGACCATCACGAACGCCCGGGATCTGACCGTCCTGGCCCGGGAGCTGATCCGCCATCCCCTGACCCTCGAGACCTCAAGCCTGGCGAGCGAGGTCATTCGCGGCGGGCAGGTGATCCGGACGACCAACCGCCTTCTCGGCACCTGCTCGGGAGTCGACGGTCTCAAGACCGGCTACACCGGAGCCGCCGGTTTCTGCCTGGTCGCGACCGCAATGCGCGACAACATGCGCGTGATTTCGGTCGTTCTGGGCGCGCCGAGCAATCGGCGCCGTTTCTCTGAGAGCGCGAACCTCCTCGATCAGGCTTTCGCCCGCTTCCACCGCATCAACGTGATCCGGAAGGGGCAGGATCTCGGGTTCGCCTGCTCGACGGTCGGCGGAACGCCTCCGGAGGTCAGGCTGGTGGCGGGAGAAGACGTCTCCGTCTTCCTGCCGGCCTCGAAGGGGCAGGATATCCGCCTGCGCGTCGAGGCTCCGTGCTCGGTGTCGGCGCCGGTCGACGAGGGCCGGATCCTCGGCCGTCTGCAGGTGCTCGTCGGGGACAGCCTGGCGGCCGCGGCGCCCGCGGTCGCGGAGCGGGACGTCCGTCCCTCCGGCATCCTGAGCCGGATCGGTCTCAAGCCGACCTGGATCGAATAGGCGCGACCGGGTGGATCGGCCGATGACGACACGCGTCGTTCTCGCCGGACACAATCTGGATCGCGAGATCCTCCTCGACCTGAAGCGGCTTCTGGCCGAGCTGCTGGAAGCGGGATCCGCCGAGGCGCTGGAAGCCGTTCGGGAGAGAGCGCGCCGCCTTCTCGCCGCCGACAACTGGACCCCGGAAACCCTGGCCGCGGCCTATGCCCGCGTGAGCCGCGATCCCCGATCCCTGGCCGAGCTGCGCGCGATCGCCCGCGCCGAGGTCGACCGCGCCCGGCGGAGCGCCGAGTCCATCATCTTCGGGCTGGGCCACAGCTCGGTCGCCGAGCACGCCGTGATGAACCTCGACCTGACGGGGATTTCCCGGCTGGCGGTCGAGGTCATCGAGAGCCAGCGCCTCGTGAGTTATACGGAGAAGTCGCAGCGTTACATCCTGCTCGCGGAGGATTGGGTGCTGCCGGAGGAGATCCGCGGCACCTCGGCCGAGCCGATCTACCGGGAAACCGTGGCCGCCCAGCACGCCTTCTACCGGCGGGCCTATGAGGCGCTTCTTCCGCTCGTCCAGGCCGCGCATGCCGAGGAGATCGCCGCGGCGGAGTCGGATGGGAAGCGCAAGACTCTCCTGCGGACGCTCGAAGGCCGGGCCAAGGAGGATGCGCGCTATGCGCTCGGTCTCTCCACCACGGTTCAGCTCGGAGAGACGATCAACGCGCGGAACCTCGAACGGCTGATCGCTCGCTGTCGCTCGCATCCGCTCATCGAGTTGCGGACGCTTGGAGACGAGCTGGCGGAGACGGTGGGCGCACTCGCGCCGTCCCTCGTGAAGTATACGGATCCGACCGCGTACGATCGGGAGGCGCGGCCGGCGCTGGCGCAGGCGGCCCGAGAGCTGGGCGCGGGCGGGGATGAGGCGGGCGTTCGCGAAGGCGCCGGTCAGCCCGGCAGCGACGGACAGGTGGCGGGACGCCGGACCGAGAAAGCGGGCCGAACAAGCCCGGTTCCGGATGAGCGCGGAGGGCAATCCGGAGTGATTCCGGGTCCAAGCGGGGCCGACTCGAGCAATCGCGCCGGCGCCGCAAGCGCTTCGGCGGAGGCGGTCCGCCTCGTCTCCACGACACCCGATCCCGACGGGACCCTCATTGCCGCGCTGCTCTTCGCGGCCGGCGTCGGGTCGATGGAGGAGTGCCTGGCGCGGCGGGATTCCCTCGGCGCCGGCGAGCGGCTGCGGCTCGGGCAGTCGCACCTGCGTCACCTCGGGCCGCATGATCCGCTCCTCCGGGAGTACGAGCAGGTCGACCTGGTCTTCGATCTGGTCGTGAGCGCGTCGTGTTTCGCGCAGCTCAAGCGGCACCGGATGGCCTCGATGACGCCGCTCCGTTACGATCCGGCACTCGGCGTGACCGTGCCGGACTCGTTTGTAGAAGCCGGATTGACCGCGGAGTTTCAGGATCTGGTCGCGCGCAGCGAGGAATGCTATCGGAAGGTCAAGGCGGCGGTCGAATCGGGCGAGACGGGCGGTTCGACAAGTACGTCGACCGGAGGCGCGGGTTATCACACCGGGGCCGACCCTGCCGTGAAAGGCCCGGACTCGCACTATCACGCCGGTCCGGCCGACTACGCCCTGACGAACGCCCACCGCCGGCGGGTGCTGTTCAAGTGCAACGCCCGCGAGATGCACCACCTCTCGCGCTTGCGCGAGGATGCGCACGCCCAGTGGGACATCCGGCGGGTCGCTTCCCGCATGATCGAGTTGGCGCGCGAGCGGATGCCCCTCACGCTTCTTCTGGCGGCCGGGAAGGACCGGTTCGAGGAGCGGCGGCGGGAGGCGCTGCCGGAGGGCTGAAGCCGCTCACGGCGAGAACCGCCTGATCGCCCGGTAAGGCCGAAGCCCCAGATTTCCGGATCGGATGCGCGTTCTACCTCCGCCCCCTACCGGATCACCTGGCTCCAGGCCTTGAACTCCGGCGTGCCGCAAGCGTGGAGCATTTCGAAGACCGCCATCTCGACCGAGGTCAGGCGCACGCCCTCCTGCTCCATGCGCCGGAGCGCAATCTCCACATTGCGCGCGCTGCGGGATGAGACCGCATCGGCCGCGACGAAGACCTCGTAACCGGAGCCGACCAGATCGCAGGCCGTCTGAAACACGCAGACGTGGGATTCGATGCCGGCAAGAAGGACCTGGCGCCGGTTGAGTCCTTGGAGCGATTCGAGGAACCCCGGATCCGCGAAACAGCTGAAGGTCATCTTCTCAGGCGGCCTGAATTCGGCCGGAGCCGTCTCCCGCCCCGATCCACCGATCGCGTCCGCGCCAACACCGATCGGGCCGCGGGACGCGTCCGCGCCAACGCCGATCGGGCCGCGGGACGCGTCCGATCCAACACCCATTGCGGCGCGAGCCGCCTCTGATCCAACACCGATCGGGCCGCAAACCGCCTCGGCGATCCGGGGATCGGTCTCGCCCAGGCCCTTGCGATACTGCTCAGTCACCAGGATCGGCGCCCCGAGGATCCGGAATCCGCGAACCAGGCGCACGATCTGCTCGACGGTCCGGTCTCCTTCGTGGATATGGGGGAGCAACCGTCCCTGCACGTCGATGACCACGAGCGCCGCCTTGTCCCGATTCAGCATGCCAGCCTCCCGCGATTGGCTCCCGGACGTCTTCCGTTCTTGCCCGGCCCGCCAGGCGGGATCAGGATAGCAGCACGGGGACGCGCCTGCTAACGTGGCGCCGGGTTCAAACGGCGTTGCCCGGTGGAACCCGGTGGTTGCGGCGCACGGTCTGGTTTGCGTTGGGCCACGGTGCGGCCAAGCCTACGGCAACGATGCCTTGCGGCGCGGCCTGCGGCAACGACGCGTTGCGAGCCATGGTGACACCGGCCGATCCCGAGTGGCGCGGAGGGGACGATGGCATCCTGTTCACCTCGAGGAGCGCCCTGACGGCGCGCGGAGAATCGCGGTGGAGACGATGAGCCGCCCGCGGTTGATCCTCGCCTCGACCTCTCCTTTCCGGCGGGAGCTCCTGGCCCGCCTTCGAATCCCGTTCGCCGTGATGGCGCCGCACTTCCACGAGATCCCGCCGGCCGGCCGCCCGCTCACGGCCGATGCCGTCCGCGCGCTGGTTCTGGAGAACGCCCGGGGCAAGGCCGAAAGCCTCCGGGCGTCCTGTCCGGACTCGTGGATCCTGGCCTCCGACCAGCTTGCCGAATGCGACGGCCTCGCGCTGGCGAAGCCGCTTGCGGCGGAGCGGGCGTTCGAGCAGCTCCGTTTTCTCTCCGAGAAGGAGCATTGGCTTCACACCGCGGTCGTTCTTCTCGATGCCCGGGATGGGAGCACGGAGGCCGAGGTCGTGACGAACCGGCTGCGGATCCGAACGCTTTCGGATGAGCGGATCCGGCGGTACGTCGAGCTGGAGCAGCCCTGGAACGCCGCCGGCTCCTACCTCTCCGAACGGCTGGGAATTGCTTTGTTCGACTACTTGCGCGGAGACGACCCGACCGCGATCATCGGACTGCCCTTGATCGCCACGTGCCGCCTGCTCGAGGCGGCCGGGCTGTCGCCGCTGGATCCGGTCGGGCCTTCGCCGCTCGAAGCGGCCGGAATGTCGTCGCTCGAGTCAGGCGGGAACCCGTCTCTCGAGTCAGAAGGGATGCCACCGGAGGCCCGAGGGCTGGCCGGCGCGCCCGGCCCGAATGAGGAATCGCGCGCCTGAGGAACGGGAGCGCACGTCATGGAAAAGACCTGTCCGGCGGCTGATTTGCGGCAGTGCCGGGAGATGCTTCCCCGCGTCTCGCGGACCTTCGCGCTCGCCATCCGGGTCCTGCCGGGAGATCTGCGCGATCCGGTCACGGTGGCCTATCTGCTCTGCCGGATCGCCGACGTCCTCGAGGATGCAACCGAAGCCGATCCCGAAACGAGGATGGCCGGGCTCGAGGCATTCGCGCTCAGCCTGGGCTCCGGGACCCGCGACGCGCGGCTCCTGAGCGATGCGCTGGAAGAGGCGCAGGGGCTGCCCCTCCGGGATCCGGTCGGACTCCGGTTGCTGGCGGACCGGGCCATCGTCGTGCGGGCTTATACGGCCTTGCCCGATCGCTCCCGCGACACCATCGCGCGGTGGGTCGAGGCCCTGTCGTCAGGGATGTCGATCTACGTGGCTCGCGAGCTGCGCTGCTCGCCGGCACTTGGGACTCGCGCGTTCGATGCCGGAGTCGCGGGCGATCGGTCTCCCGCGGCTGGACGATCGCTCGGCGAGGATCGGAAGGATCCGGGGCTCCGCGGCCGGGAATTCTCCGCGGGACGACGTGGTCTCTTCGAATCTGTGGCGCGCCGGCCGGCGCCCGCTCTCCTCGGGTCTGCATCGGGATCCATCGCGGCTCGCGGCCCCATGGAAACCTCGCCGCGCCCGCCGGCTGTCCTCGAATCCTCATCAGGTCCGAGGGCGGATTTCGACCATTTTGGCTCCCTCGCGGATCAACCCGATCCCGTGCCCAACGTCCTGGAGACATGGGACGATCTCCGCGCCTACGCCTATTACGTCGCGGGCACGGTCGGGCAGATGCTGACCGAGCTGTTCACCGATCATTTCTCGACCCGCGATCCGGAAGCCGCGGCGGTTCAGGCGACGCGTCTCCGCGAGCTGGCCGTTCCTTTCGGACTCGGTCTTCAGTTCACCAATATTCTCCAGGATGTGGCGGAGGACCGCCGTCGAGGCTGGAGCTACGTTCCGGAGGATCTGGCCCGGCGCCACGGAACGAGCGCGCGCCATCTGGATGAGCCGGCGCAGCGCCCGGCGGCGCTTCGGGTTCTCGGCGATCTCGTCCTCGAAGCGGCGTCCTATCTGGATCGCGCGATGGAGTACACGCTCTTGATTCCCCGGCGGGAGCCCCGTGTCCGGCTCTTCTGCCTCTGGCCGACCTTTTTCGCGCTGCGCACTCTGGTCCGCCTCTGGGGTGAGGAACGGGTTCTTCTCGGCGGAAACAAGATCCGGATCAGCCGGCAGGAAGTTCGCCGGATCGTCGGGCTCACCTCGGCCTCCTGCCTGTGGAATGGCCAGCTCCGGCGTCTTTATCGCGCGGAGCGAGCCCGCCTCGAGCGGCGGATCCTGCTGAATCCGGTCTGAGAACGCCGATTGGAAATTACCGCCGCAGCTTAACATCCGTCCTCGGGCTGCCGATACCACCGGAAAGAAGCTGACCGCTTGCTCCCCCCGCAACCCGGGCCGCCGAAGGCGTTGCGAGCCCGGAGCCGGCCGGCGCCTCCGAGCGATCTCAACCCGGGGTTCAGGAACTGTGACTGCTGTCCGCCGCCATCCTGAAAAAGCGAATGGCCCGGGCGAGGACCGATCCCGGCGCGTTCTGTCCCCGGCGCTGGCCTCGCAGCGCGGGCCGCAGGACCCGGCGCCTCCGGATCCGGGCTCTGGTCCGGATATAGACCCCTATCCCGATCGACGGATCCCTGCCCTCCTGCATTCGATCAACACCGCCGGAGTCATCCTGAACGTCACCGACCTCTGGCTGGAGCACTTCGGCTACTCCCGCGACGAGGTCATCGGACATCCGGTGGCGGACTTCTACACCGAGGACTCGCGCCGCCTCTCCCTTGAGGTCATCCAGCCGGAATTCTTCCGAAGCGGGCGGCCCTGCCGGGACATTCCGTTCGAGATCCGGCGCCAGGATGGATCCGTGCGGGATGTCCTTCTCTCGTCGGTTGCGCTTCGGAACCAGGAGGGTCAGATCTGCCGCGCGCTCACCGCGCTGACCGACGTGACCGAAGCGGTTCGCGCCGAGCGGGCGCTCAGGGAGTCGCGGGACCGGCTCAATCTGATGCTCGAGGGAGGCAGCGACGGTTTCTGGGACCTGGACATCCCATCCGGCGGTTTCTTCTTCAGCTCGCGGGGCCTCGACATTCTGGGATGCATGCCCGAAGGGATTCCGACCGACTTCAGGGCGTGGTGCGATCTGATCCATCCCGACGATGGCGAACGATTCGAGGCGGCGGTCCGGGCGCACTGGGACGGCAAGACCGAGTTCCTCGAAAGCGAACACCGCATGCGACGGCGTCCCGGCGAGTGGCTCTGGGTGCAGGTGAAAGGGCGGGTCGTCGCGCGCGACGCCGCCGGAAGACCTTTGCGCGCCGCCGGCACCATGTCCGACATCTGCCACCGCAAGCAGGCCGAAGCGGCGCACCGGCGGAGCGGCCGGATCCTGGCCATGATCCTCAGCAACCTTCCCGGGATGGCCTACCGCTGCCGGCGCGATCGCCTCTGGACCCTGGACTACGCCAGCGAGGGCTGCGCCGATCTGACCGGCTATCCGCCCTGCGATCTGCTCGGGAACCATCGGGTCTCGTATGCCGATCTGATCCATCCGGATGACCGCGAGCAGGCGTGCGCGGAGGTCGAGGCCGGGATCAGCAATCGGCGGCCCTTCCACGTCTTCTACCGGCTGCGCACCGCCTCCGGCGCCGAGAAGTGGGTATGGGAACAGGGGCGGCCGGCCCCATCCCTGGACGAAGGCGAGCTCAGCATCGAGGGCTTCGTCTCGGACATGACCCGGATCAAGGAGGTCGAAGACGAACTGGCCCGGGCCCGCGACAAGGCCGTCGAGGCCAATCGGCTGAAATCCGAGTTCCTGGCCAACATGAGCCACGAGATCCGGACGCCGCTCAACGGGGTCATCGGGATGGCCGGGTTGCTGCTCGACTCCGACCTCACGGAGGAACAGCGCGAATTCGCGCAGATGCTGTACAAGTCGGGGGAATCGCTTCTCGCCGTGATCAACGACATCCTGGATCTCTCGAAGATCGAGGCGGGCGCCCTGACGCTCGAATGCCTGTTTTTCGACCCGACCCGCGTCGTGGAAGAGGCGGTTGATCTCGTGGCCCAGGTGGCGCAAGGCAAGGGCCTGGAGCTGATCGCCAACTTCGCTTCGGGCCTGCCGGCGGAGATGCGCGGCGATCCCACGCGCCTCCGCCAGATCCTGACCAATCTGCTCGGCAATGCGGTCAAGTTCACGGAGAAGGGAGAGGTCGAGGTCCGGGTCCGGCGTGAGTCCGACGAGGCGGGCGAACGGGACCGGCTCGATCGCGGCCGTTCCTCGACCGACTGGCTTCGCTTCGAGGTCCGGGACACGGGCGTGGGCGTCCCCCCGGAGGCCCGAGGCCGGCTGTTCCGGTTCTTCTCCCAGGCGGACGGCTCGATGACGCGGAAATTCGGCGGGACCGGCCTCGGATTGGCGATCTCCAAGCAGCTTGTCGAAGCCATGGGGGGTCAGATCGACTTCACCAGCGAGCCCGGAGCCGGTTCGACCTTCTGGTTCCGGATGCCGGTCCAATCGGCGGCGAAGGCGGCGGACGAGGTCTTGCCTCATGCGACCGACGGCCATCGGATCCTCGTGGTCGAGGACAACGCTGCAGCCCGCGCGGCTCTGGCGGCCGGGATCAGGGCGGCCGGCCACCGGGTCGACGGCTCCGAGGGCGGGAACGAAGCCCTCCGCCTGCTTCGGGAAGCGGGCGCGGGCGGCGACCCGTACGAGCTCGTCCTGATCGACGCGGAGATTCCCGACCTGGCGGCGATGGCAAAGTCGCCGGATTTGCAGCCCGATTCGGGCGCGGACCGGACGAAAGTCGTGCTCATGGCCAATCCGCTCGCCGAGGTCGCGGCGACGATTTTCGCCGACGGACGACTCCAGAAGCCGATCCGGCCGTCGCAGCTGCGCGAGATGCTTCTTCGTCAGCTCGAGGCGCCGGCGCCGGCCGCGCCCGAAGCAACCGGCCGCGGGGAAACGAAGGTGGAGAACTCCCGGGGCGCACTCCGGGGCGTCCGCGTTCTGCTCGCCGAGGACAATCCGGTCAACCAGATGGTCGCGGTTCGCCAGCTCAAGAGCTTCGGATGCGAGGTCGATCTTGTGGAGAACGGCCGGGCCGCCTGCGACGCGGCGGAACGGAATCGCTATGCCGTCATCCTCATGGATTGCCAGATGCCGCAGATGGACGGCATCGCGGCGACGCTCGAGATCCGGCGGCGGGAGGGATCCCGGCACACGCCGATCATCGCGATGACCGCCAGCGCGATGGGCAAGGAACGAGACCGCTGTCTGGTTTCGGGCATGGACGACTACCTGAGCAAGCCGACCACTCTCGAATCATTGCGCACGATGCTCCTCAACTGGGCCTTCCGGCCGGAGGATCCGGGGCGCGCGTCCGTTGAAGGCGCCGTCCCGCCCGCGGCCGTTCGTCCGGCGGGTGATGCGGCGGCACTGCACTCGGGCGAGGACGAGCTTCGCGAAGCGGCCTGAGCCGGTCATGAGCTTCGAGGGGCCGAGCCAGGCGTCGAGGAGTGAGGGGCAAGCGCAACGCAGTCATGGCGGGCAGATTCGATGCCGCCGCAGAGGGCTCATGATGGATGCGGGCTATGACCGCCGTGAGGATCGCGTCTCCTCCAGATCCTCCAACGTCCGCGGCCAATCCCCTTTGAGCAGTCGGGACAGAGCTCGATCCGCCAGAAGCCTCCCGCCGGTCTGACATCGGGCGCAATAGTTGGCTTCGTTCTCGGCATAGACGATGCGCTGGATGGGAGCGCCGCAGACCGGACAGGGCTGTCGATAGCGGCCGTGCACCGCCATCTCGGCGCGGAAGGCCGTCACTTTCTCAGGGAAACCGTCTCCCGCCTCGGCGCGAAGCCTCTCGATCCATTCCCGAAGCACGCTCGAGCAGGCGGCGTGCAAGCGCGCCAGTTCCTCGTCGTCGAGCTGCCGGGTGAGCCGGAACGGGGAGAGCCGCGCCCGGTGGAGGATCTCGTCCGAATAGGCGTTGCCGATCCCGCTCAGCACGCGGGGGTCGGTCATGGCTCGTTTGAGCGTGTGGCTTTCCCGCGTCAGCGCCCCGCGGAAGTCATCGAGGCTGGATTCGAGCACCTCGAGCCCGCCCGGATCCAGCGCGGCCAGCGCGTCTTCCCCGCGAACCAGGTGGAGCGAGGCGCGCCGCTTCGTCCCCGCTTCGGTCAAAAGGAGCGTGCCGGTCGGGAAGAAGAGTGACGCGATGCCGAGTCGGCCCGGCGCTTGGGCCTCGGGCGGTCTCCAGCGGAGGCGTCCCGCGATCATCAGATGGACAACGAGGAACAGATGGTCGTCGAGTGCACACACGATCCGTTTTCCCAGGCGCCGTAGCTGTACGACCCGTTTGCCCTCGGCGCTGGCGATCGGCGGCTCCACGGTGCGGAGGACAAACGGATTGGCCAGCCGGATCCTCTCCAGGACCCGGCCGACGATTCTCGGCTCCAGCCTTTCCAGGTAGATCGCGATGTCGGGAAGCTCGGGCATGGCGTCGAGAATACGCCTCGCGCCCGAGCGCGCCAGTAGGCTGTGAGGCGCCGGAGACGCCCCTCACGGTAAGGCGGGCCGGGACGCCGTCAGCACGGGCCGAGGCGCCGAAGGGGCCAAGCGCGCACCGCCCGTCCCACACCGGCGGGTGGACCACTTCGAGGAGCGAGGGCCGGCGCGAGACAGGCCGATCCGCCGCCGCGCTTACATGCCGCCGGCCGGCTTCAAGTTCGCCTGGATCCTCTTGGCCATGGCCAGGTGCATCTCGATGATCGGCAGGGTGCGGGTGATGAAGCCGTGGAGCGCCGGATCCTGGATCACCTTGGACATGCGCCGGAAGGCCGCAACGTCCTGGGTGTGGTCCCGGACCATGTCGGCCATGTAGGCCTTGTCGAATGCGGCTCCCGTCTTCTTCGAGAGGACGAGGTAGGTCCGCGCCATCGTTCCGGAAAGCTTCTCCGGAAACGTGACGTTCTTGCCCTGGACGACGGCCTTCAAGTCGTCGTTGATCTTGGTGTGATCCGTCTCCATCTGGGTTCCGAAGGCCTTGACGCTGTCGTCACTGGCGTTCTTCTCCGCCAGCTGCCCCGCCTTGACTTCATAGAGCCCACCGCCGGCCGCCTCCTTGACAAAGGCGAGATCCTTCGCGCCCAACATCGTCGCGGTGGAATCCGCCGCCGCCCACGCGCCCGTGGCCGCGAACAGGGCGGCGAACAGGACGGAAACCGCCATGAAACGTCTGTACATTCTTCTACCTCCGTTGATGGCCCACAGTTCGTTGAGTGGCACAGTCGCGCCGGTCCGAGGCTGCGGATCCGGCCCAGGTTCAACCTAGAAAAAGCGCCGTCCGGCTGTCAAGAACGGCTGCGGGTCATATGTCAACAGCACGCCCTTCGTCCGGCGGATCGCGCAGACCGCTATTGCGACGACCCGGCGTAAGTGGGCTGGTAGCGAAGACGGCGTTCTCCGGCGCTATCCGCATCCAGCGAACCGCGATCCGGGCGTAGGGATTGCAGTCCGCCGGTCAAGAAGCGCCCTCCGGCGTCCGATAACCGGGCCGGAGGGAATTCAGCTTCGCGATGGACGACATCATCGACGGATCGGAGAAGGACCCGCGACGGATCGCGGGCGAGCTGCGCCGGAGGCGAAACCTCCAGGCGAGGGTGATGCAATGCATCATGGAGCTCGACGCCGACCCTCGCGCGAACATCAACCGGTTGGTCGCGCTCTGTGGCCAGCTCCTCCAGGCGGACTGCAGCCTCTATCGGCGGATCCACGACGAGCGGTTGTGCGCCTGGGGGCAGTGGGGCGCAGCACCGGACTTCCGTTCTTCCGTCGCGCCCGAAGGGCACATCTGCTACGACGTCATCCGGAACCAGGCCTCGGATCCGATCGTGATCCGCGACCTCCCATCGTCGCCCTACGCCCGTTCCGATCCCGACGTGATCGCCCAAGGGCTGCAAACCTACGTCGGGATCCCGATCAAGGTCGCCGGCCGGAACATCGGGGCGCTGTGCGCGCTCTACCGGCGGGACTTCGTGCCCGACGAAACCGCTCTGGAATTGCTCCGCGGTCTCGCCGTGTTCATCAGCAACGAGGAATTGCGCTTCGCGGCCCAGGAGGAGGCGGCGCGCGACCGGGAGAGGATTTCCGCGACCCTGCGCTCGATCGCCGAAGGGGTCATCAGCACCGAGGCGGACGGGACGATCACAGCGCTCAACCCGGTCGCCGAGGCCCTGACCGGCTGGTCCGCCGAGGACGCCCGCGGACAGCCCATCGACCTTGTCTTCAACACCATCGATGCCCGAACCGGCGCCGGCCTGGCTGGTCCGGTGAGGACGGCGATCCGGCTGCAGCGTCCGTCGACCATGCCGCGGCAGGTCAAGCTCCGGTCCCGCTCGGGATCCGAATTCCACATCTCCGCCACGGCCGCGCCGATCCAGTTCTCCTCCGGTGAACCGATGGGGGCGGTCCTGATCTTCCGCGACGTCTCCGTCAAGCACCGGCTGAGCCAGGCCCTCCGCGAGCGCGAGGCGGTCGAGCGCACCATCCTGGATCACATTTCGACCGGGGTCGTGATCATCGACGCCGAATCCAAGGTGATCGAGGAGGTCAACGACGCCGCGGCCGCGATGTTTGATGGTCCGCCCGAGGCAATCCGAGGCAAGATCTGCCACAACTTCCTCTGCCCCGCCCAGGAAGGCGCCTGCCCGGTCACGGACCTGGGACAGGTGGTGGACCGGTCGGAACGCGTGCTCCTCCGTTGGGACGGCACCACCACTCCGATTCTCAAGACCGTCAGCCACGTCCAGATCTCCGGACGCACCAAGCTGATCGAGTGCTTCATGGACATCGGCCAGCTCAAGGAGTCGGAGCAGCTTCTCCAGCACTCCAAGGCGGAGCTGGAAGCCGCCAACCGGCGGCTGGAGGAGGCGATCGCGCAGGCGCGCGCCAAGGCGGGGGAGGCCACGCTGGCCAATCGCGCCAAGAGCGAGTTCCTGGCCCACATGAGCCACGAGATCCGCACGCCGCTGAGCGGGGTCATCGGCGTGACCGGCCTGCTTCTGGAAACGGAGCTGGTGCCGGAGCAACGCAAGTACGTGGAGATGATCGCCACGAGCGGTGGGGCGCTTTTGACCTTGATCAACGATATCCTCGATTTCTCGAAGATCGAAGCGCGGAAGCTGACCCTGGAGACGCTCGACTTCGATCTGCGCGCCACGCTGGATGATGTCACCGAAATGCTGGTCACGAGGGCGCAGGAGAAGGGACTGGAACTGGCCAGCTCGATCGCCCCGGAGGTTCCCACCCGGCTCCGCGGCGATTCCGGCCGGCTGCGGCAGGTTCTTCTGAACCTGTGCGGCAACGCCGTGAAGTTCACCTATCAGGGTCGCATCGACCTCAAGGCGTCCCTGGCCGACCAGGATGACCAGAGCACCTTGATCCGCTTCGAGGTGATCGACACCGGAATCGGCATCCCGGCGGAACGACTGCCGGAGCTGTTCCACCCGTTCACCCAGGTCGACGGATCCGTGGCGAGAAAGTTCGGCGGCACCGGCCTCGGGCTGGCGATCTCGAGACATTCTGGTGGAGATGATGCAGGGCGAGGTGGGGGTCGAAAGCATCGTCGGAGAGGGATCGACGTTCTGGTTCACCGCGCGCCTGGAGAAGCAGGTGGAGCGTTCGGGGGACGAGCCGGCGCCGCCGGACGGATTGAGCGGCCTCCGGATCCTGCTCCTGGATCCCGATGCGACCCATCGCCGGTTCATGACGGAACTGCTGCGCTCCTGGGGCTGCCGTCCCGAGGAAGCGGTCGAGGCCCGGGCCGTTCCGGCCAGGCTCCGGTCGGCCGCAGCCGCCGGCGATCCCTTCCGGATCGCGCTCTTGGAAAGCAGTCCTCCCGACGACCAGGGCGGGGTCTTGGGGCGCGAGATCCGGGAAGACCCGACGATCCGTCAGACCGCGCTCGTGTTGCTTTCGACACTGGGCCGAGGCAAGGAAGCGACCCCTCCCGTGGCGGCCGGGTTTGACGGCCATCTGGTCAAGCCGGTGCGGTCGACGCAGCTCAAGGACTGTCTCTCCGCCATGCTGGGACGGAAGGAGGGCCAACTGACGTCCGAATCAAACGGGACCGCCGGCGAACCGACCGCCACCGGATCGGTGAAGAAGCGGGCAAGGATCCTCCTGGCGGAAGACAACGCGGTCAACCAGATGGTCGCCCTCAAGATCCTCGAGCGATTCGGCTACCACGCCGAGGCGGTCTCCGACGGCCGCCAGGCGCTCCTGGCGCTGCGGGAGAAGCCCTATGATCTCGTCCTGATGGACTGCCAGATGCCCGAGATGGACGGCATGGAAGCCGCGACGGCCATCCGATCCAGCAATTCGGGCGTGCTGAATTCGAAGGTGCCGATCATCGCGCTGACCGCGCACGCGATGAAGGGCTACCGCGAACGATGCCTGGAAGCGGGAATGAACGACTACGTCGGGAAGCCGTTTCGCCCGAAGGAGCTTTCCGAGAAGATCGAGCTCTGGCTGGCGGCCGGGCCGGAAGAAGGGGCGGTCGAGGCGACTCCCGGCGAGAGTCGCATCGCGGCGTGAGGTCCGCCAACTGTGGCACCGCTGCCGTCATGAGCCGCGGAACTCCCGGTACCGACAGATGCTTCTCCGGCCGGCTTCTCATCGCCGGCGCCGTTGCGAGCCGCGGAACCCCGGCTTCGCGGGATTCTTCGCCGGCCGGAGGTTCGCCTTTCACCGCCGGCGCGGGAAACCGCCTCGTCATCGTCGCAGCCAGAGGTACGGAAACCGAGGCAGCGGCGCGAACCGCTCGTCGACCCGCTGCTGCACCGCATCGGGCAGCAGTTTGAAATACGGGTCCCGGATGACGACCTTCACGCGCGGGTCGTCGAGAGCGGTCAAGAGATCGCCTTCCAATTGCCGGCGCGGAATGAGCCGCTGGACGTCGGAATTCAGGAAGAAGAACCGGTAGGCCGGCAGGCGGGTCAGATAGAGGCCGGTCCAGCAGTCCAGCACACGGTCGTCGCGGCCCGTGACTTCCAGAACCTGCCGGAGGATGGGAAGCTGCTGCCGGAGGAACGGCTCCTTGCCGACCATCGAGAGAAAGGCCGGCCCGGAGGCGAGAAGCGCGGCCAGAGCGAGCGCGGTCACGGCGGCCGCGCGCGACAGCCGCGACCCGATCCAGCGGCCGAGCGCCAGCGCGCCCAGAGCCGCCAGCGCCGCGGCCTGGGGCAGGAACGTCAGGAAGTACTGGCGCATCGAAGCCTGGATCAGGAACAGCCCGATCAGCCCGGCGCCCAGGCTCCAGATCAGGATGTGGGTCGGGCCCGTCAGCCGGCCGCGGCTCCGCCACAGCGCGAGCGCGCCGACCAGAGTCAGGATCCAGGTCGCCGCGTTGATCCGGCCGGTCATCTTCAGGAAGGCCCAGCGGAACGAGGACGGATTGTCGATCCGCATCCTCAGGCTGGAGCCGAACACGTCGTTCCAGAACCCGCGGAGAATCCCGGCGTTGGACATGACGAGCGCGGCTGCCGCGCCCACCAGGAATGCCCCGAGGAGGATGCGCAGCAGGGCGATCAGAGCGATCCGCGCCCGCGCTGCGCCGGAATTCGAGGCGGCGAGTGTCGTTGAATCCGGCGCACCGGCGAGCGTCGTGGAATTCCCGGCGGCAGCCGGCGTCGTTGCATCCGGGGCAGCAGCGCGGGACGGCGGATTCATTGCAACGGCGAAGACCGTCGCCGCGACCGCGCCGGCGGCCGCGTAGATGATCTTGGGCGTGAACAGGCCGGCCAGGCAGAGCAGCGCGCCGGAGACAACCGGCCAGTGCCAGCGCGGATTCTCGGTGGTCTGGATCAGCGTTCCGAGGGCGATCACCCAGAGCAGGGCCGCCGGAACGTCGGGACGCACCTCCAGGGCTTTCTGGAAGAAGAAGCCGTGGCCGAGGAGCAGGGTCGCCGCGGCGGCGGCCGCGCCGGCGTTCCGGCCGCCGGCCCGCCAACCGAGATACCCGACTGCCGCGAGAATCCCGGCGGCCAACGCCAGCATGATCCGCCGGCCCCGGTGGATCAGGACCTCGGGATCTTCCGAGCTTCGCATCACCGGCTGCAGCAGGAGCGCGGTCAGCGGAGGATGGTTCTCGTAGAAGTCGACGTAGATCCGCTCGCCCTGGGAGACGAAATAGGCGGAATTCAAATGTTCCAGCTCGTCCTGGTCGATATACCGAACGTGGGATTGATGGATCAGGAAAACCAGCAGGCCAAGCAGGATCGGGAGAAACACGAACAGGGGATCGAGGCGGCCCGAACCGCGTCCCGGCGCCTCCCCGGCGGGAAGCGCATCTCCCGTTCTCCGCCCGGCGTCCCTGGTCTTGCTGCCGCTCGGTATCGAGCCCTTCGGTGCGTGCACGCCGCGGCTCCCTCCCGCGCCGACGATACCCGCGGGGCGCTGTTCGGGCGAGCCGAAACGCGTTCTCGGGCCGTGCTGCCCGCGTGGGATCACCGCTCCCGGGGAGAGCCCCTCGAGACCACTGCCCCGGCCGCGGTGTCGGATCTTTGCGCGGCTCCGGCCCCGCCTGCTAGATTGGGCAGGGATGGAATCCGCTTCTTCTGACCTTGGGGCCCCGGCGGACGCTCAAGCCGCCCCGGACCGGAAGATCCGTGTGCTCGGCCTCTACTGGGTGCCGAGTTTCTGGTCGCTCGGCAATCGGATGGGCGCCAGCTCGTTCTTCCTGGCCGCCCAGTGCTATCCGCGGTTCGGCCACGAAATCCACGTTTCCATTCCCCGCGGCCGGGGACAGCCGGCCTTCGAGGAGGACGAGGGCGTCCGCTGCTATCACTTCCGGGGCGCCATCAATTTCGAGTCGAATTCCAAACGCGCCGCGCCGATCCGGATCACGTCCCGGTTCTTCCGGTACGCCTATTACCTGGTCATCGGGACGTGGAACGGCATCCGGCTCGGCCGCCGGGTGCATCCCGATCTCGTGGTCGGCTATCACTATCACGGCGCGCCCGTGGGCTGGTTGGTGGGCCGGGCGCTCGGTGTCCCCAACCTGACCCGGCTCTTCGGCACCCAGCTCAACCGGATCCTGGACAATCCGCTCAAGCGGATCACCGCCTTCATGCAGATCGTCGCCCTGCGCACCCCGGCCAGTTTCATCATCATGCATAACGACGGTTCGCAGGGGGATGAGGTCGCGCGGCGCCTCGGGGTTCCGGCTGAACGCCTTCGCTTCTGGCGGGACGGCACCGACTACTCGCTTTATCGCCCCGGGATGGACACCTCCCCGGCGCGGGCCGAGCTGGGAATTCCCGCGGACCACACGATCCTGTTCTGCGTCGGCCGGTTCGAAGAGGACAAGCGGATGGGGCGTCTGGTCGAGATCCTGCCCGACGTGCTCCGCGAGGAACCGAAGACCACGCTCCTCCTGGTCGGGGATGGCAGCGAACGGCCGGAGGTCGAGGCCCGGGCTCGCGAGCTGGGGGTGGCCGAGCACCTTCGGATCACCGGGTCCATTCACCGCGACGGCCTGTACAAGTACTTCAACCTCGGCGACATCTTCGTCGGGGTTTCCGACCGGACCAATGCCAACCTTCCGCCGATCGAAGCGATGAGCTGCGCCAAGCCGGTCGTCGTCCTGGACAGCGGCGGCACGCGCGACCTGATCGAAGACGGCGTCACCGGAATCCTCGTCGATCGCTTCCGCTGGCGCGAGGACCTGCCCGGCGCGATCGTCGGGCTGCTGCGCGATCCGACCCGGCGCCGGCGCATGGGGGAAGCGGCGCGGGAGAGGATCCGGCGTGAAATCCCCACGCTGGAAGAACGCCAGCGGATGGAGGTCGAGGTGGCATTGCGCGCGGTGGAGGAGTTCCGGGCGGCTCGCGAATCGCGGAAGAGAGGCCGGCGGGAAGGGCGCGAGAAGGTGAAGCCGGTCCACACCGACTGAGCAGCCGGAATTCGCCGACCGTCCATCCGGACCGAGCCGACTCACCATCCCCGATGCGTCGACTGACCAGCCGGAACCAGCCTCGAGATCGCGGGCGACTCCGGAAGAAGAAGAATGAAGATCAGGCGCCGGGTACCGGCGTGGGCTCTGCGTAGAGCGACCGCAGCCGCTCCGCGTGCCCGTCCAGGTCCCGGTTCGGTCCCTCTCCCATCATGAACTGGCAGTTGGCGCAGGCCGGGATGTCGCCGCGGCGGCCGCTCAGATGGGTCAGGCGAAATCGGCGGAGCCGTTCGCCGTTCCAGACCTCCGGCAGACGCTCCCGGCGGAGATCCCCGACGATCGTGCCGAAGCTCCAATCCACGCAGCAGACCGAAACCTGTCCGTCGAAGTTCACCGCGAGACGCGAGAACGGCTCGGGACAGACCCGGCGTTCCCGGAGCGGGGAGACTCCGTCCATTCCCGTCGTGACCGGCACGCCCAGGGTAAAGTCCTTCGCGCCCGAAAGAGACCACCCCATCAAGGAGTCGACCTTGGTCTCGTCCGAGATGGGACCGAAGTCGCTCTGGAACTTGGCCAGCTCTTCCGGGGTCAGTCCGGTGTCGTTGATCTTGGCGAAGACGTGGAGCTTCCGGCGGAGCCGCCTCTTCTCCTCGAAGAGGAATCGGACATTGGCGCGGATTCTCTCGTAGTCGGAGAACGTCCGGCTGAGCTCCCGGTAGCGCGCGTTCCCGACGTGGATCACTGAGATCCGGACCACGTCAAGTCCGGCATCGATCAGCCGGCGTGAAAGATCCTCGGTCAGAAGAGAGGCGTTCGTGGTCGTGGCCAGGGAGTCGGCCACGCGCGCGTTCTTCGCGTAGGCGGCCATCTCCGGAAAACGCTTGTTGAGCAGCGGTTCGCCGTCCTTGTACAAGTGCAGGGTCGCGAGCCTCCGCCCGGCTCGACCGACCATTTCCGCCAGCTCGTCGATGATCTTCGTGAAGAGGTCGAAGTCCATCATGCCGACCGGCCGCTGCACCGAAGCGAGCAGCGGATTGTTGCCGGTCGGACAAAAAGCGCACCGGAAGTTGCAGGCGTTGGCGGGATCGATGTGCATGGATTCCGGCAACGGAAGCGGCAGGATTTCATGCAGCGGGGTGGGCCGACCCTTCCGGATGGTCTGGAGCCGCCGGCGGATCGAGAACGGCAACCGTCGGGCGGCGCGCCGGAACAGCGATCCGATTCCGTTTCCCGATGTCTCCGGCACGTCCAACGCCCCTTTCGAAGCAGATCATCCTGGATCGCGCTATTGGACCATGATACAATATTACGCGGGGAAACTCCCGCCATAAGTCGCGAAAACAGGGGGCCTTCATCATGCCGTCCTCACCCAGCGAGACCGCTGGCTCCCGGCCGGGAGCGCCGGCGGCGCCGGTGACCACTCCGGCGCCGGCTGCGTCGCCGACCTCGATACCGGTGACGGCCGCCGCATCGTCGGGGTCAGCGGCGTCTCCGGCCGTGACTCCGACGTCAACACCGGCGCCCGCGTCCCGCACCGCGTCGGATGTAAACGCGCGTCCGGGCGCGGCTTCGGAGCGTCTTCCGGAAACAGGGCCGCCTGCTGGAACCGCGGTCGAGGGCGGCATTCCGCGCGAGAGCGCCACCGCCTGGCTCGACGCCGACACCCAACCCATTGGCTTCGCAGTTTCCGAGGACGTTGCCCGCGACGAATGGGAAGCCATCGCCGACGGCTGCCCGCACGCCACCTTCTTCCACACTCCGGATTGGGTCTCCATCTTCGCGCGGAGCGATCCGGCCGCCCGGGTGCGCACGAGGATCTTCCGTTTCGAGGACGGCGCCCGGGCCGTGTTTCCTCTGCTGGAGAACCGGCGCCTGGGTGGTCTCTTCACGTGCTGCGAGAGCACCGCAGCCTCCTGTTACGGGGGCTGGGTTTCGGCCGATGCGCTCACGGCGCGTCATGCCGCCGCCATCGTTCGTTCGATGCGGTCGTGTTCGCCCAACCTGGTCTGGCGGGTGAACCCGATTGATCCTTTCAGCCCTTTTCTGGAGGCGTTCGCCACGATGCCGGACACAACCGAGGTCCTCGATCTGCAGAGCTTCGCCGATGAGGATGCTCTCAGGGCCCACTTCCGCCACAGCGCCCGCAAGCAGATCGCCAAGGGCTGCCGTGCCGGACTAAGCGCCTGGATCTCCGATCGGTGGGAAGAGTGGGAAGAATACTATCGGATCTACCAGACCCGGATCCAGCAGTGGGGGAAAAACGCGGGGACGCGGCGATCCATCGCGTTCTTTCGCGCCGCGTACGAGGCGAGGGGTCCGAAGATCAAGCTCTGGGTGGTCGCTCGGGACGGCCATCTCGTGGGAGGCAACCTCAACTTCTACCAGGGCCGCCACTGTGTGGAATGGCACGCCGCGTATGACTGCGCGCTGTTCTCCTGCGGAGTCCGCGATTTTCTGGTCGACTCCATCATTCGCGACGCCTGGGGGAACGGCTATGCCTGGTACGATTTCAATCCCAGCGCCGGCTATGAGGGAACGCGACGCTTCAAACAGACCTTCGGCACGACCTCTCTGCCCTCGAACCTGATCCTCTGGCGGCGGGGAATCTACCGGATGGAGCCCGCCCGGCGCATGGTTCGCGCCGTCCGGCGCCTCAGACACCACGCATCCGAAGCCGAGCCGGCCGCGGCAGGCGCATCGAGCTGAGCGCCTGCCGGATCTGTGGTCCTGCTACTGGTAAGTGCTCTTGACCTTCCCCCAGGTCGCCGATCGATATCCCGGTTCGGGCGCGGCCGCAGGCGAGCATGTGTTCGGAGTGCACTGGGATCCCTCGCCTTTGTAGGTTCCGCCTTGTTCCAGGCAGAGGATCCAGTAGGTCAGCGAGCAGGTGCCGTTGGCCGCGCAGCAGGCCGACAGCTGGGGGCAACCGGTCCCCGGCATGCAGAACGCGCCGTACGGCTGGCTGGTTCCGCCGGCCGCCTGGCAGTCGTGCTGGGATAGGTACGTGCACGACCCGTCCTTGAAGCAGCACGCGTACGTGTAATAGCACGGAGCCGGGGTGCAGGTCGTGCCGGCTCCGTCCCAGTTTCCGCCCAGCGAGTCGCACTCCTGTTGGGTGAAGGTGAAGCACTGATTGGAAGGCGGGATGCAGCAGCCGCCCTCGACCGGGCCGCTCGCCCATGCGGCGCCGGCCAGGGAAACGAGGAACAGACCGAGCCCGACTGCAATTCCCGTTCGAGCCATGGCAGCCTCCTTCGGGGAACGACGGAAGATCGGTCCCCAGAATGTCCGCCCTTCGCCCTGCCGATGGACCCCGGAATCGGGCGACGAAGGTCAATCGCGGATGGTGAGCGGACCGACCGGCCGATTCGCCGCGCGCTCGGGCTCGCCATTGCCGCGAAACCAGTATAGTCCTTTTCCCATGCCTGCACAAGGCGGTTTGGTCCCTGCGGATTGCGGCCCGCCTCCGCACGGTGTAGGTTCTGTCGCATGGATGACTTCCTGACTGATCCGCACATCCGGGAGCAGGTGCTGGAGGTAGCGGGGCGGCGCGACGACGTCGCGGCCGCGTATCTGCTCGGCTCGGCCGCGCACGGGCGTATGCGGCCGGACAGCGACATTGACGTCGCCCTGCTGCCGGCGCGCGGCCGGGACATTCCTTTGCCGGCCCGACTGGAGCTCGCAGCGGAGCTGGAAAGGCGATTGGGCCGGAACGTCGACCTCGGGGTCATCACGCCGGCCAACCTGATCTACGCCGCGGAGGCCATACTGAACGGCCGACGCCTGGTGACAATGGATGAGGAGTTCACCGCGGAGACGGAAACACGTCTTCTCGGCTGCTATCTGCAACTGAAGCAAGACCGTCGCGAGGTCGAGAAGGCCTACCGTGTCGCCTGACAACGTGGCTCTGAACAAGGCGGCGATCATCGAGCGCTGCCTCCGGCGGATGCGCCAGGAGCATGACGCGGATCCGACGCTCGCCGACGTGACCCATCTGGATGCCCTGACGTTCAACATCGAGCGCGCTTGTCAGGCCACGATCGATCTCGCCATGCACGTGGTGGCCGACGAGCACCTGGGCATGCCCCAGGGCAGCGCCGACGCGTTCGCGCTTCTACAGCGCGCGGGGAAACTCGATGCGGCGCTGGCCCGGCGTCTGGCCGGCATGACCGGGTTCCGCAACCTCGCCGTCCACGAATATCAGCAGATCGACCCGGCGGTGATTCACTACATCGTCCGCGAGGGCTGGAACGATCTCGTCCACTTCTGCCGGACCCTCGGGCTCGACCTCAGGCCCTGAACAGGCCTGAAATCGAGCCCTGTGGTGTTCCCGGCGTCCCCGGGCGGACGTCGTTCCGTCACGACGCGATCAGGGATTCCCGCCCGCCGGAACCGTGATCGGGATCTCGACCGCGCGCGCGAGCGTGACGTTCAGCTTGGTGCCGGGATCGAGCACGATGTCAGGCCCGCGCGTGGCCACGGCCCAGACCCCGCCGGCCCCGCCTCCCACCGCAGCGCCTTTGGCGATGCCGCTCTTGCCGCCCAGGATCCCGCCCAGGATCGCTCCGCCGACGGCGCCGCCGACGACCTTCTCCACGTCTCCGGTGGCTCCGCTCTTGCCCTCGAGCGCCAGAGGCTGCGAATAGAGCTTGTAGACCTGCCCGTCAGGCGTCTTCAGCTGGGTGAACTGGAGCGTCATCTGCGCCTTGCCGCGGATGCGCCCCGCGCGGCTGACGAACGCGATCTGCCCCGTGACTTCGGAACCGGCGGGCACGACGACCACGCCTTCCTGTGTGATCGGCTGATCAACCTTCGAGGTGAAGGTCGTGCCGGCGGTCTGATTTTCGGTCGTCAGCTTGTCGTTCAGGTCCGCAACCATCGCAGTGCCGGCGGGCACCGTGACCATGCGCGTCGTGGGCGTCGGCTGCGCCGGCGCGCGCATCGCCTGCCTCTCCGCATGCCTGGCGGGCGCCTCCGCCTTGGCCGGCTCCGGTGGAGGAGTCTCCGGCGGCGCTTCCGCCGGGGGAGTCGCCGGAGGCTGGGCGGCCGGCGTTTGCTGGGTCTGAGCGGTCTGGGCCTGCTGATTGGCTTGCGTTCCGGATCCTTCCTGGTTTTTCTTGCCGCATCCCCCCAGGGCCACGAGGGCCGCCAGGATGAATGCCAGCGGGATTCCTGTCGAGATCGTTCGCGTCGAGCTCATGGTTGCCTCCCTGTATTGGATCACCAGCGGCTCCGGCTTCCGGACGCAGCCTTGGTCCGGCCCGCCCGGTGCGTGTATTCTTTCCGGACGTCGGATCCTCGCGAGTGATCATGGCGAGCGCGTGCGCGGCTGGCAAGGAGGTTGATCGGTGAATCAGGCGGGACTGCCGGAAAGCCGTTTCCGGGGAAAGGCCCGGCTCGGCGGGCGTGACGTCGTTCTCGAGACGGGGCGGATTGCCCGACAAGCCAACGGCGCGGTCCTTGTCCGCGCCGGAGATACCGTGGTGCTGGTCACCGCGGTGGCTGCGGCGGAACCGAGGGCCGGAACGGACTTCTTTCCGCTGACGGTGGAATACCGGGAGCGCCTTTCGGCCGCCGGCCGGTTTCCCGGCGGCTATCGCAAGCGCGAAGGCCGGACCTCCGACCGGGAGATTCTCTCCTGCCGCCTGATTGATCGCACCATCCGGCCGCTCTTTCCGGAAGGATTCCGCTCCGAGGTGCAGATCCTCGCCACCGTTCTCGCCTACGAGCCCGGTTCCGATCCCGAAACGCTCTCGATCCTGGGCGCCGCCGCGGCGCTCGAGGTCTCCGACATCCCGTTCGCAGGGCCGGTCGCGGGAATCCGCGTCGCGAAGAACACGGCGGGCGAGTGGTTCGTGTTCCCGGAGACGGCTCCGCCGGAAAGCGATCTGGAGTTGGACCTCGTCCTGTCTCTCGGGCGGGACGGCCTCGTCATGATGGAGGGCGAGGCCCGCGAAGCGACAGAGGCGGACCTGGTCGAGGCGATCCGGAAGGCGCGGGAGGCGGCCGGCCCGCTTCACGCCTTGCTCGAGGAGGCGCGCGCCGCCTGCGGGAAACCGAAGCGTGAGTTCTCCGCGCCCGCGCCCGATCCGGTTCTGGCCGCCGCGGTCCGCGAGATCGCCCTGGCGCCGATGCAGGCGGCTTTGCGGATCGCGGGCAAGCAGGAACGTGCGCTGGCCGTGGAGAACGCGGTCCGGGAGTCGATGCAGCGCCTGTCGGAACGGTTCGGGAACGAGCGTGCGAAGGAGCCTGTCGAATCGGACGAGTCCGGGAGCGGACGTGCGGAGCCAGGTGAGCCCCGGAGCGAAGCGCGAGGGGCCGCGGTACTCAAGGATCTGAAGGACCGCGCGACCGAGATGCTCCATGGCCTCGAGTCGGAGATCCTGCGCCGGAACGTCCTCGAGGAGAACCTGCGGGCGGACGGACGCGCCCCGGACGCGATCCGGCCGATTGACTGCGAAGCGGGCCTCTTGCCGCGCGTGCACGGATCGGCTCTTTTCACGCGCGGAGAAACGCAGGCTCTCGTGGTGGCGACCCTTGGAACCGGCCAGGACGAACAGGAGGTCGAGTCGGTCGCCGGCATCGCCCGGGAGCGATTCCAGCTCTTCTACAACTTCCCGTCCTACGCGGTGGGCGAGGTGCGGCCGATCCGGGGGCCGGGCCGGCGCGAGATCGGGCACGGCAATCTGGCGCGACGGGCCCTTGAGGCCGTGCTCCCGCCGCCCGATCGCTTTCCCTACACGATCAAGATCGAGTCGGAGATCACGGAGTCGAACGGCTCATCCTCGATGGCGACGGTGTGCGGCGGCTGCCTTGCGCTCATGGATGCGGGGATCCCCATCCTTCGACCGGTCGCGGGCATCGCCATGGGCTTGATCCAGGAGGGCGGCAAAGCGGTCGTTCTCTCGGACATCCTCGGCGTGGAAGACCACCTGGGCGACATGGACTTCAAGGTGGCCGGAACGATCGAAGGGATCACCGCGGTCCAGCTCGACAACAAGGTGGGCTCTCTTCCCCTGGATCTCCTGGAGAGCGCACTCGAACAGGCCCGCCGTGGCCGCCTGCACATTCTGGAAGAAATGCGGAAGGCTCTCGCGGAGCCGCGCTCCGATCTATCTACGCTGGCTCCGCGGATCGCCGTCATCCAGATCCGGCCGCACCGCATCCGCGACCTCATCGGGCCGGGCGGGCGGCACATCCAGGATCTCCAGCACGACACCGGAACCAAGGTGGAGGTCGATGATACCGGGCGCGTGCGGATCTACGCCTTTGACGCCGCCGCCCTCCAGCACGCCCGCCGCCGGGTGCACGACCTCACCGGAGAACCGCGGGTCGGCAGCGTCTATCGCGGCACCGTCACCGGGGTGAAGGACTTCGGGTATTTCGTGCGCCTCTTCCAGGGGATCGAGGGTCTGGTCCATGTGAGCGAAGCGGGAGACGGAACAGGCTCGTGTGTGAGCGAAGGCGATCCGGTCATCGTGAAGGTTCTCGGCGTGGAGCAGGGCAAGATCCAGCTTTCGCGCCGGGCGGCCTTGGGAGCGACGGAGGCGGAGATCGAGAACGGTTAGCCTCGTCGTGAGATTTTCTCCGACGTTCCGTGGGAGCGGGGTCTTCCAGGAAAGGGCCTCAGGGCTCAAATGGACGGCGGGCGCCGCGTCGAGGAGTTTCGGAAGACGAACCTCCGGCGCGAGCGGCGCCTGCCGTAACTCACCGTCGCGGCCCTTTCCCTGCGGGCCTGTGCGCCAGGCCAAGCCTGGGAAAGGAGGCGCCGGGTAACCGGCGTCCCTACCGCGATCTCAGACTCACCTTGCCGGCTCCGAATGACGCATTGACGTTAGTTGTTCAACCGCCGCCTGGCAGCCTGGACCCGGCGGCCCCGAAGACCGCTACTCCGGCGCCGAAGTCAGGGTGAGCGTCACCGTATAATTCGGGCTCCTCTCGATTTTCAGTGGAATCAGGGTCATAGAACGATTTGGGCCCAGGGGTCATCGTGAAGAGAGCAGCGCTGGTAGATCTTGAGCTTGAAGTACTCGGGATCACGGTAGCCCCGAGCCTGGCGCCGGAGCTGGCCGATTAGGCCGTTGATCGATTCGATGAAGCCCATCTTGATCGGATGCTCGAAGCCACCCATCAGCTTCTCCAGGTTCTCCCTCAAGCGATACCCCACCTGCACAAGAGGACGCAGGCGGCTACGGACCGCGATCCGGCACCAGTTCAACAGCGCGTTCCGGAGGGCACCAAGGCGGATCCAGGGATAGTTGAAGATTCCACGCAGGTTCTCTTTCAGCAGATAGGCTCGTTGGAGAGTACGGTTCCGGGCCAGGAGCCGCCCCAGGAGCCGCTTCTGTCCGAGATCAAGCGCCTCGTAGGCTCGAAGCAACATCCACTTCTTCACCTTGAACTTTCGTCCGACGTCATCCTGGGGAGCGCCTCCGAAGGTCTGCCGGCGGATCTTCTCCACCGCCTCGTTCACCCACTGGATAATGTGAAAGCGGTCAAGCAAATGAATGGCTTTCGGGATGGCCGCCGCAATCGCAGCCAGATAGGCCGGCCCCAAGTCGCTGATCACCCCAACGATCTTTCGCCGTCCCTTCGGCCCCAGTTCTCGGAAGAAAGCCGCCAAGCTCTCCTCCTTTTTCCCTTCGCCGACCCAAATGACCCGCCCCTTCTCGAGGTCCGTGACCACCGTGAAATAGACGTGCCCCCCGGTTCGAGTCACTTCGTCCACGCCGATCCAACGAACGCCTTGCAACGAAGGAGACGACCCGCCGAGCCCCATCTCGATCGACTCCTTGTCGATCCGGGCCACTGTGTCCCACGAAACCCCGGCCATCTGGGCAACCGCGGAGATGGGGAGTCGACGACAAAGGGCTGCCACCAGATCGAAGAAGTGTCGAGTCATCCGGTGGCCGGCCGCCTCCCACGGAAGACGTTCCACCCGTGTGCCACCACAGCAGGAGATCCGCCAAGGTGCGTAGACCACCCAGGTCTCGAAGTCTCCCATCGAGCGCTCCCGCCAACTTCGTTCTTCCGCCTCCTGAAACAGTCCTTCCCGATGCGCCTTCCCGCACTCCGGGCAGTAGTGGAACTTCCGTCGGTCCAGGAGAAAGATCCGCTTGATCACGCGGTATCGCCCGTCGCCCGCATCCACCTCGTCGATCTCCACTTCCTTGACGCCAAACCCTTGCAGACTCCAGAGGGTTCTGACACCCTCCAGGTACTCCTGGCCACTCATTGGTGCCCTCCTTCTTGGACGAAGAAGACACCAGGGGAAACCAGGAGTTCTCTTTCCGCAACTCCTTCCTCAGCAGCCGAATCCGGCCTCAAACCCAATCATTACGGGATTCCGAGAGGCGCCATAATTCGTATCCGCCCACAACTGCAGCTCATACTGGTTGGCCACGTTCGGCGTCCATACGCCGACGTGGGTGCTGCGAGCCGTCACAATCGCCGTGTTCGAGTTCAGAGCCGCGCTCCCTCGCACGATGGCGCCCGTCCCATCGACGCCACTCCATCCGATCTGGTAGCCATCGGCCAGACAATGCACGTAGGCGATCGAGCTGCTTGTTGGCGGGCTGCCGTAAGTTCCCTCGGCAATCGTGATGGTGAAGGCAGCCCGGGCCGGAATCGGAAAGAGAACGGCAGTATTGTTGCTGACCCGCACCCTCGTCAGGATGTTCGGCTGGAGATCGGCAGCGGTGATCGTTCCATCCAGTATCTTGCTCGAGTCGATCGCGTTCGCAGCCACCTTGGCGTTCGACACCGCTCCATCGGCCAGCTTTCCGGTCGTCACCGCGCCATCCTGCATGTCCGCCGACAGAATCGTTCCGTCAACAATGTCCGCCGACGTGATGGCGTTGGCGGCGACCTTGGCGTTGGTTACGGCCTGATCCGCGAGCTTCTGCGTGGTTACGGCCAAGTCCGCCGTCTTCGCGGTCGTCACCGCTTGATCGGCGAGCTTTGGCGTCGTTACCGACCCGTCGGGAATCACCACCGGTCCGACAGACACCTGCGCGGTATCAGCCATGACGGCATGGAACGCGTACGGTGTGGAGACGAGTGGCACGCGGGCCAGTTCCGGATCCGTACCGACGGTGACACTGATCCAGTACTGGATGTCAAACGCCAGATTGAGCGAGGTGTTCTTTCCAAGGTAGGCGTTGAAGACGCCTTGGGTGACAGAAAGAGTGTCCACTTCATTCCAGAGCAGCACGCCGTTGTTCTGGCTGTCGTAGATCTTGAACTTCATGGAGTACTGACCGTTTTGCACGAAACTGCCGTCCGCGTTGCGGAGAACGCCCTGGTAGCTGATGTTCTTGGGAATGCCTGCCGACGCGATCTGGGCCGAGACCGCCAGCGTGAGGGCGAGCAAGAACGACTTTTTCATTTCAGAGACCTCCCTTTCCTGTTGGAACCGCCGGACCGATGCCTGGCGCAGGACAGTCACAACAGCAGACAACGACACAGTGAGCTCGCGGGTGGCGTCGGTCGAGGCGACCACACGCATTTTCAATGCAACATCAGCAGTCTCTCGGTCTGGCGGAAGTCATCCGCCTGCATCCGGCAGAAATAGACCCCGGCCGCCATGCCTTTGGGATCAAGGAAGACCTCGTGCAAGCCCGCGTCGACTTCTCGCCGGAGCAGATCCCGGACGAGCCTCCCGGTTGGATCGTAAAGGCACAGCGAGACCTGGGTGCGGCGGGGCGTGCCGAAGTGAATGGCTACAGTGGATCTGGATGGGTTCGGTGTCGGTGAGCTCAGGAAGAACGTGCGCGGCAACGCATCTGCTTCGGGTGCCCGTACCAGCAGCCATCCGAATGCCTGCTGGAACCCGATGTCGACTTCTTTGCTCGAATTCCACACCATGCCGACAATCGGCTGCCCGACCGTGAGCTCGACCTCATGATACCCGGGCGCGCGTTCCAAGGTGCCGCCGGCCGCAACCACGTTGGGTATCGCGGAGGTGACCGTGGCCTGGGCGAGACCCGGCGCGAGCATCATCAGGGCCAGCAACGCGGACACTGGATGAGGCTTGAAGATCATGGCGTTAGCTCCTTCCTTGCACGTGAGACGTAGAACCAATCCCTGTAGCGTTCCGATGTTCCGCTGATGGTGTCAGTCATCTACTGAGATCCAGAATGCACGGGCCGTGCCAGGCGATCGTGCTCATTGGACAGACGCCAAGTCACTGTGGCGTATAGCGATTCGGCGGATGTAACCGTATTCGTTGGAAATGGAGAGCAAGGCGCTCCACGATCCGATGAAGAACTCACGGAAGGGCGGCACTTTTTTGCTGGCCCGAACGGGTCGCGCGGCGAAGCTCCTTCCGGAGCTCATGAGGAAGGAGGAGAAACTGGCTCCTGCCCGTGCCGTTCGATTTCATCCCCGAGCAAGCGCTCCATCCGCGGCGGTGACCGCGTCCTCAGCCGCAGCAACTTCGAATTGGTCCAGGATTTCGCCGAAGCCGGAGGCGAGGCCGCCGGAGAGCAGGGGACCTTTGGGGAAGTTGACCCGTGGCAATCCCGGATACATCACCAATCATCGAAAACGGTTGGTTGTTCGATCCGGCGCGCTATAGTATGATCCGCTGGTTTCTTCCCGTGGGAGTTCGAGGGGGCCTCCGTGAAAATCGCTGGGAGCAACCAGGGACCGTGCGCGTTTCCGGGTGGGTCATGGTTGATCGGCCGGCGCCGTCGCGCCTGGTGCGCCGTCGTCGCTCGCTTCGGTCCGGCCGCGCTCGCCCCGCGCGCGGCTGTCATTCGCTCCATCCTGGCCGTGTTCGCCCTGTTCGCCGTGGCGTCCTGCTCCGGCCGCCATTCGGCACCGAGCCCGGAGCCCGTTGAGCTCAGAGTTCCCCTCTATCGGTGGGTGGCATCCCTGGATCCGGCGGATGCCAGGGACATCGAGTCCTACAACGTGGTTCGACAGCTCTACGAAGGCCTCATCGGCTACGATCCATCAACCCTGGTGGCCACGCCTCTGGTTGCGGCCTCCTACACCGGCAGCCGGGACGGCCTGGTCTGGCGATTCCCGTTGAGGCTCGAGGTCCGCTTCATCGACGACCCCTGCTTCCCTTCCGGGAAGGGGCGGGCGCTCGTTGCCGCCGACGTCAAGTACACGATCGAGAGGATCCTGAAGCGCCGCGGGGACGGCCTTCATGGGGATCTGCCGCCCCTCCTGGGGCTCGACTCCTTCCTGGCAGGC
This sequence comes from Candidatus Eiseniibacteriota bacterium, assembly GCA_963833505.1. GTDB lineage: Bacteria > Eisenbacteria > RBG-16-71-46 > CAIMUX01 > CAIMUX01 > CAWHYG01. The sequence continues at coordinate 133,208 of CAWHYG010000015.1, read as the reverse complement.
CGCGACGACGGGATCCGCGGGATTGAAGCGGATTCCTCCGGCGAGGTGACGATCCGATTGACCCGGCCGGACGCGACTCTGCTCTACTTCCTGGCCGATCCGGGATGCTTGATCGTGCCGCATGAGGCGGTGGAGAGGTACGGCAGCGAACTGGTCCGCCATCCCGTCGGCACCGGCCCGTTCCGCCTCGTGTCGAGCGAGCCGACTTCGGGGATCCTCATGGCGCGGAATCCCGACTACTGGCGCCGTGACGAAGCGGGAAACCAGCTTCCGTATGTGGATGCCCTCTTCTGTCGATGGGACCCGGGCCTGGATATGCGGCGACTCTTCGTCCAGGGCGGCCTGGACGTCTATGAGAGCTTCGGATTGCCGATCGGCTACAGCCTGACCCTGGCGCGGGGGGACAAGACCGACGGCCCGTTCTTCGAATCGCCCCAGCAATATGAAGTCTGTTATCTGAACACCATCTTCCTGCGCTTCAATTTCCGCTCCTCGCATCCGCTCGCTCACGACCGTTTTCTTCGCGCCGCGGTGGCCGCCGTGTGCGCCGGCAAGGGAGACACGCTGGCCACCCATACCCACCGTTCGGCCAAGGGCCTGTTCCCTCCCGGTCTTCCAGGGTACGATTCCACCTTCGCCGGCCAGGAGAGAGACACGACGCTGGCGCGAACCTTCCTGCGGAGCGCGGGGTACCTCCGGCGAGCCTCCGTGCCTCTGATCCGGATCGCCTGGCCGTCCAACCACACCTTGCAGGAAGGTGAGGTGGTCGAGGCGCTGAAGCGATTCGGCCTGCAAGCCAGGTTTGACCTCATGGCTCCAAGCGAGTTCGAGCAGCCGGTGAATCTCCGGAACGCGGACCTGACGCGAGACGGATGGATGGCCGACTATCCGGATCCGCAGGATTTTCTACAGCTCTTCTACTCGGGCTCGCCTTTGAACACGGGGCACTATGAGAGCGCGCGTTTTGACGCCATGTTCGATTCCCTCCGGGTCGAAGCCGATCCGCGCGCTCGGGAACGGTTGGCGCGAAGGGCGGAGCGCTGCCTTCTCGACGACGTGGCCGCCGTGTTTCTGGTCCACGAAACGGCTTCCTGCCGGGTATCGCCCCGCGTTCTGAACTACTCGCCCTATGGCACCAACCCGTTCAACCTGCGTTTCTACGAGCGGATCAAGCTGCGTTCCCCGGCGAAGCCATGACGCTCAAGACGAAATTGTTCGTCGTCCTGGGCGGGCTGGCGGTTATTCCGGTCACCCTGGTCGGGGCGCTCGTCACGTCGGGAGCCGTCCGCTACGCGATCGAGGGCCAGAAGGACCGGCTGGGCAAGTCGATGGATGCGCTGGCTCTCGGGATCGACCAGGAGATCGCGGCCCGCCAAAGCTATCTCCATTGCTTCCTGGAGGGGTTGAACACCTGCCTCTCGCCACAGCAGAGGCGCGACCTCCCTTCCTGGTCCGCGCAGACCGGCCGCCTTGCGACCTGTTTCGACCTCAGGCCGATGCTGGTCTCGCGGATGCTCGTCGTCTTCACCGACCGCGACAGCGTGTGCGCGGTCAGCTCCGACGGTTACAGCTTGAGGACCGCCGTAGTGCCGGTGTCCGCGGTGCCCTACCTGGAGGCGGCGCGCCGGAACTTGCGGAACCAGGACGCGGATGCCTGGGAAGCCTGGGCGAAGACTCCGCGCAGCAATGGTGCGATCATCGCTTTCGGCGCGCGCCTTCCGGTTCCCGAACCGTCCTCGCCGTTGCTCGTGTTCGAAGAGCTTTCGACCGTCACGATGCTCCGGTGGCTTCTGGAAGGGCAGGCGCCTCTTCCTTCCCCGACCTTGACCGTGCTCAGCGCGACGGAGGATCGGGGAATCTGGCGGATGCTCTACGCTTCGGACCTGAGTCTCATCGGCCGGTCCTTTCCGGCTTGTGACCTGGTCAATCGGGCGGAGGCGGCCTTCATCGAGTCGGACCCGGGCGGGAGCATTGCAAAGTCCGTGTCGCCGGGATGCCGGTTCGTGATTTCCCGAGGCCGGCTCTACGGGGCGTGCCGCCAGGCCTCCACCGGTTGGCTTCTGGGCAGCTCCGTCCCCCTTGCGCCCGCGTTGGCGCCGATCCGACGCGCGGTCGTCATCTCGGCCGTGCAGGTCTTTCTCACGTGTCTTCTCGTCGCGCTGGGAATCGTCTACGTGACGCGGGGCATCGGCGACGCGGTGGAAGAAATCGCCGCCGGAACGGGGGCCATGGCCCGGGGGGACCTGAGTCGGACGATCCGCATCGCCCGCCGGGACGAGTTCGGAACCATCGGAGCGCACGTCAACCAGATGGCCTATGACCTGACGCTGGCGGGCGAGGCGAAGGCGATCGCGCGCCTACGGTCCCGGATCATGCACGAGCTGAAGGGCGTGGCTTCCCAGATGACCCTGCTCATGTACAACCTCAAGGTGCGCCGCGACGATCCGGAGTTCCAGGCCGAGTTCCTGCCGCTCATGGAAGGCCTGACGGACCGGGTCAAGAACCTGACCCTGGAGCTTCGCCAGAAGGACTCCGAAACAGCGCCTCAGCTCAAGGAGGTCCGGCTCGACCTCCTTCTGGGCGGCCTGGTCCATGCCCGCATCACTTCCGTCTGGCCGGGGATCCGTGTCGAGCGCCGGGTTCCCGTGGGGCTTGCCGTGGCAACCGATGAGGCCATGCTGGCGGAGGCGGTCTCCAACGTGCTGGTCAACGCCGCGGAAGCGATGAAAGGCGAGGGGGAACTCGGTCTGCGCGCCGGTCCGATCGATTCCCGCGCGGGCGCCGGTGGGATCGGGTCCCGCGTGCGCGCCGGTCGGGTCGACTCCCGCGCGGGCGCCGGTGGAATCAGGTCCCGCGTTCGCGCCGGCCCGATCGAGTCACCGGGACGATGCGGCGGCCCCCGGCCAACGCACTTCGTGGAGATCTCCGACACCGGTCCGGGGATGACGCCGGAGTTCATCCGCGACGAGCTGTTCCGCCCGTTCTCGACGACCAAGGACGGCGGCCTGGGTGTCGGCATGTACACGGCGCGGGACATCCTGAGGAAGCTCGGAGGATCGGTGGAGGTGAAAAGTGTCCCCGGCCGCGGCACCACCGCGCGAATGGAGTTCGGGTTCGGAGGCGAAGCGGAAGCGGAGGCGAGGCCGGCATGAAATCCGTCCTGATCATTGATGACGATCGCATCGAGCGCCGGCTTCTGTACCACGCCCTCAAGGATGCCTATGAGGTGGCGGAAGCGGGGGACGGGGACCAGGCGATGGGAGCGCTGGCCGAACGTCCGGCCGACCTGGTCATCCTCGACCTGCATCTTCCCCCGTGCACGGAAACCGCGGACGGCGGTCTGGCGGTCCAACAGCGCTTGATCGATCTCGATTCGTTGCTTCCCATCGTGGTTGTGACCGGGGACCAGGACCGGAGCGCGGCCCTGGAGGCGATCCGGCGCGGAGTTTCAGACATCTTGTACAAGCCGATCGACCCCGAGGTCCTGCGGGTGGTGGCCGAGCGCGCGATCTTGCGGGCGGCGCTCGAACGCGAGCTCGGCGATCTGCGCGCCCAGGTGCGCGAGCGGTATCGTTTCGGGAGCCTGGTCGGCGAGAGTCCGGCGATGCGGCGCCTCTTTGCCGTCCTGGCGAAGCTGGCCGCGAGCAAGACCTCGATTCTCCTCCTCGGCGAGAGCGGCACGGGCAAGAGCGCGCTCGCCCGCGCCATCCATTGTGAAAGTCCTTGCTCCTCGGGGCCGTTCATCGTCGTCGACGGGGCGGCCATCCCCGAAACCCTGCTGGAAAGCGAGCTCTTCGGTCATGTTCGGGGCGCCTACACCGGCGCCACCGCGCCGAAGACCGGGCGCATCCAGATGGCGGACGGGGGAACGCTCTTTCTCGATGAAATCGGCAACTTGAGCCTGGGCGCCCAGAGCAAGCTGCTGCTTTTCCTCGACACCGGCGCCTATACGCCGGTCGGATCGAATCAGGAAGAGCGGGTCGACGTCCGCCTCATCTCGGCCACCAACATGGAGCTGGACCGACTGGCCCAAAGCAGCGGATTCCGCCCCGACCTTCTCTATCGGATCCAGGGTGCCACGGTGACGATCCCGCCGCTCCGCGAGCGCAAGGAGGACATCGCCCACCTGGCCCAGTTTCTCACGGCCGCGGTGGGCAAGGAAGCCGGCCGGCCGGAGGTTCGCCTGGCCGACGACGCGATCGCGCTGTTGGAGGAGTATCCCTGGCCCGGCAACGTCCGCCAGCTCAAACACGTTCTGGAAAGCTCGCTGGTCTTGCTGGACGGGAATCATCTCCGATCGAGGGATCTCGTCCTGCCGCCCTTGCCGGCGGGCCGCTTGTCGCATGCGCCGGCCGCTGAAGCCGGCCTGCCGCCGGCCGCCGACACAGGCCGTTCCCTGGCTGTTTCGCCGGGCAATTCGGGGATCGGAGCTGCCGATGGGTTCTCCGAGAGGGTCGCCGCGTTCGAGCGCGAACTGATCACGCGGACCCTGCGGGAAACCGCCGGCAACAAAGCCCGTGCCGGCCGGATCCTGGGGTTGGACGAGAACCAGATCCGTTACCTGTGCCGGAAGCACGGGATCCGGTGAGGGGCGAAGCTCGGCCCCGCGCGTTCAACTTCTATCTGCTACCCGGGTAGTCTGGTAACAGGACCGCAACGGATCGACATGTCCGTGGCGCCGCACAGCAAGTGCCAATGCACCTTGCCGAAGCGCTCGGCCGTCTTGGACCTCTGGGTGACGGTGTCAGCCAGGGATCCATCCCGTTGGCGGGCACGTACAGGTGCTTCTCCCCAATTGCCCAGTCGACGTCGCCGGTGGTGTCTGCAACCTCAAGGAGGAGGTCACCCCTAAAGGCGGTCGCCGAGCTATTTTGAAACGTGCAGCACCAGCAGATCATCGTCTCCACGTTTGACGGGGACCCTCCACGGCCGCTACTTGCCCCCGCCCCCGCCCTGCAACCTCTGGAGCATCCGCTGGGCGTTGTCCTTGAGCGCCGGATTCAGCTCGATCGCCTTGTTCAGGTCCTTCACGGCCTCGTCCTTGTCGCCCGCCATGGCGTGGGCCTGGCCGGCCTCGAGGTAGGCCATGCCGGAATCGGGGTACCACTTGAGGTTGAAGTCCGCGAGTTGCACGGCGACCGCCGGATTGTCCTTGCCGGCCAGCTTATGGCCGAGCTCCGGAAGCATGCGGTCGCTGAAATTGTACGCGTCGGTTCCGTAATAGGCCTTGTGCAGCGACTGATACTTCGCCGCCAGCGAATCGAAGCCGCCGGCCTTGTACGATTCGGACAGGACGTCCTCGATGAGCTTGGGCCGCGCCAGCCCGCGATGGCAGGTTTCGCATTGGACCTCCACCTTGTCGGCGCGCTTGGTGGTGATCTGCGGCAGCTCCTTGGCGTCGATCAACTGCACCATCTGGAACATGACGCGCGCGGTCGACTTTTCCGGCTTGCTGTCGGAGGCCCAATCGAACTGCCCTTGGGGATTGCCGCCCTCCTGGACGTGGCAGTAGTTGCAACGGACGCCGAGCGCGATCGAGAACGAGTGCATGGTTTCGAGCAGGTCATCCTTGGAGATGTCCTTGGGCAGGACCTTGAGGTTGGTGAACTTGTCGGGGATCTGCAGCTGGGCCCGCGCCGGTCCCGCCGCGAGAAGCGCCCCGAGCACGAGCACAACGCCCATGGCGGCCAGGATCGGCCGAACGGATGCGGAATTGGACATGAACGTCTCCTTCGGAACCCCGGCCCCTGAGGCCGCAGCCCGCGGCCGGTTGGTCATGATATCCATGGTCCCAAATGACGCGCCGGTCGGTTGCGGCCGGCGGAATCCACCATTCGGCTCCTGCTCCGGATCGCCGTTTCTGCGCGATCCCTGAAGAGCGGAACCACTCGGGGATTATGCACAGCTCGACGGAGAAAGAAAAGCGTTCGGCGGCCGGCGCGAGTCGTGATTGACCGTCTCGATACGATGATCGTCCGGGTCGGCCGGAAATCCGTGGTACAGGTGTCTGCGATGCCGCCGATGCTTCGCGCGAACCACGCGTGCGCGGAATCCGATCGACGCCTGGGTACGAGCCGCGCCTCGGCGCTTGTCTCGGGTCCGGACGCTCCGATGCCTCGCGCCGTCAGCCTCCGATGACCACCGTCCACGGACGCACCCGCCATCGGGCGATGACCCCGTTCGTGACGTAGGGATCGTGGCGGGCGAACTCCTCGACCGACTTCGGATCGTCCGCGCGGAACACCAGGACGGCCTCATCCGCCGGATCGGCCAGCGCTCCGGCGATGACCAGCTCGCCGCGCTCATGCGCTGCCCTCGCGTAGGCCAGGTGCCCGTCGCGGTAGGGCGCCCTTCGCTCGACGTAGTTCTCTACGGTCGTGTAGAAAAGGATGTAGTACATGCCAACCTCGCCGGTTCGTGGCGCGCTCCGGTCGGAGATCGGCCGGTTCCCGCCCCGCCAGCCGGGAATATCCCCTGAATGCCGCTGAGACTGCAACCTCTTGACGCTTGGCACATGATCAGGCCGGTGGATCTCCGGCGCTCCTTGCGGCCAGGGTGTTCCGGCGGCAGATTGCGTCTTGCTCGGGCGCCCTGCCACAGAGCGCCGCGATGCTCGGGCGTACTGCCGCAGGGTCGGCGATCGAGAAACCTCCCCGCGCGGTCGCACGGCCACTCCCGCGGCGCCGCCGAAGGAGAATCCGCGTTCCCGCCAGATCGCCCGCTTGCGGCGGGATCCGGCGTGTATACTGGCCGTTGCAGGAGCGAAGCCCCGATGCTGAAAGTGCGACTCGGACTACGGGTCAGGCTGTTGGTCAGCGTGGCCATTCTCGCCGCGGGCGTCGGGTGGGCGGCCGCGGAGATTTTCGCGCGCCTGCTCCCGGCACCGGGCGGACCGGCTGGGATTCACTCCCGGATTCCGATGATCGCAGCGGCGGTCGTGGCCGGGATTCTGGGCACCTTCGCCGCCGGTTGGTACGCGGGGCGGTCCCTCCATCCGCTCATCGAGGCGGTGCGAAGGTGGTCGCACGGCGATCTGGACTACCGGGTGCGAGCGTCCGGTCCATCCCTGCGCCCTGCGACCGCCGCCGTGAACCCGCTCGGCGCCGCCCTCGACCACATGGCGGCCTCCCTGCAGCGCCGGGAAGAAGCCAATCGCAGGCAGATCGAGGAGCGGATCCTGCAGGCCGAGCGCCTCGCCACCACCGGGAGGCTGGCGGCGGGCGTGGCCCACGAGATCAACAATCCGCTGGGCGGAATCCTTCTCTGCAGCAACCTCCTCCTCGAATGTACCGACGGAGCCGATCCCCGGCGCGAAAACATGCAGCGGATCGTCACCCAGGCCACCCGGGCGCGGGAGATCGTCCGCGGCCTCCTCGACTACGCGCACCAGAATCCGCCCCGGATCGCCTCGGCCGATCTGAACGGGATCGTGGTCGAGGTGTTGCGCCTGCTCGAGCGCCAGCCTCTCTATCAGCGCGTGCAGGTGCGGCTGGAGCCGTGCCCGGTTCCCCTCTGGGTCGAGGTGGACGCCGCCAAGATCCAGCAGGTCTTCATCAACATCATCATGAACGCGTTGGAGGCGATGCGCGACGGCGGGGCCCTGACCGTTCGCAGCGGCTTTTCCGAGCGCGAGGGTTTCTGCCGCGTGGCGGTCACCGACACGGGATACGGAATTCCGGAGGAGAATCTGCCGAGAGTTTTCGAGCCGTTCTTCACCACCAAGGAAGTGGGCAAGGGAGTCGGCCTCGGGCTCGCCATCTCGCACGGCATCGTGCAGCAGCACGGCGGAACGATCGAGGTGCAGAGCGCGGTGGGCGCCGGAACCACGTTCCGCGTCCTCTTGCCGCTCAGGAAGGGGGAGTGAGTGGAAGTTCCGCGCATCCTGGTAGTCGACGACGAGGAGGTGATCCGCGACTCCTGCCGGCAGATCCTGCAGCGGTGCCGGTACGGAGTCGAGACGGCCCGGGACGCCTACGAAGCCCTCCGCTTTCTCCGGACCGAGAGGATCGATCTGGTTCTCCTCGATCTCCGCATGCCCGGCCTCGACGGCACCGAGCTTCTCGGCCGCATCCGGCAGTCCTTTCCGGAGCTCGACGTCGTCATCATCACCGGCTATTCCAGCGTAGGATCGGCCGTGGATTGCATGCGGCTCGGCGCCTACGACTATCTTCCCAAGCCTTTCGACGCCGACTCGCTGCGGCTGGTGGTGGCGCGGGCGCTGGAGAAGCGCCGCCTCGCGCTCGAGAACGAGGAATTGCGCCGCCGCCTCGAGGCGGAGCGGCCACCCGACAGCCTCCTCGGGGAAAGCCCGGCCATCGGCCGGATCCGCGAGATGATCGAGAAGGTCGGGCCGTCCAACTCCACCGTCCTCATCCTCGGGGAAAGCGGAACGGGGAAGGAGCTGGTCGCGCGCGCCATCCATCGGGCCAGCCCGAGACGCGACCATCCGTTCGTGACGGTGGATTGCGGAGCGCTGGTCGAGTCGCTGTTCGAGAGCGAGCTCTTCGGCCACGTGCGCGGGGCGTTCACCGGCGCGGTCACGACGCGTCCGGGGCGCTTCGAGCTGGCCCAGGGAGGCACGATCTTCCTCGACGAGATCGGGAACATCGGTCCCGCGATCCAGAGCAAGCTGCTGCGGGTCCTGCAGGAGAAGGAGACGACCCGGGTCGGCGGGAGCGATCCCATCCACGTGGACGCACGCATCCTCGCCGCGACCAACCAGGATCTTAAGGCCGGAGTCCGCGCGGGCCGTTTCCGCGAGGATCTCTTCTACCGGATCGGGGTCGTCGTGATCGAGATCCCGCCGCTTCGGGCAAGGCGGGAGGACATCCCGATGCTGGCCGACGGGCTCCTCGAACGCCTTTGCGAGCACAAGCAGTTTCCCTCGCGGCGGCTGACGTCCTCGGCCGTCGCCGCCATGGCGGAGTACGACTGGCCCGGCAACGTGCGCGAGCTCGAGAACACGCTCGAACGGGCGCTCCTGCTCGCCCGCGGCCCGGAGATCGTCCCGGCGGATCTCCAGTTCGTGGAGGTCGGAAGCCGGGCCTGGTCGGAGGGGGACGGCGCCGCGCCGGTGGGAACCGGACGATCGGGGATGGACCCCGCGCGGACGGTGGGGACGAAGGGCCAGTCGGGGATGGACGGCGCGGGAACAGTGGGGACGAGGGGACAATCGGGGATGGATGGCGCAGGAACAATGGGGACGAATGGGCGGTCGGGAACAAACGGCACCGGTGTGACGCCGGGATCCGAAATGGCGCCGTCCTACATGGGTCCGGACGGGGCCGCGTCCGGCGCGATCGCTTATGACCGGTCGGCGGCGCTGAACGACCTGAGCCTGGCCGCGCTGGAAGAAGCGCACATCCGGAGGGTGCTCGAGCAGACCTCCTGGAGGCTGGGGCGGGCCGCGTCTTTGCTCGGAATCGACCGGAAGACCCTCTGGCGGAAGATCCGGACGTATCACCTGCGGTGACGGTCTCGACTGGTCCATGAGACAGACGGTTCGGAACTCAGCGCGGTCGGCATTTCGGTCGAGGACGAAGCCAGGAGCCAGGGGGTCCGCACCGCCGCGTTTCTGGCGCAGACCAAGGTCGACCAGCTTGACGCCATCGGGAAGCTCATCGAAGAGCAGCGGGTCCGGCCGATCGTCTCGGAAGTGATGCCGCTTCGGGACGCGGCCAGGGCGCACCAGCGCAGCGAGACGGGGCACGTCCGGGGGAAGATCGTGCTCGTGGTGGACTGAGGCAGACCCGACTCACGGACTACAGCACGCACGGGTTCCCGACGGTCCGTTCCGAGAGCCGCACACACGGATTCCCGGCGGTCCATTCCGAGAACCGTACACACCGGGTTGCCGGCGGTCGGCCTCTGAGCTCACCCCCGCGTCTTCGTGGCCGAACGCCACACAATGGGGCGTCCTGCCCCATTGAGACGGATGTCACCAATCCGCCCCACGGAATCCCAGACTCAACGTATTGATCAACAACGAAATAGGTCGGACCAAATGTGGCTCGATATCTGCTTGTGATTTTCTTCACGTAGAGCGTTGGTCGGTCGGGGGGCTGTCATTCTGCGCTCACTCCGGTTCGTCCAACGGTCGGAACCAGGAGGGTGCGATGCCGACCACTCCCCTTGTCGCCCTGAAGAAGAAGGAGGCCGACCTGAGGGCCGCCTTCTGGCAGCAGGTGGCGACCTTCCCCGATGGTTACAAGATCCGCAACTGCATCCAGTGCGGAAGCTGCACCGGCTCCTGCCCGGTCGCCCATGCCATGGACCGGACGCCGCGAGAGCTGGTGGCCCTCTTCCGAGCCGGTTTCCTGGAGGACATCCTGCAAAGCCGGGCCATTCGGATGTGCGCGTCCTGCTATGCCTGCACCGTGCGCTGTCCCCAGGGGATCAGGGTCACGGACAACTTGTACGCGTTGAAGCGGCTGGCGACCAAGAAGGGGATCTTCCCCAAGAGATTCCCGGTCCATGCCCTTTCGGAAGCCTTCGTGTCCAACGTCAATCGCTACGGAAGGAACTGGGAGCTCTGGCTTGGCATCGAGTATTACCTCAAGACCAACCCCAAGGCCCTGTTCTCGCCCGAGCTCATGAAGTTCGCCGTTCGGATGATGAAGCGGCGCCGGCTCGGCCTCGCGCCGACCCGGATCCGCCGCATCGACGAGGTTCGCGCCATCGTCCGGAAGGCCCGAGCGGTGGGAGGCCTGTAAGGCCCGAACCGCCGCCCAAGACGGGAGGTCTTTGATGGAATACGCCTACTACCCGGGTTGCAGCCTCGAATCCACCGGCAAGCCGTACGACGTCTCCCTCCGTCTGGTCTTCCAGAAGCTGGGGATCGGGCTCAAGGAGATCGAGGACTGGAACTGCTGCGGGGCCACCTCGTACATCGCGATGAACAAGCTCGAGGCCTATTCTCTCAGCGCGCGCAATCTGGCGTATGCGGAAAAGATGGGCCTCGACGTCTGCGCCCCGTGCAGCTCCTGTTTCACGATCCTGTCGAAGGTGAACCGGCACATGCGCTGGGATGAGGCGCACAGCAACCGGATCAACGACGTCTTGGCCGCGGCCGGGCTCTCCTACCAGGCCAGGCTCGAGGTGCTGCATCCTCTGGCCATCCTGGTCAGCTACTACGGCATCGAGCGGATCCAGGAGAAGGCAGTCCACATGCTGGGCGGGATCAAGGTGGCTCCCTATTACGGCTGCCAGATCGTGCGCCCGCACGGGCGTTTCGACGACCGGGAGGATCCGCAGCAGCTCGACCAGCTTTTCGCCGCTCTCGGGGCCGAAGTCGTGCCCTATCCGTGCAAGGTCCGCTGCTGCGGGGGCATGCTCATGACCACCTACGAGGACGTCGCGCTCAAGCTGAACCGCGATCTCCTCGCGACCGCGGTGCAGAATGGGGCCGAAGTCATTCTCACGACCTGCCCGATGTGCCAGATGAACCTCGAGGCCTATCAGGACCGCATCAGCCAGGTTTATCACGAGTCGTACAAGATCCCGATCGTCTACTTCAGCCAGCTCCTCGGTCTGGCCCTGGGCTATTCCCCCGAAGAGCTGCTCCTCAACCAGTTGGTGGTGGACGCGACGGGCTTGTCTCGGCGCCTCAACGGCTCCGGGCCCGCCCGGCGGCAATCGAACAAAGAGGTGGCGGCATGAAGAGCGACGCGACGGGCGATGGGGCGGCCGGCGGCGTTCCCGGGAACGGCGGATCCGAGTCCCGGGGCGACGGCGCGTCCGATCCGGGAGGGAACGGCGGGAGGCGCGGCAACGGTCAGGGCGGCAACGGCGGCTCGGGCGACGGCGCCGTCCGCATCGGCGTCTACGTCTGCCACTGCGGAAGCAACATCGCCAAAACGGTGGATGTCGAAACGGTTTCGTCGTCGGCCAGCGGAGAGCCCAACGTGGCGGTCGCCCGGAACTACCGGTTCATGTGCAGCGACCCGGGACAGGAGCTGATCCAGCGGGACATCCGCGAGCTGGGGCTGAACCGGGTGGTCGTGGCGGCTTGCAGTCCGCTCATGCACGAGCCGACCTTCCGCAAGGCGGTCGAGAAGGCGGGCCTGAACCGCTATCTCTTCGCCATGGCCAACATCCGGGAGCAGGTCTCGTGGGTCACGAGCGATCCCGGGGCCGCGACGATGAAGGCCCGTTCGCTGGTGACAGCCGTGATCCGCCGCGTGGCCCTGCACGAGCCCTTGCAGATGCGGCGGGTGCCGATCAAGCGGCGCGCGCTGGTCGTAGGAGGCGGCATCGCCGGAATCGAGGCCGCCCTCCAGATGGCGGACGCCGATTTCGAGGTCGTGCTGGTCGAGAAGGAGCCCTCGATCGGGGGGCATATGGCGAGTTTCGACAAGACCTTCCCGACGCTCGACTGCGCCGCCTGCATCCTGACTCCGAAGATGGTCTCGGTCGGGCAGCATCCCAATATCAAGCTCATGACCGGGGCCGAGGTGGCGGAGGTCAACGGGTACATCGGCAGTTTCAACGTCAAGATCCGGGTCAAGCCGCGCTACGTCGACGTCACCAGGTGCAATAGCTGTGGAACCTGCTACGAGGCCTGTCCCTCCCGGCCCATGCCGGTCCGGCGGCGCATGATGATCGCCGGCCGCGTGTACAAGGAGGGCTCTCCCCGCGTCCTGGCGGTGGCGGACCGGCACGCGCATCGGGTGGACCGGGTCGGCCTGAGCGAGGACGGGAGGCAGATATGAGCGAATTCACGGCCGCTCCGCCCCGGACGGGCGGCGGCAACGGAGGCAGGCCGGCAGGCCCGGTCCCGGCCGACACCGGGGAAGGAGCGAAGAGCCAGGCCGATCGGGACCGGGAGCAGGCCATCCGGGACCGGGTGGACGACATCATCGCCTCCTACCAGGCCAAGCCCACCGCGCTCATCATGATCCTGCAGGAGATCCAGCAGGAGTTCCTGCACCTCCCCCGGGAGGCGATGGAGCGGATCACCGAGCGCATGGATCTGGCCCTTTCCCAGATCTACGGTGTGGCCACCTTCTACAAGGCCTTCAGCCTCGAGCCGCGCGGCCGGCATCACGTCTGCGTCTGCACCGGGACGGCCTGCCACGTGCGCAACTCCCGGAGCATCCTGGAGAAGCTGGAGCGGGACCTGAAGGTGGAGCGGGGTCACACCACCGCCGACCGCGAGTTCACCCTGGAAACAGTGAACTGCGTCGGCGCCTGCGCCCTGGGCCCGGTCGTCGTGGCGGACGAGAAATACTACGGGCACCTCACCGTGACCGACGTGGAGAAGATGATCGCGTCGATCCGCGGCCAGACGGAGGTGAAGGCATGAGCCGGATCGGAAGTCCAGAAGAGCTGGCCGCCTGGCAGAAGCACCTCCAGGCCCAGGTTGACGCCAACGTCACCATCGTCGCCCTCTGCGCGGGCACCGGCTGCCGGGCCTGCGGGTGCGAAGAGGTGGCCGCCGCCTTCCGTCACAAGATCGAGGAGCAGAATCTCGGCTCGGTCGTGCGCCTCAAGCTCACCGGCTGCCGGGGCTTCTGCGAGCGCGGCCCGCTGGCCGGCCTTCATCCCCAGGGCATCTTCTACCAGCAGATCGCGCCGGCCGACGTCGACCTCATCATCGAGGAGACGATCAAGCATCGCCGCATCGTGGACAAGCTGCTCTATCGCGATCCCCTGACCAAGAAGAAGATCGAGATGGAGGACGACGTCCCCTTCTACAAGAAGCAGATGCGTCTCATCCTGGGCCGGAACCGGGAGATGGATCCGACCTGCATCGACGACTACATCCAGTTCGGCGGCTATGCGGCCGCGGCCAAGGCCCTGACCCGGATGAAGCCCGACGAGATCATCGACGAGATGAAGCTGTCCGGCCTGCGCGGGCGCGGCGGCGGCGGCTTCCCCGCCGGCCGCAAGTGGGAGACCTGCAAGAAGGCCGCGGGCGAGCCGAAGTACGTCATCTGCAACGCCGACGAGGGAGACCCCGGGGCCTTCATGGACCGGGCCGTCCTGGAGGGGAATCCGCATTCGGTGATCGAGGGCATGATCATCGGGGCCTACGCCATCGGCTCGCATCAGGGCTACGTCTACGTCCGCCATGAGTACCGCCTGGCGGTGCAGAACCTCATGATCGCGCTCCACCAGGCCCGGGAAAAGGGCTTCCTCGGCCGGAACATCCTGGGCAGCGGTTTCGACTTCGACATCGAGGTGAGCCGGGGCGGCGGCGCGTTCGTTTGCGGCGAATCGACCGCGCTCATGGCCTCGCTCGAGGGCAAGATCGGAGAGCCCCGGGCCAAGTACGTGCACACGGTGGAGTTCGGGCTCTGGGACAAGCCGTCCAATTTGAACAACGTCGAGACCTGGGCCAACGTGCCCATCATCGTCGAGCACGGCGCGACCTGGTTCGCGAGCATCGGCACCGAGAATTCCAAGGGGACCAAGCTTTTCGCCCTGACCGGCAAGATCAACAACACCGGCCTGGTCGAGGTGCCCATGGGGATCACGCTTCGCGAGATCCTTCATGACATCGGCGGCGGGGTTCCGGGGAAGAAGAAGTTCAAGGCCGTCCAGACGGGCGGACCCTCGGGCGGCACCCTCATCGTCGAGACCGGCGATGTGAAAGTGCACGCCTCCATCGTCCGGAGCGGCGGCATCCAGATCGACGAGCGGGTGCCGGGCCTGCTCGATCTGCCGGTGGACTTCGACGAGCTGACCAAGGCGGGCTCGATGATGGGATCCGGCGGCATGATCGTGATGGACGAGGATTCCTGCATGGTGGATGTGGCCAAGTACTTCATCCACTTCCTCATCGAGGAATCCTGCGGCAAGTGCCTGCCCTGCCGGGAAGGGCTCCGGATGCTGCACGAGATCCTGGAGCGCATCTGCCAGGGGAAGGGTGACAAAGGGGACGTCGACCTCCTCCAGGAGATCAGCCATACCCTGATCGACACCAGTCTCTGCCAGCTCGGCGGCAGCGCCCCGAATCCGGTGCTTTCCACCATCCGGTACTTCCGGGACGAGTACGACGCCCACATCCTGGAGAAGCGCTGCCCGGCCGGCGTGTGCAAAGGCATGGTCGGGTACGCCATCAACGAGAAGTGCGTGGGAGACGCGCTCTGCGCCAAGGCCTGCCCGAGCAGCGCCATCAGCGGCGGGCCGAAGAACCTGCAGGTCATCGACCAGGCCAGATGCATCCAGTGCGACGCCTGCTACCAGGTGTGCAAGTTCGACGCCATCGTGCGGGTGCGGAGGGACGAGGCCGACGGCATCCAGGCGGTGGCGCGGGAGAAGTGGAGACCGCTGGCGGAGCGGAAGGCGGCGGCGAAGGCCGGGGTTTCCTAGAGCGCAGGAGGAATCATGGGCCAGGTCAACATCAAGATCGACGGGCGTTCCATCGCGGTCGAAGAAGGCAGCTTCGTGCTGGAGGCCGCGCAGGCGCTCGGAATCGACGTCCCCACCCTCTGCTATTTCAGGTACGTCAAGCCCTACGCCGCCTGCCGGATCTGCGTGGTCGAGGTCTGGGACAAGCGGCGGCGCAACCGCGTGGTGACATCGTGCAACTTCCCGGCCGAGGAGGGGCTGGAGGTCCTCACCCACACTCCGAGGATCCTGGCCGCGCGCCGGCTCAATCTCGAGATGCTCATGAGCCGATGCGCCCCCATGCCGATCCTGACCGATCTCGCGCGGAAGCTCGGGATCGAGCGGCCGCGCTGGGACACCGGGACCGACACCTGCATCCTCTGCGGGCTCTGCGTCCGGGTCTGCGACGAGATCGTGGGGGCGCAGGCCATCGGGTTCGCCTCCCGCGGCACCGACCGCTTCGTGACCACCCCGTTCAACGTGGATTCCGACGCCTGCATCCTCTGCGGCGCCTGCGCCGCTCTTTGCCCGACCGGGCACATCAAGATGGAGGAGGCCTTTGGCCGCGAGGTGGTCCATTCCGAGATCCTGCTCGGCCCGAACGCCGCCATCGCCGTCCCCTTCCGCCAGGCGGTGCCCAACGTGCCCCGGATCGATCCGGAGTACTGCGTGCACTTCCGCACCGGCGGATGCAAGGTCTGCGCCCAGGTGTGCCCCAAGGAATGCATCAACCACGAGGACACGGAGAAGATCACCGAGATCGAAGCGGGCGTGGTCGTCCTGGCCACGGGCTTCCATGACCTCGATCCCGAGCCGCTCAAGCAGTACGGCTACGGCAAGCTGCCCAACGTGATCACCTCGATGGAATTCGAGAGGATGAACAACGCCGCCGGCTCGACCAACGGAAAGATCGTCCTCGAGAACGGCGAGGAGCCGCGCGCCATCGCCATCCTGCATTGCATCGGCAGCCGCGACGAAAACTGCCATCCCTACTGCAGCCGGGTCTGCTGCATGTATGCGCTCAAGTTCGCCCATTTGGTGAAGGAGAAGACCACGGCCGAGGTCTACCAGCTCTACATCGACCTCCGGTCGTTCGGGAAGGGGTACGAGGAGTTCTTCCAGCGCATCCTGAGCGAGGGCGTCAACGTCATCCGGGGCAAGGGAGCGGAGATCGTCCCTTCGGCCACGGCCGGGCGCGAGGAGGGCCACCTCCTGGTCCGGTGCGAGGACACCCTGGCCGGCCGGTTCCGGGAGATCCCGGTCGACATGGTCATCCTCTGCACCGCCCTCGAGGCGCAGAAGGACGCCAAGGAAACAGCCCGCCGCTTCGGCATCTCGGTCGGCGCGGACGGCTTCTTCATCGAACGCCATCCCAAGCTGGGGCCGGTCTCCACCACCACCGACGGGATCTTCATCGCCGGAACCTGCCAGGGCCCCAAGGACATTCCCGACTCGGTGGCGCAGGGCGCGGCCGCCGCCGCCCACGCCATGAGCCTCATGATCCGGGGCGAGGTCGAGATGGACGCGGCCTATGCGGTGGTCAACGAGGAGACGTGCAGCGGCTGCCGTCTCTGCAACGACCTCTGCTCGTACAACGCCATCAGCTACGACGAGGAAAAGAAGGTATCCAGGGTCAATTCCGCGCTCTGCAAGGCGTGCGGGACCTGCGTGGCGGGCTGCCCGAGCGGCTCGATCCACGCCCTGCACTTCGCCGACGAGCAGATCTACGCGGAGATCGAGGGGGTTCTCTCATGAGCTGGGAGCCGAAGCTGGTCGGGTTTCTTTGCACCTGGTGCAGTTATACGGGAGCCGACCTGGCCGGGACCGCGCGCATGAAGTACCCGGCCAACATGCGGGCCATCCGCGTGATGTGCTCGGGCCGGGTCGATCCGAACTTCATCCTCGAGGCGCTGGCCCACGGGGCGGACGGGGTGCTGGTCTGCGGCTGCCACCCGGGGGACTGCCATTACGTCGAGGGCAACTACAAGTGCCAGCGGCGGCTTCCCATCACGAAGAAGCTGATCGAGCAGATGGGGATCGATCCGCGCCGCGTGCGGCTGGAGTGGGTGTCGGCTTCCGAGGGGACCCGCTTCACCGCGGTCGTGACCGAGTTCACCGAGCAGGTGCGCGCGCTGGGTCCGCTCCGGCTGTCGGAGTGGGCCTTCGATCCGGCTCTGGCCGAAACGCGGGAGTGAGGAGACCATGGCGAAACCGAAACTCGGGCTCTACTGGGCGGCCTCATGCGGAGGCTGCGAGATCGCGGTCCTGGACACGCAGCTCAAGGTGCTCGAGATCGCGGCCTTCTTCGACATCGTCTTCTGGCCGTGCGCCATGGACTTCAAATACGAGGACGTCCGGGCGATGGCGGACGGCGAGATCACCCTCACCCTGTTCAACGGAGCCATCCGCAGCAGCGAGAACTACGAGATGGCGAAGCTGCTGCGCCGGAAATCGAAGGTGCTGTGCGCGTTCGGCTCCTGCGCGTCGGACGGGTGCATCCCCGGGCTGGCGAACTTCACCAACCTGGCGAGCATCCTCCAGTATGTCTATGACGACTCGCCCTCGACGGTGAACCCGGAGCACCAGCGCCCGCAGACTTCGTACGACGTTCCCGAGGGGAAGCTGTCGCTGCCGACCCTCTGGAACACGGTGCGGACCCTGCCGCAGGTGGTGGACGTCGATTACATCATTCCGGGATGTCCGCCCCAGCCGCAGCGGATCGGCGAGGTGGTGGACGCCGTGATCGACATCCTCCAAAACGGCAAGCCGCTGCCGCCGAAGGGCACGGTCCTGGGGGCCGATCCGCGCGCCTGCTGCGAGGAATGCCCCCGCAAGCGCGACATCAAGAAGATCCGGTCCTTCGTCCGCCCGCACGAGATCGTGGCCGATCCCGAGGTCTGCCTGCTCGAGCAGGGCATCCTCTGCATGGGGCCGGCGACCCGGGGAGGGTGCGGAGCGAAGTGCGTCAAGGCGGGCGTTCCCTGCCGGGGCTGCTACGGCGCGCCCGCCGGGGTCCGGGACCAGGGGGCGAAGATGGCGTCGGCGCTGGCCGGGGTCATCGACTCGACCGACCCGGAGGAGATCGATCAGATCATCGGCGGAATCGCGGATCTGGTGGGCACCCTGTACCGCTTCAGCCTTCCCAGTTCAACGCTGCGGCGCTTCCAGGGGTCCCAGACGGCCACTCCGTCCGGCGGGGGGGCGCCGCCGGGGTCGGCCGCGCGATCCGCGGGCCGGGCCGGGGCCGTGGGGCTGGTGGGCGCCGCCGCCCGGCGCTGAGGCGCCGCCGGAAGCCCCGGAACGGTTCACGATCCGAGCGCCGCGGAATCGGCGAACCGCCGGAGTCGCGCGCTTCGGGACAGGAACAGATCGACAAGGACGAACGAGCGGGAGCGAACCATGAAGAGCATCACCATCGACCCGGTGACGAGGCTGGAAGGACACGGCAAGATCCATCTCTTCCTCAACGACGACGGAAGCCTCGCCAACTGCTATTTCCAGGTCCCGGAGTTGCGCGGGTTCGAGGTCTTCTGCCGGAACCGTCCGGTCGAAGAAATGGCCCGGATCACGACCCGGATCTGCGGGGTCTGCCCGGAAGCGCACCACATGGCTTCCTGCAAGGCGGCGGACGCCGTCTACGGCGTCACGCCTCCGCGCGCGGCGCTCAAGCTTCGCGAGCTCCTCTACAACGGCTTCTACGCGGGGGACCACACCACCCATTTCTACGCCCTGGGCGGGCCTGATTTCGTGGTCGGGCCGGAGGCGCCCAAGGCGGAGCGGAACATCCTGGGCGTCGTGGCCAAGGCCGGCCTCGAGATCGGCGCCGAAGTCATCCGCCAGCGGGCTCGGGGGCAGCGCGTGGTCGAGATCATCGGCGGCAAGGCGCTTCATCCGGTCACGGCCCTGCCCGGCGGAATGTCCAAGCGGGTCTCGCCGGAAGAGCAGCAGGAGATGATCCAGATCGGCCGGGAGATGGTCGAGTTCGCCAAACTGACCGTCAAGATCTTCGAGGACGTGGTCCTGAAGAACCAGACCTACGTCGATCTGATCCTGTCCGACATGTTCTCCCACCGGACCTACTCGATCGGCCTCATCGATCCCAACGGGAAGGTCAATTTCTACGATGGCACCGTTCGGGTGGTCGATCCGGACGGGAAGGAATTCGCCCGCTACGAGCCCAAGGAATACCTCGAGCACATCTCCGAAGCGGTGATGCCCTACAGCTACCTCAAGTACCCGTTCCTCAAGAAGGTCGGCTGGAAGGGGCTGGTCGACGGCTCCGACTCCGGCGTCTATCGGGCGACGCCCATGAGCCGCCTCAACGTTTCGACCGGCATGGCCACGCCGCTGGCGCAGGCCGAATACGAGCGCCTCTATTCCACCCTGACGGGGGACGCCTCGGGCTCAAAGCCGGTGCATGCCACCCTGGCCATCCACTGGGCCCGCGTGGTCGAGCTCGTCTTCGCCTGCGAGTCGGTGCTGAAGCAGGCGCAGGACGAGGAGATCACTTCCGACAAGATCCACCTCCCTCCGACCGGCATCGTCGGTGAAGGGGTCGGGACGGTGGAAGCCCCCCGCGGTCTGCTCACGCACCATTACAAGACCGACGAGAAGGGGATCATCCGCGAAGCCAACCTCATCGTGGGCACGACCAACAACAACGCCGGGATCTCCATGTCGATCAAGAAGGCCGCGGAAGGCCTGATCAAGAAGGGGCAGGAGGTGAGGGACGGGACCCTCAACATGATCGAAATGGCGTTCCGTGCCTATGACCCCTGTTTCGGCTGCGCCACGCACGCGGCGGTCGGAAAGATGCCGATGGAGATCACCATCCACGAAGCCGACGGCCGCGTTCGCGAGGTCATTCGGCGGTTCTGTTGACCCCGATGGAGCGACACGCGCTGGCTGCGGCCCCCCGGCCCGCCGGATCCGCGACGGCGGAGCCTGTGACGAGGAAGGCCGGCGAGCAGCGGGAAGCTCTCATTCTGGGATTGGGGAACGACCTGATCTCCGATGACGGCTTCGGGCCGGCCGTGGTCCGCTTTCTGGAATTCGAATGCGGGGAAGGTCTCGAGGCGGATCTGGAGGCGGCGCCGGTCGCGGGTTTCCGGCTGCTCGATCTGCTGAACGGCTATCGGCGGGCCCTCCTCATCGACGTGGTCCAGACCGGGGAGCATCCGCCGGGAACGCTGGCCGAATGGCCGATCGAGAAGGCGGCCGCAGCGCGCACCCTCGGGGGATCCCATCAGATGGATCTCGCCACCGCGATCGCGCTGGGCCGGAGATTGGGCTATGATCTTCCCGGATCGATCACCCTTCTCGTCGTGGAGGCCCAGGATCTGTCGACGATTCACGAAGGGCTGACCGGGCCCGTGGACGGTTCCGTCTCGAAAGCGGCCGCGTTCGCCCGTGAGTGGGCGGGTGAGAAGGGAATCCTCGCTTCGGGGACAGGGGGGCGCCATGTTGAAACCCGATATTTGTCCTGAATGCCACGGCAAAGGATGGGTGGATCGCCGCTGCACCAAGGCGGATGAGGATCAGACCTGCGGCCTCTGCCGGGGGACCGGCGTGACCACGCTGGGGCGCGATTGCCCCGGGTGCCGGGGGACCGGGCACATCGAGGTCCGGACGGTGGAACAGCAGAAGTGCATGAAATGCAACGGAACCGGACGCTTCCCGGTTCCCGAGGAGGATTGACCCCGGCCGCGTTCCCCCCTGGCGGCGGACCAGCGGCCCGGTCGCGGCTCCTCGGAGGGCGCAGCCGGAAAAACCCGTCATGCCGCAATTCGACCCTTGGAATCCGGACGCGGGTGGAGTCTGATTATAGAGTCCGGCGACTGCCGCCGGGCCTTGATGCAAGAACCGGGATGCCCGCGTCGGTGGCGACCTTCCGTCGTGTGCACCCGTAAGGACAGGGGAGACGAATGAAGATCTTCGTGGGGAACATGAGCTTTGCCACCGACGAAAACGCGCTCCGGGACTTGTTTTCGCAGCACGGCGAGGTGGATGAAGTCAGCATCGTGACTGACCGGGACACCGGCCGGCCGCGAGGCTTCGCTTTTGTGGTGATGCCGGATGACACGCAGGCGCGGACCGCCATCACGGCGCTGAACGGCATCGAGATGGACGGCCGTTCCCTGAGCGTCAACGAGGCGCGACCGCGCCCGGCCGGTGGCGGCGGCGGTCGCGGCGGCTACGGCGGCGGCGGAGGAGGAGGCTACGGCGGCGGCGGCGGCGGCCGGAGCGGTGGTGGCGGCGGCTACGGCGGCGGCGGCGGTCGGCGCAGCGGCGGCGGCGGCGGGCGCTGGTAACCGGGTTCACTCCAGCCAAGAGCTCAAACGGGACCGCGGCTTCGGTCGCGGTCCTTTCTCATGCATCGGCGACCCTGGCGCCTCGGGTGCGCCTGGTGTCCGGGCCCCGGGCCGCGCTGTCCGTTCGATTTCCCGATCCAGAGGAAGAACGGTCCGGCCGTTGCCACATCACCGCCGCCGCCCTAAGATAATGGCTGCTCCTCGAGGTGAGGATGTGGGGTCCAGGTCGGCCCGTGGAGAGCCAGCAACCGCCGAAGACGTGGGATAAGGAGCCCTTCCGATGAATATCTCGGTGCAAAAGCCCAAGAACCAACCTCTGCTCAACTATCGCGGCGATGACGGCGAGTGGGCGGCCTTCCAGGCGGCCCTGGCCGGGATCCCGAAGGACTTCGAAGTGCCGATGATCATCGGAGGCGAGGAGGTCCGTTCCGCCGAGAAGATCGATTCGGTCGATCCGTCGACCGGGAAGGTGTTCTGTCGGGCGCAGAAGGCGAAGGCGGAGCATGCGGAGCGGGCCGTGCAGGCGGCGCTGCGGGCCCGGGAAACCTGGGGCAAGCTCTCCATCGCGGCGCGGGTCGAGAAGTTCCGGGATCTCGAGTGGATCCTGCACCAGAGGCGGCACGAGATCGCCGCGGTCTGTGCGCATGAGTGCGGCTACAACGCGGCCGAGGTCACCGGCTGCTGGGCCGAGATGATGGACTTCATCCGGTTCAATCCCCACTTCCTGCTCGAGCTGGCCCGCCTGACCCTGGGCGACGGGCCGGCCGAGACCAACGTCATGAATCTCCGTCCGCTCAAGGGATTCACCGCCGCGGTCACGCCCTTCAACTTCCCGGTGGCGATCGGATACAACCTCCCGACCGTCATGGCCCTGTGCGGGAATCCCGTCGTCTGGAAGCCCTCCAGCGACACCCCCATGACCGCGTGGATGTTGATGAAGGCGATCGAGGACGCCGGCTTCCCTCCCGGCGTGATCAACATGCTCACCGGCCCCGGTTCGCAGATCATGCCTCCGGTCCTCCATCATCCCGAGCTGACCTGCGTCAACTTCACCGGCGGGTTCGACACGGCCCGGGAGATCGGCGACACCCTCTTCTCCCGTGAGATCCCGCGGCCGCACTTTCCGCGGTTCGTGGCCGAGACCGGCGGCAAGGACTTCCTGGTGGTCGATGCCGAATGCGACGTCTGGGACGTCGCGACCTGCATCGTCTCGGGCGCGTTCGGGCGCTCGGGGCAGAAGTGCTCGGCCAACAGCCTGGTGCTGGTCGATCGGAAGACCTGGCCCGACCTCAAGGTGGCCCTCCAGGAGCAGTTGAAGGGATTCCAGACCAAGAATCCGCTTGAGCGCGACTCGGACATGGGCCCGGTGATCAACGCCGCGGCCTACCGGAGCATCGTCGGTTTCATCGATCGCGCCGCGAAGGATCCCAAGGTCACGACCGTCTGGGGCGGCGAGCACTCCGATTCGTCCGGATACTGGATCCAGCCGACGATCCTCGAAGTGGCGGCCGACCAGCACGAGCTGATCAACGTGGAGATCTTCGGGCCTGTGACCGCCGTGCGCGTCTGCGAGAACACCGAGCACGCGGTTCGGATCATCGAGAGCAACGCCTACCGCCTGACCGGAGCCGTCTGGTCGAGCAACGAGCAGTACTTGCGGCGGTGGGTGCCCGTGCTCAGCGAGTATGCCGGCAACTTCTACGTCAACCGCAAGACGACCGGAGCCGTGGTCGACCAGCAGCCGTTCGGCGGGGACGGCGCCAGCGGCACGAACTACAAGGCGGGCGGGGCCTGGTATCTCCTGCAGTTCCTGAGTCAGGGCACGGTCACGCGAAGGCACGCGCGGACACTCCGGAACAGCGGCCTCTGGGGCTGGGTGTAGCCCCAACAGGACTCGCACGGTCCGTGGGGACGAGGTCCTTTCCCTACGGCCCGCCCAGAACTGATTGAGGCGTCAGCCCGCCTTCACACCTGCACGATGTCGCTGACCCGGCCCGGCAGGCGGCCGATCCGCCAGGTGCGGTGGAATTCCGGCATCGGCACGCCGGCTCGCTCGAGGATGCTCTGCACCTCAGCCTCGGCGGTCCGGTGGTCGTTGTTGTCCCGCCGCGGGTCCTGGTGGTTCTCGCTCAGGTGGCCCAGGAAGACGTGGCAGCGGCGGTCGGTCAGGATGGCGGACAGGGCGCGGCCGCACTGGGCGTTGGACAGGTGTCCCCGGTCGCTCAGCACCCACTCCAGGTAGGGCCAGTCGGCCGCAAACGACCGGTCGGAGAGCTTTCGCCGGAGGCGAGCCTCGTCGTAGTTGGCTTCGAGGACGATGGCATCGAGCCGGGACAGCTCCGAAGTCATCGACTCCGGAAGAACGCCCAGGTCGGTCACGACCGCGATCCGGGACCGATCGTGATCAAGCCGGAAAACGACGGTGCGCCCTTCTCCGGGCGGAAATCCGTGCGAGGTGTCGAGCGCCCGGACCTCGATGTCGCCGATCCGATCCGGGATGGGCCTCGTCTCCACGATCCGGCGCCAGGACGTGCGCGCGCCGCGCCGGGCCAGGGCGCGCGCGGTGGAAGGATCGACGAACACCGGGACGCCGTGGCGGGCGTGGATGGTCCCGGCCGAGCGATAGTGATCGGTGTGCGCGTGGGTGACGAGGATCCCGTCGAGCTGCGCAGGATGCGTTCCGATGTCGGCCAGCCGGGCCGTCACCTCGCGCGCGGAGGCGCCGCAATCGACGAGGAGGGTTGTGCGGCCGCTCGAAACGAAGGTGGCGTTGCCCGAGCTGCCGCTCGAGAGCGAACAGATCTTGAGCATTCTCCCGCCCCGCCGGCCCCGGCAGTTCCGATCGCGCCTTGGAATCCAGTGTCGCCGCGCCGATCGGGCGCAGTGGTTTCCGCCCTCGCAGGCGATCCTTGAGCATCGTATCCTTCAGAGGGTGGTTCCGGCAATGTCCTCCGGAGCGGCGCAAATTCCGAGCCGGCCGGAGGCGGAGCCGATCAACCCGGCCGCGGGAATTCCGGGTGTGGGACGGTTCGCAGCAGTGGGCGGAACTCCGAGACCCTTTGAGGAGACTGGATCACGATGTGTCGCATGATCTGCGCCGCCGGCCGGCTGGATTTCCCGGCGCTTCGGGCCGCGCTGGTGGCGATGGCGGGCAATGCCAATCCGGGCCACGCGCATGAGCACAGCGGCGACCGGGCGTATCGGCACGAGGACGGCTGGGGCGCGGTCTGGCGCGACCGGAGCGGATTCCACCTCCACCGGAGCGTTCGTTCCGTCCTCGAGGATCCGGAGGTGGTCCGGATCGACGGGTTCCGGTCCGACCTGCTCCTCCTGCATGCGCGCCGGGCCACGGATCCCGGCACGATCAGTCTCCGGAACACCCACCCCTTCCTGGTCGAATGGAAAGGACAGACCTGGGCGTTCTGCCATAACGGGGCCGTCCACAGTCTCGACGATCTGGATGCGGCACCGGGGCTCGACCCGGTCGGAGAGGCCGATTCCGAGCGCCTCTTTCATCACCTCCTGGCCCATCTGGACGAATCGGACCCGGAGCGGTCGCTGATCGGGGCCGTCGCTCCTCTCCGCGATTTCACAGCGACGCTCTGCTTTCTCGCCGGGGCAGACTCGGTCATCGCCCTTTCCCATCGCCATCCGGTCCAGGGTCTGCCCGAGTATCACGCGCTGTGGGAGGGAACGGGCCCGAACCTGCGTGTCGTCTCGTCCGAACGTCTCGAAGGCATCGGATGCAACGCCTGGACGAAGATCCCGGCGCCAGGCGCGGTTCGCCTCGACCTGGCGTGAACCCGCGGGCACGATCCGCTCCGGGATCCGGGCCGCCTGCAGCGCGCCCGGCGCCGGCCGGGCGGACGAACCTCCTCATCGCTCTGCTGCTCGCCGGCATCGTGGTCGCCGTCTACGGGCGGATGCTCGGTTTCCGGTTCAACAACGCCGACGATCTGGATTACGTGATCGAGAACGCCCACGTCCGGGCCGGACTCAGCGCGGCCAACGTCATCTGGGCGCTGACCACGTTTCACGTGTCCAACTGGCATCCCCTCACCTGGCTGTCGCACATGACCGACGTGTCCCTCTACGGCCTGAACCCGATGGGACACCATCTGACGAATCTCCTGTTTCATCTGGCCGACACGCTTCTGCTCTTCCTGCTGATGTTTCGCCTCACCGGGTCAAACTGGAAAAGCGGATTCGTCGCCGCGGCCTTCGCGATCCATCCCCTGCACGTGGAATCGGTGGCCTGGGTCGCGGAGAGGAAGGACGTGCTGAGCACGTTTCTGCTCTTCCTGACCTTGATCGCCTATGTCGATTTCGCCCGGTCGTCCGGGCGTCGCCCCGCTTCGAACGGCTCCTCGCGCGCCGGTTGGCGCTACCCGCTGGCGGTCGCGCTGTACGCGCTCGGATTGATGGCCAAGCCGATGCTGGTCTCGGCGCCGATCCTGCTCATCCTGCTGGATTACTGGCCGCTCCGGCGGCCCTTCGGCTGGAAGTCGCTGCGGGAGAAGGCCCCGTTCTTCGCGTTGGCCGGCGCGTCGTGCGTCGTGACCTGGCTGGCGCAAAAGGCGGGGGGATCGGTGGGCAGCCTGCGCGCCATTCCGCTTCCGGCCCGCGTGGACAACGCGGTGGTCGCCTACGTCGGGTATCTGGCGAAGACGTTCTGGCCCCGAGGCCTCGCGGTGTTCTATCCGCTTCCGCGAACTGTGCCCGCTTGGAAGATCGCGGGATCGGCGATTCTCCTGGTGGCGGCATCCGCCGGCGTTTTCGTCGCGCGGCGCAAGGCGCCCTATCTGGCGGCTGGATGGGCCTGGTATCTGGTCACGCTGGTTCCGGTGATCGGACTGGTGCAGGTGGGCATGCAGGCGATGGCCGACCGCTATACGTATGTTCCGCTGATCGGGATCTTCATCATGATCACCTGGGGCGCGCCGGAAGCTGCGCGCCGGCTGTTGCCGGAACGCGGGCGGCGCACGGTCCTGGCGGTTGCCGCCGGGGTGATGGCGGCCGCGTTGGCCGCGTGCGCGTGGGTGCAGGTCGGCTACTGGAAGGGCAGCACGACCCTCTTCACGCGCGCCGTGCGGGTGACCAGCGGGAACGCGATGGCCTACTTGAACCTCGGCAACGCGCTGAGCGACTCGAGCCGATGGGATGAAGCGATCGACTGCTACCGTGCCGCGCTGCGGACGGATCCGGGCGAAATGATCGTGCGCACGAATCTGGGGATCGCGTTGTCCAGGACGAGACGCTTCGAGGAGGCGCTGGAGCAGTTCGTGATCGTCGCCCAAAACCAGCCGGGCGACTACCGGATTCAGGCGCAGATGGGATCGGCCTGGCGCAACCTGGGACGCCCGCGCGAGGCGGTGCGGTGCTACCGCGAGAGCCTTCGCCTCGATCCCGACCAGCCCCAGATCGCCAACAATCTGGCGTGGATGCTGGCCACGTCCGCCGGCCTCGTGAGCCCCGAGGAGGCCATCCACTGGGCGGAAGTCGCGAACCGCGCGGCCACCGATGCCGAGCGCTCCTCCACGCTCGACACGCTGGCCGCCGCCTACGCCGCCGCGGGGCGGTTCGATGAGGCGATCGCGTCGGCCGAGACGGCCCTCCAGCTGGCCGAGGCGGCCGGCGACAACCGATCCGCCGCAAGCACGCGGGAGAAACTGGCGCTCTACCGGAGCCATCGAGCCTATGTGGAGGCCGCTTCCGGCGACGCGATGTGACCCCGCCCGAGGCGCCCGGCGGTTTGCCTTGAAGCCCTTGGTCCATCGCACAGGCGTCTCGCATCCGTTCCCGGTCGTTCCACTCGTGAGCGACTCACGGGCATCCGTGAATTCCACGCGTCCGTGCGCTACGGGCTCCGTCCCGACCCCCTGACGTCCGACCGATAACCCGCGGTCAGTTCGACGGTTGCGACCAACCTCCGGTTCTCCTCTTGAATGGCACGTTGGATGACAAGCCATCCGCGGGGGAAGGGACGCCACGGGCCGTCAGAGGGGTGTGACACGGGGCGCCCTGGACGAACGCTGCGCGGGGCGAGGCGGGCCACTTCACGTTCCGGCCTCCACTCTCGGGATCACCCGACTTCGACCGCGCAGCGCCGGTCCGCACGCTTCCGGCGGGGCACGTCGGAGATCGGCGCGTCCTTCGAACGACAGGAAGAAAGGGGGCCGGTCATGGAGAATCCGACCTGGAAGCTGGTTGGGGCTCTGGCGGCCGCGATGATCGTCATGCCATCCATTCCGGCAGCGCGCGCCGACACGTGCTCTGGCTGCTCCGGGGGTAATCCGATTGTCGGTTGGCCTGGGCGGATGTGATGGATTCCCGAGAAGACCGACTGCGACGGTGAGCTCGAAACGTCGGGCGGGATGCGTTGAGGGAGCATCCCGTCCGGCGCGTCTCGGCGGCACGACCCGGGATCGCCTTCGTGCGAGCTGGCGGATGCCGGTCGCGGACGGTCCGAGGCCGCGAGCACGGTCCGCCTTCGAGGGGGTGGGAATGGCGAGCAAGACCCTTCTGTTGGTGGAGGATGACCAGGGCGAGCGGCGCCTTCTCCTCCATGGTCTGAAGGACGCCTACCGGGTGCTGGAGGCGGCCGGAGTCGAAGAAGCCGTCGAGCATTCTGGCTGCCGAAAGCATTGACCTCGTGCTGCTGGATCTGCACCTTCGTCCCGGGCGGCCGGGCCCGCCGGCCGGCGTTGCTTTGTACAAGCTGCTCGCCGAGGCGAAGCCGTTGCTTCCGGTGGTGGTGCTGACCGCGGATTCGGATCCGGCGGTTGAGACGGAGCTGCGGGGCCGCGGCGTCTTCGCGTTCCTTCACAAGCCCGCCGATCCCGTTTGCATCCGGACGGCGTTGGCCCGCGCGCTGGAGACATCCCCCGATCGCCCGACCCCCGATTGAACTCATGGTGACGGCGATCCGGGCGCAGCGTCAGAACCCCAGGAACCTCTTCAGCCGGGAGATGAAGGTTCCCCCGTGCAGATCGCAATCCTGCGTCGGCTCCGTGCCCTCGATGAACACTTCGGCGCGGAAGGTCGGGCAGTTCGCGGTGGCCAGGAGGCCGGAGTCCGGATCGATGGGCAGGCTGATGATGCCCTTGGGTTGTTCGAACTGGCCGTCTCCTCCCGGGGGTTCCACCTGGTCCATGATGTCGGTCCAGATCGGAAGCGCGGCCGCGGCGCCGGTCAGGCCGACCTGATCCCGCTTGTCGAATCCGACCCAGACCCCGACCGCGCGCGCCGGTGTATAACCGACGAACCACGCGTCCACGTCGCTGTCCGTCGTCCCGGTCTTGCCCGCGACGTCTCCCCGGTCGCTGAGATCGCGCGCCGATTTTCCCGTGCCTTCCTGGATCACTCCCTGAAGGAGGTTGGTCACGAGATAGGCTTCCGGCCGGCCGACGCCGGGAGGATCGGTCAGAGGCGAGAGCGCCGCCTCGTGCCCGTCGGGTTCGACGATGGCGCGCAGCACGGTGGGCGTGTGGGCCGTGCCTTCGGCGGCCAGGCCGGCGTAGGCGCCGGTGATCTCGAGCAGGCTCACCTCGGACGTGCCCAGCGCCAGGGAGGGCACCTCCTCGAGCGGGCTTCTGATGCCGAGATCGCGCGCGGCCTGCGCCACCCGGTTCGGTCCGATCTCGATCGCCACCCGCGCCGTCGGCACGTTGATCGACTGCTCGAGCGCGGTCCGCACGGAGACCTTGCCGCGGAACTCGCGGTCGTAGTTCTCGGGGCTCCAGGTCCGGCCCCCGGTCGTGACCGACAGCGGCTCGTCGTCCAGCATGGTGGCGGGAGTCCAGTACGAGCCGTCCTCCCGATGCGGATCGCGGAAGGCCGCGAGATAGACGAAGGGCTTGAAGAGCGATCCCGGCTGGCGGCGCGCCTCGACCGCGCGGTTATACGGGTACTCGAGGAAGTCGCGACCACCGACCAGCGCCTGGACCTCGCCGTTCGACGGATCGATCGCCACCACGGCTCCCTGCAGCGGATCGCGAGCCCGCCGGAGCTGCCGGTATCCGTGCTCGAGATCCTGAAGGCCCTTGCGCAGGCTCTCCTCCGCGGCCGCCTGCGCATCCGGATCCATGGTGGTGAAGACCTCCGTTCCGGGCTCGGACAGGATCGACGCGGACGCCCTCTCTTCCACCTCGCGGCGGACCGCGTCGACGAAATAGGACGCTTCCGCGGCGCGGGCCGGCGGATGCCTCAGGGGAAGCGGCCGCGCCAGCGCGGTTTCGACCTGTTCGGGGCTCAAGAGGCCCTTCCGTCCGAGCTCGCGCAGGACGACGTTTCTCCGCGCGATCGCCTTTTCCGGGTTGACGTAGGGAGAGAAGGCGTTCGGCGCGGGAATGAGACCGATCAAGAGCGCGATCCCGGCGGGATCGGCCTTCGAGAGGTCCGTGCCGAGGTAGTAGGCGGAAGCCTCGCGCGCGCCGCGGATCTCCATCGAGCCCCAGGTCCCCCAGTAGACGGCGTTCAGGTAGGCTTCGAGGATCTCCTTCTTCGAGTACCGCGCCTCCAGTCGAAGGGCGAGGTAGGCCTCCTCGATCTTGCGCCCGACCGTTCTCTCGTTGTGGAGATAGAGCGATCGCGCCAGTTGCTGGGTGAGGGTGGATCCTCCCTGCGCGGTGGCGCCGTGCCGCAGATTCGTCCAGAGGGCCCGCACGAGCCCGATCGGGTCGATGCCGGGATGAATGTAGAACCTCCGATCCTCGACCGCGACCAGGCCCTTCACCAGAAGCGGAGGCGCATCCTCCAGCTTGAGCGGGTCCAGGATCGCGCCGGTCGTGCCTTCGTAGCCGGCGATCCGCTCCGGCTCGAGGCGGAGGTCCTCCGGCTCAAAGTGGTCGAGCGGCTCGACCCGGGTGATCTGTTCGCCGAGCATGCGCAGGCGAAGCCGGCCGCCGCCGAACTCCCGGCCGGGATACCGGAACGGCCGAAGCCAGACGTCCACCCCGCTCCGGCCCAGGACGTACTGGCCGGATTCGGTGAGCTTGGAAACCGCGTGGTAGTCGAGCCGGCGGAGACGGGCCTCGAGCCTTCGCAAGCCGATGCGGCTTCCGGGGGCCAGGTCGGTGGCGGCGGCGTAGAAGAGCACCCGCTGGCGGGAGCCGCTTTCCGGAATCCGCACCGGCATGCACGCGCCGATGCCGAGCGCCACCATGAGCAGGCCCGCCGCGAGGAGAGCGGGTTTCCGTGCACTCCCGGATGCCTTGGGGGCGAAGGGTCTTGGCCGCCGATTGCGGAAGCGGACTGGGGGCAGGTTCATTTGGATTCGGATCGACTCCAATGGCCGGCGAAAGCGGCCGGACCCGGGCGAGCGGACCGGGGTTCGCCGCCGGAATGCGCGGAACTCTTCAGCGATGTTCGCCCGACCGGTTCCAATACCGGATCAACTCATTCTCGTCCCGGGCCAGGGATGCGGCGGTGGCGCCGTCGACCACGCAGAACTCACCCCGGCCGATCCGGCAGGCATCCACGATGGCCGCGGTTCCGCCGAGCAGTCGCCGGACCGCCTGATCGCTCAGGTCGAGATAGGTGATGCGGTCCTTTTCCGCCACGAAGTAGAACCGCCGCGCGCCCCCCGTGGCCTCGCGAATCCATCCGGCTTCGATGCGCCGCCCGAGCAGCCGGGTCCTCTCTTCTTCAGCCCGGCTCGCCCGGCGGCTCTCCTCGATCTCTCGATCGCGGCGGCGCTTCTCCTCGGCCGCTTCCCGGGCGGCGTTTTCCCGCTCAAGCCGTTCCGCCTCGAGACCGTCCCGGCCGACCTCCTTGCGGTGGAGGCGATCTTCATGTCTGGCCTGCCGGACCTGCTTGGAAGAAACCAGACCGGCCTTCCGCAATTGCTCTCGTAGATCGGACATACCGCCCTCGCGGTCCCGCCGTGTCGCAGATACCCCGGACACCGCCTTCTGTTCGACCCGGATCGTAGCACACGCCCGAGGGGCATGACGGCACGTCTCCCGACTCGAATTTGTGCGGCCGGACCGCCGCCGGCGAAGGCCGATGAAGAGGGGAGCAAAAAATTCTCCATCCCTCTTGCGCGGGAAACGTCTCCATGATTGACTCGGTCGCACATGGTGACCTCCCTAAGGATGGCGTGGCAGGGCCCACCGCGCCTCATGCTCATGTATGCAATGCTTCTCCTCCTGGCGAGGGGCGTGCGAGCAGCCGAAACGCCCCATTTGAGCGTGGCGGATCTCCGCGCGGAGGGATCGACGATCGAGCGCGGCGCCGGAGAAATCCGGATGGATCGCCCGGGCACCCTCCTGGTCACCCTCGAATGCGCGCCGGCGCACCCCGGCCTTCAGTACCGGTATCGAGCCGTGGACACCGGCCTCTGGAGCGCGCCCGACCTCTCACCCACGCAGTCGGTGCCGATTCCGTCCAGCGGCACCTGGCGAATCCTCTTCACCGCCGCGTCCCCGGCGGATGGGTTCGCCTCGGACACGCTTGCCCTGGTGGTGCACCTGGAGGGACGACGTTCCTGGTCCGCATCGCCGATATCCCCGAGGATCCGCCTGAGTCCGGACCAGCTCTTGTTTCCTGTGATCGGCGCCATCGTCGTGCTGGCCGTCATCGCCGGAGTGCTGGGATCCCGCAGGCGGAGCAGGAGGAATGTCATGAAGAGTCCCGGCTCGTCGTTCGAGCCTGCGGATCCGCCAACCGGCCCAGCCGGCGAGTCCCCTTCCGCGCCGAGGGAATCCGCGGAAGTGATGGATCTTCGCAGCGAGCTGGCGCTGGCGAGGCAGGAGGTGGGCGAGCTGAAGGGCCGCCTCCGCGAGACCAACCGCGGGACGCAGGAGCTGGCGCGGCTGAACCAGGAGCTCGAGGAGAGATGCAGCTTCCTCGAGAAATCCAACGTGGAGCTGCAGGAGCTGCACCGGCGCAAGGACGAGATCCTCGCGGGCATCGCGCACGACATCAAGAATCCGGCGGGCGCGATCCAGCTTCTGGCCGAGATCCTCCAGTCCTATGACCTCACGGCGCAGGAGCAGCACCAGTTCGTCGCCGACATCATCCAGACCTCCGCGCGCGTGCTCCAGCTTTCACAGGATCTGTCCATGCTCCTCGTGATGGAAGTCCGCACGCTGCCGCTGGTTCTCAGCATCGCGCCGATCGGCCCGGTCGTGGAACGGGTCTGCCGGACGAACCAGATCCAGGCGAAGAAGAAGTCGATCGCGATCCGCTGCCACCTTCCGGCCACGCCGATCGAGGCGGAGGTGGACGTCAAGAGGATGGAGGAGGCGCTGGACAATCTGATCGGCAACGCCATCAAGTACTCGAATCCTGAAACCGTGGTGCAGGTCGAAGTCCGGGCGACCTCCAGTCACCTCTCGATCGACGTGATCGACCAGGGAATCGGCCTCTCCGAAGAGGACATTCAACAGGCGTTCCAGATCGGGCGCACGCTTTCGGCGCGGCCCACCGCGGGAGAGAGCAGCACCGGCATGGGCCTCTGGGTCGTGCGCAAGATCGCCGACGCGCACCACGGGGGCGTGACCGTCCAGAGCGCGACGGACAAGGGCTCGACCTTCACCATCCGGATCCCGCTCCGGCAGCCGGCGGGCGATTCGCAGGCGTGAAGTACTGATCGGCCGAGCTTAGATACCGAGGGTCTTGCTGTGCGAACCCCGCAGCTCTGTGCGTCCCCCTCCATGCGAAGCACATCCACGATCTTGACGCGCTCCACCCAGGTTTGCTGCATGAGGATTCGTCGAATCGCCTCCTCGGAGTGCCCCTTGTTGGCCGGTCACCAAGCCCACGGATGATGGCGGGTCGAACCCTCACCGCCCCGTATGCCGGATGTCCATCCCTTTCACCATGAAGACCACCATCTCCGCCAGGTTCGTCGCGTGGTCGCCGATCCGCTCGATGTACTTGCCGATCGACTGGAGGCGGGTGGCGCGATAGATCGTGCGGGGATCCTCCATCATGTAGGTGAGCAGCTCCCGCAGGATCTCCTCGTAGGAGTCGTCGACAAGCTGGTCGCGGAGGATGACGATCCGGGCCGCCTCGGCATCCCCGGCCACGAAGGCGTCGAGCGCCCCGCGCACCATGGCCTGGGCGTCCTCGGCCATGCGGGTCAGGCCGACGTAGGGCTTGAGGGGAGCTTCGTCGTTCAGCTCGAGGGACCGCTCGCAGATGTTCACGCCCAGGTCGCCGATGCGCTCGAGGTCGGTGACGAACTTGAGGGCGGTGGTGAGGAACCGGAGATCGGACGCCACCGGCTGCCTCCGCGCCAGGATCCGGAGGCAGATCTCGTCGGTTTCGACCTCCAGATGATCGATCTCCTGATCGAAGCTCATCATCCGGCGGGCCAGGGCGGAATCGCGATGGATGAGCGCCTGCATGCTCCGGGCGATCATCTCCTCCACCTTCGCTCCCATGAGCAGGAGGCTCTCCCGCAGCTTGTGCAGCTCGGCTTCGTATTCGCGGTCGGTGTGCTGAATGGCCATGATCGCTCCCATGTCCTCGCGATTCGATTCCGACATATCACCCCCTTCAATGCCGGTGGGCGCTTCTGGAGATCCGGGTTGCCCGTGGATTCTATCCGAATCGGCCCGTGATGTAGTCTTCGGTCTTGGCGTTCCTTGGTTTGGTGAAGAGGAGGTCGGTCTCGGCGAACTCGATCAGCTCGCCCATGTAGAAGAACGCCGTGTAATGAGAGACCCGGGCGGCCTGCTGCATGTTATGGGTCACGATGGCGATCGTGTAGGTCTGGCTCAGCTCGTGGACCAGCTCCTCGACCTTGGCGGTTCCGATCGGGTCGAGGGCGGAGCACGGCTCGTCCATCAGGATGACCTCGGGCGAAAGCGCCAGCGTCCGGGCGATGCAGAGCCTCTGCTGCTGTCCGCCGGACAGGCTGGCCCCGGATCGCCCCAGGTTCTCCTTGACCTCGCCCCAGAGACCCACCTGCCGGAGCACCTGCTCGGCCAGCTCCTCGCCACGGCGGATGCGTTCGCCGTTCAGGCGGAGCCCGGCCAGGACGTTGTCGACGATCGACATGGTGGGGAAGGGATTCGGCTTCTGGAAGACCATGCCCACCCTCCTCCGGACCAGGACCGGGTCGACCCCCGAGGCGTAGATGTCCTCTCCGTCCAGAAGCACCCGGCCGCGGGCGGTCGCGCCGCGCACCACCTCGTGCATCCGGTTGAAGCAACGGATGAAGGTGGACTTCCCGCAGCCGGAGGGCCCGATGATCGCGGTCACCTTCTGCTCGGCGATGGGAAGCGTGATTCCCTTCAGCACCATGCTGGAGCCGAACCAGGCCTGGAGATTCTCGGCGCGCATCTTGTCCCGGTTCGGCGCCGGGCCGGTTTCAGCCGGCGGGATCTCGTCCATCTCCCGGCCGGGGAGCGTCTCCTCCATCTCGGCCGCCGGCTCGCGGGGGAGTTGGGCCATTCGTGGTTTCTCCTGCTTGACTGTAGTGATCATCGTCCGTCCACCCGATGGCGCACGGCGAATCGTGCGCTGAGGTTGAGAGCCAGAACCAGGCTGACGAGGACAAGCGCGCCGGTCCAGGCCTGCCGGTGCCATTCCTCGTAAGGCGAAATGGCGTACGTGAAGATCTGCACCGGCAGCGAGGCGATCGGTTGATCGAGGCGCGTCTGCCAGTAGCGGTTGTTGAAGGCGGTGAAGAGGAGCGGCGCGGTTTCGCCCGCGGCGCGCGCCAGACCGAGCATCACGACGGTGACGACGCCGGGAGCGGCGGTGCGCAGGACGACCCGAATCGTGGCCCGCCAGCGCGGGACTCCCAGCGCAAAGGCCGCTTCCCGGAGCGCCTGCGGCACCAGGCGAACCAGCTCCTCCGTCGCCCGGGCCACGGTCGGAAGCATGAGGATGGCCAGAGCGACGCCCCCCGCCAGCGCGGAGAATCGCTTCATGGTCACGACCATGAGGCTGTAGACGAACATCCCGGCGACGATCGAGGGAATGCCCGCCATCACGTCGGCGCCGAAGCGGACCGCCTGCCCGAAACGGTTGTCGCCGAACTCGGCCAGGTAGATCCCGGCCAGGATTCCGAACGGAATCCCCACGATGCAGGCCAGCGCCACCAGCACCAGGGTGCCGACGATGGCGTTCGCCATGCCGCCCCCCGGCTCTCCCACCGGCTTGGGAAGATTGGTGAAGAAACTCAGGGAAAGCCCGCCGATCCCCCGCGCCACGACGAAGTACAGAACGGACAGGAGGGGAATCAAGGCGAGCCCGACGGCGACGAGGCACGCCGCCCTGACCACGAGATCGGTCATCTTCCGGCCGCGGTACCCGAATCCCCATCGAGGAGCGGTTGCCATGCTCACACTCTCCCTCCGGCCGCGGCCGAGCGGGCCACGCGCCAGACCAGGATGCGCGCGATGATGTTCAACACCAGGGTGACGGCGAAGAGCAGAAGCCCGATCTCGGTCAGCGCGGACAGATAGAGATTTCCGGTCGCCTCGGTGTACTCGTTCGCGATCACGCTCGCCATGGTGTAGGAGGGCGCGAAGAGCGAAGCGGCGATCTGCGGGCGGTTGCCGATCACCATGGTCACGGCCATGGTCTCGCCGAGGGCGCGTCCGAGGCCCAGGATCACCGCGCCGACGATGCCGGAACGCGCGTACGGAAGGACCGACGTCTTCACCATCTCCCAGCGGGTCGCGCCCAAGGCGAGAGCGCCTTCCCTGAGCGAATTGGGCACGGCGCGAAGCACCTCCCGGCTGACCGAGGCCACGGTCGGAAGAATCATGATGGAGAGGATCAGCCCGGCCGCCAGCATGCCGAATCCCTGACTCGGTCCCGAAAACAGCGGCAGGAAGCCGAGCGTGTGGGACAAGGCCGGGCTCGATCGTGTTCCGAAGCCAGGGCGCCAGACGGAAGATCCCCCAGAGCCCGTAGATGACGCTGGGCACGGCCGCGAGCAGCTCGACCAGGAAGCCGATCGGACTGAAGAGCCAGGGAGGCGCCAGCTCCACCAGGAGAATCGCGACCCCGAGGGCGACCGGAATGGTGATCACCAGGGCGAGAAGAGAGGAAATCACCGTTCCGTAGACGAACGGCAGGGATCCGAAGATCTCCTTGACCGGGTCCCAGGTGGAGCGGGTCAGGAAATGGAAGCCGAACGCCTTCAGGCTGAGGGCGGATCCGTGGGCCATCTGGATCGCGACCGCGGCCAGGACGACGAGCACAAGGCCGGCGAATCCGGCCGTGAGCGACTTGAAGACAAAGTCTCCCGGGTTGGCGTCGGCCCCCAACCGGCCGAGCCATCGAGGGCGCGGTCTCGACAGGGCGAGCCCGGCCGTTCCCTCCGAACCCGGAAGCGATGCCATGTTCCCCCTCTTCGATCAGCCCTGGTGGAGCAGCGACTGGCCGCCCGAGGTGACCGACTCGAGCGCCTTCTCGATCCTTCCGACCACCGCGTCCGGGAGCGGAGCGTAGTTCAGGGACGGGCCGTACTTCTGCCCGTCATGGACGGCCCACCACAGGTAGTCCAGGAGCGCGGTTCCCTTCATCTTGTCCGGCTGGTCCTGATAGAGCAGAACCCAGGTGAAGGCGGAGATGGGATAGGCCTTCTCTCCCTCTGCGTTCACGATCGAGACCCGGAAATCCGCCGGCATGGAAGCGCCCGCGGCCGCCGCCGAGATGCTGTCCAGGGAGGGCTCGACGAACCGGCCGCTCTTGTTCCGGACGACCGCGTAGGGCAGCGCATTCTGCTTGGCGTAGGCCAGCTCGACGTAGCCGATGGAGCCGGGGGTGGTCTTGACCTGGCCGGCCACGCCCTCGTTGCCCTTTGCGCCCAGTCCGACCGGCCAGCTCAGCTCGTTCCCTTGCCCACCTTGCTCGCCCAGTCGGCGCTGACCGCCGAGAGGTAGCCGCTGAAGACCGCGGTGGTTCCGCTTCCGTCGGAGCGGTGCACGACGTTGATGTCGTCGGACGGGAGCTTGAAGTCAGGGTTGAGGGCAGCAAGTTGCGGATCGTTCCACTTGGTGATCGTGCCGAGGTAGATCGCGCTGAGGGCTTCGGGGGTCAGCTTGAGCCCCGACGGCGCGTTCGGGATGTTGTATGTGATCACCACGGCGCCCAGCGTCATGGGGATATGGAGGAGCTTGCCCTTCAAGGCGGCGAGCGCATCGTCGGACATGTAGGCGTCGGAACCGGCGAAGTCGACGGTGCCCTCGGTGATCTGGCGGATGCCGCCGCCCGACCCAATCGACTGGTAGTTGATCTGCACCGCCGGGTGGAGCTTGTTGTACTCATAGATCCACTTGGAATAGAGCGGATACGGGAAGGTGGCTCCGGCCCCGGTCAGATTCACCGTGTCGGAGGCGCGAGCGGCCGGAGCCGCCACAAGCGCCGCGGCGACGATGACGGCCGGAAGAGCGGCGGCGAGAACGAGCCTGGTCAGTGTTCGCATGGGTGTCCTTTCGGGTTCATCCGGGCCCTCGAAGGCCGATCGATGGCTTCCGCCGGCCAGCGACCCCTTTGCAGAGTCCGACCCGTTCTCAGTCTGGCCGGACTGTGTGGCGATTGGGTGACGGGCGGGCAACGTCTCTGTGGAGCCTGTAAACTGGTGGAATTACTTCAGTTGGGCCTCTATGCCCGGTGGCGTCAAGAAGGGTAGACTTGAGACGGGCTGTTGAAGAGAGGAGCGGTCGAACGGGGGCTTCAATGCGGACGATCGGGGGCCCGGCGGGATTCGTCGCTCTGGCACTCGGCTTCGCCTCGGCGTGTGGTTTCGGGGCGAGCGCGCGCGGCGAGTGCCTCGACTACGGCGCCTACGTCCACCAGGTGGGGCACCTTGATATGGACGTGCCCGGTCCTGGGTTCGTAACCACATCGAGCGATTACGCCTATGTTACTGACGATTCGGGACTGGTGGTGGTGGATGTTTCGAACTCCAAGGCACCTGAGATTGTCGGGTCGCTTCACAGAGCTGCCGGGGCCCAAACAACTGTCGTCCAGGGAGGGTATGCGTACTTCACGGATGCGTTCGGGTTGAGCGTGGCCGATGTTTCCGACCCCAGGCATCCTCGTAACGTTGGCCATGCAAACACGAGGGGACGTGCCATTGCTGTGGTCGTCCGGGACACTCTGGCGTACGTTGCGGAAATCGATGGCCTTGACGTCCTCGATTGCTCAAACTCTACGAACCCTCGGATTGCAGCGAGCATGGATCTTCCCGAGCTGGATGATATCTCGGTTCTCGGTTCAACCGTGTATGCTCTTTCTTGGGACGCCATCTATTCAATTGACATCTCCGACCCTATGTCTCCCAGGGTGATCGGCGCGCTGGCGATGGCGATGCCGGAGAAGGTCGTTGCTTGTCACAACTATCTGTATGTGGCGGATGAGGTCGCTGGACTTGAGATTCTTGACGTCTCCAAACCGTCATCGCCGCAGATCGTCGGGACGCTCGCCATCGGCGGGGCGGGATGGGTGGCTGTGTCCGACACCATTGCCTGTGTAAGCGCCGGAGGGAAGACGGCCTTGGTCGACGTCGCCAACCCAAAGACCCCGCAGATCATCGGATATGCGGAATCGGGCGGCTCGACCGCGGTTTACGGTAGCAAGTGGACGCGGGCGACATCCTCGCAGTGATCCAGAATTGGGGAGCGCGGGTCGGCCAGCCACCGCCTGAGACCTTCGGCTGCGACTCAGGCGCCGGCGGAAATGGCCATCTACGATGCCGGCGGCAGGCTGGTGTGGAGGACCTCGATCCCAAATCCTGCGGTCGGCGCCTCAGAGATTCACTGGGATGGTCTGGACCTGCTGAGGCGGCTCGTGCCAACCGGGGGCTACTACTACCGGTTCACCGCGGGGAGTTACCAGGCGAACGGCCGGGCCACGGTGATCCGTTGACGGGCGGCACGGCGTCGAGTCAGACACGGCAGCCGGCGACGAGCCACCGGCGACGAGCAACCGGAAGCGCCCGGCGACGGGTTGACCGGACGCCGGGCGGCCGTCACACTCTCAGTGCATGAAAGGCATTGTCCTCGCCGGTGGTTCCGGAACCCGCCTCTACCCCGTCACGAAGGGTGTGAGCAAGCAACTCGTCCCCGTCTATGACAAGCCGATGGTGTACTACCCGGTCTCGGTCCTCATGCTCGCCGGGATCCGGGACATCCTTGTCATCACCACGCCGGAGGACCAGGCCGCCTTCCTGAGGCTCCTGGGGGACGGATCCGCCTTCGGGGTGTCGTTCTCCTACGCCGTCCAGCCGTCGCCCGGCGGGCTCGCGCAGGCCTTCCTCATCGGTCGGGACTTCGTCGGGGGCGATCGGGTCGCGCTCGTCCTCGGCGACAATATCTTCCACGGCCACGGCCTGCCCGACACCCTCCACCGTGCGGCCGCCCGGGAGCAGGGAGCCACGGTCTTCGCCTACCGGGTCCGGGACCCGGAGCGCTACGGTGTCGTCTCCTTCGATCAGGACGGCCGAGCGGTGGACATCGAGGAGAAGCCCGCCTCCCCCAAGTCCGACTTCGCCGTCACGGGGCTCTACTTCTACGACAACACGGTCCTGGCCGCCGCGGCGGGTCTGAGGCCCTCCGCGCGCGGAGAGCTCGAGATCACGGACCTGAACCGCGTCTACCTGGAGCGGGGGGCGCTGCGCGTCGAGGTCTTGGGCCGGGGCACGGCCTGGCTGGACACAGGGACCCACGAGTCCCTGCTCCACGCCTCGTCGTTCATCCAGACCATCCAGGAGCGGCAGGGACTCATGATCGCATGCCTCGAGGAGATCGCGTTCGAGAACGGATGGATCGACGCCACGGCGCTCCGTCTCGCCGCCGACACCATGAAAAACAACGACTACGGCCGCTACCTCCTCCGCCTCGTCGATCGCGCCTGACCCTCTCGCGCGCCCAATGCGCGACCGCCGCGGGTCCTTTGCGAGTAACCATCGAGATTTTAGCGAGTTGCGGCGACGGCCATCGGGAGATCGCCCGGCGGACCGGAGTCAACCGGGATCTGATCGAGGAGGGGGGTCAGCGGACAACGCAGTGTGTTCCGCGGGGACGTCCTGAGTCCGGCCAGGAGCACGGCGGCTCCCCCGCAAACTCACGCCCGAGGCAGCAGGACCGAGAAGGTGCTTCCGTGGCCGATGGCGCTGTCGACGCCGACCGTCCCTCCCATGGCCTCGGTCAGATGCTTCACGATCGCGAGGCCCAGTCCGGTTCCGCCGAGATCGCGCGACCGGCCGCTGTCCACCCGGTAGAACCTCTCGAAGATGCGCGGAAGATGCCGCGGCTCGATCCCCGGGCCGGTGTCGCGGATGGCGATCCGGACGCCTCCGGACTCGACGGCGGCGCCCACCGTGATGGTGCCGCCTTCCTGGGAGTACTTGACGGCGTTGTCCACCAGGTTGATCAGGATCTGTTCGAAGGCGCGGCGATCCGCCTCCACACAAGGGACGGACGGCGCCATCTCGGTCAGGAGAAGGATCCGGCGCTCTTCCGCCTTGCGCCGGAAGGTGGCGGCGACGTGCTCGACCAGGGCTCCGACGTCGATCGGCTCCATCCGGAACTGAAGCTCTCCGGCTTCGATCCTCGAAAGGTCGAGCAGGTCCTCGACCAGCGCCTTCATCCGGGCGGCGTTCCGCTCGATGATGTCGATAAAGGCATCGGAGGCCACCGGGTCGTTGCCGGCGCCATGCCGCAGGGTCTCCGCGGAAGAGGCGATAGCGGCCAGAGGCGTCCTGAGCTCATGGGAGACGTTGGCGACGAAGTCCTTCCGCACCGTCTCCAGGCGCCGAATGTCCGTGACGTCCATGAGGACGCCGAGAGTGCCGGCCACCTCGCCGGCGACGGGCGTCACGTGGCAGAGCAGACGCAGCGGCCGGCCGCCCCCGCTCGCGCCGCCTGAGGCGGCGCCGGCCACCACGGCCGGGAAGACCTCGATCTCGGCGATTCGTGATTCTCCCGTGGCTCGCGCGCTCTCGAAGAGGGCATGCAGGTCGGCGCTGCGGATCACCTCGAGAACCGAGGCGCTCGCGAGGCTGCCGAGACCATCGCCTCCGGGGGCGCGGCCGAAGCTGGCGCGCAATCGGCGGCCGTTGCCCGGCAGGAGCATCTCCAGGGCGGCGGGATTCACCAGGGCGATCCGGCCGTTGGCGTCGACCAGCACGACGCCTTCCCTCATGTTGAAGAGGATGCGCTCCTGGAGGTCTCTTTCGCTGCGCAGCCGGTCGAGGGTCGCGGACAGGCTGGCGCCGAGCTGATTGAGCGCCCGCGCCAGCTCCGCGATCTCGTCGCGCCCGTTGACTTCCGTCTTGGCCGTGAGGTCGCCGCCCGCCATCCTCTGCGCGACGCTGGTGAAGCGACGGACCGATTGCGCGACCCAGCTTGCGGCCAGGGTGGACATGAAGATGGCGACGGCGAGCGCCAGGGCGGTCGCGACCAGGATGATGACGCGCACGTGGCGGACGGCGGTCGAGACTTCGGTCAGCGGCATGGCCATCCGCACGACCCCGATTGGAGCCGCGGGCGGCCCGAACGGTTCCGCCACGTACATCATCCGCTCGTGGATGGTGGCGCTCCACCGGGAGCTGGTTCCGTGGCCATGCTGGTAGGCCTCGATGACTTCCGGTCGGCCCGCGTGATTCTCGACCCGGGCGAGGTCGGGGGTCTCGACCTCGGAATCTCCGATGACCTTTCCGTCCCGGCGGATGATGGTGACGCGGGCGTGCGCCGTCTGCCCCAGGCTGTCGGCCAGGGAGTCCCAGCCGGCGATGTCGTCGAGGGGTCGGTGGGTTTGCGAGACCTGCAGCGAAAGCAACTCGACCCGGATCAGGAGGTCGTCGCGGATCCGATCGATGACGCTCCGTGCCAGCGTGCGGGTGAGAAAGAGGTCTCCGGACACGACCGAGATCGCAACCAGACCCACCGAGACGAGGGCGAGCTTGGTCCTGATTCCGAGGTTCACCGCGCTTCTTCAGGCGAGCGGGCGAATCGGTAGCCCACTCCACGCACGGTCTCGATGTAGTTGCCGGCGGGACCCAGTTTCTCCCGCAGACGTTTCACGTGGGTGTCGACGGTCCGCGTGGTGATCTCGGCGTCGATCCCCCAAACGTGGTCGAGAAGGACCTCCCTGGACTGCACCCGGTTCCGTCGATCGTGCAGGGCCACCAGCAGTTTGAATTCGAGCGCGGTAAGCTGGATCTCCTCCCGGTCGACCCAGGCGCGATGGGCGGCGCGGTCGATCGAGAGGCACCCGAACCGCAGGTCGGGTCCGGTGGAATCCGCGGGGTGGCCGCGGCGGAGAATGGCCTGGATCCGAAGGAGCAGCTCCCGG
Source organism: Candidatus Eiseniibacteriota bacterium (assembly GCA_963833505.1). Taxonomy (GTDB): domain Bacteria; phylum Eisenbacteria; class RBG-16-71-46; order CAIMUX01; family CAIMUX01; genus CAWHYG01. Next base: position 90,297 of record CAWHYG010000015.1, on the reverse strand, counting down.
ATGCTGAAGGGCTTGACCACGTAGTCGTCCGCCCCGAGCTCGAACCCGACGATCCGGTCCACCTCTTCTCCCCGGGCCGTCAGCATGAGGACGGCGGCCCCGGCGGTTTCCGGCGAGGACTTGAGCGCGCGGCAGACCTCCGTGCCGGGAAGGTCGGGAAGCATGAGGTCGAGCAGCACCAGGTCGGGATGATGCTCCCGGGCCAGGCGAAGCCCGTCCTGTCCGCGCAGCGCGGGGAAGACCTCGTGCCCGGCTTGCCGGAGGTTGTATTCGAGGACCTTCTGCAGGTCCTTCTCGTCTTCCACCACCAGGATTCGTGCCATACGGGATTACAGTATCGCGCATTCACGACGATTCTGCGACAGCTAGGTGACAACTTCGTTGAGGGAACGGGAAAGGCCGGAGTCGAAGCTCCGGCCTTCCAGTTGGAATCCGGGAGTTCCGCGAGTCGGTCGAAAGCGCTCCGCATCCCCTTCGGGGGGTGCGTCCTGAGTCTCCCGCAACCCTGTCGCCGGATCCATCTCAGCCGGCGGGAGTCCGCGTCTGCCGGGGAGATGCAAGCCGGATCCGGAAACGCAGGCTCTCAGCCTCGACTGAACCGATATGATCCTATCAAATCGCGGCGCAGATGTCAAATCGCAGGGCCGGATCACCCGGCCCTCCGATCTGCGGCGCGGTCCGCGTGGGTCAGCTCGCGATCTGGATCCTTCGAGGCTGCGCCTCCGGGGCGAAGGGCAGGATCAGCTCGAGCACCCCGTCCTTGAACGACGCCTCGATCTTCTCGGTGTCGATCTTCTGCGGGAGCTGGAGGTTCCTTCCGAACTTCCCTTCGAAACGCTCGTGGCAGTAGACGCGGCCGTTCTCGGTCTTCTCCGACCCCTTCCTTTCGCCCTTCAGAGTGACCACTCCGTCCTGGTAGGTGATCTCGATGTCGTCCTTCGACAGGCCGGGCAGATCCGCCCGCACCACGTACCGGTTCTCTTCCTCGCTGATGTCGAGGGCCGGCACCATCGGGCGCGTCCAATTCGGTTCGATCGACCCCAGGGCCCAATCGAACCAACGATCCACTTCAGATCGCACATCGTCGGTATCACCAAACCGACGAAGACTCCTGGGCTGCCAACGTACGAGATTCATGGGTTCTCCTCCTTCTCTTTCTGCTCGCCTGGCCGGCGAGTTGCTGCTTCATGACTGAATGCATAGAGGCAGGGAGCGTGCCAACGAAGGGCGCGAGAGGCATCGAAGGAGAGACAAACGGGGCGGCCGACCGTCTTCGATTGGCGTTCAAGGAGTTCGGCGGCAGGCGCCGGCGCTGACCAGCGGTGGATCGATTCAGACCGAACGCAAAGCGCGGCGCCGATGGACGTCCTCGTTCGAATGTGAAACATCAAGACGTTTCACAATCGAGCGGCGTTTCAACTCGAAGCGGCGAGGCCCCGGTTCTCCGGAACACGCGGAGCAGACGCCGGCGTAGCAGAAGGCAAGCCCGGCTCTTCGGAACGCGTGCGGCCGCCTCCGGCCTTTCCGTGCGCGCGCCGGTTACGGCGTCTCGGGCCGGCGCCGAGACGCCGCTCAGCCCAGATCCGCCCGCACTTTCCGCGCGGCTTCCACCAGATTGCGCAGCGAAGGAACCGCTTCGGCATAGGTCCGGGTCTTGAGGCCGCAATCGGGATTCACCCAGACCAGATCGGCGGGCAACACCTCGAGCGTGCGGCGGAGCAGAACCTCGATCTCCTCGACCGTCGGTACGCGCGGACTGTGGATGTCGTAGACCCCCGGTCCGATCCAGGCGGAATACCGGAAGTCGCGGAAGGCGCGAAGCAGCTCGCCCGAAGAGCGCGAATTCTCGATCGAGATGACGTCGGCGTCCATGGCGGCGATCCACTCGATGATCTCATTGAACTCGCTGTAGCACATGTGGGTGTGGATCTGGGTCTCGAGCCTGATGCCCGAAGACGCGAGCCGGAACGCGCGCACGGCCCAGTCGAGGTATTCCTTTCGGTCTTCCTCGCGCAGCGGGAGCCCCTCCCGGAAGGCCGGCTCGTCGATCTGGATCATCCGGATTCCCGCCTCTTCCAGATCGCGCGTTTCGTCGCGCAGCGCCAGGGCGAGCTGGAAGGCGACCTCCCGCCGGGGAAGATCTTCCCGCGGGAAGGACCAGTTGAGGATCGTGACCGGTCCCGTCAGCATGCCCTTGACCGGCCGGCGCGTCATGAGCTGGGCGAGACGGGACTCGCGCACCGTCATCGGTCCGGGTCGCGTGATGTCGCCGTAGATGATGGGCGGGCGAACGCAGCGGGTGCCGTAGGACTGCACCCATCCGTTCTCGATCACCGCGACGCCGTCGAGCTGCTCGCCGAAGTAATCGACCATGTCGCTGCGCTCGAACTCGCCGTGGACGAGCACGTCCAGCCCGATCTCCTCCTGGAGGCGGATCACCTTCTCGATCTCGCTCCGGATGAACTCCTGGTGGGCTTCTGCTCCGACCTGGCCGGTCTTGAAGCGGCTGCGGGCCAGCCGGACCTCGGACGTCTGCGGGAAGCTCCCGATCGTCGTCGCCGGCAGAGGCGGAAGCTGAAACTCCTGGTTCTGGGCCCGACGTCGTTCCGCGAAGGGCGGCCGCCGGAAGGCGGCATCGTCGAGCTTCTCGAGTCGGCGCCGGATGTCGGGGTTCACCGTGCGGGTCGAGTTCGTGCGTTCCAGCAGCACGCGCCGCGCCTCCTCGAGGGACGCCCGCACCGTCTCCGGACCATTCGCCAGGCCGGCGCGCAGGATCTCGAGCTCCGCCAGCCTTTCGATCGCGAAGGAGAGCCAGCGCTTCACTTCCGGATCCAGCCCCGGCTCGGCCTCCACCGTGTAGGGCAGGAACTGCAGGCTGCACGAGGTTCCGACCCAGAGGCGGTCGCCCAGCGCGGCCGCGGGTCGCTCGAGCCTTTGCAGGATTCCTTCGAGATCCGCCCGCCAGACGTTGCGGCCGTCCAGGACCCCGGCGACCCAGATCTTCCCGGCCAGACCCTGGCGTTCGGGTTCGGGCACCGACTCTTCGAGAAAGCGCCAGTTGGAGTGACCACGGCAGAGATCGAGGCCGATCGCCTCCACCGGCAGCCGGGAAAGAAGGGCGCGCCGTTCCCACACGGAGCCGAAATAGGTTTGAAGCAGGATCTGCGGTCCGGGCTTCCGGGAGATCTTTCGGTAGACCTCCACCAGGACCTCTTTGCCCTGGACCGGTCCGGAAAGCGCCAACGCCGGCTCGTCGAGCTGGATCCAGTCCGCGCCGGCCCGGGCGAGCCGCGCGATCTCATCGGCGTAGGCGGCGCCCAGGGCTGCCAGGCGATCCTCGAAGCCGGCGCCGTCCATGATTCGCGACAACCGGAGAAACGTGTAGGGACCGATCATGACGGGCCGCGCCCGATCGCCCGCGATCTCCCGGGCTTCGCGGAAGAGCGCCAGCAGCCGATCCTGCCCTTCCGGAACGAGGGCGGGCGGGCCGGCGATCTCGGGGACGATGTAGTGGTAGTTCGTGTCGAACCACTTCGTCATTTCGAGCGGAGCGACCGCCTGTGTTCCCCGGGCCATCGCGAAGTAGACGTCCAGCGGGTCATGGCCCGCCTTCCGGAATCGATCGGGCACCCATCCCAGAAGAAGAGCCTGATCGAGCATTCCGTCGTACAGGCTGAAGTCCCCGACCGGGATCTTCGTCACGCCCCGGTCGCGCAGCAGCGCGAGCTGCCCGCGGCGAAGCTCGCGGGCCCGCGAGTCCAGCTCATCGCGGGAGATCTTCCCCTGCCAGTATGATTCAATCGCCTTCTTGAGCTCCCGATTGCGGCCGACGCGAGGGAAGCCGGGGATGCTGCTCGAGATCATGGGCGTGCTCTCCTGTGACCAAGGGTCTCTGGGTTGTCCGCGTGAATGCGCCAGCGTACCTGCATGACTTGGGGACCTTCAAGGGGCATCCGTCCGCATTCCCGCGCAGGTCGGCCGTTCCGGTCTTTGGGGTGGCCCGCCGACCGACATTTTACAGGTCGGGTGGATCCTTGGGGGAGTACGATCAGCGTTCACCCGTCGTGCCCGATCCCCCTCGGGCGGCACCGGAAATATCGGAGCTTGCGGAACGCGAACGCAGGCGCCTGGCACCGGATGAGGAGATCGCGCATGCTGGTCGAACCGGACGGAACCGGAAGGGACGTGCTGCCCGCGCGGCGGCCGTTCCCGCGGGGCGCCGTCGAGGACCGTCTGGCGGCGCTTTTGGCCATGGCCGGCGACGTTCCGAGCCGTGATCTGGTGCAGGAGATTCTCCTCTCGGCCGCGCGCCTGGCCTGGGAGGACATCACCCGGCTCGACCTCAAGATCCTCAACAGCGCCCTTCGCGAGCTGCGCCACTCCTTCCGTGTCTTCGCCCCTTATCGTTCCGTGCGCAAGGTCGTGGTCTTCGGCTCGGCCCGGACGCATTCCGAGTCTCCGCTGTACAAGCTGGCCGAAGAGACCGCGCGCGCGCTGGTGCGGAACGGGATGATGGTCATCACGGGCGCGGGCGGGGGAGTCATGGAGGCGGCCAACAAGGGCGCCGGGCCGAACGGCGGGTTCGGCCTCGCCATCCGTCTGGTCTTCGAGCCGGAGCCCAATCCGTTCGTGCGCCGGTCGGATCGGTTGATCCAGTTCAAGTACTTCTTCACGCGGAAGCTGGTCTTCATCAAGGAGTCGGACGCCTTCATCCTGTTCCCCGGAGGCTTCGGCACCAACGACGAGTGCTTCGAGCTGCTCACGCTGCTCCAGACCGGCAAGGGAGACCCGCGTCCGGTGGTGCTCCTCGACCTGCCGGGGGGCACCTACTGGGACCGCTGGATCGATTTCGCCCGGAGGGAGCTGGCCGACGGAGGCTACGTCGATCCGGCCGACCTGAGCCTCCTCACGCTTTCCCGGACGACCGAAGAGGCCATGCAGGAGATCCGGAACTTCTACCGGATCTACCATTCGTCCCGGTTCGTCGGCGACCGGAGGATGCTGCGGCTCGAACGCCCGCTGACGTCCGACGAGCTGGCCCGCCTTTCCCGGGAGTTCTCCGACATCATCGCGGAGGGATCCCTCGAGCCGTGCCTGCCGCCGGAAGAGGAACGAACGGATCCGATCCTCTCCCAGCTTCACACCGTCTGGTTCCGCTTCGATCGGCGCCAGTTCTCCCGGCTTCGACTGCTCATCGATGCGATCAACCGATTGTGAGGCGGGCCGGCCCGGCGCAGTGGCGGCGATCCGTGCCTCCCGAGGTTGAATTCCCGCTCTCGATCCGATAGCTTCGGGCCTCGCCGATGAGAAGCTTCACCGAGTACCTGTCACTCACGCTCCATCGAGCGGAGCGCTTTCTCTTGGGCCGGGAGAAGAGTCCGCTTGAGAGCGGCATCTTCCGGCACATTTCCTTGATCGCCTTCTTCGCCTGGGTCGGCCTGGGCGCGGACGGGCTGAGCTCCTCCTGTTACGGCCCGGAAGAGGCCTTTCTGGCTCTCGGAGGCCACGTGCACCTCGCGGTCTTCCTGGCTCTCGCCACCGCCCTTACCGTCGCGACGATCGCGATCAGCTACAGCCAGATCATCGAGCTGTTCCCGAGCGGCGGGGGAGGCTATCTCGTCGCCACCCGGCTTCTCTCTCCGACCGCAGGGGTCATCAGCGGGTCGGCGCTGGTGGTCGATTACATCCTGACGATCGCCGTGTCCGTCGTGAGCGGCGTCGATGCCCTGCTCTCCTTCACGTCGCACGCCGACTCCCCCTACCGGATCGTGCTGTGCCTGGTCGTCATCCTCGCGCTCGTGATGCTCAACCTGCGCGGTGTGAAGGAGTCGATCGCCGCCCTTCTGCCCATCTTCATCTTCTTCGTAGTGACCCACGCGATCCTGCTCTTCGGATCGCTCGGGCAGCACCTCGGCGACATTCCCGTGCTCATGACCCGTTCGGTCTCCGAAACCCGGACCAGCTTCGGGCAGATCGGCATCTGGGCCACGCTCTTTCTCTTCCTGCGGGCCTACAGCATGGGCGCCGGCACCTACACCGGGATCGAGGCGGTTTCCAACGGTCTGCCCGTCCTGCGCGAGCCCCGGGTGCGGACCGGCAAGAGGACCATGCTGTACATGGCGGCCTCCCTTGCGGTGACGGCGGGAGGCATTCTGATCGCCTACCGGCTTCTCGGGGTGGAGAGGGAGCCGGGCCAGACCCTGAACGCCACGCTTCTGCACCACTTCGCTGACGGATGGAACCGGGGCGGCGCGATTCCCTGGGGTTCGGCCTTCGTGGCGCTGGCGCTCCTGGCCGAAGGATCGCTCCTCTTCGTGGCCGCGCAGACCGGCTTCGTCGACGGCCCTCGCGTGCTGGCCTCGATGGCGGTGGATCACTGGGTGCCGAACCGCTTCGCCAATCTCAGCAACCGCCTCGTCACCGGCAACGGGATCCTCCTCATGGGGATCGCCGCTTCGGCCGCCATCCTCTACACCCGGGCGGAGCTGCGCAGCCTCGTGGTCATGTACAGCATCAACGTCTTCGTGACCTTCAGCCTTTCCCAGCTCGGCATGGTCCGGCATTGGTGGCAGGCGCGCCGGAGCATCAAAGGCTGGCTCCATCGCCTGCTCGTGAACGGCATGGGCATGGTGCTCTCCATGGGCATCCTCGTGGTTACCGTGTCCCTCAAGTTCTTCCAGGGCGGATGGCTCACCGTGATCGTGACCGGCGCCTTCATCGGCGTCGCTTTTCTGGTCCGCCGGCACTATCGACGGGTCGGCTTCGCCCTGACCATGTTGAATCTCCTGGTGGAGAATCCGCTCCCGGAGGCGGAGATGAGGGAGAAGCGGGAGCAGCCGGGCCGGACGGCGGCGATCTTTGTCAACCGGTATGACGGCCTCGGCCTTTCCACGGTGGCCAAGGTCCACGCGCTTCTCGGGACCGGGCTGAACCGCCTCATCTTCCTCAGCGTGGCGCAGATCGACTCCGATGAATTCCGCGGGGAAGAGCGGGTGGCCGCCCTGCTCAAGGCCCGCCGTCAGGATCTATCGCGCTACAGCCAGCTCGCCGAACAGGCCGGAATCGAGGCGGAGGTTCACCTGGGCGTGGGAACCGACGTCGTCGAGGAGCTGGAGAAGCTCGCCCTCACGGTCGCCGCCAGCCATCACGACGTCCTCTTCGTGGCGGGACAGATCGTGTTCGAGCGCGAAACGCTGGCCACGCGCCTGCTGCACAACGAGGTCGCGTTCGCGCTTCAGAAGCGGCTGATCTTCCGGGGCCTCAACGTCGTTGTGCTGCCGGTGACGGTGCCGGAAGAGGCCCTTTGATCGACCGGTTCCCGCCGTTCGTGACGCAGCCTTGCGGCGCGGTCCGAGGCGCCGGTGCACCGCCGTTCCACACTCAGTTGTGCGGCGCAGGAGTGACGCGCCGGGGTCGGCGCCGGCCCTCCTCGTCGGATGTCTCCCTCCGCCGGAACGGCGCACGCCCTGAACAGGTCGGGGCCTGCGCGCGCCTCGGCGCGCCGTGCGAAAACCGCCGGGGGATCTTCGCGCACCTGGAATCGCGCGGCGCTTATGTCCGGCTCCGGGAGACATCGCTCCTCGTCGGTCCAGCGCCGTCGCAGCGCCGTACTACACTCAGTTGTGCAGCGCAGAAGTGATGCGTCGGGGTCGGCGCCGGCCCTCCTCGTCGGATGCCTCCCTCCGCCGGAACGGCGCACGCTCTGTCAGCGGCTCCGCTCGGCAGGCTCGCGGGCGTCTCCCGATTCCCTCGGCACCGCCTCCAGCTCGAGGATCTCCGTGCGGCGGACGACGCGCAGCTTCGCCGGCACTCCGATCTTCCCTTCGGTGAGGAACCGGTGCAGGTCGTCCACGCTTTCGATCGGTCGGTCGTCGAGGCCGATGATGATGTCGTATTCCTTGAGTCCGGAGGCCAGCGCAGGGCTCTCCGGCTCGATCGTGAGCACGATGACGCCGCTTTCGACGGTGAGGTGGTGGAAGCGGACCAGCCGCCGGAGGAGCGGCACCGTCTGCCCGCCGATCCCGAGATAGGCCCTGCGGATCCGCCCGTCCTTGATCAGCCAGGGAACGACGTACTTCGCGGTGTTGATGGGAACGGCGAAGCAGAGCCCCTGAGCGGGCCGGATCATCGCCGTGTTGACCCCGACGACCTCGCCCCTTGAATTGACCAGCGGGCCGCCCGAGTTGCCGGGGTTGAGGGCTGCGTCGGTCTGGATCACGTTGTCCATGAGCCGGCCGTTGACCGAACGGAGGGATCGGCCGAGAGCGCTGACCACTCCGGCGGTGACCGTGCACTGGAATCCGTAGGGATTTCCGATCGCCACCACGAGGTGGCCCGCGCGCAGCCGCGACGAATCGCCGATGACGGCGGGCTGCAGCTCCGTTCCGCTGATCCGCACGATCGCCAGATCGGTGTCCGGATCATCGCCGATTAGATCCCCGTCGAACCAGCGGCCGTCGGGAAGGGTGACGCGAATGATCGAGGCGCCGTGAACCACGTGGCTGTTGGTCAGGATCAGCCCGTCCGGGGTGAAGAGAAAGCCGGAGCCGCTGCCTTCCATGCGCGGCTCACGCGCGGATCCTCCGCTCGGCCCGGCCTGGTTCCGGCCGCGCCGCTTCTGGCGGACCTCGATGAACGCCACCGAGGGAATCACCCGGGCCGCCGCGCCGGTCACGGCCGCGGAATAGGCATCGAGGAGATCCTCCTCCGCCGGTCCTTCAGGCTGCCGCCACGGTGCGCGATCGGATCCGAGGCGCGCGTCCCGCTCGAAGTCCATGGCCATCCTCCTCACGGCGGTTCGAAGCCGACACGGTCCGGAGCGGACTCCTTGTTCCGCTCGTCAATCGTGCCTGATACACACTTTCGATGCCCGGAAGGGGCCCTGGATTGTGCCGGGGATCGCCGGGTCCCGGATTGCGCCGGGGATCGCAGGGTTTTGTGCTCGCGTCCGTCTCAAGATGCTGGTATCCTGTTCACCACAGGAGGGTCATGCCATGCGCGTTCCCCGACGATTCCTCATGGTTGCTTCCCTCGCGGCGGTGGCGCTGGTTCTCGGCCAATGCAGCAAGGAAAGCAAGCCGACCGCCCCGAGCGCCTCATTCGGTCCCGGCGACCTGGCACCCGATTTTGCGCTTCAGGACGTCAACCCCGGGTCCGCCACTTCCGGCGCCAACGTTTCGCCGCGGCAATACCTGGGCCGGGTCTCCTGCTGGTTCTTCGGATTCGCCACCTGACCGACCTGCCGAAGCCAGTTCGGCTTCCTGGATCAGATGCAGAAAGAGATCGCCCAGGCCGATCCCCGGACCTCGGTCGTCATCCTCGGCGTCAACAACATGAGCGAAGCCTCCGGCAACGCAGGGTTCTGCCAGAGCCGATCCTTGCCCTGGCTTCAGGATGTCTCGCAGGTCAACGCCTGGAGCCTGTGGCAGGCGGAGGACCGCGACGTCATGGTGCTGGACGCCAGCAACCACCTTTCTTTCGTGTACAAGCTGATGCTGTACGACCTCTCGGTACCGGCCAACTACGACACCCTCAAGGCGCGCATCCTGCGCCTGGCCGGGCAGAGACTCGCGGTGGGAGATCCGGCCCCGACGGTCTCCCTGGCCGACGTGAATCCGAACTCGCCGACGTCCGGAACGCAGGTTTCGCCCCAGGCCTTCCAGAATCGGATCTCGTGCTGGTATTTCGGACGGGCCACGCAGACGCGCGATCGCGACCAGTTCCGGCTGCTGAATCAAATGCAGACCGAGGTGACCGGCTCATTCCCGCGGACCGAGGTGCAGATCCTCGGAGTGAACCAGTCCGGCGAGACCGCGGGGAACTCGCAGATCTGCAACGGCCAGGTGCTGCCCTGGCTCCAGGACACGGCGGAGTCGAACGCCTGGGGAACGTGGCGGGCAGAGGCGGGCGATCTGGTCGTGGTCGGCCGCGACAGCAAGGTCGCGTATTTCGAGGATCTCGCGATCGACAGCCTGGAGACGGCCGCCAGCTACGATTCGGTCGAGGCGAGGGTCGAGCGACTCGCAAGCCGGCATCTGACGGCCGGAGACCCGGCGCCCTCGGCGGCCCTTCCGGACGTCAACACCCAATCGGCGACCTACAAAAGAGACGTCTCTCCCGGCGACTTCGTCGGCCGTTATTCCTGCTGGTACTTCGGCCGCGCGACCGATACGGCCTGCCGAGCCCAGTTCGTCGAGCTGGACAGCCTGCAGAAGGGCCTGGCCGCCGCGATCCCGGAGGCCGGGATCCAGGTGGTGGGCGTCAACCGGTCGACCGACGCGCTGGGGAACGGCGGAATCACCGCCGGCCTCGCGCTTCCCTGGCTGCAGGACTCTTCGGACAGCGACGCGTGGAACCTCTGGATGGCGCACTCCGGCGACCTCTTCTTGCTCGACCCGACCGACCATGTGGTCTTCCTCGAGGATCTCAACTCCTTCGACCTGCAGGTTCCGGCCAACCTGGACAGCTTGAAAGCCAGGATCATCCGTACGGCGGTCACGCACTTGAATCCGGGCGTGACCGTGCCTCAGACGGCCCTCCTCGATGAGAACTACAATTCGATGACGTACGGTCAGCTCCGCTCGGCCGCGGATTATCAGGATCGGATCTCCTGCTGGTACTTCGGCCGGGCGACGGATCCGGCCTGTCGCCTCCAGTTCGAGATCCTCGACAGCCTGAACACCGCGATGGCCAACGACCTGAGCCTGCGGACGGAGGTTCGGATCCTCGGCGTCAACTCGACCGACGCCGCCTCCGGAAACACCGCCATGTGCACCTGGCGGCACGCGCCCTGGCTTCAGGACACCACCACGGTGAACGCGTGGCTGCAGTGGGGAGCGGAAACCAACGACCTCATGGTCGTGGACCGGAACAGCCATCTGGTCTCGATGACCAATCTCGGCCAGAGGGGCCTGAACGACCCGGCGAACCTCGAGGCGCTGGAGATGCAACTGGGCGATCTGGCCAGCCAGAAGATGCAACCGGGAGACCTGATGCGGGACGTGGCATTGACGGACGCCAACGATTCTTCAAGCACCGCGGGACAACCCGTATCGCCCTCGATCTACCGGGGCAAGGTCTCATGCTGGTTTTTCGGGTTATCGAGTTGAGGGGAATGCCGAGGCCAGTTTGGCCTCCTCAATCAGATGCAGCAGGAAGTGAACGCGGCCAATCCCAAGACCCCGATCCAGATCCTGGGAGTGGACTACAAGGGCTATGACCACTGGAATCCCCAGATGACCGCCGGCCGGACGATTCCGTGGCTTCAGGACACGGCGCAGATCGACGCCTGGAACGTCTGGATGGTCCTCTTTCACGACATCGTCATCCTGGATCCCACCGGCCACGTCTACATCCTCGAGAACGCCAACGACCAGCATACCTATCTCTCGAACCATCCAGGCTACAAGGCTCTGGAAGACACGCTGCTGGCGCTGGCCAACAGCGCGATCACGGCGCGTCCGGCGCGCGTTTCGCTCGAAGCGCGCCGAAGCTCCCGAGGACCAGTCACGGCGTACCGGCCGCCGGCGATGCGGCGGGCCCCGACCTCGCCGGGTGCCTCTGTCGGAAGACTGGGTCTCCCTGCCGGAAGGCGCGGTGGAGGCTCCGGGCGCCCTTCGTCAGTCGGAACTGCGGGCGCCGGACCTCATGAGCTTGTTGATCCGAGGCGAGCTTCTCGTTGATCCGAGGCGAGCGCTTCGGGGGACCCCGGCGGGCCGGCCCTAGGAGCCTGTTGGGCATTCGGCTTCACGGAGTGGCTCATGTGGTTTGCAGAACCCAGGGTCTCGTGGGCCGATTGCCCGTTTCATGACCGTTCGCGGGCTGGGCGCAACAGGCTCCCAGTCCGCTTTCATCTTGGCAGCGGTTCGTGAATCATGCGGGGGTCAGACGGGCCAGGGTCTGTGGATCGGCCGGATCGTTCCTGACCGACGCGCTTCGGGAATGACGCTGGGATCATGCTGGATTGGGCCGGTCGATCAGCCGTATCGTTCGTGATCGTTGCGGTCCGTGAGTGATGGGGGATCATGCGGGCCGGGAACACTCGATCAGCCGCATGCATCACTCCAGGGGGGTCCATGCCTTCGAAGTCATCCATCACATAAGGGGGGCCCATGCCTTCGAAGTCGGCTTGTCTCTCGCGCTCCAGGCGGATCTCCATCCTGATCGGCGCCGGCCTGCTGTGCGTCGCCGCGATTCCGGCCGGGATCTCCGCCAGGGAGCCCCGACAGCCCGCCGCCTCCGCCTCCACGCACCCATCTTCGTCCGAGGCGCGGCCGCCGGCCTTTCGCGCCGGCAAAGGGCAGCCTCCCTTGCCGCCTGCGACCTTTCCGGTCGCCGGCCTCGATTCCCTGGCCTCGGGCACGCTGGAGCGCGCCCTCGACCTCCTCGAGATGCGTCCCGCCGAGCTGGGCTTTGACAAGCTCTACGCGGACGACGACACGTTCCGGCTGGGGGTGGTCGAGGAGATCCTGAACGACCCGCTCCGCCTTCCAGGCTGGCAGGCTGCAACGGTCTGGAAGATCCGGCAGAGGCTCGGGGATCCGGCGGGGCTGGCGGCGCTCCTGGGCGCTCTCATGGAGGCGTCGGACGGCTCAGAGGACAACCTCGCCCCACCTGTCACGCCGCCCGGTTTCAAGGGCAAGAAACCGGATCCGCTCGATCTGCTGAAACCCCGGCCGCAGTTCGCAACCCTCCTTCGCTCGGTCGACGCCGGCCGTAGCCCGTGGCCCGGCGATCTCCAACCCGCGGTCGATGCGTTCATCCGCCGGTGCACCGAGGCCGAAGCCAGTCTGAACGAGGCGTTCGCGGGTCTGACTCCCCTGGATCGAACCCGGATCCTCACGCTGGCTCCCGCGTTCTGGGGAGATCCGGATGACCCCGAGGACAAGCTGCGGAAGGGCCGGCTCCACGCCGAGGTCGGGGTCGCGTGCGACACCACGTTGAAACTGAACGAGGATCGCATCCTGGACGCCGCCGTCCACCTGGACCGCCAGGCCCTGACCCGCGCCACGCGAGAGTTCTACAGCGCCGTGATCGACCTGGCTCTGGCGGTCGGCAAGCCGGCCGCGGGAACCGCCGTGCCGGCCGGCACAACGACGCCCGGATCGCCCGCTGGAGCCGCCACCCCGGTCGGCACGGCGACGCCTGGGTCGCCCGCCGGGACCATCGCCGGGGCTGCCGCTTCGGAAGGCATGACGCTTCCGGGAGTCACCGGCTCGATCACCGCCGTGTACAACACGCCCTGGGGGCTTCTGGTCATCGGCGGCACCGGAGACAATGCCTACTCGGCCGAAGCTCTCCGGAAGATCGCCTTCATCATCGAGCCGGGCGGCAATGACACCTATCGCGGCCGCGTCGCTTCCGCGGTGGGCGGCTTGATCCGGCCTTTCAGCGCCGTCGTCGACCTGGACGGCGATGACGTCTACGATTCCCAGGGTCTGACCTACGCCGTCGGCGGCGCCGTGCTCGGCCTGTCCGCCCTGATCGACCTCCACGGAAACGACATCTACAAGGGAGACGACGGCTGCTGCGGCGCCGGCTTCTTCGGCTCCGGGCTTCTCTATGACGGCGGCGGCAGCGATCTCTTCCAGGGACGGAACCTCTGCGAAGGGGCCGGCGCCTTCGGCATCGGCCTGCTCGTTTCCGAAGCGGATTCGATCCCGCCGCCCGGCCCGCCGCCGGAGGAGGATCGGGGTTATACACTGGGGCTGGTGAAGGTCCCCGATACCGGAGCGCTTCCCATCCGCTACGACGACAACGACACCTATCTGGCCGCCCGCCAGTCCCAGGGATTCGCCTCGACCTACGGCATCGGGCTCCTCTACGACCGTACCGGCAACGACGTCTACCGGTCGAGCGGGCGCTATCTGCACCGGCCGCTTCTCCCCAACGACTTCCAGTCGCTTTCCCAGGGATTCTCCATCGGATTCCGGCCGCGCGCCGGCGGCGGCATCGGGCTCTTGATCGACGAGGAGGGGAACGACTTCTACGACGCCGAGGTCTACGCCCAGGGCGCCAGCTACTGGTATTCCCTGGGGCTCCTCTTCGATGGCGGAGGCAACGACCGGTACCTGGCCACCCAGTACGCCCAGGGCGCCGGAATCCATCTTTCGATCGGTTCGCTCTGGGACCGCGGCGGCGATGATCACTACATGTGCAAGTTCGGCGTCACGCAGGGCACGGCGCACGACCTTTCCGTGGGGATGTTGCTGGACGAGTCGGGCAACGACTACTACGCGGTCAGCGACGGCCAGGGCATGAGCATCACCAACTCGACCGCGATCTTCATCGACGAGCAGGGAGACGACGTCTACGCCACGCCCGGCATCGGCCAGGGAACGGTGACCTGGGCCCGCGGCTTCGCCGGCGCCGGGATCTTCCTCGATCTGGCCGGAAACGACACCTATCCGGAGAAGTCTCCGGGCCGGAACGGCGGCATCTGGCAGCCCTATCCCTATGCGATCGGCATCGACCTGCCCCGGACCGTCGTTCTTCCCGAGCAGGTCATCCCGCCCATCGTGCTCACCGCCGCCGATTCCGCCCGCAAGGTCGAGGAGCTGTTCGACACCGCTTCGCTCTGGGACGTAGGGGACGCCCGCGAGCGGGTCCAGCGCGCGCGGAAGGCGCTTCTGACCAAGCCGCATGAGGCGATGCTGTTCGGCGTGGCCAAGAGGCTCGACACGCAGGATGGGCTGGTCTATCCGGTCCTGCTCGACGTCGGCCAGGCGCAGCCCGACTCCTTTGCCGCGCGGATCATCCCCCGGCTTCGGGATCCGGATCAGTTCGTCCAGCGGAACGTGATCTCGCTGCTCGGGGAGATGAAGCGGAAGGACGCCCGCATTCCCATGGAATCCATGCTGGTCGATCGCGCGCAGGAGAAGCACTGGGCGCGCCTGATCTCCGCGCTCGGCAACATCGGAGATCCGGCGGCGCGACCCGCGGTGCGGCCCTTCCTGCACGACGCCAAGGAACGGCGGCGCCTCGCTTCGACCGTCGCCCTGGCCGCGCTCAAGGACACATTGTCGATTCCCGACCTGGTGCTGCTCTTGGATGATCCCATGCTGACCGTTCGTTCGGCCGCCTATACCGCCTTGGGCGCCTTCGGAGCGGAGGCGGTGGAACCGCTGGTGGCGCGGCTGCAGGATGCGGGTGCGCCCGCGCGGCCCGTCGCGCACCGTTCGCTTCTGGTCCGCACCCTCGGTCAGATCACCTGCGCCATCCCGGATACGGCCGGGGCCCAGGCTCTGGCCGCCCGTGCGGTGGGGCGCAAGGCGCTCATGGCCGAGCTGGATCGAGCGGCCGGCTCGATGGCCGGTTCCGGAGGGCCGGCGGACTCGGCACCGGATCGCCCGGCAGCCTCGGCGCCGGCCCGGGCCTGGACGGAATACCAGCGTCAGGAGGCGGCTCGGACCTCGGAGGCTTCCGGCTCGATTTCCGGAGCGCGGGCGGCTGCGGTGGAGGCGCTGCTCAAGCTGGGCGATCCGGAAACGATCGAATTCGTGCGCCTGCACATGCGAGACGAGACCGACCCGCTGGTGCTGCGCACCTTCCGAAACGCGCTGCCGAAGCCGCCGGATCCGACGGCGGGTCGATAGGCCGTCGCGAATCTCCGCCGGGATCCTCAGGGGCCGATGAGCCCCATGCTCGTCCCGGACGGATCCTTGAAGTAGCCGAAACAGGCCGTGCCTGGGAGACGCATCGGTTCTCCCAGACGCGCTCCGCCCGACCGCTCGATCTCGCCCAGCTTGGCAGCGACATCGTCGACATAGATATAGGCCAGGGCAGGCAAGGACGGCGTATGCGACTGAAAGACGCCGCCGGCGCCCGCGCCGGGATCGAAGGCAACGTACTGCGGCATCGTCGCCAGCGTGCCCCAGCCGAACAACTCTCCGAAGAAGCGGGCCGCGGCCTCGCCGTCCGAGGCATACATTTCCAGGCTGCAGATCGCTCCGGCCGGAGGCTTGGGATTCGATCCGAACGGAAAGGGAAGGTGCGGACTTCCTCCGGGGTGCGCGGCGCTGGTCAATCCGTAGACCGTCCCGGACGGATCCTTGAACCGCGCGAGCTGGCCGACCATGGGCACGTTCCACGCGACGCGCTCGACCGCTCCGCCCGAGGCGACCACGCGATCGAGCATCGGCTTCACGGCCTCGACGCCGATGTACGGCACCATTCCGGGGAACCCCTCGGGCACGCCCGACCGCAGCGCCACCATCGGACCCGCGGCCGTCACGGCCCCGACCAGCTCCGGGGACATCGTCTGCATCTGCCAGCCGAACAGCCGCCGGTAGAATTCGGCCGACGCGTCCAGGCTGTTCGCTGAAAGGACGACCAGGATGACAGGGTGCAGGCCGGTACCGGGCGGGACGTCGGTGAAGTTGCTCATTTGTTGCTCCTCTCGTCGGGCTTGAAGTCAAGCGCCTCATCCGGGCCCGAGGCGGGGCATCCGATGATCACCTGCCGGGTCCGAACCGCATCATGGTCGAGAACGCCGGGGTCTCCCCGCCCTACGCGAATCGTCACAACCACTCCCCTGGAGGCCAGGACCGCCCCCAACCGGGTCAGCTCGTCAGTCTTCTTCATGAGGTCGGCCAAGCGGCAGCCCCTCCCCATAGCGAGGTCAACGGAGATGCCGCAGTAGGGCCTTTCCCGGTCACCGTCGGGGCTGTAAGTCCCGTCTGGCTGAGTGCCCGTTATGTCGAACTTGACCAGGGACGGCCTGCGTCCGATCTCCTCCAATCCGCCTCGGTCGTCGTCTCGGACGTCTCGGCCCCACTCGTGGAGCGCATCGGTCATGAGGAGCAGGAAAGTCAGCGCCCGCCTTTGCGGCAATGGATTCGAGCGATCCAGTTCCTCCGGGCTTTCGAGGCAAATCCGGATTTGCTCCGACCAGAGAAAGCGGAGCAGCTTCCCATGGAGGGCGATCGCCACCGCGGCGCTGACGATGGCGGGGGTGGGCTCGCTTCTTTCCAACAGGACGAGTGACGCCCAGAGGCCATGGTCCCATTCGCAGAGGCAACTGCCGATCGCCCGCCCGAGCTTTTCATTCCAGGCCGATGCCGTCGCCCCAGCCGGCGGAGGCAACATCCTCGTCAGAGCGGCGAACAGTTGGCCGAGGGGCGCGTCGAACGGAGCGACGCCCCCCTTCGACGCCGCATTCACTTCAGACGCATCCTCCCACCGGCAGATTCCCTTCGCTCCCGGACCGAAAAACCGCCGGGCATCTCCTTTGGCCACATATTCTCCGCGAA
Organism: Candidatus Eiseniibacteriota bacterium; assembly: GCA_963833505.1. GTDB lineage: Bacteria > Eisenbacteria > RBG-16-71-46 > CAIMUX01 > CAIMUX01 > CAWHYG01. Next base: position 73,048 of record CAWHYG010000015.1, on the reverse strand, counting down.
CGTCCGTCAGCGCTTCACCGAAGACGTTGGCCCAACGATGAGCCCGCTCCAGCGGGTACGCCACATCGTGAAACAGGGAGGCCAGGCCCCACTCCTTCGGGCTGACCGGGATTCGAACACGACCGTCGGGCACCGGCGCCGCGAATTCCGTCGGGGTCGGCCCAGGCGGAGCCTCCCTTGGTCCCGCTTCCCCCGCCTCGGGGAGATCACCGGGCGCGATAGCGTTCCATCCCTCATCAGAGAACCCGATCACATTGAGGCGCTCGAGACGTCGAATCAGGATCCAGCCAAGCAAGAAGACCTGGAACTGGTGAATGGTGTGGTCACGATAAAGCGGGATCTCGGAAAGCAGGGGTTCAAAACGACCGAGTCGTTTCAGACTCTCGGCCCAGGGATCGGCCAATTCCGGGCCCCACTGGATTCTCAACAGGCCGCGCACGACGTTGCGGACCAGGTCCGCCAGCCGCATTTCCGTAGAAGGTCTTTCCAGCGTCCGAAGAAACCAGGCGAGAAGCGACACCTCGGCCTTTCTGACCTCAACGCCGGATCTCGACCTCGGAGTACCGCTGGATGAATCCGATGTGTCTTGCTGGATGACCCAGGCTTCAACGTTCCCCGCGAGGCGATCAAGTTGCGCCTCCCGCCCCTCGATCGTCGACTTGTCGGAGTCCATCAGGCCAGGCTCGCTTAGGATCTCTTGCTGGAGCATGTCCCGGAGGCGTAGTGGGAGGACTTTGTCGAGCTCGTCCTTCCAGGCGTTTCTGAACTCCGTATACTCGTCCTGGCGCGAGCGAGCCGGAACCAACCATCCCAAGGCCTCTACGACGGTGTCGAGGCGTTCCTTTTCTTCGGCAAGGAACTTGGCGCGCCGCCGTTCCTCGGTGCGAACGAACCGGACCGCCGCCACCACGTCGTGGCCCGGGCGCCCCAGCTTGCGAGCCGGAATCACCAGAACGGCGTTCGGGCTCCGCACCTCATAGAGGTGAGCGCTGCGCTGCGTTTCCTCGCCCGCGGCGATCTCGAATTCCAGGGCACGCCCTTCCGCGATGGCGTGTCCCGTCCGCCCCTGCCCCGCCCGATAGCGGCAAGCCCCCTTGGCGTTCTTCAGGTAGGCCTCACAGAAAGACCTGAACTGCCCCAGATCCGCCTCGGTCATCGCGTCCCTGTCGGCCGCCGCCCCTACGAGCGCCCAGCTTTCGTCTCCGGGCGGGAAGACCTGGTAGGCCCGAGGAGCACAGTCGTTCCGGACGAAGATCGACACGGCGGAAGCTTCACCAAGGGTCAACAGACTGGCGGCTTCGCGGCCGTAGTCTCCCGCTGTTTCGACCGCATCCGAAGTCGCGGATCGGTCGATGAGCTTGTCCGGCTGTGTACAAGAACCCACAAGCTCGCTCAAGGTCCGCAGAAGCCGGTGTCTCTGGAGACCCGAGCGCAGCAGGCGCGCCAGGCTACGCGCAAGCCGCGATGCCTGGGTCATCAGGTCTGCCCTCGAGAGCTGTGTTCCGGCCACAGTCGCCGCCGACGTGGAGAAGATGAGCCTTATTGCACCAAGCGGCTCCGGGCTGGAGTCGGGATCAATCAGCGGCACGATCAGGAATCGCGAGTGCCAGCGCGAGCGCATTTCCCGCTTATGCCCGGCAACCGGATCCTTCGTGCGGAACTGGTCGACGAGCTTCTCGATCTCCCTCGGGTCTTGTGAAAAGGCCCCGCCGGACGGGGTCGAGACCCAGTTGTTTGTCCTCTTCGTCTTGCTGGCCTCGACCCACTGGGTGCGGGAGATGTGCACCACCACTCGCTCCCCCCATGGGCCCTCCGCGTACTCGGCCAGAACCGGCGTCCGGTACTTCAGGGCCCAGCCTGTTTTCCCTTCTCCCTCGGCGTACCTCTCCTGGCCGACCGCGGCTTCGAATTCGGTGAATTGAGCTCGTCTTTGCGCTTGAGCTTCCGGTTCGACTTCCGGCTCGGTAAAGAACTCCGGGTCGACATCCGTGCCCCAAAGAGTGTACTTGCGCCCCGGACCTCCGCTCGAGACGCCTTCTGGTGCCGTCGCGCGGGCGGCCAGGTCGGCGGTTTCGTGAGGCAACCAAAGGTCCTCTCGCAGAAACACACTCGCGACGGTGGCCCGGAAGCTCTCCCGGAACGCTCTCGCGGCCGTGGGACCGATCTGGGCCAACGATTGCCCTTTGACCGCCCCGTAGATGCGATGTATCCACCAGCGCCGGAGCTTGGTTTCTTCCGCTTTGGACGGTTCGTCCACCGCGCCGATCTCCCTGACGAGCCGCGCGACATGTCCGGCGTATCGGACCAGCGCCCGTTCGTCATCGGCGGTGAACCGGCGCTCGCCCTCTCGTTTCGTGGCGATGCGAAGGAACCCGGCGCTGCCGGCGCCGGGATGATCGGGGTCCGATGGAACCGGAACGACCAGGAATGGCCTTCCCTGGCGTTCCAGGCGGTCCTTGTGGCCGCGCGCGCGATCTCCCCACACGGGGATGGGCAGCCCGGCTCTTCCCAGGGCCCCCGAGCTCCTGAGCTCCTTAACCCGAAGTTGATTGGCGGCATGCACCTCGAACGGATTCTCGATGTTGCGGAGACGAATGGGTGCGCCGAACGCCGCGGACCAACCGGATAGACCGAGGGCCGGAAAGCGCGTGCGGATGGAAAGCAGCCCCGCCTGATACCCGGCAAGCTGATCTCGCAGCAGCTCATGACACTGCAGCAGCTCCCACACTATGACATTGATGTTCTCGAGAGTCGCGCTCATGCGGTCCTGCCCCGCCTGGTGCCGGGGTCGGCCCGTCGCAGCCTCCTGGCCGAGCGCCGCTGAACACCGGTAGAGCATCTCCAGGGAACGCCCGGGACAGGCGGATCCTGCCTCCGGTGTGGCGCCCGCCTCCATGGCATCCGCCAAGGTCTCCGCGTCCAGGTCAAAGGCGGATGGCGAGCAGGCCTCGTCCGCGAGGTTCAAGGATCGACGCACGGCCCGGGTCGCCCTCGAGCGACCCGTTTCGCCCGGACAGAAGTAGAACCGAAAGAAGGACCTGGCGCGTTCCTCGTACAGGGACAGCGGATCGTTGACGGACGCCCGGGTTGACTTCGGCCACTCCCGCATGGCGCAGAGGAGGGATCGGATGAGACATCGATTCAGGCGGTTCATGGGCCCCACGAGAAGGGTCCTAATGCACTCGCCCGCTTCTTCATAGCGCTTGGAGTTCGTACAGTAGAAGCCACCGGCGATCTGTGCCCGCGGATAGTCCCGCGTGGTGGCCATCAGATACGCGCGTTCCTCACAAGCGGCGTTCGGTTTTCCGGGCTTGAACGGGTGCATGCAGCCGGGGCAATTCCTCTCACGTTGGGATTCCGGAGGGGGGACCTTGAGGTAGAGTGAACCTCCGTCCCCCAAGACAGTGTCGGGCGCTGCATGCACAAGCAGATCGAACAGCGTGGGCAACGCCAGGAGGGTTTCCGCTCCATACAGGTCATAGAAAGCCGAACGTCCGGCGCCACTCATCGCCATGGAGACCTCCGCACGATGCCGTACAACCCCCATCCGAATCCGGACCACTGGTGCCGGGAACGGCGCACGCATCACGACAAGAAGCATACACCGGTTGGCCTCGAAAATCAACCTACATTCGGGCCGGACTGGCAACGTCCGCGGGGCGTGGCCGTCGAGCCGGTCTGGACCGACCCGTCCCGTCCATACCGGTTCAAGAAGTGGATGACCTCGTCGGGCTGGAGCGCTATGGTACAACCGCTCCGGTTCGCCACGGATCGGATCGCGGAACCGGAGCGACGGGACCGAGCGATCCATGCACTGGAGGTGCACATGACACTTCCGAAGCCGACGCCGGGCGACGTGACGAAGATCCATACCGAGATCAATCAAATCGTCAACCAACAGCTGTTGCTCACAACCATTGCGATCACTCTCTTTGGTGTGATCATGGCATGGGTCGTTCCGAAAGACACGCCCGTAAGCGCCACGCCGATAGGGGCCTTCCGCTTCGCCGCCATCGCCCTGAACCAGCTGCTGCTCCTTCTTCTCTTTCTGTGGGCACACCAGTTGGGGGTCATGCTCCGGACCCTTGCGAGCTACCTCATCGTGACCAGAAGCTCCGAGTGGGAGGTCGCCTGGCAACGGTGCCGGAAGGACGCGTGGGTCGGCTACAGCAAACCACGGGCCCTGGTGTTTCTGGCCCTGGGCCTTAGCAGCGCTCTCTGTCCCTTCGTCCTCTGGCTGACCTACCCGTTCGAGCTGGCGCCACGGCCAGCGCTTCTGGCCCTCGTCTTCACGACGGTCGTGTACTGCGTCCTCATCTATGGGGTGGCATTTCTGCGATGGTTCAACAAGGACAGCAAGATCATGGCCCGCTGGGCGGACCTGGGTCGGTAAAAGGCGGCCCCCCCCGAGACGAAGAGGGCCGCCCATGTCGCGCGGTGCTTGACCGAGGGTCGTTCCAGGGCGGAAGCACCGCGCGCGCCGACCGCCCTTCGAACCTAGTTCACGACGATGATCCGGCTGCTCCGGACTCCCGTTGAAGTGTCCAACCGAGCGAAATAACACCCCGCGGGGACGGGGTACCCGGAGTCGTCCCGTCCGTCCCAGTTGATCCGGTGACTGCCGGCGGTGGTCGGTCCGCCGACGAGATTGCGCACCACCCGGCCTCCGGCATCCACCACCGAGAGGCTGATCCGCGGCACGCTGGTCTCGAGGGAGAAGCCGATCTCGGCCGCTCCCTTGGTGGGATTCGGCCTGGTCCAGAGATCAGGCGCCGACCGCTGAGACTGCGCCGACTCGACACCGGTCGGCTGCATTCGCAGAAGCCAATCCAGCGTGTTCTGGATGACCGTGTTCGAGTTGTTCGGGTTGGGGTTGTCCGTCGGCATGGCGTTCTGCGCGATCGAGTTGAAGACAGTCCGAAACGTGCCGCTGTCGTAGCGCACGGCCGCCGGGTGTCCCGTCTCGGAGTAGAAGATGGCCGAGGCGCCCGAGCCCGGGTTCACCGTGTCCACCCGGTTGGCCCCGTTCGTCGGCCAGTTCAACGACATGTTCATCCCGGAGGTGATGGGGTCGCCGCTGACTCCGATCGCGCTGTTGGCGCGGGTGTTGATGGTCCAGCTCTGCACCCCGAGATATTTCGTCACGAAGGTGTTCGGCAGGGTCAGGCCGGTCAAGAGATCCATGCTCGAGAGGAAGAGGGTCCCGCCCGCGTCCAGATAGGTCATCAGCGCGTTCATCTCGGACTGGTTCAAGGGCGAGACCAGGTATCCGGTCGCCCAGATGACCGCGTCATATCCGGCAAGCTGCACCGGGCCGCTGCTGGCGTCGACTCTCACATAGAGGTCGCCGAGCTGGCCGAGACCCTGGATGAACGGAGTATCCCAGTGCGCTCCGTTGTCGTCGTCCACCAGAAGGATCGACGGCGCAACGTTGAACACGTTGAGCCGGGCCTGCAGCAACCGGCCGGTGTTGGCCGACGTTCCGGAGAGAATACCCGCGCCCAGCCGCTTCACGTCGTCGGTGCGGACGCGGACCGTGATCCCCGTTGCCTGTCCCGGAGCCAGATGCAGGGCATAACTCTGGTAGTAGGCCGGGTCGCCCTGCACCTGGAAATCGATCGGCCAGCCGCCCGACTCGGAGGTTGAGAGGGTGATCACGTCAGCCACCTTGCTGATGCTGGTGACCGTGCCGGCGAAGTAGGCCGTGCCGTTGCCCTCCGGTTCGGAGGCCGCGACGCTGGCAAAGCTGAACTTGAATGGACGGAGTCCCCGATAGTCCACCCGGGCCGCCTGATATCCGACCATGTCGCATCCGTAGGGGATGCGCATGTAGCCGCCTTCGCCCCAGCCTGTTCCCCAGGAGTTGCGCAGGAACCACACGCCGGCCGGTCCCTGGCTGTCGTCCCAGCCCACGAGGGCCACGTCATGGTTGATGGAAGTGTGGCCGCAGTCGCTCAGGATGCCACCGCTGTAATAGTCGAAGGCCCCCGTAGCGGCCATGCCGATGGAGACCGGACCGTATTGCACGATGGCGGCCTTGATGGAGTCGACGGGCGGGATGTTGCCGTTGAAGGCGATATAGGCGGCGCCTCTCGATTTCCCGTGGAATCAAGCTCATAGGATGACCTGGGCCCAGGGGTCATGATCGAGAGAGCACCGTTGGTAGATCTTCAGTTTGAAGTACTCGGGATCCCGGAACCCATGAGCGCGGCGGCGTATCTGGCCGATAATGCCGTTGATCGACTCGACCAGCCCCATCTTGATTCCGTGCTCGAACCCACCCATCAACTTGTCCAGGTTGTCGCGGATACGGTAGCCGATCTTTACCAGCGGCCGCAGCCGGCTGTAGATGGCCATGTGGCACCAGGTGAGAAGTGCATTGCGGAGCGCTCCCAGACGGACCCACGGGTAGTGGAAGATCCCGCGGAGATTCTCCTTCAAGAGGTAAGCCCGCTCCAGCTGACGGTTGCGCGTGAGCAATCGCCCGAGGAGACGTTTGGACGAGAGATCAAGGGCCTCCCGCGCCATGAGCAGCATCCACTTCTTCACCTTGAGGGTTCGTCCGAGATCATCCTTCGGTGCGGCCCCGAAAGTCTCGCGCCGGATCTCGTCCACCGCCTCGTTCACCCACTTGATGATGTGGAACCGGTCGAGCAAGTGAATGGCGTGGGGAACGGCGCGATCAATCGCGTTGCGATAGGCCTGGCTCAGATCACTCACCACCCCGATGATCTTCCGCCGGCCTTTCGGCCCGAGCTCCCGGAAGAAGGCCAGCAGCGTCTCCTCCTTCTTTCCTTCACCGATCCACACCACCTTGCCCGTTTCCAGGTCCGTCACCACCGTGAAGTAGACATGTCCGCCGGTCCGGGAGACCTCGTCCACTCCGATCCAGCGCAAGCCGTCCAGAGAGGGAGCGGGCCCTCCCAGCGCCAGCTCGATCGACTCCTTGTCCAACCGCGCCACCGTGTCCCAGGAAAGCCTCGCCATGCGCGCGACCTCCGAGATCGCCAGGCGACGGCAAAGACCGACGATCAACTCGAAGAAGTGCCGGGTCATCCGGTGGCCGGGAGACTCCCAGGGCATCCGCTCCACCCGGGTCCCACCGCAACAGAACACGCGCCAAGGCGTGTAGACCACCCAGCTCTCGAAGTCGCCCATCGACCGCTCCCGCCAGCGCCGCTCCTCCGCCTCCTGGAACGCCAACTCGCGATGGCTTTTCCCACACTCCGGACACTGGTGCCCCTCACGCAAATCTCGAATCCGGATAAGTTTGATCGGTGGCCGCCCGGCCACGGCCGCCTCCTCGGTCTCGACTTCCACCACCGCAAACCCTTGCAGACCCCAGACGTTTCTGAGAACGTCTCTTTGCTCCTGGCCACCCATCCGTGCCCTCCTTCTTGGACGAAGAAGGCACCATGGAAAACCAGGAGCTTTCTCTTTGCAACCCTGCTCTCACCAGCACATTCCGGCCCCAAGCCCTTTCAGCACGGAAATTCGAGAGGAGCCATATAGGCCCACGATTCCGGGATGTACTGGGCCTGGTGGGGATAGGGGCAGCTGCAGGGAAGATCCTCGGCCGCGTAGGGAAAGTCGCGCTCGAGGACCGGGCCGGTGCCGCCGCAGGGATCCGTCTTCCAGATGTGATAGTTGTGCGCGTACTGGCCTCCGCCGCAGCTCCAGCCGTCCTGGTTGCAGCTCACCAGCCACTGCTCGGACAAATCCTCCACCACGTGGTCCTTGATCAGGATGTTGCATTCCAAGGGCGCCACCGTGCTGAAGGCCCAGCAGCTGCCGCATCCCCCCTGGTCCTTGATCGGAGTGCAACCATTCTGCTGCCGCCAGTCGAACGACGACGGCAGAGCGAGGCCGGATCCCTGTGTTCCGGCGCGCCCGGGGAGGCTTCTTCCCTCAGGCTCAGCCACCGGCGCCGCCGGAGCAGCCGGGACCGGCGCCGTTGGAGTGGATCCAGGCGAGACTGGCTCCGACGGGGTGGACCCCGGAGGGACCGGCGCCTCGAGGCCGGCCGCCTGGTCCAATCCGATCAGATCGGCCGCGGTTCCCACGACGTTTCCCTGCTGGTCCTTGCAGACCGCGCACTCCGCGGTCGCGGTCCCGTCTCCCAGGTCCACGACTTCAGTCCGGTAGCCGTGGCGTGCGCAATAGGAGTATTCCGGCGCAACCGTGCCCCGGAAGAAGGCCCAGGCGTCGACCCGCCGGCCGTCGGGCAGGATGCAGATTCCCTCCTGGCCGCGGTCCGTGGTGACGGTTTCATAGCCGTAGCCCAGGAGCTTGCAGTAGACGGCTGCCGGATTGGCCGCGCTGGCGAGCGGGCGATCCCCGGCGACCATGTAGGAGGACGGCGCTCCGCAGTTCGCGCCGGCGCCTACGGCCGGCAGAAGCAGCGCCAGGAGGGCGGCCGCAGCACAGGCCCATCGAGCCACGCGCAGGCGCACCAAGGCCTTGAGAAACGGAGAGACCGTGGGTCGACATCCAGAAACTGCCTGGAGCGGCCGCGAGCTGGACATGTGTGCCTCCCTGTGAAAAGTTGTGTGGGAAATCGATAGAGCGATTATAGCATTTGCAGCCGGGTCCGCCGAGCGATATCGGGTCGGCGAAGTCGGGCCGGCTGTCCACCGGCCGGGTCCCGGATCTCCCTCCGGATGACGCCGGCGTCCGGCCTGGACGTCTCCGATCCCGCGCATCCGTGGATCATCGGCAGTCTTGACGTCCGATCGGAACGATCCCGCCCGAACTGCAGCGCTGCGCGCCGAGGAGGCCACGGGCAGCCGCGCGTTTGCTTTGCAGGTTGCGCCGAATCCCTTCACCCGAAGCACCCGGTTGAGCTTTCATCCGCCGGCGACGGGCTCCATCTGAGCGTGGATCGAGGACGTCACCGGTCGCCGGATCCGAACCCTCTCGCCCGGCCTCCTCGGCTCCGGGGATCATCGTCTTGGTTGGGACGGCGGCGACGGCGCGGCCCGCGAAGTCATCCCCGGCGTGTACCTGGCCAGAGTGTCGTCGGCCGTGGGCACGACCTCTCGGCTCGCGTGGTGAAGGTTCGGTGATGTCGCACGGCCGCCACTGGTTGACAGGGGCGACCGAGGGTCGGAAGCGACAGGGAACCTGATTCCTGCTGCGCACTGCCCACTCCGGGAGTGTAATGGTGCCGGTCCAAGGTGCACCGGTACGCCAGGGGAGACGGAATGCCGCGGGCAATCTTGGTTGGTCCGGAGCGGATTGCCAACTCCGGATCATTTTGTCTCCGGTCCCAGATCGGGCTCCGGCGTAGAGGAGACCGGGTGGGTGAGGTCGCGGGCGCCGCTGCCGCGCCGGTGGTGGAACGGGTCTCTGACCAGAAAGGGGGGGGACAGCACATGAAGACCATTGCTCTTGCGTCCTCGCTCCTGTTTCTCGCCGTCGCCGGACAGGCGCGGAACACGGGTCCCGTCGATACGGCCGCGCGCTCGGCAGGAGAGCGCGATCCGTTCTACTGCCAGCAGCCGGGTGAAGACCGGTGGTGGGCATACAATGCCATGAGCTACTACCACACCGAGATGGCGGATGGCATCCCGAGCAACCTGAATGGTGAAGGAGTGGCTGACCACTGGAATGCTGCGGAACGCTCCGAATGCGAGTGCTCTCCCTGATGTCATCCACAAAGAGCTTGCTGACCATGCGTTGACCAAGTCGCACGCGATTTGGTGAAGACCGAGACCGACTGGATTGACTCGCGCTTCCTCGAACCGGCCTGCGGGAGCCGGAGGGGCTCTCGGAGGTCTGCCTACGAGTCCGGCCTTGCACCCTGCGGGCACCCCGGGCGCCCTCCTCTCCGGCGCCTTCCGAAGTGACGCCCTCGCGTCTCGCGGGAAGGGCTCCCGGTCACTCCCGGTCGGCGCTGGTGGCAGGCCCCGCCTCCCTGGTGCTATTTTTCCTCAAACAGCAGTTTCTGGGGAGGCTCAGGCTATGGTCGGCGAGATCGAAACCGTTCTGAGCGCGCTCAACCGCGCCGGGGTCCGGTATCTGGTGGTCGGGGGCGTTGCCGTCGTCTTGCACGGACTGCTGCGCACGACCGCGGACCTGGACCTCGTCCTGCATCTCGAGCGTGAAAACGTTCTTCGGGCCATGCGCGCGCTCGAGAGCGTTGGTTATCGCCCTCGCGCCCCGGTGGCCGCGGATTCTTTTGCCGACGAGGCAACGAGGAGGCGATGGGCGGATGAGAAAGGCCTCACCGTGTTCTCCATGTGGAGTCCGGCGCATCCAGCCCTGGAAGTGGACATTTTCGTGGCCGAGCCGCTGCCCTTCGAAGTCGCCTACGCGCGAGCCATCCGGGTGCCTTTGGAGCGCACGGAGGCGACACTGGTTTCGCTCGACGACTTGATCGCTCTCAAGCGACTCGCGGGGCGGCCGATGGATCTGCAGGACATCGCGGGGTTGGAAGCGCTGCGGCGTGATCCCGAGGAAGGGGAATCGGATGCAACCGGCGGGTAATGAGCAAGACCGTGAGCCACCCGACGGGAGAAGTCAAAGCGAAGCCGGCGGGTTCGACCGCGGGTTCGAAGGGCACTCCCGGCGGCAGGCTCGGATCGGGCTGAGGCTGACTCCGGCGGAGAGGCTCCGTTGGCTGGAGCAGACCATGGAGGAACTCCGCCCCCTGATCGGCCGTGCGCGGCTTGGCCGGCCGGTGTCCCCGCCGGCGTAGCGCGCACTTCGTCGGCTCCGAACGCCGCCGCGCGGACGACGACCCGGGGCCGTCAAGCAGCGCGGCGCGGCCCAGCGACTCCCGCGCCGCCAGCGGGCCTGCCGCCCCCGAGTCCTACTCCAATCCGACGATCTCGAACGGCGGCATGATCGTCCGATTGGCTGCTTCGATCCTCTCTCGGGGCCCATAGACCGCCTGGAGGGCCTCGCGCTCGGAGGGTCGCAGGATCTCCGTCGCCGCCGCGCAGACGGCTCTAGGCTCCACCGCCAGCAACGACTCGCGGAAGCGCTGCCGGTCGGCGTCGGTCAGACCAATCAGGTGCCGTTCGAGGGAGGTGATTCCGCGCGTGGCCGCGTCCATCGGCCGGTCCAGGAGTCCGATCATCCCGATGATGGCCGTGCGGACCTTCTCGGCGTCGAGATCCTCCGCCCGAACGGATCCCAGGCAGGCGTCATAGATCTCCAGCGTCTTCTCCAGGTTGGGATCGCGATAGGAGGCCAGGCCGAAGGTCCCGGCCGACGGCGAGTAGAGGCAGAACCCGCCGTAGGCGCCCCCTTCGACCCGGATCTTCTTGTACAGGAATCCATCCGAGAGAAAGCGGGACAGGATCATCACCGAGGGCGCCTTCGGGTCGTTCTGCCGGGGAGCCGGAATCACCCTCCCGACGTAGCAGACGTCGCCCGGGATGGCGACCCCCCAGGCCGTTCGACGGAGTGCCGGCCGCGATGCCGGACCCGGCTCTCCACCGGCCGGAAGAGCGGCGACCAGCTCGGCCGCGGGGCCACGCAAGGCGGCGAGGCAGCGGCTGTCGCCGGTCAGGTTGATCGTGGCCCGACCGCGGCGGATTACGATCGACCGCAGGCGCCGCAGATTCTCCCGAAGCCGCCCGCCCTCCGTCTCGTAGCTCCGCGCAAGATCGCCGAGAAAGCGGAGCTGCTGCAGTCCGTGCCACTGCTCCTCGCGCCGTCCGGCCACCGAGAGCCCGGCCGCGGCCGTCCGGAGGACGAAGGCGTAGCCGGCCGGAGCCACCTCGGCGCGGAGGTGGTTCTTCTCCTCTGCCACGATGTCCTTGAGCCGGCCGGCGTCGTCGAGATCCCCCGACGTCGCGATGTCACGGATCAGCCCGACCATCGCGCCGGCGTTGCGCCCCAGGGCCCGCGCCCGCAGGATCAGGACCTGCGCCGGGTCGCCGCCCGCGACGCGATCCCGTACCCGCAGCTCAGCCGAGACGTCCCCCGAAAACAGGGCCTTCCGCGTGGCGAACTCCGCATAATCCAGCCCGGCTGCGCCCATCCCGACCGAAGCCTCGCCCAGAAGCGGCAGGAACGGCTGGAGGTCTTCGGGCACGTCGGAAACGTCGAAGGCGACGTCGAGGTAGGCGATCCCGTTCGAGAAGAGGTCGTGCTCCAGCACCTCGGTTCCGTCTGGCGCCGCCGCCGACCGCGCCGCAGGCCTCGTTCCGGCACGGGTCACCTCGATTGGGATGACGTCAACCTCCGGCGGCACGTCCTCGAGTCGGAGCTTGGGCAGGGTGGCCAGGGCTTCGGGAGATTCCACGGCCCGCTGCGCCTCCAGAAGCGCCGCCGCCGTGCGGCGCACCTCCTCGAGCTCCTGTTCGCTCATGGCCGTGCGGCGCGCCGCCAGTTTCGTCCGGAGCCTCTCCTCACGCTCGGCGGCGAGGGTCCGGCTCGGAGCGAAGACCGCGCGAAGACGGTGCGGATTCTCGATCAGCCAGCGCTGGATGGCGCTCTCGAAGATGCGGGATCCCGCCGTCCACTGCTCCCGGAGCGAGTTGATCAGGGTGGGAAAACGAAGCGGAGGGAGCGCGTCCTCGTCGTGCAGCCAGCTTCCCAGGCAGCGGATCACGAGCATGAACGGAAACGGCATCGGATTGCGAGTGATCTCGAGGCCGTGGAATTCGACCTGATGGAAGGCGGCCTCGACCAGATCCGGCGCCAGGCCCTGTCGAGCGATCGAGGCGAGCGTGTCCAGGGTCAGGCGCTCGATCTCCTCCGCCCGGGCCGGGTCGGTGCCGCGAAGCCCGACCACGAAGGGCATTCTGTCGATACCAGGTGTGGAGGGCGGTCGAGGGAGACAGATCCTCTCCCAGACCGGAGTCGATCAGGGCCTTCCGAAGCGGGGCGGCCGCGTTGCCCACGATGGCTTCCTGGAGCACCTCCAGAGTGAGCCGCTCCGGTACGTCGGAGATCGGAGCGGTCAACCAGGCGATGTTGACGGTGCCGGCGCGCTCGACGGGATCGTCCGGTCCGACGGGGAAGAATTCCGCCGCCGACCGCGGCTCCTTCCACCGGGGCTGCTCCCGGACGGCGGAGTCGATCCGGACCGGCCCGAAGTCCGCGAGCTGCCCGGCCAGAAACCGGAGATGCTGGTCGGTCGGGATGTTCCCGTAGAAGAAGATCCGCGCGTTGCTGGGCGCGTAGAAGCGTTTGTGAAAGTCCCGAAACGCCCCGTAGGTCAGGTCAGGAATGTGCTCGGGATGGCCTCCCGATTCCACGCCGTAGGGCGTGTCCGGCAACAGGCCCTGGATGGTGCCCCGCTCAACGATCGACTCGGCGGTGGCATAGGCGCCCTTCATCTCGTTGTAGACGATTCCCGAGATCGAAAGACGCCCCTCATCGTCGACTTCGAGATGGTGGCCCTCCTGCTCGAAGGTCGTGCGGGCCAGGAGAGGTCGAAAGACGAGGTCGTTGTAGACCGTCACGAGGTTATAGAAGTCCGCCTTGACCTGGCTGGCCACCGGATAGCAGGTGCAGTCGGGCGCGGTGAACGCGTTCAGGAAGGTGCGAAGCGAACCCTTGCCCAGCTCGTTGAAGGCGTCCCGCACCGGATAGTTCCTGGACCCGGCCAGGGCGGAATGCTCCAGGATGTGGGCCACCCCGGTCGAATCGGACGGCGGCGTCCGGAAGATCACGCAGTAGAGGTTCTCCCGGTCGTCACAGTAGAGATGCAGGACTCGCGCGCCGGTGGCCAGATGGACGGCCTCGGTCGCGGTGGCCCGGATCTCCGGGACCGGCGTCACGCGATCGATCCGGAAGCCGTGCGATTCATCTCCCGGGCGATAGGCCGATTCCGGGGTTCCTTGCCGAGCATGGTCATGCCCACTCCTTGCCTGAAGGCATTTGATTCCTTGGCGGCTTCCGGTCCGGGATTCCGTCTTCGTCCCGTCAGGATCGGACCAGGACGAGATGAACCGTCTTCCGGCCTGAAGCCGTCTCCAGCCTTAGATAATAGCGTCCCGAAGGGAGCGGACGCCCGGCGGCGTCCCTGGGATCAAGAGTCTCGCGATGCCAGCCGGCGCCGAGGCCGGTCAGCGTGAGCCGGTTCGTCTCGCGCCCGGTCACGTCGAGGACCCGCAAAATCGCGTCCCCGGGTTGTGGCAGGGCGAAGAGGAGCTGCACCGTGCCCGCCGCCGGATTCGGCCAAAGCGCGAGGGACAGTCCGGCCGGAACGGGCATTCTGCGCCGAAACCGGCCCGAATCGTCCCGCCGAACCGGTCGGCCCGAACGCCTCGATTTCGTAATCGTAGGAAACTCCCGGCTCGGCCAGCCCGTCCAGGTAGCGACATTCGGCTCCCGTCACCGGCAGGAGAGCGGAGAGGTCCTCGAACTCCGCGCCGTTCGCTCTCCGAAGGACCCGGAATCCGTTCACGCCGGTCGCGTCCAGGACCTTCCAGGAAACCAGGATTCCATCCTCCTCCGGCGTCGCCGCCGGCGCGATCCGGCAAGGCGTCGGGGAATCCTTCACGTAGAAGGACCATCCCCCGGGCGGATCCGACCATCGGTTCGATCCGATCGCGTCCCCGGCCCGCACCTTCCAGTAGTAGGTCCGATGGATCTGGAGGATGCCGAAGTCGAACGCGTAGGTCGTGTCGCTGCCCACGGAAGCGGAATCCTGGTGGGCGAATCCCGGGTCGGTCGACCAGAACAACGTGTAATGAAGGATGTCGGACGGATCTTCGGCGCGGGCGCTCTGCCAGTCCAGATCCGGCTGCGTGGTGTGGAGCGTGTCTCCGTTCGCGGGACCGGCCAGGCTGAAGGAACCGATCGCCTCGCACTGAACCGGCAGGACTTGCATCCCGGAGGAATAGTCGGCCACGTACGCGGCCGCGCCCGAGACGGCCACGGCGTAGGTGTAGCTCGGCGTGACCAGATTCCCGACCGCGCGCGGAGCAGCCGGATTGCTGACGTCGACCACCTGGATTCCCGCGGACCAGTCGGCGATATAGGCATACGAGTTCACGACGGTCACGCCATTGGCCGTGCCGGGCGTGCCCAGCAGAGCCAGGACCCGGGGCAAGGCGGGATTGGAGACGTCGACCACCGCGAGGCCCGACGCATCGATCGCCACGCAGGCGATCGTGCCGTCCAGGGCGACACTGTTGGCCTGATCCGTCGTGGACACCTTGCCGATGATGTTCGGTGAAGCGGGATTGCTGACGTCGACCACCTGGAGACCGGCGCTTCCGTCCGCGACATACGCCAGCGTGCCCTGCACCGTCACCCCATAGGCGTAGGTGGGCAGGAGGACGTTTCCCAGGATTCTCGGAGCGGCTGGATTGGAAACGTCGACGACCTGCAGTCCGCCGTCGTGGTCGGCGACGTAGACCGTCGTGCCCGCCACCGCCACGTCGTAGGCCTGATCGGGCAGGACGACGCTCCCGACGATCGAGGGAGACTGGGGATTGGAGACGTCGCACACGATGAGGGTCGACCCCAGACTGGAGAGGTAGGCGTAGTTCCCGGAGACGGCCACGCCGCGAAAGTAGCCGTTCTTGGGCGCGGGCGCGTTCCCGACGATCCTGGGAAACGCGGGATTCGAGATGTCGATCACCTCGAGGCCCGAGCCAAAGTCCGCGAGGTAGGCGTGCGTTCCGGACACCGCCACGTCCCAGCCGTAGCCGGGAGTATCCACTGATCCGATGGACTGAGGGGACGCCGGATTCGTCAGGCTGATCACCTGCAGTCCGGTGCTGCCGCCTCCCACGTAGGCCATCCCGCCGGCGAGCGCGACGTTCCAGTCGTTGTCGCGGGTGCCGATCGTTCCGATCACCCGCGGCAGCCCCGGCTCGGACGCATCAACCGCCAACAGCCCGGCGCCTTCCGCCGCCACATAGACATGGGTGCCGTCCACGGCGACGTCATTGGCGTAGGCGGAGGTGTTGATCCCGCCGATGGGGTTCGGAAGGGCCGGGTTGGAGACGTCGATGATCTGAAGCCCCGAATCCTGGTCCGCGACGTAGGCCATGGTCCCCTGGACCGCGACGCCGACGGCATGCCCCGGGGTCGAGGCGGTCCCGACAAGCGCGGGGAAGAGCGGATTGGTCACATCGATCACCAGAAGACCGGCCCCGTAATCCGCGACATAGGCCGTCGTTCCAACCAGGGCCACGTCATAGGCGTAGTCCAGAGTCTGGAATGCTCCGACCGAATGCGGAGCGGTCGGATCGGACACGTCGAACACTTGCAGTCCTCCGCTCCAATCGGCGACGTAGGCGTAATTCCCGGAGACGGCCACCGCCCGGGCGTTGCCCGGAGTGCTCGCCGTCCCGACGACTTGCGGGGAGGCGGGATTGGAAACGTCGATCACCCGCAGTCCGCCGCCTTGATCGGCGACGTACGCGGTGGTTCCGGAGACGGTCACGCCGACCGCATTCGTCGTGCTCGCGGCGCCGACGACGCGGGGCGAGCCGGGATTGGTGACGTCGATCACAACGAGTCCGGAAGACCCATCCGCCACGTAGGCGTGGGTTCCGGAGACAACCACGCCGAGCGCCGGAGCCGGCGTCGCCGCGTTCCCGATCACATGCAGGTACGCGCTGTAATCGATGCAGCCGGCTTGGGCCGAACCGGCCGGAAGGCTGCCGAAGATCGCGAGAGTCAGGAGAAGAATCGGAACCGCGGGGCTCGAACGAACCATGAGTGTCCGCACCATCCGGGCCTCCATTGCGGCGCCCTCGAGTCGGGCGACTCGCGCCGAGATCGATGCTAACCCGAGGAATGCGCCACCGGCAAGGCCGGTGGTCGGAACTCCGGCTGCTACCGCATCAAGGGCCGAGGTCCTCCTTGGCCACCACGATCAGTCCGAGCATGCCCAGGTCGCAAAAGAGCAGCGGCGACAGCACCGGGGCGAAGACGAGAATCCGCTCGAGGCTTACGCGGCCCGTCTCGCTCAGATCCCCGGAGAGATGAAAGGCGAATCCCAGCGCGCCGACCACCATCCCGGCCACCATCGTCCAGACGAAGGTCACCTCGTCGCCGCGCGACCACGATCGGCCCAGGGTCAGCGACAGGACGACGCTGGTCGCGAACAGGCCATAGGCGACCGGGATCAGCTTGTAGACGGTGTACCCGTACTGACCGTGATCGATGATCGACGTGAGCGCGGCGGCGGCGAAGCCCAGTCCCGTCAGCCAGAGAAAGTGACGGTCGAGAGAAATCGGGGCCTTCAAGACGCCCAGGCCCGGCACTTCGAGCACGCCCGGCTCGCCCTGCACCTCCCGCACGATGGCGTAGAGTCCGACCAGGGAGATCCCGGCAAAGGACAGCGGCGCCAGGATCGGCGAAGCGAAGGTCAGCCAGATCCACGTGAGGCGTCCCAGCGGATTGAGCGCCTGATTGGCGTGAAACGCGGTGCCGAGGATGCCGACCCCGACTCCGGCGAGCATGAGGGCGGCGTGCGTCAGGGCCACGGCGCGGCCGGGCTTCGCCTTGACCGCCGCAAGGATGCTCGAGGCCGCGGCGAGCGGCGCGAACACGATCGGGATCAGCTCATAGGCGGGATGGAAGGCGTTCACGGCGTGCGCCAGCGCGACGTCGATCCCGGTGAAGAGAAAGTTCACGCCGATGAAAAGCAGGAGCAGCCGGCTCTTCGCGATCGGCAGCCTAAGGCGGGCCAGATGGAAGACGGCGACCTCGCTCATCGCCGCGACCCCGCCCGCTGCGCCCGGAGGGCGGCGGCATCTTCCTTGACCTTCTGGAGCTGCTCCAGCAGCGGGTAGACCCCGTGCCACTGCACGTAATCGGGTCCCTGCATGTAGGCGGCGAACTTCGCCGTCCGCCCGTAGTAATGCCAGAGGTCGAACGCGTCGTAGCTGATCTCGGTCGCGAAGGGCTTGTCCGTGATCACCTGATCCCGGATGAGCCCGGTGATGAGGTCCGACGCCTCCTTGACCTTGACGTTGACGAAAGCGGTGACGGAGTCGGCCCGCTGGTAGATGTTGTCAATGAACGGCTTCGAATGGCAGTTGAAGCAGACCTCCTGCATCGCCATCCGGTTCTGGCCCGCTCCGGGCCGCTCGGTCGAGATGGCCGCGAAGAGGAAGCGTGAGAGGCGGGCGCCGACCTCGTGCGTCGTCCCCTCGTCGCCGAACCCGCTCAGATGGCACGTGGCGCAGGTGGGCGCGTCCATGTCGGCCGTCGTGAGCCGGCCCGGGCGCTGAGCCCAGTTCCATTGGTCCCCTTCGGTCGCATACATCACGCCGTGGGCCGACTCGCGGTAGATCTCCTCCTGGGGATGGTCCGGGCCGAGATGGCATTGCCCGCAGACTTCGGGCTTCCGGGCCTGGGCCAGAGAGAACTCATGCCTCAGGTGGCACTTCGAGCAGTCTCCGATGCTTCCGTCGGCGCTGGGTTTCCCGATGCCGTGGCAGACCTCGCACGCGGCGGGCGTGACGGTCGGACCTTCCAGGTCAAAGATCGCGTTGCGCGTCGCGGTTGGGATGCCGTTCGGGCCGCGAGTCAGCTCGGCGATCCGTTCGGTCTCCGATCGTTGCTCCGGTGTGAAAGCGGTGAAGCCGGTCAGCGCCACCCAGGCCGGGCCGGCGTGGCGGCTGGCGGTGAATTCGTTCGTCTCGCGCACGTGGCAGCGGGCGCAGCGCTTCGGCGTGGGCGCGCTGGTGACGAAGAACCCCTCGTGATCATGTCCGGTGGGATCGCCCGGCGGCACAACGTGGCAGCCCTCGCAGGTCACGCCCGACTGCGCCATCGTGCTGGCCGCGAACTGGTGAACGATGTCGGGGGAGACGCGCAGATGGCACGTGGCGCACTTGTCGCCCCCGACGTAGGCGGGCTGGTTGGAGGCGAGCCTCGTTGCGGCCGATTGCAAGGTGGCGGTTTCGCCGCCGGTCGGCAGCCGGGTGAACAGGTAGAGAGCGGCGAGACCGACAACGGCAACGGCCCCGCCGATCCAAAGGGACCTGGGAACCTCTCGCGCCATGATTTTGCTCCGTCCGGGCTCGCGGGCGAGCCCTCGGTCCGAAACGCCGCTCCGAGTATTGCAGGCGAGACGGAACGGGGCAATGACGCGGATTCAGATGACCTCGGACCGCCGGTACCACCGGAGCGGCGGATTCAGACCGCCTCAGACCTCCGATACCGCCGGAGTGGGAGGTTCCTGGCCGCCACCCAGGCCAGGGCGATGAGACAACCGATCCCGCCGCTGACAACCGACGCGGGGGCCCCGAAGGCCTGCGCGACTGCGCCCGCTTCCATCTCGCCGAGCTGCGGGCCGCCCATGAAGAAGATCATGTTCACGCTGGTCATACGGCCGCGGAGATCGTCGGGCGTGTGGAGCTGCCGGATGACGTTGCGGAGCACCATGCTCACGGTGTCGGTGACGCCGGTCAGCGCCAGGAAGAGATAGGACAGGATGAAGGTCCGCGACAACCCGAACCCAACCGTGGCGAGACCGTAGCCGGCCACCGCCCAGAGCAGCACTCGTCCCCGGCGATCGATCCGCTCGCCCGCGCCGACCATGAACGCCCCCGCCGCGATCGCGCCGACCGACGGCGCGGCGTAGAGCAGTCCATAGCCGCGTGCGCCGATCCGGAGGATGTCCTGCGCGAAGATCGGCAGGAGCGTCATGGCCGACGAGAAGAAGGTGGCGAAGAAATCCAGCAGCATGGATCCGCGGATGAGCGGAGCCCGGAACACGAAACGCAGCCCGTCGATCGCCGCTTTCACGGTCACGCGGCCGCGCGCCTCCGCCGGAGGTTCGGGCACGCCGCGCATGGCGCCCAAGGCTGCGATCACGGCGAGAAAGGAGACCGCGTTCAGCAGGTAGGCCCAGCCGACGCCTAAGGTGGCGATGACGATTCCGGCCAGGGCCGGCCCTGCCACCGACGCTGTCTGCATCAGGATCGTGTTCAGGCTGATCGCGTTGGGCAGGAGCTCGCGCGGCACGAGATTGGGAACGAGGGCCTGCCGCGCGGGAGCGTCGAAGGCGGTGGCGGCGGAGGTAAGCGCGGCCAGCAGATAGACCAGGCCGAGGGTGGCGTGCCCGCTCAACGTGAGCCAGGCCAGGCATCCCGCCAACACCGTCTGCAGGGACTGCGTGGCGATCATGAGCGGACGGCGCGCCCTGGAATCCGCGATCACGCCGCCGAGAAGCGAGAGCGCGATGATCGGTCCGATCCGGACCAGGCCGACCGCCCCCAGCGCCAGGCCCTTGCGCTCGGGCGGAGCCAGGAGCGACACCTGCCAGAGCAACGAGGCCGTCTGCAGGTTCGATCCCGTGAACGAGATGAGCTGGCCGATCCAGAGGAGCCGGTAGTTGCGGTGCTTCAGAGCCGCGAAGATGGCGAGTTGGTTGGCCACGGTTTCATTATAACGGGCGCCCGCCGAGCCCCCCTGGCCGGGCCCACCCCGACCGCCCCGCCGCGTCACGGGGCGGCCAGGGACGCCAGAATCGGTCGGGCGCCCCCTGCGTTTCCGGTCTAGAGCCCCGCGGCCGCCAGAGGCTCGGGCTCGATCCTCGAGCGATAGGCGGCCAGCGCGTTCTTCATCACGGCTCCGAGCGTTTCCACCACGCCCTCGCCGCGGGTTGCGACCGAGGAGATGCGCGGTCCGTGCTCTCCCATCCGATCGAGAACGTGATCGAGCTGCTCGGTGGGAATCCGCTCGGGCAGGTCCAGCTTGTTGTACTGGAAGACGCGCGGGATCTCCGACCACGAGCGGCCCAGCTCGGCCAGCGTATCCCGCATTTCGAGAAGGCTGTTCAGGTTGGCGTTCAGCCGGCGCGCACGGGCGTCCCACACGAAGACGATCCCGTCGACCGAGTCCAGAACCAGCTTCCGGGTCAGGCGGTGGCGCGGCTGGCCGGGCACGGTGTAAAGCCGCAGCTGGACGGGAGCGGCGCCGCCCGTCCCCAGCTCCATCGGCAGGCAATCGAAGTAGAGCGTGCGCTCCCCGGGGCTGTCGAGGCTGATCAACTGGCCCCGAAGCTCCGGGCGCAGGCATCCGTGCAGCCACTTCACGTTCGTGGTCTTGCCGCTTCGTCCCGGCCCCCAGTAGACGATCTTGAGGGCGTCCAGGGACATGGCCACGGCGTCCAGATTGCGGCGCCGGCCGCGGCTCAGCTCACCGGCGCGCCAGAGCGAGGGCGACGGAACGGCGATGCAGCCGGCTTGGACGATCGGGTCGGGGTCCGGCCAGCCGGCAGTCTCCCCCCAGCGCGGTGATTCGGGTCGAAGGGTCGTGGATGACAGCGCGCCGTCAGGCTCGTTCGAGACCTGGTTCGTCGGTTCCCACGGCCGGATCCGATCGCCGGCGCGCGGCGCCGATTCCATCGCGTCCGTTTCCAGAGTCGAGGTCTCGTCCCGGTAGGTGGAATCCCTCAAAGGATCAAAGGCATGATCTTCGGTCACCAGCATGTCCCCCCGGACCGCGTGCACAAAAGGCAGGGCCTCCTTTCAACCCGCGATCCCGTTCCGACCTCCGAAGCCCGCCCGCCGTTCGTGCCCCCTGTGGGGAAGTCAACGGCGAGGACCGCCCATCGTCCCCGTGGCGGCGCTGTCCGCCCGACTCGAGCCGGCCACCCGAGCTGCTCGGGACCTTGCCCGGCCGAAAGCGTCAAAAAACTCGCCCCGATCCTCGATGGGAGCCTCGCGCCCGGCCCAGCCGGATCGAAACGCGCCCATCAAGGCCCGGAGTCCGCAGTCAGATAACAGCAGGACTCTCTCTATGTCAAATGGAACAAGAGGTTCAACGGGAGCTGATCCCTTTGGCGATCGACCGGTTCACGCTTGTGGACGGCCAGGTTCTTGGCATCAGAACGATGCGCCGACCAGGGGTCAACCAGCCCATCGTCATGAAACAGGTAGGAGGGGGACCGGAATTTCGGTGAGATCTGAGGCCACGTCCAGGGAAGCTCGGTGAGATCTCAGGCCACGCCCGTTATAATGAGCTGAAAAATAAACAGTTATAGAATGACTCATCCCCTGATGCGGTGGATCCGGCAGTCCAATTCTCGACGAAACCAACGGACGCAGAGAAAGTAACTCATTCTCAACCTCTGGATTTGGTGGTACCGTTCCCGTGACTTCGGACTCGCGGGACGCACGTCGGCAGTGACGTCATCGCGGGAGCTTCGCGCCCCGCGAGGCCGGGTCAAAGCAGCCGGGGGTTTGGACCAGTCAAAGTTCTCAGGAGGATTTCATGAGAGGTCGGATTGTCTCCGCAGCGATCTGCACGATCGTTCTCAGCGTCTTCGCTGTACTGCCATCCGTCGCCACGACGTGGACGGTCAGCGTCGGCGATGACTTTTTCAGTCCGCAGAACATCACCATTGCGACGGGCGACGTCGTGCATTGGGTTTGGGCGGCCGGTTCCCACACCACCACCTCAGGCGACAACTGCACTCCGAACGGCATGTGGACCGCTCCCATCGACTCCAATCACCAGACCTTCAGTTTCACCTTCGCCACGAATGGAACGTACAACTACTTCTGCATCCCCCATTGCACCATGGGCATGGTGGGCTCGGTCTTCGTCCAGGATGCGTCCGGAGTCCGGCCGAGCTCGAGCGGCCGCCCGGCCGTCGCTACCCTCAGCATATCGCCCAACCCGTTCCATCCCTTCACGACCGTCGTGCTCAACCTTCCGCGCGCCGGCTCGGCGAGGGTAGCCGTCTTTGACGCCGCCGGCCGGGAGATCATCTCCCTGGCAAACGGATCGTTCGCAGCCGGACCTCACAGTCTCGTCTGGCACGGAGAGAACGCCGCTGGAACGGCCGTGCCGGACGGCCTCTACTTCGTCCGGTCCTGGACGGGCGACGGCAACGCGTCCGCCACTTTGATCAAGCTTCGATAGGTCAGAGTCGGGTCCGCCACGTTGAGCAAGGTTCGATAAGGCCGAGCGGCGATCTCGGCCGGCTGCGATCGGTCGCGGCCCGGATCATCCACAGGGAGCCGGGCAGGCCCTACTTCACGACCACGCCTCGGCGCGTCCGCCCGTCGATTCGGAGATCGAGCGGACGCGCCAGGCGCACGTGGCGCAAGTAGGCCGTCTCGGACTCCGCGGGCTGCGCGTCCAGCCAGGCATAGTCGATCCAGCCGCCGCCGGCCTGCCGGTGGATCGTGAAGTAGCCGATTCCAAAAGACGTCAGATTCTGGAAGAAGTGGGTTCCTTCCGAGGGAGTGACCGGGACCTCGTCCAGATCGGTCTCGACGATTGCCCGCGCCCCGGAGATCTGGCGCCACTCCACCGGGATGCCGAGCCATCGATCCGAAGTTCCCCAGCGTCCCGGGCCGATCAGGAGAAACGGACGTCCCAGGGCGGCGAGGTGCCGGTTGGCCGCCCCGACCTCCTCGGCCACGGTCTGCGTCCGGCTGCGGTCAAAGGACTCCGGCCGCACGTAGACGACGTCCTGGATGTCGCGGATCCTGCCGTGTCCGAGGGCCTGCTCGCTCGAACAGAGAATGTCGGCCCGGTCGATCGTTCGCAGTGCCTCGTCCAGGTTCTCGGTGCCCACCTCGATCGCCATCGGCCGGATCTGCACCACCCCGAATTCCGGTCCATCCGGATGGCTCAGGTTGACCGCGAACTCGATCTCGACCGGACAGCTCATGGCCGCCCGCCCCAGGAGGAGAAGGCGCGCCAGGATCTCCGGCAGGGGGAAGGTTCCGCTCTTGAGGATGGAAGCGAAAGTCACGAGTCGGACGCCCGGGCGCGAAAGCCCGTCGTAGACGGCGTCATTGTCCTGGTTGTACACCGATCCCATGGGGCCAAGCGTTCCGTGCGCTTCGGCCTGCTCCAGGTCGAGCTGGGTCAGGGTGTCGTCGCCTGCCCCGTGGATCAGAGGAGCGGATCGCTCCAGATCGAGGGCGTAGAACTCGCGCTGGGCGTTCTTGAGGATCTCGGCCGAGCTGGAGAACTGGGGCAGGGACTGAGGCGCGGCCGGAGAGAACCGAAGCGCCCGGCCTCCGTCCACGACCGTCCGGCCGAATCCGAGAGCGACCACGGCGATGCCGTCCTCCGCCTGCTGCTCGAGCACCGGATAGTAGTTGTACGATCGCGCCACGCCGGCGAAGCTGGGATAGAACCAGCGGCCGTGGGCCGCCCCCACCAGGCGCTGCAAGACCACCGCCATCTTCTCCTCTTCCGGCCGATAGGGCGTGTTCTGGAGATAGGCCTTGGCGTTTCGATAGAAGGTCGAGGCGTAGACGAGCTTGACCGCGGCGCAGAGCTCGAAAAACCGGGATTCGGCGTCGGGCGCATTGTTGGCCAGCATGTAGGTGCGATAGATCCCGGCGAAGGGCTGATCGTGGGAGTCCTCGAGCAGGCTGGAGGACCGCACTGCCAGGGGATAACGGATCCGGTCGACGAAGACCCGCAGGTCTTCGAGCACCGGCTCGGGAAGCCGGCCGGCCAGAAAGGCGCGCGCGATCTCCTCGTCGGGAGAGTCGGAGAGCGCGATCGGCGCCAGCTTGTTGTCGCGCAGGAACTGGTCGAAGACGTCGGCGCCGATGACCGCGGCCGGCGGCACGAAGATCCGCGTCCCGCCCGGAGAATCCTGCTGGCGCCACAAGAGCGAGTTGATGAAGCCCAGCCCGCGTCCCTTGCCTCCCATCGACCCGGCGCCGATCCGCGCGAAGCCGCCCAGGTCGTCGAAGTTGATGCGCGAGAACTCGGCCACCACGCCCCGGCGGGCGTCGGTCTTCAGCCGGGTGAAAGCGTCGATCAGGTAGCGGCGGAGATCCTCGATGCGGGGGAAATCGGTGATCCGGACCGGCCGCAGGCGCGCGGCCAGCGCAAACTCGGTCCGCGCCATGCACCAATTGGAGAAATGGTTCCGGGTCGCGTGGTAGCGCAGCGACTCCTCCGGCACCTCCGCAAGCGCGCGGGGCATTCCCGCCAGATCCTGCACCCGGGCAACCTCGCGGCCGTCCGGAAGCTGGAAGACGAAATCCCCGAAGCCCAGGCTGCTCCTCATGAATCCGCGGAGGTCGTCCAGCAGGTGGGGAGAGCGTTTGTGCACGAAGGCGGCGCCGAGCTGATGGGCCCGCTCGGCCAGCCGGTCGTCGGAGGACTGGATCAGGGCCGGCATGTCGGGATCCTCGGCTTTCACCCGGCGGATGAACTCCAGGCCGGCCTCCGGATCGGGCCTTCCCTCGTGCGGAAAGCGCGCGTCGGTGATCACGCCGAGGACGAAGGGGCGGTAGCGGCGGAAGAGATCCCAGCCTTCCTCGAAGCTCTCCGCCAGCAGGATCTTCGAGCGGGCCTTCATCCGGCGGAGGCGCTGGCGGGTGTTGACGCCGTCGGCCAGGAAACTGTGGGTCTGGGACATCAGCTCCGTATAAAGGAGCGGCAGATAGGTGCTGTAGAAGCGGACCGAGTTCTCGATCAGGATGATGGTCCGGACCCCGGCCCGGAGGGTGTCGGCCTCCACGTTCCGCTGATCCTCGATGTACTTGATGATGGCGAGGAACAGAGCCACGTCGCCGCGCCAGACGAAGACCTGATCCAGGCAGCGCGGATGGTTCTCCGTCTTGATCCGGTTGGCTTCGGGCGGATTGTCGGCCAGAAGCACGATGGGGAGATCGGGAAACCGGGCCTTGACCTCGCGTCCGAACCGGATCGCGTCCATGCCGCCGAGACGGGTCATGGTGATGATGAGATCGTAGGCGCTGGTTCCGAGCGCTTCGAGCGCGGCTTCGGCGGTGGACACCCGGGTGATGCGCGGCGTGGTGTGCAACTGAAGCTGGTAGTACTCCGCGTCCAGGCTCTCGGCGAGCTGGCCGTCCTCTTCCAGGACGTAGGAGTCGTAGAGGCTCGAGACGAGCAGGACCTCGCGGATCCGATAGCTCATCAGGTCGCGGAAGACGGCATGGGTGGGGTCGTAGTCGCTGGCCGAGCTGCTTGCGACCCCACCGCCGTCCGGCCCGTGGAATCCGTCCTTCTCCGCGGAATCAGAACCCTTCATGGAGCCTCCCCTGGATTCTGGATCGGCGACCGCCGCTCTGATGTGGAGTCTAACCTCGACGTGACGTTTTGTCCGACGTTTGACGTGGGCGAGATCCTTGCCGGTCACGAAAGTCCCATTGAGCCTGCTCGGTCTGGCGCCCGTGCCGCAGAGGTCCAGTTGAAGCTATTTCGTGGAAGCCTGCTTGACCGCGGAGTGGATCCCGGCCTGGGTCAAGGGAATCAAAGGATCCTCCAGATAGCTGTCGGTCAGCCGGCGGGGACGGCGCGGCAGAAGCACCCGCCCGTAACGGCGGGCCATGGCGGCGGCGATCCGGAGATTGGCGCCCGGCCCCCGAAACTCGGCCAGCGAACGCTCCAGGATTCCCATGCGCCGGAGCCGCAGCTCGCTCGCCCGCGTGACCGCGCGCACGAAGTCCGGCATCTGCGCGATCACCGGGTGCTCCGGCGCCAGCTTGCGGATCTGCGGGCCGAAGCTGTCGATGGCGCGCAGGCTTACCATCGAGAGCGCCATCAGGTGTCCGCGGAGGGGCGGCCATCGCCGGACCGCCTCCGCCGTGCGCTCCTCGCCGAAGGCGACGTGCTTCTCCTCCTGGACCGCCGCCGCCGTCAGCCCTTCCACGATCTCCTGGTTCGCGATCGTGTCCATGAGCGCGTAGAGGGTCATGAGCACGAATCCCTCTCCCATCGCCATCTCCAGGCAGGTGTGCTCGGGGAAGGATCCGCCCATGAATCCGGTGGCAAGGAACCGCACGATGCGGTGGGCGGGGCCCGGCTCGGCTCCGATGCGGCGGAGGATCTCGAGGAAGATGCGGACGTGGCCCATCTCCTCGACCGACTGCCGCGCCAGGAAGCGCGCGGCTTCGAGATCGGGTGCCTGGTACAGCCAGTGGCCGACCTGGATCCCCGTGACCTCGCCGTAGAGGAACTGATTGAAGAAGAAGGCCAGCAGGTCGCGATCGGCGATCGGGTCGAATCGCGCGCCGCCGAAGTCGTGGGTCATCTCTTCGCGCGTGAGGAGCATGCCTTGAGGCTAAGTCCCGACAGGGATCAGGACAAGTCGGTGAAGACCGCGGGACCGAGCCATGATAAGGATGCCGGCAGAAGACGGCCGAATACGGCCGAAGACCGGAGCCGGGCGATCGGCGCCGTCTCAGCGTCAAGATGCTCGAGCCGCCCCGTCTCGCGCACGTTGTGCCGGCCGGAACTCCGTGGCACACTGCCGTTCAGGCCTGCTGATGGGGATCGGCCGCAAGCGAGGCCCGGGGAGGGAAACCGCCTGTTCAATCCCTTGAGTGCATATCGCCGGCCCCGTTTGCCGGACCCGCTGCCGGGCTCGAACTTTGGCCCCTGGCGGCGCCCCTGCCTCCGTGCTCCTGCGCCTGGCCTTCACCGCCTCCTTGCCACTGCCGCCGCGGTCGCGCTGGCCGGCGGATGCGCCGGTGTGAGGCCCCTCATGCCCGCGCCGGGCAGCAATCCGTTCAGCCGGAACGAGGTCCGCTCCAAGGTCGAGGACGTGCGCCTGGATCTGCGCACGAATGAATGGTCCCGGGACCCCGCCGATCTGGCGTTCGAAGTGACTCCGATCCTCGTCAAGATCAACAACGACGGCACGCGAGATTTGGGCATCCGGTTCAGCGAGTTCACTCTGGAGGACTCGTCGGGAACCGCCTATCCCGCGCTTCCGCCCTTCAACGTCCGGACGACGGTGTCCGATCAGGTTCCAGCTCCGCCCTATGTCTGGAAGAACTTCCTGGTGGCGCCGGCCCTCGCTCCCTGGTATCCGTACCTGCAGCCTTGGGATGACCTGGACTTCGACACGCTGTATTGGGATCGCTGGGGCACCTATCTCACGAATCTCCATCTTCCGGCCGGGGAGATGGTGGACCAGGCGCTTCCGGAGGGCGACCTCGAGCCCGGCGGAACCGTGGCCGGCTTTCTCTATTTCGAGCGCGTGCCCGATTCCACGCGGAAGGTCGCGTTTCGCTTCAAGATGATGGACGGGAAGACCCGCGAGGCTTTCGGCTCGATCGAGATCCCGTTGACCCGGAGGTGACGTGGGCATCGTTGCTCAGGGCGGACTGACGCGGATGCGACAGCACGGCAGGTTCATGCGGGAGTATTCGGGCCGGTGAGCGGAGTCGGCCGGGAAAGAAGGGGCTGGTCGATGGCGATTCGGATCGTGCAGCTGGGAAGCCCGAGAACGCCCGGCGAGGGTCTGCGGCTCGGGACCGTCCGGCGTCCGCCGCGTGGGGTGCCCAAGGCCGAGCACGCGTCCCGGAACTTCTACGATGTCTGGCTGCCGGATCTGGCGCCGTCCGAGGATCTTGTCAAGGAAGCCATGCAGGCCGACGACGAGCAGACCTGGCGCCGTTTCGTGAGAAAGTACCGCGCGGAAATGAAGCGGCCCGAGGCGGCGCGGCTGCTTACGCTTCTGGCGGCGCTCTCGCGCCGGACGAATCTGGCGGTGGGGTGCTACTGCGCGGATGAGGCGCGCTGCCACCGGTCGGTGCTGAGGGAGCTGCTCAAGAAGCACGGGGCGGAACTCTCGCCAACTTCGGAGTCGGGCTAGAATCTCCCCCGCACCGGCTGCCGCTGCTTGAACTGCGCGATCCGCGCCTCGATCGCCGGCACGAGATTCTCCTGGCCCGCCGCCCGCGCCAGTTCCAGCGCCTTCTGTTGCGCGCGCACGGCGTCATCAAACCGGCCGGCCTCGGCATAGGCCGCGGCGAGCGTTGCGACGAGCGTGGGCTGCTGCAGAGGGGGCGCCTTCCGGCAGGCGGCTTCGGCCAGGCGGACCGCCTCGGCGCCGTTCCGGATCCGCGCATCGGGATGCGTCGCGAGGATCCAGGCCAGCTCGCCGGCGATGGCGGGTTGATCCGGCATCGCCTGGATCGCCGTGCGGTACATGGACACCGCCTCTTCCGCGTTCCCTTCGCCCATCAGAACCCGAGCCAGCTTGCACCGCGCCACCGTGAAATCGGGGTTGGCCTTGAGCGCCTCGGAGTACTGCTGCGCTGCGTCCGGAAGCCGATTCTGCGAAGCCAGGAGGTCGCCCATCGCCGCATGGGCTTCCGGATAATCCGGCCGGATTCGCAACGCCTCGGCCAGGTGCCGGTTCGCTTCGTCCGGTTCGCTCCGCGTCAACGCGGCGATGGCCAGATTGTAGTGCGCCTCGGCGTGATCCGGCTGGAGCTTCAGCGTTTCTGTGAAAGCGCTGACCGCCTCATCGACCCGGCCCATCTGGGCCAGCGTGACGCCGAGATTGAACCAGGCATCGACATAGCGGCCGTTCAGGTGGATCGCCTCGTGATACTCGTTGAGCGCGTCCTCCTTGCGGTCGGTCTCCGCCAGAGCATTGGCGAGCTGGTAGTGGCCCGACGCCAGGTCGGGATTGACCGTCATGGCGCTCCGGCCGGCCGCCTCCTTCTCCATCAGGGCGAGCCCGGCCTCATAGTGGCTTACCGCTTCCTTCGCGTTTCCGCTCTCGAACTCGATCAAGCCCCGGAACATCTCGACGTCGGTCAAGCCGGGATAGCGTTGCTCCAGATCCGCCACAACGGCGCGGGCCTGATCCAGCTTGCGTTCGCCCTCCAGGCGGATCGCGTCGCCGAAGGCTACGTGGGCTCCGATCCGATCCTTGGCGTCGGGTCTGGCCGGATCGACGGTGAAGGTCTCATGCATCGAGCTGCCGGAGATGTACCCGAGGGAGCGTAGCCGCTCCTGGGTCTCCTCGTCGGGAGTGGCGCGGCCGCTCGCCTGGTCCGAGACGCGGAGCGCGCCCATGAGCGTCTGCAGCTTGCCGCGCAAGAGATCGGCGCGGCCCGGCTCCTGCTGGATCAGGTCCTTCGTCTCTCCGGGGTCGGCCTCGAGGTTGTACAGCTCCGGGCGGGTCGAAAGGATGTACTTCCATCTTCCGTCGAGGATTCCGAAGAGAGGATTGCAGCCGTAGCGGGTCGGGCTCAGCGACTCGCAGTAGAGCGAACGTGTTTCCGGAGTCGGGGCCGCGCCTTTCCCGGCCTCCAGGCCGCCCAGGAGATCCTCTCCCTGCAGCCAGGACGGCACGGCCAGACGCGCCTGCCGGAGGATCGTCGGAACGATGTCGGTGATGCAGACGGGAGCGTCCACCACCCGGCCCCGACCGGAGCCGGAACCCGCGACGTCGCCGGCACTTGACCCGGGGGCCGGTCCTTCGCCCGGGCTCGATCCCGGCGCGGGCTGCGCGAGCTTGTACAGACGGCGGAGATTTGCCGGCGGCTTCACGATCAGCGGAATGTGGACCGTACTTTGATAGATGAAATAGTCGTGCGCCGCTTCGCCGTGCTCGCCCAGGCCTTCGCCGTGGTCTCCGGTCACGATGATGAGGCTGTTGTCGTACAGGCCGAGGCGTTTCAAGAGATCGAAGAGCCGGCCGATCTCCGCATCCGTGTAGGCGATCTCGCCGGAGTACAGGTCGTCGTGAAAGGTCGTGGCGTAGGGCTCGGGCGGATCGTAGGCGACGTGGGGATCGTAATAGTGGAGAAACAGGAAGAACTTCGGCGCCGCGTGGTTCTGCTCCAGCCAGGCCGAGGCGAGCCGCGTGACGTCTCCGGCCCGGCGCTCGCTCGGCGCCGGCGCCCCGGGGGTGGCGGGCGATCCGAACTGGTCGTCCCAGCTCTGGAATCCCTGGCACAGGTTGAACCGCTTCGACAGCACCATGGCGCCCACGATGCCGGCCGTGCGCCAGCCGGCATCCCGCAGGATCTCCGCCACGGTCGTCTTGGAGTCGTCGAGCCGGTAGTTGGAATTGTCGTGGACCCCGTGGGCGAGCGGCGTCGTGCCGGTGAGCATGGAGCAGTGCGCCGGCAAGGTCAGGGGCACCGTGGTTGCGGCGTGGGTGAAGCGGATTCCATCCTGCGCCAGCGTATCGAGGTGGGGCGTGGTCGGCCGCGGGAATCCATAGCAGCTCAGGTGATCGGCCCGGCAGGTGTCGATGCTGATCAGGATGACGTGCCGGACGCCGCCCCGGCCGAAGCATCCGGCGTTGAGCAGGAGGCCCAGGACTGCGGCGAGGGCCACCAGGGCCACCGCCGCACGGCGGATCGCGATTCGCGCGGCGTTCCTGAGGTTTGAGGTCACACAGCTTCCCATTCGGCCCCACTGTAGTCACCGCCCACGCGACAGGCAAGATCGTGAAGGGTCCGGCCGCGCGGGCGAGCCCCCGGCCGGTAGCTCGGGTCGCATCCGGCGCGACGCGGCGGTCGGGGCCCGTCCATGACGTCAGGAAGGCTCAAGCGCGACGGGCGGGCCTCACTTCACGTAGATCACCCATATGTCTCCGGGAGATTGCAGGCTCTCTTTGTGCACGTAGGCCAGCCTGGTGCCATCGGGCGACCAGGTCGGGTCCCAGTTGACGGCTCCAGGATCCAAGGTGATCTGCACCGGGTTCTGCCCGCCCGAGGTCATGATCCAGAATGTTGAAGCTTCCGGATCTGTCCGACGAGAACGCAATCTGACGGCCGTCCGGTGACCAGCGGGGTGTGACATTGTTCCAGGAGTCGTTGGTCACCTGGACCAGGTTCGTTCCGTCCTCATTGATCGTCCAGATCTGATAGGGACCTCCGCCACGGTTGGAAGAGAAGGCGATACGCCCTTGAGCCCAGTCGAAAACGCTGTTCTCCGAACCGGTGATCAAGAGCTGCGCCGCGCCTCCGGATAGAGGCGCGATCATGATGTCGGAAGCGAAGGGTTGCGGGGGAGTTTCCCAAGGACCGTGCGTGAGGACCGAATACGCGATGCGATCTCCCGTCGGGGACCACACGAACCCGCTGAGCTGGGAGTGCCCGGAATCGATCGCCACGGTCGGCTTCGCCCCGGGATCCGCCGTCATCACCTCCACGCCCCAGAGGTCAAACGGGTTCGGGTAATCGAGGTGGTCATAGTAGTAGGCGATCTCGTTGCTGCCCCGCAGAGGCTTCCAGACGGGAGTCATCACCGAATACGACTCCTCCGTCAACTTGACCGGATCTCCTCCGCTGTCAGGGACCGTGTAGAGCTGGTGCGGACCTTGGTCGCTCTCCCAATCGGCATCAAAGGCGATGAGCCGGCCGTCCGGAGACCAGGAAGGGGCCTCGGCGCCGGTCCTCTGGGTGCTCGTTGTCAGGCGGATCGGAAAGTGCGTCCGGGTGGAATCGGAGGCCACATCGGACAGCACCGACCAGTTTCCCGCGTCGTCGACGGCCTTGAGAGCGAAGTAGTACAGTCCGCTCGACATGCCCGTGACTGTATAGGACTCCACGGTTTCGGCGATGTGCGGGGCGGGCACCCCGGACACGGCCGCCGCCGCGGCCCATGTCGACTCGGTGATCATCGACGTCGAGTACCGCAGGTCATACCGTGTGGCGGTTCCAGTCGCGCCGTCGCCCCCGGGAGCCGTCCACGTTAGAGTGATGGTTGTGGCGGTTGAGGAGGTGGCCTTCAGGTCGGTGACCTGCCGCGGGGGAATCGTGTCACCGATTTCGGCGCTGGCGACGTTGGAAAGGTCCGACCAGTTCAGGGCCCCGTCCGCGGTCCTGAGCCGAAACCACCAGGTGCCAGCCGGCAGTCCGGAAACCGTGAAGGTCTCCTTCTCCGTGGCGGGCTTCGGCGCCGGCAGGCCGTTTACCACTTGCGCCGAATCCCACGCCTGAATCGTCAGCTTCCTGCGGTAGCAGCGGAGATCGTACTCCACCGCCCGTCCCTGCATGCCGTCGTTCCCGGGCGCGGTCCAGCTCAAGACCGCCTCGGTGCTGGTGCCGTGAGCGGTCAGGTCGGTTACCTGCGCGGGCGGCGTCGTATCCGGCGCCCCCGGCTTGGTACCGGTTTCGTCATGGCAGGCCAGAGCCAAGAGGAGAACCGCTGGAGCCCACCTGCCCGGACGCTGATGGACCAATGAAACGAACGGGACCCATGCCTGGCGGAACGCGCGAACGACCATGACGGCCTCCCTCTCGCGCTCATTTCTTTGCCCCGGCTGGTTCCGTGAACCGCACAGATTCTCCCACCGCATGGTGCCGACGTCAACCGGCGCCCGTTCCCCCGGCGCATCGACCCAGAGCGTTCGAGCGCCCCAATCCTCGCACTGGAACCGCCCCCCGGATCTTGCTAAACTACCGAAATGTTTGCCCCAAGATCGCGGGCATGGGCCCGCCCACCGCGCGAGGGATTTGGAGCGCCATGGAAAGCCAGACCCTGAAAGATCAGCTAGACGCCGCCGAATTCGATCCGGACCTGATGCCGGATCCGTTCGAGGCCCTGGAAGCCATCCTCGACCTGGCGGAGGAGGACAGCCTTCTCCCGATGGTCGTCAGCGAGACCGCGTCCGCGCTCAAGGAGCCGGGCGTCCAGATGGCGCGGTACTACCTGCACGGTTTCGCGCAGTTCCGCTCCGGTCAACCCGAGAAGGCCTGGGCGGCCGTCCTTCCGCTGGCCGGCAAGCTCGAGCAGGAGGAGCACTGGCGCGCACTCGCCTTGCTGTCAGGACGCGCTCTGGAGTACGCGCCACGAGTGGAAGCGGGACTCCACGTGGCCAAGGCGGTAGAGAGCGCCGGGTTCGACGAGATCGACCCGGCGCTCCTCGTTAAGGCCTACGACGCGTTTCCGGATGAGAGCCGACTCTCCAGCCTCATGGGAGAGGCCAAGGCCCTCGAAGCGAAGAAGCTCTCGAAGCCGGCCAAAGCCCCCGAAGTCGTCAGCCTCATGAATGAGGCCCGGTCCTTCTGGGCCGATGCGCTCGACGGCTTTGTCGCGCTCAAGCGCGGCAACCAGGTCGAGGAGACGATCCTCAAGATCGCCGACAGCGAGGATCCCGGGATCCTTCAGCATGTGCTCGCCGCGTTGCGCAAGATGGGAGACCAGGGGCAATGGGGCCGGATGGACGCCTGCCTCGACCTGGCTCTTCCGGCGCTCCAGAAGGCCGGCCTCGTCCATGACCTTTGGAACGTCCTGCTCCGCTTGCTTCCGTCGGCGCCGGCGGCGATCAATGTCCGCACGCGGATCCGCGAGCTGGCTTCGGAGGCGTTCCCGCAGGTCGAGGGGATCCTCGATCTCCTGAATCGAAGCGGGATCCTCGATCCGGAGGTCAAGGTCGAGGGCGCCACCAAGGCGCTCGAGCCCCTGCTCGCCTTTGCTCCGGGCTACTACGTGCTGCACGCCTCGTGGGGCGTCGGACGGATCCGGTTGAACGACGGGGAGACCCTGATCCTCGACTTCCAGGGGACCGACAACCATCGGATGTCGGTCAGCCTCGCCCGGCGCGCGCTCCAGGTGGTCCCGGCCGACGATCTCCGCGTGCTCAAGGTGCTCGAGCCGGCCGACCTGAAGCGGAGGGTCAAGGAGGATCCGGCCGGCGTCGCCTTCCTCGCGATCCGGCAGCTCGGCGGCTCGGCCACGACGCAGGAGCTGAAGCGGACTTTGCTGGCGGACGAGGTCGTGACGGCGTCGCAGTGGTCCGCCTGGTGGAAGGAAGTCAAGGCGGCGATGGATCAGGACGATCGGTTCGACCTCTCCCAGGCCTTCCGGCAGACCTATCAGATCCGCAGCTCCTCGGAGGAGAACGCGCTGTCGCTGCCGGCGATCGAGCCGCGCCGCGGCGTGCGGCCCAATCTGAACCTCATCCGCCGGTTCCTCGAGCAGCATCCGGATCAGACGCCCCGGGCGGCCCGCACTTATACAGGAATCCTCCAGCGCTGGGCGCGCCAGGAGCGGACCAACGCGGAAGAGCGGATGGCGATCGCGCTGCAGATCCACCGCTGGCAGAAAAAGGTCACCGAGGAGTTCATCGAGGCCCTGGGCGCGATGCTCGAGGCGGACGTGGAAGCGAGCGTCTTCTCCGACCTCGAGGACCAGACCCTCATGGTGGGGACCGGGCTGGCCGGCGAGCTGCTCTGGAAGCGGACGGTGTACTTCGCCCTCTCCTCGCGGTATCCCGAGGTGCGCGAGCTGGCCCTGGCCCGGCTCCGGCGCGATCAGGAGACCGGCAAGAGCCTCTTGAACGCGCTCATCCAGGATCCGGTCGATCGCCCGATGGCCGCGCTCACGGTGATGAATCTGGCGGCCTCCGGAACCGAGGCGTTCGCGCCGGACGTCTGGGAAGCAGCCCTGGGCGCGGCCATCCTGGCGGAATCAACCCAGCGCGAGCCCTTGCGCAAACAGGCGCTGGGCATCCTGGCGCCGGGCTCGAGCCTGGCCCAGCGCCTCCTCGAGCAGCCGCCGACCGACATCCAGCTTGATCGGGTCGGCATGCTGGTCCGGCGCTGGCGGTCCTCCGAGCGCTTCCTGCAGCCGCTCCTCAACATCCTGCGCGAAGCCGGACACGGAAATCTCGTGAAGGAGGTGCGCTCCGAGCGGATGGCGCGGACGAACCAGATGCTCCTGGCCCAGCAGGAGCAGGAGCACATGCACTACCAGGGCCACCTGATGACGCGCATCACGTTCGAGCGGCTCAAGCTGGAGGTCGAGCGCCTCAACTACGAGCTCAAGACGACGGTGGCTCAGGCCATCGCCAAGGCGCGCGCGCTGGGCGACCTCAGCGAGAACGCCGAATATGAATCGGCCCGGATGAAGCAGCGCGACTTTTCCGAACGGATGGCCAGCATCGCCGGCCGCCTGCGCGAGGCCACCATCATCGACGAGCTGGCGCCGCCGCTCGGCCGCGTCGCGCCCGGCACCGAGATCGTGGTCGAGGACCTGAACACCAGCGCGCAGCGGACGTTCTGGATCCTGGGAGAGGGGGACGACGTCCTCGGACCGGAAGTGATCTCATACACCTCGCCGCTCGGCCGCGGGCTCCTCGGACGGCAGGTCGGCGATCAGGTGCACTTCCCGGGAGAGGAAGTCACGCACGCCTACGTGATCCGGTCGATCACGCCCCGGCTGCCGGCCCCGATGCCGGACGGCGGCGTGCCTCTGAGCGCCGAGGATCCGCCGCCCGGCCCGGCGTGATCCCGGCCCCCGTGACATGCGCCCTCTGAGCGAGCTGGCGGAAACGGACCGCGTCCTCCTCTGGGACCTGGACGGCACCATCGCCGATACCCGGCGCGACATCGCCTCGGGGGTCGCGGGACTCCTGCGGGACCGCGGACTCACGCCGCTGTCGCTCGAAGCGGTTCTCCGCAACGTGGGCCGCGGAATCCGCGTGCTGGTGTCGCGGTCCCTCGAGCAGGCCGGAGCCGCCGCCCGGGATGAAGCGGATCTCACGCTCGCCGTCGAGACCTTTCGCGTGCATTACCGGCGACACCTCATGGATACGACCGTGCCGTACGACGGAATGCCGGGCCTCCTGCGCGCGCTGCATCAACGGGGCCGGCGGATGGGCGTCGTGTCCAACAAGACCGAGGATTTCACGCGTGAGATCCTCGATCGGCTTGATCTGCTTGATTGTTTCCGGATCGTCATCGGCGGAGACACCTATCCGGAAAGGAAGCCCGATCCGGAGCCGCTGCTTCGCGCGATCCACCTCTGCGATCCAGCCGCGCACGCCGAACGCGCGGTGATGATCGGCGACTCCATCACCGATCTCCGCGCCGCTCGGTCCGCGGGGATGCTCGCCTGCGCGGTGGGCTGGGGAATCGACCCGGACGGCGAACTGGCCGGAGCGGAACCCGACTGGCGGATCGAGACGCCCGCCGGGCTACGGCGCGCGATCCTGGGCGGGAACGGCTGATTCCAACCGCGGCGCGGCGCCGGGAAACGGATCGGACTCTACGCGTGGGAACGGCTGACCCCGCGCGTCGATGAACGCCGGGCCAGAACGATCAGCAGCACAACCAGGCAGAGCGGGCCGACGGCCGACACCAGGTAGATCCGCTCGAGCCCGATGACCCCGCGCGCCGGTCCGACGCAGAAGCTTCCGACGGCGAGGCCGACCATGACCGCGGCGGAATAGGAGGCGGTGACCTGCGGAGTCCGATCGGGAAATTCCGCCGACCCCAATCCGAGAAGCAGCGGGAAGAGGGCGGAGCAGCAGAGCCCCGCGATCGCGAATCGCGCGATCGTGTCGGTTCCGGCGGCGCTGCGCGAGACGAGGCAGAACGAGGCGGCCATGCCCAGAGCGAGAACCAGCGAGAGCCGAACCGGGGAGATCCACCGCACCAGCGCAATCGAGGCGAGCCGTCCCGCCGTCATGGCAACCCAGAACGCCGATAGCGCGGTGGCCGCGATCGCCAGCGGAAGTCTGCGGTTCTCGGTCAGGAAGACGACCGCCCAGGCGGTGAAGGTCGCTTCGCCCGCGCCGTAGAGCAGGACCGTGAGCGACCGTGCGATGAGCC
Source organism: Candidatus Eiseniibacteriota bacterium (assembly GCA_963833505.1). Classification (GTDB taxonomy): domain Bacteria; phylum Eisenbacteria; class RBG-16-71-46; order CAIMUX01; family CAIMUX01; genus CAWHYG01. The sequence continues at coordinate 35,846 of CAWHYG010000015.1, read as the reverse complement.
GCCGCGGCGCCGCGCCGGCGACGCGGTCCTCGTGCCGGTGCTCCGTCAGTCCGTGAACCCGCCTCGCGCCGGAGAGGACGATCAGCGACAACAGCACCGCCGCCAGGAAGAACGGCGCCGCGCTCCAGAATCCGAGCTGGGTCGTGAGCGCCACGATCATGGGGCCGATGGCGGCTCCGAGACCGAGAACGCCGTGCAAAGCGGAGAGAGCGCCGCTCCGCGCCCGGGGGAAGATCTCGATGGCCGCGGTGTTCAGCGTGATGCCCATGATGCCGCCGGCCGGACCCGAGACGGCCAGAGCCGCGATGAGGACGGCCAGTCCGAACGGCCGCGGCAGGAGGACGCAGAGGCCCATGAGCAACATGCACGTGGCTTGCGACGCGAGTCCGAAGAGAAAAAGAGTCTTGAGGCTCCAGCGCCGGAGCAGCATGCGACCGCCGAGCGCCGCAGTGAAGGCCAGCGCCAGACCCGGAAGAAAGAGTGCGCCGTAGAGGGTATCTCCGATGGAAAGGCGCGCGCGCAGGACCGAGCTCGAAGCCGGAAGACAGACCCCGATCGCTCCCTGGAGGAGGGACGTCAGGTAGATGGAAGCGACGGAATGCGGAAGCTCCGCCTCGCGGCGATCCGGGCGGGATTCGGTTGGCCGTGTCCGGGAGTTACGAAGCGGAGACGGAAGTTCGGAGCTGATCAGAGGGTTCACGAACATCGATTCTACACCGGGATCAACAAAACCGGTGGATCATTCTTGACCAGCCGGCTGCGCGGAAGGAGACCCGGGGCTGGACAGGCCTCTCAGGCTATGGCAGTCTTCGCCGACGCGATGACGCGCCGCGACCCTGCAGCACGCGGCTTGGCTCAAGCGGACTCCGCATCGACATCGATGACGGTTGAGAGATCCGCCATATCCAGGGACGCGATTCACGAGCGTTCAGAATCTCCGGTCGGCGAACAGACCGGAAAGGGGTGAATAGGGGAATGGACATCGACTTCAACCGGAACGGAAGCCGAAAGCGAACCGCTGGGCGCAGCGCCCCCGAGGAGGGCGGCGCAAAGGGCAAGAAGCGCCCGGCGGGCGGCAAGCGAGGCGCAAGCACGCCCGCGACCGGCGGAGTCAATCACCCGTGCTCGGCCGGCGAAGGCGATCACACGCGATCGACGGACGGAGGGAATCGGGAGACGAGACCTCCCGCTCCCCAGGGCGAGGGCAAGCCTTTGTCCCGCGCATCCAGTCCGTCGCGATCGACGACAGGACGGCGCACTTCCCGCGGTTCCGGCCGGCCTGACCCGGTTTCGCCGCGGACCCCCACGCCCGCTGATCTGGCCGATTCATTCACGGCGCAACCTCCCGAATCGACCGTCGGGTTCACGATTCGCGCCTCCGAGCCTCGCGCGCCGCGCTCGAAGCAAGCATCCAGCGACGCCCCCGGCGCGCCGTTTTCAACCGCGGCTTCCGCGCCCGGCTCTTCGGTTTCCCCGAACGCCTCCGGCGCGTCGTTCTCCGCGCCCGGCTCTTCGCCTTCGGCGAACGCCTCCGGCCCGGAGGCCCCGACTTCGCCCACGCCGCTGGAGCTGGCCGCCGAGGCCTTCCGGCGTGCTGCCGCGGACTGGAAGACCAGCGTTGCCGACCACCCGTCGGACACCGGCGTCCTGGGGCGGCGAGCGCCCGCAGCCCCCTCGACTCCGGCCGGCGTGGTTCCGGCGACGCCGGCGCCGTCCGAGCGTTCCCCCGAGTCCACTGCCCGCGAGGCGGAATCCATTCCCCGCGCGCCGAACGTCACGCCGCCGGGGACCGCGGCGGTCGCACCGCAGGACTCGAAGGCGCAGCCTGTGGGAGACAGTGCGCCGCAGGCTTCGATGGCACAGCCCGTGGGAGACAGCGCGCCGCCGAGTGTGCCTCGTGCCGCCGGCGATGCGGCGGCGGATCACCCTGTCGCCGGCGATGCGCAGCCGGAGCACCCGGCCGCTGCGGATGCCGGCCAGGCACCGGCCCCGAGCGTTGATTCCGGAATCTCGCCCCTCGGCGATCTCGATCTCTATCTGACCGGGCAGGGCAACCATCAGCGGCTCTGGGAGAAGATGGGCGCCCACCCGGCTGTCATCGACGGCGTCGAGGGCGCCACCTTCGCGGTCTGGGCTCCCAACGCCACCGCCGTGTCCGTCGTCGGCGAGTTCAACTCCTGGGACGGGCGCTTGCATCCCATGCGGTCGCTGGGCTCATCGGGGATCTGGTATGGCTTCATCCCCGGCCTCCAGCCGGGGCAGTTGTACAAATACGAGATCCATACCCGTCAGGGCGACATCCGGATCAAGTCCGATCCCTTCGCCTTCGCCGCCGAGCTTCGGCCCGGCACCGCCTCGCGGATCTGGGACATCACCCGGTATCAATGGAACGACGGAGCGTGGATGGAGTCGCGCCGCCAGCGGAACTGGCGGCAGGAGCCGATGAACATCTACGAGATGCACCTGGGCTCCTGGATGCGGTCGCCCGATGAAACCCATCGCTGGCTGACCTACCGCGAAATCGCTCCCCGCCTGGTCGACCACCTGCGCCGGTACAACTTCACCCACGTGGAGTTCATGCCGGTGGCGGAGCATCCCCTGGACCAATCCTGGGGCTATCAGGTGACCGGCTACTACGCTCCGACCAGCCGCTGGGGCACGCCGGACGACTTCAAGTTCCTGGTCGACGCCCTTCATCAGGCCGGGATCGGGGTCATCACCGACTGGGTTCCGGCGCACTTCCCCAAGGACGACGCCGCCCTGCGCTGGTTCGACGGCACTGCGCTCTACGAGCACGCGGATCCCAGGCAGGGTGAGCACCGGGACTGGGGCACGCTCATCTTCAACTACGGGCGCAACGAGGTCCGGAACTTCCTGCTGGCCAACGCGCTTTTCTGGTACGACGTCTACCATATCGACGCCCTCCGCGTGGACGCGGTCGCCTCCATGCTCTATCTCAACTACAGCCGGAAGGAAGGGGACTGGATCCCCAACAAGTACGGCGGCCGGGAGAACCTGGAGGCCATCGATTTCATCCGCCGGGTCAACGAGGCGGTCTACGGGCTCTATCCGGGCGCGTTCACGATCGCGGAGGAGTCGACCGACTGGGGCGGCGTCACCCTGCCCACCTACCTGGGCGGGCTGGGCTTCGGCTTCAAGTGGGACATGGGCTGGATGCACGACACCCTGACCTACTTTACCAAGGAGCCGGTCCACCGCACCTGGCATCACAACGACCTCACCTTCGGGATGCTCTACGCCTACACCGAGAACTTCATCAACCCGCTGTCCCACGATGAGGTCGTCTACGGGAAGAGGTCACTCCTGTACAAGATGCCGGGGGACGACTGGCAGAGGTTCGCCAACCTCCGGGCGCTCTACGCCTACATGTACACGCGGCCGGGGAAGAAGCTGCTCTTCATGGGAGCGGAGTTCGCCCAGGAATGGGAATGGCGCTTTGACCACAGCCTGGACTGGCATCTTTGCGCGCGGGCCCGGCACAAGGGAATCGAGCTGTTGATGGAGGATCTCGGGCGCCTCTATCGGCAGAAGGACGTGTTCTGGGCCTGGGACCCGGAGCCTCGCGGCTTCGAGTGGATCGAGTGCAACGACGCCCAGGCGAGCGTTCTGGCCTACATCCGGCGCGGGCCCGGCGGCATCGTGGTGGTCGCGATCAATCTGACTCCGGTGCCCCGCCCGGGCTACCGGATCGGAGTGCCGGAGCCGGGCTACTATCGCGAGATCCTCAACACCGATTCCCGGATCTACGGAGGAAGCGACATGGGGAACGGAGGCGGCCGCCTGGCCGACGAGGTGCCCAGCCACGGCAGGAACTGGTCTTTGAATCTGACCCTGCCGCCCCTGGCGGCAGTCGTCATGGAGCCGGCGCGGTCATGAGCGGGCGGCAGGGGGAATCCAAGACGAATCGGAAGACAACCCGAGGGAGCGAGGCGACGCTGAAGACCCCGGGCACATCGCCGGCCCCCCGGCCATCCAGATCGCCGGTTGCTCCAGCTGCCCAGACCTCAAGGGAGAAGGCGACGGCGGCGAAACCGGCGGCTGCGCAAAAGCTGGCTCGAGTCGAGGCAAAGCGCGAGCGCACGAGCAAGCCGCCTTCAACCGAAGCGAAGCGCGAGCGCACGAGCAAGCCGCCTTCAACCGGCGCGAAGAACGGGCGCACGAACAAACCACCTGCAACCGAAGTGAAGAGCGAGCCCGCCCGGAAGCCGGCGCCCGATCCGAGCCGGGAAGGCCCGCGCATCTACAACCTGTTTCCGCTGCTGGCCGGCCCGATCCCGCGCTGGCGGGAGCATCTCGAGCGAATCGTCTCCGACGGGTTCAATTGGGTCTACCTGAACCCGATCTACTATCCCGGCTTTTCGGGAAGCCTCTACGCGATCAAGGACCCGGAACGATTCCATCCTCTCTTTCAGGAAGGCACGAGCGATCCGGAGCGGAGCTTGCGGGAGTTCCTGTCCGAGGCCGGCCGGATGGGCGTCCGGGTCATGATTGACCTTGTGATCAACCACACCGCGAAGGACGCGGCTCTGGTCGGGGAACACCCGGACTGGTACCGGCGCGAAAAGGACGGCAGCTTGTACTCTCCGCGGGCCGTCGATCCGGATGACGCCAGCCATGTCACGATCTGGGGCGACCTGGCCGAGCTGGACTATTCCAAGGCCCCGGTTCGGAAAGCGCTCATCCAGCACTGGAAGGAGTTCATCCGGAAATCCCTCGAGCAGGGGTTCGCCGGCTTCCGCTGCGATGCGGCCTACAAGGTCCCCGCGGGGGTCTGGAAGGAACTGATCGCGTCGGCCCGGGATGCGCTCCCGGGCGTCGGTTTCTTCGCCGAGACTCTGGGCTGCACTCTGGATGAAACCGAAGCGGTGGCCGGCGCCGGCTTCGACTACCTCTTCAACAGCTCCAAGTGGTGGAACTTCCATGACTCCTGGGCGCTGGACCAGTACGAGGCGCTCCGCCGCATCGTCCCGACGATCAGCTTTCCGGAGACGCACGACACGCTTCGTCTCGCGGATGAGACCGGCGGCCGGGTGTCGATCCAGAGAATGCGGTATCTCTTCGCCGCTTTCTTCTCCACCGGATTGATGATGCCGATGGGATACGAGTTCGGCTTCCGCAAGAAGCTCAACGTCGTGTCGACGCGGCCTTCGGACTGGGAGCCGGTGTCGGTCGACCTGTCCCCCTTCATCGCCGCGGTCAACGCGATGAAGAAGGACTCGCCGGTCTTGAATGAGGAAGGTCCGATGGCCGCCCTCAACGGGGCGTCCGCCGGCAGGTCCGGCGCGGGCGCGGTGGTCCGCTTGATCAAGCGCTCCGAGCACGGAGAGGCGCCGGCTCTGGCCTGGATCCACACCGCGGAGGGTCAGGCGCCCGCCCCGGTCGATGAGGCTCTAAGGACGCTGGCGTTCCAGCCGAACCAGGTGCGGGTTTTCTCATCGGAGGAGGCGGAGCCGGGGCTGTTCGATCCCCTGGCTCCCTGGGAGATGCGCCTGATCCTGCCCCCCCGGCGTTGAGGGAGGGAGGGAACCCCCGGCGCCATCTTCGGTACATGGAGTCAGATCGGTGAGGCCTCGCAACGGTTGGGGGCCTGGGGCCGATCCGGACCGGCCGAGCCGCCGGTCCCTTCTTCGGACTCTTGAATGTCAGATGGACATGGGAGATCAGAGCCGGGCGGCCGGTTCCCACAGGATCGGCCGCCCTGATTATTTCCGTTTCGACTCCGCGAGAGTCCCTGCGCGTTCCGGGCGGCGGAACGAGCGCTCTCAAGCATCCATACAACTTCAGGCGCTCCAACGGGGTGAGGCCCGTTTCCCAACATGATCCGCGCCACAGCGCGTATGCTCAGGCTGTAGACAGGGGCCAGGTGGTCATGGAGGGGCGTCCAGCTTGCGAGCCATCGCGTTCGGAGAGATCTTCTGCGATCGCCATCCGGTGATCGGGATGATTCATCTGAAACCGCTGCCCGGCAGTCCCGGCTGGAGCGGATCCCTGGACGATGTCTTCGAGGCGGCGCGGAAGGACTCGGCGGCGATGATCGCCGAGGGAGTGGACGGCCTTCTGGTCGAGAACTACGGGGATGTTCCGTTCCACGCCGGGGCCGTCCCGCCCGCGACGATCGCGGCGATGGCGGTCCTGCTCCAGCGCCTGCGAACGTCGGTTCCGGGCGCGCGCTCTTCCGAGCTGCCCTGGGGAGTCAATGTCCTTCGGAATGACGCCTCGGCCGCTTTGGCCGTGGCCGCGGCGGCTGGCGCTCGATTCATCCGCGTCAACGTGCACTGCGGAGTCACCGTGACCGACCAGGGCCTCATTGCCGGACAGGCCGATGACACGCTCCGCCTGCGGGCGGCGATCGCTCCGGCTGTTTTCATCCTGGCCGACGTGAGCGTAAAGCACGGGCGTCCCCTGCGAGATCAGCCGCTGGAGGATGAAGTCGCAGACCTGATCGAGCGCGGCCTGGCCGATGGGCTTCTCATGACCGGCCCACGCACCGGGCGGCCGCCGGATCTCGCGGACCTGCGGAGGGCCAGGGCGACTTCGAACGGCCGGCCGGTGCTGGCCGCGAGCGGCGTCACGCCCGAGAACGTCAGGGACATTCTGCCTCTCTCTGACGGCGTGATCGTCGGGACCTCCCTCAAGGAAACGGGGCGCGCCGCGGCTCCGGTCGATCGGCAGCGGGTCCGGCGGCTCCTGGAAGCAGTCCGCGAGGCGCGGAAGCGCATCGCCCTCGGCGCGTCCCTCCAGAACGAGCCGAACGGCCGGGATCCGGAGATCGCAGCGCGCGGGGCCGCCACGGGTCCGGCGACATCCTCCGCCCGGGCCGCAACCGGGGAACCGCCGGCCGCTGGAACGCCGGCGGCGGAGGAGGCATGAGCCACCCTGACGTCCGGGATCATCCCGATTATCCGTTTCGGGAGAGTGCCGAACGGGATTCCGGCCAGAAAAGCCGCCTGTTCCTGGACGCGCCGTCGCCCGGCACCGAGCACGATGCGCTCCTGCAGGAGTTCGTGCATCTCGTGCGCTGCTTCTCATTCCTCGAGCGGATCATCCAAGGCGACGTCCTCTTTGAGCTGCCGGTGCATCCGGCGGTGACGGCGCCCGAGGCGGAGTCGCTTGCCGAGGCGGAAGGCGAACGGCTGGCGGAAGCGGAACGCCGGCTTCTCGCGACCGAAGCGGGCGAGGCGCTTGACCTTTTCGGAGCGCTGGATGAGATCGGCATCAAGGTGTTCCGGCTCGAGCCGGTTGCGGCCGAAGCGTCGGATCCGGAAAGCCATAGCGCGCTGGAAGGCAAAGGTGCCGGCATCTGGGGTGCGGGTGGTTTGTATTGGCCGGATCTGGCTGCTTCCGAACCGGCGGGTGTCCTGTCGCCGGCGACGGGGGTGGAACGCGTGCTCTCTGGAGCGTTCTTCTTCGAAGGAGCCTCGGGTCCCGCGCTGCTGGTCGGGGGCGACCGCGACTCGCCCGAGGCCGCCTATATCATGGCGCACGAGTTCGCCCATCTTGTCGCCGACGTCGATCCCTATCGGCCTCGGTTCTGCCGGTGGCGCGGCCTGGATCTGCAAAATCTCTCGGACAGCCTCGAGGAGAAACGCGCCGATCGTTTCGCGCGCGGGCTGCTTCTGCCGCCCGACCACGTCGCGAGGATCTGGCAGCAGCTTTCGCAGGCGGATCGCGGCGACGGGTTCGAGCACCGCCTGGAAACGCTGGCCCAGGTGTTCGAGGTGCCGCCTCCCGTGGCCCGGATGCGCCTCATCGAGTTGGGGCTCGCGTCGCAGGATCCGGAGAGCGCGCCGCGTGAGCGCCGGCAGGCTGTGGCTGGCCCGGCGCGATCCGCCGGCGCAGGGCGGGAGCGCCCCGGGTCGCGCTCGGACAGGCTTTCGTTGCCGGAGCGATACGTCCATCTCGCGCTCGCGGCCTACGCCGAGCGGATCCTCGAGATCCGAGAGCTGGCCCGGTTTCTCCGCACCTCGCCGATGGAGGCCATGCGGATGGCGCGCTGGGCGCGGATTCCACGGCGGAGGGAAGAGGCCATCTGAGGCCTCGTTGACGGCGCCGGTCGTCATTGCTGGACCTCCACCGGGGCCGACTCTCTCGGCCCGTCAACACACAGGGGCAGCAGTGCGTCCGAACAGTCCAGTCGTTTCTCGGTGAACACGCGGTAACCGGCGGCCAGGATCGCGGCGACCTCGGCAAGCCGCTGCTCCACCGTCATCTCCTCGGGGTCGCCGAGGAACAGCCCCATGCGCCCTCCGGTGCTTCCCGGCACGGAGGGCTTGCGACTCGTGGGATTGCGTCCGGGCGGGTGGGCATGAGGAAAGGCGCCATGGACCCCTGCCGGGGCAACCCACGCCGCCTTCCTCTTCGAGGCCGGGACGGTGTCTGGTCAAGATCTTCTCGCGGTGCGTTCACCGCGATGAGTCAGATTGTACTACCGGAGCTATCGGCTGTCAAGCACGACCAGCGCTCGATGGCGAGTCCGGCCCTCCGCTCCTTTCGCGACCCGGCCCTACTTGAGCATTACCAGCCTCTTTGTCCCGGTCTTTCCATCCCGGTGGACAACTCGGAAGAAGTAGACACCACTTCCAACCCGCCGTCCGCCGTCGTCCCGGCCGTCCCAGACCACGTGACGCACTCCCGGGCCCAAGTCCCCGACCCCTATGCTCCGCACTTTCCGACCCGCCGCGTCCCAGATATCCACCCGGGCGTCCCAAACGTTCCCAGTCGTCTCCAGCATCAAGTTCGCCGAACCTACGCCCGGATTCGGACGCACTTCGGCTCGCTTGATGCTCGGCCCCGCATCGACCGTACCCATCCCGCCATCCACACTGCTCGCGCCCTCCGGGTATAGGAGGGTATCCACCTTCCCGTCGCCGTTCCAGTCGACCTGCAACGGGTAGTTCCCCAAGGAGTCCCCGAAGGTCACGAACATCCGGGTGGAGTCGCGGACCGCCACCGTCGGATAGAACAGCGTGACCGCGCTTTGCGACCGTACAGGTCGGCAGGCGAATCCCAGGAACACGTTGCCGGGCTTGGTCGCCCACAAGGTGATCGTTTTCGGCCAAAGGCTGTCGCTCGGTGCCATCGTAGTATCAAACCTAGCCGCGGTTAGGCGCTCGGCCTGGGGACCGATCATGAGCCACTGGAGCGTGTCCGGGGCAAGTGCCCTCGCGGCCGAAAGGCCAATGCTCGTCGAGTCGGTTGAAATCCAACCGATGGGCATCGATACGCGGGCCTTCACCGGCCCCTCTATACCGACCTGCGCCGAAAACGTCATCCCCAAGGAATCGCCTACCTCGATCACATTCGGCAGAAGCGCCCGAACCGCGTTCCCGTCTCCGATATCTAGGGAATGACGTTTCAACAGCGGGGGCGGTTGCCCACCGCAGACCGTGTTCATGATTTCATCCCCAACCCCATCTTCCATGTACCCCCAAACGCCGAGTTCAACGTTGGCAAACGCGAGGTCTTCCGGAACGGCCAGACCGGCACTCACGTAGTCTAGTGCACAGCAAGCTAGAACCGCACTAGCTCCGCCCATAACGGTCATCACAAGGGTCCCCTCTTCCCTGCAGCTATCGTTATGCTCCCTGTAGACCTCGGAAGCACATACGTCTTCAAACATGCCAACGACCGATCCCATGGGGCCGAGAATCGGCGACACCAGCTCTCCATCGCTCACGATGTCATCCAGATCCAAAGCAAGCGCATCCGGCTGGGGCACGACCTCACAATTCTGCAATTGCTGCTCTTCATTGTCTATCTGCGTTGGACTCAGAGGCGTCCCCGTAAAACCGAGCCCAGCATATGATGCCACCTGCGCTCCGCCCTGCGTCAAAGTGGCCTGGACGGTGAAATCCACCGGAGCAGGGCAAGCCGGAACGGCAAACGAGAATGACGAGTTGTGCTGGTAGCCTGGGTTCAGCACAAAGTCGTCCGCGCCAAGCGAATATGGGACCCCCTCAGTCGTAACCAGCGTGACATTGAGCTGCACCGGCCCGCCTCCCCAGCTGCTCTTCGTGACCACCGTCAAGAGCGCGGTGTCCACACCATTCTGGTAGACGCTTTCAGCAAATGTCGCCGATACGATCGCGTACTCCGCACCGTTACACGGTGGTGGCGAGCAGCTCGTCGCTGATTGCCAAACGTCTGGCGGCGGGCAATTCTGCTGGGTGGTCACGGTGCAGCTACCGTCCGTCGGATTGCAGCATGCACCAGCGTCCAACGGATAAGCCGTGAAATGCGTTTGGATCCGTCTACGGCCGGAGTATGCGATGCACCAGCCGGAGCCGTCCAGGGTGCTGTCGGCCTCGGTAAGCGCGAGTGTGTCAGCGCAGCAATTCGACCAGTCGATCCAAATTCCTGCGTCTAGCCACGGGTACACTGTGCCCGTGTAGGTGCATCCGGTGGATGAGGCCGTCATATTCGTGAAGTCGATTGCGAATGGATAATTGCGCCAAGTGGTGTCGCCATACGCAGGGTCCTGTACTTGGAGGACCCCCGTCCAGGAGCCGGAAGGTAATGATGAGAGAGCCCTTGATTGGACCTCAGGTGCGAACGCGAATAGGGCAAGCACAACGGTGGCGCACGCGCCACCTAGAGCCATGGATCGCATGATCTGCGCCTCCTACCCATGGGATCCGTCCCGGATCCTGTGGAAAAGTGGATGTGTAACCTCCGGGTGACTGGATGATACCTCAATCGTCCTCACGGAAGGGCGACTTTCCCTTCTGGAGCCCGGGTCCTCCGACCGGTTCGCCTCGTTCATGAGGGTTTCGTGATTCGTTTCCACCATCAACTTCCGCTGGATTCAGGCCGCCTTCGCTTTCGCCGTGGTCTGCAGGGTCGAGACCTTCCGGTGCCCGTCGATCTTCCGCATCCGGATCTGGCCGAAGGCCACCAAGCCCCAGAGCAGGGTCAGGGCCGAGTCCTCGGTGGAGAACGAGCCCTGGGTCTTGGTTCGCCGGCGGAATTCCCGGTTCAGATTCTCGATCGGGTTCGTCGTCCGCAGCGACTTCCACATCGCCTTGGGAAACTCGAAGAAGGTGAGGAGCTGTTCTCCCGCCTCTTCCAGGCTCCGGGCCACCTCGGCGCAGAGCGAACCCCACTTCCGCAGGAACTTCCCCCGGGCCTCGCGCCCCGCCAGGCCGTCCTTGGAGCCGACGATCGCCTGGTAGTCCCGCTTGAGCTCGGGGCGGGCGTGGCGCGGACAGTGCTGCAGGAGGTTCTGCAGCTTGTGCCAGGTGCAGCGCTGCACCTTCGACTCCGGCCAACGGGCGGTGGCCCGCTTCAACCCGGCGTGGCCGTCGCTCACCATCACCACCGGCGCCTCCAGGCCGCGCTTCGACAGGTCGTCGATCAGCCCCTCCCAGGTGGCGCCGCTCTCTGCCGCTGCCAGCCGGAGCGAGACCAGCTCCTTGGTGCCGTCTTCCCGAACCCCCAGCGCGATCAGGACCGGCGCCGAGACCACCCGACGAACCAGCCGCACCTTCAGGTGGATCCCGTCCAAGTAGAGAACCTTGAAGCGGTCTTCCGACAGATCCCGAGCCGACCAGGTCTCGAAAGAGGTCCGGATCCGCTGTACCACCCGCGAGATCGCGCTCCGGGAGAGGTTCGATTCCCCCAGCAGCGGCTCCAGAGCTTTCTTGATCCGGCGGGTGTTCGCCCCGGCCAGGTAGGCCCCGAGGATGGCGTCGTCGACCCGCTTCGTGCGCCGCTGGTAGCGCGGCAGCACGCTGCTCCGGAACTCGGCCGTCGATCCGTCGGGCTGCTGAACCCGAGCTCGAGGAACCTGCAGCTCCATTGGCCCGTTCTCCGTCGTCACCCGGCGCCGTTCACGACCGTTCCGATACCCGTTGCGGGTCTCCGTCCGTTCATACCGCTGCGAGCCCAGGAGCAGAGCGATCTCCTCCTCCAGGATCTCCTGAACCGCGGCCACGATCTTGACCCTCAGCAACCGACGAATGTCCCCAACTCCGCTCTAACTCCGTAGTTTGGTGTCTGGCCTGAGGATGATCTCACCCATTGGGTGAAAGATGGGAGACGATTTGCGAGACTTTGGGGGGATCGATCCCCTGGGTGCGTTCGGAAGGAGCCGAGGGGTGGTTGGCGATGGGGTCACGGCACCGACAGGGGTTGCTGCCGTTCCGGATGGAGGCTGCGTCTCGGCCGATGGACATGACGTCTCAGGCGGGCCTGCCCTTGGTGGCGGAACTTCTGCTGGCCTTGGGCATGGACGAGTTGGCGGCGCGGGAGTTGCCGTTGGGTTCCCGGCGGCGGGGTTTCACGGTTTACGAGAAGCTCCAGTGGATTGTCTTGATGTTGGCGGCGGGGGGAGAGCGGGTCGAGGACATTCGGGTCCTGGCTCGGGATCAGGGCCTGAGTCGGCTGCTGGGTCGGCGGGCACCCTCACCGGACGCGCTTTTGGATTTTCTGATGAGCTTTCACGACGAGGAGGTGTTGTCGAAGCGGCCGGCGGGAGGGGCATGGATCGTACCAGAGAGCGTCCCGCTGGTGGGCCTGCACCGATGGAACGTCGGGCTCGTGCATCGCGGAGTGATGATGGATTGTCCGCGGTTGGCCACGCTGGATCTGGACGCGACGATAGTGGAGAGTCGTCGGCGGGAAGCCTTGTCCCACTACGAAGGTGGCCGAGGCTTTCAGCCGGTGGTGGTGGTTTGGGCGGAGGCCGACCTGGTCGTAGCGGACGAGTATCGGGACGGCAACGTTCCCGCGGGGATGGGGAATCGAGAGATCGCCGCGCGTGCGCTTTCGGCTCTGCCCCGGAGTGTGGAGCGCCGGTGTTTTCGCGGGGACAGCGCCTGTTACGACGAGAAGGTGCTGAAGTACCTATGGCGCGAGAAGGTCGAGTTCACGATCTCCGCCGACATGACTCGCGAGCTGCGGAGAGCTTGTGAGGACCCGGCGGTAGGATGGGAGTTTCTGGAAGACCGACCTCGCGAGTACGTGGAGGCGGCGGAGGTGGAGTTTATTCCGGGCGACTGGCCGAAGGATGCACCTCCGATGCGTTACGTGGCGGTGCGGTTCACGGCCAAGCAAGGGGCGTTGTTTTCCGGCGGGCAAGAGTTGAAGCATTTGGCCGTGGTGAGTAATCGGGAAGACCTGTCGACAACCGAGTTGCTTCGGTGGCATTGGCAGAAGGCGGGCACGATCGAGCACACGCACGGCGTGATCAAGAACGAGCTGGGAGGGGGCATTGTTCCCAGTCAGCGATTCGGAGCCAACGCCGCCTGGTTTCGTCTGAACCTGATCACGTACAACGTTCTCAGTCTGCTCAAGCGACACGCTCTGCCCGAGCGTCTCCGGGAAGCCAGACCGAAGCGGCTGCGGTACGAGCTCTTCTCGATGGCCGCGATGATCCGGCAGCATGCCCGGGAGCTGACCGCTCGTCTGGCGGCGCCTCCCCTGACGGTAGACGAGTTGGTCGCGGCGCGAGCCAAGCTGCTGGGATTGGCCGACAGCTGGAGATCGAGCCCGGATGAGTCTCCGGAACTGCCCTTCTCTTAGAGCGGAGATTTCCGGCCCTCCCCAATGCGGAACCGGTGAGGGAGGCGATGAGGATTGCCAAGGACTTACAGCGGGGAAAGCGGGCGGGAAGCCCGCCGAAGGCCCCTTAGAGCGGAGTTGGGGAATGTCCTCGGGACTGGGCAGGACCCGCAGTCCGGTGGTAGACTCCCCCATGGCGTAACCTCCCTGGCTCGTCCGAGCCTTTGGTTATTGGCTAACTGGAGGTTACGCCATCTCCTCTTTTCCACGGAAGGCGGGACGGATCCTACCCATGTGCACGCGTATGGAACGCAGGTTGAGGCGATAACGAAGTTGAGGACGCCCGGATGCCTACGCCTCGCGCCCCTCTGCGTGGCCGACAAGGAGTATAGCAGGATCCTGGAGCTAACTCAAGGAATGTTGCGGAGGCGAGCGGAGGCGCGGAGGCCCGGTAACGTCCTCGAATGGACGTAGGCGAGGGCTCTCACTCAGGCGGTTGGACGCGGTCACGAGGCTCCCCGGAATGCTAGGCTTGCAGGCCCGCCGCGCCTATCTCAGCTGCTATCAGTTCGCAAACGGTTCCCTTTGGTCCCCGTTCCCCACCAGTTCGTTCGCCAGATCGCCCGAGAGAACCGAGAGCGAGAGAGTTCCGGCTTCGCCGCTAACCAGAACTGACCCCTTCGTGGGGGATGAGCCACGCTCCGTTGAAAGTGATCGACGGTCCGGGATCATCTTTTACGCGACCTTTCTGGACTTGTCCAGTCTTGAGTCCTCGACTTTCGCTTCGATGGCGGCGATGAACTGAGCGAGATCGCGATGCCCGCGGATGCGCCGGAACTTCTTTTCCGACTCCATCAGGCCAGTGACGGCCCAGCGCAGGGCCATCGATCCACTCCTCCACCGCTTGACGTTCCGCGCGACGCGTTTCACACCACCCTGGAGATTCTCGATGATGTTCGTGCTGCAGAGGATGCGGCGAAGTTCACCACGAGCTCCAAGCGCGATGATGGTCAGCGTTTCTTCCAGTCCCTCCTCCACGGAGGCGGCGGCCCCGGGATGGTCGTCCCGAAGCTGATCGGCGAGGGTCGTCAGGACCTTGCGGGCAGCGGCCACGTTGCTCTTGCCCCAGGCGCGCCGCAGCGCCGCGCTTACCCAGGCCTGGCGTCTGGGAGGCAGATGCTCGAGAACGTTGCGCAGTTTGTGGAGATGACACCGGTGGATCAGGGCCCAGGAGCCGAACACGTCCCGGATCGCCTTGCGGATTCCCTTACCTCCGTCGATCACGAAGAGCCGCGCGCGCTCCACCACCAGACCTCGTTCGATCAGCTCGCCCAGCAGGCGATGACAGACCGCCGACGCCTCGGTGCTTCCCTCCGCCACGCCGAGCACGTGCTTCTTGCCCGTCGGGTCGATTCCCAGAATGACGATGGCGACGTGATCGCCCAGTCCCGTGCCATCGATCAGGATGATGGGGAAGTCCTGCCCGTCCAACGGACGGGTCAGGAACGTCTGCACCGCACTCGCGGTCCGGGCCACGAACCGCCGCGATACCGAAGAGGCGCTCACGCTGCACGAGACCGGGCCCTCCTCGATCGGCTCGAGGGAGCGCGCGTAGTGGCGCGTGCTCACGCCGGCGAGGATCTGCTCCCAGGCCCGGTCCCGGAGCGGATCTTCCTGTTGGAAGCGCTCCCACGACGGCAGCATCAGTTCGCTGCGGCCATCGGCACTCCGCACTCGGGGCTTCTTCACCCGGACCTTCCGACCCCCAAGGACCACCTGACCCTCATCGAACCCGTGCCGGTAGGCCTGACGGTCTTCCTGCGGGGCGTACCGCGGACCACAGAGCGCTTCCCGATCCGTCTCCAGCAGAGCCTGGAAGACCTGGAACCCCGAGTTGAAGACGAGTTCGCGGAGACCGACGCGGGTGCTGATCAGGATCTCCGGAATCGACAGCTGCCGCGGTGGCAGCGAAGGCTCGGAGATGAATTGCGGTTTTCGGACGGGTGTTTTCCTGGCATTCTTCCTCATGGCGGTTGGTCCTCCTCCCTTTGCGGACTTCCTTGGCAAAACGAATTCTGCCATAGGGTTGAGGACCGCCGTCAACTTTCAACGCTCACCGGGACATCCCCCCCTTCGTGCTCAGCAGGATTGACCCGTCGCCGATTTCCGTTTTCGTAGTGGGGTGACGGGGTTGGGCGGGCCTGGGAGGGTTGGTGGGTGGAGCAGCCGGCAGGCCCCCCCTGCGGCTTACGATTCCGGGTTCCGCAGAGAAGGCCCGTCGATCTTGATGGCGTGGCAGTGATGGCGGAGTCGATCGAGCAGGGCCGCCACCATTTCTTTCTTGCCGAGGAAGGCATACCACTCCTCGTAGTCCAGGTTGGTGGTGATGATGGTGGCCTTGCGGCCGTAACGTTCTTCCATGAGCTTGAAGAAGATGTTGCTCTGTTCGGGGCGGAGATTGAGGTAGCCCATTTCGTCCACCAGCAGGACGTCCATTCCGATCAGCCGATCGAGCAGGCGGCGGGAAGAGCGATCCGCCAGGCTCTGATACATCTCGTCGAAGAGATCCTGTGCTTTGACGAAGAGCCCTCGGTGTCCGGCCTGCAGGGCTCTGAGCAGGAGAGCGCTGGCCAGCCCGGTTTTGCCGACCCCGGTGGGACCGACGAAGACCACGTTGGCGGCTTGGTTCACGAAGTCGAGCTCGGCCAACTGCTCGATGGCGGCCTTGCGCACGCCCGGCTGACGCTTCCAGGGGAAGCTCTCGAGCGACCAGCGTTCGGGTAGGCGGGCTCGTTTGATCCGGTACTCCAGGAACCGGTCCTGCTGGCCGTGATACTCCTGGCGGAGGAGTGCGGTCAGGAACTCGGAGTAGCTGGTCCCCTTCTTCTCCGCCCGCTTCAACTCGTCATCGAGGATCTCCAGGGCTCGTCTCAGGTGAAGGTTCTTCAGCAGCTGTTCCAGTTCCTCGGTCATGATTGGGTTCCTCTTCTTCGTCCGGGGGCAGGGGCAGGCGGAAGAACTGGCCGGCCAGCCGGCGCAGGACCATCCGTTCGATCCGATGGAGATCGATCAGGCCGTAAGGCCGGGCTTCCTGCACCGCCTGGGTCAGGACCTCGCCAGGATAGTCGAGGGCCATGCGATGGAGATGGCGCAGGGCGCGCACGGCGCGGCCGCCATGATGTTGGCGCAGGTCATCCACCAACCGGGAGATCTCGGGCGAGAGGCTGCGCAACCACTTCTCCTCCGGGAGTGGCGGAAGGGGCGCCTTCTTCCAACGTGCCGGATCCCGATGTTCGGGCAAGGTGATGCGCAGATGGGCGCCGGGCTCCCGGCGTTCATGAACCACTACCAAGCGCGGGCCGTCGAAGACGCGGACCTGGTCCTTGCTCTCCCGGATCTCCAGCCGGCGTCCCAGCCACTCTACCGGTACCGAGTACCGGTTGGTGTGAAGGTTGACGTAACCCTCGACATCCACCCGGCGGAGGTGCGGCTCGTAGATCTCCGGGATGAAGGGCGGCAACGGCACCAGAACCGGCTTCTCCGCGGCGAAGCGCTCCCGGGGCCGGCCGCCCAGGGTCCGCTTGGGCCGATCATTGGCCTGCTGGCACCACTGCCGGAGCTGGAGGTTGAGATCCCCCAGGCCGGCAAAGGAACGGCCGGGGTAGAAGTTGTGCTCGATGTAATGGAAGGGCCGTTCCACCCGGGCGGAGCGGTTGGCATCTCCCACCGCGTGGGCGACGAAGCGGAAGCCGAAGCGCCGGCCCAAGGCCTCCATCTCCGGAGCGATGACGGCGTCGCGTCCGGAGCCGCCGGCCAGGATGACCGAGCTGTTGTCGATCAAGCAGCGCCGGGCTGATCCCTCGAAGGACCTCAAGGCTTCGGTCAGGAAGACCCGGCACTCGAAGCGGCTCCAACGTGGGTAGACCTGGGCGAAGAGCATGCGGGAGTAGCACAAGACCATGGAAGCGCACTGGAGCGATCTCTTCCTTCCGCCCACCTCGACCGCGTGGGGCGAGGTGTCGTGCTGCATCTCCTCTGCCGGCTCGAAGTGATACTGCCCGGCCGGACGCTGGGGGCGAACCCCGATCCCGTAGCGCCGGCAGAAGCGGGTGAGGGTGGAATAGGCCACGCGGATGCCGTCGGCCTCCAGCATCTCCACCACCCGTACCCGATTGCCTTGGCAGAGCCCGTGGAGCTCGCGCACCCGGTCCAGGTGCTCCGCCAGGGGATCCTCCCGCGAGAGCGCCGGAACTTCACTCTGTCCGTGACGCAGGACTCGCTTGACCGAGTTCTTCGAGATCTGCAGGCCCGGGAGATGCTGCGCACTCCTCGGCCTTGCTCATGCAGGCGCAGGATCGCCGCTCGGATGTCTTGATCCAGCATCGGGGCACTCCTCTTTCATCTGGTCGGACAGGGAGCCAAAGACCATCTCGAGCTCGGTCCAGAGGGAACGGATGGAATGCTGCTGCCGGGGGCTGCCGTGCTTATACACACCGGCCTGTAGCTGCCGGCGGACTCGGCGGGCCAGTCCGGCCAGCGCCTCGAGATCATGAAGAAGCCGGGCGGCCTCTCCAGGTTCCGTGGTCTCCGTTCTTTGCATCTCCTCCCGGGCTTTGAGGAAAAGCCAGGGATGTGTGATCAGACGTTGCCGCCCTTCTTCATCGCCCTGCTTGTAGCCCAGATAGAGCGCGTCCATCTGCCGCACCGAGACCTTGCGCCCTTCCAGATGCTCGACCAGGCGCTGGCAGTGGCCGGCTTTGGCGCGCGCCAAAGGGACCAGAGTCCGCATGGCGGCGTGCGCCGGGATCTGCGCCCGCCGCACCGCCTCCTGCACCGCCTCCGGCAGGACCCGCACCAGCGCCAGGCGCCGGTTGACCCAACTGACGGAACGTTGCAGGGCCAGGGCCAGTTCGGCTTGGTGCCGGCCTTGGACCTGGACCAGCTCCCGCAACAGCCAGCCGTCTTCCAGGGCGCAACGCCGGCGGGAGGCTTCGAAGCGATGGCTCTGGACCAGGGCTTCCCCTTCGCTCAGGGACAGGAGCAGGGCCTCCACCAGATCGCGGGCCAGCGCTTCGAGTGCGGCCACCCGCGCATATCCGTCGATCAGCACATAGCCGTCGGCACAACCGGGCACGATCAGCACCGGGGTCTGTTGGCCATACTGATGGATCGAGGCGGTCAGCCGGCTGATCCGGGCCGGGTCGGTAATGCGCAGCGCTTCGTACTTGCGCTCCAACTCGCGGATCTCGATCTCCATGCCCGCTTCCCTCCGGACCGAACGGGCGGAACCTCTTCCCCCAGCAGGAGGCCTCGCTCCGCCGTCCCGCAACTCGCCACAGGCTAGGGGGGCTGGGAAGCCCCGGCCATGTCGTCTCGCGCCGCCCCCGGGGGAAGTCGGCGGCTTACTCCTTTAGATCCAACAAGTTGGCTCTGAACGGCGTCTCGCACTCCTTCCCAGAGAACTTGACCGGCAAGCTTCAAGAACCACCGTCACTTCCAGCCCAACGGCGTCTCGCGCTACCTCCAGGTCAAGTCGGCGCAGCGGAGAGAGCCCCCAACGGGTCGACCGGCTTCGGAGATGGCGGCGGGCACAACGTGAGCCGACGCCGCAGGCGGGCTTCTCGGTCGTAGCCGGGGTTATCTCGGTGCCAGGCGGCGCAGGCGCGGCGGTGACGTTCACGCCGGCAGAGGGGATTGCTGCAGGCCCGCTGGCGATCGCCCTCCCGGGGATCGGGAACGAACCACTTCCGACAGATCCGGCATGGACGCTTGCGGGGACCGTTGCGAGACATGCGCCGCCCTCCCTTCCACCAGGAGGGTGACGTTCAAGAGCAGCTCAGGAAACAGGAAGGCGAGGCACCTCAGCGAGCCCGGGGCGGGTCCGTTCTCGTGAGCAAAGGCGGGTCAATTCTGGTGAGCGCCGAAGGAGTTCCGGGGTCTGACGGTCGAATTCGACGGGTTCGAAACGGTGATCGTCCGCGACGGTTTGGGAACAGAGAGTCCGGCCCGGACGGCCGCCGGCGCAAACACCTTAGAAAACGGGGGACTTGGACGGGCGAGGGTGGTCAGTTCTGCGGGCTAGGCGTCAACCGAAATCGCCGTAACTGATTGTGCAGCAACTCGATGGCTCCGCGGACAGGTCGTCGGCGCTGCTTCGCGCGGTTGACAGCGCCGCGGACCGCAGATACCATCCCGCCCATGATTGACCTCAGGACCTACGCCTTTCTCGACAACCTCCAGCCCCAGCTCGCCGCCCACATCGGGTCCACCTCGAGGGGCTTCCTGCCGATCGCCGGCGTCGCTTCGCTCTGGGTCGAGATCGCGCCGGGAATCAGCATCCACCGGCTGCTGGACAACGCGCTGAAGGCGACGCGCTGCCAGCCCGCGACGATCGCGGTCGAGCGGGCCTTCGGCGTCCTCGAGGTCCACCATGCCGACCAGGGGGAGGTCCGAAGCGCCGGGCGGGCCATCCTCCAGGGGATCGAGCGGGCGGAAGCGGATCGGATGGCGCCTCGGCTGGTGTCGTCCCAGATCATCCGCTCGGTCGAGTCCTACCACGTGCAGCTCATCAACCGGACGCGTTACGGGTCCATGATCCTACCGGGGCAATCCCTCTTCATCCTGGAGACGGAACCCGCCGCCTACAGCGTCCTCGCCGCCAACGAAGCGGAAAAGGCCGCCCGGATCACTCTGGTCGACGTGACGGCGATCGGCGCCTTCGGCCGGCTCTATCTCGCCGGTCCCGAAGCTGAGATTGACGCGGCGGCCGAGGCGGCCGAACGGGCGCTCAAGTCCCTGTCCGGCCGGCCGCGACCGAGCTGATTCCGAAGCTTCCGACCGGATGGTCCGGTGGGACCCGCCTCACTTCACCGTGTAGATGAAGTTCAGCATGATGTAGCGCTTCAAGGTCAGGTTCTCGGCATCCTGGATATACGAGTCCGTCACCGTCCGGTTGACGCTGCGGTTCTGGTTCAGAAGGTCGGTGGCGGTCAATCGGATCTCGCCGCTCTGGCCGCGCAGGAGCTTCTTGCCCAGACCCAGGTTCCACAAGACCACGTCCTGATCGTAGCCCGCGCCCAACCCCTTGGTGAAGTTGTTCGTCACCTCGTTGTTCAGCACCACGCCGTGCAGTCCGATCAGATTGCACTTGATCGTGCCCACGTGATTATAATAGTTGCTGTTCTGCGACTGCACCGCCGAGTTGCGCGCGATGTTGTAGTTCCCGGTGTACGACACGATGAAGTCCACTTGCGGGCTGATGTCGCTGCTGAGCACGATTCCCTGGGTCAAGGTGTAGGTGCTGGCCTGGTTCGTCAGGTCGTTGATGATGCCGGGCGTCCGGTTGTAGGTAAAGCCGCTGCTCCAGTTCAGGAGGCTCTTGACCAGGCCGACCGGATGGCTGTAGGTCACGAAGGAGTTCACGTTCCAGTAACCGTCCAGGTTGACCGGCCGCACCAACTGGGATCCCGGCTTCAGGGTGTCGCCCGGCGCAAGCAACGAATCCCGCGAAGCGGTGAAGGTGGAGTTTCCGAGATAATCGGCCATGCGCTGGACGGAGAAGAGAAGGAAGATGCTGCGCCCGCTGGACTTGTTGGTGGTGGAGTACCGGGTCAGGAGCGTCTGCACGTACGACTCCTTCAGGTCGGGGTTGCCGGTCGTGAAGGCAAGCGGGTTGGACGTGTCGATCAGGTTCTGGACCTGGCTGATGCTCGGCACCCGGGTCTGGGTGGTGAAGAAGACGCGCAGGTTCTTCTGCCCCCGAAGGTTGTAGTTGAGCATGAAGAAGGGGAGAAAATCGCGAAAGGACTTGTCGACCTGGGTCACGGCGGGCAGCGATTGGCGCTCGCTCAACGTGCTGGCCTGGTAGGAGAAATTCGCCATCAGGTTCAGCAGTCCCTGCCGGTGGAGATAGCCGAGGCCGGCGTTCTCGGCCGTGCTCGTGCTGGTGAAGGTGTTGGACAGGCCGGTGTCGGGCACAGTGAACTGGCGCGTGGCGGGGTTCAGGTTGTAGCCGCGGTTGTCCGATTGGCTGATGGTCTCGCTCGGGAAGTACGTGGCCTGCAGGAGTCCGGCGCCTCCGAGGGGCTCGGTGTAGACGAGCCGGGCCGAGGCCGAGCGCGTGGTCGAGCGCACCGTCGTGCTTTCATCGAGGGTGTCGAGCGTGCTGGAGTTCCCCTGGAAATATCGGTCGAAGGAACTCAGCGTGGCGGAGCCGTCCTTGGAGGTGTAGCCGTTGCCGACATCGACGGAAACGGTGCGGCCTTTCCTTTCGAAGCGATGCCGGAGGACGAGGTGATTCGTCAGATTGTCCCCGGTGGTGGTTCCGCTGTTGTCGTTCTCGGCCTCGGCCAGGGTATTGCCATCCGGGCCGAGATTGGCTCCGGTCAGGACGCTCGAGGCGCGGTTGTTCTGGAAGTAGAGTCGGGGCTGCTCCACGATGGTGGTCCGGGTGCTGAGGGTATCGATGAAACGGCCGTCGTATCGGTTGTTGTAGTTCGTGTTGGGCGTGTTGGAATCCTGGTTGTACATGGCGATGGAATCGACGGGCACCGCGTACTGGCGCGAGAGGTGCTGGGTGTTCTGGTTCTCGGTCTGGTTGAAGAAGTAGCTCTGGCTGACCGAGAGGCCCTTCCACCAGTGGCCGGAGTCATTGGCGCCGATGGATCCGGTGGAAGTGACCCCGTTCTGTTGGCCGACGAGGAAGGCGCCGGAGCCTCCGAAGCCGCCGCCGGCACCGCCTCCTCCTCCGCCCCCGCCGCGGCCTCCGCCGAGACCGCCGCCTCCTCCTCCTCCTCCGCGGCCTCCGCCGCCGGCGCGCCGGCCGTTGGGACCGCCGGAGAACGTGCCTCCGCGCTGGCTCGAGGTATTGAGCACTCCGAGCAGATCCTGGGCGGAGAAGTTCTGCTGGTTGACGTTGTCAGCCAGCCCGATGAGGGAGAAACGGGTGTCTCCCTTCATGACGTTGGTGTCGCCGCCGGTCAGGTACCGCCCGTCGCTGCCCGATCCGCCGTAGGCCTTGGCGAACTCCCCGTTCCGTTTTTCCTGGCGCAGCAGGATGTTCATGGTCTTGATCGACTGCCCGTCGTCGAATCCGGTCAGCTCCGCCTGGTCGCTCATCTTGTCGAAGACCTGGATCTTGTCGATGACCTCGGCGGGAAGGTTCTGCAAGGCGATGGCCGGGTCCTGGCCGAAGTAGGGCTTGCCGTCGACCAGGATCTGCTGGACGGTCTCGCCGTTGCTCTTGACCGTGCCGTTGGTGACGGTGACGCCCGGCATCTTCTCGATGAGGTCGCCCGCGGTGGCGTCCGGATTGGTCTTGACCGCCTTGGCGCTGAACTCGGTGGTGTCCGCCTTCTGCTCGGCGGGAGGCCTGAGACCCTGGACGACGACTCCCGGAACGTTCAGAGCCATCGGTTGCAGGGCGATCGTTCCGAGATCCGTCCACCCGGCGACGGTCACGTCCTTCCGCACGGTCCGGTATCCGACCCGCTCCACCTCCAGGCGATAAGGTCCCGATTCGAGGTCGCGAATGCTGAAGGAGCCGTCGTCGCCGGTGGCAGTGGCATGAGACTGGGTGGTGTCGGCCGGATTGGTCAGGGTGACGTGGACGAGACCGATCGGCGCATGCGATCGGGCGTCCCGGACGATGCCGTGCGCGCCCGGACTCTGCGCTCCGGCCGGGGCGGCGAAACAGAGAAGGAGCAAGGCCCACATCAGCCCGGCCTTCGCGAGGCGCCGGAGCCGCCCGCAGAGCCGCGGCCGGATCGGGCCACCGGCCTGAAGGTCAATCGGGGACAGGGTCTGCTCGCTTTCTGGCCGAGATGCGGCAGCAAGGACCAGGGATCTCATCATCCGCCTCATCGTGGCCGCCTTGCCGGAATCATTGCGTGCGGTCACAGGCCGGCGGGCCGCCCTGCGCCGATCCCCAACAAAATACCGGTGAGTTGTGGCAGAGATAAGGCGGGGCTTGGAGAATTTGTGTGGTCCCCCTGAGGGTCATGAAAGGCTAGACGACCGTGGGATAGAGCTGCGACCCGATGAAGACGAGGCAGGCCGTGACCACCGTGAGCACCGTGAGGTCCACGCCGATCCCGAAGCTGCTCGTTGCCTGCGCGAGCATGAGACTGCGAAGAGCGTCGACTTCATAGGTCAGGGGATTTCCCCGCGAGATCACCTTCAGCCATCCCGGCATCATCGAGATGGGATAGATGGCATTGCTGGCGAAAAAAAGCGGCATGGTCAGCACCTGCCCGATGCCCATGAACCGCTCCCGCGTCTTCACGATGCAGGCGATGATGAGCGAGAAGGTCGAGAAGCAGGCCGCCCCCAGGATCACGACCAGAAGCACGCCGACGAGGGCGAACGGATTCCACCGCAGGTTCACCCGAAGCAGCACCGCGAGGACGTAGATCAGGATCGTCTGGGAGCACCCTCGAACCCCGGCGGAAAGCGCCTTGCCCAGCACGAGCGCGGCCCGCGGCGTGGGAGTGGCCAGGAACTTGTGGATGATGCCGAGGTCCCGCTCCCAGATGATGGCGATCCCGTAGAAGATCGCGATGAAGAGCACTCCCTGGGCCAGGATTCCGGGCGTCATGAAGTCGATATAGCGGATCTGACCGGTCGGAATCATGCGGGCGCGCCCGAGAACCTGCCCGAAGACGAGAAGCCAGAGGACCGGTTGGACCGCGCGGGTGATCAGCTCCGTCGGCTCGTGGCGGAGCTTGCGCGCCTCCAGCTCGACGATGACGAAGGTCTTGTACAGGAAGTCCCAGACCGTGCGGAGGACGTTGGGTCTTTCAGCCCAGCCGTCGAGCGGTGCGTCTGGTGCGTGAAGTGTCACGATAGCTCCCTCCCGATTCCAGGGCGGCGCCGGTGTAATGGGCAAACACGTCGTCGAGGCTGACCTCGCCGGAGATCGGCTGGTCCGCGGCATCGGCGCCTTCGCGAGCCGTTTCCTTCCGGGTCGACGCCTTGAGCTCGCCGGGCGTCCCCATCGCGACGGTGTGGCCAAGGTGCATGATCGCCACCCGCCCGCAGTGCTCGTCGGCCTCCTCCATCGAATGGGTCGTGAGCAGGATGGTCGTGCCGTATAAGTTCCGCAGGTGCTCGATGTGTTCCCAGACGGTCCGGCGCGCCGTCGGGTCGAGGCCGACGGTGGGCTCGTCGAGAAACAGCACGGCCGGGCGATGCAGCATCGAGCCCGCCACCTCGAGGCGCCGGATCATTCCGCCGGAGTAGGTTCGGACCAGACGGCGCGCGGAGTCGTGGAGGCCGGTCATTTCCAGGGCCTCCGCGATCCGCCCGGCCCGCTCCGCGCGGGGGATGTCATAGAGCTTGGCGAAGATCGTGAGATTCTCCTCCCCCGTGAGGGTTCCGTCGGCGGAAAGAAGCTGCGGCACGTACCCGATCACGCGCCGCACGCGGGACGCCTGCTTGACGATGTCGAATCCTCGCACGAACGCCGTGCCCTTCGTCGGGCGCAGAAGCGTCGTCAGCATCTTGATGACAGTGGTCTTGCCCGCTCCGTTGGGTCCGAGAAGCCCGAAGATCTCGCCGGCTTCGATCTCGATGTCGAGGCCGTCGACCGCCGTGAGCTGGCCGAACCGGCGCGTGAGGCCTTCCGTGCGCAGAATCGTCATGTCTTCTCCCCTTCGGACCGGAACAGGCCTTGCAGCCTCCGCATGGCGTGCGCGACCTCCGCTCGCTCCGGCGCCGACAGCGCCGACAGCCGCTTCACCATCGAGCGGAGCGCCGCCTCGCGGACGCGCTCGAGAACCCCCGAACCTCGCGCCGTGAGAGAAAGGGTCAGCCGGCGCCGATCCTCGCGGGACTCTCCGCGGTCGGCCAGCTTCCCGGCGACGAGCCCGTCCACCAGCTTCGACATCGAGGGCAGCGTGAGGCCGATATGCTCGGCCACGGCCGAGAGCGACGTCGCCGGATGCCGCCCGATGTAGAGAAGCGTGCGGAATTGAGGGATCGACAGGGTCAGTCCGCCGGCCCGTCTCATCTCGGTCCGGACCGCGCTCATGATCAAAGGAGCGGTCTCGAGGACCTCCCGGGCGCAAGCCTCTGCGTCATTCACCATGCTTCGCACTCCGAATGGTTTCCAGATCGAAGTATATACCGGGGTGGGCGGGAGGGTGTTCCCTATCTTCGGGGTGCCCACCGGCCGGGAGCCTCGCTGCCCCGAGCTTGCCTGGACGTGGCCTTCGGGTGTCTGGTTCCCGCGCCGGCGACCTTGCTCGCCTCCCCGCCGTTCCCATTCCCGGATGCGGGCGCGCCGGTGGCGGGAAGTAGGTATCCGTGAGGCCGGACCGGCGCCGGCGATTGACCCGGTTCTGGACGGCCGTCTTGATGGTGTGGAGGAGGTTGACCAGAGCCTGGCTCTCTGACGGGTAAAATACCCTGCAACTGACGACGTCTACGACGGTTGTGTGGGCGTGGCTGATGAGTTCAGACCGCAGCAAAGCATGTCGCGACGACCGGAGAGACGGAGGAACCTATTTGGATTTATATGACGAAGTCCTCACGCGGAGCCGGAGTGTCCTGGTCCACCAGGTCGTCATGGTTCGGCGGAATCAGAGCGCCCCGGTTGACCAAGGCGGCATGGTTCGGCGGAATCAGAGCGTCCCGGTTGACCGAGGCGTCATGATTCGGCGGAATCAGAGCGCCCCGGTTGACCAGATCGTCACGGTTCGGCGGAATCACAGCGTCCCGGTTGACCAAGGCGTGATGATTCGGCGGAATCAGAGCGCCCCGGTTGACCAAGGCGTCATGGTCCGGCGGAATCAGAGCGCCCCGGTTGACCGAGGCGCGATGGTTCGGCGGAATCAGAGCGCCCCGGATGACCGACTCGTCATGGTTCGGCGGAATCAGAGCGTCCCGGTTGACCAAGGCGTGATGGTTCGGCGGAATCAGGGCGTCCCGGTTGACCGACTCGTCATGGTTCGGCGGGAACGGGGCGTCCCGGTTGACCAGGGCGTCATGGTTCGGCGGAATCAGAGCGTCCCGGTTGACCAGGGCGTCATGGTTCGGCGGAACAGGAGCGCCTCGGTTGACCAAGGCGTCATGGTTCGGCGGAACAGGAGCGTCCCGGTTGACCGAGGCGCCATGGTTCGGCGGGACAGGAGCGTCCCGGTTGACCGAGGCGGCATGGTTCGGCGGGACAGGAGCGTCCCGGTTGACCGAGGCGGCATGGTTCGGCGGGACAGGAGCGTTCCGGTTGACCGAGGCGTCATGGTTCGGCGGAACAGGAGCGTCCCGGTTGACCGGGGCGTCATGGTTCGGCGGAACAGGAGCGCCCCGGTCCGCGGGGGAGCGGCGCGTCCGGACGGATCGGCGGCGTCCCGTCCCGGAAAGCGGACTCGGTAGTCGCCCTTGAATTCCTCGATCTCGACGGCGGCGATCTTCTTGAAGTCAAGGCTCATGGCATCGCCCGACTCGAGCTGCTGGCTGTCGACCAGAATGGTGGCGGGCCATGGACTCCATTGGCCGCCGTTCTCGTTGCTGAAGATCGGAAGCCGTCCAGGAACGATGACCTTGGAATCGTCCGGCAGGGTCTTCTCCCACCCCGCGATGTAGTCGAAGACCATCTTGGAGACATTCGTGTTGTTGCAGACCACGATGAACACGGGTGGCGTGAGGCCGCGGAGTCGGGCGTCCTCGTTCTTTTCCCACATCCGGTAGTGCTTCTCGTAATTGCTGTAGAGGCTGTGGAGCGCCCCCTCGAGTTCCACCGGCAGCGAGGGCTCGCCGCTCAAAGCCTCGGTCTTCCGCCCCTTCTTCGGGAGCCCATCCCGGATCAGCGGCCAGAGGTTCCGGTAGGTCGGCTGCTCGTGGACGGCCGAGTCATCCGCCACCGGAACCCGGGGGACCTTCACGATGCCGGACTCGATGGCGTCGATCAGGGAGAAGTCGGAAACGACCCAGGGGAAGAGCGTGCCTTCGGGGTATCCGGACCCGCGCAGGAAGAACGGGGTCGCCGAGAGATCGTAGATGGCCTTCACCCCGATCTTGGCCTTGACCGCCTCGAGGCCCGAGATCCAGATCCGCGCTTCCTCGTCCCGCTTCTCCGCTTCCTTCCGCTCGTCTCCGGTCAGAGCCTCCGCTTCGCCGTCCGGCTTCCTCCGGTAGCAGTGGTGCGCCTCGTCGTTGATGACGATGATGTTCCGCTTGCTTCCGAAGTCGTGGCACACCCGCCGGACCATTTGATCCGGTGTCTCGGTGAAGGCGCCCGGGGCCCCGCCGGCGAGAATAGACTTCGTCAACTTCCCCGCCTGGACCTTCTCTCGAAGCATCAATGGGTGGAAGTTCGTGATGTGGATGCGGGCCTGGGAGAGCTTCTCGATCAGGTCGGCGGGGAGAACGTCCCGCTGCCGGTAGTAGTTGTCTGGATCGTTTGGTAACAGAACCCTAAGGCGGTCCCGGATCGTGATTCCGGGGGTGACGACCAAGAAGGTGTCGGTGAAGCGCCCATCCTGAGGGTTCTCCAGTTTGTTGAGCGACTGCCAGGCGATGAGCATCGCCATGACCACGGTCTTCCCGGACCCGGTGGCCATCTTGAACGCCATCCGGGGAAGGCCCGGATTCGCCATGTCGTTCGCGTCCCGCAGGGCATTCTCGATCCAGGCGTCGCCGTACTTGCGGGCCACCTCCGCCAGGTAGATGGCCGTCTCCAGAGCCTCGATCTGGCAGAAAAAGAGCTTCCGCTCGCGCTCCGGATCGGTCCAGTACTCGAGGAGCTGGGAGGTCAGGTGCGTGACCCCAAGGTAGCCACCCTGGCGCCAGAGCGCGACCCGCTCCCGGATGCGGTTGACGTGCTTGTTCTCCTCGATCCGATCCTTGGTCCACTCGGTGTCGAAGCTGAGCTGGGCGCCCTTCTTCCGCGGCGCCGGGATGGGCATGAAGTAGGAACTGGACCGGCGGCCGGCCACGACGTCGTTCGTGATCCCCTCGTCGTCGAACCGGAAGTGGCGCGTGGGCTCCAGGAACGGGGAGTTCAGGATCGGGTTCTCGATGACGGTCTGGCGCATCGGACTTCGTAACCCCCCACGTCACAGAGATCAGGATTGCTCGCTCGGCTGGCAGTATAGGGCAGGCGCGTGGCAGGGGCCAGGGGATTGCGCAGTAGTCCCTGGGGGTGTGGCGGGTGGCGGTCGCGCACCGGCGGAGACCGAGCTTGGTCGGCGCGGAACCAGAACAGCCCGCCTTCCGGCCGCCCGGCCCCCAACCGGACGGCGAACTCCGGTTTTTCTCTGGGGGACGACAGCGGATGGCGTACCCCGCGTTCCACTCTTGGACCAGGCCGGCCGGGAGACCCGAATCCTCCGGCCCCTAAGGAGAATGGGCCCGAACGAAAGGAGATTCTTCAATGCGCCGCGTTGCTTTGGTCCTCGCCGCCTTGGTGGTTTCCGGGTGCGCGATACCGCCCCCGCCAGACTCCACTCCGCAGTTGTTCTCGGCGGCGGCCCCGTCGCCGCAGCAAGTCAGGGTGTATCCGTTTCCCGCCACCCGCACGTGGGACGCCGTCGTCCAGGTTGTGACCAACAACCAGTACCCGATCCTGGCGATGGAGAAGGAGTCCGGACTGCTCGTCACCGATTGGACCCTCGTGAACACGACCCTCCCGGAGACTCGTGGGCACGCCGGCGGAGTGATCAACTCCATCGCCGACCTGCCGCCGGTGAAGAGCCTGTTCGGGGAAATCGGAATCTGGTCACAGTGTCGCTACAAGCTGAATCTCACAACGGTCGCCGTCGGCGCGGATTCCACGCGAGTCCAGATCGTCCCGCACATCGAAGGCTGGGAGGAAAACCAGCGGAAGGCGTGGATCCCCTGTGAGAGCAAGGGCCTGCTGGAGAGTCAGTTCTTCACGGCGTTGGAGGCCGAGCTGAAGTAGGGGGAGAAGCCCGCGCATGGTCAGACAACAGCGCCGACGCTCAATCCCGCGTGACCTCGCCGCTTCCCGTCCGCCCGGCGGGTACCGGAGCGCACCGGCAGCGCCGGAGGGCGTGAGTCGCTCGTCGGTCTCCAAGGCCACCGGGCGGGGAGGGAGCGGAGGGGCGGACGACCGAATCTGAAGGAACGCCGCGGCAGGGCTCGAGCCTCGCGGGCCGCATCGGGCACGGGATTCGGGCCATTACTCGGCTGAGATCGGGGCTGATCCCGGCGGCGCCACTCAAGCCACCACCGGTGAATTGTGGCGCGGCCGGATTTCCTCACCTTGCGGCATCGATCCAGAATGACTTCCAGCTTCTCGGCGCGTAAACTAAGAAGGGGCACCCGAAAGGAGGGGTTCGTGCGATCAACCCTCGGACACGGAGCGTTCCCGGCTCTGGTGCTTTCCCTCGTTCTCGGCTTCGGCCTGAGCGGTCCCGCACGTGCCGACTGCATCGATTACGCCGGCTATGTTCGATTGATCGGGCAGGTTGATACACGATACTACGCCCGGGGAGTGGCTGTCGTGGGCACGTACGCCTATATCGCAGACGACGACTCCGGCCTCGTCGTGGCGGACGTCTCGGATCCGACCGCGCCTCGGGTCATTGGGTCATTGTCGAACATCGGAACCACCGTCATGGTCGCGGTGGCTGGACGATACGCCTATGTTGTTGGCGGCGTTGGTCTAGGGGTGTTCGACGTATCGGTGCCCGTTGCGCCCCGCTACGTGGGCGGGTGCGGTTCAGATGGTATCACGTACGACGTTTCGCTCAGGGGCGGTTTTGCTTACATTGCTGATGAATCCGGGCTTGAAGTGGTCGATGTCTCGAACCCTGCGGCGCCTGCCGTCGTGGGTGGCGTCCAATTGGGGTCTTCAGACGGAGTAGCTGTTGTGGGAACAGTGGCCTACGTCGCGTCGGAGGGCCGCGGCCTCTACACGATCGACATTTCCACGCCCCAATCCCCGAAAATCATGGGGGAGGCCGTCACGCCCCTGGCGCTCGATGTCGCGGTCGATCGCAACTACGCCTACGTGGCCGATTTCGTCGCCGGGCTCAAGATCATCGATGTCTCCAAGCCCTCCTCCCCCCGAATCATCGGGACCCAGGCAATCAGTGAGGCCGAGCAGGTCGCCATAGCCGACACCGTTGCCTGCGTCGCGGCGGCCGAGGCTGACAACGTGGCCCTGGTCGACGTTGCCAACGTCGCAGCCCCGCGGATCATCGGATACGCCGGCTGCTCCGACCTGGCCAACGCCACCACGGTTCGCGGCACCAATGCCTACGTCGCCACGGACCAGGGCCTTGATGTCTTCGACGTCACGAATCCCAATTCCCCTCCGATCCGTGCCAACCTGGCGTTGCCCGGCTACGGGATGGACATCGTGACCTCGGGTTCGACCGCCTACGTCGCGGACAATGACGCCGGGATCCAGGTCGTCGATGTCTCCACGCCGACCTCGCCCCGTTCGGTCGGGAGCGTGGCCACGCCGGACCTCTCCTACGCCGTAGCCACTTCCGGCAAGTACCTCTACGCCGCCGACTACTCAGCCGGCCTCCAGGTCGTCGACATCTCCGACCCGGCGGCGGCCCACATCGTCGGAAGCGTGTCCCTCCCCGGCTACGCCTATGACGTCGAGGTGTCCGGGCAATACGCCTACGTCGCCGGGCTCGGCGCGGGCCTCGTCACGGTGGACATCTCGAACCCCTTGACCCCGGAGTACCTCGGAAACGTGCGGCTGCCGGACTACGCCCTCGGTGTCGCCGTATCCGGAACCACCGTCTACGTGGCCGCCCAGGGCGCGGGCCTCCAGGTCGTCGATTGCTCCAAGCCGGCTGCTCCGCGCGTCATCGGAACCCTGGACACGCCCGACTGGGCCGTCGGCGTCGCCGTCGCGGGAACGGAGGTCTATCTCACCTACGACGGCGGATTCGACCTGGTTGACGTTTCCAACCCCTCCGCTCCGCGGGTCATCGGCGCGACTTGGTCGCCGGGGTATGCGGGTCCGGTCGTGCCGTCCGGGGTCTATGCCTACCTTGCGGACTTCTCCGAGGGGATGCAGGTGATCGATCTCCTCCATCCGACCGCGCCGGTGTCCGTCGGGGCGGCCACGGTCGGCGCCAACGGTCTTGGGCTCTATGGCGGCTACCTTCTTGATGTCGACGGACCTGGTCTGCACGTGCTTCCGACTCAGTGCGACGTCTCGGGCGTCGAAAGCGGGACGGCTCCGCCTGCGCCGATCCTGCTCTCAGTCGACCCGAACCCAAGCACCGAATTCACGACCCTCCGGTTCTCCTTGCTCCGGAGCTGTTCCGTGCGCCTCACGGTCTTTGATGCGACGGGCAGGGCCGTTCGTACGCTCTTCAACGGGCCGATGGCGTTTGGCAGCCACGCCGTCCCTTGGAACGGCCTTGGCGCCGACGGCCGCCAGGTGCCACAGGGTGTCTATTTCGCCCGTCTTCAGACTGCCGCCGCCGTGGCTTCGGGACGCGTCGTTGTCACCAGATGACAAATTCAAATTACGCGAGCCGGCAGGTCGGCCCCAAAGGCGATGACCCCCGGATCGCGCCACCCTATCTGCACACGACCAGGCGCCTGCGGGTCACCTTGCCGTCGCTGCTCTTCAACCGTAGGAAGTACACCCCCGCAGCCGCATGGCCCCGGTCAAGATCTCCGTTCCAGATCCAATCATTCCAGCCGACCCGTCCCGGAATTTCCTTCCGCAGCACGTCCCGTCCGGTCACGTCCGTGAGAATCACCTCCTCCTGGCCTTCCGCCCGCGCGTAGAACTGCACCCGGGCCGTACCCGTAACGGGGACCGGACTGACCGTTACCTGCGAGACATCCCCAGCCTTCTCGGAGTTCACGGCCATGACCTCCGGGTACGGGATGAACGCAACCCCGAACGCGGTACCGTAGAGCTTACACCGAATGCCACTGTTTGGCACGGCGGTCCAGACCGGTTCCGGCCCGGACTCGTTCTTCCACGCATTCGTTATAGTATAGTTTCCCGAAGGCAGATCGTGTAACTGCGACCATGGTAACACGATCGAATCTGGTTTCGCGGCCCCAGTTAAGCCAAGGTTACATACGACCAACCACACTCCCCACTTCGGACCGCCGCCAACGACAAAGTAGCCATCCCCATCCCCGTAGACGATGGAAGGACCACCGCATTCCGTCGTCGGGCTCCCGCCCCGGCCGAAATTCGGGGTGTCATTCATGGGTGCGTCCAGCCATGTTGCCACCTGGTCCAGCATTGCCGGAATCCTCGAAATCATCGCCCTCCATAGTCGCAGGTCGTGGTACTCAACCTGGTCCTCCCGGAGCGAGTCATCCGGCCCATCGTACCGCACCCACTCGCGAACGGCCGCGGCGCCGAGCATGAGAGACGCCAAGGCCTGATTCGCGGTCGTATCCGGCGCCACGTCAACGAAATTGCTCCTCGGACCGAACCCGGCCTGGTGATACAGGGAAATTCCTTGCGCAAACGTCAGGTTTGATGGTCGATCCCGAGCCAGGTCGTCCCACTGCTGAATGATGTCGCACAGCGGCTTGCATGTGTTGCCCGCGCAGGTTGTGTCGTTCTGCCTTGGGTAGGACCACGTGCCGCGGACGTCCGCGATGTCGCCTAGCTCGCGGTTCATCTTCAGATCCGTCGGTCCTTCGCCGAGATCCAGAGGGAGGGCGAGCGCCGCGTCCTTCCTTCGGATCTGGTAGGCCTCCTGCAGCATCCAGTCCCGGTCGAACCCGGAGAGCATCCAGTCGCCTGTCTCGTAGGCCCACAGGTTTGTAAGCCCATTCGGACCATGGACGTCATCATACAGCGTGTCCAGATCGGCTTCGATGTCCGACTGCACCGGCACGCCGTTCGAGTAGTGAGGTAGGTCCAAACGGACGCTCACCAGCATGTGTTTCTGCTGGGCGTAGGACGCCCCATGCGTGGCGGTGTAGCTGGGATAGTGCTCCCTGGCGTACGTCTCCTGCCACTGCGCGCGTGAGACGACGTTTAGTGAGGCAGCGCAGGTGTCTGAGCGGTACCACGTGTCGCAATGGGCCGATCCGGCCGACAGCTCGACGACGTGGCGAGGTTGCTTCGTGCTGGGATCCAGGTACATTCCTTGGGAACTGAGGTTCGACGGGGTCTGGAGGATGTAAAAGCGGGCGGAATCGCCCGCGAAGTTCGCGTAGGTCCACGGCTGGCGTGCGCCGGCCCAGAGCCCCAGCGAGTCCGCGCGCGGAATGCTCGTCGCGAGATCGACGTGGTCGGAATCATAGAGGGACTGCTCCGCGGCCGCTGGCGGGTTCTCCCGCTCCCCGGAACCCCGGATTTGTGCCGTGCACACATAGGGGACCGGGATGCCGATGCTCCAGTGCTCGGTCACACTGCCTCTTCCCATGCGCGTCAGGCCGGGCATGGTCACCGGCATAAAGAACCTCTCCGGCTGGAGCCACGTCACGTACTCGGGCAGACTGTCGTCGAAGGCCACCTCGAGCTGAGGCGGGTTGTACCGGTCCATCCTGCTCGGTGAATGGATTCGGAAGCTCCAGAGACCGCCCATGTTGTTCGTAGCGACGTGGTCGGTGACAAGATCGCGGTTCGAGGAATCTGCGGTGACGGAATCGACCGCAGAGTCGGTCGGGTCCCGGATGACCAGCTCCGCCGGCGGGAAGTACCGATACGTGAGGCCCTTAGTGGAATTCACGTTCCGGGCGGTGACCTGAAGCGTGATGGCGAACTGTGAGCGATCAGCCGGGACGTAGAAGTGCGACCAGGGCGTGTACGGCTGGGCCAGCGAGTCCTCCCCCTCCCAAGAGAACGCCACGGTCGGTCCGCAGACCGCCCCGGCGACATTCGTCGCGATGGTGAACCGTGATTCACCGTTCATGACGCGCACGTGCAAGACGTTCGAACCACCCCAGTCGAATGATCCCGTCTCCTTGTACTTAATTGTGGCTCCTCTCGAATTTCCGTGCTGAAAGGGCTTGGGGCCGGAATGTGCTGGTGAGAGCAGGGTTGCAAAGAGAGGCGCTTCCGGCTTTCGGGTGGCCGGATTTGTTGAGTGATCCGGCCGGTGGTACGGTTCCGTCGGGCTGCGGGGGCCCGATGGAGGACCGGTCATGGACGACAAGACGCTGTATGCCAAGCTGCTCGGCTTGATGGATCCTTGGGGTGTCGAGAAGGTGGAGCTGAAGCTGGCCGAGGGAGAGGTTCACGTCTGGGTTGCGCTTCCCGCGAAGGAGCTGTGGGTCTGCCCGGAGTGCCTGGAGCGAGCGCCCATCCATGATCATCGGGAGCGGATCTGGCGCCACCTTGACACCTTTCAGTACAAGACCCTCCTCCATGCCCGGGTTCCGCGGCTGAACTGCCCGACCCACGGGGTCAAGCAGATCCAGGTTCCCTGGGCTGAGGACAGTTCGCGCTTCACCGCCCTCTTCGAAGCCCTGGCCATTGACTGGATGAAGCAGGCCTCGCTCTCTGCCGTGCGAAAACAGCTGCGGCTGAGCTGGGACGAAGCGGCGGGGATCCAGGAGCGATCGGTCCGCCGCGGACTCCTTCGTCGCCAGGCCGAGCCCGTGCCGTATCTCGGAATTGACGAGACCTCCTTCCGGCGCGGCCACCAGTACGTGACCGTCGTCAGCGACCTGGAGAAGCCTCGTGTTCTTTTTGTGAGCCAGGACCGACGCAGGGAAAGCCTGGATGACTTCTGGACCAGCCAGACGCCGGAACAACTGCAGGCCGTCCAGGGCGTGGCCATGGATATGTGGGAGCCTTACATCGGTTCGGTGACCGAGAGTCTTCCCCGGGGCCAAGCGAAGATCGTCTTCGACAAGTTCCATGTGGCCAAGCACCTGGGGGACGCGGTCGACAAGATTCGGCGCCGCGAGAACCGGGCTCTTCAGCTCGAGGGCAAGGATTGGCTCAAAGGAACGAAGTACGACTGGCTCCGCAACCCCGACACCTTCTCCCTCGGTGAGTGGCGTCAGTTCCTCCACCTGGCTCGACGGAGCGACTTGAAGACGGCCCGAGCCTGGAGCCTCAAGGAGGAGTTCATGCGCTTCTGGGATTACCAGTACCAGGGTGCCGCCGATCGCCACTTCCGCGCCTGGTATAGCTGGGCCATTCGCAGCCGGCTCCAACCGATCAAGCAGGTCGCCCGCATGATCAAGAGCCACTACAACAACATCGTCACCTACTTCGAACATCCCATCACCAACGCCGCCGCCGAGGGACTCAACGCCAGCATCCAGCGAGTCAAGAGCATGGCGCGAGGCTTCCGCAACCCCGAACGCTTCTGCATGGCCATCTACTTCCACTGCGGGGGGCTCGATCTACACCCACGCACCACCATGTTTACCCAATGAATTCAGCCACACGGTTTCCG
>CAWHYG010000014.1:0-31981 GCA_963833505.1 Candidatus Eiseniibacteriota bacterium | reverse complement strand
TGCGATCCTGGCCGCGGGATACCGGCGCCTGTTCACCGAGAAACCCCTGGACTGTTCCGGACGCACCGCTGCCCTTGTGTGTTGACGGGCCGAGAGAGTCGGCCCCGGCGGAGGTCCAGCAATGACGCCGAACATCGCCAAACAGGTGGAAGCCCTCGGGGAGATGACCGTCGCCGAGCTTCGGGATCGCTACGCCCGAGGTCTTCGGCGAGGAGTCCCGGTCCCGGCACAAAGACTTCCTGCGCAAGCGCATCGCCTGGCGGTTGCAGGCGAACGAGGAGGGCGGTCTGTCGGAGCGAGCCAGGGAACGGGCCGAGGAGCTGGCGAACGACGCGGACCTCCGGCTGCTGGCGCCGGCGGCGCGCACGGTGACCCGGCCGTTCAGGCCCTCGTACGACCGGCGGCTGCCGATGCCGGGGGCGGTGATCACGCGCGAGTACCGCGGTCAGACGATCGCCGTGACCGTGCTCGATCAGGGCTTTGAGTTCCAGGGCACGGTCTACCGATCGCTGAGCGCGGTGGCGAAGGCCGTGACCGGATCCCACTGGAACGGGCCGCTCTTCTGGGGACTGGCCGGCAAGGGAGGCAAGCCGTGACCGCCCGCACGCGTCCGCCGGATCCCAAGGAGACGAAGGTGGTCCGCTGCGCCGTCTACACGCGGAAGAGCACCGAGGAGGGCCTGGACAGCGACTTCAGCAGCCTCGACGCCCAGCGCGAGGCTGGAGAAGCGTACATCGCCTCCCAGCGCCACGAGGGCTGGACCTGCCTGCCGGACCGGTACGACGACGGCGGGTTCTCGGGCGGCACGATGGACCGGCCGGCCCTGCGCAGGCTGCTGGCGGACGTCGAGGCCGGAAAGGTCGACACGATCTGCGTCTACAAGGTCGACCGGCTGTCCCGCAGCCTTTTGGACTTCGCCCGCATCATCGGGACCCTGGACGCGCACGGCGTGTCCTTCGTCAGCGTGACCCAGCAGTTCAACACCAGCTCGAGCATGGGCCGGTTGACCCTGAACGTGCTGCTCAGCTTCGCGCAGTTCGAGCGGGAGACGATCGCCGAGCGGACCCGGGACAAGATGAGCGCCGCCCGCCGGAAGGGCAAGTGGACCGGCGGCCCGCCGATCCTGGGGTACGACGTCGACCCGGCCGGCGGACGGCTCCTGGTGAACGAGGGCGAGGCCCAGACCGTGCGCGAGATCTTCGGGCTCTACCTGGAGACGGAGTCCCTGCTGGACACGGCGCGCGAGCTGAACCGGCGCGGGATCACGACCAAGCGCAGGACGACGAAGGACGGAGTCGAACGTGGCGGTCAGCCGTGGGACAAAACGCGGGTCGGGTTCGTGCTCCAGAACATCGGGTACACAGGGCGCGTGAATTACAAGGGCACGGTCTACGCGGGCGAGCACCCGGCGATCGTGGACCTCGAGACCTGGGAGCGCGTCCAGCGGCTCCTGCGGCGGAACGGGCGAGCCGGGGGCCGGGCGAAGCGGAACAAGCACGGCGCGCTGCTGCGGGGTCTGCTCTGGTGCGCGCACTGCGGGACGGCGATGTCGCACGCGTACACGCAGAAGGGCGGTCGCCGGTACCGCTACTACGTCTGCGGCCGGGCGCAGAAGCAGGGCTGGGACGCCTGCCCGACCCCGTCGCTCCCGGCCGGGGAGATCGAGGGCTTCGTGGTCGAGCGCATCAGAGGAATCGGCTCGGATCCGGATCTCGTGGCGGAGGTGCTCAAGAAGAGCCGCGCCGAAGCGCAGGACCGGGCCGACCATCTGGCCCTCGAGCGCCGGCAGCTCGAGAAGGACCTCCGGCGCTGGCCCTCCGAGGTCAAGCGGCTGGTCGGATCGCTCCCCAGGCCCAACGGGAAGCAGGCGGCGGCCACGGCGCGGCTGGCGGAGCTGAACGGGAAGATCGACGCCGCGGAGAAGCGGCTCGCCGAGATCCGCCAAGCGCTGGCTGACCTCGAGCGGGATCGCGTGGACGAGGCCGACCTGGCGACGGCGCTCAAGAGCTTCGACCCGATCTGGGAGACTCTCTCGCCCCGGGAGCAGGCCAGGATCCTCCACCTGCTGGTCGAGCGCGTCGCGTACGACGGGCGGAAGGAGATGATCGCGATCACGTTCAGGCCGAGCGGGATCAAGGCCTTGGGCCAGGAGGCGGCCTCGTGACGCCCACAGGCCCTACAGTCGAGTTCCAAGTCCACTTCCGGACCGGGCTGCGGGGGAGGCGACGGCTGCGCCCAGGAACGCGCCCTTCGCCACCGGCTACGGACGCCGGCCGGATCCCTCGGATATCCCGACTGATGGCCCTGGCGATCCGATTCGGGCGCTTGATCGGGCAGGGCGACGTGCGGGACTATGCGGACATCGCCAGACTCGGCGGGGTCAGCCGGGCGCGGGTCTCCCAGATCATGGATCTGCTCAACCTGGCGCCGGATATTCAGGAGCAGCTGCTGTTGCTGCCCAGGACGCTGAATGGCCGCGACGGGGTGACCGAGCGGGGCCTGCGCTCGGTCACGTGCGAGATCGACTGGAGTAAGCAGCGGGCGAAGGCGGCCCGCATCCTGGTACCATAGACCGCGACGGGAGGGAGCCCATGCTGAAGCAAGTCATCGTCGACGAGAAGGCCAAGACCTTGACCATAGTGCTCGACCTCGAGGAGCCGACTCCGAGCGCGAGCGGGAAGACGCTGGTGGTGGCCTCAACTCGGGGGAACGCGCGGACGGACGCCCAGGTCGGCGGGAAGACGCTGGTCGTGGGGGTGAACGCGTATATCGGCAAGTAGGCGGGCGGCAGCCCGAGCGTCCAGGTCCCGTGACCGAGCGCCGTGTATATCGCCATGCGAGCTGGCTGCGGGTACTCCTGCGACGACCTCGGCCACTTTCAGCGAGACACGCCAACTCACGGGTCCTGAACGAGGGCAGAACCACACAGAGGGAGTCCACGCCATGTCCAGCCATCTGAAGCGCAAGATCATGAAGCCGAGTCGGGACGAGGACCCCGCGTACAACGAGTTGAATGCGCTCTGGACGCAGCCGCCTGACATCATGAAGATGTTGTCGGCCCCGTACTGGCGGGGCGCGCGAATCCGCTTGGCCAACGGCACGCTGATATGGGTACCGCTCAGGGGGTTCGCCCCGCCGATGCCTCCCGTTTGGGATCTGTCAAAGTCCATCCCCTACAAGGTAGCCCGCAATCGGCGGATCTGCGACACCTTTGACTTCCTGCTCCAAGACAAAACGCCGGATGGCCAGCCGAAATGGAGCCACGCGGAGGCCGAGGCCGAGGCGGCAAGGGCCGTTCCGCCGAAACCCGACGGCAAACCGCTCAGTACTCGTACGATCCGGCGCATTTTGCGGGATCGCGAGCGTTGGACACGACGGTAGGAGTTTTTCCTACCTGGATGTCCTAAACTACTGTGATGTATTAGCTTGCGGTTGAGTTCGTAAGCGCACACGCGCACGCTCTCCTTAGCATCACCATCAAGAAGGAGAGCGCGGATGAACAGCCACTATCACGTTCGACAGAACCTGAAGGAGAGAATTCGGCGGCGCGGGCTCACCATCGCTGATGCGGCGAGAGCCGCCGATCTCTCCTACGCCTGCCTGTCGTCGGTCCTCAACGGCCGAGCACGTCCATCTTCACGGGTCGTCGAGGCCATGGCCAAGGCGCTTCGGGAGAGTCCGGACGTCTTGTTCCCCGACATCTCGGAAGACGACGAGTACCAGAGCACACACCTGGCGTCGGCCGCCAGAGCGACGAGGTGATGGCGATGAGGGCACTTCGAACGTCCTCGCTCTCGGCAGCGCGTCGACAGCTTGTACAACTCATTCAGAGCATCGAATTCGGCCAGGTCCTGGACCTCAAGGTCCGAAAGGGAGAGCCGGTGCTTCAACCGATGCCACGGGTGCTCCGCTCGGTCAAGCTCGGCCGCGACACCGGAGCACGCGCGGAGATTCCAGCCGGCGACTTCACTGTTCGGACGGAGGTGATCGAGCTGCTCCTTCAACTCAGTCAGATCCGGGACGGGGTCATTCGCCGGCTCGACGTCAAGAACGGCCTTCCCATTTCCATGGTCGTCGAAGAGAGCGCTCCCACGAATCCCGTGGGGCGCGAGCAGCGCAGGCCATGATGGGAACGATGGGGACCGAACGCAATGGGGTGCCGCCCGAACTTCGCACGCGGCCGCAGTGGGTTGCCTGGCGTCGTGAAGAGCGCCCAGGCAAGGAGATGCCGACGAAGGTCCCCTACGATCCTCGAACGACTCGACCAGCCAGCACCACGTGTTTGGAGTCCTGGACATCCTTCGATGTCGCGCGCGCGGCGTGCGAAAACGGCTCCTTTGACGGAGTAGGGTTCGTGTTCTCGCCGGAAGATCCCTTCACGGGAATCGACCTCGACCGGTGCCGCAACCCTGAGACCGGAAGCGTCGAGCCTTGGGCCCAAGAGATCATCACTGAGCTGGACTCGTACACCGAGGTGTCGCCTTCCGGCACCGGTCTGCATGTCATTGTGCAGGGAAAGCTCCCCGCGGGCCGCCGCCGCAAGGGCCGGATCGAAATGTACGATCGTGCCCGTTTCTTCTGTGTGACGGGCGACCACCTCGAGGGAACGCCCCTGACAATCGGGGACCGGCAGGAGCAGGTCAACGCGTTGCACGCCGAAGTTTTCGGAACTTCGGGAAACGAGACGACCTCATCCGCTGCCGCGGACGCGTTTGTGCGTGGTGGTGTGGAACCCGACGACCACGGGCTCATCGACAAGGCCCGCAAGGCGAAGAACGGAGACCGGTTTGCGCAGCTGTTCGACGCTGGTGATTTCAGCGCCTATGACTCTCAGAGCGAAGCGGATCTGGCTCTATGCTCGCACCTGGCCTTCTGGACGCACGGGGATGCGCCGCGGATCGACCGGCTTTTCAGGCGTTCGGCACTTTATCGTCCGAAATGGGATCGTCCTCACTTCGGGGATGGACGGACGTACGGCGCGGTGACCATCGAGAGGGCTTTCGGGGGCTCGAACGGCGGATGCGATGCATGCGGCGCGCCGGCCCCGAGCGTGGAGTTCGGGACAGAACCACTCCCCGACGAAGACGTCCCGCCACCGAGTGGGGACGACGACGACCCGGGCTCGATCGAGCTCAGGTGCACGGATATTGCCAACGGACACCGACTCGCGGAGCAGTACGGGGAGAACCTGCGTTGGTATAGGGCGTTCAACTCGTGGCTGGTGTGGACCGGCCAACGCTGGAGAACCGACAACACCTTCCAGGCCGAACGGTGGGCGAAGGAAGTTGCCCGACGGATACACTTCGAAGCAGGTAATGCAAGGAGCCTTGATGAGCAGCAGGCGCTGTCCAAGTGGGCGAAACAGTCGTCCATGGCGAAGGGGCAAGCCGCGATGCTCCTCATGGCGAGGTCCGAACCGGGGATCGCGGTGGAACCCGAAGCACTTGATCGGAATCCTTGGCTGTTATCCTGCGGGAACGGAACCCTTGACCTTCGCACAGGCAACCTGATGGACAGCCGGCGCGAGGACTTGATCACCAAGGGGATCGACATCGCGTACGACCCTACCGCCCAGTGTCTGCGGTGGATGCAGTTCGCCTCGGAGGTCATGCCGAACAACGAGACCGCGGACTGGCTGCAAAGAGCAGTCGGCTACTCGCTGACCGGGGACACGACGGATCGAAGCTTCTTCCTCCTGCACGGCCTTGGGAGCAACGGCAAAACCGTGTTCATCGAAACCGTGATGACGCTCCTCGGGGAGTACGCGCAGCGGACGCCGGCCGAGGCGCTGATGGTGCAGTACAAGCCGAGTGGAAATGCTCCCACTCCGGAGATCGCGCGTTTGAAAGGGGCGCGGTTCGTCTCGGCCACCGAACTGGAAGACGGGCAGCGGTTCTCCGAGGCGTTCATAAAGGCGGTGACTGGCGGAGACACTCTGACGGGGTGCCACAAGTACGCCAAGCCCTTCGACTTCAAGCCCACGCACAAACTGTGGATCGGCACAAATCACTTGCCTCAGGCCGGCGACTGCGGGGCTTTCTGGAATCGCGTCCGGCTGATCCCGTTCACGGTGACCATCCCGCCGGATCAGATTGACCCGGACCTGCAGGAGACCCTGAGGGGGGAGCTACCCGGGATTCTCGCCTGGGCCGTTCGAGGTGCGGTCCTCTACCAGGAGAAGGGCCTGGGACCGCCTCCAGAGGTACGCAAGGCGACCGCCGCGTACCGGGAAGAGCAGGATCTCGTGGCCAACTTTCTGGCCGAGCGGACAGAGAAGGAGCCGCCGTCTGGGGCGGTGCTGGCGGAGGAGTACCGGGTCGGCGCCGCGCAGCTTTACGACGCCTTCACGGCGTGGTGCCAGGCGAACGGGGAGCGCCACCCTCTGTCGGTGAAGGACTTCAAGAAGCGCTTGGAGAACAAGGGGCTAGAACAGCGGGCCGGTCAACGCCCCAACCGCGGGTCCCTCTTCTGGCAGGGCATCCGACTGGTCCAGGAGGACCCCTCGTGGTCGCCGACGGAGGAGGTTTCTTGATGCGCAGCTTTTCGCTGGCAGGGGGTGCGGAGGCAGTTCCAGAAACTTTTCCTCGGAACTCTCTCGTGAGGAGAGTTTCTGGAACACCCCCTGCCACCCTCCGCACCCCCTGCCAGACGGCGTCCGTGAGCCGGCCACAGACCTCGTGGGCGTTGCGGCTGGTTCGATGGACGCGTCGGTCCAGGAGCCGTCGGGTGACGGAGGGGCCGCTCTCATACGAAGAGCTTGTGGGGGATGGAGCACAGCCCAACGACCAACCCCCGGTGCGTCTGCCCGAGGGTGGTCGGCGGGTCGGGCGGACTCGCTACCGATCGGCCAGTTGGAGCCCGGCGACGATCCGCTGGATGGCGTCCCCGTCTCTGCGTGCAGCGGCGACCGACAGCTCCCGGACGAACTTGCTCGCCTTGGCCGATCCGGCGGCCTCGTGGATCAGGTCCCGCTCAGCCCGGG
Source organism: Candidatus Eiseniibacteriota bacterium (assembly GCA_963833505.1). Classification (GTDB taxonomy): domain Bacteria; phylum Eisenbacteria; class RBG-16-71-46; order CAIMUX01; family CAIMUX01; genus CAWHYG01. Next base: position 24,999 of record CAWHYG010000014.1, on the reverse strand, counting down.
TCAGCCTGAAGGCGAACACGCAGAGGTCGTCGCTATCGTCTTCCTGAAGAGGTGCGCCTCCGGTCTCGGCTGGCTTCGGCTTCGCGGCGGCCGGCGCCTTGACGTTCGCGGGCGGCTGCTCGGCCGGCGCCGTTTCGGGCTCGACGCGATGGATCCCTTCGCGGTCGACGATCAGCTCGACCGGCGAATCCTCCGGGGTCGCGGTATGCTTCCGGGTCGCTTTCACACTCTTCGCGATCGCGGCGGGCTGCTTGCTCTCGTCGCCAGCCCCGTTCGTGCTGGCGGCCTTCTTGGACTCGTTCTTCTTGGACATTTCGACTTCTCCTTCTCGCGGGGACGCGCCCCGCGTCTGGTTGTTTCAGCGGCCGTTGTCGGCCCGGGCGAGCACGATCGCCTGGGTGAACTCGAGCGTGCTCTTCATCCACTTCCGGTCCAGGACGAGGTTCTCGATCACGTCTTCGATCTCGAGCCCGACGCAGTTGTCGGCGAGGTGCCGACCCCAGGCGGAGTCGAGCAGGTCGCGGGCGACCTCGGGCTCGAAGCGGAACCGGCCTTCCGGGTCGGTCAAGATCCGGACGGCCTCACTCCACAGAAGATCCGCGTCGCCGCCGGCGCGAACGCAGGTCCCGTAGAAGCCCCATTCGCGGTTCTTGGTTTGGATGGTCTGTATCCGTCACCTCCTCGGTCCCATGATCGACTCGGCGATCCGTTCGGCCTGCGCCGTCGGGACGGTCGCCAGCTCAGCCAGGATCTCCCGGAGGTTTCGCTTCATGGCGGCGCGGCTCATGCCGTCCAGGCAGCGGGTGTTTCCGGTGTCGGGATCCATGCGCAGCCAGCCCTCGAGCACGTACGGGTCTGCCCCCACGTGCCCGAGCTCGGCGGCGATCTCGCGGATCAGGTCTCGGTACATCCTGCCTTCCTCCGTGGGTTAGACGTTGGTGCCTTGAATGATCGCGAGGGTCTCGCGGAGCGCCGCCAGGATCCGGTTGGCGTCACCGACGTGGCCCCAATGCACGTTGTCGGGATCCACTCCGAGATGGTCGTCTGCGGCCTCGAGGATCTTCCCCGTGACCTCGCGGATCTCCTCGACCGCCGCGGCGAATGCGCCGGTCGGGTCGTTGCGGGGTGTGGTTTGGTTCCGGATCCGTTCCGCCTCCACCCGGCGGGCGGCGCGGCTCATGTCTCGGTACATCGTGTGCTGCCTTTCTCCCGGTCGTTACTCGGGAAGGATCCGGTGGATGACCGCATCCAGCGGCGCGGCGTTGGGGTCGTCGACCTTGCGCACCATCGACCGAAGCACGTCGCGAAGTTCCTCGATCTGCGCGGCGAGCCTCGGGACGTCCTGCCAGAGAGACGAGGATCCGATGGAGGCGTAGACCCCGGGGATCCCCTGCTCGCGGTTCTTGCACACAGCATCCCGCAGGTTGGTCGCCATCCACTCGAGCTGGTGAGTGTAGGCCTCGTACCGGCTGGTGAGGTTCCGGACAATCGTGTAGCGGGGGTCCGTGAGGACCGCCTTGGCGTCGGCCGCGATCGCGGTCCTCAAGACCTCGTCCGGGGTCAGGCGGTTCTGGGCGCCGGCCTCGGCCTCGTCTCGGGTGGCCGGCGCCGGTCCAGCTTGCTTCTTCATCGTTGCCCTCCGTGTTTCCGGCCGAGCCCTGTGCCCGGCGCAACACAAGCAATCGCGCTGCGGCGCGGACGACATCCAGGGCTTTGTTGCTGAAAGGAGCAGAAAGATGCGGCGCACGCGCAGGCTCGGCCTGTGGTCGGCACTGCCGCCGTACTTGGGCGGGAAAAGAAGGCTCTGTCCTCTGATTTTCCGCGAGCTGGACCGACTGTTGCCAAGGCGCCTTTGGCCGGGCCTGACGTTCCTGGACGGGTTCCTGGGCGGCGGGTCGGTCAGCTTATACGCCAAGGCCCAGGGCCTGCAGGTCATCGCCACCGACATCGCCGAACGAGCGATCGTCGTGGGCCAGGCCCTGATCGAGAACAACCGGGTGCATCTGACCTATCAGGACGTTCTGCGCCTGGCCGCGCCGACGGACGATCCGCCGGGGCGGATCGAACGGGATTACGCCCCCCGCGTGTTCACGGCGCCACAGGCGCGCCTGTTGGACCGGGCCCTAGCCCAGGCCGCGGCCACGGCCGATCGTGCCCGTGCCGCCCTCCTGCGCCTTCTGGCCGTGCGCGTGGCGCTCCTGGCTCATCCCATGGCCCAGGTCCGAGGAGGCACCATCCACCGGCTGTCGACGGGCGAGCTGGAGAGCATCACGGAGTCCTGTCTCTACCACTACGTGGACGGCCTGCGGCTCACCCGGCCCGACAAGCTGTGGGAGCTCGCGCAGCAGATCAACGCCGGCGTCTTCCAGGGACAAGCAACGGTGTACAAGGCGAGCGTCCTGGAGAAGCTCCCGGAGATTGCCGCTGACGTCGCCTACTTCGACCCGCCATACCCAGGGGTCATGAGCTATGAACGAGAATATGCCGTGATCGACCAGATCCTGGAAGGTCAATCCCGTCCCACCAGCCCGTTCACCGCCCGGAACGGCGCCGAGATGCTGGACACGCTGTTCGCCCGTGCCACACACATCCCGGTCTGGATCCTGTCCCTGGGCAACGCCGTGGTCGGAATCGAGGAGCTGGAGGCGAAGATGGCCCGCCTCGGCCGGTCCACCCGGGCGATTGCCATCAAGTACCAGCACCTGCCAGCGGTGGCCACGGCGGAGAAGAAGGAAACGAATCGGGAGTTTCTGGTCGTGGGCTGGGATCCGGACGCGCTGGCGAGACTCCTCCGGCGGGACACGCCGCCGGGAAAGCGGCGCTGGGCCCATTTCGAGTTCCAGGAAGCGGTGGACGAGGCGGGTCCGTAGGGACGCCCCACGGAAGTCGGGGCAGCCGGGAGTCAGGGAAGGACAGGAGGTCGACATGACGAAGCGATACGAGCAGGAGACGATCATCACCCGCGCGGCCGACGAGGCCCACTGGCAGGTCTACACCTGCGACGGCGTGATGAAGCGGCGGATGGAGCGGCTGGCCCGGGAACAGGGGTTGGAGGTCCGGCGGGTGGACCGGTACGGGATCGAGGTGGAGGTCCCGAAGGACTGGCTCGAAAATCAAGCCTCCTCGGGTGGTTTCCGCACAGGAACGGGAGCGACGCAGGCTCCAAGCCAAGACGCGGGGCCTCGGTGTCCGTGAGCAACGGCTACCGTTGGTTTTGAACACGTAGAAGCGATTCTGGAAGGAGTCAGAGATGTCCAAGGAAAGCCAGACGGCCGGCATGGAAGACCGGAACTCGAAACCCCGATCGACCGGGACCGTCCTCGGATCCCGGATCGGCGCCCAGATGATCCCCCTGGACCATCTCGTCCCGCACCCGCTGAACGCCAACAGCATGTCCGAGGAACTCCAGGAAAAGCTGAAGGCGCACATCAAGCGGACCGGCCGGTACCCCTTCCTGGTGGTGCGGCCCCATCCGGAAGAGCCAGGGAAATACCAGGTCCTGGACGGGCACCACCGGGTGGCCGTCCTCCGGGACCTCGGTCACTCCGAGGCCCGCTGCGACGTCTGGGACGTGGACGACCGGGAAGCGAAGCTGCTCCTCGCCACGCTGAATCGCCTGCAAGGCCAGGACATCCCGATCCGCCGGGCCCAGTTGCTCCACGAGCTTCTTGGGGAGATGAGCATGAATGACCTGGCCGGTCTCCTCCCCGAGACCGACAAGCAGCTGGAGGACTTGCACAGTCTTCTGGAATTCCCGGCCGAAGAGATCGCCGCGCTGCTGGAGGGGGAGGCGGAGGAGCAGGAGAAGGTTCTCCCGAGGGTGATGTCGTTCGTCGTCACGCCCGAGCAGGAGCAGTTGATCAACGACGCCGTCGAGGCCGCCAGCGACGGCACCCCCGGCCGGGACCGGAAGGCCCGCGGCCTGTCCAACCTGGCCAAGCACTTCATGGAGGACCGCCATGCCCAAGTCGATGTTCAAGATCCGTGAGGAGGCCCGTCGCCTCTTTCTGACCGGGGAGGCCGAGACCAACGCCGCCATCGCCGTGAAACTCCACGTCAAGGCGCACACCGTTGGGCGCTGGCGGAAGGAAGAGGACTGGGACGAACTCCGGCGCAAGGTCGACCGCCGGGCGGCGGAGATGTTCGCTGACAAGATCGCCTCCGATCGCGTGAACCTCAACGTCCGCCACTACCGAATGTGGGACTTGCTGGTGGCGAAGCTGGCCGAGGACCTGAAGAACAAGCCGGCGGTGGACATCCGGGAACTGGAGCGCATCTCAGGGATCCTGGAGCGGGCGCAGAAGGGCCAGCGGCTGGCCAAGGGTCTCAGCATCACGGGCGAGACGGAGGAGGCGATCAAGGCTCAGTCCGAGGCCGAGACCCGGCACCTGATCGACGTCTTCATCGACAGCATCAAGGAGAACATCGATGACGAGGCCGTCCGGGAGCGGATCCAGCAGTCGATCCTCTCAGCACTACCTCGAGAGACGGACCCGGGAGCTGACGAGCCGGGCGAGGCGCTCGTTCACTGACCCTTTGGCCCAGTGGGCCCTGCGCAGGATCCGCCTGGACGGCCGGCCGTTCTCCTTTGCCGGGCACGAGTACCTGAGGGCGATCTACGACGACACCGCGCCGCACGTCGTGCTCTCGAAGGCCGCCCAGATCGGCGGTACCACCTGGGCCATCCTGCGCAGTCTCCACGCCTGCCTGGCGGGCCTGAACGTGATCTACTTCTTCCCCACCCGCACCGACGTGCTCGACTTCTCCAAGAGCCGGGTGACCCCGCTCCTGGCCGAGAACCCGTTCCTCTCGAAGCTGATGACCGACACGGACACGGCCGGGCTCAAGCGGATCGGGGACGCCCACCTGTACCTGCGGGGGATGCAGAGCACGGTGGGCATGAAGTCCGTTCCGGCTGACATGGTCGTGTTCGACGAGCTGGACGAGACGGAGCCGGCGGCCAAGGCCATGGCTCTGGAGCGCCTGGCTCACTCCGAGTACAAGCGGGTGATCGAGCTCTCGAACCCCAGCCTGCCCGAATACGGCATCGACGAGCAGTACCAGAAGAGCGACCAGCGCCATTGGACGCTCCGGTGCCCTTCCTGTGGCACCTGGACGGCCTTGGACAAGGCGTTCCCGGTGAAGATGGGCCAAGAGGTCCGGATCATCCTGCCCAGGCCCGACGGCTCGTTCTATCGGGCCTGCCCGAAGTGTTCTGCTGAGTTGGATCTGGCCGCCGGCGAGTGGCGGGCGGACTACCCGGACCGACCGATTCACGGGTATCGGATCTCGCAGCTGTTCTCATCGACCGTCGACCCCGGGGAGATCCTCCAGGAGTACCGGACGACCCGTTATCCGGACAGGTTTTACAATCTCAAGGTCGGCGTGCCATGGGCGGACCTGGACCGCCGCCTCGACCTGATGTCGGTACTCGCCCTCTGCGGCGACCAGCCGATGGCGGAGTCCTCCACCGACGCCACCTGCACGATGGGCGTGGACACGGGGCGTGACCTGCACGTGGTGGTCCTGCGAGAAGATGAACGGAGCGAGGCGGACCGCCGCCGCCTTGTCCACCTGGCGGTGTGTCACGACTTCGCGGAGCTGGACGGGATCATGGAGCGGTTCGAGATCGATCGCTGCGTGATCGACGGCCTGCCCGAGACCCACGCGACGCGGGCGTTCGCCAAGCGGCATCCCGGGCTCGTGTTCCTGAACTTCTTCAACGAGCACCAGCGGGGAGCGCCCAAATGGGACGTACAGAACGCTGTTGTCCAGATCAACCGGACCGAGGCTCTGGACGCCTCCCGGGCCGCCGTGAGGGAGATGAAGGTCGTGCTGCCTCGCCGCTCGCCGGTGGTGGAGGAGTTCGCCCGGCACATGGCAGCCGATGCGAAGGTCCTGGTTGAGGACGAGGACACGGGGGCGAAGAAGTTTCGCTACGTCCGGACGGCCGCGGACCACTTCAGCCTGGCGTTCACGTACGCCTGGCTGGCCGGGTCGGGTCGGGACCGGTCGCTTACCTGGTGACGATCAGATGCCGTCAACAGGCCAGGTCGCGGATCCCGTTCCGGAGTTCTTCGTCCGAGGGGTGGGTGTAGATCACGGTGGTGAGTGGGCTGGCGTGGCGCGCGAATCGTTGTGCAAGGAAGAGGTTGTGGGAGGCGCGGTATACACTACTCACCGCGGTGTGTCGAAGAGTGTGAAAGGGATACAGCCGATCGAATCCCGCGATCCCCTGCCAGGTCCGGAACAGCACCTGCAGGCGCCGGGGGGAGAGGCGGCGGCGAGACTGCCCGCAGAAGAGCGGCGCGTCCGGACGGATCCGTTCCCCGCGCTCGAGCTTGTAGAACCAGAACCGTCGAAGCTTCGGCTCCAGCGCATCGGGCAGGAAGACGTCCCCGGCCCGGCCACGCTTGGCGATCTCGGCCCGCACCCGGACCCGGAGCCGCGGCTGGCCGGTGGGGAAGAACACGTCGCCCACGTCGAGGCCGACCAGCTCCGAGAGCCGCAGGCCGGTGCCGAGGGCGAGGGAGAAGACGAGATGGTCCCGCGGGTGGCCGGCGGTCACGGCCAGGAGGGCTTGCGTTTCGTCGCGGGTCAGGGTCTGCGGGCTCAGGTGGGGCATGGCATCCTCCTGATCCCAAGGGTGGCGCTGCGCGGGCACAGATCAAGGGAATCCTGCCGCTGACGCGGCACGATCGTGGCGCTCCGGGCGGGGCAAGGGTAGAATGGAGGCCGAACGGGCGTGTCGACAGAGTGACAAGGGGAGAGGTCAACGTGCCGGGAAGCGACCTCCCGGCCATCGGGTCGGCGCGCCCGTCCTTTCCCTTTCGCGCACCCTCCGTTTCGCGGCATGGGGTCCCGCGGACTTATCCGTTTCGCGGCATGACCCTTTTTCGTTTCTTCCGTTTGGCGGCATCGACCATTTTGGAGTTATCCGTTTGGCGGCATCGGTTTTGGCGAAATCCGGTCAAACGGCAGGGTGCAAGCTCTTCGTCGGAGGCACGTAACTCTTTGCCTCCACGCAGGTAAGGGGATTTGTGCCTGCCTCAGAGGCGGGTGAAAACGCGACTTTCGGGGCCAAAACGTGCCGTTTAGATGCCCATTCCGCCGGGAAGGCCCCGGAACTGCCCCTGTCTCGCCTCCGGGAACCCGCCCGGCCGCGCCCGGAATCGCCGAAAGGTGCCGTCTGGCTGCCGGACCTCGCGCCCACCGCGTCCAGAATCGCCAGGAACTGCCGCCCAGATGCCGCTTGGGCGTCGTGGTCTGAGCCAGTCACGCACTGCTTGTAGAACTGCCGCTCAGATGCCAGTTTCATATTTATATGAAAATAGGTAAAGTAGCTTGCACCCTGATCACCCGGCGATGGTCTTGGCGAGATCCCGGAACCGTTCGATCGGGGAAGCATATCCGATCGGACTGAGGATCGTTCGACGCAGATGATGTCCGAGGTGGGACGGGTTGAGTGGCGCCCTGAACCGGGGATCCGCGATGTAAGCCTCGATTTGGTAGGCGAGGTCGTTCATGCATCCGAGGACGACCCTGCTGTTCGTCCTTGTAATGACAGTATCAGACCAGAGGAGCATCAGCCTGTGCCGAGCGTCCGCGGGAAATCCCTCATCGACGAGCGAGCGCTGGAGGTTTTCCGCGAACACGCTATCGAAATCCGCGAAGTCGTCGGCGACGAGGCCATGCGCAACGAAGGAGTAGTACGTTGTTGCGTGGGTGAACAGAACCGTCCTGCGTCGTTCGAGCCACAGGAGGTTGGCGAACCAGCTGGCCGGAACGTGTCAACCACAATGAGACACCCTTTGCATGAATTTAGTGAGCCACTTCTTCCGGCGACGGCGTGACCGCGGTCGCCGGGGTTTCGTCGGGCCGGTTGATCCAGGCTGCCTCCGGGGGCCTGGAGACTTGGGGTGGACGACGGACGAACCGCTCAGGGTGAGCGGCGTAGGCGAGGTCGAGCGTCACCTGGCGGGTCGCGAGAACCTCCTCGGCCCGCCCGCGATGGACGGCCTCGGGGGTTAGGAAAGCGATCCCGGAGTGGTGATGCTCGCGGTTGTACCAGTTGAAGAACGGGGCGCAGAAGGCGCGGGTCCGATCGAACGACCCGAATCGGTCAGGAAAATCGGGCCGGTACTTCATGGTTTTGAATTGGCTTTCGGAGTACGGATTGTCGTCGGAGACGTAGGGCCGACTGTGGCTGCGGGTGACTTCGAGATCGGCCAAAAGCTGCGAGACCGTCTTCGAGGTCATGACCGGACCGCGATCGGCATGGAGAGTGAGTTGTCCCGGCTCGATCCCCTCTTTCACACAGGTCTCGAGGATCAACCGCTTGGCCAGGTTCCGCTGCTCGCGGTGCGAGAGCATCCAGCCGACCACGTAGCGGCTGAAGATGTCGAGGATGACGTAGAGGTAGAAGTAGGTCCATTTGCCGGGTCCGAGAAGCTTGGTGATGTCCCAGGACCAGACCTGATTGGGTGCGGTCGCGAGCAGTTCCGGCTTGGTGTAGGCGGGATGGCGAAGCTGGTCGCGCCGCTCGCGGACTTCTTGGGCGGCGTCCAGGATCCGGTACATCGTGCGCACCGAGCAGTGGTAGGTCTTTTCCTCAAGGAGCGTGGCGTGGATCTCGGCCGGAGAGTGGTCGACGAAGCGCTCGGAGTGCAGCACTTGGAGCACGGTGGCTCGTTCGTCCGCAGCCAGGGCGCGCGGCTGTGGGGCCCGTTCAGGCCGCGCCGGAGTCGGCGGTGAAGAGACCTGGGCGACGCGCGTGTGTCGATAGAAGGTGGCCCGTGAAAGCCCGACGGCCGTGCAGGACGGCTCCACCCCGAGAGCCGGTGCGGCTTCACGCACGGCGATCACGGCTTGTTCCCTTCGAGCCGAGGCTCGGAGACCGGGATTCCCAGGGCGGTCGCAAGTTTTTTTTGGAGCTCGATCACCAGATGGGCCTTCTCCAGATCGCGCCGCAGCCGCTGATTCTCACGCTCCAACTCGATGAGGCGCGGGTCCGGTCGCTTCGACTTCGGGCCGCGACGCCGTCCCTGACCGACCAGCGCTCCCTCGTCCCGTTGCTTCCTCCAGGCGCTGAGGACCGACGAGTAGAGCCCCTCCCGTCGCAGAAGCGCCCCGATCTCGCCCGGCTCGCGGCAGGCGTCGGCCTGGCGGACGATCGAGAGCTTGTACTCCTTCGTGAACCGGCGTCGGGTCGCCTTGGCGCAAACCTCTGGATCCGGACCGGGGAGAGGGACGGGCGCGACCGAGGTAAGTCGCCCTCCGCTACGCTCCGGGCGACTTACCTCGGCAAGATTCCCGGCTCTCCTGGAACTCCTCTTCTCCATGACAAGACCTCCATGCCCTCTACACTAAACCCGAGGGGGAAAGTGTCTCACTGGATGTTGGCACAGAGGGGGCGCCGAGCGGATCGTCGCCTCCTTCTGGCGAGAAACGCGGGTGTGACCGGAGTTCCCGGAGTAGCTTGACAGTGCAGCGGAGGACGAGCATGGTTGCGATCCTCAGATTAGATTCGATTCGGTACCGCCGGTCCGACCTCCTCGCGGTGCCACGCGGGATCGAGGATGATGACCTCGGCATGGGCGTGGTGCTTTGCGGCGCACGCCCTGACGACAACCCGGAGTGCCTCGAGGTTGTGCCCCTGTCTCCCGATGAGCTGTCCGAGCTCTCCCGGGCCGGTCGCGACGAGAATCCGGCAGATGCCGTCTTGGGTGCCGCCGACCGTGACTGCGACCAGGTCCGGCGTGTCGACGAGCGCCCGGGCGACGCGGCGCGTCAATTCGAGAAGTGTCTCTTCCATGCCCATCTCCAGGTCATACACGCTGCCTCGTGAATGAAAGTGCTCATCAGCCAACCCGCGCTATTCTCCCGCCCGCTGCGGGCCGGGGCAAGGGCGTACCTCAGACGGCGTTGTCAGATCCCAGGTCGTTCGCCTCCAGCGAAGTACCCCCAGCCGTCCAGGTACGGTTCGGCTTCGGCTCGCGTGAGGCTACACCACGTGCTGTCGCGATGCTTCTCCGCGCAGGACTTGGCCTTGACCACGGCGCTCGGCAGGACGACGGACGAATCATGAGCAGGGAGGTCGATTAGGTGAGACGGACTCGCAGGGCAGTCCCTCCCCGGCGCGACAACGCTTGTCCTACCCCTCGGGCGATGCTGGCCGAGCAGGGCCGGCTCGGCACCTTGTGCGCGAACCGGCGTTGAGCGATACTTTCATGCGGCAGCTTGGGGCACCCACCCACGGGCCTGAAAGAACGGGGGACGATGTGGCCAAAGGACGTGGAACACCCGCCACGGGGTCCAAGACTCGGAACCGCGCTTCAACTCCAGCCAAGGCGACGAAGAAGGCGGCCGCGAGCCCCGGCGCGAAGAGCAGTCGGCATCCGGAAGCCGAGACCCCACCGCGCCCTGAAGCGGTCACGCAGGCGCCGCCCCGGAAGAAGCAGCCATCAGCCACCACCGCCAACCTCGGCTTCGAGGCGAAGCTCTGGGCCGCCGCCGACGCCCTGCGCAACAACATGGACGCGGCGGAGTACAAGCACGTCGTCCTGGGTCTGATCTTCCTCAAGTACATCTCCGACGCCTTCGAGGCCAAGCACGCGGAACTGGCGTCCCAGAAGTCCCAGGGCGCCGACCCCGAGGACCCCGACGAGTACCGCGCCTCCAGCATCTTCTGGGTGCCGAAAGAGGCGCGCTGGACCCGCCTCAAGGCCAACGCGCCGCAGCCCACCATCGGTACCCAGGTGGACAACGCGATGACGGCGATCGAACGGGACAACCCCTCCCTCAAGGCAGTGCTGCCCAAGGACTACGCCAGACCGGGTCTCGACAAGCAGCGCCTCGGTCAGCTCATCAACCTGGTCAGCGACATCGCCCTGGGCAGCGCGGCCGATCGCTCCAAGGACACGCTCGGCCGGGTCTACGAGTACTTCCTTTCCCAGTTCGCCAGCGCCGAGGGCAAGAAGGGGGGCCAGTTCTACACGCCCTCACGCGTGGTCCGCGTTCTGGTCGAGATGCTCGCGCCCTACAAGGGGCGGGTCTACGATCCCTGTTGCGGATCGGGCGGCATGTTCGTGAGCAGCGAGAAGTTCATCGAGGCGCACAGCGGAAGGATCGGCGACATCTCCATCTACGGGCAGGAGTCCAACTACACGACCTGGCGCCTGGCCAAGATGAATCTGGCCATCCGCGGCATCGACGCCCAGATCGGCCACGGGGACACGTTCCATGACGACGCTCACCCCGACCTCAAGGCCGACTACGTGCTGGCGAATCCGCCCTTCAACGACAGCGACTGGCGCGGGGAGCTGCTCAAGAGCGACAAGCGCTGGGTCTACGGCACGCCGCCGGCGGGGAACGCCAACTTCGCCTGGGTGCAGCACTTCATCTACCACCTCGCGCCCACGGGGCTGGCGGGTTTCGTGCTCGCCAACGGCTCGATGTCCTCCAACCAGTCGGGCGAGGGCGAGATCCGGAAGAACATCATCGAGGCGGACCTGGTGGACTGCATGGTGGCGATGCCGGGCCAGCTCTTCTACTCGACGCAGATCCCGGTCTGCCTCTGGTTCCTCGTTCGGAACAAGCGGAACGGCCGTTTCCGGGATCGGCGCGGGGAGACGCTCTTCATCGACGCGCGGAAGATGGGGACGATGGTGGATCGCGTGCACCGGGAGCTGACCGACGAGGACACCGCCAAGATCGCGGGAACGTACCACGCCTGGCGGGGGGACAAGGGCGCGGGCAAGTACGAGGACGTGGCCGGTTTCTGCAAGGCGGCGAAGGTCGAGGAGATCCGCAAGCACGGCCACGTGCTGACGCCCGGGCGCTATGTCGGGGCGGAGGCGGCGGAGGACGACGGGGAGCCGTTCGAGGAGAAGATGAAGCGGCTCGCGGCGACGCTGCGGGAGCAGCAGGCCGAGGTTGCCAAGCTGGATGCCGCCATTGCTGCCAACTTGAAGGGGCTGGGGTATGGCGGGTGAGTGGTGTGAGCGTCCGCTGGCCGAGCTGACCGACAATTTCGACGCCATACGTGTGCCCGTCAAGCAAGCGGACAGACGTGCTGGGCCATATCCGTACTACGGTGCTTCCGGGGTCGTGGACCAGGTCGACAGGTATCTCCTCGATGGCGAGTACCTACTCATCGCCGAGGATGGCGAGAACCTGCGAACACGGAACACACCGGTTGCGTTTCTGGCCCGCGGAAAATTTTGGGTGAACAACCATGCCCACATCGTGCGTGGTAACAGCGAAGCCGACACCCGCTTCCTGATGTACGCGCTCTCGGCGACTGAGATCAGCGGATACCTAACCGGCTCGACGATGCCGAAATTGACCCAGAGCAACATGAATCGGATTCCGCTGCTGACCCCGCCACTGTCCGAACAGCGCGCCATCGCCCACATCCTCGGCACCCTCGACGACAAGATCGAGCTGAACCGGCGGATGAACGAGACGCTGGAGGCGATGGCGCGGGCGCTCTTCCAGTCGTGGTTCGTGGACTTCGATCCGGTGCGCGCCAAGGCTGAAGGGCGTAATCCTGGGCTTCCGAAGCCTCTGGCCGATTTGTTTCCGGATTCCTTCGTGGACTCGGAGCTGGGGGAGATTCCCAGCGGTTGGGGCGTAAGGGGGGAAAGAGATCTGTCCTTGTCTTCTTCGTCCAAGAAGGAGGGCACCAATGAGTGGCCAGGAGTACCTGGAGGGTGTCAGAACCCTCTGGAGTCTGCAAGGGTTTGGCGTCAAGGAAGTGGAGATCGACGAGGTGGATGCGGGCGACGGGCGATACCGCGTGATCAAGCGGATCTTTCTCCTGGACCGACGGAAGTTCCACTACTGCCCGGAGTGCGGGAAGGCGCATCGGGAAGGACTGTTTCAGGAGGCGGAAGAACGAAGTTGGCGGGAGCGCTCGATGGGAGACTTCGAGACCTGGGTGGTCTACGCACCTTGGCGGATCTCCTGCTGTGGTGGCACACGGGTGGAACGTCTTCCGTGGGAGGCGGCCGGCCACCGGATGACTCGACACTTCTTCGATCTGGTGGCAGCCCTTTGTCGTCGACTCCCCATCTCCGCGGTTGCCCAGATGGCCGGGGTTTCGTGGGACACAGTGGCCCGGATCGACAAGGAGTCGATCGAGATGGGGCTCGGCGGGTCGTCTCCTTCGTTGCAAGGCGTTCGTTGGATCGGCGTGGACGAAGTGACTCGAACCGGGGGGCACGTCTATTTCACGGTGGTCACGGACCTCGAGAAGGGGCGGGTCATTTGGGTCGGCGAAGGGAAAAAGGAGGAGAGCTTGGCGGCTTTCTTCCGAGAACTGGGGCCGAAGGGACGGCGAAAGATCGTTGGGGTGATCAGCGACTTGGGGCCGGCCTATCTGGCTGCGATTGCGGCGGCCATCCCGAAAGCCATTCATTTGCTTGACCGCTTTCACATTATCCAGTGGGTGAACGAGGCGGTGGAGAAGATCCGCCGGCAGACCTTCGGAGGCGCTCCCCAGGATGACGTCGGACGAAAGTTCAAGGTGAAGAAGTGGATGTTGCTTCGAGCCTACGAGGCGCTTGATCTCGGACAGAAGCGGCTCCTGGGGCGGCTCCTGGCCCGGAACCGTACTCTCCAACGAGCCTATCTGCTGAAAGAGAACCTGCGTGGAATCTTCAACTATCCCTGGATCCGCCTTGGTGCCCTCCGGAACGCGCTGTTGAACTGGTGCCGGATCGCGGTCCGTAGCCGCCTGCGTCCTCTTGTGCAGGTGGGGTATCGCTTGAGGGAGAACCTGGAGAAGCTGATGGGTGGCTTCGAGCATCCGATCAAGATGGGCTTCATCGAATCGATCAACGGCCTAATCGGCCAGCTCCGGCGCCAGGCTCGGGGCTACCGTGATCCCGAGTACTTCAAGCTCAAGATCTACCAGCGCTGCTCTCTTCACGATGACCCCTGGGCCCAAATCGTTCTATGACCCTGATTCCACTGAAAATCGAGAGGAGCCATCTTTTACGCGACCTTTCTGGACTTGTCCAGTCTTGAGTCCTCGACTTTCGTTCTTCGATGGCGGCGATGAACTGAGCGAGATCGCGATGCCCGCGGATGCGCCGGAACTTCTTTTCCGACTCCATCAGGCCAGTGACGGCCCAGCGCAGGGCCATCGATCCACTCCTCCACCGCTTGACGTTCCGCGCGACGCGTTTCACACCACCCTGGAGATTCTCGATGATGTTCGTGCTGCAGAGGATGCGGCGAAGTTCACCACGAGCTCCAAGCGCGATGATGGTCAGCGTTTCTTCCAGTCCCTCCTCCACGGAGGCGGCGGCCCCGGGATGGTCGTCCCGAAGCTGATCGGCGAGGGTCGTCAGGACCTTGCGGGCAGCGGCCACGTTGCTCTTGCCCCAGGCGCGCCGCAGCGCCGCGCTTACCCAGGCCTGGCGTCTGGGAGGCAGATGCTCGAGAACGTTGCGCAGTTTGTGGAGATGACACCGGTGGATCAGGGCCCAGGAGCCGAACACGTCCCGGATCGCCTTGCGGATTCCCTTACCTCCGTCGATCACGAAGAGCCGCGCGCGCTCCACCACCAGACCTCGTTCGATCAGCTCGCCCAGCAGGCGATGACAGACCGCCGACGCCTCGGTGCTTCCCTCCGCCACGCCGAGCACGTGCTTCTTGCCCGTCGGGTCGATTCCCAGAATGACGATGGCGACGTGATCGCCCAGTCCCGTGCCATCGATCAGGATGATGGGGAAGTCCTGCCCGTCCAACGGACGGGTCAGGAACGTCTGCACCGCACTCGCGGTCCGGGCCACGAACCGCCGCGATACCGAAGAGGCGCTCACGCTGCACGAGACCGGGCCCTCCTCGATCGGCTCGAGGGAGCGCGCGTAGTGGCGCGTGCTCACGCCGGCGAGGATCTGCTCCCAGGCCCGGTCCCGGAGCGGATCTTCCTGTTGGAAGCGCTCCCACGACGGCAGCATCAGTTCGCTGCGGCCATCGGCACTCCGCACTCGGGGCTTCTTCACCCGGACCTTCCGACCCCCAAGGACCACCTGACCCTCATCGAACCCGTGCCGGTAGGCCTGACGGTCTTCCTGCGGGGCGTACCGCGGACCACAGAGCGCTTCCCGATCCGTCTCCAGCAGAGCCTGGAAGACCTGGAACCCCGAGTTGAAGACGAGTTCGCGGAGACCGACGCGGGTGCTGATCAGGATCTCCGGAATCGACAGCTGCCGCGGTGGCAGCGAAGGCTCGGAGATGAATTGCGGTTTTCGGACGGGTGTTTTCCTGGCATTCTTCCTCATGGCGGTTGGTCCTCCTCCCTTTGCGGACTTCCTTGGCAAAACGAATTCTGCCATAGGGTTGAGGACCGCCGTCAACTTTCAACGCTCACCGGGACATCCCCGCGAGTACAAGCCACATCACCTTGCGCGGGCCGGGGACCTCATCGTTGCGAACACCGAGCAGGGCCACCATCGTCTCCTTATCGGGTATGCGGCCATTGTGCCCTCGCACTTTCAATCCGGGAGCCTTTTCAGCCACCACCTGTATCGCGTCCGAGCCAAGGCATCCATGGGCCTGACATCCGACTATCTGAGCCATCTGCTCAACACCTGCGTCATGCATGACACGGTAAGCGGATACGCGAACGGAACGACTGTAAACATGCTGCCGGTCGATGGCCTCCAAAGCCCGCGGGTTGTGGTTCCGTCTGCAACCGTTGTTCGCGCCTTCAGCAGACTCGCGGAGGCGACGCGCATGCGACACGAAGGGATGATTTCCGAATCCGGGACGCTCGCCACCCTCCGGGACACCCTGCTCCCCAGGCTCATCTCCGGCGAGCTGCGGGTGAAGCACGTCGCGCACTTTGCTCGGCAGGTAATCTCATGACCCCCGACCAGATCGCAGCCCTGGCCGCCGCCGGCGAGTCCGAAGCGGTCGAATTCAAGCGTTCGACGGGCGAGCGTCGCGAGGCGGCCCGCACGTTGTGCGCCATGCTCAACCACCGCGGTGGGCGGGTGCTGTTCGGCATCGAGCCGGACGGACGAGTGGTTGGCCAGCAGGTCGCCGATCACACGATCGAGCAAGTTGCGCAGGAGCTGCGCGAGATCGATCCGCCGGCCTTCCCGACAATCGATCGTGTACCTCTGGAAGACGGCCGCGAGGTTCTGGTCATCACGGTCGCGACCGGCCAGAACCGTCCCTACTGCTACCACGGGCAAGCCTACCGGCGCGTCGGCAACACGAGCCCGGCCCTGTCGCGCGATGAGTACAACCGGACGCTGTTGGAACGCCTGCATGGCGAGCAGCGTTGGGAAAACGAGCCCGTGGCGGGTTGGACCGTGGACGACCTCGATACGGCAGAGATCGTGCGAACGGTGGAGGAGTCTATCCGTCGTGCGCGGTCCGAGGATCCCGACACGCGTGATCCGTTGGAACTGCTGCGAGGTCTCGGATTGCTCCATCACGGGCAGGTGCTGCGCGCTGCCATGGTTCTGTTCGGTCGTGCCGAGCGTCTCGAGGCGGAGGTTCCGCAGTGTCTCCTGCGGGTGGCGAAGTTCCGCGGCACGGACCGCACCGAGTTCCTCGACAACCGGCAGTTCCACGGCCATGCCTTCGATTTGCTCCGCAAGGCCGAACGCTACTTGCGCGAGAACCTGCCCGTTGCCGGGCGGATCGCGCCGGGCCTGTTCGAGCGCATCGACGATCCGCTGTATCCGCCGACGGCACTGCGGGAGGCGTTGGCAAACGCCATCTGCCACCGTGACTACTCGATCGGCGGAGGATCGGTCGCGGTGGGGCTCTACGACGACCGGCTCGAAGTAACGTCATCGGGCACGCTCCACTTCGGCCTGACTGCGGAGGCTCTGTTCCAACCACACGAGTCGTTGCCCTGGAATCCGATGATCGCTCGCACGTTCTATCGCCGCGGAATCATCGAGAGCTGGGGCCGAGGCACCATCAAGATAGCCGAGCTGGCGGCCTCCGCCGGGTTGCCTCGCCCCGAGATTGAGGATGCGGGCGGGTGCGTGACGGTGCGCTTCCGCCCGAGCCGGTATGTGCCGCCGCGGCGAGTTGGCCACGACCTGACCGAACGACAAAGGGTGATTCTGGCGCTTCTGGATGCGTCGCGTGGCGGGCTCGCCTTGCGTGACATCCTCGTGCGGTTGGCCGATGGTACAGGCGGACGGCAGGTGCGGGAGGATCTGGCTGCACTGCGGACGTTCGGGCTGGCCATTGCCTCGGGACATGGGCGGGGGGCGCTGTGGAAACGACTGTGAGTCAAAGGGTTGGCCAATTCCGGCTAATTCCGTCTTATTCCCGTCTTATTCCCGTCCCATCGGCGGGGCGGACACTCCGACGACCGCTGCAAAGGCCTGAATTATGACCGCCTTCACCGAATCCGTCGTCGAAGACGCCCACCCTCGCCTGGCTCTCGACCCTCGGCTACACAGTCCTCCACGGCCCCGACATCGCCGCCGGCGAGCCCGCCGCCGAACGCACCGACCCGAACTACCGCAACGTGATCCTGGAGCGTCGTCTCCGCGAAGCCCTGATCGCCCTCAATCCCGACCTGCCTCCCGAGGCGCTGGAAGACGCCTTCCGCAAGCTCACCCGGGCCGATGTTCCGTCGCTGCTGGAGCGCAACCGTGCCGTACACCGCATGCTCGTGGACGGCGTCACGGTCGAGCACCGCCGCCCCGACGGCTCCATCGCCGGTGACCAGGCGCGCGTGATCGACTTCGATGATCCCGAGAACAACGACTGGCTCGCGGTCAACCAGTTTACGGTCTCCGAAGGTCAGCACACGCGCCGGCCGGACGTCGTCCTGTTCGTGAACGGCCTGCCCCTCGCGGTCATCGAGCTCAAGAATCCGGCCGACGAGAACGCCACCATCGGTACGGCCCTCCAGCAGCTCCAGACTTACCAGGCGCAGATTCCGGCTCTCTTCAACGACAACGAGGCGCTTATCGTCTCCGACGGCGTCGAGGCTCGAGTCGGTGCCCTCGGGGCGGGGAAGGAGTGGTTCAAACCCTGGCGGACGATCACCGGCCGCGAGGATGCGGCACCCAGGCTGGCCGAGCTGCAGGTCGTACTCGAAGGCGTCTTCGGGAGGCGGCGGTTCCTCGACCTCATCCGGTACTTCATCGTGTTCGAGGACGAGGGCGGCGGGAAGCTGACCAAGAAGATGGCCGGCTACCACCAGTACTACGCCGGTCAACGTGGCGGTGGAAGAGACACTGCGGGCGGCTCGGCTGGCAGCAGCGACAGAAGTTGGGGACATATCGGGGCGTTACGAGACGGGGCGCCAACCCGGCGGCGACCTGGGCGACCGAAGGATCGGCGTGGTCTGGCACACCCAGGGCTCGGGCAAGAGCCTGACCATGGCCTTCTACGCCGGCCGGATCATCCTGCACCCGGCGATGGAGAACCCGACGATCGTGGTCATCACCGACCGGAACGACCTGGACGACCAGCTCTTCGGCACCTTCGGCCGGTGCCAGGACCTGTTGCGCCAACCTCCGGCCCAGGCCGCAAGCCGGGCCGATCTGCGGGACAAGCTGAAGGTCGCTTCCGGAGGCGTCGTCTTCACCACCATCCAGAAGTTCTACCCCGAGGAGAGGGGCGACCGCCACCCCGTGCTTTCGGAGCGCCGCAACATCGTGGTCATCGCCGATGAGGCCCACCGCAGCCAGTACGACTTCATCGACGGCTTCGCCCGCCACATGCGGGACGCGCTGCCGCACGCCTCCTTCATCGGGTTTACCGGAACGCCCATTGAGAAGACCGACGCCAACACCCGCGCCGTCTTCGGGGATTACATCAGCGTCTACGACATCCAGCGGGCGGTCATCGACAAGGCCACCGTCCCGATCTACTACGAGAGCCGGCCGGCCAGGCTCGAGCTGAAGGAGTCCGAGCGCCCGAGGATCGACCCCGAGTTTGAGGAGGTGACCGAGGGCGAGGAGGTCGAGCGCAAGGAGAAGCTCAAGACGAAGTGGGCGCAGCTCGAGGCTGTTGTCGGTTCGGAGAACCGGATTCGGCTCATCGCCCGGGACCTCGTGGAGCACTTCGAAGACCGCGCCGAGGCCATGCTCGAAGAGACGGGCGACGAAGGCAAGGCCATGGTCGTCTGCATGAGCCGGCGGATCTGCGTGGACCTCTACCGGGAGATCACGACGCTGCGGCCGCAGTGGCTGCAAGTCGGCGACGTCAAGAGCGTGGACGGAATGGGCGCGATCAAGGTGGTGATGACCGGCTCGGCCTCCGACCCGCTGGACTGGCAGCCCCACATCCGGAACAAGCCGCGGCGGGAAGCGCTGGCCAAGCGGTTCCGCGATCCCAGGGACCCGTTCCGGATCGTCATCGTCCGAGACATGTGGCTGACCGGCTTCGACGCGCCGAGCCTGCACACCATGTACGTGGACAAGCCGATGCGTGGGCACGGCCTCATGCAGGCCATTGCCCGGGTGAACCGCGTCTTCCGGGAGAAGCCGGGCGGGCTGGTGGTCGACTATCTCGGGCTGGCCGATGAGCTGAAGCAGGCCCTGGCGACCTACACCGAGAGCGGTGGCACCGGGAAGACCGCCATCGATCAGGCCGAGGCCGTGGCGCTGATGCTGGAGAAGTACGAGATCTGTCTCGGCCTGTTTCACGGCTTCGACTGGTCGCTCTGGACCACAGGCACGCCGCAGGACCGCCTTTCACTGCTGCCCGCGGCCCAGGAGCACATCCTGGCGCAGGCCGACGGCAAGGCCCGGCTGCTGCGAGCGGTCACGGATCTCTCCCTGGCCTTCGCGCTCTCGGTGCCGCACCCGGATTCGCTGCGCATTCGCGACGACGTCGGGTTCTTCCAGGCCGTGCGCTCGGTTCTGGCCAAGAGCACGGCGGGAGAGCGCAAGACCGACGAGGAACTCGACTTCGCCATCCGGCAGATCATCTCGAGGGCCGTCGTCTCCGGCGAGGTGGTGGATATCTTCGAAGCGGCCGGGCTCAAGAAACCGGACATCTCGATCCTCTCGGATGAGTTCCTGGCCGAGGTGCGGGGCATGCCGCAGCGGAACCCGGCGGTGGAGCTGCTCCGGAAACTCCTCTCCGGAGAGATCAAGGCGCGATCCCGGCGGAACGTCGTTCAGGCGCGGTCCTGTGCCGAGTTGCTGGAGCAGGCGGTGCGGAAATACCAGAACCGCGCGATCGAGACGGCGCAGGTGATCGAGGAGCTGATCGCCCTGGCCAAGGACATGCGGGAGGCCGGCGCGCGGGGCGAAGAGCTCGGGCTGTCCGAGGACGAGCTGGCCTTCTACGACGCCCTGGAGACGAACGACAGCGCGGTCCAGGTGCTGGGTGAGCCGACGCTCAAGACCATCGCCCGCGAGCTGGTGGCGACGGTGAAGAAGAACGTCACCATCGACTGGACGATCCGGGAGAACGTCCGGGCGCAGCTTCGGGTTCTGGTGAAGCGGATCCTGCGGAAGTACGGCTACCCGCCGGACAAGCAGGAGAAGGCCACGCAGACGGTCCTGGAGCAGGCGGAGGTGCTGTCGCAGATGTGGGCGGAGGGGTCAGGAAGCTGAAGAAGGGGTAGGTTGGTCGACGGCCGGCGCAGGGAATTCACGGCCGGGAGCAAGGAGGTTGCCTTGAGAATCCGCTCCACTGGCGCGCAGTTGTACCAGCTCAAGGTCACGCTCGCGGGCATCCGCCCGTCTGTGTGGCGCGAATTCCTCGTCCCCCGCGACATCAGCCTCAAGCGGCTGCACGACTCCCTCCAGCTGGTCATGGGATGGACGGATAGCCATCTTCATCAGTTCAACCGCGACGGCGTGATCTACGGGACGTCGGACCCCGATTCCGGGCTGCGGTGCGTGAGCGAGAACAGCACCAAGCTGGATGCGGTGCTCTGGAAACCGGGGGATCGCCTCACCTACGAGTACGACTTCGGGGACAGCTGGGAGCACGAGGTGCGGCTGGAGAAGGTGCTGGAGCCGACCGGACCTGGGTTCTTTCCCATGATCTTGGCCGGGCGGCGCGCCTGCCCGCCGGAGGATGTCGGTGGGGTACCAGGCTACTACCACTTCCTGGAGGTGCTGGCGGATCCGAAGCACCCGGCGCACGCTGACATGCTCGAGTGGGTGGGTGACTCCTTCGATCCCGAGGCGTACGACGCCAAGCGGGCGAACCTGGAGCTGCACGGCGGATGGGTTCGGGACGGTCGCGGAGAGTGACACTCCCTCCCGCTGTCCCAGGCCGCCGGGGAGGAGGCGGGGGACGGGCGAAGCGGCCGGGCGGACGCACGGCTGATGAACCATCGGCTCTGCGCCCGAGCGTGTTCTACTTGAACCCCATTTTCTTCCAGAGCAGCAGCCCCGGGCAAATGCCGGAAATCCCAGCGAACAAGAACATGACCACGGGCAGGTACAGGAACCAGTGCGCTGTGTGAAGGCCGGTCAGGAGAATTCCCGCGAAGATGACTACGGTCATGAACAGAAACTGCATTCTCAGGGCGGTCATTGCTACCTCCTCGATGCGCGGATGCCCGGCAGAGCTCGGCAGCCAAGTCCGGATCGCTGGCTGACGTCCGGGGATCTCCGCCATCGGCGACGAGTTTGCCCACAGACAACGCCGGGATGCGACGGAAAAGAAGCGATCCAGAATTCGAGACGCGAGGGGATTGCGCCCGCACGGCCTCAGGTGCCTACCTCTCCTCCTCCCGCTGTCCCAGGCCGCCGGGGGGCGCGAAGGGGGAGGAGAGGTGGCGGAGGTGGGGCGGCGCAGCAGGACTCGGCCCTGCCGCCAGGTCTTGACTTTCCGCTCAGGCGAACGATGCTGGGGCCAATCCACTTCTACAAGGAGGACGAACATGAAGACGATCGCCGCATGGGTGCTGGCTCTCGCGGTCGGAACGACGATCGGCGTCGCCTACGCCCAGCATCGCGCGGGTGATCCCACGGCGGGAACCGCGGGCGCGGTGGTTTCCGCGTCCACACCGGCCGGGCAGCAGTTCAAGCTGGCTCTGGTCCTCACGCAAACCGACCCCGAAACCGTCTTCAACGTTTTTCGGGTTGCCCAGTACGCCATCGAGCAGGGAGACGAGGTCAGCGTGTTTCTCCTCGGGCAGGGCGTGGAACTGGACAAGATCCAGGATCCGAAATTCGATGTTCAGGAGAAGGCACGGGCGTTTCAGGCTGCGGGAGGACGGATTCTCGCCTGCGGCACGTGTCTCCAAATGCACGGCTCCGCTGGTTCAGCGCTCTGTCCCGTGTCCACCATGACCGAGCTGTACGGGCTGATCCGCAGTTCGGACCGAGTGCTGACGTTCTGATTGCAGGGAGTTGGCCGCGCCGCCGTCAGTCCCGCCTGAGTCGTCGCCGTGCCGTGCCGCGGCTGGGTGGGTGCCCCGTCCGCCCGGAGGGTACCGGAGCGCACCGGCAGCGCCGGAGGACCTGAGCCGCTCGTCGGTCTCCAACGCCGCCGGGCGGGGCCGGAGCGGGGGGGGCGGATCGACGAGTCCTGGGCAGCGCGGTGGGACTCGAGCCGAGCGGGCGCATTCAGGTACCACTACCGGGAGGCGGCGTGATGCCGGCTGGGTTCTGGCGCAGAACGGGCAGGATCTGTCAAGCAGCCAACACAGCCACGGCGACTCCTGATCCTGAGTGACTTCCGGCCCTCCCAGGTGTAGACTAGAAGAGGGCACTCGAAAGGAGGGGTTCGTGCGATCAACCCTCGGACATGGAGCGCTCCCGGCTCTGGTGCTTTCCCTCATCGTTGATTTCGGCCTGAGCGGCACCGCGCGCGCCGACTGCATCGATTACGCAGGGTACCTGCATATGATCGGGCATGTGGACGCGCCAGGGTATGGCGAGGCCGTGGCGCTTGATGGCAACTATGCATATATCGCCGATGACGATTCCGGCCTGGTCGTGGCGGATGTGTCGAATCCTGCTGCGCCCAAGATCGTCGGTTCGTTGCCGTACTTGGTTCCGATAACCGCGATAGCTGTGGCGGGCAGGTACGGATACATCATCGGCGGATCCTTTCTGGGAGTGGTCGACATATCCTCCCCGTCAAGACCGCAATACGCCGGCTACGTGTTTGTCCCGGGGGCGTGTGATGTGGCCGTGAAAGGTGGATACGCCTACGTCGCAGGCAACGGTTTCTATGTGGTGGACGTATCGAATCCCATGGCGCCCGTCGTTGTGGCTAATCTTCCAGTAGGGTCTTCCGATGGCGGCGTGGCGGTTCTCGGGACAGTAGCTTACTTGGCCACCACATATTCCAATGAACTCTACACCGTGGACATCTCTAATCCCGTGAGCCCGAGGATATTGGGGAACGTGGCCCTGCCCCTCCCCGTCGACGTTGCGGTTTATCATAACTACGCCTACGTTGCTGATCTCGGCGATGGCCTGGTCGTCGTCGACGTTTCCAAACCAGCATCCCCGAAAATCGTCGGTTCTGAGGCCATGGACTGGGCGACCAGCGTCGCCGTGTCCGATACGATCGCGTATGTGGGCTCCGACGAGGGTGGGAACGTAGCCTTGATCGATGTCGCCAACCCTGGCGCTCTGCGGCCCATCGGGAGTGCCGGCTGCACAGGTCTGGTCGGCGGCACGGCGGTTCGGGGAGCAATGGTCTACGTCGCCACGTTCCAGGGCCTCGACGTCATCGACGTTACGAACCCCAATTCCCCGCCGATCCGTGCCAATCTGGCTTTACCGGGTTATGGCGCGGACATCGTAACCTCCGGTTCAACCGCCTATGTCGCAGACAGCGACGGGGGTGTCCAGATCGTCGATGTTTCCACACCGACTTCGCCGCGATCCCTTGGCGCCGTGGCCACACCGGACGCCTGTTGTGGCGTGGCGACTGCCGGTCAGTATCTGTACGCCGCCGACTATTCCGCCGGCCTGCACGTGATCGACATCTCCTATCCAGCGGCGGCGCACATCGTCGGCAGCGTGTCCCTTCCCGGCGAGGCCAATGACGTGGAGGTCTCGGGGAACTACGCCTACGTCGCGGGCGTGGAAGCTGGCCTGGTCGTTGTGGACATCTTAAACTCCTTGGTCCCGGCGTTTCTAGGGAACGTCGCGTTTTCCGACGCGGCTGTTGCCGTCGCGGTTTCCGGGACGACTCCCTACGTGGCCGCCGAGGGCGCGGGCCTCCAGGTCGTCGATTGCTCCAGACCGGCTGCCCGCGCATCATCGGCAGCCTGGGCGGGCTCGACTCGGCCGTCGGCGTCGCCGTCGTGGGAACGGAGGTCTATCTGACGTACGACGGCGGATTCGACCTGGTTGACGTATCCAATCCGGCCGCGCCCCAGCTCATCGGCTCGACCTGGTCGCCGGGGTATGCGGGTCCGGTCGTACCTCCGGAACCTATGCCTACCTTGGTGATTGTTCGGAAGGAGATGCCGGTGCTCGACCTTCTCCATCCTTCCAGTCCCGTGACGGCCGGGATCGCCCCGGTCGGCGCCAATGGCCTGACGCTCTACGACGGCTATCTTCTCGACGTGGACGGCCCCGGGTTACACGTGCTGTCGACGCAATGTGACGTTTCCGGGGTGGAGAACGGCAGCCTTCTGCCCAGGCCGATCATGCTCGCTGCCGATCCGAATCCCGCCAGTGGCCCGGTGACCATCCAATTCTCTTCGCCGCAGGCGTGCTTCGGGAAGTTGTCCAGGTCTTGGAGCACAGCACCAGGACGAGTTGCATGCGCGCCCTCCTGAGCGGTCCGATCGCCTCCGGCAGCCATGTCGTTTCGTGGAACAGCTCAATCCCGAAGCCCGGGAAACCCCGCGGGAGATGTACTTGAGTGCCGCCTGCAAACCCCAACATGTGGGACGACATCGACTCGCGTGGCCTTTATCAGGTGACGCTCCATCGGAACTGCGGGAGCGCGATCCTGAAAAAGGCCGGCGCTCCCGGTCGTCGGACCTCTACTGCCGGCACACCGACCAGGCGCCTCCGCGTCTGCCTACCGTGCCCCGTCTGGTAAAACAATAGGGACGGGGGC
>CAWHYG010000013.1:0-13960 GCA_963833505.1 Candidatus Eiseniibacteriota bacterium | reverse complement strand
TCCCTTCGGCCCGGCTGCGTGATTCGCGCGTAGCCTCCCCCTACCGTCATGAGTCGTGGACGGACCCAAAGGAGGACGACTCATGGCAAGGAAGGACGGAGCACTCCCCGCCCGGGTGCATGGGCTTCGGACCCGCATCGAGCATTGGCGTCGGCATCGCGATTCGCGGGCGATGCCGGAGAAGCTGTGGGAAGCCGCGGTTTTCCTGGCGCGGTTGCACGGCATCGCTCCCATCTCGCGGGCCTTGCGTCTCGACTACGGCGCCCTGAAGCGGAGGGTCGCCGGCGCCGAGGCAGGCGCGGAGAAGAGAGGACCGACTCGGTTCGTCGAACTCGGCGCGGAGTCGTTGCTCGGGCGATCCACGATCGACGGCCCGGCGGTGGAGCTCTGGGGAGCCGACGGTTCCCGGCTCGTCGTCCGGTTGTCGACCCACGAACGTGCGGAGGTGCTGGTCCTGGCCGCCGCTCTCTGGAAGCAACGCTGATGCTCCAGATCACCCCGCAGATGCGGGTCTTGGTGGCGGTGGAACCGGCGGATTTCCGCTGCGGCATCGACGGTCTCTCGCGCGTGTGTCGGAGCGTCCTCAAGGCTGATCCGTTCTCCGGCACGGTCTTTGTGTTCCGCAATCGTCGTGGGACGGGCCTCAAGGTGATCGTGTACGACGGCCAAGGCTTTTGGCTTTGCTACAAGCGTCTCTCGAGCGGCCGATTCCGCTGGTGGCCCGCGGACGAGAAGGAGCGGGCGAGCTCGATGCGGGCGCACGAGCTGGCGGTGCTCTTCTCCGGCGGAGATCCCGGTTCGACCCGGGCGGCGCCGATCTGGCGTCGGGTCACGGTGGGGGCGTGAGACTGGGCGCCCCCCTCTTTTCTTCCGGCGATCGTTTTTTCTCTTGTGTTCTTTTCCGCCCTCGGTTATTCCCTTCCGCATGAGCACGGTTCTGCAGTATCGAGGCCGTCCGATCACCGAGTCGGATGTGCTCTTGGTCCGCGAGCTTCTGGCGAAGAACCCGAGTGCGAGTCGGCGCGCCCTGTCGCTCGAACTGTGCGCGGCCTGGGGTTGGATGCAACCGAACGGATACCCGCGCGATGGTGTCTGCCGCGGGTTGCTCCTGGCCCTGGACCGTGCGGGCGAGATCACGCTGCCGCCGCCGCGCATGAAGATGCCCGACCGATCGCGGCCGTCACCGGAGCCGACGCTTCTTCCGTGGGAAGCCCCGCCGATCCGCGGTTCGTTGGCGGAACTGGGTTCGTTGACTTTCCGTCAGGTGCGGCGGACCGAGGAAGAGCGAAGGTTCGACGGCCTGATCCGAAGACATCACTACCTCGGCTTCACGCGACCGGTGGGCGAGCACCTGAAGCACCTGGTCTTCGCGGCCGGCCGGCCGGTGGCCTGTTTTCTCTGGACCTCGGCGCCCCGCCATCTCGGCCCGCGGGATCGGTTCATCGGTTGGTCGGCTCAGGCCCGGCGCGAGAACATCCGCTTCGTCGGCTACAACAGCCGGTTCCTCATCCTGCCCTGGGTGGAAGTCCCGCATTCGGCGTCCCATTTGCTCGGTCGGATGGTACGGATGCTTCCGGGGGAATGGGAGTGGTGGTACCACCATCCGGTTCACCTGGCTGAGACCTTCGTCGACCGCACCCGGTGGCGCGGCACCTGTTACCGGGCGGCGAACTGGATCTGCGTGGGTCAAACGACGGGTCGGGGCAAGAACGACCAGACCGGTCGGCCCAACCGTCCGCGCAAGGATGTGCTTGTCTATCCGCTGACCCGGCACTTTCGGGAACACCTCACGAGGTCGGCATGAATCGACGAGAGATGCGGCGCCGCGAGGTCGAGTGGAAGGAACTGGAGGCGATCCTCGAGCGGACCCGAGAAGGGGCTTTGAATGCGGAGGAGCACGGGAAGCTGAGGGCAGCGGTGGATACGCTGGGCTTTCTGACCCGGGAGCTGGAGTCGAAGGGGACCTCGATCGATCGGCTGCGGCGGTTGCTCTTCGGGCCGAGCACGGAGAAGACGAGCCGGGTGCTCCGGGACGTGTTCGAGGGCCATGCCGCCGCCGGTGGAGAGGCCGGCGCGACCGGCTCGCCGTCGAAGGAAGCATCGGCCGTGAAGCCTCATGGGCACGGCCGCCATGGAGTGGAAGCCTACTGGGGCGCGAAGAAGGTGCCGGTGCCGCACGCGTCGCTGACGCACGGCGCCGGGTGTCCCGAGTGCGGCCGCGGGAAGGTGTACCTGCAGAACGAACCGGCCTCTCTGCTGCGGATCACGGGGATGGCTCCCTTGCAAGCTTCGGTCTTCGAGCTGGAGCGCCTCCGCTGCAACGCCTGCGGCCAGGTTTTCTCGGCCGAACCGCCCCCGGGGGTCGGTACGGCGAAGTACGACGAATCGGCCACGGCTATGATCGGACTTCTCCGCTACGGTTGCGGCCTTCCTTTCAACCGGTTGGAGAAGCTGGAGGGCAGCCTGGGCATCCCGTTGCCCGCCGCCACGCAATGGGAACTGGTGGCCGGCGGCGCCAAAGCGCTCGAACCGGTTCATGAGGAGCTCATCCGACAGGCCGCCCAGGGGGAGGTCTTCTACAATGACGACACCACGATGAAGGTTCTCGAGCTGATGAAGTCGTCGAACCGAGAGGTGATGCCAGGCATCCGAACGGATCTCGTGGGGGAAACGGAGGCCGATCCCGACGTGGAGGCCGTCGGCCGGCCGGAACCCGAAAAGGATCCCAAGGAGCGCACCGGGATCTTCACCTCCGGGATTGTCTCACGGACGGGAGAGCACCGGATGGCGCTCTTCTTCACCGGTCGCAAGCACGCGGGAGAGAACCTGGAGCAGGTGCTGAAGCGACGGGCGGAGGAGTTGTCCCCGCCCATCCAGATGTGCGATGCGCTCTCCCGGAACACCAGCGGAGACTTTGAGACGATCGTGGGGAGCTGTCTCGTCCATGCCAGGAGGAACTTCGTCCAGGTGGCCGATCGCTTCCCCGACGAATGCCGCTACGTGTTCGAGACTTTGCGCGCGGTCTACCGGAACGACGCTCTCGCTCGCGAGCGGAAGATGGGAACCGAGGAGCGCCTCGCCTTTCACCGGGACCAGAGCGGACCCATCATGGAGAAGCTCAGGACGTGGGGCCGGGAGCAGTTCGAGGAGCACCTGGTCGAGCCGAACTCGGGCCTGGGCGACGCCATCTCCTATATGGAAAAGCACTGGGACAAGCTCACGTTGTTCCTCAGGAAACCCGGCGCACCCCTTGATAACACGATCTGCGAAAGAAGCTCTGAAGCGCGCCATTGTGCACCGCAAGAACTCCCTCTTTTACAAGACGCAGAACGGCGCCCGGGTGGGGGACCTCTTCATGAGCCTGATCCACACGGCCGAGCTCAGCGGGGCCGATCCCTTCCGCTATCTCGTCGATGTTCTCCGACACCCCCGCGAGACGGCCGCCAACCCCTCCGGCTGGATGCCCTGGAACTATCGAGACGCACTGGGCACCAGCGCGCCGGCGACAGGCCCGCCGGGGTAGCCCGGCTTCTCTCCTTTCACGCCCCGCCTCCCTGCCACCCGGGACCGAGACACGCCACCGGACGGCGGCGCCCCGGCCAATCCCAGCGGAATCCCGGGAATCGACGCGCCTACGCACCGGTGCCGAAGGGACACGGGGGAACGAAACGCCCAACGACATCATGACCTGTGAGCGAAGACGACCATCCTGTCTACGATCCCAATCCGCGGCCGTCCGGCCGGCTTCCTTGATGTTGCCTCGGTAGTAGCGCCAGAACGTCGGCCCCGCAAACAGTGCCAGCTCCCCGAAGGAATGGGTCCTCCAGCAATTCCGCGCGTAGTAGCCGAGAAAGACATCCAGTCCGAAGGCTGCGAGCGCCCTGCCGGCGCTGTGCGCGTAGGCCTGTCCCAACCCCGGGACGACGGCAGAGAGAATCTTCGCTTTCGCGGGAGAAAGGCACGCACGCGGACGGGCAAGACAGTCCGAGGCCTTGCGTAGGGCGATCGAATCCGGCCGCTCCCGGGCACAGGCGAGGAGTGAATCCGTTCCTGCCTTCGCCTCATCCCAGTCCGATGCCTGCAAGAAACAGAGGGAGCGGAAGTAGAGTGCGCGATTACCCAGGTCGGTCCCGGCCTGGTTCCGCGCCAGCCGGTCGAATCTGACGAGCGACTCACCGTAGGCGCCGGCGGCAAAGGCGGTCATGGCCGCCTCGTAGCGAAGGGTGGAGCGCGCTTCCGGTCTCTCCAGGGCCGCCAGCGAGTCGCAATGGGCCAGTGTCTTTCGCAGTCTGTCTTCAGCCGGCGTTTGCAGAGGGGGCGGGTTCCGTCCCACGGGATAGAGGCTAGGGATCCGGCCCCGGCGGTTGTACAACCTGGCGGCGTCCCCGGCGCCGGCGACGTTTCCGGCATAGAAACCCGCGCCCAGAAGGTCCAGCGTCCAACCCCGCGCGGAGCGCGCGCCCTCTCGCCTGAAATCGAGGAAGGCGAAGGTCCCGAACGCCAGGCATTGCAAGGAGGAGAAGAACCCATCCCAGAAGCGACCGGCGTAGACCTGCCCGGCCCCGGGCATCACGGTGGAAAGGGCCATGGCGGCTGCCGGGCTGCGGAAGTGCCCCAGGTCCGCCCGGGAGCCGGCCGACTCTCCCAGGGAGACGGTGTGGTCCGACACCGGGTCGATGAGCTTGTGGCGGGTCAGATCCACCGGGTAGTAGTGGGAGGCGCGCGGATGACAACGCTGCAATCGGTCGGATGCGAGGAGGCAACCCGAGATCACGCCGCGGGTGCGGATCGCCTCTTCGGCAAAGTGGGAGCAACTGGGATAGAACTGGCAGCTCGACGCATCCCGAGAGGAGAACACGGTCCGATAGAGAACGAGCAGAGCGACACCTTCGCGGGCGCCCACCGAAAAAGGCGGCGACGGCGCGACCACGCGGCTGGAATCCCTGGGTTGCAGGAGTCCGCGGAGCAGGGCCAAGTCATCCCGGGGAATCTGGGCTTTCACCGGGAGAGGACTGGCCGACAGGCCGATCACGATCGCAAGAAAGATCGAGATCGGCCGGGCAAGACCGGATCCGGAACGGGTCGCTGGCGAGTCAAGGAGCGTCCGGGTGAGGATCACTTGCCCAGAAGGCAGACCAACCCGAGGCGCAAACCGAGCACGAACCCGCCGCAACCTTCCGTTTCGTCCCCGTATTCATCCATGCCACCGCCGACGCTGACCATGCTCATGTTGCCGGACAGGTCTGCGCCCCAATTCTCGGAGAATGGAAGGATCGCCCCCGCGGCGAAGACCAGGGTGAACTTGCTCTCGTCCGTGTGGCTTGTGACCGTCTCGGAGCCGACCCGCGCAGTCGCCGTCATGTCATGGGCGATCGCCCCGAGCCCCGTCTCCGCGTAGAAGAACGGGTCACGGATCTTGTCCGGAGACGACATGACCCCGACGATGCCCACGGTCTCCTTCAGGTGGATGTTCCAATCCACCGGAATGAGATAGCCGTCGACCTCCATAGTATTGATATCGGGATCGGACCCCACTTTCTGGTCACGATAGAGAAAACCCAGATACCACCTGTCCGCCACGGCCAGCTTGAGGGAAAGATCGAGGCTCCGCCCGCTGGACATCCCCTTGTAACAATCGCCGGTAGTGGATCCAAACCCAAGCCCCAGGGAAGGCGAGAACACGAACCGTTTGCCGAATACGTGGCCCGGTCTGGATGGCGGACGTTGCCACGGGGAAGGGGCGGGCACCATCGGAGGCGGCGCGACCGCGGCCTCCGTCGGACGAGGCGGCAGCGTCTCCGGCACCGCCGCGGGGACCGCGTTGGGGATTGGTGCGGATCCGGCTTCCTTCTCGGCTCCCGGACCGGCAGGGGTCGCAAGGTCCGGCGTGGCCGCCGGCTGCTCCTGAGCGGCCAGGACCGACGCGGTCACGTCGCGCCCGGCCGAATCTCGGATGACCCGGACCATGGACACCTTCAGATCGCGCTGTCCGCCGTTCGGATTCAGGATGGTGACGGAAGTGGCCCCCGCTGCGAACGCCACTGAAACCTGATGATACTCCCACCCGTCAGTCGTGATGACCGTGACGCCTGTCCAGACCGCTCCATAGGAGCAGGCCACGGAAAAAGCCAGACAGACCCAGACAGCCGATGCTCGAGCTAACAGTCTGCACCATACGTTCTCTGCGAGCGACATGGACTACCCCCCGTTGTGAAAGTTCCAAACATCCGTCTCGATCTGGGCCACGACGTTGTCCATGGCCCCGTTCAGAGCCTTCTGGACGTCCTTGGCCGAGAACGAAAACGAGTCCGCGCCGAAAGGATTGTTACTCGAAGCCGATCCCGCTCCTCGGTAGAGTTTCTCCCCCAGCGACATGCCGGCACTGTAGAACCGGACTCGCAGCATCAACGTCGCCTGCACCAACTGCGGCTGCGCAGTACAAAAGAGCCGCGTGCAACTGACCTCAAGGCCGATTCCCGGATAGGGCGAGGGATTCGGCGGCGCCGGATCCTCCACTCGGTATCCGAAGCTCGAGAGCGATTCCAGACCTCCGTGCAGCCAGTCCATCACGCCCGTGCCCACGACCGTCTTCGGGATCGCGCCGAGGCTTTCCTTGTTGGATCGATCGTCGGTCACGTTGAGAAGCCCCACAACCACGGTTGGCTCCGGCCTTCGTGCTGGAGGCGTACCCACCTGACTGTCTCCTCCGTAGACCGTGAGGGTGTGAACGGGAACCAGCGCCTCGCTGTCGATGCCGGGGGCACCCAACTGCACCCACTTCTTCCCGTTCCACTGGGCGATGCTGGTCCCCGCATCGGTCATGAAGCTGCCGCCGGCAATCAACGTACCCTTGTACACCGCCAGCGTGAGGATTCGGGGCCATCCGATGGACTCCCCTCGCAACCCCTGACCCATGTCCGACCATCGCGTGCCGTCCCAGCGGGCCACACTGGTTGCGGCTACGCCGCCGAATTCTGTGAACTGGCCAGCCACGATCCAGAAACTCTCGAACCGGATCGCGGTGATGACCCATGCGTTTGGATCGTACGACGGACCGAATCCCGGCGCCCAGGTCCCGTTGACCTGCGCCTGCGCCGGAAGAGTCGCAAGAGTGGCGATGAGGACCAGGCCCATTGCGAGAAGAACACTGCCGCGCGTCATCGGAACACCTCCCGGGAAGGAGCCCTGTGCCGCGCCTCGACGACTGGGCATCAGGGAGACGCCGACTCGAAGTCGAGCCACGGGCGCGGACATGAGGCTTCCCCGAACGCTCACATCCAACCCGGAGCCAGTATACTCCTCGGCCGCCGGGAGACCAACTCAAAAGCGCCCTGTCCTTCGTCGTGGGTCCAGACCTGTGGCAACACGGAGACCAGGGACACGGCCAGCCAGACCGGGCGGTTCAGATCGCCGAGGGAGACGCTGCCGCCCGGGAAGCGACAAAGGCGTCACCGATCGTTCGGCGACGCCTCGGGGCCTCCCGGCCGGCGCCGGCCGGTTCATCCGTCGTCATGACGCGAACACTACGGGGCGGCGCCTGATGAAATCAACGCCTCAGACCGGAGCCAAGTTCTGGGTCGTCGCCTATGTCCTGCGCAACAAATGGACGCCGCGGAATACAAGCCAGAGGGTAAATCCGGAAGGCCTGATGCGACGCGATGACTCCCGGCCGGGTCGAATCCTTGGCCTGCGCCGGCGCTGTGCGGTCACGGGATGGATACGCCTGTCGCTCGCGTTGGACCCGCCGGGACTCCTGCCATGATCGGACCGGCCACGAGCCCCGGCCGGCACCGGCGCCTCCGAAAGCGGCCAGAGTCTACTCGGCAACGTCTCCGGCCGGCTCGTCGCCGCCATGACCCGATTTAGGCTTCCAGCCCGCATTATTCATGAACCCCTGCTGCGGCAGCGGATCTCCCCGCCATGACTGCGTTGCGCTTGCCCTCACTCCTCGACATACTGCTGGGAGTATGCCTACGTCGTTCGGGCTGCGCGCGCCTTGTCCTGACGGGCATCTCCGGCGCCTCGCGACGGGCGTTCACAAATAATGCGGGCTAGAGGGCGAAGGTATAACCCGCCACGGCACGCAAGTTTGCTACGGGAGTCAGGTCGGAGCTGTCGTACGGGGACAGCAAGGCCGAACCGTTGATATAGTGCAGCCCGATCGTGAGATGCCTGGACAGCTCCACACTGCCGCCAATACCGTACGCGACTCCGGTTCCCGAGCCAAAGGAAGTCGAGGTCGATGATGACTTGCCATAGGAATCCAACGTCATTGCAATGTCGGGCCCGGACACATACATGATTCCCAGATAGACGTCAAAGCAGAACCGCACGTCTTCGTTCACCTTGGGTGCGATGCCGCCTTTGAATAGCGCCCAGACCGTCTTCCAGGAGGAGGCGTTGAACGAGGTGACGGCACTCCCCATTGGCTCCAGCTCCGCGTTGATTTTCCTTCGCATCGCGGTCTTGTCGATTGAGTTGATGTCCAGCCAAAAACAGACCCCGTAGTCATACTCATTATTATGTCTTCCCATCACATCCAGACCAAGGCCGAGCCTGACTTGGCAAAGCCTGGCTTCTCGGTGCTCGTGCTGCCGAAGTCTCCCGTGGGGTTCGCGATTCCGATCGTCATGTCCCCGTGTCCCACCGCGGACGCTGCTGAATCCATTTGCGAGGAGGCCGACCCAGCCAGGAATGGTGTTGCGGACATGACGATGGCCGTAACGATCCGGCTCATGCATCCCCCCCCGGTCAACTGCCCGCACACAGACGCGAGCCGCACGTTCCACCGGTCGGCTCGGCACGGGATGGGAATGTTGCCATCAGGAGCGCTGGCGGGACGTGGCGAAGCATAGGTGTCTCCTTTCCTTGGTGCGAGTTCGGACGCGGCTGGCCCGCGGCCGACTCCGGACGGTGATCACTCAATGGTTTTCCAGCGGCGTTCGACAGGGCTTCAGGAAGAAGAGGTTGCCGATCGGAAAGTCGATGCGCTGAAGACTCAAGGAGGGATGCTCTGTGCGCCCGATGGGCGGGTGGGATAGAGGGCCCGAAGATCAGCCCCGGGTCGTCTCGCGCATGATGAGCACGACGTCCGTCGCCGGGAACTCCGGCAGCGCTAGCACACCGTTCTGGTCGAAGGGATAGTCGCGGCCCCCGATTCGCAGGAGGAACTCAGGCGCCGGTCCGTCGGATTCCCCGCCGCCCGGGTGGGCCGTTGGCGCGGAGGATTCGTCTTGGCCTGGCTCGGAGGCATCCGACCGGCCGGCTCGGATCAGCACGGCCGTGGCCCCAGGCTCGGACTCGCTGGGGATGATGCGCACAAGGTACCGGCCGTCTTCGGTCGCGAGCGTCAGCACCCAGGCGTCGCCCAGGATCTGCCCCGCCTCCGTGGGCAAATCGGCCGAATCGGCCGCCAGGGCGTAGCCTTCCTCTTCGGTTTCCATTTCCTCGGTACCCGAGAGCCTACGTGGGACCGGGACGCGATAAAGAGGGAGCAGGTGCAGGCGCGGTCTGAACGCGGCCGAACCGGCCTCGATCTGCCCGGTTTCGATCTCCCCGCCGGGAGAGGCTGCCAGTTCGTCGAGAACAGCCGCATCGCGCTCACGCGTCTCCGCATCCAGGAGAAGCTCCAGAAGCTCGGCGCACCGGACGCATTGGGTGGCATGCGCCAGAAACGGAATCAAGTCCGGTGGAATGGCCTCAGAGCGGCGGAGGATCGATTCCAGGAGCCCGGAGAAGCCCCGGTCGGCCAGCCGGACCGCGGCCAGATCAATGGAACGTTCGTTCCAGCAACGCATGCTTCATCCTCTCCGCGTTTGGACCGGCAGCCTCGAACTCGGGGTCGGGGCTCAAGGTTCCGGCTCCACCCCAATTCCTAGCCGCCGCCGCTGGGCCCCTCAGAAAAATCCCCCGGGCAGATGCATTCGAGCCGTTTGTCGTCGCCTCCCTCGTCCTCCCCTTCAGGGAGCACCCTGCCCCTGCGGAAGGGTCACCCGACCGATCCGGGTCCAGCCGGACGGGGTCAAGACCTGCACTGAATCCGCCAGGCGCTCCTCCTCGGAAACCCGTTCGGCGTCGGTCAATGGCTTACCGGCCCGCAGCCTCAGGTTCAGAAACATGTCGGTGATCTGGACTCCCTGCAGCAGAGCGTGGCGCAGGTCCGAGAACCTCAGGTAGTAGTTGACCGCGTCCATCTGGCTGCTCGACACGGCGACGCGCTTGGCTCCGCCTTCGGCATCCTTGATCTGGTCGCCGCTAACCCGTATCCCCGTGGCGTAGATGCTGGGCGCGAATCGGAGACAGTCAAGCACGCCGGGGGCCTCCGATACGAGTGCACTGCGCAGCTCGCCGGTGGCGGCCGGTTCCGTGAAGGCAACGGGATCGACCAGCACGAGGATGGCAAAGCCGGTCGCCTGATCGGTTCCCACCAATCCCCACTCCTTGGTCCGGTCGTTCATCAAGTGGATCTCCCAGACCGACTCCAGGTGGCCGGCATTCAAGAACGTCCGCTGTACCTTGCCGGTGGCAGCGTGGATCACATCGACGGCTGTGAAACAACTTGCGACCGATCTCCGCAATCCAAGCAGTCGCAGCAGAGGGCCCGACCCGTGTGGCACGGGGTAGAACGCGAGCCACCACATGTCGGCCGGATCGTCGGTCCGCGCGCGGTCGGCCGCAGGAATCGTCCAGAGCTTCTGCCCGTTGCGGTCGATTGCGCACAAGGAGTCCCGCTGGGATGCAGTCCCGCAGTGAAGAGTCAGGATCTCGTTGGGGGCTGACTTGTTGATGTTGCAGACGTCGACGATCCGTCCCAAAGGACCGCCCAGGGCAACGCCAGGATTGGAGCCAGCGGGAAACGGGATCTCGCGACAAACCCGGCCATAGGCGTTGCGTGTCACCAGACGATCGGCGACCCACGTCGCCTCCACAGGCAGATTGCGGGAGCGGACGAGCTCCGCCGTAGTCAGCCCGCCCGCCAACGCCAATGCCAGAACCCCGGCCGCGAGTCCGATCCGGCTTCCCAGCGCCCAACCGAGAGTGGTCGCGGCGGCGCCACGGACTGTGCGGGGATGGGGCCGCACCACGTCGCGATCGTCCCAGAGCTCACGCGCGTCCGCGATCCCTCGAACCAGAAGCTGTCGCTGTGGGTGCGCGTCCTCCAGGCGGCGCACCTCTTCGAGCACCAGTCCCCTTTGCGAGACCGGAACGCAAAGCGTCCTGACGGGTGAGAAGAACGCCGCCCGGGTCTTCAGCCGCAGCGTGGACGGTTCCACCGGTTGGACGTGGGTGCCTTCCATCTCCCCGGTTGCAGCCAATCCAGAGGTCAACCTCCGCTCCAGGAAGCCCGGTGCGAGGCGCGTCCGGGCTTCCGCCGCGGCCAGGAGAATCGGAAGTCCGGCCGAACGTCCGACCATCCGCGCTTCCGCTGGGCGCCAGGCCAGCCGGAAACCGCAGTGCGCGCCCCCGGGCGCGCCGCGCGCGGAAAGTTCATCGACCGCGCCGATGGCCCGCTCGACGGCGGACCGAGCCTCCGGGGAGGCGTCGCCATCGATCGCAACCCGGGCCGCGGCGGATCGGCCCAGCGTCAGGTGAGCGTCGACGCGCAACTGGAGAATCTGGCCTGCCTGTTGCTCCGCGAACAGGGGATGGATCGCTCCGCGGGTCACCGGTCTCGCCACGACCGGACCCCAGATGACTGCCGCCGATCCGTCCACCGAGTCGGGTCCCGGCGCCGCGGGAATCTCAAGAAGCTGCTGGACGCTGGACTTCGCCTGTTCGAGAAGCAACGTCGCTTGGGCGCACGCGCTCAGCCACGAGGAGGATCCGGCGAGCCCGGACGTTTCGCGCTCTTGCGCCGCCCGAAGCACTGCGAGCAGCGCATCCAGATCCTCGGGGGAGAGGCCGCACAATGGCAGGCGCGGAATCCGCTTGGCCAGCGAGAATGCCACGGGCCGCCCAAAGCCGATCCAGGCGGCGAGGTCGGCGTCCGCCAACTGCTCGAGCATGACCCGGTGAAACTGGGCGGCGAGGACCGGATGCTGGCC
Organism: Candidatus Eiseniibacteriota bacterium; assembly: GCA_963833505.1. Lineage (GTDB taxonomy): Bacteria > Eisenbacteria > RBG-16-71-46 > CAIMUX01 > CAIMUX01 > CAWHYG01. The sequence continues at coordinate 1,916 of CAWHYG010000013.1, read as the reverse complement.
GAGCGCCAGGAGCTGCTGCAGATCTTCGTGCAGCTCGAGGAGCCCGCGGGGCCCTTTTACAGCGTTCGGGGCAGCCATCGTTCGCGTATCCGGCGGATCAAGTAGTCGGTTTGCTTCCGGTGCCAGGCCGGATCGCGCAGGTACTCCGCGCCCAGGATCCGGGAGAGGAGCCCGCTTTGGGATGATCCATCCATCCTGCCCATCCCAAACGGGCGCAGTACCATTTCCACCGAGACCTGTATCCAGGCGTCCGCCACGGCGGCGGTGGGTTCAGGCTCTCTTCCTCTGCGGGCCGTGGGACACGGATTCGCCGCGCGCCGGCGCCTGGTCTCCTCGTCGGCTCGTAGGACTTCGCACGCGATCTCCACCAGGCTTCGCTCAACGTGCTCCCGGAACATTGACCAGGGGAGCCCCTGGGAATCGGCCAAGGGTTGGTTCTCGGCCGGAGCCGCGCCGGAATCCTGCGGGCACCGCTCGAGATCTTTGGCGGACCGCCCTGCGACCTGCCGCACGACTTCCATCAGGTAGCAGGTTCCGCCATGTTCCGGACCGGACACCAGGTGGGGGCGGAGGGCGTCAAGGATGGACCGTGCCCGGGGTGGCACCGGGGCCAGGATCTCCTCGAGAAGGCTGGATGGTATGGGAGGCCTCCGGAAATCCGACTCGGGTCCGGCGATCCACTGGCCCCGCGAATCCCGCACCAGCCGGGCCTCTGGATCTCGTTTGAGGTTCCGCTTCAAGGCCCGAAGAAGTCGCGCCTCGAAGCGATGTTGTTTGGCCCAGGCCAGCACCAGACCATGTTCTGCCGCGCGGCGAAGCAGGCTGCGGAAGGAGGCCAGCAGGTGATCGTCAAACCCGCTGCTTCCGGGGTCGCCGACCTCGGCCATCGCAGTCAATCCGGTGTGGAGGGCCGGCCAGCGAACGGAACCGTCCGACTGCTCTTCCTCGCGGAGGAGGTTGCCCACGACGTCGTCCGCGACCTCCCCGATCTCCTCCGAGAAGGCCCCCGCAAATCCAAAGCGCCGTTGGAAATGCCGCGCCGCCAGAAATGCGCGCACGTACCGCAAGCAGGCCCGGACGAAGTCGTTGTAGTCGCCGGCGCGCCGACCTTCCAGGATTGACCGCAAGACCTCAATCGTCAGCAGGTCGCGCGCATTTCGATCTTCGCCGCCCAGAGCTCCCCCCCTTGGCCCGCAGGCATTTTCGAGGCAATACGAGTGCCGCTCCCTGCGGCCCACACGGGCCGTCTGCCGACACCTGTCAGGGAACATGTCGATTCTACACCAGGGAGCATGAAGGGGCGAACTTGTCCGCCCCGGAAGCCCGGTGGCCGCGGTGCCGGGGTCGCCCTGGTACCCCGGTAAACGAGCATTCGGACGTCGAGGAGTCGCCCGGCGCCTATCCAGGCGGCCGGCACCAAGAAAGAGCGGAGATTTTTCTCAAACCTGCGCTCACGGTTTCTAGAAAGAGGGTGGAGGGGGATGGAGGTCGAGCGCCCGGGCATTCGGGCTCACCCAGAACAGGAGCATGAAGCCATGCAGCGGGAAGTGGCGTTCTGCGGTCCGACGGGAGCTGGGATGGAACACCCGATTCCTGACGGGGACATTGAATCGGCCTCGGCCTGGCTCAGCCGGATGGGTTCTTTCTTGGCTACGAGTCTCAACCGGGAGACTTGCGGAACCATAGCCCGATCCATTCCGCTCAAGGCTGCCTCTTCCTGCATTGAGCGGGCGATCCGCTCGCCCCCGACCCGCCGATTCTGCGCCCGAAGCTTCCGTTCCTTCCGACGCAAATGACAATGAGGTTTCGGAATCGGGGGTCGTTTTGATGACGATTGTCCAGAACACTCGGCAAAAGGAGGTAAGTATGTCGACCACGTCTCGAACCCAAGCTCGGCGTTTGGTGAGTCTTCTGTG
>CAWHYG010000012.1:0-48387 GCA_963833505.1 Candidatus Eiseniibacteriota bacterium | reverse complement strand
AGGTCCCTCTCGAATTCCCGTGTTGATTGGGCTTGAGGCTGGAATCGGTTGCTGAGGAAGGAATTGCAGAAAGAGAACTCCTGGTTTCCCATGGTGTCTTCTTCTTGGCGGAAGGGAGGCACCCATGAGTGGCCAGGAGCATTTGGAGGGTCTCAGAACCCTCTGGAGTCTGCAAGGGTTTGGCGTCAAGGAAGTGGAGATCGAGGAGTTGGTTGAGTCCGACGGCCGAAGCCGGACGGTCAAGCGGATCTTTCTCCGGGACCAACGGAAGCTCCACTACTGCCCGGAGTGCGGGCAGGCGCACCGGGAAGGGTTGTTCCAGGAGACCGAGGAACGGAGCTGGCGGGAACGCTCGATGGGAGACTTCGAGACCTGGTTGGTCTACGCGCCCTGGCGGCTCTCCTGCTGTGGCGGCACGCGGGTGGAACGTCTGCCGTGGGAGGCGGCCGGCCACCGGATGACCCGGCACTTCTTCGATCTGGTGGCCGCGCTTTGTCGCCGGCTCCCCATCTCCGAGGTCGCTCAGATGGCCGGGCTCTCGTGGGACACCGTGGCCCGGATCGACAAGGAGTCGATCGCGATGGCGCTCGGCGGGTCGTCCCCTTCGTTGCAAGGCCTTCGCTGGATCGGGGTGGACGAGGTGACTCGGACCGGCGGGCACGTCTACTTCACCGTGGTCACGGATCTGGAGAAGGGGCGGGTCGTTTGGGTCGGTGAAGGGAAGAAGGAGGAGAGCCTGGCGGCTTTCTTCCAAGAGTTGGGGCCGAAGGGGCGCCGGAAGCTCGTTGGGGTGGTCAGCGACTTGGGTTCGGCATATCTGGCCGCGATTGCGGCCGCTATCCCGAAGGCCATCCATTTGCTTGACCGCTTTCACATCATCCAGTGGGTGAACGAGGCGGTGGAGAAGATCCGGCGGCAGACCTTTGGCGGGGCACCCAGGGATGATGTCGGACGACAGTTCAAGGTGAAGAAGTGGATGCTGCTCCGTGCCTACGAGGCACTTGATCTCGGGCAGAAGCGGCTCCTGGGACAGCTTCTGGCCCGGAACCGCACGCTCCACCGGGCCTATCTGCTGAAAGAGAGCCTGCGTGGAATCTTCCACTACTCTTGGATCCGCCTTGGTTCCCTGCGGAATGCGGTGCTGAACTGGTGTCGGATGGCCATCCGCAGCCGGCTGGCTCCTCTTGTGAAAGTCGGGTATCGCTTGCGGGAGAACCTGGAAAAGCTGATCGGCGGCTTCGAGCATCCGATCAAGATGGGCCTCGTCGAATCGATCAACGGCCTCATCGGCCAGCTCCGTCGCCAGGCCAGGGGCTACCGTGATCCCGAATACTTCAAACTGAAGATCTACCAGCGTTGCTCTCTTCACGATGACCCCTGGGCGCAAATCATCCTATGAGCCTGATTCCACCGAAAATCGAGAGGCGCCCTGAAAGAGAACCTGCGTGGAATCTTCAACTATCCCTGGATCCGCCTTGGTGCCCTCCGGAACGCGCTGTTGAACTGGTGCCGGATCGCGGTCCGTAGCCGCCTGCGTCCTCTCGTGAAGGTGGGGTATCGGTTGAGGGAGAACCTGGAGAAGCTGATGGGTGGCTTCGAGCATCCGATCAAGATGGGCTTCATCGAATCGATCAACGGTCTGATCGGCCAGCTCCGACGCCAGGCGCGGGGCTACCGCGATCCTGAGTACTTCAAGCTCAAGATCTACCAGCGCTGCTCTCTTCACGATGACCCCTGGGCCCAAATCGTTCTATGACCCTGCTTCCACTGAAAATCGCGAGGAGCCTCAAATCGTATCTGTCGCTACTCAGAATACCACTTGGTGCAACGGCGTCGCGGGACACCGGCCTGCCACCTGTCGCCTGGGCTCAAGGCCCGCACTCTCCCCGGCGCCCCAGAACGGGTGAAAACCGCAGTGTTCGCCGACGACTACCAGAAGGGTACTGAGTCGCAAGGTCGATGCGCTGCCCTCCCACCCGCACCAGCGCGTGCCAGCATTGCAAGAGCCGTAGGGTAAAGAAATCTGGCCGATACTCAACTCCCTCTCGCGTTTCGGTTTCCGGCGGCACGAACCGCCTGGAATTCGACGGGTTGACCGGCTGGTTCCGGTGTCCGATGCTTCCTGTTTTCGCCTCGAAGGACCGGACATGGACTTCATCCTCCAGCCCTGGCACCTCCTCCTCACGACCCTGGCCGGCCTGATCAACCGTGAGCAGCAGGAGGTCATAGAGTACCTGCGCGCTGAGAATCAGGTCCTGAAGGAAGCCCACGGCAAGAAACGGATCCGGCTCAACGACGACCAGCGGCGGCGTTTGGCAGTCAAGGGCAAGGTGCTCGGCCGCAAGCTTCTCGGCGAGATCGGCAGTGCCTTCACCCCCGACACCATCCTGCGCTGGCACCGCCAACTGGTCGCCGAGAAATGGGACTTCAGCGATCGCCGCCCGGCGGTTGGGCGTCCCCGCGTCAGACCAGAGATCGTTGACCTCGTCCTGGCCATGGCTCGGGAGAATCCGACCTGGGGCTACGACCGCATCCAGGGCGCGCTGGCCAACCTCGGGCACGAGATCTCCGACACGACCGTCGGCAACATCTTGAGAGAGCACGGCATCGAGCCGGCAACTCAGCGGAAGCGGAAATCGACCTGGAAGGAATTTCTCGAGGCCCACTGGGACGTGCTCGGCGCGATCGACTTCACCACCATCGAGATCTGGACCAAGACGGGTCTGGTCACCTTCTACCTTCTCTTCGTCATGGAGATTGGCACCCGCCGCGTGCACTTCGCGGGCTCCACCACCAGCCCCGAGGAGAAATGGATGAAGCAGATCGCAAGGAACCTGACCCTCGCCGGCGACGGATTCCTCGAGGGCAAGCGGTACGTCCTGATGGACCGCGACACGAAGTTCACCACCGCCTTCCGGGCGGTCTGGAAGGACGCGGGCGTGAAAGCTGTGCGCCTGCCGCCCCGGTCGCCGGATTTGAACGCTCACCTCGAGCGCTTTCTGAGAAGCCTGAAGACCGAGTGCCTGGATCGCATGATCTTCTTCGGTGAGCCGTCCCTGCGGCGGGCGACCATCACCTACCTCGCGCACTATCACGGGGAGCGAAATCACCAGGGACTCGGCAATCGCCTGATCGAGCCCGAGGAAGGCGTTGGGCAGGCCGTGGGTTCGGTCCGCTGCCGAAAACACCTCGGCGGCATGCTTCGGTACTACTACCGACACGCCGCGTAGGTTCGTTCGCTGCTCCACAGGCCATTCCCAGGGACCCAACTCAACGGCCGATCTACGCCTTCGATCCAACTTCGACGCAGCGCGCCGGCCAGAACCGTCATCGGTCCGACCGAAAACCAGCCCGGAGAAGCCATCAAACCACCGATTCACCTGGCGCTTGGACCTCGTCCGGGTACTTTGACCGTACGCGATCCGGCCTCCTGTCGGTGCCGTGCTCACGCGCCTTCAGGATCGATACCCGTCCAGCGGATCCAGTCCTCGACCACACTTTCAGCCCGTACGATTCCGCTTGAGGTTGGAAGTCTGCACCCTTATAGTCCTTTCGGACGAAGAGACGGTTGCTCCGGTGGGACCACGGAGCAGCTCGCTTGGTCTTCTGGTCGTGCGCGCCCGGAGTGCGCACCCGGGGTGACGAGGTTGCCGTGAGTGTTCCTGGTCGCCAGCAGTCTGAATCCCTTGCCGACTCTTCAACTCGGCGTTGTCGCTTCGATCCCCTCCAAGTCCCTTTCGCGGCTGGTTGTGCCGCGGCGTGCTGAGCGAGCCGGTCCTGCATGGTCTTCCGCGGCCGTCTTCGCCCGGACTGAAAGGAGCGTCTCTCATGCGCGTGCTCAAGCCCGTCCGATTGTTGCTCTGCTCCCTGTCCCTCGGAGTGATCTTCATCTCATCCGATGCGGCCGCACCCGGCGGGTCCTCCGGTGCACCCGCTACGGCCTCCCTGCCGCCGTCGACCGCCGGCCGCGGTCCCGTGTGGGCCTACGGTGAGGAGGTCCACGGTGACCCGTGGTTCGAGACCCGGGGCGATACGCTTTATTACCAGGGGAAGTACCCGTATTATCCCCGGCGACCGAACTGGGCCGCTCTCGCCGCCTATCGCGCCGCGAATCCTGACCGGCCCGAGACCGAGGCGGAAAAGGCGGCCTGGCGAGTCTGGAGCCTCGCCGGGGCGGCCACGAAGACGGCGCGCAGCGAGGAGGAGTGGTTCCGTCTCTTCACCGGCGTGCTGGATCAACATCGGGACATCGTAACGAAGTACGAGATCAACGGCGACGCGATCATGGCCTGGTTCGCCGAAGTCGCCGCGCCTATGGGCACGTCGGCGCCGCGGCCGGGACACTACCCGCCTTCGGCCCAGCCCCGGCGGCAATACAGGGACAGGGCGACCGTGCGGAAGGATGAGGAGAAGAGGTTCTGGAGCTCCTACCGCCACGGTGATTGGTTCTGCTTTGGCGACCGCTACACCGCGGTGGTCCCTCCGACGGGGCACCCGGAGATGGTAGCCGCGATCGACAGCCTCGATGCGCTAGTTGCTTCCGGCCTCAAGGGCGACGCCCTGCGCTCCGAGATCATAAGCCTTCATCTGGACCACGAGTTGGAACCGGAGGAATTTCTCCGGGACCTGCTGGATCAAGCGGAGAGGTGAGGGCGATGCGAACCTTAATCCTCTTCATCTGCGCACTCCTCTTGTGCGTGATGTGCGCACTGCCCGCTCTGGGGGACGGCCCTGGCCAATCGCACACGCCGAGCAGGAGCGGGGCCGCGCTGTTCCAGCCCTATGAGTACGAGTTAGGCGATCAGGACCAGGCCAGGGCCGCGCTCGACGACCAGCATTACACCTTGTATCCGTATGCGAATCCCGACACCAGCATCTATCCTTATCCCCCGAACCCGACGCTGGCGCAGTGGGTGGCCGAAGTAGGTGCGAACAGGGGCGCGATGTTTCACGGCGGCCATGCCAATGAGAACGGCATCGCCATCGAGGTTTATCCCCACACACCCCGAGGGCATCGTCTGGCTACGCAGGCGATCAACAACTATAACAGCCAGGGCTACAACGGCAAGTTGTTCTTCTTCGCAGACGAGGATTCGGCGGGTTACGCCGTCGCCCTCTACTGGAGCGCGATACCCGCGCTCTGCCACTTCGCCAACGCGGTCGTGGACATCGAGACTTGCTGCAGCACGTACTCCGGAGCTTGGACTGGAGCCCGGGTCGAATTCGTGAACGATTGTGACCTCGACTGGCAATCGAGCAACCAGAACACCATCGCCCTCTGGGGAGGGATGGACGGCACGGCCGGCGGCGGATGGCCGTATCGCACCGCCCGCTGGGCGTACGTTGTCATGTCGCCTCACTGCACCATGCGTGAGCGCCAAATGGACGGCGGGTACACGACGCTGGCGCCCTGCGCCAAGTGGACCAACGCGACGCCGGGGGACCTCATCCCGTCCGATGGTACGACGATCCAACTCCTCTTCGATACCCACGTGAACATGAACATCGATCCCTCCGTCGTCTGGCGGGCCGATGGCGGCGTCTTCACCATCGACTCAAGCGCCTGGGCCGGAGACACCCTTCTGACGGCACACATCGTCCCCACGTCGGAGTACGGCCAGGGCACGCTCGTGGCCCAGCAGGCATACGTCACGTCGGCGGACTGCAGCGACCTTCACCTCGACGGCGACGCGCAGGGAGGGCCGAGCGACTGGGCCATCGAGGTGAACAACGACGACGATCCCGCGGCAACGATCGACGGCGTTCGTTGGAAGGCCGGCACCTTCACCTGGTTCGTCTGCACCGAGATGAACACCAAGGATTATCGGATCGAGGGGCGCAACCCGCCGGAAACGACATGGACGCAGGTCGGGGACCTGCAGCCTCCGGGCGTCGGCGTCCGCTCCATGTACGTCGGCGCCGCCTTCCAGGAGTACCGCGTCGTGGAGGTGGAATCGAACGGGCATGAGAGACCGGGGAACGTCGTGGGCACGGCTGCCCCAGATTCCCTTCCGATCTACCCGCACCGCTCCCTGTCGGAGCTTCAGGCAGCCCTCCGGGCGGCTGTTGCGCGCGGCCCGGCCGGCGGCCGTTCGACTGAATTCAACGGTGAGAAGATTGCGGTGTTCACTCCCTCTGCCTGGCAGAGCGACGTCAACTACCTTATGCAGTACCTGGCAGGCTGGTACGGACTCACCTATCAGACGATCACGATTGAGCAGTTCGGCGCCCCGGAGAACCGTTACGCCGGGATCAAGGGCTGCATCGGCCAGCTCTACTCCCAGGGGTACCGCTACGTCCTTTTGGTGGGCGATGCCTCCGACTGGCAGTACTTCGACGGACCGTACACCCCCGAGTATTGGCCAGATCAGAACTGGGAGGAAGTTCGGCAAGAGTACTTCACCGACGGCTATCCCCATGGTGGTGATCCGTCGCTGAACATGATTCCGGCCATCGAGGCGAAAGATCCGGCTGATCCGGGGCTGAACGTCGCCTACTATCGTCCATACTATGAGCTATCCGACATGATCGCCTACGGCGACGTCGATGGCGATGGCCTGCCCGATCTCGCCGTGGGGCGTTGGCCCTTCGACGACGAGGAAGAGGTGGCCGCCGCCTGCTACAAGACCTTGACCTACATTGACCAGGGCGGCCAGTACGACCAGCCGATCACGGTCAACGTGTTTCTGGGAGACGGAGATGTCCCGGGTCCCGGAGATGGGCAAAGGGCGACGGACGTGATGAATGCCATCAAATCCCAGTTCGGGCCTCACACGAACTTCCGGCAGGTGTTGCAATCGCAATACCCGGAAGACGGGCAACGGCTCGTCGCCGCCGTGAACGCCTGGAATGACCAGGCGGAGGTTGCCCTTTTCGCCGCCTTGGGCTCCGGGCGGTACTTTCCGGGGGATTTTTTCAATCTGAGCGCTGGATTCACGATCGGCATGATAGAGTCCGGAACCTTCCCGGAGCTGGCTCTAGGAGCAAGCTGCGACACCGGTGACGAGTTCATGACTCAAGACCCATACTGGGGGACGAGTGTCGCGCACCGGTTCCTGGCAGCCGACGGCTGCGGGGCGATGTTCTGGATCGGGCCGAGCGCCGCGACGACCCAGGGAGGGAACATGGCCATCGGAACCGCCATCGCGGCGAACATCCAGCAGGATCTGAGCCGGCCGGTCGGCGAGAGCACGCGGCTTGCGATCCGGCAGGTTCTCACGACCACGCCGCCCGACGACACGGACATAATCGAGGTGGCCAAGGAATACCAGTTTCTCGGTTTCCCCCTGGCGCCACTCGACCATATCTACTACGTCGTCGGCGTGAATCCCGCTAGGCCGGAGTACGCCTTGTCGCTCGCGCCTGCGTCACCCAACCCCGCGCGCGGACGCACCTCGATCACGTTCACCTTACCCGCAGCGGCGGAGGTCTCGGTCCGCGCGTTCGACGTCGGGGGTCGCCTCGTGGACACGATCGCCCGCGGCCCCTTCGGACCCGGCGTCCACACCCTTCGATGGACGCCGGACCACAGGATCCCGTCCGGACAGTACTATCTAAAGCTGGAAACCGGAGGCCGGGCCTTGACGCGTCGGTTGACCCTGGCCCGTTGACCCCGGGAGGCCCACCCCACGCACCAGGACAACGGGGGCGACGGTTCACTCGTCGCCCCCGGTAGGGTGAAGAAGCTCAGCCAACCCCCAACTCTGCGCCCCCTCCAACGTCCAGACGGCCAGGCAGGCCAGCCACGGGGCGCCGCCGCTGGGAATCCATCCGAACCCATGTCCCCTGTGCCAGAGCCCAAGCGACATCACTCCGCCTCCCGGTAGTGGTAAGTGGTACCGGAGCAGGCCACCGAGCCTCTCGCGGCACCGGACTTCCCCACCGGGTTGCAGCTTCTCCCCCCGCCCCGTCCCCGCCCGGCGTCGTTGGAGACCGACGAGCGACTCACGGGCACCACTGTCCCTCCGGCGCTGCCGGTGCGCTCCGTTACCCTCCGGGCGGACGGGAATCGGCGGTCTCGCGCGGGATTGAGCCTCGGCGCTGTTACTCGACTGTAAGGGTCACCGTTCGGGACGAGACCGCGCAGGTGGAGCCGTCGGGCACTGGCCCGTCTGCCCGAGGTCACGGAGCCGTCCTCGAAACACGGAAGCCGACGTCGCCGACATCGTCGCCGCTGCCGGGGTAGTCGTAGGCCCGGTACGCCGACCGGCAATTGGACGCGAAGGTGCCCCATTCGCCGCCGCGGACGACGCGGAAGGAGCCGGAGGACAGGCCGGTCGGGTCGGTTGCCGATCCACTACCGTAGTCACCCCCGTACCAGTCCCAGCACCACTAGTACACATTCCCGTGCATGTCGTATAGACCCCAGGCATTGGCCTGCTTGCCCTTCACAGGGTGGGTGGTGCCGCTCGCGTTCCCACAGTACCAGCCGACCTTGTCCAGATTGGGGTCGACCGGGCTGCACACGGTGTCCGTGATCGCTCCGTCACAGAACGCCGTCGTGCTCCCGGCCCGGCAGGCGTACTCCCTCTCCGCCTCCGTCGGAAGTCGGTAGCCGTTCGCGCCCTGGTTCCAGGTCACCGTGGCCGAAACGATGTGGTTGCCGGATAACTGCTGCCCGGTGATGGTGTAGGCATCCGTCATCCCGTGCGCCTCCGACAGCCTGTTGCAGTACGACACGCAGTCGTACCAAGTCACCGCCTCCACCGGCAGAGTGGCACCGGAGAAAACGGAAGGGATCCACCCCATCGCCGTCTGCCACTCCTGCTGGGTCACGGAGTGATCGCGCATGTAGAACCCCTTCGTCAGCGTCACCTGGTGCTGGGTCTCGTTGTCGAACCGCCCCGGCTCGTCCGGGGGGCTGCCCATGGTGAACGTGCCGGGGTGGATCAGGACCATGCCGCTGTCGGGCAGTTGCGCGCACGGATTCGGTGAGCAGGTCGTGCCCGCGCCCTGCCAATTGCTCGGAGAGGCGCAGGCCGCCTGGGTCGTCACCGTGCAGGTACCGGCAGGAGCGCAGCACGCGCCGGTAGGCGGCACGGGGCTCAAGGTGGTCGCGTGGGGCGAGTTCGACAACGCCGACCAGTTCGGGACCGCATCGGCGGTCTTCAAGGCGAAGTAATAGGTCGTGCCGCTTTGAAGTCCTGTAACGATGAAACTCTCGGCCGTCCCTGCTATTCGGGGCGCCGGATCGCCGATCGTCTTGATCGCAGCCGCCCAGGTTGAATCCACGATTTGCGAGGGCGCATAGCGGATGTCGTAGGTCGAGGCCGTTCCGACGTGGCCGTCGTTTCCAGGCGCGGTCCAGCGCAGCGTGTCGGTGCTCGACGTGGCCACGCTGGCCCGCAGGTCCGTCACCGCCGTCGGAGGGGTGGTGTCCGCCTTCGGCTTGGTCCCCCCGTTGTTGCTGCACCCGGCCAGCGGCAAGGAGACGATCGCGAGCGTCAACAGCAGAACCCGCTTCACGGCCCGGCCCTCCCTGAGCGCCCCCGAGCCCGGTGAGTCTAGTCGCAACTGACGATACTCCGACCGCCGGGAACGGGCAAGCGCACTTACGGCTAGAACGTGAGACCCGGGATGGTCGTCCGTCCCCTCCCGGCGGCGTTGGAGACCGACGAGCGACTCACGTGGCCCTCCGGCGCTGCCGGTGCGCTCCGTTACCCTCCGGTCGGACGGGAATCGGCGATCTCACGCGGGGTTGAGGCTCGGCCTTTTCAATTGACCAGACGCGAGCGTTCCGGCGAAACTGCGGTTTCTTGGCAGTCCGCTGCAGGACGTTGAGTTGATGGCGCAGCGCCAGGTTTTCGGCGGCCAGGTCAGTCTGAGTTTGGAGCGCTGAAATCAGGGTTCGAAAAGAAGACGTAGAGCATGAGCTGGAGCCTATCTGGGCTGTACGCTAACCGCTAGGCTAGTTTCTGTTGATTTTACCTGAGAATCGCTGGTCGGCCAGGAGCTCCCAGGGCGATTGCGCTTCCAGCTGGGACTCTCAGGGGGCCGGTGGAGGCGCTGTTTTCGCGGTCTTCCGTGACTTCGGGCCCTACGGAGTCGCGAATGGCGAACCGGGACAGGCCTCCGGCCGGAGAGGTCAATTGGACGTGAGGAGTTGGGCTTACCGAGAACGCCGTCCCTCAGAGGTGGGTCAAGACGATGAGGTTGTGCGCGAAGATATGAGCGCCCACGCTGCTGCAGTAGGTGCGGAAGGAACGGTAGAGGCAACGACACATCTTGAAGCTGCGTTTCAAGGCGGAGATGGATCCTTCGATCCCCGCTCTGAATCGCTGCCCGGCCCGGAACAGGGGATGGTGCTCCCGGTCCCGCTCTTCTTCGGTTCGGGATCCTTTCTTGGCAATCGAGACGGTGGGGATGTCCTTTTCCAGTTCCCGGATCTTCGACATGCTTTGATAGAACCCCTTGTCCGCGGCAAAGGACTCCGGGAGTTGTCCGAAGGTCTTCTCGTGCCGTTCGAGGATGGCATCGACCAGAGATTCGTCGGTGGGCCTGCGTTCGAAGACGTCGTAGTCGGTGATGAACTTCTCCTCGACTTGCTGCAGAAGAACCATGTGGCCGAACTCGATCGGCTTCGCCACCTTGCCGCGGATCAGCAACTCGGTGTGCTCCTCGAAGATGCTGAACACCTTCTCCGCATTCGGCACCTTCTCGCCCTGGACGATCCTGCGGGATGCCTGGTCCACAACTCTCTCGGTCAATGGACGGTAGTGCTCCAGCTCGTTCACGAACCCGGTCAAGATGAGTCCGACCTGAAGGTCGTAGGCGTTGGCCTCCAAACGCTCCCGGACCCGACCCTGCACTTCTCGGGACCAATCCGAGATGCGCGAAACGTGCGCCAACAGCGCCCGGTAGGGTCTTGCGAGCTTCCGCCGGTTGTCCTCCTTGTTGTTGGCTTGCCGAGTGATGCAGAGCATCAATCTCTTGACCTTGCGGTCCTGCAAACGGCCGGAACCGACCGCCTCCGAGTCGTGCTCTCTGATCCGGCCGATCAACCGAGAGGTGACGCGGTAGCAGTCCCAGAGCAAGCTGGAGTCGGTCGGATAATGAACGTTGGTCTCGTAGGCCGTGGTATCGACCCGCAGCTCCGTTCCGCTGATCACCTCCTGCTTGATCGCGTAGCCGCCGAGCAGCCGGTTCATCTCCCTCCAGCTTTCGGGAGAAACAGCCTTGTAGGCCTTGCACAGCAGGCTGTAGTCCATCATGTCGTTGTCGAACACCCGAACGAATCGTCGGAGAAACGGACTGTCGTCGATCCGGACCACGGCCTCGCGATAGGGCAGTCCCTCGATCTCCATGACCAGGATCGCGCGCAAGAGATTGTCGCTGGTGAACTCGGCTTGCCGTTTCCGGCCCGGCTTGCTGAGGACCCGGGACACGTCCCGATGGAAGACGTTGAGGAGCTGAGGCGTCGCGCCCAGAATCTGGTCGACAGCACGGTACCTGTCTTGATACTCTCTCGTTACCTTCAGGCGAGCTGGGCTGAAGTCCAGCGGATCTTGGGGGTTCAGTTTCGTTCTCATGCTTGCTCCATTTGTTGTACGAGGTGTCTTGGTAAACAAGGCGCCTCTCGGAATCCCGTAATGATTGGGCTTGAGGCCGGATTCGGCTGCTGAGGAAGGAGTTGCGGAAAGAGGCTCTTCCGGAAACCGTGTGGCTGAATTCATTGGGTAAACATGGTGGTGCGTGGGTGTAGATCGAGCCCCCCGCAGTGGAAGTAGATGGCCATGCAGAAGCGTTCGGGGTTGCGGAAGCCTCGCGCCATGCTCTTGACTCGCTGGATGCTGGCGTTGAGTCCCTCGGCGGCGGCGTTGGTGATGGGATGTTCGAAGTAGGTGACGATGTTGTTGTAGTGGCTCTTGATCATGCGGGCGACCTGCTTGATCGGTTGGAGCCGGCTGCGAATGGCCCAGCTATACCAGGCGCGGAAGTGGCGATCGGCGGCACCCTGGTACTGGTAATCCCAGAAGCGCATGAACTCCTCCTTGAGGCTCCAGGCTCGGGCCGTCTTCAAGTCGCTCCGTCGAGCCAGGTGGAGGAACTGACGCCACTCACCGAGGGAGAAGGTGTCGGGGTTGCGGAGCCAGTCGTACTTCGTTCCTTTGAGCCAATCCTTGCCCTCGAGCTGAAGAGCCCGGTTCTCGCGGCGCCGAATCTTGTCGACCGCGTCCCCCAGGTGCTTGGCCACATGGAACTTGTCGAAGACGATCTTCGCTTGGCCCCGGGGAAGACTCTCGGTCACCGAACCGATGTAAGGCTCCCACATATCCATGGCCACGCCCTGGACGGCCTGCAGTTGTTCCGGCGTCTGGCTGGTCCAGAAGTCATCCAGGCTTTCCCTGCGTCGGTCCTGGCTCACAAAAAGAACACGAGGCTTCTCCAGGTCGCTGACGACGGTCACGTACTGGTGGCCGCGCCGGAAGGAGGTCTCGTCAATTCCGAGATACGGCACGGGCTCGGCCTGGCGACGAAGGAGTCCGCGGCGGACCGATCGCTCCTGGATCCCCGCCGCTTCGTCCCAGCTCAGCCGCAGCTGTTTTCGCACGGCAGAGAGCGAGGCCTGCTTCATCCAGTCAATGGCCAGGGCTTCGAAGAGGGCGGTGAAGCGCGAACTGTCCTCAGCCCAGGGAACCTGGATCTGCTTGACCCCGTGGGTCGGGCAGTTCAGCCGCGGAACCCGGGCATGGAGGAGGGTCTTGTACTGAAAGGTGTCAAGGTGGCGCCAGATCCGCTCCCGATGATCATGGATGGGCGCTCGCTCCAGGCACTCCGGGCAGACCCACAGCTCCTTCGCGGGAAGCGCAACCCAGACGTGAACCTCTCCCTCGGCCAGCTTCAGCTCCACCTTCTCGACACCCCAAGGATCCATCAAGCCGAGCAGCTTGGCATACAGCGTCTTGTCGTCCATGACCGGTCCTCCATCGGGCCCCCGCAGCCCGACGGAACCGTACCACCGGCCGGATCACTCAACAAATCCGGCCACCCGAAAGCCGGAAGCGCCCTATTTCATTGATCGTGGATGGTGTTCTGGCGCAGCCGCGCAGGTTTCGGGGGGAGTTGGATTGTTGCAGTCGATCGCGCTCGGTCTGACGGGACTGGATTGCAACGTCGACGACGTGATCGGGATGATAGTGTCGACAGCGGCGCCGTTTGGGGAAGACCCGGCGAACCCTCAAACCTATAGGCCGAAATGCCAGGCGTGCCCCCGGGACCAATACGGGCAGGGCATCATGAATCTCGATGATGCGGCGGAGATCATGTCGGCGTTCGCGAGCGGCGGGCTCGTTCGCAACGTGGCGAGGAAGAACGGTGGCCACATCGTGCCTGGGTCTTGGGAGTTTACACGGCTAGACAGCGTAGCCGTTGTTGACACAACCTGGGTCTGCTATCGGGCCAGCGCTCAAGTCGTTCTGAATTCGTTGGGTCTCAGGGACAACGTGTGGGCCGTTCCACAGGGGTGGGTCCGAAGGAAGAACTGCTGGACCAACACTATGGCGTGCTACAGCCATGAGATGCCGTCGCGGATACAAGTGGCGCGCGCGGGTATTCGCGACTGTTATCTCAGCGTGATCGACAAGAACACCGGAGACGCGACGATCTCGGGCTATGACTACGCATGGCATGTTGGAACGTCCGGGCCCCTTCACTTCCTCACCCCGGAGGACCAACTGGAAATGGAATACGTAACTCTCCCCACCGCGTGCGCGGTTCGCGAGCGGCCCAACGCGACGGTTGGCGGCCTTCGCATCGAATACATCAGGAACCGACCGAACGGAACCGTGGCCGTGCTCTACCGGACGACCGTACCGGCTGACGTCAACGTGAGGGTTTTCAACGTGTTAGGCCAAGAGGTGCTGACGAATACGGTCCGGGCCGACGGGAGTGGGATCCACGAGTGGGTCTGGACGGGACTCGCTCAAGGTGGAGAACGCGCAGCCGCGGGCGTATACTGGGTGCAGATGCAGTGTGGTGCGTCCAAAGCCTCTCGCCGGCTCGTGATGGTGAGATAGGAGGTCACCTTATGACACGCGGGTCCAGGATCGTCGGGGTCAGTGCCCTCTGCTGTGCTATTCTGGCCGGCCCGGCTTGGGCTGCGTACTACATCGTCAGTCCCGACCCAACGCAACCGGAAGGCCGCGTGGGGGCTGCGTGCGCGGAGGCGGCCAGCGGAGACACCATCGGCATCCAGGCTGGAATCTACTTTGAGCATATCGACCTGGATGGGAAGTCTCTGACGATCGTCGGTTTGGGGGGAGCGGCGTCGACAATCCTGGACGGGAGCCATTCTCCCGACAACCCGGTGGGAAGCATCTTCTGTACGCTTCTGGAAGGCGAGGTGAACCTGAAGCTGTCCGGAGTCACTTTGCAGAACGGCCGGGGCCTTTATGACGCGCATTGGCGGGTGTGGGTGGGCGGTGCGATCGCCTGGACGACTGGGACGCTTGAGGTCGATCGTTGCACGTTCCGGAACAATCACGCGGGCGACGTAGAGGACAGTCTAGGCGGGGCCATTCACACCTTCTTTTCCGGGGGGCTTTCCATCGAGAACTGCGTCTTCGTCGGAAACGAAGCACTGGACTACGGCGGGTCGATCGCGGCCGAGGGTACGAGCGGTGACATCCTGATCGACGGCTGCAGCTTTCGCGTTGATCGCTCCGTCCTGAGCCAAGGCGACTGTCTGTATTTCGCGTCCAGTCGTGCATCGGTGCGGGTTGGGAACTGCACGATCGATGGCTCCGAGGCCGGCTACGGCGCGGACGGGATCTACGTGGACTCTGGATCGATCCACGTCACGCATAACAGCATCATCGATCACGTCGGGGATCTCGTCTCCGCGACCTTTCTCGTCGGAGGCTCGGTCGAACTGAGCGACAATGTTTTCGCCAACATCGGATCTGCCCGGCGCTCGACGGTTGCAATCGAGTCTGGCTCACCGGTGGTGACGGGAAACACGTTTGTTTCCTTGCCCCTTGGACTCGGGTCGGGGGGCGGAACGCCCCTGGTCTGCTCGAACAACATTGTGGCTCATGGAGACGTGACGATCGTGGACTACGCTGGGGGGCTGGTATCATGCAACGACTTTTGGGACGGTGTCCAGGACATCCGTGATGTCAAGGTGGATCGAGACATCTCGGCAGACCCGATGTTCTGCTTTCCGGAGAGCAGCGACTACGCGATCTCATGGGACAGCCCTTGCGCGGCCGAGCACTCCCCTCCGGGTTGCGGCCTGATCGGGGCCCTGCCGGAGGCGTGTCGACCGACGCAAGTTCAAACCGCGACGTGGGGCCAGATCAAGGCGCGCTTTGGCGCAGAGAAGAGAAAGTAGCCGCGATTCGTCCGCGTTTGGTCAAAATACTCAGCCGAGCCCCAACTCTCGGCTTCGGCGCCTGTTACGACTCGACGCCAGGCCCCGGTTTCAGCCGATTGACGGCCCGTTTCCGGTGTCCGATGCTTCCCCTTTTCCCTTTCGCGCATCGGACCAACCATGAACTTCGTCCTTCAGCCCTGGCACGTCCTCCTGAATATCCTGGCCGGCCTGATAAACCGCGAGCAGCAGGAGGTCATCGAGTACCTGCGCGCCGAGAATCAGGTCCTGAAGGAAGCCCACGGCAAGAAACGGATCCGGCTGAACGACGACCAGCGGCGGCGTTTGGCGGTCAAGGGCAAGATTCTCGGCCGAAGGCTCCTCGGCGAGATCGGCAGCGCCTTCACCCCCGACACCATCCTGCGCTGGCACCGCCAGCTGGTCGCCGAGAAATGGGACTTCAGCGATCGCCGCACGGCGGTTGGGCGTCCCCGCGTCAGGCCAGAGATCGTCGACCTCGTCCTGCGCATGGCTCGGGAGAATCCGACCTGGGGCTACGTCCGGATCCAGGGCGCCCTGGCCAACCTCGGGCACAAGATCTCCGACACCACCGTCGGCAACATCCTCCGGGAGCACGGGATCGAGCCCGTGCCGGAGCGAAAACGGCGATCGACCTGGAGGGAGTTCCTCGAGGCGCACTGGGACGTGCTGGCCGCGATCGACTTCACGACGATCGAGGTCTGGACCAGATCGGGGCTCGTCACCTTCTACCTGCTGTTCGTCATGGAGGTGGCCAGCCGCCGTGTCCACATCGCCGGCTGCACGACCAACCCGGACGAACGTTGGATGAAGCAAGTCGCGAGGAACCTGACCGACTCGTACGACGGATTCCTCGCCAGCACCCGGTACGTACTCATGGATCGCGACGGGAAGTTCAGCGCGGCGTTCCGGTCGATTCTCAAGGACGCGGGCGTCAAATCGGTCCGGCTGCCGGCGCGGTCGCCGAATCTGAACGCACACCTCGAGCGATTCATGAGGAGCCTGAAGGCGGAATGCCTCGATCGCATGATCTTCTTCGGGGAAGCGTCGCTGCGACGGGCGACCAACGAATTCCTGGCGCACTATCACGGGGAGAGAAACCACCAGGGCCTGGGCAACCGGCTGATCGCGGGAAGCGACGAGCTTGTGCACACCACCGGTCCGATCCGCTGTCGGGAACGCCTTGGCGGGATGCTGCGGTACTACCATCGGGCCGCTGCGTAGGCCGACGACAGCAGAGATTCGGGATCGTGGTCCCAAGATTCCGCGGGTACCTCCGTCCCGAAAGACGAGCCTTCGTTGGCCACTG
Source organism: Candidatus Eiseniibacteriota bacterium (assembly GCA_963833505.1). Taxonomy (GTDB): domain Bacteria; phylum Eisenbacteria; class RBG-16-71-46; order CAIMUX01; family CAIMUX01; genus CAWHYG01. Next base: position 31,729 of record CAWHYG010000012.1, on the reverse strand, counting down.
GCCCAATCCTCCCCCGGATCGCCCGGAAATCGCCTCGATCGACCGGCTCAACTCGCGATTTCATCCGGGATTGGCCCCCGTCCCTATTGTTTTACCATACGGGCTGCTCCGGTGGGACCACGGAGCAGCTCGCCCGGTTCTTCGGTCGTGGGCGCAATCAGCGCTCACCCGGAGTGACGAGGTTGTCATGAGTGCTCTTGGCTGTCATGGGTCCGAATCGCCTGCCGACTCTTCAACTCGGCGTTGTCGCGGCCGTGCGCGCTGGGCGGCTCGATACCGCAACCGAGAGCACGGCTCCTCCCGGGACCCGCCGGCGCGTCCTTCACCATCCCCTCCCTGGCCAAACACATCTTGCTCGGGGGCCAGAATCAAAGTGTCCGTTGGCCCGGTCGCCGTGGACCACGGCTGCGAGTCGTTCGCGGCGGTCCAGAGGGGAGGAGCAAGTGAAAATCACGGGGTTGTCGATTGGAATTCTCGTCATGGTGCCTACTCTCGTTTTGGCCGGCCCGAACGCCGGCGGGGTGCTCTTGGTGCACTCTGCGAACCTGACTTACGAAGGGATCAACGAATGCGGCCAAGGGACCGCGCCGGATTCATGCGGGGCGGTCGTGTCGGAGATCGACAACGCGACCTCCGACTCCCTCAAGGTCTGGAAGGTCTACGCGGCCTTCCCGCCAGGGTCCAGTCCACGCCTCAAGGGGCTGACGTTCGGCGTCGACTATGACGACGCCTACGGCGACTCGACCGGAGTCGTCATCCGCGCGCTCGGTCCCTGCGCGGACTTCCAGCTCGCCATGAACGGCTGGCCGGGCGACAGCACCGGAACCTCCCTCCTCTGGGACGACGCCCAGACCAGCCTCATGACCGAAGTGTACTGGTTCGCCGGGTACAACTACTACGGGAACCCGGCGACCTTCGCCCTGATCCCGCACCCGGAGCAGGGCGGCTACTTCATCGATGACAGCAAACCGGGCCAGATGGATCCGATCGCGGACTACGGCAGCCTCGGGTTTGGACAGCCGGGGTACGTGCCGAGTTGCGCCATCGGCGGCGGGGATAGCGACAACAACGCCGCACCCAACGCCCCCAGCAGCGGCCCGCCGTCCGGCGCTGGCCCCGACAACGCCGGCGGCCAGATGGCGGTCTCATTCCTCGCCAGCGCAGTCCCGGACACAATCTACATCGACCCCGGCCCAAACGACACCTTGCAGGTTCAGCTCACCAGCGAGGACACGGCCTGCACGATCCAGCTCCGAACTCGGATCCAGCGAACCGGTGCGGTTGTAAACACGCAGACGATCTCCCTGTCGGCCAACACGGCCGAGCTGAGCAGCAAGATCCCGTTCTCCCGTCAGAACGGGCTGGCTCTCGTCGAGCTGATCCTCACCCACGGCTCCTCGTCGCGGTTGCTGGTCGAGTGCCCCGATAATGATACGATAACCTTTAACGGCGCACCGGTGGAACTATACAATGGCCCCCTCACATTTTACGTTCCCCAAGGCGCCGACAGCCTCTGCCTTCACTTTCCACCCCACGAGGCCGGCGGCCAGTTCTGGCTGACCTACCCGGGACTTGGCGGGTGGATACAAGGAAACAGCGGCGGCAACGATACCCTGGCCGTGCTTGCCCTTCCTCCTGAAGCCGCCGGCTGCGCCTGGACTCTGGCACTCGACAACCAGGACTGGAGCTGGTGGGGGGCATTTCAGACCCGTTTTCACTTCCCCGGAATCCGAGACACGCCGGCCCCGCACCGGTTCGACAGTTGGTTCCGGCCGGACTTCTCGTTTTCCTACGGGTGGAACCTCGACTCGCCTCCGGCCCTGCCGCCCGCGGAACTCTATGACCCACAGGCCGTTGCAGGGGCCGATAATGTCAAGTACTACATTCCCGACCTCCGCTACCCGACCACGTCACCGTACCCCTACACCCTGTCACCGGTCTGGCCGACGACCCAGACGCTGTGGACCGGTCCCCAGTGGTTCACCTTCTACAACTGGCCCGGTCACGGGTCCCCTCACGTCTGCATCAAGTCCTACTCCCACACCCTCGGGGTCGAATCCTGGACCACGGATCCACGCCAGCGGAGGTCTCTTGCCATGGGCTTCGCGGACTCGACCGTGGTGCCATGGGACGCCACGGCTTCCAACGTTCTGCACGTTAGGATAACGAACGGCGAGACCCGTTTCGGCGTGCAAACCGACGCGGCCGGCGCGGTGTGCGGTCCGACGTTGGCTCTTTCCTGGGCCGGCGAGGACAAGACCGGCTCCAGGTACACCCCGTGGTCGTACTTCTACGTTTCTGACGATATGGAAAGAAGCTTCCAGCTGACGTTGCAGATCACGGCCATGGGCCGCGACAACACCTACTCCTACCGGCAGTGGATGCAGGCCGAGCTGGTTGTGAAAAGCCCGACCGGCGCACTCGACTCGGTATTGGTAAACGACGCAAACCACGATCGGATCACGGCCCGGTTCGGAGACTCCGGGCCGGGCGGCGTCTGGAGTTTCCGCATCCGGGCACCCCAGAAGCTGGACCCAAACCATCCGCCGGAAGTGGAGGTTGCGCTGGATGACAGCTTGCCGCCGTACGCGGCGTGGCTGGGTCCCGACAGGTTGTTTGTGCCCGTCACCACGCCCGGGTGGCGACGGATGGGCCGCGACGCCGTTACCGAGCACTGGAACATCAACGTTCCGATCGCGCCCTACGTCTGCACGGCGAGGTTGGAGGGGGCACAGGACATTGAGAACCCACCGCTCACTTCCCACCAGACCAGGACCGACGATGCGCCCGGGCGGACAAAGAGGTTCCCCGATGCAGACTCGCTTGGCCTGTGGGGAGGCGTGTCTGGCCAGACCTGGTCCGCCAGACCCTTTGCCGGCCAAGCCGACTCCTTCTACACGATGCAGAGGCCGTCGCTTTTGGATGCCAATGGGTTGTACCTTGACCCGGGCACAGGGCGCCCGCAGCACCTGCTGGAGCTGACCGCGGGCTCATCACACTGCGACGGGTGGTACAACCAGGACACCTGCAAGGCGACCATCGACACCACCGCGACAGCCGCGTGGCCAGTGACGTCGGCCCAGCAACGTAGCGCCGGACCGCAGCACTCCTACCGAAGCGTTACTCACGCGTTGTCTCGCGCCAGAAAGGACGGAATGCTGATGAGCGCCGAATTGGTCGCCCCGGATACCACCACGGGGGGCCTCCCGGATTACGCTCAAATCGGCGCGGAGATGGACACGCTCTGGACCGACTGGGCAGACTCCTTGCGCAACCTCTGGAGTCTCGAGGGGAGCGACTGGATTCTGGGTGGTTTTGATCGGGAGTTCATGACGGAAGCGGCTTATCAGATGCGAAGCCTGAACGCCTGGCACGCAATCGATCTGGGAGAGGGGCCTACAGATCTGAAGATGAGCCGGGAGCTCGCGGACATCGCCGACGTACGCGGGACGTGGTCGTACCCGGTTTATTATCAGATCAACTGTGCGGCCGATACGACGTGCACACCCTTGTGCGACCTGGCCGAGAAGTGGGACGACCTGGAATCCGCCCGACAACCGGGCCAGGGCCTGTCGCTCTATGTTGAGGCGGGCTTCTACGGCGCAAGAGACGACACCCACTACGTCTACGTCATGCCGGACACTCTGGCCGAGGAAGCGCTGGCGTCCTTGATGCTGGGCGCGAACGCGGTGCGGGCCTGGGCTCGGTACACCGGCAACCCCCGGGGGTGGAACCAGGATCAGATCTCGCACCACAGCCAGGCCCTGTGGCACGCGATGGACGCGAACAGCGGTGGTCAGGACCCGGGTTGGGTACCGACGATGCTGAAGCAAGTCGTCTCCTGGTTGGATGGGATCCAGCCGGGCACGGGAATCTTCGGCAGGACTGGGAAAGGGTCGACGCAGTGCCCCGGGGGCTCTATCGTCTACGGAACCGGACAGGGGTGGTACTCAGGGCGTTACGGAGTCTGGATCGTTGTATGCAATCTGGGGGCGGAGGGACCACCGGCGGACCCGGACGCCGTTGGCCTGCCTTCCTTTGTACTGCATGGCTGGCAACCCGCGGACTCGCTGTTTGCCGTGCCATGGCACAGCGCTCCAGCGGCGCCCACATGGGACTTTTCGGATGGCGGCCTGATCTGTACATTGTACCACGCTACCTGGGCCGTCGCGTTCGCGACGTACCCGAACAGCGCGTCAGTGAAGGAGGGGGAAACGCGCGACCTCGAACAGCTATCCGTAGCGCCGGTGCCAGCCACCGGTACGGCCAGGGCCCACTTCTTCCTGCGCGCAGGCGAGCCATACGAGATCATGTTGACTGACGTGGCGGGGCGGAGGGTCTTGGAGAGGCGGTTCGAAGGGCACGCTGGTTGGAACGATTGGATTTGGAACGGCTATCTGGATCGGGGAAGAGCGTCGGCTGGGGTCTATTTCCTGCAGGTCAACAGCCGGCAAGGCGGTTCAACACGAAGGCGGCTGGTCGTCTGCAGGTAGGTGAGCGAGTGCGGCCGCGGCGGGCCGGGCGACTGGGCACCGGCCCGACGTCCCCGTCTTCGGGGGCCGCCCCATGTTAGGCTCGGCCGGTGAAGGGAAGGACATGCCTACGGCAAGAGAACCGACTAGGTCAGCTTCCTTGGGGCTCGGCCTCGCCTTGGCACTTGTTGTTGAGGCGGGCGCCAGCGCCGAGTGCCTGGACTACGGCACGTACGTACGGCAGGTGGGTCATGTTGACACACCATGTCCGGCCGTAGGCGCAGCCATCGTGGGGGGGCACGCGTATCTCGCCGACGCCGATTCTGGATTGGTAGTGGTGGACGTCTCGAACCCCATTGCTCCGGAGGTCATCGCGTCGCTGCCCCGGTTGGCCGGATCCCAAGCGGTTGCCGTCAGCGGGTCGTATGCGTACTCTGCGGATGCGTTTGGGCTCAGCGTGGCCGACGTTTCCGACCCGATGCGTCCTCGGTACCTCGGTCACGCACACACGATGGGAAGTGCCGGCGGCGTCGCGGTTCGAGATACCCTGGCGTACCTCGCCGAGAACATGGGGCTTGACGTTTTGGATGTATCCGAACCCGCGAAACCTCGCGTCGTGGCGACGATCGGTCTAAGCGACGCCTGGGACGTTTCACTCCTCGGTCCAACCGCATTTGTCACCACTTACGAGCCGGAGCGCCTCTACGCGGTTGACATCTCCGAACCTCTGTCTCCCAGACTTGTCGGTACGATGCCGGTGACTATGCCGCAGGAGGCTGTTACGTGTCACGGTTATCTGTACGTCGTCGATTATCTCGCCGGACTTGAGATCTTCGATGTTTCGAAGCCGTCGTCACCGCAGATCGTCGGGACGCTTCCCTACGGCGGCGCAGGATGGGTGGCCGTGTCCGACACCATCGCTTGTCTCGGCGCTCGAGGCAGGACGGCCCTGGTCGACGTCGCCAACCCGAAAGCCCCGCGGATCATCGGATATGCGGAGACGGGCGGCGCCACCGCGGTCTCCGGCACCAAAGCCTACGTCGTCGAATCCGCCGGCCTCGACATCATCGACTTCACGAACCCCCATTCGCCCCCGATCAGCGCCAACCTGGCCCTGTCCGGTAACGCGATGGACGTTGTGGTCTCTGGCCCGAACGCGTACGTCGCGGACAACGCCGGCGGGGTCCGCATCGTGGACGTCTCCACGCCGACGTCGCCACGTCTCATCGACACCGTGGCCACGCCGGACCATGCCTATGCCGTCGCCACGGCCGGCAAGTACCTCTATGCCGCGGACTACTCCGCCGGCCTCCAGGTCATCGACCTCTCGAGTCCGGCGGCGGCGCACATCGTCGGGAGCGTGTCCCTTCCGGGAGAGGCCTATGACGTGGAAGTCTCCGGAGATCGTGCCTACGTGGCCGGTCTGGACGCCGGCCTCGAAGTGGTGGATATCTCAAACCCCTTGTCACCGACCTATCTCGGCAGGGTGGGACTCCCGGACTACGCGATTGCCGTCGCCCTGTCCGGGACCACAGCCTACGTGGCCGCCCAGGCCGCCGGGCTCCGGGTCGTCGATTGCTCCAAACCGACCGCGCCGCGCGTCATCGGGACCCTGGATACGCCCGACTGGGCCGGCGGCATCGCGATCGAGGGCACCACGGTCTACTTGACCTATGACGGCGGGTTCGACCTGGTCGACGTCTCCAACCCGTCAGCCCCGCAGCTCGTCGGGACGACCTCGTCGCCGGGGTATGCGGATGCGGTCGTCCCAGCGGGGAACTACGCCTATCTGGCCGATTTCTTCGGTGGGGTGCAGGTGGTCGACATCCGCAATCCGTCCGCACCGGTGACCGTGGGGACCGAGCCCGTCGGAGCCAACAGCCTCGTCCTCTATAGGGGCTACCTTCTGGACGTGGACGCCTCAGGACTCCACGTCCTATCGACCCAGTGCGATCCCTCGGTCGCCGTCACCGTCTATCCGGGAGACACCAACAACGACGGCCTTGTGGACATCCGGGACGTTCTCCCTCTGGGCCTCTACTTCGGCCTGACCGGCCCGGCGCGGACCGATGCATCGATGCGCTGGGGACCTCAGGTCCTGTCGACGAGTTGGGCCGGACCGGATGATCAGGCGGACTACGCCGACTGCGACGGGGATGGAGTGGTGGACGCAGGCGACATCCTCGCTGTGATCCAGAATTGGGGAGCCCGGATCGGCCAGCCGCCGCCCGACACCGACCGGAGAGCGGTTTGCGAGGAGCTTCTGGTGGAGCTGGATCAGAATGCCGAGTGCCGGCAGCACGAGCGCCATCCGGAATGTGGTTCTCGACTACCTGCGAAAGTTGCCGGGTCAACCCACGGGCTTCCACCTCGAGCCGAATCAGCCCAATCCGTTCGGCGGCGAAACCGCTTGGATGCTGACGGAGCCAACGCCGGCGCCAGCCGATCTCGCGATTTACGACGCTGGCGGACGGCTGGTTTGGAGGACCTCGGTCCCTCATCCTCAGGCCGGCGCCTCAGAGATTCACTGGGATGGCGTGGACCTGCTGGGGCGGCTCGTGCCAGCCGGGAGCTACTACTACCGGTTCACCGCGGGGAGCTACCGGGCGAACGGTCGCGCCACGGTGATTCGGTGAGGCGTTGGAGACCGACGAGCGACTCAGGCCCTCCGGCGCTGCCGGTGCGCTCCGTTACCCTCCGGGCGGACGGGGCACCCACCCAGCCGCGGCACGGCACGGCGACGACTCAGGCGGGACTGACGGCGGCGCGGCCAACTCCCTGCATTCAGAACGTCAGCACTCGGTCCGAACTGCGGATCAGCCCGTACAGCTCGGTCATGGTGGACACGGGACAGAGCGCTGAACCAGCGGAGCCGTGCATTTGGAGACACGTGCCGCAGGCGAGAATCCGTCCTCCCGCAGCCTGAAACGCCCGTGCCTTCTCCTGAACATCGAATTTCGGATCCTGGATCTTGTCCAGTTCCACGCCCTGCCCGAGGAGAAACACGCTGACCTCGTCTCCCTGCTCGATGGCGTACTGGGCAACCCGAAAAACGTTGAAGACGGTTTCGGGGTCGGTTTGCGTGAGGACCAGAGCCAGCTTGAACTGCTGCCCGGCCGGTGTGGACGCGGAAACCACCGCGCCCGCGGTTCCCGCCGTGGGATCACCCGCGCGATGCTGGGCGTAGGCGACGCCGATCGTCGTTCCGACCGCGAGAGCCAGCACCCATGCGGCGATCGTCTTCATGTTCGTCCTCCTTGTAGAAGTGGATTGGCCCCAGCATCGTTCGCCTGAGCGGAAAGTCAAGACCTGGCGGCAGGGCCGAGTCCTGCTGCGCCGCCCCACCTCCGCCACCTCTCCTCCCCGTAGTGTGCCAAAACCCAGCCGACATCACGCCGCCCGCCGGTAGTAGTACCGCAACAGGCCGCCGAGTCGCTCCCGGCAGGCTACGCGCCCTTGGCCGAAATCGCCCGATGGCTCGATCAGCTCGTTCCCGAGACCCTGGTGGTTCCGCTCCAGATGGTAGTGCTTCACGTATTCGCCGACTACCCACCGAAGGTGGCGCTCGCCCAGCGGGATGACCCGCGACAGGGACTCCTCCCGGATCGAGCGCACGAACCGCTCCGCGTAGGCGTTCAGGTCCGGGCTTTGCGCCGGGAGCTTCACGGTCTTCACTCCGCTGGACCGCAGGATCTGCCGGAACTCCTTCGTGAACAACGGGTCGCGGTCGTGGATGAGGTAGCGAGTGCCATTCAGGAACCCGTCTTCCACATCGGTCAGATTTCGGGCCACCTGTTTGATCCAGCGACCATCCGGCTCCGGAGCGATGCCCGCGATCTTGACCCGCCTGCTCTTCAAGTCGATGACGAAGAACACGAGGAATCGAATCAAACCCACGCGGGTGAGCGCCTCCACGGTGAAGAAGTCGGCCGCAGCGATCGCGCCCCAATGCAATTTCAGGAACGTCTCCCAGGACATGCCCTTGCGACGCACCGTAGCCGGCTCGATTCCGTTGGCCGCCAGGATCCGCTTGATGGTGTTCCGGCCGACCTCGCGGCCGAGGTTGCGCAAAGCGCCGCGAATCCGGGTATAGCCCCAGCTCGGATTCTCCCGAGCCATCCGGACCACGAGCTCCTCGATGTTCCTCCCTGTCCTCGGGCGGCCTGCCTTCCGAACCCTGCTGCCGTCGTACTTCCGGGCCACCAGATTGCGATACCAGCGGAGCAGAGTGTCTGGGGTCACGATCGGGTCCAATCCGGCCAACGTCCTGCGGCCCAGCTTCCTGGCCTTCACCGCCAGACGCCTCCGCTGGGTATCTGTGAATTGGAGACGCCGGTCGCCAACGTGCCCCCGGAGGATTCGATTCTCTTCCTGGAGGTACTCGATGACATCCTGTTGGCGGCGGTTCACCCAGCCCGCCACGGTCAGGATTAGAAACTGAAGAGGAAGCGTGTTCATGCCCCGGAATCTACATCATTTGCGTGCCGCGGTGGGACGTTCGGACTCAGAGCCCTTTCCTGGACTCCGTTGCCCGCGTTCATGTTACAGTCGGCGGAGTTGTGGCACCATACGCGGTCAGTTCTTCGCGGGAAGCGTCAACCGAATTCGTCGTAACTCAAAGCTTAGCAAAGAGATGGCTCCCCATTTCACCCTCTTTACGAACCTCACTCCGCGCCTGGGCGGAATGTTCTTAAGCGCGTAACCCTCTACGGGACAGGGCGTTCGGCCACAGAGCAGGACCGGAGCCAGATTATGGGACCCCATTTCCCCTATGCACCTTGCGGGCGGTGACGGCGCGACCCGGAAGCCGACGGCGCTCGGCTTAAGATCACGCTTGGTCAAGTGCCCGGGACGGAAACCAGCGGGACCTCCCCAGCTTCCATGCGCCGTGGCCTTCTGCCCGCACGCCTTCAGGGTCGATGCTCGTCCAGCGGATCCGGTCCTCGCCCGCACTTTCAGCCCGTACGATTCCGCTTGAAGTTGGAAGTCTGCACCCTTATACTTCTTTCGGACGAAGAGCCGGATCCGTCCCGGATCCTGTGGAAAAGTGGATGTGTAACCTCCGGGTGACTGGATGATACCTCAATCGTCCTCACGGAAGGGCGACTTTCCCTTCTGGAGCCCGGGTCCTCCGACCGGTTCGCCTCGTTCATGAGGGTTTCGTGATTCGTTTCCACCATCAACTTCCGCTGGATTCAGGCCGCCTTCGCTTTCGCCGTGGTCTGCAGGGTCGAGACCTTCCGGTGCCCGTCGATCTTCCGCATCCGGATCTGGCCGAAGGCCACCAAGCCCCAGAGCAGGGTCAGGGCCGAGTCCTCGGTGGAGAACGAGCCCTGGGTCTTGGTTCGCCGGCGGAATTCCCGGTTCAGATTCTCGATCGGGTTCGTCGTCCGCAGCGACTTCCACATCGCCTTGGGAAACTCGAAGAAGGTGAGGAGCTGTTCTCCCGCCTCTTCCAGGCTCCGGGCCACCTCGGCGCAGAGCGAACCCCACTTCCGCAGGAACTTCCCCCGGGCCTCGCGCCCCGCCAGGCCGTCCTTGGAGCCGACGATCGCCTGGTAGTCCCGCTTGAGCTCGGGGCGGGCGTGGCGCGGACAGTGCTGCAGGAGGTTCTGCAGCTTGTGCCAGGTGCAGCGCTGCACCTTCGACTCCGGCCAACGGGCGGTGGCCCGCTTCAACCCGGCGTGGCCGTCGCTCACCATCACCACCGGCGCCTCCAGGCCGCGCTTCGACAGGTCGTCGATCAGCCCCTCCCAGGTGGCGCCGCTCTCTGCCGCTGCCAGCCGGAGCGAGACCAGCTCCTTGGTGCCGTCTTCCCGAACCCCCAGCGCGATCAGGACCGGCGCCGAGACCACCCGACGAACCAGCCGCACCTTCAGGTGGATCCCGTCCAAGTAGAGAACCTTGAAGCGGTCTTCCGACAGATCCCGAGCCGACCAGGTCTCGAAAGAGGTCCGGATCCGCTGTACCACCCGCGAGATCGCGCTCCGGGAGAGGTTCGATTCCCCCAGCAGCGGCTCCAGAGCTTTCTTGATCCGGCGGGTGTTCGCCCCGGCCAGGTAGGCCCCGAGGATGGCGTCGTCGACCCGCTTCGTGCGCCGCTGGTAGCGCGGCAGCACGCTGCTCCGGAACTCGGCCGTCGATCCGTCGGGCTGCTGAACCCGAGCTCGAGGAACCTGCAGCTCCATTGGCCCGTTCTCCGTCGTCACCCGGCGCCGTTCACGACCGTTCCGATACCCGTTGCGGGTCTCCGTCCGTTCATACCGCTGCGAGCCCAGGAGCAGAGCGATCTCCTCCTCCAGGATCTCCTGAACCGCGGCCACGATCTTGACCCTCAGCAACCGACGAATGTCCTCGGGACTGGGCAGGACCCGCAGTCCGGTGGTAGACTCCCCCATGGCGTAACCTCCCTGGCTCGTCCGAGCCTTTGGTTATTGGCTAACTGGAGGTTACGCCATCTCCTCTTTTCCACGGAAGGCGGGACGGATCCGAAGAGCCGGCTGCTTCGGTGGGACCACGGAACAGCTCGCCCGGTTCTTCGGTCGTGGACGCAATCAACGCTCACCCGCGGTGACGAGGTTGCCATGAGTCCTCTCGGCCGTCACGGGTCCGAATCGCCTGCCGACTCTTCTACTCGGCGCTGTCGCGACCGCACGCGCGGGGCGGCTCGATACCGCAAGCTGGAGCAAGGCTTCTCGCGTGACCCACCGGCGCGCCCCCCGCCATCCCCTTCCTGGCCAAACACATCTTGCTCGGGGGCCAGAATCAAAGTGTCCGTTGGCCCGGTCGCCGTGGACCTCGGCCGCGAGTGTTTCGCGGCGGTCCAGAGGGGAGGTTCACGTGAAAAGCATCGGTCTGTCGCTTGGGATTCTCGTCCTGCTGCCTACACTCGTCTTGGCCGGCCCGAATGCCGGCGGGGTGCTTCTCGTACACTCTGCAAACCTCGTCCTCGGACAACCGAGCGAATGCGGTCTCGGGGTCGCTCCAGACTCGTGCGGTGGAGTCGTCGCGGAGATCGACAACGCCAGCCCTGACTTGCTCAGGGTCTGGAAGGTCTACGCCGCCTTTCCGCCGGGGTCGAGCCCCCGACTGATGGGTTTGACCTTCGGCGTGGACTATGACGATTCCTACGGGGACTCGACCGGGGTCGTCATCCGCTCGTTCGGTCCCTGCGCGGACTTCCAGCTCGCCATGAACGGCTGGCCGGGCGACAGCACGGGAACGTCCATCCTTTGGAATGTCGCCCAGACCGGTCTCATGACCGAGTGCTACTGGTTCGCCGGATACAACTACTACGGGAACCCGGCGACCTTCGCGCTCATCCCGCACCCCGAGCAGGGCGGGTACTTCGTCGACGACAGCAAGCCCGGCCAGATGGACCCGATTGCGGACTATGGGAGCCTGGGGTTTGGGTGTCCCGGCCGGGTTCCCTGCCCGGACTCAGGTCCGCAAGGGCCCAACGCACCGAACCAAAATGGACCCTCGGCGCCTACTGTCCGCGTGCTTCCCGACTCCCTCGATCCCGGGGTGGGGGAAGTGGACATTCCTGACCTGGGGTCAGGGGGAGCCTCAAGTGACCCGGGTGACCCTCAATCTGGATGCGGAGGCCGAGTCCCCATCGTTCGTCGAGACAACGACCGACTCCTCGCGTCTCTGGACATTCACATTCAGTCCTCCCAGACAGCTAACGAATGCGTCCGTCACGATGCTCTTTGCGAGCGGCCGCGATTCCACGTTGCAGCTGTATCTGGACCATCAGATCATCCGGCCCGAAGGAATCTACTCGAAGGGGATGCTCGGTGTCGTCATGGCTCGCGGCGCGATGGGTTACCCTTTTGGCCGTCCGGAATGCACGCCGGCCGATTTGAACCCGCCGAATGCAGAACTGAAGAGAGCCCTGATTCGCCTCGGCGTTTATAAGATTGCCAAGGAGGAGCACCGCCCGACAGAGGAAAGCCCCCCTCACGAGCCGCCAGTGTTCGAGAGGGTCGCGCGACACTATCGCCTGTTCTTCGCGACGGGTCATTCCGTCGAAGCGATTCGTCGAATTCTTCTCGCCCAGCCCGGTGTGGAGCGCGCGGAGATTATGGAACTTGTCCGTATAGACGGAGACGTGGAACCATGCGACGCATTCGCCCAGGGAGATCCCCTCTATCTTCAGTCCCAGTGGTACCTCCAGCCCTACCAATCACCCGGTCCGGTTGGAATCGGAGCCAACCAAGCTTGGTGCGTGAGCCTAGGGGGTAACCCGTCGGGCCGCGCCACCATTATCATTATCGACGAACCATATCCGGGTCATCCTGATCTGATCCGGAGCGACAACACCCCGGTTGTGACCACCGTGAACCACCGCTCGTGCTACACCTATGACGCTGGCCACAGCGTGGCCATGGCAGCAATGGCGGCGGCCGCTGCAAACGGCATCGGTATCGTCGGGGTAGCACCGGAGGCCCAAGTCCTGGATTACGATCTTCCCTGTGGCGGCCCGTGGCATGAAGACGACCTCGTCAATGCGTTTGTTTGGATCCATGACCACGCCGACAGCCTTAAGAGCAGCCTCGAACCAATTGTCCTGAGTGTCTCAGTGGCGGATTCGACGAACGTTGAACCCATAAACCTAAGAGATGCGGTCTCGGAAGTAGTCAATGAGGATCTCATCCCACTGTTCGCCGCGTGTTCGAGAAAGAACAACCAAGCGTTTCCTACCTATCCCGCGGCCTGGGATCAGCAAAACCAGGAGTATCCCCTCGTGCTCGCCGTCGGTAGTTGCACCAAACGAGGTGCGCCCTATTCACCGTTTGGAGATATATACGCTCCCGCCGAGAGCTTGATTGTCGACTGGACCATTCCGGGGATAGGACCAGTTTACTCCTTCGTCGCGTCGAATCCGACCGCCAGCCTATCCGCTCCGCAGGCGGCTGCGGCAACGGCCATGTATGAGTTCGTGAGCGGCCCGTTGTCGCCGTCATCGCTATATCCACTGATAATTGCGAAATGTCGAGTGCGAAACGGCACGCACATTCTCAACACCTCAAACCTCCTTGATGTCACGGGTATCGAGGACATTACGAATGTGTATACCACCTCGGGCGCGTACAGTAACACGATTCACTGGACGGTGACAGATCCCTCAAACATCAACGACTTCGTCATCTCTGATCGAGCGAGCTGCGATGCGCCATGGACGCAGGAAGCTGATGTTCCGAACAACGGCGGGAACTCGTATGCCCAGAGCGTGTTCGCCCCGTACGCCCGTGCGTACTACTACAAGCTCACGGCGAGGTATGGAGGAGAATTCATCGATTACGACGCAGGTGCCGCGACGCCGAGCCCGGGCTATTCGTTCGATCAGCCCGTTCCGCCGTCGACGGTGTCGTTCGAGAGCTATCCTCCAAATGGGGGTCGGATTCAATGGCCAAAGGCATGCAGTTTCACTGTTCAGGTCGGGTATTGGATCTACCGGGAGATCGGCGCGGGGAACATGGATAGCTGTCTGCCGGACCATGCGTCGGTTCTGTGTGATACGGTCGCATGCTATCCGAACGTGCCGAATGACGGCTGTTGGTACGATGGGGATCTCCTGCCCGGTATTCCCTATCTGTATCGCTTGGTCACCTGGGCGAACGACGGGCAGGGTCGGCTGATTTCATGTTCGGTCCCATCCATGCAGGTTCTCGGGTACTCTATGGATCCGGCGGGCGTTGGCACGAACCCGAGTGATCAATCGGCGGTATTGCTCAACAGGAACATCCGGGTTTCACCGAACCCGTGCCAGCGTGGAGGTAAGGCTCTTCTCTCGCTTCGAGGGCCCGTCTCTGCAGGAAGTCGCCTGCGGATCATTGATTGCGCTGGCCGCGTGGTCAGCGAGTCGGACCTGCCACTCGTCCGCGGGCAGAGCGAGATTCGCGAGGAGATCGGGTCTAGGTTGCCGACCAGGGGCGTGTACTTCGTCGAGATCCGCGAACCCGGCACAGGACGGAAGGTCAGCAAGATCGTCGTAGCAAATTGAGGCGAGGCATGCGGGGGGGAACTTCGGTTTAGGGCTGAAATGGGATGGGCGAATTGTGGCCTGGGGATGGAATGGCGAGGGTGAATGCAACGTGCCGAGCGCAAACGACTACGTCGGAGTAGCGGCCGGGGTCGATCACGCGCTGGGACTCAAGAGGGATGGATCGATTGTGGCGTGGGGATTGGACACTGCCGGGCAATGTGACGTCCCGTCCCCCGATAGCGGTTTCGTCCGCGTAGCGGCGGCCGGCAATCATAGCCTGGCGCTGAGGGCGAATGGTACCATAGCCGCGTGGGGATCGAACAGCTGTGGCGAGGGGAGTGCGCCGCCACAGAACGACGAATTCGTGGACTTGGCGGCCGGTGACGTGCATAACTTAGGGCTAAAGTCCGGGGGGACGATAACAGCTTGGGGAGACAACTCTCATGGCGAATGTGACGTTCCGGCGCAGGGATGCTGGTCGAGGGTGGCGGCCGGCTGTGACTTCAGTCTCGGACTCAAGCGGGATGGCTCGATCCTGGGCTGGGGATGGTGTGATTTCGGTCAGTGCGCTGTGCCATCACCAAACACAGATTTCAACTCCGTTGTCGCAAGAGGTTGGACGAGCTTCGGCCTGAGGCTGTACAACTGGGTGACGTCGGTCGGCCAAGGCGAACCTGGAATGCGGGCGGAGCGTCTAGTCGTGAGCCCAAACCCCTCGTTTGGAACCTGCCGAATCTCGATGGAGCTGCCCGTTCGGAGCCACCTCACAGCACGGGTGTTTGACGTTTCGGGGAGAGAGGTGCGGCAGCTCTGCGATGGAGTCTTCCCTTCCGGGGTTGTTGCGTTGTCCTGGGACGGGAGAACGGACATGGGCGGTCGGGTACCCGGTGGGGCCTATTTTGTCAGGGTCCAGAGACCGGGGAAGGCACTCACACGAAAGCTGATCGTTCTTCCACCGCCGGGAAGGTAAGTAAGGTGTCCAGACACGGCCGTCCCGGTCTCGCCCGGAGGATGGCGCGACGAGGAGCTGAGATGAAAGGGAGTATCAGGGTTCTTCTGGGATCTGGAGCGTATCGTAGAGGCAGAACAACATGGTGGTGGAGTCGATACGAGTATTCGCGGACAAGGAGGGAGGGCGCCGTGCCGGTTCCCGGTTCTCGCAACCATGCGCGCGTGGGCCTGTGCGCTCTTCTCTTGTTGCCCGTGCTCACTGGACTCAACGCGGGCCGCGCGCGAGCCTCGTCTACGGACCCACTGTTTCCGGAACCGACATTTTACGTCGGAGGCAATCCAATATCCGTGGCGGTCGGGGACTTCAACGGGGACGGCAAGCCGGATCTGGCCATAGCGAACGATTTCGGCAACACGGTTTCGGTGCTGCTGGGCAACGGCAACGGGACCTTCGCCAGCAAGACGGGCTACGGAACCGGCGACGGTCCAGTATCCTTAGCGATCGGGGACTTCAATGGGGACGGGAAGCCGGATCTGGCCGTGGCGAACGAAGGATCCGCCACGGTTTCGGTGCTGCTAGGCCCTGATCAAGCGCGGTTTTTCGCATAGAGAAGCGAGAAAAGGCTCGAAATGCCCGCCCTTTGCGGCTAAGAAGGTTGTGAAAGCAATACTTCTCACCACGCCAAGGAGGGCATTTCAAGTGAGTCAGAGCAAACAACATCGGGAGAGGAATTGCAAGCGGAGAATAGCTCACCGCAACCGGAGGCGGAACTACTCCGACCAGCCGGCTCCTATGTTCAAGGCCCGCAACATCCAATACGAGGGAAGCGACCGGAATCACGGCCTGGCGGTGGGCGGCATCGGCGCCATGCACCTGCTCGCGCGTCGGACGGGGCTGGTCGAAGCGATCGACGCTGATCTGCATCTTCTGAAAGCGCACGTTCCCTACCACGAGTCGGATCACGTCCTGAACATCGCGTACAACATCCTTCTGGGCGGGACGTGTCTGGAGGATATCGAGCTCCGTCGAAACGACGAAGTCTACCTGAACGCGCTCGGTGCGGTGACGATTCCAGACCCCACGACCGAGGGGGACTTCTGCCGACGCTTCGAGGAGCAGGATCTCGAGATCCTCATGACGGTTGTCAATCGCACCAGGCTCCGGGTCTGGCGTCAGCAGGCGGACGTTTTCTTTGACGAGGCCATTATTGAGGCGGACGGGACGATGGCCCCGACCGGCGGTGAACGTAAAGAAGGAATGGACATCGCCTACAACGGGGTCTGGGGCTATCACCCGTTGATCGTGTCGCTGGCGAACACGGCGGAGCCTCTGTATCTGGTGAACCGGAGTGGCAGCCGGCCCTCGCATGAAGGGGCCAGCGCTCGATTCGATCAGGCGATCAACCTGTGTCGCGAAGCGGGCTTTCGCCGGATCCTTCTCCGGGGAGACACCGACTTCAGCCAGACGAAGCACCTGGATCGGTGGAGCGAAGAGGGGGTGCGGTTTCTCTTCGGCATGGATGCGACATCGGCTCTCGTGAGTCTGGCCGAAACCCTGCCGGCGTGGCGCTGGGGTCGCCTGAACCGCCCGCCGAAGTACCGGCTCCGGACGAGGCCCCGAACCCGTCCTCCGCGGGTCAAGGAGCAGATCGTCCGCGAGCGGGAGTTCGAGAACATTCGGCTGCGCTCGGAAGACGTCGCGTGCTTCCCCTATCAACCCGCGGCCTGCACCAGGGCCTACCGGATCGTGGCCGTGCGGAAGAACCTCACGGTCGAGAAAGGCGATCTGGCACTCTTCGACGACGTGCGGTACTTCTTCTACATCACCAACGACTGGGCGACGTCGCCCGATCAACTGGTCTTTCTGGCCAACGATCGATGTGACCAGGAGAATCTGATCGAGCAACTCAAGAACGGTGTCAAAGCCCTGCGGATGCCGGTCGACAATCTGAACAGCAACTGGGCGTACATGATCATGGCCACCCTGGCTTGGACCCTGAAGGCATGGTTCGCCTTGCTGCTGCCGGAGACCGGCCGCTGGTCCGAGAAGTATCAAGACGAGAAGAGGCGACTGCTCCGCATGGAGTTCAAGGGGTTCGTCAATGCGATCATCCAGACCCCGGTCCAGATCGTCCGCACGGGCCGGAGAATCGTCTACCGACTGCTGGCCTGGAATCCCTGGCAGCATGTACTTCTCCGGGCCGTGGATCGTCTACGTGTGATCCGCTGTTGAAGACAAAGTAGGGGAGGTGTGGGGCGGACACGTTGGCAGGAACATCGATCGATCAAGAAGGAACCGCAAGCCGCGACACTCGAGAGAACCAGTTGGCTGAATCGAAGGCCTTACAGGAAACGAATGTCTCGTAAAGACAGATTTGATGCCCGGCTACCATCGCGCGCATACGCGCTTGTTTTGGGGCTAGGCAACGGCGACGGGACCCTCGTGACCCAGACAGAGTACGCAACCGGCAACCAGCCAATGTCCGTGGCGATCGGCGACTTCAACGGTGACGGCAAGCCGGATCTGGCCGTGGCGAACTGGAATGACCGCACGGTTTCGGTTCTGCTGGGCAACGGCAACGGGACCTTCGCGACCAGGACGGACTACGCAACCGGCGAGTGGCCATCATCGGTGGCGATCGGGGACTTCAACGGGGACGGCAAGCCGGATCTGGCCGTGGCGAACCAGGGCGACAACACGGTTTCGGTTCTGCTGGGCAACGGCAATGGGACCTTCGCGACCAAGACGGACTACGCATCCGGCGTCTATCCAATATCCGTGGCGGTCGGGGACTTCAACGGGGACGGGAAGCCGGATCTGGCCGTCGCGAACGAGGGGCTTTATCCCGACTACGCCGGTACGGTTTCGGTGCTGTTGGGCAACGGCAACGGGACCTTCGCGACCAGGACGGACTACGGAACCGGCAACAGTCCCACATCCGTGGCGATCGGGGACTTCAACGGGGACGGCAAGCCGGATCTGGCCGTGGCCTACAATGTCAACACGGCTTCGGTGCTGCTCGGCAACGGCGATGGGACCTTCGCGACCGCGACGGATTACGAAACTGGGGACTCGCCAGCTTCCGTGGCGATCGGTGACTTCAACGGGGACGGCAAGCCGGATCTGTCGGTGGTGAACCAGGGCGACAACACGGTTTCGGTTCTGCTGGGCAACGGGGATGGGACCTTCGCGACCAAGACGGACTACGCATCCGGCGTCTATCCAATATCCGTGGCGGTCGGGGACTTCAACGGGGACGGGAAACCGGATCTGGCCGTGGCGAACCAGGGCGACAACACGGTTTCGATTCTGCTGGGCAACGGCAACGGGACCTTCGCGACCAGGACGGACTACGGAACCGGCGACAGTCCGACATCCGTGGCGATCGGGGACTTCAACGGTGACGGCAAGCCGGATCTGGCCCTGTCGAACTCCTATTCCAACACGGTTTCGGTTCTGCTGGGCAGCGGCAACGGGACCTTCGCGACCAGGACGGACTACGAAACCGGCAGCGGCCCAAGGTCCGTGGCGATTGGGGACTTGAACGGGGACGGCAAGGTGGATCTGGCCGTGGCGAACTGGGGCAACACGGTTTCGGTTCTGCTGGGCAACGGCAACGGGACTTTCGCGACGAGGACGGACTACGGAACCGGCGTCGCTCCGACATCCGTGGCGATCGGGGACTTCAACGGGGACGGGAAACCGGATCTGGCCGTGGCGAACTACGATGACAGCACGGTTTCGGTGCTGCTGGGCAACGGGGATGGGACCCTCGCGACCAAGACGGACTACGGAACCGGCGTCGGTCCGATATCCGTGGCGATCGGGGACTTCAACGGGGACGGGAAACCGGATCTGGCCGTGGCGAACTACTATTCCGGCGCGGTTTCGGTGCTGCTGGGCAACGGCAACGGGACCTTCGCGACCGAGACGGACTACGCAACCGGCGAGTGGCCATCATCGGTGGCGATCGGGGACTTCAACGGGGACGGGAAACCGGATCTGGCCGTGGCGAACGCGGGCCTCACTGTTAGCCGCGGCAACACGGTTTCGGTGCTGCTGGGCAACGGCAACGGGACCTTCGCGACCAGGATGGACTACGCAACCGGCAGCGGTCCGGAGGGCGTGGCGGTCGAGGACTTCAACGGGGACGGCAAGCCGGACTTGGCCGTGGCGAACAACGACGAGAACAAGGTGTCCGCGCTTCTCAACCTTGGCGGCGGCGCGGGCTGCCTCCGTCCCTTTGGTGCGATCTTGCCGGCGGAGGGCGACTCCCTGCACACCACGCAGCCGATGTTGCGGTGGCGGGACACGCCCGGCTGCGCCGGCTCGGCGCAGTACACGGTGCTCTGGGAGCGCGGGCCGGGGTTCACGAACGCCGACTCCGCCTCGGCAGGCGCCGACACCTTCTTCGTGTTCCCGCCGGACTCCTTGAGGATCCACCAGCTCTACTACTGGCGAGTCGTGGCTCGCGATGGACAGGGCCATGCCGTTTCGTCCGATCCGCAGGGGGGCAACTGGTTCTACATCATCGACGACAGCACGCCAGTGCTCCTGGAGCCGGCCGCGATGGCGCAGCCGGATGGGATCCTGGTTTCCTGGAGGATCGTTGACGGGACCGGTTTGACCGGGTTCAAGGTCTACCGGCGCGTCGACGGGGCGCAGGGAGCGGATGCCGAGTGGGCCTGCATCGCTCCGAGCGTTCCGAGCTGTGGTCAGTCCTGCCGGTACCTGGACGCCAGCGTCGATCCCGGGGTCCGGTACGACTACGAGGTCGAGGGCTTCGGGCCGACGGGATCGGTCGGCCGGTTCGGCCCGGCGACCGCGCAGGCGATGATGATCCAGCTGGGGATGCGAGTACTGTCGAACCCGGGAAGGGGCGTGATGAACCTTTCGCTGTCCCTGCCGAAGAGCGGGGATGTGACTCTCCGGGTGTTCGACTTGGGGGGACGTGAGGTGGCGTGGACCGTCTTTGCGGGGTTGAACGCCGGCCTGCGGCAGGAGGAGTGGGACGTCCGCGACCGGCAGGGTCGCCCCTTGGCGAGCGGAAGCTACTACGTCCGTATGGAAGCGCCGTCGGGACAAAGGACAGCCAGGTGGCTAGTGGTGCGGTGACAGCAAGGGCGTCTTGAACCAGGGTGCGAGGCCGTTTCCCCCGGCTGGCCGCGGCTGGCACGTCGGTCGGCCGCGCATTCCTCGGGAGCACAGGCTCTTCATCCGGCGCATCTCGACCGACCACCCCGAGCGGGGCGAGGACAGGATCGCCGAGGAGCTGGCCGCCAAAGCCGGCCTCGAAGACCGGCGGAGAGTCGTGATCGTGAGTGCGCCCTGCCTTGTGATCGTAGAACGGTCTCAACGACGAACCGCGGAACGGCGTTTGGTCAAAATACTCAGCCGAGCCCCAACTCTCGGCTTCGGCGCCTGTTACGGCTCGACGCCAGGCCCCGGTTTCAGCCGATTGACGGCCCGTTTCCGGTGTCCGATGCTTCCCCTTTTCCCTTTCGCGCATCGGACCAACCATGAACTTCGTCCTTCAGCCCTGGCACGTCCTCCTGAATATCCTGGCCGGCCTGATGAACCGCGAGCAGCAGGAGGTCATCGAGTACCTGCGCGCCGAGAATCAGGTCCTGAAGGAAGCCCACGGCAAGAAACGGATCCGGCTGAACGACGACCAGCGGCGGCGTTTGGCGGTCAAGGGCAAGATTCTCGGCCGAAGGCTCCTCGGCGAGATCGGCAGCGCCTTCACCCCCGACACCATCCTGCGCTGGCACCGCCAGCTGGTCGCCGAGAAATGGGACTTCAGCGATCGCCGCACGGCGGTTGGGCGTCCCCGCGTCAGGCCAGAGATCGTCGACCTCGTCCTGCGCATGGCTCGGGAGAATCCGACCTGGGGCTACGTCCGGATCCAGGGCGCCCTGGCCAACCTCGGGCACAAGATCTCCGACACCACCGTCGGCAACATCCTCCGGGAGCACGGGATCGAGCCCGTGCCGGAGCGAAAACGGCGATCGACCTGGAGGGAGTTCCTCGAGGCGCACTGGGACGTGCTGGGCACGATCGACTTCACGACGATCGAGGTCTGGACCAGATCGGGGCTCGTCACCTTCTACCTGCTGTTCGTCATGGAGGTGGCCAGCCGCCGTGTCCACATCGCCGGCCGCACGACCAACCCGGACGAACGTTGGATGAAGCAAGTCGCGAGGAACCTGACCGACTCGTACGACGGATTCCTCGCCAGCACCCGGTACGTACTCATGGATCGCGACGGGAAGTTCAGCGCGGCGTTCCGGTCGATTCTCAAGGACGCGGGCGTCAAATCGGTCCGGCTGCCGGCGCGGTCGCCGAATCTGAACGCACACCTCGAGCGATTCATGAGGAGCCTGAAGGCGGAATGCCTCGATCGCATGATCTTCTTCGGGGAAGCGTCGCTGCGACGGGCGACCAACGAATTCCTGGCGCACTATCACGGGGAGAGAAACCACCAGGGCCTGGGCAACCGGCTGATCGCGGGAAGCGACGAGCTTGTGCCCACCACCGGTCCGATCCGCTGTCGGGAACGCCTTGGCGGGATGCTGCGGTACTACCATCGGGCCGCTGCGTAGGCCGACGACAGCAGAGATTCGGGATCGTGGTCCCAAGATTCCGCGGGTACCTCCGTCCCGAAAGACGAGCCTTCGTTGGCCACTGGCCCAATCCTCCCCCGGATCGCCCGGGAATCGCCTCGATCGACCGGCTCAACTCGAGATTTCATCCGGGATTGGCCCCCGTCCCTATTGTTTTACCATACGGGGGACGGTAAGGAGACGCGGAGGCGCCTGGTCGTGTGCCGGTAGTACAGGTCGACGGTCCGGGAGCGCGGCCCTTTTCAGGATCGCGCTCCCGAAGTCCCATGGAGCGTCACCTGATAAAGGCCACGCGAGTCGATGTTGTCACCGTCGGGGTTTGCAGGCGGACGAAGTAGATTCCCCGCGGCAACTCCCGGGCTTCGGCATCCAAGCCGTTCCACGAAACGGCATGGCTGCCGGAGGCGATCGGACCGCTCAGGAGGGTGCGTACGACTCGTCCCGCCGCGTCGAAGATGGTGAGTTTCCCCACGCATGCCTGCGGCGAAGAGAATCGGATGGTCACCGGGCCACTGGCGGGATTCGGATCGGCAGCGAGCATGATCGGCCTGGGCAGAAGGCTGCCGTTCTCCACCCCGGAAACGTCACATTGCGTCGACAGCACGTGTAACCCGGGGCCGTCCACGTCGAGAAGATAGCCGTCGTAGAGCGTCAGGCCATTGGCGCCGACCGGGGCGATCCCGGCCGTCACGGGACTGGAAGGATGGAGCAGGTCGAGCACCTGCATTCCTTCCGAAAAATCACCAAGGTAGGCATAGGTTCCGGACGGTACGACCGGACCCGCATACCCCGGCGACCAGGTCGAGCCGATGAGCTGGGGCGCGGCCGGATTGGATACGTCAACCAGGTCGAATCCGCCGTCGTACGTCAGATAGACCTCCGTTCCCACGACGGCGACGCCGACGGCCGAGTCGAGCCCGCCCAGGCTGCCGATGACGCGCGGGGCAGCCGGTCTGGAGCAATCGACGACCTGGAGGCCCGCGCCCTCGGCGGCCACGTAGGCAGTCGTCCCGGAAACCGCGACGGCAACAGCCGCGTCGGAAAACGCGACGTTCCCTAGAAACGCCGGGACCAAGGGAATTAAGATGTCCACAACGACCAGGCCAGCTTCCACGCCCGCGACGTAGGCGTAGTTCCCCGAGACCTCCACGTCATTGGCCTCGCCGGGAAGGGACACGCTGCCGACGATGTGCGCCGCCGCTGGATAGGAGATGTCGATCACGTGCAGGCCGGCGGAATAGTCGGCGGCGTACAGATACTGACCGGCAGTCGCCACGCCACAACAGGCGTCCGGTGTGGCCACGGCGCCAAGGGATCGCGGCGAAGTCGGTGTGGAAACATCGACGATCTGGACACCCCCGTCGCTGTCTGCGACATAGGCGGTTGAACCGGAGGTTACGATGTCCGCGCCATAACCCGGTAAAGCCAGATTGGCACGGATCGGCGGGGAATTGGGGTTCGTAACGTCGATGACGTCGAGGCCCTGGAACGTGGCGACGTAGACCATTGCTCCCCGAACCGCCGTGCCGCCGACCAGACCTGTGCAGCCGGCACTCCCGATGGGCCGCAGAGCGCCAGGGTTGGCGACATCGATCAAGGCTACGTTCCCACCCTCGTCGGAGCCCACATACGCGATCGTATCGGACACGGCGACGCTGGTCGCCCAGTCCATGGCCTCAGAACCGACGATTTTCGGGGATGCTGGTTTGGAAACGTCGACGACGACCAGGCCATCGCCGAGATCAGCAACGTAGGCGTAGTTATGATAAACCGCAACGTCGACGGAGGGGCAGGGCCACGTTCCCCAATATCCTCGGGCTCACGGGATTAGAGATGTCCACGGTGTAGAGTTCATTGGAATATGTGGTGGCCAAGTAAGCTACCGTCCCGAGAACCGCCACGCCGCCATCGGAAGACCCTACTGGAAGATTAGCCACAACGACGGGCGCCATGGGATTGGATATGTCCACCACATAGAAACCGTTGCCTGCGACGTAGGCGTATCCACCTTTCACGGCCACATCACACGCCCCCGGGACAAACACGTAGCCGGCGTATTGCGGTCTTGACGGGGAGGATATGTCGACCACTCCCAGAAAGGATCCGCCGATGATGTATCCGTACCTGCCCGCCACAGCTATCGCGGTTATCGGAACCAAGTACGGCAACGAACCGACGATCTTGGGCGCAGCAGGATTCGACACATCCGCCACGACCAGGCCGGAATCGTCATCGGCGATATATGCATAGTTGCCATCAAGCGCCACGGCCTCGCCATACCCTGGCGCGTCCACATGCCCGATCATATGCAGGTACCCTGCGTAATCGATGCAGTCGGCGCGCGCGGTGCCGCTCAGGCCGAAATCAACGATGAGGGAAAGCACCAGAGCCGGGAGCGCTCCATGTCCGAGGGTTGATCGCACGAACCCCTCCTTTCGAGTGCCCTCTTCTAGTCTACACCTGGGAGGGCCGGAAGTCACTCAGGATCAGGAGTCGCCGTGGCTGTGTTGGCTGCTTGACAGATCCTGCCCGTTCTGCGCCAGAACCCAGCCGGCATCACGCCGCCTCCCGGTAGTGGTACCTGAATGCGCCCGCTCGGCTCGAGTCCCACCGCGCTGCCCAGGACTCGTCGATCCGCCCCCCCCGCTCCGGCCCCGCCCGGCGGCGTTGGAGACCGACGAGCGGCTCAGGTCCTCCGGCGCTGCCGGTGCGCTCCGGTACCCTCCGGGCGGACGGGGCACCCACCCAGCCGCGGCACGGCACGGCGACGACTCAGGCGGGACTGACGGCGGCGCGGCCAACTCCCTGCAATCAGAACGTCAGCACTCGGTCCGAACTGCGGATCAGCCCGTACAGCTCGGTCATGGTGGACACGGGACAGAGCGCTGAACCAGCGGAGCCGTGCATTTGGAGACACGTGCCGCAGGCGAGAATCCGTCCTCCCGCAGCCTGAAACGCCCGTGCCTTCTCCTGAACATCGAATTTCGGATCCTGGATCTTGTCCAGTTCCACGCCCTGCCCGAGGAGAAACACGCTGACCTCGTCTCCCTGCTCGATGGCGTACTGGGCAACCCGAAAAACGTTGAAGACGGTTTCGGGGTCGGTTTGCGTGAGGACCAGAGCCAGCTTGAACTGCTGCCCGGCCGGTGTGGACGCGGAAACCACCGCGCCCGCGGTTCCCGCCGTGGGATCACCCGCGCGATGCTGGGCGTAGGCCACGCCGATCGTCGTTCCGACCGCGAGAGCCAGCACCCATGCGGCGATCGTCTTCATGTTCGTCCTCCTTGTAGAAGTGGATTGGCCCCAGCATCGTTCGCCTGAGCGGAAAGTCAAGACCTGGCGGCAGGGCCGAGTCCTGCTGCGCCGCCCCACCTCGCCACCTCTCCTCCCCCTTCGCGCCCCCCGGCGGCCTGGGACAGCGGGAGGAGGAGAGGTAGGCACCTGAGGCCGGCGGGCGCAATCCCCTCGCGTCTCGAATTCTGGATCGCTTCTTTTCCGTCGCATCCCGGCGTTGTCTGTGGGCAAACTCGTCGCCGATGGCGGAGATCCCCGGACGTCAGCCAGCGATCCGGACTTGGCTGCCGAGCTCTGCCGGGCATCCGCGCATCGAGGAGGTAGCAATGACCGCCCTGAGAATGCAGTTTCTGTTCATGACCGAGTCATCTTCGCGGGAATTCCCCGACCGGCCTTCACACAGCGCACTGGTTCCTGTACCTGCCCGTGGTTATGTTCTTGTTCGCTGGGATTTCCGGCATTTGCCCGGGGCTGCTGCTCTGGAAGAAAATGGGGTTCAAGTAGAACACGCTCGGGCGCAGAGCCGATGGTTCATCAGCCGTGCGTCCGCCCGGCCGCTTCGCCCGTCCCCCGCCTCCTCCCCGGCGGCCTGGGACAGCGGGAGGGAGTGTCACTCTCCGCGACCGTCCCGAACCCATCCGCCGTGCAGCTCCAGGTTCGCCCGCTTGGCGTCGTACGCCTCGGGATCGAAGGAGTCACCCACCCACTCGAGCATGTCAGCGTGCGCCGGGTGCTTCGGATCCGCCAGCACCTCCAGGAAGTGGTAGTAGCCTGGTACCCCACCGACATCCTCCGGCGGGCAGGCGCGCCGCCCGGCCAAGATCATGGGAAAGAACCCAGGTCCGGTCGGCTCCAGCACCTTCTCCAGCCGCACCTCGTGCTCCCAGCTGTCCCCGAAGTCGTACTCGTAGGTGAGGCGATCCCCCGGTTTCCAGAGCACCGCATCCAGCTTGGCGCTGTTCTCGCTCACGCACCGCAGCCCGGAATCGGGTCACGTCCCGTAGATCACGCCGTCGCGGTTGAACTGATGAAGATGGCTATCCGTCGATCCCATGACCAGCTGGAGGGAGTCGTGCAGCCGCTTGAGGCTGATGTCGCGGGGGACGAGGAATTCGCGCCACACAGACGGGCGGATGCCCGCGAGCGTGACCTTGAGCTGGTACAACTGCGCGCCAGTGGAGCGGATTCTCAAGGCAACCTCCCTGCTCCCGGCCGTGAATTCCCTGCGCCGGCCGTCGACCAACCTACCCCTTCTTCAGCTTCCTGACCCCTCTGCCTACATTTGCGACAGCACCTCCGCCTGCTCCAGGACCGTCTGCGTGGCCTTCTCCTGCTTGTCCGGCGGGTAGCCGTACTTCCGCAGGATCCGCTTCACCAGAACCCGAAGCTGCGCCCGGACGTTCTCCCGGATCGTCCAGTCGATGGTGACGTTCTTCTTCACCGTCGCCACCAGCTCGCGGGCGATGGTCTTGAGCGTCGGCTCACCCAGCACCTGGACCGCGCTGTCGTTCGTCTCCAGGGCGTCGTAGAAGGCCAGCTCGTCCTCGGACAGCCCGAGCTCTTCGCCCCGCGCGCCGGCCTCCCGCATGTCCTTGGCCAGGGCGATCAGCTCCTCGATCACCTGCGCCGTCTCGATCGCGCGGTTCTGGTATTTCCGCACCGCCTGCTCCAGCAACTCGGCACAGGACCGCGCCTGAACCACGTTCCGCCGGATCGCGAGCTTGATCTCTCCGGAGAGGAGTTTCCGGAGCAGCTCCACCGCCGGGTTCCGCTGCGGCATGCCCCGCACCTCGGCCAGGAACTCATCCGAGAGGATCGAGATGTCCGGTTTCTTGAGCCCGGCCGCTTCGAAGATATCCACCACCTCGCCGGAGACGACGGCCCTCGAGATGATCTGCCGGATGGCGAAGTCGAGTTCCTCGTCGGTCTTGCGCTCTCCCGCCGTGCTCTTGGCCAGAACCGAGCGCACGGCCTGGAAGAACCCGACGTCGTCGCGAATGCGCAGCGAATCCGGGTGCGGCACCGAGAGCGCGAAGGCCAGGGAGAGATCCGCGACCGCTCGCAGCAGCCGGGCCTTGCCGTCGGCCTGCGCCAGGATGTGCTCCTGGGCCGCGGGCAGCAGCGAAAGGCGGTCCTGCGGCGTGCCTGTGGTCCAGAGCGACCAGTCGAAGCCGTAAACAGGCCGAGACAGATCTCGGACTTCTCCAGCATCAGCGCCACGGCCTCGGCCTGATCGATGGCGGTCTTCCCGGTGCCACCGCTCTCGGTGTAGGTCGCCAGGGCCTGCTTCAGCTCATCGGCCAGCCCGAGATAGTCGACCACCAGCCCGCCCGGCTTCTCCCGGAAGACGCGGTTCACCCGGGCAATGGCCTGCATGAGGCCGTGCCCACGCATCGGCTTGTCCACGTACACGGCGGCGGCTCGGCGCGTCGAAGCCGGTCAGCCACATGTCTCGGACGATGACGATCCGGAACGGGTCCCTGGGATCGCGGAACCGCTTGGCCAGCGCTTCCCGCCGCGGCTTGTTCCGGATGTGGGGCTGCCAGTCCAGCGGGTCGGAGGCCGAGCCGGTCATCACCACCTTGATCGCGCCGATTCCGTCCGACGCTCTTCGATGTTGCCGACTTGCAGCCACGCGCCCGCAGCGTCGCGATCTCCCGGTAGGTCCACGAGATCCGCCGGCTCATGCAGACGACCATGGCCTTGCCTTCGTCGCCCGTCTCTTCGAGCATGGCCTCGGCGCGGTCTTCGAAGTGCTCCACGAGGTCCCGGGCGATGAGCCGAATCCGGTTCTCCGAACCGACAACAGCCTCGAGCTGCGCCCACTTCGTCTTGAGCTTCTCCTTGCGCTCGACCTCCTCGCCCTCGGTCACCTCCTCAAACTCGGGGTCGATCCTCGGCGCTCGGACTCCTTCAGCTCGAGCCTGGCCGGCCGGCTCTCGTAGAGATCGGGACGGTGGCCTTGTCGATGACCGCCCGCTGGATGTCGTAGACGCTGATGTAATCCCCGAAGACGGCGCGGGTGTTGGCGTCGGTCTTCTCAATGGGCGTTCCGGTAAACCCGATGAAGGAGGCGTGCGGCAGCGCGTCCCGCATGTGGCGGGCGAAGCCGTCGATGAAGTCGTACTGGCTGCGGTGGGCCTCATCGGCGATGACCACGATGTTGCGGCGCTCCGAAAGCACGGGGTGGCGGTCGCCCCTCTCCTCGGGGTAGAACTTCTGGATGGTGGTGAAGACGACGCCTCCGGAAGCGACCTTCAGCTTGTCCCGCAGATCGGCCCGGCTTGCGGCCTGGGCCGGAGGTCGCGCAACAGGTCCTGGCACCGGCCGAAGGTGCCGAAGAGCTGGTCGTCCAGGTCGTTCCGGTCGGTGATGACCACGATCGTCGGGTTCTCCATCGCCGGGTGCAGGATGATCCGGCCGGCGTAGAAGGCCATGGTCAGGCTCTTGCCCGAGCCCTGGGTGTGCCAGACCACGCCGATCCTTCGGTCGCCCAGGTCGCCGCCGGGTTGGCGCCCCGTCTCGTAACGCCCCGATATGTCCCCAACTTCTGTCGCTGCTGCCAGCCGAGCCGCCCGCAGTGTCTCTTCCACCGCCACGTTGACCGGCGTAGTACTGGTGGTAGCCGGCCATCTTCTTGGTCAGCTTCCCGCCGCCCTCGTCCTCGAACACGATGAAGTACCGGATGAGGTCGAGGAACCGCCGCCTCCCGAAGACGCCTTCGAGTACGACCTGAGCTCGGCCAGCCTGGGTGCCGCATCCTCGCGGCCGGTGATCGTCCGCCAGGGTTCGAACCACTCCTTCCCCGCCCCGAGGGCACCGACTCGAGCCTCGACGCCGTCGGAGACGATAAGCGCCTCGTTGTCGTTGAAGAGAGCCGGAATCTGCGCCTGGTAAGTCTGGAGCTGCTGGAGGGCCGTACCGATGGTGGCGTTCTCGTCGGCCGGATTCTTGAGCTCGATGACCGCGAGGGGCAGGCCGTTCACGAACAGGACGACGTCCGGCCGGCGCGTGTGCTGACCTTCGGAGACCGTAAACTGGGTGACCGGAGCCAGTCGTTGTTCTCGGGATCATCGAAGTCGATCACGCGCGCCTGGTCACCGGCGATGGAGCCGTCGGGGCGGCGGTGCTCGACCGTGACGCCGTCCACGAGCATGCGGTGTACGGCACGGTCGGCTCAGCAGCGACGGAACATCGGCCCGGGTGAGCTTGCGGAAGGCGTCTTCCAGCGCCTCGGGAGGCAGGTCGGGATTGAGGGCGATCAGGGCTTCGCGGAGACGACGCTCCAGGATCACGTTGCGGTAGTTCGGGTCGGCGCGTTCGGCGGCGGGCTCGCCGGCGGCGATGTCGGGGCCGTGGAGGACGGTGTAGCCGAGGGTCGAGAGCCAGGCGAGGGTGGGCGTCTTCGACGACGGATTCGGTGAAGGCGGTCATAATTCAGGCCTTTGCAGCGGTCGTCGGAGTGTCCGCCCCGCCGGTACGGAATAAGCGGGAATAAGACGGAATTAGCCGGAATTGGCCAACCCTTTGACTCACAGTCGTTTCCACAGCGCCCCCCGCCCATGTCCCGAGGCAATGGCCAGCCCGAACGTCCGCAGAGCAGCCAGATCCTCCCGCACCTGCCGTCCGCCTGTACCATCGGCCAACCGCACGAGGATGTCACGCAAGGCGAGCCCGCCACGCGACGCATCCAGAAGCGCCAGAATCACCCTTTGTCGTTCGGTCAGGTCGTGGCCAACTCGCCGCGGCGGCACATACCGGCTCGGGCGGAAGCGCACCGTCACGCACCCGCCCGCATCCTCAATCTCGGGGCGAGGCAACCCGGCGGAGGCCGCCAGCTCGGCTATCTTGACGTGCCTCGGCCCCAGCTCTCGATGATTCCGCGGCGATAGAACGTGCGAGCGATCATCGGATTCCAGGGCAACGACTCGTGTGGTTGGAACAGAGCCTCCGCAGTCAGGCCGAAGTGGAGCGTGCCCGATGACAGTTACTTCGAGCCGGTCGTCGTAGAGCCCCACCGCGACCGATCCTCCGCCGATCGAGTAGTCACGGTGGCAGTTGGCGTTTGCCAACGCCTCCCGCAGTGCCGTCGGCGGATACAGCGGATCGTCGATGGCTCGAACGCCCGGCGCGATCTGCCCGGCAATGGGGAGGTCCGCGCAAGTAGCGTTCGGCCTTGCGGAGTAAATCGAGGCATGGCCGTGGAACTGCCGGTTGTCCAGGAACTCGGTGCGGTCCGTGCCGCGGAACTTCGCCACCCGCAGGACACCCTGCGGAACCTCCGCCTCGAGACGCTCGGCACGACCGAACAGAACCATGGCAGCGCGCAGCACCTGCCCGTGATGGAGCAATCCGAGACCTCGCAGCAGTTCCAACGGATCACGCGTGTCGGGATCCTCGGACCGCGCACGACGGATAGACTCTTTACCGTTCCACGATCTCTGCCGTATCGAGGTCGTCCACGGTCCAACCCGCCACGGGCTCGTTTTCCCAACGCCGCTCGCCATGCAGGCGTTCCAACAGCGTCCGGTTGTACTCATCGCGCGACAGGGCCGGGCTCGTGTTGCCGACGCGCCGGTAGGCTTGCCCGTGGTAGCAGTAGGGACGGTTCCGGCGGGTCGCGACCGTGATGACCAGAACCTCGCGGCCGTCTTCCAGGGTACACGATCGATTGTCGGGAAGGCCGGCGGATCGATCTCGCGCAGCTCCTGCGCAACTTGCTCGATCGTGTGATCGGCGACCTGTTGGCCAACCACTCGTCCGTCCGGCCCGATGCCGAACAGCACCCGCCCACCGCGGTGGTTGAGCATGGCGCACAACGTGCGGGCCGCCTCGCGACGCTCGCCCGTCGAACGCTCGAATTCGACCGCTTCGGACTCGCCGGCGGCGGCCAGGGCCGCGATCTGGTCGGGGGTCATGAGATTACCTGCCGAGCAAAGTGCGCGACGTGCTTCACCCGGAGCTCGCCGGAGATGAGCCTGGGGAGCAGGGTGTCCCGGAGGGTGGCGAGCGTCCCGGATTCGGAGGTCATCCCTTCGTGTCGCATGCGCGTCGCCTCCGCGAGTCGCGCCGAAGGCGCGAACAACGGTTGCAGACGGAACCACAACCCGCGGGCTTTGGAGGCCATCGACCGGCAGCATGTTTACAGTCGTTCCGTTCGCGTATCCGCTTACCGTGTCATGCATGACGCAGGTGTTGAGCAGATGGCTCAGATAGTCGGATGTCAGGCCCATGGATGCCTTGGCTCGGACGCGATACAGGTGGTGGCTGAAAAGGCTCCCGGATTGAAAGTGCGCAGGCACAATGGCCGCATACCCGATAAGGAGACGATGGTGGCCCTGCTCGGTGTTCGCAACGATGAGGTCCCCGGCCCGCGCAAGGTGATGTGGCTTGTACT
>CAWHYG010000011.1:0-19192 GCA_963833505.1 Candidatus Eiseniibacteriota bacterium | reverse complement strand
GCTCCTCTCGAATTTCCGTGCTGAAAGGGCTTGGGGCCGGAATGTGCTGGTGAGAGCAGGGTTGCAAAGAGAAAGCTCCTGGTTTTCCATGGTGCCTTCTTCGTCCAAGAAGGAGGGCACGGATGGGTGGCCAGGAGCAAAGAGACGTTCTCAGAAACGTCTGGGGTCTGCAAGGGTTTGCGGTGGTGGAAGTCGAGACCGAGGAGGCGGCCGTGGCCGGGCGGCCACCGATCAAACTTATCCGGATTCGAGATTTGCGTGAGGGGCACCAGTGTCCGGAGTGTGGGAAAAGCCATCGCGAGTTGGCGTTCCAGGAGGCGGAGGAGCGGCGCTGGCGGGAGCGGTCGATGGGCGACTTCGAGAGCTGGGTGGTCTACACGCCTTGGCGCGTGTTCTGTTGCGGTGGGACCCGGGTGGAGCGGATGCCCTGGGAGTCTCCCGGCCACCGGATGACCCGGCACTTCTTCGAGTTGATCGTCGGTCTTTGCCGTCGCCTGGCGATCTCGGAGGTCGCGCGCATGGCGAGGCTTTCCTGGACACGGTGGCGCGGTTGGACAAGGAGTCGATCGAGCTGGCGCTGGGAGGGCCCGCTCCCTCTCTGGACGGCTTGCGCTGGATCGGAGTGGACGAGGTCTCCCGGACCGGCGGACATGTCTACTTCACGGTGGTGACGGACCTGGAAACGGGCAAGGTGGTGTGGATCGGTGAAGGAAAGAAGGAGGAGACGCTGCTGGCCTTCTTCCGGGAGCTCGGGCCGAAAGGCCGGCGGAAGATCATCGGGGTGGTGAGTGATCTGAGCCAGGCCTATCGCAACGCGATTGATCGCGCCGTTCCCCACGCCATTCACTTGCTCGACCGGTTCCACATCATCAAGTGGGTGAACGAGGCGGTGGACGAGATCCGGCGCGAGACTTTCGGGGCCGCACCGAAGGATGATCTCGGACGAACCCTCAAGGTGAAGAAGTGGATGCTGCTCATGGCGCGGGAGGCCCTTGATCTCTCGTCCAAACGTCTCCTCGGGCGATTGCTCACGCGCAACCGTCAGCTGGAGCGGGCTTACCTCTTGAAGGAGAATCTCCGCGGGATCTTCCACTACCCGTGGGTCCGTCTGGGAGCGCTCCGCAATGCACTTCTCACCTGGTGCCACATGGCCATCTACAGCCGGCTGCGGCCGCTGGTAAAGATCGGCTACCGTATCCGCGACAACCTGGACAAGTTGATGGGTGGGTTCGAGCACGGAATCAAGATGGGGCTGGTCGAGTCGATCAACGGCATTATCGGCCAGATACGCCGCCGCGCTCATGGGTTCCGGGATCCCGAGTACTTCAAACTGAAGATCTACCAACGGTGCTCTCTCGATCATGACCCCTGGGCCCAGGTCATCCTATGAGCTTGATTCCACGGGAAATCGAGAGGCGCCACTTTTCCCACATGGATGACTATTTGTACGCGGACGCCAGTGGGACGACTGCAGCAGGCGCGGTCGGGTGCATCGGAGATGGATTCCAGCAGCAGCACAACCTGTTTCGAGACTTATGGTTGGATGAGATGGGGCGCGCCGTTCCCGGGACTCTCTATGCGGAGATCGCGTTGACCGTCGAAAATGACTTAGCGAACGCGGGTGCTCCCCCGGAATACGTGAATCAGATCGGCGTCGAGGGCGGGATTCTGAGGTATCCTGGCTGTCATTTCTCAGGATCATTCCCCAGCCTAACGGGCGTTTTTCTCACGATCATTCCCCACTGATTCTCAGGGTCATTCCCCACCCCCTTCGGCGGTTGACCGGGCGATGGGCGTGACCCTCCTGAGACCCTGGCCGGTCATCATCACCTCCAACCAGGGAGGTGGTCATGGTCTACAGGGAGCATGGGATGTGGGAAGTTTTGGAGGTCCTCGTCCGCCTGCACCGGGGCGAGAGCCAGGTGGCAGTCCAGGCGGCGACGGGCCGCGATCGTAAGACCGTCCGTTCCTATCTGAAGTCGGCGCGCGAACTCGGCTGGGAGCCGGGAACCCGGGACCCGGACGAGGCGCTGGCGGCCACGGTGGTGGCGAAGCTCCGGCCGGGACCAAGGGTTCCGGAGGCCCAGAGCGAGAACCTGCTTCGTCCCCACGAACAGCGGATCCGGGACTGGCTGGCGCCGCCCTCCGGAGAGAGGCGCGGCCTGAAGCTGACCAAGGTTCATCAGCTTCTTCTGCGCCAGGGAATCGAGGTCCCCTACAGTTCCCTTCATCGTTTCGCCGTCCACCACTGCGGTTTCGGCGGTGGACGCGGCACGGTGCGATGCGCCCCAACCCAGCCCGGCGAGGTCAGCCAGTTCGACTTCGGTCGGTTGGGCTACATCTTCGACCCCATCGAAGGTTGTCGCCGGCTGCTCTACGCACTCATCGTCGTGCTCATCCACAGTCGACACATGTACGTCCACGTCACGCGACGCCAGACGATCTTCGACGTCATCGACGGCATCGAAGCCGCCTGGGAGTTTTTCTCCGGCGTGACCCGGCGCATGATTCTCGACAACCTGAGCGCCGCCATCAGCAAGGCCGACCGCTTCGACCCCATCTTCCAGAGGACGTTCTCTGAGTATGGCGCCTACCGCGGGTTCGTGATTGATCCCGCCCCGCCGGAGGATCCAACGGCCAAGCCGCACGTGGAGAGGATGGTGCCCTACGTGCGCGAGAACTTCTTCCGCGGCGAGTCCTTCCTCGATCAAGCGCACGTGCAGCGCGAGGCCATCCGATGGTGCCGCGACACCGCCGGACTGCGCATTCACGGCACCACCGGTCGTCGGCCTCTGCCCATGTTCGAGGAAGAGGAGCGGTCGCTGCTGCTGCCGCTCATCGGCCCGCGATTCGACACGCCGCACTGGGCCGAGTGCACCGTCCACCCCGATCACCATGTGCAGTTTCGCAAGGCCCTCTACTCCGTGCCCACGGCCTATCTGCGGCAGAAGGTGACCGTCCGCGGGGATCGCTCCCTCGTGCGCATCTACCTCCGGGAAAAGCTGATCAAGACGCACCAGCCGCAGAAGCCGGGCGGACGCTCCACCGATTACGACGATTACCCCAAGGTTCTCGCTGCCTACGCCCGCCGCGATCCCGATCGCGTCATCGCTGACGCCCGCCAGCTCGGCGCCAACGTCGGCCGCTTCGCCGAGCAGCTCCTGGCGGGCGATTTCCCCTGGAGCAAGCTCCGTCAGGCCCAGAAGCTTCTGCGCCTGGCTCAAAAGTACGGCACCGGACGGCTGGAGGAGGCCTGCGCCCGCGCTCTGGCCTTCGAACTCATCAACGTGCGCCGTCTCGAGGACATCGTCACCCGGGCGCTCCGCCAACCGCCCGCCGCAACGGCCGGTGTTCTCATCCCGCTGCCCTCCCGGTTTCTTCGTCACGAGGGCAGCTTCACCCATCAACCGCCGACCCCCAAGGAGGTCCTTTCTCATGGAGACCAAACCCTCACTGAACACGGTGCTCAAGCGCCTCAAGCTCTCGGGGATCCTGGCGACCCTGCCGGACCGCGCGGCCTACGCCAAGAAAGCCCCACTGAGCCCTGAGGATTTCCTCGAGTTGATTCTGCAGGACGAGATCGATCGGCGAGAGGAGAACAACCTGGCCTCGCGCCTGATCAGGGCGAACTTCGACGAGGTGCGCGCACTGGAAAGCTTCGACTGGGAAGCTCCCATCACCTTCGATCGCGATCGCGTGCGCGATCTCTTCGGCCTCGGATTCATCGACCGGGCGGAGGATGTCCTCTTCCTCGGCCCGGTCGGGGTCGGCAAGACGCTGCTCGCATGCTGCCTTGGGCACGCCGCCTGCCGCGCCGGCCGGCGCGTTCTCTTCCTGCGCGCCGATCGGATGCTCAAGGAACTCCATCAGGCCCAGGCCGACCACTCGCGGGAGCGCGCCGTGCGGCGCCTCCTCGCCCCCGACCTTCTCATCGTCGATGATTTCGGACTGCGGCGGCTCGACCCCACGCAATCGAGTGACGTCTACGAGGTCATCATCGAACGGCATCGACGGGCCTCCACCATCTTCACCAGCAATCGCACCATCGACGAATGGATCGCGCTCTTCGATGATCCCATCCTCGCCCAGAGCGCCATCGACCGCCTGGCCCACAACGCCTATCAGATCGTCATCGAAGGAGACAGCTACCGGCGGAGGCTCCGGCCGGGCCAAGCCGCGACCTCTCCAACACCGACCCCGTCCGGCAGCCAGCGACGCCGGAAGCGAATCGCCCGAGCAGGGGTTGAGGGACGGGCCGCCCTGCGGTAGGGTCAGGCCCTCAGATCGGTCTCAGAGGGGTGGGGAATGGTTGATGAGAAGATCTGGGGAATGATTGTGAGAAGTGACACCTGGCGGCATTGCGCTTTCGTCGGTGGCCGAGGAGGCGAGGGCGGGCGGTACGGTGCTTCGATGGGTTCGAGATGCCCGCGGGGCTCGGTTCGACTACTCCCTTGATGGTAGCTGGATGACCGCACTGGAGCTGTTCGATGTCCTTGGTCGCAGGGTGGAGGTTGAGGATATCGGAACCCGGTCTGGCCATGTCACCGTCCCGTGGCACGGTAGCCGCTTGGCAAGCGGCTTGTACTTCGCCCGGCTGGACGCGAAGCGCGGAACGGAGAAGAAGCACTGGGTTACCCGGGTGGTTTGGGTGCGGTGATATGGAACGACCCTGTCAAGTCTAGGGTCCACGGTGGCCACTTTCGGGATTCCGGGAGTGGCCCGTATTGTCAAGAAACGGCGGCGTCCCGGGTCTTGTTGAAAAGTGGCGCCTCTCGGAATCCCGTAATGATGGGGTTTGAGGCCGGATTCGGCTGCTGAGGAAGGAGTTGCGGAAAGAGAACTCCTGGTTTCCCCTGGTGTCTTCTTCGTCCAAGAAGGAGGGCACCAATGAGTGGCCAGGAGTACCTGGAGGGTGTCAGAACCCTCTGGAGTCTGCAAGGGTTTGGCGTCAAGGAAGTGGAGATCGACGAGGTGGATGCGGGCGACGGGCGATACCGCGTGATCAAGCGGATCTTTCTCCTGGACCGACGGAAGTTCCACTACTGCCCGGAGTGCGGGAAGGCGCATCGGGAAGGACTGTTTCAGGAGGCGGAAGAACGAAGTTGGCGGGAGCGCTCGATGGGAGACTTCGAGACCTGGGTGGTCTACGCACCTTGGCGGATCTCCTGCTGTGGTGGCACACGGGTGGAACGTCTTCCGTGGGAGGCGGCCGGCCACCGGATGACTCGACACTTCTTCGATCTGGTGGCAGCCCTTTGTCGTCGACTCCCCATCTCCGCGGTTGCCCAGATGGCCGGGGTTTCGTGGGACACAGTGGCCCGGATCGACAAGGAGTCGATCGAGATGGGGCTCGGCGGGTCGTCTCCTTCGTTGCAAGGCGTTCGTTGGATCGGCGTGGACGAAGTGACTCGAACCGGGGGGCACGTCTATTTCACGGTGGTCACGGACCTCGAGAAGGGGCGGGTCATTTGGGTCGGCGAAGGGAAAAAGGAGGAGAGCTTGGCGGCTTTCTTCCGAGAACTGGGGCCGAAGGGACGGCGAAAGATCGTTGGGGTGATCAGCGACTTGGGGCCGGCCTATCTGGCTGCGATTGCGGCGGCCATCCCGAAAGCCATTCATTTGCTTGACCGCTTTCACATTATCCAGTGGGTGAACGAGGCGGTGGAGAAGATCCGCCGGCAGACCTTCGGAGGCGCTCCCCAGGATGACGTCGGACGAAAATTCAAGGTGAAGAAGTGGATGTTGCTTCGAGCCTACGAGGCACTCGATCTCGGACAGAAGCGGCTCCTGGGAAGGCTCCTGGCCCGGAACCGTACTCTCCAACGGGCCTATCTGCTGAAGGAGAACCTGCGTGGAATCTTCAACTATCCCTGGATCCGCCTCGGTGCCCTCCGGAACGCACTGTTGAACTGGTGCCGGATCGCGGTCCGTAGCCGCCTGCGTCCTCTTGTCGATGATCTTCTGAAAGCGTAGTTTTCTGAATCTTCTGCCGCCTTCTTCTGCCCGCATTCCGCAGTTGCTTGGATCCTGAATCCCGTTTAGACGAGTTCCGGTCGGGGGGTGAAAAAGGGTGAGGATCCGGAGCGTCTACCTCCGGACCCTCGGTGCCAAAACGCGGGGACGCGTGTCTGGCAGAACCGTTCTGCCAGAGATCCCCGGGAAAGTCCAGCCCGGAATGCCCTCGATCTCGGGGGCGCGTGGAAACGCTACGGCTGGCGCAATGTGCACGGGGGACCTGCGGCCGCCTCTTCCAGATCTGCCGGTTCTGTGACCGGGCCCGGCGGTACCTGCAGCCGGGAATGCGCCACGCTGGCCCGTCAGTCCAGCCTGCGGGGAGCGGGCGCCCGTTACCAAGCCACACGCAGAGGCCGTCGCCGTCACGCCGCACGTCAGCAGCGCGTTTGGTCAAAATACTCAGCCGAGCCCCAACTCTCGGCTTCGGCGCCTGTTACGGCTCGACGCCAGGCCCCGGTTTCAGCCGATTGACGGCCCGTTTCCGGTGTCCGATGCTTCCCCTTTTCCCTTTCGCGCATCGGACCAACCATGAACTTCGTCCTTCAGCCCTGGCACCTCCTCCTCACCATCCTCGCCGGCCTCATCAACCGCGAGCAGCAGGGGGTCATCGAGTACCTGCGCGCCGAGAATCAGGTCCTGAAGGAAGCCCACGGCAAGAGACGGATCCGGCTGAACGACTGAGCGTGATCACAGAGATTGAGGGTTCGATCCCGGGTTTTGGATCGAGGAAGCTGAGGGTTCGGGGTCTGTTCCCCTCAGGAATCATGGAAAAGACCCCCTCGCGGAGCTTGATCTAAGCGTCCGGAGGGGGTGTTCTCCTTCTTCACGCATCGAGGAAGGAGAACTTCAGTGTATCAGAGACTTCTGGGGAACGAGAGGATCCGAGCGTTCTTGCTCCGTTGTGATCGCGAACTGGCCGAGGAGGTCCGGAAGGGCGGGTGTCCGCGCTGTTCCGGTCGTCTCCATCAAGCGAACTATCCCCGCAAGCCGCGGGGGGAAGAGCTCGGTTTGGGCCCGGTGGTCCGGCTGAGTTTTTGCTGTGGGGTCGAGGGCTGCCGGAAGCGAGCGACTCCGCGCTCCCTCCGATTCCTGGGTCGGAAAGTGTACCTGGGTCTGGCGGTCGTGATCGCCGGGGTTCTGGGTCAGGGGGCCTCCAGACTCGGGACCGGCGCGTTGCAGAAGTTGCTCGGTGTGAGTCGGCGGACGCTGGGGCGGTGGCGCCGCTGGTGGGGAACGATCTTGTTGGAGAGCCGGTTCTGGCAGGGAGCCCGGGGCCGGTTCCAGGCTCCGATCTCGGCCGCCGATCTGCCGCGAGAGCTGTTGGATCGCTTCCCCGGCAAGGCTCGTGACCGCGTGGTCGCACTGCTTCGGCTCCTCTCGCCGTTGAGCACGAGTTCGCTTCCGGAGAGCCCGGCTTTCTGATGGTTGCTTCCGGCCCGCAGAGGATGCGCGCTGTTCGCCGGGAAGGAGGCGGATAGGGTTCGCTCCATGGCGAGGGCGACCGCTGGCGGCCGCCGGAAGGGAGCGAACACGATGACGGAACGACAGGAGCTTGGTACGCACGAACGCTGGTCCCACCTGCGCTTCTCGGTGGTCGGTCCGTTGCTGGCCGCGCCGCCGGCTCCCGGCGAGTTGCGTGCGCGGATCCAGGAGCTGGCCGGGAAGACCTGGCTTCATCCGGTGACCGGAGAGCCCACCCGCTTCGGCTTCTCCACCATGGAACGCTGGTACCACAAGGCGCGCGGGGCCAAGACCGATCCGGTCGGCGTCCTGCGCCGCCGGCTTCGGTCCGACGCCGGCCGGCAACCCACTCTGGGGGAGAAGCTCCGGGCCGCTCTCCTCGCGCAGTACGACGCTCACCGAAGCTGGAGCTTCCGCCTGCACTACGACAACCTTTCGGCCCAGGTGGCGGCGGATCCGGAGGTCGGCCCGTTGCCTTCCTACTCCACGGTTCGCCGATACTTGAAGGCCAATGGGCTCCTGCGTCGCCGTCGGATCACCGCGGACGATCCGGTCTCGAAGCATCGTGCCCAGGATCGGCTTGAGGAGCGCGAGGTGCGCAGCTACGAGGCCGAGTACGTCCACGGACTCTGGCATCTCGACTTCCATCACGGATCCCGCAGGGTGCTCACCCCCGCCGGGGAGTGGGTCACCCCGCAGGTGCTCGGCGTCCTCGACGATCGCTCCCGTCTCGCCTGCCATGTGCAGTGGTACCTCTCGGAGACGGCCGAGGACCTGATCCACGCCCTCTCCCAAGCCTTCCAGAAGCGAGCGCTGCCGCGGGCGCTTCTGAGTGACAACGGCGCAGCCATGATCGCCTCCGAGACCACGCAGGGTCTGGCCCGTCTCGGCGTCCTCCACCGGACGACCCTGCCGTACTCCCCGTACCAGAACGGCAAGCAAGAGAACTTCTGGGCCCAACTCGAAGGACGTCTCATGGCCATGCTCGAAGGAGTCCCGGACCTCACTCTCCCGGTCCTGAATGAAGCGACCCAGGCCTGGGTCGAGATGGAGTACCACCGGCGCGTGCACTCCGAGATCGGTCAAACGCCCCTGGAACGCTACCTGGCCGGACCTGAGGTCGGACGACCCAGCCCGGACAGTGACGCCTTGCGTCTGGCCTTCACCACGGAAGAGCGCCGCACCCAACGCCGCAGCGACGGCACCCTCTCCCTCCTCGGCCAGAGGTTCGAGATCCCGGCCAGGTACCGCACGCTGACCCGACCCGTGGTCCGCTATGCCACCTGGGACCTGACCTATGTGCACCTTGTCGATGAACACACCGGAACCATGCTCACCCGCCTCTACCCCCTCGACAAGATCGGCCATGCCGACGGGCGGCGGCGGAGGCTCACCGGCGGGATGCGCCCGGGGCTGGAGGCGCCGCCGCCCACGGTGCCGGCCATGGCCCCGCTCCTGCGCCGGCTCATGGCCGACTACGCCGCCACCGGCTTGCCTCCGGCCTACCTGCCCAAGGAACCACCGGAACCGCCCGAGGCCCCGCGTCCCAACACCACCATCCGTCAGGAGGAGACTCCATGAAGCCGAAGTTGCTCGCCCTCTACGGACTCAAGTGGAACCCCTTCTCGCCCGAGGTTCCGACCGAGGCCTTCCTGCTCTCCGCCAAGGTCGAGCACTTCCTCTGGCGGGTCGAAAACCTCACCCGCGAAGGCGGCTTCGTTCTCGTCACCGGAGATCCCGGCCTCGGGAAGTCGGTCACCCTCCGACTACTCGTGCAGAAGCTCGCTTCCCAACACGACCTCGCCGTCGGCATCCTCACCCGTCCTCAGACCGGCGTGCCCGACTTCTACCGCGAACTCGGCGATCTCTTCGGGGTCGCACTCTCGCCCCACAACCGTTGGGCCGGTTCGCGCGTGCTCCGCGAGCGCTGGCAGGCTCACATCGAAGCCTCTCTCCTGCGCCCCGTCCTCTTGATCGACGAAGCCCAGGAGATGAGGCCCGCCGTCCTCAACGAACTCCGCCTCCTCTGCGCGGCCGAACTCGACACGCGTTCCTTCCTCACCGTCGTCCTGGCCGGAGACGGCCGTTTGCCCGAAAAGTTCCGCGCCGAGGAGTTGATGCCTCTCGGCAGCCGCATCCGGGTCCGGCTTCTGCTCCCACCCGCGTCCCCACAGGAACTGCTGGAATGTCTGCGTCACGCCTTGAATCAGGCGGGGAATCCAAGATTGATGACCAAGGAGCTGATGACCACCCTCTGCGAACACGCCGCCGGGAACTACCGCATCCTCATGACCATGGCTGGTGAACTCCTCGACACCGCCACGCAAAGAGAGCTGCCGCAACTCGACGAGAAGCTCTACCTCGAGGTCTACGCAGTTCCCGATGCGCCCGAACGGCCGCGGACCAAGCCTCTGACGGCGCGCCGGTGAACCGGACCCTCAAATACCGTGACTGACGC
Organism: Candidatus Eiseniibacteriota bacterium; assembly: GCA_963833505.1. Lineage (GTDB taxonomy): Bacteria > Eisenbacteria > RBG-16-71-46 > CAIMUX01 > CAIMUX01 > CAWHYG01. The sequence continues at coordinate 9,258 of CAWHYG010000011.1, read as the reverse complement.
ACCCTCAACTATCGTGATCACGCTCAGGAATGGAGGCGAAGGCCAATCCGATGGGGGAGGCAGAACGCCTAGACCGGGGCTGAAGAAGGGGTAGGTTGGTCAACGGCCGGCACGTGGAATTCACGGCCGGGAGCAAGGAGGTTGCCTTGAGGATCCGTTCCACTGGCGCGCAGTTGTACCAGCTCAAGGTCACGCTCGCGGGCATCCGCCCGTCTGTGTGGCGCGAATTCCTCGTCCCCCGCGACATCAGCCTGAAGCGGCTGCACGACTCCCTGCAGATGGTCATGGGCTGGACGGATAGCCATCTTCATCAGTTCAACCGCGACGGCGTGATCTACGGGACGTCGGACCCCGACTCCGGGCTGCGGTGCGTGAGCGAGAACACCACCAAGCTGGATGCTGTGCTCCGGAAACCGGGGGATCGCCTCACCTACGAGTACGACTTCGGGGACAGCTGGGAGCACGAGGTGCGGCTGGAGAAGGTGCTGGAGCCGACGGGCCCTGGGTTCTTCCCCGTGATCTTGGCCGGGCGGCGCGCCTGCCCGCCGGAGGATGTCGGAGGAGTCCCCGGTTACTACCACTTCCTGGAGGTGCTGGCGGATCCGAAGCACCCGGCGCACGCTGACATGCTCGAGTGGGTGGGTGACTCCTTCGATCCCGAGGCGTACGACGCCAAGCGGGCGAACCTGGAGCTGCACGGCGGATGGGTTCGGGACGGTCGCGGAGAGTGACACTCCCTCCCGCTGTCCCAGGCCGCCGGGGAGGAGGCGGGGGACGGGCGAAGCGGCCGGGCGGACGCACGGCTGATGAACCATCGGCTCTGCGCCCGAGCGTGTTCTACTTGAACCCCAGTCTCTTCCAGAGCAGCAGCCCCGGATCCGTCCCGCCTTCCGTGGAAAAGAGGAGATGGCGTAACCTCCAGTTAGCCAATAACCAAAGGCTCGGACGAGCCAGGGAGGTTACGCCATGGGGGAGTCTACCACCGGACTGCGGGTCCTGCCCAGTCCCGAGGACATTCGTCGGTTGCTGAGGGTCAAGATCGTGGCCGCGGTTCAGGAGATCCTGGAGGAGGAGATCGCTCTGCTCCTGGGCTCGCAGCGGTATGAACGGACGGAGACCCGCAACGGGTATCGGAACGGTCGTGAACGGCGCCGGGTGACGACGGAGAACGGGCCAATGGAGCTGCAGGTTCCTCGAGCTCGGGTTCAGCAGCCCGACGGATCGACGGCCGAGTTCCGGAGCAGCGTGCTGCCGCGCTACCAGCGGCGCACGAAGCGGGTCGACGACGCCATCCTCGGGGCCTACCTGGCCGGGGCGAACACCCGCCGGATCAAGAAAGCTCTGGAGCCGCTGCTGGGGGAATCGAACCTCTCCCGGAGCGCGATCTCGCGGGTGGTACAGCGGATCCGGACCTCTTTCGAGACCTGGTCGGCTCGGGATCTGTCGGAAGACCGCTTCAAGGTTCTCTACTTGGACGGGATCCACCTGAAGGTGCGGCTGGTTCGTCGGGTGGTCTCGGCGCCGGTCCTGATCGCGCTGGGGGTTCGGGAAGACGGCACCAAGGAGCTGGTCTCGCTCCGGCTGGCAGCGGCAGAGAGCGGCGCCACCTGGGAGGGGCTGATCGACGACCTGTCGAAGCGCGGCCTGGAGGCGCCGGTGGTGATGGTGAGCGACGGCCACGCCGGGTTGAAGCGGGCCACCGCCCGTTGGCCGGAGTCGAAGGTGCAGCGCTGCACCTGGCACAAGCTGCAGAACCTCCTGCAGCACTGTCCGCGCCACGCCCGCCCCGAGCTCAAGCGGGACTACCAGGCGATCGTCGGCTCCAAGGACGGCCTGGCGGGGCGCGAGGCCCGGGGGAAGTTCCTGCGGAAGTGGGGTTCGCTCTGCGCCGAGGTGGCCCGGAGCCTGGAAGAGGCGGGAGAACAGCTCCTCACCTTCTTCGAGTTTCCCAAGGCGATGTGGAAGTCGCTGCGGACGACGAACCCGATCGAGAATCTGAACCGGGAATTCCGCCGGCGAACCAAGACCCAGGGCTCGTTCTCCACCGAGGACTCGGCCCTGACCCTGCTCTGGGGCTTGGTGGCCTTCGGCCAGATCCGGATGCGGAAGATCGACGGGCACCGGAAGGTCTCGACCCTGCAGACCACGGCGAAAGCGAAGGCGGCCTGAATCCAGCGGAAGTTGATGGTGGAAACGAATCACGAAACCCTCATGAACGAGGCGAACCGGTCGGAGGACCCGGGCTCCAGAAGGGAAAGTCGCCCTTCCGTGAGGACGATTGAGGTATCATCCAGTCACCCGGAGGTTACACATCCACTTTTCCACAGGATCCGGGACGGATCCGCAGCCCCGGGCAGATGCCGGAAATCCCAGCGAACAAGAACATGACCACGGGCAGGTACAGGAACCAGTGCGCTGTGTGAAGGCCGGTCAGGAGAATTCCCGCGAAGATGACTACGGCCATGAACAGAAACTGCATTCTCAGGGCGGTCATTGCTACCTCCTCGATGCGCGGATGGCCGGCAGAGCTCGGCAGCCAAGTCCGGATCGCTGGCTGACGTCCGGGGATCTCCGCCATCGGCGACGAGTTTGCCCACAGACAACGCCGGGATGCGACGGAAAAGAAGCGATCCAGAATTCGAGACGCGAGGGGAGTGGGGCAAGGCGGTGGGCCTCCGGCCCAGCGGAGACTTCAAGGGCACCGACCGATCCCTGGCCGGACGGATTCTCATCGAGCCTCGATTTGACGAGATCCTCACGTGAAGGACACCGGGCCGAACCCTGGGAGCTCCAAGGTATGCCGAGGTTCGGCGGCGTGAACGAAGCGAGCACACGAAGGTATCACGCGCCGCCGGACTGGATCTCGAATGCCTGCCGGCCGAATACCCACCTTCTCCCCATGGCGCGGCAGAGCGCGAGATCCGGAGGCGACGAGCTGGAGTAGTCTGGCTCGTTCGCCTCGCCTTTTCGCCGTCCGCCCGGAGGGTAACGGAGCGCACCGGCAGCACCGGAGGGCGTGAGTCGCTCGTCGGTCTCCAAGGCCACCGGGTGGGGAGGGAGCGGAGGGGCGGACGACCGAATCTGAAGGAACGCCGCCGCAGGGCTCGAGCCTCGCGGGCCGCATCGGGCACGGGATTCGGGCCATTACTCGGCTGAGATCGGGGCTGATCCCGGCGGCGCCACTCAAGCCACCACCGGTGAATTGTGGCGCGGCCGGATTTCCTCACCTTGCGGCATCGATCCAGAATGACTTCCAGCTTCTCGGCGCGTAAACTAAGAAGGGGCACCCGAAAGGAGGGGTTCGTGCGATCAACCCTCGGACACGGAGCGTTCCCGGCTCTGGTGCTTTCCCTCGTTCTCGGCTTCGGCCTGAGCGGTCCCGCACGTGCCGACTGCATCGATTACGCCGGCTATGTTCGATTGATCGGGCAGGTTGATACACGATACTACGCCCGGGGAGTGGCTGTCGTGGGCACGTACGCCTATATCGCAGACGACGACTCCGGCCTCGTCGTGGCGGACGTCTCGGATCCGACCGCGCCTCGGGTCATTGGGTCATTGTCGAACATCGGAGTGGCGGGTGTGATCGCGGTCGCGGGGCGATACGCCTATGTGGTTGGCGGCGGCGGATTGGGCGTGATCGACGTCTCGAATCCTACGGAACCTCGTTTCATGGGCGACTGCGGAACGAACGGGTTCTCTAACGATGTCGCGGTGAGGGGCAGTTTCGCATTCGTTGCCGATGAGTATGGACTCGAAGTGGTCGACGTTTCGGACCCCACGGCACCTACCGCTGTAGGTGGCGTTCATTTGGGACTTTCGGACGGTGTCGCCGTCGTGGGAACGGTCGCCTATGTCGTTTCAGAGGGCCGCGGCCTCTACGCGATCGACATCTCCACCCCGCAGTCCCCGAAGATCCTCGGGGAGGCGGTCACGCCTCTGGCAGTGGACGTTGCGGTCTATCACAGCTACGCGTACGTGGCTGACTTCATCGCCGGGCTCGAGATTATCGATGTCTCCAAGCCCTCGTCCCCTCGAGTCGTCGGGACCCAGGGAATCGATGAGGCGGACCAGGTCGCCATCGCGGACACCATCGTGTGCGTGGCCGCGGCCGAGGCTGACAACGTGGCCTTAGTCGACGTCGCCAACGTGGCAGCCCCGCGGATCATTGGATACGCTGGCTGCTCCGACCTGGCCAATGCCACCACGGTTCAGGGCACCGATGCCTACATCGCCACGGACCAGGGCCTTGACGTCTTCGACGTCACGAACCCCAATTCGCCGCCGATCCGCGCCAACCTGACACTGCCCGGCTACGGCATGGACATCGTGACCTCGGGTTCGACCGCCTACGTCGCGGACAATGATGCCGGGATTCAGGTCGTCGATGTCTCCGCCCCGGCTTCGCCCCGTTCGATCGGCAGCGTGGCCACGCCGGACCTTTCGTACGCCGTAGCCACTTCCGGCAAGTACCTCTACGCCGCCGACTACTCAGCCGGCCTCCAGGTGGTCGACATCTCCAACCCGGCGGCGGCCCACATCGTCGGAAGCGTGTCCCTCCCCGATGACGCCTATGACGTCGAGGTGTCTGGACACTACGCCTACGTCGCCGGGCTCGGCGCGGGCCTTGTCACGGTGGACATCTCGAACCCCTTGACCCCGGAGTATCTCGGAAACGTGCGGCTGCCGGACTACGCCCTCGGGGTCGCCGTATCCGGAACCACCGTCTACGTGGCCGCCCAGGGCGCGGGACTCCAGGTCGTCGATTGCTCCAAGCCGGCCACTCCGCGCGTCATCGGAACCCTGGACACGCCCGACTGGGCCGTTGGCGTCGCCGTCGTGGGAACGGAGGTCTATCTGACCTACGACGGCGGATTTGACCTGGTTGACGTTTCCAACCCCTCCGCGCCGCGGGTCATCGGCTCAACGTGGTCACCAGGGTATGCAGGCCCGGTCGTGCCATCAGGCACCTATGCTTACCTCGCGGACTTCTCCGAGGGCATGCAGGTGATTGATCTCCTCCATCCGTCCGCGCCGGTGTCCGTCGGGACGGCGCCGGTGGGCGCTAACGGTCTCGTGCTCTACGGCGGCTACCTTCTCGATGTGGATGGTCCCGGGTTGCACGTGCTTTCAACTCAGTGCGACGTCTCAGGCGTGGAGAACGGCGGCGCTCCGTCTGCGCCGATGCTGCTCTCAGCTGACCCGAACCCTAGCACCGAAGTCACGACCCTCCGGTTCTCCTTGCCTCAGACCTGTACTGTGCGCCTCGCAGTATTCGATGTCGCCGGCAGGGTTGTCCGCACGCTCTTGAACGGGCCGGTATCACCCGGCGGCTACGCGATCCCTTGGAACGGCCGTGACGCCGATGGCCGGAAGGTGCCCCGCGGCGTCTACTTTGTTCGCCTTCAGACCCCCGCCATGGCCGGCTCGGAACGGGTTGTCCTCACCCGATGACGTTCCACGCGAGCCGGGAGCTCAGCACCCGAAGACGCTGGCTCCCGGTCGCAGCACCGCCTGTTCTACCTGCACACCACCAGCCGCTTCCGGGTCATCTTCCCGTCGCTGCTCTTCAACCGCAGGAAGTACACCCCCGCGGCCGCGCGGCCTCGATCGAGTTCCCCGTTCCAGATCCAGTCGTTCCAGCCGATCCGTCCCGGAATCTCTCTCCGCAGCACGTCTCGTCCGGTCACGTCTGTGAGAATCACCTGCTCCTGGCCCTCCGCCCGCGCGTAGAACTGCACGCGGGCCGTACCCGTGACCGGGACCGGACTGACCGTTACCTGCGAGACATCCCCCGTTTTTTCGGAGTTCACCGCCATGACTTCCGGATACGGAATGAAAGCAACCGAGTAGGCTGTACCGTACAACTTGCACTGGACGCCACTGCTCGGTACCACCGTCCAGATGGGTTCTAGCCCTGACTGGTTATATCCCACAACCTCCACGCTGTAGCCCCCCGCAGGAAGGCCATGCAACTGGGACCAGGGGAGAAGGATTGAGTCCGGCTTGGCTGCGCCGCTCAACCCCAGGTTGCAGACGACAAACCACACTCCCCACTCCGCCGGACCCTGCTTGGAATAGTAGCCCTCTCCATCTCCGTAGACGACTGGGGGACCGCCACACTCCGTCGTCGTGCTCCCACCCCGGCCGTAGTTTGGAGTGTCGTTCATGGGCGCGTCCAGCCAAGTTGCCACCTGATTGAGCAGTGATGGAATGTAGGAGATCATCGCCTCCCACAAACGCCGGTCGTGGTACTCAACCTGGTCCTCCCGGAGCGAGTCATCCGGCCCATCGTACCGCACCCACTCGCGAACGGCCGCGGCGCCGAGCATGAGAGACGCCAAGGCCTGATTCGCGGTCGTATCCGGCGCCACGTCAACGAAATTGCTCCTCGGACCGAACCCGGCCTGGTGATACAGGGAAATTCCTTGCGCAAACGTCAGGTTTGATGGTCGATCCCGAGCCAGGTCGTCCCACTGCTGAATGATGTCGCACAGCGGCTTGCATGTGTTGCCCGCGCAGGTTGTGTCGTTCTGCCTTGGGTAGGACCACGTGCCGCGGACGTCCGCGATGTCGCCTAGCTCGCGGTTCATCTTCAGATCCGTCGGTCCTTCGCCGAGATCCAGAGGGAGGGCGAGCGCCGCGTCCTTCCTTCGGATCTGGTAGGCCTCCTGCAGCATCCAGTCCCGGTCGAACCCGGAGAGCATCCAGTCGCCTGTCTCGTAGGCCCACAGGTTTGTAAGCCCATTCGGACCATGGACGTCATCATACAGCGTGTCCAGATCGGCTTCGATGTCCGACTGCACCGGCACGCCGTTCGAGTAGTGAGGTAGGTCCAAACGGACGCTCACCAGCATGTGTTTCTGCTGGGCGTAGGACGCCCCATGCGTGGCGGTGTAGCTGGGATAGTGCTCCCTGGCGTACGTCTCCTGCCACTGCGCGCGTGAGACGACGTTTAGTGAGGCAGCGCAGGTGTCTGAGCGGTACCACGTGTCGCAATGGGCCGATCCGGCCGACAGCTCGACGACGTGGCGAGGTTGCTTCGTGCTGGGATCCAGGTACATTCCTTGGGAACTGAGGTTCGACGGGGTCTGGAGGATGTAAAAGCGGGCGGAATCGCCCGCGAAGTTCGCGTAGGTCCACGGCTGGCGTGCGCCGGCCCAGAGCCCCAGCGAGTCCGCGCGCGGAATGCTCGTCGCGAGATCGACGTGGTCGGAATCATAGAGGGACTGCTCCGCGGCCGCTGGCGGGTTCTCCCGCTCCCCGGAACCCCGGATTTGTGCCGTGCACACATAGGGGACCGGGATGCCGATGCTCCAGTGCTCGGTCACACTGCCTCTTCCCATGCGCGTCAGGCCGGGCATGGTCACCGGCATAAAGAACCTCTCCGGCTGGAGCCACGTCACGTACTCGGGCAGACTGTCGTCGAAGGCCACCTCGAGCTGAGGCGGGTTGTACCGGTCCATCCTGCTCGGTGAATGGATTCGGAAGCTCCAGAGACCGCCCATGTTGTTCGTCGCGACGTGGTCGGTGACAAGATCGCGGTTCGAGGAATCTGCGGTGACGGAATCGACCGCAGAGTCGGTCGGGTCCCGGATGACCAGCTCCGCCGGCGGGAAGTACCGATACGTGAGGCCCTTAGTGGAATTCACGTTCCGGGCGGTGACCTGAAGCGTGATGGCGAACTGTGAGCGATCAGCCGGGACGTAGAAGTGCGACCAGGGCGTGTACGGCTGGGCCAGCGAGTCCTCCCCCTCCCAAGAGAACGCCACGGTCGGTCCGCAGACCGCCCCGGCGACATTCGTCGCGATGGTGAACCGTGATTCACCGTTCATGACGCGCACGTGCAAGACGTTCGAACCACCCCAGTCGAATGATCCCGTCTCCTTGTACTTAATTGTCTGGTCCGTGCGCAGATTCCGGGACGTCGTCCAGGATTCGACCTCGATACTGGGATACGTTGTGCACTTGATGGTGACGTTCGGGTTCGAACAGGTGGGCCAGTTGTAAAAGGTGAACCACTGCGGCCCGGTGAATGCGACCTCGGGGGAATCGGGAAGCTGGTCGGCCGTATACGGATACGGCGAAGTCGACGGGTCCTGCAGCCGTGGGAAGTAGTAGTTGATCCCGTCGTTGCACGCCACGGCCTGTGGGTCGTAGAGTTGCGCGGGCGGCAGGGCCGGAGGCGAGTCGAGGTTCCACCCGTAGGAGAACGAGAAGTCCGGCCGGAACCAACTGTCGAACAGGTGCGGGGCCGGCGTGTCTCGGATTCCGGGGAAGTGAAAACGGGTCTGAAATGCCCCCCACAAGCTCCAGTCCTGGTTGGCGAGTGCCAGAGTCCAGGCGCAGCCGGCGGCTTCGGGAGGAAGGGGAAGCACGGCCAGGGTATCGTTGCCGCCGCTGTATCCTTGTATCCACCCGCCAAGTCCCGGGTAGGTCAGCCAGAACTGGCCGCCGGCCTCGTGGGGCGGAAAGCGAAGGCAGAGGCTGTCGGCGCCTTGGGGAACGTAAAATGTGAGGGGGCCATTGTATAGTTCCACCGGTGCGCCGTTAAAGGTGATCGGATCATTATCGGGGCACTCGACCAGCAACCGCGACGAGGAGCCGTGGGTGAGGGTCAGCTCGACGAGAGCCAGCCCGTTCTGACGGGAGAACGGGATCTTGCTGCTCAGCGCGGCCGTGTTGGCCGACAGGGAGATCGTCTGCGTGTTTACAACTGCACCGGTTCGCTGGATCCGCGTTCGGAGCTGGATCGTGCAGGCCGTGTCCTCGCTGGTGAGCTGGACCTGCAAGGTGTCGTCTGGGCCGGGGTCGATGTAGATGGTGTCCGGGACTGCGCTGGCGAGGAATGAGACCGCCATCTGGCCGCCGACGTTGTCGGGGCCAGCGCCGGACGGCGGGCCGCTGCTGGGGGCGTTGGGTGCGGCGTTGTTGTCGCTGTCCCCGCCGCCGATGGCGCAACTCGGCACGTACCCCGGCTGTCCAAACCCGAGGCTGCCGTAGTCCGCGATGGGATCCATCTGGCCCGGTTTGCTGTCATCGATGAAGTACCCCGTATGGTAAAAGAATACGAACGGACGCCAATCCCGCTTGAAATCGCGAATTGTCCCGGTTCACCGAGCCAATCTCCGGTCGAGCGAAAGGACCTCGGAGGCCTCCGGAGCGGGTGGCATGCTCTCGAGGGCATGGATCCACAAGGGAATCGGCGAACGGCTATTCAGAATGTCGGACGACAATGGCCTTACGCGGCCGCCTTGT
>CAWHYG010000010.1:0-165004 GCA_963833505.1 Candidatus Eiseniibacteriota bacterium | reverse complement strand
CACGTCATAACCGTGGGTGAGCAGGTACCATGGCCCGCGCGCCCGTGATGCCCATTCGGCGTCCCTGACACGGCGAAGGGTCCCAGAACTACGGCCCCAGCCCGTCTCTCGGTCAGGACACATCCAACTACCTTCTCGGCGATGTCGGCTTCAGACCCATTTTTCAGAAAGCGAGGCGACCGGCGCCTGTACTGTCAACGGACCGGAGGATTGGTGCTGGGGCGGGTGCGACCCGCCGGCGACGGGCGAGGCGGAGATCCCGTTTGCGATGGGCAAGATCACGGATGCGCTGTTGTTCCTTGCGGACTATGATCTCGGCTCGGATCTGACCTCTTCGTTCCGGAGAACTACGCGATCACGTCATCAACCGTCGAGCCGATCGACGGCAGGTCCGACGACGAGACCTGGGGCAAAGAGGCCATGGCGCAGCTTGGATACTCCAGCGGCGACCACCTTACCGATCGGTGCTTTGCCTATTGTAGCGCGCTGCGTAGTTTCTACGCCCTGAACTGGTTCGTCTGTGCCTTTACCGTGCGCGATGTCTGTGACGCGGACCACCTGTTCAGCGATGGCAAATCAGCATGGGCGTGGGTTAACGGGCCGTACCTCATTCAAACGTACATGAATGGCGATTGGGGCCGAAGCGGATGGACGCCCCGGTGCGGCATGAACTCCTTCACACGTTCGGAGCCAGCGACGAGCTACGAGGACTGCGGCTGTTCGGACACGTACGGCTACCTCAAGGTGACGAACCCTAATTGCATTTCCTGCACGCAGGACCAGGAGCCCTGCGTAATGAACAGGGCAGACTACGCCCAACTGTGTCCCTGGACGATGGCCCTAATCGGCTGGCGCGACGCGAACGGGGATGGCATCTATGATCCCTTGAATATGACGACCGCCGAGAAACGGCCGCTGGGCATGTCGACGTACACACTGGCGCCTGGAGACTGGGTCGAGATTCGGGATGGCTTCGGCAGCCCGCAGAAGGAGATCGACGTGTCCGAATGGAACTCCGCCCCGCCGTATGGTCGGGTGATCTGGGATGGGACGGACTTTCAGGGAACGACGCTCTCAATGGGGCATTACTATTACCGCAAGAACGGGATGGGGGACTATCAGGACGCGGTGCTGGCTGGGGACGACGCGCCTCCGGAATGTCTGGACGTTACCGTCAGCACGGACCGACGTATGCCGGGCCTCACACTTTGAGCTACCGTCTGATGGACCCGGGATACGGCACGGCGGTGGTACGAGCCAGGGCCAAGCTGCACGGCGAGAACGGCGAAGAGATTCCGATCATCAGGGACCAGGCCAACAACGCGGGTTCTTGCAGCGGAAGTCTGACCCAGCAGACGTTCTATCTCCCAAGGACCGCACAGTGGGATCTGACCTTCGGTGCTTGGGATGGGTCCGGGCACGGGGCGAGCACCGGCGTCACCTTCTGGTCGGCGAGCCCTGCCGGCGTAGGTCCAGGCTCGTCGTACTTTCCTAGTCTGAGGTGCGGTCCCGGGGTGCCCAATCCAGCCACGGGCTGGGTCCGGTGGAACGTCGACAAAGCCAAGAGCGGGCCGGCCCAGGTTGACATCCTGTCAGTTGACGGCAGATGCGTTCGCACGTGGCGGAACGCGCAAATGCCGGGCGGTCGGACGGAGCTGTACTGGGACGGCCTCGACGGGGCAGGGCGGCCTGTCTCCGCCGGGAGGTACTTTGTGCGGATAATCGCCAACGGGACCACGGCAATCAGCGCCGTGGCCATCGTCCGATGAGGTGGCTTGCGCTGGTGCGCGATAGGCGCCTGTCACGGAAAGGCGGAGCGGCCATGCGAGAGCGGGAGGGTGAAGGCAGGAGCTCCTTTTGCCGACCGGCGAAACACTGGCGACCATCGTTGGGATGGAGCATCCTCTGCCTCACCTGCCTGACCTCCTGCAGGGACACCAGCGCGCCGCGCGAAGGGCCATGCTACGTTGTCGAGGAGAGGTACGCGTCGGGCCTGACCGTGGCCGATACGGTTGCGGCGAAGGAAGCGTTCAACAGTTACCTGGACCATCTGGCCGAAGTTCACGGCTACCCGGTGGATGACTTGATCTCCCTCTCATATGACAGGGCCGGCGGGACGTCCCAATACATGGGTGTATTCTACTGGGACATCGTCGCTCTTGGGCGCACGGCGGACGGCCTGACCGGGGAAGTACGCGATTTCAGGGTGCGCCCGGACGGGGTCGTGGTGAGCATGTTGACTTGCATCTGATGGCGCGCGGGACACGCTGAATCGTCCCGCCCGCGACGGGTCTATGCGAGAGCGGGAGCGCGCAGGCAGAAGCCCTTTTGATCGACCGGCGAAACGCCGGTGGCTGCTGTTGGGATGGAGCATTCTCTATGTCATCTGCCTGACCTCCTGCAAGAACACCAGCGCGCCGCGCGAATGCCCATGTTACATTGTCGAGGAAAGGTACGCGTCGGGCCTGACCGTGGCGGATACGGTTGCGGCCAAACAGGCGTTCAACAGTTACCTGGACCACCTGACCGCGATTCACGGCTACCCGGTGGACGGTTGGATCTCACTCTCGTATGACAGGGCCGGCGGGACGACCCAATACATGGGTGCATTCTACTGGAACATCATTGCTCGCGGGCGCTCGGCAGACTTCCCGACCGAGGAGGTGCACTGGTTTAGCGTGCGCTCGGACGGGGTCGTGGTGAGCATGTTGACTTGCATCTGATGGCGCGCGGGACACGCTGAATCGTCCCGCCCGCGACGGGTCTATGCGAGAGCGGGAGACCGCCGGCAGGAACCCTCTTGATCGACCGGCGAAACGCCGGCGACTGCTGTTGGGATGGATCACTCTCTATGTCACCTGCCTGACCTCCTGCAAGAACACCAGCGCCCCGCGCGGAGGGCCATGCTACGTTGTCGAGGATTCTCCGCTGAATGCCGGAAAGCCGATGGGCAGGTAACCCGGCGGCCCGGGGCCGGCCAGAGGCCCTGAAGGAACACCGGATCCGAAAGAGGCTGAGCCAGCCGGCCCGGAAGCTCATGGCGCAGCTCGCGTCGTGGGGCGCCGCATGAAGGGGGAGACTTGGCGCAGGGCGGAATTGAATCCCGGAGAAGTCCCGGAGGTAGACCATCCGGAGTGCGCTCGGGATTGCTCGCCCTGGCTTCGGCTGCCTTCATCCTGTCCCTCGCGGTTCTGCCCGGAATCCGGCCCTGGATCGGCAACCTCGCCGACTGCATCCGGCTGATTCCGTCCGAATTCCGGTCCCGGGCCCCCGCAGCGCGAATGCAGGCCAAGCTGGCGCTCAACTACACGATCCCGATGCAGATGGCGCCCCTGCTCCGCGCCAACGACGTTCTCCTGCTTCCACCGGAGGAGTACGTCAGCGCCCGCCTCACCCCGCGATTCAGCCTCTGGACCGATCCCCGGTATTTCTATTTCCTGGTGGGCCGCCACCGCACGGTCACCGTTCGGAGTCCGAATGTCAATCAGGCCACTTGTACAATCGAGATCGAGACAGGCGGCGCGTCCGACGCGGAGCTGGGTGCCCGGTTCGTTCGCTTCAACGGCCCCGAAGACGTGGCGCGCGCGCTGAGCCTCTTTGCCGGGAAGGGTGCTCCTTGACGCTTCGCCTGCACGGAGGGGGACCCATGGTTCTCTTGCAGCTCCAGCACGGAGGGAGACGTTCCATGGTCCTCTCGCCGCTCCGGCGCGGAGCGAGACCCATGGTCCTCTTGCCGCTCCGGCACGGCGGGAGATGATCCGTGGTCGCCCTGCGGCTCCTTCTTCTGGTTTCTCTGCAAACGGCGCTGGGATTCGGCCTGCTCCGGCTCTTCAGGCAAAGGAGCTCCGGATCGGAATCGGCCGCCCTGGCGATCCTGCTCGGGCTTCCCGCCTCGAGCTTTCTCGTCTTCTGGCTCGATGTGGCGGAGATCCGCATCGACTACCTGTCCGTGATCGCTGTGATCGGGGCGGCGGCGACGCTTCTCCTGGCGCCGACAATCGGCCGCAGAGGATTGCGTCCGGCTCGGATCGGTTCTGTTACCGATCGCACGGCCACTGCCGCCGCGGTCCATCCAGCGGAAGCGCCGTTTCTCGTCGTGATCGCGGTGCTGGTTCTGCTCAGCGCCTGGCGCTGCTGGTATCTTCCGGCCACGACCCGCGACGCCTGCGTCGGAATGGACCTGGTCGCGAAATACGCCGTCCAGGATGGCACGCTCCGCTCGAGCGTGTTCCACGATGCCTTTCTCCGGCCCTACCTGTCGCTGCAGCCTTTCTACGCCCCGTTCACAGCGCTCATGCAGGTCCTGTATCGGTTGACCGGACTCGCGTTCGGCAAGCTCTGGCTGACGCTTCTGCTTGTCGCGTTCCTCGTGTTCCTCTATCGCCGGCTGCGAGAGTCGCTGCACCCCTGCCTGGCCAGCGCGGTCTGCCTGCTCTTTCTCGCGGTCCCCGAGATGTATGCCGCGTCCTATCTGGTGCTGACCGATTTCGGCAACGCGGTCTTCTTGGGAACGAGCGTGATTCTCTTCCAGGAAGCGTTGGAGACGCGGCGGACACCCGCCCTCCTGCTTTCGGCTCTGTTCTTCGGATTCGCGTGCTGGGCCCGCTCGGAGACCATCCTCTTCGCTCCGGTCGGTGTGATCCTGGCGGGTTGGACGCCCGACCGCCGCGTCGCGCTCGTCCGGGCCGCGTCGTTCCTGGCGATTCCGGTCGCCTTCGTTGCGCTTTGGAACTGGTTCTACATACCGCACGTCCTTCCGGTTCAGCCAGGCACCGTTGTGTCCGCGGATCCGAACCGGCTCGTGAAGCTCCCGGGATTCATCCTCGGGACTTTGCATCTTCTGATCCGCCCGGGACTCTTCGGATACCTGGGCTATCTGTTCGCCATCGCCGCTTTGATCGATCTGTTGGCGTTGCGCGATCGGACGGGAAGAACCTGCCTGATCTGGATCGGCGCGCTCGTGGTCGGCCTGGCGCTTCTGCCGGCGCTTTCGCCGGCCGCCACGGTCGAGGACACCGTCAAGCGAGGACTGTTCAAGGCCTTTCCGGTCATGGTCGCCTATCTCAGCCGATCGCCGATCCTGCTTCGGGCCTCCGATCGTCTTCGCCGCTGGGAAGCGAACGAGTGACACCGGGAGCCGTCCGTCCGTCCGGCAATCGGTAGGTCCGGCGATCGGAGGGTCAACAACCGGGAGCCGCGGCCGCGCGAAGAACGGCATTGACTCGACTGCCGCGGGTGGTCTTCTCTCGGTCGGACCGGCGCGCGCCGATGGCGCGGCCGAGAACCTTGTGTTTCGCCACGCTGAAGGAGGCGTCAGAGGCATGTCTTCCCAGATTTCACCGCGCGGGCTTTGGCTCCTGGCCGTCACCTCGCTCGCTGTTCTCGGCCTTTCGGCTCCGCCGGCCGTCCGGGCGGACAGCGCCGATGAAGAAGAGAGAGAGGAATTGAGCGCGACCATCACGACACCGATCTTTCACCAGGCGGTGCTCCAGTTCGCGCCCGACTCCGCCGCCAGGTTCGTGCAGCCGGGCCAGACGGCCACCGACAGCGGGCGGGTGCTGATAAGCGAGATCCAGCTTCCCGAGCCGCTCGGCCCCCACCGGATCCGTGCCTTCGTCACCGTCCAGCCCATCTACAAAGACGATCAAACCGTCTACGACCGCTGGGACCGCGCCGGCAACCTCCGCCTCGTCGTCGATGGACGACCGGACCTCGAGCTGGTCCGCTTCATCACGCCCTATGGCGGCCGCGCCGAATACAATTTCGACGTCTCCGATCTCGGACCGCTTCTCCACGGAAGACAGAGCTTCCGCGCCTTTGTGGACACCTGGAGCAGTCCCGGCTGGAAGGTCGATGTCCTCTTGCGCTACGAGCCCGACTCGACCTGGGACGCGCCGAACTGGGCCGCGCCGGTGTATTACGCCGAGTCCTTCGACCGTAAGGACATGCCGAACGGCGCCGACATCAAGGTGGACATCCCGGACGGGCTGAAGAGAGTCTCGCTCAAGATCCTCTCGACCGGCCATTGCACAGACGGCCGCGACGCCGACGAGTTCGTCTCGAAGGCCAACGTGATCTCGGTGGACGGCGCGGTGGTGGCACGGTTCCACCCGTGGCGAACCGATTGCCGGGACAACCGCGCGGTCAATCCCTATACTGCGCACTGGAAGGACGGGTCCTGGTCCTCCGACTACAACCGGAGCGGATGGTGTCCCGGCTCGGAGGTCCGGCCGATCGAATACGACCTGAGCGATCACCTGACCCCCGGCAAGCACACCATCCACTACCAGATCGAAGACATCCGGCCGGCCGATGCCGCGGGCCATTTCGGCTACTGGAGGGTCTCGATGGTCCTGGTCGGGTGGAATCACCCGCCGAAGCTGTGGCAGGACTGAGGAGGGCCGCGAATGATCGTGCCCATTCCCCTCGCTCTGAAACGAACGGAAGGAGTTTTCCGGAGCGCGCCTGACCTTCCGATGGCCGCAATCGGCGGGGATGAGTCACAGCGCGTTGCGCATCTGCTCAGAAACGAGCTTCGGAGACGGTACCCGGGCTCGCCGGCCGCCGGCAGTGAAACCGCGGAAGGTGGGGCGGCCGGAGCGGCAACGTCACAAGAGATCGCGGGCACCGTTGCGGCCGGCGACGGCGAACGCGCCTCCATCCTTCTCGTCATCGATCCTCGCGAGCACAGTCTGGGAGAGGAAGGTTATCGGCTCACGGTCCGGCCGGAGGGAATCCGCGCGGTCGCGATGAGCGGCGCCGGCTTGTTCTACGCCTCGCAGACCTTGCTTCAGCTCATCGCTCTCGAGCGACCGGCGGGATCGGGCCTGACCGGCACGGCCCGCGCGGGCTCGAGTGGGTCTGCGAGTTCGGCCACGAGCGGGCCGGCGGGCGGAACCGGCCGCGGAGTCGGCGATCGCGACGCCGTCTGGGAGATCCCCGCGGTCGAGATCGAGGACCGGCCGCGATTCCCCTGGCGCGGACTTCACCTCGATGTCTCCCGCCATTTCTTCCCGGCGGAACGAATCCGTGAAGCCATCGACTGGATCGCGCTTCACAAGATGAACCGCTTTCACTGGCACCTCACCGATGACCAGGGGTGGCGGTTTCCCGTTCCGGGCCGGCCGCGTCTGGCCGAGGTGTCGGCCTGGCGCACGGAAGAAGACGGAACGCGGCACGGCGGGATGTACACGCGGAAGGAAATCCTCGCCCTGGTCGCGTACGCATCCGAACGCTTCATCACCGTGGTCCCGGAAATCGAAATGCCGGGCCACGCGCGCGCGGCGTTGGCCGCCTATCCCGAGCTGTCCTGCACCGGCCATAAACAACCGGTGCCGGCGACCTGGGGAATCTTCGAAGACGTGTTCTGCGCCGGCAAGGACGAGACCTTCTCGTTCCTCGAGGAGGTTCTGGACGAACTGGCGGCGCTCTTTCCCGGTCCTTACATCCACGTCGGCGGGGATGAGTGTCCCAAAGCCCGATGGCTGGCCTGTCCCGATTGCCGCGATCGCATCGCCGCGGAGAGCCTCGCCGGGGGCGAGGAGCTTCAAAGCTGGTTCATCCGCAAGATCGGCCGTCACCTCGCCTTTCGGCAGCGCCGCCTGATCGGGTGGGATGAAATCCTCGAGGGAGGGCTGGCTCCCGACGCCGTCGTGATGTCCTGGCGCGGCATGGACGGGGGGCTGACGGCGGCACAGGCCGGACACGACGTGGTCATGACCCCCGCGGAGTTCTGCTATCTCGACTCCTATCAGGGTCCGCGCGAGAACGAGCCCGAGGCGTTTCCGCGGGACGTGCCTCTCGAGACCGCCTACGCGTTCGACCCCGTGCCCGGCGGGCTGTCGCGCGATGAAGAAGCCCACATCCTCGGCGGTCAGGCCAACGTCTGGACCGAACACATGCCCGATTGGGACCGCGTTCAGTTCATGGTCTTCCCGCGCCTCTCCGCGCTGGCGGAGGCGCTTTGGTCCCCGCCCGAACGGCGCGATCTCGCCGACTTCCGCCGCCGGATGGAGCCCTTCGGAAGGCTTCTGGAAAGCACGGGCGTGCGGTTCCGAATGCGCTGAGGCGACGGCCGAGGCGCTGCCCTGCACGGTGCGTCTCGCGGCGGCTCCCACGCGCGGCCTGCGCGGCGTTTGTCGCTACGCGCGCCCCGCGGCAGCCGACGACCGCACCAGCCGCGCCACGGCCAGGCGCCGGACCGGATTTACCAACTTGAAGAACGTCCTTCCCCGCTTCGTGTGAAAGTGAACGGCTGAGATGACGAGGATCCGACCGGACGGTTCTCGAACCGCCGCCAGCAGGGATGAAAGGTCCGCCGTCCGTGCCTCGCCGACCCAGCTCCGGTTCTCCTCCGCCTCGAGGACCCGGAAGATCCAGATCTGCGCCCCCGGAGTCATGAGAGCCTGATCCGTCCAGGCCGGAACGATCGCGGCCGCTCCGCCCCGGTGCGGCCGGTCGTCCCGTGAGACCGCCCCAAGGTTGCCGCGCCGCGGCCGGTCGTGACGTGAGACTGCCCCAATTCTGCCGCGCCCGGCGCGCGGCCGGTCGTGACGTGGGCCCGCGCCAGGCCTGCCGCGCCGAACGCGCGGCCGGCCCTGGTGAGCGTTCTGCAGACCCAGCGCGCGGGCGAAGACGGATCGGAACGTAAGAAGCATCCGCAGCCACCAGGGTCGCCGGGAAAGGAGCACGGTCAGAAAGCGGGGCAGGGAGATGCTTCCCGGGGCGGTCCAGGTCTCGATCGAATCCGCTTCGCGAAGCCAGGCGGATGCATCAGGCAAATCCAGAAGCTGATCGGCGCAAGCGTGAGCGTGCCGTGGAGACACCGTCACTCCGACGGGCGCATGGCCATTCGTGTCACGTGCGCCGGAGCGGCCAGCCGGGCCTCCGCCGCCTGAGGCGGTGCGGGCCTCAGTGATCCCGGTCGCCCCCCAGAGGAATCATGTAGCCGAGCGAGAGGATGAAGGCGCCGGTGCGGTTGTCGCCGTCGTCGACCGTGTCCTTCTGGATGTGCGTCAAGCCGAGATTGCCGCGGACGTCGAGGCTGAGCTCCCCCGCTCCCATCGCACGCACGGCACCGAAGCCTCCCTGAACGCCCCAGTTGAAGTGCCGGAGATCTCCCTTGGTGTCGGTCGATGAGCTGAAGTCCTGCGACCCGATCAACTGCTGGGTTCCCTGGGGATCGGAGTAGATCGGGCTGTTGCCGCTGGTGACGTCCTTGGCCGAGAGCAGATACCCGATATGGGGACCGAGGTCAGCATAGAGGTGCCGGGCCGGTCCGAAGTGCAGCTTCAACAGAACGGGAATCTCAAGGTAGTTGAGCCTGGCTTCGCTCTTGTAGTTGGCATAGACGATCATGCCGGCAGGCAGACCGGGCACGTCCGAGGTCACCGGTTGCATGCCCGAACGTTGCCCTCCCTGCGGCGAGTAGTTGATCTCGGGCTCCAGGGAAAGGCGCGAAGACACATCGACGTCGGCCGCGGCGCCGAAGTACGGAGCGAAACGGGATGCATACCCGCTTGAAATCGCATTGTCTCCACCGGCTCGGAGTTGAGGCACGGTGAAGCCCACCCGCGGGCCCACGCTCATCGCCGCCGCGGTTCCCGCCACGGCGAGCAAGCCCACGATGACCATCGCCCGGAGTGCCTTCGGCATCGCTCTCCTCCTTGATTCGTCTTGAGGAACGCGTCCTCAGTCCCTGATGCTCTGTCAAAAAGCCGCCATGACGCGAGACATCTTGCTCCGCTCCGTCGGCCGGGTCAAGATGCCGGTCGTTCCTCTCGTTCCCGGTCGGAGGAAAATGCGTTCGCCCATTCTTCAGCGCGCCTGGGGAGAAGCCAGCGCTCTCATCGATCGATCCCGCAGGCTGAGCTGGACCGACCTTTTGGTCGTGCTCGCCCTGGCCGGACTGCTCCTGGGAGTGATCAATCTGGCCAGGGAATGGACCGGCCAGGCGCGGCCGAGCGTACCGATCGATCTTTCCCCGTGGGCGCTGCCCCGCTACACGCTCTTCTCCCTTTCGCGCGGGCTCCTGGCCTACGTCATTTCCCTCGGCTTTACCCTGGTCTACGGCTACTGGGCCGCCAAGGATCGCGTGGCCGAGCGCCTCCTGGTTCCCCTGCTCGATGTGTTGCAGAGCATCCCGGTGCTCGGCTTCATGCCGGGCTTGGTCCTCGCCCTCGTGGCGATCTTCCCCGGCAGCAACATCGGCCTCGAGCTGGCCGCCGTCATCATGATCTTCACCGGCCAGGCCTGGAACATGACGTTCAGCTTCTATCACTCGCTTCGTTCGGTGCCGCAGGATCTCAAGGAAGCGGCCGCGACCTACCGTTTCGGATGGTGGGAGCGCTTCAAGTGGGTCGAGCTGCCCTTCTCCACCATGGGCCTGGTCTGGAACAGCATGATGAGCATGGCGGGCGGGTGGTTCTTCCTCATGATCAACGAGGCGTTCCGGCTGGGCTCCCGCGACTTTCGCCTGCCCGGCATCGGCTCGTACATGAGCGTCGCGGTCGAGAAGGGGCGGGTCGATGCCATGCTCTTCGCCATCGCGGCGATGGTGCTCATGATCGTTCTCCTCGACCAGCTTCTCTGGCGGCCCGTGGTCGTGTGGGCTCAGAAGTTCCGGATCGAGGAAGGCGGCAGCTCCGAAGCCATGGAGTCCTGGTTCCTGAACTGGCTGCGCCGCTCCCGATTCCTTCGCCTGGCCGGCGCCGTCCTGCGCCGAGCCAGGCCCCGGCGCATCCGGCTCAGCCGTCCACGATCCGGGATCCCGGATCGTGCAGCCTCGGGGAAACGCGCGGGCCGCATCTCGCTCGCGGTGCTCGGCCTTTTGCTGGCGCTGTTGGCGATCGGCGGCTGGCGACTGGTCCTGCTGCTCGAACACGTGTCCGGAGCCGAATGGCGCGGCCTCGCGGCGGCGGCGTTCCTGACTCTCGGCAGGGTTCTTCTTTCGACCGCCGCCGGCACCGTCTGGGCGCTTCCGGCCGGGCTCGCCATCGGATTGTCCCCCCGACTCTCCCGGATCTTCCAGCCCGTGATCCAGGTTGTCGCGTCCTTTCCGGCGCCGATGCTCTTTCCGCTGGTGATCGCGTTCCTCAAATGGGCCGGGGTTTCCCTGGGATGGGGCAGCATCTTCCTCATGCTGCTCGGAACGCAGTGGTACATCCTGTTCAACGTCATCGCCGGGGCCATGGGGATGCCGGCCGACCTGCGTGAGGCCGCGCGAAGCTATAGACTCACGCGGTGGCAGCGCTTCCGGGTTCTTCATCTGCCCGCGGTCTTTCCCTACCTCGTGACGGGATGGGTGACCGCCGCCGGGGGCGCCTGGAACGCAAGCATCGTGGCGGAATTCGTGACGTTCCGGGGGGACACCCTGCGGACTCACGGACTGGGAGCCCAGATCAGCGCCGCGGCCGCGGCGGCGAATTTCCCGCTGCTCGCGGCCAGCATCCTCGCGATGTCGGTCCTGGTGGTGAGCTTCAATCGGACGGTCTGGCACCGCTGCTATCGGCTCGCCGAGGAACGCTATTCTCTGGACAAATGACCGGATCAGCGGAAGACGAAGAGCGGGACAGCCATCTGCGGGGAGATGAGATGAGCGAGGCCACGATCCCAGGGAAGAACTCGGTGCCTGGGACGAGCCCGGCGGAGACTGAGTGAACGGGACGACCCAGGCGGCGGCGGGATGAACGAGACGCCGATCCCAGGGGGCAATTGGGTGGGCGATCCGGTCATCCATCGGCCGGAGGCCGGTGGCGTTCTGTGCGACGCGCGTCACGTCTCGCACAATTTCACCCTGCCGAACGGTCAGCCGCGTCGCGTCCTCGAAGACATCAACCTGAGCATCGGACCCAACGAGGTCGTCGCGTTGCTCGGCCCTTCCGGCTGCGGGAAATCCACGCTCATGCGGATCCTGGCCGGGCTGATCCAGCCGACGGAAGGAGAGGTCTTCTACCATGATCGCCCGCTCGAAGGCCTGAACGCGGGCGTCGCCATGGTGTTTCAGAGCTTCGCCCTTTATCCCTGGATGACGGTGCGGGAGAACATCCGGGCCGTGCTCAAGGCGGCGCGGCTCTCTCCGCCGGAGATCAGCGCGCGAACCGACCACGCCCTCGCGCTGGTCGGCCTTTCCGGCTTCGAGGAGGCCTATCCCCGCGAGCTTTCCGGCGGCATGAAGCAGCGGGTCGGCATCGCCCGCGCGCTGGCCGTGAATCCGGAGATCCTCTTCATGGACGAGCCCTTCAGCCAGGTCGACGCCCTGACGGCGGAAAGCCTTCGGGCCGAGGTGCTGGATATCTGGTCGACGAAAGAAAAGAACCCCTCGTCGATCCTCATGGTCAGCCATGACATCAAGGAGGTCGCGTTCATGGCGGACCGGATCGTCATTCTCGGCGCCAACCCCGGCCGCGTGCGCGCTGTGGTGGCGAACAAGCTGCCCCGCCCGCGCGATTACCGCTCACCGGCCCTCCTCGGACTGGTCGATCAGCTTCACGAGATCATCACCGGACAGGAGCTGCCCGACGCGCCCGCTCCCGAAGTCCGGACCGGGATGCTCGAGCCCCTGCCCGAGGCCTCCTCCAGCGAGATCGTCGGGCTTCTCGAATACCTGGACGCGCGGGGCGGCCGCCAGAACGTCTTCCAGATCGCAGCCGACACCCACCGCGAGTTCGGAACCACCATCACCGTGGTCAAGGCGGCCGAGATGCTGGAGTTCGTGGACACGCCTCGGAGCCTGGTCGTCCTGGAACCCGAGGGCCAACGCTTCGTCCAGTCGGATCCCGACCTCCGCAAAACCATTCTGGCGGGACCAGATCCTCAAGCTGCGGCTCTTCCGGGAGGTGCAGGAGCTGCTCCGACGGCAGCCCAACGGAGAGGTGGCGGGGACGATCCTCCAGGAGTTGATCATCCTGCGCATGCCGCAGGAGAACTATGAGAAGGTGTTCGACACCTTCGTCGGCTGGGCGCGATTCGGAGATCTCTTCAGCTACAACGAGGCGTCAGACGTGCTCTCGAACGAGTAGGCGGCGCCGGGCCCAGCCGCACGCGATGAATGCGATTCCGCCGGCCAGCAGCAGGGCCATGGTGGTCGGTTCCGGGATGACCGGGCTCGGGTCGTCCGCCGGGCCGCTCATCGGACCGCTCATCGGGTCGTTCAAAGAGGGATCAGACCAACCCCCGCCCGCGCCCGAGGTGAACCCGATCGAGTGATGGATCAGGGGGCCGCCTCCGGTGACGGCCTTGTTTCCGGTGGTCGGATCGCCGAAGAGGTCAGATCCCGGGGCGTGGATGCCATGACTGGCGCCACCTGGAGCGCCGGACAGCCCGGCTTCATGGGCCCACTCTCCAAGGTCGGCGGTCAGGATGTCCGTTGGGGCCAGCGTGCCGGCGCCCGGATCGCTCATGGCCCCATCGAGGCATCCGCCTGAGCCGGCCAGCTGCGCCGTTGCGTCGAGTTCCTGCCCGGAGACAGGGTTGGTGCCGGAGCCGTCGTAGAGGACCGGCATCGAAAACGCGACTCCTGCGGAAATCACCATAAAACCTGCCAAGACCACGAGTCGGAGATTCAATCTTGCGGTCATGGCTTCCCTCCACGTGCTTCGGTAGTCACGTTTCTCTGGACTGATTCGTTATCCTATGCAAAATCGACTTTCGCTACAACGGAAAAAACACGAGATCGGGAATTATGTTGAGATTGTCAATCCGGACAACTGCGGTTACAGGCGGCGGAGCGGTTACCAGACCCGAGGCCAGGCTCCCCGGATGCTCCCCTCGTGGAAGCGCAGCGTGCCGCGGCGCAACGCGTCCGTTGCAGCCGCTGCGTCGCCTCCGAAGAGCAATCCAGCTTGGTCCAGAACGCACTTCCCGGCTTCGTCCGCGGGAAGCGCAGCTACGACCCCCCCCGCGCGCCTCAGAACGTCGCGCCAGCGGCGCGACAGATCTCCGGCATCCGGAGCCTCTCCCTCGAAAGAGAGAGCGCCGACTTCCGCGGCTGAATACCTGGCGGTGCGCCTGGCCTCCTCGAGAATGGCCCGCGGACTGAAGCCGGGGTCCTTGCCGCAGGACGCCCACGCCAGGTAGCCCAGAGGCTGGACGGATTCGTCACAGGTGATCACATCGATCCAGTCGCGCACCTCGAGCCGTCCCACCAAGGCCAGCACCTTGTTCGTCGCGAGATCGAAAGGATGGAGCGTCAGGCCGAAATCTGGATCCTCCACCAGGGGAAAGAAGCGAAAGGCGCTGTCCCGGGCCCATTGAAGAACAAGGCTGTCCGATCCGCGGCGGACGAGGGCTTCCACGTAGCCTTCCCGCTCGCGCCGGAGCTCGAGACCGCAGCCGTGGCTTTCAAGCAACTCACGGTCGGCCGCCCAGCTCGCCGCCACGGCCTCGACCGTATCGTGAAACAGGTCCACATCGCGGGAGAGTCTTGGCGCGCCGGTTACCGCGTTCAACGCGGCCGCCCCGGCGACGTAGCTCTCCCCGCGAGAGACGCGGGCCCGAGCCATGACCCTCAGGATTTCTCGCTGAAACGCCGTAAGAACCATTGCCTCAACTCCGCCGCGCGCTTGAACGCGGTGACATCCCCGTGGATCTCGATCGACTCCAGTACTCTCATGGCCTCGTCGATGGACCCCGGGTAGTAGTCCGGCCGAAGGAACCAGAGACACTCGCTGCGATACTCGTCGACCAGAGCGCTAACCTTTCGGAGTGCCTCTTCGATGTCGGCATTCATGGGGCCCATCGTAAGTTCAGGCTTCAGAAGCGGCAAGACCTTAGCCCGATCCTGTACCGGCCGATCGGACTCGGTTATTCTTCGCTCGGCTCGCCGGGGCCGGCGATCGGGCCTGTTCCGTGCCGCGGGCAGGAGGTGCTCATGCGATACCGACGCGGGCTCACGCTGCTCTTGCTGTTTGCGACCTTGGGTACGGCTCGCGGAGCGGAATCCACGCCCCTGCCTTCGCCTTCGAGCTCGCCTTCAGCCGCCGCTCCGGCTGGGCCGCCTCTGCTCCTCCGCTCTCCCACGGTGAGCCGGACGCAGCTCGTCTTCTGCTACGCCGGGGATCTCTGGATCGCCGACCGCGACGGCGGCAACGCCCGCCGCCTCACGACCGCGGTGGGAGAAGAGACGCATCCGTCCTTTTCCCCCGACGGCACGATGATCGCGTTCACCGGCACTTACGACGGCAATCAAGACGTTTTCGTCGTCCCGGCCGAAGGGGGAGAGCCGCGGCGCCTCACCTTCCATCCGTCCGCCGAGATCGTCGATGGATGGACTCCGGACGGCCGGAAGATCCTCTTCCACTCGGACGCCGAGGACTACGACGACGAGCTCTACACCGTGCCGGTTACCGGCGGATTTCCGGAGAAGCTTCCGCTGGGAAACGGCTACGCGGCGTCCTTCTCTCCGGATGGAACGCACATCGCCTATGTGCCTCATGACGCCTGGGAACATGCCGAAAAGCGGTACCGCGGCGGCCAGACCACGCCCATCTGGCTGGCGGATCTGGGCGACTCGAGCATCGAGAAGATTCCGAGGGACAACTCGAACGACTCCTGCCCCATGTGGGTCGGAGACACCGTCTACTTCCTCTCCGATCGGGACGGGCCGGTCAGCATGTACGCCTACGATACGAAACAGAGGACGGTCCGGCCGGTCGTCCAGAACGACGGACTCGACCTCAAGTCCGCCTCCGCGACCTCCGACGCCATCGTCTATGAACAGTTCGGATCGCTCCACCTCCTGGATCTGGCGAGCGGTCAGACCCGTCTCATCACCGTCCATCCGAAGGGGGACCTGGCCGAGACGCGTTCCCACTTCGTAACCGTGGATCCATCCGCCATCCGGAATTTCGGACTGTCTCCGACCGGCGTCCGGGCGGTCTTCGAAGCCTGGGGAGAGATCCTCACCGTTCCCGCCGACAAGGGAGACATCCGCAATCTCACCCGTACCCCCGCGGTAGCGGAACGGAATCCCGCCTGGTCGCCGGACGGACGCTCGATCGCCTGCTTCTCCGACGCCTCGGGCGAATACTCCCTCGAGATTCGCGATCAAAGCGGCCTGGGCGACCCGCGCCGGATCGACCTGGGAAGTCCGCCATCCTTCTTCTACACGCCGGTCTGGTCGCCCGACGCCGCCAAGATCGCGTATTCCGACAAACGGTTGAATCTCTGGTACGTCGCGGTGGCCGGCGGGAAACCGATCAAGATCGACACCGACTATTATGACAACGCTTCCTTTTCGCCCAGTTGGTCGCCGGACAGCAAGTGGATCGCCTATGTGAAACAGCTTCCCAACCGGCTCCACGCCGTGTTTCTCTACTCGCTGGCAAGCGGCTCGTCCTTCCGGCTCACCGACGGAATGAGCGACGCGGCGGCTCCCTACTTCGATCCCAACGGCAAATACCTCTATTTCGCCGCCAGCACCGACGTCGGGCTCACGGCGAGCCGGATCGACATGTCGAGTTTCTCCCAGCCGGTGACCCGCAGCGTGTACGTGGCCGTGCTCGCGGCCGATCAGCCTTCGCCTCTGGCGCCCCAGAGCGATGAGGAGAAACCTCGAGAAGGCGGAGGATCCTCGTCCCGACACCAAGGAGAGGCCAGCGCCGCGGGTTCCGCCTCCCAGCCGAAGGACAAGGCTGACACCGCAGGATCCGCCCCGAAGCCGAGGCACGGCGCGCCGGCAGCCAAGGCCGGAACGGAAGCCGAGGACTCGTCGAACCCCGCCGCGCCTCCGCCCGACGTTCACATCGATCCTTCCGGAATCAGCCAACGGATCCTCGCTCTGCCGATTCCAGCGCGGAACTACGTCGCCATGCGCGCCGGGAAGACCGGCGTTCTGTTCCTCGCCGAGGCTCCCCTGACGACGGCCGACGCCGATGAGGGAACTCCCAGCGCGACTCTGCAGAAGTTCGATCTCGCAACCAGAAAGACGGAGACCTTCGTTGACGGAGTCGACGACTTCACGCTTTCCGCCGACGGCGCGAAGCTCCTCTACCGCAAGGGGACGACCTGGACGGTGGCGGGCACGGAGGCGGCTCCGGGCGGCGGCGAGCCGAAGCCGGGCGAAGGTCCGCTCAAGCTTGGCGCGATGCAGGTGTACGTCGATCCTCGGGCGATGTGGAGCCAGATGTATCACGAGGTCTGGCGCATCGAACGCGATTTCTTCTACGACCCCGGTTACCACGGACTCGATCTGGTGAAGATCGAGGAAAAGTACCGGCCGTACCTGGCCGGCATCGCCTCCAGAAACGAGCTGACCTATCTCCTGTCCGAAGCCCTGGGTGAAATGAGCGTGGGGCACATGTTCGTCGGCGGCGGCGATGAACCACAGCCGAAGACGATCAAGGGCGGCCTCCTCGGAGCGGACTACACGATCGAGAACGGCCGATACCGCATCAAGCGGATCTACTACGGCGAGAACTGGAATCCGGGGCTGACCTCTCCTTTGACCCAACCCGACGTGAACGTCAAGGAAGGCGACTATCTTCTCTCCGTGAATGGCCGCGATCTCACGGGCTCGGACAACGTCTACCAGTTCTTCGAGAACACTGCGGGCAGGCAGGTGGCGCTGACGGTGGGAAGCGATCCGGGCGGGAAGGGCGGCCGGCAGGTGACGGTCGTGCCGATCGACGACGAGCACGGTCTTCGCCGTCACGCCTGGATGGAAAGGAACCGGGAGAGGGTCGACTCGCTGACGGCGGGGCGGGTCGCGTATGTGTACCTACCGGACACCGGACACGCCGGCTATTCGAATTTCATCCGCTACTACTTCGCCCAGGTGGACAAGCAGGCGGCCATCATCGACGAGAGATTCAACGAGGGCGGCAAGATCGGGGACTACATCATCGACTATCTGCGAAGGCCGTTGCTGGCCCGGGCCATGACGCGGGAGGGGGCGGACTGGAACAGCCCCGCGGCGGCCATCTACGGGCCGAAGGTGATGATCATCAATGAAATGGCCGGCTCCGGCGGGGATGCCCTGCCCTGGTTCTTCCGGAAGGCCGGCATCGGGCCGCTGGTGGGAAAACGGACCTGGGGAGGCCTGGTCGGCCTTGGCAGCTATCCGACCCTGATGGACGGAGGGACCGTCACCGCGCCGCGGTTCGCCTTCTACGGTCTCGAGGGACAGTGGGAGGTCGAGAACCACGGGATCGCCCCGGACTACGACGTGGATCAGGACCCGAAGTTGCTCCGGCTCGGACACGACCCGCAACTCGAGAAGGCGGTGGAAGTCGTTCTTGATCTTCTGGCGAAGTACCCGCCGGCACCGCACCCGCGGCCGGCGTACCCGAACTACCACCAATCGGACGGGTTGGGGAGATAGGGCCTCATGAAGCTGGGTTCCTCTTGTACACGTCGGTATTGAGGTACTTGAGGCCGGAGTCCACCATCAACGTGACGACCTTGGCCCTCGGTCCAAGGCGTTCTCCGACCCGGATCGAAGCAATCACATTGGCGCCGGACGAGGTTCCGGCGAAGATCCCCTCCTCCGACGCCATCCGCCTCGCCATCGCCTTCGCGTCGTCGGTCCTGACCGCCACGATGTCGTCCACCAGGGTCGAGTCCCAAAGCGGAGGCATGAAACCGATCCCGACGCCTTCGATCTTGTGGGGTCCTGGCCGCCCTCCGGCCAGGACCGGCGACTCGGCCGGCTCGACGGCGATGATCCTGATGTCCGGCTTGCGGCGCTTGAGAACGGTGGCGACGCCGCGCAGTGAGGCCGCGGTTCCCACGCACTGAACGAAGGCGTCGACCTCCCCTTCGGTCTGGCTCCAGATCTCCTCGCCCAAGGGGTCATAGCCGGCGATGCTATCCTGGTTGTTGAGCTGATCGGTCCAGTACGTCTGCGGGTCCCGGCTCAGGCGGCGCGCCGTTTCGATCATGTCGAGGAACAGCTCTTTCGTGGTCAGGCCTCCTTCACTGGGAACGAGGACGAGCTCCGCCCCGAGAGCCGCCATTTGATCCCGCTTCTCCGGGCTGAACGCATCGGAGGTGACGATCCGGATCCGGTAGCCCTCGGCGGCGCAGACCAGCGCGAGGGAGGCGCCCGTGCTTCCGCCGGTGTACTCGATGATCGTCGACCCCGGCTTCAAGCGGCCGTCGTGCTCCGCCTGCGAGATCACCGCGTCCGCCATCCGGTCCTTCATGCTGCCGGTCGGGTTCTCCCATTCCAGCTTCGCCCGGATGTCGGAGCATCCAGGCGGAACGACCTTGCGAAGGCGCACCATCGACGTGTTTCCGATGGCGTCGAGAACGCTCATGCTTCCCCCTCGTGGTGACGATCCTCATCCACCCGGCCGGGCCGGGTCGGCGACCAAGCGCTCGGTGCCGGCGTCCCGCGCGAACCCAGCCTTGATCCGCGATCATGATACGACCGCGGCGCGGAAGGCAACCCCCTGCGAGTTTCACGGACCGCGCCGCTTCATCACGACCGCAAATCCGAAGTCCTGCTCCGGGGTAAAGTCGGTGCGGATTCTCTGCCGCACCGACTTCGGCAACCGGGGGAAATTGTTGTCGACGATCACGACCGCCACGCGCGGATCATCCAGCACCCGCTCGAGATCTCGCTCGAGCTGCCCGGGCGAAAGGAGCCTCTGGACGTCCGAGTTGAGGAAGAAGTACCGATAGGCCGGCAGGCGCGTCAGGTAGAGCCCCGTCCAGAAATCCAGCACGCGCTGATCCGGCCGCGTTTCGGCCAACACATTCCGCAGGACTTCCAGCTCCGCTCCCTGCCGCTGCACCGGCAGGATCATGGTCCAGGGCGGAACGAGCATGGCCGCGGTCACGGCCAGCGCGACCGGGATCCCGAGCCATCGCCCGCGAATCGAGCGCACCAGCACGACGATCAGCGCCGCGGCCAGGACCGCGAGCTGCGGCAGGAAGAAGAGGAAGTACTGCCTGAGCGGCGCGCCGATGACGAAGAACCCGACGAGACCGGCGGCAAGACTGAGGGGCATCTCCCACCGGATGGACGCCTCCGAGAATTCCGGCCCGTTCCGTCCGTGAGCTCGATCGAGTCCGAAAGAGGCGCCTGGTCCCGATCCGGACGAACCGGGGCTCGCGGGTTCGTCCCCTCCGGCCCCGCGGGCCCGCCATGCCATCGAGAACAGCCACGCCGCTCCAAGCAGCCCGGCGATCCATAGCCCGGGATCTCCGCGGAGCATCGACTCCGACAGCAGCTCCTTTCGCATCCAACCAGGATGATCGATGGTCATGCGGGCCGAGGTCACCACGCAGTCGCGCCAGAAGCCTCGCCAGGCGCCCTGCATCACGAGGATGATCACGATTCCCAGCGCGACCGCTGCCGTCCCGAGGCCGATCCAGCCCAGGCGGACGAGGCGGCGCATTCTCCCGAACATGCCGGCCAGGTCCGGATCCACCGAATGCCCGCGGCTCGATTCGCGGAACCAATCGTGCGCGGCCAGACCGGCCATCGCGCCGAGGATCGCCGGCAGGGCCTTGGGAGTGAAGAAGCACGCGACTCCAATCGCGGCTCCGGCGGCGATCCAGGACTGTCGGCCTTCCTTCGCCGCAAGCATGAATGCGAGCACCATGAAGAAGGCGCCCGGCACGTCGGGGCGCACTTCCACGCTCTTTTCGAAGAAGAACACCGCGGAGAGCAGGAAGAGCGGCGCGGCGAGAGCGCCGCCGATTCCGGAAAACCGCTGTCCGAGACGGGCGACGAGAGCGAGCAGACCCAGGCATGGAAGCAGCATCCACCAGCGCGCCGTCCGGATCATGGCCTCGGCATCGTCGCCGCTGCGGACGATCGGCTGGAGCGACCAGACCAGGAGGGGCGGGTGGTTCTCGAAGAGGCTTCCGTAGAGCGTCTCTCCGTGCCCGATCGCGTACGCCGCGTTCAGATGTTCCAGTTCGTCGACGTCGAGGTAACGATTCGCGGTTACCGAGATCCGGAAACTGACGGCCAGGACGAGCAGGACGGCCAGGAGCGGCAGCCAGAGGCGGAGCATCACGCCGGGGATCCTGTTCGCCGAAAGCGACGAGGAGGTCATGGCCTCCCCCTTCGCGCTCGACGCGACGAAGCTTCCGACCCGTGGCAACCGAAGATGGGATTTGTGGCCGGTGTTTCTTCCATACCTGGTCTCCGCCGCCGGCATTCTCCGCGGCCGGCTGAAAGCGCCATGAATGCGTCGCTCGATCCCCAGGCCGGGATCTTTGCAGGCCGAGACGGGATGATATCCGAATCCAACGCACAACGCCTCTGCCCCAACGACGCATCTGTCCCCGTTGGATTCGCGAGTCCCCCCGGATATGCTTGTCGCCGTGGCACTCGGGCGGCCTCGAACCTGCTCCGCGAGGCCTCCTCGAAGCCGAACGCACGATCTGGAAGCGGGTGAGCCGAGGATGACGACTTCGCGAGATCGACCGGAGGACAACCCGCGGGTACCGCCCCCGAGTTCGTGCGGGGGGTCCTCCGATTTGCCCCGTTTCTCCTCCACCGAGCCTCGGGTGGTCAGACTGACCCTCGAGCAATTTGTTCGGGATGCCGGCGCCAGGCAGATACGCGCCTGGGAGGACTCAATCCCGATGCTCCAGCGGGAGTGCCGGGAGCTCATCAGCAGCGACGGAGCCGCCCGCGCTTACACGGCAATCCTGGAATACGAGCTGCCGCTTGAATCCCGTCGCATCGACGTCGTGGTGCTGGAAAACGGAATCGTTGTGGTGCTCGAGCTGAAGGGAAAGGAGCAGCCTTCCCAGGCCGACCTTGACCAGGTCATGGCCTATGCCCGGGACCTCCGGGCCCACCACGAGGATTGCCACGAACGGCCGGTGTACGCCGTTCTGGTTCCCACCCGGGCGACGAGCCCGGCAACGCTGGTTCAGGGAGTGCAAGTCGTCGGCCCAGAGGGTCTGGATCGACTGCTCTACTCCCTTTCGCTTCGGGGTGACGGCACGCCTCTCGACCCCGATCGGTTTCTGCGCGTTGACGCCTATCGGCCGATGCCGTCGCTGGTCACGGCGGCCCGGGACCTGTTCCAACGGCGGGACCTACCGTATATCAAGCGGGCGCGGGCCGCGACCGACCCGGCGGTGAGGCGAATATCGGAGATCATCCGGGAGGCGGCGGAAACCCGCACGCGAAAGCTCGCGTTGGTCACCGGAGTTCCAGGATCGGGCAAGACCCTGGTGGGCCTTCGGCTGGTGCACGACCCACGCCGGCTCCGGTCCGTCGCGACCGAGTTCGCGGCGCAGGGACTTGAGCTGGATCTGGCGATCCTCGGCTGGGGGAACGACTTCCTGCGCGAGGATGGCCGGTGGACCAATCGTCTGGCGCGGAAACACAAGCATCCGGAACTTGTGAAAGACCCGCTGCAACTCCGCCGGAACGCTTACAGAGTGCTGCTCACCCGCGGGCGTGACGGGACGGTGGTGTTCGTGCCGCCGGTGGAGGAGTTGCGCGAGACGGTGAAGCACTTGCGGGAGTGCGGGTTTCGGGAGCTCGTGTAGCCTCCGCGGCAACCCATGGTTCGGCGGAACCAGAGCGTCCCGGTTGACCGGGGCGTCATGGTTCGGCGGAAACGGGCCGATCCCGCCGATCCCGGCTCATGCTGCCGGCTCCACTCCGTGGCGACCGAGTTCGCGGCGCAAGGACTCGAGCTGGATCTGGCGATCCTGGACTGGGGGAACGACTTCCTCCGCGAGGACTGTCGGGGGCACGATGGGACGGTGGTGTTCGTGCCGCCGGTGGATGAGCTGGGAGAGACCGTGGAGCACTTGCGGGAGTGCGGGTTCCGGGAGCTCGTGTGGCCTCCGCGGCAACCCGTCGGGCACGGAAGCCCACACTCGTGCCAGCGGCGCTCCCCTGCCTTGACCGGCTCCTCTGGCGACCCGCAACGGACGACCACGAATCACGGGGCACGTGATGCGAGCCTACCGCTCCTGTTCCTCGATCTTCCGCGCCACCATCCGGTCGAGCGGACTCGCGCCATCGAGGTATCGGAGCTTCCCCCGTGCGCCTCGAGAACTCCGACATCCTCTCGAACCCCGGCGCCCAGCAAGGCGTCAAATCGGTGACCTGGTAGAGCAGGACCTGGGCTCCGTTCCAGGACCCGCCGAAGAGACGCGCGGAGAACGCCTGCGGCCCGCCCGACCCATCGAGATCTCGGACGACGGAATTCGAGTCATCCAGGGTCGCCAGGAGCTTGAGCTGACCCGGATCGAACTTCCGTTTGCGGCTGAACTCCGGAATCTCGTACCCGAACGGGATCTTGGGCCCGGTGACACGATCCCTGATGAGTTTCTTCTCGTAGGATCGTCCAGTCCAGGTGAACCGCCATAGCTGCGCCTTGAGTCCGTGGGGATCGCGGAACTCCTCGTTGACCCGCCTCTCGATCTCCGGACTCCAGTAGTCCGAACCGCCCAGATCGAGCGATTCAACCGTGGAAAGAAAGAAAGGGCGCCAGCCGGTGGCACCTTCCACCATATCCCAGGAGACGCGGAACGAGATCACGTGCGGCCGCTGCCATCGATCGACGTCAAACTGGTCGAAGAGGATCGGGACCAGGCCTTCCTGGGGGAAACCCTGGGCCTTCTGGTCCCGCCATTGGTACACAACGAACGCCTCGCGGTACGACCTGGGGGTCGCCTGGTCTTCGGTTTGGCGCCAGCCCCAGACCAGGCCCGTGCCGCCCCGAGGCCGGGCCCCCTGCCACCAGCTCGCGGACGGCCTCGTCGGCGATCGAAAGTCCCAAACCGGGCCCCCCTCGCAGCCGGGCTGGATACCGTGCTCTTGCGGAATCCTCGTCGGCGACCGATCGAAACCGTCGTATAGCGGCGTGGTCCACAGAACCGAGTCGCGTTCGATGACGGCAAGCCCGACGCTGTTGAAGCAGCAGGCCGTTTCCGACCGGGCGTTATACTCCACCACGGTCGAGGTGACGTTAGGCAAGCGGAGATGGGTCCGAAGCGTCCCGATGATCTCCACCCTCCGTCCGGCGGTCTGGGGAATGGACGCGGACAACAGCGAGGCCAGGGCCGTTCGATCGGAGGGAGTCATGCGATCGGCCGGGGTCCACCCGCGGACGTAGGTCGTCTGATCGGCGGCGCTCGGAGGTCCGGCGGGGGGTGCGTTCCCGGCTTGGGTGCTGACACCGGCGGGAGCCGTGTCGCCAACCTGGGTCGAGGAACCGGCGCAGCAGGCCAGCGCCAGCATGAGCAGGACGGCAACGCCGGCATTCCGCATTTCGCGCCTCCCGAGGCGATCCAGGACTCTGCGCATGAGCGTGGAACTCTGGAGATCGCCCGGCTCGAACCGAATATCACGCCGGCATGCCGCGGGCCGGCGCGGGGATCCCCGCCTTTAGCCCTCACCGCCTAGCGGCTCTCGATTCCGCTGATATCGTGCGCCGCCCGAAGCCGCGGGCCCGATCCAGGCGTCGTCGTACTTGCGGGCCACCTTGACGTGCTTGTTCTTCTCGATCCGGTCCTTGGTCCACTCGGTGTCGCAGCTGAGCTGGGCGCCCTTCTTCCGCGGCGCCGGGATGGGCATGAAGTAGGAACTGGACCGGCGGCCGGCCACTACGTCGTTCGTGATCCCCTCGGCGTCGAAGCGGAAGTGGCACGTGGGCTCCAGGAACGGGGAGTTCAGGATCGGGTTCTCGATGACGGTCTGGCGCATCGGACTTCGTAACCCCCCACGTCACAGAGATCAGGACTGCTCGCTCGGCTGGCAGTATAGGGCAGAGCCGAGACGGGGGCCAGGGCGCTTGGACTCCTCGAGCCGGAGCTGACTCGCTCGCCAGTGGCCCGTGTGGCATACGGCGTATGGCCAAGTCAGCCGCCGAGGCCCAATCCCGCGCGCAACCGCCGATTCCCGTCCGACCAGAGGGTGACGGAGCCGCCGGCAGCGCCGGGGGGCCAGTGGTGTCCGTGAACCGCGTTGTCTGCCAGAATTCAGCCGGGCGTAACCTTCACGGCAGCATAGAATTCCAGGCCAGGACCGGCCGCCGGCACGGTCCACGGCGGCACGCAGATGATGTAGATTCCGGGGCATGAGCACGTTCCCTGCTCAGTTTCTGATCCTTGCGGTGGCCGGCTGGGTGAATGACTTGAGCGTGAGCACGGTCTTTGAGAGCGGTTTGTTCACGGAAATCGAGGGGGCCAGCGACATCGCGGCTCCGCGCGGGAAGAAGGTTCGGCCAGTTGTTGACCACTGGAGCCGCGCGGGTGTCCCGCAGAGCTACGCTCTGGGGGACAGCCAGCGAGAACTGATCCGTGGGACCTCGGACGGACGTGCGGCAACTGTCTGCAGTTCTGTGAGTTGCCATGTTCACGGAATATGAGGACCCGAGGGGGTCACCGGAGGGATCCACCCCTACACCCGAAACTGCTCCCAGAGCCGCCGAAACCGCGCTTCGTACACGTGGTCGAACAGCCCCATCCGATCCGGAAAGAGACGGCCGCACAGCCGCCGGAGGTTCCGGCGCTCGATCAGGAGGTCGATCTCGGGATAATCGCTGGCCACGATGAGGAAGCTGATCCGGTCGGCGGCGCGCTGGAGCTGACGGTAATCCGCCTCCTCGTGCTCAATCGCTTCCTCGAGGCCCGACTCCAGCGCGCGCAGCAACCCGGTGTCGTCGCCAGAGCGGCTGAACGCCGGGGTATCCGCGTCTGCGGCCTCCGGAGCCCCCAGGTCGAGGGTATGCCCGGGTCCCACGATCTCCCCGCAATCGCAGCGAAAGGTAATGCCGAATTCGAAGAGCGAGGCGTCAAATTCGGCGCCGCAGCGCCGGCATCGATACGACATCGGCAATCCTCGATGATCCAAGGCTCCCGAGACCTCAACTCATCCCAACCCGGCCGCGTAATTCATGACTCCATGAACGGCGGGAAAGCTCTCCTGGCATAACGCCTGCGATCAGCGGCGGGACGTGGAGCGGACCGACCGCTGCATCGCTCTGTTCGGCGGCGATGCCCGCTTCACGCCTGGCAGAGCCTTCTTGGCAACTCGGCGCCGGGGCAACTCCTCCCGCAGAACCCTCCGGAGGGTCTCTTCAAGGGGCTCGACCTGCCGTCGCATGTGATCCCGGAGAGCATCGTTGATGAGAGTCTGATAGTTGCCGCCTCCTGTCTCGTGAACCAGGCTCCGAAACCAATCAAGGATGTCCCGATCGATCCGGATGGTGATGCGAGTCTTCCCGCGGGGCAGGGGATCGACTGCACCTCGCCGCCCTTTGCTGAAGTCATACTCTGCCTTCATGATCTATCCCTCATAATCTCGTCGCTCGAGGCTGGTGGCCCGTCGCGCGGAGATGATTCGAATGGTCGGGCCCCGCCAAGTGTATGCCACCACAAGCAGGCGGCCCTGCGCGTCCTGGCCGATGGTCACGAAGCGTTGCTCGACGTGGCGATCGTCCGGGACAGAGATGGCCAGTGGGTCTCCGAAGGCCGTGACGGCATCGGCGAAGTCCACCTGGTGTTTCCGGTGGTTGCTCGCCGCCTTGGCCGGGTCCCACTCGTAGATCATGAGCCCATCGTATGCACATTTGTGCACGGCGTCAAGTGTCGTATCTTCATGGCCGGCACCTCGGATATCCGAGATCCGTCCGACGACGGTGTGGACTGCTGGACGCCGTCCGGCGAAGCGAAGGTCCTCGACATCATGGCGCGGGTCGAGCGTACCCCGCTTACCCCAACAATTTTCCCCGCCCCAGCACCGACTCGACCACGAGAAGAATCAACACCAGAACCAGGATCGGCCGCCACAGCTCGCGCCCGTAACGGCCTTGCAGAAGCTCGCGCGTGACCGTCGCCCCCGGCTCGAGCCTCCTGGCGGCGCGTCCGAGGAGACGCAGCTCCGACTGGGGCGAGGCCACGGTCAGGTCCCCTTCCTTGGAGTCGAGGTTCACCGCGAAGGAGGCCACGACCTTTCCGCTTCCGTCCTGGAATCGATAGATGCCGGGAAGCATGGCCGGTTGGGACCGCAGGCGGATCATCCGCTCGACGGGGATCGCTTCAACCGCGGAGCGGCCGCCCTGTGAATCCAGCGCGGTGAGCGATCCCTGGAAAGCGCCTTCGGGAACCAGGGTCTCGAGCCGTGCGCCGACGTGTCCCGAGCGCTCGTCGCCGGCTCCTCTCCCGACGAGATAACGGACCATTTGGTGGAGAAACGGCGGGAACGACGCGCTGGTCACAAAGTCGTTCCACTCTCCGTCCAGGCTGCTCGTGAAGAGCAGGACTCCGTTCTCCTCGATCAAGGCCGGAACGTCGCGCCCGAACTCGGCCAGCACGCGGGCGCCCGATCCGACCCGGGTCGTCATGATCTTGTGAAAGCGCGCCGAGCCCAGATCTTCTCCCGGACCGATCGGGAATCCGGCGAAGATCGGATGGGACGCCACGGTCGGCCGAAGACTGCGATAGGCGCCGGCTTCCTCGGCCCGCGAGATGTCGAGCAGCTCGACGGAACAGATCTTCGCGAGAATCTGCGTGTTGTACGAACGCGGATCGACGTGATCGCCCAGTCCGATCAGGATCCCGCCGCCGCGCGCCTTGAACCGGACGAGGTTCTCGACCGCCGCGTCCGAAAGCCGGCCGACGTCGGAGAGGATGACCACGTCCGCGTCCCAGACGGAAGGATCGGAGAGCGCGTTGGGATCCGCCTCCCGCACGCGGAAGAACTCGGAATTCCCGCCCGGATCGAGGGCGAGACGCAGGAAGGTGCTCCCGGAGGTCGCGAATTTCGCGGCTGCGGCGCTGTCGCTCACGGCGCCGCCGGCGGGAAGGCCCGACTCAGGCGGATCCAGGCTCGCCAGATCGCCGGTCGCCGCGCCTGCCGCCGCCAGGTTGGTTCCGGCGCGCTTCAACTCTGCCGAAGCCGATCCCTCCGGCCCGCACACCAGAAGAACCCTGTGCACGCCCGGCTGGCCCGTGACGAGCCACGCGGTGTTGTCCCACTCCATGGGATCCGAGCCAAGAGTGACCTGAAGCGCGCCGTCGGGCGGAAGCTGCGAAAGATCCATGGTCACGTCGTCCTGCCCGTGCGGCGGCAGGCTGAAGAGCGCATCCGCCAGCGAGGAGCCGCCGGAAGCCGCGGTCACCCGCGCCACGCGGTCGGCAACCGGATCGTCGCCCTGATTGACCACGGTCGCGATGACCCGGCCGGCCGCGCCGATGCCGCCGCTTCCGTCGTACCGGACGCGCTCGATGGAGACGTTCGGCTGCGACTTCTCGGTCACGGGGACGAGGTAGACCTTGATCCCGGCCGGAATCGACATCGAGCCGGAGCCGTGGGTCGAATCGCCGCCGGCGGAGGTTGATCCGCCGGAGGTCGCGGCGTGGATCCACGCGTCGATGTCCTTGCGCTGGAAATCCGAGACGACGAACAGCTCGCGGTTGATCGTCCGGGCTGAGGCGAGCTGCGGAACCACCGCTTCCAGAGCCGACGGGAGATCCGCTTCGTCAGCCGCGAGCGCCGACCGTTTGACTTCCTGGCGGAGCAGGCCCGCATCCGCCACCGGAGTCTGGAACGGAAGCCCGATCGGCCGGCCCGAGAGCACGAGGATTCCCCGGTCGCCTTCGCCCATCAGGTCGAAGATCTCGGAGGCGCGCTTCTTGGCCGCGGCGAAAAGCGAGCCGGCTTCCGGCGGCAAAGCCTCGTTCCCTTCGGAGGAGCCGGCGACGGGCGCCAGGACCGGATTCGCCGAGGAGAGCGCGGGATCCGCCGCCGACATGCTGGCGCTGTTGTCGAGAACGACCGCGATGGTCGAGCTGCCGCGCGTCAAGGCTCCCTTCGACCCGCGGATGGCGGGGCGGCCCATGGCCAGGGCGAACAGGGCCACGATGAGCACGCGGAGGGCGAGAAGCAGCCACTGGCGGAGGCGCATCCGCCGCACCTTCTGGCGCGAGATCTCGCGAAGGTACTCGAGGCTCGGGAACGATACCTCCCGGGCCCGCCGGCGGCTGAACAGATGGATGAGGATCGGCAGCGCCGCCGCCGCCAGCCCGGCGAGAAAGACGGAGTTGAGGAAGCTCAAACCAAACATATCAAACCAAACACGTCCAACCGACCCTGTCACCGCAGACTCGGCCATCCGGAACGGTCCCGACCCTCATGGGTGATTCCGCCGACCCGCCACTTCTACGTTGCGGCAGTCGTCCCGACAGGCGCCTTGACCGTGGCTCGGACCGGCGCGCCGACAGCCGTCCTGAAAGGCGCCCTGAATGACGCCCTGACCTTTTCCCCGACATCAGTGCAGCCGCTGCCGCTTCTCCATGTACCGGAGAAGGGCGGTGTCAAACGGAGTGCGGGTCGAGACGCGCTCGTAATCAATCTGGTTTTCCGAGCAGCCGCGTTTGTAGAAGGCGCTTCGCTCCTCGACCCGGCGGCGGAACTCCTTCCGGATCTCCCACGGCAGCACGTTCAGGCGCTCTCCGGTCTCCACGTCGACGAAGAGCCCCTCCTCGCGGTAGGGGAACTCGGACTCGAGCGGATCCTCGACGTGAAAGACCACGACTTCATGATGGCGATGGCGGAAGTGCCTCAGGGCCGCGAGCGCCTCGTCCTGGTTCTGGTCCCAGAAGTCGGTGAGAAGGACGATGAGGCCCCGCCGCGTGATCCGCTCCGCCAGGAAGCTGAGGCAATGCCCGATCCGGGTCAGCCGCGGCGTATCCTCCTGCGGCCGTCGGCTGGCCGCGCGCCGCGCCTCCACCTCCAGCTCGCGGAGCAGCACGCGCAGGTGGGTGCGGGCGCTTCGCGCCGGGATCAGCCGGTGGATCACGTCAGAGAAGAGCAGCATGCCGACGGCGTCCTGCTGCTGGATCATGAGATACGAGAGCGCCGCCGCCATGTCGATCGCCCAGCGGAGCTTGCTCACTCCGTCCGGATCGCCCCGGAAGAGCATGGAGGTCGAGGTGTCGATGAGGAGATAGGCGCGGAGGTTCGTCTCCTCCTCGAACTGCTTGATGTAATACCGGTCGCTCTTGGCGTAGACCTTCCAGTCCACGTTGCGCACCGGGTCTCCCGGCATGTACTGGCGGTGCTGGGCGAATTCGACGCTGAAGCCGTGATACGGGCTCTTGTGCAATCCGGTCAGAAACCCCTCGACCACCAGCCGGGCGATCAGGTCGAGCCTTTGCAGCTTCCCCACGATCCGGGGATCAAGGAAGTTGCGGCTGTCCGCTTCCCGGATGCGCGCGGACTGTGGCATCAGGCCGGAACCGCCTTCTCCTTCGGCTCGGGCACGACGGATAGGAGCTTGTCGATGATGGTCGGAACGGTGATGCCGTCGGCCTCCGCGTTGAAATTCGGGAGCACGCGGTGGCGGAGCACGGAAAGCGCCACCTGCCGCACGTCTTCGCACGCCGGCGTCGGCCGGCCGGCCAGGATGGCTCGCGCCTTGGCTCCCAGGATCAGGTACTGGGAGGCTCGCGGGCCGGCTCCCCAAGCGACCCAGTCCTTGATGAAGGAGTGCTCGGTCAGGCCCGGTCGGGTCTGCCGCACCAGGTTGACCGCGTAGGCGACGACGTGCTCGGACACCGGCACCCGCCGGACCGTCTTCTGCACGCGCAGGATGTCGGCGCCGGTCAGGACGGTCGCGAGCTCGGCTTCATAGGCGCTCGTCGTGGTCTCGACGATCCGCTGCTCCTCCTCCTCCGACGGATAGTCGACGAAGACGTTGAACATGAACCGGTCGAGCTGGGCTTCCGGCAACGGGTAGGTCCCCTCCATCTCGATCGGATTCTGCGTCGCGAGCACGAAGAACGGAGCCTCGAGCGGGAAGGTGTGGCCGGCGGCCGTGACCGCCTTTTCCTGCATGGCCTGGAGCAGCGCGGCCTGGGTCTTCGGAGGCGTCCGGTTGATCTCGTCCGCCAGGATCAGGTTGGCGAAGATCGGCCCCTGCACGAACCGGAAGCTTCGTTTCCCGGTGCTGCGGTCTTCCTCGAGGATCTCGGTGCCGGTGATGTCGCTCGGCATCAGGTCCGGCGTGAACTGCACCCGGTTGAAACGGAGGTCGAGAACCCGCGCCAGGGTGCTGATGAGGAGCGTCTTGGCGAGACCGGGAACGCCGACCAGGAGGCAGTGGCCATCACAGAAAAGAACGGTCAGCAGTTCGTCGATGACCCGGTCCTGGCCGACGATGACCTTGTGAACCTCGTCGAGGATCTGTTTCCGGGCTGACCGAAGGCCGGCAATCGTGGAAGCCGCTTCCTGGGTCGAGATCGCATCGCTCATGTGGGCTCCTTCCGCGCTGCCGCGCGCGCCGGATTCACGTTCCGCCCTATCGTTCCCGCCTCTTTCCGGAACACGCGGCCGGAATCGGCGGCCGGAAAGCGCGGCCGGAAGTTGAGGAGAATCGGGGCCGGGGCGGCGCCGCCCCGGCCCCGGCCGAATCCGATTGAAACAGATCCCAACCCTCGGAGTCCAGGCTCTCATCAGTACGCCCGTTGAGTCGGGAAGTTCCGCATTCGACCCGGACGTTTCGCTATGCGGTCCGGAATCGGTGTGCCGGTCATCGGCCCCACCGGCCCGGATGCAAGATCGTCCGGCCATCGAGACTCCCGCGATAAGCACGTTCCGTCGAGCGGGCTCGCGTCTCCCGCGGGGTCAGCGCGATCCATCGATAGGGCCCGATGTCCCCGTGGGTCAGCGGGTTCGGTCGAGAGGGCCCGATGCTCCCTCGTGGCATTCCTGCTTACCACAGTCGGCCGGCTCGGTTAGACTCCGGCAGCGACGGGCGATTGTTTTGCCGCCGCCTGGGATGGACAACCGGCCACGAGCGGCGCGCCGGACCACGGTTCGCACCGCCGGCAACACGGGAACGCGGGAGGAGGGGCGCGATGTCGAGAAGCGACGAGCTGATCCGGCTGGCCGAGACCTACGGGGCTCACAACTACCACCCGCTGGACGTGGTG
Source organism: Candidatus Eiseniibacteriota bacterium (assembly GCA_963833505.1). GTDB lineage: Bacteria > Eisenbacteria > RBG-16-71-46 > CAIMUX01 > CAIMUX01 > CAWHYG01. The sequence continues at coordinate 133,138 of CAWHYG010000010.1, read as the reverse complement.
GTCGAACGGGCCGAAGGGGTCTGGGTCTGGGACACGGAAGGCCGGAAGTACCTCGACTGCCTCTCCGCCTATTCAGCCCTGAACCAGGGACACCGGCACCCGCGCATCATCGCCGCGCTGGTGGAGCAGGCCAGCCGGGTCACCTTGACCTCGCGGGCCTTTCACAACGATCAGATGGGGCCGTTCTTCCAGGAGCTGGCCGCCGTCTGCCGCACCGACATGATCCTGCCCATGAACACCGGCGCCGAAGCGGTGGAGACGGCTCTCAAGACGGCTCGCAAGTGGGGCTACAAGGTCAAAGGCATCCCCGACGGCAAGGCGGAGATCATCGTCCTCGAGAACAACTTCCACGGCCGCACGACAACGATCGTCGGGTTCAGCAGCGAAGCCCAGTACCGGGACGGCTTCGGGCCGTTCACGCCCGGATTCGTCATGATCCCCTACGGCGATCTCGGGGCCTTGGAGAAGGCAATCACTCCGAACACGGCCGGATTCCTGCTCGAGCCGATCCAGGGCGAAGGGGGCGTGCTGGTTCCGCCCGAAGGATGGCTTCGCGGCACCCGTGACGTCTGCCGCCGCCACGACGTCCTCTGGATCGACGATGAAATCCAGACCGGGTTCGGCCGCACCGGGAAGATGTTCTGCTGCGAATGGGAAGGCGTGACCGATCCCGACATCCTGATCCTGGGCAAGGCGCTGGGCGGCGGCCTCTATCCGGTCTCCGCGGTCGCGGCGCGGAAGGAGATCCTCGGCGTCTTCCATCCCGGCGATCACGGCTCGACCTTCGGCGGCAATCCGCTTGGCTGCGCAGTGGCCCGGGCCGCGCTCAAGGTCATCGTGGAGGAGAATCTCCCCGGCCGGTCCGCCGAGATGGGCGAAACCTTCATGAACGGCCTGCGGAAGATCGCCTCGCGCCACGTCCGGGAGGTCCGCGGGCGCGGGCTCTTGATCGGCGTGGAGATCCGGAAGGAATCGGGCCCGGCCCGTTCGTACTGTGAAAAGCTGCGGGACCTCGGGGTGCTGTGCAAGGAGACGCACGAGCAGGTCATCCGCTTCGCGCCGCCCCTCGTGATCCGGAAGGACGAGATCGACTGGATCCTGGAGCGAGCCGCCCAGGTGCTCAGTTAGTCGTGGGAACGATGTCGGGAAGAATCCTCGTCACCGGAGGGGCCGGGTTCATCGGGCGCCATCTCGTGGCCAGGCTCGTCGAAGCGGGCAAGCCGGTGCGCGTGCTGTCCCGCAGCGCCCGCCGGCGGAGCGACGGGGCGGTCGAGTACCTGCCGGGCGACTTCAGCGTGGCCCGCGACGCCGAGACGGCCCTGGATGGCGTCGAAGTCGTCTACCATCTGGCCACGACGACGACCCCCGGCAGCGCCAACGCGCGGATCCTCGAGGATGCTCGCATCAATCTTCTCGGCAGCCTCGGCCTGATCAGCGCGGCCGCGGAGGCGGGGATCCGGCGCTTCCTCTTCGTCTCCTCCGGCGGATCGGTGTACGGGCCGGGACCGCGCCGCGCGGCCGGCGAAGCTCCGGCACACTCTCGGCCCCTGCGCGAGGACGACGCCCCTGAGGCGCAGCCTCGGCCCCTGCGCGAGGACGACGCCACCGAGCCGATTGCGGCTCACGGGGTGGCCAAGCTGGCGATCGAGAAATACCTGCACGTCTTCCACGCCGCCGCGGGAATGGAGTGCCGCGTGGCCCGGGGCGCGAATCCGTTCGGCGAAGGCCAGGATCCGGGTCGCGGGCAGGGCTTCGTGCCCTATGCGCTCCGGCAGCTCGCGCGGAACGAGCCGGTCACGATCTGGGGAGACGGCAGCGTCGTCCGCGACTTCTTCTACGTCGGGGACTTCGTCGAAGCGCTGTTCCTGCTCCTGGACGACGGCGGGCCTCATGAGGTGTACAACGTGGGCGGCGGCCGGGGACGTTCCCTCCTCGAGATGCTCTCGATCCTGGAGAGCGTGACGGGGCGCCGGGCCGTGGTCCGTCTCGAGCCCGGCCGGCCGGTGGATGTTCCGTACAACTGCCTGGACATCAGCCGGATCCGTGAAGCCCTCCGCTGGGAGCCCAAGGTCCCGGTGGAAGAGGGCGTGGCCCGGACCTGGGCCTGGGTCTCCGCGGCCCCGACAGGACGGCGCCGGCCGCTGCATCAGCCACAGCACTGAGGGGCGTGGGGGCGTCGTGCCGAGTGCCGTTCGCGGCGCCGACTGGCCCTCTGATGTTCACGGGTTGCTCCGAGGTCCCCGGCCGAGCCGGCTTCGCGCCGAAGACCGACGATCCTCCCTCTTGACAATTTTGCAGTTCAATTGCAGGATTTCTGCAATGTGAATTCATCGGTAGATTTCCTCGACTGTCCCACAAGCACTTCTGGAATCAGGGCCGGCGGCCGCCGCTCTGGTTCTGGCAGACCTCGCAGGGGTCGGAGATCGATCTCCTGGTCGAATTGGGACCGGAACGCTTCCTGGCCCTTGAGTGCAAGGCTGCGGTGGAGATCGAGGCGAGTGTCGCTTCCCGGTTCGAAGCGCTGAGGCGCGCTTACGGGCCTGAAAGCATCCAGGCAGCGGCCGTGGTGTGCCGAACGGCCACGGCCTACCCGCTGGCGCCTCGAGGTGCGGTCAAGGCGATTCCGGCTTCGGGTCCGACAGGCCTTGGAGCCTGGTTGGATCGGTCGGCCCGAACTCCTTTGTCGAAGGAACGAGGGAGGGGAAAATGAACTCCGCTCCCCCGCCCGGATGGGTGGCCGGCGAGACCAGATCGGAACGCGCGAAAACCTGGTCGTAGATGGTCTGGGCCAGTAGAGCGGCCCCTCGTTGCGAATAGTGGATGCCCGACTCGTAGAAGAGATCCATCGGATCGCCCCGCGTTGATGCGACCATGGCGGGAGCATCGACCACCGGCACGTTCAGGGCGCGCGCCTTTTCCGCGCCCGCGCGGGAATACGAGACCATGTGATCCAGGCCGACCGTGTGCCGTCCGCAGGCTTCCTCGATGAACACCGGCTCGGCTCCTACCGCCCGGCACGCCTGGATCAGATCCTCCAGGCCGTGAAGGTAGTTCTCGAGCGTGTCTCGATCGGGGGCGAGCGCCGGATGACCCGGACCGATGTCGGTGACCATGCTCTGGGACCAGGGCTCGTGGGTCCAGACATGCCAGCGGCGCACGAGCGGCAAGAGCACGATCTTGTGGAAGACGCCATAGAGAATGCTGTTTCGCGCGAGCCAATAATCCTGCGGCAGCTTCTTGCTGAACGCGCCGAATTGTCCGGCCGGCACGAGGCGATCCAGCGGCCGCCCTTCCGAAGCAAGCAGGCGCGCGTTCGGAACCTCGTTCACGCCCGCCATGATGAGGACGACATCCGGCTTGAGCGCCGGCAACTCGGTGCGGGCGCGGGCCAGGATGCGGTTGATCGGCCAGAGAATGTCCCCGGCGTTCAGAACCTGGTGCCCGGGATTCCCGGTGGCGGCGCGCAACCGGTTCTGGAGGAGCGCCGGCCATGTCTCCGCCGTCGGCAGGTTCCAGCAGAGGGTGGTCGATCCCCCGTAGGCCAGGATGCGTAGACCCCGCCGCGGCTCGATCACATCCTCGTCATTGCGGAATCCCAGGTTGTTCGTGCGCCAGCGATGGTCGTACCGGTTCTCTCCCAGGCGGGAGCCAAGCGCCGGATCTCCGCGCCAGCGGCCGTAGGTCTTGCCCGCCACGCCGTATTTCGCGTGCATCCAGACGCGGCCGAGGCTTTCCCCGAGGCCGATGACAAGAAGCAGAAGCGCGCAGAGGCCCGCGATCCGCCTGAGCAGGCCGCCCGCCGTGGTCTTCCGGGGCTGGGTGCTTTCCGTCACGACAAGAGCATCCGCGTCCGCATGACTCGTACCGCTCGCGCGTTATCCCGCGGGACCTGCGCCCAGCTTGGACGGGCCCGCGCCGGTCAGCTTCAAGAACAGGCTTTCGAAGCGATCGATCATCCCCTCGAACGAGAACCTGGCTTTCAAGGTCTCGGCCGCCTCCGCTCCCAGCCTGCGGCGCAACGCCGGATCGTCCAGGAGACGGTTGACGGAGCGGGCAAGCTGCGGCGGATCCTCCGGATCGACCAGGAGTCCGTTCACTGAATCGGCGATCGCATCCTCGACCGCGCCCACCCGGGTCGCAACGATGGCCTTGCCGTGATGCATCGCGATCTGGATCACGTAGGGAAATCCCTCATCATGGGACGGCAGCACAAAGACGTCAAAGGCGGGGACGATCACGTCCAGATCGTGCCGGAATCCGGTGAAAACCACGCGATCCCCGAGACCGGCATCCCTGGCCTGTTCCACCAGCCGATTCCTCAGACTTCCGTCTCCGACGATGACGAAATACGCGTCGGGATGCGCGGCAACAATCGCGGGGGCGGCCGCGATCAGATCCTGGACCCCCTTGCGCCAGTCGAAGCGCGCCACGGCTCCGACCACCGGATGATCCTCGGGAATTCCGCATTCCCGGCGGAAATCCAAACCGGGGGAAGCCCCAACGGCGGCCGGCCCCGGCCGGAAACAAGTGTAGATCACGGAAACCCCGGCGGGGTCGATCCACGCTCGCCGCAAAAACGCCTCGCGGATGAACCGGGCGTTGACCACCGTGTGGTCGACAAAGTGCCGGTAGCTGAAACGATAGCGCCAGTTGTCGCTGATCAGGAGCAGGCCCTTCAGGTTCACGATGATCGGACGGCGGCGCCCCCAGCGGGCGATGCCGGCGATCCGAACCTCCTTGTCGAAGTTGCACACGACGAGATCGACGGGCGCGCGGGCATAGAGCCGGCGGAGCCGGGGGTAGACGAGCGGCGCGAACTCTCCGCGCAGGTTGAGCTCGATCGGATTCCATCCCAGCGCCCGGGATCGCTCGAACCAGGGCCGGCCGCCTGTTCCCGCAATGAGACAGCGATGCCCGCGCGACTTCAACCCGCCGGCCAGGTCGAGCATCCAGGTTTCTCCGCCGCCCCAGGCCGGATAGCTGTTCAGGAAGAGGATGCAGAGGCGCGGGCCGCCAGGGCCCGGAGCCCCATCTGGGGCCGTCCGGCTCATTCCGCCAATCCCCTCCGATCGTCGATCCGGTCCACGTCAACGCCGCCTCGGGCGGTGCGCCCCGGCCTCGTCTCGATCCTGTCGGGCGTTCCGGCGCAGCCGTCCCGGTGGATCTCTCGACCGGTCTGACTCGCCGTTCCGAGGCTGGGCATCCCGAGTCATCCGTCCCGGACGGGGCCCGGCCATCGCGGCCGGGTGCCCTACCGTCAGGCCTTTCCCGGCGGAAGATGGCCCACCCGCCCCATCCTGTCCACAAGCGTTCTCTCCCTGCACCGGCCGGGCGATCCGACGCTCAAGCCATTTCTGGTCCGAGCCGCGGGTTCCCTCCCTGCACCGGCCGGGCGATCCCGTCGATCACGGCGTTGTGGCGACGGCAGGTCGTCATCACTACACTTCGAGGCGGAGAGACGGAAAACCCCATGATCAAAAAATACAGCTCCCGCTGGGTCATCGGAACGGGACTGGTCATGGTCGCGGCGGCTGCCCTCATCTATCCGCCGATGCTGGCGCGCCTGCTGAACCGCAATCAGGGCTTCTTTCCCGATACGGTGGATTTCCTTCGCCTGGTGAGCGGCCTTCTCACCGCCACCGGGATTCTCCTGATCGTGTTGCAGAAGCGCGTCACCAGCCTCTTCAACGTCGGACTGGCCATCCTCTGCCTGGCCCTCGCGCTGGCGGCGATCGACCTCTATCTTCGTCGCTTCGATCCGAAGATCCCGGTCGGCCCGCATTTCATGGAGCCCGACCCCGCCACGTCCCGACTCGACGGGAAGACGTTGGATCTGTATCCTCCTCGCGAGAGTCGCTTCAGGGGGGACAACCGGGAAGAAAGGCGCGTGGAGATCCATGGGAGTTAAGAGCGGCCTCTCTCTGGCTTCGGAGATCTGGGCGTTCCTCAAGGTCCGGAAGAAGTGGTGGCTCCTGCCGATCATCCTGTTCCTGGTCATCTTCGGAGCCATGCTCCTTCTGACCCAGGGCTCGGCGCTGGCACCCTTCATCTATGCGCTCTTCTAGGACCCGTTGCCCCTGGCCGGGTACCGATCCGCTCTACGTTGCCTATCACGATGAGGAGTGGGGCGTCCCCGTCCACGACGACCGCCGTCATCTCGAGTTTCTGGTGCTGGACGGCGCCCAGGCCGGCCTGAGCTGGATGACCATCCTCCGGAAGAGGGACGCCTATCGGAGAGCCTTCCTGGATTTCGACCCGGAGAAGGTGGCCCGGTTCAGCCCGAGCCGGATCAACCGGCTCCTGCAGGATCCCGGGATCGTCCGGAACCGCCTCAAGGTCGAAGGCGCGGTCGCGTGCGCGCGCGCCTTTCTCGACGTTCAGAAGGAATTCGGCAGCTTCGACGCCTACATCTGGCGCTTCGTCGGAGGGAGGACCAAACGGAACGCCTGGACGACGATCCGGGAGATTCCCCCGTTCACGCCGGAATCGGTCGCCATGAGCAAGGATCTGGCGGGCCGCGGATTCCGCTTCGTCGGGCCGACGATCTGCTACGCCTACATGCAGGCGGCCGGTCTCGTGAACGATCACCTCGTGGAGTGCTATCGCTATCGGAGCGCCGGGCGCTCCCGGTAGCCCGCTGCTGACGCCACAGTCCCCGCGACGACCCGCCGGAACGTCCCCGCGGCGCCCTGCCGGATCGTCTCCGCAGCGACCCGCCGCATCGCGATCGCGGCGCCCTGCCGGATCGTCTCCGCGACGACCCGCCGCAACGCCGGCCGAAAGGCGCGGCCTAGCGCACCACCAGCCAGATCCCCGCGAGAATCAGGGCCACGCCCCCGAACTGGATCGGCGCCATGCGCTCCCGGAAGAGGAACCAGGACGCCAGCAGGATGAGGACGTAGCCGCCGGAAACCATGATCGGGTAGGCGATCGAGATCCGGAGCGACCGCAGCGCCGCCTGATAGGCGAAGACGTTCATGGCGAAGAGCAGCAGGCCGACGATGAAAGCCGGCTGGAGATAGGTCATGGCCCGCGCCAGCAGCGTCGATCCGGCCGGCTGCAGCGAAACCCGGTTCGCGGAGTACTTGAGGAGGACGTTCGCGGTCGCGTTCAGGACCAGCGCCGAACACAGGAGGATCTGAGGCAGAAAGCGGGTCACGGTTCCTCCAAGACGGGCGAGCAACGGGCCCGCATCGGTTGGCAGAGAGTCCGGCCGCCGGCCCTGCCGGACGCAGGCTTCTGTGCTACCATCGCCGGCGACCCTATCATGGAAACATCGTCGTCGCCAAGCGGACCGAGGTCCGGTTACACGCTTCTCCGGCTCGGGGACCGGCTTCTCGAGGTCGAAGACGGCCGGTGGGAGCAATGGGTTCGCGCCGGTCTGGTTCCGCCCGACGCCATGGTTCTCTCCGCCTTGTGGACGAAAGGCGTGTGGCGGCGCGCCGGATCCCTCGAGGTCTATCATCTGTTCCGCCCGGCCGAGAACGCGGCGTCCCCTGCGGCCGGCTCGGCCGCCTTCGGATCCGCAGACTCCACGGAAACGCCTTCCTGGAGGGGCGCGGGAACCGCCTCCGGGCCGTCGTCCGGCGGCGGCCGGAGCGGGCTTCCGCGAACGCTCTTCGGACCCGGGCTCTCGGTCACGCAGATCCTGCTCCTGATCAACCTGGTGACGTCGGCGGCGCTCGTCTTCTTCTGGCGCGATGACTTCGGACGCAATCTGTGGGAGTTCTCGGGGAAGCTCCACTCTCTCCTGGTCCGGGGATGGGCTCCCGTGCTTTTCATTCCCCTGTTCCTGCACGTGTCGGCGGGACACCTGATGGGAAACATGGTCGGTCTGGCCGCGGCCGGAGTCGCGGTCGAGGAGTTCTACGGCCCGTTCCGGTCGCTTCTCCTCTACCTTGGCGCCGGTTTGTGCGGGGCCGGGCTTTCGCTCCTCCGCGTCAAGGAGGTCAGCCTCGGGTCGAGCCAGGTCCAGGTTCTCTCGGTGGGCGCGTCCGGGGCCATCATGGGCTTGTACGGAGTCATCCTCGTCTTCCTGCTCCGCTACCGGAGCCGATTCCCGGAGCGCCAGCGATGGAAGACGCGGCGGATCTACTTCCCCCTGCTCGTTCTCGCCCTGTTGCCGTCTCTCTTCTCGGCCGACCTCTACAGCCACGTGGGCGGGTTCGCCGGCGGCGCGCTCCTGGCCCTTCTGGTGCGGCCGGACGATGCGCGCCTGCCTCGCCGCGGGGCCGAGTTGGGATGACCTTCTTCCGCTGGTGCCCGTTCTGCGGGACGGCGCTCGAAACCATGGAGCGCGGCGGCCGGCCCCGCCCGACTTGCCCGGACTGCAGCTACGTCCAGTGGCGCAATCCGGTCGTCGGGGTCGCCGGGATCCTGTTCGAGGACGAGATCGTCCGGGTTCTGGGGGAAGATCCCGTTCGCCGCGCGGTGTCGGAGCCGGACTGGCGGTTCGATCCCGGCATCCGAAGGGTCCTGCTGGCGCGCCGATCCGGATCCGGAACCTGGTGTATTCCATGCGGTTACGTGGAGTTTGACGAGGAGATCCGGGAGGCCCTCGCCCGCGAGATGCGGGAGGAGACGGGGCTTCAGGTCCGGCCCGGCCGCGTCGCGGCGGTGCGGTCGAACTTCCACGATCCCGAGAGGCCGAGCGTGGGCGTCTGGTTCCGGGCTGCTCCGACGGGCGGCCTCCTTCGGCCGGGAGACGACACGGAGGCCCTGGCCTTCCGCACCCCCGGAGCAGTCGATCTGCCTTTGGCCTTTCCCACCGACGGCCTGGTGCTCCGGAGGCTTGCGAGGCGTTCTCGCCGTTCCTGAAAGCTTGAGAAGCCCTCCGTTTGGGCCGATACAGACCGGCAAGGGGCTTCCTACGTCGCGTTCCCTCCATTGAAGGGGCAGGCCTGAACCGGCCCCAGATTCGGAGCTGGCCAAGGGGATCGAGTGGCGACTACTCCAAACAAACCGCCGCAGATTCTGGTCCTGGAGGACAACCCGGTCCAGGCCAAACTCTACGAGACGATCCTCCGCGCCGGCCACTACGAAGTCAGCGTCTTCGAAAGGCCTATGGATCTGATGGCCCAGCTTGACCAGCTCGAGCTTCCGGCGGCGATCCTGCTCGATATCCAGCTACCGGAAGTGGATGGGGTGACAGTTCTCCAGACGCTGGAAGACGATTCCCGCTGGTGCCTGGTGCCGGTCATCTTGATGACCGCCTTTCCCACCCGCGACCGGGTGGAGGCGGCGCAGAAGCTCCCGGTCCCGCCGGAAGGGCTGCTGATCAAGCCATGTGACCCGAACGGGATGCTCCAGCTCATCAGCGCGATCCTGAACTTCCAGGATGCGGTCTATCTGCTCCGGAGCCTTCAGCGCCGGAGGCTCTCCCTGCGTCTCGAGTTGCGGCTGGATGTCGAGAGCACCCGGGAAGGCCTCGTTGCCTCCCAGAAATCGGACAGCCACACAGAGCGGAAACTGGCCCAGATCCGCCGGGAAGCCCAGTCTTTCCGGAAGATGGAGGGACATCTGCTCTACGACATGCCGGCGGAGACCCGCCTGGCGCTGCGGGGAAAGATCAAAGCCCTGGATCAGGCGGCGAGCCAGTGCACGCAGCGCCTGCGCGAGGCGGCGGCGCGTCGCAAGTCGCTCGTGAAGCGCCGCCAGGACATCCTGACCAAGCAAAAGGCCGTCCGGGATCTCGAACATAAGATCCAGTCCCTGATTCACGTGATCCATGGACTGAGTGCTACGACGACGACGGAACTCGAGACCGGCACGGACTGAGAATTAGTTGCAGCCGTAACGACCTTGGGTCCACGGAATCGGCAAGACACTATAAGAACACCCTCGCATTTGGTAGAATGGCAGAGACCTGCATGGTCCGACGCCGCTGTGTTTCAACGTCGGGGTGGCAATTGGCCAGCATCGATGCGGCCGGGTGACAGGCGCACGCCTGTTGCGATTTTCCCAGGGGGGTACCGTATGAGAAGGCTCTCCATGTCCCTTTCCGCGGCTCTCGGAGTCCTCGCGCTCCTGGCGTCCTCGGCGCCGGCCTCGTGGGTGAATCTGGGCGGCAGCGGCGGGGCCAACGTCTCCATGCTCGAGCAGACGCCGAACCGGATCGCTCTGGAACTCACGGTCGGCGGCTTCGAGCGCACGGACGTGTCGGTCAACGGACGGACCTACGTGCTCCCAAGCCTCCCGAGTGAGGCCCATCTTCTCCAGGCGGGCGATCCGGACCTGCCTTCGGTCGCGCGAAGCGTCATCATTCCGGATGACCGGCTGATGAACCTGAACGTCATCGGATCCCAGTTCGTGGATCTTTCGGGCCTCGACGTCGCGCCCTCCAAGGGAAACCTCCTCCGGACGGTCGATCCGAGCACCGTGCCCTATTCCTTCGGACCGGTCTACGAAACGGCGGGCTTCTACCCGGCCACCCAGGCTACGGAAGGCCAAGCGTACATCCTGCGCGACTACCGCGGCCTCACGGTCACCTTCTCCCCGTTCGCCTACAACCCGGCGACCCACACCCTCCGTGTCTATACGAAGGTCGACGTCGAGATCGTCGATGGCGGGCCGGGCGGGGAAAACATCCTGGTCCGACGGGCGCCCCTGGCCAGCGTGAGCTCGGCCTTCATGGACATCTACCGGCAGCACTTCCTGAACTTTCCGCCGCAGCCGCAGTACAAGCCCGTTCCCGCAGTCGGCTCCATGCTCGTGATCTGCTACGACGATTTCGCGGCGGTCCTGCAGCCCTTCGTGGACTGGAAGAACCAGGAGGGGATTCCGACCACGATGGTGCTCAAGTCGCAGGTCGGCTCGACCTCGGACCAGATCAAGGCGTATATCCAGAACGTCTACAACAACTCCGACAATCCCAAACTGACGTTCGTCCTGCTCGTCGGCGACGCGGCCCAGATGCCCACCCCCTACAGCGACGGCGGGCCGGCCGACCCGACCTACGCGCAGGTCGCGGGCAACGACCAGTATCCGGACATCTTCGTCGGCCGTTTCTCGGCCGAGTCCGTCGCGCAGGCCCAGACCCAGGCCGTCCGGAGCGTCAACTACGAGGAATCCCCCCTGATCGGGGGCGCCGGCGACTGGTATCCCCATGGAACCGGCATCGGCTCGCAGTACGGACCCGGCGATAACAACGAGTACGACTACCAGCACATCGACAAGATCCGCACCACGCTCCTGAACTTCACCTACACGCTCGTGGATCAGCTCTACGGCATCAACAACCCGCAGCCGACCCAGGCCGACGTCGCCAAGGCGGTGAACGCCGGGCGGACCATCATCAACTACTGCGGGCACGGCAGCCAGACGAGCTGGGGCACCACCAATTTCTCCAACACCGATGTCAACAACCTCGACAACGAGAACAAGCTGCCCTTCATCTTCAGCGTGGCATGTGTGAACGGCGAGTTCGACAACGGCACCTGCTTCGCTGAAGCCTGGCTCCGGGCCACCAAGAACGGGAATCCCACCGGAGCGGTCGCGACCTACATGTCGTCGATCGACCAGTCCTGGGACCCGCCGATGGCGGCCCAGGACGGGGCCGACACGGTCCTCGTCACCAACGCGGTCAGGACCTTCGGAGCCTTCTGCTACGACGGCTCCTGCGCGATGATGGACAAATACGGCGCCGACGGCGCTTCCATGTTCCGGACCTGGCACATCTTCGGCGACCCCTCGCTTCGCGTGCGCACGGCCACTCCGGCGGTCATGAGCGCGAGCTGCGCAGATACCATCGCCGCGTCCGCGACCGACTTCCCGGTCTACGTTCCGGGCGTCGCCGGCGCGCTCTGCGCCCTCTCCTACGAGGGGCAGTACCTCGGCTCGGCCTTCACCGACAACACCGGCCACGCCGACATCCTCGTGGCCGGCAGCCTGCCGAGCGGAGCGCTGATCCAGCTCACCGTGAGCAGCTTCAACATGCTGCCGGTGTTCATGAACATCCAGGTCGGGTCACCGCTCATCCCGAGCATCGTCTTCGATCCGACCTCCTTCGATGTCACCGTGCCCTACACCGGCATGGTGAACGATACGCTCCAGGTCTCCAACCAGGGCCAGGCCGGCAGCCTCCTCAACTTCACGGTGCACTTCACGTCGCAGTATCCGGGCCGGTGGGTCACGCTCACTCCCGGCGCCGGCAGCATCCCGAACGGGCAGTCGATGAACCTCCTGATCCAGTTCAACAGCATCGGCTTCCCCGCCGGATCGAGCCCCACCGGCCAGCTCGTCTTCGATTTCAATCCGAGCCAGGAAGCCACGGTCCCGATCACGATGCACGTTGGGGACGTCACCGGCATTGGCGTCCAGGCGCTTCCGCTCACCCTGGATCTCAAACCGGCGGGCCCGAACCCCTTCCAGGGAGGCACCCTCCTGAGCTGGGCTTTGCCCAAGTCCGGCTCGATCCGACTTGCGGTCTATGACGCGGCGGGGCGCATGGTGCGCCTGCTCGATCACGGGCCGGCCGAGGCCGGCTACCATCTTTCCGTCTGGGATGGGATGGATCACGCGGGCCGGTCGGTTGCGACCGGCGTGTACTTCATCAAGCTCGAGGCGGGCCGGGACTTCCGGATGACGCGTCTGCTCCGAACCCGTTGATCTGATTTTCTGATCTCGGGGGATCCCGGTCCGGCGGGGATTCCTCTTGTTTCACCAAGCCGGGGTTGGGGAAGCGCCCTGCTTGAGAGAGTGGGGCGTTTCCTTTTGGCCGGCGATTCATCCCCTGTTCGCGCCGACCTATCCCGCCCGGGCCGCCACGACCGGCGTCGCCTCCCCCTGATACGCCGGCCGCCGGCTCCGGAGCAGGGACGCCGCCTCGCTCCGGTAGAACCACGCCTTCACCACCTCCGCGAGCCCGAGATAGGCGGCCACGATCCCGAAGATCCCGAGGAGATACGACAGAGGCAACGGACGGAACCCGAGCAACGTGTCGGCCCACGGAACGTAGGGAAGCGCCAGCACGATCGCCGCGACGACCCCGGTCATGAGGAGCATGAGGCGGCTCGGACGGCTCTTCAGGAACGGCATTCGCGTTCGGAGAACGAAGACCACGGCGGCGGCCGAGAGCACCGACTCGACGAACCAGCCGGTCCGGAACAGGTCGGGGCTCGCATGGAAGACCCAGAGCAGGAGCGCGAAGGTGGCGTAGTCGAAGAGCGAGCTCAGCGAGCCGAAGATCAGCATGAAGCGGCGGATGAAGCCGATATCCCACCGGCGCGGTTGCTCCACCATTTCCCGGTCGACGCGATCCGAAGCGATGGTCATCTCGGGCAGGTCGGTCAGGAAGTTGATCAGGAGGATCTGCTTCGGCAGCATCGGCAGGAAGGGCAGGAACAGGGAGGCGCCGGCCACGCTGAACATGTTCCCGAAGTTCGCGCTCGTGGCCATGAAGACGTACTTCAGGCTGTTGGCGAACGTGCTCCGCCCTTCCACGATCCCCTGATGGAGCACCGCCAGGTCCTTCTTCATCAGGACGAAGTCGGCCGCTTCCTTGGCCACGTCCACCGCAGAGTCGACCGAGATGCTGACGTCGGCGGAATGCAGCGCGGGCGCGTCGTTGATCCCGTCCCCCATGTAGCCGACCACGTGGCCGGCCTTGCGGAGCGCGGAGAGGATCCTCTCCTTCTGGTTCGGATCGACCTCGACGAACAGGTTGGCGCGCGAGGCCGCCGACCAGAGCGCCTCGTCACGGAAGCGATCCAGGTCGGCGCCGGTGATGACCCCGGTCACCGGAAGCCCGATGGATTCGGCGGTGTGCAGGGCCACGAGACGGTTGTCGCCCGTGATCACCTTGAGCTCGATGCCCAGGGACGCCAGGTCGGCCACGACCTCCTTGACCCCCGCCTTGGGCGGATCGAAGAAAAGCAGAAATCCCTCGAAGACGAGGTTAATTTCGTCGTCGCGGGTCAACGCGCGGGCCGCCCCGCCGCGCGGATCGGACCCGGTGGCCACTCCGAGCACGCGGAATCCCTTCCCGCTCCACTCGGCGAATCGCTCCGCCACCCGCTGGTGGAATGCGTCGTCGAAGGGGACGACCGTCCCGTTCGAACGCACGCGGGTGCACGCCTCGAGGACCTTGTCCAGCGCTCCCTTCGTGACCAGGGTCGCCGGGCTGTCCGGCGGGCCTTCCCGCACGCAGACACTGAGCCGCTTCCGGACGAAGTCATAGGGAACCTCATCCACCTTGGTCACGGCCGACACGTCCGGCTTTCCCGCCGCGATGATGGCGTCATCCAGCGGATTGGCCAGCCCGGTCTGGAAGCGGGCGTTGATGAAGGCAGCGCGGAGGACCGCGTCCGACGGCTTTCCCTCTTGATCCAGGGCCCCGTCAAGCCGCACGACTCCCTCGGTCAGGGTGCCGGTCTTGTCGGTGCAGAGCACGTCCATGCTCCCGAAGTTCTCGATCGAGGCCAGCCGGCGAACGATCACCCCCGACCGCGCCATGACCTGGGATCCCTTGGACAGGTTGATGTTGATGATGGCGGGCAGAAGCTGCGGGGTCAGGCCCACGGCCAGGGCAAGGGAGAAGAGCATCGAATCGATGACCGGCTTGTGAAAGAAGACGTTGACGGCGAAGACGGCGAACACGAGCAGAAGGGTGACCTCGCCCAGGAGGTAACCGAGACGGCGGATGCCCCGCTCGAACTCCGTTTCCGGCGGCCGCAGGTTGAGGCGCGCCGCGATCTGTCCGAAGGAGGTGGAGGCCCCCGTCTCAACGATGAGGACCCGGGCGGTGCCGCTGCGGACGCTCGTGCCCATGAACACGCAGTTCGAGCGATCGGCCAGTCCCGCCTCGGGCGGGACCGTCCCCGGCTGCTTCTCGACCGGATACGTCTCTCCCGTCAGGACCGCCTGGCTCACGAAGAAGTCCCGACTTTCGAGGATCCGGCCGTCCGCCGGGATCAGGCTTCCCGCGGACAGGAGCGCGACGTCTCCGGGAACGACCTCTTCGGAGGGGATCGTGAGCTCCCGGCCGTCCCGGACGACGGTGGCCCGGATCCGCACCTGGGCGCGAAGCTTCTCCGCGGCGCGGCTCGCGCTGTGCTCCTGGAGGAAGCTGAGGACCGCGCTGCCGAAGACGATGACCAGGATGATGATCGCGTCGGGCCAGTCGTGCAGGAAGGCGGACACGACGGTGGCGAAGAGAAGGATGAGCACGATCGGGCTCTTGAACTGCCCGAGAAAGAGCACCAGGGCGGGAGCCTTTCGCTTTTCGCCGAGGGCGTTCTTCCCGTGCGCGGCCAGGGAGGCGGCAGCCGCCGCGGAGGTCAGCCCGCTCCCTCCGCCACCCAGAGCGGACTCCAGCTCTTCGATCGGCCGGTTCCACCACGACCCGAGGGAACCGGCACCGGGCGCCGCGTTGCGTCCCGTCGCTTCTGCCATGGTCCGATCCTCCCTTTACTTCTCTCCCGGCGGCAGGTTCGCCAGCACCTCGGCGGCAATCCCGTCAAAGTCGCCGCCGACGCGATGGCCGCCCTGCATCTCGATCGGCTTTAGCAGACCGGGCGGAAGTTTCTTGCAAAGATCGCTCGAGTCATGGCTTCCATAGAAGCACACCATGTTCATCCCTCGCAGCTTTTCCACTTCCGGCTGCACCGGCAGCGCACTCTTGCCCGAGGCTCCGAGCCAGCTCGTCACGTGAAAGGAGAAATCGGCCTCGTGGCTCAGTCCGAGATAGACGACCAGGATCACGCGGCGCTTGAGATCGTCGGGAAGACGGTTGACGACGAAAGGCAGGACGTCCGCTCCGAAGGAGTAGCCGATCAGGATGATCCGATCCTTGTGCCAGACGTCGAGGTAGTGGCGGAGGACCCGGGTCACATCTCCGGCGGTCTGTTCCGGCGTCCTGGCGTGCCAGAAATAGTGGATCGAGTTGAGCCCCACCACGGGGATTCCGTGCGAAGCCAAAGCCTCGCTCAGTCCGCGGTCGGTCACGCCCCAGCCTCCGTCCCCGCTGATGTGCAGGGCCATGATCGAGGTCTCCGGCCCGGAGGACGGAATGACGTGCAGCGGCAGGTCGGGCAGCTCGGCGACTTTCACGGTCGTGTCCGGCAAAGGCGCCTGGAGAAGCCCCCGGTAGGCCTCCTTGAATTGCGGCATCCAGTTCCTGGTCACCGAGTACCCATGGCCGACCTTCGGCAGGACGATGACGCGTCCGTTCTTGACCTGGTGCATGAAGGCGATCGTGGAATCGGCCTCGCAGATCTGATCGATCGTGCCTTGCAGGGCGATGAACGGCACCTCCAGGGTCGAGGCGGGTTCGAACCAGTAGCCCTTGCCCTTCGGGAGAATCCTCCAGGTCAGGCCGCTGCCCTTGCACATGGGCTTGTGCAGCAGAAGGTCGGGGCAGAACCCCAGACTGATCGCCCCCCGGAACGTCGTGGCGGGCGCCTGGACGAGCGCCGCGTAGACAAAGGTGGCTCCGGAGGAATATCCGACCAGGACCGGGCGCACGTAGACCGGAAATTCATATCGCTGCTCGATGGTCTTGCCGAGGTCCTCCAGGTCGGAGGCCGGATAACCTGCAGGGCGTCCCAGAGGCCTCGAGCACCTTGAGATAGCGGGGGAAATCGATCCCGATGACCATGGCGTCCATCCGGGACAGCTCCCGGGCCATGTCGACGACGCCGAGATTCCAGCCGCCGTCACCGGAGAGGAACAGAACCACGCTGCCCGGGTGCGCGGTCTGCCGGTAGACCGTCACCTTTCCGAAGGGCGCGACGCGGAGCGTGTCTTCCATCAAATCGGACGGAGTCTGCCGGACGGCGGACCGGCCCGCGGCATGCCGTCCCGAAGCGCCGGCAGCCGCGGCGGAAGCGCCTCCGGACCGGACGGTGGCGACGCCGGAGTTCGACGCCTCGGCGCGCGCAACCAGGCCGGCAAGGCTCCAAGCCGCCGCGAGAACGACCCAAAAGCGGCGCAGAACCGGCTTCCGCCGCCGGCGCGATCCTTCTCCGACTTCGAGTCCCGAAGCTGCGGTCGTCGACCGACCAGACATCGTCGTTTCCTTTCGAGGAACCGCCGGCAAACCGGCCTGGCGCGATCCGGAGGCAGCGCGGCGCGCCGAACCGGGATCCTGCATCCCGTCAGGGGTCGGCGGCGCCCGAGGAACCGGCGCCCCGGAAACCCGGACCCGCGAGCAAACCCGAGCATTATCTCCCGGAGGGCCTGGCACGCAAGAGAACCGCGCGGACCGGGCTGGCGTCCGCGCCCACGATCGGTAGCGGAAGGGCCGCGAGCCAGTAAAGCCCGGGTTCGACGGCGGAGAGGTCGAGGTTCTCGATCCAGCGGACTCCGCCGTCGAGCAGCCGGAGGTGGGAGGCGAGGTCGGCGGCTTCCGGCGCATCCACGCTCGGCGTGTCGATCCCGACCAGGACGGCTCCCTGAGCGGCCAGAAGCGCGGCCGTCTCGAGGGCCAGCGCCGCGAACCGGCGGGGCCAGGCGCGGGAATCGGGATGCGTCCCGGTCTTGAGCAGGATTCGCGGAGGATCGGCCAGGTCGATTCCGGCGAGGGCTTCCGGGTGGATGAGCCCATCCTCGCGAGCCCGCGCCGGCACCACGCGAGCCGGACCGAGGAACGCCCCGAGGTCCAATTGGTCGACCGGCGCGGCACCCTCCCGGACATGGAGCGGCGCGTCCACGTGGGTGCCGACATGAGGGCTCCCGGACAGGGCCGAGACGTTGGCGGGCTCGCCATCCGCCATCCGCGAGGTCCAGCGAAGCTCGAACGGGATATCTCCGGGCCAGGGCGCGGTGGCGGGTTCCAGAGGACGGCTGAGGTCGAAGATCTCGAACGCATCCTGGTCAGGTCGGCCCGTCACTCGGAGCTCCCTCGTTGTTTTCGGCCGGTCACCCGGATCTCCATCATCGTCTTCGGCCCGTCACGCGGCGCCCCATCGTCGTTTTCTCCTGCCGTGCTTGCGGCTGCCATCCACCGGCGCGAAGGTAGGAAGCCGGACCGGCCGGTGTCAAGAGACTTGCCAGGCCCGCCGCCGAAGTCGCAAAGTCATCCCGGACGCGGTTTTCTCTGCCGACAAGTCGATCCCGCCCGGGAACGCGTTCCGATGGTCAGGACGGGTGGCGCCGCGCCCCGGCTTTCGACCGCGGTCGTCGTCGGACCGGCTCGGGAACGCTCGGCTCCCGAAGGTGGCCCTACACCGGCGAAGGAGGCAACATGCCTGACAAAATTGAAGAGCGTTTCCGCCGCATCGCGCCGAAGGCGGACTTCGTCTCCCTGCGCTACGTCGAGGAGCGCACCGAAGCCTTGACCGTCCGCCAGAACATCCTGCAGCCAGTCGTCACCGCTATCGACACCGGGGCGATGATCACGGTTCTGGACCGGGGCGGCCTCGGGTATGGCGCCACCGGCGATCTCTCCGAAGCCGGACTGAGGCAGGCCGCCGAGGATGCGAAGGCCTGGGCCCGGCGCACGCAGGGGCGCAGCGTGGTCGATTTCTCCAAGGTGCCGATGCCCCGACCGAACGCCGAGTACGCGACGCCCATCCGCATCCCCTGGGATTCGGTTCCGCTCAGCGAGAAGATCGGCTGGGTGCGCGCCGAGAGCGAACGGCTCAAGACCGATCCCCGCATCGTGGACTGGGAATCGACGGTCTGGCGGATGGAGACAGACACCCTCTACCTGACGGCGGACGGCGCCCGGGGAGCGCAGAGATTCCATTTCATCATCCCGATGCTTCGGGCCACCGCGAACGAGGGGTCCGACACGCAGACCCGCACGCTGGGCGGGCGCGGCTACTGCCGCCAAGGCGGTCTCGAGGTGCTCGATTCCGTCGGCTTCCGAACCGAGGCGCCCCGGATCGCCGCCGAGGCGATCGAGCTGCTGTCGGCTCCGAACTGCCCCACCGGGACGATGGACCTGGTCATCGCGCCCGACCAGATGATCCTCCAGGTGCACGAATCGGTCGGCCATCCGCTCGAGCTGGATCGGATCCTGGGCGACGAGCGCAACTACGCCGGCACGAGCTTCGTGACCATGGACATGTTCGGGACCTACCAGTACGGGTCGAAGCTCCTCAACATCACCTACGATCCGTCCCGCCCCGAGCAGTTCGCCTCCTTCGGCTTCGACGACGACGGGGTTCCGGCGCGGAGGGAGCACATCATCCGGAACGGCACCCTGGAGCGGCCGCTCGGCAGCGTGGTCTCGCAGACCCGCGCCGGCCTTCCGGGGGTCGCGAACTCGCGCGCCTCGAGCTGGAACCGCCCGCCGATCGACCGCATGGCCAATCTCAACCTCGAGCCGGGCGTTTCCAACCTCGACGAGATGATCGCCGCGGTCGAGCACGGGGTCTACGTCAAGACCAACTGCTCGTGGTCGATCGACGATTCGCGCAACAAGTTCCAGTTCGGATGCGAGTGGGGCCGGATGATCGAGCACGGAAAGCTGGCCCATGTGATCAAGAAGCCCAACTACCGGGGCATTTCGGCCACGTTCTGGCGCAGCCTCAAGATGGTCGGAAACCCCGACACCTTCGAGGTGATGGGAACGCCGAACTGCGGCAAGGGTGAGCCCAACCAGGTGATCCGCGTCGGACACGCCGCGCCGGCCTGCCTCTTCAGCGCGGTCGACGTCTTCGGAGGGGAGTGAGCCATGAATTCCAAGAACGCCCCCGGAGCCGGCACCTCCCGGGAAGACTCCGAAATCCAGGCCTATTTCTACCGGATCGCCGACGAGCTGACGGCCCGGCTGCGCGCGGGCGAGATCTACACTGCGGTCATGAGCGGCGAGGATTCCGACTTCGCCCGCGTGAACCATGCCGCCGTCCGGCAGGCGGGCCGGGTCAGCCAGCGAGGCCTTTCGGTCGATCTGATCCAGGGATCGCGCCACGCGACCGCGGAGACCGTGTTGACCGGCGAATCCGGGACCGACCTCCACGGCCTGGAATCGCTTCTCTCCGGCTTGAGGGAAAGGATCCCCCATCTTCCGGAAGATCCGCACCTGCTCTACGCCACCGAAGTGCGCTCGAGCGAGCAACACGGCGAGAACCGCCTTCCGGAAGCGGGCGACGCCCTGCTTTCGGCGCTCGAAGCGGCCCGCGGCACGGACTTCGTGGGCCTCTGGGCTTCCGGAGGCATCTACGCGGGCTTCGCCAACTCCCTCGGGCAGCGGAACTGGTTCTCGAGCTACACCTTCAACCTCGATTGGAGCCTCTATCACCAGGCGGACAAGGCGGTGAAGTGCGCCTACGCGGGCTTCCACTGGGATCCGGCGGAGTTCTCCCGGAAGCTGTCCGCCGCTTCCGAGCAGCTCAATGTCCTGGCCCGACCGCCGCGAACCATCGAGCCGGGCAAGTACTGCATCTATCTCGCTCCGGTCGCTCTGACCGAAGTCGTGGGCATGCTCGGCTGGGGCGGATTCGGGCTCAAGGATCATCGAACCAAGCAGACCACCCTGATCCGCATGATCGAGGATGGCGTCAAGGTCGGTCCGGAGGTCAGCTTCTACGAGAACTCCCGGGAAGGCGTCGCCCCGAACTTCCAGGACGCCGGCTTCATCAAGCCCGACCGGGTCACCCTGATCGAGCGCGGCGAGTTCAAGGACTGCCTGGTTTCCCCGCGTTCGGCCAAGGAGTACGGCGTGCCGACCAACGGCGCTTCCCCTGGAGAATTTCCGGAATCCTTTGAAATGTCCGCCGGGAGCGTCCCAATGGACCAGGTCCTCTCCCGGCTCGGGACCGGCGTCTACATCAACAACCTGCACTACCTGAACTACTCCGATCGGCCGGCCGCCCGGATGACCGGGATGACCCGTTTCGCCTGCTTCTGGGTCGAGGGCGGGAAGATCGCCGCGCCCCTCAACGTCATGCGCTTCGATGAGACCTTCTACCGGATGTTCGGGGAGAATCTGATCGGCCTGACCTCCGAGCGGGAGATGATCCTCGACTCGTCGACCTACTACCGCCGATCGACCGGCAGCATGCATTTGCCCGGGGCCCTGATCGCGGATTTCGCGTTCACGCTCTGAGACCAGGGGAGCTGACGAACGATGGCGGGTAGCGCGGCCGGACTGGGCGTTCTCGCAGCCGCGATGGCTCTGCCTTCCGCGATGGGAGGCGGGCTCGGCGTCTGGGATATGGTCTCCGGAGCCGACCTGATCGTGAAGATCGTGCTTCTGGGCCTGCTTCTCTTCTCCATCGCGAGCTGGACGATCATCATCGGGAAATCGCGCGCCTTGAAGGCGGCGGAACGCGCGGACCGCGAGTTCGAGGAGATCTTCTGGAACGCCGATTCGCTCTCGACGGTCTATTCACGGACCAGGAACCAGGGCTCAAGCCCGATGGCGGCCGTGTTCCGCCTGGGCTATGAGGAACTCCACCGGCTCCTGGCCGGACGACCGGGCGAGACGGTCGCCGGCCGCGAGTTCAGCCAGGGCATCCTGGAGATCCTCGACCGCACCCTCGGGCGCGTGCGCGCTTCCGAGATGATCCGCCTCGAGGGAGCGACGCCCCTGCTCGCGTCGACCGCCACCACCGCTCCGTTCATCGGCCTCTTCGGGACGGTCTGGGGCATCATGAATTCCTTCCGTTCGATCGGAGCGGTGGGAGCGGCCAATCTGGCGACGGTAGCGCCCGGCATCGCGGAGGCGCTCATCGCCACCGCCACCGGACTCTTCGTGGCCATTCCGGCGGGTTTCTTCTTCAACTACTTCACCCGCCGCCTGCAGGTGCAGGAGGAGCGGCTCACTTCCTTCGGCCAGGAGCTGATGAACGTGGTGGCGTCGGATCTGCTCCAGAAGCCGGGCGCCGTGCTCGAAACCTCGCCTCACGCGGGCCGGAGCAACAGCGCGGGAGCCGGCGGTTGACGCCCGGATCGCCGGGAGCTTCCGCGGGCGGCGACCGCCGGTGCCGGCCGGGACCGGGCGCGTGATGGCCGGTTCAGGGACGCGAAGAGGACGCTATCTGGGTGAGATCAATGTCGTCCCGCTGGTCGACGTGGTCCTCGTCCTGCTCATCATCTTCATGATCGCGGCCCCGATGATGGTCCAGGGCCTGAGCGTCAAGCTGCCGGAAGCGCAGTCCGGCCCCCTGCGATCAGGCAATGACGTCGTGGTCGTCACGGTCAATCGCGACGGGAAGATCTTCCTGAACGACAAGCCGGTCGAGCTCGATCAGCTCGGCTCGGCCCTCTCGCAGATCGCCCAGGCCAATCCGTCGAGCAAGGTGTACCTGCGCGGCGACCAGGACGTCGCCTACGGCGTGGTGGTGCGCGTCCTGGCCGAGACGCGGAAGTCCGGGATCACGAGTCTCGGGATCGTCACCGAGCCGCTCCCCGGCAACTCCGGCCGCAAACATCCCTGACTGCTCGATCCAACCAGGCTCCGGCGGTGTTAACAGCTCCGACGGGCGCGATCCCGGCCTTGCGCCGGCAGGCCCCGATCTCCGCTTCGACGATGACTTTCTGCTTGCGAAAGTCGCCGGAAGTGCCAGTATCAGGTTTGCTGGTGCCGGGGGGAGGATAGGGCTCTTGGAGGGGTTTGGTGTCGGGCCTCTGGGTTTGGGAAGAGGGAAGGCTCTGACGGATACCGGCGCTACGAATCGCCCACACATGGTCTCCCGTCTCCGTTCCTGGGGCCGTCCCGCCCGAACGTGCCTGCGCCAGTTCTGTGGTCGCGGCGGCGCCGCGATCCGAACTCAGTCTCCAAAGCCGTAAAACAGGGCAGACCCGGAACCGAACAATCGCGCACGCCGCAACCGGCGTCCAATCAGTTGGGCTTGGGGAGCATCAGCAATGCCACGGGGACATTTCGGAAAAGACTCGTCGGACGAGTGGCCGTCAGAACGAGAAGGCAATCCCACCGTTCGATTTATCTTCCAAAGATCCTGGGTCCTCATCGTGCCTCTCATCGCCATCGCCTGGTACAACTCCCGGACGATCCAGCCCCTGGCGAAGAAGATGGACGAAACGACCCTGCAGGAAAAGGCGACGGCCGAAGGAAAGCGCGACGAGATCCTGACCAACGCGACCCGGCTGGAGGCGCGGATCTCCATGCTCGCCGCGCTGGACGACACCTTCAAGTCCCGCTTCACCAAGATCGACAGCCTGATCGACAGCGTGTCGACCGTCCGGGCCTCCGACACCAAGGACTTGAACTTTCTCCAATCGCGGGCCGACTCCCTCCGCAAGATCATGGCCGGGGCCGACAGCCAGTCCGCGGAACTCTCCGCCAAGCTGCCGCCGATGCAGACCAAGATCGACTCCCTGAACCGGCTCATCGCCGATTGGAACACCGAGATCAAGCGCCTCGAGGACGCTCGGGCCGCGGATTCCAGCCTGACCGACCGGGTCCTCCGGCCCAATGTCTATCGCAAGAACACCGCGCTCATGACCGGTGCGGGGGACTTCCCCAACCGGGATGCGCTGCCCAAACGCTGAGGTGCCGAAATGGACCGAGGTCTTCCCAAACCACAATTCCGGCTGCAGAAGGGCCACGCGTTCTTCCTGCTCGATCTCGTCATCGCCGCTCTGATCTTCGTGGGAGTAGGGCACTGGTATCTGAACCGCTACGGCACCGCCACGCGCGAAGCCAAGGACAAGATCCGCTTGTCGACCGAAGCCGCCAGTCAGCGCGCCCTGGACCAGGCCGATTCCGTCATGACGGCCAGGAGAGCGCTGCTCGCGGCCAGCCTGGCCGACAGCGTCAAGAAGCTCGACGAGCTGCAGTCCAAGCGCCAGCTTCTGGGCGACACCATCAAGGACCGGGAGCGGGTCGGCCAGACCGTGATCGCCCTCTCCGAGGAAGTGCACGAGATGATGGCCAAGTCCGATCAGTCCGTGGCCCGAGAGGCGGACTACGAGCAGAACGTCGACGACC
Organism: Candidatus Eiseniibacteriota bacterium; assembly: GCA_963833505.1. Taxonomy (GTDB): domain Bacteria; phylum Eisenbacteria; class RBG-16-71-46; order CAIMUX01; family CAIMUX01; genus CAWHYG01. The sequence goes on along the minus strand of CAWHYG010000010.1, from coordinate 109,299 downwards.
GGACCAAGATGCTGGCGGGACTGGGCGACGACGCGCAGCGGACCGACAGCCTCCTGAGCGCGAGCCGGGACATGCGGGTCGAGGCGGCCTCGAAGCTCACCGAAGCGAAGGCGACCCGGACCTTCGAGCCGGCCGGCGTCCTGCCCGACCGCACCGGGCTGGCCCTCTCCCAGGAAGTGGGAACCAGCCGGTTGACCGACGTGGAGCTGCAGCAGGTCTTGCGCAACGCGCCGGCCTATGATCTGGGGATCGGTCTGGGAGTCGGCCTGGGCACGGGCGACCGGGCCTCCAGCAAGGAGCTGGGGCTCCTCCTCTCGCACACCTTGATCCACCGGAAGCTGGGATTGGATCTGGGGGCGGGAGTCTCGTATCTGTCTGACGAGGATGGAAACGGCGACGCCGGCCCCTACGCCAGCGCATCGGTGCGGTACTCGCCGTGGTACCAGGAGCGGCTTCATTTGAATTTCGGCGCGCAGGCCGGGCACGGGGACGTCAAGCCGTTCATCGGCCTGGGCTTTGGCCGACGCTGACGTCGAGCGCGGGATCGCGCTTCGAGCGTCCCGCCGGGGAGAACAGAGGAACGGCAGATGGCAACGGGAACGCCGGGCGGAAAGGTTCCGGGGACACCCCGGACGGGCTTCGGCCTGAAGCGCTTCCGCGTCCGGTTCGTCTTCTACATCGCCATACTCGTGGCTCTGCTGGTCTTCCGCATCGGCCCCATGCTCCGCGCGCGCTTCGCCGCCTTCCACCCGGCCGAGACCAGGCCGGCCAAGACGGTGATCCTGGCCGGGCTGGCGCTGGCGCCGGCTCTAATCCCCCGGCTGGCGTCCACCTACCGGGAGATGTACCCGGCGCTCGACATCCGCATTCACGAAGGTGGTTGCAAGTACGCCCTCCAGGAGATCGCCAACAACCAGGCTGACGTGGCCTTCCTCGACCGCCGGCCGACGGCCGAGGAACAGAAGCTGATCCACGCCGTGGCCGACTCCGCCGAATCCTGGCCGATCGCCCTGGGCGGGATCGCGGTTCTGTCCGGCGCCCAGGCCGGGTTCGACTCGATCTCGGTCAAAGACCTGCGGGCGTGGATCCTCGGCGGCTCGACGGCGGCGCCCCGGCCCCGGCGGATCTACTGTCCCGACCCGAACTCCGGCCTTTGGGAGTCGATCGCCCTCTGTCTGAAGCTGCCGGCCGGCGCGACCAGCGCGCTGACCTGGATGCCCACCGAGGCCGAAATCGCGCATCGGGTGGCGACGGAGGCCGGCAGTCTCGGATTCAGCAGCACCTTCTCGCTACCCCCCGACCTTGACCGGATCGGCGCTCGAATCGTTCCGGTCCGCGGCGACACGGCTTCGTGCGCGGCCATGCCGATCGCGGTGGCCGTCGCCAACGGCGACTATCCGTTGTATCATTACCTGTTCCTGTCGTATCTCCCGAGCATCAGCCCGGCTGCCTCCGGCTTCGTGACCTTCCTGTACAGTCCCAGCGGGCAGCGACTGGTCGAAAGAGAGGGTTTTCTTCCGGCACGGGAGACGGCTCGTGTCATTCAGTTGATTCAAAAACCCGTGGGATGAACCCGGGGTTATTACGGAGGAGTTTAGGTTTTCCATGGCGACTTTGACCAGAAACACCCCGCCTGTCCGGCGCGCCCGGTCCCCTCGGGTGGTGTTGCTCGTTCTGCTTGCGCTCGGCGCCCTCGTCTTCGGCGGCGCGGCCCGGGCGGCCAAGCAGAGCTACACGTACGAGGCCGATCCCATCCGGCTCGGGATGAAAGCGCTCGACAACCAGGACCTGGATGAGGCCCAGAAGCAGTTCGAAGAAGCCCTCAAGAACGAGTACCAGCCGGGTAAGGCCCACTTCGGGCTGGCCGAGATCAAGCGCCGGCAGGGGCTGTTGACCGAGGCCGAAACCCTCTACCGGCAGGCCGGGACCGAGCTCGAGGCGGATCACACGCCCGATCTTCCCGGGCGGCCGGCCGGCCTGGGACTGGTCCTTCTGCACGAAGGGCAGGTTCCCGAGGCCCGGGCCGAGTTCCAGAAGGCGCTGGATCTCCAGAAGGACCTCTGGGAGGCCCAGTACGGCATGGCCCGCGTCGCCATCCATGACAATGATCTGGCGACGGCCCAGAAGTTGCTCTCCAAGGGAAGCGGCCAGAAGGGGCTGAAGGACGGAGAAGACCTCTATCACTACGGCATGGGGCTTCTCCTTCAGGCGCAGGGCACTCTCGACCAGGCGGCCACGGAAGCCTTGAAGGCGTTCTACCTGAATCCCAACGACGTCGATTATGGCACGCTGGTCGCCGACATCTACGCGAAGCAGGGCAACCGGGGCATGGCGATCTCGAAGTACGAGGAAGCGCTGGCCATGCCGGGCGCCAAGCCGAGCGCCGTCACGCTCCACAACCTGGGCGTGCTCTACCAGCAGGAGAAAAAATACAACGACGCCATCCGCCGGTACATCGATGCGGTCAAGGTCGACTCCACCTACGCCCCGGCCTGGAAGGACATGGCGCTGCTCTACAGCCTGGACAAGCGCAAGGGCGAGGAAGAGGCCGGTGCGTATCTGCGTTACACCCGGATCAAGACCGACGATCCCGACGGCTATCTGGGCCTCTCCCAGGCCTACCTGAACCTCAAACGCTTCCAGCCGGCACTGGACGCCGCCCAGAAGGCGTACGACATCGACAGCACCCGGGCGGACGTCCGTCTGACCCTGGCCCGCGCCTCGTTCCAGGGCAAGGACAAGGCCAAGTCGGCGCGGCTCTACGATTCCGTCCGAGACACGACCAAGTTCACCGCCGACGACTTCATCAAGCTCGGGCAGATCAAGCAGGAAGCCAAGAGCCTGGACGCGGCGTCCCTGAGCTTCCGCTCGGCCATTGCCCGCGATTCCACGTCGTCCGACGCCTGGTACTATCTCGGTTTCAACGAGCTGTTGCAGAACAACACCGACAAGGCGGTCACCGACTTCCAGAAGGCGATCACGCTGGATCCGCAGAACGCGAGCTGCTACCTGAACCTGGGCATCGCCCGCCTGAAGCAGAAGAACATCGCCTCGGCGGACGTCGCGTTCCGGCAGGTCACCCGGCTGGCGCCGAAGTACCCCCTGGGCCACGTCTATCTGGCCAATTCCCTGCTCTCCTTCCCGCCTACGACCCCGGGCGCATCCGACTCCCTGGCCGCCGCGGTCGTCGAGTACAAGGCGGCCCGAGAGCTCGATCCCAAGAACGCGGCGACGATGAGGGGTCTGGGGCTGGCCTACCTCAAGCAATCCAACTGGGTGCAGGCCGGCGGGGTTCTCAAGGACGCCACCGAGGCGGACGCCAACAACGCGGACGGATGGGCCTACTACGGCCAGGCGCTCGCGTCCCAGGGCAGCACCGCCCAGGCCGTCCAGGTTCTCCAGAAGGCTCTGGCCATCGATCCGAATCATGCCTTCGCCAAAAAGTTGCTGGATCTCTTGAAGGGCAGCGCGAAAACTCCTTCTCAGGCCAGCGGCAACGGGCAATAGGAAAGCGACGGGGTCGCAAAAGGAGAAAGGGGGGACCGTGGCGCTAGACAAACAAAAACAGGGAGACATCTGGGTCCTGACCCCACGAAAGGACCTGATGGGCGGGGCCGAGACCCGCGAGCTCGAAGAGGCCATCCGGGAGATCGCCGCCGCCGGCGAGCCCAAGATCGTGGTCGACGTCGGGCGGATCTCCTATTTGAACTCGACCGGACTGGGATCGCTGGTTTCGGCGCACATGACCTGCCGGAACCGGAACGGGTTCCTGCGCCTGGCCAACATCTCCAAGCGAATCCACAATCTGTTCATCATCACCAAACTCGCCTTCGTCTTCGAGACATTCGGCAGCGTGGCCGAGGCGCTCGCCGGCAAGGAGAGCAGTCAACCTGGAACCCCGGAATCCTAGGAAAGGGTACGCGGAGCAATGAAATCCTACATCTTCCTGCCGATCTTCATCGGCGGCTTCCTGGTGTCGGTGTACATCTACAAGCACCTGCTGCCGGACTACATCGCCAAGGGGGGACCGCTCCTGGTGCTCCTCATGACCTTGTCGATCCTCGCCCTGACCTTCATCTTTGAGCGCCTCATCACGCTCAAGCGGGCCCAGGGACGGGGAGACATGGGGTCCTTCATGCGGCGTCTGCGCAACAACGTCCACGAAGGCAAACTCGGGGACGCGGTGGATGCCTGCCGCCGTCAGGGCGGCTGCCTGGCCAACGTCGTCGGCGCCGGTCTGGAGCGCTACAGCAACCTGGTCGAGCAGGCGCGGCTGGAGAAGGACGAGGTCCTGGACGAAACCAAGCGGGTCATCCAGGAGGCCAACGCGCTCGAGACGCCGATCCTCGAACGGAACCTGATCGCCCTTTCGACCATCGCCTCGATCGCGACCATGACCGGGCTGCTCGGGACGACCATCGGGATGATCCGGTCCTTCAAAGCCATGGGTCACTCGGGCGCCCCCGACGCCACCCAGCTCGCCATCGGGATCTCCGAGGCCCTGGTCAACACCGCCGGCGGGTTGGCGCTCGCCATCACCTGCATCGTCATGTACAATTACTTTACGAACCGCGTCGACTCCTTCAACTACGTCCTGGACGAGACCACCTACGAGGTGTTGCAGCAGTTGCAGCGGGAGAAGAAGGCGAATGGCTAAGCAAAAGCGCATCGGCATCAAGATCGACATGACGCCGATGGTCGACGTGGCGTTCCTGCTGTTGATCTTCTTCATGTCGACGACCCAGTTCAAGCCGCCGGAGGAGGTCTCGGTCAACCTTCCGGCCTCGACCTCGGAGTACCAGGTGCCGATGTCCGGGATCATCGTCCTGACCGTCACCAAGGACGGGAAGATCTACATCGGGGACGAGTCCGGACGGGTCAAAGCCGTGCCGCCGGAGGATCTCAAGAACATGATCGTGGAAGCCCGGAAGGTCCGTTCCAAGGCGCGCATCATCGTCAAGGGGGACAAGACGGCCAATTTCGGAGTCGTGGCCGACGTCATGGACGCCCTGCAGCACACGAACAGCAACATCTTCAATCTCATGACCGAGCTCGACAGGTCGGAGGTCAAGCAGGCCGAACGGGCCGCTCTCGCGCAGCAGAAGGGGAAGTAACGCCATGGCCGGCGAAGTAGCCGAGAGACAAACCAAAGATTCGCAAGGTGGCTTGCGGCGGAAGATGAAGCGTGTCTCCATCCGGATCGACATGACACCGATGGTGGACGTGGCCTTCCTGCTCCTCATCTTCTTCATGGTCACGACCGTCTTCCGGCAGCCGCAGGCCATGGAGATGAACCTCCCGCCTCCCGACACCACGGTCAAGGTCATGCAGTCCAACGTCCTGACCTTGTTCGTCGACGCGAAGGACCGGATGTTCTGGCAGGTCGGGGACGGCACCATCACGCAGACCGCCCTCAAGGATCTGCACACTCTGTTCATTGAGCACTCGAAGCTCAATCCGTCCTTGATCATCCTGGTCAAGCTGGACCGGACCGCGCCCTACAACGACATGGTGAACGTCATGGACGAACTGGAAATCGCCAACATGCAGAAGTTCAGCCTGATTCCCATGACCGATGAGGAGTCCCACAAGATCGAGGCTCACCTATGAGCAAGGTACACGCGCTCGTCCTGACGTCGGAGTACCTGCCGGTCGTAGGGGAGGCCCACCCTCTCCGGCGGAAGTACTCCAAGGCCTTGATGACCGCAACCATCGTCGCGCTGGCCCTGCACCTCGGCGGGTTTACGGCCTGGTTCATGGCCCGGAACAATCAGAAGGCGCCCGTCGCGGCTCCGATGGTCAAGATCGTGATGCACGAAATGCCGGCTCCGCCTCCTCTGACCCAGACCGAGGCGACCCCGGTCAACGTCAGCGCCCAGATGGCGCCCCCGACCGTCGGGATTCCCGAGCCGGTGCCCGACTTCCAGGCGCCCAACCTGACGATCGCATCCACCGAGCAGATGGCCCAGGCCCTCGCACCGACCGACCTCAACGCCCTCAACAGCGGGGCGATCGATTCGCTCGAGGTCAACCCGGCGAAGGACGACGACCAGAATCAGAACCCGGACGACTTCACGAAGGTCGAGGAGTATCCCGAGCTGATCAGCATCACGCCTCCCGTCTTCCCGGAGATGGCCCGCGCGGCCGAAGCCGAAGGGGTGGTCATGGTGCAGTGCCTCGTCGGGAAGGACGGAAAGGTCAAGGACACCCGGATCATCTCGGGCAACGTGATGTTGAACGATGCCGCCATCACCTGCGCCAAGAGCGCGATCTTCAAGCCGGCCCTCTCCCAGCATCAGCCGGTCGAAGTGTGGGTCCAGCTCCCGGTTCGTTTCTCGCTCAACTGACGCTCCCGCCGGCCCGCTTCTCCTTTGTGGAAGCCGGGCCGGCCGGGACGCAACCGTACCGGCCGGCCGGGTGTCGGACCGCCCACACTCTTCCCGCGGCCGGCGTGGGAGGCTCTGAGCCTCTCCCCGGCCGGTCGGACTTCCCGGCTGATCCCATCGTCGACTCCTACGGGGTTCCGCAGCCGATGGCGGCGCTCGGCGCGGTTACGGCCAGGGTGACCCTCGGATCCGTGGCGACCCTCAGGCCGATGCTGATGCGGGGACGCGCGGCGCCTTCCAAGCCCGTAGAGATTCAGAGAAGGGTGGATTCCGCCTCATGACTCGTTCCCAGGAGACGGCCGGCGAGGCTCGCCCCTCGGTGGTGCTGTACGCCGACGGCGCCTGCAGCGGCAACCCCGGTCCCGGAGGCTGGGGAGCGATCCTGGTCGATGTGGCCACCGGCCGGGAGCTGGAAATGTCGGGCGCCGAAGCCCGGACCACGAACAACCGGATGGAGCTGACCGGGGTCCTTGAGGGGCTCCGCCGGCTCAAGCAACCCAGCCGCGTCAAGGTCGTGACCGACTCCCGCTACGTGGCGGACGGGATGAGCCGGTGGATCCACTCCTGGATCCGGAACGGCTGGAAGACCAGCGACCGCAAGCCGGTCAAGAACCAGGAACTGTGGCAGGCCCTGATCCTCCAGACCGAGATCCACGACGTCAGCTTCGAGTGGACGGCGGGGCACGCGGGACATGATGGCAATGAACGCTGCGACCGGCTGGCGGTGAACGCCTATCATCGCCTGATTGACCGGGGCGGCGGGGGCGAGTCGTGATCGCAGACGAATCGTGATGCGGTTGCCCACTGAAGCGGGCCGGAATCGTGATCGATTCGCAGGGGAATCGCGACGCGTCTATCGGTCGGAACTGACGGTTGACCGACTGGAAAGGCTGGCCGGCCGGGCTGCGATTGGACCAGCGGTCGAATCGGAATCTGGCCGCAGATGGTGACGAAACGGCAGTCTGTGAGACGTCGATGCATGTTCTTGCCTTTACGTTCGTGATCCTCGCCGGCTCCTGCGCGGCCGGGCTGATCGGCGCTTTGACGGGATTGGGCGGCGGGGTCGTCATCGTGCCTCTTCTCACGCTCGGGCTGCACGTGGACATCCGCTACGCCATCGGCGCTTCGCTGGTGTCGGTCATCGCGACCTCATCGGGCGCAGCCGCGGCCTACGTCCGCGAGGGGTTCTCCAACATCCGGATTGGCATGTTTCTCGAGATCGCGACCTGCCTGGGCGCGATCTTCGGCGCCTTGATCGCCACCCGCGCGCCGGTGGCGCTCATCGGAACGACTTTCGGGGTCGTTCTCCTCGCCTCGGCATTGCAGGCGGCTCGAACGCACCGGGAGGCTCTGGTGACGAACCGGAAGCCCGATCGGCTCGCCGTCGCCCTCCGCCTGCACGGAAGCTATCCCACCCCCGCGGGTCCGAGCTCGTATCAGGTCCAGGGGGTCGCTGGTGGATTCGGCCTGATGCTCGGGGCCGGGGCCCTCTCGGGTCTGCTCGGGATCGGTTCCGGCGCGGTCAAGGTCGTCGCCATGGATCAGGTGATGCGCCTTCCCTTCAAGGTCTCCACCACGACGAGCAACTTCATGATCGGGGTGACGGCCGCGGCCAGCGCGGGAATCTACCTCCACCGCGGCTACGTCGATCCGGGCCTGGCCATGCCGGTGATGCTGGGAGTCCTGGCCGGTTCCGCCGGCGGAGCGAGGCTCCTGGCGGCGGCTCGAACACGCGTCCTCCGCGTTCTCTTCGCGATCGTCATTGCCGCTCTGGGCATCGAGATGATCCTGAGCAGCCTGACCGGGAGGCTCTGATCGTGGCCCCGAGCACCGGGAGCGGACGCAAACCGGCACGGAACGGCGGACTTTCGGCCGCGCCCCACCGCGGCTCCAAGTCGTCCGGGCGCTGGACCGAGCACCAGGTCGAAACGGTCATCGGGAATCTCCTCAGAATCGGTGTGGTGACGTCGGCGCTGGTGGTGGCCGCGGGCGCGGCCGTCTTCCTGCTCCGCCACGGCCGTGAAGTCCCTGACTATCGCATCTTTCGAGGAGAGCCGTCGGATCTGCGCTCGATCGGAGGCGTGATCGGAGATCTGCGCGACGTCCGCGGGAAAGCCTGGATCCAGCTCGGCCTCTTGGTGCTCATCGCCACGCCGGTGGCGCGGGTGGCGTTCTCCGTGTTCGCGTTCGAGCGCCAGAAGGATTGGCTCTACGTCGGCATCACGGTGCTGGTTCTCGGGCTGCTGCTGTTCAGCCTGGCTTCGGGCGGCGAGTGACCAGAATCCCCGGCCCGGAGAAACCCGCTGTCTTCGCAGCGGTTCACGACGACGGAGTCCTGTCCACATCACGGGATAAAGATCGCGAAGCGGTGTCGCCGTTGCGCGTGACACTCTCAGCAATGTGCTCCTTGTACGCGCGTTGCGACACCTGTCGGCGAACGCGTCCCACGCAATTTGCAGTGCCGCATCGCAACGTTCCGGCCATGTCAGATTGCTCTTGACCGGCTAATGCGTTCGCGCTAGCATCCGCCTTCCGCAACGCCGCGTGTGTCGGAAATTCACGACAGTAGGGAGAAGGAGCCATGCGGTCCGCCGTAGCAAAGCCGCAATTATTCGCTCTCGCAATCGTGCTTCTCACAATCGCAATCGACCCCAGTCTGACTCGCGCCACCTGCATGTATACCGGTACCTGGCAAGGGGAAATGAAGTTCGGGCGAGAGGCTCTCAGCCAGGAAATAATCGTCGACTCGAACTGCAACGTCAAGATGGGCAGCCCGGGGCAACTGTGCTGGTCCGGAAACATCGATCAGCGTGGCCTGATCGTTTTCGAACAGCAATGTCCAAACCAGCGGTTTGGAGGTCTGGAACTGCAATTGTATGGTGCAGATCCAGGATCCATGCAGGGATTAGGCAACTGTACGGTCGCCGACGACACGTCCCAAGTAAAGGAGATCGTCTCCTGCGACTTTCGCAAAGTCACCTCGGGTGCCGCGGCGCCACCTCTGGGTTATCCGGGCTTTCTTCCCGCGACCCCACGAGCCGGGGACACCGACCTTGGACTTTACTTTGGCGGTCCGGTCGCTTCCTGCCTGATTGACTCGCTCCGGGAGAGCCTTGGCCGTGGCGACAGTGTCCGGTGCGTGGCTCTGGATGACAGCAACCGGTGTATCGTCGTCTACGAGTCAAACCGGTGGTGTGGGTGGCGCCTCAAGGAGTACCTGGTAAACGCCCTATCGCGCTGGTATTCAGTCAGAGCGAGGATCGAGTGGGTGTCTCTGCAGGGAGGCGCCTACTCTGTGGAGGCGGCCGATTCCCTATTTTACAATGGCGATTCAAAGGACCTAATCAGCCGAGAAAGCAAATTGTCCAGCCATATACATGAGACCGACCTCGGACCAGGGGGAACATATTGCATCCTCGGTGACAAGAGCATCGATGCGCACGCTCCACAAGAGATGGTGAAGCACCTGGCGGAAGCCGACACTGCCAAGGCGGAGCACATCAGCCATGCTGCAATCGCTCCCAATGGCGCCTGGGCCATCATCCGCGGCGCCAATGGGTGGTGGACCGGAGGTGAGCTACCGGAGGGATTCGTCGACGCGCTGCAGGCAATCCACGCCAGGAACGGCGTCATCAGTTGCGTCGCCTTCGGCCCTTCCGGAAGCTGGATCGTGGTAGAGCGACCATCCGCTTCGCCGGCCCTGGCCGCCGCGTCACCTGAACCCGCCGATAATTCCCCCGCGGGCCCGGCCGACGAGCAAGAGCTGCAACCGCAGAGCGAGGACATGGACGAGCAGCAGGCCGAGCTGGAGAAAGCGAATCGAGAAGAGCAGGACACGCAGGACAAGATCGATGAGCTGCAGGACGAAGTCCAATCCCAGCAAAAGGTATTGAGTGGTCTCGAGGACGATATCCAGCAGTTGCAAAGCACAAACAACAGCTTCGGGGGCCAGCGGGGCCTTGCCCTAGCCGGGGCGATCCTGCAGGTCGGCGTCGCCAAATTCCAGCAAGAAGAGGAAGACGCACGGGAAAAGATCCGGGACCTCCAGGAGCAGATCGCATCGCTCGAGGAGACTCGCCAACAAGCCCACCAGCGGCGAGAATCCTTGAGAGAGACCGTCGCCGAGCAGACGCCTGATCAATCGCGGACGGGCTCACCCCCCGGGTCTCATGAAGGGCAATCCTCTTCTTCAACCGCCGGCGGCTCCTATACCGGACCGTATGCCGATTGGGTTCACCGGTTACTGAGCCGTGTCGGCGACTGGTCGTGTCCGACCAGTATGTCCTCCCAGGACGGGCAACCGCCTCAAGTATCGATAACCGACGGGTCTCTCCGGGACCAGTACGTCAAGAGCGCTGCCCTCGAGGCCTGGGCCGCTGAATGCTATGCCCAGCACGAGCGGGATAATGAGGCACAGGCGCAAGCCGCGGCGATGATGAAGGATCTCCAGGCCGCGGAAAGCCTCTGCGGCAACGGCGGGTCCTCCGCAGGAGGTCCCACGACCGGCGTTTACCGCTGCGGGGAATTGGGGGGTGGTGCCGGCCCGACCGGGACCCCCGGTGCAAGTACAGCCTATGTTTACTACGAAGCCCATCAAGTTCCGATCGCGAATCAGCCGTTGCTCGTTACAATTTATACGGAACCCCAGACATTTTCTTACGAGCCGGGACAGACATTTCTGTTTGCTCCTGTTGCACAGGCAGAACGCGCGAATAGCGTCGTCGGGGCCTATCTTCGCCAAGTGGATCCGAGCGGCAAGACCGTCTTGTGCGCGGACTGCCTGAAGGAGGAGGCCAGACCTGGGACCCGACAAGACGGAGAGAGTCAGGTGCGCGCCGGTATGAATTACGATTATGTCGATTTCGGGGCACATCGCTCGTCCGAAGGGCAAAGGATTGTCCTGCTCGACCCGAACACGGGGAATATCATGCAGCAGTTGCAGGTTGCGGCAGCTCCGGCAGCGCCATCGCGCGGGGGAGCCAGTCGAGGGGACTGAACGCGGCAGACTTTCCGGTGTTGTCTTGGACCACTCCCATCGCGCCGCCGTCCAGGCTCCTCTGTGCCCAGGTCGCCGGGTTCTCACCCCACGCCGCCCGGTTCGCACCCGCTCATGATCGGGAAGCTCTCGAGCGGTTGTGCAGGTGTGGCCTCCGGCCTCCCTTCCGCCCAGAGCCGCCTCTCGGTGGGCCGGGACGGACGCGTGGTGTATCAACTCCGCCGTCCCTGGCCGAAGGAAGGGGGATGTCCGGGTCCACGACTTCAACGACCCGCGTCTGGGTAAGGCCATCCCCTATGGCGTCTACGATCTGGCCAATACCCGGGCTGGGTCAGCGTGGGCATCGATCACGACACCGCGTAGTTTGCGACCAACAGCATCCGCCGCTGGTGGACGCAAATGGGACGGCACCGGTTCCCCCTGGCCACCAGCTGGTCTGGGCGCGGTTCTTCACCGCCCCGGATGCCGCTCGGATCCCTTCCAGGCCAGCCCGAACGCCCCGCCGATCCCCTTGGGCGAGGTGAGGCCGCCGGTGGAGGACACGGCCAGATCCAGCTCGAGGCTGAGCAGACGCAGGCCGAGCCCGCCCGCGTAGACCGTGCCGTCCGGACCCCCGGCCGACCAGCCGAGGCGCGGCTCGAGGAATCCCAGGATCCGCCGGCTCGCGCCGAGCGCCACCGTCGGTTTCGTTCCCAACCCGAAGACGTCGTTCAAGGGCTGGGTGAGATCCGCCTCGACGTAGGCTCCCAACCACGATCGGCCCGCCGCCAGGGTCGCCGTGCTCGGAAGCGCGGTCTTGAACCCGGGGCCGGGCTCGATCGAGGAGCTTTGCGCCACCAGGTCGGTCCCGTTGTTCTGGACGTTGTTCAACGTGATGGAATCCGCGGTCGCGGTGTCGTGGTGGATCTCGGTCTTCCGATTCCACCGGATGCTCGAGCCGAGATCGCGGACTCCCAGAGAAAGGTCCCAGCCTGACGGAAGCCGGCCGGCCACCCCGACGTCCGCTCCATAGCCGGTGCCGCCCTGCGCGGTGCGGGCCGTCAGATCCGCCGCGCCCTGGATCTCGTCCGCGCCGGTCGTGAAGCCGCCCGAGGCGTTCGTGATCCCGGCGTAGCCCCATCCCTGGAGGTACTTCAGGCTCAAGCCGGCGACGATCGGAACGCCCGCGACGGTCGCGATCCTCCGGCCGTGGCTGAGCCGCGCCTCGGACCAGGCCATCCCTCCGCCGCCGGCGTGATTGAGCCGGAAGCTCTGGCCGGGAACGTCGCCGTCCAGCAGGAGCTGCGCGAACTCCCGCGGAATCCGCGCATCGCCGAAGGCCTCGCTCTCGATCGTGAGAGCCCAGCCCTTCATCGCCAGGCCCGGCGCGTCCGCGGCGAGCGCGAACCGGCCTTCGAAGTCGGCGCCGGGAATCCGGGAGAGGATCTGCTCCTTGTCCTGGTCGCTCCAGGACGTTCCGTTCCATTTGTTGTAGTCGGCCAGGGAGAAGCTGTTGTTGCCGGCCTGGATCTGCACCGCCACGATCTGGAAATCGAAGGCCCCATTCCAGCCGAGATTGGCGGGGTTCCAGGAGGCGGCCTCGACGCCGCGGGCTCGCAGGGTGTAGGCACCGGCCACTCCGGCCGAGGCGGCATCGCCGCAGGCGCTTCCGGGCAGCAGGCCAAGGATGAACGGTGCCAGCGCGCAGAGCGTCCAGCCCAGGCGTCGGGCCGGCGTTGCTCGACGCCGGCGCCCTCGAGCCGGAGATGCAGCGCTCGGCCCGGTCCGGGCCGCCGCCGTGCCAGAAGTCGACCGGGTCATGGCTTCACCTCGATTCCGAACTGGAGCATGGCGTGCAGGTCCACGTAGTCGAGCGCGGTGATCTCGACCACGGCGTTGGGATCGGCGCCCCACGCGGTGAAGAGCACCTTGGCGTAGACCTCATCCCGCGCGAAGAAGGCGATGTCGTTCGGCGTGATCGTCAGCGTAAACGTCGTCGTGTCCGGCCTGGTGACCCGGCCGGTTCCGGGATCGACCAGCGCCGGAGCGACGGAGATCGAATCGAGCGTGACGGCCGGATGCGCCAGGCCGGCCGAGTCGGCGGCGAAGAAGACGCGCGCGGTCATCCCGATCGGGAAGCTGTTCACGGCCCATCCTTCGGCCGCCCCCGAAACGACGTTGCTTCGAATCCGGCTCTGATCGTCGGAGGAGAGCGTGAAGTGGAAGGGATCGGTGCTGTGCTCGATCCGGCCGACCTTCATCCGGAGCGGAGCGATCAGGGTATACGATCCCTGCACGCCGTCCGAGCGCTGGATCGTGCCGATCTGTCCGCCGGCTCCGACCTGGACGTCTCCGCTCAAGGAGAGCTGCGTCGGTTGGGAGTGGATCAGATCGAGCAGCGAGGAGTTCCGCTCGTTGAGCGCCACGGAGACGTGGGCCGGATGATCGGCGGAGCCGGGCGGAATGACGAAGGACAGGGGCAGATCGACCCGGCTGGTTCCACCGTTGCCGGCGATGGACACCTGCGCCTGCGAGCCGAGACCGATCGTGCTGTTGATGTCCAGTTCGAGGCTGGCGGCCTGGAAATCGAACTGGTCCAACCCTTCCGGGGGATTGTAGGACGTCTCCGTCGAGGGCAGGGCGATCTGCCGGTTCTCCACGCTTCCTCGGATGGAGTCGAACTGGATCCTGGCGGCGTCGAAGCTGCCCCAGACCCTCTCGTGGCTCCCGAGGTTCAGCTGCTGACCGTTGCTGCCCGGGCTGGTCACCTGGATGGTGTAGTCGAAGGTGGAAAGCGTCCGGCCCGCCGGCGCGGCCAGCGCAACGCTTCCCAGATCGATCTGGTAGCGCAAGCCGGACGGATCGGTTCGGGCGGGAATCGAGAACTGCTGGGTGAGCGCCCGACCGTTGCGGGTGGCGTTCGGGAAGTTGAGCACGGCCGTCGCCGGAATCGGAAGGTCGTTGTGCAAGGTGAGCGGAATCTCGACTCCCGTCGACGTCGTGGCGGTGACGATCCCGACGTCGGATCCAAGCTCGACCGAGTCGCTCAGAGCCAGGCTCTGAGCCGGGATGACGGCCACGACCGAGTCGGCCTGGAAGGACTGGAAGGTAAGCGAGACATCGATCGCCTGGCTCGTGCTGATGGGGACGAGCTTTCCACCGCTGCCCGGACTCCCTCCCGCCAGGTCGACGGCGAGCTGGTTGTGCATGGCAGCTCCGGCCATGCTGGATCTCACCTCGATGACGCCCCCGGCGGCCAGAAGCGTATCCATGACGATCTCCTTGACGAGGGCGCCGTTCACGCGATCGATCAGACGGATGTCGAGCGGGTCGCCCGGATCCGGTCCTCCCAGGGGAACGCTCAGGCGGTTGTGCAAGTCAACGGTCAGAAACCCCTGCTTTACCGAGAGCCATTGAAAGGTGGTCTGGTCGCCGGCGTCCGCGCGGAGCCCGCTGAAGGTGAAGGGAGGCATCACCGCCTGATCGACTCCGGAAGGCAGGGACGGATCGAGGTCGGACAAGGGGAAGCTCGTGGGAATGTCGGCCGGCGAGTCGACCGCGATCGAATCAAGCGGCGAAGAGAACCCCGAGGACGCGACGTCGAAGTCCAGCATGGAGCCGACCTTGAAGTCCGAGATGGAGCCCGAGACGGTGAAGGCGAGTGGCTGAGCCCCGGTGGTGTCTCCGGTGATGTAGCTGTTGTCCTTGAGCAGGTCCTTCCCGGAAAGCCGCTGATCCCCCATCGGCACGTAGACGTTCGTCTGGAACTTGGGACTGACCGGCTTTTCCACCGTGCAACCCAGAAACCCCAGGAGCAGGACCGGCCACAGGAAAAGCCGGCCCCAATGCGGACGACGCGGCAAGGGGCACCTCCTCTGCGCAGGATCGGACGGGGGCCTGCGCTCCGGGAAAGACCATGGATCCTTCTGCTAAATCACAAGATCGGCACTCGGGTGCCGCTTCCTGAACGAACGACCAAGCCCACCGTCGACGGCTGGGTTCAGCCGGAGCTCTCACCCGGGCTCTTCAAACCCTCCCCAGCGCGTCGCGGTACACCAGCAGCGTTTCATCCACCATCCGGCTGACCGCGAAGTGATCGGAAACCCACTTCCGGCCCGCCTGCCCCATGCGCGCGCGGAGACTGCGATCCCGCAACAGGCGCAGGATCGCGGAGGCCAGCGCATCGGGTGCCTTGGGTTGCACCAGGATCCCCGAAACGCCGTCCGCCACCGCCTCCGGCAGGCCGCCCGCGGTCGTGCCGACCACGGGCACGCCCGCGGCCTGCGCGCTCAGGATCGGGATTCCCAGCCCTTCTTCGACCGAAGCCAGCGCGAACACGTCCATGGCCGGCAGATAGCGCACGGCGTCCGGTCGGAATCCCGTGAAGGTCAAAGCGCCGGTCAGAGCGAGGCTCTCGGCCTGGTGGCGCAGCGTCTTCTCCAGCTCTCCCTTCCCGAGCAGCACCAGGTGGGCCGATTCCTCTTCCGCGCGCACCCGGGCCATCGCCTCGAGCAGGTACCGGTGCCCCTTGTGTTCGGCAAACGGCGCGATGTTGCCGATGAGCGGCACTTGTTCCGGCACGTTCAGCTCGGCCCGCAGATCCGCCCGTTCCTGCTCGATCCTTGCGGCGTCGGCGTCCGGAAGCTCGGAATCGTAGGGATCCGGGCTTCCCGGAACGGGCACGCCGTCATGCACGACACGAAGGGCGCACTCCGGAACGCCGTAGTGTCGGAGAACCTCGGCGACGGCGGAGGACACGCAGACAAACGTCTGTCCCGCACCGGTGTACTTCAGGCGCGTCAGCGGATCGCGGGCGGGCACGAAATCCACCCGCCGCGAAACGATGAAGGCGGGACGGTGAAAGGACCGGGCCGGAGGCAGGCGGAACGAGAGGAATCCCAGCGTGTGCGCGTGGGCGCTGTGGGCGTGCAGCAGGTGCCAGTGACGATCCGCGAGGATGCCGTGGAGGGCTCGGACGCTCCGAGGCGCGAAGGGAGATCCGGGAGGCAGCTCGATCACCGGGAGATCATGGTCGCGGAGCCGTTGCGCCAGGGCGCTTCCCATCGGCGTCGCCACCACCGAGACGATGCCGCGCTCCTCGAGGCCTTGCGTGAGATGGAAGATCTGCTGTTGCTCTCCGCGCCACTCACGGCCCGTGTCCAGGTGGAGGATTTTCAAGAACCGACCTTCCCCGCAGCGCGCCCTGCGTTCGAGGGCCATGCCGCTCGCAGCTTCTTCGACCGGGTCTGAGAGAGTTTAGCACAGGTGCGCTCGCGCCGCTTTCCTGAGACTGGCCGACTCCGCGCTTCGGGCGCGCGGAAGGTCTCTCGCTCCGGCGGGACGCCGGCGGTACAATCTTCACAGAGACAACGAGGCCGTTCCGTGGAGGAGTTCCTTGGATCCGATGTGTCCGAGCGGCCTGCTCGGCCCCAGAAGATCCAGCATCGCAGAGGTCCGACAGGAGGTCATCATGGGTATTCCACGAAATCCCGTTCTTCTTCGATCATTCGTGACCGCCGTGGGCGCGGCGTCTCTCCTCGTCGTTCTCGGCCTGGCCTCCGCCCACGCGGGACCGATCGAGGATCGTCTCGGCAACCTCCTTCAGGATCTTCCGGCGGACAGGATTCCATCCGGAATCCTCTATGATCGCGTGCTACCGCTGTCCCACATCGACAACCACGATGGGACGCCGCAGTCGCGGCCGGCCTCCCTGGATGAGTGGCGCCAGATGTACTCGGAGATCTATCGGGCGTCGCTGACCCGGCCGGCGTGGCCTTCGCTCGACGCCGTCATTTCCGGAAGCCGGGAGGCGGAGCAGCGGGGCATCGTCCCGCTCGCGGTCATGAGCTTCCGCTACGACCGGATTCGATCCGATGCGATCACGAACGGCCTGCTCCAGAACCGCGGAGGCCGGCTCGAGCTGGCCCCGCCGCCGAGCGGGAATCCGTCGGCGGCGCCGAGTCCCTTCGTCTCGAGGCGGGTCTTCGCGCTGGCAGCCCTCCGCGATCACACCTACCGCGGCGGGAAGGTGACCTTCCGGATCGACCGGGCGTGGTATTACACGAACGACCCATCCGCGCCGGCAAGCCTCCAGGCCGATTTCGACGACGGAGCGGGATTCGCCTCCATCTCCTTCGGAGCCGACCGGATCGTCCACTACGTTTCGGACGGCTCGAAGACCCTTCGGTTGCGGGCGATCCTCACGGATGGCGACACCCTGAACGCCGCAGCGACCTTCCAGGTGGAGCAGCTGACCACCCCGCTTCCGAACGACACCCTCCACATCACCGCCAGCATTCCGTACGACGGTTCCTACGGCACCGGGGACGCCTACGTCTACCTCGCCCCCATTCATCAACAGATCACCGAGCCGATGGTGGTGCTGGAAGGTTTCGACCTCGAGAACACGATGGACTGGGATCAGCTCTACGCGCTGCTCAACCAGCAGAACCTGCTCGAGAATCTACGCAGCCTTGGATTCGACGCGGTGGTGCTGAAGTACACCGATGCGACCACCTATGTGGAGCGGAACGCCTTCGTCGCCGTCGAGCTGATCCAACAGGTTCGGAACATCATCGGCGCCGGCCACGACATGGCGTTGATCGGGGCCAGCATGGGCGGAGTGGTCGGCCGCTACGCCCTCGACTACATGGAAAACCAGGGGCTGCCCACGGCGGTACGCTCGTTCATCTCGTTCGACGGGCCGCAGGAAGGGGCCGACATTCCCCTGGGCCTCCAGTACTGGGTCTGGTTTTTTGCCGGAGAATCCTCGGACGCGGCGCAGTGGCTGGCCGCGCTGGACACCCCGGCCGCGCGCCAGCTTCTCGTCTATCACCATACCGATCCGCCCGGGACCACGGGCCAGCCCGATCCGCTGCGCGGAACCATGGCCTCCGAGCTGGCGGCGTTGGGCGGATATCCGACCGGCCTGCGCCTGGTGTCGATCGCCAACGGCAGCGGCGACCAGGTGAATCAGGGGTTCAACGCCGGCGCCGAGCTGATCAAGTGGGAGTACGACAACTTCCTGATCAACCTGGTCGGGGACGTCTGGGCGGTCCCCGATGGGAACAACCAGACCATCTTCCATGGGCGTTTGAACGTCCTCTTTCAACCCCCGGATGAGGTCTACGTGAACGCGGCGGGCACCGCTCCCTACGACGGCGCGCCGGGCGGCTGGCGCGATACCATGGCGCAGGTCGATTCGGTCGTGGCCCCCGTCGGGGATATCGTGGCTCTCTACCCGAATCACTGTTTCATCCCGACGATCAGCTCGCTTGACGTCAACACCACCGACCTGTTCTACAACATCGCGGGCGATCCCAATCTCCTCGCACACGTTCCTTTCGACGCCGTCTACTACCCCGCGACCAACGAAGAACATGTGGAAATCGACGCGCAGAACGCGCCCTGGCTCATGGCGGAGGTCGAGCGCGGGGCCACCGGCGTCGCGCCGCGGGCGCCGGCGCCGTTCGCGGCCGCGATCGAGCCGGCGCGGCCGAATCCGTTTGACGGATCGACCCAGGTCCGTTTCACGGTGCCTGCGGCGGGGCCGGCCCGGCTGGCGGTCTTCGACGCGACGGGGCGCCAGGCGGCGGTGCTGGCCGACCGCACGTTCCCTGCGGGCGTGTCCGAACTCGCGTGGGATGGAACGGGGGCGACCGGAGCGCGTCTCGCCCCCGGCGTCTACTTCCTGCGCCTGCGCGGACCGGGATACACGGCGGTGCAGAAGGTGACGCTCCGGTAACGCATCCTTCGAGCCGGGATCCCCATGGCGTTGCCGAAGGTCCCCGCCGGTCGCGCCCGGGCTGGAAACGCGGCGCCGCGAGCCTCCGGTGGCGCATCCACTCGATCAACCTGGTCGAGGCGGAACGGTGGCGTGATTCGGGAAAGCGGCAGCGATCCGGTCAGGCTGCTCAGATCCGCGGCAGGATCGCCGGCACGCGGCGGGCGTACTCCTCGTACTCGCGCCCGAACTGCGCGCGCAGGAGCCTCTCCTCCGCACCGGCTCGGATGGCGCTGCCGATGCTGAGAAAAACGACGCCCAGGATCACACCCAGCCAGTGGCTGACCGCGAATCCGGTCGCGAGCAGATAGCCCAGCATCGCGCTGTAGATCGGATGGCGCATGCGGCCGTACGGACCGGCGGTGATCAGGCGGTGGCCCTCGACCAGGCGCGCCTGGTAGCTCCAATTCTTGCCGAGAGTGCGGACCGCGGCGAGCGCGAGCCAGCACGAGGCGACGGCCAGAACGGCTACGGCCAGCGGCGGCAACGCCTGGAGGATGCCGGGCAGAGGGAGAAACGGCGAATGCCAGGGACGCCGGACGATCGAGACGGCGGCGAATCCCACCCCCTGGAGCACCATCCCGAGCACGGAACGCCGGTCTCTTCGCGTCGTCTTTTCGCCCGGGTGGGGCCGGCGCAAGCCAAAGAAGATGCAGAACACCACCCAACAGAGGGCGAGGATGATCCAAGAGGCGAGGTCGAATGCTCGGAGATTCATCCCGGAAGTATAGCCGATCGATGCTCGGGTCCCGAAGATCTCGAATGAACGGCCCGGCAGAATGGCCAGGCAAGGAGCGGCATCCCGGCCCGCATTCCCGGGCAGAAGGCAACCCACCCGGATCCGGTCCGCAGCCCCAGTCCCCCACCGCCGACTCACCCGGAGGCGGTCCGCACTCCCCGAAAACCCGCGACTCACCCGGATGCGGTCCGCAGCTCCAGTCCGAATTCCTTCCGGAACCGCTTCCGGAATTCGAGCCCCTCCCAGGCGTCCAGCGCCGGCTCATCCAACACGAACTCGCCGGAGCGGACGCGACCGCTCACCTTCGCCCTCCGCCGGGGCGGCAGGCGTTGTTCGATGGCATCCGCCAGCGCCAGCACGAGGCCGGCCCGCTCCAGCGGCGCATGATCGTCCTCGTGCAGCAAGGGCCGGCATCGTTTGAGATTCCAGCCATTCCGGTCGGCCAGCTCCACGAGGGATGAGAGCTGGGCGATCTCCCGGTGGCTGAACCCGAACAGGCCGCTGGCCCGGATCACGAGCGCTGTGTGCGCGTGGAGGCGGTAGTAGTCGACGCTGCGCCCGATGTCGAGCACGGCCGCGGCGTGCGCCATCAGCTCACGGAAGAACGGCTCGGGATGGGGTTCGAGGATCTTGTACAAAGCCAGGGCCAGGTCCGAGCGCCGCCGGCTCCGCGCCGGAATGCAGGTGTTGAAGTTCGCCGTCAAGGAGGCGATCGATCCGACGCGCACGTCCTCGGGTGACGGAAGCGCCGCTCCGAGAGTCGAGAGCGCGATACCCTCGCGAAGGCCGAAACCGGTCACCAGAAAGCGCGTTCCGCCGCAGGCATCCATCATGCATTCGGCGGTCACGCCGCCGCCGGCGATGGAATCCGCACGGTCCGGATTGAGCCCGGGCACGGAGGCGCGCGCGCTCACCTTGATCCCGGTCAGAAGCGCCATCAGCTCGCGCAAATGGGCGCGCGTCAGCTCGTATCCGTGCAGGCGCTGGATCGGGTACTCCCGCCGCCGCGAGTCGATCTTGGCGAGATTCCGCACCGTCCCGCCGGTTCCGATCAGGGACTCGTCCGGGGCCAATGCCGGCACGCCGGCCCGCGAAAGCGCGCGGAGGACGTGGGCCCGCAGCCGGCGGATCTGGCCCTTTCCCGGCGGGTCGGAGGTCAAGAAGGTGTCGCTCACCCGGAGAGCGCCCAAAGGAAGGCTCCAGGATCGGCGGATTTTCCGGTCACGAAAACGGCTGACCTGCAGGCTGCCGCCTCCGATGTCGAAGACGAGGCCGTGCCGCACCGGAAGGCTGTAGACCGCGCCGAGAAATCCGGCGCGGGCCTCCGCCTCGGCTCCCAGGATCCGCACCTCGAGGCCGATCTCGTCCCGCGCCCGAGCCACCAGCGCGCGCGCGTTGACCGCCTCGCGAAGCGCGGCCGTGCCCAGCACGATGATCTCCCGCGCGCCCGCTCCCTGCGCCACCGCCCGGAAATCCCGCAGCAGCCTCAGGGTGCGTTCGAGCGCGGACCGGTTGATCCGCCGGTGCGAGTCCAGCTCGCGGATCAGGCGGGCGGAAGCGTGCTCGTCCGCGACGACCTCGAGGTCGCCGCCGGGATCCAGACGAAAGACCACGATGCGGGCCGAGTTCGAGCCGAGATCGATGACGCCGACCGGCCGACGGGTCCTCTTCATTCCTTCCGGCTCCGCTGCGACCGTGACCGCACCGGAACCTGCTGTTCCCGGGCCATCGCAATGAAGACGTCCTGGGACGCCCGCACTGCCTCTCCATCCCGGGGACGCCGCCGTGTATAAGATCCGTCCGGGGCGCAGTCCCAGGCGGAGCAGTTATCCTGTTCGTAGACGTCGAGGATGCGGGCCAGCTCCAGCTTCAGCTTCGGATCATCGACCGGCACGATGCTCTCCACCCTGCGATCCAGGTTCCGCTTCATCCAGTCGGCCGAGCCCAGGTAGGACTCCGGCTCTCCGCCGTTCTTGAACTCGTAGATCCGCCCGTGCTCGAGATACCGCCCCACGACGCTGAAGACCCGGATGTTCTCCGACAGCCCTTCGACTCCGGGACGCAGGCAGCAGAGCCCGCGCACGTTCAGCGTGATCGGGACGCCCGCCTGGCCCGCCTTGTACAGCTCCCGGATCATGTCCGGATCCTGGAGCTGGTTCATCTTGGCCCGGATCCCCGCCTCCCGGCCGGCGCGGGCATGGTCCGCTTCCCGGCGGACCAGCTCGGTGAAGCGGGCGCGCATCCCGGAGGGCGCGACGATGAGCTTCGTGAGAGTGCGCACGGGCAGCGCGCCGGTCAGCTCGTTGAAGAGAGCGGCCACGTCTCCGGCCAGGGCGGGATCGGCGGTCAGAAGCCCCAGGTCTTCGTAGATCCGCGCCGTGCCGGTGTGATAGTTGCCGGTTCCGACGTGGACGTAGCTGCGCAGCCGGCCCGCCTCCTCGCGCACGACCAGGGCGAGCTTGACGTGGGTCTTGAGCTTCTCCACGCCGTAGGCCACGTGCACGCCTTCCCGCTCGAGCAGCTCTCCCCACGCGATGTTGGGCGCCTCGTCGAAGCGGGCGGTGATCTCAACCAGCACCGCCACCTGCTTGCCGCGGCGCGAGGCTTCCGCCAGCGTCCGGACGATCGGTGAATCGCCGCTCGTCCGGTAGATGGTCAGCTTGATGGCCGCCACGGCCGGATCCTCGGTCGCTTCGACCAGGAACCGCAGCACCGAGGACTCGAAGCTGTGATAGGGATGATGCAGGAGAATGTCCCCGCGCTTGATCTCATCGAAGATCGTCTTCTCTTCCACCTTCGCGCGGCGGTTCCGGGGAGCCGATCCCGATTCGTCGCTCTTGAGGCGCGGATGGTCGACCGGCTCATGCGCCGGGTAGAGAAGATCCTCGCGTCCCGAAACCCGCAACGCGAGGAGATCGGCCAGACCGAGGAGCGTTTCCGTGCGGTAGACGTCTTCCTGCGGAATCCCGAGCTGTTCCGCCAACCAACTCTGCAGCTCAGAGGGCATGTCGCTCGAGACCTTGAGCCGCACGATGCCCGCGAAACGGCGGGCCTTGAGGTCTTGCGTCACCTGGCGAACGATCGCGCCCGGCATGAGCGCTTCCGAATCATCCGGCACCTCGACCTGCTCGGCATCCCCTTCGGCGCCGCGCGTGACGCGGAAGAAGTGGTGCCCGATCGGCGTTTCTCCCGGCAGAAGCAGGTCGAGATTGGCCGCGATCACCTGCTCCAGGGGGACAAAGCCCTCGCAGTCGGGCACTCGCAACCACCGGGGGCGGTTGGTCGGGACCTTGAGCCGGACGAATCGTTCGCGCCGGCCGCCGGCCGCGGGAACCTGGATCGCCAGATTGAGTCCCTGGCCGCTGATGAACGGGAACGGATGCTCGGCATCGACGGCAAGCGGCGTCAGGATCGGGAGGACCGTGGACGCGAAGTATCCGCGCAGATGGATGCGCTGCTTCTCGTCCAGATCCGCGTGCTCCAGGATCGGAATGCCGGCGTCCCGGAACGCGGGCCGGATCTCCTCGTTCATGAGCCGCGAAAGCTCCTGCATCTGCGCGCGGATCTCCAGCCGGCAGGCGGACAGCTCTTCGGCGGGAGTGCGGCCATCGAGCGATCGCTTGATCACCCCCGACCGGACCTGCCGCTTCAGTCCGCCGATGCGCTTCATGAAGAACTCGTCGTGCAGCATGCCCATGATGCCGGTGAATTTCACCCGCTCGAGCAGGGGCAGGGACCGGTCGCCCGCCAGCTCAAGTACGCGCCGCGCGAAGGCGAGCCAGCTCAGCTCGCGGTTGAGGAAGATCTCAGAGGAATCCAAGGAGATCGAGGGTGACTCGGGCAAACTCCGCATGCGTTTCCCTCCTTCGTCCGGCTCCGGACTCGGCCGCGCTCCGGACCCCAACGCACGACAAAACCCGGTCCCCTGCCGGCAGACCGAGTCGGAGAGCCCCCGGGCAGCATCTTAGGGGGCACAGAAGGGTTAGGCAACAGGCGTCCCTTTCGTTCCGGCAGCTCCATGATTCCCACCCCACCGCGTGTTACGGACGCCATCTGCCGCGGCTGCCGCCGAGGAGACGTGCCGGAGCTGCCGCGCTGCCGTGGCTGCCGCAGGGGCGACCTGCTCCAGAGGCGACGTGCCACGGAGGCGGATGCCCCAGAGGCGACCTGTCCACCCGAGGCCGATCTCAGCTAGACTGTCTTCCCATGACCGCCGGTTCCATCCAGCGCTCCGACCGGGGCGCGCCTTTCCGTCCGCTCTTGCTTGCCGCCGCGCGTCTCCTGCCCGGCCTGGCCGTGGCGGTGTTGGCGCTTCTGGCCGGCCCTCGACTGCTGGCGCCCCAGGCTGCGCCGGAGCCCGGACCGGCCGGCGAGTTGTGGATGCGGATCCGGCTTCTCCAGATTCTGGGGCTTCTTTTGGCCGGATGGCTGCTGCTTACGCTCGGCTGGCCGGCGGAGTCCGGCGCCGGCGAGGAGGGTAGTGTTGGTGCCGGGGAGACGGACGCCACCGCTCGGCGCGGCGCTGCCACCAACGCGACCGGTGCCTCCGCCCAGCGTGGCGTTGCCACCGGTGTGACCGGCGGCTCCGATGCCGGCCGGCGCCGCGGCGCTTCCGCATCGACCGGACCCTTGAATCGCTTCCCAGGCATCCTCCGCGCATTGCTCCCGGCGGCCCTGTTCATCCTCATGGGCCTGTTCTTCCGCTATGGGATCTATGACGACGCCTACATCAGCCTCCGCTACGCCCGGAACTTCGCTCACGGTCTCGGACTCGTGTACAACCCGAACGAGCGCGTGGAGGGGTATACGTCCTTTCTCTGGGTCATCGTGCTGGGAGCGCTTCACCGGCTGGCCGGCACGGACCTCCGGCGGCTGAGCCTCATCGCCGGAATCTGCGGTGGCCTGGCCACGATGGTGCTGGTCGCGTGGCA
Organism: Candidatus Eiseniibacteriota bacterium; assembly: GCA_963833505.1. GTDB lineage: Bacteria > Eisenbacteria > RBG-16-71-46 > CAIMUX01 > CAIMUX01 > CAWHYG01. Next base: position 84,485 of record CAWHYG010000010.1, on the reverse strand, counting down.
TCTCCCAAAGACCGGAGTCCGCGGTGGACGAGCGGGCCAGCTTCTCGTCCTCGCCGTCTGCCTCCCGCTGGTCCTCTGGTCGTTTTCAGGGATGGAGACCAGCGTCTTCGCCGCGTTGCTCCTCCTGGCGACGATTCTCCTCTTCCGCGTGGAAGCGCAGGAAAACGCCGCGACCGAAGCGCGCGAAGAAGGCCGCACCGAATCGCCGGAGGGCCACAGCGCGAAACCGGCCTTCGTGGCCGGGCTGGCCTTTGCCGTTGCCGTTCTGGCCAGGCCTGAAGCCCTCCTCTACGCCGCAGTCGCCCTGGCGGCGGTCACGATCTGGACGCGACCGGGCCGGCGCCTCCGGTCGGCGGCGGGGTTCACCGTCGGCCTGCTCTTGCTCGTCGGCCCGGAATACGTCTTTCGACTCGCCTACTACGGAGACCTTCTCCCGAACACCTATTACACCAAGGTCGACGGCTTCTCCTGGGGGCTGGTGCGATACGGCGCGGGCTACCTGCTCCGAGGCCTGGTCTGGGAATCTCCCCTGGTGGCCCTTGCGATCCTGGGCTGCGCGCAGCTCCCGCGGGAGCGACGGGAACGACGGCGGCGGATGTTCATTCTGGCGCTGATCCTGGCACAGTTCGTGGTCATCTTGTACACCGGCGCGGATCACTTCGGTGAGATGCGCTTTTTCGCGCCGATCGCGCCGCTCCTGCTCATCCTGGCCGCTCCCGGTGCGCTCTGGCTGGCCGGCCAGGTTCCGCTTCCGTTCCTGCGAACCCCGCCTGGCGATTACGCCGACGATTGCCCGATCCCGCTGGGGTACGACCGTTCCACCCGACACGCCGGCGATCGCCCGATCCCGAAGGGGTACGACCGTTCCACCGGACACGCCGGCGACCGGCCCATCGGGCCGGCCAACGGTCCACGTCCCGCTCGGCAGGCGCGTTCGTGGCTGGCCGGCGGTCTACTGCTCGGCGCCGCCGCGCTTTCCCTGCTCATCTCTTTCTTCTACGGCGGCGTCGGTTACGACAGCTCCCTGCGCTACGGCGCGATCCTGGCCCAACGGTGGGAGACGATCGGCGAATGGCTGGGCAAGGAAGCGCGGCCGGGCGATCTGCTGGCCACGCCGGTCGCCGGAGCGATTCCCTATGCTTCCGGGCTTCCGACCCTGGACATGCAGGGCCTGACCGACCGGAAGATCGCGCACGAAAAGGTCGCTCTGGGGGGCAAGTACAAAGATCACGAGAAGTGGGACGTCGACTATGTGCTCTCCCGCCGCCCCGACTGGATCTTCCTTGGCCATTTCGGAGTCTCGAGTCTGGAGGACTTCCGGCGGCGCCCGAAGCTGCCGGTCCTCGAGGCTCTGTCGAAACGGCTGCCACTCGCGGGATATGAGCTGATTTCGGGCCGGTATCATGGCGAAGAGTTCACTTTCCTGCACCGGACAGGCTGACTGGCATGATGAACACCTGCTGCGGCACCGAACCTGCCCGCCATGAATGCGTCACGCCGGCAACGGCGCGACCGGCCCTCGGCGGATCTCCGCCGCACCGGTTCGATTCGCGAACAACCTTGAGGTCCCCGTTTTGAGAATCCTGCAACTCATCGGACAGACGGTCGTCGGAGGCGCCGAGAGCTTCGCGTTCAATCTCAGCGCCGAGCTGGCCAGGCGCGGGCATGAGGTCCTGCTCCTGGCGAATCGGAGCAACGGGCCGCTTTTCTCCCGCCCGATTCCGCCCGGGCTTTCGGTCGCGTCGCTCGATCGGCACACCCGCACTGATCCGCGCATCCTCTCGTTCCTGATCGGATCGGTTCGGAGCTTTCATCCGGACGTGATCCATTCCCACAACTTCGAAGCCAACACCTGGGCCCGCGCCATGGGGCTTCTCTTTCCGCGGCTGCGGGTCTTCTGCCACGAGCATAGCGGCGACAAGTCCGAACAGCCTCGGCACCGCCTCCTTCTCGACCGGGCCCTTTTCCCGCGCTGCTCCGGCGTCTTCGCGGTCAGCGAGAGCGTCCGGCTCGTCCTGGCGACCCGGCACCACGTGCCTACCCGGAAGCTGCATCTGCTTCGAAACGGGATCGACACCGCCGCTTTCACGCCGCCCGCCGGTCGCTCCCGCAACCCGCTGGCGGTCGTCTGCGTGGCGAATCTGAGCGAGGTCAAGAACCACGCGCTGTTGCTCGAAGCCTGGCGCGCCGTTCACGCCGCGCAACCGGCGGCCCGTCTGACCCTGATCGGCGACGGCCGTCTCCGGCCGGCTCTGGAGGCGCAAGTCCGCTCGACCGGTCTGGGCGATTCGGTGTGTTTCGAAGGGGTGCGCCCCGACGTGAAGCCGTACTTGTGGGAATCAGCCGTTTTCGCGCTTTCTTCCCGGTGGGAGGCCATGCCGCTTTCACTCATGGAAGCGATGGCGGCGGGACTCGCCTGCGTGGCGCCCAGCGTGGGCGGGATCCCGGAGATGCTCGAGGACGGCGTGACCGGGAAGCTCTATCCGGGCGGGGACGCTCAGGCACTGGCGGCGGCCATCCTGGATTTTCTGGCGGATCCGGCGGACGCCCGCCGTGTGGGGGACAGCGCGTCCGCGCGCGCACGGCAGGCCTGGGGCATGGGGCCGTGCGCAGCGGAGGTGGAACGCTGGTACCGAGAGGCTCTATCGGGTCACGCCGCCGGGTGACGGCGCGGCGGGTTGGCGCGCTGGTGCCGACAGGCTCTACCGGGTCACGCGGGCAGGTGACGGCGGAGGCGCGTTGGAACCGGGTGAACCGGTACTACCGGTGTTCGTAGAGGACGAGCCGGCATTCGTCTGCGTTGTAGAGGAGGCTCCAGCCCCCTTGACGTGGTGCTTCCCCCATGGGAACTCAGCGGTGTAGGCAAGGTCCGACGGAGATCCGGGCAGCCCGGTGATCTTCACGCCAGCCTGGTTCGGCGGAGACGTCGTCGCCTGCCACTGGCCGGTGAAGAGCTGCAGCTTCCCCACCGTCGTCAGGGACAGGGAGACGTTCTGGGTGGTTCCATCCGGGAAGGTCACGACGGCAGTCCCCGAGGCCCCGTCCACTGGAAGCGGTCCGCCGCTCTTGGATTTGAGGTAGACCTTCAGCGTCGTCTTGACCAAAGACGTCTCAATCGCGATGTCCCCGACCTGGGAAACCACGTGATAGTGGACGCTGCGACTGAGCTTGGCCGGCTTGGAGGCGGTCGGCGCTGGAGTGGCCGTCTTCGATTGGGCGGGAGCGGCCAGCGCCGGGCCGACGAGGCCGGCAACGAAGCAGACAAGGGCGACGAGCAAGAGCAACCGATACTTCCGGACCATCTTGCGACTCCTTTGTTTCCGGCGTTCCGATGCTGCGGACGCTGGCAAGTGTACATCAGGTCGAAGATGGAGAAAACGCCGGTCGTTGTCCGCGAGAACCTCGTAGGTCCCATCCCCCACGGGACCCGTCCAGCAACGACAAGAACCGGTCGAGGCACGCAAGGGGACGGCCGACTGCCGCAGATAGGCGAGATCGATCTCATTCCCCCGAGTCTCCGGCCGGGCGAATCGTGGACACACTTGCTTCAGAGTGCCGGCGAAGCAGCGAGTCGGTTCGGTCCGGGACACGAAGCGATGCCGAGCGAACGGGGCCCCGGGTTCAGCCCGGGGCCCCTCCATCGCAGGATCGTCCTCAACTCATGCAGACCGGCATTCGTCGACTCACTTGACGATGACCACGCGTCCTTCGAGGTTGCCGGGTCCTCCAGAACCCTCGATCCTGCCTCGCACGAAGTAGACCCCGGGCACCGCCTTCTGCCGGCCCTCCGTCAGTCCGTCCCAGCTTACGTTGTGACGTCCGGCCGGGACCGTCATGTCGGCCAGATGGCGCACGATGCGTCCGCTGGCGTCGTAGACTTCCGCCGTCACATGCGCTGTGCCGTCCAGGGTGAATTCGAGGTTGGTCACGCCCGGACTCGGATTGGGCCAGATGGAGGCGAATCTCGCCGCCACCGGCGCCGAGGGGAGCGCGGGATTGACACCGGTAACGATCCGCGGCTGCGCCGGTTCGCTCGAGACGCCGAGCAGCGGGATCTTGGCCGCCCGGATCTGGAGATCCGACACGTACGTGGCGTGGATTCCCGACTCCGACAGGATGTAGAGCTGATTTCCCGTGAAGACCTGGTTGTTGATGGTGAAGTTGTAGTTCTTGTCCCAGTCCCCCACGATGCACTGCGTCGAGCCCTTTCCGATCCCGGTCGGGAAGGCCTGGACTGATCCCACCGGACCGCTGTGTCCCGGGAAGTCGGCCACCAGGACGCCGTGATTGTAGACCTGGATCCGCTGGGTCGGCGACTGGAGGGCGCTCAAGTCAGCCGTGATCGCATAGTTGCTGGTTCCCTGCTTGGTGAACTGGGCCCAGCCGAGAGCATGCCCGTCCTGGCCGAGGAACTCCCCGACGGCATCGAGACGGAGAAGGGCTCCGACCGGGGCCGCCCCGGTTGAATCCACCCGGTCCCACATGACTTCGGCGATTCCGGCCTGGCCGAAGTTGACGTCGACACCGTCCTGGCCGCTCGATCCGAAGTTGTCGACCAGAAACCGGTTGGACGAAGGATGGAAGAGCGCCTGGCCCAGCGCCCTGTGGTCGTAGTTGAAATCTTGCAGGGTTTCCGCGTTGATCGTGAACGAGGGGAGTTTGGTTCCAAAAACCATCACGTTCTCGAGGGTGTCATAGATCTTGGATCCATCTTCTGCTTTGATGATGACGTTGTCCGAATTGTGCAGTTTGCCGTCGCCGAAATCCACCGCTGTGGCCGCAGTGCTGTTCTCGATACTGGCGTCGTAACCCATGGGCGGGCAGAACAAGTCCAACGGAGGACCATAAACGTGATACATAGGGTCACCTATATACATAGGGTCGCCTATGGACTTATCGCCCTCGCGGAACGGTCCGGGAAGCCCGGTGTACCCGGTCAGCTGATAGGTCAACACGTCATGCAGGTAGACGTCGACCGTAAAATGGGTGGCACCCTCGATAAAAGCCGACACAAGCTGGCGGCCGTTGCCCTCGCCTTGGATTCTCGCCGATGCAGCTACCGAGCTCGGAACGCCGGGCCCGTGCCCGACGTAATCGATTTCCATGGTTCCCGAATCCGGGAATGCCTGCGGATTCAGATATCCGTGAAAGCCCACGCCGGCGCCGATACCGATCTGGACGCCGTCCTGACCTGAAGAACCGAGATTGGAGACGGTCAGAGTCGAGTCCGCCAGCGTCAGGATGGCCTGACCGAGGCCGGTGTGGGTGAGGCCCGCGAAATCCACCTGCTGTGGCGGCAGAAGCAGGGCCCCGATGCCGAGGGCCTGGGTCGGACCGAAGGCGACGGCCACGTCCTGCCAGCCGGACGGGTACCCGATGCCGGGCGCGATGTCGGTCCTCGGGCATCCGCCGAATCCGTTCAAGTCGGCCCCCACGTACCAATCCGCGGTTGCTCCCGGCCACCTTCCCCAGCATCCCAGCCAGAACGATCCGTTGACCCCGACCTCGGTAATTCCGACCGTGCTTCGGGTCACCACCGGCCAGACCCCGATGGGTCCGGGATCGATGTTGCTGGAGATCGAGAGAACGCTACCCGGCAGCCCCCCGGCGTCACCCCATACGTAGACGTCCATCGTTCCACCCGACTGCCCGGCAGTCCGGGTGAGATCGAAGATCGCGCCGCAGATCCTGCCGGTCCCGCTATAACACTCGGCGAAGGCGCCGTAATAGGGAGCCATTTCACCCGCGTTCTGCCAGGCCACGGCGTTTTCGTAGGACGAATCGGAGTTCAAGAGCAGCTGGGATCCCGGACAGACGGTTGACGGCTTGGGGCCAGCGTCCTGCGGCTGCAGGATGCCCTTGCCGTGGCCGATCGAAAGCGCGTTGCCAGCGGCAGTCGCAGGTCTGGCAAACCCCAGCGCAGAGACGGAGATGAATATTACAAGGATCAACGATTTCATGAGACGGGCCTCCTCTTGTACGAACCTCTAGAGCCATGACGGCGTTTGAAGGAGATTGGATCTGCCCTTCATGGTGGTTCGACGCGGGAGCGGAAAACTAACGGTGAGACTTTCAGGAGCGGTGCAAAATCTCCGGCCTGGCCCGGCGGGGGCAAGGAGAGCGGCGAATCTCGTTTCGCCGGCTGCTACAATCTACTCCATTGTTCAAGCAAGATCAGTTCTGACCTGCCGAAGAAGGGGACAAGCCGAAGGAACTGCTTCCCCATCCTACCTCGCGGTCAGGGTTCGGCCGTCCGAGTGGGCGTTGAACTCGGGGGCATACATGCAGAAGATCCGGGCGAGCCCCGCTTGATACGTGCCCCGGTGCACCACGTGCGTGGTGTACTCGATCACATGAACCCCTTGGGGAAGATAGTCGAGATAGAAATCGCTCGATGCATCACGCGTGACCTGGTAATACCCCGATCCGCCCTTTCTCCGATACTGCGAAATCACGTCATCCGGCTCCGTCCCGCAAGGCCGATCGTCCTTGAGATGGACGTACGCCATGTCTGCATCGGCTTCGATGGTGAGCCTGGCGAGGAGTTGCGTCCCGACCTCGAGCGGACCCGTGATCGGCTCGAGCACGGGGCCATGGGGCGAATCGCGGCGGACAAACAGCTCCTTCCGGAGCCGGAGCGCATGCTCCGGACCGCTCGAAAGGCGCCCCACGTCCTCAAAGTGCTGCCAGTACACGGCGCCCCAGCAGATGCCGCTGTCCGGCTTCGACACCGAGATCCGGCCCAGCTCCGGGGTCACGTCGTGTCCGAGGAAACGCTTCTCGAACGCCCCGGTCCCTGCCTCCGCGCTGTCCGGCACGAGCATCCGGCCCCCGGAGGGCCGAGGCCCAGAGGCAGCGGGCCCGCGCCGCCGTCTCGGGATCCGGCTCCTCATCGACGATCCGCTGGAGCGCTTCGGTATAGCGCGCCGTCTTCTCGTCGAACATCCCGATCGCCGCGTCATATCCGAACCGCAGGCGCTCCAGGTCCGCGTAGTACAGGGCGCGGCGATCCGCGTCCTGGCCGTGCGCCCGTAACAGAAGTTGGTAGAGGCGCAGGACCTTCGCGGTCTCTGAAGTCGAGTCGGGAGCCGGGATGTCCCAGGCCAGGAATTCCGCCCGCGGCGCGAGGATGGATCCTCTCGACCCCGGCCGGTTCGGTCGGGAAGGCCAGGACGGTCAAGGGAGCGGATCCGGCCCGCGTGGGTGATGTCGACCGTGCTTCGGGCCACCACCGGCCGGACCATCTGTGATACAATCAGTTCCAGTGATTTTCCGGCGACAACGGTCTCCAAAGACCTGATGCCGCGGGTCCTGCAGCCTGCTGCCCCGAAATCTGTGAACACGGGAGAGATTCCCATGAACACGAATCGGTCTCGCGCGTCCGTTTTTTCCGTCCCCCCTGCGCCGCGGACGCGCCGCGGCCGTATCCTTCGGCCGGCCGCCCCGGTGGTGCCGGTCGCTCCCGCCTTGGCCGTGGCTTTCTTCCTGCTCTTCACCTCTCTTCCGGCCCTGGCTGACCCCCTCCTGGTGTCCCACTTCCGCTGCTTCGGTGTAGGGAACATCCCGGAGTGCGTGCGCCTGGCCGATCTGAACGGCGACGGCATCCTCGACGTCGTCTCGGCCAACGAGAGCGACAATACGGTGTCGGTGCTTCTCGGCCGCGGCGACGGCACCTTTCCAACGAGAACCGATTACTTCACCGCCTCCGATCCCTATTCGGTGGCGGTGGGCGACTTCAACGGCGACGGTAAGCCGGATCTAGCCGTTGCCTGCTTCAGGCCCAACGAGATCACCGTCCTCCTCGGTCGCGGCAACGGCGCCTTCGAATCCCGGGTCATCTATCCCTGCGGCAACAGTCCGACCGACGTGGTTGCGGCCGACCTCAACCACGACGGGTTCCTCGACCTGGTCACGGCCGACGAGTGGGGCAACAGCGTATCGGTGCTCCTCGGCCGTGGCGACGGCACCTTCGGGACACACCAGGAGTACGCCACCGGGTACTACCCCAACGCCGTGGCGGTCGGAGACCTCAATCGGGATGGAAACCCCGATCTGGTGGTGACGGATGTGAACTCGAACTCGCTCTCGGTGCTGCTCGGACACGGCGATGGGACTTTTGGCACCAACGTCGACTACAATGCCGCCTCCAATCCCTACGACGTTGCCCTCGGCGACCTGAACGGCGACGGCTTCCTCGACGCGGCCGTGGCGAACAACAGCGACGACGTCGTCTCGGTCTTTCTCGGCCGGGGAGACGGCACGCTGCGGCCGAAGGTCGACTACTGGTGCGACCTTGGTCCGGCGGCGGTCGACATCGCGGACGTCGACGGCGACGGCCGGGCGGATCTGGTGGTCTCGGACCACCAGGCGGGCAAGGTCTGCACCCTTCTCGGCCGGGGCGACGGCACCTTCAAGCCGGCCCGGCTGTTGTGCGCGACGGCGACGCTGATCTCGCAGGCGGTGGGCGACGTCAACGGGGACGGCAGGCCGGACCTGGTATCGATCAGCAACTCCGGCCACGTCATGGCGGTCTTCTCCGGCAACGGGGACGGGTCCTTCGGCCCACAAGACATCGACTTCGCGACCTCGAGGCATCCCACCGCCGTGGTGGTGGGGGACTTCAATCGCGACGGATACCCGGACCTGGCGGCCGCGATCGACTCGGTGACCGGTCCGTTCTACTGCTCGGTTCTCCTGGCCAACGGCGACGGCACCTACGGCCCGCATCAGGACTACCCGACCGGAGTCAAACCACTGGGACTGGCCGAGTGCGACCTGAACGGGGACGGACTGCTCGACCTGATCACGGCCAACGAGAAGGACAACACCATCTCCATGCTGCTGGGGAACAAGGACGGTACCTTCCAGGCGCGGCGCACCGCGGCCACCGGTTCGGGACCGTGCGCGGTGACGACGGGAGACTTCAACAGCGACGGCAAGCAGGACGTGGCCGTGGCCGATTTCACGGACGGCTCTCTCTCGGTGCTGCTGGGCAACGGCGACGGCTTGTTCCGGCCCAGGCTCACCTATCCGACCGGCACCTCGCCGCTGGCCGTGGCCGCCGGCAACTTCAACGGCGACGGCGCGCTCGATCTGGTCGTGACCAATTCCGCCTCGGCCACGGTCTCCGTCTATCTCGGCCACGGCGACGGAACCTTCAGTCAAGCGGTAGACTATCCCGCCGGCCCGGGGCCGTGGGGAGTCGGCGTCGGCGACCTGAACGGGGACGGCCACGAGGACCTGGCGGTGGCCGACGACTATTCACCGTACAACCTCGTCTCGATCCTGCTCGGCGACGGCGCGGGACATTTCACCGCGGGACCAACGGCCACGACCGCGCTCTACCCTTCGGGGATCGTCATCACGGACTACAATCGGGACGGCATACCCGACCTGGCGGTGACCACCGGTACGAACGTCGTCAGCATCCTGGTGGGGCACGGAGACGGCACTTTCGGGCCTCATATCGACTTCGGTATCGGGGGTGGCGGGCCGGGACTGACCGCGGCGGACCTCAATCACGACGGCTGGCCCGACCTGGTGGCGGCGAATCAATCCGCCTCCACGCTCACGGTCCTGGTCAACACCGGCGGCGACGACGTCTCCGTCCGCGCGCTCTCGCCGGCCGCAAACGACCGGATCGCCACCGCCTATCCGAATCCGGCGGCGGGTTCCGTCGGCTTTCGCTTCACCTTGCCGAAGACGGCCAGGGGAAGCGCCTGGATCCATGACACCGGCGGCCGGCTCATCCGTTCGTTGGGCGCGGGCATCTACCCAGGCGGAACGCAGTCGATCTGGTGGGACTCGAGGAATGAGAGCGGCAGCCCGGTGCCGCCGGGGGTCTACTTCTTCGAGCTCCGGGCGAACGGTGAGCGGAGGGCGTGCCGAGCCCTGATTGTGAGGTAGGCCGCGGCGCGCCCTGACGAGCACAGATCACTTCATCCTACGCGTTGCACCTGCCCGTTCGTCGCTTTGGCCGCCGGCGGTCCCTTGATCCCCCCGGTGCCACCGGCGGCGGGACGGTTGGTAGAGCTTGAGATGCCGTAGGATCTTCTCGACCACGGCCGGATCGGTCAGGAGGGCCAGGACGGTCAGGGGAACTGGGACGTCCGGCCGGGTGCAGCGGGGACGGGCCAGGGCGCTCACGGGAGTGGCGGACGTCCGCTTTCACGCCCGCGCGATTCGCTGGTTGCGTCTCTGGCGCCACTCCGATACATTCCTTTCCGGCCGGAAAGTGTCCTTGGAGCTCTCTTCTTCGCCCCGGCACTGAGGGTACGACCATGTGTAGATCCGGATGGACCGCAAGCCTGACCTGGCCGGTGTTCGTCCTGCTCGCGCTCGGAATCACATCAAGCTGCGGCCGGCCGCGAGACCGGGATCGCGGGGCCGATACGGCCCATTCCCAGCCCACCGCGCTCCCGAGCCCTGCGGGCCGCCGGGCCGGAGGCGAGGTTCTCCAGGGCACATACGGCGCATCCCAGGAGTGGAAGACCGGCTGGCTGGACCTTGCCGCGATCACCGATTTTCGGGCTGGCGATACGCTTGAACTCTCGCTATCCGGACCCGCCGTGAAGATCATGGTCCGGCTGCTCGAGCAGGATGCGAGTGCTGATAGCCCGACGGGCGTGCTGGGCGATGCGATGCCGGTGCCGAGCGGACATGTCGTGTCGGTCGTGCTTCCAAGCGACTATCCGCGGATCAAGCAGATCTCCGTGCACGGCGGTCCGAACCCCTGGGGTCTCTTTGACCTCGGGCGAGACAATGGCGGAGTGGTGCTGCTGCGGGCGCGGGTCCGTCGTGTTCCGGCAGGCGCAAGTGGTTTGTAAGTGTTGGGCAGATCCGACGCCGCAGCAGGGTGTTCGTGAAAAGTGCGGGCTTAAGCGTGAGGTAGAGCTGGGCGCGTATCGGGACCGCGCACAGAAGCCGAGAGGCACGTCCTGAAGGTGAGGATAGCCGGATGGAGCTGGGTTACTTTTCCGTGGCAGCGGCCCTCTCGAGCTTGATTCTCGGCACGCCGCTCGTGTTCACAAGGGAGAAGCCACTCTCCCGGCGGATGCGCCGCGTGATTCTGGCTTCGGTGGCCGTCCTCCTCGTCGTGGGGCTCGGATTGGATGGTCACAAGGCGGCGAGCCGCGGCGACTCGGTCGCGAGCACGCAAGTGCATCTCCTGCGCGCGGCCAGCGGACATCTCTATACCCGCGACGATCTGCTCATCCGCATCCCCATCCAGCAGGTGGGGTGGTTTGACGAGGCCCTGCGGAAGCTGGAGGACGAGGATCGGCTCTATTCCCAGCAGATCGACTTCACGGACGCCCTGGGGACGCAGCACCACGATCGGGTCTACTACGTGCCGCTCAAATCTCCGGGGGGGCAAGCTCTCACTGAGCTGCGCTGAGGGATCGAGGCGCCGGAAGCGCGGGGTGGGGAAGATGCGCGTGCCAAGGGGATTCGTGGAACTTGGGCTTCGGGGATCGGACTTCCGCGTTCTCCTCTTGGTCCAAGTCGCCTGCGTTCTCGCGAGCACACTCATGTGCGCGCCGGTGACCAGGTTCAACCGAGAGTTACGCTCGTGCCGGTGGGTCGCCTATGCCCCGAGCCAGGCGGATCCCCCGAACGGCCGGTGGGCCTCCCGCGAATCGATCCGCTCGGATCTCAAGGTTCTGCGCGACTGCGGATTCGACGGTGTCGTGACCTACGGCTGTGTGGGTAGCGGCGCCGAAATCCCGCGCCTCGCGCGGGCGGCGGGGATCCGGGGCGTGATCTGCGGGGTCTGGAATCCGGCCGACAGTGCGGAAATCGCTGCGGCCATTCGCGCGCGAGCCGACGTCGATGGATATTGCATCGGCAACGAGGGCCTGGGGAGCCGGTACGGCCTGGAAGAACTGGACCACAGCATGGCCGAGGTGCGGAGTCAGACCGGCAGGCCTGTGACTACCACGGAGATCCCGGACAAGTATGAAACGATCCCCCAGCTCTACAAACTGGGGGACTGGGTCTTTCCGAACGTGCATCCCTACTGGGCCGGGCTGAGGAATGCCGATGACGCTGTCGCCTGGACGCTCGGGATGTACCAGAGGTTCGAGGCGGCGGCGGGCGGGAAATCGGTGATCCTGAAAGAGACCGGGTTCCCGACCGCCGGCGACTCCGCGGTGGGGGAGAATCTTCAGGCGCGGTTCTTCGAGAAACTCGCCCGGACCTCCGTGCCTTTCGTCTACTTCGAGGCCTTCGACCAGCCCTGGAAGACGTGGGCTCCCGTCGAGTCGCACTGGGGGCTCTTCCGTGCTGATCGCACCCCGAAGCAGGCGGCCGGAATGCTCCGGAGGGGGCGTTCGTCGTAGACTCCTACCGGCTCGGATCCGAAATCCCCTCTACGACACGCTTCTTTACTCCGGAACAGACGAAGAGAGCGCAGGAGGTCACCGTTTCTTCCCTCTGCCTGCTTCGATCTCGGAGTCAGGGTTTCGCCTCGAGCGGGATCGAAGAGGCACGGTCCGGGCGGGTTCTCCGGCAAGAGCGTCTTCTGTGAGCGCTACATCCGCTACGATCCGACCTTCGACGATTTCATGTTCCTTCTCGGGTCTCCGAAGGGAAGGCCCGTCGAGATCGGATACGTTTCCGGGACGCGCTACGCGCCGTCAAAGACGGCGAGATTCCGGGCGGGCGGCTGGGAAGCGGCGAACCGCTCTCCGGCGACCAGCAAGGTTTTCCAGGTGCCGAGCGCCTCGATCCCCGCGGCCAGCCCCGGTCGTTGCGGGGTCACGTCGAGAGCGAGGTTCCGCCAGAAGATCCCGTTCCAGGACGACACGGCGGTTTCGCTTCCGGCCACCAAGGTGTCGTTCCATTCCGTCAGGCTGTGAAGCCTACGCAGCGCTTTTGACGGCGACCCTGCCGCCGGACCAAGGGACAGCCAGGCCCGTCCGTCCCAACGGGCGATCCCGAGGCTCTCGGTGTTCACAACCGGCCCTTCCCGCCGCTGGCGCGAAGACCGGCCCCCCCACAATCCGCCTCTGTCGAACGCCTTCCGGCCAGGCTTCGCTCATCCCGGCGATGAAGGACGCTGTTTCGCCGGCCCCCGGGTTGCATCTCGACGTCGGCGTGCGGCGAAGGAAGTCCAGGGGATCGAGGAAGAGATGGGTGGCGCCCCCTTCCTTCGGCCGGGGACGGCGGAGTTGATAAACCACGCGTCCGTCCCGGCCCACCGAGAGGCGGCTCTGGGCGAAGGGAGGCCGGAGGCCATATCGGCACAGCCGATCGAGAGAGGCCCGGAAGATGATGAGGTGTCCAGTTCGCCGGTTTTGTGAGACCGGAGATGAACTCCGCCTCCTCGCGTGGCAGAACGGGACACCTCTGCCTGAAAAGGCCTTCCAGGCAATTGGAGATCAGATCAATTAACGAAGACCTTCTTCGCCGCAGCGGAATGGGCAGCGGCTGGGTTCCGTCCCGGGGCAGCTCCTCATGGTCTGACACCAAGCGATGGACAAGAATGCATATCCTCCTCTGATCTGGCTTCCTTCCTCAGTCGTGATGTTGCGAAGCGTCTCCTTCGACAGAACCAGCTTTCCGAGTGTCTTCGACATGACGTGTCTCCTTGCCAAGTTCTCCCTCGCCCACCGAACGTGGCACGCCTCCGTGATCGTTGCGACGAACGGGGCGCCCTCTGATGAACAGTCGAGTGGGGAGGGCCAAACCTATCAGGACATTTTCAGGGTGGAAGCAGGCATGCTACTCATGCCTTACGGCACTGTCCCATCCAGATCGGCCTGCCAACCTGGTCGCGTCAGCCTGTCTCCAACTCCGCCCGCGGACGGTAGCCACACCCTTCCGTGGACGCCGGCCCGCAGGATCCCGTCCGGGCAGTACTCCCGTCACTCCCCCGATCGCCCGACCCGCTGAGCCGACTGCGCCGCCGGCGCCCCGACCAGGTTGAGCTGATAGCGGAACTTCCCGGCGTGGGTTCTCGGAATGCTCTCAACCCAGCGGAAGTCGACCCGCATCGCGGGCCCGAAGTAGTTCTCCAGGCGTTGCCGGACGACGACCTCCGCGGGCTCGGCGCGGCCGCCCTCGGGCACGAAGTTCACCGTGAGATGGTCGCGACCGTCCTGAACGAGCTGGGCCTCACGGACCCCCTCCACCGCCTTGAGCACGATGTCGAGCCGTCCCAAAGCCCGGCCTTCGGGCGTATAGAGAACGTCGTCGATCCGGCCGATGATCTGCTCGACGCGATCGGTGTCCCATCCGCACGGGCAGCGCGGATGCTCGGCCGGAAGCACCACCGAGTCGCCCAGGCGATAGCGAATCAGGTACTGCGCGCGGTTGACGAAGCCCGTGCCCACCGCGTCCCCCGGCTCTCCGGTGACAGGCTGGTCTCCTCGCAGCGACTCCAGGATCCCGAATTCATGGTTGATGTGGTACGTGCCGTGCGGACATTGTCCGACCCAGAAGCACACCTCGGAGGCGCCGTATTGATCGGCCACGCGGCAGTGGAAGGCCTCCTCGATCACACGCCGTTGATCTTCGAGCACGGTTTCCGCGCAGCTCACAACCGCGACCGGGCGAATCCGTCTCTCGCCGGCCCGCAGCGCGCGGGAGGCCAGAAGATAGGCCCCGGAAGGATACGCGTTGATCTCCTCGGGGCCGATCTCAGCGACCTTCTGCACGTAGTCGTCCAGGGCGGCCGGAGAGATATGGAAGTTCGAAAAAAGCCAGTTGTCTTCCGTCCGGTCGTGCCGCCAGAAGGGCGGCCGCGTCTCGCCGGTCGGAACCACCGGCCGCACGCCGATGGACACCCGCGGCCCCTTGCCGGTGATTCCCCAGATCCGACGCTGCCGGTCCTGAAAGGCCCAGGTCCGCTGGTAGCATCCGCGATCCTTCGCCGTGGACAGCGGCTTGCCGGTGGTGCCGCTCGTGCTCCCACGGTAGAGCTTTCCCCGGAATGCCTCGGACACAAACCGGGCCGGCTCGCTCCGCACCTCTTCCTTTTCGGTGACCGGAAGCTGTTCGAGATCCTTCCGGGTTCTCACGTCCCGCGGATCGAACCCGATCCGGGACCACAGCTCCCGATAGTGGGGAACGTGGCGCGCGGCATGGTCGAGGCACTCCTTGAGCCGCTCTAGTTCATGGGCCTTGAGCCGCTCGCGGTCCCACCGGAGGCTCTCCATGAGGAAGGAGAAGACGCGCTCATGCTCGGCGCCGTAGCGCCGCCGGTGCAGCACCCAGCCGTATCCAGTGACCATCAGGTTCTGAAAGAAGATCGGGGACCGCCGATACAGACCGTAGAAGGTATCCACCGCGCTCATGCCGTCGCATTCTCCGCGGAACCCCCGAACGAGTCAATCGACGATCGACGCCGGTCCGGTTTCTTGGGTAGACTTTCGTCTTCCGCGCGCCGGACGGAAGGCAACCCGGCGATGGAATCCGGCGCTCTTGTCGAGGCCAAGGCTCCCATCACCGTCGCGGCACGGGCCGGGAATGAATTCGGACGAGGGAGTACCATCATGTGTGGAATCGCCGGCATGGCCGGATTCAGCGATCCGGATCTTCTCCGGCGTATGACCGATCTTCTGTCCTACCGGGGCCCGGACGACGACGGCTACTATCTTGAGCCTTCGGTCGGGCTCGGGCACCGGCGGCTGTCCATCATCGACCTGTCGACCGGCAAGCAGCCGATCTTCTCCGCCGACGGCCAGGCGGTCATCGTCTACAACGGAGAGGTCTACAACTTCCCCGAGCTGCGCGACGAGCTGGAAGCGAAGGGAGTCCGGTTCCACACCACCACCGACACCGAGGTCCTGGTCAATCTCTACCGCGACCAGGGGGACCGCTTCGTCGAGCGGCTGAACGGGATCTTCGCCTTCGCGATCTGGGACCTCGCCGAGCAAAGGCTCTTATTGGCCCGCGATCAACTGGGGATCAAGCCGCTGCTCTATCTGGAAAGGGACGGCGTCATCCTCTTCGCCAGCGAAGCCAAGTCGCTCCTGCTCTGGAACGGCTATCGGCCTGCGCTCAATCCCGAGGCGCTGCGGGAAAACCTGGCCTACAGCTTCATCCCGGGAGATGAGACGCTCTTCCAGGGCATCCGGAAGGTCCCGCCGGGACACACGCTCGTCTTCCAGTCGGGCCGGAGCCGGCTTCAGCCCTACTGGAGTCTGGAAGTCGAACCCGATCGCGATCTCGGCGAAGCGCACTATCGCTCGCGGCTGATCGAGCTTCTGACCGACTCGGTTCGCGGCCAGATGATCAGCGACGTTCCGCTCGGCGCTACCCTATCCGGCGGCGTTGATTCCAGCGCGATCGTGGCCCTGATGAGCCGGATCAGCGACCGGCCGGTCAAGACCTTCAGCATCGGGTTCGGCGGCGCCAAGGACGAGCTGGCGCACGCCCGCGTGGTGGCCGAACATTGCCGCACCGACCACACGGAGTTCGTGGTCGATCCCCGTCACTTCACCGAGATCCTGCCGCGCGTGCTCTGGCACCTGGAAGAGCCGATGCTCAGCTCCATCCTGCCGACCTGGTACCTGGGCGAGGCGGCCAAGAAGCTGGTCACCGTGATCCTGATCGGCGAAGGATCGGATGAGATGTTCGCCGGCTACCGGCGCTACTGGCCGGTGGCGGGCCGTGTCCGCCGCTTCGTGCCGGCGGGATTCAAGCGGGCGTTCCACTTCTGGCACTTCAGCTCGATGGGCGCATCCGCGGACGATCCGATCTACCGCGACGAGTTCCGGTCCCGCCTCACGGATTCCGATCCCATCGAGCGGCACTACGCAGAGGCCATGCGAGCCCCGGGCGATCAGCTCAACTCCCTGCTTCGCTACGAGCAGCGATACGAGCTGGCGGATTTCCAGCTTCTCCGCATCGATCGGCTGACCATGGCCCATTCGGTGGAGGCGCGGGTGCCCTATCTCGATCCGCGCCTCGTGCATTTCGTCAACGCCATGCCCGCCACCTACAAGCTGCGGGGCAATTACGAGAAGTACATCCTGCGCCGCTCCATGCAGGGGATCCTGCCCGAATCGACTCTCGCCCGCCGGAAGCAGGGGCTCGGAACGCCGCTCATTCCCTGGTTTCAGCGCGGGTTGTACGACGTGGCCCGCGAGCTGCTCTCTCCCGCCAATCTCAAGGCCCGCGGGATCTTTCGGGAGCGCGAAGTGGATCGCCTGTTCCGGACGAGCCGGGACGTCCGCCTGCATCGCGAGGATCTGGGCAAGCTGTTCAAGCTGGTCATGTTCGAAATCTGGCACCGCTTGTACATCGACCGGCCGCCGGGCCGGTTCGAGGCTCTGGATCCGGATCTGCCCGATGCCCTCATGGAAACCAGAGCCGTCTCCTCATGAGGGAGCTCGAACCGAACGGCGGCACCCGCTCGGGATCGCCTTCGCGACCGAACGGCGGCGCCGGCTCGGGACCGCGTTCCCGGGCGAACCCCGTCGCGACTCGGCCCGGGTCGCCGCCCATGCGCCTCGGCTACGTCTTTACCGAGCTACCGAACGTGGCCGGCATGTTCCCCAACGCCGAGATCGAAGCCATGGGCGCCCGGGGCGCCGCGATCGAGATCTTCGTGCTCCGCGGTCGCTCGCGGGAGACGGACGAAACCAGACGCCTCGAACGGACCTACCCCGTCCATCGAAGTCCGTATCTGTTCTCACTCGCGGTGGCGGGAGACTGGCTGGCGGCCGGCCTGCGTCATCCGGTGCTCCTGGGCGGAATCATCATCCGCACCGTCCTCGAGACGTGCCGGTCGCCCCGCGTGTTGGTCAAGTCCCTGGCCATCCTGCCCAAGTCCGTGCATTTCGCGCGCCTGGCCAAGCGGCGACGGGTGACCCTGGTTCACGCCTACTGGGCGCATCTGCCGGCGCTGGCCGCCTCGGTCATGGCACGACTTTCGGGGCTTGAGTTCACGACCTGGGCTCACGCCGGCGGCGACATCTACCAGCGCACGTATCAGACGGAAGCAGCGCTTCGCGCGCGTCTCCGCCAGGCCCGCGCCGTCCTGACCTGCAATCGCGCCAACGTGGAGTACTTTCAAACCCTGGCCCCGGCCGACGTCCTGGCGCGGATGCACCTGCTGACGCACGGAATCGACCTTGCGCAATTTCAGCCGGCCTCGCGGCCGAAAGGGAAGACGGAACCGGCGATCCTGGCGGTCGGCGGATTCGCCCCGGCCAAGGGCCATCGCCATCTGATCGAGGCCTGCCGGCTGCTGGCCCGGGAAGGTCGTCGCTTTCGGTGCCTTCTCGCCGGAACCGGAAGCCTTGAGGAAGCCGTGCGCCGGCAGGTTCACGAGGCCGGGCTGGACGAGCGCGTCCGCTTTCTCGGACAGGTGCCGCACGAGCGGCTTCCGGCCCTCTACGGCGAATCGGACCTATTCGTGATGCCGAGCGTCATCGGACCCGCGGGCAGCCGGGACGGCCTGCCCAATGTGCTCCTCGAGGCCATGGCGTGCGGGCTCCCCAGCGTCGGGTCCGACATCGCTTCGATCCCGGAAGTCATCATCGAGGGGAAGACCGGGCTGCTCGTAGCTCCCGGCGATCCGGAGGCTCTCGCCGCCGCCATCGGCCGGTTGCTCTCAGACGAGGGTCTGCGGCTTTCCCTCGGCGAGGCTGCGGCCCGTCTGGTGCGCGCCCACTACGGCCGCGAGCCGGCCATGGACGCGCTGTTCGGGATCTTCCGATCCCTGCACGCCGGCGCAGCGCTCGTCCCGTAGTCCAGACATCTTGGATTGATCGGCCCATCCGCAAACCATCGGTTGACGCTGCCGCAGCGTGCCAGAATTCCGCCGACATCTCACCAGCTGAAGTCAGGACGAACGAAAATGGCGTTGTCTGCCTCCACTGCCTCCGCCCCCAGTACCGAGCATCGAGGACGCCAGGTCGTGAGTCCGTACCGCGCGACGGATAGCTTCGGGAAAACTGTCTCCGACAAACCACTGGCCGTGGTTCCGGACGCAGGCGGCGTAACCCCGGGTTGTCACCATCGCCTGTGCAAGCAGATGCCCCATGCGCTCGGTTCCGTACTCGATGTGAGGCACAACTGGAATCACAGGTTCGCCTTCCAGATGGATGTTTCCATGTTCTGCGAGTGTGGTTAGCGGATCGCTGTGGACATGAACGATACAGCGTTGCGGGTGCGCCGCCCGAAAGAGATCGCTATGGATAAACCAATGAGGGACGGCCTCGGACGATGGCAATCTGGTCGGGTCACCGTAGTAGACCAGCGCGCCAGTCTTGGCAACGACAATGGGCGTATCAGCGAACAGGAGTAAGCAGGACTTATCCGTATTGGTTGCCGTCACGACCATCCACGGGGGATGTACTTCCGACCGTACTTGCCGAAGATTATCTCCCTGTCCTGCTCTCGCCGTCAAAGAAACCTCTGGAGATTTCGAAGGTTCTCCAGGACAGGGAGGCCGTTCCCCGGGTTCGGTTCGTGTTCTGTTCCCGAATGTCCTGTCCCGCAGAGGGTTACGCCATTGATAGCTGTCCACCCGGACGCGGAAAGAGATTCGTGAACGGTATCGAGTGGGAGCCAGCCTAGAGGCGTCTGGCGGTGAAGGCCAGGAAGCTGAGCCGCAAGACCGGGATCAGCTTCCCCGCATCACTGCGTATAGACCATCTGCCCGCAAGCATTGCCCGGCGGACAGACCGCGATGTGGAAGTTCTTGGATCCGTCCTGGACGCTGACCGACAGCAGATCCCCCTGCACCGACGAGGTGACCGTGGCCAGCGGGGCGCCCACCGGCACGACCTGGATCAAGACCGCCATCCGCACCTCGCTGGCGGCGTTCTGGACCAGCACCTCGGTCCGCCAGTCCCCCGCCGCGTTCGCTCCCTGATTGCGCTGCGTCAGATCGCTCGGGTGGAGGTTGGATCCTCCCGGAGGATAGTTGGTCCCGTCGACCCACATCTCATATCCCTGCTGGGTCGCGTTGTAGGTCAAAGTGTCGTGCGGCTCGAAGTTCTGGCGCCAGACCAGACCGTCCGGCGCCTGTCCCCCCACGAGCTGGACCTGGGCGCTGCCCCCGTCGGCCTGCAGCAAATAGATGCGGGCGGACGAGGCGCCGTTGTTGATCGTGATGACCTTGGCGCCGGGCGCGCTGAAGATGCCGCCGATGTTCGTATTTCCCTGGATCACTTGCAGGGGAACGTCCGCCGACGGCTCGTTGACGCTGTGAAAGACCGCCCGCACCGCCAGGTTCGGCTTGGCCAGAATGATCTGATCCTGCACCAGGAAGTAGTTCGGCTTGAGGTAGACAAAGCGCCGCAGGACCTTCGACACCTTGGCCGAGCTGTAGGCGGCGGTGGCATCGCCGATCAGGTGAACGTAGTTGGCGTTCTCCTCGTAGTCCTGGATCTGCCCGCGATAGCCGTAGACCCCGTTGCAGGTCGGCCACAGGGTGTTTCCCTCGGCCTGGTTCGAAGCCTGCTGTCCGCCGTCGTTGGCCACGTTCCGGCTGTCTCCGTAGCCGTTCGTATAGCTTCCGAACGACTCGGACGGATCATAGATCAGCACGGTGTTGTGCGCGATCGCCCGGGTATAGTAGTTGGGATAGTGGTCGTCGGTGTCGGCCTTGTAATATCCCGAGTCGAGCAGCAGGTCGTTGCCGCCGCGCGCAATGAAGAAATGGTTCTGCGTCCGGTGCTGCTGGGTGTCCGGCCCGTTGAAGAAGCCCATGGTCAAGTCGCTGCCGGTGCCGGAAAGGGTCAGTTGGTCCCGGCAGAGCACGAAGCCCATCCCCGGATCGTAGTAGTCCAGCGGAGCCGCGCTCAGCGGCAACGAGGCCCGGGTCGGCATGTAATAGGCCAGGAACGTGTAGCCGGAGAGGATGCCGTCCCCCTGGCTCCAGGCTCCGCTTGACGCCAACGCGTTGGCTGCCGACTGGCTGTACAGATTACCCATCCGCGAGGAGAAGAAGGCAAAATACGTCCCGAGATCGCAATCGGACGTGTTGTATTTCGCGGGCATCCGCGACCACAGGAGGTCGGGTCGGATGCGCGCCATCCAGAAGTTGGAGAGGTTCGACAGATAGCTGTTCCCGGCGTAGGGATCCCAGTCCGTCCCGAGCTTGAAGGCGTCGGCCGCCATGATCATGTTCATGACCCGGGGTCCCCCGTATCCGTCGATGGCCCCGTTCGGGGCCAGCACGTTCAGACAGGCCCCCTCGTCCTGGAGGTTCTGGATGGACTGCTGGAGCCGGGTGATGCAGAGATCGTTGTTGGCCCCGAGGTCCCCGGCCAGGATGTATGCATAGGACCACTGGTTGTCCGCGTAGAGCCAGGGAGCCCCTTCGTACAGCGGTGGCTGGCTTTGCATCTTCGCCACGACGGCGTTCCGGATCGAGTCCCTTTGCGCCTCGGTCATGCGGTCGTAGCACCAATCGTAGGTGCAGAGCACTCCGGAGGTCCGACCCGGCCCGTACCATCCCTCGCCCCAAATCTCCTGTCCCTGCCGAACCTCCTGCATGGCGATGGGGATGGCGGCGCTGGCGTAGGAAGTATCTCCCGAGAGGGCGTACATGGCCGCGAATTGACAAAGGTAGTAGGAATTGTGGCGGCTCGGCTCAGCGATGGATTCGTCGATGAATGCCTTGTATGCCGCGTAGACGGGTTGGGCCGGCCCGAGCATCCGCGCGCGCAACGCCTGAAGCGAATCGGCGTGGAAGACGAAACGAGGATGCTCTGTCGTCACGGTGAGCGCCCGGGCGCTTCCGCTCCACGAAAGCACCACTCCCAGAGCGACCAGACCGGCCAGAACCCGGCGCCGGGCCGCGACAGATGATCCCATCGATTCCTCCGATCTCCGCCCCTCGAAAACCCCTGGATGCTCTAGCCTGCGTTATTCATGATCGTCCGTCGCGAGGCGGACCCGCCGCCGGCTGGCCCTTCGACGACCTTGCCCGGGTAGGCCTACGGAAGCGCGGGCCGGCGGCGCCTCCAACGCGTCCACCGATCCCCCAGCCGCGAAGAGACAAACGCCGCCGCCAGCAGGATGAGACAAGGATCAACCGTGGCGATCCGGAAGCGTTTGCCTGCGAAAAACGGCACGTAGCTGATCATCGTCAGCCCGATGACCAGCCAGGGCAAGACGATTCGGCCGAGCTCGCGTCTCCGCCAGGAAACCAGCGTCTGGCCGAGAGCAAGACCGAGGCACAAGAGATAGGCCAGCGCCGAGAGCGCCAGGACCGCGCCCTTTGCGTTCGCCAGCGGTCCCCCCAGATGAAAGTCGAACCAGAACCGCCTGAGATCGTGCGCCTTTTCCCTGAAATACGCCATCGGATCGCTCCGGACCGACCGGATCCAGTAGACCATGGCCCGGTGGTCCAGCTCCGGCTCCGAAGCCGGCAGAGCGGGTCTCCGGGCGTCCTCGATCCAATGCATCTCGTATCCCAGGTCCGGCACGGAGGTGTCATCGTCTTTCCCGGGCAATCCCTTGTACAGGTTGAGCCCGGTATAGGTGGTCACGAACGTCGGTCTCCCGAAGAGAAGGGTATTGCGAACGGACCAGGGGACGATGACGACTATCGCGATCGCAGCCGAAAGAAGCAGACGCCCAGCGGCCGCGCGCGAGCCCCCGCGCAAGAGGAGGTAGCCGGCACCGGCGGCCGAGGCGAGAACGAAGATCAGAGCCGAAGGACGGCACAGCACGCTCAGGCCGAGCGCCAGGCCCGCGGCCGGCGCCAG
The DNA here is from genome assembly GCA_963833505.1 of Candidatus Eiseniibacteriota bacterium. GTDB lineage: Bacteria > Eisenbacteria > RBG-16-71-46 > CAIMUX01 > CAIMUX01 > CAWHYG01. The sequence continues at coordinate 61,812 of CAWHYG010000010.1, read as the reverse complement.
CCAGCGATCGGATCGCCTGATCAGGAGGACGAGCAGGAAAAAGGCCGTGATGGTGAGGACGATGAAGAGGGTCTCGGTCATGGTCTCAGCGGTAAAGTACAAAATGAACGGATAGACGGCCATGACCAGCCCGGCAAGCAGACCGGCCCGCCGCCCGAAGAGTGAGAAGCCCACTCCACAGAGCGCCAGACAAGCGAGGCTCCCGAGAAAGGCCTGGACCAGCCGCACCGCGAGGTAGTTCTCTCCCGCCACGCGAAAGACAGCGGCCAGAAGGTACGGGTACAAGGGCGGGCGGAAGGCGGATTCCCGGGCTCCATAGCCAAAGTGGCCCTGCTCGATCAGCGTCTTCCCGAGAGTCGCATAGGCTCGGGCGTCATTGGTGAAATCCGACGACAGAGGAGTGACGACGGAGTGCCGCGGCATGGGCAGGACCAGTGCGACCCGAAGGACCAGGGCAACCAGAAAGACCGCGACCAACGGGTAGCGGGGCTGCCGCCCGACGCGATCACCGGCCGGTGCGCGAGACCCGAGTCCGATCGGCTCGATCGTGTTGGAGGCGCGGGATGCGACTCCTATCGGGTCTTCGCGAACATCGTCCATCGGCTCAGAGAATACCAGGGACGCACGCGACCCACCATTGGCAAGCCGTCCTCCGACGCTGGGGAACCGGACTGGCCGGTCAGGATCGTATCCAGGGAAACAGGCTGACCGGTCAAGACGACATGCGGCGCGCCAAGCTGACCGGTCAAGGCCGCATGCGGGGAACCAAGGTGACCGGGCTGGACCGCATCCGCGGAAACGGGCTGACGGGTCAGGGCCACATCCAGGGCGCCGCGGTCTCTCCGAGGAGCCGATCCGGCGCGAGTCATCTCCGGAATCCCGCGCCTGGCGACACCGGGCCGAAAGAAGACGATCATGCCGCAAGACTCCCGGCTGGCACGCCTTTGCACGGGTGGTAAAGCGGATCAGGCGCTGGCTCGTGTCGTTTCATCGCGCGGGAGAGAGCAGCAGGGACACCGTTCGTTCACCGGCGTTCCCTTGAAGCCTGAGGTAGAGAAGCCCAGGTCGAGCCAGACCCAAGGCCGCCAGATCCACCGGCCAGAGGTTCCGGCCTGCCGCGCCTGCCCGGCTCAGGACGGGCCCCACCTGCCGGCCGGTCACGTCGATGACCTGAAGCCGGACCTGCTGATCCGTGGGCAACGAAAAGACGAGGGAGACCTGCCCCGCAGTCGGATTCGGGGACGCGCGGAGCAGGATCCCCGCGGAGTCGGGACGAGATGGAACGACAAGATTCGTTTCCGCGCTGGGCATGGAGAGATTGCCGGACGCATCGCGAGCCACGACGCACCAGTAATACCCGACGCCACGGAACACGCTCCGATCGTTCCAGGAGAGCCCCGCGACGAGATCGGCCACGATGCTTGAGCTGGTCGCGCCCGCGATCCGCCGGCGCACTTGATAATCGACTACGTCGGCGTCCGGATTCGCGTTCCATCGGATTGTAACCGCTTGCCCGCTCCACGACGCCGAAACCCCGTCCGGGGTTACGGGCGGCGCGTGATCCGGCGCCCGGGAGGTCGAGTCGCAGGCCACGTCGGAAATCGGCGACCAGTTGGGGACCTCGTCTCCGACGCGCAGGGCGAAGTAATAGGTGGTGTGGGGCGCGAGCCCGAGCACCCTCGCCGTGTCGGCCAGACCGCTGTATCGCGGCCCCATGGAAAGCGGTATCGGTGTCGCGGCGCCCCGGTTCTGCTCCGTGATCGGTGACGCCGACCAGCGGAGATCGATCACCGAGGCGTTGCCGGCGCGACCGTCGTCGCCGACCTCGGTCCAGACGAGCGTGATCGAGCTGTCGGTGGCGGAGACGGCGCGAAGGTCCGTCACCGCGGCCGGAGGATCCGTGTCGGGAGCCTGCGGAGGCGGCGGCAGCGGCGAAAGCGTGGTCCCCATCGCCACGTTCGACAGCCGGGACCAGTTCAGCCCGGAATCGGCGACCTTGACGCCAAAGTAATAATCCGATCCCGGACTGAGGTTCGGGACCACGATGCTCTCCAGCGTTCCGGAAGGAAGCGGCGACTGATCATCAGGAACCGGGAACGCCTGGTTCCAGGTTGCTTCGGTGATCGGAGAATCGGAATACCGGATGTCATACCGAAACGCCGTTCCGGTGAGGCTGTCGCTGCCCACTGCGGTCCAGGCCAGCCGGATCTCGGTATCGCTCAACGTTCCGGCTTCCAGATCGGCAATCGCGGCCGGGCGCGTTGAAGCGGTCGCGTGAGATGGCGTGAGCGCGAGGGTGGAGCTGACCAGCAGGATAAGAGCGGGCGCGGCGAATCGACGTGCCATGGTTCCCCCGAAGTGATGGTCTGTCCGGACGCGACCGGATTCTCCTCCTGATCGCAGAATCCGGCCGCCGGCGCCTGGGTTCTCACGGCGACCCGCGGAACCAGTGCGCGGCGGCCGGACAGCTTGGATCTGGATCGGCCGCAGGAAGGTATAAGCAAGTCCGAAGCCGTTCGGATCGTCCCGGAGGCGCAATCGGGGAACGCGGTCAATCCGTGATGAAGCAGGGAGTTAGGGGAAGTGGGTTGCCTCGATCGGCCGAGATGCGCCGGGTTCGAGCCGACGCCGGCGGGCATTTCGCGAGGGGAGGGCTGCAAGATGGAGATTGTCCCATCCCGGCGGCGGCACCTGGCGGGCCGCAGACGCCGCCTGCCGGTCCGCCGGGCAGGTTGTCCGTGCCGGTCGGTCGATCTGCGGATCGAAGACGTGGCCGGACGCGCGGTGTGGGTTGCGGACGAGGAAGCCATGACGGCGGGCACGCACTCGCTCTCTTGGGACGGCCTCGGTCGCTTGGGCCGGGCGGTGCCGGCGGGTGTGTACTACGCGGAACTGCGCGCGAATGGCGGCAGGTCGAGGCGTCCCTTTGTCGTCGTGAAATAGGGTGCCGGACAGAACGCCGCGAGGCGTCCCTTTGTCGTCGTGAACCAGCGGCTCCGGTCAGAACGCCGCCCCCGTGCCCGCGTAGAACTGCACGCCCCGCCTACGCGCCCGCGTCACGGGGAATCCCGCCTCCAGCCGGAGGCGACCCACGGGCGAATCGAGGACCAGACCCGGGCCCGCCCCGACGCTCCAACTGCGGAAATTCAACTCGACGGGGCGATTGACGAGCGTGCCGGAATCAACGAACGCCGAAACGCCGACCCTCCGAGCGAGCGGATGCCGCGCCTCCACGCAGGCCAGGAGCAGAAATCCTCCGCCCTGCGGGCGCCCGCTCGAGTCCACCGGGCCCAACGCGTCTTCGGGAAATCCGCGGATGGTGCGCCCGCCTCCGGTGAAGTAGCGCTCGTTGGGCGGAATGCCGTCCTGGTGGCGGCCGACCAGGATCCAGCCCAGGTCGCCCCGCGTCGCCAGGATCAGGGAACCGTTCGACGTGAAGGTCATTCGCCGGATCTCGGAACGGCTGTACAAGCGGGAGCTGCCCAACGCCGGCGCGGAAACCTCCTCCGCCAGGTCCAGATAAGAGCCTTGTTGCGGCCAGGACAGGTCGATCCGCGAATCGCGCGAGACACCTGCGTTGAGAGCGCCGATGTTGGAATGCGTGGGCCACGGCCCGGCCCCTCGAAGCTCGAGGAAGTTCACCCGCTCCGCTCGATAGCCAAGCTCCCCTTTCCACAGGAGACCGAAAGGATGGGAGAAGGAAACGCTGCCTCGCGTCTGATCCGCCACGAAGGCAGGCGGGGTCAGCCTTTCCACGGCAAAATCGAGGCCCGTCGTCACCCGGCTGCGTCCGATCCAAGGCAGGGCCAGCTCGCACTCCACGCCGCGTCGGCGTTCTCCCAGACGTCCGCTCAGCGCGACCCGGACGCCGTCCCCGCCGAGGTTTCGCTGCTCGACGGAAGCCAGGAGGCGAAGACGATCCGAGGTGCCGTAGCCGAAACCGGCCCCTAAAGCCCCGCCCTGGGTTTCGGTCGCGATCACGATCAGCGTCTTCTCTTCGCTTCCGGAGTCGGCCGGAGAGGGCGTGATCGCGACATCGGAGAACAGGCCCGTCCGCAGGAGATCGACTTTTGATTCCGCGACCTTGGACGGAAGAAGAAGGTCGCCCGGCTGGATCAACATCTCCCGCGCCACGACCGAAGGACGGGTCTTCCGCAACGCCTCGATGCTCAGGTCGCGCAACCGGGCCCGAGGACCTGGAAACACGAGATAGCGGATGCGGGCGCTCCGGCAGGAGTCGGCGCGGTTTTCCTCGAGCACAACCCGGGCGTCGAGATGCCCGGAAGAAACGAGCTGCGCCACCAGCCGGTTGCGGTCGGCCAGGATCTTCTGCAGCCGGTAGGGACCGGGAGGCCGGATCTCCAGGATCGCCAGCAGACTGTCCCGAAGCCCCTCCGATCCATCCGGAACAAGCACCTCGCAGTCGGTCAGGCTCCACCGCGGCCCCTCGTCGATCCGGATCGAGAGATCCACCTTTCCGTTCCGGAACTCCGTCGCCACTTGGACGCGGGCACGGAGAAAACCCTCGCCTCTGTAAAACGTCCGGAGGCGTTCCAGATCGGCTTCCAGACGCTCGGGATCATAGGTGGTGTGTGCGAACAGGCCGGAAGGTTGCAGGTTCATCCAGCGCCGGAGCGCGCGGTCGTTGAAGCTGTGGTTGCCCAAAAAGTGAACGTGTCCGACACGAATCGCGCCGCTCGAGTCCGCGGGCTCGGACGTCGGGCCGATGCCCGACGACAGAAGGAGGACCGTGAAGACGATCGGGAGAATCACCAGAATCGGACCTCACGGCGCAGCTCCATGTAGGACTCGCCGCGCTCCCGGGTTTCCGAACGGAGAAACCACGAACGCCAGGTGCGATATTCGGCCAGTATCCCGGTCTCGGACGCCTCGCCCAGGCCGGCGTAAGTCACCAGGTTCAGCCGTTCGCCGTACTCCTTGCGGAGACGCACGCGTTGGGTTCCGATCTCGACCCGGTCCAGACCAAACCATCGCTGTGCGCGCTTCTCGGCCGCCCCGAACACCTGCGCCACCGATGCGGATCCGGTCAGCAGATTGAACGCGTTGAGGGCCGTGACCGGACGGATCATGAGGATTTCGTCGGGAATCCTCCAGCCGGTTTCGCCGAGGGCGCAAGGCGACGCCGCGGGAGAAACGGGTGGCGCCTGCGGGCCTACTGCGGATCCGGCGCCGCCGGCCGGAGGCGGTGCCGGCGGGTCCATGGCGAATCCCGTGCCCGCCGCCGCCAGGACCAGCAGGGTTGCCAGAGCGACGCCAGCCGGTCGGGTGTGCCGTGACGCGACGTTCATGAAGGTCCAGTATAGGGAGGGTGGCCGCGGATGTCATGGCGCGGCTCGACCCGCGGATCGGAAGGAAAGCGGAAGATGACAGACGACGGGCCTGCTTTCGAGCCTTTCGAGCAGGTTGAGCACACTGCGGATCTCGCCTACGTCGCCCGCGGGCGCAGCCTCGCCGAGCTGTTCGAGAACGCGGCTTTGGGCCTGCTCTCCCTCCTGCTGCCGGCTGGAGTCGTCCGGCCGGCGCAAATGGAGGAGTTCGAAGCGGAGGGCTCCGATGCGGAAGAGCTGTTGATCGCCTGGCTGCAGGAGATCCTCTTCCGGACGGAGGTCCGCCACCGGATCTATGCGAGCTTCCACGTGCGCGCCTGCGAGCCGCCGCGACTTCAGGCGTCCGCGCTGGGCGAGGCCTTGGATCCCGCCCGGCACCGATATCAGCGGGAGGTCAAGGCGGTCACCTGGCACGACCTCAGGATCGTCCGGCGAGAGACCGCCTCAGGCCCGCTCTTTCAAGTCCGGATCGTCGTGGATGTTTGAGCTGGGTGCCTGATCAGGCCGCCGGTACCACGATCAGGCGTCGAGTGCAGGTCTGCGCTCCCAGGTGAATCCTGAGGAGGTACGCCCCTCCGGCGAGACGACGTCCCACCATTGACTGCAGATCGATCTGGCAGCGTCCGACTCCCCCGGTCTGCGGCCGAAAGACCCGGGCACCCAGGCATCGGCCAAGCGGATCGAAGACCTCGACCGTTACCGGCGTGCCCGCGGCCGCGGCATAGTTCACGGAGAACCGTCCGGACGTCGGACTCGGAGAGACGCCGCGCAGACCCGCGATCGGTCCCGGCGCCGGCGGCGCGGAAGTCGGCCCGATGTTGGTCTGCACGACCTCAAAGGACCCGCCCCCCGTCGAAGAGAAGGTCATGGTTCCGGATCCATCGTCCGGAGCGGCGGTGATGATCAGTGTGCCGTTCTGGTAGACATTGAAGTAGTTACTCGGACTGAGTCCAAATAGATAATGGGCCACCGAGCTTGAAACTGCGCCGGTCGCAAAAGCGCAAAGCATCCCAAGCCCAAACACGACTGTGCGCATGGGAACCCCCCTGATGAATTGTATGCGGCGCCAGCCCGCGCGAATGCACGGACCAGACCGGCCCCCCGCACCTTCTTATCGCCGCTTCATCAGTGATGTCAATATTGAAAGTCGCAGATTTGGTTTAACAGCCGGATGTTGCCGCGTCTGCGGCACGCCGACCGCGTTGATCTTGATAGGCCTTCACCGGATCGCCCGAGGAACCGTCCGACTTTCTACATGGCGGACGCGGCCCGATCAGCGTGCGCTCGAGGCCGCGGGCGGAACGCGCTCGAACCAGCGCTCCACGATCCGAAGGAAGAGCTCGCAGCCCAGCGGAAGCGCGCCCTCGTCAAAGTCGAAGTGCGGGCTGTGGTGCGGGTAGGCCAGGCCGCGCGCCTCGTTGCCGGCGCCGACGAAGACATAGCAGCCGGGGATACGCTGGAGAAAGCAGGACATGTCCTCAGAGGCCATGACGGCGAGATCCCGCACGACGTGCGCCGGCCCCACCAGCTCGGACGCGATCGCGGCGGTGAGTTCGGCCAGGCGGGGATCGTTGACCGTAGCCGGATATCGATCGATGAAACGGAACGCGCATTCGGCGCCGAAGACGGCCGCCGCGCCGGTCGCGACCTCCTGCAATCGGTGGATGAGTCGCACGTGCAACAGAGTCTTACAGCTCGCTCACGGGCCGGCGCCGGACCATGCCTGCGCCGCCGCCCTCGACGGGGGCCGGAACCCGGGAGATTCGGAACGTCTGGAAACCAACCCGACACGAGATCATAGCAGGTCGCGCTCGACCTCACGTCGGCAAGAGTCCTCATCGGCCGCTCCCCTGACCGGCGTATTACGGGCCCCTCGCGCGGATCAATTCAGGGCGGCTCCCGCGACGCTACGGCCCGCTCCCGCGGATCACGACGGGGCGCAGTCGCCGCGCGAAGAACGGACGGTAGGAGCGCTCAGCCAGGAACTGCTGCCCCGGAGCCACCCCGATCTCCTCGACCAGGTAGCGGGGACGCAACAGGGGATTCCACGGGTATTCCCCTTCTTCCAGATGAAACGGCGGGCGTGCGCCCAGCTCCTCCAGCGAGCGCAGGAAGAGATGCGCCCCGTCCCATTCAAAGCCGGCTTCGATCTCTTCAGGCGCGACGCCGGTGCGCCGCAGATCCTCGGCCGTGTTCCACCAGGCACGCGCACGATCGACGCCGGCCCGGGTCCACTCGATCGAGACGCCGGCGAGGAGCGCGAGTCCGGCCATCCCGGCGATCAGCCCGCGGCGCGAGATCGTCGCGGACACGGCGATCGCGGCGATGAGCGCTGGAAGCAGGGTGATGAAGTAGCGGTCGTAGATGCTCGAAGCGGCCAGCATGGGAGCAAGCTGGAGGAGGCCGAGCATCACCACCAGTCGGGCCGAGTCGGATCGCGGATCCGGGGAAATCCGTGCCGGGGCGCGTGTGGCGCGGTTGATCGCCGAACCGCCCGTGGCGTCCGGGGCATGCCCGTTGGATCGTCCGGTTCCTCTCAGGGCCAGGACCAAAGCGGTTGCGCCGGCCGCGGTCAGGAGGGGAGCGAGCGCCGTCAGGGCGATCCAGACGAAGGATGGAATGGGCAGGAGATCCGACACCGTGGGCGGAAGAGCGCCGCGGCGCGTCAGGTACGGGCCCTGATACGGCCATCCGCGCTGCCACCACTCCTGGGAATGCATCATCCAGAACGAAGCCGCGACGCAGACAGCCAGGAAACCCAGAAAGATCGCCCCGGAGGAGCGCCGCGTCCTGCCCACCCTCTGAACCACCGCCGCGACCGCGAGCACGAGCGGGAACATCAGGACGCCCTGCCCCAGGAGTCCCGCCACGCCCTCGCGAACTCCGGTCACGGCCAGGTCTCGCAGATCCGCCGCGGAATGGGTGTGAAAGAAGGGATGAAGGTTCATGATCGCAGCCGGAGAGCGACCTCCGGTCACGTGCCGATACCACAGGGCGTGCCAGAGCATCGCGGCCGCCATCGGCGCCGCGAGCGCCACGGCGGCGGCGAAACTCCCTGGAAGCGATCGAACCCCGGTTGCGCGCCGACGGCCTTCCGCCCCGGCGAGGACGCGAGGAGCTGCGGCCGGCTGGATCCGCCTCCGCCTCGCTTCGTCGATCCCGATCCAGGCGAGCGCGCCGAACGCGAGAAAGAGAGCCTGCTGCCGGATCAGATAGGCGCACGCCGAGGCGAGTCCGGCCAGGCCATAGGCGGTGACGGATCCCCGGTCGCGCGCGCGCAGGAAAAGCGTCGTCGCCAGCGTGGCCAGGGCGAGATAGGGAACGTCGGTGTTGAAGGAGTAACTGAGGGTCAGGTAGACAGGATTCACGAGCATCGCCCCGGCGCCCAGAAGCGCGACCGACGGCCGGGCCCGGAGGCGGCGGAGCAGATCGTAGAGAGAGAGAACGCCGATCCAGGAAAGCGCGAGGGCGGACACGCGCAGCGTGGTGTAGCTGAGCCCGAACACCTTGGCGAAGAGCGCGCCCCACGCCACGAGGAACACCAGGGTCGGATCGTTCCAGCCCAGGTGCTCGAGCCTTCCGGTCGCCAGCCAGCGTTGCACTGCGAGGTAGTAGGCCCAGTCGTCGTTCTGCGGAACCTCATAGACCGGAGGTACGAGCGCGAGGATGAGGACGAACGCCGCCGTCAGCGCGAGGATCGGCCACCAACGGCGGAGGATCCTGTGCGCCACGCCGGGAGGCCTGCTCCAGGCATTGGACGCCACGCCGAAAGGTCTGTTCCCGGGCGGCGATCGTCTCCGGGCGGAGGAAATGTTCTGAGCCGAGGGATCATCCGGATCCGTTCCGCCTTGATCCCGGAGATCGGCCGGCTCTACAGTGCTCTCGCCTGAGCGCCGGTTTCCTTCACGCGATCCGGAGGACGATTCCGGCGCAGGCGCGCCCGGCGCGTTTCGGTCATTCGATTTCATTCGAGGGAGTCAGCTGAACTCGGTGCCGTCATCCATCCCCTCCTTGCGCCGATGGCTTCCGGCGGCTCTCTTGGCTCTCGCTCTGATTCCGTCCGCTTTCAGGATCCGATCCGAGGTGATCGCGGACGTTGCTGAATCGACGAAACCGGCCAGCTACCAGGACGTCCGCCTCTTCCTCGAGAACGTCGAGGCCTGGAAGACCAAAGGCCGGCTCTACAACCTGGATGAGCAGGACTTCTTCAACCCCAGCAGCGGCGTCTACAAATATCCTCCGACCTACGCCGCCATGCTTCGCCCACTGACCAGCCCGGCCCTCACGGGACAGGAACCGATCTACCTCCTCCTGGCCCTGAACGCGGTCATCCTGGCCGCCGGACTCGGCGTGATTCTGGCGCTGTTCCGGCCCGGAAGAGAACGGCTTTTGTTGGTCGCGCTCGTCTTCCTCAACTGGCAGCCCTTCCAGGAGAGCATGGGAGGCCCGCAGGTCGAGCCTCTCATGATGCTCATCCTGGCGTTGGGGCTGGTGGCGATGAAAGAGCGGCGGGCGTTTCTGGCCGGCGCCGCCGTGGGCGTCGCGGGCGCGCTGAAGGTCTATCCCTTCGGGCTGGGCGCGTATTTCGCGCTCCGGCGGGATTGGAAAGCGATGCTGGGCGTCGCCGCCGGAGCCGTCTTCGCCCTCGGTGCGGCTTCCATCGTCCTCGATCCGCATTTGACGGTGCAGTACTTCACGCAGATCCTTCCCAAGCTCGGCGGCACCAGCCTCGGATGGGAGAACATCAGCCTTCCGGGAAACATCGGGCGGCTCATTCTTCTTCTGGGCCAGGGATGGGCCAGGATGAATCGGCTGGCTTCCTATCCCTACGGCACGGTCGAGGGTTGCGGCATGCGCGGCGCGCGGGCTGCGCTCATCGCATCGGAGGTCGTGTTCGGGCTGGGCTTGATCGGACTCACCGTTCTGCGGCTCCGCGGTTGCGCGCTCGGAGCACGGACCTCGCTGGCCGTTTTCGGAGCCTCGCTCTGCCTTCTTCTCCTGCTCATGCCGACCTCCTGGCCGGATTACCAGACGATGCTGATCCTGCCCGCAGCCACCGGGCTTCTGCTGGCGCCGAGCTTCCGGCGGGATCCGCCCTGCTGGATCCTGCTGATCGCCGCCGTCCTCGCCGAAGCGATCAGCATGAACGCGCATTTCTTCGACTATCGAGAGCCATGGGTTCCGCTGGTTCGCGCCTGGGTGCCCCTCGCTCTTTGGGCTGCCTTGATGCGCGTCTCTCGCGGGAATTTTGATCTCGACCTCCCCGCCGCTTGTCCTACACTCTAGCTCGGTGCCCAGAGGGAGTTCCCGATGTCGCAGAGTCCTCACGCCCGCAAGCCGGTTCCGCCGTTGCCGAAGAAATTCGTCGAACGGGTGGACCGCGCCTGGGATGCCCTCGAGGACGGAGATCCCGAGACCGCCGGACTCGAGGCCGAGGAGATGATGGGGGAAACGGAAGAGCATCCGGAAGTGCGGTTCCTGCTCGGGGCCGCGCTGCTGGAATCGGGCATTTCCGGAGAGGCGCTGGAGCATCTGCAGAGCTGCCAGGGCCAGGTGGAAGATCCGGTCATCCACAATTTCTACCTGGCGTCCGCGCTCTACGAAAATCTCCGCGTGGAAGAAGCCGAGAAGCTCTTCCGCGAGATCGTCCAGGAAGAGCCCGAGGCGGCGCCGCCGCTCTACGGGCTCGCCCAATGCCTGGAGTTTCTCGGCGACCTCGAACAGGCCGAGAAGCTCTACGAGCGGACGCACGGGCTCGATCCGGAGGGTTTTCCCCTTCCGATCCGCATGAAGCGGGAAGCCTTCGAGCGGGTCGTGCACGAAGCGGCCGATCATCTCCCGGAGGACATCCGCCAGCATCTCGAGACCATCGCGCTGGTGGTGGAGGATCTCCCCACGCGCGAGATCCTGCTCTCGGAGTCGGACGAAGAGCCGATCACGCCGACGGTGCTCGGGCTGTTCGTCGGGCCCAGCCTGAAGGACCGGAGCGTCTTCACTCCGGTGACGATGCCGGCCACGATCTTCATCTACCAGCGAAACCTCGAGCGCTTCTGCCAGACGCGCGAGGAGCTGATCCAGGAGATCCGCCTCACGCTCTTCCACGAGGTCGGCCACTACCTCGGGTTGAGCGAGGAAGAGCTGGAAGAGCGCGGGCTCGAGTAGGAGCGGTCTGCCCGGGTTGATGGATCATCCTCGGACGGCGCCGCACCAGATCGCTTCGATGAAAGCCCCGGTCCGATGCGCTGAAATTCCCGATGTGGTACGCGCGGCAGCGTCGACACGCCGAAGCACGACTGGACGATGTTCATGGGAAAAGGCGGAGCCCCGTCTCCTCGGGACTCCGCCGGTGCCTCGGGACAGTGGCGTGGCCGATGAAAACCGGTCGTCTCGCTACTGCGCCCCTCCGGCCGCGATCTCCTTCATCGTGAGCGGATCGCGCAACGGCACCGACTTCATCTGGCCGTGGGAGAGTCCGGCCAGCGTGACGTCGTGCTTCCCGTCGGTGAGCGCCATCTCGGTGGCGTTGCCGACGAAGAGGAAGGTCATCTTCGTCGGGTCGAGCAGGCGCTTCGCGACCCTCTGGACGTCATCGGCCGTGACCGCGTCGACGCGTTTGGTGTACTCGGCGAAGTAGCGCGGATCGCGCTGGTAGCGTCCCGTCACCTCCTCGGCCGCGAGATTTCCCGCCATCGCCCCCGCGTTCGGGAAGCGCGAAGGAAAGCCCTCGATGAACGACTTCTTTGCGGTCGTCAGCTCCGCGTCTGAAACCGGCGCGATCATGATCCGCCGGATTTCTTCCAGCGCGAGCTGCGTCGCTCTCGCGGTCGATCGCACCTTGGTCTGGTAGGCGATCCGCAGCTCCTGCGGATAGTACACGCAGCCTTCGAGCCCCGAGCGCACCTGGTAGGCCAGCCCTTCGTCCGAGCGGATGCGGTTCAACAGGCGCGAGGAGAATCCGCCCCCGCCGAGGATGAAGTTCATGACCTCCGCGGCGTAGAAGTCCGGATCATAGCGATCGAGGGCGCGCAGACCGATCGAGACGCGGGTCTGGTTCACGTCCTTGTCCGCGACGAACCAGCCGGAACGCGTGGAATCGGACGGCGCGGCGGGCGGGCCGGGATTTTCGCCCGGCGTGGGCCAGTGCGCGAAGGCGGCCTCCAGCTTCTTCACCATCTCGTTCCGGTCGAAGTCTCCGGAAACCGCGAGGACGAAGTTCTTCGGACCCAGGTAGCGATGCTGGAAGGCGACCATGTCCGCCTTGGTGATCGACTTGAGCGACGCCTCGGTGGGGCGGCGGTTGGTCCAGTGTCCCTCCTCCGCCATGAGGTAGCCCCACTCGTAATCCTCGATCGTGGCGCTGTCGTCATTCCGCCGCTGGATGTCCTGGAGCGTCTGCTGCCGGCGGAGCTCCACGCGGTCGTCCTGGAAGGCGCAGTCGCGGAGACACGCGGTGAGAAGGGACAGTCCCTCGTCCACGTCCTTCGACAGCAGGTTCACGCTGATGCGCGACTCGGTCGAGGAGACGGGCACGCCGCCGAACCCGAACATGCCGCGCCCGGCCCCGGTGCCGCTCTCGAGCTGCGCTCCGAGATAGGCCACGCGCTCTTCCAGCGCCTCCGCGGTCATGGTCTTGGTTCCGCTCTTGGTGAGGAGGCCCGCGGTCATCTCGGCCAGGCCTTCCTTCCCGGCCGGGTCGAGATCGGTGCCGGCCCGCATGATGACCACGATGTTCACCAGCGGCAGGGTGTGATCGGGAACGAGATAGGCCGGGATGCCGCCGGCGAGCTTCACGCGGTAGGTGGCGGCGTCCGGCGGGGTGAACTTGAGCGGCGGGTACTGCAGATCCTCGGGCCGGTCCGGGATCGAGGATCCGGCCGCGCCCGCCGGGTTCGAGACGGCGCCCAGGGCCAGAAGCCCGAGAAGGGCAACGGCGGCGGTACACGCCCGCCCGCTCCGGCAAGGGGATGCGGTTCGCTTCATGATGACGGCTCCTCCGTTCATTTGGTGCTCTCGAGCTCGGCGAGGCGAGCCCGGGCCTTGGCGCGGATGAAATCGATGGCGGGCTTCATCTCGGGAGGCACCTGGCCGCCCATTTGATCGAGGTGTTCGAGCATCCTCTGGAGCTGGGCCGGATCCTTCGCGTCCTTGATCCGCCCCAAGGCCGCCATCGCCATCGGCTTCGCCTCGGGCGGCAACGCAGCCAGCGCGGGATCTTCCGGCGCCGAACCGGCCGCACGGGTCCAGATCGCGACGGTCCGGTTCTCCTTCGTGAAATAGGTGGAGACCACGCGCTGGACGTCGGCGGCGGTGACCGTCTGCACCGCCTGTTCGATCCGGTCGGCGTCGCGCCACGACCCGAGCCCTTCGGCCAGGCCGTAACGGAACAGGAGCTGCATGTTGGATCCGATCTGCCGGTAGCTTGAAGTCAGGAAGCGGTTCTTCACCTTCTGAAGCTCCTCGTCCGACACCGGCGTCTTCCGCAGGCTGTCCAGCTCGGCGTAGATCGCCCGCTCCACCTCCTCCGGGCTGTGGCCCTCCTTGCATTCCGCGTTGATCTGGAACATGCCCTCGTACCGGTGCGGCGTCTGCGAGGCATCGGCGTCCGTCGCGATTCCGCTGCCCAGGATGAGGTGCTTGCGGAGACGGCCGGTCGGACCATTCATGATCTCGGCCAGCACGTTCAGCGCGGGCACGTCCTTGTGCACATAGGCCGGTGTATGCCAGCGGACCCACACGCCCGGGTTCGTCTCCGCCTCGGCGTAGAGGCGCTTCTCGGCGAGCTGGTGGTTCTCCGAAGTGATCATCTCGGGAGGAGCGGAAGTTCCCGCCGGGATGGACCCGAAATAGAGCTCGGCCAGCCTCAAGGCCTCCTTGGGATCGAAGTCGCCGACGAGGAAGGCGGTCAGGTTCTGCGGCGCATAGTAGGTCGCGTAGTAGTCGTCGGCCTCCTTTTTCGAGATCGCCGCCACGTCGCTGGGCCAGCCGATGACCGGCCAGTGGTACGGGCTCGACTCCCAGAAGGTGGCGTCGTAGGCGACCTCGAACGGGCCGGTGGGGGTGGATTCGATGGAGCGCCGCCGCTCTTCGTAGACGACGTCCCGCTCGGAATAGAACTCGCGGAAGACGCGGTTATGGATCCGGTCGGCCTCCATCCAGAACCAGAGCTCGAGCTTGTTCGCCGGAAGGGTCTCGAAATAGCAGGTGAAGTCCTCGGTGGTGAAGGCGTTGATGAAGCTGCCGCCGTTCTCCTGCAGCTCGTTGTCGAACTGGTTCTTCACCATGTTCCGGCGTTGCTGGGCCACGAGCGAGTCGAACCTCGCCTCCAGCTCGCGGTAGCGCGGCGTCTTCGCCTCGGGCTTCGTGATGTCGTCGATATCGCCCCGGCGCGCGGCCCCGCGCATACTCGACATCTCGGCGCGCATGGAATCCTGCACCTGCTCCTGCTCATCGATGAGACGCACGTCGGTGGCATAGTCGTGGGTCCCGATGACGTGGGTCCCCTTGAACATCATGTGCTCGAAGAGGTGCGAGATCCCGGTGATCCCCGGCCGCTCGTTCACCGAGCCCACATGGGCCAGCCACGCCCCCGAAATCGTGGGCGAGACGTGTTGCGGGATGAAGAGGATCCTCATCCCGTTGGAGAGGACGTGCTCCTCGACCGGAATGGAGGGGCCGGCGAAGGCCGGACTCTTCCCGGCCGAGCCGGCGGCGGTCTTCCCGGCCGCGAAGGCGACCGGCGGGTTGGCCGCGGGCAGCGCGGCCACAACGGTCAACGCGGAAAGCGCGATCCAGAAGGCGGACCCATGAGGCGAAGCTCGGTTCATGTCGATCTCCCCACGGCGCCGAGGGCGCCGCTCGCGAAGGAAGGGCCGAAAAAACGGCTGGGAACGAATCCATCGGGCCGCGGCCTGAAACGCCGAGGCCCGGGCGAGTATGGCTCCTGGGGCCGAGATTGTCACGGCAGGATTGAGCGGCCCGCCTTCCGGCGGGACGGACAGACAGAGGACGGCGCGCCGCCCGGGCTCAGCTCAGCTTTTTGATCAGCTCGGCCGCCACCGCGATCGAGTCCGTCACCGGAATCGCCGGAGAGGTTCGGGTGACCTTGAAAAAGCCGGTGCCCGCGATTCTCCAGATGTCCAGGGCGTGGGCCACCGCGCCCGGGTCGGGCGCATCCAGCAGCAGGATCCCCCACCCGTCCGGAGTGATGTCCCAGCGGACGATCTCGGTTCCGTTCGGCGGAAAGAGCTTCCGGGCTTGCAGCTTCTCCGCAATCTGGAGCCGCTGCGTGATGTTCATGTCTTCGTTCAGTTCCCAGTACGTGAGGAAAAGCATGGTTCCATTCCTTTCAACTTGATTTCACCGCGAGATGGACGCACGTGTGCAAGGACCCCAGAATTACCCCGGATCATACTTGAACCCGACATCCGGATCAACCGCCGGAACGCGAGGACGGCAGGGCTGGCGCGGCCGCCGTCCCCCGTGTTACCATCCGCCCTGCCATGACAGAAGCCTCCGCGCCCCCGGGCGCCTCGAGACCAGCCGATTCTCTTCGGGACAGCCGGTGGTTTCAGATCCTGACCGGCGGCGCCGCCGTCCTCTGGATCGCGATCGCGCTTCTCCTCTCGTTGATGCCGGTGTCCGACCAGGACCTGGGCTTTCACATCTCCTGGGGGCGGATCCTTCTCCATCACTTCGGCGGGGCGAGATCCCTGCTTTTGGGCCAGGATTCCTCGGTCTCGGTCTATGCCTACGGCTACTGGCTCTACCAGGTGACAGTGGCAAGCCTGTTCGCCCATCTCGGAGCCTGGGGGCTCGTGCTCTTCCGAGCCGGCCTGATTCTCGGGACCCTGGCGCTGGCCTTCTTCCTGGCCCGCCGTCTCGGATCTTCCCTTTGGGCCGGAACCATCGCTCTGGCGCTCGGGATCCTCGTCGCCCACGAGCGCTTCGTGGATCGCCCCGACGTCTTCTCCCACCTGGCGCTGGTCGCGGCCTTTTGGATCCTGATCCTTCATCGTCACGATCGCCGGGTCTGGTGGCTGGTGCCGCTCCAGATCCTCTGGGTGAACACGCATCTGTTCTTCAGCCTGCTTCCGGCGCTTTGGGTGGCCTTCACGATCGGAGACGCCCTGGAAGGGCACCGCGGGTTCCGCCGGGCCGTCCTGATCCTCGGCGCCCTCATCCTCGCCACGTTCGTAAATCCCGTGGGACCCCTGGCCTGGCTCTCCCAGCTCAAGCTGGCCGGAGTCACCACCGGAACCATCTCCCCCATCGAGCTTCGGGAGCACGTCAGCCCCTACTCGAGCTACCAGCCGTTTCTGGCGCTCTGGGGCTATCGTTTCTGGATGCCACTCTGTCTCGTCCTGATCCTTGCGGCGCGGAAACGGATCGGCTGGGGCGCCATTCTGGCTTTTCTGATCCCCACGGCGCTGTCGCTTCTCGCGCGCCGCGCCATGTCGCTCTTCGCGGTCGCCGCCGTGGCGCTGGCGCCGGCCGCGCTGGACGATCTCTTCGCAAGAATCCCGGCGGCCGCCGCTCGCGTGTCCGAAACGACCGCCGTCGCGCTGGCGCTCATCGCGGGTCTCGTCGGCTTCGTCGGGCTGGCCAACGGCCGCATCCTTCTCGCCCAGGACAAGGCGCTCGCGATCGCGAATGCGGGAACGCTCCGGTTTCCTGCGACCGATGCGTCCCGGTTGCTGCGAAACGCGAGCCTCGAAGGCCCGATCTTTCACACTCCGGCGTTCGCGGGCGCGATCCTGATGGAGAACGGAACCCGCCTTACGCCCTTCCTGGATCCGCGCTGGTGCGGCACGGACGATGAGAACCAGGTCTACCTCAAGCTGACCGCCGCGCGTGACGCGGACATCGCGACGGTCTGGGACGCGATCGAACGCTCGCACGGATTCGAAACCGTGCTGCTGGATTTCTACGAGATGCCGGCGCTGCTCCGGCACCTGGCGGCCGATCCGGGCTGGGCCCTCATCTTCGCTGATGACGGGGCCGCCGTCTTCTGCCGGCGCGGCGGAAAGAACGCCGGTGCGATCTCTCAGCTCGAGCCCGCGTTCACCGCGGCGCGGGCGAAACCGGATCCCGCGCGCGAAGCCGAGCTGGGTCGCCTCGTCTCCGAGTCTCTCCGCCGTCCGAAGGCGTCGCTGCTGGCGGCTCTACATTTTCCGTGGGCGAGCTTCCAGCGCGCCAACTTCGCCTTGCAGGTGGGAAGCCGTCCTGATGCCGAGGCCGCTTATCTGGATTTCTTCCGCCACGAGGCGGGATCGCTGGATGCCAGTCCGCATCGGTCGGACGTCCTGAGCAACGTTCTCTGGTGCCTGTCCGAAAGTGATCAATGGGAGGCGCGGGCGGCACTTTGTACAGCGCTGGCGTCCTCCCGCGACGTGGATCCCGCGCGCCGGAAGGGACTGGAGCTGGCACGGGCCCAGGCGTTGCTCAGGCTCGGGCGGAATCCGGAAGCCGAAAGGGCGGCGATCGCCGTCGCCGCGGATCCCGCAGCCGGGGCCGATTCGCGCTGGCTGGGCTGGACGTATGTCGCCTCCGCCAGGGAGGCCGCCGGAAACCACGAGGGCGCCGTGGAGGCCCTGCGTTCGGCCGCTCGGGACAAGCCCGGAAGCGCCGAGACCTGGCGGGCGATGGGAGCCATCCTGGACGCCGAGCTTTCACGGCCGGCCGACGCGCTTCCGGCCTACAGAGCGTATCAATCCCTCGGGGGACAGGATCCGAGGATCCTGGCGCGGATCCGGGAGCTGGAGGGAAGCGGGGGGCGATAGTTCCTCGGGCTTCGATGCACGCCCTTTGCCAGGCCGGAAGGTTGATGTGGTTCCGGACGGGTCTCCGTTTTGCCCCACCGCGACCGAGTCATCATCGCGACAGGGCGGATTGCACGTGATTTCCGGCCTTCGTATCGACCGTGGAGGCCTGCCCGACGGCCCCACCACAATCCTTGTGTTTGAACACGCGCTTTGAACGTATGCGATCGCTCGGTGTACTTGCGCAGGTAGACTCAGGGAGCGTCATAATTCCCCAAAAGCGAGCCTATGATGGCGCTGGCGCCCGTAACATAAAGTCTCCCACATCACCCACTCGCGCCGGCCGATTGACTGCGACCGCATGCGGCGATAGAATGCCCGGTTCAACGTTTGCGTCCGCTGACTGTTTGACAGCAGCACGAACGTCATGACCATGAGGCTTGCGCCCAATGTGCCCCCGGAGCTCCTGCCCCTGGCCGCGTGGGATGGCGTAGTTCGAGCAGAATCTCGGCTGCGTGAACGTATAGGCGCAAAGACCGACAACGCCCCTGATAAGCACGAACCTCTGCCCTCCCCTCTCGACCGTCACGCGGATGCCGTTCGCTACGGGATGCCGCCACGCGGTCTCAGCCTGAGCCTGGCCCGTGACAGTCACCCCATTCACGTCGATCAAACGATCCCCTCGCCGCAGGCCGAGGAGGTACGCAGGGGAACCGGCAGAGAAACTGCACACTGTTGTGCCGTGCAACCGCGCTCTGAATTCCAGCTCATCCACAATGGAAGGTTGCGCCACGACAATCCCGTGCTGGCGGAACGAGACCTCGGGAACGAACCGGATCTCGACTGCTCTCTGAATCTGAGTAGCCCCATCGGATCCGAGGAGATCGGTGAGGCAGCCCCAGAACAATGTGTTGAACTGTTCCGTTCCACGAAGCTCTGCCGATGTCCGTTCGAGGCGGCGCAGGAATTGGACGAAGGAACTATGCCTCTCCTGCAGCAGGACCTCGAGATAGGCAACAACCAGGAGACCTCCGTCATGCACGTACTCGCAGGCCGCCTGACTACCGTTCGCACCAAGTTCCCCTGCCCGAACAAGGGACACACCTTTCAGGGGACTCAAGTCATATCCCCGCGCGGCCCTTCCCAATCGGATTCCGAACTCTTCCCAATCAAGCTCTCCCGCCGCCACCTGAGTTCGGAGGGCGATGTATTCGGCCATCCCCTCCAGGAACCAGTTCGAGCGGGGCCCGATCCATTCGCCTGGGGTCAGCAGGTGGGCCCATTCGTGAGCCGCGACGAGCATCAGCTCATCCGGAAAAAGGCGGGCCAATTCCGGCCTGCACGAGATCCAAACAATCGGATAACATGTCTCGCCCTCGGGAACCGTAGTGCCGTTGTCGAGAATTACGATAGCCGGCCGGGTCAGACGCACACTCATCAGATCTTGGACGCCAGCCATGGCCTGCTGCAATCTGGCCAGAAGAGAATCCGACTGGGCGAGGAGGGCCGGATGCACCGCAATTTCTACCGGAACGGCCCGCAACTGAAATCGCGAGAATCTCCAGCGGCCCAGATAGATGTGAGTCTCCGGAAGAAAAAGCTCGTTCGCCTGAATTACAAGCGCTCTCTCCGACTGCACCCGAAGGGGCGGGCCGGTTGCGGTCCATCCCAGGATCATGCTCCAGCCCGGTGGCAGCCGGAAGCGAACACGAACCGAGGAGAATTCCGCGTTTGCCGGAAAGATCAGCGCGTCCACGGGGCGGAATCCGAGCCGATGAAGGGGGCTCGACGCTGTCGGCAGCGTTATCCGGTAGTGGAGTTTCGTGGTTTCCCGAGTGCCGGCCGCCAGTGCCCAATTCGACGAATCCCGGGTGGCCAGTTGAGCCCTCTTTGCCCCTTGCAGTGCACTGAGGATGTGGAATGAAGCCGTTGGAATGCCGGCGTGGCGTAGAACCAGGGTGTCGCTGTCGCACCTCAGACCCGCCAACGAGACAACGACGTCTAGCGTGCACCTTACGGTGTCGGCGAGAGCTATGGTATACAAGAGCTGCCCTTCGCCGAAGGGGCCGACAGGCCGCACAGTGCAGGGGTGCGACGTGGACTTCCCGATAGCCAGAGTCGGAGCCGAACTTGCGAAGCCTGGAAGACCGAGGCTCAAGGCGAGCATCCCAGACCTTACGAAGGTCAACAGTCGGGAGGCGGACCGCACACGAGACGGGCCGGTCGGTTTCCAACAGACCGGCGCCTGTTCCGCCATTGCCCTCGGAGCCTGGGCGTTCGTGATCACACCGGGGTTCATCCGTGAGCCCTCCCATGGGCCCGATGTTGCGGAGATACCTCTCTACCGCGGTTAGCCTAGGTTGTCGCACTTCAGACGTCAATGGAAAAACGCCGCGAAAAGGAGGAAGCTACCGGTTTATCTGAAATTAGACCAATTAACCGGAACGGCGACCCGGCAGCACGAAGCGGTGGATGTGGCCACGATGTTCCCCGGCTCCGAACCACCCTGCTTGTTTGAACTCGCACGGACGCTCTGACGCCCCGCGCCTCGGAGTGCTGCCGACCCGGCACCCCGGACTAAACCGAAGTTCCCGCTGTCGATAAGAGCTAAGTGATTGAGACACTGAAGAGAACGGTCGTTTTGGCGGTCAGGTTCCCCCAGCACGCGGAGAATACGGGCCTCGGCCATCGTGAACACCCAGATCGGAGCATCGTGAACGCTGAGATCGGATCTTCGTGATCACCCGGATCGGCCATCGTGATCACTTGTCCACCCTGGGCTGGAGCGCCACCCGAACGGCTACTACCAGCGCCCTCTCCGGACCCTTTCGCAGGAAGCCGGAGGCCAAGAACCGGGACTGACGGACCCGCGTCGCTGCGCTCCGATCACGGTGGTCCGATCCAGGTGTTCACGATCGCCGGAACCCGCAGAGAGCGCGCTTGAGCGGGAAATGCCGCCCTCGTCACAGATCCGCAGGGCCTCGGCAGGCGAACCGTCGTAGGACCTGCATGACCCCGGCGGCCACCTCAAAATCCCCCACCTGTGGCCGGGTCAAACTCCTCCACCTCTGTGGCGGGACGAGGGCATCTTAGGCGCTGGCCGCAGCCTTGGCAACCCGGGCCGCAGCTTCCTTCAGCCGCCAGCTCTTCCCTTCGAACTTGAGCAGGTGGCCGTGGTGCATCAGGCGATCCAGTAGGGGCGTCACCACAACCACGTCTCCAAGCAGCTTGGGCCAGTCCTCGATCACGCGGTTCGAACTGATGATCGTCGATCCGTTCTCGTACCGGCTCATGAGCACGTCGGCCAGCTCGTCGCCGGCGTTGGCGGGCAGCTTGCGCAGGAAGAGATCGTCGATCACCAGCAGTTCGGCCTTCTTGAGCTGATCCCGGCATTTCCGGATCAGGCCGAGCTCGCGGGCCTCGGTGAGGTCCTCGATCAACTGGTGCGCCGCGCGGTAGAGGACCTTGTGGCCGCGCTCGACCGCGAGCAAGGCCAGAGCCTTGGCGATATGGCTCTTCCCTGTCCCCGGCGGTCCGAGCAGGACCGCGTCTTCCCGGTTGTCGATGAACTTCAAGGTCCCCAGCTCAAGCACGTCGCGCTTGGGCAGGCGGCTGTTGTAGGTCCAGTCGAAGTCGGCCAGGGTCTTGCGTTCGGGAAGCCCGGAGAGGGCATAGCGGCGGTCCTGCAGGCGTGATCGGCGCCGGTCGAGTTCATCTTGTACAAGCCAGGAGAACGCATCCAGGAAGCTCGCTTCATGGCTCGAGACCTGCAGGGCCCGAGCATCAAGCGCCGGGATCATCCCGGACAACCGCAGGCCGCGCAGGGACTGCTCGAGTTCAACACGGGACATGGGCATCGACTTCCTCCTCTTGGTGACGGGAGTTGTCCTCCCAGAACGACTGGTACTCGGAGATGCTCCGGATCTCCGGAGCCTCCTGGGTCAGCTCGATTACCGGCGCACGCGAGATGGCCGCCTGCCGTTCGAGCGCACGGCGGATGGCGGCATACGAGTAGCATCCGGCCTCAACGAAGCGGGTGCAGACCGCTTCGATCTCGGCGCAGGAGTAGGTGCGGGGCAGGTTGGTCAGCCCGTAGAGCGCGCGCTGCCCGGGCCGACCCAGGCGGGCGAAGAGGGTCTGGGCCAACTCCGCCGTCTTCGGTCCGATCGACGCAGCTTTCCCCAGCAGGCGGGCACTTTGCCGCGAAGGATTGAAGATCCGGTCGTGCTCCTCGAGGATGAACTGCCCCTTGCGCGCGCTCTTGGCATGGCGGCGTAGAAGCTGCCCGGATGGGTCGTAGATCTCGACCTCCTCCGGATAGACGCGGACCTGCACCCGGCTACCGAGTCGGGCCGGCAAGGCGGCGTAATAGGCGCCTTCGATCTGCACCAGCCCCGCGTCATCGACCGTGCGCACGCCGGGCTTGAAGTAGCGGAAGCCTTCTCCGGCCAGCGACCGCAACAGGGGCTGTTCTTCACGGTAGAGTTCGAGGACCTGGCGCTTCTTGCGGCCGTGGATGCGCGGCGCCGCCCACCGCTCCTCCCAGTGCGCCAGCCATTGGTTCTGCTCCTCGATCGAGTCGAATTTGCGCCCCTTGAGTGCGGTGGACTGTGTATGCCGGATGGCGTTTTCCACCGAGCCCTTGCGGTCGGGATCGGCGACCCGGCAGGGATCGGCCACCACGCCGTAGTGGCGCAGCATCTCCGCGTAGATCAGGTTCAGCTCCGGCTCGTAGATGTCCGGACGGATCACGCCCTGCTTGAGGTTGTCGAGGACCACGTAAAGGGTACAGCCACCAAAGCTCCTGAAGGCCTCCTCGTGCAGGCGGGACCAAGCCTCCTGGTCCATCTTCCACGCCACCTTGCGGAAGCACTTGCCCGAGTACTTCAAGGTCATGACGAACAGGTACGGCCGGCGGAACTTCCCCCGGCGCAAGGTGGGTGCGCCCAGGCCCAGGTCGACCTGTGCCTCTTCCCCTGGGAGGAACTCCAGGACATCGAACCGCTCCGGGTCGCGGAACTTCAGCCGGCCGACGAAGCGCTTGACCGAGTTGTAGCCGTGGCGGAACTCACCCGCCTCGACCAAGTCCTGGTAGATGCTTTGAGCATTGCGCCCGAGCCCGACCTGCTCCTCGATCCAAGTCCGGTGCGGCTCGCAGGCCGACGCCATGGTGTACGCGGCGGGCGCCGAGTCGGTGCCGGGAGCCGGTGGCCGGGGTGGGGGATTTTCAACGGCCACCGGTTCGGAGCCGGTGGCCACCCCGGGGGATTTTGACTGCCGGACATAGCGCCGGATGGTCTTGCGGTCGACTCCGGTCCGCCGGGCGATCTCTCGATCGCTGACTCCGCAACTCGCTAGGGTCTCGATGGTTATCCGCAGATGATTCTTCAAGACGTTCACTCCGATCCCCCCTCTTCCTCTTCAAGGTGAGGGGCTAGAGTAACGTCCCGCCGCGGACGGCGCTGATCAGGCGGTCAGAGGATCAGGCCAGGGTGGGGGATTTTGAGGTGGCCATGGGTGGGGGAGTTTGGGTGGCCGCCGGGGATTCAGCCAACTGGTTCTCTCGAGTGTCGCGGCTTGCGGTTCCTTCTTGATCGATCGATGTTCCTGCCAACGTGTCCGCCCCACACCTCCCCTACTTTGTCTTCAACAGCGGATCACACGTAGACGATCCACGGCCCGGAGAAGTACATGCTGCCAGGGATTCCAGGCCAGCAGTCGGTAGACGATTCTCCGGCCCGTGCGGACGATCTGGACCGGGGTCTGGATGATCGCATTGACGAACCCCTTGAACTCCATGCGGAGCAGTCGCCTCTTCTCGTCTTGATACTTCTCGGACCAGCGGCCGGTCTCCGGCAGCAGCAAGGCGAACCATGCCTTCAGGGTCCAAGCCAGGGTGGCCATGATCATGTACGCCCAGTTGCTGTTCAGATTGTCGACCGGCATCCGCAGGGCTTTGACACCGTTCTTGAGTTGCTCGATCAGATTCTCCTGGTCACATCGATCGTTGGCCAGAAAGACCAGTTGATCGAGCGACGTCGCCCAGTCGTTGGTGATGTAGAAGAAGTACCGCACGTCGTCGAAGAGTGCCAGATCGCCTTTCTCGACCGTGAGGTTCTTCCGCACGGCCACGATCCGGTAGGCCCTGGTGCAGGCCGCGGGTTGATAGGGGAAGCACGCGACGTCTTCCGAGCGCAGCCGAATGTTCTCGAACTCCCGCTCGCGGACGATCTGCTCCTTGACCCGCGGAGGACGGGTTCGGGGCCTCGTCCGGAGCCGGTACTTCGGCGGGCGGTTCAGGCGACCCCAGCGCCACGCCGGCAGGGTTTCGGCCAGACTCACGAGAGCCGATGTCGCATCCATGCCGAAGAGAAACCGCACCCCCTCTTCGCTCCACCGATCCAGGTGCTTCGTCTGGCTGAAGTCGGTGTCTCCCCGGAGAAGGATCCGGCGAAAGCCCGCTTCGCGACACAGGTTGATCGCCTGATCGAATCGAGCGCTGGCCCCTTCATGCGAGGGCCGGCTGCCACTCCGGTTCACCAGATACAGAGGCTCCGCCGTGTTCGCCAGCGACACGATCAACGGGTGATAGCCCCAGACCCCGTTGTAGGCGATGTCCATTCCTTCTTTACGTTCACCGCCGGTCGGGGCCATCGTCCCGTCCGCCTCAATAATGGCCTCGTCAAAGAAAACGTCCGCCTGCTGACGCCAGACCCGGAGCCTGGTGCGATTGACAACCGTCATGAGGATCTCGAGATCCTGCTCCTCGAAGCGTCGGCAGAAGTCCCCCTCGGTCGTGGGGTCTGGAATCGTCACCGCACCGAGCGCGTTCAGGTAGACTTCGTCGTTTCGACGGAGCTCGATATCCTCCAGACACGTCCCGCCCAGAAGGATGTTGTACGCGATGTTCAGGACGTGATCCGACTCGTGGTAGGGAACGTGCGCTTTCAGAAGATGCAGATCAGCGTCGATGGCTTCGACCAGCCCCGTCCGACGCGCGAGCAGGTGCATGGCGCCGATGCCGCCGGCCGCCAGGCCGTGATTCCGGTCGCTTCCCTCGTATTGGATGTTGCGGGCCTTGAACATAGGAGCCGGCTGGTCGGAGTAGTTCCGCCTCCGGTTGCGGTGAGCTATTCTCCGCTTGCAATTCCTCTCCCGATGTTGTTTGCTCTGACTCACTTGAAATGCCCTCCTTGGCGTGGTGAGAAGTATTGCTTTCACAACCTTCTTAGCCGCAAAGGGCGGGCATTTCGAGCCTTTTCTCGCTTCTCTATGCGAAAAACCGCGCTTGATCAGGGGTTAGGTCCACCCCTGTCCGTGGAAATCCAGGCTAGTGAAAGTGGAGCTTCACCCGTCCCCAAGTGAGCGTTTGGACCCGGGTGTCCCCGCACCCGACGCCGAACTCGCCGATCTGCCCGCAGCCGGCCGGGCTGTTCCCGTTCGCGCAGGGGCTGGTCGCCGCAATCTGGAAGTCCCCGTCCGTCGGACCGCAGAACTGCGGATCTGCCGCGATGTTGTTTTGCAGCGTGTAGCCCTGGCCGAACGGTCCCATGGCGGTCGGGAACGCGTCGTTGCACTGCACCTGGCCCCCGGCTCCGTCGTAGAGCTGGACCAAGCTCTCGTAGAAGATGTTGTTCGCAATCACGGCGGACGTGCCTCCCCCGTCCGAGAACAGCCCGCACCCGACAAACGTGTTCCGCTCAACGTCGATTCCCTGATTCGGGCAGAGGAGCTGGACCGTCGGATTGGCGCCGGGCCCCTGGTAGGCGCTGTCCCAGAGCAGGTTGTCGTGGATGGAGATGGTGTCGTACGGAAACGGCGGGTCGGAAATGCCCGCGTACGTGAACCCGATGGACGTTGCCGCCGGCACCGGGCCCGTGTCAATGAACTGATTGTGCTCGACGATGGCGTTGCTCACATCGACAAACCAGATGCTTGGACCGATATCCGTTGCGTGCGCCCGGAAAACACACCCGTCGACATCAGCATTGTTTGCATTCAGGTCGATCGCACAGGTGCCCTCGGTAACCATGTCGAACTCGCAATCATCAATTTCCGCGTTAAGGGCCTCGCTGGCGACCATACCCTCGCCCTCCCCCGCGCAGCAGTTATTACTGAAGGTACAGGAATGGATCCGCATGTGATCCACCGTGTTCGCGTTGAGTACGGATCCTACACCAAACTGAAACGGGGTGTTGTCCTGGAACGTGCAGTCGGAAATGTCCAGATCGGGAAACGGTCTGTCCGAATTATAAGTCCAGTTGATGGCCCCGCCGGTGGTAAATCCCTCCCAAGTCGTCCCTTGGCCGTGCTGAAACGTCAGCCCGCGCAGGACGAGTGAACCCGCCGTGTACTCGGAGGAGTAGATGATGGACCCCTGTCGGCCCGGGATCGGCAAGTCGCCGTCCAGCACGGTCGCGCCGGCCCCCTCCGTGCCGACAAACGTGAGGGTCTTGTCCGCCGTCGAGATGTGCTCATAGTACGTGCCAGGACCGATCAGGAGCGAATCACCGGACGCGGCCTGCTGCACGATGGCGCCGATCTGGTCTCTCTGAACGCTGGGATCGTGCTGGATGATCCATGTTCGGGCCAGGGAGCTGGCCGGCGTTGCGAGGGCCAGTGCCAGCAGGAATCCTGACCTGACGGCGACCCGGGGCGTCGATCGGAATGTTATGCATCGATGCGTATTAATCAGCTCACCTCGTAGTATCTACTTCCAGTCCTCTCGAGCGCCCCGGGCAAGCCTTGTCGCGTCGTCACGTCACGGCGTTAGTCAACGAGCACCATTCGGCGGCTGACCGACCCGTGATCGGACCGCGCCCGAAGCCAATAGAGCCCCCGAGCGACTTTTCGGCCCCGGTCATCCCGGCCATCCCAGACGTAGGTCTGGCGGCCCTGCGTCCAGTGAAATCTGCCGCTCTCCCGCACTACGCGCCCCACCACGTCCAGGATCTGAACGTCGACGTCCATCTGTGCCGGCACCCACAGGACAGCCTTGAGAGGCGGAGTAACGGGGTTTGCGTACGGCCGGATCTCCAGCGCAGTCCTGCCCGCTTGACCGCGGCCCCACGCGGTCGACGGCCGCCATGCCACTGTTGTAGCACATCCTTACGTTGTTCTCGCCGACGAGGTAGACGAGTCGGCCAGTCTGCGGATTGCGGAAGGCGTAGTCGAACCCGAAGATGGTCGCCCAGCCTGAGAGCGAGAACGGGCCGATGTAGCAGTCCGGCACGAATCCCCGTGCGCGCGCCTGGCGCAGGCGCGAAGGGTAGTTGGAGCTGTAGCTGCCACGCGTGTTCGTACCCTGCCGGCGCACCGGCCAGATCGGATACCCTGGCTCGGGATTCTGGATCTCCTCGCTCGCCCTGAATTCGATCCACGTCGTGTCCGCCACGACGAAGCTATCCACGCGTGCGTAGGACCAATTGCTGCCATGAGGATCGCCTTTGTAGGCACAGGCCCCGGGGAACCTCGATCCGGCACGGAGGAACGAGGCGGCCGCCCCAACATCGAGAATGCCTTTTCCGTACCAACTGCGCGGGCACGTCGTGCAGAGCGAGTCCGCCTGTCGCGGGTCCGACGCGAACGCTCGGGCCGTACCCATCAGCAAGCCCACGGCGTCGTCATTCGTTAGGGTATCTGCCTTCTGGTGCGCGATGGACTGCAGAAGCGCGACGGATCCGGCGACTTGCGCGGACGCGCCCGAGCACTGTCCTGTCGTCGTGCCGTACCAGTAAGTTGTAGTATCTTTCCCGACGATGCACTGAGCTTTCTGCGCCACCGTTGTCATCATGACCGGTGACGCAGGCGCGCAGATCTGGACCATCCCGCGCAATGTATCGCTCGGCTGGTCCGTCGGGCCTACGGCCGTGCCTCCGTGACGAGAGCGCCTCCCCGGTCCGCTGTTGAAACGGTAACAGGAGCTGTGATAGCCCCAGAGATCGCCCCTATAGTTGATTCCACCAGCACCGACGACGAAAGGGATGAGAGCGGGGTAAAAGCGTTGGGCGGTCGTGTAGCTGCTGTCGACGGAGGAAGCGACCAGCGCGATGTTCGATTGGTAGGCCCGCGCAAGGACGTCCGTCACCTCCGTGGGCGGATCACCCAGCCAGTCAAATGGGAAATTCAGAACCCGGAGGACCTTGCCGGTCGGCAGCGTGAGGCCCAGAGCATTGGAAACTAGCTGATACCAAGATGCGTCGATGTCCGCACAGGCTGGATCTGGTGGAGTCGCCGGACAGTCACAGTGGGAATAGGACGCCTCGATGTCCAGGAGCGAGCAGTTCCCACACACCCCCGCGACTCCTCGCAGATTGTTGGTCAGCGCGGCTTCCAGGCCCGCCATTTCGGTACCGTGGGGATAGCACCAGTCCGCGTTGGGATGCTCCTGAATCTTCTGCCGATCGGAGAGGGAAAGCGGAATGACCCGCAGGTCCGGGTGCCCGGCAACGCCCAGGGTCCCGCCGTAGATTCCGGTGTCCACCTCCCCGATGACCACCGTCGAATCCCCATATCCCTGCGCGTACGACCAGGCCTCCTCCGCGCCGATGTCGCAGTGGCGGACGGCGTCGCCACAGTATGGATTCGTCCTCACGTCGTCGTTCCTCAAATTCCAGGAGGCGCTGGAATCGTAGTTGCAGTAGGCGATGTAGAACGAGTCGTTCGGGGCCTGGACGAGACCAGGCGCACTATTGAGCAGGCTGGCGATCCCCACCCCGCGGGTCCGAAGAAGCGGTTCGATGGCGCTCTGGGCATCGGGCACCGTCGGATAGGCGAGATGGTAGTAACAGGAGATGTCGGCCAGGGGAACCCGATGGCCGTCCGTATCGAATCCGACCGTGTCCGCCAGCGTCATGCCAGGAAACGCCTTCTGGATCGTCGTCGCCCCCGTGCTCACGATGCTCTGCCGGAGGTTCGAGTCGTTGAACGTCACGGATCCGATCGGGACGGGCTGCGTCTCGTTCGGGTCAAACGTGATCGCCTGCGGATCGAGGTAGACCGACACCCGGTTCGTCGGGGTGGGTGCCGGCGGTGCGCCGCCGGTGGGTGCTTCGCCCCCGGCGTCCAGGCTGTCCGGGGGTTGGTCGTCGTTTGGCTCGCTTTGATGGATCCAGTTCACCCCGTTCTGGCCGCCCTGGTCCACGGGACAGGGCAACTTCCCAACCGTCCCAAACCCAATCGCTCCGTAGGCCGCAATTGGATCCAGCGCCGATGGCTTCCCGTCGTCGGCGAAGTACCCTCCCTGGTCGGGATGCGGGACCAACGCCAGTGAGGTGCTGTCCCCGGCCGTGTAGCTGTAGGCGTAGCCCTGAAACCAGTACGCCTCCACCATATTCGAGGTCTGCGCGGTGTTCCAGAGCATGCTCGTCCCACTTCCCGAGCCAGGCCACCCCGGACCCGCCAGTTCGAAGTCGCCGCACTTGCCCCAGCTCGAGAGCACGAACTTCGCCGGGTCGTAACTGATCCCGAACGTGAGACCCATCAGTCTCGGCGATGAAGCCGGCGGAAACACGGCCCAAACATGGAACGCCGTGGTGGTCGGATTCCACATCGGAAGAGTCACTACGGAAAGGGAGCACGCGGCGAGAGGCACAGCGCCGCAGTAGCTAGTTCTTGTTGCCGCTATGCTGAAAGCGCTGAAATGCCACGGATTTATTGATGTTTCTGGAGCGAATTGACTTGTACAAACATGCTTGCCCCACCATCGTACGTGTTGTTTACCAAGACACCTCGTACAACAAATGGAGCAAGCATGAGAACGAAACTGAACCCCCAAGATCCGCTGGACTTCAGCCCAGCTCGCCTGAAGGTAACGAGAGAGTATCAAGACAGGTACCGTGCTGTCGACCAGATTCTGGGCGCGACGCCTCAGCTCCTCAACGTCTTCCATCGGGACGTGTCCCGGGTCCTCAGCAAGCCGGGCCGGAAACGGCAAGCCGAGTTCACCAGCGACAATCTCTTGCGCGCGATCCTGGTCATGGAGATCGAGGGACTGCCCTATCGCGAGGCCGTGGTCCGGATCGACGACAGTCCGTTTCTCCGACGATTCGTTCGGGTGTTCGACAACGACATGATGGACTACAGCCTGCTGTGCAAGGCCTACAAGGCTGTTTCTCCCGAAAGCTGGAGGGAGATGAACCGGCTGCTCGGCGGCTACGCGATCAAGCAGGAGGTGATCAGCGGAACGGAGCTGCGGGTCGATACCACGGCCTACGAGACCAACGTTCATTATCCGACCGGCTCCAGCTTGCTCTGGGACTGCTACCGCGTCACCTCTCGGTTGATCGGCCGGATCAGAGAGCACGACTCGGAGGCGGTCGGTTCCGGCCGTTTGCAGGACCGCAAGGTCAAGAGATTGATGCTCTGCATCACTCGGCAAGCCAACAACAAGGAGGACAACCGGCGGAAGCTCGCAAGGCCCTACCGGGCGCTGTTGGCGCACGTTTCGCGCATCTCGGATTGGTCCCGAGAAGTGCAGGGTCGGGTCCGGGAGCGTTTGGAGGCCAACGCCTACGACCTTCAGGTCGGACTCATCTTGACCGGGTTCGTGAACGAGCTGGAGCACTACCGTCCATTGACCGAGAGAGTTGTGGACCAGGCATCCCGCAGGATCGTCCAGGGCGAGAAGGTGCCGAATGCGGAGAAGGTGTTCAGCATCTTCGAGGAGCACACCGAGTTGCTGATCCGCGGCAAGGTGGCGAAGCCGATCGAGTTCGGCCACATGGTTCTTCTGCAGCAAGTCGAGGAGAAGTTCATCACCGACTACGACGTCTTCGAACGCAGGCCCACCGACGAATCTCTGGTCGATGCCATCCTCGAACGGCACGAGAAGACCTTCGGACAACTCCCGGAGTCCTTTGCCGCGGACAAGGGGTTCTATCAAAGCATGTCGAAGATCCGGGAACTGGAAAAGGACATCCCCACCGTCTCGATTGCCAAGAAAGGATCCCGAACCGAAGAAGAGCGGGACCGGGAGCACCATCCCCTGTTCCGGGCCGGGCAGCGATTCAGAGCGGGGATCGAAGGATCCATCTCCGCCTTGAAACGCAGCTTCAAGATGTGTCGTTGCCTCTACCGTTCCTTCCGCACCTACTGCAGCAGCGTGGGCGCTCATATCTTCGCGCACAACCTCATCGTCTTGACCCACCTCTGAGGGACGGCGTTCTCGGTAAGCCCAACTCCTCACGTCCAATTGACCTCTCCGGCCGGAGGCCTGTCCCGGTTCGCCATTCGCGACTCCGTAGGGCCCGAAGTCACGGAAGACCGCGAAAACAGCGCCTCCACCGGCCCCCTGAGAGTCCCAGCTGGAAGCGCAATCGCCCTGGGAGCTCCTGGCCGACCAGCGATTCTCAGGTAAAATCAACAGAAACTAGCTAGAGTCCGCGACGGCCGTTGTATCGGCGTCGAGGAAGAGCACACCGCCGGCGTTCGGGCCAGCCAAAACGAGTGCAGGCAGCAGGACGAGATTCCCAAGGGACAAACCGATGCTTTTCACGTGAGCCACCCCTCTGGACCGCGGCGAGGTTTTCACCGCTAGGGTCCATGGCGACCGGGCCAACCGACGGCTGACGACTTGGTTCTGGCCCCCGAGCAAAGATGTGTTTGGCCAGGGTAAGGGGGAGTGGTGCAGGGCGTCCGGGTGGGCCCCGGGAGGAGCCTCGCTCTCGCGTGCGGCATCGAGCCGCACCTCGCGCCGGCCGGGGAGGCCGGGGTGCTTCCGTGAAAGGAACCTGGAGGGAATCGAAACGAGGCCGCCGAGTTGAGGAGTCGGCAGGCGATTCGGACGTCTGGCGGCCAAGAGCACTCATGGCAACCTCGTCACCCCGGGTGAGCGCTGATTGCGCCCGCGACCGAAGAACCCGGCGAGCTGTTCCGTGGTCCCACCGGAGCAGCCGTCTCTTCGTCCGAAAGGAGTATAAGGGCGCAGACTTCCAACTTCAAGCGGGATCGTGCTGAAAGTGTGTGCGAGGACCGGATCCGCTGGACGAGCCTCGACCCTGAAGGCGTGCGAGCAAAGCACAGACGGGAGGCCGGATCGGTCAACGCGCGGAGGCCATGGCGCATGGAAACTGGGGCGGTCCCGCTGGCTTCCGTCCCGTATGGTAAAACAATAGGGACGGGGGCCAATCCCGGATGAAATCTCGAGTTGAGCCGGTCGATCGAGGCGATTCCCGGGCGATCCGGGGGAGGATTGGGCCAGTGGCCAACGAAGGCTCGTCTTTCGGGACGGAGGTACCCGCGGAATCTTGGAACCACGATCCCGAATCTCTGCTGTCGTCGGCCTACGCAGCGGCCCGATGGTAGTACCGCAGCATCCCGCCAAGGCGTTCCCGACAGCGGATCGGACCGGTGGTGGGCACAGGCTCGTCGCTTCCAGCGATCAGCCGGTTGCCCAGGCCCTGGTGGTTTCTCTCCCCGTGATAGTGCGTCAGGAACTCGTTGGTCGCCCGTCGCAGCGACGCTTCCCCGAAGAAGATCATGCGATCGAGGCATTCCGCCTTCAGGCTCCTCATGAATCGCTCGAGGTGTGCGTTCAGATTCGGCGACCGCGCCGGCAGCCGGACCGATTTGACGCCCGCGTCCTTGAGAATCGACCGGAACGCCGCGCTGAACTTCCCGTCGCGATCCATGAGTACGTACCGGGTGCTGGCGAGGAATCCGTCGTACGAGTCGGTCAGGTTCCTCGCGACTTGCTTCATCCAACGTTCGTCCGGGTTGGTCGTGCGGCCGGCGATGTGGACACGGCGGCTGGCCACCTCCATGACGAACAGCAGGTAGAAGGTGACGAGCCCCGATCTGGTCCAGACCTCGATCGTCGTGAAGTCGATCGTGCCCAGCACGTCCCAGTGCGCCTCGAGGAACTCCCTCCAGGTCGATCGCCGTTTTCGCTTCGGCACGGGCTCGATCCCGTGCTCCCGGAGGATGTTGCCGACGGTGGTGTCGGAGATCTTGTGCCCGAGGTTGGCCAGGGCGCCCTGGATCCGGACGTAGCCCCAGGTCGGATTCTCCCGAGCCATGCGCAGGACGAGGTCGACGATCTCTGGCCTGACGCGGGGACGCCCAACCGCCGTGCGGCGATCGCTGAAGTCCCATTTCTCGGCGACCAGCTGGCGGTGCCAGCGCAGGATGGTGTCGGGGGTGAAGGCGCTGCCGATCTCGCCGAGGAGCCTTCGGCCGAGAATCTTGCCCTTGACCGCCAAACGCCGCCGCTGGTCGTCGTTCAGCCGGATCCGTTTCTTGCCGTGGGCTTCCTTCAGGACCTGATTCTCGGCGCGCAGGTACTCGATGACCTCCTGCTGCTCGCGGTTCATCAGGCCGGCCAGGATATTCAGGAGGACGTGCCAGGGCTGAAGGACGAAGTTCATGGTTGGTCCGATGCGCGAAAGGGAAAAGGGGAAGCATCGGACACCGGAAACGGGCCGTCAATCGGCTGAAACCGGGGCCTGGCGTCGAGCCGTAACAGGCGCCGAAGCCGAGAGTTGGGGCTCGGCTGAGTATTTTGACCAAACGGGGTAGTCCGGCTCGAAATCGAGCGTTCGGTCGGTCCCCGGAGCCGCTTCTCAGCCGCCCGGAGGGTAACGGAGCGCACCGGCAGCGCCGGAGGGACAGTGGTGCCCGTGAGTCGCTCGTCGGTCTCCAACGCCTCACCGGATCACCGTCGCGCGACCGTTCGCCCGGTAGCTCCCCGCGGTGAACCGGTAGTAGTAGCTCCCGGCTGGGACGAGCCGCCCCAGCAGGTCTACGCCCTCCCAGTGAATCTCAGATGCGCCCACCTGAGGATGAGGGACCGAGGTCCTCCACACCAGCCGTCCGCCCGCGTCGTAGATCGCGAGATCGGCCGGCGCGGGTGTTGGCTCCGTCAGCACCCAAGCGGTCTCGCCGCGGAACGGATTGGGTCGATTCGGGTCCAGGCGGAATTCCGCCGGTTGGCCCGGCAACTTCCGCAGGTAGTCGAGAACCACATTCCGGACGGCATTCGCGCCGCCCGACTCCGGCATCTGCTCGAGCGCCGCCAGGAGGTCCTCGCAGACGGTTCTGCGGTCGGTCTCGGGCGGTGGCTGGCCGACCCGCGCTCCCCAATTCTGGATCACCGCCAGGACGTCGCCCGCGTCCACTACTCCATCCCCGTCGCAATCGGCATACTCCGCCTGGTCGTCCGGCCCGCTCCAACTGCTCGACAAGATCTGAGGACCCCAGTTGATCGATGCATCCTTCCGCGCCGGGCCGGTCAAGCCGAAGTACAGCCCGATGGGAAGAACGTCCCGCACGTCCACCACTCCGTCGTTGTTGGTGTCCCCCGGATAGACGGTGACGGCCACCGAGGTGTCGCACTGGGTCGGGAGGACATGGAGGCCCGAGTGGTCCACGTCCAGGAGGTAGCCGCCATAAAGCACCAGGCTGTTGGCGCCGACCGGCTCGGTCCCCACCGTCACCGGCGCGGACGGATGGCGGATGTCGACCACCTGCATCCCGCCGGAGAAATCGGCCAGGTAGGCGTAGTTCCCTGCCGGCACGACGGCGTCCCCAAACCCTGCCGACCAGGTCGTCCCGATGAGCTGCGGCGCAGCGGGGTTGGACACGTCGATCAGGTCGAATCCGCCGTCGTAGGCCAGGTAGAGCGTCGTGCCCTCAACCGCGATGCCCTGGGCCCAGTCCGGCGTGTCCAGGGTTCCGATGACCCGCGGGGCGCTCGGCTTCGAGCAATCGACGACCTGGAGACCCGCCGCCTGTGCGGCGACATAAGCCGTCGTTCCGGATAGGGCGATCCCGAGGGCGTAGTCCGGCAGCGATACCCTCCCGAGAAACGCCGGCGCCAGCGGGTTCGAGATGTCCACCACCTCGAGACCGGCGTCCAGTCCCGCCACGTAGGCCCGGTCCCCGGAGACCTCCACACTATAGGCGTCGCCGGGGAGGGATACGCTTCCGACGATGTGCGCTGCTGCAGGCTTGGAGATATCGATGACTTGGAGGCCGGCGGAGTAGTCGGCGGCATAGAGGTACCTGCCGGACGTGGCCACGGCGTAGGCGAGGTCCGGAGTGGCCACGCTGGCGACGAGGCGGGGCGACTCCGGGGTGGAAACGTCGACGATCCGAACTCCTCCTTCGTTGTCGGCGACGTAGGCGGTCGAACCGGACACTGCGATGCTGCCCGCGTTGCCGGACAAGGCGAGATTCGCGAGAGTTGGCGGAGAGCTGGGGTTCGTTATATCGATGACGTCGAGGCCGCCGTGCGAAATGACGTACGCCCGGTTGCCCCGAACCGCAGCGCGTCCGGACCATCCTGCGTAACCGATGACCCTCGGTGCCGTCGGATTGGCGACGTCATCAAAACCCATGGGAGCGCCGTCGACGGCCACGCAGGCGATGGAATCGGAGACTGCCACGACCCCCCCACCCTGGAGGGGCTGGGTCCCGATGACTTGCGGCGACGACGGTGTTGAAACGTCGAGAATGCGCAAGCCGGTCGTGCCGTCCGATAGGTACAGATAGCCGTGATAGGCGATCACGCCGAACGGCACCGCAATCGCCATCGTGCCGACGACCCGGGGAGACAGCGGGTCGGAGATGTCAATCGAGTAGAGACCGTCCCACGCAAGGGCGTACGCCGTTGAACCGATGATGCAGATCTCCTCCAGTTGGGTTAGACTCAGCGTGGCCACGATCCGGGGCTCTGTAGGGTCCGAGACATCGAGGACATCGAGACCCAGGACGTCCCCCACGTAAGCCAGGGTGTCCTGGACAGCCGCGGCCATGGGCGCGCCTCTCATTTGGTGCGTGTAACCGACGTTGCGTGGATGCGTGGGGTCGGAAACGTCAACCACGCCGAATCCATACCCATCTGTAAAGTACGCGTACCCTCCCTGGACGACAATCGTCTGGGCCCCAGACGACAGCGCCCCGACGACCTTAGGCGCAGTGAGACCAGAGACATCTATCACCTCCAGCCCTGAACCTCCAACCGCGTAGGCATAGTTGCCAGCTATGGTTATGTTTTCCGGCGGGAAAGGTGTGACAACATGCCCCACCTGATGGGCATAGGCGCCGTAGTCCACGCACTCGCCCTGCGCGCCTGCGCCGAAACTTGCGAAGACGAGGGCCAACGCCAGGGGAGCTAGGTCCAATGGCCTATCGACTCTTGGCAACACGTTTTTTGGCTCCTTTCCCGAAAGTGTGATTACGGGAGCGGGAGGTCACCGCATCCATGCCAGATGGCTGTGACATAGGTGTCGACCGTGCGATAGCCGAAGGCCCGGTGGCTGACGACCTTGACCTTGTTGTTCATTCCCTCGAGCGCCCCGTTGGTCACACGGAGCCGAGCCCACGGCAGGATCCCAAACATGTGCTTGCGGACCATGCGGGCGAAGTGTTGAAACGGTTGCAGCCGGCTGTGACTCGCCCACCAGAGCCAGTGTGCAAGGTAGCGCGCGGCCCAAACCGGACTCCGGTAGTCCCAGAAGCACTGGAAGGCTTCCTTCAGGTAGTAGGCCCGGACGATGGGTACGTTCTTCCGGCAGAGTGCCGACAGTCGCGTCTTTTCCTCGCGGTCGAGATTCCAAGGGTTCTTCAGCCAGAGCCAGCGTGTTTTCTTGAAGGCCCGCTTCTCCTCTCCCCGGAGCAGGCGCCAGCACTCCCTGCGCACGTCGTCCACCGCCCGGTTGAGATGTTGCACGATGTGGAAGCGGTCGAAGACGATGGTCGCCCGGGGCAGGGCTTGGCATACGGCCTCGACATAGGCTCCCCACATGTCGCAACAGACCACCGCGATCGAGCGGCCACGGCGCGGTCCCAACCAGGCGAGGAACCTCTTCATGGTCTCGCCGTCCCGGTTCTCCCCGATCCAGACCAGCGTGCCTCGCTCCAGGTCGTAGATCAACGTCAGGTAGCGCTGCCCCTTGCTCCGCGAGACTTCGTCGATCCCAATCCAATGAAGAGGACGCCACCTCCGCCGCTTCAGTCCCCATGCCACCGCCGATC
Source organism: Candidatus Eiseniibacteriota bacterium (assembly GCA_963833505.1). GTDB lineage: Bacteria > Eisenbacteria > RBG-16-71-46 > CAIMUX01 > CAIMUX01 > CAWHYG01. Next base: position 24,731 of record CAWHYG010000010.1, on the reverse strand, counting down.
GCACCGCCGCCGCCACGGCCTTCCAGTCGAGCCCGAAATGCGCGGCTGTTTCCTTCCAGGAAAGCTGCCGAGAGAGCTGGGCGATCACCCTCGAAAGTCCGTGGATAATGCGCTGCCAGGGACCCGCCCAGATCAGGTGCTCGATCCGTGGACCACACGCCGGACAGAGCAACCGGACGGGAGCGTAGCGGAGCACGAGCTCCCGATCTCGGATCCGCAGGTCCCGCCACTCCCGCTCGCGGCGCCGGCTGTGGATCTTGCTCGTCTCCCGTGAGCAATGGCTGCACCTCAACCGCCGGTTCGGGATCCGTTCAATCACGGCCACCAGCCGGTTCTCCTCTTCGATCACCTCCCGGACGCGATGGGCTTTCAACCCCAGGCCCTTTCTGATACATGTCTCCAGGCGCATCGGCTCCTGCCCTCCTTCCGTAGATTGAGAACTCCACGAAAGGTAGCAGATCAAGCCGGTGCGCTATGTCCCCCAAACGGTTAGGCCAATCACACTTTCAGGAGAGCACCCGTATTTTTCGGGAACCCCACCTCGAACACGGCCACCGATCGCACGGGGTTCCGCACTCATTTCGACCTGCAGATCCGCGCTCGACAGTTCGTTCTCGCTCGTTCTCCCATGACCTGCTCGCAAGGTGCGAACTGCCGCTTCTGAGCGTGATCACGATAGTTGAGGGTGCGTCAGTCACGGTATTTGAGGGTCCGGTTCACCGGCGCGCCGTCAGAGGCTTGGTCCGCGGCCGTTCGGGCGCATCGGGAACTGCGTAGACCTCGAGGTAGAGCTTCTCGTCGAGTTGCGGCAGCTCTCTTTGCGTGGCGGTGTCGAGGAGTTCACCAGCCATGGTCATGAGGATGCGGTAGTTCCCGGCGGCGTGTTCGCAGAGGGTGGTCATCAGCTCCTTGGTCATCAATCTTGGATTCCCCGCCTGATTCAAGGCGTGACGCAGACATTCCAGCAGTTCCTGTGGGGACGCGGGTGGGAGCAGAAGCCGGACCCGGATGCGGCTGCCGAGAGGCATCAACTCCTCGGCGCGGAACTTTTCGGGCAAACGGCCGTCTCCGGCCAGGACGACGGTGAGGAAGGAACGCGTGTCGAGTTCGGCCGCGCAGAGGAGGCGGAGTTCGTTGAGGACGGCGGGCCTCATCTCCTGGGCTTCGTCGATCAAGAGGACGGGGCGCAGGAGAGAGGCTTCGATGTGAGCCTGCCAGCGCTCGCGGAGCACGCGCGAACCGGCCCAACGGTTGTGGGGCGAGAGTGCGACCCCGAAGAGATCGCCGAGTTCGCGGTAGAAGTCGGGCACGCCGGTCTGAGGACGGGTGAGGATGCCGACGGCGAGGTCGTGTTGGGAAGCGAGCTTCTGCACGAGTAGTCGGAGGGTGACCGACTTCCCGAGGCCGGGATCTCCGGTGACGAGAACGAAGCCGCCTTCGCGGGTGAGGTTTTCGACCCGCCAGAGGAAGTGCTCGACCTTGGCGGAGAGCAGGAAGGCCTCGGTCGGAACCTCGGGCGAGAAGGGGTTCCACTTGAGTCCGTAGAGGGCGAGCAACTTCGGCTTCATGGAGTCTCCTCCTGACGGATGGTGGTGTTGGGACGCGGGGCCTCGGGCGGTTCCGGTGGTTCCTTGGGCAGGTAGGCCGGAGGCAAGCCGGTGGCGGCGTAGTCGGCCATGAGCCGGCGCAGGAGCGGGGCCATGGCCGGCACCGTGGGCGGTGGCGCCTCCAGCCCTGGGCGCATCCCGCCGGTGAGCCTCCGCCGCCGCCCGTCGGCATGGCCGATCTTGTCGAGGGGGTAGAGGCGGGTGAGCATGGTTCCGGTGTGTTCATCGACAAGGTGCACATAGGTCAGGTCCCAGGTGGCATAGCGGACCACGGGTCGGGTCAGCGTGCGGTACCTGGCCGGGATCTCGAACCTCTGGCCGAGGAGGGAGAGGGTGCCGTCGCTGCGGCGTTGGGTGCGGCGCTCTTCCGTGGTGAAGGCCAGACGCAAGGCGTCACTGTCCGGGCTGGGCCGTCCGACCTCGGGTCCGGCCAGGTAGCGTTCCAGGGGCGTTTGACCGATCTCGGAGTGCACGCGCCGGTGGTACTCCATCTCGACCCAGGCCTGGGTCGCTTCATTCAGGACCGGGAGAGTGAGGTCCGGGACTCCTTCGAGCATGGCCATGAGACGTCCTTCGAGTTGGGCCCAGAAGTTCTCTTGCTTGCCGTTCTGGTACGGGGAGTACGGCAGGGTCGTCCGGTGGAGGACGCCGAGACGGGCCAGACCCTGCGTGGTCTCGGAGGCGATCATGGCTGGGCCGTTGTCACTCAGAAGCGCCCGCGGCAGCGCTCGCTTCTGGAAGGCTTGGGAGAGGGCGTGGATCAGGTCCTCGGCCGTCTCCGAGAGGTACCACTGCACATGGCAGGCGAGACGGGAGCGATCGTCGAGGACGCCGAGCACCTGCGGGGTAACCCACTCCCCGGCGGGGGTGAGCACCCTGCGGGATCCGTGATGGAAGTCGAGATGCCAGAGTCCGTGGACGTACTCGGCCTCGTAGCTGCGCACCTCGCGCTCCTCAAGCCGATCCTGGGCACGATGCTTCGAGACCGGATCGTCCGCGGTGATCCGACGGCGACGCAGGAGCCCATTGGCCTTCAAGTATCGGCGAACCGTGGAGTAGGAAGGCAACGGGCCGACCTCCGGATCCGCCGCCACCTGGGCCGAAAGGTTGTCGTAGTGCAGGCGGAAGCTCCAGCTTCGGTGAGCGTCGTACTGCGCGAGGAGAGCGGCCCGGAGCTTCTCCCCCAGAGTGGGTTGCCGGCCGGCGTCGGACCGAAGCCGGCGGCGCAGGACGCCGACCGGATCGGTCTTGGCCCCGCGCGCCTTGTGGTACCAGCGTTCCATGGTGGAGAAGCCGAAGCGGGTGGGCTCTCCGGTCACCGGATGAAGCCAGGTCTTCCCGGCCAGCTCCTGGATCCGCGCACGCAACTCGCCGGGAGCCGGCGGCGCGGCCAGCAACGGACCGACCACCGAGAAGCGCAGGTGGGACCAGCGTTCGTGCGTACCAAGCTCCTGTCGTTCCGTCATCGTGTTCGCTCCCTTCCGGCGGCCGCCAGCGACCGCCGTTGCCATGGAGCGAACCCTAGTCGCCTCCTTCCCGGCGAACAGCGCGCATCCTCTGCGGGCCGGAAGCAACCATCAGAAAGCCGGGCTCTCCGGAAGGGAACTCGTGCTCAACGGCGAGAGGAGCCGAAGCAGTGCGACCACGCGGTCACGAGCCTTGCCGGGGAAGCGATCCAACAGCTCTCGCGGCAGATCGGCGGCCGAGATCGGAGCCTGGAACCGGCCCCGGGCTCCCTGCCAGAACCGGCTCTCCAACAAGATCGTTCCCCACCAGCGGCGCCACCGCCCCAGCGTCCGCCGACTCACACCGAGCAACTTCTGCAACGCGCCGGTCCCGAGTCTGGAGGCCCCCTGACCCAGAACCCCGGCGATCACGACCGCCAGACCCAGGTACACTTTCCGACCCAGGAATCGGAGGGAGCGCGGAGTCGCTCGCTTCCGGCAGCCCTCGACCCCACAGCAAAAACTCAGCCGGACCACCGGGCCCAAACCGAGCTCTTCCCCCCGCGGCTTGCGGGGATAGTTCGCTTGATGGAGACGACCGGAACAGCGCGGACACCCGCCCTTCCGGACCTCCTCGGCCAGTTCGCGATCACAACGGAGCAAGAACGCTCGGATCCTCTCGTTCCCCAGAAGTCTCTGATACACTGAAGTTCTCCTTCCTCGATGCGTGAAGAAGGAGAACACCCCCTCCGGACGCTTAGATCAAGCTCCGCGAGGGGGTCTTTTCCATGATTCCTGAGGGGAACAGACCCCGAACCCTCAGCTTCCTCGATCCAAAACCCGGGATCGAACCCTCAATCTCTGTGATCACGCTCACCGAGCCTGCACGATTCCGTTTGAAATTGAAGCACAGAGTCCTTATGCTCTGTCCGGACGAAGAGACGGCTGCTCCGGTGGGACCACGGAGCAGCTCGCCCGGTTCTTCGGTCGTGGGCGCAATCAGCGCTCACCCGGAGTGACGAGGTTGCCATGAGTGCTCTTGGCTGTCATGGGTCCGAATCGCCTGCCGACTCTTCAACTCGGCGTTGTCGCGGCCGCACGCGCGGGGCGGCTCGATACCGCAAGCTGGAGCAAGGCTTCTCGCGTGACCCACCGGCGCGCCCCCCGCCATCCCCTTCCTGGCCAAACACATCTTGCTCGGGGGCCAGAATCAAAGTGCCCGTTGGCCCGGTCGTCATGGACCGCAGTTGCGAATATCTCGCGGCGGTCCAGGAGGGGAGGATCAAGTGAAAATCACGGGGTTGTCGCTTGGGATTCTTGCCATGCTGCCTACACTCGTTCTGGCCGGCCCGAATGCCGGCGGCGTTCTCTTCCTGGCTGCCGACACGACCGCCGTCGCGGACTCCAGCTACTGCGGCGCCGCGCCTCTCGCTGCGTGCTCTCTTTCCGTGGTGACCCTTCCCATGTGGAATCCGACCACCACGGTGTTCCATGTCTGGGCCGCGTTTCCGCCGGCTTCATCGCCGAGACTGATGGGTCTCACGTTCGGGATCAGTTACGACCCGGCGAAGTTCGTGCTCTCGAGCTGGGGCAAGTGCGGCGACTTCGAACTGGCGGGTCCGGGGTGGCCTGGCTCGGGAAGTGGGACGAGCATGCTCTGGAACACCGCGCAGACCTCGAATATGGTGGAGGCGTACTGGTTTCAGGGCTACGCCTACAGCTACACGGCCGGGGACAGCACCTCACTGGCGTTGGTCCCGCATCCCGACCAGGGAGGGTACTTCGCCGACGACGGGAAGCCATCGGCGCTGGATCCAATTGTGGCCTACGGGGCGATCGGGTTCGGGACGGTGGGGAAGCTACCCTGTCCCGTGGACCAGGGTGGCCACAACGGGGTGCAGTGGATCGGGCAGAACGGGGATCAATCCCAGAACGGGGGTGGCACCCCTCCGGACAGCTCAGACTACTCGAATGGAACCAGCTATCCCCACGGGGCCGATGCGGGCGACACCATCCCTCCGGCCGACATCCCTAGCAATCTCGTTTCCGTGTACCTCGATCCAGCCGCGATCGTCTTCGACCCGAACCAAACGGCCGCCTTGCCGATCAGCTCGGTCACCTTCAACAGCTCTCGCGTCCACGGCGTGATCGACAGCACCGGTGCCTCCACGATTCAAAAGGCGATTCCGGGGTCCCTGCTCTCCGACTCGGTTTACGTCGCTCCCGACGGCCGGCACGTCCGCTTGCCGGACGTCAGCTCATACTATCACCTCGCCTATCCGAATCCCGACGCAGCTGCAAACGCCATCGCCCCTCTCCGTCGGACGCCCGGGATCCGGATTGCCGACCTCCTTTCGATCTCCCCCGGCTGGGTGCAAGCGCCCAATGACTCATTCTACATTCATTACTGCAACTACGACTCCAGCGCCTCGTGGAACCTCCGCAACGACGACGTGCGAACAAACACCTTCTGCGGAGCGGCCGTTCGACACGTGGACATCGGAGCCGAAGCGGCATGGAATCTCATGCCCGGATACGGGGATCCAACCGCTGTCATCGGGGAGGTGGATACTGGAATCTACGGCGGGACGGCCAACGCACCCGAGCATCCTGACCTTTCCGTGATCCCGCTTTCCTCTTCTGACCGCCAAAAGATCCAGAACCATCCCGACGTAGACTGGTGCTACGAGCACGGCACCGAAATGGCCGGCCTGGAGGCGGCGCTCACCAACAATTCCTTCGGGGTCGCCGGCGTCTGCGGCAACTGCTCCTTGCTCGACGTTGAGGCTGACGCCTGCGCTACAGATAGCTGCGCCGCCCGGCCGACTCGCAACAGCTGCGGCGGCATGGCAACCACCTACTACAATAACATCGAGAACGCCCTGGGGCTTTCTCTGCCTGACGGAAAAGTCCTGCGGGTCTTCAACTGCCCGTTTGTATCAGCGATGTACGACTCAGAAGCATCGACCGAAGAGACCGATGCGTTGGCCAGAGCCTTCCTTTCAAACGTCGCCCTGGTGGCAGCCACTTGGGACTCCTCGTTCACCAAGCCGCACCGGTGTCATCCGGCCGATATTCCGTTCGTATTGGGCGTCGGTGGATCAACCTACACCGGTGATTTCTGGGGGTATCACTCGTCCTGTTATCGATTCTGCACCCGGTACGTTCCTGGACCGGACTCGTCCAAGATCTGCGTCAGCTATCGTCACGGGGGTACCGGCGTGGGCTCAGTCGACGTCCCGTACGATTCCCTCCGTGGCTTGGTGACTCTGTGCGCGCCGGCCTCTCCCGTCATGATGACCACGGAACCGCTGGAGGTCAGGTGTACCAAGAAGGGCGGACGGTACGACTGGTCCGGAACGACGACCGGTCAATGCTCGGGCGCCTCCTCCCAGGTTGCTGGCTCGATCGCGCTACTCTTCAGCATCGCTCGATATGAATACCCGAATCATACCTTCAGCATCGACGATGCGATCGGCCTCCTGACCTCGACCACACAACCGTTCACCGACGATCCCCGCGCTTCGGATTCGCTCTGTACCACGTGCCCGAGCCGCTGGTATGGCGGGGGCATTCTGGACGTCGGCGCGGCGGCCGACAATCTGCACCTCTACGGACCCGATTTCACCCAGGGGATTGCCCAGCTCAACGCGGACAGGGACCAACGAGGCTGGAGCTATGTTCCGATCGACAGCGCGGTCGTGAACGACACGATGTGGGTCGAGTTCCGGGCGAGTGAAGAGGTCAACACGTGGGGTCAGCCGGCATGGGTCCGACGTCGTGTTGTGACGAACACGCGGGCGAGCTACAGCAGCGACTGGGGCAATCGTCTGACCCAGGCTCGAGAGCCGGGATTCGTCCCCGATTGCTATCTCGGGCCTCCTTCACCTCTGGGCTGGGACACCATCTTCGGTTACGACTACGCGTACCGGGACCCGCGCACCCATCACCTCGTGTATCTCGTCGGGGAGGACAACATTCGCATGTGCTATGCCGTGGCCACGATTCCGTGCGGTGGCGCTCCGGAGGCTTCGAAGAGCGAGGCCGCATTACTACAAATCATGCCGTTTGCCAACCCCGTTTCGCTGCCGCTGCGAGCGAGGATCTGGACATCCGGGCCTTGCAACGCCGAGCTGACGATCCTGGATTTGACCGGGCGAGTCGTGCGGCACAGCGGCCGCCAGCACTGGACGAAGGGCTGGCAAAGCTACCTCTGGGATGGCCGGGACGACCGAGGCCACCGCGTCTCGGTCGGCATGTACTGGCTGCTGGCCCGCACCGCCCGCACCTCGGTCCACCGGCGGCTGGTGCTCATCAGATAAACATAATGGCCAAGACCGAGCCTACTGGGAAGGAGCCGGGCTCATCCCGAACCAGCAACCAGGTGGGCAACCACGAGGCGACAATGAAGCTCTCTGAACTCCGGTCTCAAACGTGGCGGGGGTTGGGACTCCTGCTGATCGGTGCGCTTTCCCTGCCTTCAATGTCCTCTGCACGGACGTGGCCGATTCAGAAGGACGACAATATCCCCAGCGACCAGATCGGGACAGTGGTCCAGGGGGCTGCTTCGGGCGACACCGTGCTCGTCGGGCCAGGCACCTACTACGAGCACATCTTCGCCGACGACAAGTCCATGACGTTTCTGAGCACGGACGGCGCCTCAGTCACGATCCTCGACGGCGGCATACCTATCGCGGGCCGGGAGGGCTCGATCCTCTACTCCTCGGAACAAATGGCCGGATCGCTCGTTCTCCGCGGCTTCACGCTTCAAAACGGGCAGGCGGCGCACAGAGACAATACACTTGAGGGCGGAGCGATTGCATGGACATATGCCTCGTATGACGAGCCGTTCCCGAATGTTGACATCAGCTACTGCACGTTCTCGGGGAACCGGCCATTCGACGTACGCGGGTTGGGAACAGTGATGTTCGTTCAAGGAACTGGGCGGATTTCCATCTCGTCTTGCTCCTTTGCCGGTAACTGCTGTGCCCATGCGGGCAATGCGCTCCTGTTTATCGGGTCAGTCTTCAGCAACCTCAACCTGGAGAACTGCACCTTCGAACTGGAATCGACCGGGTCGAACGCCGTTCGCGCCTACAGCGCCAGTGGAAACGCCACCGTCTCCAACTGCGTCTTTCACGCGGACGAGCCGAGCCAGCAATACACGAGCATCTGGCTGATCGGCTTCGGGGCCGCTTCGATTCTCAACAATCAGTTCATCGATGACGGCCAGGCAGTAGCGGCGACCTCGATCGGCGTCGGCTACCAGGGAATCCCGGATCCACCGTTTCCATACCAGTCGGTCACGATGACCGGCAATCTCCTCTGGCACAGCACGTATCAGGGATTGGGTGCGCCTCCGACCGTCGCCATCGCATGTCCGAACATGTACGCAGACGTCGAGAACAACACTTTTGTCGGCTGCGGCCTCGGCACCGATGGCGGAGGCACGCCGATTCTCGTCCGAGACAACCTCTTTTACGCAAGCACGGCCCAGCTCGACAACGGATCCGGCGGCACGGCCGAATGCAATGACGCCTGGCCGCATCCCCTGGACCCGCCTGGTGGTCCGTTCACTCTAGATAACAACATCGCCGCGGACCCCGTGTTTTGCGGGGTTTCCAGCGGAGACTTCCGTCTCTCAGACAACAGTCCGTGTGCTGGGGCGAACAGCCCGGCCGGCTGCGGGCAGATCGGGGCTCTGGGGACGGGCTGCTCTCTGCCGATCGGCGCCTGCTGCCTGCCGGACCACTCCTGCCAGGTGACGACGTCTTCCGGGTGTGCTTTGATCCGGGGGATCTACGAGGGCGACGGCGGCGACTGCACGCCCAATCCCTGCCAGCCGATCCCGATCAAGATCGTGACCTGGGGACAGGTCAAGAACCGATTCAGCAGCGGGGAGATCAAGCGGCGGCAAGCGGATCGCGTACCGTGAAAACAGTCAGCCGAGTTCCAACTCTGTGCAGGCCCTTCCTGTTACAGATTCACGGGACACACAACGTTCGCCCGGTTGACTACCTGATTTCCCGGTCCGATGCTCGTTCTTTTCGCCTCAAAGGACGTTCAACCCCCCGCTCCGTCCCCACCCGGCGGCGTTGGAGACCGACGCACGGGCACCACGGCCTCCGGTGCTGCCGGTGCGCTCCGTTACCCTCCGGGCGGACGGGAATGGATCCCGTAGTGTGCCAAAACCCAGCCGACATCACGCCGCCCGCCGGTAGTAGTACCGCAACAGGCCGCCGAGTCGCTCCCGGCAGGCTACGCGCCCTTGGCCGAAATCGCCCGATGGCTCGATCAGCTCGTTCCCGAGACCCTGGTGGTTCCGCTCCAGATGGTAGTGCTTCACGTATTCGCCGACTACCCACCGAAGGTGGCGCTCGCCCAGCGGGATGACCCGCGACAGGGACTCCTCCCGGATCGAGCGCACGAACCGCTCCGCGTAGGCGTTCAGGTCCGGGCTTTGCGCCGGGAGCTTCACGGTCTTCACTCCGCTGGACCGCAGGATCTGCCGGAATTCCTTCGTGAACAACGGGTCGCGGTCGTGGATGAGGTAGCGAGTGCCATTCAGGAACCCGTCTTCCACATCGGTCAGATTTCGGGCCACCTGTTTGATCCAGCGACCATCCGGCTCCGGAGCGATGCCCGCGATCTTGACCCGCCTGCTCTTCAAGTCGATGACGAAGAACACGAGGAATCGAATCAAACCCACGCGGGTGAGCGCCTCCACGGTGAAGAAGTCGGCCGCAGCGATCGCGCCCCAATGCAATTTCAGGAACGTCTCCCAGGACATGCCCTTGCGACGCACCGTAGCCGGCTCGATTCCGTTGGCCGCCAGGATCCGCTTGATGGTGTTCCGGCCGACCTCGCGGCCGAGGTTGCGCAAAGCGCCGCGAATCCGGGTATAGCCCCAGCTCGGATTCTCCCGAGCCATCCGGACCACGAGCTCCTCGATGTTCCTCCCTGTCCTCGGGCGGCCTGCCTTCCGAACCCTGCTGCCGTCGTACTTCCGGGCCACCAGATTGCGATACCAGCGGAGCAGAGTGTCTGGGGTCACGATCGGGTCCAATCCGGCCAACGTCCTGCGGCCCAGCTTCCTGGCCTTCACCGCCAGACGCCTCCGCTGGGTATCTGTGAATTGGAGACGCCGGTCGCCAACGTGCTCCCGGAGGATTCGATTCTCTTCCTGGAGGTACTCGATGACATCCTGTTGGCGGCGGTTCACCCAGCCCGCCACGGTCAGGATTAGAAACTGAAGAGGAAGCGTGTTCATGCCCCGGAATCTACATCATTTGCGTGCCGCGGTGGGACGTTCGGACTCAGAGCCCTTTCCTGGACTCCGTTGCCCGCGTTCATGTTACAGTCGGCGGAGTTGTGGCACCATACGGGATGTCCCTCTGAGCGTAGAAAGTTGACGGCGGTCCTCCGCCCGGTGAGATCATCGGGCAACCGCCTAAGTCCAAGGGAGGACCACCGTCATGAAGAAGATGCCCCGGGGGAGTCGTTCCCCGCAACGCCCGATTACGTCCGAGAGTCCGGACGTTCCGACCGCTTCCCTTCTCTTCACAGTGCTCTCGGATTCCCGGGAGGATCTGCATGAACTCATCGTTCGTACCGGCTTGGACGTGTTTCGCGCCATGCTCGAGGACGAACGGACTTCGGTCTGTGGGCTCCGGTCCCGGCCGTCGGCCGATCGGACGGCGTACCGTCACGGCTACGACGATGGGGAGCTGGTCCTGGGAGGCCGGAAGGTCCTGGTGAAGAAGCCTCGCGTGCGCAGCGCGGACGGCGCGCGCGAACTGGGGCTGCCGCTGTGGAACAGGATGGCGCGCCGGGATCCACTGACCGATCGCGTCCTGGAGCAGATGCTGGTCGGAGTGAGCACGCGGAACTACGCGCGGAGTCTTGAACCCCTGCCCGCCCCCCTTCGTTCGCGGGGCACGACCCGGTCGGCCGTCTCGCGCCACTTCGTGGCTCGAACGCAGGCCCAGGTGGAGAACTTTCTTTCCCGAAGCTTGGAAGACGAGACGTATCCGGTGCTGATGATCGACGGCAAGGGGTTCGGAGAACATCTGCTGATCGTCATTCTGGGCATCGCGCCGGACGGTCGGAAGCGGATCCTGGGGATCGCGGAGGGTAGCACCGAGAACGCCGCGCTCTGCCGCCGGCTCCTGGGCGATCTGGTTGACCGAGGGCTTTCGGCCGAGGAAGCACGGCTCGTGGTGATCGACGGAGGCAAGGGGCTCCGCAAGGCCGTCCGCGAGGTGTTCGCCGCCCGCGCGGTCGTCCAACGGTGCCAGGTGCACAAGATGCGCAACGTGCTCGAACACCTTCCCAAAGACCAGCAGAGCTGGGCCAAGACGGCGATGGAAGCCGCCTACGGCTGCTCGGATCCGAAGAAGGCGAAGGAGATGCTGGAGCGGCTGGCCAAGCGTCTGGAGGAGAAACACCCGGGCGCGGTCGCCTCCCTGCGCGAGGGGCTCGAGGAAACCCTGACCGTCAACGGCCTGAACCTCACCGACGCGCTCTGGAAAACACTTCGGTCGACCAACGCGATCGAGAATGTCCAGGGAACGCTGGAGAAGAAATCCGCGAACGTGAAACGGTGGCGCAGCGGATCGATGGCGGTCCGATGGGCAGTGACCGCCGCGATCGAGGCAGAGAAGAAGTTCCGGCGGATCCGAGGCCACACGCAGATGCCTCAGCTCCTGGAGGCCCTGAGGAGAAAACTCGATACACATCTCGACACCGAGAAGGCCGTAGCGTAAATGTTCATCCCAGTGGACCGCTGCCGACTTTCAACGCCGGACGGGACATCCCCCCCGGCTACCATCGCGCGCATACGCGCTTGTTTTGGGTCTAGGTCTCCTTTCGCCGCGAACCGTATCGGCTCTTGTAAGGCAGCACGGGTTATCCCGCGAGCCGTTGAAAGGTCGCAGCGGTCCAATGAGTTGAGCATCTACGCCATAAGCTGTTCGCTGTCAACGCCAATCGTACGGATTTGTCAGCGTCCCCCCAGAAGCCACAGTGTTCACGGATTGATTGCCAAGATATTCACCCCATAGGTACCCACCATGTTCACGCACAGGGAGCCATGGTGTTTCACCGATAGAGAGCAACGCCCGCCTCGGGGGACGTGGGCAGCAAGACAGCGCCTCATCCCGGGTCCAGCCGCCTAGTGTGTCTCGGCTCGAAGTGCGGATTGGGCAGCGGTGGGAACGGTTGAGTTAACCGCGAGAGCTGTGTTCACGAGAGACTCTGAGAGTTTTCCGCCGTCCGACCGGCACCCGGTCGGAAACCCCACCTTTCCCACCGCGCCCCAGCCGCTCTCTCTCGAACCAGAGAAAACGCTCGGCCACCGCGAAGACCGCGAAACCCTTTGCCCCAGACCGGATACGACGAAGCCCCAAGAACTCTCGCTCTCAGGGCTCTCCGCTAACAGCGGAACCACGCGAAGTACGTGGAGATAAAGTGGCTCCCCATTTGACCCTCTTTACGAACCTCACTCGGCGCCTGGGCGGAATGTTCTTAAGCGCGTAACCTCTTTCGGGACAGGGCGTTCGGACAGAGCGCACGGACGGACCCAGATTATGGGACCCCATTTCCCCTATGCACCTTGCCGGCGGTGTCGGCCCGATTCGGAAGCCGACAGCGCTCGGCTTAAGATCACGCCCTGGTCAAGTCCCGGGGACGGAAGCCAGCGGGACCGCCCCAGTTTCCATGCGCCATGGCCTCCGCGCGTTGACCGATCCGGCCTCCCGTCTGTGCTTTGCTCGCACGCCTTCAGGGTCGAGGCTCGTCCAGCGGATCCGGTCCTCGCACACACTTTCAGCACGATCCCGCTTGAAGTTGGATGTCTGCGCCCTTATACTCCTTTCGGACGAAGAGACGGCTGCTCCGGTGGGACCACGGAACAGCTCGCCGGGTTCTTCGGTCGCGGGCGCAATCAGCGCTCACCCGGGGTGACGAGGTTGCCATGAGTGCTCTTGGCCGCCAGACGTCCGAATCGCCTGCCGACTCCTCAACTCGGCGGCCTCGTTTCGATTCCCTCCAGGTTCCTTTCACGGAAGCACCCCGGCCTCCCCGGCCGGCGCGAGGTGCGGCTCGATGCCGCACGCGAGAGCGAGGCTCCTCCCGGGGCCCACCCGGACGCCCTGCACCACTCCCCCTTACCCTGGCCAAACACATCTTTGCTCGGGGGCCAGAACCAAGTCGTCAGCCGTCGGTTGGCCCGGTCGCCATGGACCCCAGCGGTGAAAACCTCGCCGCGGTCCAGAGGGGTCCCTCTGTGCCAACATCCAGTGAGACACTTTCCCCCTCGGGTTTAGTGTAGAGGGCATGGAGGTCTTGTCATGGAGAAGAGGAGTTCCAGGAGAGCCGGGAATCTTGCCGAGGTAAGTCGCCCGGAGCGTAGCGGAGGGCGACTTACCTCGGTCGCGCCCGTCCCTCTCCCCGGTCCGGATCCAGAGGTTTGCGCCAAGGCGACCCGACGCCGGTTCACGAAGGAGTACAAGCTCTCGATCGTCCGCCAGGCCGACGCCTGCCGCGAGCCGGGCGAGATCGGGGCGCTTCTGCGACGGGAGGGGCTCTACTCGTCGGTCCTCAGCGCCTGGAGGAAGCAACGGGACGAGGGAGCGCTGGTCGGTCAGGGACGGCGTCGCGGCCCGAAGTCGAAGCGACCGGACCCGCGCCTCATCGAGTTGGAGCGTGAGAATCAGCGGCTGCGGCGCGATCTGGAGAAGGCCCATTCTGGTGATCGAGCTCCAAAAAAAACTTGCGACCGCCCTGGGAATCCCGGTCTCCGAGCCTCGGCTCGAAGGGAACAAGCCGTGATCGCCGTGCGTGAAGCCGCACCGGCTCTCGGGGTGGAGCCGTCCTGCACGGCCGTCGGGCTTTCACGGGCCACCTTCTATCGACACACGCGCGTCGCCCAGGTCTCTTCACCGCCGACTCCGGCGCGGCCTGAACGGGCCCCACAGCCGCGCGCCCTGGCTGCGGACGAACGAGCCACCGTGCTCCAAGTGCTGCACTCCGAGCGCTTCGTCGACCACTCTCCGGCCGAGATCCACGCCACGCTCCTTGAGGAAAAGACCTACCACTGCTCGGTGCGCACGATGTACCGGATCCTGGACGCCGCCCAAGAAGTCCGCGAGCGGCGCGACCAGCTTCGCCATCCCGCCTACACCAAGCCGGAACTGCTCGCGACCGCACCCAATCAGGTCTGGTCCTGGGACATCACCAAGCTTCTCGGACCCGGCAAATGGACCTACTTCTACCTCTACGTCATCCTCGACATCTTCAGCCGCTACGTGGTCGGCTGGATGCTCTCGCACCGCGAGCAGCGGAACCTGGCCAAGCGGTTGATCCTCGAGACCTGTGTGAAAGAGGGGATCGAGCCGGGACAACTCACTCTCCATGCCGATCGCGGTCCGGTCATGACCTCGAAGACGGTCTCGCAGCTTTTGGCCGATCTCGAAGTCACCCGCAGCCACAGTCGGCCCTACGTCTCCGACGACAATCCGTACTCCGAAAGCCAATTCAAAACCATGAAGTACCGGCCCGATTTTCCTGACCGATTCGGGTCGTTCGATCGGACCCGCGCCTTCTGCGCCCCGTTCTTCAACTGGTACAACCGCGAGCATCACCACTCCGGGATCGCTTTCCTAACCCCCGAGGCCGTCCATCGCGGGCGGGCCGAGGAGGTTCTCGCGACCCGCCAGGTGACGCTCGACCTCGCCTACGCCGCTCACCCTGAGCGGTTCGTCCGTCGTCCACCCCAAGTCTCCAGGCCCCCGGAGGCAGCCTGGATCAACCGGCCCGACGAAACCCCGGCGACCGCGGTCACGCCGTCGCCGGAAGAAGTGGCTCACTAAATTCATGCAAAGGGTGTCTCATTGTGGTTGACACGTTCCGGGTGGCTCACGTGAAAAGCATCGGTTTGTCCCTTGGGAATCTCGTCCTGCTGCCTGCACTCGTTTTGGCTGGCCCGAACGCCGGCGGTGTGCTCTTCCTCGACGCCGATACAACGGCCGTCGCGGACTCCAGCTACTGCGGCGCTGTGCCTCTCGCCGCGTGCTCCCTTTCCGTAGTGACTCTTCCGATGTGGAATCCGACCACCACGGCGTTCCATGTTTGGGCCGTGTTTCCGCCGGCTTCATCGCCGAGACTGATGGGTCTCACGTTCGGGATCAGTTACGACCCGGCGAAGTTCGTGCTCTCGAGCTGGGGCAAGTGCGGCGACTTCGAACTGGCGGGTCCGGGGTGGCCTGGCTCGGGAAGTGGGACGAGCATGCTCTGGAACACCGCGCAGACCTCGAATATGGTGGAGGCGTACTGGTTTCAGGGCTACGCCTACAGCTACACGGCCGGGGACAGCACCTCACTGGCGTTGGTCCCGCATCCCGACCAGGGAGGGTACTTCGCCGACGACGGGAAGCCATCGGCGCTGGATCCAATTGCGGCCTACGGAGCGATTGGGTTTGGGACGGTTGGGAAGTTGCCCTGTCCCGTGGACCAGGGCGGCCAGAACGGAGTGAACTGGATCCACCAGAGCGAACCAAACGACGACCAACCTCCGGACAGCCTGGACGCCGGGGGCGAAGCACCCACGGGCGGCGCGCCGCCGGAGCCCACGCCGACGAATCAGGTCTCAGTCTACCTCGATCCGCAGGCGATCACCTTTGACCCGAACGAGACGCAGCCCGTCCCGATCGGATCCGTGACGTTCAACGACGCGAACCTCCGGCAGAGCATCGAAGGCACCGGGGCAACGACGATCCAGAAGGCGTTTCCCGGCATGACGCTGGCGGACACGGTTGGATTCGACACGGACGGCCATCGGGTCCTCCTGGCCGACATTTCCTGTTACTACCATCTCGCCTATCCGACGGTGCCCGATGCCCAGAGCGCCATCGAACCGCTTCTCCGGACCCGTGGGGTCGGGATCGCCAGCCTGCTCAGTAATGCGCCTGGTTTCGTCCAGGCCCCGAACGATTCGTTCTACATCGCCTACTGCAACTACGATTCCAGCGCCTCCTGGAACCTGAGGAACGACGACTTGAGGACAAATCCCTACTGTGGCGACGCCGTCCGCCACTGCGACATCGGCGCGGAGGAGGCTTGGTCGTATGCGCAGGGATACGGGGATTCGACTGTGGTTATCGGAGAGGTGGACACCGGAATCTACGGCGGGATGCAGTACGTAAGCGGGCACCCGGACCTGCGAGTGATTCCGCTGTCGTACTCCGACCGGCAGAAGATCCAGGTGCATCCGAGCGCCGACTGGTGCTATCCCCACGGCACCGAAATGGCGGGACTGGAGGCGGCGCTGACCAACAACCTCCGAGGAGTCGCGGGTGTGTGTGGGAACTGCTCGCTGTTGGACATCGAGGTGTCCGACCAGTTGTGCGAATGCCCGGCCAATCCGCCAGACCCTGGTTGCGCGAATATAGACCCCACGTTATGGTATGCTCGAGTTTCCAACTCCCTCGGGCTTGGGCTGACCGGCAAGACCCTCCGGGTTCTCAATTTTCCATTTGACGTTCTTGGTGATCCACCGACCGAAGTGACCGATGTCCTGGCGCGGGCCTACCAATCGAACATCGCGCTGGTCGCTTCCTCCGTCGACAGCAGCTACACGACCGCCCAACGCTTCTACCCAGCTCTCATCCCCTTCGTCGTCGGCACCGGTGGAATCAACTACAGGGGCGATCTTTGGGGCTATCACAGCTCCTGCTATCGATTCAACAGCGGACCGGGAAGGCACTCTCGTCACGGGGGCACGGCCGTAGGCCCGACGGACCAGCCAAGCGATTCCCTGCGGGGGATGGTCCAGATCTGCGCGCCTGCGTCACCTGTCATGATGACAACCGTGGCGCAGAAAGCTCTGTGCATCGTCGGGAAAGATACTACAAGTTACTGGTACGGCACGACCACGGGGCAGTGCTCAGGCGCGTCCGCTCAAGTCGCCGGATCCATCGCGCTTCTGCAGTCGATCGCGCATCAGAGGGCAGATACCCTGACGAATGACGACGCCGTCGGGCTGTTGACTGGCACCGCCCGCGGGTTCGCGTCGGATCCGCGGCAGGCGGACTCGCTCTGCACGACGTGCCCGCGCAGTTGGTACGGCAAAGGCACTCTCGATGTTGGGGCGGCCGCCTCGTTCCTCCGTGCCGGATCGACGTTCCCCGGGGCCTGTGCCTACAAAGGCGATCCCCATGGCCGCAATTGGTCCTACGTGCGTGTGGATAGTTTCGTCGTAGCGGACACCACGTGGATCGAATTCAGGGCAAGCGAGGAGATCCAGAACCCCGAGCCAGGGTATCCGATCTGGTCGGTTCGTCGGCAGGGCACGAACACGCGTCCCAGCTACAGCGCCGATTACCCTTCGCGCCTGCACCAAGCGCGCGCACGTGGATTCGTGCCGGACTGCTACATCGGCCCGTTCTCGCTCTCAGGCTGGGCGACCATCTTCGGGTTCGACTACGCTTTCCGCAATCCGCAGACTGGCCGACTCGTCTACCTCGTCGGCGAGAACAACGTAAGGATGTGCTACAACAGTGGCATGGCGGCCGTCGACCGCGTGGGGCCGCGGTCAAGCGGGCAGGACTGCGCTGGAGATCCGGCCGTACGCAAACCCCGTTACTCCGCCTCTCAAGGCTGTCCTGTGGGTGCCGGCACAGATGGACGTCGACGTTCAGATCCTGGACGTGGTGGGGCGCGTAGTGCGGGAGAGCGGCAGATTTCACTGGACGCAGGGCCGCCAGACCTACGTCTGGGATGGCCGGGATGACCGGGGCCGAAAAGTCGCTCGGGGGCTCTATTGGCTTCGGGCGCGGTCCGATCACGGGTCGGTCAGCCGCCGAATGGTGCTCGTTGACTAACGCCGTGACGTGACGACGCGACAAGGCTTGCCCGGGGCGTTCGAGAGGACTGGAAGTAGATACTACGAGGTGAGCTGATGAATACGCATCGATGCACCGCATTCCGATCGACGCCCCGGGTCGCCGTCAGGTCAGGATTCCTGCTGGCACTGGCCCTCGCAACGCCGGCCGCCTCCCTGGCCCGAACATGGATCATCCAGCACGATCCCAGCGTTCAGAGAGACCAGATCGGCGCCATCGTGCAGCAGGCCGCGTCCGGTGATTCGCTCCTGATCGGCCCTGGCACGTATTATGAGCACATCTCGACGGACGACAAGACCCTCACGTTTGTCGGCACGGAGGGGGCCGGCGCGACCGTGCTGGACGGCGACTTGCCGATCCCGGGCCGACAGGGGTCCATCATCTACTCCTCCGAGTACACGGCGGGTTCACTCGTCCTGCGCGGACTGACGTTTCAGCACGGCCAAGGGACGACTTGGGAGGGATTTACCACCGGCGGGGCCATCAACTGGACTTATAATTCGGACAGACCGTTTCCCGATCTGGACATTTCCGACTGCACGTTCCAGGACAACACCCCGTTTCAGTTTGGTGTAGGATCCGTACTCAACGCGAACACGGTGGATCACATGCGGATCCATTCCTGTACCTTCAGTAATAACTGCTGCGCGGGGGAGGGCGAGGGTATGGTCGCCAGCGAGGCCCTTAACGCGGAAATTGATGATTGCGAGTTCGACATGGTTACCGAGGGCACCTGTGCGATCGACCTGAATGCAAACAATGCTGATGTCGACGGGTGTGTTTTCCGGGCGCACGCAACGGATATCGGTCCAAGCATCTGGTTTGTCGATGTGAGCAACGCCATCGTCGAGCACAATCAGTTCATTGACACGGGCCCGGTGCCGGCGGCAACGTCCATCGGGTTCACGTACGCGGGCATTTCCGACCCGCCGTTTCCGTACGACACCATCTCCATCCACGACAACCTGCTCTGGGACAGCGCCTACCAGGGGCCCGGCGCCAATCCGACGGTCCAGCTCCTCTGCCCGAATCAGGGAATCGACGTTGAGCGGAACACGTTTGTCGGGTGCGGGCTGTTCTCGGACGGGGGAGGCACGTCCGCCGTGATTGCGAACAACATCTTCTACGAGAGCTTGGTCCAGCTCTACGACGGAGCCGGGGGCCAGGTGCAGTGCAACGACGCGTTCCCGACCGCCATGGGACCGTTCGGCCAGGGCTACACGCTGCAAAACAACATCGCGGCAGATCCGCAGTTCTGCGGTCCGACGGACGGGGACTTCCAGATTGCGGCGACCAGCCCCTGCGCGAACGGGAACAGCCCGGCCGGCTGCGGGCAGATCGGCGAGTTCGGCGTCGGGTGCGGGGACACCCGGGTCCAAACGCTCACTTGGGGACGGGTGAAGCTCCACTTTCACTAGCCTGGATTTCCACGGACAGGGGTGGACCTAACGTCGGTTGACCCGGTCGCATTTGCGCCCGTTTCCGTGGTCGCGCCCAACCGGACGCTTCTCGCTGGTTGTCCCTTCCACAAACCTCATCCGACCACGGCCCGGTCTATCGGCGTCGCGGGCAGCCGCGATTCCGCTGCATCCAATCGTACTCCGCCAGACTTCCTCACATCCAAGCGTCGTTCCTTCGATCCGTGGCCAGGGACCCGCCGATACTCAGGCCGTCTTGGAATCTCAGGAAGTCGGCGCCGATTACGCCGCCTGGCGAAGGTACCTGTGGTGCAGGCCGCCTACCATCGGCTCCGATCGGATCGATCCCCGATCAGGTAGCTCGACCTGCCTCGGCTCTGGGCAGTCCTTGTCCAGACCCAGGTGCGTCCTCGATCCGTGGTAGTAGGCGAAGTACTCCTTGAGTATCCGTCGCAGCTGCCTCTCGCTGACGACGATCACGTGGTCCAAGCACTCTCGCCGAATCGAGCCGATCATCCGCTCCACGTATGGGTTCTGCCACGGAGAGTTGGCTGCGATCACGACCTCCTCGATCCCCATGCCGCAGACCCGCTGCCTGAACTCCTTGCCATAGGCTCCATCCCGATCCCTCAGGACGAACCGCGGCATGGTGTCCCACGGAAACGCCTCGACCATCTGCTGACCGGTCCAGAACGCGCTCGGCGCGGCGGTCACGTTGAAGTGGACGACTCGCCGCCGGACGTTGCTCAGCATCACGAAGACGAAGAGAACCCGGAACGTCGCCGTCGGCACCGTGAAGAAGTCGATCGAAACGATGTCCTTCGCGTGATTCTCCAAGAACGTGCGCCAGGTCTGCGACGGCGGCTTCCTACGGCGGCTCATGTACTTCGAGACCGCGGCCTGGCTGATCTCGATCCCGAGCTTAAGGAGCTCCCCGTGGATCCTCGGCGCTCCCCACAGAGGGTTGGCCTCCGACATGTTGCCGATCAGCTCCCTGATCTCCCGCGGCACCTGCGGCCTGCCGGGTCGCTTCGGTCGGCTCTTCCATCGCCAGTAGAACCGGAACCCTGCCCGGTGCCAGCGGATGACCGTCGCGGGCTGGACGAGCGCCAGCGATTCCCGCCAGCCCTTCCAAAACCGGAGCAACAGGATCCAAAGGAGGCGATCGCTCCGGCGAAACCGCGGTTTCTTGGCAGTCCGCTGCAGGACGTTGAGTTGATGGCGCAGCGCCAGGTTCTCGACGGCCAGGGCGCCCTGGGACCGAAACGCGGAAATCAAGGTTCGGAGGATGACGTAGAGCATGGATCACACCCTATCCGTGCTCCGCCCTAACTGCAAGTATGCCAACGTGGACGGGGTTTATGGGAGGGACAGGTGGTCGATTCCGGGTGGGCGTCAACCGAAATCGTCGTAACGGATTGTACAGCAATAAGATGGCTCCCCGTTTGACCCCTCTTTACTAACCTCATCCCGCCGCTGGGGCAACTACTCTCTGTCCGGTAAGGCGTTGCCGCACAAATGGTTCCGTCGAGGGCCGAACCAGCGCCCAAAATGCCACCCCACTTGACCCATGCCCCCAGGAAGGTCGCCAGCCATGTCTGGAGGCTCGACTCCGCCTGCCTTAAAGCCACTCCGTCCTGCCAGCCGGGACGGAAACCAGCGGGACCGCCCCGGCTTCCATGCGCCATGGCCTCCGCACGTGGGCCGATCCCGCCATTTGCCCGCACGCCTCCCGGATCGTGCCATGGAGTTTCCAGCGGACCCGGCCCTCGCCCACACTTTCAGCCCGTACGATTCCGCTTGAAGTTGGAAGTCTCCGTCCCTATGCTCTTCTCGGACGAAGAGACGGTTGCTCCGGTGGGACCACGGAGCAGCTCGCCTGGTCTTCTGGTCGTGCGCGCCCGGAGTGCGCACCCGGGGTGACGAGGTTGCCATGAGTGTTCCTGGTCGCCAGCAGTCTGAATCGCTTGCCGACTCTTCAGCTCGAGGTCGTCGCCTCGATTCCCTCCAGGCTCCTTTCGCGGAAGCACCCCGGCCTCCCCGGCCCCCTGCCTGGCCAAACACATCTTTGCTCGGGGGCCAGGACCAAGTCGTCAGCCGTCGGTTGGCCCGGTCGCCATGGACCCCAGCGGTGAAAACCTCACCGCGGTCCAGAGGGGAGTCTCACGTGAAAAGCATCGGTTTGTCCCTTGGGATTCTCGTCCTGCTGCCTTCACTCGTTCTGGCCGGCCCGAATGCCGGCGGCGTGCTCTTGGTGCACTCTGCGAACCTGACCTACGAAGGGATCAACGAATGTGGCCGAGGGACCGTGCCCGATTCGTGCGGCGCGGTCGTGTCGGAGATCGACAACGCCACCTCCGACTCCCTCAAGGTCTGGAAGGTCTTCGCCGCCTTCCCGCCGGGGTCCAGTCCACGCCTCAAGGGACTGACTTTTGGCATCGACTATGACGACTCCTACGGGGACTCGACCGGAGTCGTCATCCGCGCGCTCGGTCCCTGCGCGGACTTCCAGCTCGCCATGAACGGCTGGCCGGCCGACAGCACCGGAACGTCCATCCTCTGGAACACCGCCCAGACCGGCCTCATGACTGAGGTCTACTGGTTTGCCGGCTACAACTACTACGGGAACCCGGCGACCTTCGCGCTCATACCACACCCGGAACAGGGCGGGTACTTCGTCGATGACAGCAAGCCGGGCGTGATGGATCCGATCGCGGACTACGGAAGTCTCGGGTTCGGAATGGCCGGGTACGTGCCGAGCTGCACCGGCGGGCTGCAACCCAACGTGGCCAATGGGCGTCAGCCGAGTCTCCCGGAATCGGGCGGCAGTACACTCGATTCTCTCAGGGTTCTGCCGGCCACGATCATCCGCGGTGCGCCGGTCTGGACGTTCCTGACCGACGGGTTCCCCCGCGCACAGATCGCCAGCTGCGCGCTGGTCCTGGACGGCCGCCGGTTCACGCCGTCTTCGGTCGATACCACAACGCACAGCTCTGCCCTTTGGACCTTCGACCTTGACTCCCTGCAGACCCCGCAGACCGCGGACCTGGAGTTCACCGGCACGAATGGCGGCAGCAGACAGATCCAGATTCAGCTTGATAACAGTCCATGGCGGGTGCCCGGGCATTCTCGGACAGGATTAACGCTGACACTGCGGCAAGGAGCAATGGTGTATCCGGTGGGAAGAAGGTCCTGCGGCATGGAAGACATCTCCCGCTCCGACCCTTCCCTTCTTGCCCTCTTCACGCAAATCGGCGTACAGCGGATCAAGAAGTGCGGCTGGAACAGGCCAGAGACGTACCCGGACCCGAGTCCGCTGGCTTATCTCCTGCGCAGCTACGACATTATCCTGGCCGATCACTACTCCATCGAGGCCATCCGCCGCATCGTGGCTACGAATTCCGCAGTCGAAAGGGCGATTCTCGCAACCCCTGTTTTCGCACGCGGACCTCTGTGCTACCAACCCCAGGACCCGCTCTGGCCCCGGCAATGGCAGCTCCAGAACGTGGTCGACACGGGCAAGTGGGGCCTCTCGAACGACTATGAGTGGTGCGGCCACGAGTTTCCCGAGACTGAGGTGACTATGGCCATCGTCGACTTCGCGTACAGGCTCGATCCGCACATCAACATAATCACGGACGGTAGCGATCCAGCAACACCAGATGATGGCATGGCCCCTCATGGCACAGCTTGTGCCGGCCTCGCCGTCGCCGCATCCGACGGATCCGGCGGAGTTGGCGCGGCCCCGGGGGGCGCTGTATACATGTATTCGGTGGGTGACCCACCGTTCTATGAGTCAGACTTCGCCTCGGCGATACACGACGCCAGCGCGCAGTTGGGCTCCTACAGGGTGATATCCACTAGCTTGGCCATGTGTGGAACGGGCGACGGAGATCTGTACTATGCAGTCTGCTACGCCGTCCGGCACGACCACAACTCGATCTTCGCGGTCAAGGACGCCTTCGACGATTATCCTGGGGCGTGGGACATACAGAGCGGCGAGGACCTCGTCTTGTCCTGCAGCGGCGTCAACTCGGCCGGGGCGCCCAACGCCGGTCACACGTACGCGGACATTTATGCCGTGATTCAGGACTTATGGCTCGTTTGGCCGTGGGATCCTAGCGGGTGGCGCCAGGACGCCGGCATGGCCCCTACCAGCTCCTGGGCAACGCCGCAGATCGCCGCATCCGCGGCCATTTTTCAGGCCGATAACCACTACGAACCGGCGGCCTTGTATCAGACGCTGCTCGATAATTCACTCGCCCCCTCGGGTTTTCCGATCCTCCAGGCTGGGAACTTGTACGGCATCACCGGGATCGAGGATATCGCGAACTTCCACGTGACGGCGGGAAACACGCAGATGACGGTGCAGTGGGAGGTGACCGATCCCACGAACATCGACGAGTTCATGATCTACGACAGCGCATCGTGCTGGGGTGAATTTCAGCAGGAGGCGAGCTTCGCTCCCGGGGACCCGAGATACACGAGCGACGGCGTCCACTATTCGGTGCCGATCGCCGCGTTGTACCATCGTCCGTACTACTATTCGATGTACGCGATGTACCACGGCATTGAAGCCGGGTATCATGCGTCTGGAACGCCGTTGCAGGGAACGCAGGTGACGGCCCCCCAGGCGCCAACACAAGTGACGTTTGAGGCCCTGTCGGATACCGAAGGCCAGCTTCAATGGGCGAAGAACGACCCAGGGGCGACGGAGTACTGGATATACCGGGAGATCACAGCGGGTCAGATGGACGCCTGCGGCGGGAACGGCGACTGGGGCACGTGGTACCACGCGACGGTGCAACATGCGGGTACCAGCTGTCTTCAGCCGGGAGCGGACGGCTACGCCTGTTTATATGACACGGATCTGGTACCGCAGTGGCCGTACTCCTATACGGTAGCAGCAACCGTGATAGACGCACAAGGCCGCGTTGAGTGCATGTCCGGGTTCTCGAACCAGGTAATCGGATACAGCGAACCCCCGCCCAGCGGGGTTCCAGAGGCGGGTGCCCGCGGGGCTGCAGATTTTTCCATCGGCGTTCGGCCGGTGCCCGCGTGGCGACCGGAAGAGGCGTCACTGTCCCTGACGAGCAGCCACCCCAGGGTCGTACGGTTGAGCGTTTTCGACCCAGCGGGGCGCCGCGTCGGACCGCCGCCGGCATGGACGCCGATGCGGGCGGGCGTCAATGAGGTGAGCTTGCAGGATGTCGCAGGGCGGGTCGGCCGAGGAGTGTACTTCGTCCGCGCCGAGTCGACCGATGGCCAGGTGCGGGTCGGTAAGTTCGTGCTCCTCGGCCGAAGGTAAGCGGCTACCGTTTGGTCAAAATACTCAGCCGAGCCCCAACTCTCGGTGTTGGC
>CAWHYG010000009.1:0-4756 GCA_963833505.1 Candidatus Eiseniibacteriota bacterium | reverse complement strand
ATCCCCGGGAGGCGGTCCAGGGGGGAGGATCAAGTGAAAATCACGGGGTTGTCGCTTGGGATTCTTGTCCTGCTGCCTACACTCGTTCTGGCCGGCCCGAATGCCGGCGGGGTGCTCTTTCTCGACGCCGATACCACGGCCGTCGCGGACTCCAGCTACTGCGGCGTCGCGCCTCTCGCTACGTGCTCTCTTTCCGTGGTCACCCTTCCCATGTGGAATCCGACCAACACGGTCTTCCGTGTCTGGGCCGCGTTTCCGCCGGATTCATCGCCGAGGCTGGTGGGCCTCACGTTCGGGATCAGCTACGACCCGGTGAAGTTCGTGCTCTCCGGCTACGGCACCTGCGGCGACTTCGAGCTGGTGGGTCCGGGCTGGCCTGGATCGGGAAGTGGGACGAGCATGCTCTGGGACACCGCCCAGACCTCGAACCTGGTGGAGGCGTATTGGTTCCAGGGGTACGCCTACAGCTACGTGGATGGGGACACAACCTCGCTGGCCTTGATTCCTCATCCGGACCAAGGGGGATACTTCGCCGACGACAACAAACCGTCGGCGCTGGATCCGATCGCGGCCTACGGGGCGATCGGGTTTCGGACGGTGGGGAAGCTGCCCTGTCCAACGGATCAGGGCGGCCAGAACGGGGTGCAGTGGATCGGCCAGAACGGGGATCAATCCGAGAACGGGGGTGGCACGCCTCCAGACAGCTCGGGCGACGGAGGCGGCGGGGGTGGTGAGCCGGACAGCTCGGGCGGCGGAGGCGGAGGGGGCGCCGAACCAGATACCCTGCCTAACCAAGTCAACGCGCTCACCGTTTGGATAGACTCCGACGCGATCTCGATCAATCACAGCACCCGGGCTCCGGTGCCGATCGGCCAGGTCCAATTCCTCAACCAGACGATCCCGGCCGTTCTTGCCCGGCACGGGGCAACCACCCTGGCAGTAGAATTCCCAGGCACCCAGGGGGACACGCTCGAAACGATCAGGGACGGAGAGCAGATCCGCCTGCCGGACATCTCCGGTTACTGCGTGATAGAATTCCCCTCGGCAGCGGCAGCGTCCGGGGCGATCTCAGACCTGATGGGAGCCCCGGGAGTCCGGATTGCCCAGCGGATCTTTAAGCAGCCCATCGCGACCCACGACGTCTGTCGGAGCAACGACCCCTACTGCCACCAGTTCGGTGACACCCTCGAGCCATGTTTCATCGACACCGCCAGGTACCGCTACTATGACGTGCAGTGGCACCTGTTCAACACCGGGGCGCGCGGTGCCAGGAACGGCTGCGATTCCTCAGTTGCCAACATGGATCTCCGCCTGCCGGCCGACTGGCCGCACGGAGGGTCGGGACCCGGCGAGCCTCCGTGTGATGACCCGCCTTGCCCTCCCCCTCCACCCCATCCCGGCCAGGTTTACCTGGCCGATGTTGACCTCGGCGTCAGCAGCCTTCACCCCGATCTGAGCGTGGTTCCGTGTCCCAACTGCCCGTACCGACTTCATCCCGATGACGACTGGTGCGGAGATCATGGGACCGCCATGGCGGGTCTCATGGGAGCGCTGACCGATAACAATCGCGGAGTCGCGGGCGTGTGTCCCAGTGCCAACATCGTCGATGTGGAGGCCGCATCTTCGTGCGACCAGCACGCGAATTCCATGGACCCCTCTTGGTGGTCAACGATGGTCGAGAAGGCTGATTCCATGTTTGTCCTGCAGGGACTCGCGCTGCGAGCGCAGAACCTGCCCTTCGGAGCTCCTTCGGAGTGCGATTCCCCCTGCCCTCTGGACTCCGTTTACTGCACCAAGCAGCAAACGGAGGTTCTGTGGCGTGCATTCAAGCGAGGTATCGTCAGCGTCGCTGCACATGGCGACCAGGACCATCAACATCCTCAGATGGTCTGCCCGGCCAGCGTTCCGTTCGTCTGCGGGGTCGGCGGTTTCACTCAAGACGGTCGATACTGGTCGGAAGCCACGAACTGCTTCGACCCGACCCCGCAGAACTGCTCCGGTACGTCCCAAGGTGGCACGACCCCGGGTTGGGGACTCGACGTCTGCGCTCCCGCGTCTCCCGGAGAGGTCACGACAACGGTGCTGCGGCCAGCCGGCAGCAGCTACTTCTGGACCAGTGGTCAGAATTCTGGAGCGTCGGCGATGGTGACCGGCGCCATCGGTCTGCTCTACCGCAGGTGGGCCAGCTTGTATCCATTCGAGGGCCTCGAGCCCCTGGCAGACGACTACGTGGGTATGCTTACGGCTACGGCAACCCCCTGGGACGACCCGCTGGTATCGTACGCCCGGTGTCCGACTTGCACGGCTGACGACTTTGGCCACGGCCGGATCAACATCGCCGCCGCGTGCGCTCTGGTCGATAGCTGCTACCAGGGATGGACCAGACCCTACCTCCTGAGCGTGGCCGTCGGCAGTGGCTCCGGTGCAGTCATCGATTCCACAACTCTGAAGTGGACCGTTGGGGGTCATACCTATCGAGTCTATACGGTTCGGAAGTCGGTCCGCATACACGAGGCAGGATTCGATCCCGCGATGTTCCCCAGGTTTATCGCTTGGCCGGTGCGGTGGAAGAGCCTGTTTTCGAGCGATACAACGAATTCATGTCTCGTCTACGGAGATCCGAGGACCCAAGACGGAGTTGCGCAGATTGTCCAGCTCGCGTCGGAGGGGCTCACGGACTGCGAAATGGGGAACATCGACCAGTCAACCGGCTATGTGACTCTCACCGGCCACAACATCGGCGAATTTTGGACGGACCAGAACGGGCATCTGCAACTCATGAAGTACCTCGTTCCATGGTCCAAGTTCCGCATGTACTACGCGGTTGTGACCGAATTCGGTCCCGCCGGCGTTTCGACCCCACGTCCTGGGCGTCCCGGATCCTCTGCTTGGTTAACCGGGCTTTCTAACCCCGTCCAATTGCCCTTTTCCTTCCAGCTTCACACCGCGGTCGCGGGTCATGTGACGGTGGAGATTCTGGACGTGACGGGCAGACGTGCGGCGACGCTGTTCGATGCAGATGTGGTGGCCGGAACGCGTGGCGTGGCGTGGACCAATACCGGAGGCGCTCGATTCGCCTCCGGGGTGTACTGGATCCGGTTGCGCTTCGGGCGGCAGGAGACAACGAAAAAAATGGTCGTCTTGAGATGACGGTCCGCGGAGATCTGATCCGTGCGAAGAGGAGCTTGACATGAGGAGATCACGTCTTGTCGCTATGGCCGGCGCGATGGTCGAGATTGCCGCGGCTCTGCTCGTCTGCTCGTGCCTGGCGCAACGTACGGTGGGTGCTACCTCAATGGGGAGTCCGAAGACGCTGCGGCACGTGCCCTCGGAGTTCTTGACCATTCAGGCGGCCCTGGACGCATCCGCCTCGGGCGACACCGTGCTGGTCGCGCCTGGAACGTACGCCGGGTCAGGCAATGTGAATTTGTCCTTTCATGGCAAGGACCTCGTTCTTGTCTCCGAGGGCGGAGCCACTGCAACCGTGATCGATGGTCAGGGAGCGTACGTGCAGGGGATAGCCTTTAGCGATGAGGAGGATCGCGGAGCGGTCATCCGCGGGTTCACGATTCGGCGCGCTGACCTGGGCGTCTACTGTTCCTCCGGGTCGCCGACGATCGCGGCGTGTCGCGTGACCGAGAGCGCTTCCAGCGCCGTCCTATGCGATGGGGCAACGTCGCCGTTGATCGAGGACTGTGACCTGATGAACAACCGGGTCGAACTGGGTGGCGCCGCGCTTATGATCGATGGCTCGGGAACGGTTGAGTTGGACAGGTGTCGAGTCATCGGCAACGAAGGTCAGTGGCCGGTTGTCATGACGAACCCGGGCTCGGCGGCCAATCTCATACTTCGGGAGTGCGCGCTGACCGGCAACACCGACGGCGGAGCGTTGCAGGCCGATGGCAACCAGGTCACGCTGGAGAACTGCCTCGTCGCGTACAACAGCGAGGGCGGAGTGTGGTTGGGCGCTTGTACCGCTACGATCACTGGTTGCACGATCACACGGAATTTGTCCTATTCTCTCGGCGGAGGCATTAGGATGGGCTCAACGCAGCTCCACTTGGAACGGACGATCATTTCGGGTAATTGCGGCTCGCAGGCATCCGATTTGTACGTCGGCAACGGAGGCCAGGCCACACTTTCCTGCTGTCAGTTCAACCATTCGGGCATCCTTGCTCAAGGCGGCGGGACGATCGACTCGATCGGCCCGCAGGTGCATGGGGACCCGGAGTTCTGCTCGCCGCGTACGTGCGAATTCCTCCCGGCACCCGACACCACGTCCGCGGGCGACTATCGGCTGCGCTCCGACTCCCCCTGCCTCCCGCAGTTCAGCCCCTGCGGCCAGCAGATCGGCGCGTTCGGAATGGGCTGCTCGGCTCCGGAACCGGTAGGCGCCTGCTGCCTCGCCGACCACTCCTGTCTCGTGGTGACGC
Organism: Candidatus Eiseniibacteriota bacterium; assembly: GCA_963833505.1. Taxonomy (GTDB): domain Bacteria; phylum Eisenbacteria; class RBG-16-71-46; order CAIMUX01; family CAIMUX01; genus CAWHYG01. Next base: position 323 of record CAWHYG010000009.1, on the reverse strand, counting down.
GCGAGCAGTGCCAGGGGCTCCAGGGGATCTACGAGGGCGACAACTCCGGCTGCTATCCGAATCCGTGCCTGGCCACGGCGATCGAGGAGACGACCTGGGGAAGGATCAAGAGCCGATTCGGGCAGTAGGAGCCGCTTCGGCCCGCGTCCTCCGCGAAAACCCGTTTGGTCAAAATACTCAGCCGAACCCCAACTCTCGATTTCGGCATCGGTTACGGTTCAACCTCCGGCACCAATTTCAGCCGATTGACGGCCCGTTTCAGGTGTCCGATGCTTCCCCTTTTCCCTTTCGCGCATCGGACCAACCATGAACTTCGTCCTCGT
>CAWHYG010000008.1:225000-351737 GCA_963833505.1 Candidatus Eiseniibacteriota bacterium | reverse complement strand
ACCAGTAGCACTCGGTCATGAGTCCGGTCTGGGCGCTGTTCCATAGAATGGACGTTCCGGTGCTGTCGCCCGGCCACCCGTTCATCGCGAGCTGGAAGTCCGCGCAGGGACCGAGCGCGCGAATGACGACTCCGGTCGAGTCTCCGTAGGAGTCGTCGTAGTCGACGCCGAAGGTCAACCCCTTCAGACGGGGACTCGACCCCGGCGGAAAGGCCGCGTAGACCTTCCAGACCCTGAGGGAATCAGGGCTGGCATTGTCGATCTCCGCAACGACATCGCCGCACGAGTCCGGCGCGGTTCCCCGGCCGCACTCGTCTCGTGGCTCCAAGGTCAGGTTCGCAGAGTGCACGAGAAGCACGCCCCCGGCGTTCGGCCCGGCCAGCACGACGGTCGGCGGGACTGCCAGCCCGATCGCTACAACGAGCAGTCCAAACCGCACACCGTCACCCCTTTCGCTGGGCGAGAACGCTCATCGCGGGCGGGACGATTCAACACGTCCCAGGCGGCACAATACGACCAAGCCGCTTCTGGACCCCACCTGCGCGATGTCTCCCGTCCACACCCGATCTCACGGCACGGATAATACCCGCACCGGGGTGGGTTGTCAACGACCGTTCCTGCCCCACTCAACCCTGTCCAACCAGAGCGCTCCGCAGCGGCGCGAGGGCAATCGGACAGGGTTCCGCCGCCTCGCGCCACAAGGTAGAGTCGGCGGGGTAAGAGATCAGGATCGGGTGGCACGGAGGAGGCACTCTGGATGGCGACGCCGGCGATGGCCGGTATCCGCCGGGGTTGGAGGTCATGGAGAGATCGGCAGTCGATGCCCGGATGGCGGTCACGAACGTGGCCTCGCATCTGCTCAGCCGGTGCGGCCGGGCCCGATCCCTCGATCAGGTTCTTCAACACCTCTCGCCTGAAGGCGCAACCGCGTGGGTGCGAGGCGTCACCGGATCGGCCCGCTCTCTGCTCCTGGCCACTTTGGCCGAGCGAACGGGACGCCCCATCCTGGCGCTCGTTCCTGATTTCGCGACCGCCGAGGACCTGAAGGACGACCTGCAGTTTCTTCTCGGACGCGACCAGGCGGCCGTTTTCCCCGATCCCGGACTGGAGCCCTATCGCCCGCAGCATCCCAGGGTGGCCGCGCGCGCCGGCCGGATCGAGATCCTCGCGGCCCTGGCTGATCCGCTGCTCCGTCGGGCGATTTCCGCCTGCGCTGGACTGCGCGTCATCGTGACCACTCCGGCCGCGCTCTCTGCGCCGGTGCCGCGCCCGGAGAGGTTCCGCGCCGAAGCGGCGCGGCTCAAGGTCGGCGACACGATTGATCTCGAGGACCTGCTCCGGCGGCTGGTGCGCTTGGGTTACGCGAACGTCCCAATGGTCGGGGAGTACGGCGACATGAGCCGCCGCGGCGGAATCCTCGACGTGTACAGCTTCGGCCGCGAGTGCCCGATCCGGATCGAATTCGACGGCGATGAGATCTCCTCGCTGCGGGAGTTCGATCCGTTCAGTCAGCGCTCTCTCCAATCGTTGGAAGAGGCGGCGGTCCTGCCGCTCTGGGAGTGGATCCCAGGAGAGGAAGAGCTGGCCCGGCTGAAGGCCGCCGTTGCGTCGCTCGGCGCCGGTGCGGCGAACAGTGTCGGTAAGACGGACGGCGATGCGGCGAACGGCACCGGCACGGCGGGCGGAGCCCCGGCGCTCGACCCAGAGTTGCTCCAGGAGCGCATCCGCTCCTGCGAGGCGGACGGCACCCTGGAAGGAATCGAATGGAGCCTGCCGCTCTTCGGCGACTGGCGCGGGCGCCTCTTCGACTATCTGGATCCGTCCGCGATCGTGGCGATCGACGGCCCGACCTTCGTGCGTTCGCGCCTGCATTCCTGGGCGGACGATCTCCGCGTGGCCTGGGATGCGCTGCAGGAGGAGAATGCGCTGCCTTTGCCGGGCGTGGCTCCGGACCGGATCTTCTGGTTGTGGGACCAGTGGAGCGATCTGGGATGGAGCGGCGCGCGCCTCTTCCTGGGAAGCGGCGGATCGGAAGCCGAGGCGGGCCACGTTGCGCGGCAGGTCTCGGAGAGCGAGACCGGTTCCGTGCCCGCCGGTACCGAACGCGCGGCGAAACGGGATGCACCGGTCTTCCAGGCCGATTTCGGCACGCGTCCGCCGGAGCGATTCGGCCGCGATCTCGGACAGACGCGGTCTTATCTGCTCAGACTGTTCGAGGAGGCGTCCGAGATCCACATCCTGTGCGACACCGAAAACCACCGCGAGCGACTGCGCGAGCTGCTGCCGGACGTTCCGGCGCAGTTTCACGTCGGAAACCTCGGGGCCGGATTCGTCTGGCCGGCCGAATCCCTGGCCGTCCTCACCGATCATGAGATCTTCTCCCGCCTGCGCCGGCGCACGGCCGGCCGTCGATTCTCGCGCGGGATCTCGCTGAAGGAGCTGCTGGCCCTTCAACCCGGCGACTTCGTCGTGCACATCGATCACGGCATCGGTCTGTATCGAGGGCTCGAACGGCTGATCGTGAACGGGCAGGAGACCGATTGCCTGGCGCTCGAGTACGCGGGAGGAGACCGCCATTACGTGCCGGTCGATCAGCTCTCGCTGGTACAGAAGTACTCCGCGGAAGAAGGCCATCGCCCGCAGCTTTCCCGCCTCGGCGGCAAGACCTGGGCGCGCACCAAGGAGCGCGTCAAGAAATCGATCCAGGACATGGCCAAGGAGCTGCTGCGCACCTACGCCATCCGGAAGAGCCGGCAAGGCCATGCGTACAGCCCCGACTCGACCTGGCTCCGGCAGGTCGAAGCCTCCTTTCCCTACGAGGAGACGCCCGACCAGGTCCAGGCGATCGAGGACGTCAAGCGGGACATGGAGGCCGAAAGCCCGATGGACCGCCTGATTTGCGGGGACGTGGGCTACGGCAAGACCGAAGTGGCCATCCGCGCCGCCATGAAAGCGGTGCAGGACGGCAAGCAGGTGGCCGTTCTCGTTCCCACGACGCTGCTGGCCCAGCAGCATTACGACACCTTTCGCGAGCGCCTGAAGGACTATCCGGTCGTGGTCGAGCTGCTTTCACGCTATCGCACTCCGGCCGAGTCCAAGCAGGTGAAGGAGCAGGTGAAGGAGGGAAAGGTCGACGTCGTCATCGGAACCCACGCCCTCCTGGCCAAGGACATGGCCTTCCGGGATCTCGGCCTCATGGTCGTGGATGAGGAGCAGCTCTTCGGCGTCGCCGCCAAGGAACGGCTGAAGCGGTTCCGGACGACAGTCGACGTGCTCACCCTGACCGCGACGCCGATCCCGCGGACGATGCATCTTTCCCTGATGGGCGGCCGCGACATGAGCACCATCCTGACGCCTCCGCGCGACCGCCGCCCGATCCAGACCGAGATCCTGGAGTTCCGCGACGACGTCATCGCCCACGCCCTGATGCGCGAGGCCGATCGGGGCGGACAGTCGTTTTTCGTGCACAACCGGGTGATGACGATCGACTCGATGGCGAGCTATCTCGGACGGTTGGTGCCCCATCTGCGCCTGGCCGTCGCCCACGGGCAAATGCGGGAGCGCGCCCTCGAACAGGTGATGGGCAAGTTCCTGGCCGGGGAATTCGACGTCCTGGTCTCGACCATGATCATCGAAAGCGGGCTCGATCTGCCCAACGTCAACACCATCCTGATCAACCGGGGAGACACCTTCGGCCTGGCCCAGCTCTATCAGCTCCGGGGCCGGGTCGGGCGCAGCTCCCGCAAGGCCTACGCCTTTCTCCTCGTGCCGCCCTACCACTCGATCACGGAACCGGCCCAGAAGCGTCTCAAGGCGATGGAGGAGTTCGAGGACCTGGGCAGCGGCTATCAGCTTGCCCTGCGGGATCTGGAGATCCGGGGGGCCGGCAACCTGCTCGGCGCCGAGCAGCATGGCTTCATCGTGAACGTCGGCTTCGATCTGTACACGCAGCTTCTGGACGAGGCGATCCGTGAGCTGAAGGGCGAGGCCCGCGAGGACTACGTCGAGCCGAGGATGGCCACGGACATCGAGGCCTACCTGCCGGATCAGTACGTGCCCGATCCGCGGGAGAAGATGAACCTGTACAAGTCCCTGGCCGACGCCCGCTCCCTCGAGAAGGTGGAGGAGATCTCCGCCGAGATGAGCGACCGGTTCGGCAAGCATCCCGATCCCGTGCGGCATCTGCTCGGTCTGCGGCGGATCCGGATCCTGGGAGCGGGGCTCCGGTGCGCCAAGATCACCGTGCGCCAGGATCAGGTCGAGATCGAGCTGGGCCGGGAGCTGAAGAAGGCGGAGGTCCAGCGGTTCCTGCAGGCCGTGCCGTTCCCGGTGGAGTTTCTGCTCGGTGGCCGGCACCGGATCCGGCGCCGGATTTCGGGCGCGGGGGAGGCCGTGAGCGCGGCGCTCATCATGCTGCGGGGGTTGGAGGGGACGGGGAAGTAGCCGGGTCCGAGATCGCGGATCGGGAGACAGAGCCGCGGGACGCCGCGTCCCCAGGCGTCCGAACTCGCCTTCAGTTGATGTAACCGAGGGAGCGAAGTTGCTCTTTGAGTTCGCGCGGCAGCGCGGAATTCCGGTCCGTGAGAGGTCCGCCCGAGAGCAGCACCCCGTTCGCGCGTTCCCAGGCGAGCCTCACGAGCGGGCGAGCCGAATCCGGCATCGCATCGGCCAGGTTGTGGCGTTCCCCCGGATCCGTGGCCAGGTCGAAGACCTCGAGCGGCGCCACCTTGTCGATGACGTTGCCGGAGACTTTCCTTTCCGGCATCGGAGCCAGGATCACCTTCAGGTTGCCTTGGCGGACCGCGAAGCGATTGGGGCCGACCTGCATCGACTCCGCGAAAATCGGGACCCGCGTCGGCTCCGTACCGAGAAGGCAGCTCGCGGAAAGATCGCGGCCCTGATAGGCAGGGTCGGGAGGCAGGCCGGCCAGGGCCAGGAGCGTCGGGGCCACGTCGAGGAGGCTGACCGGAACGCGTATCCGCAGCCCGGGTGGGATCCTTCCCGGCGCCCGGAAGAAAAGAAGGACATGAAGGATCTCCTGGTACAGACTATGGCCGTGCCCCGGGCTCCATGTCTGATCGTGGTCCCAGAAGTCCTCCCCGTGATCGGAAACCACCGCCAGGATGGCGTGGTCCAGGATGCCTTCACGTTGCAACGTTTCGAGCATGCCCCCGATCACGCGATCGGCGTTGGCTACGTCGCCGTCGTAGAGGTCCCGGACACGCGCCCGTTCCGCTACGGTCAGGACTGCCTTGCCTTCGTGGATGGCGTCGTTCAGCTTGTCGTCCAGGCAGGAGCCGATGCGCCCGACCTTTTCGGGACCGGCAAACTGGTCGTGGGTGTAGGGGGCGTGGCACTCGTAGGTGTGGACGAACAGGAAGAAGGGGGATTGGCGGTGGGCGCGGGCCCAGGCCAGGGCGGATGCGGCGATCCCTTCGGGCCCCCCTTCCTTGACCTCGTCCCGTTCCTGATACACCTCGAATCCCTGGGAAAACCCGTAATGGTGTGAAAGATAGCCGCCACCGGTGAAGGCCGCACAATGGTAGCCGACCTCGCGGAAGTGCTCGGCCGGAAAGGTCTCCTTGAGCTGGATCGGGGAGTGGTCCCACTGCGCCCGGTGGTCGAACGGCAGCAGGGAGGAAAAGAGGGAGACGTGGGACGGCAGGGTCCAGGAGGCGGCAGAACCCGCCTGCTCGAAGAGCGCGCCCTCCGAGGCAAGGCGGTCCAGATTCCGGGTGAGCGGACGCGGGTACCCGAGGGCGCCGAGGCGGTCGCCTCGCATGGTATCGAACGAGACCAGGATCACCGACGGCCGTCCTCTGGCGCGCTCCTCGGCCAGTGTCGGGTAGACAAGTTGCAGGATCACAGTCAGCGCCCCCAGGGCCATTCCGAGGCACCCGGTGAAGCGTCGCGCGCGGCTCATGGACGACCATCGCGGAGCGTTGCCTCCCGGCAGCTCATCCAGGATGCGCACGATCAGGAGAGCCGCCGCGGAGAGAACCACGGGCAGAACGGCGGCGACCGCGAGGGCACGGCTGCTGAACAGGTGGAGGGGAAAGAAACGGCTCCGCTGCGTCCAGGTGGCGAGCACGGCTCCCAGGAGCGCCGACAACACCATGCCGGCCGTGCCCGCCAGGAGGATGCGCTTCCCGAGGCGGTGGAGCGCGCCCAAGAGGGCGGCGAGGAGGATTGACGCCGCGATTCCCAGGCCGACCGCGGCCGGCGCGACTCGGAGCATGCGCCAGGCAGCCAGCATCACCATTCGGTGCCGGAGGTCCCCATTCAGGATCACGTCCCAGGCGCCGAGCATGGATCCGGCCACCAGACCCGCCAATGCTCCTTCTCCGACTACCGCCGGAATTCGAGATGCCATTGCCCCCGAGAGTCGAGGCCGGGCGTTCATGGTTTCGCCTCACTCGGACGGCGAGGCAGCCGGCTGGCCGTCAAACGAACATCCACGGGAGATCCCCTGCGGGGCCGCCCGTCGCGCCGTTCTGCAGACCCTGCTCCTGCATTGGCTGCCGCGACTCCCTCGCGGCAGCATCGGAGGATCGCTTCGGCCGGTCTGCCGCCGGATATGTCAGGCTATGAATGGAAACGGGGCTCGAAACGGCCAAACAAGCCTGTCGCACCAATGCTACCATGTCTTACGCGTTCCAACAACCGCGCGTGGCCCCGCTTAAGGAAGGCACTGGGATGATCCCGGCGTGTCGGCGGACGGGTCCCGATGCGGGCGCTCCAGGTCTGCGCGCCGCGATCGAGACTTCAGCCCACACCTTCGTTTACGCGGGGCCGATGTTTCGCTGGCCGATCGAGGTGGCCGGGGGCCAGGTCGTCACGCGCGACGGTTTCCTTTTTTGCGGATCTCACCCATGTTCCGCCGCTGACGATCAGGGGTGCCCAGATCCGTCTCGGTGCCGTTGGCGTAGACGAACGCACCCCAGGTTGGCATTTGGGCGTTGGTCAGGTTTCCGACTCCTGCGCGGACCGTGACTTGCTTCGCGGAACGAAGGCATTCGCTCTCCGGCGCCCGCGAAGAAGATTGCTACCGGAGGATGACCAGCCGGTTGCTTGCCGTCTCCGTGCGTCCGGCCTGCGCGAGGCGCCCGCGGACGAAGTAGATTCCCTGCGGCACCCGGCGGCCCGCGTCGTTCCGGCCGTCCCAGGCCAGGACCTGCTGGCCGGCCACGAGGGCGCACTCGGGCAACCGCCGGACGACCCGGCCGCCGGCGTCGAACACGTCGGCCCGCAGGAGTCCGGCCGCGGGGATCGTGAAGGTGAGCCGGACGTCGCCGGAGCTGGGATTCGGCCAGGCAGAAGCTTGCAGCGTGCCCGGCGCACCCTTCGAGCCGGCCGCGGGCACGGACGATGTCGGGGAGAGCGGCTCGGTGGTGATGCCCGTGAGCACGAAGCCGTTGATTCCCGAGTTCGTGACCTCGAGCGACGTGACGCCGTCCGGCCCGGTCGTCATCGGGCTCGCCGGATGCGCTCCGGGAGCGGGACGTCGCCGCGCGCCGACCTCCGGCCCGTTCTCGAGCTCGTCGCAGGGGTAGGCCGTTCCGTCCACCGTGATCACGGACCCCTCAGGGTAGTCTGCGATGATCCCCGGCGTTCCGAGGTCGGGGATATCGATGGCGATTTTGTCATGCTCGTCCTGTACCCTCGACTCGAAGCCGATGATGCTGTCGGGCAGGGTCGTCCAGGAGTGGGTAATGATGCCGTTGTCTTTGCTGTTGCTCCGGCTGGTGTTGACCGTCTGGCCGCAGACCAGCGCGTATCCCCCGCTCGGGTCCTTGATCGTCTCCAGCCCGCCGAGAAGCTGACCCGGCGAACCTCCCAGCGTCCCGAACCCGCGCAACGTGCGTGAGGCGCCGACTTGCAGGGTGATGTCCGAATCGAGCTTGCCGTCTCCGTTCACGTCCGCGGCGAGGACCATGTAGGGGCCATAGACGCCGGGGAGGTCGGATCGGTTCCCGAAGGTCCCGTTCCCATTCCCCCGCCAGAGCGTGATCGAGTTGTCCGTCACATTGGCCGTGGCGAGATCCAGGTACCCGTCTCCGTTGAAATCAGCGGCGATGACGGACGAGGGAGCTTGCTGGGTCCCGTAATCGGTTTTTGTGCCGAACGCGCCCCCTCCGGTTCCCACGAGGACGGAAATCGTGTTCGCGGACTGGTTGGCGACCGCCAGGTCGGGCCGGCCGTCTCGGTTGAAATCGCCCACGAAGACGGCATAGGCGCCAGCACCGGTGGCGAGGAAGGAACCGGTTCCGAACCCTCCGGTGCCGTTCCCCAGCAGAACGGTCACCCCGCCGGCGGTTTGATCCGCCGTAACGATGTCCAAATGTCCGTCCCCGTTCACATCCGCGAGGACGATCTTCACGGGGGCGGCGTCCACCGGGTAGTCGACCTTGGGTTGAAAGCTCCCGTCGCTGTTTCCGATCAGCACGGAGACGGTGTTGGCCAGGGTGTTCGCGGTGACCAGGTCGGCGATCCCGTCCTCGTTCACATCTCCCAGGGCGAGGCCGTGGGGGCTGGTCCCGGTCGGATAGGTCAGCCGGGTGCCGAACTGGAGCTGAGCCAAGGCGATGCGTGGCGCTGCCGCGAGGACGGCGGCAGCCGCCACGAGCATCCCGAGTGTCCCAACCATCAGCCGATGAATTCTCTGATCCAACATGATCCGACCTCCTCGCTGGCAAATCCTGAACGATCCGCAACCCGGATCCGGAAGGACCCGTTCTACGACTTCTGCACAGTCATGAACGGATGGCGGAGCAGGATCTAACGAACTTTCTTCGGACCTTCGCCCGATCGAATCCGCCCCGCCCGCGGCCACCTCGATCTTGTACCGCCGCTCGGAGGGAGGTCCGGTAGGGTGGAACGGGGACGCCGCGGGCACCGTGGAGACCCGGCCGTTCTTCGGCCCCTCTCTGCCGGACGACCGGAGCGTGTCCGTGTACCTTCTGGAGGGCTACGATCCCGGCGGTCTCGAGAGCTACCCTGTGATCTAGATTCTCCACGGCGCGAACTACACCATGAGGCCGGCGACTTGATCAGCTTTCTCGAACGGATCCGGACCGGACCGGCGCTCCTGCTGGACGGCGGCCTCGGATCGATGTTGATCGCACGGGGGCTGCCCCTGGGGGAACCGCCCGAGATCTGGACCTTGGGGCGATCCCGAGAGGTCCTGAATGTCCATCGAGCCTATGTGGACGCGGGGAGTGAAGCGATCCACACGAACACCTTCGGGGCGAACCCGGTCCGTCTCGGGCGGTTCGGCCTGGTCGGCCGCCTGGAGGCGCTCAACCGGGGTGCGGTCCGGCTCGCGCGGGAGGCCGGGGCGCGATGGGTCATCGGCGACATCGGTCCCACCGGCGAGAAGTTCACGCCGGAGAAGGAGGCAGCCTGGCGCGAAGGGTACCGGAAGCAGGCTTGCTGCCTGATCGACTCCGGCGTCGATGCGCTCCACCTCGAGACGATGACGGACGTCCGAGTGGCGACGCTCGCGCTCCGGGCGCTGCGCGACGCGGCGCCGCGGGTTCCGATCCTCGCTTCTCTCGTGTTCCACCGGGCGGGTGAAGGGTTCGCCACCCCAGCGGGGGATCCGGTCTCCGCGCTGGCCGCGCTGATCAAGGAAGGGGCCGCGCTGGCAGGCGTGAATTGCGGGATGACCAGCGGTCCGATGAGTGAACTCGTTGCCGCCTGCGCCCCGATGGTGGAACCGCGACTCCTCGTGATCCAGCCGTCCGGGGGCCTCCCGGAGCGGGTCGGGGCGACGCTCCTGTACCAGGGGGATGCGGACGCGTTCGCGCGGGATCTCGGCGACCTGGTCACGCGGGGCGTCGCGGCGGTCGGCGGGTGCTGCGGCACAGATCCCTCGTTCATAGCCGCGCTGCGGGCACGGATCGATGATGTTGTGTGATCGACAACGGCGTTATCAGCCGGATAACGACGGGTCGTTGTCGAGTACCTCTCGATCCACCAGAAGCTGGGGCTTTCGGCCGGTTTCTGGTTCGGACAGCAAGGATACGAGTACGTCGATCTCGGCCGCGCCTGGCAGATCGCGCTCTTCGCCGGACTCGTGCTGTGGCTCGGGCTGATGCTGCGGGGCCTCTGGCCCGCGTTGCGGCGGAAGGACGACTCGCGAACCGTCGTCCTCATGTTCGCGGGCTCGGCCACCGCCATCGGCCTCATGTACGGGGCGGGGTTCCTCTTCAGCGCCCGGACGCATCTCTCCGTGATGGAGTACTGGCGCTGGTGGGTGGTGCATCTCTGGGTCGAGGGATTCTTCGAGGTCTTCGCCACCGCGGCCCTCGCCTTCGTCTTCTCCCGGATGGGATTGATCAAACCGTCGCATGCCGGCGCGGCGACCCTGGCCTCGAGCGCGCTGTTCCTCTTCGGAGGCATCCCGGGCACCTTCCATCACCTGTACTTCTCGGGGACGCCGACCTCGATCATGGCGATCGGAGCCTCGTTCAGCGCCCTCGAGGTCGTGCCGCTCGTCCTGGTCGGATTCGAGGCCTTTCAGACGGCGCGGATGCAGACGGCCGCGCCGTGGATGCGCCGCCATCGCTGGCCGATCCGCTTCTTCCTCGGAACGGCCTTCTGGAACCTCGTCGGAGCGGGACTTTTCGGTTTCCTGATCAATCCGCCCATCGCCCTGTACTACATGCAGGGACTCAACACGACGCCGGTGCACGCGCACACCGCGCTCTTCGGCGTGTACGGCCTGCTCGCCCTCGGGCTGGTGCTTCTGACCGCGCGGTTCTTGACCGGCGTGAAGCCCTGGCGGGAGACGCCTCTGGCGCTGTCCTTCTGGGCCATGAACATCGGCCTGATCCTCATGGTGGGGCTCAGCCTTCTGCCGATCGGGCTGGCCCAGGCGGTGGCGAGCGTGGAGCACGGGCTCTGGTTCGCCCGGAGCGCCGACTTCCTTCAGCAACCCTGGGTCCGCACGCTGCGGTGGTTGCGGTTGATCGGCGACAGCGTCTTCATCATCGGGACCTTCGCCTTCGCCTGGTTCCTTCTGGGGCTCAAGACCGGATGGAGCTTCGAGACGAGCGAGGCGACCGAGCGGCGTCCAATCCCCGAGGCGGCGCGAGTGCCGGCCGGCCGGGTGGCGTGAACGGCCTGCCCGCCGAAGGACTCTCCGGCGAGCGAAGGGATCGCGGATGCCCCATCGTCACCTCGGCTTTCCGGTCCGAGCAGATGTCCCGCCGCGGATGGCCCTGCAATAACGCCTTGCCGGACCGAAAGCGCCTCCAGTACATTCTGACCCCAGCCGGAAGAACGGCCCCGGGCCGGATCATCCACGATGTCCGCGGGCCTCGGGATCGATCCGGGCCGGGAGCAAGATGGCACCGATTCGTTCCTCAAGCTGGTGGCGGCACGGCGCCTGGAACACGCTCGAGCACGCCGTCACCCGCGCTTCGGACAGCCTGGCCACGCTCCTCCTCGTCCTGATCCTCGATCCGAGCAAATTCGCGCGCCTCGCCCTGGCCCAGGCCATCGTGGCGCCGCTCCTCTTTCTCTCGGTGACTCCGGAATCCGCGCTCTATCGACACTTCGCCGCGTGGCGGGAGGAGGGACCGGAGCGATTGGCCGCGCGCCTGCGGTACTTTCGCCGCTTCGCCTGGGGCAAGGGCCCGGCGGCGATTCTCCTCTCGGCCTTGCTCGCCCTCGCGGTGCGCGGAGGCGGATGGACGGATCGCTTCGCGGCGCTGGTCTGGGCGTTCGGACTCGTTCTGACGCCGCAGGTGGCAGGGCCGGACCGTGAGTTCCTGCGTATCAGCCTGCGTCTGAAAAGCCTCAACGTCGTGAACCTCGTGCAGAAACTCTCGCTTCTCGGCGGCACCGCTCTCGCCGTGCTTCTCCGGCCGGGGCGGCTCGAGCTGCTTGCGGCCGTGCCGGTGCTCTCCGCGCTCCTCACGGTGTTTCTGGCGCGCGGCGCAGTGGAGAAGGTTCTGGCGGAGAGCCGTTCGATTTCCGCCGGTGCCGTGGATCCGTTGACGTCCGGCGCAACCAGGCGTTCACCACAGTCCGCGACAGCCGCTGCGCCGCTCCAGTCGGACGCCGGCGACGCCCGACTCGCGGCCTCGACGGCCGAGGTGCCCGCGGCGCCGGCGGGCGGTTCCGCGCTTCGGCCGCCATCCGCGTCGAGCGAGTCCACCGACCTGCCATCCGCCACGCCGCTCCGATTCTGGCCCTTCATCTTCGAATCGCTCCGGAGCTTCTCGATCTGGAACCATCTCCTCTGGATCGCGACCAACTGGGTGCAGACCATGGACGTCTTCTTTCTCGGCATCTTCCGGCTGGCCGCCGTCGATCTCGGTCTCTACTCCATGGCGCTCAAGCTCGCGAACCTGTCCTCAGCGGCTCCGCTCGCCCTGTCGAACCTCTTCTCGGTCTGGCTCGGCCGCCGCTCGGAGGAGGGCGCCGAACGGGAACGGCGCTCCCTGATCCGCTTCACGGGATGGCTGGCGCTGGCGCTCCTGGCGCAACTGGTCGTTCTCTATCTGCTCGGCCCGTACATCCTCCGTCTCTTCTCCCGCGGCCGCTGGAGCGCCTCGGACCTGGCTCGCACGCTCGTGTGGTTCCGGTGGATGCTCGTTGGATACGGTATCTTCGGCGCGACCGGCCTCCTGCAGGCGTGGTTTCTTCTGCGCTCGCCGGTGCGCGATCTCTGCTTCCGCGTCTACCTGAGCTGGACGCTGGCTTCGCTCGGGGTGTATGCGGTGACCGCGTGGCTCTGGAGGACGTCCGGCACGGCGCCGGCGAACGTAGCGGTGTCGCTGATCCTGGTGGTCTTGCTGCTGCTGCGGTTCCGTGGCTCTCGTCGGCCGACTCGCTGAGCTCTGCCGCCGATCACTTCCCCCGATCGAAAAGCCGGCGGAACCGCGTCGCTCCTGGGACGAGAAGCGCGAGGTACTTCAGCAGAAACCGCGTCTGGTCGGCCGCCGGAAAGAGCCTCCGATGTTTCCGGAAGAGCCGTAGAAGATAGCGTCGCTTGAGGCCGATTCCGGCGGCGTCGAAGCGGTCGATCAAGCTCGTCTCGTCGGTGTGCTTGCGATACCGGATGAGCGGGCGATCGAGCAGCCGGCCGCGCCCGCCGTGCGCGACGATTCCCAGGAAGAAATCCCAATCCTCCCAGCCGTAGCGGAAGGCGGGATCGAAGCCCACGGTCCGCACCAGATCGGCGCGAAGGAGCGCGCTCACGTTGATGAAGTTCTCCCGGGTCAACCGCCGGGCGTCGAACCCGGGAAAGCGCGTGATGCGATCCAGACGTCCGAACAGCCGCATCTGGGTATACACGAACGCCAGCGACGGATCCGCCAAGGCGACGGCCATGGTCTCTTCAACGTAGGTGGGCTCGAGGCTATCGTCGGCGTCCAGGAAGACGATCCACTCGCCGCGGGCGCGGGCCGCGCCGAGGTTGCGGGCGGCCCCGGGTCCCTGATTCGGCTGATGAAGATAGACGATGGCCGGGCCAAAGCGGGCCGCAACGGCGCGGGTGTCGTCGGTCGAGCCGTCGTCCGCCACCAGGATCTCGATCTCCGGGTAGGTCTGCACTTGCGCGCTCTCGATCGCCTCGGCCAGATAGGCGCCGTAGTTGAAACAAGGGATGACGATGGAGACCAATGCCGGCATGTCGGCGTGCCTCGACTGCGCCTTCGTCGTCGCGCCTCGGATCCGGCCGAGCGACGCAATGCGGCCGGCCCGGCGCTCTGCCGGGCCGGCGTCGTTCGTGAGCCCAACCGCGGCGGCGAGGATCACGGATCATGCGGGCCCGACCAAAGCAACAACCCGGCGGCGCGGCTTCCAGCCGAACCGCCACCGCTGCGCCGAGGCCATCTTGATCCCCTCGCGAACGTCAGTTCAAGACCACGAGGTGCTTCCGGATCGCTGTCTGCCCTGACCGCACCGCGAGGAAGTAGATCCCCGAGGGCGCCCGTCGACCCGCGCCGTCCCTCCGGTCCCAGGTCAGGACGGAAGCGCCGCGCGGAAGAGACATCGCCCCGAAGTCGCGGATACAGCGCCCGGAGGCGTCGAGCACCCGGACCGAAACCGGTCCGGCCGCGGGGAGCATGAGCTGGAAAGTCGCGCTCTCCCGCGCCGGATTCGGCTGGACGCGGACCGCCAACGGACCGGAGAGATCCGGCGAGCCGGGAACGGAGACGAGATTCGAGCAGAGCTGACTCGGCGCACCCCAGGCCGAACCGCTCCAGACGCGGGCCATGACCTGGGCCGAGCCGGCATCCCCCTCTTCGTAGGCCAGATATCCTTCGTCGTCATCGCCGCACAGCGACGGCGCGGCCGAACGCGCTCCGTCGCAGGTCAGGCACTCCTCGGGCGTCCAGACGCCGCCGGCGAAGCGGCGCGTCCAGATCTCCGGATGGCCGGACCGGCTGTCCTCCCACACCACGTTGAGGACGTTCATGATGCGCGCGATCTGCGGGTCGCGCGCGGTGATGCCGGAGGACGAAAGAGCTTCGGAGACTCCCCAGCCGCCGCTCGTCCGGACGGCATGAAAAACCTGGCCGTTCTTGAGGAAGACCGCATCCCAGCTCTGGCCTGTGCCGTCGGACAGACCGGCGATCGAACGGCCGGCGGCGGACGAAAGCCCGATCACGCCGGTGTCCACGGTCTCGACCGAGCCCCAGGTAAAGCTGGTTTGTCCACGAACCGGGCGCGCCGGCATGAGCCACAGCAGGCTGAGCGCGAGAATTCCGAGGACACGCGCCGAGTGGACTGGAGACCTCCACGACATACGCACCTCCTCTGAGCTGTTTCAACCCCGTCTACTGGAGCGCCTGAATTATAACAGGTATGCGGGTGAACGCAAAGAGGATCCGCGATCCGCCGGCGAAAATCGTATCCGGAAGTGCTTGAAGCAGTTCCGTTTCAAGCCGGAACAGAAGGAGGGCGCCGATCGATCGCGCCCTCCCATGATGCTCGATCCAGAGGAGCAATCAGACGGAGAACTTGCCCCGTTTGGCGTCGGTCAGCCGGCGGTTGACATCGTCCCAGTTGAGAACCTTCCAGAACGCGTTCACCCACTCCGCCTTCCTGTTCTCGTACTGCAGGTAGAAGGCGTGCTCCCAAATGTCACAGACGAGCAGAGGGACGGCGCCCTGGGCGTGCTCGGCCTGATGATCGTAGACCTGCTGCACGATCAGCTTCTCCGCCAGCGGTTCCCAGGCCAGCACGCCCCAGCCGGAGCCCTGCACGCCGAGCGTGGCCGCGTTGAACTGCTTCTGGAACCCCGCGAATCCCTCGAAGTCCTTCTCGATCTGGCTCTTGATCTCCCCGCTCGGTTCGCCGCCGGCGTGGGGCGCCATGTTGGTCCAGAGGATCGAGTGGAGCTTGTGGCCGGAAATGTGGAAGGACAGGCTCTTTTCGAGCTGGTTGACGGTGGAGAAATCCTCCTTCTTCCGGGCGTCATGCATCTTGTCCAGCGTTTCGTTGGCGCCGTTGACGTAGGCGGCGTGGTGCTTGTCATGGTGAAGCTGGAGGATCTTGGCGATGAGGTGGGGCTCGAGGGCGCTGTAGTCATACTTCAGGTCCGGTAACTGATAGATCGGCATCGATCGCTCCTTGCCCCGCTGCAGGGGCCGTGGACGGTGGGTCATCAGCGATTCAGCACATTTCGCGTCATTCTCGCATCGGAGGAGTCGGGTGTCAACGCGGCGACCGGCGCATTCCGACTGCCAGAGCAGGTGGCGGCTGGCGCGTGGAAACGACGGCGCGCGGATCCAGCGGACGTCGAACTTCTTCCCTCTTGCAGAAGGCGGTAGAGTCGGCGCGAACGAGATCTTGGGCGCGCGAGATTCATCCTCGCGGGCGTACCGGTCGGGAGGCGCTCCAGTCGCCCTCGCGGGAGCGCCGATTGAGTGGGCTCCGCCGCGGATGCTTTGCGAGTGACGCGGCGGTATCGATGATAATCGCAGTCTCAGGGAACGGAGGATCGCCATGGCCATCATTCCGGAAAAGGACGCCCGGCAGATCAGCGACCACTTCAAGAAGAACTTGAAGGGTCCGGTCACGATCGACTATTTCACGCAGAAGGAGTCGGTTCTCTCGGTCCCGGCCAATGAATGCATGTATTGCCGGGAAACGGGCGAACTGCTGAAGGAGCTGGCGGGGCTTTCGCCGCAAATCACTCTCCAAGTGCACGACCTCGTATCCGATGCGGCCATGGCCAAGGAGTTCGGATTCGAGCGCGTGCCCGCCTTCACGCTCTCGGGCGCGGCCAAGGGAAGGGTCCGCTATCTCGGGATCCCGTCGGGCTACGAGTTCTCCGCCCTGATCGAGGACATGGTGGATGTCGCCTCGGGGAAGACGGACCTGTCCCCCAAGGCATGCGAAGAGCTTCGGGCGATCCAGAAGGACATCCACATCCAGGTCTTCTCGACTCCGACCTGACCCTACTGCCCGCGCGCGGCCAGGCTGGCCCACAAGCTCGCGATCGAAGGCCCCCGCATCACCGCCGATGCGATCGAGGTGAGCGAATTCCCTGACATGATCCAGCGCTACCAGGTCTCCGGAGTCCCCAAGATCGTCGTGAACGAAACGATCCAGTTCGTCGGAGCGCAGCCGGCCGAGGCGTTCCTCGACGCGATCCGGCAGGCGGCACGGTAGATCCTTCGGCGGCCGGCCAAGTCCCTTCCTCGGCGGACGAGGGGCCGTTACAATGGCCCGCGGGATCGGTCCGGTCGGCGGATCCGTTCCGGCTCAAGGTTCCGCGCGGAAGGGTTGCCGCGGTGGAGGAGGATCATGCGGAAGCTGGTCGAGTGCGTCCCCAATTTCAGCGAAGGGAAGGACCGGGCGGTCCTGGATGCGATTGCGGCCGAGATCTCGGGCGTGGCCGAGGTCGTTCTCCTGGACGTCGATCCGGGAGCGGCGACGAACCGGACGGTCGTCACCTTCGTCGGCTCTCCAGAGGGCGTCGCCGAGGCGGCCTTCCGTGCGATCCGCCGGGCGGCTGCGCTCATCGACATGAGCGCCCACCACGGCGAGCACCCCCGCATGGGCGCCACCGACGTGTGCCCGTTCGTTCCGGTCTCGGGCGTGACCATGGAGGAGTGCGCCGAGATCGCGCGGCAAGTCGGCGAGCGCGTCGGCCGCGAGCTGGGGATTCCGATCTACCTCTACGAGAACGCGGCGTCGCGTCCGGAACGGCAGTCGCTGGCCAACATCCGGGCGGGCGAATACGAAGGGTTGCCGGACAAGCTGAAGGATCCGGAATGGGCGCCGGACTTCGGCCCGGCCGTGTTCAATCCCCGAAGCGGAGCCACCGTGATCGGAGCCCGCGAGTTCCTGATCGCGTACAACGTCAACTTGAACACGCGGGACGGGAAGCTGGCGAACCGGATCGCCCTCAACATCCGGGAGACCGGACGCCTGAAGAAGGATGCCGCCGGCAATCCGGTGCTGGATTCCGCCGGGAACAAGGTGCGGGAGCCCGGCCTGTTGCCCGCGGTGCGCGCCGTCGGCTGGTATATCAAGGAGTACGGCTGCGCCCAGATCTCGATCAACCTTCTGGACTACAACGTCACCCCTCCGCACGTGGCCTTCGAGGCCTGCGCCGAAGAAGCGCGGAAGCTCGGGCTCCGCGCGACCGGAAGCGAGCTGGTCGGACTGATTCCCCTGGCCGCGGTGGTCGATGCCGGCCGCTATTATCTTGAGCGCACCGGAAAGTCCTCGGGCGTGCCGGAACGCGAGCTGGTTCACATCGCGGCGCGATCTCTCGGGCTCTCCGAGATCTCGGCCTTCGATCCCGATCAGAAGATCATCGAGTACAAGATCCGTGATGCCAAGAGCTCGCTGGTCGAGATGACCGTTCGGGGACTGGCCGACGAGCTTTCCACCGACTCTCCCGCGCCCGGAGGCGGAAGCGTGGCCGCCCTCTGTGGCGCCCTTGGAGGCGCGCTCGGAGCCATGGTGGCCAATCTCACGGTGGGCAAGAAGAGCTGCGAGGGATCGTGGGAGGCGATGAAGGTCGCGGCGCGTCGCGGGCAGGAGCTGAAGGACTGGTTCCTCTCGGCCGTGGATGAAGACACGGCGGCCTTCGATCGCGTGATGGCGGCGTTCCGGCTGCCGGGGAAGAGCCCGGAGGAGGCGGCCGTGCGGGCCAAGGCGGTGGAAGAAGCGACGCGCGGCGCGACCGAGGTGCCGCTGTCGGTGCTCGAGCGCTCGCTTCTCGTTCTGGATCTTGCGGCGGAGACGGCCGCGAAGGGCAACCCCAACTCGGTTTCCGACGCCGGGGTCGCGGCGCTCTGCGCTCGGACCTGCGCCGAAGGCGCCTGGCTCAACGTGCTGATCAACCTGAAGAATCTGGCGGACGTCGCGTGGGCGGCGGCGACGCGGGAGAAGGCGGCGGGACTGCGCGCGCAGGCGGTGGAGCGGACCGAGCAGATCCTCAAGGACGTGGAGAGCCGGATTCAGGGGAGCTGATCATCCCGTGTCTCGCCGCATGACCTCGAGCAGGCATTGCGGATGCGACGGTGCGGACGATCCCGGGCCGCCAGGGGACGCGGTCCCCCGGATCCGAAAGGCCCCGTGCCTCAGTAGATCGTCACGGCCACTGTATCTCGCACCGCCTTGACCTGAGCCACGATGGTGGCCACCCCGGCATCGGTTCCAGGGCTGAAGGTGGCGGTGGCGAGGCCGTCCCGCGTGTACGCCGTCGGCGCGATCTTGCCCATCGCCGCGACGAAATTGACGATGGTGGAGTCCTTCACCGGCTGCCCATCTTGCAGGACCGTCGCCCAGATCGTGGAAACAGCCGAGGAATCGGCCTTGACCAGCAGGGGGACGGCGTCCAGACGAAGGCTCAGCGTGTTGGCGACCTCGGGCGCCGCCGTCTGGCGGCATGAGCCAAGTGCCAGAAGCGCGAGGATGGCCAGACCCGCGAGAATGAGGATGGCCGCCGTCGTACGCCCGCGCGTGGCGACCGGAAACGAATCTCCGGCTTGATCGGGTCCGATCCTCATCGCGACCTCCATCGAGCTCTGAGGCGGGAGGTCCCGGAAATGCGCTGGAAGGCTCATTCTCCCTCCCGGTTCGAGATCGTCTTGATGGTGTCATCGAGAATCCGTCCGGCCAGGTCCTTGACCGCCTCGCTGCGCAGGGCGTCAAGGACTTCCGACGGAGTTTGCGTCGACGCGACGGAACCTGACTCCGGCGCGAGCACGAAGGAGAGCGTGCGGGAGGCCCTTCCTTCATACTGGGCGCGCCGGAGCACCGAATAGCCATCGGGCGCGATCAGCTCGGCCACGGCAGTGATCGTCGTGCGGCTGCGAGGGGCCTGGAGGATCTCCAGGATCTCGGGGCCGCCCACCTCCCCTTCACGGATCTCCAGAATCCGGATGTTCATCTCGTAGTGGCGGGTGTCGAGCAAGGGGATGGTCTCGCCCGCAGCGACCCGCGCGTAGACCAGCACGCCTTGATCGATGGCGTGGTGATCGGTGCGGAAGTCCTCGGTCAGGACGCGGGCCACGCCGTGCGGATCGAGCACCGAGGTCTCGATCGGGTGAATCAGCAATCCGACGGAGCCGCGCCCGGCCGTCTGGACGACGTAGGGTTCTTCCGGCGCGCGCTCCCGGCCCAAGGAGAAGCCGAGGTGGAACTCGGGCCGAACCTGCTCCTCCTGCAGAAGGCGCTGCGTGATCCCCAGCTCGGCGGCCAGGCCGAAGAGCAGGTTCCTGCGCGCCGCGCCGTAGATCTCCGAGTCGTTGCGGTTCTGATCCAGGCTCCAGCGCGTGTAATACTCGCTCTCGAGGTTGATGCCCCACGGCGCGCTGAGCGTCACCCCGAGGCCGCTGGTGAAATAGCGGTCAGAGCCTCCGCCGGGCAACAGCACACCCGGTTCCAGGATCACGGAGAACTTCTGCCCTCCGCACTGAAGGAGCGCCTGTCCCGAATAGTCGTATTGCCGCGAGGTGAAGGGAGCGAGACCGTCCCGTTCCTTCTCGTAGCCGGTGGGCAGGCTCAGCGTCTGCCGCAGGCCGGCCCGAAGCGGCAGGTCCGGCCACGGCTGGACGTACGCCTTGAGCGACAGGTCGGTGTCGCCGGGACCTCTCTTCGTGAACTGGTGATAGATCTGTTCGAGATGGACTCCGGAGACGCCGGCCGACAGCCAATCGGAAAGCCCATACTCGACCCGCAGGCGCTCGACCAGAACCGAGCCCAAGGAGGAGTTCTGCAAGGTGCTCCGGTCGACCTGGAAGAAAGGCGTTCCGGCCGGGGGCCCCTGGGCGGTGGAGACGTTGAGGATGTCGCCGTCCTCGAAGTCGAGCCAGGAGACCTGAGCCGGGACGCGGGTCGCGGAGAGGCCCAGGAGAACGATCGCCGAGCCCGCGGCCAGGGCGAGAAGAACGAGTGCCCGGCCCGGGGAGCGTCTCTTGGCGGCGCGCGAGGAGCCCGATTCAGGAAGACCTGTTGATGCGCAAAGCGGCACGGGCGGCGGGAGCGGCCCGCGCGGCGCGCGCGCCGGCAGCGGCGACCCCGCGCCGACCTCGGCTGCCGGATCGGGTTGTGTGCCCGCCGCAAGGCGGACGGTGACATTCCTGGACATCATGGTCCTCATGGCAGGAGAACCAGCTTTCCCGACTGGCGGCTCCCGTGGTTGCCGAGCGTGTAGAAGTAGGTCCCCGAGGGCAGCCGATTGCCGCGGTCATCCCTCCCGTCGAAGGGAAGGATGTGAACGCCCGGCCCCAGCCTCCCGTCGACGAGAACGCGCAGGCGGCGGCCGGTCGGATCGAAAAGCGAGAGGGTCACCGGCGAGGTGTCGTCTAGCGAGAACAGGAAATCCGTCCGGCCCGGAGCGGGATTGGGCCTGGCCACGAGAAGGCGGAACGAGGGGCCGTTCCCGGCGAGCGCCTCCGAGCTGTGGATTCCGCGGGCCAGGATTCCACCAGCGGCGGAGCGAAGGTCGTAGCAGAGCCGGAGCGGCGATGACGGCGTTCGGAGGATCTTGAACCCGAGACGGGCGACCGTGCCCGCGCCGTCCAGCCCCGGGTGGGAGTGGTCGAGACGGCTGGCCATGATCTCGCATCGACCCGGGCCGGTTTCGGGGAAGAACAGGCCGCCATCCGCGCCCCGGAGAAACCCTCCGTCCTGGACCCCGGTCAGATCGAGCTGATCGGGATCGTAGAGCAAGAGCAGGTGGGCTCCCGCCAGGTTTTGCACGCCCGAAACTCCCAGATCGATCCGGATCGGCGTTCCCGGGGCCAACGGAGGCGCGGCGCCGCTCGGGCTCGTCGTTCCCGGATCGGATCCGTCCCCCACCTGGCAGGTTGTGTAAACCTGGGCGTTTCCGGAAACCGCGCTCCACGCCAGTGTGTCCGGTACCGGTACGAGGGATTTGGACAGGTTTTCCTGCGCCGCCGACCACGAGAACATGGTCGTGAACGCCATGATGTCTTCCACGTTCCAGTTTCCGTCGGGAGACGATACGAGATCGGGCGCCGTCCCCGAGGCCGGGCCGAGGTCCGCGATCGGATCCCGGACGTGGCTGGCCCCATTCCAGCCGATGGTGAAGAGCATCTCGGTCCGAGAAGTCGATCGTCCCGTCGGGGTGAGGCACGAGATGGGGGGGCGTGGAATCGGGCGCGGCGCCGGTCGTGGCGATGTCGCCCAGATAGGCCACGCGCAGGCCCAGCGATTCCGCCCATAACTCGTCCGGGCTCCGGCCGTGAATATCGGTGATGCCCGAGCCCGAGGACACAAGCTGGATCTCTCCCTCGCGATGGGGCGTCCGGAGCGTGATGGCATGGGGCCGGGCCTTGAACACGATGCGGGCCACGACGCGCGAATCGGGAGCCGAAAGCCCGGTCGGCGCGGACGTGACCGAGGAGCTGACCTCGAAAGAGCCGGAGACGTTGCTGAAATCCTGATTGAAGCTGGCCGTGCCCCCGAGACCGTCCCAGGGCGTTCCGGGCGTGATGCCCGTGATCTGGACCAGACTGGTGTCGAAGGTGCCGGCGAAGCCGATCGCGATCACGCTCTCGGGATAGGCGACTTCGAGATTGACGATCCGGGACAGGCCGTTCTGAAGCAGGAGCGTGCTGCTTTCATCCAGGGCATTCGTGACCCGAAGTGTGGGCACGAGCAGCGAGTCGACCCCGAGAAGCCGATCCGGGCCGGTCTGATCGCTCGCCACCAGCGCGCCGCTCGGGTCCTTCATCCGGGCGAAGAGATAGTAACCGGCATGGTCGGGCGGAACGCCCCCCGGGGAATCGAGGAACGACCAGACCGCCGAGGTCGCGGTGGCCGGAACCGTGCCCGAGGTTATACACAGCCTCGATGTGGAAATGTTGAAAGTCGATGAAGTGTCATAGTAGAAGTCGATCCAGCCGCCCGCCGGCGGATTCCGGGGGATGAAGCTGAAGGGATAGGAACTGGAGGTCGGGAACGAGCGCGGGAGAGCGCTCGGCCCGGCGAAGAGCAGCGTCAGGGAGGGAGCCGGCGATTCCTGGAACTTGGTGATCTCGCCGCGGCTGGTGTCCGCGGTGAAGAGATCCAACGCGTCTCCGTCCGGCACGAAACGGATTCCGCTGATTCCGGAAAACGAACCGAGGGTGTCCCCCGCCGCGCCGGTGACGAAGTCGAACGCGGGGACGGCTGTACCGCCGCCGGTGGTCGCGGCTGCGTCCCGGTAGACCAGAAGACGATGATTCCCCTGATCCGCCACGGCCAGGTAACAGGTCTGACCCGTGCCCGAGCGCTGCCGATCGAGCGCGACGTCCAGGTCGACCGGGTCGACCAGGGTGTCGGCGTCGCTCGCTCCCGTATTCCATTGGCAGAGAAAGTCGACGCGCGCGGGAAGCCGGAGATCGGGCCGGTCGGGATGGAAGGCCAGCTTCTGGATCCGGTTGTTGCCGGAGTCGGCCACGTAGACGTCAAAGGCTCCGGTCGTCTCGTTCCAGCGGGCGGCGATGCCGGTGGGAGCGGCGAATCGGCCGGCCGAGGCTCCGGATGAGCCGTAGCGCAGGACGTCCGGCGAGGTGACGCAGTCAAAACGGAAGGCGGTTCCTGCCGGCGGGATTCTACCGTGCACGCCGTCCCCGAAGGTGATCCGCCCGCTGGGCCAGTCCAGCTCGTAAACCCGGTCGGTCGGCCCCGCGGCATCCATACCGGGCACCTGGGTCCAGACCGAGGGCGTGCCGTCCGGATCGAAGGTGATGGAGAGAAGGGTCCCTTCCTTGATCGGATAGGCGCTGGTGTAGACGCCGTAATCCTCCGGGACCGGCGACGGCGTCACGTTGTCATAGTCGATGTCGGCGGTGGCGCCGACCTGGTCTGCTCCCGACGGCTGCGGGCGGCCGGTGTGCGACCGTCCGGCGAGCCAGTTTCCGGGCCACTCGCCCGGGGCGCCGCCGCCGGCCGAAATCACCTTGATCCGGTTGTCGCCCGTGTCCGTCACCAGGAGGTAGCGATTGCACACGGCGCGCACGGTCGTGATCGCCATGTCCGCCCCGGCCGAACCGGCCTTCGACAGGGAAAGGCCCGGCACCGCCAGGAAGGGATCGGCCAGATCGGAGAAAGCGGCCGACGAGATCAGGACCCGTCCCGTCGTGCGGTCGGTGATGGAGACGGCGCTGCCCGCGACGGAGACGTCATAGGTGTGGCCGGTGACCTCGGCCGGATCGGAAACGACGGCGCTCGAGAAGGGACCGGGGCCGCCGGCCAGCCCGGCGGTCGCCGGGTCGGAGGCGCCCGAGCGCGCGGCGACCGCGCTCGCGGGAGCGCGAAGCGAATCATCGTACGAGCCGACGTAGGCCACCGATCCCGCGTTCGTGACCCGGTACTCGAAGAGCTTCTCGTTTCGGGCCGTGGAATTGTCCGCCGCGTCGACCAGGAAGATGTCGTCGGCGGTGCTGTCGGCCTCATCCGGGATGAGCGCGATGGCCCGTACCTGCTGCCAGCTCGCCGGCCCGCCCGAAGATTGATCGATCTTCCCGAGGATCGGGGCCGAGCCCGCGCCGATCCCGTAGTCGACGTCGCCGATTCCGAACGCGCTGGGCGCGCCCGTCTCGTTGTCGGAGATGGCGTATTCCAGGGAGAACACGTCGGTCTGCACCAGCGATCCGACCGGGAAGATCAGGGACGGCGCGTTGGCCGGCGCGCTGTAGTCGATGGTGTAGACGTGATCGGCCGCCGTGAAATTGCCCAGATCGGCCACCCGGCGCCAGGCGACGCCGTTGACGATCAGGGTCTCGGAAAAGGGAATGACCCAGTGATTGGCGGAGGCGGCCCATTCCGCCAGATTGATCCGAACGGAATTCCACTGGGACGCTGCGATCGCGCCCGATTGGCGCCAGGTGAAAGCCGTCTGGTCGGCATGGACGAAACGGGCGTTGGCCTCGAAGAACTGAACCCGGTTGTGTCCGGTGTCCAACACGTAGACGACGTTCCGGCTTCCATGCGGGCGAGCCGCCACCGCGAAGGGGGACAGGAACGGAATGTCGTGGCTCGGCGTGTCCACGAGCTGATCCACGGTGGGAGCATTCTTGACGTGGAAGTAGGGTCCGTTCCACTCGAGGATCGCGTCATAGGGAACGGAGGCCAGCGCGGCGACCGGCAGAGAGCCGAGAATCGCCGACGCCAGCAACAGGGCTGCTCGCGCGATGCGTTCCCGCGGTCTTGAAGACCGTGCCTGGGCCATCCCGGTATCCTTCCCGTGTTCCGTCCTACGTTCCCCGCCGCACTTGAGCCTGATTCCACGGCCCGTGCGGCGGTTCGAGGTCACGGCGCATCCAAGACCTGCGCCGCAGACCCCCCGGGCCGTTGAGCAACGGGCGTACCAATCCGGGCCCGGGCGCGCAGTTCGGTCTCTGGCTGGGACCTGGCGGGTTCCGCCGCCGGGAGCACACCCGGAAATCCTTGCCGGGTATGGGAAAGACGCGGTGCCGGCCGGAAAGGTGAGCCGGCGCAGTCGGGAGGCGGAGGGCGTTCTCTCCACGGAACGGGCAGGAGGCCGGGACCATCCGGCCTGGATCTTGGCGGTGGGCGGATAGCTTCTGGCCGACCCCTGGCGGTTCGAGGACCCGATTTCGCCATGGAGGGAGCTCGGCGCAAACGGCGGGGCCGTCCCCCGACCCGGGAGACGGCCCTCTCTTCTGGCGAGCGTGTTGCGAAGACCGGGCCATCGGCCGGGGCGGCCTCGCGGGACCGCCCCGACCTCGCCCGGATCACCGCGTCAAGGTCAGTTTATTCGTGATCTGCTTGCCGGAAGCCTCGAGGCGGTAGAAGTAGATTCCGCTCGGGAGCGGGCTGCCCGCATCGTTCCTTCCGTCGAAGGCAACCACGTGGAAGCCCGATTCCTGCGGACCGTTGACCAGGGACCGGACCCGACGCCCGGACACGTCGAACACCACCAGAGCGGCCGCGCCGGGCTGCGGCAGCGAGAAGATGATGTTGGTCGCGTGCTGGGTCGGGTTCGGGTTGGCCGGGAGGAGCTGGAGGTCCGTGGTTCCACCCGAGAACGGGCCGACCGCCCGGGTACCCCGGGCCAGGACGGTGCCATTCGCCGAGCGGAGATCGAAATTCAGGCTCAGATCGCCGGCCGCTTCATTCAGGATCCGGAAGGTGAGATGGGCGATGGTACCGCTTCCATCCACGCCCGGCTGCTTCTGGTCGAGCCGGCTCGCGCTCACTTCCACCCAGCCGTCGCCGGCGCGGTTGAAGAAGAGGCTGCCGCCCGAGCCGTTCAGGAACCCGCCGTTGTCAACCCCGATCAGGTCGAGCTTGGAGGGGTCGAATCCCAGGTTCAGCAGCGCGCCCATCAGGTTGTGGACGCCGTCGACCCGGAGATCGACCGTCATGAGCTCGCCGGCCTTGGGAGAAGCCAGTTGGCTGACCGTGAAGACCTTGGCGTCGCTCGCGACGTTCGAGCCCATCGGAACCGGCCGCGGCAGATCCACGCGGTTCACGAGCCCCTGGTTCCCGGACGGATTCATCGACTTGCCGACTCCCGACCCGTTGTACCAGGAGTACATGACGGTGAAGGCGAGGACGTCGTTCACGTCCCAGAGGCCGTCCGGCTGCGAGATCAGGTTGGGCACCGTGCCGGTGGTCGGACCGATGTCGGCGATCCGATCCTGGACGTTGCCCGATCCGTTCCAGCCGAGGGTGAAGACCATCTGGTCGGTAAAGTCGATCTTGCCGTCCGGCTTGGGAGCCAGATGAGGCAGGATCGACGTCGAGTCGGTTCCGATGCCGGACCCGCCGGTCGTGGCCAGGTCGCCCAGGTAGGCGAAGCGGAGGTTCAGGTTCTTGGTCACCCAGGCGCTTGGGCTCGCTCCATGGATGTTCTTCATCGACGAGCCGGAAGTGAGGATGGTCAGCGTGCTGTTCCGGAAGCGCGTCGTCGTCGTAACGGCACTGTCCGCGGCGGTGATGCTGATCAGCGCCATGTTGTGGGAGAGCGCGTCGACCAGTCCGACCTGACCGCCGAGCAGAGAGGTCGAGACCAGGTAGGTGCCGTTGGCGTTGTCGAAGCTCTGGTTGAAGTAAGGCGTGCCGCCCAGGCCGGCCCAGCCGTGACCGTCGGTGATCCCATTCACCGTGGCCAGCGAAGGCTCGAAGGTTCCGCCGAAGCCGACGCCGATGATGCTGTCCGGATAGGCGACCTGGAGCTGGATGACCCGCTGGGCGCCGTTCTGGAGCAGGAGGGTCGTGTCCCCGTCGATGGCGTCGACCGCCTGAAGGCCCGGAAGCAGGTTGGAGTCGATGCAGAAGTAGCCGTCGGTCGTCCCGACGCTCTGGTCGGTCGCCACGACCGAGCCGTTGGCGTCCTTCATTTGGGCGTAGAGGATGTAATACGCGTTGTCCGGCGGAGTGCCGCCCGGCGAGTTGGCGAACGTCCAGGTCGCCGAGGTGGCGGTCGACGGGGTCGAACCGAGCGGCAGGCAGGGCTTGGCCGTCGTGGCGTCGAAGACGTCGGCCGTGTCATAGTAGAAGTCGATGGTGCCGCCGCTGGGCGCGTTCGTCGTCGTGAAGCTGAAGGTGTACGAACTGGTCGGCGGGAAGCAGCCAAGCTTGTAGGCGCCGGTGAAGCTCAAAGCGATGCTCGGAGTCGGCTGCTGCTCGTACTTGGTGACCGTCCCGCGCATGGCGTCGCTGACGTAGATGTCGAGGTTGTTGAGGTTCTGCAGGAAGGTCAGACCGTTCGGCTGCACGTAGGTGCCGAGCGAATTCCCCTGGGAGCCGAGCGTGACGTCCCAGACCGGGACGACCGTGCCGCCGCCGTTCATGGCCGCGGTGTCGTTGAAGATGCAGACCCGGTGGTTCCCCTGGTCGGAGACCGCCAGATAGCAGGTCTGGGAGGCGGCCAGCACCTGGTTGTCCAGAGCCACCGCGATGTCCGTGGGGTTGTTCAGTACGTCGTTGACCGTGCTGGCGGTGTTCCATTCGCACACGTAGTCCATCCGCGCCGGCAGGTCGCCCCAGGCCGGATGGAAGGCGAACTTCTGGATCCGGTTGTTGCCGGCATCCGCCACGTAGACGTCGTAGTAGCCGAGGTCGGAGTTGTAGCGGGCGGCGATGCCCCGCGGATTGCTGAAGCGCCCGGATCCGGTGCCGGAAGAGCCGTAGCGGATGACGTCCGGGGTGGTTGTGTAGCCCTGCTCCAGCCGGAAGTAGGTGCCTCCGGGCGGGATGGCGCCGTGGATGCCGTCCCCGAAGGTGACCTTTCCGTTCGTCCAGTTGACCGTGTAGACGTGGTCGTTCGGTCCGGCGGTGGCCAGATTGTCGATCCGCGTCCAGGTCACCGGCGTTCCGGTCGGGTCGAAGGTGATCGTGGGCAGCGTGCCTTCCATGATCGGGAACGCGTTGGTCCAGGTCGAGTAGCTCGCGCCGGGCGTGGCCGGAGTGATGAAGTCGTAGTCCACGTCGGCGGTCTTGCCGACGTTGCCCGCCGTGGCCGGCTGGGCGGCCATGGTGTGCGCGTTGCCTGGCAGCCACGGGGCGGTTCCGCAGGAAATGACCTTGACCCGGTCGCCGCCCGTGTCGGAGACGAAGAGGTAGCGAGTGGGGACGTCCTTGCCCGTGGTGATGACCTGGGCCGTGGTGCCGATGCCGGCGTTCAGCGGCAGCGACAGTCCGGGGATTCCCAGGAACGGGTTGGCCAGGTTGGCGAAGGCCGCGCTGGCGATCAGGGGGCGTCCGGTGGTGCGGTCGGTGACGGTCACGACGCCGCCCGCGATGGAAACGTCATAGATGTGTCCCGTGACCTCGGAGCCTTTGGAAACCGAGGCCGTCGGCTTGTCGAACGGGCCGGTGTCGACGTCGAGCGACACGGTGGCGGCGGTCTCCGCCGTCCCGTCGGTGGCCACGGCCAGGCCGTACGGATTCGCGAGGACGTCGCCGTAGGCTTCGTCGTAGGTCACGATTCCGGCCGACGTCACGGTGTAGTAGAAGAGCTTTTCGTTCTGGGCGGCGGAGTTGTCGGCCGCGTCCAGCAGGAAGATGTCGTCGCTCGTCGCTGCGCCCGGGTTGGGCAGCAGAGCGATTCCCTGGACCGACTGCCAGCTCGTGGGGCCGCCGGAGGATCCATCGATCTTGGTCAGAACCGGCGCGGTGCCCGCTCCAATCCCGTAGTCCACGTCGCCGACGCCGAAGTTCTTGTTGACAGCTCCGGTCTGATCGTTCGAGATGGCGTACTTCAGGCTGATGGCCGAGGTGGAAGTCAGGGAGCCGGCCGGCAGCACGATCTCCGGCGCGTTGGTGTTGGCGGAGTAATTCAGGGTGTAGACCTTGTCCGCCGAGGTGAAGTTGGTGAGAGAATTGACCCGCGTCCAGAGATCCCCGTCGATGACGACGACCTCGGAACCCGGGATGACGTAGTTGGTCGCGGTCGCGGCCCACTCGTGCAGGAAGATGTGGGTCGCGTCATATTCGTCGTGGGTCACGGCCGGCGACGTCCAGGTGAAGGTGTTGTCGCTCGTGTACGTGCCGTTGGCCTCGAAGGCCTGGACCCGGTTGTTGCCCGAATCGAGCACATAGACCACGTCCCGGCCGCTCAAGGGATGCTCGCGCGCCACCACGCCCACGGGCTGGGAGAACGGCAGGTCCTTGGCCGGATTGTCCACGAGCTGGTTGATCGTCGGTGCGTTGATGATCCGGAAATAGGGACCGGTCCACTCCAGCGTCGCGTCGTAGGTGACGACCGCGTTTGCGACCGTCGCCATACCCAGCGCGAGGACGACCAAGGTCCCCAGCAGGACGGCTCTGGGCGTACTCATTGATTTCCTCCTTCGCGCGCTTCCGCGCGCACTCCCTGCTCGGACCCTCGATCGGGGCCCATCCCTGGTGGGATCCGCGCCCGGCGGCGGCGGATCGCTCATCCCTGGCCTCACACCACGTTTCACGGCCTTCGGCCGTGGTCCGGCCTCCAGCCTTGGTCCGTCGCGTGGCCGGCCCTGGCACTCGTTTCGAGGTCTGCGCGCGGTTGTGTGGCTGCTCATCTCGCTGCTCCTCCTGCCCGTCCCGTTTCAGTCCCGGGGGGCGATTCGGCCGTCCCTGGTCTGGAAGAGCAGGGGGAGCCGGTTGTAATCGAACAAGCGGGTGTCGGGGGCGCCGTCGCCGTTGTGATCCGTCGTGACGAACTGCAGGTCCGTACCCGACCCCAGGTTCTTGACCAGCACCTTGAACACGGCGATCGGTCCCGAGCCGTTCGCGTCGGTGCCCGTCGCGACGCCTCCCTGGTTGAAGTTGATCTGCCAGGTGGCGTCATATCCGAGATAGCCGTCGACGGGATCCTGCTGTTCCGGAAGAAACAGAAATCCTTCCTGGGTCCCATCCCCGTCCGGATCTATGAAGAAGCTTCCTTGTTCCACGCTCAGGATTTCGACCGCCGCCGGGTCGTACTGGAGCAAGAAAGAGATCCCCGCCAGGCTGACGACATTGGCCACCGACACCGAAATCGAGACGGTGTCGCCGTCGGAGGCGGAGACGGTGGCCGGAAGGAGCTGCAAATCGGCCGCGGCGCGGTGGTGAAGACCTGGTCGGCGCTCTGGGACGACAGCTTGCTGTGATTCGACGCCGAAATGCAGAAATGGTAGGTCGTGGCCTCGACCAACCCGGTCAGGAACAGGGAGTGGGTCTGGGCCAGGGGAAGACTATCCGGTTCCGCCAGGAACGCGCCGTAGACGGGGCTCGTGCCGTAATAGACCGTTCCCAGCGTGCGGTCGTCGGTGGTCCATAGCACCGTCGCGGTGGACATGGTGATGCCGATCACCTGGATGTTGCTGATGACGGGCGGAGTGTGATCGGTCAGATCGGGAGCAATCTGGGTCCGAAACGTGTCGGCGGGCGTCTGGACCGCCTTGCCCGTCGAATTCACCGCGGTGATCTGGTACCAGTACACCGTGTTCTGCCGCAGTCCGCTGATCGGGACGGAGTGTTCCGCCGACGGGTTGGAGGAATAGTTGGTCGAGAGGTTCGTCGAGTTCGCGCCCAGGGCCAGCGTGCCCGCGGTGGTTTCCGTCGTGTTCCAGGCGATCAGGGCGGAGCTGTCGGTGGCGGCGATCGTGACGTTGTTGATGGCCAGATCGGTCTTCGACTCGGTTCCGCCGCCCACGTCGTTGCCGCTGATGCCGCAGGAGGATGCGACCAGCGCGAGCAACGCGGTCAGCGCGAGCCATCCCGTCCGGCCTGCGGCCCGGTCGGTCTTCCTGCCCGCGATTCTCGGCGGATGCCTTTCCGGCCCGATCCGGGCCGGCGGTGCCGAACTCCTCATGATCATCCTCGTTTCCCCTCATTGGTCGATTCGCCGCCCCATCCGGGCCGCGAAACGTCTTGTGCCTTGCCAGTTGAACCATCGACCCGGCTGGAAACGGCCTTTAGTCAAAAGAGCGCAGTTCGGCGATGGATCCGATTCCGGCACCGCTCTTGCCCGAACCTTGGCGCCGGAATATCCTGGGGAAAGGGCGGTGCCGGAGCGCGGCGGAGGTGTCTGGGTGATGCAGCCGGCCGGGAGATGGGAATGAAGATCGACCAAATGGGTATCGAGCCCGGGCTGAACCTGGAGGCCGAGATCAACCGGCTTCGGGTCGAGCGGAACACGGTCATCCTGGCGCACTACTATCAAGAGCCTGAGATCCAGGATGTCGCCGATCACGTCGGGGACAGCCTGGCCCTGGCCCAGGCCGCGGCGCGCGCCAGCGCGAAGGCCATCGTCTTCGCGGGCGTTCACTTCATGGCGGAGACGGCCAAGATCCTCAATCCCGACAAGCCGGTCTGGGTGCCGGATCTGAAGGCGGGATGCTCGCTGGCTGAGGGCTGCCCCGCGTCCGCTTTCGGGCGGTGGCTGGAGAACTTTCCCGGCGCCTACGTGATCAGCTATGTGAACTGCTCAGCCGGGGTCAAAGCCTTGTCCGACGTGATCTGCACCTCGGCCAACGCCGAGACGATCGTGCGGTCGGCGCCCGATGGCAGACGCATCGTCTTCGCGCCCGACCGGCACCTCGGGCGATGGCTCATCCAGCGGACCGGGCGCGACATGATCCTCTGGCCCGGGACCTGTCAGGTGCACGAGATCTTCTCGGAGAAACGGATCGTGCAGCTTCGCGTCCGGCATCCCGAGGCCAAGGTGGCGGCGCATCCCGAGTGCGACCGAAGGGTCCTCGCGCTGGCGGATCACGTCGGTTCCACATCCAGCCTGCTACGGTACGTGCAGACGGATCCGGCGCAGGTGTTCATCATCGTCACGGAACCCGGCATCATCCACCAGATGAAGAAGGTGGCGCCGGGGAAGACCTTCCTGCCGGCGCCGGTCGAGGGCGCCTGCGAAGCCTGCAGCACCTGCCCTCACATGCGGCTCAACACTCTGGAGAAGCTCTATCTCTGTCTTCGCGACCGCGATCCCGAGGTGACCGTGCCCGAGGAGATCCGGATTCGCGCGCTCTTGCCGATTCAGCGCATGCTTGAGCTGAGCTGAGGGGCTGGCGCTCCTGCAACCCCCCAAGGCCGCAGCCTTGCCGGGCTCCCCGGCTCCTTGCGACCCCAACCCGTGCGGCTGGGCCCGGAGGGGCTCAGGCGCTTTTCGGCCGAACGACCAGATCGACCTCGCAATCCAGCACGGCAAGAAGAGCCAGCATCTTGTCGAGCGATTTCCGGCGGTTGGTCGGATCCAGCAGACGGTAGAACTGGGCCGGGGAGGTCCCGAGCCGGCGGATGATCTCCCGTCTGGACAGTTCGCTGGCCTCAAGACGGGCCTGCGCTTCGAGCGTCACACGATAGAGAAGCAGATCGCGGAGGTACCCCGGATCCTGGTCGTACTCCAGAACCTGCTCGATGTGGACCGTTCCTTCCCGGCCGGAGTCCAGACGGTAGGTGACCGCTTCGCTGCCGAGCTCACGGTCGATCGAGAGTTCGACCACCGGATCAGCCGGGGTCGGGGACGGTTGCGCCTTGGCATAGGGAAACTGAAACGACCGCTGCCCGGCCGTCAGTTCAAACATCCTCCTCCGATTGTTCAGCCTGGCCGAACGGATCTTCATAGCAGGCCCTCGGCGTCCAACTGGTGAATCAAGCGCACGACCTTCTTTGAGGGAGTACCTGCCATCGGTCCTTGATGATCGAGATCCCATTTCAGGATCAACCTTCCGTTCCGATAGACGTGGACGTGCCTCGGCGCATGATCGCCGCGCCAGGCCAGGAACACGTAGCCGCCGCGTCTGACCTTCCCCAAGGATGATGTTACCCCACAAGGTAGCGGATTTGCAAGAGAGTGTCGGGATCTCGCCTTCGCCCCCGGAGGAGCAAGGACCAGTCCATCGTGGAATTCCGGGCCTGGTCGGCGCAGGACCTATCTCTTCCGCCACGGCGCGAGCAGAAGCGCAGCCAGACGTTCGAAGGGCCAGGGTCGTCGGAGTTCATAGACGACGCACCCATCCCCGGCGACCGAGAGGCAGCGTTGGGCGAAGAGAGGCCGCTTCCAGGACCCCGGGTTCGAAATGAACCACGGACCCACCAACAACCCGGCTTGACAGGCGATTCCGCAGCCGCAATCTTGAATCGGCCGGCCGCGGCGGAGAGGCAGGTCCCGGGAACGGCCGGAACTTGAAGCGGCGCAGCGGCAGCGAGCGAACGTGACGGGCCATCGCAACAAATCAGATAGCAGGCAGGAAGTCAGGACGGTCGTCCGAAACGAGGAGGGCTCCGTGGAACGTCGGATGCGGATGTTCGCGATCGCAGTGGTGCTGGTCTCGGCTCTGGGAACGGCGGCGAACGCTCAGCTCAATCCTCTGACCTATTACCTCGGCGTCGGATACGCCAAGGAGACGAACTCGGGAGCGCCCAGCGGCTCGCTTGGTCTTCTCGCGGGCGCCAATGTGAGCGTGCTCACGCTTCGGGTGGGGGCGGAAGTCGGATACGATCTGCTTGGTTCCAGCACCATCGGCAACACCAAATACTCCCCCTCTCTCATTCCGGTCTCCGCGCAGATCTACTACGGCCTGCCGCTGGCCGGATCTCCGATCAAGCCCTGGCTGACGGTCGGCGCGGGTCCGTACACGCAGCGACTCGAGATCGATCAGAACGGGGACAAGGTGACCCTGAACGGGACCAAGCTCGGGTTCAATGTTGGCGTGGGAGGCGACATCGCCCCGCCCGCCTCCGGCCTCAAGCTTGGCGTCGATCTCAGGTTTCACGTCATCGGCAAGGACTCCACGGTGCTGACCACCGAGTCCACCAAGGTGATCACGCTGCTGGCGCGACTGTATCTGTAGCGAGGACATCATGCAGACGATCGAAAGCACCCCGGACTTCGTGACCCGGACCTATGCCCGGATGGAGTCCCGACTGGAATCGGTTCGGGCGCGGCTGCGCCGCCCGCTCACCCTGGCCGAGAAGGTCCTCTTCTCGCACCTGGACGACCCGAAAGGCCAGGAGCTGAAGGCCGGAGAGAGCTATCTGGCGTTGCGCCCGGATCGCGTGGCGATGCAGGACGCGACCGCGCAGAATGGCGCTCCTTCAATTCATGAGCGCGGGGATTCCGGAGACGGCGGTGCCCACCACGGTCCATTGCGACCACCTCATCCAGGCCCGGGTGGGCGCGGGTCCCGACCTCGAGGCGGCCGAGCGCGAGAACCGCGAGGTCTACGACTTTCTGGCCTCGGCCTGCCGCAAGTACGGGATCGGCTTCTGGAAGCCGGGAGCCGGCATCATCCATCAGGTCGTGCTGGAGAACTATGCCTTCCCGGGCGGGATGATGATCGGCACCGATTCCCACACCCCCAATGCCGGAGGCCTGGGCATGTTCGCCTCCGGAGTCGGAGGAGCCGACGCGGTCGACGTGATGGCCGGACTTCCCTGGGAGGTCCTGGGTCCGAAGCTGATCGGCGTGCGGCTGACCGGCGCTCTCAGCGGATGGACCGCGCCCAAGGACGTGATTCTCCGCCTCCTTGGAATCCTGACGGTCAAAGGCGGAACCAACCAGGTCGTCGAGTACTTCGGCCCCGGAGTGCGGTCGATCAGCGCCACCGGCAAGGGCACGATCACGAACATGGGTGCCGAGCTGGGCGCGACGACGTCGATCTTCCCGTGGGACGAGCGGATGGACACCTATCTCCGCGCGACCGGCCGAGCGGCTCTGGCCGACCTGGCCGCGGCGCACGTCTCGCTCCTGGGGGCCGATCCCGAGGTCGTCGCCGCGCCCGAGAAGTACTTCGAGCGCGTGATCGAGATCGACCTTTCGAAGCTGGAACCCCACGTGGTCGGGCCCCACACGCCCGACCTCGCCCGGCCCATCTCCGCCGTGGCCGCGGAAGCCCGGGAGAAAGGCTACCCCGATCGCATCTCCGTGGCTTTGATCGGCTCCTGCACGAACTCCTCCTATGAGGACATTGAACGGGCCGCCGACGTCGCGCGCCAGGCCGCGGCCCACGGCGCCCGGACGGCTTCGCCGCTTCTGGTCACGCCCGGCTCCGAACAGATCCATGCCACGATCCGCCGCGACGGGCAGCTCAAGGACCTCGAGTCGATCGGAGCGATGGTGCTGGCCAATGCCTGCGGTCCGTGCATCGGACAGTGGAAGCGCGAGGAGATCCGTCCGGGCGAGGCCAACACCATCGTCACCTCGTTCAACCGGAACTTCCCCAAGCGGAACGACGGCAACGCCGCCACTCTCGCCTTCATCGGCAGCCCGGAGCTGGTGACCGCTCTGGGTCTCGGCGGCCGGCTCGGCTGGAATCCGCTGACCGACGAGCTGTCCGGCGCGGACGGCCGTAAATTCCGGCTCCAGCCTCCCGCGCCGGCTCCGGAAGTTCCGCCGAAGGGCTTCGTCGCGGCGACGCAGGGATACGTGCCGCCGGCCCGGGACGGAAGCGGCCTGGCGGTCAAGGTCGATCCCGAGAGTCCGCGGCTCCAGCTTCTCGAGCCCTTCGAGGCCTGGGACGGCCGGGACTTCGTGGAGTGCCCGGTTCTCTTGAAAGCCGCGGGCAAGTGCACGACCGACCACATCAGTCCTGCCGGTCCCTGGCTGCGCTACCGGGGCCACCTTGACAAGATCAGCGACAACCTGTTCATCGGCGCGATCAACGCGTTCTCGGAGAAGCCGGGCGCCGGTCTCAATCAGCTCACCGGCGAGAAGGATGTGCCCCTTCCCGCCATCGCCCGCTTCTACAAGCAGCGCGGCCTTCGGTGGGTGGCGATCGGAGACGAGAACTACGGCGAGGGATCGAGCCGTGAGCACGCCGCCATGTCGCCGCGCTTCCTCGGAGCGGCGGCCGTCCTCGCCCGGAGCTTCGCCCGGATCCACGAATCGAACCTGAAGAAGCAGGGGATCCTGCCCCTTACCTTCGTTGACCCGGCGGACTACGACAAGGTCGCGGCCGAGGATCGGGTGAGCCTCCTCGGGCTGGCCGGCCTGGCTCCCGATCGGGAAATCACGGCCCGGCTGCACCATGCCGGCGGATCGACGGAGGAGATCCGGCTCCGGCACTCCCTCAACGCGGAGCAGGTGGAATGGTTCAAGGCCGGATCGGCGCTCAATCTGCTCCGGTCGCGGCGGGCCGGATCGTGAGCCGACTGGCTTCCGGGGTCGGGGCAATCCTCGGCGGCCTCCTCTTGATCAGCGCGGCTCCCTGCTGGAGCGGCCGTTCCGGCGAATCCGCGGCCGCCCCCCTCATCGTCTCGGCCGCGGCGTCCCTCACGGACGCCTTCCGCGACATCAAGGCTCTTTGGCTGACGCAGCATCCGGAGACCCCGATCCTGTTCAATCTGGGCGCCTCCGGCACGCTCGAGATCCAGATCGAGGCGGGAGCGCCCGCCGACGTCTTCGCGGCCGCAGGCCTTCCGCCGATGCTGGCGCTGGCCCGCGCCGGCCGCGTCGACAGCACCGAGATCCGGATCTTCGCGCGGAACCAGCTCGTGCTGATCGGGCCGCGCGAGGGTCCGCGCGCGGAGGGCGCGGGCGCGATCGCGGTCCTGAAGAGACTCGAGGAGCCTTCGATCCGGAGGATCGCCATCGGCGATGAGCGCACCGTGCCGGCGGGGCAATACGCCGCGGGCGTGCTCCGGCACTATCATCTCTATACCTCGGTGCACTCGAAGCTGGTGCCCGCCGAGACCGTCCGTCAGGTCCTGGCCTACGTGGCCTCAGGTTCGGTCGATGCCGGATTCGTCTATCAAAGCGACCTCTGGCCGGAAGCTGACGTCCGGGTGCTCTGCGTCGTCCCGGATGAGGCGCATGATCCGATCGTCTACCCGATCGCCCGGATCAAGGGGGGCGATCACGGAGATGCGGCGCAGGAATTCGTGCGTTTCATCCTGGGACCGGATGCGCAGGCCGTGCTGAGGAAATACCGTTTTCTCGGAGCATCTCTCGGATCGACCGGAGAGGGTCGGCCGGAGGGGATGCGGCCTGCGACCCCCGGTGCTGATCAGGGCATCCAAAAGCCTTTGGTTCCGGGAGCAGGTCCGGGCGCTGGCCAACGCGAGGCTCCAGGCGCAGGTCCAGGCAGTGCCGAATCACCCGCGCCTCCGGGCTCGATTCCGAACGGCGCCCCAAACGGCGTGCCGGGCGGACCCTACGGTCGATGATCTCCACGGCGCTGCTCCTTTCGTTCCTGGTGTCCGGCGTTTCCACCCTGCTCGTCGTGATCTCCGGCCTGCCCCTGGCGCGTTGGCTGGCCATCCACCGGGGACCGGCGGTTCGATTGGTCGATGCGATCGTGACGGCGCCGCTCGTGCTTCCGCCCGTTGCCGTCGGCTATCTGCTGCTCAGTCTCTTCAGCCCCCGCGGTCCTCTCGGAGTCCTTCTCCAGCGTCTCTTCGGAGTTTCCGTCGTCTTTCACTGGACCGGCGCCGTCCTCGCTTCCGCCGTGGTCGCGTTCCCGTTGCTGGTCAGGACGGCCCGCGCGGCGCTGGAGAGCGTCCCCCGAGGCTATCTGGATGCGGCCTCGACTTGCGGATCGGGCCCGTCACGCGCCTTCCTCTCGGTTCACCTTCCGTTGGCGCTGCCCGGAATCGCCGCCGGAGCCGTGCTCGCTTTCGCTCGCGGGCTGGGCGAATTCGGGGCGACCGTCATCGTGGCCGGGAACATCCCGGGACGAACGCAGACCCTGCCGCTCGCGATGTACCAGGCGATCCTGTCGGGCGACGCAAGATCCGCCAACAGCATGGCTCTTCTGGTCACGGCCATCGCGATCGTCCTCCTGCTGGCGGCCGATCGCTTCCAGCGGCGGGCGATCGGTCGTGATCGAACGGCTCTGCTGCCATGATCGCCGAGGATCCGAGCTGGGAGGCCGATCGGCCGCGATCGAGAGGCCTCTCTCTGCCATGAACGCCGAGGATCCGATCCACGCCCGGCCTGAGCACCGCGAGGGGCGCGAACCCGTGACCACGGGTCCGTCGCCGGACGCCGCAGCAGCGCGTTCGCCGGACGCCGCAGCGTGCCCGCCGGACAACGCCCGTGAAACCGACGCGTCCGTCGCGCCGGAGCTGGCGGTCGAGGGACTGGTGGTCACGGCCGGGACCTTTCGGCTCGAGGTCGACCTCTCGTGCCGGATCTGGCCTCTCGTCCTGCTTGGTCCCTCGGGCGCAGGGAAATCCATGTTCCTGCGCGCGCTGTCCGGGCTCGCGGTTCCGGAAAAGGGCTCGATCCGCCTGGGCGGAGACGTCTGGGTCGGCGGCGATCCCGGAGCCCGCCGCTTCGTCCCGCCTCATGCCCGGTCCGTCGGCGTGTGTCTCCAGGATCCGCTCCTGTTTCCGCATCGGAACGTGCGCGAGAACGTGGCCTTTCCGCTGGGCGCGGTCCGGCCGCGTCTCTCGCGAGCGGCGCGGCGAGCCGGTGCCCTGGCCGAGCTGGAGCGATGGGGAGCCGCTGCGCTGGCCGAAGCGGCGGTCGAGCGGCTTTCCGGCGGCGAACAGCGGAGGGTCGGATTGGCTCGCGCCTTCGTGCGACGACCGGCTCTCCTCTTGCTCGACGAGCCCCTGGCCGCGCTCGATCCCCCATCCCGTGATGCGCTGCTGTCCGAGGTCCGCCGCGAGCTTGCCGCGCGGTCGCGTCCCGCCGTCTGGGTCACGCATGATCGCGCCGAGGCCGCGATGCTCGGAGGCACGCTGGCGGTGCTTCTGGGCGGGCGGATCGCGCAGACCGGCCCGGCGGAAGAGGTCTTCCGCCGTCCCTCCAGTCCCGAAGTGTCTTCCTTCGTCGGGACCGGAACCATCCTTCATGGGTTCGTCCAGGCGAGGGAAGCAGGCGTCATGCGGGTGATCGCCGGGCCCATCGCGCTCCACGCGGTTGGCAGCCTGAACCCGGGCACGCCCGTCGTGATCTCGATCCGGTCCGAGGAGGTCGACCTGCTTTCAGCCGGCGGAGACGCCCGCGACGGTCACGAAGTCGCCAGCGCGCGGAACGAGCTGCCCGCAACCGTGGTTTCGGTCCGTCCGATCGGTCTGGCCTTCGTCGTGGAGCTGGATGCCGGGGTCCCGTTGGCCGCGTCCGTGACGCGCCCGGCCGTGCAGGAGCTGGCCCTCGCTCCGGGGCGGCGCGTCCGGGCCAGGATCAAGGCGCTGGCGATCCAGGTGCGGTCGGAGTCCTGGAACGCGGCTACTTCGCCGGCAGCGTCCGATCGATGACGAGGTAGGTGGTGGCCGCGCTCGCGATGATGGAGAGGATCTTCTCGGCCGTTTCGAGGTGGTCCTTCTTCTGGCCGATCAGGACCGGCACCAGGATCGTGGAGCCCGGCTCGACGGACGGATCCCGCCAGAAGCGCCGGATGTTCCGGCTCATCCCGTTCGGATAGATCACCTGGGTCTTCCAGCGATTGGCTCCCTCCGCGTAGCCGCCGGCGTGGTTCACGTAGAAGCTCAGGGAGCGACCGTCCTGGAACGGGATGCTGGTCGGATGCCCGACCGCCCCCGTGACCTTGACCGTTTGCGGTTGCGTCGGAACGTTGATCGAATCTCCGGCCACGAGCATGGGGTCGCACTCCTGGTGGGGATGGTCCAGCGCGCACTGGAGATCGATGGCGATGTTCCCGACCGAGTCCTTCTTGCGGATGATGTGCGCCCCGGCCAGGAAGGCCGTCGGCTTGAGGCCCTTGGCGCGAACGAGGACGTCGGAGAGGGTCTCCTTGTCGTTCTGCAAGGTATAGACCCCCGCATACAGCTCCTCGCCCGTCAGGATGACCGTCTGGGGGATCTGCCACCAGGGGAGCTGGCGGATCGCGACCTGGTCATGCGGTTCGAGCGCAAATCCCCTGGCATCCTGCAGCCAGTCCGCGCCGAGAGGCACCTCGATCAGGTCGACGGTCTGGCCCGGCGGTTTGGATTCGTCCTGGCTTTCGACGGCCTCCAGCCGGAGCCGCGAGACCTCGGCTTGAACCTGGTCGGCGCTCTCGAGAAGCCCGCCGGCTTTCAACATCAGATCCGCCAGTGTCATCTGCTCGCGGTACTCGGTGGTTTGCGGATGGCGGACCTGTCCGGTGATGCTGACGGTGAACCGATCCTCGATGTCCCACCGGGAGAAGACCTGCACGCTGTCCATCGGCGAGACTGGAACGATCTGCTTTCCCGAGAGCACGTCGTCCAGCGGGAAACGCAGCGTCACCCGCCTTCCGTCCGGAAGGTTGCGATCGATGATGCCCCTTGCGCCCAGCCGATCGGGCCAGGTCTGCCCGGCCAGAGCGATGAGGGCGGCCACGTCCATCCCGTCGACATACTCATAGCGGCCCGGCTGCTTGACCGCGCCCTTGATCTGCACCCAGTTGTCCATCCGGTTGGTGATCGCGTCGACCCGAACGACGTCCCCGTCCAGCAGCGACGCCTGCGTGGAGTCCCGGGGCTTTCCCGAGCCCGGATCCATGAGCACATCGACCTGGACCCGGTCGGGTTGCCCCGGAAGCCGCTCGGCGGGTGGAAGCGTCCGCAGGATGTGAAGGACTCCGGTGGCCGCGGTGGCGGTGAAGCCGCTTCCGAATCGCACGAGATCCACGAGGTCTTCCCCGCTCTTGAGCTCGAATCGGAGCGGGCGCCGGACCTCGCCCGAAAGCTCGACCGTGGGGCCGCGAGGCGGGATGAAGACCGTGTCGTACTCGCGGAGGATCACGTCGTTGCTGCGGTCTCCTTGCAGCAGATAGGCGTAGAAGTCGAGATGGGCGACCACCTGATTGCCCCGGACCAGCCGGATGTCCCGCATGGAGCCGGTGTCGGATGGCCCCCCGGCCGCGTAGATCGCGGTGAAGATCGTCGCCATGGAGCTCAAGTCATAGGCGCCCGGCTGGACTGCGTCTCCGATCACGTAGACGCGGATGGCCCGGAGCTTGCCGAGCGACACGTCGAGGAACGTGTTGCCCTTCTCCGGATCGAGCGAGATTCCGGAATAGGCGGCGGCCAGGTGCTCGCGCACCGAGCGCTTCAGCTCGGCCAGCGTGAGCCCCGCGCAGACGACCATACCTCCCTTCGGCAGGATGATGCTGCCGTCGCGGTCGACCACGCGCTCGACGCGGAACTCC
Organism: Candidatus Eiseniibacteriota bacterium; assembly: GCA_963833505.1. Classification (GTDB taxonomy): domain Bacteria; phylum Eisenbacteria; class RBG-16-71-46; order CAIMUX01; family CAIMUX01; genus CAWHYG01. The sequence goes on along the minus strand of CAWHYG010000008.1, from coordinate 310,776 downwards.
ACCTCTCCCCACACGTCGACGAAGATCTGGTCGCCCGGCCCGATCACGTAATCCTCGGGAACAGGCCCGAACGAGCTTTGGGTGAAAACCCCCGGCTGGAGCTTGAAGAAATCAGCTCCGAACAGGGCCGGGGTTCCGGACTGGACGTGCCGGACCGGCGGCGGCGGCGCCTTCAGGACCGGCAGCCCGGGGAGAAGCGTGTCGCTCCGTCCTGGAGCAACCTGCGCGGATTCGGCCGGCGCGGGGATCGCGATCGCTCCGGACTGGTACATCCGCAGCAGCTCGTCTTTGCTCAGTCCCGTTTTCTCCGAGGCCTTCTGGAGCATCTCGTCCGTCACCTGGGCGCGGGCGGAAAGCGCGGAGACCAGGAGAACCACGACCGCGGCCAAAAACACGATCGCGGCTTTGCGGCCGGACGGGGGTGCGGAGATCAACATTCCGGACCTTCTAGCATGGCCGGAAAGGCAACCGCAAGGGAAAAGCCGTACCCGTCGTCGGACATGGATCAGAACCAGGGGAATGCGGTTGTGCCCGCCGGAGCCGTTTTCTAAGATCGCCTTCGGTTGCGGCATGACTTTCACCCCGCGCGGGAGGACCCGGATTGCGCCGAAGGACGATCCTGTCGGTTCTTTTCCCCCTGTTTCTGGCGGTTGGACTGACGGTCGGGCGGAGGGCGGCGGCGCAGGAAGGTCTGAGCGTTCCCCTCGACAGCCCGGTCTACGACGAGCTCGAGCACTTCCGTTCGCTGGGTTTCTGGAACGGGAACCTGGAGATCCTGCCGATCACGCGGCGCGAGGCTCGCCGGGCCCTGGAGGCGATCGAGGCGCGGGATCGGGAGCGTCCGCTGGCGCCGAAGGACCGCCTCCGCCTTGAGCGCCTGAAGCGCGATCTTGAAGCGGACCTGGACGGCGAGATGCCGGGAGGGGATGGCTCAGCGCCCACGCCGGCCGGTTCTTCACCCGGCCGGGTCCGGACAGCCTCGGGGCTGCCTACGCCGGCCGGTTCTTCACCCGGTCGGGCCGGGGAAGACAGCACGTGGTTCTCGGCACCCGTCCGTCTTGAGGGAGGCGTCTCCTTCCAGTACTACGGGGCGGCCACCGGGCTGGATTCCCTGGCGAATCTGGATCGCCGATCGCGCGAGAACGGGGCGGCGTTCCTGTTTTTCAACGCCACGATCCTGAAGAAGCTCCTGGTCGAATGGCGGAGCTATGAGGACTACAGCCGGCTCACGCCCGATCCCGGGTCGTCGCATTGGGTGGACAATTTCCCTCCGACCACGCATGACATCCTGGAGGCCCCGAGCGCGCGCAACGACCGCGCCGTTCTCGGCGTCGATTGGGGATGGGGAGACCTGCGCCTGGGCCGCGAGGACCGGCACTGGGGGCCGGGGCGGTGGGGAACGCTTTTCCTGAGCGAGAACGCCTTCCCTCTGGATGGAGTGAGCCTGCGGATCCGGACGTCGGTCCTGACCGTGGCGTCCCTGTTCGCCCAGGTGAATCGCGCCAGGACGCCGACCGCGGGCCGGAGCGTCCCCGATTCGACGACCGGAGACTCCTATTTCGCGGGGCACCGCATCGAGCTCGCGCTTCGCCACAATCTGCATTTCGGCGCCTACGAGGCGGCCGCCTGGGGAGGGCGCGGCATCGACCTGGGCTACCTGAATCCGGTCGGCTTTATCGTAGCCATGACGCAGGACATCTACGACCGGTTCGGCGCCGATGACAAGAAGATCCTGGGCGGCGACCTCCGCTACGACGTCGCGCCCTTCACCTTCTACGGCGAGTTCCTGCTCAACCGTCTGGTCAGCGGAGACGCGGCGAAGCTGGGACCGGACTCCGACATCTCGAGCTTCGCCGAGCTGGCCGGAGGGCACTGGTCCGATCCGGCCGGATGGTCCGGCGCTGACTTGGAAGCGGAATACGCCCACCTCGATCCCGAAGTCTACTTCCACAAGGACGGGAGCCTGCTCCGGTCCTTCGTGGAGTCGGGCGAGATCATCGGCGATTGGGCCGGGCCGAACGCCGACGCGCTGCATTTGGTCGTGACCCTGCCCCCGCGCGACGGCTGGGGGACGGTCCAGGCGTCGTTTCAGCAGGTGCGCTGGGGCGTGATCAACGGGTTGCGCGGCACGCAGCTCGGATTCATCGGCCTGGAGAAGAAGGATAAGGGGTGGATCACCGGCCTCGTGCAGACCGAGCGGATCCCCATGTTGAGCTGGAGCCGGCCCGGTTGGAGGGTTTTCGTCCCGGGGCGTTTCGACACGGTGGTGAACGTCGCCCGGGTCATCCGGACGGGCGACTGGTCCGGCAGCGGCTGGCAGGCGGAGATCCGGCTTCGCTGGACAAAGTCGGGCGTCAGGGACTTCGCCGGGGTCCGCTGACCGGGCCTCCGAACCCCAAGAAGAAATGGAATGACCGAAGCGTCGCTCGGATTCCTGGCCCTGCTCTGGAGCGGATCCATCCTGGCCAGGATCCTCCCGCAACGCTGGACGATCGCAGGCGCCGCCGCCGGCGGACGACTGGCGGCGCGGTTCGCCCCGGCCCGCGCCGTGGTGGCCGACAACCTGGCCCAGATCGAGAGGGCTCGGCGAGCTGAAGTCCCGCCCCGTTCGCCCAGGCACCGCCCACTCCTTCCGGGACGCGGCGCGGCTGATCCTCGTCCGGAAGATGTCTTCAGCTCCTACGGTCGTTACTGGGGCGAATTCGTCTGCGCGGCCGTCCGTCCGGAGCCGTTGATCCGGGCCTGCCGAGCCGAGGGCATCGAGCATCTCGAGACGGCGCGCGCCCTTGGTGCGGTCTGCGTGCTCACGGGCCATCTGGGCAACTGGGATCTGGGCGCCCGCTGGCTGGCGACGCAACTGCCGCGGCTCGCCGTCGTCGCCGAGGAGCTGCGGCCCGAGGCGCTCACCCGGCTGTGCACGCGGCTTCGCGGGAAGGACGGTCTCACCGTTTTCACCGGCGCGGGCGCCGGAATGCGGCTTTTCCGACATCTACGCCAAGGGGGAAACGCCGCCCTCGTCGCCGACCGCGTTCTCGGATCGGGAGCGCGAGCGGTGTGGGTTCTGGGGGGCTGGCGGGCGTTGCCTGAGACCGGCATCCGCCTGGCCCGGCGGGCCGGAGCCTCCCTCGTGCCCGCGTTTCTGCTGCGCCGGGACGGCGAATATGTTATCAGAGTACATTCGGCCATCGGCCCCGAGGAGGATCCGGTCGAGACCTTCGCCCGGCTTCTGGAGCAGGAAATCCTCGAGGCCCCGGATCAGTGGTGCGTGCTCTCCCGGCTGAACGACGCGGGACCTCCGGTCTCACAGGACAAAGGAGCGGTGGCGGTTTGAAGATCGGGATGCTCAGCGAGTTCTACTACCCGCAGCCGGGGGGGGTGAGCGAGCACATCCGGGCGGTCTCCCAGGAGCTGACCGACCTCGGCCATGACGTGGTCGTCCTCACCAGCAATATCCGGGGAGACGTTCCGGAGACCGGCGCTCGGGTCCGGCGGGTGGGATCTAGCTTTCCGATCCGGTATAACGGAAGTCTTTCCCGGATCAGCCTGGGATGGCGCCTGGGCTCGGCCCTCCGTCAGGTGCTTCGCGAGGAGGATCTGGATGTTCTCCACGTGCACAATCCTCTCATGCCCACGCTGCCGCTGCTGGCGCTCCGGCACGCCTCGTGTCCCGTCGTCGCGACCTTTCATAGCTACTACCAGCGGGATCTGCTGCTCGAGATCTTCCAGGGGCCGCTCAGGAAGTTGCTTTCCCGGACCCAGGCGCGGGTGCCGGTGAGCCTGTCGGCCCAGAAGGCGGTAACCGGCCTCTTCCCTGGCGATTATCAAATCATCCCCAACGGCGTGGATTACGACTTCTTCTCTCAAGCCGTGACTTTGAGAAAGCGGCAGGTTCGCCACAACCAACGGCGCTACCTGCTGTTTGTTGGAGCCCAGGTCCCGAGAAAGGGGCTTCCGATTCTGCTCCATGCGTTTCCGCGAATCGCGGAGGAGTGCCCGGATGTGGATCTTCTGGTGGTCGGAGACGGGCCCGGACCGGATCGCATGAAACGCCAGGTTCCCCGCCCGCTGCGCGAGCGGGTGCATTTTCTGGGTTGTCTCCCTCGGCGGCGGCTCCTAGAGTGCTTCACATCGGCTGACATCTTCTGCGCACCGAGTTTGGGACGAGAGAGCTTCGGGATGGTCTTGCTGGAAGCGATGGCCGCCGGGGTGCCGGTGGTCGCCTCGGACATCGAAGGCTATCGGAACGTGGTGACGCACGATCGCGATGGATACCTGATCCCTCCGGGGTCACCGGATCTCTGGTCGCAGACCTTGCTGAACCTGCTCGGCGATGACGAGGCGAGGGCGCAGTTGAGCCGGGCCGGCCGGCGAACGGCCTGGGCGTATCGCTGGCGGGTGATTGCAGAGCGGCTTGAGTCGATCTACTCCGAGGTCCTGGGAATCAGCTCCGAAGAGGCGCTCATCCAGGCGGAGAATGATTCTTTGGAAGGCCGCCGTTCGATCCGGTCGGACGGCAGACCGATTCCAATGTGCACCGGTCGAGGGGCGTGAAAGCGGGCGGACTCGGTAATGGCCGGGTCCGCCGTCGGGCGTCGGGACGGCAGAAAAGGGACGCTTCGGCGTTCTTCCGTCCGGTCCGGGAAGACGCACTCGGAGCGCTGTCTCCGTGGCGGCGACACTGACGGAAGCATGGTCGCCGCACGGATCCGGGCGGTCCGATCGTTGCGGGAACGAGGGAGTCGTTTCACTTCCGGGGGGGCGCTTTCGTGTTCTTGTCGGTATTGGTTTCGTTCGCGGCCGCCCTGTCGCTCTCGCTGCTCTTGACGCCGGCCGTGGTGCGCGTGGGGCGCCATTTCGGTCTGGTCGATCTGCCATCCAGCCGCAAGGTCCACAAGCGACCCGTTCCCCGCATCGGCGGGATCGCCATCTTCCTGGCGTTCCTCGCGATCTGCGGCGGACAGATTCTCTGGCACGCTCTCCGCGGCCGACCCGTTCTGGACCCGCAGCAACTCGTCGGGCTCCTCGGCGGGGCCCTGGTCGTCTTTGCGCTCGGGTTCTTCGACGACGTCCGCGGCCTGCCGCCCGGTCTCAAGTTCGCGGTTCAGGCCGGAGCCGGGGCGATCGCGTGGGCGAACGGCATCGGGATCCATGCCCTCATGCTGCCTTGGATCCCGACCTTCCAGCTTGGGATCCTCTCGTTGCCGATCACCATCTTCTGGTTCGTGCTCGTGATCAACGCGATCAACCTGATCGACGGACTCGACGGCCTCGCCGCCGGGGTCACGGTGTTCTCGGCCCTGGTCCTTCTGATCATGGGCCTCCTACGGCACAGCGAGTTCGTCTGCCTGGGCCTGGCCTCCCTGGCCGGCGCCTCGCTCGGGTTTCTCCGCTACAATTTCAATCCGGCCGGCGTCTTCATGGGGGACTGCGGCAGCTATTTCCTCGGATACATGCTGGCAGCGCTCAGCATCCTGGGCTCGATCACCACCCAGGCCGGCGTCACCATCCTGATCCCCATCATCGCCCTCGGTCTTCCCCTCATGGAAGCCGTCTGGTCCGCGATCCGGAGGTTCCTGCTCGGCCATGAGCTGTTCCGGGCCGACAACGATCACCTCCATCATCGGCTCCTGAAGCTCGGCTACACGCACCGGCGCGCGGTCCTGGTTCTCTACGGATTCGCCCTGACGCTGGGCGCGGTCTCGCTGATCATGGTCCAGGCCAGCGATCGCGTGGCGGGCCTGATCCTGATCGGTCTGGGCCTGACCATGGTGGTCGTGATCCGCCAGCTCGGTTACATCGACTACCTCACGACCGACAAGATCCTCGGCTGGGCCCGGGATGTCTCGGCCGTCATGGGCGTCGAGCCCGGCGGGCGCACGTTTCTCGGGCTTCAGGTCGCCGTGATGGAATCCACCTCCCTGGAGGAGTTGTGGGAGCACGTCACGTTGGCGGCGGGACACCTCCGGATGGACTCCGTCGACCTCCACCTGGACGGAGCGTTCGGAGACGTCCATCTGAGCAAGGACCTTCTGACGGTCGAGGGCGGAACGGGCGACGAGGCGCCGGCACCTGCGTTCTTGGATTCGGCTCGAGGTCCCGCGATCTCCGCGCCGGCTCCGGCTTGCGCCGGCGCGTCATCCCTGCTCACGGGCGTAGCTCCGGGGCCGTCCTCCCTGCCTACCGGCGTGGCTCCGGGGTCGTGCTCCTCCGCAGTGGACCGGGAGTTTGACGCCCGGACGACGCTTCGGATCTCGATGCCGGTCGGGGACCGGGAGCACCGATTAGGCTGCCTGATCCTCGCCAAGAGGCTCGATCAGGCTCCGCCGGAATACCACGTGCTACGCCGGATGGAGCATCTCCGCCGGGCGACGTCGGAAGCCCTGCTCAAGATCCGCGAGTATCCGCCGCCTGCCCGCCAGGCCCCATCGGCCCTGCTGACGCCTCGGGCGCACGAACCCACCAGGACAGCGACGACGGACGTTGAAGCCGTGGTCGCGCGGGCCGATGCCGGCATGAGGCACGGGATCGTCGAGCCGGCGGGCTCCGAAGAATGGCCCCCCGTCACGTCGTCGCCGGAACCTTCCAGACGTAGATGAAGCTCGTTTGAGGCTATACTGGGACCCTCAACCGGGCTCGATCCGGCCCGGGCGGGGAGCAATCACCACCTTGAACTCGCATCCAAGACTCCGAGACGTCGTTCCATGAGCGACCCCGAGACGTCCGACACGCGCACGGCTCCGGACCAGGCCGTGCACCGATACTCGGCTTTCGGCCTCGAGATCGGCTGCGAGATCGAATGCCCCGAGCTTGTGCCGGGCTCGGGAAAGGCCGAGGTGTGGATTCGGCGCGGCGCGATCCCGCCCTTTCTCCGGGAACCGTGGGACGACAGCCGGTACTTCGAGGTCGAGGGAGAGCGCTTTCTGATGCGAATTCCCGGGATCGCGGGTTTCCTGGTGGAGCAGGGCCGGACGATCACGGTCGATCCTTCCCTGGAGGCGGAAGCCGATCTTCTGAGGGTGTACCTGTTCGGCTCCGCCTTCGGCGCTCTGTTGCATCAACGGGGCTGGTACCCGCTGCACGGAAGCGCACTTCTGGGCAGCCGGGGCGCATTCATTCTCACCGGCCCGACCGGAATCGGAAAATCGACGCTGGCCGCGGTTCTCCACGCCCGCGGCTTGACCGTCTTGTCCGACGACGTCTGTGCGGTCTCGTGCACGGAAGACGCCGTTCCCCAGGTCCACCCGGCGTATCCACGGCTGCACCTCTGTCCGGACGTCCTGGACGAGGTGCGGGCGCCGAAGGAGTTCCTGACGCCGTCTCGGAAGGTCGTGGAGAAGTACGGCCTGAACGTCCAGATCGCGTTCGCGGACCGCCCCGCTCCGCTCCGCTCGATCTTTCTGATGGAATCCAGCGACCTCGATCGCGCCGTTCCGGAGGAGATCTCGGGGATGGACAAGATGCTGGCCATCGCCGCCAACACGTACCGGCCCTTCTACGTTCAACCGATGGACCGGACGGGGAGCCACTTCCGCCAGACGGCGGCGATTGCGCGCCACACTCGGATGTTCCGCATCCGCCGCCCCGGGGATCTCGGCCGCGTCCAACAGCTCGCGGACCTGATCCTCAAGCTCGAATCCGGTCGCGCCCCAACCTTCTGTTGAGAGGTCCTCATGGATGATTCGATTCGTTTGACCCCGGAAACGCGCCTTGTGCGCAAGGACACGCCCTTTGCCACCCAGGTGGAGGATGAGACGGTGATCCTGAGCCTGGAGACGGATCGCTACTACGGGTTCGGTCGCGTGGGCACGCGGATCTGGGAGCTGCTGCTGGAGCCGATCTCCTTTGGAGCCCTTTGTGCGCGGCTTCAGGAGGAGTACAGGGTGGATAAGGAGACGTGCGCGGAGGATGCCGGGGCGTTTCTGCGCCAGCTATTCGACGAGAAGCTGATCGAGGCGGTGGAGTAGCGCCACGTGGGCCGAGCAGGGAGAAAAGGCCGGCTCCGAGGCCCGGCGGCGCATTCCCCTGGAGACTGGGGCTGTTTCCTTGAAGCGTGGTTCTGGCTCGGGATCGCCCGCCTGGCCATCCTGACCCTGTCCTTTCGGCGGATCAGCCGGCACCTCGGGGTCGCCGATCCGGAATTCGCGGAGGCGGTCCGCCCGTCGCTCCCCGCCCACGCCACCGGACCAGCGGGTCCGCATCCGGCAATTCAAGATGCTCCGGAGGCCGCAGCCCGAGTCAAGCGCGTAGTCTGGGCCCTGGACGCCGCCACCCGGCGGTCACCCTGGCGGTGCACCTGCCTCGTGCGGGCCCTCGCCGGCCGGGCCATGCTGCACCGCCGCCGCATCTCCAGCTCGCTCTACCTGGGCGCGGCTCCCGATGCCGGCGACGAGCGCGCGCTGAGCGCCCATGCCTGGCTTCGCAGCGGGCGGCTCGTGGTCACAGGGGGAGAGGAAGCAACCCGGTTCACTCCCGTCGTTTGTTTCGGCGAGCGCTTTCCGGAGCTGGAGAAAGCCCGTTGAGCGGAATCCTCGGGGACGTCAAATTGGGCGGCGTTCCGTTCGGCGGCGAATTGCCGGACATGGGGGGGGCGCGTTGAGCGGGATCTTCGGGATCGTCAACCTGGGCGGCGTCCCACTCGGCGGCGAATTGCCGGCCATGGAGAAGGCGATGGCCGTCTGGGGGCCGGACGGCCGCGGGACCTGGGTCCAAGGCCCGGTCGGCCTCGGGCACCTCAAGCTGCTTTCTCTTCCGGAAGCGGCGGGCGAACGCCTGCCGCTCGTGGATCCCGCGTCCGGGCTGGTCCTGACGGCCAGCGCCCGCCTGGATGACAGGGACGCGTTGTGCGACGCTCTGGACATCCCGGGTTCCGAGCGAGCGGCGATGCCGGACACCTCGCTCTTGCTCCATGCCTGGCTTCGCTGGGGAGAGTCGGCGCTGCCCCGCCTCCGGGGCGATTGGTCGTTCGCCATTCGGGATCCCCGAAGCCGGTGCCTCGTTCTGGCCCGCGATCCTTTCGGGCAGACCGGGCTCTACTACGCGGTGACCCCGAAGCGATTCGCCTTCGCCAGCTCGGCCAAAGGGTTGCTGGCGATTCCCGATGTCTCTCGCGAGCTGGACGAGCTTCATCTCCTTCAGCACCTGAACTGGTGGTCCGGTGATGGAACGAGCACGGCTCATCAGGGGATCCGCCGCCTTCCCCCTGCGCATTTTCTGCGGTGGCAGGAAGGACGCGTCGCCATCCGGCAATACTGGCGGATGGAGAATGCGCCGCAGATCCGTCTGGGCTCCGACGACGACTACGTGGGGGCGTTTCTGGAGATCTACGCTCGGGCGGTTCGGGACCGCCTTCGCAGCGTACGCCCGATCGGCGCCACGCTCAGCGGCGGACTCGACAGCAGCTCCGTCATGGCCCTGGCGGCCCGGGAGCTGCAGTCGAGAGGGCAGGTCCTGACTGCGTTCACTGCCGTGCCCACGCATCCCCTGGACGGTGCGCTGCCCCATCGGATCGGAGATGAGTGGAAGCTCGCCCACTCGGTGGCTGAGCTCTGGCCGGGAGTGCCGCACGTGCGCATCCAGGCCGATCACGTGACTCCGCTCGGCGGAATCGATCGCCAGCTCGACATCCAGGGCGAGCCCGGGGCCGCCCCCCCCAACTACTTCTGGCTCACGGCCTTGTTGGAGTCCGCTCAGGAGCGGGGGGTCGGAGTCCTGCTGGTCGGCCAGATGGGCAACGCCGGGTCGTCCTGGCGCGGTCTTTCGGATCGAGCCTGGCACCAGTTGTGCTCAGGTCGGGTGGGGCTGGCTGTGAAAGAGCTGGGGTCCTGGAAGCGTCTGCACGGCCGATCCTGGATCCGGGCCGTGAGGAGCCAGGTCGTGGGCGCGCTGGTCCGCAGCGTGCGGTTCCGCTGGTCCGCAGCTCGAGCCCGGTCGCTGGAGCGTCCGACGTTCTCCGCTGCGAATCCGGAGTTCTCCCAGCGCGTTTGCCGGGAGGCGAAGGCCGCCGGCCGGGACCCTCGCCTCGTCGGAGGCGTCGAGCCTCCGGACGGTCGGTTCTTCATGTTGCAGCCGGGTCGCGACTCGAGCGGATCCGTGTGGCAGGAGCTCGGAGCGGCCTATGGGATGGAGGTTCGCGATCCGACCGCCGATCTGCAGGTTCTGCTATTCTGTCTCGGCATCCCGGTCGATCAATACGGTCGGGGAGATTGGGACCGATGGTTGATCCGGCGGTCCCTCGATGGTCTGGTGCCGCCGGAAGTCCAGTGGAACCGCAAACTCGGCGAACAGGCCGCTGACCTGGGATATCGTCTGAGGGCGGAAGAAAGCACGTGCCGGGACTGGCTCGACTTGATGCGCGGCTCGGACAACTGTAGAGATATCTTGGACTTGGCCGGGATGGAGAAGGCGCTGGCCCAGGTGCAATCGCAGATGGATCCGCCTACGATGTTGGCGGCCAAGGGTGTTCTCTGCATGGGACTGGGGGTCGGGAGGTTCCTGCTCCGGAGGATCGGCCCGACGGCCACGGGTGCGACGATGATTCTCGACAAAAACGCTTGCCACGCCCTCCGGATCCGTGCATAGTTCCATTTCGACCAAGGACCGAGGATGGTCGTCGGCTTGAATCAAAGGGAGGAGTCATGGACAACCGTTTGCAATGGGAACGGCCGGTACTCAGGATCACGGCGATCGCCGAAACGCTGAAAGGGACGGTCGGCGGTGACGGAGTCAGCTCGTTCCAGCATTCCTGAGAAGTCCAACCCAGGCTGATTGAACGGCTGGCTTTCTGCCGTCTCTTGAGGGCGCGCGGCGGCGGTTGCTCTTGAGTTGGGTGTAACTATCAAGCGGGGTCGGCGCGCTCGATCGAGTTCGTCGGCTTCGCTGTTTGATGTCTTCCTGATCCTGTTCAATCTTCCTGCTGCCCCAATGCCCCAGGCCGGCGCCGATGCCCGCCCGGGGCCTCGATCCTTTCATAGGCCCCGTTGCCTCTCCGGTGATATACCGGTAGATGTTCGTGCCAGGGGTACCGGCGCAGGTGACCGGGCGCCGGCCGACCTGCGACCCCAGACCGCGTTATTCATGACAGCCCGTCGCGAGGCACCGGAGATGGCCGTCCGGACACGGCGCGCGCAGCCCTGCAGCGAAGGGCTTCGAAAGGCAATCGCATGCTGATTCTGGCGGATCCCCTGGCGGAAGGCATGGCGGCACTCTCCGCCGGGGACGTGAAGCGCGGGGGCGAGGCGTTCATCCGATACCTGGGCAGCCATCCCGAACCGGGCGCGGGAAGTTACGTGATGGGTCTGAAACACTTCGCGACCGGTTCGTATACGAGAGCCCTGGAATGGATGTCGGACGCGGAAACCCGCGGTTGTGCTTCAGGCGACTTCTTCAACAACCTCGGTTACGTGCTGATCAAGGTCACCTGGTGGGACGAGGCCGCCAGACGGCTCCACTCCGCGGCGGATCTCCTTCCGACCGCTCCCGAACCGTTGTACAACCTCGCGACCGTCCACTGGCACGTGGGTCTGCTGACCGAAGCACGACGACACCTCGAACGGGCGCGGGCGCTCCGGTCGAGCGACCGCACGATCAGGCTGCGGCTGGCGCGTTTGTTCGCCGAGCTCAAGGATTTCATCCCGGCGGAAGGGTCGTTCGAGAAGACGGACTTCGAATCGGAGGATGCGGGAATCGCATTCCGCTCGCGCGGTTTGTTGCGCCTCGCCCAGGGACGGCTGGATGAGGCGCTCTCGGATCTGAAAGCGGCGATTGACCGGGGCGACTCGCGAAGCTACAACCCGGCGGCGAAAGTGTATCTACGGCTGGCGAGGACGGAGGAGGCGGCCGAGGCGGTGCGGCAGGCGAGGAAACACCATCCGGACAAGCCGGACACCTGGTGGAACCAGTCTGTGCTCGACTACGCGGAGAACCGGATGGAGGAGGCGGTCAGGGCCTCCGACCTCGCGTTCGCCTACAGCGAGCACCGTCCCCGCGACGTGTTTCGGAACGCCGTGAGGAAGTTGGACACCGGGAAGACGGGTGACGGTTGGAAGGGCTACGAAGCGCGAAGATCGTTCGTGGTGGACACTCCGGAGCCGCGCCGGTACGCCTCGAAGCTCTGGCTCGGGCAGGAGGCCGGCGGGGAATCCATCCTGATTTATGGGGAACAGGGGTACGGCGACACCCTGCAGTTCATCCGGTACGTGCCTGACGTAGTGGAACGCAAGCTGCGGGTGACCGTGGCCGGTCCCCGGGCCCTCAAGCGGATCCTGCAGCGCTTGCCGGGAGTTCTGCAAGCGGTCGACTGGGATGACCAGACGCCGGGAACCGACTGGAACTGCCCGGTGGCGAGCCTTCCTTTCGTTTTCGGGACGGATCGAACGAAGGTGGCCGCCAAGGTGCCGTACGTGCAGGTCGAGTCCCGGGACGTATTGCCGTGGGGGCAGCGCTTGAGGGAGCGAACAGGTTCGGGATCGCCCTTCTACGTCGGGATCGCCTGGGCGACCCGGCCGGCTCATCCATCGGCTGCAAGGCGGTCGGTTCCATTCGAGGAGCTGTTCGGACTGGCCCGGGTTTCGGGGGTCTGCTTCGTCTCCCTTCAGAAAGATCCCCCGGAAAGACAGTCACCGCCGTGGCCCGGCCCGGCGCCGTTGGTCGAGATGTGCGGAGAATTGTCGGACTTCTACGATACCGCCTGCCTCATGCAGAACCTCGACCTCGTCATCACCGCGGATTCGGCGCCGATGCATTTGGCCGGGGCGCTGGGGAAGCCGGTCTGGGTGCTGCTGTCAGCCGCCCCCGACGCGCTGTGGGAGCCGGATCTGGGCAGCAACCCCTGGTATCCTACGCTCAGGGTATTCAAACAGAAGCGGCTGGGGGATTGGAGCGCGGTGATTCACGAGGCGTCGACGGCGCTGCGGCACTGGGTGGCGAGCGGTGTTGTACAAGCTCCCACCGACGGCCCGGAGCCGAACGCCCGGACCGGGCCGCAGGCGGGCGTCGGATGACCGGTGACTCCATGAGCACGAGATGACCGGTTACTCCATGCCACGAACCCTCGGGCGAGCGGTCCGCCTCGTCTGGCGGAGCGCGCCGGGCTGGGGCTTCCTGAGCGCCATCCTGGTCCTTTTCCAGGGATCCCTGCCGCTGATCTCCCTCTACCTGATGAAGCGGATCATCGATGCCGTGACGGCGGCGACCCGCTCAGGGCCGGTTCCGGGGAGCTTCGAGCGGGTGCTTCCCTGGATCATCATGGCCGCGGCCGCCGGTCTCCTCATGGTCCTGTGCCGTTCCCTGGGCGAGCTGGCGCAGGATGCCCAGAGCATGGCCGTGACCGACGAGGTCGCGGATGAGCTCCACGCCCAATCTGCGGCGCTTGACCTGGCGCACTACGAGGATCCGAAGTACCACGATCTCTTCCATCGCGCCCAGTTCGAGGCTCCCTACCGGCCCGGGCGCGTGGTGAGCGGGATGACCCAGATGGCGCAAAGCGCCCTCGCGCTGGCGGGCATCGGCGGCTTCCTGATTTCGCTGGACTGGCGGATCGGCCTCGGCCTTCTCGTGCTGGCGCTTCCCGCCTCGCTGGCTCGCGTCCGATACGCCCGCAAGCTGCACCAGATGGACCTGACCAAGACGGAGCAGGAACGGCGCGCCTGGTACTACCACTGGCTGCTGACCGACTCCGGGCACGCCAAGGAGATTCGCCTGTTCGGCTTGGGCTCGCTCTTCCGCGATCGGTTTCGCGAGATTCGGACGTCCTTGCGGCGCCTCCGGCTGAGCCTGGTGCGGGCGCGATCCGGCGCCGACTTCGCCGGACAGGCGCTGGCCACGGTGGCGATCTTCGGGACCTTCGCGATCCTGGCGCTCCGGGCGCTTCGAGGAAGCCTCGGCCTCGGTTCGCTCGTCGTGTACTACCAGGGATTCCAGAGCGGCCTCGGATACCTGCAGTCGACGTTGCGGAGCGGCGCCACTCTGTATGAGGACAGCCTCTTCCTGGCTGACATGCATCGATTCCTGGATCTCAAGCCCCGGGTCGTGGTCCCGGCCGCAACTCGACCGGTGCCCAAGGAGATCCGCCGGGGAATCGCGTTCGAAGGGGTCGGCTTCGCCTATCCCTCCTCCGAGCAATCGGCGCTCTTCGACATCGATCTCACGCTGTCGCCCGGAGAGATCGTGGCCCTCGTGGGCGAGAACGGTTCGGGAAAAACCACGCTGATCAAGCTGCTCTGCCGCCTTTACGATCCCGGACAGGGAAGGATCACGGTGGAGGAGACGGATCTCCGCGATCTCGACCCGGTGATGTGGCGGCGCGAGCTGAGTCTCCTCTTCCAGGATTACGCCCACTACTACCTGCAGGCGCGGGAGAACATTCTGGCTGGGAGACGTGACCGGAGATCAGGACGGCGATGGGGTCCCGGAGGCGGGACGTCGTTCCGGCGCCGACCGTTTCCTCTCCCGCCTGCCGGAAGGCTACGACACCATGCTCGGCGGATGGTTCAGCAAGGGCCACGAGCTGAGCACGGGAGAGTGGCAGAAGCTGGCCCTGGCCCGCGCCTTCTATCGGAAATCCCGCCTGCTCATCCTGGATGAGCCGAGCAGCTCGCTCGATCCCCTGGCCGAGGCGGAGCTGTTCCGCAGTTTCCGGCGGCGCATGGGAGGGCAGAGCGCCCTGATCGTGAGCCACCGGCTGAGCACGATCCAGATGGCGGACCGGATCTGCGTGCTCGAGCGCGGCCGGCTGGTGGAGTGTGGTACGCACGCCGAGCTGCTGAGCCGTCAGGGTCGTTACGCGGCGTTCTGCGGCGCCCGCGAGGGAACTGGAGAGGAGGCCGCCGCCGGCCGATAGAGAGGTGACGTCCGCGGCGGTCTTGCAGCGGTCTTCTGCAACGTCCTCTGTCTCGCCGGAGGTCCCTTGAGCCGAAAACGCCCTGACCGGAATCACGCCACCGAGCCGGCCCGGAGTACGCCGGCGCCGGACACCCGGGATTTCCCCGCCCGAACCGAGTTCTTCGCCCAGATCCTGGTCGAGGAGGGATTGCTCGAGCCGCGGGACCTGCGAAATCTGGTCCGACTGCAGCAGGATCTGCCTCAGGGTTCGCGGCGGCCGATCGGGCGTCTCGCGGTTGAGCAGGGATTCCTCGATGAAGGGCATCTTCTGGCCCTCCTCGACGAGCACGGGCGGCGGTTGCACCTGGGCGAGCTGCTCGTGCTTCGCGGTCTGCTGCCTCTGTCCGACCTCGAGACCGCGATCAGGGAGCAGAAGACCGGAGAGATCCTGGGCGAGACTCTTCTGCGCCTCGGTCTGATCAGCGAGGAGGCCCTGGCCCAGGGTCTCGCCGAACAGGGTGGAATCGCCTACGTCCCGATCTCGAGCATCGCGCCCGATCCCTCCCTCGTCGCCTGGGTCAGCGCGCGCTTCGCTCAAGCGAACGGGATCGTTCCGCTCGCCTGCCGCCGCCGGACCCTGACCGTCGCCCTTTGGCGGCCCCAGTCTCTAGCCTTGTCCTGCGAGCTGGAGCAGGCAACCGGTCTCCATATCCAGGTCGTCCTGACGACGCGGCGGGAGGTCGAGGAGCGGATGGAGATCCTCTACGGATCCGGAGCCAAGGGCGGAAAGGCGGCTTGAGCGCAGCTCCGTTCTCCCGCCGTTCTCCCTCCATTCCCCGCCCACTCGCGTCCATTCTCCGTCCATCACCCCTTCATTCCCTCCTTTCGTCCCGTGCTTCGCGGTGATAGCCTGTCCCTTCGGAGCCCCGTCTGTCCGGGAATTGCCATGATGAAGATCCTAGGCGTAGGGGTGGATGTGGTGGAGGTGGCCAGGTTCGAGCGCGCGATCGGCCGGGGGGGCGAGGATCTGCTCCGGGAGTTTCTCCGTCCGTCTGAGATCGGACGCTGCTACCGATCCGCTCGGCCCGCGCTGGCCATCGCCTCCTCCTTCGCCGCCAAGGAAGCTCTCTTCAAGGCTCTCGGAACCGGCCGGTCCGGCCGGATCTCCTGGCATGACCTCGAGGTCGTGGAGGAGGGCCGGAGGATCGGGTATGGCGTTTCGGGTGAGACGGCGCGATTGGCCGCCCTGGCGGGCGTCCGGCGCGCGCATCTCTCCCTCGGATGGACGGACCGCGTGGCGGTGGCTTGGTCGGTTCTGGAGGGTGTGCTCCCTTGACCGGCGACCGGTCGGGGTGAGCGGAAGGGTTCATGGGCAGTATGGTGGGGAGGTGCGGTGTGAGCCACGCCGTCGACTACGAAAAACTCCGTCGGGAGATCACCTGGGACGTCGCCCAGCGCGAGCTGGGATGGACGGAGGGGCAGCCGCTCAATCTCGGCTACCTCTGCATTGATCGCAACGTCGATCAAGGCCGCGGTGACAAGCTCGCGATGATCCATGAGAACAACGAAGGCGAGATCCGGCATTTCACCTATCAGGATCTCAAGCTCCTGACCAACGGCTGGGCCGAGCTCATCACTCGGCACGGGATCCGGCCGCAGGACCGGGTGTGCGTTTTTCTCGAACGCTGCCCGGAGCTCTACATCAGCGTGATGGGGATCCTGAAGACCGGCGCGGTCGTCCAGCCGCTTTTCTCCGCCTTCGGCGAGGAGGCACTGTTCCAGCGGGCCGACGACAGCAAGGCGGTCGCCATCATCACCCAGCACAAGCATCTGGGGAAGATCCGGCGGCTCCGGGAACGACTGCCCGAGCTGAAGACCGTCATCGTGGTCGACCACGATGAGGAGAAGAAGCGCCTGCACGAAGCCGAGGGTGAGGTCGGCTACGACATGATGGCGCACCGCGTGCCGGAATTCCCGATCTTCAAGACCTACGCGGAGAGCCCGAGCCTGCTGCATTACACCAGCGGCACCACGGGCAAGCCGAAGGGCGCGCTCCACGTCCACTCGAGCATCTTCTCCCAGTACCTGACGGCCAAGGTCGTGCTCGACCTTCGCGACGACGACGTCTACTGGTGCACGGCCGATCCGGGATGGGTCACCGGGACGAGCTACGGGATCATCGCCCCCTGGGTTCTCGGGGTGACGCAGGTGGTGCTGGATGCGGGATTCTCCAGCGACCGCTGGTACGCCACGATGGAGAAACACAAGGTCACCGTCTGGTATACCGCCCCCACCGCCATCCGGATGCTGATGAAGGACGGGATCGAGCCGGTGAAGCGCCGTGATCTGTCGAGCCTCCGGCACATGTGCAGCGTCGGGGAGCCGCTCAATCCCGAGGGCGTGCACTGGGGCCGGGAGGCGTTCGGGCTCGATTTTCTCGATACCTTCTGGCAGACCGAGACCGGCGCCATCGTGGTCACGAACCTGCCCGGCATGCCGGTCAAGGCCGGCAGCATGGGCCGTCCCTTCCCCGCGCTCACCGGCGCCATCGTCGATCCGATCACCGGCGAGCCGATCCGCGAACCGGGCAAGGTGGGGATGATCGCGATCCGGCCGCCGTGGCCGAGCCTGATGAGGACCTACTGGAACAACACGCCGACCTATCTGAAGAAGTTCCTGAACGGATGGTACATCTGCGGCGACCGGGCCAGCCTGGACGCGGACGGCTACTTCTGGTTCTCCGGACGGGACGACGACGTCATCAACACCGGCGGACACCTGGTCGGGCCCTTCGAGATCGAGAGCGCCCTGCTTGAGCATGAGGCCGTGGCCGAGTCGGCCGCCATCGGCAAACCCGATCCCGTGAACATGGAGGTGGTCAAGGCGTTCGTGGCCCTCCGGCCGGGCTTCTCGCCCAGCGACGATCTCGAGCTCAGCATCATGAACTTCATCCGGAAGAAGCTGTCTCCGCTCGCCATGCCGCAGGAGATCGAGTTCGTGGACAGGCTGCCGAAGACGCGGAGCGGAAAGATCATGCGGAGGATGCTGAAGGCGAAGGAGCTGGGCCAGGAGATCGGAGACACGAGCACGCTGGACGACGATTGATGCCGGAGGGCGGCGGCTCCCGGCCGAACGGTGGCGGAAGTCACGAGAAGGGTAAACTGGGGCGGAGCGAACCGAAAGGAGTCCTGGCATGAAGGAGATGATCCTCGAATATATCCGGAACGAGTATCTCGACGAGGACGACGACCTCGAGCTCGACGAAAACACCAAGTTGATCTCCGGCGGCATCGTCGACAGCTTCAGCATGGTCAGCTTGAAGCGTTTTCTCGAGAAGAAATACAGCATCAGCATTCCGGATGAGGAGGCGAGTCCGGAGGCTTTCGACACCGTCAACAGCATCATCGTCCTGGTCAACCGGCACGTCGCCAAGAAGGGGTAGGAACCATGTATCCCAGTGCGGTCAAGGAGGCCTGGCAGGCCGAGCTTTCCAAGATCCGGGACGACGGACTGTACAAGGAGGAGCGTTTCATCCACTCTCCCCAGGCCGCCGACATCCTGGTCGAGTTCCCCCAGGGGCAGCCCCCCAAGGAAGTGATCAACCTCTGCTCGAACAACTACCTGGGCCTTTCGAGCCATCCCGAGGTCGTGGCGGCCGCCCACCGGGGACTGGACGAGCGGGGCTACGGGATGTCGAGCGTGCGGTTCATCTGCGGCACCCAGGACGTCCACCGGACGCTGGAGGAGAAGCTGACGAAGTTCCTCGGCACGGAGGACACGGTTCTCTTCCCGAGCTGCATGGACGCCAACGCCGGCGTCTTCGAGGCCATCTTGAGTCCCGAGGACATCATGATCTCGGATCGTCTCGTTCACGCCTCGATCGTGGACGGGATCCGGCTGGCCAAGGCCATGCATGACACCTACAAGCACAGCGACATGGCCCACCTCGAGCAGAAGCTGCAAGAGCACGCCGACAAGCGGGTCAAGGTCATCATCACGGACGGCAACTTCTCCATGGACGGCGACCTTGCTCACCTGGATGGGATCGTGGCCCTGGCGGAGAAGTACGGCGCCCTCGTCTTTGTCGACGACAGCCACGCCTCCGGTTTCATCGGCAAGACCGGTCGCGGCACCCACGAGCACAAGGGCGTCTTCGGCAAGATCGACATCATCACGACGACCCTGGGCAAGGGCCTGGGCGGCGCCAGCGGCGGTTGCGTCTCCGGCCGGAAGGAGATCGTGGAGATTTGCCGGCAGAAGGCCCGGCCGTACCTGTTTTCCAACGCGGTTCCGCCTCCGATCGCCTACGCCGCCTGCAAGGTCCTCGACATCCTGAGCGCGACCACGGAGCGGCGGGACAAGCTGGAAGCGAACACGAAGTTCTGGCGCAAGGGCCTGACCGAAGCCGGATTCGTGATCAAGGAAGGGGAAAGCCCGATCGTCCCGATCATGCTTTTCAACGCCAAGCTCAGCCAGGACATGGCCCGCGACCTCTTCAAGGAGGGCATCTACGTGGTCGGGTTCTTCTTCCCGGTGGTTCCGGCCGGGCAGGCGAGGATTCGGACCCAGCTCTCCGCCGACCACGACATCCCGATGCTGGAGAAGGCGCTCGTGGCTTTCAAGAAGATCGGGGACAAGTACGGCATCCTCGGTCTGGACAAGAAGGGGATCATCGCGAAGTACGGGCAGTAGACGGGCGGCCCGCTTCGGGCGGATTGAGGCGGCGGCTGTCGGGAAAACCGGTGGCCGCCGCTTGCTGCGTGCCGGTGGCTCCTCCGGCCCGCGGAGCCGATGGCGCGCTCTCAGTTTCCGCGGGTTCGAAACCCGCCGGCTTCAGTAAAGAGGCGCCGGCCCCGACTTGTATTCAGGCACCCCGGAAAGCAGGTCGAGGATCCGCGTGCAGACCCGCCAGTAAACCGGATGGTTGTAGAGGGAATTATGCCAGAGGAGGGTGAAGACTCCACCGACCAGACGGCAGCGTTGAACCAGGTCCTCCGCCACCCGCCGGATCTCATCGTCCCTGGTCCCGTAGCACTCGGTCAAGGTCCCGTCCATCACGATCAGGGGAATCTCCGTCAAGCGGGCTGCACGGTTCAGATCCAGCAGCCAGGGACGGTAGGGATGACAGGTTCCGGCGCGGAAGCCGACCTGGTCGGGATAGCCGACCGTGCTGTCATAGGCCAGCCCGCACTCCTCCCAATCCCGCCAGGTCCGGGGAGACCAACGCAGGTAATGCTGGCGCCCGCCGATCGATTCCGCCCCCACAGCCTCCCGAACGACGGCCACCTCCTGTCGCAGCCGCGCCGGCTCGTGAAAGGTGAAGTAGCCGGGGTGCACCCCCAACTCCACGCCTTGCGTTCTCAAATCGGCCACAACTTTCTGCACCAACCGGCTCCTCGGATCGTAACCGGTGTCCCACTCCGTGGACGGAGGAGACTTCCAGTAGACCGCGGATGAGAGTCCTCGGCGCCGGACCTCAACCGTGACGTCGCGCACACAACGGAGCCAGGCCGGTTCTCGCCCGAGCCACGCGCCGGTGAGATCCCGCAAGGTGTCTCCGGGTTTGCGGCGCAGCAGCGTGTGGCCCAGGGTGGCCTGCCAGCGAAAGGGAATCCCGATCCAGTCGATGTCGTGGCTGATCTTGCAGCGAAGCGTCCGGGCCTCCGGGCGCCAGCCGGGGAGCAGCGAGCGCAGGGCCTGCTCCAGGCCCAGCCCCATCTCGTCCACGATCGGCCGGTGGGCAAAACCCTCCCGGCACCCGACGCTCTCTCGTGACGGGAACCGGCCGTGTTCGTCCCGCGCCGGACAGAGATCTTCTTCCACCCGGGACAACGTGCAAAACGCTGCCGCCGGAAGATCGACCGCACACTCCATGGTCGAGGGCTCGATCGGGGCAAAGAGCGGGCGGCCGGACGGGACCGTCGGCGGCGCGAAGGGGACGCGAAACTCCGGGACCAGACGGCGGACCGCGTCCGGCGGTTCCGCGATCCACTCCAGTCGCGCGGCCTGGAGCGGCTTTCGATCCAGCTCCGCCCAGTACTCGGGCGGATGATGCGGAAATCGAATCGTGGCGGCGCCTCCGGGAGCGGGATGAACGACCGTGGCGTCCGTTCCGACCTCGATGCGCCAGGTGTGAAAATCCCTTTCGGACACACCGGCGCGGCGGGCCAGCTCTGCGACTGCGTAGGCGCGCGCCTCGACGCTGGGGCCTTGTGGAAGCGGATTCGACGGATTCATGGAAGCTCCAGATGGAAAGGCTGCACGTTCCCCCAATGCGAGTCGCGATCGGCGGCGGTCAGCCACCAGGACACCTCCTGCGCCGCGAAGGCGTCGCCGGGCTTCGGGATGGACCACCAGTAGGAGAACGTGCGCCGGACGTGGACGCCGGTCGCGTTCATGACCTCGCGGAAGGTGGGGTCGGCTTCCTCGGTCGAGATGACCCCGACGCCGAGCGAAAGCAGCGTCCTCTTCAAGAGCCGTCCGATCCTCCGCGCAGTCTGCACCGATGGTGGAAGGAGGCGCAATCCCATGAGGCGGGAGACGCGCAGACGGCCGATGGCCGAGAGCGTCAGCACGAGGTGCGCTTCCTGGTCGCCGGTCTGGAGCCGCAGAGCCACCGCGCCGGTCTGGAGGCGATGGCGGCAGTAGACCCGCCAGTAGTCCGGTCCCTTGGCCACATAGGCGAAGGTGGCGGGATCCGGCGGCATCGGAGGCGAGAGGGACTCCGGCGGCAACACGGAAACTCCGGGAGGGAGAACGAGCGATTCGAGACGCGCCGGCAGCGGTCGCGCGTAGGGCATCAGGCCCAGGAGCTTGATGGCAGCCGCCGTCGTGATCCGCACGATACTGACGGCGTCGGTTGAAGGGATGCGCTGCCCCCTCTTCGAAAGCGCGCCCTGGGACGCCGGAGACCCGATGCTGGCGAATTTGCGCCCCGGCAGGTCGAACAGTGCCTGCCAGAGCCGCCCGGCCGCCGGGCCCCCCTGGAGTCGCGGCAGCACCGCCCAATCCACCAGCATGTGGCCGGGATGGATCTCGCCGCGAAGCGTGACGGGCATGGGGAACGCTCCCATCACCCCCTGGATCCTCTCCTCCTGAACGGCGGCGTAAAGCCCGCTCCCCGGGCAGAGCGGCGCGAGCGGATGCTGCAGATACTTCACCTGCACCGTGTCCCAATCCCCCGCCGCCGCGTACAGAGGCCACATCTCCTGGCGAAACGCCAGATAGAGCGCGGCATCCGTCGCGGTCAACGGGCGGATGATCATCGGGTGGGCCGTGGCGGTCCTCCTGCTAACAGGTCGCTCCACCGTCCACGACGATGCACTGGCCGGTGATGAAGCGCCCCTCCTCGCTCATGAGAAAATGGACCACGGGCACGACGTCCGCCACTTTTCCCAGACGTCCCAGAGGCGTCCGGCGGACGATCTGCTCCCTTTGCGCGCCGCCCAGGCCGGAGGACATCTCGGTCTCGAGGAAACCGGGGAGAACGGCGTTGACCGTCACGTTCACCGGACCCAGCTCGCGGGCGAGGCTGCGCGTCAGCCCGAGAAGCGCGCTCTTGGTGGAAGCGTAGACGCTCAGCCCCCGGAAGCCCGAAACCGCGACGATCGAGGAGATCATGATCAGGGACTTGGGCTGCGAACGCGGAGCGCGCAGGAACTCCCGGATGACCGCCCGCGAAAAGATCAACGCGGACGTGAGATTCGTCTCCACGAGCTGCTCGATCCGCCCCACTCCGAACGTGGCCAGAGTGCCGTCGGCCGCGATGGCGGCGTTGTTGATGAAGCAATCCATCGAGCCGAAGCGATCCTTCACCGCCCGCACGACCAACTCCGGGGTCTTCCGGTCGGTCTGGTCCGCCTTGAGGAAGAGAAACGTCTTTGGGTGGGCGGCGGCCAGCTCCGCCATGCGGGGCGTCTCGGCGCGGCTCAAGGTCGCGACCTTCCAGCCCCGTGACAGAAGATCCTCCACCAGGCCAAGGCCCAGGCCCTTGCTGCCTCCGCTCACCAGCACGACACGTTCGCTCATGGCAACTTCCTATCTCCTCTGCTTTCCCGAAGCGTCGATGGAAAGCGAGTGCACGAAATGGAGGATTCGCGGCACCGCATAGGCCGGCAGCCGGGCCCGGCCATGCGCCAGCACCGCCTGGCGAAGCGCCCCGAGATCGGCCCCCTCCGCGGTCACGATTTCGGCCACGGGGATGACTCCGGTCAGCGCGCTCTTCCGTCCCGTGACGCGTACGGCCATCACTCCCGGCACCTCCGCCAGGCAACTCGCGATCACGCCGGGAGCGACCTTGGCTCCCCCGATGTTCAACACGTCCTCTCCGCGACCGAGGATGTAGCAGCGGTCGCCCCGGATTTCAAGCTGGTCCCCGGTCCGCCACCACTCATCGGTCGCCGGTCCCCGGGTTCGGCCCGCCGGCGGTGGACCGAGGGCTTCCGAGCGCGCACCCCGCCGGAGTATCCAAAGCTCGCCCTCGCGCAACGCCAGGCTGGTCTCGCGGTTCGCCTCCTCGAGCCACGCCGCCGGAAAGCCGGCCATCCCGTCGGAGACCGAAAGGCAGACTCCCGCTTCCGTGCTCGCATACACGTGCGTCACCCGCGCATCGGGAAAGGCTGCGCGCAAGGCGTCGAGCACGGCCTGGTCCACCATCTCGCCGCCCAGGGTCACCTGCCGCAGTCCCCGGAAGAAGTCCGCTCCCGCCGGGCGATTCATGAGCAACCATCGCCACAAGGTCGGGGTGGCGGAAGCGTGGGTCGGGCGCCAGCGGTCCATGTGCTCGAAGACGGCATCGGGAGTGAGCCGATCGGGCACGATGAGCAACGACCCGTTGGCCAGGGCATGCAGGGCGGTGTTGAGCCCCGCGAAACGGGTCAGCGGATAGAGACTGAGCCAGCGGGCTTCGGCCAGGTCCGGGCTGATCTTCACGCTGGCGAGCAGGCTCTCCCATCCGTGCGCGACGGACTTGGGCGCGCCGGTCGTCCCGGAGGTCAAGAGAGTCACCCGCGACTCGACGCCCGGCGCCGGCGAAGTCGAATCGGCTCCTTCCAGGCGGATCACATCGGGTCCCGTGGCGGGATCATGCGGGTCGCTCGAGGTGAGCAGGTGTGAACAGCCCAGACGGATCGCGTGTTCCCGCGCCTCGGCCGCGGCAAGCTCGGGGTGAAGAAGCGCCAGGGACCCTTGACCCCGGAGGGACCACAGCAAAGCGGCGACCGTCCCGGGTCCGTCGGGCAGATGCGCCGCCAACGATGCCGGGCGTCCCAAGGAGTCTTCGGCGAGCCCCCAACGGTCGCTGATCGCCTTCAAGACGGAAGAGTCGATCGAGGTGGTTCCCTGAGCCATCCGCAGCCGGAAGGCGGCCGCGCGCGCCTGAGCCACCTTCTTCTGCGCCGGCGAGTCGGTCAGGCTAGGGCTTCCTCTGTGCGGTCCGCTCGTACAGTTCGGCGAGCTGGCCCAGGGTCTGGGGGTATTGCGCAGGGGACTCCTCCGCAAAGGGATCGAAACCCAGCCGCTCTTCCAAACGGACGACCAGGGCGGCAATGTCGAGCGAATCCATGCCGGAGGCGCGGATCCTCGTTTCCGGGATCAGCTCGGGGACCGCGTCACCCCGTTCGACCAGGATTTCCTTGATGGTTCGAACGATCTCTTCGTAGCAGCGCAAACGCACCATCCTCCATGAAGCAGCGCCTTGGCGACCTCCCCATCGCACCCACCGGGCAGTCGCCACGCATTTCAGTCTGACCGGGTTTGATGGAGTTCCGCAAGTTCTTTCGGCCACGCGGGATCCGGAGCCGGGATCCAGGTCGGGACGCCCGTCATGTTTCCGATCGTAGGCGGGCAATGGCTGTGGGCGCCAGGCCGACCGGGAGGACCGTCGGGGCTCCTGGTTCTGCAAGGTGTATCTGGGTAAATGAGGACGGGCGCGGCTAGAAAGAACGGACGCGAGTCAATGGCCCATCGTCGGGCTTCACGGTTCCACCTCTACGATCCGGACGCTTTGCCGTAGCTCCTACGCAACGCAGACCAGGTCGCCCTCCGAGATGGACCCGGGGCGCATGACCTGAGTCCACATCCCGGCTTCGCCTCCATGGGTCCGATGCAGCGTTTTGTATATGTTCACGTCCTTGTCCAGCCCGGGCTGGGAGCGGTTGACCATCGTACAGCGTACGCACCGCCGGCGTGGGACGAGCTGCGTCGAGCCGACGCAGAGCTGACGATCGGTCCAAGCATCCTCGAGCCATCCCTCGCCATCAAGGTGGATCAAGACATTCGGGCGGAAACGGCGCACGTCCCAGGTGCCGGCGGGATGCGCGGAAGCACCGCCAAGCAAGCCTGCTGTCGTCATGATCAGGACGGGGAACGCATCGACGAAACGGCCCTTCGGCATGGTCCATTCAATCGCGCGGCTCTTGTCGTCGGTGGCGTCGGCAAAGTACTCGGCGCGCGCAGCGTCACTTTCGACGGCGGCCACCAGCGTGACGGCCCTGCCCAGCCACGCCGACAGTGCGGCATCCGTGGCGGAACCGGGTCCAGGCAGCTCAGAACCGTCCGGCAGGGTGATCACGGGAAAGCCATGCGCTGCCACACGTGAGGATGCGAATAGCAGGCGTGGTTCGCGCCGGGCGGTGAGGATTCGGCCGTCTCCACGATCCTGAATGCCCCACATACGATCGCCTTCGACCCCATCGCCGACCAGATTCAGAGTGGGCTGTCGTTCTCCCAAGAGCGATTTCACCGGATAGCGCCAAAGCTCCGCGATGTGCGAGCTTGGGGTGATGGAACCGGCCGGACGCGAAGCCGGTACCTGCAAATCG
This sequence comes from Candidatus Eiseniibacteriota bacterium, assembly GCA_963833505.1. Lineage (GTDB taxonomy): Bacteria > Eisenbacteria > RBG-16-71-46 > CAIMUX01 > CAIMUX01 > CAWHYG01. The sequence goes on along the minus strand of CAWHYG010000008.1, from coordinate 285,139 downwards.
CTGTCGCTCATCGCTGCTCCTCATGAAATCTGGGTGGTGATCTCCGCGGGCCTCGTGGACATTCTCGACACGTTGCGCGGCTACTGCAAGAGCGTCCGCCCGGACTCACCGGAGACAGAATCGGACCGGTATGCTGACCCACGCCAAGGGCGACGCCGGCCCATCGCCATGGGAACCTTGGACCCAGATCGGCGACGAACGATCTCAAAGAGGATCAAGAGCCGGGTCCGGCCTGCTGCCACCTTGGGCATCGAGCACAGTCGGCATCGAGCACTTTGGGCGTCGGGGAGTGTCGACATCGGACGGCGTGGCGCGGTCCCGGTCGCGCGGCTCGCCCCGGTTGGTTTTCCAGCCTCCCGGATTGCAGGCAGCCGTGCCAGAATCATCGATCGGGCGGGCGCGGTCGCCCGCGGCGCGGTTTCATGGTCGGGTTCGGCGCGAAATCCGCCGGCTGATCGACGAGCCCGGTGCCCGGCCGGCCGCTCAGGCTCCGAATCAGGTGGTCGGATACACCCGTCCCCAGGGCCGAAAGCGTCCGTCCGTAGCCGAATCGTGGAGAGCGCAAGAGATGCATGCACCCGAGTCCATTTTCCCGAGAGCCAGGATCCCCTACGGAACCTGGGGCAGCAGCTACTTTCCCGCCTGGCAGACGTCGGCTCTGGCGGAAGTGAACATCGGCCAGTTCGCCGGCGAGGCCATGGCGCGCATCCTCAGTCTCCGGAGGGTGCCGCAGAGCGAGCTCGACACGCTCGTCACCGGATCGACCATCCCCTGGCATTGGAAGTTCTGGGGTTCGCCGCTCGTGGCGGGCTGCGCGGGCCGGCGGATCGCCGGATTCCACCTCGAGCAAGCCTGCGCCACCGGGCTTCAAGCCGTGCTGGCCGCCGGGGCCCAGATCCAGACGGAAGACGCGGACGCGGCCGGCGTCCTCACCTTCGACCGGACGAGCGACTCGCCGGTCGGCGTGTTCCCCGAGCGCCGCGCGTACCAAAGGACCATTCCGCTGAGCGACGTCTGGGACAACTTCGGATTCGATCCCGGCACCGGCCGGGCCATGATCGAGACCGCCGGCCTCGCGGCGCGCAAGTACCGGTGCAGTCGCGCGGAAGTCGACGAAGTCGCCTTTCACCGCCACCAGCAATACTTCGAAGCGAAGGCCTCGGGCTTCCTCGATCGCGCCCTCGTCCAGCTCGACCTCCTGACCGTGCAGGGACGCCCGCTCGGGCGGATCGACGCCGACCTCGGCGTGCGCCGTTACACACTGGACGAGCTTCGCAGCCAGCGCGAGCTGGACACCTGCGTCACCGGCGGCACCCAGACGCATGCCGCGGACGGGATGGCGACCTTGCTCGTGACCACGCCGGAGAAGGCGCGGGCGCTGAGCGCGCGGCCCGAGGTGGAGATCGAGTTTGTGGCCAAGGCGGAGGTGCGCACGAGCCCATCCCTGATGCCGGAGGCGCCTGCCCTTGCCGTCCGCCGCATCCTGAGCCGCACCGGCCTCGGTATGGACGATCTGGCCGTGGTCAAGAACCACAATCCGTTCGCGGTGAACGACGTCATCTTCTCCAAGCTCCTCGAGTATGACTGGCGCCGGATGAACCGGACGGGATGCTCGCTCGTCTCCGGACACCCGCAGGGCCCGACCTTGACGCGAGCCTTGATCGAGGCGCTGGAAGAGGCCGTGGATCTCGGAGGCGGCTACGTCCTCATCTTCGGATGCGCGGCGGGAGACGTGGGACTTTGCGCCCTCTTCAAGGTCTCGGAAAGGAAGAAGCCATGACTCGGGCGATGCGAGATCCGGGGCTTCGGTCCCTCGGGTTCGACGGCGTTCTCGAGATCTTCCGGCAGGGAAGGCTGCCGGTGTCGGCCGCGGACCTGGTCGATGAAGTCTTCGGTCCGTCCGGCCGCCGCGGAAGCCTGGTCATCTCCGGAGCCAGCGGCACGGTCGGCGCCGGCAAGGCGATGCAGCTCGGCTCGCGCTTGCACCAGTACGGGGTGAAGGTCGTCGCTCTCGACTTTCCCGGCGCCCCGGACGGAATCGGGCGCCAGATGCCGGGCCTGGTGGGCGCCTTCGGTCGCGAAGAAGCGAATCGGATCATGGCCAACGTGATCCGGATGCACACGGACGGCCGCAGCCTGCCCGCGGAGCTGACCGCGTTCCAGCCTCGATTTCTACTGGAGGCGATTCCGGAGATCCTTGAGGCGAAGCGAGCCCACTACGAGATGTTCCGGCAAGCCTTCCCCGGAATCCAGATCCGCTCGGTGACTTCCGGCTTTCCCAGCTCCGTTCTGGGTGTTCCCATTGCGCATCCGGCGTTTCCCCACGAGATCAACAAGGTCTTTGAAACGGTCGAGCCCGAGCCCTCGGCGGTGACCCGGCTGCTCTGGGCGTTGGGGCTGATTCCCATCCCGGTGAGCGACCGGTGGTCCTTCGTCCTCGATCTGCTTTTCTGCGGGCTGACCCACGCCGGCCTCCGATATCACGAAGCGCGGAACATGCCGTTCTGGAAGATCGACAAATGGGTGCGGCGTCTCCTGGGCCCGAATCCGTTCCGCGCGCACGACGCCATCGGAGCGAAGGGCGCGACTTTCCTGACCTGGTCCTGCCTGCGCGACCTGGGCGAGCAATACGGAGATCTGTTCCGGCCGACGGCCACGCTGGAAGAGCGCAAGGAAAGTGGAGTCAACTGGTACCCGCCCGACCACTTCCGACCTCTCGTCGACTGGAAGCTGGAGGACTGGGAGGTGCGGGATCTGGAAGAACGGATCCTGGGCCCGATGCTCCAGATGACCAGCCTTCTCGTGCACGAGAGGAGGGCTTCCCTGCCCTTCGCCAACGCCATCGGGGAACTTTGCGCCCAGTTCCGGCGAGGCATGCCGGCCGTGGCGCGAGGGCTCGGCCCCGATGAGTGCCGGCGGATCGTCGAGGCGTATCACCGGACGCATCCGGAGGCGGCTCCGGGCGCCCTTCCCTGTAGCGCTGCGCTGAGCGGACCCGCCGCGGCGAAAAGGACGGAGCATCCGGAGGCCGCCGCGGACAAGCGGACGGGTGGTGCGGCTCCTGGAGGACCTGCCGGGTCGAAGAAAGCGGGGCATCCGGAGGCGACCGAGGGCGCGTCTCCCGACCGAGCGGCTCAGAGCGAATCCATCGCGGCGAACAGCACGTGGTTTCCGGAGGCATTCGACGCCATGGACGGTCCGGAATGGCGCCAGCTCTACGTCAATGCGGAACACGACGGAGCCGTCGGCGTGATCACGATCGGACGCGAGAGCTACAACCGGGACGTGGACGCCGAGCTGAACCGCGCGCTCGACTGGCTCAAGGCGGAGGGAATCAGCCGGGCCATCGTGACCGGGGACTTTCATCTGGCCACCCAGCTCGTCGGGGCGGACACGAGCGAGTTCTTCCCGGCGCTCACGGCGATCGATGACGGCCTGAGGATCTCGACCGGTTGGTCCCGCACCGCCCGGCGTCTCCACGATGAGTTCGCGGTCTCCGTCGGCCTGGTGAACGGGAAGCGCGCTCTCGGCGGCATGCTCGAGCTTCTGCTGCATTGCCATTACCTGATCGCGTTGGACACCGCGGAGCTGGGCATGCCGGAAGTCACGCTGCCCGTCGTTCCCGGAATGGAAGGATGCCATTGGCCCTTCCGCAAGGCGCGGCCCGAGGACCGGCCAAAACTGGTCCGGTTTCTGCTCGAGGGCCGGCCGGTCAAGGCGGGCGACGCGGTCGGCTGGCTGGCCGACTTTGCCGCGCCGTTGGAGCCGGCGCTCCGGATGGCGTGGAGCGTGGCGACGGGCGGCGATCAGGGCCTCCCGCTGCGCCGCGTGGACCGCGAACCGCTGGCCGGCGTTGCCGCCGACGCGGGAATCCTGCCGCCCGCCGGTCCGGGAATCGAGGCGGCCCGGCACGCGATCCTGGCGACGATTCGCGATTCGTGTCGGGCTCTGCTCTCGGAGGCGCTGGCGGTTCAGGCCCGGCACTGTGCCGAGTTCATGGTTTCCGCCGCATGTCGGGAGGGCCGGATCGGGGATGAGGCCGCGCGAACGCAGGCGGCCTGATCTCCGACTGCCGTGACAGCAAAGCCGGGACCCATCACCGGCCGGATTTTATCCGCCGAAATCCGCCACATCTGCAGGTGACTCGAAACCGGCCAAGAAAGACCCGTGAATCCGTCTGCGCGCAGGCTCAAGTGATGAAAGGCCGGCACCGAAGAGTCATCGTCTTCGAGATGCCGGAGAAATATCCCGAACGTGTGCCAACTCCTGTTGACAGGGACCATTTCATCACATAGCTATCGATTGCCGCATTTCGGCCGATAAGAAGAAAAGGACCGGCAGCCAGGAGGCGACTCGCGGCGACAGCTCGTCCCGGGTTTCGCCCCGACAGGAGGCGCGCTTCGGATGGCTTGCCGACGTGCTCACGGGTCCGCCCGGCCGGCGGCCCCGAGAGGATCAAACGGGGGATAGCAATGACGAAATGGAACGCCCTCATACTCGGATTGCTGGTCGTGATGCTGGCCTGCCTGGCGGGTCCGGCCAGGAGCCAGGAGTCGACTACCGGCACCATTGAAGGAGTTGTGACCGATCCCGGGGGGAAGGCCCTGAGCGGGTCATTGGTGACGATCACGTCGGCGCAGGGATCCAAGACGACGACGACCGACGCCGGCGGGAATTTCCGCTTTCCCTACCTGATCGCCGGGACCTACCGGCTGTCGGCGTCCCTGCACGGCTACACGACGGCCGAGCGGGAGAACATCGAGGTCCGGTTGACCCAGCGCGTGCGCGTCGAGGTCATCCTGACGCCGGGAGTTTCACAGAAGATCGAGGTGGTCGCGGCGGCGCCGGTGGTCGACCTGTCGTCCACCACCTCCGGCGCCACCATCAGCTCCCAGTTGATGTCGAGCATCCCGCTGGGGCGCAGCTTCGCCAACACGCTGGCGCTGGCGCCCGGAGTGGTGGAGAGCGGCATCGACAACTCCAACCCGTCGGTGGCCGGCGCCAGCGGGCTCGAGAACACGTACGTAGTGGATGGAATGAGCATCGGCAACGCCGGTTACGGCAGCGCCGGATCCTACTCGATCGTCTATGGGTCGATGGGCACGGGCGTGAACTACAGCTACATCCAGGAGGTCCAGGTCAAGACCGGCGGGTACGAGCCGGAATATGGCGAGGCCCTCGGAGGCGTTTTCAACCTGGTGACCAAGTCGGGCGGCAACACAGTCGCCGGCAGCATCTTCACCTACCAGCAACTGTCCAACCTCGAGGCCAAGCGCGTTCTGACCGACCGGGTCAACGCCACCTATGATCCCATCGGCTATCAGAGCCAGGACTACGGCTTCGAGGTGGGCGGTCCCTTGGTGAAGGACAAGATGTTCTGGTTCGGAGCCTTCGACCCGACCATCACGGTCAACACCCGCCGGACCTCGACCGCCATCACCGAGGCTCAGGGATTCAGCCATCAGGTCAACGTCAAGCGCACGATCTACGACTATGCGGGGAACGTGAAGTGGCTCCTGACCCCGAACCAGACCCTCAGCATCTCGGCCTTCGGCGATCCCTCGGTGGGAGCGAGCGGCCCGCAGCGCGAGTCCGCCGTTGCGCTGCCCGACGCGAGTCTCCGGAATTCGAAGCTGAGCTACGGCGGCAACAACGTCGTCGGACACTGGGACGGCTCCGTGCCCCTCCTCAACAACTTCTTCTTCGAGGCGTCTGCCGCCCATCACGGCGATGAGTTCAAGGAGGATCCTGCCCAGCAGCTTCCCGAGGGCATCGATCGCCGGCCGGCGGTGCCTCTGAACTACGGCGGCGTGGGGTTCTACGAGAACAGCACCTCCAAGAACGACCAGTACCAGCTCAAGCTCTCGAACTACTTCCACGGGGCCGGAGAGCACAACCTGCGCTATGGCGTCAGCTATGAAAACATCGGCTACACGGAGAATCCGAACTACTCCGGCCCGTCCGGGATTCCGATCGTGGTGGCCCCTGGCGACACCGTGTACTCGTCCAGCGGCTATTCCTGGGACATCGACGCGTCCGGCACACGCTTCCGGATCAACCGGATCCGGAGTGGCCCGCTCGGCGCCTCCACGACCACCCATTACACCGCGTTCTTCGCCTCGGACACCTGGAATCCGACCAAGTATCTGAGCATCATGGCCGGACTCCGGGAAGAGAACGAGAAGCTGATCGGCAACCTGACCAGCTTCACCTGGAAGGACAACTGGTCGCCGCGGTTCCACATGACGGTCGACCCGACGATGGACAACAAGACCAAGATCTCCTTCGCCTACGGGCGCTTTTTCGGCAAGGTCCCCAACGATCTGGCCGTCCGTGCGCTCTCCCAGGAGACGACCTACGTGGTCGACTACGATCTTACCAAGATCGATATGTCGGATCCGAACAACCCGAAGGGGATGGGCCCGGCCAGTCAGCTGGGAGCGCCCTTCGTCTTCGGGAACACGCCGACCGCGGTCGATCCCGGCGCCAAGCTCAGCTACGAGGATGAATTCGTGGTCGGGGCCGAACGCGAGGCCGCGCCGTTCATCAACCTCAGCCTGACCTATATGCACCGGAGACTCGGGCGAACCATGGAGGATACCCAGGACACCAGCTACTCGGCGATCCTGGCCGGCGCCAACTTCGGCAACTACATCATCACGAATCCCGGGCCGCCCTACTTCCCCAAGCCGACCCGGAACTACGATGCCGTCACCCTGACGCTGGAGAAGCGCCTCCACGACAACTGGCAGCTTCTCGGCTCGTACACCTGGTCCCGGCTGCGCGGCAACTACGAGGGGTACTTCCGCCGCGACAACGGCCAGAGCGACCCCTTCATCACGTCGGACTTCGACTTCCCCTATCTGATGGATCCGGACGTCTGGCAGTACAACAGCGCGGACGGGCCTCTGCCCAACGATCGGCCGAGCGTCTTCAATCTGTACGGATCGTACAAGTTCGGCTTCAAGCTCAACGTGGGCCTGAGCCTGAAGGTGCAGAGCGGGGTTCCGCTCACCGAGCTCGGGTACAACCAGGTCTACGGCAACGGGGGCGAGATCCTGCTCGAGCCGCGCGGAGCCAGCGGCCGCGGTCCCACCACGAGCGACGTCGGTCTGCACTTCGACTACCCGATCGTCGCGGCGTTCGGGGGCAAGACCCTCGAAGCCAGTCTCGACATCTTCAACCTGCTGAACCAGCAGAAGGGCGTGGACTTCGAGTACCAGTACGAACTGGGAGGGAACGTCAATCCTCCGGCCGAGCTGCAGCAGCCTCCGTACAACATCGCGCCCTGTCCGGAATGTCTGGACACCGACTTCGGCAAGCCGACGACCTACCAGGCCCCGAGGCAGGTCGTGGCGGCGCTGAAGCTCGACTTCTAGATCCAGAAGGTCGAGCGCAGAGGAGGACCCCGGCCGGGCGGCTCTTCGGAGCCACCGGCCGGAACGAAACCGAGAACCGGCGACCCGGAAGGGGTCGCGGCTCGATTCAAAGGCCTCCCGGGACGGGGCCCCTGCTGGGGCAGGTCCCGGGAGGCTTTCACTTCCGTGCCGCCCTGTCGGTCTCTGCGATCCAGGCGCCGACGGGAGCGGGTCCTGATGGAGCAGTCCGGAGAGGCCTTCACTTCCATCCCGCGACATCGGTTTCTGCGACCCATGGAGGCCGAAACGAGCGGGACCTGATGGAGCGGGCCTGGATGGAGCGGTCCCGAAGGACCTATTTCCCTGAGGCCGGCGCGCTTTCGAACGAGTTGATGATGTCCCGGATCTGGCCGGCGTCGGCGGCCTTGGGCTCGAGCTCGAGGTACTTCTTGAGCATGGCCACGCCCTCGGCGACGTCCTTCTGATCGGCCCAGAGGTCGGCGAAGCCAAGGGCCTTCATGGCCTGGCTGTGATCGGGCTTCAGCTCGATCGCCTTCTTGAGGTGAGCCACGGCCCCCGTGTAGTCCTTCCTGGCCTTCAGGAGGATGACGCCGAGGTCGTATTGCGTCTCGGCGTCCGACGGATTGAGGTCGGCCGCTTTGCCGTACTCGTTCAGGGCATCGTCGTGTTGCCCCTTCTGCTCCAGCAGGCCGGCCAGATCGAAGCGCGCCTCGAACAGGTCGGGCTTGAGGGCCAGAACCCGCCCGTATTCCGCGAGGGCCGAATCGGGCGCGCCCTGCATCGCCTCGGATCGGGCGATGACGAAGCGCACCGCGTACTCGAAGCTGCCGGCGCCGAGCGAGAGAAGCTCCTCGGCGTTCTTCCGGGCCCCGGCGTAGTCGCCCTGGCCGAGCGCGGCGTAGGCGTCCTCGTAGAGTTTGGCTTCTTTCTTTCCCAGTTCCTTCCGAGTCTGCGAGGCCTCGCTTTCAAGCACGATCTGGGCGATCTTGAGGATCGTCTGCGTTTCCGTGGCCGACCAGTCGAAATGCTCGGAGTAGGGGACGTAACCGGCCTTCTCGAAGGTTGCGTCGTAGATCCCCGCCGGGATCATCCGGCGGTCGAAGGTGCCGTCTTCGTTGGTCGTGAAGACGATGCGGGTTCCGGTCTTGTTGTCATGGAGGCTGACCATGACTGCGGGAATAGGCTGGCCGTGCTGGTCGATGATCTTGCCCTGGAACCGATAGTCTTCGGCAAGCTGGGCCCGAACCCGCGGGGCGAGGCTGACGAGGCAGAGAAAACCGACGGCCGCGATCCCGATCCGAGCTTTGGACATCGAACTCCCCCTTCGAGCAACGCCTCCGGCTGGAGGCTCACGGGGCGGCGCTGATTGAATCCGGCACGATGCCGATCGTCTCCGTCCCGGCGTCGCGGCAGAGATCCATCACCTCGACGACCGTGGCGTAGGGTACCCGGTTGTCGGCGTCGAGGAAAATCACCTTCTTGCCCCCGCGGCTGGCGAAGACGTCGCGCAGGCGGTCGGTCAAGCCGCCCAGGTTGACCTCGTCCCGATTCAGGAAGAGGCGGCCGTCGGCGGCGACCCGGACCACGAGCTGCTTCTCCGTGTATTCCGCCGGAAGCGGCTGGTCCACCTTCTGGGGGATGTCCGAGCGCATCGCCTTGGTCAGGATCGGCGTCACCAGCATGAAGATGATGAGCAGAACCAGGAGCACATCGATCAGCGGGGTGATGTTGATGTTGGACTGGTTCTGGCTGAGTCCTCCGAGCCCCATCGCCATCGGTGGTTCCTCCTAGCGCGGCGGGTTCGATCCCGGAGCGCCCTGGCCGGCGGCCGGCTTGATCTCGCGGGCGATCAGGGAAATCCCGGTGAAACCGGCGTCCCGGCCGGCTTGCAGAACCTGCTTGACGTCTCCGTAGCGGACGTCGCGGTCCGCCTTGATCTGCAGCTCCAGGCCGGGATTCGCCTCGTAGCGCATCTTGAGAACTCCCGGCAGGCTGGAACGGTCGATCGGATCCGAGCCCAGGTAGGTCTGCCCGGTTCGCTGGAGGACCACCACCAGGATCTGGTTCTTGTCCTCGGAGACGGCCCCGACGTTGCGCGCCTGGGGCAGGTTGACTCCGACCCCCTTCTGGAGCATCGGCGTCACCAGCATGAAGATGATGAGCACGACCAGCATCACGTCCACCAGGGGCGTGACGTTGATCTCGCTGCTCAGGCTCAGGCCTGCTGGGCGACTTTTTCCCCGTGCTTCCACGCGTTGCTCCGGAGGTTCTTGATGAAGTAGTCCACCAGCTCGCTGCTGGTGTTGTTCATCTCGCTGTTGATGCGTTCCATGCGGCCGAGAAAGTAGTTGAATCCCCAGACCGCGGGCAGCGCCACGAACAGCCCTGCGGCCGTGTTCACCAGCGCTTCGGCGATCCCGCCCGCCACCGCTCCGATGCCGCCGGCGCCGGCCGTGGCCATTCCGAAGAAGCTGTTCATGATGCCGACGACCGTGCCGAAGAGGCCGACGAAGGGCGCGGTTGCGCCGATCGAGGCCAGTCCGGACAGTCCGCGCTTGAACTCCTGGGTCACGAGGACGCTTTCGCGTTCGGTCGCGCTCCGCACCGTCTCTTCGAACCCCTCATTGATCTTCCCGCCGTTTCGGTAGAGACCCAGATCCTGGATCGCCGTGGCGTAGATCCGCGCCAGGTGGCTTTGGGGGTGCTTCTTCGCTTCCGCGACGACGCCGTCGAGCTTGAGGTCGGCCAGAAGGCCCTTGGCGGCCAGAACGAACTGGAGCGACTGCCGGTGCGCTTTTCGGAACAGAAGCCAGCGGTCGATCATGATTCCGATGGAGTAGAGCGACATCAGCAGAAGGAAGGTGAGGACGAGATGCCCCACCAACCCCATGGAGTTCCAAATTTCGACCGGACCGTAGTGGGTTATGGAGGTTCCCTGCATTCCTGATCTCCCTAGTTGAGTCTGAAGTCGACTGTGAGCACGTAATACACGTCCACGGGAACGCCGTTGCGTTGCCCGGGGGAGAAGCGCCACTGCTTGAGCGCGGCGACGGCGGCGTCGGTGCAACCCATCCGCAGGCCCTGGATGACCTTGATGTCGCCGACGGTGCCGTCCTTGTGGATGATGGCCTCGAGCTTGACGGATCCCTCCACCCGCGAGCTCCGCGCCATCATGGGATATTCCGGAGGCACCTGGCTGATGGCGACCGGAGCCGACACGTCGCCGCCGACCTGAAGCGGGCCTGTCGGCTCGAGAGGCAGAGAGGCCGGAACCCCGCCGGGCACGCCTCCGGGAACGCCTCCGGGCACTCCCTCGGGCGCCGAAGGGGCGGGCGGCGCCTCGTGCACCGGCTCCGTATGCACCACCTCGGGGGTCTTCTCCGGCTCCACCATCGTCTTCGGCATCGGCGCCGGCGTCACCGGCGCCGGTTTCACCGGAGCCGGCTGGGGCGCCGGCTTGGGAGCCGGAGCCGGAGGCGGAGGCGCCGGCGGCGGCGCGAAACGCGCGAAGGTCACATGGATCGCCGGCTCGTCGATGGCCGGCACGCGGAAGAAGTTCTGGACCAGGATGCCCGACAGAACGAACACATGCAGGCTGAGCGCTGCCGCGAAGGTCGCCGGACGCCAGAAAGGCCGGACGTCGGGGCGGGATTCAATCAGGCTGTCGAACATCCGTGGGTCTCCTGGAACTCCTCACAGCATCTTGGTGGCGGTCACAACGTCTTGGCAGCCGGCGGCGACGGCTGCGGTTCGCTTCCCTGGCCTCCCGAGGGCGCCGGATTCGTCTCCGGCGCGTCGGAGGTCCTTTCGGTCGTCGACTTGCGCGAGGCGAGCGCGCGGTCCCGATATGTCTTGGCCTGGGCCTCGAAGGCGGCGCGTTCGGCATCCCCGTGCGCGCACTTGGCCTTCTCGATGTAGAGAAGGTTGATGTAGATCAAGGTCTCGAAGTCGTCCTGGCGAAGCTGCAGGGCCCGCTGGAGGGCCGTCATTCCCTCGTCCAGCAGCGCGTTCCGTCCCGTCGGATCCAGGCTCGCGTCCCGGTAGGAGCGGAGCCAGGTAAAGGCGCCCAGACTGTACTGGGCGTCGGGGTTGTCCGGCTCGACCGCCACGCGCTTCCTCTGCCAGTCCATCGCCCGGTCCAGACGGCCGGCTTCCATCTCCAGCCGGCTCAACATCTCCAGCGCGGAGGTGTCGCGCGGATTCCGGGTCACGCGCCCCTCCAGATGGGCAACCGCCTGGTCGGCCTGTCCGGAATCGACCAGGAGGGTCAAGATGTGCTCTTCGACCCGCTGAGCGTCCGGAGCTTTCGCATCCAGACCCAGCGCGCCGTTCTCGAGGAGGCTCTGATACGCCTGGAATGAGGCCACCGCGTCCATCGCGAGCTTCCGGCGTTCCTCCTTGCCCGAGCTGAGCCGGAAGAGGGCCTCCTGGCTGTAAGCCCGGTTCAGGCAAGCCGGCGCGAGTTGGGGGACATAAGCCAAGGCCTTGTCGTATCGATGAATGGCGGCATCGTAGCGGCCGGCAAGATAAGCGAAGTTACCGTTCTTGAGCTCAATCCGGGCCTTGAGCCGCGCCATGGGACCGGCGCCTCCGGAACACCCGGTCAAGCACGTCAGGACCATGATCCCGCCGAGAATCCATCCTTGGCCGCGGGCCGGTCCCTGATTCAACCGCCTAGACATCTCTTTCTTTCAGGTCGGCAACCGAGGATCCCTTCTATACGCCACCATTCTGAGCCGAATTTGATTCCTGTCAATGAGATCGGCTGAGATGTGCGAGGTTCGTCGGTTTCGATGGAGGGATCACAACTCCGAGGGCCTTCCCAACTACATTCCAGTTTACCATCCCTGCGCGCCTCTGGTTTCCCAAAGCTCGCAGTCGGGTTATCTTTTCGTGTGGAAGACCCCGGTAATACGGATCCGGACCCGGTCCAGGGCGCCCTGGCGGGGAAGTGGCGGTTTGGCCGGCGCATCGAACGGGGGCAATCGGGTCACAGGCGCGTTGGAGATCACAAATGGTCGATCTGAACCGGCGTCCGGGAAGCAGCTCTCGGGGAACAGGCGGACAAACCTGACCAACCAAAGCCGGAAATCCGGACCCGACCGCAGCGGCGGGTCGGCGGACGTCGGCGCGCGCGGGCTGCCGGGTTCCGCCCGTAGCGGAACATCCGGATCAGCCAGCCGACACACGTCCGGTCGGTTTGGGCGCGGGCCGTCGGGCTCCGCCGGCGGCGGAGCTTCCGGATCAGCCAGCCGCGAAACGTCCGGTTCGGCTGGGCGCAGGCGGTCGGGCCCCACGGGCCCCGATCCAGCCCGTCCGGCCGGGCTCAAGGCCGCCCGGATCAACCCATGGATCCTGGCCGGCATCCTGGCGGCGGTCGCCATCGCGGCCACCTTCGATCCGCGCTTGTATATCAACGGCGACAACGTCGATTACATGTTCCTTGCCCGAGCGGCGCGACACGGCCAGCTCTGGTCGTCGGACAAGTACCCTCCGCTTTTTCCGCTCCTGCTCGCGGCGGTCCAGCTCGTCGCCGGGATGCGATTGATTCCCCAGAAGCTGCTTGTGCTTGTCCTTTCCATCGGCTCGATCCTGCTCCTGATGCGCATCGTGCGACGGAGATGCGATGGCAGGTCGGGACCCTGGGTGCTCTGGATCGCCGCCACGCTCATCCCGGTGGTCGAGTATTCCCACTACACGATGAGTGAAATCCCGTATCTCTTCTTCCTGCTCGGAGCGGTCGATGCCTTCGACCGGCTTTTCGAAGGAGGCTTGTCCATCCCCGAGGCCACGGGGGCAAAGGGTGAATGGCCTGCTCAGAGGGAGGGAACGGCCCATCCAGAGTCCAGCTTCCGGGAAGCGCTTCAAAGCCGGCGGATGTGGTGGCTGGCTCTGTGGATCGGCGCCGCCTTCTACACCCGCAGCGCCGGCGCGGCCCTGGCCGTCGGGATCCTGGCGTCGCTCTGGTTCTTTCGCCGCCGGCGCGATTCCGGGGCGCTCGTCGTGTGCCTGGCGGTCCTGGGGCTGCCCTGGCTGGTTCGGTCGCTGGCCACGCCCGGGGGCAATCCCTACCTCCGTCAACTCCTGCTGGTCAACCCGTACTATCCCGAATTCGGCCGGCTGACCGCGGCCTCGTTCTTCCGGCGTCTAAGCCAGAACGCCCGGTTCTATTTCGTCCAGGAGATCCCCTCGACCGTCTTTCCGGCGATCTACCACTCGACTTATACGGCGCCCGGGTATGCGTTCCTTCCGGCCTTCATCAGCATTCCCCTCCTGGTTCCGCTGGCGATCGGGCTGGGAAAGGGCCTCCGCCGCGCCGACCCGGTCGCGACCGTGACGGCGCTGACGTTGGTCCTGTGCTGCCTCTGGCCGCTGATCTGGACCGGAAGCCGGTTCCTGGTTCCGGTGGTGCCGCTCTTGTCCCTTCTCTGGTGGAAGGGCTGGGGCGGGCTCGGGCCGCAGGAGTCGTCCCCGAGGCGCTCGTGGATGTGGACCCGCCGGATCGTCCTGGGACTGCTGGTGATCCTGAGCGCCCGCAACCTGTACTTCTACAAGGACGAGACCGGCGCCTATCCACCGGTGTGGGATCACTACTTCCAGGCGCTCCATTGGATTGGCGCCGAGACTCCGGCGGACGCCGTGGTGGTCGACCGCAAACCGGGGTTCGTCGAGTTCGTTGCCGGGCGCCGCGCGATCAGCTTTCCGCGCGAGAAGGACCCGGACCGGATGATCCAGTTCTTCCGGGAACATGGAGCCACGCATGTTGTCCTTCCCTCGCTGCCCTACGACGACATCGGAAGATACCTTCAACCGGCGCTCGACCAGCGGCAGGATTTCTTCAACATCGTCTTTCAGCTCCGGGATCCCTTCACCTACGTGCTGGAGTTCCGGCCCGAAGGAGGTGTCGCGCACGACGGGTCGCCGTCCGGGCAACCGTAGACCCGGCGCACGGCCGGCCGCGGTCCGGCGACCGTAGTCCCATCGCACGGCCGGCCGCCACCGCCTCTATCCGGTATGGTCGCGCTTCCGGGGGCCCTGAGACGGGCGAACGAGCAAGCGTCCGGCCTCCGGAAGGAACCTCCGTTGCCGGGGAGCGTCCGAGAGTGCTAGATTCCGGGCGCGCCGGCCCGACCGAGTGCTGAGGTCCTTGTTCCGGAAGCCAGGCCGTCATCCAGGATCAGAGAGTGGAACCCGGAACCGGATCGGCGAACAGCGGCCGCTGCATACGCCGGAGGTCTCTTTGACGGAAGATCTTGATGGCAGCGAAACGCCGCGCGCGCCCTTGGATCGGCGCGCCGCCGGAGAACCCTCTGCGGGAGCGCCAACCCCTGCGGGTCCGGACGGGACGACGACCGGCGCCGGGCCGATGGTCGGACGCTATCGGATCGAAGGGAAGATCGGCGAAGGCCGCACCAGCGAGGTCTACCGGGCGTGGGACACGCTGATCGGACGCCGGGTCGCGCTCAAGAAGATCCGAACCGCGGCCGCTGCCGATGACACGCGGCGCGAGGCGCTGCTGGCCGAAGCGCGCGCCGCGTCCCGCGTGCAGCATCCTGCGGTCATCCCGGTCTTCGACGTGCTGGAAGACGGCGGCCAGGCCTACCTCGTCGAAGCGCTGACCGATGGCGCATCCCTTCGGGAGCGGTTGCGCCGTCCGTTCTCGATCGAGGAGGCGCTGGCCCTGGCCGAGGAGTGTGCGGGGGCGCTGGAAGCCGCAGAGCGGATGGGCGTCGTCCACTCCGATCTCAAACCGGAGAACATCTTCGTTTCCCCTTCCGGCCACGCGGTCATCCTGGATTTCGGCCTGGCCAGGGTCCGCCGGGTGGGAGGTTCAGCCCGGCCGGCCGAGCTGAGCCCGGCCGCGTCGGAGGCCGACACCTCCGTTCGTCAGCTGGACCCTGAGCTGGATACCCGACCAGCGGGGGAAGCCGGGAAACCGACTGATGCTCCGACCGTGGACATGGATGAACTGGTGCCGCGCTTTCAGGGCGGGACCCTGTCCTACGCGGCTCCGGAAGTCCTGCTCGGAGGGAAGCCGGACACGAGAGCCGACATCTTCTCGCTCGGGATCATCCTCTACGAGATGGCCACCGGCCGGCACCCCTTCTGGAGGACAAGCGCGGCCGAGCTCCGGCGGTCGATCCTGCAGCATCGGCCCCCCGCGCCCAGCACAATCAATCCCAAGGTCCCCGCTTCGGTGGACGCCCTGATCCTGCGGATGCTCGAGAAGGATCCGGAACGGCGGCCGTTGAGCGCCGCTGCCCTTCTCCGCGAGATCCGCCGCTGTCGCGATCGGAGCGGACGTCGTTTCGGCGGTCGCGGCTTGACGATCGGGCTCATCGGCGCAGCCCTTCTGGTCGCCGCAACCGGCGCATGGGTGGCCCGGGCCGTGCTTCCCTGGCATCGCTCGGTCGCGGCCGGCCATCGCCCGCTTGCCGTGACCGATTTCGTGAGCTTGAGCCCCGAGCCGGCCGACCGGTTCTTCGCCGTAGGGCTGGCGGAATCGATCCGTTCGCGACTGGCCGGCCAACCGGGAATCCTCGTGCTCGAGCCGAACGCCGACATCGGGTCGGGTCTGGCCTTGGACGGCTCGGTCCAGCGGTCTCAGGATCGCCTCCGGATCACGTACCGGGTGGTGGACCGCGATCGGCACACGAGTCTGGCCGGCGGCGTGATCGAAGGCCCGGCCCGCGACCTGTTCGCCCTCCAGGACAAAGTGGTCGGGCGCGTCGCCCGCGCTTTGACTGGGGGGCAGAGCCACGGGTTTGCGCTGGCCGGCGAGCCTCCGACCGCGAACGCCGAAGCATACGATCAGTACGTCGAGGGGCTCGGCTATCTTCAGAAGCCCAGAGACCGGCAGGAGCTCGAGATCGCGGCCGGTCTCTTCCAGAAGGCGCTGGCCCTGGATTCCCGTTTCACTCTCTCCCTGGCGGCGCTGGGCGAGACCTACTGGAAGGAATATGTCGAGACCAAGGATCCGAGCCTGGCCCGGCGGGCCGAAGAGGTGTCGATCCAAGCCCGCGACCAGGATCCCGATCGCGCCGAAGTGCACATCAGTCTCGGCCACATCTATGACGGCACGGGGCGACCGGATGACGCCATCCGGGAGTTTCAGCGCACGCTCGCGATCGATCCCGGACAGGTGAGCGCGATGGTCGGCCTCGCCCTTCTGGATGAGAAACAGGGAGACGTGGCCGGAGCCGACTCGACCTTCGCGCGAGCGGCCCGCCTGCGGCCGACCGACTGGTTGGTGCACGCCCAGCGAGGCGCGTTCTACTCCCGGCACGACCGGCTGCCTGAGGCCCTGGAATGCTTCCAGCGAGTGGTGGCGCTTACCCCGGACGACGCCCGGGGTTATGCCAACGTCGGCGCCGTTCTGCAGCTCATGGGCCGGACCGACGAGGCGGTCCGGGCCTATGAACGATCGATCGCGGTTCGTCCGAATTATCCGGCCTATACGAATCTGGCGACGCTCTACCGGTCGGAGGACCGGCTCGCCGATGCCATTCGCACTTACCGGACGGCGCTCAGACTCGACGATCACGACTACCGGGTCTGGGGAAGCCTGGCCGCCAGCCTGGCCGCGACGCCGGAACGCGGCGCATCCACCGACAGCGCCTACCGGCGGGCGATCGCGCTGGGAGAATCCGAGCTGGCGGTCAATCCCAAGGGCGCGTTGACGCTGGCGAACCTCGCCCAGTACCATGCGGCCATCGGCGAAAAGGGCGAGGCACGTCGCTGTCTCACGGACGCGCTGAAGCTCTCGCCGGCAGATCCGGAAGTCCTGGTGTACGCGGCGGCGGTTCACGAGACCTTGAAGGAACGCGCGTTCGCGCTTGAGATGGTCCGGCGAGGCGTGAAAGCGGGCTGTACGATCGATCGTTGGCGCCGGGACCCGGCCATGCGCGGTCTGGTGGCCGATCCGGAATTCCAACGGATCGTCGGGGATACGGCGCAGGCGCGGCGGTAGATGCGGGGCCGCGGATCGAGCGCGACGTCGGGATGACGGTTGCCGGTCAAGGGAGCATTCGGCAGGTTACGGGACGGCGAAACGAAAGGAAAGGGACACTCGAATGAGCAGCAACCCCGGTTTCACGATCGAAGTGACGGGACGGACCGTGACGATGACGCCCCCGGTCCTCCGGGTCTCGTGGGCGGTTGGGATCACCTGGTGGATCAACGAGAGAACGGGCACCGTCTATGTACAAGGATGCGCCCCGATGCCCGTCGACCCCAACCGGCCCGCCTATCTCGCGCCGGGATCCCTGCCGGCGGGCCCGCACTTGTGTTCCGCGCTGGTGGATTTCGATCAGCAGCCGGCGGTCGGAACCATGGCCGTCATCATCATCGACCCGGGGGGACACGTGTAGCCGCGGCCGGAGCGGCGGAGAGTCGCCGCGGAACCGTTGTCAGCCGCGGGCGCTCAGCCTGCCGCGGTTTCCGCCAATCGGCGGAGGGCCGGCAGGATCATCTCCAGCTCACGCCGCGGGTCCGGCGGGTTGAACGTGAAGAACGGGTGGAGGAGCCTGCGCGCTCCCCAACCCCCAAACCCGTTTTGTGAAAGCTCGACCAGGTAGGCGAGCCCGCCGGTCGCCTCGGCCGCGAAATCGATCTCGGTCCCGTGAGCACGGAAGAAGGGGCTCCAGTGCCCGAGCTGGCCCGCGCGGTAGGATCCGCGATGTTCCGCGAGAGCCTCCCGGGCGGCATCCCGGTGGACGATGGTGCGCGCATCCGGCCGATAGCGGGCGGCCGGGGGGTAGAAGATCCAGCGTCCGAAGGAATGGAGGGAGAGCGTCACCGCCGGCAGCGCCTCGTGCACCCAGGCCGCCGTGGCGGCGGTCTCGGGCTCGCTGAGCGGCGTTCCCCCCGGCCGGTAGAGCGGCCAGAAGTCGAGCACGCGCGAACGCCGGCGGAATCCCGCCGGGAAATTGCGGTTGAGATCGACCCCGCGGGCGTTGCCGCGAACCCAGCGGATACGGCCGATCCTGAGGCTTTCTTCGACCCGGGCGAATCCGTCGGGATTGATGATGGGGATGGAGCTGATGCGCGCCGGGATCTTCCGCGGCCGGGATTGCGGCGCGCCCGACGGGCTCTCCGTCCCTGGTTCCGCGGTTGAGCTTGAGGGCCGGCCTGGTTCCTTGCGCCGCGGCTTCGGGTCGGGGACGAGCCAGGTTTCCAAGAGCGCGAGGTTGGCTTCCAGTCCGATCCACTCCATCGGGTGTAGAAGCGAGAGTAGAAGGACTGTGCCACCGGCGTGGTCCAGACTCGATCGCGCGGAGGCGGTGCCAGGGGCTTCCGGCAAGCCGGACCCGGGACCCGCCAAACCCCGATCGGTTCGTGCCGCCGATTCGAGGGGCGGGGTCCCGCCCGCGGCAACAAAGTCGTAGACGAAGATCGGCCGGCCCTCAGGCGAACGTCCGATCTCGCGGCGGGTCATGCCGGCCCGGCGCAGCCGAGCCAGGCGCTCTTCCAGCGCATCGCCGAAGATGTAGCCGGCGGCTCTCACCACCCGGTCAAGCCCGCCGCCCGGATGTTTCGTCGAGAGGTTCATCCGGGTCGCTTGAGCGCCCGATCCAGGTCCGGGTAGCGGAACCGGTATCCCGAAGAGAGCAGCCGCGCCGGCAACACCCGGGCGCCGCTCAACAGCATCTCGTCCGCCATCTCGCCGAGGAGGAGACGGAGCGCGATTCCGGGTATGGCCAGACGGGCCGAACGGGAAAGGGAACGCGCCAAAGCCCGGGTGAAATCCGCGTTGGTCACGGGCGAAGGCGCGGTGAGGTTGAACGGGCCGTCGAGATCGGGCCGTTCGAGGAGAAAGCGAAGGACTTCGGGAATCTCGGCGAGAGCGATCCAGCTCATCCACTGGCGACCATCGCCGAAGCGCGCCCCCAGCCCGAGCCGGAACAATGGAAGGAGCCGCGCCAGCGCTCCCCCGCGGGGCGAGACCACGACGCCGAGTCGAAGGTGAACGACGCGGCCGCCCGTGGCGCGCGCGGGAACCGCGGCTTCTTCCCATTGCCGAGCCACGTTCGCGAGAAAGCCCCGGCCCGGCGGCGTCTCTTCGGTCGCGACTTCATCGCCCCGGCTGCCGTAATAGCCGGCCGCGGAGGCGCAGAGGAAGGCCGGAGGCCTTGCGCACCGGCGGATGGCGTCCGCCAGAAGAGACGTGCCGCGCGTCCGGCTCAAGAGGATCTCGGTCTTTCGCCGAGGCGTCCATCGGCCCTCTCCAATCGGTGTGCCCGCCAGATGGACAACGGCATCGACGCCTTCGAGAGCAGTGGCATCGATCGTACCGGCGAGAGGATCCCAGCAAGCATCGTTCGAGGCCGGCACGGCGGATCTGCCGGTGACGCCGGCAGGTCCGTTTGACGCCGGCTCGGCGCTTCTGCCTGCATTGCCGGAAGGTCCGTTCCCGCCGGTGCGAAGCGCCCCCGGCGGGGGCGATGCGTCCCGTCGCCCGGCGGCGTTCCTTCGACCGGTGGCCTCCCCTCGTCCCGTGGCGGCCGCGCGAATCAGTCGGCCGACCTGGTGGCCGTCAGCGATCAGGCTCGGAATTACCGCCGAGCCGATCAGTCCGTGCGATCCGCTGACCAGGACCTTCACGACCGGAGCACCTCCCGGCGAGTCACGCCAACGCGGACGGCAGGGCGTCGAGACAACGATCCGCCAGCTCGGCCAGCGCCGGATACTCCGCAGCCGCCAGCTTGCGCACCCGTCGAAGGGCCGCCGGAGCATGGGGCAGGTATCCCGGCTTGCCCAGCCGGCCTCCGAGATATCCGAAGGCGCCGAGCGCCTGGAGAAGCCGATTCACCGCGACGGCGCGATAGCGGCGGCCGAGGTCGACTGCCAGGCCCGAGGGGCGTCTGTGCTGATATTCATCGAGCAGCTCGCGCTCGAGCGCATCTCCGACGTCGGCGTACGGATCGAGCAGAAGTGAAGCCACGTCGTACTCGGGCGGCCCGAGACGTGCTCCCTGGAAGTCGATGACGACCAGACCACGCGGAGCGATCATCAGATTCCTCGACTGATAATCGCGGTGCATGAACACCACGGGTCCGTCGAGCGCGGCGCGGGCGGCGCGCGCGTACGTCTCCTCGAGCTCCTCGAACGGGATCGGCAGGCGGCATGGACCCCGGGCCATCTCGCGGTGGAAGTATCCCGACTCGAACTTCAGGATGAAAGCCAGGTCGTACGGGAGGTTGTCCGTGCGGCCCGGCTCGAAGGGCACGGGCCCCGCGCTTTGCATTCGGGCGAGCGCTGAGATTGCCTCGACATAGCGGCTTCGCAGCTCCTCAGGGGGCCGACCGTCATGCTCCAGGTCGTACAACCGGGTGTTGCCGAGATCTTCCTGCAGGATGAGGCCCGCCGCGGTGTCGGCCGCATCGATTCGCGGGACGGGCGCGCCCAGAGAGGCCAGGTAGTTTCTCACGTAGACGAACGACTCCGACTCGTTGGGCGCGGCGGCGCCGCCGAGCCGCGGGTAGACGGAGGCATCGAGGGTGCCCCGTTCCGCCGTGACGATGACGCGCGTCTCGCGCTCGAAGGCGATTCGGAAGATCCCTCGCGCCGATCCGTCCCCGTGAAGGCGGCGGATGGACGGCCGGACCGCGGGCGAGGCAACACCGAGCCCTTTCTCGTCAGGATTCCGCGTCGTTGTCGTCCGACCGGCCGGCGGTGGAGGTGCGCCGGACGCCTGTCCATCGGGGCCTCGGGCCGTCGTGGTCGTCCCGCCGGTAAGAGGAACTGCAAAGGGCGCGTGTTCATCGGGGAGTCGGGCCGCTGTGGTCGTCGAGCCGGCCGGTGGCGGAGCTGCGCTGACCGCCTCCAGGAATCCGAGGATGGCCTTTTCCTGCTCCGCCGACGGAAGCGCCAGAGGGCGCGACTCCCCCGCGGCAGAGAGGATGCGGTCCGCCAGACGGTCGATCCGCGCTCCCAGCCCGAGGATCGAGCGGCGGACCACCGCGCCTGGCGTGATCTCCGCCCCTTCGAGGACGATGCTGTCTTCGATGCAAGCTGCAGCGCCGATGCGCGCGCCGTTCGAGATCTCGCAGAAGCCGCGGATTTCCGCCGGGCAGGCTGTGGCGCGCGCCGGCTCTGATCCCAGAAGCCGGGGCCGGAGCGGTCCGGCGACATCCCGGACCACCTCAAGATAGCCTTCGGGCGTGCTTGCCTCGCGGAACGGCTCATCGCTGACGAACGCTCCGAGCCGCCCCTCGGCCATCCAGGCGCGGAATTCCGGGATGACTTCGAGAAAGCCTGGCGGCCTCGGGGCCGCCGCCGTTCGATCGCGGGCGTTCGACCCTGCAGCCCGTATCACGGAGGCTTGCAGCCTCGCCAGACCTTCCTGCGAGAGAAAATAGACGCCTCCGAATCCGAGCAGGGAGGGATTGCCGAAGACCGGCCGCGGGTGGATCGCCCGGACGTGGTTTCCCTCGACGACGAGCTGAGCGTGCCAGGGATCGTGGGCGGCGATGAGGGTCGCGAGGAATCGGCCGGCGCGATGAACGTCGAGCGCAGCGCCGAGATCCGGCCGGAACAGGACTTTCGCGTTCACGATCAGGATCGGATCGGAATCGAGCCAGGCGGATGCCTGGACGATTCCGCCGCCGGTGCCCAGGATCCGGTCCTCGAAGGACAGGCGGACGCCCGGGAGAGGTTGTGCCGGGTGGACTGTGGCCGCCGCGTCCGGGCCCTCGGGCTTCTTTGAGCTGCTCACGCCCTCGTTTGCGCCCCGCCCGCCGGCGCGTTCGCCCGCGGGCGGGATGAGGCCCTCCGCCGATCTTCGCATCTCGTCCGGGAGATGATGGACGTTGACCACCGCCTCGATGATCCCGAAGTCCGCGAGCAGGCGGAGATTCCATTCCAAGAGCGGCCGGCCGGCCACAGGCAGCAACGACTTCGGCACGAGACGGGTCAACGGCAGCATGCGCGTCCCGAGGCCTGCCGCCAGAATCATACCCTTGCCGCTCAGATGCGCCTCCTTTTCCCCGGGCCTGCCGAGTGCGTCACGGTCTGAAGATAACCCATCCCTCGGAAGGCGGCGAGACGGTCACGACGGCGTCTGCCGGGACCGTCACGATGCTGGCGAGCCGGCGGCGCGGACCTCGATCCCGCGGAACTTCGACGGGAAGGTCACATCGAGGTCAATCTGTCCCCGCGTCGCCACTCTCTTGTGCCGGCGTCTCCGGACCGCGACAATGGCTCTTCTGATGGAGTGCGTGGAGATTCGCGGCATCCGGGAGGGCGGGCATGAGGGTCGCGACCTTGTGTTTCTCGCGCACGGTGGGCGGGCTCGAGCTGGCCGTCCTCCGGCGCGGCGCCGAGCTCAAGGCCCGGGGCCACGAGGTGCTGGCTGTCCTGCCTGATGCGCCCGGCCTTCAACGGGAAGCGGAGCGGCTTGGCCTGGCTTTCCGGGGCCCGTCGACGCGGCTCCACCCCGTTGATCCGATCGCGGTGGTGAAGCTGCGGCGGATCCTGCGCCGAGCCGGAATCCAGGTCGTGCTGGTCGCCCGCTCGCAGGATCTCGCCATGGCGATCCTGGGAGCCGGCCGGAAGATCGCGGTCGTGCTTTATCAGCAGATGCAATCGGGGGTCGACAAGCACGATCTCTATCACAGCTTCATCTATCGACGTCTGGACGGAGCGATCGCCATCACCGAGGCGTTGCGCCGGCAGCTCTTGCGGCGCACCTGCCTCGCGTCCGCGAAGATCTCCGTCGTCCGTCACGGTGTCGACCCGAAGCGCTTCTTCCCCGAAGCTGTGTCGCGGGCCGAAGCGCGAGCTCGCTTCGATCTCCCGGCCGGCGCCTTCGTGGCCGGGATCATCGGGGGCCTCGATCCCCGGAAAGGTCAGAGGGAATTCCTGGAAGCTCTCGCGCTGGCCGCGGAGTCCGATTCCGCGCTCGGGGCCCGGCTCGTCGGACTTGTCGTCGGCGGCGAGAGGAAGGAACATGCCGCGTATGCGCGCTCGCTTCGTGAGCTGCGCGACTCCCTGCCGATTCGCGACCGGGTGCATTTCATCCCGTTCCAAGAGGACCCGCGGCCGGCCTTCCGCGCTCTCGACGTCTTCGTCCTTGCGTCCCACGGAGAGACCTTCGGCATGGTCCTGCAGGAGGCGCTCGCGCTCGGCGTCCCCGTGATCGCGACGAACGCTGGCGGAGTGCCCGAGATCATCGCCGGCGAGGACAATGGGCTGCTCGTCCCCGCCGGAGACGCTCCGGCAATCGCGGCAGCCATCGTGCGGCTCTTTCGGGATCCGGAGCTTCGCGAACGGCTGGCGCGAAGAGGACGCGAGTTCGTTCTGGCGGAGTACGAACCGGGATGCCAGGCGACCGCGTTCGAAGAGGCGCTCCGCGCGGCCGTCGAACGTCGGGCGGAACGTTGATCTCCGTCGTCCTCTCCCGCCGCTGGCGCCGGATCGGGCGCTTGATTATATTGAACCGGCGTCCGTCCGCGGGCGGACGGAGCACGGACGACCAGCCTCTGGATCTGATCCGGGTCGAACAGTCTGTCCGCGGGCGGACGGCACGAAGTGGACCTGTTTTCGGATCTGATCCTCGTCGATGGTCCTGTCCGTGGGTGGATGGGTGTGGCCGCGGGGATTCGTTCTGCCTCATGCCGGTGGTGGTCCGCCTGCCCGGCAGCGAGCGCTGGAGGAGATCATGTCGAACGCCAAGAGCATCCGGGGAACACGAACGGAGAAGAACCTCCTGGCCGCTTTCGCGGGGGAGTCGCAGGCGCGCAACCGCTATACCTACGCCGCCGGCGTGGCGCGCCAGGAGGGTTTCCGGCAGATCGAGGCCATCCTCCTGGACACGGCCGACAATGAAAAGGAACATGCCAAGCGATTCTTTTCCTTTCTGGAGGGCGGAACCGTGGAGATCACGGCCGCCTATCCCGCCGGGACGACCCTGACCACGACGGACAACCTCCGCGCCGCGGCGGAAGGGGAGAACGACGAATGGTCCCAGCTCTATCCCGGCTTTGCGGAGATCGCGAAGGAGGAGGGTTTCTCCGAGATCGCCACGGTCTTCAACCTGGTCGCGCGCGCCGAGAAGGCGCATGAAGCGCGGTTCCAGAAGCTTCTCGGCAACGTCGTGGAAGGAACGGTCTTCAAGAAGCCCGTCCCGACGCGATGGAGATGCCGCAATTGCGGATACGTCCATGAAGGCACGGAAGCTCCGGCCAAATGCCCGGCCTGCCTGCATCCTCGCGAGTACTTCGAGGTTCTGGGAGAGAACTACTGAGTTCGGGCCGGCAGCGCAGAGGCGTCCGCAGCGGGGCGGCCGCCGCGGACTGGCAGCGGCCGGCTCGGTCCACGCCGGGGCCGCGATCGAGCGCCGGGCGGATGTCCGAGCGGGCGACCTTGGGTTTGCTATGCTTGTTCATGGCGGTTTCGGGCTTGCTCCCGCAACCCGGGCCGACGCCGGAGGCGCTCTGTGCCTCGATACCAGGGGGCGGGCCGGCCGCACGTCGGCCCGCGCGGTCGATTCCACAGAGGAGGCGTTGCGTGACCAGGGAGATTTCCCGCTACGAGATCGAGGCTCCGGCCCCCGCCGGAATCACGATGCACGAGACGATCCGTTATCTCTTCGACGAAGCCCTCCGGCGCGTCTATCACGCGTCCAAGGGACTGGATGACCGTCTGATCAACGAGGATCTCGGCCACGGCGCCATGACCATCGGCGCGATTCTCCAGCACCAGCTTCGCCTGATCCGGTTCATCACGCTCACGATCGAGCCCGGTTCCCTGGACGACCTGCCGTCGCCCGATTTCGGCCCGGAAGGATCCTGGCATTTCGAGCCGATGCTCGAGCATCGCGAGGTGCTGGCCGAACGCTTCCGCACGGTGCTGGCGCGCGCGCCGGAATCAGCCTTCTTGGAGCGGCGGACGCTGCCTCCGGAGCCGTGGAAGGAATGGCCGGTGCTGATGCGGGTCCTTCGGCCCCTGACTGACTTCTCCACGCATACCGGACAGGTCAACTACATCCGCCGGCTGCTGGGAAAGCCGGTGGAACGGTATTGAGATCCCCGCCCTGCCTCACCGATACAGCAGCGCCCGCTTCCGGATCTCCCGAAACGCCCGCTCCTCGCGCGCCCACGCGGCGCCGATCTCCAGTGGATCCGCTCCGCTCTCGAGCATCCGGCGCACGCCGTCGCTCCCGACGATCAGATCGATGGGCGGACGATCGGTCTCGTACTCGTACGGCGGTTGGCGCCAGGCGAAGCGGTCCCGATGACAGCGCAGGATCGCCGCGAGGAACGTGACCGCGGCCAGGACCGGGCGGAACCGCTCCCGATCGGTGACGTGGAGCTGAAAGCCCCGCACGATCTCACCGGCGAATTTGTGAAAGGTCGGGCGGTAGGCCAACTCGCGGAGTAGGTATCCGGGCGGGTCCCCGGTTTCAGAATCGGATCGGGGCGCGATGGCTCCAACGCCTGTGTCACCGGCCTTCGCTCCGCCGCGACCGGACTCGGGCTGACTCGGCCCGGCGCCCGCAGGGCCGGGCTTCGCTCCGCCACCCGCTCTTGTCTCGGACTTTCCGATCCGCTCCAAGTCCGCCCGCACCGCCGCCGGATCCAGCCAGGGCGCGCCCCACAGCTCGAAGGGCCGGGTCGTGCCGCGTCCCTCGGACAGGTTGGTACCCTCGAACAGCACCATTCCCGTGTAGACGATGGCGCTCTCGAGGGTCGGAAGGTTGGGCGACGGCGCGATCCAGGGAACGTCCGTTTGATCCAGGTAGAGGCCGCGTTCCCACCCGCGAAGCGCGATGATCTCGAGCTCGACGTCGAGCCCGAGGTTGTTCTGCGCGAACCGACAATATTCGCCCGGCGTCAGCCCGTGGCGCAGCGGCACCGGGATCAAGCCCACAAAAGAGGAGAGGTCGGACCGGAGCAACGGCCCCTCGACGGCCTGACCTCCGATCGCGTTCGGCCGGTCGAGGACGATGACCGGGATCTTGGCCCGTGCGCAGGCCTTGAGGCAGAGGACGGCGGTGGAGAGAAACGTATACACGCGCGTGCCGACGTCCGGGAGATCGATGACGAGGGCGTCCAGGCCGGCCAGCATGCCCGGCTCCGGTTCCCGCACCCGGCCGTAGAGGCTGATCACGGGCACTCCGGTTCCGGGATGCGTCCCGTCGCCGGATTCGACCATGTTGTCCTGCTCTTCTCCGAAGAAACCATGCTGCGGGGAGAAGATGCGTTCCAGCCGGATGCCCGGCAGGGAGCGGAGAATCTCGGGCGCGCCGGACAGACTCCGGTCGACCGAAGCCTGGTTGCACAGCAGGCCCACGCGGCCCTGCCCAGGTGCCTTGAGGCCCTCACGCCGGATCACATCCAGCCCGGTTTCGACCCGCACCGCGGAACCGGCGCCGGCCAGAGAGAAGAGATCGGTCACGCGCTACGGCGCCACGACCAGCCGCCGGCTTCCCAGGCTGCGCGGCCCCGCGAACGCGCGACAGAAATAGGTGCCCGCCGGGGCGCGCCTTCCTTCGAGAGTACGGCCGTTCCAGTAGACGCGGCCCGATCCGGCCGGCGACGCCGCGGGATCCGGCGCCACCGTGGCCGACCAGATCCTCCGCCCGTCCACAGAGAGGACCTCGACCGAAACCGGGACGGACCGGCCGCCCGGCGCGGAAGCAGCGCCCGCCCACGCGATCCAGGCGCCTTCACGCGCCGGATTCGGCCAAGGAGCCTGAAGGCCGGCGACGGATCCGGGCTGATCGCGTTCGGCGACGGAAGAGGGCTGGCCGACGTTGTAGGAGAAGAAGCTCCGTCCGTAGGTTCCGGCCACCAGGATCCGGTTCACCGGGTCGAAGCCGAGCACGTTCACGACAACGTTGGGCAGTCCGGATCCGAGAGCGGTCCACGACCCTCCGCCGTCCAGGGTCTGATAGACCCCGAGGTCGCCGGCGGCGTAGATGGTCAATGGAGTGAGCGGATCGGGCACGCAGTCATTGAGCGGAGCCTCGGGCAGGTTGCTGGAGATGTCGGTCCAGGTCGTGCCCAGATCCGTGGTCTTGAAGATGTGGGGAAGCGGGCTTCCCCAGCGGAACCCGGAGAGGGTGACGTAGGCGGTCGCGCGGTCCTGCTGGCTGCCGTGCACCGAGGTGATCCAACGGTTCGGCAGCGTGCCCGTGACGTTGTTCCAGCTTGTGCCGCCGTTGGTCGTCTGCTGCACGTGGCCGTCATCCGTCCCGACCCAGATCACCTTTCCATCGAGAGGAGAAACCCCCATCGTCGTGATCGTCCCGTAGACGTTGCCCGGGCTGCCGCCGCCCGGCCCTCCGGTCAGGTCCGGGCTGATGGCGGTCCAACTCGTTCCGTTCGTGCTCCGGTAGAGCCTCTGCGTGCCGAAATAAAGCTGCGTCGGATTCGTCGGGTCGATGATGACCGGTGTGTTCCAGTTGAACCGGTCGCTGCCGTTGATGCCGCTGGTGGCGTCGACCCAGGAGCCGCCTCCGTTGGACGACATGGCCAGGGATCCGTACTGATATTCCGCCCAGATCCGGTTCGAGTTGTTCGGATCGACCAGCGGCTGGAACCCGTCGCCGCCGTAGATGTTCACCCAGTCGTTGAGTGCGCCGGTCAAGGTCCGGTTGGTTCCGTTGTCCTGGGCGCCGCAGTAGAGGGCGTTGGTGTTGTGGGGATCCAGGGCCATGCGGTAGATCTGTGTAATCGGCTGGTCCGGCAGGAAGGACCAGACGGAACCGCCGTTGGTGGACCGGTAGAGCCCGCCGTCGTTTCCCTCGAAGATGGCCGGATTGGATCCAGGCCCGAAATCAAGGGCGTGATGGTCGACGTGCATGGATCCGCTGATGTCCGACCAGGAACTTCCGCCGTTGGTGCTCCGGTAGTCGTCGAGCCCGAGGACGAAGATGCGGTTTCCGTCGACCGGCGAGGTCCGGCAGTTCCCGAACCACCATCCATAGGAGGCGAACGCGTCGGCCAGAGCGCCGTCATTGGTGCGCGTCCAGCTCGCGCCTCCGTTGGTCGAGCGATAGAGGCCGGCGTAGTACCCGACGTTGTCGGAATAGACGGCGTGCATGATCTGCGGCGAGGAGGTGCAGAGCGACAGGCCGATCCGCCCGCTGCTGGAGCCGGGAGTCGGCAGGCCGCCCGCCACGAGGGCCCAGGTGTCGCCGCCGTCGGTTGACTTGTACACGCCGCAGGTCGGCCCGCCGTACCGGTAGTAGGACGGGCGCCGGATCCGCTCCCACATGGCGGCGAAGATCGTCTTCGGTTGATCGGGCCGCAGCATCACGTCGACCGCGCCGGTCGAGTCGCTCAGATAGAGGACCTGCTTCCAGCTCGCCCCTCCATCCGTCGTGCGATAGACGCCGCGGTCCGGGCCGGTGCTCCAAAGATCCCCCATGGCGGCGACGTAGATCCGGGAGGAGTTCGTCGGGTCGATCCGGATCCGGCCGATCGAGCCGGATTCGGTCAATCCGAGGGAGGTCCAGGTGCTTCCTTGATCGGTGGAGCGGTAGAGGCCGGTGCCGCCGTAGGCCACGCTGCCGCCGCCGGGATTGACCTCGCCGGTTCCGGCGTAGACGACCTGATGGTTGTTGGGGTCGATGGCAACGGCGCCGACCGAGATGGTGGGCTGGTTGTCGAACAGCGGAGTCCAGGTCTGGCCCGCGTCGGTGGTCCGGAAGACGCCTCCTTCGGCCGCTCCGGCGAAAGCGGTGTTGGCGTCGGTCTGATCGATCGCGAGGTCGGTGATCCGTCCGCCGATGTTGTTCGGGCCCCGGAAGGTCCAGGCTGCGAGCCCGCCGGTCCCCTCTTTCAGGATTTCGGCCTCCTTCTGGGCGGCATGCCAGACGTCCTTCGGGATCCGCCCGTAGGGATAGGCTCGCTCGAGGAAGAACCACTGGTCCGGAAAACGGGGAGCCTTGCCGTCGCCGCGATGAAGCGAGAAGGACTCCTCTTCGGCTTCCGCCTGGTCACGGGCGCACTTGCAGGACGCGGCGCAGGTCATGCGGCCCTCCCGCCGGCCGGCGCGGAGATCGGAGGGAATCCCGACGCCGAGATCGAAAGCGAGAAGGACGGCGGCGAGCCCGGCCGCTCCCGCCAGGGAGACGATTGCGAGCGTCTTCAAGCGTGGCATGGTTCCTCCAGAGTGTGGCGCAGACGGAGATCAAGACGCGTTCATCGATAGCCCCTCAAGTATAGCCTGCGGCAACGCCCGAAACCAGCGTGCCGTGAGCGGCCCGCGCCATCAGCGGACTGATCGGTGGGTCATCCGGCCCGGGCGCAGCCGAAAGCAGGATCACCCGGCCTCGACGGATCCGGAGGTGCCGCCAAGGGAATGCCATCGACGGGCGGCCGGGCGTGGCGGCCAGAGGCGCTTTGAGATCGGCCGGCGCGGACGGAAACCGCTGCGGCCGTATAGACCGGCGCTCAGCCGCGCGCGGTCAAGACCAGAGCCGGGCCGCAAGCCGTCAAGCGCCGCGCCGGGCCGCCGGCCGTCAAGCCCGGCGATGAGCTGCCAGCCGAGCGAAGGCGTCGAAGTAGCGTTGGAGCGACGCGCCGTCCGAGTGGTACTCGTTCGAGCCGAGCAGGTAGTCGACCAGAATCTCGCGCGTCCGCGCGATCTCGCGGAGGCGCGCGACCGACTGCCGGTGGCGGGGGTCGTCCAGGGTCAGATCCATCAGCTCGAGGAGGCGCTCGATGGCGCCGCGCGCGATCTGGGGATTCCGGTCCTTCCACTTCATTGCGCGGCTGAACTCGCTGCCGGCGTGTCCGAGTTGTTCAGCCAGGGTCAGCTCGAACCAGCGTCCGCCGGCCAGGTCGGGATGGAGCATGGCTTCAACCCGTGACCAGGCGGTCGACCAGCATCGTGACTCTCTGGCGGGTGGCCGGGTCCTCCACCCCTCGTGACCTGTTGCCGGATGAGGGACGCAGGTTGATCATCGAATCGAACTCAAGCCAGTCCGCCCGCGGTAGATCCGGGTACAGGTTGATGCCCCACAGATCCCGCTGATGGGACCCAGAAGCCAGCAGCTCCGCTTCCTGATCTGCATGCAGGTCCGCGTCGACCAGCATGATGGCCCGGGCGACATCGACGACGGCCTTGACCAGATCCCAGCCGCGATCGGCCGCCATCCGGCGCAGTTCACTAATCGGCAGTCTGTCCGTTTCAGAGACCAGTCTCATGGATGTCCATCTCATCACGCGTCTCTCTGCCTGTCAATCGGCCGGCGTCGTTCCGCCGCGAGTCGGCGCCTGTATCTTCAGGCTCTGCGCAAGGGTCCCCGCACGGGTCCGGTCGCCCAGAATCGGCGCGGCGCGGCCGGGGGAGGCGTTTCGCAGTTGACCCGCCGATTCGGGACCGATAGGTTCTCAATCCGCGAGGATCCCGATGGGGCGCGCCCGCGCGCAGCGTTGGAATTCAGTCGGCCACGGTCGGCCGCGCCAGCGTTTCTCCCGGACGCCCCCAGAAACCGCCGAGTCGACGGCCGTAAGCGGGGCCTCCAAGAAGGTCAAGATGACGCCACCGAAGAGGCAGATCCAGCTCCCAGTCGAGGAGATTCCGGACCGCTGGTACAACATCGTCGCCGACCTGCCGCAGCCCCTTCCGCCTCCGATGGACCCCGAGACGGGCCCGTCCCGGCTGGAGCAGTTGCCCAAGCTCCTGGGCAAGGAGTGCCTGCGCCAGGAGATGTCGCAGGAACGCTGGATCCCCATTCCGGAGCCTCTTCGGGAGCTGTACGCCCAGATCGGGCGTCCCCGGCCGCTCTTCCGGGCTCTGTCGCTCGAGAAGCTCCTTGGGACTCCCGCCCGGATGTATTACAAATCCGAGTTCTACAGCCCGACCGGAAGCCACAAGGTCAACACCGCGGTCGCCCAGGCCTATTACGCCCGCGAAGAGGGCTTTGAGCGGCTGACCACCGAGACCGGTGCGGGTCAGTGGGGCACCGCTCTCGCGCTGGCGGCGTCCCTGGCCGGCCTTCGCTGCACCGTCTACTGGGTGCGCGCCGTGTACAACTGGAAGGCGGCGCGGCTCGGCTTCATGCAGATGCTCGGCGCCGACGTCTACGCCTCCCCGAGCGATCAGACGAAATTCGGGCGCAAGCTGCATTTCCAGGATCCGAATCATCCGGGGTCTCTGGGCATCGCCATCTCCGAGGGCCTGGAGGACGCCATGGGAGATCCGAAGGCGGTCTACTGCCTCGGATCGGTCCTGAACCACGTCCTGATGCATCAGACCATCATCGGGCTCGAGACCCAGAAGCAGTTCGCGAAAATCGGGGAGTATCCCGATGTGGTGATCTCCTGCCTCGGCGGAGGCAGCAACTTCGGCGGCTTCGCCCTGCCTTTCCTGGGGGACGTGCTGACCAAGGGCAAGAAGATCCGCTTCATCGCCGCGCAGAGCCAGGCCGCCCCCAATCTCCAGGGGGAGTACCGGTATGACTTCGCCGACCATGCCGAGATCACGCCTCTCCTCAAGATGTACACCCTGGGCCACACCGCCGACATGAAGCCGGTCAAGGGAGACGGCCTCCGGTATCACGGGTGCTCGCCGATCCTGAGCCTCCTGCGCCACCTGGGATACATCGACACCGTCGCCTATCCGACGGACGAGCAGCACGTCTTCCAGCACGCGCTGACCTTCATCCGCACGGAGGGATTCCTGCCGGCTCCCGAGTCCGCCTACAGCATTTGCGCGGCCATCGACGAGGCGCTGAAGTGCAAGGAGACCGGCGAGGAGAAGGTGATCGCCTTCAACATCAGCGGACACGGGTTCATGGACATCGAAGGCTATCAGGAGGTGCTGGGGAAGGCGGCGGGGAAACTTCGCTGAGATCGTCGTCGTTGGTGCCGTGACGATCACCGGCGAGGGGCCGGCTGTGCCGGCGCCCGCCGGAAGACCTCCGGCGAATCGTCCCGATCAGACCTGGGGGACGCCACTGAAGGCGGCTGTCCCCCGGGCCGTTTGATGCTTCCGCCACATAGGATGCGATTGTATATTGCAGTCGCATCTTGGCGCCGTTGTTCTAGCTCTTCCGGCCGGCGGGACGCGGACAGCCCTCACCACTTGCCGCCGCAGGATGGATCGCCGAGGCACCACATCATGTGCTTGATTCCGCCCCATGTGCCTCCTCCCGCGAGGTCGCCGCGCCGGACCAGACGAGTGGCGGAGGTCTCCCGCCTGGTCGGCAGATCGACGGAGCGTCCCTTGCCTCTTCCCGCCGTCTGGGCGAACATCTCCCCATGACGGACGTTGCCCGGGACATCTTCGATCTCGTCTCCGTGCCCAGCGTGACTGGAGACGAGCAGGCTCTGGCTGACTTTCTGGAAGCCAGGCTGCGCGGTGTGGCGGCAGGACGGGGGAACCGGATTCATCGCGTCGCGAACTCGCTGCTGGTGACGCCTCCATCGATGCGGGCCGATGGGACCGGTGGGCCGTCCCTTTCGGAGCGGGACGCCGGGCCGCCCGGTGCGCCGTCCCCTTCGCCCCGGAACGGGGATCCGACCGTCGTCGCCCCTCCGTCTCCATGGGATGCCGGTCCGACCCGAGCGGATCGTTCCCGCCCATGCTCTCTGGCCGGTTCCCGCCCGTTGATCGTTCTGGCCGGCCACATCGACACCGTCCCGAAGGGAGAGGCTCCGGATCCGTCTCTTCTTGGCGGGCGGATCACCGGCCGGGGCGCGGCTGACATGAAAGCCGGCGTGGCGGTCATGCTGGGCCTGCTCGAGCGCCTCGATCCGCGGGAAGGCTTCGCCGATCGCGCGTTCGTCTTCTACACCGGCGAAGAGGGCTCGGAAGAAGGCAACGCGCTCGGCCGTCTCCTGGAGAGCGAGGCGTGGCTCTCCACCGCGGACCTCGGAGTCCTTCTGGAACCGACGGACGGCAACCTGGAGCTGGGTTGCAACGGTTCGATCCACCTGGAGGTCGTCTTCCACGGGATCGCCTGCCACAGCGCGCGTCCCTGGATGGGGCGGCATCCTCTGGAGGTCGCCCTGCCCTGGCTCGAGGCGACCTTGCGCCGCCCGATCCGCACGGTGGAGATCGCCGGCGCGGTGTTCCGCGAGGTGGTCACGCTGACCCGGCTCCACGCGGGCGAGGTGCGAAACGTGATCCCGGGGACTCTTACGATCAACCTGAACCTCCGCTACGCGCCCGATCGTTCTCCCGAGGAAGCGGAGCAATTCGCGCGCGGCCTCTGCCCTTCGCCGGAACAGGCGGAGTGCCGTTTGGTTGACCACTCCCCGGCCGGGAAGATCTCGTTTGATGATCCGCTTTATCGGTACCTCTGCGAATCCACCGGACTGCCGCGGCGAGCGAAGCAGGGATGGACCGACGTTGCGCGCCTCAGTGCCGCGGGCGTGCCCGCGATCAACTGGGGTCCCGGAGATCCCGAGCTCTGCCACACCCGGGAGGAGTTCGTGGAGGCGGCTTCGGCCGAGGCGTGCCTTGAGCGCATGGTCACGTTCCTGACCGGTCCGGGCCCGCCCACGTGATCGGATCGACGCCTGCCGGCATCGCCGGATCGGGACGCGCCGGCCCCACGGGAGCCGGGACCGCCGGCGTCGGCGGATCGGGGCCGGCCCCGATCACGGAGCCTGGTTGACGTTTGACGAAGCCGCGCGGAACATGTTGGAACCAATCGGAGGGACCGGACTTGATGAATCGACCTCGCAATCCTGCATTCGCGAGCCTCGCCACCTATCCGTTCGTCCGCCTGGACGAAGCCAAGGCCGGGGCCCGATCACGCGGGATCCGGGTCATCGACTTCACGATCGGGGATCCGCACGAGGAGACCCCGTCGAGGATTCGGGAGCGCCTGCTCCGTTCCGTTCCGCTTCGCAGCTCCTACCCGCCGGCTGCCGGCACGCCGGCTCTAAGAAGCGCGATCTCCGGCTGGATCTCCCGGCGGTACGGCGTGGAGACGGATCCCGACGTCCACCTCCTGCCATCGAACGGGTCGAAGGAAGCGGTCTACCTGATCCATCAGGCGGTCATCGACCCTCGCAGCGAACGCCGGCTGGTCCTGATCCCCGATCCGGCGTATCCGGTGTACGAGATCGGCGCGCGTTTCGCCGGGGGCGATCCCGTGCCCGTGCCGCTCGTGCCCAGGCTCGGATTCCTGCCCGACCTCACCGCGCTTTCTCCGCAGGTTCTGGAGCGGACGGCGCTCTTCTGGATCAACTATCCGAACAACCCGACCGGCGCCGTGGCCCGCGAGGAGTTCTACAGTCGGGCCCTCGACCTGGCCCGGCGATCCGGTTTCTGGCTCGCGTCGGATGAGGCCTATTCCGAGATCTGGTTCGATCAGCCGCCGCCGAGCGCGCTGCAGCTCGGGTTCGAGAATCTGGTCGTCTTCAACACCCTGAGCAAGCGGTCGGCCATGACCGGCTATCGCAGCGGTTTCATCGCGGGGGATCCGGAGTTGATCGCGTTGCTCCGGAAGGTCCGGCCCAGTCAGGGTGTGGCCACGCCTTCCTTCGTCATGGAAGCGGCCTGTGAAGCCTGGGGCGACGAGGAACACGTCGCCGATCAAAGACGGATCTATCGGGAGAAACGGGAGGTGCTCATCCCGGTTTTCCGGAGAAAAGGGATCGAGATCGGCGGAAGCGAGGCCACCTTCTATCTGTACCTGAAGGTTCCCGCCGGCGAGACCTCGGAGGGATTCGCCCAGCGCTTGCTCGAGAACGGCGTGGCCGTGGCCCCGGCGAGCTACTTCGGCGCGGCCGGAGAGGGCTGGGCGCGGATGGCGCTCGTGCCCACGCGGGCCGAGTGCGAGGAAGCGGCCGCCATCCTGGAGCGGACGCTCTAGTGGATGAGCCCATGAGCCGGAGCTGGGACGAGCAAGAGGCGATCATCGAGGCCGCGTGGGCCGATCCCTCGCAGCGGCAAAGCGCCGCCGTCCAGAGCGCGGTCGAGGCCGTGATCCAGGCGCTGGATGAGGGTGGGCTTCGCGTCGCGTCCCCGCCCGCCGAAGAAGGGGCCGATTGGACCGTCCACGCCTGGATCAAGGAGGCGATTCTCCTCTACTTCGCCTTCCGTCCGGCCGAGCCCATGAAAGTCGGGCCGTTTTCCTTCCGGGACAAGATCCCGCTGAAACAGGACCCGGAAGGAGCGGGCATCCGGGTCGTGCCCCCGGCCACGGTGCGCTACGGGGCCTTTCTCGAGCGCGGCGTCGTGGCCATGCCGTGTTTCGTGAACATCGGGGCCCGCGTGGGCGCCGGAAGCATGATCGACACCTGGGCCACGGTGGGGAGCTGCGCCCAGGTCGGACGGGGCGTGCACGTCTCGGGCGGCGTCGGAATCGGCGGGGTGCTGGAGCCTCCGCAGGCGGCGCCGGTGATCATCGAGGATTCGGTCTTTCTCGGCTCCCGCGTGATCGTGGTCGAGGGCGTGCGCGTCGGCGCCGGCGCCGTGCTCGGCGCCGGAGTCGTGCTGACC
Source organism: Candidatus Eiseniibacteriota bacterium (assembly GCA_963833505.1). Classification (GTDB taxonomy): domain Bacteria; phylum Eisenbacteria; class RBG-16-71-46; order CAIMUX01; family CAIMUX01; genus CAWHYG01. The sequence continues at coordinate 249,347 of CAWHYG010000008.1, read as the reverse complement.
GCCTCGACGCCCATCGTGGACGCGCGAGGGGAGAGTCCGCGGATCTGGAAGGGCCGGGTGCCGCCGAGGGCGGTGGTCGTGCCCGGAACGATCCCGAAGCGCTTTCCGGCGGGGGAATTCGGGGTTCCCTGCGCGCTCGTGATCGGGGAGCGAAGCCCCGGGACGGAAGGCAAGGTTTCGCTGAACGAGTTGCTCCGCGAGTATCCGTTGGAGTTTTGAGGGTTCGCGGCGCGCCTGATCAGGACGCGCCGGCCGGAGCGATCCGGTTCCGGCACATCTGATCCGGCGGCGCCGGCCGGGGCGATCCGGTTCCGGCACGCCTGATCCGGCGGGGCCGGCCGGAGCGATCCGGTTCGATTTCACATCGGCCGCGCGGCCATCGCCGTGACGGGGCTGAGGAGGCGTTGATGAGCGCTCGGAAGGATCTGCGAGTCCCGACGGACCAGCTTCGCTGGGTCTGCGATCCCGATTCGTTGGGCTTCGATCGGGCCGATGAGATCCCCACGGCCCGGGGGATCATCGGGCAGGATCGGGCCCTGTCCGCCATGCAGCTCGCGTTTTCCATGCGAAGCCGCGGGCACAACGTCTTCGTCTCCGGACCCGCCGGGACCGGCCGCACCACCACCGTCCGCCACCTCCTGGAAAGCACGGACACCGGCCGCCGCGCTCCGATGGACATCGTCTACGTGAACAACTTCCGCGATCCCGACATGCCGCTCTCGATCGTCCTGCCGGCCGGGCGCGGCCAGGCCTTCCGCCGCGACATGGAGGAGTTCGTCCTCCACATGAAGCGCAGCATCGCCCAGATCTTCGAGAGCGACCATTACAAGGAGCGGACCAAGCAGGTGGCCGAGCGCTTCAAGGAGATGGAGAAGGAGGCGGTGCGCCTCTTCGAAGAGAAGATCCAGCAGGAGAACTTCGCGCTGGTCCAGATCCAGATGGGTCCCTTTTCCAAGCCGGAGATCGCGCCCGTGATCAACGGAGAGCCGGTTCAGCTCGAGCGCGTCGAGGCGCTGGCCATGCAGGAGAAGTTCAGCAAGGAGGAGTTCGCCCACCTGCGCGAGAAGTACTCCGAGCTGCGCCAGATGATGGAGGACACCTTCAAGAAGGTCCGGGACATCAAGCGCAAGCTGCGCGAGGAGCTGGCCCAGCTCGAGAAGGAGTTCGGCCGGCCCATCATCACCGACGCCTTGAACGACCTCAAGGGGGAGTATCCCGACGCCAAGGTGGCGGAGTATCTCGATCAGGTGCGGGACCAGGTGCTGGGACACATGGGCCAGTTCCTGGACAAGGAAAAGGAGGACGGCGAGGATCCGAGCCCGATTCCCCTCCAGGAGGACGAGCGCTACCGCGTCTTCCTGGTCAACGTCGTGGTGGACAATACCGGCGTCGAGCGGCCCCCGGTCGTGGTCGAGACGTCTCCCAACTACCGGAACCTTTTCGGCACGATCGAGAAGGTGGTCGACCGCTCGGGGCACTGGCGGAGCGACTTCTTGCACATCAAGGCGGGGAGCGTGCTCCGGGCCAACGGCGGTTTTCTCGTCCTCAACCTGATCGATCTGATCAGCGAGCCGGGGGTGTGGCCCGCGCTCAAGCGGACGCTGAAGAACCAGCAGATCGACATCCAGAGCTACGATCCCTTCTACCTCTTCTCCACCAGCGCGATCAAGCCCGAGCCGATCCAGGTCGACGTCCGGGTCGCCATGATCGGGGATCCGTACACCTATCAAATACTGTATAACTACGAGCCCGACTTTCGGAAGATCTTCAAGGTCAAGGCGGACTTCGATTCGGTGATGACGCGCGAACCGGACAACATCCGGCGCTACGCCACCTTCATCAACAGCATCTGCCAGGAGGAGGGCCTGCGCTGCCTGGACAAGACCGGCGTCGCCGCGGTGGTCGAGCAGGGAGTGCGCTCGGCCGGCCGGCAGGGCAAACTCTCCGCGGTCTTCAGCGAGGTCGCGGACATCCTCCGCGAGTCCAACTACTGGGGGAACCAGATGGGCTCAGGAGTCCTCGACCGCTCGGTGGTCGAGCGGGCCATCCACGAGCGGGAACACCGGCTCAAGCTGCCGGAGGAGAAGCTCCAGGAGCTGTTCGATGAAGGCATCCTCCTCATCGACATCGAAGGAGAACGCGTCGGGCAGATCAACGGACTTTCCTATTACGACCTCGGGGACTACCAGTTCGGCAAGCCGGTCCGGATCATCGCCCAGACCTCGATGGGCCGGGCCGGGATCATCAACATCGAGCGCGAGTCGGAGCTGAGCGGCCGGACCTTCAACAAGGCGATGCTCATCATCGACGGGTTCTTCCGGGCTCGTTTCGGGCAGGATTTTCCGCTCACCCTGAGCGCGTCGATCGGGTTCGAGCAGTCCTACGGCGGCATCGAAGGGGACAGCGCCTCGGTGGCCGAGTTGTGCACGCTGATCTCCTCGCTGGCCGAGGTGCCTCTGCGCCAGGACCTGGCCGTGACCGGCAGCGTGAACCAGTACGGCGACGTGCAGCCGATCGGCGGCGTGAACGAGAAGATCGAGGGCTTCTTTGGCGTGTGCCGGTCGCGCCGGCTCACCGGAACGCAGGGCGTGGTCATCCCGGCCCAGAATCTCGGCGATCTCATGCTCCGGGCCGAGGTCGTGCAGGCCTCGGCGGAAGACCGGTTCCACATCTACTCGGTCCGCCGTGTGGAAGAGGCGATCGAGCTCTTCACCGGCTTGCCCGCGGGCGTCCGCGGCGAGGATGGGAACTTCCCCGAGGGGACCGTCTTCGCCAAGGTCGAGAATCGCCTCCGCGGATTCGCCGAGCGGATGCGGGACTTCCTGAAGACGGGTGAGGACGCGGAAGGCCCGAAGGACGCCGGGAAGCGCAAGGCGAAGGCGAAGGCGCGGCGGGCGGAGGATTGAGGAATCGGAACATGGAAGTGACGAGTGCGCATCCGCGCTGGGGAAAGCGGGCGGGTTCCTAGCGAGCAGTGACGCGGCGGGCGTCCGGATTGGTGAGAATCCGCCCTGACGGATGCTCACGCTCGACGTCCTTTCGGTATTGGGAGCCCTGAGGCTGGCCTGACACCACGGGCCGCACCTCCCTCGCTTCGGTTCGAGCTCGTTCTGCATTCCGAAGGCACCGCAGGAGCGATGCCAGCCATGCTCGAGTCATGGCGGGCGACGAATGCTCGACGCGGAGGTCTGCACCTCGTCCGCGACCGTCTTTTCGATCTCAGCGAAGGTTCGGCCGATATCGCCCATCCGCTCCAGCCACATGGAGAGACTCCATCCGGGCCGCTTGAGAAAGCGTCTCGGGGCGCCGCCAAGCGCGGTTCGCTGTCCACAAAGACGTTGAATGCCCTCGATGGTCCAGCTAGCCTCCCCGGCGTGCGGAGCGTCGGACGCGTCCGCACGTGCCCATTCGGCGTTGGTGAATCCGTTGTCGTACCATCCTCGGAGGTCGTGAATGCCGCCCCCTCGACCGTTGCCGCAATCATCTCTTGTTTTTGCGCTCCTGCTCGCCCTCATCGCCGGAACGGTGAACGGGCGAGGGATCCGCCGCGAGCGCCTGGAACCGCTGGCAGCCTCGGATCCCGGACCCGGCACAGACGTCTCCGCTTCAGGCGGCATCCAGTCCAATGCCGTGAGCATCTGTGAGATTTTCCGCGGTGTGCCCCCCTCGATCCGGCTATTGAACGACGTTGGGTCAGATAGCATGAACCTGTGGCTGAACGGGCATGTGGTGGGTAAGCACCTTGTGTCGACGTGGACGGTTAGCTCCGTTACCGAGATCGACTGGGCGGTACCAAAGTACGGCCGCGAGCTCACGGTTCACGACGAAGGGTGTCGTATCAACGGAATCGACATCTCCGTGAGAACAGGCGATTTCTACGACCAAACATTCTCGCTCTCATTCAGGTTTTCGAGACTCAGCGGCGACATGGCCAACGCCTTGGACTCATGGGAGGGAGCCAGGGTTACGGTGGAGGGTACAGTCGTTGAGGCGTGGGCCGATCCGAATCGGGTCTATCTCCGAATGGCCGACTCCCGATTGCGCCTGGCTCCCCGCCCACCTGCGTCCCCCCCGCCAAAGCCCGCGTTGCCCTTGCCGGTTCGGCTCTACGCCTCGAATCGATGCCGAGGGCAGGTGGCATTGGACGAATGGCTGGATCGCGAGGGGAAGACGACCACGGCCGCCCAATGGAACATGAAGGAGGAGGCGATACGGGCGCAGCTGGCCACAGTGTTTCAGCCAGGTTCTCGGAGAGTAACGTGGGTCGGTGTCGTATCAGAGGTCCAGGCAGCGACTTGGTACCCTGAGAACCTGCAGCGCTTCCTACCGCGCAATTGCCTGGACCTGGACCGGACGCTGCGATCCGTGCCGGGAGCCGTGATCGCCTTGGACTGCGGTCGGGAACGAGCGGGATACGTTGTCTACTGCGTGACCGTGGATCCGTCGATTTGTGAGAGCGACAGGGCCAAAGCATGGCCGAACGCGCGGGTGGACTCGCTGGTCACGTCGGTAAACAAGGGAGACGTGGTCTTTGTAGAAGGGCATGTCATCGCCCGCGAGACGGTCCCGAGGTCGTATGATGGTGGAGGGCCGGTCGATCCGTTCCCGCAGTCGTGTATCTACATGGACCGCATCAACGTGCTTGGCCCCGAGGATGCAGGAGGTCGACGTACCGCGCCGTTGATCGCTGCCGCGGACAGCGCCAACGTGGCCGACAGCATTCGCATCGCCACCTGGCCGCCCAACGTGGAAGTTGACACCTTGGCGGACAGCGTGGCCACACCCGGGACACCAGCAACGGGCGTGGAAGGGGAGAAGCGAACGCACTAGGGCGGAGTACTGAGGGTTGCGGGAACATCGAAAGGACGGGTGCACGTTCCGCTGGAGAAACAACGGAGGCCGCTCGCCGGATCAGGCAGGCGGCCTCCGTGATCCCTTGACGGGTCGTTCCATGCTGGTTCAGGCTCACGACGTACTAGTTCAGGCGCACGATCTTGCGCATCGTCTGGAATCCGCCCTGGCGCAGACGCACGAAGTAGACTCCGCCCGCCAGACGCTTTCCGCCGTCGTCGGTCCCGTCCCATTGGAGCACGCTCTGGCCGGCCGGATAGATCTTCCCGGAGGTCAGGACCCGCAGGAGTCTTCCCGCGGGATCGAGGATTTCCAGTGTCGCGGGGGCCTGCGCCGCGAGGAGAACGCGATCGAGGTGGAGGCGAAGAAGGGATTCGGCGCGGGCGCGAAGAGGCTGAATGCGGCCACCCCGGCGTCTCCGGTCCTGGGCTTGATGCCGGAGAGATCCGTCGAATGATTGATCAGGACCGCCACGCTGTCGTCCCCGAAGTCGGTCACGGCCAGGTCGAGCTTGCCGTCGCCGTTCAGGTCGGCCATGGCCGCGGTGATCGGTTCGGAGCCGGTTCCGTAGTCGAGCCGGTCGCCGAAGGTGCCGTCCCCGTTGCCGAGAAGAACGCCTTCAGCCGTCCGCCGCTCCGGCCGCCTCTTCCGGCCTTCGCGCCGCATCACCGGCCTCCGGTATGGCGGCGGTGATCGGTTCGACCGAAGGAGTTCCGGACCGCTTCTCGCGTACGGGAGAACCTCGCGCCGGAGCGGTAGAACTCCAGCCTCACTGGCGGGTGAGGAGCAGGTTGCCCGATTCGTACCGCTTGAGCCCGTGATGAAAGACGAGCCAGGCGAGAAAAAGAATCAGGACGGAGAAAGCCAGGAGCCCACCGAGACCGGCAGGTAGGACACAAAGCCGACCGGAATGATCGAAACAGCGCGAACCGGACCACTCCTCGGAAGATGGTCGTAGGGTAGGTGGAGAAGTTGATCAGCGCGTTGGAGAGCTGTTGAGCCACCCCCTCGGCCTGGCCCAGCCAGAAGGCCAGCGATTGGCTGATCACCCCGAAGCCGCCCTCCGCTGGTAGGACTTGGAGAGGCCGGAAGCCTCGACGACTGCGGTCACGGCGCGCTCCGGTTGGTCCGCTCGTTCCACTCGTCCAGCACGGCGACAGCCCGGCGCAGGTGCGGGATGACGATGCTGCCGCCGACGACCAGGGCGACGCTCATGACGTCGTACAGCTCGGCGTCGCTGACGCCCAGCTCCTTGCACTGGAGCACATGGTAGGTGACGCAATCGTCGCAGCGCAGGACCAGGGACGCCGAAAGGCCGAGCATCTCCTTGGTCTTCCGATCCAGCGCTCCGGCCTCGTAGGTCAGCGTGTCGACGCTGAAGAATCGGTTGATGGGCCGATGCCCGGCTTCAAGGATCCGCTCGTTCATGCGCCGGCGAAACTCGTTGAATTCGTCGATCCTGGACATGGATCCTCCTCAGAGGTGAACGGTCAGACGCACGCGTCCCCTCGTGCCCGGATGCCTCATCGCGACGAGACCGGAAGCCGGAAACGCTTCGCCGCGATGCTTGAGCCTATCACCATCCGGCCGGCGGGCCGATTCCAGGTCGGCGAAACTCGGTGCCGGCGCGGGCGGCGAGTCATCGGGAGGCCTGAATGAGAACCAGGCAGAACCAGCCCAAACGATCCCCGAGTGTTCGGGCTGTCCGGGCTCCAAAGCCTGAAAAACCAGTCTCGAAGCTCTATCGGGACATCTGGGCCACGGTCCGACGGATCCCGCGCGGTCGCGTCGCCACCTACGGGCAGATCGCCACTCTCTCCGGCAATCCGGGACAGCCACGGCTCGTCGGCTACGCCATGCACGCGCTGCCCGAAGGCTCCTCCGTGCCCTGGCATCGGGTGGTGAATGCGCGGGGAATGATCTCCCTGCGCCATCGAGGGCAGGCCGGCTCCGGCGAATCGCTCCAGCGGGCGCTGCTGGAAAAGGAAGGGGTTCGCTTCGACGTCTGGGGAAGGCTCGATCTCGAAGAACGGCTTTGGAGGCCGCGCAGCCTGCTCCGGCAGGCGGGCGATTCGAATCGGACCCGGGGAGGCCGCTCCTGCGGCTACTCCGCCGTCATGCCCGCAATTCCGAGCCGCGCGCACAGACCCCGCAGGTCCTCGGGCAGCGGCGCCTCGACCGTGAACGGGGCCTCAGTCGCCGGATGGCGGAGCGTGATCCGCCAGGCGTGCAGCCCCTGGCGGAAGTGGAGCAGCCGCGCGCGATCCTCCTCCGTGTAGGCGGTTCCGGCGGCCAGTTTGAGGAAGAACTCCTCGCTCAGGCCGTACAGCTTGTCTCCGGCGATGGGGAAACCGGCGTGGCGGGCATGGACGCGGATCTGATGGAGCCGCCCGGTTCGCGGCCGGGCCGTGAGAAGGGCATGCGCGGGTCCGCGCGCGACGACCTCGAATTCGGTGACGGCGCGGCGGCCCCCCTCGACCACGCCGACCGCCTTCCGCACGCGGGACCCGAGGTCGCGGCCAAGAGGGGCGTCGACCGTGAAGCGCTCCTGTTCCGGCACGCCGTGCACCAGCGCCAGGTACTCCTTGGAGACTGTGCGATCCTCGAACTGGCGTGACAGGTAGGCCGCCGCGGCGCGGGTCTTCCCGAAGAGAACGACGCCGCTGGTCTCCCGGTCGAGCCTGTGCACGATGCGGATCCCGGGATGGTCCAGGGTCTCTCCACGGGATTCGAGGAGAAGGCAGAGCAGCGTGTTCCGGAAATACCGGCCGGAGGGATGCACCGGAAGATTGGCCGGCTTGTTCACCGCCAAGACGACCTCATCGTCCAGGAGGATCGGGATCTCGACCGTGACCGGCGGCTCCACGCGAGGCGGCGGGAGATAATCGATCTGGTCGCCGGTGCGGATGGAGGTCGAAGGCCGGCAGGGCTGGCCGTTGACTCGGATGCGCCCGGAGTCAATGACCCTCGCCCACTGGGTGCGGGACCGGTAGGTGAACCGGTGGGAGAGATATCGATCCAGCCGCAGCCGGGTATCCGGGTCGGTGACGCGGATCGATCCGTGCCGAACCCACTTCGCCAAGGGCCGCTGATTCTGGGGATCGCCGTCCATGTTTCTTCCTCGCACCTGCGGGCATTGGAGCGGATGGCGGAGATTCTGTCCAGGGCCGAAGCGGGCACTGGAGGCGGCTGCCAGGCCCGACAGTCGATGGCGTGCCGGGTCAGCGGACCTGATACGCGATGGTCGGAGCGTTGCCGCCGACGCGCGTCACGAAGACCGCGCGGTTTCCCCAGGCCCGGGCCTGCGCCGGGGACGAGAACCAGAGGTCGGCCTTGCTCGACCAGCGTGGATTCATGGTGTCCCGCACCTCGAAGACGCCGACGCCGGGGATCAGGACCTTGTCACCGAAATCGAACGGCGCACCCGGATTGAAGGTTCGCAGGAGGTCGCGGCTCAGCGCGATCGTCCCGGCGGCCGGCGGGAGCGAGCTGGCGGTCCTGGTCGGATCGGCCGCCCCTCCGGTGCTGTAGGCCGTGACGTCGATCTTCTGGAAGCGGTGCGGGTCGGGCGCCTTGGCCGGATGAGCCGCCGAACCCGCCGGCGTGGTCCCCGGTGCCAGAGAGACCGTATCCAGCCGGGCCGGCTCCGCGGATTCCCAGGTGAGCGGGTCGAGCCCCCGATGGATGGCCTGGGCCCAGTTGTTCCAGGAGCCGGCGACGATGGGCGAAACCGCTGCCTGCTCGGCTTCGGGCGACGGGCGACGTTGGATGGCCCGGTCGAGCAGCCGAAGCCCCCCAACCAGGCCGAGGATGGTGAGAACCGCTCCCAGGCGCTGATACCAGACCGGGATGTTCCGTGCGATCCGGGGCTGGGGTTCAGAGGGCAGGGCGGGTTTGCCCCAGGCCGCGAGCAGCCTCTGCAGATGACGCCCCCAAAGCAGCGATTTCATGTCCGGGTGCGACACGAATCCTCCGCGTGTCCCCAAGTGCCGGCGGCGTTCAACCTGCCCCCGATCTCCCGGCCAGTCCGAGACCATGTCTCGCGAGCAGGAGTTGTTTCGGACAGGACGCTCTAGATCAGCGTTCGAACTCAGCGTTCCAGCTCGGCGTTCCAGCTCGGCGTTTCAACTCAGCATTCCAACCCCACAGTCGCCGGTCGAAATCATCGGGATCAATCGGCGACAGAGGCTGGCTGGGACTCGAGCGGGTGATCGCAGGCGCCGCCAGAGACGACGATAGGTTTGCTCGACAGCGCTGGTCAAGGCCTTGAACAGGCCTCATGTGATATCGAGAATCAACTATGTAGCAGCGGGACCACCGATCTCCGAGAGATTCCGCTATTCCCCAGATTCAGAACATGGTACGGTAAGGAAAGGCGGAAAGGACCTGTTCCAGGGGCAGGGATCGATCCGGCACGCCGCCTTCCCGAACGACCGATGGATCGGTCTTCGGGGGCTTGCGCTGGAGGAAAAGAGCCACCGACCGTACGGCTTCGGACTGTTTCGGACCTGGGAACCTCCAGCAACGCACGCGTGTGGAGGGAATCATGGCGGAAGCGATCGGTAAACTGCTAGGGCGACGGATCCGACGGATCCGTCAAGAAAAAAATCTTACACTCAAGCAGATCGAAACGCGGGTGGGAGTGAGCGCCACCCATATCTCGGAAATCGAACGCGGGAAGACGTCACCGACGATCCAGGCTTTGGAGAAAATCGCCGCGGCGTTGGAAGTCCTCCCATCCCACTTGATCGACCTCCCCCCGCTCTCGCCCGCGGAAATTGTCCGCCCGGCTGCGCGGAAGGCGATCACGATGGACGAAGGCGCGATCAGGATGGAGCCCCTCTCGTGCCGTTCCGTGAATTCCGAGATGTCCGTGTTCCTGGCCACGATCGAGGGAAGCGGCCAGGTCGAAGGCGTTCCCGGACATCGTGGAGAAGAATTCTGCTACGTGCTCGACGGATTCCTTGAGGTCGTGGTGGACGGAGCGCCGCACGTCTTGCGGCGGGGCGACACGATCCACTTCAAGGCAGCCCGCCCGCATCAGATACGCAATCTCACACAGGATCCGGTTCGAGCGCTTTGGGCGGTCCGCCCGAAGCTGTTCCTCTGAGGATGGGAGTGAAGATGGTAAGCAAGGAAATGGTCGGAACCCGAATTCGGAGCGTGCGGACCGGACAGCGGAAGACCTTGAAGGATGTCGAGGCGGCTTCCGGCTTCTCCTCGACCCACATCTCCGAGATCGAGCGGGGCCGGACCTCGCCGACGATCGGCGCGCTCATCCGCATCGCGCACGCGCTGGACAAGGACCCGAGCTTCTTCATCGAAGAGCGCGAGCTGGAGGAGACCTGCGTGACCACCCGGGAAGAAAGGCCGGCTTCGGTGATCGGCATCGACTTCGTCGGGGAGGGGATTCACGTCGACAGCCTGACCCGCGGAGTCCTGGGCGGACGGCTGCTCATGTACGAAGTGCATGTCGAGCCGGAAGCGAAGGCGGCCATCGACCGCCTGCCGGAGACCGGGGACATGTGCATCTACTGTCTGGCCGGGCGATGCGACTTCCTGTTGGAGGGCCAGTGGTCGCCTTTCGGGCAGGAAGACAGCCTCCACGTCGCGATCGAGGAGGGGAAGATCCCGATCCGCGGCGCGGCCGATCAGGATGCGCGCCTCTTGATCGTGGTGGATCCGAGGGAAGCGATCTCCTGAGCCTGGGCTAGCAGCATCCAGGCCTTGCACCCCGAACTGGTGGAGGATCCAGGTCGCTTGAACGCGTGCCGCGGCTCGAAAGCATCGACACCCACCTCAGCCATCGCCCCGGCGCGCACCCTGGAGCATCGCCCGTCGCGACCCCGGCCGCTCGGTCGTTGCGTCCCGCGCCGGCGGGAGACCCTTGACCGCACCGGAAGATGATCCATAATCCCCTGCGGTCAGCGCCGGGAGCAGCGGGACGGTGTGGGACCCACCGACACAGGAGGTTCTGGCGATGAGTCCGGAGGCAGTCAAGGAAGTGGTCGGCGACCTGCCCTGGATGTCCCTGCCGCAAGCGCGCACGATGACGGCCTTCATCCGCGAGCACCGGCTTCAGGAAATTCTCGAGCTCGGGTTTTACTCGGGCGTTTCCACCTGCTACCTCGCCGCGGCCATAGAGGACCTGAGCTCCGGCGCGGTCACCACCATCGACCTGGAAAAGGCGCGCGCCCACAGGCCGAACATCGAGGAGCTGCTGGAGAAGACCGGGCTTCGCCAGCGGGTGCGCATATTCTACGAGCCGAGCTCCTACACCTGGCGGCTGATGAGGTTTCTCGAAGAGGACCCCGCGCCCCGGTTTGATTTCTGCTACCTGGACGGTGCGCACCAGTGGGCGGTGGACGGTTTCGCCTTCTTTCTCGTCGATCGCCTGCTGCGCCCCGGAGGATGGATCGTGTTCGACGATCTTGACTGGAACGTGGCGGACTGCCCGGTGAACCGGGACTCGGAGTGGGCGCGGCGCCTGCCGCCGGAGGAACGAAACACCGCCCAGATCCGCAAGGTCTATGAACTGCTGGTCAAAACTCACCCATCGTACACCGAGTTTCGCGTCGAGGCCGGCATGGCCTATGCCCGCAAGCGCCCGGCCGCCGTGTGGGAGCCGAAGGCGATCCAGCGCGAGGTCGAGGTGAAGTGGGTGCCGGTGCCCGAAGGGCGTTTTCGCGCCTTTCTGCGGGCGGGGCAACGAAGGAGCGTTCAGCCGGGCCCGACGGAAGGGAGGACTCAAACTTGAGCGCCAGCTATCAGATCGACCGCTCCGCGGTCAGCTTCGAGCGCATCGACGATGAACTCATCATCATCAACTTCGACAACGGGAACTACTACTCGGTGGATGCCGTCGGGGCGGACATCTGGAGTCTCCTGGAGGTTCCGGTGACCACGGAGGCTGTGATCGAACGAGCAGCCGGTCGTTTCTCGGGAGCCCAGGGCGAGCTCGAGGCCGGAGTGCGGCAGTTCCTGCACCAGCTCGAAGCGGAGAAGCTGATCGTATCGTCGGAAGCCGCAGGCAGGGCCGAAGGAGTCCGGCCCGACCGGGCTCAGGCCGAGGCTTCGACGCCGGCCGATCCGGACGCACCACCGGCGGACCACATCCCCTTTCGTCCTCCCCGGCTGCAGAAGTTCGAGGACATGCAGAATCTGCTTCTGCTGGACCCGATTCACGAGGTCAATGAGCAGGGCTGGCCTCATCAAGGGCCGAACGACCGGGGAGCCTGATTCGGATGCTCGAGGAGAACGCGGTTGAATTCGCGCCCTCGCCTCGGACCCTGGAAACGTCCGCCCCAGCCCGTTTCTTTGAACAACTCCACCGAACCTTCCTCGCCGCGCGCGCCGGGGTCAGGGGGGCGAGCGCGGACCTCGAATTCGACATCGGAGGCTATCGCGTTCGGCTCTGCTTCGCCGGCCCGGCGTTGATCCCTCGGATGACTCCCGCCTTGGCATCGCGGGCGGCGGCTCCCGGCCCGGCGCCCGACCTCACCATCCGTCTATGCGACAGCCGTTCCACCCGCACCCCGATGCCGGCTCCGCCCTGGTCTCCCGCCGACTACCGCGCCCGCGGGGAGATCGGCGGCTTCAATCAGGGCGCCTATCGCACCGTCTACACTCCGGGCGCCGGCACACTGTGCATGCTTGATCTGGAGGCGGATGAGGCGATCTTCTGGATCGAGCACGCGGATGGAGTTCCTTCCTATGAGACCGCGGCGCCTCTGCGCCCGATCCTGCACTGGTGGATGAGGCGCCGGGGGCTGCAGCTGACCCACGCCGCGGCCGTGGGGCTGCCGCAGGCGGGGGTGCTGATCGCGGGCCGCGGTGGCTCCGGCAAGTCGACCGTGGCCCTCTCCTGCCTCACTTCCGCTCTGACCTACGCGGGCGATGACTACGTTCTGCTGGCCGCGGGCCCGCAACCCCGCGTGTACAACCTCTATGGATCGGCCAAGCTCGACCCCGGCCACCTGAAAAGGTTCCGGCACCTGCGCGACGCCGCGGCCGATGTCGGCCGGCTGGACGAGGAGAAGGCGATGTTCTGGATCGACCAGGCTTTCCCGGGCAAGGTGGCAGCCGGATTCCCCCTGCGCGCGATTCTGGTGCCCCGAATCGCCGGCGGCACCGGCGCCAGGCTTCGTTCGATCGGCCGGTCCCGGGCGCTCCTGGCTCTCGCCCCGAGCACCATCTTCCAGCTTCCGGGAGCGCGCGGGACGGACTTCGCCCGCCTGGCCGCGATCGCGGGTTCGCTCCCGAGTCACGAACTGGAACTGGGATCGAATCTGGCGGAGATCCCGAAGGTCATCCTCGACCTCCTGAAACCCGGATAGACCGAGATGGATCCTCGGGCGTTACCCGGCGACGGAGACGCGAGCCAGGCGCAGGCGGCGCTCCCTTTGGTCAGCGTCATTGTCCCGGTGCACAACGGGGAGGCGTACCTGGAGCAGGCCCTAGAGAGCATCCGGGATCAGGACTACCGTCCGCTGGAGGTCATCGTGATCGATGACGGCTCCACCGACGGCACCGCTTCGATCGCGCGCCGGTTCTCTGAGGACCTCCATTACCTTTACCAGCCCCGCGCCGGGCCGGCCGCGGCCCGCAACGCGGGACTCCGCCTGGCGCGCGGAGAATGGATCGCCTTCCTCGACGCGGACGACCTCTGGCCCCCGGGAAAGCTGGTGCAGCAAGCCGCCTATCTTCGAGACGACCCGGGGCTGCAAGTGGTCCTGGGGCGGGTGCAGCAGATCGAGGATGCTATCCCGCGGGCGGCCGGGTCCGCGCTCACACCGGGGTACCGCGAGATCGGGGACCCGCTGACCTCGTTCGTCGTGGGGAGCGCGCTCGTCAGACGCGCCGCCTTCGAACGCATCGGCCGGTTCGATGCGGGTCTGAGCTTCAGCGAGGATGTCGATTGGTTCATGAAGGCGCGCGAGCTCGACGTTCCGCTCTTGGCCGTCGGAGAGATCGCCCTGCTCTACCGGCGCCACGTCCAGGCGATGACGCATGGCAAGGACGCCGTCGGGCTCGGCCTCGCCCGGGCGCTCAAGCGATCATTGGACCGCCGGCGGTCCGCCGCCGCCGGGCGCGCCGCCGCGGACGGTGGGGTGGCCCTGCCGGATGGTCCCATGGCGGCGCCGCTTCCCCCGGTTCCGCGGAATCGCGAGCCGGCCGCCGGAAGCGAGATCCGATGGTGAGCGTCATCATTCCGGTGTATAACGGCGAGCTTTACCTGGCCGAAGCGATCGAGAGCGTTCTCGCCCAGACCGCTCCTGCGCTGGAGATCCTGGTCGTGGACGACGGCTCGACCGATGGAAGCGCCGCCGTCGCCCGGCGCTTTCTGCCTCGCATTCTTCTCAAGAGCCAGCCGAACGCCGGAGCGGGCGCGGCCAAGAACTCCGGCGTCCGCGCCGCGTGCGGGGAGTTGCTGGCCTTTCTGGATGCGGACGATATCTGGTTGCCGCACAAGCTGGAGACGCAACGGGCGGCGCTGCGGTCCGACGGGAGCGCCGAAGCGGTCTGCGGTCGGGTGGAGCAGTTCGTCAGTCCTGAACTGGATGCGGCACAGATGCAGGGGGTGCATTGCGCCGCTGCTCCCCTGCCCGGGCCTTTGACCTCCGCGCTCCTGATCCGTCGCGAGGCCTTCCTTCGCGCGGGCTGGTTCACCGAGGACTCGCGGACGAACGACTTCGCGGAGTGGTGGCTGCGGGCGACGGAGCAGGGGCTGCGGGTGCGGATGGTGTCGGAGGTTCTGCTCCGGCGGCGTCTTCATCGAGGCAACATGGGGAGGATTGACCCCGATTCCAAGCCGGGGCTCTTGCGCCTGGTCAAGGCCTCGCTCGACCGCCGGCGTGCGAGCGAGACAGGCGGCGGGCTTCCATGACCGCCGGGAAAGGCGTGAACTGGCCTGCCTGGCGCCACTACGCCGGTTACTATCGCGGGTCGACTCTTCTGCTTTCGCTCTGCGTGCTCGCCTCCATCGGACAATCCCTGGCGCTGATGCCCCTGGTCCCGCTGGTTCGCCGCGTGCTCGATGTCATCATCCCGGCGCACGACTACCGGGGCCTCTTGCTGTCCGGCGCCGCCATCCTCGGGCTCTATGGTGCGAACACCGGTCTGGCTCTCTGGCGGCGCTACGCGGTACTTCGCCTGACCAAGGCGGCGATTCTGTCCCTGAGAACAGGGCTGCTGGCCAGGATCTTCGGCTTCTCCCACCTGTATGCCACCCGTCTGAACAAGAGTCGACTACAGGTGACGATCTCGCAGGACACCTTGCGCCTGGACATGATCAGCAACGTGATGATCGCGCAGGCCCTGCCCGCGCTTCTCATCTGTCCCGCGATGAGCCTGGTCCTCTTGGCGATCAACCGGTTCCTTTTCGTCACGCTGGCCGTCATCATCCTGCCGCTTTATCTCCTGACCAGGATCATGGGCCGGTCCGTCCGGCGGTGGGTCAACGCCTACCATCGCGTGTTCGAGACCCTCGGCGAGACCGTGCAGGGGCTGTTGCAGCGGCTGCCGCTGGCCCGGACTTGCGGGGTGGAAGAAGTGGAGGCGGCGCGCTTCCACCACGCCGCGCTGAGCGAGCGGCGGATCAGCACCTCGATGGCCTGGCGCAGCTCGGCCTACCAGCTCCTGCAGGAATTCGTGGTCGCCTCCTCCGCCATCCTCATCCTGCTCGCCGGAGGATGGGCGGTCGCCGCCGGCCGCATGACCATCGGGCAGCTGCTCTCTTTCTATGTCGGCTCCACCATCCTGAAGACGCACCTGAGCGCGCTCTTGAGCACGATTCCCGGGCTCATCGAAGGAAATGAATCCCTGACCACGCTGTACAACCTGCTCACGGTCGATGATGTGCGCCCTGATCGCGGCCGGCGCCGGATCGAGTTCACCGGACGGGTGCGCCTGGAATCGGTCGACTTCTCCTTCGACGACGGTACGATCCTGAAGGATGTGAGCCTGGATCTGCTTCCCGGGCGCGTGGTTGCGGTGGTGGGCGACAATGGGGCGGGCAAGAGCACCCTGGCCAACCTGATCCTCGGGCTGTACGAGCCGGCCGGCGGACGGCTCCTGGCCGATGGCCATCCCTACACCGAGCTGGACCTGGCGCATCTCCGCCGATCGATCGGAGCGGTGGAGCAGGATCCGCTGATCATTTCCGGCACGATCTGGGACAACATCGTCTACGGCGATCCGGATTCGGGAGCCGAGGAAGTACTCCGGGCGGCCCGGCTGGCCCTGGTCCACCAGGTCGCGGAGAGGCTGCCCCGTGGATACGACACCGTCGTGGGGGAGAAAGGGGCGTTCCTCTCCGGCGGCCAGCGGCAGCGGATCGTCATCGCGCGCGCTCTGCTGCGGCGGCCGAAGCTGCTCATCCTGGATGAGCCGACGAGAAGCCTGGACCGCAGCAGCCTTCGCGCTTTCGTGCGCAACCTGCGGGCGCTGCGACCGGCCCCGGCCTGCCTGCTGATCAGCCACGACTCGACGGTTCTGAGCGCGCTGAGCGCGGTCGACGAGCTTCTCCGCCTGGAACGGGGGCGGCTGGCGCCGGTGGAGCGGACCGGCGAATCGGCGCCGGCGGACCGGGAACTGGTCCCGGCCCGGATCCCGCTGTCGCGGGGAACGTCTGCCAAGTAGGAAGACGGTGACGAGGTTGCACAACCGAGTCCGGCGTTTCCTTGCCCGGCGCGCGGCCGGAGGACGCTGGCCGCGCCCCGAACAGGAACTCCTGCTTCAGGCCTGCCTGTCCTCGGGTGACACGGCTCGGCGAGCGTGGCATCTCTGGAACGCGCGGGTGAAGATCGACGATGTGGATCTGGAGACGCCAACGCTCTTTCCCCTTCTCGATCGCAATCTCCGCGCCCAGGGAATCGAGAGCCCGCTCCAGGGGATGTTCAAGGGAGCGCTGCGCCGGACGTGGACGCGCAATCAGATCTTGTTCCGCCGGGCATCGGCCGCCCTCTGGGCGCTCGAGCGCAGCAAGGTGGAGGCGATGCTCGTGGACGGAGCCGCGCTGGCCAACCTCTACTACCAGGATCTCGGGCTGCGTTGGATGCGCCAGATCGACCTGCTGCTTCCCCGGCCGGAGTTCGCTCGTGCGGTGGAGGCGTTGCGCTCGTCGGGCTGGCTGCTCGATGGCGTCGCTGACGGGCTCTCCGCCACCGGGATCGTCCCGCGCCGGCCCGGCGCACGGCTGATCGACGAATCGGGGCAGGGAATCGATCTGTGTTGGAGCGTTCTGGCGGAAGCAGGCGTGAACGACCTGGAAGACGCCTTTCGGGAAGGCGCAGTCTGGACGCGGGTGAACGGCTTTCCCATGCGCGCTCCCAATGCCGCTGACAGCCTGCTTCTGGTCTGCGCCCAGGGCCCTTGTTGGGGATTCGTTCCCCCGCTGCAATGGATCGCCGACGCCGTGACGATCGTGCGCGCCGCGGGTCCACATCTCGACTGGAACCGGCTGACCGGGCTTGCGGAGAGGGCCGGACTCGCGCTTCCCGTTAGAGAAGCGCTCTCCTACCTGGATCGACAGCGGTTGCTCGCGCTGCCGGCGGAAATTCTTCCGGTCCTGCAGGAGATGCCGGTTTCCCGGGTCGAGCGGCAGCGATACCGGCGGCGGAACCGCCCGCCTGGCCTGATGCGGATTCTGCGGAACCACGGGTCAGCGGCCCGGGCGCCCGCGTCGCCGGATCAGCCGCGCAAGATCGCCGGCTCCGGGAGCCAATGAGGCCGCGATCGGCGGCGGAAAGGTCCCTGTGTTGGATTGACTCCCGGGACTTCAGCGGTCGTCGGAGCCTCTGGAGGCCCGCCTCGACTCGTCGCGCTTGACGGCCTCCCACCAGGCATCCATGCCGGCAAGGTCCAGGGACTCGAAGCACGCGCCTTCCTTCTCGGCGAGCTCCGCCATGCGGTTGAACCGCGTCCGGAACTTCACGGTGGCCTGCCGGAGCGCAAGCTCCGGATCCATCTCGAGCTTCCGCGCCAGGTTGACCACGGCGAAGAGGAGATCGCCCAACTCGTCCTGAACGCGGGTTCGTTCCGCGTCTCCCACATCTCCTTCGCGGTGAAGATCGGCCGGATCCGGCGCTCCGGCGGCGGGCGCCTTCGCCGCGGCGTTCTTCGCGTCAATCGCCTCTTTCAGCTCTTCCAGCTCTTCGTCGATCTTCTCGATGACCGGCGTGGCATCGGGCCAATCGAAGCCATGGACCGCCGCCTTTTCCTGGAGGCGGTAAGCTTGGAGAAGGGCCGGCAACGCCGAGGAAGGAGGGGGAAGCGAGACCGCGGCCGACGTGTCGCTCGCGTTCCCGCCGAGCCCTGATTCGGCGGCCTGGGCGCCGGAGGATGCCGCCGCGGCTTCCCTCTCCGCCCGCTTTCGCCGTTCCCAGCGGATCGCCACTTCCCGGGCGTCGAGCTGCTCGCGCTCCTCTCCGAAAACGTGGGGATGCCGGCGGATGGTCTTCTGCGCCGCCAGGCCGGCCACGGTCGCGGCGTCCGGTCCTCCTGCCTCCTCCGCGACGGTCTGCACGAGCGCCACGAGGAAGAGGGCGTCGCCCAGCTCCTCGGCCAGCTTCTCCGGGGACGAGCCCCGGCTGGCCTCGAGGACCTCGTACGCCTCCTCGACGAGGTGCCCGGCGAGAGCATCCGCGGTCTGCGCCTTGTCCCAGGGGCAGCCATGCGGGCCGCGGAGAATACGGCCGATCGCCAACAACCCGTCCCAACCGCCAGGATGCTCGGAAAGCTCATCGAATGGTGCGTGGTTCATGACCGATAGGGTATCATGGGCGCCTTGACCCGCGATCGGCGGCGTTGGCCCGGCCGGTCGGGCCGTAGGCGCCGCGAGGACCACCGGATCGAGAGGCGGGGCAGAGGATGCCAGGGAAGCCGAGTCCTGCGACACGCGATCTGATCGGGTCGGCGCGAGCGGCCGCGCGGCGCGCCCATGCGCCCTATTCCGGATTCCGGGTCGGCGCAGCTCTCCGCGACGCGCGAGGCAGGATCTTCGCCGGGACGAACATCGAGAACGCCTGCTATCCGCTCGGAATCTGCGCCGAACGGGCGACCCTCCTGGCCTGGCGGGCGGCCGGCGGCGCCGCCATTCGCGAGTTCGCGATCGTCACTCCGAGCAGCAACCCTGCCCCGCCCTGCGGCCTCTGCCGTGACGCGCTTCTCCGGTGGGCGCCCGAGGCGGCCGTCTATCTCGCAAACGGAAGGCAGGTTGTCGGGCCGTTCCATCCGCGGGATTGGCTTCCTCTCCGCGGCGGGCCGGGACGGACGGGCAAGCAACCGTGAATGCCAAGACCCTCATCCGGAAGACCCGCGATGGTGAGCCGCTCTCGGCCGAGGAGATCGAATACCTGGTGCGCGGAGCGGCCTCCGGCGAGATCCCGCCCTATCAGCTCACGGCCTGGATGATGGCGGTGTACTTCCGAGGCCTGAGCCGGCCGGAGACCGCGGCGCTTACACAGGCGGTCATTCGATCCGGAAGGCGGATTCCGATGCCGGCGACGACGTATCCGCCGGCCGACAAGCACTCGACCGGCGGCGTCGGGGACAAGCTGTCCTTCCTTGTGGCGCCGCTCGTGGCCGCGGCGGGCGTGCCCGTTCCGATGATCTCCGGCCGTTCGCTCGGGCACACCGGCGGGACCCTGGACAAGCTGGAGTCGATCCCCGGACTTGAAACGACCTTGACGCCGGAGGAGTTCATCCTGACGGTCGAGGAGGTCGGCCTCTGCATCGCCGGCCAGAGCGCGGAGATCGCTCCTGCGGACCGGGTGCTCTACAGCCTTCGGGACGCGGCCTCCATCGTGGAGTCCATTCCCCTGATCACCGCCAGCATTCTCGGCAAGAAGGCGGCGGCGGGAGTGCGGGCGCTGGCGCTGGACGTCAAGACCGGCACGGGCGCCTTCATGACCGATCGCGACGATGCGCGGCGCCTGGCTGAGTCCCTCGTGGCCACGGCCGGGCTGCTCGGGATCCGCGCCCGCGCGCATTCGACGCGGATGGACCGGGTCCTCGGCCGGACGGCGGGAAACGCCCTCGAAGTCGCCGAGTCGGTGCGGGCTCTGCGCTCGGAGGGCGTGGCTCCGGATCTGCGCGAGCTGACTCTGGCGCTTGCCGGCACGATGCTTGAGCTGGCCGGAGCCGCCGTTTCGACGGCCGAGGCGGAACGGACGATCGACCGCATCTGGGCCTCCGGCGCCGGCTATGAGCGTTTCGCGCGCATGGTGGCGGCGCAGGAAGGCGACGTATCCTGCCTCGAGGATCTCTCCCGCCTGCCGCACGCCGACTCGGTCCTGGAGGTGACCGCGCCCTTGGATGGGTTCTTCCTCGGCGTGAGCGCCCGTCCCGCCGGTGAGTGGATCACCGAAGCCGGAGGGGGCCGCCTGGTGGCGAGCGACGTCGTGGATCCGCGGGTGGGGCTCGAAATCCTGGCCCCGGCCGGGGAGCGCGTGTCGGCTTCAACCCCGGTGCTTCGCCTGCATCTTCCGCCGGCCGGAGCGGCGCCCGATCTGGCCGAGCGCGCCCGCGGGTGGATCGTGATCGGGAACGAACCGGAGACGCCTTCGACGCTGCTCCTGGAAACGATCGATTCCGCCTTGGAATGATCCGCGGCCAGGCGATCCGGCGTTGTTCTGCCCTGGGTCTGGCTCGAGCATCGACTGCTTCGGGAACGGCCACAAAGCGCCTCGTGCGGATTCTTAGACCCGGAAACCCGGCTACTGCCCCGGCGACTCGTCCTCTTCCGGCGGCCCCGTTTCCGTCTCGGGCGCATAGGGGCGGGGCGGCCCGGTCGCAGCCGGCGCTCCCGGATGGAGCCGGCAGTACTTCGTCGGCTCGGTCCCGGCGATGAAGGCGTCCTGGACGACCCGCGGGCAGCCGGTGGTCGCGAGCAGGCCGGTCTGGGCGCAGGTGTTGAGCATGACGATGCCGTCCGGGGGCGTGAAATCCTGGTGGCCGTAGACCTCCACCGCTTCCTTCATGAAGCCGGTCCAGGCCGGCAGGGCCGCCTCCGCCCCGGTCATCCGGGCGCCGATGCTCTTCTTGGTGTCGAATCCGACCCACACGCCGCAGGCCAGATGCGGGATGAAGCCCACGAACCAGGCGTCGGTGTAGTCGTCGGTGGTGCCGGTCTTGCCCGCCGCGGGGTCCTGGAATTCGAACTTCCCGCGGGCGGGATAGCCGGTGCCGTGATCGATGACCGAGCGCAGCAGGCTGACCATGAGGTAGGCGGTCTTTTCGTCCATGACCTCCTGGGGCTCGGGGGTGTGCTCCTCGAGGACGCGCCCGCTCTGGTCCTCCACGCTTTCGATCGCGTAGGGCACCTCGCGGATGCCCCGATTCGCGAAGGCCGAGTAGGCCGAGGTGATCTCCATCGGCGTGACCTCACCGGTCCCGAGGGCCAGGGACAGGTTCGGGTTGAGGTCGCCGGAAAAGCCCATCCTGCGGGCGAGCTGGATGACGTTGCGCGGACCGACGGCATCGATCAACCGCACGCTCGGCACGTTGATCGATTTCTCGAGCACGGTGCGCAGCGTCACGTTGCCGCTGAATTTGCGCGTGAAATTCTGCGGCGACCACACCTGATTGCCCCACCGGAACGTGACCGGAGCGTCATGCAGGATGTCCGTGGTCTTCCAGCCGTTCAGAAGGGCGGTCGAAACCACCACCGGCTTGAAGGCGCTGCCCGGCTGTCTCCGCGCCTGGACCGCGCGGTTGAACGTGCTCTCCTCGAAATCACGGCCGCCCACCAGCGCGCGGATCGCGCCGGTCTGCGGCTCGATCGCGATGAGCGCGCCCTGGAGATACGGCGTGATCGCCTTCGGCTCGACCGGAGCCTCCGCGCGCGTCTCGGCCCCGCGGAGACGGCGGTAGACCATGGCTTCCTTGCCCTCGATCGCCTCGAGGTCCCCCTCGAGCGCGTCATCCGCGGCGCTCTGCAGCCGGCGATCGAGCGTGGTGTGCACGGTCAGACCTCCCCCGTAGACCGCGTTCGCTCCGTACCGCTCCATCAGCTCCTTCCGGATCATCTCGACGAAGTAGGGCGCAAGCGTCTTGCCCTCCGAGGATGAAGTCAGCGTCTGTACATCCGTGCGCTCGGCTTCCTCGCGCGTCTGTTGATCGATGACGCCCGCCTCTTCCATGCGCCGGAGGACCGAGTTGCGGCGGCGGCGCGCCGCCTGCGGATGGCGGAAGGGAGAATAGGCGGCCGGGTTGGCCGGAAGCCCCGCCAATAGCGCCGCCTCCGGCAGGGTCAGATCCCGGCAGGACTTGCCGAAATATCGCTCGGAGGCCGCTTCGACTCCGTAAGCTCCCTCTCCGAAGTAGATCTGGTTGAGGTACAGCTCGAGGATCTCCTCCTTGGAGAAGGAGCGCTCCAACCGCACGGCGAGAATGGCCTCCTTGATCTTCCGCTCCAGCGTCTGCGACTGTGTAAGAAAGACGTTGCGGGCTAGCTGCTGCGTGATCGTGCTTGCGCCCTGGCGGATGCCCCCGGCCAGAAGGTCCGAAAGGGAGGCGCGGACCACTCCGCTCAGATCGAGGCCCCAATGACGGTAGAAGTGCCGATCCTCGGTCGCGAGCACCGCCTGGCGCATGGTTTCGGGGATCTGTCGCACCGGGATGGGACTTCGATTCTCGACGAACAGCTCGTCCAGGATCTTCCCATCGCGATCGAGCAGCACCGTGTTCCGCGCCGGCTCGACTTCCTGCGGTCGCGTCGGCGACGGCAGGTCGCTTCCCCAAAGAAGAAAGAGCCCATAGACGGCGCCCGCCATCACGACGGGCACGAGGATCAAAAAGACCAGAAAAACCTGCATGTTTCGCATTTGTTTCGACTCCACCACAGACCTTGGAGGGCGTCAAGCGGGTCGGAGCCGGACGCGGATCCCCTTCGCGCCGGGCAGGTACTCAGTCCGCGTCGGCCGACTCCAGCGCCACCTCCCGGCACGCCTCGCCAGCGCCGCCGGCGAGACCGATCCAGCCGTGGTGGAGACGCGAATTCGCCGGCCGCCGCCCTTCCGGCAGGTTCCGAAGTCGGCGGGACAACTCCGGGGTCGGCGACAAAATGTCTCGCGTGCCGGTCCGAAGACCGCGCCTGGAGGAACGGAATCGACTTAGTAACCGATTGCGCTATATTGTGTTACATCGATCCGAAGGAATTCGTCGAGGAGTTGCAAAAAAGCTGTTGACTGAGTGTGACGGTCCGAACTACATTACGAATCCGCGCCCGAAAGGGGATTGGGTTGGCTTTCGAGCCTCCCCGGCCTTTTGAGCCCTCTGTTACCGGAGGCCGGGCGTAGAACGTCTTCATGCTTGCGCACAGGCGCGAGAACAGTTCTTTGAAAAGAGAATGACAGGCTTGGCGAGCCCGAATCGGCGCTCGGAGCCGACCCTCTTCGGAGGGCTGGCGACGAGCGTGCGTCATTTGGAGTCTCCGTCCCTCGGGGCGGAGACGACTCCGAGTTTTCGAACACGGAGAGTTTGATCCTGGCTCAGAACGAACGTTGGCGGCGTGGATTAGGCATGCAAGTCGTACGGGATCCGGGGGCAACTCCGGATTTAGTGGCGAACGGGTGAGTAACGCGTGGGAAACCTGCCCTCGAGATCGGGATAACACTCCCAACGGGGTGCTAATACCGGATAAGACCAAGAAGTCGCATGGCTTCGCGGTCAAAGGTGGCCTCTACTTGTAAGCTACCACTTGAGGATGGTCCCGCGTCCCATTAGCTAGTTGGTAGGGTAACGGCCTACCAAGGCGACGATGGGTAGCTGGTCTGAGAGGATGGTCAGCCACACTGGGACTGAGATACGGCCCAGACTCCTACGGGAGGCAGCAGTCGAGAGGCTTCGGCAATGGGGGAAACCCTGACCGAGCGACGCCGCGTGGGCGATGAAGGCCGTTAGGTTGTAAAGCCCTGTCGAGCGGGAAGAAATGCAGGCAGGCAAACAGTCTGTCTGTTTGACGGTACCGCTAAAGGAAGCTCCGGCCAACTCCGTGCCAGCAGCCGCGGTAATACGGGGGGAGCAAACGTTGTTCGGAATTACTGGGCGTAAAGGGCGTGCAGGCGGCCCTGTAAGTGGGATGTGAAATGCCCTGGCTTAACCAGGGAACTGCATCCCAGACTGCAGGGCTTGAGTATAGGAGAGGATGGGGGAATTCCCGGTGTAGCGGTGAAATGCATTGATATCGGGAGGAACACCAGTGGCGAAGGCGCCCATCTGGCCTAATACTGACGCTCAGGCGCGAAAGCTAGGGGAGCAAACAGGATTAGATACCCTGGTAGTCCTAGCCGTAAACGGTGGGCACTAGGTGTAGGAGGCATCGACCCCTCCTGTGCCGCAGCTAACGCATTAAGTGCCCCGCCTGGGGAGTACGACCGCAAGGTTGAAACTCAAAGGAATTGACGGGGGCCCGCACAAGCGGTGGAGCATGTGGTTTAATTCGATGCAACGCGAAGAACCTTACCCAGGTTTGACATGCGCCGGACAGGTGTGGA
>CAWHYG010000008.1:0-220000 GCA_963833505.1 Candidatus Eiseniibacteriota bacterium | reverse complement strand
GATCCGGTTGAGCATGTCCTCGATCTGCGTCTTGGACGGCGGCTCTCCAGCCAGCGCGGCGACGAGCTTCGCCCATTCGAACTGGAACTTCTCCAACTGGGTCTCCAGCTCCATGGCCGCCGTGATGTACCGCATCCAACCGCTGGAGCTTCCGAAGAACCGATCGAACGCCATCGCCAGGGCGGCGAGGCCGATCGCGAGATAGCCGAACTGATTGACGTGCGCTTCATGGAGCTGCAGCTCCACCGCCCCGGCGCCGGCGCGATCGAACAGCCCCGTCGACACCAGCACCGGCACCAGGCCGCCCGCTCCCGTCCCGAGGATGGCGATCAGCCGCAGAAACCGCGAGAGCCGGGCCTTGGACCTCTTTCTTTGCTGATACCAGTCGATGGCCCAGCGGGCTCTGGACTCCGCATAGCGGCGGAACGCTTCCACCGAGGCCTGCGGGTCGAGAGGATTCCAGGACGGAACGGAGCCCGGGTCCTGGGGATCCCAGGCCGGCGCGGGCTTCCCGCCCGGCTTGAGTTCTGTCGCCATCGTCGCTCTCCTGCCTACGGTGCGGTCGGTCCGGAACGCATCCCGGATGAGTCCGCCCTTTGCGTGCGGCCATTCACGATGCAGGGGCTGCTTGCGCCCCCCGGAAGGTATACGAGGCGTCGGCCGCGCGCCAGACGGAATCTGTTTCCGGAATCTGTCTACGGCCGAAAGGCGGGGGCATGCAGCCATTCGCGCCGACGCCGGAAGTTGAGAAGACCCGAAACGCCTGTGTAGACTGGAAGGAGTCGCCGACGGCGGCAGCAGGCCATCGAGGGGCAAGGATGGCGAGGCCGGGGTCCCCTTGGAGAGACGAGACATGAAGAGAGCCAGCCTGGTCGCATGGATTCCCGTGGCTTCAGCGGTCGCCGCGTTGCTCTGCCTGGCCCCGGAAGCCCGCGCTCGGGGAACCGGAGTCGGTGACCCCGGCAATCGGGCTGCCGGCGCCGGATCGGCATCGCCAAGGGCAACATTTGCCGACGCCACCGGGATCGGCACCTCCGGCCCCGCCGGGGACGGTACGGATACCGCGGTCGCTGGCAGCGCCCCGGTGGCCGGCCGAACGATCCGCAAGGACGACGTTGACGTCATCCTGATCTCCTTCGGCTCGCTTCAAGGAGACGTGGACGTTTGCGGCTGCCATCTGGGTCCGAAAGGCGGGTTGTCGCGTCGGGCTCTCTGGCTGGACTCGGTGGCCAAGGAGCAAGGCCCCTACGTCCAGCTCGATCTGGGGGATTTCTCCAGCACGGACGACTACACCGCCGATCAGGACACCCGATTCGTCTGGAAGATGATGGAGCGCCTGAAGGTCGATGCCACCGCGATCGGGCCGCGCGAGCTGACCGAGTGGTCCGTGGTCAAGGGGTTCGTGGCCAAGGGCACCATCCCGTTCGTCTGTTCCAACGTCAGCCTGTTTCGCGGAGGCCAACCCGAGCCCATCGGCGAGACTCGACATATCCTTCAGTATCAGGGAGTCAGGATCGCCCTCTTCTCCCTCATGGGGATGGAGCAGTTTCAATCAGTCCCGGTCGATTCCGGGGCGCGGTTCACCATCGCCGACCCGTTCGAGACCGCGCGCCGTATGGTCCCGGAGCTGCGCCGGGAGGCCGATCTGGTCATCCTGATGTCCCAGATGTCCACCGCGGCGACCGACAGCCTGGTTCGATCCGTGCCCGGGATCGACGTCGCTCTCTACGGTCACGACGCGCCCTTTGACAATTCGCCGTCACGCGTGGGCCAGACCATCGCGAATCGGACGGGAATCGGCGGCCAGTACGCGGGCAAGCTGGTCGTGACGGTCGATCCGTCGGGCCGGGTCAAGAGCTTCGGTTCCGCGAATCGGGCGATGGACAAGGCCATGCCCCAGGATCCGGAGATCGCCCGGCTCGTCACCGAGAACCTGGCGGAGGACAAGCGGCTGCGGACGGAAGGCCGCGCCAGGCGACAGGCGGAATTCGAGCGGAAGCTGCAGGAATCGGGAAACTGATTCCGGGCGCGGCCCGGCCGTGATGGACCGTGACAGAACAGTGGCGGCAGGGGCCTGAGGCCTGCGGTGGCGGGTGCAAACTTGCCGCTGTGGCCAACTTCTCCTGCGCGACACGGCACACGGCTTTTGCCTACGACCCGGTGGCAGGGTTCTCTGCGCGACCCGCCATTCGGCGGCACGATCCGACGTGACTCCAGGACTATCCCGTAGAGGTATCGGTCGTCGCTGGCATCCGCCGGAGCTCCTCCGCCGCGTTCTTCCGGTCTGCGACCTGACGGTCTTCCACGATCAACCCGTCCCGGAGCAGGATCACCCGGCTGACGTACTGCGAAATGTCCAGCTCGTGCGTGATGAGCACGACGGTCATGCCGCGCGCGTTCAGGTCCTGGAACACCTGCATGATCTCGATCGACGTGCGGGTGTCGAGGTTGCCGGTCGGTTCGTCGGCCAGAAGTAGATGAGGGTCGTTGACCAGCGCCCGCGCCACCGCGACACGCTGCTGCTGCCCTCCGGAGAGCTGGCTCGGAATGTGGTGGACGCGGTCGCCCAATCCCACCAGGGAAAGGCAGGCCTTGGCCCGCGTCTCCATGTCGCGCCCATTGCCGGTGCTGTAGATCAGCGGAAGCTCGACGTTCTCGAGAGCGCTGGTTCTGGGCAGGAGATTGAAGCTCTGGAAGACAAACCCGATCCTCTGATTCCGGATTTCGGCGAGGCGCTCGCGCGCCAGAAGGCCGACGTCCTGTCCGCTCAAGAGATAGGTCCCCGACGTCGGTTTGTCGAGAGCGCCGATGATGTTCATGAGGGTGGATTTTCCGCTTCCGGACGCCCCCATGATCGCGACCATCTCGCCCGGGAGTATGTCGAACGACACCCCGGCGAGGGCGACCACCTTGCTCGCTCCCTGGCCGTAGATCTTGACCAGGTTACGGACGCGAATGACAGGCGAAGAGGAATCTCCTGCCCCCGCGGGGCTCATCCTCAGCCCGCCGCCGGCCGCAGCCCCGCTGTGTCTCTCTTCCGGGTTCACGCCGCGCCTATCGCCGGCCGCCGCCGCCACCACCACCGCCCCCACGGTTGAACTGCGGGGCGAACGGATTCACCGTCTGCTGGCTCTGCCCCTTGCCCCCCACGGCGTCGGACGCGATGATGACCGGCATTCCCTCGCGCAGCGAGTCGCTATAGACCGCCGTGAACGTTCCGTCGCTTACACCCAGGCGGACGCGCACCGGCCGAGGCTTGCCGTTCTCCAGCACGAAGACGAACGTCGAGCCGCCGGAACCACGGGAGTGGGTGCCCGATCCGGCCCCGGCATTGTCGCCTCCCGATCCGTTCCGCTGGGCAAGGCCGCCGGCGCCACCTGCGTTCGAACCCGCGCCGCCGGAAGCCGCACCGGCATTCCCGCCACCCGCGCCGGCTCCGGCGTTCCACCGTGCACCGCCGGTGCTTCCACCCTGACCGGCGAACTGGCCGCGGCGGCCCTGGCCTCCTTCGCGCCCTGCTCCCCCGTGACGGGCGGCACTGCTGTCGGCTGAACCGCTGCCCGACCCCTGGCCCCTGCCGGCACCCGAACCGCTGCCCGAGCCCTGCCCCGTCGCGACAGCCGAAGCGCTGCCCGAGCCCCCCGCAGCGCCATTGCCCATCCCGGTGGCTCCCCCGGCCGCCGGTCCGCCTGCTCCGGAGGAGGCCGCCAACGCCCCGCCTCCGGCGTGGTCGGTCTGCTTCTGCCACTGCGCCGGTCGGAATCGAAGCGCCATGACCGGCACCCGGAGGACGTCGCTGGCCTGATCCACCAGGATGGTCACGTTGGCGGTCATTCCGGGCAGGAGCTTCAGGTCCGGGTTGTTCACGTGGATCACGACTGTATAAGTGACGACGTTCTGGACCGTCTGCGGCTCCAGGCGGATCTGCTGGACGTCTCCCTTGAAGGTCAGGTCGGGATAGGCGTCGACGGTGAAGGACACCGGCTCGCCCGTCTTGACCATGCCGATGTCCGCCTCGTCGACGTCGGCCTGCACCTGCATTCTGAGTGAGGTCGTTGGCGATCGTGAAGATGGTCGGGGCCGAGAGCGACGCCGCCACGGTCTGGCCGACGTCCACGTTGCGCGAGACGACGACGCCTTCGATGGGAGAGGTGATGGTCGCGTACTCGAGGTTGGTCTCGGCGCGCACCAGGGCCGCCTTGGTGCCGGCGAGCTCGGCGCGCGCGGCATCCAGAGCCGTCCTGGCCTTGTCCAGGTCTGCGGCGGAAGCGAGCCCTTCCGGGCCCAGGGGGAAGATCCGGGCGCTGTCGCGCTCGGCCTGATGCACCTGGACCTGGCTGTTCAGCATGTCGGCCCGGCTCTGGGCCACCTGGGCGGCGAGGAACGTGGGGTCAAGCTGAGCCAGCAACTGGCCCTTGCGGACGTGGTCATTGAAGTCGGCGTGGAGGGCGGAGATGGTTCCGCTGATCTGGCTGCCGACCTGCACCGTCGTATCCGCAGCCAGCGTGCCGGTGGCCGAGACCTGGAGCTTGACGTCGCCGCGCTGGACCTCCTGGGTCCGGTAGGTGATCTTCTCCCGGTTGCGGGTCGAGGCCCACCATCCGACCGCGCCCGCCGCCACGATCAGGCAAGCCACCAGGATCCAGACGCCTCTCCTCTTCATTCCCATTTTCCTCCTAGAATCCCGGGCCGGCGGTCCGGCTCACGCACCGTGATTTCCCGCTCTCGCCAGAAATCCATCGTAGCAGAAGCCTCCGAAACCGGCTGTGGCATAAGTATGGCGCGGGACGGACGCCGCTCACGCGCGGCCCGCCACGATGTAGGCGACCCATCCCGGGTCGCTGGCGGCGGTGGTCGCCCGCCGGAAGATGCCGTTTCCCTTCCCGGTGCGGCGTTCGGTTCCCTCCCAATAGACCTCCGATCGTCCGAACCCCGCGTCGCGCAACGCCTCCCGGACCTCCGGAATCGTCCAGAAACGCCAGTCGTAGGTGAACGCGCGACGCATCGTGGTCCCGTCCCGAAATCGGAAATGGATGTGAAACGTGGTGTCGGCCGAAATCGGGTCGAAGGAAGCCTGCTCCCAGATGTAGGTAAACCCGGGCCGCCGGCGCGTCTCCGTGGTGAGCGCCTGGGCCGCCGATCCCCCGAAGATGTCGAGGATGAAGATCCCGCCCGGTTGAAGAGCGGAACGAACCGTCCGGAAGTAGCTCCGGAGATCGGCCAGCGTCTTGAACACGAAGTAGGAGAAATTGAGCGCGACGACGATGTCCGCTTTCGGCCGTCGGACCGAGCGCACGTCGGCCCGGATCAGCCGCACACGGCCGGCGATTTCCCCGAGAGGATGGAGGTTGTTCCGGACGCCCCACTCCAGCGTGGGCCGATCCAGATCCACTCCCAGAGCGCGGTTGTCCGGCCGCTGCCGGACCCAGGCGGCCGCCACCGCCGCCGTGCCGCAGAAGTCCTCCCGCAAGAGCCGCGGGAGCGACCCGTTCCAGGATCGGTAGATCCGGTCGAAGAACCGGACGTCCGCCTCGGGGCACTGCACGGCTCTCTGGTAGAGGGCGTGCCGGTCGCTGCTGACGCCGCCGTCGCGGCGCGCGGTTCTGTCAATCGCCATGCGTTTCTCCACCCTGGAAGGGCTGGTTCCGTTCTGTTCGTGTCATCTTTGGACGAAGAGCACGGCGACTCCCGAGACCGCCACGAGAGCGCCGGCCACGGCCCGGCCGCTGACCGATTCCTTCTGCACCCAGACGACGAGGGGAAGAACGAGCACCGGAACGGTCGCCATGAGGGTCGCCGCGATGCCGGCCTGCGTGTTCTGCACCGCCACCAGAGAAAGCCAGAATGCCGGCGATCGGCCCGAGGATCGACGCCGCGATCACCGCCGCGAGAAGCCGGGAATCCTGCAGGGGACGGACCAGCGCCGGGCGCCGTCGGCTCAGCAGGAACAGGAGCCAGACCCCGGCGGCCCCGAAAGTCATGCGAACGGCGGAGGCCGGGAGCGGCCCCACGATTCCGCGCATGCCCAGCTTGGAGAGAATCAAGCCTCCGGCCTGGCAGCACGCGCCCAGGCCGCCGAAGAAGGCGCCGCGAACGCGATGGCCGGCCGGGGCCGGCACGTTGGGGCGTTCCAGCACCACCCAGAGAACACCGGTCATGGTCAGAGCCATTCCGAGGATCGCGTACGGTCCCGGTCTCTCGTTCAGCACCGGCATGGCCAGCACCACCGTGACCGCCGGAGCGAGGGCCATCAGCAGGGTCCCCTGCCGGGCTCCGATCATGTGGAGGGCCTTGAAGTAGACCCAGTCTCCGACCGTCAGTCCGACGAATCCGGAAGCGGCGAGAAAGACGGCGTCGGGCCAGCGCATCCCGGTCAGCCAGCCGGATCCCTCGACGGCCAGGGCGATCGCAAGCAGGCCGGCGGCGGCCAGGGTGAGCCGCACGAGGTTGAGGGCAAGGCTTCCCATCCGCGTGACCGCGAAAGTGAAGAGCAGCGACGTGATCGACCAGAGGGCGGCCGTGCCGAGGGCCGCGGATTCGCCGAGAAATGCCATTTCCGGCGCCATCCTAGATGGGTTCGCGCCAGCCGGCAACCTACCCTTGCCGGAAGCGCCGGAAGGAGCCTCCGAAGCGTATCCCGCGACTGCCCGCGGGCTGGACCGCGAGCCCGGGCGCCGCCCACTTGACCGCGGCGCTGGCCGGCTCCATGACCCTTCGGACTCAAGGTCCCTGGGCAGCGCGTCGATCTTATTCGATGTCGGTTTTCCGGCAGCTCCGGATCCCGAGGGCGTCCCAATCCGACCCGTCGGGGTCCGGCTGCCGGCTCCATCCGCTCCGCGCTGTCCGGTCGTTCAGGTCCTCCAGGTCGTTCAGGTCCTCCTGGCCGTCCAGGCCGCCGGCCGCCGCCTGATCGCCAGGTCTCGCCACGGTTCTGCCGCGGCGTCGGAGCCGTCTGGTCATGCCAGCGTTGCGCTTGCCCTCACTCCTCGACTACGCCGTGCGCTCCCGCTGCGGTAACCTGTGGCCTGGACGCAGAGATCCAAGGGCGCTTTGGCCAGAGGCAGGTCCATGAGGGCGATGGTCTTCCGGCATGTTTCCCACGAGGGTCTGGGGATGTTCCGCGCCGTGCTGGCGGAACGGGGCTGGGAGATCGACGTTCGCGAGATCCGCGACCTTTCGGATGTGCCGGGGTCATCCCTGGACGGCGGGACCGATCTCCTCATTGTCATGGGCGGGTCCATGAACGTGTACGCGGCCGATCATCATCCCTTTCTGCGTCGCGAGATCGAGGTCCTGCGCCGCCGGCTGGACGAGGATCGACCGACCCTCGGCATCTGCCTGGGCGCTCAGCTCATGGCCGCGGCCCTGGGGGCGCCGGTCCGGCGCGGGGAGCTTCGCGAAGTGGGCTGGGCTCCGATTGAAGGCGAACCGGCCGGCCGCGTGGATCCGCACTTCTCGACGCTCCTGGATCCGCCGATGACGCTTCACTGGCACAGCGACACTTTCGAGATTCCGGCCGGATGCGCTATCCTGGCCCGAAGCGCCCTGTACAAGAGCCAGGCGTTTCGCTTCGGTTCCAGAGGCTACGCGTTGCAGTTTCATCCGGAGATCCCTCCGGAGGACTTGCCGGTCTGGATCGCGCAGTCCGACGAGCGCCTGGACGAAGCGACGACCGAAACGATGCTGGCGGGTGCCCGCATCTTCGGCGATGAGTACCGGAAGCAGGGGCGGCGCTTCCTGGCGTCGTGGCTTGCCGTGCTGGAAGGATCGGATTGATGGCCCTGGAATACAACGCGACGGTCTCACAGCGAGCGGATATAGCCCCCGGATTGATCATTCTCCGGGTGGCGCCGGACAATCTTCCTTACCGGTTCGAAGCCGGCCAGTACACGACGCTGGGAATGAAGCGCTCCGCGCCCCGCGTCGTCGAAGCGGAAGAAGAGCCGGCGGCGCCGGATGAATCCCCCGATAAGATGTTGCGACGGGCCTATTCCATCGCCTCGTCGAGCCGCGCCGACCAGTACCTGGAGTTCTACCTCACCCTGGTCGAGAGCGGCGACCTGAGCCCGCGCCTGTTCGCGCTGGAGCCCGGTGATCGGCTGCACGTCGGGCCCAAAGCGGCGGGGGTGTTCACGCTCGACCGCGTTCCCGAGGGATTCCATGCGCTTCTGGTCGGCACCGGCACCGGTCTCGCGCCCTACATCAGCATGCTACGGTCCGAGCTGGTCTGCGGCGGCCCCCGCCACTTTGTCGTCTTGCACGGCGCCCGATTCTCCTGGGATCTGGGCTACCGCGCGGAGCTGAGCGCCTGGGCCCGCCGGTGCCCCAATGTGACCTATCTTCCCGCGATCACCCGGCCCGCCCAGGATCCCTCCTGGAACGGCCTGACCGGCTATCTGCAGGAGGTTCTCGTTTCCGGCGCCGTCACCGAGGCTTCGGGGATTCCGCTCGACCCGGCGCATCTGCACGTCTTCCTCTGCGGCAATCCCGGGATGATCGAGGCCGCCCGCGCGCGGCTCGTCGAGTTGGGATTCACGCCCGATCAGCGTGGCGAGGTCGGCAACATCCACGTCGAGGAGTGGTGGTAGGAGCGCTTCCGACCCGAGTGGTGGCAGGTAGAGACTCCGCCTCAGGCAGACAGAATGCCGCAGCAGGGCTCATGACGGACGGAACAGGCGTCTCATCCGCGACTCCTGACCGCCCGTTCCCCCGCGTTCCGTCGCCACGCGGGGTGTTTCCCGACCTCCGCCTCGACCGGGGCAGTCCCCTGGTTCTCCCAAGCGCAATCCTTGTCACCACCGGGGCGTTTCCGGACCTCCGCCTCGAGCGGGGCAGTCCCCTGGTTCTCCCGAGCACAATCCTTGTCACCACCGGGGTGTTTCCGGACCTCCGCCTCGAGCGGGGCAGTCCCCTGGTTCTCCCAAGCGCAATCCCTGTCACCACCGGGCGTTTCCGGACCCCCCGCCTCGAGCGTGGCGTTCTCGGCTTGTTTCGCGCGAACCCCCGGGTATTCTCATCCGAGATTGGCGGCCGTCCTTCCGAACCGGGCGGCGTTTCCAGGCGGCGAGTGGCTAGCCCGCATTACGCATGATCGCCCGTCGCGAGGCACCGGAGATGCCCGTCAGGACAAGGCGCGCGCAGCCCGCAGATGCAGGCATACTCCCTGCAGTATGTCGAGGAGTGAGGGCAAGCGCAACGCAGTCATGGCGGGCAGATCCGCGGCCGCAGCAGGGGGTTCATGAATAATGCCGGCCAGGGAGGGCTCAAGATGAAAGGCAACCCCAAGGTGTTGGAGATGTTGAACGAGGCGCTGACGGAGGAGCTGACCGCGATCAACCAGTACTTCGTCCACGCGGAGATCTGCGAGAACTACGGTTTCAAACGGCTGAAGGAGGCGATCCGCAAGGAATCGATCGACGAGATGAAGCACGCCGAAATGCTCATCGAGCGGATCCTGTTCCTCGAAGGGCATCCGAACATGAGTCGATACAATGAGATTCGGATCGGGGCGAAGGTCGACGAAATGCTCGCGAACGATCTCGTGCTCGAGAAGGGCGCCGTGGACATGTACAACCGCGCGGTCGCCCTGGCGGCCGCCTCGGGCGACAACGGAAGCCGTGATCTCTTCCAATCGATTCTGGACAACGAAGAAGAGCACCTCGACTGGATCGAGACCCAGCTTGAGCAGATTTCGCAGGTGGGCCTGCCGACCTACCTGAGCCGGCAGTTCGGTTCCGACAAGTCTTGATTCGCCTCAAAGCGAGCTGACGCGCGCTTCCCGGCCGCGGCGGACGAGCCCGCGTTCCCGCATGCCGGTGCGGTTGCAACGGACGAGCCGCGCTCCGGGGATGCGCCGGGGCTGCAACGGACGGGCCGCGCTCCCGGGATGCGCCGCGGCTGCGGCGTATCCGGCGAATCCGCGCACGACGCATCTGATCGGCTTTTTCCAGCCGGAATCTCCGGTTCCGGCTGGAAGCCGCCGGGTCCGAGGGTGAGACTCGGTGTGTGCGAATGCGCCGATTGCCTTCGCCATCGGCGCCGGCGACACCAAGAGCGTGAAGAGACCTCAGAACCGCAAGCGGCGGCCGATGTATACTGGGAGCAGGTGGGGCATCGGCGGACGGGAGCAGATCCGAGCGGGGTCCGGAGACAGCCGCCGACAGCAATAGGAGAGATTCCAACCCTTTTGCACCGGTCCTGCATCCAATCCGGTAGCAGCGTCAGAGCCCGGAGCGGTTCAAAGGAGTGTCGGTAGCCATGTCGCCCACCATGCCGATCCTGAAAGATGAGGCGTTCCTTGAGGAGCGCCGCCGGATCTACCAACGGCTGATCCGCCTGCAGAAGTTCGCGGCCCCGGAGTCCGGATTCCCGTCGGTGCTGAGCTCTCTTCTGGCGTGCATGGACGAGATCGAGGGACTGCTGCCCGGCCTGGCCGAGCATTTCAGCCGGGAAGAGCGGGTTCTCCAACCGGCGCCGGGGGGAGCTTCGCCGGACGAGCAGCAGAAGGCGGAGCAGATCGTGGCCGAGCACCTTCCGCTGACCCGTGAGCTGCGGGCGCTCCTCGAGAGCGGCCGGCGGGTCATTGAGGATCTGCGGGCCGGCCGGGACGCAGGATCCCTGGCCGAGGCGCTGAAGGCCTACCTCACGGCCTGTATCCAGGACCTCCTCGAGCATGAAGAGCGCGAGGGAATCCTCCTGGCGGGAGGGGACGTCAGCTCCGGCAGGGCCTGAGGGGCCCGCCGGGCTGAGGGCCGGACGCTGAGGTCGGGCTCGCTCCGCCGACAGCGAATCAGGACGTCGCGATTGCCCCGATCGAACCACCGTTCCAGGTCGACGACCGACCCGAGCGGCAGGGTCACTTCTTCGAAATGGCCGCCAAAAGCTTCGGGGTCAGGAAGAACCGCAGGGTTCCCTGGCCCCGCTTCGCTGTCCCCTCGAAATCGATCCCCAGAACGCCGCTCTTCTTGAACTCGATGCGGATCGATCCCTCCGGATGGAGGAGAAACCCCGAAAAGTCGCTCAGGTGCGGTTCGTGGCCGACCGCCGCCACGACGGCATCGGCCGGAAAGCCTCGCAGGACGGCCAGCAGGTGCAAGGGATCGTAGGTTCCGCCCAGCCGCGGCGTGAATTGGATCGGGTTCTTGAAGCCGAGCTCCCGGGCGGTGATCTCCGCGGTCTCCCGAGCGCGAACCAGAGGGCTGGAAAGAAGGCTCTCGATCCCGACATCCATGCGGGCCAGAGCCCGCGCCACCGACCTGTGCTCGTCGCGCCCGCGTGAGACCAGCGGACGCAGGTCATCGTCCGGCCAGGCCTCGGGATCGCGCTCGGCCGCTCGAGCGTGCCGGATCAGGATCAAACGCATGGTGGTTCTTCCTTTCGATGAGCGTCGGATGACAACCTCGCACGCTGTCAGGATACAGCTTCATCCGGTCCGAAGAAACGCACCCTGGGCGGGATGGACCTGGAATTCCCGAAAACCAGTCAGCAGCAAGGCTGACGGCCGGTCGTGCGCCTGGGGGGTCGGAGATGCAGCGGCCACGCACGAGTCCGGTCGTTTCGCGCGCGAAACAGAAAGAGACCCCGCCGGGGGGAACGACGGCGGGGTCCGGAGCCGGCCCTCTCGGGAGCCGACCGCTGCACGCGTTGTCCGATCTGTGGGATCCGCTGCAACCGCCCCAAGCCGCTGCGCGGCGAGCCAGTCACGATCGGATCCGGCACAAGGCGATTCAAACAACGTGCCCTTCAGGTCTCCGGCCGGACCCGCGGAAGGGCGAGACGGCGCTGCTTCCAGGAGCCTGCAAGGCAATCGGATGTCGAGGAGCGGCGGATTCGGGGCCCGGGCCGCTCGATCGCAGTCCGCGGCCTGATCCTCGCCGGCCGTGCAAAACACCGCAGATCGGGTTGCACTCTGCCCGGCCGTCAGCCCTCCATCCCCAGGTTTCGGGCCAGGAAGGCGATTCGATCCGCCGCCTCCTCGATGAGCATGCGCGTCGGCTTGCCCGGTCCGTGTCCGGCCCGGGTCTCGATGCGGATCAGGATGGGGGCGGGGCCGGCCTGAGCCGCCTGCAAGGCGGCGGCGAACTTGAAACTGTGGGCCGGCACGACCCGATCGTCGTGATCCCCGGTCTGCATCAAGGTCGGTGGATAGCTTGTTCCCGGCCGCACGTTGTGGAGGGGGGAATACGCCTTCAGCACCGGGAACATCACCGGATCGTCGGGGGACCCGTAATCGGCGGTCCAGGCCCATCCGATCGTGAACTTGTGAAAACGCAGCATGTCGAGCACGCCGACTCCGGCGACCACCGCCCCGAAAAGCTCCGGCCGCTGCACCAGGCAGGCTCCCACCAGGAGTCCCCCGTTGCTCCGTCCGCCGATGGCGAGCCTGGTCCGGCTGGTGTAGCGGTTGGCGATGAGCCACTCCGCCGCCGCGATGAAATCGTCGAAGACGTTCTGTTTGTGTTCCCGGATTCCGGCCTCGTGCCACTCCTCGCCGAACTCTCCTCCGCCGCGCAAGTTGGGAACCGCGTAGACGCCGCCCATCTCCATCCAGGCCATCTCCGCCGGGGAAAAGGCGGGGGTCTTGGAGATCCGGAAGCCTCCGTACCCGGACAGCCAGGTCGGATTGTTCCCGTCCCGTCGGAGACCGCGGCGGTGGCTCAGGAACATGGGGATCGTCGTGCCGTCCCGGCTGGCATAGAAGACCTGCACGGTCTCGAAATCCAGCGGGTTGAATTCCAGCTTGGGCTGGCGGAAGACCACGCTCCGGCCGCTGACGATCTCGTGACGGTAGATGACGTCAGGGCTGGTAAATCCGCTGAAGGCGAAGAAGGTCTCGTCGTCCCGGCGGCGGCCGTGGAAACCCGCGGCCGAGCCGATGCCGGGAAGGCCGACCGTCCGCAGGTAGGTGCCGTCCAACCGGTGGGTGCGGATGAGGCTGTGGGCGTTGGCCAGGTACTGGGCGAAGAGGAATTCGCCGACCACCGAGACCGAGGTCAGCGTTTCGTCCCGCTCGGGGATGATCTCGCGCCAGCGGGCGCGCTCGGGGGCGCGCAGGTCGACCGCGATGACCCGCCCGCGCGGCGCGTCCAGATCGGTCCAGAGCCACAGGGTCGAGCCCTCGCTGCCGGCGAGGTAGAAGCCGGCTTCAAAATCCGTGATCAGCTCGCGGATCGGGGATTCCGGCGCGGTCAGATCCCGATAGAAGACCAGGTTCTTCTGCTCCGTGCCTTTCCAGACCAGGATGATCAGGGTTCGACCGTCTTCCGTGACCTCGGCGTGAAAGCCCCAGTCCGGGTGGTCGGGGCGCTCGTAGACGATCCGGTCCTCCGCCTGGGGCGTGCCCAACCGGTGATGGCAGAGCTTGGGGAAGTAGTTGGCCGAGACGAGCGCGCTGGCGGCCTCCGGCTCGTCATACCGGTTGTAGTAGAGGCCGGTGCCCCCGGGGTCCCAGGCCAGCCCTGAGAATTTGACCCAACGAAGCCGGTCCTCGAGATCCTGCCCGGTGGCGATCTCGCGGATCCGGATCTCCTTCCAGTCCGACCCCCCCGAGGAGACCTCGTAGGCCAGGTGGCGGCCGTCCTCGCTCACCGTGTAGGCCATGGCGGCGATCGTGCCGTCGGCCGAAAAGAGATTCGGGTCCAGGAGGACGCGGGGTTCTTCGTCCGGAGATCCGAGCGTGTAGAGAACGGCTTGATCCCGGAGCCCGTCGTTGGCGGTGTAGAAATAGCGTCCTCCGCGCTTCCAGGGAATCCCGTAGGAGGGGATCTTCCAGAGACGGGTCAGGCGCTCGATGATTCTCCGGCGGGAAGGCGCCGCGTCGAACCAGGTCCGGGCGAAACGATTCTGGGCTTCGATCCAGGCCCGGGTCCGCGGGCTCCCGGTTTCCTCGAGCCAGCGATAGGGATCAGGGACCTTCACCCCGTGCAGCTCCTCCACCACGTCGTCCGCTGGACTCGCGGGGAAGTTCATGGGGTGCTGCGGAGCCGCGGGTGGACGCCCGGACGATCCGGACGATCCGATCGGACGAAGCGGGTTCGATGGTTGGGTCACGGATCAGCTCCCCCTGATCGGTCTGATGGACGTGGTGGAATCGCCCCGGCCGCAGCGCCGGCGCCCGAGGCGCGCGACGCGCAGGTCCGGCTTGCCCGCCGGCGGATGATAGCCCACGGCGGGATCCCGCGGAAGCAGGGAGTTCGAACGGCACCCCGCTGCGCCTCCGTCGGGCGTGGGCCCCATCGGAGGATGGAACGCGACGCCCGGAGACCCGCGCGGGTCACATCCCGCGCACTTCCTCCGCCGGCGGGCCGGAGCTCGGCGGCGCCGCCTGCAAGTCCGACGGAGCCAGCCGCTTCATCCGCACGCTGACCGATATGATGGCGACCATCAGGCCGAAAAGGCCGACGATGGTGGCGCCCATGGGCCAGTCCTTTAGGTAGGAGAGGACCGATCCGGCCAGACAGACGACGAAACCGATGCCCCAAGCCCAGAGGAGGCGCCGCCGGCCGTGGTGTCCCAATAGAGTCGAGCAGACCATGGGGACGATGAGGAACGAGAACACGGCCAGGACCCCCGCCACCTTGACCGAGTCCGTGACCACGATCCCGAACGAAGCATAGAAGGAGAAATCCCACCAGCGCAGCGAATGCCCGCGCCGCGCCGCCTCATGGGGATCGGAGGAACACAGAAAGAGCGTCCGATGGCGCGTGTACAGGAAGAGCCCGACGGCGGCGTACACGACCGCCATGATGATGATGTCCTGGCGGGTCACCCAGCCGAGCGCCTCGCCGCTCAGGATCCCCTGCACGTGCTCGGCCCCGTGCGGGGAGTTGGCCAAAAGCACCAGGGTCGTGGCCGTGGCCACGGCGAAGGAGATGCCGATGAACGCCTCCTGCAGGACCGAGTGGTTCCGGTCCCAGAGGAAGCTGAACAAGGCCGCTCCCAGCAGGGTGAATCCGAAGGAGAACAGGTAGGTCGCCGGGTCATGCGCTTCATGGCCCAGGAGGATGGCGACGCTGCCGCCCAGGGCCGCGATCTGGGCCAGAGCGAGGTCGACGAAGATGACGCCGCGCGCGAGCACGTGCTGGCCCAGGGCGGGATGGATCAGCACGAGGAGAAGACACGCGAGAATCGGCAGAGCCATGACGGTGAAGAACGCCAACACGATGACCTCACTTCTGGGAAAAAGCCTGGACCAGATGGGAGACGATAGTATCGAACTTGCTGAAAACGTCCGTGGCCTCGGGAACGCCGCCCACTTCGGTCGGGATCAGGAGCGCGACCCCGCCCGCCTTCTGCGCCACGCCGTTGGCGGCGTCGGCGTCGTAGTAGGGCTGATACAGCACCACCCGGACGCCGGCGCTCTTCATGGCGTCGGCCAGCTCCGCGGTGTGCCGCGGATTCGGCGGAATGCCTGGTTTCGGCTCCACCTCACCGAAGAGCTTGAGCCCGAATCGGGCCAGGAAGTACTTGAAGTTGTCATGGAAGGTCACGACCTGCGCTCCTTGATAGGGCGCCAGCTCCTTCTGCCACCCGGCGATGGATGTCTCCATGCGGGCGTCGAAGGCCTTGGCGTTGGCGGCGTACTCCGCTCCGTTGGTGGGATCCAGATCCTGGAAGACCTGGGCCAGATGATCGGCCACGACCTCCAGATTGGCCGGATCCGTGTAATAGTGCGGGTTTCCCAGGGGATGGATGTCCCCCTCGGTCCGACTCACCGTGCCGGTCGGCTTGTCCAGGACCGAGACGCCTTCGGACGCGTCGACGAACCCCTTGGTTCCCGGCTGGATTCGGGGATTGCGGCTGCCGGGCAGCACCAGCGGCAGCCAGCCGGAGTCCAGCTCCAGTCCCACGGAGACGAAAACATCCGCATTCTGGAGCGACTTCATCAGGCTGGGCTTGGCCGGAACGAAGTGTGGATCCTCGAACCCCTTGCACAGACTGGTGGCCTCGACGTGCCGGCCGCCGACGAACCGGGCCACCGAAGCCAGGTCGGTGAGAGCGGTCGCGACCTTGAGATCGGCGCGCGCGGCGGCGGCGATGGCGCAGAGCGCCAGGGCGGCGGCCGTGAGGGCGAGTGCTTTCATGACAATCCTCCTGGGTGGATGGATGGAGGAGGCAAGGCCGGCCCGGCCTCCCTCAATTCCGGATGGGAGCCCTGGTTCGGGCAGCCGGTAGCCGCGCGGCGAGCGAAACGGTCGTGCGGCGTCCCAGCGCGATCGTGAGCCGGGCGAATGAGGGCCCGGTCGGCCAAGTCGGCCATGGCGATCAATAGGCATGGGGCGGATGAAACCCGATAATGTAGTTGAACTGCAGCATGACCCGCCCGTCGTAGACCTTGGCGCCCTCCAGCCCGTCGCCTTGCGCCAGCCCGTATTCCAGTCGCAGCTCGGAGAACTCGGAGGGAAGCCAGGCGAGGTTGACCGAAGCGCGGCGCACGTGGCCGGAGAGCAACGTGTCGGTGGGATTGGCGGCGACGTCGGAGAGGGTGTGATAGGCGTCCTCGATCCGGGCCCCCGACCACCAGGTTTGCGCCCAGCGGTACTGCCCGGAGGCGTACCAGCCGTAGGCTTGCCGCTGATGGACGCCGCCCGGCTCGTAGGCGACCTTGTCCAGGAACTCCCCTTGCAGGATCCAGCCCCGCTGGTTGGATCGGCGCAACGGGACGTTCCGCACGGTCAGATCGCCTCCATACACGGATTGCCGCACGGTGGCGGCCCCGGAGGGCAGGCTATCATCCCCTTCGCCGGTCAGGTCCGACGCTCCCAGCTCCAGGGTGGTGTTCTCCGAGAGGTCCCAGAGGTTCTTCAGGTGCGCCAGGTAGGGGACGACGCGGTTCCGGCTGGAATCGAAGTTGAGGGGATGATCGGGCGTCGCGGCGACCTGGCCGTATCCCCCGACCGTCAGCTCGCAGTACCAGGGCAGCGGCGTCAGCCAGGCCGCCTCCACGCCGGCGTCCTTGAATCCTTCCTCGCCGACGGTGTTGGACATGATGATGGGGGCCTGGATGAAGGGAAAGGCGTGGGTGTGCAGGGTCCCGTGCTTGCCGAAGGCGGCGCGGAACTCGCCGACCTTGAATTGCACATTGGGGACGGCCTCGGTGACGGCGTAGGCCTCCTCCGCCACGCCCGACCCCGCGTCGAAGGTGAAGTTGCCCGCCAGGGTCCACAGCGGATCGACCGCGGAGATCATGGAGATCTCCGCCTCCTGAAAGCTCGGGCCGTTCGCGCCCGCCGTCTTCAGATCAGGCGCGGCTTGGGCGAGAAAGAGCCCGGTCATCCCGATGGCCGGATTGGCCAGATTGGAGATGATGGAACGGGTCTGCGCGCCCGCGAACGAGGGCGCGATCAGGCCCAGGACGACAAGGGCGACGGTTTTTCCGGTATGGACTACCTGTCCGGTATGGAACGATTCTCCGGTATGAGGCATGACTCCTCCGCAATTGGCTCCATGGACTTCTCCGTGGCGGCGCCGTGCGCCGGGGGATCCTGGCCCGAACGTGGTCCGCGGGCGGCTCGGAACGGGATACGCAACGTCCGGGAATCGACGGATGTTCACGGCCTTCGCGCCGCGGTCAAGCGTGCCGCATCGCCTTCGGCAGCCGCGTTGGACGCGGCCGTGCGGCGGCGCGAGGTCACAAGGAGGAGTCGGGAGGAGATCGAACCAGGAGGAGCAGGCGGGGCGCGGCCGCGATCGGCTTGGGCGCAGGAAGCGCCACCGGAAGGCAGGTGATCGAGGCCGGGGGAATCGTGACGCCGGCGGTGTTCAAGAACGGCAGATGTGCGAAGACCGTGCAGAGCAGGCACTGGTGGGAATCGGGTCCGGCGGCGGAGGCGTCATCGGTCTCGATCGCGTCGTGCCAGATGTGCATCGGTCCGCTGGCCAGGAAGAAGGCCAGCAGGGCGAACGCAAGGGAAGAGCGCAACCACGGGCAGGGCGCGAAGGCGCGAGCAGGAGGAAAAACCTGTCCAGTCCCCGGAGTTGGGACCGGCTGACATCGACGGCCCGAGTCGAGCTTGGCCCGGACCGGCCGATAACGACGGTCCAGCCCGAGAACGCGCGCCGAATCTATCCGCGGGCGCCGGGAATTTGGAAGTCGCGTCACGGGACTCATGATATCACTGTGATTGCGACACAAAGCAAGTCGAGACGGCTGGGCCGATCCCTTTCTATACGGATCCAGGGCGCGGATCTACTCCGATCCAAGGTGCGAAGAGTCGTCCGGGTTGGGAGGAGACCCGGCGTCTCTCCTGCTTCGTGAGGCGCGAATGGCGGCGATCAGCTTGTCGGTCGGACCTCCCTTGGTCACATAGGCCGCCGCGCCCGCCCGCAGCATGGCGTGCGCCATGGTGGCTTCCTCGTGCATGGACAGCCCGATCACCCACACGTTCGGCAATCGGGCGGTGACCAGCCGGGTCGCTTCAAACCCGTCGAGATGCGGCATGGAAACGTCCATGAGCACGACGTCCGGCTTGAGCTCCCCGGCCAGCCGGACGGTCTCCTCTCCGTCCGCGGCTTCGCCCACGACCTCGATGTCGTCGAGATCCTTGAGGAGGAGCACGAGGCCGCGCCGCAGCACCGGGTGGTCATCGGCCACCAGGACCCGGATGATGGGGGATTCTGCCGCCAGGGCCTTGGCGGCTCCCAAGGGCATCTCCGGCTCGGCCGGCTTCCGCGGCTCACCAGCCTCGGCGGTCCTGACGCGC
The DNA here is from genome assembly GCA_963833505.1 of Candidatus Eiseniibacteriota bacterium. GTDB lineage: Bacteria > Eisenbacteria > RBG-16-71-46 > CAIMUX01 > CAIMUX01 > CAWHYG01. The sequence goes on along the minus strand of CAWHYG010000008.1, from coordinate 201,299 downwards.
GCACCGCGCCGGATCCCGACCGGAGCGATCAACGTGAAACGGCTCCCGCGGCCGGGGACGCTTTCAATTTCCATCCGCCCTCCCAGGTAGCTCAGCCGCTCGCGAATGCTGAACAGACCGTAGGCGCCGCCCAGAGACGCTTCGGCCTGCAACCCCGACGGGTCGAAGCCGACTCCCTCGTCGGACACGGTGACCTCGATCTCGCGGTCCGGCCGGAGCTTCATCCGGACGCTCGCCCGGTCGACGTTCGCGTGCTTGATCGCGTTGAGTAGAAGCTCACGCACCGCTTCGAACAGGAGGATGCGCGCCTGCTCCTCCGCCGGCTCGGCCTCCGGGTCGGCGTCGACTTCGACCTCCAGATGATGGCTTCGCCGCAACTGCCGCCCCAGCCATTCCAGACCGGCCGCCAATCCCCGTTCGTGAAGGACCGGGGGGCTCAGCTCGCTCGTGAGCGATCCCGAAGTCTGGATCGCCTCATCCAGGGTGCAGGAGAGCTGCTCTGCGAGATCCTGCAGGGACTTTCTGGCCACGGTCGCGCGAATGGTGCTGGCGTTCAGTTTCGCGCCGACCAGAAGCTGCTGGAGGTGGTCGTGCAGAACGCCGGCGAGCCGCCTCCGTTCCCTCTGTTCGGCCTCGATGAGCGCGGAGGCGAGGGTCCTGAGCTGCTGGGCCCGCAGCTCGGCGACGCGCCGGGCCTCGTCGCGTTCCTGGTGCGCCCGCAGGAAGACGATGCCGCGGGAGAGATCATCGGCCAGCTCCCGCAGCAAGGCGCCCTGGCGTTGGTCGAAGAATTCCGGTTCCCGGGCATAGATGGTGAGCGCCCCGAAGACCTTGCCGCTCATGGTGAGGGGAACGGCGATCGAGGACTGGAAGCCGCGCCTCAATGCCGCCTCCCGCCACACCGCCAGAATGCGGATCCGTCCGGAAATCGCGCCCGAACCGGACCTGGCCGGTGCGGATGCAGGTGCCGGTCGGGCCGCGCCCCTCCTCGACGTCGTCCCATCGGATCCGGATGTCCGCGAGATAGTCGCGGTCCATTCCGGCCGCGGCCACCGGACGGACGGTCTTCTCGGCGCCGGTTTCGGCGTAGCCCACCCAGGCCATGACGTATCCCTCGGTCGTCACGATGGCTTCGCAGATCTCCCGGACCAGGTCGGTCTCCTGGGTCGCCCGGACCATGATCTGGTTGCAGGTCGAGATGAGCTGCAGCGTCTGATTGGCCTTCCGCAGCTCGTCGGTGCGCCCGCGCACCTTCTCCTCCAGCTCGTCGTGCGCGCGGTGCAACAGCTCTTCCGCGCGTTTCCGCTCGGTGATGTCCTGGACGTGGGTGACGAGGTAGAGGGTCCGCCCGGCATCATCCCGGACGGGCGCCGCGCTGATGTCCACCCAGAGGATGCCGCCGTCGCGCCGGAGGTAGCGTTTTTCAAAGCGCAGGGTCGAGCGGCTGTCCCGCACGACGGAGTCAAGGGCCTCCCGGGTCGGTCTCCGGTCGTCCGGATGCGTCAGCTCCATGATGCTCCGGCCGACGAGGTCTTCCTCTCGGGCGTCGACGAGCCGGCAGAAGGCCTGGTTAACCCGGATGAGCGATGCGTCGGGCGCGGTCAACGCCATGGCCACGGCGCCCTCCTCGAACGCGGAGCGGAACCTCGCCTCGCTCTCCGCCAGGGCACGTTCCGTCCGCAGGCGCTCGGTGACGTCGGTCAGCGAAAGCAGCGCGAAACGGTGGTCGTCGAGGACCAGCGGGTCGGCGCCCACTTCGAGCGAAATCCGCGCCTCGCGCCCGTCGATGACCAGGCCGATCTCCACCGCCACATCGCGCACGGGCCGCCCGGATTCGACCACCGCCTCGAAGGCCTGCCGGATCGGGCAATCGGAGCAGTGAATCGTCCTGCCGCACTGATCCGAGCCCGCGAGGGCGTGGACGCAGCCGAGAAAATCCCCGGGGCGGGTTTCCTTCTGGGGCGCGAGGCTCCGTCCGGTCAAGCGCGATGCGGCGAGATTGACGCGTTGGACCAGTCCCTCGCCGTCGATCACGAGCAGACCGACGTTGACGGCATCAAGAATGGCCTGAAGCCGGCCCGGCTCTCCGGAATCTCGAGACGTGACCCACCCCCCCGTTTGCGGCAACGACCGGCCGAAAACGAAGCACTCTGAACCGAGGTTGTCACCTTGATGGTAGACAACGGCCGCGCTCCGGTGAATCGGGCGGCCGGCTGATCTTGTCCTAGGACGAAGGACTAGATGGCCTTCTCAGCTGCGACCCCGGCGGCGCCAACCGATTCGTCCGCCTCGCGATCGACGGCCAACCGAAACGATCGGGGGCTGGCCGAGACGATCGACGGCCAACCGAACGATCGGCGTCCGGCCGAACCCAGGATCACTCCGGCCGGGGACCGCCCTCGCGCTGCACGAACTGGATCGCGTGCTGCAGCAGCTCGGCGGCGTTCTCGAGGCCGAGCTTCCGGCGGATGTTGGCGCGATGGGCCTCGACGGTCTTGACGCTGAGGTGAAGCTCGGCGGCGATCCGCTGGCGCTGGCGGCCCTCTCCGATGAGCCGGAAGATCTCGAGCTCGCGATCGGTGAGAAGCTCCACGGCCGACAGGGCCTTGGTCGCTTGGATCCCGACGGCGCGGTTCAGAAGCCGGGAGATCATCTCGGGGCTGAGCGCGATCTCGCCGGCCAGAACCCTCCGGATCGCGTGGATGAGCTGTTCCGGCGGCTCACTCTTCATGACGTAGCCCCGGGCGCCGGCGTGCAGCGCCCGCTCGGCGTAAAGGGTTTCGTCGTGCATCGAGAAGATCAGGACGGGCAGACGCGGAAAGCGGGTCTTCAGCTCCTTCAAGAGGTCGATGCCGTCCCGTCCGGGCAGGGAGATGTCCACGATCATGAGATCCGGCCGGGTTCTCCCCGCGACCTCGATCGCGGCAGCGCCGTCGCCCGCCTGCCCGCAGATCCTGAGGTCGGATTCGAGGGTCAGCCGTTGGGCCAATCCCTCCCGCAGGAGCGGATGGTCGTCCACCAGGAGGATCCCGGCTTTCGGGCCTCCGGCGGGTCGTGCCCTTTTCCCGGTGGTTGCGCTCATGGCGACGGCTGGCGACTCCTCGCGGAAGGCCGGATTCGAACGCTGCGGGTTCAGTGAACCGCCGGCACGAGGCTTCGTCAAGACGGTTTGTTCGGGGAGAGTGCCGGCGAGGCCACAAAACAGCGCCGGCGCGTGGTCGGTATCAGAATCACCCGAATCCGACACATGCGCCGGCGCGCCGGGGCGGGCTCGACCCCGCCTTAGAATGCTTCTGCGTATCGCTCCGCGCCCTCACTCCCGAATCCGCGATCCGGATCGGCGGCCGATCGGGTCTCCGCCGCCAGGGTGAACACGCTCGGGCTTCCGGGTCCGACGCCGGGCGTCGGATCAACCCGAACGACCACGTCCGCGCGCGGATGAAGCGCGCGCACCGCGATTTCGGCCTCGACCGCGATTCCGTGCGCGCGCTCGAAGGAGATATGGCGGTCCGCGATGAGCACGGCGTCGACGAACAGCTCCGGACCCGAGCGGCGCAGGCGGACCTGGCGCACCTCCCGCACGCCTTCGACCGCCGCCGCGCGCGAGATCTCGTCACCGAGGGCCGGAGAAACCGTGTCCACCAGCTCGGCCGCCGCGCGCCAGGCCAGCCGGACGCTCACCCGGACGACGAGGGCGGCCACGCCGAGGGCGGCGACCGCGTCGGCGTGAGCCAACCAGCCGATCCCGGTCACGTCGGAGACCTTCACCAGCACCAGCCCGAGGAGCACCACGGCTGAGGACCAGACATCGGTCGAAAAATGAAGGGCGTCGGCCTCCAGGGCCTGGCTTCCGTGGCGTTGTGCGGCCCGCCGGAGAGCGTGGGCGCGCCAGGTATCGACCAGGATGGACACGGACACGGCGATGAACGCCCAGATCGTGGCGTCAACGTGTCGGGACCGGAAAAACAGTCGGACGACGCCCTCGTGGATGATCCAGAGGCAGGTGAGGAGAAGCAGGAAGGTCTCGAAAAGCGCCGAGAGGTTCTCGATCTTTCCGTGGCCGTAGGGATGATCCCGGTCGGCCGGCCGCGCCGACGCGCGCACCGCCACCAAGGTGACCAGCGCCGCCACGAGATCGAGTCCGGAATGCGCGGCTTCGGACAGCAACCCGAGACTGCCGGTCGCCAAGCCTGCCACCACCTTTATGAAGGTCAGGCCCACGGCCGCAACCACCGACATCGAGGCCGCCAGGTTCTTTTCCTTGCTTGCGAGAGGAGTCGCCGTCATTTCTCAGCTTCCCTGCCCGCGCGGGCGCCCGGTCTGTTTCTGGTCTCGGAAGGCGGCGGGCCGGGACGTTCCCTACCAGGGGGGGTCTGCTCAGGCGTCCCGGCACCGCCTCGTCGCTCCTGGGTTCTTGCTGACCAGAGGAATCATGCGCGCTCCTCGGTGTTGTGAAAATCAGCCTCAAGTCCGTGATTTTCCTAGAACAAAGTCCTAGGCCCCGCGTCATTCATGAACCCCCTGCTGCGGCAGCGGATCTGCCCGCCATGACTTGCGTTGTGCTTGCCCTCGCTCCTCGACATACGGCAGGGAATATGCCTGCGTCGCTCGGGCTGCGCGCGCCTTGCCCTGGCGGGCATCTCCGGTGCCTCGCGACGGGCGATCACGAATGATGCGGGCCAGATCCAGCGTGACGGTGTCGCAGTCGCGGTGCCGCCCCCACGCGCCGGCGTCCGTTTCCATCGGAACTGGCCCGGCGCAGGCGCGTTCTGTACGATGCTGCGGGAGTGGGCCTCAGTTTCGGTCGCGGGCAGCCGTGGAGGTGGCGCATGGAAGCGTCGGAGCCGTTCGAAGGCCGGTCCCGGGTCGTCATCGTGGGTGCGGGCCGCGTCGGATCGGCGGCGGCCTATGCGGCCATGATCACGGGTCTGGCCGGCGAGATCGTGCTCGTGGATCAGGACCTGGCCCGCGCCGAAGGCGAAGCCATGGATCTGAGCCACGGGCTTCCCTACACGCCGCCGGCGGCCGTGCGCGCCGGCGGCTTCGAGGACTGCGCCGGAGCCGACGTCGTCATTCTCACGGCGGGCGCGGCGCGGCAGCCGGGAGACAGCCGACTGGATCTGGCCCGGCGCAATCTCGACCTGATCGGCGGGATCGTTCCGAGGATCATGCCGCTCCACGATCGCGCCGTCGTCGTGGTGGTGTCGAACCCGGTCGATCTCGTGACACGGGCCGTCTGGCGGCTTTCAGGGCTTCCCGCCGGGAGGATCATCGGCACCGGGACGACCCTCGACACGGCGCGGCTCCGGATCCTGCTGGCCGCCCACTTCGACGTGAGCGTCCGCAACGTGCACGCCTACGTCGTGGGCGAGCACGGCGAGACCGAGGTGCCGACCTGGAGTCAGGCGCGGATCGCGAACGTGGCCCTGCCGGAATTCGCGAAGGCGGCCGGCAAGGAGTGGAGCCCGGACATCCGGGCCGCGATCACGGAAAAGGTCCGCACGGCCGGCGCCGAGGTCATCCGCAGGAAAGGGGCGACGCAGTATGCCATCGGCCTCGCCACCGTGCGCCTGGCGCGCAGCATTCTTCAAGATGAAAGGTCGGTGTTGACCGTGAGCACCGTCTTCCAGGGCGAGCAGAACCTGAGGAACGTCGCGCTCTCCTTTCCCTGTCTCATCGGGCGGGCGGGACGGAGGACGACGCTTCCGCTCGCTCTCGATCCCGGCGAGGAGGCGGCGCTCTTCCAATCGGCCGAAACCCTGCAGCAAGCCTACCGGGAAGCCGGCGGGCCGTAGGCTGTCCGCGCCCGCGAGGTCATCCGCGTGAAAGCCGTCATCGTCAAGGAAGAGGGGCGTCTCGTCTGGGACGAGGTGCCGGATCCGACTCCGGGGGACGAGGAGGTTCTCCTCCGCGTGGAATGCGCCGGCGTCAACCGCGCCGATCTGCTCCAGCGCCGGGGACTCTATCCGCCGCCTCCCGGGACGCCTCCCTGGATGGGCCTGGAAGCGGCCGGAACGATCGAGGGTACCGGGCCGCTCGTGGAAGGATGGGCGGCGGGAGACCGGGCATGCTGCCTCCTGGCCGGAGGCGGATACGCCGAGGAGGTCGCCGTGCCCGCCGGGCTGCTCCTGCCGATCCCGCATGGCCTGACGCTGGAAGAGGCGGCGTCCCTTCCCGAGACCTTCGCCACCGCCTACCTCAATCTCGTGATGGAAGCCGGCCTCGCCGCGGGCGAGACGGCATTCATCCAAGCGGGCGCGAGCGGAGTCGGCGTGGCCGCGATCCAGATCGCGCACAACCTCGGAGCGAGGGTGGTGACGACGGTCGGAAGCTCGGAGAAGGCCGAGCGCGTGCGCTATCTCGGGGCCGACGACATCATCCTCCACCGGGCCGAGGACGTGACCGCGCGGCTCCGGGCGATCTCGCTGGCGGGGGGAATCGACGTCGTGCTGGATTGCCTCGGAGGAGAGGATCTGGGGGTCCAGCTTCCGCTTCTGCGGAGCGGGGGGCGCTGGATCATCATTTCGCTGATGAAGGGCCGGGCCGCCCGGCTGGACCTGCGCCCGATCCTCTCGAACCGGCTCCGCCTGATCGGAAGCACCCTTCGCACGCGGCCGCTGGCCGAGAAGGCGCGTGTGATCGCCGGACTCCGGCGGGACATCTGGCCGCTCCTGGAGTCGGGGGCCATCCGGCCGGTGGTGGATCGGATCCTTCCGGTCCAGGAAGCGGCTCGCGCGCACGATATTCTGGAGCAGAACCTGAACGTCGGGAAGGTCGTGCTTGCGATCGGGCCTGGAGGCGCGTAGAAACGCATGGTCGAGAAGGTCTCCGTTCACCGGAGCGTCGAGAAGAGCGTTCCGGCAGGACACGATGGAGACAAGAAGAAGCCAAGACGAAGACAAGATGAAGGAGGATTGGCCATGAAGGCAGGGGCTCGCAATCAGCTCAAGGGCAAGGTGACCGAGATCAAGACCGGCGACGTCATGTCACAGGTCAAGTTCGTCGTGACCTCCGGGAATTCAATGAGTTCGGTTTTGACCACCGAATCCTTGCACGACATGGGGCTCAAGGTCGGAGACGAGGTCACGCTGCTGGTGAAGGCGATCCACGTTTTGCCGGTCAAGGAGTAGCTTCGACGTAGTTTGTCCGACGTTTGGCATCGGCGTACTCGCCGGCGCGGCCCTTTCCCTGCGGCCCTCTCAGAACGAGCTTGCCGGTTCCGAACGACGATCAATCGAGCCCGTTGCTCGAGAGGCGGAAGGCGATCCGGGCCGGCCCGCGGTCCTGACCCATGGGCCAGGCGAAGTCGATCTCCGCGAACGAGAGGAATCCGGTGTAGTCGAGGTCGGTGCGCAGTCCGGCGCCGAGATCCCAGTGGACCTCGGAGGGCTCGGGATCGCGAAGGTCGGAGCCGCTCAGGATCGGCTGCGCGCCCCAGCAGGATCCGACCTCCGTGAAGGGAACGAGGCGGAGTCGAAGGCTGCGCATGCTCTTGACGCGCATGTGCCCCCAGATGTCGGCCCGCTTCTGGAATTCCGCGCGCGCCAGGAGTCGGGTCCGCCCGACCAGGACCAGGGACGAACCCTCTCCGCGCGGAGGGAATCCTCGCAGGCCGGTCGATCCTCCGAGGTCCAGCAGCCCCTGGACCGGCGACCGGCCCGTGACCACTCCGCCGGAACCGAAGAACTGCCAGGCCGAGCCGTCCCAGCGGTTCTGTGTGAACCAGACGCTGGCCTGGTCGACCGAGTACTCGCGCGTCCCGCCGAGCAACGCCCCGCCGTAGTCGATGGCCTCCGCGTTGACCACCAGTCCCCGGATCCGGGTTTCTCCGGTGTAGGCCGGACGGGTTTCCACGGCTAATCGGATTCCATTCTCGACCACGTGATCCGCCGGCGGGTTGTGTCTCATCCAGTAGTCCGTCCCGGAGAGGTGGGCGCGGGCGATGGCTCGGAGGGAATCCTGGCGCACGCGCACCCACGAGAGCTCGAGCCGGCGGCCCGGGCTGAAGCCCCATCCGATTCCGATCCGTCCTTCCCGATCGAGCAGGTACTCGCGCGCGTCAAAGCCGGCGACGAGCGCCATCACGGTATTGCCGTACGGATTGTAATCGCCGAACGCGCGGGCGCGGGAGTGCGCTTCCGCCTCGACGATCAGGCCGCCCCCCTTGAGGAGTCCGAACTCAAGAAGCCCGCTGCCGGTGGGACGCTCCCGCCCGAGGTCGTACCCGAAGCGGCCTTCGATGTGGTCGAGGCGGAGCGCTTGCAGGCTGTGGCTGGCTCCCGCGCCGAGGTGGACGCCCTCCACCTTCGAGTAGCGGACCTCGAACACGGGGGTGACGCGGCGCCGGCTCTCCGGCTTGATCGACTGGTCGAACTCGGCGGTGACGCTATCCCAGTTGCCGGGCTGGAATTCGATCGCGCCGCTGTCCGCGGGGCTCGGATGGCGCCGGAGCATTCGCGCCGAGTCGGGCAACGCGGCGGCCGCCGGAGCCGAAATCCCGGGCCTACCCGCCAGCGCCGACCGGATGTCGGCCACGGCCCGATTGGCCGGCGCCCCGGCGGCCACGGTCGCGAGCAGCAGCGCCCCCGCGAGTCGAAGAACCCCGGCCCGCGTCCGGCTTGGGCCGGGCGCGCCGGCGGCGATCCTGGATTTCAAGCGCGCTCCTCCCGTCCGTCCGATCGGCATTCCAGAAACCTAAGCCCAGCTTTCCGAAGAGACTAGACGATGCGGCGGGTCGCGTCACTCAGCCGTGGTATCGTCAAAGGTTCAATCTGATTCGGACCAACCGGGAGATCGCCATGAATGACGGATTGTTCTCGCGCAGGATCGACCCGCTGCCCTCCGAGGTACGGCTCGAGGGGCGCATTCTGTACCTCTCGGACGACCCCGAGATCCTCGAACAGCAGCTCAAAGGGGTGGATCCCCCGATCGACGACGCCCTGCTCGAGCAGAAGGGCGCCGGGGCGCTGCCCTTCCCGCTCCGCGACGACATCTCCACGGACGAGATCACCCCGGGTTGGGTGTGCTACTACGCCGACGAGACCCTGGGAGAGTTCGTCTATGCCGGCCTGCGATCCGGAACCCGGTTCCCGGTGACTCGCGGCAGCGTGCGCGCGGGCGGATTCGTGTGTTCGGTCAGCGGCCGCCGACGGGGCAAGGGCTCCTCGCGGGAGCAATCCCCCTTCGCCGAGATGACCGCTGGGATCCGGCTGGTGGTGGCGGAGAACATCGAACGGATCTACCGCCAGAACTGCCAGAACCTCGGGATTCTCACCTCGACCGATTTCTCGCTGCTGGCGCGGGTGCGCCGCGAAGAACCCATCCCGCTGGCCGAGTTCACCCGCGACGAGGACGAGATCACCCGCCGGATCATCGAGTACGGCGGGCTCTTTCCCTTCAACGTCGCGCGCCTCCAGGGAAAAGTCTCGGTGCCGCGGGTGACGACGGCCCCTCGGCCGATGACCCTGGCGGAGAAGATCCTGGCCCGGCACCTACTGGTTGATCCGGCAGGAGGTTCGGCCGGCGTCACGGCCGTCCGGCCGGGCGACTCCGGTTTCGTTCGAACGGACATCCGATTCAGCCATGAGTACGTCACGCCGATGGCCGCCGTGTTCTTCGAACGCGAGATGGGGCCGGAAGGGAAGGTCAACGATCCGGATTCGATCTACTTCTTCCGCGACCATCTGACCTTCCTCGGCGAGGTCATGACTCCGGAGAAGCGGAAGGCGGGACTGCTCGAGCTGGCCGACGGGCTGAGACGGAAACAGGAGGAGTTCGCCCGGCGCCAGGGGATCCGCCTCCACGGCGAGATCGAGACGGACACGGGCCGGGGGTCGGAGGCGATCTGCCACTCGAAGATCCTGCAGGACTACGCCCTGCCGGGGCAGCTCATCGCAGGCACCGATTCCCACACGCCCCACTCGGGGGCGATCGGCGCCGTCGCCTTCGGCGTCGGCACGACCGACATGTTCAACGCCTGGGTGACGAAGGACGTTCGTGTGAAAGTGCCGCCCTCGGTCCTCTTTCGCGTGCGCGGGAAACGGTCGGCCAACGTGACGGCCAAGGACTTCATGCTGTCCCTCCTGAGCCTGCCTTACGTGAAGGGCGGATCCGCCATCGGCAAGATCGTCGAATACGCGGGCGAAGCGGTCGAGGAGCTGTCGGTGGACGAGCGCGCCACCATGACCAACATGGCGGCGGAGGTCGGCGCCTTCACCGGCATCGTCCGTCCCGATCTGAAGACGGCGCGTTTTCTCGAGGAGCACCGCGGCCTCAGACGAAGCGAGGCGGAGGCGCTCACCGAGGGCTGGGAGAGCGATCCGGACGCGGAGTGGGAGTACGCCGTCGAGCTGGACGCTTCCCGCCTGGAGCCGATGGTGGCCCTGCCGGGGGATCCCGGAAACGGCGTGACCGTCCGCGAGCTGACCCGGGAGCGCGGGGAGCCGGTCCCGGTGGAAATCGCCTACGGCGGATCCTGCACCGCGGGCAAGCGCGAGGACATGGACATGTACGCCCGGGTCCTGCGCCAGGCCCTCGCGCGCGGGCAGCGGGTGCATCCGGGCGTCGTCTTCTGGATCCAGTTCGGCTCGCAGGAGGTGAAGGAGTACTGCCGGAGGGAAGGCTACCTCGAAGTCTTCTCCCAGGCGGGCGCGCGGATCATCGAGCCCTCGTGCGGCGCGTGTATCAACGCCGGGCCGGGGGTTTCCTATGCCAAGGAGACCGTCACGATTTCAGCCATCAACCGGAACTTCCCCGGGCGGAGCGGTCCGGGGCAGATGTATCTGGCGAGCCCGCTGACGGTGGCGGCGTCGGCGATCGCCGGACGCATCACTTGCTGGGAGCCGGAGGGCTGAGCCGGGTCTCTCCGCCCTACCGGCCCCGGGGCAGCATCACCGACTGAGGCCCGAAGTACCCGGGCGCCACCTGGTATTTCTGGAAGTACAGGGTGATCGAGTCGTCGTTGAACGTGAAGTTGTTGAAGTTCTCCGCCGTGGGCTCCGTCCCGTGCTCGATCATCTCCGCCGGCGCGTGATCCCCCGACCGGTCCTGGAGCGATTCCGTGAGGGACGTGCGTGCGGCCCGGGCGACCGTTTCCAGATAGTTCCGATCCTTCGGGAACAGATCCGCCAGCGAGATGTCCTTCCGGACCGCCGGGTCATAGTTGAACGTCCGGAGTTGATCGTCGCCGTGCGCGCCTCCGGAAAACCAGTAGAGGCGGACGATGAAGCTGATCGCGCGATGGTTGATCTGCGCCGGCTCCCATGAGGCTTGGAAGGTGAACGGATGGTCGATCGCGGGACGAGGCGACCCAGGAGGCGCGGTGGCGATCCGGGCTGCCCAGTTGTGCGGGGCGGTGGACTTGAACTCGGCCAGGGCCTGATTCACGTAGCTCGAGACCTCGGCCGACAGAGCCGGAAACCCGTCAAAGGTCGGGTATTCGATCGAGAGCGTGTAGAGCGAGTCCGAGCGATCGTGGATCGCCGTCACGCGCATGGAAACGGCACCGGAAGACGTTCGCCCGAGTCCCGCCGCCGGGGCCAGGAAGCGGCTGAGAGCAAATCCGAGAGCGAAGGCCGCCAGCGCCGTGCCGACCCAGCCGATGGCCGGCCACACTCTCTGATCCACTCGCCGGCGGCCACCGCTGTCGCGCAGGTCCTTCAATCGCGTGATCCGGGCTTATCTCCACCCCGCGACAACACCGTGACCGGATCGCCGACGGCCGCCTCTCCGCCTTCTACAACGCGAAAATGGATCCCCCGCAGGTTCCGGTGGCGCAGCGCCGGCATGGACACGAAGGCCAGCGCGTCAGGACCGAACCGCGCCCGGAACTTCTTGCAGCCGTTGTGCGGTTGCGGCGTCACCTCGAGAACAGCGGCGCCGGCGCGGACGCGGCTGCCGGCCGGCAGGTTCGGGCCCGAGAGGTCGAGGTCGAGGATCAGGTTGTCGCCGGACAGGGTAAGTGGTTGGCCGTTCGCGATCAGCTCGGCGACGTCGCGTTGCATGGCGGTGATCTGCACACCTGGATCCAGCTCGGCTTCCCGTCCCCAGGCGTCTCCCGGGATTCCGAAGTCCGGCGACAGCAGGGTTCTGGTGGGAGTCTCCCGGCGCCCCCCTTCCGCCTTCCGGACCAAGAGGATGACCCGGCCGGCTTCCCTGGGCGGATCGGGACATCCTTCGAGGCCCCGCGTCAGGTCCGCCAGGCGGACGTGCCGGGAAGAATCCCCCAGGGAAGCTGAATCAATCGGCGTCTCTGGCGTCATGCTCGCTCAGGCCTGTCCATATCCCCTGCCGGCCGGTCGGGTTGACCCGATCGGTGTCTCTGTGTCATGGCTCGCTCGGACCCCTTTGTCTCCTATGTCGGCCGCTCGGGTTGAATCGATCGGCGTCTCTGGCGTCATGGCCGCTCCCCGAGGCCTCGAACACTTCGGCCGCGGTGACGGCTGCTTCCCGTCAAAGCGTAGCGGAGGGCCAGGACCGGCACACGGACCTTCGTGTCTTCCCTGCGGGGCTACAGAGCCGCCCCGGGGCCAGGAGGTCGAGGCCGGCACCGGCCTTTGGGTCCTGGCCGCGGGGCTCCAGAGCCATCCGGGGGCCTGTCAGGCTCTCGGCAGTCGCCTGGCCGCCGAGATTGGTCGTTGCATGTCACAAAATACCACAATCTGCAGCACTTGCCGACTCCAGCCGGCCGGATGCGCGGTCGATTGATAGGCCAAGGGGGAAGAGGGAGCCAGGGCGGCTCCGAACGGATCGCGAACGGAATGGCCCATGAGGAGGACGAGAAATGGATGTCTCGAGCGTCTCTCAAACCTCGAGTCTGTACGCCAGTCAACAGCTCAACGGGATGCAGTCCCAGCGCCAGAACTTCCAGGCGTTGGCCGCGGCTCTCCAGTCCGGGAATCTCTCGGCCGCGCAGAGCGCCTTCGCCCAGATGATGCAGAACTCGCCCATCGGGCAGGGGACGCAGTCATCGACAGCGTCTCCGAACCAGACGTTGACTACGGACTTCAGCAACCTGGCGAAGGCTCTGCAGTCGGGAAACGTGTCCGACGCGCAGAAGGCCTTCGCCACTCTCCAGCAGGACATGTCGAGCGTGGCCAAGACGCACCACGGCCATCATCGCCATCATGCCCAGGCCGCCTCGGCGCTGGACTCGACCGGGACGGCCGACACCGCCGCCGGCGGGGACACGACCGGCAGCACCCTCAACGTGGCGGTTTGAAACCGTAGAACCCCACGGCTGCGCGAAAGAGCGGGGAGAAGAGCGAACTCTACTCCCCGCCGTCTCTTGACCTGCTGCAGGGTATGCCTGTCTCTGCGGCCGGCGCGCGCCCGTGCCTTCCGGGCATCTCCGGTGCCGGGCGACGGGCGATCCTGAAGGATGCAGCCTAGCGGCCGTTCGCGTTCTTCTTCGGCGGTTCGCGCTTCGGTTCGGGACGGGCCGGCGCGGGTTTGGCCGGCGCCGGCTGGGCCGGCGACGGAGTGGCCGGAGCAGGGGTCGGGCGCACCTCCGGCGGTCTGGGAGCGGGGGTCGGTTCCGGCGGCGATTCGCGTCCGACATGCTCCCGTGCCTGGTATTCGCGCTCCAGGTCTCCCGGATCCTTGCTGATCGGAGGAGGCACGGGACGGATTGTGGGGAGCCGCACCGGCGACGGCGCCGGCACCCGCATCGGGAACGGACGGATCGCGGGCGGGGCGACGTTGCGTTTCGCTGTCGCCGGGGTCGTTGGCGCCTTTCCACCGGCCGCGCTCCCGCGGCTGAAGCCGCGTGCCGGAACCCATCGCTTTCCCTTGCTGACCGTCCAGGCGCCGCCCGGGTCGCGCTGATAGACCTTCCCGTCCTTCCCGGCGAAGACGTTGTTGGGCAGGCTGACCGGACGGACCGGATAGGTGCGGACAGCGGGCACCGGCTTGAGTGCCGCAGTCCGGTTGACTCGCTGGATGTTGGTCGACCGGCTGTAGATGTTGACCGGCAGCGAATCGGCGGCGCGCCGCACTTTTCTGATCGAGGTGCGCGTCCTGAGCAATGTCTGATCCGCGGCGAGCAGGGGCCGGTGGTAGCCGCCGGGGCCGAACCAGAGCGCGGTTCTTTGGAACGCGCCCGAATGGGAACGCGGCTGGGATTCCCGGCGCGACCCTGGGCGCAGGAAGCCGGACTCGTAGCTGTAGCCGAAGCTCCAGCGGCTCAGCCATGGATTGTAGTGAGGGGAGAATCCCCAGGTGAACGGCCGCGGGAAGTAGTGCCGGTGGCTTCTCCAGGGCCGGTAATAGTACCCCGTTCCGTAGACCACGGTGCCGTCGTAGGGAAAACAGCCGACGTAGCCGGGCAGATAGCCCTCGTAGACGAAGTCCGGCGTCGCCTCATAAATGTAGACGTAGCGCACGTCGTAATCCGGACAGCTCGGAGGGATGTCGTCGCACTCCAAGGGCCGGGTCTCGCTGACGCTCCAGGGGCCTTCGGGCTGATCCGACACGTACCAGACTCCCTGGTCGCAGGCGTAGTACCGTCCGTCGGCCAGGAGCACCTGGGCGTCGGTATTGAGCGCGTACTGCAGCTTGGTGCCCTCGACCGGGTCGAACTGCGGCGCGCCGTCATAGCTCACCTGGAAGTCCGTGCTGTCGCGCCGGATCGCGCTCGTCTGCGGGATTTCGGCGTCGGCCACCGCGTCGTCAGCTTCCTCGGTCCCGGCGACCGAAGCCAGGATCTCTCCCTTGGGGGAATCGGCCGGAACCCGGCTGAAGCTCTCGGGCAGGCCGTCAGCGGAAACGTAGCTCCATGGACCGTCGGGAGTCGGAGCGCGATACCACCGGCCGGCCAGGAGGACGTAGAGCGACTGCGTGCTCACCTCCCGCACCACGTCGCTCTCCGTGTTCCGAACATAGAGGAGCTCGCCGTCGACCAGCGGCGCGAAGTCCGGCTCGCCAGCGATCGAGATCAGCTCGGTGGGCTCGGTCGCGGTGAGGACGACAGGCGGCGCACCCTGGATCTGGTCGGTGGACGAAGTGTCGGGAGGCGTGACGTCGGCCACCGCCTGCGGCGGCGCCGGGATGTTGCGCCACTGGCCGACGGGATCCTTCGAGGTGTACCAGAGGCGCGCGCCGCTCAGGTAGTAATCGCCGGCCGCCGGGTCGTAGATGATCGCGTAGGGCGTGTTGGAAACGCGCTCGAGGTTGCTGCCTTCGATCGTCTCCAGGGCCGGGTCGCCATCGTACTGGACCAGGATCGCCTTCTCGTAGGAGAAGACGATGCGCGGCGGAGTGTTGTCGAGATTGGCCACACTGGCGCGTTCCTTCTCCGCGGCCGCCAAGCCGGCCTCCAGCTCTTCCATCGATCCCGACAGGTTCCACTGCGCGGCCTGCTGCTCCACCAGGGTCTCGTAGCTGTGCGCATCGCCCGACGAGATCCCCGGGAGGCGCACCCGCGTGACGTCAAAATTCCGCGCCTCCACCGTGCTGCTGTCGCGGTCGATCTGGACGTGCTCGGTGAACCAGAGCACGCCGAAGACCGGGCTCTGTCCACTGGCCTTCGTCAGCGAGAAGGCGGCGCGGCCGGTCAAGAGGTCCCCATTCAAGGTCTCCGGCTGCGGCTCGTAGATCACAAAGGAGCCGCTGTCCGAGTCGAACTGCCGTGGCCAGTCGTCGGCGAGAGCCGCCGAAGAAGCCGCCGCCAGGGCGAGGGCCGGGAGCAGGAGCATCCAGCGGAAACAGGGACCGCGGGATTGTCCGGAAATGTTCATGGGGTGTGCCTCCTTGTGCGGATTCGCGCAGATGCGCGGGAACGTTCCCCGCCCTTCAGACTAGACCGGGGGATTCCGATGCGCAAGCTGGAGGCCGCGGCGCGGGACGGGAGATCGAGGCGGGAACGCGGCGTAGCCGACGCGCGATCAGGTTGGCGGGAACGTAGTAGCCGGCGCACGGCTGGGTTGGCGGGAACGCGCTACGGCCGGGGCACGATCGGAGTGGCCAGCACGCGCCGCGGCGTGCGCCCCGGAGCGCGAAGAAGCGGAGCGTGCGGCGGGAAGGAATCGGGGCGCCCGTTCAGGCGCCCCTCCGGATGGCATCCGGCAGCGTCGCTGCTAATGGGAGCCGGAGGGCTTCATGCCGTCCATGCCCTCCATTCCCTTCATGCCGTTCATTCCGCCCATGCCGCTCATGCCGCCCGCGGCCGCGGACTCCTGATGGTAGATCGCCTTCCAGTCCTTCCCCTGCCTGGCCCAGACCGTGCAGCAGTAGGTCACTGGGGGCCCGGCCTGCCCCTTGAAGGTGACGGTGCCCCTCCAGACGTAGGTCGCGACGGCGGCGTCCTTGTCGATCATGTGAACCTGATAGTTCTCGATGGTAAAGCTCGAGCACTCCAGGTCCTTGATCATGGTCGCGAACTGGGAGGTCGGGGTGAATCCTGTTTCGTCCACGGACAGGGCGTTCGGATCGACATGGGCGTTGAAGGCGCTGATGTCCTTGTTCTTGAGCGCCTGGTTGATCTCGGTCTCGTATCCTTGCAGGGTCGAGGTCAGGTCGGTGCCCGCCTGGCCCATCGCCTGGGTGCCGTAAGCCGCCCTGGCCTGCAGATGGGTCACCGAGCATGCCAGGATCACTCCTGCCAGATATAACGGAAAACGTCGCATGATGTGCTCCCTGATTGGATGGTTCATGGATTTGGTTTGATCGCCGGCGCCTCGCGGCGGCACGGCCGGATCCGGCGCGGCGGTTCACGATCGCTCGTCTCCCGGCCCGCGCCGTTCCCGCCGGCCACGCTGCCTCCGAGCGCGGAGGCGAAGCGACCGATCAGGCTATCACAGTCGATTGAAACCGCCAACGGGTCGCGCCAAGACTTGCGTCATGGCGCGTGGAATCGGCGCTCCTGATCCGGCAGAACGCCCCGCCGGATGAGATCTCCGGCCTCAGTCGGCTAGAAGCGGCGCTCCAGCCGGCCCTGGATCAGTCGATCGAGCGAAAGCCGGCCGGCCCCCAGAATCACGATGACCGCCGCCAGAGCCACGGCGAGGATGTGATACTCAAAACCTTCGCCGTGCTGCTGTCCGCTCCAGTTCATGAAGAGTCCGTTCGGCAGATGCACGAGGAACACGGCCACGATCATGTTGACCGCGATGGCCGCCGCCGCCGGTCTCACGAGGACTCCGAGGATCAGGGCCAGGGAGCCGAAGAACTCCGCGCAGATCGCCAGGAAGGCGAGCGGCGCCGGAATGTGCATCCCGCCGGTAAAGGCCCCCATGGTGCCGTGAAATCCATAGCCGCCGAACCAACCGAGCATCTTCTGGGCGCCGTGCGGGAACATGACCACGCCCAAGGCCAGCCGGGCCACCAAGGGAGCGCTTCGGGTGGAGGTCCGGACCAGGGCGCCAAGCGCCTCTCGACCGAAGGAAGCCGTCGCGTCGGACGCGGCGGAGTGGTCCGGGTCGGATCGTGCGTGGGTGAGGGTACTCATGATCGCCACCTTTCCGGGCCTGACGGCCCTTTGGTTATTCACTCCGGCTCGGGGAGAAGTCCGGCCCGAATGGCGTGCAACAGCTCGATCAGCTTCCGCACCTCATCCCGGCCGAGCACGGCCAGCGCATGCTCGTTGGCGTCGGCAATCGGTCCGTCCGCGCGCGCCAGGGCGCCCAATCCCTTCGGCGTGATCTTGCAGACCACTCGCCGCCGGTCGCCCTCCGAAGCCTCGCGAACCACCCATCGCTTGGCGATGAGCCGGTCGATGAGCCGGGTGGTGCCGGGCGTCCGCTCCAGCATCCGCCGCCCGATCTCCATCGTCGGGAGCCCTTCGGCGCCCGCGCCCCGCAGAATCCTGAGGACGTTGAACTGCTGGGGAGTCAGGTCGTGCGGCGCCAGGACTCCGGCGAAATGGCGGCGGACGACGTCGGCCGTCCGCGCCAGGGCCACGGCCGCCTCGTGGCGTTCCGACCGAAACGGCCGGCGCTGCTTGATCTCATCCTGCAGGGTGCTCGTTCTCATGGTTCAGGCTCCTCACGTCAATAGATGACGCGTCAAGCAAATCGATTGGCGCCGGATCACGCCGAACGGCGTCGTTCGGGGCACGGCGTGGTCCTGCGACATCCTGCGGCAATCGGTGGGCACTCGATCCGGCCGCCGGCGTCCAAGGCGCCGGACGGTTCGCGCCTCGGGGAGTTCGATGGTCCGGTCAAGCCGCCGGCGGCCAAAGCGGCAGCCGCAGCAGGAAACGCGCCCCGCCCAGGGCCGAGTCTTCGACCGTGACCTCGCCTCCGTGCGCGCGGGCGACCCGGCGCAGCAGAGGCAGGCCCAGCCCCGATCCGCTGTGCGAGGCCCGCGCCTCCTTCCCGCGGAAGAAGGGATCGAAGATGTGCTCCCGCTCGTCCTCCGGAATACCGGGGCCCCCGTCTTCGACGATGACGAAGGCGAAGTCGGCGCAGCCGACCGAAACGTGGACGGGCTGGCCCGGTCGGGAGAACTTGAGCGCGTTGCCGAGCAGATTCCGCAGGGCGGAGGCGAGGAGCGCCGGCTGCCCGGGCACCAGAACCTCGTCGGGAGCCGCGACCCTGAGATCGGCGGATCTCGCGGGCTCCTGCGCCTGGAATTCCCGCCCCAGGTCTCGCGCCAGATCGGCCAGGTTGACCGGTTCAAGGCCGGCCGCCGAGCCGATCCCGCCGGGGCCGGTGCGTCGAAACAACAACAGGGCGTCGACGAGGTCGCGCATCGCACCGGCTTGCTCGAAGGCCCGTTCCAGACCCGCGCGGGAATCGGCGGGGAGATCAGAGCTCCCCAGAACCAACTCGAGTTCGCCCAAGAGCACCGTGATCGGAGTTCTGAGCTCGTGAGAGGCATCGGAGGTGAACCGCCGCTCGATTTGGAGCAGATCATCCAGACGGACCAGCAGTCGGTCGAACGACTCCTTGAGCGCGTCAATCTCGGCGAGTCCCGACATCCGGCCCAGGGAGCGAAGGCCTTCTTCCGCCGAGGCTTCGCGCGCGCGACGTTCCATTTCCGCCAGAGGAGACAGCGCGCGGCGCACCAGGCGGCGGTTCCAGAACAGGGAGATGAGCAGGAGCGGAACGGCGGTGAAGAGGAGGACGCGACCGAGAGCCGTGATTCCGGCCGATCGGAGCCGATTCGAGGTCGAGACCACCACGACGGCACCGCACCCGGCACGTGCCGTCGCCTTCTGGATTTCCGGGGAGGAGGGCCCCGGCGGCGATCCCCCGGCGGCGCCCGGCTGGGACGGCCGGCCGGGAGCGGGTGCGCGCTGCGAGGAGACGAGAGTCTCGCCGGACGCGTCAAGGACGTCGATGCGGACGTCAACCGCGGACTCCTCGTCCATCGCGGCGGCGGCGGCGCGCGCGACATTCGGATCTTCCCGGTATTCCAGGTCGATGTTGCCCGCGAGATGGCGCGCGGTCGCCTGAAGGAACTCCCCCTGCTCGCGTTTGATCGCCCTTCCGGTGAAAAGAAGGGCCGAGGCGGCGAAGACGGCGATGACGGCCACTCCGGTCACCTGTTGGAGAAGCGTCAGACGGGATGCGAGGGATCTCGGCGTCATCCGCCGGTCTCCCTCGAGGCGGGATCGCCCTCGGGCCGGCGATGCCTGAGGGCGGCAACCGAAAGGATCCGTCGCGGTCCCGGACGGAGCCCCGGCGACTTTGGACTCATCGTGGCACCTCGAGGGAATAGCCTTCCCCACGGATCGTGCGAATCCAGGGCCCGGGCTCGCCGCCGAGCTTCCGCCGCAACCGGCTCACGATGACATCGAGGCTCTCCGACGCGGCGGGTCCGGTGTCGTGCCACACGGTCTCGAGGAGGTCTTCGCGGGAAACCAGACGGCCCGGTCGCGAGGCGAGCAGACGGAGAACATCCCATTCGCGCCCCGTGAGCGGAATGTCCTGGCCGTCGCGCGTGAGGCGCCGCGCGCTGAAGTTGATGCGGGTCGGCCCCTGTTCGAGAAGAGCCGGCGGGGACAGGCCGCGGCGGCGGGCCAGCGCCCGCAGGCGGGCGTGCAGCTCTCCCAGGGCGAACGGCTTGCGCAGATAGTCGTCGCCCCCGGCGTCGAGCCCTCGGATCCGATCGCTCACCTCTCCCCGCGCGCTCAGGAACAGGATCGGGGTCGTCGTGCCGCGCGCGCGGATCTCCCGGCAGAGGTCCAGCCCGTTTCCGTCCGGGAGCATGATGTCGATCACGAGCACGTCGAACGATTCCTTCTCCAGGACCTTCCGCGCGCTCGAAGCGCGGGAGGCGAAGATCGCCGTGTGCCCGGTCTCATCGAGCGACGCTCGAAGAAGGTCCCGGGTCGGAGGGCTGTCCTCGATCACCAGGATCCGCATGGGCTCACCGGAGGATTCGGATCCCCGCCTTCAACGCTGGGCAAACGCGTCCTTTCTCATTCGATCCCGCCCGCGCGAGCCAGGAGAGCCGGCAGCGCGAGCAGGAGAAACGGAGCCGAAGTCAGGAACCCTCCCACCACCGCGACGGCGAGCGGGCGGAGGATGGCGCTCCCCGCGCCCAGACCGAGCGCCAGCGGCGACAGCGCGGCGATGCCGGCCGCGGTGGTCATGAGGATGGGGCGGGTCCGCCGGCGAGCCGCCGCCGCGGCCGCTTCCGGAGCGGTGGCCCCGGAAGCGAGGGCGCTGCGGTGCGCGGCCACCAGGAAGTAGGCGTTCTCCGAGACGATCCCGACCATCATGATCGCCCCCACGAAACTCGAGATGTTGAAGGTCGACCTCGCGAGGTGCAGCGCCACGAAGACTCCGGTCAAGGAAGCGGTCACGACCAGGAGAACGGCGCCGGTCTGCCTCCAGGACCGGAAGGATACCAGAAGGATCAGGAGCACGGAGGCGAAGGCGCCGAGAAGGACCGAGCTCAAGCCCCGGAAGGAGGACTGCTGCTCGGCCCAGAGTCCGGCGTACTGGAGGCTCATCTCGGTGGGCAGGGCGAGCTTCCGCCGCAGCTCCTGCTGGATTTCGGCCACGGCGGAGCCCAGATCGCGGCCCGAAAGCCGGCCCGTCACGGAGACCATGGTCCTTTGATTGTCCCGGTCGATCTCCGTCTCGCCCGGATCCACCTTGAGCGCGGCCAGATCTCCGAGCTTCATCCAGCGTTGGGGTGCCGCCGGCACCGGAAGGCCGGCCAGCTCCTTCGTCTCTCCTGTGGCGGCCGGTCCGGGCAGCACGACGCGCACGGGCCAGACGCGGGCGCCCCGCGGGATCAAACCGGCCTCGAGCCCGATCACCGCCGGCGCGACGGCGTCGGCGAGATCCTCGGACGAGAGCCCGAGGCGGGCCGCCGTCGCATCCGGCATGATCTCCACGTTCGGCCCGCTCACGACGACGCCGCTTTTCACGTCCACGACGCCGCGCACCCTGCCGATGATCTCGGCCGCCTGCTCGGCCTTGTCTTCATCGAGGCGCTTGTCCTCGCCGAAGACCCGGACCTCGATCGGCTCCGGATTCGTCGTCAGGTCGCCGATGACGTCCTCGACGAGCTGGCCGAACTCGATCTCGATCGCCGGGAGTGAACTCTCGATCCGGCCGCGGAGATCGTCCGCGATCTCGTCGGAAGACGGGCGCCGGCCCGGCTTCAGGCGCAGCACGTAGTCCCCGATGTTCGGCTCGGTGATGAAGAACCCGAGCTGATCGCCGGTCCGCCGGGACCAGGCGGCGACCGAGGGCGTGGTGTCGATCTCCTTCTCCACGCGCTTGAGAAGCGCCTCGCTTTCGGGAAGAGAGGTTCCCGGCGGCAGCACGTAGTCGAGAATCAACGATCCCTCGTCCATGTCGGGAAGAAAGCCGGTTCCCATGGTGGACCGGAGAGGAACGATCGAGCCGATCAGGACGAGCGTGGGCAGGACGGCCACCCAGGGACGCGCCGTGACGGTCCGGAGAACGCGGGCGAGCCAGCGCGCGGGGGCGTTCGGCGGGCGGCTCGGGCGAGCCCGGACCCGGCTCAGGATCGGCAGAACCGTGACGCAGAGCAGCAGGGACGCGCTCAGCATGAAGACCATGGACAGCGCCAGCACGCGGAAGAAGGCGCCGGTGACGCCTCCGAGCATCGTGAAAGGTCCAAAGATGGCGATCGTGCAGAGGCTCGACCCGACCAGGGAAGGGAAGATCTCGCCCATCGCGGCCGATCGCCGGCCCACCTCTCGGCGGCTCTCCGCCCGATGGGCCAGGTGTTCGACCACGACGATGGCGTCATCGAGAACGAGTCCGACGGCGGCCGCGATTCCCCCGAGCGTCATCATGTTGAGGGTCTGGCCGGTCAAGGTCAGGCCGAGAAGCGTGAGTCCGATGGCGCCGGGCAGGACGATGGCGCCCGCCAGACCGAGCGGAATGCTCCCGAGAAAGATCGTGATCACGATGATCGAGAGGATCGCCCCCACCAGCAGGCTGTCGCGCACGCTGCCGACCGAGGAGCGCACGAGATCGGACTGATCGTAGAAGGTCTGGACGCTGACGTCCGGCGGCACGACGCCGCGATGGTCGGCGAACCATCTCCGCGTCGCCCGAGCCAGCCCGATCGTGCTGGCCGAGGGCTGGCGAAGCAGATTGATCAGGACCGCCTCGCGCGACTGGGCGGCGTATCGGGTGAACTCGGGCGCCTCTTCCAGCGAGATCCGGCCGAGATCCCCCAGCGGAACGACCGCGGACCCGGCGACGGGAACAGGGATCGCGGCCAGGGCAGTAAGGTCGGGCGGTCTGGCATCCACCAGCCCGAGGTAGAGCTCGTGATTGAGGTCGAGCAGACCGGCGGAGCGGATCTCGTTCGAACGCCGGACGACGTCGGCCACCCCGGCGGCGGTGAGACCTCGGGCCTGGAGCGCCGCGGGATCCAGCGTGACGCGCGCTTCCAGCTTTCGGCCGCCCTGGATCACGACCTCGGCGACGCCGGGCAGACGAGCCAGCTCCGGCTTGAGGGCCAGGTCGGCCAGATCGCGCAGCTCGGCCAGGCTCCGGGTCTTCGACGCCAGCGAGATCCCGAGCACCGGGAAGAGCGCCGGGCTCATGAGCCGGGCCTCGACCGTGGTCTCGGGCGGAAGCTCGTGGCGCACCGCGTCGATCTGCGCCTGCACGCGCTGGAGCGCGAGGTTCATGTCCGATCCCCACCGGCAGTCGAGGTCGATCTCCGAGGATCCGCGGCTCGTCGTCGAGCGCATCTCGACCACGCCGGAAACGCGGTGGATCGATTCCTCGAGCGGGCGCGTGACCGAGCGAAGCATTTCCTCTCCGGGCAGCTCGCCGCTGTCCGCGATCACCTTGATCCGCGGGAAGGTCACTTCGGGCAAGATCGCCGCCGGCAGACGGATCCCGAGCGCCACGCCGACTCCGGTCAGGAGCGCGGCCGCGAGGAAGATCGCCCGCCGCTGGATCCGGAGAAGCTCGAAGAAGCGGGTCACGGAGCGATCTGGACGCGCGTGCTGTCGGGCAGTCCGCGCTGGCCTTCGACGATGACCAGGGTTCCGGGAGCGAGGGCCGGAGAGAGGAGCTTGCGCCATGAGCCCGCGGCGCGGCCGAGAGTGACCGGAGTCCAGATCGCGCGTTCCACGCCGGGCTCAGGCGCCGCCGATTCGGATCGTCCCTCGGGCCGCGCGCCCGGCGTCGCCTCCCCGGCCTTGGCGGCGCCGGATTCGGCGGTGGACGTCGTTTCCTCGGCCCGGCCGCCGCTCGCCACGCCGGCGCTTCCTGCGGGAGCCGCGAACGTCTCTACGACGGCCACGCTCGTTCTACCCGTCAGATCGTCCTCCACGATGGACGAGTCAGGCACGGCGACGGCTCGGTCCGGCGCCCCGACCACGATCGTGGCCGTTCCGAATTCGCCGATCCTGGGGGACGTTCTCGCCGAATCCGCGGCGAGCCATGCAAGGATCATCTGATCGCCTTCACCGGCCGTAGGGAGAATCCGGCTGACCCTGGCGGATCGCTTCGAAGATTCCTGGGCGACGATCCAGGCCTCCTGTCCCTGGCGGATGCGCCCGGCGTCCGACGGCTCGATCCGGGCTTCGAACACGGCGGCGCCGTCCGGCAGGATCGCGAGGATCGATTCCGATTCGGCGACCTCGGCTCCAGCCCCGGTGTCCACGTGGATGATCCGTCCGCTCCGCGGGGCGATCAGCGGCACGCGGACCCGCTCGCGCCTGGCCAGGGCCAGGGCGCGCGAAGCTTCCGCGCGGCTGCTCTCGCCTTGCGCCGCCTGAAGCATGAGATCGGCGCCGCGCAGCGTGGCGCGCGATTCCCGCGTCTCGATCCAGCCAAAGGTCTGTCCGGCGGCGACGCGGTCGCCCGCTTGAACGCCCAGGGAATCAAGCACCCCGGCGCAGGTCGCGGCGATGGCCACCTCGGCGCTGGCGCGCCACGTTCCGTTGGCCACGACGGCGTCCTGAAACACGCACGCCTCGATTGACCGCGCGCGAACCGTGACCAGAGGAGTCTCCGAGCTTGCCGACGCCTCGGAGGTTCCCATCTTCCGCGAGCATCCAGCCAACCCGAGGAGACCCACGCCGGCGGCGACGATCAGGCACGCGCGGACCCTGGCAGCTCTTCCCGAAACCGATCGGTTCACGGTTGCACCTCCGTTTCGATCCGAGCTTCCCGGCTGGCCTCGTGCGCTTCGGCGAGGCGTTCCCGGGCGTCATCAAGGATCCGCCGCGCGTCGAGAACGTCGAGGAGACCCAGCTCGCCGGCCACATACAGGCTCTTGACCCGGAGGAGATTCGTCTCCGCCCGCTCCGCCGTCTGCCCCGCTGCCGCCAGACGCTGCGAGGCGATGCGCCATCGCTCCAGGAGATCGAGGGCGGCGCGCATCTGCGTGTCCTCCTCGGTGGTCAAGGCCAGACCGGCCGCGCCGGCATCCGCGCGGCGCGCCTCCGTGACCGATCCGGCGCCCGGTTCGATCAGTGGGCGGTCGAGGTCGACCGTGAGGGAGGCGCCCTTGTCGCGGCGCAGGCGATCCGCGAAATCGGCGTCCGGATCCCCGGCGCGCACTTCCGGTGGAACCAAGGTCGTCAGATTGGATCCGGCCAGACCGGCGTCGGCGGAAACGCCGATCGTCAGGGCCTTCGCATGTTCGGCGTCGGCGAGATCGAGCTGCGCCTTCAAGGCCTCGAACTGCCTGCCAAGGACCTCGGGAAGCCTCGCGATGCGCGCGACCACCCGTACGGAGTCCTCCGCCGTCGGCGGGAAGTCCGTGTTCGGCCCGGGCGGGCGGACCTTCGGTTCCGAGCCCGGCGGCCCGCCGAGGAGCTGCCCCAGCTCTCTCTCCTTGGATCCGAGATCGGCGCGCGTTTCCGCCAGGGCGGCCTCCACCGCGTCCTGCTCCAAGGACACGCGCAGCAGATCGGACGGTCCGCTCGTTCCGCCGCGCACGCCGGAGCGAATCAAGGTCGCGAGATCGTTCAGCCACCCGTAGGAACTGACTTCCGCGCTCTCCGTTTCACGGGAGGCCAGGATCTCCGCCGCCAGGGCGGCCGCCCGCAACGCCGCCTCGCGCGTCGATTGATCCCGCCCGGAAATGGCCTTTCCGGCCTGGTTCGCCGCGCGGGCCCGGGCTCGAGCGCGGGCGCCGCCGTCGCTCAAGGGCAGCTCGATGCCGGCTTTGATCTCGTACTCGCCGAGGTTCGTGATGATGGGATCGTAGAATCCCTCCGGCGCCACCATGGCGTGTGCGAAGAAGCCCACTCGGGGCCGGCTGTTCCGGGAGGTGCCGGCGGAGTCGAAGCGGGCCGCTTGAAGCTCGGAGACGGCGATTCGGACCTCGGGGGCCGTGCGGGCCGCGAGGGTTGCGCACTCCATGATGGTGAGAGAGTCGGGAACCGGCGGCGAGCCGGCTTCGGCGGCGCAGGTCCGGCCCATGCCCGCGACGAGGATCAGGGCCAGGAATCCAGCCGCGACACCTCCGCCATGACCCCGTTCGACCGGCAGCGACGGCTCGACCATGTTTCGTCCACTCTCCTCCAGCCCCTTTTCTCGCGGACCGATGGGCGGACGATCTCTGAAAAGCCTGAACGGTTCCCGAACCGGTGCAGGGCGCCCGTGGGCAACGGCCACCGCGCCTTGCGGCGCCACCGGCCGGAGCGAACGATCCCGATCGAACGGTCGCCAGGAAGAAGAGGCACGATCGGCGGCCGAAAAAGAACCCGCCCCGGATGTCAGGAGGAGCACCCGGGGCGGAAATGCGCGCCGCCTGGATCCGGATTGAGGGTCCACGCCGCGCGCCGGAAACCGCCGGCGTCCACGGGGAACGGAGGCGGCTCCTGCAATGCTTGATCGAACCATCCTGGCTGCGTCCCGGCCCTGCGGTCCGGGCGAGAGGCGCAACAGGGGCATACCAGCACCCGGCGGCCGGGTTCCGAGAGGATGCCGGTTTCGACATCCGGCGTTTTCCCGATTGAAAAACCGGCTGGAGCGCGAAAGAGCCGGCGATCGACCCGGGAAAACGGGCGGAATCCGCGGGCGGTGATCCTGCCGGTCGCGTTCGCGGGGATTTCCCGGCGACGGAGTCTGCGCTAAGGTCATCGCATGTCGCCCGGTCTTCCCTGGTCGGGAGCGCCGGGCCCGATCTTGTGGAGTCGCCGTAGGGGGTCCCGTCGGGGGGCTGGTGAGAAAAGGAGACACCCGTCATGGAAGGGAAGGAGTTGCCAACGATTCGCCTGGGCCAGGAGGTACCTGACTTCACGATCACGGTCTACAACCCGCTCAAGGAGGATTTCGGCACGATCCGCCTGTCCGATCTGAAGGCCAAGGGCAAGTGGTCCATCCTGTTCTTCTACCCGGCGGACTTCACTTTCGTCTGCGCCACGGAATTCGCGGCCCTGGCCGAGCAATACGAGAAGTTCCAGAAGCTCGGGGCGGAGATCGTCACCGTAAGCACGGACACGGAGTACGTCCATTCTGGCCTGGAAGCGCCATGAGCGAGAGTTGAGCGATGTCCGCTACCCGATGGGGGCGGATCGGACCGGCGCGATCTCGAAGCTGTTCGGCGTCTACGATCCCGGGACCGGAAACGCCCTGCGCGGCGTCTTCATCATCAATCCGAAGGGGATTCTCCTGACTTCGGAGATCAACCTCTACAACCTGGGGCGCAACATCGATGAGCTGATGCGGAAGTTCAAGGCCAATCTGTACCTCTACGGGAAGGAAGCGGAGGCCTGTCCGGCGAAGTGGAAGAATGAAGGGGACAAGACCCTGACTCCGTCGGCCCAGTTGGTGGGACGAGTCCACGAGGCTCTCAGCGAGAAGTAGAGCGGTCTGGCGTCGATCCAAAGATCCCGCCGGGATCCGGCTCGTCTTGGGAGCCCGGCGGGATTGGAACTTCGGCGGCGGACTCTGATCCACCAACGGGTCGGCGGTGGGCTCCGATCCACCACCGGAACTTCCGAATGTGAGACAAACCTCCGTCACCGGGGTATCCTGGTTCGTTCCGCCGCTCCGCCGGCAGCATTCGAGATCAACCATCCCACCGAAAAGGAACCGACCACGATGCATGCGTCCCGCCCGTCCCTCTGTTCCCGTATCGCCGCCCGAATTCCGGCGGCCGGTCGTCTCTTCCTGTCTGTCGTCCTGGCCGGAACGGCGCTTTCGTTGGCCGCGAAGGCAGGCGCGTCGCCGGCCGGGCCGCGCGATTCCGCCGCCGTCGACTCCTCGCATCCGGCGCCGAAAACGGGTGATCCCGCGCCCGACTTCACGTTGCCTTACGCCACCGCCGACACCATCCTCTTCCAGGGCGAGCCGCTGGCGGAAGCCGTCAAGCACGGTCCCGTGCTTCTGGCTTTCTATCCGGCGGACTGGAGCCCGGGTTGCACCCGCGAGGTCTGCACCTTCCGCGATGGAATCGCCGATCTGGCGAACCTCAAGGTCACGGTCTGGGCGATCTCCGGCGATCAGCCGTTCGCGCATCGGGCCTGGGCGCGGGAGCAGAAGCTTCCCTTCCGGCTGCTTTCGGACGTGAAACACGAGGTGGCCGGGGAATACGGCAGCTTCAATCCCAAGTCCGGATTCAACCAGCGTACCGTCTTCGTGGTCGGATCCGACGGCCGCATCGCCTATGAGAACACTGCCTACTCGGTCAAGGACCAGACCGACTACGAAGCCTTGAAGAAGGCGATCGCCGGGGTCCACTGAGGCTGACCTGCCGTGCGGATCGGCGGCTTGCACCACCTGGTTCTCTATTGCCGCGACGCGGAGGCCGCGCGCTGGTGGTACGAGAAGGTCGGATTCGAGTACCTGCGCGGGGAAGAGGGCGCCCACTGGTTCCGCTTCGGGGCGGCCGAGATCATCCTGCGCCCGTCCGAAAAGACTTCGGGCAAGGACTGCCCCGCCATCCACGCGATCGTCTCCGACGTCGACCGGTTCTTCCGGCTCGTCCGCGAGCGGGGGCTGGTGCCCATCGACCATTTGCTGGAGAACCGGCCCTTGGAGGCGCCGGTGACCCGTCCGTGGGGGGAGCGCGAATTCGAGCTGGACGATCCCGAAGGGCACCGCTGGGTTTTCACGCAGGGGTAGCTCGTGATCAGCGCATCGGAGCCCTTGCGCCCCGGAGCCTGCGCGGACCGCCTTGATCAGCGTCTCGGAGCCCTTGCGCCCCAAAGCCTACGCGGACCGGTCGTCGGCCCCTGCTCCGCGCGGCTCCGCGCACCGGCGTGCGCTCCCGCCGCACTCCGCATGGCCCTCCTCCATGGTCCGCTCCGGCTTCGGATCGCAAGGGCGTGGACGGAGGTTCAGCGCCTGGGGCTCCCGCTGATCAGCGTCTCGGAGCCCTTGCGCCCCAAAGCCTACGCGGACCGGTCGTCGGCCCCTGCTCCGCGCGGCTCCGCGCACCGGCGTGCGCTCCCGCCGCACTCCGCATGGCCCTCCTCCATGGTCCGCTCCGGCTTCGGATCGCAAGGGCGTGGACGGAGGTTCAGCGCCTGGGGCTCCCGCTGATCAGCGTCTCGGAGCCCTTGCGCCCCAAAGCCTACGCGGACCGGTCGTCGGCCCCTGCTCCGCGCGGCTCCGCGCACCGGCGTGCGCTCCCGCCGCACTCCGCATGGCCCTCCTCCATGGTCCGCTCCGGCTTCGGATCGCAAGGGCGTGGACGGCCGTTCTGCGCCTCGGGCTCCCGCTGATCAGCGCCTCGGGGCCCTTGCACACCGGAGCCTGCGCGGACCGCCTTGATCAGCGTCTCGGAGCCCCTGCCATCAGGCCCATCGTCGCGGCTACTGGCTCGGATCCACGACCCTTCCCAGGAAGAGAACGCTTCCCGTCACCTCGTCATGGATCAGGAAGACGAAGGGATGGTCGGCCGTGAAGCTGGCGCCGGCGCTGGTCGGTCCGATGATGATGCCGGTTGAGCCTGCAGCTACCGAGCCCTTTTCATCGACGTGCACGGAGGCCTGGTGAAACGCACCGGTGATGTAGAGATCGGATGCGCCGCCGGTTCCACCATCCATTCCCAGGAAGTCGGCGGAGCTCGGGTCGAAGGCCGACGGCATTCCCAAAGCAGAGAGCACGCCGGGCAGGGAGAAAGCGGAGCTGAAATCGAAGCGGGGGATCGCGACGTCCAGATCGAGCGGACGCAGGGATCCAAGCCAGGCGGTCAGGTTCTGCGCCGTGAGGTTGTTCTCCAGCGCGTCCAAAGAGCGCCCGGAATCAGGCAGCAGAAAGACCATGCTGAGGTCGCCGCCGGAATACGGCATTTCCAGCACCTGCGCTCCGTTCGCCTCCGCGTAGCCGAATCGGGAATGGAGATGCATCATGGGCACGACGACAGCGCTTCCGGAAGCGGTATGGAAGGCCTCGGAACGCGTGTCGCTCGGGTCGAAAAGGACGGCCCAGGTCCCCTGGAAGTAGATGGCGTTGGTCAGCACCAGCCTGGTGGTCGGATCGATGCTTCCGGCCGGAAGGAGATCGGGGATGCGCCCCGCGGTGACCGTCCCGATCCACTGGTTGATCGTCTGCCGGCAGCCCTCCGGATCGGAGTCGAAGCTCATCGGCTGCAACTCCGCCTCATAGTCGTCTCGCGTCACGGCGAGAAAGGCGTCCAGCCAGGGGTAGCCCTTTTCCCCCCAGAGGCGATCGGCGATCCGAAGCTCATACCCGCCGAGAGACGCTCCCCTTTCCAGGCTGCGCTGGACCGCGCCAAAGACCGGATGGAGCTGGTCCTGGCCGAAGGGGAAATGCAGGACCTTCGCCATCTCGGATTCCGTGATCCCACGCGCGCCGGCCCAGGTCATGGCGAAGGCGGTCGAGATGCTGTAGGGAGAGAGAAAGAGGTTCCCGGTCTGCGGGCGCAGACGGCCGTAGAGATCGAACGCGAAGGCGGTATTGCCGTCCACGACCGGCTGAAGGTCGGATTGCAGAGAGCTCGGGATCTGGCGGACCTGGAACGGATCCGGAGGGCGCGTGGCCTGTTTCCCGCCGCAGCCGGAAAGGAGAAGCGCCGCCGTCAGAAGCGGGACGATGAGCACTCCGCCGGCGCGCTCCATGTTCCTGAAACGCTCGATCAGAGCGGCTCGCGGCTGGTTCGGCCCGGACCTGTCGGTGACGGCATCCGGGGCCGGGCGGATGGGGCGGGCTGAAAAGCGGCCAGGGCATGCGCGCATCGCGGGTCCTCCCGACTGGGTGTCTCGCACACGACCAACGCCTCTTCATGATACCTCGCTGGAACCGGCGGCGCAATCCGCCGGCGCGGCCGTATGGAATGGTGCGAAGTCGAGAGAGCCCGCGACCGACGCTGCCGGCGGACATCGGCCGCTCAGCTCAAGTGGCACAACCGATGCGCACACCGGCGGTTCCTGCCCTTGCGCTTTGAAGCCGGAGCGGACCATGAAGGAGGGCCATGCGGAGTGCGGCGGGAGCGCACGACCGTGCGCGGAGCCGCGAGGAGCAGGGGCCGACGACCGGTCCGCGTAGGCTTTGGGGCGCAAGGGCTCCGAAGCGCTGATCGGCGGGTGTCAAGCGCAGAGACGCCGAGAAGCCGATCCGCGGCTGTCACGCAAAGGGGCCCAGAGAGGCTGATCCGCGCCGGTGACAGAGGGAAGCCGAACGAGACCACTTGCGGGGCCAGAAACGTGGTATCGTGCCCCGGCGGTCCCACCGGCGCGTGGGCGCGAAAGTCCACCTGCCCGGCAGTCTTGCAGGCGCGTGAGAAGGAAAGTCCACACGGAGACTCCATGCCCCTCTACCTGCACGTGGCCGTTAAGTCGTTCCAGCGCAGCCTGGCCTACCGGGCCGCCAATCTGGCCGGCCTCGCCACCAACCTCTTCTTCGGGTCGGTCTACGTGGCCATCTACCTGGCGCTTTTCCGCCACCGCGGAACGATGGGGGGGCTGACCGCGCGCGACGCGGTGACCTACGCCACGATCAGCCAGTCGCTCCTCATGGTCATGTCCGCCTTCGGCAACTCCGAGCTGTCCCAGGCCATCGTGCGCGGAGATATCGCCGCCGACCTCTGCCGTCCGCTGGACATCCACTTCTACTGGGCCGCCACCGACCTGGGCCGCGCCGCCTACTACCTCGTGTTCCGCGGAATCCCGACCTACCTCCTCGGGATGTGGCTCTTTCACGCCCGCCTGCCCCGCGGGCCGGGGATCCTGGCCCCGTTTCTTCTCGCGGTGGCCGCCGGAATGATGCTGAGCTTCACCTTTCGATTCATCGTCGGCAGCCTGGCGTTCTGGACGCACGACGTGCGCGGACTCAACTACCTGGTGACCACTCCGATCCTCTTCTTCTCCGGTTTCCTGGTACCGCTGAACTTCTTCCCTGCGGCCCTCCGCCGCGTCGCCGAGTGGCTTCCCTTCTCCGCCATGGCGCATCTGCCCATCAGCGTCTATCTGGGGCAGCTCGAGGGCGCGGCCTTTCTCCGTCCGCTCGCCGTCGAGCTTCTCTGGCTGGCCGCCCTGACCGCGTTCGGGCGTTGGCTTCTCCGCCGGATGCTGACCCGGCTGGTCATCCACGGAGGGTGAGGTGAGCGGCTGGCTCGGCCTTTACGGGCGCTTGTTCGGCGCGCAGCTTCGCTCGAGGATGCAGTACCGCGTTTCCTTTTTTCTCGAGACGATGGGCGACCTCGTGGTTTCGGCGCTCGATTTCGCCGCCTTGTACATCCTTCTGGGCCGCTTCCAGCGCATCGACACCTGGGGTCTGCCCGAGATCGCCTTCTTGTACGGGACTTCGGCGGTCTCCTTCGGCCTGGCGGAGTTCTTCTCGGGAGCGTTCCAGGATTTCGACCGCTGGGTGTCGCGCGGGGATTTCGACCGCCTGCTTCTCCGGCCCCTGCCGATCGCGTTCCAGATGCTGACCGGGGATTTCCAGTTCCGGAGATTCGGCCGGTTCCTTCAGGGAGCGCTGGCTCTGGCCCTCGCGCTGCATCTGCTGCATCCAAGCTGGGACGCGGGGCGGTGGCTGTTTTTCGGAGTCATGCTGGCGGGAGGCGTTCTGGTCTTTCTCGCGGTCTTCATCCTGGGAGCCACGGCGGCGTTCTGGACGCCGCAGACGGCCGAGCTGGTCAACATGTTCACCTACGGCGGCCAGTTCATGACCAGCTATCCGATGTACATCTATCAAGCCTGGATCCGTTCGATCTTCACCTTCATCATCCCGATGGCCTTCATCAACTACTATCCCGCGGTCTTTCTCCTCGGGAAGCGCGATCCTCTGGGCCTGCCGGGATTCGTCCCGTTTCTGGCCCCGGCGGCCGCCGGAGCGCTCTTCCTGGCGGCGATGGGCCTTTGGCGAAGCGGGGTCCGGCATTATCAAAGCACGGGGAGCTGAGCGCATGATTACCCTGGATCGGGTGGACAAGGATTTCCGGGTCTACCGCCACCATCGAGGCGGATGGGGAGCGCTGCGGAACCTCGTGACGAGGCGCTTTACCACGGTGTCGGCGGTGCAGGGAGTGAGCTTTCACGTCCGCCGGGGCGAGCTGGTCGGCTACCTCGGCCCGAACGGCGCGGGGAAATCGACCACCATCAAGATCCTGACCGGCATCCTTGTGCCCACCGGCGGCGACGTCCGGGTGAACGGCCGGGTGCCGTGGAAGGACCGGGTGGAGCACGCCCGCCGGATCGGCGTCGTCTTCGGACAGCGGACCGGGCTCTGGTGGGACCTTCCCCTGATCGAATCGCTCGAGTTGCTCCGGCGCGTCTATCGCGTGCCGGCCGACCGCTACCGCCGGAATCTCGCGCAATTCGAAGCGATGCTCGAGATGGGCCCGTTCCTCGACACGCCGGTGCGGAACCTGAGCCTGGGCCAGCGCATGCGGGCGGACCTGGCCGCCGCGCTTCTCCACGATCCGGAAGTGCTGTTCCTGGACGAGCCGACGATCGGGCTGGACGTGGTGGCGAAGGAGCGGATCCGGAGCTTCATCCGCCGGCGGAACCGCGAGGCGGGCACGACGGTGATCCTGACCACGCACGACCTGGGCGACGTGGAGAAGCTCTGTGATCGGATCCTCATGATCGACCGGGGCCGATTGGTGTTCGATGGGACCCTGGGCGAGCTGAGGACCCGTTTTGGCGGCGAGCGCGTGCTGGTCGCGGACCTCGACTCGGAGACGGAGGAGGTGTCGGTGCCGGAAGCGCGTCTGCTCCGGCGCGAGGGAAACCGGGTCTGGCTGCTGGTGGCTCCGGGTGAAGTCGGGATGGTGGAGGTGATGACCTCGCTCTTGCGGCGCCATCGCGTCCGCGATCTCCTGATCGAGGAGCAGGAGATCGAGGAGATCGTGCGGCGGGTCTATGAGGGCAACCTGCTGCGACCCTGAGGGATCGTTCCGCGGAAGTACCGTTTCACGCCGAGCAGATCGCCGACCAGCACGAGCGTCCCCAGCCCGGTGCACCAGGCCATCAGACCTCGGCCCGGCATCCGGAACTTCGCGATCTGCTCTGCGGATTCGCCCATGAGCCGGCGGATCTGATCCGGATCCGCCCGGGCGACGGACAGCGTCCCCGAGGCTCCCGCCAAGACAATGGCGACCAGGATCAGCCACCAGCTCCACGACCGGAGCCGGTACGAGACCCAGGCGAAGTAGACCCAGATCGCGGAGAGCTATGCGAAAAACCGCGCTTGATCAGAGGCTAGGCGCAGGTCATTTGAACCGGGCCTTGATCGCGCCCCACGTGCTCTGAAGAACAGGCACGGCGCCGCACGCGACCGGCCAGGCTCCGATCAAACCGCAGGACGGATTCGCCGTGGGAGCACAGGGAGAGTTGAAGTTGATCGTGAAGCTGGTGTTGAGCGGGCCACAGGTCGGATTGCAGAAGTCGGCATCCGCCGAGATGTTTCCATTGAGCCCAAGCTGGCCCGCGATGCATCCGGTCCAGTCACCGGACGGATTCCCGTAAAGATCACAGCACGACAGCGTTGGCAAGCTGCCTCCACCGTCGCAGTAGACCGGCTGTGAAAACTCCTCAGCCGTCATGATTGACTTCGAAAGGTGGGGCGAGGATAGGGAGCAATAGATGTCTGCATAGTCCGACCCATTCCGATAGAAGGTGGTACTCGTGATCGTGGGCGAAGATGAAGTAAGAAAGATCGCTCCGCCGTACAGGGCCGCATCGCCGCAGAAGGTGCATCCGCTGATCGTGGGGGGCGTTCCCGCGCAGTAGAGCCCACCGCCATGACTGGGATTAGCCAGGATCACCGACCCGGTTATCACGCAATCCGAGATCGTCGCCGCTGAGTTGTCGCAGTAGATTCCGCCCCCGTCAGGGGCGGCGTTGCCAGAGAACACGCAATTCTCAAAGATCGGCGTCGAGGACTCACAGTAAGCCCCGCCTCCATAGGATATGAGGACAGGATAGTTCTCCGAGTTGGAATAATTGTCGGTAAGACTGCAATTCGTGAAACGAGCTGAGGATCCTGTGCCGCAGTAGACGCCGCCCCCCTGCCCTTGGTAACCCTCGTGTTCGAGCCCGCCGGCCACGTTCGCATGGATGACGCAGTTCTTGATCCAGGGAGATGCGGAGCCGATGAAGATGCCTCCGCCTTCCTGCACCGCGCCCCCGGTAATGGTGATCCCGTCGACCACGGACCCCTGCCCTTCTCCGGAGAAGAAATCGAACCCGTTGTGCAACGGGCCGAAATAATCCACCCCCTGCGGGTTGATCGTGCAGTTCGCCGGACCGTTCTGCGATCGGACCGTGATGGCCTTGCCTAGAAAGCTGATGTCCCGGTTTCCGTCGCCGAGGAAGGTTCCATCGGTCAGCTCGATCACAGAGCCCGACGCGACGGCGTTCACCGCCGCCTGGATGGTCGGGTAGTCCCCCGTGCCGCCCGGATTGACGACATAGGTGGCAGCGGCCGCCAGCGTCACCACGGACATTGCGCAACCGCAGATTAGCAAAGACGTGACGATCGATCTCAAGTCAGTGTTGGCGTGAGAACTGGTTCTCATGACTGAAACCTCCTGGCTCGAATCCGCACACAATTGGCTTCACCGACAGGATGAATACCAAGATCGCCGGTCGGTTCACAGGTCCGTGCTTCCTGTGGCCGTCCCCTGCCCGCCTGGCTCCAAGGCGTGGATCGTTGATGGGGAATCGCGCGAAGCGGCGAGATCTAACAAATAATTGCTTGTGAGACGAAGCTATTCAGCTCGGACGACCGGAGGGCGGAGAGGGGAAACGCGCCGACGATTCAAAGCCGGTCAGTCCGGACCGCGGAGCACTCGACGCTCGTCCACGTAGAGGCCGATCAGCATCGTTCCAGCGCAGCCTGGCCTACCGACGCCAGTCTGGCCGGTCTCGCCACCAATCTCTTCTTCGGATTGGTCTACATCTACCTGGCGCTCTTCCGTCATCGTGGGTCGACGGGGGGACTGACGGTGGGCGACACCGTGACCTACGCCACGATCAGCCAGTCGCTCCTCATGGTCATGTCGGCCTTCGGCAACTCCGAGCTGGCCCAGGCCATCGTGGGCGGAGACATCTGGATGACCCGGGTTCACAGCTGCGAAGCGACGTTCGGAACCGGCGAAATTG
Source organism: Candidatus Eiseniibacteriota bacterium (assembly GCA_963833505.1). GTDB lineage: Bacteria > Eisenbacteria > RBG-16-71-46 > CAIMUX01 > CAIMUX01 > CAWHYG01. The sequence goes on along the minus strand of CAWHYG010000008.1, from coordinate 165,373 downwards.
TTCTGAGAGGTCCGCAGGGACAGGGCCGCGCCGGCGAGACACGGCAGAAGTCGCTCGCAGGCTGATCCTGGCGGTGGATCTCCCGGATCGGTATACTGGGATTTCCCGCAGGCTCCGTAGTGCGGGCGGCCTCGTCCAGACCGCCGAACCGGTGCCCGACTCATGGATCGGACTGACAACTCGAAGGGAGTGGACCATGTCCGAGATCGCCGCTCGCTCTCCATCCGATCCGACCGTTGCCAAGCCGCCGCGATGGGACCTGGCCAGCATCTACCCCGGACTCGATTCCCCCGAATTTCATCGGGACGTGGAACGCCTCGAGACGCTTCTCTCCGATCTGGAGGTTTTCACGGCGGCGCAGGGCATCGGCGGAGCGGCTCCATCCTCGGCGTCGAAGGACCCCGATCCCGCGGCGGCGGCACTGGACGGCGCACTGGAACGTCTCAACGCGACCCTGATTCTTCTGGAGACCCTGAACGCCTACGTTTACGGCTTCGTTTCCACCGACTCCTATGATCGGGCGGCGGCGCGGCGGTTGAGCGAGCTGGAACAGCTCGAGGTCCGCCTGCGCAAACAGCGGACGCGGTTCACCGCCTGGATCGGCGCGCTGGGATCGGGGCTCGGAGACGTCGCGGGCCGCAGCCGTCTCGGCCCGGAGCACAGGTTGGTTCTGGATGATCTGGCCGAGCAGAGCCGCCATCTCATGGAGACACGCCTCGAGGATCTGGCCTCCGAGCTGCTGCTGGGCGGCGGCGGCGTGATGTGGAAGCTCCAGGGGAACGTCACCAGCCAGCTCAAGGCTCCTTTCACACGGGACGGCAAGACCGAGATGCTGCCGATGACCGTGATCCGGAACCTGGCCTTTGATCCGAGCGAGGAGATCCGGCGGCGCGCCTACGAGACGGAGCTGGCCGCGTGGGAGTCGATCCGCGAGCCGATCGCCTTCGCGCTCAACGGGGTCAAGGGCTCGGCGGCGACGCTGGCGCGGTGGCGCGGGCGCGAGGATGTGCTCGAGGCCAGCCTCGAGCTGAATCGCATCGATCGGGCCACGCTCGAGGCCCTTCTCGGGGCCATCCGGGACAACTTCCCGGTCTTCCGCCGCTACCTCAAAAGCAAGGCGCGCAAGCTCGGTCAGGAGCGGCTTCCCTGGTGGAACCTCCTGGCGCCGGTCGGCGAGGCCGCGCCGGCCTGGAGCTGGGAAGCCGCGAGCCGGTTCATCGTCGAGCAATTCGGGCGGTTCAGCGAGGATCTGGCCCGGTTCGCCCGATCGGCCTTCGATCGCGGCTGGATCGACGCCGAGCCGCGGGACGGGAAGCGCGGCGGTGCCTTCTGCATGACGGTGCCCGGGCTCGACCAGAGCCGCATCCTGACCAACTTCGACGGCAGCTTCGATCAGCTCGTGACCGTCGCGCACGAGCTGGGGCACGGCTATCACGCCCAGTGTCAAAGCGGGCTGCCCATGCTCCGGCGTGGCGCTCCCATGACCCTGGCCGAGACCGCCTCGACCTTCTGTGAAACCGTGGTGTTCAACGCGGCCCTGGAGACGGCGCCGCCGGCAGCCCGGCTCCTCATTCTCGAGAACGCGCTCGCGGGAGCGACCCAGGTCACGGTGGACATCTCCTCGCGCTTTCTCTTCGAGTCGGAGGTCTTCCGGCGGAGGCAGGCCGCCGAGCTCGGCGCCGACGAGCTTTGCGAGATCATGCTTCGGGCGCAGAAAGAGACGTACGGGGACGCGCTCGATCCGGAACATCTCCATCCCTACATGTGGGTGATGAAGCCCCACTACTATCAGACCGACCTGAACTTCTACAACTTCCCCTACGCTTTCGGCCAGCTCTTCGGCCTGGGCATGTACGCGATCTATCGCCGGGACGGGGACAGCTTCCTGCCCCGCTACCGGGAGCTTCTGCGCGCGACGGGCGCAGGTCCCGCGGCGGACCTGGTCGCGCGGTTCGGGATCGACATCCGGTCCCGCAAGTTCTGGAACGGGAGCATTCGACTGCTCGAGGAGCAGGTCGGGATGTACGAGGCGCTCTGAGGCGGCACAGGCCGAGCCGATCCGGCGCCGCCGCGAGGGGTCGGACGATGCGGGCGAGAGCAGCTCCCGGTCGCTCCGCTCCATGATGGCAGTCACCGCGCCTGCGCTGCAGCACCGGAGCGGTCGGGGCGGATTCGGCCCAGGGGAGTGAATCGGATGTTCCTGACGCATCTGGAGTGTTCGTCCTGCGGAAAGCTCCACGACGCGAGTGCTCGGCAAGGGCTCTGCCTGGAGTGCGCCCGGCCGCTCCTGGCCCGCTATGACATTCCCCGTGTGAAAGAGCGGTTGAACGGCCGGTTCGCGCCTCCCGAACAGGGGATGTGGCGCTATCGGGAGCTTCTCCCGGCCTCGGGCGAGCCGGTGTCGCTGGGCGAGGGTTGGACTCCGCTCCTGGCCGCTCCCGCCCTCGGGCGCGAGATCGGCGGCGCGCGGCTCTGGATCAAGGACGAATCGCTCAACCCGACCGGTTCCTTCAAGTCGCGCGGATTGAGCGCGGCGGTCACCATGGCGCGCGAACGCGGAGTCCGGAGGCTCGCCATCCCGACCGCGGGAAACGCCGGTCTGGCCCTGGCCGCCTACGCCTCACGGGCCGCTCTCGAGGCGGACGTCTTATGCCCCGCCGACACGCCGGCTTCGTTCGTGCAGGCCACCCGCCTGCTCGGCGCGCGCGTGCATCTGGTCGATGGGTTCATCACCGATTGCGCCCGGCGGGTCCGTGAAGGCGCGGCGCGGGAAGGCTGGTTCGACGTCTCCACACTCAAGGAGCCGTATCGACTCGAGGGCAAGAAGACGATGGGTTTCGAGCTCTGGGAACAGCTCGGCGGCCGCCTTCCCGATGTGATCGTCTATCCGACCGGCGGCGGCACCGGGCTGGTCGGAATGTGGAAGGCCTTCCAGGAGCTGGCGGCTCTGGGCTGGATCGGTTCCGCGCGGCCCCGGATGGTCTCCGTGCAGGCGGAAGGATGCGCTCCGATCGTCCGCGCCTTCCGGACCGGGGCCGAAGAAGCCTCCACCTGGGAGGATCCCGCGACCCTGGCATCCGGATTGCGCGTTCCCGCCGCGGTGGGCGATCGGCTCATGCTGCAGGCGTTGCGCGAGTCGGGGGGGACGGCCCTGGCGGTGTCCGACGAAGAGATGCTGGAAGGCGTGCGCCTTCTCGGTCGCACGGAAGGAGTTCTGGCCGCGCCCGAAGGAGGTGCCGCGGTCGCGGCGGCGCGCCGTTTGTACGCCGAGGAGTGGATGGGAGCGAATGACGACGTCATTCTCTTCAACACCGGAACGGCCCTCAGCTATCTGGACGCGATGCCTTTGCCCTGAGGTTCCGCAGTTGATCACAGACATCTCACAGATGATTTCGGAATCCGCGTGGACAAGTCGCGAGACCGGCCGCTATCGTTGCAAGGCTGCGGGCCGTCTGGCAGCTTCCACGCCTCGCGGCCGGCCCCTGGTGAGATAAGGACAGCCAGGCGCGCATGATCATCGTCCGACAATGGAGGTTCCTGCCATGAAGTCCGTTTCGAGCACGTTCCGGGTTCTCCTTGGCGTCGTCCTGGTCGCCCTGCCGTTGTCTGCCAGCCTCGCCACGCCCAGGGCGGACCAGCCACCGGCCGCGAACGGCGGGTCGTCCGGCCAGATGGGTCAGGCGGAAATGCAGAAGATGATGGAGCTGGCGACGCCCGGACCGGAACACCAGGCGCTCGGCAAGCTGGTGGGCGACTGGAAGACGTCGATCAAGATGTGGATGGGGCCCGGGGATCCGACGGTCACCGAAGGGAAGTCGACCTACGCGTGGATCCTGGGGGGCCGGTACCTCGAAAGTCATCACACGGGGCAGATGGGCGGCATGCCGTTCGAGGGAATGGAGATCGACGGCTACGACAGGGCGCAGAAGCAGTACTTCTCCACCTGGATCGACAACATGGGCACCGGGATGATGAACATGACCGGACAGCCGGCGACGAACGGGAAGGGCATCGACCTGGCCGGCTCGATGTTCGACCCCACGCAGATGAAGAACGTTCCCGTCCGCGAGGAAGTGCGCTGGTCGGACGATACCGACTACGTCATGAGCATGTACGTGCAGATGAGCGGGCCGGACGGCCAGAACAAGGAAATGAAGGTCATGGAGCTCACCGCGCACAAGATCTGAGATCGGCGCGCGTGGATCAAGCGCCGCGCCGCGCCTCCCATGGTTCACGCATCTCCCGAAGCAGGGCGCGGGCCGCGGCCGTGATCTCGGTGTCGCCGGCCGGGTTTCCGAAGGCGCGCAGGAGCCTGGCCTTGGCGGCGGTCGGCTGGCGGCGCTCCAGCTCGTAGAGGACGTGATGCGCTCCCTCGCGAAGCCACGGCGAATCGACGTGCAGCGCCAGAGCGTGCAAGAGCGGCCGGAGGCCCGGCTTGCCGATGGCCACGAGGCCCTCACTGGCGAGCCACCGGATCTCGAACGCGTCATCGTCCAAGGCTTGAACCAGCGCGGGAGCCGAGCCCGGGTCCGCGATGTCGGAGAGCGCTTTGGCCGCCTCCCAGCGCATCTGGACGTCGGGAACTCGCAGGTACTCAATCAACGCCGGTACCGACGGCCTGCCGATCTCGACCAACGCCTGGCGAGCCCGCCGGCGACGGCTCCCGTCCTTATGTCGCAAGACTTCCATGTGTTCGGCGATTTCTTCGTCGAGTGCCGGTCGGACTCTCGCAATCGGTTTGTCACGTTCCAGCGCCCCCAGGACGCCTTCGCTGCGATCTGACATCGCTCCCTCCGGGTACCATCCCCGGAGTTACCTACCCGGCAGCGCTGTCTTGGTTCACAAATGAAATCTTGCACAAGAAAGGAGCTTCCGGGTGCGGGTCCGCCGAAGAAATCCGGCGTCAGCCGCCTTGTTCGGAGCCGGGCGTGCGTCTGGGAAGGCGGCCAGTGACCGAGACGCCCGCCGGCCCTGCGGCGAGACCGGCGTAGGCGTAGAATTACGGAGCGAGCCGCTCGCTTCGGGGCTCGGAGTGCGCCTGGAATGCGCTCAGTGACCGGAACCCGCCGGCGGAGTTTCCGGAGATTCCACCGCCGTCAGATCGATCGTCACTTGTTGGGTCTCACCGAGCCGAAGGACCAGGAATTGCGGCCGGCTGATGTTGTAGTCCGCCAAAGTCACGGGGAAGTGTCCGACGATGTGCACGAAGTCCTTGCCATCCTGATTGCCTTCGGTCACTTCGACGGGCAGCACCAGCGGCCGTTTGACCCCGTGGATCTCAAACTCCCCGGCGAGGTTGAACGTCGCCTTCTGTCCGGGAGTCAGGGCCGCGGCGGAGAAGCCGCTCATCTTCCCGCCGCGGAAGAAGGCCTTGGGGTACTTGTCCGTCTCGAGGTGACTCTCCCGCATTTGCTGGTTCCGGAGACTGATCCCGGTGTCGAGCGTGTTCAGATCGACCTCGACGTTGACGGCGGCCGAATCGGCCAGGTTCTGGGGATTGAAGTCGATGGCGCCCCGGACGGTTCGGGTGCTGCCGCTGAACGACTCCGCCGTCGACTTGGAGTCGAACTTGACCAGATTGGGCGAGCCCGGGTTGATGACGTAGTGCGCGGCGCGCGCGGCGACGGCCGCCGCCGGCAGCAGGAGCAAGGACAGCGACAGCCGGATCAGCGTCCGGCTGAGGGGACGCGCAGGATTTCCATTCATGTGAAACCTCTCAGTAGAAGATATGAACCTGAAGCTCGAGCATGTTGTAGTTGGTGCCGGTCACGACGGCGCCCCGCTGGAACCGGTGGAAGTTCATGGTTGCCATCACCATGGCGAACGGATAGGGCATGAAGTCGGCGCCGATGCCGTATCGGGCGCGGGTGCCCGTCCTGGCGCGGACGTCCGGGTCGAAGAAATCGTAGGTCCCGCGAAGCGTCACGCCTCGGCGGAGAACGAAGGACAGCTCGTGGGAGGTGGTGAAGTGGGTGACCGGAACCAGGATGGACAGCGGGGAGGTGGTCCCCGGTGGCCGGGACCAGGTCCAGTCCGCCTCGCCCACCCACGTGGCGGGTCCCAGGGTCAGGTAGCCGTATGGGCCGTACGCCGTCCGCATGGCGTCCGGTTCGTCGTTGTTCCAGAAGGATCCGCCCGCCCCGAATCCGACCGGTCCGACATGACCGCGGCCCAGGCCCTGGGCCGAGAGGGCCACCCGGCTGTTGTTGTCGGGCGTGCCGGCGAAACTCCCGTTCAGGACCGCGCCGATCAGCGACAGCCGTCCGGGAAAGACCCCGGCCTCGAGGCCGGTGTCATAGTCGAAATTCGGCGGTCCGTCGAGATCGGAGCCGTCGCTGGTGGCGTGGAGCGCCTTCATCCTCGTAAAGGCGGTGTGATCGTCGAAGCGCCACCCGAAGGCCGGATAGAAGCGGCCGACCTTGACATAGCCGGCCCAAGGCAGGATGTATCCGACGCCGAAGGCCTCGGGTGTCTGGGTGAGGCCCCGATCCACGTAGGCCAGGAATCGCGGATCGATCTGGAAGGTCAGGTCGACGTCTCCCTCCATGTGGATGAAGTTGTCGACCCCGATGATGGTCTTGTTCCCTTTGTGATAGATCGTGCGTCCGTCGAACCCCACGACCAGGTTCTTGCCGATCTGGGGATCGATCTGCATGAGTTGTTCGGCGGTGTACTTCTGGTAGGACAGCTCCGAAGGCACGAGCACCTGGGACGCGTAGACCGTGCGCTCGCCGCCGCCGGTCGGGTTCATGTGGCAGAGCCCGCAGGTCTGCTGATATCGGGCGGAGAAGCGAGGGATGGCGAGCGAGGTCCCGCACGCCCCGCACGCCAGGAGCGCGACGACGAGGAGAATCCCGGTGACACGGACGGCGCCGGCGGCGGGTAGAGTCTCCGGGCCAGGGCCCGTTCCTGTGCCGGGAAGGCTTCCGGCGGCAGGGACGATTCCGGCTACGCGCGGGCCGGCGGCAGGTCGTAAGGCGCGGTTCACTCGACCTCCTTCATCTCCGGGCGTCGATCCCGGGGGAATGGTACCAAGGAATCAATCCGTGCGACTCGGCCTCGAACAAAAACCCTCCGCAATCTATCGCCGGAATCCCTGAGGCGCAACGGCAAGCTCCAGGTAGGATGAAGAAGTCCGGGGTCATCTAACGAGATTTAACGTCTCAGATCCGGACGGGCCTTCTCGACGGAAGGGAAGGAACAGTCGCGGTGCCTGAGCACGAAAGGGAACGGAAGCCATGGGATGCGAGCCGACCAATCGAGCTGACGGAAGGGAAGAGACGCCCGAGCTCGCCGAGGAGATCTCCGCTTGCGGCCTCCGGCTCGACCGGGATCTGGTCTTTCTGGATGCCGAGACGACCGGGGCGGATTGCTCCCTCGATCGCGTGGTCCAATTGGCGCTGGTCCGGTTGCATCCGGACGGCGCCACCGAAGAATTCGAGAGCCTCGTGAATCCCGGCGCGCCCATTCCGATCGAGGCTCAGCAGATCCACGGCATCACGGATGACATGGTCGAGTTCGCGCCTCCGTTCAAGCGGCTGGCCCCGGAAATCCTCGATCGGTGCCGCGACGCGGATCTCGCCGGCTTCAATCTTCTTCGGTTCGACATTCCGCTTCTCAAGTGCGAGTTCCAGCGCTGCGGTCTCGTCTGGAATCTGGACGGCGTCCGCATCGTGGACTGCCAGATCATCTTCCACAAGATGGAGCCGAGGGACCTGTCGGCGGCCTATCGCTTCTACTGCGGCCGCGAGCTGGACGGAGCCCACGGCGCCCTGGCCGACACCAGGGCCACGGCCCGCGTGCTGCTTTCACAGATCCGGCGCTATCCGGAGCTGCCGCACGAAGTGGGCGAGCTTGATGCCCTGTTTCATCGTCCCGACCGGCGCTTCGTCGACTCCAATCGTCGCTTCTGCTGGAGAAACCAGGAGGCGACCTTCAACTTCGGCTACCGCCGCGGACAGACGCTGCGCGAGGTCGCGGCGAAGGCTCCCGAGTATCTCCACTGGATGCTGGAGCGGGACTTTCCCCCGGAGGTCAAGGTGCTCGTCCAGGACGCGCTGGCCGGCCGCTTTCCCTGTCCGCCGGCGGAGGTCGAGGCCCAGAGCTGACCTTGCGGCGTGAATCGATGCGCCGGGGCCGAGAGCCCCGAACGGCGCGCCGCTTTCAGTCCTCCTGGACCTGGAAGCCGACCTTGAGCGTGATCTGGTAGAGGATTTCCGGGCCCTGCAGATTTCCCCGCATCTCGATCACCTCGAACCAGGAGAGCCCGCGGAGAGTCTTGCGAGCCTGCCGGATGGCGTTCTGCGTGGCCGCCTCGTATCCCTCCGTGGACGTGCCGACGATCTCGATCCTCTCGTAGGTTTTATCCGCCATGATCTCCTCCGGGGTCTGGGTTGAGCGTCGCCGGTGTCCGTCCCTCGGCCGGGACGATGCCGGCTCGCCTGAGGCTAAACCAATGGGCGCGGATGGCAAGTTTCGATCGACTGCATTGTTCATGAGCCCCCTGCTGCGGCAGAGGATCTGCCTGTCATGACTGCGTTGCGCTTGCCCTCACTCCTCGACATACTGCGGGGAGCATGCCTGCGTCGTTCTCTTCCGGCCGGGACGGCGCGGGCTTTGGCTCTCAGGCGGGAAAGGAGCCTCCATCTCATGCCCAGCCAGCCGACCAGAAACCTCGAGACGTTCCCGAACCCTCGACCGGAGCGGGACTACGAGATCTCCTTCGAGGCCCCGGAATTCACCTGTCTCTGCCCCCGGACCGGCCAGCCGGACTTTGCGGTGATCCGGATCCGCTACGTGCCGGATCAACTCTGCGTCGAGCTGAAGTCGTTCAAGTTGTATCTCTGGTCGTTCCGCGACGAGGGGCACTTCCACGAGGCCGTGATCAACCGAATCCTGGACGATCTGGTCCAGGCGCTCGGCCCCCGGCGGATGAGCATCGAGGGGGACTTCAACGTGCGCGGCGGGATCCACACCATCGTGAGGGCGGAGCACACCACGGCCGCTCTTCCGCCCGTGGACGAGACGACCCGAAACCTCTAGACTCCGCAGCACCGGCCCGCAAGGGAGACCGCCCACTCGGACTCCTCCGGCCGGACCCAGCCGGCGCAGGGGGGATCGCCGGAACGGGCGCGAACTGCACGCGGACCACCCCTCACCCAGCTCACGGGGCTGCCATGGAAACCGGTTGCTACGTCTCGTCCCAGGTGGCTTCCCAGGGGCGCCTTTGGCCCTCATCACGAGGCGCGAACGCCGGAAAGGCGATCCGGCGTCGCCCCGCGCTCTCACTGCGCGCCGTGACGGCCGGCCGTGGTCGGGAGCTCTCGCCGTGTGCCGTTGCGATTCTGTTCACCGCGGCTCTTCTCAGTCTTGTCGCCGCTGTTGCGATCGCCCGGGCGGCTCCTCCCGGTCCGACCCGAACGCTCCGATCGGGCACGGGCAATCTCGAGGGTTCGAGCCTCTTTCCCGCCCGCTGGTATCCCGGAGTCGCCGACAGTTCGCAGGCGGCATCGGTCTCCGTTCTGCCTGGGGACGCGTCCCCAATCCTCTCCATTCCGATGGACGCCAGCGGCGGGACCGTGCAGGGACAGGTTTTCGGTCCGGGAACGCAGCCGGTTCCGGTCGATGGCGCGCTCGTGGAGGCGTTGCTTGGAAGCGTCCGCGTCCTTTCCCGAAGCGGAGCCGACGGTCGTTTCACGCTGAATGGAGTTCCGGCCGGTCCGGTCATCATCCGTTTCGCCACGAACGATCCTCTTTCTCACGCCGGCCGGGTGCAGGCTCTCTACTATCCCGGAGTCGCCGTGCGGGCTCAGGCGACGCCGGTTACGGTCACGGATGGAGGCACGACCATCCTCGACCCGATCACGCTGCCGGCCTCGGGCGTACTCGGTGGCCAGGTCCGGGCCGGCGACACCGGTCTTCCGATCGCCGGCACCCGGGTGTGGATCCAACCCGCGTCGGTCCCGGAAGGAGCACGGAAGGCCGGCGCCCCGCAGTCTCCCGACTCGACGAACATCTGGTCGGTCCGCGCCTCCGCTTCGGGGTCGTTCGTGTTCGGAGGAATCATCCCTGGCGACTATCTGCTCGAAGCCGTCCCCGGCGATTCCGCCTACATCCCTGAGTTTTACGGCGGCGCTCTCGCTCCGGGCCAGGCTCAGTCGATTCACGTCGACGCGGACTCGGAGCGCACCGATCTGGATCTGCCGTTGGATCGGGGGGGCGTGATTTCCGGAACGGTCAAGCATGACGACCTGAGCCCGTTCCCGGGGCTTCTCGTCACGGCGACCAATCCCTCGACCGGCCAGGTCTATCGATCGACGACCGACGACGGCGGAAACTACGCGATCGTGGGCCTTCCCAGCGGCTCCTATCGCATCTTTGTTCCGGCGATCGGGAAATATTACATCGACTCCGACCAGCCGAATCGGGCCCGCCTGGTTCCCGTGACCCAGCCCGAGGAGGTGCCCTACACCAACCTTCAGGGCGAGTTGGAGATCAATTGCGAGCTGCCGCCTGAGACGCAGGGAACCCTGGCGGTGTCCGTCCAGGGGGATTTCGCCGGCCTCGCCGGCGGAGTGATCATCGCCCGATCGGGTCAGGACACCGCGGAGGTCGAGGTGACCGATCCGGGGATCTACAACATCACCTGTCTTCCTTCCGGCAAATACACGCTCGAGGCGGCCCTGGACGGACCGATCTCCCTGCTGTATTACCCGCACACGACCGTCGCCCGCCGCGCCCGTCTGATCTCGATCCCCGTCGGAGACACCGTCGCCGTCGCCTTTCGTCTCGAAAAATCGGTCCGTCTGAGCGGCCGCGTTTACAGCCGCGCCACGAACGCGGCTCTGGCAGGCGTACACGTGCGCGCGGTCGAGCTGGATTCCTCGCGCGTCGAAGCGGATGGGGTGACCGCCGCGGACGGGAGCTTTCTGCTCGATCGCGTCTTCGTGGGCGCGCTCGGCCTCAACAGCACTGCGTCCTTCGCCCGGGCCGGCCTGCCGCCGGGACGCTGGCAGGTCATGGCGGAGACCACCGGCGTGGCGGACCCGATCTTCACGCCGGTCATGCAGCCCGCGCTGCAGGCGATTCCGGAGACGGATGGCGGCGTCGCTCTCGAGTGGTGGGTCATGCCGGAAGCGCGATGGCATTGCGTTCTTGCGCGATTTTCCGCCGGCGGGGCCGTACCCGGATCGGACGGGCAACGGGTGGAAACGGTGGAGACGGCCGAGAACGCGCCGCCGGCTGAGCGCCGCTTCATCGACCGGCCGCCCAACGCGGGACCATTCGTGTATCAGCTTTCGGCGACTCCGGAGGACGGCGCCGGAGTCGGAGGGCCGTTGGTGGCCTGGAGCGACACCGTGCGGGCGCGCGCTTCTGGAACGCTCACCTCCGGAGCCGTGCGCGTGGCTCCGGTCCCATGGGATCAGCGTCAGCCGATCCGCTTCCAGCTCTCCGCTCCGCTCGCATCCGGCGGACGCCTTCAGTTGTTCACGGCGGCCGGCCGGCGGATCACGTCTCTCGATTGGCCCGCCGGCTCTCTGGAGGTCGATTGGAGCGGAGGCGGATCCTCGATTTCCGGCTCGATTCCGGCCGGCGTCTATTTTTTCCTTCTCGAGTCGCGGCGGCCCTCGGGGGGTTGGACCGGACGCGAGCACGGAGCATTCGTTGTTCAGCGACGATGAACGCCGTTTTTCTCATGGCTCCGGACGCTCGAAGCGGGCCGTCCGCCTATCCGCGCGCATTGTGGATAACTTGGGGTTGGAGCCCGGCCGCGGATCCGCGCCATTATTTTGCAACCAATTGAAACACAACCAACTAACATTCTGTGGAGATCCGGCCGTGGCCGCGATGTCGGGGTGTGGAGAACTCGTGGACAACCCGCGTTTGAGCGCTTGGAAAGCCCGGGTCCACGGAGCGTCGGGTGAGACGACCTGAGATTTTGAATCAGGTCCGGAGGACGTTGCTCCTGGCAGCGGGACCGGGCGTCGCGCCAGGCGACACCGCCCAGCTTGAGTTCGACTTCTCGGCGGGAGGCTCCGGCCGGCGCGATCCCGGGCAGCTCCAGGAGGTCTCCGAGCGGGCTCACTCCCTGCTGCTCGAGCTCGTGCTCCTGATCCAGATGGAGCGTCTGGGACTGGTAGCCTCGCCTCTTCGGATCGCGGGCCGGCAGCGGCTCGGGCTCGGAAGCGGTCCCACGCTGCGCCTGCTGGGCGAGTGGGAAAACAGCCCGACGTCGGATGACATCCCGTGGAAGCTGGGAACGCAGTCGGCGGGGCGGGAGCAGGCCTTTGTGGAGGGTCTCGGGCGCGTGCGTGCGCTGGCGGAGGCTTCCGAGCTGGCCCCGGTTCGAGTCAGTGAGATCGTCCGCCGCCTGTACCTGCTGGTCTGCCGCCTGAGCCCCGAGGATGATCTTCCCGGGCTGATCTACGCGCACTCCCTGAGGCAGACGGCGCGAGCCGACGCTTCCGGGAAGCTGGCGTTCCGCGCCGACGGCAACCGGGCGCAGGGGCTGGGCGCCGTCAACACGCCGCCGGAGCTGGCCGGGGAGCTCTCCTCCATTCTCTTTGCGATGGTCCCCGATCCGTCCGAGGTTGAAGTTCTCGATCCTGCCTGCGGGAGCGGGGCCTTTCTCATGGCCGCGGCACGACGGTCTGCGCGAGCGCCGGCGGCGGAAACCGGGCCGGATCCCGTGGCCGGCGTGGCGCGGTTCCGTCGCCTGCACGGCGTCGATCTCGATCCCCGCGCTGCGCGACTGGCCTCGTGGAATCTGACTCACGTTGCGGCGGTGGAAGCCGCGGAAGGGTTGAGGAACCGGCGGGGCGGCGGACCGGATGTCGCCGTCGTTCTGGACCAGGCTTTTGGAACGGGCTTTCCCTATTTCCTGGGCAGCCAGATCCAGGCCGGGAACTCCCTCTTGATCGAGCCCAGTTCCTTCAGTCCCGGTTTCCTGTGGGAGCGGCGCTTTCCCAAGATCTATCGCCGCGAGCGTCCCGGTTTCGATCTGGTCCTGGGAAACCCGCCCTGGGTGAGCTACGGGCTTCGCGACCGCACGCCGGCGCCCGAAGAAGAACGGACGTACTACGAGCGGCTCTACCCCGCGGGCACCCAGTACAAGCTGACCCTGTATCCGCTGTTCATGGAGCTGGCTCTCCGCCTCTGCCGCGCGGGGGGCACCCACGGTTTCCTGGTGCCCGACTCGCTTCTGACGGGGCATCACTTTTCGCGGATCCGCCGGCTTCTCCTGTCCGAATCCGACCTCGTCGAGCTGACCCTGATCGAGGCGGGAGTCTGGCCCGGAGTGACCGTGGGCCACACCGTCCTCTACGCCGTGAAAAAGAAGCAGGAAGGCGTCGCCGCTCCCCCGACGGTGCGGAACCGCGTGCTGGACGCATCGCTCAGCGAGCTCCGGAGACCGCCTGCGCCGCGCGCCGCTCGGAACAGCGCTGGGCCGGGCACGGCCCCGGGGATCGCGGGGACGGCCGGCGGAAGATCGGTCTGGGTTCCGGCGGTCCAGTATTCGCCGGCGGGGCCGGCTCCGCTTCGGATCTACCGCGACGAATCGGAGATGGCCTTCCTGTCCCGGATCCAGACGAGCCCGTTCCGGATCCGGGACGTCGCCTGGTCCTACTCGGGCCTCATTGCCCGCCACGGGCAGAAGTCGATCCAAGCGGAGGCCCCGGCGGGTCGGTTCCGGATCACCGGCTCCCGGGGCGAAGAGGTCTATCGCGACGAGAACGCCGGGTCGCGCTGGCATCGGTCTCTCCTGAGCGGCGGCGAGATCACTCCCTTCCGCGTGAACTGGAGGGGCGGGCTCGTCTACGTTCCCGAGGGTCGGGAGAGCCTCGGCAAGGTGTACAAGAGCGGGTTCGATCTCGCTCGTTACGACCGTCCCAAGATCTTCCTGCGCCAGACCGGAGACAGCCTGATCGCCGCCGTCGACCGGACCGGCCTGTACTGTCTGAACAATCTGCATCTCTTGGGCAGCCGGGAGCGCACCGGGATCCCGCCGCTCGTCCTCGCCGGCGTTCTCATGAGCGGACCGGTCCAGCGCGCCTACCGGATCTCCACGCTGGAACGCGCCCGCCCGCTGGCCCAGGTCGATCTCACCGCGGTCGAGGCGCTCCCGTATCCGTGCGACCCGACCGGTGCGCCCCTCGGGGCCTGCCTTTCCCCGTCGCGTTCGCTGCCGCAGGTGCGCCGCATTCTCCGAAGCGTCGAACGCGATCTGTCCGCCGGTGAGAGCTCGGATGTGCTGCGCATCTTTGAGGCCGCCTGCCGGGCCGGCGCCGGGCTCTTCGAGGAAGGTCCGCTCGCCGGGCGGGAGGTCGTGACCCTCCTGATCGATCACGTGCTGCAGCTCCGCGAGAACGAGGCCGCCGCCGAGCCGGTGGAGCCGCCGCCGGTTCGCGCGCGGCGCGCCCGCGGCGCTGAGCGGGACGAGACCGATGGGTCCGGCCCGGGGCTCGAGGGCCTGTCGGTCACCGGAAGCCGGAGACGAAGGAACCGATCCAGCGCGGCTTCGGTGCTCCAGCAGGCGATCGATGAGATGGTCGATCTCCTCTTCAGGGTGGCATCTCCCTCGACCTGACGCGAAGAGCCCACTAGAATTCCGGTGATCAACGCCGGTGATGGATCGCATCCGGATCCCTCGTCGGCGGAATGAACGTCTCGGGACCATCGGAGAAGGAGGATCTGCTCGTGGCCAGGAACGCGATCGAGAAAGGGCCCCTGCACCCGCCCGCGCTGAGCGCGGGAGAGCGGGAGCGCCTGGATCGGGAACATTATCGCCAGCTTCTCCTGGTCCGGCTCTTCGACGAGCGCATCTCCACCTTGCACAAACAGAACAAGGTCGTGGGCGGCGTCTACTCCGGCGTCGGGCAGGAGGCCGTCGTGGTCGGCGCCTGCCATCCTCTCCGCGATTCGGATCTGGTGTTTCCGCTGCACCGGGACCTGGGCGTGTTCCTCGTGCGAGGCGTTGATCCTCGCCGCCTCATGGCCCAGATCCTTGGGCGGCGCGACGGCCTGTCCGGCGGGCGCGACTCGTTTCTCCACAGCGGAGACATGACGCGGGGCGTCATCGGCGCGACCAGCATGCTCGGGGCCACCCTTCCGGTCGCGACCGGGGCGGCGCTGGGCTTCCGGACCCGCGGGGAAGACCGGGTCGCCGTGGCATTTTTCGGCGAAGGCTCGACCAGCCGGGGAGATTTCCACGAGGCTCTCAATTTCGCTGGGATCCACAAGCTGCCGGTCATCTACATCTGCGAGAACAACCAGTACGCGTTCACGACGCCCCTCCGCCTGCAGATGCCGGTCGAGACCGTGGCCGAACGGGCCGACGCCTACGGGATCAAGCGGGCCCGCACGAACGGCAACGATCTTCACCGCGTGCTGGAAGAGATGCAGAAGGCGATCGATCGCGCCCGCCGCGGCGACGGCGCCACCTTGATCGAATGCGTCACCTACCGGATCAAGGGGCACAGCGAGCACGATCCGGCCCGTTACCGGGGCGCCGACGAGGTGGTCGAGTGGGGCGCCCGCGATCCGATCGAGCTCTACGAGCTGTACCTGGAGAAGCGCGGGGTTGATCTCGCGGCCATGCGCGCGGAGATCCGCTCCGAGATCGAGAAGGTGATCGACGACGCCGTCGCCTTCGCCGAGAGCAACCCCCTGCCGGATCCGGCGCAGGCCCGGACCGCGATCTTCTTCGGTTCCCCGGGCGGCGAATCCGCCGCCGCGGCCATGCCTCAACCGGCCGCGTCCGAAGTCGAGGTCACCTACCTCGCCGCCATCCGCGAGACCCTCGCCTACGAGATGGAGCGGGATCCCGGCGTCATCTGCCTCGGCGAGGACATCGGCATCGGAGGAGGCGCCTTCGGCGTGACCGAAGGGCTTCTCGATCGGTTCGGCGAGGAGCGGGTCGTCGACACGCCGATCTCCGAATCGCTCATCGTCGGCGGGAGCGTGGGCGCGTCCCTGGTCGGGCTGCGGCCGGTGGCCGAGATGCAGTTCGCCGATTTCATCTCGTGCGGCTTCGATCAGGTCGTCAACACGGCCGCCACCATGTGCTACCGCCACGGCGGGCAGTTCGGCGTCCCCATCGTCATCCGCTGTCCCGCCGGGGGGCGTGTGCGCGGCGGGCTGTTCCACTCCCAGAACGTCGAGGCCTTCTTCCTGAGCACGCCCGGACTCAAGATCGTGGCGCCGTCCAACGCGTCGGACGCGAGCGGGCTCTTGCGCTCGGCCATCCACGACCCGAATCCGGTGATCTACCTGGAGTACAAGTACCTCTATCGACGCGAGAAGGCGAAGCTGCCGGGCGGCGTGGCCGCTCCCGTCCCGATCGGGAAGGCCGCCATGCGCCGGCCCGGATCGGATGTTTCCATCGTGACCTACGGTCCGACCACCGGCCTCTGCCTGGAGGCGGCCGCGCGGCTCGAGCAGGCGGGATTCGATCCCGAAGTCATCGACCTTCGCACGGTCAAGCCGCTGGACATGGGGGCGGTGCTGGCCTCGTTGCGCAAGACCGGCCGCGTGGTCATCGTGCACGAGGACCGGACTTTCTGCGGCCTGGGCGCCGAGATCGCGGCGCGGATCAGCGAGAGCGCCTTCGATCTTCTCGACGCGCCGATCCGCCGGGTCTGCTCGGCCGACACGCCTTACGCCTACAGCCCGCCGCTGGAGGACGCGATCCTTCCGTCGGTCGACGGCATCGAGGCGGCGGCGAGGGAGGTTCTGGCCTATTAGGGCTTGCTGGTCCAGCCCGCAGGGAGTTCATGATGGTGCGGGCTGGGAACAAGCTTCCGGCGCCTTGAGGCACACTGAGGAACAGGTCCTGATCCGAGGAGGTCGGTCATGCGCATACGAACCCGTCTGAGCCTGATCCCGCTCGCGGTCCTGCTCGTTCCGTTGGGTTGCGCGAAGGAAGAGCGCGCCGGCGGCATCCCCGTCCCGCTCGCGGCGCAGGGAGTTTCGCTCTCGGGCTCCCTTCATGGGACCGACCAGGGCCTCCGAACCTGGTACGAATCCGGTCCCGATTCGCTCACCGCCGGATTCGAGAGCCTGACCCATGTGTCCTTCGACCGCCTGACCTGCGGCAGCTGCCATGTCGTCCCGGCGGATTGCGGCGATTGTCACGCCAGCCGCGCCGACACTCCGGCCGACGACAAGTGCCTGGTCTGCCACAATCGGCAGAAGGCGGAGATCGACCACGGCCTGACTGACGTCCACCGCGCGGCCGGCCTGCGCTGCGCCGATTGCCACGGCGCCACCGAGCTGCACGGCGACGGGAATCGCTACACCTCCCTGCTTCAGCCCGGAGCCGTCAAGGTCCGCTGCGAGAACTGCCATCCGCCCGACAGCCTCGAGGTCAACAGCTTCCACGCGGAGCACGTGCTCCACAATCCCGCCTTCCCCATCTCCTGCGCCGCCTGCCACGTGCAGAGCGTCGTGATGTGCAACAACTGCCACTTCGACGGGGAGGTCGCCGGAGGTCGGGAGGCGGCCGCGGCCGAATGGACGGGCCTCAAGTTCCTGGTCAAGCGGACCGACACCGGCCAGATCGACGCGGCCGACGTGCAGACGGTGGTCTATCAGGACAGCATTGCCATGATCGCGCTCGCGCCCGACTACGCCCACTCGATCTCCCGGAACGCGATCACGGCCTGCAGCGACTGCCACGGCAACGAGTATGTCCACGAGTACAACCGGACCGGCGCGATCACCGTGTCGAAGTGGGATCCGTCCCTGAAGACGGTCGTGCCGAACATCCAGGGGAAGGGGATCATCCCCGTCCCGCCGGACTGGCCGAAGTCCCTGAAGTTCGACTTCGAGACGATCCAGACGCCGGGCAATCCGCCGGTCTGGAAGCAGGAGATCCCCAAGGTCATCGGCCGCCAGATGCTCTTCGGGCAGCCGCTCAAGGCGATGCCGCCGGGATCATGAGTCGGGCGTTCCGATCCGATCTCGAAGGCGCTCGCTGATCGCGGGCCGGAAGCGGGTCCCGATCGACGACCGGCAGCCGAGTCCCCAGGTGATCTCCAGCGGCGCGCGCTGATCGTGGGCCCCCAGTGTGTCCCGGCCGACGAACGTCAGTCGTGCGCCTGGGGACGGCGGTGATCCGATCTGGTACCATGCCGGTTTTACGTCGAGGGGCAGCCGGTGCGGGCGGCCGAGGCGCTTGAGAAAAGCGAGGCGGGGAGAGCCATGAGCACGAACTCCGAGGGCGCGGGACGCGGGGGAAGAGGTGACAACGGCCGGGTCGAGCCCGCGGCCGGCGATTTCATCCGCGACATCATTCGCGAGGATCTGGCCAGTGGCAAATACGGCGGGCGGGTTTCCACCCGCTTCCCGCCGGAGCCGAACGCGTATCTCCACATTGGCCACGCCAAGGCGATCCTCCTCAACTTCGGCATTGCCCGCGATTTCGGCGGCTCGTTCAACCTCCGCTTCGACGACACCAATCCCACGAAGGAGGAGGCGGAATACATCGAGTCGATGCTGACCGACGTCGCCTGGTTGGGCGCCGATTGGGAGCATCGCCTCCATTACGCTTCGGACTACTTCGAGCAGTTCTACGAGTGGGCGGTCAAGCTGATCGAGAAGGGCAAGGCCTACGTCGACGATCTGACCGCCGACGAGATCCGCGACCACCGCGGCACCCTGACCGAACCGGGGCGCGAAAGCCCCTACCGGAACCGCTCCGTGGAGGAGAACCTCGATTTTTTCCGCCGCATGCGGGAGGGGGAATATCCGGACGGCGCCCGGGTGCTGCGGGCGAAGATCGACATGGCCTCGCCCAATCTGAACCTGCGGGATCCGGTCCTCTACCGCATCCTCCATGCCAGCCATCCGCACGCCGGGGACAAATGGTGCATCTATCCGATGTACGACTACGCCCATCCGCTGGAAGACCTGATCGAAGGGATCACCCACTCGATCTGCACCCTTGAATTCGAGGACCACCGGCCCCTCTACGACTGGTGCATCGACGAGGTGGACGCGGAGGAGCCGCATCCCCGACAGATCGAGTTCGCCCGGCTCAACGTCAGCTACCTCCTCACGAGCAAGCGCAAGCTCCTGAGCCTGGTCCAGCGGGGACTCGTGCGGGGCTGGGACGACCCGCGCATGCCCACCCTGTGCGCGCTGCGGCGGCGCGGTTATACGCCGGAGGCGATCCGGGACTTCTGCGATCGGATCGGAGTGGCCAAGCGCGACAGCATGGTCGACTTCGCCCTGCTCGAGCATTGCCTTCGCGAGGACTTGAACCGCCGGGCGCCCCGGGTCATGGCCGTGCTCCGGCCGGTGCGGTTCGTGATCGACAACTACCCGGAAGGGAAGGTCGAGGAGGTCGAGCTCTCGGTCAATCCCGAGGATCCGGCCGCGGGCGTGCGCCGGGTTCCGTTCTCTCGCGTGTTGTACATCGAGCGGGACGACTTTCGTGAGGTTCCGCCACCGAGGTATTACAGGCTCTATCCGGGCAACGAGGTGCGGCTCCGCGGCGCCTACCTGGTCAAGCTGTCGGAAGTGGTGAAAGACGATTCCGGCCAGGTGGTCGAGCTGCGCGGGACGTATGACCCGGAGACCCGGGGCGGGGCCGCTCCGGACGGGCGGAAGATCAAGGCGACGATCCACTGGGTTTCCGCGGAGCATGCGGTCGAAGCGGAGGTCAGGCTTTACGAGCAGCTCTTCGACCGCGAAGACCCGGCAGAATGCGCCGATCCTTCCGAGTGCTTGAACCCGAATTCCCTGGAGGTGCTGTCCGACTGCAAGGTGGAAACCCACCTGGCCGGAGCGGCGCCGGGAACCCGCCTGCAGTTCGAGCGGCTCGGGTATTTCTGCGTGGATCCGGATTCACGCGACGGGCGGCTGGTGTTCAACCGCACCGCGACCCTCCGCGACACCTGGGCGAAGATCGAGAAGAAGCAGGCCGGTTGATCCCTCTTGGGCGATGCGGCCGGGCCGCGGCTCACTCTCGGCGACACCGGGACGCCGAAAGGAATGGAGCCGCGTCTTCGGATCGATTAGGATGACTGTGTGGAAAGGCGATCGAGGATCAGCCTGGCTCACAGGTTCCGCGCCGGGGTTCGCTGGTTGAGGCGTGCCACCGGGGTTGCTCGCCCATCGACCATGAGGATGTTACGGTGCGTTCCGCGCCCTCGGACCCCCAACGGTCCGGAGGACCGGGGCAGACTCGAGAGGAGGGACCGCTCATGGCGCGCCTTGCAGTTTGTCATGATGGGGTCTGGTTGACTTCAGTGCTTATGTCCCTGCTGCTGTGGAACTCACCGGGGCCGGCCGCGGCGGAAGATGTCGGGGCCTGCTGTACCATGAACCACGAGTGCATGATCACGACCCAGAGCGGCTGCCTGGGCGGCTGGAACCTGTGGATGGGCGCAGGTGTCTCTTGTTATCCTCTCCCGTGTCCGAACTGCGCGCTGCCCTGCGGGAACGGCGCATGTTGCATGTCCGACGGGAGCTGCGTCATCGGCTACCAGGAGGCCTGCGGATACAACGGCGGGATCTTCCAAGGTTTCACGTCCGACTGCAACCCGGATCCGTGCCAAGAGACGAGCGTGGTGGAGCGCTCCTGGGGCGAGATCAAGAGCCTGTACCGGTAGGCGCCAGGTCGGTTCGATCGCGAACAGCTCCTGGTCCCATCTGCCGCCAGGCCCAGCCGCACCGAATCGGAGGGGAGCCGCGGTCGTCCGAGTGCGCCAGGCTCCCTTCACGCTGGTGACCCAGGTTCCGTTGATCTCTACGACCATCTTTGATTTCAACGAGTTACGATCCTGTGCCCACGTGCGCGTCATGGCCTTGGACCCGCCTGCGGCCAGCCCGTCGGGGAGCGGGGCGCGCGAGCATCCCGACTTTTGGCTCAGGTCCACGGAAAGAGCTGGTACAACGACTCCAGATCGATTAGAATGGGTGCGCGGAGGGAAGGCCGACAATTCGCTCCGCTCATACGACTCGATTTCGAGCCTGACCGCGGAACGGTGCGTCATCGGGGTTGACCGCCGAACGATTGTCGAGCGACGTGCGCTCTGGGTCTTTGGGACCAAAGGTGACCCGAAGGACCGGGGCAGGTTGGAAAGGAGGAACCGGCCATGAGGTTGTCCACGATCCATCAGGGCGGAACCCCGCTCCTCTCGGTGTTTCTTGTCCTTCTGGCGCTGACCTTGGCGCTGCCCGCGGCCGCCAAGGACATCACCGGGGCTTGTTGTCTGGTTGACGGCAGCTGTTACGTTCTCACCCAGTCCGACTGTCTGGCGCAGCAGGGGTCCTGGCTGGGTCCCGGGACGACGTGCACTCCCAATCCGTGTGGCTGCATCGTGGAGCGCTGCACCGGAGCCTGCTGCTTCCAAGACGGCACTTGTCAAGTAATGACCCAGCCGGGGTGCCAGGGGGCCGCCGGCACCTGGCAGGGCGACAACACCGTGTGCGATCCGAGTCCCTGCAAGGGTCCGTCGAGCGCGCCGGAGCCCGGGTCCTCGCAGCATTCGTGGGGCAAGATCAAGAGCATCTACCGGTAGGAGGTGATCGGTCGCGCGGCGCCCTGACGCCGGCGCGACCCCTCAAGCGCTACGGTCCAGGGTCTGATCCCGTACAGCGTCGCGACGGCGACGGTGGACGGTGCAGTACGAAACAGGAGGGATGGATCATGAGCAAATCGGCGGTTGGTCATGGCGGAGTTTGGATTCTGTCGGCGCTTCTTGCGCTTCTGGCGATGGGACCGGCGGGGCCGGCAATCGCGGCGGACGCCACCGGAGCCTGTTGCTTCTGCAACGGGAGTTGCACGGTCCTGACCCAGTCCGACTGCCTCGCGCAGCAAGGATACTGGCAGGGAGCCGGGACGAACTGCAATCCTAACGTCTGTAATCAGGATCTCTGCTGGGGCACCTGCTGTTTCTCGGACGG
This sequence comes from Candidatus Eiseniibacteriota bacterium, assembly GCA_963833505.1. Classification (GTDB taxonomy): domain Bacteria; phylum Eisenbacteria; class RBG-16-71-46; order CAIMUX01; family CAIMUX01; genus CAWHYG01. Next base: position 143,461 of record CAWHYG010000008.1, on the reverse strand, counting down.
CACCTGTAAGCTCATGGAACAGGATCAGTGCCTGAACGCGGGCGGCACATCCGAGTGGATGCAATACGACTACTGCACGCCGAACCCCTGCACCGGCCCATCGAGCGCGCCGGAGCCCGGGTCTGCACAGCATTCCTGGGGCAAGATCAAGAGCATCTATCGGTAGCCAGTGTGACCGCGCGACCCCGCTCCAACGCTGTGGCAGCGCTGAGGACGACGGAACTGTCGAACAGGAGGAACGGATCATGATGAAATCCACGATCCGTCATGGCGGGGCCTGGGTCCTGTCGGTGCTGTTTGTGCTTCTGGCGATGGGACCGGCGGGCCCGGCCGTCGCGGCGGACGCCACCGGGGCCTGTTGCTTCTGCAACGGCACCTGCACGGTCCTGACCCAGTCGGACTGCCTGGCGCAGCAAGGGTACTGGCAGGGAGCTGGGACGAACTGCACTCCCAGCCCTTGCAACCAGAACCTCTGCTGGGGCACCTGCTGCTTCCCGGACGGCTCCTGCAAGCTCTTGGAACAGGATGAGTGTCTGAACGAGGGCGGCACGTCCGAGTGGATGCAATACGACTACTGCACGCCGAACCCGTGCAGCCCCACGGGCGCGTGTTGCCGCCATGATGGCAGCTGCGTGGTCCTGACCCAGTCGGATTGCCTGGCGCAGAACGGGGAGTGGCAGGGACCGGGGACGACCTGCACTCCCTACCTGTGTATCTGCGGGAAGGACGGCTGCGACGGAGCCTGCTGCTTCTCAAACGGCACGTGTCAGATCCTGCCGCAGTACACCTGCCAGAACGAAGGCGGCACCTACCAGGGCATCGATACCATATGTGATCCGAACCCCTGCAAGGGTCCGTCGAGCGCGCCGGAGCCCGGGTCCGCGCAGCATTCGTGGGGCAAGATCAAGAGCATCTACCGCTAGTCTCGCCGCATCCGGATTGGAGGGAGCTCTCAGGCGTCCGACGGCGCCGACGGGCTCCCTTTGCGCTGGATTTCCTGATCGCGGCGATCGGGCTTGATCCCTTTGAGTTACAGCCCCCAGGCCGGCGCCCGGCGGCGGCTGGCCCACGGAACCCGAGGTTCCCGCGCGGTCCGGGCGAAAAGAGCTTGGATCACCGCTTCCAAATCGATTAGAATAGGTGCGCGGAAGTAAATCCGACCATTTGCCCCGTTCATGCGACTCGGGTTGGGGCTTGACCGCAGAGGCGTGCCGCCGGGGTTGCCCGCCGATCGACCGCGAGTCGGTGTGTGCTCTGCGTCCTCGGACCAAGGCCGGCCTGAAGGACAGGGCAGGCTGGAATAGGAGGAACCGATCATGAAGAGGTCCGCAGTGCGTCATAGCGGAGCCTGGATCCTCTCGGGGCTCTTTGTTGTGATGGTCCTGGGTGGTCCGGCGGTCGCCGCCGACATCACCGGGGCCTGCTGTTTGCACGACGGCTCGTGCCTGGTCCTGACCCAGTCGGACTGCCTCGCGCAGCAAGGGGTGTGGGAGGGACCCGGGACGAGCTGCACTCCCAATCCGTGTCCCTGCATCCTGGAGCTCTGCATCGGAGCTTGTTGCCTGGCGGACGGCACCTGCGTGCTCCTGGACCAGTACAACTGCCAGAACGAAGGCGGCACGTACCAGGGCATTGACACGGTGTGTGATCCGAATCCCTGCAAGGGACCATCGAGCGCGCCGGAGCCCGGGTCCGCGCAGCATTCGTGGGGCAAGATCAAGAGCATCTACCGCTAGATCCCCTATAGAGCCGAGCGGGGCGCTCGGCTACACAGGGTCCAGGGCCACGACACAGTAACCTCTCCAGACCATGAGGGAGCCCTCGCGCGGCCGGCCGCGCCTGCGGCTCCCTTCTGGCTGGACGCCCTGATTCCCAGCCGCTAGCTTGAACGCGCGTTCCCCCCCGCGGCCTGACCATGGTCCGCCGGCGGGATCTCGGCATCTCGCGCGCGGCGCGGGGAGGATTCGTGCAGGCAAGGGCGGGCGGACCAGGCGGAGTTGGGGAGTCGGCGGGAGCGGCTTCCGGCGACGCTGCTCGAGACGGGCTTTTATCCTCGACGATGCGACGTTCGCGAACCGGTTTCCACGCGTTCCTGGTCGGGTCGGGAATCCTGCTCAGCCGGATTGCGGGGCTCATCCGGCAGCGCGTTTTCGCCCACTTTTTCGGAGCCGCGGCCGCGGCCGACGCCTTCAGCGCGGCCTTCCGGATTCCGAACTTCCTGCAGAATCTCTTCGGCGAAGGCGTGCTCTCCGCGTCGTTCATTCCCGTCTACGCCTCGCTGCTGGCGCAAGGCGACGAGAAGGAGGCCGGGCGCGTGGCCGGGGCGATCGCTTCGCTCCTCGCTCTCACCGTGTCGGTGCTGGTGCTTCTGGGGGTGATTTTCACGCCGGCTCTGATTGCGGTCATCGCGCCCGGATTCCACGGGGCGACGCGGGAGCTGACCATTCGCCTGGTCCGCATCCTCTTTCCCGGGGCGGGGCTCCTCGTCCTGTCCGCGTGGTGCCTGGGAGTCCTCAACAGCCACCGCCGGTTCCTGCTTTCCTACACCGCGCCGGTCCTCTGGAACCTGGCGATGATCGGAACGCTCGTGGCCTTCGGCCCGCGGCGCCCGCAGTTTCGTCTGGCCGAGATCCTGGCCTGGGGATCGGTCGCGGGCAGCGGGCTCCAGTTCGGCGTCCAGCTCCCGATCGTGTTCCGTCTGGCCCGCCATCTTCGCCCGGAACTCGAGACGGCGTCCGAGAACGTGCGCACGATCATCCACAATTTCCTGCCCGTCTGCTTGAGCCGCGGGGTCGTGCAGATCAGCGCCTATGTCGATTCGCTTCTGGCCACCCTGCTTCCGGTGGGGGCACTGGCGGCCCTCACCTACGCGCAGATCGTCTACACCCTGCCGGTCAGCCTTTTCGGGATGTCGGTGGCGGCCGCGGAGCTGCCCGCGATGTCGAGCGCGATCGGAGATCCCGAAGCGATCGCCTCCATGCTGCGGGCTCGGCTCGACGCGGGGCTCCAGAGGATCGCCTTCTTCATCGTTCCGTCGGCCGCGGGCTTTCTCTTTCTCGGCGACGTGATCGCGGGAGCGCTTTATCAGACCGGCCGGTTCACCCGCGCCGACGCCCTGTGGCTTTGGGGCATCCTGGCCGGTTCTGCCGTCGGGCTTCTGGCCTCGACGCTGGGGAGGCTTTACTCCTCGACCTACTACGCCATGCGGGACACCCGCACTCCTCTCCGGTTCGCCGTCGTGCGCGTGCTGCTGACGACCTTGCTCGGCTATCTCATGGCGCTTCCGTTGCCGCCCCTGCTCGGCATCGACCGCAAATGGGGAGTGGCGGGGCTCACCGTCTCGGCGGGGCTTTCCGGATGGGTCGAGTTCCTGCTTCTCCGAAGGACGCTCAATCGCCGGATCGGGAAGACCGGCCTTGCGAGGTCGGTTCTCATCCGTCTGTGGGCGTCGGCCGTGATCGCGGCGGGGGTCGCGTGGGCGTTGAAGCTGGCCGTCGGGCACCGCCATCCGATCCTCGTCGCGACCGCCGTGCTGATCCCTTACGGCGCGATCTACTTCCTGGCCGCCGCGGCCCTGGGCGTCGACCAGTCGCGGGAGCTGATGCGGCGGTTGCGCCTCCAGACCGACAGAGCCAGGCGCTGACGCGGCGACAGTCCTCGGGCTCATTGATCTCTTGCCCATGTCTTCGAGTGTGCGAATAAGTCACGAGTTTCGAGCCAACCGTGATGGCGCCTCTTGGTGTAGGATTGCCCTGGAATCCTGTTTTTCGGCGGTCCGCCGGCGACAACGGGGGAGGGATCCGCGCGAAGGCGCCGACGCGGTGTTCGAGTCGCCGCAGCCCACCCTCAGAAATCCCGGACCGCCTCCTGAAATCCAACCCCGGTACCAGGAGTGAAAGCATGTCCAGCAAACTGCGGGTTACCAGCGGCATTTCAGGCACCGCCCTGGCGGGTGCAGCGCTTCTGGCGCTTCTCGGCGTCTCCTCCGCCGCGGCCGAAACGCCGCCGACCATGGAGTGGCTGAATCGCTACAGCGGCATTGGAAACGGCAACAACCAGGTGACCGCCATGACGATCGACTCCCAGGGCTGCGTCTACGTGACCGGCTACGGCAATGGAACCGGTTGGGATTTCGTCACAATCAAATACAGCCCGGGCGGCCGGCAGCTCGCCGTCGCCCGATTCAACGGCGTCGCCAATATGGATGACGTCCCGTACGCGTTGACCCTGGACAAACGGGGCAACGTGATCGTCGTCGGGTACACCGACGGAGACGAGCAATCCCTGGCCGATCTCGCCGTCGTGAAGTACGACTCCACCCTGGTTCAGCAGTGGGTCCGCACCTACGCGGGCCAGTTCAATCTCGGCCTCGATGAGGCCGACGCCGTGGCCGCGGACACCAGCGGGAACGTCATGGTCGGCGGTTTCTCCTTTGAGGCTCCCACCAACGACGACTACGTGACCCTCAAGTATGATCCGTCCGGGAATCTCCTGTGGGTTCAGCGCTACAACGGTCCGGGGAACCTGGACGATGGAGTCAAGTCCCTGGCCTTGGATTCCGACGCCAACGTCTACGTGACCGGAGTCAGCCAGAGGTTGCCGGGGGGAGGCAACTACGATGCCACCACGATCAAGTACGACTCGGCGGGCCACCAGCAGTGGATCGCGATCTACAACGGGCCGGCCAACGCCAACGACGGCGGCCTCGCCCTGGCTGTCGACTCGGCGCGAAACGTCTACGTCGGCGGTTACAGCTCCGGGGTCGGGACGCTCTTTGACATGCTGACGATCAAGTACAACGCAAACGGACAGCCGCTCTGGGTTCAGACCTACGACGCCGCCAAGAGCTATGACGCCGTCTCGGCCCTGACCCTGGACGCCGACGCCAACGTCTACGTGGCCGGATACGTCTCCTGGACCAAGCCCAAGACCCAGTCCGACTACGCCACGATCAAGTACGACACCAACGGAGCCCGGCAGTGGGTGGCGACGTACGACGGGCCGGCGAGCGGCTTTGACGAGGCCCAGGCAGTGGCGGTGGATGCCGCCCGCAACGTCTACGTCACTGGATACAGCGACGGCGGAACCGGTGGCGTGGTCAACTACGACTATGCGACGGTCAAGGTTGATCCCTCCGGCGCCCAGCAATGGGCGGTCCGGTACAACGGTCCCGGCAACAACAGCGACGTCGGGGTGGCGCTCGCCCTCGACGCGCAGGATCACGTCTTTGTTTCGGGCTGGAGCACGGGCACGCACGGCAACGACGTGGACTTCGCCACCATCAAATACGATCAGGCCGGAAGCGCCGGGGTCGCCGAAAACCCGCATGAATCGGCATCGGCGCGGCTGCTCACGGTGGCGCCGAATCCGTTCCGCGAGTCCACGTTGCTCAGTCTGGTGCTGCCGGCCGGGGGCGCCGTGGACCTCAGCCTCTACGATCCTTCCGGGCGGGAGGTGGCCGTTCCGATCGCCGCTCGGCTCGGCGCGGGAACGCACTCGGTCGAGATGAGCGGGTCGGGCCTTGTGCCGGGCGTCTATTTCTACAGGCTGCGCGCGGGCGGGCGAAGCGAGACCGGGAAGCTGATCCGGAGGGAATGACCGGCTCTCGACCACGGAACAGCTCGCCCGGTTCTTCGGTCGTGGGCGCAAGCGGCGACGGAGCGACTTGGCGGCCTCTACTCGCGCGATCGACCGACGTTCGATGCCCGTGACCCGCGAAAACCTCGCACGCCGGTGCTCGCGGGAACTGGCCATGTCCCTCTGATATCCTCAGCGACCTTCCACTTGCGGGTGCGCTATGATCGCGCGGACCAAACCAGGGAGGGCTGCTTGAAAGCTGCAAGGAAACACGCCGGGCTCCGGAAGAAGAAGTCCGCGCCAGCGAGAAAGGCGGAGGTCCGCATCTCCCGCCTGCGCCGGCCGGAGGACCTGTCGCTCGAGGACTGGCAGATCGCGTTGCGGCGCCAGATCGCGCTGGATCAGAAGTATCGCGTGCGGAACATCGGCGATGATCGGGTCTTCTCCGAGTTCGAGGTGACCAACCCCCAGACCCGCCGGTCGTACCGGGTGGCGATCCGCGGCGATGGTCTCGGCAAGAACTTCTGCTCCTGTCCCGATTTCGCCGTCAACACGCTCGGCACCTGCAAACACGTCGAATCCCTTCTCGCGAGGTTCCGCCGGTCGCCCAAGAGCCGCGCCGCCTTGTCCGCCGGATTTGAACGCGCCTACTCCGAGATCTATCTCCACTACGGATCCCGGCGGGAGGTGCGATTCAAGCCGGCCGCTCGATGCCCCGGCGCCCTTCTCCGGCTGGCCCGAAAGCTCTTTGACGAGCGCGGCATCTTGAAGAGCGAAGCGGTCCCGGAGTTGACGCCGCTGCTCCAGGAAGCGGAGCGCCAGAGGCACGAACTCCGCTGCTATGACGACGTCCTGGATTTCGTGGCGCAGGTCCACGACCAGGCGAATCTGCACCGTCGGGTCGAACGGATGTTTCCGCGCGGTCCGGCCAGTCCGGCCTTCGGCAGCCTTCTGAACGTGAAGCTCTACCCCTATCAGAAGGAAGGGGCCTTGTTCGCCGCCCGCAGCGGCCGTTGTGTCATCGCGGACGACATGGGATTGGGCAAGACCGTCGAGGCCATCGCTGCCGCCGAGATCCTGTGCCGCCTGGGATCGGTCGAGCGCGTGCTGGTCATTGCTCCCACCTCGCTGAAGCACCAGTGGCAGAGGGAAATCGAGAGATTCAGCAACCGTCCGGCGATGATCATCGAAGGTTTGATGACGGAAAGAGCGCGGCGCTACGCCTCCGAGTCGTTCTTCAAGATCACGAACTACGACGTGGTTCATCGCGATCTCGAGGCGATCCGGCGCTGGCAGCCGGATCTCGTCATTCTCGACGAGGCGCAGCGCATCAAGAACTGGAAGACCCGCGCCGCCAAGAGCGTGAAGCAGATCGATTCGGAATTCGCGTTCGTCCTGACCGGCACTCCCCTCGAGAACCGGTTGGAGGAGCTGTACTCCATCGTCGAGTTCGTCGACCGGTACCGGCTGGGTCCGATGTTCCGCTTCCTTTCCGAGCATCAGCACGTCGACGACGGCGGGCGCGTGATCGGCTATCGAAATCTCACGGACATCACTCGGACGCTGCAACCGATCCTGATCCGAAGGAAGAAGGAAGAGGTGCTGAAGGATCTCCCGGCCCGGCTGGAGAAGCGCTTCTTCGTGCCGATGACGGCCCAGCAGATGATGCACCACGAAGAGAACCGGGAGATGGTGGCCCGCATCGTCCAGAAGTGGCGCCGGTACGGATTCCTCTCCGAAGTCGACCAGAGGCGGCTCCAGATGGGCCTCCAGAACATGCGCATGTCGTGCGACAGCACCTATCTGCTCGACCAGACCACCGACCGCGGTGTAAAAGCGGATGAACTGATCGAGCTGTTGGCCGAGACCTTCGAGGATCCATCGGCCAAGGTCGTCGTCTTCAGCCAGTGGCTCCGGATGCACGAACTCATCCGGAGGCGATTGGCGGAGCGGAAGTGGGAGCACGTCCTGTTCCACGGCGGCGTCCCCGGGCCTGGGCGAAAAGCGTTGATCGACCGCTTTCGCGAGGACCCGGCGTGCCGGTTGTTCCTCTCGACGGACGCCGGCGGGGTCGGCTTGAATCTCCAGGCGGCCTCGGTCGTGATCAACATGGATCAACCCTGGAACCCGGCGGTGCTGGAGCAGCGCATCGGCCGGGTCCATCGGCTGGGCCAGGAGCGGCCGGTGCGCGTGGTGCATTTCATCTCCCAGGGATCGATCGAAGAGGGGATGCTCGAGGTCCTGGCGTTCAAGAAGTCGATGTTCACTGGAGTTCTCGACGGCGGCCAGGACGAGGTGTTCCTCGGCGGGACCCGGCTGAACCGGTTCATGGAATCGGTCGAACGGGTGACGGGCGCGATTCCGGAGTCGATGCCGGCGGCCGGGACGGCCGCGAGCTCCGCTTTGGAGGAGAGCGCCGGAAAGGCCGCGGCTGGCCGCGGAGATGGAAGGGGAAACGGCGGTCGAAGCGCAGTCGCCGATGGTGAGGATTCGGAGCGGGAGGCGGCCCCGGCGGAAGAGGCCTGGGGCGAAATACTGGCGGCCGGGGTCGCATTCCTCGAGAAGCTCGTGGCAGTGCCTGAGGCCGGCCGGAGCCGAGACGTCCACGACCGGGGGCAGTCCGATCATCACCACGGCCGAGCCCCAGCTTCGCTGATCAGCCGGGATGAGAAGACCGGCGAAACGTATCTCAGGCTCCCTGTCCCCAAGCCGGAGACCCTGCGGAGGATCGTCGACCTGCTGGCCGGACTCACGAAACGCGGTTAAGGCGACATGACAACCCCTTACCATGAGCGCCTCGGCATTGCGCGTCCTTCGCTGGCCGCGGTAAAGGACCATCGGGAAGCGAACACCTTCTCGCTCCTGATCGTCGCTCTCCTGGAGCACGGCGGTCCCCTCCGGCTGGACGAGGTTGCCGACCGATTCGAGGCGGCCGGCATCGCGCCGAGCGAGTTCGCGCTCCGGTCGCTGCAACGCTGCCGGCCCGATCGGTCGCCGGTCCACCGGCACGATGACCTCTACGAGTTGGATGTGCACGACCACGAGCTCAGCCTCACGGTGTTCATGCTCGGGTTGCGACCACCAAAGGTCCCTCATTCTGGAGGTGGTCAAGAAGGAGCCCGCGCCGCTGCCGGGCCCGGAGGTCCCGTTGACGTCGTTCGAGGTCGACGAGGCCTTTCGAGGGCAGTCCCTGTCGAGTTGGTCGTTCCAGCGCCTAGCCATCGCGGTCCTCGACACCTACGGCGGCTCTCGATCTGGAGCCGAGGTCGTCGCCCTGATCAAGCTGATCACCGGATGGAAGGTGCTCGAAGAGGAGAGGGCCGCCTATTGGCGAGCCGGGGCCATCGTCGTCCATCCCAACGGTCTCTGGAGTCTCGCTCCGGAGCATCCCGCCATTCCGGCCGCGCGCCGGGCGGTGCGGGATCAGATCGCCAAGGTACGGCGCTGGAAGGCGATGGGCCCCGACCCGGCGGTTGTGGCCGCGTACCAGAAACGCGCCAGGGAACGCGAGGCCGCCCACGCAGCCGAGTTGGCCCGCCTCCGTCGCGTCCTCGTGCACGCGTTTCCGGCGGACGCTCCGGCCGCGGCCTCGATCATCGACCTCGCCACCCGCGAGATGGTCACCTGGACGGCGGCCACAGCGGATGAAAGGGAAGAGCTGCGGGCGCACCTGCGCGGGCGCCTGGCCGACTACGATTTCATTGCTGCCCTGGGTGTCCGCCCTCTCCTGCGGGCGCTCGAGTTCGATCCCGGCGATCGGCGCCTGGCTGACCTCGGCCCTCCGCAGAAGACCATGACCCTGAATCGCCGCGGGCGTGTCCTCAAGATCACGAACGAGCTGCTGGTTCAGGGATCGTGCGGCATCTCGCGGCCGTTCGGCGAACCGGAGAGGATGCGCACGTACATCCTGAACGGGCAGATCGCGCGCCTCACGAAGCGCATCGAAGCGGATGCGAAATCCCTCTTTGCGCTCTATCAGTACGGCAAGCTCCACGGTGCGTACCGGCTTCGCTGGGGTTTTCTGGACGAGATGCTCCGGGTGTCTTGGGTGGATTGGGATGAACCGAGATTTCATCAGTTCATCGCTTCGGCCCTGGAGAAGGGGTGCGCGGTAGAGGTCGTGGCAGGGTCCGCGCCGGGATGGGAAGAGCCTTGGAAACGGGCCGTGCGCTGCGAGATTCAGGCTGGGGGTCATGCGTGGGATCACGTGGTTGTCGATGAGGATGGGTTTGTCGTGGCGGGGGATGACGTGCAGATGGTGAGGGAGGTGGCGGGGGCCCGAGGACCTCGGCCAGGGGGCGGCCAAACGAGACGATAAAGCCTTGCGAGCTGTTGGAATGGCATGCGGACACGGTGTTTCTCGGGTGAGGCGCGGAATTGTCTTCGGGGAATCGGAGGCCGGGCTGGGTTCAAAATTGCGTGGTAATACCTCTCAATTGCGTGGTAGAAACGCGCAATGAACACATTGGCCGATCTGCTCTCGGGTCAAGGCGGAGATCCTCCGCCTCCTGTTTGGTCCAGGCGGCGAGGATCTTCACGGACGCGAGATCGAACGTCGGTCGGGGTTGGCTGACTCCACGGTGCGGCAGGAGTTGCGGAGACTGACTCGCATCGGAGTCGTCGAATCGCGCCGGGACGGCAATCGCACCTACTACCGCGCCAATGCAGACCCGAGAAGAACCAAGCGCACTATCGTACCTTTGCGGCCCTTCCCTTGATCCTCGGGGAAGGCCGGAAGGACGACGCTCAGTACCTCGATACTTGCCGATCGAAGCGGAACATCGTCGAGTACGACATGGTCGGGGGAGCGACCGAGGGCGACGCGGCCGAGTTGGTCGCGTTCGTTGCGGAACTTCGCCAGGACGTGCTTGATTGGCTCAAGACGAACCACCCCGAGCTTCTGCCTTGAGCGTGCCTCCTGGGCTGCGCTCGATGGCGTGCACCGGACTCGAAGCAGCTTCCGCGGTCCGGCTGCCGAACTGACCCAGGCGCGGGCGCGGCGGACAACCCTTTCAGCCAGGAAGAACTTGGCAAGTCCGGCCGAGGGACGTCATGATCCCCGGACCAGCGGGTGCTGAAGCGCGTCGTGCCACCGGATCGGTTTCTCCGCACCCAGCCAGGAGATCTCCGCCGGATCGGAAATCCGCAGCCGGTGGGACTGTGAGCTTCGGTCCGAGGAAAACGCCGCATATCGCGGGAGCCACCGGCCGGCTCCGGGAGAACTGTGATGCCAACTCCGACGACCGCACCCTATGGATCCTGGTCATCGCCCATCACGGCGGATCTGATCGTGGCCGGCTCGATCGGGCTCGGGCAGATCGCGCTCGACGGCGATGATGTCTACTGGCTGGAGGGGAGACCCGCGGAGAGGGGGCGCATCGTCCTGGTGCGCGCGCGCCGCGGGCCGGACGGCCGGGTCGGCCCGGCGCTCGATCTCACGCCTCCTCCGTTCAACGTGCGGACGCGGGTGCACGAGTATGGCGGCGGAGCCTACGCCGTCCAGGGCGGTACCGTCGTCTTCTCCCATTTCCCGGATCAGCGGCTCTACCGGCGCGGTCCCGATGACTCCATCCCGCCGATCACGCCCGAGCGGGCGTGGCGGTTCGCCGATGCGGTTTTCGATGCCCGAAGGAACCGGCTCCTCGCGGTGCGGGAGGACCATGAAGGAAAGGGCGAAGCGGTCAACTCCATCGTGGCGGTCGACCTCGACGGACGGAAGGAGCCTCTGGTCCTGATCGAGGGCGCCGATTTCTATGCGGCCCCGCGTCTGAGTCCGGACGGAACCCGCCTCGCCTGGCTTTCCTGGATGCATCCGAACATGCCTTGGGATGGGTGCGAACTCTGGGTGGGGCGCATCGCCGAGAGCGGCGCGGTCATAGATCGCGCCCGCGTGACCGGCGGGCCGCGGGAATCGGTGGTCGAGCCGAAGTGGTCACCCGGCGGCGTCCTTCATCTCGTCACCGATCGCACCGGCTGGTGGAATCTCTACAGGGTGCCGGACCTGTCGGCTCCGGAGGCGCTCGACGCGCTTCATCCCGACGAGGCTGAGTTCGCGGGACCGCACTGGGTTTTCGGGGCCTCCAGCTATGATTTCCTGTCCGAGGAAGAACTGCTCTGCGCCTACTCGCGGAACGGAATGAAACGCCTGGCCCGACTCGACACCAGCCGCGCCCCCGGTGGGCCGGACCGCCTGCGCGATCTCGATCTCCCCTTCACGGAGCTTGGACAGGTGCGCCGCGCCGGAAATCGGGTTGTCTTTCTCGGAGCCGCTCCGGATCGGGCTTCCTCGGTGGTCGATCTCGAGCTGGATTCCGGCGCCTGGAGGATCCTGAAATCGGCGAGCACGACCGATCTGCCGCCGGGCCTTCTCTCGCGCCCGGTCGTCGTCGACTTTCCCTCCGGAGACCGGGTGGCGCACGGGTTCTTCTATCCCCCCAACAATCCGGAATTCACGGCCCCGGCGGGCGAGAAGCCTCCGCTCGTGGTGGAGATCCACGGCGGGCCGACCAGCGCGGCCGGGACGGCCTTGTCGCCCGGCATCCAGTTCTGGACCAGCCGCGGATTCGCCGTCCTGGACGTGAACTACGGGGGCAGCACCGGATACGGGCGCGCCTATCGGGAGTTGCTGAACGGGCGTTGGGGGCTGGTCGACGTGGAGGATTGCCTTTCCGGCGCGCGCCATCTGGCTGGTCAGGGACTGGTCGACGGCGAGCGGATGGCGATCACGGGCGGCAGCGCCGGAGGTTATACAACGCTCTGCGCGCTGACCTTCCATCGGCTCTTCCGTGTGGGCGCCAGCCATTTCGGCGTCAGCGATCTCGCGGCCCTCGCCCGGGACACCCACAAATTTGAGTCGCGGTACCTGGACGGCATGGTGGGTCCCTATCCCGAGCGGGCCGACCTCTATCGCGAGCGATCTCCCATCGATCACGTCGAGATGCTGGCGACGCCGGTCATCTTCTTCCAGGGACTGGAGGACCCGGTCGTGCCGCCCGATCAGGCGGAGCGGATGGTCGACGCGCTGCGCCGCGCCGGGGTGCCGGTAGCCTACGTGTCGTTCCCGGGGGAGCAACACGGATTCCGCCAGGCCGCGAACATCAAGCGCGCCCTGGAAGGGGAGCTGTACTTCTACGGGCGCATCCTGGGCTTTGAGCCGGCGGATCCGATCACGCCGGTGGAGATCGAGAACCTGCCGGCGCGGACCTAGACCGCATCGATTCATGAACCCCCTGCTGTGGCAGCGGATCTGCCCGCCATGACTGCGTTGCGCTTGCCCTCACTCCTCGACATACTGCAGGGAGTATGCCTGCATCTGCGGGCTGCGCGCCTTGTCCTGACGGGCATCTCCGGTGCCTCGCGACGGGTGATCATGAATAATGCGGGCCAGCGGCCATCGGCTGGGACGCCAACGGAGGTGGGAAGCGCACGCGGCCGGCTCGTGCTCCTTGGCCTCCTGATCGCTCTGGCCGGGCTGACTGCCTCCTCGCCCTCCGCTGCCCAGCCTGTTCCGCCCGACTCCCTGACGAACCAGATCCAGCGCCTGCGCGAGCACGCGCGGTTCATCGAGGCTGACAGTCTCGCCCGGAAGCTGCTCGCGCAAAGAGAGGCGAATCCAGCGACCCGGCCGTGTGATCTCCTGGACGCGCAGCTCCTGGTCAAGACGATGGAACTCGTCTCCCACCTCTCGCGGCGCGCGCAGAAGGAGCTGGCCTGGGCTGACAGCATCGACTTCACCATCGAGGCGCTGCAGAACGTCGGCCCGGCGGCCGAGGAAGACTCTCTGGCGGGCCGACAGCTCGAGATCCGCCGCCGCTACCTCGGGCCCGAGCATCCCGACATCGCCGCCAGCCTGGACAATCTGGCCGTGGCGCACGGGGATCTCGGCGACTACGACGGCGGCGTGCGCCTCGACCGGGAAGCGCTGGCCATGCGGCGGGCGGTCTATGGGATGGACCACCCGGATGTGGTCCAGGGTCTGATGGATCTTGCGGAGCTGCTGAAGGTGGACGGGAAATACCCGGAGGCCGTGGCCCGGGGACGGGAGGCCGTGGCCATGGCGCGCAGGCTCTTGGAACCCGGTGATCCCGAGATCGCCACCGTTCTCGAAGGCCTGGCCAACGTGCTCGACGAGGACGGGCAGTTCAAAGCGGCCGCCTCCACCTACCGCGAGGCGCTGGCCCTCCGCCGTCATGCTTACGGCGAGGAGAATCCACTGGTTGCCGAATCGCTCTCCGGTCTGGCCAACGTGCTCGAAGAGGAGAGCGACTACGCCTCGGCCGAGCCGCTGCTGCGCCAGGCCCTGGCCATGCGGCGGAGGTTCAACGGAAAACAGTCGGACACGGTGGCCGAGACCGAGAACGACCTCGGATTCCTCTACCTGGACCAGCACGACTACGCCGACGCCGCGTCCCTGTACAGGGATGCCCTCGCCATTTTGCGGAAGGTCTACGGGGATGACCATCCCCAGGTGGCTCGCGTCAAGATCAACCTGGCGCTGGCGCTCGACGGAGAAGGAGACACGGCCGGCGCGGATTCGCTCTTTCGGCAGGCGGCGGATGCCTCCCGCGCCCGGGGAGGCGATCACATCGAGGAGCCCGCCGCTCTGAACGGCCTCGCCGGGATTCTGAGGAAGCAGAGAGACCTCGAGGACGCGGAGCGGCTCTACCGGGAGGCGCTACGGATCGAGACCGCGGTCTACGGTGGTGAACACCCATCCATCGCCACGACTCGGCAGGGTCTGGCGCAGGTGATGGAGGCGCGAGGCGATTCCGCCGGAGCCGAACGCGAAATGCGGGACGTGCTGGCCATGCGCCAGAAGGGCGAGGGAACCGATCACCCGGACGTCATCGAGAGTCTGGGGGATCTGGCCCGGCTGCTCCGGTCCGAGGGGCGCTTCACCGAGGCCGATACGGCGCTTTCGCAGGGGGCGGCGCTCTACGAGGCGGCCCGGACCCGCGCCGGTTCCGGCCTCGACCGAGCAACCTTCGAGAACTCCCCCTATCCACTCCTGGCGGAGACCCGCCTGCGTCTGGGCGACGTCAACGACGCCTGGCCGGCGGTGGAGCAGGACCTCGGGCGCGTGCTCTTCGAACTCATGACGGCCTCCGGTCAGCGGCGCCTGACTCCCGACGAGGCGGCCGAGGAGGATTCCCTGAAACGCGAGCGGGACCGGCTGGACGGGGCGCTGGCGGCGTTCCGGCGCGTGGCGCCGGCCGATTCCGGCGCCGCGGTGGTCCGCCGGGCGGAGGAGACACGCACGCGACTGCTCGGGGTGGAAGCCGAGTGGAGCTCGTTTGAGAACCGGATGGCCCGCGAACATCCGGTGGAGGAGGGCCAGGCGTTTCCGCTCGCCCGCGTGCAGTCCGCGCTCGATGCCCGCTCCGCGATCCTCGGCTGGCTCGACGTGCAGATCCGGAGTCGAGAGTGGGATGTCTGGGGATACGTCATCCGGTCCACGGGACCGGTCGCCTGGGTGCGGCTATCGCAACCTTTGGCGGCGGATTCGCTCGGCCCGGAGGAGCTCCCGCTCCGGTTCCGGCAGGAGCTGGAAGGGGCCGCATCATGGCCGGGCCTCGCGCCGCCGTCCACGGGAGAGATGGAGGAAGCGCGCCAGGTCTTTGCCGCGCGCATCGCCCCGTTGCTTCCCTATCTTGAGGGCGCGCAAACGCTCTTCGTCGTCCCTTCCGGAGCCATGCTCGGGGTTCCGGTGGACGCGTTGAGGGATGACTCCGGCGTGCCGCTCTCAGATCGATACACCATCAGCTACGTGCCTTCTGCCACCATTTTCGCGTGGCTTCGGACGGGGCAGGAGACGCGGAACAGGCCGGAAGAGCCCGCGCTGCTGATCGGGGATCCGGCCGGGCCGGCTCTTCTGGCCCAACGGAAACCGGAGTCGGACAACGCCGCATCCGACCTTACCGTTCCCGCTCCGTTGGCGGCGATGGAGAGTCCGGGCGCGGCGCACGGCGGACGGGAGATCCTGCGCGGCGCCCTGGCCGGCGACGACTCGGCTCTCGACGCTCTCCCGAGCCTTCCCGCCACTCGTGACGAGATCGCGGCCATCGCCGCATCGCTCCCCGGTTCCACCGTACTCCTGGGGACCGCCGCGTCGGAGCAGGCGCTCGACAGCCTGGCCGAGTCGGGAGAACTGCGGAGATTCCGCACGATCCACCTGGCCACCCACGCCCTGACCGACGACGAACGCCCCGAGCGCTCGGCGCTTGTCCTTTCGCGCGCCAACCTGCCCGACCCGCTGGCGGCGGCGATGGCGGGCCGGAAGGTCTACGACGGTCTCCTGACCGCCGGGGCCATCCTACGCGACTGGAAACTCGACGCCGACCTTGTGACCCTGAGCGGTTGCGAGACCGGCATCGGGCGCCCGGTGGGAGGAGAAGGGTACATCGGGCTGGCCCATGCGCTCCTCCAGGTGGGGGCTCGGAGCGTGGTCGTCAGCCTCTGGAAGGTGAACGACCGCGCCACCGCGCTGCTCATGGGGCGGTTCTATCAGAATCTTGTCTCCGATGATCCGGAACGCGGTGGCAGGGGCAGCGCCTTCCGCCGGGCCGCGGCGCTCCGCGAGGCCAAAACTGGCTTCGCCGGTACCGGGAGCGTCCGTGGAAGAAGCCGCCGTATGAAAGCGCCGCCTACTGGTCCGCTTTCGTTCTGGTCGGAGATCCGGGGTAGTCGGCTGGGTTCGGGCGTGTGGCCGATCCCCGGGCGGCCTACGCTTGGGTACGACGCTTCGGTCGTATGAACCGGTCCACCTACGCTTGGGTACGACGCCTCGGGGTCGCGGAGCTTCAGCCGGACCACGAACCGCTTGACCGAGTTGTAGCCGTGGCGGAATTCACCAGCCTCGATCAGATCCCGGTTGACTCCGATCCGCCGGGCGATCTCCGGGTGGCCGTCGCCGCAACTCGCCAAGATCTCGATGGTTACCCACAAATGAGTCTTCAAGACGTTCGCTCCGATCTCGTATGGCGAAGAAATCCAGCCGAGCCGCAATTCCCGATCCCGATGTAAGTTGCGCCGCCAGGATCCGTCCCGGTTTCAGCCGATTGACGGCCCGTTTCCGGTGTCCGATGCTCCCCCTTTTCCCTATCGCGAATCGGACCGCCCATGGAATTCATCCTCCAGCCCTGGCACGTCCTCCTGAACATCCTGGCCGGCCTGATCAACCGGGAGCAGCAAGAGGTCATCGACTACCTCCGCGCCGAGAACCAGATTCTGAAGGAAGCCCACGGCAAGAGACGGATCCGGCTCAACGACGACCAGCGGCGGCGTTTGGCGGTCAAGTGGCAAGATCCTCGGCCGAAGGCTCCTTCGCTCGCCCGCCCCCTCCGCCCCGTCCCTGCCCGCCAGCGTTGAAGACCGACGGGCGACTCATGGGCACCACGCGCTCGGGTTCGCTCCGTTACCCTCCGGGCGGGCGGGAATCGGCTTCACCGACCGACTCAACCCTCGATTTCGAGCCGGATTGCCCCTCGTTCCCTACAGGTTCTGCTTCTACGAAGCCCGGGGGGGCACTGACCTCGTCTCAGGAAGGCGAACGGCGCTTGAAGTACTGAAACGGGCCCCAGCGTCCGACGCGTGTAGACCCAGGTGCCGTTTGTGTCCAAGGAACGCTCGTCCGTCATCTGCTTGCGGCCCCCTTTGCTCCCGGCACTACCGGCCCTCCGGCGCTGCCGGTGCGCTCCGTCACCCGCCGGGCGGACGGGAAGCGCCTCGGTCGACCGGCTCAATCCGCGATTTCATCCGGGATTGGCCCTCGTCCCGGTACTCTTGCCATCCGCGCGGACCTTCCTGACCAGACGGCCAAGGCGCCGGACGCGCTTCCCCCGCCGCCGGTCAATCTCCTTTCAGCGCGATGCGATGAGCAGAACGACCGTTCCGGGCATGATGGCCGGCCGGGGATGCGGCCGGTCCGGCGTTGCGGCCGGTGGCGGACCAAACGAGGCCGTCACCAGGTAGATCTTGTGGGTCACCGGATCGAGCGCCATGGTGCGGGCGCCGCGCCGGGTCGGGACGTTCTCCAGCACGCTGAACTTCGACGGACTCTCCTCTCGGATCACGGTTAGCGTGCCGTCGGCGCCGTTGGAGCTGAAGGCGAGGTTGGTGGTGGGATCAAAAGCAGTCGCGTCCACCCCCTTGCCAATGGGCAGGTCGGCCACCACCTTCCCCGTTTCCGAGTCGAGCACGATCAGGTGCTGGTTGCCGCAGCCGGCGAAAAGGCGGTGGTGCGCCCGGTCGATGGACAGACCTGTCGGCTCCTCGCCTGGTTTCAAGGGCCAGACATCGAGCACTTTCAGGGTCTGGGCATCGATCCGCGCGATCTCGCTCTTGTCCTCCAGGTTGACGAAGATCTTTCCGCTCGAATCCGAGGCGGCGAACTCCGGCTTGGCGTCGAGAGGAATGAGGCCGATCACCTGGTGCTTGTGGATGTCGATCGCGGTGGCGTTGTGGCCGCCGCCGTTGAACGTGAAGACCCGGCTGGTGAACGGATCGAAGAGAATGGCGTCGGGGCCTCGCGCCCCCACAGGGATCCGGGTGATTGTCTTCAGGGTCTTCAGATCGAAGACCGTGACCGAGGAGTCGCGGCCGTTGCTGGTGTAACCCTCCCCCGTCGGAGGCGCCAGGGCGATTCCGTGCACGCCAGAGGTATTCGGAATCGTTCCCAGTTCCGAGTTGTGGTCGAGGTCGATGACCTGGACCTCGGTTCCCCGCGAGACGTAGAGCCGGTGGGCGCCGCCGTCGGCGATGAGATAGTCCCAGCCGCCGTCTCCGGTCAGGTGCAGGCTGTCGGTGACCGTGTAGGTCGCTCCCGGTGCCGTGCGCGGGGAAAGGACGAGGGAGCCGACGGCGAGGAGCGCCAGGGCCGTGATGATGAACGCTCTCCTGCTCATGAAATCTCCTCCCACCGTTGCCGGGGCAACGGCCGGGACGTTCTCTCGACTTCGACCTCGCGAGGAAAGGCGCTGGGCCTGCCACTGCTCCTCGCGGCCCTCTTCAGCCCCGCAGCCTCGCGCCCAGTGTTCGGATCATACGCCTCTTGGCCGTACTTCATGGTTCCTGGGCGTAAATCTCGAGCGTGGTCGCCCTGGTCTCGATCCTGGTCGGCTCAACCCGCAACCTGACGATATCCGAGCGCACGGAGCGCGTCGCGAACGGCCTCGGCCGCGCGGTCCAGGTCCTCCGCCTTGGCGCTGAGGTCCTGCCGCGAAAAATCGAGGTCATGGAGATCGCGGATCGGAACGACATGCACGTGGACGTGCGGCACTTCAAGGCCGGCGATCATCAGGCCCACCTTGACCGGATTCATGGCCTGGTAGAGGGCCTTGCCGACCGACTGCGCCACCTGCGTGAGGTGCGCGGCCAGGTCGGGCTCCAAGTCCAGCCAGTGGTCGATTTCCACCCGTGGCACGACCAGGGTGTGTCCCGGCCGAAGCGGATGAATGGAGAGAAAGGCAACGCAGCGATCATCGCGCCACACAAATCGTCCCAGAATTTCGCCACGGATGATCCGCGTGAAGAGCGTGGCCATTGATTCCTCCTTTCCGCGAAGGGGTGGGGACCCGGGACCAACGTACGCGTTCGCGATCCGGCGGTCGAGTTCATGCGCCCCGGCTGCGTGAGTGCCGGGACTCGGAGGCGGTGGGGATTGACCTGCCCGTCACTCCGGCCTACGTTCCCTCATGATCGACCGGATGGGGGAGGTATCCAGTGTCCCTTGAGCACGCTGCGAAGCGGATCCTGATTGTCAAAGGCCACCCTGTCGTCCTGGACCAGCACGCCGAAGAGGCGGCCGCGTTCTACTCGATGCTCGCAGAGTCGGGCAGTTCCCGGGGATTCATGCCGTCGTTTCATTCAGCGCTGGAGCCACTGGAAGTGGTTGCCGACGCGGCCTGGCTGATGGCCCACTCCTGGGGGGCCAGGGCGCTGATGGCCAGCTACTCCCCGGCGAAGTGCCCGTGGGTCAAGGGAGTGGCCCTGTTCGATCCCAGCAGCGACGCCCGAGGGACCTGGAACTCCTGGAGCATGCCTTGCGTCGTGTTTGTGAGCCGCGATGAGGGTCGAAGGTGGGTCGATGGGTGGCGGAATGCCGTCTATCTCGATGACAACCACTACTTCCTGCGCTCGTTGCAGAGGATCCAAGCGGAACTCACGGCGCTGCTGGGCGGATGACCGCGCGCCCGCCACCGGTGTGCGCGGGTCAGTCGGCACGACTCAGAACACCATTCCGGAGGGTGAGCGCCGGCAGGTACTCTCCCTCCAGTTGCCGTTTCCACCATGCTCCCGTCTCGCGCCTCTCGGCCGGATCGGTGAACTGGTAGTCATAGACCCTCGCGCGCACGAATCGGGGCGGCGCGTTCGGGAATGGGTTCAGCTTGAGCAGCCCGAGCACCGGTTGCGAGCCCTCAAGCAGCCTCGCGCACAAACTCAGGAGCCACGGTTGCGGGCGATCGAGGGCCAGGGCTGCAAACCACATCTGCCAGTCAAGCCGCGGCATGTGCGGCGTCATGAATTCCGGGTTCCGCTTGACGTTGCCGGGTTTCCAGCGGAACTCGTAGGGTTTCCAGGTCGAACCGTCGTCGCTCCCCTCGATCACGATTTCGTTCCGCGTCGTCGTCATGACCGCGAACAACCCATAGCCGTTGACCAGGTGCAGGGGAGAGATGAGGCGGTAGGCGCCGCCGAGCATCGGGAGCGTTCCCTCCGTCCCGGTGAATGCGCCGAGGACGGGAACGAGACTGAGCAGGAAGAGCCCGGTGAAGACGACGCGCCTTGGCAACGCGGGATGACGTCTCGGCCGCCATACACCCCTCCGAGCGCGCCGCCCTGGCTCTGCAGGCCGTTCCGCCTCTCCCAGACGGCGCAACCATCCGGGCAGGTAACCGTCATCGAGGAGCGGCAGACAGAGGGCCATGGTCAGGAGATTGAAGAAGCCATAATTGCCGGTGAGAATGATGACGATCTGCAGAGACAGGAGAACGAACGCCGCCCCTGCCCGCACCCGGCGCGTGCCCAGGATGAGAAGGGGCACGATCCCTTCGTCCACGAGGGTCACGAACGTCTCGATCGTGTGAAACCATCGAGGAAGCCGGAACATGTACCAGGCGGTCCACGGCGGGAGCGGTTGGGTCTCGTAGTGGAACTGGAGCGCGGTCAAATGGCGCCAGGTCGGATCGCCGCTGGCCAGCTTGACGACGAACGAGCAGAACATCAGCCGGAAGAGAAGCCAGCGAATCAGGAAGATCGCTCCCGTCGGAGGCGGTCGATCCCGGCCCGGGCGTGACCACCAGACCGGAGGCGCCAGAAAGATGGCCAGGAATCCCGCTTCGAGCAGCAGGATGTCCCACTGGAACCACAGGAACTCCTGACCCGCGGTCGAGACCGAGAGATAGAGCACCCAGAGGAGCGCGAGCATCAGGATCGGCGCGAATCCCGCGAGGAGGAGAATTCCTGCGATCACCCCGGCAACGCACTGGAACCGGAGAAAACCGTCGCCGGCGTTCCACCAGGAGAGGGTCGGCACCAGCCAATAGCGCTGGGCTCCAAACGCGTGGCTCACGGCGGGGAGATAGCGGTCGATCGGGAGGATGCCGTGGTGGCCGGCCAGCCCGGTGATCTGGACCGCGAGCGAGGCAAACGCCGCGATGTAGACCACGGCGAGCGCCCGCAGGAAGAGCCAGCACGACACGCGCGAACCCAGCGCGGCCGGTTCACCCAGGATCCAATTGGTCGGCCTGGCCAGGAAATCGCGATGACCCGAGACGAAGTGATATCCGGCCTCGCTGATCCACGCGAATCCGGGAACATGCCGGTAGGCAGAGAGCCAGAAGCCTCCGCCGGGACCGTGCGCCAACGAGCGGAAGACCGCCTCGGCGCCGGTGAAGAAAGTGCCGTCGGGCCGGATGAGAACAACCGAGGCGCGGAAGCGTTCCCATCCGATCTCGGGAAACTTGAAGGCCACGACCTGGAACGGCGCGTAATCGATGGCGTCGCCGGTGATCCTCCGCCAGCGCTCGATCCAGCGCCGGCAGAAACCACAATCACCGTCATAGACCAGGAGCGGTCGCGGGATCTCCTCCATGGGGGGACTATAGCCCGCGACCAGCCCCCGGCCGCTTGCGGCGAAGGTCTACCCCGGCCATTCCGGTGGTGGAATCGATTGCGTGGGCGGGCGAGATGGTGAGAAAGTCCCGGCACCTGTGGTTCCGGGGATCACGGAACGCCCGTCTCGTGTTCCCCGGATCAGCAGGTCCGCCAGAACCGGCGCCCGGCGCGCGGCCCAGAGAAGACCTCCCGCCAGACGCGGTCGGAGCAATACCTCTTGGAGGGCTGCGCCGAGGCGCCGCCGCCGTGCGAACTCCCGGCGCCATTCGGCGGCATAGGCCGCGCGGGCCTGCTCCCATCCGGAGCGCCCATCGAGGTAGGTGTACAAGGCGCGCGCGGCGAGCGCCGCCGAGCGCAACGCGATCGCGATCCCATCCCCGCACACCGGCGCGATCTCTCCGGCCGCATCACCCACGGCGATCCAGGATGCCGGTGTCGGCCGCGAACGATCGAAGTGGAAGCCGGAGGCGCTGAGGTAACCCCGGTCGATCGGGGTGAGCTGGCTCATCCGCTGCGCGAAACCCGCGTGCGTGGCCCGGAGATCGTTGATCAGCCGGTCGGCGAGCCCGCCCTCCGAGGGGTCTGACACTCGAATCCGCGTGGTCTCGATGAGCAGGCAGACGTTCGCCACCCGGGCGGAGATGGGGCTCACTCCACAGTAGCCTCCCCGGAAGGCGTACATCTCGAGCCCGGCAAGAGGAGCGTCGCTCCGGTAATGTCTCTTGAAAGCGACGAAGCGGCGGCTCCCTCGTTCCGCCTTCAGCCCGTCTCCGCGTCCCCCGTCCAGGTCCGCGACTGCCGTCGCCGGAGCGTACCCGTCGAATCTGCGCCCGGCACGTCCCGAGATGCCTTGCCTGCCTCCGGCGTCCACCACGGCCCGGGCGGAATACGTGACGCGGTCACCGTCCTGCTCCACGGTCACGTCGAAGAAATCCGATCGCGCCACGCCGAGCACGCGGCGGGTGCGCCATTCTGCGCCGCGCGCGATTGCCGTCAGCCGCAGCGTGTCGTCAAAATCCCTCCGGTTGAGCCCGATCGGGGATCCCGGAAAGCCGCGCCGGACCGGCCGGCCGCGAGGCGCAAACACGGCGAGGGACCGGATCGGTGCGCCACCGAGAGCGCGAACCCGATCCGCGCTTCCGGTCTCCTCCAGATATCCCAGGACCTCGGGGGACAGGAATTCGCCGCAGAGCTTGTCGCGCGGGAAGGCCGACCGTTCGCAGACCAGAACGGAATGTCCCCGCCCTGCCACGAGCGCGGCCAGATGCGAACCTGCCGGGCCGCCTCCCACGATGATCAGGTCAAACATGCGGTGAGGATCCGTCCAGCGGCTTGTACAGGGACCAGCGAAAGGCCCAATGCCAGCGAATCCGGGCGTCGTTCCACTCCAGT
The DNA here is from genome assembly GCA_963833505.1 of Candidatus Eiseniibacteriota bacterium. Lineage (GTDB taxonomy): Bacteria > Eisenbacteria > RBG-16-71-46 > CAIMUX01 > CAIMUX01 > CAWHYG01. The sequence goes on along the minus strand of CAWHYG010000008.1, from coordinate 120,379 downwards.
CGGCGGCGCAGCTTCTCCAGGTCATCGCGCCGGAAGGCCCGGCGCACCGAGGCGGAGGCATCGTGCCGGATGAAGCGGCTCCGGGAGAACAACCCGGTCAGGACGCGGATCCCGTCATGAGCCAGACGGTGCCGGTGGAGATCGTTCATCAAAACTCCGAGCGACGACACCCGGCACATCTCCGAAAGAAGCGCCACGATGCAGTCTTCGTCGAAGTGATGGAAGAACATCGCGCAGTGGGCGATGTGAAAGGAACGGTCGGCGAAGGGCAGGCGGAACCCGTCTCCGGCCACGAACATCAAGGGCGCCCTGGTCGGCCGCCAGGGCGATTCCGCCGGCTGCGCCGGAGGACGTGCCGCGGCCGTGCTCCAGGGCCGGCCTGCCTCTGGAATCGACGGTTGGGCCGCGAGAACCGATTGCCGCGCCGCCAGCCGGCACGATCCGGCGCTCAAGTCGAGCCCGACGACCCGGACCTGGCCGCCGCGCCGGGTGATCCTCGCCGCGAGAGCCCGGGAAAAATCTCCACCGCCGCAGCCGACGTCGAGAATCTTCCACCCGCCGTCCGGTGCGCCCGCCCGTGCAAACATCAACGGTTCCAGGATGGACAGCGAAGCGGCGTGTCCTCCCAGGCACCGATTGATCACCTCCAGCTCGCGAAGCATGACGCGAAGATCCTCGCCTTTGACGGATTCATCGTCGATCCACTCCCGCTCGGAGGAGCGGCGGCGCAGATCAAGGGTCACCGCGCGACTCTCTTGAAGAAGCGGAAGCCTTCGATGCTGAGCCCCGGGCCGAAGGCCAGGGCGACGCCCGGTCCAGACGCGGCGCGATCGTCAAGGATCTCACCCAGGACGAAGTAGATGGTGGGCGAGCTCATGTTGCCGAAATCGCGCAGGATGCGCCGGGATGCGGCCAGCGCGTTTGGATCCAGCTCCAGTGCGTGCTCGATGCCCTGGAGGATGGCCGCTCCGCCGGGGTGGACGGCCCAGAGCCCCGCCGCCTCTCCGAGCCGGGCCATCTCGTCTCCGTTGGTGGACGGTTGTACACCCAAGCCGCCCTCCAGGAATCGACCGACCTCTTCCTTCAGGTGTGCCGGCACGTCCGGGGAGAGGTGCAGGACAAAGCCGTGATCCGAAAGGCGCCAGATCATCTCCTGCCCGCTCCCCGGTTTGAGCAAAGTTCCGGTTTGCAGGATGTGGAGTGCGGGATTCGAGGAAACGACCGCAGCCGCTTCCGGCCCCACGACCAGCGCTGCCGACGCACCATCCGAGAACAACGATCCCGCCAGGAGATTCTCCTCGGTCGCGGCAAGCTGGAAGTGAATCGTGCAAAGCTCCACGCACACAATGAGAGCGACGGCGCCGGGTCGCGCCCGGCACAGATGGTCCGCGAGACGAAGTGCCGTCAATCCCGCCTGGCAGCCCTGGAATCCAATCATCGTGCGTCCGACATCGGGCCGGAGCCCCAGGGCCGCGACCAGAATGGCTGTCCAGCCCGGGGGCGAAAAAGCCGGTGCAGGACACCACATAAAGATGGTCCACGGCACCAGGCGTGATCGGGTCTACACGGGCGAAGAGATCCCGGCCCGCCGTCTCGGCGAGAGGCGGGGCCAGCCGGCGATACCACTCCATGCGCTCCGCCGTGGAAGGTCCGCTTGGATGGGTGCGCGGATGGAACAGGGAATGGCTCCAGCTTCCGCGAAAGTCATCCAGGCAGCTATGCCGCCTTTGGATCATCGTGTGTTCATAGAGACGGCGGAGCCGCCGCGCTTCGCCCGGCTCAAGTCCGTGCGCTTCGATCATGAACTCCGCCAGCTCTTCCTGGAGCAGAACGCCAGTGGGAACCACGCGGCCGATGGCCAGGAGGCGCGGGTGGCCGGACCGATCCGGGGGATTGTCGCGGTGGATGGCGCCTGAAGTTCCCGGTTGATCCGCCCATTTGACCGGCACGTTACTCGTCCTTTCCTGTGGGCGCCGGATCCCGGCGCTCGATCTCCGCGGCCAGGGCGGGCAACATTCTCTGGGCTCGTCGTCGTATCAGGGGCATCCACAGGGAGCGCGGCACCGGCAACGACAGCTGAAACACGGCCGAATAGCGAATGGTCGAACCCGGTATCCGATGCCTCGAGACCGGCTGCACCTCCCAGGTCCCGGTGAATTCCCGGAAGTCACCGGCGACGGCGTGAAAGCGCACGGTGGAGGAGTCCTCCCGGTTGAACACGAGGTCAAACCGGTAGGTCTTGCGGAAGAGAAACCGGGCGGAAGCGACCTGATGCACGCGCACCGAGTCGCCGGTTTGGGAAACGACCCGGCTGGAGTCGACGCCCGGCATGAACCGCGCGAGTCCGTCGTAATCCAGGACCACCGGCCAGACCCTATCGGGCTCGTGCGGAACCCAAATGGACGATTCCATGAGGTTCTGGCCGTGACTGCTCCACATCCGGATGCGGGCGGTGGAGTCGGACGCGCCGCCGGCAGCGGGGGACGCTTCGGGCTGCTTCTCGGCAGACGCATGGGACGACGGGTCGGACTGGTTCTCGGCGGATGCACGCGACGGCACATCGGGCTGCCTCTGGGCGGAAGCACCGGATGACAGATCGGGTGGTTTCGGTTCGGCTGCCGCAGCCACGAACAGGGTCGGGAGAAGGACGATCGTCATCAGCGCCGCAGCCGCCTGAAACACCCAGGCCGTTCCTCGCACCCGGGGAACGCGCGCCATCGAGGTCCTCATCGCAGCGGCCCCAACAGAAGAATCCAGAAGAAGAGGGAAGCCGCGGAGCCGAGACCCAGCGCCCAATCGTGATTCTGCTCGGGAAGCTGCCGGTCGAAGACGCGGGCCCAGAATGCCAGGGCCAGCAGGAAGAGTGCCGGACTGGCCGCGAGCACCTCGGGCCAGGGAGACGCCGCGCGGCGGCGGACCACGAGCGCGAGCACCCAGAGCCCGAGGGTGATGAACACAGAGGAGAAAAGAAAGCTCCGCCGCCAGCCAAGGCGCACCGGCACCGTGACATCCCCGCGTTCCCGATCCTCTTCGATCTGATAGACCTGCGTGATCGGATAGAGCCCGAGGGTCACGAGCGCCGCGCCGAGCGCCGCCAGGTGGGTGGTGGACGAGGGATGCCCTGAAGTCGCGAAGCACCCGAGATAGACCGCTCCGATGCCCTGTCCCAACGCGACGGCGGCCAGGCCGCCCCAGGTCGAACCCTTCCATCGCCAACGCGGGTGGGAGTAGGCGATGCCCATGGCCATCATGGCCAGCGCGATCACGCCGGCCGGAGGAGCCGTCACCGCAAGCCAGACCACCGCTGCACCCTGCAGAAGGAGAGAGAGGTTCCGGACGGCGCGGGTGACCGGTCTCGGATGCTTGAGAAAACCGATCGGCCCGTGGTCTCGATCGTAGAAACTGTTATACGCGGTCGCGCCGCCGTACAGCCCGACATGGACCAACAGGAACGGAGGAAGCCAGGACAGGCGCGGATTTCCAGCGGACCAGGCTCCCAGCAGGAAGATCGGTCCCAGAAGGACCTGAAACGGCAGGCGCAGGTGTTCGAGCAGAAGCCGTCCCATCGATACGGGGCGCGCCATGCCTTGGTTCACGGTCAAGACTCCCTCCGTCCGCGCGATCAGCGGAGCCCGCGATCATATCACGGTGCCGGGCGCCGGCCGCGGCGTATGTTTCGAGCGGGCGGAGATCACCCTCGAAGCGTCTCGAGCTCATCCCACCGAAGGAACGCCGCCTCCAGTTCCCGGTCCAGATCCGCCAGCCGGGCGCTTACCGCAGCCGCTGTGGCTCCGGCGTTTCGATAGAACTCCGGATCCGCCAGTCTCGCGTGCAGGTCGTCCCGTTCCTTTTCCAGGCGTTCAATCTGTTCCGGGAGCGCCTCCAGTTCCCGAAGCTCCTTGAAGGTGAGTTTCCGCGGCCGCTCCGGGACGCGCTTCGGCTTCTCCGGCGGCGGCCCGGCTGCCGCCGGTTTCGGAGTGGCCGGCGAGGTCGCCGTTTCCGCCTGCGTCTGCCGGAGCCAGTCATCGTACCCTCCGACGAACTCCCGCACCGTGCCGCCGGGGCCGATCGCCAGCGTGCTGGTCACCGCGCTGTCGAGAAAATCACGATCGTGGCTGACCAGGAGGAGCGTTCCCGAGAACTCCACCAGGAGATCTTCCAGAAGATCCAGGGTTTCGGCATCGAGGTCGTTGGTCGGCTCATCCATCACCAGCACATTGCACGGCCGGGTGAAGAGCCTGGCCAGGAGCAGGCGGTTTCTCTCGCCGCCCGAAAGCACTTCGACCGGGGATTGCGCCCGTTCGGAGGTGAACAGGAAGTCCCGGAGGTAGCCCAGGACGTGGCGGGGCCGGCCTTCGATGGTCACGAAGTCGTTGCCATCCGCCACGTTTTCCCAGACGGATCTTTGCGGATCGAGCTGTTCGCGCAACTGATCGAAGTAGCGGATCTCGAGCCGGCTGCCGTGCCGGATCCTGCCGCTGGTCGGCCGCAATTCCCCAAGAAGGAGCCGCAGCAGCGTCGTCTTGCCCGATCCGTTCCGACCGATGATCCCGACCCGATCGCCGCGAACGATCGTGGTTGTGAAATCCTTGATGATGGGCCGATCGTCATACGCGAAAGAGGCGCCGATGACGTCGGCGACCAGGCGGCCGGAACGCTCGGCCTCCGGAAGCTGCATCTCGATCTGACCGCTGCGCTCCGGCCTCCTCCGCCGCTCTTCGCGCATCGCCTGGAGGGCTCGTACGCGCCCCTCATTCCGGGTCCGGCGCGCCTTGATTCCCTGCCGGCTCCAGGCTTCCTCTTGCGCCAGCTTCGTGTCGAGCACGGCCAGGCGGGCGGCCTCCGCTTCGAGCATCGCCTCCTTTCGCTCTACGAATTCATCGTAGCCGCAGGCCAGGCCGAAGATTCTTCCCCGATCCAGCTCGGCCACGCGATTGGCCAGGCGCCGGGCGAAGGCGCGGTCGTGCGTGACGAAGAGGAACGTCTTGACCCGGGTGAGAAGGAACTCCTCCAGCCAGACGATCGTGTCGATGTCCAGCTGGTTGGTCGGTTCGTCCAGGAGCAGGAGATCGGGGGTTCCCACCAGGGCCTGGGCCAGAAGCGTGCGCCGTTTGGTTCCTCCGGACAGGGATGAGAACTCCGCGTCCGGATCGAGGGACAACCGGGTCAGGACGCGTTCCACATCCTGGTGAAACGTCCAGCCGCCGGAATCTTCCAATTCCTGGTGGAGCGCCTCGAGACGGGAGAGCTGAGCCCGGCTCGAGTCGGTGGGCGATTCGCCCGCTTCCAAGGCGAGGCGATGGCTCACGTGGTGGAACTCGGCCAGCGCCTGCACTGCGTTTCCCATGCCGGTCGCCACGACGTCGAAGACGGTTCCGCTGAGCCCGGCCGGCACGTCCTGCGAGACCAAAGCCGCCCGCGTTCCCTTTTGGCGCCACACCTCGCCGCCGTCGGGCTTGAGGTCATCATGGATCAGCTTGAGCAGCGTCGACTTGCCGGCGCCGTTGCGCCCCATCAGGCAGAGGCGGTCCCCGGGCTCGATCTGGAGGCTGGCGCCATCCAGGATCGGCCGGCCGCCGAAGGCAAGGGTGAGATTCCGTAGGGAGAGAAGCGCCAAATTGACTCCTGGGCCGTGATCCTGGATGGACACTCCAAGTCGATCCTGAACCGGAATTGAAGCAGGAGGTCCCGTGTCGTTGAGGGTATCGCGTTCGGACGGGATCTCCGATCGGGATTCGTCCGGACGTCCTGGTTGTGGTCGACGACCTCATTCCTCGCTCACCGAATCTTGTGGCCGGGTCCAACCGCGAGGGTTTTCACCTTCTCGACACCAATTGCGGGAGAGACTACACAGCCGGCGTCGTCGCCGACATTGTCAGCGCCTCGGAAGGCCACGCCTGCGATCGCTGCGGCGGCGCGCTCCGGCTCTCCAGAGGCGTCGAGGTCGGGAACATTTTCAAGCTGGGCACGCGATACAGCGACTCCTTCGGCTGCAGCTTTCTGGACCGGGACGGCGAGCGCAAGCCGGTCATCATGGGCTCGTACGGAATCGGCAGCGGACGTCTTCTCGCCTGCGTCGCAGAGGAGCACAACGACGAGAAGGGGCTTCGCTGGCCGATCACCGTGGCGCCGTTTCCCGTGCACATCGTGGTGTTGAGGAACGGGGAGACGGCCGCGGCGAACCTCCACGACGATCTGGCCGGAATCGGGCTCGAACCGCTCCTGGATGATCGTGAGGAGGTGAGCGCCGGGGTCAAGTTCAACGACGCCGATCTGATCGGCATTCCGTTGCGCCTGACGGTGGGAGGCCGCTCTCTCGCGGAAGACAAGATCGAACTGAGGCTTCGGGCCACGGGGGAGACGACCGCCATTCCGTTGGGACAAATCGTGGCAGACGTCCGGAGAGAGGCCGACGCGCTTGCCGGGCAGGTGGCCGCGCGCGTCGTGACGGTCCCGTATGTCGACTGAGCCTGCCCGGGAGTGGCTCTGCCCGAATCGCATCGTGAGACAGCAAGGATCGTTCTTTCGAGCGGTTTTCAAGCGGCCGGAGAGTCGGGGGCCGGCATCCAAGGATCGTTCTCGCGGCGTCTTCCGTCCTCTTGCGAGATTCATGGTCTCCGGCGCATCCTGGCTCTGAGGGCACAGATGTTCTCGCTGCAGGCGGTCTACAAGTCGTTTTCCGCGTCGCCGGTGTTGAACGGGATCGACTTTACGATCCGTCCCGGTGAAACGGCGATTCTCATCGGCCCGAGCGGGTGCGGCAAGTCGACGATTCTCCGGCTGCTGCTCGGGTTGATCCAGCCGGACTCCGGAACGGTCCGCTTCCAGGGGGCGGCCCTTCTTCGCGACACGGTGCACCTGGCGCGCCGGAAGATCGGAACTGTGATCCAGGACGGCGGTCTCTTCCCGCACCTGACCGCCCGGGAGAATGTCACCTTGATGGCGCGGGAGCTCCGTTGGCCGGAAACCCGGATCGCCGATCGACTGCACGATCTGACCAATCTGACCCGCTTTCCTTCCGAGGGGTTGGGACGCTATCCGGCCGAGCTTTCCGGGGGACAACGCCAGCGAATCGCCCTCATGCGCGCCCTCATGCTCGAACCCGAGGCGCTTCTCATGGACGAGCCGCTCGGCTCGCTCGATCCCCTCGTCCGATCTGAGCTGCAGGACGATCTCCGCCGCATCATGAGGGGCCTTGGAAAGACCACCCTCTTCGTCACCCACGACCTGGCGGAAGCCGCTTTCTTCGGCGATCGGATCGTGCTCATGCGCGAAGGCAGGATCGTGCAGCAAGGCGGCATCCGGGAACTGATCGAGCATCCCGCCGAACCCTTTGTGACCGCGTTCTTCCGCGCCCAACGATCGCCGTGGTCGGAGCCGTCCGAAACCGGGCCGGAACCCAGCGTGCCCGGGCCCCGGAGCGCCGGGTGAGGGCGCGGGCGGCAGTTCTCGCGCTCGCCCTCGGATGGTCGTTGGCCTTCCCGGCCGGAGCGGAGCGCACCGCCCGCGCCTCCGGCGTCCCCACCTCCACCCGGACCACAACGATCGCCGTCGGATCGAAGAAGTTCACCGAGTCGGTGATTCTCGGAGAGATGATCACCCGGCTCCTGCGCTCCGCCGGCCTGCCCGCCTTGCACCGCCGTGAGCTCGGAGGCACGCGCATCCTCTGGGACGCACTCGAGCACGGCGAGATCGACGTGTATCCGGAGTACTCCGGAACGATCCGGATGGAGCTGCTGCGCGATCTCGGCCTTTCGTCCGATGACCAGATCCGCGCCAACCTGGAGGCGCGGGGGATCCGGATGACGGCGCCTCTTGGATTCAACGACACCTATGCCATCGGGATGAAGGAGGAGACCGCCGCCCGCCTGGGAATCCGGACGATCTCGGATCTTTGTTCCCATCCGGATCTCAAGCTCGGCCTGACCAACGAGTTCCTCGATCGCGGGGATGGCTGGCCCAGCCTGCGGGCGGCCTACGGGCTTACCCAGAAGGACGTCCGCGGCCTCGACCACGATCTGGCCTACAAGGCCCTCCAAAGCGGCGCGATCGACGTCACGGATCTCTACTCCACCGACGCCGAGATCCCGGCCTATCACATCCGGGTCCTTGAGGACGACGCCCGCCACTTCCCGGTGTATGACGCGGTGATCCTCTATCGATCCGATCTGGAGACGCGGGCTCCGGAAGCCATCCGCGCGATGGAACGGCTTTCCGGCTCGATCGACGCCGAGACGATCCGCCGGCTGAACTATCGCGTGAAACTGGGCGGGGAGTCGGAGTCGGCCGTGGCGGCGGACTTTCTGCGCGAACGTTTCGGGATCCGGCCGGACGTGGCTGAGGATTCGATCGCGCGCCGTCTCGCGCAGAGGACGGGAGAGCATCTGGTTCTGGTCGGCGTCGCGCTGGCGGGCGGGATCGCGGTCGGAGTGCCTCTGGGCATCGCGGCGGCCAAGAAGCGCCGTCTGGGCGGAATCATCCTCGGAGTCGCCGGCGTCATCCAGACGATTCCAGCTCTTGCCTTGCTGGTCTTCATGATTCCGCTCCTCGGAATCGCATCGCGTCCGGCCATCGCCGCGCTCTTTCTCTACAGCCTGCTGCCCATCATCCGTGGGACGCACGCCGGGCTGAGCGGCATTCCGCCGACGGTCGAAGAAACCGCGGAGGCCCTGGGCCTGCGGCCCTTCGGACGGCTCATCAAGGTCGAACTCCCGCTCGCGTCCCGCTCCATTCTGTCGGGGATCAAGACCTCGGCCGTGATCACCGTTGGCTTCGCCACGCTGGGGGCCTTGATCGGAGCGGGAGGCTACGGCCAGCCGATCCTGACCGGAATCCGCCTCGACAACTACCGGCTGATTCTCGAAGGAGCGATTCCGGCCGCGTTGCTCGCTCTCGCGGTCCAGTTCCTCTTCGACCTGGCGGAGCGGGTCATCGTTCCCCGGGGTCTTCGGCTCCGGCGTCAAGTCTGAGGAGCCCTCGCCTCACAGGACGACCCGCGCCCGGACCGGCCAATGGTCGCTGGCGGAAACCTGCTCCGCGGCTCGGGCCGCGCCCACCACGGCCAGCCCGCGCGCTGCGACCGCCAGGGAAGACCGGCCCCGGGATGTGTCCCCGGAAGCCGGTCCCCCCGCACATGGCGCCTCGCTTTCTCTTGGCCGTCACCTTCGGAGCGCCATGGATCGTCTACAACAAAGCCTTGAGCGAGACGAACCCCGCCATGGGATCCCGAAGGACCCGCGCGGCAATCCGCGTCGTGCAGGTACGAGTAAAAGGCGGGGAATCTAAATGTTCTTCAAACGACCGTCGTCCGGCGACATTGGCCGGAGCGGGACCGAGGCGGCGGTTCTCGAGAGGCCGGATCCCGGCACGACAGCCTTGCTAATACACACTCGGCGGGCGCGGTCCTGACACAGCGCTGCCGGAATTGGCTGAGATCTTCGATAGCAATGAAAGAGCCGTCGACAGATCTGTCCGTATCTTCAAGTGGGAGACGCGCGGATGAATCGCGTTGTCTCGCCGTCACGCAAATGTTACAATTCGTCCTGGATGATGTCTGTCAAAGCTGAGTGGGTGACTGAGACTGTGATGCGCAGCGACCCGCTCGCGGGCCGCCCCACTTGCCTCGGCGGGAGGCCTGAACCTGACTCAGTCCGGCCGCCGCGATCGCGTCAGAAAAGTTGTTAGATTTCCTGCGGAAACTCGAATCAGGGGTGTGGGATATCGGGGTTCGGACCGGGAGGGAGGTCGCCGCCTTCCGTGGAATCAGCGTCATGGGGGTGAGGACCGATGGGCGTCGGCGGCCAAGACCCTGGCCCTTCCGGTCAAAAGGGTCGGGAGCACCGCACGGGCAAGGATGCAGTCGCGGATTTCCTTCTGCATGTCCCGGCGGATCAGGGGGGCGCGATCGGCGCCCGGGCTCGACGTTGGTTGCGCCACACCGATCCATGAGCACCCCGTGGAAACGCCGATTCCAACTTGTCTTCGGGATCGGATTCCTTTTCTTCCTGGCGGGGGGAACGCAACTCGTTCCGAATGCGAGCTCCAGGAACGCGATGTCGCGGACGGACACGCAACTCCAGCAGATCCGGCAGCTTCGATCGGAAGGGCGATACCCGGAAGCGCTTAGCGGGGCCCGGGAGATGGCAACCATGCTGGCTCGGGAGGCGGGATCTCCAGCCTGGCAGCGGGCCGATGCGGCAAGGCTGGTGGCCACCCTGGCCCGGATCGCCGGCCTGCCCGACTCCGCCCGGCGAGCGCTCGCCGGGGCCGACCGCGCCGATGCCGTCATCCCTGATCTGCTGGTCCAGGGGCTGTACCGCCGGGGGGCCGCTCTTGCCCGGAATCAGCTGGCCGTTCGGCGCAACCTCCTCGGTGAAGAGGCGCCCGACGTGGCCGTCTCTCTCAGCGCGGTCGGGGATTTCGATCTGGTGCAGGGGGACCTGCTGGAAGCCCGGGATTTCTACAGCCGCGCCCTGGACCTTCGCCGGAACATCCTTGGAGAGAAACACCCGGATGTCGCGCAGAGCCTGGAGAAGCTGGGCCTGGCCGAACAGCATCTGGGCTATGACGAGAACGCGAAAACCCGCTACCAGCAGTCGTACGAGCTGCGCAGGGAGCTCTTCGGCGATGCGCACCCGTGCGTCGCCGCCAGCATGAATCGCCAGGCGGATCTTCTCCGGCGCGAGCTACGAGTTGATGAGAGCATTCCGCTGTTTCGGTCCGCCCTCAAGATACTGCAATCGACCCTGGGGCCCGACTCTCCTGAAGCGGCGGATGTCCTGTGCAACCTCGGGCTGGCCCACTACTGGAAGGAAGATTACAAAGACGCTGAACGCTGCCTGCGCCGAGCCGTGGACCTGGGACGCCGTGCGCACGGGGTGAGTCGGGAGACCCGGGCCTTGAGCTGCAGTTTGTATGGCCTCGTCCTCTCGAAGGAAGGTCGATACCGGCAAGCTGAACCCGTTCAACGAGAGAGCGCTCAGATCTACGAGCTGCTCCGCCGGCAGGGGAAGCCAGGGGCCCCGCCGGGACATCCGCTTCTGATCTACTCGCAACTCGCTCTGACCCAGCTCGAGAGGGGAGAACAGGACGCGGCCTGGAATTCGATGGAGCGGTCGCTGAGTCGCTCGCTCCTGGATGGCGTGTCCCCCCCGCCTACGGACAGCGTGACGGCGGCTCAGGGTTTCATCGGCGCATCCGACGATGGAAGATTCTGCAGCCTGAAGCGCGTGCAGTCCCACCTCGCCGATCACACCGCCCTGATCGGATGGCTGGCGCCCTGGCGAGGACTTCGGGCCATCACGGATTACCCGATCTGGGGATATGTGATCCGGCGCCACGGCCCGGTGCATTGGGCCCGGATCGGTTCGCCGCCGATCCCGGGCGGCAGCGCCGGGACCCTGGCGGCGTCGGTCCTGAGCGAAGCTCTGGGAAAAGAAGCCGCCTGGCCGGTCCGAGTTCCGGCCGATCCGGATTTGAACGCGAAGGCGGAGAAGGTCTACCGGGAGTTCATGCTCCCATTGCAGCCCTTTCTGGACGGCGCGACGCGTCTGGTGATCGTGAGAGGTCTCATCGGGGTCGACACTCCATGTGAGCTCCTGGTGGGTCCGGATGGAGCCTTCATGGGAGAGCGGTACGAAATCTCGTACACTCCCTCCTCCGCGCTCTACGTCTGGATGCGAGAGCATGCTCGCCCGCCCAAGCCCCCCCGCTCCTGGCAGGTTCTGGCAATCGGGGATCCGGAATCCGGATTCGAACCGGAGGTCCAGGTCCCGGCCGCGGATCTGACCTGGTCACGAGCCGGGCTGCTCCGGAGCCTCGCGGCCCGGAGTCAAGCGGATCTTCCCGGCGCGCCCGCCTCCTGGAAGAAAACCGCCGAAGGGGATTTGGAACCCCTTCCGGGCTCGCGCCGGGAGGTTCAGCGTGTGGCCGCGATCTTCCCCACCGCCACGGTGCTGATCGGGAGAGATGCCTCGAAACGGAACCTGGCTCGCCTGGCGGAAAGCCGGCGCCTGCTCGACTTCGATCTGATCCATCTGGCTCTGCACGGGCACGTTGACGCCTACGACACGCATACGGCTCTCGTTCTGGCCCGACGGATGGGCCAGCAAGATCGACCCGAGTGCGGCTCGTCCGCGGCGGATGACGACCGACTGGGCGTCCAGGAAATGCTCTCCACCTGGAAGCTCAACGCCGACCTTGTGACCCTGAGCGCATGCCGGTTGGGTCACGCCTTCCGGCCCTCGGAACCGCTTCAGGGGATCGAGGAAGCGGTCCTTCGCGCCGGCGCCCACAGTCTCCTTGTGAGTTGCTGGGACGTGGATGACGCGGCCACCGCCCTCTTGATGGAGCGTTTCTACCAAGACCTCACCGGCGCCTACCAGGATGAACGCATGGGCCGCTTCGGAGAAGCGATGTCCAAATCCCTCGCTTTGCACGAGGCGAGCAACTGGCTCCGTGAGTACCGCGACGCCCAGGGCCGGCAGCCCTTCGCCAACCCGATCTACTGGGCGGCATTCACGCTGGTGGGGGACGCGGGGGAGTAGCAACGATCGACCTCTTCACGGCGCCGGCGGCGCCTCCCGGCGCCTCGCGAGTCTCTTGACCGCGTGGATCGCATCTACGATCCATCCGGTCTGGCCCGCCTCAGTTTCCCTTTAAGATCCGGCCACCTCACTCGTATACGTCTTGTTCACGCCTTGTGCAGTCCCTTTTCGGTAGCGCAGGTTGGCCGCCCTGCGTGATCGTGGAGTGCCAGCAAGGGAGTCGACCTCACGGTGCCTCCCAGGGAGGGGTTCGCGATGACGAACGTATTCGGCAAATGTATGACCACGGTCCTGACCTTGCTTTTTCTTCTCGGCCTTTCGCCGCTCCAAAGAGCCTGGGCGATTGACTTCAACATCGACTATCAGAGTATCAATCCTTGCCCCGGTGATCCCCCCGACTTCTGTTTCGGGGGAGCTGCACTTGTCTCTACAGGCTGGTTCTGCCCTTCGCAGTGGTGGATCACCCTAAACGGACCCGGGATTAGCTAGTTTCTGTTGATTTTACCTGAGAATCGCTGGTCGGCCAGGAGCTCCCAGGGCGATTGCGCTTCCAGCTGGGACTCTCGGGGGGCCGGTGGAGGCGCTGTTTTCGCGGTCTTCCGTGACTTCGGGCCCTACGGAGTCGCGAATGGCGAACCGGGACAGGCCTCCGGCCGGAGAGGTCAATTGGACGTGAGGAGTTGGGCTTACCGAGAACGCCGTCCCTCAGAGGTGGGTCAAGACGATGAGGTTGTGCGCGAAGATATGAGCGCCCACGCTGCTGCAGTAGGTGCGGAAGGAACGGTAGAGGCAACGACACATCTTGAAGCTGCGTTTCAAGGCGGAGATGGATCCTTCGATCCCCGCTCTGAATCGCTGCCCGGCCCGGAACAGGGGATGGTGCTCCCGGTCCCGCTCTTCTTCGGTTCGGGATCCTTTCTTGGCAATCGAGACGGTGGGGATGTCCTTTTCCAGTTCCCGGATCTTCGACATGCTTTGATAGAACCCCTTGTCCGCGGCAAAGGACTCCGGGAGTTGTCCGAAGGTCTTCTCGTGCCGTTCGAGGATGGCATCGACCAGAGATTCGTCGGTGGGCCTGCGTTCGAAGACGTCGTAGTCGGTGATGAACTTCTCCTCGACTTGCTGCAGAAGAACCATGTGGCCGAACTCGATCGGCTTCGCCACCTTGCCGCGGATCAGCAACTCGGTGTGCTCCTCGAAGATGCTGAACACCTTCTCCGCATTCGGCACCTTCTCGCCCTGGACGATCCTGCGGGATGCCTGGTCCACAACTCTCTCGGTCAATGGACGGTAGTGCTCCAGCTCGTTCACGAACCCGGTCAAGATGAGTCCGACCTGAAGGTCGTAGGCGTTGGCCTCCAAACGCTCCCGGACCCGACCCTGCACTTCTCGGGACCAATCCGAGATGCGCGAAACGTGCGCCAACAGCGCCCGGTAGGGCCTTGCGAGCTTCCGCCGGTTGTCCTCCTTGTTGTTGGCTTGCCGAGTGATGCAGAGCATCAATCTCTTGACCTTGCGGTCCTGCAAACGGCCGGAACCGACCGCCTCCGAGTCGTGCTCTCTGATCCGGCCGATCAACCGAGAGGTGACGCGGTAGCAGTCCCAGAGCAAGCTGGAGTCGGTCGGATAATGAACGTTGGTCTCGTAGGCCGTGGTATCGACCCGCAGCTCCGTTCCGCTGATCACCTCCTGCTTGATCGCGTAGCCGCCGAGCAGCCGGTTCATCTCCCTCCAGCTTTCGGGAGAAACAGCCTTGTAGGCCTTGCACAGCAGGCTGTAGTCCATCATGTCGTTGTCGAACACCCGAACGAATCGTCGGAGAAACGGACTGTCGTCGATCCGGACCACGGCCTCGCGATAGGGCAGTCCCTCGATCTCCATGACCAGGATCGCGCGCAAGAGATTGTCGCTGGTGAACTCGGCTTGCCGTTTCCGGCCCGGCTTGCTGAGGACCCGGGACACGTCCCGATGGAAGACGTTGAGGAGCTGAGGCGTCGCGCCCAGAATCTGGTCGACAGCACGGTACCTGTCTTGATACTCTCTCGTTACCTTCAGGCGAGCTGGGCTGAAGTCCAGCGGATCTTGGGGGTTCAGTTTCGTTCTCATGCTTGCTCCATTTGTTGTACGAGGTGTCTTGGTAAACAACACGTACGATGGTGGGGCAAGCATGTTTGTACAAGTCAATTCGCTCCAGAAACATCAATAAATCCGTGGCATTTCAGCGCTTTCAGCATAGCGGCAACAAGAACTAACTACGTCTGGGTGCCGGACAAGCCGCAGAACAGCTTCGGCACGGGGAGCTTCACCATCGCAGCTTGGGTCAAGACCACCTATACGGGGCTGATGGAGACCGTCGTGGACAAGTCCTCTTATGCCGAGTTGTCGCCCGGCAACGGGTACAGTCTCTCGGTGGACGGCGGGAAGGTCCATTTCCGCTACGGCAGCGGGTGGCCCACCCAGGGGGACCATTACTCCAACATTTCGGTCAACGACGGAGCCTGGCACTTTGTCGTGGCCGAGGTCTGCCGCGACACGACCAGCATTCCCCCCTACGTCGGCGCCTGGATCTACGTCGACGGCCAGGTGACCTCGTTTCCTTCAAATTCCGTCTACCTGGGAGACATCGACGACAGTGCCCCGCTCACCATTGGTATCGGCGGGATGACCCTCATGGGACCGCGCGAGGGGCAGTTCCAGGGAAGCATCGACGAACTCCAGCTCTATTCCTGTTGCATCGGCCCCGGAGCGGCCCAGATCCTCGGATCCTCGTTGGGATACTGCCGCGATCAATGCTCGGTTCCCCCCGTGGTCTCGGCCTGCCCTCCCTACGCCGTGGTCCCGCTGACCGTCCTTACATCCACCGCCGGTCCACAGACCTTCACCTACACGATCTCCGCCGGGTGGCCGGGGCAGTGCAACCCGGCCCCGACCAGGTTCGACCCCGTCACCGGCATCATCAACACCTCCGGGGTCAGTCTCCCCTGCACCGGTTCTGCCAAGATCAAGGTCTACTTGCCCGCCGGCCTGTTGTCGGGCCAGACGACCTGTTACACGATCACGGTGAGAAATCAGTACACGGGGCAATGCTGCCAGTGCAGCGGCGAGATTCTCTACGACTGCTCGCTCAAAGGAACCGGTGGGTCTGGCGGATCGGGCGGGACCCAGGAGTTCGTCAAGGTGCGGCCCAAGGCTTCGACGCCGCTTCTCTTCACGGTGCAGAATTCCGGATCGGTTTCCTACCAGTCCGCCTACTCGGTGATCGGGCGCGCGGCCGACGGCGACTCCACCAACCAGAACGTGTCGCTGAACGGTCTGGCGCCGGGCACCCCGGTCACGGGCGTTCTTTCGCTGGCCCCGGGCCAGACGGCCGTGATCCCGCTGCAGGCCGCCTTGGTGCAGTTCCAGCCGATGACCGTGCACGACGTCGTGCTCTCGCTCAACGCGGATGGTCGGCCCGGGATGGAGAGCTTCGCGTCCGTGTCGATGCTTTCCGTGGTGCCGCGTGACACCACCGGCCTCCAAGCGGAGCTGGCAGGTCAGCCGCCGGCTAGCGGCGGAAGGGCGGGACTGCTTCCGTCC
This sequence comes from Candidatus Eiseniibacteriota bacterium, assembly GCA_963833505.1. Classification (GTDB taxonomy): domain Bacteria; phylum Eisenbacteria; class RBG-16-71-46; order CAIMUX01; family CAIMUX01; genus CAWHYG01. The sequence goes on along the minus strand of CAWHYG010000008.1, from coordinate 104,255 downwards.
GGACCCAACCCGTTCCGGGATCGCACCGAGATCAAGTTCCGGCTTCCGGCCCAGGATCCGAATGTCGCGGTGGAGATTTTCGACGTGGCCGGAAGGTTGGTGCGGCGTCTTCACTCCGGGCCGCTTCCCGCGGGAATCGAGCGGCTCTCCTGGGATGGCCGTGATGGCGCCGGCCAGGCGGTCTCCAGCGGGATCTACTTTGTCGCCATCCGTTCCGAGCAGGCGAAAATGAGGATGCTGCTGGTTCGGGTGAAGTAGAACGTCGAGAGTCTGTTCCACGCAGGCACGGCCGGTATTGCCGATTCGGGCGACACCGGCCGTGCCGCGTTCGTCGTTGTGACTCATCGTACGAGTGTTCTTACTCATGAGGACCTGATTCAGATCTTCATCGGCCCTCGGCAGGTCGGAAAGAGCACCGCGACCCCCCCTATCGAAGCGCAGTGGAGTGTGAGGAGCCCCGTCGCCTCCTTCCGCGGTCGGAGTCGGCGGCGCGTGCCTCCGGTCCGGAGCGGCCGATGGCTCGGAAGCGGCTGGAGACGGTTAGAGCGGGGCCGGCAGGACAACCCGCGCCCAGACCGGCCAGTGGTCGCTGGCGGAAACCTGCTCCGCGGCTCGGGCCGCGCCCACCACGGCCAGCCCGTGGGAGAAGATGTGGTCCAGACGCATCCCGTACACGGTGCGGCCGAAGAGGGCGACGCGTGAGCTCCAGGGGATCCGGCTAGTGTCGTCGCGGAACCCGGCGTTCTGGAGAGGTGCCAGACCCTTGAATTGCGCCCGGTCGTAGATGTTGAAGTCTCCGCCGATGATGCAGGGGATGGAGTCCCCAGCAGCGCGCTGCGCGATCTCCTCGACCTGGTCCCGGCGCGCGCGCGTCCCGATCCGCGTGCCCAGGTGCGCGCTGTAGACGTCGAGAAGCGCCTTCCGTCCGTCCCGCCGGATCAGCTCGATGCGCGCGTAGGAGGCGATCCTTTGCAAATGGTTCGGATCGAGATGGGGAAGGATGATCTTCGCCCGGTCCAGGATCCGGCCCCTGACCAGCACGGCATCCCCGAATTCGCGTCCGGTGCGGACGTGGATCGAGGCCGGGTAGTACAGGTAGTTGTCGCCCAGGGCGCGAGCGATGCGGTCGGTTCCGGCCGAGTCCATCTCCTGCAACAGGACGATGTCGGCGCCGGCCAGATCGGGGCTTTCGAGCTCGGCGATCGCCCGATCGATCTCGCGCCCGAACTGGATGTTGAAGGTGACGACGAGCAGCGTGTCGGACGCCAGCGGCCCCTCCGGGCGATCGTTCACCTCATAGACCGGTGAGTCGGCGGCGGTGAAGTTCTGGCCCCGGTGGACGGGATCGGGCCCGCGATGGCAGCCGGACGCACAGAGGGAAACGAGGAGCCACAGGGTGACGGCAAGCGCCGGCATCGAGGTGAGCCGGGAACGCGGCCGGAGCCGATTGCAGGTGGAGGCGGCGCGAACGTGAACGGGCTTATGGCTCACGCAGAGACCTCCAGGGCCGGCAAGCGGTGACGGCTCGACGATGAACGGACGTGAGATTCACTCGATTCCTCTCAGATCACGGGATCGGGATCCTACGCCTCTTCGCGCAGCTGGTAACCTGCCGCCCGGCCCGAAACCGACGTCACCCCGTGGCAGGTCGGCCGGAACGCGGCGGATCGTCCTCGTTTCCCGGCAGGGTCTCGGTTCCCCGGCGGATGCGACGGGCGCAGGTCTCGGAGCCTAGGAGCTCCATCATCTCGAAGAGCCCCGGTCCGCCGCCGACGCCGCTGATCGCGAGGCGAAGCGGATGAACCAGGGCCTGGATCTTCACGCCCGCCTCTTCCGCCAGGGACCGCGTCACCGTCTCGATCGAGGGAGCGTCGAAGGTTTCCAGCGCTTCGAGACGCGGCAGAAGCCGGAGAAGAAACGTCGCGCTGTCCGGCGTCCAGCGTTTGGCTACCGTCGCCGGATCGTAGGTGGACGGGTCGGCGAAGAAGTACGGCGCGTTTTCGGGGACCTGCCGGATGAACTCGATGCGCTCCCGCATCAGGTCGATGACGCGGCCGAGATGATCGTCGTCGTCGCCGTTCCAGCCTTTCTCCTGCAGCAGCGGGCGCAGCTCCTCGACCAGCGTTGCCGTCGAGCGGCGCCGGAGCCAGGCCGCCTGGAACCACCGGAGCTTCTCCCCGTTGAAGATCGCTCCCGATTTCCCGACCCGCTCAAGCGAAAAGGCCTCGACCAGCTCGTCGAGCGAGAACAGCTCCCGTTCGTCCCCCGGATTCCATCCGAGAAAGGCGACAAAGTTGATCAGGGCTTCCGGGTAGTAACCCTGCGCCCGGAAGTCCTCCGCGGCCACGTCTCCCTGGCGCTTGCTCAGCTTTGACCGGTCGGCGTTGAGCAGCAGCGGCAGATGGGCGAACCGCGGCGGCTCGTAACCCAGGAATCGGTAGAGGAGAAAATGTTTCGGCGTGCTCGAAAGCCACTCCTCGCCGCGGATCACGTGGGTGACGCCCATCATCTGATCGTCGACGACGTTGGCGAGATGGTAGGTCGGAAATCCGTCCGACTTGAGCAGCACCTGGTCATCGATCTGGATGGTGGAGAACTCGACCTCCCCTCGCACCAGGTCGTCGACCGCCACGATCTCGTCGTCGGGAACCCGCAAGCGGATGACGTAGGGGGTTCCGGCGGCCATTTTCTGCACGACCTCGCCGGGAGTCGGATGGAGGCAGGTCCGATCATAGCGGGGATCGAGCTTGGCCTTGGCCTGGGATTTTCGCATCTCCTCGAGCCGGGCGGGCGTGCAGAAGCACGGGTAGGCGTGGCCGGAGGCGATCAGGCGATCGGCCGCATCAAGGTAGAGCGACGTCCGCTCGGACTGAAGGTATGGGCCATGCGGACCTCCGACGTCCGGGCCTTCGTCGTATCGGAGGCCGGTCCAGGCGAGGGTCGCGATCAGGCTCTCGGTCGCGCCGGGCACGAACCGGGCCCGATCGGTGTCTTCGATCCTGAGGATGAAGGTCCCGCCGAGCTTGCGCGCGAAGAGATAGTTGTACAAAGCCGTGCGCAGGCTCCCGACGTGGAGATACCCGGTCGGGCTGGGGGCGAAGCGGACGCGGATCGGATGATTCATGGGCTCGACGATAGCAGGCGCGGCGGCGGCCGGCAAGCGACGGCCGATCGCAACTGGGGGCCGGCCGAAGCGACCTCAACGGGGACGTCTTGCCCTTCGAGAACTCCGCCGTTCCTGAGCCGGCAGCCCCCGGGCGGACGCCTTCCGAGGAACCGGTCACCGCCGCGCTTTGCTCAAGATCGCCAGGTTGATGTACGGACAGATCGCCGACAGCGGTCTTGAACAGCCCGATGACCGACTCAGCCAGGGCGTTGACATAGCTGTCGCCCTTGATGCCGACCGAGGGCTCGATCCCGGCCTCGGCCAGGTGCTCGGTGTAGCGGATCGACAGATCGTCCGTCTCTGTCCCGTGTCGCCGAGAGAACGACCGACCGCCGGCGACAGGTCCCGCAACCGACGACAAGAAGGCGACAGGCCCTTCCGGAATGCCTGCCCGCCCGTTACACTCTCCGGTTCCCCGGGGCCGCTCCGGCAGGTCCCGATCGCCCGAGAATCGAGGGAGACGATGCCACCGTTCCCGACCCTGCTCGACTGGACCCGGCGCCGGGTCGACTACCTCCGGATCTCGATCACCGATCGGTGCAACGAGCGGTGCGTCTACTGCATGCCCGAGGGGCTCAAGGACTGGAAGGAGCGGGACGAGATCCTGACCTTCGAGGAGATCCTCCGGATCGTTGAGGTCGCGGTCTCCCTGGGCTTCCGCAAGTTCCGCGTGACCGGGGGCGAGCCGCTGGTCCGGAAGGACGTTCTCGCCTTCCTCGAGCGCCTCGGAGCCGTGCCCGGCATCGAATCCCTGGGCCTCAGCACCAACGGCACACTGCTCGCGCCGATGGCGGAGCAGATCCAGCGCGCCGGAGTCCACGCGATCAACATCAGCCTCGACACTCTCGACCCCGAGGTGTACCGGAGCCTGACCCGATGGGATCTCGACGACTGCCTGCGCGGCATCGACGCGGCGCGCCAGGCCGGCTTCCGGTCCCTCAAGCTCAACGCGGTCCTGATGCGGGGCGTGAACGAGGATCAGATTCTTCCCTTGATCCGCTTCGCGAAGGAACGCGATGCGGTGCTCCGCCTGATCGAGCTGATGCCGATCACGAAGACCCAGGTGCTCTCGCCGGAGAACTTCCTGCCGATCGACGAGGCGCGGGCCGGGATCGAACGGGTCACGACCCTGGAACGGGTGTCGGACCGCCTGGGCAACGGGCCGGCCGTCTACTATCGCACCGGGGACGGCGCGCTGGTCGGCTTCATCGGCGCGATGACCGATCTGCACTTCTGTGAAGCCTGCAACAAGATGCGCCTGACGGCGGACGGGAAGATCCGGCCCTGCCTCGGCAATCATCTCGAGTTCGATCTGCGCGGTCCTCTGCGGGCGGGCGCGAGCGACTCCGAGCTGGAGGAGGTGTTCCTGCGTTCGGTGGGAAAGAAGCCCGCGGAGCATGACTTCCGGGGGCAGTATCAGCCGGGGCGCAGCATGACGGCGATCGGCGGGTGAGCGTGACGGTGACCGGTGGGTGAGCCGGTGGCGCGCTGAGCCGGTGCTCCAGATCGGCGCGAGGCAGGGGAGCATTGAACGTCCGAGTTCGTCTTTTCGCAGGTTTGAAGAGCGCGGCCGGACGGTCGGCGGTGGAGCTGGAGCTGCCCCACGGATCGACTGTCGGGGCCGCGCTCGAGGCGCTTCTCCGCCGGGAGCCGGCCCTGGCGGCGCCGGCGGCGAGCTGCCGCGCCGCGGTCGGGCTCGACTTCGCCCGGCCGGATCACGTGCTCGAAGAGGGGGACGAGATCTCCTTGATTCCGCCTGTTCAGGGCGGCTGAAACCGGTCCGGATTCGGAGACGGTCCAATCGACCAGTCGATCCGGCGACAAATCGATCAGAGGATCCGGTGAGCGCACTCCCCAAGGCATTATATGCCCGGGTGAGGGGAAGGGGCGATCTCGAGGTGTACGCCGCCCCGAGACGGCGTGTATGATCTCGCGTTCGGACGGCAGGTCTCATCGGCCTCGGGTCTGACGGCGCACGGCGCCGTTTCCGGACCTGGCCGGGTTCCATGGGCACGTCGCGCCGAATGCGCGCATGGCGGATGCCTCCGATCGTGCGGCTTCGGACAGCAGGTTTCACCATTCACGGAGGTCTCATGAAACGGTTGCTCCCGTGGGCGGGCGCCCTTCTTCTCGTTCTGGCGTTCGGATGCTCCAAAGGAAGCGGCAACGCATCCGGCGGTCGCACCGGCGACACCCGAATGGAATCCGCCAAGGGAATCTCCTACCGGGTTCCGACCGATTGGACGTCGGCCCCGCCAAGCTCGGGCATGCGCGCCGCGCAGTACACCCTGCCGGTGGCCTCGGGAGAGACGGACGCGCCCGAGCTCGTTCTCTACTTTTTCGGCGAAGGTCAGGGAGGGAGCGCGCAGGCCAACATCGACCGCTGGATGGGGCAGTTCACCCAGTCCAACGGATCGTCTGCGAGCGACCAGGCGAAGACTTCCAGCCGGACCGTCGGGCCCTTCAAAGTGACCGAGGTTCGCGTGAGCGGGACCTACGCGGGTGGAATGGGAATGGGCCAGGCCGAGAACAAACCGGGCTATGCCATGTGGGGCGCGGTCATCGAGGGGCAGGGCGGGCCGTGGTTCTTCAAGGCGGTCGGCCCGGTCAAGTCGATGCAACGGATCGACGCCCAGTTCGACGACGTCATCGACTCGCTGGTGCCGGCGAAGTCCTGATCCCCGCGCCGGCATTCTCGCGAGGCTCCAGGTCTAGGCAGAACGCGGTCCTGATTTGCGGGTCCGTTGCCGCGGCAGAGTCCTGGTGGGAGATGGCTGCACGGGCCGACGGCACACCGGAGAGGGTTCCGATGATCGACCCCGCGATGGACCGGAGAGGCCTCCGATGATCGTCCGCGCGATCGTGACCCGTGAACCGATCGCCGCCGTTCTGGCGACTCTGGAAGAGCCCTGGCGCGCGGGTTCCGGCGATCTCTCCGGCGGCCGATCCATTGCGGCCGCCGGATCCGGCGTCTCCAGCCTCACCGCCGCTGCTGCCGGTGAGGTCGGCGCGTGGCTCGAGTTTTGTGGAATCGTCCGCACCATCGAGACGGAAGGGACGCCCGCGGGTACCGATGCTGCCGGCGCAGGCGGAACAGGCTCGGACGGGTCGGGCTCAAGCGGAACGGGGGCGGGCGAAATGGGATCAGGCGGACGAGCTTCAGGCGGAACGGGTGCAGGCGGAACGGGCGGTGTGCGGATCCGCGCGATCGACTACGAAGCGCACGAGGATATGGCGGTCCATCGAATGGAGCGGATCCTGGAGGAGCTGGGAAGCAAGCATTCCCTCACGGCCGCTCTGGCCATCCACCGCATCGGCGTCGTGCCGGTGGGCGAGCCGTCCCTTCTGGTCCGGATCCTGGCGCCTCATCGCGGCGAGGCGCTTCGCGCCTGCGCGGAGTTCATCGATGAGCTGAAGACCTGGGTGCCGATCTGGAAGCATCCGATCCCGGAGTGACCGCGGCAGCGCCCTACTCGTACCGAAGCGCCTCGATCGGATCGAGCTCCGAGGCCTTCCGCGCCGGCCAGTAGCCGAAGAAGATCCCCACCACGGCCGAGAACAAAAACGAGATGACGATGGCCTCGAGCGGGATCAGCACCGGCCAGTGGGCGAACCGGGCGATGAGCTTGGCGACGCCGATGCCAAGCCCGATGCCGATGAGACCGCCGAACGAAGCCAGCACCACCGCCTCGGACAGGAACTGCACCAGCACGTGCCAGCCCTTGGCGCCGACCGCCATGCGGATCCCGATCTCGCGCGTCCGCTCGGTGACCGAGACCAGCATGATGTTCATGATCCCGATGCCGCCGACCAGCAGCGAGACGGACGCGATGGCGGCGAGAAGCCCGCGCATGACCGAAGCGGTCGAGCCCATGACGTTGGCGATGTCCTGCTGGGTGCGGACCGTGAAGTCGTCGTCGGTGCCCTGGGGAATCCGATGGCGCGTGCGGAGAAGCTGGGTGATGGCGTCGGTGGCGTTGGTGGTGGCCTCCATCGAGATGGCGGAGGCCATGATCCCGTTCAGGTAGGTGCCGCCGGTGAGCCGCTTCAAGACCGTGGTGTAGGGCACGATGATCACGTCGTCCTGATCCTGCCCGAAACCGTTCTGGCCCTTCTTGTCGAGCACTCCGATCACCGTGAACGGCATCTTCTTGATCCGGATGGTCTGCCCGATGGGGCTTTCACCCGAAGGAAACAGGTTCGCGACGACCGTCGCTCCCAGGACGGCCACCTTGGCCGTGGCCCGGACCGCCGACTCGTTGAAGGCGGATCCGTCGACGACCGCCCATCGGCGGATGTCGAACCACTCCGGGCTCGCGCCCATGACCTGCGTGGTCCAGTTCTGGTCTCCGGCGATGACCGGCGCGTTCGTCCGGGCGAGCGGGCTCACCAGCGAGAGGTAGGGGATCTGGCTGCGCAGGGCCGTGACGTCATCCTCGGTCAGGCTGGACTTGCTGCCGGCTCCCGCGTGCTGGCCGCCCGAGAACATCGAGCCCGGGAAGATGTTGATCAGGTTGTCTCCCAGAGAGGAGATCTGGGACTTGACGAGGTTCGAGGCTCCCTCCCCGATGCCGACCATGGCGATGACCGCGCCGACCCCGATGATGATGCCGAGGACGGTCAGGCCCGAACGCAGCTTGTTCCGGGCGATGGCGCGAAGCGCCGTGCGCAGGATGAGGAGAAACCGCATGACGACCCCTTTCTTGGGACCGAACCGGCGCTGGTGATCGCCGGCTCCGGGGAGAGATCCGGTCCCGCCGAGACGCGCGGCGGTCCCGCGAGTTCCGGCTGACCGGGAATGGCCCTCTGTCTATGATCCTAGGCGGGCTGGTGGCGTGCTGCAATGCCGGCCGCCGCAGCGCTCCGGTCGCCCCGCAGGCGCCCGAGCCGTGAGCGTCGCAGAAATGCAATTGGAGCGTGCCGATGCGATTCCGGATCGAAACGGATGGAGTCCTCTTCGACCGGCTCAAGGAGCTCTTTCCCGACTCCTCGAACGCGACCATCCGAAAGATGCTGCGCCAGGAGCGGGTGGAGATTGACGGCCGCGTGATCCGGAGGGCGGACACGCCGGTCCGCGCCGGCCAGGAGATCGCGATCGTTTCGGCTCGCGCGCCCGGCACCGCGCTGCCCGGCCGGATCCTCTTCCGCGACGAGGCTCTGCTCGCGGTCGAGAAGCCCGCCGGGATCCTGTCCGTGTCCCGGGATCGGGACGGCGGCGACACGTTCTACCGCCGCGTCTTCAGTTATGTGCACTCCGCCTCGCGCGGCCGAAGCCGGATCTTCATCGTGCACCGGCTGGACAAGGAAGTTTCCGGGATCATGCTCTTCGCCCTCGATCCTCTGGCGCAGGAGCGGCTCCAGCGGAACTGGTCAGGGACGGAGAAGCGATACTGGGCGCTGGTGGAAGGAGGGCCGCCGGAGGAGACCGGCACCGTCCGGAGCTGGCTGCGCGAGAATCGGATCCATCGGGTCTTTTCGGGTCCGGAGAGCCCGGACGCGAGGCTCGCGGTCACGCAGTACCGGGTGCGGAGGAGCGGATCCTCCCAAAGCCTGCTGGAGGTTCGCATCGAGACCGGGCGGAAGAACCAGATCCGGGCTCACCTCTCCGAGCTGGGGTGCCCGGTCGTGGGCGACCGGAAGTACGGCGCCCGCACCGACCCGATCGGTCGCCTCGGGCTGCACGCGTTCTTTCTCGCGTTCACCCATCCGTTCACGGGAGAGTGGATTCGGCTCCGCTCGCGGATTCCGGGGGTGTTTCGGGTAGCGTGAGCCTACCGGATCCCCAGCCCCTCCAAGAACAACCCGGTTCCGAACCGCACCGGATCCGTGACCGCGTATCCCGTCTCCCGCGCGAGGTCGGTTAGGGCCTGCTCGGCCTCCGAAGCGCTCAGGTGCATCGTGTTGAGCGCGATTCCGAGAGTCTTCGGGCGCGGAAAGGTCCCGCAGGTTTCGGCCAGGTCCTCGTATAACCGGATGAGCTGCGGCAGCGGCGGGATCGCGATCGACGGGAGCTTGCCGAGAAACTCCTGCCCGGCGCGATGGCAGAGAATCAGAATGTGTGGGACAGGTGCCCCGGAGAAGAGGCAGCGTGGATGTGCTGCCGGGATGAACCAGGGAGCCCTGGCCCTCGACGATGATCAGCTCCGCCGGGGCGGCCGCGAGCACGGCCTGCTCCATCGCGCCGCAGGCGTAATCGACCTTGGCGGCGTCGAGGGGCACTCCATGGCCCATGATGACGATGCCGATCTGGCCGGTGGCGACGAATTCCGCCCGGATGCCGCGCACCGTCGCCTCCTTGTACAACTCCAGCCCGGCCGTCATCTTCCCGATCGCCATGTCGGTTCCGACCATCAGGACGCGCCGATTGTCCAGGGCGGCGGCGCGTCCCTCGGCGACGCCGATGCCGGAGGGCTCGGTGCGGATGTCCCAGATCCACTGGCCCGGCCTCAGAGCCGCATGCCTTGCTGCATACCGGGGAGCGAGCTTGTCGTGCAATCCGTTGACGATGGAGAAGCCGATCTCGACTGCGCGATCCAGCGCCGGGTAGTAGGTCTCCGGGATCCGTCCGCCCGACGGGGCCGTGCCGATCACGAGGACCTCGGCGCCCGCCTGGCGAGCCTCCTCGACCGTGGCCAGGACCGGAGCGTCGCGGGTGAATCCGGGGAATTCGGTGAGACGGCGGCCCGCCTTGGAGGCGTCGAGGGCGCAGGCGATCGGGTTGGGCCGATAGCGGGCGATCCCGATCGCCATCTTGCATTCGGGCCGGCCGAGGGCGTTCTCGAGGAACAGCGCCAGCGGCGCCGTGTCATCCAGCATCGCGGTTCTCTCGCTCCGATCCATGCGCCGAACCGCCGTGTCTCTCCCGTCGCGTCATTCCGCCGCCCTCAAACGCCCGCCGTGCCCCGGAAGCTCCGGCGGAGTGATCACGCCGTCGATCATCTCGGCCCCCCAGGCGGGATCGTCGATCAGATTCAGAATGGGAATCGAGGTCGATGTGATCGAAGAGCGCGCCGAGCGCCGCGCCGGCGGAGATGGCGATGCTCGATTCCCCCATGCAACCGATCATCGTCTTGAGGCCGAAGGCGTGCGCCGTGGCGACGATCCGGAGGGCCTCCGTGATTCCGCCGCATTTCATCAGCTTGAGATTGACGCCGTCCACGTGCTGCGCCCACGCGGGAATGTCGCTCGAGAAGTTGCAGGACTCATCCAGGAAGATCGGGAGCGGCCGGTCCCGCGCCAGCTCCGACAGGTCTTCGAGCCAATCGTGATGAAGCGGCTGTTCCACATAATCGCAGTCCCGGACGTGAAGCCAGGCCAGCATGGAGCGGGCGTCATGGAGGTTCCATCCGCCGTTGGCGTCCACGCGGAGGCCGATCCGCGGAGTCGATCCGGAGGCGGCCTCGAACCGCCGCACAGTTTCCCGCGCGGCCAGGTAGCGCTCCCGGTCCAATTCGATCCCATCCGGCGATCCCAGCTTGATCTTGAGGAATCGCGCCCCGGTCCGGGCCAGGATCTCCGGCACGCGATCACGAACCACTTCAGGCGACTCGATGCCGATGGTGACGGAGGTCGGGACGTTCGGCCGCGACAGGCCGAGCAACCGGTAGAGCGGGAGACCCGCCTGCTTGGCGAGGAGATCCCAGAGCGCGAGATCGAGCGCCGCCAGGGCGCAGGGCGCGAGGCCCGCTTCCCGCCCCAGGCGATAGACCGTTTGGACCGGGCAATCGTCGGGCAGCGTCTTGGCGAAGCTCGCGAGCATCCGCTCTCCCTCGGCCGCCGTTTCACATCCGGTCAGGATCCCCGGCGCCATCTCACCGATTCCGCGCAGCCTCCCGCGCTCGACGATGACGAAGAGATTGGCCGAGCCGGTGTGAAGCCCGCGCGAGATGCGGAGCGGATACCGCTTGCGAAGGAGAATCTGCCGGAAATGGATGTTCATACTGTCTCGATTCTGCCGATCCGGCTGCATATCCCCTGGAACGCGCGCTCTCGAGCACGGCCGGAAGTCCAGAGCCGTTTCTCGCTTCGCCGACGTCCGATCAGCCAGGTCGCTTCGTTGCTCGAGCACCGCTGCCGATCTCAGCCCATTGGCCGAAGGCCTTCTGTGCAGTTGAACCGCCGGCTGCGTGCTACTTCCCGAACTCCACCGGTTTCAGCTCGGTCGCCGGCCCCAGCCCCAGCGAATCGAGCGCCGAGCCGAGACTGGCCTCCTTTCCCAGAACCAGAACGACCAGCGAGTCGTTCTTGAGATACTGCCCGGCCAGCCGGGACATGTCCGTCAGGTCGGTGTTCTGCAGGCGATGCAGCACGCGCAGATCCCAGTCGTCCGGCCGCCCCAGAAGTTGATTCGTGACCTGCTGATCCATGATGCCGGCCGGCGTTTCACTCTGGCGGACCTGCCTGCCGACCTGGAACGTCCGGGCCGTTTCCAGCTCCTGGCTCGTGAACTGCTTCTTGGGTAGCTGGTTCAGCTCATCCAGCATGTCCCGCAGGAGCTTGACCGTGACCTCTCCGCGGCAGGATCCGAAGCCGTCGATCGTGGACCGATCCTCTCCCGTTCTGAGCATGATGGTGGCGCCGTAGGACAGTCCATCGCTCCGGACCCGGTAGAAGACGCGCCCGTACCCGAAGGCGAAGCTCAGGATCGAAGCCGAAGGCGCGTCGGGGGAGTCGTCGTTGAGTCCCCAGAGAGCGCGGCCGATTCGCACCTGGCTCTGCTCGTAATCGCCGGGCAGGAAATAGACGCCCGGTTGCGGGTGCGGCGCCGGGTGCAGCAGGACCGGCGGCTGGAAGGTTCCGGCGCTCTTCATCCAGTCCCCGAAGAGCTGATCCAGGAACGACAGCATGGCGGCGCGGTCGAAATCGCCGGCCACGCCCAGGACCAGATTCTTCGGGTGGACGAAACGCTGGTCGAGGGCCACGAGGTCGGCCTGCTTCACTGCGTTCACCTCATCGGAGGATTCCACATGGGAGTCGGGATCGTCCTGTCCCTCGACCAGCCAGGAGAGCCGACAGCCCGCGATCGCGTCGGGGTCGTTGTTGATCGCCTGAAGGTCGCGGATCCGATCCGCCTGCGCCTTGGCCAGGCGCTCCTGGTCGAATCTCGGATGGATCACGACCTCGCGCCAGAGCGGCAGCGCCGCCTTCCAGTCTTCGCTGGCCAGGCTGATGGAGACGCCGCCGGCGCGCGTGCCGACGTTGGACGCGATGGTCACGCCCAGGGCCGCCTGATGGGCGTCGAGCGAATCAGGTGGCAGGTCCGTCGTCCCGCCGGAACGCCAGACCGCGCTCAGGAGGTTCGCCGCCGCGCGCTGTTCAACCGGAAGATAGCTCGTGCCCAGACGGAATCGGGCGACCACGTCCAGGATCGGCAGATCATGGTTCTCCACGAGGACGACCGGGATTCCGCACGGCAGGGTGACCACGTCGGCGGCGTGAGGCTCGAACTTGAGGGGCGACAGATGCAGCTCACTGGGGTGGCGCGGCGTGGTCTGGGCCGAGGCACCGGACGTTGCCTTTGGTGAATGGGACGCTCTGGACGGGTGCGCCGCCGCCAGATCGGCGCCGGCCCTGCCGGAATTCGCCATGGCTCCCGATGCCGCCGCCAGATCGGCGCCGGTCCCTCCGGAATTCACGGCAGCTCTGGTCGCTGCCGCCGCCGGCGCGAATCCGGCAGCGACAGTTAGAAAGGCGCAGATGGCCACGATGCCGGTCGTGCTCTTGAAGAGATCGCGCGCTCGCTTCATCGCCCACCTCCGTTCGACTGCGGGGTCTGCGGCGCCGCCCCGGTCGAATCCGCGCCCGCCGCCGGTGCCGGTTCGAGGTCGACCACCGTGGCCTGATCCTGCTGGAACAGGTCGCGGGCGAGCGATGTGATCTCGTCCGCCGTGACCGAGTCCATCACGTCCAGGATCGTGTACGTGTGTTGCCAGTCGCCGAACACCGCCTGGTTGCGCGCCAGGGCGTCGGCCACCGAGGCGTTCGTCGCGAGCGAGCGGTAGTACTCCTTCCGGCGCGCCGCCTGGATCTCGCGCAGCTTCCCCGGAGTCACCGGTTCGCGGACGACCCGGTCAAGTTCGTCCCAGACGGCCTTCTCCACCTGCTCGTTGGTGAAGCCGGGCAGCGGCGTGGCGTCGATCGTGAAGAGACCGGGATAGCGCTCGAGGTCCTCATTCCAGCTCACGGTGACGTCGCGGACCGACTTGTCGGCATTGATGAGCCGGCGCTGCAGCCGGCTGGTCTCGTCGCGACCGAGCACGTCCGCGAGCAGCTCGGCCACGACCGCGCCACGACCCATCGGAGAGACGCCGGGAAACGCCATGAAGAGGTGGCGCTCGGTCCCCTGGCGGTGGATGCCCCGCCGGAGGCCGTGGTGCGGCGGCTCGACCGTGGAGATCTGAGGCGGCGTCGGACCGGCCGGGATGTTCCCGAAGTAGTCCCGGATCATCCGTTTGGCCACGACCGGATCGAAGCCGCCGACCAGGGCGGCGACCGCGTTGCCCGGAACGTAATAGGTTCCGCGGAACTTCTCCATCTCGCCCTGGGTCAACACCTCGATCTCGCTCATGTAGCCCGCCACCGGAGTCCGATAGGGGTGGGCGGTGAAGGCCAGGTCGAAAAGCAGCTCCTCGGCCATGCTGCCGGGATCATCATCGTCCCGCTCGCGCCGCTCCTCCTTGACCACCTCGCGCTCGGTGTAGAACTCACGGAAGACGGGATGCTTGATCCGCTCGCTTTCCATGAGCATCCAGACCTCCAGGTTGTTGGCCGGAAGGTCGGCTGTATAAGCGGTGAAGTCTTCCGAGGTCCAGGCGTTGAAGTCGTAGGTGTAGCCGTCATACACCTGGGGGAACTCGTTCGGCACGAGCAGGTCTTCCTGGGCGTCCAGGCGTTTCTGCAGGTCCGCCCTCAACCGGCTGACCAGGCTGGTGTCGGCCCGGTCGCGCCGCATGACCTCGTGCGCCAGGAGGGTCCCCACGCTGTCGACGCCCCGCTGCACGGCCAGCTCCTCCGGATAATGACGGGTGCCGATCCGGTCGGTGCCCTTGAAGGCCATGTGCTCGAGCATGTGGGCGAGGCCCGATTCGCCGGCGGGGCAGTCGACGTTGCCGACGCGGAACCAGATCCGTCCTGACACGGTCGGCATGTCCGGGCGCGGGAGCAGGACGAAGAGCATCCCGTTGTCGAGGCGCAGAACCTCCACCGAATCGAAGATCCGGGGCCGTCCTGCCACCGCGGGTTCGTTCCGGGCTCCCTCGGGATGGTCGGTCGCCTTGCTCTCAGCGCCGCCGGCCGCGGCCCCGGCGCCGCCCGGGAGCGCCATCCCGGCCATGAGCAGACCGGCGATCATGGCACCGAGCCGGCGCCCGAGAGCGGGCGCCCGCGAAGGATCGGCCGGCTCTGTGCCCCGGCTCTCCCGTTGTCCGGACTCCAGGGGCGTCCCCCTTGGTCCGGCGCGTCGACGAACTCCACTCATGAACAGCCTCCGTTCTGGCGATCCGGTCCGGACCTTGACACGCACCCATGTTCCGCGAATCCGGCGAGCCACCGGGCCGTGTGGACGAGGGCCCGCCGGTTCCTTGGCGGCGGGTCCTCGGCCCGGGCGTCTTCTGGGGCCCGCGCCGGGATGATATCGCACGCGCCGCCGGCCCTTCCGCGTTTTTTCAGGTGGGAACGACGGGGCGCGGTCGAGTCCAGGGGATCCGTCTGCCGGCGCCGAACGCGTTGCGGCCGCGCCGGGACGGCATGATAATGTCTTACGATGAGCGTCATGACTCCGCCGCGACGGATCGCGCTGCTCTCGACCGGCGGCACGATCGAAAAGACCTACAACGAATCGGACGGCACGCTGGCGAACCAGCGCAGCGTGCTCGAGATCATGCTGGCCTCTCTGGTGCTTCACGGGGTCGTGGTGGACCGGATCCCGGTCATGAACGTCGACTCGCTCGCCATTACCGAGGCGGATCACGAACGGATCGTGCGGGTGGCTGGAGCCTACGCGGAATCCCATGATGGGATCGTCATCACCCACGGAACGGATCGCCTGCAGCATACGGGCGATCTGCTGGTCGAGCGGCTCGGGGCGCGGCCCCGTGTTCCGATCATCCTCACCGGAGCGATGCGGCCCTATGAGCTCAGGACCACCGACGCGGTGCAGAACCTGACCGAGGCGCTCCTGGCGGTGCAGCTCCTCGAACCGGGCGTCTACGTGGCCATGCACAACTCGGTCCTCAAGTTCCCCGGAGTGGTGAAGGATCAGGTGCGGATGACCTTCCGCCGCGCCTCGGAGCCGTAACCGGGAGGGTCGATGGGCGCGCGCTTGGGCCGGTTGTACGCTGCTCCATTTGGAGCGTCCGCGTCCGGTCTGGCACGGCGCTGGCGGGATCGATCGCGTCCAGTGCGGCGCGGCGCTGCTCCGATCGTCCAGGACGTCGTGCACGCTCAGGTCGTCGCGCGAGGAGGCCGGCTGACCAGCCCGGCCAGAAGCACGGCCACGATGCCGGTCAGGAAGACTCCGTCGAACGTGCCCGCTCCGCCGATCGAGGCGACGGGCGCTCCCAGGCCGCGGATCCGGCCCAGGTTGAGAAGGTCGGCGCCGATCAGGGTGCCGAGGCTGCCCGCCAGATAGGCCAGCGGAGCGGCCTTCTTGCGCGAGAGGATGATCGCCACGATCGCGCACGCGCACGCGGGAAGCAGCGTGGGAACGGCGATTCCGACGCCCGGCACCGGGCGCGCGAGCCCATGGACGATGGCCGACACCGCGACGATCCCGATCGGCCCGCGCACGAACAGCCGGTTCTTGAACAGGAGGTGAAGCGACAAGAGGAGCGGCAGGACTCCGCCTCCCAGGTTGATCGCGACGACCGTGCGGGGCAGGGTCCGAACCATCGGCACGACGTAGCGCATGCCGAAGAAGGTGACGATCTCTCCGGAGCGAACATGCTCCGCCGGAAGCGTCGCCAGGGGGATGTTCACGTAGCTGCCCAGGATCGAGAGAAGAAGCAGGCTGACGATGTGGCGTCGATCGATTCCGATCCGCTCGTAGGCGTACTCAAGAACTCCGACCTCGATCATGGCCAGGAGCAACCCGGCCAGAAGCACGAATACGAACAGGAAGGGCAGCGCCAGCGGAAAATACTGAGATCCCATGACCCTCCCGCCGCCGGTTGCCGGCCCAGGCTGCGTCGCGATCCCCAGCTTCCGGACGACCGGCAAACCGCCGGCGGCCGCTGCAGGGACGGTGGAACGTGAGTCCCCCATTCAGACCCGGAGATCCGCCGGGTGTCAACGGGAGAATCGGGGGTGCACCTGTCCGGGTTTCGCTCGCACGGCCCCCCAAGAGCGCTCGACACAACCCGGCCAGTGTCCGCGAGTGTGGCCTGATCGACGGGCCGAACCCCTGTACTGGGGTCAAGAAAACGGCCGGAATCGTGGCTCTGAATATGAGATGGTCAGTCGCGACGCGATCCAGCGAACGAGTCTGGTGAATCTCACTCGGATCTATGTTATCGTGCGCTCGCTTCCGGGAACATTGCCCTGGATGAGCGGTTTTAATGGGCTGATCGTTGCAAATCTGCCCGCACCTGGGAAGGCGCCCTTGGGCGGGAGTTCGGGGGATGGCAAAAGGAGTGATGAAATGAAACTGCAGACGAGGCTGGTGACGGTTGGTTTGGTTTTGGCGTTCGCGGTGGGGATGGTCGGAGTGAGCCATGCCGACTCTTCCGCGAAGTCTGCCACGAAGTCCGCATCGTCCACGAAGGCGCACGCAACGCATCGCGGCATGCATCACGGCGTGGTCTCCGTGGTCGGCGATCTGAAGTTCGAGACGACCATGACAAAGACCCAGATGATCGTTTTCGTCGAGGACAAGGCGGGGAAGCCCGCTCCCGTCGGTGACGCCAAAGGAACGGCCACTCTGACCTTCCCGGACGGCACGACCCAGACGGTCCAGTTGGCCAAGGCGACCATGGGCAAGATGGAGCATCTGGCGGGTCCCTGGACGCCGGGTGCGGCTCCTCCGACCCAGGCCGCCGTGCAGATCAGCGGCCTCCCGGGCGCGACCGCGGAAGCCAGCTACACCGTGACCCTGCCGCAGATGAAGCACCACGAGAAGGGTGCCGCTTCCGGTTCGACTTCCCCGGCTCCGGCGCCGGGTGCCGCTCCGTCGGGAGAGAGCAAGTAAGCGCGAATTGATCGCTCTGGGGCCGGCTCGGCCCCCGGGACGAAGATGAGGGCCCGGCTCAGCCGGGCCCTTTTTCCATGTGGGGTTCTTCCCAGGCGCCCCGTTCGGCCGGGCGCCGGGCCAGGTCAACGACGCCGCGCGCGGGCGACGAGACCGACCATTCCGAGGCCGAAACCCAGGAGGAGAAGCGAAGCGGGTTCCGGGACCGGTCCCAGCATGTCCTGACCACCGTTGGTGGCGTGGAACATCCTGGCGACCGACTGCGAACTGTTCGCGGCGCTCAGATCCGCGAGGTAGCTGTTGGCGTAGTTGACGGCCGTCTGGTTTCCGGACGCGTCGAACGCGCCCGAAGAAACCGTGTAGTCGTTGTCATAGACGGCGTTCCAGATGGCGAGCTGGAGCCCGGCCGCCTTCAGGACGTCGCTTCCGACGCCTGCTTCCTCGCTGTCGTAAAGCCAGGCTGCCCGACTGGCATGGTTCAACGGAACCAGCGGATCGTTGGTCAGATAGGGAGTGACCTCATACTCGGTCGGGAGACTGATCGAGTGGTCCAGGTCTACGCAGTAGACCTGACCGAAGTAGCTTCCGTCGTTCGGCGGCAGGGGATTCCCCAAGGTGCCTCCGAGGTAGCCGCTGAAGCTTCCGGCGTAGACGTTGTCGTGGTTTTGCCCGTTGTTCCACCAGATCTGGTACGCGTCGGTTCCGATGACGCCCCAGTCCAGACCCAGCACAACCGCTTTCGCCGGAAGGGCCCCAACCCCAAGCAGCAGTAGGAGTACAAGAAGCGCTGATGCGGACCTTGACATGCGTACCTCCGTTCCAGCCCGGCCGTGTCGGAGTGCGAGGAGGGCCGTGTCCAGCGCCACCCGCCAGCGTCCAGGCTTCAAGCAATTGATCGGACCAAGTACCCTCGACCCGTATGCTGACCTTCTCTTCGAGCGCGTTTGGTTGAGGGCATACGGTATGTCGATGTATTTCATATATGATTATGTCAAAATCATAGATATCTGTCAACGTGCGAGAAATTGTTTTGGACAGGGGCGAAGCGCAGTCGGCTGAATTGACCGGCTATCTATTTTTATATCAATAGGTTATACGACTTCCACCCTTCAACCTCCACCGTCGGGCAGGCTAGAGGTTTCGAGATCGTTGTCTCGACTGGCCGGGTCAGCCTGGATGGGCGGTTAAGTTCCTATATCTCACTTGCGTTTTCTCGCCGGCTCCTGCGCGCCCACGTGGCTGACGTGCTGGCGCAGGCATCCCCGAGGCGACTCAGCCGGCTCTTGCGCGCGCTCCCGACCGGCGTCCTATCCGGGTGGACCAGAGAGCTTTCGCAGGCGCTCGAGGTTTCTGATCGCAGGCTCGAAGCCCGGCCGCAAGCGCAGCGCCTCCTCGAAGTGCGCGATGGCTTCCTGGTTCGAACCCGTTGCCGCCAGCGCCATTCCCATGGAGTTGTGGGCCTCGACGAAATCGGGCCGAAGTCGCAGGGCTTCCGAGAAATGGCCGATCGCCTCCTGCAACCTCCCCGTCTGGGCCAGGACCAGACCCATGTTGTATTGAGGTTCGGAGTTCATCGGATCCAGACGGATCGCCTCGGCGAACTGCTCCAGAGCCTCATCCGGCTTGCTGCCGGCGAGGACGATTCCCAGGCCGTTGTGGGCCGCGGCGTATTGCGGGTAGTAGCGAAGGGCCAGACGGAACTCGTCGGCCGCATCCGTCGGGGATCCGTGGAGTCGGAGAGCGCGGCCCAGATTGGTGTGCGCGTCGACGTAGCTCGGGTTGAGCCGGATCGCCTCCCGCAGTTGCGCGATGGCCTCGTCCGTCCTTCCGAGGTCTCCCAGCGCGACGCCCAGGTTGTTCCGGGCGATGGAGTTGTCCCGCGTGACCGCCACGGCATGCCCGAACAGGCTCAGGCTGTCCTTCCAATAGGAAACCTGCCTGGCCGTGCCCAGCATCAGGACGATGAGAGCCGCGCCGGCGCCGGCCGCCAGGGCGGTCGCCAGTTTCTTTCGCTGCGCGCTCAGATCCCCCAGTCCCCAAACGACCATGATCAGGATCCCGATGCTTGGCAGGTAGGTATACCGGTCGGCGTGGGCCTGGGCGCCGACCTGGATGAGGCCGATCACCGGCACCAGCATTCCCAGGTACCAAAGCCAGCCGATGAGCAGGTAGGGCCGGGAGCGGACGGTCCGAAGCGCCAGAACGCTGACGGCCGAGAGAACGGCAAGGGAGAGAAGGAAGGCCGCCCACGGCATCCTTTCGGGATAGGGATAGATCACCGCGAGCCGGGCCGGAAGGAAGGTCTGCCGGAGGTAGACGCCGTAGGAGACGACGGCATTGATCACTCGCATCCCGAGAGGAGCCCGGGTGATCGGTTCCACCGCGCCGGCGTTCTTCTGAACGAGAAACGTGACCACGCCGGAAGCGGCCGCGCCCAGGAAAAGCGGGATCTTCTCCTTCACCAGCGGCCAGGCCGCGCCCGCCCGAAGCGGCTGGCTCTCCCTGATCATGCTCAGCATGGTCGATGACGGCGGCCGGATTCCGCCCGACGCCGTCTGTCCCGAGGAATCGCTCGTCCGATGTCCCGGCGACATCCGCCGGAGCGGCCACACGTCCAGAAGCAGCAGAAGGAACGGAAGCGTCACCAGCATCGGCTTGGCCATGAGGCCGAGGGCGAAGCAGGCCAGCACGACGAGATAGCGGACCCACGAGCCCGGCTGATGGTCCGCGAAAGAAGCGGGGCGAACGGCAGCGTCCGCTTTCGGACGTCCGGCCCGACCGGCTTCCCCGTACCACCAGTAGGCCAGAAGGGCGAGGAAGCAGAAGAGGGCGGAGAGGACGTCCTTGCGTTCCGCGATCCAGGCGACCGATTCGACGCGAAGCGGGTGCGCGGCGAACAGGGCCGCGACCAGCCAGCTCCTCCATCGCGCGCGGGTCAGGGCGCGCAAGGCCAGGAACAGAAGGAGGGCGTTCAGCGCGTGGATCGCGACGCTGACCGCGTGGTGGGCTCCGGCGTTCATCCCGAAGAGCGAGACGTCGATCAGGTGGGAAATCCACGTGACCGGATGCCAGTTGGAGGCGTAACCGCTGCGAAGGGCCCAGAGGATGCCGGAGAGAGTCAACCCGGAGCGAAGATACGGGTTGGCCGTGACGTAGAGCGGGTCGTCGTAGTTGACGAACGCGAAGCCGCGGACGGGCCAGTACGGCGCGGCGGCGATGAAGGCGAGCGAAAGGCAGAGAAGAACGGTTGAGGCGCCCGTCCCGTTTCCGCCGTCCCGGGCGGGCGCTCCCGATCCCGCCGCGCGCCCGGGCCGAGGCGAAGGACGTCGTCGGACCGCAACCGCCACGTTACTTGAGCGCGATCCGCAGCTCATGGGTCCTCTCCTGCGAGGACACCTCCATGGGCAGACGGAGCTTCTGGAAGACGTGCATCATGGGCTTGTTCTCCATCAGGACCTCCGCCGTGAGGGCGTGCAGCCCCTCGCGCCGGGCCAGGTAGACGATATAGCTCAGAAGCTCGCTTCCGATCCCCTGATTCTGATGGTCGTCCCGGACGGTGAAGGCGACGTTGGCCGCCAGGTTCTCCTCCTCGAGGTAGTATTCGGCCAGCCCGACCACCAGCTCGCGCTGCTCGCGCTCGACCACCGCGAGGATGACCATCTCCTTCGTGTAGTCGATGACCGTGAACTCCTGGAGCCGCTCGTGCGGCATGTCCTTCCGCGCGCTCATGAACCGGGTGTACATGCTCTCGTCGGACAGGGAGTAGAAGAAGGACTTGAGCAACGGCTCGTCGGTGATCTTGACCGGGCGCAGGAGAACAGTGATGCCGCTCTTGGTCGTCTTCCGGGTCTCGAGGTGTTCCGGGTACTCCCCCGCCTTCCCGGGAATGAAGGCCTGATCCTTGTAGATCAGATTCAGCTCCTTGGCCTGCCAGAATGAGCCAGGGCCGGAAGCGGGGATGGGCGATCGCGATGAGATCCAGGGCGCGCTCCCGGATGTTCTTCCCGTGCAGGTGGGCGGTGCCGTACTCGGTCACGACGTAGTGGATGTCCCCGCGGTTCAGGGTCACGCCGGCGCCCTGCTTGACGAAGGGGACGATGCGCGAAACCTCGCCGTTCTCGGCCGTCGACTGCAGGGCCAGGATCGACTTGCCCCGTTGGGCCAGAAGAGCCCCGCGCATGAAATCCGCCTGGCCACCGATCCCGCTGTAGAAGGTCATCCCGATCGATTCGGCCGTGGCCTGTCCGGTCAGGTCGATCTCCATCGCGCTGTTGATCGCGGTCATGTTCTCGTGCCGGGCGATGACGAGCGGATCGTTGGTGTAGTCGATGCCGCGGAACTCGATCGTGGGGTTGCCGTCGATGAACGCGTAGGTGTCGGTGCGGCCCATGCAGAAGCTGGTCACGGTCCGGCCCTGGTTGAGGGTCTTCCGGGAGTTGTCCACCACTCCGGAGCGGATCAGCTCGACGATCCCGTCGGTGAGCAGCTCGGTGTGGATCCCAAGGTGCTTCTTCCGTCCCAGGGCCGAGAGGACGGCGTTGGGGATGCTGCCGTAGCCGACCTGGATGGTGTCGCCGTCCTGGACGATGCGCGACACGTAGTGGCCGATCCGGCGGGCGATCTCTCCCGGGACCGTGTTCTCGAACTCCAGGATCGGCTCCTCGTGCACCACCGCGAAGTCGATCTGGTCGATGGAGACGAACCCGTCTCCGTAGGTCCTCGGCATGCGCGGGTTGATCTGGGCGATGATCATGGCCGCGTTCTCCACCGCGGATTTCACGATGTCGACGCTGACCCCGAGGCTGAAGAAGCCGTGCTGGTCCGGCAGGGAGACCTGGATCAGCGCTACGTCCACCGGCACCAGTCCGCGGCGGAAAAGCCCCGGAACCTGGGAGAGAAAGATCGGGGTGTAGTCGGCCTGCCCGCTGTTCACGGCGTCGCGGGTGTTGGCGCCGACGAAGAAGGAGTTGTGGCGGAGGTTGGGCCGGAGGTGGGAGTCGGCGTAGGGCGCCACCCCCAGGGTCCAGACCTGGAGGATCTCGGTGTCGAAGATCCTCTTGGGATTCGAACGGACGTATTCGGTCAGCATCTGGACGAGATGCTGGGGCTCGGCGCAGGCGGTGGACAGGAAGATGCGGTCCCCGGGGCGGAGATTGGAGAAGATCTTCTCCTCGGAGGGGAACTTCTCCGGATGCCGTTCAATCAAGCGTTCGAGAGCGTGGTTCCCCATCAAGCCGCGCCCCTCAATAGTTCTTGTTATACATGCCGCGGATCTCCTCCGCGCCCACCTTGGGATCGAGCCAGGCTTCCCGGGGAATGTCCAGCCAGCGCAGATTCGGCCGCATGCGCGCCACCCGATGGATGTTGAGCAGATGGTCGATGGTGATGTTGTCGGTGGTGACGTTGCCGGCGCCGGTTCCGCAGGCCAGGGTCAGGGAGGGAGGCGGATGATTGAAGATGCCGCCCAGGGCCCCTTCCGTGGTCGGGGTGTTGACCAGGATCCGGGCCGCGTCCATTCCGGCGAAGTCGGAGACGATCCGCTCGTCGTTGGAATAGAGCCCGATGGTGTGGCCGACGCCCCCCAGATGCGTGACCGCGCGGCAGACCCGGATGACCTCCTCGTAGTCCCGGACCCGGTAATAGGCCAGGACCGGGGCCAGGATCTCGTGGGAGAGCGGGTGCTCCGGGCCGACCCCTTCCGGCTCGGCGATCAGGAGGCGCGTCTTCGGGGGCACCGAGAATCCCGCCTTTTCCGCAATCGCCGGCGCAGCCCGGCCCACGATGTCCGAACGCATGGTGCCGGCTTCCGCGTCGTAGCAGACCGGTCCGAGGGCGGCCATCTGCTCGCGAGTGCAGAACCAGGCGCCGCGTTCCGTCAAGAGCGGCCGGAGCTGCTGATCGACCTCGGGCTCAACCACCAGGGCCTGTTCGCTGGCGCAGATCGTTCCGTTGTCGAAGGTCTTGGAGTGCGCGATCATCTTCGCCGCGAAGGGAATGTCGGCGGAGGCATGGATGTAGACCGGCACGTTTCCCGGCCCGACGCCCAGGGTCGGCGTGCCCGAAAGCTGGGCCCGCCGCACGATCGAGGTCGTGCCGGTCGCGAGGATCATGGCCAGCCAGCGGTGGTGCATGATCACGTCCAGATAGTCTCTCTGGGCTCGCGTCACACACTGGATCGTGCCGGGGGGAGCGCCCGCCCGAACCGCCGCCTCGGCCAGGATCCGGGCCGCCTCCCGGCTGCAATTGCGGGCGCCGCGGTGGGGGCTGAAGATGACCGGATTGCGGGTCTTGAGGCAGATGAGCGCCTTGAAGATCACGGTCGACGTCGGGTTGGTCACCGGCGTGAGGGCCAGGACCGGACCGATCGGCTGCGCGACTTCCGTGATTCCCCGGTCGGTGTCGTGGGAGAGGATCCCGACCGTCCTCTTGGACCGGATGTGCTCATAGATGAGGAGACTGGCCCAGGCGTTCTTGATGACCTTGTGCTCGAGGACTCCCATGCCGGTTTCCTCGAAGGCGAGCCTCCCGAGATCGATCCGGGCCTCGAAGGCAGCCTGGAACGCCGCCTCCACCAGGCGGTCGGTCTCTTCCTGGTCGAAGCGGCGAAGCAGGTCGGCAGCCTTCCGGGCCGTCCCGACGACCTCGTCCGCGTAGGATTGAAATGCATCCATGGGTTTTGAGCAGGTTATCATGCGCTCTTCCGGACTGGCAACGCCGGTGAAGCGCGGCTAAGGTGGGGCGTGGCCGAACCTGTGAAGAGGTGCGCGGCCGTAAGCGCACGCGGAGGCGCGGGAAGGAAGATCGTGGCGGGTTCTCATCCCATATCCCTGAGTCTCATCCTCCTGGTCGCGACGATCGCGATCAGCCTCCTCGCGTTTTCGGCGCCGGGGCTGATCCGCCGCTACGCCGAGTGCCCCTGGGAAGTCGTTCACCAGGGACGCTGGTACCAGCTCGTGACCTCCGGATTCCTGCATGCCGATCTCGGGCACCTGTTCATGAACATGGTCACGCTTTACTTCTTCGGCCCGCCCATGGAGGCGGTGCTGGGATTCCGCGGATTCCTGCTGCTCTACTTCGGCAGCATGCTGACCGGAAGTCTGCTGACGCTCGCGTTCCGATGGCGGGATCGCGCCTACCGGGCCATCGGCGCCTCGGGCGCGATCAGCGGCGTGCTCTTCGGCTTCATCCTCTTTCGTCCGCTGGCGCCCATCTATGTGTTCTTCATCCCCATCGGCATTCCGGCGGTTCTCTTCGGCGTCCTCTATCTGCTGGCCTCGATCGCGGGCATGCGCACGCGGTGGGGGAGGATCGGGCACGAGGCGCATCTCGGCGGCGCCCTGGGCGGGATGATCATCACGGCCCAGCTCTATCCCGGAGCTTGGGGGATCTTCCTGTCACATTTCCGATGAGCTGCTTTCTGTGATTCCGAAGAGCCTGTTTCCAGTAACGCCGTTACTCCGGTCCTTCCGATGACGCCGTCCGTCTTCGCCATCGCGCTGGGCGCTGCATTGACGTGCCTGCCGGGCCGGGTCCCGGCTGGGTCAGTCCCCGCGCAACCGGGCGTGCCTGGTGCGGTTCCGGTGGCGTCCGACTTCCACGCCCGGCGGGGCGCGCCGAATGCGGTTCCGGCGGCATCGGACCTCCACGCCGGGCCGGGTGCGCCGGATGCGGACGCAGCTCCGGCCGCCCCGGACAGCGGATGGACGCCCGCTCGACCCGATTATCCCTGGGCGTTTCCGCGGGATCACTGGGCCCATCGCTCCTACCGGACGGAATGGTGGTATCTCACCGGCCACCTCGCGTCCGCGGATGATCCCGATCGCCGGTTCGGCTATCAGTTCACGCTGTTTCGGGTCGGACTGCTGCCGAATCGACCGGCATTGGATTCGGACTGGACCGCGCGCGACCTCGTCATGGGCCATGCGGCCGTTACGGACCTCGCGAGCGGCCGCCATGTCATGGGCGAGCTTCTCTTTCGGGAGATTCCCCTGCTGGGCGGCTTCCTGCCGTTTCCGGGATCGGCGGCGCCCGCGTCCCTGCCGGCGCGAATCGCCTGGTGCCGGGCGCCAGCGGGCACCGACACAACCTGGACTCTCGACTGGAATGGCCGGGGCTTTGACCTGTCCATGGCTGACAGCTCCGCCGGGATCGCCTTCTCGCTCTCGACCCGGGCGGAGAAACCTCTCGTCTTCGAGGGACCGGACGGATACAGCCGGAAGGGGCCGTCGGCCGATGACGCCAGCGAGTATTACAGTTTCACGCGGCTCCGATCGCAGGGAAGCCTCCGGGTCGACGGCTCCCGGTTCCGTGTCACCGGCGAAAGCTGGATGGACCACGAGTTCGGCTCCGCGCGGCTCGGACCGGGCCAGGCGGGCTGGGATTGGTTCGGTCTCCAGCTCGACGACGGCCGCGAGATCATGTTGTATGTTCTTCGAGGCCGCTCTCCGGAAGAGGATTTCTCCAGCGGCACGGTGGTGAATCGGAGCGGTCAAGCGAGCTACCGCGACCGCGGCGCCTGGAAGGCGCGCGCCCTCGGCCATTGGAAAAGCCCCGAGTCGGGTGCGACCTATCCGGATTCGTGGGACGTCCACCTGGCCATGCCGGCTGCCGCCGGCACCGGGACGGCAGCTCCGGACTCCGTCTCCATTGACCTGGTCGTGAAACCGGAGCTGGGCGATCAGGAGGATCGGAGCCGGCTCGTTCACGGTCTCTGCTACTGGGAAGGAATGGTAGCCGTGGAGAATCCTCAGGGAGAACGGATCGGTCAGGGATACGTCGAGTTGACCGGTTACGGGGGAAACGATCGGTCGGGGCGCTGATCCGACACTTCGGCGCCAGCCGGCTCCATGCTCCGCAACGGGCGAGGACGGAGCCGCATCCGGTGGCAAGCTGGCGGGACGGGAATCAGATATACTCCGTCGACCAGGCCCGCCGGGAGCCGCGACCGATGCCGGCGAGGCGAGATTGATGAGGCGAAAACTCAGTGCGTTTCGGGGGTTTACATGAACGCAGCCGTTCGGGGTTCCTCATCCAAGAGCCGGACCGTGTGGCTTTGGATCGCAGCCGTCCTGATCACGCTCGCGGCGCTGGCCTATCAATGGACCATCGGACCGACGCGTCCCGTGCACGGGCGCGCTCGCGTCGGTGCCGACGTCATCCGCTATCGCTTCAATCGCTCCCACGGCGGGAAGGGCGACTTCCCGATCGCTCTCACGGTGCATGACCAGGCGGTGACCGGCTACGTCGAGTACCGGGCCTTCGGGACGGACGATCCCTGGACGCGCCTGGAACTCACGAGGGACGGCGATCGCCTCCGGGGCGCGTTGCCCCATCAGGCCCCTGGGCACAAGCTGGCCTACCGGCTGCTTCTCACCCCGTCCTCGAATCCGGCGGATCCCTCGGCGTCTCCCATCCTGATTCCCGCGGGCGATCCGGTCGTGGTGCGATTCCGGGGCGCGGTGCCCTGGCTTGTCCTCGGGCCGCACATCGCCTTGATGTTCCTCGGCATGCTCTGGTCCAACCGGGCCGGCATCGAGGCGGCGGTGGGCGGGCGTTCGCTCAAGTTGCACGCCCGGATCGCGCTCGCCTTCATGGTCTGGGGCGGCCTCGTCTTCGGGCCGGTCGTCGAGTGGTGTTCCTTTGGAAAGGCCTGGACCGGAGTTCCCTTCGGCTGGGATCTCACCGACAACAAGACGCTGATCGCCGTGCTGTTCTGGCTCGCGGCCTGGATTGCGGCGCTGCGCCAGCGCCGCGCCGCTCCCGGTTCTCCGACCGCCCCGTCGCGGTCGGTCCGGCTCTGGGCGGCCGGAGCGGCCATCGTGACCTTGATCGTGTTCTCGATCCCCCACAGCGTGGGCGGAGACGAGAACCAGCTCTCGCGGACGCCAGCGGCGGCGCCGGCTGTGCGCTAAAGCTGGGCCGTGCCGGGTTCAGGCCGGCCGGGCGTTGGGCGCCGCTTTCCGGCTGGCTGCGCGTTGAGGCTGGTTGCCGCGGGATTCAGGACGGCCGGGCGCTGCGGGATCCCCGGCCTGATCCCCGGCGCGCTTGCCATCGCGTCATGACGCCCGCGAGCACTCCCACCGCCAAAAGCGCCGCCTGCAGACCGAATCGTGCCGGGTACTGTCCGTGCCCGAGGAAATTCAAGGCGAAGAAGCCGCCGAGCACGAGCCCGACGAATTCCGGCGCGATTCCCCAGCGCCGGAGGCGCGACCAGCCCGCGGGCGCCAGCAACAAGAGCGCCGGGAAGGCCAGCACCAGCAGCCGATCCGTGTTCCACGCGAAGAGGATCTGGAGATAGACGAGAAGTACGAACGGCAGCAGGCGCAAGGCGGCCCGCCACCGATCCTTCAATCCGAGGAGCGCGAACGCGATCGGTGCAACGCCGAACGGTCGGATCAAATAGGCCAGCGCCCGGGCCGGCGACAGCTCGTGCAGACGGGCACGGAGGATCTCGGGGATGGCGCCTAAGGGAGCGTATTGATAGACGCCCGCGTGCAGGCGGGTCAGCGCATCTCCCAGTCCTGCCGTGTAGGACGGGTCGTTGTTCAGTCCGGGAAGCGCCAAATGCAGAGCGGCGAGGATGCCGGCCGCGGGCAGCAGGATCGCACCGGTTCGGCCCAGGAGCCTCGGCTCGAAGGGGCGGGAAGCATTCCAGCTGTAATAGACCGGTGCGGCCAGGATCACGCTCTCCTTGACGGTGACCCCCAGGGCCAGGAGAAGAGCCAGGCGAAGCGCCCGGCCCGTCATCGCGGCGTGAAGCGCCAGCACGATCAGGAGAATGGCGGCGCCATCGGGGAGCCAGAAGTCATAGAGCAGGAATCGCACCGCCCAGCCCAGCGTGAAGTAGAGGAGCAGCGCGAGCAGCCCCGGACCGGCGGGACCGAGGGACAGGACATCGATTCGCCCCCGGCCGGTTCCGCGGCCATCGGCAGGCTGGAATCTGCTCTGAGAACCGAGCGCCGCGGGATCGCCCCGCACGAGCAAATACACCGCCGCGCCGGTGAGCCAGATCGACAGGAAGGTCAGCAGCGAGAAGGCAACGGTCTTGCTGCAAGGAAGGAGTCCGCAGAGAAACGGAACGAGAACGCGCCAGTGAAAGGGCGCGATGCGGAAGCGGAAGAGGCCTGCCTCCGCCATGCGCAGGTATTTGTGATGATCCGACGGATAGGCGAACCCCGGATCGGCCGGCACCAGCCGGGGCGTGCAGGCGAAAGCGATCAGGGTCAGAGCCAGCGAGACGAGAAGGACGAGGCTGATCTCGCGGGTGGAGACGTGCCCGGCGCTGGTCGCGTTCCCTGCGATCTGTCCGGTGTCGGGAATGGCTTGCTCGCGCGAGTCGCCGGATCTCTTCGGGCCCATCACGGGCATGCGGAACGGCGCCTGGGTTCCGGTGGCTTCCGCCATCAATCTTCGCCTCCCGGTCCGCGCCGGCGATCGGACCGACTCAGGTCCTCCGCACCATCGTGATTCCCCCGGAGGGACAGACGTCCACGCAGAGCCCGCAGCCGTAGCATCGATCCGTGTGAAGCGTGAGTCTTCCCTTCTCGATGCCTCGGGCGCCGAAATGACAGACAGCGACGCAGGCAAGGCAATCGTTGCACAGAGACAGATCGGTCCGTTCGATCGTGGCTCCCGGATCGCAGACCTCACCGGGTTTCACGAAGTAACCGCAGCAGTCGTCGCAGCAGAAGCAGATGCCCTCCACGAGCTCCAGGACGATTCCGTCCCGGACCTGGCGGAAAGGCCGCGCCACGAGGCGCTTCTCGTCGGCTTCCCGGAGGATGGACTCGACCTCGGAGCGCTGAACCGATCGGCAGCCTGATCCGCTGGCCTCGGTCACCGGGCTGAACTCAAGGCAGACGTCCGTGCGAGAGCGGGCACAGCCCCCCCGGCGCTCCCGGCAGCCGCAGTTGCACACCCAGTAGTCCTCGCGAGCCTCGACCAGAGCGCGGGCCTCTTCCAGCGTTGCCACGTAGTGGAGCGCCAGCTTGCGCTCGGAAACCTCGCCTTGAGTCATCACCGGCCCCCCTTCTGTGCGACGCGGAAACGGAACCCCGCCTCGCCCGCCCGGCGGCATTCTATCCCCCGTTCCGTCAGTCCCGCGTTCCATCCATCCCGATTCTATCCCGGCCGCCTACCCTTCCAGAAGCCCCGGTCGGGTCCACCGCTCCAGATCGAAGACCTGGCGGACCTGTTCGTCCGTCAGGAGCCCGCTTTCTTCCACCGCGCGGCGAACGCCTTTGCCGCCCGCCGCCTGCTTCACGATGGCAGCGGCTCGTTCGTAGCCGATCAGCGGATTCAGGATCGTTCCCAGGGCGAGCGAGGCGCCGGCGTAACTCTGGCAGCGGTCGGCGTCGGCCCGCAGTCCCTCGATGCAGCGGGCGCGGAGGTTTCCGATCGCGTTGGCCAGGATCTCGAGGGCGAAGAGGAGATTCCAGGCGATCACGGGCATCATCACGTTCAGCTCGCATTGTCCGGCCTGCGAAGCCGCCGCCAGCGCGGCGTCGCATCCGATCACCTGATAACAGACCATGGCCGTCGACTCGGCGATGACGGGATTGACCTTGCCCGGCATGATGGAGGAGCCGGGCTGGACCGCGGGCACCTCGAGCTCCGCCAAACCCGTCTCTGGACCCGAGGAGAGCAGCCGCAGATCGTTCGTGATCCGGAGGAGGTCGAGCGCGAGGCCCCGCGCCGACGACATCGCAGCCACGACCGGCGCCTGGGACTGCATCGCTTCGAAAAGATCGGGCGCGGACCGGAAGGGCTCACCGTAGAGGTCGGCCAGCGTCTCGACGACGCGCCCGCGATAGTCCGGATGCGTATTGAGCCCGGTTCCAACCGCGCTGCCCCCGAGGCCGAGATCGAGGAGACCGTCTGCGGCCTGATCGATCCGCTCTGCCCAATGCGCGGCGCAGGAAGCCCAGGCGCCGACCTCCTGGCCCAGGCGCAGCGGCACCGCGTCCTGCAGGTGCGTCCGGCCGGCCTTGACGATGCCGTCGAATTCCCTCGCTTTGTCGGAGATCGCGCCGGCGAGAAGCCGGGCCTCGGACGCCAACCGGCGGAGGCCGGCCAGGCCCGACAGGCGCATGGCGGTCGGGATGACGTCGTTGGTCGATTGTCCCAGGTTCACGTGATCGTTCGGGTGGACCACATCCGCGCGCCCGCGGTCGCCGCCGAGAAGCTCCGCCGCCCGGGCCGCGATCACCTCGTTCGCGTTCATGTGCATCGAGGTTCCGGCGCCGGCGTTGAACGCGTCGACCACGAACTGATCGCGCAGGCCTCCCTCGAAGATCTCCCGGGAGGCGCGCTCGATGGCTCCGGCGCGTTCCGGCGTCAGCAACCCGAGCGCTCCGTTCACCTTCGCCGCCGCCAGCTTGATCGCTGCCAGAGCGCGGATGAACTCCGGGTGCGCGCGGAGCCCGCTCAGGGGGAAGTTGATCAAGGCCCGCGCGGTCTGCGCGCCGAAATAGGCGCCGGCCGGCACCGACATCGTTCCCATGGTGTCGTGAACCTCGCGAGAGCGCATCGATAGCTCCTTTCCGTCCGTGTGATCCGGGCACAGTGAGTCATCTCTCAGTCTATCGCTGATCGGCTCGCAATCTCGGGAACGCTGAGATCGTGGAGACGGCTGAGTTCCGGAGAATGCTGAGGCACTGGAGGCCGCTGAGTCCCGGGAACGGCTGAGTTCCGGGGAATGCTGCGGTCCTGGAGGCTGCTGAGATCCCGGGAACGGCTGAGTTCCGGGGGAAACGCCGAGGTCCCGCGAACGGCTGCGACTCCGGATCGCTGAACTTCCGAGCATGGTCCGACAGCAAACTCCGACTCTGGAATGCTGTTGAGACCGTGAGATTCTTTCAAACAGAATTTCAAGCCTCTCCGCCGCCGCGAAGACGCATCCAACAAGGTCGTTCAAGACATTTTCGCTCATTCGACGATCACGGGTTCAAGACAGGTCCGCAGTTCGGTCGCGCATGGAGAGATTGCATGTTCCAGTTCCAGACCGCAACCGAGGCGCTGGTCCGATACGAGGAGGTCCGGCGCCGGACCCTCGAGCTATGCGCGCCCCTGGAGATCGAAGACTACGTGGCGCAATCCATGGTGGAAGCCAGCCCGGTGCGCTGGCACATCGCCCACACGACCTGGTTCTTCGAGCAATTCCTGCTCGGCCCGCACGCTTCCGGATATCGCGTGTTTCATCCCGACCATGGCTTTCTCTTCAACTCCTATTACAACGCGGTCGGTGAAAGGACGCCGCGCGGGGAGCGGGGCCTCCTCACGCGGCCGACGGTTCGGGAGATCCGGGACTATCGCCGGCACGTGGACCTGGCGGTCCGCTCGTTTCTGGAGGATCCCGGGAAAGTGTCCGAACGGGCTCGGGAGATCCTGGAGCTCGGGCTGAATCACGAGCAGCAGCATCAGGAGCTGATCCTGACGGATCTCAAGCACCTGCTCTCGTTGAATCCGCTGCGTCCGGCCTACCGGGCGGACGCGGCGCCCTACAGCTCCGCTTACCGCATGGGCGGGATGGCGGAACACTCGGCTCACCGCGGGAACGGAGGGCCGGAGCGCCCGCTCCTTGATCCCGGCCCGGTCCGATGGATCCGCTTCGAGGCCGGACCGGTGTGGATCGGTCACGACGGCTCCGGTTTCGCCTTTGACAATGAGGGCCCGCGCCACCAGACATGGCTGGCGCCGTTCGAGCTTGCGGACCGCCCCGTGACCAATCGGGAGTTTCTCGCCTTCATCGAGGACGGCGGCTACCGCCGGCCGGAGCTGTGGCTCGACGACGGATGGAGCCAGGTGCGGAAAGGCCTGTGGCGCGCGCCGCTGTATTGGGAAATGGACCCGGATGAAACGACCTGGGATGAAGCGAACCGGGGTGAAGCGAACCGGGATGAATCGGACCGGGGCGGGTCGAGTCGGGGTGAAGCGATTCGGCACAAGGCGCAACCGGATGAATCAGAGCGGCATCAGCCGCGACGGGCTGAGTGGAGCTCGGACGAAGCCGGACGTTGCCGGGTCTTCACGCTGGCAGGCCTCCTGCCGATCAACCTGGACGAGCCGGTCTGCCACGTGAGCTTCTACGAAGCGGATGCCTTCGCGCGCTGGGCCGGGGCGCGCCTGCCGCTGGAATCCGAATGGGAGACGGCGTGCCGGGCGGGCAGTCCAGCTCCGGGAACGCAGGCGCCGACCGGCAATTTTGCAGAGACCGGCCGCTTCCATCCGGAGCCCTGCTCTCCCATCGGCTCCGGGGCGTTGCGCCAGATGCTCGGCGACGTCTGGGAATGGACGGCGAGCCCGTACGCGCCCTATCCCGGCTTCCACCCGGTCCCGGGCGCGCTGGGGGAATACAACGGCAAGTTCATGCTCAACCAGATCGTGCTCCGCGGGGGATCGTGCGCGACTCCGGAGTCGCACATCCGCCCGACCTATCGGAATTTCTTCTATCCGGAAGCCCGCTGGCAGTTCACCGGCCTCCGGTTGGCGAGGGACGCATCATGAGCACAAGAGTGAAGAGCCGCGGCGCAGAGGCCCGCGAGATCCACCTCCAGGCCTTCGCCGGCGACGTCCTCGAGGGACTGCGGAGCCGTCCGAAGAGGCTGCAGTGCAAGTACCTCTATGACGATCGCGGCGCCGCGCTTTTCGAGGAGATCACCGGCCTTCCGGAGTACTATCCGACGCGGACGGAAATCGGCATCATGCAGGCCTCAGCCGATGACATCGCACGCCGGATCGGGCCGGACTGCGCGCTCATCGAGCTGGGAAGCGGTAGCGGCCGGAAGACCCGGCTTCTGCTGGCCCATCTCGACCGCCCCGCGGCCTACGTGCCGGTCGACATCAGCGGGAATCACCTGATCCAGTCGGCTCGAAGTCTGGCGCTGGAGTTTCCCGGGCTTCTTGTCGCGCCCGTTCACGCCGATTTTACCGGACCGTTCGAGATGCCGGCCTTGCCCCTCTCGGCGTTCCGGCGGGTGGCCTATTTCCCCGGGTCGACCATCGGCAATCTGGATCCCGGCGAGAGAGCCCGGCTCCTTCACCGGATCGCGGAGCTGGTGGGGCCGGGAGGCGGGTTTCTCGTCGGGGTGGATCTGATCAAGGACCGGCGGATCCTGGAAGCGGCCTACAATGATGCCCGGGGCGTGACCCGAGCGTTCAACCTGAACCTCCTGGAACGGGTGCGTCGCGAGCTGCAGGCGGAGGTGGACGTCGAGCAGTTCGAGCATCTTGCCTTCTATAATCGTTCCGCCGAGAGGATCGAGATGCACCTGGTCAGTCTGAGGCCACAAGCGATCCGGATCGGCGGCGCCGAGATCCGGCTGGCGGAAAGCGAGACGATTCACACGGAGAACTCGTACAAGTTCCCGCCGGACGGCCTGGCCCCGGCCGCGGCCGAAGCCGGTTTCGCCCGCGGCGGCTCCTGGACGGACGCCCAAGGCTATTTCGCCGTGCAGTACTTCACGCGTTGATCGAATCCCGGCCGCGGGCCTGCCGTCTGTTTGGGCCGGGGAGGGGGCTTTTCCGGAAGACCCGGCCCCGCGGAAGGTTGCAGACAATGTCAAGCCGAGGTCAGACCGCCAGGGTCTTCTTGCGCCCGACTCCCCAAAGCGCGAGGGCATAGAGCGCCGCGGCGACGACGAGCATCGTGCTGAAGTTCCAGATCATGGCGCCGAGGACGGCGCAACTCGATCCGATCACGCTTCCGCAACCGTTGGCCGCCCAGGCCCAGGGCACGTGCTCGGAATGGGACGATCCCGCGGCGCGAATGCCGACCGGAAAGGGAACGCCCATCAGCGTGCCGACCGGGGCGATCAAAGCGACGGCGATCAGGACCCGGGCCGGATGGGGTAGCCCGATCCAGGAGCGGATGACGGGAGGGGCGGCGAAGGCCAGCAGAAGCAGCGCCGGCGGCAGCCCGAAGGCGACCGGCCGGAGCACCCCCGAAATCGTTCCCCGTCGCGGATCGGACAGCCAGGCGCCCAGCCCCGAGAAGAGCAGCAGCGAGAGGAGCACGACGGTGACCGAATAGGTTGGATGTCCCAGGAAGAGCGCGAAACGCTGCATCAGCACGACCTCGACCATCATGTAGGCTACGCCCAGGGCGGCGAAGTACCCCAGCCACAGGTAGCGATCCTCCCGCGGGACCGCGCCGAGTCGCAGCGGGATCGCGAGCAGCCCGACCGAGAGCAGAAGGCCGAGAAGCAGCGCGGACAAGAGGACGACCTGCCCGACCGGGAGCGAGAGCGGCTGAAGGAAGCTCCCGCCGCGAAGGCTCGCGAGCGATCCGAGCTTGAGGTTTCGCCACCGTCCCATCTGAAAGAAGAACGGGCTGTCGTCGCCCACCGGCCTGAGCGTGGTCCAGGACGAGGCGAACTGGGCCTCGGGATCCGGCGAACTCAGCAACTGGTCATACGCGCTCCGGGGGTTGGGCTGGAGCGGATCGTGCAGGATCTCCCACTCGTGCTCTTGCGCCGCCTGCCGCACGAAGCCCAGCTCGTCGGCGGTAAAGGGTGCGCGCTTCATCAGGAAGAGCACGCGGCGATCCTGGCCCAGCAGAAGCAGGTGCGCCGCGGGATCCTGGATGCCCAGGGAAACGAGCGCGGCCCGGCCGAGGGCGAGGAGCCTGGGAGCCTCGAAGGTCCAGCGGGTGATGGCGAGCAGTCCATCCGGGGACAGATGCCGGTAGTAGGCCCGGAAAGCGTCGGTTGTGTACAGGTAGTTCTCGCTCAGGCTGTACGCCCCCGAGGCCCCGGCGGCCCAGGTGTCGATCAGTGTAAGCTCGATGACGTCGTTGAGCTCGCCGCTTCTCTGGATGAAGCTTCGGCCCTCGTCCCGGACGAGCCGCACCCGGGGGTCGGAGAACACGCCGCCGATGTAGTTTCGATACCGGCCTTGTACGAGATCCACGATGGTCGGGTTGATCTCGACCGCGGTGACTCGGCGAGCGCCGAGGGCGAGCGCGGTCTGCACGTTCTCGCCGCCTCCCGAACCGATGATCACCGCCCCGGCCTGCTTCCGGAGTTGATAGGCCAGCGAGGTGATGCGGGCGCGGAGCCTGGCCGGGTCGCCGCCGGAAGGCCGAAGCCAGGTCATGGCGGCGGAGTCGATCAGGATGGCCGGGTCCTGGTCCGGCCGTTCCACCACGTCGATCCGGGAAAGCATGTTCCAGGCGGCGTAGGCGATCCGGCCCCGGCCGTCCTCCATCATGGATGCCCTCAGCTTGGTCTCGTCCACGCGGACGTCCGGAATCAAGGCGGGAGCGACCAGGAACGGAACCACGAGCGCGCACAACCCGGCGAACGCGGAGCGGAGGCGGAGCTCCGGCGCCAGGCAGGCCGCGGAGATGAAGGCGATCCCGGCCGCCAGGAAGACCGTCGCGGGAGCCCCGAGGCGCGGCAGCGCCAGGAAGACGAGCAGCGTTCCGCTCGCGGCGCCGGCAAGGTCGATGGCGTACAAGCGGCTCGCTCGCGCCGGCCACTCCCGGAGCAGCAGACCGGTGGTCAGTCCGGCAAAGAGGAACGGAGCGGCCAGGAGCACGACATAGAGCAGGAAATAGAGGAACTGGATCGGGGATTGGAGGAGCCGGAAGGGAGAGAAGGGGATCGCGTTGGTACCCAGGTAGGCGAGGACCGTGGTCGCACCGAAAAGCGCGGCGGACCAGCTCGGGCGGATCGGCCCGCGGCCGGCGGTCCGCTCCAGGGAGAGCACGACCCCACTGGCTCCAAATCCAAAGAGCGCGATCGACACGACGAGAAAGGCGAAGTGGTACCAGATGGAGGCCGAGAAGATGCGGGTGAATGTGACCTGAAAGAGCAGCGTCGCGGCGGAAATCAGGAAGAGGCCGAGGAAGATGAGACGGGTCGGGCCCGCTCCGGTGCTCAATCTCCCATGGGGGTGCGGAGATCCTGGTCCTGCCGGCCTGCGTTCCGATCTGGTCGATCCGCCCGATGGTCTGACCGCGGATCCGCCGGCCGGTATGGCCGCTGGTCTGTCCCCTGGTCGGGCCGGCACGGAGCCCTCCTTCCGCGATCAGACTCTCGCCAGGCGGACCACGACGTAAAGCACGCCAAGGCCCAGGCAAGTGGCAAGCGTGGTCCACTTGGTGGGATGCGCATGGTGGCTTTCCGGCAAAAGATCGCCCGCGCCGATGTAGAAGAAGAACCCGGCGAAGACCGCGAGTAGGACCGATAGGGAGGACGCGGGCACGGTGAAGAACCGCGTGGCAAGAACGCCGAGGAAGGGCGCCACGGCGTCGACCGAGAGCCAGCGGAGCGCGCTCGGAAGCGAACCCCCGTTCCGGAGGATCATGCTGACCGTGTTGATCCCGTCGGAGAAGTCATGGGTCAGCACGGCCGCGGTCACGACCATCCCGACGGCGCGGGACACCTGGAAGGCGAATCCGATGGCGAGGCCGTCCAGGAAGCTGTGGAGGGAGAGCGAGCCCGCCCCCATCCAACCACGATGTGCCAGGGACTCGCAGTGGCCGTCGCTGTGCCCGTGCAGCACGATGAGCCGGTCGGCGACCAGATAGACCAGAAAGCCGAGGGCCGTGAGGCTGGTCAAACCGGCCGAGCCGAAGCGTGTCTCCCCGACGGCGAGCGCCTCCGGAAGCAGGTCGAAAAAGGCGACGCCGATCAGCGCTCCGGCGGAAAAGCCGAGGATCAGATGCAGCTTGTCGTGAAAGCGGAGGGCGAAGAGTCCCCCCAGGAACGTGGAAACAACGGTGGCCAAGCCGACAAGGAATACCATCCTGGTATGCTATCGTCCTCATCATGAGAAGGAAAGTCCGGTCTTCCGGGCGCTCTCGGGCCCGGAACGCTCGCGCCTGGGGGCCCGCGGCGGTCGCTGTCGCGGCGGCGATTCTGGTCTTGGCCGGGGTGCTGGTCGCGCGTTCGAAAATGGTGCGCGGGAGCGCCTCGGAGCAAGGCGAACCCGCGGCCGCGCAAGCCGCCACGCCGGCTTTGCCCGTCGCCTGGGAGGTGGTGGCCACCTACCCGCACGACCCCGAGGCGTTCCTGCAGGGACTGCTCTACGACCGCGGCTTCTTCTACGAGAGCACAGGTCTTTTGGGGCAATCGACGCTGCGGAAGGTGGACGTCCAGACCGGCAAGGTGCTGCGGTCCGTGAGCCTTCCGGATGACCTGTTCGGTGAAGGGCTCGCCCGGGTGGACCAGCGCCTCATTCAACTCACCTGGACCACGAACCGCGGAATCGTCTACGACCTCTCCACCTTCAAACGGATTCGCGAGTTCACCTATGACAACGAAGGTTGGGGCCTCACCTACGACGGCCGGAACCTGATCATGAGCGACGGAACCAGCTCGCTCACGTACCTGGATCCGACGACGTTCGCTCCCACGGGCAGCCTTCCGGTGATCCTGGACGGGCAGCTTCTCGCGGGATTGAACGAGCTCGAGTACATCCATGGGGAGATCTGGGCCAACGTCTGGCGGACCGACACGATCGTCCGCATCGACCCGACGTCCGGACGCGTGACTTCCTACCTCGATCTCACCGGGTTGCGGCCGCCTTCGGCGCGGGCCGAGCCCGAGGACGTCCTGAACGGAATCGCCTATGATCCGGGAACGAAGCGGATTTTCGTGGGCGGCAAGCGCTGGCCCGAGATCTTCGAGATAAGGCTCAAGTAAGGTGGGGAGTTTCCCCTTGCGATCCGGTGTCCCCCTGCCTAGGTTTGGTTTAGGACATCATGGGTAAACTTCTGGCAGAAGCGTTTCTTATCCTTAAAGAGTCGGCGCCCTACCTGCTTCTCGGATTCGCGCTCGCCGGCCTGCTTCACGTCCTGCTCCTCCGGCGCGCCGGCCTCCTGGCGCCCCTGGAAGGGAAGGGCGTTCGGCCCGTGATCCTGGCCGCGCTTCTGGGCGTGCCGCTGCCCTTGTGCTCGTGCAGCGTGCTTCCGACCGGCGTCACCCTTCTGCGGCGAGGCGCGCGCAAGGGGACGGTGGCGGCGTTTCTGATCAGCGTCCCTGAGACCGACATCGTTTCCATCCTGGTCACCTACGGCTTGATCGGGCCGGTCGTGGCGATCTTCCGTCCTTTGGCGGCGCTCTTCACCGGCGTCATCACCGGCCTGGTGATCAACCTGGCGGAGGCGCGGGGATCTGAAGAACGCCACGGCGCAGCAACACCCGGCGGCGAATCCTCCGGCGCGACCCCGCACCATGGCGCCACCGATGTCAGGTCAGGGGTCGCCGGCGAAGCTGGCGACGCCGTGGTGGCCGGGAGCGCTGCCCGGACCGCGGTGGCAGAGAGCTCTTCCGGTACCGGGGCTGCCGGCGGCGAAGCCCACGGAATGTCCGCCCGGAGCGTGCCCGCGCCGCGCCTCTGGCTCTTCGAAGCCCTGAACTACGGCTTCGTCGAGTTTTTCGATGACCTGATCGGGCAGATCCTGATCGGCGTGCTGCTCGGCGCGGCCATCGCCGCGCTCTTTCCCGCGGCCAGCCTGACCGCCCGTGCGGGCGGGCACGTCGTGACCTACCTCATCATGCTGGCGCTCGGCGTCCCGTTCTATGTCTGCGCCAGCGCGTCCGTTCCCATCGCGGCGGCGTTGATCGCGGTCGGAATCAGTCCGGGCGCGGCGCTCGTCTTCCTGCTGGCGGGTCCCGCCACCAATCTTCCGAGCCTGGTCGTGCTGGCGAAGCAGTTCGGCCGGTTCGTCTTCGGGATCTATCTGGCCTGCGTCGTGGGCCTGAGCGTCGCGATGGGCGCGGCGCTCGATGTGCTTTTCCGGCTCGCCCGGTTGCATCTGCCGAGTCCGGCCGGGCTCACCGCCCCTCGCGGCGGCTCCCTCGGATCGGTCGCGGCGGTCGTCCTTCTTCTTCTCGCGGTCCTGAGCCTGCTGCGCCAGAGAGGCGTGGAGCGCGCCGTCGCCTGGCTGGAGAGGAAGACCGGCTGGCGCGTGAGCGCGCGCGCCGCGGGCCTCGCGCTCGCGGTCGTTCTCGTCGTCGGGTATCTCTGGAGCGGCTTCTTCCAGGTGGCGCCGGGCGAGCGCGGAACGGTGATCCGGTTTGGAGCCGTCACCGAGCCTTACCTTCCGCCGGGCCTGCATTATCACTGGCCGGCTCCGTTCGGCCGCGCCGATCGGGTCTCGGTGCAGAAGATCCGCCGCGTCGAGGTGGGATTCCGCTCCGGTTCCGGGGCCGCCGCCCTGGCGCCGGCCATCCAGGATGAAGGGCCGATCCTCGCCGGCGAGGCCGCGACGCACGGATCGCCCACCGAATCCTGGATGCTGACGGGGGACGAGAACATCATCGACGTCCAGGCGGTCGCACAGTATCAAGTGGAGGACAACGCGGTCGCGGTGGGCCGGTTCCTCTACGGCGTACGGGATCCGGACGGGCTGGTGCGCGCCACCGCCCTGCGCGCTCTGCAGGAGGCGCTCGGCAGCCGGCCGATCGACTCCCTCTTCACCGCCTCGCGCGCCGACGTGGAAGCGGACGTCGGCGGGCGGCTCATGCAGGGCGCGCTCGATTCCTATCGGGCCGGAGTGCGCGTGATCGGCTTCCGGCTCACTTCGGTGCAGGCGCCGAGCCCCGTGCATTGGGCCTTCCGCGACGTGGCCGGCGCGGAGGAGGACGCGGTCACCTCCGTGAACGCGGCGGGCGAGTACCGGGAGCGGACCGTTCTCGGAGCGGAAGGGGATTCGGCGCGCATGATCCTCGTCTCGCAGGGGCAGGCCGCCGAACGCGAGCAGATCGCCTCGGGAGAGGCGGCCTCCTTCGAGGCGCAAAGCGCGGAGTATCGCCGGGATCCGACGCTCACGCGCTCCCGGCTCTACCTGGAAACGCTGGAGCGGGTGCTGCCCGGGCTGGATCTCTACGTTGATCTCACGGGCTCCCGCAGCAAAGGCCCGGTCCTCTGGATCAGGCGGGGTCAAGGATTCGACGAGCCGCCGTTCACCGGCCGAACGCCCGCGACCACGGCTCCCGTTCCCTTGCCGGAGGATCTGCAATGAAAAGAGCCTTGTTGATCGCGGCCGGTTTGATCGCCGTGGTCTGGCTTGCCACCGCCTTCTTCGCGGTCAAGGTGACCGAGTACGGCATCGTGCTCCGATTCGGGCAGCCGGTGCGGGTCGTCGGGGACCCCGGACTCCAGCTCAAGCTCCCGTATCCCTTCGATCGCGTGGCGCGCATCGATCGCCGCCTTCTCGTTCTCGACGTTCCCGGGGCGGATGAGCCGCCGCGGGAGCTTCTCACCCGCGACAAGAAGAACATCGAGGTCGCGAGTTACACCTGCTGGCAGGTCCAGGATCCGCTTCGTTTCCTGCAGACGGTCGGGACGCGGGAAGGCGCGGAGTCCTACCTGAGGGACGTCGTGGTCTCGGAGCTGGGCAAGCAGCTCGGCCGGCATGATCTGAGCGCGTTCATTTCGATCAATCCGTCCGATTTGAAGAGCGCCGAGATCGCGGACGACATCCGCACGGACGTCGGCCAGGCGGCGGCGCGCGAATGCGGCATCGAAGTGGTCGACTTCCGGGTCAAGCGGATCAATCTCCCCGACCAGAACCGGGAGAGCGTGTTCGCGCGCATGCAGGCGGAGCGCAAGCAGATCGCCACCCGCTACCGGAGCGAAGGGGAGCAGCGCGCCACGGCCATCCGCGCCGATGCCGACCGCCAGACGCTGGAGATCCTTTCCGAGGCCAAGCGGGATTCCCTGGAGATCGAGGGCCAGGCCGAGGCTGAGGCGGCTCGTGTCTACAACCAGGCCTACGGGAAGAGCCGC
This sequence comes from Candidatus Eiseniibacteriota bacterium, assembly GCA_963833505.1. Taxonomy (GTDB): domain Bacteria; phylum Eisenbacteria; class RBG-16-71-46; order CAIMUX01; family CAIMUX01; genus CAWHYG01. Next base: position 63,168 of record CAWHYG010000008.1, on the reverse strand, counting down.
GAGTTCTATGAGTTCCTTCGCACCCTTTCGTCCTATGAAAAGACCATGACGGAGAAGACCACGATTCTTCTTCCCCCGGGCATGGAGTACCTGAAGCTCCTGAACGATCCCAAGCTGCAGGGCATGCGGCCCGACACGCTGGCGGCGCGGGCCGGTTCCGGGGATTCGAAATGACCGAGAGCCCGTCTGACAAGCCGCCTGGAGCGCCGCCCGGACCTTCGCCGGGTGGTCCGCCTCCCGCGATTCCCGAGAGCCTCCGCGCCGTCCTCGCCGCCTTCTCCGGCCGGAAAGCCTGGCGCCTTCTGGCTCTGCCCGTCGTCGTCTGGCTGTTCTCCGGCCTCTACACCGTGGGCTCCAATGAGCGCGGCGTGGTCCTGCGTTTCGGCCGGATCGACGGCCGCACCGCCCCGGGGCTGCACCTGGCGGCGCCCTGGCCGATCGACCGCGTCTATCGGACGCGGGCCACCGAAGTGAAGAGGATCGAGGTCGGCTTCCGTTTTCTGGGAAAACTCGTGCTCTCGGAAGCGGACGCCCGCCGGTCGGACATGCTCACTGGCGATGAGAACATCCTCAAGCTCATGATGGTGGCCCAGTACCGGATCAAGGATCCGGGGGACTATCTTTTCCGCGCCGAAAATCCCGATTTTCTGGTGGAGCGCGCCGTCGAGTCGGCCATGACGGCCGCCGTGGCCTTCCGCCGGGTGGATGACGTGCTTACCGGCGCCAAGTCCGAGATCCAGATCGAGGCCATCAACGAGGCGCAGCGCCTGCTGGATCGCTACGGCGCCGGGATCGCGCTCCTGAGCGGCAATCTCCAGATCGTCTCGCCTCCCGCGCCGGTGGTGGCGGCGTTCGACGACGTCACGACGGCCAGGAAGGACGCCGAAAGCCAGATTGAGAATGCGCAGCTTTACGCGAACCAGGTCGTCCCCGGCGCCCGCGCCCGGGCGGATCAGAATGATCAGCCGGGCGAAGGGACAGGCCGACATGCGCGTCAACCAGGCCCGCGGCGAGGCCGACCGCTTCGTCGGCCTTCTGGCGGAATATCGCCGGGACCGGAGCGTGACGCGCCGCCGACTCTACCTGGAGTCCATGGAGCGGATCCTGTCGCGGGCTCGGGTCATGGTCGTGCCGGACGCCTCGCGAATCACGATTCTGGATGGCGCGGGCGGCTCGGGCGCCGGCCGGCCGTAACTTCGAACCACCGCCCGGTCCACCTCGCCGATCAAGCGGGCCCGGCCTCACGGGCAACGCATGCATCCCGATGGGCCTTCGGGTGGTACCGGCGGTGCCGGTGTCCGATTCTTGGCGCGCAAGCGGTTGGCGAGTTTGCACAACCCGGGGTGGTTCCGGAGGCGCCTGATGCCAGCCTCCATGCGGGCATCCCGCGCGCGCGCGTCATTCCGGATCCCATGGATACATCTTCGATTACACGCGGGATCCGCGCTTTCGCATCGTTGGCACGCCGGCTGCACAAAGCAGACGTGAAACCTGGGAGCCGGCGGGACGCGATCTGTTATCCCAACCCCGGCAGAGCAGCAACCAGGCGGCGGCGATTGCCGTTTCCCAGTTGCCATCGCGACGAGCGGCCCCCAGGGACTTTGTGGATGGGAAGATGCGGAGGCTGCCAACCGCCAGTTGATCCGGAGCGGGAGCCTTTCGCGAGCCAATGCGGTTTCGCAGGATCCGGCGACCGGACCTGGGGCACGCGGCCCTTCCCCTTCTCGAACGCCCGCGCCCCCGGCATCGCCTTTGCGATCGACGGGGGCGCGGTGATTTTTTGGCATCGCATCTGCAATGGACGGGGGCCCGTGATCTTGACGGCGCGAATCCGGATGGCGCCGCCCGGCCGGGAGATCTACGCTTTCCGCCATCGACCCGGTCGGGTGGATGCGCCGACAGTCCTCGGCCCGAAGGACCGACCCCTCTGATCGGGTCTCGATCGGTCTCGATCGGTCTCGATGGGCCTTGATGGCCGGTTCTCGATGGCCGGTTCTCGATGGCCGGTTCTCGATGATCGGGCCTCGATGATCGGGTCTCGACGGACGATCGGCTCCGATGGGTCTCGATAGTCGGTTCTCGGTGGTCGGATCTTCGGGACGGATCACACGGAGGTGGGAATGGCGTCCAGGACGGCGTTCGGTGGAAGCGGCGGCCTCGATCTGGGTCTGCTCCTGATCCGCCTGGGAGTCGGCGGAAGCGTGCTCATTTTTCACGGCTACAGCAAGATTGCCGGAGGCCCCGATCTGTGGATGAAGATCGGAAGCAACATGGGCAACCTCGGGATCCGATTTCTTCCGGTCTTCTGGGGTTTCATGTCGGGCGCGGCGGAGTTTTTCGCTTCGGCACTTCTCATTCTCGGGCTTTTCTGCCGGCCGGCGGCGGCACTTCTGGCCATCAACATGGTCGTCGCGATGGCCCACCATCTCCATGCGCCCGCCAGCGACCCGGCCTCCGGCTGGAACGGCGCCTCCCATGCGCTCGAACTCTGCTCGGTCTATCTGGGTCTGCTGTTTCTCGGTCCCGGGCGCTTCTCGCTGACTCCGAAATGGCACAAGTGACGACCTGGGCTGGGATCGGGCTGCCATCTGTGACCCGCAGAGCAATCCACAGTCACAATTAGCCTCGTCAAGATTTCTCCGACGTTCCGTGGGGGCGCAACCCTTCCCTGCGGACCTTGCAGAACGATCTTGCCGGCTCCAGTCGCAGTCAGGGAGTCCCGTAGGACTACCAGGCAGAACTGCGATTGATGGTCGCATCCTCACGCCGCACTCCATCGGCTAGCCCAAGTCTGATAGAATTGCGCTGGGAGGATTCGCCATGCAAAACAGCAGCTCGCCCGATTCCCTTGGCTCCAACGCTTCCGGATTGCCGAAATTCCATTCCTGGCCGGCACATGGTTCGCGCAAGTGGGTGGTGATCCTGATGGTCGCCGTCGCGATGCTGGCCGGCGTCGCCGTCTCTCATCCGGTGTTCGCGACCGGAGGGCCGGTGGCCCGCTTCGCGACCGCGCCGCTGCCGGTCAGCGCGCAGGGTCTGTTCCGAACGCCCATGGGAGAGGCGCTTTCCCCGGGCGGCCTCTACCGGATGGAGGTTTCGATTTCGGCCGCCCGGTACAACCGGCTGGTCGCGGAGATCAAGGTGATCGGAGCCGGAGAACCCGCTTCCGCCAGCCGGACGGCTCCTTCTCTCGCGGGTCCGTGGACCTTGCACGCGATTCCCGGTCCCGCATACTTCATTTCCGATGTGGGTCGGGTGGCGGCGCTCGAGACCTTCCTTCCCCCGCAGATTCCCGGGACTCTTCGGATCTACGATCTGACGGGCCACGAGATCCACGAGGAGGTGCTCCCGGGCGCGACCGATCCCTGCCTTTCACCCGACGGCATGCGTTTCCTCTGCCGGACCAGGGACGGCGTCGTCGATCTGAACCTGTCGAACTTCGAGAAGCGCCTTTACCCGCGGTACGCGCTCTTCGCCGCGGGACCGGACAACGCCGTCGCAGGCGTCATGGTGGGCGGGCCGCTCGAGGTTTCGATTCCCGGGCTGGCCACTCGCGTGGTTGCCCTGGATGCGCAGCCGCTCCGGCTGGCCTTCGCGGCCGACGGCCCCGCGGTGCTCGTGCTCGAGGCCGGGCGCCTGCTCCAGATCGACCCGTCGACCGCTGAGCAGACGATCGTCTACTCCGCCGCGGCGGGCGAAGAGCTGCGCGACCTGCAGGTGACGCCGGTGGCGTTCCGTCTCGGCGTCCGGCACGTGGCCGGCGACCGAAGCGAGGGCTCGACCGTCGCGATCGCCCGGAACAGGGGAGAGGTCGCGCGCGAGGCCGGTCCCGTCCTGGTCGTGCCCAACGCGGATTTCTCGGCGCCTCCGGAATCGGCGCTTTCGAAATCCCAGGCCCAGTGGCGCGAGAAGGACAAACAGACCGGGCCGACGCCGCCCTACATTCCCTGGCCTCTCCAGCCCAACGCCCAGCATCCGATCGGCAACACCTGGGCCGAGTTCCAGAACTACGGAGGCGGTCCCAGCGAGTCGTATCCGCACCCGGGGATCGACGTCTTCGGCAGCGCCGGCCAGCACGTGTATTCGGTGCGGTCCGGGCAGGTCAAGGCGGTCCTGACCACCGGAGGCGACATCTACTGGCGCGTGGCCATCGCGGACACGGTGGGTTCCGATTCTCTCCCCGGCTACCTCTACGCCCACCTGGTGCAGAGTTCGATCACGGTGACCCCCGGACAGATGGTCACAGCCGGGCAGTACATCGGCGATCTCGTGGACTGGCCGGTCCAGGGCTTTACCCACACCCATTTCGCCCGGGTCTCGGAGTCCGGGCCGCTGTGGCCGGACGGACTCTGGATGGCGATCGCGAACCCGAACATCCATCTCCAGTACCAGACGGAAACCACGGCTCCGGTCTTCCAGACGGCCATCGGCAGCGACCAGTTCGCCTTCTGCGTCAACAACACCTCGACCTACCTGTCTTCCAAGGCGATCAAGGGAGGAGTCGACATCATCGCGCACGTGGGGGACACGATCGTTTCGAGCTACGTCTGCTCGGTGCAGGAGATCCGCTACTGGATCTATCCGGTGGGATTCCCCGGCTACCCCATCGTCAACAACAAGCTGGCGGTGTACTACAACATGCCGATCGACTATTACACCGGTGGCAACGATTACGTCACCCTGGACAACATCCTGTACAAGCAGGACAGCGTCTGCAACACCCAGGGGGACTACACCAACCGGGAGTTCTACCAGATCATCACCAACTCGGACGGGGACCAGAGCTACGGCCCCGAGGACATCGCGCAGTGCTGGGACACGAGCAAGCTGCCGGACGCCTCCTACGTGATCAAGGTGCAGGCCTGGGACGCCCGGGGCAACACCGCGGTGGATTCCATGACGGTCACCACCGCCAACGGGAACCCGACCGGGATCGTGACCGGGCCGCTGTCCCCGGCGCTGACCTTGACCAGCCGGCCGAATCCGGCGCGCGGATCCTCGACCATCATCTTCAAGCTGCCGGCTCCCGGCCGCGCGGATCTCGGAATCTACGACGCGAACGGCCGGCGGATCCGGAGCCTCCTGGACGGCTTCTTCTCCAGCGGGCCGCAGTCGGCGGTCTGGGATGGCAGGAACGAGAACGGCGCGGCCGTGCCGAGCGGCATCTACTTTTACAGGCTGGATGGACAGGACGGGCAGCGGACGGGGAGACTGGTACTGCAAAAGTAGGCTTGATGGTCGATTGCGGAGCGCGGTGGGCCGGTCATGGCACCCTTACGGCGTGGGCCGGAGCGGCGGCATGGCCGGCCCCCCTGATTGTCGTCCGTCGATGCCGCCCATTTGATCAATGAGGCCGATCTGGTCAATGTTGCCAATCTGGTCAATGCGGCCAGCCCGATCAATGCCCGATCTTGGGTCACAGGGAACGATCGACCGCTCAACCGGATTGATCCTTTCCGACCGATGGTGTAAAATGCTCTCGCTGCCGGGGAAGGGGCGCCTGTTGCGCGCCGTCAGGGGAATGGAGCGTTGCGAGAGGAGGTCAGCTCGTGGTCACCCATGTTGGTTGCATCCGCCGGCGTCTCCAGGCTCCGGGTCTCGGAGCTCTGAATTTGCGCTGGGTTTTGTGCTGGGTTTGGCTCGCGATACCGGGCCTGCCCGCGCCCGCTCGGACCGGAACGGCTTTGGCTGACGTCCCGACCTTCCAGTGGAACAATCCCGAGGTCGTCGACACCGGAGTCACCGATGTCTCCGACCCGGGTGGAGTGTCCGTCGTGGTCGAGGAGGCGAATTCCCGCCACCGCGGCTGGTGGGACGTCGTCTACATCAAGAACAACCAGGTGTACCTGGCGGTGCGGGATCAGTCCGGATGGCAGACGCCGGTCCAGGTGAGCTCCGGCGCGGGGAACGCCAGCAATCCTCGGATCGGGACTTATACGGGCGGTCTGGATGTCGTCTGGCAGGACGACCGCACGGGGCATGCGGAAATCTGGACGCGGTCCCTGCGCAACTCAGTGTGGTTGGATGAGACCTGCCTGTCCTGCGATTCCGTGGCCTCAAGCGCGCCCGCTCTGGCCATGGTTGACGGGTCCTATGAGAGCGGAATGGTCGTCTGGCAGGACGGCCCGGACGGCAGGACGCAGATCAAGGGATGCCGGCGCCCATTCAACATGCATGCCTGGGGCCCGGTCGAGACGATCTCCCAGAGTCCCAAGGCCGCCTGGGAGCCGTCGATCACCGTGCAGACGGTGAATACGGAATGGTACGCGGTGGCCTGGACGGATTCGAGGAACGGCGCGTCCTGCATCTATCAGCGTCGTTGGGACCAGCAATGGCAACCGGAGATGGAAGTGACGAACCTCCTCGGAAATTGCCGCCATCCCTCCGTGGGCGCGGAGCTCTGCTGCGGAGGGGTCATCGATGAGGAAACCGAGATCGCGTTCGAAAACGACGGGACGGGCGTGCCCGAGGTCTGGTTGGTGGGCACGACTCCCGAGGAGATCTTCACGACGGACATCATTTCCGCCAACGACGGCATTCCATCTCATTCTCCGCAAATCGGCGGGTTCGGGTACGCCGACCGGTGGTGCAACACCTCCATGGGAGGCACGACGTCCATCTACCTGCCGATCTGGACCGACGACGTCACGCCGCACCTCCACAGCCATCAGTTCATCGAGAAATCCTTTTTCATGACCTATGGAGAGGAGGCGGTGTCCGAGACCGGCCTCGGCCGCGCGGTGATCGCCGGAGCGCCGGCGTCCCCTCCCGGGCCGGCATCGCTTCTGGCCGTGTACCTCGAGGAGCACGACGGACAATCAGAGCTGATGGCCCGGGGCGGGACCCTGATCGGCTGTCACGAGGAACAGGTCGTCGGTCCGCGCAGCATCCTGCTCATGCCCGGCGGAAGTCCGGCCGACACCGTCCGCATCGTGGACGTATGCTCGGGTCAGCCCGTGGCCGGAGAGACCGTGACACTGGTGTTCTTCACGGATCCGGACACCACCCTGACCTGGGACCCGACCCAGGTCCATCCGCAATTGCCCTGGACCGAGACCGACAGCGAGGGACGAGCGTTCTTTTCGATCCGCGGCGGCGGGTGCAGTCCGACCGGAACGATCGGGCTCATGTGCCAGGGCAATTGGTATCTCGGAGGTTGGACCGGCGCCCGATCCCCCGACATCGACGGAGATTGCATGGTCGGCCCGGACGACGTGGCGTATGTCCGCTCCGAGCTGGGCACGAATGACTTCTGCGCCGATCTCGACGGATCGGGCGTCGTCGATTCCAACGACCTCGCCATCGTGACCCGGGCCCTCGGCGAGAAGTGCACCGGGGCCGGGGGAATTCCCGATCCGGCGAGCGCCGCCTCGAGCTTCCTGACCGTCTTCCCGAATCCCTGCCGCAGCACCGCCACCATCCGGCTGGGCCTTCCGGTGAGCGGGCCGGCGAACGTCCGCGTGCTCGACGCGGGCGGTCGATTGGTGCGCACGCTCAGTTCGGGAGGCGCTCGCAGCCCGGACGATCCGGTGCGGGAGACCGTCGCTTGGGACCTCCGCGATGAAGCGGGCCGGTTTGTGCCGGCGGGATTCTATGCCGTCGTCGCAGGGGCGGAGGGCCGGAGGCTCACGCGAGGAGTGCTGGTCGTTCGCTGACGGACACGACCGAGCACGGTGCTTCGGGCGACTCCGGCGTCGCGAGCAAGCCCCTCGAGATTCAGGACCTGGCCATGGAAGAGCGCGGCCACGGCGCAGCTTCCCGCCTTGAGACTCCGCCCTCCGGTCGTCTACACTCGCTCCTTCAGCAGGGTTCGTCACCGGATGCGGTGACGCTGCGGCGTGCCGGCGGCTCGAAAGGCGGCATCGATGGCGGACGAAAAGGGCAAACACGTGCGCCCGGAACTGACCCAGACCCGATTGGCGAAGGCCGCGCGCCTTCGGGAGCTGGGCGTCAATCCCTATCCCTACACGTACCGGCCCACGCACACGGCCGGCGAGATCCTGGGCGAGTTCGATCAGCTCGCCGAGTCGGAGACCTGCGCGCTCGCCGGCCGGATCATGGCTCTCCGGCCGATGGGCAAGGCCACCTTCGCCCAGCTCCAGGATCGGAGCGCGCGGATCCAGCTCTACTTCCGCAAGGACGAGCTGGGAGAGCTTCCTTACGAGATCCTCGCCCAGCTCGATCTGGGGGATCTGATCGGAGTTCGCGGAACGCCCTTCCGCACGCGGACCGGCGAGCCGACGATCCGGGTGACGGATCTGACGGTGCTTTGCAAGGCGATCGCGCCGCTGCCGGTGGAGAAGGAGCGGGACGGACAGACCTTTGACGCCTGGGAAGACGTCGAGGCGCGGTATCGAAGCCGTCACCTCGACCTCCTGCTTCACCCCGAGACCCGACGGACCTTCGAACTGAGGTCCATGACCATCCGCGCGCTTCGGCGATTCCTGGACGACCGCGGGTTCCTCGAGGTCGAGACGCCGGTGCTCCAGGCGATCTACGGCGGCGCCATGGCCCGTCCCTTCACGACCTGGCACAATGCGCTCGGGCTCAAGCTTTATCTCCGGATCGCCGAGGAGTTGCCGCTGAAGAAGCTCCTGGTCGGAGGCTTCGATCGCGTGTACGAGATCGGCCGCGTCTTCCGCAACGAGGGGATGGACCGGAACCACAGCCCGGAGTTCACCATGCTCGAATTCTACTGGGCCTGGGCGGACTATCGGGACGCGATGGACCTTGTGGAGGAGATGCTCCGGGAGACTGCCCGTGCGGCGGCCGGAACCCTGCGCTTCCAAGCGGGAGGCGGGGAGATCGATTTCGAGGCGCCCTTCGCGCGCCGTCCGATGGCCGAGCTGATCTTTGAGAAGACCGGCCTGGATGTGCTGCAGGATCCCGAGGGAAAGCTCCGTGGATTCCTGGAAGCGAAGGAGGTCGAGCTGCCGCCCTACGCCGGGCGCGGCCACATGATCGAGGCGCTCTTCGATGCCGAAGTTCAGCCTGGCCTGGTCCATCCGACCTTCGTGACCGACCATCCGCGCGAGATTTCTCCGCTGGCCAAGGCTCATCGCGAGCGGCCCGATCTTCTCGTGGAACGGTTCGAGCTGTTCATCGGGGGCCACGAGTTCGCCAATGCCTTCAGCGAGCTGAACGATCCGGTGGATCAGCGCCGGCGGTTCGAAGACCAGGCCCGGCTTCGCACCCTGGGTGACGAAGAGGCCCAGGTTCTGGACGAGTCGTTCCTCTCGGCGATCGACGCAGGAATGCCGCCGGCGGCCGGCGTCGGCATCGGAGTCGACCGGCTGGTCATGCTGCTGTCCGGGATGCCGAACATCCGGGACGTGGTCCTGTTTCCCCACATGCGGCCCGAAGAAGGGAAACCGGAGGCGGTGGAAGGGACGCGTCATCCTAGACCGGAGAACGCCGGGCCGGATGGAAACGTTTCCGCGGGCCGGGTCGAGGATGATCCGGACGCCCGGGCGGGAGGCGCAACGGCGCCATGATGCCGGCGGACGAAGAACGCTCCGCGTGGCAGGTGCACGCCGACGGAGGTCGATCCGAGTACATCGTCGCCGCGTCCGAAGCGATGCAGCGCGTTCTGCGCCTGGTCGAGAAGATCGCGCCCACCGAAACCACCGTGCTTCTGACCGGTGAGAGCGGCACCGGCAAGGAGAAGGTCGCCCGCTTTCTCCATCTGCAGAGTCTGCGGGGCAGCCGTCCCTTCATCGCGGTCAACGCCGCCGCGATCCCGGAAGGACTGATCGAGAGCGAGCTGTTCGGGCATGTGAAAGGGGCCTTTACCGACGCGCAGAGCCGGAAGCGCGGTTTCTTCGAGATGGCCGACAGCGGGACGCTCTTTCTCGACGAGATCGCCGAGACCGCGCCCTCGACGCAGGTCAAGCTGCTTCGCGTGCTCCAGGATCGGGAGATCCGGCCGGTCGGCGCCGACTTCAACGTGAAGGTGGACGTCCGGATCATCGCCGCCACCAACCGCGACCTGCGCACCGCCATCGCCGAGAAGCGATTCCGCGAGGATCTTTACTATCGTTTGAATGTCTTTCACATCCATCTGCCGCCGCTGCGCGAGCGCCAGGAGGACATTCCCTTCCTGGCCAACTACTTCCTGCGCCTCTACGGCGAGAAGAACTCGAAGCAGTTTCGGGGCTTCAGCGATCCCACCATGGGATACCTCATCAACTATCCCTGGCCGGGCAACATCCGGGAGCTGGAGAACGCCGTCGAGCGGGCCTCGACGCTCGGAGAAGGCCCGTGGATCACGCCTCGGGATCTTCCCCCGGAGGTGTTCGAACACGGCATCCCCATGCTGCCGGAAGGCGGCCTGGATGCGCTTCCGGATGACCTGACCCTGGAGCAGCTCGAAGCGCGCTACATCCGCCGGGTGATCCAGAAGGCAGGCGGCAATCTGACCCGCGCGGCCAAGAGCCTCGGGATTTCGCGCTCGACCCTCTGGCGGAAGATCGGGCGGTACGGGCTTTCCGGGATCGCGAAGGGGTAGCTGCGTCGAGTGGAGAGACGCGGTGGTTCGTCCCGATGCAGCCCAAATCAGTAGAAATGCCACTTGATTTCTCCCCAGGTGTGCCAATCCTGAGGCGCAATCCCCGCCTCCTGTGGCATTTCGTCCTCCCAACGGAACATCCTCCAGACCGGCCTGCCGGCGACCGCGTCCGGCCCCTCGCAGACTCTATCGGGTCGGGGGAGGGTTGATGGTCCTGAAACCGCTACCCTTGACGAGAAATGCAGTGTGGAGCGACGGATAACGAAACGCTGCTCGGAACGTCTCGATCATATCGCAGGCCGCCTCCGCGTGGGTGGCGAGCTGGTGCGGAATGTCGGCGGGACCCAGCCGGACGATGTATAGAACATGCACACCACGGATCCGGAAGCGCAAGGTGTTAGGGGAGCGCGGGGAACGCGTCGTCCGCGCTGAGTCAATCAGGCTGCTCTGTTTCAGAAGACTGAGGGCGCCTAGCGACGCGGCGGAGGCGCTGCCGGTCGTCTGAAGGAGTTCGCGGTAGCGGTCCTTGGCCGCCGTCTCGAGGCTCTCCCACGTCGAGTCGACGGTCGCCGCGGCCTGACGCCATGATGCGCCGCTGGAGTGGAGGGCGACCGCCATGGGAACACCTTGAACCGCGCCCTGGTAGGTTGACTCGGGCGGAGGCGGGTAGGGAAGCGGCAGAATGGGATGACCGCTGATCCGGACGGTATCGTCGTCGGTGCGGGAGAAGGTCACGCGCGTGTTCGAGAAGACCAGGGAGTCGGTCGCCGACACGACGATGATGTAGTTGTCCGCGGGGATATCGAGTGTCATGGGATAGGCGCACGGCTCAGGCGACGGCGGGACCGTTGGCGGGAGAGCATTTGGCGGCGAGCCGGGGTTGTTCGCCTGGTTCGGTTGGAGAGCGCTGCCACAGCTCGGTACGTACCCGGGCACGCCAAATCGGAACGCTCCGTAGTCGGCGATCGGGTCCATCCGCCCGGGCCTGCTGTCGTCGATGAAGTACCCGCCCTGCTCCGGGTGCGGAATGAGGGCGAAGCTCGCCGGCTTGCTGTAGTAGTTGTATCCCGCGAAACCATACACCTCGGTCATGGGGCCGGTCTGGGCGTTGCCCCAGAGGATGGACGTGCCGGTGCTGTCGCCCGGCCAGCCGTTCATGGGCAGCTGGAATTCGGCGCAGGGTCCAAGGGCGGCGATCACGATGGCGGTCGAGTCGCCGTATGCGTCGTCATAGTCGATACCAAACGTGATCCCCCTGAGGCGCGGACTGGGCCCGGCCGGAAAGGCGGCATAGACCTTCCAGACCTTGAGCGAGTCTCCCGTCGCGTCGTCGATCTCCGAGACGACCGCGCCGCACGAGTCCGGCGCCGTGCCCAAGGCGCGCGGGTTCCCGCCGGCGTACGTGATTCCGGGAGCGTGTGTCAGGGGCACGCCACCCGCGTTCGGTCCGGCCAATACGGAAGCGGGGGCAAATGCGACCAGGAACGCAAGTACCAGAGCATTGTTCCTCATCGCACGCCCTTTCTGGAGCGCCCGCGCCTTGCGATGCGCATCCGAGAACCTGTAGCCGCCCCTCGTACCGACTTACCGCCCTGGGCTCGACGCTTCAAGGGAAGATGACCTTGACGCGTTGAACCGCCCCGGCACGGGTCCCGTCGCGCGGCTTCGCGGGCGCATTTCTCGGACAGGAGGCCACTTCGGGGTCAGCCCGGAACGGCCTCCTTCGACTTTCATCAGCTGAGCCGATCGCCTCCCTCCGTCCTGCCGTATCATCATGGTACGCGCCTGCCGCTGCGTTCTGAAACGATTGCCTCGACGGCACGTTCCGCTCACTCCGGTCCACATCGTTGGTGGAAGCAACCACTTGAAAAACAATGAGTTAAGAATGTGCTAAGGACCGCCGGTTCGGCACGGCGATTGTTTCCTATCTCGCGGGTCGCCGCGGGATGCGGCGGCAGGCCGGGGACTGCCCCGGCGCGGCAATCGTCAGAAAAGGTGGAGACAATGGGCAAGATCATCGGAATCGACCTGGGCACGACCAACTCCTGCGTCGCCGTGATGGAAGGCGGGGAGCCGGTGGTCATCCCGAACTCGGAAGGGAGCCGGACCACCCCGTCGGTCGTCGGATTCAAGAAAGACGACGAGAAGCTGATCGGCGCGGTCGCCAAGCGCCAGGCGATCACGAACCCGAGGCAGACCGTCTACTCCATCAAGCGGTTCATGGGGCGGAAGTACGACGAAGTGCGCACGGAAAGCGGCATGGTCCCGTACGAGATCGTCCGGGGCGAGAACGACGTCGCCCGCGTGAAGATCGGCGACAAGTTGTACTCCCCGCCGGAGATCTCAGCGCTGATCCTGCAGAAGATGAAGCAGACGGCGGAAGACTACCTGGGCGAGAAGGTCCAGGAAGCGGTCATCACCGTGCCCGCCTATTTCAACGACAGCCAGCGGCAGGCGACCAAGGACGCCGGGCGCATCGCCGGACTCGAGGTCAAGCGGATCATCAACGAGCCGACCGCCGCGGCGCTCGCCTACGGCCTGGACAAGGGCAAGGGCGAGAAAAAGGTCGCGGTCTATGACCTGGGCGGCGGCACCTTCGACATCTCGATCCTCGAGCTGGGCGAAGGCGTGTTCGAGGTGAAGTCGACCAACGGCGACACCCACCTGGGCGGCGATGACTTCGATCAGAGGATCGTCGACTGGGTGGCGGACGAGTTCAAGAAGACCGAGGGCGTCGACCTGAGGAAGGATCCCATGGCGCTCCAGCGTCTCCGGGAAGCCTCCGAGAAGGCCAAGATGGAGCTGAGCACGCTTCAGCAGACGGAGCTCAATCTGCCCTACATCACGGCCGACGCCTCCGGGCCGAAGCACCTCACCATGACCCTGACCCGGGCCAGGTTCGAGCAGCTCGTCGACGACCTGATCCAGCGGACGGTGGGCCCGTGCCAGCGCGCGCTTTCCGACGCCGGCCTCAAGCCGTCGGAGATCGACGAGGTCATCCTGGTCGGCGGTTCGACCCGGACTCCCAAGGTCCAGGACACGGTGCGGCAGCTCTTCGGGCGCGAGCCTCACAAGGGCGTCAATCCGGACGAGGTCGTGGCCGTGGGCGCCGCCATCCAGGGCGGAGTGCTCGCGGGCGAGGTCAAGGACGTGCTCCTACTGGACGTCACGCCCCTGTCCCTCGGCATCGAAACGTTGGGCGGAGTCGCGACGAGGCTGATCGAGCGCAACACGACCATCCCGACCCGCAAGTCGCAGGTGTTCTCGACCGCGTCGGACAACCAGACCACGGTCGAGATCCACGTGGTGCAGGGCGAGCGCGAGATGGCCAACGACAACAAATCGTTGGGCAAGTTCCAGCTCGTGGGCCTTCCGCCGGCGCCGCGCGGAATTCCGCAGGTCGAGGTGACCTTTGACATCGACGCCAATGGAATCCTCAAGGTCTCGGCCAAGGACCGCGCCACCGGACGCGAGCAGAGCATCGTGGTCCAGGCCGGCTCCGGTCTGACCGAGTCCGAGATCCAGAAGATGGTTCGGGACGCCGAGGTCCACGCCGCCGAGGACAAGAAGCGGCGCGAATCGATCGAGTCGAAGAACCAGGCCGAGCAGCTCTCCTACGAGATCGAGAAGAACCTGAAGGAGTTCGGCGACAAGGTCGACTCCGGCGATCGGACCCGCGTGGAGGAGGCGATCTCGAAGGTGCGGTCAGCCGTGCAGAGCGAGCAGACGGACGAGATCAAGCGCGCCGTCGACGAGCTCAACCGCGTCTGGCAGGGCGTGGCCACGGCCATGTATCAGAAGGCTGGACAGCCGGGCCCCGGAGACGCCGGCGCGAGCGGACCTGTCCACGGAGAGGCCGGCGGCGAAGGCGGAGCGCAGCGTCCTTCGGAGGGCGGCGGTCCGGTCGATGCGGACTTCGAAGTCGTGGACGAGGATAAAGGCAAGAACCACTAGCGTGGGCTCGCTGCGGGCTTCCGAGTGGAGGTGAACAAGGATGGGGGGGACCTGGTCGTCCACCGAGTTGTTTCGGCTGTATGTGCTCCAGCAGCAGGAGATGGTCATGATCCATCTGGGCAAGGTCTCGCACCCGGTGACGGGTAAGATCGAGCGGGATCTGGACGCCGCACGGTTTGGGATCGACATGCTCGCCATGATGGAAGAGAGGACCAAGGGCAACCTGACGCCGGATGAAGATCGACTTCTGGGGCAGATCCTGACCAATCTCCGGCTGAACTTCGTGGACGAGGCGGCCCGGACGCCGGAGACCGGCGCGGAACAGGACGCCGGGAAGAAGCCGCCCGAGACGGCGGAGAAGGACGCCGGGAAGACGCCGCCCGGGACCGGTGCGGAGCAGGATGTGGGGACCAAGCCGCCCGAATCGGGGGCGGAGGACGCCGGCTCAACGACGGCAGACACAGGCGCGGATAGGGAAGCCGGTCCGAACGTCCCCGGCGATTCAGCCGCAAAGGAAGGCCCTTCCGCCACCGGCAAGGACGGCTCCGCGTGACCCGAGATCGCAACCAGCCGCATGTCCCCAGGCGTGATTCGGGAGATTCTGATCCGCCGATGGAGTCCGATGGGACTTCCGAGGCCTCCGGGACTCCTGAAGATTCCGGATTCTCCGGCGAAACCGACCTTCCGGAAGCCGTCGAATCCTCTCCTTGGAACGAGCTTTTCGATGAGACCGAGGCCGAGCAGCCCGGCCCGACCCGCCCGATCGCTCCACCGAAGAAGGGGCCCGCGCCCCAGCCGGCGGAGGACCTCTCAGCGGTTTACCTCGAACAACTTCAGAGAATGAAGGCGGAGTTCGATAACTATCGCAAGAGGGTCAATCGGGAGAGGGAGGACTGGTCCGTCTCCGCCAAGGTCGAGGTCGTCCGCCGGATCCTGTCGGTGGTCGACGATGTGCGCCGGGCTCGCGAGCATGAACGCGATACCGGCGAGCCGGACGCGGCCGGGCTCCTCCTGATCCTCAAGCGGTTCGAGGACATACTCACGCAGCTGGGGCTGGAAGAGCAACGAGCGGAGCCGGGGAAGGAGTTCGATCCGGAGCTGTACGAAGCGGTCCTGACCTTTCCATCGGAAAAGGTGCCCGAGGGCCGGATCCTGCAGACGATCGAACCGGGATACGTCTTCCATGGGCGCCTGCTCCGGCCGAGCAAGGTCTCGGTCTCCTCCGGTCCAGCCACCGGAGACGAGCGTGGCCAATGACAGCCCTGGTTTCTCCAAGCAGCCGGAACAGATCCAGGTTCTCATCACAGACCCCTCCGAAGATATCGAGGGGTGGATTCACGCCGGGCTCAAAGGCGTCCCCCACCAGATCTGCAGCGTGGACGCCATGGACGCGGCGCCGGATGGACTCGATCCCGATCTCGCGTTGATCGAAGAAAACCCGGGGGTGGATTTTCCGAACCGCCTGGTCGCATTCAAGGAGCGATATCCGCGCTGCCAGATCTTCCTGATCGGTCGGACCGATTCGGACCTCAGCCCGCGGCAGCTCGGTCCATCCATTGTCCGCCATTGGTTCTTCCGCCCGATCGAAGCCGACGGGATCATCCGCATCCTCCAGCTCGCCGGACGATCCATTTCGCGCGCGTGGCGCGAGCGTCACCGGCATTCCCGTTCGCTGGCGGGGCTCGACTCTCTGCTGGGCCGCCACCCGCGGTTCCTCGAGACGATCGAGCTGGCCAGGAAGGCGGCGGAAAGCGCCACCACGACCGTGCTGGTCCTGGGAGAGACGGGAACGGGCAAGGGACTGCTGGCGCGCGCCATCCACGCGGACAGCCCCCGGAGCTACGGTCCCTACGTGGACATCAACTGCGCGGCCCTGCCCCAGAACCTGCTCGAGTCCGAGCTGTTCGGGCACGTTCGAGGCGCGTTCACGTCGGCCTACCGGGAGAAGCCGGGGCTTCTTGAGCTGGCCGACGGCGGCACCGCGTTCCTGGACGAGATCGGAGAGCTGGATCCGGCCCTTCAGGTCAAGATCCTGAAGTTCCTGGATGACGGCATGATCCGCCGGGTCCAGGGAACCGAGGCGGCGCACGTCGACGTGCGGATGATCGCGGCCACGAACCGGGATCTGGATCGCGAGGTCAGGGAAGGCCGGTTCCGCCTGGATCTTTTCCATCGACTCGGAGTCCTCCTGCTGCGGCTTCCTTCACTGCGCGAGCGAGGCGAGGACATCCCGCTCCTGGCCCGACACTATCTGGGGGAGCTGTCCCGGCGCCTGCGCGGGCGCACGCTGGACTGGACGCCGGAAGCCCTGGAAGTCCTGTCCGGCTACGCCTGGCCCGGCAACATCCGCGAGCTGATCAACGTGACCGAGCGGATCGCGCTCCTGGCCGGGGGCAACGACCCGATCACGGTGGAGGACCTTCCGCCGGGACTGGCTTCGAGGACTCCCGTGGTGAAAGCCGGCGACGCGGGATCGGCGCCTTTGATCTGCCTGCCGCCCGAGGGGCTGGACTTCGATACGATCGAGCGCGCGATCCTGGAAGAGGCCCTCAAGCTGACCTCCGGGAACGTCACGCGCGCGGCCTCGCTGCTGCGGATGGGGAGAGGCAGCCTGCGCTATCGGCTGGAGCGCCTCGAAATCCAATCAAGAGCTTCCGGACGTCGCGGGCGCCCGATGGGAAGGCGGCGGCCGCAGGCGGCTTGATCAGCTAGCTGATCTTCCGCACGAGCAGATGCCGGGCCAGTCCGGCGTCCAGCGCCAGATCCGTGTGGCCGGCCTGCACCACGTAGGCCGGCCGCTTTTGCAGGATCCGGAGCTTCGAACCGGGGACGATCCCGAACGAGCCCAACCGATCGAACCATCCCGAACCGCGAGGACGGATCATCACGACCTCGCACGCTTCGCCGACGCGGACTTCGGTCAAAGGAACGATCTTCGCGATCGCGCTGCCGGCTTCGTCCCCGGCGACGACGCAGCAGGGACCGGGAGGGATCGGCTGGTGATGCGGACACTGTCGCGGATGGCCGAGGAACCCGCAGATCCGGTCGGTGGCTTCGCTCGTGAGCTGGGACGCGAGATCGGTCAGGCCAAGCCCGGCGTCTCCATCCGACAGCCCCACGGCTTGATAGAAGAGCAACTCGAGCAGCCGAAGCGGTCGCGCGCGACTCGCCGGTTGGTCGGAGCACGCTTTCATCGGGTCTGCTTCGTGGACTCGGAGGGTCGGCCCCTCGCTCCGCGACCGGTCAGCCGCCGCGCCACGCGGCTCAGGCCGTGAAGACGGCGCTCCATCCGCGCGGTGTCGACGAATTCGTACAAGCAGTTCGGGCAGCAAATGACCTCGCAGTGGTTGAGGAGCGGACAGCCGGTATGGCACAGCATCTCGTCGGCGGAGAAGATCATTCCGCAAAGAGGACACTGGTATTCCCGATCCGGATTCGCTCCGGAATCATGGGATTCAGCCGGCGTCAATTCACCTCTCCCGGCAGGCGGTTCTATTCCGGGTCTCGAGGAGCGGCGCGGTTCAACGGCAAAGACGCAGCCATCTGGCTGTCGGTGTCAGATCGTGCCCCCCCTCGAAGCGCAACTCAGTACCTCAAGCCCAAAGCTACCGAGACCAGGCGGACGAGTCCACCCATGATGAACGCGAACGGAAAGATGAAACCAACCATCGCAAGCGCGATGCGCCATCCGTGCTCTTTGACAATGATGAACAGGTTGGCGATGCACGGCACGAAGAGGGTGATCACGATCATGCTGACCACGATCTGAAGGCCGTTCAGGACCGGATGGGGCCCGGTCGCCGCCTGCAGCAGGAAGACCGCTCCGTAATCGCGGCGCAGAAAGCCGACGACGAAGGCGTCCGCCATCTGCCAGGGAAGCCCCAGCCAGTGCACGACGATCGGCGCCGCGAGATTTCGCGTCTCACGGAGCAGCCCGGTCCGATCCAAGATGAAGAGCAGAGCCGTTCCCAGGAGGAAGAGCGGCAACACCTCTCTCAGATACCACTCGATCCTCGCCATGGTCTTGATCACGATGTTCGAGACGACCGGTATCCGGATCGGAGGGAGCTCGAGCAGGAAGTCGGAGTTCTCGCCCGGGAAGAGGCGGCTCGCCAGCCATCCCACGGCCATCATGACGCCGAGCACCACGACACCCCAGACCAGCGCGCCGACGAAGGACACCCGGCTCAACATGGCGAGAAGAACGCCGAGCTGCGCCGAGCAGGGCACGCCCAGGGCCAGGAGAAGCGTGACGATCAGACGCTGTTTTCGAGTCTCGAGGATCCGCGTGGTCATCACCGCCATCGTGTCGCAGCCCAACCCGAGCACCATGGGAAGCACGGCCTTGCCGTTCAAGCCCATGCCCTTGAACGCGTCGTTCACCATCACGGCCAGTCGCGGCAGGTAGCCCGAATCTTCCAGGAGCGAGAAGAGCAGGAAGAACGTGGCGACGATGGGCAGGACGATGGCGAATCCGTAGCTCAACCCCATGGTGAAGATGCCGTAGGGGCCGACGAGGAAATCATGGAGGAGGCGGCATCCCTGCTGCAGCCGCGTCAGGTGGACACCGACCGGAATCGTATAATCCAGGGAAGGGACTTGGTGCGCCCAGACGACGCCCAGCGGAATGGACCGGCCCGGAAGCAGCGGGATCCTGAGGTCCACGGACATGGCCGTCATCCCGTGAGCGTGCGGGAAGGGAAGAACGACGTCCGCGATCCGTTCGGCCAGCGGATTGAGGATCTGCCCGAACACCCCGCGTTGCATCAGATCGACCAGGGTGCCGGCGCCGAAGAGCCCCACGAACCAGAAGAAGACGTAGAAGAGCGCGGCCAGCATCAAGGTGCCTTTGAGCGGATGCATGGACCAGCGCGAGAGGCGGTCGGAGTGGGAGTTCTGGACCGGTTCGCCCTCGCGGTAGACCTCCGCCAGGATGTTTACGACCGTATCGAGGCGCGCCAGGCGGACTTGATTCACCGCGTCGGCCGGAACCTCGGACGATGCCAGTCGGGAGCGGATCTCCTCCAGGTCCGGGGCCGACAGCCGGGGTCCGAGCCAGGACAGGATCGACGCCTCTCCGCATAGGAGCTGGACCGCCAGGAACCGAGCCCGGGAACCTTGCGAGGCGAGGCAGGGCAGAAGGCGGGCAATCTGCTGTTCGATCTGTGGCGGGTAGACGACAGCCGCGCGCGGCACGGCGCTGGAAGGCACCGCCTGAATGAGCCGGGCGATGCCTTCCCTCCGCGTGGCCGTGGTCTCGACTACGGGGATTCCGAGGATTTCTTCCAGCCGGGATCGCCGGATGGCCACACCGCGACGCCTGGCCTCGTCCTGCATGTTCAGGGCGAGGGTGACAGGGACCCCCATCTCTGAGAGCTCCAGAGTCAGCGCGAGCGCGCGTCGCAGATTCTTGGCGTCCGCGACCTGAAGCACCGTGCCGGCCGGAGTGTCCAGGATGATGTTGCGAGTGACCCGCTCATCCTCGGAAACCGGCAGAAGCTGGTTCGTCCCGGGCGTGTCCAGGACGGACCAGCCGATTCCGCCGAGGAGGGCGGATCCACGGGTTACTTCGATCGTCGTGCCCGGGTAGTTGGCAACAGTCACGTATCGGCGCGTCAAGCAGCCGAAAAGAACGCTCTTTCCAACGTTCGGATTGCCGACAAGCAGCAACTCACGAGGCGCGGCGGATGTCCCCGCGGACGACAGAGTCGGAGCCGATCGTTCGGATGCCGGCTCAAGCATTAGGAATGTGTCGCTTCTAGCTTATCGACCGCACTTCCTTCGTGGAGCAAGGGGCGCAGACCCCGAAGACCTCATGAACGTGATCGACGATGGTGAAGTCGTACTGGCGGCAGATCTCCTCCTGCAGCGACTCGATCTTGGCCTCCTCGAACTCCTGGATCTTGCCGCACCGGATGCAGACGAGGTGATCATGGTGCCGGCGGCCGACCACGGACTCGAAGAAATGGCGATTGTGACCAAAGAGCGACTTCCGTAGGATGCCGCACTCTTCCAGGAGCGTGAGTGTCCGGTAGACCGTGGCCCGGCTGACGCGACCGTCCCTCTGCTTCAGGGTGCGGATCAGATCCTCAGCCTCGAAGTGCCTGGGGGCATGGAAGATCGCAGCGAGCAGCTCCTCGCGCTCCCGGGTCATGCGCAGTTTGCGCGTGGCCAGGAAGTCCCGGAACCGGTCGGAGATCTCTTCCAGCGAAATCCCTGTGCCCTTGCTAGCGGCGACGACAGTCATCTCTTCCATATGTCTCACTCCCTACGTGTTGAAACCAAGTCTCATGGAGATCAGAACAGTTCGCTTGGGATCAGTCAAGGGGCGAATGCGATGTTCTATTGCCAGCCAACCCCTAGTGGCTGTCCGTCCTTATTGAGTCTACAACACATCGAGACAGAACCCAACACCCAGTTGCATCCGAAGTCTGCACTCTCACGACGGGGGGCCGGTTGGCGGTGGATGGGCTGCCCCACGTCGGCGGAGGAACGGTTGGCGGTAGATCCAGCTCATGAGGGTTGGTACTCTGTGGCAGCGGATTCGGGCGGCTGGCCGGGGCCTGGTGACGCGGAACCGGGCGATACCGGGAGCTCGATTGACCGGGCATTCCCCGTGTGGGCCCGCGGATCGCCGGGATCCCAGGGCTCGGGACCCGGGATGCCGTCAGCTTGAACCATTTGTTTCCAGCTAGTTACGGGGTTCGAGGGGGCATGCGATCCCACGTTGTTTCGGATGCAGGGCGGTCCGGGCATCTGCGCGAAAGTGTCGTCCGCACCGCGGGCGGCCGTCTCTGGCAGGGGTTCACGCGACGACAGACCGCGCCGAAGGGTCCTCGATGACGAGCGTACGTCAGGTGTTGCTCGCGTCCCGGCTCGTTCGGCGGCAGCTATGCCGGAAGGCGGAAATGCGCATCGGAACATCACTCCATTGGACCGGCGTGCCGCGATGGGCCCGCGCAGGATGGGGGCGGGCCGCACTCCAAGTGCTCGTCCTGTGTCTGGCTTGCTTCGGGCCCCTTCTCGCCGGCTCCGAGCCCCGGGCGCGAATCCCGCTGGTCCGCGTCGGAATCGCGCAGGAGGTCGAGGAACTGCGCGTCAGCGGGGATGGCGCCTGGTTCGTCGGAGTCCTGGGTTCCAAACTCCGGCCGACCCACGTTTCCAAGCGCGAGACGTGGACCTTTCGCGCGGACGGCTCCAGCGTCACCGTTATGGATGCCCTCGGTCGCCTGCGAGGCACCGTTCGAGACACGCTCTTCGCCTATCCGGAGGACATGGAGTCGGGGCCGCTTCGGGTCGGAGGCGTCGCGTATCGGGGTCAGCTCCTGTTCTGGTCCGCCGGCGGCCGTATTTCCGCGGCCAACGTGGTGGATCTGGAGTCGTACATCCAGGCGGTCCTGCCCATGGAGCTGGGTCCCCAGCCCCCGGAACGGTTCGAGGCTCTGAAAGCCCAGGCGGTGGCGGCGCGCAGCTACACGCTGGCCAACCTGGGCCGTTGGCGCGATCGAGGGTACGATGTGCTGCCCACGATCGAAGACCAGGTGTACGGCGGAATCGGATCGGAGAATCCGGTCTGCAGCGACGCGGTCGAAGAGACGCGGGGCGTGTTTGCGACCTACGACGGCGCGCCGATCTGCGCGTACTACTCCTCGACCTGCGGAGGACACACGGCCTCGCTCGGAGAAGCCTGGAACAAGCCCGAGACACCCTATCTCCGCGGCGTGCGCGACGCGCCTTCGGAGGACAAGGGCTCGTTCTGCCGGGAGTCTCCCTGGTTCCGCTGGACCGACGAATGGACCGGAGCGCAATTCGATCAGATGCTCGCGGTTTCCCTGCCCCGGGCGTTTCCCGGATGGAATCCCGCCAAGCACGGGCGGTGTGAGGCGATCTCCATCATGTCCCGATCGGAATCGCATCGCGTCACCTGCCTGCGCCTGGAGTTCGAGAAGGGCCACCTCGACCTGGCCGGGGATCAGATCCGCTCGGTGATTCGCCGTCCCGGGACCGGCGAGCTGCTTCGGAGCGCGATCCTGAACAAGGTGCAGTACTCGCTCCGAAAGGGAAGGATCAGGCGCGTCCGGATCTGGGGGCAGGGATACGGCCATGGCGTCGGGATGTGCCAGTTCGGCGCGATGGGGATGGCGCAGGCGGGATATCGGTACGACCAGATCCTCCGCTTCTACTATCGGGGCGTGGAGTTGCGGCGGTTTTACTGAGGGCCGGATTGCGGGGGGGTGCGTCGGCCCGCCACGCGGAGACCGGTCGATTCGGATGAGGGTGCGATGAAGTCGTCGAGCGGCCCGTCACTCTGGATCCTGGGGTTTCGCGGCCCGTCCATTCCTGGTCTGTTGGCCGATGCGATCCGTCGAGGTCGAATCGCGGGCCTGATCCTCTTCCGCGACAATCTCGGCGGAAGCGTGGAAGCGATGCTGGGACTGCGCCGCGAGATCCGCTCGCTTGCGCCTCGGGGCGCTCCCTTCATCCTCATGATGGACGAAGAGGGCGGCTTGATTTCCCAGACCTCGCATCTGCGAACGCCCGATGGATTCGAATGGCCCGCGGCGCCGACGCCGCGAGCGCTCGGCCGCATCGGGGATCCGGCGCAGTGCCGCTTCGTCGGGCGCCTGCTCGGGCGGCGACTTCGCGTTCTCGGCATCCACGTCGATCTGGCGCCGTCCCTCGATCTCGACACCGCGGGGGCGAATCCTGTGATCGGCTCGCGCTCGTTCGGGAGCGAGGCAGAGGCGGTGGCAAGCCTGGGCTCGGCGTTCGCCGACGGCCTCGCCAAAGTCCGGGTCGGCGCGTGCTTCAAGCACTACCCCGGGCACGGCGGAACCAGCCTGGACAGCCACCTCGCATTGCCCCGCATGGATCCGCGGGAGCGCGATCGACACGAGGAGCCGTTCCGGCTGGCTCTGGGCGGGCAGCGACTCCAGCGATCTGCGGGCGGGCGCCGAGGGGCGCCGGCGGCTTTGGGAGCGCGCCATTCGCCGGCGGAGGCGACGGACGCATTTCGCCCCTGGATCATGAGCGCGCACATCGACTGGGGTGACGGGCTGCCAGCCTCGCTCAGCGCCCGGACGTTGGATCCGCTCCGGCGCGCGAGCCCGCGGAATCTGCGAATCACGGATGCCCTCGACATGGGAGCGGTGTCGATTCGCGATGATGCCGCCGCCCGCGCCCTGATGGCGGGACAGGATCTGCTCCTCGTCGGGCGCGACTGGGAGCAAGGGCTGGAAGCGGAGGAGAAGCTCGACGCGGAGATGTCGAGGAGCGCAGAGATCAGGAGCGCCTGGCGGAGGTCGCAGCGGCGTGTGCTTCCCGTGTTCGAGAAGCTCTCTCGGGTCGGCGTGCTTCCGTTTCGCTCGTTGCTCGTGGGGGCATCGCCGATGGGTCGCGACTCGGCAGCGCCAGCAGGGGATTCGGCCGCGCTGGCGCGGCTTCATCGGATGGCGGTCCGTCTCTCCGCCCCGATCGATCGGCTCCCCGAGGGAGATTGGATCTGGATCGTCCCGGCGGGTCTGTCGCCCTACGTCCTCCTTGAGGGATGGAAGCCGCCCCGATGCGCGCGCCGGATCTGCCGGGAGGTTGTGTGGATTCCGCAGAGTGCTCCCGGCGAATTCCTGGCGGGCGTCGCACGTCGGCTCAACGAGGAGAGGCGCCCGATTCTACTCGCGACCCTGTTCCGCGGGATGCCGGCGGAATCCGTTCGGGCGCAGTGGAATCCGGTGTTCCGACTGCCGGAACTTCGGCTGGTCGCGCACCTCCTGGACGAGGGCTGGCCGGCGTGGGACGCAGGGTTCGGCGGTCGCGCCGCCGGCGGGTCGGACGAGCGGCGACGAGGCGAGCGGCGGTCGGTCGAGCCGCATCCGATGGTGGCGACCACCTCCGGGCCGAGCCGGGATAGCCTATCAGGACTGGCGGAAGCCCTGGATCTGCCGGCGGAACGATGGACGCTTTGCCCGGACGGACGATTCTGGGGCGTGGAGGGCTGATCCGCGAGTTCGGCATTGACACTTGGGGTCCCGGTCCGGTTCAATCAATATCTGCCTGGAGCGGGGTCGTAGTTCAGTTGGTTAGAACGCTGGCCTGTCAAGCCAGAGGCCGCGGGTTCAAGTCCCGTCGACCCCGCCATTTATCGCGTTGTCCCACTGCTAGTTAGCATCTTGCCCGCCGTCGGAGATGAAAGCGAGCTCGGTCATCGGGACGGGATCTACTCGCATCGAGCAAGGCGACATGCGAGCGCGTTCAAGTGCAGCCGGATAGCTTCGAACGACTCCAACCTCGGCGCATGATCCCGGATATCCGGTCGATCGAACGGAATCGGCCTCAATTGCGCTGCCGATGTTGCGCTTTTCCAGGCTCCTGAACCTTCTCCGGCGTTTTGGCCCGCAAGGGAAGCCGCGGCCCGGGTTGACGAGGTGACGATCGAGACCCGACAAGCCACTGTCTCGTCGCCGACCGGGTGGAGGAGCATGACCCGGCCAAAGGCGAGGGACTATGAAGTGGCCGCCGGTGCAGAACGGAACCCTCACTCAAAATGCATGTTCAGAATCGGGAGCCACCGCAACCAACGCCCGTTGTTGGCTGCATGGTTGATCAGTCCGATCTGGACCCCGTTCAGCCTTCGTGCATGATTTACTATGCCAATCGAGACGCCGCTCTGCCTCTCGGTGATTTTGCAAAACGCGCCGGAAGTCAATCCATCGAGGGCTCGAAATCGGCTGTACGCCCCGGCCAGGGCAAGACCTCTCACATTGTCGCCTTCGATCATTCCGGGCGAAACGAAGATACCGGTCATCCGAATGCCATAGATGCCGACGCCGCCAGCCATTACGCCGCTGAGCGATTCACTCCCTGGTTGTAGGTCTGGGCGGCCCCCGATCAAAAGACCGTGTCCCTTCGGCCCGGCTGCGTGATTCGCGCGTAGCCTCCCCCTACCGTCATGAGTCGTGGACGGACCCAAAGGAGGACGACTCATGGCAAGGAAGGACGGAGCACTCCCCGCCCGGGTGCATGGGCTTCGGACCCGCATCGAGCATTGGCGTCGGCATCGCGATTCGCGGGCGATGCCGGAGAAGCTGTGGGAAGCCGCGGTTTTCCTGGCGCGGTTGCACGGCATCGCTCCCATCTCGCGGGCCTTGCGTCTCGACTACGGCGCCCTGAAGCGGAGGGTCGCCGGCGCCGAGGCAGGCGTGGAGAAGAGAGGACCGACTCGGTTCGTCGAACTCGGCGCGGAGTCGTTGCTCGGGCGATCCACGATCGACGGCCCGGCGGTGGAGCTCTGGGGAGCCGACGGTTCCCGGCTCGTCGTCCGGTTGTCGACCCACGAACGTGCGGAGGTGCTGGTCCTGGCCGCCGCTCTCTGGAAGCAACGCTGATGCTCCAGATCACCCCGCAGATGCGGGTCTTGGTGGCGGTGGAACCGGCGGATTTCCGCTGCGGCATCGACGGTCTCTCGCGCGTGTGTCGGAGCGTCCTCAAGGCTGATCCGTTCTCCGGCACGGTCTTTGTGTTCCGCAATCGTCGTGGGACGGGCCTCAAGGTGATCGTGTACGACGGCCAAGGCTTTTGGCTTTGCTACAAGCGTCTCTCGAGCGGCCGATTCCGCTGGTGGCCCGCGGACGAGAAGGAGCGGGCGAGCTCGATGCGGGCGCACGAGCTGGCGGTGCTCTTCTCCGGCGGAGATCCCGGTTCGACCCGGGCGGCGCCGATCTGGCGTCGGGTCACGGTGGGGGCGTGAGACTGGGCGCCCCCCTCTTTTCTTCCGGCGATCGTTTTTTCTCTTGCGTTCTTTTCCGCCCTCGGTTATTCCCTTCCGCATGAGCACGGTTCTGCAGTATCGAGGCCGTCCGATCACCGAGTCGGATGTGCTCTTGGTCCGCGAGCTTCTGGCGAAGAACCCGAGTGCGAGTCGGCGCGCCCTGTCGCTCGAACTGTGCGCGGCCTGGGGTTGGATGCAACCGAACGGATACCCGCGCGATGGTGTCTGCCGCGGGTTGCTCCTGGCCCTGGACCGTGCGGGCGAGATCACGCTGCCGCCGCCGCGCATGAAGATGCCCGACCGATCGCGGCCGTCACCGGAGCCGACGCTTCTTCCGTGGGAAGCCCCGCCGATCCGCGGTTCGTTGGCGGAACTGGGTTCGTTGACTTTCCGTCAGGTGCGGCGGACCGAGGAAGAGCGAAGGTTCGACGGCCTGATCCGAAGACATCACTACCTCGGCTTCACGCGACCGGTGGGCGAGCACCTGAAGCACCTGGTCTTCGCGGCCGGCCGGCCGGTGGCCTGTTTTCTCTGGACCTCGGCGCCCCGCCATCTCGGCCCGCGGGATCGGTTCATCGGTTGGTCGGCTCAGGCCCGGCGCGAGAACATCCGCTTCGTCGGCTACAACAGCCGGTTCCTCATCCTGCCCTGGGTGGAAGTCCCGCATCTGGCGTCCCATCTGCTCGGTCGGATGGTACGGATGCTTCCGGGGGAATGGGAGTGGTGGTACCACCATCCGGTTCACCTGGCTGAGACCTTCGTCGACCGCACCCGGTGGCGCGGCACCTGTTACCGGGCGGCGAACTGGATCTGCGTGGGTCAAACGACGGGTCGGGGCAAGAACGACCAGACCGGTCGGCCCAACCGTCCGCGCAAGGATGTGCTTGTCTATCCGCTGACCCGGCACTTTCGGGAACACCTCACGAGGTCGGCATGAATCGACGAGAGATGCGGCGCCGCGAGGTCGAGTGGAAGGAACTGGAGGCGATCCTCGAGCGGACCCGAGAAGGGGCTTTGAATGCGGAGGAGCACGGGAAGCTGAGGGCAGCGGTGGATACGCTGGGCTTTCTGACCCGGGAGCTGGAGTCGAAGGGGACCTCGATCGATCGGCTGCGGCGGTTGCTCTTCGGGCCGAGCACGGAGAAGACGAGCCGGGTGCTCCGGGACGTGTTCGAGGGCCATGCCGCCGCCGGTGGAGAGGCCGGCGCGACCGGCTCGCCGTCGAAGGAAGCATCGGCCGTGAAGCCTCATGGGCACGGCCGCCATGGAGTGGAAGCCTACTGGGGCGCGAAGAAGGTGCCGGTGCCGCACGCGTCGCTGACGCACGGCGCCGGGTGTCCCGAGTGCGGCCGCGGGAAGGTGTACCTGCAGAACGAACCGGCCTCTCTGCTGCGGATCACGGGGATGGCTCCCTTGCAAGCTTCGGTCTTCGAGCTGGAGCGCCTCCGCTGCAACGCCTGCGGCCAGGTTTTCTCGGCCGAACCGCCCCCGGGGGTCGGTACGGCGAAGTACGACGAATCGGCCACGGCTATGATCGGACTTCTCCGCTACGGTTGCGGCCTTCCTTTCAACCGGTTGGAGAAGCTGGAGGGCAGCCTGGGCATCCCGTTGCCCGCCGCCACGCAATGGGAACTGGTGGCCGGCGGCGCCAAAGCGCTCGAACCGGTTCATGAGGAGCTCATCCGACAGGCCGCCCAGGGGGAGGTCTTCTACAATGACGACACCACGATGAAGGTTCTCGAGCTGATGAAGTCGTCGAACCGAGAGGTGATGCCAGGCATCCGAACGGATCTCGTGGGGGAAACGGAGGCCGATCCCGACGTGGAGGCCGTCGGCCGGCCGGAACCCGAAAAGGATCCCAAGGAGCGCACCGGGATCTTCACCTCCGGGATTGTCTCACGGACGGGAGAGCACCGGATGGCGCTCTTCTTCACCGGTCGCAAGCACGCGGGAGAGAACCTGGAGCAGGTGCTGAAGCGACGGGCGGAGGAGTTGTCCCCGCCCATCCGAATGTGCGATGCGCTCTCCCGGAACACCAGCGGAGACTTTGAGACGATCGTGGGGAGCTGTCTCGTCCATGCCAGGAGGAACTTCGTCCAGGTGGCCGATCGCTTCCCCGACGAATGCCGCTACGTGTTCGAGACTTTGCGCGCGGTCTACCGGAACGACGCTCTCGCTCGCGAGCGGAAGATGGGAACCGAGGAGCGCCTCGCCTTTCACCGGGACCAGAGCGGACCCATCATGGAGAAGCTCAGGACGTGGGGCCGGGAGCAGTTCGAGGAGCACCTGGTCGAGCCGAACTCGGGCCTGGGCGACGCCATCTCCTATATGGAAAAGCACTGGGACAAGCTCACGTTGTTCCTCAGGAAACCCGGCGCACCCCTTGATAACACGATCTGCGAAAGAGCTCTGAAGCGCGCCATTGTGCACCGCAAGAACTCCCTCTTTTACAAGACGCAGAACGGCGCCCGGGTGGGGGACCTCTTCATGAGCCTGATCCACACGGCCGAGCTCAGCGGGGCCGATCCCTTCCGCTATCTCGTCGATGTTCTCCGACACCCCCGCGAGACGGCCGCCAACCCCTCCGGCTGGATGCCCTGGAACTATCGAGACGCACTGGGCACCAGCGCGCCGGCGACAGGCCCGCCGGGGTAGCCCGGCTTCTCTCCTTTCACGCCCCGCCTCCCTGCCACCCGGGACCGAGACACGCCACCGGACGGCGGCGCCCCGGCCAATCCCAGCGGAATCCCGGGAATCGACGCGCCTACGCACCGGTGCCGAAGGGACACGATCGAACGGCAGCGGCGAGGCGACACCTGGCTGATTTCGGCCAAACGCCCGGAGGTTGGACGCGGGCCTTCCACGGAGGAACGGCGGGGCCCACGCTCGCAAGCAAACCTGCCCCACGGGCGTGACGAACCTTGCCATTCTCCGAAGGTCCGGTCTAGCCGCCAAGATTGTGCCCCCCAGAACGTTAGAGGAACATTGCTTTACCGGATCAAGGTCACTGCGCCGGTCAAGACTCCAGAGTCAGCTTTCAGCCGGATCATGTATATTCCAGACGGCACGGGCGTACCGGCGTCATTGCAAGAGTCCCAGGAGATGGAGTGGAGGCCGGCGGCCTCGCGCTCGTTCACCGCGTGCCGGATCTGCTGGCCGGAGACGTCGAAGATGTCCAGGACGACATGGCAAACGGATGGCAATCCGTACCGGATCAGCACCGGGCCCGCGCTCGGGTTTGGTTCGGGCTCGGGTCGCAAGAACCGAGCGACGCCCCCGGTCTCGAGGGAGGAGGTAGGGCAGGGATTCGGATCGCACGTGGTGCACGAGCCCTGCCATCTGCTCGGGCCTGGACAGCCCGCCGGCGGCGTAACCGTACAGGACCCGTCCGGATGGCAACAGGCACCGACAGGAGGGTCGCTCCAGAGGGCGACGCATCCTCCCTCCGGAA
This sequence comes from Candidatus Eiseniibacteriota bacterium, assembly GCA_963833505.1. Lineage (GTDB taxonomy): Bacteria > Eisenbacteria > RBG-16-71-46 > CAIMUX01 > CAIMUX01 > CAWHYG01. The sequence continues at coordinate 33,492 of CAWHYG010000008.1, read as the reverse complement.
ACCCTGGGTTGATGAAGTTCCCACCCGCGACGAGGCCGCTGTCGTAAGCTGCGAAAGCCAAGGCCGACGTCGGTCCCGGGTAGTCTGGGTCGTCGTTGTGCAATCCCGAGCCCATGGCGCTCCAGGATGTCCCGTCCCACCGGGCGACCGCGTAGGCGCTGTCCCCGCCGGCAGTTGTGAAATCCCCGCCCGCGATCAGGTCGCCGTCATAGATGGTCAGGACCACCGCATCAGCATTCAATCCGGACCCGAGAGGATACCATGACATACCGTCCCACCGGGCGATGTGGCTGGCGGGCTTCCCCCCGGCCTGCGTGAAGTGCCCGCCTGCGATCAGGTCGCCGTTGTAGACGGCCAAGGTGTAGACCATGGACTCCCAGTCACCCACGCCGACGCCAAGCGGCTTCCACGCGGTCCCGTCCCAAAGGGCAATGTTGTTAACCGGAGTACCGCCCGCCTGGGTAAAGCCGCCGCCGGCGACGAGCGCACCGTTGTAGTCGACCAGGGCGTCAACCTCGCCGTTCGTTCCCGACGACATCGAAGCCCACGTGGCGCCGTTCCACTCTGCGATGTAGTTCGCGGCGTACCCGCCGGCGGTGTGGAAACCTCCTCCGACGATCAGGTTCGACCCGAAGGGCAGGAGCGTGTCCACGAAGCCAACAATGCCGGAACCCAGCGGCCACCAAGTCCCGTTCCACCTCGCGATGGAGTTAGCCGGGCGTCCGCCAGCATAGCCGAAGTAGCCCCCCACGATTAGCTGTCCCGCGTAGCTGGTTGCCGCGGACGCCGAGCCGCTCACGCCCAGCCCGAGCGGCTCCCAACTGGCGCCGTTCCATTGGGCGACGTAGGACGCGTTGTCCGGGGGTATGCTGTAGAACTCGCCCACCGCAATGAGCGTTCCGTTATAGACCGTCAGTCCCCATACTGGGGTTTCGCTAGGCGGGAAACAAAGACCACCGAGGGTGCCACACCAATCAGCGCGGGACTGGCACGGAAGCACAAGAAGGCCGGCAATCCCCAGCCAGAGAATCCAAGCGCCGTGGCTTACGGGCCGGTGGTTGCCGGATGCCCGTAATCTAGGGAAGCCCCGCCGACCTGTCCGCGACGCTCCTTCAACAAGCAAGCTCATCTCTGACCTCCATGGGACCTGGTGATGATGTTGCTCGGCCGACTTCGGCCCGCTGCGGCCGTGGCGTGGCGTCTGGACCTGGCCACTTCGGGCCGATGAACGCCATTACGGGAGATGCACGACCGGCGTGTCATTTCTCAGGATCATTCCCCAGCCTAACGGGCGTTTTTCTCACGATCATTCCCCACTGATTCTCAGGGTCATTCCCCACCCCCTTCGGCGGTTGACCGGGCGATGGGCGTGACCCTCCTGAGACCCTGGCCGGTCATCATCACCTCCAACCAGGGAGGTGGTCATGGTCTACAGGGAGCATGGGATGTGGGAAGTTTTGGAGGTCCTCGTCCGCCTGCACCGGGGCGAGAGCCAGGTGGCAGTCCAGGCGGCGACGGGCCGCGATCGTAAGACCGTCCGTTCCTATCTGAAGTCGGCGCGCGAACTCGGCTGGGAGCCGGGAACCCGGGACCCGGACGAGGCGCTGGCGGCCACGGTGGTGGCGAAGCTCCGGCCGGGACCAAGGGTTCCGGAGGCCCAGAGCGAGAACCTGCTTCGTCCCCACGAACAGCGGATCCGGGACTGGCTGGCGCCGCCCTCCGGAGAGAGGCGCGGCCTGAAGCTGACCAAGGTTCATCAGCTTCTTCTGCGCCAGGGAATCGAGGTCCCCTACAGTTCCCTTCATCGTTTCGCCGTCCACCACTGCGGTTTCGGCGGTGGACGCGGCACGGTGCGATGCGCCCCAACCCAGCCCGGCGAGGTCAGCCAGTTCGACTTCGGTCGGTTGGGCTACATCTTCGACCCCATCGAAGGTTGTCGCCGGCTGCTCTACGCACTCATCGTCGTGCTCATCCACAGTCGACACATGTACGTCCACGTCACGCGACGCCAGACGATCTTCGACGTCATCGACGGCATCGAAGCCGCCTGGGAGTTTTTCTCCGGCGTGACCCGGCGCATGATTCTCGACAACCTGAGCGCCGCCATCAGCAAGGCCGACCGCTTCGACCCCATCTTCCAGAGGACGTTCTCTGAGTATGGCGCCTACCGCGGGTTCGTGATTGATCCCGCCCCGCCGGAGGATCCAACGGCCAAGCCGCACGTGGAGAGGATGGTGCCCTACGTGCGCGAGAACTTCTTCCGCGGCGAGTCCTTCCTCGATCAAGCGCACGTGCAGCGCGAGGCCATCCGATGGTGCCGCGACACCGCCGGACTGCGCATTCACGGCACCACCGGTCGTCGGCCTCTGCCCATGTTCGAGGAAGAGGAGCGGTCGCTGCTGCTGCCGCTCATCGGCCCGCGATTCGACACGCCGCACTGGGCCGAGTGCACCGTCCACCCCGATCACCATGTGCAGTTTCGCAAGGCCCTCTACTCCGTGCCCACGGCCTATCTGCGGCAGAAGGTGACCGTCCGCGGGGATCGCTCCCTCGTGCGCATCTACCTCCGGGAAAAGCTGATCAAGACGCACCAGCCGCAGAAGCCGGGCGGACGCTCCACCGATTACGACGATTACCCCAAGGTTCTCGCTGCCTACGCCCGCCGCGATCCCGATCGCGTCATCGCTGACGCCCGCCAGCTCGGCGCCAACGTCGGCCGCTTCGCCGAGCAGCTCCTGGCGGGCGATTTCCCCTGGAGCAAGCTCCGTCAGGCCCAGAAGCTTCTGCGCCTGGCTCAAAAGTACGGCACCGGACGGCTGGAGGAGGCCTGCGCCCGCGCTCTGGCCTTCGAACTCATCAACGTGCGCCGTCTCGAGGACATCGTCACCCGGGCGCTCCGCCAACCGCCCGCCGCAACGGCCGGTGTTCTCATCCCGCTGCCCTCCCGGTTTCTTCGTCACGAGGGCAGCTTCACCCATCAACCGCCGACCCCCAAGGAGGTCCTTTCTCATGGAGACCAAACCCTCACTGAACACGGTGCTCAAGCGCCTCAAGCTCTCGGGGATCCTGGCGACCCTGCCGGACCGCGCGGCCTACGCCAAGAAAGCCCCACTGAGCCCTGAGGATTTCCTCGAGTTGATTCTGCAGGACGAGATCGATCGGCGAGAGGAGAACAACCTGGCCTCGCGCCTGATCAGGGCGAACTTCGACGAGGTGCGCGCACTGGAGAGCTTCGACTGGGAAGCTCCCATCACCTTCGATCGCGATCGCGTGCGCGATCTCTTCGGCCTCGGATTCATCGACCGGGCGGAGGATGTCCTCTTCCTCGGCCCGGTCGGGGTCGGCAAGACGCTGCTCGCATGCTGCCTTGGGCACGCCGCCTGCCGCGCCGGCCGGCGCGTTCTCTTCCTGCGCGCCGATCAAATGCTCAAGGAACTCCATCAGGCCCAAGCCGACCACTCGCGGGAGCGCGCCGTGCGGCGCCTCCTCGCCCCCGACCTTCTCATCGTCGATGATTTCGGACTGCGGCGGCTCGACCCCACGCAATCGAGCGACGTCTACGAGGTCATCATCGAACGGCATCGACGGGCCTCCACCATCTTCACCAGCAATCGCACCATCGACGAATGGATCGCGCTCTTCGATGATCCCATCCTCGCCCAGAGCGCCATCGACCGCCTGGCCCACAACGCCTATCAGATCGTCATCGAAGGAGACAGCTACCGGCGGAGGCTCCGGCCGGGCCAAGCCGCGACCCCTCCGACACCGACCCCGTCCGGCAGCCAGCGACGCCGGAAGCGAATCGCCCGAGCAGGGGTTGAGGGACGGGCCGCCCTGCGGTAGGGTCAGGCCCTCAGATCGGTCTCAGAGGGGTGGGGAATGGTTGATGAGAAGATCTGGGGAATGATTGTGAGAAGTGACACGGCGCTATTGGCTGGTTTCAACCATATAAAGCGGGTCCGGTGTTGGTTGTGGGCGCGGCAATGGAAGTCCGCCAGAAGTTTCGCCACCCGTGGGACCTCGCGACTCATGACTCGCCTTCGCTCGCTGAGCATTCGGCACGCCGCACGGCTCGGTTCATTGGACCGTACATAATCATCCCGCATCAGAGCGGGGCTGTCAATCATGATCTTGACTTGCATACAAGTGTCACGCGAGCGCAACAGGCAGGGACGGAGAAAATCCTACGGGCCGACCATGACATGGTCTCAAACGTGGAGTTCGAATGGTCTCGGGGCGGTGTACAGGCGCACCGAATGGCCGACTCGTGCTTCCGAGGCGGGGACATATAAACCCGTCCTCCGCGAAAACCCCGTACCTCCTCACCCACTGGAACTTGCCCGGCTGCATGATACCCTTGGGAGCCTCATGAACACATTGATATTGTCTCTCATCTCAGCCCTGCGGAGCGCGCTTCAGACCCGGGCCACCCTGGCCTTGGAGAACCTGGCCCTCCGCCAGCAACTCGCGATCTACCAAAGGAATCAGAAGCACCCGCGGCTTCGAATCGGGGATCGCGTATTCTGGGTCGTCCTCCGCAGGATCTGGTCCGGCTGGACCCGTCCGCTCATCGTCGTCACCCCAGAGACCGTGATCTCCTGGCACCGCCAGGGATTCAAGGCGCTCTGGCGCCGTCGATCCCGAGGTCACCGGACCGGCCGTCCCCGGATTCCCCGCGAGCACATCGCCTTCATCCGGCGTATCTCCGGCGACCATCCGGAGTGGGGCGAGGACAGGATCGCCGAGGAGTTCGACGCGAAGTTCGGGATCCACCACGCGGCCAGCACGATCCGCCGCTACCTGGTCCGGCGCACCGATGGTCCGTGCAAGACCCAGACCTGGCACACCTTCATTCAGAACCACGCCAAGGAGGTCTGGGCCTGTGACTTTCTCACCCAGTACACCGCCTTCTTCGCGATGGTCTACGTCCTCGTCATCATGGAAGTCGGGTCGCGCCGCATCGTCCACTACCACGTAACCACGAACCCGACGCTCGCCTGGATGAAGCAGCAGATCCGCGAGGCCACGGCCTGGGATCAGGTTCCCCGCTTCCTCGTCCACGACAACGACGGCATCTTCGGGCAGTTCGGCACGCCGGTGAAGGTGGAGCGGGACGGCAAGACCCGCAGCTACCGCTGCCGTCTTGATCGTTGGCTGCACGAAGTGATCGGAGTCCAGGGGCTGCCGATCCCGTATGGCGCGCCGAATGCAGTCGCCCCACGTCGAGCGATTCATGCGCACGCTGCGGCAGGAGGCGCTGGACCACTTCATCTTCCTCGGCGCCGATCACGTTCGCCGCGTGGTCAGCGCGTTCATCCGGTATTACAACGGCGCTCGGCCGTCGCAGGCGATCCATGAGATCCCCGACCCGTATCCGGAGCTGAGGCAGCCACCGCCGCAGACCGGCCGCCTCGTGGCGCTGCCGGTCCTCGGTGGCGTTCTGCACGACTACCGCCTCGCGGCGTAGTTTTCGTTCGACAGCACGGCTCACGCAATTCCCCAACCGGCAGAAGTACGCCCTGCTGGGGCCCCGGCACCGAGCAACCCCATGGACCGAGTCCGACCTGCGCCATCACGCGACCGAGCGGGCTGTCGGAGACTACTGTCCCGGAGGGCATCGGGTGGAAATCATCCCCAATGGAATAATCGCGGAGTACGGGTCAATTCACGGGGCTGGGCGTCAACCGAAATCGCCGTAACTGATTGTACAGAAATAAGATGGCTCCCCATCTTACCCTGTTTACGAACCTCACTCTGCCTCGGGGGCAAATGTTCTCTGTCCGGTAAGACGTTGCAGCACTGAGGGTTCCTGGAGAGAGCAGAACCAGCACCCGAAAGTGGGGTCCATTATGTTCATGCACCTTTCAGGCGGTGTTGGCCTGGACCAGGGGCCCGCGTCGGCCCGCTTAAGAGCACGTGGGGCCGAGCACCCGGGCGGAGGCCTGCGATCCGGGGCTGATCTGCATCCAGAGCCTGCACGATTCCGTTTGAAATTGAAGCACAGAGTCCTTATGCTCTGTCCGGACGAAGAGACGGCTGCTCCGGTGGGACCACGGAGCAGCTCGCCCGGTTCTTCGGTCGTGGGCGCAATCAGCGCTCACCCGGAGTGACGAGGTTGCCGTGAGTGTTCTTGGTCGCCAGCAGTCTGAATCGCTTGCCGACTCTTCAACTCGGCGTTGTCGCTTCGACTCCCTTCAGATCGCGTTTGCGGCCGTGCCCCGCCCTCTCGGGCTGGCGCGCGGGGCGGTTCGATGCCGCACGCGAGAGCGAGGCTCCTCCCGGGGCCCGCCCGGGCGCCCTGCACCACTCCCCCTCACCCTGGCCAAACACATTTTGCTCGGGGGCTAGAACCAAACCGTCAGCGTTTTGTTGGCCCGGTCGCCATGGACCACGGCTGCAACTGTATCGCAGCGGTCCAGGGAGGAGGATCAAGTGAAAATCATGGGGTTGTCGATTGGAATTCTCGTCATGGTGCCTACACTCGCGCTGGCCGGCCCGAACGCCGGCGGGGTGCTTCTCGTACACTCTGCAAACCTCGTCCTCGGACAACCGAGCGAATGCGGTCTCGGGGTCGCTCCAGACTCGTGCGGTGGAGTCGTCGCGGAGATCGACAACGCCAGCCCTGACTCGCTCAGGGTCTGGAAGGTCTACGCCGCCTTCCCGCCGGGGTCGAGCCCCCGACTGATGGGTTTGACCTTCGGCGTGGACTATGACGATTCCTACGGGGACTCGACCGGGGTCGTCATCCGCGCGTTCGGTCCCTGCGCGGACTTCCAGCTTGCTATGAACGGCTGGCCGGGCGACAGCACCGGCACCTCCATCTTGTGGAACAGCGCCCAGACTTTTGGCGATCACGACATAGCGTTGTTTTTTGGCGCCTCTCGATTTCCCGTGGAATCAAGCTCATAGGATGACCTGGGCCCAGGGGTCATGATCGAGAGAGCACCGTTGGTAGATCTTCAGTTTGAAGTACTCGGGATCCCGGAACCCATGAGCGCGGCGGCGTATCTGGCCGATAATGCCGTTGATCGACTCGACCAGCCCCATCTTGATTCCGTGCTCGAACCCACCCATCAACTTGTCCAGGTTGTCGCGGATACGGTAGCCGATCTTTACCAGCGGCCGCAGCCGGCTGTAGATGGCCATGTGGCACCAGGTGAGAAGTGCATTGCGGAGCGCTCCCAGACGGACCCACGGGTAGTGGAAGATCCCGCGGAGATTCTCCTTCAAGAGGTAAGCCCGCTCCAGCTGACGGTTGCGCGTGAGCAATCGCCCGAGGAGACGTTTGGACGAGAGATCAAGGGCCTCCCGCGCCATGAGCAGCATCCACTTCTTCACCTTGAGGGTTCGTCCGAGATCATCCTTCGGTGCGGCCCCGAAAGTCTCGCGCCGGATCTCGTCCACCGCCTCGTTCACCCACTTGATGATGTGGAACCGGTCGAGCAAGTGAATGGCGTGGGGAACGGCGCGATCAATCGCGTTGCGATAGGCCTGGCTCAGATCACTCACCACCCCGATGATCTTCCGCCGGCCTTTCGGCCCGAGCTCCCGGAAGAAGGCCAGCAGCGTCTCCTCCTTCTTTCCTTCACCGATCCACACCACCTTGCCCGTTTCCAGGTCCGTCACCACCGTGAAGTAGACATGTCCGCCGGTCCGGGAGACCTCGTCCACTCCGATCCAGCGCAAGCCGTCCAGAGAGGGAGCGGGCCCTCCCAGCGCCAGCTCGATCGACTCCTTGTCCAACCGCGCCACCGTGTCCCAGGAAAGCCTCGCCATGCGCGCGACCTCCGAGATCGCCAGGCGACGGCAAAGACCGACGATCAACTCGAAGAAGTGCCGGGTCATCCGGTGGCCGGGAGACTCCCAGGGCATCCGCTCCACCCGGGTCCCACCGCAACAGAACACGCGCCAAGGCGTGTAGACCACCCAGCTCTCGAAGTCGCCCATCGACCGCTCCCGCCAGCGCCGCTCCTCCGCCTCCTGGAACGCCAACTCGCGATGGCTTTTCCCACACTCCGGACACTGGTGCCCCTCACGCAAATCTCGAATCCGGATAAGTTTGATCGGTGGCCGCCCGGCCACGGCCGCCTCCTCGGTCTCGACTTCCACCACCGCAAACCCTTGCAGACCCCAGACGTTTCTGAGAACGTCTCTTTGCTCCTGGCCACCCATCCGTGCCCTCCTTCTTGGACGAAGAAGGCACCATGGAAAACCAGGAGCTTTCTCTTTGCAACCCTGCTCTCACCAGCACATTCCGGCCCCAAGCCCTTTCAGCACGGAAATTCGAGAGGAGCCTGTTTTTTGGACCGGCGATTTGATCATGCCGCCGGCTTGTTCGGCGTCCTCTTTGGGCCGCCTCCGCCTCTCGCTTTCGGAAGCTCTCTCCTTCGATGGGGATGATCTCGGCATGGTGGACGACCCGATCGATCAGGGCGGTGGCGGAGGTGGCGTTGGGAAAGATGCCGGGCCACTGACTGAAGGCCAGGTTGGTGGTCAGGATGAGGCTCTTCCTTTCGTAGCGGCGGCTGACGATCTGGAAGAGCAGGTCGGCGTTGCGACTGTCATAGGAGAGGTAGCCGATTTCGTCCAGGGCCAGGACTGTCGTGTTGCTGTAGTAACGGAGCTTGGCGTCCAGGGCGCGGGCGGATTCCTGGGAGCAAAGGTCGAGGAGAAGCTGAGCCGCCGTGAGGAAGAGGACGGAGTGACCGGCCAGGACGGCCTGATAGGCGACATTCTGAGCGATCATGGTCTTGCCCAGGCCCTGGGGGGCCACCAGAACGAGGTTGCGGTTCTCGCCCAGGAAGTCGAGCTGCAAAGCGGCCTCGACCGCCTCGCGATCGATCTTCTTGGGCCAGCCCCAGTCGAAGTCGGCCATGGGTTTGAAGCGGCCGATCTTGCTGCGGGCCAGGCGCCGTTCCAGGCTTCGCCGGGAGCGTTCCGCGTCCTCGGTTTCCGCGATGTACTCCAGGAGCTGGGTGGGACTCCAACGTTTTCGGGTGGCCAGGGCGATGGTGTCGTCCAGGTGAGCGGCGGTGTGGCGCAGGCCGAGAGTGACGAGCTGTTCAGTCAGTGGAGTCATGTGGATCCGCCTCGCTTTCCATAGGGGAACAGAGGTCGTCATAGTCTGCGAGGGAGTGGGGCGTGACCCGGAGATCGCGGACCCGCGGGTCGTCGGGGAGCACGACGTCCAGCGGCGGGGACTGGTGTCGGGCGCGGGCGCGTCGATCGAGGATGTGAGCGACGGAGACGGCGGAGATGGCCCCGCGAGCGAGGGCCTCGTCGAGGGCGGCGTCGAGTTCGGCGGCCCCGTAACGGTCGAGCAGCTTGAGCAGGCGAGAGGTGTGGCCGGCCAGCGGTTCCCCGCGCAGGGCCAGGGCATCGATGAAAGGGTCGGCCTGGGGGCAACTGGTGCGGAGGAGATCGCGCCCGCGCAGCTCATGGGCGTGACGTTTCTCCCGGGCCAAGGCGGCGAGGTGAGCGGGATCCTCGACCGTTTCTCCGCGATCGTAGCTGCGGGTATGGCGAGCGATCTCGCCGGCGCCGTCGAGGATGCGGACGAGATGTTCGGAAGCGACCAGGGTCAGGACCCGGCCCACCCGGTCATGCGGGATGGAGTAGTCATTGCCGTCGAAGCGCACGTAGGGGGTCTTGCCGGCGGCGACGGGGCGGAGGTGACGCAGTCGAAGTCATGCTCGGCCTGACGGCGGTGTCGGGTCGATGCCGGGCTGGCCTGGCAGCCAGCCCTTGCGAGCATCGTCCCCGTCTGGATGCAGTTGGTAGGTGCCGGCTCCGAAGCCGGTACCGCGGGAGCACGCGGGCCAGGCTACGCCACCGCGGCGGAGCCAGCCAGCAAAGGGGGAAGCAGCGGATCCGGGTCCAGTGCAGTGAGCCTGGATCCCGTGGACACTGACGGGCGCTTGACATTGGGGACCGGCGGAAGAATGTCCGCGCAGATCCCCTAACCGTATACATTGCCTTGGCGTGAAATCACCCTCTGAGGCAAAGCTGGGTGAGTGTATCTCGTGAACGTCACCCCCGCACCGGGCCGGATCGTTCTACACGACACCTCTTGCACGAGAGAAACGAATCCCGGCCCCGCGTCATGTTGCACACGCGTGACATTTCCAGGTGGACTGAAATTCTCTTTGACAGCCCGTCTTTGAGGCGTCATGATCTCCGACGGTTCACGAGAACGTACCGACGTGAGCGCAGATCGGCGCGAGGGGGCAGCATGGCCGCACGTTCCTGGAAGCGCGTTTGGAGTGCGGCAGCACGCTCTCTTCCGGCAATTCCGGCTCGCTCCCGCTTGGTGCGTCTCTTGGGCCGCGTCACGCAGCGTCGCGAGTTTTCCGTGGCGGCGCGCGCACGACCGACGGCGTGGAACAAGACACCGCGCCAGCCGGCCGGTCCTGTGATGTCGGGTAGCATGTCGCATGGGGTACGTTACGAAAGGGGGGAGTTATGCGAACCCGTTGTTTGCTGGTTGCCATGTTTATCATGATGCTCACCCCGGCCGTGGTTCTGGCCGGGCCGAACGCGGGGGGTGTGATCCTGGTTCACGCCGCCGGATTTGCCTACACGGGTGGGAACCCGTGTGACCAGGGGACGGCGCCGGATTCGTGCGGCGCTGTCGTGTCGGAGATCGACAACGCGACCTCCGACTCCCTCAGGGTCTGGAAGGTCTATGCCGCATTTCCGCCTGGATCGAGCCCGCGACTGCTGGGCCTGACCTTCGGCGTCGACTATGACGACTCCTACGGGGACTCGACCGGAGTCGTCATACGCGGGTTCGGACCCTGCGCGGACTTCCAGCTCGCCATGTCCGGGTGGCCGGGCGATAGCACAGGCACGTCCATCCTGTGGAACAGCGCCCAGACCGGACTGATGACCGAGTGTTACTGGTTGTGCGCCAGGCGAAGCCTGGGAAAGGGGAATAGTGAAAGCGAGAGCCTAGCTTGAAACCTTTCTATGCGACCCGGTGAGTGGAAATCTCACCCGGCAAAGCTGGCCGGCAGCCGGAACCGAGTGTTGCGCGAGACCTGCGGCAACGCAGGCCGCGAAGCGTACACAGGGAGCGAGCAGGCCGTGGGAATGAGCCCCGTAATAGCAATCGTGGCGAGAGCCGACGCCGTAACCAGTGCGGAAGGCAGCACTTTCACATCGCATGGCCTGGTGTGGAGGTCTCGCCGGGGTCAGAGGCCAGGGCATGCTCGCACGAGGGTCGTCCAGGAACCTGGGAGGCCCGGTCGTCTCCTCCGCATGAGGCAGGATAGGACAAAGGAAACGGAGTCCTTCCGTATGGGCGGTCGGGCGTCAGAACACCTGCGTAGTACCAGGGAAGTCGGGGAACCGATCCCGAGGGACCCGATGGAGGGAAGGCGGGTGTCGGAGCACGGAACCGCTGGGGGGCAAGTCGGATGGGAACCCTGAGTCCCCGCTACGTCTCCACAGGACTCCAGCGGATAGCGAAGCTGGCGCGAGAGGCGCCGGAGAAAGTCTTCACGAGTATCCATCACCATGTGGACCTGGATTTGCTCGGGGAAGCGTATCGGCTGACCCGCAAGGACGGTGCCCCGGGAGTGGATGGGCAGACGGCGGTAGCATACGCCAGCGATCTGGAGGGGAACCTTCGGAGATTGCTGGACCGCTTCAAGTCCGGAAACTACCACGCGCCGCCAGTCCGGCGAGTCCACATTCCGAAGGGGGACGGTACGAAGACGCGCCCCATCGGAATCCCGACCTTCGAAGACAAGGTGCTTCAGCGTGCAGTTGCCATGGCGCTGGAATCCATCTACGAGCGGGACTTTCTGAACTGCTCGTACGGCTTCCGCCCCGGACGCTCTGCGCACGAGGCGCTTCGACGCCTTCGGGACGGAGTGATGGAGATGAATGGGGGCTGGGTGATCGAGCTGGACATCGAGAAGTTCTTCGACACGCTCGACCACAGACATCTCCGGAACTTTCTCGACCGGCGGGTGCGCGATGGTGTTCTGCGTCGAGCCATCGACAAGTGGCTCAAGGCAGGAGTGCTGGAAGATGGGACAATAAGACAACCGGAACGCGGGACACCCCAGGGAGGCGTCATCTCCCCCCTACTGGCCAACGTGTACCTGCACGAAGTGCTCGACCGGTGGTTCAAGGAGTATGTCAATCCTCGCCTTGACGGTCAGGCTTTTCTTGTACGGTATGCGGATGACGCGGTTCTGGTCTTCGCCCAGGAGCGTGATGCCCGTTGGGTCTTGGAGGTCCTTCCGAAACGGTTTGCGCAGTTTGGCCTGACCCTTCACCCGGAAAAGACGCGGCTGGCGAGGTTCCCCCGACCCACGCGGACGGTTGTTAGGCGCCTGCGGCCGGCGGACGGTGGGCCGGAGAGCTTCGATTTCCTCGGCTTCACCCACTACTGGCTGAAAGCCCGGAGTGGGTACTGGGTGGTGCGTCAGCAAACGGCGGCCGACCGTCTACGCCGTGCGCTTCGGCAGGTAGACGTCTGGTGTCGCTGGAACCGGCATGCACCGGTTCGGTGGCAGCATCTTCAACTGAGCCTGAAGCTGCGTGGTCACTACGGGTACTATGGGCTTACGGGAAACTACCCTCGCATGCGAGCGTTTCTTCACTTTGTGAAACGCTCCTGGCAGAGGTGGCTCAACCGTCGCTCACAATACCGTTCGATGCCCTGGCCCCGCTTCAACCGGCTGCTTTTGCGCTATCCCTTGCCTCCAGTCGTTGTTGTCCACTCGATCTACCGTCATGCAGCGAATCCGTGATTCGAGGAGCCGGATGCGCCAAATGCGCACGTCCGGATCTGTGCGGGGGGCGCCGGGAACCGGCGTCCCTACCGCGATTGCCGGGTACAACTACTACGGGAACCCGGCGACGTTCGCGCTCATCCCACATCCGGAGCAGGGCGGGTACTTCATCGATGACGGCAAACCCGGACAGATGGATCCCATCGCGGACTATGGGACGCTCGGGTTCGGGATGCCTGGCTACGTGCCAAGCTGTAGCGCCGGCGGCAACAACGGAAACAACGACAACCCGCTCGGCCCCGGCAGCGGCGCCTTTTCCGGCAATGGCGACGATAACAACCGAGACAACGAAGCGGTCGCTTTTCTGCTCAGCGGGACGCCCGACTCCCTTTATGTGGATCCGGGCGCCGACAACTCCTTGCAGCTCCAGCTCACGAGCGGCGCCCCCTGCACGGTCACCATCGACGTTCGCGTCCAGCGGACCGGCGCATTCGTGACTACTCAGACGCTGTCCTTGCCAGCCAACACCGCCACCCTCAGCAACCTGGTGATGTTTTCTCGCCAGCAAGGCTTGGCCCTAATCGAGCTGAGCCTCACGAGCGGCACGACGCCGTTCGTGCTGGTTCAGTGTCCCGACAGTGACACCATCACCTTCAACGGCGCGCGAGTGTCTCTGTATGACGGGAACCTGGACTTTTACGTCCCCCAGGGCGCCGACAGCCTCTACATCACCTTCCCGACCGATTCGTGCGATGGTCAGTTCTCCCTGGGGTACGGCGGTACCTGGGTCATCCAAAACGGGGACAGCAACGACAACTACCTCCCCATCGACATTCCGCCGCTCGGCGCCGGCCGGCCCTGGGATTTGGCGCTGGGCAACTTCTGGCCGTGCAGTTCAGGCCGGCTGCAGGTGCGATTCCATTTCCCCGGCATGCCGGAGGCCTACCCCCATGACGTCACGCATTGGTTCACGCCCGCGTTCTCCTTCTCCTACGGATGGGACTGGGGCTCTCCGGCCCTGATTCCGGCCCAACTCTACGGGCCGCAGGCCTTCCGGGGCGACGATGGCACCGCGTATTACCTCACCCAGATTCAGGACCCGGCTACCACGCCGTACCCGTACTCCACACCAACCCCGCCGACTGCACCGTCTCTGGCCTTCACTGGTCCTCAGTGGTTCACGTTCTACGCGTGGCCGAACCGCGAGGACTACACGCCGACGGTCGAAGTAAAGTCCTCTTACGGTGACACGATCGGCGTGGAGTCATGGACCACCGACTCGGGTACCCGCTCGATGCAACGAGCGATCGGATCAAACGCCGTGACCGTGCCGTGGAACGGCAGCGACGTGCTGCACGTTCGCGTCACGCAAGCGCAGCGGTGCTTCAACCTCTCAACGAATGTCGCCGGGGCGGTCTGCGGACCCAGCCCGGCGTTCTCCTGGGCCAATGAAACGGACTCGCCCACCTACACTCCCTGGTCGTATTTCTATGTGCCGGACGACCGTGTGAACTTCGGCGCTACCCTTCAGGTTATCGCAACGAGCACGTCCGCGTTGAGCGGCTACACCTGTCGCGAACATCCACCTGCCTGGCTGGTCATCCGCGACCCGTCGGATACAGCCGTCGACTCTGTGGAGGCGGAAGACGGCGACAGGGTGACCGCCCGCGTGCCAGTACCCGCCGGAGCTCCCGGAGGGCTATGGAGCTTCCGGGTGCGCGCACCAGCTAGCGACAACCCGGCTACGCCACCGGAAGTCCAGGTGGCCTTGGATGACAGCCTTCCCCAGTACTGCAGCTGGCTCGACCCGCAGCGGTTCTTCATTCCCGTTACGGTCCCCGGGCGGACGCGCATGGCGCGCATGAGCGACGGATCATTCAGCCCGCAGTGGCAGATCGGAATGCCGGTCGCTCCGTACGTCTGCACGGCGGAGATCGACAACTGTGACACCGAGAATCCTCCATCGACCTCCGAGATGGCCTGCTTGCTGTCGATGGGGACCGGAAACGCGACGAAGAAGACCGAGGCGGACTACCTCGGTTTGTGGGGCAACGTTCCGAACGAGTCCTGGACGAACGGCTTCTTCGATGGGCCGTCGCCCAGCTTCTACCTGCTCTCGGATCCGACCCTCCTGACCGGGCACGGGACGTATCGCTCCCCCGGGAGCCCCGGAAGGGAGATCCATCCGATCGAGCTGAGCGCGGGGACGTCCCATTGCGACCTCAAGGGCCCGGCCCCGGCGCAATATGATCCGACGGTCTGCGGGGAGAGTATGTATGAGACGCAACAGCGCGGCTTCCTCACGAGTTACGCGCGGCAGCACCTCGGCGCCGGCATGGAGGGGGGCTACACCGCAACCCATGCGATCTCCTACGCTTCAGGTCACGGGGAGTGGCTGAACGTGAGGCTGGATCCCCCGCACGACGTCAACGGCGTCCCGAACTACGATGAGGTCAAGCTGGACGTCGACACGGTCATGGTCGCCGACTCCACGCACGCGGGCGCGCTCTGTGGGTACGAGACCAGCAACTGGATCCTGAACGGCTTCGACCGCGACTGGATGCTGGAAGAGGCCTACTGGATTCGAAACAGGGACCCGAAGCACCCGATCGATCTCGGCGAAGGACCGAGCAACATGAAGATCAATCGGGAGCTCGAGGACATCGCGGACCTCCGGGGCACGTGGTCGTATCCAAGGCCGCAGACGCAGGACTGCATCAGCAATGGCACGTGCAGGCCCCTTTGCGACATCATCAACAAGTGGAACGATCTGACCGCCGACCGTCGGTCGGGACGGCAGGGCATCTCGCTCTACGACGAGGCCGGATTCATGGCCACCGGCGGGTACGTGACGGTGGGGCCGGACTCGGTCGCGGCGCAGGCGCTGGCGTCGTTAATGCTGGGCGCAAGCACGGTGCGGGAATGGCGGCGGTTCATCGAGCCCGACACCGACGTGCCGCAGCGCGAACTGCGAGACTACAACCCGCAGCTGTGGGCGGCGTTTCCGACCATGACCGCCATGTTGGATCAGGTGACGGCGTGGTTGGAAACGACGGACAACGATCAACCGAACTTCGGGCTGGGAGGAGCAACGAAGACGGAATGCGGCGGCCCTCCGATCGTCTATGGGGACGGCGAGGGTGTATTCCTGCAGCACCCGTTTGGTGTTTGGTTCGTAGTCTGCAACCTGGCTGCCACCGGCTCATCGTCGGTCACGCTGCCGTGGTCTCAACTGCACGGGCTGCCCCCGGGCGACTACTCATCCACCCTCGTGGCGTGCTGGACGTGCGCCTCCAGTGCCCCACCGACATGGACATTCAGCGTTGACAACGGCATCACCTGCACCCTGGACGCGACGGCCTGGGCGGTCGCTTTCATACCGTTCCCGCATTCGACGTCCGTCGCGGACCGCGAGAGCGGCGGCTTGTCCAAACTCACGGTCAGCCCGGTCCCGGTCACGGGAACGGCGCGGCTTCACTTCTACTGCGCCGCGACGGGACCGGCGGAAGTGGTCTTGACGGACGTGACGGGCCGGGAGGTCCTGAGGGAGGCGATTCCGACCCTCGCGGGCTGGAACGACTGGATCTGGAACGGTGAGCTCGACCGGGGCCGCGCGGCCGCGGGAGTCTACTTCCTGCAGTTGAAGAACACCGGAGGCGGCGTCACCCGGAAGAAGGTCGTCATCTGTCGTTGACCTGAGACGACTCCATCCCGACCAAAGCTGCGGGTCGTCGAGGCCGCTTGCCGGATCCGGTGAGCGGCCTCACTTCAGTGGGCCTTGAACGTCCCGCGATCGAAGCTCCGGAGAGGACCGGGCGCTCTGGAGCGCACCCCGCCGGGCCTGCAACCACGCCGTGCCCACACGGGCGTTGGAGCCCCCTCCTCAAGGACCATCAGGTCGCCCGGCGGGCGCGGGACAGCGAGACATCGATCCCAAGACCCGAAGACGACGCGATGCGATCTCGCGGTCTATCTCGCCACGACGATCCGTTCCGCCGCCGCCCGGACCGGAGTCTCCAGCCGGGCGAAGTACACGCCCCGCGGAACCTGTCGCCCCGCCGCATCTCGACCGTCCCAGGAAATGCCGTGGGATCCTTCGCCGACGGGTTCATCCAGAAGCGCGCGCACCACGCGGCCGGCCGGATCGAAGATGTTCAGCCGAACCCGACCCTGCTGCTCCGTCGAAAACCGGATGGAGGTCTCGCCCCGAGTGGGATTCGGCGCGGCCACGAGCAAGATCGGCCGTTGCGCGGTGGTCTCACCGACTGCGGAGAGGTCACACTGGGTCGGCAGCACGTAGAGGCCTGAGCCCGCGATGTTCACGACGAACAAGTGGCCACCGCTCACGATCAGCTCCCGCGCGTCGGAAAGCGCGTCGCCGATCGGCTGGGGCGCCGTCGCACTGAGAACGTCCAGGACCTGCACACCGGCCCCAACGTCGGCCACGTATACGTACTGACCCGATACCCTCACTTCGTTGGGAAACCCCGGCGACCAGACATCTGCCAGTGCTTGCGGCGACGTAGGGTTGGAGATGTCGACGACCTCCAGGCCGGAGCTCGTGAAATCGCTGCTCAGCCAGCTGAGATAGGCCCGACCGGCTCCAAGTGCAACGCTGGTGGCTTCGCCGGGGGTCGCTACGCTCCCGATGACGTGCGGGCTGGCAGGATTGGAACAATCAACGACCTGGAGTCCTGCGTTTTGGTCCGCCACGAAAGCGATCGTTCCGGTGACCGCGGTGCCGAGCGCCCAGTCGGGCAGACCAATGCGACTCGTCAATGCAGGTGAAGTGGGGTTGGACACGTCCACGATGTCCAGGCCGGCATCCAGGGCGGAGACGTACGCATACCCGCCTGACGCCGTGACAGCGTAGGCCTCGCCGGGAAGGGACAAGCTCCCAACCACATGCGCGGCGGCGGGGTCGGAGACATCCATGACCTGAAGGCCCGTGTCATAGTTGACAACGTAGAGATAGTCACCCTCCACGTCTACGTTGTAAGTATAATCCTGTGTTGGGACGGTCGTCACAAGCCGCGGCGAGGCGGGATCCGTTATATCAACAACGACGACCCCTTGGCTGTAATCAGCGATAAAGGCGGTCGATCCCGAGACCACGAGGCCCATGGGGGCCTGCGAAAGGGGCAGGTTGCCTGTAATTGGGGGAGATGCAGGATTGGTCGCGTCAACGACTTCCAGCCCGAAATCCTCCGCCAGATACGCGGTCGAGTTTGCCACGCAGACGTTGTTGGCATCTCCCGACGATCCCACGTGACCGATGATCTGCGGGGACTCCGGATCAGAGACATCGACAAAGGTCAACCCGTCCGTCTCATAGTTGTCGGCAACCGCCGCGATTGACCCGGTCACGGCTACGCCAACCGGCGCGACAACGGGCGCCGTCCCCACGATGCGCGGTGCCGTCGGGTCGGAGACGTCGACAATCCTGAGGCCTATCAGCTCGTCTGCCACGTAGGCGTAGTGCCCCGCCACCGCGACCTTCTGGCCCGATGGGGTGTACACGGATCCGAGAAGGTGGGGACATGCGGGATCGGAAATGTCGATCACGAACAGGCCGCGGCCCGCGACGTATGCCCGATTCCCGGCCACGGCCACGCCGTGGCTCCCGGTTTGCGGAAGCGACAGACGAGCCACGACGCGCGGAAAGGCCGCGGGATTGGAAATGTCGACAATGGCGAACCCGCCTCCGTAGGGGTCGGCAAGGTATGCGTAGTCGCCTTGAATCTCGATGTCGTCCACTTCGCCAACAAGCGGCGCGCTTACCCAGTATGCGAGGCGCGGATCAGCAGGCACGGAAATGTCGATCACCTCGAGTCCGCCCATTCCGCCTACATAGGCGTATCTGCCTGCCACCGCAACCACCAGATCCGTCATCGGTCCCGGCAAGGCCCCCACGATCCGCGGCGAGGCCCGATCAGCGACATCCACCACAAGAAAGCCGGAATTGTAGTCGGCGATGTAGGCGTAATGCCCGCTGACGGCAACGCCCTTGGCATAGTCCGGGGTGGAAACGTGTCCTACTGTGTGGAGATAGGAGCTATAGTCGACGCAATCCCCTCGGGCGGCGCCGCGCCAGCCAGGACCGGACAGGACGAGGCCGAGAACCAAGGCGGGCACGATGCGACGAAAGACGGCCGGTTGCATGGGGTTCTCCTCGCGCGGGTGGCCCTACCATTCTGCTCCTTCCTAGTCTACACGAGAGACGCGCGTAAGTCACCGAATTACGTCTGGCTCCGATCACTGCCGGCAAGGAAGTGAACCTTCCGGATAGCCGCTCGGCGCGCGTCAGCCGTTTGGTCTCCGTCCTGGTCGGCTGCGTGACCGGGATCCATGTCGGTTGGCGAGGTCCCGTCCTCCGCGAAAACCCCGTACCTCCTCACCCACTGGAACTTGCCCGGCTGCATGATACCCTTGGGAGCCTCATGAACACATTGATATTGTCTCTCATCTCAGCCCTGCGGAGCGCGCTTCAGACCCGGGCCACCCTGGCCTTGGAGAACCTGGCCCTCCGCCAGCAACTCGCGATCTACCAAAGGAATCAGAAGCACCCGCGGCTTCGAATCGGGGATCGCGTATTCTGGGTCGTCCTCCGCAGGATCTGGTCCGGCTGGACCCGTCCGCTCATCGTCGTCACCCCAGAGACCGTGATCTCCTGGCACCGCCAGGGATTCAAGGCGCTCTGGCGCCGTCGATCCCGAGGTCACCGGACCGGCCGTCCCCGGATTCCCCGCGAGCACATCGCCTTCATCCGGCGTATCTCCGGCGACCATCCGGAGTGGGGCGAGGACAGGATCGCCGAGGAGTTCGACGCGAAGTTCCGGATCCACCACGCGGCCAGCACGATCCGCCGCTACATGGTCCGGCGCACCGATGGTCCGTGCAAGACCCAGACCTGGCACACCTTCATTCAGAACCACGCCAAGGAGGTCTGGGCCTGTGACTTTCTCACCCAGTACACCGCCTTCTTCGCGATGGTCTACGTCCTCGTCATCATGGAAGTCGGGTCGCGCCGCATCGTCCACTACCACGTAACCACGAACCCGACGCTCGCCTGGATGAAGCAGCAGATCCGCGAGGCCACGGCCTGGGATCAGGTTCCCCGCTTCCTCGTCCACGACAACGACGGCATCTTCGGGCAGTTCGGCACGCCGGTGAAGGTGGAGCGGGACGGCAAGACCCGCAGCTACCGCTGCCGTCTTGATCGTTGGCTGCACGAAGTGATCGGAGTCCAGGGGCTGCCGATCCCGTATGGCGCGCCGAATGCGTCGCCCCACGTCGAGCGATTCATGCGCACGCTGCGGCAGGAGGCGCTGGACCACTTCGTCTTCCTCGGCGCCGATCACCTTCGCCGCGTGGTCAGCGCGTTCATCCGGTATTACAACGGCGCGAGGCCGTCGCAGGCGATCCATGGGATCCCCGACCCGTATCCGGAGCTGAGGCAGCCACCGCCGCCTTCCGGGCGCCTTGTCGCCTTGCCGGTGCTCGGCGGCCTGATCCACGACTACCGCCTGGCGGCGTAGATCTCCGTTCGACAGCATCGATCGTGCAATCCTAGACCGGGACAAGTGCGCCGCGCCCACGCCCCAGAACGGCATGGCTCTCCTCGAAGGTCCCCTACGCGAGAAATCGTCGGGTCCACCCGAACCTCGGCCCCGGCATGCCCGCTACGCTCCCGGCAGAAATCGTGCCTGATGGAGTTTTCGCGGATCACGGGTAACCGGCGGCCAGGATCGCGGCGACCTCGGCAAGCCGCTGCTCCGGCGTCATCTCCTCGGGGTCGTCGAGGAACAGCTCCATGCGCCCTCCGGTGCTTCCCGGCACGGAGAGCTTGCGATTCGTGGGATTGCGTCCGGGCGGGTGGGCTTGAGGAAAGGCGCCATGGACCCCTGCCGGGGCAACCCACGCCGCCTTCCTCTTCGAGGCCGGGACGGTGTCTGGTCAATCTGTCCGCGGTGCGTTCACCGCGATGAGGTAGTTTCTACATTTTCTGCTACCGGTGTCAATCCGAATCACGCCTCCGGACGAAAAACGGAATCTCCACTTCGCTGACGGTCGGAACTACGGCTATGTCGATGTGCTCCGGCTTCACCCCATTCGGGAAGTGCTTACAGAGCATCGCAACGAGACAGCCCGAGATGAACGTGGAGAAGTGGCGAGCGACCTTGACCACGTCGCTGTAGACCGAGTCGAGGATCGCCTCCCTGTCAGAGCCCCCCGTGACGCCGCCCACCGCATCCAAGAATGCCAGATTGCCGATCTCCTCTCCCGCCCAGAAGAGGCAGTTTTCCGCGTCGATACCAACGATCATCGGAAATGTGTTGGCCGGGTCGATTTTCTCCGAGAGGCTCGCCACGGCCTCACGGTTGACGTGGAAGGCGAAATTATTGCGAATCGTGCGTATTGCGTTGGCGCCCTTGAAGTATTCTTTCAAGCCCTTCAGTGCCTTCGAAGCTTCCGGACCGAGGTGTGCTTCATAGACACCTGACAGTTTCGTCCCGAAGAACGAACCACGAAGGAACTCCCAGGACTCATTCAGCACTCCAGCCAGGGTCCTCGTCACCAGCATCTGCTGGGCAAGGGCGCCGAGGTACTTCGGCCCGTCGGTCTGCTTCGGAAACGCGAAGAGCATCCACTTCTGGAGGATGGCGATCGAGTTTCCAACCGAGGACAACTGGAGAAAGAGGACTCGGTCATCGCGATTCATCTGCAACAACTGCGCACCTGTGATCGAGAATTGCTTGACCTTCATCCCTGCTCCACCTCATGGGTTTGACGGCCAGAGGACCGTTCCTTGTGGTTACATGGGAAAAGCGAAGCACTTCGATCGTGGAGTGTCACGCGGCCACTTTCGAAATCGGATCCGAATGGCCCCCGGTTCCCCCCAGGTCGTTCACCAGATCGCCCGAGAGAACCGAGAGGGAGAGAGTTCCGGGGTCTGACGGTCGAATTCGACGGGTTCGAAACGGTGATCGTTCGCGACGGTTCCGGAACAGAGAGTCCGGCCCGAACGGCCGGCGTCGTAAACGCCTCAGAAAACGCGGGACTTGGACGGGCGAGGGTGGTCAATTCACGGGGCTGGGCGTCAACCGAAATCGCCGTAACTGATTGTACAGAAATAAGATGGCTCCCCATTTCACCCTCTTTACGAACCTCACTCCGCGCCTGGGCGGAATGTTCTTAAGCGCGTAACCCTCTACGGGACAGGGCGTTCGGCCACAGAGCAGGACCGGAGCCAGATTATGGGACCCCATTTCCCCTATGCACCTTGCGGGCGGTGACGGCGCGACCCGGAAGCCGACGGCGCTCGGCTTAAGATCACGCTTGGTCAAGTGCCCGGGACGGAAACCAGCGGGACCTCCCCAGCTTCCATGCGCCGGGGCCTCTGCTTGTCGCCCGATTCGACGTCCCGTCAACGCCTTCCTCGCCCGCTTTTGGATGCCCGTCCAGCGACCCGGTCCTCGCCCACACTTGCAGCCCGAACGATTCCGCTTGAGGTAGGAAGTCTCCGTCCCTATGCTCTTCTCGGACGAAGAGACGGTTGCTCCGGTGGGACCACGGAGCAGCTCGCCTGGTCTTCTGGTCGTGCGCGCCCGGAGTGCGCACCCGGGGTGACGAGGTTGCCGTGAGTGTTCCTGGTCGCCAGAAGTCTGAATCGCTTGCCGACTTTTCAACTCGGCGTCGTCGCGGCCGTGCGCCCAGGGCGGCTCGATACCGCAAACGAGAGCAAGGCTCCTCGCGTGGCCCACCGGCGCATCCTACGACATCCCCTCCCTGGCCAAACACATCTTGCTCGGGGGCCAGAATCAAAGTGTCCGTTGGCCCGGTCGTCATGGACCACGGTTGCGAGTCTTCCGCGGCGGTCCAGAGGGGAGGATCACGTGAAAGTCATGGGGTTGTCGATTGGAATTCTCGTCCTGCTGCCTACACTCGTTCTGGCCGGCCCGAACGCCGGCGGGGTGCTCTTGGTTCATTCCGCGAACCTGACCTACGAAGGGATCAACGAATGCGGTCGCGGGAGCGCGCCCGATTCGTGCGGCGCGGTCGTGTCGGAGATCGACAACGCGACCTCCGACTCCCTCAAGGTCTGGAAGGTCTACGCCGCCTTCCCGCCAGGGTCCAGTCCACGCCTCAAGGGTCTGACATTTGGCATCGATTACGACGACTCCTACGGGGACTCGACCGGGGTCGTCATCCGCTCGTTAGGCCCATGCGCGGACTTTGAGCTCGCCATGAACGGCTGGCCGGGCGACAGCACCGGCACCTCCATCTTGTGGAACAGCGCCCAGACCGGACTGATGACCGAGTGCTACTGGTTCGCGGGCTACAACTACTACGGGAACCCGGCGACCTTTGCCCTGATCCCGCACCCGGAGCAGGGCGGCTACTTCATCGATGACAGCAAACCCGGCCAGATGGATCCGATCGCGGACTACGGCAGCCTCGGGTTTGGACAGCCGGGGTACGTGCCGAGTTGCGCCATCGGCGGCGGGGATAGCGACAACAACGCCGCACCCAACGCCCCCAGCAGCGGCCCGCCGTCCGGCGCTGGCCCCGACAACGCCGGCGGCCAGATGGCGGTCTCATTCCTCGCCAGCGCAGTCCCGGACACCATCTACATCGACCCCGGCCCAAACGACACCTTGCAGGTTCAGCTCACCAGCGAGGACACGGCCTGCACGATCCAGCTCCGAACGCGGATCCAGCGAACCGGTGCAGTTGTAAACACGCAGACGATCTCCCTGTCGGCCAACACGGCCGCGCTGAGCAGCAAGATCCCGTTCTCCCGTCAGAACGGGCTGGCTCTCGTCGAGCTGACCCTCACCCACGGCTCCTCGTCGCGGTTGCTGGTCGAGTGCCCCGATAATGATACGATCACCTTTAACGGCGCACCGGTGGAACTATACAATGGCCCCCTCACATTTTACGTTCCCCAAGGCGCCGACAGCCTCTGCCTTCGCTTTCCGCCCCACGAGGCCGGCGGCCAGTTCTGGCTGACCTACCCGGGACTTGGCGGGTGGATACAAGGATACAGCGGCGGCAACGATACCCTGGCCGTGCTTCCCCTTCCTCCCGAAGCCGCCGGCTGCGCCTGGACTCTGGCACTCGCCAGCCAGGACTGGAGCTTGTGGGGGGCATTTCAGACCCGTTTTCACTTCCCCGGAATCCGAGACACGCCGGCCCCGCACCTGTTCGACAGTTGGTTCCGGCCGGACTTCTCGTTCTCCTACGGGTGGAACCTCGACTCGCCTCCGGCCCTGCCGCCGGCGCAACTCTACGATCCACAGGCCGTTGCAGGAGCTGACTCGGTCAAGTACTACTTCCCGAAGCTCCAGGACCCCTCGACCACGCCATACCCGTATTCGGCGGACCAGTTCTCGAACAATCCTGACGTTGTCTTCTCCGGGCCGCAGTGGTTCACGTTTTACAATTGGCCGAGAGCCGATCACACTACATCACAAGTCGGGGTCCGGACGTACGGGGGAACGATCGATGTCGAATCATGGACCACAAACCGGAACCAGCGAACCGTGCAGGCGGCAAGCGGCACGTCCCCCATCACTATCACCTTCAGCAACATCGTCCACGTGCGCGTGATGACCGCGGAGTCGCGTTTCGGGATCGCCACCGATGCCGCAGGAGCAGTGTGCGGTCCCACGCCCGCATTTTCCTGGAAGGGCTTGAATCCGAGCAACCAGCCCTACGCCCCGTGGTCGTACTTCTACGTCCCCGATGATCGAACGGAATTCGCGGTCACGTTCCAGGTTACGGCCAGAAACATCTCCGTGCCGTACACTTACCAGTACTACCCCACGGCCGAGCTCATCATCCGGGACCCGACGGATGCCGTGGTAGACTCGGTTGCGGCGAATGGCACAAACGGAGACCGCGTCGTGGAGCGGGTGCTGACGGGCGGTCATCCGAGCGGCCTGTGGAGCTTCCGCGTGCGATCACCGCAGAACACCGACAAGAACAATCCACCGGAGCTCGAGGTTGCCTTTGACGACAGCCTGCCCGCGTATGCGACCTGGCTTGACCCACACCGCTTCTTCATGCCCACGACGATGCCCGGCCAGACACGCATGGGGCGGCAGCAGATCACCGAACGCTGGAATATCGGCATTCCGCTGCCATACGTCTGTCTGGCGGACATCACCGGTTCCGGGCAGTACGCTACACCCACCGCCTCCGAACAGTCAGTATTGGAGTCGGGCGTCGGCAAAGCCACGAGACTCGCGCACGCCGACACGTTGGGACTCTGGGGCGCCGCGCAGCGGGGGTGGACCCGCAGGAGTTTCGTTGCCGACACCGCGGCATTCTACATCGTCAAGAACGCGACCTATCTGAGCCGGCAAGGCGCGTACCTGGACCCGCGCACAATGGCGCCGTCGCACATCGTGGAGCTCTGTGCGGGGAGCTCGCATTGCGATCTCAAGGGGACGCAGCCATACCAGTACAACCAGGACACATGCGGGGTGACGATCGGTGAGACCGCAACAGCAGGCTGGCCTGCGACCTACGCCAAACAGCATACCGGGCCCCAAAACCGAGGCGGGTATACGGCCAGCCACGCTATGAAGTTCGGGCACTCCGATGACATCTTCGTCAACAGCCGGCTGGATCCGGCGTATACGGCCCAAAACGTGCCGGACTATCAGCGTCTTGACTGGGACCTGGACTCGCTGTCGTACGATGCCGGGCAGTTCGGAAACCTGTGGTCCTATGAGACAAACGATTGGCTGACCGTGGACGGCTACGATCGAGACTGGATGCTGGAGGCGGCATATCACATTCGGCTCAAGGACTCGGATCACCCGATAGACCTCGGGGAGGGTCCAACCGATCTGAAGATGAGCCGGGAGCTGAAGGACATCGCGGACGTGCGATCGGCGTGGTCGTATCCGATCATGAGCCAGCAGAACTGCCAAGGCGACACGACCTGCAGGCCGCTGTGTGACATCATCCACAAGTGGGACGATCTGGCGGCGGAGCGATGGTCGGACGCCACCTTCGTGCAGGGACTCGCTCTCTACCACCAGGCTGGGTTTGGCGGGACCAAGGGGTATGTCGTGTCCAATCCGGACAGCGCCGCCGACCAGGCGTTGGCCTCCCTGGCGCTCGGTGCCGGCGCAGTTCGGGAGTGGAGGCGCTACGTGGAGCCGGACAGTGTCTATCCCCAGTATCAAGTGAAGTACGATGGTGCAACGGGCCAGGCGTTATGGCGCGCAATGAGCTCGAAAATCCCGGGCATGTTGAACCAAGCGGCGACTTGGCTCGACACGCAGACCGGCGTGGCTCCTACGTTCGGGCGGGCAGGGAGAGCGGCGACGCTCTGTGGCGGACCTCCCATCGTCTGGGGCACCGGCACGGGCTACTGGGCGCTTAGCCCTCCGGCTCCATATGGGATATGGTTTGTAATCTGCGATCTGGGAGCGGCCGGACCTGATACGGTTCGGTTCTCCTGGTCGCAGATGCACGGATTTCCCCCAGGGAGCTACACTCCGGAAGGACCCTACACGGACATCTACGGTCCCGATCCTGTGTGGAATGTCTCAAGTAACGGGCTACAATGTGTGTTGTACGGCTCCCACTACTCCGTGGCGTTCCTTCCGTGGCCGGGCTACTCTTCCGTGGAGGAGAGGAACAGTGAGTTGTTGCAAATGACCGTGAGCCCGGTGCCGGTCACGGGTACCGCGCGAGTGCATTTCTACTCACGCATCGAGGGGCGTGAGGAAGCCATTGTCACGGACGTTGCGGGACGAGACGTGCTGCGAAAGGAGATCGCGACGCAGGTCGGATGGAACGACTGGATCTGGAACGGGGAGCTGGACCGGGGCCGAGCGGCCTCAGGCGTGTACTTCCTCCGGCTCCGAGGTGGGGACGGTAAGGAGACGCGGAGGCGCCTGGTCGTGTGCCGGTAGTACAGGTCGACGGTCCGGGAGCGCGGCCCTTTTCAGGATCGCGCTCCCGAAGTCCCATGGAGCGTCACCTGATAAAGGCCACGCGAGTCGATGTTGTCACCGTCGGGGTTTGCAGGCGGACGAAGTAGATTCCCCGCGGCAACTCCCGGGCTTCGGCATCCAAGCCGTTCCACGAAACGGCATGGCTGCCGGAGGCGATCGGACCGCTCAGGAGGGTGCGTACGACTCGTCCCGCCGCGTCGAAGATGGTGAGTTTCCCCACGCATGCCTGCGGCGAAGAGAATCGGATGGTCACCGGGCCACTGGCGGGATTCGGATCGGCAGCGAGCATGATCGGCCTGGGCAGAAGGCTGCCGTTCTCCACCCCGGAAACGTCACATTGCGTCGACAGCACGTGTAACCCGGGGCCGTCCACGTCGAGAAGATAGCCGTCGTAGAGCGTCAGGCCATTGGCGCCGACCGGGGCGATCCCGGCCGTCACGGGACTGGAAGGATGGAGCAGGTCGAGCACCTGCATTCCTTCCGAAAAATCACCAAGGTAGGCATAGGTTCCGGACGGTACGACCGGACCCGCATACCCCGGCGACCAGGTCGAGCCGATGAGCTGGGGCGCGGCCGGATTGGATACGTCAACCAGGTCGAATCCGCCGTCGTACGTCAGATAGACCTCCGTTCCCACGACGGCGACGCCGACGGCCGAGTCGAGCCCGCCCAGGCTGCCGATGACGCGCGGGGCAGCCGGTCTGGAGCAATCGACGACCTGGAGGCCCGCGCCCTCGGCGGCCACGTAGGCAGTCGTCCCGGAAACCGCGACGGCAACAGCCGCGTCGGAAAACGCGACGTTCCCTAGAAACGCCGGGACCAAGGGGTTTAAGATGTCCACAACGACCAGGCCAGCTTCCACGCCCGCGACGTAGGCGTAGTTCCCCGAGACCTCCACGTCATTGGCCTCGCCGGGAAGGGACACGCTGCCGACGATGTGCGCCGCCGCTGGATAGGAGATGTCGATCACGTGCAGGCCGGCGGAATAGTCGGCGGCGTACAGATACTGACCGGCAGTCGCCACGCCACAACAGGCGTCCGGTGTGGCCACGGCGCCAAGGGATCGCGGCGAAGTCGGTGTGGAAACATCGACGATCTGGACACCCCCGTCGCTGTCTGCGACATAGGCGGTTGAACCGGAGGTTACGATGTCCGCGCCATAACCCGGTAAAGCCAGATTGGCACGGATCGGCGGGGAATTGGGGTTCGTAACGTCGATGACGTCGAGGCCCTGGAACGTGGCGACGTAGACCATTGCTCCCCGAACCGCCGTGCCGCCGACCAGACCTGTGCAGCCGGCACTCCCGATGGGCCGCAGAGCGCCAGGGTTGGCGACATCGATCAAGGCTACGTTCCCACCCTCGTCGGAGCCCACATACGCGATCGTATCGGACACGGCGACGCTGGTCGCCCAGTCCATGGCCTCAGAACCGACGATTTTCGGGGATGCTGGTTTGGAAACGTCGACGACGACCAGGCCATCGCCGAGATCAGCAACGTAGGCGTAGTTATGATAAACCGCAACGTCGACGGGGAGGGGCAGGGCCACGTTCCCCAATATCCTCGGGCTCACGGGATTAGAGATGTCCACGGTGTAGAGTTCATTGGAATATGTGGTGGCCAAGTAAGCTACTGTCCCGAGAACCGCCACGCCGCCATCGGAAGACCCTACTGGAAGATTAGCCACAACGACGGGCGCCATGGGATTCGATACGTCCACCACATAGAAACCGTTGCCTGCGACGTAGGCGTATCCACCTTTCACGGCCACATCACACGCCCCCGGGACAAACACGTAGCCGGCGTATTGCGGTCTTGACGGGGAGGATATGTCGACCACTCCCAGAAAGGATCCGCCGATGATGTATCCGTACCTGCCCGCCACAGCTATCGCGGTTATCGGAACCAAGTACGGCAACGAACCGACGATCTTGGGCGCAGCAGGATTCGACACATCCGCCACGACCAGGCCGGAATCGTCATCGGCGATATATGCATAGTTGCCATCAAGCGCCACGGCCTCGCCATACCCTGGCGCGTCCACATGCCCGATCATATGCAGGTACCCTGCGTAATCGATGCAGTCGGCGCGCGCGGTGCCGCTCAGGCCGAAATCAACGATGAGGGAAAGCACCAGAGCCGGGAGCGCTCCATGTCCGAGGGTTGATCGCACGAACCCCTCCTTTCGAGTGCCCTCTTCTAGTCTACACCTGGGAGGGCCGGAAGTCACTCAGGATCAGGAGTCGCCGTGGCTGTGTTGGCTGCTTGACAGATCCTGCCCGTTCTGCGCCAGAACCCAGCCGGCATCACGCCGCCTCCCGGTAGTGGTACCTGAATGCGCCCGCTCGGCTCGAGTCCCACCGCGCTGCCCAGGACTCGTCGATCCGCCCCCCCCGCTCCGGCCCCGCCCGGCGGCGTTGGAGACCGACGAGCGGCTCAGGTCCTCCGGCGCTGCCGGTGCGCTCCGGTACCCTCCGGGCGGACGGGGCACCCACCCAGCCGCGGCACGGCACGGCGACGACTCAGGCGGGACTGACGGCGGCGCGGCCAACTCCCTGCAATCAGAACGTCAGCACTCGGTCCGAACTGCGGATCAGCCCGTACAGCTCGGTCATGGTGGACACGGGACAGAGCGCTGAACCAGCGGAGCCGTGCATTTGGAGACACGTGCCGCAGGCGAGAATCCGTCCTCCCGCAGCCTGAAACGCCCGTGCCTTCTCCTGAACATCGAATTTCGGATCCTGGATCTTGTCCAGTTCCACGCCCTGCCCGAGGAGAAACACGCTGACCTCGTCTCCCTGCTCGATGGCGTACTGGGCAACCCGAAAAACGTTGAAGACGGTTTCGGGGTCGGTTTGCGTGAGGACCAGAGCCAGCTTGAACTGCTGCCCGGCCGGTGTGGACGCGGAAACCACCGCGCCCGCGGTTCCCGCCGTGGGATCACCCGCGCGATGCTGGGCGTAGGCGACGCCGATCGTCGTTCCGACCGCGAGAGCCAGCACCCATGCGGCGATCGTCTTCATGTTCGTCCTCCTTGTAGAAGTGGATTGGCCCCAGCATCGTTCGCCTGAGCGGAAAGTCAAGACCTGGCGGCAGGGCCGAGTCCTGCTGCGCCGCCCCACCTCCGCCACCTCTCCTCCCCCTTCGCGCCCCCCGGCGGCCTGGGACAGCGGGAGGAGGAGAGGTAGGCACCTGAGGCCGTGCGGGCGCAATCCCCTCGCGTCTCGAATTCTGGATCGCTTCTTTTCCGTCGCATCCCGGCGTTGTCTGTGGGCAAACTCGTCGCCGATGGCGGAGATCCCCGGACGTCAGCCAGCGATCCGGACTTGGCTGCCGAGCTCTGCCGGGCATCCGCGCATCGAGGAGGTAGCAATGACCGCCCTGAGAATGCAGTTTCTGTTCATGACCGTAGTCATCTTCGCGGGAATTCTCCTGACCGGCCTTCACACAGCGCACTGGTTCCTGTACCTGCCCGTGGTCATGTTCTTGTTCGCTGGGATTTCCGGCATCTGCCCGGGGCTGCTGCTCTGGAAGAAAATGGGGTTCAAGTAGAACACGCTCGGGCGCAGAGCCGATGGTTCATCAGCCGTGCGTCCGCCCGGCCGCTTCGCCCGTCCCCCGCCTCCTCCCCGGCGGCCTGGGACAGCGGGAGGGAGTGTCACTCTCCGCGACCGTCCCGAACCCATCCGCCGTGCAGCTCCAGGTTCGCCCGCTTGGCGTCGTACGCCTCGGGATCGAAGGAGTCACCCACCCACTCGAGCATGTCAGCGTGCGCCGGGTGCTTCGGATCCGCCAGCACCTCCAGGAAGTGGTAGTAGCCTGGTACCCCACCGACATCCTCCGGCGGGCAGGCGCGCCGCCCGGCCAAGATCATGGGAAAGAACCCAGGTCCGGTCGGCTCCAGCACCTTCTCCAGCCGCACCTCGTGCTCCCAGCTGTCCCCGAAGTCGTACTCGTAGGTGAGGCGATCCCCCGGTTTCCAGAGCACCGCATCCAGCTTGGTGCTGTTCTCGCTCACGCACCGCAGCCCGGAATCGGGGTCCGACGTCCCGTAGATCACGCCGTCGCGGTTGAACTGATGAAGATGGCTATCCGTCCATCCCATGACCAGCTGGAGGGAGTCGTGCAGCCGCTTGAGGCTGATGTCGCGGGGGACGAGGAATTCGCGCCACACAGACGGGCGGATGCCCGCGAGCGTGACCTTGAGCTGGTACAACTGCGCGCCAGTGGAGCGGATTCTCAAGGCAACCTCCTTGCTCCCGGCCGTGAATTCCCTGCGCCGGCCGTCGACCAACCTACCCCTTCTTCAGCTTCCTGACCCCTCCGCCCACATCTGCGACAGCACCTCCGCCTGCTCCAGGACCGTCTGCGTGGCCTTCTCCTGCTTGTCCGGCGGGTAGCCGTACTTCCGCAGGATCCGCTTCACCAGAACCCGAAGCTGCGCCCGGACGTTCTCCCGGATCGTCCAGTCGATGGTGACGTTCTTCTTCACCGTCGCCACCAGCTCGCGGGCGATGGTCTTGAGCGTCGGCTCACCCAGCACCTGGACCGCGCTGTCGTTCGTCTCCAGGGCGTCGTAGAAGGCCAGCTCGTCCTCGGACAGCCCGAGCTCTTCGCCCCGCGCGCCGGCCTCCCGCATGTCCTTGGCCAGGGCGATCAGCTCCTCGATCACCTGCGCCGTCTCGATCGCGCGGTTCTGGTATTTCCGCACCGCCTGCTCCAGCAACTCGGCACAGGACCGCGCCTGAACGACGTTCCGCCGGGATCGCGCCTTGATCTCTCCGGAGAGGAGTTTCCGGAGCAGCTCCACCGCCGGGTTCCGCTGCGGCATGCCCCGCACCTCGGCCAGGAACTCATCCGAGAGGATCGAGATGTCCGGTTTCTTGAGCCCGGCCGCTTCGAAGATATCCACCACCTCGCCGGAGACGACGGCCCTCGAGATGATCTGCCGGATGGCGAAGTCGAGTTCCTCGTCGGTCTTGCGCTCTCCCGCCGTGCTCTTGGCCAGAACCGAGCGCACGGCCTGGAAGAACCCGACGTCGTCGCGAATGCGCAGCGAATCCGGGTGCGGCACCGAGAGCGCGAAGGCCAGGGAGAGATCCGTGACCGCTCGCAGCAGCCGGGCCTTGCCGTCGGCCTGCGCCAGGATGTGCTCCTGGGCCGCGGGCAGCAGTGAAAGGCGGTCCTGCGGCGTGCCTGTGGTCCAGAGCGACCAGTCGAAGCCGTGAAACAGGCCGAGACAGATCTCGTACTTCTCCAGCATCAGCGCCACGGCCTCGGCCTGATCGATGGCGGTCTTCCCGGTGCCACCGCTCTCGGTGTAGGTCGCCAGGGCCTGCTTCAGCTCATCGGCCAGCCCGAGATAGTCGACCACCAGCCCGCCCGGCTTCTCCCGGAAGACGCGGTTCACCCGGGCAATGGCCTGCATGAGGCCGTGCCCACGCATCGGCTTGTCCACGTACATGGTGTGCAGGCTCGGCGCGTCGAAGCCGGTCAGCCACATGTCTCGGACGATGACGATCCGGAACGGGTCCCTGGGATCGCGGAACCGCTTGGCCAGCGCTTCCCGCCGCGGCTTGTTCCGGATGTGGGGCTGCCAGTCCAGCGGGTCGGAGGCCGAGCCGGTCATCACCACCTTGATCGCGCCCATTCCGTCCACGCTCTTGACGTCGCCGACTTGCAGCCACTGCGGCCGCAGCGTCGTGATCTCCCGGTAGAGGTCCACGCAGATCCGCCGGCTCATGCAGACGACCATGGCCTTGCCTTCGTCGCCCGTCTCTTCGAGCATGGCCTCGGCGCGGTCTTCGAAGTGCTCCACGAGGTCCCGGGCGATGAGCCGAATCCGGTTCTCCGAACCGACAACAGCCTCGAGCTGCGCCCACTTCGTCTTGAGCTTCTCCTTGCGCTCGACCTCCTCGCCCTCGGTCACCTCCTCAAACTCGGGGTCGATCCTCGGGCGCTCGGACTCCTTCAGCTCGAGCCTGGCCGGCCGGCTCTCGTAGTAGATCGGGACGGTGGCCTTGTCGATGACCGCCCGCTGGATGTCGTAGACGCTGATGTAATCCCCGAAGACGGCGCGGGTGTTGGCGTCGGTCTTCTCAATGGGCGTTCCGGTAAACCCGATGAAGGAGGCGTGCGGCAGCGCGTCCCGCATGTGGCGGGCGAAGCCGTCGATGAAGTCGTACTGGCTGCGGTGGGCCTCATCGGCGATGACCACGATGTTGCGGCGCTCCGAAAGCACGGGGTGGCGGTCGCCCCTCTCCTCGGGGTAGAACTTCTGGATGGTGGTGAAGACGACGCCTCCGGAAGCGACCTTCAGCTTGTCCCGCAGATCGGCCCGGCTTGCGGCCTGGGCCGGAGGTTGGCGCAACAGGTCCTGGCACCGGCCGAAGGTGCCGAAGAGCTGGTCGTCCAGGTCGTTCCGGTCGGTGATGACCACGATCGTCGGGTTCTCCATCGCCGGGTGCAGGATGATCCGGCCGGCGTAGAAGGCCATGGTCAGGCTCTTGCCCGAGCCCTGGGTGTGCCAGACCACGCCGATCCTTCGGTCGCCCAGGTCGCCGCCGGGTTGGCGCCCCGTCTCGTAACGCCCCGATATGTCCCCAACTTCTGTCGCTGCTGCCAGCCGAGCCGCCCGCAGTGTCTCTTCCACCGCCACGTTGACCGGCGTAGTACTGGTGGTAGCCGGCCATCTTCTTGGTCAGCTTCCCGCCGCCCTCGTCCTCGAACACGATGAAGTACCGGATGAGGTCGAGGAACCGCCGCCT
>CAWHYG010000007.1:0-2453571 GCA_963833505.1 Candidatus Eiseniibacteriota bacterium | reverse complement strand
CCCTTCTCGATCACGAGCCCCGATTCTTCATGGTTCGGCTCGAAAAATCCTCCGTTGATGCCGCCGAGTGCTCCGGCTCCCCGGATAATGTCGTCCAGGTGCATGAGCGCCTTACCAGAATCCGCCGCCGATACGACCGCCAACCTGAATCGTCTTGGATCCACGGTGATCGTTGTGATCGTCGAGGTATGAGTTCCCCAGGCGACGTCTTCGCGCTTGACCTCGAGGCCGCCGACACTCTGCTTGGACCGCTCGATCGCTCCGGTCGGCGCGGCGGACGCCGTGCACAGCCACATCCCGAAAAGCGGGGGGATCAATCCGAAGGAGAGAAGGACGCGAGACCGCGCGCGCAGGGTGGGGGATAGACCACGACGAGCGGGCCCGCCCCGGCGCACACGGCGAAATGGTTCCGTTGGACGGGCGTGCAGTGGAGCGCTCCGGTCTCCCCGGATGCCGTGCAGCGTCCGATCAGCTCTTGCGGCGACTCGAACGAGGCCAGTTTCGTCAACGCCGCGGAGAGCCTCGGTGACACCACTCATCAGCTTTCTCCCAAGAGACTTGACGTCTGCCCGCCATCCTCTCACTGCTTTCCCTCCCTACTTGGTAGGTAAGAGCGTCGTCTTACCAGCAAGTCCCAAGGGCCACGTGGGCGACTTTGCATCGACGCTTGAAATTCGGCGGTGCCCGTTCGGTGAGCCGTAGCGCAGTTCGTGTGCCGGCGAGTCGAACCAGCGAGTCCACCGACTTTCCGCTCGGGAAGGATAGCACGAAGCGCCTCCCGGTGTGCCCGTCTTCCCAGACCGGCGTATCCGAGGACAGTCGGGTACCGGTGGAACTGTTCGTTCCAAGAACCTCATCTGCCTTGGCATCCTCGCAATCAGGCGAGGCGCCGGCTGGTCTCGGTCCCATGCTTTGCGTCATCCCGCACCCCTGGGTTCGGCGCCGGCCGGCCACCCTTGAGAGCCCACAGGCGGATCGGCCGATCACTCGATCCGGCGAGGGTGTCTCGATCACGTAATCGTCCTGCTCGGAAGGCACCTCCCACGTGCGCGCAAGAGCCGCCTGGAGTGCCACCGAGGATCGAGAACTTCCGTCGGGACATATCTGTCGTCGGTGGTGCCGCCACGACCCGGCTGGCCCGAACCCCAAACCCCAGTCGAGGGAATGACCACTTCGGCCGCATCCGCGCGACCTTGACGGCGGGGCGTTTCCTGCGCAAAGATGACCTGTGGAGCTTGGGTCTCGAGGTTTCCTGGCCACAAACCGGGGCCACTTGTGGTTGTAGACAAAAGTATCGAAATTGCTCGGCACATCAATCTCAACGCTGCCTCCGCCGAGCAGAACATCCCGCCCTGCGGTGTGAAGGCCACCCTGCCCCGGTGCAGACGACCCTCCATGACCGATGCCATCGGGGCCCGGCGACGCACGAAACATCGCCAACATCGCACGGGTCGTCCTGCTGCTGATCGCGGCACAGTAAGGAGAGGCCATGGAGGATGCAGTCTCGCTCCGTATCGGTGAGTGCCTTAGAGGCATCGCGGCCAAGGAGCAGATCTCCATCCTGTACGCCTGTGAGTCCGGTAGCCGCGCTTGGGGCTTTGCGTCGGACGACTCGGACTACGATGTCCGATTCATCTACCTGCAGCCGACACCGTGCTACCTCAAGCTCCGTCGCGGCCGGGACGTCATCGAGCGGCCGATCACGGATTCC
Organism: Candidatus Eiseniibacteriota bacterium; assembly: GCA_963833505.1. Taxonomy (GTDB): domain Bacteria; phylum Eisenbacteria; class RBG-16-71-46; order CAIMUX01; family CAIMUX01; genus CAWHYG01. Next base: position 2,451,860 of record CAWHYG010000007.1, on the reverse strand, counting down.
CTGGACGTCACCGGTTGGGATCTGCAGAAGACCCTCGAATTGTTCCGGAAGACGAATCCTCCCCTGCTCGAATGGCTGCAGTCACCCACGCGCTATCTGGATCGCGGCGACTTTGCGGGGCGTATGCTTGCTCTCCTGCCCAGGTACTATTCGCCGATCGCCTGCATGCACCACTACCTGAGGATGGCCGAGGATAACCTCCGAGTATACCTGCAGGCGGATGAGGGCAGGGTCAAGGAATGCTTCTACATTCTGCGGCCGGTTCTTGCATGTCTCTGGATCGAGCAAGGTCGGGGACCGGCGCCAACCGAGTTCCGGGCGCTGGTTGACGGAGTGGCACCGAGCCGGGCACTGAGGCGGGAGATCGATCGTCTTCTCGAGGTCAAGATGAGCACCGCGGAGTCTCAGCGGTGCCCCAGGAGCGAGGTGGTCGTCACCTTTGCTCGGGAACAGCTCCAGAGGCTCGCTGCGGTACGACTCGAGATGGCCGAGACACGCGAGCGCGGACTTCTGGACCGGCTTTTCCTGCAGGTGCTCCTTGAGGTCAATGGCGGAACCGTGGAGAATGTCCATACATGCGCAGGCCTCCTGGACACCGAATGAAGACGTGAGAGGCATCCACGGGGTCACCCTTCTGAGAGTACACGCTGACTGATCATGTCCACCACCATCGCCTCCAACCGGATCAGAACAAAAGGCCGATCGGATATGGGACGGGATCACCGTCAGCTGTCCCGGCCGGAGCCGAACCGCGCCCTTGCGAATGATCGCCCCGCGGTCTTCGACGACCTTGTACGTGTTGTGCGGCAGATCGAGCACGAGTTCCATCGGGCCGAAAACGGATTCCACAGAATCCTGGACCGCCGCCCTGTTGTCCACTGCCCACGAAACTACGCGGTCGAACTCATGGTCGAATGCTCCAGGGCTTCCGACAAGGTGGTCGACGTGCACCGACCCGTTCCTCGACCCGGTATGGATCAGGAAGTGAACTGGACCGTCCCTGTACGGTGCCAGGGCATTGAGGAAGTGATTCCCGCCGCCCAGGTCCCCGAGTCGTCCCTTATTCGAGCGTAGTCGATCAGCCAGCAGGTCCCAGTCCTCTATCGTCACGTCGGCCGTGCCCAGTTCCGACCGCAGCAGCCGCATGCCGCACCCACAGTCGGAGACGGCGAACCTCCGCCAATCTACCTGCCTGGTTCGGACGGCCGTGCCCGTCGGCAGCGGTGATCTCCCCGGACAAGCGTCAGGCAGGAAGACGATCTTGTCCGCCCGAAGACCGTGCGGGATCCACGAGTGCAACTTGCCCAGCGGCTCGGAGGAGAGGTTGATCAGTTCCACCGATACGGCGCTCCGAAGGCGGCTTTGGCCTTCTTGGGTTTGCAGGTTGCCGAGAAGTCGACGACGGGCGCAGCGGCCGCTCTCCGCCGCCTGACGAACGCCGACCCGACACCCACGATCCGCCTGCGAACCATGGCCTCGCCCGCCGCGGCGGCGAGCACGGTACCAGATCTCGACCCCGCAGTAGGGCACCCCGGAGAGAGGATCCTGGACCCGTGGAACACCGCGACGAATGGCCCCATCAAAGACATACCCGATCGTCGCAGAAACTACTGCCCGCAGCGCTCTTGGCACAATAGCATGGGAATAGGCCAGGGAATCAGCGGAGTAACCTCAATTTGTGACCCGGATTCTCCGACGTGCAACTGGCCCCTTGGGTAACGCGGCGGGGACAATCGCGGCCGGCGTGCTGCGGCCGGCTACGACCGCCGGGAAGAGAGCGAGGCAGGAACGCGCACACGGCCAAGACGACTGCGAAACCCGTCTGATCTCTACAGGCTCTATCCGGGCAAGAATCCGACCGAGGTCCGCTGGGTTGGCCGCGCATAACAGGTTGTGCTTCCGAGGGTTGGCGGCGTCCCGGGTCTTGTTGAAAAGTGTCTGACGTAGCCTCCGGAGCCTCTGAAGCGTACTTCCATCGGTCCTTTTCTTCCAGCGATTCCTCTTCGCCCTTTCTTCTCCTGCCCATACCCATCGATCGGGTTCTGACCTGTACAAGCTGTTCGAGCGGGAGGCCGGCTTCACCAGAGCCCCCAGGAGGCGCGATCGCGATTGGGTCTGATCTGTACCATCCCCCCGATCACGCTCTTGGTGGACCTGATGAAGAGCGAGGGAACTCACGCGCGCTTCCTCTCCTGCCGAGCCAGGTACTCGGCCAGCTTGTGATAGCCGTCGATCTTTCGCAGGCGGACGGTTCCGGAGGCCAGCAGCCCGTAGATCAGGATCAACGCCGCGCTCTCTTTGGGAAAGGACCCTTGGGTCTTGATCCGCCGCCGGAACTCCTCGTTTACCCGCTCGATCATGTTTGTGGTCCGCAGACTCTTCCACATTTCCGCCGGGAAGTTGTAAAAGGTCAGGAGTTCGGTTCCGGATTCCTGCAGGCTGACCGCCACCTCCGGAACCAGCCTCTGCCACTTTCGCAGAAAAGCGTCGTAGGCTTTGTCCGCCGCTTCCCGATCGTCGGCGTGGGTGATGGCAGCGTAGTCCCGCTGCAGCTCGTCGTGGCAGTGCTTGGGAGCCTTGCTCAGGAGGTTGTCCAGCTTGTGCCGGATGCAACGCTGGATCTGCGTCGCCGGCCAGGCTTCCCGCACCGAGCGGATCAGGCCCGCATTGCCGTCCAGCATCACCAGGACCGGGGCGGTCAATCCACGCCGCTTCAGCCCTTCCACCACCCCTTCCCACGACTTCAGGCTCTCGCTCGGCGCCAGGCGCAACTCCAGCAGGTCCTTTTCCCCCGACTCCTTCACCCCGATCACGGCCTGCACCGGAACCTTGACCACCCGCCGAGCCAAACGCACCGGCACGCGGATTCCGTCCAGGATCACCAGGCGGTACTGCTCCGGACCCAGGTCTCGCTCCCGCCAGGCCTGGAAGAGCGCTTGCAGCCGTTGCACCACCCGGGAAATCGCGCTCCGGGAAAGGGCCGTCCCTTCCAACAGCGGAGCCAGGGCCAAACGCACCTTCCGCGTGTTCGCTCCCACCAGGTAGCTCGTGATCAGAGCCGCGTCCACCCGCCGGGTCCGGCGTTCGTAGCGCCGCACGATCCGGCTGGAGAACTCCTTGGTTCCCTCCGGTGTCTGCAACCGCCCACGAGGCATCGCGATCTCCGTCGGCCCCAGCGACGTCACCAACGTGCGCGGCGGCCGGGTTCCATGACGATAGCCTCGTCGTTCCGGAACCCGTTCATGGCTGGCCGCCCCCAGGGCCGAGGCCAGCTCCTCCTCCAGGATCGCCTTGATCACGTCCCGGATCCGGCCCCGAATCAGCGTCTCCAGATCCAGGAAATTCCGTGGCGGAGAGAGCAACTCTGCGGTAGAATCTTTCATGGCGTATTCCTCCTGATAAGTCCATTGTGGACTTTGGGTTATGTCACCCGGAGAATACGCCATTCTCCTTTTTCAACAAGTTCCGGGACGGAACCCGAGGGTTCTGTCGGGATGACTCTTGACGCGGAACGCTGTTCCTCTCGGGCTGATATGCTCCACGCGAAACGTGGGGCGGGCCTTCCGTTGCAGGCGGAGCACCTTGCGCCCCGCATTGAGCCCGGTTCAGGAGATGCCGGTCCGGAGGCGCGGGAGTTGCTCCGCGGATCCCGTATTGGTTTGCCCTGGGACGTCGAGCCGCTCGGCAGCGCCCCGGACGGGCCGACGAACCCGAACCCGTCCTCGTGGAGCTTCTTCGATCCGGACCGCGATCGTCGGTCCATGACGTGGCGGGATGCACGGCTGGCGGTGCTCGCGGGCAAGCGCTTTGGGCACTCCGCTGAATCGGACCGCCGGCCCACGCGGCCGAGGCGGTCCTCAGGGACTTGGCGCAGAGCCGCGACGAAGTTGAGCGCGTTCTTGCCCGCGGGAGCTCCGCAGAGTGGTCGGCCACTGAATTCTTCTCGATCTGAACACGATTCTGGAGGTGAACGATGAGGCTCTGGGTTCTTCTCTTGACCTTTGTTCCTCAGGTTATCGCGCTTGCCCCGGCCGGCGCAGGGACGTGGCCGGTCGAGGCTGAGGACGAGAACGGAATGATCGATCGTCGAGCGCTTTCCGAGCAGGATCACCGCCTCCAGGCGCAGCTGGACAGCCTGTATACACAGATTGACGTCAAACTGCAGGAGGCGGTTCGATCGGCGCGCGCGGATTCCGTCGACTCTCTTCAGGTCTCGTGCGCTATCCAGAGGAGGGACTTGTTTCTTGAGGCCCGGCGGAGCTGGGCGGAATACTGCCGCGCGACGGCCGGAGCCGTCTTCTTCGAGTACTGTGGAGGGTCGATTGCAGGCGCGGCGCAGATGGAGCTTCGCATCAAGATGATCACCGCCCGCATGCAAGAGCTGAGGGATCTCTTCTCGGATTTCACCGGCCCGTCTGACGAGGCCATGACTCTGACCCGGTTGCTGTTCGCCGCGGGTCGGGGAGACGCGCAATCCCAGTGTACCCTCGGCAAAATGTACTATACCGGCAAGGGTGTGCCGGTAAACTACGCAGAGTCCCTCAGATGGTATCGCCTCGCCGCCAACGGCGGGAACGCGGAGGCTCAGGACGCTCTAGGCCCTGATCAAGCGCGGTTTTTCGCATAGAGAAGCGAGAAAAGGCTCGAAATGCCCGCCCTTTGCGGCTAAGAAGGTTGTGAAAGCAATACTTCTCACCACGCCAAGGAGGGCATTTCAAGTGAGTCAGAGCAAACAACATCGGGAGAGGAATTGCAAGCGGAGAATAGCTCACCGCAACCGGAGGCGGAACTACTGTGTCCCTTCGGCCCGGCTGCGTGATTCGCGCGTAGCCTCCCCCTACCGTCATGAGTCGTGGACGGACCCAAAGGAGGACGACTCATGGCAAGGAAGGACGGAGCACTCCCCGCCCGGGTGCATGGGCTTCGGACCCGCATCGAGCATTGGCGTCGGCATCGCGATTCGCGGGCGATGCCGGAGAAGCTGTGGGAAGCCGCGGTTTTCCTGGCGCGGTTGCACGGCATCGCTCCCATCTCGCGGGCCTTGCGTCTCGACTACGGCGCCCTGAAGCGGAGGGTCGCCGGCGCCGAGGCAGGCGTGGAGAAGAGAGGACCGACTCGGTTCGTCGAACTCGGCGCGGAGTCGTTGCTCGGGCGATCCACGATCGACGGCCCGGCGGTGGAGCTCTGGGGAGCCGACGGTTCCCGGCTCGTCGTCCGGTTGTCGACCCACGAACGTGCGGAGGTGCTGGTCCTGGCCGCCGCTCTCTGGAAGCAACGCTGATGCTCCAGATCACCCCGCAGATGCGGGTCTTGGTGGCGGTGGAACCGGCGGATTTCCGCTGCGGCATCGACGGTCTCTCGCGCGTGTGTCGGAGCGTCCTCAAGGCTGATCCGTTCTCCGGCACGGTCTTTGTGTTCCGCAATCGTCGTGGGACGGGCCTCAAGGTGATCGTGTACGACGGCCAAGGCTTTTGGCTTTGCTACAAGCGTCTCTCGAGCGGCCGATTCCGCTGGTGGCCCGCGGACGAGAAGGAGCGGGCGAGCTCGATGCGGGCGCACGAGCTGGCGGTGCTCTTCTCCGGCGGAGATCCCGGTTCGACCCGGGCGGCGCCGATCTGGCGTCGGGTCACGGTGGGGGCGTGAGACTGGGCGCCCCCCTCTTTTCTTCCGGCGATCGTTTTTTCTCTTGCGTTCTTTTCCGCCCTCGGTTATTCCCTTCCGCATGAGCACGGTTCTGCAGTATCGAGGCCGTCCGATCACCGAGTCGGATGTGCTCTTGGTCCGCGAGCTTCTGGCGAAGAACCCGAGTGCGAGTCGGCGCGCCCTGTCGCTCGAACTGTGCGCGGCCTGGGGTTGGATGCAACCGAACGGATACCCGCGCGATGGTGTCTGCCGCGGGTTGCTCCTGGCCCTGGACCGTGCGGGCAAGATCACGCTGCCGCCGCCGCGCATGAAGATGCCCGACCGATCGCGGCCGTCACCGGAGCCGACGCTTCTTCCGTGGGAAGCCCCGCCGATCCGCGGTTCGTTGGCGGAACTGGGTTCGTTGACTTTCCGTCAGGTGCGGCGGACCGAGGAAGAGCGAAGGTTCGACGGCCTGATCCGAAGACATCACTACCTCGGCTTCACGCGACCGGTGGGCGAGCACCTGAAGCACCTGGTCTTCGCGGCCGGCCGGCCGGTGGCCTGTTTTCTCTGGACCTCGGCGCCCCGCCATCTCGGCCCGCGGGATCGGTTCATCGGTTGGTCGGCTCAGGCCCGGCGCGAGAACATCCGCTTCGTCGGCTACAACAGCCGGTTCCTCATCCTGCCCTGGGTGGAAGTCCCGCATCTGGCGTCCCATCTGCTCGGTCGGATGGTACGGATGCTTCCGGGGGAATGGGAGTGGTGGTACCACCATCCGGTTCACCTGGCTGAGACCTTCGTCGACCGCACCCGGTGGCGCGGCACCTGTTACCGGGCGGCGAACTGGATCTGCGTGGGTCAAACGACGGGTCGGGGCAAGAACGACCAGACCGGTCGGCCCAACCGTCCGCGCAAGGATGTGCTTGTCTATCCGCTGACCCGGCACTTTCGGGAACACCTCACGAGGTCGGCATGAATCGACGAGAGATGCGGCGCCGCGAGGTCGAGTGGAAGGAACTGGAGGCGATCCTCGAGCGGACCCGAGAAGGGGCTTTGAATGCGGAGGAGCACGGGAAGCTGAGGGCAGCGGTGGATACGCTGGGCTTTCTGACCCGGGAGCTGGAGTCGAAGGGGACCTCGATCGATCGGCTGCGGCGGTTGCTCTTCGGGCCGAGCACGGAGAAGACGAGCCGGGTGCTCCGGGACGTGTTCGAGGGCCATGCCGCCGCCGGTGGAGAGGCCGGCGCGACCGGCTCGCCGTCGAAGGAAGCATCGGCCGTGAAGCCTCATGGGCACGGCCGCCATGGAGTGGAAGCCTACTGGGGCGCGAAGAAGGTGCCGGTGCCGCACGCGTCGCTGACGCACGGCGCCGGGTGTCCCGAGTGCGGCCGCGGGAAGGTGTACCTGCAGAACGAACCGGCCTCTCTGCTGCGGATCACGGGGATGGCTCCCTTGCAAGCTTCGGTCTTCGAGCTGGAGCGCCTCCGCTGCAACGCCTGCGGCCAGGTTTTCTCGGCCGAACCGCCCCCGGGGGTCGGTACGGCGAAGTACGACGAATCGGCCACGGCTATGATCGGACTTCTCCGCTACGGTTGCGGCCTTCCTTTCAACCGGTTGGAGAAGCTGGAGGGCAGCCTGGGCATCCCGTTGCCCGCCGCCACGCAATGGGAACTGGTGGCCGGCGGCGCCAAAGCGCTCGAACCGGTTCATGAGGAGCTCATCCGACAGGCCGCCCAGGGGGAGGTCTTCTACAATGACGACACCACGATGAAGGTTCTCGAGCTGATGAAGTCGTCGAACCGAGAGGTGATGCCAGGCATCCGAACGGATCTCGTGGGGGAAACGGAGGCCGATCCCGACGTGGAGGCCGTCGGCCGGCCGGAACCCGAAAAGGATCCCAAGGAGCGCACCGGGATCTTCACCTCCGGGATTGTCTCACGGACGGGAGAGCACCGGATGGCGCTCTTCTTCACCGGTCGCAAGCACGCGGGAGAGAACCTGGAGCAGGTGCTGAAGCGACGGGCGGAGGAGTTGTCCCCGCCCATCCAGAATGTGCGATGCGCTCTCCCGGAACACCAGCGGAGACTTTGAGACGATCGTGGGGAGCTGTCTCGTCCATGCCAGGAGGAACTTCGTCCAGGTGGCCGATCGCTTCCCCGACGAATGCCGCTACGTGTTCGAGACTTTGCGCGCGGTCTACCGGAACGACGCTCTCGCTCGCGAGCGGAAGATGGGAACCGAGGAGCGCCTCGCCTTTCACCGGGACCAGAGCGGACCCATCATGGAGAAGCTCAGGACGTGGGGCCGGGAGCAGTTCGAGGAGCACCTGGTCGAGCCGAACTCGGGCCTGGGCGACGCCATCTCCTATATGGAAAAGCACTGGGACAAGCTCACGTTGTTCCTCAGGAAACCCGGCGCACCCCTTGATAACACGATCTGCGAAAGAAGCTCTGAAGCGCGCCATTGTGCACCGCAAGAACTCCCTCTTTTACAAGACGCAGAACGGCGCCCGGGTGGGGGACCTCTTCATGAGCCTGATCCACACGGCCGAGCTCAGCGGGGCCGATCCCTTCCGCTATCTCGTCGATGTTCTCCGACACCCCCGCGAGACGGCCGCCAACCCCTCCGGCTGGATGCCCTGGAACTATCGAGACGCACTGGGCACCAGCGCGCCGGCGACAGGCCCGCCGGGGTAGCCCGGCTTCTCTCCTTTCACGCCCCGCCTCCCTGCCACCCGGGACCGAGACACGCCACCGGACGGCGGCGCCCCGGCCAATCCCAGCGGAATCCCGGGAATCGACGCGCCTACGCACCGGTGCCGAAGGGACACGACGCTCTAGGCCCTGATCAAGCGCGGTTTTTCGCATAGAGAAGCGAGAAAAGGCTCGAAATGCCCGCCCTTTGCGGCTAAGAAGGTTGTGAAAGCAATACTTCTCACCACGCCAAGGAGGGCATTTCAAGTGAGTCAGAGCAAACAACATCGGGAGAGGAATTGCAAGCGGAGAATAGCTCACCGCAACCGGAGGCGGAACTACTCCGACCAGCCGGCTCCTATGTTCAAGGCCCGCAACATCCAATACGAGGGAAGCGACCGGAATCACGGCCTGGCGGCCGGCGGCATCGGCGCCATGCACCTGCTCGCGCGTCGGACGGGGCTGGTCGAAGCCATCGACGCTGATCTGCATCTTCTGAAAGCGCACGTTCCCTACCACGAGTCGGATCACGTCCTGAACATCGCGTACAACATCCTTCTGGGCGGGACGTGTCTGGAGGATATCGAGCTCCGTCGAAACGACGAAGTCTACCTGAACGCGCTCGGTGCGGTGACGATTCCAGACCCCACGACCGAGGGGGACTTCTGCCGACGCTTCGAGGAGCAGGATCTCGAGATCCTCATGACGGTTGTCAATCGCACCAGGCTCCGGGTCTGGCGTCAGCAGGCGGACGTTTTCTTTGACGAGGCCATTATTGAGGCGGACGGGACGATGGCCCCGACCGGCGGTGAACGTAAAGAAGGAATGGACATCGCCTACAACGGGGTCTGGGGCTATCACCCGTTGATCGTGTCGCTGGCGAACACGGCGGAGCCTCTGTATCTGGTGAACCGGAGTGGCAGCCGGCCCTCGCATGAAGGGGCCAGCGCTCGATTCGATCAGGCGATCAACCTGTGTCGCGAAGCGGGCTTTCGCCGGATCCTTCTCCGGGGAGACACCGACTTCAGCCAGACGAAGCACCTGGATCGGTGGAGCGAAGAGGGGGTGCGGTTTCTCTTCGGCATGGATGCGACATCGGCTCTCGTGAGTCTGGCCGAAACCCTGCCGGCGTGGCGCTGGGGTCGCCTGAACCGCCCGCCGAAGTACCGGCTCCGGACGAGGCCCCGAACCCGTCCTCCGCGGGTCAAGGAGCAGATCGTCCGCGAGCGGGAGTTCGAGAACATTCGGCTGCGCTCGGAAGACGTCGCGTGCTTCCCCTATCAACCCGCGGCCTGCACCAGGGCCTACCGGATCGTGGCCGTGCGGAAGAACCTCACGGTCGAGAAAGGCGATCTGGCACTCTTCGACGACGTGCGGTACTTCTTCTACATCACCAACGACTGGGCGACGTCGCTCGATCAACTGGTCTTTCTGGCCAACGATCGATGTGACCAGGAGAATCTGATCGAGCAACTCAAGAACGGTGTCAAAGCCATGCGGATGCCGGTCGACAATCTGAACAGCAACTGGGCGTACATGATCATGGCCACCCTGGCTTGGACCCTGAAGGCATGGTTCGCCTTGCTGCTGCCGGAGACCGGCCGCTGGTCCGAGAAGTATCAAGACGAGAAGAGGCGACTGCTCCGCATGGAGTTCAAGGGGTTCGTCAATGCGATCATCCAGACCCCGGTCCAGATCGTCCGCACGGGCCGGAGAATCGTCTACCGACTGCTGGCCTGGAATCCCTGGCAGCATGTACTTCTCCGGGCCGTGGATCGTCTACGTGTGATCCGCTGTTGAAGACAAAGTAGGGGAGGTGTGGGGCGGACACGTTGGCAGGAACATCGATCGATCAAGAAGGAACCGCAAGCCGCGACACTCGAGAGAACCAGTTGGCTGAATCGAAGGCCTTACAGGAAACGAATGTCTCGTAAAGACAGATTTGATGCCCGGCTACCATCGCGCGCATACGCGCTTGTTTTGGGTCTAGGTATGAGGTATGACGAAGGCGATGGCGTCCCGCAGGACTACTCAGAGGCGCTCAGGTGGTACCGTTTGGCCGCCGCCCAGGGCTACACCGACGGTCAGTGGCACGTCGGCTTGATGTACAAGGATGGTACGGGAGTGCCACGGGACTGCGCCGAGGCCGTGAAGTGGCATCGAATGGCCTCGGACCGAGGGAACGCCTATGCCCAGTTCATGCTTGGTGTCATGTATGACGATGGCAACTGTGTGGCGAAGGATCTGGTTCTCTCGTACATGTGGTTCAGCCTGTCTGCCGCGGGGATGCCCCCGGGAGGTCCTCATGATCTGGCCGTCCGGTCGCGTGACAAATTGGCCGCGAAGATGACCGCGACCCAGCTGGCCGAGTCCCGGCGACTCGTCCGTGAATGGAAGCCTCAATGACGATCGCCCGAGGCGCGGCCGCTGCCTGCGGGACCGGTTTCGCCCGGAGTTGTGCGGTGTTGTCGCGGGATGACGCGCGTCTCCCATTTCAACGACTGTCCGGTACCACTCGCCGGACTATGCCGAGAACGTTTGGAATCGGCCAAGCCGACTGATTGCTGTCGTCCTGCCTGAAGCCCGTCTCGTAACTGCCAACCACTTCCAGCTCGAAAGCGGCCGTCCTCAAGTACAGCTGAGCCTCGGGGCCTCCCTCCAGGTGTTGGGCGCACTCGAGGCCGATCGGTAGGCCCGTCAGCACCACGTTGAAATCATGCATGGAATACGGGGAACGCGAGAAGACGAAGAGCACCCTGCCCTGAGTGTCCTCTCCAAGCGCGGCCTCGCTCCACCTGTTTTCCTGCGGCGACCAGCAATTCAAGCTAGGGCGTTTGATCAGCCGCAGATTCTGGACGACGCAATCATAGTCGGCGTTGAGCGCCGCTATCGAGCCCCCGGGCTGGTCGAGATCGAAGATCCGAAAGCGGGGGATACCTTCCCGGCGGGGGCAGAATGCTGCGACCGACCGGTACTGATTGGATGACGGGCAGTTGATGTGCTTGCCCGACCGAAGATAGCCGATGTGGGCGTGGTAGTCGCTGGAGAACATCCCAGCATTGATCGCGGCACTGAGCCCCTCCCTTTGGCACCACTGCTTTGCGGTCAGATTTCCCGAAACGCCGGCGGCGCCGGCGACGCCGGCACAGAGCACGCGAAGCTTCCAAACAGCCGGATCTATTCGGAGGACCACCACCATCGAGTCTCCGGCGACGGTCCGGAGCGTGCTCCTGAACTCACCCAGATCGAGGCCGGTATCCAGCGTGCGCCAACCCGCTCCGGATGACGCGGGGAGTCCGAGCAACCCCACGGTGAGCAGAAACGTCTTCGTAAACGTATTCATCCTGTTCCTGAAATCTAGCCCCGGGCGAGACCCTTGCCCAGGGGCTGCGTCCACCCACGTGAGGCCGCCTGTCAAAGCCTAAGCCCATGGATCGTCGCCCAGTGTGCAGTTCTCGCGGCAGCTTCCCGATCATCCGGACTGGCAGGGCTCCCGTCTCGAAGATATCCCCCTACCCGGGGGGAATCGAGGGCACTCTGGGAGTGCCGGAGGGGACATCGACAACGGTCCCAACCCCCTACCGGAGAAACCATTCGGCAACGAAGTCGCGCGCCATCGCCGGATCATGGCTTTGGCTTTGAATGGGTCCAGGGCCCGTCGCCCCGGTTCTTCTCTTTGCCCCGCAAGTAGCTCGGCTGAACTTCGGATGCCGAATTCAAGCTCAGCGATCTTGGCCCGGATCCCGTCTGTCGTCTTCCTGCCCCCTGCCCATGTCGGCCGAGGTTTGGATGTCGGAAAGCTGAGACGCGAGCAGCGGCAACTCGGTCTCCACGATGGCCCAAACAGGGTCGAGGTCGACATCGAAGTAGTCGTGAACCACCCGGTGGCGCAACCCCGCTATGCGATGCCACGGAACATCCACGTGTCTGTCCTTGAACTTCTGCGGGCAGGCGATTGGCCGCTTCGCCGATCACCGTCAGGTTGCGGATGACGGCGTCGATCGTCGTGTCTTCACGCAGGAACGCGGTGCGGTCCATTCCCGCAACCGAGCGCTCGATTCGGCGAATTCGCTCCAGCATGTCTTCGATGAGAAGACCTGTTGGCCTACGCGACATCCACCAGCTCCTCTTCGATGACTGCCCAATGCCGCGGGGTGATCGCCCGGCGCGAGACCACGTCTGCGTGAACGCCGAGCAGCGATTCGATCCGCTCCGCCAGATCCACGAACCGCAGACCGATGGAGGGGTCGACTTCCACCAGAACGTCCACGTCGCTGGCCTCGGTTTGCTGACCTCTCGCATAGGAGCCGAACAGGGCGAGCCGGGTCACACGGAAGTCCCGCGCAAGCTCCGGCATGGCTCGATGCAGGATCTCCAGAATTTCCTGCGCACTCCGCATGATAACCCTCCGGTGAACTCCGTCCGATGTCCGCCCGGTCGTCCGCGGCACGCGCCGCCGGGTTTGCCTCCGTTGCGGAGAGTGCCAGAAAGCAGGGCTCTCCGTCTCCAAATGTCTCCACGACCCAGGGGGACTCGAGGGGACTCCAGGGGACACAGACAACGGTTGCAACCCCTTGGCGGTGAACCCATTCGGTCCCGAAGCCGCACGCCATCACCGGGTTGCGGATTCGTTCCGCTTCTCTTCGATGACTGCCCAGTGCCGGGGCGCTCCGCCCTCTCCGCAGCTTGATTGGAGTTTCCATGCAGCCGGTTCCCGTAGCAAGCTCTGGGACAAGGCGGAAGACCGCCCCCCCGGGTCTCTAACCAGGTGACGACGTACCGGCGATCCCGACGATGCCAGTCGTTTGACCCGAAAGACCGCGGCCACCTGTTCCGAGGGGATGCGGTCACCGCGGGGCAACGCACCGAGAAGCCGAGGGCCCTCCGGGCGACCTCGAATCGGCCGGCGAGGGTGGCCGCACCCGTTCGGTCGGCGGAATCATTATGCTTGACAGCATTATGATCATGGACATAATAACGCTCCATGAAGTTTCTCGACCGCGAAGAAGAGATGCGGCGCCTGCTCAACCTGTCGGCCCGCGAGGGCGGCGGGGTGGTCGTACTCTGGGGGCGCCGCCGGGTCGGCAAGACCCGGCTCATGGTTGAGTGGGTGCGACTTGCGAACGGTCTCTATACGCTGGCCGACCAGTCGGCGGGGTCCGTGCAGAGGCGATACTTCGCCGAATCCCTCTCCTCGGTGCTGGATGGTTTCGCCGAGTCGGAGTACCCGGACTGGCGCACGCTCTTGCGAGCGCTGGCCCGTCAAGCGGGGCATGCCGGGTGGCCGGGTCCCCTTGTCATCGACGAACTTCCGTACCTGGTGGCCGCGAGCCCGGAGTTGCCCAGCGTCCTGCAAGGGTTCATCGATCACGAGGCCCGCACGGCCCGGCTCTGCATCGCTCTCGCGGGGTCTTCGCAGCACATGATGCAGGGATTCCAACTCGATCGAACATCTCCGCTTTTCGGCCGCGCTAGCGAGGCCTTCGAGCTTCACCCCCTGCCGGCCGGGTACATCGGGAAGGCGCTGGGGATGGACCGTCCGACGCGTTCAATTGCGGCGTGGGCGGCCTGGGGCGGGATTCCGCGCTACTGGGAGCTGGCGGAGCCGTTCCGGATGGACACGGACGCGGCGATCGACGCCCTCGTCCTGGACCCGAACGGCCCGCTGCACGCGGAACCGGATCGCCTGTTAGTGGAAGAGCTTCCCCCGGCTACCGGTCTGCGACCGATCCTCGACGTCGTCGGAGGCGGTGCCCATCGTCTCTCAGAGATCGCGGGTCGGATCGGGGTGCCCGCCACCTCGCTTACCCGCCCGTTGGGCCGGTTGCAGGAACTCGGGCTTCTGTCGCGCGAGCAGCCGTTTGGCGCTCCGGACCGCGGGGGGAAGCGATCACTGTACCAGATCGGCGATCCGTTCATCCGAATGTGGTTCCGGGTGGTGGCGCCGCAACGTGCAGCGCTTGCGGTGGGCGGGCGAGCTGCGCGGGCTGCGGTCTGGCAGCGGCACCGCGTTCGGCTTGTGTCCGAGGCCTGGGAAGATCTGTGCCGTGCTTCGGTACCTCGGCTGACCCGGACGACACTGGGGAAGGACGGACCATGGGGACCGCCACGCCGCTTCTGGCTGGGCAACGGTCCCGAGTGGGATATCGTGGCGTCATCCTCCGACGAGAGCGCCCTGCTCCTCGGCGAAGTGAAATGGTCGGAAAAGCCTGTCTCCGAGTCCGAGGTCGACCGAATCGGTCGGGCTCTCCTGGCCAAGGGTCTGCCGGAGGGGACCTGGGCTCGCGAGAAGCGAATTGTCCACGCCGTGTTCGTGCCGGAACTGCTGGGCTCGCTCCGTCGTGCCGGAGGGCGTCGCCCGTACCGAGTGATCACCGGGACGGACGTCCTGGAGTGCTTGCGGTAGCTAGGCGTGAATCCCCGTCACCCGCTCTGTCACAGGGGGGCGACCCCGCGTGTTGAACGAAACCGCTTCGCGGTAGCTTTCCGGTCTTCGGGCCGAGCCGGGTAACCCCCGGCAAACGAGGGAGTTCGGGTCAAGGTCAGCAAGAGTGCGTCGCGCAATCGTGGTCCGCCAAGAGGAGGCGTCCTACCTTTTCATCGGTTGTGGCTTTCCAGGGTCACCGTCGATGAAAGGAGGACGCCACTATGGGACAAGTTCGAGACCGGATGGACGCCGACCTCAGGTTGGCGGGGTACAGCCCCTCGACCCGCAAGATCTATCTTCTCTACGCGCGGCAGTTCGTCAAGCACTTCAAGAGGTCCCCCGAGACCATGGGCGAGAGGGAGGTGCGCGCCTTCCTCCTGCACCTTGTCCAGGAGCGCAAGGTCTCCCGCGAGACCATGCGCCAGGTTCGCGCGGCGCTGACCTTCCTCTACTCGGTGACGTTGCACCGACCGGTTGAGGTCGCCTACCTTCCGGTCATGCGGCGGCAGCACCGGCTGCCCACGGTGTTGAGCGGCACCGAGGTCAGCGCATTGTTCGATGCGACGACCAGCCCCAAGTATCGGGCGCTCCTCATGACTCTTTATGCCGCCGGGCTGCGCATCAGTGAAGCGTGCAAGCTCCGGGTCGAGGACATCGATTCCAAACGCATGGTGATTCATGTCCGCAACGGCAAAGGCGGCCGGGACCGGTACACCCTGCTCTCGGCGCGTCTGCTCAACCACCTGCGCAAGTACTGGAAGACGTTCCGGCCCGAGGGGTGGCTCTTCCCGGGCCTGAAGAGCGACAACCACATCTCGCCCGACACCGCCCGCATGATCTTCCGGCGCGCCCGCATCCGCGCCGGCATCGCAAAGCAGGTCTCTCCGCACACCCTGCGCCACAGTTTCGCCACCCACCTCATCGAATGCGGTACGGACATCACGGTCATCCAGGCCTTGCTCGGCCACAAGTCGATCCGCGTCACCGAGCGCTACACCCACATCAGCGTCGACCTCATCGGCCGCACGAAGAGCCCGTTCGACCTCCTCGGCACGCCCCAAGCCGCAGTTCTGGGCTGACGCTCCGTGGCCGTGGAGAGGGCCGGCCGGCCTCGTTTCGAGGTCGCCGACATTGTGCGCGCGCATCGCGACGGGTTCCGCCTCGCCCAGCATCCTTCGGCCGGGCAGGAGGCCGTGCTGCGCCACATCGCCGACTGCCGCACCGCCGCTCTCGGTGGTCACCTGGACGAGTGTGGCGCCTGCGGGCATCGGCGCATCTCCTACAACTCCTGCCGCGACCGTCATTGCCCGAAGTGCCAGAGCCTCGCCCGCGCCGACTGGCTGGAGGCCCGCCTCCAACGCCTCCTTCCGGTCCCGTACTTCCATGTCTGCGTATTCCAGACCATTCCGGCCAGCGATTCCGGTGGAATCCGGCCACCCATTCCGATTGAAAGCGGCCGCTGATTCCGGAGGAATCCGGCCACCGATTCCGGCGAATCCGGCCACCCTGGCCGGGAGAAGCCGCGAGCGACGGTGACGCGGGATAACCCATTGGTTTTCTGTACCTTGTCTCCAAAGGGAGGTGCAGATGCCAAGGAAGAGGTTGTCCATGCGCAGGATCCGAGAAGTTCTCCGACTGAAGTACGAATGCGGTCTGACCAATCGCCAGATCGCCACAACGCAGCAGGTGGGCCGCGTGACCGTGGCCGAGTACCTCCATCGAGCCGAAGAGGCGGGGCTGCGCTGGCCGCTGCCTGAGGGCCTGGACGACACCGAGCTCGAGCGGCGGCTCTTCCGGTTGCCCCTGGTCGAGACAACCGGCCGGCGGGCCCAGCCCGACTGGCCCCGGGTCCACGCGGAGCTCCGGCGTCCGGGCGTGACCCTTTTTCTCCTCTGGCAGGAATACCGGGCCGACCATTCCGACGGCTACCAGTACAGCCAGTTCTGCAATCGCTACCGGCACTTCGCCGGAGGAGTTCACCCCACCATGCGCCAGGTTCATCGGGCCGGAGAAAAGGCCTTTGTGGACTTCTCGGGGAAGAGGCCGGAGATCGTCGACCCGAAAACGGGCGAGGTCAGGCCGGTGGAACTCTTCGTCGGCGTTCTGGGAGCGAGTAGCCGGATCTACGCCGAAGCCACTTGGGATCAGAGCCTGCCGAACTGGATCCGCGCTCACGTGCGCATGGTCGAAGCCTGGGGTGGCTCGCCGGCGATCTTCGTGCCCGACAATTTGAAGAGCGGTGTGACCAGAGCCTGTCGCTACGAACCCGATCTGAACCGGACCTACGAAGACTTCGCGCGCTTCTACGGCGCGGCGGTCATTCCCGCCCGCCCCTACCGGCCCCGGGACAAGGCGAAGGTGGAGGTCTCGGTGTTGCTGGCGCAGCGTTGGATCCTGGCCGTCCTGCGTAATCGGACGTTCTTCAGCCTGGCCGAGCTCAACGCGGCCATTCTGGGAGCTGCTCGAGGCCCTGAATGATCGTCCCATGCAGAAGCTCGGGGTCAGCCGCCGGGAACTCTTCGAGCGGCTGGACCGGCCGGCACTGCGACGCCTGCCGCCCCACCGCTATGAGTTCGCCGAGTGGAAGACCTGCGTGGTCAACATCGATTACCACATTGAAGTCGATCACAACTTGTACAGCGTTCCCTACCAGTTGTACAGACAGAAGGTCGAGGCCCGTTTTACCCTCACCACGGTGGAGGTGTTCGACAAGAACCGCCGGGTAGCTTCCCATCAACGTCTCCGTGGACGAGGCCGCGCTTCCACCGTGCCCGAACACATGCCCCGGTCGCACCGGGCCCATGCGGAGTGGACCCCTTCGCGTCTGATCTCCTGGGCGGAAAAGACCGGCCCGCAGACCGCGCGCCTGGTCGAAGAGATCCTCCGGAACCGGGCTCATCCCGAACAGGGCTACCGAGCCTGTCTGGGGATCATGAGGCTGGGGCAGGCTCATGGTTCCGAACGCCTGGAGGCCGCTTCCCACCGGGCCTGCCAGCTCCAGGCCTTCAGTTACCGCACGATCAAAAACATCCTCACCGCGGGCATGGACCGACTGCCCCTGGAGGAGGAGGACACCTTGTTTCCTTCTCTGCCCGTCCACCACAACATCCGGGGTGCGGAGTACTACGCCGCCCCCAAGGAGGAATCGCGATGCTGAACCAGCCCACCCTGGAGAAGATGCAGGCCATGAAAATGAACGCCATGGCCGAGGCCTTTCAACAACAGCTCTCTTCCCGTCAAAGCGCCGAGCTGAGCTTCGAGGATCGCCTCGGCTTGCTCATCGATACCGAATGGACGGCGCGGGAGCAGCGTAAGCTTACCCGCCGCCTCAAGGGAGCCAGGCTCCGTTACCCCGCGTCGCTGGAAGACATAAACTTCAACGCTCCCCGAGGACTGGACCGGCAGGTCATGCTCTCCCTGGGAACCTGCGCCTGGATCCAGGATCATCACAACCTGATCGTCACCGGGCCGTCCGGCACGGGAAAGACCTACCTGGCTTGCGCCCTGGTGGAACGAGCCTGTCGCAGGGGCTTCTCCGCCTCCTATATCCGAGCTCCCCGCTTGCTGCAGGATCTGGCCGTAGCCCGCGCCGACGGCACCTACGCTCGTCTCCTCCTGCGTCTGGCCAAACTGGATCTGCTCGCGCTCGATGACTGGCTCATCGCCTCGCTCAAAGAGCAGGAGCGCCGGGATCTCTTGGAGGTCGTCGAAGATCGCTCCGAACGCAGCGCCACCCTGGTGTCCACCCAGCTTCCGGTCTCGGCCTGGCATCAAGCCATCGGCGAGCCCACCATGGCCGACGCCATTTGCGATCGGCTGATCCACCGTGCTCATCGGATCGATCTGAAAGGGAAATCGCTGCGAGACCCCGAAGGCGCGAGCGATCGCCGGGCGAAGAACCAGAGCAAATGAAGACCGACGGGGGAAGTACGACCGTCGACGCCCCGAGATCATCGGCCGGCGAGCGCCGAGAACGATCAACTCCGGAGCCGCAGCTCCCGGAGCAATCCGATGACCGGACGAGTGGCATGGTAGCCCCCGAAGGAAGAAGATGCTGGCGGAAAAGGGAAGAAGGCGGTAGGAAAGGAAGGCAGAAGGACCCGCGTCGCTTCGCTCCGACAGAGGTGGCCGGAATCACCCGGAACGGGTGGTCGCTTTGCTCCGGAACCAGTGGCCGCTTTCCGCCGGATCAGGTGGCCGGAATCAGCGGAGTACGCACATGTCGTCTTCACCATTCCCGAAGACCTCAATTCCCTCGCCCTGGGCAACAAGCGCCAGGTCTTCGACTGCCTCTTCGCCGCCGCCGCCCGGACCCTCCGGACGATCGCCCGGGACGAGAAGCATCTCGGTGCCGACATCGGCTTCACCGCCGTGCTCCACACCTGGGGACAGAACATCCTCTTCCATCCCCATCTGCACTGCGTCGCCACCGGCGGCGGGCTTTCCGGGGACGGCACCCGATGGATCAAGGGCCGGGATCGCTTCTTTCTCCCGGTCAAGGTCCTGGCCAGGCTCTTCCGCGGTAAGCTCACGGCTGCGCTCGAAGCGGCCCGCGCCTCCGGCAAGCTCCGCTTCGGTGGCACGACCGCCGATCTCGCCGACGATGCTGCATGGAGGCGATTCCGCGACGGTCTCTACCGAAAGGACTGGGTCGTCTACGCCAAGCCCCCGTTCGGAGGACCCGAGCAGGTCTTCTCATACCTCGGTCGCTACACCCACCGCGTCGCCGTATCCAACCACCGCATCACCGGCTTCGACAACGATCACGTCTCTTTCACATTCAAGGACTACGCCGAAGGCGGCCAACGCAAGACGATGACCCTCAGCGTCATCGAGTTCCTGCGTCGCTTTCTGCTCCACGTCCTTCCCCGCGGCTTCACCCGCATCCGTCACTTCGGATTGCTCGCGGGCCGCAACGTTGCGGGCAAACTCGAGCGTTCAAGGCGACTCCTCGCCCTCGACAACCCACCGGTCCCGCCGCCGGTCGATCACGCCGAGCCGAAGAAAACATGGCCGGAGAGGCTCCTGCAACGAACCGGCATCGACGTCATGGCCTGCCCGTGCTGCGGTGGTCGTCTCTCCCGGACTCGCGGAATCCCTCCGTCGTCTCGGCCACTCCTCGCCACCGACACCAACCACCCGTTCCCCGATTCCTCGTGAGGGAGCATGCCGCCCGCCCCGACACCGATCAACCCGTCCCCCCGGCATCCCTCTTCATGGAGCGGAAGGCCCCGGTCTTTCCCACCAAGCCTTTTCCCGGCGTGGGTCGACTCCCTCCACCGATTCCGGGCGCTCGCGTTTGCCAAGCAAAGGCAAGACGCCTCCCGCCGGCGCCGTCTCGAAGCCCACCCGCTACCACTCGGGCGCATGACTCACCCATAGCGACTTCTCTGCGAATCCCGGTTTCGTTCAACAAGCGGATTACGAGCATGCGCGCTTCGCGCGACGTCTCGCAATCCGCTAGTCGTTAATCTCGCAGATCGCCCAATCAGACGTTCCGTCGCATTGTGCCAAACGGATCAGCATAGTCGTTGTTGCCGGTCTCCAAAATGTCTCCATGACCTGGGTGGATTCCAGTGGACTCCAGTGGACAGCAGGGGACATGAAGAGGGGTGACAACTCGCTGGCACAGAACCCATTCAGCCCTGAAGTCGCACGCCATCACCAGGTTAGGGTTTTGGCTCCGAATGGTTTCAAGTCCCGTCGACCCCGCCATCTAATCTCACCGCATGGAGTTGGCGCTTTTGTCCCAGCGCTCCGACCGCAAGCGACCAAGTCGCTCGAGCTACCTGGCGATTCCGCATCACCCGTTGGCAGTAGCTGGTGGAAGAGCGTGGCGATCCGTTGGAACGAGTTCACGTCGCTCACTGATCGCATCGCTGTGACTCCGGGTATCCGAAGCGGGAAGCCGTGTATCAAAGGCACCCGGATCACCGTCTACGATGTGCTCGAGTATCTGGCCGACATCCGTGTAGCCCGTCACTCTTTCCCGCCGTTTCAGGCATCCCCGTCGTCACAGTAAGAGGGTAGAAAAGCCGTTGCGGATTCCGCAATGTGGGACGTTTCGTGTCACACACACGTACCCGCAACGGAGGACGTGGACCACGGCTGTGCTTGACCGGCCCGCCGTGAGCCACGTGACTGTATCGAGAGCATACTCTCGCTCGACCTGTCTGCCTACCGGGCAGCGATCATCGCGGTCCATGATCTCGGCTCCATGGTCGAGTCTTCCGGCCTGCGCTGCGGCAAGTGCGGGACTTCGCATTGCGCCCGCCTTCATGCCGTGCGGTATCGCAAGCGCATCACCGATCTCGTCACGGGCGCGATCTTCGAGAACCTGCCCATCCGGCGGGTCATCTTCTGCGATGGAACAACCGGATCTCTGGTCCCGGCCGATGTTTGGCGCGGTCGTTTCACCATCGGGTCCGTGCTCGAGGCCGTCGTCCGGACGCATCGCGACGGGGTCGGCGCCGCCGGCGAGTGGGCCCTGTATGGCGGGACCGGAGAGGAGATGGTCTCTGACCGCACCCTTCGTCGTTGGCTCGAGGTGGTTCGCACCCGGCTCATCGGCTCGGGCTTCTCCTGGCTGGGTCCCCGGCTCGGTCTGTCCTGGTCCGACCACGCGCCCGTCGCGACGCAGTTGGAGATGCTCCTGGACCAAGTGACCGGCCCGGTGCTCGCCGGCTTCCGGGCCCTGAGCGGCCGCGCCGTGCTCGACAAGCCGTCCGAAAACCCGTCTTCCACGGCGCGCTCGACTGCGCGACGGATCCCGGGGCGTCCCGCTCCGGCTCTTCCACCCGTCACGCCTTCGTCCACACGTCCGCGGGGAGCATGGTCCCGCCTCCGACGCCGGGATCCACCCCGGCGTGAACCCAAGGAGGTCGAACCACCATGATCGAAGACCGCGTACGTCCCCCGAGACCCACGCCCCGCGACTGGGCCGTCTTCCGCTACGGCCTCATCAGCGAGGCCACGCGTCCGCTTGCACACGAGGTTGTCTCCCAGACCCTGGCCCGCGTCGCCGCCCGCCAACACGCCCTGCCCGACGGATCGCTCCATCGCTTCAGCGTCTCCACCCTCCGCGCCTGGCTGCACGCCTACCGGCGGGGCGGCCTCGACGCACTTCTGCCCCGGGCCCGAGGGGACAAAGGAACCTTCCGCAAGCTCGACGACGACACCGCCGAGATCATCGCCCGACATCGCGTCCAGCACCGGGAACTCTCGGTCAAGCTCTTCCACCAGATCCTGCACGAGGACGGCGTGCTTCAAGGCGGTGTCCGCATCTGCGAGGCCACCCTGCGCCGCTTCCTCAAGGCACGCAACCTCGACCGGCCCGTCCGAGGCGCCCAGCGGGCCCGCGCCAAGTACGAGATGCCCCACCCCAACGATCTCTGGGTGGCCGACTTCATGCACGGACCCCACGTCCGCACCGAGAAAGGCAAGCGCCGCGCCATCCTCTGCGCCATCATCGACGACCACAGCCGCCTCGTCGCCGGAGCCCGCTTCGCCCTCGGCGAGGACACCGCCGAGCTCCTACACACGTTCCGGGATGCCATCGCCGCCTACGGCATCCCGAAGCGCTTCTACTGCGACAACGGTCCGGCCTTCGGGTCCCATCACCTGGCTGAAGCCTGCGCGCGCATCGGCTGCGCGCTGCTCCACAGCGAGCCCTTCGACTCCCCGTCCCGAGGCAAGATCGAACGCTTCTTCCGCACCGTCCGCCTCCGCTTCCTTCCGCGACTGACCGACCGGGATCTCGATTCCCTCGACACTCTCCGGGAACGCCTCGAACCATGGCTCCGCGATGACTACCACCTCCGCAGGCACGGCGGCATCGGCATGAAGCCTCTCGATCGATACCTTGCCGGGGCCGAGGAGACCCTCATCCAACGTCTGGCACCCCACGAGATCGACCACGCGTTCATGGGACGGATCAACCGCGTCGTCCGCAACGATGCCACCGTCAAGATCGACGGCCTCTTCTACGAGGTCCCCCCGGGGTTCATCGGACACCGCGTCGAACTCCGCTTCCCCGCCGCCCGGCCCGAGGAGCTCTTCCTCTATCTGAACGACCAACCCGTGACCGCGATCAAGCCCGTCGACCTCGTCGACAATGCCCGCTTCCACGCACACGCCGTCGA
This sequence comes from Candidatus Eiseniibacteriota bacterium, assembly GCA_963833505.1. Classification (GTDB taxonomy): domain Bacteria; phylum Eisenbacteria; class RBG-16-71-46; order CAIMUX01; family CAIMUX01; genus CAWHYG01. The sequence continues at coordinate 2,428,974 of CAWHYG010000007.1, read as the reverse complement.
ACTCAACTACGCCGAGATCCTCCGACGACGACAGGAAGAAGAAGCCGACCTGCCGGCCAAAACCCCGGGGACCTTCGCCGGGACCGAGGTGTCGTCATGATCGAGGCGCGCTTCGGACTCAAGGCCAGGCCGTTCGACAAAAACATCCAGAGCCGTGACCTCTATCCCTGGCCCGGACTCGAGGAACTCGATGCCCGGCTCGAGATGTGCAAGCGATCCCGCGGCCTCATGCTCCTGACCGGAGAGCCCGGAACCGGCAAGACCGTCGCTCTCCGACGCTTCGTCGACCGACTCAACGCGGAGCACTACCTGCCCATCTACCTCCCCCTGGCCACCGTCACCGTCCTTGATGCCTACGCCCAGCTCAACCGCGCCCTCGGAGGACAGGAGGTGCGAAGCAAAAGTCTGCTCTTCCGCGAGATCCAGCACGGGGTCGCACAGCTGGCCGCCCAGGGAAAGCAGCCCGTCCTCATTCTCGACGAAGCCGATCTCCTCCGCTCCGCCCTCTTCGACGAACTCCGCATCCTGCTCAACTTCGAGATGGACTCCAAGGACCCGCTTCTACTCATCCTCGCCGGACAGCCCCAGCTCCTGGCCAAGCTCACCCTCCGCATCCATCTGCCCTTCCGCCAGCGCGTGGCCATGCGCTTCCGCATGCCCCCCATGGACGAGACCCACACCCGCGGCTACGTCGAACATCACCTCCGACTGGCCGGCCGCAAACAACGCCTCTTCACCGACGAGGCGCTCCTCCAGATCTTCGTCCAGTCCGGAGGCGTTCCCAGGACGATCGGCAACCTGGCACTGACCGCCATGTTCAACGCCGCCGGCCGCGCCAAGGATCTCGTCGAACTCGACGATGTCATCGCGGCCTGCAAGGAGATGAATTGATGAAGAACGAGGAATCGGCCGAGATCGCCCTCGGTCGCGCCGCCGTCAACCTCACCGCACTCCTCGACCGGGAGATGGACGCCGTCTTCCAAAATCTCCTGGAGGAACTCGACCTCGCCTCCTCATGCGAACGCCGCCGCGCCGTCACCGCCAACCGCGTCGTCCTTCTTTGCCGGAACCTCGCCGGAGAGATCCGGCGCTACGAGCACTTCTACCGCCTGCACCGACGCGAACAGGTGACCGGGGAAGAGGAGGAAATCGAGTTCTGAACCGGACGGACAGGCACGGCTGCGTGAGGGAAACCCGGCCGGCACGCAGCCGTGCCTGCCACGCCACTCGCCACACGCACGCTCGACTACGCGACGCCGCTCATCCGGTCTCGCTCGTCAATCCGACACGGGGGAGCAGAACAGTGTGGCAGGCTACAATCCGTGCCTGTCTGGCGTTCGCCGCAGCTCGCGAGCGTCGTTTGGCCTTCCCTCCTGCGGCGTGAAGCCCCCGCCGAAGGTTATCTGGCTGGCCGTTGGCAACGCGGGAACTCAAGTCATCGCTGCTCTCATCCGAGCCCGGTCCGAGGTGAGAGATTTCTCGGCCAGCGCGGATGTTCCGCCGAACCATGACGCCTCGGTCAACCGGGACGCTCCTGTTCCGCCGAACCATGGCGCCTCGGTCAACCAGGACGCTCTGATTCCGCCGAATCATGACGCCTTGGTCAACCGGGGCGCTCTGATTCCGCCGAACCATCACGCCTCGGTCAACCGGGGCGCTCTGATTCCGCCGAACCATGGCGCCCTGGTCAACCGGGACGCTCTGGTTCCGCCGAACCATGCCGCCTCGGTCAACCGGGACGCTCCTGTTCCGCCGAACCATGGCGCCTTGGTCAACCGGGGCGCTCCTGTTCCGCCGAATCATGACGCCTCGGTCAACCGGGGCGCTCCTGTTCCGCCGAACCATGACGCCTTGGTCAACCGGGGCGCTCCTGTTCCGCCGAACCATGACGCCCTGATCAACCGGGACGCTCCTGTTCCGCCGAACCATGGCGCCCTGGTCAACCGGGACGCTCCTGTTCCGCCGAACCATGGCGCCTTGGTCAACCGGGGCGCTCCTGTTCCGCCGAATCATGACGCCTCGGTCAACCGGGGCGCTCCTGTTCCGCCGAACCATGACGCCTTGGTCAACCGGGGCGCTCCTGTTCCGCCGAACCATGACGCCCTGATCAACCGGGACGCTCCTGTTCCGCCGAACCATGGCGCCCTGGTCAACCGGGACGCTCCTGTTCCGCCGAACCATGGCGCCTCGGTCAACCGAGGCGCTCCTGTCCCGCCGAACCATGGCGCCTTGGTCAACCGGGGCGCTCCTGTTCCGCCGAACCATGGCGCCTCGGTCAACCGGGGCGCTCCTGTTCCGCCGAACCATGACGCTCTGGTCAACCGGGGCGAGCTTCGATTCGGGAGTCTGGTGACCCGCCGCCTTCGTCGTTCTTCCGAGGCTGCGGCCTCGGGAATGAAGACATCGAGCACTTTCGACTGGATGCGGACGGCTACTGCTGCAGAACGGTTCTGCCGAACCGCGTCGCCGCGTTTTGGCATCGGGGGTCCGGAGCAATGGGAACCGGCGGACATGCCCTCGTAACCGGGGAACCCGGCTGCGGAGGTCACGGTAGCGCTCGCAGCTCCTCGTATTCGGCCACCTGCGAATCGGACGCGCCTCGCCCGCGGGCCTGATGCAGCAGATCCTCCGCGCCCGGCGCGTCCCCCACGAGGAGGTGGACGACCGCCCCTTCGAGCAGGGTCGGAACCCGCTCGGGGAAGTCGCTGCTGTCGGCCGCGAGCGCCGCTAATCCGTGGTCGGCCGGCGCGCGCGCCTCGGCCCCGCGCCCCGATCGGGCCAGGAGAAAGGCCCGGTGGACCAGGCTCGCGGCCCAGTAGGGCCGGTATTCGATTTCGCTGGTGTCGAACAAGCGGCGCAAGTCAGCCGCAAACTCCGAAACCGAGGCGTACCGGCGCTGCGGCTCCTTCTCCATGGCCCCGCTATCCGGCCGGGATTCTCAGGTCCAGTACCGCGGCCGCGAGTAGTGGCGGTAAAGGCGCTCCTCATACTCCCGAGTCAGAGGACGGGATGAGTCGTAGGGAGGGGAGTCCGCGATCGTCTTGCGGTTCACGTCCACGTGGACGCTGGACTCTTCCCAGCTGATCCTCCGGATCCAGGCCGGCGGGATCAGGACGCGGTCCCCGGAAAACCAACCTCCGGGTTTGACGACCAGATATCGTACCCGCCACTCCGCTTCATCGACCATGAGGTCCGCGACGGAGCCGATCTCCCCGTCCTCGGCGTGAATGTGGTAGCCGTCCATTTCGCCCGCGCTGCGCAGATGTGGATCTCTCTCGTTACGCGACCCGCCGACCTCTTTCTCCTTCGCGGGACCGACCTCGGGCGGGATGCCGGCGCTGACAACGGCGGGGCCGAACCCTGCCGTTTGGCCGGTACTCATAAGGGCACCTTCCCCCCAGTACGTAGGCCATCCATAGTGGGAATGGAGGGCCGCCTCGTGTTGGCGAGAGACCGGCTGGTCGGTGTCGATGTCGGGACTGTGCCGAATTTGCTCCTTGGAGAGGTTTACCAGCAGCGACTCCTGTTCCCCCAAAGGGCTTCCGAGAACCTTCGGCACGAGGAGAACCTTCCTGCCGACCAGCCAGGTTCCCGCGTCGACGACCAGATACCGCACATCCCAGGTTGCGTCGTCGAAATAGACATCCGTGACCGAGCCGATCCCGCCGTCGGTCGCATGCAGCCTGTGACCTCTGAGTTTGGTGAAGAGCAGAAGCATCCCGTTTCCCCTCCATTGTAGAACCAGTGACGCCGCGCCCTCGTGGCGACGCCCATGTTTGTCAACAGCGCTGTCCCTGGTGCAGTTCCCGGTCGCGAGATGCGACAAGGGTCCGCAAGCACCCGGATCGACCTGCCGCGCGGCCTGCACGTCGGATGACTGGTGATCAAGTTTCTCGCCATCCGCTCCGCGCGCCTCCCGATCTGCCTCGACCGGCCGGAGCGGAGCGAGTTCTCAGTTGAAGGATCGGGACTTGAACGAATGTCAGCACTTGGGCCACATCCGCAACGAGACAGGATCGACGCCCGATTCGGTGGATTCGAGTGTGGCCAACCCCGCCTCGCACGTGATCGCATCATTCTGATCGGCGCTCGTCCATAATGAAGGGACGCGCACGTCCCGGACTCCGCCAACAGGTGACAAGCCGAGCAGGTACCCTCCTACGGCTGCGGCACACATCTTGACCTGCCCCACAGGAATGTTGCGCACGTCCCGAAGTTTGATCCCCAGAGTATTCACACGTATCCGCGGGCGCTCTGGTGGACGGCGATGCAGATGACGAACATCGGTACCGCCTACTCAATAAGGTCGACGGGGGCGCGCATTCTTTGCCTTGCCATATCGGTCTACGCGGCAGCAATGTTCGGCTATCTCACTGCCCTCTTTGCCACAGTGTTTATTGATCGAGACGCCAAGGATCCAAAAGTAGAAAGCGCGCGTCAGAAGCCTCTGCAAGACCTCCAGGAAGAAGTTGGGCGACTGCGCCACGCAATAGAAGAGTTTGTAAACCGTGCTCCCAGTGAGTCCTATGCCGGGAGGGACACGGCCGTGATAGAGGAGAACGAGCGCCCAGGTCCGGCAGAGCCGATTCCGGTGGACAGTCCCCCCGATCATCTGCCTTGATGCGATTTACCGACGGAGGCGGCGAAACGGTCAAGTTGGGAAGCGGGCGATTGGCCTGGCGCTGTGTCCGATTGGACGCGGGTGAAGCCGAATCTCCATGAGCGAAAGCCGGTGTCCAGGTCGACTTGTTGGCCAGCGAGTTCAGTCGGTCCCGGCGCGTGGTGCCGCGGCGCCTTCCGGACCGGATTCTCGGCGTCGGCGAGGCACAGGATTGCGGATCTTTGAGTGGCAGGGAAAGATGATGCACGCCAAGACGAGCGTGATGGACGGGATGATCACGCGGGTGGGGTCCACCGACTTCAATCCCCTGGGAATGGGGATCAACTACGGATTGGACGCCATCACCCGGGACCGCGCATTCGCACGGGCTGCGGAGGAAATGTTCCTGGCCGACCTCGAACAATCGAAGGAAGTGGGGGAATAGTCGACGTCGTTCGCCCCAACGTTCTATCGTTCGGTCGGAGTCCACACTCAAGAAGGAGATCGGACGCATGAGTTCGTCGACCCTCGATCGTGACGAGAGGCTTCGCCATCTGCGGCGATCGCATCGGCTGGCGCAACTGGGCCGGGCGGCGCTGGTGGGGCTGGTGGCGGGAGCCGCCGCCGCTGGTTTCCGGACCCTGGTGGTTGCCGCGGAGCGTGCTTCCAATGGGCTCGCCGCACGGCGCGATCAGCTTGGGCTGCTCGCCTGGCTGCTGATCCCGGCGGCCACCGCTTGTCTCGGTGGGCTGGCTGGGTGGTTGACGCTCCGATTTGCCCCGGAGACATCCGGCAGCGGGATCCCCCATGTGAAGGCGGTTCTTCTGGGCGTGCGGAGGATTCGCGCCTGGAGAGTGATCGGGGTGAAGCTCGCAGGTGGAATCCTCGCCTTGACGGCGGGGTTTTCCCTCGGACGGGAAGGTCCGACCGTGCAGGTTGGAGCCGCGACCGGAAAGCTGGTAGGGAAGGGGCTCCGCGCACCGCGACGCTCTTTGAACACTCTCGTGGCCGTCGGAGCGGGAGCCGGGCTGGCCGGCGCTTTCAATGCTCCCCTGGCCGGGTTTCTTTTCGTCATGGAAGAGCTGAAGCGCGAGATGTCCCCCATGACCTACGGAACCGCCTTCATCGGATCGGTCTGCGCCGTGCTCATCACCCGCGCGTTCTCGGGGCAGTCGCCTTCGTTTCTTTTGCCGGAAAGCAGCGTGCTTCCCTTCGGTGCGATGCTGCCTGCGATAGTGCTCGGTGTCATCGGCGGACTTGTGGGCGTCCTCTTCAACCACGGACTACTGCGGGCAACTTCCGTTCGCCCGCGCCTTCCGGGGCCACGATGGCTTCCCGCCGCCTTCACTGGAGCCGTCGCCGGGGTCCTGCTGCTCACCTTCCCGCGAATCACCGGGGTCGGACATGGCCTGGCCGAGGACATCTTGTCCGGCAACCTCCACGCGCGACATCTCGTGTTGTTGGCGCTGGCGCTCTTTGCGGGCAAGTTTCTCCTGACGATCCTCTCTTATGGCACGGGCGTGCCGGGAGGGATCTTCGCCCCGATTCTCGTGATGGGGTCCTGCCTCGGATTCGCGTTCGGGTTGCTGTGTGGCCGGTACTTCCCGACCGTCGGGGTCTCTCCAACGGTGTTTGCCACTATCGGGATGGCCGCCTTTCTCACGGGTTCGGTTCGCGCACCGCTAACGGCCGTCGTCCTGATCGTGGAGATGACCAACGAGTACAACCTGCTCTTCGCGCTGCTTCTCGGATGCTTCGTCGCCTATGCCACCGCGGAACTGCTTCGGTCCGAGCCGATCTACGAGGCACTGCTGGAGCGCGAGCTCCTGGCGGTGGAGAAAGGCCGAGCTGACGCGACCGGGGTTTCCCAGCTCGAAGTGCTGGTCGAGCCCGATTCGCTTCTGGCAGAACGAAGGCTCAAGGATCTCGATTTCCCGCCGGGCGCCCGGATCACCGCCATCGCGCGACACGGGCGTGACGTGGTCCCCCATGGAGAGACGCGACTCGAGTCGGGTGACCTGATCACCGTCCTGATCGAGGAACGGGCAGCCGAAGCTGCGGCGCGGATCGTCGAAGCGGCGCGCGGGATGTAGGCGTCCGAACACGTACAGCCCAGCGGGCACGTTGGATTCTTCCCCAACCGATGAAACCCCCGAGCAGGTCCCGGCCTTCAGCACCAGACCCCGGTCCTGCGGTCCTGCCGTCTCCAAAATGTCTCCACGACGCGGGGGGATCCAGGGGACGCCTGGAGACTGGAGGGGACACGGACAGCGGTTGCAATACCTTGGCGGTGAAGAAACATGGGAAGTCGCGATCACGGCCACCTCTCCATGGCAGAACGCCGGATCCGCACCCACCTTCGACGTCGAGCACCGGAGCCGCGGGACCGGATGAGGTTTGCAGAAGGGACAGCGGGCGGCGGGGGTATCGCGAAGCAAAAAAAAGGACGGCCCGACGGTGCGGGCCATCCTGCCATCCCAAGATGCCTAGGGACTAGTCGATCTTGTCCATTTCCACACGGCGGTTGCTGGCGCGGCCCTCGGTCGAGTTGTTGTCCCCGACTGACCTGCTGAATCCGTAACCTCTGCTGGTCATCCGGGAGGCGTCGACCCCCGCGGTAATCAGGTAGTTGCGAACCGCGGCGGACCGGGCTTCTGAGAGCCTCAGGTTGTACGCCTCACCGCCGACCGAATCGGTGTGTCCGGCGATCTCGACTCGAATATCGGGCCAATGATTGAGGGAGGCGGCGACGCCGTCGAGAACGGCATGGGACTCCGGCGTGAGCGTGGCCTTGCCCGTTTCGAAGTACACGCCTTCAAGAACGAGGCACTTCTGCCCTTCAGGGCAAATCGGCGCGGACGCCGGAGGAGGAGACGCCAACACGGCGACCACGGCGATGGGACATCCGACCGCATCGACCTTCGTGCCCAACGGGGTGTTGGCACACTGGTCGATCCCATCGGGGACCCCGTCACGTCGGCGTCCAGCGAACATCCTTTGGCGTCAACCAGCGCGCCCTTCGGGGTGTTGGGACATTGGTCGATCGCGTCGGGAACCCCGTCGCCATCGCTGTCCAGCGTACTTCCCTTGTCCTCGACGTAAGCGTACATCGGCTGCTCCGGGCGCCGGTCCATCTGCTGTTCGGACAGGCCGCCGGAGTGGCCGCGATCTTTATGACCGAAGAGCCAAGAGAGTCCCAAACTCGCCTGCACCTCGGACACGCTTGCGCCGACGCTGGCGCCCGGCGCGGTATAACCGACAGTTCCAATACCTGGGCCCGACTTAGCCAGAGTACGATCGCCTCGGATCTGCCCACGAAAGGCCCAATTGGACCCGAGAGCGGCCCGCATGCCCATTCCCAGCGAGGCGACGGGAGGGCGGTACGTGGAGTGGTCCACGTCGAAGTTGATATCCTGCTTGCCGAAGCCTGCGGAGAGGAAGGGCTCCCAGTGCGGATGGCCGAAGCCTCCACCGCCCAGGGGGTAAAACTCGAGCGAGAGACGTGCCGACGCGGCCTGGACGCTCCCGTGGAAACTGGAGTAACCCGGGAGCTGCACGGTCTTGCTGACGTTGGGAACGAACTCCGCCCACGTTCCATCGATGTATAACCCGAACATGGAGGTTGCGCGGTATCCCAACTGAAGACCGGTCATGACTCCCGTCGCTCTGCCGTCCAGTGCAGGGTTGAGAGAGTGGTCTGCATGGAGTGCGCGATCCGAATCGTATTGACCGCACCACGTCCCATGCTCTCCCAATAGACAATGTAACGAACGTGCCGTCACGCCAAGGCCAGCTAACCTCCTGGTACGACGCATACTGACAGCAAGCGACTCCGGGAGGCGTTCGATCACTATGGGTACTTGTCCATCACTATGAAGGCGCGACCCGCGTCGTGCCTCGGGACTCGTCGCACCGCCGGACTACCTGACATCCACCATCTCCTCTTCGATGACCGCCCGGTGCCGTGGCGTCATGGCCCGCCGGGAGACCACGTCCACCGGGTTGGGGTTGCGGCTCGGAATGGCCGCAGCACCTGAAGCTATCGGCACCGAGAGGGTGATCTGGGGAAGTGGTGGACAAACACACGGTAGGCTCTGACGATGCGCGTATGACCACTCGCGGCTCCCCGGATCACGAAGAGACGCGCCGTGACTGAATCGCCGGCCTCGAGGCGGCCCCGACGACCGGAGGTGCCACATCTCCAGCCCGACACCAGGTAACAAGGCGGAGCCCGACATCGCTTCGGCGGCCGTTCCCGACGCCCTTGCGACGCTCCAGGTCGACCCGGAGACCGGGCTCACGCGCGCCGAGGTGGACGTTCGCCGGACCGAGCATGGCTACAACGAAGTGCCCGTAAAGAAGGGGCACCCGCTCCTCAAATTCCTCCGGAAATTCTGGGGAATCTCGGCCTGGATGCTCGAGCTGATCATGGTTCTGTCCGCCGTGCTCAGAAACTACTCGGACCTGGTCGTGGTGGCCGCGCTGCTGGTGATCAATACCGCGCTGAGCTTCCTGCAGGAGCGACGGGCCGCCGGTGTGGTGGAGACGTTGAGGCGCCGGTTACAGGTCAGCGCCCGCGTCCGTCGCGATTCGAGCTGGCAGGTGGTTCCCGCCCGGGAACTGGTCCCCGGCGACATCGTTCGCGTGCGCCCCGGCGACATCATTCCGGCGGACTTGAAGCTCCTCACGGGTGCGTTGACCGTGGACCAGTCGGCCCTCACCGGCGAGTCGAAGGACGCGGACAAGGCGCCCGGCGAGGTGCTTTCGTCGGGATCCGTCGTCCGGAGGGGCGAAGGCAACGGCGTGGTCATGCTGATCGGGGAGAAGACCTACTTCGGCCGCACGACGGAGCTTGTGCAGGAGGCGCGTCCCAAGCTTCACATCGAAGCAGTGGTGGCGAAGGTCGTCCGATGGCTCTTTGTCATCGTCGGTACGCTGCTGGGCGTGGTGGTCGTGCTCTCGCTTGTTCGAGGGGCGCCGCTCATGCAGATGGTTCCGCTCATGCTGGTCCTCTTGATGAGCGCGGTGCCGGTCGCCCTCCCCGTCATGTTCACGGTCAGCATGGCCGTCGGATCGAAGGAACTGGCGAAGCGGGGTGTGCTGGTGACCCGTCTCAGTGCCGCCGAGGATGCCGCCACGATGGACGTGCTCTGCGTGGACAAGACGGGCACGATCACGATGAACCAGTTGGCCGTTACCGGCGTGATCCCGCTGGAGCAGGCGACGGAGGCCGACGTCTTGTTTGCCGGCGCCGTCGCGTCGCAGGAAGCCAACCAGGATCCCATTGATCTCGCGTTTCTGGCCGCGGCCAAGGAGCGGCACATCTTCGATAACTTTCCGAAGGTTACGCCCGTCTCGTTCGCACCTTTCGATGCGAAGAACCGGCGGACCGAGGCCGTGGTGGAGCAGAACGGGCAGCGTTTTCGCGTGATGAAGGGAGCGGTGCGAACCGTGGCCGAGGCGTGCGGACTTCAACCTCCGGCCATTGATGCCTTGGAGGCCCGTGTCAGCGCCTCGGCCGCCAAGGGCTATCGGACGTTGGCGGTGGCGCGCGGCCCCGAGACGAGCACTCCCGCCCTGGTCGGGTTGGTGACGCTGTATGATCCGCTGCGACCGGACGCCAGGCAACTCATCGCCACCCTTCGCGACCTGGGCGTGCCGGTAAAGATGCTGACGGGCGACGCTCTTGCGGTCGCGAGTGAAATTGCGCGAGGAGTCGGGCTGCCCAACATCCGGCGGGTGGCCGACCTGAAGGCCGCGGGCGCTCCGGCGGGCAGCGGGGCGATCGACCTGTTGGCCGGCGTCGACGGGTTCGCCGAAGTGTATCCGGAAGACAAGTACATCGTGGTGCAGCACCTGCAAGCTGCGGGGCACGTGACCGGGATGACGGGCGACGGGGTCAACGATGCCCCCGCCTTGCGCCAGGCGGAGGTGGGAATCGCCGTGAGCACGGCGACCGACGTGGCCAAGGGTGCCGCCAGCGTCGTCCTGACCGAACCGGGGCTGACGAACATTGTGGCGTTGGTCGAGCAGGGGAGGACGATCTACCAGCGCATTCTGACCTGGATCATCAACAAGATCAGCCGGACGATCCTGAAGGCGGCCTTCGTGGCCATTGCGTTCGTGGTCACCGGCCGGTTCGTGGTCTCCGCCTTTGCCATGCTGCTGCTGGTCTTCATGACGGACTTCGCGAAGATCTCCCTCGCCACCGACAACGTGCGGCCATCCAGGAAACCGGAGACGTGGAACATCGGAGGCTTCATCACCGTGTCCGTGGTGCTGGGCGTCGCCATGGTCGCGGAGGCGCTCCTCCTCTTGTGGATCGGTTGGTCGCATTTCGGTCTGGCAACCGACAACAATGCCCTCTACACCTTCAGCTTCCTGACGCTGCTCTACTTTGCCGTCTTCTCCATTCTGTCCGCGCGGGAGCGGCGCTGGTTCTGGGCCACGATGCCAAGCAGGACCTTCCTGTCGGCCCTGGCGGCGGATGCGCTCGCTGGCACCATCCTGACGCGGGTGCGTCTTCCGGGGCTCATGCCCCTACCCTGGTCGCAGACGCTCGCCATTTTTGCCTATGCGGCGGTCTCGTGCCTGATCGTCAACGACGCCATGAAGGTCGCGATGATCCGATGGCGGGTTCTGAGTGCCGTGGCCGGGCCACCGACTGACATGACCCCGCAGATCGCCAGGCGGGCCAGCTCGTTGTTCGGGGGAGAGGGAAGCAGACGGAACCGGTTGCCTTCGCCGCCCGCGCGCTTGTGCAAGCCGGTGTCGACGGCCAACACCTCTTCCCAGTAGGGTCCCCTGCTCCAGATGGAGTCGCGCCTGACCTCGACCGCCATGTGATCCGGGACCCGGGGATTCTACAATCCCCAGAACTCATCCTCGCCCGCGGTCCGCTTTCCCGACACCCAGGACTTCCACCGGCTTTGGATGCGGGCCATCAGTGGGCACGAACGAAGCGTTTCCACGCTTCGAGCCAGGGAGCGGATCTCCGGCAGCAACCCCGCCTCATGCAACAGACGTGCGCGCAGACAGAGAATGCGGCAGAGGGCAAGCTCGTGGCCCCGCCGCCGATCGGCTTCCTCAGCCACTCTCAACAAACGGTCTGCCTCTTCTGGAACGCTGATCTTCGCCAACACCGGCAGGAGATGGTCGACTGTGTCTCCGAGCAGGTTCTCCGCCAGATGGATCTGCGCCGCGAATAACAGCTCCCGGCGGGCGGCTTCGGGATCGCGGTTCCTGCGATGGGCCTCGGCCAGCAGGCAGACCGTGCGCGAGTACATGCGCGGCCGCCATTGGCGCCCGTAGTCGCGGATCAAACGACGGAGGATCCGCACCGCCTCGACCGGCCGACCCTGCTGCAGCTGGACCAGCCCGGAGCAATGTTCCACGATGATCCGATGGTGGCTCGTGTCGCCGGGATTCTTCGGCAAGGCCCGGACCAGGGGCTCGCACTCGGCCAGGAGGGAGGCGCACGATTCCGCCGGAGGCGCGAGCCCCATGGCGCTCTCTCCGAACAAGCTCCCGACGAGTCTCTCGATCGGCGCGGCCGACTTCCCCAGAGAAGCGGCCAGTTCCCGCTCCGCCCCCGACGCGTGGCCCAGTCGAGCGTGGCAGAGGTGAAGCGTGCCCGGGTCGTACTGGATCTCTTCCTTCCTGGCGGCGGCCAGATGGATCGCCTCGACATAGTCACCGGCGCGGAAGCACAGGTCGAAATCGTCCGGCGCGGAGTGTTGCGAGATCGCGACCAGGAGCTTCTCCACCGCCTCCGGCTGCTCGCGGCGGAAGCGCCCTCCGAGCGATTCCGGCAGCCAGCGCAGGTGGCCCAGCCGCCCCGGCTCACTCGGGATCTCGGCGCACCGCTCGCGTTCGGTGTCGTGGATCGCATCCCATGAGACTCGCCAGCGCGAGCCGCGCAGCCTTCGCACCAGCCGGGCGCGGTGGGTCGGCCGGCCGGCGGGCGGCGAGACCATTGCCTGCTCGATGCTCTTTTCATCCAGCCCGGGCAGCGTCTTCTCGATCCAGCCGGCGGCGGCCAGGTCGACGAGCGGGGAACTGTCACTGAGCGCGTGCAGCCGAACGTGGAGCTCCCTTGCGGCTGCGCACAACCTTCGCTGCCGCTCGTCTACGATCGCGACATCCGGCGCCCTCCGGCAGCGCGGGCGGGCCAAGGACATGGCTTCGGATACGACGGCGTCTGGGGCCGGCGCCGGGTTTCCGTTCCTGAACCCTGCAATGGCCCGGTCCAGCAATTCCGCCAGGAGGTCGTGGTCGAAGCCGTACTCCCTCGTGACCTCGTCCTGGATCTCCCCATCGATCTCCGACTCCGAGTCCAAGGGCGTACTCCCCGAGGGGAAGATCGTGGTCAGAGGATGCCCGACCTCGGCAGGATCGATCCCGCACTCGTTCGCGAGAGTCGCCCAAAGCCGCCAGTAGAGAAGCCAATCCACCATGCGGTAGAGGCGTTCATCCCGAGCCTCGAGGCCATCAAGCATCGAGTGCCACGCCTGAAGGAGGGGGCCGCTCCACGACGGCAGCGCGCCTCGCACACCCGCGAGGCCATCCAGGAACCTCCGCTGCAACTCGATGGCGGTCAGTCGCGTTCCATCGAGGAGGGTCAGCCGCCGGCGAAACTCCAGGTCGCGATTGACGGCATGGAGAGCGTGCAACGGATCCTCGAGCGACCAAGGGGCCGGATCCAGGAGTTCCCGGTCCAGAGCCAGGGCCACGAGTGCGGTGGAGCCGTACTTCAACCAGCTGGCGCGAGGGCATAACAAGCTCTCGCCGCTCATGACGTGCAAGCGGTGTCCTGGGCCGCAGTCGTCCGGTTTGCGATAGACCATGGCCTTTCCCGATCTTCCCTGCCGGCTGCTCGAGGACACGGTGACGCAAGCCCGTGGTGACAGGACGACGCGCACGCCGAGGTGCCGAGGGTGGGGGCCCCCGCCGCCGGAGAAGATGATGCGCGTGGCGAGGTGTGATTCCAGGGCCACGAGGGCGGGCTGCTCGAACGGCCGCTGAACCTCGTAGTTCTCGTGGTGGCCCGAGGTGTAACCGGTGCTGAAATGGACGTGGGAGCAGAGCAACACGTGGCCGGCACGTTTGGCCGCGGCGGCCATGAGCGCTCGACCGGCCAGCTCCGACCGCACCAGAGAGAGCGGGTCCTCGACCTCCGCTGTGCTATACTCGTTGAGCGGACCTTGATCGATATAAACCCGCGCACCGTTCTCGAGGAAGACCCCTGACCTGGTAGAACGCAGATGACGGTGGCTTTGCTCGACCTGCTTCTGGATCTGCTCCGCCGGCCGCCGGTAGTCGCTGCCCAGGATGGCGAACTCGGTTTCCACGCCCATCCGCATCGGTCGTCCCCCCTGCGCAGACGGATCCGGGCCCCGAGGCGGAGCCCGGAGCCGTCGCGGTGCGATGCCCGATTACTCGCCGCCGGGCTGCCGCTGCCCCTGCATGAAGGCCTCGGGATCAGAGCTGAGCCGATCGCTCAGGCTGAACCCGAGCCCGAGCCCGAGAACGGACGGACAGAGAAAGATGTCGTCCGTGCGCTCGGACAAGGACCAGGTTGCGTGCCTGTGTACGGCTGGCTTCGCGGTGGCAATGAGTTCCTCGACCTCGGTGGCGATGAGTTCCTCGACCTCTGGTTGCATGCTGACGATCCTCCCGTTTGGACTTCGCATCGGCGTCCCGAAGCGAAGGCCGGCGCTACATCCTCGACCCGGCTTCTCCGTCGTCGACATCGGCGGTTCGGCCCTCTGCCGGCGCCGGAAGCTGAGCCGCACTCTAGCGAGGCGAACCGGCGCCGCCTAGCCAAATATCGTTCGCACAATAGGTTAGAACGGTTGACCACCGTCGAATGGAACTGGTACCTTCGGTACACTTCGGCCGATCGGGACGAACTGTATCCTTGCCTTCCGGGACCTTCTTGAAGGGGCGTGCCGCAATGACCAGACTGAAGGATCTCAGCGCCGACGACCGCCGAGCCGTGGCCTACAGGATCACCGACCTGTTCGTCCGCGTGCCTCCCGAGAGGCCACGCACGGCCGATCAGGTCGTCGTTCTCGCCCGCGAGCGATACGACATAGAGATCTCCCGGGAGCAGGTCTACGTGCTTCTGCGTGAGTCGATCAGCAACCGGCTCGTCATGCTGGTTCCTCCACGCAACTTGATCATCGAGAGGCAGATCGGCGCCTTCCCCAACCAGGGACAGGTTCACGTCGTGGAGTTCAGCAGCAACGAGGGAATCCGGGAGGATATCGCCTTTGCCGGAGCCCAGGTCGTCGCACGGATCATCCGCGAGAAGATCAAGACGTCGGGACTTCCGCAGATTCACCTCGGTCTCGGAGTAGGAAGCACCACGGCCAGAGTGTGCAAGTACCTCGCCGCGCTGCTCCGCCAGGAGTTCCGGCTCAAGACCCTGTTCATTCACGCTCTGACTCCCGCCTTTTCTCCTCATGCGCGGGAGAATCCTCTTTCCTGGTTGAGCTACTTCTTCGAGGTCGTGCCCCAGGTTGAGTTCATCGGCCTGAACGCCGAGCCGATCGTGACCGCGAACGAGCTGAAGCAGGTCCGGAAACATCCCCTGGTCAAGGCCGCGTTGGAAATGCGGCACAGGATTGATATCGTGCTCACGAGCATGGCCAGCCGGCAGGATGAGCATGGATATCTCAACCTTTACGCCCACCATCCAGGCCTGCCGCGCGAACCGTTGCATGTGGCCGGCGGGAACTGGGTTGGGGACGTCCAGCTTCTGCCGTTTTCGAACTCTGGACCGGTCAAGTTCGGCCGGGGCATGGTGCCGGTCACTCTCTTCGAGCTTGAGGAGCTGTGCGCCATGAGGCAGCGAGGCACTCGGATCGTGCTGCTCTGCGCCCCTTGCGGAGAGTGCGGAAAGTACAAGACGGACGCGCTGGCTCCTCTACTGACCAACGAGTCCCTGCATGTATGGTCCGACCTCGTGCTGGACCGGGGGTCCGGGGAGGACCTGATCCGGAGCACGTTGGCGGGGCGGCCGGACGCATCGCAAGGGGCCCCTTGATCGAAGCCAATCCGGTTGCTGCTCCGGCAGACGAAATGTAAGGTATCGGGTTCGCCCGTTCGTCTCGATCCGACAATAACCGGCCTTTGCGCCGTGCCCCTTGTCGCTGGAGTCTGCGTTCGATCACCGGTCCCGGAGCTGGACCCGTCCTCCTTGCGCGCTCACGTCCCGCCGGCGGCGACCCGGATTCGGCGTTCGTGCAGAACGTGGCAAACCAACGAGGAGTGCGGATGAAATTGGATGAGAATCGGCCGGCTCGGACCGCGAGCGGCGCCCACGGCGGTCCGATCCCGCAATTCCGCGACGGGCTGAGGGAGACCTACTCGGAGATCCTGTCCCCCCAGGCGGTCGAGGCCGTCCAGGTCCTGGCGGCCTTCAATGAACACCGGATCGCCCTCATGAGGGATCGGATCGCGCGGCGCGCGAATCGGCAGCGCGGCGGCGAGAAGATCGCTTTTCTCGACCCCGCGGTTACCATCGGTCGCACCACGCTGACGGTGCGCGAGGCCAGGGAGGGGTGGTTCGACGGCGGCGAGATCCCGCCGGACCTGCGCCGTCAGTGGATCCAGGGGACCGGTCCCGCCGCCAAGCCGCGCGAACCGGTGGAGAAGAGCATCCGCAACGTCGCTTACGCCCTGCTCTCGGGCGCGGACGGCTGGATGTTCGACGGCGAGGACGCTCTCGGGCAGATCCAAGCGATGTCGCTCGACAACCTGAGGAACCTCAGGCTCGCCATCCATCGCCAGCCCATCTTCCTCTCGGTGGCCGAAGATGTCGCCGGGGAGATGAATGCCTGGGCGGAGCGGTTCTTCGGTCGCCGCATCATCGAGGACTGGAGGCGGCAGCTCGATTTCACAGCCTGGATCTTTCGCACTCGAGGCCTCCACCTCGACGACCGGCATATCCGCTGCGCCGACGGCACCGGCCTTGGGGCCTCCATCGTCGACCTGGCGCTCTACGTCACCAACACCCACCAGGCCCTGCGGAAGGCGGGGGCGTCGATCGTCCTCTACCTGCCGAAGATCCAGACCGCGGACGAGGCCTCGCTCTGGAACGAGATGCTCCTGGCCCTGGAAGCGCACCTCGGTCTTGCCCCCGGGACGATCAAAACCTACGTCCTGGTCGAGCAGCTCGAGGCCAGCTTCCAGCTGATGGAGATCCGCGCGGCCCTGTCGCCGCACTTTGTGGGATTCAACACCGGCCGGTGGGACTACATCAACAGCGTGGCCGATGCCCTCGCTTGGGACGCCGGTTTCGTGAACCCGAACATCGATGCGATCACGATGACCTACGGTTACATGCGCAACTACGAGGATCGGGTCCGCCGCGCGGTCAACACCCCCGACCGCAACGGCCGTTGCGCGCTCTGGCAGGGAGGCATGGAGCCGAACATCCCCGTGGGCTCGGAGGCGGGGGTCCAGAGCGGAATGGCGAAAGCGGTGGCCGGAGCCGAACGGGAGCAGCGTGCCGGGGCCAGCGGGAAATGGGTCGCTCACTGGAAGATGGTCCACATCGTCCGGCCGGTCTGGGAGCGCGCTGATGAGGACAATCAACTGGGCCGCAGCTTCCCGCCGCTGACCTACCGGGAGGAGGACGCGGCCGGGCTGATGCTGCTCGAGCCGGCGCCGCGCACCGTGCGCGGAGGCCGCGACCTGCTGAGCGTCGCGCTGCAGTATGGCAACGCCTTCCTGCAAGGCTTCCAGGCGGCGGCCCTCAAACCGGCCGACTTCTTCGGAAACGATGACGTGCTCTATCTGATGGAGGACATGGCGACGGGCGAGATCCGTCTGAGCATCCTGTGGGAGTGGCTGCACAAGGGCGCGCCGCTCACCGACGACGATCCCGCGACCGGGCTGCGGGCGGGGGATCGTTTTACGGAGGAGACCTTCCGGCGTCTCCTCGAAGAGGAGTACGAGAAGCTGCTCCGGGCCGGAAACCGCGACGTGCACGACGACTCCAAGGCGACGACGCTGCCGATCGCCCGGGGGATCGCGGCCGCCTACGTTTTGGATCCTTCGAAGGCGCCCTGGTACATCGATCTCCTGAACATGAATCTGGACGGAACCGACCTGATGGAAGCCGAGAGGCGGATCCGGCTCTACCTGGACGCGTTTCGTGCCCACGGACGGAGGATTACGGAGAATCTGGATTTCCAGGCTGCGCCCACGGCGCGGCGAGAGGGATAGGTGCTTCCGATGGCTCGATTCGAGGAACAGATTCAGGAGATCGCGGAGTGGTTTGCCGGGCCGCGCTTCGCGGGAATCACGCGCCTGCATACCCCTCGTCAGGTGGCGGAGCAGCGGGGAACGATTGCCGCCGACCATCCTGTCGCCCGAAACGCCGCCGAGGAGTTCCACCCGCGCCTGCGTGAGCTGTTCGCGAGTCGGAAGTCGATCACCACGTTCGGCCCATACTCGCCGGGACAGGCGGTGGCCATGAAGCGCCTGGGCATCGAAGGGATCTATCTGGGGGGATGGGCGACTTCAGCAAAGGGATCTGGATCCGAGGACCCGGGCTCCGATCTTGCGAGCTATCCGTTGAGCCAGGTTCCCGACGAGGCCGCTCCGATCGTCCGGGCGCTTCTCGCAGCCGACCGGAATCAGCATTTCGCCCGCTCCCGCATGTCGAGGGAGCAGCAGGCCGCGAACCAGCCGGTCGACTACCGGCCGTTCATCATCGCGGATGCCGACACCGGCCACGGCGGCGATGCCCACGTGCGCAACCTGGTCCGCAGGTTCGTTGAGGTCGGTGTGCCCGGCTTCCACATCGAGGACCAGAAGCCGGGAGTGAAGAAGTGCGGCCACCAGGGCGGCAAGGTGCTCGTGGCCGAGGACGAGCAGATCAAGAGGCTCAACGCGGCCCGATTCCAGCTCGACGTGATGGGGGTTCCCGGAATCATCATCGCCCGCACCGACGCGGAGGCGGCGACCTTCATCGACAGTCGGAGTGACGAACGGGATCAGCCCTTCATCCTCGGCGCGACCAACGTCGATCTGCCGACCTACAAGGCCGGCTACCTCTGTATCATGAAGCGTCTCTTCGATTCCGGGGTCCAGGCGATCCGCGGGCATCTCACCTACGCCCTCTCGACCAGCGAGTACCAGGCTGCCGGCGCGTGGCTCGACCGTACCGGGCTTGGAGCGAGGGTGGACGACGCGGCCAGGAGTCTCCTCCGGGACGGAGAGGGATCCATCGACGCGGCCCTCGAAAAGCTCGGCGCCCACTATGCCGAGGCCTGGCAATCGGAGGCGGGCCTCAAGACCTATGCGGACGCGGTTGCCCAGGTGATGGCCTTCCTGGCCTCGGAGGGGCAAAGGTTCGAGATGACCGTCGAGGAGTGGCTCGGCTTCGCTGACCGCTGTTCGCTCTTCGCGGCGCGCGAGAAGGCCCGATCGCTGGGGATCCAGGTCATTTGGGATCCCGAGCTGCCGAAGACCCCGGACGGTTACTACCAGATCCGGGCCGGGATCGACTACGCCATCGCCAGGTCGCTCGCCGCCGCTCCCTTCGTGGACCTCGTCTGGATGGAGACCAAGACGGCGAACCTCGAGGACGCCAGGAGGTTCTCTGGTGCGATGCACGCGGTCTACCCGGAGAAGATGCTGGCGTACAATCTCTCTCCCTCGTTCAACTGGGACACGACGGGCATGAGCGACGAGGAGATGCGCCGGTTTCCGCAGGAGCTGGGGAAGCTGGGCTACGTGTTCAACTTCATCACCTACGGGGGGCACCAGATCGACGGGCTGGCCGGCGAGGAGTTCGCCACGGCCCTGCGGGAGGACGGCATGCTTGCCCTGGCCCGCCTCCAACGGCAGTTCCGCCTCACCGACTCCCCCT
The DNA here is from genome assembly GCA_963833505.1 of Candidatus Eiseniibacteriota bacterium. Classification (GTDB taxonomy): domain Bacteria; phylum Eisenbacteria; class RBG-16-71-46; order CAIMUX01; family CAIMUX01; genus CAWHYG01. The sequence continues at coordinate 2,409,487 of CAWHYG010000007.1, read as the reverse complement.
ACCGGACGCCGCAGACCCTCGTCGGCGGTCCCCGCCTTGACGGCGCCCTGACCGCATCGACGGGCCGCACCGCGACGACCATGGCCATGGGCAAGGGATCCACGCAGGCCCAGCATTCTGGTGCAGACAGAGGTGCCCACGAAGCTGCTGGAGGAATGGCTGGTCCAGTGGCGCGAATACCACGGGATCACGAAGGCCATGCGCGTCGAGCTGCGCCCTCATACTTCCGGTTCGGAGCTGCTCGAGCTGAGTATCACCCGGGACGTCGGGGAGAAGCTGGCCAACATCGTCTTCGCGGAAATCCACGATCGGAAGGACCGGGGAATCCTTTCGGTGCGCGATCAGAACACGTTCGATGAAGCGCTGCGCAGGAAGCGATTGATGACATTGGTCCACCTCTTCCTGATTCACCGTTACAAGGCGGCCTGGGTGCATTATGTCAGCCCGACCGACGACAATCACTACCAGACGCAGAAGATGAAGAGCCACGGGCTATACACCGACGTCCACAACGAAGTCGGCCAGATCATCGTGGCGGAGGTCAACCGGGATCGGGTCGCCGAGCTGCTCCAGGCCGATCGAGCCGCGCTTTCCCGGCTGATCGAAAAGACGGGCTGAACGGCTTTGCGCGAAGCGCACCCGAGGTTCACCATCCGTCGACGAAGGGGCTGAGGAGACGCCGATGGCCGCCTTCGAGGTCCGGAAGGCGGCCACCGGGGGCTCTTGATCGGGCCGTCCTCCTTATCTCACCAACACGAGAATGGTCGACCGCAGCTCCGGCCCGATCCGCACCCGAGCAAAATAGATCCCGCCGGGGCACGGCTGGCCTCGCTCGTCCATCCCGTCCCAGGTCAGATGCTGCGCTCCCGCCGAAAGCGTTCCGGAATAGAGCCTTCGCACCATCCTTCCATTCACGTCGATCACCTCCGCCTCCACGTTAGACGCCGGTGTGGCCAGGCCGAAGCTGATGCTGGTGCGATCGTGGAACGGATTTGGGCCGATGCGCAGATCCCGGCTCATGGTCGCTCCGGGCACAGCCGCCGGACCGAGTTGTTCCCCGTGGGAACCCGGCTGGGCGACGGTGAGGAAGGAGCTCGAGGCGACGTCATCCAGGCGCGGAATCGACTCCGGGCTGAGCGACAACACGACGTCCTGGATCGCCAGGGGCTGGAACTCCATCAGATCCACCGAGACCGAGATCGCCTGCTGTTGGCCGGGCGCCAGGCTCAGGTCGCCGCGCACCGGCAGACCGGGCGCGAGGTCGTTCAGTCGAACGTTGTGATTGGACGAGTCGCCATCCGCGCTCTGCGCGTAGATCACGTAGTTCGACCGGTACCAGTTGCCCCCTTGATTCTTGACCAGGAACTGCAGCGGGGTCGGGTCGCCCGGAGAGACCGGCTGAATCCCCGGAGGGCTGCCGCCTCCCCCCGGGTGGACGACGACGTCGCATTCCTTGTATATCTTCCCGGAACACTGGCAGCACTCACCCGTGTACATGTTGCGGACCGTGACGGTGTAACAGCACCACGTGTTCGATATCATGGCCGGCGGGATCGTCACCGTGATCTGGGCGGAGCCCATCTGCGGCACGGTCGTTCCGGAAATATTCACGATTCCCGTGGCGGGGCTGAACTGGGTCGGGGGAGCGGAGTTGCAGCTGCCGGGCACGCCGGAGATCGTGTATTGGAAGCTCTGCGGGCCGGGGTTGGTCGTGAACACCGTCAAGGTGACAACGGCAGTAGGGGGACAGGCTTGGGTGACCGCGTCCACCTGGCAACGGTCGTGACACGATCCCCGGAAGGCATCGGCGAAGTCGTAGGATACGTCCTCGTCGCTGATACAACACGGATAAAGCTGGATCGGGCCGAGATCCCCTTGGAAGGGCGCACTCCGTATGCCCTGCGTGTTTGGCCCGTTGGCTCCCACGGTCAGCTCTTTGTTTACGTCGATGTTGCCGATGGACACGGTGTTGGGAGGGAACGCCTGCTTGACTCCATCGATGAAGATCGCCGCGCCGAGGTTGCCGGGATCACGACAAACGCGAGCAACAATGACGTGCCATTTGCCGTCGTTGACCGAAGCGTTCGAGTCGTGATCGCTCCAATTCGGGATACCGGTGCCATATTGCAGATGGACCTTGCCGCCGGAGATGAAGAGTCTGTAGCCGGAGATCCCGGCGATGCCGAGGGGCGAAAACGTGGACTTGTCCACGATGGTGCACGGGGCAGGACCGGCGTAGCTCGTGTTCACATAGGCGACAATGGCGAAGCTGCCGCTGCCAAAACGATTGCCCGGCTTGTCGGGCACGGCCACCCAGGTGACGGGTGTGGCGGGAAAGTTGAGGGCGCAAGCCTGGGGCAGGCTTCCCGGCACCCACTGCGGGAGGGCGTTGCCGATTCCCTCGAGCGTGCCGTCGGCCCCACGAGCCACGTCATGGGCGACGGTCCCATTGCACTCCTGGAAGCTGTACCAGGCGCTCAGGCACGCCGGGACGGGAGCGCACGTAGGGTCACCACAATAGTAATTGCCGAAGTCGTACTCGTCCGTCGGGCACGGGGGTACAGTGATGGAGTAGCTTCCGGTTCCCGGAAGGGTTTCAATGGTTCCGGGCTGGTTCACTTCCGCGAGCGTGTAGGTGCCGGGGCCAGGAACCGCAATGCTGTAAAAGCCGTAAGCGTTGGTTGTGGCCGAATAGGAGCTGTTCCCCAGCCCGGTCAAGGTCACGGTCCACCCGGACGTGCCGGGTTCACCGTTGTCCTGCTTGCCGTCGCCATTCTGGTCGTAAAATACATGGCCCTCGACCGGACAGGCAGGGGGGCCGAGAGCGGCGAAGGCGATAGCCGGGATGGCGTCCTGCGGGGCGTACGGACCCACAATGTTGTAGGCATTATAATTCGGCGCTTGCAGATCGACCAGGCCATACGGTGGTTTGTAACCCTGGGTGACGTAGATGGCATTCGGAAGATCCGGATCCACCGCCGCGTCATCCATGGTATTATTGTCGTCATTTGGGGGATTCCATGGCAACGGTTTCCAGGTGGTGGGAGGGATGTTGGTGACGGGCGGTCCCGTGACGGTTTGGAAGATAGGCATGTACGAATTCGGGTCGAAGTTCAGCGCTCCGGGTGCGGCGGGCGGGCCGTTCAAGACATAATCGCTGTCCTTCTTTGCGTCTGGGTTGCTCGACGCCAGAAGATTGCCTAGGAGATCGATCTGACCCATGGTTTCCGTCAGCCCAAGGCCGTACATGACGAGGATCTTCTTGTTCACATACTCAATTCCAACAACCCGCTCCACCGAGGAGGCGAGCGGAACCTCGTTCTTTCCAAGCGGTCCGGAAACCTTGGGATCAAGTTTGATCAGCCAGGACGAACCGTTGGCCGCCTGGCGGCTGGCGAGAAACAGACCGGCGTCCGGGTCGTAAGTCAGCGCCATGATATTGCCGCTGGCAAGCCCATCGGATGGGTAAGTCTGGTAGACACTGGTCTGAGCGGTCGATTTGTTGATGAGCAGAAGCCTCATCGAAATGCCGTCATCGACGAGTCCGAAGAGGTTCGCGGTGCTGCTCGGACCCGGACAGGGGATCGAGATGTAATTGGTCTGGGTGAGAGTGTTCGCGCCGCCGGCGTTTTGCACGGTCTCGGCCACGGTGTAGCTCCCGGGCGAGGTGTACGTGTGCACAGGGTTCTGGAGCGCGCTGACCGAGCCGTCGCCGAAGTCCCAGCTCCAGCTCGTCGGAGAGCCGGTGGACTGGTCGGTGAAGGTGACCGTAAGCGGCGCGCAGCCGGTGGTGGGGTTGCCGGCGAAGGCGGCCGTGGGCGGCGGGGGCCAGGTCCAGGGATTGCAGGTCGCCGCCCCCTGGGCGTTGACCAGGCCGTAGCCCGAGTGCGGGTCCCATTTTGGGTTGGTGCCTTTGGTTTCCACGTTGTGCACGGCGGTCGCGGTGTTGACCAATTGGGCCCGGACCTGCGCCGGGGTCCAGGCCGGATGCTCCAGCTTGATCAGCCCGCAGACGCCGGCCACATAGGGCGTGGCGCAGGAGGTGCCGTTCATATAGCGATAGTAGTCGCCCGGGTCATAGCCGCCGGCGCCGACGATGTCGGTCGTCGGCAGAATGGTCGGTCCAAGGATGTCCACCGCATCCGGTGCGTTGATGGTCGCTGAGGCGCCGTAGTCTGAACCCCACCAGTATTCGCCGTCGCAGGTGCAGCCGTAGGGGTCAGGCCACACCCCCGGATTACAGAGATTGGGATTATTGCTGCTCCGCTTGCGGCCGCCCTGCCCCCCCAGGGGATTGCTGGGATCTCCGCTGCAAGGCGCGGCCGCACCCACGGCGATGACCTCGGCGTTGCTCGCCGGGTAGCTGATAATGGGCATGTTCCAGTTCCCGGTGGCGGCCAGGAGCGTGACGCCGGCGTTGTAGGCGTAATCGATGGCTGCGTCCATCGCCCAGCTGGACGAAAGGAAAGCGCCGAAGCTCATGCTGATGATATTGGCCGAGTGGTCGGCGGCATAGATGATCGCATTGGTCGCGGCTACGAGGGAGACCAGCTCGGTTTTATCGTCGTCCACCTTGAGCGGCATGACCTGGCACCAGGGCGCGATACCGCAGGAACCGATGCTATTGAGCGCCTCCACCGCCACTCCCGCGCAACACGTCCCGTGGCCGATGACGTCGGTGGTGTTGGTGTTGAAGCTGAAGAAGTTGTACCCCGCGACCAGTTGCCCCGCCAGGTCCGGATGGGAGGAGTCGACCCCGGTGTCGAGGATCGCGATGATCACGTTGGACGTAGGAACGAACGGGAAGCAATCCCAGGCCTTCTGCGCCCCGGAATCCCACCCGGGAGTACCCACGAGGGGGCCGGTGTGCTTCCCCGCCGGCAGTTGCGCGCTGGGGAGCTGCCCGGTGTTGTTGTCTCCCCAGTTCTGCGGATAGTTCGGATCCGAAGGAACAAAGGCCGGGAAGAGCGTCCAGTCCGGGCTGGCATGCTCCACGTTGGGGTCGGAGCTGTACTCGTCGACCGCCGCCGGGATATCCGTCCCCGGGGGAAGCTCGAAGATGAACCAGCGTTCCAGACCCAGCGGTGCCGCCAGCCTCCGGTTCCCCGGCTTGATCAGCGCTCGGGAGAGCCCCAAGACTCCGGATCTGCGACTGAGCGCATCAATCGAGGCAATGCCGGTCACGGCTCCCGGCATCGGAACTCCCCGATCGCCAGCGGCGGCCAGGTTCGACCCGGCGTACGCGCCGGAGGTGAACTGAACCAGGATCCGGTCGGGCGCGTAGGAAGGAACCGTCGTTCCAGTCCGTGAGAATCCGTTCTGTACGGGCGCGAAGCTTACCGACGCAGGGACCGGAGTCCGCGCTCCCATCGGGCTCGAGGCGGCGCTGGCGGAGCCGATCGCGAGCAAGGCCGCCACCCCCCCAAGAAACGGTGTGCTCATGAGCAGCGGTGCAATCAGCGCCAGAGTGCGGACGGCACGTCCGATGGTCGAGCCTGGCGATCGGGGACGCATTCGAGACCTCCTTCAGGAACACGGCGTAAAGCTTGGTCGACCGAAACCGGGCCGAATCCATTTCCCTCGAAGCGCCCCGTCTCTGCTTTCACGCGTCAGTTCGAACTCGGACCGTTCAGGGGGGCCAGATTGCCCACCCTGGGACTCTCGTCCGGGTTGGTAACCTTGTCAACTCGTTTGACTGACGGACAGAATAAATCGCCGTTATCGGATGTCGACCCCAGGAGTCCGTCCATTTTCGGTGGAGGGCTAGACCGCCGATCTCGCCGGAGAGCGCGCCTCACAGAAACTGCGATGATCAATCCTCTGAGCCGGCCCCAAGAAGAAGCACGAAGTGTGTCGATCGCTACTCCCATGATCTCGGCCGAAGTGGTATCATCCTCGGAATTCGCGGTCGATCGAGGTTGTTGCCACAGCGACAATCATTCGGCCTGGAACGGCTCCACCGGTCAATTCCAACAAGTCAATTACCGTTTGTGCAGAGGGAGTGCCATTCGATGAAGTTGTATAATGTTATCTGTGTCTTGCTTCTGTTCGCCGCGGCGGGCTCGGCCCTGGCCACGACGCCGCTGGGGACGGCGTTCACCTACCAGGGCGCCCTGCAGGACGGCGGCTCGCCCGCCAGCGGCCAATACGATTTCCGCTTCCGCCTCTTTGACGATCCGACCGCCGGGAGCGAGATCGGCTCCGCGGTTGACGACGAGAACCTCAACGTGGCCGCCGGCATCTTCACCGCGCCGGTGGACTTCGGCGCCGGCGCCTTCGGCCCGAACGCCCGCTGGCTCGAGGTCGCGGTGCGTCCCGGATCCTCCAGCGGCAACGATCCGTGGACCGTGCTGACCCCCAGGCAGCCGGTCACGCCGAGTCCGGCGGCGATCTTCTCCGAGACCTCCGGCGACAATCACTGGACGCAGAACGGGACCGCCATCCAGAACGCGAACAGCGGATTCGTCGGCATCAACCGCTCCACGACCGTCACCGGCGCGGAGTTCTTCGGGATCGAGGCGCCGGTCTCCTCGGGCTACGGCGGCATGTACATCCAGACCCAGGGCGCCTCCGGCATTCCGTTCTACGGCTACTCCAACGGCGCGAACTCAGCCTGGACTTCCTGGGACGGATCCAACGGCAAGTGGCAGCTCTACAACGGCGGGACGGCCGTGACGGTGACCAGCGGCGGAGACATGGGAGTCGGCACTACGAGCCCGGCGGCCCGGATCGATGTCTCCACGAGTTCCACCGATGCGGTCAACGGCAACAGCAGCGCCGCCAATTCCAACGGCGTGCACGGTACGGGCGTCGCGGTTGGCGTGCGCGGTGACTGCGCCACCACCGACGGAGCCGGCGTGATGGGAATCGATGACACGAACGGCGGAACCGGAGTCTGGGGGGGCACGGGCGGCAGCGGCGGCGCCGGCGTTGCGGGTTACGGCAACCTCGGCACGGGCGTCTACGGCCAGACCGCGACCGGCTACGGCGTCTACGGCAGCAACGGCGGAAGCGACTCCCAGGGATATGCCGGTTACTTCAATGGCCGCGTGCACATCGCGGGCACTCTCTCCAAGGCCAGCGGGTCGTTCAAGATCGACCATCCCCTCGACCCGTTGAACAAGACCCTGAGCCATTCGTTCGTCGAGAGCCCGGACATGATGAACATCTACAACGGGATCGTCACCACCGACGCCAAGGGCGAGGCCGCGGTCCAGCTCCCCTCGTACTTCAGCGCGCTGAACAAGGATTTCCGCTATCAGTTGACTTCGATCGGGCAGTTCGCCCAGGCCATCGTGGAGTCGGAGATTGCCGGCAACCGGTTTGTCATCCGGACCGACAAGCCGAACGTGCGCGTTTCCTGGCAGGTCACCGGAATCCGCCACGATGCCTGGGCGGTGACGCATCCGATCATCGTCGAGGAGGACAAGCCGCTGGCCGACCGTGGAAAGTATCTGAACCCCGGCGCTTATGAGACCGGCGACAACTCGGCCATCAACCGCGGACCGGCGAACGCGCACACGGGAGCGGCGCGATGAGGCCGGCGGGACACATCGAGCGGAACCTCGTCTGGGTCCTGGCGGTCGGTGCGGCGGCCTGGGCGGGCGCTGCCGCGGCGGATCAGAGCATCAACAACTTCACGATCGACGGGGGTGGCGGCACGAGCTCGGCCGGGCAGTATGTCGTGAGCGGCACGGCTGGACAGCCGGACGCCGGCACCTTGGGCGGAGGCAGCTATGTCGTCGACGGAGGCTTCTGGTGCGGCGGCAGCAACACGACGTCGGTGCCCTCCGCTCCTCCGGCGGAGAAGTTCGTGACTCAGGTGGAGCCGGCAAGTCCGAGCCCGTGTCAAGGATCGACGGTGATCGGGTTCACGCTCGGGCGGCCCGAAGTGGTCCGCGTGGAGATCTACGATCCTACTGGACGTCGCGTGCGCACGATCCTGTCGACTCCGATGGGACCCGGAAGGCATTTGGCGACCTGGAACGGCGCGGACGACCATGGCAGTTCGGTAGCCAGCGGTGTGTATCTGATCAAGTTTACCATCGGCGCGACGCAGAAGCTGCAGAAGTTGGTGGTCATCCGCTAGCCCGCTCACCCCAAGCACTGGGCTCGGCAGCCGGGGGCGGCTGCCGGGCTCAGGATGTGAGCCGGGTTCGGGTGCCCGCCTCATGCGTATTCCTCCGGTCAAGGGCTCCCAGGCGCCGGACATGGGCCGGCCGGACGACCGGTGAGACCCTGACGCTCAAAGGAACAATGTCATGGACGCTGTTGGTTTAACAGTGGCATCATCAGCGTAGGCTCAAGGGCGAAGAATGATGATCCAGCGCAATCCTGCATGCGAAGCCTTCACCGGCCAAAGTCCCCGAAGGCCATGAATGATGCCCGCTTGATGGAAATGAGGAGCTCGTCACGGCAATCCTGTTGAGCGATCATCCCGCCAGCGGCGGCCCTGGGATCGAACCGCGCTGGACGCGCAGCGACAAACACGGAGTGGGCACGGCGTACTCGGCTTTGAGCCGGGTCTGGTTTACGGTCTCCAAGGGTATTCTGAACGAGGTGTACTACCCGACCATTGATCGGCCGCAAATCCGCGATCTGCAATACCTCGTCAGCGACGGGGAATCCTTCTTCTGCGACGAACGCCAGCTGGACAACTCCCACGAGTATATAGCCCATAACGCGCTGGGGTTTCGTATCACCAATGTTGATCGTCAGAGGAACTACCGCATCATCAAGGAGGTCATCGCCGATCCCCATCAGGACTGTGTGCTCATCCATACCCGCCTGGAGGCAGACGGCGGCATCCTTGCCCGGCTGCGGCTCTTCGCGCTGCTTGCGCCCCACCTGGAAATCGGGGGCCGGCGCAACAGCGGGAATGTGGTCACGACCAGCTGGGGAACGGTGCTGACGGCGCACAAGGGCGGCACCTGGCTGGTGCTGGCGGCCTCGGTCCCGTTCCGACACTGCTCCTGCGGCTATGTGGGGACGACCGACGGCTGGCAAGACCTGGCCCACAACTTCCAGATGAACTGGGAGTTCAATTCTGCGCCTGCTGGCAACATCGCCCTGACCGGCGAACTCGATATCCGGCGGAGCCGGGAGTTCGTGCTGGCACTTGCTTTCGGGGAAAGTCTGCACCATGCCCTGGTCACGGTCAGGCAGGCCCTGGGTACCGCCTTCGCTGATCACCGCACGCGCTTTGTCGAGCAGTGGCAGCGGGCCGCCGATCATCTGCGGCCGGGAAAGAAAGAAGCGGTCGGTGACGACGGTCGTCTCTACCGCGCCAGCCACAGCATCATCCTGGCGCATGAGGACAAGACGTACGACGGCGCCTTGATCGCGTCGCTCAGTATACCCTGGGGCGAGTACATGACCGACGACCGCGTGGGTGGCTACCATCTGGTGTGGACGCGGGATATGTGTCACAGTTGTACGGCGTTACTCGCGGCCGGATCTACGACGGTGCCGCTCCGTGCGCTCATCTATCTCGCGTGTACCCAGAAGGAGGATGGAGGCTTCTACCAGAACTTCTGGATCAACGGATCAGCTTATTGGCGCGGCACCCAGCTGGATGAGACCGCCTACCCCATTATTCTCGCCTGGCGCCTGCGCCAGGCCAAGGCTCTCGAGGACTTCGATCCCTATCCGATGGTGCTGAAAGCGGCGGGATACCTCATCCACCACGGGCCGGTGACTCCCCAGGAACGCTGGGAAGAAAGCAGCGGTTATTTGCCGTCTACCCTGGCGGCGCACATCGCCGCTCTCATCTGCGCCGCTGTATTCGCGCGCGAGCGAGGCGAGCAGGCCACGGCTCAGTACTTCGAAGAGTACGCCGACTTTCTCGAGTCCCATTTGGAACCTTGGACGGTGACCACGGAAGGTACGCTGGTCCCTGACATTCGCCGCCACTTCATCCGGATTCATCCCGTGGACGCCAACGATCCCCAGCCCGATGAAGATGCCAACCACGGGGTCCTGGAGTTGGGAAACCAGCCGCCGGGGGAAACCACCACGTATCCTGGTAAAGACATTGTGGATGCGGGGTTCCTTGAGCTGGCCCGCTACGGAATCCGCAAGCCGGGCGATCCCCTGATCGAGGATTCTCTTCGCGTGGTGGACGCGGTGCTCCGGGTGGACACGCCCTTCGGCCCCTGTTGGCGGCGATACAATCATGACGGCTATGGGCAGCGCAAAGACGGCGGGCCCTACCAGGGTTGGGGATACGGACACGCCTGGCCGGTGCTCACGGGAGAGCGTGGACATTACGAGTTGGCGGCGGGACGCGACGTGCGCCCCTTCCTACGGGCCATGGAGGGCTTTGCCACCTCGACCAGACTGTTGCCCGAGCAGGTCTGGGCCTTGCCGGACATGCCCGCAGCTCACATGGGTTTCGGATGCCCCACCGGGGGGGCCATGCCTCTGGCGTGGGCGCATGCCGAGTACATCCAACTGGTGCGCTCCGCAACGGACGGCCAGGTCTTCGGCCTGATCTCGGAAGTCGCCGATCGCTATCGCAACCGCCGCAAGGCGCCACCGTTGGAGATCTGGAAATTCAACCGGGAGGTGCGTTCGATACCTGCCGGTGGAACCCTGCGGATCCAAGCAGCCTGCCCGTTCCGGTTGCACTGGACGGGCGACGAATGGAGGCAGGCCCAGGACACGAACTCTACGACCATCGGGACCGGCCACGAATATGTGGACATCCGGGTGCCGCCAGCGCAGAAGGCCCCGATTCGCTTCACCTTCTTCTGGACGATCGCGGGGCGATGGGAAGGGCGGGACTTCCAGGTCGGCGTCAGGGCCGCCGCCACGGGGGGAGTCGCCTGATGACCGCGTCTCCTTCGGACGCGTTGGTGCTTTTCGGCGTGACGGGCGAGGTGTCCGAACCAGGCTGCTCGCCGTCGTGAAGAACAAACCCGAGAAAGGGATCGAACATGACGACTCATGTCCCACAACTCACGAAACGCGCGGCCTGGAAGGCGCTCGAGGACCACTACCGGAAGGTTCGGGACCTGCATCTGCGCCAGCTCTTCGCCGACGACCCGCAACGCGCGGAGCGGATGACGGCCGAGGCCGCCGGCATCTACCTCGATTACTCCAAGAACCGCATTACGGATGAGACGATGAGATTGCTTCTGCAACTGGCGGGGGAGTCCGGTTTGCGATCCCACATCGACGCCATGTTTGGCGGAGAGAAGATCAACGTGACCGAGAACCGGGCTGTTCTGCACGTGGCCCTGCGCGCTCCCAAGGGGCAAGCCATCATGGCGGACGGCGAGGATGTGGTGCCGCGAGTGCATGCCGTCCTCGATAAGATGGCGGACTTCGCCAGTCGAGTGCGCAATGGCGGGTGGAAGGGCCATACCGGCAAGCCGATCCGCCACGTCATCAATATCGGCATCGGCGGGTCCGACCTGGGGCCGGTGATGGCTTACGAGGCGTTACGGCACTATAGTCGGCGCGACCTGACCTTCCGCTTCGTTTCCAACATCGACGGCACCGACTTCGCCGAGGCTACGCGGGATCTCGATGCCGCGGAGACGCTCTTCATCGTCTCGTCGAAGACCTTCACGACCCTGGAGACGATGACCAACGCCCACACGGCGTCCGCCTGGGCTCTGCAGACGCTGAGGGATCCCGCCGCCATCGCCAGGCATTTTGTCGCGGTCTCGACCAACGCCGAGGAGGTGGTGAAGTTCGGTATCGACCCCGCCAACATGTTCGAGTTCTGGGACTGGGTCGGCGGACGCTACTCGATGGACTCTTCCATCGGGCTCTCGACCATGATCGCCATCGGCCCCGAGCAGTTCCTCGCTCTGCTCGACGGCTTCCATCAGATGGATGAGCATTTCCGCACTGCCCCTTTTGAACGAAACCTGCCGGTGCTCATGGGACTCTTGACCTGCTGGTACGACAATTTCTTCGGCGCGCAGACCGTCGCGATCCTGCCCTACGAGCAGTACCTGAAGCGCTTTCCGGCCTACCTCCAGCAATTGACCATGGAGAGCAACGGCAAGCACGTTACGCTTGATGGGACCGAGGTGGCCTACCAGACCGGTCCGGTCTTCTGGGGCGAGCCGGGAACCAATGGCCAGCATTCCTTCTATCAACTGATTCATCAGGGCACCAAACTCATCCCCTGCGACTTCATCGCCTTCGCTCAGCCGCTGAACCCGCTCGGCCGCCACCACGATCTGCTCCTGGCCAATGTCTTTGCCCAGGCGGAGGCGCTGGCCTTTGGCCGAACCGCCCAGGAAGTTCAAGACGAGGGCACGCCGTCGAGGCTGGTGCCGCATCGCACCTTCGAGGGCAACCGCCCGTCCAATGTCATCCTGCTGGAACGCCTGACGCCGGAGGCGCTGGGCAAGCTCGTCGCGCTCTACGAACACAGTGTCTTCACCCAAGGTGCGATCTGGCAGATCGACTCCTTCGACCAGTGGGGGGTCGAGCTGGGGAAGGCGCTGGCCGGGCGCATTGTCCCCGAGCTGGAGAGCCAGACCGAGCCGGCGCTGAAGCACGATCCCTCGACCAACAACCTGATCCGGCGTTACCGGAAGCTCAGGCAGAGGGTTTCATGACCATTGTCCCCGGCCGGTCTCATCGGGGATCCGGGATAGCTGCCAAAGGAGAAGGCCGGGCCTCAGCAGTCGTCCTCGGGACGCGCCGCGGCGGGTGCGGATGGTGTCGGCCGGAATGTTGAGCGAACGAGCCAGAGGATTCAGCGAGCCTCCGCCCCCGGGCTACCCGTCGCTTCAACGACCCGATCACGGGTCAAACGCCGCCCCTGCCCAACTCCTCGAGCAACTCCCGCTGTTTCGGCGTCAGTTTCGTCGGCACGGTGACCATGACCCGCGCGACATGATCGCCTCCGCGAATGCCCTGGCCCCGTAGCTTGAGCTGCGTTCCCGAGGAAGTTCCGGGCGGGATGGTCAGGTGGACCCGACCTCGCAGCGTCTGCATTGGCACCTTGCCGCCCAAAGCCGCGGTGGCCATGGGAACCGGCACGTCGGAGTGGACGTCGTCGCCCTCGCGGCGGAAATCCGGATCGGGATGCACGCGCACACGGACCAGCAGATCGCCGGATGAACCGCCTCCGCTTCCGGCGCCTCCCAGTCCCGCGAGGCGGAGGATCCCACCATCCTCCGTTCCCTCCGGGACGCTGAGCGTGATCGCGCGCGTCTTTTCGACCGTGCCCTCGCCATGACACTCCGGGCATTCCTTGGACGGATCCACGCCGGTGCCATTGCAGGTCGGGCAGGCTCGCGTCACCGTGAAGAACTGCCCCTTCTCGCGCGATTGTGACGTGATCCGCCCGCTCCCGCCGCAGGTATGGCATTCCGGAGAGTCCCCGATGGCGCCCCGTCCGCCGCAACGCGGGCAGGTCACTGCGCTGGAAAGCGAGACGGACACCTTGCTTCCGAGGGCTGCGGTGCGGAAGTCGACCTCGAGCTCGACCTCGGCGTCGGCGCCGGGGCGGGCTGTGCCACGGGAACGATGAATCGACTCGCCGAAATCTCCGCCGAAGATGCCGCCGAAACGACGCAGGATCTCGTCGATCGACATCGATTCGGCGTCCGGTTCGGCGTGAGCGCCACCGCCCGGCCCGAAGGGACCGCGGGCTCTCGCGCCGGGAGCGGCCCGGCCGGCGGCCATTTCGTCATGCTCCCGCCGCTTCTCCGGATCGGAGAGGATCTCGTAGGCGCCCGCCAGCTCCTTGAATTTCTCTTCCGCCTTCTTGTCTCCGGGATTCCGGTCCGGATGGAACTTGAGGGCAAGGGTACGGTAGGCCTTCTTGATCTCAGCCAAGGTCGCCGACTTCGAGACGCCGAGAATCTGGTAGGGGTCTCTCATCTCGCGGCCCCCCGCGTGACCCGCCGGACATGAATTTCCAGCGTTTCCTCGACAAAGCGGATCACCGGATGTTCGCGGTCGAATCCCGCCGGCACGGGAAGCAGGCCAACCAGAATGGCGGGATCGGGCCACGTCCGGCTCGCACGCACGACCAGGAGCTCGCTCGTGATCTCAACGTCGATGTCGGGTTCGACCACGTCCGCCAGCGGCACGAACCAACAGAGGCCGCACGTCTCGGCGGCCCACCGGGCAGCGAGCTCGCGCGCGTCCGGCCTCTCGCGCAGGAGCGCCGCGTACCGGCGGCGCAGCCGTGCGATCTCTCTTTCGATTTCCTCGATCACGTCCGGCTGCATCCGGATTCTCCCGAAGGACTTGTGCCTTGCTCCCCGGAGATGATTCGCACGCCGTTCGGGCTCAGCGAATCCACCGGGGGAGTCGTCCGATGCCGGCTGTACCGAGATCCGTCGTGGGCCAGCGTCAGGGCTTCCAGGAACACGAGTATGATCCCAATGTTCTTCATTTGACTGTCGTTTTCTGTCGGACACCCAGGTGGGTCAACCTGCGGGCTACCCGGTCTGGTAGACCCGTCGTCCCTGAATGATCCTCACTGACTTGTCATTTGGGTTCCGCGCCCGGCGGGAGTCTTCCGGCCCGTTCTCCTCCAACCAGCAAAGAATGAGGCGATCCTCCACAAGAAGAAGATCGCCTCCCCACCTCAGTGCTTGACTGAGGGGCCGTTCCATATCATTGGACGACGACAATCCGCCGGGTCTTCCGCCAGCCTCCGGCATTCATCTCGAGAAAGTAGATCCCCGACGTGAGCTTCTTCCGATCGGAAGCGGTTATCCCGCCGGAGTGGATTCCGGGAGCGGCGTATCCCGTGGAAAGCGAAGCCACGCGACGGCCGCTCGCATCATAGAGTCCCAGGACTACGTCAGACCCGGGCGGAGGCACCTCGTACTCCCATTGGATGGGCCGGTTCGCCCCGCAGGGATTGGCTCCAGTGATCCGCAGCGCAAAGCTGCCGGGTGTCTGCACGGGCTCGGGAACGCCCGTGGTTGCCGAACACGTGACGACGGTCGTGCACGAATCGGCGGAAGAGGGATCGCTCGTGGGCGCGACCCTCCAGAGGAGGTCGTCGGACCCGCCTCCCCCGCAGTCTTGGGGCGGGCGGATGGTGGCGGTGACGCAGAACCCGCTGTCCGCCGCCAGGGTGACGGTGTTGTCGAGCGGGAAGTCGGAGCTCACGATCCAGGATCGGGTATCGGCCAGGTGGTAATGAAACTTCTGCGCTGAATCTCCCGTGTTCTGGAAGCAGAAGGCCAACGCCGTTTTCTGTCCCGCCGCCGCCGTCGTGTCCGGCAGACAGGCCAGCGCTTGCGGCGGCATGGCCTCGGACGGGCCGTTGGCCAGGTCTCCCACGGTCGGACCGAACTCGGAGATGAACGTGGCCGACTCCCCGAGGCTCGGTGGGAAGTCAAGCTCCAGTTCCTGGGTGCCCGAGGAATTCAGTTGTTCAATGTCGCTGCGCGTGAGCCCATAGGTGTAGCGATACTCGCTTCCGTCCCCGAATGGATCGAGGACCGTGTCGACCAGCGGAAGAGATACGCCGTTCAGGATCACCTGCATCCCGGGATCGGGAATGGGGACGGTCGAGGTGAACTCGAAGTCCGGCGAACCAGCGGCGCCCTGGCCCCCGTTCGGGTTCAGGTAGTCGTAGGTGTTCTTCATGGTGAGGGCGAGATCGGCGTCCATGGCAAAGGTGAACGGGACGCCGCGGCGCGGAGGCGGAAGATTGCGGGCCCTCATTTTCGCCTGCACGTCCTCACCCTCGGCTCCGTGACCCCAGCTGGACCAGAAGAATACCTGGGTCGTCCCATCCGTCTGGCGGCGCAGCCAGCGCCAGGCGTCCTCCAGATCCCTGGCCCGGGCCCCGGCATCGACCCAAGCGGGGAGCTGCGGCCCTCCCGGGAAGATCACATGCCTCCGGTCGCCCGCGGCGAACTCCCCGCCCGGATACATGATGTACATTTCCGCTTCCGTGTAACCAGCCGCCAGCAACGCATCATGCATCCGGCTCAGGGCGTTCCAGTTGGCGGGCAGCATCACACCCATCGCGTAGAGCAACGGGGGTTGGGGGCGCACCAGCAGCGCCGGGCCCTGGTCCGCCTGGGTCGATCCGCCGAAGAGAATGGCCCGATACCGGCGATTCGGATTCGGGTTGCGAACGTTGTTCCCGTGCAAGGTGATGGTTTCGCCGTCCCAGGTTGCGGTGTACTGCGGAGTCTCGCAGCCCAGGAGCGTCGGCCATTGCTGCCGGCTCGCCGCGCAGAGGTTCGGGCCGACGAGATCGTTCTGGTATCCCGTTTGGGCAGCCGCCCGCTGGGTCATGGGAGCTCTTCCACCGGCCGCCGGACCGTAACGCAGACCGTAGGTGGACTCGGCCCGGCGGAGCTTGGGGAAGTTTGGATCGGCGCCGGAGGCCATGTCCTCGCTGCGCGCCCATGCGACTTCAGCGGGGCTGGCAGCGGACGTGTAGGAAGCGGGGGTGAGCCCGTTGCCGTTGTTCAGCCGTGTAAGCTCGTCGATCATGCCGCCTCCGAAACACTCCAGGAACGCGAAGGCGATCTCGTTGTAGTTGGTTCGTCCAAGCGCAGTTTCCACGTCGTTGGCAAATCGACCGTCCCAGAACTTCACTCGGTCGCTGGTCATGATGGCGGAGCGCCGGAAGGTGTTCGGAGTGTCCTGGTTGGTGTATTCCGGGAAAGCGGCCATCGCTTCGGCCGCGCAGACGAACGAGATGAGCAGGATCGCCGATCCCAGGAAGACCGGCTTCTGGTTTTGATACAGCATGGGTCACCTCCTATTCTCGATGCGGCGCTTCTGGCGCCGTATCTCGGCGGATCCGTCACCGGGGGCTGCGGCGTTGCGGACATTTTTGGCCGTCGTCGTCGTGACGCGCTCAAGAGCGTGGGGGCGCTCGGTCGGTCCCGGCCAGGCCGCGATTCCCACCGCGAATGGAGGCCGGACCCAGAAGCGGGCGGGATCACGGTCCGGACATTTCCGGCTGTCAGCCAACCAACTCAAACGTAACGAGTTGGGTGGCCGATCAAGCTGCCGGCCGATCGCCTGCCGATCCTCGTGAGAACCGGCGTCCCGTGGGCCGAGGATCAGAAAAGACTCTCAGAAAAAATGCTCCTCAATAAGATCCAATTATGTTATCCTGGTCCTCGCCTGGATCAGGCGACCGCAACTGGATGAAAGGAGGCTTTGTTCCCATGAAGAAACAATCCCTGCTCCTTGCCCTCCTTGCCACCGGGGTGCTGTGGGGAGGAGCCCAAGCCGTCACGCGTGGTTCTGTCGGTCCCGGCCACGGCATCGTGGCTCCGCACCCCATGGACTCGAATCCGTGCGAGGACCCGATTCTCCTCCGGAACGATGACGGCAGCTTTGAAAACGGCTATAGCTGGTATTACGGAGGAGTACTCGCCCCCTACTACGGCGCCTTTGCCGAGGGGTACCACAACACCAACCCCTACTACGTGTTCTGCGCAGTCGAGCTTGAGTTGACGACCTTGATGGGGTATTACGCGGATCAGAGTCTTGATGTCTATGTCTGGGACTCCGGCGGAGGGAACCCCGGCAGCGTCTTGAGCGTCACCGCCGGCGCGCACATCACACCGCCCGCCATCTGGCCCGACATTTCCACCCATGACATCGACGTCTCCATCACCGGCTGCCCCGGCGACTTTTTCGCCGGATACTGGGGGAACTGGCCGGGCCAGCTTCCCGGCTGGTTCGTGGCCGCCGATCTCAACGGTCCGGGAGGGCTCCCGCGCACGAATATCGCCCCTGGAATCGGCTATCCGACCGGGTGGAATGATCCCTCGGTGATCTGGGGACCCACTCAGGCGCTCGGCATCCGCGCGATCCTGGTTGATTGGCCCTGCAAGCCGGGGGAGCGCTGCGGGGATCAACTGGGCGCCTGCTGCCTTGCGGATGGATCCTGTGGCGCCAGCTACGAACAGGACTGCCCCGGGATCTGGATGGGGGGGCCGTGCGATCCGAATCCCTGTCCGACCAGCTCGGTCGGAGGCGCGTCGTGGGCGGCATCTTCCCGGCGCCTTGACGTCGCTCCCAATCCCGGCCGCGGGCCGTTCGCGATCGGCTTCCGCCTGGCCCAGGAGACCCCGGTGACGCTGGAGGTCTTCAATGCATCCGGCGCCCTGGTGCGCCGCGTGGAAGTGGGACCTCAAGCCGGCGGATTGCACGTGCTCTCTTGGGACGGCCGCGACGGCCACGGCAACGGGCTTCCGAGCGGCGTCTATCTGCTGCGGATCCAGACGCCGGCGGGAGTGATCTCGGGAAAGGCGACGCTGTCGAAGTAGTTTGGAACGGGTCCTCGATCAGTCACCGACGCGGGAAGCGCTCTTCTTGTTCGAGAGGAGCGCTTCCTGCTGTGCTTCCAATCCCGCCGCAGTCCTGTTTCAGGTGGTCTTCTTCCCCTGGGAGTACTTCACGGAGCAGCCGTAGGATTTTGTCTCGGCCGTCTGGACGCCCGTTCCGGACATGCAGGAGGTGAGGGCGGCCTCGACGTAGTTGGTCTTATCGGTCTTTTCCCCGCGCGGATCGTCGTCGATCGCGCCCGAGTAGATGAGGATGCCGTCCTTTCGGATCACGAACATGTCCGGCGTTGTCTTGGCGCCATAGGCCCGGCCCACGTTGCCTGACTCGTCCAGGAGGATCGGATAGTCGATGGCATAGTCCTTCTTGGCCTTCGCGTTGCGCTCCAACCCGGCGCCCTGGGCGCCCGCCGTTCCGCTGTTGATCGCCAGCCAGACCACATTCTGGTCCTTGAACTGGTTGTACAGGCGCGTCATGTCCTTGTCCTTCAGATGGTGGCGCTTGATAAATGGACAATCGGGATTGAACCACTCGAGAACGACCGTCTTTCCGTCGGCCAGAAGCTGGCTGAGTTGATGGGTCTGCCCATCGGTGTCCTGGAGCGTGAAATCCGGCGCTTTCTGTCCGACCTGGACGACGGCCGGGGCGGAGTCGCCGGCCGCCTCGGCCCGGACGGAAACAACCGTTCCGGTCGCCCCGAGAATGGCGACGAGAGCGGCGAGACACACGCGAAAGGCGGACCCAGGCGATCGGATGGCTCGTGACCTCACGGAGTACAACGTGTCCTGCATGGATGGATGCTCCTTTACGGTTCGGGTGATGTCCATTCTCGAGCGTGAAAGTCACCGGACGTTTGCCGGTGACCCGGTTTGGACCGACGGCTGGTCCATCCCGGACAGCGGGCGCGGGGAATCGATCCGATAGCAGCGGGAGCCGCTGCCGGTCGTCACCGCCAGGAGCCCGGACATCCGGGCGTCGGCCGGGGGATCGGACCCCAGGCGAAGGCGCAAGCGGTCGCCGGAGGCGGCCGCATTTGAGATCGGATCGAGCAGGGGAACACAGGTGCTGTCGGGATAGAACTCGAGCGCGATCGCGCCCGGGATGCGCACCTGCCATGCGTCCTCAGTCCAGGCACGGGTCGCGTTCGCGGCCAGACGGTCTTGCGGCAGAGGAGCCCGGTCGAAAGCCGCGCGAATCGGAGCGGCGTCCGGAGACGGGTCGGCCGCCGCGCCGCGCATGGCGATCGGGAAATGCGCCACGATGTCCTGCTGCCCGGGAAAACACCCGTAGGAGCAGACCAGCCAGTCCACGTGGGCTCGGATGGCGACGGCGTCGCCGGGGCGCGCGTCGGCGGGGATTTCCAACGGGACGATGGCCGTGGCCTCGTTCTCGTAGACGTGATCGAGGATCGACCCGGCCGAGATCAGGCGCTTCGGCGCAGGCCAGATCGGCGCGTCGACCGTGAATCCCGGAGGCGCGCTGACCCTGAACTCGATGGGCAGGCCCGTGTCGCTTCGATACGGGGAGTAGAGGTGCCACCCAGGGTCGATCGAGAAGTGTACTGCGAGGCGTTGGGTGGTTCCGGGCACAAGCTCGAGGTTCTCCGCCATCCATCGCACGCGCACGTGGGCGGCTTTATCGGCTGCCGCGGTCTCGGCGGAATCCTGTCCGGGCGACGCCCAGGCCCACGACAGCCAGAGCGGGAGGGCAAGCGCAAAGACGACGGTCCCCGGCAGGAGAGCCCCCGCGAATCGGATCAGGTTCGACGGCGCACGGCATGGTTCCATGTTGCGCGTTGTACTGCAAGGCCCGAGCGAAGTTCCACGATACGGAGGATCTACGTCATCCTGGCCCCGGCCGCGCGACCAGGCCGATTTCATCGCACATCAGGGGAAACCCGGGGATCCCGGCCCTGGCCTGGGTCCGGCTCATCTGGGTGAGCTTCCCGTCATCCTCGAAATCCGGCATCGGCTGGAGGAGGGCCCGCCTCAGCCGATCGGCGCTGCCGATGGAACCACGGAGGCCGCTGGCCGCGCGCGGGCCCGGCGAACGACGGTCCAGCAGGCAAACGCGAGCAGGACGATCGCGAGCACCGGGCCGGCCGCGCGCGTCCAGATCCAGCCCGAGAAATCGACTGAAAGGGGAACGTTGTCCAGCACGGAGAGGGTGCCCAGGGCTACCGCGACCGGCAGCAATCCCCGGCGCAGGAGCAGCAACACGCTGATCAGAGCGAAGGTTGAGGCGTTGATCAGGCCCTGAATGATGGACACATAACCTCCGGTCGCGGAGACCGCCAGGACCGCCAGCCCTCCCAGCGCCACCGGCCATCGCCGTCCCGGGTGGAGCATTCCCGCCAGAAAAGCGACACCGATCAGGGCGACGCTTCCCATCAACCCCCAGATGGCGCTTTGCAGCGATGAGGCCAATGCCTCCGGCGACGAGGAAATGGCGGGCTGGGGTGTGAAGTTCAGAAAGGCCCACCGGGCGTGGGCGGCGACCGTGGCCACGTCGAGTCCTTGATCGATCAGCGTCATGGTGGTTCCGACAGCGAGGCCGAGCAGGACGTCGCCGGCGACGATCGGGTCGACAGGGCGTCCGGAGAGCAACCGGGTCGAACCGATCAACATGTGGGGCCAGCGCGCGCGCACGTCGGGCTCGAGCGCCAGGTAGACGAGGCAGGCGACCCCCGCGTACCCCAGGCCGTTGCCGAGCGCGGCCCACAGGACCAGGGCGATATCAAGCGGGTCGGCCACAAAGTGGCTGATGGCAAGATCGCAGACCAGCGCGAGGAGCCCGATTCCGAACGCCAGGCGCCCGGCCGCTCCCAGATCGGCCCGTCCCCGGCGGAGATTCCGAAGGGCATGAACGGCGCAGCCGGACACGAGCAGCAGGATCAAGAGAAGCACCGGTACACCCGGAACGATTCCCGATTGTGAATCCTGAGGCACGCTCTCGCCCGTTCCCTCCACCCACGGAAAGACGACCTTGAAGGAAGCCGGATGCCCGTGCCACGAGGCGGCCACCACCCGCAACGGGAACGCCGCGCCCGTCGCTTCCGTCCACTCCCGCATGGAGTCAAATCGAGCGGCGGGGAGATCCGTCGGCGTCGTTTCCGCGAACTGACCCGCATTCAGTCCCGCTGCGGAGAAGAACGTGGTCCAGTCCGGTGCCATGCGAACGGGAGCGTTGGCCGCCACCACGGCGGTGTATCGGAGAAGACGGGAATCCGCATCAAAGACAACGGAAAACATGCCCGGAGTCGCTTCCGCTGCGGGGAGAGCCGGGCCAGCGCTGTTGTGTACCAACAAGACGGGAGACTGGCGGTACCAGAATCGCGTGGTCCCGGGCGGCCCGTGAAGGTAGACGCGCGCCCCCGGGCGCTCGCCATCGTGCCGGGCTTTCCAGATCGCCTGCGGGCGGTTGATCGAGAAGCACCACACGCGGTCAATCTCGGGCGCGTCCACTCCGGCCTGCTCCGCCAGGGTGCGGGCCCGGTCGATCATCACTTCGGGCGGTCGTCGCGGCGGATCCTGCAAAATCATGTTGGCGTGAGGGGCAACCACGAACAAGGCGGCCAGCGCCGCCAGGAAGCCGGCCAGAACCCTGGCGGCGCCTCGCGGCGAGAGCCCTCCTTCTCCGCCCGCCGCCGCCACCAAGGCCGGTGACGGGGTCTCGCCCGCTTCCACCGCGATCGCAAGCGGATCTCCGCCGGGGAGGACCGAGGCGATCATCGCGACGCTGGCCGGCCGATCCTCCGGGCTCGACGCGAGGCACCGCAGGATCGTCTGCTCGATGGCTGCGTCCGGCCGCGCTTGATGCGGCGCGGGCGTTATCGGGATCACCTCCCGGTTCCGGCCCGGGATGGCGCTCTGGTGGAAGGGCAGTCGACCGAAAAAAAGCTCATGGAGGACGACGCCGAGCGAAAAGATGTCCGACCGCACGGAGGCCGGCTGCCCCGCGAGAACCTCCGGCGCCATGTACATCGGCGTGCCCACCCGTTCCTGGGATTGGCCGTCGTCCAGCGCGGTGGCGAGGCCGAAGTCCACGATGCGCACGTGGCCGTGGCGGTCCAGGATGATATTGGAGGGCTTGATATCGCGGTGCAGCACGCGCTGCTCGTGCGCCGCGCGGAGTCCCGCGCAGATCTCGCGCGCCACGGCCAGCGCCTTTTCGGGCGGCAGGCGTCCGATTCGAAGAAGAAGCGAGGCGAGATTTTCGCCGTCGACGTACTCCATGGTCAGGAACGTGCGCCCGTTCGCTTCGGCGATGTCATGGACCCGGCAGACGTTCGGGTGGGTGATCCGCCGGGCATGCCGCACTTCCGAATGGAAGCGGGCGATACGGGAAGCCGAGTGCGAGGCGCCGGAGAGCAGGAACTTCAGGGCCACGGCTTGGCCGAGGCGCAGGTCGTCGGCGCGATAGACCTCGCCCATGCTTCCATGCCCGATCAGGGAAACGACGCGGTACCGCTGGGTGATGATGGTCCCGGGTGCATACCCCAGGGATGTGGGTTCCGTTGCCAGGACCTCGGCCGGCGCCCGGGTCATCGCCGCGGTGGCCGTGGCATCAACCGTCGATCCACAGGAGCGGCAGCTTGCCCCTTCGCCGGGCGGTTCGCCGCAAACCGGGCAATATTTCATTTTCCGAGGTGCTCCCGTGGAAGCCGGGCCCGGTTACTCGGGCCAAGCTGTGACAGCACCGAGAAGCGGGATTCCTGCCTGGCGGTGGCGCCGCGTCTCCGGGCTTCCAGGAGAAGAGCCATCGCTCCCTGCTTGTCCTGGCCAAGCACGTGGACGACCGCCGTTTCCAAGAGGCAATCGACCAGATCCGGAACATCCGTGCCGTACATCTCTTGGGCGGCCAGCCCCCGCCGGGCCAGCGCGTCCGCCTCGGGGCCTCGGCCCTCCCGGGCAAGCAGAAGCGCTCGGTGGACGCGGCACGCTCCCAGGAAGGGCCGGTACATGGTGTTGCTGGAATCGAAGAGCGCCTCCGCTCGACCATAGAGCGATTCGGCCTGGGCGAGCCGGCTTCGCTTCCGGCAGAGATCTCCATAGGCCAGGTCGGTCATGGCCAGGAAATTCGGGCGCGCCCGACAGACGCGCTCGACCATGGGAACGGCGATGGTGAAGAGCGAGTCGGCGCGGCGCTCCTGCCCATCCTCTGAACAGAAGGCGGCCAGGTCGGCCAGGAATTCCGCCGTCTGGTCGTTCTCCAATCCCCAGATCCGGGAAGCAGAGGCATAGGCCTCGTCCATCCGGGCGATGGCGCGATCGAGATGCCCCGAATGCTCATAGAAGGTGGCCAGGTTGTACCGCTGCCACACGACCTCCTGGTGATCGGGGCCGTAGCTCTTCTCCAGAATCCTCAGGCCCTCCTCCAGCAAGGCCCCCGCCGAGTCCGGCTTATCCTCTTGCTGGAGCACGGTGGCCTGCGCTTCAAGCACGGTTGCCAGGGTGGGATGCTCCGGGGGGAGGATCGTGCGGGCGAGGCGAAGGGCGTCCCGCGCCAGCGGGATCGCCTTGTCCGTTTCGTGCAGGTCGAGGTACTGCACCGCCAGATTGCGCTCAAGCACGACCACGAGGGTCTGGGCTTTCCCCCGGAGCTTCTCCATCAGGTCCAGTCCGTGCTGGAACATCTCCGCCGACTGCTCGGGACGATCGAGCCGTCGCGCGATCCCTCCCCGGGTGTTGTACATGCTGGCCAGCATTACCGTGTCGGGGGGGACCGCGGTCCGCCCCAGCTCGATGGCGCGGGCGAGCAGCGAATCGGCGGCGCCGGGCATTCCCTGATCCCAAAGCCAGAGGGCCTTCCGGTGCAGGGCCGCAGCGAGGTTCCCCGTGCGGCCGGTTCCCAGTTTCCGGTAGATCTCGATCGAACGGTCGATCAGCGGGAGCATCGAATCCTGTTTTCCGGCCTGCCGCAAGGCGTCGGCCAGGTCGCCGAGATAATCCCCAACCACCGGATCGTCGGGCCCCAGCGACTTCTCCGCGATCTCCAGGGAGTTTCTCACCAGCGGAAGCCCCTCGTCGGTCAGGCCGAGCTTGAGGTGAGCGCGGCCCAGCGCATTGAGCAGCCGCGCCCGGATGAGCGGATCCTCCGTCAGCTCCCCTTCGATCCGTCTGGCGCCCTGGGCCAGGAGGGTGCGCGCAGTCACGGTCTCGCCGAGGGACCGGTCCGGGGTGGGAGTCTCGAAAATCCCGGTGAGGAAGTCAGCCACCCGCCGCGCTGATTCCGCTTCCCTCAGCGCGTCGCGCTCGGCCTTCCGAGCGCGTTCCAGCCCGATGCCGGCAACGATGCCCCCGGCCAGGATTGCGGCCACGACCACCATGCCGGCGGTGACCCCGAGGCGGTGCCGGCGGGCAAACTTCCCGATGCGGTAGATGGCGCTCGGCGGACCCGCCAGCACCGGCTCGTGACCGAGATAGCGGCGAAGGTCGGCCGCAAACTCCGAGACGGAGGCGTAGCGGCGCTCGGGTTCCTTCTCGATCGCCCGCAAGGTGATCCACTCCAGGTCGCGACGGATCTGCCGCAGCAGGCTGCGTTTGTCCGCGTGGCGACTCCGCGCCACCTGCTCCGCGGTCTCGCGCCGGGCTTCGAGCTGGGCGGACGGGCACGGCGGATCCTTCTCCCGGATGATGCGTAGCGCCTCGAGCCAGGCGGCGCTCTCGAGCTGCTTGCGTTCGAAAGGGATCTCGCCGACCAGGAGCTCGTAGAGCAGGATCCCGAGGGAATAGATATCGGAGCGGGTGTCGACAGCGCGCCGGTCGAAGCCGGTCTGTTCCGGGCTCATGTAGCCGAGCGTTCCCAGGATGAACCCCTCGCGCGTTTGGAATGCCGGGTTCCCCTCCTCTGGATTGGCGGCCCGGACCCCGCCGAAGTCGATGACCTTGACCACCGGGTTGCCCTCGCCTCCGTAGACCAGCACATTGGAGGGCTTGAGGTCGCGGTGGATGAAGCCCTTCTGATGGGCGTGCTGCACCGCGTCGCAGAGCTCAAGGAAGAGTCCGCAGCGCTCGCGCACGGTCAGGCGCTCGCGGTCGCAGAATTGCGTGATCGGCGTTCCCGGGACGTATTCCATGACCAGATAAGGCCGGCCGTCCGGAGTTTCGCCGGCGTCGAAGACCTGGGCGATGTTCGGGTGCTTCATCAAGGCCAGCGCCTGGATCTCGGCCCGGAAGCGCTCCGCCGCCTGCTGGGAGTCGACGCCGCGCTTGAGGATCTTCACCGCCACTTGCCGCTGGATCGGGCGGGATTGCTCCGCCATGTAGACGACGCCGAAACCGCCTTCCCCCAGGACCTTGATCAAGCGGTAGGGGCCGACGACCGCACCCTCCGGCTCGGGAAGGTCGGCCGGAAGCGGCTGTCCGGCCGAGCCGCTCCGACCGCTTGCTTCGAGGAAACCGGTCGCCCCGCCATCCGCCTCTAGAACGGCGCCTAGCTGGGCGCGCAGCTCGGGGTCGGAAGCGAGCTCCCGGTCGAGGAATTCCCGGCGCGCCTCGGGGGCCAGTTTCCGAGCCCGGTCAAAGAGCGCGCGCAGGAGAAGCCATCGCTCAGGTTCCATCGCTCGTCGTTCCTTGCCCTTGGGCCTCGTCGCGGCCGCAGGTTTTCCGCCTTCCCTGCGGCGATGCGCCCGCCTCACTGCGGCTGAGGGGTGATTCCAGCGCGGTTTCGCAGCCGGGTTCCGCGCTCAAACCGCAACTCTCGATCCTACCACCTCTGCCGACGCCCGAAGATGGACGATTCGTCTGCGCTCTTCGATGCCGCGGAGGCGCGGGCGCAGACTGTCCTGCAGCCTATCTCAACCTCAGCACCTTCTGTACGTCTCGAGCTCCGCCTTCGCGCAGCTGCACCAGATAGACTCCGCTGGCCGCAGGCCGGCCCGCCTGGTCGGTCCCGTCCCAGATGAGCGAATGCCGGCCGGCAGGGAAGATCCTCTCCGACGAAAGGACGCGCGTGATCCGTCCCGTGGCGTCCAGGATTTCCAGGGTCACCGGCGCGGCGGCGATGGATTCGAACGCGATGGTGGTGGCGGCGGTGGACGGATTCGGCGCCGGCGCGAACAGCCGGATCGGGCCCGGTCCGCTCGGGAACGCGACCTCCGACGGTTTCTGCGAGGTGTTGATCAGCACCGTCGCCGTGCCATAGGTGGAGTTGACCACGGCCAGGTCCGGCTTGCCGTCGCCGTTCAGGTCGCCCAAGGCCAGGCAGGTAGGCTGGGAACCGGTCCCGTAGTCCACCTTGGTTGCGAAGGTTCCGTTCCCGTTGCCCAGCAGAATGGAAACCGTGTTGGCGTTGTTGTCGAGCGCCACCAGGTCCATACGGCCGTCGCCGTCGATGTCGCCGGCGACGACCGAGACGGGATACATGCCGGTCGGAAAGTCGGTCTTGGTGCCGAAGGAGCCGTCCCCGTTGCCCAGCAGGATTGAGACGGTGTTCGACGAGTAGTTGGTCACAGCGAGGTCGGGCTTGCCGTCGCCGTTCAGGTCCCGGATGGCCACGGACGTCGGGTTGCTTCCGGTGCGGTTGGTTCCCGGGGCGGTTCCGAAGGTCCCGTCGCCGTTCCCCAGGAGCACCGTGACCGTATTGGCGGTGTTGTTGGAGAGCGCGAGATCCAGCCTACCGTCGCCGTTCACGTCCGCCATGGTCACCGAGTACGGATGCGGGCCGGCGCCGTAGTCCGTCTTGGCGCCGAAGGTCCCGTCTCCGTTGTTCAGCAGGACCGAGACGGTGCTGGATCCGTAGTTGGCGGTGACCAGGTCCGGCTTGCCGTCGCCGTTAAGGTCTCCCACGGCCACGGAATACGGGCTGCCGCCGGTGGTGTAATCCGTCTTGCCGCCGAAAGTCCCGTTGCCGTTGCCCAGAAGGACCGACACCGTGGAGGCGTTCCGGTTGGCCACGGCCAAGTCGAGCTTGCCGTCGCCGTTCAGGTCTCCCGCGGCCACGGAGAACGGCCCGGCGCCGGTCGTGTAATCGGTCTTGGCGGCGAAGGTCCCGTTCCCGTTGTTCAGCAGCACCGAGACGGTGTTGGATCCGTAGTTGGCCGTGACCAGATCCGGCTTGCCGTCGCCGTTCAAGTCCGCGAGCGCGTCACCTTGAGGCGTGGCGCCCGTCGCGTAGGCCGGGCCATTGCCGAAGGTGCCGTCGCCGTTGCCCAGCAGAATCGAGAGCGTGTTCGAGATCTGGCTCGACGTGACCACGTCCAGCTTACCGTCGGAGTTGAAATCGCCGCTGGCAATGTAGAGGGGCGCATAGCCGGTTTCATGGGTCGTGAGCGGGGCGAAAGTCCCGTCGCCGTTGCCCGCCAGAAGGTCCACCCGGTTTCCCAGGCAGGAGAGGGCTAGGTCCGGCTTGCCGTCGCCGTTGTAGTCCCCGATGGTCACGCCGTTCGCCACATCGGGGACGCTGATCCTCTTCACCCCTGAAAAGCCCCCGTGCCCGTCACCGATCGCAATCGAGATGCTGTCCGCACCCTCGTCGGTTGTGACCAGGTCCGGGTTGCCGTCGCCGTTCAGGTCGCCGATGGCGACGCAGCTCGAATTCGAGCCTGTGCGCACATTCGGGGCCGTGGTGAAGGTCCCGTCACCGTTGCCCAGCAGCACCGTGACTTCGCTGGTGGGGCTCTGGTTGACGGCGGCCAGGTCCGCCTTGCCGTCCCGGTTCAGGTCGCCCACGGCCAGGAAGACCGGCTCCGAGGCGGTCGGATAGCGCGCGGTCCGCACGAAACTGCCGTCTCCGCCACCCAGGAGCACGGTGACGGAATCGACCGGGGCGTTGGCCACGGCCAGATCGAGCTTGCCGTCCCCGTTGAAGTCCGCGGTCACGATGGAGAACGGCTGCGTTCCGGCGGGAAAGTCCATCCGCGGCCGGAAGGTACCGTCCCCGTTGCCCAGCAGGATTCCGATCGTGGCAGCGTCGTTCTCGGCCACGGCCACGTCCAGCTTGCCGTCCCCGTTGAAGTCGCCCACGGTCAGGGCGTAGGGAAAGCCGATCACCGGGATGTCCGTGCGAGGGGCAAAAGTGCCGTCGCCGTTACCCAGCAGGACCGAGACGGTGTTGTCGGTCGAGCCGTTGGCCACGACCAGATCCGGGTGGCCGTCGCCGTTGAAGTCCCCGACGGCGACCTCGTCGGGCTGGTGCCCGGTGTCGTACGAGAGAAACGGAGCGTCGAACAGCGGGTCAGGGGAGGATGCCCCGGCGGGCAGAAACAAAAAAACCGTCCAAGGAAGTGAAAGCAACAAGGCTCTCACTCCCAGAGAAGCTCGGTCGGCGATACGGATCCGATGCATGATAGCCTCCATGAATCAAATTGGACTCGTCTTCTGAGGAAGCTGTCCCCTTCGCGGTGGGCAGAGAGGGCCGAGCGGCAGAATCGTTGCGCCGCCCGAGCTCCGGTGGGCAAGCCACCGATCTCGCTCCTCATCGCTCATGCGCCATACGCCCGCCGGAGGGGTCATCGAGAAAAGGAAGAATTGTGTCCACCCGGCGAACCCCTTCTCTCCAGCGACCCGGTGCCGCTGGCCCTGAGCCCGAAGCCGCGGCGCAAGATCGCCGTCGCGTCCATTTCGAGACTGATCTGCGCAAGATCCGCCTCCTTCCTTTCTCCGGGCGTCGCGTGGGACAATCGGGGCGGACCGAGGAGGCGGGATGGAAGGCACGGGCCCGAAGGACAATCCCGATCAAGGACGAGATGCCGGAGACCCGCCTGCTGTCGATCCCGGACGGGAAGCCGGAGACCCGCCCGCTCCGGGGACGGAAGGGAGCGACTCCGACCGTTTCTTCTCCGAGGTCTATGCCGAACTGCGGTCAATCGCTCACCGGCGCATGAAGGGCGAGCGAAGATCCCGCACCATCCAGTCGACCGAGCTGGTGCACGAGGCCTATCTGCGCCTGCGCAAAGGTGGCGGAACGGAGTGGGAGAACCCCGGCCACTTCTTCGCCGCCGCGGCTGAAGCCATGCGCCGGATCCTCATTGAACGGGCTCGGGCCAGGCGCCGGTTGAAGCGCGGAGCCGGTCCGGCGGGGCAGCCCGCCCGGCGGTTGGCCCTGGATCTCCAGGAGGTGGCCGAGCTGGCCGACGACCGGGATCCGGACTCGATTCTCGCCTTCGATCGTGTGCTGGAGAGGCTCGGCGCCCAGGACCCGCGGCTCATGTTGACGGTGAAACTTCGCTTCTATGCCGGGCTGAGCGTCGAGGAGACGGCAGGAGTGCTCCAGGTGTCTCCGCGCACGGTCAAGCGGGACTGGTCCTTTGCCCGGGCGTGGCTCTTCGAACAGATGCGGGCCGATGCCGCGGAGGATGGAGGGACGCCC
Organism: Candidatus Eiseniibacteriota bacterium; assembly: GCA_963833505.1. Classification (GTDB taxonomy): domain Bacteria; phylum Eisenbacteria; class RBG-16-71-46; order CAIMUX01; family CAIMUX01; genus CAWHYG01. The sequence goes on along the minus strand of CAWHYG010000007.1, from coordinate 2,379,919 downwards.
GGCCGCGATTGAGCGCCCGGACCATAGCGCAACGCCCGGCCGCTTCTGAGCGCCCGGACCTCGGCGACTCTTCCCGGGGCCGGGCCCGGATGTCAGGCCCTCATGGGCGGACACGCCAGGTCAGGAAGCCCCGTGGAGACCGCCCGCAACTCCCTGAGTTCCGTAGTACCTTCGCCCCAGCGCAAGCGCCACATTGACCAGCCCGATCAGCACGGGGACCTCGACGAGAGGTCCGATGACGGCCGCGAAGGCGGCGCCACTGTGGATTCCGAAGGTGGCCACCGCCACCGCGATCGCGAGCTCGAAGTTGTTCGAGGCCGCGGTGAAGGACAGGGTGGCGGCCTGGCCGTAGACCGCGCCCACGCGCCTGCTCATGAAGAAGGAAATGAAGAACATGAGCACGAAGTAGACGAGGAGCGGGATGGCCACGCGAATCACGTCGAGCGGAAGCTGGACGATCGCCTCTCCCTTCAAGGAGAACATGACCACGATCGTGAAGAGGAGCGCTATGAGCGTGATCGGGCTGATCTTCGGAACGAACCTGCGGTGGTACCACTCCTTGCTCTTGACCCGGATGAGTGTGAACCGGGTCAGCATGCCGGCCAGGAACGGGATCCCGAGATAGATGAAGACGCTTCGGGCGATCTCGCCGATCGTGATGTGGACGGCCACGCCCTTGAGCCCGAACCAGGTCGGCAAGACCGTGATGAAGACGTAGGCGTAGACGGAGTAGAAGAGGACCTGAAAGATCGAATTGAAAGCGACGAGGCCCGCGCAGTATTCCGTGTCGCCCTTCGCCAGGTCGTTCCAGACGATGACCATGGCGATGCAGCGGGCCAGGCCGATCATGATGAGGCCGACCATGTACTCCGGTTTGTCCCGCAGGAAGAGGACGGCGAGGGCGAACATCAGGATCGGCCCCACAACCCAGTTCTGGACCAGGGAGAGACCAAGAACCCGGCGGTTGCGGAAGACCGGCCCCATCTCCTCGTAGCGGACCTTCGCCAACGGCGGGTACATCATGAGGATCAATCCGATGGCGATCGGGATCGAGGTCGTGCCGACGCTGAAGCGATCGAGGAACGGCACGACGCCGGGGAAGAGATAGCCGACGGCGACGCCGACCGCCATGGCCAGGAAGATCCAGACGGTCAGGTAGCGGTCGAGAAACGAAAGTCGCGGACGCCCTGGATTGCTCATGGAATCCGCGCGGAGGCCTTCTCGCTGAGCCAGGTTTCCAAACGGGCGGTGATCTCGTCCCGCGCCGCGCGAAATCGCTCCAGCGTCGCCGGCGAGCCGTCCGGAGGATTGGCCGGGTCATCAATCGGCCAGAAGTCGCGGGTGAGGACTCCGGGGAACACGGAGGGACAGGTCTGGTTCGCGGACTTGCAGACGATGATGAGATGCCGGACCGGTAGTCGGCCGAGGTAGGTGCCGACGCTCTTCGGCCGCTGGGCGCTGATGTCGACACCGATCTCCTTCATCGCCTCGACTGCCAGTGGATGGATGCTCGGGGCCGGTTCGGTGCCGGCGCTGTGCGCTTCGTAGGTCGCACCCGCCCGGGCGCGCAGGAGCCCTTCGGCGATCTGGCTCCGGGCGGAGTTCCCGGTACAGAGAAAGAGGACGATGCGCTTGCTCTCCATGAGTACTCCTCCTACGTTCTGGCCTGCTTCGTCCCGCACCCTCCTCGAGCACGGGAGCGCGAATCGCTGGTCGGAATCGGCAGCGCCGGACAGCACCCGCCGGACGCCTTGACCTTGGCGGCGCGCTTCTGGTCGACGTCCAACCCGGGGACGTCAGCGAAACAATGACCGAGGCATTCGAGCAACTTCCGGTGAAACGGGGCCTCGGCCGGTCTGAGCCGGTAGAAGCACCAGAGCCCCTGCTTGCGCACCTCGACGAGGCCGGCGCCCAGCAGGTAGTTAAGGTGGTGGGAGGCCTTCGCCTGCGGCACGCGGAGGATCGCGATGATGTCGCTGACGCAGAGCTCTCCGTCCTGCAAGAGAACCAGGACCCTCAGCCGGGTGCGGTCCGCGAAGGCCCGGAACATCCTGTCGACCTGCTCGGCCGATCCGGTTCTGACTATACTCATATGGGTGAGTATATGGGATTGCCCTTTCGGGGCAAGCATGGATTTCAGCCGGGCGGAGATGGCGGCGTCACGGGATCAGCTCCGGCAGCACCAAGAGGCAGAACGCGACGAACCCCCCGGGGGGAGGATCTCCGGGAGGTCCGCTCTAAGAGAGTCGCGTAACCGTGGCCAGAGGGGCGGAACGTCTACGAGTGTCTGCGCCGGCCCGCCGCCATGGCGAATCCAAGCACACCGGCTCCGAGGAGAAGGAGCGAACCCGGCTCGGGAACGACTCCTACGTCCTGGCTGGCCTGATACCAGTCGGACTGACCGCCCGTCTCGGTCCAGGTCACCGTCTTGATCCCGACCGTTGACTGCCAGCCGTGCCAGTCGAGCAGTCCATCCCCGTTGGCATGGAGGTAGTTCACGGTCTGGGTTCCGATCAGGTCGTTCGCCCCGTCAAAGAAGCTGAAGGTGATCGGCACCGGGACGTAATCGGGTGTGTAGGCCTGCCAATAGGCGCCAAACCTGAGCATCGGGTCGGCGAAGGTCAGGACCGCCCTCCCGCCGATGCCGTTTTCTCCCAGGCCCTGGGTGCCGTGGGCCGCAACCGAGGTTCCCGAGGTCCCCGCCGAGGCATATGGGTACGACCAGATCGCGAGCTGATCATCGGTCAAGGTCGCTTCGCCCCCCATGATGTTCAGGATGCTGTGGTCGGGGAACTGCTCCCAAGATTGCGCTCCCCAAACGGCCGGTTCCCAGTCCTCCTGATAGGACCCCAAGAACGGTGCAATGCTCACGATCGCAGCCGACGCGATCGCGGGAACAAACAATGCCATCACGAAGGGAACAAGAACCAACACCTTGCGCATGATGTCCTCCCGGTTCGATTGTCACGTGGGTGTCCAAAGATGCAGTGTGGTTATCGCAATTCTCATACCGCGGGCGGCTGAAATTTGGCCGCATCGACACTGTCGGCATAATCACAAGCGGGTTCGGAGGATGTGGGACACGGGGTCTGACCTTGCTTATCCTTGTCTGGCGGGACGATGTGGATTGTGTATGCTCTGCCGACGCGGCACCGAGGCGTGAAACCAGAGCGAAGTGAACTGCTGGATATGTCTCAGCCGGGAGGCGTCCCGCAGACGGGATTTGCAGCCGGCTCCGGCAAGAATCGGCGTCGAGGCTTGTGTCCAAACGCAGGAACGGAGGGACCGAAAGTCCCTCCGTCTTGGTGCTCCTGCACGAGTGAGTGAGAGTCCGTTCGAACTAGTGCCGCTTCCTCCAAGCGACGCCGACGCCTCCAAGGAGAGCGGCACCGAGGAGAAGAAGTCCGCTCGGCTCCGGAGCGTCCCCGACCAGGCCCTGGCCGTAGTTTTCCCCGGGGCCCGCTCCTCTCGGAACGTAGTGGTAGAGAGTACCTCCGCCGTTGTGAAGGATCGTGTTCTGCAGAACCGCGTCCGCATCCGCGAGAGCGAGAGGATCAACGGAGGTGGGATCAACCCGGAACGATCCCGTGGTCGCCCAGTTGGGATCATAGACGCCGCCGTCCCTCCATCCGTTCGTCTCGTTGCTGATCTCCCACAACGCCAGCTGGTAACCCGTCGCCCAATGCGCGTCCGACATGAACAGAGACTTGTACGCGTGGTACGACCAAGCCATGTCACCGAGGGCGTAAGGAGGTTGGTATTGGGGATCCGGAGGCGGGATGACGTACCGGTTGACGTACCACGCCTGTCCCAGCCCGAACGTATCGAAGAGGTCCACGCAGTAAATCCCGCTGACGGGTTGGAGAGCTCCGTGCCCCTCAGGCAGATAGGGGTACCCACCAGTCCAGAACGCATCCGCGTAGCCTCCCGACATGACCCCGCATCCGACGTCTTCGTAGTTGAGCCCGCCATTGCCGGACACGGAAGCGTTGCTCGACCCCCAGAGTCCGTTGATCTGCAGATAGCCCTCTGATTGGGCAGATGCTGTAGTTCCATAAACCAGAAGCCCCAGAACAAGGATCACTATGATTCTTTTCATCCGCTGTCCCTCCGCTCATCCGGACCGTGAAGTATCCTGTGGACAAAAACCGCTCGGTGCCTATAGCCAAGAACCGTGCCACGTCCGGCGTCGGGGAGGTTCTCGACCTCCGCACAATCAAGTACATGGCACGAACGACATTATGGGATCGAGACAGGCAGCCTGGACGTCGCGGTCGTGAGGCATGACAGGTGCTGTGTATCGAGCGGCTTACACCGAGTGCCGCCCGCACGGAGGTTTGCGGCCGTAATTTGTTATATCGCAATGTGTTATGCGTAAGTTGAGAATGTCCCTTCTGCCGTCGGTGCCGTCACGACGCCGGGACGCCTTCCAAAAGAGCCGAATCGCCTGCTCGGGCTGGAGCCCGGCGGCTACGGTCTGCGTGGAAGGAACCCTGCCCCGGTCCTTCCGGAACCCGCGGACAGTGATCCGAGGAAGACAGGCACGGCCGGACCACCTCCAAGGTGATCCGGCCGCGGTCCCTGCCTCGTGACGGCCGCTTCTGAGCGGGACCGGTCACCTCGTCATGACGAATCTCACGATCGACGTACCCGACGTCGTGGTCACGCGGGCCAGGTACACTCCTGATGGCAGCGAATTCCCAGCGCCGTCCCGACCGTCCCATGCCACGGCGTAGTTCCCGGCCGGGCGTGTCTCCCCGAGAATGGTGCGCACCAGACGGCCGGTCGGATCCAGGATGTAGACGGAGACCGCTGAGGGGTGCAACTGCCGGTAGAGGACCAAGACCCTTCCTGCGCTCGGGTTGGGGACCGCTCGCGGAGCCGTGAACGTGTTCCAGAACTCACTACTGACCGAGGTCACCGAGCACGGGTTCGGATCGCACGGCGCACCCACCCCCTGCCAGATGTCCGGGGACACGCACGTCGCCTCCGTCGTGATCGTGCAGGTTCCATCAGGCGCACAGCAAGCGCCCGTGGGCTGAGGACACGGGTTCGGGTCGCAAACGGTGTTCGCGCCCTGCCAGGTCCCCGTGCAGTTCTTCTGCAGGGCCACTTGGCAGGTTCCGTCGGAGAAGCAGCACGCGCCCGGCTGAGCACACGGATTCGGGCTGCACACGGTGTTGTTTCCCATCCAGGTGCCAGAGCAGGCGCTCTGGAAGGTGATCTTGCAGGTTCCGTCAGACGCGCAGCACGCGCCCGGCTGCGGGCACGGATTCGGGCTGCAGACCGTGTTCGCACCCTGCCAGACGCCGGTACAGGCGTTCTGCAGCGTCACCTTGCAGGTCCCGTCCGAGTAGCAGCACGCGCCCGGCTGCGAACACGGGTTCGGGCTGCAGACTGTGTTCATGCCCTGCCACGTCCCGCCAGCCGTCGTGCAGGCGGACTGCGTGAGGAGCTGGCATGTGCCGTCCTTGAAGCAGCAAGCGCCCTGAGGCTGCGGACACGGGTTCGGGCTGCACACCGTATTCATGCCCTGCCACGTCCCGCCAGCCGTCGTGCAGGCGGCCTGCGTCAAGAGCTGGCACGTGCCGTCCTTGAAGCAGCAGGCACCCTGAGGCTGAGGACACGGGTTCGGGCTGCAGGCCGTGTTCGCGCCCTGCCAGGCACCCGTGCAGCCGCTCTGGAGCGTCACTTTGCAGGTCCCGTCCGAGTAGCAGCACGCGCCCGGCTGCGGACAGGGGTTCGGGCTGCACACCGTGTTCATGCCCTGCCACGTCCCGCCCTGCTGCGTGCACGCTGCCTGCGTCAAAAGCTGGCAGGTCCCGTTCGAGAAGCAGCAAGCACCGGTTGGCGGAGGACACGGATTCGGGCTGCACACCGTATTCATACCCTGCCACGTACCGCCAGCCGTCGTGCAGGCGGACTGCGTCAAGAGCTGGCAAGTGCCGTCCTTGAAGCAGCAAGCGCCCTGAGGCTGCGGGCAGGGGTTCGGATTGCAGGCGGTATCCATGCCGAGCCAGGTCCCGTTTTGCTGCTGGCAGGCAGTCTGGGTGAGGACCTGGCAGGACCCGTCGGGGAAACAGCAGGCGCCCGTCGGCTGCGGGCAGGGGTTGGGGACACAGACGGTCCCGGCGCCTTGCCAGGTATCCGGAGACGAGCAGAGGAACTGGATCGTGATCGTACAGGTTCCGTCATGGTGACAGCAGGCGCCGGTAGAGCTTTGAAGCGCGAGACTGTGCTCGCCCCCGCCGGACAACGCGACGAAGTCGGTGTTGGGGGACGGCACGTCGCACTGGCCGGAATGATCGTCTCCCCAGGCCACGATAGACAAGCCGGATTTCAACCCGAGGCTGTGCCCCGTGCCCGCCGCGATTGCGATGAAGTCGGAATTGGGTGACGGCACGTTGCACTGACCCTGGCTGTTGTCTCCCCAGGCCACGATCGTTCGGGTGGACTTGAGACCGAGGCTGTGGATTCCGCCCGCGGCCACCGCGATGAAATCCGAGTTGGGCGCGGGAACACTGGACTCCCCAAAGATGTTGCTACCCCAGGCCGCGATCGATCTGTTCGACTTCAAGCCGAGACTGTGCGCGCCTCCCGCCGCGAGCGCGGTGAATCCGCTGTTGGGGGATGGCACGTTGCATTGGCCCGAGTCGTTGTACCCCCAGGCCACGATGCTGCCGTCGGCCTTCAGCCCGAGGCTGTGATAGTCGCCGGCCGCGATCGCAATGAACCCGGTGTTGGGCGAAGGAACATCGCACTGGCCGTAGGCGTCGTATCCCCAGGCCACGATGGACCCGTCGGATTTGAGCCCAAGGCTATGGTAGCCTCCCGCCGCGATCGCAATGAACCCGGAGTTCGGTGAGGGCACATTGCATTGGTTGTAGTAGTCCAACCCCCATGCCGCGATCGATCCGTCGGAGCGCAGTCCCAGACTGTGGCCTCCGCCGGCGGCCACCGCAGTAAAGCCCGAATTGGGCGCGGGCACGTTGCACTGACCATATTCATTCCCGCCCCAAGCAATGATCGACCCTTGGTCGGCGTGAGCCGACGCCGCACCGCCGAGGCACAAGAGACCGGCCAGGATCCCGTTCAAGACCAGACGCACGCACCGTGTTTTCGTTTTCACGGACAGACTCCCTTTTATTGCGAGAACGGACCATTCCGCGACATGCGTATTATACTACCAAATTGCGGAAAAAGACAAGCGTTCCGCTCTAATGCCGTGCACGGTCCGAACGGAAGTAGAGACAATGACTCGGTCGCTCGGCAGAGCGGGTCGAAGGAAACGACCGCCAGGGGAATGCAACGATCCCGAGAACGCAGCCGGGTCAGGGAAGAAAGGCGCAGAAAAGCAAAGATCACCTGCCCAGGCCCGGAGGTGATCGGGTTGCTCGCTCGCGAAGGTTCAATCCGCCAGCTATCCGGTCAGGACCTCCGTCGCTTCAGCCAGACGAATGACGCCACCCCACCGATGAGCAGCAGCAACGACGTCGGCTCCGGAACCTCAGGAATACCCACTCCAGGAGGGACATCCGTTCCCGGTTTCCAGTCGTCGGGCCGCCAGTTCTGGCCTCCTGCTCCGTACAACGTGTAGATTCCCGATTCTTCCCACGCGTTGCCCTTGCCATAGATGGCAACGTGGAGGATGAGGTAGGTCCTGGGTTGCTCCCAACACCAGGTGAAGTTCAGATCGTCACTCTGGTTGCCCACCCTGGTCATGATGTTGCTGGTCGGGGTGTCGTAGGCATCCGTCCAACTCGGATCGACCTCAGTTACGCCTCCGTGCGGGGAGAACTGGGGACCGGCGATCCAATCCGTTCGGATGAAGTCGTAGTCGTACAGGCCCCCGGCGGACTGGATCATCTCCTGGGACCAGCTATGCCCGTAGATCAGGTGGTCGTCGAAGATCGACACCACCGCGTTGGCCTGCGCGGCCGGAAGGATGCTAGCGAGTATGAGGAGGCTCAACACTTTAGCGACTCTGTTCACACACACCTCCGTCGCCGATCGCCGCCTGCTTCTAGGACGTGAATGAACCCGAAACCAGTTGATACACAAAGGCCGGATCTATTGAGCATTTGTCGTACCCAAAGACCGACGATTCGGAGCTCGTTTGCAACCCCATCCGCTACAACCAGTTGGGTGGTTCTCAAGATCCGGCGGCAACCGCCGGGCCGCGGGTTCCGGCCGGCGATGTCAGCAAGGCCTGTCATCGATCGCGCGCAGCACGTCGTTGGATGACTGTAATTGCTTGGGAACTCAGGGGATTAGTGATCGGGACATCCCTGTCGGAACCTCCGACCCCGGCTATGGAGCACGCGGGGCGGATTCGGGTGGTCCGGGCTAGGTTGTGGGGCCGGAATCCGACATCCGAAACGCGGTTAAGCGGTCGCGGCGCCGGAGGTCTTCGGCGCCGCGACTGCCCCCGAGGTACGAGGGGAATTGCCGGTCAGGAGTTGCGACGGCGGCGATAGAGGACGGCCGCGAATCCGCCGCAAAGTGCGAGCAGAGTCAGGGTCCCTGGTTCCGGTACGGGCGACAGACCATGGACTTGGACCACCGCGTCCTGATAGTCTTGATCACCCAGATCGCGGTCCTCCCATCCAAGGGCGTAGTCTCCCTTGGACAGACCCCCCGTGATGAGGTAAGTGACTTCGTGGTCGCGTCCTCCGGGGTTATCCGACTGCAGGGAACTCCAGTACGAGTTCGTGGTGACGTCGTTAAGCCCGAAGCGGAAGATCGGACCGCTCCCTTTGGGTCCTTTGCTGGGCAGGGAGATCCAGTTGTCGAGAGGCCCTTGGTCTTCGACCAAGAGCAAGGAATTGAAGTTTCCCGGTCCAATGCCCCCGCCCAAGCCGGCTTCATACCCGAAGTAACTTTCGTCGGCTGCCCACTTCACTTCTGCCCTGGCCTGGCCGTCCGGGTTGTGCCAGATCTGGTCTCCAGGAGAGGGGCCGTCGGCAATCCTGAGCGTGTTGCCGGGCCCGTAGAGGTTGAGCAGGATCTGGCTGAGGCTGTTCTCGCTGCCGTCGCCACCTCCGAGCGGGTTCACCCAGGTGACATACGCCTGAGCGGCATGGGGATACAACAGAGCCAGGGCCAGTGCCACTACGAGAATCAGAGTTTTCGGGCGCATCTGCAAACCTCCCTCCCGGACATGACGGCTCCCATCGGGAAACCCCCTCAAGATTCCACAGTCGTACTCAGCGCGGACCACAACCCCAGATATTCAAGCATTTCACATGCCAGCATTGAGCACAGCCTTGACCGGAGCGGAATGGTCGATGTTCTGGCAAGATACGGCGGCGCTCTTCCGGACCCAGGCTGCGTTCCCAGATTTGCGCCCATCCAACTGTCAGGTGATCCTTACATCCGGGAGCCCGATAGGCGCGGAGAATTCCGGTCCTTGACTCAGCGAACTCGGGGCGGCCATCATACCCGGGTTGCTTGAGGAGCTTCCGTCCGGAGTCGGGTCTTTCCACGCTTCCATGAAACTTCTCTTCGTGCTCGGCACCAGGCCCGAGGTCATCAAGTTGGCCCCGGTGATCCGGCAGGCCAACCGCGAACGCGCGGGCCTGGAGACGGAAGTCTGCCTCACCGGGCAACACCGTGACATGGCGGCCCCCTTCCTGGACTTCTTCGGCCTGACCGTGGATCACGATCTGCACATCATGCAGCCAGACCAGACCCTCTCCTCCGTGGCGGCAGGCGTCCTTGAGCGACTCGACCCGATCCTAGTTCGCTCCCGGCCTGACTGGCTGATCATTCAGGGAGACACGACTTCGGTCCTGGCCTCCGCACTCGCCGCCTTCCACCGGAACATCCCCGTGGCCCACGTCGAGGCGGGACTCAGGACCTGGGATCCGGCTGCGCCTTTTCCTGAGGAGATGAACCGCACACTCACGACGCGGCTCGCGTCTCTCCATCTGGCTCCGACGGAATGGGCCCGCGGGAATCTTCTCCGCGAGGGCATCCTCGACGCTGCGATTCGAGTGACCGGAAACCCTGTGATCGACGCCCTCCACTACGTCTGCGATCGCCTGGACGAGGCCGGAGGACCTCCATCCGAGGTTTCGGATCCGGGCGTGCGCCGCTTGATTCTGGTCACGGGCCACCGCCGGGAGAACTTCGGCCCGGGCCTCGAAAATCTTTGCCTCGCTCTGCGGGACGTCGTGGCGGAGTTTCCTGACGTCGAGGTCGTGTATCCGGTCCATCTGAATCCGCGTGTCCAGGAAACCGCGCGGAGCCTGCTGAATCCGGTCGCAGCGGGCGGACGCCTCCGACTGGAGCCGCCTCTGGACTACCTGACGTTCGTTTCGCTTCTCCGGCGCTCTTGTCTGGTCATCACGGATTCAGGCGGCGTGCAGGAGGAGGCCCCGGCTCTCGGAAAGCCGGTGCTCTGTACCCGGGACCGGACGGAACGACCGGAAGGCGTGGAGTCGGGAGCCGTTCGGATGGTAGGGCCGCATCGGGCGGCAATCGTATCGGCCGTGCGAAACCTGCTCACGAATCCGGAGGAGTACGACCGGATGGCGCGCGTCCAAAGCCCCTACGGAGATGGACACGCGGCGGAACGGATCCTGGCCGCGCTCCGATCCGCATGAAAGCCAGGCCCCGAACGAGAGTATCGGGCTTGAGACAGCTCCCGGGCCTATTCGCCGCGGCGCCCGCCCGGGGGGCCGCGGCCTGCAGGTGAGTCCTTGTCACTCCATCCGGCGGCGCACCGGTATCCGTGGCCCGCAATTGCACGGTCCGCTGCCGCCGCAGAAACCGCGTGAGACATGCGGGCGAGGTTGGCGTAGACTGATTGCGGGACGCTCGTTGGGCTTGGTGCCGGCGCGAGAAATGAACTCAGGGGTGCAATGGGACTCTTCCCGTGGGCGGTGAAACGGACCTCCGACACCCCGAGCAGAAACCTGGGCTCGGAATCCAAAGTCATCCTGCGGCATGGCTCCGTTTTCGGCCTGGCGAACATCCTGAGCCAGGCGGTGTCCATCCTGCTCCTTCCGCTCTATACGCGGTACCTCACCCCGACGGACTACGGGGCGCTGGAAATCCTCTATTTCATCTCCGGAATCCTCTCCATCGTGGTCGGCCTGGGTGTAACCGAAGCGATGAGCAGGTTCTACTTCGATCGGGAGGATGCGGAGTGGCGCAACCGGGTCGTCAGCACCACCATCGTCGGGATGGGATGCGCCTGCGCCGTGGCGGCCGGTCTGTTGACCCTCCTGAGCCGGCCGGCCGCCCGATTGTTTCTGGATTCACCCCGGTACTCGATCCATTTCACCGTGCTCTTCCTGTCCCTGGCCGCCCAATTCCAGACGGCCGTCGTTACGACGTACCTGCGCGTCCGTCAGCGCTCCACGACGTTCCTTGTCTTTTCTCTGACCCAGACTGCTCTCACCATTGCCCTGAACATCGTCTTCATCGTCGGATTCCGATGGGGAAGCCTCGGCATGCTGGTCGCGACGTTGATCGCGAGCGGACTGACGGCTTTGATCGCAACGGTTCTGGTCCTGTCCCGAACCGGTCTGGCCCTCGATCGCCAGGTCATCAAGGAAATGATGACCTTCGGACTGCCGCTGATTCCTTCCAATCTCGGAAGCTACGTGGCGATCGCCTCCGACCGGTACTTCGTCAAGGCCTATGTCTCGCTGGCCGACGCCGGCCTCTACTCCCTCGGCTACAAACTCGGCGCCATGATGCACCGGTTGCTGACCTCTCCATTCATCCAGATCTGGACGCCCCGGCGTTTCGAACGTTACGGCAGGGAGGACGCGGAGCACGTCTTCGCCCGTATCTTCACCTACTTCCTGGCGCTCCTCACCTTTGCCTCCCTCGGGATTTCCTGCGTTGCCCGTGAACTGGTGCGGGTTCTGACCACGCGGCCGTACTGGTCCGCCTATCGTATCGTGCCCATGATCGCCCTCGCCCACGTGATCCATGCCTTCTACTATCATTTCACCATTCCGGTCTCCTATCGGAAGCGTACGACCTACTATGCCTACCTCAATGTATCGATGGGGATCGTCAACCTGCTTCTGAACTTTCTGCTCATCCCGAGGTTCGGTGCCTGGGGTGGGGCCGAAGCCACGCTGATCACCTACGCCGGTCGCTCCGCCTTAATGTACGTGCTGGCATGCCGGGTTGACCGGGTCGTCTTCGAGGCGGGCAAGGCGGCCTGGATCCTGGGCATCGGCTGCGGTCTCTACGGGATCGGGGCGATGCTCTCCCAGGAGAAGGTCCTGCTCGACGTGGCGGTGCAGCTCAGTGTGATCATGCTCTATCCGATCCTGCTTCTCGCGGCGAGAGTCATCTCGCTGGACGAGCTGGTGGCGGCACGGGGAGAGCTGCGGAGGGTCGTCGGAAGGACCCTGGGATCCCGGCGCTGATTCCGTTCCTGATTCGTCAGGACGCCTGGGCGGCTCGCGAAAAGGACACGGCGGTGTCGCATCCGCCGGTCAGGCCGGCGTTGCGCTGCCCTCGCCGACCGTCCTCGCCATGGCCGCGCCCAGCCCGGCGTACACATACCATGTGTATCTCATGAAGCTGTGCCCGAAGATCCCGGTCACGAGCAGCGCAAAGAAACCTGCGGCCATGCCGTGCAGGACGACGACTTCAAATTGTCCGGAGCGGCCCGCGGTCGTGAGCTTCCGACGGACGTTGCGGTTGAGGCGGATGGCCTCGACGAGAAAGGCGAAGAAGATGATCGCGCCAGGCAGACCGATCTCCGCCGGAACCTGGACGTAGAGGCTGTGCGCCTGAAGATAGCTGGCCCGGCCCTCCTCTGAGTAGGCCGCCGCATTGGCCACTCCGAAACAATCGATCCCCACTCCGGTCAGCGGCCGATCCATGATCATCCGCAGGCCCTTTTTCCAGACGCTGAATCGCCCCAAGGAGGATCCGTCGAACGTCCCGTGCGCCACTCCCTCCGTGATCGTGGAATAGCGGGTCTTGTACTGCTGCGGAAGCACGACGAATCCGAAGATGAGAAGGGCGCCGGCGACGAGCGCAACCGGCAGGCGATGACGGGCTCTCCACCAGAGAAAGGAGAGGCCGCCCAGGAAACCCAGCAGTCCAGAGCGGGATCCCGTGACCCCCACGATGATGGACAGCAGGACCGCCACCACCGCCGGAACGGCTCGCATCCACCGAAGAGGTCTGTGAAAGGCCAGAAGGATGAGAAGCGGAATGGTGGCGGACATGGTCGCGGCCAGCGTGTTCGGGTCGCCCCCGGCATCGGTCTGTCCGACCGCCCGTTGGATTCCCATGCGGAATGCGACCGACCCGTGGGTGTAGCCGTACAAAGCGTCAAAAGCGATGTAGCAGACGAGGGCGAGAAACAGGACGACGAAGATCCTCAGCCGGCGTTGTCGGTCGAGAAGTTGAACGACCAGCAGATACCACGCCAGCAGCTTGAGGAAATCCACGAATCCGTTCAATGCTCTGGAGCGAACGTAGGCAAATGGAACGGACAGGAGGATCGGCAGAGCGAGAAGAAGGAGAAGCCGCGTCTGGCGGGTTGCATCCACGGACAGGCGCTTCGAGCGCCGTTGCTGCTCCATGTACATTGCGGCCAGGGCAAGAGCGCCGATGATCCTCTCCACGTGGAGCGGGCCCAGGGAGGGATAGACCTCGGCCGGCCGTAAGGCGAAGGTCAGGGTGTAGAGCAGGAGCCCGATGAACGGCCGGGTCAGGACGAGATAGACGGCCAGGGTGCAGACGACCGCTCCGATGACGAGACTGGCAGGACAGAAGACAACAGCAATTCCCGCCAAGGCGCTGCCCAGGATGCCGGCGACGGTCCAACCGGTGCGACGCCGCGGCCTGGGTCGGCCGGGTCGGCCTTCTTCAAAGGGTCCGATCGAGTTCGGCAACGATCGGACAGGCATTTCTGTTCCGGTAAGTTCGCGCATTCTAAAGGGTAAAGTTGCGTTACGTCTCCCTGGCCCGCGTCATTCTAGCCTACCCCGGCGTACCGCGCAAGCATTGGCTGGGGCCGCGACCATGCCCGCCGATGGGCCGCCCCACGCCTCCATTGGCTTCGAAGTCCGGTGGTGCTGTGAGGTCAGAAATGTTCCATGTCACCGTAGGTGAGGAACAGGCGTTCGAATCGGATCCGTTCCTCGATTCGGGCGCTCCCGGTGCCGCCGCGGATCAGGAGCGGATAGCCGGCGGATCTATGCATCGGATTGACGAGAAAAAAACGTCGGGCGGTCGGCGCGGTCGTATCCCACATCATCGCTCGAGCCCCCGGATGATCGCGCCGCAGCGCTCCGATCAAGGGACCGAGATCGTACTCGAACGGGTCCGAGCCCATGACGTCGACGAGGAGCAGCGGCCCTCCCGGGCTTTCACGACGGACGAGGAGGGCCAGCCGAACCCTTCCCTCGATCTCAAGGGCGTAGCATCGATAGCGCCTCAAGGGGCTCCGAGCGTACCGCCACAGCAGATACTCCTCGGAACGATCCACCCAGAGGCGATCCGCCGGCGGCACGATCGGCAAACCGTGCTCGGCCAGAATGGTCTTGAGGTCGCCCCGCAGGATCGTTCCCTTCGGGAGGCTTCGGGCGCGGGCCGCGGTGGCCAGGTAGAGGACGGCATCCAGCGGTTTCCAGCGCCGGCACCCGAGCTGGCAGATGGCGTCGTGGAGCAGCCCAAGAACCTTCCATCCCCGACTGAGGAAACCGGGGCGCGATGCATCGTTGGCGAAGTTGAAGAAAAAGTCGACGCCCCGGAAGGATCCGAGGGCGAAGTCCAACAGGGACCCGAAGACGCCGCGGCCGCGATAGGCAGGATCAACCACCGGATCGACGTCGTGGGCGCCGACCAGCGTCGTGTTGCCAAGGATGAAGCGCTTGGGAATCGCGGCATAGAAGCCGACGACTCGACCACGATCAGAGCAGACGAGGCGCATCGAGCGGCCGTGCGGACATTCCTCATGCAGCCAGTCGAACCGCTCGGCGCTGAAGTCCGGATCGTGCCCGCGCCGCAACAGCTCGAGGCAGGCGTCGTGATCGGACGGTTCGTAGGTGCGCACTTCCAAGGTTCGACTCCCGACGCTTTGCCGTCAGTCGCCGCGACCAAGGACCGTTCGCAAGATGCTCAGCCAGAGAAACCTGTCGTAGGGCCGGTAACGAAACGCCCTCCAGTAATCCTCGCACGCCCCTTGGAGATTTCGCCGTTTCGCCCGACTCATCCCTCTCTGCGCGTAGTTGCGGGCCCACACAAGACGAGCTGTCGCCGGAGGCACGAAATCCGGGAATCGCTCGGAGAAACGCGAGAACAAGGCATGGAAATTGGCGAAGCGTTCCTCAGCGCGATGGGACATTTGTCCCTCCCAGATGCGATAGCGGACAAGCGACCGGGGCAGGTAGATGAACTCGTAGCGGGTGGAGATCCGCAGCCAGAGCTCGTAGTCGATGCCCATGGAAAGCGATTCGTCGAATCCCCCGAACTCCTCCATCACCGCCCGGCGCACAAGGGTCGTATTGAAGGTCACGAAGTTCTGCAGTAAGAGACGGTCCGTGATCCGCCCGCCGTGGCGCCGGATCGTCGGAGTCGGCAGGGGCCCGCCATCTCCGTCCATCAGTTCGATGTTGCCATAGACGACTCCGGCGTCCGGGTTCGCTTCCAGCAGCGGAACCTGGCGGACAAGCTTGTCCGGGAGCCATGCGTTGTCGGCGTCGCAGAAACCGACGTAGTCGCCGCGAGCTGCGCGGATGCCGGAATTCTTCGCCTTGGTCTGCCCCGCGTTGCTCTGGCGGATCACCCTGACCCTGGGATCATCGGCGTAGCTCTCCAGCAACATTGGAGTGTCGTCGGTCGATCCGTCGTCGACCACGATCAACTCCAGACCGGGCCAGGTCTGGGCGAGCACGGAGTCGACCGCCTCGCGGAGATAGCGGGCCATGTTGAAGGTCGCAGTGACAACCGATACGAGTGGAGTCCGGTTCATGGACCATCCGTTCCGATCGTGCTTGAGGTCAGGAGGAACCGACCCAGTATTCCGAGCCCGGCCCGAAGTCCATGCCCAAGCGCCGGCGAAGACGCAGGACGAGGATCTCCGCGCCGCAAAGCGTCCAGCGAAATTCGGTCATGTCGGCGCTGACGCCGCTGCGCGGCAGCGCATACGCGTCTTCCGGCGTGAGGAGGTTCTGGTACGCCACGAACGCACCACGGTGTCCCGCCTCGGCCACGAGATCCCGCTCCCGCCGGGTGACGTCGGCCGGCCCGCCCTGGGGATAGCAAAACCACTCCGGCATGCTTCCAAGTACCTCGCCCAATCGCACGCGCGCATCCGTGATCTCCCGGCGGGCCCTTTCCGTTGTGACCCTGGCCAGGATCGGGTGACTGACCGTGTGGACGCCGAAGCGCACTCCGTCGGCCGCCATGCGCCGGACCTGGTCCCAGGTCACGGCTCTGTATCTCGGCTCCAATTCCATGCCCAGGGGGGACTTGAGCCGGGAGGCCAAAGCCTCGAGAACGGCTTCCTTCTGCTCGTCTGGCAGGAATCGGCAACGGTTGGCGACGGCCTGCCATGCGCTGGCCCGCCCCTCGGGAGTGTCCGGATCCAGATGAAGCACGTGCCCGCCCACCTCCGCCTCGAATTCGCCGCTACCGGACAACCCGTCCAGAATGCATTCCAGCCGGTCCCACCAGAACCATACGTTTCCATCGACGAAGCCTGTGGTGAGGAAGAGCATCACCGGGATACGATACTCGCGGAAGATGGGGTAGGCGACTTCGTAGAAGTCCCGATAGCCGTCGTCCACGGTCACGACCACCGGACACCGGCCGATCGGCCGGGCTCCGTCGTTTGCCGGCAGGATGTCGTCCGGCAGCCAGAGATCGTGGTGACGGACCAGGTAGAACGCCTGCTGGCGCAAGACCCCCGAGTCCACGCACCGGCGGTCGGTGGTTGCCCCGTCGCCGAAACGGTGGTACATCAAGGTCCGCACGGTCCCGGCCGTAAACCGGCGGCAGATCGATTCGAAACCCGGGAAGGAGAGCAGGAGTCTTTTCGCCAGCTTCTTCACGTCCAGCCCCGGGACGGAGATTCCGATCGCCGCGCCCTGAGTCCGTCCAACATCGCTGCAGGCACGCGCCTTGCTGGGAGCGGCGCCATGGTCATATCGGGTTGTCGCGCTGCTTCGCATGGCTCCGTGGCCGGCACCGCACCGGTCTTGTCACCGCCAAGGTAAACGATGGCAACGCCCACCAGCATACTATACTGCATCGACCGCTTGCCGGCCAACGGCGGCACGGAGAAACAACTCATCGGTTTGATCGAGCGGCTTGACCGCCGGCGGTGCTCCGTTCACCTCTGCACCCTGGCCAGGAGCCAGGAACAACCTGAGCTGCCGGATTGCGCCCACTTCCCGTTGAATGTCAGCAAGCTGGCCCGACCATCCATCCTCCGTGAGATCACACGCTTGGCGGCATACATGCGTTCGGTCCGAGTCGAGGTCGTTCACGCGTTCTTTCAGGACGCCGTGGTTGTGGCCGGGCTCGCTTCATGGGCCGCCGGGGTCCCGGTGCGCCTGCGGGGCCTCCGCGACCTCGGCTTCTGGCGCCGCGGGGTCAATCAGATGCCGTTGCGGCTCGCCAATCGCCTGTTCACGGGCTTTGTCGCGAACTCGGGAGCAGTTCGCGACCATTACTGCGCTGCGGACGGACTGCCGCGAGAGCGGGTTGCCGTCATTCCCAACGGTGTAGCGCCGGAGGACTTTCCGTTCACCGGCCACGAGGGGGCGGCCTCTACGGTGGGGCTGGTCGCAAACCTTGATCGTCCGGTCAAGCGCGTCGACCTGTTCCTGCGGGCGGCGGCCCTCCTGTGCCGGGAGAGGCCAGAGCTGACCTGGCATATCATCGGCACCGGGACAAGCCTGACCGCCTTCCGCTCGCTGGCTCGGGAACTGGGGATCGCCGAGCGTGTGGTCTTTGCCGGCGCCGTCCATGACGTCAACGGGTACCTGGGACGCATTGAGATCGGCGTCAATTGCTCCGATTCGGAGGGATTCTCGAACTCACTGCTGGAGTACATGCTGCGCGGATGTGCGGTCGTGGCCACGGACGTCGGAGGCAACCGGGAGGTGATTCGAAGCAATGAGAATGGTCTCCTGGTCCAGCCGGGAGATCCCGCGGCACTGGCAGCCGCGATCGGACGTCTGGCGGTTGACCCATCGAGGCGCGCGGCCCTTGCGCGCGAGGCACGCCGGAACGCGCTCCTCTACGACTGGAAGCGATGCGTCGAGGCCCATCACGAGCTGTATGCGAGATCCTTGACGGGCGCGTCGGCCAAGCCGCACCGCAGGGATCGGGGTCTCGGCTAGACGGAATCCCGGGGCGGCCAGCCCGGTGGTTGCATGTGCAGCAGGTCCGGAGTATCGTGTAACCCGATGGTGAACCTTCTGCAGGGATGACCGCAGGCCCGGTGTTAGGTTGACCTGCCATTCAATGGGCCGCAGGGGTTCTCTATGGTCAGCGGTTGAGTCCGGGTCTCTTTTGGCGCGGGAGCGAGCCTCCCATTTGACTGAAGCCAGTGACCGCGGCCCGACGGCGTGGTTCATGATCGAGACGCGGAAAGTCCACTGGCCATCCACGATCTTCCATTCGAAAGGTCGATCGTCACGGTGGACGTCCGAATCGAGGAAATCAAGTGTCTCAAGGAGTTCGAGGCGCTCGCCCCCCAATGGACCGACCTGCTGGCGCACTCGGCGTGCAATACCCTCTTTCTCACGCCGGCATGGCTCAGCGCCTGGTGGAAAACACACGGGCGCCAGTACGAAGTGCGCGTGCTCTGTGCCTATGAGGGTGACCGGCTCGTGGCCGCGGCCCCGCTTTGCGCCCGCCGCACGCGCTACTACCGCGTGCCTCTCAAAGAACTCTGTTTCCTGGGGGACCTCACGTCCGACCGTCAGGATTTCCTGGCGCTTCCGGGCCGGGAAGCGGCGGTCGAGGCCATCTGGACACGGCTGCATACCCGATCGTGCGGGAGCGCGCTGGTCCGCCTCGAGCACATGCCCGCCGGATCGGCCACCATCGAGGCAGGTTGCCGGGTTTGGAAGCAGCTCGAATGGGAGGAGTGCTCGACCCAGCCGTTCCTGCCCGTCGACTCCGACTGGGCGACCTATGAATTGACCCTCTCACGGAAATTCCGATCGGAGATGCGCACCCGCCCCAAGGTGTTTGACCAATGGGGAGCATGGCGGCTGACGGTTGACGAGGGCCAAACCGTGGTGGACCAGCTCGACGAGCTGATCGCGGTCGAGATGCGAAGCGCCAAGGCGTCCGCCGGGCGCTCGTTTTACCGGAGCGAGACCAACCGCGAGTTTATGCGCCGGATCCTGACGGAACCGGGAGACATCCGCCCGCTCCTCTTTGTCCTCCGTCTCGACGGAAGGATGATCTCCTACATCATCGGGTTCGTGTACGGAGGGGTCTACCACGCGTACAACGGGGCCTACCTGCCCGGATACGAGAAGGGAGCGGTCGGTGCCTGGCTGTTTCATCAGACGGTCAAACATGCTTTTGAGAGCCACATGACCGGTTTTGATTTTCTGCGTGGAGACTCGTATTTCAAGTCACGGTGGCAACCGGGGCTGAGGCCTCATGTGCGCGTCGTCGCCTTCCAGCCGGGGCCCGTCGGCGCATTGCTGCGTCTGGCCGTGTTCCGGGTCAGGCCCTGGCTGAAAGGCAGCCTGTCAGGTAGGCGTGGGTCGGGTCCCGCCCTGGCTCCGGAGGATTGGCGTTCGACGTGAGCCGCTCGCGAAAGATTGAGGAAGTCGGTCAATGTCCTGGGTGTTCGCAGTTTGCGTCGCCGTCCTCGTATATGTATACGTAGGCTATCTGCTGCTGTGCGCCATGCTCCGAGTCGTCCGGCGGCGCCGTGTGCTATCCGCCCCGGATACTCCGGGAGTCACGATCTTGATTTCCGCCTACAACGAGGTCGGCCAGATCACGGCCACGCTCCAGAACAAGCTGGACCTGGATTATCCCCGGGACCGTTTCGAAATCATCGTGATCTCCGACGGCTCCGATGACGGCACCGACCGGGTGGTTTCCGAGTTTGCTTCGAACGAACCCCGTATACGCTTGTTGCGGCAGGAACCCAGGGCGGGAAAGACCTCGGCCCTGAACCTGGCCGTACCCCTGGCCACGGGGGAGATCCTCGTGTTCTCCGATGCCAACTCGCTCTATGCCGCGGATGCGTTGCGGAAGCTGGTGGAGCCGTTCGCCGACTCGAAGGTGGGATATGCGACCGGTCGAATGCTCTACAAAGCTCCCGACGGTTCTCCGACCGGAGAGGGTTGCTCCGCCTACATGCGCTATGAGAACGCGTTGCGCGACCTTGAGACCGCCATCGGCTCGGTGGTTGGCGTGGACGGGGGCATTGACGCAGTGAGGGCGGACCTGTATCTGGAAATGCGTCCGGACCAGCAACCGGACCTGGTGCTGCCTCTGAGCGTCATCGAGCGAGGCCGACGAGTCGTGTTCGTTCCCGAGGCTCGTCTCTACGAAGCGAGTCTGGAGACCGCGACCGACGAGTTTCACATGCGAACCCGGGTGACGCTGAGAGCCTGGCACGCCCTGCGTGACAAGGCGGGCCTCCTGAACCCGTTTCGATTCGGTTTGTTCTCATGGCAGCTCTTTTCCCACAAGTGGTTGCGCTATCTTGCCCCGATCTTCCAGCTAGGAGCCTTGTTGAGCAACGCGGCCCTGCTCGGGTGCGGTCCCGCATGGGACGCGATGTTTGCGGCGCAGGTCGCGTTCTATGTCTTCGCCGGTCTCGGCTTCCTCAGGCGTTCCTTGCCTACGCCGCTGTCCTTTCCCTATTATCTTTGCCTGGTGAACGCCGCGGCCGGCACCGCCCTGGTGCGATTCCTCCAAGGCCACAAGCAGGTGACCTGGACCCCCCGCATTTGAAGAGACGATGGAGATGCGCATTCCCGACTGGCTCGTGGCCCATGTAACGGAACCAGCGTGGGACCTATGGGAGGGCAGCCTCCGCCTGCGGACCTTCCGGGAACTGTCCCGGAGACAATTCGATCCGCCGGCCGCGCTGGACGCGCGGCGCCGCACGCGCCTGAATACGCTGGTTCGCCACGCGGCCGCGGCATCGCCGTTCTTCCGGCGTCGCCTGGAAGCGGCGGGAATCGATCCTCGAGGTGTCGAGTCCATTTCAGATCTGGCCGCCCTCCCTCTCTTGACCAAGTCGGACTTGCGGGAACACGGTTCCGAGATCCTTGCCGTGAACCACCGGTCCGAGGATCTGGTGCGAGCCAAGACCGGCGGTTCCACCGGAACACCTCTCCAGGTCTACTGCGATCGGCGCGGAGTCGGCTTGCGCCAGGGAGCCGCCTTGCTTGCCGACTCGTGGAGTGGCTGGCGTCTGGGACAGCCGATGGCCGCCGTGTGGGGGAATCCCATCCGCCCCGTCACTCTGAGAAACCGCATTCGCGCTCTGCTGAAGGACCGGGTTATCTGCCTCGACACCATGCATTTGGACGGCCCGGCAGTGCGGGAGTTCGCCGCGGGTTGGCGCCGCCTGCGTCCTGGCCTGCTTTATGGGCACGCGCATTCGCTCTATCTGCTGGCGGGAATGCTGGGGGAGATGGGGCAGGCCCTTCGTCCCCGAGGAATCGTCGCCACCAGCATGATGCTGTTTCAGCGGGAGCGCCGTGTCATCGAGCGGGTCTTCGAGTGTCCCGTGACCAATCGATACGGGTGCGAAGAGGTCAGCCTGATCGCCTGCGAGTGTGAACGGCACGCCGGGCTTCACATCAACGCTGAGCACATCGCCCTGGAGGTGCTGCGGGACGACGACACGCCGTGCCGCCCCGGGGAAGAGGGCCGCATCGTTGTGACGGAGTTCGTCAATCTGGGGATGCCGATGCTGCGCTACGAGGTCGGCGACCTCGGTGTCATGAGCGACCGGGCCTGTCCGTGCGGTCGCCCCTCTCCGCTCCTGAAGACCGTGACCGGCAGGACGGCGGACTTCCTGATCGCGACGGACGGAAGCCGAGTGGCCGGAATCTCTCTCATTGAGAACACGCTGACCCGATACCCGGGCATCGTCCAGTTGCAGATCGTGCAGGAAGCGATCGAGCGCGTGGATCTGAACATCGTGCGCGGCCCCGAATGGAACGAGTCCGTGGCCGAGGCGCTGCGGCGGACGCTTCGCCAGGCGCTGGGAGAAAGCGTCGCGATCGCCCTGAATTTCCAGGATGCCATAGGCCCGGGACCCGGCGGCAAGTACCGGTTCTCCATTTGTCGCATAGCGGGGGGCCGAACATGAAGTCGGTGATCAAGCGAATTCTTGGCAATCGGACCGTGACCCGGCTGGCCGCGGCCCGCCGGAGCGATTCCGTGGTGATCCTCGGTTACCATGACATCGGGCCTGACGCCGGCCCGAGGAGCTGGCTTCGCGTGCGGCAGGGGGAGCTCGACCGGCAACT
This sequence comes from Candidatus Eiseniibacteriota bacterium, assembly GCA_963833505.1. Lineage (GTDB taxonomy): Bacteria > Eisenbacteria > RBG-16-71-46 > CAIMUX01 > CAIMUX01 > CAWHYG01. The sequence goes on along the minus strand of CAWHYG010000007.1, from coordinate 2,357,456 downwards.
TGCATGGCTGTGCAGCTTCGGTCGCTTCATCGATCCCGACCGGCTCCCGATCTCCAACCTAAGGGCCGAAGGTTCAAGCGGCCATCAAGGCGGGTCTCCCTGCAGCCGCGGGGGGGACGCGACGTCGGCCCTCAAACCGGTGGGTTGAGTTTCGTGCTCACCTTCGATGACGGATACGTCAACAACCTCCGATTCGCCTTGCCGGTTCTTCAGCGCCACCACGTCCCGGCGATCCTCTTCGTCTCGACCTGGCACACGATTTCGGGAGAGCCGTTCTGGTTCGACCGGGTCACTGTGCCGATCCAGGTGGAAGCCCTCGAGGAGCTGGATCTGCGCGAAGCGGGCCTGCGGTGCTATCGCTTCCATCCGGAAGACGGCCCGAGACGCTGGGACGACGTCCAGCGCCTTCTGGATGACATCAAGGGGCTCGGCAATCCCGGCTGCCCCAAAGTCGACCGGGTCCTTGCGGCGTGTGACAAGGCGGCCGGTGAACAGGGACGCGAAGCGCTTCGCGACTACCGGCCGCTCACGCCCGGCGAGATCCAGGCCATGTATTCGACGGGTCTTCTTTGCATCGGCTCGCACGGACACCGTCACGAGATCCTCACCGCCTTGGGGGATGATGACCTCGACGCGGCCTGCCGGACGTCGCGCGAAGTCCTGGAATCCATCCTTCAGGTCTCTCCCGTCGATCTGGCCTATCCGAACGGAGACGCCGATCTCAGGGTCATCCGGTCAGCGCGGGCGGCGGGCTTTCGACGGGGCTACACCATCGATCCGGGACTGACGCGCGCGACCACCGACGGCCTCAGGCTGCCGCGCCTCCTCATCGGCGGATACGACACGCTGGACGTCCTGGCATTCAAGCTCAATCGCCTGTTTGCGCAGGCCGCGATCAAGGACCGCCGGAAGGTCCGTAAAGACGGTAACGAATCGAGTCCGGACGACGCCCGCAGCCCTCGGGGGGATGAAGGATGACACTGCATGAGCGGAAATTGAGCACCGGCGCCGTCGCGGGGCTGGGAGCGTTCCTCATCCTGGCCGGCCTCGTCGCCAACCGATGGCTGCTTACCCGTGCTTTCAGCCCCGATCGATCGATCTCTGCGACCAACGGAGTCATCATCGATGTCTTCGACCTCGTCCTGATCTCCGCCGGTATCCTGGTCATCCGGACGAGACGGAAACTGGCGCCGCATCTCCGGCTCCCTTGGGCGGCGCATGTTCTCCTTGGGCTGGCCATCGCCCTGGCTGGGCTGGGGGCACTCGAAGGCGCGTTGCGCCTGTGGCTTTCGCACTTCGCGTCGGACATGGTGTTCGGCACGTTTGCGACGCGGGGCATGATGGAAGAGAAGCGCCTCAGGTACGATCGCCACCCGTACCTTCTCTACGTTCCTTCGCCCGGCTATCGAAATGCCGATGGCGACCGCCACAACTCCCTGGGATTCCGCGGCGAGGAGGTTGAAAGGCACAAGCCGCCGGGGCGCTACCGCATCGTTGCCTTGGGGGGATCCACGACCTATGGCGTCGGGGTGAAGACCTACCGCGAGGCCTATCCCTATGTCCTGGAGCGTGAGCTCAGGAACAGGGGCTGTGATTCCGTCGAGGTGATCAACGCCGGGGTCGGCGACTACGATAGCTGGCCGATCCTCATCAACTTCCTCTTCCGCGTCCTCGATCTTCAGCCGGACATGGTCATCTACTACGAAGGCACCAACGAGGTGGAGACCCGCATGGTCTTTCCCTTCGAAGCCTACCGTTCCGACAACACGGGCCGGGTCAGTCCGCCCGAAGCATCGGATGGGGGATGGATCGACCGGTTCGTGCTCTTGCGCATTCTCCTTTATCCCACGGGCCTGGTCAGGAGCTACGCCGACATACACCGTCTGGTCTCGGCGTCGACCTTTGTCGGCGACGCCTATTACGATCAGCTCCTCGCCAAGGACTATCCATCGGGGGTGTTTCGCGGCCATCCCGCCATCGACATACTGGAGCATAACAAGCCGGAGTACACGGACCGCAACCTCCGGTCCCTGATCGCGGTGGCGCGGGAATTCAAGGTCATCCCCGTCCTGGTCTCGTTCACCTACCTTCCCCTGACGGTCAAGACGCGTTCGGACGTCTACCAGCGGGGCATCTCGGAGCACAATGTCCTGGTCCAAGGGTTGTGCAGGGAAACGGGGGCGCCGTTCTTCGACCTGGCCTCGGCGATGCCTCGGGAGGCACGTTACTGGACCGGTGACGGAGTCCACCTTAACGCCGAGGGATGTGCCCTGGAGGCGCGATTGCTGGCGGACTTCCTGGCCCCGATGATTCCGACGAACGCCTCGCGGGCAAAGACCGCCCGAGCCCTCCGGAAACCGGGCGTCCAAAGGAGCAGGGCCGGCCGCTGATCCGTGAAGGTCCGGTGCTTCGCGACCAGCCTTGGCGAGAAACGGCGGTGCGGGACCCGGGCTCGGCCCGGATTCAGATCAGGTCTTCAACGGTTCAGACAGTGGAAACAGTGACGCGACCCTCCGTTCCACTCGCTTGGACACGGATTCCTGGGCCTGTCGGACGAGGGATTCGGGGACAATCCCTCGATAGCCCAGGCGCTGCAGCACGTCCAGGAAGAAGGGGTCTCTCCCGTACGCTTCGGCCGCGATTCCCGGGAAGTTCGACTGTGCCGCGGACTCTGCCAGCTTGCGGACCGAACCCTGCTTTTCCCGGGCCGTCCGGAGCATCCGGCCGATCATGGCCCTGAAGGTAGCGCCAAAGCGGTCGTCGGCGCTGCGGATGTGACCCAGCATTCCCCCGCCATTGACCACGAAGTCCGGAAGGAAATCGATGCCCCGGTCGTCCAGGATCTCAAGGGCCTCGTCAGTGCACGGAACGTTCGCGATGGGCAGAACTGCGCGGACCGGAACCGTCCTGGCCCGTTCCGCGGAGATGCTGTGCACCCTGGCGCTGGGCACGAGGATCTCGGCGGGGACCTTGAAGAGCTCCTCCTGGGTGATGTGCTCCCAGTCGCCCTTCTCTTGCACCCACGCGTCTCCCTGCTCCCGGCGGAGCGTGACCACCTTGGAAAGATCGAGGCCACGAGTGTTGGACACGCCTCCGAGGTGGTTGCTCACGGCAACGACCTTTACCCCCATGCCGGCGAGCAGCGGAGCCAGGTAGGAAGCTACCGTTCCAAATCCTTCAATGCTCAACGAGACCTCGCCGGGCGGAAGGTTGCGATCGGCGAGCAGCGCCTGGAGTGACCACAGGGTGGAAATGGCGGTTCGAACGGATGAGTTGTGGGTTTCGTCCGGTGTGTAATCCCTGCCGACGGCGGCGAAGAACGCCCGAAGCTCGTCGCCGTGGAAGTTCATGTCCCCCCATGGGGACCAGAAGTCCGCCCGCCGAAGAAGCGGTTCCAGGTGTCGGGCCGCCGCCCGGATCAATGCCGTTCGCATTGGTTCCGGAAGGTCGTAGTTGATCTTGAGGCCCATCTTCGCTCCACCCTGCGGTACGTCGAAGAAGGCGAACTTGTAGGTCATGGCCCTGGCCAGGAGCTGCACCTCTCGCTTGGTTACGTCGGGCACGCACCGGATCCCGCCCGCCGCGCCGTGCTTTCCCACCGAATGGATGCACACGTACCCTTCCAGGCCGATCTCAGGATCGCAGATCTCGATGGTCAGCAGGGGACTCCGATCGATGCCGTGCTGCGCTCCTTCAGACATGCATCTTCTTCCTTTCCATGGTGGCCGCCGGTCTCGTCTTACGATCCGGCCCCATCGCAGGCAGTGCGGGACCGGCCGAGTCGACCGACGATCTCCGCCGCAACGGCCAGGTCCCGCTCCCAGTGAAAATGATCGCGTATCGCCTCTCGTCCGCGCGCGCCGAGCCGACCTCGCAGCGACGGATCGGTCAACTGCTGCAGACGCTCCGCCAGATCCCCAGGTCGGCCGGCGGGGAAGATCAGCCCGCACCGGCATTCCCCAACGATACGAGCCAACGGGGCCGCGTCGGAAACCAGTACGGGAATCCCGGCGGCCATGTAGTCAAACAACTTGTTGGGGACGGTCGTGTCCGTGTGCTCCGTCTTCAGGTGGGGAACCAGACCGAGGTTGCCTCGCGAGAGGTAGGCCGGCAGGTCCCGCTGATCGACCCAACCGTGAAAGATGACCTGCTGGTCCATCCCTCGGCGGCGGACCTGGTCCTTCAGATTGGGCAGGTAATCGCCGGTCCCAATGACATGAAGGCGGATCGGAGGGGAGCCCGGCGACAGGATGGCCATCGCCTCGATGACATGCTGCAAGCCTCGGACACGATCTATGTAGCCGACGTAGACCATCTCGATCCGGCCGGCCCCCTCCTCCGGGTGTGAGGCGCACTTTTCCACAACCTCCAGGGGAGGCGTGTTGGAAACGACGTGCACCTTCTCCGGAGGGGCGCCCAGGGCCAGAATGTGCCTGCGCATTTCTTCGACCACTACGAAGATCGCGTCGACCTGGCGGACGACCTGCCGTTCGATCCGCCTTCCCAGGATGGGATTCTTGACCAGCCAGCTACGAAGGAAAACCGGATCTCCCGCCGCCACATCCTTCCACATGGCGGGGTGATTCTCCGCCATGTCGACGATCACCGGCAAGCCGACACGCCGGGCCTCGGCGATGACAAGAGGAGACAGCGGGAGGTCGCGCACGATCATCAGGTCGGGTGAGACCTCGGCCAGCACACGCACCAGCGCCCGGCGCCAGAGCGGGTTTGCCGGTGCCGGCATGCTCAGGAACCCAAACCGTGCCGGGCCCGTCCCGGGGCCGAGCACCCGATGACAGATGATGTCCCCCACGCGCTCGCAAGCCAGGGCCCGGGAGAGATTCCGGCAGAGGAGGTGGGGCTCGTGCCCATAGGCGTGGAGCCCGGAGAGGAGCTTCTCGACGCGAATGTCCCAGGGAAAGTCCGCTCCATAGACAGCGAGGATCTTCATGGTTTCGGCTCACCCGACGATCGGAAACCGCGTTCAACCAAGAGTCAGACCGCGCCGAGCTTATACCCACCGGCGGCAGGTGATCAAGGATCCGCATTTTGCACTTCTCCGGGCAGCCGGGATTGTCGGGAAACGGGGCCAGAATCGGCTCGCCTCCGAAGGTCGGAGTGCCGATAACAATGCCAGAGAGCTCTCCCTTGCGCGCCGGACCGTTCTGTTGGATCGACGGAGATGAACCGGACGCGCCCCGGAGGCACGGGGGGCCGCCGTCCGGATCATCGGTCGCAGTTTCCGCCGGCCCGCGCCCGGGATCCAGCCGAGGCTCTCCGCGGACGGGAGCGGATCGACCGCAAGGACAGGCCGGAGGAGCGATGTCCCAGATTCCGATTGACTACCGGTGCGATCAGGTCTCTACTGACTTCCGCGTGGTTTTCCAGAGGCCGTGCGGGGCTGACCTGCTGCAGCCAGGCGCGGCCCCGGCTGGAGGGCACCGGTGAGCCTATTCATACGGGTCCGAAGACTGCGGTATGCGGATGCGTGAAAGGGACCGGAAGCAACGCCGGCTCCTGCTCACGGGATCCCGTTGATTTCAACCATTTCTCGACGTTGGCGGCACCGGAATCTCTCCCCGCCGGTCTGATCGGATGTGCCTGAGTCGGTCATGATCGCAACACTGTCATCGCCTGAGGTCTGCATCCGTCGGATCGGACCGAGGTATCCCTCGGTCCCTCCCTTTCACCCTCACGAGCGTTTTCCCGAGGTGCCCTCGGAACTCGGTCCGCAGAATGAGGTCTACGCAGCCGTCCGTGAGATCTTCCGCCGGATGGGTCTGGACAAGGAGAACGTCTCGACACTGCACTGGAATCCGTTGTCCGACCTGGTCCATCCCGGCGAACGCATTGTCATCAAGCCCAACTTGATCGGCCATGCACACCGGACCCGGCCGAGCGAGTGGATGTCGCTCGTCACCCACGGTTCGGTCATCCGGCCGATCCTAGATTACGCTCTGCTCGCCCTGCGCGGCAAGGGGGAGATCTGGATCGTCGATGGTCCGCAGTTTGATGCGGACTGGGCCAAGGTCATTGAGCGAACGGGCATTTCGGAAGTCTGCGATTACGCCCGGAAGCGATCCGGCGGCGTGAGCATCCGCCTGCTCGACCTCAGGTCGGAGTGGTGGCCGGATACCCGGGACGACGTCATCTGCCGGAGAGAACGTCTGGCCGGAGACGAGAACGGCTCGCAGCAAATCGACCTCGGATCGATGAGCGCCTTGTCCGGCCATCCCGGCGGTGGGCGCTACTACGGCTCGGATTACGATCAAGCCGAGACCAACCGACACCACAGCGGAGGGAGGCATGAGTACCTTGTATCCAGGACATGCACCAGTGCCGACCTCTTTATCAACGTCGCCAAGATGAAAACCCACAAGAAGGTCGGTGTCACCCTCTGCCTCAAGAACCTCGTCGGCATCAATACCGGCAGGAACTGGCTTCCCCACTTCACCGACGGCTGTCCGGCCGAAGGGGGCGACGGGTACCCGGATCCGTCCGGCCTGCGCCGATGGGAGACCCGCGCGCTTCGTTCTCTCGAGCGCATGATGATGGCAAGGCCGGAGGCAATGGCGCCTTGGTTTCGGATCGCGAAACGATGGGGGAAGCGGGCGCTAGGCGATTCGGCCACGGTCACGCGCCAAGGCAACTGGGCCGGCAACGACACCTGCTGGCGTATGGTGCATGACATCAACACCTGTCTGTTCTACAGCGACGGAACCTCGTTCCCAATCCACCCAGCCAAGCGGTACATCGGCTTCATCGATGGGGTGATCGCGGGGGAAGGCGATGGCCCGGCCGCCCCCGATCCGGTTCGCGCCGGGCTGATTGTGGCCGGATTCAATCCCGTGGCCATCGATTCAGCCGGGGCATGGCTGATGGGATTCGATCCATTGCGCCTGCCGATGATCCGGAACGCATTTGCCCCACGGGAGCTTCCGCTCGCCCCGTTTCCCTACGAAGCGATCAACCTTCATAGCGACAGCCCGGAATGGAACGGAGTGCTGGCGAGCCTGGGGCCGGGGGGGCCCTTCCGATTCAAGGCCCACCATGGATGGACCGGCGCTATCGAGGTCGCGGATCCGGAGCGCGTCGGCGGAGACCGCCAGCGCCGGGTGCGGTGATGGATCTGGACAAGATACCCCGTCGGCCTCGTGGATCGGACTCGGAACGACGATGAACACGGGCAATTTCGTCCTTCGGAGCTGGCTGCTTCCGCTGGCCGACCGGGCCACGGGTCAGCGGGTCATGCATTACTACAGTGCGTTCAGCAAGGCCCAGTGGTGGTCGCCCGATCGTCTCGAAGACTGTCAGAACCGGAGATTGACCGCGCTTGTGCAGGTGGCCTATCGGGAGACAACGTTCTACCGGCGCCTCTTCGATGAATCCGGTCTCCGACCGGAACACGTCAGGTCCGAAGAGGATCTGCGGAAACTGCCGGTGGTCACGAAGGACATGCTGAGGGCGGCCTATCCGGCGGAATGCACCCGTCCATCGATCCGACGTTGGGATGAGCAATGGACCAGCGGCTCGACGGGACGTCCCTTCACGGTGCGGATCGACCGCGACTCCCTTAGCGAGGCCCGGGCGCTGATGTTTCTGCGGTCGACCTATGCCGGGTGGGACATCGGAACCCCCTTCATGCAGATGGGGATGACGACCGACCGGGGGAGGGTCAAGCGAGCGAAGGATCTCCTGCTGCGCGTCTCCTACGTGCCGGCTTGGAATCTGTCCGATGAAATGCTGGACGGGTTCCTCGGAATCATCGAGCGGCTGCGATTGCGCTTTGTGACGGGGTACGCCGCCGGCCTCCACTGCCTGGCGCAGCGCGCGGCCGAGGTTGGCTTCAACAGGACGTTGGCCGGCATCGTGAGCTGGGGAGACAACCTCTTTCCGCAGTACCGGAAGGCGATCGAGCGCGCTTTTGGTTGCCGTGTAACGGACACCTACGGGTGCGGCGAGGGAATCCAGGTGGCGGCGCAATGCGGTCTGGCCGACGGTTGCTACCACGTGTTCTCCAACCATGTCGTTCTGCAGCTTGTGGATACCTTCGCCGGGGCAAACGGCGCGGAAACCGGCACCGTGATCCTCACCCGCCTGAACCCGGGCGCCATGCCGCTGATTCGATACGCGATCGGCGACATCGCCGTTCGGGGGCCGGGCGAACCTTGTCCATGCGGGCGTGGTCTGCCCCGCCTTACGGGCGTCGAGGGACGGGACTCCGACGTGATACTCACGCCCCGGGGCAATCGTCTGGTCGTGCATTTCTTCACCGGCATCTTCGAGCTTGCGCCCTCAGTGGACACCTTCCAGGTGATCCAGGAGCGGGAGGGCGCCATCCTGGTGAGGATCGTGCCGAAGCCATCCTTCAGGACGGCCGACTGGGAGGCGCTCAAGGATGAGATCCTGCGAAGGGGAGACCAGGAGCTTGAAGTGGAGGTGGAACTCGTCAAGGACATCGCCCCTGAAAGGTCGAACAAGCGCCGCTTCGTGATCTCCCGATTGGACCGGAGTCGGAGAGAGACGGCGCTGAGCGACCGGAACCAGCCGCAAGCACCGTAGAAAAGACGCCATGGCGAATGCGCGACCCTCGATTCATTCCAGCCGCACGCCGGGGGCAGTTCGCTATGCCGGATGGAACATCCCCAAAGCGGCGTCCGGACACGAGCCACATTGGAATGATACAAGATCGCGGCACGGCGGGGACAGGGCTGCAGCGAGAGTTTTACTCACGGTGCCCAACGGATCCGCGCTAACCTCGGAGCGGATTCGCGTTCGAGTTGGGGGAGCTCTCGAAGTCGGCCTCTCGCCACCGCGGATCCCAACGCCTTTCGATCTCCTTTCCCTGCGCGATCACAGGAGTCAGACATGAAGTCCTTATCATCGGTTGCCCTCGCAGCCGCTGCGATCCTGATGACAGGGTTGAATGTGATGGCAACGCCGTTTGTTGCCTCGGGAACTGGCACGTTTTCCGACGGGAGCTCCTATACTATCAGCGGCAGCGGGTTCGGCCACAAGAACCAGGCGGCCCCCTGGAAGTACGACAATTTCTCCTCTGGGGCCCCGGGCGCGACCCTCACCGGATGGAGCCTCCTCAGCTCCAACGACTACGGCCCTGCCATCGACCCCACGTACTCCACCGACTACCTCCGACCGAACTCGACCAGATCGGCCGAGTGCCATTTTGAGAACCTGCAGTACGCCTCCAACTTCGGTCTCATCTCCGCGCAGCAAACGACCAAGTATTACATCGACGGATGGTACCTGGAGTACCAGCAGGATTTCCCCGACACCGTCATTTCCAACGACAAGCAGTTCCGGGCCTACGGGCCGCACAGCGGGTTCCCAGAGGCCCTGATGAGCCACAACTGCGACCCGCGACAATGCATGTGGCAGGACACGCCTGGGGACGGTGGCGTTGGATGCGGAAGGAATACCTACTATTTCCCGTGGCACTATACGAGCGCAGAAGGACAGTGGGTCCATCTTCAGGCCTACTGGACGTGCTCGTCCGCGCCCGGCGTGGCCGACGGCATAACTCAACTCTGGATAGATGGAACAAAGTACATCGACCTGAGCGACTTCTGCGATCGTGATACTAGTTATCCGAACATGTTCCAGCAGCTCTGGTTCGGGCACTATATGAAGCATAACTCTGAGCCTCCGACGTGCAACGGGGACCACGAGGTGGCCGATACCTATTGGAGCGACGTATACGTAGACACGACCCGGGCCAGGGTGGAGATCGGGGATCAACCCACCTACGATTCCTGTGTCCACCGGGAGATCCAGATTCCGACCGCATGGACCGCCGGGTCGATCACCTTCACAGTGCACCATGGCTCTTTCGGATCCAATGCAGACGTCTACCTGTTCGTATCCGACTCAACCGGAGCCGTGAACCCGACCGGTTATCCGGTCTCGCTCGGAGGCGGGGGCGACTATGTCCGCCCCGCGCCGATCACGAATCTCTCGGTCTACTCGGTCACGACCACGACCGCGACCCTACACTGGACGGCGGTGGGTGGGGACAGCTTGAGCGGGAGGGGCTCCAGCTACGACCTGCGGTACTCTCCGAAGACGATCACGAGTGCGAACTTCGATTCTGCGACGACGTTCCCGATTTCGGCACCCGATACCTCCGGCACGCCAGAGTCGGCTACGGTGACCGGCCTGGGTCCAGGGACGCTCTATTATTTCGCAATCAAGACGGTCGACGAGGCGAATAACTGGAGCGCCATTTCCAACGTGCCGAGCGGGACCACGCAGGCTGCTCCGGACACGATTCCCCCCGCCGCGGTGACCGATCTCGCGGTGGGAGCGACGACGCAGAACGCGGCGACCTTGACCTGGACCGCGGTGGGAGATGATGGCAAGGTCGGCAGGGCCACGTCCTACGATCTGAGGTACTCGACCGCATTGATCACGGACGGCAACTGGGGCTCGGCCACGAAGGTCCCCGGGCTCCCGGCTCCGAAGCCTTCCGGTCAGCCTGAAACCTTCACCGTCACGGGTCTGAACCCGGCGACGACGTACTACTTTGCCCTCAAAGTCGCGGACGAGGTTCCGAACTGGAGCGCGCTCTCCAACGTTCCGAGCGGAACCACGCAAGCGACAACCGGGATGATCATCATCAGCGCCGTTCCCTATCGATGTGACACCGCTGGGGCGACGTATGAACTTGCGGGCAATCTGCGGTGGCACCAGTCGGCGGGCGACGCGATCCAGGTCTACACCCATGATGTGACCATCCTGGGCGACGGCTATTCGATCACGGGAGACTCGACCGGGACCAACCACGCTGGTCTGGAGTTTGGAACGACAGCTTACAATACAACCGTGCGGGACCTGACCATCTATGACAAGGGACCGGGCGGCGACTATACCGTGAAGAACGACGCGCCGGTCGACAACATCACCATTCAGGGATGCCGGTTCCTGTCCGAGCACGCCACCTGGCACCTGGACGGTTCCTGCACGGTGAGCAACAGCATCTTCTATTCCAAGACCGAGTACGGGGTCTACATCGATTCCCTCGGCCCGGGGGCGACCGCCGCTTTCAGCAACTGCACCATAGTCGGCCCGGGTCTCGGGCTGGGGGGGAACCTGTATCCCAGCGCGGGATCGGTGGTGGCGCGGAACTGTCTCTTGGCGCGAACCGCGGGGACCAACTCCTGCGTGGACTTCAGCCGCCATCCCGCCTGGACGAGGTTGACCTTGGACCACTGTCACTACACCTATCCCGGCACCGCCATCGTCGCCTACCAGAACACGGTCTACAACAGCTCGAACATCGGGACGTTGGACGCGAACAACTCCCTGGGCGACCCGGGATTGGTCGACAGCGGATGGACGATTCTCTCCAATTTTTGCCCGGCATCGGGTTCGCCCCTGCGAAACGCCGGCGACGACGCAGCCGCCAGGATCCCCGGCGCGATTTTTGACGCCGGCGGTCACTCAAGGGTGTCGGGGGCGCACGTGGACAAGGGCGCCTTCGAATATCAGGAAGGCGAGCCACTGATCGCTTGCTGTGACGGTGCCAGAAGCGCCTGCGTCCTCGTGAATTCGGCGAGCTGCGCCAACGGAGAGGACACGAATTCCGGGCAGGGATCGTGCTCACCTGATCCCTGCGGAAGGGGTCCCGGACACCACGCCTCCGGCCGCGGTGACCGATCTCGCCGTGGGAGCGACCACGCAGACCACGGCGACCTTGACCTGGACGGCGGTGGGAGACGACGGCAAGGTCGGCACGGCCACGACCTACGATCTGAGGTACTCGACCGCGTTGATCACGGATGGCAACTGGGGCTCGGCCACGAAGGTCCCCGGGCTCCCGCCTCCGAAGCCTTCAGGTCAGCCTGAAACCTTCACCGTCACGGGTCTGAATCCGGCGACGACGTACTATTTCGCCCTCAAGGTCGCGGACGAGGTTCCGAACTGGAGCGGACTCTCCAACGTGCCCAGCGGAACGACGCTGACCGTGCCGGATACCACCCCGCCCGCGGCGGTCTCAACCCTCGCGGCGGGCGCGACGACCGAGACCTCGGTCACCCTGACCTGGACGGCGGTGGGTGACGACGGGGAGGAGGGAACCGCCTCATATTACGATCTGGGCTATTCGACCTCGCCGATCACGGACGGCAACTGGAACACCGCCACCAAGGTCCCGGGCGTGCCGGCCCCGAAGCCCTCCGGGCAGCCCGAAACCTATACCGTCACGGGGCTGGCTCCCGGCACCACGTACTACTTCGCCCTCAAGGTCGGCGACGAGGTGCCCAACTGGAGCGGTCTCTCCAACATTGCGAGCGGAGCGACGCAACCGCCGGCAGACACGACGCCTCCTTCCGCCGTCACCACGCTCGCCATGGCATCGACGACCGAGTCGTCGGCGACCCTGACCTGGATCGCGGTGGGCGATGACGGGAACGTCGGGACGGCCACGACGTACGATCTGCGCTATGCCACCTGGCCGATCACGGACGGCAACTGGAACCTCACAACTCCGGTTGCGGGTCTTCCCAAGCCCAAGACCGCCGGGCAGCCGGAGACCTTCACCGTGACCGGCTTGAACCCCGCGACGACGTACTACTTCGCACTCAAGGTCGCCGATGAGGTTCCCAACTGGAGCGGCCTCTCGAACGTTCCAAGCGGCACGACCTTGACTCCACCGGACACGACTCCTCCTGCTCAAGTGACGACATTGACCGCCGCCTCTTCCACCGACACGACCGTGACATTGACCTGGACGGCCGTGGGCGATGATGGCATGACGGGCACGGCGTCAAACTACGACCTGCGTTACTCGACCGGACTGATCACGGATGGAAACTGGGGCGCATCGACCAAGGTATCCAACCTGCCCCAGCCGAAACCGTCGGGACAACCGGAGATGTTCGTGGTTCCGGGACTGACCCCGGGAACAACCTACTACTTCGGCCTCAAGGTTGGAGACAAAGCCAACAACTGGAGCCCGCTGTCGAACGTCCCCACCGGAGCCACTCAACCCGCCAAGGACACGACTCCTCCTGCGAATGTGACGACCCTGGCCGTGGGAACGGCGACCCAGACTTCGCTGGCCCTGAGCTGGACGGCGGTGGGTGACGACGGCATGAAAGGCACGGCGACGGCCTACGACCTGCGCTATTCCACCGCGCCGATCACCGACGGCACCTGGAATTCCACCACGCCGGTGGCCGGGCTTCCCTCGCCCAAGCCCTCTGGACAACCTGAGACCTTCACGGTTTCCGGCTTGTCCGCCGGCACCGCGTACTACTTCGCCCTCAAGGTCAGGGACGAAGTCTACAACTGGAGCGGGCTCTCCAACGTCCCAAGCGGTGCGACGGTGCCGTCACAGGACACGACGCCGCCGGCGAACGTGACCACCCTGGCCGTGACTGCGACGACCGGGACCTCCGTGACCCTGAGCTGGACTGCGGTGGGAGACGACGGGAACAGCGGAACCGCGACTACCTATGATCTACGGCGATCGAGCTCGGTGATCACGGATTCCACCTGGAGCTCGAACGTCCCCGTGTCCGGGCTACCTGTGCCCAAACCGGCCGGGCAGAACGAGTCGTTCACCGTGTCGGGGCTGACTCCCGGCACCACCTACTACTTCGCATTGAAGGTCGCTGATGAGGTCAACAATTGGAGCGGGTTATCCAACATCCTCTGTTGCGCTACCCAGCCTTCTCCTGACACGACGCCGCCCGCGGCCGTGTCCACGCTGGCTGTGACCGCGACCACCCAGGTCTCGGCGACACTGACTTGGACGGCGGTGGGAGATGACCGCAACACCGGCCAGGCCACCGTCTACGATCTTCGCTACTCGAAGGGGGCGATCACGGACGACAACTGGGGGACAGCGACGCCGGTCCAGGGGCTCCCGGCTCCGCTTCCCTCCGGGCAGCCCGAGACCTTCACCGTGACCGGCCTGACCCCGGCGACCACCTTCTATTTCGCGCTCAAGGTGGGGGACGAGGTGCCCAACTGGAGCGGGCTGTCCAACCTCCCAAGCGGGACGACCACGATGGAAGATTCGGGACCGCTCCTGTCTCCCGGGACGCCGGAGGTGCACTGGTCGGATGATGGCGAGACCCTGGATGTCTCCTGGCCGCCATCCGCGGATCCCCAGGTTGTGGGGTACGAGGTCTTCGGGGAGGACTCGAATGGTACTTGGCGGCAGTTGACGAATGGACCGCTTGCCGCCTCACACTGCGAGGTCTCTCGAACGGCGACTTCCGGCCTCCTCTACCTGGCGGTGAAGGCGGTGGCTGCGGGCGACGTGGAGAGCGCGTTGTCTTCGCCGATCGCCATCCCGGCGGAGCTGTGGAGCGTGGAGGGGCCGTTCCCGCAGCCGGTGACCAGCGCATGCCGGTTTCGGATCAACGTGCCGTCCACCTTCCCGGCACAAGGAAACCTGCGGGTCGAGATCCTGGACCTCCTGGGTCACCGCCTGGCGGTTCTCTTCGACGGCACGGTGACTCCGGGAACACGTCTCGAGGTTCCATGGGATCGAAAGATCTCCGGGAAGATCGCCGCGCCCGGATACTACTATCTGCGGGTTGAATCTCCTACGCACAGGGTGCTGCGAACAATCTACCTGGCGGCCACGTAGGCGCCGGTAGCTTGCATTTCTCAGCACGCAGTGAAAGGCAGCGGTCTTCAGCCGGATTAATATCCGCCCGGCAACTGTCGCTCCAGCCGGACCGGCCGCGGGTCACCTGAAAATCCGAGGCGGACCCCAAGCCAGGATGGGGGATACCGCGGTACTTGTTTGCGACGCCGGCCGGGTCGTTCCTCAGTCCGGCGGGGGATGCAGGCTGGGATCGGGGGAGGGCCTGGAGCTCCCCGGCGGAACGAGCGCGCGCAGCGACGTCGCGAGACGCGCGGTGAATCTGCCGGCCCCGGTCGGGTTGAGATGGAAGGCGTCGCTGAAGCAGTTGTTGGGAAGCTCACCAGGCCGTATCGGCACTACTACGGAGACGCCGACCCTACGCCCAGCGTCCTCCACCGCCTGCACCAGCCCCTCGTCTGCCAACAAGGGGGGAATGATTAGGACAAGGCGGGCCCCACCCACGGTAGCTACCTGGGCGAGCCGATGCAGGCGATCGGCGGCCAGAGCGCGGACCTCTTGGGGACTGGGCCGCCTGGAGTCTCTGGGAGCAAGAGCCTGCGCTAGCACCTTCATGTGGGGAATCAGCGTCTCGAGGACCCAGTTCCGGATTCCCCTGCGGAGCCCCCAGAATGCGCTGATCCGTGCCAGGGCCATGCTTGCCCAGGTGTCGCCACCGGCCCGGGTCGACCGGGCAACCCCCCACAGATCGGACAGGCGCATGAGGTGATGGGCGAAGTAGTCCCCGTCGATGCCGTTCGAGATGAGCTGGCGGGGCGAGAGCACCACCGCAAAGTAGTCACACTCGGCCCCTTCCGCGAAGAGACGGCGCCCGCCGTAGTACCAGTCGTAGAAGGCCGTGTTTTCGATCAGGAGACGCTTGACCCGAAGATCATGGCCCAGCAGGTGGTGAAGCAAGTCCAGGTCCACGCCCGCCCCCAGGAGGGAGTTGCCTACCAAGAGTACCTGGGCGGGCCCGGCGGTCCTGCGGGTCATCGCCTCCTGCCATTCATGCGTCACCCGCCGTTCCTCGCTTGATCGCTGTGGGACGATGAATCTGGCGCCCGCCTCCAGCCCAGCAGCCAGCAAGAGAGCCAGGGATACAAGCGCCACCGCGCCCGCCCTCGATGCCTCCGGGCGGGGTTCAGAATTGGAAGTAGACAAAGGCGCTCGCCTCATTTCCGGAAAACAGCGCCATGGCCGCAAGTGCCACCAGCCCCAGGGAGACCCGGGCGCGGACGCTGGACCTCTGTAGGAGGTACTCCTCTTCCCGGATCTCGTTCACCAGATCCACTCCCGACATCAACAGGGCATATACGCCGAGGAAGAGGAACGCCGGCCCGCATATCGCTTGCCATCGAGTGTTTCCGATCCCGCTCAGGAGGAGCTTCACCTTGGCCAGCGACTCCGCCCGGAACAATATCCAGGAGAAGCACACGAGGTGGAAGACAAACACGCGCCGAAGCACACCGGAGACCGAGAGGAGCTTCCAGCGGGTGGCGCGCAGCGGATTGCGCCTGCCGCGCGCTCTCGACCAGAGGATCCGTTCCACGGCCAGACCGACGCCGAAGTATCCCCCCCAAATGACGAAGGTCCAATTGGCCCCGTGCCAGAGCCCGCCAAGCAACATGGTCGCCACCGCGGCAAAGGCGTAGAGGAACAGATCCGATCTCATCCAGCCGATCGGGAGCGCCTCCACCTTCCGAGAGGCCCAGTAGGAAACCGGCAGAAAGAGGTAATCCCGCAGCCAGTTGCTCAGGCTGATGTGCCAGCGCCGCCAGAATTCCTGCAAACTCCAGGCCAGATACGGCTGGCGGAAGTTGACCATGAAGTGAAAGCCCAGGAGCTGAGCACTCCCGCGGGCGATATCGCTGTAGCCGCTGAAATCGGCATAGATCTGCCAAGCGAAGGCGTAGGTTCCCAGAGCCAAAACGCCGAGGCTGGGGGGACCCAGCCGGCCATCGAACGCGGCGTTGGCCAGCAGGGCGCAGTTGTTGGCGATCACGCACTTGCGAAACAGACCCATGATAATGAGGAGAAGCCCGTCCAGAAACCGGCTCCAGTCGAGTACCCGTTCGCCCTCCACTTGGGGAAGCAGGTGGCTTGGCTGTTGGATCGGGCCCGCGATGAGATGGGGGAACAAGCTGACGAAGAGCGCATAGTTGATCAGGGAGCGCGAGGGGGCCAGCCGCTTCCGAAAGACCTCGACGATGTAGGCCAGCTCCTGGAAGGTGTAGAAGGAGACCGCCGGTGGAAGGATCAGCCGCAGGGCGGGAGGGGAAATGCCCCTGATACCCAAGTGAGCCATGACGGTGATGAACGAATCGACGAAGAAATTGAAGTACTTGAAGAGGCCCAGCACGGACAGATTCACCAGAACCGACAGGGAAAGATAAAGGCGGCGGATCCGGTGGTCGGGGCTGGCCTCGATCCACCGAGCGCAGTGGTAGTCGACGACGGAAGACATCATGATGAGTCCCAGGAAGCGCCAGTTCCACCAGCCGTAGAAGAAATAGCTGGCCGCGAGCAGGAAGAGGTTCTGGGCACACCCGCGAAGGCGCCAGTAGAGGCAGACGATGATGGCGAGAAAGGCGATATAGACCGGCGTGTCGAACTGCATCCAGCGCGCTCCTAGGGCGTGACCAGTCGTCGACCTATAGGAACCCCCGCTCGGCGATCTCGCGAGGCACGGTCTTCATTAGACGATGGCGCGCCTCCGGGTAGAGACAACGATCGCCGTCAAAGCCAAAGCAGCCGACCGATGTTCTGCAGCCCTCGCGTCCATCGCGTACGCATGCTATCATCCTGTCCGCCGCTTGTCAATGCGTGCGCGGGTGAGCTCGACTTGCAGGCCATGCTGGGCCCGGTGAGAGACCTGGTTGTTCGGGGTCGGGGTTCCCTCGCGTAACGGCGACGTGATCGATGATGCCGGGCTCCCAGCGATCGCAGTGCACCGGGCTTCCGGGATCAAGGACGGGCTGCGACACCGCAAGGGAATGGCGACAACGCCGCGAGGGCGACGCGTGCGCGAGGGGCAAGGACCGGCTCTTTGCTCCTGCCGTTGAGTACCATCTGGCAGCCGGGTTGGACACACGTCATGGCGCCAGCGGCGTGGTGCCTTCCTGGCGGTCGGGTCCGGCTTGCAAGGCCCGGAGGTAACCCATGAGCGTCTCTTTATATAGGGTCGAACGCGAGCAGGTCCCCGTCCCGATCACAAAGGGCCCGGTGGCGACGATTGCGGGGTAGTCCCCGGTCCCACGCCCAGACGGGCTCCCGGAGGGTTCGTTCCATTCGTCAGCGTCATGTGGGCCCGGGCGTGCCCTGGGAGGGGAGTCAGCCGTGGCGCCATGGATCAGCTAGCTCCTATGAGGCGGTCCCCCGTCAAGGGGGATCTCGTCCCGCATACTCCTCCGGGGCGCCAGGTTTTCCGCGATTCTGACCGGACAGGGGTGTACTCGGTTGGCCGGGCCCGCTGGTCGTATCCCTCCGGTGACCCGATGCAGCCCTGCCGCGGCGTAGCCGTCAGGATTCCTGTACCGAAAGGAGGGGCGTTATGGAGGTCACCCAAGCCTGGGCATGACGCCTCGATCGTCCAAGTCGGTCCACCCACGCTTGGGTACGACGCCTCGGTCGTCTGGACCGGTCCACCTACGCTTGGGTACGACGCCTCGGTCGTGTGAACCGGTCCACCTACGCTTGGGTACGACGCCTCGGTCGTGTGAACCGGTCCACCTACGCTTGGGTACGACGCCTCGGTCGTGTGAACCGGTCCACCTACGCTTGGGTACGACGCCTCGGTCGTCTGGACCGGTCCACCCACGCTTGGGTACGACGCCTCGGTCGTCTGGACCGGTCCACCTACGCTTGGGTGCGACGCCTCGGTCGTCCAACTCGGTCCACCTCCGCCGAGGTACGACGTCCTGGTCAACCAGGACGGCCCACCTCCGCGTGAGGGGCTCGTCTTATGAATCGAGGTGAATTCCTCGCCCTCTCTGAGCGTGATCACAGAGATTGAGGGTTCTATCCCGGGTTTTGGATCAAGGAAGCTGAGGGTTCGGGGTCTGTTCCCCTCAGGAATCATGGAAAAGACCCCCTCGCGGAGCTTGATCTAAGCGTCCGGAGGGGGTGTTCTCCTTCTTCACGCATCGAGGAAGGAGAACTTCAGTGTATCAGAGACTTCTGGGGAACGAGAGGATCCGAGCGTTCTTGCTCCGTTGTGATCGCGAACTGGCCGAGGAGGTCCGGAAGGGCGGGTGTCCGCGCTGTTCCGGTCGTCTCCATCAAGCGAACTATCCCCGCAAGCCGCGGGGGGAAGAGCTCGGTTTGGGCCCGGTGGTCCGGCTGAGTTTTTGCTGTGGGGTCGAGGGCTGCCGGAAGCGAGCGACTCCGCGCTCCCTCCGATTCCTGGGTCGGAAAGTGTACCTGGGTCTGGCGGTCGTGATCGCCGGGGTTCTGGGTCAGGGGGCCTCCAGACTCGGGACCGGCGCGTTGCAGAAGTTGCTCGGTGTGAGTCGGCGGACGCTGGGGCGGTGGCGCCGCTGGTGGGGAACGATCTTGTTGGAGAGCCGGTTCTGGCAGGGAGCCCGGGGCCGGTTCCAGGCTCCGATCTCGGCCGCCGATCTGCCGCGAGAGCTGTTGGATCGCTTCCCCGGCAAGGCTCGTGACCGCGTGGTCGCACTGCTTCGGCTCCTCTCGCCGTTGAGCACGAGTTCGCTTCCGGAGAGCCCGGCTTTCTGATGGTTGCTTCCGGCCCGCAGAGGATGCGCGCTGTTCGCCGGGAAGGAGGCGACTAGGGTTCGCTCCATGGCAACGGCGGTCGCTGGCGGCCGCCGGAAGGGAGCGAACACGATGACGGAACGACAGGAGCTTGGTACGCACGAACGCTGGTCCCACCTGCGCTTCTCGGTGGTCGGTCCGTTGCTGGCCGCGCCGCCGGCTCCCGGCGAGTTGCGTGCGCGGATCCAGGAGCTGGCCGGGAAGACCTGGCTTCATCCGGTGACCGGAGAGCCCACCCGCTTCGGCTTCTCCACCATGGAACGCTGGTACCACAAGGCGCGCGGGGCCAAGACCGATCCGGTCGGCGTCCTGCGCCGCCGGCTTCGGTCCGACGCCGGCCGGCAACCCACTCTGGGGGAGAAGCTCCGGGCCGCTCTCCTCGCGCAGTACGACGCTCACCGAAGCTGGAGCTTCCGCCTGCACTACGACAACCTTTCGGCCCAGGTGGCGGCGGATCCGGAGGTCGGCCCGTTGCCTTCCTACTCCACGGTTCGCCGATACTTGAAGGCCAATGGGCTCCTGCGTCGCCGTCGGATCACCGCGGACGATCCGGTCTCGAAGCATCGTGCCCAGGATCGGCTTGAGGAGCGCGAGGTGCGCAGCTACGAGGCCGAGTACGTCCACGGACTCTGGCATCTCGACTTCCATCACGGATCCCGCAGGGTGCTCACCCCCGCCGGGGAGTGGGTCACCCCGCAGGTGCTCGGCGTCCTCGACGATCGCTCCCGTCTCGCCTGCCATGTGCAGTGGTACCTCTCGGAGACGGCCGAGGACCTGATCCACGCCCTCTCCCAAGCCTTCCAGAAGCGAGCGCTGCCGCGGGCGCTTCTGAGTGACAACGGCGCAGCCATGATCGCCTCCGAGACCACGCAGGGTCTGGCCCGTCTCGGCGTCCTCCACCGGACGACCCTGCCGTACTCCCCGTACCAGAACGGCAAGCAAGAGAACTTCTGGGCCCAACTCGAAGGACGTCTCATGGCCATGCTCGAAGGAGTCCCGGACCTCACTCTCCCGGTCCTGAATGAAGCAACCCAGGCCTGGGTCGAGATGGAGTACCACCGGCGCGTGCACTCCGAGATCGGTCAAACGCCCCTGGAACGCTACCTGGCCGGACCTGAGGTCGGACGACCCAGCCCGGACAGTGACGCCTTGCGTCTGGCCTTCACCACGGAAGAGCGCCGCACCCAACGCCGCAGCGACGGCACCCTCTCCCTCCTCGGCCAGAGGTTCGAGATCCCGGCCAGGTACCGCACGCTGACCCGACCCGTGGTCCGCTATGCCACCTGGGACCTGACCTATGTGCACCTTGTCGATGAACACACCGGAACCATGCTCACCCGCCTCTACCCCCTCGACAAGATCGGCCATGCCGACGGGAGGCGAAGAATGCTCACCGGCGGGATGCGCCCGGGGCTGGAGGCGCCGCCGCCCACGGTGCCGGCCATGGCCCCGCTCCTGCGCCGGCTCATGGCCGACTACGCCGCCACCGGCTTGCCTCCGGCCTACCTGCCCAAGGAACCACCGGAACCGCCCGAGGCCCCGCGTCCCAACACCACCATCCGCCAGGAGGAGACTCCATGAAGCCGAAGTTGCTCGCCCTCTACGGACTCAAGTGGAACCCCTTCTCGCCCGAGGTTCCGACCGAGGCCTTCCTGCTCTCCGCCAAGGTCGAGCACTTCCTCTGGCGGGTCGAAAACCTCACCCGCGAAGGCGGCTTCGTTCTCGTCACCGGAGATCCCGGCCTCGGGAAGTCGGTCACCCTCCGACTACTCGTGCAGAAGCTCGCTTCCCAACATGACCTCGCCGTCGGCATCCTCACTCGTCCTCAGACCGGCGTGCCCGACTTCTACCGCGAACTCGGCGATCTCTTCGGGGTCGCACTCTCGCCCCACAACCGTTGGGCCGGTTCGCGCGTGCTCCGCGAGCGCTGGCAGGCTCACATCGAAGCCTCTCTCCTGCGCCCCGTCCTCTTGATCGACGAAGCCCAGGAGATGAGGCCCGCCGTCCTCAACGAACTCCGCCTCCTCTGCGCGGCCGAACTCGACACGCGTTCCTTCCTCACCGTCGTCCTGGCCGGAGACGGCCGTTTGCCCGAAAAGTTCCGCGCCGAGGAGTTGATGCCTCTCGGCAGCCGCATCCGGGTCCGGCTTCTGCTCCCACCCGCGTCCCCACAGGAACTGCTGGAATGTCTGCGTCACGCCTTGAATCAGGCGGGGAACCCAAGATTGATGACCAAGGAGCTGATGACCACCCTCTGCGAACACGCCGCCGGGAACTACCGCATCCTCATGACCATGGCTGGTGAACTCCTCGACACCGCCACGCAAAGAGAGCTGCCGCAACTCGACGAGAAGCTCTACCTCGAGGTCTACGCGGTTCCCGATGCGCCCGAACGGCCGCGGACCAAGCCTCTGACGGCGCGCCGGTGAACCGGACCCTCAAATACCGTGACTGACGCACCCTCAACTATCGTGATCACGCTCACTCCGTTCGGAGCGACGGGTTTGCTGCGACACCGACTCATGAACAGCGCTTCCATAACCTCACTGGTGAGAGGCTAGGGTCGCCGTAGTCTGGTGCCGCGGTTCGTTCGGGAGTAGATTGCCCCGGATGGCACAAGAGACCCAGAGACGCCCGCGATGAACCCGAAGGCGCCAAGCGGCACGATTGCGCTTCTTTCACCCGGCGAGTTATTCGGCGGCGTCGAAACCCAGCTCCTGGGGCTCTGCTCCTGTCTCCGTGACAAGGGGGTCGAGACCCTTCCGATCGTATTTCACGACCTAGAACTGGCCGCCCGGCTTCGAGATGCCGGCCACAGTCCCGTCGTGCTTCCCTCCACCCATCGCTACGATCCGATGGCGGCCCGCCGGCTGGCATCGCTGATCGAGGAACACCGGTGCCGGGTCTTGCATGTCCACGGGTACCGGGCCACGGTGACGGCGGCCGTGGCGGGGTCGCGGCTCAAGGCGGCCGTGGTGAAAACAGAGCATGGTCTACTCGAACCTCCCAAGACGTCGATCGATCGGATCAAGGGTCGCGCCAACCATGCGCTGGACGTCTGGGCGACCCGGCGGCTGCGCGCGCACGTGTGCTATGTCACGGCCGAAATCATGGAGAGATACCGGCACGCGCACCGGGGTCTGGACCGCCGGGTCATCCACAACGGGATCGTCCCGGTCAGCCGGGAGGGGAGGCCGCGGCCTTCCGGCCTGGAGCCGGGCTACTTCCACGCAGGGATCGTCGGCAGGGTCTCCAAGGTGAAAGGAATCCCATTCGCCCTGAGAGCCCTTGTCTCCGAGGTCGTTCCCGGCCGAGTCCGACTGGACATCATCGGCTCGGGCCCGGAGGAGAAGGACTTGCGAACGGAGGCGGATGCGTTGGATCTGGGTGAGCGCGTCCGCTTCCACGGTTTCCAGTCCGGAATCCTGGATTGGCTGGCGCACCTGGATGCGCTCTTGATGCCTTCCCTCCACGAAGGGCTGCCCTATACGCTTCTCGAGGCCATGTCGCTGGGGGTTCCGATTGTGGCCTCGCGCGTCGGCGGGCTCGCGGAAGTCCTGCGCGATGGAGAGACCGCTATCCTGACGGAGGTCGGCGACGCCGGCGCGATCGCCCGCGCGCTCGCCGATCTTGTCCAGGACTCTGCGCTGGCCCGTCGCCTGGGAGACGCCGCCGCCCGGGAACAAAGGGACCGTTACACGCTTGCGCGCATGGTCATGGACTATCTCGAGGTCTACGAGGCGGCCTCCAGGCGCATGGCCGCCCCGGCGAACAGATCCGGTGCCGCGACAGTTTCCGGGTGAGAGATGTAGACCAGATGAGACGTGGGTATTGGAACCTTCCAGCCGGGAACACAAGGTGCTATGCTTGCGCCGTTCCGAATCGGCGGCGGGTCGGACCACGGAGATCCATACCCGCTCGGACGTGAACGGCGAGGGTCCAGTGAAACATCCGGTGAAGTCGATCGCATGGTGTCTGCTGCTGGGCGTTCTCCTCCTTGCCTATGTGCCGGTCATGGTCGAGCTGGTCAAGGACTGGGTGCGGGACCCGAACTACGCCCACGGGTTTCTCATTCCTCCGATCTCCGCCTACCTGATCTGGAGTCGGCGGGTGGAGCTGAAAGGTCTGCGCCGGTCGCCGTCCTACGCGGGTCTGGCCGGCCTCGTGGTCGCCGCAGTCATGCTCATCCTGGGCACCGCCGGGGCGGAAGTCTTCACCCAGCGAGTCAGCTTGATCGTCCTCCTGGCGTCGCTCGTGCTCTTCCTTTACGGAAAGCCCCACCTCAGGATCCTGGCCTTTCCCATTGCGTTCTTCTTCCTGGCCATCCCGCTTCCCTATGTCATCTACTACGACCTGACGGCTCCGATGCAATTACTGGCGGCCCGTTGCGCAGCCTGGGGCCTCCGAAGCCTCGGCGTGCAGGCCGTCGTCCAAGGCAACATCATCCACCTTCCGAACACGAGCCTCGAGGTCGCCAATGCGTGCAGCGGGATCCGTTCCCTTTACGCCTTTCTTGCCGTCGGAGCGCTCGTGGCCTACAGCACGACCGTTCCGCTCTGGGGACGCCTCGTCATCTTTCTGTCCACCGTGCCATTGAGCGTGGCCGGCAACGCTTTCCGGGTCTGGGGAAGCGGAATGGGCGCCTGGCTGATCGGTCCGGAGGCGGCGAAAGGCACGGTGCACGAGGTCTTCGGTCTGGTGGTCTTTATCGTGTGTCTGGGGATGTTCCTTCTCTTCAGGAAAGGTGTGAGGCACCTATGGTCACCCGGATCATCGCCGCCGTCCTCGTCATCGGTCTCTCCGGAGCCTATGCCGCCGATCTTCGCGCCAAACGATCGCTTCAAGTGAACCGGCCGGATCTCGGCCTGCTCGCCCGGGAGCTCGGACCCTGGCGGAGCGAAGATGTGCCGGAGAGCGCCGCCGCCGCCGAGATCCTGAAGGCGGACAACACGATCAGGAGGTGCTTCCATCGCAGCGACGGAGCCGAAGTCTGGGTGTTCGTCGCCTACTTCGGCCAGCAGCAGGTCAATTCGCAGATCCACTCGCCGCGGAATTGTCTGCCCGGCTCGGGTTGGAACGTCGTGTCGCTCGCCCGGCGGACGCTGACTTTGGAGGGAGCGCCGCAAACCACGACCCACATGAGGATCCTGCGGAACGGTCGATCCCAGGACCTCTACTACTGGTTCCGGACGAGACGGGGAAGCATCGCCGGAGAGTATGCCTTGAAATGGGACCTGGTCAAAAGCTCCCTCGCGCGCGTTCCCACGGACGCGGCCTTCGTCCGGTACAACGCGCTTTCGGGAGATTCTCTTGCCCTTCGGGACGTGATGAACCGGTTCGAAGGATCCCTCGATCAGGTTCTCGGTGGCGCGGGACTCTGATGCGCGAAGGTCCTTTGGATCAGCGTTCGTTCGCGGCCTTCTCGGTCGACCTGGAGGATTACTTCCAGGTCGAGGCGCTCCGCGGATTCTGTCCGCGCGACCGCTGGAGCGGTTGCGAGGATCGCACTGTGTCGAACGCGGACCGGATCCTCTCGCTCCTGTCCGAACTGAGGATCAAGGGCACGTTCTTCATCCTCGGCTGGACCGCGGAGCGACATCCCGACCTCGTGCAGCGGATCGCGGCCGGAGGCCATGAGGTCGCCTCGCACGGATATGATCACGAGCTGGTCTACCGGCAGGATCCGGAGGCTTTCCGTCGCGACGTGGCGCGGGCCCGGCGCCTTCTCCAGGATCTGAGCGCCCAGGAGGTCCTGGGCTACCGCGCGCCTTCCTACACGATCATGGCTCGAACCATGTGGGCGCTCCCGATCCTGGTCGACGAAGGCTATCGCTACGATTCCAGCATCTTCCCGATCGCCCGGCGACGCTACGGGATGCCGGGAGCGGAACGATGGCCGCATCGAGTCCAGATTGCGCCGGCCGGGACCATTGCCGAGTTCCCGCTTCCCACCGTCAGGATCGGTCCCGTGAACGCGCCCGCAACGGGAGGAGCGTATCTGCGATTGCTGCCCATGAGCTTCCAGCGCCGCGCCGTGGAAGGGATGTTCAAACACCGCAGGGCTTTTGTGCTTTCCGTCCACCCTTGGGAACTGGATGCCGGGCAGCCGCGGTTCCCGGTCGGCGTGAGGACGCGCTGGACCCACTATCACAACCTCGCACGCGCCGAGGGACGACTGCGCGTGCTCCTTTCCCGTGGAGACTACCGCCCGGTGGCGGAGGTCCTCCGGGACCTTGACCTCCTCTGACCTTAGGATCGTCAAGAAATGCTGACACCACGGGAACCGCGGGCCGGCCGGATCTCGCCGCGCGAGTTGGACGGGCGCCCTTGGAGGCATTTTGAGGAGGAGCCGCGGACCGCCCGCGAAAGCGGGTGGGCCCGGCGGCGCTGCACAACCGGAAGCTTCCATCTGCTCGGATGTTGCGACGCCTAGCCGGCCCTTGTCCGGCGCCATGTTCCCAGGTGCCATGGAACCTGTGCATGCGACTGCGTCGCAGTGTGTGGTGTGATCCACCGAGACAAACTCGCATCAAGCACACCTTGTGTGCATTTGCATTTATTCCACTTGACGCGCGACCTGGTGTCGTGATAGGATACAATCGTCTTTGGAGCACCCGGTTGTGATGAGCGACTATGTGTAAGCGGCATCGGTCCTTTCCGTGAATTAGTGGCCGTTAGGCAGAGGCTTCGCTCCGACCCGTCCAGGTGACAACCCGATCCTACCTGGCAGGTCCACGGGGCCTCGTAAATGTGAAGAGGTGGTTGTGAGCTGGTTCCAGTCCTTCTACGTCGCCACCTGGGCGTGGCGGGCGGCTGTCGCGTCGTTCTTTCGGCCGGTGCTTTGGCTGCCGTTCCTTCTCGTAGCCGGAGTCCAGACCCTTCTCATTCTCCTCTTGGTTCTCTTTCACCATCCGGTGCTGGTCCTGTTCGGGCTTCCTTTGATCAAGCTGCTGGGCGGGGAAGTCGCCACCCACTACCCCACGTTGTATTACGCGCTTCCGACCATGTTCTACCGCGCCAACATCGCGATCGATGCTTTGATCGTGTCCGTTGCCGGTGGCGCCGCGACGTTGCTCTTCGCCCAGGCGTTCGGATTCGATCGCGGTCAACCGGCTTGGAGACAGGCGCTGCGCCACGCGCCGGCGCTCATCGCGGTGAACCTGCT
The DNA here is from genome assembly GCA_963833505.1 of Candidatus Eiseniibacteriota bacterium. Lineage (GTDB taxonomy): Bacteria > Eisenbacteria > RBG-16-71-46 > CAIMUX01 > CAIMUX01 > CAWHYG01. The sequence continues at coordinate 2,330,901 of CAWHYG010000007.1, read as the reverse complement.
CAACATCCTGATCCTCCTCGGCATCGGAGTCCTGAACAACCGCATCCCGGCCTACCTGGTCCTTCGGAGCGCTCCCGTGCGGTGGGGGTCGCGGGGAGGCGTTCTCATCCTCTTCATCCTGGTGCAGTGCCTCGTCGCGTATGCGTCGGCATGGATCGTACTCATGGGCCGGGGGCTGTGGCCCGCGATCCGTGACTCCGTGCGCGTGACGAACCGAACTTTCCTGCCGACGCTCCTCGTGGTGGGGATCCCGGCTCTTCTCATGTGGCCGTTCTCCTATGCCAGCGGCCGCACCGACATCGTGGCCGCGAAGTTCAAGCCCGAGATCATCGTGGGACTTCTGGGATCGGAGGTGGTCTGCCAGGCCTTGGTCACCTTCTTCCTGGTCGGGGCCGTCACGAGGCTCTTTCTTTGGGGCGCCTCTCGAAATCCCGTAATGATGGGGTTTGAGGCCGGATTCGGCTGCTGAGGAAGGAGTTGCGGAAAGAGAACTCCTGGTTTCCCCTGGTGTCTTCTTCGTCCAAGAAGGAGGACACCAATGAGTGGCCAGGAGTACCTGGAGGGTGTCAGAACCCTCTGGAGTCTGCAAGGGTTTGACGTCAAGGAAGTGGAGATCGACGAGGTGGATACGGGCGATGGGCGATGCCGCGTGATCAAGCGGATCTTTCTCCTGGACCGACGGAAGTTCCACTACTGCCCGGAGTGCGGGAAGGCGCGTCGGGAAGGACTGTTCCAGGAGGCGGAAGAACGAAGTTGGCGGGAGCGCTCGATGGGAGACTTCGAGACCTGGGTGGTCTATGCGCCGTGGCGGATATCCTGTTGTGGCGGCACGCGGGTGGAACGTCTTCCTTGGGAGGCGGCCGGCCACCGGATGACTCGACACTTCTTCGATCTGGTGGCAGCACTTTGTCGTCGACTCCCCATCTCCGCGGTCGCCGAGATGGCCAGGCTGTCGTGGGACACCGTGGCCCGGATCGACAAGGAGTCGATCGAGATGGGGCTCGGCGGGTCGTCTCCTTCGCTGCAAGGCGTCCGTTGGATCGGCGTGGACGAAGTGACTCGAACCGGGGGGCACGTCTACTTCACGGTGGTCACGGACCTCGAGAAGGGGCGGGTCATTTGGGTCGGCGAAGGGAAAAAGGAGGAGAGCTTGGCAGCTTTCTTCCGAGAACTGGGGCCGAAGGGACGACGAAAGATCGTTGGGGTGATCAGCGACTTGGGGCCGGCCTATCTGGCTGCGATTGCAGCGGCCATCCCGAAAGCCATTCACTTGCTTGACCGCTTTCACATTATCCAGTGGGTGAACGAGGCGGTGGAGAAGATCCGCCGGCGGACCTTCGGAGGCGCTCCCCAGGATGACGTCGGACGAAAGTTCAAGGTGAAGAAGTGGATGTTGCTTCGAGCCTACGAGGCGCTTGATCTCGGACAGAAGCGGCTCCTGGGGCGGCTCCTGGCCCGGAACCGTACTCTCCAACGAGCCTATCTGCTGAAAGAGAGGTCCCTCTCGAATTCCCGTGTTGATTGGGCTTGAGGCTGGAATCGGTTGCTGAGGAAGGAATTGCAGAAAGAGAACTCCTGGTTTCCCATGGTGTCTTCTTCTTGGCGGAAGGGAGGCACCCATGAGTGGCCAGGAGCATTTGGAGGGTCTCAGAACCCTCTGGAGTCTGCAAGGGTTTGGCGTCAAGGAAGTGGAGATCGAGGAGTTGGTTGAGTCCGACGGCCGAAGCCGGACGGTCAAGCGGATCTTTCTCCGGGACCAACGGAAGCTCCACTACTGCCCGGAGTGCGGGCAGGCGCACCGGGAAGGGTTGTTCCAGGAGACCGAGGAACGGAGCTGGCGGGAACGCTCGATGGGAGACTTCGAGACCTGGTTGGTCTACGCGCCCTGGCGGCTCTCCTGCTGTGGCGGCACGCGGGTGGAACGTCTGCCGTGGGAGGCGGCCGGCCACCGGATGACCCGGCACTTCTTCGATCTGGTGGCCGCGCTTTGTCGCCGGCTCCCCATCTCCGAGGTCGCTCAGATGGCCGGGCTCTCGTGGGACACCGTGGCCCGGATCGACAAGGAGTCGATCGCGATGGCGCTCGGCGGGTCGTCCCCTTCGTTGCAAGGCCTTCGCTGGATCGGGGTGGACGAGGTGACTCGGACCGGCGGGCACGTCTACTTCACCGTGGTCACGGATCTGGAGAAGGGGCGGGTCGTTTGGGTCGGTGAAGGGAAGAAGGAGGAGAGCCTGGCGGCTTTCTTCCAAGAGTTGGGGCCGAAGGGGCGCCGGAAGCTCGTTGGGGTGGTCAGCGACTTGGGTTCGGCATATCTGGCCGCGATTGCGGCCGCTATCCCGAAGGCCATCCATTTGCTTGACCGCTTTCACATCATCCAGTGGGTGAACGAGGCGGTGGAGAAGATCCGGCGGCAGACCTTTGGCGGGGCACCCAGGGATGATGTCGGACGACAGTTCAAGGTGAAGAAGTGGATGCTGCTCCGTGCCTACGAGGCACTTGATCTCGGGCAGAAGCGGCTCCTGGGACAGCTTCTGGCCCGGAACCGCACGCTCCACCGGGCCTATCTGCTGAAAGAGAGCCTGCGTGGAATCTTCCACTACTCTTGGATCCGCCTTGGTTCCCTGCGGAATGCGGTGCTGAACTGGTGTCGGATGGCCATCCGCAGCCGGCTGGCTCCTCTTGTGAAAGTCGGGTATCGCTTGCGGGAGAACCTGGAAAAGCTGATCGGCGGCTTCGAGCATCCGATCAAGATGGGCCTCGTCGAATCGATCAACGGCCTCATCGGCCAGCTCCGTCGCCAGGCCAGGGGCTACCGTGATCCCGAATACTTCAAACTGAAGATCTACCAGCGTTGCTCTCTTCACGATGACCCCTGGGCGCAAATCATCCTATGAGCCTGATTCCACCGAAAATCGAGAGGCGCCCTGAAAGAGAACCTGCGTGGAATCTTCAACTATCCCTGGATCCGCCTTGGTGCCCTCCGGAACGCGCTGTTGAACTGGTGCCGGATCGCGGTCCGTAGCCGCCTGCGTCCTCTCGTGAAGGTGGGGTATCGGTTGAGGGAGAACCTGGAGAAGCTGATGGGTGGCTTCGAGCATCCGATCAAGATGGGCTTCATCGAATCGATCAACGGTCTGATCGGCCAGCTCCGACGCCAGGCGCGGGGCTACCGCGATCCTGAGTACTTCAAGCTCAAGATCTACCAGCGCTGCTCTCTTCACGATGACCCCTGGGCCCAAATCGTTCTATGACCCTGCTTCCACTGAAAATCGCGAGGAGCCTTCTTTGGAGGGTGGAGGCATCGCGATGAGAAGGCTGGCGATCGTCCTCTGTGTGGCGTTTCTGGCCGGCGCGTGCGCATCCGACCGGCAGATCGGCCGGCGCTATCGGGCGGAACGGGATCTCTGGCGGGCCAACTGGGAATTCCAGAACCTGTCGATGCGGCCGAAGGAGGTCAGCAAGGACCGCTGGATGGCCATGGCCTCGATGTTCGAATCGATCGCCGCGCGCTGCCTGTCCCCGACCGGTGCGATGTCGAAAGGTCAGACCCGCCAGGAGCTTCAGACCCTCGCGGCCAGGGCTCTCTTCAACGCCGCGCAGATCCACGAGACCGTGTTCGACTCAGTCGGGGTGGAGAGGATCTACGTGAACATGGCCCAGGAGTTCAAGGAACTGCCTCCGATCGCGGGCGAGGTGGCCCTGGCGCGAGGACGGATCGCCGAGCGGAGGGGGCTGCCGGGCCAGGCGGCCGATCTGTACCAGGGAGTCGTGGATCGCATCGACCCGGATCCGGGCAAATCCGGCGTCGCCGGAGTCGTGATGGATCTGCCGCTCCGCATCGCCCGACTTCGTTCCGCCGGGGTGGGCGAGGGCGAGCGAGCCGACTGTTACGCGGCAGCGCGGGCCTACTACGAGCGCCTCGCGAACGACGCGGATTCCGGAATTGAAGCGTCGGCCGTCGGCCACCTGGCGCAGGTCGCCGGCGACCTGGGGGACTGGGATCAGGCGAAGCGCTACCTGCGCCTGTTTGAATCCCAGATGAGAAAGCTGAAGGCGCCTCCGCAGGCGCCGGCCGACGTCAGATTTGCCATCGCGCAGGTGGAAGGTCGGAGCGGCGCCGCCCCCGAGTCGATCCGCGCCACCCTCGCGTCCGTTCTCGATGACTATCCGAAGTGCCGGATCGGTCCCCAGGTGTTGATGGCTCTGGCCGAAAACGCAGACGTCCAAAACCGGATGGAGGAGGCGCTGGGCTATTTGGATCGCGTCGGCGCCGACTACAAGACGAACATCGACGCCCAGTCACAGGCTCTTCTCGCCCGTTGCCGGCTGTTGGAACGGCATGACCGATGGAGCGAGGCGCTGGCCGGCCTGCGCGAGCTTCCCACGCAGTACCCTCTGAGCGAGGAGGCGTTGTTGACCCCGCTGGAGATCGTGAACCACTACAAGCGGGTGCATGACGACCAGGGGGCGGGGACCGCCCTCTCGGAGGCCGAGCAGAGCTACCGCGATTTCATCGACAAGTATCCCAAGGTACCGCTGACCTTCTTCGCGCGGGAGCGCCTGGCCCAGACGCTCGTCCTCGAGGAGAAGTACGAGCCGGCCGTGACCGAGATGGTCAGCCTGGGCGAGGACATGAGAGACTCGCCCCGGGGCGCGGCCTTCCTGCTGGGGGCGGCGGACCTCGCCAAAACCAAGCTCATGGACAAGGCCAGGGCGGTCAGCATCCTCGATCGAGCGGCCCAGCTCTATCAGAGCGACGACGTCGGACGCTGGGCCGCGAGTGAAGCCCAGAGCATTCGGGGAGCCGCGTCGCCATGAGCCTTGAGACCGCCGTCCTGGTCGCCGCAGCCGTTTCCACCTTGATTCCGGTGGTGGCGGTGATCATTCGGGGTCGCTCGCGCCCCGCCATCGTGCTGACGGCCCTGGCCATGGCGATGACGGCGTCCTTCTACCTTGTGACGGTGTTACGCCTGGTCCGGATCGGAAGCGGTTACGGCTCCGGTCTCTGGGTCAGGCTGCTGATGGCGTCGGCCACGCCCATGCTTCTCGCGGGCTACGCGTTTTCCGCCGGTTTCGGCCGCGACAGCCCGGAGAGCGGGTTCCGTCGATCCCGTCGGATCCTGGTCCTTCTCGCCATCCTCGGCCTGGCCTTGCTGGCATCGTTTCGCCGGCCGAGCTTCATCACCGGATATGACTGGATCGGCGGCCGCGGAACCGTATATCTCGGATACATGGGCAAGGCCTATCTCAGCTACCTGCTGCTGGGTGTCGTCTTCGCGGGCTACAACTTCGAGAAGACCTACCGCATCGTGTCGGCGGAAGCGCGCTACCACATCCGCCTTCCGCTGATCGGACTCATGAGCCTGCTCGGTTTCTTCACCTTCGTCCTCGCCACCGGCGTGCTCTACGCCGGGATCGGCACGGGAAAGCTCATCGCTTCGGCGTTGCCGATCGGGCTCGCCAGCGTCTTCGTCGGATACGGATACCTGCGGGGGGCGATCACCGACGTGGAAGCGCCGGTTTCCCGGCACGTGGTCTATTCCTCCTTCACTGCCCTGGCGGCCGGTCTCTTCGTATTCGCGATGGGCCTGGCGGCCCAGGTCGCGGCCTGGACCGGTTGGTCGCCGGACGAGATCCTCATCGTGACCTTCGTCTTCCTACTCATCCTGGTCGGAGCGCTGCTCCTCTTCTCCAATCGTTTCCACCGGCACGTCCGCCGTTACATCGATCGGAACTTCTACGTCAACCGATACGATTATCGCGCGCAGTGGTCCAACATCACCCAGATCCTGGGCGACGCCGACAGCCGTGAGGCCCTTCTCGATCGCGCCTCTTCTTTCCTGCGCGAGGTTTTTGCCGCGGATGACCTGACCATCGCCCTGAAAGGTGACGCCGACGGCTGCATCGGTCCTCTGAGAGGCAAGGGATCGAAGGTCCCTACCGAGTCACTCGACCGCGAATCCCCTCTTTTTCAGCACCTGGAAGGCGGGCGCAAGACCCTGCTCCTGGATCGGAAGATCGACGACTTCACCTTTCTTCCGATCTATGTCGAAAACATCCACTGGCTGGACGCGACCGCCTGCCAGATCGTTGCCCCGTTGATGGGGGACGGACACCTGGCCGGCACCATCGGGCTGGAACGGTCCGACCCCACCGACCCCTTCACCTTCGAGGACGTGGCCCTCCTCGACAGCATCGCCGCGCACATCGGCGCGGCCCTGCGCGCCATCGAATTGGCCCGCGAGCTGTCGGAATCGCGCGAACGCGAGCTGATTTCACAGTGGAGCAGCATGCTCCTGCATGATCTCAAGAATTATCTGGCCCCGTTGCGCCTGGCTGCGACCAACCTCGTCGAGGGCAAGGACGACCCCGAATGCGCGGTGATCTGCGCCGGCGATGTCAACCGGGTGGCCGACAGAATGGAGAAGCTGGTGCAGAAGCTGGGCGAGCTTCGTGATCACGCCCGGCTGGCGGAGGAGATGATCGATCCGAACCAGGTCATCCGCGACGCTTTGGCCGATCTCCGGATCGATGGGAGTTCCGGCATCAAGCTGGAGCTGGCGCTCGAGTCCGGCCAGCTCGTGCGCGGCGACCGGGACATGCTGCGGCGGGTGATCGAGAACCTGCTGACCAATGCGGTCGAGGCGATGAGCCAGGGTGGGACGCTTTCCATCAGCTCGCGCGACTACCTCTCGAATGGAGATTCACGAGTGACGATCGATGTCCGCGACACCGGATGTGGAATCCCGGAGGACTACTTGAGGACCCACCTGTTCCGGCCTTTCGCGACGACGAAGAAACGGGGTCTCGGGCTGGGTCTGTATCAGTGCAGGAGCATCGTTCGAGCTCACGGAGGGGAGCTGAGCGTCAAGAGCCAGGTGGGGGTTGGAACGAAGTTTCAGATCAACCTTGTCGCGCAGGGTGCGCGCCCGTGGATCCGGCCGGAGGCGGCGTCGCTCGACGCCGGGATGTGAACGTGGTCGTCTCCGCCACGGCTGGTGGTTCCTCTCCGAAGATCTTGATCGTCGATGACGACGAGGCGATCCTGAGCCAGCTGAGCCTGGCCCTCCGCAAGGAGTTCGCGGTCTTCACCGCGGACAAGGTCGAAGCGGCCTGGGACGTGATCCGCGAGGAGAGGCCGGATGTCGTCACCCTGGATCTGGCCCTGGAACGGGACGACCCGGAGACCGGGTTCGGCCTCCTGGAGCGGTGTCTCGGCTTCGACCCCTTCATCAAGATCATCCTGATCACCGGAATGGACAACGAGACCAATGCTCTCCGGGCCATCGAGCAGGGAGCGGCCGATTTCTTCGGGAAACCCGTGAGTTCGCGGGAGCTGGCCGTCGTGGCGCGCCGGCTCTACTCCGTGGCGCGCCTGGAGCGGCAGAACGCGATCCTCTTGAAGCAACTGGGCGACGAGCGGCGCTTGGGCAGCCTTTTGGGGCAAAGCCCGCCCATGAGGGCTGTCTTCCAGAAGGTGGAGAGGGTGGCCAAGGCGGACGTGGCCGTCCTCATCCTGGGGGAGAGCGGGACGGGCAAGGAACTCGTGGCCAAGGAAATCCGCCGGCTCAGCAACCGCTCGACCAAACCCCTGGTCAGCATCAACTGTGGAGCCATTCCCGAGACTCTCCTCGAGAGCGAGCTTTTCGGCCACGAGAAGGGTGCGTTCACCGGCGCTCACGCCTGCCGGATCGGCCGGCTGGAGATGGCGCAAAGCGGAATCGTCTTCCTCGATGAAATCGGCGAACTGCCGGTGTTGTTGCAGGTGAAGCTGCTGCGCTTCCTCCAGGACCACGAGGTCGAACGGATCGGAGGGCGCGGTCCGATCAGTCTGGACGTGCGGGTCATCGCGGCCACCAGCCGCCGGCTGCAGGACGAGGTGACCAAGGGCCGTTTCCGCGAGGACTTGTATTACCGGCTTTCGGTCGTCAACATCGAGCTGCCGCCGCTGCGGGAGAGGCATGAGGATATTCCTCTCCTGGCCCAGTACTTTCTCGACCGGTACAGCTCGGAGTTCCAGCGCGGGCGGCTCTCCTTTACCCCCAAGGCGCGGATGGCCCTCCAGCAGTACGCCTGGCCCGGCAACGTCCGTGAGCTGGAGCACCACGTCCAGAAGGCGGTGCTCATGTCCACCGGCCGGCTCGTGGACATCTCCGATCTGGAGATGACGGACGTGCTGGGCGCGCCCAAACCCTCTTTGCGCGAAGCGCGGAGGGAAACCGACCGGCAGACGATTGTCGAGGCCTTGCAGTTGACCGAGGGGAACGTCTCGGCCGCGGCGAAGCTGCTGCACGTGGCCAGGCCGAGTCTGTACGAGCTTCTCATGAAGCTGGGATTGGACGCGGAGGATTACAGGCCGCGAGTGGAAAGGCCAAGCGAGTGAGACGGTTTCACACCTGGTTGGTCCTTTTGGAGTTGGCGGCGCTTCCGGCCCTTGCTCGTCCGGCCTGCGGCCAGGCCATCATTCTGGACACCAGACCGAGCGGAACCTATCTCTCGATCGAGGGACCGATGCGTCTTTCCGGAAACGCCCCGCTCCCGATCGTGCAGTTGCCGGTCGGCGAATACGATTTTCGCGCCGAAGGCCCGGGGTTGACCGCGGCCCGGGGCCGGTTTGTACGTTCGAGCGACGGCCTCTCCGGACAGTCCTGGGCGGCCCCGAGCGCGTTTCTGAATCCTCCGGGAATCATCCACCTGGAGCGCGGGGACCTTCGCGGTTGGGTCTTCCTTGGCGGAGGAGTGACTGCGCTGGTGCTTGCCCTGTCCACGCAGGAGTCGGTGAGGAAGGCCGAGGACAAGCGCAAGCAGGCCTGGACCGCGTACAGCAAGGCTGTGACCGATGCCGACCTGACCCAAACGCGCCAGCAACTGACGCTGGCCATTCAGGAGAAGGCGGATGACAGCCGGCTTCGAAACCTGTGGCTGGGGTCATTGGCGGCGCTCTGGGTCGGCGCGGGGGTCGAGGCGTTCTTCCTTACTCCGGAGCCGTTCATCTCCCTGGCCAACCCCGGAACCTACACGATGACGATTCCACGCGCCGGCGGTGCACCGGCTGCCTGGAGAAGCATGTTCGTGCCCGGTGCGGGCCAGCGCTGCCTGGGTCGGAACGGCCGGGCAGACTTCTTCCTCACCTCCACCGTCCTGCTCGGCGCGGGCGCCATCGGCGCGGAAGGTGCCTACCTGAAGGCACGGCGCGACCAGGCGAGCGCGCAGGAGATCTTCGACCGGGCGGAGACCCAGTCGGAGTTGGACTCTGCGCGCCCGGCTCTGGAGGACGCGGCCGATCGGACCGGCAACCGCAACACGGTGCGGTGGGCCCTGATCGGATCCGCCGCAGGGATCTACATCTGGAACGTGTGCGATGCCTATGGCCTCGGCCGTCAATCCGGGAGCCGCTCGCTGTCCCTTGCCGCGGAGCCGACTCCGACCGGCCTTGCCCTGGGTCTCAACTGGGGATTCCGATGAGGAAACGCTCTCGGTCCACCGTCTTGATGTTTCTCGTTGCGCTGGCGGCGCAGGCCGGCTGCAGCAGCACCAAGGACGACCCGTCCTACGCCAACCCGTTCGACCCGGATCTCGGTCAGAACGTCCCGATCCCCGATTCGCTTGTCGTGGCGGTGGGGGACAATGCCGTTCAGCTGAGCTGGGCGTTGGCCCCGGGGGAGAAGGCTGACGAGTACGCCGTCTTCCGCAAGCGGACCGACGAGCCCAACGCCGAGGATGAGAAGGTCCTTGGCCGCACGACCCAACGCCAGTACCTGGATACGGGGGTGAGAAACGGAGGCACGTATTTCTACTGCATCGCGGCCGGCCTGGGAGGCCAGTTCGGACGCAGGACGGAAGAGGCGCAGGCCCTTCCCGGGCTCTTCTCCATCCTGATCGCGAACGGCGCGGAGTTCACCCGCTCCGATTCGGTTTCCGTCGCATACTCCTGTCCGAACGCGGCGGCCGTCCAACTGGGCGACTCCCTTGGGTCCTTCACTTCCGCCTGGCGCCCCGCCACGACCACGGTGGAGTGGAACCTGCCTACCGGCGACGGTGTGAAAACGGTCTACGCCCGCTTCCGCCTGAGCGACGGGTCCCAGACCCTGCCCGTCTTCTCCTCGATCACGCTCGACACGCAAGCGACGATCCGTTCGGTCGGATTCACGGGGCCGACCCTGTGCCGGCCGGGAGACATCGTCCTTTTCCGCCTCGACGCCGGCGAGAAGCACGGGAACGCCACCATCACCGTGGAGGGCCTTTTCACCGCCCTCAAACTCTTCGACGACGGCACCAACGGGGATTCCCTGGCCGACGACGGAATTTACGAGAGGCGGATCAGCCTGCCCGCGGGGATTTCCGTGCTCGACAAGTCCGTGCAGGGCGATTTCACCGATGCTGCCGGAAACGTGGCTGGGAGCATGACGGGGCCGGAACTGCTCTCGGTCCTCACGCCGCCCGATCCGGTCAGGCTGCTCGGACTCACCGTCTCGGAGCCTCCGGATACCGCATCAGTCACGGTGCGTTGGACGGGATCGACGGAGCAGTCGTTCAGCGACTATGAGATCTACCGGTCGGAAGCCGCGCCGGTTGATTCCCTCAGCCGGCTGATCGGGACGATCGCCTCCGCGAGCACGACCGAGTGGACCGACGGCGACGTCGCGGAAGGCAGCCAGTACTTCTACCGCGTCTATGTCAAGGACACGTCCGGTCAGGAGCAAGGCTCGAACACATTGGAAACGACGGTGCCGAACCTGCGTCCCCCGCGGGCGGTGACGGTGCAGACTCCGACCTCCATCAGCTCGACCGCGATCAGGCTGGAGTGGAGCCGCTCTCCGGATCGTGACTTCGCCTCCTACCAGGTCTATCGCGACACCAGCGGAGTGGTCACCGATACGGACAGCTTGACCGCCACGATCACGAGCGCCGACCAGACCTACTGGAACGACCGGAATCTGGTCGAGAACACGGCCTACTACTACATCGTGTATACCATCGACCGCGGCGGTAGGAAAACTCCGAGCAACGAGGTCGAGGCCACGACCTCCAACGAGGCCCCGCCGCCGGTCGTGTTGAATGACGCCTCCGAGATCGACTCGACCGCCGCGACCCTCTCCTGGTCGCGGAGCGACGTCCACGACTTCGCCTCCTATCTCCTCTACCGCGACGCCGTCGCCTCGGTCACAACGGCCTCGCAGAAGGTCGTGGAGCTGGACGACCGATTAGCCATCTCCTATCACGATACGGGGCTGACCGCGGGAAAGCGCTGGTACTACCGGGTCTTCGTCAGCGATGACGGCAGCCCTGCCAAATCGACCGGCAGCAACACGATTACCCTGGTGACGCCTTGAGGCGAAGGAGCGCGTGATGACATTCTACAGAGAGACGATCGGTCACACCGGAGAGGTCGGAGTGGTCGGCGGGGGATCGGGATTCGACTTCGCCCCCTGGTCGGAGCTTCCGCCCCTCCCGAGGGTGGTTCCGCCGGTGAATCGGCGGCCGGGGCTGGGCGTGGGTCTGGCGGAGCGTTGCGCCGCCCTGGTGACGCTGCTCGTGCTGTCCCCGCTCCTGGTCGTGATCGCCCTGATGGTCAAGGCGAGCTCCCCCTTCGGGCCGGTCCTCTATCGGCAGGAACGGGTGGGGCTGGATCGCAGACGCGGGCAGGCGCATCAGTCGGGCCGGGAAGGCGGGCTCGAGCGGCGACAGGCGGTCGGAGCGGGGCAGCTCTTCGTCATGTACAAGTTCCGGACGATGATTCCGGACGCCGAGGGTCTGACCGGACCGGTATGGGCCTCGCAACACGACCCGAGGATCACCAAGGTGGGGCGAGTCCTCCGGTCTCTCCGGCTGGACGAGGTGCCGCAGCTCTTCAACGTGCTGGCCGGGCAGATGAGGTTGATCGGGCCGCGGCCGGAACGACCCCATTTCGTCAGGAACCTTTCCGCCATGATTCCCGATTACCCGCAGAGGCAGCTGGTGCCGCCGGGCATCACCGGGTTGGCCCAGGTGGAGAGGGAATATGACGTCAGCGTCGATGACGTTCGGAAGAAGCTGCAATACGATCTGTACTACGCGCGGAATCGGTGCGGCATTCTCGACATGAAGATCCTTCTCAAGACGATTGATGTGATGTTGCGGGGACGGGGGGCGCACTAGCCCGAGTGTCTGTCCGGGGTACGGGACTGCGGGGGCATCATGAAGAGGTTGCTGACCGGGCTTGTGATCGCGGGGCTCTTCCTGTCCTCCCCGGCTGCTCCGGCGGGGTCGCCGGAGCAGCGCAAGCTCTTCGCCTCCGGCTCGGGCGGATTCCCTGGCCGCCAGTGAGTATCGCCTGGGCCCGGAGGATGTGATCCAGGTGGAGATCTGGGGTCGGCCGGATCTCACCGGCCCCGCGGTCCTGGACTACCGGGGAAGGATGCAGCTTCCGCTCATCGGGGAGATCGATGCGGGCGGGCGCACCCCGGGGGATCTGGGTAAGTATCTCACCGAACGCTACCAGCTTCTCGATCCCGCCATGCCGGAAGTCCTGATCACGGTCACGGAGTACAACAACCGCAGCATCTCCGTGGTGGGGGAAGTGCGGGGCCCGGGGCGCTTCCGCTTCCGGGAAATCCCGGACCTTTGGGCCGTCATTCTGGCCGCGGGCGGACCCACGCCGAACGCTGATCTGGCGCGGGTCGAGGTCGTGCACAAGGAGCCTCCGGCCGGAACGGCCAAGACCGTGATCGTCGATCTGTCCAAGGGAATCGAGAAGACCCCGGCCGGCTCGCTGCCGTCTCTCCTGCCGCAGGACACGGTCATGTTGCCGTCCCTGGCCGCGAACGAGGTCTCGGGAGACCGGATCCAGATCCTCGGGGCGGTTCGGACCCCGGGGCTGTACCGGCTGACCGCGGCCGGCACCATCCTGGAGGCGATCGCGCTGTCGGGCGGACCGCTGCCGGATGCGAACCTGGACAAGGTGAGGGTCACGCGCCCGAGCGACAACGGGGTCATCAGCTACGAGCTGAACATCCATGAGTATCTTTACGACGCGCGCGCCTGCGGAGCCCTGGAGTTGAGGGGTGGCGACACCGTGACCGTGCCGAGCCAGCGCTCCTTCCTCGGTTCCATCCTGGAAGGGTTCCTCAGGGCGGCGCCTTTCATTTCCGTGGCGTCTACCGCGGCGGGTGTCATTCTGGCATTACAACGATCGTGATTCCGGCGGAGGGAAGGGATGTCATCCAACCTGGACACGGCTGTCGATCTGAAGCACTACTGGCGGATCATCTGGAGGCGCAAGGGGCTGGTCCTCTTATGCACGGTCACCACCGTGTGCGCGGCCTTCATCACCCTGGCGCTGGTGCCGAAGGAGTACGAATCCCAGGCCACGCTGATGCTCGAGGACGAGCGGCTCCTGTCCGCCGACCTGGAAAGGGTGATGGGGGGCATCATGCAGGCTCCCACCGGGTACGGCGCGGACGCCGAGCAGATGGCCAAGGTGGTGGGAAGAATCCGGAGCCGGCCGTTTCTGGAGCAGGTCATCCGGATGCTCAAGATGAACGAGGACCCCGTGGTGCGCCGACTGGCCGAGGAACGATGCAAGGCTCACCCCGAGGTCACAGTGGACGAGATGGCGATCAGGATCCTGGTGGGAAACCTGCAGTCGAGGATCCGGTTCACCGCGGCGGGGACTGGAATCTACAACATCCTGGTGGCCGACTACAGCGCGGCCAACGCGCAGGTTCTGGCGAAATGGATCTGCGAGCTGTTCGTCGACACCTCCTCCCAGAATGCGGTCGAGCGGCTCAAGACCGCGCACCAGTTCGGAGCCGAGCAGCTCCAGATCTACGAGCAGCAGTTGCGACAGTCGGAGCAGTCGCTGGAGCAGTACAAGTCCTCCGTGATCCAGCAGAATCTCGCCCGCGGGATCGTGACCGCGGACAACGTCTTCGTGGCCGAGGCCCTGAGCCGCGGCATCTCCAATGAAGTGGCCTCCGCGCGAACGCGAACGAAGCCCTACGAGGTGGTCCTTTCGGAGCTGGGCCTCGGAACCGACCAGACGGCCATCCTGGCCGATCCCAAGATCCAGGACCTGGTGAATGGCCTCTCCGGCTCGCTCAAGAACGAGGTGGTCGCGCGATTGGCCGGACATGCCCTCGAGGTGGGGGACTGGCCCCCCGCCGGAACCTACGGAAACCTGCACAGAGGCGCTTTCGCCCCGATCGAGGCCGTGGTCGCGAGTTACCTCCCCCAGGGCAAGCCCGACGCCATCGCGGCCATCGCGCGCTATGCCTTCTCGCAGGTCGATCTGGAAGCCGAGACCGAGGCCGGGCAGATGATCGATGGGGCCATCGCGGACTTCAAACGGGAGGCGCAGTCCACCCCGGAGGGCGAGATCACGCTCGACCGACTGACCGCGGACGTGGAAACGAACCGGAAGCTCCTGCAGTCCTTCCAGGCCCAGCTGGTCGCGAGCGACGTCAGCCAGGCCGCCGAGATGACGAAGCTGGGACTGCAGATCCAGATCCTCGACCCGGCCCGGCTCCCCTTGACGCCGAGCCGCCCGGATCGGGCCAAGATCCTGCTCGCGGCCTTCTTTCTTGGCCCTCTCCTCGGAGTCGGGCTCGTCTTTGTCGGAGAGACGCTGGATCCGACCTTGCGCTCCATCGACGACTTCACCAAGGTCGTGCCGGAACCCATCCTCGGCACGACTCCCCTTCTGAACCGGCTGATCGGTCATCGGTCCTGGATGCGGCGGCACTGGATTCCGGCGACTGTGACCGGCCTCGTGCTGTTGACCGCCGTCTTTCTCGTGGCGGGCAACGGCCTGGTCCGCAGCATCGCCAGTGAACGGCAGCCGGTGAGGCTGGAGGACCCGGAAGGGACGCACGATGCAGATCATCGATAAGTTGAACGGAGACTGGCTCCTTTCTTCCGAGATCCACAAGCTCCAGGCCAAGCTCTGGCGCAAGGCCCGCGGGGACGGAGTCAAGGTCGTCTTGATCACGAGCGCCGTCCGAGGCGAGGGCAAGAGCACGACCGCGGCCTACCTGGCCACGGCCCTGGCGCTTCACCCCGATCGCACGATCATGCTGGTGGACCTGGATTTTAGGGTGCCGAGCCTCAACACCCACTTCCAGGTCGAGATCAAACACCCGCTCAGTTCGGTCCTGAAGGGCGAATGCAGCCCGGAAGACGCCATCGTCCGGACGTCCCTTCCGAATCTCGATCTGATGCTGCCGGAGGACGACGGCAGCGACCCCGATCTGCTGCTCAGAACCGTGCCGCTGACCGCGATGTTCGACTACCTTCGCCAGAAGTATGAGCTGGTGCTCGTGGACGTGCCCGCCCTCCTCCCGGTCGCCGACGCGACGGTGCTTCTGCCTCTGGCCGACGGCGTGATCCTCCTCGCCATGGCCGGGGTGACCACAAAACCTCAGCTCCATCGCGCCCGGGAGATCTGTGTCGGCATGGGCGCCAACGTCCTTGGACTGGTCATCGCCAATCTGGAGGAGGCGCTGCCCGAACATGCGGGGGGGTACAACTACGGGTACGGATACGGTTACGGCTATGGGACGGGGAAGAAGAATGGAAAGACGGCTTCAGCCCACAAGGGCAACGGGAACGGGAAATCCGACCGGTGACGGGCGTCCCGTCCTGTCGATCGTCCTTCCCGTCCTGAACGAAGCGCGCGACATCGGGCGGCTCCTGGGCGAGCTTCAGGGTCAGGCCGTCCCTCCGGGTGGCATCGAAGTGCTGGTCGTCGACGGTGGATCCACGGATGGAACCCGTGAGATCGTCGGGAATTTCAACCTGAAGTGGCCCGCCGTGCGCCTCCTGGACAATCCCCGGCGCCGCAGCAGCGCAGGTCGGAACATCGGGGTCGAGGCGGCTCGAGGCTTGTACGTGCTCTTCCTCGACGGCCACTGCGCCCTGACGAGAAACGACTACCTTCTCCGTACGATCGAGCTCTTCGAGTCGACGAAAGCGGAGTGTCTGTGTCGGCCCCAGCCGTTCGGGAAGTTGATCGAAGGGGGTTGGGCCGGGGCCATCTCTCGCGCCCGGGGGTCGTGGCTGGGGCACTACCCGGGTTCCGACATCTACGGAGGCGGACCGGCGTATACGGATCCTCGTTCGGCAGGCGCGGCCTATGTTCGCGCCTGCCTCGTCGACCTGGGAGGGTTCGACGAGCGCTTCGACGCCTGCGAGGACCTGGAGTTCAACTATCGGGTGAGCGCAGCGGGCTATCGGTCCTACCGGCACCCGGACCTGAGCGTCGAATACCGCCCTCGGTCCACCCTCGGCGCGCTTTACCGGCAGATGATCCGTTACGGCAAGGGCCGGGCGCACGTCATGGTCAGACACCCCGCGGTGTTCCCCTGGCCCTTGATCCTGCCCACCCTGCTCCTCATGGGGGGCGTTCTTTTCACCATCCTTCGGGGCCCCAGGGTGGGCGGGCCCATGGTGGCGGCGCTCATCGTGCTCTGGCTCATCATGATCGCCTTCGAAGGCATTCGTCTGGCCGGGCCGACGCTGGGCGGCCTCAGGATCTCCCTCGCGCTGCTGACCGTCCATGTGGGTCTGGTGCTGGGCTTCTGGAGGGGAGCGGCGGACTGCCGGCGCTATCGATCGGCCTACCCGTAGGATGGATCCCGGCCTATGAACGTTCTTGCCGCCGTGTTGAACGCAGGCAGCTTCTGCTTCCTTCTCGCGGGCGGAACCGTGGTCTTGTACTACTGGTCGCTGGCCATTGCGGCGGTCCTCCTGCCCCGTTCGCGCCGGAGGGCGAATCTCGCGCCCAGGAATTCCTTTCTCATCCTGATTCCCGCGCACGACGAAGAGCGAGTGCTGCCCCAGGCCCTTCGATCGTGCCGGGGCCTCGACTACCCGAAACGGTTGTACAAGGTCGTGGTCATCGCCGACAACTGCGCGGATCGCACGGCGGAGATCGCCCGATCCTGGGGAGCCGATTGTCAGGAACGATCCGACCCGGGAAATCCGGGCAAGGGATGCGCGCTCGATTTCGCATTCGCGAAGGTCGGGCTGGGAGGCCATGACGCGGTCGTGGTCCTGGATGCCGACTCCGCCCTGGATCGGGACGCCCTCCGGGCCTTTGATGCCCGACTGCGCGCCGGGGAGAGGGTCCTTCAATCCGCCTATGTGGCTTCAAACCCGGACGAGTCGGTCATCAGCTTCGCTTTGGCCGTGGGCAACAACATCGAGAACCGGTTCTTCTACGCGCCGAAATCCCGGCTCGGGGCCGGCGTGTTTCTCCGGGGAACCGGTATGGTCGTTCAGAGCGACGTGCTCGAGCGTTGCCCCTGGCAAGGCCATTCGATCACGGAGGACTCCGAATACACGGTGGCCCTGGCCCAGGCCGGATTCCGCGTCCACTTCGTGCCCGAAACCGCGGTTCGATCGGCGTTTCCCCATGATCTCAGGCAGCTCCGGGTGCAGCGCACCCGATGGTCGAATGGCAACTTCGAGCTGGGACGGATGCGGGCGTTGGGGTTGATCCGAAACGGAATCAGGCTTCGACGGTGGGCATGGGTGGACCTGGGCTGGACCTTCCTGGCCCAGAGCCGGCCTTTGGCCATCATGGCCCTTCTGGCCGCATTTTCGATGGCGCTGGGGAGCCGTCTCTTGGAGCCGGGCGGCGCCTCCCTGGCCTTGATGGCGGGCACGGCGGCGATCGCGGCGGCGTTCCTGGCCTATGTTCTTCTCGGCGTCATCGGGCTGGGTTTGACCCGGCGCCGGACATTGCTTCTCCTGGGAACTCCCGCCGTGGTCGCGAAGCTGACCTGGATCACGTTGAGCGGTCTGCTCGGTCCGAAAGAGAGGGTCTGGTCGCGAACGCCCAGGTGACCTCCGACCGAGCTGGAAGGTCAACCCGGAGGTGTCCCCCGCAGAAGGCGTGCCAGCCGCCGAACCGAGATTCTCT
This sequence comes from Candidatus Eiseniibacteriota bacterium, assembly GCA_963833505.1. Taxonomy (GTDB): domain Bacteria; phylum Eisenbacteria; class RBG-16-71-46; order CAIMUX01; family CAIMUX01; genus CAWHYG01. The sequence continues at coordinate 2,312,999 of CAWHYG010000007.1, read as the reverse complement.
CTTTCAGCCGCAACCCACAGGATCCAACCGAACCGCCGAACCGCTCCACCGCGCTCCAACCACCGCTCCACCGCCCCAACCGGGACTTGCGTCTCTATGAGACCAGGCACTGGACTTTTGCCAAGGATAACGATTATCGTTATCGTTGTTCCGTTGCCTCGGCGAAAAGTCCCTCATGCCCAAGCCTTTCAAATACCGCGAGGACATCGTGGACATCCTCAGGGAGAACCCGGTCCATCCCACCGTGGACTGGATCCACGCCCGGCTCAGAAGCAAGCACCCGCGCGTGAGCCTGGCCACCGTCTACCGAACCCTCAAGACCCTCACAGCAGCCGGCACGCTCTGCGAGCTGCCCTTCGGCACGAGCGAGAGCCGCTTCGGACTGACCCTCGAGCAGAGGCACTACCACTTCATCTGCGAAAAATGCCACAGGATCTTCGACCTCCCGACCCGCGTCAGGACGGGCCTCGAGAAATCTGTCGAAGAGGAGACCGGTCACCTGGTCAACCGCCATACCATGGAGTTCTATGGCGTCTGCCTGGAGTGCTCCGGACGAACGAACGAAAGGAGTGAGAAACTATGAGTGAAGAGAGCAAGTGCCCGGTAACGGGCGGGGCTCACGAACCCGTGGCCGGCGGAGGTCCGTCAAACCGCGACTGGTGGCCGGAGCAACTGAACCTGAAGATCCTGCACCAGCACTCGTCCCTGTCGAACCCCATGGACAAGGGCTTCAACTACGTCGAGGAGTTCAAGAGCCTCGATCTGGCGACCGTGAAGAAGGATCTGATGGCGCTCATGACCGACTCGCAGGACTGGTGGCCGGCGGACTTCGGCCACTATGGGCCTCTGTTCATCCGCATGGCCTGGCACGGTGCCGGCACCTACCGTATCGGTGACGGTCGCGGCGGCGCCGGATCCGGCCAGCAACGCTTTTCCCCCCTCAACAGCTGGCCTGACAACGTGAGCCTCGACAAGGCGCGGCGGCTGCTATGGCCGATCAAGCGGAAGTATGGGCGGAAGATCTCCTGGGCCGATCTGATGATCCTCGCCGGCAACGTCGCCCTGGAATCGATGGGATTCAAGACCTTCGGTTTCGGCGGCGGACGGGTGGACGCATGGGAACCGGATGAGGCCGTCTATTGGGGTTCGGAGACCACGTGGCTGGCGGACAAGCGCTACTCCGGCGATCGGGACCTCGAGAATCCGCTCGCCGCCGTGCAGATGGGTCTGATCTACGTCAATCCGGAAGGCCCCAACGGCAATCCGGATCCGATCGCCGCGGCCAGGGACATCCGCGAGACTTTCGCCCGCATGGCGATGAATGACGAAGAAACCGTCGCGCTCATCGCCGGCGGCCACACATTCGGCAAGACCCACGGCGCCGGCCCTGCGTCACACGTGGGGCCCGAGCCTGAAGCCGCCGGGATCGAGGAGCAAGGCCTGGGTTGGAAGAGCACCTTTGGAACAGGCAAGGGTGGCGACGCGATCACGAGCGGCCTGGAGGTCACCTGGACCCAGACGCCGACGAAATGGAGCAATTACTTCTTCGAGAACCTCTTCGGCTATGAATGGGGACTGACCAAGAGCCCGGCCGGTGCGCACCAGTGGACGCCGAAGAACGGGGCAGGCGCCGGCACGATTCCCGATGCCCACGATCCGTCGAAGCGGCGCGCGCCGACCATGCTGACCACGGACCTGTCCCTGCGGTTCGATCCGGCCTACGAAAAGATCTCACGGCGCTTCCTGGAGCACCCGGATCAGTTCGCGGACGCGTTCGCCCGCGCGTGGTTCAAGCTGACCCACCGGGACATGGGCCCTCGCGCACGCTATCTCGGCCCGGAAGTGCCGGCCGAAAACCTCATCTGGCAGGATCCCATCCCTGCGGTCAATCACAAGTTGATCAATGCGGAGGACATCGTCTCCCTCAAGGGCAAGATCCTGGCTTCGGGCCTCTCTGTTTCGCAACTGGTGTCGACCGCCTGGGCGTCGGCCTCCACGTTCCGCGGCTCCGACAAGCGCGGCGGTGCGAACGGTGCCCGCATTCGTCTGGCTCCGCAAAGGGATTGGGAGGTCAATCAGCCAGCCGAACTGGCGAAGGTCCTCAAGACCCTGGAAGGCATCCAGAGCGCCTTCAACAGCGGTCGGTCCGACGGAAAGAAGATCTCCCTCGCCGACCTGGTCGTGCTGGCCGGATGCGCCGGCGTCGAACAGGCGGCGCGGAATGCCGGTCACGCCGTGACGGTTCCTTTCACGCCGGGACGCATGGACGCGCTGCCGGAGCAAACGGATGTGAGCTCCTTCGCCGTGCTCGAACCGGTCGCGGACGGATTCCGCAACTACCTCAAGGGCCAATACAGCGTGCCGGCCGAGGCGCTCTTGGTGGACAAGGCACAGTTGCTGACGCTGACCGCGCCCGAGATGACTGTTCTCGTTGGTGGTATGCGCGTCCTGAATACCGATTTCGGCCGGACCCGGCATGGCGTTTTCACCCGGCGGCCGGAGACTTTGACCAACGACTTCTTCGTGAACCTGCTCGATATGGGCACGGAGTGGAAGGCGGTTTCGGAAGCCAGGGACGTGTACGAGGGACACGATCGCCGGACCGGCGAGCTCAAATGGACCGGCACCCGTGTCGATCTCATCTTCGGCTCGAACTCGCAGCTCCGGGCCCTGGCTGAGGTCTATGGATGCGCGGACGCCCAGGAGAAGTTCGTCCATGACTTCGTCGCGGCATGGAGCAAGGTGATGAGTCTCGACCGCTTCGATGTCGCCAGGGGGTGACGCGTGATGTGAACAGGCAAGAAGGCATTTCCGGTCCCGCTGGCAGATCGGACTTCGGAAAAGCGGACCGAGCGCCCCCAAGGCATGAGCTGGGCGAAGCGGCCGGCGAACCGCAACCGTGCGAATGCGGGAGGCCAGGGCGGCCCGTCTCCCGTTCGCGCGGCCCCGGCATCGACTCAATCGAGGAGCACCACCCGCCGCGTGAGGTCGATCCCCGTGCCGTGGAGCCGAAGAAAGTACACCCCGGATCGCCTTGCTTTGTCTGGATCTCGCCGGCCGTCCCAGCTCAGCGTCTGTCGGCCCGGACCGAGCATCGTGGCCGAGGAACTCCAGACCTGCCGGCCGCTCACATCGTACGCCTCGAGTCCAACCGCCGCCGCAGCGTGGAGACGGAACGCAACGGTGACCCGGCCGTGAACCGGGTTCGGCATGACCTCGAGGCTCGTCGGCATGGGATCATCCAATCCCGGAGGGACCGACGAAACGTCCCCGGAGATGCCCGCGAAGTAGGGCTGAATCAGCCCGCCGATCGTGGTGAAGTCCCCGCCCGCGTACACCGTCGTACCGCTCACCGAGAGGGCCCGGACATAGGAATCCGCGCTCGGATCCCAGTCGGAGGCTGCCCCGCTGGTCGCATCCAGCGCCGCGATGCAGCTCCGCGCCTGGCCGCCGATCGAGGAGAACCACCCACCCGCATACACCATCGATGCGCTCGCCGAGAGGGCGTAGACAACGCCATCGGCATTCGGATTCCACCCGGTGGCCGCCCCGCTGGTCGCATCCAGCGCCGCGATGTCGTTCCGCGTCTGACCGCCGATCGAGCTGAAGCCCCCTCCCGCGTACACCGTCGAGCCGCTCAGAACCAGGGCATCGACGCTGCCATCGGCATTCGGATTCCAGGCCGTGGCCGCCCCGCTGGTCGCATCCAGCGCCGCGAGGTAGTTCCTCGCCACGCCGCCGATCGTGGTGAAATCCCCGCCCGCGTAGACCGTCGGGCCGTTCACCCAGACGGCGAAGACCGCCGAATTGGCGTTCGGATTCCAGGCCGTGGCCGCTCCGGTCGTCCCATCCAGCGCCGCGAGGTAGTTCCGAGGCTGGCCGCCGATCGAAGCGAAAAACCCGCCTGCGTACACCGTCGAGCCGCTCGCCCAGAGGGCGTCGACACTGCTGTTGGCATTCGGATTCCAAGTCGTGGCCACCCCGGTCGTCGCGTCCAGCGCCGCGAGTGAGTTCCGCGCCTTGCCGCCGATCGTGGTGAAGTCCCCGCCGGCGTATACCGTCGAGCCGTTGACCAGGATGGCCTGGACATCGCCGTCGGCATTCGGATTCCAGGCGGTGGCAGCTCCGCTGGTCGCATCCAGTGCCGCGATGTTGTTGCGCGTCTCGTCGCCGACCGAGGTGAAGTACCCGCCCGCGTATACCGTCGAGCCGCTCACACAGAGCGCGTCGACGGCGTCATTGGCCGTCGGATTCCAGGCCGTGGCCGCCCCGCTCGTGACATCCAGCGCCGCGAGGTAGTTCCGCGCCTGGCCCCCGATCGTGGTGAATTCCCCGCCGGCGTACACCGTTGATCCGCTCACCGCGAGTGCCCAGACGTCGCTATCGGCATTCGGATTCCAGGCATTGGCCGCCCCGCTCGTGGCATCCAGCGCCGCGATGTAGTTTCGCGCCTGGCCGCCGATCGTGGTGAAGTCCCCGCCCGCGCACACCGTCGAGCCGTTCACCGCGATGGCGAAGACAGGCGAATCGGCGTTCGGATTCCAAGCGGTGGCCGCCCCGCTCGTGGCATCCAGCGCCGCGAGGTAGTTCCGCGTCTGGCCTCCGATCGTGGCGAAGTATCCGCTCGCGTACACCGTCGAGCCGTTCACCGCGAGGGCGAGGACATCCGCATCGGCGTTCGGATTCCAGTCGGTGGCCGCCCCGCTCGCGGCATCCAGCGCCGCGAGGTAGTTCCGCGTCTGGCCGCCGATCATCCAGAAGTTTCCGCCCGCGTACACCGTCGAGCCGCTCACCGAGAGGGCGTAAACATCGCCATTGGCGCCAGGATTCCAGTCAGTGGCCGCCCCGCTCGTCGCATCCAGCGCCGCGAGGTGGCTCCGCGCCTGCCCGGCGATCGTCCAGAAGCCCCCGCCCGCGTACACCGTCGAGCCGCTCAGAACCAGGGCATCGACGCTGCCATCGGCATTTGGATTCCAGGCGGTGACCGTCAGGTCGGAAGCAACGTGCGCCACGTTCGAGCGAGCGACTCCTCCGACCGCGCTGAAGTCTCCCCCGATGTACCAGCCCCCGATCCCGTCGGGAGCAACCGCCACCACCACTCCCTCGACCTTCGGGAACCCCGGGAGCGGGACCCCACCCCCGGCATCGATCGGAACGCCGCCACCCGTGGCCGGGCCGGCCAGTGAAAACGATCCTCCAACGTAGATGGAGTTCCCGTTCCGCACCACGGTATTGACGTCGCCGTTCGTGATCCAGAGATTCGGGTCCACGGCCTGGGCGCACGCTCTACCGGCGCCCGAGGTCGCGAGCGCCAGGGCCAGAAGGGCAGCGGTCCTCCCATTGCAGGCGCGCCGACTGAGGTGCGCGGCCAGGCCGAGCGCGCGGGAACCCGCTGAACGAGCTCTTGATGGGTTCCTGGTGGCATCGTGAGGAAACCGCTCCAAGAGAGCAGGCATGGGCCATCTCCTTGAGTCACGGCCGAGAGGCGCTGATCATAAGTGCCCGTGAAGATCTAACATTAGGGACGCTACACCAAAGGGAACGTTTTGTCAAGGAGAGCGGCAGGTCGATGTCGCCCTTGGACGCTGACGCCGATTTCGAGGCTCGGCGACGCCTATCTGATCACTCACTCACTCACTCACGATCGGCGAACCCTTAACCGGCAAGCCAGGAAGAAGCCCCCGGCCAAGGGGCCGGAGGCTCTTCGATCACACGGGCTCGCTTCCAGAAACCGGCAGAGCCGATCGGAAGGGTCCGCTCTCTAGTACCCGGCGACGCCCGCGGGGGCGCCGACGCCGGTCGGGAAGTCGTACCCGACCTTGCCGGGGTAGGCACCCGCGCTGCCGCTGGTGACGTCGTAGTAGTTCGCGCCGCCGAGGCCGCTGTAGATGTAGGTGTTCTCGGCCGGAGCGCTGCCGAGTTTCTTGCCAGCGTTGTTGATGATGCCCGCCATCACCGGGCTGGACACGCTGGTGCCGCCGAACACGTACCAGCCTCCGTGCCAACGCACCGCGACGCCGGTGTACGGATCGGCCACCGCCGAAATGTCATCGATGCCGCGCTGGTTGCCGACGACGTTGGCCACGCCGTTCTGATAGGTCGGACGGGACTCGTAGGCGCTGGGGCCGCAGCCGGTGTCGCTCCAAACCGTCTCGCTGGTGCGGTGATTGGATCCGTCCAGGTGAAGCGAGGTGCCGCCGACCGCGATCACGTAGGGCGAGGCCGCCGGGTATCCCTGTTGGCCGCCCGAGTCACCGCCGGAGGCGAGATAAACCACGCCCGGGTGGTTGTAATGGGTATCCCAGCTTCCCTCGCTGGGATCCTCGCCGCCGCCCCAGCTATTCGAGCACTGCTGGGCGCCCACGATGGTAGCGGCCTTGTCGTCCGCGGTGAAGAGATCGTTGTAACTGTTCGACGCAGCCTCGAGCAGGACGATCTTGGCGTTGGGCGCCATGGCGTGGGACCACTCGACATCGAGGGCCTCTTCCTGGCTCCAACCGGAGTTGTAGGCCGGCTTCGTGCCCGAGGCATACACGACCTGGAACACCTTGTTGCCCGGCGAGGTCGGGTTGAGCGAATTCTGCAGAGGAAGGCCGTACTGCATCGAGAAGGCGTTGAAATCCTGGAGGGCGTACGGGTCGTCATACGCGTCCACGATCACGATGGTGCCGGAGCCGCCCACGGAGGGAATGTTGTACGCGGTCCGGATCTGCGATGGGCCATAGCCCCCGGGAGCGAGCAGCGGAGTCATCTGCCCGGTCTGCCCGATGTAGATGATGTGGTTGGTGTGCATCTCTCCGGACCGGGGCACGGACGATTCCGGAACATAGAGATTCGGGTCGTTCTGCAAGGACATGCCCTGACCGGCCGCCAAGGCCGTCGGGCTCGATGTGGACGGTGTCGTGATCCGGGACGCGTCGTTCTTCCCGCACCCGGAGACCACCAAAACCGCGAGCAATGCGGCCGCGAAACCGGCCAGTAGCCTCATTTTCATACAACCACTCCCCTGAGATGATGATGTTGTCCCTTCGAGTCCAATCGAATCCGACGGAACAGGTCCGGCTGTTGCGAGGCGATGACGTCGGGCCGAAACTCTATCCGTCCCATTCTGAGAACCTTAGCAGGTTTCACCCCAGAAGTCAACTAATTTGAGTGTTATTCTCAGTCTTAGATGGTGCGAGGCATCTCATCGGCCTCTCCAGCCCTCGCCAGGAGATGATGGGTCCCCGGCCGATCCTTCGAGAGCGAGCGCAAGCCCATGGGGCAGGCCAGTTTATATCCTGTAGCCGTCTCTTGTGGCAGTCCCAGGTCGGATCGAGCGCGTTCCGGCTCATCGTGACTGCAGGGGCTGCCCGCGTCAGGCCGGCGGAGCGCCGCCGCTTGAGCCTCTCAGGTGATGGCATCGATGAGAGCGCGGAAATACGCCGGCATTTCGTGTCGTGGATACCAGGCCAGGGCCAGCTCCTGATCCAGGTGGCGGTCCGGGCAGAGATCTACGAGCTTCCCGGCGGCCAGCATCGGGGCCGCGAACTCCTCCGGCAGAACCGTGTATCCCAATCCGGCGGCCACGAGCTCGGCCAGGGCGTCCGGGTTGTTCACGAAATGGCGTTGGTGGCGCGCGCCGGCGAAAAGACCGTGGAGACGGAGAAACGCGTACGTGGCATCGTCCTGCTCGTTGAAATCGATGATGCGCTCGGCAGCCACGAGCGCGGCCGGGTCGCGTCCCGACCAGCCTGCCGGCCCCACCAGTAGGTGACGCAGCGGAGCCATCGGCTTCGCGTCGAGCTCGTTGACCACGTCCTCTCGCGGGATCACAGCGAGCTGGGCGGCGCCGGTCTTCAACCGATTGAGTCCGGTCCCGGCATCGTCGAGGTCGAACGCCAGCGCGACGGCGGGCAGTCGCGAGAGTGCGCTCGCGGCACGGGGGATGACCCGGCAACGCATGGCGCTCGACGGTCCGGTCAGGGTCACGCGCACCTCGTGGGCCAACCCACCACGTCGCACCAGGGCCAGCAGCTCTCCTTCAAGATCTCCCACCCGCTGGCACCAACGGACCAGCGCCTCGCCTTCCGAGGTCAGGCGCATGCCCTTGCGCGACCGCACGAACAGGGTTGTGCCTAACTGACGTTCCAGCAGGCGGATGCGTTGGGTGACGCCCGTCTGGCCAAGGCCGATCTCGCGGGCGGCGCCAACCACCGTTCCCTGCCGGACGATGGCCATGAAGGCCTCGATGCCGGGAGCCAGTAAACTCATTGTAAATGATCAATAACTGAAATCATTCGATCATTCAAATTGTTTCTGCCCGGCTAGTCTCTCCTGTTCGGCGCGGATCGCCGGCCTGATCTCCGCACGGATCGGCGGCCCTGATCCCAACACGGATCGGCACCTCGGATCTCGGAGCGGATCGGCACCGCTGATCTCCGCGCGGATCGGCACCCCCGATCTCGGCCTGAATCGGCGCTGCTGATCCGAGACCACAAAGCCACGGGAGAGGTTGATGGAAACGAGCCGGAAGAACGGGAACGGCAAGAAGGTGGTTCTCGCCTACAGCGGCGGCCTCGACACGTCGGTGATCCTGGCCTGGCTGGTGGACCAGGGCTACGAGGTGATCGCGTACATCGCCGACGTCGGCCAGAGCGACGATCTGCCCGCAGCCGAGCGCAAGGCCCTGGCCGCCGGCGCCTCCAAGGTCTGCATCGAGGATCTGAAGGACGAACTGGTCACCGACTTCGTCTTTCCCATGATCTCGGCCAACGCGATCTACGAGGGGCGCTACCTCCTGGGAACCGCGGTCGCTCGGCCCTTGATTGCCAAACACCAGATCGCCTTGGCGCATCGCGAAAGGGCGCCCTGGGTTTCCCACGGCGCCACCGGCAAAGGGAACGACCAGGTCCGGTTCGAGCTTGCTTACTACGCGCTCGACCCGGACATCCGGGTCATCGCGCCCTGGAAGGACCCCGAGTTCCTCGCGTCCTTCCGCGGCCGCACCGACCTGATCCGCTATGCCGAGCAGAAAGGCATCGAGGTCAAGTCCACCGTGGCCAGGCCCTACAGTGAAGACGACAACCTCCTGCACATCAGTCACGAGGCCGGCATCCTGGAGGAGCCGGACCGTGTGGCTCCGCCGGAAGTCTATTCGCGCACCGTCCACCCGGAGGACGCCCCCGACCGGCCCGCGCATCTGCGCATCGACTTCAAGGACGGCATCCCGACCCGGGTCACCAATCTCGATGATGACACCTCGGTCACGGGCGCCCTCGCGCTGTTCCAACAACTCAATCGGATCGGGGCCGCGCACGGCGTCGGGCGCGTCGACATGGTGGAGAACCGCTTCGTCGGAGTGAAGTCCCGCGGCGTCTACGAGACCCCCGGCGGCACCATCCTCATGACCGCGCATCGCGACCTCGAAGGCCTGGCCATGGATCGCGAGGTGATGCGATTGCGCGACATGCTCTCGGCGAAGCTGGCCGAGATCATCTACAACGGTTTCTGGTTCAGCCCCGAGATGGATTTCCTCATGTCTGCCGTGGCCAAGAGCCAGGAGCTGATCGACGGCCACGTCATCCTCAAGTTATACAAGGGCGGAGTCTATCCGCTGGCCCGCCACAGTCCGAGCTCGCTGTACGACCAGGAGCTTTCGAGCATGGACGCGGCCGGCGGCTTCGACCAGACCGACGCGCTGGGGTTCATCCGCATCAACGCCATCCGCCTGAAGGCGCATCACGCCATCTGCCGGAAGCGGGCTCCGGTATGAGCACTCTGTGGCGTCGCGAAGAGGAGACGGACTCCCGGATCGTCTCGTTCCTGGCGGGAGAAGACCCGGTGCTGGACCTGATGCTCGTCCCGCAGGACTGCCGGGCCTCCCTGGCGCACGCCCGCATGCTGCACGGCATCGGCGTGCTCACGTCCGGGGAGCTTTGTTCGCTGGAAGCGGGACTTCTGGAAGTGCTTTCCGCCGCGGCCCGGGGCGAGTTCGTCATCGCGCCTGGTGACGAGGACAGCCATACCGCCATCGAAAATCACCTGACTGCGCGCTGCGGAGAGGCCGGCAGGAAGATCCACACCGGCCGGTCGCGCAACGACCAGGTCTTGACCGCCCTGCGCCTGTGGGAGAAGGACCAGCTCGTCGCGATCCTGGAGGCGCTGGACGCCTACGTGGCCGCGCTCGGCGCTCTCTGTTCACGTCAGGGCGCCGTGCGGATGCCGGGATACACCCACATGCAGGCGGCCATGCCCACCCGCTTGGACGTATGGCTGGGCAGCTTCGTCGAGGCGGGGCGGGACGATCGCCGATATCTGGCCTTCGCCCGGGAATCGATCGATCAGTGTCCGCTGGGCACGGCCGCAGGTTTCGGGGTGCCCGTCATCCCGATCGACCGCGAGAGGACGGCGGCCGAGCTCGGCTTCGCCCGCGTGCAGCTCAATCCGCTCTATGCCCAGCTCAGCCGCGGCCGCCTCGAGGCCCTGGTCCTCGCGGCCTGCTGCCAGACGCTGCAAGGGCTGAACCGCCTGGCCTCCGACTTGCTGCTGTTCTCCACCCGCGAGTTCGGGTTCGTCTCGCTGCCTCCGAGGTTGTGCACCGGCAGCTCCTTCATGCCCCAGAAGAAGAACGCCGACGTGCTCGAGCTGGTCCGGGGCAGCTTCCATGTCGTTCTCGGAGAAGAGGCGAAGGTCCGGACCCTGACGGCGGGCCTGATGTCCGGCTACAACCGCGACGTGCAGCTCTCCAAGGGACCGCTGATGCGCGGCGTGCTCCTGACGCTGGAGTGCCTGCGCGTGATGGCTCTGGTGGTCGAGGGCCTGCAGGTGAACGAAACGGCCTGCGCCGCGGCATTGACCGACGAGCTGTACGCCACCGAACGCGCGCTCACGCTGGTGGCCGGAGGCGTCCCGTTCCGGGATGCCTATCAACAGGTGGCCGCCGAAGAGGCGGCAAGGCGCCACTCCACCCCGGAAGGAGAATAGCCATGAGCACCGCCTGGAGCGATCTGCAGGCGATCCGCGAGCTGGCCGGCGCGCGGAGGACCGAGGGATTGAGCGACGCGGATCTGGCTCCGTTCCTGGCCGGCGATGCCGATCTGCAGCACGCGCTCGGCCAGGCCCACGAACGGGCCTGCCTGCTCGCGGAGTCTTCCCCCGGCGTGGCGATGACGGAAGAGGGTGAGCTGTGCGCGCTGTTGCAGCGCGACTTCCTGAACTTCTACGGCGACGCCGCCAGGAGCGCGTACGTGCCGCTGTCCGCGAGCGGCCCCTGGATCGTGACCTTGCACGGCGCGGTGCTGCACGACTCGGGCGGTTACGGGATGCTCGGTTTGGGCCACGCTCCGCCGGCGGTGCTTTCGGCGCTGGCCGAGCCCTGGGTGATGGCCAACGTCATGACTCCCAGCTTCTCGCAGCACCGGTTTGCGCGCCTGCTGCGCCACGAGATCGGACATACGGGCAGGGGCTGTCCGTACAGCCGTTTCATCTGCTTGAACAGCGGTTCCGAGTCGGTCACCATGGCCGCGCGCATCACGGATCTGCATGCCTTCCGGCAGACCGCGCCTGGCGCCCCGCACCCGGGCAAGCGGATCCGCTACCTGAGCCTGACCGGGAGCTTCCACGGCCGCACCGATCCGGCGGCGCGAATCTCCGGATCGACTCTCGCCACCTACCAGGAGACCCTTGCCTCGTTCCGCAATTGCGATCAGCTGGTCCTGGTCAAGCCGAATGATTGCGCCGGTCTGGAGCGAGCGTTTGCCGACGCCGAAGAAAAGGGGATCTTCTTCGAGGGGTTCTACATCGAGCCGGTGATGGGCGAGGGCGAGCCGGGCCTGGCGCTGACTCCAGAGTTCTACGGGCTGGCCCGGCGCCTGACCCAGGCGCACGGTACGCTCCTGGTGTGCGATTCGATCCAGGCCGGCTTCCGCGCGACCGGGTGCCTGAGCATCGTCGACTATCCCGGTTTCCACGATTGTGGCGCGCCTGACCTGGAGACCTTCTCCAAGGCGCTGAACGCCGGGCAGTACCCGCTGTCGGTGCTGGCCCTTTCCCAAGCGGCAGCCGATCTGTATGTGACCGGCGTCTACGGCAACACCATGACCACCTGCCCGCGCGGGCTGGAAGTGGGGTGCGCCGTGCTGGCCGCGATGACCGACGATCTGCGGGCGAACATCCGCGCACGCGGAAAGCAGCTCCGGCGGGAACTTCAAGCTTTGGCCGGCGAGTTCGGCGATGCCGTGCGGGGCGTGCGGGGAACCGGACTGATGGTGAACGTGGAGCTTGATCCCGAGCGCCTTCAGGTTACCGGCGCCGGCGGTCTGGAGGAGGAACTTCGCCGGCGGGGGATCCACATGATCCACGGCGGGCACAACGGGCTGCGATTCACGCCGCACTTCGCGATCACCGAAGCCGAGGTCTCGCTCATCGCATCCGTCGTGCGGGCAGCGCTAGAAGCCCGCATTGTTCGTGATCGCCCGTCGCGAGGCACCGGAGTTGCCCGGAAGGCACTGGCGCGCGTAGCCCGAACGACGCAGGCGTGCTCCCGGCAGTATGTCGAGGAGTGAGGGCAAGCGCAACGCAGTCATGGCGGGCAGATCCGCTGCCGCAGCAGGGGGTTCATGGATAATGCGGGCTGAGTGCGCGCATTCCGGTCGGACAGGTTGTGGGGTGACGCCAGGCCGGATGAGGCCACCCTTCCTGCGTGCTGAAGAGTGGCCTCGCCGGCGGCATCACCGGGCCAGGGCCATTTTTCCTTTCAAGGTCGTTCCGAGGGCCGTCAATCGGTACAGGTAAACCCCGGAGCCCACCAACCGTCCGGAATCGTCTCGTCCGTCCCAGACGACCTGATGCATTCCGGCCTCGGCGGATCCGGCGGCCAGGGTCACTGTCCCGAGAACCGCGCGAAGAATCCCCAGATCTCGGCCGGGCCGTCCAGCTTGCGATCGACCGGGCCGACCAGGCGCGGAAATCGATGTCGGGATTGCGGGATGACGTGCCCGCCGCCGTGGATCGTGATCAGCTCCACCGCCGCGCCGCCCGGCGAGCTCCAGAGCGCGCGCTCGGCCCAGGTCCTATCCCTCTCCGACTGCCCAGGCAAGATCTGTGTGACCGGAGAGCCGGGCGCACCGTCCAGCCGCGCGAAGTATTCGGCCGAGGCGCGGGCCGAGAGCACGGCACCGCGGTTGCCGAAACCGAGGATGCTCACCATCCCACCCTGGTATGGATTGATGGGGTCCCTGGTGCCGTTCATGATCAGGACGGAGACCGGTCCCTGAGGCGGACGGCAGTCGCAATTGTCTTCCGCCGGCAGGCTGGCCGCGATGGCCGCGGCCGCGGTTATTCCGCCGGGAAGCTCGAAGGCGAGCCGGTAGGCCATCTGCCCTCCGTTGGAATACCCCACCGCGAAGACCCGCCGCTCGTCGATGGCATGGTCCCGGTGGAGCTGCGCGATCAAAGCCTGTACGAAGCCGACGTCGTCGATCTTCCTGGTCCGGGCGGAATAGGTCGCAGCCTTGCGGCAATCATCCCAGTGTTTCTCGAATCCGTCCGGGTAGACCACGACGAAGCCGTGCTGGTCGGCCAGCAGATCGAACTCAAATCCCGCGTCGGCCCGCACCTGATCGCCGGTTTCGCCCGAAGCGTGCAACACGACGAGGAGTGGAGCGCCCGGCGGGAGCGGCTTTGGGAGATAGAGGGCATACGTGCGGGCCATGCCGCCGGCCTCGAGGGAGGCGCGGAGGTACTCGCCCTTGAGCGGGGGGGATTGCCCTTCCGCCTTCCGGATGCACCCCGGTTGCGACGCGATCAGAAGGAGGATCGCTGCGAAACGGCCGCCAAACCGGAGCAGGAAACGGAAAGCAGGGTGCCCTCGGGATACCGGCGGCGTGGCTGCGGGTCTCGTGGACAAGCTCAGTCCTACCCGCGTGGCTGCAGATCTTGCGACCAAGATCAGTCTCGAATCGCCTTCCCCGCGGCCACCTCTTTTCCAGCTTGGAGCCTGTAGAAATAGACCCCGGGCGCCAGCCCGTCTCCGCGCAGCACCGCCTCCTGCTCGCCCGCTCCGCGCATCCCCGGAGAAAGCTCGCGCACCATCCGGCCGGAGGGGTCCCAGAGCGTCAGGCGGACTCCGGAAGGATCTTCCAGGTGGAACCGCAGAACGGCGGCGCCCGTGAAGGGATTCGGCGACAGTTCGGCCCGCAGCCCGGGAAGGGCGGGAGGCGCCGGGGCCGAGGTGTTGCCCTCCTGGTCGTACTTGATGGTGGTGAAGTCGACGTCGGTCTGGTGGGTGCCGGTGCTCCAGCCGGCGACGATCACGTTGTTCCGGGAGTCGAGCCCGACCCGAACCGCCACGTCGATGTTGTTTCCCGTGCCGTTGTAGCGCTCAACCCATTGCTGTGTGCCCGAAGAATTGTACTTGAGCGTGGCGTAGTCGTAGTTGACCACGCCGTTGGTGCTGCCGTCGCTGTAGCCCGTGACATAGACGTTGCCGCCGGGATCGACCGCCACGGACTGGGACTCGCTGGCGCCGCCGCCCTGGCCCCGGTAGGTGTTCAGCCACTGCTGGTTCCCGTCGGTGTCGTATTTGATCGTGAGGTAGTCGATGGACGGGTTGGCGATTCCGGTGACGTAGACGTTCGCCGCGGAGTCCAGAACCAGGGCCTTGCCGCCGTCGTTACCGTGGTTGCCGTCGTAGGTCTGCAGCCAGAGCTGCGTGCCCTCCGGGGAATACTTGATTGTGGTTGCGTCATAGTGCGTGCCGATGCCGGTGCTGAATCCGGTGGCATAGACGTTCCCCGCTGCGTCGACGGCGATGCCGATGCCGGCGTCATTCCCGTTGGCCGGGCCGTTGTAGATCTGCGCCCATTGCCGCACGCCGCTCGCATTGTACTTGATGGTGGTGAAGTCCATGTTGCCGCCGTTGGGCGAGCGTTGGGTGAGGCCGGTGACGCAGACCGAGCCGGCGCGGTCGATGGTGATGGCGTTGGCCGCGTCCCCGGCGTTGACCGGTCCGTTGTAGCGCTCGACCCACTGGAGGTTCCCGGCGTCGTCGTACTTCACGGTCACCATGTCAGAGTCGGTGGCCGGTTCGAAGGACTCGCCGCACGCGTAGACATTGCCCAGGGAATCGGCGACGACGTCGTAGGCGGCGTCGTACCCGAAGTTGCCCTGGCCGGTGTAGATGCGGACCCACTGCTGGGTCAGGGTTGAATCGTACTTGATGACGATGAAGTCCGAGTTGCCCTGGGAGGATGCCGCGCTGTAGCCGCACACATACACGTCCTCGCGGGGGTCCAAGGCGATGCCGTAGGGCACATCGTCGCCGCCGGGCGCGCCTCCGTAGCGGGCCGCGTAGAGCTGTCGGCCGCCCGGACTGTACTTGACCGTGGCGAAGTCCCAGCCAACGCCATTGCTGTAGCCGGTGACGTAGGTGCAGTCGTGGGCGTCGATCGCCATGTCCATGACCTGGCAGTTGCCGTTGCCTATTCCGTTGTAGCGAACGACCCAGTCAACGGTCGGATCAGCCTGAGCGACCCCGGCGGTTAGAACCAGGAGAGCAGAAAGCAGGAACGCGCGTGCGTTGGGTTTGGCTGGCGAAGTCATGAGGTCCTCCGGTCACGAAGGCCGCGGTCCGACGCCGCAGGAATGGGAGTGATTGTCTTGCCCGACGGGATAATTCTACACCTCCGCGCACCGGCGGCCGCGAAAAAGTCGTGGCAGATTCAGAATGGTCCGCAGAGCCGTCTTGGGATCCGAGTCCTCATCAAGCCGAAGGCCCGCGGTCCCGATGGTCAGGCCGCGCACGGGAACCTGGTTCGGCGAGCCGGCGCGCCGGGATGGCTGGAGCGGGGCGGAAGCGTTGCGGCTGGGAGCTCGTCGCCTCCGCTTGTTCACCCGGGAGCGGGCGGCAGCGGCAGGGGAGGCGTTGGGCTAGACGATAGCGGCCGCCGCCTGTTTGGCCGGGATCGCGGTCGGCGCCAGAGGAAGCCGGACGATGAAGGTGGTTCCGCTTCCGACCGCGGAGTCGAAGGAGATCGAACCGCCGTGCTTCGTCACGACCATCTGGGCGAGGGCCAGCCCTTGTCCGGTTCCCTTGCCGAGCCCTTTGGTGGTGAAGAAGGGATCGAAGACCTTCAAACGGATGTTCTCCGGAATGCCCGCCCCGGTGTCGGCCACGCGGATCTCGACGTAGCCGCCGTCACGGCGAGTGCTCACCATGATCCGCCCCTTCCGGCCTGAGTCTCCGACGACCTCCCCGATGGCGTGGGCCGCATGTCGACATCATGCGAAGAACTGTGCGAAGACTGCGTCACAACTTGACCTGTCGAACGAGTGCGGACCCGTCAGGTTCCCGGCGACGCGATGTCAGCCGCTTGTGTGAATACCTTGGATCGGGTATAAATCCCGTCGGCCGCATGTTCATCGCATGGCCCGACTGGACCCACGGGGAGAGGGGGTGAGACGGATGGAGGACAACCTGCGCGAAGAGATCACGGGACTCGTGGAGCGATCGAAGATCGCCATCGTGGGTTCGGTGAACGGCGACGGCTTCCCGAATGCCAAGGCGATGCTGAACGTGCGACGCGAGGGACTCCGCACCCACTGGTTCATCACGAACCTCTCGGCCAGGCGCACGGCGCAGTTTCGGGCCAATCCGAAGGCCTGTGTCTACTTCGTGGACGGGGACGCCTTCCAGGGACTGATGCTCGTGGGCGAGATGGAGGTGCTCACGGACCGGCACTCGCGCTCGGCGATGTGGCGCGAGGAGTACACGATGTACTACCCGGACGGCGTGGATGATCCGGACTACTGCGTGCTCAGGTTCGCGGCGCGAACGGGCAACTACTACCACGGCCTGAAGAACTGCTCGTTTGAAGTCTGACGGAAATCCCCCGCGGACCATCACGATCCGCAAGCTCCCGGACCTCCCCGGTGCCCGGAGGCGGGCACCAGGCTGCCAGCGTCCGAGGCCGGATGATACAGGATGGGCGGTTGGCTATTTCCGCCGGAAATACGTGTGCACCGTGCCGTCGCCCGGGTGCCGGGCCCAGGCGACATAACCCTGGGCGGAGATCTTGTCGATAAGAGGCGCGGGCTCGAAGGGGGTGATCAACTCGAAGATCTGTCCCTCGGCCAGCGCCTGGACCACCTTGCCCACCCGGCCGGCCGGATGTTCCCCGGCCTTCAGCATCGGACGCGCATCCAAAGCGCCGACGACCGCGGCCGGATTGAACCAGGCGGGAGACGGGCCGGAGGCGGCCAGACCGTCCGCGTCTCCGATCGCCGCCGGTTTGTGGCTATGCTCCTCGCCGGCCGGCTCGGCCGCCGACCGCTCGCGCGCGGCGCGCAGGGCATAGGTCAACAGGCGCTGTTCGCCGGTGAGGGCGCGTTTCTCGGTCAAATCCTGCGAAACCTCGAGCGTACCCAGATATCGTCCCTCCGCATTGCGGACGGCGAGATACTCAATGTGAAGGAATCGCCCACCGAGCTGGATCCAGAACGGGGCGCGGTCCGCGCGTCCGGCGTGGAAGTCGTCCAGGATCTGCTGCACGATGTGCACAGACGCCGGCGGATGGCACTCCTGCACTCTGCGACCGAGAATGGCGACATTGCGGTCGAAGATCCGTTCGGGGCCTTGGGTGAAGTAGCGTACCCGGTCTTCCGCATCGACGAAGGTGAGATCGAAGGGAAGCAAGTTCAGCACGCGAGTCAGTTGGTCGAGTGACAATGTGCCCGAGGGAAAAAGCACGGAGTCAGGGGCGGTTCCCGCGGGCCCATGCTCCGAACCCCGTTCCGCAGGGCTTTGCCGGGAATCGGCTCCCGCGGGTCCAGGTGCGGAATCGCTTCCCGAGGTTCGGACCATCGTCGTGGCCGGCGGCGGAGGCGCTGCTGCGTCCACCGGAAGAGCGCCTGCCCAGGCGGGCGGCTCCTCGATGAGGCACCAGCCGATCTCTGCGCTCTGCGACGCGATCTGGCTCCACTCCGCCTCGGTGAGGTTGTCCAGACACATGGGGAAGAGGATCTGCTCTTCCTTGAAGATCATCTCCTCCACCGACGCCGCCGCGGGCCGGAGGACGAGGGATGCCACCGCCTGCAAGGCGCCGGCATCGCTCGCTCCCGCTGCCTCCAGAGCCTCCACCGCTCCTCTCAGGAGCGCGCGAACCTCGTCGTCCTTGCCCCACATCACCCGGGGCGGCCCGTTGACGCCTCGTTTCTCAAGATAGGGGAAAAGGAGATTCTCCTTGCGGCGGTAATGGCGGTCCACCTGGCGGAGCTGTCCGAACGGCCCGAGCAGGGCATGCGCCATCGCTCCGGCCGGTGCGTCCGTCGGCACGGATGAAAGCTCATCGAGGAGGGCTCCAATCGCCGAGGTCTCGCGCTCCAAGGCGCGGTTTTCCCGCCGGAAGACATCCACTGGGTGCCCAGGGAGAGGCTCCGCGGCCGCGCCGAGATCGATCACGCCGTTCAGAGCCGCGCTGTGGACATCGCAAAGCCTGAGGATTTCTTCCATCGGGATGACACCCGCGGCGATGAGTTCCTGCTCGACCTCGACCACCAGGCCGTAGGGCACCGATCCCATGATGCGCGCGAGCTGCGCGCGGACAGCCTCCGGCGCCTCGCCGCGATGCAGCTCCAGGATGAGATGCTTGAGCGCGTCCTTCTTCATCCGGCTGTTGTCGATCAATTCGCTCATCGATTCGTTCCTTTCCGTCGTGCGGCCTGCGTGGCGAAGCCGGCGATTCCGCGGGCTGGAGGCGGCCTCCGTTGGGCGCCGCCTGCTCGGCAGTATGTCAGTTCTGGCGCGGATTGTGTTGGAAACGGGCTATGGCTCGCGCCCCACACGGAACCAGCGCGGTTGCGGCTCGACCGCGGAATGAGGTTCCAGGCACGAGCACGACGCCTGGGATGAACAAGGGGGTCACGAGGGGCGCAGACCTCGATTGCTGACGGAGCCGATTGGGCCTTACGCACCGCTCAGCACAGCTCAGAACGCGAAGACCGCTCGATTCTCCGTCTGGTTGGTTTCGAGCGCGGCCGTCTTGATGCGCCGCCAGTAGTAGCGCCACCAGCAGCCGGGCAGCTCGCTCCTCCGAGGGAAGAGCCGGCGGGCAAAGACATCTTTCCAGCCCAGACGCCGGGACAGGACTCCGGCCCGCATCGCCGCGGTCAGGCCGGGTTTCCTCTCCCGCTGCCACTTGATCGCATTCCGCCAGACCAGGAACACCGCGGCCCGCTCGACTCCCCCCTGCCGCCGCTTGTCGAAGGCAAGGGTCTCCCGGCGGTGGCCGGCCTGGCAGTGGCGAAGAAGCAGATCCGCGAGATTCACGGGAAAGAGCGCGTTGGCCCGAGTGCGCGGCGCGGTCGAAGGAGTCCGCAGGTGCCGGATCGGAGGAGTCCCGGGCCTCTGGCGCAACCGGCGGATGGCCCGCGGATAGGCCGGATGCTCGTCGCTGTGCAGCTCGATGGCCGTGGTTGCGTCCGGCGCCAGCCGGAGCACGGTCTGGATCAGCTCGCGGACTCCGTTCTCCACCGCCTTGGGATCGGGCCGGCCCAGGGTAGCCTCGAGCTCATTGCGGCGCTCCTTCTGCGGGGCCGTCATGGTGCCCTTGCGTCGCAGGGGGCTGTCGGTGAAGTGATAGAGGAACCAGCTGTCGAGGCCGGCCGCGAGGTTGAGGTGATAGGGGGAGAACTGGGAATGCTCGAAGGTCTCGAACCCGTCGAAGGCGATGGGCTCGTTCAGGCGATGGGTGGCGAGCATTTGGCGATGGAAGAGGAGACAGAGTCGACCGGCCCGGGAGAGGTGCCGGGCGACGGTGGAGTGGGAGACGTCGAGGGAGCGGGCGATCTGGCGGACACCGCTTCCGGCGACGGAGAGTCTGGCGATGAGGGCGAAGAGGTCCCAGCGATGGAGCCAATAGGTGGCGGCGAAGGTACGGGCGGTGAAAGTGCGACGGCAAGCCCGGCACTGGAAGCGAGGGATGGGCCGAGGCCAGGCGGGAGATTGGTAGAACCCCCAGAGGAAGTACCTCCATTCGGAGTGAGGCAGATAGAAGCGGCAGTGTCGATTGGGGCAATGGGGCGGGCGGAAGCGACCGGCCGGCATGCGGATGACGGGGCCGACACCCCGGGAGCGCGGACGCCGGGGCTTCGGGGCTGCCTCGGACCGGGGCGAAGTACCGGCCCCGCTGGCCGGGCTCTGAAGACGTCGAACGGGCGACACGGGGGATGAGTCGAGCCAGAGCCGTGCCGTTCCGACGGCCTCATCGGCGATTCACGGTCAGATGCCGGCATTTCCAACAGGGCGCAGAGGTTCGGCTCGCTGAGCCCACAGAAGTCGCGCCACAATTTAAAGGCTGAAGCCGGAGCGCAGAAGCCGGGACCGGCGTCGCGACGTCTTCACCTGCACTCCATCCCCGAGGACCAGGATCAACCCGCCGTCGACATCGGGCTCCAGGCCCTTGACCCACCGGAGATTCACGATCTGACGGCGGTTGGCCCGAAAGAAGCCGGCCGGGTCGAGTCGTTTCTCCAGGGCGTGAAGCGAGCGCAGGATGAGCGGGCGCTCCTGATCGAAATGGACGCGGCAGTAGTTCCCTTCCGACTCCATCAGCCTGATGTCGTCCACCTTTACAATCCAGCAGCGCTCTCCCTCGCGGACGAAGACCCGTTCGAGGCGATGTTGCGATCCAGGGGTTTTGGTGGTGGTGCTTCCGCTTTCCGCCACTCGTGCGACCGATGCCAGCTCATCGTCCGATTTCGTGGCGCCCATCGATGCTGTCCCGTTCGCCGAACCGATAGGCCGGTCCGACGACCGGGCCGGGGACGCGCCCGCACTGCCGCGCCCGATCCGCTTCAAGGCTTCGGCGAGGCGGTCCGGGGCGATCGGCTTCTGCAGGTAGTCGAGGGCATTCACCTCGAAGGCCCGCACGGCGTATTCGTCGTAGGCGGTGGTGAAGATGACGGCGGGCGCCTCGTCGAGCGCCTCCAGCAGGTCAAAACCCGATCCTCCCGGCATCTCGATGTCGAGGAAGATCACGTCCACCCGTGCCTCGCGACACCGGGCCTCGGCCTCGCGCACGTTCCGCGCCTCTCCAACGACGACCACGTCGGGATGCGCTTGGAGCAACCGGCGCAACTCCGCTCGAGCGAGGCGTTCATCGTCGACCAGCAAGGCGTTCAAGGATCAGACTCCGTTCCTGGCGAGGCCGGGCACAGCGTCCTGAACCGGCGAGCTTCTCCAGGGAAGCGTCAGGGTGGCGATCACCCGATCACTCTCATTCTGCAAAGTGAGCGACGCGCGGCCGTCGTAGATCAATCGCAGCCGTTCGCGGGCATTTCTCAGACCGGAGCCCGACTCGGCCCCCCGCCGATGGAAGGATCCGGTGTTGGCCACGACGACCACCAGCTGGGAACCGGCGACACGGGCCGAAAGGTCGAGCTCCCCGCCGTCCATCCTCCGGGAAATGCCGTGCTTCACACCGTTCTCGACGAGCGTCTGGACCAGCATGGGGGGGATGCGGCCCTGGAGCGCGGCCGGTTCCAGGGACCGGCGGATGACAAGACGCTCCTCCAGGCGCATTCTGTTCCAGGGCCAGATAGTCATCGACCGTCGCCATCTCCTCGGCCAGCGGAATGGTCTCGGCTGGGCTCAGGCGCAGGGACCTGCGCAAGAGATCCGCCAGCCGGGTCACCATGATCTGGGCGCGTCCGGGATCCTCCGCGATCAGGCCGCGAAGATTGTTCAGGCAGTTGAAGAGGAAATGAGGGTTGAGCTGGCCTTGAAGCGCCTGGAGCTGCGCCTCGCGCGCGGTCACCTGGAGTTCAAGAGCCTGGACCAGGAGGACACGCCGTCCACGGCGGGCGCGAGCTTCAAGATAGATCGCGGTCCAGCCGCCCAGCGTGAAGGTAAAGCCAAGAAAGACCCATCCGCCGAATCCGGGAGGCCGCGTCTGCTCCGCGGGCGGCAGGATGCGGTCTGCCGCCAGAACCACGACCGCCAGCAGGGCGGCGAGCGCGAGGACCATCGGCACGATGCGAGGCAACAAACGGGATGCGGAGAGAACGAGCCAGCCCCTCCGGCGCATCCACCAGCGGAACGCGTGCGTGACCAGGAGGCAGAGAGCTCCGTCCACGAGGATGATCTCCGCCGCCACGCCGGCGTGAAACCCTGCGGACCGCACGGCGAAGGTCAGGACGTAAACGGCGAAGAGAGACCAGCCGGCCGCCTGGCACAGCCAATAGGCGGAAGCGGATCCCGCAGGGATGACCAGGTTGGCGCGTGAGTCGTTCATGACGGGAGCATCTCCGGGGGCGATCTTCGGATCGCCCCCGAGAGTATCACGCCTGGTCAGTTCTTCGCGGCCCCACCGGCTTGACGCTGGGCTCCGGCGTTTCCGAACCCCCGATCCCGCGCCGCCGCCGCCGGATCGGCCAGGAACGCGTCAAGCTGCCGGTAGAACCACGCCGGGTCGTCGAACATGATGAAATGTCGGGCCGAATCCGCCATCGCGAAGTGGAGTGCCGGGAGGTTCGTGTACTGCGTCTGGAACGTGTTGATGAAGTCCTCCCGCTTGAGATCCAGGCGATACGCCTTGAGCTGTTCCTTGAGGCCGATCCACGTGCCCAGAACCAGGACCGGCGTGGAAATGCGGGCGAGATCCGGCCGTAGATCGAGGCTGTAGAGCTCGAGCATGGCTTCGGCGGCCGTGGCCGGATCCGTGGCCAGACCCCACCGCTTGAGCCGCTCCAGGTCGGCAGGCTGGGTGACCATGTACTTGAAACCGGCCTCCGAGCGGACCCCCTGCTCGTACTGTTCCCGCGTCTCCGCTGCCATGTAGGCGTGCATGGCGGCGACCTTCGGTTTGGCGTCGTTCAGATCGGCGGACTGGAAGCTCGGCCCGGCCATGAACGGCAAGGCGTCGACGATGACCAGGGGGCCGGTCAGATCCGGGTAGCGGGCGGCCAGGTCGAGAGCGAGGGTTCCGCCGAGGCTGTGCCCGACGATGACAGGATGGTCGAGATGATTCCGGCGGATGTAGGACGCCAGCTCGTCACGGACCGTGGGAAGCAGCGGCCCTGCGATTGGCGGTACGCCCGCGAATCCGGCGAGAGTCAGGACGTGGCAGGCGAAGTGGTCTTCCAGATGAGCGACCGTGCCTGCCCAGGTCTCTCCGGACGAGGCATACCCGGGGATCAAGATCATCGGGCGGCCGTGACCGGTCACCTCGACCTGGAAGGAGCGGTGAGTCGTATCCGGGGCGGCGGGTTGTTGCAGCCCCCAACCATGGCCGGAAACGCAGAACAGCAGGGCAAGCGCGAAAGCGATCGGACGGAAAAACGAACGGGTCAAGCCATCAAATGATTTCATGTCAGCGATCCTCCTTGGATTCGAGAATGGCCGACCCATGGCGTTTCCGCCGGAGAAATGGGATGAACGGCCGGAAGGACGGATGAACGGTCGTGAAGGGACCCGGATCGGTTTCTTGGAATGGCTATCAAGGTGTCCCACCGCCCAAGGTTCTCGTCGGCCACTGTTCGGCTTCGAGCGCTACCGGTGCTGCCCTGAGTTCGTGACTCTGGGCGTCGATCTCGCCACCTACAACCCGAACCAGCGGCTCGCGCGGCTCGCACCGAAGAGCTTCTTCTCGGCCGGGCCGTTCGGCGTGGCGCCCTTGAAGTCGCTGACGACCTTCGGTCCGCCGAGCCCGTCTTCAGCCCGGCCCGACTCCAGTACGACCTTGGGCGCGACGTGTACCGGAACCGCCAGCAGCAGATCGAATGTCGATCAGGGTCACCTCGGTCTCGCGGCCGAGGGTCTCGAATAGGCATGCCGCGGTCTCGAGCCCTCCGAATCCGGCTCCGAGGATCACCACCTTCATGGGGCGTCTCCTATTCGATTGTATCGCTTCGGGTTAGGTTGATGGTCACGGGGTCTCGTCGGTCCCTTGACGGCCGAGCCACCGGCCAGCCTAGCCTACCGGCCCTCGATTGCGAATCGGTTTCTGTTTAATCCATGCGTCGGCCGAGCGCCGCGAGTCCGCCCCCGGCGGCCCAGTCCGAGCCGCGGGTTTGGCTCAGGCTCGTTTCACCGCCAGGATCGTCACGTCATCCGCAATCAGCTTCGGATCCATGAGGGCCGTCAGATTCTCCACCGTCCGCTTCGGGCTCGCATCCAAGGCGGAGCGCAGCCGTGCGGTCGGCTCCATTCCAACGATCCCATCGGTCAGTCCGTCCGTGTAGATGAGCAGCGTGCCTCCGCGAGGGAGTTGTGCCGTCGCGGTCGCATACCCTCCCTCTTCGAAGAGCCCGAGCGGGAGACCTGTCGCCTCCAGGGGAGTCTGCGATTCCGAGAAGACGATCGGCGCATCATGTCCGGCGTTCACGTACGTCAATTCGCCCGTTGCCGGTTGCAAGAGGATGAAGACCGCGGTCGCGAAACGATTGGCCGGCGTATACCGGTACAAGTGCTGGTTGATCTGCTGCGCCATCCTTGCGGGATCCGCCTCCGCGGTCGCGAGGCTGCGAACGAGCGCCTGGATGTTCGCGGCCAGCAAAGCCGCGGAGATCCCCTTGCCGGACACATCGGCGACGGCGAGGAGGACGCGGCCGTCGGGGAGATCAAACACATCAAAGTAATCTCCGCCCACGTCGCGGAACGGGCGGTAGAGGGTTTCGATCTCGTATCCCGCATGAAGGGACACGCGGGCGGGATGAAGCGTCTGCTGGATCTGCCGCGCGGCGATCGAGTCCGCCTCGAGCTGCGTCTTCCGCAGGAACTCGGAGGTCAGCATTCCGTTCATCAGCGCGCTGCCCGCGAGGTAGAGGACCCACACGCAGAGGACGAGGTGCCATCCGGTGGGCCACTTCAAAGGCCAGACGAGCGAGCGGGTGAAGCCGGCGTAGATCGCGTATCCCTGGATCAGGATGCCCAGCCAGGTGATCGCGCGGCGCGCGGGAGGCATCTCGCGGGTCCAGTCGTGAAAGGCGTAGCGCAGGGCGCGGCGTAGGAGGGTAGGCCTCACCTTTTCGGAGAACGGCGGGAAAGGCATGGACGGAGTGTAGCAGAACGGCGTGGACGTTGAGCGCAGGGACTGAGGGGCGGATCATGGCGGAGAGGTTTCCCGCGGAGCACGCGGACTACCGCAAGCGGACGAGATGCTCGTGCTGTTCCTTTTCTGAGTCCGCGGGCAGAGGCGCCCCGGTTCCGCCACGGTTGGCAATTTCGCCAACGAGACAGGCGCGCTTGGACGGACCTCGCGGGATGGACATTTCCCTCAGTGCAACACCTGCATCCTGACGGACCTCGCAGGATTGGTTACGATGGGGGCCGGGGAAACAACTTCATGAACCGCCGGATGCAGGCCTGCTTGTCCGGTGGTGTGCGCACCCGAGGGCTCGGGCCGGGGGGCTGTGCGAACCGCGACATTGATCTCTAGCCAGGATTTCAGTGGTGAGACAAGCAGGCTAGCGGGAGAGGAGACTTCCACATGATGCGCACGGTCCTTTCGGCAGCGGCGGCCCAGGTCTTGCTTTTGTTGGCGACGGGAGGGTCGCTCGCGGCCCCTTTGAGTTGGCCAACCGGACTTCCCGTCTACGATCACGTGGTCATCGTCATCGAGGAGAACAAGAACTACGAGGAAATCGTCGGGAACAAGAGCGCCCCGTACATCAACGGCACCCTCGTGGCGGAAGGGGCCAACCTCACGCGGATGTACGGCGAGGAGCACAACAGCGAAGGGAATTATTTTTGGTTGCTCTCCGGCGGTGACGAGAACGTCGGTTTCGTCGACGGCATTCCCGCCAGCGGCAACAATCCGAGCTATCCCTTCACCGCGCCCAACCTGGCCGCGGAGCTGATCCAGGCCGGCCGCGGCTTCAAGGGGTACTCGGAGGGCCTGCCGGCCATTGGCGACACCGTTTCACGCTCCGGCCTTTATGCGCGCAAGCACGTCCCGTGGGTCAGCTTCGACAACATTCCCCACGGCTTCCGCGTTGAGGACTCCAGCAGCCTCCGCTGGTCGGACTTTCCCAACGACTACTCGCAGCTACCAACCGTCTCCATCGTCGTTCCCAACATGATCAATGACATGCACGACGGGCCGGTGGCCAGGAGCGTCCCCGCGGGCGATGTTTGGCTGAAGGATCACATCGACGGCTACTACCAGTGGGCCAAGACCCACAACAGCCTGCTCATCATCACCTTCGACGAGAACGAGAACCCGGTGAAGTACCACGGCCTGACCGATCCGACCGGCGACAACGAGTGTCTGCAGAATCGGATCCCGACCCTCATCGCCGGGGCGCACGTCCGGCATGGCGAATTCGCCGAGGGGAAGGGAGTCACGCACGTGAACCTCCTGCGGACGCTGGAGGCGATGTACGGCCTGGAGCCGTGCGGCGGGCAGCAGGCTAACGCGCTCAAGGCAGGGATCGGGGCAGATGCGCTGATCACGGACGTGTTCGAGACGGGGAAGTGAGGGGACATCCGGGGTCGGGCCCATCGCTCTGGGCCGGGACGGGATGATCCTCTGCGGGGAATCGTCGCTCCGGAGCGATTTCGAGCCGGAGAGCCGCGCCCCCGCTCGACCACCAACGCTGACTACGCGGAAGGGAAGTTCGTACCGGGATCGTCGCGGCGGCAAGGCGAGATCCGGTCCTTGTAGCGCTCCGCCTCAAGGGGCACGCGGTCGCTCGGCGTGGCGTATCATGATTCCGACGGTTTGATCTGGAGAACAGGAGCGGCCATCGACCAGGAACTCTACACGCGCGCGCGGGATCTCTTCCTGGAGTTTCACACGTTGTCGCCCGAACAGCGCTCTGCCGCCTTGGAGGAGCGATGCCGGAATGAGGACTCTCTGCGGCAGGAAGTCATGGAGTTGCTTGCGATCCACGACAAGCGATTCCCTCCGGATGCGCCAATTCCGGCCACTCTTGGCCGGTTTCACATCTTGCGCCGGCTCGGGGAAGGCTCCATGGGCGTCGTCTACCTCGCGGAGGATCCCGGCCAACCGAGCCCGGGCGCTACCGGACCTTTAGGGCGACTCGTAGATCTTCCACCGGCGCCAATCGGACGGAAAATCGCCCTCAAAGTCCTTCGCTCGCGGAGCCCGGCGGCTCCGCTTCGATCCCGTTTTCGGACGGAGGCCAACGCGCTGCGCCGTCTCGACCATCCGGGAATCGTGCACTTCCTCGAGGCGGGACACCTGGAGGCGACCGAGGGGAACGACCCCTATCTCGCCATGGAGTTCGTCGACGGGCGGCCCTTACGGGATTTCGCCGCGGGAGCCACGGGCGATGCACGGTCCGAGGAACAGGGGCGAGCGGCAGCCATACGTGACCCACGATCCGAGGAGCTGGCGCGGGCCGTACCCACCGGTGAGCAACGATTCAAGGACCTGGGGCGGGCCGTAGCCTCGGGTAAGCCACGATCCGAGGACCTGGGGCGGGCCGTTTCGTTCCGCCCCGAGCGCGCCAGCGACAAAGGCCGGTTGGAGCTTCTGGCCCGCATCTGCGAGGCCGTCGGTCACGCGCACAAGCACGGCATCATCCATCGGGATCTCAAGCCCGAGAACGTGATCGTCTGCGAAGACGGCCAGCCCAAGGTTCTCGACTTCGGCATCGCACGGCTCTTCGACCTCGACGCGCGCCCGAGCGCGGCCATGACGCAGGCCGGACAGATCATCGGCACGCTCCGTTACATGAGCCCGGAACAGGCCCGGGGAGATCCGCAGCTCATCGATGAACGAACCGATGTCTATGCTCTGGGCGTCATCAGCTATGAGCTTCTGACCGGCCGGATGCCTTATGACGTTCCGAGCGAGATCGGTGCCGCGCTGGCGGCCGTCCTGCAATCCGAGCCTCGGCCGGCAGGGTCGCTGCGCCCCGAGCTCCGCGGTCCGGTGGAAGCGATTCTGGACAAGGCGCTTCGAAAGAACCCTGATGACCGTTATCCCACGGCCGAGGACATGGCCGCCGATCTACGCCGGCACCTGGCCGGGCAGACCGTGTCGACCGGGAAGATCGGGTGGCGCGTCGCGCGAAGTTTGCGGCGACGGCGACGGCTTGCACTTGCCGCCGCCGCGGCAGGAACGGCCATGCTGCTCGTCGGGGCGACGGTTGTCCTCCGGCAAAGCGTCCGGTCCCCGGCGCGATCCTGGTCTCGAGCCGAGATCACGGCGGAAAGAAACGCCGTTTGCGATCTCCTCCAAGAGGCGGAAGTCAGGATTCACCTGGGCCAGCAGACGCAAGACGGCCTTCTCCAGGCGGACAAGTCCCTCAAAGAGGCCCGGCAGCGTCTCGATCAAATGCCATCGCAGCCGTATAGCTCCGTGCTTCTCCGCTTCATTCTCTGGCGCCTCGGAGAGACGCACTACTTTCTCGCCGACATGGAGTCGGATCCGCAAGAGTTGGAGAACGCCGTTGCCTACTGGTCGGAAGCGAACTCGGTCGAGTGGAAGCCGCGGGGGCTCGCCGCGCTGGACAGCACCAATGAGGTGTACGGCACGGCGGCGCGTCTCGGCGTCCAGCATCCTCTGTCGGGCATCGGGCTGGCCCAGGCGGCGCTTGCTTTCTACGAGAATCCGGTCGCGCACCTTCGATTGAGTCTGCTGCGGCGACAGAAAGCCTGGAGCGAGCTCACCGACCCAGCACTCATGCAGTACCCTCCGTCCCGTATCGCCGCGGCGTCTCGCGCGGAAGATGAAGGGCTTCTACAGAACGACCTCGGGGAGTCGATGGCCGACCTCGGCGCCGCTCTCGACAGCCTGCCGATGATTGACGACGCTCTGCGCTTGTTCGCCCGTGATAACGCGGGCAGCGCTTTCAAGGAAGTCTGGACCAACCACGCCTCCTTCTATCACAACTGGGGCGCGGCCTGGCTGGAGCGCGCGGAACGCACCGGGTCGGCGGCCGACCTGGACTCGGCCCTCGCTCATCTTCGCGCGTCGGTCAAGGTGCGGGACGAGCACGCGAACCAGCCCTCGTTTGGCGCAGCGGACCGGGCGATCGCGCGGGCGCTGCTTCTCTCCGCCCGGCTGCGGACAGACCCCCGGCTCGCCCAGGCGGAGCGGTTGCAGGCGCAGCAGATTCTCGACCAGGGCTGGAGAAATCGGTCAGCGTCCATGAGCGCCGGCCCGCGCGGAGCGCTCGCCGCGCTCCTCGCAGAGACCTTGATGGAGCGGGCGGCTGCGCTCGATTCGGCAGGTTCTCGGGACGGCGCCCGCAATCCGCGGCCGGCCGTCCCGGCTTTCCCGCTGGTCTGCGTCTTTGGGAACGTCCCTCTGGCGACCCGGATTCCCGACCTGCACGCCGAAACGAATCAGGAGAGTCGAGCCGTCCCTTCGTCTTGGTTCGGTGATGGGCCGGATCCGACCAGGCACTGCGCGTCACCGAGAGCGACACCCGGTTGGTTCTGACCGCATCCCCCACCGCCGTCGACCTACCCGACCAGCGCGATCCAGACCATCAGACCGGCCAACGCGACCAGAGTCACCGGCACGCCCAGCCGGGCAAAATCGCGGAAGGAGATCCGGATCCCGAGTTCCTTGGCCTGCTGGACCACGATGATGCTGGAGACGCTGCCGGTGATGATGAGGCTGCCGCCGAAGCTGTTCGACAGCGCCAGGATGTAGGCGGTGGTCGGGCGGGAGAGATTGAGCACCTTGAGCAGGAGCATCACCGCGGCCGAGTTGTTGATCAGATTGGAAAGCCCCGCCGTGGTCAGCACGAGAACGCCCGGGCTGTTGATGTGAAAGCCCCCGCGCGCCAGCCACAACATCATCTGTTCGCCCCAGCCGGAGGACTGCAGCGCCCCGGTGATGACGAAGAGCGCGATGAAGAGCACGAGGAGGGGCCATTCCACGAGGCCCAGCAGGTCCTCGGTGCGAAACTTCGTGCTGGCCAGATGGATGCCGGCGGCGGCCAGCGCGATGACCTCCTTCGGAATCGGCGAGAAAAACAGACCGACGGCTACGGCCAGGATCACCAGACCCTTGATCGTGTGGGCCCGGTTGTAGGGATGACCGATGGGCTGCTCTCCGCGCGCGTCGGTCAGGTCGGAGACGAGGCGCCGCCGCGACAACGCCCAGATGATCCCGTAGGCCGCGGCCATGGCGAAGGCGACCGGGACGGCGCTCCAGAGGAGATAACGGCCGAAACCGAGGCCCGCCACCTGGCCGATGAGCATGTCCTGCGGATTGCCGATCAAGGTCGCGGCTGCGCCGATGTTGCTGGCGATGGCCATCGCGATCAGAAACGGCACGGGGTTGAGCCCCTTGCGCAGAAGCGCCGCGCCCACGATGGGGGCGAAGACGAAGCAGACGATGTCGTGGTTGAGAAAGGCGGAGAGGCCGCCGGTGATCAGCATCACCAGCAGCAGAAACCGCGCCGGGTGGCCCAGCCGGGCGGAGAACTGGCTCGCCACCCGGTCGTAGAATCCCGCGAGGCGAAGCTGCGCGGAGACGACAAAGAAACCGAAGAGCAGGAAGACCGTCGGCCAGTTGATATAGGAGACGGCATCGGCGGTGCTGATTCCGCCGAAGATCATGAGCGCAATGCAGCCGAGCAGGGCGATGCCGACACGGTTGAGCTTCAGCCCCGGCACTCGCCCCACGGCGATCCCGGCGTAGGTGATGACAAAGATGGCGAGGGTGACCGGGCGCAGAGGGGAGCTCGCGAGCGCGGTCATGGTTGAATCGGTCATGGCGTGTTCATTCACACATGCTCTCCCAGCCAGCCCGTCATCCGATCCATGACATCCTGCAGGATTTTGGGCTCCTGGGGGAGGTGCGGGGTGCGCGGGTAGAGCCCGTCCGGCGACACCCTCACCGCGCCGATCTGCCGCAGGCGCATGCTCTTCATCGGACCGGACACTTCATCGTCCTCCGGACGCCTTTGGACTCGCTCCGTGTGACCGGAATCGAAGATAGTCGAGCGCACGGGCGATCTCCAGTGCCTTTCCGGGTCGTTTCCCTTCGTACGAGAGGGCCATCAGACCCTCGTACCCACACCGGGCGCAAGGCGGGCGCCCAGACCCGTGACCGGGCAGCCTGTAACTGGGCGTCGGAGGGACCCGCGTGCCACGAAGTGCGGGTGGTCGAAAGGAGGCGGCGACGGTTTGGCGTATGTAATCCAAGACCTCTCGGACTCGAGCCAGGGCGGGAGCGGTGCTCTACTTGCCGCTCACGCTGCACTCGCTTCCCTGGGAGTCCCGGAATCTCGCGATCCGGCTCCCGTGCAGTTCGGTCGGGGGTGAAGTGAACTCGACACCGATTGCCTTCATCCTCGCGTAGGCCGCGTCGATGTCCGGGACCGCGAATCCCAGTTGGAAAGTCCCGGCCGGATTCTTCGGTGAGGCCAGGTGCAGCGCGAGCGTCGTCGGTCCGGTGTCGAACTCGCTCCATTCGGGAGATTGGAATCGAAGGGCAAGTCCCAGCCGATCCTTGTAGAAATCAATCGCCTTCTGCATATCGTCGACGAAGTTGATCGTATAGGTCAGTCTCATGGTTGGTTTCTGCTCCTCCCTTGTTGACTCTATTCGTTCATCCCAAAGAGTTGGGGTTGTAGTACGTCGCTGATTCTGGCATGCCGAGCGGCTGCGGCCCATCCCGCACCTTCGATCGTGGCTGTCTCAATAGTTGCGAGCCTCTGCGCAAGCGGCTCGTCGTCGAAGCGCCGTGCCTTCTCCATCCCCCTCGACTCCACACGCCGAAACGGCGAAGGCCGCCCCCCACCTCGGGAAGCGGCCTCCGTGACCCCTTGACAGGGTCGTTCGATATCACCGAATGACCACGGCCTTCCTGCAATCCGTCCGGCCTCGGGCCTGGAGCTGTAGATAGTACACGCCGCTCGGCAGGTGGCGGCCGCTTTGGTCCGTTGCCGGCCAGGAGAGCCGGCACTCGCCCGGCTGTGCCGAAAATCGGCTGAGCGACTGCACGAGAATGCCGTCCAGGGTATAGACGTGAAGCAGGAGAGGTCCGGGTGCATCCAGCAGATAGGTGATCGTTGTTCGATCCCGGAACGGGTTTGGATGGATTGACCAAGGGATCGGGGACACGGAAGCGCCGTCCCTCCAGGCAACCCCGGCCGGATCCAGGACGGCGAAACTGCGGAGAACGATCTCCACTTCCTGGCCGTTGCCGGGAGGGACTCCGTGTTGCAACCAGATGTTGAAGCGGAAGTTCTCCGTACCTGGGGCCGGAACGCCCGCCCCGACGTACGTCCAGGATTGAAGCGGTGACGGGACCGGATTGCCGCCCCGAACTCCCCAGCTCTGGAATGCCGCCGAATCGGGCTCCCAGCAAAGGGAGTGCTCGGCGAAGCTCACGCCTCGCGGCAGATCCCAGCGGTGAAGGTTGCCGGGGACGCTCCACGGTTGGACGACATATTGGGCGTTGAGGGTATCGGACCGGTTCTTGAGGAGCTCGATGTCCATCTCCCGGTGGTAAGGGCAGGCATCATTGTCCCAGGTGAACGCCCCGACGACAACGGCCGTGTCGAGCGTCCCCAATGGTCCGAACATGTCAAACGAGTAGCAGTGGTAGCCGAACGACTCCCGCAGGATCACCTCCGCCCCATACCACGCTGAGCTCCTCTTCCGCAGCTTCAGGTGCAGGCCGGCATCGTCCACCCAGACGCTGTTCGTGCTATCGGAGAACTGCGTCCCACCGGGGCCGACCGGACCCACGCTGGCCTTGACGCCCCACTGGTATCCGGCGAAGGAGACGATGCGCGGGGCGCGGGCGGTATCGGCCTCGGCCAGTGCGTATCCGGACAGATCGGGTGGTGCGCAGCACGGCCCGCACTGCGGCGGGTTTGAAGCGAGCGGAACCAGCGCCACGCGGATCCGCGTGGCATAGATATCGCTGCCGCCGGTGGCGACGTCCACGCACCAGGTGGAATCGGCCGCGATGGGGGTGATCGGCTGAACGAAGCTGGGCTTGGTCCACCATCCGGACCCTTCGACAAAGATGTAGGTGGCAATGCCGTAGCTGAGCGGATCCGCGCAGTGGATCCGGCCGCAAGCGTAGCCGCCGGAGCCGTACGCCGGGATGGAGGTGAAACGGATCGAGGGCTGGCATGCGCGTGCCGTCATGGCGGCCGCGGACAGGAGGGAGAGCGAAAGGACCAGGATGGCAGCCCGGTGAAGCTCGAACTTGCGGTTGTCTCGCGATGACATGAGCACCTCCAGAAGTATCGCGGGCCCCGAAGGGACAGACGGGAAGGTGACGGAGCGCAGACCTCCTTCACCCTCCCGCCAATTGACCTCTGAGATCGGCAGCCGCGGGCGCTGGCCCGCGTTACCCATGAACGCCCGTCGCGAGGCATCGGAGATGCCCGTCAGGACAAGGCGCGCGCAGCCCGCCCTCCAGGCGGCCTGGTGTGCGGCGCGGAGCCAAGGTTACTGCCTCAGGATCACCATTTTCTTGTTCGACCGGTAGCTGCCGACGGTGAGCTGGCTCCAGTAGACGCCGGCCGCGACCCTCTGGCCCGCGTCATTGGTGCCGTCCCATACGACCTGATGAGGTCCCGCCTTCTGCGGACCATCCACCAGCGTCTTGACCTTTCGGCCGTTCAAGTCGAAAACGACGAGCCTGGCCGATCCGTCCTTCGCCAGCGAAAACGAAATGGTCGTTCGCGGGTTGAACGGATTCGGACTGTTCTGGTAGAGCCGGTTGATCGGCCCTCCGTCCGCGATGCCCTGACTCGGCGGCACCGCCGTCCGGTCCGTGCACGGATCGACGCACAGTCCGGCCAGCACCGTCGGATCGCCAATGTTGAGCGTCCATTTGATGGCGTCCTTCAGGTCGGTGGCCGCGGCGGTCATGATCGACAGGGTGTCGGCCGTCCGGCAGGTATCCGGCGTCGTGCCCGTGATCATGTGCATCAAGGCATAGCCGTTCAGGACCGTCCGGAACTTCCCCGCGAGAGAGCTGCCATCGTTCGTGACCTGGGCGTATTGGGTGACCTTCTTCGTCTGGATGTTGGAGAAGTCCTTGTTCCCGATGCCGCCGCCGGCGGTCCCGAGAACGGTGAATCCATAGAGCTGCGGACACCAGTTGCCCCATAGGTCGTAGTTCAGGCTCGGCTGCCAGGGGCCGCCGGTGTTGTAGACCAGAATGGACGCACGGATTCTGGTCGTTCCCGCAGGAGGGATCGTTGTAGGGAACCGCCCCCCCGTTCCAGCAGGACACCGCCGCGCCCAGATCGGTCAACAGGGCCGGGTATTCATAGATGATGTCGTCCGCAATCTGATCGCCAGCGAGGAAGAGCCCCTGCTGCGTCGCGTTCTTCCCGCAAATCGACGTGTTCAGCCACGAGTCGAAACCCTGCCAGTCGCGCGTGTCCATGGAGCCGGCCGGGTTGGAACCCAGATCGCAGAGCATGAAGGTGTAGCCCATCAACTGCGGCAAAGGCGCTCCGGCATCGCCGCCCACGTTCCGGAAGAAGCAGGCATGCCAGTCGGAAGCTGCGTCCAGGTAGCCGAACCGATCCCAGGGCGCCGGGTTTGGAATCGGCGAATAGACACCGGTCAGGATCTTGTTCAGCGCTCTCTCGACGTAGAACCGGCTCAGGCTCGGAGTCTCAGCAATCCGGTTCAGCGGAACAGCGTCGGCGTCGACGTACAGGACGCACGGGAACCGGTCCACCCCGGAGACCGTCCGATAGCTCGGCAGGATCTGGAACTCGCCGTAGAACCCGCCGTTGGTGTCCGGCAAGACCCAGGTGATCGACGGCGTGCAGGTGTAGTAGGCGGTCACGAAGTACTGGATCTGGGTGCCCGGACCCAGGATGTGGTCCGGAATGATGGCGTCCTGCTTGCCCCCGTTGGGGCCGACGTATAGGTTGTCCAGCTCGTTGAAGTTGCTGAAGAACTTGTTCGTGCCCGAGCGCCCGTTGATGAGGACCGAGTCCATGATGCCCCAGGTGAAATTGCCGGACGACCCGACGATGTTCAGGCCGCGGGAGACGCGGTTCTTCCACGTGGTGTAGCCGTTGATGCTGGGATCCCCCGGCCCTTCGCGACGGATGCGGAACCAGAGTTTGGAGAGCCACCGGGTGCTCGCGGTGGGCAGCGGTCCAACCACGCTGAGCGAGTCTCCCAGCAGATCCGGCAAGCCGTCGCTCGGCGGGAAGTTCAGGTTCAAGGTAATGTCGGCATTGCCGGCGTTGGTGGTGCTGAGGAGCAGCGCCTGACCGAAACCGTCCTGGTAGTACGTGCCGTCCCCGTAGCTGATCACCGGCGCGTTGGGGGCCTTAGTCATCCGGATCCGGACATTGTCGATGAGCGGCGAGAAATTGGAGACGCCGGTGCATTGGCTGGGCGGAATCCCGAAGGCGTCGCAGGAAGCCTCAAGCTCATAGACGAAGCTGATGAGCTGGCAGCTCGACGGGATCCCGGAATCGGTGGCGAAGGACCGGGAGGTGAAGCACGCGGGCACGTTGCCTCCGTAGAGCCATTTGGTCTGGCCCATCCTCTGGGACCAGACGGGCTTGCCCGTGTTCGGGCAGATATAGGGGTAGTAGTTCCATCCGGGCCGATAGAAGACGCCATTGGCCTTGGGCATGTCCGCATAGGAATCCCACTGCGCGAAGATCTCGTTGTGGGATTGCAGGAACTGGCTGCTCCGATCGGCCGGGGGCGAGTAGGCGGCCTCCTCCTGGCCCGTGGGGTGCTTGCCGTGGCTGTCGGCGAACCCCATGACGTTGTTCTCCAACCGACAGCCGCACGGGTTCTGGATGGCGTAATTGTTGACGTTGGCAATCGTCAGGAAGCTGCCGATGCCGGGGCAATGGCTGGGAGTCCAGCCCTCGAGACCGGAGTCGAAGTTGTAGGAACTGTTGCCGATGTTGACGTCGTCGACGCAGAACGGACCGTAGGTGGTGGACCAGCGTCCGTCCTCGTCGGACCAGCCACCGTCCGAAGTGAACTTGAACGCGATGACATAGGGGGTAGGCGCGCCGCCAAAGTCGCTCTGACTGATGTCATGGCTGTAAAAGGCGGGCGCCTGGTAGGTCCCGAACTTGCCGGTGAAACCAGGCTCGCTCAGCTCGGTGGTGGTGGACCCGATCTTCAGGAAGAGGCGGGAGTAGTCGCAATCGAGCTCAGAGTCCTCGAAGTACTTGAAGCTCACGGTGACGGAACCGCTTCCGCCGTACTGCAGGGTCGGACTGTCGAGGTCCTGGCACCAGTTGTTGCCGTAGCCCAGACCCGCGTCCCAGCAGAGGGAGTCTGCGCTGCTCTCGAACAACCCGACCCAGGCGCTGCCTGCGCCGTCGATGATCGGGGCGGGCTCGACGTTGTTCGGATCGCTGCTCCAGATCGCCGGTGTGATCTGGCGGAAATAGGCGCCCCGGTTGGTGGTTTCGTCGACGCCGTACCAGCCTTCGAACGGCTGCGTGGGATCGTGGTCGAAAGTCCAGCTGTCGTTCTGCACGGCGTAGAGGTTGCCGCCGATGACGGTGAAGTACCCGAAGTCGACGGTGTCCGGGGCGGCCATGGCGCCGCCGGGGACCCTGGCCGGGATGTCGTTCTGCCCATGGAATTCCGGAGAGAGCTGAGCGGGAAGAGGAACAATGCGATCGGTCATCGACCATGCGGGCGCGGCGGTCACGAGTAGAACCGCGGCGACCAGCACAAAATGCATCCTCACGGGTTGACCTCCTTCGTTTCCCGGCGTCCGCGGGGCCTGCCTCCTGCTGCGGGACAGGCGTCAGAGGCCCGCGATTCCGGGCGTCCTTCATCGCGTGCATGCAGTGCGGGTTTTCGGCGACCCGTCAACCCCGGCGAGGCGCTCCAACCTCGAGATCGGCTTGCGCGTTTCGTTTGCAGCCGAAAGGGGCGAGGTGATTCGGATTCCTGGAAGAAACCGAGCGGCCGCCCGTTCCGGCGATGATTCTGCTACCGCCTTCAGCGTTGACGCATAACCGTTGACTCAACGCCCCATCTACCTGGCCGTGTTCGAACCCGGACCCATTACCCCGCAACAAGGATAGACCTACTGGGGGACGCAGTCAATCTCAATAAGACGGCGGCGGAGGGTTCAACCATCGATCGGCTGGACGGCCGCGGCGGATTCATTCATCCAGATCGCGGAGGATCGGCGATGCGCCGGGAAGTGGCCAGTACCAGGCGTCGAGCCTGGGCGCCTACTTGCCGCCTGCGCTTCGTTCCGGCCGAAGCCGGATCGCTTCGACCGAGATCTCCAGCCGGCGGGCGCGGGTTTCGGGCTTGATGGCCTTTTCCAATGCTTCCACATGCTCGCGCTGATGCGTGTAGCTGAGCTGTCCCCATCGCTCCCAGGCCGGCGGCGCGGCTTTCAGCGCCTTGACGAAGTCGGCTGGCGGCTTGACCTCTCGCTTCTCGAGGTCGAGCTCAAGCCGCACCCGAAGCGTCTCACCTCCATCCAGTCCCGCCGCCTCGCGATGGCTCTTGCGCAACGGAATGCAAGGCGGCCCACCCATGGCCGCGATCGTGCTTCGAAAGGTGTATCCGTTGATCGTGACCTTGACCGGCGCGCGGACCTTTCCAAAAACCGGTTTGGGATCGAAGGTCAAGGGGATGAAGCACATCGAGCCGTCCTTCCAAATCGTGGTTTCAAACGTCTTCGAACTCATGGAATGAAGCTCCTCCTCTTGGTCGATATCCCCACAGTCCCGGGCGTCTGAACGGGATCGGATTCACTCAGAATACAGGAGAGCTTGGCCAGAAGGAACAAAGGCGGCGAACCACGCTTCACGTTCGATCACGGCAGGAGGCCATTCCGATTCTCCGGGCGGGCCCGCGGGCCAACCCACGCGGATGCCGGCCAGTCCGGGCGGGCCAGGATCCGTACCGGCCCGCACCGTGGCGGCCGAGCGCCCGACGAGTGGCCGTTCGACAGCGGCAGAGATCTTGGGTTGCGCCATTGGCCGCGGTACCATGGGCCAGGGATTCCCGACTCGATCCCGGAATCGATGCTCGGAAAGTTGATCGATCCGAGCGTGATGGGACCGCCGGCGGTGTACCTGGCGTCGGACGCGGCGGTGAAGGTCAACGGCCAGCGCATCGTCGCGGTGGAATGGCGCGGCGAGACGGCGGAGTCCTGAACAGGGTGCGGACGTTGGCGTATGGTGGTCGCCAACGGCCGGGTGCCGCGAAGGAGAGGGTGCGCGATCGGTGCCAAGATGGAGGTCTGATGACGTTGAGGTGTTGTTTCAACCGGAGTTTCCTCCGGTTGCCGGTTGGCCTTCTTGCGGCCGCCGCGCTGGTGGCGGTCTGCAGCTCCCCGGCGGCCGCCCGCTTCCCGGACACGCCGCCCCGCGTGCTCATCGTCGAGGCCCATCCGGACGACGAGACCGCATGTGCCGCCGCGGTCTACAAGATCACCCATGACCTTCACGGAACCGTGGATCTCGCGGTCATCACGGACGGCCAGGGCGGCTACAAGTACTCCACCCTGGCGAACGAATACTATCACCTGAACCTGACCGATGAGGTTGTCGGCCGGAAGAACCTGCCGCGCATCCGCCGACAGGAGCTGCAGGCCGCCGGAGCCATCCTGGGGATCCGGCATTATACGTTCTTCGATCAGAAGGATGCCCGCTACACCTTGAGCATCCAGGAACCTCTCGACAGCCTCTGGGACGTTCCCCTCGTCCTCAAGGGCTTGGACGGACTCTTGCGCAAGGAACGCTACGATTTTCTCTTCACGTTGCTTCCCACGCCGTCGACACATGGCCACCACAAGGCGGCTTGCGTCCTGGCGCTCCGGGCCGTGCAGGCCTTGCCGGACACAACCGCCCGCCCGATCGTCCTGGCCCTTTCTGAATCGAGGAAGGGCGTGCCCGACACCACGCGATTCACGCAGCTTGCGGGATATCCCGAAACGCGGGTGAGCGACGGCGCGCCGACCTACAGCTTTGATCGCACGCAGAGCTTCGGTTTCAGGCATGCCCTCAACTACAAGGTCATCGTCAACTGGGAGATCGCGGAGCAGAAATCCCAGGGGACGATGCAACTGGCCATGAACGCCGGGGACCTGGAGGATTATTGGTACTTCGACGTCAATCCGGCCTCCGGCCGCGCCCGAACCCGGCGGCTCTTCGACGAGCTGGCGGTGAACCACTATCCCGAGCTGACCTATCCCGATGCGGAGGGACGACCTTGACGGGCGTGCGATGGCCGCGACACCGGAAAGAAGGACAACGCGGTTGAGGGGCAAGGGGCAGTGAGAAGGATGTCGGAGAAGAATCGGATCATGCGGAGTCAGGGATGAGACGAGGGCTGATGGGGAACGACCGAACCAGGAGCGCCCGTTCGCTCCGTCCGGAGTTCGGAGCTGGTGTCGATGTGCGTCGGGCCGTCGCCGGCAGGCTCCAAGCCGTCGTGCTGGTGCTCGCCGGACTGGGCGCACTCTTGCCGGTTGGACGCGCTCCGGCCGCGCTCGCGGGCTCTCAGAACCTCACGATCTATACCAGCCGCGACGAGGGCGAAGTCAAGTCCGTGATGGCGGAATTCACCGGGCAGTTTCCGGAGTATGCCGGAAACGTGCAATACCTCATCCTGGGGGCGCAGGATTCGGTCGATCGCATCCGGGCGGAGAGTGGAAATCCCCAGGGCGGATTCCTGTGGGGAGGGACGCCGCAAACCCTGTCCCAGCTCGCGCGGGAACATTCTGCTGGAGCCGTACACGCCGGCGACGCTCGACACGACGGATTTCAATCCGCAGTACCGCGACCCGGAGCGAAGATGGTGGGCCGAGATCCTCTTGCCCGAAGTGATCATCTACAACCAGGACCTGGTCAAGGCCGAGGATGCGCCGAAAGACTGGTCCGACTTGCTGGATCCGCGCTGGCGGGGGAAGATCGTCATCCGCGACGTGCTGGTGTCCGGCACCATGCGGTCGATCTTCGACGCCTTCATCTACCGGCGCTGGAAGGCGGAGGGAAAGCCGGATGCCGGCTATGACGATCTGCTTCGTCTCGACGCCAATACGGTCAACTACGCGGCCAATCCCAACGATCTCTATCTGAAGCTCGACCGCGGCATCGGCGAGATCACCCTCTGGAACCTCCAGGACGTGTTCATCCAGTCGATCACCAATCACCGCCCCTGGGGTTATGTCATGCCGGCGAGCGGAGCGCCGACCCTGAGCGACGGCGTCGGCGTCATCGCCAATCCATCCCAGGAGGCGGCGGCCCGGAAGTTCGAGGACTTCCTGCTCGACCCCAAGACGCAGGCCGATCTCTGCGCCCGGTATTACCAGATTCCGGCGGGGAAGACGTCGGGGAACACACCGGAATGGCTGGCCGGAGTTCATCTCAAGACCCTGGAGGTGGACTGGAGCGAGGTCGCCGCGCACGAGAAGGAGTGGATGGCCTACTGGCAGAGCAACATCAAGGGCAAGGGCCGCGAGCGGCATGGCTGACCTCTCGCTGGTCGGATTGACTAAGACCTTTCCCCACGGCGGTCCGACCATCGGTCCACTCGATCTCCGGATGCAAGAGGGCGAGCTGTTCACGTTGCTGGGACCCTCCGGCTGCGGGAAATCGACCACACTCCGCATGATCGCCGGGTTCGAGGAGCCGACCGCCGGCGAGGTCCGGCTGGGTGATCGCGACCTTACGAGCGTGGCGCCCGACGCCCGCGACCTGGGCCTGGTCTTCCAGAACTACGCGCTCTTCCCGCATCTGAACGTCTTCGGCAACGTCGCCTTCGGCCTGGAGACGCGGCGGCTGCCGCGGAATCAGATCCGGCTCAGGGTTGAGGAGGCGCTGGCGCAGGTCGGACTTGATCGACACCTGACGGCGCGGATCGACCGGCTCTCCGGCGGACAGCAGCAGCGGGTGGCGTTGGCGCGCGCGCTGGTCATCCGTCCGAGGCTTCTCCTGCTCGACGAGCCTCTGTCCAACCTGGACGCGAAGCTGCGGGAGGAGACGCGCGGCCTGCTGCGGAGGATCCAGCGCCAAACCGGCGTGACCACGATCTACGTGACCCACGATCAAGCCGAGGCGATGGCTCTCAGCACCCGTCTCGCCGTCATGAATCACGGACGGGTGGAGCAGGTGGGGGATCCCCGTTCGATCTATGAGCGGCCCCAGACCCGATTTGTGGCCTCTTTCGTGGGGCGGAACAATCTGATCGAGGTCACTGCCGCATCGTCGGGGCCGGTCATGCCGGCATCGAACCTCTCTTCATCGTCGGCTTTCACAGATGCCACCGGGCGTCGCTGGGACGTGGCCGCAGAGCGAGTGGCGGAGCGCGTGCGCCGGGAGTTTTCGGAAACTACGACTTTGCCTCACGGGCCGACGACGGGACGCGCCGTCCTTTGTCTGCGCGCGGAGAAGTTCACGCTGGGTTCTCCTTCCGAGGCCGGCGCCATCTCGGCGACGGTCGTGAGCTCGGAATACCACGGCGCGATCGTTCGCGTGGAAGCCGAGAGTGCCCTGGGACGGCTGACGGTCGATCTGGGCGGCAGAAGCTCGGCGCCGCCGGTGGGAGAGAATGTCGGGCTGATCCCCAATCTGGCCGAGGCCTATGTCACCGCTTCGGAGTGAGAGAGGATCCGGCCGTCATGTCACCGCTTCGGATTGAGCCCGGATCCCGGTCGATCCTGAAAGACGCCAACGACGTCGACGCGGGAAATCTCCGTCCCGGAGAAGAAGATCGGATCCGGTCCGGCTCAGGTGGCCGGCACGCGAGGGCGAGGCGCCTGCGCCGTCACCTCGCCGGGATCCTTCTGCTGGCGGCGGTGGCTGCCGTCCTCTGGGGCTATGGCGTGGGTCCGATGTGGTCGACGCTCCGAGCCGGCTTCCGGAATTCCGAAGGCGGCCTGACCGCCGGAGCCTATGCCCGATTCTTCGCGCTCTGGCGGAGCGCTGAGGGTCGCTCGATCCTCGGCTCGGTCGGCATTTCCATCGCCTCGGTCGCCGGCGCCGGCATCGTGGGCCTTGCGCTGGCGATCCTGCTCCACCGGTTCACGTTTCCGCTCCGCCGTTTCTGCGGAATCCTGGTCCTGCTGCCGATCGCCCTGCCCCCGCTGATGGGAGTCGAGGCCTTCGTCCTCCTGTTCGGCCTGGGCGGGGTCGTTCCGCGCCTCCTCCATGACCTGATCGGTCTCGACGCGGCGAGCGTCTCCGTTTCCGGTTTCGGAGGAGTGCTCATCGTGCACACCTTCACGATGTATCCCTACTTCTACATGTCCGCGGCTGCGGCGCTGGGAAATCTGGACGTCTCGCTGGAAGAAGCGTCCCGTTCCCTGGGAGCCTCGCGGATCCTTACCTGGAGGCGGGTGCTTTTCCCGTTGCTGACCCCGGCGATCATCAGCGGGGCCGTCCTGA
Source organism: Candidatus Eiseniibacteriota bacterium (assembly GCA_963833505.1). Lineage (GTDB taxonomy): Bacteria > Eisenbacteria > RBG-16-71-46 > CAIMUX01 > CAIMUX01 > CAWHYG01. Next base: position 2,270,702 of record CAWHYG010000007.1, on the reverse strand, counting down.
CCTTCATGTCGGCCATGTCGTCTTATACGGCGCCCCTGCTCTTCGGCTGGGACTCGGTGATGACGCGCCAGATCGTGCTGGCCAAGACCAATGGCGATTCCCAGATGGCCGCGGTCATCGCCACGGTGCTCGCGGGCATTTCGATCCTTTTCCTGGTGATCCTGCGCCGGCTCGAGGGACGGAGCCTGTACCGCATCCTCTCGAAGGGCGGCGCGCGGCGGCCGACCCCGGTCCAATCGCGCCCGGTGCAGGCGGCGGTCCTGGCCGCCGTCGTCCTGCTCACCTTGATCCTGCTCTCTCCGATCCTGCTCATCGCCCTTCTGGCCTTTGCCCGGGAGGGATCGTGGCGTCTCGGAATCCTGCCCGGGGCGTATACCTTCGACAACTTCCTCGCGCTGGCCAGGGATTCCGGCGCGCTCAAGCCGGTCCTCACCTCGCTCCAGATGAGCGGACTGGCGGTGCTCGCCGCCATGATCCTGGGCGTGGCCGCCGCCTACGCCTTGGGACGGTACTCTTTCCGCGGCCGCGGGATCCTGGAAGTCGGGATGATGCTCTCGTGGGCGCTGCCGGGGACCGTCGTCGCCGTGAACTTGATTTCCGCCTTCTCGCATCCGAGTCCGTTCGGCTTCGGCCGGGTGCTGGTCGGCACCTACTGGATCGTGCCTCTGGCGTATTTCGTCAGGTTCTCGCCGCTCATCTTCCGTTCGACCTCGGCCTCGCTCGCGCAGTTCGATCCCTCGCTGGAAGAAGCCGGTCGCTCGCTCGGCGCGAACGGACTTACGACGTTCCGCCGGGTGCTCTGGCCGCTGCTCCTGCCGGGAATCATGGCCGGAACGCTTCTGGCCTTCGTCGACGGAGTCGGGGAGTTCGTCGCCTCGATCCTGCTCTACACGCCGCGCAACGTGCCTCTGTCGATCGCCATCAACAACGAGCTTTACGGCGCCCGTATCGGTATCGCCAGCGTATATGGTCTCATCCAGGTGGCGCTGGTGCTGGCCGCGATCGGTCTGGTGCCCTGTCTTTCGCGGCTGGCAAGCTCCGCCGGGACGCAGGTGGGGCCGTTGACTGAATCGGTGTCGGCCCGTGGATAAGCAGGGAGCATGACTTTGGCCGGGGTTGGAGACAGGCGTTGAGCATGACTTGGGCGAACAGGCGATTTCGGCCATGTTCATCGACGAGAGGCGGGGATGGCCTGGGAACTGGCTCTCGCTCGGCCAGACTTTCGGATGTCCAGGCGGCAGAACTGGTTCACAATTGCGGATGGCCGGAATGAACAAGACCGATGTCGTCATCATCGGAGCCGGGCCGATCGGGTTGGAGCTGGCGGTGGAGCTCAAAGCTGCCGGCGTCGACTATCTCCACTTCGAGGCGCGCCAGGTGGGACACACGATCAGTGGGTTCCCGCACCAGGTGCGGTTCTTCAGCTCGCCGGAGCGGATCGCCATCGCCGGAGTTCCGCTCGTGACTCCCGACCAGTCCAAGGCGACGCGGGAGGAGTACCTGGCCTACCTGAGAGGCATTGTCGAGCAGTTCGACCTGTCGATCCGGACCTATGAGGAGGTCACGGCGATCGAAAGCCGTGGCGTTTCGCGATCGGGAACGACGGAGCGCGCGGGGGCATCTGAGGGTTTCATCGTCCGCACGAACCGCCGCGGCGTCCAAGATGCCGTCGCCTGCCGCCGGATCGTTCTGGCCACCGGAGACATGGCAGCCCCGCGCCGTCTCGGAATCCCGGGAGAGGACCTGCCTCACGTCTCGCATGTCTTCGACGAGCCGCACCGTTACTTCCGGACGCGGCTCCTCATCGTCGGCGGCCGGAACTCGGCGGTGGAGGCGGCGATCCGCTGTCATCGGGCCGGAGCCCGGGTGTGCCTGAGCTATCGCCGGGGCGACTTCGACCCGAGATCAGTCAAGTACTGGCTTCTTCCCGAGATCGAGTCCTTCATCCGCCAGGGCCACATCGCGTTCCATCCCGGGACCGTGCCGGTTGAGATCACTCCCTCCGATGTGGCGCTGAAGCGCACGGACGGAGAGGAAAGGGTCCGGGTGCCGGCGGACTTCGTGCTGCTTCTGGTCGGCTATGTCTGTGACACGCGGCTTTTCTCCATGGCGGGGGTCGCGCTGGAGGGGGAGAACCAGGGGCCGGTGTACAATCCGGAGACGATGGAGACGAACGTGCCGGGCATCTTCGTGGCCGGCACTGCGGCCGCCGGGACGCAGCATCATTTCCGGCTCTTCATCGAGAACGCTCACGCGCACGTGGACCGGATTGTCGGCACCCTGACCGGGAGGCCGGTGCGGGAGAGGATCACGCGCGGGTTCACCCTGCCGGAGAGCTGATGGTCATTCTGAGAGGTCCGCAGGGAAAGGGCCGCGCCCCTACCCCGCATCGGAGACAGCGCTTCCGCAGCCTCACGCGTTGACGAGCATTTGCCGCGCCGCCAGCTCCCGGTAGGCCGGACACCGCTCGATGAGATCCTCATGCGTACCCTCCGCGACGATCCTCCCGGCTTCCAGCACCACGATCCGGTCGGCGTACCGCACGGTGGACAATCGATGGGCGATGATGATGGCGGTCTTGTCCTCCAGAACACGGCGCAGCGACTCCTGGATCAGATGCTCGGTGGCCGAGTCGAGGGCGGACGTCGCCTCGTCCAGGATCAGGATCCGCGGATTGACCAGGATCGCCCGTGCCAGACAGATCCGTTGCCTCTCGCCGCCTGAGACCGTCACGCCGCGCTCGGCGACTCCGCCGTCATAGCCGTTCGGCAGAGACATGATGAAGTCATGGACACCGGCTGCCTTCGCGGCGGTTACGACCTCCGCCGGAGACGCCTCCGGCCGACCGTACTTGAGATTCTCGGCGATGCTGGCATTGAACAGGAGCGGATCCTGTTCGACCAGGGACACGGCGCTTCGCAGCGACCGAAGAGAAAGGCTCCGGAGGTCGATCCCGTCCAGCGTGACGGCTCCTGCGTCAGGGTCGAAAAATCGCATCACCAGATTGGCGATGCTGGTCTTGCCCGAGCCGGAAGGCCCGACCAGGGCCACCTTCTCTCCAGCGCGGATATGCAGCGAAAAGTGGTTCAGCGAGAAGTCAGAGTCGGAGTAGGTGAAGGACACGTCCTGGAAGTCGATCTCGCCCCGCAGGCGGCCGATCGTGACCGGCCTGGGCGCTTCCGCAACCGCGGTGGGAACGTCCAGATACTCGAACACCCGGTCGACCGAAGCCATGGCCGACTGCACCTGGATGCTGGTTTGCGCCAGACCGTGGATGGGGCCGTAGAGATAGGTCAGGAGAATGTAGAAGGCGATGAGCTGGCCCAGCTTCATCGTCCCGGCGGCGACCAGATAGACTCCCCAGCCCAGAACGACGATCGGGCCCACCATGTTGACGAACTGGACGACGTTGGCCGCGAGCGAGCTCATGACGCTGTTCCGGACGTAGACCCGGGTCAGCCGGCCGAGGACGTCGTCGATTCCCCGTTGTTCCCTTTCTTCCTGGCCGAACGCCTTGATGACCTTGATGGAAAGAAACGCCTCCTGAATCCGGGCCGAGAGTTCCGCGAGCTTTCTCTGGATGTCGAAGGCCAGGCTGTTCAGCCGGATCCCGAACCGATTGGCCGAGACAATGGTCAAGGGCACGGGGATGACGGCCGCCAGGGTCAAGAGCCAGTTGGTGTGGATCAGGTACGCCAGGATGGCCAGCAGCATGAGCGCATTGGTGATGAGCATGAGCAGCGTGGAGGTGAGCAGGTCCTGAACCCGGCCCACATCCGAGAGAAGTCGGGACATGATCTCGCCGACCTGATGCTCATGGAAGAAGCGAAGCGAAAGCCGCTGCAGATGGGCGTAGAGCTCCGAGCGCATGTCCCGGATGATGCCGGCGCCGACCCGGCCGGCGAGGTAATCTCGCACCCAGCAGGCCAGGACGTCGGCGAGGTAGATGCCGACCAGAACAGCGCTGAAGGTCACGACCGGCGCGATGCGGACGGGCCGGGCGGAAGCGGTCAATCGTGGAATCAGGGTGTCGATCATGTACTGAAGGGCGATCGGCATCGCGATGGCGAGCCCGGTCAACACCACCATGGTCAGGAACGTACCAAGCTCGAGCCCCCAGTACGGCTTGAGGTAGTTCCAGAGCCGCCTATGTCTTCCGGTAGCGAGGGTCATGTTGCCACTCCGGGAAATACTGCCACGCCGCGAAGTTGAATGCCTCCGGCGTCAGGACCGAGCGCAACGTCTGGTCCCGATCCTTCAACATCCGTTTCCAGAGGTCTGTGTCCGGACCGCACAGCTCGTCCGACGGCTGGGTGCCGAGCGCGTCATCGAATCGCACCAGCTCTTCCCGCCACCAATCCTGCGCGGGGAATCGGGTTCCGAATTCGCGCTCGTAACGCCCGCGATTGCGATCCAGCTCGCAGCCGGGAAAGTGCATGTATCCGTGGCCGCCCCAGATCAGCGAGGAGTGCTCGGCGGTCAGCATGCCGTCCATGAACGCAAAGGTCTCGAGCAGAGTCTCGCGGGTTTCGCCCGGATGATTGAAGATCAGGTTGGCGCGATGGAGGACGCCGCATCGGCTCAGGGCAGCGCTGACCTCGCGAAACCGGGAAAGAAAGCGCTCGGGCTCGCGGGCCTTGTTCATCAGGCGAAGGATCCGGGGCGAACCGCTTTCCACGCCGAACTGGACCTCCACCTTGAGCCCGGAGAGGAGCTCGATGTCCACCGGATCGATGGATTCGGGCCGGGTCTCGAAGATCAGCCAACAGGTCGGATGGGCCGCGGCCAGGTCGCGCAGGAACTCCTTTCGCCACGTCGGACGCAGGCCGAAACAGGCGTCGGCGATCGCCACCGCCGCGGGCCGGAACCGATCGATGGCTGCCCGCATCTCGCGCATCGCGTCGTCGGGCGAAAGCGCCCGCCATCCAGGCTCCTTGAGCGGTTCCATGCAGAAGGAGCAGGAGAAAGGGCATCCGCGCGAGAGATACAGGAAGATGTTCGTGATGCCGTTCGGAAGCAATTCGCTGACCTGGGAGTCCACGAGATCCCAGTTGCAGGGCGCAAACTCTTCAAGCGGGAAGGCGGGCGCCTTCACGATCGTGGTCTCCGGTGGTCGTCCGTGGACGGGGAAGCCTTCGGCGATCTGTTTCAGGGCCAGTTCACCCTCGCCGCACACGACGTAATCGATGAGATGGCCGGAGTCGCAAAACTCCTCCGGCCGGGCTGACGGGTGATACCCGCCGACCACGATCAGTCGGTCCGGGTACAGATCCCGGAAGATCCTGGCCGTCGCCAGCGTGGCGCGATAGGACACGCTGGACCAGCAGGAGAGAGCCAGGATGTCGATCGGGTGCCCGGCGAGAGTTTCCCGAACACGGCGCTCGAACCGCCGGACCTGCGCGGGGCTGTTGGGCCTCCCGATCGAGAGCTCGAAGTCTTCATAGGCCACGGGAAAAAATCGGGCGAGGTACGAGGCCAGGAGAAGCTGGGGCGTCTTGATCTCGACAAGATCGATCGAGCCCGGAAGGCAGAAAGACGAGGGGTAGGCGACGAGGATGGAGGGAGTGCCTCGCATCAAAGGTCGCCCGCAGAGAAAGGTGGAGTGCTTCGCGTCATGGTCCACCCACAGGATGGTGGAGTGCCTCGCATCAGAGCCCGCTCGCAGAGGATGATGAGAACGCCGCGCATCGCAGCTTGCTCAAAGAGGATGGTAGCGCGGATCCGTCTGCCAGTCCTGGTAATGCGTTTCGGCGGCGAAGCTGAAAGCCAACGGGGTCAACGCGTTCTTCAGCGCGTTCGTTCGATCGGCCAGCATCTTGCTCCAAGCCGGCGCTCCTTCCCCGGCCAGATCGGCTGATGGAACGACCTTCATCGCGTTCGCAACCTGATCTTCCTCGACCATCCACCAGGTCGGGCTCAGAAACCGACTGCCGTACCTGCGCTCGTACTCGGCACGATTCCGATCCACCTCGCACCCCGGGAAATGCAGGTAGTTATGGGTCACCCAGAATGACGGTCTGGTTTCTCCTGGTCAGCTCCGCATCGATGAAGGCGAAGGTCTCGTCGAGGGACTCGCGGGTTTCGCCCGGATGATTGAAGATGATGTTCGCTCCGTGGATGATCCCGTAATCGCTGCATCTCCGACTCGTCCGCCGGAACGTCTCCAGATAGGATTGGGGTTGAGACGTCTTCCTCATGATCTGGAGCATCCTGGGGGAACCGCTTTCGAGCCCGAACTGGACTTCCACCTTGTGCTTTGAGAGCGGCCTGAGGTCAGGCTCGCCCAGATGCTCCGGCCGCGCCTGGAAGAGCAGCCAATAGTCGGGATGAAGATCGGCGACTCTCGCGAGGAACTCCTGGCGCCACCGGTTGGGCAGGCCGAAACAAGCGTCGGCGATGCCGATCCCCTCCGGCTGGAATCGCTCCGCCGCCCGCCGGATCTCGGTGACGGAGCGTTCGGGAGTGTAGGCCCGCCAACGCCGGTCCTTGAGCGACTCCATGCAGAACGTGCAGTCGAAGGGGCAGCCTCGGGAGAGGTAGAGGTTGAGGGTGGCGATCGAGCGCAGGGACTCGGCCGGGACGCCGTCTTCGATCAGGTCCCAGCGGTAGTCGACGAAGTCCTGCGCCATGAAGGTGGGCGCCTTCACGGTCGTGGTATGGGCCGGCCGGCCGTGCCCGGCAAAGCCCTCGGCGATTTCGCGGAGCGCCAGCTCGCCGTCGCCGCAGACCACGTAGTCGATCGTGTCCTCGGGAGTTTCGAAGTCCTCCGGCCGCGCGGTTGGATGGTAGCCGCCGACGACGATCAACCGATCGGGATACAACTCCCGCGAGATGCGGGCCGTCATCATCGTCGCCTGGTAGGACAAACTGGTCCAGCACGAGAGCCCCAGGATGTCGTATTCCCGCGCCCCCAGGAATTCGCGCGCCTTCCGTTCAAAGCGCTTGATCTGGACCGGGCTGTTGGGGCGCCCGATGCTCAACTCGAAGTCGGCATATTGGACTGGGAAATACTGCGCCACATACGACGCCAGGAGAAGCAGCGACGTCTTGATCTCAACCCGGTCGCCGCCGAACGAATAGTAGAAGCACGAGGGGTAGACCAGCAGAATCGAGGGTGTAGCCCGCATTACTCATGAACCCCCTGCGGGCTGGAACCGTTGGTCACACCGCCTCGCGGCCCTTCAGGGCGTCCGGATTGTAGATGGCGAGCAGATCGGTCACCTCCTTCGGGTCGACCGGCGGGATGCCCTGCCTGACTTCCATCTGGTAGATGCAGTACGGGTTGTTGGCCCGGCACCCGGTCTGCGCTACGGACGTCGTGGCGCAGCCGCCCCGGCAAAGCGGCAGATAGCGGCACTCGCGGCAGGCCCCCGCGGCGGTCTCCCGGGTGAACTTGCGGTTGTAGGCGAACCGATCGGGATCGTTCCAGATGGCGGTGAAAGAGGAGTCCCGGATGTTTCCCTCCACGAACTCTTCCGGCATGGACAGGCAGCCCTTCACGTCGCCGTTCGACTCCACGCCGGCGACGCGCGTGCCCGCGTAGCATCCGAGGTAGGGCAGGTTGTCATTCAGCGCGCTGCCCTGGCAGCCGTAATAGCCGATGTTCTCGCCGACGTCGATCAGGATGTCCTGGGCGGCCTTGAGATCGAACAGCTTCGAGATCAGCCTGGGGTAGTTGTCCAGGGAAAGCGCCGCCTCGGTCCGGGCCCGCATCCGACCGGTCGCGGTCGTCATCTGGATCCGCCAGATCCTGCAGTCGTGCTCCACCAGCGTCCGGTGCAGGAAATCCAGCTCGTGGAGATTGACATCGGAAATCTGGCTCACCACGCAGAAGTCCACGTTGCGCCCCTGCAGGTGATCGATGGCCGCGAGCGCCCGGTGGTAGCTGTCCTCGCGCTGGCGGATGTAGTTGTGCGTCGGCTCGCTGCCGTCGAGGCTGACGCCGATGCGATCGAACTGGAGCGCCGCCATGTCTTCGACGATCTCGGGCGTGACCAGGTATCCGTTGGTGATGAGATGGAGCGTGATTCCGTGTTTCTTGACGCGTCCGGCCAGCTCGCGCCAGTCTTCGCGCATCAGAGGCTCGCCGCCGGAAAGGGTGATCGTCCGGGCTCCCAGACCGGCCAGCTCGTCGATCAAGTTGAGCGCTTCCCGCGTGGTGAGCTCATCAACCCGGCGCTTGCCGGCCGACGTGCCGCAGTGGATGCATCGCATGTTGCAGGCGAACGTGATCTCCCACACCACCGCCTCAGGAAATATGTCGACGCCGTTGATCTTCATGCCGTCTCCTGGAGGGCCGGGTTTGGCGGTTGGGGCTGCTGGCGCAGCCGGTTGGCGGCGATCAACTCCAGCATCGGCCGGAGATTGTACTTCCAGGTGTCGCAGACCTGCTCGCGGGGCAGGTTGCGGTCGCACCGTTTGGCGGGACATCCGCCCATGCAGATGGGCAGGATACCACATTGCCGGCACTCGTCGTCCTCAAAGGGATCGAAGTCGAACAGCCGGGTGAACTCCGGATGCTGGTAGTCGATGGGGTTCTGGATGTTGCCGATCGACTTGCTCTTGTCGCCGGCGAAGTTGAAACAGCGGTAGAGATCGCCGTCCGGATCGACCAGGAAGGAACTGGCCAGCTGGGCGTAGCAGGCGGTCGAAATCGGCGACGGCAGCCTTTGGAGAGCGAACCCCGCGTCGGAAACGAGCTGATAGTAATCCAGCTCGAGGGCCGAGAACTCGGCCATCTGGTAGCAGTTTTCCGAGATGTTCGCGCAGACGGTGGTCGCCGGTTCGAGAAGCCCGAAGAAGATGCTGACCTTGTCTTCCAGGCCGACGGCCTTGAGCTCCTGCAGCAGCTCGGCCAGAAGATCCGTGGAAAAGTCCCGATCGACGTTGACTCGGATCGAGACGGGGATCCGGGTGCAGGCGTAGACAAGATTCGTGAGAATCGTCTCGAAGCTCGGCCGGCCGTTCTGGAGCGGTCGTTTTTCATCATGGAGCCGCGCCGGCCCATCGATCGTCACCTGAACGGGATTGACTCGCAAGGACTCCAGGCGGTCGACGGTCTCGCGATCCAGAAGAGAACCGTTCGAGATCATGCTGAACGCGGATTGAAAGCGGTATTGCTCCGTCAGATCCAGGATCGACTGGGTCAGATCGGCGATGATGTCCAGGGCCAGGAGAGGCTCCCCGCCATACCAGGTGACCTGCAGGTCCTTCAATCCCGGGGCGCGATCCTCGATGAAAGTGAGAATGGACTCGACGACGGTGGGGGACATGCGGCCCCGCTTGTTGCCTTCGAAGCAGTACCGGCAGGCCATGTTGCAGGCCATGGTGGGCGCGATGACAAGGCCGAGCGCGGTGGAATCAAACCTGGCTTTGCGGTGCAGGAACTTGAGCGATGCGAGCTCGGAGCGGCCGGCGGTCGAGGCGAATCGGCCGTACTCGAGCTGCCCGAGCAACTCCTGCTCGGCCGCGGTCAGGGATTCGGAATCGGCGCCGGTGGTCCCTTGGGTCAGCTTGCAGTAGCAGGCATAGTTTTCCATGGTCATCATGGCCATGGCGCCCGACTGGGCGTTATAGGCCAGATAGGTCCCGTCCCGCCATGGAAAGAAGTGATTGAACGACGAGGCTTTCACCATGTGGGCCCCGCGCTTGCGGAATCACCGCGGGGGGGACGACGCCCCCCCGCGTCATGTGCCTACTTGATTTCTGGGCCGCCGTTGACGCCGTAGCACGGCTTGATGTGGCAATAAGTCGGGCACGGCAACATGGCGGTGCGGGTAGGATCGATGATGAAGATCATACGACCTCCTGGAATCGGGTTGCGCCCGGCCGTCAGCTTCGACTCGGGGAGACAGATCCACCTGCTGGACCCGAGCCGCCGAGAAGCCGGCCAGGCATTTCGGCCTCTACTCGGACTCGCTGGACCAAGATCCTCACAAAAGACGTATCACGCCGCGTTCGTCTGCCAGCTCTCAGGTTCTGCTCGTGCGTTCCAAGCCGAACGTCGCAAGTTTCGCAAGCCGTCAGCCGTCTCGGCCTTACTGTCCGCCTGTCTTGCTTGATCGCAATGAGTTCGAAATCCCGTTTTCCAACGCGTCCGGAAGTATAGCAGGGGCGCTCGGCCAAGTCAAGCCCGCTGATCTCTGAGACGGGGTTTCGTTAGATCCCGATCGGCCAAAGGGTCACAGTCCCGCACGGGCCCCCGGCACACCGCGACCGCCCTCCTGTCGGAGAAAGCCCTTTGAGGGAGAACACCATGTCAGCTTCGAGAGCAACTTGGATCATGAGCTGGTCCCGAGCCTCCGGCCCGCTGCGCCCTGCGCCGCTTACAGCGTGTCGCGGGGCGAGCCGCGGGGCACGGTGATGGCATCCCCTGGCGTGGTGGCGAAGGCGAAGGGAGCGCGGGATTCCTCAAGCGGTGTGAGTCGTTCGGGGCGGCCGGCCGGAAGAGAGCGAACCCCCTGACTGACTTCCACCGAGCGCCGTCCCATCCAGATTCCCAGCAGGATGGCCAGCGCCGCCGCGACGGCCGTGAAATACACCGGGATCCGCCGCGTGAATGGAAACAGGGCCGCCACGAGCCGATTGGTGGTGCGTTCGGAGCCTAGCTCAAACGGCGATCCGTGTGCCGCGATCCAACGCCGGCGGGAAGGACCCTCCCGCAGCGCTGCAGCCGCGACCGGAGCCTCAGCGGGCTTCCGATTCAGGCTGTTTTCGAGCTTCCATCGTTCCCATGTCCTCCGGGCGAGGTCGGAAGCCGGATGATACGAGGTTCCACAGGAGACGCCCGCCAGACCTTGCGTCAGACGACTCTCTTCCGCCCGGCACGCCTCGCAATCGGCCAGATGCTGCTCCAGGAGGATCGCCTCCTCTTCCGACAGCTCGTTCGCCCACCGGTCCAGGAGCAAGTCCGTCCACTTCCTACAAGACATTGCGATCTCCTCCGGCTGTCGGGTTGCCCCACGACGCACCCAGTTCCTCGCGCAGTTTCCTGACGCCGAGATGGAACCGTGACTTGACCGTGCCGAGCGGACAGCCGAGCACCTCGGCAATCTCCGCGTAGGTCAGCCCTTGATCGACTTTCATGAGAAAGACCAACCGCTGATTGGCCAGGAGCCGGCGGACCGCCGTCTCGGCATCGCCGCAGAACGCCTGCTCCCGTCGTTGGCGCTCGGGGTTTCCGGGGAGCGGAGAGATCGGTTCGCCGATTCAGAGGTTGCTATTTTCCATAACAAAGTCTAAGATTGATGAGAAGAAGAAATTGATGTTGGATTCTCCGGGGCGCCCCCCGTGTGACGCTGGGGAACGCGTTCTGCTTCTCGACGATCCCGGGTCCCGGCGCGATCGCGGCCAAGTGATGAAAGTGTCGTCAGTTCGCTCCCCACGCAATCGGGGGGCCTTTCCGGCCAGGAAGACGCCGCTGCTTTCCGTCCTTCAGGAGGGACCCATGATTCGACCGGCACCGAACGCCCCCGAGCCAATCCTCGATCCCCTGACCCGGCGGGCTCTGCCTCGCCCGGGCCGCATCGCCGGGCTGGCCGCGGTCGCGGTGGGGCTGTTCCTCTGGTGCGCGCCCGCGCAGGCCATTTCAACGAAAGCACTGCTGACCGTGACCGGAACGCCGGGTCTAGGTCAATCGGTGTGCACGGTAGACCTAAACGGAGACGGGTATCCGGATCTCGTGGTGGGCGCCCCGTTGGTCCAGAACGGGGCCGTCTACATCTATTTCCGGGGTTCAGACGGGCTGAAGCCGGACGTTACCCTGACCGGGGAGTCGGGCTCCCAGTTCGGCGCTTCGGTCGCCTCCGCTGGGGACGTCAATGGTGACGGCTACCCCGACCTGATCGTGGGAGCCAGCGACGCCTACGGCAACACCGGTCGCGCGTATGTGTTCTACGGCGGACCCTCGCTGGTCTCGAAGAGTGCCGTCGTCGCCGATGTCATCCTGACCGGCGAACCTTCCAGCGCATTCGGGACATCGGTCTCCGGGGCCGGGGACGTAAACGGAGACGGGCGCGCCGACATCATCGTGGGCGCTCCCAACTACGGTGCCCTCTTCACCGGGCGCGCCTATGTCTTTTACGGGGGTCCGACGCTGCTATCGAAAGGTGCAGGCAGCGCCGATGTCATCATCACCGGCGAGGCCAACGGCAACAATTTCGCGCAATCCGTCTCCTCGGCTGGGGATGTGAACGGAGACGGCCGGTCCGACATCATCATCGGGGCGCCTCATTACTCCGCCACCACGGGCCGCGCCTACGCGTTTTATGGCGGGCCTACCCTGATCTCGGAAAGCGCTGCAAACGCCGACGTGATCATCACCGGTGAGGTCACCGGGGACGCCTTCGGATGGGCCGTCTCCAGCGCAGGTGACCTGAACGGGGACGGCCGGTCCGACATCATCATCGGGGCGCCTCAGAATGCCACCACCACGGGCCGCGCCTACGTCTTCCTGGGAGGAGCCACCTTCGTCTCCAAGGGAGCGGCCGCCGCCGACGTGATCCTCTCCGGGGAGGCGAACGGAAACTCGTTCGGCTACGCGGTCTCGACGGCCGGAGATGTCAACGGAGACGGGAAGCAGGACCTGATCGTGGGCGCCCCCTACTCCAAACCTGCCCAAGGTACGGGTCGCGCCTATCTGTTTCTCGCCGGGCCATCCCTGGCGTCCAAGGGAGCCGGGAACGCCGACATCATCCTGACCGGCGACGTGTACGTTTACGGCTTCGGCACGGCCGTGTCCGCTGCCGGTGACATGGACGGAGACGGGTACGGCGACGTCGTGGTGGGAGCGCCTAACTCCAGCGGGGGCGTCGGACGCGCCTATGTGACTTCCGTCTTCCCCTTCAAACTGCTGTCTCCGAATGGCGGAGACCGCTGGACCGCGGGTCAGTCGGAGAAGGTCCATTGGCTCGGGCACGACGTAGCGGACGTGTCCCTTTCCGTGGACGGCGGCGCAAGCTGGGATCCGCTTCTGAGCTCCGTGGGGGGACAGGCCGACAACACGATCTCGGTCACCGCTCCGGCACAGACCTCACTGGCGGCACTGATTCGCGTCAGCTACACCGGCCAGACCGTCACCCACGGCACCTCCGTCCGCAGCGCCAAGGTCTTCACCATCGTCAATCCGGCCGCGCCGGTGGCCGAAGGCCTGCGATGGAGCTTTAGCGGCGTCTCGGCGAATGACCAGGCGGGCAACGTCGTTTCTTTGGGGGACGTCAACGGGGATGGCTATCCCGATTACATCGTCGGTGCGCCCGGGGTCAACGCCAACTCGGGAGCCGCCTACATCTTCTTTGGAGGGCCCAAGCCCCACGCGATTCCTGACGTGACCCTGACCGGAGAGCCCGGGTCCGCCTTCGGCGCATCGGCCGCTCCGGCCGGCGACGTGAACGGGGACGGCTACCCGGATGTGATCGTGGGGGCGCCCAACTACACCGCCGGCGGTCGCGTCTACATCTTCTTCGGAGGTCCGAGGCTCGGATCGAAGGGCGCGGCGAGCGCGGACGTGATTGTGACCGGCGAAGCCGGCGGAAGCCTCTTCGGCTCCGCCGTTTCCGGCGGGGGAGACCTGAACGGGGACGGACGGGCCGACATCATCGTCGGCGATCCCTCCTACGGCGCGGGAATCGGCCGCGCATATATCTTCTACGGCGGCCCGACGCTGGTCTCGAAGGGAGCCGGGGGCGCAGACGTGATTCTATCGGGAGAAAATGGAGGCGACTTCTTTGGTTGCTCCGTTTCCTCGGCGGGAGACGTCAACGGGGACGGCTGGTTCGACGCTGTGGTGGGAGCGAAGGGATACAAGGGGACCGGGCGCGCCTATGTCTTCTACGGGGGGCCGACCCTGGCCACGAAAGGAGCCGGAAGCGCCGATGGGATCCTTACCGGAGAAGGACCGCCCCACCCAACGGGATTCGGCACCTTCGTTTCCGGCGTGGGCGACATCAACGGCGATGCCCGGTGCGACATCGCCGTGAGTGACGTCGGGTATAACGGGAAGACCGGCCGTTGCTATGTCTTTTTCGGTGGTTCTACTTTGCTCACGAAAGGAGCGGAGAGCGCGGACGTCATCCTGACCGGCGAAACGGGCCCCGGCAACTTCGGCACCTTGGGCGCTGCCGCCGGAGACGTGAACGGCGACGGATATCCAGACCTGATCGTGGGCGCTCCGGGCGCCAACTCCGGCACTGGTCGCGCCTACGTATTCTACGGCGGGCCGGCGCTCGCCTCCAAGGGCGCAGCCGGCGCCGATCTCATCCTGAACGGTGAGAACGCGGGGAGTCCAAGTCAATTCGGCGTCTCCGTTTGCTGGGCCGGGGATGTGCGCCGGGACGGGTTCGCCGACCTCCTGGTGGGGTCATCCGGGTACAACGGGAACCGGGGCCGAGCCTATCTCTACGATCTGAACCGCTACCAGATACTCTCCCCCGCGGGAGGGCAGACCTGGACGGTGGGGACGACCCAGAACGTCTCCTGGCTGGGAGCGGCGCCCGCCGACCTCTGGATCTCGGAGAACGGCGGCGACAGCTACGATCTGCTCAAGTCCGGGGTGGGCGGTGCGGCCAGCAACGCGATCGCGGTAACGCTACCGCAAACTTCGACCAGGCTCGCGCGGGTCAAGCTGACCCCGGCCGACGCCACCATCAGCGGCTCCGCCGAGAGCGATTCCCCCTTCACCATCGCGGCCGCGGCTGCGCCCGTGGCCGACCGCCTGCGATGGACCTTCACCGGCGGCTCGGCCAACGACCGGGCGAGCAATGTCACCACTCTCGGAGACATCAACGGAGACGGCTACCCTGACTTCCTCGTCGGCGCGCCCGGGGCCAACGCCAATGCGGGAGCCGCCTACATCTTTTACGGAGGACCAGCGCCGCACGCGAGTCCGGATGTGACCCTGACCGGGGAGACCGGCTCCGCCTTCGGTGCATCGGCCGCGCCTGCGGGCGACCTGAACGGGGACGGCTACCCGGATGTGATCGTGGGGGCGCCCAACTACCCCGCCGGCGGCCGTGCCTACGTCTTCTTCGGAGGCCCGAGACTCGGATCGAAGGGCGCGGGGAGCGCCGACGTGATCCTGACCGGCGAGGCGGGCGGGAACCTCTTCGGCTCCGCCATCTCCGGCGGGGGAGACCTGAACGGGGACGGACGAGCCGACATCATCGTTGGCGCTCCCAGCGCCGCAGGAAGCGGACGGGCCTATGTCTTCTACGGAGGCGCGACGCTGGTCTCGAAGGGAGCAGGGAGTGCGGACGTGATTCTATCGGGAGAAAACGGGGGCGATTTCTGGCTCCTCTCGAATTTCCGTGCTGAAAGGGCTTGGGGCCGGAATGTGCTGGTGAGAGCAGGGTTGCAAAGAGAGGCGCTTCCGGCTTTCGGGTGGCCGGATTTGTTGAGTGATCCGGCCGGTGGTACGGTTCCGTCGGGCTGCGGGGGCCCGATGGAGGACCGGTCATGGACGACAAGACGCTGTATGCCAAGCTGCTCGGCTTGATGGATCCTTGGGGTGTCGAGAAGGTGGAGCTGAAGCTGGCCGAGGGAGAGGTTCACGTCTGGGTTGCGCTTCCCGCGAAGGAGCTGTGGGTCTGCCCGGAGTGCCTGGAGCGAGCGCCCATCCATGATCATCGGGAGCGGATCTGGCGCCACCTTGACACCTTTCAGTACAAGACCCTCCTCCATGCCCGGGTTCCGCGGCTGAACTGCCCGACCCACGGGGTCAAGCAGATCCAGGTTCCCTGGGCTGAGGACAGTTCGCGCTTCACCGCCCTCTTCGAAGCCCTGGCCATTGACTGGATGAAGCAGGCCTCGCTCTCTGCCGTGCGAAAACAGCTGCGGCTGAGCTGGGACGAAGCGGCGGGGATCCAGGAGCGATCGGTCCGCCGCGGACTCCTTCGTCGCCAGGCCGAGCCCGTGCCGTATCTCGGAATTGACGAGACCTCCTTCCGGCGCGGCCACCAGTACGTGACCGTCGTCAGCGACCTGGAGAAGCCTCGTGTTCTTTTTGTGAGCCAGGACCGACGCAGGGAAAGCCTGGATGACTTCTGGACCAGCCAGACGCCGGAACAACTGCAGGCCGTCCAGGGCGTGGCCATGGATATGTGGGAGCCTTACATCGGTTCGGTGACCGAGAGTCTTCCCCGGGGCCAAGCGAAGATCGTCTTCGACAAGTTCCATGTGGCCAAGCACCTGGGGGACGCGGTCGACAAGATTCGGCGCCGCGAGAACCGGGCTCTTCAGCTCGAGGGCAAGGATTGGCTCAAAGGAACGAAGTACGACTGGCTCCGCAACCCCGACACCTTCTCCCTCGGTGAGTGGCGTCAGTTCCTCCACCTGGCTCGACGGAGCGACTTGAAGACGGCCCGAGCCTGGAGCCTCAAGGAGGAGTTCATGCGCTTCTGGGATTACCAGTACCAGGGTGCCGCCGATCGCCACTTCCGCGCCTGGTATAGCTGGGCCATTCGCAGCCGGCTCCAACCGATCAAGCAGGTCGCCCGCATGATCAAGAGCCACTACAACAACATCGTCACCTACTTCGAACATCCCATCACCAACGCCGCCGCCGAGGGACTCAACGCCAGCATCCAGCGAGTCAAGAGCATGGCGCGAGGCTTCCGCAACCCCGAACGCTTCTGCATGGCCATCTACTTCCACTGCGGGGGGCTCGATCTACACCCACGCACCACCATGTTTACCCAATGAATTCAGCCACACGGTTTCCGGAAGAGCCCAAAGAGAAAGCTCCTGGTTTTCCATGGTGCCTTCTTCGTCCAAGAAGGAGGGCACGGATGGGTGGCCAGGAGCAAAGAGACGTTCTCAGAAACGTCTGGGGTCTGCAAGGGTTTGCGGTGGTGGAAGTCGAGACCGAGGAGGCGGCCGTGGCCGGGCGGCCACCGATCAAACTTATCCGGATTCGAGATTTGCGTGAGGGGCACCAGTGTCCGGAGTGTGGGAAAAGCCATCGCGAGTTGGCGTTCCAGGAGGCGGAGGAGCGGCGCTGGCGGGAGCGGTCGATGGGCGACTTCGAGAGCTGGGTGGTCTACACGCCTTGGCGCGTGTTCTGTTGCGGTGGGACCCGGGTGGAGCGGATGCCCTGGGAGTCTCCCGGCCACCGGATGACCCGGCACTTCTTCGAGTTGATCGTCGGTCTTTGCCGTCGCCTGGCGATCTCGGAGGTCGCGCGCATGGCGAGGCTTTCCTGGGACACGGTGGCGCGGTTGGACAAGGAGTCGATCGAGCTGGCGCTGGGAGGGCCCGCTCCCTCTCTGGACGGCTTGCGCTGGATCGGAGTGGACGAGGTCTCCCGGACCGGCGGACATGTCTACTTCACGGTGGTGACGGACCTGGAAACGGGCAAGGTGGTGTGGATCGGTGAAGGAAAGAAGGAGGAGACGCTGCTGGCCTTCTTCCGGGAGCTCGGGCCGAAAGGCCGGCGGAAGATCATCGGGGTGGTGAGTGATCTGAGCCAGGCCTATCGCAACGCGATTGATCGCGCCGTTCCCCACGCCATTCACTTGCTCGACCGGTTCCACATCATCAAGTGGGTGAACGAGGCGGTGGACGAGATCCGGCGCGAGACTTTCGGGGCCGCACCGAAGGATGATCTCGGACGAACCCTCAAGGTGAAGAAGTGGATGCTGCTCATGGCGCGGGAGGCCCTTGATCTCTCGTCCAAACGTCTCCTCGGGCGATTGCTCACGCGCAACCGCCAGCTGGAGCGGGCTTACCTCTTGAAGGAGAATCTCCGCGGGATCTTCCACTACCCGTGGGTCCGTCTGGGAGCGCTCCGCAATGCACTTCTCACCTGGTGCCACATGGCCATCTACAGCCGGCTGCGGCCGCTGGTAAAGATCGGCTACCGTATCCGCGACAACCTGGACAAGTTGATGGGTGGGTTCGAGCACGGAATCAAGATGGGGCTGGTCGAGTCGATCAACGGCATTATCGGCCAGATACGCCGCCGCGCTCATGGGTTCCGGGATCCCGAGTACTTCAAACTGAAGATCTACCAACGGTGCTCTCTCGATCATGACCCCTGGGCGCAAATCATCCTATGAGCTTGATTCCACGGGAAATCGAGAGGCGCCCGATTTCTTTGGATGCTCCGTTTCCCCGGCGGGAGACATCAACGGGGACGGCTGGTCAGACATGGTGGTCGGAGCGAAAGGTTACCAAGGGCCAGGGGGAGGAGCAGGCGCCGGGCGGGCCTACGTTTTCTACGGGGGATCGACGCTGTCCTCGAAAGGAGCCGGAAGCGCCGATGCGATCCTGACCGGAGAAGGACCGGCCAACCCAACGGGATTCGGCACCTTTGTTTCCGGCGTGGGCGACATCAACGGCGATGGCCGGTCCGACATCGCGGTGAGTGACGCCGGATACAACGGGAACACCGGCCGCTGCTATCTCTTCTTCGGAGGTCCCACGCTGCTCTCGAGGGGAGCGGCGAGCGCGGACGTGATCCTGACCGGCGAGACAGGCCCCGGCTACTTCGGCACCTTGGGCGCTGCCTCCGGAGACGTCAACGGCGACGGGTACCTGGACCTGATCGTGGGCGCTCCGTTCGCCAATTCCTCCGCCGGTCGTGCCTATGTATTCTACGGCGGACCGGCCCTCGCCTCCAAGAGTGCCGCCGGAGCCGATGTCATCCTGAACGGCGAGAACGCGGGGAGTCAATTCGGCGCCTCCGTTTGCTGGGCCGGGGATGTTCGCCAGGACGGATTCGCCGACATTCTGGCGGGATCGTCCGGGTACAACGGCAGCCGGGGCCGAGCCTATCTCTATGATGTGAATCGCTACCAGATTCTCTCCCCCGCGGGAGGGCAGACCTGGACGGTGGGGACGACCCAGAACGTTTCCTGGCTGGGAGCGGCGCCCGCCGATCTCTGGATCTCGGAGAACGGCGGCGACAGCTACGATCTGCTCAAGTCCGGGGTAGGCGGTGCGGCCAGCAACGCGATCGCGGTGACGCTACCGCAAGCTTCGACCAGGCTCGCGCGGGTCAAGGTGACCCCGGCCGACGCCACCATCAGCGGCTCGGCCGAGAGCGATTCCCCCTTCACCATCGCCGCCGCGGCTGCGCCCGTGGCCGATCGCCTGCGCTGGACCGTCACCGGCGCCTCGGCCAACGACGAATTGGGTGAACACGCCGTGACCCTCGGGGACATCAACGGAGACGGTTGCCCCGACTTCATCATCACCGCGCCCGGGGCCAACGCCGGCGACGGGGCGGCCTACATCTTCTACGGCGGACCGGCGCCGCACGCCAGCCCCGACGTGATTCTGACCGGCGAGACCGGCTCCGCCTCCGCCTTCGGCAGTTCTGCGGCGTCGGCGGGCGACGTGAACGGGGACGGGTACCCGGATGTGATCGTGAGCGCTCCCTCCTACTCTCAATACGAAGGCGCGGTTTACATCTTCTACGGCGGTCCGACGCTCGTTTCCAAGCCGGCGACCAGCGCGGACGTGATCATCCTCGGCCAGGATCTCTACTCCGAATTCGGGAGATCCGTTTCCGGCGCGGGAGACCTGAACGGCGATGGACGCCCCGACATCCTCGTCGGCGCTCCCGGCGAGCACTCGAGCACTGGGATGAGCTTCATCTTCTACGGGGGCCCGACCCTGGTCTCGAAGGGTGCCCAAAGCGCCGATGTGTTCCTGACGGGACAAGCAGCGAATGACCAATTCGGATATTCTCTTTCCATCGTGCCAGACATGAACCGGGACGGCGTGTCCGATGCGCTGATCTCAGCGCCGTATCAGAACTCGTATACCGGGCGCGCCTACCTCTTCTACGGGGGGCCGACCCTGGTCTCGAAAGGAGCCGGGAGCGCGGACGTGATTCTCTCGGGAGCAGGAGCGGGCGACTATTTCGGCTATCCCTGCGCCGCCGTAGGCGACATCAACGGGGACACCTGGCCCGACATCGCGCTGGGGGCGCCCGGATACAGCTCGAACACCGGACGTTGCTACGTGTTCTTCGGCGGCCCCACGCTGCTCTCGAAAGGAGCCGCGGCTGCGGATGTGATCATGACGGGCGAGACCGCCGGCGGCTACTTCGGCTTCGTGAGCCCCGTTCCCGGAGACATCAACGGTGACGGCTACCCGGACCTGATCGTTGGCCTCCCCAGCGTCTACGTGTTCTACGGCGGTCCGACGCTCACCTCTCGAAGCGCCGCCAGCGCCGACCTCATTCTCTCCCCCGAAACGACAGGGGGTCATTTCGGCTTTTCCGTCAGCTGGGCCGGAGATCTGCGAGCGGATGGGTTCGCCGATCTTCTGGTGGGGGACTACGGTTACTCCGGGAGTCGCGGCCGCGCCTATCTCTACGATATGAGTCGCTATCAGATTCTCTCTCCCGCCGGAGGGGATACCTGGAATGTGGGAGCGAATCAGAATATTTCCTGGCTGGGGGCGGCGCCGGCCGACGTCTGGCTTTCCGAGGACGGCGGCGACAGCTACGAGCTGCTCAAGTCCGGTGTGGGCGGCGCCGCGAGCAACGTCATCACGATGCGGGTCCCGCACGTGCCCACCAAGTTCGCCCGGGTCAAACTGACGCCGGCAGACGCCACCATCAGCGGCGTGTCCGTGAGCGATTCCCTCTTCACCATCCAGAGCAGCGTTTCGCTGCTCACCTTCATGGGACAGGAGGGAACGGACGGTGGCGCGGTCCTGAGCTGGAACACCAACCCCGGGGTCGGACCTCAGGGGATTTCCGGCTACCGGTTGTACAGAAGCAATCCGGGCTCGGGCGAAACCCGCATCGGCCCCGATCCCATCACCGTGACGACCTACACCGATCCCGCCGGCGCTCCCGGTTCGGTTTATCGGCTGACCGCGATCAACGGGCTGGGCGAGGAACTCGACCTGGGCCAGGTCTCCCTGGGAGCGGTGCGCGCGCTGGCGGCCTGGCCGCTGCCCTATCGGGGCGGGAATCTGCACGTGTCCTTCACCCTCTTCGGTGCGCGCGGCGCGACCGGGGGCACGGCTGAGGTCGGTCTCTACGATCTCTCGGGACGGTTGATCCGGACCCTGGCCCATGGGAGCTTCGCCGGGGCGCAGCCGGAAGTGACCTGGAATGGACTGGATGAGAGGGGCGTTCGGGTCCCCCGCGGTGTCTACTTCCTGCGCGCATCGAGCGGTGGCCAGGTGTCCCACCTGAAGCTGGCGGTCGTCCAATGACGCAGGGGGAGCAGATGACACCGAGGAACTCGAGGGACGCCGGGGGCGTGACGCCGAAGAAGAAGGGGTGGATGCGCCGGCCGGTCCATACGGGAGCTCGGCTTCCCGTCGCGTTGGCGGGATCGGCGGCCGGGAACCAGCCCGTTGGGGTCGCGAAAAGGGTCGCGGCAGCCTGGGCCCTGACGGCAGGGCTGTTATTCGGATGCTTCCCCCTTCCGGTCCACGCCACCACGCTCTTCGCCCTGGTCAATACGGGGGAAATCTACGCTTCGACCAATCAGGGGACGAACTGGACGATCCTTGCCGTCTTGCCCGTGCGAGACGCCGTGGGAGTAGCGGCCGGCGCCACCAGTGCGCAGCTTTATCTGGCTACCGCCAGCGGCGGCTTCTACTCCTCCTCCGACGCCGGCTCTTCCTGGAGCGGCATCGGGACTGTTCCGGCCAATGATGTGGCCGGATTCCTGATTCTGCCTGACGTTACACTTCTGCTTCTGACCGCGAGCGGATCGGTGTATCGCTCGACCGACCAGGGAGTGAGCTTCTCCGGCCTGGCGTCCATGACCGCTTCGAACTTCGTCAGTCTGGCCCAAGTCCCGGTCACGCACAATCTCTATGCTCTGACGCGGAGCGGGGATGTTTTTGAGAGCCTGGACGAGGGATCGACCTGGTCGGACAAGGGGGCGTTTCCGGTCTCGGACGCGGTGAGTCTCGATGGGGTCGGAAGCGCGCTGTTTGCCTTGACCGGAACGGGGGATGTCTACTTGAGCCAGGACGGGGCCGCCGACTGGCAGGGAATCGGAACCTTGTCCCAGGTCGGCGTGACCGCCCTGACCCACGACGGCGGAACGCTGCTGGCCGGGCTTGGCACCGGTGAGGTCGCGCGATCCCCCGACGGAATCAACTGGACCTGGCAGGGCACGGTGAACCAGATGACGGTCCGGAGCCTGGGCGTGGACACGCCCGTATCTTCGGGAGTGGGGGCGGGCCTCGGGCATCCCGCCTTTGCCCTCGATGCTCCCTGGCCGAATCCCGTACGGCTTGGCGAAGACATCAACCTGAACCTCCACCTGGCGACGGGCGCAACCGTATCCCTGGTCTTGTACGGCGTGGGAGGCCGGAAGGTAGCCGAGCGGCCGGCACAGGTCCTTCCGCCCGGAACCACCCATGTCGAGTGGGCGCCCGCAGCACCGACGGGATCCGTCTACTTCGTGCAGATGAAAGCGGCATCGGGCCAGGTCGCCGGGCAGCGGATCGTGGTTGTGCCGTAGAGCGTCCGCAGCAGCGCCGGGCGGTGCGCGACCGGATCCATGACACGCAGATGTACTTGTGGGACGGAGGCTGGCGGCCTCACCGGGCGGGTGAAGACGCTTCAGTCCCGGCAGGCACGCGAGGTCCCGCCGGCCCCGATCGCAGGATCAGGGACGGACCAGAAGCGCTTCGAGGTTGGTGGCGAGCTGGCCGAGCGGCGTCCATTCGGTCAGGAAGCGATCGATCGGCTCGACTCTCGCTCCGGATTCGAGGTTGACGGAGTTCTTGGGGAAGAGCTGCCCATGCCAGGCGTCCACCAGGGACCAACCGGCCCTGGCCGCGAGGCGCCGGAGGCCGGGGATCGAATAGAGCCGATCGTGATAGCGGTTGCCGAGAAGCCGGGAGAGGAACTGCGTCCAGGACAGGAAGCAGGGCAGAAACGAGACCCAGAAGACTCCTCCCGGTCGCACGACCCGGCGGATCTCCGCCATGGATTCCTCATCGCGAGGGACATGCTCCAGGACTCCGAAGCTCACCACCACGTCAAACGTCCCGGAATCGAACGGAAGCAGCACGTCGTCATCGAGAGGAATGACTTCGATCCGGCGGCGACTGATGATGGGCGTTTCCTGACCGAAGGACGAGTCTCTGCGGGCGCTCCGGCGATCGCAGCTCGTCACGAGGAACCCGCGCTCCTTGAGGAGGTGGCTGATGTGTCCCTTGCCGCAGCCCCAATCCAGGACGCGCGTCTCGGTCGTCGGTTTCAGCAGGATGCGGCCGCAAGCCTCTTCGAGGAAGCGGACCTGACGGATGAATACCCCTTGCGTGGCGTTGCCGAGAAAGGCGTGTGAAGGATACCGGCCCGCGACGTCGGACAGGAGAGGATCCAGCGGGACGCGTTCCGAGAGAATCTGGCGCCGCATCCGCCGGCACTCCTGCTTTCCGAAGAACGGCTTTGGTTTCATTTCCGAGTCATCGATCGAGAACGGCCGGTTGGCGCACCGATGGCCCTGGCTTCAGGGCGCCAGATGATCATGAGGGCTCCGTTCCCGCGGGCGAGATCTTGTCCGGATCTTGGCGCCAGACCAGGTAGGAATAGACCTGCAAGGCCAGGACCCCGGCGAGCAATGCTCCGATAACGATCCAGTAGGCCAAGGTCGAGGCGATGAGGGCGGAGGCCATCGAGATCAGGCCGATGAACACAAAAACCCATCCCCCGAGTCGATGGGTGCGCACCCAAGCGACCTTGCTGGTCAGGGTCCAGGGCGTGCGGATGCCCACGAACCAGTTCGGCCGGATCTTGCCCATCAGGTTGCCGAGCACCACGAAGACGATCCCGAGCAGGAGTGGCATCACGGCCCGGAAGTCCATCTTCGTCCCGTGGATGTAGAGCTGGGTGATTCCGTAGATGCCGGCCAGAAGGGCGATGACCGTGAGGCGGACGATCGCGTAGGCGCCGCTGAACCGCGCGTAGTTCGCCCGTCCGGGGTCGATCCGCGGCAGGAAGAGCAGCAGGAAGTAGAGCGAGAGCGCCATCAAGGGCAACACGAGCAGACCTTCGAACCGGCCCCCGTAGCGGTCGGGTTGCATGGTGATTCCCCAGTGAACCGGGATCGAGTCCGGCGCCGTCTTCCAGGTGAGAGCGACGGTGACGAACATTCCCAGGATGAGGAACCAGCTGGGCAGTTCCACCCGCCAGTCGAGCTTCATGATTTCCGTCCCTTTCCGCGCCCGCGGGCCTGGAGCAACTCCATCACCACCGAGAGCGCTTCTTCGAAGGTCGAGAGGTTGAGGCTGTAGACAATGGTCGTGCCACGACGTTCGGAGACGATCAGACCGGCCTGCCGGAGCACGTTGAAGTGCCCGGACAGGGTCGATTTGGCCAGCGGAAAGCGTTCGGCCAGCTCTCCCGCCGTCATGTCCCGCTTCTTGAGCAGCGCCAGGATCTGCCTCCGCGTCGGGTCGCCCAGGGCTCTCCAGACCTCGTTCACCGCGCCTCCTTCTGTAATTCGCCAACAACCGAAATAATGCCTGCCGCGTCCGGGGCCGTCAAGCAAAAAACGGGGGGTCAGGCGGCAGCGGTCAACCGGGATCGTCCGGTTCGTCTGATCCTGGCGGGAGCGCCGCCTTGACCCGCCGTGCTCGCACACCTGTCCAGGGCAGAACCCCGTGCGGCCTGCAGTGATTGCAGGTTGTGCGCGAGATCCCCCGGACAGCCGATGATGATGGAGAGGGGGGCGGAGTTGCTGGAACTCCTCCGGCCCGTTGTGCTTTCGTGGCGCGGATCCGGAAGATCTCTAGGCTTTCAGGGTCGCCTGCAGCGCGGCGACCCGGTCATGAATCCAGGGCTCGAGGCCGGGAGCGAGGTAGAAGCGCGGGTAAAGCAGCTCATCCTGGGCGTCGATCACGCCCTCCGCCACGGATCTCCGGGCCAGCGGCGTGCCCGGGTAGATGCGGATGCCGACCGTGACGCGCAGCTCGTCGAGATGAAGAGACTGAGCGAACGCCAGGCTCTCTTTGACGGATTCCCGCGTCTCGCCCGGTCCGCCGAGCAACAGAAAACCGAATCGGCGAATGCCGTGCGCGGCCAAGAGGTCGGACGTGCGCCGGACGTCCCCGGGAGTGAATCGCTTGTTCATTTCCCGGAGGATCCTCAGGCAGCCGCTTTCAAAGCCAAGGCTCACTTCGAAGCAGCCGGCCGCGGCCATCGCGCGCACCAGTCGTTCCTGCACGCGCTCGGGATAGAGGATGCAGCGCCAGATCACGGGTGGCTCGAGAGCCGCCAGACCTTCGCACAGCTCCAGCGCGTGCGACTCCGGGATGTTGAAGGAGTTGTCCACGAAATAGAAGCGGCGGTGGCCCTTTCGAGCCAGCCGTCCAATGGCCTGCACGATGAGGCGCGGGGAGCGTCGCCGGATTCGCCGGCCCTGGATGCGCCCCGTCGCGCAGTAGGAGCAGTCATTCGGGCAGCCGCGGCGGCTCTGCACCGGGATCCACAGATCAGGATCGACTGCCGGCACGAGCGCATCGTCCCAGAGCGGTAGCTCATCGAGATCGCGCGAACGGGCCAGCGCCGTCCAGGGCGAACGGTTCTCGCGCCGGGGCGCCCGCGCTTCGCGCAACGCAACCGGAGAAGCACCGGCAGGCTCATCCGCAACGTGGACGCCGGGCAAGCCTGTTGGAGACTCCCCGGCCCCGAGCCGCTCCAGGAGCGCCACAAACGCCCTCTCTCCGTCTCCCGCGATCCCGAAGTCGGCGCCGAGGAAGGCCAGGGCCTCGTCCGGAAAGATGCTGTAGCCGGCTCCTCCCAGAACGATCGGAGCCGGCGAGCCCGAGCGGCATTCCGTCACAATCTCCCGCACCGGGTCGATCAGGAAGCGCGGGTTCTCGCGGCACTGGTCGTCGATGTTGCGCACGGAAATGCCGATGACCTCAGGGCCGAATCCCGCGATGGCACGCCGGACCGCCCCGCGGGGGTCCGCTTCGGAGAGCAGGTCAAGCAGCTTGATTTCGTGGCCCGCGGCCCGCGTGGCGGCCGAGACCAGGCCGAGCCCCAGAGGCACGGCCACCATGTTCAGCCTCTCCGTGTTGGCGGAAATGAGAAGCACCTTCATCGCGTCGACCCCCGTGGCCTGCGCCAAGGGCGCAGGCGGACGCCGCTGATCCTATCATGAAGGGATGCCGAGGGAGCAGACCCGACCCGGGAGTCATGGCCTTGGTAACACGTTGGCGGAGCGTTCGATAAGTGAAGGCGATTGATTCACGCGAAATGTTGATCTATTCTTATTGCGCGCGTCAGTGATCTTCTGGGGCCGCAGAACCAAGGAGGAGGGAATCATGCGGAAGGTCTTGCTGTTCCTCACGCTTCTGGTTTCGTGCTCGGCCATGGTGGCTTTCGGCGCCACCTATCTGGTCAAGCCCGACGGCAGCGGGGATTTTCCCAACATTCTACAGGCCGTCATTGCCGCCCAGCCCGGTGACGTCATCGAGCTGGGGAGCGGCACTTTCACCGGCTCGGGCAATCGTGACGTGGGCTTTGAGGGCAAGTCCATCACCATCCGCTCGCAGGGCGGAGATCCCGCGCAGTGCATCATCGACTGCCAGGGCAGCGCCCAGGCGTCCCATCGGGCGTTTCTCTTCATCAACGGCGAAGGGCCGGGCGCCATTCTCGAAGGCGTCACGATCATCCATGGTTACTCGGTCTGGGGAGGCGGCGTGGCCATCATGGGTTCGACGGCGACGCCCCGCATCACCAACTGCGTCTTTTCCCAGAACGCCTCTCCCGCGAGCGAGGGAGGCGGCATCTGTTCACAGTCCGATGCCGCACCGCTCATCACCAATTGTGTCTTCGCCGACAATACCGCTTTGTGCGGCGGCGGGATGTCGGCGACCAACGGCATGGGGATACAAGGCCCCACGTTGACCGGCTGCACGTTCTATGGAAACTCCGCCTCAAGTGATGGCGGCGCCTTCCGGATGTGAACTTCCGTGGCGGCACTGGTTCAGTGCACGATCTACGGAAACACGTCTCCGGTCGGCAGCGGCATCTCCGAGTGCGGCATGAACGTCAACGTCTCCAGCTCGATCATCGCCTTCAATCAAGGAGGGGCGGCGTACGCCGGCGGCCCAGCGACGTTTTCCTGCAGCGATCTGTTTGCCAATCAGGGCGGAGACTGGGTCGGTCCGATCGCCAACCAGTTCGGGATCAGCGGCAACATCTCCGAGGATCCTCTTTTCTGCAACCCGAGCCAGAACGACTTCGACCTGCGGGATGACTCTCCGTGCCGCGGGCACACGCCGGAAGATCCCAACTGTGAGCGGATGGGCGCCTGGCCGGTCGGCTGCAGCGCCGATGTGGCCGGCTCCGGGCCTGGCCTGACCGGGTGCTGGATCCAGGTGATGCCCAATCCCTCGCGAGGCGCGTGTCGGATCGTCTACACGACCGTCAGACCGGACGCGCCGCGGATGGCCGTGTTCGACGCGGCGGGGCGCATGGTTCGCCTGCTGGATTCGAGCTGGTTGTCTCCGGGGGAGCATTTCCTCTCCTGGGACGGCAAGGGAGAATCGGGGCAGGAGCTCTCTTCGGGCGTCTATCTGGTTCGGATGATGGGAGGGCAGAGCGCCATCGGACGGCTGACCCTCATCCGGTGAGCGATCCGACAACGTAAGCCATGGGCCTTCCGGGACCCGGCGTCCCGGGGGGCCCGTGGCTTGAAAACCGGTCTTGTCGCACCGCCGCCCGAGAAGCGCTGGGACCGGGGGCGGGCTTCACCCCGGCCCTTCCAACTACCCGGTCACGACGATCGATCTCGTCTCCGTCGAACTCCCGAACTCCAGCCTGAGGGAGTAACGTCCGGCCGGAACGGGCCGGCCGCACCAATCGACTGGTTGCCAGGTCACGGCATGGGTTCCGGCGGAAAGCTCGGAGTCGACCGCGCGTACGTAGCTCCGGTGAAGACCGGCGCGTCATCGGCGCCGACGTTGGGATGGAAGAAAAGTTGCCGCGGAACTCGCGCTCAGCTGGTCGCCTTGCGTCCCACAGCCAGCAGGCGGTCCCCTCCCCGATTGAACACCAGCGAGGTTGTGTGGGCCAGGAACTGCAAAGTGACCTTGCCGGTGTTCTCAAAGGCGCTTCCTCGCAGCCCCATGCGCCGGATCGGCACGGCTGATTGACGTAGCCAGAGGAGTTCGAATCCGCACCTCTCGAGCATCCGCTTCAATGTTCTCGGTGTGTACTCCACGAGGTGGTAGGGGGGAATCCTCAGCGTCTTGACCCGTCCGGTCTGCCGGAACAGCCACATCCCCAGCCGTCCCGAGACCAGGTTCAGGGTCGACGGAATAGCGACGGCGATGAGGCCGCCGGGACGCAAGGATTCATGGACCTCCGCGAGCGCCTTGCGAGGGCGGGGCAGGTGCTCGAGAACGTCTCCGAGGAAGACGGCATCGAACTCACCCGCTGGCAGCATTTTGTCCCCGATCGCACCCGTCGTCACGTTGAGCCCTAGTTTCTCCCGGGCCTGCCTCGCCGCAAACTCGGAGATTTCCAACCCCTGGACCACCCAGCCCAGTCTGCGCATCTCGTCCAGGAAGTGTCCGGGACCGCAGCCAACCTCACAAAACGTGCCCCGGAACCCATGGTGGCCAACCAGAGCGCGGTCCAGCCGAAGAGCTCCCTTCCGACGACCGCCCGCGGATTCCTCGATCAGTTCAACGTAGGCACGAGGTCCATGAGCACCGCAGGTGTCGGTGCACTCCGTAAAGTACTCTTCGCTGTACATGCCGGCGATTTCGTCGTCCGACGGCATCGGATGAAGGAAGACGAGAGCGCAGGAGGCGCAACCCACACCCCGGATGAATCGGTCGTGAAACGCGTAGCGAAACGGGTAGACACGAACTCTGGTCGACTCGCAGAGAGGGCACGAACCTGTGATGATCTGTCCTGTCTGTGGCTCCACGGCCGATTTCTGCACGTCGGCGTCTCCTTGGCTCCAGCGCTCTGGCCCTCGGCGGCGCGGCTTCACCTGGCCGCGGCACACTCCGACGCAGAAGCTATCCTCTGACTGATGCCGAGTCAACGGGTCGGTATCTCGAGGCGTTCCGCCCCATGGGAGGGGTTCTTGATCGACGCCGATACGGCGCAGGCCTCCGTTGGCAGTGCACCCAGCGCGGTACGACGAATCGACCCGGCGTCGATCTCCGGACCACGACCGTCATGGGAAGCCGTCCGCCACAGGCGAACCGCGACGTGGGCCCGCGCGCCCCGTCGGCTGGGAGACCGTACCCGGTCGCCTCCCCGTCAGCGCGCAAATCGCTGCTTCACGCTCCCCCACGACATCGTCGCCACCGGCACCGGCGCGGAGCAGCCGACCGGATAGGCTCCGATCAGGTCGCACTGCGGGTCCGAAGGAGAGTGTGGTGCGCACGGAGAATCCGGCTCGATCGTGTAGTTCCCGCCTGGCGCATCGCAGTAGATGGGATCGAGGGCGATGTCGCCGTTCTTGCCGGTCGGGTCCGGAATACCCACATAGTTTCCCGCTTGGTTCGCCCAGGCATCGCAACAGTTGAAGTCGCCGGTCGCGCCATCCACGAAGACGCCGCCATTTCCCTTGCCATTCGAGAAAATCGAGTTGGCGAACTCCATTGCGGAGTAGTCCCAGATTGCGAGGTTGCCCCCGTTGCGTGCGGCCTGGTTGGCATCGAGCGTGCAGTTCTGGGCGAATACGAGGGCTCCGTTGAGGGCGATGATCCCGCCTCCGTCAACCGACGCGTAGTTGCCATAAAGCAGACACCCCGAAATCTGCAGAGTCCCTCCATCCAGACGGATCGCTCCTCCGTGCTCCGCCGCCACGTTGCGGTGAAAGACGCAGTTCTGAACGGTACATTGGCTGCTGGATTGTCCGAGGTTCAGGCCCGCTCCTGAGTTCGTCTTGTTACCATCGAAATCGCAATTTACCACCTGGACATTCACGTTCAGGCCAAAACTGATCGTGCCATCTGCAGCGGCTTGGTTCTGGTCGAAGATGCAGCCCGAAATGGAACCGGTCAGGTGTTCCGCGGAGATGGCGCCCCCGTAGGTGTCGGATGTGTTGGTGTCGAACTGGGAGTCTGTCAGGGTCAACGCCGCGTACTCGAGGAACATCCCGGCGCCGTTGTCCGCGTGGTTCCGCGTGAAATGACAAGAGCGTATGGTGCAAGAGGCGTGCGCGCAGTATACACCTCCGCCCGTAATGACGTTATAGGCCGGGTAGTTCGTTCCCTGCCCCCCTTGCAGGAGAAAGCCCTCGAGGACGGCGGACGGCGTTTCACCGGAGTGAAACGCCACGCAACTGGCTGCTCCGGCCAGGCCCTGGCTTCCGTCGATCGTCGTCACGGAGGCCCCGCCGCTGCTGTGGACATAGAGGTTCTTTCCCTGGTAGTCCAGGTTCTCGACGTAGTCGCCGGGCCGCACGATGATCTCGTCGCCGGAGACGGCGTGACTGATGGCGTCCTGGATCTTGAGGAAGTTTCCGGTCCCATCGGGACTGACGATGTAGACCGTGCCGAACGAGGCGACTGGGATCATGAAAAGGAACGCACAGAGCACGTGGGCAAACCAGTGAATCCTGCGCATGCGACCCTCCTGGCTACGATCACGAATAGCTAACCCCCGAATCATTGTACCAGAACTATGCAGTGGACACCGGCTTTTCGATCACTCCAGGGACTGTCAAGGGCTCGGTGCCTGTCGAGAGGCGTACGGCGGCTTTCCCCTGTTGCCTCGCCGTCGCACCGGCCACCGCGGCAAGAAGCGCCTCGCGAGCCCGGAGAACCAGATAACGCAGAAAATCACACCCGGTTACGTTCGTCCGCAGGCACGTCGGCGTCGTGGCCTTGGAGGCGATCGGCCGGCTACTGGCGGGGCATGCCCGGAGGCTAAGCCGCCGCGACCCGTTCGCAACTTGCGCTGTCATAAGTCCAACCCGGCGGACAGGGGCTCCTGATCCGGCATGGATACGTTCTTCCGAGGCGCGCCGAACGCCGCTTAGCCCATCAGGGCCAGCGGCGTCCGTGTCACTCAATCCGGTCGCTCTTCTTAGGAGCACCAATCTTGTGGCCGCAGGCCTTCCGGCGGCGCTGAACCGCAGAAAGTAAACGCCGGCGGCAAGGCCATTCGCATTCAGCGGAACCTCGTGCGCTCCGGCAGAAAGCGACGCGCCGGTCAACAAGCGGACCATCCGACGGGATGGATCGAACGGGCTAAGCCGGACCTCCGACGGAAGAGGCAGCCGGAAGCTGACCGTCGTGGCGGTGTGAAAGACCGGATCGGCCGACAGGACGACCGTCAGGGCCGCTTGGGCGATCGGGGGCAACGTACCCGCAGGAACACCCATCGGCGCCGCCACTTGGCCGAATCGGCCTGCCCCGGGGAGCGTTGGGGTGAGCCATCAACCACCACGGATTGGCCGCCCGGGAGCTCCGAGCGCCTGACGACTTTTCTGAAGGGGTGTTCCGAGTTTCCCCGGGCCGACCGCCGAACGGCGGCGCCGTGCCGGAGATGCCGGAGAAATCACAGTTCCGCCGGGAGCCGTTTTCGCGTATGATCCTCGCGGAACGCTCCAAGCGGGAAAGACCGGGGAAGGGGATTCCGAGGCCCGACAGAGAACCAACATGAAACCGTTCTGGGCCGCGTGGTCCGGCGAGGAGGGATCGGCATGAAGCCGCTCTTGGTAGCGTTTTTCCTGGTCATGCTTGCAGGCAGTTCGGCCTTGGCCGGTCCCAACGCCGGCGGCACGATCCTCGTCCATAACGCCAACCTGACCTACATGCCCAAGCAGAATGAGTGCGGACAGGGCACCTTGCCCGCGAGCTGTTCCCAGGTGGTGACCGAGATGGACGACTCGTCGGACCAGAACCAGAAGGTTTGGAAGGTCTACGCGGCTTTTCCGGACGGAAGCCACCCGCGTCTCAAGGGGTTCGTGTTCGGCGTCACCTATGACATCAGCGATTACACCGGCATCATGATCACGGCCCACGGGAATTGCGCCGACTTCGAGCTGCCGGACCCTCCCACCTCGTGGCCGGCCCCGAACACCGGCGATGCCATCATCTGGAATACCACACAGACGACGCAGCTCCTCGAAGCTTACTGGTTTGCAGGATACAACTACTACAACAATCCGACCGTGTTCGCCCTGATCCCGCATCCGGCGGGCGACCCGTGCTTCTTGGACGATTCGGTGCCGGCGGTCATGGATCGGATCGCCGGATATGGAACGCTCGGGTTCAACACGCCGGGCCAGCACGCCTGTCCGGGAGACGTGGATGGCGCCTGCTGTTTCCGGGATGGGACCTGCCTGATCCTGAGCACGTTGGATTGCGGCGCGCGCGGCGGGACGTTCCTGGGCGGCAGCTGCCATCCGGATCCGTGCCCGAACGCCTCGTCGGTGCCGGAGCGCCAGGCTCAGTTCCGCACCTGGGGCAGGATCAAGAACAGCTATCGGTAGCGCGAACAAGGCAACACTGCGTCGGGCGACGGGGGTCGCCCCCCGGGCAAGGAGGACCGTCATGAGACCGCTCTTGGTTGCGTATCTCCTGGTCGTGCTCGCCAGCACTCTTGCATCGGCCGGCCCCAACGCCGGTGGGGGGATCACTTTGGGCAGCGCCAATCTGACCTACGTTCCCATGCAGGATGAATGCGGAAAGGGTATGGAGCCTTACAGGTGTTTGGACTTGGTGACGGAGATCGACAATGCATCGCCCGACAACCAGAAAGTCTGGAAGGTCTACGCGGCCTTTCCGGACGAAAGCCACCCGCGTCTTAGGGGATTCCGATTCGGCATCACCTACGATAACGAATACGGGGATGGTAACGGCCTCGTGATCACCGCCCACGGGAATTGTGCCGACGCCGAGGCGCCGGACCCTCCAACCTCGTGGCCGGCCCCGAACACCGGCGATTCAATCACCTGGAATATCACGCAGACAAAGCTGCTCCTCGAAGCCTACTGGTTTGCAGGGTACAACTACTACAAGGATCCGGACCGTGTTCGCCCTGATCCCGCATCCGGCGGGCGACCCGTGCTTCTTTGACGATTCGGTGCCGGCGGTCATGGATCGGATCGCCGGATATGGAACGCTCGGGTTCAACAAGCCGGGCCAGCACGCCTGTCCGGGAGACGTGGATGGCGCCTGCTGTTTCCGGGATGGGACCTGCCTGATCCTGAGCACGTTGGATTGCGGCGCGCGCGGCGGGACGTTCCTGGGCGGCAGCTGCCATCCGGATCCGTGCCCGAACGCCTCGTCGGTGCCGGAGCGGCAGGCCCAATTCCGTACGTGGGGCAGGATCAAGAACAGCTATCGGTAGCGGCCTGACAACAGGAAGGAGGAGCCCCGTGGATTCAGGGCTCCTCCTTGTTTCCTTGTTCCCACGATCAGCGATGCGCCGCGGATCGGGTCACCGATGGCGAGACAGGAACCGCTCCCGTCCTGCCCCGCCTAGTGATAGCCGGCCTTGACCGCTCCCCAGGACGTGGTCCGGAGAGGCGACGGACTGGCATTCATCTCCGCGACCCTGGCATTGTCAAAGACGTACCAGCCGGTCTTGCAGACCCCGTCGTCGCGGAGCACCACCACGATCGGCTGGCCGACGGCGTTCTTGCCGGGGTTGGGAACGGTGACTGTGTACTCCTGCAGCGCATCGTCCTTGAGGTTGCCCAGGGGGATGGTCGTGGCCTGAAGCGAGATGCAGCCTCCTTTGCCGTCCGGGTAACCGAGCTCCAGGACGAAGTTCCCGCCGCCGGTTTTGTCAGGGAGGCCGCTTCCGGTTCCCGTTGCGACCGCCAGCGTCAAGGTGTAGCTCATCCCCATCTGGTAGTTGTTGCCGAGGGTTTGCTTGTAGCCCCGGGGATTGCCGGCGCCCACCGTGCAGTCGATCAACCCCAGTTGATTTCCGTCGACGAATTTGGGGAAGTTGCTGTACCACCCCGAGGCGCCGTTGTAGACGTTGCCCTGCGCGCCGTCTGGACCCAGATTCGTCCAGCTCGGACACCCGGCCATCGAGAAGCCGTCGGGACCCAGCACCGGATCCTCGAAGGAATAGTCCCCGATGGCGAGGTTGCCCGCCCGAGCCGAGCCGGTGAACGCGGCGGTGGACAAAAGGCATGCAAGCCCGGTGAAGAGAGCGGCTGTTCCCGCGGCTCGCCGTGCGGCGATCTTCCAGAAACCCGCCTTGAAGGATCCACAAGGCCTTGATTCGATAGTCCTGCGAAGCATCTTCCTGCTCTCCTTTCGAATTCCAAATTGAGACGTGAGGTCCGTCGAAGCGCTGACTCTCCCGACTTGCGCCGCGGGAGCCTGTCTCCCGCTCGGGCCTCACCGGACGCGGATCGGGACCGTCGTCCGGTTTCATCGACGCATCCGCTGCCGCGGGCCGGTCCGTTGCGTTTTTTCTTGTTTCCGAAAAGCCGGTGTTGTCCTGTTTGGATCGCAAATGAACACGCGCGCGAACAAGAGTGAGCCGATCGACTCCATGTCGCTGATCGCGGCGTTGCGGTCGGGAGACAAGAAGGCCGAACGCGGAATCCTGGATCTGATCGAGGGGTTTTCGCGCTATCTCTGCCGCGTCCACGGATCCGGAGAGCCGGACTGGCAGGATGTTGCACAGGAAGCGGCCCGCCGTTTCTTCATGCATGACGTCCATCAATTCCGCCCCGGGGGATCGCTGCCGGGACTGCTCTATTCCATCGTCCGGGGAACTCGCATCCAGCTCTACCGAAGCCAGGCGCGGCGGAAGCGGCGTGAGGCCGTGGCGTCTCCCGAGCCGGCAGGAGCGCCTGACCCGGAAAAGCGGACCCTGCTCCATCGCATCCTGATCAAGCTGACCCCGGTCTGCCGGGAACTTCTCGAACGCAGCTTCTTCGACGGCGCCAGTGCCCAGGACCTGGCGGCCGAGCTGGGACTGGCCGAGTCCTCGGTCCGATCCAGGTTGTCTCGGTGCCTGGCGGTGGCCCGCGAGATCGCGGGGGGGATTCTCGTGGCATCGACGATGCTGGCCTTGTCCTTCGGCGGTTCCGCCACGGCTGTTCCCCGAGGCGTTTTTGGACCTCTGGTCTCGCCGCTTCCGGTCTCAAGGTCGTGGTCCGACCGACCACGGGTGACCACGGACCCCCAGGTGAAAATCGCCGGGCGCCCTGCATCGTTTTTGTCCGCGGTGGCGGATACATCTTGGATGGAGGGGCTTCGAGAGTCGTAGAGAATGACTTCCTCAAACGAACATGAGCAGGTCCGCGACGATCTGATGGACCTCGCGACGGGCCGCTTGGCCGGGCCCCGGACGCAGGAGGTTCATGAGCACCTCCGCGTCTGCCCGGAATGCCGCGGGGAATTGGAGTTCCTGCGGCGCCTCGTCGACGACGTGGAGGCGCAAGGAGCCCGACATCTTCGGCCCGACCGGTTGGTAGACCTGTCGCTCGACGCGGGACCTGCGCTGGAACCGGTGGAGGCCGCCCACCTGGAGGGCTGCCCGTCCTGCCGCGATGAGCTGGCATGGGCGCGGCGCACCGCCGGCGTCCCCGATCCTGCGTCCTGGAAAACCGCGCTCGAGCCGGAGACCATTGCGAGCCGAACGGCGCGCTGGCTGCGCGGGCTGTCGCAGGCGGGTCGGCCAGGGTGGATCTGGGCGAGCGCCGGCCTGGTCGCGGCCGCTGCCGTGATTCTCATCCTGCTGGTTCACGCTTCGTCGAGGCCGGGGTCGCGCCTGGAGGATCTCGCGATGGTCGAGCGGCTGCCGGCCGAGGAACCGACACTACGCGGCGGATCCGCGGCCCCGGACGCACGGCTCTTCGCCCAAGCGCTGCACGCATATGCCGGGGCGGACTATCAACGGGCATCCACGCTCTTCGGCGAGGTCACCGCTGCCCGTCCCGATCATCCAGAAGCGTGGCTCTACCTGGGTTCCTCGTTGCTCCTGCTGCGACGACCTTCGGATGCCGTGCCGGCGCTTACGCGCGCGGTCGCCCAGGCGCGCACGACGCAGGTGCAGGAGGAGTCGAGCTGGCAGCTCGCCCAGGCGGAGCTTCTGCTCGGTGACGCCGCGGCCGCGAGGACCGCTCTGGCCCGCGTGCGGGATCTGCACGGTCGGCACAACGCGCAAGCCGGCCGTCTGGCCGGTCGTCTCAGCCACATTTCGGGCGCCCGCTGAAGTCCCCGTCCGATGGTGCGACGGCCGGCGCCCGGCTTGCTCGTCGAGGATCCCCTTCGAGCGCGGCTCGCAACGAAACAGCCAGAACGACGCAGGCATACTCATGCCGTATGTCGAAGAGTGAGGGCAAGCACAACGCTCGCATGACAGGCGGATCCGACGCCCCTGGTTGCACCGGCTGTTGGGCGGCGGCGATCAAGGTGCCGGATCCCCGCATCCGTGACCGCCGTCAATCGCCCTTGTACGGCCTCGAGCGCGAACAGCTCCCGGCCACCCAGATACCCGCCGACCTGGGTCCGTGCAGCCGGACGCCCGTGCGGCCGGCTTGCTACCGGGCCGGGCCTCTTCTATGCTGGCGGCATGGAAATCCATCCGCCTCAAGCGGCCATTCACTCCTTCAAGGAGTTCTGCGTACATCTGCTGACGGTCATCATCGGCATCCTGATCGCTCTCTCCCTCGAGGGTCTGCTCGAATGGCAGCATCATCGCTCTCTGGCCCGGGAGGCCCGGAGCAACCTCGCGGCGGAGATCCGGGGAAATCGCGCCCGCCTGCAGAGAGGGCCTCGCCCTGGCTCCGGACGCGGAGGACCGGCTGAAGAACACGATCAGCGGGGTCGAGGACCTCCGGCGGAATCGATCCGCGGTGCCGCACGAGTTCGACTGGTCCTTCGGGCTCTTTCCCTTGGATTCCTTCGCCTGGAGCAGCGCCGCCGCCACGGGAGCCGTCGCGTACCTGAAGTATTCGGAAGTCAAGGCATACACCACGACCTATCTGCTTCAGACGCAGTTCCTGAACCAGCAGGAGCGCACGCTGGAGAGGTGGCTGGCCCTTCAGAAGTGGTCCAAGGTCCTGTCGGCGAGAAAGGGGATCGCCGGCTTCACCAATGAGGAACTGCGCCAGATTGAGAGCGACGCCGGAGCCGCCCTGATCGATACGGAGACGGAGGAGGGCATGGCGCGGGCGCTCGTCGACACCTACGCGCAGGCGGCGGGAGAGCGCTGACCGTTTGTTTGCTGGCCCGCATGATTCGAGATCGCCCACCGCGAGGCACGGGAGAATCGACGGCGGACCCTTGGCGTCGGACCGTGACGCGTCTATTTCGGCGAGGGGGGAACAGAAGGCGCGGTTCGGTTCGATGGGGCGCTTTGAGTGATCTGTTGAACGGCCGTCGTCTCCGTCAAGCGGCCTTCCGGAGCGGGGCCTCCATCGGGTTCACCGGCAGCCGAAGGTGAAACGTCGTTCCCTTGCCGACCTCGGTCTCGAAGGTCAGCGTCCCTTGGTGGCGTTCCACCACCACCGACCGCGCGATCGCCAGGCCTTGACCCGTTCCCCGACCCAGCTTCTTGGTCGTGAAGAACGGATCGAAGATGCGGCTCCGGATGTCCTCCGGAATGCCGGCGCCCGTGTCGGAAATGCTGATCAGGACCCTGTCGCCTTCCGACCTGGTACGGACGTGGATGCGGCCCTTTTCGTCGGTGCCGTTCACGACCTCGCCGATGGCGTGGGCCGCGTTCACGAGGAGATTCAGAAAGACCTGGTTCAGGTCGCCCAGGCGGCACACGACCAACGGCAGGTCTCCGAAGTCCGTCTCGACTTCCGCCACGTACTTCAGCTCATGCCGGGCCACCGCCAGCGTGCCCAAGAGCGCCTTGTTCAGGTCGGCGCCGGCCATCTCTTTGCTCGCGGGATGGGCGAACTCCCTCATGGCGTTCACGATGGTCGCCACCCGCTCGACCCCCTCGAGCGTCTCGGCGATCGCCCGGGGAAGCTCTTCCAGCAGGTAGTCGCACTCCAGCTCTTCCTCGAGGCGTTGCGTTTCAGCCGCGAGTTCGGCGACGTTTCCGCCGGAGGCAAGTGCGCTCCTGAGGTCCCGGGATCTGGCCAGGAGGGTGCCCAGGGAGGCGAAGGCCTCCTGCCAGGAAACGAACGTTGTCTCCGACGAATTGAATCGGCGTGTTGATCTCGTGTGCGATTCCGGAAGCCAGGCGGCCGACCGACTCGAGCTTCTGCGCGTGTCGCAATTCGGCTTCGGCGGCGTCCCGGCCCGTGATGTCGCGCGCGATGCCTTGGACTCCGACGGGCTGGTCTCCCTCACGGATGAGGCGGGGTTTCACCTCCACCGTCACCCGGCGGCCGTCCTTGGCGTCCAGCTCCACTTCCAGCGTGAGATCGGACGCTCCCGCCAGAAGCCGGGCGTGTGCCCGCCCGACTCGTTCCCGATGCTCCGGGGCCGTCATCTGCCAGAATGTCCAACCCGGTGATTTCCCCCCGGGAATATCCGAGGATCTCCCGTCCCACCCGGTTGAGCTCGGTGAAGCGTCCGGCCAGGTCGGTGGTGTAGACGATGTCGGTGGCGTTCTCGAAGAGATCGCGGTAGCGCTCCTCGCTTTCTCGCAGCTGCTGTTCGGCACGCTTGCGTTCGGTGATGTCGAGGAAGCTCTCCAACAGGTAGGCGTGGCCCCCGATGGTCATCGGGCGAACGGTCTTGATGATCGAGCGTCGATCTCCTGAGGCGGTCAAGAGGAAGCGCTCGGAGTTGTCCACCGTTTGCCCGAGGTCGCTCACCGGGCAGCGTCCCTCGTCGGCCGGGCACACGAATTTGTGGCATCGCGCGCCGACGACCTGCTCGCGTTCGCGGCCGACGGCCTTGAGGGCGGTCAGGTTGGCGTCCACGATCCGGTGGGCGTCGGAATCGATGATCAGGATGCCGGCCTGCACACCCTCGAAAAGCGCGTCGAACCTGGCCTGGGTTTCCCGGAGGGAATCCTCGATCGGTGGGATCTTCGCCTCCTCCGGATCAGCGCCGTCAGGGTGGACCTCGCCGTCGGTCATGCCGCAGCCATCTGGAGGGAGTCCGGCCTCGCGCATGATCTTCCCGTCGCACCGTCCCCGGTCCGCTGCGCCAATGGGTCCTCCCCGGCGACTCGCCGCTAGCTGAGCTATCGGCGGATCGCCGGGCCAATATTACCCGGAACGGGTTAGCCCGCTGCCGCAGCAGGGGGTGCAGATCCGGAACACGTCCGGCAGGAACTGGCCTGGTTCCGCAGAGTCGTCGACCGCGGAGGCTGGCGGCTGGTGGACGTGACCCACAAGGCGATCGAGGAGACGGCGTCGGAGATCGCCGCGCTTCTGGCCCGGGACGACGAGGCGGCCGGCGCTTCCTGAAGATGCCCTGACCCGCCGACCCTTGCGCACCGAAGCCGGCTGCCGGAAACGGACGGACCCGCAGAAGGCACGCGCGCAGACGCTGGCGCGGTCGCCAACGGACGGCGGGTCGCGCGCCCCAATGAAGGAGGCGATCCTCGGATCTTGAGGATCGCCTCCCCGATGACTCGCTCGTCCTCGTGTCCGACGGAGAGGTGCGGCTCGATGCCCGAGCTCGACCTCCGCGCCGGGCTGACGGGCCGGTCTACTTCAGATAGACAAGCTGCCGCGTGGACTGCCGGCCGCCCACCGAGAGCCGCGCGAAGTAGAGGCCGGAGGGAACGCCGCCCGGCGTCCAACGATCCTCATGCGCCAGTCCCGGAGGATTCCTCGATCCCACCTGTCCGGTTTGGAGCAGGGCCACTTCGCGCCCGTTGACGTCGAACACGGCCAGCTGCACCGGATCGCCCGCGCGCGCGGACGACGGGATGATGTACCTCAAGACCGCCCCGCCGGAGAACGGGTTCGACTGAGCCAGCTCCAGGCCGGGCCAGGTCGAGGAGCCGCGAGTCGCCACGGACGTGAGGTCGAAGACGGTCAGAGCCGCGGGAACGCCCCACGGCGCCATGTCTCCCTCGGCGTCCACCGACTGCACCAGGTAGGAGTAGGTCCCCAGCGGATGGTTGTTGAAGGTGTACTGAGGGCTGGTGAGATTGGTGGCCACCGTCGTCTCGGTCAGGAAGAGGTCCGCAGGCGCGATGTCGTCAACGAACCACCCGGCGTAGCTCGTGCCCCCGTCGGTGGAATAGCGGAACCGGACCCACACCACCTTGCCCACATAGGCTGAAAGATCGAAGGTGGCCTGCACCCAGTTCGACGAGGTCCCGGTGATCCCGTTGCCGACGTTCCGCTGGTTGGGATCGTTGTTCGTGGTGATGTTGCCCGGCAGCCGGGTATAGGTCCGCCCGTCGGTCGTCAGCTCGACGTAGCCGTAGTCGTAGTTGGTCTCGATCTGGTACCAAGTCCAGAAGGTGAGCTGCTCGCCGGACTTGACCAGGTGCCCGCGCTTCGATGTCAGGGTGTTGTTGAGATCGTCGCCGTTGCCTCCCCAGTAGCTGTGCGTGCCGGATTTGGAGCGCGCGGTGGAGAGGGTCCAGCCGTCGGTCGCCCAGCGGGAGGTGACGTTGCTTTCTTCCAGGTTGTCCGCGCCCTGCGAGGCCCCGGTGGCCTCGATCAGGTTCCAGGCCGTGGCCGGGTTGTCGGGGTCGGGCTTGGGGACGTTCCAGGTCAGGATGAAGTTCCGCCCCACCGTGTCGGGAGCGGTCACGGCCGAAAGCCCCGGCGGAAGCGCCCGATAGGGATCGTCGGCCAGCTCGCACAGGCGCAGGTTGGCTTCGTGGTTCTCGGCCACGAGGGGCGCGATCCGCGTGGTCGGCGGCCAGAAACCGTCATTGTCGTTCCCCACCTCGGTGAGCAAGCCCATGATCTTCGCCTTCTGCGTCTGCTCGCCGTACATCCAGTCGGTGCACTCGCCGTTGACCAGGTACTCCTCCTCCCAGGACGTGCCGATGTTATAGCCGCTGTTGGCGCGGAAGCGCTCGGCCAATGCCATCTGGGCGTCGAAATCCACCGTGTGAATGTCATCATATCCCCACGGGAAGATGTGCACGTCGGCATAGGAGTGATAGTTGAGCTCGGTGAGGCAGGGATGGGAGTAGATGAAGTCCCGCATGGCGGCCGATTCCGGCTCGCTGAAGGGGCCCGTGCCGCGGTAGGTGTCGTCGTCAGGATAGGGGCTCGAGCCGTTGTTGTCATAGCCCCATTCGTAGCTGAAGTTCCGGTTCAAGTCGACGCCGTAGGAGCCGTCCGAATTGAGGCGCCGGTTCTTGCGCCACATGCCCCCGCCGTTCGGGTTGGTCAGGTGGTTGTACTCCACGCCGTCCGGGTTGACCACCGGCTCGATCCAGACCTGGCGGTTGTTGACGATGTTGCTCATGCGGGGATCGTTCCCGTAGCCGTTGCACAAGGTCTTCGCCAAGTCGAAAACCACCTCGTATCCGATCGGCTCCCGCGCATGGATGTAGGCGTTGAAGAAGACGGCGGGCTTGCCGTTGTTCGCATTGGGGCTGGAGGAGATCTTGTACACCCAGATAGTCCGTCCCTCGATGGTCGTGCCGATGCTCTGCTTGGCCGACATGATGTTGGCATGGGCCGCAGCCAGCGAGTCCATCTGCGCGATGGCCGTGACGTAGTTGTGGTATCCGCCGTAGTCGGAGCTTCGGTCGAGGCGCGACCGGTAGAACGCCTCCAGGTCGTCAATCATGGTGTCGACCGTGAACCCCAGGGAGGTCAGCTTGGCGATCTCGGCGTCGTCGGCCGGGAACTCGACGCTGTCCCCCACGATCATGGTGCCGCAGTCCCGAAGCTCGGGCGCGGCCTGGAACAACTGCTGCTGCTGAAACTTGCTCCCCGGAGTGACCCGGACGAGCTTGGTGCTCCAGGCGGGAGCGGCCAGGATGAAGAGCGCCGCGGTCCAGAGCGGAAGGGTGAGCAATATCTGCCGGAACGCAGTCCGGTACCGACGACTGATGGGCATGCATCCACTCCTGTGATTCGAGCTTCAAGAACCAAGAAGGAGCCCGGCGGCTCGTTGACCGACCCGGGCGAGGCCCGAGTCTCCGAGAAAACCCTCTATAATTATAGCACATCCGGCGTCGCCGGTCGCCCTGGACATGAGCCCTGGTGGACATCTCGAGTTTGCGGGTCACCCAGGTCGAGCGGCCGGCACGCTGGACGTCCGACGATGTCGGTCGCTTTGAACATGAAGTCGGCCGGGGTACTTGCGCCGGAGCCGGAGGCCGGTGCGTTGGGCTGCCCCGATTGTCGCGAATGTATCTCATGCGCAGACAAGCCGGAACCAATGGAGACCGTAGCCATCTCAGGGCACGCGCGACAGATGTCGTTGTTCTCGCGCGGGGCGGGAGCTCGGATCTCGACGATCCCGAAACCGGGATGGCCCTGGACCGGCGCTGGAACGCAAAGCTACACTGGGGCCAGATCGCTGGAGCGGCGCCGGAGCCTCCTTCAGAGCGGCGCACGATCGGCGAGGCCGCTTGATGAGACCATGCCAATCCGGACTGCCGGAGGGACCGACTTGGGCGCGTCCGCTTGTGCCAACGCCACTTGGCGGGCGATTCCGCCGCGCGGGAGCGGTCCGCGCAACCGGGCCCTGCGATTGTCCGACCCAGGGCCGAGCCTGAGATGAGCCTGTCCTCAGCCGGTTTCCTTTTCCTCTTCCTGCCGATCGTCCTGACCTTCTTCCTGCTCCTTCCCGCGCGCGTCCGGTCGACCTGGTTGCTCGTTGCCAGCCTGGTGTTTTTCGCCTGGAGCGCCCGGAGCTACGTCCTCGTCCTGCTGCTGGCGATCGCGGTGAACTACCTGGTCGCGCTGCTCTGCCTGCGTTCGGACCCATCGGACGACCGGCGGAAACCGGCGCGCCGGGCGGCGCTGCTCTTCCTGGTGGTGTTCGATCTCGGGATTCTCGTGGTTTCCCGCTACGGATCGGACGCCATGTCGCGGCTGGCGGTGCGCTACCTGGGAGCCGCCGGTCGTCGCGGCATCCCGACGGGCGCTTCGTTCTTCTGCCTGGCCATGATCTCCTACGCGCTGGACACCTACCGGCGCAAAGTGGCGCCCGAGCGCGATCCGTTCAAGTTCGGGCTCTACGTCGCCTTTTTCTCCAAGATCGTCGCCGGGCCGATCGTGCGCTATCGGGACGTCGCCGCACAGCTCGGGCGGCCGCGCCTCACCCGCACGGGGCTGGCCATCGGGATGGAGCGCTTCATCGTCGGGCTGGCCAAGAAGCTTCTGATCGCCGACGTCCTCGCGATCACGGCCGACGAGATCTTCTCCGCGCCTGCGTCCGGGGTCAGCGGGCCGGCGGCCTGGCTGGGCGCGGTCTGCTATGCGCTTCAGATCTACTATGACTTCTCCGGATACTCCGACATGGCCATCGGCCTCGGCCGGATGTTCGGCCTGGAATTCCTGGAGAACTTCGACCACCCCTACGTTTCCAAGTCTCTCGCGGAGTTCTGGCGGCGCTGGCACATCTCCCTTTCCACCTTCCTGCGCGACTACATCTACCTTCCCCTGGCCTACGCGATCTCCCGCCGGATTCAATCCGAGCGGATCTGGCGCGTGAAAGCGGAGATGTGGTCGTACGCCGGGGCGACCC
The DNA here is from genome assembly GCA_963833505.1 of Candidatus Eiseniibacteriota bacterium. Taxonomy (GTDB): domain Bacteria; phylum Eisenbacteria; class RBG-16-71-46; order CAIMUX01; family CAIMUX01; genus CAWHYG01. The sequence continues at coordinate 2,227,226 of CAWHYG010000007.1, read as the reverse complement.
TGTGCACCATGCTCCTTTGCGGGCTCTGGCACCGCGTCGCTTTGGGCTGCGCCATCTGGGGGCTGTGGCACGGAGTCTTCCTGGTCATCGAGAACACCCGGAAGGGAAAGCGGATGTTGCGCCGGAGCGGGCGCACCGGCCGTTATCTCATCACCCAGTGGGCGATCCTGATGGGATGGGTCTTCTTCCGCGCCCCCAGCCTGGGACGCGCCCTGGGCGCGTTTCGCGCCATGTACTGGTTCCGTCCCGCGGGCGCGCCGGCGCCGTCCGTCACCTTCGGCCTCGAGCTCAATCGACCGCTCATGGTCGCGCTTTTCTTCGCGATTCTATTCTCTCCACCTTGGGTGGAGTGGGCGCGCCGGTGGGGCGCAACCCGACTGTCCGCGGCGCGGCGGCCGCCGATTCTCGCCCTGGCGGCCGGCGGGCGGGTGATTCTCCTCTTGGTCGTGCTGTTCCTCTCCGCCATGACCCTGGCGGGGGCCACTTACACACCGTTCATCTACCAGCAGTTCTGATGGGGGCCGATTGATGCCGTCCGGAGAAGGTCAGGGCCCGATTCAGAGTCCCGAGGCGAAGCCGAGCCCGAAATCGAGCCCGGAGCCGAGCCCGGAGCCGAATCAGGGCCAGGGCGCCCGGCGTTTCTGGATCATCACGGAGTGGGTGCTCGTCCCTCTCTTCCTGATGGCGATCTGGCTTCCGCTGATCCAAATGGCGGCGCACCCGCTCCCCAACGTGGATGCCCTGGAGAAGCGCCGGATCGAAAATCCGCCGGCGTTCCATGTCAGGACGATCCCGGAGTTCCTTTGGGCGTACGAGGAGTGGTTCTCGGAGGATTTCGGGCTCCGCGGCGCTCTCATCCGGATCGACACCGTGCTCCGGCTGAAGCTTCTACACGTTTCGCCGGTCTCGAGGTTCATCTTCGGGCGGGAAGGGTGGATCTATTACAACTCGGAGGCGGTGCCGGACGGAATCACGATCCAGGACTTCAAGGGACTGGTGTCGTACTCGCCTGCAGAGATCGCCACCATCCGCGCCAATCTCGAGCATCTGTTCCGTCTTTGCCGCGAGCGCGGTGTCGCCTGCGTTTTTCTCGTGGTGCCGAACAAGGAGAGCATCTACCCCGAGTATTTTCCGGCATCGGTCCGGCGGATCGGGCCGACCACGCGCCTCGACCAGGTGGCGGCGGCCCTGGCGGGAGACACGCTCGTGAGCCTGGCGGATCCGAAACCGGCGCTGCTCCGGGCCAAGAGCGAGAGCCCGTGCCTGCTCTATTCCCGTGGTGGAACCCACTGGAACCAGTACGGCGCCTTCTACGCCTACCAGGAGATGAGCCCGTATCTGGAACGCCAGATTCCCGGCTATCACCCCTACGGCCTGGACGATTTTGACATCCAGATCGACCCGCATTCGACGGACGACCACGTTCTTGGCCTCGCGGAGAACACCGTCTGCGCCTTCCGCCTCAAGGACGGGAGGCGCCGCGCGGACCAGGACGGACGGATCAGCAAGGCGCTGGTGATCCACGACTCACAGTGGCCGATGCTCTCGCCTTTCCTGGCGCTGCACGTCAAGGACCTGGAGGAGCAGCACGTGGATCTGACGTCGGAGAACTGCGCGGAGATCCTCGACCGGACGAAGCCGGACCTCCTGATCTACGAGGTCACGGAAAGGTATGCGGATCGCGTGTGGAGGGAACGGGGATTCTGAGCTGAGGTCGATCCGCTCTGAGTCGGAACGGGCCGCGGATCCGAACCGGGTCGACTCGACGATGGGCGAATCCGTCTTACTAACCGGCAGTGAGCCTCTAACGGCCTTTCATCAACCGATGGGCGATCGCCAGGTGGCGCAGGGCCAGCTTGGGGTTTCCCGCCGCCTCATGGAGCAGGGCCAGGTTCGTGTGAGCGTCCGCCATCTCCGGGTCGCTCCGGATCGCCTTGCGGTAGAATCGCATGGCCCGGGAAACGTCGCCGCTGTCTTCGGCCAGGACTCCCAGGTTGTACAAAGCGACGGCATGGGTCGGATCCAGCCGAACGGCCGCGCGATAGTGGGCCGCGGCGGCTTGCAGACTTCCGTCCGCGTGCAGGATCCGGCCGAGGTTCACGTGGGCTTCCACGTGGTCGGGATCCAGCTCGAGGGCCCGCCGGTAGGCGTCGCGGGCTGATGGGCCCGAGGCCGGAGCGGAAACTTCCAGATCGCAGCCCAGCTCGTACCAGTCGTTCGCTTCCAGGCGGCGCTGGTCCGCCAGCGCGACCTCCGCCGCGCGTTGAACCAAAGGGGCGACCTCGGCCGCGATCTCCGCCACCTCGAAGCTCAGAAGCATCTGCCCGGAGTCGGGCTCCCACGCGGTGCGGCCGTCCTGCACGATCACGTCCTCGCCCGAAGCGGTGATGCGCAGCGCGGTGAGGTCGCGGCCCCGGGGAAGCTGGCGCTGCAAGCGCATCAGCGCCCGGCGCAGGCGCCGCGGCGGAACCTGGTTCGAAAGTTCGCTCGCGGTCCGAAGCAGGACGAGATCCTGGAAAGAGAATCGATAGGATCCCCGTGCTCCGCGCCGCGGGGTCAGCAATCCGGCCCTCACGAAGGACCGGATCCGCGAAGGGGAGATGCCGAGCACGACGGAGGCCTCCCGCACTCCATATCCGCCTGGAAGCGGCGCGCGGCGCGACCCGGCTGGCTCGCCTTCTTTCACAGCGGCCGGAAGCCTCCCTTGATCAGCCTGAGCTCCGGCGGCGTGTCCGCGACGAGGCGGCGTTGTCGGCGGATCCGGCGGAGTGGCCGGCGCCGGCAGCGCCGCCGGCGGTGTCCGCGGATCTTGCGGCGGACCGAGCGGGGCGGCGCGCCTTGGCCGTTCCGGATGCGGAGGGCGGTCCCGGCGCCGTTCCGGTAGAGGAGGATCGCCTCGACGCCGACTCCGAGGCGGATCGCGGAGCGTCTTCCGGACCCGATGCCTCCTCCTCGCTTTCGTCCGCCGGCTCCTTCGATCCGGCGACCTTGGCCACTCGGGGCGTCTCCTTGGCTCCGGAACCGCGGCCGGCCAGACTCGCCTTTAGCGCCTCCATGAGATCAATCACCTTGGGCGGCGCCGCCTCGCCCTGCACGATGACGGTCTGCTCGCCTTCGATCTTCTTCTGGAGGATTTCCTTGAAACGCGCCACCGACTCATCCTTGTACTTCTCGGGATGGAAAGCGTCCGAAATCGACTGCTGCAGGAGTTGGAGGGCCAGGTTCAGCTCCGCCTCCTTGACCTCCGTGGTCCCGCCCACCGGGATTTCCGAGAAGGAGCGCACCTCGTCGGCGTACCGGAGCTGCTGCATGACGAGCCCGCCGTCCATCGGACGCACCAGCACGATGTATTCCTTCCCGCGGGCGGCGTATTTCGCCAGGCCGCCGACGTGGGTTTCCGTCAGCGCGCGGGCGAGAAGCCGGTAGGCCCGGTCGCCTCCCTTATCGGGTGCCAAGTAATAGGCGCGATCATAGTAGACGGGATCGATCTGGGCGAGCGGGACGAACTCGTCGATCGCGATCGCCTTGGTCGACTCGGCTTCGAGTGCCTCGATCTCCTCGGGGGAGAACACGACGTACTGGTCCTTGGCGAATTCGTAGCCCTTGACGATCCCGTCCCGGTCGACCCTTTCGCCGTCCGTGGGGCAGACGTATTGCTGCTTGAGGGGCGTCTTGCAGGTCCGGTGGAGCATCCGGAACGAGATGCCCTCCGTCGTCTGTGCGCTGGTGTAGAGCTTGACCGGGATGGAGACCAGCCCGAAGGCCACGGTGGCGTTCCCGATCGACCGAGGCGCCATGGAAATTCCTCCTCTAACGGTTGAACTGATTCTATAAAGTCTCGCATTAGATGAGCAAGATTCTCAAGAAGACCGGACGCGCGAGACGAGACGACGAGTCTGGCGATCGGCAAGATGGCGAGTCCGGCGATCGGCGAGACAGTGCGTCCGGGGGAGACGTTGAGCCCGGCGTTCGTCGAGACGGCGAGTCCAGCAGAAGGCGAGACGGCACGTCCGGGGATGAGTTGCGCGCGGACCTTGCGATCACGGCGCCGGCGGAAAAGGGACCCGGCGCGCCGGCCGATTCCATCCGGACGAAACCCGTCAGCAATGCCGGCCCGCGGCCGAAAGCGGCCCGAAAGGAACCTGGTGGCGAGCCCCAGCCTGCGTCCCCGCTGGTGATCTATCGAGAAAAACGATTTCAGGACAGGACTCCGGAGCCTTTCGGATCCGACGCGGCCGGCGCCGCCGAATCCGCGCCCGCCGTCTCTTCGCGCCGCATGTTTGTGATCCAGAAGCACGCCGCGCGGCGGCTCCACTACGACTTCCGGCTGGAATGGCGCGGAGCCCTGCACTCGTGGGCCGTTCCGAACGGTTTGCCGATGAAGCCGGGCAAGAAACGGCTGGCGGTCGAGGTGGAGGACCACCCGATCGAGTACGCGGACTTCGAGGGGATCATCCCCGAGGGAAACTACGGCGCCGGAGCCGCGATCGTCTGGGACCGCGGCCACTGGACCGCGCGCGAAGGCCCGGGAGAGGGGATCGACGCCGGCAAGCTCCATTTCCGGCTGGAGGGCCACAAGCTCCACGGAACCTGGATCCTGGTTCGGACCAAGGACGACCCGCGTTCGTGGATCCTCTTTCGCAAACTGGAAAGCGGAGACCCTCCGGATGGCGGCCAGCCTCCGGGCGAAGAGTCGGTCCTTTCCGGGCTGACCGTGGAAGAGCTGCGCGCGGCCCGCGACCGCGCGGGCGAGTTCCGCGCCGAGATCGAACGGACCGGCAGCCCGCGCGCGCCGGTGGACCCCACGCGGATCGACCTCATGCTGGCGCAGACGGCCGAGCGGCCCTTCTCGGCGCCCGGCTGGATCTTCGAGATCAAGTACGACGGCTATCGCGCGATCGGCGCCCGAAGTCCGGACCGCGGGCCCTACCTGCGCTCGCGCGGCGGAGAGGACATGACGCTGATCTTTCCGGAGATCGCGCGGGCGCTCTCCGCGCTGCCGTTCGACGATCTCGTTCTCGATGGAGAGCTGGTCGTTCTCGACGCGAACGGGCGGCCCGACTTCCACGCTTTGCAGGGACGGGCCCGGCCGCGGACGCGGATCGACGTCGAGCGCGCGGCGCGGGAGAATCCGGTGACCTACTTCGTGTTCGACCTCCTCTCGGCCGAGGGATTCGATCTGAGGAATCAACCGCTGCTCGCGCGGAAGTCGCTTCTGCGCGGGATCGCTCCGCCTTCCGGCCTGATCCGGTACTGCGACCACGTCGAGGAGATGGGCGCGGAAATGTTCGGGATGATCCGCGAGATGGGGCTCGAGGGTGTGATCGCGAAAAAGGCGGATGGAAAGTACGAGCCGCGGCGAAGCCGATCCTGGCTCAAGTTCGTCACGGAACGGACCGGTGACTTTCTGGTGGCCGGTTATACAGTGGAGCGGCGAAGCCCGGGAGCGGCGGCGGACGGGGTGAGCGCCTTGCATCTGGCCACGTCGGATGGATCCGGAGGCTGGCTCTACGCCGGCCGCGTCGGAAGCGGGTTCACGGAGGTCCAGCGATCGGAGATGCTGTCCCATCTGCAGCCGCTGACGCGCCCGAAACCAGTATGCACGATCCGGACCGGCGGGGCGACGCCGGCCGGAAAGAAATCCCTTTGGTGTGATCCCGCCTGCGTGGTCGAGGTGCGGTATCGATCGTTCACCCCGGACGGGGCGCTTCGAGCGCCGGTGTACGTGCGGCTTCGCGAAGACAAACGGCCGGAAGAATGCGAGATCTCTCCGCTCTACCGGGAGGTTCTTCCGCCGGCGCTCGGAGACGAAGGGGGAACGGGGCGCGTTGGATCCGGCGGCGGATCAGCCGGGACCGCCAGGCCAGCAGCCTTCCACGCGCGCGAACCCGGCGCTCCGGCGCCGGCAGGACGGTCCATCAAACCAGACTTCCGCCATCTGGACAAGGTGTTCTGGCCCGATGACGGCCTGACGAAAGGGGATCTGATCGAGTACTACAGATCCGTCTCGGAGTGGATGTTGCCCTATCTCGAGGACCGCCCCGTCGTGCTGACACGATATCCGGACGGAATCGGCGGAAAGAGCTTCTATCAAAAGGACGCCCCCGAACACGCGGCGGGCCTGGTCCGCACGGTGAAGATCTCGAGCCATCATGCCGGCCGCGACATCGCCTACTTCGTCTGCGACGACGTGGACAGCCTGCTCTATCTCGCGAATCTCGGCTCGATCCCGATCCATGTCTGGCCGAGCCGGGTCTCTGCGATCGAGAACCCCGACTGGTGCATCGTCGATCTGGATCCGAAGGAGGCTCCGTTCCGCCACGTCGTTCAGCTCGCGCTCGCCCTGCGAGGCCTCTGCGACGAGATCGGCCTGCCGTCCTGGGTGAAAACCTCCGGATCAACCGGGTTGCACGTGCTCCTTCCGCTGCCGCCGGAGGCCACCTTCGAGCAGTCGCGCCTTCTGGCCCAGCTTCTGGCGGCGATTCTCGAGGGACGGCATCCGGACATCTCCACGACAGCACGGCACATTCCCTCGCGGAAGGGGCGCGTCTATCTCGACGCCTTGCAGAACCGGCGCGGGCAGCTCCTCGTCGCGCCGTACAGCGTCCGGCCGCTTCCGGGGGCGCCGGTGTCGGCGCCGCTGGATTGGCGCGAGGTGGAGGGCCTTCCCGGGCCCCGCGCCTTCACGATCCGGAACATGCGGGAGCGGCTGCTGCGCCGGCGTCAGGATCCGATGCGGGAGCTGCTCACGACGAGGATCGACCTGAGCGCGGCCTTGGAACGGTTGGAGGGAATCCTGCCTCGCCGGTGGGAGTGAGGCGCGGGACGGCTCCGACTCCGCTGGTGGTGGCTCCGCCGGCCCGCTCCATCGCTCATCGATCAGCGGCGGTGCTGGGCCCTGCTCCGTCGCCTCCTCCGCCGCCTTGTCCGGTCGGATGGCACTGATAGCACGCGCTGCTCAGGCAGGAATAGCCCGAGACGTCGGAGTGCTCCGGATCCATCCGGCTGCATTCATGATCGTGGCGGAGGATGCACTCGAACTTCGTGTAATCCAGCGCCGTCGTGTGGCAGTCGTCGCAGGCCAGGTCGTGGCGACCCGAAGCGATGGGGAAGAAACGCTCGTGCTGGGCGCGCGTCATGACCTCGGAGTTGGGATGGCAGGCAAGACAGGCGGAGCTGGCGTGCTGATATCCAGCCACCCCGGCGTGGGTCGAGTCCGTATGCGCCTGCGCATGGGTATGGCATGAGATGCAGGTGAACACGCGGTGATCGGTCGGGACGGGATGGCAGTCCGCGCATCCCTCGGCCGAGTGCACCGACCCCGGCCCGATCGGGAAGAACTGCGAGTGGTCCACTCCGGCCGCGGTGCCGTTGAGATGGCACTGATAGCAGGCCGAGGACGCGTAGGAATACCCGCTGATCCCGGCGTGAGCCGAATCGGTGCGAGCCTCCGCGTGGTCGTGACAGTTGAGGCAGGAGAAATCGAGAAAGGTGGGGGTTCCGCCGTGGCACGCCTCGCAATCGATCCCCTGGTGGATGGAGGCCGGGTCGATGGGGAAGTAGGTTCCGTGATTCGAGGCGTCGACGCGGTGGCGCTCGAGCGGCGGATAGCTCGGCGAATTCCAGCAACCGGCCAGAACCGCCACGACCACGGCTTGCACAAGAGAAACAGCCGCAAGCGGGAGCCGGGCTCGTGAGCGCGGGTTCATTCCCGTCCTCCCGGGTCGCGCCCGGAGACTCCCCGTGCGCCTGGGAGCGCGACGGCGTTTCGTGCGTGCGAGCTCATTCCCGTTCTCCCGGATCGCGCCAGGAGACTCCCAGCGTGCTCGTGAGCGCGACGGCGTGGCCGCCCGCCTGGCCGGCCAGGAAGAAATCGAGTGAGCCGAAGTCGCCGAGGGGCCGCTGAACGCTCGCGGTTCCGCGGCCTAGTGGAGTGGTGCGGTCCGCGAGGTCCTGCCGGACCAGCCCACCTGAGGCCAGCAGGTCGATCCGCCAGGACGAGATGCCGAGCCGGACGCCGAGCTCGCCTTCGTGTCCCTCCTGCCAGCCGGAGGATCCTCGATATCCAACGGTCCAGCCGGCGACGGGTCCGAATCGGGCGGCCCTGGATAGCTCTCCCTCGCCGATCCAACGGTCGAACCCGTCCGAGCCGATCGATCGACCGAGGAGCAACCGGAGATGCGAGCCCCCTGCAGGCGACCGGGAGTATCCGACCTCCGCCCGCTGCGTGCGCGCGGGCGTGACCGCCGGTTCGCCCAAGACCTCGCGAACCGCGGATGCCTGCACCGGGTCGAATACGGCCTGGTTGTTCCGGTAGGCGAGGGTGACTTCCGAGGGCCCATCGCGTTTGCAGAGCGTGCCGGCCAGCTCGCCGAGCCTCGTGACGCCCGGTGGATGTGCGGCAGCGGCGCTTCCGTCGAAGGCGATGCCCTGTCTTGCCGCGAGCGAAACCAGGAGCTGTCCGGTCTCCTGGTTGACTCCATCCGCGCGGATGAGGGCGACGCGGCCGCCGGCAGATCCGGTGACCCCGCGCGTGACCAGTCCCTCCGCGCGGGCGAAGGCGCCGAAGGAGTTGCGCTGGCCGGAGGGGGCGAGGTCCAGCGGGGAAGGCGCATAGCCTCCGTAGATGCCGACCTCGACAGGAGACGGCGCTCCCGCTGGAGACACCGCGTCAGATCTCCCCGCGCCCTCTTGATGCGGCGCTCCGGCAGGGTACTCAGCCGGAGAGATCGCCTGAGGTTCCCGGTGTGGCGTCCATGAGATCATCGCGCCATCCAGAAGCGGAAGGCCCGGCGGCGTCAACGGCCGCGTGCGTCCCAGGAGCACAGCGATGCCGCCTCCCGCGGGGGCATATTCAACCGCGAGAGAGTGAACGAGAACCGAGGCGTCCCCTCCTGGGCGAAGCCGATCGTCATCCGGTCGCGAGGGCCAGCCTTCGACGTCGCAGTCCAGGTCAAGGTGCAGCCGATCGTCGCCCGAGAGCGCGCTTGCGCCCCGCAGTCGGAGCAGACCCCCGGCGTAGTTCTTCGGAGCTCCGCCGGACCAGGCATCGGCTCGGGCCGCCGCGGTCACGCGCGCCCATCGCTGTCCGGCGACGGCGTACGGGGCGTTTTCGGGCCTTTGGTACTTCCGCAGAGGAAATGGAGCCGATAGCGCCCTGGTCCAGGCCGCCGCCAGAACCTCAGGTGTGTAGGGCGCGGAGTGGGGCCCAATCGCGGGAGAGGCCGAGGCGGTGCCCAGCCCCTCCTCGGCGCTCGCTTGGGCCTCCGAACTTGCGCCGGCTTGGGCCCGCGAATCTACGCCCACCTGGGCCTCCGAAATTGCACCCGTCTGGGCCGCCGAGCTGACGTTCGCCGTCCAGGCCTCTCCAGCGCTCGCGGCACTGCCGTTGAGAGCCGCCGCCGCGAAGCGGTTCGACACGTGTATGATGTCCAGAATCCGCGTTTCGCCGTCGCCCGTGAGCGTGATCTGCGCGCCGACCCGCAGGCCGTCCCGTGCGCCTCGATCGAGGAAGACCTCATCCGCGGTGACCTGAAGCACGTGGCCCTCGATGGCGGCTTCGCCGAGCGCAGGCGTGGCGGCGACAAGGGCGACAACTCCAATCGTGATCAGGATCGCGGATCGGCTCATCATCGGCTCCCCGCGTCCGGGTGGCATTCGTAGCACTTGCGATCGCGGCATTCGTACCCCGCCACGTGAGCGTGGCGGCCGGCCATCTCGTCGCATCGGTGACAACGGGTGCAAGCCGCGGTCATGGTGTTGCAGCCTGAAACAGGCGGGGGCGGCAGCGAGGTGTGGCAACCGAGGCAGGCAATGCCGGAGTGCGGGCCCGAGCGGATGAGGAAGCAGCGTTCGTGATCCGCGTAGGTTGCCAGATCCCAGCGGAAGCTGTCATGACAGGTTTCACAGGCGGTCGAAAAGCCCCAACTGCCATGATCGAGGCCGGCGACTGCCGTCTTGTCATAGTCCGCCAGGTGGCAGGAGACGCAGCTGGGGTCGAGACCGGTCCAGGAACCGGAGGCGCGATCCACGTGGCAGGCTTCGCAGGGAATCGCCGCGTGCCGTCCGAGTCGACTTTCCGGGCAACACTGCGACCGAACGATGGCAGGAGGCGCATTTCGCGCGCGCATGCGCGCCGGTCAGCGCGAAGCGGGCGGCGGCATGCTGGAATCGGGAGGCAGGAACGAACGCATCCTCGGTGTGGCAGTCGGCGCAAGAGGCATGGTCTGGCACGGCGGCGGATCCATGCTGCTGCCGCGGGGCCGCGCCATGGTCCTGCACCGCGCCTGAGCCATGCCCCTGCTCGGCGCCTGCTGATCCTTGAGTCGGTTTCGAGCCCGCGCCGGAGTCGCCAATCCAGACAGCCCCGGAAGCAGCGAACGGAACCGGCCTCAGCCGAAGATACTCCGCCGCCCGCGGCCGCGGATCGGCGTCCGGAGAGTAGGAGGGGTCGGTGACCGTCGGGTGGCACTTCGCGCACGGGACCTGGACATGGCGTCCGCGGAGAGGATAGGCGGTCCGCTCGTGATCGAACTTCGTCGCCGGCTTCCACGCCTCGACGCCATGGCAGGAGGCGCAATCGGGCGCCAGTTGTCCGCGATGCTCGTCGAAATGGCACGATCGGCAGGCCGGATCGAGTCCGAGATAGGTGGTCGCGCCCGGATTTTTCGCCAGGTAGGCCCGCACCTCGTTGACCTGGATGGCGCGAGCACGGTGGCAGTCGTCGCATCGGGACTTCCGGTGCGCGCCCGCGAGTGGCCATCCCGCCCGAGCGTGATCGAAGGACTCCTTCGGTCCGCCCCAGTCCACCAGCGGGGTTTCCCGGCCGGCGTGCTCATGGTGGCAGGACTCGCACGGTTTGGCGGCAACCTCGGCCGATCCGTGATAACCGAGCCGATCGTCAATCCGCCGGTGCAGCGGGCCGTGGCAGGCGAGGCAGCGCTCCGGGGCGATGACCCGTTTCCCCAGCTCATGGCATTGCGTGCAGTTCTTGATTCCCTCGAGATCGCTGTGAAAGCGCGAGAGCGGCCCGGGCGAGACCGTCTGGGCGAAGCCGGGAACGGCCAGGACTTCCTTGACAGCCGCAAGACCGCGCCCATAATAGCCCGTGGAGTATATCGGCGCCCAGCCTGTTGCTTCCGAAGCATCGTCGGTCACAACCAGGGAGGCGTGCCCACCGCCGGCGTCCGTTCGCGGCGCGCCCATGACCGGCGTTCCGTGAAGGCCACCCGGGCCGTGGGCACGGGCAAGATGAAGAAGACCCACACGAATTTCCATACCACCGTCGTCCATGCAGGCGCCTGCCGCGAATCCTTCGGCAGCGTCGTGCCGCCGATCTATCAGACGTCGACCTTCGCCTTCGCGAACACGCAGGTCGGCGCCGACCGCTTCGCCGGCAAGGCCGACGGGTACATCTATACCCGGCTGAGCAATCCGACCATCGGCGCCCTCGAGGATTGTGTCGCTGCCCTGGAGGAAGGAGCCGGCGCCATCGCCACCAGCTCGGGTATGGGCGCCTTGACCACCATCTGCCTGGCGCTCCTGGAGAGCGACCGGCACGTGGTCAGCACGGCTTCCCTCTACGGCACCTCGCGCACGTTGATGGAGAAGCACCTCGGAAGGTTCGGCGTGACCTCTTCCTTCGTGGACTCGTCCGATCCGGAGCAGGTGCGGGGCGCGATCCGGAAGAACACGCGCATGGTCTACGTCGAGACGCCGTCCAATCCGATGATGCAGGTCACGGATATCCAGGCGGTCGCCCGCGTGGCGCATGAGCACGGCGCGCTTCTCGTCGTGGACAGCACCTTCGCCTCTCCCTATCTCCAGAAGCCGCTGGTCCTGGACGCCGATGTAGTACTGCATTCCGTGACGAAATTCATCAACGGCCACGCCGACGTCGTCGGAGGCATCATCGTGGCCCGGGATGAAGCGGTGTGCCGGCAGCTCCGGGAGATGATGATCATCGCCGGCTGCAACATGGATCCGCACCAGGCATTCCTCGTGCACCGGGGGTTGAAGACTCTGGCGCTTCGGATGGAACGCGCCCAGGAAAGCGCGCTCAAGATCGCCCGCTGGCTCGAGGGGCGCGACGAGGTCGCGTGGGTGCGGTACGTTGGCCTGCCCTCCCATCCCCAGTATGAAACGGCGCGGCGCCAGATGAAGGGGCCGGGCGCGATGATCAGCTTCGAGCTGAAGGGCGGCCTGGAAGCGGGCAAGCGCCTGCTCAACCACGTCCATCTGGTCGTGCTGGCGGTGTCTCTCGGCGGAGTGGAAAGCCTGATCGAGCATCCCGCTTCCATGACCCACGCGGGGCTCGGGCGCGAAGAGCGGCTGGCGGCGGGGATCACCGACGGCCTGGTCCGATACTCGGTCGGGATCGAGGACGCGGACGACCTCATCGAGGACCTGCGGCAGGCGCTGGAGGCGTAAGCCGCGGCGGCGCGCGGTCCGCCGCGCCCCTGACCGCACTTCAGCCGCGCCGGCGGCTCTTCCCGCGCGAGCGCGGCGCCTGCAGATCAGAGAGATTGCGGGCAAGCTGATCCCGGAGGCTTCCGCACACCACATCGCAGATCTGGAAGGTCTGCGGATCCGCGCAGGCGTAATAGACGAAGAGCCCCGCCTTCCGGCGGCGGATCAGCCCGGCCTGCAGAAGCACTCCCAGGTGCTTGGAGACGTTGGATTGGGAGGCTCCGGTCTCGGCGACCAGATCGGTCACGGAACGTTCCCGGTCCCCCAGGGCGGTCAGTAGTCGCAGCCGAAGGGCGTCCCCGAGGACGCGAAATCGCTCCGCCACCATCTCCAAGGTCTTGTCGTTCATGAGCATGGAAGATTCTCCTGCCGCCCCCGGACTTTTCTCTTGTCCTAGAGATCATATTACCATATACTCATATAGAGCAATAAGAATTCATGAGGAGTGTGAGGCTCGTGCGTTCTCCGGGCAAGGGGAATTGCCGGCCTCGGAAAGGAGCGGCGGCGTGGTGTTGGGAAGTATCCGGATACTCGTTCCGATCCTGGCGGTCTGGCTGGCCTCGGCCGGGTCGACGCAGGCGGCACCGAATACGGCCGCTGAAGGTGCGGCTCCGGTGAAGGAGAGCGCGGCGGCGGACGGCGCGCCGGTACCGAGCGCAGCGGGAAAGGCGGTGACGCCGAAGGCAAGCACGCCGGCCCGGGGTCCGGCGCCGGCCGAGAACGCCTCCGTTCCGCTCTTGAGTCTGGTGCAGGCCGTACGGCTGGCCCGCGAGCACAATCCCATGATCCTCGAGAGCCGCGCCGACGGCGAGTCGGCCCGGCAGGCGCGCGACGAGGCCCGGCGGGGCCGCCTTCCGGAGGTCGCGGTCCGCGAGACGGCCGTCCGCACCAACTCGCCCGCCGATGTCTTCGGCCTCAGGCTCATGGAGCAGCGCTTCTCCTTTCCCGCGTTCGTGGCCGGCGACCCGAACAAGCCGGAACCTCTGAACAACTTCAACACCCAGGTCGAAGCCACCCTGCCCCTGTTCACCGGAGGGGCCCTCTCTCAGGGCATCCGGCAGGCCAGAGATGCCGCCGAAGCAGCCGCTGCCATGGAAGAACACACGGCGGCGGCCGTCGATCTCGGCGTGTCGGACGCCTTTCTGGACGCCCTGCTGGCCGACCGTTTCGTGGAGCTGGGGACCCAGGCGCGAGAGACGACCTTCCGGCACGTGCAGAAGGCGCAGGACTTCTACAACTCCGGGATGATCGTGGAGAGCGACCTCTTGGAGGCGCAGGTCCAGCTCGCGAAGATGGACCAGAACCTGATCGCCGCGAAGAACGCCGCCGTCCTGGCTCGGGCCGGCCTGGATCGAGCGATCGGAGTAGACCAGGATCGGTCTTTCCGTCTCGAGGAGGCGCCGGCCTCGCCCGACACGATCGTTCCCGACCTCGCGGAGGCGCTCGATCAGGCTCTCCGTTCGCGCCGGGACATCCGTGCGGTGGAAAGCAAGGTGCAGGCGGCGCAGGCCGGCATCGGGCGAGCCCGGGCGGACTATTGGCCGCAGATCGGCGCGTCGGCCGGCTATAACTGGAACGACGATCGTCTCTTCGGAGGCCACGGCGCCAGTTACACACTGGCGGCCAAAGCCGAGTGGCGGGTCTGGAACTGGGGCGTGACGCGCGCCCGGGTCGGGCAGAGCCGGAGCGACTATCGGGCCGCCCTGGAATCCCAGCGTTCGTATGAGCAACAGGTCGAGTTCGAGGTCCGCGAGGTCTGGCAGGGGGTCGAGGAGGCGCGGTCCGGGCACGAGGTCAGCCTGACCGCGGTGCGAGCGGCCGAGCGGGCTCTCGCGATCCTGGAGGACCGATTCGACCATGGTCTGGCCCGGATGACGGATCTGCTCGACGCCGAGACGATGGCCCACGAAGCGCGGGTCCGGGAAACGCAGACGCGCTATGACCTGGAGAAGTCGCTTCGCACGCTGCGGTTCGCGATCGGTCTTTCACCTATTCCGGAGGTGCAACCATGAAGTTCTTTCACACGAAGCGGCCGGAGGGATCGATCTCCACCGTGGCTTTGGCCCTCATTCTCGCGGCCGTCGGCGGGTGCGGCCGCGAGCGGACCGTGGGTTCGTCTGAGGCTCCGCCGGTATCGGTCCGAGCGGAGACGCTGGCCCCGGCGATGGAGGCGGCTTTGGTCGAGGCGGTGGGATCGCTCCAGGCGGCGCGGGAGGCGACCGTCTCGGGCAAGGTGATGGGAACGGTGACGGAAATCAGGAAGCATGCCGGAGATTTCGTCAAGCAGGGGGAGACGTTGCTGTCGATCGATGCCCGCGACGTGTCGGGCCAGATCACTCAGGCGGAGGGCGCCCTGGCGCAGGCCCAAGCGGCGGCCGTCCTGGCGGAGACGAACTTTCATCGGTTCGAGACGCTGGAAGCCCGCGGATCGGCCTCTCCGTTGGAGTTGGACCAGGCGCGCTATCAGTTCGATACCGCCCGCGGAGCCGTCCAGCAGGCCGAAGGCGCCGTATCGGCAGCCCGTTCTTACCTGTCGTATGCGACCATTCCGGCGCCCTTCAGCGGCCGAGTCGTGGATCAGCTTTGCGAAGTGGGGGATCTCGCCGCGCCCGGGCGCGCCCTCATGACGATTGAGGATCCCTCGCGTTTGCGTGTCTTCGCCTCGTTGGACGCGGCCAAGGCCGAAGCCGCCGTTCCCGGTCTGGAGATCGAAGTCCGCGTGCCCTCCCTGGGCGACCGCGTTTTCCACGGAAGAATCGCCGAGGTCGTGCCGGCCGCCGATCCCGCCACGCGGTCGATCCTGATCAAGGTCGATCTGGAGCCCGACGCATCGCTTCGCTCCGGTCTGTTTGCCAACGCCCTGGTCCCGTGCGGGCAGCGAGAGGTCCTGAGGGTGCCCCGTTCCGCGGTTGTACAGCGCGGAGGGCTCACCGGCGTGTTCGTGGTGGAATCGGGCCGCGCGGCCTTCCGGATGGTGGTGCTGGCCGACGGGACCGCCGAAACCGACCGCCCCGAAGTTCTTTCCGGTCTGAACGCCGGCGAGAAGGCGATCGTCGGACCTCCTTCGGATCTCGAGGTGGGCGCGCCGGTCGAGGTGCATTCATGAGCGGGCGACCGGAGCCGGACACCAGCTTCCTCAAGATGGCGCGGCGCTCGACCGGACCCGCCGGCCGGCTCGCCCGGGCGTTCATCGACTCGAAGCTGACTCCACTTATCGTCGTGGCCTCGCTGGCTCTCGGGATCTTCGCGGTCCTCATTACTCCGCGAGAAGAAGAGCCGCAGATCAAGGTCCCGATGATCGACGTCCTGGTTCCCTTCCCCGGAGCGTCGGCGCGCGAGGTGGAGGAGCGGGTCTCGACGCCGCTCGAGAAGCTGATCTGGGAGATTCCGGGAGTCGAATATGTCTACACGACCTCCAGCCCCGACTTCGGGCTCGCGATCGTGCGGTTCAAGGTCGGCCAGGATCCCGAGAAGAGTCTGGTCAAGCTCTACACGAAGATCATGGCGAATCCGGAGAAGATCCCGCCCGGGGCGGGACCGCCGGTGGTGAAGCCGAGGTCGATCGACGACGTGCCGATCCTGGCCCTGACCCTCTGGAGCGACCGCTACGACAGCTTCGCCCTCCACCGGGTCGCGGACGAGATGGCGCTCGAGATCAAGAAGATCCCGAACATCGCCGATGTCTCGGTGATCGGAGGCGAGCGCCGCCAGATCAGCGTCACGATGGATCCGGCGAAGCTGCGCGCCTACGGCCTGAGCGCGCTCTCGATCGCCCAATCGCTCCAGCAGACGAACTGGCAGCTTCCGGCCGGGTCCTTCTCCGAGGGCAATCGCGAGGTCCTGCTCACCGCCGGCCGGTTCCTTCAAACCGTCGATGACGTGCGGGAGGTCGTGGTCGGCGTCCGGGACGGCCGCTCGGTCCGCCTCGGAGAGGTCGCGGAGGTGACGGACGGACCAGCCGAGCGCAGCAGCGTCGTCCTTTTCGCCGCCGGTCCGGCGGGATCGCGGAAGGGCATCCCCGGGCATCCGGCGCCGAGCCCGGCGGTCACGATCGCGGTGGCCAAGAAGCCGGGGTCCAACGCCGTCGTCCTGGCGCGCGAGGCGGAAAAGGCGGTGGAGCGCCTGCAGAAGACCACCGTTCCGACCGGAGTGAACATCACCGTCACGCGGGACTACGGCGAAACCGCGAAGGAGAAGTCGAACGAGCTGATCAGCCACGTCCTGATCGCGACCCTGGCCGTGGTTCTCCTCATCTTCTTCGCCCTGGGAAGACGGGAAGCCGTCGTCGTGGCGGTGGTCGTGCCGGTCACGTTGGCTCTGACCCTGGCCCTGAGCTACCTCTTCGGTTATACGCTGAACCGCGTCACGCTCTTTGCCCTCATCTTCGCCATCGGCATCCTGGTCGATGACGCCATCGTCGTGGTCGAGAACATCCACCGCCACTTCCGCCTCGGCTGGACGACGCCCGTCCAGGCGGCCGTCTATGCGACTGACGAAGTCGGCAATCCGACCATCCTCGCCACCTTGACCGTGATCGCCTCGCTTCTCCCTCTCGCCTTCGTGAGCGGTCTCATGGGGCCTTACATGCGGCCGATTCCGATCAACGCCTCGGCGGCGATGTTCTTCTCCTTGCTGGTCGCCTTCGTGGTGACTCCCTGGCTCACCCTGCGGGTGCTTCGCGGGCGGGCCCGCACCGGAGCGGCCCCGGAGGCCATCATCACGGAGACTCCGGCGGAAAGCCGGATCGAGCGGGCCTACACCGCGGTGGCGCGTCCCCTCATCCACCGCGCGAAGCTCCGCACCGCCGTCTTTGCCACCGTGCTGCTCCTTCTGGCGGGATCGATCGCGCTCGTGGGCGTGCGGGCGGTTCGCATCAAGATGCTTCCCTATGACAACAAGAGCGAATTCCAGGTCGTGATCGACATGCCGGAAGGCACGACGCTGGAAGAGACCCAGGCGGCTGCTTCCGCCCTCGCCTGGGAGATTCAGCGGCAGCCTGAGGTCACCGATGTGGAGACGTACGTGGGCACCTCCGGACCGATCAACTTCAACGGACTGGTGCGGCACTATTTTCTCCGGAGCGGCCCGAACGTCGCAGACATCCAGGTGAATCTGGTGGCCAAGCAGCATCGGCGGAGCCAGAGCCACGAGATCGCGAAGAGGGTGCGCACCGAGCTGACACCGATCGCCGAACGGTACGGCGCGCGGATCAAGGTGGCGGAGGTTCCGCCCGGGCCTCCGGTGCTTTCCACCATGGTGGCGGAGATCTACGGCCCGGACCTCACTCGACAGACCGAGATCGCCGCCCAGGTGAAGGGCCTCTTCGAGACCACGCCCGGTATCGTGGACGTGGACTGGTTTGTCCAGGATCCGCAGAAACGGATCGACTTCCGGGTGGACCAGGATCGCGCCGCTTTTGCCGGGGTCACGCCGGAGATGATCGCCCGGGCGCTCCACCTGATGGGGGCCGGTTCGGATGTCGGGCTTCTGCACACCGAGGAGGGACGCGAGCCGGTTCCGATCGTTCTCTGCACCGATCGCGGCGGGCGCAACGGCCTGGCCGATCTTGCCGGCTTGGCCCTGAACGCCCCGGACGGCCGGATGGTGCCGATTTCCGAGCTCGTGCAGAAGGTCGAAAGGACCGAGGACCAGGCGATCTATCACAAGAATCTCCGGCGCGTCGTCTATGTGACCGGCGAGGTGGCGGGCGCGCAGGAGAGCCCGATCTACGGCATCCTCAACCTGAAGAACAAGGTCTCGGCGCTGTCGCTGCCGGAGGGGTATTCGATCCAGGAACACTACGCCGGCCAACCGACCTCGGAGGACCGTTACAGCTTGAAGTGGGACGGGGAGTGGCAGATCACCTACGAGGTCGGCCGCGACATGGGCGTCGCCTTCGCCGTGGTCATGCTTTTGGTCTACGTCCTGGTGGTGGCCTGGTTCAAGAGCTTTGTCACCCCGCTCATCATCATGGCGCCGATTCCGCTGACCTTGATCGGCATTCTTCCGGGGCATTGGCTGACCGGGATGTTCTTTACCGCCACCTCGATGATCGGGTTCATCGCGCTTTCGGGGATCATCGTGCGGAACTCGATCCTTCTGGTCGACTTCGTCGACCTCGAGCTTGAGCTGGGCACGCCTCTGGAGCAGG
Organism: Candidatus Eiseniibacteriota bacterium; assembly: GCA_963833505.1. GTDB lineage: Bacteria > Eisenbacteria > RBG-16-71-46 > CAIMUX01 > CAIMUX01 > CAWHYG01. The sequence continues at coordinate 2,208,607 of CAWHYG010000007.1, read as the reverse complement.
CGGTGATCAAGGCCGGGGCGATGCGCCTTCGGCCGATCGTCCTCACCGCGGCCGCCCTTGTGGCCGGCGGCTTCGTCATGATCCTGGACCCGATCTTCCAGGGTCTGGCCGTGTCGCTCATCTTCGGCGTCCTGGTATCGACGGCCCTGACCCTGGTGGTCATCCCCATTCTGTACTACCTGTACCTGCGGGGGAGACGATCCGGAACGGAGCCGGCCGGCCCTTCGGAAAACGGGCGCGATAACACCGGCGCGGCGGGGCGGGCATGACAACGCCGGCGCGGTGGAGCGGTCATGAGACCGTCGCCGCCGCATCGAATCCCGGCCAGGGGGTCTCGAAACCCGGCACGGTGGGTTCAACGAGCCGCTGCCGGAACCGGTGTGCGGCCGCGATCCCGCAACGTATCTCTTGGACGACAACGACAAGGAGGCAGCGATGACTCTCAATCCATGGCTTCGGGCGATCGCCGGACTCTTCATCCTGGTCTCGGTGGCGCTCGGACATTTCGCCAGCCCGTACTGGTATCTCTTCACCGCCTTCGTGGGGCTGAACCTGCTGCAGTCGGGCTTTACGCGATGGTGCCCGATGATCTCGGTCCTGCGGGCCCTCGGAGTGAAGGAGTAGCGCCGTGCAGATGCTCATGATCATCGTCGAGAGCACGCACCGGGACAAAGTCGAGGCCGCGCTGACGGATCACCACGTGGTCGGCTATACCGAGATCCCGACGGTCTACGGGGTCGGCCAGACCGGAATACGCCTTGGATCCCGGGCCTTCCCGGAAAGCTCGTCGATCATCTTCAGCGTGATCGAGGACGGCCAGGCCGATGTGCTGGTGGCCGCGATCGACGCGTCCTGCGCGGAGTGCCGGCAGGCGATGCGCATGATCGTCTGGCGGGTCGACCGGATGATCTGAGTCGCACCGGTGGGGCGGTACCGGAGTCGGGGCGCGGGGACGATCGTCCGCCGCTCGATTCGCACTTGCGCCCTGCTGCCCCGGATTGGTTTCATCCGCAGGTCGCTGGAGGGCCGCGCCGCGTCGCAGGTCGATGCGGTCTGGCGGCGCCAAATCATGCTTCAGCGGGTCGAAGGAGGATGGGCGTGCATCTCTTCGTCCCGGGACGCGTCTGCCTGTTCGGAGAGCATTCCGACTGGGCGGGCGCCTACCGGAGCGTCAATCCGGAAATCGAGAAGGGCCAGACCCTGATCGTCGGGACCAATCAGGGGATCTACGCCGAGGTCGGGCCGCATGCTTCCGCGCTGCGCTTGACCTCGACCGGCAGCAACGGCACCCGGCACGGGCCGGTGGAAATCCCCATGAAGCCCGAGGCTCTCCTGGCCGAGGCGCAGCAGGGCGGGTTCTGGAGCTATATCGCCGGAGTCGCCCACCTCATCCTGGTTCGCCATGGAACCGGCGGCCTGATCCTGGAGAACGACCGGACCGACCTGCCGGTGGCGAAGGGCCTCTCTTCAAGCGCGGCCATCTGCGTGCTGACCGCGCGCGCGTTCAACGAGCTGTACAACCTGGGATTGACCACGCGCGACGAAATGGAGCTCGCCTATCTGGGCGAGGTTCTCACCGGCTCGCTGTGCGGGCGGATGGACCAGGGCTGCGCCTTCGGTTCGGTTCCTGTCCTCATGACCTTTGACGGCGATCTCCTGGAGACGGCGGAGCTTCGAGCCGCGGGGGATCTCCACTTCGTGATCGTTGATCTCGTCGCCGGGAAGAACACGCGCGAGATCCTCTCGCTGCTGAACGAGTGTTTTCCGATCGCGCGCGACGATGTTGCGCGCGGGGTTCAGGATCTGCTCGGCCCGATCAACCGGCGGATCGTGGGGGAGGCGGTGCGGGCTCTCGAGGACGGGGATCCCGAGAGCCTCGGCGCTCTGATGACGGAGGCGCAATCTTCTTTCGATCGCTATGCGATTCCCGCCTGTCCCCATGAGCTGACGGCGCCGATCCTGCACCGGACGCTCGCCTACCCGCTGCTTCAGCCTCACGTCTGGGGAGGCAAAGGGGTGGGCTCCCAAGGCGACGGGGCCGCCCAATTCATGGCGAAGAGCGAGGCCGATCAGCGGATGGCGGCGGAGCTGATCGAACGGGATCTCGGGATGCCGTGCCTGCGGCTGACGCTACCGGGCGGCGGGCGGATCTGACGGTCACGGGTGCGGGCCGCCCCCGGACGACTGGCCCGCTTGTGACGCCCGCCCCCGCGCCTGCGCCGCCTCGGCGGTCTTCCCGAGCCGCTCGAGAACCTCTGCAAGCTGAAGCCAGGCCTTTCGCGAGCCGGGCTCAAGCTCGGCGGCGTGCTGCAGCGCCTCGGCCGCCTGGGGAAGCCGGTTGGTCTTGACGTAGAGCACGCCGAGGTTGCTCCAGGCGAGGGCATAGGACGGCTGGAGGCTCACCGCCGTCCGGAGATGCTGCTCGGCGTCGTCGTACTTCCCCTCCTTGAGGGACAGTCCCGCCAGGTTGTTCTCCAAACGCGGCCGCTCCCTTGTGAAGCGGAGAGCGTGGGTGTACGCGTCCCGGGCGCCGGCGAGGTCGCCTCGCGCTTCGCAGATCACGCCGCGCACCCGAAGGGCTTCCGAGAAGTCGGGATCGATCGCCAGCGCCTGCGCCACGAGCGAATCGGCCGCGGCCAGGTTGCCGCCGTCCACGTAGAAGCCGGCGAGATTGGCATAGGCCTGGGCGTTCCTCGGTTCGGCCATGATGGCTTGTTCATAGTCGCGCCGGGCCTCATCCGTGCTTCCCCGCGAGGCCATCAGGTTGGCCAGGTTGTCGCGCGCCGCGCCCAGGCTCGGATCCAGGCGGACGGCATCCCGAAAGGCGCGCTCCGCCTCCGCCACGTTTCCTTTCTGCCGCCACGAGATGCCGTCGTGGAAGCGCGCCTGGGCGATGTTCTCGTGGTGACCGATGGCCTGGAGATCCACAGCCGCCGCCCCCAGGACGAAGACGAGAACCGCCGCTCCGACCGGTCCCCGGTCGCCCCGCCGCCAGAGGCCGACCCCCTCGACCACGGCAAGGGCCGCGAAGATGAGCAGGAACGGAATGGTCGGAACACGGTAGCGCGCGCAGACGAAGAATGCGATGACGCCGAGCATGAACAGCACGATCCAGAGCGCGGGCAGGATGGCGGCGCGCCGCCGGAGGCGCCAGGCCAGATAGAAGCCGGCGAACGCCAGCGGCGTCACCAGGCCAAAGCCCAGGAAAGGCAGCCGCATGATCGGCGAATAGGAGAGAGCGTGCGGGATGAACTCGTTGTTCCCGATCTCGACCGCCGACCAGAACAGGGCGAACTTCCGGGCCGTGAGCTTGAGCCAGGCCAGCGGATGGCCGGCGATGAAGGCCAGCGCCTTGTGATACCAGTAGTTCGAGACCTCCGAGTCCCTGAGCGGCCGTCCCATGGCCGCCTCCGCCAGCCGGATGGTGTCAAAGCGCCCGCCCCACCAGTCGGCGCGGGTTCCGGGTACGATCGCGGTCTGGCCGTCGGACTGCTCGTTGTTGCCGATGTAGAAGTTGACGCCGCCCTGGGAGGCGATGACCACGAAGTCGCCGCCGGCCGTGGCGTTGTACATCGTGACGATCGCCACCGGAATCAGGGCCAGGAGAAGGAACGCCGCCATCGCCTTCCACGGCCAGCCCCGCCGCAGGCGATGCCAGAAGACCCAGGCCAGGCCGGGCAGGAAGGCCCCGACCGGCGGGTTCGTGATCGCGGCCAGCCCGAAGAACGCGCCTGAAGCGGCGCTGAACACCATCGCTCGCTGCAATCCCGGTTTATCGGAGGCGATGCCCTGACGGGAACCCGCAAAGTCGGGGGAAGAAAGGTCCCGTTTGCTTTCCACTGCACGGCGCGGGCTCCCGGGCGCGCCGCGACCGACCGGCGAGGGTTCCCCGAGCCCGCAAAGCAGCGTGTAGAAGAAGGCGAGAACCAGGAAGACCAGCAGCACCGGAAACTGCAGCTCGCCGTCGAAGTAGATCAGGATCGCATAGAGAGCGGCGCCCAGCCCGGCGAGGAGGCCGACCGCTCGCGAGAAAAGGCGGGTCCCGATGAGTCCCACCAGCACGCAGCTCGCGGACCCGATCACGGCTTGAACCAGCCGCGGCACAAGGTAGTTGTGACCGGCGAGGCGGTAGATGCCGGCCAGGAAGATCGGATAGAGAGGCGCGCGGAAGAAGGGGCCGGTCGGCTTCCAGACGCCGGTCGCCAGTTGCCACGCCCATTCGTCGTGATAGGCGGGATCGAGGATCGGCGCATCGAACTGCGGGTTGGCCCGCTGCTGGAGGATGTAGATGACACGGCAGATCAGCGCGAGCAGAAAGATGCCGAGATAGGGTCCGTTCCCGCTCAGCCAGTCGCGAAAAACGCCGGTGGAGCGGCCCGGCCGGAGGCCCGGAGCCGTTCCGGCCTTTTCTCCCTTGGGCGCGCGCGCAGGCGGCGGCCGGCGATTCCCGCTGGTCTTTTCCGAACGCACCATGGGCGACTCCGTGATCCAAAGAACACGACCGTCCGGAACGGGCGTTCCTTCTGATCGTCGAGCGGCTCGATCGCAGCTCGAGATTTCGTGCCACAGCCTACCACCGATGCGGCGCAAAGCCGGAATGCCCTGGAAACGCCTCGTTTCCGTTGAGATCGGCCTGGCACCACGTCTCATCGTGCAGCTCGACGCGGCCGCATTGACCCGGCGGCCGAGCGACCCAGGCATCAGACCCATAAGATCCTGCGCGTCACCTTCACCGTCGCGATCATCGCCGGCCTGGACACGGAGCGGGTCCGCCTGCCCGGTCACGGCCCCGGGTTCTCTCCCTGCGCCAGCTTCCACGCGACCTCATAGCCGAGCCGCGCGATGGATTCCAGCAGTGGGGAATTGGTACGCGTCGCCTCCGTTCACAGCGCCGCCTCGCGGATCACCCGCAGCAGTTCCGCGCCGTACCTCGCCGCTTTGACCGGCCCGATTCCCGGAACCAGGCGAAGCTCTTGGAGATCCCGCGGTCGCTGCTGCGCGAGGGCGCGAAGCGTCCGGTCGCTGGCGATGACGTACGGCGGCACGCCCTCCCGGCGAGCCTCGTTGATGCGATAGGCCCGAAGCGCCTCGAAGATTGCGCGTCCAGTGGCGTCCAGGTCCCCCGAAGACCCCGGGGCGCCCACACCTGCCGGCGTCCTGGCAGAGCCCGACCGCGCCAGACTCCTGGTTGAGTCCATCCCCGCCAGCGTGTTGTCAGCGCCAGGCCCCGCCACCGACCCGGCGGTCCGCGACCGACGTTCGGCAGGCGCCGCCTCCCGGTCGCCTCTCGCGCCGCCTTCGCCAGTCCGCCTCCGTCGCCCGGAAGTCCGCGCACGGCGATCCTCAACGGGCGGCAGAAGAAGCCGGGCGGGCTGCCGGCCGTGGATCACGTCGAATCCCTCGCGGGTGACCGCCACCACAGGGCGGTCGCCGCCGAGAAAGTCGATCCATCCGGCGGTGACACAGCGGCGCAGCAGCCGCATGAGCCACTCTTCCGGCCGATCGGACAGCACGCCGAAGGTCGGAGTACGATCCATCCCTCCGCGAGTGAGGCGATCATCCGGCGTGCCATGGAGAAGCTTCATCGCCGCCGTGAGCCCGAAGCGGCCCTTGAGGCGCGCCACGCCGCACAGCGCCTTTCGCACCGTGGTCTCGGCCTCCTCCGGATCGTCCGCACCCGCGGCCAGCTCGAGGCACACGTCGCAATGGCCGCATCCTTCCAGGATTTCCGCTTCGTCGCCGAAATAGCGGAGGATCGCATCGTGGCGGCACGCGCCTCCCTCCGCCCAGCGCATCAGCTCGAGGAACAGGTTCCACTTGTGCGCGAGCACCTCGGGTGCGGGCGGCTGTCCGTCCGCCCCGCGTTCGATCAACCGCCGGCGAAGCGGCATGTCGCCGGGCGTCAGGAACATCAGGCAGACCGCATCCTTCCCGTCGCGTCCGGCCCGCCCCGCTTCCTGGTAGTACGCCTCGACCGACGCCGGAGGCGCCAGGTGAATCACGGCCCGAACGTCGGGACGGTCGATCCCCATGCCGAACGCGTTGGTGGCGACGACCAGCTCCAGCTCTCCCGACGCGAATCGGTCCTGAGTTTCGTGGCGTCTGGCCCCGTCCATCCCCGCGTGATAGCAGGCAGCCCCCCAACCGGCAGCGGCGAGGCGGTGGGCCTCCTCTTCGGCCAGCACCCTCGTCGGGGAATAGATGATCGCGCGACCGCTCGCCCGGCCCGGCTTCCCGAGCGTTTCTTGTAGCAGAGCATCCACGTGCCGGCTCCGTTCGTCGCGGCGGCGCAGCTCGGTGACGCGGAAGGCGAGATTGGGCCGGGCGAACCCTCGAACGAGCTGCGGCGTGTCGGCGGGCAGACCGAGCTTCTCCACGATCTCGTCGCGCACGACGGGAGTTGCGGTGGCCGTGCAGGCCAGGACCTTGACGCCGGGCAGCTTCTCGAGCAACCGGCCGATCTCGAGATACTCAGGCCGGAAGTCGTGTCCCCAATGGCTGATGCAATGCGCCTCGTCCACCGCGACCAACGGGCAATTCAACTTCGGAAGCAGCGAAAGAAACGCCTCCTGGACGAGGCGCTCGGGCGCGACGTAGAGCAACCGGTAGCGGCCGCGAGCCGCCGCCGCGGTTCGTTCGCGGATCGCCTCGTACGGCAGGGTTCCGGCCAGATAGGTCGCGGCGATCCCGCGGGATTCCAGGGCGCGCACCTGGTCTTCCATCAGGGAGATGAGCGGCGAAATGACCAGGCTGGTGCCGGGAAGAAAGGTCGCGGGAAGCTGATACGTGAGGCTCTTCCCGCCCCCGGTGGGGGCGACGAGGAGCACGCGGCCGATCTGGAGCAGGGTCTCGATCGTCTCTCGCTGGCCCGGCCGGAACTCACGGATGCCCAGACGCTGGAGGCCCAACTCGATGGCGGCCGCTTCGAGCTGCGCCGGTGTGACGCTTGGATCGCCGTCCGGGACCACGGCCTCAACAACCTCCATGCCCGCCCTGGGCGGGCTCGATGAACGGTTCGTGTCCATGATTCGCCGATTCCCGATCGGAAAGCAACGGGCGGGCCGAGCCTCGCTCCGCAGCGGATGCGGCCTCACGCGCTCCCTCTGAGTCCCATCATCCCGGGATGTCCCCGCCGGCGTGGGCGCCGGCGGTCGCGACGGCCTCGGTTGCCGCTCGCCAGCGGAGGCCCCATGTCGGTCCGGACCGCGCTGGACGGGTCGCGCCGGACCGTACTAGGCTCCCCACGACATTGGCATGAAGGCGGCCTGGTTCCAGGCGTCCAGACATCGGCATGGAGGCCGCGTGGTTCCAGGACTCCAGGATTGCCGGTCCCGCGCTGTTCCCGAATCACCGTTGCGGAGGTCCAGAGCCCGAGATGACTCCAACCGCCCGAGCGAACACGAGCGACCGCCCACCGATCGGGCGTTTCGCCTGGGCGTTCCTCGCGCTGGCCGTGCTCACCATCGTGGCCACCGGATTCCAGACCCTGGTAGGGGCCGACTACTGGTTCCATCTTCGGGCCGGGCAGGCCGTCGCTCACGGGCACATTCCGAGGGTGGACGAGTTCTCCTACCCTTCCGCCGGCCGTCCCTATGTCGACCTGCACTGGATCTTCCAGCTGCTTCTCTTTCTCATTCACCGGATGGGCGGAGTTCCGCTGGCCATCGGTTTCCAGGTCCTCGTCCTCTTGGGCACGTTCGCGATCCTCTATCGTCTGGCCGTCCGCGAGGCGAGTCCGGTCCCGACCGGGATCGTGATCGCGCTGGCCGCGATCCTCGCCAGCGAGCGGTTCCAGGTGCGTCCGGAGATGTTCACGTTTCTCTTCCTGGCGATCGCCCTCTGGCTCGTCCGGCGGCACGCCGAAGGCTGGAAGCGTGCCTGGATCCTGCTGCCGGTTCTCTTCGCGCTGTGGGTCAACGTGGAGGGCCTGTTCGCCGTCGGATTCGCGGTCCTGATCGCCGCCGTCGCCGACCGCCCCCGGGATCGCCGGCTGTGGGCGGCCCTGGGGCTGTCCTTCCTCGCGATCCTGATCAACCCGTATTTCCTCCGGGGCGCGCTTCACCCGTTGGTGTTGTACAGCCGGATCAACGGCACCCTGGCGGTCTATTCGTCCACGATCGGCGAGTTTCTGGGCCCGTTCAACCGGACCGTCCATTTTCCGGCCACCGACCTCTATCCCTGGTTTCTCGGCCTGACCGCGCTCGCCCTCATCCTCGGCCGCCGGCCGCGAGCGGGCGAGTTGATCCTGCTGGCCGTCTTCGGATTCCTGTCCTTCCGGGCCCGGAGAAACCTGGCGCTCTTCGCCGTGGTGTCGGTTCCGATCGTCTCCCGCTGGCTGTCACTGGCCGGAAGCAGCCTCGGCGCCCTGGCCTTCTGGAAGAGCCGCTCTGCCACGAACAAGCCGACCCCGAAGAGCCCGCTCTCCAGGAAAGCCCTGCCGTCGGAGGACCCGACGTCCGCAAAATACCCACCTTCGGAGAACTCGCCTTCGGGCAAGAACACGCCGTCCGGAAAGGACCTGTCCGGCGCGGTCCCATCAATGATCTTCGGGATCCTGGCGGGGATTGTCGGCCTGGCGATTCTCGTCTCTGACTTCTCGTTCTTCAACAACCGCATCTACGCGGCGGTCGAAAGCAACCGCTCCTTCGGGGCCTCCGAGGCGCCGGGTCTATTCCCTTGGGACGCCTCCCGCTATCTTTCACAGAACGCCATCCGGGGGCCGATCTATACCAGTCTTTCACAGGGCTCGTTCCTGATCTGGGCCTATCCTCAAGAGCGCGTGTTCATCGACGGCCGGCTCGAGGTTCACAGCACCGGGCACTTCGCCCTCAACCTGGCGCTCCGGAACGGCGGCCGGGCCTGGCAGGAAGCCGACGCCCGGTATCGCTTCGAAGCGGCGGTCATCGATTACGTCGAAGCCCCGCGGCTGGCGATGGAGAGGATCCAGGATCCGGATTGGGCTCTGGTCCATCTCGACGGCCGGGTCGCCGTCCTCCTGAAGCGCGTTGGGAAGAACGCAAACGCGATCGGGAAGGACGCGCTCGACGGGTCCCGTTTGCATCAGGTCCTGCCAGCTCTGCCGGCCGGCGGATCACTTCTGCCTCCGAGGGGATCCTGGCTGGCTCGCCATTTCGCGGTCGAGCTGTGCCCTTGGGACGAGATGAATCTCGGCCAGCTCCTCATGGACCTGGGAGAGGCCGACCTGGCGGCGGAGCAGTTCCGCCGGGCGATCTGGAGCGCTCCCTATCTCATCGCTCCCCGGATGCTCCTGGCGACGTGTCTGTATCGACTGGATCGGGCGGCGGAGTCGGTCGAGGTGGTCGAGTCGGCGCAGGGCCTGCCGTTCGGCGCGGGAGATCGCCTGAGGATTCTCGGCACGCGAGCCGACGTGCTGCTGGCGGCGGATCGGCCGAAGGAAGCCGTCGTCGCCTACACGGCGTATCTGGCGGCGGCGGGGGAGACGCCGGAAACCGCCGTGGCCCAGATGAACCGGGCGCGCGCGAAGTTCGACGCGGGCGATCCGTCAGGCGCCGCTGCCGACGCACAGGCGGCCCTGGCGCGGCAACCCGGCTACGTCGAGGGATACCGCGTGCTCGGACGCGCGGAGGAATCGGCCGGCAATCGCCGCGAGGCTCTTCAGGCCTATCAGCGCTATCACGAATTGGGAGGCCGGGCTCCGGAGGCGGAGCAGGCGATCCAACGTCTGGGCGCGGGTCCGGGGTAATTGGCCTGCCGGCGATCCGAGACGTGGGCGGGGCGCCTCCGATGACACGCCCGGGCGATGACAGGCCCGGACACCGGCAAGACCGGACCATGACACTTTCAAGTCTGACTTGGCCGAACATGACGGCCGACCCGTTTCGGGGGAGAAGACCAGGTTGGCCGTCCGCGACGGCCGACCCGGCTCGGGGAAGTAGAGTGATCTGCCCGAACACAAAAGCCGACCCCTTCCGGGGGAGAGAAGGGGTCGGCACGATCCTGATCAGAGGGCTGATCAGGGAACGAACTGCTGTGAATCAGAGAGCAAATCCACGAGCGAACCAGAGATCAGCGTCGTCCGCGGCCGGGCGGAGGCCCGCCGCCGCCGGGGCCTCCCCATCCGGGCGCGGGACCGCCATGTCCGGACGTGTCACCAGGGCATCCGCCGCCGCCAGGCCCAGGACCAAGCCCAGGACCAGGACCGTGCTCCTCTCCTCCGAAAAGGACCGGAGTCAGCACGTACGTCCCGCTGCCCGGCGGGATCTCCTGGACAGAGCGATCCAGATCGATCTTGATCTCGATCTGGATGGTCTGACCGGCGGTCACGGTGAACTGGGAGAAGACGCGAAGCAGGCTGTCCGGCGCGGACGGGGCGACCGGCACCGTGACTCCGGAGTCGGTCACGGCCGAAGCGCTGGATATCCCGAGGGCCAGGTGCGAGTACTTGCCGGCCGGCACGTTGACGGCGGTCAGGAGGGCCCCAAGCGTGTCGGCGAGCTGCGTCATGTCGACCGTGATCGGGGCCGGCAGGACGTCTATATAGCTGGCGGTGTCAGGCATGGAGGGCGGTCCGTGATGGAACCGCGGATCGTGGCGCACCCAGGGCGGAAGCGAGTCCAACGAGTCCGGAACGAGCGAATCCGGCGCCAGGTAGAGCCGGACCGTGCCGAAGGTGAGGGTCAGCTGCTTGATTCCGAGGCCTTCCAGGGGATGCCGTTCCCCTCCGTTGAGCAGCGACTTGTCTGACGTCTGTGTTCCGGACAGGATCCGGACCGATAGAGTGCCCTGCGCCACGGACGTGCCGCCGGTCTGCTTCGTGCTGCCGCCTGAGGTGATCGAGGTCGTTCGATCCTGGCCGCAGCCGGCAGTGATCAAACCGACTCCGAGGAGAAAGGCGATCGATCTCGATAATGCCTTGCCTGACATGAGGTTACCTCCATGGTGCGATTGAATCGTGGCGCTCTGCCCCGGCAAATGCGACCGGACGTTCCCCGGAGGACGACCGGACATTCTAACGCTGTTGGACGGGGGACGCACTTTCCGGTTACACGTTTCGTTCCGGGCAGCTCGGCGGCGGGAATTGGACGCGACCCTGTCGTTCCTTACGGACCGGCTTCGGGGGCCGGACACAGCCCCCTGGTTCCCTTCGACTCACCGGCGAGAACCGGCTGTAACCCCGGAACGCCGGTCCCGTCAAACCAAGCGTGTTATGCCGTCTGATCCTGAAATCGGTTTGGTTCGGCAGGCGCGGGCCGGCAGCGCGGACGCGTTTCGGGAGCTGGTCCAGAGGCACCAGGATTCGATCTACGGGCTGATCATTCGAATGGTGGGCGAGACGACAGCGGCCGAAGAGCTGACCCAGGACACCTTTATCCGGGCCTGGCGGAGCCTCGATCGGTTCCGGGAAGAGTCCAAGGTCTCGACCTGGCTCTACCGGATCGCCGTCAATCTCTGCCGCGATCACTATGGGAGCCGCCGAACGCGCCAGAGCCGCCGTGAGACCAGCATGGAGAGGCTGGACTCGGCGGGTGCCGGCATCCCCTCGAGCGAGCCGCGGCCCGACGAGCGCCTCGAAGAATCGGAGATGGCCGATGCCTTTCGGCGCGCGCTGGAAGCGCTCGATCCGGATCATCGCGCGGCCTTCCTGCTCCGGCATCAAGAGGGTCTCGCTCCGGCGGAGATCGCCGCCGCCCTCGGAATCTCCGTCGCCAATGCCAAAGTGCGGGTCCATCGGGCGCGGGAGATGATCCTGGCGGCCTTGCGGCGAGATGGCCATCTGTCGGAAAGGCGCCCCGCGGGGGAGCCTCACTTGGAGCTGGCAGATGAGTGAACGACGCCCCGCGGGAAAGCCTCGCTTGGAGGTGGCGGATGACTGAGCGGCGCCTCGCGGGGGACTTGCGAATGGAGGCGGTTGATGGCAGCGGCGCCTCGCGGGGGACTTGCGAATGGAGCTGGTTGATGGCAGCGGCGCCTCGCGGGGGACTTGCGAATAGAGCTGGTTGATGACGGCGGCGCGTCGCGGGGCAGCCACGCATGGAGCTGTAGATGACTGATCGGCCGAGAGTTCCCGCGGGAGACCCCCGCTTTCGGGCCTGGCTCGACGGCGAGATGACGCCGGAAGAGGAAAAGGCGTTTCTCGCGAGCCTGGAGAGCGACCCGTCCGCCGCCGAAGAGGTCGAAACCTGGCGCCGGCTCGAAGACTGGGTTCGGAGCTCGCGGCCAAGCGCGCCTCCCCATCTGGCCGACGCGGTGATGCGCTCCATCGAGCAAGGCTCGGAAGCAAGGCACGGCGAGCGATCGGGTACGTCGTGGATACACAGGTTACGCCCGTCGTGGATTCCGAGGATTCGTTGGGCTGGGCCGGCCTGGGTGCTGGTTCCTGCGGTTGCCGCCATCGCGCTGGCTATTGTCCTGCGCGGCGCCGGTCACCCGAGCCAGGTAGCCAAGACCGGCCCGGCCGTCTCTCCTTCCGAGGTCGCCCAGGTCGCCGCGCCTCCGGCCCGGGTCCACTGCGAATTCCGGCTGAAGGCACAGCATGCTCAGCAGGTCTGCCTGGTCGGATCGTTCAACCTCTGGAAGATCTGCGAGACGCCTCTTCGTCCGGCGGATGACGGAACCTGGGAGGCGTCGCTCGATCTTCCCCCGGCCGATACGAGTACATGTTCGTGGTCGACGGCCGATGGGTGTCCGATCCCGGCGCCCGGCAGAGGATCGACGATGGGTTCGGAAGAGAGAACGCCGTCCTGCTATTGTAGGACGGATGGGGGATGGGCGGCGCCCGCAAAGCAGATCTCCTCTCGAACGGCTGAAGGGTTGCAGGCGAGCGAGAGAAGCGACAGAGGCGGGAGAAGCCAGAGACGCGAATGAAGCCGGAGAGTCCGCTCGGACCGGTGAGGTGTCCGTGCGGGCGGCGGCATACGCATCTTTACGGGCATCTCTCGAGGCGATTGTTCTACGCGCGTCCTCGGAATCGGCCGTTCTACGCCCGTCTTACGATGCGATCGTCCTCCGCGTGTTTCTCGGAGCGATCGCTCTGATGTTGATGGCGGCCGGTCCAGCAAGGACGGCACCAGCGGACACGCTGTCTGCGTTGCAGCCTGACGTCGCCGCTCCCGCAACTGCCGCTGTATTGCAGCTTGAGGCCGCCGCATCCGTCATTCCCTCTGCGTTGCAGCCCGGACCCGCCGCATCACCGGTCCCATCAGCTCCCATGCCGTCGCCGGCGACCGGGTTCGCCGCATCTTCAGTCGCATCACCGTCCACGCTGCCGCTTCCATGGGCGAGCCTGGCGCCCCCGGCCGCGGAGCCGTCGGTTCCGCTTCTCGAGCTGAACCTCGACACGCAAGCCGGGCACGACGACGATCTTCTGGCTGATCTCGAGGGCATCGGCGTGCTCTCGCCCGTGTCCGCTTCGCTGTTCTCCACGAGCCCGGTGTTGCGGCTGCGGCGCCGGGGGGTCTTCTCCGAACGCCTCCAGGATCGTCTCGACGCCTCGGTCGAGGCGGGACTCTCGGGGTACTCAGAGACCGCGATCGGCCCCGATCGCGACGCGCGCGGCGAAGTCTTCTACCAGATGAACCCGAGCCCGCGCTTTCTCCTGGAAGGCACCGCCTCCGTGGTCAGCTTCCGCCGCCGCCAGCTTCCGGTGTTCGACCTCGACCAGCCGGAGGTCGGGTGTGAGGTGGGCCGCATCCTCGGCCGCCGCTGGCTGGTCTCCGGCCGGTTGGATTATTCGCGCCCGTCCTACCCGGGCCGCGCGCTGACCGGCGGCAGCCATCAGCTCGACGATCGTTTCGAAGCCGGAGGATCGCTGCTGCGAAGCTTCGGCAGCCAGGGGTACGCCGCGATCCTCACCGGATGGCGCGGCGTCGATTCCAACGATCCGTACGCCGTGGAAAGCGGGCCCCTGCTCGAGACGCGCCTGGGACAGACTCTGCCCGGCGCCGTGGAGCTGGCGGCGTCCTTTGCGTTCAATCGGCGGGCCTATCCGAACTACCCAGTGCTCAGCATCAGCGGAGGCGACACCACGGCCACCGGCGCCACGCGAACGGACAGGATCTGGCAGGGCGAGCTGTCCGCCGAACGGCCGATCTCGGGTCGCGTTCGCCTCTTCGCCTCCGGCCTCTTCGTGCACGAGATCTCGAACGTCGCCGCGCTGGGCTTCCGTCAGGCCCGGTGGACCGGCGGCGTGCGCGTCCGGCTCTGGCGAACGGGATCGGAGTCCCGCCGGAGTGCATCGTCGGCGGCGCTGCCTTGGAGTTCCGGTGTCCATGGCGTCTCGGCTTCCGGGGATCGGCCCGACTCGCTGGCGCCGGTTACCGGGTCGGGAGGCGTCCGATTCCGGGTCCGGGCCTCGGGAGCGCGCCAGGTCTCGCTCGTAGGCGGATTCAACGCCTGGAGAGAGGCGAAGATGGAAGGACCGGACGCCGGCGGATCCTGGGAGATCACCGTGCCGGTGCCGGCCGGGACCTGGCGTTATGCGTTCGTGATCGACGGAAAATGGGTTCGTCCGGAGGGCGCGGCGCAGTATGAAGAGGACGGGTTTGGTGATGAGATCGGAATTCTCGAAGTGGAATCCGGCGCTGCACCGGGCGGAAGGCCGTAACCCGCGGCGCTCGGCGGCGTCCTAGGTTGTGGCATGATCCTGGGCGGCGCAAAATGGGTACGAGTCAGTAGTGATAGACGGATGGACGGACCTGGCAGGTTCGCATCGGTGGGCCGATGGGCTTGGCAGGTTCCAATCGGTGGGCCGAAGACACGGCGGGCTTGAACTGATGGGCCGATGACATGACATCCCGCAGCCTCGTAATCGCGTTTCTCGGAACGCTCATGCTGGTGGCGCCGGCCCGATCGCAGAGCGAATCGGATCTGCGGGACGAGTTGGTGCGGAGGGCGGCGGAGACCGGGCTGACGCCCCAGCAAACGCAATCCATCCTCGCGCGCGCGGATCGCCTCGAAGCGGACGGATTGCCGGCGGGCGCCGTGCTCGATCGATATCTGGAAGGTCTGGCCAAGGGGATCGCCTTGCCGCGCATCGAAGCGGTGGTCGATCAGCTCGAGGACCGGCTGCGCGACTCCGGCCGCCGTGTCGATGCGGTGTTTCCGGCGAATACCCCCGCGAAGACCCCCGTGAACGACCGGGCCGCGCGTCTGGCCTTGATCGATCATGCGGCCTACGCGCTCGAAGTCGGCGTTCCCGGAGCGGTGATCGAGCAGGCGATGCGGTTGGCGGCCGCCGATCACGAGGGGCCGGCGCAGGGCCAGGCGGCCGTGCTGGCGATGGGCGGTCTGGTGGCCGGCGGGATCAAGCCCGATGTGTCACTCGATCTGGTGAGTGCGGCCTGGACCCAGGGCTATCGCGGAGCCGATCTCGAAAAGCTCGGGACCGATCTCGGCGGGCTCGCCCGCAACGGCCAGGGTCCTCCGGCCGACGTCCTGAGGCAGGTCCTGGATTCGATCCGATCCGGCGCGGACCGGGACAAGCTCCTGCGCAGCCTCGACCAGATGCTTGCGGGGGGTCCGAGCGGCCCCGGCGATCATCCGCCGGGAACGCGGCCGGGAGAAGATCCGTCGGACCAGCACGGTCCGGGCGGGAACCCCTCGGACCCCGGCCACATGGGCCCCGGCGGGCGCGACGTGCCTCCCGATCATGGGCGCGACGGCGGGCCGGGACGGCGGTAGCCGGCCAAGCCGCGGTCCCAACAACGGCGGTCCCGGTCGGACCACAGAATCGGGCATTCCCGTTGCAACCCCGATCACGGCGGCCCGAGTTCGCCCAACAGGCGGAGCTTCTGTTCGACTTCCTGAAGCAAGCTTCGAGGGAGCGGCTTCAGGGCGCGGACGAAACGTCGATTGTCGATCGCGCGGCTCTGGTCGATCATGACCTCGCACTCCTCACGGTTTCCGGCCATGCTCTTCGGCAGCGAAACCCGGAGGACGCTCTCTCCGGTGAGCCGGGTCGAGCAGGGTAGAATCCACGTGGACGGATGATCCGCCTCGTTCAGCAGGTCGGTCTGGATCACGAGGACGGGCCGCGTCTTTCCCGGTTCGGTCCCCTCGCCAGGGTTGAGATCGGCCAGATAGAGCGTGCCGCGCCGGATCTTCATCGCTCGCCGAGACCTTCAGAGCTGAGATGGTCGAGTTCCTCCAACTCCGCCCGAAGCGAGGCTCGGGTTGCCTGCGACGCGCGCCGGAACGCCTCCCGCAGGCTTCCCCGATCCGTGGACTCCTGGAGGAGCTTGAGGCCGCGGCGGACGACCTCCACCTTGCTCTTGGCCTTGAGCTTCTTCTGGAGCGCGATCACGAGCTTCAGTTCCTCGGGCGGAAGGGTGATGCTGGACTTGGTATTTGTCTTCATACCTGCATCATACTTCCGGATCGACCGGCGCGTCAAGGTCGTGGGCCGGCAGTCCGAACAGCCCGGCCATCGTCCCTGAAGCCCGGGTCCGCACCGGCCCGCCGGTCCTGGACCTGATGGCTTCGCCAGCCTAGGATGGGCTCATGCGAACGGGAGATCATCGCCAGCAAGGCCGCGACCCACCGCCGGAAGGACCTCGAATCGCTGCCGCGTCTCCGTTCGTTTCGGGAGTACCTGCGGAACAAACGGTGACGGGCACGGCGGGTTCGAATGGGTCAAGACCGTTCCGGATCAAAGGTCGCGCGTCACCCGCGCCAATCGTCCGGAACTCGAAACGGACCTGACCCGGCGTAGCCGGAACCAAACGGAGAATCCGGACATTCAGCAATCGGAGTTGGGCGATCCCCTCCGCGCTTCGCGCTCCGGGTCGGCCCTCCTCCGGGGTCGCGCTTCGCGCTCCGTCCTTCGCTTCGCTCCGGACTTCGGCTCGCTCCGCTCGCCTCACCCTCCGTCCTGCCTATCGCACGCTCGCTCCGCTCGCTCGGACCCCACCGCCCCAGCCTCGGCGGAGGACCGGTCATGGACGACAAGGCCCTGTATGCCAAGCTGCTGGGCTTGATGTCTCCCTGGGGCGTCGAGAAGGTGGAGCTCAAACTGTCTGAAGGAGAGGTTCACGTCTGGGTCGCTCTACCCGCGAGGGAATTGTGGGTTTGTCCGGACTGCCTGGAGCGAGCGCCCATCCATGACCACCGCGATCGGGTCTGGCGCCATCTGGACACATTCCAGTACAAGACCCTCCTGCATGCTCGGGTTCCCCGGCTGAACTGCCCGACCCATGGGGTGAAACAGATTTCCGTGCCCTGGGCCGAGGATGGGTCCCGCTTCACCGCGCTCTTCGAAGCTCTGGCGATTGACTGGATGAAGCAGGCGTCGATCTCCGCGATCGGTGACCGGCTGCGCCTGAGTTGGGACGAAACGGCAGGTATCCAGGAGCGGGCCGTCCGGCGCCTCTACATCGGCTCGGTCACCGAGAGCGTGCCCCGAGGCGTGGAGAAGATCGTCTTCGACAAGTTTCACATCGCCAAGCATCTCAACGATGCCGTCGATAAGGTCCGGCGCCGCGAGAACCGCGTCTTTCAGGCCGAGGGAAAGGACTGGCTCAAGGGAACGAAATACGACTGGCTCCGCCACCCGGATCGCTTCTCACTCGCTGAGTGGCGCCAGTTCCTTCGGCTGACGCGGCGGAGCGACCTGAAGACGGCGCGCGCCTGGAGCCTCAAGGAAGAGTTCATGCGCTTCTGGGACTTCATCTATCAAGGAGCGGCCGACCGACACTTCCGGACCTGGCACGCCTGGGCCATCCGCAGCCGTCTCGAACCGATCAAGACAGTCGCTCACATGATCGCAACTCACTACGACAACATCGTCACCTACTTCCAGCATCCCATCACCAACGCCGCCGCGGAAGGGCTCAACGCAAGCACCCAGCGAGTCAAAGCCATGGCCCGAGGGTTCCGTAATCCTGAACGCTTTCGCAATGCCATCTACTTCCACTGCGGCGGACTCGACCTCTAT
This sequence comes from Candidatus Eiseniibacteriota bacterium, assembly GCA_963833505.1. GTDB lineage: Bacteria > Eisenbacteria > RBG-16-71-46 > CAIMUX01 > CAIMUX01 > CAWHYG01. Next base: position 2,190,696 of record CAWHYG010000007.1, on the reverse strand, counting down.
CCGGAAACAACGCCGTTCACCCAATGAAATCGGCCACACGATTCCCGGAGGAGCCGCCGGCGGAACATTCGGATCTTCGACTACACCAAGTGGGCCGAGCCCTTCCGGGAGGAGATCCGCGAGAACGCCGAGCGCCTGGCCATCCTGCTGGGCCCGAAGCTGAGGGAACTCCGTGTCATACCTGCCCTGGTCCAAGCAGCCCAAGCATGATGTCGATTCGTGGGCAATCTGCGACCAGGTCCAGTGCCAAGGGACTAAAGGCCCGTGGCCGCCTGCTCTGGGCCGGACGGCCACGGGCATCGCCTGTTACCGCCCGACGCGGAGGATCGTCCCCGTCTGTGAGCTTTGGGCGCCCGTGATCCGCACAAGGTAGATCCCGGGAGGCACGGCGCGCCCGTATTGGTCAAGACCGTTCCAGATCAAGGGCTGCGCGCCGGATGGCGCATCGAGACGTCGCACGACCCGGCCGGCGGCGTCATAGATCTCGGCCGCGGACGGAACCGTACCCGCCGACCGGTAGACGATCGACATGGAACCGGCGCTGGGGTTGGGGGACAAGAGCAACCGCGGCGCTGTGGCCCGTGCTGTCTGGGCCGAGGATGTTGCACAGGGCGACGGAGCACAGACTGTCCCGGCGCCCTGCCACAGGCCGGGAAGCTGACACCAGGAGGCGACCGTGATCGTGCAAGCGCCGTTCGGATGGCAGCAGGCGCCGAGGCTCGAGTTTTGGAGACCGAGGCTGCTGGCCGCCCCGGCCGAGATCGCTGCGAAGTCGCTGTTCGGCGGGGGAACGTCACATTGGTGACTGATGTCGCTGCCCCATGCGGCGATGGACCGGTCTGCTCGCAGGCCCAGCGCGTGCGCGCCGCCCACGGGGGCCGCGATAGCCGCGAAGTTGGCGTCGGGGGAGGGCATGTTGATCTGGCCGGACTGGTCGTTTCCCCAACCGACGATCGTACCGTCCTGCTTGAGCCCCAGACTGAACCATCGTCCAGCCGCCACAACGGCGAACCCGCTGTTCGGCGCGGGCACGTCGCACTGGCCGTAGCTGTCGTCGCCCCAGGCCACCACGGAGCCGTCCACCTTGAGGCCCAGCGCGTGATACTCGCCGGCAGACACCTGAAGGAACCCTGTGTTTGGCTCCGGCACGTCGCACTCGCCATGTCGGTCATCCCCCCAGGCAACGATCGAGCCGTCGGACCTCAATCCCGCACTGAATGCATAACCGCCCGAGACATCGACGAAGCCCGAGTTCGGCAGGGGGACGTCGCACTGGCCGTACTGGTTCTCGCCCCAGGCTACGACGACGCCGTCGCTCTTGAGTCCCAGCCCGTGGTCGCTACCGGCGGCGACCGCCATGAAGTCCCGATTGGGAGACGGCGGATTGCACTGGCGGTATTCATTGAACCCCCACCCGAGGATGGAACCATCAGCCTGCAAACCGAGGCTGAAGTAATCGCCGGCGGAGACGGCAACAAAACCTGAATTCGGGCTCGGCACGTCGCCCTGACCCCAGGAGTCGTCGCCCCAGGCCACGACGACACCGTCCGCTTTGACCGGTCTCGCTGTACATGCGAGCAGAAGAAAGAGGCCGAAACCCACCGGAACACGGAGACCTCGCGAGAGACGCATGTTGACCTCCGTGCGCCGGTCAAACCGGCGAGGTGAAGTGAATGAAAGAGTCATACATCGAAGGGCCAGCCACCCACGATGGCCCCGAGTCATGCGCTGTCGGCCGCGAGGCCGGGAGTGAAGCGTTGACAGGGGTACGGGCGGGCCGGGTATTGAACCGCGTAATCCATGAATCACTTCGGGGTGCCGACGCTGTGGAGGTTAGCGGAAGGCCACACCCTGGGCGTCGCCATGGCGAGACGCCGAGGGACCCCGCGCGGTCAGAGGCCCTGAGCACGTTCGGAGTCACCTTGCATGGGAACCGGGAGATCCCGCCCTCGTCTGGAAGCAGGGTATGCCCAGACCGCATCGGGAAGCCGAAAGGCGCACGCCGATGATGGACGAAGGTGGGAGGTCGGACCGACCCGTAGTACCGGGGAAGTCGCCGAACGGTGCCGGGCGACCGGTGGCGGAGGTGATGGAGGGAAGGGGTCGGGCCAAGGGGAACTCGCTCGAAGCCGACACGCACCGGACACAGAGCCGGGAGTGCGTGCCCAGCGGACTGGAGCGGGTACGACAGGCGGCAAGAAAGGACAGGAAACAGCGGTTCACCACGCTCCTGCACCATGTCTACGACGTGGATCGACTGCGCGCGGGCTACTTCGCCCTGAAGAAGAACGCGGCGGCAGGAATCGACGGCGAGACCTGGCAGCACTACGGGGAAAACTTGGAAGAGAACCTCCGAGACCTTTCCGAAAGGCTGAAGCGAGGAGCGTATCGGGCGAAGCCGGTTCGGCGAGCGTACATCCCCAAGACCGACGGGCGGCAGCGGCCGCTCGGAGTTCCGACGCTGGAGGACAAGATCGTCCAGCGTGCGGTGGTCGAGGTGTTGAACGCCATCTACGAAATCGACTTCCTCGGATTTTCCTATGGTTCCCGACCGGGACGCAGCCCGCATCAAGCGCTGGATGCACTCACGGTCGGGATCGAACGGAAGAAGGTGAGCTGGGTGCTCGACGCCGACATCCGGTCGTTCTTCGATACCCTCGACCATGGATGGCTGCGGAAATTCATCGAGCACCGGATCGCGGACCAGCGGGTCGTGCGCTTGATCCTGAAGTGGCTCAAGGCCGGCGTGCTGGAGGAGGGGAAGCGCATCGCCGGGAGGGTGGGCACGGTTCAGGGCGGGTCGATCAGTCCCCTCCTGGCCAACGTCTACCTGCATTATGCTCTCGACCTGTGGATCCAGCGATGGAGAACGAAGCAAGCGCGCGGCGACGTGGTCGTGGTGCGTTTTGTCGATGACTTCGTGGTTGGGTTCCAGCATCGAGACGTGGCCGAGCGGTTCCTGGTCGAGCTGCGCGAACGCTTCGCAAAGTTCGGGCTGGAGCTGCACCCGGAAAAGACCCGCCTGATCGAGTTCGGTCGCTTCGCCGAGAAGAACCGACGCGATCGGGGGGACGGGAAGCCCCCGACCTTCAACTTCCTTGGCTTCACGCACATCTGCGGGAAGACCCGGCAGGGGAAGTTCACGGTGCTGCGGCAGACGATGCGCCAGCGGTGGCAGGCGAAGCTCAAGGAGATCGGCAGCGAACTCCGGAGGCGACTGCACGACCCCGTCCCGGACCAAGGAGCCTACCTGCGGACGGTCCTGCTCGGGCACTACCGCTATTACGGGGTGCCTCGAAACGGACCGGCCCTCTCGGCCTTCCGCAACGCGGTGTCCTGGCGATGGGGGCGGAGTCTCCGCCGCCGAAGTCAGAAGACGCGGCTCACGGTCGTCCGATGGAAACGCCTGGTGACTCAATGGCTCCCCATTCCCCGGATCTGTCAACCCTGGCCCAATCAGCGCCTGGGCGTGATGACCCAAGGTGGGAGCCGGATGCGGTAGTCCCGCTCGTCCGGTTCTGTGGAGGGGGCTATGGGTGACCATGGTTCCTACTCCGACTCGATCTGGAAAAGAACAGGTGGCCGCTCAAACCAACCCGCAATAAGGATACACCCGAACGTTCTGACCAGCAAGCCTCCGTACCCAGCGTCCTCGTACCGCCGGCCGCTCCTCCCAAGCATGCATCGCCCATCCCTACCGTCCCGACCTTGCAGGTCCGCCCGCAGCGGGCCGCTCCCCCTCCCCAAGGCCGGGCCCGAACCACCGTAACCTGAGGCAGCACTTCACGCTCTCTCTCATACGCTACGACCTGCTCATGGAAGCTACAGCGTCGCCAATTTCCACCTGCCCACGGTCCTGTTGTGCCCCGCGGCCGCGGCCTCTGGTGCGTATGCGCCCGGTCGTCATTCTTCACCTCCCGGCCAGAGTACTCTGCATCGTAATCCAGCTGATCCTGGCGATCGGTCGATTTTCCGGAGCCCCGGTGCCTCGGTGGAGAGGGTTCACGTAGAGGCTGTCGCCGCTAAACTCCCAGACTGACATCAGATCGCCAAAGAACGCGTAGGCGTCACCTTGAGGCTTCAGGAACGCGATAATCTCACGGCCGACGTCTAGGTCCGGCGCCAGGTACTGCGGAAAATCGAGCGTTGGCCGGGGATAGTCGACAGAGATCTCGGTTCCAGGAGATGGCGGCGATGATCCAAAGGTGTGGTCAACGCGAAGGCGAGCGATCCCGCTGTCGCCGGGCGCGGATAGGACAGCTGCCCGAACCACCGTTGGTGCTTGTGAGGAAATTGAGGCCAGAGTTTCGGCAGATAGGTAGGCCCGTAGGCTGTCCAGATACGGCGCCGAGGGGGCACGATACCGGGGAAGCGGGACTTCGACGAAGTCGCCCTGAAGCGTGACGCGGGCATCAGGCACCATTTCACTGCAGCGCGCTCGTCCCGGCCATCGGACGAGGTGAAGGAGATATCGCCCGGCGCGCGGGGTCAGGTCCGATCTCGGTGACACGACGGACATCGTGTCTCCGGGTTGAGCGCCGCCTTTCAGACAATCGACGATGGTGGTCCGAAAGATGAATGGGCTCCCGGTCGGCAGGACATCAGCCACAATGGCATAATCGCAATGAAGCAAGGGGATGTCCCGTCCGGCGTTGAAAGTCGGCAGCGGTCCACTGGGATGAACATTTACGCTACGGCCTTCTCGGTGTCGAGATGTGTATCGAGTTTTCTCCTCAGGGCCTCCAGGAGCTGAGGCATCTGCGTGTGGCCTCGGATCCGCCGGAACTTCTTCTCTGCCTCGATCGCGGCGGTCACTGCCCATCGGACCGCCATCGATCCGCTGCGCCACCGTTTCACGTTCGCGGATTTCTTCTCCAGCGTTCCCTGGACATTCTCGATCGCGTTGGTCGACCGAAGTGTTTTCCAGAGCGCGTCGGTGAGGTTCAGGCCGTTGACGGTCAGGGTTTCCTCGAGCCCCTCGCGCAGGGAGGCGACCGCGCCCGGGTGTTTCTCCTCCAGACGCTTGGCCAGCCGCTCCAGCATCTCCTTCGCCTTCTTCGGATCCGAGCAGCCGTAGGCGGCTTCCATCGCCGTCTTGGCCCAGCTCTGCTGGTCTTTGGGAAGGTGTTCGAGCACGTTGCGCATCTTGTGCACCTGGCACCGTTGGACGACCGCGCGGGCGGCGAACACCTCGCGGACGGCCTTGCGGAGCCCCTTGCCTCCGTCGATCACCACGAGCCGTGCTTCCTCGGCCGAAAGCCCTCGGTCAACCAGATCGCCCAGGAGCCGGCGGCAGAGCGCGGCGTTCTCGGTGCTACCCTCCGCGATCCCCAGGATCCGCTTCCGACCGTCCGGCGCGATGCCCAGAATGACGATCAGCAGAATGTTCTCCGAACCCCTTGCCGTCGATCATCAGCACCGGATACGTCTCGTCTTCCAAGCTTCGGGAAAGAAAGTTCTCCACCTGGGCCTGCGTTCGAGCCACGAAGTGGCGCGAGACGGCCGACCGGGTCGTGCCCCGCGAACGAAGGGGGGCGGGCAGGGGTTCAAGACTCCGCGCGTAGTTCCGCGTGCTCACTCCGACCAGCATCTGCTCCAGGACGCGATCGGTCAGTGGATCCCGGCGCGCCATCCTGTTCCACAGCGGCAGCCCCAGTTCGCGCGCGCCGTCCGCGCTGCGCACGCGAGGCTTCTTCACCAGGACCTTCCGGCCTCCCAGGACCAGCTCCCCATCGTCGTAGCCGTGACGGTACGCCGTCCGATCGGCCGACGGCCGGGACCGGAGCCCACAGACCGAAGTCCGTTCGTCCTCGAGCATGGCGCGAAACACGTCCAAGCCGGTACGAACGATGAGTTCATGCAGATCCTCCCGGGAATCCGAGAGCACTGTGAAGAGAAGGGAAGCGGTCGGAACGTCCGGACTCTCGGACGTAATCGGGCGTTGCGGGGAACGACTCCCCCGGGGCATCTTCTTCATGACGGTGGTCCTCCCTTGGACTTAGGCGGTTGCCCGATGATCTCACCGGGCGGAGGACCGCCGTCAACTTTCTACGCTCAGAGGGACATCCCCTGAAGCAATGTAACCTTCCGTATGGCCACCGAGGAAGCGTAAGTACCGATAGCGCTCAGGGCATAGGCGGACGGTCTAGTGAAAAGCGATGGCGGGCCGCCAAGGAGCAGCAGGGTCCCGATGGCCAGGGCACCGCGGAAAGACACTTGCAACCTCCTCTCACAACCGGATCCGTGAACCTGGAGATTGACGCCCGTGGTAAGCCGGGCCGGCTGCGTGACCCCGCGACTCAGGACTTGCCTGCGCTCCCCGATCATTCCGCACTCCGCATGGCTCGGTTCATCGGGCCCAGTGGGATCGTTCCGCGCCCGCTTATGGACCACTTCATCGGCCCCCAGGACCTATTTGGGCCCCCATGGGGGAGCGGCGATGAGTATGACATGGGTTCGTCGTCTCCTCCAGGCGCCTTTCCGCTCCTCCCGGGCGTTCTTGCAGACGAAAGGCGGGTTCGGCGGCGAGCATCCGTGGTTTTCCCCCGGGATTTCCCGCGTGGAGGACCCAGAAGGCGTGATCGCCGGTGCGAAGGCGGATACGCTTCCGAGCCCGGTCGCAGGGCTGCATTCTCCAGAGCCAAGGTCGTCCGGGGCAGGAGGGCGGCCCGGAGGAAGCTGAGTAGGGCCGATAGAAGTGTTTCCATGAGATCGCGGGGGGTATCGCGGATGCCGGTAGATTCTCACGCGCGAGGGGTTACGGGACCTTCGCGGAATGCGCGCCAAACCCGGTCTGCACCTGAACGGGTCGGCGAGCCCACGCGAGCGCGCGACTGGGCGCAGTCAGCGGACGTCGCGTCTACTTCGTCCGGTCACACCAGGCTCGGCTCCCCCGCAAGCTGCTTGACCAGTTCTCCCACCACGGTCTTCGCGTCCCCGAACAACATGAACGTGGTGTCCTTGAAATACAGCTCGTTGTCGATGCCCGCGAATCCGGGGTTCTTGCTCCGCTTGATGGCGAACACCGTCCGCGCCTTGTCCGCGTTGATGATCGGCATGCCGTAGATCGGGCTTCCGTGATCGTGACGCGCCGCCGGGTTGACCACGTCGTTGGCGCCGACGACCAGAGCCACGTCGCACTGGGGCATGTCCGGATTGATCTCGTCCATTTCCGCGAGGTCCGCGTAGGGGATCTCCGCCTCGGCCAGAAGCACGTTCATGTGCCCGGGCATGCGGCCGGCCACCGGGTGAATGGCGAACTTGACGCCGATTCCCCGCTTCACGAGCTGGTCGTAGAGCTCGCGCACGCGATGCTGCGCCTGCGCCACGGCCATGCCGTATCCCGGGATGATCACCACCTGGGACGCCTGCTCGAGAACCTGGGCCGCGCCCTCGATCGTCTCGGGCTTGTACACGCCCGCGCCGGCCGGCGCGCCGCCCGCGGTCACCGCGCCGAAGCCGCCGAAGAGGACGTTGGTGAACGAGCGGTTCATGGCCCGGCACATGACGATGGAGAGGATGAGCCCGCTCGATCCGTCGAGCGCCCCGGCGGTGATCAACAGCTTGTTGTTCAGCACGAACCCCATCGCGACCGCCGACAGGCCGGCGTTGGCGTTCAGGATCGAGATGACGGTGGGCATGTCGGCGCCGCCGATCCGCATCACCAGCAGCACTCCGAAGACGAGCGACAGGATGATCATGACGGGGAAGGCCGCCGCCGCCCAGGGACCGATCGGCCGGAAGACGAGGAAAAGCCCCAGAGCCGCTGCCACCGCCAGCAGGCCGAGGTTCCCGAAGTTCTGGAATCGATAGACGACCGGCCGCTCGGGAATCCACCGGATCCCCTGGAGTTTTCCCGCCGCCATCAGGCTGCCCGTCAGCGTGAGGAACCCCAGGATGATCTCGGCCACGATCGCGGCCATGCGGAAGGGCGTGAGCTGGGCCGGCCCTTCGGCGGTCCAGAGGTAGAACTTGGCGGTTCCGACCAGACCGGCCGCCAGGCCGCCGAAGGCGTGTGAAAGAGCGGTCCGTTGCGGCACCGCGGTCAGCGAGACCCGCGACAGCGGAATGCCGGCGGCGAATCCGGCGAGAATGGCCAGGATGATCCAACCGTGGTGCACGACCTCCGGCTCGATCCAGGTCGCAGCGATCGCAATGATCATGGCGGCGACCCCGGCCCCGACCCCGCGGCGCGCCGTGCCCGGATCCCGCATCCAATGGAGCGAGAAGATGAAGAGGACGGTCGCGACGAGGTAGGCGATCTGGACGCCGGCGCCGGTCATCGCTTCGCCTCCGGTCGCGTCTGCCGGAACATCTTGAGCATTCGGTCGGTGATCAAAAAGCCGCTCACGATGTTGGTCATCGAGGCGAAGAGAGCCACCGCGCCGAGCAGGCGGATCTCCGTGGGATAGTTCCCTCCCGTGACCAGGATGGATCCGACCACCGCGATGGCGGAGATGGCGTTGGTCAGGGACATGAGCGGCGTGTGCAACAGCCGGGAGACGCGGGCGATCACGCCGAGCCCGATGAACGTGGCCAGCACGAAGACAAAGAGCGTGGATACGGTATCGGCCGGCGCTGTGGAAGCGGGAGGCGTGGCTGCAGTCGGCGGTTCGGCGACCGGAATCGCGGCCAGTGTCGCGGTTGCGATCGGCGCGGTGGCCGATGTCATGGCTGCGACCAGCGCGGTATTGCTCGGCGCGTTCGTGGCCGGCTTCGCGGCGGTCAGCGTCGTCGTGGTGGACCCGGTGGCAGTCGGCCCGGTGGCGATCGGTTTGGTGCCGATCGATGCTGTGGCAACCGGCGCGTTGGCGGCCGTTCCGGTTGCCGCGCGGGCCGGTCGGACTGGAACCCCGGTCACAAAGATCAGTGCCATCAGAATCGCCGCCCGTCTCACGTTCGCGCCTCCTCCTGCACACGGAGGCGCGGATGCACGATCCGGCCGTCCCGGGCGATCAGGGTCTCGCGGGTGATCTCGTCCTCCAGGTCGATACGCAGCTCTCCCTCGTGCCACAGATGCGAGAGAAACGCGGTGATGTTCTTCGCGTACATCTGGCTCGCGTGGTAGGGGACGGTCGCGGGCAGGTTGATCGGACCGAGAATGGTGACGCCGTACGCCAGAACCCTCTCCTCCGGCCGGGTCAGCTCGCAGTTGCCGCCCCTTTCCGCGGCAAGGTCCACGATGACCGATCCCGGTTTCATCTGCCGGATCATGTCCGCCGTGACGAGGACCGGAGCCTTCTTCCCCGGCACCGCGGCCGTGCTGATGATGACGTCGGCCCCGGCGACCACCCGGGTGAGGAGCTCGCGCTGGCGCCGGTAGAAGGACTCCTCCTGGGCCTGGGCGTATCCTCCCGCGTCCTCGGCCCCCGCCGTCTCGACCGGCAGATCGACGAACTTGCCTCCCACGCTCTGCACCTGCTCCTTGACCGCGGGCCGGACGTCAAACGCCTCGACCACCGCGCCGAGCCGGTGCGCCGTCGCGATGGCCTGGAGGCCGGCGACCCCGGCGCCGATGACGAAGACCCGGGCCGGCGTGATCGTGCCCGCCGCGGTCATGAGCAGCGGGAACATCCGCGGCAGCTCCGTCGCGGCCAGCAGCACCGCTTTGTACCCGCTCACCGTGGCCATGGAGGAGAGCGGATCCATGCTCTGCGCCCGCGCGATCCGGGGCAGAAGCTCCAGAGCGAAACAGGTCACGCCGCGCTCCGCGAGGATCTCGAGCTCGTCCCGCGCGACCAGCGGATCGTGAAAGCCGATGTCGACCTGCCCGCGCCCGAAGAGCGGCAGGTCGGAACGGCCCGCCTTCGGATTGCTGCCCAGAGCCCGGACCTGGAGCAGCACGCCGGCCCGCCGGAAGACCTCCTCGCGCGTGCCCATGGCCGCTCCCTTGTCCCGGTAGGCCTCGTCGGGAAACCCGGCCGCCTGTCCGGCGCCGAGCTCGACCAGGATCTCCGCACCCGCCTTGATCAGCCCGGGTACGACGGCGGGCGTCAGCGCGACGCGCCTTTCTCCGGGCATGGTCTCCTTGGGAACACCCACGATCATCACGATTCCTCGCGCGGCGGGACGAGCCGCCGGCCTTTGTCTTCACCCTTGGTTGCCTCTCCGAACTTGCGGAGTCTAGACGCAGTCGCAGGATTCGGCAAGATTTCGCGTCGCCGGCCTGCCGGAGGGGGCGCGCCCGGAGACTCAGACCCGCGTTGGCCTCCTCGTGTGGCCCCCGCTCCTTTCCATCGGATTCCATCCCATTCCATCCCACTCGATTTGAACTCGGCGACCCTGTTCGCGTACCATGATCCCCGGGTGGACGCTGCAACCTGCCGAGGGGACCGATCGGGTCGGAGTGCCTATGAGTGTTGGAGTTGCGGTCGACAGAGTGAAGATCGCTGAGTTTTGCCGGAGACACCACATTCGCCGATTGTCGTTCTTCGGCTCCGTGCTGCGGCCGGACTTCAGGACCGACAGCGACATTGACGTCCTTGCCGAGTTCGAGCCGGGCCACGTTCCCGGCTTCCGGCTCATATCGATCGAGCGGGAACTGTCAGAACTCCTGGGCGGTCGCCGGGTTGATTTGATCACGCCGAAGTTCCTCAATCACCGGATGAGGGACGAGGTCCTCTCCACGGCCGAGCCGCAGTATGCCGAAGGGTGACGAAGTCTACCTCGGGCACATGCTTGACACGGCCAGAGAGGCCGTGAAGAAGGTCACGGGGAAATCCGAAGAGGACTACGATAAAGACGACAACCTGCGCCTTGCGCTCACCCACCTGATTCAGGTCATCGGGGAAGCAGCCCGCCGGGTTTCCACTGACTTCCAGGTTGCGCATCCCGAGATCCCATGGGATGACATCATTGGGATGCGCCACAAGGTCGTCCACGACTACATGGGAGTCGATTTCGATATCGTGTGGCAGGTCGTTCGCGTGGATCTTCCTGGCCTGATCCATGAGCTCGAAAGAGCGTTGCCCGACCGATTGACTCCATAGGCCTTCGCCGTCCGCCCGTCCGAGCTTCGCCCTGAATCGGGGGCACTCACCGACCTAACCGCCCCCGGAGGAATTCAGAGCCCAATCCGCCGTCGAACCGAGGAGCGCGCCGGGAGATGTCCGCATCTTCGCGGCAGCGCCGAATCCGTTCTTCACCTCGACGTCCGTCTCGTTCGAGACCGCGGACGCCGCGCCGGTCGTCCTGGAGATCTTCGATCCGGCCGGGCGGCTCCTGCGGGTTCTCGCGTCGGGCCGATCGTACGCTGCCCGGACGCCACGATCTCGTCTGGAACGGCACCGACGCCCCGGGACGGCGCCTGTCCGGCGGGGTCTACCACCTGCGCCTCCGTGAGGGGACGAGCCGGGAGACGCGCCGGGTCGTGGCTATGAAGTAGCGGGGAACACCGAGATCCGCGCGGATGGGTCCGCTTGGACCGGTACGCGATGCGGCGGGAGCGGGGGAAGTGGACACCGCCCCCGCTCCGGTCCATCCGGGGGATCCGGATCGGTCCGGCGTAGCCGCTACCGCAAGACGACCAGCCTCTGCGCCTTGGCCGGCCCGCCGGCCACGCGCAGCCTCAGAAAGTAGACGCCCGATGCCGCGGATGCTCCGAATCCCGTCCGGGCGTCCCAGTGGATCGTGTGGACGCCGATGGCGCCCGGACCGTGGAACAGGCTTCGGATACGCCGTCCCGCTGCGTCATAGACGGCCAGATCGATCTGGTGCCCCGCCTGCGCGGTCGGAACAGTGAACTGGACCACCGGCTGCCGTGACGGGTTGCTGCCGATGACCCTTAGAGTGACCTCCCGGGGCTGGTTGGTCAGGCGCTTGTCCGGACAGAGGCCGTAGGCGCCGATCTGCCCGCAGGAGCCTCCCCAGCACGGTGACCCCTCGTCCAGACAGAAGCTCCCTGCGCGCGGGTCGTCCAACAACGGGTCGGAATCCAGATTGCTGCTGCCCTTGCCCGGCCCCTGACCCCAGAGGCATCCCCCCCAGTCACCGCCGCATCCGAAGATGTCCGAACACGACGCCGTCGCGGAGCCTCCGTTTCCGCCGCACGGTTCCACAGGGCCGTTGGCGCAAACGCATGAGTCGATGATCGTCGAGTCGATTTCGGCGACCGCGTCCGACCCGAGGTAGATGGCGCCCGCGCCGCTGGCGTTCAAGGACGTATCGGCAAAGAAGGTGCACCTGTCGAAGTGAGCCTGGGCTCCGAGGATCTGCACGGCCCCGCCGCCGGCGCTCCCCGCGCCCGACCTGTTGCCCCAGAACGTCGTGTTGGTCGCTTGGAGGCTCGTGCCGGCCGCCAGCAGACAGGCTCCGCCGGCATAGCCTCCGTTGGCCTGGACGCGACTCTGGCGGAGCGAAACAACGCAGCCCAAGAACGCGGCGATCGCCCCCCCTCCGCCGGCGACCGTGGCGCTATTTCTCTCGAGGACGCAGTCTACAAGCGTGGCGCCCCCAGTTCGCACGAGGATGCAGCCCCCATACGGGTCTCCTCCACCGAGGTACCCCCCGGTAAGGGTCAGATCCTGCAGGACGTCGGCACCCTCCAAGGTCGCGAAGCGATGATAGCCGGATGGCGAGCCCCCGCAGTCCACCTTGCACGAGTCCGGATTCCCGCTCTGCGATCGGATCGTGAGAATCTTGCTGATGAACAGGTCCCGGTTTCCGTCGTGCTGGAATGTCCCGTTCGCCAGGAGAATCGTGTCTCCGTCGCAGACGTTCGCGACCGCGGCGGCGATGTTCTTGAAGTCTCCCGTCGAGTCGGGCCTCACCAGGGCGGACCCGTGGCAGTAAGGCAGGGCCCCGATCTGGCCGCAGTCCCCCGAATTGCCGACTCCGCAGGGGGAACCGTAGTGGAGGTAGTACGACCCGGAGCAGAACCTCGGGTCCGCGTGCATGTTGCCGTTCTGGCTGAGCTGGGCGGAGATGCACCCGGTCCAATCCCCGCCCGCGTTACCGTACACGTCGCAGCAGCTCAGGTGGATGATGCTGTTGAACCCGCAGATGACGTCCTTTCCGCCGACGGTCCCGGCGATGATGCTCTGGAACACGTGGACCTTGGAGCTGGTCGTCGCGTAGACGGCCGATTGGTTGGTGGCGCCGGTGCACGTGTCACCGGCCAAGGTGCAGCCGAGCAACCATGGATCGGACACGTTCGCCGCGTAGAGCGCGGCGCCCGTGCCGCTGCGGTTGTGCTCGAGGAGGTCCTGCTCGAGGCGAGGTCGGGCGTGGCCGGTTGCGGCCAGGCCTCCTCCGCTCCCGGCCGTATTGTGGTCGAAGACGCAGTTCGTGATCACAGGGGTCGCGTAGTTCGCGCAGAGGATCCCGCCTCCCGCGTCCGACGGGCCCTCGTAGCCGTCGCGGATCGTGATGCCCTGAATCGTGGCCGCGGCGGACTCCTTGCTGTGGAGATAGAACCCACGGTGCCGATTGGAGTTGCTTCCCTGGCAGTCGATGATGCTGGAGTCGGGGTTATCGGCACGGGAGCAGATGGTCAGGTCCCGGCCCCTGAAGTCGACGTCGACGTTCCCCGCGCCGGTGAAGACTCCGTCGCCGAGGACGATGCGGCTACCCTGCCGTACCGTCAGCGAGTCATCGATGGCGGCTTGAATGTTGGCATAGTCCCCGCCGGTCCCGTTGTGGTTGACGACGAAGTCCGTCTGGCGCCGCGGCGTGATGCCGTAGTGGAAGCCCTCGGCCACGGTGTCGTTCCAGGCGGTGAACGGCAGCCAAAGCTCGAAACCCGAGTCGTCGTTCCTCGACAGCCAGGGGACGTTGTTGTCGTCATAGGCCCAGCCGTCGGCGCACACCTGATGTCCCAGGGTGTCCGTTCCGGCCCAGAGGGGACGGTGGGCGTTGATCTCGGTCCTGGCGATGTCCCATGCGTCGGCCTGGCCAAAGGTCGAGAAGTTGATACCGTCTCGGTAGCGCCAGTTGTTGAGCAGCGGGGAGGGGGTCGGGGTGACGTTGGACTGGATGCGGCCGTAGTTCATGTCCAGGCTGACACCGACTTTGTAACAGAAGTCCGCCAGGGCCGCGGAGTCGGCCGGCGTGCAGGAGCTGCAGTCGGGGGGCAGCAAGCTCCAGTCGATGCGGCCGCGAAAATCGGCGGACAGAATGGTGTCCTTGGGCGCGCAGGCCAGGTCGGTGGTGTCGGCCCACTCGTATGCGTTGGTGCCCTCGCCGGAGTCCGGGTATGCGTGGAACCGGAGAAGTCTCCCTAGCGAAGAAGCCACGCAGCCGACCACGCAATGGCCGTCGAACCCCTGCCCGCCATTGTACCGCTGCGAACAGACCCCGAGACTTGGACAGGCCAGATCGTACGGCTGGAACTGATGCCAGGCGATCCCGGTCATGAGCTGAGCCGTCTTGATCTGCGGCGTGAAGGTCGGCAGGTCCTCGTCGTCCTTGTCCTGCCGGAGCAGGCGCGCCCAGGCGGCCCGGGCGCGCGGGTCGGGCGCCCGACTGAGCGACGCGAAGACGGCGTGCGTGAGCGTGTGCCGCAGGTGGAGGCCGGGCGAGGTGCTGTCAGACGGTGCCGACCAAGATCCGTGTAGCGAGAAGGCGAAAACGGGGTAAACATCGAACGACGCGGGCACGACGAGGAACCCGGCCGGCTGAATCTGATAAACCGTTCCGAACGAGGTTCCGCGGACGGCAAAGCGCTGGACCTCACTGATCCGGGCCGAAGTCGAATCGTTCCATCCTCCGTTGTGTTCAACGAACAGCTCGATCCACTTTCCGGCGGCGCGGTCCATCTCGCTTTCCGTGGGCTGTGAGGCGAAGAGCAATCGGGGCGCAAGGACGAGAAGCAGAAGCGCGACCGAAATCTGTTTCACGGCGACCTCCAAGGGCTACGAGCGGTGACGGTTTCGAATACTGACGTTTGAGGCCGAGGAAGAATTGTGCATCACGTTGCGGTGTGTCAACCCTATTTTTTTTTTGGACGCGTCGCGGGGCGTCTCCATTCCGCATGCGACGCGGTCGCAATGCAACCTCTTGGCAGCGGCCGGCACGTTGCCATCGGCACCACGGCCCGTGCGAACCCGCGCCTAACGACAAGGCGTAAGGGGGCTTTCCGCCGCCTCCGGGACGGAGTGGGCGGCGCCGGGGACTGGAACCTTCTTGTGGGCCGCGAGCGGGGTCCGGGCAGGGCGGATGCGTTTGTCGCTGCAGGGCCCGCCGCCGATCACGTCCCGCGTGACCAACCGGACGGCAGGGCGGCGGTTTTTCGACATGGGGTGTATGATTTCTCCGGGGTGCTTTATCAGCCAGTTCGGCGAGAGGAGGTCTCCGATGAATCCCCTGCGTCTCCGATTGTCGGTGAGTCTGAGCCTCTTTGTTCTCTTCCAGCTCGCGTGCGGAAATGCCGGCGCCGCGGGGTCCATCGTGCCCTGGGGCAACTGCGTGGTGGATCAATGCAGGGTCGTGTCGCCCGATTCGGGCTATGTCGCCGTGGCCGCCGGAGCCTATTTCGGAATGGGGCTCCGGTCTTCCGGCGCGATCGAAGCTTGGGGCTCCTGCGAAGTCTGGCAATGCACCGTGCCGTCCCCGAATCGGGACTTCGTGGCGATCGCGGCCGGGGATTCCCACGGCCTTGGTCTGAAGTCAAATGGCTCGGTGGTGGCCTGGGGCGCCAACGGCTACGGGCAGTGCAACGTGCCGGCGCCGAACAGCGGCTTCGTATCGCTCACGGGCGGAGGATGGTTCAGCGCCGGCCTCAAGAGCGACGGGACGATCGTGGCCTGGGGCGATGACTCCTACGGCGAGTGTGACGTGCCTGGGCCCGACGTCGGGTTCATCGCGCTTTCGGCCGGCGTCTATCACTGCCTTGGCCTCAAGGTGGACGGTTCCATCGTCGCCTGGGGGGATGACACCTACGGTCAATGCGATGTTCCAGCGCCGAATTCGGGATTCATCGGAGTCGCAGGCGGAGGCCAGTTCAGCCTCGGCCTCAAGAGTGACGGGTCCGTGGTCGGGTGGGGACGTGATACGTACCACCAATGTGACCCTCCAGCGCCGAACGCCGATTTCATCGCCATCGCAGGGGGCGATACGCACTCGATCGGACTCAAGAGGGACGGCTCCGTCGTGTGCTGGGGCACTGATTGGGATCACGAGTGCGACGTTCCGCCCCCGGATTCCGGTTTCGTCGCCGTTGCCGCCGGCGCTGCGAACAGCTTCGGGCTCAAGAACGCCCGCCTCGGCGCCTGCTGCCATCCGAACGGCGCCTGCACCATGACGATCGTTTCCTGGTGCACGTTTCCCAACCAGTGGCAGGGACCCGGGTCGGTTTGCGCTCCCATCCCCTGCTCCGCCGCCTCCGTGGAAGCCGCCCGATCGTTCACGCCTCGGTTGACCCTGTTCCCCAATCCGAGCCGTGGCGTTGTCACGATCACGGTCCAGTCCCCGAGCGCCGTGCCGTGTGTCGCTGGAATCTTCGACGCGGCGGGTCGAGAGGTCCGGCGCCTGGAAACGGCATCGCAGGCTCCGAGCGGATCCCTGACTCTGAGCTGGAACGGACGCGACGACGCGGGACGGATGCTGCCGCCCGGGATGTACCTCGCCCGGATCATCTCAGCGACCGGAACGCGGACCGGCACGATCGTGCGGGTCGAGTGACGACTCGGCGATCGGATCGCTCGCGATGCGGGCGACCCTTTCGCAGCGGTCCTTGTGCTCTTCGAGGCTGAGTCACCGCGCTTCGACTCGCCCCCGGATTCCCAGCGGCCCGGCGGAGATCGCGTCCAGGGGGAGGCGGGGGCTGAATGTCCGCCCGGGCAGCCGGAGCTGCAACTCCCTATCAGCTCTTCACCCGCGGCGCCTCCACAAACCAACGGAGTTCAGCCGGCTTCGCGGGTCCGGCAACGCCGTCCGGTGCGTCCGGTGCCCCATGGCTGGACGCCGCACCCCCGGAAGCATAGGATGATCCGGGGGACGGCATGGGAAGACGTGCGGTGATCGGCCAGGGGCGTGACGGCAGCGCCGGCAGCGCCGGGAGCGACGGCAGCGACGGGAACGACGGGAGCGACCGTTCCGTCTGGACGGGGGCAACCCCGCAGCGCCTCGCTCCCAAGCTGATCCTCTACCTGACCTTGATCGTCATCGCCGTCCTCGGCGTGGCCGGCTTCGTCATCCTCCGCATCCACCAGCATCAGCTCCAGGACGAGATGACCCTCGGAGCCGACCAGCTCTCCGGAACGATCGTCAACGGCATGTGGAACGCCATGCTGGCCGACCGCCGCGACGATGCCTACGGGATGATGAAGGCGATCGCCCGCCAGCCCGGAATCGAGAGGATCCGCATCTTCAACAAGGAGGGGCGGGTCATGTTCAGCACCGATTCCGAAGAGGGCCGGATGGTGGACAAGAACGCCGAGGCCTGCTACCTTTGCCACGCCCGCAGCGCGCCTCTGGTGCGGGTGGATGTGCCCTCGCGGGCCCGGGTCTTCCACCGGCCCGGAGGCGGACGGATCCTGGGCATGGTGACCCCGATCTATAACGAGGCCTCCTGCAGCGAAGCTGCCTGCCACGCCCATCCGGCGGACATCCATGTCCTCGGAGTCGTCGACCTCGACATGTCCCTGGATCGCGTCGACCGGGAGATGGCGGGAGCCCGCCTCCGGGCCCTGCTCGTGACCCTGTTGACCATCGTCACCGCCGGGGGATTCATCGGCTTCTTCGTGCGGATGTTCGTGGATCGGCCGATCCGGATGCTGATCGAGGCGACCCACGCCGCTGGGGACATGCATCTGGAGCACCCGATCGATCTGGGGTCGCGCGACGAGATCGGAGAGCTGGCGCGCGCCTTCGATGTCATGCGACGCCGCCTGGGAGACGCGCTCGAGGAGATCAACCAGTTCAACTGGGAGCTGGGGCGGAAGGTTACGGAAAGGACCGCGCAGCTCCAGACCGCGCAGCAGAACCTGATCCGCCAGGATCGCCTGGCTTCGCTGGGGCAGCTCTCCGCTTCGATGGCGCACGAGATCAACAATCCGATTTCCGGGGTCCGCAATCTGGCCGCCCTCATGCTGCGGATCCTCGGCCGCGAGGGTTTCCCGGCCGGCCGCGAGCAGGAATTCCGGAACTATCTGGGCCAGATCGAGCGGGAGACGGTCCGGGTCGGCCGCATCGTGACCGAGCTTCTGACTTTTTCCCGCCAGTCCCAGCCGAAACGGACGCCGTCTGATCTGAACACCCTGGTGCGGAACACGCTGGCTTTGATCGATCACAAGGTCTCCGATTGCGGGGCGTGGGTCCAGCTCAGCGTGGCGCAGGATCTTCCTGTCGTCGCCTGCGACCCGGCGCAGATCATGCAGGTCGTCCTGAACCTGGTCTTGAACGCGGCCGAGTCGATGCCCAAAGGAGGCCGGATCGTGCTTTGCACCTCGGTCGATCCGGTCCGCCGCGTTGCGATCCTCGAGGTGGAAGACTCCGGAGCCGGTATCTCCGAGGAGAACGTGGCGCACGTCTTCGATCCGTTCTTCACCACCAAGGAGGACGGCAAGGGCGTCGGGCTTGGATTGGCCGTGGTCTATGGGATCGTGCACAACCACGGCGGAACCATCGAGGTCGAGAGCGAACCGGGGAAGGGCACGCTTGTCCGCGTGACTCTGCCGTTGGGCGCTCGGGAGGGCGAGCCATGAACCACGACTGCAGGATCCTGGTCGCGGATGACGAACCGGTGGCCCGGGAAACGCTGGCCGCCTGGCTCAAGGAGGACGGCTACCCGGTGGATCAGGCCGCCTCCGGCGCCGAGGCGGTCGCCCTGGCGGCCGAACACGACTACGCGATCTGTTTCCTCGATCTCCGGATGCCATCCGGCCCCGATGGAATCGTGACCATGATGGAAATCCGGAAGCTCCGCCCCGAAACCCTGGTCGTCATCGTGACCGCGTACGCGGCAGTCGACACGGCCGTGGAGGCCATGAAGCAGGGTGCCGAGGATTACATCGTGAAGC
Source organism: Candidatus Eiseniibacteriota bacterium (assembly GCA_963833505.1). GTDB lineage: Bacteria > Eisenbacteria > RBG-16-71-46 > CAIMUX01 > CAIMUX01 > CAWHYG01. The sequence continues at coordinate 2,171,740 of CAWHYG010000007.1, read as the reverse complement.
CGTTCGACCTGAAGGAGATCTCGGTCTTCGTCGAGAAGGTCCTCCGGCACCGGGAGGTGCGCCGCGAAAACGCCTACCTGCGCCGCCGCCTGTCCGACCAGTACCGCCTCGAGGATCTGGTGAGCAAGAACACGAGGATGCACGCCCTCTTCGAGCTGGTGCGCGAGGTCGCGGATCTCCGGAGCACGGTCCTGCTCCAGGGGGAAAGCGGCGTCGGGAAGGAGCTCTTCGCTCGTGCGATTCACTCCACCGGCGAACGGTCGGAGCGGCCGTTCGTGCCCGTGTCCTGCGCGGCCCTCAGCGAGTCTCTGCTCGAGTCCGAGCTCTTCGGACACGAGCGCGGCGCGTTCACGGGGGCGGTTTCCCGGAAGCCCGGGAAGTTCGAGCTGGCGGCGGGCGGCACGATCTTCCTGGACGAGATCGGGGAGATCTCATCCAAGCTCCAGAAGGAGCTGCTTCGAGTGCTGGAGCATCGGCGGTTCTTCCGTGTCGGGGGAGTCGAGGAGATCACGGTCGACGCCCGCGTCATCGCCGCGACGAATCGGGATCTGGAAGCGGAGGTCGCCTCCGGCGCCTTCCGGCAGGATCTCTACTACCGCCTCAACGTGATCAACCTCCGCATCCCGCCGCTTCGGGAGCGCATGGAGGATGTCCCGCTTCTGACGGCGGTCTTCGTGGAGCAACTGGCCTGCGAGCTGGGGAGGCCGGTCGTGGGGGTCTCGCAGGGAGCCCTGAATGTGCTGCTCAGCCAGAGCTGGCCCGGAAACGTCCGCGAGCTCAGGAACGCAATCGAGCGGGGCCTGGTCACGTGCCACGGCTCCGAGCTGACCGCCGACGACCTCGGTTTTCTCCTCCAGCCGGCCGCCCGCCGCGAATGGGCGCCTCCGACGCACCTGAGCCTGGGCGAGATCGAGCGCGAGGTGATCGAGGCGGTGCTGCAGAGGACCGACGGCAACGTGCGGGAGGCCGCGCGCATTCTCGGGATCGACCGCTCGACGCTTTACGACAAGATCAAGAGGCTGCGGCCCGCTTGAATTTGCTGAACGACGGCCGGAGGCGCTATGAGGATACCGCTTCGGCCCGCTTGACGCGCAGCGCGGGCGCCTCGACGCGCTCTTCCGACCGACGCCGGCGACGCCAGACCTCGCGAAGGGTATCGAAGCAGATCCAGAGGAAGATCCCGCCGACCGCAGCTCCCAACACGATGTTGGTGACGACCAAAGCGACGACGTCGTGATTGCTGAGCGAGTTCATGTTGGTCTGCTTCCTTCTTGTCCTGAGCCGCCCGGTTCCCTGCGATTCGATTCAACCCGTGGGAGGGTCAGCAACAGTCATGCCGGGCAGGGCCTGCGAGAGTCCCGTGGATCCCATTGGCGTTTCGATCGTTGTCGCGGTGATCCAACGCTGCTGACACCGGGGCAGAGCCGCGCGTGTTGGAAATCCCGACTGGACGTGGGGAATCCCGACGAGCGAGGTCGGGGAGCCGCTAGCTCCGGGAGCCCGGAACCGGACCCCGGTCCCGGGATCGCGGTCGGGGAGTCGGACCTCCCGATCAGCCTATTCGTCGGCCAGAACCAGCGACGCGCGGGCCAATTCAGGAATCGTCTGGACGCCCGCGGCCGGTTGGAACGGGCTCACGGAATCCTGCGTGTCGGCAGAGGCGGCACCGGCCTGATCCCGAAGACCAGATTCCAGTAGCGCCAGGAGCGCGCGTCGAAGACTCCCGGGGGAGGATTGCGGAGAGCGGTCAGGAACAGATCATCCCCGAGTTCCCGGCGGGCGAAGTTCGCGTCGTCCCAGGTTCCGAGTGTCATGATCTGGCCGGCGAGACGGATCGGATCGGCCAATGCGTCTTCGGCGCTCTTCCACCAGAGCAGCTTGGCTGCGATCGCCCGGAGGCGCGCGGAGGCCTTGTCGAGCGGTGCGGCTCTCATATGGGAAATCATAGCATGCATGCCAACCACGATCGCCTTCACTTCGTGGGGGCGTGGACGCCGGGCAAAGGAACCGCCCACTCCCACTCGGAGAGCGGCTCCAGGCTTGACACCTGGACTTTCTGCGTGAGGCGACGTTTGGATATCGCGGGACCGGCCAAGGAAGTCACCGCCCCGCCGGAATCAGCAGATACTCCTCCGCCCGCTCCCGATCCTCGGGCGCATAGGTCAGGATCACGCCCGCCACGGCCCGGTAGACGTCGTTGATGCTCGGTGCGCGCAAGGTGTCGCCGCCGGCGGCCAGCGCTGCCTCCACCTCCTGGACCGGAAACGGACGGATGCCGATCCGCTCCGCCGCCGCCTGCTCCAGCGCTCCACGGGCCGCATCCACCCGTTCGGGAAGCTGGACCGAGCCGAAGTAGGCGGAAGCGGTCCTGAGATCCAGGTCCGGCACGATGACGACGAGATGGCCCGAGGGCTCGCCCAGGTTCGTGAGCTCGGCCGGGCGCGTCCCGACGTAGAGCACCGGCGTCCAGGTCTGATGAGGCTGCGCCAGCGCCGGATCCACGGCCAGAGCCAGGATGTAGCCGTTCCGGATCGCCGGCTGCTCCTTGACGAAGGTGTAGGTATAGGGCGCGGTCAGTGTGAAAGGCCGCGCGTAGAGCAAAGCTTGCACGGAATGCCCGTGATCGGTCGGAACGACGGGAACCGCATCTTCTGCCGCTGCGATTCCGGCGGCGGACAGCACGAGCGCAACGCCAAGGACGAAGGCCGATCGGCGCATGCAGCCGCGGTCCGACCCCAGCCGGCCGATCGGTTTGGAATCGCCGGCCGATCCCATCCGGTTGGTCCGCGTGCGTTGGCGGAACGAACTCCAACGGTTCGTCCGTGTGGATCCGCCGCCCGATCTCATCCGGTTGATCCTGGTCCGGTTGATCCTCATGGGTCTGTTGGCCTCCTCTCGGACACGCGATCCGGTCTCCGGCATCAGTGAGCCATGATCTGCAAGTCGTCCAATCCGATCCTACCCCGGGGCGAGCCGTGCGCCGCGCCGAACTCCAGGCGCACCGCCACGATGTCGGAGAGATCCAGCCCGGAGCCGTTCGCGGTGAACGAGGACAGGTCGATCCGCACCGTGTTCATCTCGTTGACCCATCCGGCGCCATCGCCCGACCCGGTCCGCGGGTAGAGCGGGCTGAGCCCGCCCCAGGCGCCGAAGTCCACCGAGCTGGAAACGCCATGAACGTCCCGCAGGGTCACGCTGAAGGAGTTGTAGCCGTTCAGGCCGACCGTCTCCGGATGGCGCGTGCCCTGGCAGGCGCGGAAGGACACGCAGGAGAAGGTCCGGAAATCCTGCTGGCCCGGGACCACCTGCCATTCGAGGGAACGATCGTCCCCGATCGTGTAGTCGAACACCGTTCCCTTCGAGAAGTCGCCGTTGCCGGCGGCCAGGATCATCCCGTTCATCGGGTCGGAAGATTTCCAGGTGAACGTGGAGTCGGCGTCATTGTTCATCCCCTCGTAGAGATGGGAGACGGTCGAGGTCACCGTGCCCCCGGAGCTGCTGACCCACGTCTCCGGGTTCGTCTGGAAATCGTCGATGATGAAGTTGGCCGGCGTGTTCAACTCCCGATAACTGGTGGCGCAGGTCACGTTGGGGGCGATTCCCGAAGGATGGAACTCATTGTACAAGCGGGTGAGGAAGTCCTTGCCCGCGGGATTCTTCTTGGTGTACAGCTCGAGCAGGGCCAGGTAGTAGCTCTTGGCCACGATCTGGGCGGCGGCGCGGCCGATCTGATCCGGCCCGGTGCCGTCGGCGTAGCCGCAGCAGTTGAAGTCGTTGTGGGCGGCCCCGTGCACGTAGAGGGTCTGGACCGTTCCCCGGTCGCGATCGGAGATCCGAAAATACTGGCAAATGTCGCAGTCAGGCTGGCCGGTGACGTCTCCGTCCGCTCCCGCGCCGATCAAATGATAGGTGACCGTGTGCGGGTCGGACATATTGGCGCCTTCGAAAACGGTGGGCGCGATTCCGCACACCAGGATGATGTCGGCGGCGGTGAAATAGACCGGTGTGTACTCGCCGTCGACGATCTCATCGTAGGCCCGGACCACCCCTTCGCCTCCGCGACTGTGCCCGATCCAGGTGATGCGGTGCCCGTCCACGTGTCCCTGGAGAACGCCCCCGGCGATGGAATCCAAATGGCCGAGGAAGTAGTCGGTGTTCGAGAGGGTCGTGGCCGCAGCGCTCTCGATCCCCGGCCCGGTGTTGTTCTGATGGGACATGACCACGTAGCCGTGCGACGCGAGATGCTGGCCCAGGTAGTCGTACCACCGGTAGTCATGGCCGTTGCCGTGGCTGATGATGGCCAGGGGAAGCACACCCAAAGTCGCGATCTCCGCCGGATAGTAGGCTCGCTCGCCCAGCCAGCTCCCTCCGGAGTAGTCCACCTGGGTCGAGGTGTACGGTCCGGGCAGGTTGAGATCGCGCACCACGCTGAATCCCACGCCGTCGTAGGTCAGGGCGTCGATGAGATCGCCGGGGTCCAGCCGCCCGTCCATTCCGAAGTCGTAGACGACGTCGTAGGCCTTGCTGACGTTGTTTCCGCCGTCCAGTCCATAGCTCCAGGCCGTGATCACGTTGTCCTGGATCCCGCCGGCGGCGACCCGCCCGACCTTGTAGCCGCCGGTCACGTCGACCAGGGTCGGATCGGCGACCCATTGCGCCGGCGTCTTGTGCGCGACGACGTAGGCGCGATAGGGCAATCCGATGCGCTCGGCGTGGAGCATGGGATCGAGCGCGGTGCGAAGGGTGTCGTTGTCGTTGATCGATTCGGTGTGGAGAAACCAGGGAAACCTCGGAAGCGGTTTGCCGGTCAGCCCCGCGAAGCGTCCGACCCGGATCCGGACTTCATCATAGGCGGGGACGCCCCCGATTCCGGTCGTGTCAAAGGTGGCTCGGACCCGGACGTCTCCGACTCCGGTGGCGTTGGCCAGCAGCGTCAGCGGGAGGGAGCTCACCGGGATGTGAGCGGGCAAGGTCAGACGCTGCCCGGTCGGTTGATAGAGGTCGACGATCGGGTCGCCGGTCTCGGTGAGGTCGTAGGCGCCGGTATGCACCGAGCTGTCGGCGGCCAGCGTGAACGGCCTCATGAGGAACTTGATCTGCTGGAAGTCGAGCGGCGTGACCTGCGCGATATTGGGCTGCATGAAGATCCCGGCGGTGTCCTCCGTGGAGTCGCAGGAGAACGCGGCATTGAGCATGGGTTCGTTCGCGCAGGAGAGCACGCTCAAGGTGATGGAATCCTCGCAGGATCCGCAGGAGACCAGGACCACATGGGAACCCACCGACGGAGACAGCGTAATCTGGTCCCCCTGGCCGACGGGCGCGCCATCCAGGAACCACTGCGGATCCCGGACCCTTTGATAGAACGGCCCGCAGGTCAACGAGGCCGAGAGCACCACCGTCCCCTGGCAGACGTCCTGGTTGCCCCCGACGATGCTGATCGTGCAGACGGTGTCATCCAGCAGGATGGAATCGTGGATCTCCGTGCTCGGCACCGGCGTCTCGGCGGCGATGGCCGACCCGAAGAAAAAGAGAAGCGCCGCGAGCGCCACCCACGACACTGTGGCCCAGGCGGTCCGGAGAAGCACCGGCACGTCATGCCCCCGTGGATTCATCATCACCGCACCAACTGCATCTTGCCCGTGGCGGAATGCACCCCGCAGGCGATCCTGTAGAAGTACGTGCCCGGCGACACGCCTCGTCCGTTCTGGTCGCGGCCATCCCAGGCGATCTGGTGATATCCCGCGCCCAGCGCAGGCGTGACGACGGTGCGGACCTTGCGACCCCCGGCGTCGTAGATGGCGAGCCGGACGGGACCGCCGCCCTCCGGCAGACCGAAAACGATGGCGCTCAGCGACTGGAATGGATTGGGGCTGTTTCCGACGAGGACGAATCTCCCCGGGACAAGGCCGCGCTCGCCCACGGCTGTCACCACCTCGCAGCATTGCTCGACGTCATAGGATTGCTGAACGGCCGCCGCCGCGTTCCGGACGACGAGAGGGATGCGCCGGATCCGCTGGAAGAGCTGGCGTCCGGCGGAATCGAAACCCCGGAGGCGAACGGCGAGGCTGCCTCCGGTTCCGGATGCCATCCGGCCGGCGTCGAAGTGGACCACGATCTCGTTCCAGGGACCGGTCACGATTCCGGCGTCGCGCACCGTCACCCAGGAGGGCGCCTGGATCACCGCGGCTTCGAGGCGCGCGCCCCGGGTCAGTCCGGCACGATCGTCGATGGCGATGTGGATCGCGTTCGCCTGGGATCCGGGTACGACATCGTAGGCTCGGGCGGTTCCGGCCAGCAGCAGGCCCAGAACCAGCCAACCCGGTCGAAGCCACGCCCAAGGATTCCGTGCAGTCCGGTTGGATCCTCGCAGATCGCGCACACTGCCCTCCTCTTTTGAACCGCCGGAGCCCAGACGTCGGCTCCGGTGTCTTCCGTACCGCGTACCGCCCCTCGAAAGCCCGCGCGCTGAGTCCGGTCTTGCGCCGCGCCACGGTGGCCTCGAGACAAGCGTTCAACCGCGCCCTCAGCGCAATGCTGGTTGGATTATAGAGGAGATTCCGGGTCACTGCACGCCAAAACCGCAGATTCCTGGACATCCCGAACTCACGGCATCCCAATCCGCTTTCGTGGCCGCCCGCTCCGGCACATAATGATGCGGAGCTTGGGCTCTGCCGGGGAGCCAGCGGCCGACTGCCGGGGTCGCGAGGCGTTGCGATCCAAGGTTCCGCCGGAGGCCAAGCGGGCGCGGATCCGCGCGATCGAGGAGGCACCGGTGCCGCGTCGCATTGTCCGTGGGCTTATCGCGATTCTCCTGCTGCTGGCGGGAGCCGGGTGGGCGGCTTCGGATGTTCGCCCAGGGGCGTTTCCCGCCGGTTCGGATTTCCACCCACGAGTCGGCTCCGCCGTGTCCGGCCTCCACACGGACGCGGGAGGCGACCCTGTCTACCAGGAGATCCTGGTTCCCGCCCCCAACTCACCGGCTGACCGCGCCCGGCTCTTCTTCCATCCCGACCTGGAGATCATGGGCCTCGGCGACGGCGAGTTGAGGCTTCTCTCCCGGCCGGAGCTGACGCGCGAGCTGGAGGCGCGCGGCATTCCGGTCCGCGTTCTCATCCCGGATCTCGAGGCCCGTTACGCGGCGCAATGTCACGCCGACAAGGACTATGGGGTCTGGCACACCTACGAATCGGCCGTCCAGGAGATGAACGCGATCCACGCGCAGTATCCGCAGCTCTCCACCGCGCCGATCTCCATTGGGACGACGGGCGAGGGCCGCACGATCTGGGCCATGAAGGTGGCGACCGATCCGGAGGTCGAGACCGACAAGCCGGAGGTTCTCATCGACGGGGTCCATCACGCCCGGGAGATCATGGCCCTCGAGGTTCCGCTCCAGTTCATCCGGTACCTCTGCGCGCAGTACGGGTCCGATCCGGTGATCACGTATCTCGTGAACAACCGCCAGATCTGGTTCGTGCCCATCGTCAACCCCGACGGCTTCGTGTACAACGAGCTGACGAACCCGGACGGCGGCGGCATGTGGCGGAAGAACCGGCGCGACAACGGCAACGGCTGCTTCGGCGTCGACAACAACCGGAACTACCCCTACGTCTGGATCGGCGCCGGCTCGTCCGCCGATCCGTGCGACGACACCTATCGGGGTCCGTCGCCCGGCTCCGAACCCGAGAACCAGGCGATGATGACCTTCATCGATCAACACCACTTCACGGTCTGGCTGAGCTATCACAGCAACGCCGCGATGGTGCTGTTTCCCTGGGGAAACACGACCGACCACACTCCGGACGACGACGTCTTCCGCGCCGCGGCCGCGCAGATGGCGGCCGCGAGCGGCTATGCGATCGGCCAGGCGCCGGAGATCCTCTACCAGGTGAACGGCGACGCGAACGACTGGGGCTACGGCGCCGTCGACGCGCACCAGAAGATCTTCGCCTTCACCACGGAGATCGGCGGCAGCGGATTCTGGCCCGACCCGAGCGAGCGGGACGGGCTCATCGCGGAGAATCTCCCGGGCAACATCTATCTCTGCCAGGCGGCGGGACCGTACCTCAACCTGACGGGCGTTTCCGCGAGCGCCGCCGGCGGAGGCGACCTCATGCCGGGAGAAACCGGTACGTTCGGCATCACGGTCCAGAACATCAGCCCGTTCGCCGAAGCCGACCAGGTGCGGGCCACGCTTCGCTGCTCGGACCCCTACGTCGCGCTGATCGTCGCCTCGGCCGCCCTGGGTGTGATCCCGGCCGCGGGAAGCGGCGGTTCGGGATCCGCGCCGTTCCAGGTGGCGGTGAACCCCAACTGCCCCGCGGGACGTTCCGTGACCTTCACGGTGCATCTGGAAGGCGCCGGCGGTCTGACGGAAGACGAGACGAGCGCGCTGACCATCGGACAGCCGCCGACTCTCTATGCCGACACGTTTGAACAAAGCGGCTCGGAATGGCTGCGCGATCCGACCGAGAATTGCGTGACCGGCACCTTCGTGCGCATCAAGCCGGTCAAAACGAACGATCAACCCGGGACCGACACCACGCCGCACGGCGGATATGCCTGGGTCACGGCGCAGAATCCGAACGGCGACGACGGGGTGGACGACGTGGACGGCGGAATTGCGGCCACCCGATCCCCGGTGATCGATCTTTCGGCAGTGGCTCACGCGCAGCTCGACATGAACTACTTTTTCGGCCAGGCCAACACCGGGGACGATCCGACCGGCGACTACTTCCGGATCGATCTCTCGAACGACGGCGGAGCGACCTTCCCGGTCAATCTCGTCTCGATCGGCGACGTCCGGACCGCGCCGATCTGGCGGAACCTGAAGGTCAACCTGGAAACTCTGCTGCCTCTCACCGCGCGGATGGTGATCCGCGTCCAGGCTTCCGACGGGCCGGCCGCCGGCGACATCATCGAGGGGGGCATTGACGACATCTACATCTACAACCGCAAGAACAGCGATGAGCCTCCTGCCGCGCCGTCCTTGTTGTCGCCCGCGAACGGCTCGGTGGTGAGCCGGAGCCCGATCCTGACGGTTTCGAACGCGACCGACCCGGAGGGGGATCCGCTCACGTACGGATTCGCCGTCTACGCCGATTCCGACCTCACCGTGCCGGTCCTCTCGATCGACGGGGTGTCCCCGGGCGCCGGCACCACCTCCTGGACGGTCGCGCCACCGCTTCCGAACGGGGCCTACTGGTGGCGCGCCTACGCGGCCGATCCGAACGCGTTGGGCCTCTGCATGACGGCGGCCTCCTTCACGGTCAACGACTCCACGGGAGCGCGCGCGCCTTCAGCGATCCCGCCCCTGGCGGTGAACCCGAATCCGGCCGTCGGCAGCGTACTCATCCGCTACTACACGCCTTCGGTGCCGAGCTCGCGGGTGGAGATCGTCGATGCCTCGGGCCGGCGCATCCAGAGCTTCGACGGGGCGCGCTGGACCACAGGGTGGCACGAAATCGTGTGGGACGGCCGGGACAGCGGCGGCCGGCGCGCGCCCGCCGGAGTCTACTGGGTGAGGTTGATCCTGCCGGGTGAAGTGCGGACGGTGCGGATGGTGCGGATTCCGTAAGCGCCAAGCCCCGGCCGCGAGATCCCGCGACCGGAGCCCGGCGTTTCGGACGAGTTTGGCGGCCCGCAACCGCCCGAGTGAATCCTCGGATCTCCCGATCAGCCCCCACTGTTCGTGATGAGCTGCGCGACCCCTTACGGCTTCCGAGGATGGATCTGGATCTTGCCCCCTTCGACCGTCACATCGGTGTCGATTCCCTGGGCGTGAAGCTGCTTCTGGACGTCGGCGATGACCTCCTGGTCGCTCTCTCCCGGCCGTCGGTGCACCAGGACCTCGCATCGCTGGCCCTTGGTCCCACGATCTCCCGGCGAATTCCCGTCGAGGGAGATCCGGAACTTCGGTGAGCCCTCCGACGTCATGTCCGCGGCCCGGCCGGTCTTCTGCACCTCCACCTTGAGGGTGGTCCGGTTTCCGTCCTTCGAATACTCCACGGTCGGGTTCTTGACGCCGGCCGCCTCGAGCTGGCTCTTGATGTCATCCTCGATCTGCTGCGGCGTCTTGCCCTTCGTGGAGACGCGGATCTCGATCATCGCATCCCTGGCATAGGCGTAGACGTTTCCGAACACGCGCTCGACTCGCGGTGAGACCTCGACGCTGGCCGGGATCCCCCGTTCCACCAGCCCGCGGGCAAACGCACGGGCCACCTGATCGACCTGGACTCGGGCGCCGCCTGGCACCTGGGCCGACAGCACGGGCGCCTCTCCATCCTCCGCACGGATCGATAGGCTGGTTGCGTGCAGGGCGCTCTTCAGCTCCGAAGCGATCTTCTGGAGTTGATCGGGATCGAATCCCGGAGCGCCAACGGTCAAGGTGACGTCATGCCCGATCGTCCTCTGATAGGACACCGGCACGAACAACAGGATGACAGCCAGGGCGGCGGCGATCGCCGCGGTCGCGGGCCAGGGCCTCGTCCTTGCCTGATGGAGCAGTTTCATGAGCAATCCTCCCGGGTTCCCGGCGCGCTCCCTCTGGAGGAGCCGGGCGGTTTGATCGATGGATGGCAGGTCTTCCGAGCTGACCGCGTAGAGGGCGCGAAGATCATCGTGGAGGGATTTCTCCGCCTGCCCCGCGGCCGGATCGGAACCTCGAGAGGCGCGGTCATCAGCGTTCATGACTCCTTTCCTTTCTCGAAGGGTCGGACAGGAGCGCCGAAGAAGCCGGGTCGAGACTTTCCGGAATCGCCGAACTCAGCGGAGTTGTGCGGTCCAGCGGAGATCTCGTGCTTGGAAGCCGGCTGATCGGGCGAACGGGAGAGCTTTCCCGCGGTGATCTCCAACCTCTCGTAGAAGCGGCGAAGACGTTCGCGACCGCGCTGGAGGCGGGACTTCACCGCCGATAGGGACACGCCTTGCAATGCCGCGATCTCTTCGATCGGAAAACGCTCCAGCTCGAACAGGACCACGGCTTCCCTCTGAACGGCCGGGAGGGTGGCGAGTGCCCGGGACACCCGCTCGGCCCGATCCCGGTCATCCAGGTTCACCGCGGCCGGACCCGGCGGATCAAAGCCCCGTTCCATCGCCCCTTCCAGGGAGAGAAAGCGGCGCCAGAAGGACCGGCGGGATCGACTCCGGTGAACAGAGAGCAGAACGGCATGGAACCAACCCCGGAAGCGACTCGGATCGCGCAGGTCGGGCAGTTTTCGCCAGGCTCGGAGAAGCGCCTCTTGAAAGAGATCATCCCCGTCGTCGGAATCGCGGGCCAGACGTCGGGCGGTTCCCCGGACCGCGTCGTGCACCGGTCCGAGCAGCTCGATCAGGCGGGCCCAGTTTTCCTCGGACAGCCCTGGATCCATGCTCCGAATCCTGCCACTCCCCGCGCGTTGAGTTCGAGAACGATGAGCGGATCCGAACCGTCTTCGAGGCGTCCACCGTTCCGCTTCCATCCCCTAGACGCTTGGCGGGGCCGGGGAAGTTGCAGGAATCTCCACGAGATGATTCAGGTCGGGGTGTTCCGGAAGATCGGACACGGAAACCTCCACGCGTGCACGGTTGACGGGCCGCCCCGAGAGTAGCCGGGGCAAAGCGGATTGGGAAGACCGCGCGAGGGAGTTGAGGACGTCCGGCCCCCGCGATGGAGTTACCCGCCAGCCCGCCCGGCGCCGATACCCCTTCCGGAACGAGCCGCCGGCCGCAACGGAGATGTCTCCCGCAGCCGGAAATCATGCGCTTGAACGTCCTCGAAGCCCGGGTCCACAAATACGTTCCCGCTCATCCTGGCCAGGGAGTCCAGGCACGCCACCCAGTTCCCGCCCTCGTTCCCGAAGACATCGCAGGAGTCGATCTCCGCGTCGCAGCTCCCCTCCCCGCATCCGATTCTGATGGCGGCGGCCCCGCGCTGAAAGGCGATGATGGACCGGTTGAGTCGGAGGTTGGACAGCCCCACGCAGCTGAACGCGCTCCCTTCCCTGGCCTCGTTGTCCACGACCGTGCAGTTCTCGAAGCGGGAGAGGGAGCAGCAGCAGAGCGCGACCGCTCCGCCTCTCCCTCCGGCCGAGTTGCCGGAGAAGACGCAGTTCATGAAGTGCGCGACTTCCGTGATCCCCGCGCACCGGATCGCGCCGCCGTCCTCGTCGGCCCGATTCCCGCGGAAGACGCAGTTCGAGAACAGCGGAGAGCAATGCTGCGCACAATAGACGGCGCCGCCGGTTGCGGCGCGGCCGTTCATGACCGTGATCCCGTCGATGTGAGGCGAATCCTGAATCCGAAGCGAATCGATGAGGAATCCCCGGCCCTGCGACTCGCAATCGATCCTGCAGGAGTCCGGGTTGCCCGAGATGGAGCCGAGCGTGAAGGGCTTGCCATGGAAGGCGATGTCCCGGTTCCCGGCGCCCCGGTACGCTCCATTGGCGAGGAGGATCGTGTCCCGCGGGCTAGCCATGGTGATGGCGCCCTGGATCGTCGCCGCGTCGCCCCTTCCCTGCGGATCGACATGATAGGTATGGGCGAGAGCCGGTGAGCGAACCGGCGCCGCAGCCGCGAGGGCTGTCAATCCGCAAAGGAGGACACGGACCCATCGGGTGCGTCCGTTTATCGTCCCGGCACGCTCGGGTTGTCTGATGGCACGCTCCGTGATTTCAGGAGGGCCTCCGAGCCGGACCGGGCGCCGGGTGCGCGATTGACGGCTCATCGGGAATTCCAACCCTCCCTGAATCTGCCGGCGCGTGTATACCGACGACCGACTTCCGCCTCAAGCGCGTGTTCAACCGGCAGAAATCGCGGTAGGGCGGTCGCGTAGGCCTCCCCGGCGGGCGCGAAGACCGGAAACCCCCCACCATCCGCCCTGTCGAACGTCTTCCGGCCAGGCTTCGCCCATTCCGGCGATGAAGGACGCTGTTTCGCCGGCCCCCGGGTTGGGTCTCGACGTCGGCTCCGAGGAGCCCGGGCAGCCATGCGGACGAGCGGGACGCCGTGGGAGCGTTGATGGCAACCATCAGGGCTTCGTACAAGGCGAGGAGGTTGGGATCGAGCGGAGCGCTTTCGCTTCCCGCTTCGTGGGTGTGTCGAAGTCGGTCGGTCAGTCGCCGAGCGAGCGTAGCGGTGAGATCCTCTACCTCGGCGGTGGTGGAAGGCGGAAGAGGAGCGAAGGCGAGCCGACCATCCGAGCCGGGCACGAAGAGCCCGTGGGCGAGGGGCCGGGGCTCGTCCAAGGACAGTACGTGCATGGCGACGACGTCAACTGCACCCTTTTCGAGGGGACCTTGGACGACCCGACAGTCGACGGGTTCGGCTACGTGACGGCCGACATCGTGCCCGTTTCCGGCAACTGGCAGGACTCCGACCAGCCATTCTGCACGTTTTACAACGGATCGCAAGTGGAGCAGGTCCGCCGAATACGCAGCGGCCGCGCCTGCTGAAGCCCGGGTCTCGTCCACCGATCAGGTGACTGCGATCGCGTCATCTTTGCACCCGACCGGGCCTCGGGCACCCGACGTGCCCAGTCCCGCGAGCCGCCGAAGTTCGATAGAATTCCCAACGAGCAACTTCAGTCCCTGAGTGAGGAGAGACCCGAAGTTCTCGCCGAGCGCCCGTTGGGGCGGTTAAGTATCGTCCGGAGCGGAGCTATCGACCGCTTGCCGGCCGGCGGTGACCGTGCTAGACTGCGCGTGGTTCGAGAGACCGGGTTCGCGGGCAGGTCGGGAGGAGTGGGCCTACAAGGCGGCGGGGGTAGGGGGCACCGTTTCTTCTGGTGAGCCTCTCGGCGAAGCTTACAACGCGGCTGCGGGGGGGCGGCGATGATCCAACTCGGGTGCGCCAGGAAGGCCGGGGTTCTGGGCTTCATGATTCTTCCGCTGGCGATGGGCGGCTGTGCCACCGTCCTGACGAGCGCGAATCAGAACGTGCTGGTCGAGTCGGCGCCAGCCGGCGCGCAGGTGATCCTCAACGGCCACAGTGCCGGCGTCACACCCACGCTCGTTCAGGTTCCTCGCGGAGAGCCCGGCGTCATTCAGCTCGAGAAGGACGGGTACGACTCGCAGACGATCCGGTTGACCGCTTCCGTGCGGCCCGGCTGGATCCTCGCGGACCTCTTCTGGGGGTTTCCTCTTTCCTGCGTCGTCGATGCCACCACCGGACGCTGGCGTGCCTGTGACTCGAGCGTCGGGGCCTCGCTCCACGCGACGCCGATCGCAGGCAGTAACTCTCCCCCGCCCATGGAAACCGCGGTGGTCAGGCCGACTTCCGCACCGGCCGTTGCCTCCGAGGCGACACCAACGGCGCCGACCTCGCCCCCTGCCGCGGCCGGCCAGCAGGCACCGGCTCTGCCACCCTCCGCGCACCAGGCCGCGCCGCCGTCAGCGCCCCAGGGCCAGCCGCCTTCTGCGGCCCAGGTCCTGCCACCGACGCCCTCTCCGGCACGCCGCCCGGCAGAGCCCGCCGTCGAGCGATCGCGTTCCGAAAGCCCACCGGCTGGCTTCGTCGAGAAGGCCAGGATCGAGGTCACCGAGAATGCTGACCGTACGTTGAACTTCAAGAACATCAGCGGGAGCAACACCGCGGTCATGATGAGCATGAGTTTCGGCGGAGGCGGCCTCACATTCCAGGGCTTCCACGCCGGCACGTTGCTCCTCGTCGGTGATACGGGCCTCACCCTCGATACCGATCTGGATCGGGCGGAATACCGCATCGAGTGCACGTACCGGGTCGGGAAGGGTACGACTATCGAGATGCACTCCGACGGCAAGATCACCCCGAACCTCAGGTTCGTCCGCGATGGCATGGTCGTGACCACGTTCGCGGTCAAGAGCGCATCCGGCGACACGGTTCTCTCGAATGCGCGGACCACCACCGTCCGGGGCGGAGAGACCCTCAGCGCCGCGTTCCAGGACAAGTCGAAGCCGAAGGTCCTTACCTTGCCGAGCGGCGCGCGAATCGACCTGGCGGCCATGATGTTCGACGTGCTGACTCCAAAAAGCCGCCCCGACCCTGAGCCGAGATGGTCGGTCCGCCGCCAGCTCGCGCCCGCGCCCGCGCGCGATTCACCACCATTCCACGGAGGAACGCCGGATGAAGAACCGAGCCAATCCCTTTCTCTGCGCTCTGGCGCTGCTGGCGGGCCTTTCCGGGACACGGGCCTTTGCCTCGGCGGCAGACTCCCTTCGGTTCACGACGACCGAGCGCGTCATCGGAAAGGCGGACGAGGTCGCCGAGGTTCCAGACCAGTCTCATGTACATGGACCGCTGCCCATATACATCGCCAAGCGCAGTGGTTTTCGGTTCCTGATGCGGGCCGGAGTAGAAGGCAGGCCATACGAGGACATCAAGAAGGGCACTTTCGTGCTCAGCTCGGATGGCAGTCGCGTCGTCTACGTCGCGCAACGCACCAAGAGGGAACCCAAGAAGCTCAAGCAGGAGTTCGTCGTCTGTGACAGCGTGGAGGGGCCGGAGTGCGATGCCATCGAAACTCCTCCCGTTTTTAGCCCCGGCGACCGCCATCTGGTCTACACGGCCAGACGGTACCAACGGCAATTCGTCGTCATCGACAGCACTCCGGGCGAGGAATGGGACAGGGTGTATCCACCCGTCTTCAGCAAGGATGGGGAGCACGTCGCCTACAACGCCGGCCGGAACAGGAAATGGTGCGTAGTCCTCGATGGCGTCGCCATGGCCGAGTACGACAACCTGACCCTTCAGGTGGTATTCAGCGATGACGGTCGACATCTGGCCCACGGGGCCAGCCGGTCCGGGAAATGGTTTGTCGTCCTGGACGGCGTGGAAGGCCCTCCGTACGACGGGCTCGTCGAGGGATCGCTAAAGCTCAGCGCCGATGGCGTGCACCTGGCGTACGTCGCTATACGAGGACACAAGCAGCTGGTAGTTCGAGACCGCAACGAAGGAGCCGAGTACGATGCGGTCGCGGGCATGGACTTCAGTCCAGACGGTCGCCGCTACGCTTATCGCGCCTCGCGCGGTCACAAAGCGATGGTGGTCACGGACGGCGTCGAAGGACCGCCCTACGACGAAATCGAGGGTGGCCCGTGTGTCAGCCCTGATGGCCGGCATGTTGCCTACTCTGCTCGCCAGGGTAGGAAGGCATTCGTCAATGTTGATGGCGAACGTGGCGCCGAGTACGACGGGGTCGGTTGGCTCCTTTTCACCTCGGAGGAGTCAGGCGGCCACTTTCTCTATTATGCGCTGCGCGGCGAGAAGATGTACTGGGTGGTGGACGGAGTGGAAGGACCAGAGTTCGATCCACCCGAGACGCTAGGCAGTATCGCCCTGTCTTTGAGCTTCTTGCCACGCTTCATCCCGAACGGTCGCGGCCTCGCATATATCGTGCGACACGGCAGCGCGTACCACCTCATGGTGAACGGCGTCGAGGGGCCGGCTTACGATTGGATCTCCGGACTCGACCTGGAATTCCACGATCAGGGTCGGTACGCGTCCTACCCGGTCATCCGCCGTGGAAAGGGGCTTGTTGTGGTAGCGGGCGTCGAAGGTCGCGAATACGACAGTGTCGGCTCGCCGGAGTTCAGCGCCGACGAGCAGCACGTCGCCTACCAGGCGAAGCGTGGGAAGGAGGCGTTCGTGGTCCTGGACGGGACCGAGGTGGGACCGTACGACCGATTCCCCGAGGAGTTTGGCCTCCAGTTCGAGGGGTCGACCTCGGTCCACACCGTGGCGGTCCGGGGCGAGGACCTCATGAGCGTCGATATTCGGTGGCCGGATGAACAACCGAGGTGAAAGGCGCCTGGTCCAGTGCTGCGAGGCGGCCGGGGGGTGCTACATGGGCGACGGGACGTCCTGCGATCCCAACCCCTGCGGCCCGGTCCCGGTGCGCAACATGTCTTTGGGGGTGGATCAAGTCCGCCTACCGATCCCGGAGGTTTCGGGCTGGCTCGACGGCATTTGCACTGGCGGCAGCTGGGCCGTCGGTGCGGTCGCTGAGACTCGCTTCGACGGCGAAGAGACCCGGCCCGGCGCGGGAATCCCGGATCTGCATGGCCTCAATGGCGGAGAAGGCTGATCCCACGCTACCGAACCACCCCCGCGGGTGACATCTGTGCCCTAGTGAAAGTGGAGCTTCACCCGTCCCCAAGTGAGCGTTTGGACCCGGGTGTCCCCGCACCCGACGCCGAACTCGCCGATCTGCCCGCAGCCGGCCGGGCTGTTCCCGTTCGCGCAGGGGCTGGTCGCCGCAATCTGGAGGTCCCCGTCCGTCGGACCGCAGAACTGCGGATCTGCCGCGATGTTGTTTTGCAGCGTGTAGCCCTGGCCGAACGGTCCCATCGCCGTCGGCCACGCGTCGTCGCATTGCACCTGGCCCCCGGCGCCGTCATAGAGCTGCACCATGCTCTTGTAGAAGATGTTGTTCTGGATCACCGCGGGGGTGCCGCCGCCATCCGAGAAGAGCCCGCAGCCGACAAACGTGTTCCGCTCCACGTCGATGCCCTGATTGGGACAGATGAGCTGGACGGTCGGACTTGCCCCGGTTCCCTGGTAGGTGCTGTTCCAGAGCAGGTTGTCGTGGATGGAGATCGACTGGTATGGAAACGGCGGATCCGGAATGCCCGTGTAGGTGAAGCCGATGGCCGTCGCCGCCGCCGCCGGGCCGGAGTCAATGAACTGATTGTGCTCCACGGTCGCGTTGAGTTCGTCGACCAGCCACAGACTTGGCGAAGTATATGCTGCGTTGGCGCGAAAAGCGCATCCATCTATGTGGGCATTATCCCCGGTCAAATTCAGGGCGCAGGAGCCCTCTGTAACCAGGTCGAACTCACAGTCGATTACCTCCGCGTCAGCCGCCTCGCCGTTCACCATGCCCTCATTCTCTCCTGCGCAACAATTATCGCTGAATGTGCAGGACCGAATCTGCAGGCGGTCCACGGTGTTTGCGTTCAAGACCGACCCGGTTCCGAATTGAAATGGGGTGTTGTCCGTGAACACGCAGTCCGATATGTCGACGTCCGGAAACGGACGGTCAAGGTCATACGTCCAGTTGATCGCTCCCCCCAGATTGAAGCCATCCCAGGTGCTGCCCTGGCCATGCTGGAACGTCAGCCCTCGTAGAACAAGCGAGCCCGCCTGATGTTGCGACGAGTAGATGATGGACCCCTGCCGGCCGGGAATCGGCACACCGCCGTCCAGCACGGTCGCGAAGGCTCCATCTGCGCCGACGAAGGTGAGGGTTTTGTCATCCGTCGAAATGTGCTCATAGTACGTGCCTGGACCGATTACGACCGAGTCGCCCGACGCGGCCTGTTGCACGACCGCACCAATCTGGTCCTTTTCCACGCCGGGGTCGTGCTGGATGATCCACGTTCGGGCCGGAGAGGCGACCGGTACCACCAGCGCGATCACCGCCACCAGTCCCGAGCGAACCACGCCCAGCGGCGCCGGTCGAAACCCGCCGCGTCGATTCGATGTCATCAGCTCCCCTCCTGAAGGCTCTTAGGGAACTCCAACCCTCCCCGCATTTGCCGGCGCGAGTATACCGACAACCGACTTCCGCCTCAAGCGCGTGTTCAACCGGCAGAAATCGCGGTAAGGCAGTCGCGTAGGCGGAAGAGCTGATTCTGAGCCGAGGTTCTCCCCGGAGCCACCGGCGGCGGGGCGGTGCAGCGGGGACAGGCCAGGGCGTCCACGCGCAGGACCCGGCGGAGAAGTTGTGCCCAGGGGAGTGGGGTCCGCCGGGCGGAGGTGGACCGCCGTCTTCCAGCCGGCCATCAAGGACAAGAAGGCGGTTGCGACGTGGGTCGTGTTGCCGGTCCGCTTTTCGTTGAAGTAGGGGCCGGCCGGAGAATCAGGGGAGGCTAACGGGCGTTCTCCGTTTTCGGATCCCCGCCAAGCGGCCGAACTTGAACGCCGCGTGGCGCAGCGTCTGCGCGGGGTTTCGGCCCGTCCAAAACTGCCTGGTGGTTGCCGCCAGCAGACCCTGAAGGAGCAGGCCCGATACCCGCGCGGACAGCATCTCTCGTCGCGCCACGCCGGGCAGTCGCATGGTGATCTGATCCGGCCCCGGGACGGATTCGTCATTCAATGAATCGAGCCGCAGATCATATCGGTCGCAGAGTCGATCGGTTTCCGCGCCGGGGTAGGGAGTGGTGAATCCCCAACTCATGCGGTCCACGAGACCACGCGCCCACAGGCGCAGGATGAAGCCAAGAGATTCCATGACTTCCCGGCTGCTCTCCACTTGCAGAGAGCCTTCATCCTCCCAAATGTTGTACATCATCATGAACACATAGACTTTGACACCGGCCCGCCTGAGCAGGCGGGCGCATTCCTCGAAATCGGCGCGGACGATACCCTTCTGGATGCCCCGCAACACCCGGTCAGAGGCGCTCTCCAGGCCGATATGGCAGACCCAGCAGTTCGCGCGACGGAGCAGGGTCGCGAGTCTCTCGTTCACCGGCCGTGCCCGCAGGTTGCATTGAAAAAACAGATCGGGTCGATCCAGGGCCGCGAGCCGCTCGAAGACCTCCTCGGCCCAGGCCAGGTCGACGTTCATTTCGTCAGACCGGATGTAGATCTCCCGAATGCCGAGGCGGTACAACTCGTCCGCCTCGCGGGCGATGCGCTCCGGAGAATGCAGCCTGACCCGAGGCGAATGGTGGCGCCAGACCGGGTTGGAGCAGAAGGCGCAGTTCCAGGGGCAACCCCGGCTGGCCACGAGGGCGGTGGACGGCTGGTTCCTAGCCATCCGGAGACCCGTGTAGGACGTCAGGTCGACGGCGCTGAATGCGGGACTGGGGAGGTTGTCGAGCGGAAGGACCGGTCGCCGGTCCGCGGTGCGGAACACCCCGCCGCCGGGGTTTCGGAACGCCAGTCCGGGCACGTCCCGGGGGTCGGTTCCCTCCGTCCATGCGGAAACGAGATCGGGAAAGGTCACCTCTCCTTCGCCGATACAACAGCAGTCCGCCGGAGTCAGACGGAGCACCTCTTCGGCGGCGACGGTCGGGTGAGGGCCGCCGCAAACGATTCGGGCCTCGGGGATGGCGGCATGCACGTCCGCGAGCAACCGGGCGGCGATGCGGGCGAACGGGCTGGCGAAGGACAATCCGTACACTCCCGGCTCCAACCGGCGCAGTTGAGCGAGATGATCGGACCAGGAGAGCCGGTGATCGAGGTAGTGCACCGCGGCCTCGGGAAAACGATTCCTCATCGCGCCCACGAGGTATAGCGCCGCGAGGTTGGGGAAGCCTGACACATAGGGATTGCTCGGGGGATTCGGTGGATCCGCGATCACCACCGTTGGTGGCCGGGGGGGAGAGGTGCAACCGGTGTTCGTGCTGAGCATAGCCGGACCGCCTTTACCTTCGCGGGCAAACCTCATTCCACAACCCCGATCGGCACAATCCTACCAGGAGCTCTCCGAATTACAACCCATTGTCGCCGGGATTCTCGGCCTCGAGATTTCGACTTACCGAGAGGCCACCATCACGGGATCGAGTCCCATCCACGCGCGTCGCGCGACCTCCTTCGGGATGTCGACGAGTGTTTCAGTCGGCGCGGAGAATCTGTCCATTGTCCGGGCGGCTGGTCGGAGACGCCGACCGCATCGCCGAGACCGCTCTCCGGCTCGGGAAGGGGAAGCCGAAGGAAGAGCTGATTCCGAGCCAAGGTTCTCCTCGGAGCCACAGATCTCCCGCATGATCCGGCGTCTGCGCAAACACGGGCAGATCAAGAAGGCGGGGCGTCACACCTGTTCGCGCGGCTCAGGCGTCTGCAGGACGACGTGATCACGGCGAATCACTTCGCGGAAGGACGCACCGGTCGTCGCCCAGTCGATCACGTCCACCTTGATGGTCAGCGCGGAATCGTCAAACTCACGGTGAAGGGCGGCGAGCGTGTCGAGGGGCACGGGCGTGTCCCCCAGAATGGCCAGATCCAGATCCGAGAATCGGCGAGCCCCGCCCAAAGCCCGGGAGCCGAACGCCCAGATCTCGCGGTCAGGTATGGATCGCCGTAAGATCTCAATCACGATGGCCAGTTCCTCGGCCGGCAGGTCAATCCGGGTCACGGTTCAACTGTCTGAGGTGGTCGAGCAGGTGACGCACATCCTCCAGGAATATCTCGAGGTCCGCCACGATCGCTTCTGCCTTGGTCTGGTTGTACCCATGACTGGTCATGTTGCGCTTGTCTCGGTAGCTGCGGAAGCGGTTGACGTCCCTCACCAGTCCCAGCTCCGCGGCCGATCGGATGAGTTCGGCGTACGTCTTCTGATCGATGGCGGAGGGATCGGGCGCTGTGCGCTCGAGCTGTCGCTTGACCATCTTGAATGCTGTCTCGTGGGTGAATTCGAAAGCCTGGATGCAGGCCGCGCGGAATTGTTCCCGTAGTCCAGGATCGCGGGCGAGATCCGAGTGCAGGTAGCCCAGGCTGCGCTCGAGCGCAGAGATCGAGTCACTGAGAGCGGAGAGGTCGAGCGGCACGCCTTGGATCCTCCCGGAAAATCCGCCGGTCTTGTCCTGGAGATTCCCTCGCGGGAGACTCCCCGGGTGTCCTCCGTGTTGACGATGGGAATTCTGCCCTGCCCCGAGTCGGTATTCAACCGAGGAACGGAGCCTGCCGAACTCCGCACTCTCCACTTCCGCCTCATCGGCAGGGAAGTCCGACTCCTCTCTTCTTCCCCTCCGGTCCCCGAAACTCCTGGACCGGCGCTTCGGTATGAAATATCGTCATACCAGGAGGTGGACCATGGCACGATCCAAGGTCGCCGTCTCGCTTGAAGGGGCGACTCTAGAACGTCTCGATCAGTTGGTCCGGCAGGCCGTCTTCCCCAACCGCAGCCAGGCCATCCAGACCGCGTTGGAGGAGAAGCTGGAGAGACTGGAACGAAGTCGGCTCGCTCGTGAGTGCGCCAAGCTCGACCCTGCCTTTGAGAAGTCGTTGGCCGAAGAGGGGATGACTGAGGACCTTTCCGAATGGCCAGAATACTGAGAGGAGAGGTTCGCTGGGCTGATCTCAACCCCGTACGAGGACATGAACAAGCCGGGTTGCGGCCCGTTCTCATTCTGAGCCAGGACGTCTTCAACGAGCGATCGGGAACCGTCATTACGGTCGCCCTGACCAGCCAGCCTCCGCGGGCCGGCTTTCCCCTGACTTTCGAGCTCACGACGCCCAGGCTACCCAAGCGCTCGTGGGTGAAGATCAGTCAGATCCGGACCCTGGCCGTGGAGAGAGTGGGGAAGCGACTTGGCAGGGCAACCCCCGAGGAGCTGGCGCAAATCCTGGAGGGGCTGAACGAGATCATCGGGGCGTGACCGCGCCTCCGGGCCTTCCACTTCCGCCCGCACGGGCGGCGCGGGCGGGAGCTTCCGATCCGCACTGCGGGGAGTGAACAGGCCGTGGTAGTGGTTCCATCGGACACGGCCAACTCTCTCTGGGGCCAGAGCTATCCGTGGGTCGCCGCGGACCTGGGAGGCTCGGCCGGAACGACCTGGACTCCCTACTCCCGCAACGACGGCGCCGACGACCAGGAGGTCCACTCCGAAAGCCTCGGACCGGCGGCAATCCTGGGGGCCGGCGTCTCCTACCGCGCCTGGACGACGAAACTGCGCACCATCAACGACGGGGGAGACGGAGCCTACGTCGACACCCAAAGCACCGCAATGACCGTCCTGGATTCCTTCGGTGTCGCCTTGTGGAGCGCCTCCGGGGGCGGGCATGAAAGCACAGCGGGCAGCTGGTATTCGACAGCCATCGCCTTCTTGCGCTCCCATCACGGCCCCGGCCGCTGAGGTTGTGCTGAAGCCGGATCGGACCGATCTCCGATCGAGAGACACGATGCCGTGAGACCCGCCCAACGCTTCCTGATCCCAGCCGCCAGGCTCCTCGTCTTTCTCAGCTATGCGCTGGCTCGTAGGTAGATTCAGACGCCCCAGGCCCGGCGGATTCAGTGTGCCGGACGGTCGACAGGCGGTCCAAGCGGGTGTTCCGGTTGCGGGTACTGCGATAGGGCGGTTTTGCGTTCGAGAAGGATGAACGAGTCCGAACCGTCTTCGAAGCGTTCGCCGTTCCGCTTCCATCCCCTAGACGCTTGGCGGGGCCGCGGAAGTTGCAGGAATCTCGGCTGGCCCCGATCCGGCCGCGATCGGGAGCCGGTCGGCGCACCGGTCCAGGGAGGTGGCGCGGGCGATCGCGGATCTGGCGCGCACGGCGGACGTGCGGGCGGAGCACGGGGCGGAGGCGAATGCGTGCGGCTAACGCCTACGGTCAGTGGCGGGCGGCGCGCCTCTTGCCTTCCGGTTGGTCAGAAACTTTGCCCGCGCCGGCCGGCCGCTGCAGCGCCTTGCTGGGCGGTCGTCGAGTCCGACCTATTGCGGAGGCCGCCTTGAGCAAGGTGCGCAGTGCCTCGTTGACGGCCTCGTCGGTCGGGAACGCGGCCGCCACGTCGGCATCCAGCAGCGCGAGGTTGGTTCCCGCTCGGTACCGCCGTAGGAATCTGCCCCGGATTCCGCCCGCTAGTTCGCCGAAGTCATACTCGCTCCGAAGCTCGTCGGACGGCTCGAGCTTACCTCTTTTCATAGTATCTCCTTTCGCGCCGAGTCGCTGGCCGGGCACTGATGATCCGAACCTTCCCGCCCCGTTCCACGTGGGCGACGACCACGACCTTGTCGGTCTCGGTCGCACCAACGGTGATGAACCGAGGCTCGCCGACCGAATGGTCCGGATCCGGGAATGTGGTCGCGAACGGATCACCTAAAACCGTGGCCGCATGATGGAATGATAACCTGTGCTTGCCGGAGCGCGGCTGCCCCGTCGAGGACTCAACGAGAGCGCCCTCAGGAAGAATCGTGCCGGCGGGCCGCCAACATGCTGACACTCGTCGCCACCATGGGGATCGGCGACTCGTGCAGCCAGCGGCTGGGTGGCGTCGGACCCCCAGTCGCCCCCCCCCCCCCGTCGTTGCAAGCCGTTCTCATCCACGCTCCCGCGGCCCCTCATCCTCGCTTTCGCAACCGGACCCATCCAGGTATACTTATTGGGCGACATCCGCGCCAGATTGCGCGCACATCACATCATCCCAAGGATTGATTCCGGCATCGGCAGAGGAGGAGCAACATGGACACGGCCCGCATCGGCAGGGGACTCACCGTCCTTCTGCTGGTTTCCCTTCTGATTCCCGCCTTCGCCTGGGCGACCACCTATCAGGAGATCCAGGTCCCCTATCCCTCGTCCGGAGATCGGGCCCGGCTCTTCTTCCATCCCGATCTCGAGGTCATGGGCTTCGGCGACGGAGTGATCAAGCTGCTGTCCCGGCCGGAGCTGACCGCGGAGCTGGAGGCCCGGGGCTTCCAGGTCAAGATCCTGATTCCGGACCTGGAACAGCACTACAAGGAGCAATTGGGGAACCAACGCGGCTACGGCATCTTTCACACCTGGGAACAGACCGTGCAGGCGATGAACGACCTTCACACGCAATACCCGAACCTGACGACGGCGCCGGTGTCGATCGGCACGACCGGCGAGGGGCGCACAATCTGGGCGATCAAGATCGCGACGAACCCGAACGTCCAGACGAGCAAGCCCGAGGTCCTCTACGATGCCGTCCACCACGCCCGCGAGCCCATCGGGCTCGAGGACCTGCTCCATTTCATGACGTACCTGTGCGCCAACTACGGCACCGATCCGGTCATCACCTATCTCGTGGCCAACCGTCGAATGTGGTTCGTGCCCATCGTCAACGTCGACGGCTACGTCTACAACGAGACGACGAACCCGAACGGCGGCGGGATGTGGCGGAAGAACCGGCGGAACAACGGCGACGGCTGCTACGGGGTCGACAACAACCGGAACTACCCCTATCAGTGGGTCGGAGGCGGATCCTCGCCCGATCCGTGCGATGACACGTATCGGGGGCCTTCAGCCGGTTCCGAGCCCGAGAACCAGGCCCAGATGGGCTTGATCAACGCCCATCATTTCGTGACCTGGCAGTCCTACCACAGCAACGCCGGCATGGTCTTGTTCCCCTGGGGCTACACGAACACGCACACGCCGGACGACGCCACGTTCCGCGCGGTCTCGAAGGAAATGGCCAAGTGGAGCGGATACGAGACCGGCCAGCCGGGCGAGATCCTCTACTTCGTCAACGGGGACTCGTTTGACTGGGGATACGGCGAGACCGACCAGCACCAGAAGATCTTCGCTTTGACCACCGAAATCGCGGGGAGCGGATTCTGGCCGCAGCCCAGCGAGGTGCCGGGGCTGATCTCGGAGAACCTCCACAGCGACATCTTCCTGGCCCAGACTGCCGGAGTCTACCTCTCCATGACCGGTAGCCAGGTGACCGGCGGCGACGGCAACGGCCGCCTGGATCCCGGCGAGACCGCCTCCCTGGTGATCACGGTCAAGAACGTCAGCCTGATCAATGCGGCCACCAATGTCCAGGCCACGCTCCAGTGCCAGGATCCGTACGTCAACCTGAAGGATGCGTCCTCGAAGCTGGGGACCATCGCGACGGGCACGACGGTCAGCTCCACCTTGGATCCGTTCACCGTGACGATCGATCCGACCTGCCCGCAGGGGCGGTCGGTCAATTTCACGGTCCATCTGACCGGCGACGGCGGGCTGGTCGAGGATTGCCCGATTGCGACGACGATCGGCCAGGCGCCCGTTCTCTACTCCGACACCTTTGAGCAGAGCGGATCCGAATGGACCAAGGACGCGACCGAGAACTGCAAGACCGGCACCTTTGTGCGGATCGTGCCGGTGGCGACCAACTTCCAGCCGGGCACCACGCCCTTCCCCGGGACCTATGCCTGGGTCACGGCCCAGAATCCGAACGGAAACGACAGCGTCGACGACGTTGACGGGGGGATCGCTGCCACGCGGTCGCCGCAGATCGACCTCTCCACGGTCTCGCACGTCCAGCTCAGCCTGAACTACTTCCACGGCCAGCTCACCGGGGGCGACGATCCGACCGGCGACTACTTCCGGATCGATATCTCCAACAACGGCGGAACGACCTTCCCGGTCAACCTGGTCCAGATCGGGGACGTCACGACCACCCCCGACTGGAAGAGCCTGCAGGTCAACCTCGAGCAGCTGATCCCGCTGACCGCCCACATGGTGATCCGCGTCCAGGTGTCGGACGGGACAGCGGCCGACGACATCATCGAAGGCGGCATCGACAACGTGTCCGTCTTCGACCGGGGCACCGGCAACCAGCCGCCCTCCGCGCCCACGCTGATCGCCCCCGCCGACAGCAGCTTCGTGCTGTCGACCCCGACCCTGACGGTCGCGAACGCCGTCGATCCCGAGGGGGATCAGCTCACCTACGGATTCCGCGTCTATGCGGATGCCAATCTGACCCAGCTCGTGGCCTCGGTGGACGGCGTGGCCCAGGGCACGGGCTCCACCTCCTGGACCGTGCCGCAGGTTCTTCCCAGCGGCGCGACCTACTGGTGGCGCGCCTACGCGGCGGACCCGACCTCCCGCGGCCTGTACATGACGACGGCCCGGTTCGTGGTGCAGGATCCGACCAGCGTGTCGAACTTCCCGCGTTCGTTCCCGACCCTCACGGCGAGCCCGAATCCCGCTTCGTCGGATGTGATCCTCCGCTACTACACACCATCGACTCCGAACTCCAAGATCGAGATCGTCGACGCCTCCGGGCGGCTGGTACGCAGCCTGGAAGGCGCTCGTTGGACCGAGGGATGGCAGGAAACCCGCTGGGACGGCCGCGACGACAACGGCCAGCGCGCTCCGGCAGGCGTCTATTGGGTGCGACTGGCCCTTCCGGGTGAAGTTCGGACCATCCGTCTCGTCCGGATCATGGGATAATCCATCTTGTCGGCCGGCCGAGCGGCGAATCGGTCGGACGCAACCGATCGGGGGAGGTGGCGCAAGCCGCCTCCTCCGTTTCGGGCTTGAGGTCCGTTCGCCATCTGCTACGGCTGTCCGCCGGACGACTCCCGGCCCTCGTGGTCGCCGACGGTCTCGCCGCTCTCGAGGACGACCCGGCCGGAGTCTTCCAGATTCTCGTTGGGGAAGATCACGCAGTTCCGGCCGATCTGCGCCCGGTCGGAGATGCGCGCGTTCTTTCCGATCAGGGTGATTCCGGAATCGAGGTGCTTCGGGAACCGCGCGTTGGGCCGGTTGTCTCCCAGTCCGCCGATCCGGGCGCCTTCGCCCACGTGCACGTTCTTGTCCAGGATCGCGTGGTCGACGACGCTTCCCGCGCCGATGCGGACGTCGTGCAGAAGGATCGAGCGGCGCACCACCGCTCCCGGCTCGACGACGACGCCGGGAGACAGGATTGACTCGAGGACCGAGCCCTCGACGCGGCACCCGGGCGAGAGCATCGATTGTTCACATCCGGCGTTCGGACCGACCCAGCCTGGCGGACGGTCCCCGAAGCGGTTCTCGGCGAGGTTGGCCCGCACGCCCCAGGCCTTGAGGTTGATGGGGCTGTTCTCGCGGATGAGATCCAGGTGGCAGTCGAAGTAGGCGGAGATCGTCCCGACGTCCTGCCAGTACCCATCGTCCGGATAGGCGACCAGGCTCTCTCCGGCCTCGAGCATCGCCGGGAAGAGATTGTGCCCGAAGTCGGGCAGCCCGAGCCGGCCGGTGACTTCCTCGAGCCAGTGGACCAGCTTGTCGGCGGAGAAGACGTAGATCCCCATGGAGATCAGGTCGGAAGTCGGCTGGGTGGGTTTCTCCTCGAATCCCGTGATTTGCGCGTCCGCGTCGATGTGCACGGTGCCGAACAGGTGGGCCGTCTCGATCGGGATCCTCCGCACCGCCACCGTGGCGGCTGCCCCGGTCTGCAGGTGGTACTCGATCATCCGGATGTAGTCCATCGAGTAGATGTGATCGCCGGAGAGGATCACGACCAGCTCGGGGTCATGTCGATGGATGTAGCTCAGGTTGTGATAGATCGCGTCCGCCGTCCCGAGGTACCAGTCGCTGCCGTGGGTTCCCTGGTGGGGCGGAAGGATCTTGACCTCGCGGGAGCGTCCCATCAGGCCCCAGGGGTGGCCCTCGGCGATGTGGTCGGTCAGGGAATAGGGCAGGTACTGGGTGAGGATCCCGACCTTCTCCATCCCGGAGCGCATCACGTTGCTCAAGGGGAAATCGATCAGCCGATAGATGCCGCCGAAGGGAACAGCCGGCTTGGCGCGGTGGCGCACCAGCACGTTGAGGCGGCTGCCGACTCCGCCGGCCAGGATCATGGCCAGCGCGCGCCGCGGATCGAGCCCGCGCCGGACTCCCGCGCCGGGATCGACCCACTCGCCGACGGTCGACGGGGGCGCTTCGCGTTCCCGATGCTCCTTCATACCGCCATCACCATTTCGGGCGGGACCTCGCTGCCGGGCGCGACCCGGACGCCGGGCGCGACCCGGGACTCCTTCCCGAGCAGGGTGAAGGGAGCCTCGGCCGGCGGCGGCTGCATCTCGTCGCCTTCCGCCGGCAACCCGACGCGCGCCCCGGATCCGAGGGAGACCGCCTTGTCCGCGATGGTCAGATTGATGGTGGCTCCGCTCTCGATCACGCAACGGTGGAAGAGGATCGAGTTCAGCACGCGCGCGCCCCGCTCGACCCGGACTCCGGGGGCCAGGACGCTGTTGACCACCGTTCCTTCCACCTCGCAACCGGCGCTGAGGAGGGAGTTCCGCACGCGCGCGCCGGGGCTCACGCGCGCCGGAGGCTGCGAGGCGACTTCGGCGTCCTGGAGGTTGGTGCGGACGCCCCATTCGTCCAGATTGATCCGGCCGGAAAGCAGATCCTGGTGCGCCTGGTAGTAGGCTGCGACCGTCCGCGTGTAGGCCCAGTAGCCGGTGAACTCGTATCCGAAGACCCGGTATTTCTCGAGCATGAACGGCACCACGTCCTGGCCGAATTCCACCTGGGGGCGCCCGGTCAGGTGCGACAGGGCGTCGGCCAGAGGCCGCACGTTGACCACGTAGATCGTGAGGCTGGCCAGGTCGGAGCTGGGCCGCGCCGGCTTCTCCTCGTACCGCACCAGCCGCCCCTCGGCGTCCAGCGTGCCCCAGCCGAACCGCTCGTGGTAGCGCATGCGCTTGAAGGCGACCGTCATGTCGGCCCCGCGCTCGAGGTGGTAGAGGATGAGCCTCCGGTAGTCCATCGAGTAGATGTGGTCTCCCGAGGCGACCAGCACGATCTCCGCCCGGTGATCGCGGAGGTAGTTCAGGTTCTGATAGACGGCATCGGCGTTGCCCTTGTACCAGTCGGAGGCCTCCGCGCCCCGGAAGGGGGGAAGGATCTTCGCTCCGCGGTCGAGGCCGCAGAAGTCCCAGCTTTCGCCCACCCCGATGTGATCGATCAGGGATTCGGGGCGGTACTGGGAGAGGATGCCGACGTTGTTGATCCCGGCCCGCATGAGGTTGGAGAGCGGGAAGTCGATGACGCGGAAGTAGCCCGCGAAGGGAAGCGCGGACTTCGGGCGCCGGAGGGTGAGCACCGAAAGCTCGCCCACCCGGCCCCCGGCCAGGATCATGGCGACGACGCGCGGCAATGTGACGGATTCGACGGGCATCGGCCTCGGATGATAGACGCGGGATGGAGCGGGCTGTTAGGGATTCTCGCTGCGGGGCGGATGGAACTTCCCGGGCCGGGTCGAGGCAGCGGACCCGCACGAAGATCAGGCCAGGAGGGACTCGAACCCCCAACCTACGGTTTTGGAGACCGTTGCTCTACCAATTGAGCTACTGGCCTAGTCAGTTACAAAGACCTAGGTTACCCCCTTCCCGTGCCGTTGGCAAGGAAAGAGTTGCTACGGTTTCTCTACGGTTTGCGCCCGTTTCGCCTCGGCGAGGACGGATTCGTCCGAGAGCCGGGCGTGGCGCTGGGTCGTCACGACCGAGGCGTGGCCAAGGGTCTGCTGGAGCGCCGCCAGGCTCCCGCCGAGCTCGATCCACCGGCAGGGGAAGGTGTGCCGGAGGCGGCGCGGGTGGAACCCGGGGATCCCCGGCGAGCGTCGCGACCTCAGCCTCGCTCAGCCGATCGGGGGCCGCTCAGGGAGGATCCGCGACAGGAGTCGCCGTGGCACCGGCGATCGCTCGGTGAGGCCGGAGTCCTCTGCCCAGTTGAAAAGGCACCGCAGGTCGGACAGGAGATGCGCCACCGACTTGGGGGGGGACGCCGAAGCGCCCGGCACCTTGACAGCCCCCGCCCGTGTGCCAAGATCCGGCCGACGACGTAGGACAGTACCCGCGCCCGTCGGTCGTGCCCACGTTTCCGGGTTGCATGCCGCAGACGTTTTGCGATACGGAGGCCGGGATGAGAACCCATACTCTGATCTTCATGTTGTTTGCTCTGTCACTCGCCCCGGTCGTCGCAATGGCCGGGCCGAACGCCGGTAACCAGGCAAACAACCCTGGATCGTTGCCCAACCCGGCCCCGCGCGTTGGCCCCCTCAGTCCATGTTCCTATCCCCTCACGCTTGACATCCCGGCGAACAACTACGTAATCGTCGTGTCACCTGCCGATTCGCTTGTCTTCACAAACACGCGGGTCGTCTTCTCCGTTTCCGACGACGACACGGTCCGCATCAACGGTCACGCGCTCATGCCACTCCCGGTCCCGCCGGAGCCAGAATCGACCTATCAGCGACTCCTGGAGAACGTCCCCATGGCGGCCGCGCTGCATTCCAGGGGCCGCACATGGCGCCAGGCGAGCGCTTCGGTCGACTCCGCTCGACTCGCGGTCACCGCCGCGGCCAGAGATCACTATAGCCAGATACTGCAAGCTACCGGCAGTGTCTCCTCCGCTACCGTAGGTGCTCTCAATTTCCTCAAGCAGGACAGCCTGGTCGACTCATCACGCACCAGGCTTTGGCCGGGCAGGCAAGCTGCAGTGGCCCTGTACTTCCGCGGCGGACACGCAAAGTGGCTCACCCCGTTGGATCACGTTTTTGGTGGAAGACCTCACCCAAGTATCAGTCAGTCCGCCTGTTCCATGATCAGCGACTTCATTGGCGCTTTCGCCGACTCATCTTATCACATCGCCTTTCTGGTCAAAGGCCGCGGGTATATGACCGTGCCGCCGCCTGGAGCGCGATAGCCTGACTTCCGGTGATCGTAAGACGTCGGGGACTCGGGTAGTTCCGCCCGCTGAGCAGGCCGATCGAGAATCCGGTCGAACAGCTTGGACCGCAGAGGTATACTTTCCATGGCGGGTCCTGAACGCTATGGAAGCGCCGGTCGGCTTTCGGCTCCTCGAGCACCGCAAGGCTCCGGCGCTCGGGCCGTTCCGAGATTCAGGAGGCATCGATGGTGAGCACGACCTCCGCGTGGGTTGCGGTCAGGATTGGTGAGGGCAGGCGGGCGCTCCTTCCGGCAGTGCTCCTGCTCTCCGGATCGTTGGCGGCCGGCTCTTCCGCGTCCGCGACAAGTCCGCTCTTCGCGGTGCCGTCTCCCCTCGACACGGATGCGGCACCCACGTCGGAAGGGTCTTCGCAACGCCAGTTGGGCAGAAGCGCAGGCTGGGGTTGATATGGACTCGCAACGGGTGAAGGCGCTCGGGCACCCATGGGAGGTAACATGGCACATCGTAGAGCGTTCCTGGGTGTCCTTGGTTTGTTGGTGCTTACGAACACCAGCTGCATGCGTCACGGGCCCACGGCCCCGGATAACCCGACGTTCGGGCCGCCGCTGCAGAACGTGTGGAGTACTCATCCCTCCTGGGGTGCGAACGGCCTGATTGCATACGATCACTGGTCAAGGCACGACAGTTCGGGCATATGGACGGTGGCGCCGGATGGTTCGGAGAGGGCCCTCCTGTTTTCAGGTGGAAGTGACCCGACGTGGAGCCCGGACTGCAAGCACCTTGCTGTGATGGTCGATGTCGGTATTGCAGTCTTGTCCAGAGAAGGGAATGTCCAATACGTTCGGCAGACGGGCTGGTCGGCGACGCCAACGTGGTCCCCCGACGGTAGCCGGATAGCCTTTTACGAGGTGTGTTGTGACACTCGCGGCATCTGGGCCATGCGCTCCTCCGACGGCGGAGATCTGACCCTGGTCGCGCCGGGAGCTGACTCGCCCGCCTGGTCCCCAGACGGCCTGTGGCTGGCGTGTATTCGTCCCATTCATACGGGCTATCAGATTTGTGGCTCCTCTCGATTTTCAGTGGAATCAGGGTCATAGAACGATTTGGGCCCAGGGGTCATCGTGAAGAGAGCAGCGCTGGTAGATCTTGAGCTTGAAGTACTCGGGATCACGGTAGCCCCGAGCCTGGCGCCGGAGCTGGCCGATTAGGCCGTTGATCGATTCGATGAAGCCCATCTTGATCGGATGCTCGAAGCCACCCATCAGCTTCTCCAGGTTCTCCCTCAAGCGATACCCCACCTGCACAAGAGGACGCAGGCGGCTACGGACCGCGATCCGGCACCAGTTCAACAGCGCGTTCCGGAGGGCACCAAGGCGGATCCAGGGATAGTTGAAGATTCCACGCAGGTTCTCTTTCAGCAGATAGGCTCGTTGGAGAGTACGGTTCCGGGCCAGGAGCCGCCCCAGGAGCCGCTTCTGTCCGAGATCAAGCGCCTCGTAGGCTCGAAGCAACATCCACTTCTTCACCTTGAACTTTCGTCCGACGTCATCCTGGGGAGCGCCTCCGAAGGTCTGCCGGCGGATCTTCTCCACCGCCTCGTTCGTGTCCCTTCGGCCCGGCTGCGTGATTCGCGCGTAGCCTCCCCCTACCGTCATGAGTCGTGGACGGACCCAAAGGAGGACGACTCATGGCAAGGAAGGACGGAGCACTCCCCGCCCGGGTGCATGGGCTTCGGACCCGCATCGAGCATTGGCGTCGGCATCGCGATTCGCGGGCGATGCCGGAGAAGCTGTGGGAAGCCGCGGTTTTCCTGGCGCGGTTGCACGGCATCGCTCCCATCTCGCGGGCCTTGCGTCTCGACTACGGCGCCCTGAAGCGGAGGGTCGCCGGCGCCGAGGCAGGCGTGGAGAAGAGAGGACCGACTCGGTTCGTCGAACTCGGCGCGGAGTCGTTGCTCGGGCGATCCACGATCGACGGCCCGGCGGTGGAGCTCTGGGGAGCCGACGGTTCCCGGCTCGTCGTCCGGTTGTCGACCCACGAACGTGCGGAGGTGCTGGTCCTGGCCGCCGCTCTCTGGAAGCAACGCTGATGCTCCAGATCACCCCGCAGATGCGGGTCTTGGTGGCGGTGGAACCGGCGGATTTCCGCTGCGGCATCGACGGTCTCTCGCGCGTGTGTCGGAGCGTCCTCAAGGCTGATCCGTTCTCCGGCACGGTCTTTGTGTTCCGCAATCGTCGTGGGACGGGCCTCAAGGTGATCGTGTACGACGGCCAAGGCTTTTGGCTTTGCTACAAGCGTCTCTCGAGCGGCCGATTCCGCTGGTGGCCCGCGGACGAGAAGGAGCGGGCGAGCTCGATGCGGGCGCACGAGCTGGCGGTGCTCTTCTCCGGCGGAGATCCCGGTTCGACCCGGGCGGCGCCGATCTGGCGTCGGGTCACGGTGGGGGCGTGAGACTGGGCGCCCCCCTCTTTTCTTCCGGCGATCGTTTTTTCTCTTGCGTTCTTTTCCGCCCTCGGTTATTCCCTTCCGCATGAGCACGGTTCTGCAGTATCGAGGCCGTCCGATCACCGAGTCGGATGTGCTCTTGGTCCGCGAGCTTCTGGCGAAGAACCCGAGTGCGAGTCGGCGCGCCCTGTCGCTCGAACTGTGCGCGGCCTGGGGTTGGATGCAACCGAACGGATACCCGCGCGATGGTGTCTGCCGCGGGTTGCTCCTGGCCCTGGACCGTGCGGGCGAGATCACGCTGCCGCCGCCGCGCATGAAGATGCCCGACCGATCGCGGCCGTCACCGGAGCCGACGCTTCTTCCGTGGGAAGCCCCGCCGATCCGCGGTTCGTTGGCGGAACTGGGTTCGTTGACTTTCCGTCAGGTGCGGCGGACCGAGGAAGAGCGAAGGTTCGACGGCCTGATCCGAAGACATCACTACCTCGGCTTCACGCGACCGGTGGGCGAGCACCTGAAGCACCTGGTCTTCGCGGCCGGCCGGCCGGTGGCCTGTTTTCTCTGGACCTCGGCGCCCCGCCATCTCGGCCCGCGGGATCGGTTCATCGGTTGGTCGGCTCAGGCCCGGCGCGAGAACATCCGCTTCGTCGGCTACAACAGCCGGTTCCTCATCCTGCCCTGGGTGGAAGTCCCGCATTCTGGCGTCCCATCTGCTCGGTCGGATGGTACGGATGCTTCCGGGGGAATGGGAGTGGTGGTACCACCATCCGGTTCACCTGGCTGAGACCTTCGTCGACCGCACCCGGTGGCGCGGCACCTGTTACCGGGCGGCGAACTGGATCTGCGTGGGTCAAACGACGGGTCGGGGCAAGAACGACCAGACCGGTCGGCCCAACCGTCCGCGCAAGGATGTGCTTGTCTATCCGCTGACCCGGCACTTTCGGGAACACCTCACGAGGTCGGCATGAATCGACGAGAGATGCGGCGCCGCGAGGTCGAGTGGAAGGAACTGGAGGCGATCCTCGAGCGGACCCGAGAAGGGGCTTTGAATGCGGAGGAGCACGGGAAGCTGAGGGCAGCGGTGGATACGCTGGGCTTTCTGACCCGGGAGCTGGAGTCGAAGGGGACCTCGATCGATCGGCTGCGGCGGTTGCTCTTCGGGCCGAGCACGGAGAAGACGAGCCGGGTGCTCCGGGACGTGTTCGAGGGCCATGCCGCCGCCGGTGGAGAGGCCGGCGCGACCGGCTCGCCGTCGAAGGAAGCATCGGCCGTGAAGCCTCATGGGCACGGCCGCCATGGAGTGGAAGCCTACTGGGGCGCGAAGAAGGTGCCGGTGCCGCACGCGTCGCTGACGCACGGCGCCGGGTGTCCCGAGTGCGGCCGCG
Source organism: Candidatus Eiseniibacteriota bacterium (assembly GCA_963833505.1). Lineage (GTDB taxonomy): Bacteria > Eisenbacteria > RBG-16-71-46 > CAIMUX01 > CAIMUX01 > CAWHYG01. The sequence goes on along the minus strand of CAWHYG010000007.1, from coordinate 2,136,890 downwards.
GGAAGGTGTACCTGCAGAACGAACCGGCCTCTCTGCTGCGGATCACGGGGATGGCTCCCTTGCAAGCTTCGGTCTTCGAGCTGGAGCGCCTCCGCTGCAACGCCTGCGGCCAGGTTTTCTCGGCCGAACCGCCCCCGGGGGTCGGTACGGCGAAGTACGACGAATCGGCCACGGCTATGATCGGACTTCTCCGCTACGGTTGCGGCCTTCCTTTCAACCGGTTGGAGAAGCTGGAGGGCAGCCTGGGCATCCCGTTGCCCGCCGCCACGCAATGGGAACTGGTGGCCGGCGGCGCCAAAGCGCTCGAACCGGTTCATGAGGAGCTCATCCGACAGGCCGCCCAGGGGGAGGTCTTCTACAATGACGACACCACGATGAAGGTTCTCGAGCTGATGAAGTCGTCGAACCGAGAGGTGATGCCAGGCATCCGAACGGATCTCGTGGGGGAAACGGAGGCCGATCCCGACGTGGAGGCCGTCGGCCGGCCGGAACCCGAAAAGGATCCCAAGGAGCGCACCGGGATCTTCACCTCCGGGATTGTCTCACGGACGGGAGAGCACCGGATGGCGCTCTTCTTCACCGGTCGCAAGCACGCGGGAGAGAACCTGGAGCAGGTGCTGAAGCGACGGGCGGAGGAGTTGTCCCCGCCCATCCAGATGTGCGATGCGCTCTCCCGGAACACCAGCGGAGACTTTGAGACGATCGTGGGGAGCTGTCTCGTCCATGCCAGGAGGAACTTCGTCCAGGTGGCCGATCGCTTCCCCGACGAATGCCGCTACGTGTTCGAGACTTTGCGCGCGGTCTACCGGAACGACGCTCTCGCTCGCGAGCGGAAGATGGGAACCGAGGAGCGCCTCGCCTTTCACCGGGACCAGAGCGGACCCATCATGGAGAAGCTCAGGACGTGGGGCCGGGAGCAGTTCGAGGAGCACCTGGTCGAGCCGAACTCGGGCCTGGGCGACGCCATCTCCTATATGGAAAAGCACTGGGACAAGCTCACGTTGTTCCTCAGGAAACCCGGCGCACCCCTTGATAACACGATCTGCGAAAAGAGCTCTGAAGCGCGCCATTGTGCACCGCAAGAACTCCCTCTTTTACAAGACGCAGAACGGCGCCCGGGTGGGGGACCTCTTCATGAGCCTGATCCACACGGCCGAGCTCAGCGGGGCCGATCCCTTCCGCTATCTCGTCGATGTTCTCCGACACCCCCGCGAGACGGCCGCCAACCCCTCCGGCTGGATGCCCTGGAACTATCGAGACGCACTGGGCACCAGCGCGCCGGCGACAGGCCCGCCGGGGTAGCCCGGCTTCTCTCCTTTCACGCCCCGCCTCCCTGCCACCCGGGACCGAGACACGCCACCGGACGGCGGCGCCCCGGCCAATCCCAGCGGAATCCCGGGAATCGACGCGCCTACGCACCGGTGCCGAAGGGACACCCTCGTTCACCCACTGGATAATGTGAAAGCGGTCAAGCAAATGAATGGCTTTCGGGATGGCCGCCGCAATCGCAGCCAGATAGGCCGGCCCCAAGTCGCTGATCACCCCAACGATCTTTCGCCGTCCCTTCGGCCCCAGTTCTCGGAAGAAAGCCGCCAAGCTCTCCTCCTTTTTCCCTTCGCCGACCCAAATGACCCGCCCCTTCTCGAGGTCCGTGACCACCGTGAAATAGACGTGCCCCCCGGTTCGAGTCACTTCGTCCACGCCGATCCAACGAACGCCTTGCAACGAAGGAGACGACCCGCCGAGCCCCATCTCGATCGACTCCTTGTCGATCCGGGCCACTGTGTCCCACGAAACCCCGGCCATCTGGGCAACCGCGGAGATGGGGAGTCGACGACAAAGGGCTGCCACCAGATCGAAGAAGTGTCGAGTCATCCGGTGGCCGGCCGCCTCCCACGGAAGACGTTCCACCCGTGTGCCACCACAGCAGGAGATCCGCCAAGGTGCGTAGACCACCCAGGTCTCGAAGTCTCCCATCGAGCGCTCCCGCCAACTTCGTTCTTCCGCCTCCTGAAACAGTCCTTCCCGATGCGCCTTCCCGCACTCCGGGCAGTAGTGGAACTTCCGTCGGTCCAGGAGAAAGATCCGCTTGATCACGCGGTATCGCCCGTCGCCCGCATCCACCTCGTCGATCTCCACTTCCTTGACGCCAAACCCTTGCAGACTCCAGAGGGTTCTGACACCCTCCAGGTACTCCTGGCCACTCATTGGTGCCCTCCTTCTTGGACGAAGAAGACACCAGGGGAAACCAGGAGTTCTCTTTCCGCAACTCCTTCCTCAGCAGCCGAATCCGGCCTCAAACCCAATCATTACGGGATTTCGAGAGGCGCCAGATTTGTCGCATGCACCCTGATGGTTCCGGCCTCGACTCCCTGCTCGATTATGGCTATCCCGTTTGGCTTCGTTGGAGCCCGGACGGCCGGAGCATCCTGTTCAGCAGCTCCGACGGCCTCCACATACTCGATCTTACGACGCGGACGGAGAGATTGATTCCCGGCACATACGCGCCCGATCTGACGGACTACCAACGCGGGGACTGGAGCCCGGACGGGCAGTGGATCGTGTATAACAAGCAGGCTCTGTGGATGATGCACCCGGATGGCACGGATAATCATTGCATTGAGGATACGACCGGCTACAGCCGGTACGCCGCCAGGAGTCAATGAAGGCGGCACGAGCGAAAGAGGCTTGAATTGTTGGTTTCCATAACCTGAATCTAGAGCCTGGGTGGGGGGAGGATCGGGTTGTTGAGGCCTTGTACTTGGGATGGTTGTCGAGTGAAGCGCCAGCAGGCCTGATGACGGTCTCACCTTCGCGGGCGCCGGGGATCTCACTCGAGTTTCGGCCCGAATCTCGGTCTGTCGGATCCATGATACGGGCGGAACACGACCGGCGGATTCGGGCAGCCGCCTTGACGCCGAACAACCAGAGCGGTAACATGCAGTCTACCAATCAGTAATACAGCGTCCATGAGGCATGCCACACTTTCCCTCGGGAGGTTCGCCATGAGGACCCACGTCTTCGAGATCGAGATCGAAGAGGACGAGGACGGCCGATGGTCGGCCACCTGTCCCGTGCTTCCCGGCTGTGCCACCTGGGGCCACTCGCGGGAAGAAGCCCTGCGGAACATCCAGGAGGCGGTCGCGGCGTACGTCGCGGATCTCGTCGACGCGGGCGAGACCATACCGTCCGGCCGGCAGGTCATCGAGGCTCCGGCGGTGAGTGTGGTTACGCCATGAACCGAGAGCTGCGCTCCCTCACGGCGCAGCGGCTCGTTCGGGCGCTCGAAGCCGCGGCTTCGTCTGGACGCGAAGCGCCGGGAGCCACCGTGTCTACCGCCACCCGGACGGCCGCCGCGTGATCGTCGCATTTCACCGCCCCGGATCGACGTTCCCACCGAAGACCCGCAACGGGATGCTCGTCGGCACGAATTAGACCGACGGCGATTTCCGCCGTCTGAAACTCATCACCTGATGCCGCTCTTTGGCCGATTCCGTTCCGGAGTCGGCCGTCTTCTTCGTGCGATGATCTCCTCCTCCGCGGCGCGACCGACGTGCCCGCGGGAACTCTGCTCTTCGCGCCAGTCATGAAGCGGACTGACGGAGCTGCCCGACTCGACCCGGTGTTTCGCAGGAGCCGAAAGATCAGTGTTTCTTCCCGTGCGGTTACGGGACAGCAGTCGTAACGCTCAGGCAGGACAACATACTAACGTCCAAGAACGCCCTCGCGTTCGAGAACGTGCCGCACCTCTTTGAAGGCTGCTTTGATGTTGCCTTTCGGAAACCGAATCTGCGATTGCCCGGCCAAAACCGAGCCGTCCCTGGAAAAGGCCGGCTTCGTGAACCACATTCAAGCGGGCCTGCAGACGGCCGTCAGGCGTCTCGTCCTCAGGGGTCATGACGAGAAGAGCCATGGAGGCTGCGTCGAGCATCTCGGACAGCCGCGCCGCAGTGGTCGATCCGGCGATCGGTACCCGGTTGAACTCATCCCATGGTAGGTGGAGCCGGTCTTGGATGAAGTCCTTGAGTTCCCGCCAAACCGGCGAGCCCCCGTGGCCGATGAAGGCTGGTCGTGCCGAACTCGCGAGATCGAAGGAGATCCTCGCGGAGAAGGGCCGGGAACTCGTTCCCCTCCACGCCGAACAGATCGGCGACACGCGTTGAACCACGACGCCCTGGTCAACCGGGGCGCTCCTGTTCCGCCCAACCATGACGCCTCGGTCAACCGGGGCGGTCCTGTTCCGCCGGACCATGACGCCTCGGTCAACCGGGACGCTCTGATTCCGCCGAACCATGGCACCTTGGTCAACCAGGACGGTCCAGTTCCGCCGAACCATCACGCCCTGGTCAACCGGGACGCCCTGATTCCGCCGAACCATCACGCCTTGGTCAACCGGGGCGCTCCGATTCCGCCCAACCATCGCGCCTTGGTCAACCGGGGCGCTCTGATTCCGCCGAACCATCGCGCCTTGGTCAACCGGGGCGCTCTGATTCCGCCGAACCATGACGACCTGGTCAAGCGGGGCGCTCTGATTCCGCCGAACCGTGACGAGTCGGTCAACCGAGGCGCTCTGATTCCGCCGAACCATGCCGCCTCGGTCAACCAAGGCGCTCTGATTCCGCCGAACCATGACGACCTGGTCAAGCGGGACGCTCTGATTCCGCCGAACCATGACGAGTCGGTCATCCGGGACGCTCTGATTCCGCCGAACCATGCCGCCTCGGTCAAGCGGGGCGCTCTGATTCCGCCGAACCATCACGCCTTGGTCAACCGGGACGCTCTGATTCCGCCGAACCATGCCGCCTCGGTCAACCGGGGCGCTCTGATTCCGCCGAACCATCACGCCTTGGTCAACCGGGGCGCTCTGATTCCGCCGAACCATCACGCTTTGGTCAACCGGGACGCTCTGGTTCCGCCGAACCATGGCGACCTGGTGGACCAGGACACTCCAGCTCCGCGTGAGGACTTCGTCATATAAATCCAAATAGGTTCCTCCGTCTCTCCGGTCGTCGCGACGTGCTTTGCTGCGGTCTGAACTCGTTAGCCCCGCTTACACAAACGTCGTAGCCGTCGGCAGTTGCCGGGTATTTTGCTCGTCACGAAGATTTTTTGGCCCGTGAAGGGCCTTTTTTGCCTCTTCCGTATAGAGGGCCGTCACGGACCCGGAAAGTCCGAGCCCTGGCGCGGCCCACAAGCAGAAAGGGACTTGTCATGAGGACCCCAGCAAACAGCGCAAGCCCGACCGCCGTCGCGCGGATCGGCCAGATCCACCTCGATCGGATGGCGCCGGTTCCCGAGCTGGCGCCGCAGGTGCAGAGGTTCACCCCGATCCAGGCCCAGTTCGTCGCGGCGGCCGACGCCTGGCGCACCGCGCAGAGCGCGGCCCGCTCGGCCCAGACCCAGCGCGACGAGATGTGCCAGGTTCTGGTCAACCTCCTCCACACCATCAAGACGGCCGTCCAGAACCGGGTCAATCGCCGGCGCAGGTCCGACCTCACGGATACCTACTTCCCGCCCACCGGCGTCCTGCCGGCCGCTGTTCGCGGCAAGGCGCTGGTGGCCATGGCGGAGGACCTCCTGGCCAAGCTGAAAGAGGATTCCGATGCGACGATGACGGCCTACGTGGATCCGCTCGCCACAGCTCTGACCAACCTCAAGGACGCGATCAGCGCCTTGGATACCGCCCGCGCCGCTGCGCGGACGGCCCGGGGGCTGCTCTCCGTCCAGCGCAACGACTGGGAGTTGGGCTACAAGCACGACTTCTACGACCTGAGCCTGCTCTACAGCGCGATCCCGGGTCGGGCGGAGTCGTTCTTCTGGCACCCCGGGAGCGTCGTCACTCCGGCCAACCCGCCTGCATCCGGGAGTGGGAACGGCGGGGAGGTGGGCAAGGTCGCCGGTGCGGGTGGCGCCGCGCCCGCGATCGCGGAAAGCGCGATCGGCGGTAACGGCGGCGGCATGCACGCGACGACGAAACCCGGGAGCGAGCTGGTGACGGTCGCCTCGTAGTGATCGGACTCTCCCGCTCGAACCGGATTCTTCCATCCGGCCGGGAACCAGACACCCGAGCGCCACTCGTCCAGGCAGGCTCGGGGCAGCGAGGCTCCCGGCCGGTGGGAGGACATGGCAAGGCGACAGCCGGAGGCGGCCTCGCGGTTGCCTTCGTGGCATGCCGGCAGTCCCCGACCCGGAACAGCGGTCCGAAGCATCTATCCGGGTGACGCCAACAACGACGGCGTAGTCGACGCGCGGGATGTCTTCTCGCTCGGCCTCACCGCCGGAAGCCATCACTTCTCCGGCAAGGCCCTGGTCATCCGCTGAACGCCCGCTCTGACCAGGGGTCGTGATGAGGACCAGGGCTCTCAGCGATAGCGCGCCTTGATCCCTCCCCAAGTCCTTCGTTCCACCGGAACAGGCGGCAGGCACGGGTTCGGATCGCAGTCGGTTCCCGGCCCCATCCACTCGAACCAGCATCCGCATTGGGTGGTGATCGCGCACTCGTGGTCCGGATAGCAGCATGCGCCCAAGGCCAAGGTGTCGCGCTTCGCCGGGGACAGGAGCTCATAGACGCCAATGCCGAGCGCCTGGGTCGGACCCCAGACGATCGAGGGATCGTTCCAGCCGGTGGGATACCCTATCCCCGGAGCGATGTTGGTGCGAGGCTCTCCCCCGTAGCCGTTCAGGTCCGCGCCGATGAACCAACCCGCGCGTGCACCCGGCCAGTTTCCCCAATACCCGACGAACACCGGACAGAAGTACTGGGGAGTGGCAATGGCGATATCGACGAGACTGAAGTTTGGCCAGATGGCAGGGGGGGAGATGTGAAGGCCGCTCTTGACCGCCAGGACGCTTCCCGGATTCTGGCCGTCGAATTCCCAGATGTAGGCATCGAGGGTCTGGTCCTGGAAGTATCCGGATTCTGTGCTCAAGGCGAGCTGGATTCCGCAGACATCGCTTCCGTAGTTGTTATAGCCCTCGGCGAAGGCCCCGTAATACGGAGTCACCTCACCGCCGTACCACCACGTGTAGCCGTTCTCGTAGCTGCCGTCGGCGTTCAGCAGAAGCGTCGACCCTGTACAAGGGTTGGTCTCATGGGGCAGGATGGCGCCCTGGCCCGGCCCGCAGGAGCTGTGGTTGGTCTTGGCCGCGGCCCATCCCGAAGACGCGATCCCGGCGAGCAGGACGACTCCAAGGGCCAGAAACAACAGGCGGCAGGTTTTCATGCGGCACCTCCGTTCAAATGGGCGCCAGTTCCAGGCAACACCGTCGGTGACGGAGGCGGGCTCCGTTACGGCGCATCACAATGATAGCACTTCGGACGGCCATTGGAAATCCAGAACGAGGGCCAATGGCGCCGGCAGGGAGCGTCTCCGTCGGTCGAGTTCTTGCCCGGGTTTGTCACGAAGCGCCCGAAGCGCCTGTCGGAACAGAGCGCACGCCGCCCGAGCCGCCCATGCGCAGGCGGCGCGCTTCACCGTCGCAATTGAAGAAATCCCACGCACCTGAACGATTCCCGTGCGCTACAGTGCTCTGAGGTCCGGCGGGCCGGGCCTGAGCAGGGCGAAAGGCCTTCCGAGCCGGCGGGAGGTCCGCTGAAGGGTTCCGCCGGAACGCCGGGCTCCCGCAAAAACCGGGGATCCGTCCAAGAAGCTCCCTGAGGGTGCCCATGGCAGAGCCGGAGCGAACCACCCAGACCGAGAAGGCCGCACCGCCCGTGAACGTCGTGGCCGCGGCCTTCGACCGCAGGGCGGACTTCTATGGCCGGACTCGTTCCGGCGATCCCGCCTTCCTGGGCGAGATGCAGGAGGTGATGTCCCTGCTCCGCCGCCCGCCGACGCGGATCCTCGAGGTCGGCTGCGGGCCCGGAATCGCCGCGCATCACCTGATCGAGCGCGGCTGGACGGTCGTGGCGTCGGATCTCTCGATGGAGATGCTCCATCGGACTCGGAGCTTTCTGGGAGCGTCGAGCGCCCTCGCCGGTCTGGTTCGATGCGACGCGCAGAGGCTTCCGTTCCGGGAGGGCTCCGCGCCGGCTGTGCTCTGCCACGGCGTGCTGGAATACGTGCCCGACGTGCCGCGTGCGATCCGGGAAATGGCCTCCGTGGTCGAGCCCGGCGGCTCGCTGATCGTGACGATGCCGAACCGACTGTCTCCGGCGAGCTGGACCGCCAGCGCGCTCGGTCTGGTTGCCCGCGTCGGCCACGAACTGCGCGGCCGCCGGGTGGCACGACTCCCGATCCGTCATCAATTCCCCTGGAGGATGGATCGCCTGGCGCGTGCAGCCGGTCTGTCGAAACGGAACGGCATGCCCCAGACTTTCGCCTTTCTGCCCACGGACCTGTTTCCGCACCGGTGGTTGTCCTGGAACAACCGCGTGACCGAAGCCTTGCCCAGGACCTGGCTCTTCCGCTGGTGGGGCTTTCAGTACGTCGCCAGCTACGAGCATCCAGCAACCGGTCCGGAGCCGCGAGCGGCAGCGCCGACGCCGATCTGCCTGGTCATCGGTTCACTGGAGCGCTGCGGCACCGCCGTGCATCTTCACGCCTTCCTGCGCAATCTCGACCGGACGCGGTATCTCCCCTGGGTGGTCGTCGCGGTCAAGACCGGTCCGCTCGAGGATTCCATCACCGCCCTGGGCATCGAGGTCCACCGCCTCGGAATCCGGTCGATCTACTCCTGGAGAATGCTCCGAAGCCTGGTCTGGCTGGCCGGGCGCATCCGACGGACGAAGACGCAGGTCGTCCAGTCGTATCTCTTCTTTGACAATCTGCTCGGCCCGCTGGCCGCGAGATTGGGCGGAGCCCGCGCCGTCATCACCGGCCGGCGCACCGTGGACGAATGGGAGTCGCCCCTGCACCATCGGATCTACCGGCTCACGAGCCCTCTGGTCGATCGGATCGCCGTCGTGTCGGAACAGGTCGGAGATTCGGTCCGGAAATGGGAGCGCCCCCCGGAGGGCAAGGTCGTCGTCATACCGAACGCGCAGTCCAAGGAAACGCTGACCGGGCGCTCCAATCCGGCGGAGGACGCGCTGCTCGCGGACCTGGATCGGCGGGTGGCCGGCGGGTTCGTCTTCGGCACGGTGGGGAACAGCCGTCCGATCAAGGGCCACGATGTGCTGATCCGCGCCTTTGAGCGCGTCGTGCGGGCGCATCCGGAGTGCCATCTGGTCCTGGTCGGCGAGATCTATCCCGGACCTCCCCACATCGAGTCGATGGTGGTGACCCTCGGCCTTTCCGCGTCGGTCCACTTCGTGGGCTACCGGGCCAACGTGGCCGGATACCTCGAGCGCTTCGACGCGTTCGTTCTCTCGTCGCTGGCTGAAGGGATGTCGAACGCGCTGCTCGAAGCCCTGCTCCTGGGCAAACCGGCGGTGTCCACCCGTTTCGGCCTGCCGCCGAGCGTCGACGGCGGCGACGTCGTGCTGCCGGTGCCTCCCGGCGATGCGGAGGCGCTCGCCGGGGCCATGGAGCGCCTGGTGACCGATGCGGCGCTTCGCGAGACGCTGTCAAACCGCGCCCGGGCGTTCGCGGAGTCGGCCATGGACGAGCCGGGCATGACGCGGCAATACGAGTCGCTCTACGAGGAGCTGGTCGGAGGGCGGAAGCGCCGCTTCCGATCGGAGGAGAAACGCCGATCCCGGTGAGCCTTCACCGCCCGCCGCGCGGCAGGAACGGTGACACCCGGAAGAGCCGCCGATAGAGCGGGAAGGCCGTGTCATACACGCGGCACAGCGCGGGCGAGAGCACCAGGCGAAATCCTTCGACGAAGTCGACATGCACACCGCCGATGCCCCGCTTGAACCGCCAGACGCCGTAGTTCGGATGCGACGGATCCAACTGCGCCGCGGGCGAGCCCCCCAGATCGTAGATGCGTTTGCCCCGCTCCCGAAGCGCCTGCATGATGCCGAAGTGAAGCAGATAGCCGCTGGCGACGTCGCTTTCGGCGGAGGCGGGATCGCGCCCTCCCCAGAGATAGCGGGGTGTGCCGCTCAGGCTGATCACGGCGCAGCTCAAGGCCGTGCCGGCGCGGACGGCCCAGAAGACTCCGGCCTTGCCTGCTTCGACGAGAGCGGGCACGCCGCGGGCGAAGATCACCTCTGGAGTGACGGTGAGCCCTTTCGTCTGGTAGAGCTTCCGGTGGAGGTCGTAGAGCGTGTCCAGATCGGAGGGGCCGTGGCTCTCGATGACCTGGACGCCCGCGCGCTGGGCGGCGCGGATGTGCCGCCGGGCTCCGGCCGACATGTCCGCGAGGATGGCGTCGTCGTCCTTCTGAAGATCGATCCAGAAGGTGCTCCACTCCGCGCTCTCCCGGTGCTCGCAGCCGGCGCGGCGCAAGGCCTCGAAGATGCGGGATCCGCGCTCTTCCGGCACCTCCTCGCGGGCGCGCACGACCATCGCGCCCAGCTCGATGAGGATGGCGCGCTCGGCCCGGGCGGCCCGGCGCAGCGCGGCCAGTGCGTCGTTCAGCTCCGGTTCTTCCGCCCACTCCGCCAGCAGGATTCCGCGCGGCGCCTGGGCGATGCCATAGCGGGAGCCGGGAATGCGCTTGATTGCGAGCACGGCGCCGCCGGCGAGGCGGTCCCCGCGCCGGACGGCGATCACCTGCGCCCGCCAGCCGCTCAGGGCGAGCAGCCGGCCGTGCTCCTCGGAATGGAAGAACCCGCCTCCCGGGATGGATTCGAGAAAGGCGGGCCAGTCCTCCGGGGGCGCGGCGCGACCAGAGGAAGCGTGCGGTGTCTTCATCCGACCCTCATGACTTCGCATAGACCGGCGAGCATAGCGGATCCGGAGGGAACCGCAAACTCGCCTTCGCCGGCGCAGTTGCCCGGCAGCTCTCACGGCTGGTAGTATCTCTTCGGCGCCGGTGCCGGGCCGGCGCCAAGGGAGAGCGATCATGCGCTGGTTTCCCATCGCCTGCCTGCTGGGCGCGATTGCGACGAGCGCTCTGGCGGGACCGAAGCTCGACGATCTGCCCCAAGTCCGCCAGCTCGAAGACCAGAATGAAATCCTCGTCCAATCCCGATTCGATCCGGTTCCTGCTGGCCCTCGCGCTCCGGAACACCGGGACCATGGACGGACGGCTGAAGGCGCTCGGGGTCTTTCAGCAGATCCGGGTGAGATACTATGAGACCCCGCGCTATCACATGGAGATCGCCCGCACCTACTTGGAAGGCGGCCGGCGCTCGGACGCGGCCGAAGAATTCAAGAAGGCCCTCCGTCTCGATCCGACCTCGGTCGATGCGAGGATCCAGTATGCCGATCTTCTCCTGCGGAGCGCCCTGCGCATCCGCGATCTCGGGATTGTGACCGAAGCCCTGTCGGTCGTGACGCTGGGCCTCGAGGGCGTTCCGGAAAACCGCGACCTTCTCTTCGAGAAATCGCTGCTCCTCTGCCTCGATCGGGAGATGGATCCGACCGACGCGGCGCTCAAGAGCGCGGAGGGATGCCGCTGCGCGGTTTCCATCCTCGAACGGAACCCGGCGGATCTGCCGGCGCGCTTCCTGGAAGGCGTCCATTGGCTCGATCTCGGGGATCCGGATCGCGCGGATAGCTGTTTCCGGGCCGCTTTGCTCGGGGCTCCGGTCGAGGTCAAGGAAGCGTACGTGACTCCCCGGTATCACGCTCCCGATTCCACGCTGGCGCGGATCGCGTCGCTGGCGCCCTCGGATCGCGTCGGCGCCATCCGCGCCTACTGGGTGATGATGGATCCCAGCCCGCTCACACTCTTGAATGAAACCGAGCTCGAGTACTGGAAGCGGATGACCCTGGCCGACTTCTACTACGGCGATCCGGGCCGCGGGCTCCACGGCTGGGAGACCCCCCGCGGCGAAATCTTCGTGCGCTACGGCCCTCCCCAGGCCGAGGTCTATACGCAGGCGACCTTCGAGGGGGGAACGGCGGACGTGCAACAGGACACGCGGCTCGATGCGCGGATCCACCACGATACGAGCCAGTCCTTGTCCCTGCCGTTCCTGGCTCCGACGCAGACCTGGGCCTACTCCTGGAACGGACGGGTGCTGCAGTTCGCCTTCGTCGACCGCACGCTGCAGGACCAGTTCGAGAACGTCTCGCCGGCCGCCGTGGGCGAGGCGCGGGCGAACATCCCCTCCGTCACCTTCGGCGCCCAGCCGGGCGAAATCCGGATCTGTTTCGCCTCCGGCGCGGGAATGCGCGCCAAGGAGGGCAAGACCAGGGAATCGCTCTTCGTCGCTCTTCCGGCCTGGGCGGCGGACGCGGACTGGTGGAACAACTCCTCGATCAAGCTCAGCCTGATCGATGCCGCGGCGCGGCCTCTGGTCCTGAAGGAAGGTCCGCTCGAGCCCGACATGATCGTGCACTTCTACACCAACGGCCGCGGCATGGCGGTCACTTCCGGAAGCGCCAATCTCGACCCGGGGCAATACACCGCTTCGGTCGAGATCCACGCTCCGTCGCGCCAGGGCACGTTCAACTTCCCCTTGTCGGTTCGGGACCTGAGCGGAGACTCCCTCATGGTGAGCGAGCTGCGACTGGCGCTGCCCGGACAGGGCGAAGCCGAAGAGAACGCGGCGCGGGCCCCGAATCCCGGCGGCATCGTGCTGCGCGACGGCAAGCTCATGGTCCTGTTCGAGATCTACAACCTGACGCCGGATGCGACCGGACAGGCCTCCTACCAGACGGAATATGCCGTGCTGCCTCGCGCCTGGGCGCTCGCCTGGACGGAGGACGCGGCGGCCGGTAACCAACTGGATCCGGCCCTCCGCCTGGGCCGCCTCGGAACCACGATGGGAGGCGTCACCCTCAGCGATCGGAATTTCCTGCCAGTCGACCTTCCCGGAGAGCCGGATGCCGCTGGCGCGCTACGCCACCGGATCCTCCGCGTTCGTGGCGGAGGTCAAGGGACTGGATCCGGGGGAATACGCGGTCGTGCTGACCGTGACCGACACGGTGGCGCAACGTTCCGTCACGGCGGAGGCGCCGTTCCGGATCCTGACGGACCGGGAATACGGAGCGATGTTCGAGGGGGAGTAGACGCCATTCGTAGGACTTGGGCCCGCTAAACCCTATCGGCGCGGGCCTGCGAGCCGCGATCCTGTTCCCTGGTCTGGCTTCCCAATCTCCGATGGACCAGTGGACTCGCAGTCACCGAGAATGAGGACTCTTGCGTAGCAGGAGCCAGAAGCCCCTCGGATCCACGATCGGAATGGGCGAGCCAGGCGCGATTGCCAGCAGGTCGCGGTCGCCCGTCACCAGCACGTCCGCGCGCCCGGCGATCGCGCTGGCCAACACCCAACGATCATCGGGATCTCGCACCTCAATGGTTGAGGGCGCCTTCGGCTTGGGTATCACCTCTTGCTCTCGAAGCAGCTCCTCGATGGATGCGATGGTTGCAGGCGGCAGCTTCAGCTTCACCCGCAAGACCTTCCGAAGCCCCCGGAGGACGATCTCGGCGACAACCGAATGATGCTCTGCGAGCACATGTCGCAGGACATCAGCGGACAGCCCCCGGGTGGCGAATGCGCTCACGAGGACGTTGGTGTCCAGGAACACCCTCAAGACACGTCCCGGGCCACATCCTCGTCCATCAGGTAACCTCTCGCCTCGGCGAACGGAAGCACCTGCCGACGGATCTGCTCGAAGCGCAGCAGGCTCAGCTGCCGTTCCAGCGCTTCGCGGACGATCTCGCTCCTCGTGCGCCCCGTCTGTTTCACGAGGCGGTCCAGAAGCTGACTCAGGCCCGGGTCCAATCGAATGGTGATGGAGTTGCTCATGTCTTACATTGTAAGACGGACTCGCCCCGGGGTCAATAGGCCGCGGGTCAGGATCCCTTCTCCTTGAACTCCTTGCCATCGTGGGTGAGGATCTTCTCCTTCTCTCCCAGGACGGTGCGGATGTTCACCGGGCGTCCCCAGATGCGCTGGAGGTTCCGGAGGGTGTCGCGGGCGTAGCCCAGGTCGAGGTCGATGCCCTGGTAGTCGTGGGCCAGGAGCAGCTCGCCGCGGTTGTCGAAGTTGGCGTCTTCGACCCGGATGATGGGCTGGCCGTGGTTCGTAAGCGAGAAGAGGAGCTGCTGCTTGATCGAGGCGAACTCGCGGTCGGAGATCTCATACCGCCGGGTCCGCTCGTTCCACTTGTAGACGAAGAGCTGCGTCCGGTCGCAGAAGTCCGGGGTCAGGAAGGTGTCGATGAAGGTGACGTCGTTGTACAACTGCCGCACTTCGAAGATCTTCTCGCGTCCCTTGCGGGCGCCGGAATCCCAGCGGACCTTCTCCTCGTAGGAATCGCACTCCTCCCATTCCTTGCCGAACTGGCCGCGATCCCAGCGCTGCTCGATGTCCCGCCACAGCTCGAGGCCGACCTTGTAGGGGTTGAAGGTGCCGGGCCGCATGGCGAACACCCCGGAGCAGTGGTCGGCGTAGTCCACGATCTCCGAATCGTGCAGGATCTTCTCGGTCATGATCTTGGAGTGCCAGTAGCTGGCCCAGCCCTCGTTCATGATCTTGGTCTGCATCTGGGGCAGGAAGTAGTAGGCCTCGTCCCGGACCATCTCGATCAGATCCTGCTGCCAGCGGTCCAGGGGGGCGTGTTGGACCAGGAAGAGCAGGATGTCGCGTTCCGGCCGTTCCGGAAACCGCCGCCTCCTTTGCCGCTCGTCCTCGCGTCGCCGGCGCTGCTCCTCGAGGTACCGGGGCGGATTGATGAACGAGTCGAGGTACTCCTTCGAGCGGAAACGGGGGAGCGGTTCCGCCGTCCGTTCCAGATCCTCCGATTCCGGTTCGGGGGCCCGGCGCGGCTCGAGGAAGACGCGATTGGGATCGATCAGGTCCTCGAGGGAGAGGACGGCGTCGAGGAAGGCCTCGACCTTGTCCTGGCCGTAGCGGTCCGTGTACCGCCGGACCAGAAGGCCGTGGCCGGCCATCGCATCGACCATCTTGCGGTTGGTATGGGCGAAGAAGACGTTGTTCTTGAAGAAATCGCAGTGGCCGTAGACGTGGGACATGACCAGCTTCTGGTCCACCATCTCGTTGGCTTCCTGGAGATAGGCGAAGCAGGGATCGTTGTTCACCACCAGCTCGTAGATCTTGGAGAGCCCGTAGGTGTGGCCCTTGGTCAGCCGTTCGAATTCCATCCCGTGGCGCCAGTGGGGATAGCGGATGGGAAATCCGCCGAAGGCCGCGACCTCGTTCATCTCCTCCCACGAGACCAGCTCGAAGATCACCTCGAAGAAGTCGAGGTCGTAGCCGCGCGCCACCTCCCGGATCTCATCGCGGGCCTTCTGCAGCTCGCTGGTCAGGTTCATTGCCCGCGACCCAGGAATTCCTTGATGGAATCGTAGATCTGATCCTTGCCCGCGATGTGCGAGGTGACCAGGACCTCGTTGTCGGGGAAGTGCGAGTTCAAGTCCTTGAGGAACTGCCCGCTTCCGTAGGGCGACTCGACCTGCCCGTAGCAGAACTCGTTCGAGGCGGGCAGAAGCGACTCCTCGAGCAGCTTCAGGCACAGCTCGGTGTCTCCGCTGCCCCAGTTGTCGCCGTCGGAGAAATGCAGCGGATAGATGTTCCACTCGCTGGACGGATAGTCCCGGTCGAGGATCTCCTTCAAGAGCTGGTAGGCCGAGCTGATCTTCGTCCCGCCCGATTCGCGCAGGTGGTAGAACGTGTCCCGCTCGACCTCGCGCGCGGCCGCGTCATGGACGATGTAGCGGATCTCCACTTCCTTGTAGTGGTGGCGCAGCCAGGTGTCGATCCAGAACGACTCGATCCGGACGATCTCCTTCTGCTCGTCCCCCATCGAGCCGGAGACGTCCATCATGTAGATGATGACGGCGTTGGCGCGGGGGGACCGGATGACCTTGGCCGAGCGGTAGAGCTTGTCTTCCTTGATCGGGACGATGAGCGGATTCGTGGGATCGTAGGTGCCGTCGACGATCTGCCGGCGGAGGGCCCGGCGGAAGGTGCGGCGAAAGTGCCGGAGCGATTCCGGGCCGGTCGACCGGATCCCGGTGTAACGCTCGTGGTGCTCCTGGAGATGTTTGTCGCCGCGCGGCTCGATCCGGGGAAGCTCAAGCTCCTCGCCCAGGATCTCGGCCAGCTCGTCCAGGGTGACGTCCACCTCGAGCATGTGCTGCCCGGGCTCGTCTCCCGCGCCGGAGGCGTCTCCCGGCTGTCCCTGGTCGGTCGGGTCGCCCGGCTGGCCGTCGCCCTGGCCGACGCCGCCGCCCTGGTTCCGGCCGTAGCGGAAATGGGGGATGTCGATCTGTGGAACCGGGATCGAGATGATGCGGCCTCCCTGCCGCCCGATCAGCTCGCCCTTCGTGATGTACTTCTTGAAGTCCTTCTTGATCCGACCGCGGATGATCTCCTTGAAGCGGTTGTGGTCTCTTTCAATGCGAAGGACCATGGCTCTTCCCTCGGCCCGGGCGTTCCCGGGCTCGGATCATCCCTCGGCCCGGGCGCTTCTTGAGCCCGGATCAACGCCTGGTCCGCCGGTGGGAGCCTCGCGGCGCCGGCGCGGGCGGACCCGGACCCCTTATTCCTTCGACTGCGTACCGCGCGCGAAGATCGAGGCGACGTAGTTGAGCACGTCGGTCGCGCAGATGTCGCAATACCCGTAGTTCTGCACCAGCCGGCTCTTGACCACGTCGATCTTCTCCTGGGTCGCCTTGTCGATGACCGAGGAGACGAGGCTGGTCAGCTTGATGCTGTCGCGCTGGTCCTCGAACAGCTTCAGCTCGAGGGCCTTCATCAGGCGGGCGTTCATCCGGTAGTTGAAGATCTTGCCGTCGATCGCCAGGGCCCCGATGTAGTTCATGATCTCGCGGCGGAAGTCGTCCTTCCGGCTTTCGGGGATGTCGATCTTCTCCTCGATCGAGCGCATCAGCCGTTCGTCGGGCTCCTCGTCCTGGCCGGTGTAGGGATTCCGGACCTTCTCCCGCTGGGTGTAGGCCTTGATGTTGTCGATGTAGTTGGAGCAGAGCTTGGTGATGGCCTCTTCGTCGGCCGAGATGGCCCGCTGGACCTCGTTCTTGGCCACCGACTCGTACTCCTCCTTGACCACGTTGAGCAGCTCCTGGATCTGTTTCCTCTGGCCCTCGTTCGTGATCAGGGCGTGGTGCTTCAGGCCTCCCTCCAGCTCGTTGATGACCACGAAGGGGTTGAGGCAGTTGCCCGAGCGGTCGGAGACCAGCGCGTTCGAGACCTTGTCCTGGATGTAGCGGGGCGAGATGCCCTCCATCCCCTCGCGCTCGGTCTCCTTGCGCAGCTCGCGGATGTTGTCGCTCGTGTACCCGGGCAGGGTCTTGCCATTGTAGAGCTTCAGCTTCTGCAGCAGGGAGAGGTCGGCCTTCTTGGGCTGTTCCAGGCGCGTGAGGACGGCCCACATCGCGGCCATCTCGATGGTGTGGGGAGCGATGTGCCGGCCCCGGATCTTCTCGTTGTTGTAGTCCTTCCGGTAGATCTTCACCTCCTCATCCAGCCGCGTGATGTAGGGGATGTCGATCTTGACCGTGCGGTCCCGAAGGGCTTCCATGAACTCGTTCTTCTGCAGCTTCCGATATTCGGGCTCGTTGGTGTGCCCGATGATGACCTCGTCGATGTCGGTCTGGGCGAACTTCTTCGGCTTGATCTTGTGCTCCTGGCTGGCGCCCAGGAGGTCGTAGAGGAAGGCGACGTCGAGCTTCAAAACCTCGATGAACTCGATGATGCCCCGGTTCGCGATGTTGAACTCGCCGTCGAAGTTGAACGCCCGGGGATCGGAGTCGCTGCCGTACTCGGCGATCTTCCGGTAGTTGATGTCGCCGGTCAGCTCGGTCGAGTCCTGGTTCTTCTCGTCTTTGGGCTGGAAGGTGCCGATGCCGATCCGGTCCTTCTCCGACAGCAGGAGGCGATGGACCCGGACGTGCTGCATGACCTGGGTCCAGTCGCCGTCGTAGCGGCGGGTCAGCTCGTCGAAGTTCCGGCGGCAGGCCGGGCAAAGCTCGCCTTCGACGTAGACCTCGTGATCGCCGCCGATCTTCTCGTTGATCTGGGCGATCAGGGCGGGCCGGATCTCGCTCGGCACGAGATGAAGGGGCTCCTCGTGCATGGGACAGGGCTCCACGTGGGGATCGCCCAGGTTCATCTGCCAGGAGAAGGTGTAGAGCGCGCCTTCGCGCGTGCGGGAATAGTGCTCCATCCCCTTCTTGAGCAGCCGGACGATGGTCGACTTGCAGCTCCCCACCGGACCGTGCAGGAGGAGAACGCGCTTCTCGGGGCCGTAGCGAAGGGCGGCGGCCTTGAAGAAGCCGACCAGCTTCATGAGAGGAATCTCGAGGCCGTAGCAGGCGTCGTCCCCGTTGTCGAACGGATCGTCGAAGAACTTGTAACGGGTGATCCTCTTCTTGAACTCGACGTACTCTTCGATCCCGTGAGTCAGGATCATGTCGTAGACCCGCTGGAAGGCGGTGCGGGTCACCTTCGGGCTCTGGAGGACGATGTCGACGTACTCCTGGAAGGAGCCCTGCCAGGTCAGCTCCAGGAAGAGGTCCCGGCGCTGCCGGCTCGAGACGTAGGTGAAGATGTCAAACTTGGTGGCCATGGATCCTCATCCTTCTGGACCGCACCGTCGGCCCGCTGATCATGGCTGCGATCGCGCCGCGCGCGTCTCTCGCTATCGAACCCGCCGCTGCCCCCGCTCATTCTTGCGACGGGGCGAAAGAAGGGTCAACCGGTCTTTCCCCGGTCCGGAATAAGTCGTCTTTCCCGATATCGGCCCTTCTCCAGAGGCCCTTGAGGAACCGGCGCTTCCGACCGGCTTGGCCCGCGGCCTGTCCGCATGGTAGGCTGCCCCGGCCGGCGGGACGGTCTCGATCAAGCCCGTCTCATACAGAGAACTCCGAAAGGCAGGTTCGGATCCGTGCCCGATTCCGACTCCGATCTTGGTCCTCGGCAAGGCCGTCGCGCCTCCTGGGCCGATCCGAATCCCCAGGAGGCGGAGCGCTCCTGGGAGACCGGTCTCCGTCCCGAGAGCCTGACGGAGTTCGTCGGCCAGAACCGCCTCAGGGAAAACCTCGGCATCCTCATCCAGGCGGCCCGGATGCGGGGGGAGCCGCTCGAACATGTGCTCCTGACCGGACCTCCGGGCCTCGGCAAGACCACCCTGGCCCTCCTTCTGGCCCGGGAAATGAACGCCGAGATCCGGCAGACCAGCGGTCCCGCTCTGGATCGGGCCGGCGACCTGGCCGGCCTTCTCACTTCGCTGCCTCCGGGCGGCTTCCTCTTCATCGATGAGATTCACCGGTTGAACCGAACGATTGAGGAATATCTCTACCCGGCCATGGAGGATTTCCGCCTCGACATCCTTCTCGACCGCGGTCCGAGCGCCCGGAGCGTTCAGCTCAAGCTCGAGCGGTTCACTCTGGTCGGCGCCACCACGAGGGCCGGCCTCCTGACCGCTCCGCTGCGTTCCCGGTTCGGTATGTCGGGGCGGGTCGATTTTTATCCGGCGAGCGACCTGGCAACGATCCTCGCCCGGACCGCGCGCATCCTCCAGGTCACGATCGACGGGGAGGCGCTGGACGAGATCGCGCGGCGAAGCCGGGGAACGCCCCGCATCGCCAATCGCCTCCTGCGGCGGGTGCGCGACTACGCGCAGGTGCGCGGGGACGGCCGGGTCAATCTCGATTGGGCCCGCGAGGCCCTGGCGCTGCTCGACGTGGACGAGCAGGGCCTGGACGAGATGGACCGGAGGATTCTCGAGGTGGTGGTCCGCCGTTTCGGCGGAGGGCCGGTCGGGCTCAGCTCCCTGGCCGCCGCGGTGGGCGAAGAGGCGGACACGCTTGAGGAGGTCCACGAGCCCTATCTGGTGCAGCAGGGATTGCTCCAGCGCACCCGGCTCGGGCGCGCCGCCACGGCGGAGACTTATCGGGTTCTCGGCGTTGACCGCAGCGGGCCCGGTCCCAGCGCGCAGGAGGAGCTGTTCTAGGCGATGGACCCGCGTCGGGTTTCAGGGCGCGCGGGCCTGTGCCCCTGTAGCCTGAACCGGCGTCGCCGGAACCAAACAGGGATCTTCTTCCGGGTCGTTTGGCATCGCCGGCACCATGCACGGAGTTTTTTCCGGACATTTTGGGCGATCCCCTCCGCGCTTCGCGCGGAGGGTCGGTTCTCCTCCGGGGTCGCGCTTCGCGCTCCGTCCTTCGCTTCGCTACGGACCTCGACCCGCTGCGCGGGTCTCGCCCTCCGTCGCCCCTATCGCACGCTCGCTTCGCTCGCTCGGCCCCCCCTCCAACCACCCGCAATCCCACCCGATTTCTCCGGCATGCTCGCTTCGCTTGCTGGGAACCCGGCCCCCAACCACCCGCTATCCCAACCGACCCCTCCGGTATCGCGGTTTCCCGAAGGCCCGCCCAATCCGTCTGTTTTCCGGGGGCCCTCCACGACCGAGTTTCTCCAGCGCCGCGGCCGCCTGATCCGAAACGTGCTCTCCGGGCACGCCCGCGTCGCGATCAACGGCTCCGTGCCGGAGACCCGCCGTGCCGGGCCCAGGTGTTCGCGGCCACGGTTGGATCGGCCAGACCCGGAACACGGATGCGGATCTCGAGTCATAACGGTCTCCTTCTTCCGGCATCGTATCCGGAGCTTCGACCGCCCCAAGTCGGCCGAGCATGCTGGCGACTGGGCCTGGGAGAACGCGGAACGGGTGGGTTCCACTGCCAAGGAACCAACGGTGAGGAGCCGGTGCGCCCGCCGCCCAACGACTGCTTGTGCTCGAGTCGGCCGTCGTCGATTACCCTTCGGCGCGGTCCACCATGGCATCAGCTCCGCGCGCGATCGCCGCCCAGGGCGCGGACGACCCTTCTTCCGCCACCACGTCCGGATCCTCGACGACCCCGAGTGGGCCAGGCCTTCTGGCGCAGGGGCCCGGGAGAACGCGGAACGGGTGGCCGGGGAGAACGGACTCGAGCTCGATTTCATTCCTCGAAAGGGCTACTGCGCGGGGCAACGTGTCCGACAGATCCGGGTGAGCCGCGGGAAGCACTCGGGGCTGGTCCACATCGTCTCGGCCATGGAGCCGCGAAGAAGCAGGGCTGGGGCTCAAAGATCCGGGGCTGCTCCACATCGTCTCGGCCATGGAGCGGCGAGGAAGCAGGGCTGGGGCTCAAACATCCGGAGCTGGTCCACATGTTCCCGGCCATGGAGCCGCGCCCGCCCTTCAAGCCGCGGTATCACAGGTGCACCGGCAGGAATGGCGCAATCCTCCGGCGCTTGCGCCTCCAGGGCCTGGTCAGGAAGATCGGGAAGCCGTACAGGCACGACTTGCCCTCGCTCGGCCGACGGGTGATTTCCATGGATGCGAAGCTCCGAGAAATTCATGTCATCCCCCCCTTGCCCAAGGCAGTCCAAGCGCGATCGCGTTTCGTGCCCATTCTGCGAGTGATTCCACTGCCAACGGACTATTCTTGATGCGACATTCGGCACTGCCAAGACTGATCGGAGAGGTCCGTAGAGAAAGGGCCACGCCGGTAGGTTGCGGCAGGAGCCGCTGCCACCAATCGTTCGCTTGGGAAGGACGCATCGCCGCGGTGCTCGTCGTCCATTTGAGCCGGCGCGGCCTTTTCCCGGAGGACCCCGCCCGCAAGGGAGGTTGGAGACAACGTCTCGTTGACGCCGTTGATGAGGAGCGGTGCGTTTACCGCCCATGAGATTTGAGGGTGATGAGCCCATGCGATCGTCGCTCCCGGAGTCCGAGGGTGAGGAGACCCCGGGCCGGCCGCTCCTGAACCCAAGCGGTGAAGCGACCGGTCATCAACCGGAATTGTCGTCCGGCGCATCGAAAGGCCTGGAGCCTGGCATCCGCGGCCACCAGTCCGGCGATCGCGCGACGGCGCCAGCCTGGCTCGCAGCGTACGACTATGATCTTCCGGATGATGCCATCGCCCGCCGCCCTGCCGAGCCGAGGGACTCGAGCCGGTTGCTCGTGCTGGATCGCGCCTCGGGCACGCGCACGCTCGCTGGCTTTCGCTCCCTGCCGTCGTTTCTCCGGACCGGAGATCTGCTCGTCCTGAATGAAACCCGAGTGCTTCGGGCGCGGCTGCGGACGCGTCTCGCGCGGACCGGCCGGGCGATCGAGGTCCTCCTGTCCCATTCCGATGGGGAATCCTGGATCGCGCTTCTGGGACCGGGGCGCCGCCTGCGGCCGGGGGACCGGCTGATCGCGGAGGATGCCGCTTGGGCGCGCTCGGATCTTGATGTCCCGCGATCAGAGCCTGCGGGCGCCGGTCCCCGGGTCGCATGGGCGGATCAGCCGGCCGGCGACGACGTCTCCGATCTCTCGCCGGACCGAACCCAGAGCGGAAACGCGCTTCAAGACGCCGCGCTCATCCTGGAAGCTCCGGTCGGCTCGGGTCTCTGGCGCCTGCGCGCCGAAGGCGCGCCGGTGGAGACCTGGATCGACCTTGTGGGACACGTGCCGCTCCCGCCGTACCTCTCGCGGGATGACATGCCCTTGGATCTCGAGTGGTACCAGACGACCTATGCCCGGCGGGATGGGGCCGTGGCCGCGCCTACCGCAGGGCTGCACTTCACTCCGGAGCTGCTGGCGCGGTGCGAGGCGGCCGGTATCGAGATCGCTCGGGTGGTTTTGCACGTGGGGCCGGGGACGTTTCTTCCCGTGCGCGCTCTGCGGCCGGAGGAGCATCGGGTCCTGCCTGAGCGGTATGAGGTGAGTCCGCAGGCTGCGGAAGCCTTTGCCCGCGCCCGGGCTCGCGGCGGGCGGGTGATCGCGGTCGGAACCACGACCGTGCGGGTGCTGGAGACCGCTGCCCGCGAGGTTTCCGCCAGTTCCGGTTCGGCTCAAGACGCGCCCGTGCCGGATCCATCCGGTGCCGAAGCCGATTTCGATCGGGAGAACCGGACGGGAGCAGGCGACGCGGCACACCGCCCCGCCGGGGGCGCCGGCGTAGAAGCGCCTCTGATCGCGCCCGGGTCCGGCTGGACGGACCTCACAATCCTGCCCGGCTTCCGTTTCCGGATGGTCGACGCTTTGATCACGAACTTCCACCTGCCGCGCTCGAGCCTTCTCCTGCTTGTCTCCGCTTTCGCCGGGCGGGAGCGCATCCTCGCGGCCTATACCGAAGCGCGGGACGCCGGCTTCCGCTTCTACAGCTACGGGGATGCGATGTTCATCGTTTGAGGTTGCCGGCTGCAACGTGTTTGATATTCCGCTCACTACCGGGAGGACTGGTCGACTGGCGGCATCTCGAGCGCCTCAACCTACATGCTGCAGGGTCTGGTGCGGCTGGCCAGCTTGGCTTCCAGGTGAGCGCATTTCTGTCTCGACAACGTCACCGGCGGCGTGTAATCTGAATGTCGGTTGCTCGACCGTTGGACATCTTGGGACGGCATCAAGTTCGAGCGGATTCGGGGGAACGGACGCGGGGATGCGCCCTTGCCAGGGCGGTCTCCCGGTCGTTCCCACCGCGAGACCTGAATCGTAGGCAAGTTGCTCCGCCCGAAAGGCGGAAGGTGTCAGTGAAACGATTGGAAGTCTGCCATGAACGCTCGACCGGTGCGCGGGGATCGCCCGCCCGGTAAGCGGTTCTTGGACGCAAATGAGTTCCGTTCGCACGCACGCACTCACCCACTGATTGTTCCGTTCGCCCTGATGCTTGCGGCGTCCGCCGCTTTGGCCGGACCGAACGCCGGTGGCGTACTCGTGATCCACGCTCCCGGGATTACGTTCGCCGGCGGGAACGTGTGCAGCCAAGGGACGGCGCCGGACTCATGCGGCGACGTTCGGGCGGAGATCGATGACGCAGGGCCCGACACCCTGCGGGTCTGGAAAGTGTACGCGGCCTTCCCGCCGGGCAGCGGCCCGCGATTGAAGGGGCTCACGTTCGGCGTGAGCTACGATGGTGACTACAGCGATGGAACCGGCACGGTCGTCCGCGCCTATGGCACGTGCACGGACTTCGAACTGGCCATGACCGGCTGGCCGGGAAGCAACAAGGGCACCTCCCTGCTCTGGGACGGCCGCGACAGCCGCGGCAACCGCGTCGCTTCAGGGCGCTACTTCCTTCTCGTCACGGATGAGACTGGAAAGACGAAGAGCAATTCTGTTACCATCATCAGGTAATGAAGAGAGCCGTGCGCCCGGCGCCGTCTGGGCGCACGGCTTCTCGGAGGCATGCCATGAACGCCCTCGCCGGTATCCCTCGAACGTCCCGGTCCTTGTTCCTCGTCCGTTTCATCGCCGCGCTGCTCGGGATTGCAGGTCTCGCAAGCTGGGCGGACGCGACCGTGCGGCACGTTCCCGGCGACTACCCGACCATCCAGGCGGCGATCAACAGCAGCGTCGATGGAGACGTCGTGCTCATCGCTCCGGGGACCTATTCCGGCCCCGGCAACCGGGACATCGAGCTCCACGGCCTGGCCGTGGATGTGACTTCGGGTGGAGGCGCCGGTCAGACCATCCTCGACTGCCAGGGTCTCGGGCGCGGATTCTGGGTGCATGAGTGGGAGGGCTCCCATTCGCGGATCGAAAACCTCACGATCGAGAACGGCACCGGACTTAACGATGACAACTACCCCGATGGCGGAGGCATTCTCTGCGAGGCCAGCGGGCCGACGATCTCACAGTGCCGGATCCTCGACTGCCACGCCTACGACGGAGGGGGAATCTGTTTGCTCGACTTTGGCGGGGTGGTGGACCACTGCGTGATCAGCGGAAACAAGGCAGATGATGGCGGCGGAGGAATCGTGACCCGATTCAACATCGCTGTTCGTATCACGAACTGCCTTGTTGCCGGCAATTCTACCGGCCCGGGCGGGGGCGGAGGCGTGTGTTTCGCCGACGATTTCGCTGGTGATTCCCTTGATGGATGCACCATCACTGGGAACACGGGAAATATCGCCGGTGGGGTGTATACGAACCAACTTGCGACCCTTACACGCTGCATTCTCTGGGGTAACTGTGCTCAGGACCAGGCATCATCAGAGATGTATGCGGGCTATGGGGCTACGTTCACCTGCAGCGACGCCGACACCACAAGCATGTACGTGTGGGATGGCACCATTCGCTACGACGCCCACTGCGTCTACACGAACCCGGAGTTTTGCGGTCCCGTGGCCTGCTCGCAAACGACGGACGGCGACTGGACCTTGACGAACATCTCCCCATGCCTGCCGCAGAACAGCCCGTGCCAGCAGTTGATCGGCGCCCGCGGCCAGGGCTGCACGGCGTCTTTAGCTCCCGAGCAGGCGCACCGGATCACAAGCCCTGTCCTCTCCCCCGGCCACCCGAATCCCAGCCTCGGCCGGATCACCTGGGACCTGCGCGTGCCCTCCGCCGGCTGGATGCAGGCCCGGGTGATCGACGTCCTCGGGACCCCGGTCCAGTCCTGGGCTCTCGGCCCGGTGCCGGCCGGCGGGACCACCATCACCTGGGACGGCCGGAACGGCCGGGGCGGACCCGCGCCCGCGGGCCAGTACTTCCTGGTCGTGACCGATGCCGCCGGGCGCCGGTGGTCCGCACCCGCGACCCTCGTGCGGTAAGGGAGCTCAACCGATCGCTGCGGTTCCTGCGACCCAGACGACGACCTGTGGGGCTATCTCGGGGTGCCAAACGGCAGCTGCAAGTCCTGCGCTTCGCCGCAGGACACCTGCCTCATGAACGAGACCTCCTACCACAGGATCCGCGCACCGCGGCGTGACTCCGAGGTGACCGAGCAAAGAGGGAGAGGCGGCCCTCCAGAAGAGGACCGCCACCGCCACTCCATGCTTGATTGAGGGTCGCGGCCGGCCTAGTGCAGGATCACAGCCCTCCGGATCGCGTTGCCGCTCGGCGAATGGAAGCTGTAGAAGTAGACTCCGTTCGCGACCGGATGCCCCGTGCGGTCACGTCCGTCCCACACGACCAGGTGCGGCCCCGGCGCCGATGGGCCATTGATCACCGTCTTGACCAGCCGTCCCCCTACGTCGAAGACCTGCAGCCGAACGTTGCCCGCAGTCGGCAGGCTGTAGGCCAGCGTGCTGGCCCCCCGCGCCGGATTGGGCGAAGGAAAGTCCACGCGGAAGACGAACGACTCCGGACCGGCCGGGCCGGGAACGCTGGAAGGCGCGGACCGGGTCTTGAACTGGATGCTGGCGGGCGAGCCGAGCCGCTGGCCCCCGCGCGCGTCCACCGCGTAGGCGCGCCAGTAGTAGACCGTCTCGTGATGCAGAAGACCGATGGCTTCGTAGGTGGTGTCGGCGATGCCGGCCTGGTTGATCACGAAGGATCCGAAATTCGGATCGGTCGAGACCTGCACGGTGTAGGTGATCCCGCCGCCGTCCGGCGCGATCGAGTGCCCCCAGACGAACCGCGCGCTGTCCGCCGGCACGCTGTCCCCAAAAGCCGGGCGGAGCAGCGTGAACGAGGTGGGCGGCTGGTCGGTCAGAGGTCCGTTGGCCCAGGGCCGATAGGTCACGTAGTCGGTCACGTGCTCGCCCAGCCCGCCGGGATTGTAATCCGGGGGGCCCATGCTCGGGTCGTACGGCCCGGAGGGATCGCCCCACCAGGAGTTGGACGCGTTGACCAGGTTGGTGTTGCCGTTGTCGATGCCGTATCCCGGATCGCCGTCGAAGTCGCAGCCGGTCGTGGCGCTGCCGGCGTTCACGTTTGCGTAGATCCCGTCGGAAACGTTGTTGGCGAAACGGACCCCGGTGGCGTTGAAGGTGCCGCCCTGCAGCGTGACCCCGCGGGTGGCCGAGTGGATCGCGCCGCCGCCGGTCCAGGTGATCGTGGAGGCTCCGGCGTCATAGAGGTCGGCGTAACCACTTCCGCCGCCGTAGTTGATCCAGGTCTGGTTGAACGTGGCCGAGGCGTTGCTCTGGATGTAGACCATCACGAAGTCGCCCGGGGCGGGGCTCGAGACGCCGCCGTCGGCGTTGGTGTCGCCACCCTGGGAGTCGTCCTTGATGGAGGTGAACCAGACCGGGTTGTTGGTCGTTCCGAACGTCCTGAGAGCCGTGCCGGCGTTGGCGGCCTGCAGGTAGGAGCCTGAATTGAAGAACTTCACGATGGTCCCGGCCGCCAGATCCAGCGTGTCGGCGCTCGTCAGGGTGGCCACTCCGCCGATGACGTAGGGGAAGTTGACGTTGGGATTCCAGACGTAGCGCCGGTTGGCGCCGGATCCCAGCGTTCCGGCGATGTAGATCCCGTTCAACTGGTTGCCGGATCCCGTGATCGTGCCGGGGAAAGAGCCCGCATCGGCATTGATCTGGATCGCCTTGCCCGCGTTGCCGGTGCAGACGATCTGATCCAGGGCGGGAGAGGCGTTGGGAGTGAGATTGATGCCGGCGGTGGCGTTGCTCGCTACGGTCAGCCCGGTGAGTGACGTCGTTCCATTATCGATCAGGAAGATGCCGGTCGCGGCCGAGGAGCGGGACCCGCCTCCGGTCCACGAAACGGATCCGCCTCCGCTCGAATAGATGTTGGCGTAGCCGCCGTAACCGCCGTAGGCCATGAAAGTCTGACTGAGCAAGGCCGAGCCCCCGGTGTTCAGGTAGACCATCTCCCAATCGCCCGGCGCAGGCGAGGAACCGCCGTTGTCGCCGTTGGTGTCCCCGCCCTCGGTGTCGTCCTTGAACGAGGTGAACCAGACGGGATTCGGGCCGGTCCCAAAGGTCCGCAGGACCGCGGTAGACCCGGAAACCTGCATGTAGGATCCGAGGCTGATGAACTTCACCACCGCCCCTGTCTCCAGGTCCAGCGTATCCCCGTTGACCACACTCAGGACGTTGCCCACGACGTAGGGGAAGTTCGCGTTCGCCGCCCAGGTATAGCGTTTGTTGGGCGCCGAGCCGAGATTGCCCGTGACCCAGATCCCGTTCATCCCGTTGCCGGAGCCCGTGATCGTGCCGTCGAACGATCCGGTCTCGGCGTTGATCTGGATGGCGCGGCCCGTGTTGCCGGTGCACGTAATCTGGCTGAGAGTCGGGGGGACGGACGGCGTCAGGTTGATCCCGACCCCGTTGTTGCCTTGAATGGTCAAGCCGGTGAGCGTGATCGGACCGTTGTTCGAGATGAAGATGCCGGCGCCGGCCGACGACAAGGCCCCTCCTCCGGTCCAGGAGACGGCGTTGCCTCCCGACACGTAGAAGTCCGCGTAGCCGGCGTTCCCGCCGTAGGCCATGAAGGTCTGGTTGAGCGCGACCGACGAGCCGCTTGGGGCGTAGACCGTTTCCCAGTCTCCGGGAGCGGGAGAGGTGGCGCCGCCGTCGTTGTTGGTGTCGCCCCCGTGGGTGTCGTCCTTGAGCGACGTAAGCCAGACCGGGTTGTTGGTCGTGCCGAACGTCCGGAGCGAGGCGCCCGCGCCCGAAGGCTGCAGATAGGCGCTGCCATTGTAGAACTTCACGACGGCTCCCGCCGCGATGTCGAGGGTGTCCGAGGCGGAAATCGTGAGAGTGCCGGCGACGACGTAGGGGAAGCCGGAGTTGGCGCTCCAGGTCTGCCTCTGATTGGCGACCCCGCCGCCCAGGTTTCCGGTCACGTAGATCCCGTTCACGCCGTTGCCCGAGCCCGAAAGCGAGCCCGGGAAGGAGCCGGGGTCGGCCAGGACCTGGATGGCGATGCCAGTGTTGGCATTGCAGACGATCTGGCTCAAAGCCGGCGGGCTGGCGGGATTGACCGAGATCCCGATCCCGTCGTTGTTCAGGATGCTGAGGCCGCTGAGGTTCACGCTGCCGCCGCTGATGAACAGACCGCCGTTGGCCGAATACTCAGCCGTGCCCCCGCTCCAGGCGAACGCGAGGCCGCCGGAGTCGTAGACGTCAGCGTACCCGTTTGCACCCGCGTAACCGAACGAGGTCTGGGTCAGGGAGGCGGAGGCGCCGCTGTTCAAAAAGAGCATTTCCCAGTCGCCCGGAGCCGGCTGGCTCGCCCCGCCGTCGTTGTTGGTGTCGCCTCCGTGGGCGTCGTCCTTGAATGAGGTGAACCAGACCTGGTTGTTGACGGTTCCGAAGGTCCGGAGGACCGCCGCCGCTCCGGCGACCTGGAGGTAGGCGGAGCTGTTGAGACCCTTGATGACGGTTCCGGCGGAGACATCCAAGGTGTCGGCATTCGCCAGGGTTACGGCTCCGGAGACGACATAGGGGAAGTTCGTGTTGCTGGCCCAGGTGTAGTGCGTGTGACTCGCCCCGGCCCCCAAGGTTCCGATGACCTCGATTCCGTTCAGGCCGTTGCCCGAGCCGGACAAGGTGCCGGGAAAAGACCCGGGAGCGTTCTCGATGAGAATGGCGATTCCGGTATTGGCGGTGCAGGTGATCTGGCTCAGCGAAGGCGGAACGGTGGGGTTGAGGTTGATTCCGTTCCCCGAGTTGCCCTGGATGGTGAGACTGCTCAGGCTGGTCGCACCTGACACGCTGATGCGGACTCCATCGGTGGAGCACGACTTCACTCCGCCTCCGGTCCACGACAGGGAGCCCGCGGACCCATAGAGATCCGAGTATCCGGACTGCCCTCCGTAGGAGATGGTCGTGTAGGCCAGGGTGAAGGTACCGCCGCTGCCGATGAGGCCGTACCAGTTTCCAGCGGTCGGGTGGCCTCCCGTAGTGTCCGCGTCGGCGGTCAGGGTCACCGGTTGGACGTTGGTTCCCTGGGTCACGAGGCTCCCGGAGACGTACATGCCCGTGACGCTGCGAAAACGGATGACCACGCCGGCCTGGACGGTGAGGGTCGTGGTCACGTTGACGGAGCCCGTGACCACGTAGGGACTGCCGGCGAGGGTCAGCGTGCCGTTGAGGTTTCCACCGTTGATGATCGTCGTGGCCTCCGAGGGCACGGCACTGAGAGCGACGAGGAGCGCCAGTGCCGAAACCCAGGCCGCGCCGCGGAGCCGGTGGGGGATCTCGGCGCTTCGAAGCGGTTCCAGGACCGGTCCGAAGAGACGCGGAACCACGAGAGGATGGGCGAACTTGGGCATGGCACGACCTCCGAGATGGGCTGGTTCAATTTCATCCGGACACACGGACCATCCATTATGAACTGAGCTCATGTTTTGAGCAAGAGATTATTCTGGTATCATCTCTTCCCGGGACGGCCCGTCGCGAGACGCCCGCGGCGCGCGGCCGGCCGGAGCGCCACCGCAGTCCGATCAATCCAGGCGGTCCGATGGTCGTTGGGGTGTCATCTCAGCCGAGCAGGAACGCAGGCTCGGTCGGTGAAACCGCCCGTCGAGCCGAGCACGTTGGTGATAGCATCCGGGGTCCGCCGGTAGTGGCCGCGCGATGGATCTTCACGCGCTTATGAAAGGAGTGTGACATGCCGGTGAATCCTCCGGAAAACATGCCCCGCGTCAGCCCTTACTTGTACTACGAGGACGTGAACGGCGCGCTCCTGTGGCTGTCGAGAGGCTTCGGTTTTCGCGAGCGCCTGCGGGTACCCGGGCCCGGCGGAAAGACCGGCCATGCGGAGATGGAATTCGGCGGCGGCGTCATCATGATGGGCTGCCCGGGACCCGACTACCGGAATCCGAAGCGACTCGGCCACGTGACCCAGAGCTTGTACATCTACGTGGATGACGTGGACGGGCACTGTGCGCGGGCCGCGGAGGCGGGCGCGAGGATCCTCCAGCCACCCAAGGACCAGGCCTACGGCGATCGAACTTATGGCGCAGAGGACCCGGAAGGGCACCGCTGGTACTTTGCCCAGCGCCTGTCCGGCTGATCTGGTACCATGCCGCCTCAGGCCGCGCGTTCGTGGCCGGGGGAGGCTCGAATCAGATTCGCTCGACGGTCGCCGGATGGGCGGCAGGTAGCGGGGGGAAGCGGTGTGGGCCGGCGGTTTCTGGGATTGATCGCACTCGCGGGACTTGGTTTCGTCCTTGCAGCCGGGACCGTGTCCGCCTGGTACGATGACATCACCTATCCGCCGGGACGTTACGGTCCCGACAAACCGCTGGCGGCGGTGTTGCAGGATTCCATGGTGGTCCTGGACGCGAATCAGCACATCCCGAATGCCCGCCTCGAGATCGAGAAGAGGACCTATGAGCTTCGGCTCTACACCGGCAGCCGGCTGATCAAGACCTATCGCATCCAGCTCGGGGAGAATCCGCGCGGGACCAAGACGCGCCGCTATGACAGCCGGACTCCGGACGGCGTCTACAAGATCTGCGCGCACAATCGCGGCTCCAAGTATTACCTGAGCCTCCAGCTCAATTATCCCAACGAGGCTGACATCGACCGCGCCCTGGAGCAGAAGCGGATCTCAGGAGGCCAGGCCGAAGCGCTCCGGGCCGACCTGGCATCGGGCAACTGTCCGTGCGGGCGCACGAAGCTGGGCGGGGACATCTTCATCCACGGCCAGCTTCCCCGGTTGACCCGCCAGCTTCTTCACCAGAAGAGGGTGCACACTACCCGGACCGATCTTTTGCCCGGCGATCTCGACCCGAGCCGGCTGAAGGACTTCTACAACTGGACCCAAGGCTGCGTCGGGATGACCAATCCGGATATCCGGGAGCTGTATAAGGTTCTGCCGGACGGAACGCCGGTGGAGATCCGGGAGTAGGCGTCCTTCGTTGGAGGGCGGAACCCCCCCTCGCTGGAGAACAAGTTCCACCGGCCGGTTTGCGTTTTCGCCTATCTCACCCTGACAAGCCGTCCGAGGGCGGTTTGACCTCCGGACTCGAGACGACTGAAGTAGACACCGGAAGGCACTACGTTCCCGGCTTCGTCCTTTCCGTCCCAGGGCTCGGCGTTCCATCCTGCGGGAGACAACTCGTTGCGCAGGGTCCGGACCCGCCGCCCGGCCGCGTCATAGACCAGGAGACGAGTCTGAGCCGCGAAGGGCAGATAAAATCGGAGTCCGGTCGCTTCGCGGAACGGGTTCGGCGCTGCGGCGGAAATCTGCAGCCGCAGCGATGGATCCAGCTTCGGCGGCATGTACTGTGACAGGATGATTCCGATGTCCCGCCTCAGATCATCGGAGTTCCAACGGTAGGGAAGCCCGCTCAGGAACAGAAACTGACCGCCGTCCGGATTGTCCGGGCCGCCGCCGACCGGCCGAGCGATAACCCCGAGAGCGCTGCCCGGAACGTCCGTCCCGTACAGGATGGTGGACGGAGCGCCGTTCGAAACCGTGAATACCGGCGCGGTCGGCTGGGGCCCGTTCAGACGCAGGTCCGCCAGCCCCGGTACGCTGGCCGTGCAGGCGTGGATGGTGTCCGGGCCGGAGAACTGGATGCCGAGGTAGCGCTGGTACGGCAGGCTCAGGTACCCCAAGCCCGATCCGGCCAACAAGAGGACGTTTCCGCCCGCTTTCAGGTACGAGTAGACCGGCGACTCGATCCAGTAGCCCGGGTCCCCCCCGGAAACCCAAAGGACGGTCCGGTACCGCCCCAGCACGTCGCCGGGGATCGGCCCCGTGCCCAGCGGCGCAGGCAGGGTCCACGGATAGGTGACGTCCGGTCCCCCGTCACAGTCCCAGAAGTCGAATCCGACGTCGCCGAGAAACGCGCGGTTCTGGTAGCTTTGGGCCAGCTCCGCCCCGGTGCTGAACCGCCAACTGGCGCTGTTGACCAGGAGGATCGGCTTGGACAGCGTGGGCGTCCCGACGGGGCCGAGGATCCGGCAGAGGATCCATTGGTCAGGATCCAGATCCACGGTGTCCGGCTCTCCTGCCACGTGCAGACTGAAGCTCTGGTCCTTGGTGCTGTCCTGCACCACAAACGTCTCGGACCCCTGGCCGCCGTTCACGCGCACATCAACCGGCATGACATAAAGCGAGTCCTGCATTCGGTGCAGGGCCAGTGTCACGTCCCAGCCTCCGGCCGCGGGCGCCTTGGTCCATTCGTAATAGTAGATCGGGGAGCCGTCCACGTAGATCCACTGGTGGAAGAAGGCTTTCAGACTCTTCGGACTCCCCGAGTTTTGCGACCAGACCTGTTCCGCAACCTGGCGAAAGTCGTCCGTGTCGGCCGATCGGTACTGGTATTGGCGATAGTACTCGTGGTAGATCTGGAAAAACGTGCTGTCCCCGACGACATGCCGGAGCATGTGCAGAACCCACGAGCCCTTGTGATAGGCGAGGTTGAGGTCAAAAATCTCGTTCCAGTTGTCATCCTCCGGCCGGTAAACCGTCCCTGAACCGAGATACTGGGTTACCGCCATCTTGTTCCGGTAAGCCGCGGTCCCGCCCGAGGCCTCGGCCCACAGGGCTTCGCCGTACACCGCGAATCCCTCGTTCATCCAGATCTCATGGAAGTTCTTGCAGGTGATCATGTCGCCCCACCACTGGTGCGTCAGCTCGTGGGCGGCCGTCGACTCGTCGCTCGTCCCCATGCTCGACATCGTCTGATGCTCTTCGCCTCCCGGCCAGGTGAATTCGGCCTGGCCGTACTTTGCGTGGGGATACGGGTAGGGTCCGTATTCGCGGGTGAACGTGGCCAGCATGTCCTTGATCTTGGCCTGGACCGGCACATAGAGGGCGGTGTCGAAGGGAAAGTCGTAGAAACGGAGCTCCATCGAGTCGGCTGGCGAGGACCGGAACCAGTCCTGGTAGACCCGATAGGGATAGGCGGTGATGGAAACCAGATAGGGCGTGATCGGATAGTTCTCCTGCCACCAGGCGAAAGCGGCGGTCCCGTCGTCGCTCTCGGCTTTCAGCACCCCGTTGCTGGCGATGCGAACCCCGGTCGGCGCCCAGACGCGCAGATCGACCGAGTCCGGCTTGGCGTCGGGATAGTCCTGGCAGGGCCACCAGGCGCGGGCACCCCACGGCTCGCTGAAAGTGTAGATGTGCGGTTTTCCGTCGATGGTCTGGAACTGGACGTAGGCCGGGTTCGGCTTTCCGCCGTAGCTCACGGTCAACCGGACCTTCTCGCCGGTCAGATAGGGACGATCCAGAACCACGTCGAGAGTGTCCCCGGCGTGGGAAAAGACCGCGGGCTGGCCCCCGACCAGCACGCTGTCGACCACCATGGCGTCCTCCAGATTCAGCACGAGGTTGCGCAGCGGACCGGCGGTGATCGAATCCGTGACCGTGGTTCGGCCGGTGAGCGAGCGCTGAGGAAAATCGAAATGGACCTCCAGGCCGTAGTGCAGCGGCCGGAAGGAGCGTTGATTCGGGGAAGGCTGATCCTGGACTCCGGAGGCGAGGGCCTCAAAGTGCGCGATCTTGCTCCGAGCACAGGCCAGCCCTCCGTCGCCTGTTTCCGGCGGGACGCGGTCGGGCGTCGCTGCCGCCGCTCCCGCGTGGAACGATGCGGTTGCCAGGAGAAGCAGAGCAAGGACGAGGACGGCCTCGCGACCTGGTTGTCCGGAAGCTCGGGGTGATGTCCGCGCGGCGTCCGCGCCGCGGAGGTCGGAGCGGTTCAGCATGGTAGGGTCCCTCTCGAATCGTGAGATATGCGATCTCGGCACAGAACGGAAACGCTGTTGCCACGGAGGGAACGTGCGACTCCCGCGGCGGCCACGAGACCAAGTGTACGACATTTCGGTGGCGTTTGTACACGTTCGAGCGTTACGGCTGTCCTCGCTCCTCGACCTCCGCGAATATGCCCGTGTCGTTCGGGCCGAGCGCGCCTTGTCCTGACTGACAGGCGTCTCCGGCGCCCCCCAACGGGCCATCATGAGTCGTGCCTGTCAGCCGCCCATTTGTCTTGACGGAAGAAACGACCGGTGCGTATTCTCCATGCATGTTGCGGGAGTATCACTCTCCAGCCGCCGAATCTGAGGCCAGCATGCCGCCGACCGTGAGTCTATCCGGGAGCATGCTCATCCGACTGGTTCTGGCCCTGGTGTTTCTCGCCGGCACGGGCCTGGAGGCGGCGGAGAAGCACGAGCACGGTCTCTTCGAGACGGACAGCCACTGCCTGGCCTGCGCCGTCGCAAGCTGCCCGGCCGAACCTTGCGCAACGGTCCCGGCTCCGGTTCCGATCGCAACCTATGATCCGGGCACGCCCGTCTCGTCCGGCCCCATCGCCTGTTGGCCCCACTCTGCCGTCGCCGTCCCCTCGCTTCGCGGCCCGCCGATCTCCTGAATCAAGTCCGTTCCAGAGACAAAATTCCAGAGACAACGCAATGGATCGCGTTCGTCGCGACCGGTGGCGTTTGCCCCCGTGTGCGCTGCGGCGCAGCCGGCGGTCTCTGCTATGCGTTCGCCCGCGGGACGGGCCTTCGCTTGTCCCACGACTGGCCAGGGATCGATTCATGGGAGAAAACAATGCCATTCCACATCGTGCTGGGTCGAACGAGCCTTCGGCGCCAGGGTTGTCAGGTCCTCTTGTTCGGCGCCCTCCTGCTCATGGCCTGGCCCGGACGGCCGTGCCGGGCGCAGGTGAGTCCGAAGTACTACGGCGATCTTTCCGGTGCCGTGGCCGACAGCGCGAACGGCAACCCGTTGGCGGGCAGCGAGATTGAAGCCCGTCAGGACCAGAAAGTCATGGCCGTCACCACGACCGACGAGTTCGGGCGATACATCCTGCACCATCTGCCGGCCGGCAGCTACCAACTGACGGTCGAGTGCATCGGCTACAAGCCGGATGTCCAAGCGGTGCAGATCCAACCAGGGGCGGCCAAGACGGTCGCGGATTTCCGCCTTGCCGCCACCCTAATCATGCTTCAGACCATTACGGTCACAAGCACACCCACCCCGGTCTCCGTCAACATCCGGAACGGCGATCAGGTGTTCAAGCAGAACGACTACCACGGCGCTCCCACGGCCACGACGTCGCAGATCCTGCAGCAGTCCATCGCGGGCGCCGTCCGCGCTCCCACCGGCGAGGTGCACATTCGCGGCCAGCACGCGGAGTACACCTACTACGTCGACGGCGTGCCGGTGCCCTCCGGGATTTCCGGCAGTCTCAATGAGCTTTTCGACCCCTCCGTGGTCGACCGGATCGAGTTCCAGACCGGAAGCTGGGACGCGGAATACGGAAACAAGAACGCGGCGATCATCAACGTCGCGACCCGCGTGCCGGAGGGCCCGCTCCGCCTGAATGGCTCGGTTTACGGCGGAAACTACGATACGAACGGGGAGAGCCTCTCCGGGAGCGGGCGAGCGGGCCGGGTGGGGATCTTCCTGGCCGGTTCCCGCCAGGCCACCGACCTGCGCAGCGAGCCGGTGTTGCTGAATCCGGCATCGGGCCAGGTCGAGAACTTCCACAACCACGGGGAGGATCTGTACGGGTTCGGCAAGATCTCCCTGGTCCCGACGGCCAACGACCTGGTCAATCTGGACCTCGATCTGTCCCAGACCAAGTTCGACGTCCCCTATGACTCGACCGGCGGCATCCGGTTGGACGACCACCAGACGGATGTGAACGGGTTTGAGAACCTGGGCTGGCGGCATCGCACCGGCGACCCGCAGGGAGCAGGCACCGAGTTGTTTGCCGCCCTCTTCAACCGCCACGGGACGTTGCGATACGCGCCCGGCGCGCAAGATGTGCCCCAGTTCATCTTCTATCCCGACACGACGACGGCCTACAACGTCCGGGAGAACCGGTCCTTCAACACCACCGGGCTCAAGTTGGACTATGCGATCCGCCGTTCCGAGCATCTGCAGTTCAAGACGGGCGTCCTCGGTTCCCTGACGCGCGGGCACGAGGATTTCTCGACCCTGAGCGCGGCCGGCGGTGCCGGACCGGCGTCGAACTCAAGCCTGACCGGCAGCGACGCCGGGGCGTATGTCCAGTCCATCTATGATCCGCGCGAGACCTGGGAGATTCGTCCCGGAATCCGCTACGACCGTCACGCGGCCCCGTTCGCGCCGGTGGAGCAACAGGTCAGCCCACGGCTCCGCGTGAGCTATCTTCCCACTCCGAAGACCACGGCCTGGGTGTACTACGGGCGCCTTTTCGTCCCGACCAACGTCGAGGATCTCCGCGCGATCACGAGCGACGCGCAGGGCGGCGTGGTGGCGCAGCCGACCATACCGGAACGGGACAACTTCTACGAGGCGGGCCTGGTCCACCGGTTCCCGGTCGGCCTGGTCTGGAAGCTGTCGGCCTACCACAAGGACAGCAGTCCCGGCGTGGATGACAACACGGTGCCGGGCACCGCCATCACGACGTCGGTGAACATCTCCAACGTGCACGTCACGGGATTGGAGTCGGTCCTGGAAGTGCGCCCTGCCGGTCCGGTCAGCGGCTACCTGAACGCCGCACTGTCCCACGCCTACGGTCATAGCCCGATCACCGGCGGTTTTTTTCCCACCGCCAGCCCGCCCGGATACTTCGACCTGGATCACGACGAGCGACTGGCATTGCTCGGGACGGTTCAATACTCGCTCCGTCACTATTACGCGAGCGCGACCGGCATCTACGGATCGGGCCTGACCAACGGGAAGGATCCGGACGCCTCCTACGGCACGGGGCTCTTCGACTTCGACCGGTCGATCAAGGTGGCGCCGAGCTTCATTGTCGACGCTTCCGCCGGCTACACACTGGTCGTGGGAAATACGTCGGTTCGCCCGGAGATCTTCGTGGACAATCTGTTTGACCGAAAGTACATCCTGAAGGGCGCCTTCTTCAGCGGCGAGTCGGTGGGCAAGCCGAGGACGATCGAGCTTCGCTTCAGCTTCGGCAACGGATAGTGGTGCCCGTGATCCTTGCCCGCCGGCTGCGGGATGGGCGAGGCGAAAGCCCGTCTCGGAGCTGAACCCGGCGGGCGGCGAAATCGAGGCCTGTCGCCTCCGCCATGCAGACGCTCGCGTTCTTCTGTCGGCTCAGGACCGCGCGGATCGGGTAGGCGACGTCGCCGGGCGAAAGCGCCGCCGTCGCCACCTGATAGAGAAGCGGCTGGAAGACATGATGATTGCGACGGTCGATAACGGTGATGCGAACCGGGGCGCCGGCCAGGGCGCGCGCGCAGTAGAGGCCGCCGAAACCGCCACCGAGAATGATCACGCGAGGCGTTCGATCCCGCTCCATGGCGCAGAGTCTAGCCTCTTGCGCGGCGGCGCGCATGAAAGCTCGCCGAATCCATCATGCGGCGCTGCGGCAGCCCCTCTGGCCCGCATCATTCATGACCCCCTGCTGCAGCGGATCTGCCCGTCATGACTGCGCCCGTCGAACGTCGCGCGGTGCGCCCCAAACCTCGCCAATTGTCGGGCGCAGCCCGCTCTTGTACGCTCCGCGAGTGTCGAGTTCCATGGCGAAGAGCAACCTGACGTTTCAGGTCCATTCCACCGATCCGAGCGGCGCGCGCCGGGGGACGCTCCTGTTTCGTCCGCTGCCGTCCGGCGAAGAGCCGGTTACCAGGTTCCCGATGGAGGCGAACGCGAACATCGCCCTTCCCGGCTCCCACGAGGACGCGAACACGCCGGCCGTCGGGCCAGGCCGGGATCCGCGCCGCGTGGAAACTCCCGCCTTCATGCCGGTCGGCACGCAGGCGACGGTCAAGACTCTGACCCCGGATGAGATCGCCGCGACCGGCAGCCGGATGATCCTTGCGAACACGTATCATCTCTATCTTCGTCCCGGGCACGAGCGCGTGCGCGCATTGGGCGGTCTCCATCGCTTCATGGCCTGGCCCGGGCCCATCCTGACCGACTCCGGCGGATACCAGATCTTCAGCCTGGCCAGGCTGAACCGCGTCCGGGACGACGGGGTGGACTTCCAGTCCCACCTGGACGGGTCGCGACACCAGTTCACGCCGGAGCTAGCCACGCGCGTGCAGATCGCCTTGGGGGCCGACGTGATCATGGCCCTCGACACCCTGACGCCGTATCCGGCCGAGTACCGCCGGGCGCGCGAGGATGCGGAACGGACCGCGCGCTGGGCGCGAGCCTGCGCCCGGACCTGGCGCGAGGAGCTGATTCAGCCCGGCGAGCTGACCCGGAGCGAGGAACCGAGCCGCCGCGACGTGGGCACTGGACGCGAGAGTGCGCGGGCCGGCGTGCCGGCGCCCGAGCGAGCGGCCCTTTTCGGCATCGTCCAGGGCGGCGTCT
This sequence comes from Candidatus Eiseniibacteriota bacterium, assembly GCA_963833505.1. Taxonomy (GTDB): domain Bacteria; phylum Eisenbacteria; class RBG-16-71-46; order CAIMUX01; family CAIMUX01; genus CAWHYG01. The sequence continues at coordinate 2,098,008 of CAWHYG010000007.1, read as the reverse complement.
ATCCCGACCTCCGGCGCGAGTCGGCCGAGGAACTGGCCGGCCTCGACCTTCCCGGCTACGCCGTCGGCGGTCTGGCCGTGGGCGAGCCGATGGAGACCTGCTTCGACGTTCTGCGGCAGACCACGCCTTACCTGCCCTCGGAGAAGCCTCGCTACCTCATGGGAGTCGGGCGCCCTGAGGACATCCTGGAGGCGGTCGAGCAGGGAATCGACCTGTTCGACTGCGTCCTGCCGACCCGCAACGCCCGCAAGGGGACCATTTTCACGTCGCGCGGGAAGCTCGTGGTCAAGAACGCCGCCTACGCCGGCGATCCGCGCCCGCTCGACCCGGAATGCGATTGCCCGGTTTGCGCGACCTTCTCCCGGGCCTATCTTCGCCATCTCTTCGCCGCCGGCGAGATTCTGGCGCTCCGTCTGGCCACGTTGCATTCGGTCCGTTACTATCAGAAGCTCATGGAAGGGATCCGCTCCGCCGTCGAGGCCGGCCGTTATGCGGCTTTCAAGCGGGCGACGCTCGAGCGCCTGGCCGAAGGCGGCCGGGACCCCGGGTAGAGTCGGCGCACGGTGGCGAATCGAGGGATCCCAGGGCGCATGCGAATCGGCGGATCCCACGGCCGGGAAGGGCGCGGAATCGAGGGAGAATGGCGCGGACGGATCGGGGGATCGCAGGGACGAGAATGGCGCGGATGGATCGGAATCGCAGGGACGAGGTTTCCATGGACCACATGGAGATTGGCTGGGACGAAAGGGGGACGCGGTGACACTGATTGATCTGCTCGGGCCCGGAGTGGCCATGGCTCAGACCACCGGTGGAGGTGGCGGAATGGGAGCGCCCAGCGGGCAGCGTTTTCTTTCCCAGCTGCTCCTGATTCTGGCCTTTGTCCTCATCTTCTACTTCCTGCTTCTCCGGCCGCAGCAGAAGCGCCAGAAGCAGGTCCAGACGATGCTGAAGGACCTCAAGAACGGCGATCGCGTGGTCACGACCGGCGGGCTTTACGGCCAGATCCTGGGGATCAAGGACGACGTCGTGGTCCTCAAGATCGCGGATGACGTCAAGGTGGAGTGCGCCAAGAGCGCCATCCAGGGAGTTCTGCCCAGGTAGCCGCGAATCCGGGCCGGAGGGAGAAACCGGTGCGCGTTCTCTTCTGCGGCACGCCCGACTTCGCGGCGCGGGTCCTCGAGGCTCTTCTCGCGGGGCCGCATCCCGTCGTGGGCGTCGTCAGCCAGCCGAGCCGGCCCCAGGGGCGGGGGCTTCGCACGGAGGACCCGTCCGCCGTGCGGCTGGCCCGGGAGCAGGGGATTCCGGTCTTCCAGACGAAGAAGCTGCACGCGCCGGAGACGCTGGAGGCGTTTCGGGCGCTCCAGCCGGAGCTGATCGTGACCGCGGCTTTCGGGCGGATCCTCCGGCCCGCGCTCCTCGAACTTCCGCCTCGCGGTTGCTGGAACGTCCACGCGAGCCTGTTGCCTCGCCATCGGGGCGCATCCCCGGTCACGGCGGCGATCCTGGCCGGCGACTGCTGGTCCGGCATCACCCTCTTCCGCATGGATGAAGGGCTCGACACCGGCCCGATCCTCGAGCAGGAGATGACGCCGATCGGAGCCGAGGAGACCGCGGGCGAGCTGGCGGATCGCCTGGCCGAGCTTGGAGGACGGATGCTCTTGCGGGCCCTGGACGCCGAGGAGCGGGGCGAGCTGTTCCCGCGGCCGCAGCCCCCGGTCGGAGCGAGCTACGCGCCCATCCTCTCGAAGGACGACGGCTGGATCCGCTGGGATCGTCCCGCGGATCAGGTGGAGCGCTTCGTGCGCGCGGTGACGCCCTGGCCCGGCGCGACGGCCATGCTGGAGGGAAAGCGCCTTCGGATCCATCGCCTGCGGCCGATCCACCGCGCCTCCGTGCCCGATCCATCCGATCCCTCGCGCGAGGCGGTGCCGGGAACGCTCGTGACGGCCGTTTCCGCCGGTTCCGGCGCCGGGATCGGGGTCGCCTGCCTTCCCGGCTTGGTCCTGCTCGAAGAGGTGCAGGCGGAGGGCCGGAAGCGGCAGGACGCGGCCGAATGGCATCGCGGCTCCCGCGTCGCGCCGGGCGCGCGCTTCGAATCCCGCGCGTGAGCGCGATGTCCCAGCCGCCCGACCGTCCGCGCCGGTCCGAGCGATCCGACCGGCTGCGCAGGTCCGAGCCGTCCGAACGGCCGCGTAAGCCCAAGCCGTCACACCAGCCGAGTGAGCCCGAGCGACCCGACCGGATGCGAGAGCCCGGGACCTTCGACCGTTCGCCCGACTCCGAACCTGTCGACCGGCCGCGCGAGCTGGCCCTTCAGCTCTTGATGCAGCTCGAGTCGGCACGCATTCCTGCCCAGGGGCGGATCGAGCAGATCGAGGGCTCACTCCGGCAGCCTCAGGAGCGCCGTTTCTTCCGCCATCTCGTGACCGAAACACTGCGTCATCGCTTGCGGATCGACACCGTCGTGAACGCGCTGCTCACGCGAGGAACGGTGGAGGATCTTCCCCCCGCGATCCGGAACGTTCTTCGTCTCGGAACGGCGCAACTGATCCTGCTGAGCGGGGTCGCTCCGCATGCCGCGGTCGACACCTCCGTGCGTCTCGCCCTTCGCCACGGCCACCGCGGCACGGCTGGGCTGGTGAACGCCGTGCTCCGGCGCCTGGCGCGCGAGGGAGCGGAGCGCTGGGCGGCAGCCGGCGCCGGAGCGGGCGTGGCTGGCATGGACGTGGCCGGAACCGGCGCAGGCGGCCCAGACGCCGCCGGAGCGGGCGTCGCTGGCATGGACATGGCCGGAACCGGCGCAGTCGGCTCAGACCCGGCAGGCATGAGCGTGGCCAGTACGGGTGCCGTCGTCGGCACGGGCGCCGCCGCCACCGGGAACGCCGACACCATGGAAGCCGGCGTTCTGTCCCTGGCGATCCGATTCTCGCATCCGCCCTGGCTCGTGCGCCGCTGGCTCGATCGCTGGGGGCTGGAGCGAACCGATCGCGTGCTCGAGTGGGACAACTCGATTCCCGACTACTGGCTGCGGATTCGCGGGGAGCGGGCGATGGCGGAAGCGTCGCCGCTCGCGCCACCGTCGCCGACAACCGGCGCTCGGGGGCGGCTCGATTCGGTCTCGGTGGAGGGCACGGACCCGCTGCCACCGCTCGAGGGCGCTCGCCGCGGATGGATTCCCGGGACACTTCGGCTTCCCGCGGGCGCTCTTCCCGAAGGTCGCGACGATCGCGGCGACGGGTGGCCAAGCGCCTGGCGCATCCAGGACGGAAGCGCCATCCTGGCGGGCTTGATTCCACCCGAGGTGACGGGCCTGGTGCTCGACCTCTGCGCCGCTCCGGGCGGCAAGACGGACCAGCTCGCCGATCGCGCGCAGCCGGGCGCGCGGATCGTGGCGCTCGATCTCTCATTCGGGCGCTTGCGCCGGATGCGCCGCGCGGTCAATCCGGGCGATCCGATCGCGATGGCAGCCGCGGACGGCCGGAAAATCCCGATTCGCCCGCCGTGGAGTGGAGTCCTCGTGGATGCCCCGTGCAGCAGCCTGGGAGTGATCCGCCGGCGCGTCGATCTGAAGTGGCGAGCCCGCGAGGAGGAGATCCCGCGCCTCGCCTTGATCCAGGCCAACCTCTTGCGCGAAGCCGCGCGCGGAGTCGTCCCGGGAGGATGGCTCGTTTATAGTGTGTGCACGCTCGAGCCGGAGGAGACCACCCGCCAGCGGGATGTCTTCTTCGCCGAGCACGCGGACTGGAGCTTCGGCTCCCTGCCGGATCTCATCCCGGAGTCGGCGATCGGAAGACCGGGGGAGATGATCCTGCTTCCGGGGGAGCTGGAGACCGACGGAACCTACGCTTTCGTCGCACGAAGGATGGGTTGATCTCGAGAACGGGGTCGGCCGAGGATCGCTTTGAGGATCATTTGAGCAACCATCAGAAGAATCTCCCAAGGGTCATTTGAGGACCAGATGACCGAACGGACGAGAAAGCCGGCAAAGCGCGGGTCCCGCGGCGGGCGCGGGATTCCGGTGGGGCTCCAAAGGATCCTGGTGGCGGTCCTGGGATCGATGGCCGGGATCTTCCTCTTCGACCGCGTCCTCATGCCCCGCGTCGTCCGGCACAACGACGTCGTCCAGATTCCGTCGCTTTCGGGCAAGGACCTGGGGACGGCGGAAGACATCCTGCGACGCGACGGGCTCGTGCCCGTCCGCGCGCCCGGTCGATATTTCCCGGGCATGCCCAAAGGGCTCGTGCTGGACGAATCGCCCTCGGCCGGACTCACGGTCAAACGCGGCCGCCAGGTCGGGCTGATCCCGAGCCTCGGCTCGTCGGAACGACGCGTGCCCGATCTGGTCGGTTCGACCGTCCGGATGGCGAAGGTGAGGCTCTCCGAGAAAGGTCTTCAGGTCCGCCGGATCGACGAGATCGCCACCGACCTCGTCGAGCCGGGTCAGGTGATCTCGACCAGCCCGGAGGCGGGAACCGCCCTGCCCGAAGAGGCTTCGATCTCCCTGCTCGTCAGTCGCGCAGCGGAGGCCGTTCCCTACTTTCTTCCTGACCTGCGCGGGCGGATCGGCTCGGAAGCCGCTTCGTGGCTCGGGGCGAACGGGTTCCAGGCCGTGGTCGGGAATGGGGAAGGCGGAGCCGGGATCGTCGTTTCCGAGGATCCGCCGCCCGGTTCGCCCGTCTGGCCGGGTTCCCGGGTGCGGCTGTCGGTCGCTCCCGGCGGAAGGGGTTGACGGATGTCAGAAAGCCCGGAAAATCGCGCCCCCTCTGATCGGGGCAGCACGCCTCCACGCGCCGATCGAACCGCCCGGGAGCGCCTCCGGGACCTCATGGCCGGAGCCCATGTCCATGTCCTTCCTTCGATCCTCTCGGCCGACTTCGCGGCGCTGGTGGCCTCGATCTCCCCGCTGGAAGCGGCGGGAGCGCGGATCTTCCACCTCGACGTGATGGACGGCCACTTCGTCCCGAACATCACGTTCGGGCCTCCGCTCGTGCGGTCGATCCGCCAGCACACGCAGGCGTTCCTGGACACGCACCTCATGATCACCGATCCGCTGGCGTACCTCGCGCCGTTCGCGAAGGCAGGCTCGGACCTTCTGACCGTGCACGTCGAGACCGGCGCGGACCCGGGAGAGCTTTCCCGCGAAGCGCGGCGGCTCGGCATCGGGCTGGGGGCATCGATCCGCCCGTCCACCGCCCTGGATGCCGCGGTCGAACGGTGGGCTCCCTGGGTCGATCTGCTGCTGATCATGAGCGTCGAACCCGGCTTCGAAGGCCAGTCCTTCATGCCGGAAGTCGTCCCGCGCCTTCGTCGAACCACGGAGATCTGTCGCGGCCTGGGCGCGCAGCCGATCCTCGAAGTCGACGGCGGTATCGACGGCCGAACCGCGCCGCTCGTGCTCGAAGCCGGCGCCCGCTGGCTGGTGGCGGGAAGCGCGATCTTCCACGCGCCCGATCCGGTCGCCGCCTGGCGGCGGATGACGGACGGGGCCGAGCCGTTCGGGTGGCGTTAGGTCAGGCGGACCTTGCCGCCTACCCGGCATCGCCCGGGTTTCACCACGCATTCTGCGACGCGACCGTCCCGTTCTCGTTGTACACCGTCCAGGAACCGTGGCCGGTGGTGGAATCCCAGGTGATGACGTTCTGCTTCCAGAAGTCGGTATCGAACGAGTCCGTTTCGAGCGTCCCTGAGCACGGGGATTTCACAAAATGGCTGATCGCCCTGAGGTCGGAGGGCACGGTGTAGGTCAGGTCGTAGGTATTGTCATCTGACGATCGGCTCCACTGGAGCAGCGCATAATACGGGCTCGCGTGGGGATCCCCATGATAGAAGTAGAAGCTGCCGGTGAGCTGATCCGACGTCCACCGCCAGAGCGAACCGGAGACCACATTGGTGGTGTTCGGCGAATAGACGTAGAAGGTCGTCTTGAGCGAGTCGGGCTGAAGCAGGGCCCGATAGAAGACCCAGTTGTCATAGGTCACGCCGCTGCACGAACCGTTCAGGGTGAAAGTGTAGGCCGTGCCGGTGCCGCTCGGGCACGCCTGATAAACGCTCGAGCATGCGCCCGTGCTGGTGGCATAGCTGTAACAGCCGGTTCCGGATGAAACCCAGGCCGGGCTGGTGAGCGGGCCGAGGAAGGCGCCGGCGAAGCTCGCGTAGGCCAGTTGCGCCTCGACCAGCCCCTTCGCCTGCTGGGCGTGCGCGTCGGCGCTGCTGATGCAGACGTCGCTCGGGAAGTCGGGGAAGAAGAGCGCGGTCGGACCCGGGGTGGAGGTCGAAGCCTGCACGACGTTGGAAAGCGACGACCAGTTGGGCACCTCATCCGCGGTCTTGAGAGCGAAATAGTAAGGCGTGTTCGCCGACAGGTTCCCGACGGTCACGGATTGCGTGGTTCCGGAAGGCGTGGGAGCCGGAACGCCGGCGACCGGCGTGGCCGAGGAGAAGTTGCCGTCATTGATGCTGGCGGTGGAGTACCGGAGATCGTATTGGCTGGCGGTCCCGACCGTTCCGTCGCTGCCCGGAGCCGTCCAGCCCAGGGTAACGGAGCTGGCAGTGGTTGCGCTCGCCGCGAGATCGCCTACCGTGCCCGGTGGGACGGTGTTGGTAGACGAAGCCAGGGTGGAATCCGACACGACGTCGGACAGAGGCGACCAGTTCGGGACCGCGTCGGCCGTTTTCATCGCAAAGTAGTATCGGGTGCTCGAATTCAACCCGGTCACCGTCACCGTCTGCAGGTTTCCGGCGGCGACGGGATCCGGCGCTCCGGTCACCGGGGAGGCCGAGGAAAAGCTGGCGTCCGTGATGGTCGAAGTCGCATAGCGGATGTCGTATTGGTGTGCCGTCCCGGTGGTTCCGTCATTGCCGGGCGCGGTCCAGTTGAGGACGACCGTTCTGGAAGTGGGCGTCGCCGCGGCCAGGTCGACGACCGCGGCGGGCGGCGTCGTGTCCGTGGGCGCGGTGGAATTCGACTTGCTGCTGCTGGAACAGCCCGCGATCACGGTGACGAGAGCGGCGGCGAAGACAAAGATCAATCCCGTCCGGATGGAGTTCATGGCCCGATCTCCTCCTCATTGCCAGTCCATGGCGCTTCGTCGGTGCTTCGCTGTGCGCCGCGCTCGCGGGCATTCAGGTCTGCGGACACCGAGAGCATCCACCCGGTTACGATATGGCTTTTGCTATTCCCCCACAATCCCCGAGCCGGGGACCGAGCCGGTGCGAGCGTCCGCGGCGTCTTCGAGAGGGGTGCCGCTTTCATCGAGCAGGGCCTCGCGCGCGACATCGATCCGGGCCTGCTCTTCCGGGTTGAGCAGGAACAGCCGCTCGAGGATGACCCGGGGATTGACCACGTGTCCCTCCGGATGCGTCAAGTGAAGCTCGAGCGAGAGCTGGCTCGGAGCCGTCCCGGATTCGGCCGACGGGGTCGTCGAATCCGCCGGGTCTGCGGCTTCCCGGACCGGGCCACGCCAAACCGGCTCCATCCGCACCACGGCTTGCTTGAGATCGACCAGACGGACGGGCTTGATGGGAGTGCCGGAGCGATCCCTGCGGTCATGCGCGCGCGCTGCGGGCGCTGGATCGATCGGGCGCCGGGCCAGGACGCCATGGGAGTCCGGGAGCGACCCGACTGGATCGGCTCCGCCGGAAGCGGCGAACCCGCTAAGGAGATCCTCCGAACGCGAATCCGCCGCGAGTGCCGCACGATCGGCCGCGTCGAGATCCGGCGTGCCCAGCGCTGGATCGGCTTCGTCGATCCCGGCGTGATCCGCTCCGGCGGCCAGCGGATCCATCGGGCCTTCCCAGTCCGAGATCTCCCGCGATCCCGAGGGCATCCAGAAGGATCGCTCGACGACGCAACTTTCGCGGGTCTGGAAATCCCGGACCGCTTGGAAGACCCGTTCGCGGCGATCCTCGGGAAGCGCGGACAGATCGAGGCGGTACCGCGCGCGCGCGGCCTCGACCTGGAGGCTCGGGCGGCGCAAGCCGGGTAAGGCAGGAAGGGCGCGGCCGCCGAGAAGCTGCAGGCCCCGCGGCAGGACCGCGTTGAGTTTCTCCCGCATCGCGTCGGTCCACGGTTCCAGAAGCTCCGCGTCGAAGAACTCGCGCCGGCCGTGGATGCCGACCGGCAACGGCGGTCCGAAGGAGAGTTTCGGATGCGGCTTGTGTCCCTGGCTGTGCGCCAGGCCGATCCTGGCCATCCGGAACGCGCGGGCGAACACGCCGGTCGTCTCCAGATGCGAGATGAAGCGCGCGGGACCGGTCTTCTCGAACGAGATCCGCACCGGCCAGGCGACGCCGGCTTCGGCCGCGCGCGGCGCTCCCTCCCGGGCCCGCTCGAGCAGCCGCCGGAACTCGGCATCGTCGATCGCCGGAGCCAGGCGCGTGTCGTCCGGCAACCCGGGAATCCCGCAGGCGGTGCAGTCTCCATGCCGGCAGTCGGCCGTCAGGGATCGGCCCGGGCGGAAGTCCTGGAGATCCGTCTTCTTCCGTTCCCGGATGAGCCACTTCTTCAAGACCCCGATGTCGATGTGATCCCAGGGAAGCGGATCGGTGAAGGCGTGCCCCGTAGTGAACCAGGACGGATCGACCGCGGCCGCTTCGAAGCTCCGGAGCCAGAGATCGTAGTTGAGGTGCTCGGTCCAGCCGTCGAAACGGGCGCCATGACGGAATGCGTGCTCGATCGCCGGCCCCAGCCTGCGATCGCCGGTGGAGAATACGGCCTCGAGATGCGAGGAGCGCACGTCGTGCCACTTGAGCCGGGTCCATTTGGACGTCACCGACCGGCGGAGGTGATCGATCTTGTGGCGGAGCGCGGTGGGATCTTCGAACGGGTCCCATTGAAACGGAGTGTGGCTCTTGGGGACGAAAGAGCCGACCGAAGCGTTGACCGCGGCGGAAGGGCCGTGCTGCCGGCCGATCCTTCGGACCTCGTTCACGAAGCGGACGATGCCCTCGACGTCTTCGGTCGTCTCGGTCGGAAGGCCCACCATGAAGTAGATCTTGATCAGTCGCCAGCCGCGCTCGTAGGCGATGCGCGCGGCGGCGAAGAACTCCTCGTCGCGGATGTTCTTGTTCACGGCCAGACGCAGCCGCTCGCTTCCCGCTTCCGGCGCGAAGGTGAAGCCGGTCTTCTTCGTCTCCCGGACCTGGTCGGCGATCGCCACGCCGAACGAATCGGCCCGAAGCGACGGCAGGCTGAGGGCGACCTTGTCCGAGCCGAAGCGGGCGTTGAGCAGCTCGGCCATCCGGGAAAGCTGGGTGTGATCCGCGGTCGAGAGCGAGACCAGGCCGATCTCATCCCATCCGGAATTGCGGATGCCGCGGTCGGCCAGCTCCAGCACCTTCTCGGCGCTCCGCTCGCGGATCGGGCGATAGAGATAGCCGGCCTGGCAGAATCGGCACCCCTGCGTGCAGCCTCGCAGGACCTCCACCGCCAGCCGATCCTGCACGATTCCCTGGAGCGGAACCAGAGGCAGCTCCGGCCAGGGCGCGGTTTCCAGCTCGCGGATGAACTGCCGCTGCACGCGTGAGGGCACGTCCGCGCCGCGCGGCTTGAGGCCGAGGAATCGTCCATCCGGCCCGTAGCCGGCTTCGTAGAGGAGCGGGACATAGACTCCCGGGACCTGCGCCAGCCCGCGCAGGATCTCTTCTCGAGGCCGTCCGCGGAGTCCGCGATACGCCTCCGAAATGGCGGGAACGGCCTCCTCGCCGTCGCCGATCAGGAAGAGATCGATGAAATCAGACAGGGGCTCGGGATTGCTGGTGCACGGCCCCCCCGCGATGACGAGAGGGTCGGACCGGCCGCGGTCCTCCGCGCGCAGCGGAATGCCTGCCAGATCGAGGCAGTTGAGGATGTTCGTATAGGTCAGCTCATACTGCAGCGAGAATCCGACGAAGTCGAACTCCCGGAGCGGCCGGCGCGACTCGAGGGAGAAGAGCGGAATCCCCTGCCGCCGCATCTGCGCCTCCATATCGAACCAGGGGGCGTAGGCGCGTTCGGCCAGGGAGTCGGGACGGCGATTCAAGATCTCGTAGAGGATCTTGAGACCCCAGTGGCTCATCCCGATCTCGTAGACCTCCGGAAGGATGAGGCACCACTGCACCGTGCCCCGATCCGGGGTCTTCCGGATGGCGTGGAATTCGTTCCCGAGGTACCGGCTCGGCTTGGAGACCAGCGGGAGAAGGGCGTCGATCTGTTCCGACAGAAGCATGCTGTGTCCTATGTGCGCGCGTGCGCTGTTTCCATGGGGCCCCCGGCCGGGAGATTCCCGGCCACAGAACGTTCCCGGTGGTTCCGGAAGTGGGGGGCTGTTCCGGCCGTTCTCCATCGCCGGGACGCTCGAACCACGCACTCTAGCAGAAGCGCCGGCCGGCAGGAACTTCAGGCACGGACCAGGTTCTTGTGTTTCAGGAGAAGAGCCTCGAAGGCAAGGCCAGGCCGGGGATGACCTTCGGGGTACGCGGACCCCGCTGTCCGGCGTTGCTGCTGTTCAGGGCCGGGGCTTGAGACGGACGATCGTCGCTCCCCAATGGCCGCGCTCCGCCGGAGCATCGCCGAACGACTCGACCAGGGGATGTGTCTCCAACAGCGCGCGGATGCGTTCCCGCCGGACGCCGATCCCCTTGCCGTGGATCAGGCGCACCTCGCGAAAACCGAGAGCGGAGGCCTCGTCCAGGTAGGTTTCGACGACGTCCGGAATCTCGCGAGGCGAAAAAGGGTGCAGGTCGAGGGCATCCTCGATCGGGATCCTGACGGCGCCATCGCCGGGTTCACCGCCCGCCTGGACCGAACCCCGCGCCCGGCGGCCGCGTCTGGAACCGGAATTCTCCATGGGAGGGCTCCTCCGGCCCCATCCTGGCAATTCTCAAGCGGGAGGGACAGGCGAAAACCGGGTCTTGGAGACTCCGACGCGATCCCGGGGCACTCGCGGGTCCCCGCCGGAACCGGCCATCCATGCGGGGTCCCGTGTCGCGATCGGGGAAGGTCCCTCCGGTTGAGGCCATCCACTCGAGGTCCCGGATCGCGATCCGGGCAAGCGGCTGTAGATCGTCACGGAACCGGCCCGCGCGGAGAACAGTTGATCAGTGTCCAGGATGGTTCAACGAGACAGCAGGGAGACAGCCACGGAATGAACAGGTTTCCGTGGAGCGGAGCCCTGCTATCCTGGAGTTGGTGCTGAGGGGGAAAAAGAGGACCGGAGAACCGGAGCGCCGGCAACGAGCGCCCGAGTCCCGGCAGGCTTCTGGAGATCACCGCAACCGAGGGGGCCGCGGGCCCTCTTCGGAAGAGGCGTTGTCGATGCACTGTGACGTTTCCCTCCCGGGCCCGCGCCCCCGTCCACCCCGAGAAGCTCCTTGGACAGCCGCCGGGGTTCGCCGGCCGGGAGAGGTCCCCGCAAGGGCCGCCGGCTCCCGGCGAGGACAAATCCGTCCCCTCCTGATCCTGCTGGCCATGCTTGCGATCCTTCCGTTGGTCTATTCCCAGGCTTCGGCGCAGTACTTCGGCCGGAACAAGGTCCGCTACCATTCCTTCGACTTCCGCTACCTCTCGACCGAGCACTACGACATCTACTACTACTCGGGAGAGAAGGACGAAGCCGAGGATCTCGGCCGGATGGCCGAGCGATGGTACGCGCGCTATACCAACCTCTTCGATCACCACTTCGAGAAGCGGAAGCCGATCGTCCTCTACGCCAACGGGCTCGACTTCCAGCAGACCAACATCATTCCCGAGCTGCTGGGGGAGGGCACGGGCGGTGTCACCGAGCCCCTCAAGGATCGCGTCGTCATGCCGCTGGCCGGAAGCTATGGCGAGACGGATCACGTGATCGGCCACGAGATGGTGCACGTCTTCCAGTTCGATCTGGCGCAGGGCCCGAAGGACTCCACCCAGGTTCATCTCGATCGCCTGCCGACCTGGTTCATCGAAGGCATGGCGGAGTACCTCTCGATCGGGCGCGACGATCCCAACAGCACGATGTGGATGCGCGACGCCGTCATCCAGGACAAGTTCCCGACGATCAAGCAGCTCAACGACGCCTCCAAGTACTTCCCCTACCGCTACGGCCAGGCGCTCTGGGCCTACATCGCGGGAGTCTGGGGCGATCAGGCCGTTCCCGCCCTGCTCTCGGCCGCCGGCAACGCCGGGCTCGAGGAAGGGTGCCGCCGCGTTCTGGGCGTGCATCCCGACTCTTTGTCCAAGATGTGGAGGCAGGCCACCAAGGACAAGGAGCTGGCCGTGGCCAAGGGGCGGAAGTCGCTGGACGATTCCGGTGACAAGATCATCGCGGGCGAACAGGGGTCAGGGTTGATGTACCTGGCGCCGGAGATCAGCCCCGACGGCCGCTACGTGGCGTTTCTCTCGGAGAAGGGGATCTTTGCGATCGACCTCTACCTGGCCGACGTCTCGACCGGGAAGATCATCAAGCGGTTGACCAGCACGGCCTCGAACGGCCACATGGACGCGCTGCGCTTCGTCGATTCCGCGGGATCCTGGTCTCCCGACGGGAAGGAATTCGCCTTCATCGTCAGCCACGACGGCTATAACGAGATCGCCGTCCTGGACGTGAAGAGCCGCGACGTCGAGCGGTGGATCCGCATCCCCGACGTGGGATCGCTCAGCAATCCGACCTGGTCTCCGGACGGGAAGAGTCTCGTCGTGTCCGGTTCGACCGGAGGCAGCGATCTCTACTTCTACGACTTCAAGTCCCGGGAGGTCCGCCGTCTGACGAACGGCCCCTACGCCAATCTCCATCCCTCCTGGTCGCCCGACGGAAAGACGATCGCCTTCGCCACCGACCGGGGCGAGGGGAATACCGGCACCGACGTGTCCCAGCTCCGTTACGGCAACCTGAAGATCGGGTTGTACGACCTGGCCACCGGCGACATCCGGCTCCTGAATCCGTTTCCCGGAGCGAAGCACATCAACCCCCAGTACTCTCCGGATGGCCGGAACCTCTATTTCATCTCGGATCGCGACGGTGTCAGCGACATCTACCGTATGAACCTGGACGGCGGCGACGTGCGGCGGGTGACCAACGTCAAGACCGGGGTGAGCGGAATCGCCGCCGATTCCCCCGCCCTTTCGGTGGCGCGGGACACGGGCGAGCTGGCCTTCTCCGTGTTCAGCGAGGGCAACTACCTGGTCCTGGGTCTGGGAGCGGCCAAGGCGGAAGGCGCGCCCGTCGCGGAGGATTCGACCTCGGTGGCCGGCGTGCTGGCGCCGGTCCATCCGTCGCCGCGCGTGCTCGTGACCACCTATCTGGCCGACGCCCACACCGGGCTGGTCCCGGGGCCGTTCCAGGAGCATTCCTACACCTCCGCCCTGCACCTCGACTACGTCGGGGTGCCCTACGCCGGCGTCGCCGTCGATCAGTACGGCGCCGGCGTGGTCGGCGGAATCGGGCTCAACTTCAGCGACATGCTCGAGAACCGGGAGTTGGCGCTCGCGGTGCAATCGAACGGCGGGATCAAGGACCTGGGCGGGGAGGTGGACTACCAGAACAACCGGAGCCGGTGGACCTGGGGCGGCTCGATCAGCCACATTCCCTATCTGACCGTCAGCGATCTGGTGGGAACGGACGCGAGCAACGGCTATCCCGTCTATTCCGAGCTGCAGGAGCGGGAGTACATCGATCAAGCGACCGTCATGTCGGAATATCCCTTTTCGACGTCCCGGCGGGCGGAGCTCGGGCTCGGGTACACGCGGGTCAGCTTCTCGCTTCAGGAAGAGGACGTCGAGTTGAACCCGAGCGGAGAGATCAACTTCGACAACACCTACAACCCCGGCTCTTTGCCCGCTCTGAGCCTGTTCAACCCCTATGCCGCCTACGTTTTCGACAACTCGTTCGAGGGTTTCTGCTCCCCGGTCAAGGGCCAGCGCTATCGGCTGGAAGTGCAGCCGAACTGGGGCTCGCTCAACTACGAGAGCATCGTGATCGACTACCGGAAGTACTTCTTCGCCAATCCGGTCACGATCGCCTTCCGGGGCGTCCACTACGGGCGCTACGGATCCGACGCCGAGAGCGATCTGCTCACTCCGCTCTTCGTCGGGTACCCCTCCTTGGTCCGGGGCTACGACCTGAACTCCTTCGATCTGACTCCCTACACGTCGACGGATCCGGCCTTCGAACGCCTGACCGGCACCCGCATGATCGTGGCCAACTTCGAGACGCGGCTCGCGGTGGTCGGCGACCAGAGGCTCGGTGTCTTCCGTTTCCCCGCCGTGCCGATCGAGCTGGTCGGTTTCGCGGACATGGGCGCCGCGTGGTCCCGGTCGAGCCCGATCAAGTGGGCCTTCGAGCGGAGCACGACCGATCGGGTGCCGGTTTTCAGCGCGGGGGCGTCGCTTCGGATCAACGTTCTGGGGGCGGTCGTGGTCGAAGGCTATGCCGCGTACCCGTTCCAGCGGCCGGGGGCGGGCACCCAGCTCGGCCTGCAGCTCGCGCAAGGCTGGTAGCCCGGCGGCCGGCGGCGCCGAAGTCCCGATTTTCTCCGGCCTCCTTCGTCTGTTAGACTGCGGCGATTCTTCCGCCAAACGGAACCAGTACTCGAAATGGAGGAGAGGGAACGATGAAGCGAATTCTAGCCGCTGTGGCGGGCCTGGCGGTCGTGCTGTCGTGCCTGGCGCTGCAGCCGGCCTCGGCTCAAACCCCGCCACCGAAAGGACCCAACCCGATGCTGCTCACCCCCGACAAGATGACGGAGAAGGCGCCGGACGTCTTCCGGGCGAAATTCGTGACCTCGAAGGGCGCGTTCGTGATCGAGGTCACCCGGGCGTGGGCGCCCCAGGGGGCGGACCGTTTCTACAACCTGGTCAAGGACGGGTTCTACGATGACGTCCGGTTCTTCCGGGTCGTCCCCAACTTCATGGTCCAGTTCGGGATCAACGGCGATCCCAAGGTCAACACGGCCATGCAGACCGCCAACATCCCGGACGATCCCCCCACGCAGAGCAACACCCGGGGCATGGTGACCTACGCCATGGCCGGCCCGAACACCCGGACCAGCCAGATCTTCATCAGCTTCAAGGACAACTCATTCCTCGACAAACAGGGCTTCTCGCCCTTCGGCAAGGTGATCGAGGGCATGGCCGTCGTGGACAGCATCTACTCCGGCGACGACGAGAAGCCCGACCAGGGGCAGATCCAGTCCGCGGGCAACGACTACCTCATGAAGAACTTCCCCAAGCTCGACTACGTCAAGACCGCGAAGATCGTCACGGCGGCTGCGGCCGTCAAGAAAGGCGAGCACAAAGGCGCCGCCAAGGCTGGGGATCAGCCGGCGGAAACGCCGAAGTCGCAGGGCCAGTAGAGCGGCCGGCAGGGCGCGAATCACGGCGCTGAGGCAAGAACGGGCCTGACTCGGGATATCGAGTCGGGCCCGTTTTCACGCGAAGTGCCAAGAGAGACCGTTAGAGATCTGCCCGGCCGGCTGCTCGATGACTGCACCCGGAGAACCAGAGCATAGCGTCGTCGGGTCCTGACGGCACAAAACCTGCACATCGACGAGGGAGGAGGCGCCACGACGCAAGACCGACGCCTGGGCGCGCCTCGCGAGGCCGTGACATTTCGCCTCCATGGGCAGGAGAGGACGAATGACCATGCCGCCACCCAAGGCGGGCGTTTACCGTTCCGTCCTTTTCGCGGGCCTGACCGCCCTTGCGATGTCCTGCAGCCCCGCGCCCTCCTTTCGACTCCAATCTGTCGACCTGCCGCCGGGCCTTGGGGTCCGTGAACCGGAAGGCGAGTCCGCGCCGCTGCCGCTTGGGGAGGAGACCATGGCGCGTAACCAGAAACTGACCGCGGTGCTCAAGGGACGGGAGGCGATCGAGGCTGACGGGGGTGACGGTCGCCTGGCCGTCTCCTTCGGCGACGGCTCGACATTGACCGTACGGCTGGGTGCGCCGGCGCCGGATCCGATCCCGTTGGGCGTCGTCCGCGTGGTCCGTCAGAGCGACTGTGACCTGGTGTTCCTTTATGAGGATGGCCCCAGTCTCGAACTCCGCACCGCCGAGCCAACCTCTTGTGTCATGCTGCGCGATCGGGCCGGCGTGCTCGAGTATGCGGATTGAGCCTGATCGCAACCCCGCCCTGGCGCCTCACTTCGCCCCGAGCAACTCCACCTCGAAGATCAAAGTCGAATTCGCCGGAATGAGCCCGTTGCCCACATCGCGGCTTCCGTAGGCCAGGTTCGGCGGGATGATGAGCTTCCGCTTGCCGCCGACCTTCATGGTCATGACCCCTTCGTCCCAGCCTTTGATCACCTGGCCCTCGCCGATCTGGAACGTAAAGGGCTGCCCGCGATCCAGGCTCGAATCGAACTTCTTGCCGTTGGTGAGCCAACCGGTGTAATGGACGGTGACGTTCTGACCCTGCTGGGGGGACGCCCCGGTTCCCACGACCAGATCCACGTATTGCAATCCCGAGGGAGTCTTGACCGGCTTCTTGTCCGTTGCCGGGATCTGCCCCGGCGCGGCGCTCGGTGGAGCGGGCGGCGGCGAGGCCGTCGCAGGGGCTCCCGAGTTATCGCCGGATTGCCCGGTCCCGGTCTGCGCAGCCGAGCCCTGCCCGCCGCCCTGCGCGGATTGCTGGGAGACCGCCGACTGTCCGGCCGTCTCGGTCGATTCTTGATTGGATCCCTTCTTGGCGCATCCCGCCACGAGCAGGAGAGACGCCAGACAGACAAGGCAAGTCGTCTTCACCTCGAAATCCTCCTTCCAGACGATCGGGTCCGCCGGACTGGAGGACCCTGTTGCCGCCAATGCCACCGTATGCTACCCGGCCCTCGGGTCATCCGGCAAGATCCGCCCGGCTTCAGCCCCATGGCCGTCCGACAACACTCGCCCCGACTGGAGAGCCATGGTCGCCCGGCAACACTCGCCCCAGGTCTGCGCCGCTCAGTCGGCCGGACCTCGGGAAGCTCAGCGGAACCGCGCCTTGACCTGCCCCCAGGTGGACTTGAGCGTCGGGGTGTTCGAGCAGGGGTTCGGCTGGCAAACGGAGCCCAATCCCTGGAACAGGCCCCCCGAGTTGTCGCAGTCGGGCTGGTCCTGGACCTGGCAGACTCCGCCGCGGCAGCACGCGCCCGTCGCCGGCTGCGGGCAGGGCACGGGATCGCAGGAACCCCAATCGCCATGCCAATTCCCGTTCTCCAGGGCGCAAACCGACTGGATCGTGATGGCGCAGGTTCCGTTCAAGCGACAGCAGGCTCCGGAAGGCATGGGACATGGGTTCGGATCACACACGGTATCCGCGCCTTCCCAGATTTCGCTTTGCTGCTGGCAGGCGGCCAGGGTCACGACCTGGCAGTCGCCGTTATGGTCGCAGCAGGCTCCGCCCGGCTGCGGACACGGATTCGGGTTGCACACCGTGCCCGCGCCGGCCCAGATCCCCGGGGTTGCACACTGGGTTTGCGTGGTCACGGAGCAATGACCGTCGTGATAGCAGCAGGCTCCCGCCGGCAGAGGACACGGATCGGGAGCGCAGACGGTCATCATCCCCTGCCACTGACCGCTCTGCGCCTGGCAGGCGTCGCTGGTGAGGATCTGGCAGGTTCCAGTCGGGTCGCAACAGGCTCCGGTCGGATGCGGGCAAGGGTTCGGCGCGCACACCGTCCCGGCGCCCTGCCAGGCTCCGCTTTGCGCCTGGCAGGCGGCCGCTTCCGTGACCTGGCATTGGCCGTTCTGGAAACAGCAGGCTCCTTGCGGTTGCGCGCACGGGTTGGGATCGCAGAGTCGATCCATGCCCTGCCACGAGCCGTGCTGGTCCAGGCAGGCGCTCTGGGTCAGCAGGCGACAGGAGCCATCCGAGAAGCAGCAGGCTCCGGACGGTTGAGGACAGGGATTCGGGTTGCAGGTCGAGCCGTTGCCGAGGTAGGAGCCGCCGGCCTGCTGGCAGATCGAGGACGTCGTGACCTGGCAGGACCCATCATGCGCGCAGCAGGTGCCGAGCGGCTGGTTGCACGGGTTCGGACCGCAAGCCGAGCTCGGGCCCAGCCACACCCGGTTCTGCTGATCGCAGACGGCCTGGGTGGCGACCTGGCAGGACCCGTCCGCGGCGCAGCAGGCGCCGGTGGGCATCGGGCATGGGTTCGGACTGCACGGAGCGTCGATTCCCTGCCAGACGCCGCTTTGCTGCAGGCAGGCCGCCTGGGTGAGGACCTGGCAGATACCGGTCGCCGCGCAACAGGCGCCGCTCGGCTGGGCGCAGGAGTTCGGGCTGCATGACGTGCTCACGCCCTGCCAGGACGCTCCCTGGGTCTGGCACGTGGCCTGGTCGAGCACCTGGCAGGACCCATCATGGAAGCAGCAGGCGCCGGTCGGTTGCGGGCACAGGTTCACGGTGCAGACGCTGCCCATGCCGTGCCACACGCCGCTGAGCTGCAGGCACGCGGCCCGGGTCAGGAACTGGCAGGTGCCGTCCGCGAGGCAGCAGGCTCCACTGGGTTGCGGGCAGGGATTCGGACCGCACGGGACGTCCATGCCCTTCCAGACGTCGGGGTCGGCGCACTGGGCCTGCGTGGTCAACGCGCAGGTTCCATCCGGCGCACAGCAGGCTCCGGTCGGCTGCGGACAGGGATTGGGCTCACAGACGGAGTTCACTCCCTGCCAGATGCCGTTCTGCTGCTGGCAGGGCACTGGTGTCAGGATCGTGCAACTTCCGTCATGGAAGCAGCACGCGCCGTTCGGCTGCGCGCAGGGATTGGGACTGCAGGAGGTGTTCGGTCCCTCCCAGGTGCCGTTGCACGCGGTCTGCAAAAGAAGCTGGCAGGAGCCGTCCGCCGCGCAACAGGCGCCGGGCTCTGGGCATGGATTCGGCTGGCAGGAGATCTCCTGATTCTCCCAGACCCCGCCGCGAAGCAGACAGACGCTTTCCGCCAGGATGGTACAGGAGCCATCGGGCAGGCAGCAGGCGCGCACCGGCTGCGGGCACGGATTGGGATTGCAGACCGTGTTCGGCGCGAGCCAGACGCCCGAGCAGTTCGCTTGAAGCGTCACGGTGCAGGTTCCATCCGAAGCGCAGCAAGCCCCGGGCTGCGGACACGGATTGGGCCGGCAGGTGGTATTGGCGCCCTGCCAGACGTTGGGCGCTGTACAACCCGACTTGAGCGTGACGGTGCAGGTCCCGTTGGGGGCGCAGCAAGCTCCCGGCTGCGGGCACGAATTCGGAACGCAGACGGTTCCGTTGCCCAGATACGTGCCGTTGTGAGCGGCGCAGTCGTCCAGCGTGTAAAGGACGCAGGTGCCGTCGCTGAAACAGCACGCGCCGATCCGGGCCGGGCACGGGACCGATCCGGGCTGGTTGAATCCCAGAACGCCGTAGGCGTAGATGGGATCGAGATTCGGAGGCAGGCTGTCGTCGGTGAAGTATCCCCCCAGGGTCGCGTTCGGGCCGACCGCGAAGGATCCGGTGGCGGCGTTGACGTAACCGGCGAACCAGTAGCACTCGACCATTACGGAGGTCTGGAGAGAGTTCCAGACCAAGGCGTTGCCCGTGCCGGAGACCGGCCAGGTTGCGTCCGGGAACTCCTGGTCCGCGCATTTGCCCCACCAGAAACCCGGCTGTTGCGTCGAGGGCGGGACCGTCACGTTGTGGTAGGTGATTCCGAACGAAACGCCCTTGAGCCGCGGCGAGCTCCCGGTCACGAAGGCGGCATAGACCTTCCAGATCATGACGGCGCTGGGACCCGATCCGTCCAGCTCCCCGTTGGCGGACGTGCACGCGGAGAGAGGGGAAACACCGCAGTAGCTGGTCGAGTTGGTGTAGGCCAGCGAGGGATTATGGACGATCAGCGTTCCGCCCGCGTTCGGTCCGGGCGTGATGGCTCCGGCGCTGCCGGGAAGAGCCAGAGACCCGATTCCGGAAAGGGCCAGAGACAGGAAAACGACGCCGAATCCCCTGGTGTTCATCCATCCCCTCGAGATGGAAATCCCGTGCCGCCCACGCCTGCCTCCTCCTCCGCCCAGTTGACATGAATGGATCGCCGGTGGGAGTCCCTAGTGTACCGAGGAGGACCTGGCGCGGCAAGAGGCCTTCGGCCGGATGCATGGACAGGGGGCGGATCAGCTCACGACCCGGCGCTTCGGATCGGTCACGGCCCCGAGGCGCTACCAGATCTTCTTCCCGGTCGCCTTGTCCAGGGCGTCCAGGCTTTGCACGGTTTCGTACTGCGACCGGAGGAGAAGCAGCCGGGCTTCCGACAGCGAGGTCTCGGCGTCCAACAGATCCAGATTCGTGACCACGCCGGCCATGTACTGCGTCTTGGCCATGGACACCGCCTCTTCCGCCCGCGAGACCTCCACCTGCGCATCGTTCAACTTTTCGTAGCTGGCCTTCGCGCCCGCGACCGCCTGCTCGACCTCGGCCGCCACGCGCCGGAGGAGGTCGTTGGTGTGAGCCCGGGCGGTCCGCAAGACGGCCTGAGCCGCATCCTCCTGATGGAGGGTCCGGTGACCGTCAAAGATCGGAACCTCGACGGCCAGAACGGCCACCAGGTTGAGGCGCCATTGGTCGAGGTTCGGGAAGAACCCGTTCTTGAAACCGGACGTCACACCAAGGCCGACGGTCGGCTTCTCGCCCAACCCGGCCAGGCGCGCCGCCAAAGTCGCGCTGTTTTCCGCGTCCCGGGCCTCCTTCAGCTCGGGCCGCGCATTCCCGGCCGCGGTGAGAAGCGAATCCAGATCAAACCGGGCCGGGGACACGGAGAACTCTCCCTTGAGCGGCAACGGCCGGTCCTGTGGATATCCCAGAAGGGAGCGCATGATGATTTCCTGAAAGGCCAAAGCTCGGGCTTCGTCCACGCGGCTGCTCTGGGCCGAGGCCACCCGGACCTGGGTGGTTAGGACATCGAGCTTGGTCGCGCTTCCGGTCTCGAGCCGCTTCTCGCTGATGCGCAAATGCTCGTCCAGGGTGCTGATCTGCTCATCCAGCACGGTCAGGTTCCGGCGGAGGATCAGGATCAGGTTGAACGTGGACGAGGTCATGTAGGCCAGATTCCAGCGGGCCATCTCGACGTTGTCGCGGGCGGAGGCCAACCCGGCCTCGGAGATACGGATCGTGGCGGCGGTGCGCCCGAAATCGTAGAGCCGTTTGGAGGCTTCCAGATGAATGTCATAGTTGTTGGCGGGGTAGAGCTCCTCGGAGATTCCGCCGGGAAGCGCGAAGACGGACACCGGATCCAGCCGCGTATAAGTGGCGGCTCCGGAGAGCTCGGGACCGGTGGCGCTTTGGGCGACGGCGACCTGCGCCTCGGCCGTCTGGACCGCCTCGACCGCCTGCTGCACCGAGGGATGGTTCGCCACGGCCGCCCGCACTGCGTCCGAAAGGGTCAATGAGTCGCCGGGCGCCGCCGAAGCGGAATTCCCGGGCGCGGGCGCGGACTGGCCGAGCGCCCCGCTGAACACCAAGAGCGAGAGCGCCATCGCGGCGAAGGCTTTCCAACTCCAGCCATGGCATCCGCCTCGCCCCCGCGTGGCCATCAACGCCGGTCTGCCCGGTCCTCCGTCGCATCGAGCGGCTGAGGATGTCGAATTGCGCCGCACGCCGCTCCGCGGAGTGCCGGATGACGCCGGCCCGGGCCGTTTCCCGCCGGACGATCCGCCACAGTTCTTGGATCCCATGGAAACTAGTCCTTTCCCGCGGAATGCGCCGGGGCGCCGGGAGGCGCATCCCCATGCTTGCGGTGCGACCGTAGAAAGCTGATCGGAATGACACAGAGGAGGAGGATGATGCCGACCACCCGGAAAACGTCATCCACCGCCGCAACAAAGGCCTGCTGGCCCACGAACGTGCCGAGCAGGACCTGGGCCTGGGATCGGGCCACCGAGCCGACGGCGCCGGTGGCGCCCGTGGCGAACCGCTCAATCCGCATCAACGCCTCCTGCACCGCGCCCAAGTGAATGCCGACCTGCTGCCCGTACATGGTCGTGTGAAAGGTCGTGCGGCGAATGAGGATGGAACCGAAGAGCGCCACGCCGACGCTGCCTCCGATCTGCCGGACGACGTTGATCATGGCCGAGGCCTGGGCCATCCGCCGGTTCTGGATTTCGGAGATGGCCAGGGTGGTCAGAGGCGGGAAGAGGATGCCCATGGCCAGGCCCCGCAGGTAAAGCGGCACCATGATCTGGCGGTGTTCCGAGAAGGCCGACAGGAAGGAGAACTGATAGAAGGTCACGGCCATGATCAACACGCCCAGGATCAGGGGAACCTTGGGATTGCGCTTGTCGGTGTAGATGCCGGCCAGAGGCGCGGACAGACCCTGGAGAAGTCCCACCGGCAGAAAGACCAGCCCGGCCTGGAACGGCGTGTAATTCAGCAGGTTCTGGAGGTAGATCGGGATCAGGAAGGTGCTGCCGAACATCCCGAGACCGAAAAGGAACATCGCGATATTGCTGATGCCGAAATTGAAATTGCCGAACAGGCGCAGGTCGATCATCGGATGCTCCACCTCGAGCTCCGTGAACAGGAAGATGATCAACCCCAGGGCGGAGGCGCCCAAACAGGTCAGGATGAAGGTGGACGTCCACCCGCCGGTGTTCCAGGCGGAGTTGCCGCTGGACAGCGCCAGGAGCAGTCCGGTCAGGAAGATCGTAAGCGAGACGAAGCCGGCCAGGTCGAAGGAACGCGTGTAATCCGCCTTGTACTCCCTGAGAACCACGAGGAGCACGACCAGGCCGATGATCCCGACCGGCACGTTCACGTCGAAGATGGTGTGCCAGGAATAGTGATCGATCAAGTACCCGCCCAGGGTCGGTCCCAGCGAGACGGAGGCGGAGGAGGCCATCGACCAGAAACCGAGAGCGATGCCTCTCTTCTCCGGCGGGAATTCATGCGTGATGATGGCCATGCCGACCGGCATGAGCAGCCCGGCGCCCGCGCCCTGGACGATGCGGCAGGCGATGAGGATGTTCAGGCTCCAGGCCAGGCTGCAGAGGAACGAGCCGATCACGAAGAGGATGAGCCCGGAGATGAAGACCTTCTTGTAGCCGATGTGATCGGCGAACCAGCCGGATGAGGGAAGCACCACTCCGAAGATCAGGAGGTAGGCGGTCAGCACCCAGTCGACCCGGTCGACCGAGACGCCGAAGGTCGCCATCAGCTTGGGCAGGGCGACGTTCACGATCGTGGCGTCGAGGACCGCCATGAAGGTCGCAATCATCACCCCCGCGAGCACCAGCCAGCGGTAGGTGGGATTGGTGGGGTCGAGCGCGGGGTACTGCTGTACAAGCCCGCGCCGGAATCCTGTCCAGCGCGACGCGAGCATGCGGCTACCTCTTGACCAGGATCCTGACTTCGACCGACATGCCCGGAAGCAGGCAAAGCCCCTCGGGATCGTCCAGGCCGATCCGGATCGGCACCCGCTGCGTGACCTTGGTGAAGTTGCCGGAAGCGTTGTTGGGAGGGATCAGCGAGAACTCGGACGCCGCCGCGGCGCCGATCAGGATCACCCTGCCGCCGAGCTTCCGTCCTCTGAGCGCGTCGACCGAGATCTCCGCCGATTCTCCCACGTGAATGGAGGAGAGCTTGGTCTCCTCGAAGTTGGCCGTCACCCAGAGATCACGCAGGTCGTAGATCGTGTAGATGGGCTGGCCGGGCGCGACAACGTCGCCGGGCACGATCCACTTCCGCGCCACGACCCCGGAAGCGGGCGCCCAGATCTCCGTGTTCTTGAGCTGGGTCTGGACCACCTCGAGCTCGGCCCCGGCGCTGGTCACCTGCGCCTGCGAGACCTTGGCCTGCGCCTGGGCCAGCTCGAGGGCCTTCTTCGCGTGGTCGTATTGCTCCTGCGGAACGACCGCGCTGTGGAACTGCGTGTCGGCGCGGTCGAAATCCTCTTGGGCCTTCTTGACGTTGACGTCGGCCAGGGTGACCGACTGGCGGGACAGCTCGAGGGCCGCCTGGGCCTGGGCCTCCTGGGCGCGCAGATCGCTGTCGTCGATCTGCGCGAGCTTCTCGCCCTGCTTCACGCTGTCTCCTTCGGCGCACGCCAGCGAGATGATCCGGCCGGGGATCTTCGAGCTGATCGAGACCGGATCGCCGTCGATGGTGGCGTCATCCGTGCTGACCGCGCCGCGCAGGAAGAGGGTCCAGTAGCCGTAGACCAGGCCGGCGCAAAGCAGGAGAAAGAAGAAGGGAACCGTGAAGCGCCGTCTCTTGAACACGTTGCCGTTCATGGCGATCGATATTCCTCTTTGGTCAGATGCCAGCAGGCCCGAAGACCCCTAGAAATCCCTCTCCGCGGACGGGTTCCGGCGAGCCGCGCCGGTTTGCGTCATCTCCGCTTCATTCATCGAACTCGATGTCCGCCAGGCCGGCGTCCCGGCCCGCGCGCGCCTCGACATCCATCAGTTGCAGCAGGGCCTGCACGGCCCGGCTGATCCGGCCCAGCTCGGCCGCGGGCAGCTTCTCCAGGTTCAGGACCATCAGCCCGAGGCCCGACGGAGGCGCCTTGGCGATGGTGCGCTTCCCCTTGACCGAGAGTTGAAGATGGACGACCCGCCGATCCTGGGGGCTTCTCCGCCGGCGGAGGTAGCCGCCGGCTTCGAGCCGGTCCACGATTCCGGACACGGTGCTGATGTGCAGGTACATGCGCCGGCTCAGCTGTCCCATGGTGACGGTGGGGAGATGGTGAACCACGCGCATGACGCCGAGCTGCGGCCCGGTGATCTTGAAGGACCGGTTGAGCCTCCGGGAATAGCGGTCGAGGTCCCCCTGGATCCGGCGGATCGAGTTCACGATCCGACCGACGTCTTCCAGCCTCCGGGAACGCCTTGGCGCGCGCCGTCCGTCTGTCGATTGTTTTGGATGCAAAGCTTTCCGGAGAGTAAAGCGATAGGACGGCTTGGTATCAACCGGGGAGTTTACGGCCGGCGCGGCGCTGACCCGGTCGCGACCAAGGCCCGGCACCAACGGCAGCCGCGATGGCCGGGAGCCAGGAACCAATGCCCATGGCCGTGCTCCGAGCCGGCTCCGGCAGGCATCGAACGCGTTATTGAATCCAACTCGCAACATCTGTTCCAGGCAGCGCGATCGGTCCGGTCCAGGTCGGAGACGAGCTGGTCTCCCGGCTCGAGATCCGGGCGGACCGCGACATGGCCTACGTGCACCTGAAGGACGAACGTCCGAGCGGCACCGAACCGGACGACGTGAAATCGGGATACCGGTATCGGGACGGCCTGGCCTTTTACCTGGTCACGCAGGGATGCCTCCACCCATTTCTACATCGACTACCTGCCGAAGGGAACGTACGTGCTCGAGTAGTCGACGCACGTGACGCACCGGGGCGCGTTCCGGTCCGGCCTGGCCCGGATCGAGTGCATGTACGCGCCGGAGTTCAACGCTCACACGGCGAGCGTGGCGCTGGAGGCGAGATAGCGACTTTATCGTGCGCTTGTTCGGGACCGCGGTCGAGACTACTCTCGACCTGGAAAACAGCCGGCGGCCGGGGGCCGTGCTTGCGAGGCGGTCGTCCTTCACCCAGGAGGTGAATATCATGGCATTCAAGGCGATGTTCCTGGCTCATGCGCCGGACGCGGATCCCAGCCGGCACACGAGCGTCATCGATACGGGCTTGTACAAGCTCTATTCGGTCGTGGTCAAGGATCATCAGCAGGCGCTTGAGACCTGCCGGCGGATGGTGCGAGAGGAAGGGATCCACTCGATCATCTTGTGTCCCGGCAACACGAACCGGGACGTGGCGGAGATCGGGGAAGCGGTCGGCTCGGGCGTCTCGGTCTCGGTCGCCCGAGGCGACAATCCGGGTATGCGCTTGGCCGCGGGGGTCATGGAGCGGGAGGGCTGGTTCAACCGGCCTCGATGACGCGGAGCAGATCCGCCAGGATCGTACGCCAGAGCGGTCCGTAGACGAACAGGTGTCCCTGTCCCGGCAGGATCGTCAGAGACGCGCCGGGGATGCGTGCCGTCATGCCGCGAGCCATGCCAAGCGGCGTGCTGTTGTCCAGCTCGCCGTGCCAGAAGCGCACCGGGACGGCAATGTCCTCCAGGCGGAAGCCCCACGGCCGCGCGGCGAGAATGACCTCGTCGGCGAAGGCGCGGGGACCCTGGCGCCAGGCTTCGGTGAAATTCTCCAGGTACATCCTGTAAAAGTCGGGATTCGCGATGATCTCCTGGTCCGCGGCGGGATTGTGGCGCGTGTACCAGCGCGTGAAACCGGATGCGCTTCGACGAGGATCCGGCACGCGCCGGACCACCTGGCGAAAGAGCCCCGGGAGGTGGCGCGCGAGCAGGTATCCCGCCCGGCGGGCGGGTGCCGCGCCGCGGAGAGCGCCGGGCAGCTCAAGCGGGCCCGAGCCTCCGCAGATCCCGGCTGCTCGCACGCGGTCGGGCCAGGTCCGGGCGATCGCGAGCGCGTACGGGCCGCCGCCGGAGACTCCGACAGTCAGGAACCGGCCGATTCCAAGATGGTCGAGGACTGCAGGGACGTCACGCGTCCAGTCCAGCAAGGTCCGTCCGGGAGCAGGGTCGGACCCGCCGAATCCCGGTCGGTCAATCAGGATCAGGTTCGCCGCGAGCTCGCGGGAGATCTCCTCCGGCGGATGCATGAGCCGGCTGCTCGGCGTGCCTTGCAGGAACAGCACCGGCGTACCTTCGGACGCGCCGTAGCGGGCGAAGGCGAGGGTCCGTCCGTCGGGAAGGCGGATGGTCTCTGGATGAAGCAGCCTGGGGATCATGTCAGGGAACTCTACGGCATCGTTCCCGGCGTGCCCAGCGTTCGCGGGTCGCGAGGGGATCAGGTTCCGTCCAGGCGCCTCAGGAAGACCAGCGGCGGGGCGGCCCCGGCACTGTCGATGTCGGCCTCGCCGATGGGGTCGGGGTTGTTCCCCCAGCGGACGTCCGGCGCCCCACGTGGACGGGCTCCCACCGGAACGCGCGCCCGGCGGAAGGCGGGCCAGTAGCAGAACGAGACGCTGCGCCGGATCACGGCGAATCGGGGGGGCGGCAGGTCCGGGTCCTCTGCGCCGAAGGCGACGATCCCGCCGCGCACCGGGTTCTTCAGGTAGAACATCCGCCGCCCCTCCAACGTCGGGGGTTCGAAGGGGCGCTCCACGGACTCACTCTCGAGTGGAGGGCACAGCCCCGCGAGGACCTCGGCGACCGGACGGCCGTCCGGAAGCCACGCAGGGATACCTCGGGTTTCCCGTTGATCCGCAGACCGGAATCCGATATTCTCATTGCGGCTGAATTGTCAACCGTTTCAAGGCCGTTTCGATTGGGCGCCCGGCCCCACAACAGGGCGCTGCGGTGTCGCTGGCTCGGTTCCTGTTTCGTGCCTGGGCGGAATCGGATTCTTGTCGCTTCGAGTCGGTTCAAGCGCCGATAAGTCTCAATGGGAGCGCCTGCTTGCGCGGAGTTCCTTCCCCGGATCTCCACCAGCGGGCGAGGAGCAAGGGGGAGCAGATGAGCGGGAGGTCGCACCGAGCGTTTGGGGATTCGTGTGCGAGGGTGTTCTGCGCAGCACCGGAGTGGCAGTCGATATCCGGGGCGCCGGTGCCCGAGAGGGTGCTCGAGAGGAGTGAATCAGCATCTCCCGGGAGCGTGTCCACTCCCGGCGCCAGTTTGATCGCGTGGGCTCTGGTCGCGGTCTTGTTTGCGTTGGTGGCGGCGCGGGCGGCCGAGGCCCGTGTTTTTCAGGTGCCGACAGGCGGGGACATCCAGGCCGCCGTGGACTCGGCCTCGGTAGGGGACGTCGTCTTCCTGAGCGCAGGGACTTTCACGATCAGCCATCCCGCCGGCGGGGGGGACACGACCCGGTGCATGGTGAACATGAAGAGCGGGATCACGCTGGAAGGAAGCGGGATCCAGAGCAGCATCCTCAACGTGCAACATCAAGGGCGGGGGATCCAGTGCAGCGGAGTGACTGCGGCAGTGATCGAGCAGCTTACGATTGAGTGGCCACAGGCCCTGACCGACGGCGCTGGGATCCTATGCAAGAACGGCTCGTCGCCGACTTTGAAGTTCTGCGAGGTACTGGGCGCCTCCAATCCGGGCATTTTGTGCGAAGGGGGATCGAACCCTACCATTGATAACTGCCGGAGCGGAGGCAACACCGCGCCGAAAGGTGCGGGGATCGCGATCTACGACAGCTCACCCCAGATCAGCAACTGCCGGATTGACTATGACAACACTCCCAACAGCGGCGAGGGCGGCGGGATCTACATCACGGGCAGCTCCAGCCCGACCATTCAAACGTCCTTGATGTTGGACGATGGAGGCTCCCTCAAGGGCAGCGGCTTGCGTCTGGTCGGCGCCACTGCCCATGTCACAAATTCCTGGTTCTCCGGCGGCGGCGGCGACGGCGGCGTCGGGATCTCCGTGGAAGGAGCATCGGCCCAACTCTTCTTGGTTCACTGTCAGATCAACGATAACCATACGTTCGCCGTGACTACCCAGGGCGGGACAATCCTCCTGGAAGGCGGAACGGCGCTCATTGATAGCTGCCTCATCGATAATAATGACGTGGCCGACTATCCGGGCACCGGATCCAAGTGGGGCGGTTCCATCCAGGTCAACGGTTGCTCAGCCACCATCCGTCAGTGCACGATCGCGGACAACCTGGGAACCTATGGTGGTCATGGCGGTGTCGTGTATTCGGGTCAGAACAGTCCCCCTGTTCAGAAGTCCATAATCGTCGGGAGTTCCGGCTATCCTGTGGAGTGCATTCCGGGGACCGGGGCCGGACATGCCGTCGTCTCGTGCTGCGACTTCATCTTCAACGCTAGCGGAAACACATTCTGCGGTGACGATGGCGGGAACAACTTCTCCGCCGACCCGGACTTCTGCTACGCAACCTTCGAGGACTATGAGCTCCATCCTGGATCGCCGTGTGCCTCACATTGCGGGGGCTTGATTGGAAGTCAGATTGTCTCGCCAATCTGCGCACCGACTTCTGTGAACGATTCAAAGGGTGCCGGAACCGACCTTGCTGTGCAAGCGGTGCCAAACCCATTCCATCCTCCGGTTCGGCTGAGTTATCGCGTTCCGGATAGGGGATGGGTCTCCCTTCGGATCCTGGACGCGGCGGGCCGTTTGGTGCGCGTGGTCGCAGAAGGCCAATCGGCGGCAGGAGAGTTCTCAGCCTCATGGGACGGACGCGACGATCGGGGCCTGCAGGTGCCGGCCGGTCTGTACTTCGTTTCGCAGTCGATGGAGGGGAGTCGGTCGGTCTTGCGAATCGTGCTACTGAGACACTGATACCAGCGGGAGGGGCCATGGAGAGGCCGACTGAGCTTCCGGCAGGGAGGCCGGAAGGACCGGAAGCGGCAACCCTGCGCCGTGTCCGGACAGGGAGGCTGCGGCTAGCGGCAGTCGCTGTGGTCGCTTGGATTGCGGTTCAGGCCCTGTTCGTTGACGCCAGTCCGGCGACGGGCGGCCGGCAGCCTCCACGGGCCGACCGGAGCGCCGGTGTCCGGGGCGGAGCAGCTCCGGATTCAAGTCGATGGCTCGGTGGGTACGGTGACCCCAGCCTGTTCGTGCTTCCGGACACGATCGATTGCATTGCGCTTTACCAGGGGGACCTGATCACCGGTGGCGTCTTTACCCACTGTGGCAACGCGGAGCTACCCCACATCGTCCGCTGGGACGACGCCTCCTGGGCCTCGCTGGGCGGAGGCCTCCCCGCTCCCGTCCGTGCCGCGATCATCTACAACGGCGATCTGGTCGTCGGGGGCGATTTTCGGTACGCCGGCCAGGTTCTAACGAACTACATCGCGCAGTGGGATGGAAGCAACTGGGCTGAGCTTGGTTCCCCCTGGGCACCCGGAATCACGTCCACGTCCCCCTCCCCCGTCCGAGCCCTCGCCGTGTACCAAGGCAAGCTGATCGCGGCCGGCGCCTTTTCCAGCGCCGGGGGCATCAGCACTCCCCAGATCGCCGCATGGGACGGAACTCAGTGGAGCGCCCTGGGCGCGGGCCTCGACGGCGACGGACCGGACGTCGCGATTGACGCGCTCGCGGTATCCGGTGACACCTTGATCGCCGCCGGGACTTTCACGCGGTCCGGGGAAGGTGCTGACTCGATCTCAGTCAACCGGACCGCACGCTGGGATGGCACCTCGTGGCATCCGCTCGAGTCCGAGCAGCGAATGCAGAATGGCTTGGATGGCGCGGTCCGGGCGTTGTGCTTTCACGGCGGGAAGCTCTACGCCGGAGGTTCTTTCACAAACGCCGGCGGCGTGCAGGCACCGTTTCTGGCTTCCTGGGACGGAACGGGCTGGCAGGCGGTCGGCCCGGCCGGCGGGCCCGGCCTGAACGGCGACGTGACCTCGTTGGCATCAATCCCGGGAGGCGCCATTCCCGCCGGCATCGCCATTGGCGGGGGGTTCACCTCGGCCGGCGGAGTCCCAGCCAGCCACATCGCACTTTGGGACGGCAAGGCCTGGAGCCATTTGGCCGAAGGGCTGCCCGGAGCCCCGCAGGAATTGCTCGTCGATGGCGAGCGCCTGATTGCGGCGGGCGGGGCGGTGGCTTCACCGCAGGACCTCAGCCAATCGGAAGCGCGCCGATCGGAACCGAGACGTTCGGAAGCGATCCGATCGGAGGCGAGCGGATCGGAAGCGGGCCCATCGGAAGACGTGGCAGGCAGCGGCGACACCGGGTCGTTCTCCCCGCACGGTCTCGGCGATGGACGCAGGCGGCTCCTCTTGAGCGGCGCTGGAGCGGTCGGTTACCTCCTGAGCTGGGACGGCGTGTCCTGGGGCTCGCCCGTCAAACTCGGCCTGGGCATGGACGGGGATGTCTCCGCTCTTTGCGTCATCTCCGACTCCTTGGGCGATGAGCTCGTGGCCGGAGGCGGATTCAGCAGCGCCGGCGGCGTCTCCGCCGGGCACATTGCCCGTTGGAACGGCACGACGTGGGCGCCCATTGGAACCGGCCTGGATGGCGAGGTCACAGCCTTGGCCGAGTTCGGCGGCGGAATGGTAGCCGGCGGCAGCTTCAGCGACGGGACCAAACTCTGGAACGGATCTGGTTGGCAGAACATGGGGGACGGGCTCAGCGCGGGTTCAAAGCCCGCCTCGATCCTGACCCTGGCCGTGTACCATGGAGCGCTCTATGCGGCCGGTCAGTTGAGCGGTTCCGGGAGCACGGCTCTGTCCAACATCGCGTATTGGGACGGCGCTACCTGGCAGTCTCCGGGTGGAGGAGTCGGCGAAACCAAGGATAATGATGAAGTCTGCGCCTTGATTCCCTACGCCGGCAAGCTTATAGCCGGCGGCGCTTTCACAACGGTGGGAGGAGGCGCGGTCGCGGCCAGGAGCCTGGCCGCCTGGGACGCCACGACGCAGGAATGGTCGTCCATCGGCGACCTGGAAGGCGCCGGCGGATCGGGGCCGGTCGTGCATGCTCTCGCTGTACAAAATGGTCACTTGATCGTGGCCGGCGAGTTCAGCGAGGTGGGCGGAGTCGCCTGCAAGAACATCGCACAATGGGACGGAACGACCTGGAGCCCGTTCGGCCCGCCCGCCGGCTTTGACGGACCGGTGCTGTCCCTGACCGTGTTCGGCGGAGCCCTTGTGGCCGGTGGGACCTTCACGACGATCGGCGGATCGCCGGCCGTGCATCTGGCGGGCTGGGATGGAAGCTCCTGGCAACCGCTCGGCGCCGGAGCCGATGACGATGTGCTATCCCTGGTCGAATTCCGAGGCGATCTCGTTGCCGGCGGCACGTTCGAGAATGCCGGGGGCATCGCCTCGTCCCGGATCGCCTTCTGGCACGAGCAGGGAGTCATGACCTGCTCGTTTCCGGCCGCCTACGTCGGCGACACGCTCTCGGCCGCCATCCACATTGATAACCCGTTTACCAGCCCGGCCGCCATCAGCGCCGAATACCTTCCCTCGACCGTCTTTTCCTTCAGCCGGGGCTTTCGGGACAGCCTGAACGCCGGGGAGTTGGAGATTGCGGGCGCCGGTGAAACCACCGCGTGGGTGCGCTTTGCGCCGCCGGACAGCGGCCTCTTCTCGGATCATGCGATTTTCGATCTGGCGTCGCGTCCGGTGGGGGGAAAGGGCGAGAACCCGGTCAAGACGCGCCAGGAGATTCTCTTGTCCGGAGAGGGTCGGAGGATCCGCCTGAACTGGACCTCGGAGGACGTGTATAACGGGCATCCGATCGACCCCAACCAGTCAGCGTCGATCCTGATGACCCTGGGCGATTATGACCGGGTGGATTCGCTGATGCTCTGGTACGCGCCCGGAGGCTCCCGCGCGTATCAAGCCGTGAGGATGACGCAGACCTACACGGGGCGCAACGACCGCTATGCCGCCGGCGTCCCGGCGGAGGTGGCCGGCCCGCGGGGTATTGAGTTCTACGTGTCCGCTCACCGCGGCGGCTCCCGGAGTCTGGTCTATTCCGCGTTGCATCCGGCCGGCATCCGGGTGACCGTGAACAATCTGGTCTTCCCCGCGCCGGAGCCTTCCGGCGTGTACAAGACGATCTCGTTTCCGCTGGTCTTGAACCGGAATCGTCTCGGCACGGTGCTGGGAGACAATCTCGAGGCGCAGGACCCGACGCGCTGGCGGATGTTCGACTATGACGCGGACAGCGCCTCCTGCCACGAGCTGTCCGAAGCGTCGGACCCGTTGGTCCAGGGTCAGGGCTATTGGCTGATCACGCGGGATCCGGTCCGTCTCGACACCGCTCCGGAATACGGAGTGTCGACGCCGACCGACAGCGCCTTCGTGCTGTCGCTCAAGCCGGGGTGGAACCTGATCGGCAATCCCTTCGATTTCCCGGTGGCCTGGGATTCCCTGACTGCGCGGGCGGACACCGCTTTCGTGCCGGTCGGCAATGTCCTGTCGCGGCCGGTGTGGTGGGATCCATCCCGCCGCGGGTACGTGGAAGACATCCGCGTGCTTGAGCCGTTTGAAGGCTACTTTGTCAGAGGCGTGGCGGGCCGGAATGTTCTGGTCCGCATACCGCCGGTGGAAGCGGATAGCGGGGCGAGCGCCATGGGCGAGGCGGCGGAGTCCGGCGGCGCTACGGCCAGGCTGCCCGGGTCCGGCGGCTCCAGGGTCATGAGGGCGGAGGCGAACGGCACCATGGCACGGAGCGCCGGCGCGCTCGGTCGGGGGATCGCTGGCGCGGCCGATCGGGGGATCGATGGTGGGGTCGGACGGACGATCGATAGCGGGGCGGCGGACGGAGGTGGCTGGACGCTTCAGGTCATCGCCTCGAGCGGGTCTGCGCGTGACGAGATCAACTACGTGGGTGTCCGTCTCTCTGTACAAGACGCCGGGGTGCGCGCCAGCCGCAATCCCACGGTGGCGCTGTCCGGCGCCGAGTCCGCGGATGCTGGGCAATCCGGATTCAACCCGGCGGATGCGCCCGAGCCGCCGCTGCCCCCGGATAACGGGATCAGTCTGTATTTTCCCCACGCGGATTGGGGCAGCGAGAGCGGACTCTACCGTTCGGAGTTCCATCTGCTGCCCCCGGCCTCTGATCCGACGGTCTCGGGGGTGAAAGCTGCGAGCGACGCCGAGTCTTCCCGGCAGCTCTGGTATTTTGACGTCGCGGCTGCGCCTTCCGAGCAGGCGGAAGAGTGGGCGTCGGTCGAGATCCATGGCCTGTCCGGCTTGGGCCCGAGCTGGAGGGCCACTCTGGTCGATCGGGATCTTGGGCGCGCCGTCGACTTCACGTCCTCCGCCGAACACGGCCAGGATCCGAAGTACGATTTCGTGCTGGCGAAACGCCGGTGGGTCAGCCGCGCCTCCGAGTGCCGGTTTGAGCTGTGCGTTACGTTGGTTGGTGACGGCCGGCCATCGGATCCCGCGGAAGCGCCCCCGGCCGGGACAGGCTTCATCTCCATTCGGCCGAATCCGAGTGCAGGATCGACGTGCATCCGATTCGGGCTGGCGCGGAGCGGTCCGGTTCGCCTCGAAGTGATCGATGTCCGCGGGGCGCGAATCAAGAGCCTTCTGGACACGTGGATGGATCCCGGCCGCTATGAGTTGCTCTGGGACGGCACCGGCGAGAGCGGGCGGCGTGCGCCGGAAGGCGTGTACTTTGTCCGGATTCAGGCCGGCGCCATCGACCAGGCGCACAAAGTCCTGCTGGCGCGGTGAGCGGAGGGGAAACGGGATGCTGCGAAAAAGACCGGATCTGCGCCCCACGACTGCCGGCGTGCTCTTGATTCCGGGAGCAGCGGTAGGCATCTTCTTGCTTTCGATGCTGCTTTGCCAGGTTGGTTCACACACGGTGGCGCGCGCAGCGGAGAAACCGTCGGAGACCTCGTCGGCCGGTGCTCCGGCGGAACCGTCGTCCGTAAGTGCTCCGCCGGACGCGCGGTCGGCTGCCGGGCCGGCAATCTCGACGCCCTCGCCTGCCGGTCCGACCTCCGCGCGCCCGCTCGATGCGCTCATCGCCGAATCGAAGGAGGGCCTCAAGACCGGCGAATACGACGAGGCCACCCGGGACCTGAAGCAAGTGATCGCGCGGGCGCAGGATCAACCCTCGGTTCTGTCGCAGGGGTATCTTCTCCTGATCAAGGCGGACGTGATGCGCGGCAACTATTACAAGAGCGAACCGGAAGGCCGGGACCCGTCCGAACTGTTCTATCGGGAAGCCGAACGCTCGGTGGTCGACTGCCTCAGCATCCACGCGCTCCGCCACATCAAGCCGGAGCCGGTCGTCGACTACCCGCCTGAGATGGTTGCGCTGTTCCAGCGCGTGCGGAGCGAGTCCTTCGGCTCGATCCGGCTCCTTCACCTGAATCCGCCGGATGCGGCTGTCATCTTTGAAGGAGACACCCTGCACGCGGCGGCAGGGGATTCGACGGTCGAGCTGGATGATCTTCCGCTGGGACCCCACACGCTCGTGATCGGACGAGAAGGCTACCGAAGCCTGACAGACCGGATCACGGTCGCCCCCGGATCGGTGACAGAGAAGAGCTATGAGCTGTCGCGCCGGCGCGGGGCGCTCTGGTACACGGAGCGGAGCGGCGTCGCCGTCGCGGGAGCTGTCACCTACCTGGTGCTCCGCCGGCACGACTCCGCCAACTCGTCGACGCCGCCCCTATCCGGACCTCCGGCCGCGCCTTCGACGCCGTGACCGGCCGAGCGCGGAGGCAGCAGGTAACATGCCGGTCGGGCTCGCCATCGCCCGCTGGCGGCCGCCGCTGGCACCCATCCTGATCGGTGCGCGGAAGCCCGCCGGTCAGAAGCTCCTGGTGAGGACGATTCCGAAGACCAGATTGTCCGGGCAGTCGCAGGCCGCGCGAAGATCCGTCCCAAGCATCCGGGAGTATTCCAACGTGGGTCGCAGGCTGATCCCGGGTACTGGATCCAGGTCGCTCGTCAGGGTGAAATTGATATCGGTCAGCTCCTGCGCCGGCACCCCGTAGTTGTACTCGTTGTGATCATGGCTTCCCCAGCCGATGGCAAGCGCCCCATCCAGCGATTTGCTCCGGATCGGAAGCGATTGACTCAGCCCGAGCGAGGCGTAGGTTCGGGCGCCGCCGTCAACGCCCTGGTAGATCGTGATTGAAGGCGCCGCCGGGAGCTTGCTGGTCACGCCGAACGTCACCTCGGTCGCGGCCGGGACGTCATGCTGCAGATAGCTGTACTCCAGGACACCGGCGGACAAACCTGTTCCGTGCAGGGTCAGCGTGTAGCTCGCCGAGTAGTCGACTTCGCTGAACTGTCCCCGGCGCTCGTTCGAGCGATTGAGGTCAAGGTTGCTCCACACTCCAAGCTCGAGGTTGGCCAGGCCGAGTTTGACCTCGGGCTGGGCCACGGCGCCGTCGGACAGGACCGCTCCTCTCCAGAGGTACTTGTTGAAGACGCTCACGTCGGCGGACAGATCCGGGTTCGCCTGGGCCCGAGTTGGAACCGCCAGGACCAGAACCAGGGCCATGGCGGAAAGGGTCAGCGCTCGAATCTGCGTGTTGAATGGTTCGATCACGATTCGGCCCCCCTGGTTTCGCATTCCATCGCTCAACGCTTGAGAAGCACGTCCAGAAGTGAACGTCCTTCCCGTTCTCCATTCTGTTCCCGCACGAAATTGGCAAAAGTCGCGGCGAAAAGGCGCGTCTGGTCCTCCGTTTGAACGATGAAGCTCCGGCGCGCCAGACGATCCAGAACGTGCTGCATCGAATCCGGTATCTCCTTGCCCCGCGCCAGCCGCTTGAGGGTGCTCTTCTCCCCGTCATCCAGGCCTTCCCAGAGATAGCGATATTGGAACCTGGCCTCCTCGTAGAAGCGCCGGCCGATCTCGCGGAAGTCCGGCTCCTCGCGCCCCGGGTTTTCTTCCATCCACTCG
This sequence comes from Candidatus Eiseniibacteriota bacterium, assembly GCA_963833505.1. Taxonomy (GTDB): domain Bacteria; phylum Eisenbacteria; class RBG-16-71-46; order CAIMUX01; family CAIMUX01; genus CAWHYG01. The sequence goes on along the minus strand of CAWHYG010000007.1, from coordinate 2,061,745 downwards.
AGGGTCTGGGAGCAGGCGATCTGCAGGAAAAACGGGAACAGGCCCGCCATTTCGATCAGGGGGACCTGGAATTTCTCCAGCGGCCGTCCCACCCTGGCGGACGGCACCCGGATCAGATCCGCCGCCTCTTCCGGACGGAAAGGCGGCAGGCGCATGGTCGAGAAGATGTTGAAGAAGGGAGAGTCCGAGATCTCCTTGGTGTGGCAGAGATCCTGCAGGTCGCGGGCCGAGGAGGTCAGATACGAGACGTTGTAGTGGTTGGCCAGGTATCTCAGGAAGCTGAAGAACTCGAGGTTGAAGTTCTCGTTGGTCGTGATCGACTCGAACTCGTCGAGCAGGAGGACGAGGCGGAATCCGGCTCGGTCCAGGCGCTGCACCAGCTCCTTGACGCCGTCGAGGTCGGGCGAGCAATCGGAGACGTCGAGTTGACCCCGCAGCTCGAGGGCGGCCATCCCCAGGAGCGTGTTGACGAAAGCCCGCAGGGACATGTTGTTTTCCTGCTGGAAGTCGAGGAAGACCATGACCATCTTGTCCGCTTCCTGGAGATAGGCCTCCCGGACGCTGCGCGTGTAGACGTGGTTCAAGAGCGAGGATTTCCCGACCTTGCGGTCTCCCACGATCGAGATGGAGCCGGGCGGCGTCGCGTTCAGACGGGAGAAGATCCTCTTGGCTTCCTGTTTCCGGCCGAAGAAGTCGTCAACACGTTTGACCATGACCCGGTTCAGATAGGGGTTGATCGGGCGAATCCGGTTGCCCGAGATGACGATCGGGCTGTCGGGACGCTGGCCCATTTGGGTGAGGATGCCGTTCAGGGCCTTCTCCACCTCGGTGATCGAGGCCGGTCGGTCCGCCGGGTTCTTGGCCAGGCAGCTTGCCGTCAGGTCGGCGAGGCCGGAAGGCGGATCGGTCAGGATCGTGGCCAGGGATTCGGGCGCCCGGGTGATCGTGTTGTACAAGGTGGCGGTGACGTGCTCGGCCTGGAAGGGATTCCGTCGGGTCAGGGCTTCGTAGAGGATGACGCCGTAGGAGAAGATGTCCGAGGCCGTCGTCGCGGCATCGCCCCGGACCAGCTCCGGGGCGACGTACGAGATGGTTCCGGCCAGGACGTTCTCGGAAAAGACCGACGGCGGCACGCGCGTGTCCTTGGAAAGCCCGAGGTCGAGGATTTTGGCCTGGCCCGATTCGGTGACCATGATGTTGTTGACGGAGAGATCGCGGTGCAGGATGCCCCGGCCGTGGATGGCGCCGAGGCCCCGCGCCACCTGCCGCATGATCTCGAGCGTCTGGCGGGTCGAGGGGGGATTCTCCCGCAAGAGGTCGCGCAGGGTCTGCCCGGTCAGGAACTCCATGACGATGTAGGGAGCATCCTGGAACTCGCCCAGGCGGTGGATCTGGATCACGTTCGGGTGGTTGAGCGCGGCCAGGTTGCGGCTTTCGGCGAAAAAACGGCGGATGTCGCGATCCTCGGTGGTGGCCCGGTTGAGCATCTTGAGCGCCACGATCCGACAGAGGCGGAGGTCCTCGCAGCGATAGACGACGCTGTAGGCCCCGGTCCCGACGACTCCCAGCACCTTGTATTCCCCCTCAATCACCTGGCCGATCATGGCTCCTCGCTTCCTCGGTCGGCGTCCGTCCTTCGTGCCGGCCGATCATGGCTCCTCGATTCCTGCGTCAGCGTCCGTCGAATGTGCCGGCCGATCATGGCTCCTCGATTCCTACGTCAGCGTCCGTCCTTCGTGCCATTTCCGGATTCCGTGTTTGAGCCGTTTGCTCCGATCTCCGGCACGGTCCCGGCGGAAACCGGCGTGCCTCCGGGTCCGATGGCTGTCCCTGCCGGCGTTCGGTGTACAACCCTGCGGAGGGAGTAGTCATAGGTCACGGACTCACCCGGCTCTATCCGGAGCGAGTCATCGATCGTACTGCCGGACACCAGCATGATCTGGATCCGGTGCCGTCCCGCGGGCAGGCGGTGCCGCCCGGAGTTCTGGACGTCCTCCTTGACCAGGACGCCGTCGACGTAGATCGTGCCCGGTTGGTCCCCCATCACCGTGAGCGCGGCAGGAGGTTCGGCGCGAAGAACGAGCTGGCAATCCTGGCTCTTCTGCTGCAGGACCAGCACCGTCTCGGCGGGCGTGAAGCCGGCGGAGCGGGCGGCCACGTGGACCGGGCCCAGCGGAAGGTCACGCAGGACGATCGGGCTCAAGCCGTGGTCTACGCCTTCGACCGAAATGGAAGCCCCCGGGGGATCGGTGCGAACCGCGAGGTCTGCCCGGGTCGGCCGGAGGGAGATCCGCCAGGAGGCCGGCCGGCCGTCGCCGATGAAGGCGAAGGTCGACTCGGCGTATCCCGGCGCGGAGATGTGGAACTGATGGCGAGCGGATGCCGCCAGCACGCCGGAATAAGCGCCCGTTCCCGCGTCCTTGCCGTCCATCGAGATCTCCGCCTCCGGCGGTTCCACAGCCAGATCGACCCGCGATCCGGGGCGTTCGGCGGCGGCTGGCCCGGCCGACGTGGACTCCGGGCCGCCGTTCTGCACACCTCCGTGCGCAGTCGGGGAGTTCGACGAGCCGGTCTCCGAGCTTGCGACCGCGCGATCCCGGCCACCGCCGCCCGCTGCGTCGTACCGACCTGCGGCCGCGCCCCGGCTTTGCCCGGCCGCGATCGTTCCGCTCGTTCCGTCGTCGCCTTGGCTGCCTGCGCTCGGTCCGAACGCGCCGGAGCGCTCACGGCCTGTCGCGGTGGTCCCAACAAGCGCATGGGAGGTCCGCCAGGTCGACTCGCGTTCCGGGTAAAGCCGGACCACAGCGGCGGCCGCCAGCACCAGCGCCGCGGCTGAGAGCCCAACCAGCTTGCCCCGTCGCCGGCGCTGCACCTGCAAGCGGTCCGCGCGCGTCACCATCCCTTCTTCCGAGAGAACCTGCCACACCGAATGCATCCGGCGGATCCAGAGCCGCCAGAGATCCATCCTGAACGCGTAGGCCGGAGGAGCGTCTCCTTCCTTCAGCAGGAAGTCCTTGCGGAAGAGGCTTTCGAGCGCGGCGGCCAGCCGCCCTGGCGCCAAGGTCACGGTGTATCCGCCCCGCTGCAGCGCGTCGAAGAGGTCGGCCACCCCGGCTCGGCGGTCGCCTCCGGACAGGTGCTCCGCCAGGAGAGACAGCGCGATCTTCTCGTCCCGAGTCCAGCCGTCCCAGAGGAAGATCATCTGCGGGAACGGATTGTCGATGATCTCCCGGACCACCGCGTCGATCTCCTCGGGACCCACCTGCGAGGTCCGGCGCTCGTTCAGATGATCGATCAGACTTTGACAGACGGCCTGTGTATAAAATGGCTGCCCCGCCGTCAGGCGATAGATCAGCTCCTTTGACCCTTCTTGATAGCAGACCCGGCCATCCACCGGTCGCTGCATGAGCTGCAGGGCGTCGCTCTGCTGGAGGTAGCTGATGACCCGATAGGTCGATTTGCCCAGGATGCGCCAGTAGTCCTGCCGCCGCTCCTCGATGTCCTCGGATCCCGTGAAGACGATGCAGACCCCGTGCTGTTCCATGAGCGCGGCCAGCATTCTGGAGAACATCTTCCGTCAGGGCGCCGGCCTCGATCTTGGTGCCGAGCAGCTCGTATTCGTCGAAGAGCAGCACGAGGGTCCGGCCGGGAAATGCGGCCTTGAGGGCCTCCATGAACCGTAGGAAGACCGCGCAGGGCCGCGGCGCGCTCCGGAAATCGGGCGGCGAGAGGACCCCACGGTCGGATCCCAGCGCTTCCATGACGTCTCCGGCGACGTTCTCCAGGAAGTCGGTCTCGCTGCCGATGGCCATCGACTGCATGTCGACCAGCACCGGAAGGTACTCGGGTCCCAGGCGGCCGTCGAGGATCTGGAAGAGGATCGACGTCTTGCCGCTCCGGCGCTCCCCGCAGAAGACGAGAAGGCCTCCCGTCGAAGGGGGATGGAACCGCCGGCGAACGAGCTCGAACTCGGCCTCGCGACCGAAGAACAGGCTGCGGTCGCGCACCGGATTTCCCACGATGAAGGGATTGGGCGTGATCGGGGTGAAATTCGGGGTGGTTTGCTCCACCATGACCGAGCCTTCCAGACGTTCCTGCCGCACCCGGAAGGCTGGCCTGCGGCAGGCCCGCGATCCGCGCACAAACTCCATCGTGAACGCGCACCGGGCTTTGCGGCCGGCGGCCCCTCTTGGTGTCCCGCCGGGAGGCCGAAACCCGTTCTCTCCTTGATCGGCCGATGCGGGGCGAGACATGAGATCGGTATTCGGGGAAATGCGCTGGAAACGCCGGCCTTCGCCTGCGGTGGGGAGGGGATTGAAAAACGAGTCGGCCGCCGCCTGGGGCCGCCGTCATGCACGGTTGGTCCGTGCCGCGAGGGGCGACAGGCACAGCCGACCCTCAAGCCGCCCGTCGGTAGACGGCTCGTGCGAACGGTCAGACAGAGAAGAACGGGCGGGCCCAAACCACGCCCGTTCTTCCTAGCGGGCTTCGATCAATCTCCTTAACGCGTAATTATACGATCATGGGCGGTTGAAAATCAAGCAAATTCAGAGGTGTTCGAAACAAAAGTGCTGTGCTCGAGGTGGATCGAATCCGCGGCTACGTCTGGTTTCTGTGTAAGAAAGGGTCGGAGGCGACGCCGCGAACTCGGTAAAGATGGCGTCGGGTCAACTTCGGTGCAATTCCTTCCCTATGCCACGGACTGATGGCCGGACCAGGCCCTGTTTCCAGCAACCGTCCTTGGATCGGTTCAACGGCTCAGCCGACCGGCGTGGCGAGGTCCGGGCATGCCGTCACCGGTCCGAGAATGCAGGTTCCGATCCGAGCACACCGACGCCGGTCCGGGCATGCCGGCGCCGGGCCTCCGGATCGACGTGGGGCGATCCGGGCATCCCGACGCCTTATCCGAGCTCGCGGCCGGGCTCCCAGTCGGATCAGTCCGTTCCTTCCCCCACCGCGGCCTTGAGGTCGAGCAACGCCCGGACGGGATCGGGGGCGCCCCAGACCGCGCCGATCAGGGCGACTCCCTGCGCTCCGGCGGCCAGGCATTCCGCGGTGTTGGCCGCGGTGACCCCTCCCAAGGCGAGCACGGGAATGGAAACCGCGCCACAGGCTTGTCGAAGCCGGTCGGTTCCTTGGGGCGGACCGAACGGGCGCTTCGAGGGCGTGTCGTAGACGGGGCCGAAAGTGACGAAGTCCGCGCCTTCCAGTTCGGCTCGGCGCGCGCCATCCGGGGAGTGGGTCGAGCGCCCGATGAGGGTCTCGGGCGGCAGAATCCGTCGAGCCTCGCTCGTGGGGATCGAGCTTTCCGCCAGATGGACGTCCAGGCCAAGCGCCAGCGCGAGGTCTACGCGGTCATTGACGAACACGCGGCAACGTTTCGTCTTAACGAGAGACGTCAGCTGTTCCAGAAATACCCGGTTCTCGGCGGGCGCGAGATCCTTCTCCCGCCACTGGAAGGCGCGAAGACCCGACCGGACGAGCCGCGCGACGAGAGCGACCGGCTGGTCGCCCATCCGGTTCCGGTCGCTGATCAGGAGAAGGCGGAAGGGCAGGGACACCGGCCGCTCACCCGGATCCGGATCGTCCGGCTCTACCGCGCCGTGACGACGCCCTCGACCGGGCTCGAGGCGGAGGCGTACAGCTTTCTGGGGATCCTGCCCGCTTCGTAGGCGAGCCTCCCGGACTCGACGGCCAGCCGCATGGCCCGGGCCATCCGGATCGGATCGCGCGCGCCGGCGATGGCGGTATTGAGCAGGACTCCGTCGCAGCCCAGCTCCATGGCCACGGCCACGTCGGAGGCGGTACCCACGCCGGCATCGACGATCACCGGCACCTGCACCGTCTCGAGGATGATCTGGAGGTTGTACGGATTGCGGATGCCGAGCCCGGAGCCGATCGGCGCGGCCAGGGGCATGACCACAGGGCAGCCGATCTCCTCGAGCTGCTTGCACACGATCGGATCGTCCGTCGTGTAGGGCATGACCGTGAAGCCTTCCTTGAGCAGCGTCTCGGCCGCCCGGAGGAGTCCCCGGTTGTCCGGGAAAAGGGTCTTGGGATCCCCGATGACCTCGAGCTTGATCAGATCCGTGCCCAGGGCCTCGCGGGCCAAACGGGCCGTCAGGAGCGCGTCCTCCACCGTGTAGCAGCCGGCGGTGTTGGGCAGGATCGTGTACTTCTTGGGATCGATGAAATCAAGCAGGGACTTCCCCGTGCCGCGCTCCAGGCTGATCCTCCGGATGGCCACGGTCACGATTTCCGCCCCGCTTTCCGCAATGGCCCGGGCGGTCTCGTCGAAGTCCTTGTATTTGCCGGTGCCCACCAGCAGTCGCGAAGCAAAGGTGCGTCCGGCGAAGGTCAGCTTGCCGGATTGGCGCCGGTCCCGATTTTCCGTCGTGTCGTTCATGCGAGTCCTCCTCCCGCTCATCCCCCCTGCACGGCCCGGACGATCTCGATTTGATCCCCCTCGCGGATCGGGGTTTCCGACGCCTGGCGGCGCGGGATGACCTGTCCGTTCAAGGCCAGAGCCACGCCGGGCGTGTCCGGCGTGAGAGCGAGCGCACGCAAAAGGTCGGCCAGCGTCGCCGGGCTCTCAAACTCCTTCTCCTCGCCGTTGACCCGGACTTTCATCATTGCCCCGTTCGTCCCAGATACTCAAGGACCATGCGGCACATCCGGGTGGCCGCGACCGGCGCCAGGAGAATCCCGTGCCGATAGAGCCCGAGACCATGGAAGAGACCCTTCCGGGCGGAATCCGGTTCCAGCACCAGCTCGCCGTCCCCTGCCATCGGACGAAGTCCGGCCGAGGCGGACACGAATTCCCAGGTCTCGGAGCTCGGGATGATCCTCCGCGCGGTCTCGAGCAGGAAGCGGATGCCGCCCATGGTCGTGACCGGAAACGGCCCGACGTTCTCGCTGGTCGCTCCGACGACCACGGTGCCGTCGGCGCGGGGGACCAGGTAGCCGATTTCGAGAAGCTGGATCACATGCCGGATGCCATCCCGATAGGTCGGAGGGCGCAACCGGACGAGCTGCCCCCGGATCGGCCGGGTCCGGTGGCGCTCCTGGTCTTCCGGTAGGAGGAAGCGATCCGCCCAGGCGCCGCTGGCGTTCACGACGCAGCCGCCCATCACGGTTCCGACGGCGGTTTCCACGCCCACGACACGTCCCTGGCGCGACACCAGGCCCAGCACCGGCAGCCGCACCAACCGGCCCCCCAGGCGATCGAAGGCGGCCAGGAGCGACACGTGCAAGGTTTGCGGATTGGCGTAGCCTTCTTCTTCCAGCAGGATCGCTCCCGAGGTCACCAGACCGAGATGGGGCTCCATCCGGGCCGCCTCGTCGGGCGTGAGATAGCGCGAGCAGGCGCCATAGTTCTGATAGCGGCCCGCCAGCTCCTGCAGGCGCTGCTGATGTCCCGGTCCGAGAGCGGGCACGATCGTGCCGGGAAACGCCAGCTCGATCCGCGTGCCGGAGTGCTCTTCGATCCTCGCGACATAGGCGGGATAGGCCACGCGCGCCGCGCGGAGCATGTCCTGCATCGCATCCCGTTCGGCGTGCTCGGCATAGGGGGACAGCATGCCGGCGGCGGCCCAAGTGGCGCTGAGACGCGGATCGCCGTCAAAGAGCGTCACGGAGAGCCCGCGGGCCAGAACCTCGCAAGCCACGGAGAGGCCGAAGACACCCCCGCCGATGATGAGCAGATCCGCCGGAACCTCGTCGTCCAGTTTGAGATGGTGAATCCCGTCCGGTCTCGAACTCGCGGTAGACATTCGGACCTCCCTGGCGACAAAAGCGGAGTGCAAGCGGGCCGAAGCAACTCCAGACTAGGGGCCCGGTTTCGGACTGTCAAGGAGGCGGGGGCGAGTCGGGTTGCGGCGCGTCCGGGCTCTCCGTTGATGGCTCCGGCAACACCGGCTGATCCGTTGTTGGCCTCGGCCATCGATGTTGCCCGGGCCGCGCCGGCCGGTCCGGCCCTGGTTCATGCCGCGCGCTTTGCCTGGCCGTGTCTGGCGGAGGCCGGAGAGCTCGTGCGGCTCCTATCGCGTGTGCCTCGGGCGACGGCGGTCCGAAGCTGGTTGCGGCGCCTCCCCGGAGCCTGTTAGTCTTCTTTCATGGCCGGATCTGCGAAAAGGCACCCATGTCTCGGTCTGGCTCTCGTCCTCGGGACCGCGCTTCTGTCCCCGGCGATCGCGAGCGTCAGGGCCGCAGCCGCCGATGGCTCCGCCAGTCCGGTCCGGAAGGTCGAGGCGAAAGCCCCGGCCGGACTTACCGCTGCTTTCCAAGCCGCCCGCCCTGCCATCGGTCTGGCCGGGGACGCCAACGTGGATGGCAAGGTCGACCTCCAGGACGTGACAGCCGTCGTGGATGAGATTCTGCAGATCGGCCGCCTCAGCGTTGAGGGGTTTCACAATGCGGATCTCGACCAGGACGGAAAGATCACAGCTCTGGATCTCGTGCGCGTGATCAACATCATCGCGAGCCAGGGCGGCGGACAGAACCGGGGCGGTTCCTTGCGCCCGCCGAACGTGCCGTCCCCCGCGCGGGTTCACCAGCCCCAGCACTAGGCGCGCCTTGAAGCGCGTCCGGTCGACCATGAAAGAGGGCGGGGGCATCGATTAGCATCGTAGGAGATCGACAATCGGGCAAAGCGCGAGCCCGGCGCGTCCGGTTCTGGGAGAACCGGGGCGCCGGGCTTTCGCGCGGTGGAGGTGGAAGAAGGAGGCGGAGCGGCCTTATCTCAGGATGACAATCCTTCCCTGCATGCTCTTACCCTTGCCGTCCAGGATCCCGCGGGCAAAGTAGACGCCGGCGGGGGCCTTGTCGCGGGCGTCGGTCAGCCCGTCCCAGACCACGATCCGGTCCCCAGGCTCGACGACGTCATCCGCGAGACGTCGAATGAGCCGGCCGCCGGCGTCGTAGATCCCGACATACAGACGCGCTCGATTCGGGATCTCGAAACGAAGCGAGCTGCCGCCGCCGCTCGGATTCGGCCAGACCGACCGCAACTTGAAGGAGGCCGGTCCCGCTGCCACGAGAGGCGGCACCCCGGATGGATCACGCCCTGCGCACCGGACCAGGTCCGACGCCTTGAGGAGCAGCGGACCGCCCTTGCCCTGGTCCGTCGACATGATGACGTCGAAGAACTCGAACGGATTGATCCGCGTGAACGACGCGTTGACCGAGACCACGGTCGAGTCGTGAGGCGCCAGCATGACGTATCCGGTCACAGGAGTCCCCGGCGGGAGGCCGTTCAAGTGGATTCCGTTCAGGGCCACGGAATCAGGCACCTCCAGCGAGGCCGAGATCGAGTAGTTCACGGTGGCGGTCGTGCTCGCCCGGTTCTGGATGCGGAATCCCACCGGCGCGGAGCCGTTCGGCGGAACCTCCACGTACGCTCCCCCGGACCCGTAGCTGTCCATCGGGCCGTGGCCTATGGTCCCGTCGCCGGCATAGATATTGACGTTCGAGGCCGTAAGGCCGCCGTTGTTGACCACCCATCCTTCGCAGGAGGACGCCTGACCGGTTTTGTCGTTATACGCCGTCAGTCGGAGGCCGGCGGTGGCCCCGTTGTTGCTGGGGTTGAAGCCGGCTATCGGGTGGATCGACAGCGGAACGAACACCCCGGGCCCGGTGGCCGGCATCGCGATTGGAGAATTGTAGATCTTCGGCCAGGTGATGTTGTTCGGTCCGTCCACCGTGCCTGCTCCGGGCGCGCCGGCCGGGATCCCCACCACCGACCAGTACATATTGCACGCGATGCCCGAGTAGTTGTAAAAGTGGCGCTTCCGGCTTTCGGGTGGCCGGATTTGTTGAGTGATCCGGCCGGTGGTACGGTTCCGTCGGGCTGCGGGGGCCCGATGGAGGACCGGTCATGGACGACAAGACGCTGTATGCCAAGCTGCTCGGCTTGATGGATCCTTGGGGTGTCGAGAAGGTGGAGCTGAAGCTGGCCGAGGGAGAGGTTCACGTCTGGGTTGCGCTTCCCGCGAAGGAGCTGTGGGTCTGCCCGGAGTGCCTGGAGCGAGCGCCCATCCATGATCATCGGGAGCGGATCTGGCGCCACCTTGACACCTTTCAGTACAAGACCCTCCTCCATGCCCGGGTTCCGCGGCTGAACTGCCCGACCCACGGGGTCAAGCAGATCCAGGTTCCCTGGGCTGAGGACAGTTCGCGCTTCACCGCCCTCTTCGAAGCCCTGGCCATTGACTGGATGAAGCAGGCCTCGCTCTCTGCCGTGCGAAAACAGCTGCGGCTGAGCTGGGACGAAGCGGCGGGGATCCAGGAGCGATCGGTCCGCCGCGGACTCCTTCGTCGCCAGGCCGAGCCCGTGCCGTATCTCGGAATTGACGAGACCTCCTTCCGGCGCGGCCACCAGTACGTGACCGTCGTCAGCGACCTGGAGAAGCCTCGTGTTCTTTTTGTGAGCCAGGACCGACGCAGGGAAAGCCTGGATGACTTCTGGACCAGCCAGACGCCGGAACAACTGCAGGCCGTCCAGGGCGTGGCCATGGATATGTGGGAGCCTTACATCGGTTCGGTGACCGAGAGTCTTCCCCGGGGCCAAGCGAAGATCGTCTTCGACAAGTTCCATGTGGCCAAGCACCTGGGGGACGCGGTCGACAAGATTCGGCGCCGCGAGAACCGGGCTCTTCAGCTCGAGGGCAAGGATTGGCTCAAAGGAACGAAGTACGACTGGCTCCGCAACCCCGACACCTTCTCCCTCGGTGAGTGGCGTCAGTTCCTCCACCTGGCTCGACGGAGCGACTTGAAGACGGCCCGAGCCTGGAGCCTCAAGGAGGAGTTCATGCGCTTCTGGGATTACCAGTACCAGGGTGCCGCCGATCGCCACTTCCGCGCCTGGTATAGCTGGGCCATTCGCAGCCGGCTCCAACCGATCAAGCAGGTCGCCCGCATGATCAAGAGCCACTACAACAACATCGTCACCTACTTCGAACATCCCATCACCAACGCCGCCGCCGAGGGACTCAACGCCAGCATCCAGCGAGTCAAGAGCATGGCGCGAGGCTTCCGCAACCCCGAACGCTTCTGCATGGCCATCTACTTCCACTGCGGGGGGCTCGATCTACACCCACGCACCACCATGTTTACCCAATGAATTCAGCCACACGGTTTCCGGAAGAGCCGTAAAAGTAAACGCCATTCGGGCTCAGACCCTTCTGACCGTTACTCAGGTTCACTTCGGTGCCGTAGCGAAGCACGCAGGACACGTCCTTGCATTTCCCGTCCCACAAGCCGGCCATGGCGAATGGAAAGTCCACATCCTTCGAAAGGTCGCGGTTGAAGATTTCCAGCTCGTCGATCTCGCCCTGGAAGGGCCTGTAGCCGGCGGAAGCATTTTCCCCGATCGTGGCTTTGCCCGCGTTGCTGAAGGATCCGGTCACGCCGCTGAACGGCCACGTTCCGCACTGTTTCGGATTGCCGTACTGGTCGAGGTCACACCAGAACTGGATCTTTCCCGACCTTGACACCGTCACCATGACAAAATGAAACTTCTGATCGGTCAGGTCGAGCGCATTGCTGTGGGCATAGACCGGGGTCGGGCTGCCATCGTCCATGCCGAGGGAGAGATAGTCATTGTTCCCGTCGCTCACGAAGTAAAACACATAACCCTTGAAGGGAGAGCCCGAGATCTTCTCAATGATGGCCCGGGACGGGGCGGGTTCATGCCCGGCGTAATCGGTCCTGATCCAGGCGTCGATCGTAAAATCGTTGGTGCCGATGTCATATCCGCCGGAAGAGGTCGGGGTTTCGACATAGTCGGTCGTGTTGATGAAATCATAACAATCGCCGAACTGGCCGAGCGCTGCCTTGGGGGCGCCGCGTACGTTCGAAGGCTGATTGGCGACAAATTCCTGGGTCGTCGGGCCGCCCAGGACGGCGTCGTCCATGGGCCACCAGGCGCTCAGTCCGGAGGGGGGCGGCGAGCAGGTTCCGTAGGCGCATTCGAGGTAGTCTCCGGGCCCGTCGTTGATGCCCGTGTTCCCCCCGAGTATGACGGTGCGGGTGGTGCTGGTCTGAGGGGGGTTGGAGTTGTCGAAAGCCTGGAATTGCAACACGCAGGGCATCGCGCCCGGATTGATGGCCGTGAAGTAGACCGGTTCGTTCATGACCGTCGGATTGGAGTAAGGATAGGGATTGAGACCGTTCGAGTAGGTCCAGGTGATGGTCTGGGTCGTCACGTCCGGTGCCGGATCACCGTTCTTATTGTCGTAGACGCAGGCACCGCCGGGACATTGCAGGTTCATGTCGATGCTGACCCCGGGCGAGACGATCGTCATTACGACCTTGCTGTAATCCAAGGGAGCGCCGCACTGCTGGGAGATCGTATAGTTGTAGGAGCACGGTGGGGTGGGGTTGGGGTTGGGGGGGGTGCCCGTATAGGTTTGCGCCACCTGGAGCCACCCATCGGCCGGAGCGTTGAGACAGTGAAGCTGGTCGTAAAGGACATAGGCCCCGATCCCGAGCGCGGAGACGTTTCCCCAGACGGCGGAGACGCCCTGCCAGCCGGTGGGATAGCCGATTCCGGGAGCGATGTTCGTGCGCACCGGACTCGGCGGCCCGTCGGTGTCGCCGGCGACGAACCAGCCAGCGGTCTGGCCCGGCCAGTTGCCCCAGTAGCCGACGTAGAATTCGCCGTTGACGTTTGCATCCGAGGTATTGATGTCATGGGAGGTGATGCTGGGCCAGATCCCCGGCGGCGAAATGTGCACTCCCGTCGTCACGGAGAGGACGCTGCTGGGTTCATAACCGTCCGAAGCCCAGACGTAGGCGTCGAGCGACTGGTTCTGGAAGTAGCCGCTCAGGGTGGTCAGCTCAAGCTGCAGCCCGCAGAGGGACCCGGTGGCAGTATAGCCCTCGGCCAGGGCGCCGTAGTCGGGCGCCACCTCGCCCCCGTACTGCCAGGTGAACCCGTTCTCGTAGCTGCCGTCCCCGTTCAGGAAGAGCGTGGAGCCGGTGCAGGGGTTCGAGGTCTCCGGCCGGGGGACCACGATCCCGTGGCCGGGTCCGACCGAGACCGCGTTCCTGGAGGTGTGGTTGACTGCAAGAGCCGGGATCGCGAGCGCTAGCAACAGGTACACCGACATGAATAATGACCTTCGGAACATGGCCGGGTCCTCCTCCACCGTGTTCATCCTGGGGATCAACCCTGCGCCCTACGGGGTGGACGCAGACGGACCGGCGGGTTCGGAGGGCCGAGGCGTTCGGTGACCGTCCGACTGTAGCTCGCCGGCACGTGATACTCGTTTGAAGGCGGAGGAATCTTAAAGACTCTCTTTGTGAATCAAAATAGAGATCAACAGCGTCAATATCGCCGCGTATGGGCGGTCGGGGCCGCGGGATTCGGGCGGGGAATGGGGTCGGGAGACCTTCGCGATCTCCACAGTTGTAGCTTGCGTCGCAATTGCATCATTTCTGAGGCTTCGCGCAGCCAACGGGCCTACCAGGGCCCAGAGGCTGGTCAGGCCGGCGGTTCGGTGAGGATCTGCGGCATGCCCTGGACCTAGATCAAATGCAGCCCCGGCGGCTCCGTCGTGAGTCGGACCCGGGCCCCGAACGGGAGCGCGCAGCAAACGGCGTCGTGTCCGTAAGGAAATCCGGTCAAGATCGGCAGGCCGAGCCCGAGGAGGGCCTCGAGCAGGCTCAGAGGGCCCTCCTCCGCCTGCACGTCATCTCTCCGCGGAAAGCACTCGGTGAACTGGCCGAGAACGATCCCGGCGGCCCGGTCGGCCGCTCCCGACAGGCGAATCTGCGCCCCCATCCGGTCGAGGCTTTGCGGCGTCTCGTGGATGTCTTCCAGCACCAGGATGGCTCCGTCGCAGGACGGAAGGTAGGGCGTCCCGATCAGGCTGACGAAGAGCGAGAGATTGCACGGGTACAGCGGGCCTTCCACGGCCCGGTCCGATCGTACCGCGCGCTCAGTGGACCCTTCGCGACGAGTCGCGGCCGAAGTGGGAGCGTCGCTCGGGGCGCTGCCTGGAGAGGCGTCCCCGCGAGCACCGCCGAAAGAGACGCGTTCGTGTAGCACTGGACTCTCCGCGATTTCGAGCCGGACCCCTTCCGGCAGCGGAAACGGCCCCGGCGAAACGGACCCGCGCACGAGGTCCAGCCAGTGCGAGGCCGTGTACTCGGGCGAGGCGTCCGAAAGCTGAACCACCATTGGAGCCGAGATGCCGCGCTTGCCCGACCGGGCGTAGAGCGCGAGATGGAGCGCGGTCACGTCGCTCAAGCCGATGATCGGTTTGGGCGAATGCGCGATCCGGTCGTCCAGGAAGGGGAGAAGGCCCAGGGTTCCAGAGCCGCCGCGCGCGCAGAGAACCGCGTCGACTTCCGGATCCTCCAGGAGGCGCACCAGGTCTGCGGCTCTCTCCGAGGCTGGACCGGCGTGAAGCCCGGTGCCCGGCGTGGCGGTCGCTCCCATCCGCAGCTTGAAGCCCCGCGCACGCAGCCATGCCAGCCCTGCTTCGAAAGCCTCACGCTCCGGCGGGCTTCCCGGACTGAAGATGCCGAGCGTCATGGACGCCGCTCTCCGGGGCGGGCCGCCGCACCGTGTGTTCTGACCGCGCACCCAGCGCCCACTGCCCGTCCTGGCTTCAAGGGCGGCTACCGGGCGCTGCTCGGGCGCTGCTCCCGAAAGACCTGCGCCTGGAAGGTCTCGAAGGTCGCTCCCGATTTCCAGTCGTTCGGGCCCAGCCCGGCTTTGAGAGCGAGGTGGGACAGCATGGTCGCAACGTCCCAGCCCTGCTCCGGCGCCACCTGAGGCAGGAAGACCGACCGATACCCGTCCTTCTCCAGCACCACGCCGTCGCGCCCGATGACGATGTCCTGCGGGCCGTTCACCGGACGGAGCGGAGTCAGAACCGAGATCTCGATCTCGAGGGTGGGCTCTTCATCGGCCTGGACCGGCGGAAAACGTGGATCGCGAATGGCGGCCGAGACCGCGTTCTGGATGACGCCGTTGTAGAGCGGGCGATCCGCCACGATGCTGCCGATGCAGCCGCGGAGCGCTCCAGAGCTATCGGTCAGGGTCACGAAAACGCCCCGTTCTTCGCGAAGCGGGCTGTCCGCCGCAGTTTCCGCCGGAAGATGCGCGGACGGGAGCGGCCGGCGGTTCACCAGAGCCTGCACGGTCGTCCGCGCGAGGCGCAGAAGCGCGGTCTGCTCCGCAGCGTTCAGGTCGCGGTGGACAGGGCTCTGGGGAGTGAACGCAACCGAGTTGTAGCTCACGGAGTTTTCACCGCTCATGTCGCCCGAGTGATGGTGATCGATCCCCTTGCGGCGGCCGGTGCTCTCGGGGAAGAACGCGATCGAGCAGTAGCTCACGGAGTTTTCGAAGTCGCCCGTCAGGTCGCCCGAGCGGTAGTAATCGATCATCTTGCCGGTCAACCGGCGTCCCTGGGCCGCCTCGAGCAGGATCCGGATCGGCTCGGCCCCGCAGATCGTCGCACCGGTCGAATCGCGATAGGAGGTGAAACCGGGCAGGTCCATCCGTTCGATGCGGACGGCTGCGCCCAGGTCGAGCTTGCGCAGGTGCTCCGGCACGTCGCTCGAAAACGGGATGTAGTCGAAGTTCGGCCCATAGTGCGTGAAGTCGGACGATGCGATCAGCACCGTATTGTCGTTCCAGAGATCGGCCAGGGCGTGGCCGATCGAGACGATCGACTCAGGAGTGAGCCGGCCGACGACGATCGGAATCAGCACGAAATCGGGGGAAAGGACCCGCTGCAGGAACGGCAGCTCGATCTCGACGGAGTGCTCCCGCGCGTGCGCCTGGGGATTGATCTGGAATCCGTCCACCTTCGCGAGCTTCTGGATCGCTTCGCGATCGAGGGGGATCGTGCCGAGAGGAGTCTTGAAGGCGTCCTCTTCGGGCAGCGCCGCCCCGTAGAATCCGACGTAGTGGCTGGGGCCCAGGAGAATGACCCGCCGATAGGGCGCGCCGCGGAGAAGCTCGAAGGCCTGCCCGGCGCAGGCGCCGCTGTAGATGTGACCGGCGTGCGGAACGACTAGCGCAACGGGATGCCGGCCCTCGGCCGCCAGTTGGTAGGCCTCCTTCTTGGCGTCGGAAACGGGGACGTGAGGCCGCTCCTTTCCGGTCAAGCGCGCATCCACGCTGTCGGCCAGCGCGGCGGAGCCGCCTTCATACCAGCTTCCGGCCAAAACCGGTTCTCGGACACGGCCGGAGCGGCTTTCTCCGCCGAAAGCGGATCCGGGCCAGAAGGCAACCGCGAACACGAGCGCAAGAACACAAAGCCACACCGGTCCGGATACGGTGGAAGCATGGAACCCGGAAGCGGTACAGTCCTGGACGGCGCGCAAGAGTGAGGTCATCATGAGTCCCCCCGACGCAGGGTTGAGCAAACCCGACGCCCCGGAGACTAGTCCCGCCGGACCGCTTGTTCAAGGGGGCTGCCCAGGCTGGATCGTCGGGTCCAGGGCGGTTTTCTCGGATGCGGCGGGCAGGATGCTTCGACCAAGCGCGATGGATGCGCCTCGTGCCCGAGCATGGGTTTCCGCTGTGATCCGGTTCGGACCTGGGATTGGCGCGGAGGGGAGGGCATGAAGCTCGCCGGCCGGAGTCACGTGAGAACAGGCCTGGAGCGAATCGCGGCTCGGGCCTCTGTCCATGAAAGCCACCGATTTGACCTGCTTTCGGCGCTGTCAATCCTGGCGCTTCTGATCGGATCCGGGTCCGCGGCCCGCGTGGCGCCGTCTGCTGCACGCGCTGCCTCGGCGTACGAGCCGTCCGCCCAGCTTCCTGCCGCGTCGAGTTCATCCGAGTCCCTGCCGGCAGGCCCGGAAGTGTGGTCTCCGCCACTGGAACCGGACCGGATTGCGGCGCCGGGATCATCCGCCGCTGGATTGCATCCGGCTGGTTCCGTGCCGTTGGTCGCCCTGGCCCCCGCCGACACCGATGCCATCGTCTACCGTGAGAGTTTTGACCACGCCTCGCCGGCCACCGGTCTTCCGCAGGGATGGGGGATCGGCCCGCCGGAATATCTTCCCTGGATCAAGACTTCCGCCGATACGACCGTCTACGGCGCCGCGCGGCCCTCCCTTCGGGTCGATCTTTCCCTGGCGCCGGCGAACTTCCAGGTCACGACCGCCTTCTTCACCATCCCCGACATCAATGCCCGCTATACCGTCGACGTCTCCCTCCGCATCCAGGAGCCCGACGCTTCCATGCGCGTTCAGGTGGTCGTCTGCGACTATCGGCAGTACTGGCTCGAGACGATCCCTTTGATGGACGTGACGGGCGCGCAGATGAGCGGTTTTCGACGGTATCGGCTCTCCTTCCGACACCAGGACAAGCCGGTGTGGGGGACCTGCTTTCTCATGTTCGGCCTGCCCTACCGCAAGTTCCTCCGGAGCGGGACCTTCTGGATCGACGACCTGGAGGTGCACACCGGGGCCGAGGCGAAGAAGCTGGAGCTTTACCTCCGGCCGTTGACGGTGGAGCCCGGTCAGCCGGTCGAGGTGCATGCTTCCTGCGGCCAGGGTCAGGCCGATCTGCGCGTCTACCGCGAGGGGCTCGAACGCGACCTGGTTCTGGGACCCATTCCTGTGACCGGCCTTGCCGAGCAGCCCGTGCCGGCGGGGGCCTGCTCGACCGGTTGCGGGTGGCCCGCGTCCACCTTGATCCCGGTCGGCTCGGACTGGAAGTCGGGCGTCTACATCGCCCAGATCGATGACGGCGACCGTCCCGTAGACGCCTCGTTCGTCGTCCGGGGCCACGGCGGCAACGGCTCGATCCTGGTGGAGCTTCCCACGCACACCGACCAGGCGTACAACGGCTGGGGCGGCGGGAGCTTCTACAGCCACCCGGAGGTGTTCACCATCAGCTTTGAACGTCCGATGGACGCCTGGCTGGACTGCCTCTACGCGGCTCCCATCTATCTGATCCGGTGGCTCGAGCGCGAGGGCATTCCGTACGAAGTGGCCAACGACGACGATCTGAATGACCGCCCGGATCTGCTCTTCCGGTATCCCGGACTGGTGCTCTGCTGGCACAGCGAATACTGGACGCGCAACATGCGCGAGGGCCTGGAACGATACCTCGCGGCCGGCGGGTCGATCATCTCGCTGGCCGGCAACACCTGCTGGTGGCAGACGCGGATGGAGTCCTGCGATCCGGTGGCGCCTCCGGGATGCACGGGATCGCGGCGCCTCACCTGTTACAAGACCAGGTATGGGATCGATCCCTATCTGCACAAAGACCCCTCGGGCGTGACCACGAACTGGGACAGCCCTCCCGTGGACGATCCGCCGCAGCGCCTTTTCGGTCTCGACTACCGATACGGCGGGATGGTCAACTGGTCCACGTCCTCTTCCTGCCCTGGCGACTGCCATTACGACTGGGTGACCGGCAGCGGCGGTTACACGGCCTACAACACCAGGAGCTGGGTGTTCGCGGGGACCGGGCTGACCGACGGGCAGACCTTCGGCCAGGACCAGGCCATCGTGGGATACGAAGTGGACGGCGCTCCGCTGGTCTGGACTTCCAACGCTCCGCCTACGATCCGCCCGGGCTTCCAGGCGCCGGCCGACTTCCAGGTGCTGGGATATGCGCCCTGCACCAACCTCAACGCGGCCGATTCCAGCGGCGTGGCCGTGGCCGGGCTGTCCGACCGCGGGCGGTCCTTCCTTTTCGACGGCGGAACCACCAACTGGTGCTGGGGGCTCGAAGCGGACCCGATCGTCCAGAAGATCACGCGCAATCTGATCGACCATCTGAGCTCCACGCCGCCGGCCCAGACCAACTGGCTGAACCTGACGATCATCCCGAATCCGGTCACAAGCGGACTGGTGGTCCATATGACAGGCAGGCTTCCGGAAGGCGTGGGCGTTTACGGCCCGGACGGACGCGAGCTGGCGTGGCTCAAGACGGAGCTTCTGGACGCCACCACGGGGGCGGTTCGCTGGGACCTGAACGACTCCCATGGGCGCGCGCTGCCGTCGGGGGTGTACTGGATTCGCGCGCCGG
Organism: Candidatus Eiseniibacteriota bacterium; assembly: GCA_963833505.1. Lineage (GTDB taxonomy): Bacteria > Eisenbacteria > RBG-16-71-46 > CAIMUX01 > CAIMUX01 > CAWHYG01. The sequence continues at coordinate 2,042,739 of CAWHYG010000007.1, read as the reverse complement.
GAGCTGAGCCTCGGGTGTTTGTGCACGTGCGGTAGCTTCTGATCAGCTCTTTGGAGCCGTTGCTCGTGGCTGGCTTTGTTGAGCGCATCGGAGCCCGCGCCGTTGGGTGCATCGAAGCCGACGCCGTTGAGCGCATCGGAGCCCTTGCGCCCCAAAGCCTCCGCGGGCCGGGTCGTCGCGGCTACTCCGTGCGGCTCCGCGCACTGGCGTGCGCTCCGTCCGCACTCCGCACGCCGCTCCTCCATGGCCCGCTCCGGCTTCGGAGCGCAAGGGCGTGAACCGCCGATCATGCGACGCAACAGCCGCCGGTCAGCGCCGGTGGACCGCCGTTTGGCGGCTCAGAATGGGCTGCGTCGGCGCCGACGGGCTCTGGGGGCTACGGGTTCCGGGCCAGGCGAACGCCCTGCGTCTCGTCGACAAAGCCGGCGCCCACGCCCTCTCGCAGCGTGGTCGACAGCCAGCCGGAACCCAGGTCATAGGCGCCGCCGCGCAGCACGCGCTCGCGCTTCTCCTTCCAGCTCAGATTGCCGTCGGGCCAGGCGCGGCCGTCCTCCGGCGCGTTGTTGAAGTCGCGATGCCAGTTGTCCTGGCACCATTCCCAGACGTTGCCGAGCATGTCGTGGAGACCCCATGGATTGGGCGGGAAGATCCCGACCGGGACCGGACGCATCCGGAAGATGCCGCGCTCGCATCCCTTCCACTGGGCGTGGCCGTTGAAGTTGGCTTGATCCGTGGTGATGCAGTCGCCGGTGTAAAAGCGGGTCGTCGTGCCGGCGCGGCACGCGTATTCCCATTCGGCCTCGGTCGGGAGACGAAACGGGCCGGTGTCGCCTCTGTTCAGGATCTTGATGAACTGCTGGGCGTGATTCCACGAGACGTTGTCGACCGGAAGCCGGGAGTCGTTCTTGAACTTCGAAGGGTTTTTCCCCATGACCGCCTGCCATTGCGCCTGCGTTACCTCGTAGCGGCCGAGCCAGAACCCATGGGAGAACGTGACCGGGTGCATCGGCGTCTCCACCATGAATCCGGCTCCGTGGTGGGCGGCGAGCGGTCCGCCGGGAACGTCCTGCGCTCGCGAGCCCATCTCGAATTTGCCTGAGGGAATCCAGACGAAATCCATGCTCACGCCCGGACGGAGAGTGAAGGAGCGCACCGTGCCGGCCGCCGGTTCGGGGAGGGGGGCTGCGTCTGCGCCCAAGGCGGCCGCGGGGGCCACGCTGCGGACGCTTTGAAAGACCAGGATGAGGGCGGCGGCCAGGAACCTCGCGGTGAGGGCGCGCACCCTGAGGAACGACGGGATCAGCGCGCGGATCAGGACCCCGAACGAGTTCGAATCGGCGTTCGCGATGCGGGCCACTCCCCCCTTCCTTTCTCCGGACCGCCGTCCGGCCGGTGGCCCAACGGCGCGCCCGAACGACGCGGGCATCCTCCCTGCAGTATGTCGAGGAGTGAGGGCAAGCGCAACGCAGTCATGGCGGGCAGATCCGCTGCCGCAACAGGGGGTTCATGAACAATGCGGGCCACAGTGACCTCTCGGGGCGCCGGATTCCACGTCTGGAAACCTGACCGACCAGCACCGTTGAGCTGGAAATCTGAAGTGTGCCTTCCGGCCGCAAGAGCGGCGGCTGGAATCGTGCGCCGTCAAGGCGTTCCCGGGACGATGACGAAGTGTTCGGCGCAACTTGCGGTCGGACCGTCGAGCCGCACCCAGTAGCTCCCCGGTGGGGCCGGCGGCCGTCTATAGCGACCGGAGACCGCCGTCCCAGGAAGTGAGGCCGCCGGGCGCGAACCTGTTTCTATAGGCGTAGAGACGAACGAACCTCAACTTGATTATACCAGGGACCTTGGCGATCGCAAAGGGCGAGGGAATGCGGAAGGAATGTGGCACGGGTTCGACCCACCATCGGGAATGCGACCGGTTTCGGCCTGCTCCAGATCGCTTGGCCCGCCTCAGCGCCCGGGTCCATCATGGGCGTGCGGAAAGGCGTTGACTCCCCAAGACCAGACGCCCGCCGTACTGGCGCTCCCCGACATCACCAGGTGTTATGCTTCCCGAAGTCAGCGTTGTTTGCCTGATGTTCCGGATGCCCGGCGCCGGAGGTGCGGCGAGAAGCAGGATGATGCGCCGCGACTGGCCCTGGGCGTCCGGGCTCACGTGATCACTCTCGACGAACGAGGGGCATGGGATTGGAACCAACGGTCACGATGAACGCGGCCCGGATGGCGGGTCGGCCGGGGAGAGGGGCGTCGCGAACGGTGAAGGCACGTCGTCTTGGCGCGGTCGCCCAGCACGCGGTCATCGCCCTGATCGCGCGCCCCGGGGCCTCCGCCGCGACCGCGCTGCGCACGGTCAAAGCCGCGCTGCCCATGGTCATGGTCGCGCTGGTGCTCGTGCTGACCTCCGCGGGATGTGCGCCCCACATGAAGAGCGATCTCAAGCTGATGGAAGAGAGGGAGCACCGTTCCGCGCTGATTGATCCGCTGAACCGGCGCATCGAGCAGGCCAATCGATCCATCGCATCGGGCGACACCGCGGCGGCTCTGGATGGTTACCAGGCGTTGGCGGAGCGTGCGGGTGGCGTGGCGGACTCGTTGTCCCGGATGCGTGCCCGTGACGACGCGGCGGTCACTCAGGTCCAGGAGATCGCGGCTCATGCCCGGTGGAACATCCTGGGCATCGGATTCGCGAGGGATCAGAATCGATACGGCGGCCTCGTGCGGCAGCTCAATGAGGCGGCGACGGCCGCCCAAGACGATCCGGAGGCCCTCGGCGCGACCTATGCCTCCATCGAACGGGAGACGAAAGCCCTGATCAAGAAGGTCAAGGACGCTGAGGGCAGGGCGGATCTCGAGGGCGCGTCGGATCTGCAGCAGGAGTACGGCCTGCTCGCCCGACAGGCCTCGAAGATCGGGCGCGAGGCGCGAAGGCGGGCCGCGGCCGCCGGCTACGACGCCCTGGTCGCCCGCTATAACCGCATTCTGCTTGAGGAGAAGGAGAACGTGAGTCGAGCGGAGGCGGATCCGAAGGGCGCGGTGACCGGGTATCGGCACGTCGAGCAGGATGCGGCGAATCTGGCCCGAAGCCTGGCGAGCCTGGCCGATTCACTCGCGCGATGGCCGCTGGCAGAACACGGAGGTCCGCTTTCGGCATCGATCGATTCCCTGGCGAAACGGACCGAGTCACTCAGACTGGCCGCTCGTTTCAACTGGATCGCCGCGGAGGAGAGTGAGCTTACCGCCTTGTTCAACCAGTATCACTACGCCTACGACCGGAACTACGATTTCGGCGTGGCCAAGCTCCGCGAGATCCAGGATCGGGCCAAAAATCTCATGGATCTGCCCGAGCTGGACGCCGAGCTGCAGAGCGACTTGCAGCGATTGTCGGCGCTGATCGAAGAGGCTCTTGAGGAAGCCTTGAACACCCATCGCGGCGACCCTCCGGTCGTCCGCAGCTCGATGGGATCTTCCGGAGCGACGGAGGACCGATGAACCACGGGCTCTGCTCCGGTTGGCGGATCGGATGCGCACAGTTGCACGGAGGGTGCCGATGTCTCAAGTAGCGCCGCACTCGGCGGGCCGTCCGGATCCCGCGGATCCGCGCTCGCTCGATGCCATCTTCCGTCCTCGCTCGGTGGCGGTGGTCGGCGCCTCGCGGCGGCACGGATCGATCGGCCGCGAGATCCTGCGCAATCTGGTTGCCGGGGATTTCAACGGGCCGGTCTTCCCGGTCAACTCGCACGAGACGGTGCTGCAGAGCATGCGGTGCTGGCCTTCCGTGTCCGACCTTCCCGAGCCCGTGGACCTGGCCATTCTCGCCGTGCCCCGCGATCAGGTCCTGGCCGTGGTCGAGGAGTGCGGGCGCAAGGGGGTTCGCGGGCTCGTCCTGATCACGGCGGGATTCCGGGAGATCGGCGGCGAAGGGATCCGCCGCGAGGAGGCGCTGGTCGAGATCCTCAAGCGGTACGGGATGCGCATGGTGGGACCGAACTGCATGGGCGTGTTCAACACGGAAGAGAACGTCCGGTTGAACGCCTCCTTCGCCCGCACGCCGCCTCTGCCGGGAAAGGTGGCCATGGTGACGCAGTCGGGAGCGCTCGGCGAAGTCATCCTCGAGCACGCTCTCCGCCTCAACGTCGGGTTCTCCATGTTCGCCAGCGTCGGGAACAAGACCGACGTCACCAGCGCGGATCTTTTGCTCTATCTGGAGGACGATCCGCGTTCGGAGATCATCCTGCTGTATCTGGAGAGCTTCAGCCTGCTGGAGACCTTCACGACGATCGCCCGGCGGATCACCCGAAGAAAGCCGATCCTGGCTGTGAAATCGGGGCGCACGGAGAGCGGAGCCCGCGCGGCCATCTCCCACACCGGAGCGCTGGCGGGCAGCGACGTCGCCACGGGCGCCCTGTTCGAACAGTGCGGCGTCATCCGCGTCGACTCGGTCAGCGAGATGTTCGACCTCACGCGCGCCCTTTCGACCCAGCCGATTCCGGCCGGGCCGCGGCTTGCGGTCGTGACCAACGCGGGAGGGCCGGGGATCCTCGCCACGGACGCGGCGGTGAGCTTCGGGCTTTTGCCGGCCGAGCTGTCTTTTGCGACCCGGGAAGCGCTCCGCTCGGTTCTACCCCCGGAGGCGAGCGTGGCCAATCCGGTGGATCTCCTCGCCAGCGCTGATCCCGCGCGTTATGCGGCCGCGCTGCCTCCGGTCCTGGCGGATCCGGCCGTGGATGCGCTCCTCGTGATCTTTGTCCCGCCGGTGATGATCGACGCGCCCGGAGTCGCCCGCGTCATCGTCTCAACCAGTGCTGCTTTTCCGGACAAGCCGGTTCTCGCCTGCTTCATGGGCCAGGTTCGATCTTTCACGGATCTCGAAACGGAGTACGGCCGCCGCGTTCCTTTCTATCCGTATCCGGAAGAAGCGTGTCGCAGCCTCGCGGCGATGGCGCGATACCAGAAGCTGCGATCGCGCCCGGAGGGAAAGCGGTCCTCCTTCACCGTGGATCATGCGCGCGGCCGCGCGATCATGGAGGGAGCGGAACGCGCGGGACGCGACCAGCTTCTCCTGTCCGAAGCGATCGCGCTGGTCGAGACCTATGGGATTCCGGTCGCGCCGTGGATCCATGATTCCGCCGAGGGGATTCTCCGCCGCGCGGAAGCGTTCGGTTTTCCGGCGATCCTGAAGGCGGATGGGGCCTCCGGCGCGCACAAGACGGGACAAGGGCTGATCTCGCCGGTTCTCCCGGATCGCGATTCGCTCCGAACTGCCCTCGAGAAGATCGCGTCCCTTCCCGCTTTCGAGAAGACTTCCGCCCATCCAGCGCTCCGGGAGAATCCGTCCCGCCCGGCGGCTCGCAGCGGCGAACCGCGATTCGTGCTGCAACGGATGATTCCCGCGGCCCGGGAGGTTCTGATCGGCGTGATCCAGGATCCGGTCTTCGGACCCCTGCTCGGATTCGGTCTGGGCGGGATCTTCGCGGAGGTGCTCGGAAGCGCCGTCTTTCGCGTGCTCCCGATCACCGACCTGGACGCCGCCGAGATGATCGGCGCAATCCGGGGGCGCGAGATCCTGCAAGGCCTCCGCGGCGAAGCGCCGGTCGATCGGAGCCAGCTTGCTTCCCTCCTGGAGCGGGTTTCACGGCTGATCGAGGATTTCCCGAGAATCCGCGAGCTGGAGATGAACCCGATCCTGGCCGCGCCTGCCGGCGGAATCAGCTACGCCGTCGATGCGCGGGTGATCCTTTCCCGCGAGAGCTGAATGCGGCCCGTGGGGGCGAGGTCCAACGGGAAAGGGCCGCTCCGGCTCGAACAGACGGCGGGCGCCGTGCCGGGGAGCTTCCCACGGTTTCGAATGTCGCACTGCCGCTGACCGTCAGAACCCGTATTCGACCGCGATCCGCAGGGTGCGTCCCTCCGCGTAGTTCAACGGATTGTCGAGGCGCGTCTGGTAGTGGCCGGCGTTGTCCCCCTCCGCGCCGTAGGTCGCCCCGGCGGACGTGCTGAGCCATCCGTCGTCGTTCGCGTCGCCGGTCGCGCTGTAGACGTGGATGACGTTCTTCTGGTCGGTGATGTTCTCGAGGTCGAGCGTGACGGCGGCGTGGCCACCCCAGAAACGCAGCTCGTTCCGCACGCCGATGTCGAGCTGCCAGGTCCAGGGCAGGCGGGCGGAGTTGATCCCGTCCGGCGTGACCGTGCCCGGGCTGAGCGCATCGCCGAAGGGCGGCATGAGACCCGCCGACTGGATGTAGATCGGTGTATAAGGCGCGCCCGAGGCCGCCTTCACCGTGACGGAGAGATGCAGATTCCGACTGCCGGGTTCGGGCGCCGGCCCGATTCCCGGCACGTAGAATTCCGCCTCAGCGGCAATCCGATGACGATGATCGAAAAGCGACGGATGATAGGAACCCCCGGTTCCGGGATCGACGGTTCCGGGATCGAGCCAGACCGGTTCGATCGGCGCCGTCTCGAGGGGAGTCAGGCCCTCTTCCGGACTGCCGGGAAGAAGGAGGGCGCTGTACAAGGGCGCCGGCTCGATCACGTTGGTGTCGATTCGGGAGAGATCGTACAGTACGCGAAACCTGGATGTCCGCGATGGCGCGTAGGTCAGGCTCACGTGGCCGCCGAACTCGCGCCGCGCTCCCCGGTTCTCATAGTAGTTCAGGGTATCGATTCCCGAAGGGACCGGCACTGCGACCCAGGTGTCGCGGACCTGGGCGGCGCGGCCCGAAATCCGGAGCGAGGCCTGATCGTTCAGTCGGTAGAAAAAGCCCACTGAGGCGGCGCGCTGGATCTCCGGCTTGAGGTCCGGGTTTCCCAGGGCCATCGTCCGGGCGAGCGCTCCCTTGGGCCCGGTCAGGGATCCGACCTGCGCCAGATAACCGAGGTCGCTGACCACGTTCGGGGAATAGTAGAGCGCCTCGAACGGCGGGTCCTGCCGCGACTGGCCGATATCGGCCCAGAAATGGGCCCACTGCGCGGCGCCGATGTGGATACCGATCCTGGGGTCCAGGCCGTACCGGACCGGTTCGTTGCCCAATTCCGCCGGCGTGAGCACGGGGTCCGCGCCGGTGGGATTGGAGAGGCTGAGCAGCCGCTGCTGCCCCGAGCTGAAGCGCTCCCAGCGGGCGCCGGCTTCGAAATCGACGGCCCCGAGGGCCAGCCGTTGACTGGCATAGAGCGCCGTCGACTGGGGCTTGCGGGGCTCATGGCCGGGAAGAGAGGCGTGGTTGTCACCGAGCAGGTCGTAGCCCAGATAGGAAACGTCCTGATAGCCGCCGCCGCCGACCCCGCCCTGGCCGGCCAGGATCGGGTCGAGCGGCTGATACCACCTCCAGGTATACCAGCGCGAGTCGACTCCGAAGCGAAGCGGCGAGGCCGCGCCTAGGGCAATGCGGCCTTCCCCGCGAAGATCCCAGCTCGTGGTCAGGTCGTGCTCGAAGTAGTTGTAGAAGTGAGGCGGAGTCGTCCCGAACTCGGTTCCCCGCCAGTAGAGGGAATCGCTGCTGACCGCGTTGTTCCCCGAGCTGGCGAGCTGGAAGTTCTTCAGGTTGTTGAAGGCCAGCCCATCGCCGATTTCCGTGTAGAAGCGGTTGAAGGCCTCCTCGAGCGAGAAACCGGCGGGGCCGGCGTGAAAGTCCCAGGAGGCGGACTCGGTGAGGCCGGCCTGATTCTCGTGCGGGTTGTGAGAGGTGTCCTCTGCGAATTCCTGAAGGAAGTAGTTCCGGTTCTGCCCGTAGGCGTAGAAGTCGGCCCGCCACCGGCCCCAGCCGGAGGGCTCGAAGAACGCCCGGGCCCGCGCCTCGACCGCGGTCAAGCCGTTGTTGGGAAGCTCGTGGTCCAGGATTTCCGTGGGACCTTCATCCAAGTCGTGAAGCCCCTGGAAGACGCCGTCCACTTCAGCGGGTCCGCGAAGCCCCAGGAAGCCCACGTGGCCGCGAACGGTGGCGGATCCCTGTCCGAGATACCGCCCGGCGGTTTCCGCGGATCCCAGAGCCGTGATTCCCGTCGGCGTGCCGCCGGTCACGATCCACGGCGCGCTCTGTCCGACGGCGGCCGACGCTTCGCCGAGAGGCACCTGCACGAGCGCCGCGTCGTCCTCGAGGTTGAAGCCGCGAGGCCGGAGATGGGCCGCGTTCCCGAAATCGGCGCCATCGAGCACCGGATCGGCCGGCAATCCGGGTCGCGTGTCCAGCGACAGAGCCGCCTCGGCGCCCGTTCCGGGAAGCGCACCCAGGTCGTCCCGGTCCCAGGATTCGCAGTTTCCGAAAGGATCGGGATGGACGGGATCGACGACGAGCGCGCCTGAGCCCAGGTCAAAGACTGCGATGGTCGTCAGCTCGGGCGCGACCGGAACGTTCCAGGTCCGCACGACCGTTCGGGAAGTGTCCCGAAGCGCCACCCGAACGGTCCCGGCGGGTATCTCGGCCAGGACATGGTCTTCGTGGCCGCCTTGGAGCCGCATGTGCAGGGGAAGCGTGATGGCGGTCTCGCTTCCGGACGGGTATTGGACGAGCAGATCGGCCAGGACGGGCCTCGAGGATTTCTTGGATTCGCCCGGAGCCTCCTTCAGGCGGAGGATGAGCCGGCCGTCGCCGATGCGGGCCGGAGCCGGCAGAACCCCGAAAAGCAGGATGAGGAGGGACAGCGCGGCCGGCATCAGGATCCGCGCACGCTTGCCGTTCGAACGATCTGCGGTCATGGCACTGCCTCCCGTGTTTCGAGCGGGCTCCCCGGACGCCGCTCGGAGCGAGGATAGTCGGAACCGGGGGTGGAACCCAAGCGGTCCGTGCGTCTGGCAGGCCCGGAGCTCCACATGAGGGGTTTCCGTCAGACGCGCGATAGGGCAAAGTAAGAAGCCTCGGAGAGATCCGCCCCGCCGTGCCGATGCGGGCCGGAGGTGCCGAAAGGGGAAAGCGGGAATGGCCTACGCTGACCACGAGCTGGTACGTCTGCTGGGCGACATTGAATCAGACCTCGTCGAACGCAAGGAGACCTTCAAAGGCGAGGTTCCCACCGCTGTCCGCGAAGCCGTGTGCGCGTTCGCCAACGACCTGCCCGACCACCGCCAACCCGGAGTGGTCCTCATCGGGGCACGGTCTGACGGGACGCCCTCAGGAAACCCGGTCACAGACGAGTTGCTCCGCCAGCTTGCAGACATCAAGACCGATGGCAACATCGTGCCCCCGCCGTCAATGACCGTGTCGAAACGGTCGCTGCAGGGAGCCGATCTTGCCGTCATCATGGTCTGGCCCGCCGACTCGCCCCCCGTTCGCTACAAGGGACGGGTGTACATCCGGATCGGTCCCCGGCGAGGAATCGCCTCGGCCCAGGACGAGCGCATGCTCAACGAAAAGCGCCGCCACCGGGATCGACCGTTCGACATCCAGCCGGTGCCGTCGGCGACGCTAGCCGACCTGGATCGGGTTCGCTTCGAGTCGGAATACCTTCCGGCCGCAGTCGCGCCGGACGTTCTCGAGGCGAACGATCGCACCAGCGAGCAGCGCTTGGCAGCATCGAAGATGATCGTCTCCGCGGATCAACTGGTGCCGACCGTCCTCGGTCTTCTGGTTCTCGGGAAGCTCACGCGGACGTTCATTCCCGGCGCGTACATTCAGTTTTTGCGCATCAAGGGCACGCAGCTCGATCAGCCGATCCTGGATGAAGCGCTTCTCGACGGCGCGACCGCGGACGTGCTCAGGAGGCTCGAGGAGAAACTGGCCTCCCACAACCGGACGAGTGTAGATTTTACCGGGGGGCAGATCGAGCGTCGGACGCCGCTGTATCCGCCGGTCGCTCTGCAGCAGCTCACGCGCAATGCCGTGCTGCATCGGACCTACGAGGGCACCAATGCCCCCGTGCGGGTCCACTGGTATGACGACCGCATCGAGATTCTCAGTCCAGGCGGTCCCTTCGGTGAGGTGACTCCGGAGAATTTCGGAACCCCAGGGCTGACGGACTACCGTAATCCGAACCTGGCCGAGGCCCTGCGGGTGCTTGGGTTCGTGCAGAAGTTCGGCGCCGGAATCGTCGTCGCCAGGAACGCACTCTTGGCCAACGGCAATCCAGCCCCGGAGTTCCGGGTCGATCCTCACCACGTGCTTGCCATCTTGAGGCTGCCCGCATGAAGACGATTGCTTTCTTCAACAACAAGGCGGGCGTGGGCAAGACGACGCTGGTCTATCACCTCGCCTGGATGTACACGGAACTCGGGCTTTCCGTGGTCGCGGCGGACCTCGATCCCCAGGCCAACCTGTCCAGCATGTTCGTTGACGACGATGAGCTGGAGTCGCTGTGGCCGGACGGGCCCCATCCTGACACGGTCTTCGGGGCGATTCAACCGATCCTGGAGGGGACCGGCGACATCCTCCTACCCCCCGTGGTGCGGAAGATATCCGACGGCCTTGGGCTTCTCGTTGGAGATCTGAGCCTGTCGGCCTCGGAGGACGAGCTGACCAGCCAATGGCCCGATTGCCTCGACCGCAAACCGCGTGCCTTTCGCGTTGTCTCGTCGATCTGGCGGGTGCTTGAGCGGGCCGCGCAGGAGGCGGAAGCGCAGCTCGTGCTGATCGACGTGGGCCCCAATCTGGGCGCAGTGAATCGTGCGGCGCTCATCGCGGCGGAGCACCTGGTGATCCCGTTGGCACCCGATCTCTACTCCTTGCAGGAGCTGCGAAACCTCGGTCCCACTCTCAGACGTTGGCGGACGGAATGGACGGAGAGGCGCGATCGAAATCCCGTGGCAGAACTGTCGATGCCGCCGGGCACGATGACCCCGGCCGGATACGTGGTCATGCAGCACGCCGTGCGGCTGGATCGCCCGGTCAAGGCCTTCGACCGATGGATGGCCCGCATTCCCACGGTGTACCGTCAGGCCGTGTTGGCCGAGGGCGAGCCTTCCGGGCCGATTCCCGTGGCGGACGATCCCCATCGTCTGGCCGGGCTCAATTATTACCGAAGCCTGATGCCGATGGCCCAGGAAGCCCGCAAGCCGATGTTCTTCCTCAAGCCCGCCGACGGCGCGCTAGGGGGACACGCCCAAGCCGTGCAGGACTGTTACAGAGACTTCCAGGCGCTGGCCAAGATCATTGCCGCCCGATGCGGGGTTGCGATGCCTGGCGCTAAGGCGTAGCTGGACGGGCACGAGGGCCGCCAGATTCCATGCCCCAACAAGTCATCGCCCACGTCGACATGGACGCGTTCTACGCGTCGATCGAGATCCGCGACGAGCCGTCGTTGGCGGGCAAGCCCGTGGTCGTGGGAGGTCCCAGTCAGGGCCGGGGCGTGGTGGCCGCCGCTTCCTACGAAGCCCGCCGATGGGGGATCCACTCGGCCATGGCGATGGCGCGCGCCGAGCGCCTCTGCCCGACCCTCGTCATCGTGCCGCCGAACTTCCGCAAGTATCACGACGCCTCGCAGCAGATCATGGAAATCTTCCACGCTTTCTCTCCGCTGGTCCAGCCGCTCTCCCTCGATGAGGCCTTCCTGGATCTGACCGGAACCGAAAACGCGCTCGGATCGCCGCGTCAGATCGGGATCTTGATCAAGGAGCGGATTCGGGAGAGGACGCGTCTCACGGCCTCGGTCGGCATTGCTCCCGTGAAGTTCGTCGCCAAGATCGCTTCCGACCTGGAAAAGCCGGACGGCCTGGTGGTCGTCGAGCCGGGAGGAGTCGTGGAGTTCCTTCGGCCGCTGCCGATCGGTCGGCTCTGGGGCGTCGGCCCGCGCACCCGCGAGGTCCTCGAGGCCATCGGAATCCGGTCCATCGGGGACCTCGCCGCCGCTGATCCGCAGATTCTGGAGAGCCGATTCGGCGAGCACGGAACTCATCTGAGCGAGCTGGCCCGGGGCAACGACCGGCGCGGCGTCGTTCCGGACGAGGAGGCGAAGAGCTACAGCCACGAAGAGACCTTCGCCCGCGACGTCTCCGACGCGGATTTTCTCGAGGGGGTTCTGCTGGATCAGTCGGTGCGCGTTTCGCGCCGGTTGCGCGGGGACGCCGTGGCCGGACGCATCGTGCAGCTCAAGCTGCGCTATCACGATTTCCGCACGCTCACCCGGCGAACGACCCTGCCCGTTCCAACGGCCGATCCCGATCGGATCTGCGCCGCGGCCCGCACGCTCTTCCGCGCCAACTGGAACGGCGAGCCGGTGCGCCTGATCGGCGCGGGCGTCAGCGGAGTCGTTCCGGAGGGACGGGAGAACCTCGACCTGTTTCATCCGCCGGAGCGCGAGGGGCGCAAGCGCCGCCTGGCCGAGGCGATCGATCACGTCGAAGAGCGGTTCGGGCGTGGCAAGGTGACCCGGGCGCGGCTTGTCGTCCGCGAGCCGGGGGGGGTTGAGCCGTCCGGGCGCGGGCCGGCGGGAAGCGAGCCGGGCGGGCACGGGCCGACGCAGAGCGAGGCGGGTAGACGGGAGGCCGAAAAGCGTGAGGCGGGCGGACGTGAGCCGGAGAAGCACCGGGACACGGAGGGGGAACCTCTCCCGGGCAAGTCAGGAGAGCGCAAGTGGGTCGAGCACGAAAACGCCGGAAGAGAGTTATCCGAGCGCGAATCGAAAACCGGCGGGAGCGGGTCCAGCCGTCCCCGGCTGATCAGCGAGGCGATCGTTCCTCTGGCCGGTTCATTTGATCCGGCGGCGATGAGCCGCGGGGAACCCGGCCTTCCCGGCGGGTTCTCCTGGCGCGGGAAGGATCTCCGCATCATCGCCTGCGATCGGGTGTGGAAGAAGCTGGGGCCCGAACCCTCCGGCGAATTGTATCTCCGGCGGCACTACTTCCAGATCCGGATGGAGGACGGTGCCTGCTGGACCGTGTACTGCCTCCGCCAACCGGCGGCGTCGGGTGCGGCCAAGAGGCGTTGGTTCCTTTACTCGATCGACTGAAAGTCCGGCCGGTCGCCCGGGGCTCATCCCTGCGCTCCCAGCTCCGACAGGAGCATTCCCGCCAGGATCAAGCCGCCTCCGGCCCAGGAGGTTCCGGAAAGCGCCTGATGGATCAGAAGCCAGGAGAAGAACGCCGCGAAAACCGGCTCGGTCGCATAGATGACGGCGGCCCGGATCGGCCCGACGCGGGGCTGAAAGCGGATCTGGAGCCAGGTGGTCAAGGTCGTGGCCAGAAAGGCCGTCAGAGCGAGCGCGCCAAAGAGCCGGATCGACGGCGCGAATCGCGGCCGCTCCAGAACGGGAGAAGCGACCAGGCAACAAACCGCCGTGATGGCAAGCTGTGAAAGAAGCAGCCCGCCCCGGTCCTCGCAATCTCCGAGCCTGCCGAGCAGGACCACATAGAGGGCGTAGAGGAACGCGCAGACCAACGTCCACGAATCGCCCCGATTCCAGGACGAGTGTTCCGGATGAGTCAAGAGCCAGAGTCCCGGGATGGTGATGGCCAGCGCCAGGAGCGAAAGCCCTCCCGGCTTCCGGCGCATGATGGCCGCGGCCCAAAGCGGGACGAGCGCCACGTTGAGCCCGGTCACGAAGGCAGAGCGGGGCGGCGTCGTGACCGTGAGGCCGATCGTCTGCGTGGTATAGGCGCCGGCCATGACGAGTCCGAGAGGGGCTCCCCGGCGCAACGTGCGCAGGAGCTCACGGCCCCGCGAGCGAACCAGTGGAATCGTCGCCAGGGTGGCCAGGAGAAACCGGACGCCGACAAATAGAAGCGGCGTCGCATCCCGGAGCGCGGATTTGATCGCGACGAAGGTCGTGCCCCAGATGACCGAAACCAGGAGCAGGGCGGACGCGTCGAACCAGGTGCCCCTCCCGCCCGCCTTTCGCCCCAAGGTCATCGGTTCAGCGAATCTGCACGGCAGCGCGGCGATTCATGGACATGGGCCGGCTCCTGATGATGGTGAGGGACCAAGCGGAACGCGAACATGATAACACAACGCGTGGAAAGCAGCGGCAGCGACCGCCGCAGAACGCGGGGATACCGGCGGCGCGGGCACCATGGAACGCGGCGAATCCAGGGTGACGCAGGCGCCGCAGCAAAGTGGCACGCGGCGGCCTGGGCGCCGCAGACCCCATGGAGCGCAGCGATCCCAGGGTGGCGCAGGCTCCACAGCAAAGTGGTACGAGGCGGCCTGGGCGCCACGGAACCCATGGCACGCGTCGTCGACGTGGGCGTACCATGCCCGGGTCTCTGCGCCCATGGTTTCGGCGAGCGCAGGGGATGACGAAGTCCGCGCGGCGTCCGGGGACCGGTCTGGATCGCACGTCGTGGAAAGGTCATGGGAAGAAGGTCCATGGATTGCCAGGGGGGGGGCGCTCGATGAGTCCGATGTCGTCCGAGGCGAGAGGCGGCACGCGCATCGTGGCCACGGTGGGCCCCGCGAGCAACCGCGAGTCCGTTCTCGCGAGCATGATCCGAGCCGGAGCCGATGTGTTCCGCTTCAATATGTCGCATGGAACCCACGAGGAGCACGCCGAGATCATGGCGCGTGTCCGTCGCGCGGCGCGGCGCCTCGGGCGCAACATCGGGATCCTGGTGGATCTCTCGGGCCCCAAGCTCCGGACCGGCCTGAATCAAGGCGGCGGCCTCGTGCCGCTGCGGCGCGGGGAGCTCGTCAGCCTGGCCTTCCGGGATCGCCGCCGGGAAGGGGGAGGCAGCCGTCTCGGGCGCATCGTGATCGATCAGCCGGCGCTCGCGCACGCGCTCGGGCCGGGCGACGACCTGCTTCTGGACGACGGCCGGTTTCGCCTCCAGGTGACGCGCCGTTCGCGCGGCGAATGCCAGGCGCGGGTGCTGCGCGGCGGGGCGCTCAAGGAGCATGCGGGCGTCAACGTCCCCGGGCGGCTTCTCAGCCTCCGCCTCCCGACGCGGAAGGACGCCGAGGACGCGGCGTTCGCCCTGGAGCAGGGCGCGGACTTCCTGGCGCTCTCGTTCGTCCAGTCTCCGGAGGACATCCATCGCGTGCGGAAGCTGGTCAGCCGGCTCCTCGACGGCGCGGGAAGGGCCGTTCCAAGGCGCCGTTCGGATCTCAAGGCCGGAACCCGGCCAGGTGCGACTCCACGAGCGACGCCGCTCCTGATCGCGAAGCTCGAGAAGCCGGCGGCCCTGGAGCATCTCGACGCGATCATCGGCGCCTCTGACGGCGTCATGGTGGCGCGGGGCGATCTCGGAGTCGAGCTGGCCCTCGAGCGCGTTCCCTTCTGGCAGAAGGAGATTCTCCGGCGGGCGCGAGCCCGGGGGATCATCACGATCACGGCCACCCAGATGCTCGAGTCGATGATCAGGAACCCGGTGCCGACCCGCGCGGAGATTTCCGACGCGGCCAACGCCGTGCTCGACGGCACCGACGCGCTCATGCTCTCGGCGGAGAGCGCGGCCGGGGACTATCCGGTCGAATCGGTGCGGGTCCTGGCGCGCGTGGCGGAAGAAACCGACCCGGCCTGGTTTCATCGCGGTCTCGAGCCGATCGAGGAGGACGCGGGGCTGCAGATGTTTCGGGGCGATCCGACAGAAACCGGTCATCCTGATCCGGAAGACCGCGAGACCGGCGATGATCCGGTTTGCGCGGTGACCTGGGCGGCGGTCGAGATGGCGGTGCGGGCGGCCGCCCGGAGGATCGTGGTCTTCACCCTGACCGGTCGCACGGCTCGCCTGATTGCGCGCCATCGGCCTCCGATGCCGATCCTGGCGCTGACGCCACGGGCGGAAACCCGCCGCCAGCTTTCCCTCGCCTGGAACACCCGGGCCTTCCTGCTGCCGCACGCGCGCGGCGTGGAAGAGATGATGCGGCGCGGGCTGCGGCTGATTGCGTACGAGCGCCAGGTTCGATCCGGCGATCTCGTCGTTCTCGTCGCGGGCGACCGGCATCCGGCGGGTGCGACGAACATGCTCCGCCTGGCGATCATGTAGAAACAGTCGAGGAGGGATTGGCAGGTCCCGTACCAATCCCTCCTCGTCTCTCCCTGACCATGCTTCACTTTCGATAAGATCCCGGCCTCCGGCCGGTTCACGTTCGCTTCGTCGAACGGTCATGAAAGATCGGTGCCATCGCTCGAGGCCTCGGCCGCGGACGTCAGAACCGCAGGTTTCACGGTGTGCCGTGCGTTCCATTCGTCACTTCGGGGCCGTGGAATGGAACGCGAGGCCGCCGCGGCGTACGTAACGGGTCACATCGGGAAACAAACTGTCCCCGGGCGGACATTGCGGAGAGAAGCAAGGGAGCGGACGATCGCGTTCTCAGTGCGGCTTGTACAATCCAGGAAGCCACATGCTCATGCCCGACCAGTAGGTGATCACGAGAAGCGCAGCCAGGAGGACCAGGAGAAACGGCAGAGCGGATCGATAAACCTCCGTCACCGGGCGGCGGAAGCGGAACGAAGAGATGAAGAGATTCAAACCGAAGGGAGGCGTGAGAAATCCAATCTCCAGGTTGGTCAGAAAGATGATTCCGAGATGAACAAGATTCACGTGGTACTCGAGGGCGATCGGAACGATCAGGGGCACGACGATCATCGCGGAGAAGATCTCCATGAGCGAGCCGATGACGAGCAACAGCACGTTCAGGGCGAGGAGAAAGGCGATGCGGCTCGTGATGAAGGTCTGCACCCAGGTCAGGATCTTGAGCGGGATCTCGGCGTCGACCAGGTAGTTGGTCAGCCCCAGCGCGCACCCCAGGATCAGGAGGATGGCCCCTACCAGGGTCATGCTTTCGATGGCGATGGCGGGAACGCGGCGCCAGGGGATGTCCCGGTACACCAGCACCTCCACCACCAACGCATAGATGGCGGTCACCGTGGCCGCCTCGGTCACCGTCAGCTTGCCGCCGTAGATGCCGCCCAGCACGACCAGCGGAAGAGGCAGCTCCCAGATCGCGCCGCGGAGGGCCGGACGGACGTCGCGCCAGCCTTCCCGGATCGACATCCGGCGGACGCCCCCTTCCTTGCGGCCCTGGCGGAACGCGAGGATCGAGAGCACGACGATGAGAAAGACCCCCGGAATCAAGCCGGCCAGGAAAAGCCGGTCGATCTCCGGCGCGGTGCCCGGAGGCAGGTTGAGCCCGCTCGCGCTCTGGGACGCGACGTAGCTGTACAAGATCAGAGGCAGGCTGGGCGGGAAGAGAAAGCCGAGGCTGCCCGAGGTCGTGAGCAACCCGAGCGAGTAACGCCGGTCGAATCCTTCCTTCAACAACGCCGGCATGAGCAGCCCGCCCATGGCCACGATGGTGACCCCGCTGCCCCCGGTGAAGGCCGTGAAGATCGCGCAGGCGACCATGGCGACGAGAGCCAGGCTGCCCGGGATCCAGCCGAAGAGCGAGCGCGTGACCCGGACGAGGCGCTCGGGCATGCGGCTTTCGGCGAACAGATAGCCCGCGAAGGTGAACATCGGGATGGAGATGAGGATGGGCGAGGTCGCGAGCTGGCTCATGGCCGTGATGACCGCGCTCGAGGAGATCGACTCGCGGAAGAAGGCGAAGAGCGCCCCTCCGCCGAGGACGATGAAGAGCGGCGTCCCGAGGAGGGCCAGCGCGATCAACACCAGGATGACGATCAAGGTCATGGGCACGCGCCTCCGGCCCGGGCGGTCACGGGTGCTCCTCGATCGGAGCGGGCCAGATCGCCTGCACGAGGAATCGGTAGCAGAGCAGCGCGAATCCCCAGAGCAGGATCGACTGGGCCGCGGAGGCGGGGATTCCGAGGAAGGGGCTGGCGGCGTGTCCCGTCTCCTCCCTCAGGAAGATGTAGGCGCCGTTGGCCAGGAAGGCGCAGCAGACGGCGGCCGCGGCGGAGAGGGTCCGCCGGACCTGCCGGGCTACATGGTGGGGAAGTTGTCGCTGCAGCACGTCGATGTGCAGGTGGCGCATTCTGCGAAGTCGCGCTCAGGGCGCCGAAGAAGGCCATCCAAAGCACGAGCGTCCGCACGAGGGGATCGATCCAGACCAGCCCGGTGTGAAAGAGGTTCCGGAGGACGACCTGGAGGCCGGAGAGGCCGATCATGAGCCCGAGCAGGAAGCAGAAGATGCTTCCCTCGACCGCCCGGGTCCAGCGATCCAGGCGTTCGGGGCCCAGACGCCGCAGGAAGAGGGCGTGGGCCAGCAGGGCCACCGCGGCCAATCCCGCCAGGATGGCGAGGAACCCGCTTCCCGGGCGCAGAAACCCGAGGACATGTCCGGAGGGCGACGTCATCAAGGAGTCGCGCTTCCCATCAACCCGTCTCCCCTCTCGCCACCGTTCTCAAGTCCTGACGCCGGTGCGAAACCGGGCGGCCGGGCCACCCGCCCGTTCTCTGAGTCCCGTCGAGCGGTCAGATCGCCGACAGGCGCAAGGGAAGAGCTAATTCGTTTTTTTCGCGCCCGGCAAGAGCTTTCTCAGTCTCATGCGCAAGCCGTCGCCGGGACGGATGGCGGCCGGCCTGATCTGTCGGAGACCGAGGCGGCGCGTCGATCTTCGCGACTCGCAGGGTCCGGGCTTGTCCCCCGCAGGGCGCCTCGTGGGTCAGATCCAGGCCGTTCCCCGCAGGGCGCCGCGTAGGTCAGATCCAGGCCGTTCCCCGCACAACGCCCCGTAAGTCGGGCCGGATCTGCTATGCTCGGGTCCAAGGAGGTTCCATGTCCTCCGCCGCCGCGGGCAGCTCTCGCACCGAGGAACGACTTCGAGCGTATCGGCGTACACTCTACCGGTCGTTCCTGGTCTGCGTGGGGCTGCACCTCGGAGCGATTGTCGCGATCAATCCCGACGCCATCCTGCGCTACTTCCGTCCCAAGGTCCTGATCGGATTTCCCGGCGCCGACCAGCCGGGAGACCTCGCCCCGCAAGGCGAGCCGCGGGCTCCCAACGTCTCGCTCCCAGCGGTTCACGGGTACATGGCTCCGGTTTCCCTGATCCGGATGGAAGTGGTGTCCGGCACGGGTGCCGGCGAGGTCACGCCCGCCGCGCAGCCCTCGCGGGGGGCGGTCGTGGCAACGCGTGCGATCGAGCCGTCGGAACCCGAGGGCGGAGGCGCGCCCCGCGGTCGTCCCGGGGGCATCGTCCACTTCGAGCTGACCGAGAGCTGGGCGGTCGTCCCGGGATCCGGGGAGGTGGCCCGATCCGAGAACTTTCAGACGCTTAAGATCGTCCGCCCGCAGTATCCCGCTGGGGCGATCCAGAAGGGACAGGAAGGCCTGGTCAAGCTGGAGGCGAGTGTGGACAGCGTCGGGCGGGTGGTCGGCGTGGTCACGCGGGAGAACGACACCGCCAGCGCGGAGCTGGAACAGGCGGCGGTCGACGCGATGTACCGTTGGGAGTTCAAGCCGTATCTGCTCAATGCCCGTCCGATTCCATTCACGGTGGTCGTGCCGTTCCGCTATCGGCTGGTGGAGTGATCCCGGAGGTCCTCATGCTCGAACCGGATCGTCTGATCGACCTGAGCGGCCAGACCGCTCTGGTCTCCGGCGGATCGCGCGGCATCGGCGCGGCCTGCTCGCTGATGCTGGCCCGCGCCGGCTGCAACGTCGCTCTCAACTACCGCCGCCGCGCCGACGCGGCCTCGCGCGTGGTGGAGCGGATCACGGCCCTCGGGCGTGCCGCGATCGCGCTTCCGGCCGACGTGGCCGATCCGCAGCAGGTGGCGGCGATGGTCGCGCAGGCGGTCGAGACCTTCGGCGGGCTGCAGATCGTGGTGGCCAACGCCGGGATCTGGACCGATGGACGCATCGAGAGCATGACCGATGCCGACTGGTCGCGGATGATCGCGGTCAACCTGTCGGGCGCGTTCCACCTCGTCCGCTCCTGCGTCCCCTGGATGCGTCGCAGCGGCGGCGGGAGCATCTGCCTGATCAGCTCCACTGCGGGCCAACGCGGCGAGGCGGAACACAGCCATTACGCCGCGAGCAAGGGGGGGCTGATTGCGTTCGCGCGGTCGCTGGCGGTCGAGCTGGCGCCCGCCATCCGCGTCAACGTCGTGGCCCCGGGCTGGATCCGCACCGACATGACCGAGCCGTTTTTGCGCCCCGACACCATCGCGGAATCGCTCAAGGAGCCGATTCCCCTGGGCCGTCCGGGGGAAGCCGCGGACGTGGCCGGTGCGGCGGTTTTCCTCGCTTCCGACCTCGCGCGGCACATCACCGGGGCGGTGATCAACGTCAACGGCGGTGCCGTGCTGTAGAGGTACCGCAGGCGCGTCGCCGAGATCCCGGTGGACTGGCGCGCAGCGCGTTTCCGCCGCGACCGGCTTGCGTGTGAACCCTCGGCGGACCCTCGATCAACGCGGCTTGGCCGCTGTCGCGTGGGCCTATTCCATGCGCATTCTTTCACAACCGAAAGGGGGTTGCAGCTGCGAAGTTGGGTGACTCTGTTCTTCCTGACTTTCTTGCTTTTCCCGGCTGCGGTGCTGGCCGGGCCGAACGCGGGGGGCGTGCTCTTGCTCGCGGCCGACACCACGGCTGTCGTGGATACCAGCTACTGCGGAAACGCCCCTCTCGCTGCCTGTTCTTTGTCCGTGGTGACCCTTCCCATGTGGAATCCGACCACCACGGTGTTCCACATCTGGGCGGCGTTTCCTCCAGGCTCCTCGCCGCGGCTCTTGGGCATGACGTTTGGAATCAACTATGACCCGGCGAAGGTCGTGCTTTCCAACTATGGCCCTTGCGGCGACTTCGAACTGGCCGGTCCGGGTTGGCCCGGCTCGGGAAGCGGGACCAGCATGCTCTGGAACAGCGCCCAGACCTCCAATCTGGTGGAAGCATACTGGTTTGTGGGCTATGCTTATAGCTACGTGGATGGGGATTCCACGTCGCTGGCGCTGATCCCACACCCCGATCAAGGGGGATACTTCGCCGACGACGAAAAGCCCTCGGTGCTGGATCCGATCGCGGCCTATGGGGCGATCGGGTTTGGCACCGTGGGCAAGCTGCCCTGTCCGGTGGACCAGGGCGGCCAGAACGGGGTGAACTGGATCCATCAAAGCGAGCCAAACGACGACCAACCCCCGGACAGCCTGGACGCCGGGGGCGAAGCACCCACCGGCGGCGCACCGCCGGCACCCACCCCGACGAACCGGGTGTCGGTCTACCTCGATCCGCAGGCGATCACGTTTGACCCGAACGAGACGCAGCCCGTCCCGATCGGATCCGTGACGTTCAACGACTCGAACCTCCGGCAGAGCATCGTGAGCACGGGGGCGACGACGATCCAGAAGGCGTTTCCTGGCATGACGCTGGCGGACACGGTTGGATTCGATACGGACGGCCATCGGGTTCCCCTGGCCGACATCTCCTGTTACTACCATCTCGCCTATCCGACGGTGCCCGATGCCCAGAGCGCCATCGAACCGCTTCTTCGGACCCGCGGGGTGGGGATCGCCAGCCTGCTCAATAGTGCGCCTGGTCTCGTCCAGGCCCCGAACGACTCGTTCTACATCGCCTACTGCAACTACGATTCCAGCGCCTCCTGGAATTTGAGGAACGACGACGTGAGGACGAATCCATACTGTGGCGACGCCGTCCGCCACTGCGACATCGGCGCGGAGGAGGCCTGGTCGTACGCGCAGGGATATGGGGATTCGACGGTGGTCATCGGGGAGGTGGACACCGGAATCTACGGCGGGACCCTGGGCGTTGCCGGGCACCCGGACCTGCGGGTCATTCCGCTTTCCCTCTCCGATCGGCAGAAGATTCAGGAGCATCCCAACGCGGACTGGTGCTATCCCCACGGTACCGAAATGGCGGGCCTGGAAGCCGCGCTGACCAACAATCTGCGAGGAGTCGCGGGGGTGTGTGGGAACTGCTCGCTCCTGGACATCGAGGCGTCCTATTCCCACTGTGACTGTCCGGCGACTCCACCAGATCCAGCCTGTGCGGACATCGACGCATCTTGGTATCAGCTAGTTTCCAATGCTCTGGGCCTCACGCTGCCGACCGGCAAGGTCCTCCGGGTTCTGAATTTCCCATTTGACTGGCTGGGTGATCCGCCCACGGAGGTGACGGACGTCCTTGCGCGGGCCTACCAATCGAACATCGCGCTGGTCGCTTCCTCCGTCGACAGCAGCTACACGACCGCCCAACGCTTTTACCCCGCTCTCATCCCTTTCGTCGTCGGTGCTGGTGGAATCAACTATAGGGGCGATCTCTGGGGCTATCACAGCTCCTGTTACCGTTTCAACAGCGGACCGGGGAGGCGCTCTCGTCACGGAGGCACGGCCGTAGGCCCGACGGACCAGCCGAGCGATACATTGCGCGGGATGGTCCAGATCTGCGCGCCTGCGTCACCGGTCATGATGACAACGGTGGCGCAGAAAGCTCAGTGCATCGTCGGGAAAGATACTACAACTTACTGGTACGGCACGACGACAGGACAGTGCTCGGGCGCGTCCGCGCAAGTCGCCGGATCCGTCGCGCTTCTGCAGTCCATCGCGCACCAGAAGGCAGATACCCTAACGAATGACGACGCCGTGGGCTTGCTGATGGGTACGGCCCGAGCGTTCGCGTCGGACCCGCGACAGGCGGACTCGCTCTGCACGACGTGCCCGCGCAGTTGGTACGGAAAAGGCATTCTCGATGTTGGGGCGGCCGCCTCGTTCCTCCGTGCCGGATCGAGGTTCCCCGGGGCCTGTGCCTACAAAGGCGATCCTCATGGCAGCAATTGGTCCTACGCACGCGTGGATAGCTTCGTCGTGGCGGACACGACGTGGATCGAATTCAGGGCGAGCGAGGAGATCCAGAATCCCGAGCCAGGGTATCCGATCTGGCCGGTGCGCCGGCAGGGTACGAACACGCGTGGCAGCTACAGCTCCAACTACCCTTCGCGCCTGCGCCAGGCGCGCGCACGGGGATTCGTGCCGGACTGCTACATCGGCCCGTTCTCGCTCTCAGGCTGGGCGACCATCTTCGGGTTCGACTACGCCTTCCGCAATCCGCAGACTGGCCGACTCGTCTACCTCGTCGGCGAGAACAACGTAAGGATGTGCTACAACAGTGGCATGGCGGCCGTCGACCGCGTGGGGCCGCGGTCAAGCGGGCAGGACTGCGCTGGAGATCCGGCCGTACGCAAACCCCGTTACTCCGCCTCTCAAGGCTGTCCTGTGGGTGCCGGCACAGATGGACGTCGACGTTCAGATCCTGGACGTGGTGGGGCGCGTAGTGCGGGAGAGCGGCAGATTTCACTGGACGCAGGGCCGCCAGACCTACGTCTGGGATGGCCGGGATGACCGGGGCCGAAAAGTCGCTCGGGGGCTCTATTGGCTTCGGGCGCGGTCCGATCACGGGTCGGTCAGCCGCCGAATGGTGCTCGTTGACTAACGCCGTGACGTGACGACGCGACAAGGCTTGCCCGGGGCGTTCGAGAGGACTGGAAGTAGATACTACGAGGTGAGCTGATGAATACGCATCGATGCACCGCATTCCGATCGACGCCCCGGGTCGCCGTCAGGTCAGGATTCCTGCTGGCACTGGCCCTCGCAACGCCGGCCGCCTCCCTGGCCCGAACATGGATCATCCAGCACGATCCCAGCGTTCAGAGAGACCAGATCGGCGCCATCGTGCAGCAGGCCGCGTCCGGTGATTCGCTCCTGATCGGCCCTGGCACGTATTATGAGCACATCTCGACGGACGACAAGACCCTCATGTTTGTCGGCACGGAGGGGGCCGGCGCGACCGTGCTGGACGGCGACTTGCCGATCCCGGGCCGACAGGGGTCCATCATCTACTCCTCCGAGTACACGGCGGGTTCACTCGTCCTGCGCGGACTGACGTTTCAGCACGGCCAAGGCACGAACTGGGAAGGATTTATGCAGGGCGGAGCGATCAACTGGACTTATCGCTCGAGCGGACCATTCCCGGATGTGGAGATCTCAGAGTGCGCGTTCCAGGACAACACACCGTTTCAGTTCGGCACGGGATCCGTACTCAACGCATACGGGATGGGTCGTTTGCAGATCCACTCCTGCAACTTCAGCAATAATTGCTGTGCCGGAGAGAACGAGGGCATGATCTTCGGCGAGGCCGGCGACGCGGAGGTAGGCGACTGTGACTTTGACTTGGTGACGGAAGGTACTTGTGCACTCTATTTGTATGGAGGCAATGCCGATGTCGAGCAATGTACTTTCCGGGCGACCGCGACGGATATCGGTCCGAGCTTGTGGTTCATTTCTGTCAGTAACGCAACTGTCGCGCGTAATCAGTTCATCGACTCCGGACCAGTACCGGCCGCGACGGCGATTGGGTTCGGTTATGGAGGCATCTCCGATCCCCCGTTTCCGTATCAGTCAATCTCCATCCACGACAACCTGCTGTGGGACAGTGCCTACCAGGGCTCCGGGGCCAATCCGACGGTCCAGCTCCTCTGCCCAAATCAAGGCATCGACGTGGAGCGGAACACCTTCGTCGGGTGTGGGCTGTTTTCGGACGGGGGAGGCACGCCGGCCACGATTCGGGACAATATTTTCTCCAAGAGCATGGTCCAGCTCTACGACGGAGCCGGGGGCCAGGTGCAGTGCAACGACGCGTTCCCGACCGCCATGGGGCCGTTCGGCCAGGGTTACACGCTGGGGAACAACATCGCGGCGGATCCGGAGTTCTGCGGGCCGGCCGATGGTGACTTCCAGGTTGCGGCGAGCAGCCCCTGCGCGAACGGGAACAGCCCGGCCAGCTGCGGGCAGATCGGCGAGCTCGGCGTCGGGTGCGGGGACACGCGGGTGGAGACGCTCACTTGGGGGCACGTGAAATCTCTCTTTCGCTAGCGCGGAAGTGTTGCGCGTGTAAGTGGCTTGGTCGTGCGGCACCCCACCGGCGCGAAGGCTCATGGACCCCCATCCCCCCGGGACTCACGCTGACGGGCTTCCCGAATCCCCATCCGCCGAACGCCAGCGATACCGCCTCGTCTGCAGCGGAACCTGGGGCACGTTGGCCACGTCGATGACCAGCGCCTGCAGAAGCATTCTGGAATCCGAGGATGAGCGGGAGCACGGCCAGGAAGATCGTTCCCGTGGGCGTGGGGACCCCGCGCGGGGCGTTGTGGATCCAGACGGCGAGGCTGAAGACCACGCCGAACAGGAAGAGGACCGAGCCGATCGTGAGGAGCAGGGAGACGGCGTTGAAATCGGAGATGAAGTAGCGCCAGGCGATCCGCCGGAAGAGCAGCTTCAGGTGCCGGCCGGGGAACGTGACGGTGGTGCGGAACGCGCTCATGTGACTGGTCTCGTCGCCATAGTGGGTGGGGAGATAGACGTCCCGTACAACCGCCCCGATGCGGTAGAGGTTGGCCAGCATGTCGGTCTCGAAGAAGTAGTCGCGATGGATACGGTCGAGATCGCATCGCTCCAGGGCCACGCGGTGGATCGCCGTGAAGCCGTTGGTCGGATCGAAGATGTTCCAGTAGCCGGAGGAGATCTTGGTCAGGAAGGAGAGCCCCACGTTTCCCCAAAGCCGCACCTTCGGCATCTTGCGCAGGGTCTCGCGGTCGTGGAAGCGGAATCCCTTGGCGTAGTCGGCCTCACCTTCGGCGATGGGGGCGATCAGAAGCTCGATCCTCTGCGGGTCCATCTGGCCGTCGGCGTCGATCTTGACCATGATCTCGCCGCCCAGCTCGAGGGCGCGGCGGTAGCCCGCGACCGTGGCGCCGCCGACCCCCTGGTTCTTCGTCTCCCGCAGCAGCACGACACGGGGATCGTGCAGGCTCTCGACCACCGCGGCGGTCGCGTCGGTGCTGGCGTCGTCCACGACCAGAATCCGGTCAATGAACTCCGGAATCCGGGCGATCACCGCCGCGATGTGCTTATCCTCGTTGTAGGCCGGCAGGACTGCGAAGACCCGCATTTCGTTTCTCCAACCCATCCATCGGCTCCGGCGGCGCCTCTCGGCATCGACCACCGGCGCGGCGCCAATCCACGCTGGCAGAGAGGGTATATCAGCTCCGGCCGGCCGTCTTCCTCGGTATCGGTTATCGGCCGACCGTGTCCTTTCTCGCGCCGGTCCAGGCGTAGATGTCCACCGCTCCCTGGCGAAACACCGGGCTGAAGCCGCTCCCGGCGGCCGGCCGCATCGGGGAATCCGAAGCGTCGAACCAGGCGTAGACGGGGCGCCCGAGCCGCTCGAGGAGCGCGGCCCGCTCCGGGCCGACCGCGCCCTCGGCGTAGAGTTGCTGGATCAGATCCAGGCGTTCCTTCATCTCCCGGTGCGGGTAGCCGCATTGGAGCACAAAGGTGAAGTCGCTCGCCAGCATGTCGCGCTCGGCGCGATTCATCAGGAACTTCCGCTCGGGAGGTTCGATGAGCACGGCCGCCGGAGCCGTGTGCTCGCGGATCCAGGCGCAGCCCGCGGCCGCATCCGGCGAGACAACGGGGGCCGGCTGCAGCAGCTCGCCCGTCCAGAGGAGAACGGGCACCAGGCAGGCGGCGACGATGACCGCGCGCCAGACCAGGACCGGGAACGGGCCGGCCGAACGCGCCGCCCGCCCCAGGCGGAGCGCTCCGGGAGCGGCCCACGGCGCGGCCAGGCAGAAGAACAGGATGATCATCTTGTTCTCGTTCACCGTGGGCATGCGCACGATCAGGATGAGAAGGAGCGCAAGGGCGACGAACACGGTGAACCCGAAGGCGGCGCCCCGCAGTTTCTGCGCGAGACGGCGGCGTCCCCAGAAGAGCAGGAGAACGAGCGGGCCGATCGTGACCAACGCCGTCCGGATCCAGAGCGACTCCAGTCCGAGGCCGTAGGCGTCGTTGCGATCGACCTCGCCCCCGCGGAGGATGCCGAGCCAGTAGGGTGAGGCGGCCACCAGCACGCCGATCAGGATGAGCAGGCATCCGGCGGTCGCGGGCCAGGAGAGACGGCTGCGCCGGAAGAGGCGGGCCAGGAAGATCGCCCCTCCGAGAACGGCGCCGATGAAGGCCGCGGCCACGAGATGCTGCAGGACGACTGCGAGGTAGGCCAGAGCGAGGAGCAGCATGTTCTCCCGCCGGAGCGCTCCCGCGCGCGCCGCCTCCCAGATCAGAAGCGAGATCAGGACGGCTCCGGCCATGCCGATCCCGAACGCGGTCACGACCAGGTACTTGTCGATCCACGCGACAAACGAGGTGGAGTAGAGGGTCAGCGTGGCCATGACGTCTGTGCCCCGGAAATGGATCGCGGCCGCGGCGGCGGCCAGACTGTGCGAGCGGCCGACGAGCCCGTGGGCAAGTTGCAGAGGAACGGCCAGGATCCCGAGGGGATTGAGCCCCGCGAAGGCCGCCACCCAGGCGGCCCGGCGCATGGGGCCGGGCGGGAAGAAGCGGACGGCCACCGCCCGGAGCCCGGCCACGGCCGCAGCCAGCCCGGCGCAGTTCACCAGGACCAGCCCCCAGGGAAGGCTCAGCCCTCCGCGAGCGGAGAATCCCGCGGCCCACAGATTGAAGAACCAGAAGTAGCGCAGCGGCTGGCCGGCGAAGCGCGGGTCATGCCAGGGATAGGTCCCGCGAAGGATCTCGCGCACGAGCGCGACGTGGGTCCAGGCGTCGGAGCGCACTCGCAACTCGCCGTTGATGAGCAGCGGCAGCGCGATCACGAGGGTGACGGCCGCGATCTCGGCCGCCGTCCGGAACTGCGGACAGCGCCCGCCCTCTGTCTCCGGATGTTCCATCCTGGCGCGCGAAGCTCTCGCGACCAGCCCGCGCAGACCTCCCAGGGCGAGGAGGAGCGCCCAGAACATCGAAGCCGCGACCAGCGCCGGGTCGATTCCGCCCAGGGCGCGCAGTCCCGCGAAGAGAGAGAGCGGGGCCAGGGCGGCCGAACCGAGGAGGGCCGAGGCGATGGCCCGCGGCGGGTCGCGGCGCAGGCGCGGCGCCAGCCAGAGAAGCACGGCGGCCCCCGGGGCCAGGCAAAGCGCGGGAAAGCGGAGGGCCGCCCACGGACCGCGCAGCCAGGGAGCCAGCAGGGTCAGCGCGGAGAGGGTCAGGACCGCAAGCGCGGCCGGCGCGCGGCTGGTATGAATCTGCCCCGACCCGGTGGTTCCCCGAGCAGGCGAAGCGTCTGAACCCCGCCGGACTCGGAGCGGGTCGGGCCCTTCCATGCCAAAAAGCTGCAGGCGGCCGACGCACCCGGTCAACTTGCCCTCCTTCAGCTCGCGGTGCCGATGGAATCCGGTTGGTCCATCATTGGAACAGGAAGATACGCGGGTGGAACCAGTCAACGCAAGCGCTCTTGGCCTGGTTCGTCGGCGCCGCAGCACTGCCTCCGAGCGCCCGGCGCCGGATCGGCCCGTCACCGGGCGAGAGCAGCGGCGGATCCGACGGCTGACCCGCCGCGTCTGCGGGCAGAACCTCGGGCATCGCGGGTCGGCCCAAGCCCTTGACTCGCACAGCGTGGCTCAGGCCCATGGTCGAGTCCGAGGAGAACCCTCAGGCTTCGCCCGACCCGGTCGGCCCGGGAAGGCCGACCTTCTTCCGGCGTTCCGAGGAAAAGCATTCGGTTCAGAGATCGAGCGGCTTCTGACGGACGCCGGCTTCCGGTTCAGCTCGTCGCCGGGATACGGGAGCTTTCCGCTGGGACCCAGGCGACTGGCCTACATCGCGCGCCCTTGGCGGCCGTGACTCTGGCTGGCGGGGCCGGTGAATGGGTCGTTGTGAAGGCGTCGGGCCGGTTACACTTGGGTCCATGTTCAGCCCCGTGGTCCAGAGCTGGTTCGACATGGATACGCGTTTCTGACGGACGACGCTCGTCGCCGGTCGCTCACGCGGTGTGAAGCGGCGGCAAGGACCGACCCCGGACGCTCGGAATCCCTCGGATCTGCCCGCCATGACTGCGTTGCGCTTGCCCTCGCTCCTCGACATACTGCAGAGAGCATGCCTGCGTCTTTCGGGCAGCGCGCGCCTTGTCCTGACGGACATCTCGGGTGCCTCGCGACGGGCGATCACGAATAGTGCGGGCCAAGGCGAGTGAAGGATCCCTTCTTGGAGGTCATGACATGTCCAGTTATCTCAAGACGGCTCAACAGATCTATGCGGACTTCGGCACCGGCAATATTCCCGGCATCCTCGACCAGGTCGCGGATGATGTGGTGTGGGAGGAGGGGGCGGTGGACCGAGGCATACCGTGGCTGCGGCCGGGACGAGGCAAAGGCCACGTGGCCGGATTCTTCGAGGTGGTGGCGCGGGAATTCGACTTCAGCCGGTTCGAGGTCAAGCAGCTCTTCGCGGCCGGAAGTGAGGTCATCGTTCACTGCAGCGTGGCCGCGAAGATCCGCTCCACCGGCAAATCGTTCGAGGACGGCTTCGAAATGCACTGGTGGCGCTTTGGCGACGACGGCAAGGTGGCAGGATTCCGTCACGTGGTCGACAGCCACTCGCACTGGCTGGCCAGTCGCAAGTGATCTTGCGGGGTGCAAGCCTAGAACCCCTCCGCCATCCACGACTCCGGGCCGGAGAAGAGCAGCCCGGCCGTCTCGAGAGCCGCGGGGTCTCCCTCCAGCCATCCGATGCCCGCGAGATGGCGTGCGGTCAGGTACCCGCTGTAAAGGGGAGCCAGCCCGCGCATCGACAGCCGGATCTCCGGAGCCGCGCGCGAGCTGAGGGCGGCACCCTTTCGTCCGGCGCTCCGCGCGGGGCGTCGCGGGCCCGGCCCACCCGCAGCGGTCGCCTTGGCTTCGCCGCCGGAGACCTCGAGCAGATAGGTTCCGTCGTTTTCCCTCAGCGCCTCGTCGCGAATGGTGAAGCGAAGCGCGCCATCGAATCCCGCCGGGTATCCGCGGGCGCTGAGGGCGCCGGCCGCGTCGACGATCCGCAGGAACCAGCGCTCGATCATGAGGATCTTGCTCGTCTGCTCCGGTAGCAGCGCGAGCATGGGATCGGACACCGGCCCGAACCAGCAGACGTCCTGGCCCACCGACCGGTGATCGGAGAGAAACGCCCAGATGGATCGGGAAGCCCTCGGCGTGATCGCGACCAGATCCCGAAGCTGCAGGTTGTAGCCCATTTCGCGGCGTTCCTGCGTGAACACGACGTAGCCCTCGATCTGGTCCTCGCCGAAACGGTAGACAAAAGCCCGCTCTTCCGGAGGATTCAAGACGCGCGTCCAGAAGGCCGGAGAACGGTCGAGATTGCCGGAGCTTCTCCGGGCGCGCTCGTCATAGGCGGGACGAAGCGCCTCCGGCTCCTCGTCCGACAGGACGGGAACGCCGCGCAGCTCGCGTTCGAATCGTCCGATGGAGGCGGCCGGAAGCGAGTGGCGGCACAGGCATCCCGCCATCTCGTATCCGGCCTTCCGATAGAGATGCTGGGTGGCCGGATAGAGGGACGAGAGCGGAACGCCTCTCTCGCGAAGCTCGCGGAGCGTCCGGACCATCAGCTCGTAGGCCACCCCGGATCCTCGCTCCTCCGGAGGCACCCCGACCGCGGCGATGCCACCCAAGGGGATGCTGCGGCCTCCGAACCACTGGCCGGCGTGCAGGATGCCCAGGCCGGCGACGACTCGCCGGCCTCGCACGAGCCGCCGGAGGTTCGGCCGGCCGAGCACATCGGCGTAGCGGTCCCAGCGCGACGGGGCGAAGTTGAAGCACTGGGTCAGGATCTGACTCAGCTCGCCTTCTTCGTCCCGGTCCCGCAGCGGGCCGTACTCGAGAGTGCCGGAAGCGGCTTTCACGCCCGAATCTCCTCTGCGTGTTGCCGGCGCCGTTGAGCGACGCCTCGGAGCCCTTGCGCACCAAAGCCTCCGCGGACGGATCGTCGGGGCCGCTCCGGCTTCGGTGCGCAAGGTCTTGAACCGCAGTCCCTATGCCGCAACATCGCTGGTCAGCGCCTCGGAGCCGTGTGTCCTCAGATGAACAGCGGCGCCAGCACCAGCGTGATCGTCGAAAGCAGCTTGATGAGCACGTGGATCGACGGGCCGGCCGTGTCCTTGAAGGGATCCCCGACCGTGTCGCCGACCACCGCCGCGGCGTGCGTCGGATTCTTGATCCGGACGCCGTTGGCGTCGGTCAGGTACTTCCCGCCGTGGGCCCCCGACTCGATGTACTTCTTCGCGTTGTCCCAGGCTCCGCCCCCGTTGTTGAGGAAGGTGGCCATGAGGATGCCGGCGATCGTGCCCACCATGAGCAAACCGGCCACGGACTCCGCCGCGATCAGGGGTTCCGCTTCGGTCCTGAACATCCGGAAGATGAGCCCGACCGCCACCGGCATGAGCACGGCCAGAAGTCCGGGCGCGACCATCTGGCGCAGCGCGCTCTTGGTCACGATGTCCACGCAGGCGCCGTAGTCGGGCTTGAAGTCCTTGGGAAACTGGATCATGTCGTTGACCCGGGGAGATCCTTGTACTGCCTGCGCACCTCCATGATGATGTGCTGCGCGGCGTTTCCGACCGCGCGGATGGCCAGGGAGGAGAAGAGGAAGACGAGCATGGCGCCCAGAAGCGCGCCGACGAAGACGGCCGGCTCCTTGATGTTGACGACGGAGAAGTCGCGTCCGGTGTAGCTCGAGATCTCGTCCATGTAGGCCATGAAGAGGAGAAACGCGGCCAGGGCGGCCGACCCGATGGCATAGCCCTTGGTCAGCGCCTTGGTGGTGTTGCCGACGGCGTCCAGGCGGTCGGTCTTCTTCCGGATCTCCTCCGGCTGCTGGCTCATCTCCACGATGCCGCCGGCGTTGTCCGTGATCGGGCCGAAGGTGTCCATGGCCAGGATGTAGGCCGCGGTGGCGAGCATGCCCATGGTGG
The DNA here is from genome assembly GCA_963833505.1 of Candidatus Eiseniibacteriota bacterium. Taxonomy (GTDB): domain Bacteria; phylum Eisenbacteria; class RBG-16-71-46; order CAIMUX01; family CAIMUX01; genus CAWHYG01. The sequence goes on along the minus strand of CAWHYG010000007.1, from coordinate 2,011,156 downwards.
CCACGGCCGTTCCGAAGAAACCGGCGTCGGGAAGTCCGGAAGATCGGCCCAGATAGTAGGAGGAGAGGATGGCGATCGAGATCGCGACCACGGGAAGCGCCGTGCACTCGAAGCCGACCGCGACTCCGGAGATGATGTTGGTGGCCGGGCCGGTCTTGCTGGCTTCGGCGATCGACTGGACCGGCCGGTAGCGGTACTCGGTGTAATACTGCGTGATCCAGACGAAGGCCACCGAGGTGAGCACGCCGATGATGCCGCAGCCGAAGAAGTGCAGCCACGCGTTCGGCGCGTCCGGGCTGTAGAGGAGCCAGCGCGTCGCGAAACCGAAAGCGATCATGGCCAGGACCACGGCCACGGTGTAGCCCCGGTTCAAGGCGTGCATCGGGTCCTCGGTCTCCTTCACCTTGACCGCCAGGATCCCGATGATGGACGCGATGATTCCGAAGGCACGGGCGATCAGGGGGAACATCATGACCCCGATCGTGCCCATGGCCAGGGTCAGACCGGCCTTCTGGGCGTGCAGGGCCACGGCGGCGCCCAGGATCATGGCGCCGATGTTCTCGGCCGCCGTCGATTCGAAGAGGTCGGCGCCACGGCCGGCGCAGTCCCCGACGTTGTCTCCGACCAGATCGGCGATGACGGCCGGGTTGCGCGGGTCGTCTTCGGGAATTCCGGCCTCGACCTTGCCGACGAGATCGGCTCCGACGTCGGCCGCCTTGGTGTAGATCCCGCCTCCGAGCTGTGCGAAGAGGGCGACGAAGGAGGCGCCGAACCCGTAGCCCACGATCAGGAGCGGAATCTTCTCCTGGGCCACGGTGGGCGAGATGAGCGAAACCAGCCCGAACAGACCCCCCACGCCGAAGAGGCTCAGGGCCACGACCAGGAGGCCGGAGACGGCGCCGCCGCGGAGCGCGGTCTGAAGCGCGTCGTTGAGGCTGGAGAGGGCGCCCGTCGCGGTCCGGATGTTGGAGCGAATGCTCACCCACATCCCGACGTAGCCCGCGATCACCGAGCAGAGCGCCCCGAGCACGAAGGAGACGGTGATCCAGGCCGCCAGGGCAACCCGGTTGAGCGGGTCATTGGGGTTGGCCGGACGGATGAACCCGTAGCCGACAAAAACGATGAAGGCGAAGAGGACGGCCAGAAGGACGATGGTTCGATTCTGCCTCCTCAGGAATGCCTCGGCTCCCTCCTTGATCGCGAGATGGATGCGCACCATCGACTCCATCCCCATCTTCCGCGCCAGAACCCATCGAGCCAGGAACGCGGCCACGATCAGGCCCAAAATGCTGATTCCAAGCGTGATTGCCAGCAAACCTCCTGTTCCCATCCCGCCTCCTACGATTGGTTGAGGTTTCCGCGGATCGACCCGGCGACCCACGATCGCAGCCCGGCCTGCGGCCTAACCGGGCAACCCGCGATTCAGGCGAAAGCGCACGCGCACTTCGCCGACTGCTTCTCCCCGTTGATTCAAGACCGGAGGCCGGTAGTACCCGACCAACGTGTCCCGCGCTTCATTCGGAAGGAACCCGAGCTGGAGCAGGGTCTCGAGCGCCGCGGCGTTCCGGGCCCGCTCGGCGCCGTCCTCGACCTTGAGGGCGATCCCATACGCTTGTCCACGGTCGACCACCGCCATGGCGTAGACCCCCTCGGCGCCGCTCTTGGCGATCAAGGGGATGCCCAGGTGCGCCGCCACCCGCATGACGTCGGTGCAGATCCGGCCGCGCGACCCTGCGAGGATGACCGGGTTGCCCTTCATGGCCTTCCAGATGCGGGCCAGCCCATCCGGCACCGAAACCGGGAAGGTCTCTTCCTCGTTGTCTTCGACCTCGTACTCGGCGACCTCCTCGAGCTCCGCCTCGCCCCGGCCCTCTTCGGAGTAGCCGGCCCCGCCCTCCGAATCGTCGATCGCTTCGGGGATCCCTTGCTCGAGGTTCTCGCCCGCGGCGGCCATCCTGGCCATGGCCAGCGCGAAGGACCGGAGAGGCAGAAGGAACGTCGGGGCGGCGCATCCGTCCACCGCGAGGCCGACCTCCTCCGGATCCATTCCGGCCAGAAACGCCAGGAGTCCGCGGATCGCGACCTGGATCTCGTGCCGGGAGTCGAGATACGTCGCCGTGGGCAGGCCCAGGTGCTTCGCCGCCGCCAGCATCCCGGCGTGCTTGCCCGAGCAGTTGTTGTGCAGCGCGCTCGGCTCTTCCCCAGCCTGCGCCAGGGCCCGCCGCGACGCCGGATCGAACGGCGGATGCGCCCCGCATTGCAGGTCCGAGACCTTGAGGCCGGCCTTCCGCAGCACGCTCTGGACCAGCTCGACGTGGCGCGGCTCCCCGCTGTGCGAGCCGCACACGACCGCCAGCTCTTCGTCCGTCAGCTTGAAGGCGTCGGCCGCCCCGGAGCAGACCAGGGCCAACGCCTGGATCGGCTTGGCGCTCGAGCGCAGGTAGACCGGTTCCTTCGGATTCCCCAGGGAGGCGATCAGGCGGCCCCGCGAATCCACGACCGCGATGGCGCCGCGGTGGAGCGATTCCACGCGCTGGCCGCGGGTGACTTCGACCATGGGAAGATAGGATTGATTGGCCGCCATGCTCCCTCCGCCGGGTCTCGGGCCGTTTCCCTGGACCGGACTCCATGCGCTACCGGCGGGATCGTAGCAAGGGGGGAGCCGCAGGGGGAGCGGTTAATGCCGGATTCTTGGGCCGAGCGCCGAACGGGCGTCTGCCGGGGTCCGGTGGGGTCCAGGCGGGACGCTCGGGGCGATGCGGCGCGCGTCCTGCGAGCGGCGCCCGGCATGAGCGTAGCCCTGCTGCTCTTCGCGTTCGCCCGCTTCCTGGCGCGCATGGCCCCGCGGTCGCGCAACAGCTAGACCGTATCGTTCACGATCGACCCGGCCTCCGCCGTATCGCCCTGGTGAAGCTGCGTGATCAGAATGCTTGAGCGCGTTCTTCTTCATCCTGCCGTTGTCGATCAGCTCAGTCATTCATCCATTCCCATCGCCGGCCGGGCGCTCCGCCGCCGGCTCGCGCCCGAGAATGTTCACGCCGGCCCGCGCGATGTGCTCGCGAAGCGGCCGGGATCTGATCGCTGACAGGGCTTGGACGTCGAACAGGCACGGCATCGGCAGCTCATCCAGCTCCGCGGCGATCGTTTCGGCCAGAAGCCCCGGATCAGATCCAGCTCGTGCGGCGTCAAAGTCACCACGGCTCCTATCGAATGATGACCAACATCTTCGTAACCACCTTCGCGTCGCCCCTGCTCAGGTGGACCAGGTATGCCCCCGAAGCGACCGGGTTTCCGTGGTCATCCCTGCGATCCCAGTCCAGGACATGAACTCCGGCCGCGCGCGGCCCGCCCTCCAACCGTCGCACCAACCGGCCTTCCGGATCGAAGATGTCGATCTCGACTTGCGACGTCTGCGCCAGCCGGTAGATCACCCGAACATCTCCGCCCCGGCTCGGGTTCGGGTGGATGGCCAGGTCGTCACGAACGCCGAGCAGACCGCTCTCGACGCCCACGTCCATCCAGCGGATCGCGAAGTTCCCATCGCTCGCATCCGACGCCGTGTTGCCGGCCGCATCATGCGCCGTCACGCGGACCCTCGCGGTCACGCAGGCCGTGTCCGGCACGACCCACTGGAACGTCCCGCTGTTGGGGAGACCGGACGCGATCGGCAGCGGATAGGTCTGCCCGCCGTCGAAAGAGCCCGCCAGGTCGATCGCCGTCACGCCGACGTTGTCCGATGCGGTCCAGGTGATGGCATGCGTGGATCCGCCATCCCAGACCTCGCCGCCGTTCGGGCTCGTCAGCTGGACTTGCGGCGGGGTCAAGTCCACGACGGTCAGGATCGCGGGAGCGCTCTGGATCTCGGCGCAGTCGGAGGTGCAGATCACGTCGTAGCTCCCCGCGTCGCCGGGCAGCGCCTGCGCAATGACCAGGGTATCGTTCGTGGCTCCCTGGATCGGCTGTCCGTCCTTGCGCCACTGGTACGCCGCGTTCCGGTTGAGCGCGACCGTGAAGACCGCGGGGGCGCCCACGGGCACGGTCTGGCTTTGCGGCTGCTGCGTGATCACGAGCGTGTGGCCCGTCAAGCGGAAGCGATCGGTGAGCTGCTGACCGGTCAGACAGCCGCCGGGGTACTCACAGGGAAGCCCCGTATTCGCGAACGCGCTGCTGATCGAGGACGCGGTCAGGATGTCGAAGACCGCTCCGTCCGGCGGTACGTACCCATTGATCACCGAGGGCTGGAGCGAACCGCCGAGGCCAGCCTGATTGTCGACCGTGACGACGTCGTAGCCGGTTCCCGGATCCGATCCGCCCACCTCGGCAACCAGGACTCCCGTCGACCCCTGCAGGTAACGAAATGTGATGTGGATGGCTCCGGGCGAGGAGCCGGGGCTCAGCGTGGCGGAGTTGGTCACCGCGGCGTTGATCGTGCCCGTTCCCGACAACACTCCGCTGTTGATGTTGAGCGCTCCCCGGCCGGTACCCACGGTCAACGTTCCCGTGTCGAGGTGAATCACGCCCGCATCCTGACGAGAGTCCTGGTTCGCGATCCAGACGCCGCTGGCCGTGACGAAGACCTGTCCGTAGTTATTCAGCGTGTAGGTAGTCAAACTGCGCCCGTTCGTAACCGTGAAGGCTCCATGGTTCTCTTCAAAGACATTGTACAGAGCGTCCGCCCCGGTCGTGTTCTGGATCGCGGAGCCAGGGCCATCCAGGATGATCGTGGCGTAGTTCCGATCGATTCTCGCCCCCTGGTAGCGGAAGATCCCCTGGAGGTCGTAGGTGCCGCTCAGCAAGTCGTAACCGTGGGCGCTCGGAAACTGGCCGGTCACCGTCAGGATGCCCGATTGGACCGAGATCGTGCCGGCGTTGTTGAAGAGGATCCGGTTGACGGTGGTGGTGCCGGTCGAGGCGCTCTTCTCGAAGGTCGCGCCGGCCTGGTTGTCGAACGTGCCGAGCGTGGACGCGAAGTCTATGGTCTGATCGTTGAGAGCCCGGAACCACCCGCCCGATCGGTTCGCGAAGGTCCCATCGATGTAAAGGTGGCCTCCGCTTCCCGCCTGCCAGGAGCAATTCCCGTCGTTGTACAGGGTCCGGCTCAATTGGCAGTCGACGCCACCGTCGATAGACCATGCCGTCGAGGCGGGAATCGTCGTCGTGCCGGTCCCGGACATCGTACCGCCCGACCACGAGAGCCCCTGGGCGGTGACGGCGCCGGCGCCCGTGAGGGTACCGCTAGTGATGGCCAGGTCCGGGATGGTCGCGTCGCAGTCAATCTGTAGCAGGCTGCTATACAGCAATACGGATCGCATCGGAGCGAAATCGGCTCCTTGGGCAGCGTAGAAACTGGATTGATCACAGGTCAGGCCTGCGAGGAACGAGGAACCGGCGGCGATGTGCGCGACCGATGCATTCCGCAACAAGCAGAGACCGTAGGACGACCCCGTGATCGTCCCCGTGCTCGTCAGGCTGTCGCCATCAACGGTAAGGCGGGAGTTTCCCAGGTCGAGGGTGCCGGCATTGGTCAGCGTCATCGATGTGAGCGTCACTGATCCCGAGCTGGCCTGGAAGGTCGCACCTGCCTGGTTTTGGAATTCGTACTTCAGGCCCGCGCCGATGATCTGACCGGTGCTGCCGTCCGCGCTCCGGAAGAGCGCCCCCGACTGATTCAGAAAGGAACTGGCGAGATTGACCGTGCCGCCTCCCCAGGTGCAGTTTCCGTTGTTCTGCAGCGTCCTCCACAGATTGAGGTTGGCGCCGCTGATGGTCCAGTTCACGCCAGCCCGGACGGTGGTGACGCCGCCTCCGGACAGTGTTCCGCCCGTCCAGGTGAAGCCGCCGAGCGTGAGCGTGCCCGAGCCGATCGCGCCGCCGCCGCTCATGCCCAGGCTATTGCAGTCGCAGACCCCGTTCTGGTCGACCAGGATCGTTCCGCTGCTCGTGACATTTCCAAGATCCAGCGTGCCGGACTCGACGTGGATCAGACCGGCATTGGAGAATGTCGGCTGCCGGAAGGTCGCCGTGTCCCCGGGGCAGGCCACGTCGAAGGTGGCACCCGACTGGTTATTGAATGTCCCCTGTGTCCCGGTGTAGACGTTCATCGAGCCAACGATGTCGAAGGCCCCCCCGGAATAGTTCTGGAAGGTCGCGTTGAGCTCGAGGGAGGAGGCGGCATGGCCGGTCCAGATCCCCTGGTTGATGACGGGCGCTTTCAGGTGGACGGAGCCGGTGATGTCACAGTTCCCATGCGCGCCCAGCGTCGCCGTCCCCGCCCCGGTCACGGTCCCACCGCTCCATCGAAACGCCGACTCGAAAGTGGCGCTTCCCTCGATATCGAACGTGCCGCCGGTCAACTGGAACAAGACGAGGAGGTCGGAGGTGGATGTGACCTGAAGGGTTCCCCCCGTGAGCTGCAGCATCATGTGGCTCACCAGGCTGTGGATCGAAGTCGATCCGGTCGTGTAGCTGACGGGCAGGGGATCGGATAGACTCGGGAGTACGACGTCGTCGCCCGTGCCGGGAACCCGGTTCAGGTTCCAGTTGCCGGGCGTGTGCCACGAATTGTCACCGGCATTTCCCGTCCAGGTGATCGTCGCTCCTTGGGACGTGGATACGGATGCGCCCAGAAGCAGCACTCCCGTGAGCAGGATCAAGGTGATTGGCCTCATGGTTGTCCCCCTGGCTAAGCGTAGGTATGGAAACGTGTTATGACACGCACCCGGGGTCGGAAGAAAGCACGGGCGTGCGGAGCCCGGGAAGGTCCTGCCATTCCCCTGATCGTGCCGATCTTGTCGCATGCCGTCCGAGTCGCGCTGTCAATAGTACACGCTCACCGGCCTGTCACAAAGAGGAAATAGCCAGAGACTGGAACTGCGGTGGCATTCGGCGCCGGACAACAGCTGTCCGGGCGAGACGGTCCGTTACACGGTCTGTTGGTCCACGAACGCTGGATTCAGCGATGCCGATTCCGCCTCTGCCAGGACAAGATCTCATGATGATCGGAGACCACCCGCCACTGGTCCTGGCTTGAACCACCTCCGAACGCGCTGCTATCTCGCGGCGGTCGAGCTGGCCGCGCTCCGAGCTTCGCGGGCCGCCAGGATCGCCCTCTTCACGCGTCGCAACCCCTCCTCGAGGACCTCCCGGTCGATGCTGAGCGGCGGCCGGAACCGCACCGACCGCTCCCCGCAGGGCAGCATGACCACCTTCTCCTCCAGCGCCTTGTTCAGGAACGTCCTTCGATCGACCGCCGGGGTGAGGTCGAACGCGCACATGAGCCCCTGGCCGCGGGCGTTGGTGATCAGACCGTCCAGATCCTCCTGCATTCTTTCCAGACCGGCGAGGAGAAGCGCCCCTTCCCGGCGCGCGTTCTCGATCAGGTTGTCCTCCTCGATGACCTCGAGGTAGAGCTGGCAGCGCGCCATGTCGACCAGGTTGCCTCCCCAGGTCGAATTGATCCGTCCGGGACTGTTGAAGACGTTGTGCTCGTTCTGGTCCAACCGGCGGCCGGCCAGGACCCCGCAGACCTGGAACTTCTTGCCGAAGCAGAGGAGATCGGGCTCGACCCCGACGGTCTGATGGCACCACATGCGGCCGGTCAGGCCCATGCCGGTCTGGACCTCGTCGTGGATCAGCAGGAACTCATGCGCATCCGCCAGCCGGCGCAGCTCGCGATGGAACTCCGGGCGGAAGTGGTTGTCTCCGCCTTCCCCCTGGATCGGCTCGATGATGAGGGCCGCGACGTCGTGCGGATTCTCCTCCACCGCCTGCTCGATCTGGCGAAGGACCCGCGTCTCCGCGTCGATCGTCCGCTCCAGGTTGCCGCCCGCCAGGGGAAAGGTCGCGGCCGGGCAGTCCACGCGCGGCCAGGAGAACTTCGGGTACCATTGCGTCTTGGCCTTGTCCGGCGAGTCGGTCATCGACAGCGTGTAACCGGTGCGTCCGTGGAAGCAGTGCCGGAAGTGGATGATCTTGTGCCCGCGGCCGTCGGGATGGCCGTTGTCCGGCGTGAATCCGCGGGCGAGATTCTGATTCACCTTCCAGTCGAAGGCCGCCTTGAGGGCGTTTTCCACCGCGACCGCGCCCCCTTCGATGAAGAAGGCACGCGTGAAATGGTCGGGCACAGCGACGCGGAAAAAGGTCTCAACAAACTCGGCCATGACGGTCGTGTAGATGTCCGAATTGGTCGGCTTGTTGAGGGCGATCCGCCCCATCCGGCGGATGACGTCGTCGTTGGCGAGACGCGGGTGGTTCAGCCCGAGCGGCATCGAGGCGAAATAGGTGAAGAAGTCGATGTACTCCGAGCCGTCCCGCGCGTCCACCAGCCAGGGGCCGCGGCTCCGGTCGAGATCCAGAACCATCTCGAATCCGTCCACCAGGATCCGTCCCTGAAGCGAATCGCGGACGGCAGGGGGGGCGATCTTGGTCTTGAACATGGCGCTCCTCTCGCGCGCCGGGGCGGATGCGCCCGCGGCGTTTCGGCCGGATGAATGGGAGAGAAAGAGAGAAAAAGGAGTCGTCGGACGGCCGAAAACCGGCCGCGTCAAGCGGAAGGATGGTTACGTGTTGAACACGTAATACATGCAGAGGAGCATCTTTCGAGTCTGACGGTTCATGGTGAAGGCCCCCGAGCCCGAACTTCCCAAACCCGGCCCGCGCCGCCCGCCGGTGCGGCGTTCCTGCCTACCCTGATTATATCGGAAGCGGGAGCCCTATCCGAGCTTCTTTTCCAGCGTCGCCAAAAGCTGGTCGTAGGGCTGGTTGAACTTCTCGATCCCGTCCTCAAGGAGGCGATCGGTCACGCCGGTGAAGGAGATGCCGATCTCCTCCAGGCGGGCGAGGTGCTTTCGGGCTTCGTCCACGCCCTCCTCCACCGAGTTCGCCCGCACCCGGCCATGGTCGAGGAAGGCCTCGATCGTCTCCATCGGCATCGTGTTCACGACCTCGCGCCCGACGAGCGGCTCGACGTAGAGGACATCCGAATAGGCCGGGTTCTTGGTGGAGGTGCTGGCCCAGAGCGGTCGCTGGGTCCACCCGCCCTTCCCTTGCAGATCCCGGGCTTCCGGTTGCGCTGAGATCCGGAGAAAGGACTCGTACGCGACCTTGGCGTTGGCGACGGCCGCCCGGCCGCGCAGGGAGAGGATCTCCTCGCGGGCCGCGGGATTCCCCGACTTCGCCGCCGTCTCTTCCAGGAGCTGATCCGTCAGGGTGTCGATCCGGCTGACGAAGAAGCTGGCCACCGAAGGGATCTCGAGCGTCAGCCCGCGGGCCGCCCGTGCCGCCATCGCGCGCAGATAGGCCCAGTGGACCTGCTCGTAGGCGGCCACCGAGAAGAGCAGGGTGATGTTGATCGGGATTCCCTCACTCAGGGCCCGTTCGATGGCCGGCACGCATTCCGACGTTCCGGGAATCTTGATCAGGACGTTGGGCCGGTCGACCGCCGCGTGCAGCCGGCGCGCGGCGGCGAAGGTGCCCTCGGCGTCCCGGGCCAGATGCGGGGACACCTCCAGGCTCACGAATCCGTCCCGGTGCCCGGCCCGCTCCCAGACCGGCCGGAGGATGTCGCATGCAAGCTGGATGTCGCGGATGGCCAGCCGTTCATAGATCTCCTCGGTGCGGAGGCCGTGGCCGCGAAGCTCGCGGAGGTGCTCGTCATAGGCATTCCCGGTGGCCATGGCTTTCTGAAAGATGGCCGGGTTCGAGGTGACGCCGGAAAGGCAGGCTTCGTCGATCAGCGCGGTCAGTCGGCCCTCCTGGATGAGCGCGCGGCTGAGCTGGTCCAGCCAGACGGAAGTGCCCGCCTCGTTCAAGGCGAAGCATGGATTCTTGGCCATCGTAGATTCCTTCCTGGTTCAGCCCTGGCGGTCCGCGCCGCCGACTTGCGGGCCGGTCGTCCCGCCTCCAACCCGCTCTCCCGGCACTGACCGCGGGGCCGAGTTCAGTCCCGCGCGGCCGCGCTGGCCGACTTGCGGGCCGGCCGTCCAGCCTCCAATACCCTCGGTTCAGCCTTTCGCCGCCGGCACCGCCGTCTTTCCGGCGAGCCGCTCGAATCTCCGGGCCAGCTCCACGTCGCACCCGGTGATGCCGCCGCGGTCGTGCGTCCAGAGGGCGACGGAAACGCGATTATAGACGTTGCTCCAGTCCGGGTGGTGATTCAAGGCCTGCGCCTCCAGCGCGCAGCCGCTCATGAAGGCCCAGGCCTGGATGAAATCCTCGAACTGATAGTTCCGGCGGAGCCGGGAATCCCGAGACTCCCAGCCGGGAAGCTCGGTCAGGGCGCTCCGGATCTGGTCCGGCGTCAAAGGGGTTCGTTCGGGCTGCTTCGTCGTTTCGGGCATCGCGGGTCCTCCTTCACTGTTGCTGCCCCCCCTGTTGCCGCGCCCCCCGATTCCCGAGCCTACACCGCTTGACGACCGGCAGGGAGCGGCGTGGACCTAGAGCAAGACCGTGCATTGTGACACTCTTGGGAAGGATGAGGCTCGACAAAGGCCCAATCTGATGCAATCGATCGCAATAAAGAATCGGTCGGGCGTTGCCGAAGACTGAACTCGACACCAGGTCGGCTTCGTGGCGCGCCCCCGATCCGCGGGCCCCCGCGGGGAACCCGGATCTTGTCCCACTGGGCGGATCACGGATAGACTGCTTCCGCGAGATGGAATCGGAAACACCCAGGCACGATCAGCGCGAGGCCGAGATCCTCCAGATGATCCGGGGGGCACTCGAGCGGGCGCGGCCCTTGCTCGGTTCGCGGAAGGTCGTTCTCTTCGGCTCGCGGGCCAGCGGGAGGGCGAGAGCGCGCTCGGACTTCGACCTGGGAGTCCTCGGACGGCCCATGCCGCTCACGGAGTTCTACGCGCTCGAGGACATTCTCCAGGACCTTCCGACCCTCTACCGGATCGAATGGGTCGACTTTACGCGTGCCGATCCGTTGTTCGTCACCCGGGCCTTGCAGGAGCACGTGGTGCTATATGAATAAGAGCTGGATCTTCGAGGACTATGCGGCAGCGCTCGTCCGTTTCGAGGACGCGATGCGCGCCCCGGCCGCGACCGACTTGGTCAAGGCCGGCTGCATTCAGTACTTCGAGTTCTGCTTCGAGCTGGCCTGGAAGGCCATCAAGGCCGCAACCGGGGAGCTGGGTCTGCCGCCCTGCCAGTCCCCCAAGGCCTGTCTCTCCGTCGCCTTCACGCAAGGGTGGATTGACAACGAATTGACCTGGCTTCGGATGCTCGAAGCCCGCAACCGCATGTCGCATACCTACAGCTCCGTCCGGGCGCTGGAGGTGTATGGGAGCCTGGCGGGGTTCGTTCCGGCCTTGAGGTCGCTGCTGGATCGCCTGCAGGCGCTGGAGTAGAGCCCGCCGTCGGTCGCCCCTCTTCCGACTCTCTCCGTCGATCTGGCGTTGTCGTCGAGTGCTTTTGCTCAACGATTGAGGCTTGTGTCGAAGGACCGTTCTTTTGCGCTCTAGCTAGACCCCCGCCTCCTCCGCCTCGATCTCGCCCGCCGGCGCGGCCTTGACTCCGTCAGCGCCCGGCTCCGAATCGCCCGACTCCGAAAGACACGGCTCGGAGACCCGCTCCCGCTCTTCCACCCGTTCGAGAAAACGCCGGTAGATCTCACAGCGGCCGGCCAGCTGCTCGTGCGTGCCCTGATCGGTGAGCCGGCCGTGATCAAGAACCAGGATTCGGCCCGCGCGGCGAATCGTGGCGAGACGGTGGCTGACGAGAAGCACCGTCGTCTGGGGAAGAACGGCGCGAAGCTGGCTCCAGAGGCGATCCTCGTTGTCCGCGTCCAGGCTCGCCGTGCAATCGTCCAGCAGCAGGATTTCAGGGCCTCCGTAAAGGGCCCGGGCGATCGAGATCCGCTGGCGCTGTCCGCCGGAGACCTTGGATCCCTTCTGGCCGAGCACCGTCTCGACGCCCTGCGGAAGCTGCTCCAGCTCCTTGTCCATCTGCGCCACCGTGAGAACGCGCCCGACCCAGCCATCCTGCGACTCCGGCCGGCCCATCGAGACGTTTTCCCGGATCGATTCGCTGAAAAGGAGCGAATCCTGGGGCGTGTAGCCGACCTTGGAGCGGAACTCGTTCCAGGAGTAGGACGAAAGCGGCTTCTGGTTCACGCGGATGACGCCGTGGTCCGGCCTGAGCAATCCTGCCGCGAGCTTGAGCAGCGTCGACTTGCCCGACGCGACCGGACCGACGATCGCGACCGTCTCGCCCCGGCGAACGGTGAAAGAGACCTCCTCGACTACCGGTCGTCCGCCGTCGTATCCGAATCCGACGCGGTCGAACTCGAGCGCCTCGACCGCCGGCAGCGGCGCGCCCTCGGCGGCGTGCTCGATCGCGACCGGGAAGTGCATCAGCTCTTCTTCCCGATCGACGCAGACGAACGCCTGCCGCGAGGTCACGATGAGATTGGGCAGGTCCCACATCGGCTGCACCAGCATGTCGAGGTAGATGTAGAAGGCGTAGATCGAGCCCAGGGTGATCTCTCCGCGCACCACCATCACGCCGCCGACTCCGAGGACGACGACCTGCCCGATGCGACTGGCCACCGTATCCAGAGTCGTGATCGAGGCCCAGAGCTTCTGCACGCGGTACTGGGTGTCGATCCTTTCGTGGAGGATCCGTCCCAGGGCCCGGGCCTGCCCGGGCTCGGCGGTGAAGGCCTTGACGATCCGGATTCCCGAGAAGGTCTTCTCGAGCATGTCGTTGGTGCGCGAGATCATCTTCTGTTGGGCCCCGGCCGCCTCGGTCAGCTTCGTGCGCACGCGATAGATGATGTAGAGCATGATCGGCAGCGGAAAGAGCGAGAGCAGCGCCAGCTTCCAGTCGAGGAAGAACATTGCGAGGATGCAGAAGACAAGGCGGCTGGCGGCGTCGACCGCGCGGAAGATCCCCGAGCAGGAGAACCAGGCGATCTTGGGGTACTCCGAGATGTCGTCCATCAGCCGGGTCACGAGGTCGCCCGTCCCGAACCGGTTGAAGAAACGGAAGTCCTTCTGGAGGATCTTCCGGAAGACCGTTTCGCGCACGTCGACGTCGATCTTGAGGTTCATCCAGGCGCGAAACGAGGGATAGAAGCCGGCGACGAAGCGGCCGGCGGCGATGACCAGCAGGATGAGAAGCACCCGGTGGAGGGTCGCGCCCGTGGCGGTCGCCGGATTCCCGAGATCGGACGGCATCGGCAGATGGAGGCCCTTGACAGGCCCGGTGGCGGCCGTGCCGGACGACCCCTTGAAGAGGAGATCGAGCACGACCTTGAAGACGAGCGGATAGGCGATCGTCACCGCGCTCGAGACGAGCGTGAAGATGACGAGAAAGACCAGAAATCCCCGGTGGGGGCGCCAGAACCGCCAGATCCAGGCGATCCTCTCTCCGAGGGTGACGGCCGGACGGGCTTCCGGCGTTCCGTCGCCGGCGATCGGACGCTCGCCATTCGAACCGTCGCCCGTGCGACGACCGCCCGCCGAGCGCGCGTTCTTCTGCCCGGCCGCGCTCATCAGACCGCCTCTCCCGCCTGGAACTGCAGATCGAAGAGGCCGCGATAGAGGCCGCCGCGGTCGTAGAGCTGCGCGTGCGTCCCCTCCTCGACCAGCTTCCCGCGTTGCAGGACGAGGATCCGGTCGGCCGACGTGATGGTGGCAAGCCGGTGCGCCACGACCAGCGAGGTCCGGCCCGCCATCAGCCGGTCGAGACTGTCCTGCAGCCGGTGCTCGGTGCCCGGGTCGACGGAGGACGTGGCCTCGTCCAGCACGAGGATCTCGGGATCGCGGACCAGGGCGCGCGCGAAGCAAATGAGCTGCCGCTCGCCCATGCTGAGGTTCTGTCCGCCCTCGGCCAGATTCGTCCCATAGCTCTCCGGCAGCCGCGCCAGCGTCTCCTCGGCGCGGATGTCGGAGACCGCGCGGGCCAGCGCGTCCTCAGGAATCTCATCCATGAAGACCCGGAGGTTGTCCGCCACCGATCCGGGGAACAGATGGATGTCCTGGAGGACGAGGCCGATCCCGGTCCGCCAGGCCTTGAGGGCGTATCGCCGGATGTCGACGCCGTCGACGGCGATCCGTCCCGAGGTCGGCTCATAGAACCGCAGGACCAGGTTGGTCACCGTGGTCTTGCCGCCGCCGGAGGGTCCGGCCAGGGCCAGGCGCTCGCCGCGGCGAAGGCGGAAGCTGACGTCGTGAAGCGCGCGGCCTCCGCCGGGATAGTCGAAGCTCACGTTCTCGAAGGCGATCTGCTTCCAGCCGGAGGGGAATTCGGAGATCGCGTCCGGCAGATCGGCCACGCTGCTCGTGGTGGCCAGGATGCCGAAGACGCGGTCGGCTGAAGCGAAGGCGCGCTGCACGAAGTTGAGCTGCTCGACGAACATCAGGATCGGAAAGAAGAGCCTCCGCCCGTATTCGATGAAGAGCACCAAGGTGCCCAGGGTCATCCCGGATCCCATCCGGCCGCTGAAGCCGAGCCAGAGGATCGTCATGACGACGACGACCTCGAAAGTCTGGATCACGCTCCAGAATCCGTACTCGAAAAAGCCCGAACGCACTTCCGCCCGGTAGCGCTCGCGGTTGGCGCGGCCCAGCTTCTCCAGGGCCCACGATCCGCGGCCGAAGACCTGCAGGATCGGCACCGCCTGCACGTACTCGGTCACGAAGGTGGTGAGCTTGGCGAAAAGCCGGCGCACGGTCGCATAGACCCTCCGCAGAAAGCGGAGATAGATGATGCCGGCCACGAGCACGGGCAGGGCGATCCCGAGGATCACCGCGGTGATCCTCCAGTTGGCCAGGGCCATCACGGTGAGGGTTCCAACAAGGAGCAGCGTGACCCGGAGGATGGCCAGCGCCACTTCGGAAAAGAGCATCTGCAGCCGCTCGGAGTCCGACTCCACGCGCGCGAGCAGACGGCCGGGGGGATTCTGGTCGAAGTAGTCCATGCCCAGGCCGAGGACGTGGTCGAAGGTGTCCTGCTTGAGCCGGGTGACGATCCTGAGGCCCATCTTGGCGACGATGAGAATCTGCGCATAGCTTGCCGCGGAGCCGATCAGGAACACGGACACGTAGAAGAGGGCCGTGCGGATGATCAGAAAGAGATGGCCGGTGCGGCTGGCTTCCGGGATGGACTGGTCGATCAGAATGCCTGAGGAGCAGCGGCCCGGCCAGCTCTGCGCCCACCGAAACAAGCAGGAGGCCGATCGCGGCCACGAGGACGCGACGGTGCGGCCGCAGGCGAGGCGCGATCCCTCGCGCCATCTCGCGAAGCGAGAGGCGGCGAAGATATCCTTCCTCGGTCTGGCCGGAATCATCCCAGAATGGCATCGGTTGTCCTGGTCCGTTCGAGGAGACCCGGATGTGCGTCTCGCCCATCCGGTGCTCTCAGTCGTGCATGCCGCCGGGCCGGCCGGCGTCCCCGATCGTGCCGGATGCCGGAGCCGGTCTTGCCCCGGCCCTCTGAACCGCCGGGCCGGGCCGGCGTCAGGAGACGGTCGAGGATCTCTACTTGAAGCGATAAACGACGCGGCCGCGGCTGAGATCGTAGGGCGAGAGCTCGACGGTGACCTTGTCGCCCCGGAGAATCCGGATGAAGTGCTTGCGCATCTTGCCCGAGATGTGGGCGAGAACGATGTGTCCGTTCTCCAGTTCGACCCGGAACATCGCGTTCGGGAGCGGCTCGATCACGGTCCCGGTGACCTCGATCGCATCCGGTTTCGACTGTCTGGGTTCTTCGGCCTGATCCGCCGGCCTCGGCGGGCGAGCGGGCTTCGGCCGACCCCTGCCGGGGCCTTTTCGTGGCATGTAACCTCCGGTCTCAAGAGCGCATCCGTCGGCCGCTTCGACCTGACTTCGGATCCAGCCGCCCGGCGCGGCGCCGGCGAAGGGCGGGACGCACCCAAGCGCAATGCCGGTCAGAGGATAGACATTCCGTAAACCCGGCGTCAAGCGGAAGCGCGCCGGCTGCGCTGGCCGCCGGTCGGTTGCGAGGGAATCCACCGCTCGCACGGCCTGTCCGCTTCGGCCCACCGGAACGTGCGCTCCGGCCAGCCGGCCCGACCGCTCGTCCGGCGCGGCCCGTACGCTTCGGACCGCTGGCCCGCCCGCCCGCCGATGCGCTCCAAACATCAACTCGCGCCAGACCCGTGTCTGCGGGTCAGCCCATCGTCACGTTCTTCGCCCCCCTGAATCCCGGTCAGCCGATCCGTGCCCACCGCGGAATGGTGAGGCCGTTTGACTGTCTCCGCGGAAATCCCTAGGCTCAGGTGCCATGCGGAGAATGGATACAGGGACCGGGATTCCGATCCCGGGTCGGGCGTTCCGGCTTCTTGCGCTTGGGATCGCCGCGATCACCACGGGCTGCGGCGCGTCGAGCCGGCTGGCCGTGCATTCCATGGTCCCGATCTTGAACGAATCGGTCATCCAGACCTATCGGGACGCCGACGTGGAGACGGCCAAGGAGGCGATGCCGGGAAGCCTGGTGCTCCTGCGGGGCATGTGCGCGTCCCAGCCGGACGACCGGAACCTCAGCGGGCTCACGGCGCAGCTGTACTACTCGTACGGCATGGGGTTCGTCGAGGACGAGGATCCGGCGCGGGCCCAGTCGCTTTATGCGGAAGGGTTGCGGATCGGCCGGGCAGCGCTTCTTCGGCGCGGCTGGTTCGCCCGGGCCGATGCGGCGGTTCCGCTGCCCGACTCGTCCGCGGTGGCGAAGATGTGCCGCGACGACGTCCCGCTCATGGTTTGGACGCTGGCGAACTGGGCGAGCTGGATCGGGCTCAACGTCCAAGACCCGGAGGCGGTCGCGCAGCTTCCGCGCCTCCAGGTCTACCTCGACCGCGTTCTCGCCCTCCAGCCCGACTACTTCTTCGGCCTGCCGCACGCGCTGGCGGGTGCGATGCTGTGCTTCCGGCCGCGCCTTTTCGGGGGCAATCCGGACAAGGGGAAGGGCGAGTTCGACGAAGCCTTCCGGATTTCGGGCGGGAAGCTGCTCATCTACCAGGTCTACTACGCCCGTTATTATTGCCGGCAGGTCATGAATGAGAACGAGTTCAACCGGGCGCTCCAGCAGGTTCTGGACGCGCCGCCCGATCTCTTCCCCGAGTATCGGCTCCTGAACGAAGTGGCCCGGATCAAGGCCCGGCGCCTGATGGAGATGCGTGATGAGTTGTTTTGATCCCCAGCTCCAGAACCTCGACCCGGAATCGGATTCTTCCCGCCTCCGGCGTCCGTTTCCGTTGATTGCGGGCCGGGATCGCCGGTCGCCGGCGCGGCTTGCGTTCCGGACGGCGCCGCGGCGGCTCGTCCTGGCGGCGTTTCTCTCAGTCGTCCTGGCCGCTGTGTCCTTTCTGCCCGCGAGGGCGCAGAAGCTGCACAAGGCGGACTACGAGATCAAGATCGCCACGATCGCGCCCGAGGGCTCCACGTGGATGAACGTGATGAACGAGCTGGACGGGGAGATCCGCACTGCGACCGCAGGCCGGGTCGGACTCCGCTTCTATCCCGGCGGCATCCAGGGGGATGAATCCATCGTGCTGAGCAAGATCCGCTCCGGCCAGCTCCAGGGAGGCGGGTTCACCGGCGTCGGGCTCGGGCAGATCTATCCGACCCTGCGCGTGCTCGAGCTGCCGTTCCTCTTCCGCCACGAGGACGAGGTCGCCGCCGTCCATGCGGCCATGGACTCCACTTTCGACGCCGGTCTTCATCAGGCCGGATTCACGCTCCTGGGCTGGGCCGACGTCGGTTTCGTCTATCTCTACAGCAAGGAGCCCGTCGCCACGACGGCGGATCTCCGCCGCCAGAAGGTCTGGCTCTGGGAGGGCGATCCGCTCGCCGAGGCCTTCCTGAAGGCGGCCGGAGTATCTCCGGTGCCGCTGGCCGTGACCGACGTGGTGACGGCGCTGCAGACCGGATTGATCACCACCGTGTATACGACGCCGCTCGCGGTGATTGCGCTCCAGTGGTTCACCCGCGTGTCCTACACGACCGACATCCCGATCACCTTCAGCATCGGCGCGATTGTGATGACGAACGCCGCCTGGGACAAGATCCCCGCGCAGGACCAGCCGGTGGTCAGGGATCTCGCCAGGAAGTACTTCGCCAGGTTGCGCGAGGCAACCACGGCGGACAACCGGAAAAGCATGGGCGTCGTGGCCCAGAGCGGCGTGAAGGCGGTGACGCCCACGGCGGACGAGATCGCCTCCTTCCGTCAGATCGGCGAGCAGGTGCGGTCCGGGCTGGTCGGGAAGCTCTTTGATCAGGCGACCCTGGATCAGGTCGTGGCCGCGCTGAACGCCTATCGTTCCGGTCATCCGGAAGAGTCGCCGGTGCGATGAGACCGGTGACCGTGCTTCTGGCCGGGCTCCTCCTGGCTGCGCCGGCGCGAGCGGCGGATTCCGGCGGCCGGCGCGTGACCCTGCATGGCCATCACGCCGCCTGCGTCGCCTGCACTCCGGACAGCTCCGCGCCGGCCGTTCCACTGAGCGAAGCGGGCGTCGACTCCATCGGCCGGGCGATGTCGTTCCGAAACGCCCGCGCCTTCCTGCGAACGGACAGCCTGTACCGCGCCGGCGTCTTCGGCGACCCGGGCACGGACGACGCGCGCAAGAAGGCGCTGATCCATTTCCAGCTCCGCTCCGAAACGGGGTTCGATTACACCGCCGACCTCGGGACGAAAGCGCGCCTCTACCAGGTCGACGAACGTTCGTTCGAAGTCCCCTTCGGCCACGAGTACATGAACTCGACTGTCTATCCGCTCAAGTTCCTGGAACGCGGACTCGCCGGATACGGACGGTTCTGCATGCAGTATCAGATGCCTGCCAGCTTCGACGAGATGTGCTGGATCGGCGGAATCCAATGCCGGATGCGGGATGAAAGCATCGAGGTCGCGGGCGGCCAGGTGATTCCGGCCCTGATCGTGTCGGTGGAGATGGAGGATGTGAGCTCGGTCGACATGATCTACGAAAGCACGTACTGCGGCCGCATCACCGAAGGGCGGATCGTCGATCGGGGGGACACGCTGGACTTCTGCACGATTTCCGACCTCGATGGCATGTACGTCCGCAAGTTCGGCTTGCACAAGCTGGGCGCCCTCATCGCCTGGCGGAGCCACGTCGAGGGCGATCGGGATCCGGAGCATCCCCGGATCGGGTCGTGCGCCTACTTCCCGCACATCAAGCTCGTGCTTCCCGGCTTCCTGCCTTCGATCAGCCTGGACAACCTGCGCGACTTCGATGTGCCCCAGCCGGTCCTTCCGGTGGAATGGTTTCAACAGCAGGGGAAGCAGGACTGGGATTGGATCAAGGTCGACGTTCCGGACGGGCTGTTCGTGTCCTGGAAGGCGTGGGGAAAGCGTCCTGGCGTGGTGGAGGAGCGCTTTCCGAATCGCTAGGCGGATGGAGAGAAAAGAAGAGGCGGGCCCGGGGGTGGTCCATTGGGTCGCTCCTTCGAAGTTGTCATAGGAGAACACGACGAGAAAGCCGTACACGCCCGAGTCCGGGCGGCGCAGGCGGTGGCCGGCCTGATCCGCCGCCTGGATCCAATACTCCACCGTGGTGGTGTCCTCAAACGCGCCCGGGATGACCGCGACGTATTGATTCTGCCCGGTGGACGGCTGGAATCGCACCTGGGCGAAGTTCTGGGTTCCCGCCGGCCGGTAGAAGACGAGCAGCGAATCGGGATTGAGCGGTCCGTCCAGGGAGTACAGCTCCGCATTCACGGCGATCGCCTGATGGTTCGGAGACGCCGCGAAATGGAGCGGGTCGTGATGGATCACGACATGGTCGAACTTCTCGGGGTAGGCGAAACCATGGCGAGCCGCCGCCTGGGAGAGAACGTCCCAATGAGGCGCTGCAGACTTGCAGCTATGGCCCCGGTGTTGCGGGCGCCCCTGGAGTTTCGGAGCTGCCCGGTGATTCCGGCGCGGCCGGGGCGCCGGGGGGCGGACTCCCGCCCGGAGCCGTGAACGAGTTCTTGTTGCCTTCGCCCTCGTCTGAGGGCGGGGCGACGTCAAGGGGCACGAAGGGGACGATCGCGGGTTCGATCCCGGCGGCCAGTTTGGGAATCGAGAGCAGGAGCATGTCCCGATTCAGCGGAACCCGGATCCACTTCTCGATCTTCTGCCCGCCTGTGACCGTGATGACAACGCGGTGGCTTTGACCGCGCACCTGGGCTTTATCACGGTCGTTCCTTGCCATCTGGTCTTCTTCCCCTCCATCCACGGAGACGGTCACGTCCTCGAAGGCCCGACAGGAGCCGTCCTCGGCATCCTTGTTGTCGAGCAGGATCGTATGACCCTTCCCGTGCACGAAGAGCAGCGCCATGAGGGCGAGGTACGCGGCGAGAAGCCCCGATCGGACTGCGAGGCGCCGGCCCTGGGCGCGCCGGGCCTCCAAGCGCCGAGCCTCCGGGTCGTGGGGATCTGAGTGCCGGGGGTCCGAGCGTCCGCCTCCTGAGCGCCGCGACATCGTGGATCCGCTCATGAGGCCACGCCCTCCGCTGCCGGTCCAGCGATCCGCCCCGCTCCTCCTCCGGCCGGCCCGTTCGGCGCTCCGGCAGCCGGTCCGCGAAGGCCCCGGCGCAGCCGTTCGGCATCCTTGCGCGTGCGCCAGGCGTAGAGCACGAGCGACAGGGCGATCACCGCATAGCCCACGAAGGATCGGAAGTATTCCCCGATCATGGCCGTGCCGAACAGATTCTGCCCGGCCCGCGGCGCGACGACGTTGAGAAGATGGAACAGCAGGACTCCGATGAAGACGTTGGCGATGGAGGCTCTCCGGACCGAAGCGCCTCCCACCAGGATCGCCGCCACCGCGACGAAGCTCGTCTGGTCGTGCGCGTTGTAGGTGGCGAAGTTGCCCAGATTCTGCAGGAAGATGATCTGGCCGAAGCAGGCCAGGATGGTCGAGATGATGATCGCGACGATGCGGGTGCGATCGACCGCGATGCCGGAGGCGCCCGCCACCGCCATGTCGAACCCGACCGCGCGCATGTCCTGGCCGAGCTTGGTCCGCTTGAACCAGACGATGACCACGCAGAGCACGGCGATGACCGCGAAGGTCGCCAGGGGAAGGGTCAAGGGTCCGATCCGGGGCAGGACGAGGTTGTCCAGGGACTGGCGCACGCCCGAGAGATTGAGGGTGTTGCGGATGCCGTATCCGCGTGAAAGTAGGATGGCGGGATTCCGGATCGGGATGACCGAGCCCATCAGGTAGAGGACCACGAACTGGTAGATGCCGTTGATGAAGTAGGCGAGAACCCATCCCGTGACCATCTCCCGGCCCTTGGCCCGATTGAGCACCGAGCCGCAGATCCAGCCCAGGAACACCGAGACCGGCAGTCCGGCGAGGGCGGCGAAAACCAGACCGTAGGCGCCGGTGATGTTCCAGTTCATCGCGAAGATGAGGCCGATCTGCCCGGCCATGGCGCCCAGGGTCATCCCGAAGTTGAGGCCCATGCCGGCGTAGATCGGCAGGAGAAGCGCCAGAACCAGGAAGGAATCGCGCCCGACGCGGGTGATCATCTCCTGGGCGATCGACCGCAAGGGGATGCCGGAGGGCTTGATCGCCGCCAGCGCGATGACGAGAAAGACGAAGACCACGGCGTGGTCGCTGAGGATGCGCCCCGGCGATTTGCGCCCGCTCATGCCGCCGCCCGCGCTTTCCGCGTCAAGGCGTAGAGGATGATCCCGTTCGAGACGACGATGCGGACGACCTCGGACATGTCGGTCTGGAGGGCCGAGTTGATGACCGAAGGGGTCATGGTGAGGAGGCCCTGGAAAAGGAACGTGCCGGCGAGCACGTTCCGGATGCTCGCCTTGTTCACGGCGGCGCCGCCGATGAGGATGGCGGCGACGGCGGTGAAGGGCATGGCCAGAGGCGCCTGATAAAGCTGGATGAAGCCGAAGCTCTGCTCGTAGACCAGGATCCCGACGGCGCCGAGCAGGGTCGACAGGATGATCGAGAGCGTGCGCATGGTATCGACGTTGATCCCGCTGGCCCGGGCGTAATCCGGATTCGATCCCACCGCGGTCAGGGCGGTGCCGGTCTTGGTCCTGAGGAAAAGCCACATCAGGAAGGCGCAGAGGGCGACGAAGAGAAGCTCCCCGGTCGGCAGGGCGAAGAAGCGGCCGGCCCGCACGGTCAGGAAGTTGTTCAAGATGTGAAGCCAGTAGCCCTCCACCGTGATCGTGGTGCGGAGGCCCTTGCCGGCGTAGCCCCAGATCATCGTCGGATTCGTGTAAGGCAGGACCAGCCACATGATCGACATGAAGAAGATGCCGGCGAAGCCGACGTACATGGCGATTGTCATCTCCTCGCCCTTGACCTTGTTGAGGAGCTGGCCGTACAGCCAACCGAAGAGGACGGCGAAAGGCGCGGACAGACCGATGGCGGCGAGGAAGCCGGGGAAGCCGCGGAGGCCGAGCTGCAGCGACAACGTGGCCCCGAGGAGACCGGCCACGATGCCGATGGAGAGTCCGAAGTTGAGGCCGCAGCCCGCCTGGATCATGGGAACCATGGCCAGGACGAAGACGCCGTTCTGGCCGAAGCGGTTGAGCAGGTCCGAGATCGAGGCGTCGATCCGCACCCGGACCAGAGGCGCCGCCAGGAAGAGCGAGACCAGGAAGAGCAGGATGATGATTCGCGGCCAGCCGAAATCGGCCGCGAGTCGCTTGAGCTTCAAGGCCGCTGAGCTCATCCGGGCCCACCCTTCCGCGCGGATCTCATCACCCGTTCATCCGTCCGGGCAGATTTCATCGCCCATTCATGAGTCCGTTCCGGTCTCATCCCCGTTCATCCATCCACGACGAGCTCATCCCCCGCTTTCAACGCGATTCGACCATCGTGCCGTCTTGTTCGTGGTGGTTCGGTTCCCAGCGGTTCTGTCCATCATCCCGGCGCGATCCTAGCGCGGCGCGACGCCGGCGGGGCGTTCCCCTGACATGAGGAGCCCGAAGTCCGCCGCCTCGGCCGCGGGCGGCAGGATCCCTGCGATCCGTCCCGCATCCACGATGGCGATGCGGTCGGAGATCGCCCGCAACTCCTCCAGCTCGCTCGAGATCATGACGATGGTCGTGCCGTACTCGCGGTTGTGCCGGTGGAGCGTCTCCAGGACGAGCTTCTTCGCACCCACGTCGATGCCGCGGGTCGGCTCGGACACAAAAAGGAGTTGCGGGCGAATGGCGAACGCCCGCGCCAGACAGACCTTCTGTTGATTGCCGCCGGACAGCTCCTTCGCGCGCTGCCTGGGGCCGACGCACTTGATGTCGAGCATGCGGATGTACTCCTCGGTGAGCTTCCGCATGCTGGTTTCGTCCCGGACCTTGATCAACCCGCCGAGAAGAGGCTTCAGGTGCTTCTCCTGCGTCTGCATGGAGGTGAAGGCGACGTTCCACTCGAGGGTTTCGTCGAGCAGGAGTCCGATTCCACGGCGGTCCTCGGAAACGAAGGCGATCCCGGCGTCGAGCGCGCCGCGCGGCGCGTTCAGGGGCACGTTCCGGCCGTCCAGCGTCACGCGCCCGCCCGCGGGGAAGAGGCCCATGACGCCGTTCGGGATGCCGAGCTTTCCCTGTCCCGCCAGTCCACCCAGGCCGAAGATCTCCCCGCGGCGCACGGTGAAGCTGACGTCGCGCACCGATTCGCCCGGCATGTCGACCCAGAGGTGCTCCACCGCGAGTGTTTCGGACCCGAGCGCCCGGGCCCCGAGCTTCTCCGCCCGCTCGGCGGTCACGGTGCGACCGACCATCCAGGATGCGATGTCGCGCACGGCCACCCCGGAGGCCGGGACGTCCTTCACCACCACACCATCCCGCAGCACGACGATCCGGTCCGCCGCCGAGACGATCTCGTGGAGGCGATGGGAGATGAAGATGATGCCGATCCCCTGGTCCGCCAGGCGCCGAAGCGCCGTGAGAAGGATCTCCGCTTCGGTCTCGGTCAGGACGGCGGTCGGCTCGTCCAGAACGAGGATCCGGGTGCTGTCGCGATTGATCTCCCGGGCGATCTCGGTGAACTGTTTGTGGCCGACCGGCATTTCTCCCACCATCATGTCGGGATCGAGGCGGATGCCGAGCTTCTCGAGCGCGCTCTCCGCGCGCCGCCTCATCTCGGGCCGATCGAGGAGACTCATGCGGTCGCCGAAGACGGCGTTGAGCGCGGTCGGCCGCATCGGTTCGCGGTTCAGGACGATGTTCTCGGCCGTGGTGAAGCCCGGGATCAGGCTGAACTCCTGATGAGCCATCCCGATGCCCGCGTCCAGGGCCTCGAAGGGGCTCTTGAAGAGCACCTCCCGGCCGTCCAGGCAGATCCGTCCCTGATAGCCGCCGGTCTCGGCGATGATCGGCATCCCAAACAGGATGCGCATCAGGGTGGTCTTGCCGGCGCCGTTCTCTCCCACGAGGCCGAGGATCTCTCCCGGCTCGAGCGCGAAGGAAACGTCATGAAGAACGACGTTGCCGTAAAAGTCCTTGGAGACGTGTTCGACGGAGAGCAGCGTCCCGGCGGGCATCTTTCACAAACTCGCGGAGCCGGTCGCCCCGTGCCGGCTGAGTCCGGGGCCGGGAACCAGGCGGTTCCTGCTGCATCGTGCAGGCAAGACCACACGTCTTGGCGTCGCCGAATCAAGCAGACCCATCATGGCTGCAGCCGCGGTCCTGGACGACGCCCGCGCAGCATCGCTGCGCCCTGCGCGCACAACTCCTTCGCCTCGCGACGGCGCTTCATGGGCACGGCGCTCACCTCTTCTGGATGGTGTAATACTTCTCCGGCACGATTTCCTGGGTGGTCGGCAGGAATCTCCCCGGGTCTCCGAAGATGTAGGTGTCCATGTAGATCAAAATCTGGTTCTTCGCGCGGACGCCGGTGCTCATGTCGGTGTAATAGGAACCGTTCCAGCGAGCGCCGGGCGTGTACTTCCCCAGGGCGGTGAACAGGTCCTTCAGGCTGTTGACCTTGGCCTTGCCGTCGATGACGTTCATGGCGAACTGACCCAGGCCGGCCGTGGTCACGAAGCCGTAACTGAACGCCCAGGTGCCGAAGCGGCCGGCTCCGCCTCTGGCCACGACGGCCTGCTCGACCTTCTTCAGGATGGCGGGGAAGTTGCCGGCTTCGGCCTTGAGGTCGATGCCGAGGGCGCCCGGATATCCCATCAGCGGGGACGGGAGGTCGGCCTCGACGAAGATGCCGTTCTTGGACGCCAGGAGCTGCTTCAAGAGCGGTTCGGTGTGCGCGTCGTTGGTGCAGAAGAAGGCGACCTTCTCGCCGTTCGGGCCGTACTTCTGAAGCCACTGCGGCACCTTCTCGAGAATGAACTGCTGCGCCCCGGCGACGCCGACGTCCGAGGTCGGGTCGGGCGCGGTCTCGAACGCGAATTTGAGCCCGAGGTCGGCGCAGGCCTGCTCCATGATGACGCGCCGGCGGCCAAGCGATTCGTACGACATGTGGCGCGGGAAGGAGATGTGCACCAGGGTCGTGGCGCCGAGTTGCTTCGCCGCCCAGGGGATCGTGTAGCCGCGGGAGACGAAATCGGCGCTCGTGGCGAGGTCCGCCGCGCTCTGGATGACCAGAGGATCCTCGTGCGGCTCGCCCGCCAGGCACAGGACGTCGGGGCGCTTGGCCTTGACGCGCTTGAAGGCCTCCGTGGTGCCGGGCACGGCCTGATCGATGATGATCGCCTTCATCATCGGATCGTCGGCCAGCGAGACGACGGACGAGATGAAGGTCTCCTGCTCGGACATGAAGTTGTCCGGATAGGTGAGGTGCTGGATCATCCCGCCGTCCCTGAGGGCGCCGTACTCCTTGATGAGCTGCTCCGCGCCCCTCACCTCGTCTTCGGACTGCGACACGGTGCCCGTCACGATGCCGATGTGGTATCTCGCCTCGGCCGCGGCACTGGAGGCGAAGAACGGTTCCGCCGCGAAGCCGAGAACGAAGGGCGCGAGCAGAGCGACGCCGGCAACGAGAAGCGCGATGGCGGCGGCGCCCACAGTCGGGCCACGCATGGCGGAGACCCTGGCGGCAATGCCCGATACACGGCTTCTTATCGCAGTCCGGGGGACGCCCGAGGCTGGGTCCTTCATCGAAGATACGATGACTGCGCGCGGAACGGCCTTCATCATGAAACCTCCCACAGATCCGGCCTCGCCCGGGGGGCGAACCGGTTCATGCTCCCCTGGATCCTAAGGGCCGCGGCGGGATTCGGCAACATGGGCCCGGACGGGCGCCGCGGGATCGACCTTCCAGTCCTGCTCAGCCTGGCCTCAGGGCGGATCGACGCTGTCGCTTGGACCGTCGTGATTCGCCTGGCATCGGCTCTCAGTCCTGCTCCGCCTGGCGTCGGAACGGATCGGCGCTGTCGCTCGGATCGGCGCCATCCGCCGCGGTGGATCCGGCGTTCGATTCGGGCCCAGTGTCCTCCTGGACGATCATCGCGATCACGCGCTGGAGCGTGGCGTGATGCGATCCCTCCCAGTAGACTCCGCCGCAGCCGGCGCAGCGCCGGAATCGCTCATAATAGAGGCGAGTCTTCGGCAGCAGGCGGGGAAGAATGGCCTGCTTGTCCACGGGTTCGACCAGCGCCCCGCAGGCGAGGCAACGGATCCAAGGGCGGAGTCGGGCCGTGAGGTCGAAGTGCCCGACGATCTCCCGAGCCTGGAGAATCGGATCCTGGCTCCTCAAACAGCGGCCCCGCGTCACGGCCCGCCGCATGAGGAGCTTGCGGTCCCGGGTGAGAAGCCAGCGCGCCTCGACCGCCGCAACCCGCCCCAGCTCGACGTCCTCCCACCGGTTCGAGTAGAGGGCGTCGAGACCGAGAAGGCGGAGATGCCGCGCCAGCCTTCCGAGATGGACGTCGAGGACGAACCGCGGATCGGGGTCCAGCGGGTCCAGACGGAACTCGACCGGTTCGACATCGATCCGGATCTCGACGCCGGCGCGGTCGGTGTCGCTGCCGGCGCGGTCGTTGCCGGCCGCCACAACGCACTGCGAGGCAAGATCGACGGGACGGCCGACGACCCCGGCGCGGTCGGCTCCGCCGGCCGCCATCGCGGTCGAAGAGGCGAGATCGACCGGATGGCCTTCGACCGTCACGCGACCGACTTCCGTGTGGGGCACGCCGAAGGACTCGATCAGGTCCTTCAAGGAGGCGTGGCCATCGACGCTCGCCGCGATGTCGTGGCCTCGCTCCCGTTCAGGTCGGAGATCCTCGAGGTCGCCGTGAAAGCCGAGCCGGATCGTCATCATGCCTGCATCCTGGCGCACGCGACAGCCGGGCTCCAGCCGATTCCGGGAGTCGCGGCGGGTTTTCACGTCGGCTGGCGGATCCAGTCGGGCCAGCCGAGCGTATGGTGAATGCGGGCGAGACGAAGACATGGTGAATGCGGCCCAGCCGCTGGCGCATGGTGAAAGCGGGCGAGGTGAACACCGCGTTCAATCAGTCCGCCTCCGACGGAGTGAAGCCGCTTCCCCGGATCGAGGAAGCGGCCTCTGTGACCCCCGAGAGGGTTGTTCCATCAGCTCCGATTTCCCAGGTCGGGGGCGACCGCTACCCACGCCGACCGCGGGCGAATGCGAGCCGCCTGGAGTCGCCTATCGATATCGGAACAGCTTCTGGGTCTGCTGGAAGTCGCCGGCCCGGAAGGTGCAGAGGTAGACTCCCGCACCCACGTTGTTGCCGGCGTCGTTCCGCCCGTCCCAGGTGGCCACGTGCTCACCCGCCGAAACCGTCTGGTCCAGAACCGTCCGGATCAGCCGGCCGCTCACGTCGTGGATCTCGATCCGCACGCCCGTCTCCGCCGGAAGCTGGAAGCTCAGGTCCGTGCTCCCGGTGAACGGATTGGGCCGCGCCGAATCGAACCGAAGCTCCATCGGCGTCAGGTTCGTGGTGGTGTTCTGCGGACTGGCCAACACGGTCGGACCCACCGCTCCCTCCGGCACGTCGCCGAGGAAGTGGTTGTTCCGATCGCGCAGGTCCGCGGTCTGAAGAGCCGGAATCGCTCCCGGAGTCTTGAGGCGGAAGCTCAGCACCGCCACCTCGCCCGACCCCTGGATCGTCGCGCCCTGTCCGAGGGCGGCGAGATCGACCGCGACTCCTCCATCCGCCGGCAGGTTCTTGAAGAAGACATCCTGGTTGCTCAGGAGGCTTCCCTGGGTCACGCCGATCAGCTCGAGCTTGCTCGCGTCAAAGGCCACGACGGCGTGGATCCCCTTGACGGCGGACTGGTTGTTCTCGAGATGCAACCGGGCGGTCAGGGTCCCCGGCAGGCCGGAGACGTCACGGGTCAGGGTCAGGATCGGATGCTCGCGGCCGGGCGCGTTACCGGCCAGCGATCCGGCCGGCGAAGGCCCGTTCAGGCTGACCATGCCGTAGTTCATCGCGAAGATCATGAGGTCTTCGAAGTTCACCTTGTTGTCCGTGGTCGGCATGGTGTTGACCGAGGAGTCCTGGGTCGGGCCCACGTCCAGGCAGTTCTGTGGGTCGTTGTACGCCAACGGGATGCCGTAGTGAGCACCGAGGAAGGAGATGTCCGGGTCGCCAACCAGGTTGTCGCCCTGGCAGGTCTGGTCGCCGGTGCTCACGTCGCCCAGATGGTAGTTGAGCGTCCCGGCGGTCTCGTTGGAAACAACCGAGACGTTGTTGCACGCGTCCTTGGCGAAAGCCACGTAGTACCAGTAGCCGCGGTTCGCGACCTCGTCGGTCTGACCGGTGGCCGTGACGCCGGTCTTGACCCAAGGCGGCCCCGGCGGATACCCGGGAACGCTCGGCACGCCGGCGCCGGACACATCGTTGTACTCGGGGTACGCGCTGCTTCCGTCGCCAACGCCGTAAGGAGCCCGGTAGACCTCGATCCCGGCCAGGTCCGCGTCCGCCGGAGGAGCGAAGGTGAGCGTGATCTTGGTGGTTCCATCGTGATCGTTCCCGGACTTCACCTGGGTCGCCGCCAGGCTCGTCACGACTCCCGGCGGCGTGGTGTCGATCCAGAGCCAGGCGGGAGCCCCGGTCGAGCCGGGAATCGGGGCGTTGTTGCAGTCGCGGTACGTGACCGAGGCCACCGCGACCTGGCCGACACCGTCGCCGTTCGCCTCTTTCACCGAGACGTTGAATAAGGTGCCCGAGCTGGCGCTCTGGCCGCAATTGCCCGGGCCGCCTCCTAGGATCGCGCAATCGACGGTATAGGACCCGCCGCCATTCGAAGTGACCTCGAAATCGGTCCCGCCGATGGAGCTCAGATAGGTACCTTGCGTAACGCTGTGCAGCACATCCGAGCACAGCACCAGCTCCGGACTGAGCTGGAAGGTCACGCTGTACCCTCTCATGGGGATGGCATCGGTTCGGACGATTTGGAACGCCACCGGCCCGCAGCCGCTTCCGAGGCAAAGGCCGTTCGTTGCGGTCGGCGTGACCGGGTTGCTGTTTCCGGCCGAAGTCACCACGATGTCGTCGACGTAGCTCGTGAAGGAAGTCGGAACGCTTTCCGGCCATTCTCCGGCGCCGACCCGGGCTTCGAGCAGATTCAGGTCGCCCCAGGTCTTGTGGCCGTCGAAGTTGTGATTGTACAGATCAGAGAGCAGTCCGCCGCCGTTGCTCGAGCTGAATTCGCCATCTGCCAGCCCGGTGCGGTTGCCCACGACGTGGACGATGGTGCTCGAATTCAGGCCGGACTGCGACCAGGCGCCTTCAACGTACGGCGATCCGCCCGTGATGAAGGCGATGACAAAGGAGTCGCCGTCATTGCCGCCGGTGTAGTCCTCGATGCCGTTTCCGTTGGAATCGATCCAGAAGTACATGTAGGGAATCAACGTGGTCGTGCCGCTCCCCGGGACGAAGTACCAGAAGGTCCCGCTGTTGTCCCGCAGCGGACCTCCGGCCGGAAACCGCACCTTGGAGAAGTCGTTCCACATGTCCGGCAGGTAGAGCCTGGCGGACCACGAACCGCCGAATGTGTGGTTCTGATCCATCGAACGGACGCAGACCCCGTGGCCGTCGGCTGCGAGTGTGTACCCGAGGATCTGCTCGAAGTCCACCGTGGCGGCGGCGGCAGCCGCAGTCAAAGCTGTCGTGGCCAGTAAGGCCAAAAGCAGGCAGGACAATGATCTCATTTCAAGAACCTCCCTTTCGTCACCCGACTCTTGAAACAACGCGAAGAAATGCGCCAGGAGGCCGGAGGCGGCGGGCTGGAGGCCCGCGTTGTCTTGTGCCCCATCGAACGTTGAGATCGTTCATTCGTCCCCCCGATTGTCCGACGGCGGTCCCGGCGGGTGCCGAGCTGGCTGACGGCAATGTGCCGATGCGCCTGTCGGTGATTCACCGATTCGGCTGTCGACGATGCGGAGCCATGCGCGACGGGTCCTCCGATTTTGTCGTCGGACCAGCCGGCTATTCTGCAAACCGGCGAAAGATCTATCGAACCACGACAAAGCGCGTAATGGCGGTTTCACCTCCGTGCTCCAGAACGCAGAAGTACACGCCGGCCGCCAGGCACTGGCCGCCCGACCCGACCGGTCTCCACGGAACGACCAGCAGACCAGGGCCGGCGGCGCCTTCCGACCAGCGGGTGATCAGGCGTCCGGCGGAATCCAGGATCATGAGCTCAACCGGGAGGCAGCCGGATGTAGCCCAGGATCGGCCGGCGCCGATCGTGCGGTCCGGTGCCGCCAGTGCGGGAAACAACGCGTGAATCTCTCCTGCATCACGGATGGGATCGGGAGCAATCCACACCCGCGGCCGGTCGGCGGAGGCCTTTCCGGACTCGGGAGCCCCTGCGCCAGGGCCCAGCACCTTCACCACGGCGTTGTGGAAGATGACCTGCCGCGGATAGACCGGGTTCTGCGGCCAGATGTAGAGGCCGGCGTCGTAAAACGAGCGGTTCGGGTCGGAGGTGATCGTCACCGGACTGACGCCGGGGGCCAAAGCTGTGAACGTGTAGATGACCAGGCTGCCCGGGCCGTTGGCGGAGATCCCGTTGCAAAGGAGAAAATCTCCGAAAGTGGCGGTCGAGTCGGTGTTGGATGTGGGCGTGAACCGGTTCGGACAGAGGCCCGGAAAGAGAGGCCCTTCCGAGGAGGATTGCAGGGAAACCACGGACGGCCGGAATTGCAGTGTGACGTCGAAGCCGTTGAACTCCTTGGCCGTCGAGTCGACGTCCAGGTAGATGTTGAAGGTCGTGTTCAGCAGCGCGAACACGGTGTCGGGAAGCGCCGGATCGACGTAGACGTTGAACGGATCCACGGCGAAAGCGGAGCCAGCGGCAGCCGGCAGGAGGACACACGCGGCGGCCAGCAGTCGGAAGAGGCCGGAGCCGGTCCTGATCATGTTTGGTCTCCTGTCGCAAGCGCCGGCCTTCGCGCCGGAGACTTGCTGATCAGATACGCGAACCACAGGGAGCCGGGATCGCAGGACCCCGGCTCCCCAGAAGAAGCTACCGATACCGGAAGAGTTTCTGGGTCTGCTGGAACTCGCCGGCCCGGAAGGTGCAGAGGTAGACTCCCGCACCCACGTTGTTGCCGGCGTCGTTCCGCCCGTCCCAGGTGGCCACGTGCTCACCCGCCGAAACCGTCTGGTCCAGAACCGTCCGGATCAGCCGGCCGCTCACGTCGTGGATCTCGATCCGCACGCCCGTCTCCGCCGGAAGCTGGAAGCTCAGGTCCGTGCTCCCGGTGAACGGATTGGGCCGCGCCGAATCGAACCGAAGCTCCATCGGCGTCAGGTTCGTGGTGGTGTTCTGCGGACTGGCCAACACGGTCGGACCCACCGCTCCCTCCGGCACGTCGCCGAGGAAGTGGTTGTTCCGATCGCGCAGGTCCGCGGTCTGAAGAGCCGGAATCGCTCCCGGAGTCTTGAGGCGGAAGCTCAGCACCGCCACCTCGCCCGACCCCTGGATCGTCGCGCCCTGTCCGAGGGCGGCGAGATCGACCGCGACTCCTCCATCCGCCGGCAGGTTCTTGAAAAAGACGTTCTGGTTGCCCAGGAGACTTCCCTGGGTCACGCCGAGCAGCTCGAGCTTGCTCGCGTCGAAGGCCACGACGGCGTGAATCCCCTTGGCCACGGACTGGTTGTTCTCGAGATGCAACCGGGCGGTCAGGGTCCCCGGCAGGCCGGAGACGTCACGGGTCAGGGTCAGGATCGGATGCTCGCGGCCGGGCGCGTTGCCGGCCACGGATCCGGCCGGCGAAGGTCCGTTCAGGCTGACCTGACCGTAGTTCATGGCGAAGATCATGAGGTCTTCGAATCCGATCTTGTCATCCGGCTTGGGCAGGCTGTTGACCGAGCCGTCGGTGGTAGGGCCGACGTCCAGGCAGCCCCAGGGGTCGTTGTCGCCCAGGCCAGCGCCGTAGTGGGCGCCGAGGCGGGAGATGTCCTCGTTGAAGACCTGGTTGTTGCCGTGGCATCCCACGGAGACACCGTTGCTGACGTCGCCCAGGAAGTAGTTGAGCACCCCGGTGCCGTGGTCGGAAACGTTGGATACGGTCGAGACGTTCCCACAGGCATCCGTGGTGAAGACCACATAATACCAGTATCCGCGGGCGGACGTCTGGTCGGTCTGGCCGCTGGCGGTCACGCTGGTCAGGGCCCAGGGCGCACCCGGCGGATAGCTGGGGGTGGCCGGCGGGCCGGCGGCATGATCGTCGTCTCCGTATTCGGGGTAGGCGTTGGTTCTACCGTCGCTCAGCACATAGGGTGCGCGGTAGACCTGGGCCGTCGTTCCGCCCGGAGCGGTGAAGGTCAGGGCCACCTTCGTCGTCCCCGTCGTGTCGTTTCCGGCCATGAGCTGAGCGGCCCCCAGATCCGAGATGGCCGCCGGCGGCGTGTTGTCGATCGTGATCGTGCCGGGTGCGCCCGGAACGGACGGGATCGTGTTGTTGCTGCAGTCGCGGAGGATCAACGAGGTTACCGTCAGAATGCCGGTGCCGTCGCCGTCCAAGTTCTTGACGTCCGCGCTGAAGAGCGTGCCCGTCGGGGCGGTCACGCCGCAGGGAAGACCGAGAATCGCGGAATCCACCGTGTAGGAGCCGCTGCCGTTGTCGATCACCTGGAACGTCGTGTTCACGCCGCCCGTGTAGTGAAGGTAGCTTCCCTGCGTGATACTGGCGGTTCCCGCGCACAGCGCCAGCGAGCTGAGCTGGAAGGTCACGCTGTAGCCGCGGATCGGAGTATTGTCGGTGTGGTTGATGTTGAACGGCACGGTCACGCAAGGATGCACGGTGGAAATGCAGGTTCCGGGCGGAACCGGCCCGACCGTGTTGTTCGCGAGCGGTTGTCCGCAGGTGCCGTTGCCGCCGATCATCCAGGGGTTGAAGTCGACGTTGGAGTTGGTTACCGGCAGCACCTTGTTGCCGGAACCTCCGCCCGCGCCACCGGGACCTGAAGGATCGCCCCACCAGTTGTACTCCGCGTTCTCCGCGCTTGTGCCCGTCAGGTGATCATACCCTGCCGTGTAGTTCTGGACGATCCGGTCATGGTTGGCCGTCAAGGTCACGCTGGCGCCGTCGGCCACCATGCCCTCGTCCCAACCGGACAACCAGCAAGCTGTCGGCCATCACCGTGAGCGGTCCCCCGGCCGACCAGGCATAGATCCCGCTCGACCCGGTGGCCCCGCCTCCGCTCCCGATGAGGCAGCCGCCGTTCACGCTGATGTCGTAGGAGGCACGGGGATTGCCAGATGCCCGGGCGGCCGGCTCCTGCCAGGCCGAAGCGAGACGCACGGAGGCGCGGCTCGGTCGCTGGAGGCTGGCCGAGGTGTTGTATAGGGTCAGGGCCCAGCTTGGATCCGTGGCCGGCAGATGCCCGGAGTTGTCGGCCGTCACGTCCGTCAGGCTGGCCGGTCCGTCCTGGACGTAGACCGACCCTTGACACCGGATGATTCCGTTCGGCGTGGACATGTTGAGGATGGTCGCGCCGCTCTGTTGGTAAAGCAAAAGCCCGGTGGCGGTGTAGGTCGGGCCCGTGTACCACACGTCCTGGATCTTGCAGCCGTTCACGGTTCCACCGGCGCCGTAGCCGATCTGGATGCCGTTCTGAGCCGTCACGCCGGTGGGCCCCTCGCCGATGGTCGAGCAGCCGTGGACGTTGACGGTCATCCCGGTTCCGGACAGGGCCATTCCGGTCTTCTGGAAGTCGGTTACATTCACGTCGCCCGCTTCCAGACTGTAGGGTCCCACGCCGCTGTTGTACGAGTAGACTCCGACTCCGTCCTGCGCTCCGGAAAAGGGGGTATCCTCGACGTTTTTGACGTCGCAGGACAGAAGGTGGCCGCCGGCGTTCCAGAAGGCCACGCCGATGAAGCGGTAGTTGCTGTTGCCCTGGCCGGCGCCGTCCACGGTGAGGTCATGGACCACAGCGTTCGCCACGTCGTGGATGTAGACGACCGGGTAGTTGTTGTTGCCAGGGGTGCTGAAGGAGAGCGGCAGCGAAGCAGGCGAGGTAATCGTGGTGTTAGCACGGCCCGCGCCGTAGAGCGTGATGTTCTTCGCGATCTCGATCTGCTCCACGTAGTTTCCCGGGAGAACCTGCACCTTGTCGCCATCCAGGGCGCGGTTGATCGCGTAGCGTTGGATGGCGCTGTAGATTCCACGGACGTAGTAGAAGGGCGCGGAATCCCAATAGCGATCGTCGCCCCCGGGCGTCCAAGGAACCGCCCCCTTGTCGAAGGTGTTGCCCGCAAGCGTGGCGCTCCAATCCGGAGCCACATAGCCTTGAACGCCTTGGTACTTTCCCCAGGCGATCACGTGCCGGCGGGCGGAGTTGCTGAAGCTGTTTGCGGTAATGTTGGCGGCTCCGACGGGATAGTAATCCCAGTCTTCCGCTCCGGGACCGACGAAGGCAATGGCGTCCTGGTTGTTATTGAACGTGTTGGCGGTGATGACGCGGCCGGTGACCAGGCCGGTCCATCCCGGACCGCTGGAGATCCGAATGCCCGAAGCGTCGGGACCTCCCCCGTCGATCAAGTTCCCGTCCACCCGGTAGGACAGCACGTGGGCGACGTTGTGGACCGGATCAAAGTGGGTATCGTCGAAATAGAGACAGGAGGTGTTGTCCAGCGCATGGAGCCGACAGGCCTTGATGGTGAAGTTGTCTCCTGTCACCTCGACGGTCTTGTCGTTGCCCGCATTCCATCCGGTCACATCAAACCCCGTGATCGTGACATTGTCGGCTTGGACGAAAATCGCGGAGGATCCGAAATCAGGGAGGTCTTGTTTGGCAACGATGAAGGCCTGGATCCCGGAGTAGGAGGCGATGGGGTTTCCGCCACCATCGATGCCTTGAATGAGCATCGCCTTGTGCACGAAGATGTTGAAGTTGTTGGCGCCGGGTCCTCCCGTCACGGGATCCCAGCCGTCCGCCTCGTCGTGATTGTAGGTTCCCGGGTACACGTTGATGGTGCCACCGGGATCGACGGCGTCGATGGCCGCCTGGATGGTGCCAAAGGCGTCGACGCCGATCGTGTGGCCACCCACCGGGGTGCTGATGGGGTACGTATACCAGTCATCATCCACCCAGACCGTGGAAACTCCCAGAGCCGGTGCTGTGGCCAGGCCCATAAGCGCAAGAACCAGAAGCAGGCGTTTCATGGTTTAACTCTCCTGTCGGTGGTGTGCCGCGGGCGGAGGGTGACCGACTCGACGTGGCTGGCCAAGCCGAAGCGCTCGATTCCGGCCCGCATTCGGGGGAAGGCGACTCCGTTCCCCCAGAGCTTCATGGACTGACAAGGACGTGACAGTACCGGAGAACGCGGCTTTGGGACTGTATTCTCCCTGTAAAATCAGCGGAACGTCGGTCGGAACGCAATAATCACCCCTCCCCGGCAGGATGGAATCTGCCGCGTCCATCGCGAACCAAGAGGGATGGCGACAAACCCGGCGCAACCGGAGAAAGAGAAAACAATACCTGGCTCAGGGTCCGGAATGCGTCGTGCTCAGGTATCCCAACCCCTCAATGCGGAACTGCGTCAGCTGCTGCTTGACTCCCCTGACGTTCGAATCGCAGTCACATCTATGCGGCACCAGGCGATCAGTCTGCCGTGGGCCTCCGCGTGAACGCCGCCGCGCTGGCGTTTTCAGTGCGACCGTTCGCAATCAGTATAAGCGATGCAGGCATCCCGACAAACTGGCGGCAGTATAGGAAAGTTCCCCGGGAGAATCAAGTTGTTTCTTGAGGCAAAGGTGCCGGCGGCACAAATGTCACTGAGTCTCGATTCAATCAGATCGACGTCACAAACGCGGCCGCGGTTGCCGTCGGTGTAAGAACGACACCGAAGCAATCCTTCGGTGACCCGAAGCGGCTGGAACGAGCGAGGATGCGGCTGCTATGGAATCAGCGGCCGGCGTGCTCGTTCTGCGGTGTGAGGAAGCGTCCGGCTCGCTCCAGGGCATCGATGGCGGTGGAGTCGTCGAAGGTGTGTCCTTCGCCGTGGTAGACGCGGAGTTCGACGGGGCAGTTGCGGGAACGCAGGAAGTCGACCAGATGGGTGGCGTCGGAGAGCGGAACGACGTCGTCCTGATCCCCGTGGAAGATCAAGGTCGGAGGCATGCGCTGGATTTTGTCCGCCAGGAAAGGCTCCAGACCTGCTCCGAAGAGCACAACCCGTTTGATTCTCGAGTCAAAGGCCGCCGCTCCGACGCCCAGCCAGGCGCCCAGGGAATAGCCGACCAGCCCCACCTGGCTCTTGTCCACGTCGGGCCGACCGCGGGCCCAGGTGACCGCCTGGTGAAGCACCTTGACCCAACGAAAGTAGTTGGCGGTTTCCACCGAATCGTCGGCGGCGACGTCGCCGGTGGCGTCGAAGTAGTGGACGACGAGCGCGATGATTCCCTGATGGGCGAGCGCCTGAGCATAGCGGGTGATGGTGTTGGACGTGATCGCGTGGATTCCGTTGGACCCATGAAGCAGGATGGCGGCGGGAAGGCGTTCGATCGTCTCCGGTTTGTACACGTCGACCCGGATCTGCCGGCCATGGATCTTGAAGTACGCCACTTCGTCCCGCACCGGTGCAGAGCCGGTGCCGCGGATCAGGAGGGCGGTGGTGGAGCAGTCCGTAAGCCAGAGCAGGGCGATGAGGGCGGCGAAGCCGCAGGCGAGACGGGTGGCCCGGAACCGGGGTCCCGACTCAAGCGCTCCGTTGGGGTTCATCGCTTTCTCTCATCGCAGAACCTCCACCCCCTCGACTCGATTATAGTCTCGGCCGGGATTCCGGTTCCGGAGTTGCTCTCGGTCCTTCCAAGCTTCGGAGACGTCCGGTCCCGGCCGGTCAATCCCGGTATCGGCCGCTTTGGGGATGCGGATGAGCGGTCTCCTGAAGTTCGGGCCGGGGGCCAGCCGGTCCCACGGGTCGATCTGACCGGCGGGGCGCGGGGAACGCCGCCGCCGGTCAGACCGAATTTGTGAGGATCAGTAGATCATGTCGAGCACCGTGAGGAGAGCCGCCACCGCGTCGATATCGGTCGCTCCGAGGGAGGCCAATCGCCCGACGACGCTGCTCCGGACCGTCCGGTAGAACGTGGCATACGCGCTGGCGAGCTGGCTCGAGCTGGTCGCGCCATCCGCCGAGCTCGTGAGGGTCGCCTTCGGTCCGCCCACCTCGCCGATATTGCTTTCCAGCGCGTCCAGATCCACCGCATTCTGGTTGAGAACGGCCTTGAGCTCCTGGAGAACGACCAGGTGGTAGGCCGAGAAGGCGGCCAGGATCTCTGCTTCGTTCTGCGCCTGTGAGATCGAGGTCAGAAGGGTGGTTCCGGCGGTGGCGAGCGTATTCATGACATCGCTGGGCGCGCCCAAGGCGGTGAATTCCGCCGTAATCACGGCCTCGATGGCCTCTGCGCGGGCCCGAGCCCGGAGCTGGAGCAGCCTGAACTGAGCCTGGGCGCCCAGCAGAAGCGCCGACCGCCTGAGCCGGCGGGCTCCCACCTCGACCGCCAGGGCGAACAGGTGGGGCCGGACGCCCCCGTTCGTGAAGGCCGCCTGGTCGGCCGCCTCGTGCGCGGCCAAGGCGGCCTGGATGGCCGCGGTGGAGGTCCCCGCGGCATTGAGGGCGGCGTCGAACTGGGTCTGGGCCGCGGCCCGGGCAGTCTCGATCTGCTGGATCTGAGTCGAGCTCAGCCCTACGGTCGAGTCCGCCAGAAACGTCGAGCGCGCGTCCGCCTGGTCCTCAAGCGCTTTCGCAACCTGGCCGATGGACGCCGCATCTCCTCTGATCTGTGCTGCCAAACCGGAGTCCACCGCCAGGACCGCATCGGAATAGGAGACCGAAGACCCCAGGCCATCGGCGACGATCTGGCTGTAAACGTCGGCCTGGGTCGTGGACACGTCATTGAGCGGTTGCGTCAACACGGTGGTGCCGGGCTCGACCGTTCCGCTGACGACGGTTCTCCAGGTTGAAGTGTTCCGCACGGCTACGGCGAACAGGTGGCTCTTGCCCGTGACGCTGGCGGCGACGCGAAACGTTCCGTCGCTGGCCGTTTGAACCGGCGCGGTCGAAACGGTTTGCAACGTCCCGTCCGTGTTGATCTCCGCCAGTGTCACGCTCGCGCCGGAAATCGCGCCGCTGTCGGATTGCGCGTAGGCGTACCCCGGACCCGCAAAGACCAGGCCCTCGACGTATGCCGGTTGACTCGATTGGTTGGGATTCGTGGGAGAACTGGATCCTCCGCAGCCGGCCAGGATCACCAGTGCAATCAGGGGGAGAAGTGATAATCGCTTCGACATGGTCATTCCTCCGGTAAAATGGACAAGCGTCTCTTTTGCAAATTCTCGCCCCTCTCGACTCGATGATAGCACCGGAATTCGACGGCCAAGCATGTCTTGCTGGATATCGTCGGAAATGGTCGATAAGCAATCTCGGGGAACGGTCTGTGAGAACTCTCGGCTCAACCACTTGCCGGTTCCGGCATCACTCCCACAATCGCGTCAATTCTCCCAAGGGCCGGCCACCCTTCCCGGCGATGCGGCGAACTCCGCCACTTTCTGATAGGATGTTCGAGATGGTCGATCGCAGGTGCAAGACAGCCTCGAACCGGACGGTCTTCAATCTGGGGGGATCCTATGTCGGATCGAGCCCGCGAGTCGAAATCGCATCGGGGGCATGAGTCGGAGTCGGATGAGTCGGATCGCGCCCAGGGAGCCCCGCTGGCCTACCACAACCGGGAGTTCCTGGACAGCGCAGCCGCCCGACCGATTCGCATCCTGGCCGAGTATCTCGAGCCGCTCGACGTCTTCCAGCGCGAGCTGGTGCACGACACGATCGTGTTCTTCGGCTCCGCGCGCCTGAAGGAAGGAGGGCCGCTTTCGTGCTACCTCGACGAAGCACGCGAGCTGGCCCGCCTCGTGACCGAGTGGTCGCTCGGGTTGAAGTCGCCGTGTCACCGGTTTCAGGTCTGCACCGGCGGGGGCGGCGGCATCATGGAGGCCGCGAATCGCGGCGCACGGGAGGCGGGCGGGCGGACGATCGGCCTCAACATCGCGCTGCCCAGGGAACAGGTTCCCAATCCGTTCATCTCGCCCGAGCTTGGCTTCGAATTCCACTACTTCTTCATGCGAAAGCTCTGGTTCGCCCATCTGGCCCGTGCCGTGGTCGTGTTTCCTGGAGGTTTCGGGACCATGGACGAGCTTTTCGAGATGCTGACGCTCGCGCAGACTCGGAAGCTCGACCGGCCGATGCTCATCCTCTGGTACGGGTCAAGTTACTGGAACGACGTGGTGAATCTCGACGCTCTGGCCCGATACGGGATGATCGACCAGAACGATCTGAAGCTGTTCCACCGCGTGGACAGTCCCGTCGAGGCCCTGGCGGCGATCCAGAAGGGGCTCGAGCTTGACCCGGGCGGGACGAGTCCGGCCCTGGCGCGGTCGGCCGGGCCGCCTCGGCAAGCGCGGCCTTGACGCCGGGATCACGTCCTGGCGCCAGCGGCTGGTCACGGGAATCCGGGTCGGCGAGCGCGGCGGGCCAGGCAGCAACGAATGAGGAGGTGACGATATGATTCGGCTGGGTGTTGTCGTGGCAAGCACGCGAGAGAACCGGGCCGGTCGCCCGATCGCCGACTGGTTCGTCGAGATCGCACAGAGCCACGGCGGATACGAGGTCGTCCTGCTCGATCTCAAGGAAATCCCGCTTCCGCTCCTCGACGAGCCGCATCATCCGCGGCTGCAGAAGTATGTCCGTCCGGAGACGAAGGCCTGGAGCGCGATGGTGTCGGCACAGGATGCCTTCGTCTTCGTGACGCCGGAGTATAACTTCGGATCGCCCCCGGCGCTGGTCAACGCCCTGGATCATCTCTACGTGGAGTGGAACTACAAGGCCGCGGGATTCGTGAGCTACGGCGGCGCTTCCGGCGGCACGCGGTCGGTGCAGATGACGAAGCAGATCCTGACCACGCTCAAGATGGTTCCGCTGGTCGAAGCGGTGGCCGTCCCTTTCTACATGAACGAGATGGACAAGGAAGCCTGGAAGTTCAAGGGCGGAGCGGCCTATGAGAAGGCCGCCCGAACGATGCTGGACGAGCTGGTTCGCTGGACGGCCGCCTTGCGTTCGTTGCGAGGCGCTTGAGGAGGCGGCCCGTGTCTCCGGCTGAACCGTTCTTGAAGACGGTTGCGCTTCCACTGGTCTGTTTCGTGGTCGCGGCCGGATTGGCCGTGACCGCCGCCCGGCGGGATTCGGTGACGGTCGACGAATACGCGCTGCTGCCGGGAGGCCTGGCGATCCTCGAAGCGGGGGCGTACCAGATCGACGCCGGGGTGCCTCCTCTGGGCAAGGTCCTTCCGGCGGTCCCCGCGTTTCTCTCGGGAGCGCGGGTTGATCCGGCACCGCTTCCGACCACCACCAGCGGCTGGCGCATCGGAAGAGGCTTCGAAGCGGCCAACGCCGAACGGTACCAGTCGCTCTATGTGCGCGCCCGGATGGTTTCCATTGCGGTCCTTCTGCTCACCTGGTTCCTGACCTGGGGCTATGCGCGAAGCCTCTACGGTGCCACCGGAGGCCTCATTTCCGCAGCCTTCGTCTGCTTCTGGCCCGACCTGCTCGCCCACGGCCATCTCGTGACGACCGACATCTATCTGGCCGCGGCGACGATCGGAACGCTCTGGGCCTTCGACGCGTTCCTGCGCCGACCGGGGATGCGCTCGGCGGCCGTCCTCGGCGCCGCCCTGGGCCTGGCCGCGCTGGCGAAGTACACCGGAGCGATGCTGGTCCCGCTTCTGGTGGGTTCCGCGCTCCTGATCTGGCTATCGGGTCGGGATAGAGAGCGTGGCGCCGAAAACGGCCGGCTGGTTCTGGATCGCCGCACGGAAAGCGGCCGGCTGGTTCTGGATCGCCGCACGATCCGCTGGGGCGCGGTGGCGCTCGTGATCGGCGGGGGAGTGATCGCCGCGGCCTACGGGTTCCGCTGGTCGCCGTGGTACCTGAAGGGCCTGGGTGTACAACTGGCGGACAAGGGCTATGACGCCTATCTGCTCGGCAGGATCAGGCAGACCGGCTTCTGGAGCTACTACCTGATCGGCTTCCTGGTGAAGACCCCGGTGCCGGCGATCCTGGCGGTGCTGGCGGCTCTTGCGCTCAAACTGCGAATCTCCCGCCGCGAGCTTCCGCTCCTCGTCGTCTGGCTCGTGCTGCTCGTCTTCTTCTCCTTCGCCGGGCACAAGAACATCGGCGTCCGTTATCTCCTCTTCACGGTGCCGATCGCCTGCGTCTGGATCGGCCGGATCGCATCCGCGCCCGTCTGGACCGCGCCTCGGTGGAGACGGAGCCTGGTCGCCCTGACCATCGCGGCGGGCCTGGCCATGGCGGGCACCGCCGTTCTGGCGTGTCCGCACTATCTGGCCTATTTCAACTTCGCCAGCGGCGGCTCCGCCAACGGCCATCGCTATCTACTGGACTCGAACCTCGATTGGGGCCAGGACCTGATCGCTCTCCGCGAGTACATGAAGCGCGAGAAGATCCCGTCCGTCGCGCTGGCGTACTTCGGCCGCGTGAAACCGGAGGTGTACGGAGTCAACTACGTTTCCTTGATCCCGGGCGTGCCGCTGAACGGCGCCGATGTCGCGGTCGTCAGCGCCAACCTGCTCTGGGGCCGGATGTACTTCATCAACGGCACCGGTTATTGGCCCACGGACTCCGACCTCTACGCGGGCTTCCGGGCGCTCCCACCCCGCGCCGTTCTCGGGCATACGCTGTACGTGTATAACCTGCACAGCAAGGCGGAGGGCGCAGGGGCGAATGGGACACGGAGCGCGCCGGGGGCTCAGTGAGGGACGAGGCCCGCTGGCCTCATTTCGTCGTTCCCCAACCGGCCCTCGAAGGTGATCCCGTGCCGGCCGGCCCGGCCTGAGGCGCCTTCGGGAGAATGGCGTCGAGCGTCTGGAACAGCCCTGGCCCCTGAAGCGGCCGGGTCAGGCCATCCTCGATGATGATTCCATCCGGTCCCACGAGCACGGCTTTCGGAAGGGCGATCACCTCGAAGGCCTTCGCGGTCGCGCCGTCGGTGATGCCCGGCGAGAACACGCTCAGCCAGGGTATCTTGAGCCGGATGGCCTGGAAGGACGTCACCACCTGCGGGATGGCGTCCAAGGAAATGCTCAGGATCGTGAAATCACGGCTCTGGAAGCGCTCGTAGGCGGACTTCAGGTTCGGGATTTCCTGCACGCACGGCACGCACCAGGTCGACCAGAAATCGATGAGGCAGTATTTCCCCTGGATCGTCCGATTGGACACGCTGTCCGCGCTTCCGGTGCAAACCAGCTTGAAGGCCGGCGCGGGTCTTCCCGGCTGGATCCTCCGATCGGGATCGTACCGGCGGAGCGTTTCGGCCGTCTCTGGAACGCCGGCGTAGCTTGCCTTCAGCCGGCGCGCCTCCTGGGCGACCCGGGTGGGATCCTGGGCGCGAACGGCACGGTCGAGCCGGCGTTCCACCGCCACCGCCTGCACGGTCCGGCTCGGGTTTTCCCGCAGGGCTCGCTCGGCCAGGGAGTCGCCTTCGGTTTCGGGAAGTGAATGCAGGATCCTCTGCAGCGAAAGCGCGGCGGTTCCCCACAGGACGGAGCCGACCGGCAGCGCTTCGACCATCGCCCGGCAGAATCCGGGATCGAGCCGGGTCGTGTCATCGAGGGCTTCCAGGCACTTGATGATGAAGTGCCGGATGGGAAGGCCGGGTGCCTCCAGGAAGGCCGTCTCCAAGGTTGTACAGATCCTTGCTTCATCAAACTGGAATCCCTTCAGGTTCCCGCGGGTTCTGTCATATTCGGCCGCGGCCCGCGTCCGCGCTCGGACATCGGCCTCGACCTGTTGATCCAGGCCGGGAAGAGACTCGGCCCAGCGATTCTCGGGGCCGAATCGAAAGCGGGGAAGCCCGGCCATCGGGGATCTCGGCACAGCCCGCGGGTCGAAGACGATGGTTGCGACCGTTCCCTTTCTCGTTCGGAGCACCGAGCGGAAGCCTCGCTGTCCGTCGAAGACGTAGTAGTCCGCTTGCGGACCCTCGACGGAGCCGTCCCCCTCCGTAATGCCCGTGAGCGCGTAGGAGATCGTGTCCGCCTTGGCCTCCTGCCGGAAGATGAAGGTGCCGTCGGGCTGCGGCAGCATCAGGGAAGCCGATATCAGGTCGAACCCGTTCCAGTCCCCCACGATGCCGACCGTGTCGATCGCGGCTCCCAGCGGGCCTGGAGAGTCGTTGCGGTCGGCCTTCCAGACCTGAGGCTCCAAGCGGACATCTAGGTCGAACCGGTCCATCCCGGGCTCCAGCACGACCGGGACCCGGCACCCGTGGCAGCCGACCGCTGCCATGCGCAGGAAATACAAGCCGGGCGCGCCCACGGAAAGGCTGAAGCGGCCGTCCGGGCTTGCAACGGCCGACGCCAGCGGGGGCTCCGCATCGTCGCGCACGATGAGCTGGACCAGAGCGAGGCGCGGGGGTTGGCCCGCCGCATCGCTGATCCCTCCCGCTACGACGGCTGCGGGAGACGAGCCGAAGCGGACCATGATGCCGAGACACGCCAGCAGCAGCGCGGCCGGAAGATGTCGATTCAGAACGATTCCCTCCTCATCCCGGCATCATGCGTCGGACGGGCCGTAGGTGCCAACCCGGAACTGTCGCGCTCTGGTCCTGGCCTCACGCACCGGAGGGAATAGCGTGCTTTGCGAAAACCGCTCGATCTATGCTCGTCGCCGATTCGAGGGGACCGAGCGGAGTCCAACTCGGGCGACCGGCGAGTCCGAACGGACGCCAATCCGATCCGGGCGGCCGTCGACGAGGCGGACCGGGCGACCCCATGTCACGGGCGTTCGGCATTCCCTTCAACAGGAGCGGCCATGGCAACTGCAGACCGGCCGGTCGTGCCGGTGGATCTCCAGGCCGCCGATGACGCGCTGTATGCGGCGCTCGGCGCCCTGACGGAGCGGATCCGGCACGAGGGTTTCCCGGACGATCCGGCGATTCCGCTCGCCGAAATGGTCGTGGAGGAGCACCTGCACTCTCTGAGGGAGGCAGCGGAGGACAAGGGATGGCAAAAGCGCAAACCGCCAAACGACCCGC
The DNA here is from genome assembly GCA_963833505.1 of Candidatus Eiseniibacteriota bacterium. Classification (GTDB taxonomy): domain Bacteria; phylum Eisenbacteria; class RBG-16-71-46; order CAIMUX01; family CAIMUX01; genus CAWHYG01. Next base: position 1,966,671 of record CAWHYG010000007.1, on the reverse strand, counting down.
CCGGCGGCGGACCGGCTATGAGGGTTTCATCAAGATGGCGCAGGATCTCGGCGCCCGGGACGTTCGGATCATCTCTCCGTCGGACGTGGAGACCGATGAGTGGGTGCGGTGGAAGTGCCGCTACGGCTGCGGCGGTTACAACTCCAGCCTGGTCTGCCCGCCGTTCACCCCGATGCCCGCCGAAACGCGGCGGATGCTGGACGAATACAGGACGGGAATGCTCTTCGAGGCTCCCTACGCCCAGACCAAGTCGATCGCCGTCCAGGTGGAGCGCGCTGTCTTCCTGGCCGGCTATTACAAGGCCTTCGGCATGGGCGGCGGCCCGTGCGAGCTGTGCAAGTCCTGCACCTTCGAAAAAGGTTGCTGCCATCCCGAGGAGGCGCGCCCGGCCATGGAGGCCTGCGGCATCGACGTGTTCGCCACCGCCCGGAAGCACGGCTTCACCATCAACGTGGTCCGCCGCCATGGCGATCCGGAGCACTACTTCGGGCTGGTTCTGATCGAGTAGCCGCGAGGCGTTCCGGCCCGGCGCGGGCTGATCAGGCAAGACTTGACATACAGCCATCTTCCTGGTATGGTTTGCCATATGAAGACGACGCTCAACATCGATGACAAGGTCATGGAGAAATTGAGACGCGAAGCGGCGCGACGAAAGCGCACGATGTCCGAGCTGGTGGAGTCGGCGCTTCGTCTCTTCCTGGCGCCGTCCCGGCGCCAGGCGACGTCTCTGCCGGCGCTGCCTAGTTTCGACGGCGGAGGGGCCCTGGTCGACATCGCGGATCGCGATGCGCTCTACCAGGCGATGGAAGGTCGATAGGTGTTCGTGGTCGACACCAACGTGCTGGTCTACGCTGCCGATCGCTCAGCCGACGGGCATGCGAAATGCCGAGCCTTGCTGGAGGAATGGCGGTCGGGATCGACGCCGTGGTATCTCACCTGGAACATCATCTACGAATTCCTCAGGGTCTCCACGCACCCGCGCGTCTTTCGGAGACCCTGGAAGGCGGATCAGGCCGGGGAGTTCGTTGCCGCGCTTCTGGAAGCGCCGGGACTTTCCGTGCTCGTGCACGGCGACGAGCATGACCAGCACCTGGCGGCCGTGATCCGCGAGGTGCCCGATCTTCGCGGGAACCTCCTGCATGACGCTCACACCGCGGCACTCATGCGGGAGCACGGGATCCGGGTGATCTACACGCGCGATTCCGACTTTCACCGGTTCCGTTCGCTGGAAGTCCGCGATCCCCTCAAGTGAACGTGGCGGTTGATCCGGCCGCTGCGTGGCCCGACCCAGCCCGGCCCGGCCGAATCAATACCGCTCCTGTTCGATCTTCACGCCGCAGGTCAAGAGCGCGGCGATCGCGTCCCGGGCGGCAAGGACGTCTTGGCCCTCGACCGTGCCCAGGTCCCGGTGAAGGCGGGCCAGGGCGGCGCGTTCGGCGGCGCTGAGCGGCCGACCCCCGTTCCGGGAAGACTCGGCCAGGATCCAATCGGCGGTCGTCCGGAAGAGGTCAAGGGGCCGCGCGAGGCGCGAACGTAGAAACCACCAGATCCGGAGGCCGCCCAAGTCCGCATCGCCCCAGTGACGGAAGGAGATTCCGGGCCCCTGTTTGGCCAAGCCGGCTAGAGCCGCGGTCAAAGCAGGATCCGGAAAGCCGGCGGTGTAGACGGCGACCTCGTTGCGCGCCCCCAGGCCCGCCGGTCCTCCGGATTCCTCGACGTAGGCCAGGAAGGGATACTCGTTTTCGATCGTCGTCACCTGCCGAACGCCGGCGCTCACGAGAGCGTCGACCCACGAATCGGCCCAGGTGACCGGCAGGTGCGCGACCGGGACGAAATCCTCCATGCGGTAGACGCTGGCGCCGCGCCGCAGCTCGGCCGCGGCGGCGCATCGGATGAGGCCCGGCTTCCGACGCACGCCGTACGCCTCGAGAAGAGAGGATGCCTCCTCCGCCGGCAGTCCTTCCCACCGCGGATCCGCGCGCACGAGGATGGCGACGACGAGAGGGCGGACGCGAGCCAGGATCTTGGAATCGCCGAGCAGCCGTTCGCTCACCAGACGCTCCCAGGCCGGGGCGATCCCCCCGGCCAGGCCGGCGGCCGCGGTCAGTGCGAGAAGCAAATCCCGCCACAGGCGTTTGACCCGCTCGCGCGACACGCCGAGGCGCCGGAAGTCCGCGTCGTGAACCTCCCGCGCCAGCGCCTCGAGGTAGGCCTGCATCCAGTCCGCGGAGGGCCGGCCCGTCAGCTCCCGCGCGTGCCGCTCGATCGCGCGCAGTCCGTGTGAAAGCGGCTCGAAGCCCAAAATCTCCGCCGCCTCGTAGGCCGGGCCGACTTCGGCCGGCCCCAGGCGGATCTCCATCGGTTCGCCGCTCAGCGGCCCGCGGGGATGCCGGACGATCCGGACTCTCCGCTCCGTCTCCAGATCCGTTGCGGACGCGAAGAGCGCGATGCGGTCCTCGCGCCCATCGGGCGCGAAAGCCTGCGGAAACGTGGACGAGTCGATCCGGAGGATGACGTCGCGCGGCCACGGCCCGGCGCGACCGTAGGAGGAACTGCGTTCGTGGGCCTCAAGCAGCATCGTGAGGAGCCCCCTCCGCCACGAATGGGGCATAGCCGGCACACGCTCGGAGCCATTCCTTCGCGGTGATCCCACGCGGTCAGCCGATGCCGGGTTGCGGGAAAAGCCCGGGGGAGGCCGGGTCTTCCGCGGGCGAGCCGGTGTTGCCGGAGGTGTCACGGCGGACGAACGCATCGCCCGTTCCGTACGAATCAGGATCGGCCCCGCGGCCGGCGTCGGACCCGGCGAAGGCGCCGCCTGAGTCGACGTCCGTGGACAGCGCGTCCAACCCCTCGTCCCGCTCGATCTGTTCCGCTTCCGGGGCGAACTCCCGGGTGAAGTCGAGCACCGTGGGCGATCCGCTGATCGGATCCTTGTGGATGAGCAGGCTTCGCTCCACCCGGGGCGCGACCAGCTCGCTCCGTTCCTTGGGCGTGGCGAGAACGAGCTGGAGGTGCAATCGGCGCGCGAAGGTCAGGGTGGCGGCGATCCGCGGTTCGTCCATCTTGCCGAACGCCTCGTCCAGCAGAACGACGCCGCACGACGGGAGATCGTCCAGCGACCGGCTGCGATAGAGCCGGTACATCGAGGCCAGGATCGCAATGTAATAGGGCGTCTGGGTCTCGCCGCCCGACCTGTCCCCCGAGACCTTGTCGAACAGCGAGTAGCCCCCATCCGCGTGCAGGATCTTGAGGTCGTAACGAAAGTACTCGCGGTAGTCCGCCTTGGCCTCGAGCTCGGTCTTGACCTCCCTTGCCTCCGCTTCCACCAGGCGATCGAGAAGATGCCCGAGCGTCGACCGGAGCCCCGGCGTGGCCAGGGCAGCATCGCCGAAGAGCGACTCCTTCTCGAAACGCCCGGCGTCCATCACGAGGTTGTAGAACTCCCGGTGTTCGGGATCGACCTCGACGGTGAATTGATAGCGCTCGCTGCCGAAGGGGACGTCTTCGAGAGCCTTGTTCAACTCGTCGATCTGACGACGGACGAGAAGCAGGTTCTCCCGCAGGCGGAAGACGACGTCTTCGGCGAGCTGCTCCAAGGCCCGGGCCTTCGCCTCCGAGATCTTCTGCTGGTAGACGGGAAGCCGGCTGTCCCGCCAGGTCTCGAGCTCGCCCGCGAATTCCTCGAAGCCCGGGCCGTCGACCGGGGCGGCGAGCCCGCGGCGCTCGACATATCGCGTCTTCTGCTCGATGAACTTCTGCGTCAGGTTGGCGACCCGGGTCTCGATGTTCCGCCGCTGGCGTTCGAAGACGTCGTGGATCTCGAGCGGCTCGCGCTGGGATCGTTCCCGCCGGTATCTCTGCTCATAGGATTCGACCACGGGCGGCTCCGAGAGGGCGGCAAAGTCGCGAAGCGCCGCCTCCGCCCGTTCTCCCTCTCTCGCGGCTTCGTGCTTCCGTCCTTCATTCTCGCGAACGCCGCGCTCGGCGTCCCCCGTTCGCCTCGAAGTCTCGTCGCGTTCACGTTCCAGCGCGCTCCGGCGCTCGGAAACGGCGTCTCGGGCGCGCTCGAGCTCGCGGATCTCGTTTCGGTCGATCTTCTGCTTCTGTTCCAGGAGGCGTTTGACCTGCAGCCGGAAGGCGGGCAGCCCCTTCGACCGATCGATCAGATCCGGAAGCCGGCGCGCCTCCGCCCGCGCCCGATCGAGCAGGCGGATGGCGTCGTCGCACCAGCCGATCCGTTCGGCGCCCGCGATGTAGAGCGCATGCAGCTCGGCCAGGCGCGTCGCGATCTCGTCCAGCCTCCGAAGCCGCGCCGCCTCGCCGATGTAATGGCGGGAGTAGACTTCGCGCGGAGTCTGCCGCGCCACGTGGCCCTTGTACACCATCACGGTGTCGGTGATCGCGGTCCGATGCTTGCGCAACGACTGCTCGTCGTCAACGCAGACGACCTCTCCGAGGACGAAATCGCAGTAGGCCCGCGCCGCGGGGTCGTTCGTCTCGACCTGATCCGCCAGGGACCGAGGCTCGGGGCGCGCGTTCAACCGCAGGACCCGTTCGAGATCGACCAGGCCGACGCCCGCGATGAAGACCACGCCCCGACCCGGCAGCGGATAGTCGCGCTTGTACCGTTCGTAGAGGGACAAGGCCCGCGGATAATCCTCCGGCGCCACGATCACGTCGAATCGGCGGGAGCCGAGGTAGCCCTCCACGGCGTCGCGCCAGCGCGGGTTCCGGATCTCGACCAGCTCGCAGAGGGGCCTGGCCTCACGTCGTCCCTTGAGGCGAGTCGAAAGCAGATGCAGGAGCGCGGCCGGTCCATCGGGATAACGCCGCCGGCCGGCTTCCAAGGCCCGGTGCTCCTCCTCGAGCGCGTCGCCTTCCTTCCTGGCGGCATCGAGGTCCTGCTGGAGGATCAGGCGCAAGTGCCGCGCGCGGTCGGTCGCGCGGTCGAGCCGGCGCTCCCAGGTCACGAGATCGCGGCCGGCCAGCGCTCCCTGAACTGCGAGATTCGAGCGGAGGCGGGCGACGGTCTCGGGCGGTTCCTCGGCGCCCAGAAGATCGTCGCGCTCGAACAGCGCGGGAAACGCGCGCCGGAGAGCGCGAGCCTCTTCGCACAGGACCGCCTCGAGCGCCTCGCCCTGCGCCAGAAGGAGCTTCCGGGCCTCGGCGTCCGCCGCTTCCGCCTCCCGCTGCCGTCGCTCGGTCTCCTCCAGCTCGCGCTCGAGATCGCGGAGCCGCCGGTAGACGTCGTGCCCTTCGAGGAGCCCGACCACGCGCTCCCATTCGCGCGCCAGCGATTCCAGCTCGGCGAGAATGGCCTCCCTTCGGAGGCGCAGGCCATCCAGGGCCGCGCGCGTCGCGGCCAGCTCCGCGTCGAGCCGGTCGATCTTCGCCTGCGCGGATTCCTGGTCCGCGCGCAGCTCGAGATAACGATGGCTCTCGGCCGTCCGCTGCTCCGTGCGGATCCGTTCGCCCTCGCGGACGATCTCTTCCAGCGCCTCGATGCGAGCTCGGGCTTCCTTGGCTTCCCCCTCGAGCCGCTTGTAGTTCTCCAGGTTCGCCTGGAGCGCGGTGGTGTCGACCGGACGCGGATCGAGCAGGTAGTCGAAGACGAACTGCCGGACCTGCCCGATCGGTTTGAAGGCGAGCGCCTTGACGATCAGTCGATGGAAGGACTCGGGTAAAACCCCCAACCGCTGCCGCAGCTCCTCGCGATAGGTCCCCGAGTCGTGCCAGTATCGTCCGCCGCCGGCGCGCAGCGAGGCGCGGAGATCGCGCAACGGCCGGACCATTTCCCTTCCGTCGCCGCCGAGCGGCGCCACGACCGGCGCCTCCGCCACCGTCCGGCCCGGCAGGACGAAGTGGACCTTCGCGAGCTGCGTGTCCGTTTCCGTCGCCTCGAGTCCGATGCCGCAGGTGAACATCTCGGCCGGATCCTGATCGTCGCGGAATTCGAGGAGCGCATAGGAGGTGCACGCCCCGCGGCCGAAGCGCACGGCTCCCGGACGCGACTCATCCTCCGATCCGATCTTCCAGCGCACGTAACCGTGCAGCGTCCGCCGGCTCTTCTCGTTGGCCGCGCGGTTCAGAAGCACTTCCGAAAGGTCCGCGACCAACGCGACCTGGATCGCGTCGAGCACGGTCGTCTTGCCGCTGCCGTTGTCTCCGAGCAGGAGGCAGCTTCCGCCGATCGGGAAGGTCTCGTCCTGGAAGTGGTACCACTGGACGAGGCGGACCGCTTCGAGACGTTTCATGCGGGAACCTCGCCGTATCCGCCCGAATCCGGCCGCGGTTCGGCATCGAGGTCGGGGCTCGCGGCGCCCGCCGGCTCGGACCCGTCGTCGCCGTTCCCGTCGTCTTCGGCCTCGAGGGCCTCCGCCGGGCTCCGCGTGGCGAGGTAGGCCCGGAGCTTCTCTTCGATGTCGTGGATGCGGTCGGGCGGCAGGACCTTCTCGATGAGCGGGCTGACGGCGATCATCTCGTCGTCGTGCGCTTCGAAGCCCCGCGCGATCTGGATCAGCGAATGGCGGGCCAGCCGGCGGAGGGCGGGCGCGAGCAGCCGCGCGGAGAGATGCGTCGCCGGCTTGCCGCTGTGGACCAGCCGTTCCCGGAGGGCGCCGGTGTTGATTTCACAGCGCTCCTCTTCGGCCGCGACCCGCATCTGCTCGTGGTAGTAGAGGCGAAGCGAGCACAAAAGAAGGCTCTCGAGCTTGGAAAAGCGAACGCGCTGCGAGCCGGTCTCGTGGACCGCGCGAGCCAGGCGCAACCCGAGATCGATGTCGAGGCGCCAGCCGCCGATCCGGAGGTACGAATCGATGAGATCGCGAAACCGCTCAGCGAACCGCCAGTCCGGGTCGGGCTTGAGAGGCGAGCCCGGGGTCAGCACCTGGCCGGCCAGAAGGCGCGAGATCACGATCTGGAAGTGATCCTTCTGCGCCGTCTCCAGGGCGGAGTAATCCTCGAGAAAATCCATGTCCTATGCGTCTCCGCCGCGGGTCGGCGGCCGTGCCGCCCGCTGGGACAGTCCCGTGCGTCCATGTCTTCCTGAGCGCTCAAGCCTCCCGCCGGGGTGCCCGTAGATCCCTTTCTGGATCCGTTCCGGCGACGGGATGATCCGAAACGAAGACGCGTCGTCGAGGCCGTAGGACGCCAGGTAGAGGAGGCGGACGTAATCGTCGTCTCCTTCCATCGGGATCTCCTCCAGGGATGCGGCCGCGCGGCCGGCCAGAAGCGTGTCGACGAACTCCTCGACCCGGCGCCGGGCGAACATCGGGCGAAGCCGGGAGGCGGCCTCCCGGCGGATCCGCTCGGTGTTTCCTCGGCTCCGAGGCGCCAGCGCCTGCGGCTCCGCCCGCTCGCGCGCGGCCGGCGGCGTGTACAAGAACCCGTCTTCGAGCAATTCGCACTTGAAGACCTCGAATTCGATCTCCGGGGCCGATCCGCGGGCCAGGGCGTCGACGATGAACTGGAGCTGGCCCTCGGTCCTCCGATCCTGCCGCAGGAAATACCGGAGGCGGCGAAGGGCGACGCCGGAGAAGCGGGCATTCCGCATGTCGATTTCGTCCACCAGGGACGGAATAGCGTCGAATTGCGACCGAAGAAGCCCGAGATCGGCGGCGACCTGGGCCCGCGCCTCACGCGGCCCGAAACCGTGTTGGGCGGCATACCAGTCCGCCGCGGCGTTCAGCGCGGCGTCATCCCGCTCGATGGAGCGAAGCCGCTCCAGGATCGCGGATCGCTGGCGGAAGACGTTGTCGACCGTCTTGAGGCGATGGTAGTTGGCCATCACCGCGTGTTCGTAGCGCTCGAATCCCTCCTCCAGAACGGCGGCGGCGCTGCCCGCCTCGTCCAGAATCCGCTGGGTGAAGAGATGGATGTTGCGCTCGAGGATCTTCAGCTCCCGCACCAGCTCGAGGGTGTGGCGCTTCGCCTCCGAGAGCGACACGCCCGGCCTCTGCGCAAAGGCCCGCGGTTCGAGCAGCGCGGCGATGGAGTGGACGTAGCCCTGGAAGACCGGCTGCTCGTCCCGCGCGACCTTGAGCAGGGTTTCGAGGATGCGGGCGGCGTACGGGTGAAAGCTCATGATCTCGCCGGCGCCGGAGCGGTACTGGAAGTGGATCCAGCCGCTGCGCTCGAGGCGGACGACGAGCCGGCGAGCGAGGCCGCGGGCGAGGAGCGAATCGTGGCCGGATTGCTCGGCGGAACCCCCGGATTCCAGAGCAACCGGGGAGACGTCGGACGCGCCGGCCGGATCTTCCGCATCGCGCGCCAGGGCTTCCAGATCCTGGCGGCGCTCGGTCCACAGCCGCGACTCCCGGATCACCCGTTCCGCCACCTCCAGGGCGACGGCGCGGAGGACCAGGAACGGCTCCCTTTCGAACTCGTACCGGTAGAGCGAGGCGAGCAACTCCCAGTACAGCTCGGCATAGGGATCGCCGAGGGGACCGAAGAGCCCGCGTGGGACGCGGTCGAACAGCTTGGGGACGTTCTCCGACACGGGCGGAGGATAGCAGGCGGGCGGCGGATTCCCCCAGGAGAGAGATTTGCGCCTTGGGGAGACCGCCGCCGGGCTCCGGTGGTCAGCCGAGATCGCCGAGTGCCGCCGGATCCCGGATCGGTGCGTGGAACAGGTCAGGAAACCTGGCCGGTAGAGCCGACCGGGGCCTGCCGAGCCTTCGATCTCATCTCGGTCTGGTGGATCGGATCGACGGTTGCCGCGAGGACATCCTCTCCTTCGCTGACGAAGGGGGCATGGCGAGTCGGTGCCGACTGGGACCGAGTGCTTCCCCCATGGTTCAAAGTTTTCTCGGAGACGGGCGCAGCTTCTCGACATTGCGATCGCAGGGTCGCGGCAACGCGGCCGGCACAAACAGGGCTCTTGGGGCGGGGGTTAGAGGTCGAGGAACCGGGGCTCTGGGCCCGGGGACGGCGCTCGTGCCGGCTGGGGTGGCGGGGGGAAACCACTCCGGACTCGGTTGCTCCCGAGGCGAGAGCCGGCCTAGTATGGAGCTGGGACCGCACCTAAGGGCGCGAAGGAGGAGCAAGCAACCGGTGTTCTGGAAGGAGGAAGTGCGGACATGCCTGTGATCTCAATGTTCTACGGGATCATCGTTTCCATGTACTTCCTCGACAACAGGCACCATCACTTGCCGCACCTTCACGCGAAATACCAGGATGAAGAAGCCGTCGTCGCGATCGTGGATGACCAGATTCTGGAGGGGGCCCTGCCGCCAGGCAAGCTGAGACTACTTCTGGCTTGGATCGAGATCCATCGCGATGAACTGCTTGCAGACTGGGATCTGGCGGCGAGCGGTCAGCATCCATTCAAGATCGATCCACTGAGATGACCATGAATCCAAGAGTCAAGTCCGTCGTGGCGAAAGAGGACTACAAGCTCGAGATCACCTTTACCGACGGAGTGATCGGCACTTACGATTGTGTTCCTCTGCTCGATTGGGGAGTCTTCGCAGAGCTGCGCGATGTAAGGTACTTCAACCAGGTGCGGGCGTCAGGAGGCACCGTCGCCTGGCCCAACGAACAAGACATATGCCCCGACGTCTTATACGAGGACTCGAAGCGGATCGTCTCGACTTGATGGAGCATCTGCCCGCTTCCGCACCCGTCCGTAGGACGACAGTGCCGCGCCGGCCGGACATTTCCTAGCAGGCCCAGGGCCGCCGCTTGGTAAGGGCGCAGTTCGCCGGCCTACTCTCCTTTCACAGCTCCCCACCGTTCTCCGCGACTAGCAAGAAGTCGAAACCGTCCGGGCCGCAGGCTCGCTCGAGCATCGCCAGAATCCGGCGGGACCTTGCGGGGGTATCGGATGGCCCTGACACATAGAACGGCTTGCCTTGCCGCCCGTATTCGAAATCCTGCGAGCATGTTGCCGGATCGGCGTCCCCGAAGATCCCCTTTGCCACGTGGTAATCCCGGTGGGGGCGGAGACCGAGCGCCTCCGCGTACTGCACGGCCCCTTCGATCAGCTTTCGCGCGTATGAAGGGAGAACTGGGCGGAGGGTTGCACGATCTTCGAATCGCGAGATCGCCGTTTCATACTCATCCGGGGACAGGATCGCGAAAAAGGCGTCTTTCGCGCCGAGACAGAAGACATCGAGGAGAAAGACCGCCGTGCCGATTTCGCCGGAAGGCAACGACCGAGAGAAGACGATGTTCCCGATGCCGAGCTCAAAGAGCGCCTCGGGAACCAGGCACTCGTGGATCGGCGAATGAGCCGCGATCGCTGCTGGCATTCGGGTTTGTGGAAGCGCCGCGGCGTGGCTCCGTGCTTTCGCCGCAAGTTTCTGCTTCGAGCGCTTCCTTGCCAGGGTCGCCTGTCGTCGTGCTTCGTTCCTCTTACCCATCGATTCAAACCCTCCGGATATCGGCCGACACCATCGTGGCACGTGAACCCAGAGCTCCCCGGATCGGACCTCTTTCCATTGTCCTTCTGCATACGAGCTGCTTCATAGGTGAGCTCGAGACGCCGCCGAGGGACCTCCATGCCGAGCGCTCTGCAGTAGCCGTTGGTCTTGCTCATGGCCGTGCGCGATCCACCAAAGCCCAGGTGCCGTCTCGGCCCGGAGCTGAGCCGAGCCAGGGATCTTCATTCGCGGCAAGTGTAAGCGGTCTTTCCAGGGTCCGCCAATGCCGGGCGGCCGCCCGTGCCCAGGTGGTCGGATCCGGCGTCCGCAGGGTTCCGACTTCATTCGACGCGGGCACGGGGAGCCCTTGACGGAGCCAGGGATGGGGCCGCCGGAGCGGACGGCAGGATTCCTCGTCTCCCGCCCGCCGCTCGATTTCCCCACCGATCCAAACCGACTTCTCTTTGGTCTACCCGACGGAACCCGGCCCGTGATAGGGTCTCTCCCTGCAGGTGTCAGCAGGCGGGGAGGGCCCATCATGACCAAGCGAACCGAGTTGCGCGAGCCCTGGGTGTCCGTTGACGAGGTCGCCAGGCATCTCGGCGTCGCCAAGGATACGATCTACCGGTGGATCGAGGCCCGTGGCCTTCCTGCTCACAAAGTCGGCCGACTCTGGAAGTTCAAGCTCGAGTTCGTGGATCAGTGGGTGGAAGCCGGCGGCGCCGGTACGAAGCACGTCGCGGCCAAGAACCATGGGAGGGAATAGAGATGGCGACGCAGGCCACCGAAAGCCCGTCTCATCCCCGCGTCGGAATGCTCGCCACCATCCGGAACCGCCGCGGCATCGTGGCTTCGGTGGAACCGTATGACACCACGACGGAGGGACGCTGCCACCTCGTCCGGGTCGAGTACACGGACGCAGACGGGATTCCGGAGGACGTGGTCCTGTGGGAGCGCGAGCACAACGCGACACTCCTGGAGCCGACGGCACTGCCCCGGGTCGGCGAGGAGCCCCCGATGCCGCCCGCGGACTTCGATGGTCTCCTCCGCGCCTGCCGGTGGTCAGCGGTCACGCCGTTCGTGCGGACAGATGGCGTCGACCCTGCCGTCCTCCCGATCGCGTCTCCGGTCTTCGGCGCCGTCCAGGTCGAGGATTTTCAGCTTGTCCCGGTGCTGACGGCCCTGCGGATGCCTCGGGTGTCGTTGCTCCTCGCCGATGACGTCGGTCTGGGCAAGACGATCGAGGCAGGCCTGATCCTGACCGAGCTCCTGATCCGGCGGCGTGTTCGGCGCGTCCTCATCCTGTCCCCAGCTTCGCTCCGCCTGCAGTGGCAGCAGGAGATGCGCGACAAGTTCGCCCTGAGCTTCGACGTCGTCGACCGCAGGGAAACCCATGCGCTTCAGAAGCGACTGAACATCGACGCCAACCCATGGAGAACGTTCCCGAGGATCATCGCCTCGTACCACTATTTGAGACAGCCGGACGTGCTGGAGAGCTTCCTCGCCGTTTGCCGGCCGAAAGAGGACGCTCCGGTCCCCGCGATGCTCCCGTGGGACCTTTTGATCGTCGATGAGGCCCACAACCTCATGCCGTCGAACTTCGGCGAGGATAGCGGGCTCTGCAAGATGCTGCGGCTGATCAGCCCCTGGTTCGAACACAAGCTGTTCCTGACGGCGACCCCGCACAACGGCCATACCCGGTGCTTCTCCGGGCTCCTGGAGCAGCTTGACCCGGTGCGATTCACGCAGACATCCGACTTCAAGCCGCAGGAGCGCAAGCGGGTCGAGGAGGTCGTCGTTCGCCGACTCAAGCGGGAGGTGAACGCTCTGGACAAGAGCCGGGGGCAAATCGAGCGATTCGCCGAGCGATTCCTCGAGCCGGTACCCTTGTTCTCTGGCCAGCGCGAGCAGGCCCTTTCGACTGCCTGTCTGGCTTTTCGGCACACCGTGCGATCAGCGGTGGCTGCCTCCCGCCGAGGAGATCAGCTTGCCGGTACGTTTGCGCTCGAGGTGCTCAACAAACGACTGCTTTCGTGCCCCTCGACGTTTGCGGACTCCTGGTTTCGGTTCAAGGAGGGGATGGAGGAGAGCGATCCGGCCGGCGCCGAGGAGATGTCAGCGGCGCACCGGGCCAGCGAGGAGGACGTTGCCGACGACCGAGAGAAGGTCGGTCGCGGCCGCCATGCGAGCCGGACCGCGGGAGCCTGGCTGAAGCCGCTTGCCAACAAGCTGGAGAGGGAGATCGGTGCCGTTGACGCCGCGCTGGCGGCGCTGGGGATCCGTCCCAGCGATGATGGCGTGACCACCCCGATCGACGATGAACGGTGGGATCGGCTGGTGGGACTCGTCAGGCAGCGGCTCCGTCAAGGATCCCAATGGGTGTCTGAGGAGCGTCTGATCGTCTTCACGGAATACAAGACCACGCTGGACTACCTCGCGTCACGATTGAGGAAGGAATTCGAAGACAACGGCCGCGCGGTCCGGGTTCTCTTCGGCGGCGACGATTGCGACCGCGAGGCGATCGAGGCGGCGTTCAACGATCCCGAGGATCCGGTGCGGATTCTCGTGGCAACCGATGCCGCCTCCGAAGGAATGAACCTGCAGGAAACGGCGCGCCTGCTGCTGCACTTCGATATCCCCTGGAATCCGTCCAGGCTCGAACAGAGGAACGGCCGGCTCGACCGCCATGGGCAGGCCCGGAACGTGACCGTCTTCCACTTCGTGAGCAACGACGATGCGGACCTGAAATTCCTCGCCCATGTCGTCGGCAAGGTGAATGCGATCCGAGAGGACCTCGGTGCTATGGGAGAAGTGTTCGACGCGGCCTTTCAGCGGCGATTTGCCGACCTGGAGGACACCGAGAGCGTTACACGAACCTTGGACGAGGCGGTCGAGAAGACCAAGGGACAGGTCGAGATCCCTCGAGACATGCAGCTCGGAGCGGCCGAGGCCCAGCGGGTAGCGGATTTCTGCCGCGAGATCGATCTCTCGCCCGACACGCTACGCCGGACGCTCGAGGTCGCTCTCGGGCTCGACTTCGGCCGTCCTCGTCTCGATGGGCCCGATCGACAGGGGCGGTTCCGCCTGCGGCACCCGCTTCCGCCGCAATGGAAGGGCATCATCGATGACGCCCTTCGGATCGAAGGCGCGGGACGTGGCCAAGGCGCCCTGCCTGCCATGGTTTTTGACCCGAGGCGCTTCGTGCAGGTCCTGTCAGGTCGCCCCGTGTTCCGCCCCGCGAAGGACACGGTCCTGTTGCACCTCGGTCATCCCCTCTTCCGCCAGGCTCTCGGCCTGTTCGCGCGAACCCGCTTTCCCGGCGGGCACCGGGGCGGCGGCGTCAGCCGCTGGATCGTCCGATACGGCGAGGTTCCGCCAGGGGCCGAGGCGCTGTTGCTGCTTGCGGTCGAGGAGCTGGCGGTCAACGAGCTGCGCGAGCCGTTTCACCACTGGGTCCGTACGATCGGCCTGCCCATTCGCCACGGGGATCTCGGTGAAATGCATGAGTCAGTTCCTGCGGGTGACCAGGACTTGTCGGAATCTGTCGCCGACGAGGCCGCGGTGGACCGAGCCGGAAGCCTCTGGCTTGAAGTGGCGCCGGAACTCCCCGCGGTCCTGGAACGGTTGTCGTCGGAAGCGACCGCGAGGATCGACGCGGAGCTTCGGGTCGCGGCCAAGACCGCACTCGCGACCGAGAAGGAGCGCTTTCGGGACCGCGTGAAGGAGGTGGAGCGGGCGATGGAGGAGACCACCCTCCAGAAGCTCGAGCGGGAGCGCGACAAACTCCTCTCCGCGATGCTGCAAGGGGCTCTCTTCCCTGAGCTGATCCGTGAAAGGGAGCAAGAGCTGCGTGAGCTCAACGACGAGCTTGACCGGCGCCGAAACCACTACCGGGAGCTCCTCGATCAGCTCAAGGCGGAACAGACCCGCGTCATCGAGCGGCTCCTCCCCAAGCGTTTCGCGCTTCGAGGTCAGGTTCAGGTTTTTCCGCTGACCGTGGAAATCCGGCTTCCGAGGCCCTCGCGATGACGCCCGCTGTACCGTTCGAGGCACCGAACTGGTGGGTATCGCTCAAGCATGGCGGGATGCTGATCGCGCCGGCCCGTTTGGTCGAGTTCTTCCCGCGAGACTGCCCGCCGATCGGGCGCCACCTGGCGGATCGCCTGCGGCGCGAACTGCTCCGTCTTCGCGGTGGGGGTGGAGACGCTCTCGGCATGCTTCTCGACACGGTCCTGGAGGACGTGATCGGACTAGATCGGCGGCAATGGGCGAAGGGCAGTGCAGTCGATCAGCGCTGGTCGCACAAAGCGATGACGGGCGAGATTCTCAAGCCGCGCCGTGTCTGGCAGGGAGCAAATGGAGAGACTCTCCCTGTCTTCGTGGCGGACTCCGCATCGACCGGAGGGCGCTACGTGGATGAAGGCCGTCTCGGCATCGGTCGCGGCCGGCGGCCGGTTTCGCGCGTCACCGAGTGGCTTCGGCGCTCGGCCGAGAAAGCGGCGCTTCTCACGAACGGCCGCCAATGGCGGTTGATCCACGCCGGCGCCGACTACGACGCCTGGTGCGAGTGGGACACAGATCTCTGGTTCGAGGAGGGCGTCCCGAGTGCGCAGGTCACGGCCCTGCGGATTCTCCTTGGCGGCCCCGCGCTGCTGTCTCCGGGCGCTGGCGAGCCTCCTCCTCTGATCGCGGCCATTCTAGCCTCCCGGCGGGGCCAGGCGGAGCTGTCGGCCGCCCTGGGGGAGCGCGTGCGGCGTGCAGTGGAGCTGCTCATCCAGGAGTCCGGCGGGGTCTTGGCGACGGTGGACCATGATGGTCCTGGTCACGTTTCGCGGCGCGATCTGTATATCGCCGCCACTCGCCTCGTCATGCGTTGCGTCGTCATCCTATTCGCCGAAGCCCGTGATCTTCTCCCTCGGGACAACGCGATCTATCACGGGTGCTACGGCGTCCAGGGGCTGCGGGAGCAGCTCGCCCGACTTGCCGGCGGGCGCGCCGAGAGGCTTCGCCACGCTCACAGCGGCTGGCCGCGCCTGCTCGCGCTCTTTCGTTTGATCCATCAGGGATCGCCACACGAGGCGCTTCCCATTCTGCGGTACGGCGGTGGTCTCTTTGCACCTGGCGATCCCGACTCCAAGGACCCGGTGTTGCGTGCGCTCGCGGCATTCGAGCGTCCTGACAATGCCCCGACCGACGCCGCGATCCATCAGATCCTCGAGCTGCTCTGCGTCAGCGAGGTCAAGGTGCGTCAGGGTCGCGGGGCCCGGTGGGTGCCGGCGCCCGTGGATTTCTCGGACCTGTCCTCGGAGTACATCGGCATTCTCTATGAGGGCCTCCTCGATTTCGAGCTCCACCGTGCGCCTGAGGATGATGCCATCGTATTCCTACGGATCGGCGATGAGCCGGCCCTGCCTCTGTCCCGTTTGGAAGAGGAGATGGCGCCGAAGCGGCTTGCCGAGCTGATCGGAAAGCTGAAGAAGAGCACGAAAAAGCTGGCGGCTGCGGAAGACGAGGAAGGGGAAGAAGCGGAGGAAGTTGCGGAGGACGAAACAGCAGAGGGGGCCCCCGAAGCCGAAGCCGAAGCCGAAGCCGAAGCCGAAGCCGAAGCGGAAGCGGAAGCGGAAGAGCCTGAGGTCCAACCGGTCGAAGATGATTCCGCAGATGGCGAGTCGGCCGAATACGATGTCGTTCGCGAGGTGCGGGAACGGGCGGAGATCTGGGCGGAGAAGGCGGTCAAGGAAGCCAAGCTTGTTCCGTACCCGCGGTCGGACGTGGATCCCGTCATCAGGGAGCGCTGGGCCAGTGAGGTGAAGGAGAAGGCACGAGCGCTTTATCGGCTCGTTCTGCCCGGGCAGTGGTATCTCGTCCGGTGGGGCGGGACGCGCAAGGGTGCCGGCACGTTCTATACTCCGCCGCAGCTCGCCGTCCCTACCATTCGACGCACCCTCCAGCCGCTCTGCTACGAGGCCGCCGAGCAGGAAACGGACGAGGCGACCGGACTCACGACCGTCACCAAGTGGGTCCCTCGTCGATCGGAGGACATTCTCGCCCTCAAGGTTTGTGATCCCGCGATGGGTTCGGGGTCATTCCTGGTGGCGGCCCTGCGCTACTTGACCGACGCGTTGGTCGAGAGCCTCTATTACCACAAGCGCTTCCAGCCGAAGGCCGACGGGGCAATCTGCAAACTTGCCGACGGGCTGCCGCTGGACCACCCATCGCAGGAGACGGTGCCGGTTCCGTTGGATCATCCCGAATTCGACGACCGCCTGCGGGCGCGCCTCAAGCGGCATGTGGTCGAAAGGTGCATCTATGGCGTCGACATCGATCCGCTCGCGGTCGAGCTGGCCCGCATGGCCCTCTGGGTCGAGACGATGGACCGCCGGCTCCCGTTCGGCTTCCTCGACCACAAACTGCGCTGCGGCAACTCACTTGTCGGCTGCTGGTTCGACCGCTTCCAGGATTACCCGGTGATGGCATTCGAGCGGGACGACGCCGGCGACAAGAACCACGACCGGTTCGTCCACCACTTCCGCGAGTACGTGGTCCAGAGGGGGAAGAAGAAGGGGCAGACGCAGCGGTCGGGTGACGTGTGGACGGAGGCTTGGAAGCGCGTCAAGGAAGAGACCATCAAACCCGAGATGCGGCAGGTCGTCGAGGCACGCGGACCGCAAGAGCAGTTCGCGTTCGCGCGAGACGGTCAAACGGCCGAGGGGATCCATGACGCAGCCCTCGCCGTCTTCCAGGAACTGCACGAGCTTCCCGTGCACGATGTCGACCGGCGGGAAGCACTCTACCGGGAGAGAATTGCCGATAACCCCGCCCTTATGCGCCTGCGCGAAGCCTTCGACGCGTGGTGTGCCATCTGGTTCTGGCCGGGCGACGAACTGGACGTCGTTCCGACCCCGCGGAGTCTTCACAGTCCACCCGCGGCGACACGCGCGACAGTCGCTCGGCTGCGGGACGAGCATCTGTTCTTCCACTGGGAGCTCGAGTTCCCCGATGTGTTCACGGGCCTAGGCTCCGGGTTTGACGCGGTGATCGGGAATCCGCCCTGGGAAATCCAGAAGCCAAGCTCGAAGGAGTTCTTTTCGAATATCGATCCCCTGTATCGCGCGTACGGGAAGCAGGAGGCGCTCCGGTCCCAGAGGGAGCAATTCGAGCGCAACCCCAGGAGCGAGAGTGATTGGCTCTCCTACTGCGCGCGTTTCAAGTCGCTCTCCACCTGGAACAAGCAAGTGGCCTTTCCGTTCGGCGACGCCGAGGTCGGTGAGGGGCGCTTCTCATTCACGCGCTCCGCTCGCGACAATGCGACGCTCCACGAATTCTGGCGTCGGCAACGGGCGGGCCGCCGCGGCTACGCCGACAGGGAACACCCGTTTCAACATCAGGGATCTGCGGACATCAACACCTACAAGATGTTCAGCGAGGTCGGACACGCGCTCTTGCGTGAGGACGGCATCCTTGGGCTACTGACGCCGTCGGGCATCTACACCGATAAGGGCTCGACCGAACTGCGCAAGCTCCTGCTCGACCGATGTCGTTGGGAGTGGCTCTTCGGGTTCGAAAACCGCCAGGGGATCTTCGACATCCATAGGTCGTTCAAGTTCAACCCCATCATCGTCCGAAAGGGCGGGCGTACGTCAGCCATCCGAGCGGCGTTCATGCACCGCTCCATTGAAGACTGGGCAGAGGCGGAGCGCTATGCGCTGCCGTATCCGGTGGAACGCGTCGAGCAGTTCAGCCCAAAGTCGAGAGCCATCCTCGAGATCCGTTCAGAGCGGGACCTCGAGATCCTGGAGAAGATGTACCGGAACTCAGTCCTGCTTGGCGACGACAGTCCGGAGGGATGGGGCATCCAGTATGCCTGTGAGTTCCACATGACCAACGACTCGAGCCTGTTCCCGCCGCGGCCGCGGTGGGAGGAGCGTGGGTATCGCCCGAACGAGTACGGGATCTGGATCGGACCGGAGGGCGAGGTGGCGCTGCCCCTGCATGAAGGGCGGATGGTCGGTCAGTTCGACTTCAGTGAGAAGGGGTGGGTGCGCGGGAAGGGCCGCGGCGCTGTCTGGCGTGAAATCCCATTTGACGGGAAGACCATTGAACCCCAGTACGTGATCAGTCTCACGGACTACACGGGAGCGCGAAACCGTGACGGTGACCCGAAGGCCGTGCGCGGTATGAAAGTGGCGTTCATGGACGTTACTTCTGCGACCAATGCGCGCACCATGATCGCTGCCGCGTTGTTCGACGGCCCCTGCGGGAACTCAGCTCCCGTCCTTCAGGCCAGAAGCGGCAATCTTCACGTCCTCGCGGGCGTCCTGAACAGCTTCGTTTACGATTTTGCGGCCCGTGCTCGGTGCGGCGGTCTGCATCTCAACTACTTCATCATCGAAGAGACGCCACTTCCACAACTTCGTGACAACGATCAAGCGCTCCGCCAGCTTGGACGACATGCCCTGTCGCTCGGAGGCGCGGGGGCCCTGTTCGCTCCAGAGTGGATTCGGGTCGAGCGGCAGGCTCCTTGGAAACGCCTCTGGGCCGTGTCGGACTCCGAACGCCTCCGGCTGGAGAGCATCGTCAATGCCCTGTCAGCCGAGGTCTACAGGCTTGAGTACGACGAGCTGGCGTGGGTTCTAAGTGAGTGCGACTATCAGTTGACGGCTGTCCGGTCGGACGCATTCACCGCAAACCTCAATCCGAAGGGCTTCTGGCGTATCGACAAGGATCTCGACCCTGAACTCCGGCGTACGGTCCTGACGCTCGTCGCGTTCCACGAACTGAAACGAACCGGTATCGACGCCTTCCTGGCACTGAATGAAGGCGAGGGTTGGATGTTGCCCGATACGCTGCGGCTTGCGGACTACGGCCTCGGACACGACGACCGTGCTAAGGAGCCGCAGCCAGTGGTATCGCGCCTCGGACCTCGATTCCTGCCGTGGCAGCTTGAGCAGACGGCGGAAGAGTCCTGGGAGGAGTGCGCACGGCACGCGGAGCGGATCGAGGCGTTGCTGGGGAAGACAGCCTCCAGTGGTTCCTCCGGGCGCGCGGTGGCTACGGGAGTGGCAGAACGACCTCGCGATCTCTTCGGCGCGCCGGCGTCGACCGATTTGTATGGAAAGGTGGTCCCGCCAAGGAAAGGGAAGCGGAGAAGGTGATCGATGCCCAGTAGGAAGAAACCGGGTGCAGCGCGACAGGCGCGCGGGGTAACGGCGGGGACGGCTTCCCTTCGCCGCCTGGTCCGGCGCGGCGAGGGCCCGACGCTGGAATTCAAGCGCTCAACCGGTCAGTTGCGCGAGGCCATGAAGACCCTGTGCGGCATGCTGAACGCCACACGCAAGGGACGGGTGCTCTTCGGCGTCTCGGACGACGGGAAGATCCTCGGGCAAGCGGTTTCGGAAGGCACCCAGCGTGACATCGCAACAGCCTCGCGACGCCTTGAACCACCAGCGGTCATTGATACGAAGGTCGTGCCCGTGGGGTCTGGCGGCTCCGTCATCATTGTGGACGCGTCGGCTCGGTCCGCGGGTCCGTTCACCTTCGAAGGGCGGGGCTACATCCGGGTCGGCAGCACGACCCAGGCGATGTCCCACGCGGAGTTCGATAGCGGTGTCGTGGAGCGGCTGCAACGAGACCTGCCATGGGATCGCTGGATCGCGCCCGACTGGAAGGTCAAGGATCTTGACCGGGACGAGATTCATCGGACCGTGGAGGACGCGGTGGAGGCGAAGCGGCTGACCGGCGTCTTGGGAGAGAAACCCGAGGTCGTTCTGCGACGCCTGGAGCTTGTGACGGACCAGGGGATCACCCGGGCGGCGGCCATCGTCTTCGGCAAAGAGGGCGGCCCCGGATATCCGATGGGCGAAATCCGACTGGCCAGGTTTCAGGGGATCACCAAGGACGAATTTCGAGATAATCGGCAGTACAAAGGGAACGCCTTTGCCCTTCTGGAGCACGCAGAGCGCTTTCTCGACGAGCATGTGCCCGTGGCCAGCCGCTTCGTCGAAGGACAGATGCGGCGCGTGGACACGCCGCGCTACCCGCCCCTCGCGATCCGAGAGGCGCTCGTCAATGCGATCATCCATCGTGACTATTCGGTCGACGGCGGCGCGGTCAGCGTGGCCGTCTACGATGACCGCATGGAGATTTGGAGCACGGGAACGCTCCCGCCCGGTCTGACACCAGAGAAACTGAAGGGCACCCACGACTCCAATCCGCGCAATCGACTGATCGCGGACGTGTTCTACCGGCGGGGGTTGATCGAGCGATGGGGTCGGGGCACGAACAAGATCCTGACCGAGGCCAGGAAGCACGGGTGCCCGGAACCGGAATTCGAGGAGGTTGCCGGGGCGTTTGTCGTGCGGTTTAGGCCGGCGATGGTCGAGCCGACGTCCGAGAAGGGAGCGGTTCTCAGCCGTCGGGCTGAGTCGGTCCTATCTATAGTGCGCAACCGCGGCTTCGCCACGGCTACGGAGATTCTGGCCGAGCTCGAGGAGACGGTTACGCCTCGCACTCTCCAACGGGAGCTTGGACTGCTCCGGAATGCCGGCCTCATCGAGGCGACCGGTCGAGCGAAAGCAACGCGGTACCGAGCCCTCAATCGAGAGGAGCAGCCATGATCCGCCAGGCCCGTAGGACGTGTCGCGATCCGTCGGGATTTGTCGTGATTTGTCGCGATGTGTCGCGATCTGGCGCGATTCGCCGCGAGCCGCCGGGGTGGGGCCGCGGGAACGCGGGAGGTGAAGCTTACCATGCACATTTCTAGGCTCTTCCTTCAGAACTGGAGGAACTTTCTCCGTGTGGAGGTTGATCTTCCACAACGGGTCTTTCTCGTGGGCCCGAATGCGAGTGGAAAGTCCAACCTGCTCGACGCCTTCCGGTTCCTGCGGGATCTTGCGGAGCCCCGTGGCGGCTTGCAACAGGCGGTCGAGCAGCGCGGCGGGGTGTCAAAGATCCGGTCGCTGCACGCTCGGCGGTATCCCAACATCATCGTCGAGACGACAGTGGATCTCGATGGGGAGGTGTGGCGCTACCGACTTGCTTTCGCTCAGGATAATTTGCGGCGACCCATCGTCAAGGAGGAACGAGTCTGGCAGGGCGAGAATGTCCTGCTCAATCGGCCCGACTCGGACGACGACGCGGATCCCGGGCGCCTCGCCCAGACCCACCTCGAGCAGGTCAACGCGAACAAGGCCTTTCGGGACGTTGCGGAGTTCTTTGCCCAGATAAGATACCTCCACATCGTTCCGCAGCTCGTTCGCGAGCCCGATCGCTCCGCCGGCAGGGAACGTGACCCATACGGCGGCGACTTTCTGGAACAGCTCGCACGGATGCAAAAGGACCAGAAGCGCACGTTCGAGTCACGGCTGAGAAGAATCAATGGCGCGCTGCGCGTGGCGGTGCCGCAGCTCAAGGAGTTGCAGCTTGAGCGGGACGGCGCAACCGGCCGGCCACATCTGAAGGGGCTGTATGAACACTGGAGACCGGAAGCTGGTTGGCAGCAGGAGGACCAGTTTTCGGATGGGACATTGCGCCTCTGCGGCCTGCTGTGGGCGCTGCTGGACGGGACGGGTCCGCTGCTTCTTGAGGAACCTGAGCTGTCTCTCCATGAGGCCGTTGTCCGTCACCTGCCCGCCATGATGTGGAAGGTATCGCGCAAGAGCCGACGACAGGTGATCGTCAGCACCCACTCCGCAAGCCTTCTCTCCGACGAGAGTGTTGGCGCGGAGGAGGTGCTGTTGCTACAGCCGACGCATGAAGGCACGACGGTGACCGTCGCAGCGTCGGATGATGAGGTGCGGGCGCTTGTGGAAGGCGGGATTTCCATCGGAGAAGCGGTCCTGCCGCGTGTTGCACCCGGGCGCCCCGAGCAGCTGTTGCTCAGGTTCTCGGGGTAGGTGATGGTGAATGCGATCACGCTTGCCGTCGAAGGTCGTACCGACGAGGCCGTCGGGAAACGTCTGTTGGCGGATGCGGGGATCGGGACAACAGCGGTGTACGGCTTGAAGGGCAAGCACTATCTGGACGAAAAGCTCGCCGGCTACAACAATGCTGCGCGATTCTCATCGTGGTTGATACTCCGAGATCTCAACAGCGATGAGGCGTGCGCCCCGGGATTGCGGAAACGCCTTCTTCCCTCGCCAGCGCCCCTGGCGCGTCTCCACATCGTCGTACGAGCGGTGGAAGCCTGGCTCCTTGCAGACCATGAGACCTTGGGAGCGTTCCTTCGCGTCCCAAGTCGCGATCTGCCGGCGAATCCGGACGAGTTGCCGCATCCGAAGCTCGCGCTCATTGAGATTGCTCGTAGGTCCAGAAGGAAGGCTATTCTCGGGGGGTTCCTTCCCGCGCCAGGTTCCACCGCGAGTGTGGGGCCCGGCTACACGGCGATGATTACCGAGTTCGCCACAAGAACTTGGCGCCCGAGGATCGCCGCCTACCGGAGTGCGAGCCTCGGTCGGCTTCTACGCCATCTGGATCGGTTGCAAGACACGAGGTAAGGCATGCTGAACCCCATCACCTATGCCGAGAAGGTCGTCGGCGACTTCCTTCGCTACCAGCTCACGACGTACCCCTTCGCCGACCGGGGCCTCCACGAGCAAATGCGCCGGCTCCTGAATCTCGAGGAAACGCGGGCCACGCCGCTCATGAAAGGGCCCTTCATCAGCCTCAGCCGGTCTTTCCGGAAGGGCTCAAGGATCGCCGACCTCGTGGCGGAGGGTGTCCTGCATCCGCACCTTGCGAACCTGGCGCCCTATCCCCACGTTTATGGACATCAGGAGACTGCGATCAGGGCCATCGCGACGGGCAGGACGACCCTGGTCGCCACGGGGACAGGCTCCGGAAAGACCGAGTGCTTTCTCTACCCGATCATCAGCCGCTGCCTGGCCCTGCGTGATCAGAAAGCGCCGGAAGGGATCGTGGCTGTCGTCGTCTACCCGATGAACGCGCTGGCCGAGGATCAGCTCGGCCGACTTCGGGAACTCCTGGCCGGCACCGGCGTGTCGTTCGGGATGTACATCGGCAAGACGCCGGAGCACACGGCGGACGTGCCAGGTGCCCGATTGACCCCTGGAGCTTCGCGGGCCGACTATCTGAGGTCACTGGAGACAGCTCGCAGGGAACGGCAGCCGCATGCGATTCATCCGCCGGAGGAGCGCGCTTCTAGGGACGAGATGCGCGAGGCGGGGAGGCAGCCGCGGATCCTCCTGACGAACGTGAAGCAGCTCGAGCTTCTGCTCACGCGCCAGAGGGACATCGAGCTATTCGATGAGTCCCGCCTCGAGTTCCTTGTGTTCGACGAGGCACACACTTTCAGCGGGGCCGCTGGCGCGGAGACGGCGTGCCTCATCCGGCGCCTGCGCACGTTTTGCGGGCGTGATCCTACGGAGACGGCTTGTGTCGCAACCTCCGCGACCATCGCGGACCCCGAGCGAGGCGCGGAAGCGGGGCGGGAATTTGCCGCCCGCTTCTTTGGCGTTCCGGCGGCCTCTGTGACGTTGGTTGGCGAGGAATACGAGCCTGAGGTCTGGGGGAGCGGTCGAATGCTGCCGGGTCCGCTTCCAGGCGACCCCTCGGTGCAACTCCGGACGATCCTCGATGCGGTGGCGGGAGTGGAGGCCGACCAGCCTCCGGAAGGCGCCGTACGGATTCTCCAGGGCGTCTTTCAGTCGATGACAGGTTTGCGCCTCGATGCGGCTCATTGGCAGGAGAGCCTGTTCGATCGCCTGGCGACGAACGAGCTCGTATACCAGATTGCGGATGCGCTGCGCACTCCGCGGCCAGTCGCCGGCCTGGTGCAGGATCTCGCCGAGAAGGTCGGCCGGCCCGTCCCTGAGGAGGAGGTCCTGGCGTGGCTTGCGCTCGGTGCCGTCTCACGGAAGGAGGGACGCCCGCTCGTGCGCCCGGTCGTACACGCTTTCGTGCGCGGGGTCGGAGGCGCCGTCGTCACGTTTCCGGTCGACCTGACCGGACCCAGGCTATGGCTCTCGTCCGAGGACGCGACCTCCGGAGACGGCGAGCTCTACCGGCTGCCCGTGATGAGCTGCACGACCTGCGGACAGCACTACTTCTTCCACCACGTGGCCGACTTCGGCTTTCTGGAACGCAGCCCGGACGGAGGCGATGCCGTTGATGGACGTGTCGTCTGGCGTCCGCTCGATCAGCCCAAGGGAGGCCACCGGGTCGTTCTGGTCGACCGCCTGGCCACGGACGACCAACCGGATGAGGGTTCTGGCGAGGACGGTGACGAGGACGAACGGGAGCAACCAGAACAAGCGCCCCGCCGCTGGGGTGCCGGCGTCTTCCTGTGTCGCTTCTGTGGGGCGCTCCATCCGGCCCGGCGAGAACGATGCGACGGCTGCGGGCGGGAGGGCGCGCTGGTGGCGCTGCTCGCCGCGCGTCAGAAGGACACGGCGCCCGGGTACCTCACGTCGTGCGTCGCGTGCGGCGCGCTTGGGCGCCAGCGCCCGGGCGCGTACCGGGAGCCCGCTCGTTCCGTGCGCGCAGTGACGGTCTCTGACGTCCATGTGCTGACGCAGAACATGCTGCAGTACGCGGAACGCCGCCGGCTTCTTGTGTTCGCGGACAACCGCCAGGACGCGGCCTTCCAGGCCGGCTGGATGCAGGATCACGCGCGCCGGTATCGTCTTCGGGCGCTCATGTACGAGCGGCTGCTTCAGGGGTCCGTTTCGGTCGGCGATCTGACGGCTCACTTGGACGAGTTGCTGAATGGAGATGACGACTTGTCCCGAGCGCTCGTCCCGGAGGTATGGCGCGTCCATCGCAAGGAGGCCGAGGGAGTCCGCCACAGCGAGGAGCGCAAGCGCTTCCTCCGCATCCAGGTTCTTCGTGAGGTCACAACCGGCGCGCGCCAGCGAATCGGCCTTGAACCCTGGGGGCGCATGATCGTCGAGTATGCGGGTCTTTCGGCTGACCTACCGTTCTTCCATAAGTGGGCCGGGCACCTCGGCACCTCTCCCGCGGATCTTGTCTCCGGCGTCGCGACGCTCCTCGATGTCACGCGGAGAGGGGGCCTCGTCCTCGATCGGGAAGGGAGGATTTTCTCACGGTTCTGGCAAGACGGAGACTTCGAGATCCAGCGCGGCTATCTCCCTCTGATGCCCGGTGTCCCGAAGGGTCTGAAGCTACGGCGGGACCTGGCGAACGACCGGGGCCGCGTGCAGCAGTGGCTGAGCGACCATCGGGAAACTCTGGCCCGACAGCTCGCGCGGCGGTTCCTGGTGCCTTCTGAGCGCGGCGATGAGTTCTTCGATGAGCTCTGGAAGCTGCTCGCTCAGGACCTCCAGCTCCTTGCCTCCGTGACGCTGACCGGCTCGAAGAACCGTGCGCTTCCGCGTTGCGCCGGGGTCCGGCAGGTGGACGCCGACAAGCTTCGACTCGCCGCCCATCGAGGGCTTCTCCGCTGTGACACCTGCCGGCGAGCGCACATACGCCCGACGCCGCACATGGTCTGCGCCGCCTGGCGCTGCCAGGGAACGCTGCTTCCGGAGCAGGAGAGCGGAGAGGACTACGATCTCATGGTCCTCGACCAGGGTTTCGCCATGCTGAGGCCGCGCGAGCACTCGGCGCAGATCCCGGCGGATGATCGCGAGATTTTGGAGCGGGCGTTCAAAGGCGAGCACGAGCTGGTCAACACGCTCGTCTGCACGCCGACACTCGAGCTCGGTGTGGATATCGGCGCCTTGGATGCGGTGCTGATGCGCAACGTGCCCCCGCTGCCCGCCAACTACTGGCAGCGCGCGGGTAGGGCCGGGCGAAGGCACAGAATGGCGGTCAATGTCACGTACGCGAGATCGGCGAGCCATGATCGGGCCTATTTTGCGGATCCCTTGAAGCTTCTCCAGGGCCTGATCACACCGCCCCGCTTCAACCTGAAGAACGAGCTGATGGTGAGAAAGCACGTGCACGCCGCCGTGCTCACCGTGCTGTTCCGGCTGGCCCGGGCCGATAGCCCCCTCACCGAGGAGGACAGGCGAGAGGTTGAGTTTTCGCTCCAGCACTGTTTCCCGACGAAGGTGAAGCAATATCTCTTTGATGACGCCGGGCGCGTTCGGTCGTCGGCTTTCGACGTTGGCCCACTCGCTCGTGTCCTGTCAAAGCACGAAGGCAGGATTACGGAGCACGTGCGGCGGGTCTTCGAGCAGGGATGGCCGGTGGCGGACGCGGCGGTCGTGTCGCCGGAATGCCTCGCAATCCAGACCGCGGCAATCTCGGAGCGCCTGGCTGACGTCATCACGCGGCTGACCCGCCGGCTGCATTGGGCTCTCGACCAGATGAGGCGTCTGGACGAGGTGCGGGCGAAGAAGGGAACGCTCGATCTCGACGAGGATGCCCTGCGTGGCCGCTGCGATCGGCTGATCAAGAAGCTCAAGGGGATCGAGAGCCGCAGGCGGCGGGAGGCGGAGGGGTACGACGATACGAACACCTACGCTGTCCTCGCGGTCGAGGGCTTCCTGCCGGGCTACGGACTCGACATCGGCACCGTGGTTGGTTTCCACCAGGCGCCCCGGTATGGGAGCGAGCTCCGTGACTGGGAGCTGCGGCGAGCCCTGGCGCTTGCTCTTCGGGAGTACATCCCCGGAAACCTGATCTATGCCAACGGGCACCGTTTCTACCCCCGCTTCTTCCACCTCGAGGCGATCGAGCCCACGGTGTTCCAGGTGGACATCGCCAACGAAGCGATCGTGGAGGTGGGATCGGCGCCAGCGGGTGCCGCCATGGGGCTAGGGGCCACCGCTCTGGCTGCGGTTCCGATCTGCGACGTGGACCTTCCTCACCAGTCGCACATCACGGACGACGAGGACTACCGGTTCCAGCTGCCGGTGTCCGTCTTCGGATATGAGCAAGCGCGTCACGGGGCCGGGAACGCGTATCGCTGGGGCGCCAAGGACGTCACGCTCCGCTCGTCCGTCCACCTGCGCCTGGTCAACGTCGGGGCTGCGCAGCTCGTGCGCGGGACGGCCCGAATGGGCTACCCGCTGTGTCTGGTCTGCGGACAGAGCCGGTCCGCGCTTGCGTCGCAAGCGGATCGCGACCAGTTCGCTTCCGACCATAGGGAGCGTTGCGGCAGGTCGGTGGAGTCCGTTGGATTCTTCGCTGACGTGGTGGCGGATGCGCTGTGCGTCCGGATATGCGTGAATCGCGACGAGGCCTACAGCGTCGCGGAGGCCCTGCGGAGGGGAGCCGCGGATGTTCTGGAGATGGAAATCGACGATCTTCAGGTCCTCACGCTGGGCAGGACCGGCACCGAGGAAGTGGATGTCCTGCTCTACGATCCGATGCCCGGTGGTTCGGGGCTACTCGAGCAGATGGCCACCCGGTGGGCGGAGGTCGTGGCGGCCGCCCTGGCGATCGTGGAGGGCTGTCCATCGGCGTGCGCCTCGGCTTGCGTTGACTGCCTGTACACGTTCCGTAACGCCTTCTACCACCGGCACCTCAATCGCGAGATCGCGGCGGAGCGTCTGCGTGCCTGGGGCAACGACCTCACGCCCACGCACCCGATCCCGCCGCAGCTTCCGACCACGGCAACAGGCGGACTGCCGGTGAATGACGGGGAGGCCACGATCCGCGCCCTCCTCGAGCGAGCGGGGTTTCCATCTCCGATCGGCCAGAAAAACATCTCGCTCGGTCTACCCCTCGGCTCAACCACGCCCGACCTCTTCTACGAGGATCCGGCC
The DNA here is from genome assembly GCA_963833505.1 of Candidatus Eiseniibacteriota bacterium. Taxonomy (GTDB): domain Bacteria; phylum Eisenbacteria; class RBG-16-71-46; order CAIMUX01; family CAIMUX01; genus CAWHYG01. The sequence continues at coordinate 1,938,617 of CAWHYG010000007.1, read as the reverse complement.
GACCGGGCTGAGGGGATTTGCATCTACCTGGACGGGATGGGCGATCACCTTCACGGAAACCCCGCTACGCAGCGCCAGGATCGGGAGATTCGCGAGGAGCTGCGGCACCGAGGCTACGAGGTCTTCGAGATCCCGTACGGGCATCTGACCGACCGCGACGCCATGATCCGGCACTTCTACCGGCTGGGGCGGATCCTGCTCGGTAAGGAGGAGGCCGGGCAGCTTCGGGAGAAGCCATCGTGGTTCTGAGGGGCGGGCGGGTCGCCAACAAGTGCGGGCGGCCGAGGGCACCGTCGTCCTCAGCGTGAACCGTCCGCACCAGCTCGTAACCGGGGCCTTTGGCGCACCGAGACCACACTTGAAAATGTGCCACCGCCTGGCGGAATATCGAGCCATGATTGATCGCCATGCCAGACATCTACTCCGGCGAAGCGACCGTAGTCTTGAATGAGCGGGTTAGCGCGGTTCTCGAGCGCGAAACAGCAGGAGCAAGACCATCACGACGGACATCGGGCCCGCAGCCTTGCCGAGTCTCCGGAGGGTCCCTTTGCCGAGCATGCACCCCTTCAATCACTGCGGCGTACCGAGCCGGAGGAGCGTCCGTTCCGCCGGCAGGCGGTTCGGTCGACTTGAGGGCGACCTGCGGTGGCAGACCGCCAGAAACTAGCTGACTTCAAGCCGCGTCCGGAACTTCAATCCAGCCGAAATGCAATGCCGTCGATGCCGTTTCGCGCTAGCCGAGGATTCTCGATAGGAATTCCGGCCACGGGAGCGCCTGGACTGCCGGAGCCAGGGCGCTGCCAGCCACGACCGAGGGCGAGGGTTGGTGGACCAGGAGCATCTCCACGGGGCCACGCCTCGCGGCGGAGTCCTTCCAGGCGGTCGCCAGGCGCCGCATCGGCCCGGCCATCGCGGGTACCGGAGTCCTGGTCGCCTTGGCCTCGACCAGGCGAAGGCCCCCGCCCTTCCGGGGGAGAACGAAGTCGACCTCGAGGCCCTGCTGATCCCGGAAGTAGTAGATCTCGCGACGCCGGCCCGCGTTGAGCTGGGCCTTCAGGATCTCCGACGCGATGAACCCTTCGAAGATCGGCCCGAGCAGCGGCGATCTTTTCAACTCCGCCTCGCTCTCGATCCCGAGCAGGTGGCAGGCGAGGCCGGAGTCGGCGATGTAGACCCGGGGTGACTTGATCAGGCGCTTGCCGAGATTTTCGAAAAACGGCGGGATGATCAGGATCTGGTGCGTTGCTTCGAGAATGCTCAGCCACGACGCTATGCCGGGTACGCTCATGCCCAAAGGAGCAGCCAGATCGGTCTTGTTGAGCACCTGGCCGTGCCGGGTTGCCAGCAAGGCCAGGAAGCGGCGGAACGTCGACAGGTCATGGATGGCGGACAGGGACCGGACGTCCCGCTCCAGATAGGTCTGCAGATACGAGCTGAACCAGAGGGAGGCCGCTCGGGGATTGGCCAGGACCTCCGGAAATCCGCCCCGCAGGATCCCGGCCTTCGGTGTTTCAACCGCGGACATCGGCAAGAGCTGCAGGACGGCGGCGCGCCCGGCCATGGACTCGGTCACGTTGCGCATCAGTCCCGCCTCTTGCGATCCGGTCAGGAACCAGTGTCCCTTCCGCCGGGGGGCTCGGTCGATGCGGCTGCGAACATAGTTGAACACCTCGGGGACGTTTTGGATCTCGTCCAGGATGGCTGGAGTCTTGACATCGTCGAGGAACCCTTGGGGGTCGGCGCGAAACCGGGCCACAATGTCGGGGTCTTCGAACAGGTAATAACCGGCGCGAGGGAACAAATGTTGAAGCAGGAATGTCTTGCCTGCCCGACGGGGTCCGGTCAGGACGAGCGCAGGGAAGCTGCGGCTCGCCGCGGCCACCTGTCGCTCCAGTGCGCGGGTGATATATCGCATTGATGAGAAATCTAAGGTGCTGCCTCAGAAAACTCAAGCTGTTCTTCGCCGAAGAAGGTTCCGACTCCCGAGCCGGCCCGAGGTTGTCCCCGACCTCGGTCCTCTCCTTGGGCCCTTGCCCACGAGGAGGACGACGATCGTCGACGGCCGCCCGAGGTCGCGAACCAGGGGGGCGTCGACCGGGGAATCGTCGGGGGTCCGGGTTGCCGCAGAAAGAAAGGGGGTCACGGCCCATCGCCGCGACCCCAAAGTAGCGGGGGCTGGATTTGAACCAGCGACCTTTGGGTTATGAGCCCAACGAGCTACCAGACTGCTCCACCCCGCATCAATGTTCGAGCACGAACCGGGACCTTATCCCAAAGCTCCAGGAATGTCAACGGCCCAGATTCTCCAAAGGCCCCCCGCTCACCGCCCCACCACGACCGTCGAGTCCCCGCCCCAGCCGATGCCACCCGCCCCCGGTGCGCTCGAGTCGCCCGCGGCGCCCGCCGGCGCCCGATGCGCATAGAAGACGATCTCGTTCTTCCGTCGCTGGAGGTACTTCTCCCGCAGGCCGCGCTCGTCGCTCAGCGACCGCGGCTCGTTGATCTCGTCCTCGACCTGCGTCTTCTGCTCGACGAGCATCGTCCGCCGCTCGCGCAACGTGGCTTCCTCTCGGGCCAGGGCCTGGATCCGCAACAGCCCATGGCCGCTTGCGAGCAGGTTGTAGAGCCCGTAGGCCGCCAGCGCCGCCAGGGCGATCCGGTAGAGGCCGCCGCGCCGGGAACCCCAGAGATGCCGGAGGTAGCGGTCGCCCTCGCTGCCGGGCTCGGTCCAACGCCGGCCCTTCTCGACCACGGACCAGCCCCGGGGCTTCAGATTCGAAAGCCCCGAGAGGACCGCGCGCCCTCCGTTCGAGGAACCAGAAAACCGCCGGGATCGCCTTCCGAACATGACCTCTCTCCGTCCGGGATCAGAGCCAGGCCCGAAGCGCCGTCCGCCCCGGATAGATCGCCTGGCTTCCCAGCTCTTCCTCGATGCGCAACAACTGATTGTATTTGGCGATCCGCTCCGAACGGCAGAGGGATCCCGTCTTGATGAATCCAGTGTTCATGGCCACGGCCAGATCCGAGATGAACGTGTCCTCGGTCTCTCCCGACCGGTGGGAGACCACCAGTGTGTAGGCGTGCGACCGGGCCAGATCCATGGTCTCGAGGGTCTCCGTGACCGTGCCGATCTGGTTCAGCTTGATGAGGATCGAATTGGCCACGCCTTCGTCCAGGCCCCGCTGGAGCCTCTTCGGATTGGTGACGAAGATGTCGTCGCCGACCAGCATGACCTTCCGTCCGAGCGTCTGGGTCATGAGCTTCCAGCCTTCCCAGTCGTCCTGGGCGAGGCCATCCTCGATCGAGACGATGGGAAAGTCGCGGATGAGGCCGGAATAGAACTCGACCATGTCCTTCGCGGTGTATTCGGTCTTCTCTTCCGCCCCGAGCACGTACTTGCCGCCGATGAAGAACTCGCTCGCCGCGGGATCCAGAGCCAGCGCGACCTCGTCCCGGGGACTGTAGCCCGCCTTGCCGATGGCCTCGACCAGCAGCTCGAGCGCTTCGCGGTTGGACTTCAGATTGGGAGCAAACCCGCCCTCGTCGCCCACGGCCGTGGAGTACCCGCGCAGGTCGAGGACCTTCTTCAGATGATGGAAGACCTCTGCGCCCATCCGCAAAGCCTCGCGGAAGTTCGGCGCGCCCACCGGCATGATCATGAATTCCTGGAGATCGACGTTGTTGTCCGCGTGCCGCCCGCCGTTCAGGACGTTCATCATCGGGACGGGCAGGACCCGCGCTCGAACGCCGCCGATGTACCGGTAGAGGGGAAGTTCCAGCGCATCCGCCCCGGCCCGCGCGACCGCCATCGAGACGCCGAGCATCGCGTTCGCCCCCAGCTTGGACTTGTTCTCCGTCCCGTCGAGATCAGAGAGGAGCTGGTCGACATGGCACTGGTCCAGCGCGTCGTGGCCGACCAGGGCGGGGGCGATCCTCTCCATGACGTTGTCGACCGCTTTCTGGACCCCCTTCCCGAGGTAGCGATCGGGGGCGCCGTCCCGCAACTCCAGCGCCTCGTGCTCGCCGGTCGATGCCCCGGAAGGCACCGCCGCCCGGCCCTTCCCGCCGCTGCTCAAAAGCACTTCGACCTCGACCGTGGGATTCCCTCGGGAATCGAGGATCTCCCTCGAGAACACCTGCTCGATCATCGTCATGGGATCTGCTCTCCGTTTCGGCGGTCGGTTTCCAACGGCTTCCCGACCCAGGCACTGGTTCGGAAGGCGCTCCACGGACTCGGCGCGGAGCGAGACCAGACGAAAGGCTAGGCCGCCGTTGCCGAGTCGTCAAGCGACGGTCCGCCGCTTCCACTACGGATCGGTGGGTCCCCGCCCGCCGCCCGGTCCTTTCGGCTTGACACGCCGGCGGCGCGCCCCTAGTCTCCACCTGCACCTATAACTATCTATACCTCAATGAATTGCTGTGTTCGAGCCGATTGGTTTCCGGGGTCGGATCGGCGATCGAGACCGGCTGAACGGCCGGCCTGCCCGCGAAAGCGATGAGCGACGCGGACGCCGATCTCGTCCGGCGCTGCCTGGGGCGCGATGAGGAGGCGTTCCGCCTTCTGGTGCGCCGGCACCAGAAGAACGTCTACTGGCTGGTCTGGCGGATCGTGCAGAACACCGAAGACGCCCGCGACATCACCCAGGAGACTTTCGTCAAGGTCTTCCGTTCGCTCGACCGGTTCGACCCGAGCCGGCGATTTCCCTACTGGATCAGCAGGATCGCCACCAACACCGCGCTCGACTTCCTGCGCAGTCGAAAGCGGATGGAATCCCTCGACGCCGAACCCGAGGAGGGCCGAAAGCCTCTAGTCCTCGTGGATCCGAAGCCGACGCCGGATGAAGACTCGGAGCAGGAGAGGTCGCTCCAACGATTGGAAGGCCTCGTGAACCGGTTGTCTCCCCAGACTCGCGCTGTGATCCACCTTCGCCACGTGCAGCAGCTCTCCTACGATGAGATCGCCGAGATCCTCAACGTTCCCCTCGGAACAGTCCGATCTCGATTGCATCGCGGCCAGAATCAGCTCAGGGCCTGGATGGAGAACCAGGAACGAGCGGCGGGAGCGGGCCATGAACACTTGTGATCCGGCCCGCAGTGCGGCCCGAGGCGGCTTCCAGGGGGACGGGCGAAACCATCGGAAGAGGCGCCGGATCGTGCCCGACGCGCGCGGCGGCGCGGGATCGCACCCGATGTGTTGGAGGTGCCGGATTGTGCCCGTCGCGCCGGAGACTGGCCCGCATCGGCCCCGGGGCACCAGGGCGGTCGCGGCCCTTTTTTCGAGAGGTCCGGAGAAACCCGGCAACGAACCCACCCGGCGGAACGTAGGGAACGGTAGAAGCCTCCGGGATCGCAACGGCGTGACGGTAGGGAACGGTAGAAGCCTCCGGAATCGCAACGGAGTGAACGCGTGGAAATGGGAAGGCCGATGAGCTGCACCTACGACAAAGAACTGGTCCAGGAATTCGCAACGGGCGAGCTCGCTTCGGACCAGAGGCGCCTGGTGGAAAGCCACCTGGTCACGTGCGCCGATTGCCGGATGGAAGTGGCTGGCCTCCGCCGTTTGGCCCGCGATCTGACGGAGCTGCCGGCTCCCGTTTTTCCGGACGATCTGGAGGAAATTCTCGTTCTGGCTTCGATCCAGGCGCGACGGACGGCCCAGCCGGCCCGCCCGTTGCGCGTGGGCGCGCTGCGGCCGAGCTGGATCGCGGCCGCCGGCGGTCTGGCGGGGTTGGCGGTCATCGTGGTGCTGGTCGCGCTGCTCTGGCCAGGGCGCTCCATGACTCCGATCGATCGGGTCGTGGGCGGAGGGGTCGGTGAGGGCGTGGGGATCCTCGATGACGTTCTCCACTGGATCGCGGATTTCAAGACCGCTTCGAACTTCGTCACGTCCTTGTTCAGCCATTTCTCGCCGTTGGGCAAGGTCGCGCGGGTCGTTCTCGGGGGGATCGGCGGCTCGATCTGGGCCGCCCTGTTGCTCGGAATCGCCGGCGCGACGCTTCTGCTCTGGCGCGTCACGGCCGCGAGCCAGAAACGAGTGAGGGGGGTGAATCATGCGAAGCCGCAGAATTGACATCAGGATCGTCCCGGCGATCGCTGTCCTCGCGCTGGCGGCCTGGGCCGGATCCGCCTGGGCGGGCAAGATCCGGGTCCTGGGCACCGACACGCTCAACGTGTCGACGTCCGCGCGGCCCCATCCCGGCCACGTGCGGGTGGATATCACGACCGACGGCAGTGACACCAACGCCATCGAGATCCATCCCGGGCGGATCCACGCCCACGGAAACGGCAACGATCTCGTCCGGATGGGCGAGGACATCACGATCGAGGAGAACCAGGTCGTTTCCGGCGACGTCGTGTCCATCGGCGGGAACGTGACCGTGCGGGGCAAGGTGCGCGGCGACGCTGTTTCCATCGGCGGCAACGTGAAACTGGAAGGGACGGGGAGCATCGAAGGCGATGCGGTCTCGATCGGCGGATCCGTCCAGCGCGGGCCGGAAGCGCACCTCGGCGGCCAGAACGTCGGCATGCGCTTCGTCCCGATGGGATTGCTCGGCCTGGCGAGGCCGCACCGGAGGTTCGGGTTCCTCTCGGTGACGCTTCACCTGGTCTGGATGCTGTTCCTGCTCCTTGCGGCCTGGATCGTCGTGGGTCTGGCGGAACGGCGCGTCCGCGTGACCGCAGCCTATGTCGAAACGCATCTCTGGTGGAGCCTCGGGACCGGGCTCGCCGTCCTGATCCTGTATCCGGTCGCGTTTCTCCTGCTCTGCGTCACGATCGTGGGCATTCCGCTCGCGCTGATCTCTCCGGTCGCCTTGCTGCTGGCGCTCATTGTTGGCGGGTTGATCGTGGCCTCGCTGGTCGGACTGCGCCTGATCGGCGGAAACGCCACGGATCGGGCCGGGCTGATCCGCGCGGTCCTGCTCGGCGTGGTTCTCTTCGAAGGGGTCCCGCTCATTGCTTCGCTCCTGCGCCTGGCGAGCGGTCCGCTCCACTTCCTCGGCATCGCGGTCGCCGTCTTCGGAGAAGCGGTCATCTTCGTCTCGGCCTCGATCGGCCTCGGCGCGATCATCCTGAGCCGGTTCGGGCGGGTTCAGCCGGCCCCGGCCGCTCCGGTCGCTCCGGCGGTTCCGGCAGGCCCGGGGAGTCAGCCGACGCCGGCGTAGGCAGCCGTCGCGTCAGAGGCGAGCGGGTCCGGGACCGCGAGCCTTCTGTGAGAGCTGGCCGCACTCGAGAGGCGGTGAGCGCCGCTGGTCACTCCGCCTTGCTCTCGCTCCACGCGGTCGAAAGCTGGCCACACGCGGCCAGGATGTCCCGGCCCTTGCTGTAACGCAGGGTCACGGTCGGCGCGATCGGGTACATCGTCTCGACGAAGCGGGCCACTCCGTCCTCGGGCGTCGGCTGATAGGGCGCGGCCGCATGCGGGTTGAAGGCGATGAGGTTGACCTTGAACCGCAGCTCCCGGGCGAAGCCGGCCAGCCGAAGCGCATCCTCGCGCGAGTCGTTGATACCGGAGAGAAGGACGTATTCCAGACTGACGCGCATCCGCCGCCCCTTCTGATATCGCCGGAGCGCCTCGAACACGTCGCGGAAGGGATACTTCTTGTTCACCGGCATGAGCGCGGTCCGGACGTCGTCGGTGGTGGCGTTGAGCGAAAAGGCCAGGCGGGCGGCCACGTCCGATTCGGCCAGGGCCAGAATGGACGGAATCACTCCGACGGTGGACACGGTGATCCGTCTCCGGCTGATGGAAAGCCCCTCGTCATCCTGGAGAAGCCGCAGCGCCGGCACGAGGTTGTCGAGGTTCGCCAGAGGCTCTCCCATCCCCATGAAGACGATGTTGTGTCCCCGCGGCATGCCTTCCCGGCGCATCAGGATCCGGACGGCCAGGACCTGGGAGACGATCTCCCGGACGGTCAGATTCCGGCCGGGGCCCATCGCGGCGGTAGCGCAGAACCGGCACCCGTAGGCGCAGCCGGCCTGGGAAGAGACGCAGATGGTGCGGCGCTTGGGGGTCTGGATGAGGACCGCCTCGACCTTCCGGCCGTCCGACAGCCGGAAGAGCAGCTTGAACGCGTCGTCCTCCTGGGAGCGGCGAAGATCGGCGATGGGATCGGGATCCAGGGAGTATGACCGGCCCAGCTCTTCGCGGAGGGAGCGCGTGATGTCGGTCATGGCCTCGAAGCGGGTCTCTCCGCGCACGTAGAGCCAGCGGGCGACCTGCCGCGCGCGGAAGGCGGCCAAACCGGCCAGCGGGCCGCCCGCGCCACGCATGCCTTCGGCGTCCAGCCCCAGGAGCGGTATCTTCCCGGTTTGGGCGGAGACCCCCGCATTGTCGTCGAGTATCGTCATATCTTCCCGGCGTCCAGCCCCAGCAGCGGCGTTTCCCCAGCTTGGGCGGCAGCCCCAGCTTCGTCATCGAGCGTCGTCATATCTTCCCGGCGTCCAGCCCCAGCAGCGGTATCCTCCCGGTTTGGGCGGAGACCCCCGCATTGTCGTCGAGCGTTGTCATATCTTCCCGGCGTCCAGCCTCAGCGGCGGCATTTTCCCAGCCTGGGCGGCAGCCCCGGCTTCGTCATCGAGCGTCGTCATGTTTTTGTTGCTCCTGGAACCTGCTAGGATACCACCGGGTCGAGCCATCGACAGAATCCGGGGGGCTCGAGGAGGCCAGATGAACGCGTCCGATTCCCCATCGGTCAGGCTGCAGCAGGCATTGGCCGCGCTCGGGGAGCCGCATCGTTTTCTCCTGGCCGGCCTGGTTCGACACCAGAACCGGTCGGTGGGGGAGCTGGTGCGGGCCACCGGGCTGGCCCAGCCGCTCGTCAGCCATCATCTTTCCGTACTTTGCCGCGCCGGACTCATGGCCGCGGAACGAAGCGGTCGAAAGAGGCTCTACGGCCTGGCGGATGCTTCGGAGCCGGTCCTCCGGACGCTGATCCGGCTGGTTCGCGAGAACACGGACCTGGACGCCGATCGCTTTGCGTCCCTCGGGTCCGGCGCTTCCCTCGGACGGGCCGGCCCCGAATCACGGGATGGTGTTCGCGATTCCACGACGGCCGCCCGGTCGTTCCCCGCGGACGTTGAGGCGAGCGTGTCCGCTGCCGACAGCCGTTCCTCCGGAAGGGAGATCGACGACTATCTTCTTTGAAGCGGGGGAGTCTCGGACCGCCGGCGTTGACCGGCGGGCGCCGGCCCCCCTAAGATCGCGGCGGCAGGCGCCGAGCACCGGTCGGTCGGCCGGTAGCCGGGTGCCTCGCTGTCGACGACCGGGCCGGAGGCGTTCGCTCCGGCCGATGGAGCGCCCATGATGAACCGTCGGTCCGTTCGTCTCGGAGGAATCGCCTCCGGGACCCTGTTGCTGTTCCTCGGCCTCGTCCCGCTCGCTTTCGGCCAGACCGGCCTTTCCTACCTGCGGATCGGGGCGGGCGCGCGCTCCGTGGCCATGGGGAACGCGGTCGTTTCCAACGTCGACGACGCCTCGGCCAACTACTGGAACCCGGGCGCGCTCGGCCTTCTCTCCAGCAGCCAGGGCGAGCTCATGCACAACGAGTCCATCCAGGGCGTGCGGTACGAGTTCGCCTCGATCGCCGACCGGCTGGGACACCGGCTGGCCGCCGGCCTCGCCTTCAACGGCGTGTGGACCGACCGGATGAACTCCTACGACAACTCCGGAAACTATGTCGGGCAGTTCGGCTACTACGGCGTGGCCATGGCCGCGAACGTGGCCTGCGCTCTGACCGACTGGCTCGGCGTCGGTGTGGGCGGCGAGTACCTCCGTGAAGCCATCGACGTGTACAGCGCCAGCGGTCCGGCCTTGAACGCCGGCATCCAGGCGCGCGGAATCCTGCCCGGCACCGATCTGGGCATCTCGGTCATGCATCTGGGGCCTTCGGTGAAGTACGAGTCCCAGGCCATCGATCTCCCCACCACCTTCCAGGCGGGGGTCAGCCATCTCTTCGCGGTTCCGGCGGCGAACGCCAGCCTGCTTCTGGCGGCCGAGTACCGGAAGGAGCGCGACGAGACCGGCCAGCTTCTTCTCGGAACCGAATGGGTCTATCGAGTGGCCCGGCTCCAGGTCGGGTACCGCAGCGGGCTCGATACGCAGGATGTGAGTTTCGGGGTGGGAGTGGGGAACAACCGGATCCGCGGTCAATACTCCTACGTCCCGTTTGGTGAGAGCCTCGGGGAGCAGCACCGGTTCTCGTTGCTATTCGCCTGGTGAGCCGTCAGAGCCGTCCCCCGGAGAGCCGTGAGTGGACCGGGCCGCCGATCGGCCCGAAGGCGCGTCTGGACGTCCCCTGACCGGGGGAGCGGAAACGAGGTCGAGCATGAAGCGGGGCGGAATCGCGGTTGGCTCGTGGCGGAGAGACAGTCGAAATCAGGGGGCGCTTGATCGGGGCGGGTCAACCATCCCGCGACTGAACCGGAGGGCGCCTGAACGGGGCGAGACGTCCATCCCGCGACCGCACCGGAGGGCGCTTGAACGGGGCGAGATGTCCATCCCGCGACCGCACCGGAGGGCGCAGGGTCTGATCCTCCTGGCTCTCGCGGCAGCCGGACTCGGGGCTCCGCTTCTGTGGTCTCCGGCCCGCGCCGCCTGCGTCGACTACGCCGGCTACGCGCACTGGATCGGAGGGACGGACGTTCCGGACGCCGCTTTCTCGGTCAAGGTGTCCGGCGGATACGCCTACATCGGCTGCGGCGGCAGCCTGCGGGTCGTCGACATCTCTACTCCGGACGACCCCCAGCTTGTCGCAGCGGCGAGCCTGCCGAGCCCGGCCTACGGAATCGCCCTCGACAGTGGCGGCGGTCTCGGAGCAGGCTCCTACGCCTTCGTGGCGGATGGAGGTTCCGGCCTCCAGGTGGTCGACATCAGCAATCCCACTTCTCCTGCCGTCATCGGAGGGGTCACCATCCCCGACGTGGCCAACGGCGTGACGTTTGCCGGCAATTATGCCTATGTCGCCGCGAGCGGCGTCGGGCTCCAGGTGATCAACGTCGCGGTTCCATCCGCCCCCCAGATCGTCGGATCGGTGACCACCACGGACGCCGCCCTGGACGTGGCCGTCTCCGGCAACTACGCCTACGTCGCCGCCCAGACCGCCGGCTTGCAGATCTGCGACGTGTCCGTGCCTTCCGCTCCGCACGTGGTGGGACACGTCTCCACGCCGAGCATCGCCGGCGCCGTGGTCGTCTCGGGCCACTATGCCTACGTGGCCGATGAGTACACGGGCCTTCAGGTGATCGACGTGTCCAATCCCGTTTCTCCGCACATCGTGAAGAGCGTCATTGTGCCGGGGATTGCCGTCGGCGTGGCCGTCAGCGGATCCATGGCCTACGTGCCCGACTGGTATTCCGGAATGGAGATGATCGACATCTCGAACCCGACCGAGCCCCTGCTCGTCGGGCACATCGGCACTCCGCTCTTCTTCGCCAGCGGCGTGGCCGTGTCGGGGAACAATGCCTATGTCGCGGACTATGACCTCGGCTTTCAGGTTTGCGACGTCAGCCACTCCGGATCCGTCCTCCCGGTCGGAGGCACGGGCATGCCCGGATACGCCGAAGGTGTGGCGGTGTCCGGTTCCACCGCCTACGTCGGGGCCTGGAACGCCGGTCTTCAGGTCGTCGATTTCTCCAACCCGTCGGCGCCGGCCGTGATCGGAAGCGCGAGCACGCCGAGCAACGCCTACGGCGTGGCCGTCTCCGAATCGAAGGCGTACGTGGCGGATTTCGTTGCCGGACTGCGGGTCTTCGACGTCTCCAACCCGTCGGCGCCCAATCTCATCGGGTCCGCTCCCACGACTCAGGCGCGGGCCGTCGCGATCGCCGGGCACTACGCCTACGTCGTGGACTGGAGCACCGGCCTGGAAATCTGCGACATCACCAATCCGACATCGCCGACCGTGGTCGGCAAGCTGCAGCTTCCGGGCTACGCCTATGACCTCGCTGTTTCCGGTCACTTCGTCTACGTGGCGGACGGCGCGTCCGGGGTCATTGTCTGCGACGTCACGAACCCGGCGTCTCCCGCGATCGCGGGAAGCGTGGGCACGCTGAGCTGGGCGTACGGCGTGGCGGTGGAGGGGAACTACGCCTACGTCGCGGATCGGGATCTCGGGCTTCAGGTGTGCGATGTCTCCGATCCCACCTCGCCCGCGATTGTCGGCGGCGCCGCGATGCCGGACTACGCCGAAGGGGTCACGGTCGCCGGGTCCTACGCCTACGTGGCCGACGCGAACGCAGGGCTTCTGGTCTGCGATATCTCCAATCCGGTCTCGCCGCGCCTGCTGGCCGGAGCCGGCACGCCGGGCACGGGCGAGGGCGTCTGCGCGACGGCCGACTACGTCTTCCTGGCGGATGGCATGGGCGGGCTTTCGATCCTGCCGAGTCAATGCGGAGCGATTTCGGGTCCCATCGGTCCCTTCACGCTCATCAGCCCGGCCAACGGAGATTCCCTGCAGACCTCCCAGCCTGATCTGCAATGGACCTCGGCGGTCCCGCAGTCTCCGGCGGACACCGTTCACTATGAAGTCTATTGGGCCGAGACGTCCGACTTCACGCTGGCGGATTCGGCCTGGGCGGGCCCGGACACCATGCTGGCCGGCGACCAGCTCAACCTCAGTCTCCATCTGACCTACTACTGGCGCGTGCTGGCTCGCGACGGGCAAGGCAACTCCCGAGGGTCGGATCCAGCGGGAGGCTATTGGTTCTACGTCAAGAGCGGAGTCACTCCGTGCCTGATCGTTCCCACGGCGGTCGCGCAGACCAGCGGAATCCTCGTCTCCTGGAACGTTCTGGACGCCACCGGCGTCAGCGGATTCCGGGTTCTCCGCCGGGTCCAGGGCGGCGAGTGGCAGTACTTGACGTCGCTTCTTCCGACCACGGGGGCGACGCATCGCTATCTGGACACCTCAGCCGAAGCCGGCGTGCCCTACGACTACGAGATCGAGGCCTTCGGGCCAACCGGATCGGCCGGCCGGTTCGGACCGGTCTCGGCCCTGCTGGCGGGACCCGCGCGGTTGTCGCTGGCCATCCGGCCGAATCCCTCCCTGGATGCCGCCACGGTCACGTTCGCCCTGCCGCGTCCCGGCGACGTGCTGATGCGGGTCCTCGATCCAGAGGGGAGAGAGGTCGCGCGCAAGGCCGAGTCGGGCCTCAAGGCCGGTGTCTACGAGCAAGCCTGGGCGCCTTTGGATGGAGCCGGCCGCGCGCTTCCCTCGGGGACGTACTACCTGCGGATCGATTCGCCGTCCGGAGGGAAGACGGTTCGCTGGGTCGTGCTGCGCTGACGGGCGCGTCCTGACCGGTTGATTCGAGCTCGGGACGGCGATGGTGCACGGTGCAAGGCGCCGGGCTGGCCGATTCGGCCCTGCGTAGCCAGGAGCGGCTGCGGCAGGCCTATCTGCCCCAGAACCCGTCAGGAAACGGCTCGGGCGGGATGGGCACGTGCCGGTCTCCCTCGAGCCGGTAGAGAGTGAAGCGGTCCCCGTTCTGCCGGACGTGCGTCAGGCTGTCCATCCAGTCGCCGATGATGAGGAAGTCCCGGTTCCCGCCTTGATAGTGGGCGGGATAATGGACGTGCCCCATCAGCATCGCCGAAACCTCTCCCTGGATCCGGGGCCGCGCGACGTCCCGCAGGATCTTCGGGAGCAGGACCTCGCGCGCCTCCGTGTGTTTCCGGCTGACGGCGGAGAAGCGGTAGGCGAACGGGATCCCCACATCGGGATGGATGGCCCGATAGCAGGCGATGGCCGGTCGACTCCGAAGGACCTTCTTCAGGATCTTGTAACCCGTGTCCCCGGGCCCGAGGCCGTCGCCGTGCGCCAGATGGACCGTGCGCCCGTTCAGGCGCATCGTGACGGGCTCCTGGAAGACGCGGAGCCCCAGCTCCCGAACCAGGTAGTCGCCGACCCAGAAGTCGTGGTTGCCGCCGAGATAGATCACCGGGATGCCCGCCTCCCGCACGGTGGCCAGGGCCCGCGCGATCCGGAAGGTCCCCTTGGGAACGACGTGGCGGTATTCGAACCAGAAGTCGAACAGATCCCCGAGAATGAAGAGCGCCCCGGACAGGCCGGCGACCTCCCTCAGAAGATCGAGAAGCCGCTCCTCGCGACCGGGAATTCCGGCCGAAGCTCCCAGATGGACATCGCTGATGTAGTAGAACGGACGCGCGTCGGAGATCTGCTCGATGGACATGCGCGGAGTATAACGGCCCGGGAAGCGATCGCACAGAAGCCCGACGTTTCAGGAGCGGGGATGCTCCGAGATCCAAGCGGGGACGTGCTGGCTTGGCAACGACGGGGAACCGGCCGGCTGCGGGTCCACGGAGGCCCGGGGACGTGCCGAACTCGGCAGCGCCTGGCTCCGGGTTCGGGGACCTCAGACGTTCGGCAGCGGAGATGCCCCGAGCTCGGCCGCGACGGGGAGCTTGGCCGGCTCCGTGCGCGTTGCGGCTCGGGAACGACGGTGCTCCGGCCGTGCCTCCGGGAGTGCTGAGGCCCGACTGCGCGCGGAAGCCCGCCTTGTGCCTGGCCGCCGACCTTCCTACAATTCAGAGATCCCCCGGAAAAGCACGGGATCCACCTTCTGGCCGGCGCTGGATGCTCGGATCGGCCGGCCGGACGTGCCGCCCCGCCGGCGCAGAGCGTTGAGATCCGGGAGAACGGCCTCATTGAGGATTCGATGAACGAGGATTTCCAGGACCGTCTGGGCCGGCAGTTGCGGGACTGGCTCGAGGCGGCCGGACAGAAGACCGGCGAGGTGGCTCGCGTCTCGCGACGGCAGGTGGAGCTGCTCCAGATCGAGTGGGACCTGACGAGGCGCCGCGCCGATCTCGGCGAACGGTTTCTCCGGCTCCTGGAACAAGGTGAGTTTCCGAGCTGGGCGCGTGATTCGTCTCTGGTCGAGATGGTCGAAACGGTTCGCGGGCTCGAACGGCGGCAGAGACAGAAGCGGCTCGAGATCGAGGAGATCCGGAAACAGGGCGGCCGCGGATCGGACGAGGACATCCATGAATGAGGACAGAAGCCTGAGCGACGGTTCCAGACTGGCCGCGTGGAGCATCTCCCTTCTCGGCGTGGGGATCCTGCTGGGACTGCTCCTTTCAGGAGGCGTGCGCACGGCGCGAGGCGTGGCCGCGGAGAGAACTCAGAAGGAGGCGCCCAGCGACGAGGGGCCCTTCGTGCGGGTCGCGGCCGATGTCCTTCCCGGAGTCGTCTCGATCGAGTCGAACCGTCTCTTCCATCATCCGGACATTCCGCCCGACTCCTCCGGCGAGGCGCCGGATCTGCCATTCAACAAGGACGGCGAGATCATGGTCCCGTCGTCCGGCAGCGGATTCATCATCGATGACCAGGGCCACATCCTGACCAACAACCACGTGGTCTCCGGGGCCAGCAGCATCCGCGTCCAGCTCGCCGACGGCCGGCAGTTTCGCGCCACGCTCGTGGGAACCGACCCGCAGACCGACGTGGCCGTGCTCAAGATCGACGCGGGCAGACATCTTCCGGTCGTGCCTCTGGGCGATTCCGACGCCCTCAAGATCGGCGAATGGGTGGCCGCGGTCGGGAATCCCCTGGGCGTTCTCGAGGGCACGCTCACCGTGGGCGTGGTCAGCGCCAAGCAGCGGACCGAGATCACGATCAGCGGTTCCACCCCCGACTATCAGGATTTCATCCAGACGGACGCCGCCATCAACTTCGGAAACAGCGGCGGGCCGCTCGTCAACACCCGCGGAGAGGCGATCGGGATGAACACCGCCTTCGGCGGTCCCGGACGAGGCATCGGCTTCGCCGTGTCCATCAACATGGCGAAGGAAGTGGCCAAGGACCTCATCGCGGACGGGAAGGTCGACCGGGGCTACATGGGGGTGATCCTCCAGCGGATGGACGGCGTGCTGGCCGAGGGGCTGGGCCTGCGCGACGCCCGCGGAGTCCTGGTGCGCGAGGTCCAGCCGGGCACGCCGGCAGAGAAGGCCGGGATCAAGGAAGGGGACGTCGTCCTTGCGTGCGACGGTCGCGACGTCCAGGAGCTGAACGAGTTCCGCCTGCAGATCGCGCGGACGCCGATCGGCCGCTCGGTTCCGCTCACGCTCTATCGCTACGGGAAGACCATCGAAGTGCGCGTGGAGCTCTCCCGCCGTCCGGAAGCGGAGGTCGCGAGCGCGCCCCGGCCGGAGTCGCCGGCCGAGCTGGGCCTGGAGCTGGGCCCGATCGAGCCCGGCGCGGAAGAGGGCGCTCCCGACTCGGGCGTCGTGGTCAACAATGTCAAGACCCCGAGCGAAGCATCGGAGGCCGGCCTGATCGATGGCGACATCATTCTCGAAGTGAACGGGGCCTACGTGAAGGACCCGGACGCCTGCCGTCATGCGATCGAGGAGTCAGCCGGGAAGGGGCGTCCGGCCGTTCTCCGGGTGCAGCGGGGTCCGGAACGCTTTTTCGTTGGTCTTGCGCTCGACACAAAGTGAGATTCAATATCTCCTATTTCCGCACTCTTAACCCCTCCCAGGGTTGACGCCATGGATCCTGGTTGTTACGGTCCGCCCAGTCGGCGCCTGTCCGGCAGGAATCCAGGGCGGTAGCCGATCCAGGTCATTCCGGGGCCGGTGCACCGAGGAGGCCGTCTTCGGAACGTCAACTTCAACGAGGGGCGCCGCCGGCCCGCACTCCGGCTGGGGCAGACGAGGAGGGACCCTGAGTCTGCCGTTTCCCCATTCAGACTTGTGAGGGAGCCAATGGCCAAGAGGTTCTGGAATGTCGTACTCGTGCCCGAGGGTGGCGGGGCCGTTCGAAGCCTCCGCATCCCTCATCGGGCGCTGCACGGCGCTCTCGGGATCGCCATCCTCCTGGTGGTGATGCTGGCGGGTTCGATCGGGTTGCACGTCTGGGCGCTGCGGGGCTTGCGGTCCCTGAACGCCTTACGCAAGGAGAACGCATCGCTCAGGACTCACCTCAGCGACGTCAACAAGGCCCTCGAGGCTGTCGAAGGACAGGTCCGCGACGGGCAGGAGATGGAGCGCCAGGCGCGGATTCTGGCCGGGCTTGCGGTGCAATCCGGTCCGAACAGGCTGGGGACCGGCGGTCCGCTCCTGACGGGCCCCGGACCGATTGCCGGCTCGACCCTCGCGGGGGATCCCGTGACTTCGGCCCTTTCATCGCCGGTGTCCTCGATCCCGCCGTCGATCGCGGGAGCGGCGCCGAAAGCGGCCGGTCCGATGTCCGGCTACGATCACGCCACCCTCGATCCGGATCTCCGCCGGACTGTACAGCTACAGACCGCCCGCCTCGACACCCTGGCGCAGCAGGCGACCCGGCAGCGCGCCAGCGCCGAGGAGACGCTGGGTCTGCTCCACCGGATCCGCGAGCGCCTGGATCACACGCCCTCGATCTGCCCGATCCAGGATCCGTATGCCGTTTCGGACGGGTTCGGCTACCGGAGCGATCCGTTCACGGGAGAGCGGGCGTTCCACAGCGGCGTCGACCTGCGGGCGGAGCCGGGAACGTCGGTGCACGCCGCCGCCGCCGGCCGCGTGGTTTCCGTTGGATGGGCGGGCGATTTCGGCATCTGCGTCCGGATCAGCCACGGCTACGGATACGAGACGGCCTACTGCCACCTGCATTCGGCGCGCGTGACCGAGGGACAGACGGTCAATCGCGGCGCCGTCATCGGCACGGTTGGAACCACCGGAAGGTCGACGGGGCCACACCTGCACTATGAGGTCTACGTCAACGGCGTGGCGAAGAATCCGGAGGCCTACATCCGGTAAGGCGGACTCCGGGCTCCGCGGGGCGGATCCTGCTCCCGTGCCTGGGACGCAGACCGTCAAGGCGCCCGTCTTCTTCACCCAGGCTTGCGTACTTCTGCTCTTCCTGGGCCTCACCGCGAGGACCGGAGCTTCCGCGGAGTTGCTGCGAGTCCGGATCGGCGCCACCTCCGAACGCACGCGCCTCGTCCTGGAGCTGAGCGGAGCGCCCGGCGCCCTCCATTCTTCGGCGCAAGGGGACAGCGCGCTCCTGCTCCATCTCACCGGCGTGCGTCCCGCTGCCGACTTCGCGTTTCCCCCCGGTCCCAAAGGGCTCTACGAGGGAGGCCGGATCCAGGCGGCGCGGCGGAAGTCGACCGACCTCTGGATCCGCTTTCGCGGCCGGGTTCGATCCAAAGTGCTGCGGGTCCACCGGGAGAAGGATCTGCCCGAGAGAATCGTCGTCGATCTGCTTCCCCGGGGAGTCGCGGCGCCTCAGGACCCCGCGCTCGCATCGCCTTCCCGGAAGGTCTCGTCGCCGAAGAAGCCGGCGGCGCCTTGGCCGGCCTCCCGAAGGGTCTCGCCGCCGAAGAAACCGGTGTCGCCTTCGACGCCGGCTGTGGCGCGGGTTCCCGGGCCCGAAGCTCCGGGAGACGTCGCGGTTGGCGCCGGAGATCCATATGCCGGATCCGCGCCGGGGAGAGCCAGACCGTCGGGGTCTTTGCCCGGGGGAATCGGAACGGCAGGTCCCGCAGGCGTCGGGACCTCAGGAACCCCGAAACCTCCACTCGCAGCCGGGGCCACGACTCCGGCGGCTCCGCTTCCCCGGCGTCAGGGGCCGCGCATCGTCGTCGTGGATCCGGGTCACGGAGGGACCGATCCGGGAGCGATCCGCAACGGCCTGCGCGAGAAGGACGTGACTCTGGACGTGGGTCGGCTGCTGGTGGAACGCCTCAATCGGGAGCCAGGGATCAAGGCGATCTTGACGCGCGATCGCGACGTCCTGATCCCGCTCCGGGATCGGATGCGCCTCGCCGAGCGCAAGAACGCGGACCTGTTCGTGAGCATCCACGTGAATGCCGCGCCCAGCGGCGCGGCCAAGGGCGCCGAGGTGTTCTTCCTGTCCCTCGGAGCCGCGTCGGATCAGGCCTCCCGCGAGCTGGCCCGCCTCGAGAACGAGGCGGATCCGGAGTACGTGGTCGAAGAGGATGAGGCGCTGGCCACGCTTCCGTTCGGTCTCGATCTGCGCCAGTCGGACACCCTGCTCCGGAGCAGCCATGCCGCCGAGGTCATTCTGGACACGCTCACGGGCAAGGATCTGGCGGAGGCGCGCGGGGTGAAGCAGGCGGGCTTCGCGGTGCTTCGATCGTTCCAGGTTCCGTCGGTCCTGGTCGAGCTGGGGTTCATCTCGAGCGTGGCGGATCGCCGGAACCTCATGGATCCGGATCACCGCGACCGGCTGGCCGGCGCCCTGGCCGACGGCGTGAACCGCTACTTCGAGACCTACGCTCCGAAACGGGCGGACGTCAGCCCCTCAAGATAACCGCTTCTCCGGCCGATACTTCATCCGGGAGTGCCAATAGCCAGGAGTTCTTGCGCGCCCCGCAGGGGTCGCGGGAGCGCCGCTGCCCGGCCACGGCTCGAGGAGGAGCGAGTGATCAGATCCGACCGTTTGCCAGAAGACGTCCCGCCCGATGAGCTCATCGCCCTCTACCTCCGGTCGTCGCGCGCCAACCTCGACCTCATCGAGCAGGGTCTCCAGGGACACGAGGGGCCCGACCTGGAGGTTCTCCAGCGCCTCAGCCACAGTCTGAAGGGTTCTTCGCTTCAGTTCGGATTTCCGGAGCCGTCGGATCTGGGAGCCGCGATGGAGGCGCTCGCGACCGCTCTCCGCCAGCCGGCTCATCGATTCGAGATCGAGGATGCCGGCGTCTTCTCGGAAGCGATCCGGGCGTTCCGCGATCTTCTGGACGCTCTGGCGCTCGACCGGCCCGCGCCGGACGTGGAAGCGATCCGGGCGCGGCTGGAGGAGCGATCCCGGTGCCCGACCGCGGCCCGGGCGGCCGGAAAGAAGCCCTTCGGGGCTCGTTTCCGCGTGGACCTGGAATCGATCGAGCACCTTCCCGACCTCCCGCAGGTGGTCACGCGCATCCTCGCCCTGGTGGACGATCCCGCGGTGTCCGCGGAAGAGCTGGCGAGCATGGCGGGACAGGATCAATCCATGGTCGCCTCGATCCTCCGGATGGTGAACTCGCCCTTCTATCGCCGGGCCGAGCCGGTGGCGTCGATCCATCACGCCATCGTGATCCTGGGAGCCCGGACCATCCGCAACATGGCGCTCTCGGCCGTCCTCGTCCGGACGTTCGGGGAGGGCGCGCGCGATCGACGCTTCAATCGCGTCCTGCTCTGGCGCCACAGCGTGGCCTGCGCCACCGGGGCCGAGCTTCTCGCCGGGAGGGTCGGCCGCGTCGATCCGGATCAGGCCTTTCTGGCCGGTCTCATGCACGACATGGGGATTCTGATCCTGGACCAGTACTACCACGCTGGTTTCCGGATCGTGCTCGACGCGGTTCTGTCCGGGGGCCGGCCGCTGGTCGAGGTCGAAGCGGAGGTGTTCGGTCTGGACCACGCCGTGGTTGGGGGCGCCCTGGCCCGGAAATGGAACTTTCCCGACGCGATCTGCGAGGCGATCGCGTGCCATCACGCGCCGTCGCGCGCGCGCAAAGACCCCGCCCTGGCCGCGGTCGTGCACCTGGCCGGGGCGCTGCTGGCGCCGGAAGCCGAGAAGGCGCCGCCCGCAGAGTGGATCGGCGCCACGGTACAGCCCGGGACGGCGGCAACCGGATCTCGCGATCCAAAGGCGCCGCCCGCGGACTCGACCGCCATCGCGATCTGGGACATCGGGACTCCGGACTCCGCGGCCGCCGCGATGGTCGGCCTGACCGAAGCGCACGTCGCGGCCGCCCGCGAGGACTTCAAGACGGAATGGGAGCAGGCCCAGGCCTTCCTGAGCCTTCTGGACTGAGGACGTGCGCATGGAAAGATCGGTCGCCGCCGGCATCGTGCTCGGCATCCTGATCATCGGGGTGGCGATCTTCCTGGGTCCGTCCAAGGCGGCCTTCTGGAATTTCCCGGCGCTCCTCATCATCGGCGGAGGCATTTTCGCCTCGACGCTGATCCGGTTTCCATTTCGCGTCATCGTCGAGACCGGCCAGGTGACCCGTTCTGCGCTCGCGGGGCAGCCGGCATCCCCGCTTTCGCTCGTCTATCGCCTGTCGGACCTGGCGCTCCTGGTCCGGAGGGAAAGCCTGCTGGCGATGGAGAAGGCGCCGGTGAGCGATCCCTTCCTGCGCCGGGGCATCGAGCTGTGCGTGGATGGACTGGATCCCGCGACCATCGACAGCGTCCTCCGGTCTGAGGTCGCGACGGCGCTCGAGAGCCTCGATCGGGGGCAGCGGCTGCTTCGCACGATCGGCACCTCCTGCCCGGCTTTCGGCATGATCGGCACGCTGATCGGACTGGTGCAGATGCTCACTCGGATCGACGATCCCTCCAGGATCGGCGGCGCGATGGCGGTCGCCCTCCTGACCACGTTCTACGGCGCCTTCCTGGCCTACCTGTTGTTCCTGCCGCTGGCCGACCGGCTGGCCGAGCGCGGGCGCCGGGAGATCGTGAACCGCGAGATCGTGATCCAGGGGCTTCTCGCGATCCTGGCCGGACATCATCCGCGGCTGGTCGAACGGCGCCTCCTCGGGCTCATCGAATCCGCGGCGGGCGAAAGGCCGCGTCCCCGGCGCCGGCGCGCTCCGGCGGCTTGATCGGGCGATGAAGCGAGCCGGGAGAGACGGGCAGCCATGAGCCGGCGAGACTTCTCTCTACCGCGTCCGGAGGAGCCGACCGCCCCGGTCTGGGCCCTGACCTACGCGGACATGCTCTCGGTGCTCCTGGTGTTCTTCGTCCTTCTCATCTCCTACTCGAACATGGACCTGGCGCGGTACCGGGCCATGGCCGCCAGCCTGAAGCAGGCGTTCGGCGCGGGGGCGCCCGAGTCGGCGGATCCGTCCCTCGGCGCTTCTTCCGACCGCGGCATCGCGCCCGGCGCCACCGGAGCCCGTCTGGGGGTGGAGAAGGATCTGGCGAACCTGGTCCGGAAATTCGGCCCCGGTGGGCCGATCCAGATCCTGTACTCGCCGGAAGGGGTGCGCCTCAGGATCGCCGGAGGCATCCTGTTCGAGCCCGGCACAACCGCCGTCCGCGCCCAGTCGCTGAGCCTTCTCGCCGACCTCTCGCGCATCCTGGCCCGCTATCCCTACCAGATCTGGGTCGAGGGTCACACCGACGACCTGCCGATCAAGAGCCCCGTCTACCCGTCCAACTGGGAACTGTCCGCGGCCCGGGCGGGCAGCGTCGTGCGGGACCTCATCTCGGACGGAGTTCCCCCGGAGCGGCTCACCGCCGTGGGTTATGCGGACACGAAGCCGGTCTCTCCGAACGACGACGCTGCCGGAAGGGCGCGGAACCGGCGGGTGGAGCTTCTGCTCTCGCGGAGCGCGGCGGGGCCGTAGAGTTCTGATATCCTGTTTCCAGCATGGCCATGCGCGTTCTCCATCGTCGCGCGCTTCTCGCAATCGCGCTCGCGCTGCTGTCGGCGGTCGCCGGTTCGCCCGCTTGCGGGGGAGAAAAGCGATCGGACGTGGATGAGGCGGTCCGGCAGGCCCAATCCCTCTTCCAGGACGGCCAGTACAACGCCGGGATCCTCCTGCTCCAGGGCGCGCGCCAGCTCGAAGGGGACAGCATCAAGGTCCTGGTGGCTCTGGGGGACGGATACCGCTCGATGCGGCTTTGGAAGGAGTCGGCCGGATTCTACCGGCGGGCCATCGCCTCCGACTCCGCTTCCGCCCCGGCCTGGGCCGGACTGGGGCACGTGCTGTTCGAGGTCCAGCAACCCGACTCCGCTCACGCGGCCCTTTCCCGCGCCGTCCGCCTGGATCCGGCCAACGCCGATGCCATCGGGCTTCTGGGGGAGCTGGCGCTGGAAGGCAACGACAATGCGACCGCGCTGCGCTGCTTTCAGAGGGTGCACGATCTGGAAGGCGACACCTTCAACGCCCTGAGCGACCTGGCCGTGGTCTACGAACGGAACAAGGACTGGAACTCGGCGCGGCCGCTGCGCGAGAAGGTGATCCAGCTCTATCCCAGCCGGTCGGAGGGCTGGTACAACCTGGCGATTCTCGAGTCGGAGGCCGGAAGGTTTCACGAGGCGGTGCTGGCGGCCAACAAGGCCCTCGAGCTCGCCCCCGACAGCCCGGAGGTCCTCCGGTTTCTCGGGGTGCTCTACTTCGAGAACCAGGTGTGCCCCGAGGCCGTCCGGTACTTCCAGAAGGTCCTGGCGGCATCGCCGCTCGACATCGACGTCCGGATCGGCCTGGCGAGCTGCCTCCACGAAATGGGACGGAGCGACGAAGCGGTCCAGGAGCTGACCTCGGCCCTGAGCGAGTCCGATCGCGACTACGATCTCCTGCTCCTGATCGCCAACATCCGTCTCGAGCAGAACCGGCTCGACGACGCGCTGTCCACGGCCCAACGTGCCGCCGCTCTCGATTCCCTCCGGCCGGACGCGTACTACCTGGTCGGATTGGCCCTACGCCGCCTGGGCCGGGATGCCGAGGCGGGCCGCGCCTTCGACCGCCTCGAGGCGATCAAGAAGCAGCGGGAAACGGCGGGACCAGGCGGCTCCGGACAGTGACGCGCCGGCGCGCCGGGCCGGGGCCGTCCGCCTGGTGCGCAGCGGTCAGCGCGATTTCGGGGGAACCACGTCCGGCCAACAACGTCAACGCGCGTCGTCCGGCCCGCGCCGCGAGCGTTCCGCCCGCGGGCGTCAGCCGCGTTCCTTGGTCCGGTTGGCGCCCGGCGAGTCCCCTCAGCGCCGGCGGATCTCGGCGAATCCGCAGTAGGGGACGAGGACCGGCGGAACGCCGATCGATCCGTCCGCGCGCTGGCCGTTCTCGAGGACCGCGATCAGCCCGCGCGAGCAGGCGATGGCCGTCCCGTTCAGCATGTGGACGTAGCGGCTGCGCCCGTCGTCATCCCGGAAGCGCACGTTGAGGCGCCTGGACTGATAGTCCGTGCAATTGGAGGTCGAGGTGACCTCGCCCCATTCCCCGTTGTTCCGGCCGGGCATCCATGCTTCCAGATCCCATTTCCGGTAGGCGGGAGCGCCGAGATCCCCGGTGCAGGTGTCGACCACGCGATAGGGGATGCCGAGGCCGCTGAAGATCTCCTCCTCGATCGCCCGCAGCTCGTCGTGCATCGCTTCGGAGGCTTCGGGCAGGGTGTAGGCGAACATCTCCACCTTCGTGAACTGGTGGACGCGGTAGAGGCCCTTGGAGAACTGCCCGGCCGCGCCTGCTTCGCGGCGGAAGCAGTGGGAGAGGCCGGCCAGACGCAGCGGCAGCGCGCTCTTCTCCAGGACGGAGCCGGCGTGATAGCCGCCGAGCGTGATCTCCGCGGTGCCGATGAGGCAGGCGTCCTCTCCTTCCAGGGTGTAGACGTTCGACTCGGCGCCGCGCGGGTTGAAGCCGATCCCCTCGAGGATCTCGGTCTTCGCGATGTCCGGTGTCATGAGCAGGGTGAAGCCGTGCCGCTCCAGCACGTCGAGGGCATAGCGGACCAGGGCCAGCTCGAGAATGACCGCCTGGTTCTTGAGGTAGTAGAACTTCGTGCCCGAGACGCGCGTGCCGGCGTCGAAGTCGATCAGGTCGAGATCCCGGCCCAGCTCGACGTGGTCCTTGGGCTCGAAATCGAATCGCGGCGGTTCCCCGACGCGCTTGACCTCCAGGTTGTCCTTGTCTTCCCTGCCGACCGGTGCGTCCGGATGCGCCAGGTTCGGAATCTTCGCCGCTTCGGCCGCGAGACGCGTCTCCAGCTCCGCGAACTCCTTCTCGAGGGCGCCGATCTTCTCCTTGAGGGCCTTGCCCTCTACGACCAGCCGGGCGCGCTCTTCGGGCTCGAGCCGGGCCTTCATCCGCTCGGCGTTCTCGTTCCGGAGCCGGCGCTCGTCCTCCAGCTCCCGTTGCGCGGCCGCGCGCCGGTCGTACAGCTCGACGACCTGGCGCGCGTCGGCCTTCATGAAGCGATGAGCGATGTTCGCCTCGACCTCGGGCAGGTGATCCTTGATGAACTTGTAATCCAGCATGCTTCCCCTACTCCACGAGTCCGGGCTCGTATCCCGGCGGCGCCTCGTAACCCAGGAGATTCAAGATGGTCGCCGCCACGTTGGCCAGGCCGGCGCCCGGAAGGTCCGCCCGCAGCCGGTGGCCTTGCGGGTTCGCCGGATCATAGACGGCGAAGGGCACCGGATTCAGGCTGTGGCTGGTCCGGGCGGCGGGCCGGCCGGTGTTCGGATCGATCACGAACTTCCCCGACATGTCCCGCTCGATCATCTCATCGGCATTCCCGTGGTCGGCCGTGACCAGAGCGATGCCATGAAGACCGGCCACGGTCCTGAGCAGGCGCCCCAGCGAGAGGTCCACCGCCTCGACCGCCACGACCGTCGCCTCGAAGACCCCCGTGTGGCCCACCATGTCCCCGTTGGGGTAGTTGCACCGCGCGAAGCGGAAGCGCCCGCCGAGAAGCTCCGAGATCATGACGTCCGTGATCTCGGCCGCCTTCATCCAGGGGCGTTGCTCGAAGGGGACGCGGTCGGACGGGACCTCGCGGTACGTTTCGACGTCCGGGTCGAACATCCCTCCGCGGTTGCCGTTCCAGAAGTAGGTCACGTGGCCGAACTTCTGCGTCTCGCTGCAGGCGAGCTGCGGGATCCGGTTCTTCGCCATGTACTCGCCGAGCGTGCAGGCGATCGCCGGTGGGGATACCAGGTAGAGCTTGGGGATGCCGAAGTCGCCGTCGTACTGCATCATCCCGGCGTACAGCACCTGCGGGCGCCGCCCGCGGTCGAACTTGTCGAAGGAGTCGTCCTCGAAGGCGCGGCTGATCTCGATGGCGCGGTCTCCCCGGAAGTTGAAGAAGACGACGCTGGCGCCGTCCTCAATCGGCGCGAGGGGCTTGCCCTCCCGGTTCGCGATCGTGAAGGCAGGCAGGAACTGGTCGGCGATCCCCGCCTGTTCCCGCCGGTACGTTTCGATCGCCTCCCGAGCCGAAGGAAACAGCCGGGCTGCTCCGTGGACGTGGGCGTTCCAGCCCGTCTCGACGATCCGCCAATCGGCTTCGTACCGGTCCATCGTCGTGATCATCCGGCCGCCGCCGGAGGCGATCTGGTAGCTGCGCCCGTCCTTGCCGTCGTACTCGGCCAGGAGCTGCTCGAGCCGGTCGACGTAGATCAGGGCCGACGTCTCCGGCACGTCGCGGCCGTCCAGAAGAGGATGGATGTAAACCTCCTCGAGGCCGATGCGCGCCGCCTCGCGGATCAGGGCGAAGAGCTGGTCGATGTGGGAGTGGACGTTGCCGTCGGAGAGAAGGCCGATCAGATGCAGCGGGGTCCGGCGGTCCCGGCAGTTCTGTGTCAGCTCCGTCCAGACCTTCCCGTGAAAAAGGCTTCCGTCGGCGATGGCGCGATTGACCAGCTTGGCGCCCTGATCGAAGACCCGGCCGGCGCCCAGGGCGTTGTGGCCGACCTCGGAATTGCCCATGTCGGAATCGTCCGGAAGCCCGACCGCGGTGCCGTGGGCCCGGAGGGTCCGCCAGGGATGGTGCGCCCGGAGATCATCGAGAACAGGAGTCCGGGCCTGGGCGACCGCGTCCCCGTCGTCTCCCGGGCCGACTCCGATTCCATCCATGATCACGAGCACGAGAGGACCCGCGGGTGCGGTGCGGTTCGGCAGAGGCTTCAGGGTCCAATCCATGGATCACACTCCGGTTGCTAACGGGCTTTGGTCGAGCGGGTTCGCGCCGGTCGGGTTCCGGCCCCGGCCTTGGTGCCGGTCTGTGCCGGTCGGGCTCCGGCCCGCCGCGCCTGACCAGGCCTCGACTCCCGCTCGAACCAGGCTCGGAGCGGCCTCCAGTAGTACTCGATCCAGCCCGACCGGTAGTCGGCAGCCTGACCTGGCGGCACCCGGGTCTGGACCAACGTCGCCTTGGTTCCTCGCGGGTGCGGTTGGAACCGAAGCTCCAGCCGCGACGGCGGCGCGCCCTCCGGCCACTCCGTGGTCTGCCATTCCTGGACCAGGCGCCGGGGCGGCTCGGCGCCCAGGGTTCGACCGAAGATATATCCATCCCAGGCGGTGAATCGCGCTCCGGGGCGCGCGTGTCCGGTCGCCTTGCCTCCGGTGAATGCGGTATGCGTCCCGGGGTCCGCGAAGGCGCGGTACACCGCTTCGGGTGGCGCCGGAATGACCCGGCTTTGCTCGATCCGCACGGTCCGCGGACTCATGGCTGCTTCCTCCGGCGCCGCTTTCCCTTCTGGCCCGACGGAGGCTGCTGTTCCTGCTGTTGCGGAGGAGGGGGAGACGCGGCGAGAACCGCGTGAGCGTGAGTGGAGTCCGCCGGGGTCCCTTGGCCGGCGTCCAAGGCCATCCCGCGCCAGCGGATGAAGACGGGGCCCGATCCGTCGTAGTAGGCCACGAGATTTTTGCGGGCTCGGACCGCCACGCAGATCTTCCCGACCGCGTTCTTCCGGACCTGGGAGCATCGGCCGACAAACTTCTCCCGATCGGGATCGGCCAGGGAAATCCAGGCTCCCGGGATCACGTCGAAGGTTCCCGCACGCAGATCGACCTTGTTCAGCAGCTTCGGAAATTCTTCATGAAGGATCTTCTGCCCGTGGTCGATCCGGTGGGCGGACCAGTGCGTGGCGGCGCATCCGGAGCCCAGGAGCGCGAGCAACGCCGGCCCAAGTGCCGCGGTTCGCCACGGCGCGCTTCCGAAGCGGCGCCAGAAACCGAGCCTCATCGATTTTCTCCTGCGGCTGAGGATCCGAGCTTCATCGACTCTCCGGTGGGAAATCGAGCGCCGGATCCGTCCGCCCGGAACCGGCCTTCGGATCGATCGCCCGTTCAAAGCCCACCTTGAGCCCGAGTTCGAGATTACCGGGGATCCCGAGTCGTGTCCACGGACCGGATTCCAGGGTCCGGGCGCTCAGGAGGGCGCAGAGGCTACCTGGGCAAGGAGGTGAACGGTGGGGAGGGCACGCCCAGAGGCCGGAGGGAGAGTGCCGAGGGCACACGGAACCGCAGGGCCGAACGGTGAGCGCGGGGGCAATCCGAAGCCAGAAAAGTAGGAGAGGCGGAGAAGGCCCGGGCCCTCTCCGCCTCCCGTCTCACGAAAGCTGAAGTCAGAAAGCGAAGCCGCTATCGGACCAACAGCAGCTTCTGGCGCGACTCGACGCCCGCCGTCTTCAGCGAGTAGAAGTACACGCCTGCGGCGGCGCGATTGCCCGCCTCGTCCCGGCCGTCCCAGACCGCGGCATGCACGCCCGCCGGAACCTGGCCGGAGACCAGCGTCCGCACGAGCCGTCCGCTGGGGTCATAGATCGCGAGATTGGCCGAAGCGTTCGCGGCGAGCGAGTACCGGATGGTGGTCTCGCCGGTGAACGGGTTCGGCTCGTTCGCGAGCAGAACGGTCTGCGCCGGCAGCGCAGGCTGGTCGACCGAGGTGGCCGGCACCGGAATGCCCTGGACGGCGAAGTCATCCAGCGCGCCTTCCACGACCTGGCCCGTGCTCTGCGATGCGTAGACGATGAAGCGGAACACCATCTGCGCCCTGAGCTGGATCTTGCCGTCGAGCTGGTAGGTGAACTGGTTCCAGCTGTTCGTGTTGGCGGTCAGCGTCTCGAACGTGGTCCAGGTCGTGCCGTTGTCGTTGCTGACCTGGGCGGTCCAGGACGCGTTCCCGGCTCCCACGAAGGCGAACCAGCGCGAGTATGTGACCTGAGCGGTCTGGGCGTGGTGGAGATCGATCACCGGCGAGGTCAGGGTGACCGAGCCGTTATCGACGTCCGACCCTTCCGGATCGTTCGGGGTGTTGTCCTCGCCGGTGTTGTAGCACATGGTTCCCGGAAGCGGAGTATGGTCCCCGACCGGCTCTGTCTGCTGGCCCTGGTACTGCTGCCCGATCGGATCCCAGCGGGCCCAACGCCCATTCTGGGTGTCGCTCTTCTGGAACGGGATCCAACCCCGGTCGCTCTCGAAGTTGTCGGTGAAGTAAGCCTGCTGAACCAGGATGTGATAGAGGTTGGCCGGCGCGCCCGGCGGATCGACCGCGGCGTTGCCTGCCACGTCCACCGCGTGGACGTAGAAGTCGACGTTGGTGCCCCACGGCTGTCCGGGGATCATGCCCTGATATTGGTTGGGCGCGATGGTCGCGGTCATCGGAACGGCGGTGAAGTCCCCGCCGTTGACGCGATAGACCACTTCCTTCGTGGCGATGTTGCTGAAGTCGGTGATGGTCGACTTGATCACCAGGGCGTCGCCCAGATGGATGACCGAGCTCGGGTAGATCGTGCCGCTGATCGCCGGCGGCGAGTTGTCGAGCAGCCCGAAGTCCTGCTCGGTGACCTGGCTGGCGTTGACCACGACGTTCGGAACCACCAGCGTCTGGAACCCGTCAAGGCTGGCCTCGACCGTGTAGGTGCCGTGCTGGATCATGCCCGAGTAGTTGCCGTTGGAGTCCGTGGTGAAGGACTTGTTGAGCTCCACAACCGTGACGGTGGCGCCGGCCAGCGGGTTGCCGCCGTTGCTGGCGTTGGTCACCCGGCCGGAGATCGTGCCGTATCCGACGAGGGCGTGCAGGACTGCCTGATAGGCGTCGATGAAGCCCCAGCCGTAGGTGTTGTCTTCGCCGGTGTCGCCCTCATCCCGCGCCGTGTCGAGCAGGATCTGCTTGGCCGAATCGACGTCGAGGTCGGGGTTGGCCGAGCGCATGAGCGCCAGGGTTCCGGCCACGTGCGGGCCGGCCATGGAGGTGCCGCTCATGTACTCGTACTGGTTGCCGGGATAGGAGGAGTAGACCTGGTATCCGGGGGCCGCAACCTCCGGCTTGATCAGGTTCTCGGGTGGCACGCCCTTGCAGCCGCTCGGGCCGCGGCTGGAGAAGTCGGCGATCGGATAGGGCCAGTTGTAGTCGGTTGCGTCCACCGCGCCCACCGAGAAGCAATTGAGCGTGGTGGTGGCACGGTCGGCCGGGGAGCGCAGCGTCCCGGCGCCCGGTCCCTCGTTGCCCGCGGAGAAGGTCACGATGACGCCGGCCGCTTCGGCGTCGTCGATGCACTGCCACCAGCGAGTGTCGCAATCCGTGTAGTTGTAGCCGAAGCCCTCGTTGATGCCCCAGGAGTTCTGGCATACGTCCGGCACGTCGTCGACCGTGTTGGGATTCCCGTCCGGATCGGCGATCCACTCGAAGCTCGTGACGACATCGTTGTCGAACTCCGGCCCAACGCCCTGATTGATGGCGTTGGACGCGATCCACTCGGCTCCCCAGGCCACGCCGATGGAGTCCTGGGTGGTGGCGCCGAGGCCGGTCATGGTGCCCATCGTGTGCGTGCCGTGGCCGTAGCCGTCGTTCGGGTACTGGGTGTTCGTGCCCAGCACGTCGAGCCAGCACTCCTGCCATGGATGCCCGTTGTTGCCGCGCCAGCGGGCCTTGAGGGCCACGTGGTTGCCGTCCACACCGGTATCGATGTTGGAAATGATGGCGCCGGTGCCGATGATGCCGAGGCCGTACCACACCTCGGGGGCGTTGATGGCCCGGAGGCCGGGAGTCACGCCGATGCCGCGGCCGCCTTGCGGGCCGATGTCCTTGATCAGGACGGGCTGGAAGTTGGGCTCGACCACGTCGACGTCCGGCCGGTTGGCGAGTTCCTCGATCGCGGCGCGCGTGGCGCGCACCACCACCAGGTTCATGATCCAGTGGGCGGTGAAGCCGGCGACGTCACCCTTGGCCGTCCGGGCCCTCAACTCGGCCAGGAACGGAGCCTGGCTCTCCCGGGCCACGTCTTGAAGCGTCGTGACGACCCGGAAGTGGCGGTCCTTCCTCGTGGCGTGCTCGATCTTGAGCGCGTTGTTGAGGGCGGGGATGTTGGCCTGGCTTTTCATGATGAAGAGCACGGTGGCCTGGTCGGTCATTCCGAGCTTGGCCAACTCGGCCTGAACTCCCGGATGGAGCCGGCCCGCAAAGGCCGCGGGCGCCGCTGCCGAGAGCAGGGCCACGGAAAGAACGGCCAGAACGAACGTCCGGCCGGGCCGGAACCCCGTCGATGAGCGTGATCGCTCCGGGGCCGGCAGGCGCGTGAATGCCATTTGAGTGCCTCCTCAATGCTGCAGGTTCGATGATTCCATGAGGGCAACGCCGCCGATCGACCGGAGCCGCGAGCAGCTCCGCCGGGCGTTCCATGAGCCAATGAGATTATACGGGATTGACGGCCGAAAAGAAAGGAAAAGCCGTCTGGCCAAGGGGCAGGAAGATCCGCCTGAAGCGAGACGCAAATTCTGACGTGACGCTGGATGTCCGGGCCCCGCAACCGGGACCGATGCTCACAAGATCCAGGCCAGCACCGCCGCACGGTCATCATCCTGGATCGTGCCTTCGGTGAAGGTTTCCCAGGCCTGCTCGAAGGTGTGGATTCCGGCCTCCGGAGATGAAGCCGAGAGCGCCGCGAAGGCCGCGGCGGCAAACGGCGATCCGAGTGTGAACGACAGCATGGTCGGTCCGCCTCCGGGCTCCAACATCTCCAGGGAGCCTCCGTCCATTCCATCGAACGCCATGCCGGCCCGGTTGCGGGCTTCGGAGTAACCGTCGGTGAAGAGGAGCAACCGGCTTCCGGGACTCCGTGTCAGGGTCGTCGCGGTCCGGAGGGGGATCGGCAGCCCGGTGTTGATGGGAATGTCCCGCGAGACCAGCGTGAAGAACGGGGGATTCACGGTCCTCGACGCGCCGGCTTGTTCAAGTCCCGCGCCGCTCGCGATCGCCGGCCCTGCCGCGGGCTCCGAAGATGGGGAAACCGCCTGCGGCGGGACGGGGGCGGCCGGCGGGCCGGCCGATGAGCCGCTCAAGGCTCCAGGGGGCAACAACAGGCCGGGCGCATGGCCGGCTCCGGCGTATTCGATGACGCCCTGATCGGGACGGTCGAAGATCAAGAGCGCGGTCAGGAACGAGGGCAGGGCGATCCGGGTCAGCTCCTCTTCCAGGGCCGTCAGCACCTCGCCCGGATCCGCGATCTCATCCGCCAGGCGGCGGAGCTGGCTCTTCACGATTCCGGTGACCATGGCGGCCGACGGGCCGTGTCCCATGACGTCCGCGATGACGATCGCGCTTCCGCGTCCGGACAGCTCCCAGTAGTCGAAGAAGTCGCCGGAGAGCCGCTCGCTGGCCCGGTAGTTCGAGGCGATCCGCAGGTCGGGACGGTTCCAGGGCGATGGGGGAAGCAACCGCCTCTGGAAGATCCGGGCGTTTTCGAGCGCCCGCTCGAGCGCCCGGGCGTAGCCCACCAGCCGCTCCTCGAGGTCCTGGGTCTCGGCGACCCGCTCGACCAGGGTCTCGAGCACCGTGACAGGGAAGGGCTTCCGGAGAAAGAAGAACGCCTTTCGGCGGATGGCCCACTCGAGGGCCTCATCGGTGTCGACCGCGCTCCCCGTCATGACGATCACGTCGATCGACGGCGACACCGCCTTGAGCGCCGACAGAAGATCCAGGCCGGAGATGCCCGGAAGCCGCACGTCGACGATGGCGACGTGAAAGGCCCGGGACTCGAGGATGCGCAGGGCTTCTTCCCCGCTTTCCGCCTCCGTGACCTCGAACCGGGGCTCGAGCGCGCGGCGCGCCATGTAGCGCATGCCCGGCTCGTCGTCGACGACCAGAACCCGCCGGCGTTCCCCCGGCCCGACGGGCAGAGCGCTGAGGTTGAGCACCGCCGGGCGGGCTTCCGGATCGTCGGGACGGTGGCGGCCGGGAGACTGCGGGGGGTGGCCGGGGCTCTCGTCTGCGCTCATCGCGGGCCCTCGGCCGTCGCCGGCACGTTGGGCTCCGGGGGCGGCAGGGGCGCGCCCGGCGTGGCGCGTTCCGCCTCCGGCCTCAGGCGCTCGGCCAGCCGGGGCAGCCACACGCTGACTCTCGTGCCGTGGCCGGGAGTGGAGTCGAGCTCGAGCCGGCCGTCATAGTCCCAGACGATCGACCGGCTGATATCCAGGCCGAGTCCCGAGCCGGAGGCCTTGGTGGTGAAGAACGGCTCGAAGATCCGCTTCCTGATCTCGTCCGGGATCCCTTCGCCCGTGTCGATCACGTCCAGGCGCATCCCCGCTCCTTCCGGCTGCGTCCGCAAGGTCAGAGCGCCGCCCTTCGGCATCGCGTCCCGGGCGTTGTAGATCAGATTGAGGAACAGCCGTTCCATCTCGCCGCGACGGAGAAAGACGGTCGGCGGGCGGGGCATCAGCTCGCGGTAGGAGCGGATGCCCTGAGCCTCCAGGCTCGGCCCGAGCATGCGGAGGATCCCCTCGAGGATCCCGTTGAGATCGGTCCAGCGCGCCGGTTCCGTCGCTCCCTGGGAGGCGGAGAGTAGTCCCTGGAAGATCCGCGCGCTCATCCGGGCGTAGTGCTCGATCACCTCGAGATCGCGCGCCAGCTGCTCCGGCCGGGCCGGTCCCTCGGCCATGTCGCGGCGCAGCGTCTGGAGAAGCGGCAGAATCACGCCGAAGGCGTTGTTGAGATCGTGGGAGATGGCGCGGGCCAGGTCGGCCAGCGCGTTTTTCCGCTCGGCCGACACCAGCAGATCGTGCTGCGTCTTGTACATGGTCGAGTTGTACAGAGTGACCGAGGCGAGCGGCAGCAGCTCCTCGAGGATCCGGAGATCGGCGGCGTTGAACGCCGCGGCGCTCCGGCTGCGGATCTGCAGGATGCCGAGAGCGTCCGAGCGATGCCGGAGCGTTCCGACGATCATTCCCCGGAAACGAGGCGCGTCTTCGGTGGGCTCCGTCAGAGGCGCCAGCAAGGACCGTGGAAGCTCGAGGGCGCCGGCCTCGGGCTCGCCCGCCCTGAGCAGCAGAGGCGGGCGCGGTTGGTCGAGCCAGGCGCGAGCCTCGGCGTCGAGAGGGATGCGACGCCCGATCCGATCGGATTTGGCCTTGGTCCAGGCGATGGACTCCGCCTGGAAGGACAGCTCGGTGGCCTCGCGGTCCAGGAGAAGGACGGCCGCGCCGTGGTCGTACTGGAGGAGCCGTTTGAGCCCGTGGATGATCTGGTAGAGGACGTCCTGGGGCCGGTT
Organism: Candidatus Eiseniibacteriota bacterium; assembly: GCA_963833505.1. GTDB lineage: Bacteria > Eisenbacteria > RBG-16-71-46 > CAIMUX01 > CAIMUX01 > CAWHYG01. Next base: position 1,904,676 of record CAWHYG010000007.1, on the reverse strand, counting down.
CTCGGACAGGATCTTGGCGTAGATCCGCTCCTTCAGCGAATCGACCCGTTCGCGTTCGCGCTGGCGAAGGTTCTGCGACAGGATGGCCGCGGCTTCCCGCCCGAACTCGGTTTCGGTGCGCGAGAACGCCTTGCTCGGCCGCCGGAAGCAGAGAATGGCCACGGGGCGATCCTCGATTTCCACCTTGAGGAGCAGGGCGTCCGGTTGGACCGGCCCAAGCGGTCGTGCCAGGAAGGTGCGGCAGGCCTGGAGAAACGGCTCGTTGAACAAGTCGTTCGACGAGCCGAGGGTCGGGCGCGGCTCTTCGCCGTCCGGCGCCGCGGGAACGCCGGTGTCCGGGCGCGTCGCGTCGCCGGCCCGGGTCGCGGGAACGCCGGTGGCCGGGTCCCCTGCGTCGCCTGCCGGCGCCGCGCGGACATCCACGGCCGGCTGCGCCTTCAGGAATCGGCCTCCGCGGGGAGTCAAACTGAGTATGTACGGTCGCTCCAAGCTGCGGTCGGCACGGCGCACATCGACCTGCACGACGAGATCGGCCTTCAGCTCCTCGCCGAGCCTCCTGAGGGTGAAACGGATGACGCGGGACGAGTCGAGCTGGCCGGACAACCGTTCGAGATCGCGGTTGAGCAGGTGCAGGAACTGCGCGCGCCGATAGAGCGTCTTGGGAGAGGGATTGGACATGGGCGTCGGCCGGCTCCTTCGATTTCGCGTTCGCAAGCTGCGCCTATCCTGGATTCGGGCGGTTCCGAAGTCAAGGTCGCCCGGGCAGGTCGGCCGTGGACACACGAGAGCCCCGGTTTCGCTTGGAAACCGGGGCTCCGGTACGACCTGACCGGTTGGGTCAGGCGTCTCTACGTTGGATTAGTAGAGGTTCTTGATCTGGCCCCAGGTCTTGTTCTCGACCGGAACCGGAGGCGGGGGACTTACCATGACGTAAGCACCGAGACCGATGGCCTGGGTCGGACCCCAAATGATGGAAACGTTGTTCCAGCCAGTCGGGTAGCCGATGCCGGGGGCGATGTTCGTCCGAGGCATGCCGCCGAAGCCGTCGAGGTCAGCGCCGATGAACCAGCCGGCGATCGCGCCCGGCCACTCACCCCAGTAACCGACGAAGAAGTTGCCCGGGCCCACTTCGTCCGTCGTGTTGATGTCGGCAAGCGTGAAGCTCGGCCAGATCGCCGGCGTCGAAACGGTCATGCCGTAGTCGACGTTGATGACGCTGGTCGGGTTGTTGCCGTCGGAATTCCAAAGGTAGGCGTCGGCCTTCTGGCCCAGATACATGCCAGACTCGGTCGTGATCGCCCACATTCTGACCGCAAACGGTACCAGTCGCGGAGTAGCCTTCCGCGAAGGCGCCGTAGTACGGAGCCACCTGACCGCCGTACCACCAGGTGAAGCCGTTCTCGTAGCTGCCGTCCGCATTCAGCAGGAAGGTCGAGCCCGAGCACGGATTCGTGTCGCCAGAGTGCGGAGTGATGATGCCCACGCCCTTGCCGGTCTGATGAGCCGGAGAGACGGCCAGAGCGCCGCTCACGAGCGCGACAACGCCCAAGAGGGCGAACAGCATTGACAGTTTCTTCATGAGAAGCGAACCTCCTTGGAGCGAGAAATCTAGATTGACCGATGGAAAGGAAATCGCGTTGCTTCCTTCCCCCTCATACACGTCCCACCCAACCTCCCCAGGGATTTTTCCTGACGCGGCATCACCACCTTTCCTGGAAATCCTCTAACTCTTGGGCTCGTTCCGTTCTGAAGGGGCGAGATCAACTCGCGAGTTCAGACGGCCGGGCAATCTTTCGAAATCAAAACCCCACCAATAGCGAGAGACGCTTTCTTTTCCTCCGGATCTGCGCGTTCCACCATGCTCCTTAGACGAAATGAAGTATAGTTCTATTCACTGAGGCCGTCAAGGTCAATTCGCGCTGGGTGAAAGAAGATGAACCGCCGGGCGAGCCCGATGGTGAATCTCGCGGCGTCGGGGCGGGCCATGAGCCGGCAATATTGTATGATTTGGATGCATATTGTGGCAGCGGCCTGCGAAAGAAACCCCCTGGCGGGTTGGACGCCAGGGGGTTGCGTCAAGCCAGACGTGCTGGGTCTACCAGCCGGCGCGACCCGCCATGTAATGGGCTCCGATAATGGAAATGAAGAGCAGGCCCCCAAGGATGAACATCTTTGAACCTCCTGTTTCTGACTTCCTCGGCCCCGGTTCCGGTCGCCTTCGTCAACCAGGCTCCTCTGACCGGGTTCGAGAAGCACATATCATCCAGCGTGCCACAACCCCCAAATCGGCCGGTCAACTTGTGCCGGTGCCCTAACAGGCTTGATGTCACCCCGTTATCTGTACTGTCCGAAGAGCCGGATGTAGAACTGGAACGCTCCCTGCCCGACTTGAGCCAGCCACTTGTCAAAGGTCTTTGACACCGACCCGCGGTCCCCGGAGGTAACTCCTTTCCCCTCAACCGACAGGCCCGATGTCAAAGATCTTTTACAAGTGTAAAGGCACTTTTACATATTGGATTGATTCTCAGTAAATGACCCTCGGCTTCCAACTTCGTTCGGAACATTTGGGAAACGAAGAGGGCGGCGTTTCCGGCGGCGATCCTCTCTCGGCGGTCTACGCCGGATTTCGGATCCCGGCCCATGTCCAATGGTGGACGCTGAATCGTCCGATTCTTTACGGCCCGAGAGCGCCCGGGACCCCGGCACGCTGTCGCACGGGATCACTGAAAGGCCGGCCAACCGGCTCCCGTGCTCTCGTCCTACCGCATAGTATCCTGCAATTCCTATGGTTGACCCGCTCCGGCACGCTACTGCAGCAAGCCGGTCCGGGTCCGCGCGGGGCGGCACTCTCATCGGGGAACCCGGCGTGGGCCTGGCACGATTTCTGCGCAAGCGTGACAGGAACCCGCCGAATGCGGTGGGAGACTCAATCCGGCCAAGGAGGGGCTGAGCCGAGCCGGGAGGTCGGAACCCACGGGGATTCATGGGAGCGTGAAATCTGGACGCTGCGCCCGTCTGACGGCGCGCGCCGAGCCACAGTGATGGAAGTCGCCGCCGATCGCGGCACGGCATGAAGAGGCGCCGGTAGAGCGCGTGTCCCAAGCGCGCGGGCCGGTCAGGAACACGCGGACCGCAACACCGCCGGACCTGGAGATCCTGGGCGGCGCATCGATCGGGCGGCGGAGGAGCCCTTCCGCCGCTCTTTTCCTGGATCCCGCTTCTCAAACCGTTTCTGCGTCGAACCTCCCGCTTTTCCGGGGGTAGAACGGACCAGCGTGTTGATCAGGGTTCCTTCCGGCCGGAAGGGCGCTCGGATCAGAATGGCGGAGGTTGTGATGAAACGACTCGTCGTCCTGTTTGCTTTGGCTTCCCTTGCCTTCTTGACCTCGCGCGCGGCCCTGGCGCAATCGGCCCCTCCAATGGAGCCGCCGGACGCACCGGGCTCGATGTCCGCTCCGGGCTCGGAATCGGTCCCCGGTCCTGATCCGGCGGCGCCGGGCGACGATGCGATGATGATGGGCAATGGAATGATGGCCCCCGGGTCGATGGACCCGGCCGGCATGGATCCCCCGATGGATCCGGGAGCGGACCCCGGCCCGGGCGGGATGGGCCGCGGGCATATGCAGCAGGCCCGGAGAGGAATCATGCGGCGCCTTCAGGCCCTGGATCTTTCCGATGACCAGTGGACGAAGATCCGCGAGATCCACTTTGCGGCGCAGAAGGAGATGATCCCGAAGCGCGCGGATCTGCAGGTGAAGGAGCTGGATCTGCGTGAGCTGCTCCTGGACCCGAAGCCCGATCAGGGCAAGGTCGATGCGACGCTGGACGAGATCGCGTCCGCTCGAAGGTCCCTCGCCGGCGTGGAGGTGCATGCTCTTCTGCAGGTCCGGGACGTCCTGACTCCCGAGCAGCTTCAGAAGTTCCTCAAGCCGCCGATGCCGGGACCGAGGCCGGCCGCCTCGGCCGCCCCGCGGGGGCAGATGATGCAGCGGCGCATGGGCCAGCAGCGCGGCCAGCGATAGAGATTCCTCATGGACGAGGCGGGTCGCCCCGAAGAAACGATCCGGGCGGCGCGTTGAGCGCCGCGGCTTCGGGTGCTAACCTCCCCGTCCATGGGCAGTGAACTGGGAGTCCTCTTCCGGATCGCCACTTGGGGAGAGTCGCACGGGGGGGCGGTCGGCGTAGTCGTCGACGGCTGCCCCCCGCGCCTTCCCCTGTCGGAGGCGGACATCCAACCGCAGCTCGACCGGCGCCGGCCCGGTCAGAGCCTCCTCACCTCGCCCCGGAACGAGGCCGACCAGGTGCGCATTCTCTCCGGCGTCTTCGAAGGGCGTACCCTGGGCACTCCGATCCTCCTTCTGATGGAGAACACGGACGCGCGTCCGGGCGCCTACGAGCGGCTGCGCGAGATCTACCGGCCCTCGCACGCCGATTACACCTATGACGCCAAGTTCGGAATCCGCCAATGGCAGGGAGGCGGACGCGCCAGCGCCCGCGAGACGGCCGGCCGGGTTGCGGCGGGCGCGATTGCCGAGAAGATCCTTCGGTTGGCTGAAGGCATCGAGATCGTCGCCTGGGTGCGGCGGGTGGCGGACATCGAAGCGAGGATCGGCCCGGCCGAGACGGCCGGCCCCGTCCATCCTCGTGAAACCGCGGCCGGCGCTGCGGGCCCCGGGCGTTCAGGCGAGACCGCGGCCGGCGCTCCCGGTCCGGCCGAGACGACGGCCGGCGCTGGGGTCCCGGGCGGTGTCGGCGGCGCTCCGTCGTGGTCCGATCCGATGTTGCTGACTCGTTCGGACGTGGACGCGACGCCGGTTCGCTGTCCGGATCCGGAAGCGGCGTCCAGGATGATCGGCGCGATCGAAGCGGCTCGGCGCGACGGCGACTCGTTGGGCGGCGTGATCGAGGCGATCGTGCGGAACGTGCCGCCCGGCCTGGGCGAGCCCGTGTTCGATCGGCTGGAAGCCGACCTGGCGAAGGCCATGCTCAGCCTGCCCGCCTGCAAGGGATTCGAGGTCGGCTCCGGATTCGCGGGCGCGCGGATGCGGGGCTCAAGCCACAACGACGCCTTCATCCAGCGCCCCGGAGGCATCGGAACGCGCACGAACCGATCCGGCGGGATTCAGGGAGGGATCAGCAACGGCGAGCCGATCATCTTCCGCGCGGCTTTCAAGCCGACCGCCACCATCCGCAAGCCGCAGGACACGGTCGACGTCCGCGGGAACCCCGTGGTGCTGGAGGCCCAGGGACGCCACGATCCCTGCGTTCTACCCCGGGCCGTCCCGATCGTGGAGGCGATGGCGGCGCTCGTTCTCGTGGACCACTGGCTTCGCCAGACGGCGCTCAGCGCGGGAGCCGATCGGATCGAGAGGGGATCGGCCCGGAATTCGCCGGACTCGTCTCCAGAACGGTGAGCACGCGGCCTCCTTTCGAGCCTCGCCGGCTCGCGAGCGCGCGGCCCATTCTCCAGGTGTTTTTCCTTCTCAGTTTGCTTGCGACGGTTTCCTGCCAACATCGCGGAGGTCCCCAGGGCGAAGGGCCTGCCACGTCCGCGCAGAGTCCGCAGCCCGGGGGAATCCTCACGGTTTCGATTCCGTCTGATGTGATCACGCTGAATCCGATCCTTCCGCGGAACGGTCCTCAGACGGACTTCTGGCCCTTCTTCTATCCTTCGCTCGTCACGCTGGATCCGCGGGACGCGCGGCCCGCGGCGGTGCGCGGCGACCTGGCGCGGCGCTGGGACTGGGCGGAGGATTCCGAGACGCTCACCCTGACCATCCACCGCGATCGCTTCTGGCAGGACACGCTGCGGGTCCGGATGGCCGACGTTCTCGAGAGCTACGAGGCCTACCGTACGGCCGGATGGATTCCCGCCAAGGCATCGGAGGATTCCCTTTCCGACTCGGGGCTCTTGGCGGTGGAAGCGGTCGACGACTCCACCGTGCGGATGCGCTTTCGGGCCGGCATTCCGCTCTGGCGCGCCTGGCCGGCGGCGACCTGGCCGATCGTTCCGGCGATGAAGCTCGGCACGGGCAAGACGGTCGAGCTCGAGACCAGCCCGCTTGGACGGGAGCCGCTTTCGGCCGGCCCCTTTCGCCTGGTCGAATGGCGCCCGGGCCTGAACCTGTGGCTGGGCCGGAATCCTCTGGCGCCGCCGGACCGCGAGCCCCTGCTTCGCGGCGTCGCCTTCGAGCCCTGCCCCGGCGTCGACACGAGGATCCTGCGGGTGGCCTTCGGCGAGGCGGACGTCGACCTGGATGTCCCGGTCTTCCGCCTGCCTGAGCTGCTCGCGGGCGCCGGGATATCCGGGAAGGCGGAGAGGATTCGCCGCCGCGGACGGATCCGCGCGACCGCGGCCGGCGCGGATTCCCTCCAGCTCCATCGGGAGGGAACGGCTTCGGTGGAGATGCTGTTCTGGAGCCTCTCCGCCGGGATGGCCCAGCCCGCCGTCCGCGAAGCGGCGTCCCTGGCCGTCGACCGGAGCGCGATCGTGGATCGCCTGCTCACCTATCGGGGGAGGCGTTTCGGCGGACCGGCGGGCGGGCTTCTCGAACCGGACGGCCGGATCGGAGCCGATTCGCTCCTGGCACAGGCGCCGTTGCCGCGTTACGACCCGGGCGCGGCCGACACCCTGCTCGATCAGGCCGGGTGGACCGAGCGCACCGAGGATGGCTTCCGGGCCCGGGCCGGGCTGCCGCTCAGGATCGAGATGCTCTATGACCGGAACGACGAGTTCCGCGAGCGCCTGGCTCTTCTTCTCGAAGAAGACCTGGCCCGGGTCGGCATCGAATGTGACGCGACGCCTCTGGACGGACGGACCCTGTGGCGCCGTTTCAGATCCGGCGTCTTCGAAACCGCCCTGCTGGGATTCCGGCCGCCGGTCGAGCCGGATGAGTCGGTCCTCTGGGCCTCCTGGGGCTACTGGAACGGCGGAGGCTACGCCAGCGTTCGCACCGATTCATTGATCCGGGCGGAAGAATCGACGTCGCGGGAAGAAGACATCGAACGGCTGGTCCGGGAGATCGAGGCGCAGATCCGCCGGGATCGGCCCGTCACCTTCCTCGTGCGGCGCGAGGGGGTCGATCTGTTGTCGCCCCGGGTGCGGGATTTTTCGGGATCCGCCGGGGATCCCTTCGGAGATCTGACCAGGACCTGGCTTGCGGACACCACGATGGTCGCCCCGTCGGCCGCCCCGGAAGGCGGGGCGCCGCCGGAACAGAAGAACGCTCCTCCTCCGCCGCGGAACGCCGAGCGGATTCCCCTTCGCGCGCCGAAGCCGGTGAAGAATCGCGGGACGGGCGGAGCCGCGCCCGCCGCTCCGCTCAAACGGGAGCGGACCAGACCCCGCTGATCGCGGTCCTGCAAAAGCGGCAGCGTCCCTGGTTCAGGTCGTTCTGGAGGATGCGGAAGCCCTTCCGCGCCACCACCGTCTTCTTGCACCCCGGGCAGATCGTGTCTTCGGCCAGCCCGGGCACGTTGCCGATGTAGACGTAGTGCAGCCCCTCGGACATGGCGATGTCCCGCGCCCGGACCAGCGTGTCGACCGGCGTCGGCGCGAGGTGAATCAGCTTGTACAGCGGAGTGAACCGGGAAAAATGCAGGGGCGTGTCCGGCCCGAGGGCCTTGAGGAACCACCCGCACATGCGGCGGATCATCTCGAGGTCGTCGGTATAGGTGGGAATGACGAGGTTGATCACTTCCAGCCAGACGCCGTTGGCCTTGATCCGCGTCAGCGTGTCCATCACCGGCTGGAGATGGCCTCCGTTCAGGTCGAGGTAGATCCGGTCCTCGAAGCTCTTCAGGTTGACCGAGGCGGCCTTGATCGAGCGACAAAGCCGATCGAGCGGAGCGGGGTTGAGGTAGCCGTTGCTGACCCAGATGGCGTTCAGGCCGGCCCGGGCGGCGAGCGCGGATGTGTCGACGCCGAATTCGTAGAAGCTGTTCGGCTCGGAGTAGGTGAACGCGATCGAAGGACAGGAGTACTTCTGAGCCAGCGCGACGACCGCCTCTGGCGGCATCTCATGAATTCTGGGATTCGGCCGGGCTGATCTGGGAAATTTCCCAGTTCTGGCAGTTGAGGCAGCGGAAGTTGCAACCGGCCACGGCCAGGGAGAAGGCCTTCGTGCCGGGTTGGAAGTGAAAGAGGGGCTTCTTCTCCACCGGATCGACGTTGACGGCGCAGGGATTGCCGTAGGAGAGCGAGTAGTGCCTGCCGTCCAGGTTCCGTTTGGCGCGGCAGAAGCCGGTTTCGCCCGGTTCGAGAACACAACCGTGCGGGCAGGTCAGGCAGCGGATTCTCTTCCCGTCGGCCGGCTCCCAGAAATAGGCCTCTTTCACAAAGGAGTCGCTCGGGCTGACGGTGCCCGAGCTTCGGGTGGAGTCGCCGCTTCCCGCCCCGCCCGGGGAACCCGGCTGTCCGGGCGGGCCGGGCGTCGAAGTGTCATCGGCCAGGGCGTTTCGCCACGGGATGAGGAGACAACCGGCGGCGCAAGCGCAACGGAACAGGAACTCGCGGCGTTCCAGGTTGGCCAGGCGGCTCGGCGCGGCGGCGGCAGGAGTCATCGTCGTTTCCCCCATGCCATTTGGAGGCACCAGCTCCCCGCTTTGACCAGCACGGCGGAGGCGGCGATTCCGCCGATGCCGAACCTCGGAAGGAGCAGGAGCCCGGCCCAGATTGTACCAGCCGCCGCCCCCGCAAGATCGGCGAGATAGAGCTGACCGATGGATCCGCCTGCGGCGTCCGAGACGCAATCTTCTGCCGCGCCGGCGAACTGGATCCCCGCCATGACCGCGACCAGGAGGATCGCGCAGGGAAGCGCGACGTTTCCGATTTCCGACGCGGCCGCGGGGTTGTTGGCGGATACGCCCCAGCGGCCCAGCGGCAGAAGGAGGGCCGCGAGGGCGGCGAGAGCCAGATCCGGCGCGAGCAGGCGAGATCGTGCGGAGAGTCGGAGGTGCGGCGACAGGAACGCGCCGAGGGCGGTTCCGGTGAGGAACAAGGTCACGAAGACGGAGATCCGGAGGTACAGGTTTCCCAGCAGCACCTGGAAGAGAAGAAGAGCGCCCAGCTCGACGGACATGACGGCGAACCCGGAGGTCCCGATCGCCACGCGGGTGGGGAATGCGATTCCCGGGAGGGCGGACTCTGGCGCCGCGCGGTCGGGGATCGTGACTCTCGAGTCGGTGAACGCAGGCGCCACGCGGTCGGGGATCGGGACTTTCGAGTCGGTGAACGCGGGCGCCACGCGGTCGGGGATCGTGATTCTCGAGTCGGTGAACGCGGGCGCTACCCGGGTTCGTGACCTCCTTTGACCGGCTCCGACCGCGACGATGAGGGCGAGCAGGGATCCCGCGGCGAGCGCGGGGATCAGGGCCTTCCCGCCGCCGGACTTGCGCCGTTCGAGATCAAGAAAGTGGCGGAAGGCGAGCGGCGACAGATCCCGATTCATCGCGGACGAGATGCCCCTGGCGGAAGACGTGCGCCCTTCGGAGGCGGGCACCGGTGCTGCCGCTGGTCCGCCGCCGGGCTGGCTCCCTTTCGGCGCGGCGGCCGGAAGTCCGCCGCCGGGCTGGCTCCCTTTCGGCCCCGCCAGAAGCGCGGCGAGCTGATCGATCCGGAAGGGATCTGACAGCTCGTCCCAGTCGTAATCGAGCAGCCGGACTGTCTCGATGCCGCGCCGGCCCAGCTCTTCTTCCACGTCCATCCGGATCGGCCGGTCGCTCGCCAGGAAGATGTGCGTCTCGCCAGGCAATACGACGACGTGGGCAAACGCGGCCATGAGGGCGGCATGGATCGAGCGTTCGAGCGCGATCTGTTCGGGCCCGATGTAGTCCGGAGACGAGGGCAGGGGAAACGACAGGATTCCCCCCGGCCGCAGCGACGCATGCGCCTCCTGGAAGAACTCCGCTGTGTAATAACGATTGAGCTGGGTGTTCTGCGGGCCGGGGAGATCGACCAGGACGGCGTCGTACCTTCCCGGGCGGCTTCGCAGGATCCGGCGGCCGTCTCCCGCTTCGGCGGTAACCAGGGGTGCGTTCAGATCATCCCCCAGCGCGAGCAGCGACCGGTCGGCCTCGACGCAATCGATCCGGGAAGGTCGATGGCGCAGGACCTCGCGGGCCGCTCCGAAGCCCCCGCCTCCGAGAAGGAAGACCGACGCGCCCTCCGGGACCTGACACATTGCCGGATGGACCCGCGCTTCGACGGCGAGATCGCCCGTCGTGTAGAAAGGGATCGCGTCCTGGAAGATCGTCTCCTGGCCTGAAGCACGGGTCACGCCGATCTGGCCGAACGGTGTGTCGCGCGTGAACAGAAGCTCCTGTCCGGGGAAGCGCCAGGACATGGAGGCGCGATCGAGCTTTCCGGAAGAGAGGAGCAGAACGGCTAGAACAGCGGACGGCACCACGCGCCGGACCGGCCCGCCCGGCGCCAGGTAGATCGCCGCGAGCAGGTTGACGGAAGCGAAGAGCGCGAGACTCCGGCCGTGTGAAACCAGGCCGGCCAGAAGCAGGCTGAAGACCAGTCCTCCGGCCGCGCTTCCGAGGCTGTCCAGGATGTAGAGGCGGCGCACGACCGGCGGCGGATCGGCGCCGCCGGCGGTGGACGGAGTTGCGGCCAGCAGCCGGCCCGCCGCGGGGATCATCCCGCCGGAGAGGAAGGTGAACGGCAGGAAGATGACCGCGCTGCCAAGCAGCGCACCGCGGAGTCCGGCGATCTCCCCTCGGACCTCGGCGAAGAGCGGAGCGCGAAGCGCGACCAGCATGCCGAACGGGAGGATCGCGAGCAGGAGATGCCCCGCCGACAGCCCGCTCCGGAGCCGTCGACCCTCGGAGCGCGGATGCCGCATCGGATCATCGAGGCCGCTCGCGGCGTCCGATTGCCGGGGAAAGGCGCCTGTGTCGCCTGCGCCCCCCATCAGAAGCGGCTGAGCCCGCGCCCCGATGCTTGCGTCGCTCCTGTTCTCTGGCGGAGGCCGGAGCAGCGCCGCCCCGATCCGGCTGCCGATTCCGGTGAGGAGCAGCCACAGCCCGAGCGCGAGCCCGGCCATCAGCTCGTTGCCTCCGAAACTCGAGAGAACCTCGCGGAGGCAGACGAGCTGGACGGCGATGGCGGTCGCGCCGAGCACGACCAGGGACACGGCGCCGGGCGCCGGCCATCGGGAGGGTCGGGCCAAAACGCCGGCTGCGCGGCGCGCGTCCATGCTCCGCAACCGATCCTCCAGCCGATGACCGGAATCGCCCGGCCGCGTCCTGCCGGCTATTCGACGACGATCAGCTTCCGCGCCCCGCTCACGCGGCCGTCCACCGTCAAGCGGACGAAGTAGATCCCGGGAGCCAGCGGCTTGCCGTCGTCCGACCGAGCCGCCACCAAGATCCTTGATGCGCCGGCCGGATAGGCGCGGGCCGGCACCGTCGAGACCGCGCGGCCGGCCGCGTCGTAGAGCACGACCCCCGTCACTGCCGGCCGGGTCAGCTCGAAGCCGACCTGGAAGGAGCCGCGGGTCGGGTTCGGAGCGATCTGCGCCATTCCGCCGGTCTGTCGCGAAGCCGGCGGCTGGACGGCGCTGGGTCCGAACGGATCGTAGCCGCTGTTGACCTGGACGCCCGTGCCGTTCGGGTCGAGCCAGTCCTTCAGGCGGGTGGTCGAGGTGCCGCCGCCGTCCCAGGAGACGGGGACACGACCATACCAGTCCTGGGTGATGGACGTGCAGGAAGCATATCCGCCGTGTAACTGGCCGATGACGTGATGGTTCTGGTCATACAGCGCTGAGCCGGAAGAACCGGGCTCGGTCGTCCCGCTGTCGTAGTGATCGACGCGCCAGTGCGAGCCGTCCCCGGGGCTGCTGTCCCCGCCCCAGCTCGTGATCGTCACGGGGCGATAGTCGAAGCTGATCGCCTTCACGTCGCAATTGGGGTGATGGATGACGACCTCGCTCTGGGGCGCGTTGGTGGTCGTGGCGTCCCAACCGGCGTAGTAGACATTGAAGTCGGTCTCCGGCGTCTGGCTGAGCTGGACCAGACAGAAGTCGGAGGTCGACCACTTCGCCTTGAAGGTCGAGCCCGACTGATGGAAGGTGAGCGGCCCGCAGCAATGTTCGCCGCAGACCGGAGCCTCGTACTTCCAGTAGACGACGATCGTGCCGGCGTTGCTGCTGGAGATCCCGCAGTGGTAGGCCGTCTCGAAGTAGGGCGGCGGGTTGGAGACGTTGCTGTTGAAGAGCTGTCCCGAGCAGGTCCATTGGCCGTTCAGTGTGTAGACGCCGCCCGAGCGGATCTCCAGTCGCCAGGGATCGGCGATCGGACAGATGACGTCGTTGTTGCAGCTGCCTTCCTGCGGCTTCTCCAGGAACTGCTCGAATCCGCGATAGTCGTGGGCCACCTGGGTGATCACGAGTTCCGGCTGGAAGGCCGGAGCGGCCGGAACATACAGCTCGACGACGGCGTCATCGCCGGGGACCACGGCGGTCCAGAACTCTCCCGTCGGCGTGGCGTCGCCGGAGGTGTACGGCCCGTCGTACATCGATCGGTCGGCCGGGTAGAGGTACAGTTCGGCCCCGGCCGGCAGGTGAAACATGGTCAGGCCGAAGTTGAGGGAGCGGGCGCCGGTGGAGACGATCTCGCACCGCCAGATGCGATCTCCGTGAGCCAGTGGCGTCCAGACACCGGCCGTGGCCGGGCTCAGATCCACCGCGATGGGAGCGGCGAAGCGGAGCGGCTTGTCGATCCCGGAGGCGGCGGCCTCCGCGTCTTCACGGAGGTACTGCTGCTCGTCCACCGGCGGAAGGACCACGAGGTCTCCGGCGCTGAGGGCCGGCACGGCGGGCGAGAAGCTCGGGGGCGGGGTTCCCGTGCGGGCGAGCGCCGTCGTGGGATGGAACGAAAGAGCCGAGAAGACTGCAAAAGCGAACCACGATGCGAGCAGGATGGGAGCGGCCGGACGGGTCGCTCTCGAAACCTCCATGGTCTTCATGATTCCCCCGGTATGGAGTTGCGCCGATGTTTCGTCGGATGCCGCAGCGGAGCCTGAGACCTTCGTGCCGTCAGCGCTTGACGACCCCGGCATCGCCCAAGCCGATCCAACTGCTCATTATACGGGATCGGAGGTCCGGCGGGAACGGCTGGTTTGGGCTGGCATTGGGCCGGCCGCGGCGGGGCCCCGTCCCGCGGGTCGTTCACTATCGGATGACGATCAGCTTCCTCGAGTCGACCGGCCGGCTGTTGACCGTCATCCGAAGGAAGTAGACGCCCGACGCCAGCGGGGATCCTCCGGAGCTCCGGGCGAAAAGCTGGAACTGCGACGTTCCCGCGGGGAAGTACCGGGGTGCGCCCGTGACCACTCTTCGTCCCGCGGCATCGTAGACCTCGGTCCCGACGATTCCCGCTCTCACCAGGTCAAACGAGACCAGGAAGGCGGCGCGAGCCGGATTCGGCCAGATCAATCGCAGGCGGTTTGCCGACGGCGGTTCCGGCGGCTCGGATCCGTGATCGTAGGGATCGTAACCGTCCATGAACTGGGCTCCGGTCTGGTTCGGATCCAGCCAGTCCTTGAGCCGCGTCGAAGGCGAGCCCCCGCCTTCCCAGGAGAGAGCCAGACGTCCATACCAGTCACAGCTGTCCGGCTCGGCGCAACTGGCGGATCCGCCGTGGAGCTGGCCGATGATGCGGTGGTCCTGGTCCCAGAGGCCGGCTCCGGAAGACCCCGCTTCCGTGGTCCCGCTGTCGTAGTGGTCAATGCGCCATTGCGTGCCGTCGCCCGGACCGGAGTCTTCCGCCCAGCTGGTCAAGGTCGCCGGCCGCGAGCAGAAGCTGATGGCTTTCACATCGCAGTTGGGGTGGTGGATCACCGTTTCGGTCTGCGGCGCGCTGGTTTCCCGGGCGTCCCAGCCGGCGTAGTAGACATTGGATTCGGGGCTGGGATCCTGATCGAGACGGATTAGACAGAAATCGGACGTGGACCAGCCGGCCACGAACGTCGCGCCCGACTGGCTGAACGTAAGCGGACCGCAGCAATGCTGGCCGCAGGTCGGAGCCTCGTCGCGCCAGTAGACGACGATCGTGCTGGCGTTGGCCGGGGAGATCCCGCAGTGATAGGCGGTCTCGAAATAGGCGAGCGGGTTGGATGACACCAGGCTCATGAGGAGCTGCCCGGAGCATCTCCACTGGCCGTCGAGCGTGTAGACGCCGGCCGATCGGATGTCCTGGCGCCAGGAGTCTCCCAGCGGGCAGACGACATCGTTGTTGCACGAACTTTCTTCCTGCCCCGCCAGGATCTGCAAGAACCCGCGGTAGTCGTGCGCCACCTGGGCGATCGCGACCTCGGGTTCGAACGCGGGGTGGCTGGGAACGTGCAGCTCAAGGACGACATTGTCCCCCGGCACCACCGGGGTCCAGAACTCCCCCGTCGGAGCGGCGTCGGCGCCGCCGTAGGGTCCGTCGTATCGCGAGCGGTCGGCCGGGTACAGGTGGAAGGCCGCGCCCGGAGGGAGCCGGAAGGCCGACAGGCCGAAGTTGAGGCTCCGAGCGCCGTCGGAGATAACCTCGCATCTCCAGACCCGGCTGCCGTCATCGAGCTGGCTCCAGGTGCCGTTCCGATCGGGGCCGAGGTTGACCGGGATCGGCGCCGCGAACCGAAGCGGCTTGTCCAGGCCGGAACTCTCCGCCGCCTGATCCTCGGCAAGAAACCGCCTTTCGTCGACCGGCGGAAGGATGACGGCGTCCCCGATCTGCAGGGCCGGGAGGGCGCTTCCGAAGCTGGCGGGCGGCGTGCCCGTCCGGGCGGACGCCGGCGGGGCCAGGAGAAGGAGCAGCGCGCCCAGGATCGCGGGCTGCCCCGGCCGGCCGGCCGGGCGCCTGGATGCCCGTAAGCTCTGGATGCCTGATGCCGCGATTGCCATGCGTCTTCCGCTCTCAGCCTACCGCGGGACGGCCGGGTGTGACACCGAGGAGTTCGTCCGGTGCGTTGCGGCCTCCTGGTGCGACTGGGCTCCTCTTCGGGACCATGTCCTGGGCCGCGAGTTCCGCTTCCGGGCACGGCCGTGGCCCCAACTCCGCTCTAACTCCGTAGTTTGGTGTCTGGCCTGAGGATGATCTCACCCATTGGGTGAAAGATGGGAGACGATTTGCGAGACTTTGGGGGGATCGATCCCCTGGGTGCGTTCGGAAGGAGCCGAGGGGTGGTTGGCGATGGGGTCACGGCACCGACAGGGGTTGCTGCCGTTCCGGATGGAGGCTGCGTCTCGGCCGATGGACATGACGTCTCAGGCGGGCCTGCCCTTGGTGGCGGAACTTCTGCTGGCCTTGGGCATGGACGAGTTGGCGGCGCGGGAGTTGCCGTTGGGTTCCCGGCGGCGGGGTTTCACGGTTTACGAGAAGCTCCAGTGGATTGTCTTGATGTTGGCGGCGGGGGGAGAGCGGGTCGAGGACATTCGGGTCCTGGCTCGGGATCAGGGCCTGAGTCGGCTGCTGGGTCGGCGGGCACCCTCACCGGACGCGCTTTTGGATTTTCTGATGAGCTTTCACGACGAGGAGGTGTTGTCGAAGCGGCCGGCGGGAGGGGCATGGATCGTACCAGAGAGCGTCCCGCTGGTGGGCCTGCACCGATGGAACGTCGGGCTCGTGCATCGCGGAGTGATGATGGATTGTCCGCGGTTGGCCACGCTGGATCTGGACGCGACGATAGTGGAGAGTCGTCGGCGGGAAGCCTTGTCCCACTACGAAGGTGGCCGAGGCTTTCAGCCGGTGGTGGTGGTTTGGGCGGAGGCCGACCTGGTCGTAGCGGACGAGTATCGGGACGGCAACGTTCCCGCGGGGATGGGGAATCGAGAGATCGCCGCGCGTGCGCTTTCGGCTCTGCCCCGGAGTGTGGAGCGCCGGTGTTTTCGCGGGGACAGCGCCTGTTACGACGAGAAGGTGCTGAAGTACCTATGGCGCGAGAAGGTCGAGTTCACGATCTCCGCCGACATGACTCGCGAGCTGCGGAGAGCTTGTGAGGACCCGGCGGTAGGATGGGAGTTTCTGGAAGACCGACCTCGCGAGTACGTGGAGGCGGCGGAGGTGGAGTTTATTCCGGGCGACTGGCCGAAGGATGCACCTCCGATGCGTTACGTGGCGGTGCGGTTCACGGCCAAGCAAGGGGCGTTGTTTTCCGGCGGGCAAGAGTTGAAGCATTTGGCCGTGGTGAGTAATCGGGAAGACCTGTCGACAACCGAGTTGCTTCGGTGGCATTGGCAGAAGGCGGGCACGATCGAGCACACGCACGGCGTGATCAAGAACGAGCTGGGAGGGGGCATTGTTCCCAGTCAGCGATTCGGAGCCAACGCCGCCTGGTTTCGTCTGAACCTGATCACGTACAACGTTCTCAGTCTGCTCAAGCGACACGCTCTGCCCGAGCGTCTCCGGGAAGCCAGACCGAAGCGGCTGCGGTACGAGCTCTTCTCGATGGCCGCGATGATCCGGCAGCATGCCCGGGAGCTGACCGCTCGTCTGGCGGCGCCTCCCCTGACGGTAGACGAGTTGGTCGCGGCGCGAGCCAAGCTGCTGGGATTGGCCGACAGCTGGAGATCGAGCCCGGATGAGTCTCCGGAACTGCCCTTCTCTTAGAGCGGAGATTTCCGGCCCTCCCCAATGCGGAACCGGTGAGGGAGGCGATGAGGATTGCCAAGGACTTACAGCGGGGAAAGCGGGCGGGAAGCCCGCCGAAGGCCCCTTAGAGCGGAGTTGGGGCGTGGCCAGATCTCTTTCCGGAAGGTCGTGTGCCTGTTAGAATCATCTTGTCTCGCTCTTTTCGGGAGCGCCCGTCGCTCCAACCTGCAACAGGATCCATCTACCAACAGGAGTCAATCCATGAGTCTTGGTCATAGGACGCCGCTGCGGCTCCGCAGGCTGGAAAAGAACTGGGGGCTCGTCCTCCTCGGCCTCGTCCTTTTGTCCGCCTGGATGGCGCCTCCGGCCCTGGCTACCGGCTGCCTTGTTCCGGAGATCGAGCAGTGGGCCTCTCGCTCGCACCTGCCGCCTCCTCCGCCTCCGAGCCAGAATGGTCCGAACGCACATCCAGCCGGGGGATCCGATGACTCCGCCGCCGCATCCAGGGGTCGGCGATTCCTGGCTCTGGTACCTGTGGTACTTCGCCCAGGGCAATCCCTACTACAAGAAGCTCTCGTGCACGGTTCGGGGCATGGGCCAGACCTGCTACGTGATGGTCGAGGATTCGCAGTGGGGGACCCGCGTGCAGCAATCGGACGTCGATGCCATCGTGGCGGCCTGGGACAACCACTCGTACGGCCAGTGGCCCAATGAGGGGATCTACCAGCTCGACACCGAGAATTTCGGGCCGGCGCCCGACATGCTCGACCACGATCCCCGAATCTACATCATGCTCTACGACTTCGACATCACGGGAGCGGACGGGTTCTTCTGGTTCTATGACGAGTATCCGGACGGCTGGGACCAGCAGTATCGGTCCAACGAGTGCGAGGTGATCTACGTCGACGCCAGCACGCCCGATCCCGGCGGTCCCGGCGGCCCCTACCTGACCGCGGTCATGGCGCACGAGTTCCAGCACATGATCCACTGGCTCGCGGATCCCAACGAGGAGACCTGGCTGAACGAGGGAATGAGCGAGCTGGCCATGTGGTTCTACGGCCATCCCGACAAGATCACCGGGTTCAATTCCCTTCCGGACAACGGTCTGACCAGCTGGGGCGGCAACTACCCCGACTACGTCAAGGTCTATCTCTGGAGCCTCTACCTCTACGAGCACTTCGGAGGCCAGCCGACCATCCGGGATCTGGTGGCGCAGACGACCACGGGCATCACCAGCGTCCGGAAGACCCTGGTCGACATGGGCTACCAGACGACCTTCGAGCAGCTCATGAGCGACTGGTACGTCGCGAACTTCCTCGACGATCCGAACCTCGACAACGGGAGGTACAATTACAACGGCGATCAGCTTCCGGCCTTCGCGGCCGTGACCCAGTCGGGCGATCCCGTGCCCCCGCAGAACGCCACCGTCAATCACTGGGCCGCCGACTATGTGAGGTTCACCCACGCCTCGCCCCAGCGGATCAACTTCTCCGGAGACAGCAGCTCGGTCTGGACCGCCCGGGTGATCAAGTACGAGGCCGGAACGCCGCTCTCGGTCGAGGACATCCCGCTGAACAAGCAGGATTCCGGGACCTTCAACCTTCCGGGGTTCGGCACGAACTACGATCAGGTCGTCCTCACGATCGGGAACATCGCCGACACCGGGCTCAAGTCCTATACCTACAGCACGACCGATCTCTCCGCCGTCAACGGCCCGATGTGGGTGGGCGGGCCGACGCTGGACGTCATCGGGCCGAATCCGTTTTCCACGGAGGCCGCGCTCCGTCTCGTCCTCGATCGGCCGGCAGCCGTGCGGGCGACCGTCGTGGATGCGCGCGGAGCCGTGGTTCGTCCGCTGGTGGACGAGCCGCTTGCGGCCGGGGCTCATGCCCTGGTCTGGGACGGGCGAGACCGCGAGGGGCGATCGGTCGCGAACGGAGTGTATTTCCTGCGGGTGAACGTGGGTTCGACCCAGGAGGCGAACCGGCGCGTCGTCCGCGTCAAATAGCGAGAGGAGCAGGATCAGGCGCTTCCGGCGGGCTCCAGCCGGCATTCGTGATCGCCCGTCGCGAGGCACCGGAGATGCCAGTCAGCGCACGGCGCGCCGGGCCCTCAAGCTCGGCCGCGTCCGCGCCGAAGGTTCCAGGACCGACGCGGTGTCCGAAGGGCTCAGGCCTCGTCGTTGATTTGGTAAGCTCGGGGCAAGCCGGTCGGAGGCTGGCCCGACGGGCGCCGGTCGATCGGTCGCGTGAGTTTGATCGAAGGAGGTCGAACGATGAGAAAGGGATCCCTGGCGATCGTGATGTTTCTGGCCGGAGTCGGCGCCGGCACCGTGGCGGCTTTGATGTTCGCGCCGGAAAAGGGCAAGGTGACGCGCCGGAATCTCCGGCGGGGCGTGGGAGACCTCGTCGAGAAGGGCCGAGGCTGGATCGACGAGAGCCAGCAGGAGTTGCGGGGCCGGGCCGGCGAGGTCGCCGATCGCATCCGCGGGCGGTAGGCGGCTGATCCCGCGCGTGGGCCGGCTTTTCGGGTCGACCAGCCCACCCTCCGCTCTTGACCCCAGCCGACGCAGGCTCTTGAATGGGTCGGCTGCCCTGGGCCCGCCCGGGATCGGTTTCAGGCATTGACGGAGGAGATGGGCCGATGTCGCACGCAACGGCGCTGAACGCATTCCTTTGGATTGCCGCGCTTGGCATAGTCGTCCTCGTGGCCTTTCTGGTCCGGCTGCTGGTGCGAATCGGCCGTACGGCCATCGAGGTCGAGCAGCTCGTCTCCACCGTCCGCCAGGATCTCATGCCCCGGCTCGAGCGGACCTTGGACCAGGCTGAGGCCCAGATGGCGGAGATCCGCGCGGTCACGGCCACGATCAACCGTTTTACGGCCGACCTTGACCGCATCGCCGTGACGGCGGGCGAGTTCACTTCCGAGGCGAAGGCGATCCTGGTTCCGGTGCTGGATCAGGTGGCGGAGATCGGCCGCCTTTTGCAGAGGGGGACGGCTGTCCTGGCGGGAGTCCGGGCCGGGGTTGCCGCGCTCCGGCGCCGCCGCCCGCGGATGATTGAAGAAGACGACACGCGCTATCTGTTCCACTAGAACGGGCACGCCGCTGCGTCAGCGACGAAAGGATGGGTCAAATGAGCAGAACCAGCGATAACACGATGGCTTTCCTGTTGGGGGCCCTGGTCGGCGGGGCGGTGGCGATCCTTCTCGCGCCGGAGAAGGGGGAAGTCACCCGCCAGAGACTGCGCCGGAGCGCCACCGGCGCTTATGTCAAGGGTAGGGGCTGGGTGCAGGAAACGCAGGAAGACGTCCAGGACCGCATCGCCGACATCGGCGACAAGGCCAAGGAAAAAGCGGCCGGCGTGGCTGATGCGGCCCGGACCCAGGTGGACGCGGTCAAGGGCGCGATCCAGGAAGGGCGCGAAGCCTACCGCCGGGAACTGGGCAAGCACACCGAGCCGCAGAGCTGATCTAGCCCGCAACATTCATGAACCCCCTGCTGTGGCGGCGGATCTGCCCGCCATGCCTGCGTTGCGCTTGCCCTCGCTCCTCGACATACTGCAGGGAGTATGCCTGCATCTGCGGGCTGCGCGCCCCTTGTCCTGACGGGCATCTCCGGTGCCTCGCGACGGGCGATCATGAATGATGCGGGCTACGATCCCGGGGCCGCTCTCGACCAATGCTCCGGACGCCCCTCGCGGAGGTGCGCCCGGGGCGAGCCAGGACGAACGCGGGTGATCGTGGGCAGCTAGCGCGCAGGCTGGTTCTGTCCGCCGGCGCCCTCTGTCAAGACCGACGGGATCGACAACGGTGTGACTCGTCCGGGGAAGGCGATGCCGGCGATCCGCCAGGTCGCGTAGGCGCGCAACCTGGGATCGGCGGCGTACAGCGCCAGCACCCGCCGCGCGTTCTCCGGGAACCGGGCCGTGCGGCGCAGCAGGATCACCGTGGCCGCGTCGTGGTAGGCCAGCGACCACCGCTCCGGTGGCAGGGGCGCAGCGCGGAGGT
Organism: Candidatus Eiseniibacteriota bacterium; assembly: GCA_963833505.1. Taxonomy (GTDB): domain Bacteria; phylum Eisenbacteria; class RBG-16-71-46; order CAIMUX01; family CAIMUX01; genus CAWHYG01. The sequence goes on along the minus strand of CAWHYG010000007.1, from coordinate 1,884,087 downwards.
AATACGACAGCGGCTCGATCAGGTAGTCGATGTCATACCGGTCGAAGATGTCCTCGACGGGGCCCCGCCGGCCCAGGACACGCTCGGCATCGAGCACCACGTCGCGGGAGATGAGGTTCCAGCGGCCGTCTCCCAGCGTTTTGTACTCCGGATACAGGCGGTAGCTCAGATAGCCTCCCCACTCGACCGGGTTGAACATGTGCCCGGTCAGATGGAATTGCGCCAGGAACCCGGCGCCCTCTTCCGGAAATCGTCCGGGAACGAGAGGATTCCGGGTGAACCAGGGAACGTCGGGACGCCGGCTGAGGAGCAGGGCCGCCCCGACCAGCAGCAGGGACGCCGCTCTGGATACGGCCGCTGGCAGGCTTCGCCGGGGCGCCGCCTTCCACCACCGCGTGATTCCTTCGACGGAGTAGAGAAGCGGCAGAAACAGGAAGAAGGTCATCCGGCGCGCGGGGAGCGCTCCGAGCAGGCAGAAGAGGGAGACCCAGGGACCCGGAAACGGGTCCGTGCGCGGGGCGCATGAGCTCCACCAGGCGAACGCGACTCCGAGGACGGTGATCCCCCAGGCGATCAGCATCGCCGCGTGCCGCGGCCACATGTCGGCGGCGAAGAGAGGCAGCCACTCCACGCTGAGGCCGCGGTTCAACGCCGGGGTGGCCAGAACGTAGGGGATGAGCCGAGGCCCGGCCGGTTGCGCCAGGATGGCCAGAACGGAAATGAGGATCAGCCCGCCCAGGTGACGCCAGCGCGCCACGTCCCATGTCCTGTTTCGCCACGATTCCAGCAGCGCTCCGGCCGCGTAGATCGCCAGGACCGCCGGCGCGTAGAGGACGCTGGAATGCAGATTCGCCCAAAGAACCAGGAGCAGGAAGAAGCCAGCCCACCGCCGGCGGCTCCAGGGAGGCGGAACTTCGACGAGGAGCCCGAGCACCAGGACCGACAAGACCCAACCGACAAGATGAGGGCGAATCGTCACGTTCGGTTGATAGAGGACGAGCCAGAGCGACAGGCCGGCCAGGATCAGGAACGACGCTTTGGTCCGCCGCCGAAAGGCCACGGCGCCGAGTCCCAGGGTCAGCATCGACAGAAGGGCTCGAAGAAGGCGAAGCCCGTTCAACGAGAACCACCGATCGCACAGGGCGAGCCCGATCTGGGAGAGCCATTCGTGGTGGACGTCCCGGCGGGCGCCGGCGGTGTAGGTGAAAGGGTCCGGTTCCGGCAGGCGGTGCTCGGCCAGCATGAAACGCCCGGAAGCGATGTGCCAGAAGACGTCCTTTTCGTCGATCGGGCCGGACGCAACGTAGCCCGCGCCCAAAAGAAGGATCACGAAAGCGATGGGAACGAGGATGCGCTTCATCCGCCCTCACGATTTCCGGCGGTCCGCTAAACGATGCCGTGAAGCCTAACGCTTTCGGCCGGGGGGCTCTCCTCCAAAACGAGACGCTCAGCCAGGGACTCTCCTCCGGGACTGGAAGAGGCGGACCGTGACATCGCCCATGTCCAAGCGGGTATAGTCGTCGCATGCGCGCTCCGAACGATCCGGCGGACGCTCTTTCGGTCGGGAACGAGCTGGTGCCGGGAATCACCTATCAGGACTTCGTGCAGGAGGCCCTCCTCCACCGGACCGAAGCGGAGTTCCGCGCGTCTCCCTTCTTTCAAACGGTCGGCGCGCCGCTCGCGGCCCTGCTCTCGACGCCCAGGATCGAGGAGGCCGCCGTCGCCGGCAACCCCGAAGGCGAGGTCCAAAGCGACGTCCTTCGCGTCGTCCACTGGAACATCGAGAAGGGGAAGGGGCTTCGGGGGCTCATCCACTTTCTCACGACCGATCCCTTTCTCCGGGCCGCGCACATCTACACCCTGAACGAGGCGGACTCCGGCACCGCCCGAAGCGGGAACGTCGACGTGGTTCGCGCGCTGGCCCACGCCCTGGGATGCCATTCGGTCTACCTGCCGAGCTACATCGAGTGCACCAAGGGGCTCGACGACGATCTTCTCGCGCCGGGGGAGAACGCGCTCGGCCTTCACGGTCTTGCGGTCCTGTCGCGCCTTCCGATCCGGGAGGCGCGGATGGCGCCGTTGCCGCACTGCCATGACTATTTCCGCTCGCCGGAGAAGCGCTTCGGACTGCGCCAGGGGCTGTACCTGCGCTTGGAATGGCAGGGCCGGCCGCTCATCGTGGCCACGACGCACCTCGAGGTGCGCCGGACTCCGGCCTGTCGCGCTCGCCAGTTCCGGATCTTCCTGCAGGGACTGGAGGCCGCGCGGGACGTCTGGGGGCGTGACCACCCGGTCGTCCTGACCGGGGATTGGAACACCAACACCTTCCAGCGGGGATCGGTGCACGATTCACTGTTCGAGTTCCTTCGGATCGTCTTCACTGGCAAGGGGCGGCTGGCGGATCAGTTGCTCCATCCCCGATCGCGGGAACCGCTTTTCGCGCTTCTCGACGCGGCGGGATACGAAGTGGATCCCTTCAACGATGCGACGCCGACCGCTTCGCAGGATCTGGGCACGGTGGAAGACCTGCGGCTCCTGCCGCGGTGGCTCGGGAAGGCGCTTCTCAAGACCTTCGGCCTGCCGGGCCGCGTCCTCCAGATGCGCCTCGACTGGATCGCAGCTCGCGGATTGAAGGTTGCGGGATCCCCGCGAACCCTGGCGGGTTTTCGTTGGGAACACCGCAGGGTCTCGGATCACGCGGTGATCGGCGCGGATCTGTGCCGGTCGGCGCGGTGAGGTGGCCGGCCGTCGGGGCATGGTGACGCCGGAACGCGCGCCGGCAGTTGCGGAGTGGTGATGCCAGCGGAACGACATCATGAACTGTGCCTCCAGTAGCGCGGGACAGGGGAGTTGAGAAGCGAACCGACTTGTCGCACAATGACGGGGTCGGCTGGACGCGCCTGTGGCTCAGCGGATAGAGCATCGGACTTCGGATCCGACGGTCGGGGGTTCGAATCCCTCCAGGCGCGCATCCCTTCCATGGCGGACGGCGGGCTCCAGAAATGGATGGCGCCGGATCCTGCGGCATCTGAAGGAGGTCGGTTCATGGGCGAGGGGTTCGTGCGGGGTGGTTCGCGACGTTCGCCGGACAGACGGCGGGATCCTCTTCGATTGGCTTGGATGGCCGACGTCGCGCGGGGGGGACGAGGGCTCGCCCTATCCGTTTTGGCCCTCCTTGCGCTTCTGGTCGCGAGTTCCGCGGTCGCGTCCTCCGGCGTGGACGAATCGGTGCCGGCGGAGGTCAACGTCGCGGTCCACGCGTCCCTCTCGCAGACGCAGATTGCCCAGGACGGCGAAGCGTTCCTCGTCGTCGTCTATGACGTCCCACCCGATGCGCACATCCAGCTCAACGATTTCTTCTACGCCCAGCCGGCCGAGGGTCAGCCGTTCGTCGTCGGGGATCCGGTGCGTTCAAGGTCGCAGCTCTGGGAGGGGGATCCCGTCTTCCGCGGATCGGTCGACGTTTTCTATCGGCTGCGCCTCAAGCCCGGTGTAAAACCGGGTCCGCTCACCCTCAAGCTCGCAACCGGCTATCAGGCCTGCGTGGAAAAGCCAAGCTACATGTGTTTCGGCCCGGTGGACGGTTCGGTGGATCTGCCGATCGAGGTCGTGGCGGCGGGCGCCAAGGTCGATCAGCCGCGTCCGGCGATCTTCGCGCAGATGAAGAAGGCTCCGTCTGAACCGGGCCGTGCGCCGGGCGGTCCGGGAGCCGGTAGCGCAGCGAACGGTGCCGGATCCGGCGGTGCAGCGGGCGGTGCGGGATCAGCGGGCGGTCCGGCGGGATCCCAAGGAGCAGCCGGGTCGGGCGCTTCGGCCGGCCAGGGCGGCGCCGGTCCGGCAGCCTCCCAGATGGGTGCTGGCTCTGCCGGCAACTCCTCCGCGGGAGCCGCCGGTGGCGCGGGAAGCGCCGAAGCGATCGGCGCGGCTTCCGGGACATCTGCTGCTGGCGGAGAGGGCTCATCCGGCGCTTCGGGCTCCGGCGCATCGGCCGGCGCAGGCGGCCTCGAACCGGGCGGCGCGGCGGGCGCGCAGGGATCGGGGCCGGGAGCGGGCGAGGCGTCCCTGAACGGCGCGACCGGCGCCGGTTCGCCCTCCGAAGGCGGAACCACCGGAACGCCCAGAGCCTCCGGCTTCGCCGGGAAGCTGCAGGAGGCGTTCCTCAAGCGTTCCTTCCTCGCGTTCTTCCTGGTCTTCCTGGGCGGGATCGCGAGCAGTTTCACGCCCTGCGTCTATCCGATGATCCCGATCACGATCAGCTACATCGGAGGCCGGAGCAAGAGCCGCCTGGGCGGCTTCATTCTCTCCGTCTTCTTCGTCCTCGGCATCGCCGTCACCTATTCGGCTCTCGGCGTCGCCGCGGCTTCGACCGGCGCGCTCTTCGGCAGCGCCATGCAATCGACGCCGGTCATTCTCGTGGTGAGCGCGATCTTCTTCGCCATGGGAGCGTCGATGCTCGGGGCCTTCGATCTCGTCCTGCCCACCGGGCTTCAGACCCGGATGCAATCAGGGCCCCGCGCCGGCCTGATCGGCGCGCTCTTCATGGGCATGGTGACCGGCCTGGTCGCCTCCCCTTGCGTAGGGCCGATCGTCGTCGTGCTCCTGGCGGAGGTGGCCCGCGTCGGATCGATCGCCTATGGATTCCTGATTCTCTTCACCTTCGCCCTCGGCCTCGGGATGCTGTTCCTCGTGATCGGCACCTTCGCCGGCGCGCTCAGCGCCCTGCCGCAGGCCGGCGGCTGGATGGACACGGTCAAGCACGTCTTCGGCGTGATCCTGATCGCGATGGGGATCTTCTACATTCGCGGCCTCATCGGCCCGGTATGGACCTGGATCGTCACCGGCGTCTTCGTCCTCCTGGTCGGCACGTTTCTTGGCGCCTTCCGTCCGGTGGGCGAGGATCCGCCCAAGTCGATCCTGTTCCGGAAGGGCTTCGGGATCGTCTTCCTGCTCACCGGCGCCTTCGTCCTCGTGATCGGACTGGCCCGCTGGACCAAGGTCCCCCTGCTGGCGGGCGGCGGAGCGGGAACGACCGCCGTCGCGAGCGCGGGCCCGGCGGAAGGCCTGGCCTGGATTCCGGACGACGCCGCCGGCCTCTCCCGGGCTCGGACCGAAGGGAAGCCGGCCGTGATCGACTTTTACGCCGACTGGTGCGGCGCGTGCCGCGAGCTGGATGAGAAGACCTGGGTGCAACCGTCCGTCCGCAAGGCCGGAGAGCGGTTCGTCGCCATCAAGATGGACATGACGGCGAAGAACCCCACGAACCAGGCGAAGCAGAGCCAGTACCACGTGCCCGGGCTTCCCACCGTCATCTTCTACGATTCATCCGGCCACGAGGTGAATCGCTTCTTCGGCTTCAAGTCGGCGGACGAGGTCGAGAAGCTCATGGCGGCGGTGAAGTAGGCTCTTGCTTCCGACTGTCGGCGCGCGTGGACTACGCGCGCCCGATCTGTCCTGCGGCCCCGGATGCTCCGGATCGTGCCGACCTTTATCGCCGCAAGGTGCTAACCCGCGATCAAGCGTGGCGGGGAAATCCGCCGCTCCGTCGACCGCCTTCTGAGGACGGCTCGACTTTACGACCGCGAGCCGGTCGTTCCATCTTGTCTAGAGCGACCCGTCAAGTGCGTCCGCACCTGACCGGCCGCATGGGATCAATCAAGGCTCTGATCGTCGGCCCGGACGTCTCAATGGCGGATCCGGCTCATGCCCACCGTCGTTCGTGGATCAAGCTCCACGGGAGCACGGTCAGGTCCGAACGTCGCTGTTCCGAATCGCCCGCATAGGCCAGGACCAACTCGACCGGAAGGGGGGAAGCCAGCGCGGCTTGCACCTTTCGCAGGTTGCCCATGACTTCATCCGAGGCGGTTGCAGCGGCCTTGGCCTCCACAATGGAGACTCGATCGCCGTGGGCCACGACCAGATCGGCCTCCAAGCGGCGCCGGTCCCGATAGTAATACAGGCCGCCCACCTCACCTCGATTCGTCCGCTGTTTCAGGATCTCCGACACGACCCAGGTCTCGAAGATAGCGCCGCGCAGAGGATGGCCGCGGAGCTGTTCCGCACTGCGAATCCCCAACAGCCAGGAGACAAGTCCGGTGTCGTGGAAGTGGAGCTTGGGCATCCTGACGGCGCGGGATCGGACGCTGCCGGAGTACGTCGGAAGCCGGAACGCGATGAACGTGGCCTCGAGAACCGACAACCAGGCTTTGGCCGTGGGCTGCGAGACCCCGCAGTCGTCCGCCAGATTGGAGAGGTTGAGGAGCTGCGCAGTGCGCCCGGCGCACAGCTCCAGGAACCTTTGGAAGGTCGAGAGATCCCCGATATTGAGCAACGATCGAACATCGCGCTCCACGTATGTGGCTACGTAGGCCGCGATCCAATCGGACGGGGAGGGGTTCCGATCGAGGATGGCGGGATACCCGCCCGTGTACAGGGTCTCGTCGATCGATGCTGGGAAGCGCGGGAAGCGCAGAGCCTCAGGTCGACTCAGTGGCAACAGGTGCAGGATGGCCGTTCTTCCCGCCAGCGATTGACCCACTGATTCGAGCAGCGCCAGGTTCTGCGATCCGGTCAGGATCCATCGCCCCGGCGACGGGTCGCGATCGATCAGTTCCTGCAGGTAGGAGGGAAGGTCCGGCGCGCGCTGGATTTCGTCCAGGATCGCGCCCCGGGGAAACTGGCCGAGAAACGCCCTTGGATCTTCCAGCGCGAAGCGGCGCACGTCCGGAGCTTCCAGGCTCGCGCGTTCCGAGTTCGGGAATGTCGCCCCGACCAGCGTCGACTTGCCGCTCTGTCTCGGCCCCGTCAACGTCACGGCCGGAAAGGACAGGGCCATCGCCGCCAAGCGTTCCTGCAGGTCCCGGGCTATCATGGCGCCCAAGATACCACCCGTCTGCTCAGTTTCAAGATTCGATTTTGAATTTGTCCAACATGCCGCAATTGCGAATGTTGCATAATATCCAGGGCGCATTTGAGGGCCGCAGACAAGCCAACATCTCTTGGACGGAAGCTGGTGGCCAGCCGGCCCGAATGATGCCCTCGGCAGCCGGGCCCGGGGTTGGTATCGGGCGCGATTCGCCCCGAGGGCCTATGGCCCCGGCACCGGCTCGCCCAAGAGCTTCGCGCGGATGAGCGCGACCGGGATGGACCCCTCCGCGAGAAAGGCGTCGTTGAACTTCCGTTCGGTGAAAGCGGCGCCCAGCTTCCGGCGGTAGGCGTCCTTCAGCTCGAGGATCTGCATCTTGCCGGCAAAGTAGCTGATGAGCTGGGCGGGCCAGTTGATGGAGCGCAGGATGTCCTCGTCGACCTCTCCCTTGCCGCGGCGCGCCTGGTCCTTGAAGTCGGCCGCTTGCTGCGGAGTCCAATCGCCGCATTCGATGTGCACGTCGTAGAAGACCCGGCGGATTCGGCCGCGCCACGAACGCAGGGTCCGGACCTCGGCCACGACCGAGTCACCGAGACCTCCGCCGCGCCAGAACATCTCCTCGGCGTACATCGCCCAGCCCTCGGCCAGCGTGTTGTCCTGTAGAAGATTGCGCAACGGGTCCGGATTGAGCCGCGCGATGGAAAGCTGCAGGTGGTGGCCGGGCACGCCTTCGTGCGCGGCGTAGGGGCCCATCCCGGTCAGCGCCTGATCCTGGGAGTTCACCACCGTCCGGACGCGCCGGTCGCTGGTCCAGTCGTCCTTGAAGTGCTCAACGTTCCACCAGCCCACGTTCGAGTCGCCGATCGGCGGCGGCGGGTTCATGCTGCCGCCGTCGCCGGTCAGCGGAATCATCGCTTCGGGAGTGGGGCGCGCGTGGATCGGGCCCACGCCCGCCGGAACCGTGACCAGGTCCGACTTGTCCAGGAAGGCGCGATCCGCCTGCGTGATCCCGTCGTAGAGGGCGAGCACCTTTTCCTGGGTGAGTCCCTTGGCCAGCTCAAGCTGCGCGGATGTCGGCGCCGGGTCGGGTCCGATGCGCGGGGTCAGCTCCTTGATGGCGGCGTCGGTTTCGGCCAGCTCGCTTTCGGCCAGCGCCAGGAGCTGCCGCGCCGACCACGGCAGGAGCAGCGCGCGGCGCAGGCGCTCTTCGTACCGATCAGCCCCGATGACCGTGAACTCCGGCAGGTCCTTTCTGGCCTCGAGCGCCGTCAAGTAACCGGAAAGGGCCGCGGCCGCCGAGTCCCGTCCGGCGCTGGGTCTCTCCGTCCGGAGAGTCGAGAGGATGCCCGCCGCCACGCCGGCTGCGACCTTGACGTCGCGCTGCGTGGGAGAGGCCGCCACCCAGCGCATTTCGGCGACCATGCCGGGAATGCCGCGCGTCAGCCGCTCCCGGATGTCGGCGCGCTCCGGCGCATAGGTCAAGAGAGCGATGTAGGTGTCGGCCAGGGGCTCGAGCCAGGCCGCGGGACGATGCAGGTAGAGCTTCTCCCGGATGAGCTGAAGGCGCGCGTCCTCGGCGCCGGCGTAGATCCATCGCCAGTCGATCTGCCGGTCGATGTCCCAGCTTCGCCACTTCATTCCGTTCAATGCCACGATGTCCGCATTCAAGCGCGCGACGTTCCGGTTGACCGCATCGGGAGAAAACGAAGGCACGCGCGCCGCGTCGTCGAAAAGGCCGTCGCCCGCGGGGATGCTCGGATCCAGGGCGAAGCGGACATCGAGGACATCCTTGGCGACCGCCACGAAGGAAGCGTCGCCGGGGATGGCCAGCGTCGCGAGCGTCGGTGCGGCAAAGGCCGGATGGATGGCGCCGAGCGGCAACGCCAAGAGAGGCAAGAAACGAATCGAGCTGCGGGAAAGGGACGTTGGATTCATCCGACCATGGTAGCACTTTCGCCCCAACAGCGGTGATCAGTCCGCGCCGGGCTCGCATCGTAACTCGTTGGCCGGGCGCCTGAATGAGCGGCGCGGCGGTTCGGTGAGTGGGGGGAGATCGCTTGCGGATGAGGGAGCCAACCGCCCCGGGCGCGCGCCGCGAGAACATCGTTTGTTGATCCAACGGCCGGAGGAGTATACTTCAGCTCGTCAGAAGCGGCGGGCTCGTTTTCCGGGAGATTCGGGGTTGGAGCGGGCTCCGCCAGGTTGCGTTTGACGTCCGGAGCACGGATCATTGGTCGAATCCCGTGGAGGTGCCTCATGCCTCGATTCGCTGCTGGAACCCTGCTTGCGGGAATCGTCATTCTCTCGATCACCGGGGCGCCGGCGTACGGCGTCATGGGCGCTTGCTGTATCCCTCCATCCTACCAGTGCTTTGAGCTGAGTCGGGATCAATGCAATCAGGTGGGAGGGGATTGGCTCGGCGACAACACCATCTGCTCTCCGAACCCATGACCGTACACGTATGCCTGCTGCTTCCCCGGTGGGGAATGCCAATTCCTTTCTCCTGATCAGTGCGAAAAGCTCGGTGGAATCCCTCAGCCTTTCGGGGCTCTCTGCGTTCCTACCGGCTGTCCGAGTCTCTCCGCCTGCTGTCTCCCTGACGGAACCTGCACGATGCTCTACTGGATCGAGTGCCTCGTTCAGCAGGGAAGCTATCAGGGCGAGGGGACGGTGTGTGTTCCCGGCATCTGCGGGCCGGCGGCGGCTCCCGAACCGGAGCGCCAGAACGACTCGTGGGGGAGGATCAAGAGCCGCTACTAGGTTCCATGCGACACTCGGAACCGGCAAGGTCGTTCTGACAGGTCCGCAGGGAAAGGGCGGCGCCCCCACGGACCGTCGGAGAAAACGTCATGTAACGTGGGCTTCCTGCCGTCGTTCCAGGAATGAAGACTCGGGGTTCGATCCGCGATCGAACCCCGAGCATCGTCTCAGCCGCGGCCTGTCCGGACGCTCGCGGCGCCGGGCCGGCGTAATCCGACAGGTCAGGGCAGCAGTTTCCGGTCCTTGGCCGCCCTTTCCAGCTCGCCGCGGAAGTCCGGATGCGCGATCCGGATCAGGGCTTCGGCGCGCTCGCGCAGGTTGCGGCCGAAGAGATGCGCCACGCCGAACTCGGTCACGACGTAGTGGACGTCGCCCCGGCTCGTAACCACGCCCGCGCCCTGCTTGAGGAACGGCACGATGCGCGACAAGGTCCCGTTCTTGGCCGTCGACGAGAGGGCGATGATCGGCTTGCCACCCTTCGACTGGGCCGCGCCGCGGATGAAGTCCACCTGGCCGCCGAATCCGGAAAAGATGTAGGGCCCGATCGAGTCGGAGCACACCTGGCCGGTCAGATCGATCTCGATGGCCGAATTGATCGCCACCATGTTGTCGTGCTGGGCCACGACGAAGGGGTCGTTGGTGTAATCGGACGGGTGGGCCTCGAAAAGGGGATTGTTGTTCAGGTACTCGTAGAGGCGTTTGGTTCCGAGGGCGAAGGTCAGGACCACCTTGGCCCGGTGGATGGTCTTCTGACGCCCGGTGATGATCCCCTTTTCGATCGCCTCCATGACGCCGTCCGAGACCATCTCGGTGTGGATCCCGAGATCCCGTTTGCCTTCGAGCTTCTTCAGCACCGCGTCCGGGATGCCGCCGATGCCGAGCTGGAGGGTGGCGCCGTCCTCGATCAAGCCGGCGATGTGGGCGGCGATCTGCTTCTCCACGTCCTCGGCCGGTTTGGGCTGCAGCTCGGGAAGGTCCATCGTGTGTTCGACGAGGCGGGACACCTGGGACACGTGGACGAAGGAATCCCCGAGCACCCGGGGCATCCGCTCATTCACCTGCGCGATCACGATGCGGGCGCAGTCCGCCGCCGCCTTGGTCGCCAGGGTCTCCGCCCCGAGACTCATGAATCCGTGCTCGTCGGGCGGCGAAACCTGGATGATGGCCACGTCTAGGGGAATGATCCGGTCCCGGAAAAGGCGGGGGATCTGATACAGGAAGACGGGCACGTAGTCCGCCCGTCCTTCGTTGACGGAGGGACGGTCCGCCGGACCGACGAAGAGGCTGTTGTGGCGGAAGTGCCCTTCCATGTCGGAGTTGCCGAACGGGTCCCGGCCTAGAAGCAGCACGTGATTGAGCTGGACATCCCGGAGCTCGTCGCGGCGCGCCGCCAAGGCCGTGACCAGCGGGATGGGAATGGCGGCGTTGCCGCCGTAATACACCCGATGCCCGCTCTGGACAAGCCGGACCGCATCTTCCGCGGTCGTCAACTTGCCTTTGTAGTCGTCAAGCCACGTCATCCTACCTCCCTACCACCGTGACATCCCTTCCGTATCCAAACGACCCGTCCTCAGCTTCCGACGTCCGCCGATCCGAGCAGCCCGGCCAGAACCGGTTTCATGACCTTTCCCTGGTGCAGATAGACGCCCCGGGTCAGGGCCTCCGAGCGCTTGAGCGCGCCTTCCATCCCCGAGGACGCCACCTCGAGGACATAGGGGAGATGCGCATGGCTGAGGACGCGCGAGGCCGTGCGGGCGATGTTGGCCGTCAGGTTCGGCACGCAGTAGTGAACCACCCCGTGGGTCACGAAGGTCGGATCGCCCAGGGTGGTCGGCCGGCTCGTCTCGACGCAGCCTCCCTGGTCGATGGAAACATCGATGATGACGCTCCCCGGCTTCATCGCGGAGACCATCTCCTTGGTCACCACGAAGGGCGCCGGACCTCCCGGGACCAGAACCGCCCCGATGACGACGTCGGCGATGCGGGCATAACGGGCCACGTTCTCGCGATCCGCGATCAGGGTCACCGGCCGGCCACACAGATCGCGGGCGACCTGCCGCAGCCTGCTCATGTCGTTGTCGAGCACCACGACCTCGGCTCCGACGTTGAGCGCCGTCCGGGCCGCGTGGCTTCCGACCGTCCCCGCGCCCAGAACGAGGATGGTGGCGGGCGGCACCCCGGGAACGGATCCGAGGAGGATTCCCCGGCCTCCGCTCTCGTTCTCGAGCAGATGGGCCGCGGTGTGCACGACCAGCTGGCCGGCCAGCTCGCCGATGGCGTGGAGCACGGGCAGGTGCCCGAGCGGCTCCTCGATGATCTCGAAGCCGACGGCGGTGACCTTGCGCTCGAGCATCCGCCGAACGACTTCCCGCGGCGCTACGGCGAGGTGAAGGAATCCGAAGATGATCTGGCCCGGCCGGCACAGCGCCACTTCTTCCAGCGAGGGAGCGCCGACCGCCAGCATGATCTCGGCCCGATGGATGATCTCTTCCTTTCGGTAGACGATCTCCGCGCCCGCGTCGCGATAGTCCTTGTCCCCGTGCCGGCTCCCGTCTCCGGCGCCCGTTTCGATGAAGACGCGGTGGCCATGCGCGACCAGGCCGCGAACGCCTTGCGGCGTGAGGCCAACCCGGTGCTCGTGGCGAATGACCTCGCGCGGTATCCCGATATCCATGCTCTCACTCCTCCTTCCCCTCATCCTCGGGAAGCGACCTGGTTAGACCCGGCCAGTATAATGGATCGTCTCTCGCGCCGGTAGACTCCATCACGAATTGCCGATCCATCGAGGCCGTTTGCAGAGGCGACGATCATCGCGGCGAAGCGCTCGGGCCGCGGCGACGCGGACCGGGACTGTTTCGACGCTGCCCGGAGAGAAGAGGGGCACCGGCGCGGAAGCGGGGCCGATCGATCGATCGGTGCGCGGGGACGGTTCCGGTCATCGCATGGAACTTTCTCCATGCGCTGCCGTGGTCATGGCGTTTCTCTCGAGCGGGGCCGCCCGGTTCCGGCCGTCGCCAGGAATTTCTCCATGTGGTACGGTGCCACGCGTAGCCCGCCACCCGTGCGGGCCGAGTGAACCATGCCTGCGCCTCAGTCCAAGACGCCGGTCCGCGAGGAGGTCCAGCCCACCAAGGCTGCGACCCTGTTTGCGTTGGGTCTGTCCCTGGCGGCGGCGGCCTTGCGTCTGGCCGGCCTGCCCCGGCAAGGGATCACCAACTACGACGAGGCGGTCCACCTGCTCGAGGCGCGGTTTCTCCGCGCCGGCTGGACCCGGAACCTGATGGGCCGGCACGTTCCGCTGGCCGGCATCCCCCTCATGCATGCCAAACCGCTTCACTCGGCGCTGATCGCGCTCGCGCAGGATCTCCTCGGGGACCACCCGTGGACGGGCGCGGTCGTTGCGGCTCTCTTCGGCGCGGCCGCGGTGCTCCTGGTGTTCGACTTCGGGCGCCGGATCTGGGGTGAAGAGGAAGGCATCGTGGCCGCAGCGCTCCTGGCCGCGCTCCCGTGGTCCGTCCTTTACGGCCGGATGGCGCTGCCGGAAGCCGATTCCACCTTCTTCGTGCTGCTCGCGGTGACGACGCAGGCCGGACGGAGCCGGGCCCTGACCCGATCCCTGGCCGCGGGAGCGATCGCGGGTCTGGCGTTTCTGGCGAACTACCGGTGGGGGGTTCTGCTGGTCCTGCTCTTCGCGGGCGTCGAGTGGGCGTGGTTGACGAGGGAGGCTCGATCGGCATTACGGCGCGCTGTGGAAGTGCTGGTCGGAATCGTGGGCTTTCTTCTTCCCGCGGCTTTTCTCGTTTTTCTGGCCGACTTTATCTATCGCCGAGCCGTGCTCGGGTCGCTTCTCGCCGGCGCGGTCCGCCCCAGAACCTACCTGGAAGACCTCGCCCACAACTTCGGCAAGTTCGAAGCGATGGGGATCGGGATCCGTGACCCGCTCCGACTCCCCTACTTCCTTTGGGTCTTCGGAGGTCCGGTGTTGCTCCTGGGCCTCGCGGCCGCCCTGTTCTTCTCGATCCGGAGAAGTCGGGCGACGGCGCCGTCCGCCGCCGTCGATACGCCCGCCCGGCAGGGTACGACATCCGAGACAAGGGGCACGCGCCGTGGGTCGTCCTCCGAGACGCTTGTCCGGCAAGCGGCATCGCGGCGCGCGGGGCTCGCGGCCGTGTCTCTCCTCGCGGCCCTGCCCGTGATTCTCTTTCTCGGTACGCCGTGCATCTTCCCGCGCTGCCTGTCGGCCGCGCTTCCGGCCTGGTGCCTGCTGGCGGGTTGGGGCCTGACCCGCCTGCTTCGATCGCCTCGCTTCGTGCCGGGTCTCGCGATCCTGGTCTTCGCTCTACAACTCCCGCTGGGAGAGAGGATCTGGTTGCAGCGATCCGGATACGGAGACGCGGCGCGCTGGCTCGAGGATCAGGGCATCCGGCGGTGCGTCGCGACCCAGGCCTACGTCTTCCAGGTCTACGGAATCAACGCCGTCGGCGCTCCGGGATCGTTGTCGGAGCTTCCGAACTATGAGCGCCAGGGCTACCGCTACCTCGTGCTCGACAATCAGGCCTGGATCGGGCCCCAGGTCGAGACCTGCCGCGCTCTGCGCGGCAGGGAGAGCCCGATCGTCACGATTCCGCATCCCTCGGGCGGAGATGCCGCCTTCCTGTGGGAAGCGCCGGAATCCAGTCTGCGCCAGGGTTTCGCCCGTGCCGGAGGGCCGGACTGGCTTCGTCCCTCGCAGATCCTCATCTTCGATCTGAAGGGGTTGACCGAGTAATGGAGGCGCCGGGAGCGCCGGACTTCCGGGACGAGGCGAAGGGTCCGAGCGCGATTCGAAAGGTGACCGGGAGCCCGGAATTCCGGATCTTCGTTTTTCTGGCGTTGTTCTACGCGCTCGGGACCGGCGGCCACGTCTATACGCCGGACGGCGTCGTCATGGGCCGCGTGGCGGAGAGCATCGCGACCGGTCACGGCTTCGCCGCCGATCCGGAGGACCTGCCCGCGGGATTCGTCTTTCCGGGGCGGGACGGCCGTTTCTACGGGAAGTACGGTCCGGGCCTCTCGTTCGTGTCGGTGCCGGCGGCGCTCATCGGGCGGTTGCTGTGCAAGGTCGCGCCGAGCTGGTCTACGGATGTGTTCGCCGGTCCGACGGTGTTCTGGTACCGCACCGACGATCCGATCTCGACCTGGGATTTCTTCGCCTTCAGCCTGGTGAACGGGTTTGTCACCGCTCTCCTGGCGGCGCTTCTCTATCGGCTGGCCCGGCGGATCGGGCACCCGCCTGGAGTCGCACTGGGCGTGGCCGGAATCGCCGCCCTGGCGTCGCCCCTCTGGCCCTACGCAAAGGACTACTTCGCCGAGCCGCTCGGCGCTCTCGGGATCGTCGGGTTCGCGCTGGCGGCGGAGGAGTATGCCGCTCTCGGCGGAGGTCGCCGGCCCGGCGCGGTTCTGGCGGGGCCGGCGCCAGGTCCGGATCTGGCGGGATCGGCGTTCGATTCTGTTCTGCCTGAGCCGGTGCCCGATCCCTCGCGCCGAATTCCGGCGCGCGGTCTCGCCTTCGCCGCCGGCCTGTCGCTTGGTCTGTCCGTCTGCGCGCGGATCGCGCATCTCGCGGTTCTTCCCGTCGGCGGCGCCGTCATGCTCTGGATCCTGCTGCGAGCCGGCGGCGATCGAGAAGATGGCGGCCGGCGCACGGAGGTCCGCGACCGGGTGGCTGACGGCGCGCTCTTCGCCGCGGGGATCGGTTTGATGCTGGCCCTGATCGCCTGGTTCAACCTGGCGCGGTTCGGACACGCCGCCCGGACCGGCTACGAAGCCGAGCTGAACCGGTGGGACACGCCGATCGCGACCGGATTGAACGGCCTTCTCTTCAGCCCCGGCCGCGGCCTCTTGACCTGCTTTCCCGTCGCGCTTCTCGCGCTGGTTCTGGCTCGAGCCTCCTGGCGCCGCTCTCCGCGGATGACGATCCTGGGATTCGGAACGCTTCTGTCCCTTCTGGCCGTTTACTGCCGCTGGTACGCCTGGAACGGAGGCTGGGCCTGGGGACCGCGCTTTCTGGTCCCGGCGGTTCCGCTCCTGGCCCTCTCGGCGGCGCCGTTCCTGGCTTCGCCGCCGCGCCGGGCGGTCCTACGGTGGATCGGGTGGCTGCTTGTGCTCGGATCGTTCTGGATCGCCTTCACCGCGACCTGGGTTCCCACGAGCGAATTCCATCACCGCGTCCGATTGGACCTTCCCAACGACGACTACCTCACGAGGATCGCGTTCGACTGGCGCTATTACACGCCGGTGGCCTACGTCGGCTTCCGCCCGAAGAGCTTCTACCTGATCGCGCGGGCGCTGCGCGTGCCGGTGGGATGGTGGCTCTCCGGGCTCTTCGGTCTCGGGCTGGTCTGGCTCGCGCCTCTCTGCGCCGCCGCGGTGCGCCGCGGACTGGACAAGCCGGGCGCGCGCGTTTCGCGCCGGCGCCTCCTGATCTGGACCGGCGCGTCGCTGGGCGCGGGCGCGATCCTGGCCCTCATCTCCTGGAACAGCGGACCTCACGTTCTTCTCGAGTACAACTTCGAAGGGACGAGCTACGGCCCGGGCTGGGTGACGAACGGCGCCGCGTTCGGGCCGGGCCCGGCCCGGGGCGGATTCGGCGCTCAGGAGCTGCCCGTCGTCTATGGACGCGGTCTGGTCAACACCTACCTGGACGGCAGCGATGCCGCCGTGGGGACGATGCGGTCTCCGGATTTCCTGATCCGGGGAGACCTGGCCAACTTCTTCATCGGCGGAACCCGGGACTCCGCGAGAATCGCGGCCCGTCTGGTCGTGGACGGCCGCGAGGTCGCCCGGGCCACGGGACCGGGCGGCGACAATTTCATCCCGATCGCCTGGGATCTCTCGTCCGTGGCGGGTCGCCGGGCCCATCTCGAGCTGATCGACGCGAGCCCCGAAGGGCATTCTGCTCTTCGATGATTTCCGGATCTACCGGCGGTGAGCGAGCCGGCGCGACCTGCTCCCGTCGCTCCGGATGCACTATGATGCCGGGACGAGCGCAGAATCACCGCGCCCGGGCATGAAAGGAGGCCCGCCGTTGCAGTCCCTGCTCCCGGATCCGAGCCTGAACCAGCGCCCGAGCGCGCGCTTGAACTGGCACCCGCGTCCGAACCTGTGCCTGAACCTGATCTCGATCCCGAACCCGAACCCGAACCCGAACCTGAACGGGATCCCTGGCCCTGGTCCGAAGCTGAGTCGTTCACGCCGGCCTCGGCTCTCGACCTCGGCGCGGAAGAACCGATGGCCCGCTGCCGTTGCCGCTGCTGTTGCCTTGATCACGCTTCTGGCGACCATCGGGCCGCAGATCGCGGCCCCCGCTCCGGCCGAGCCCGGTTCGCCCGCCGCCGCGGCGATCGCGCGCTACGTCGCGTGGCTTGGCGGTTGGGACGCCTTGAACGCCCTCCAGGACGTCAACATGACCGGTCAGAGCCAGACCTCCGGGCTCTCTGGGATCATCTCCACCCGCCAGCGGCGGGACGGCCGGTCGCGTACCGAATACGACTTCAAGGTGGTTCGAGGAGGCGCCACCGTGACCCCCGACGACGCCTGGTCGATCAACGCTGGAGGGCAGGTGGAAGAGCTCGGAACGTCAAAGGCCGAGGACGAACGTCGATCGCTGGCCCGGAATTTCGGCGATCACCTGCGCGGCATCGGCGTCACCATCACCGATCTCGGAACCGTGTCGCACGGCGGGCGCGACTGGGAAGGCGTTCGGTTCAGTTATCCGAACGGCGATCAGGACGATCTGCTGCTGGATCCGGCCGCGGGAAGCCTGGAGTGGGAACGGTCGCTCGTCGACACCTATGAAACCTGGAACCATCTCACCGACTGGCGGATGGTGAACGGCCTCCGCTTTCCCTTCCATCAGGAGATGGTGACGAAGATGGCGGCGAACAGCGAGGTCCAGGTCCTCGTCGAGTGGGACCAGATCGCCACCAACGCCGGAATTCCGGATGACGTCTTCGTGCGGCCGGGGGCCCGCCGGAGTCCGATCCGCATCGCCTCCGGGGCGGCAAGGACGGAATGGGCTCCGCTCGACCTGTACGAGCACAGCTACCTCTACCTGCACGGAACCGTGAACGGGGCCGATGCCGACCTCGTCCTCGACTCGGGCGCCGGCATGACCGTGCTCGACAGCGTCTTCGCCGCCGGACTGGGACTCAAGCCGGAGGGCTCGGTTCCGGCGGTGGGCTCGGGCGGAACCTCGACCGCCGCCATGGTCCGCGGCGTGTCGATCCGTGTGGACGGCCTCGCCGCCGACGGCCTCACCGCCGCCGTCATCGATCTGCGCGGCGTGTCCAAGATGATGGGCCGAGCCATGCCCTGCGTCTTCGGCAAGGAGGTCTTCAACAACCTGATCGTCGACCTGGATTATCCCGACAGCCGGATCCGTTTCTGCAATCCGGATTCGTTCCGTTACGAGGGCGCCGGGCACAGGATCCCGCTTTATCCGCGCGAGGGCGGACACCGGGAGGTCGAAGCCCGGATCGAGAATCTCCCTCCGGCGCGTTTCCACCTCGACACGGGCAACGGCGGCACGCTGGACGTCTTCGGGTATTACAGCGACGCCAATCATCTCCTGGACGGGCGCGCGCCGGTCTCCGCGCGCATGAGCGGGGGAGTCGGGGGCGCGAACTCCACGACCGTGGCGACCCTGCATGCGCTGACCGTGGCCGGATATACGCTCAAGGACGTGCCCGCCTCGTTCTCCCACGCCGAGAGCGGCGCCTTCGACACGCGCCGCGAGGCGGGAAACCTGGGCGCCGGGATTCTCTCCCGGTTCCGCGTTCTCTTCGACTACCCGCACGAATCCCTCTGGCTCGAACCGGGCCAGGGTTGGGACACGACGCCCTTCCGGAAGGATCGCACCGGCCTGTCGCTGCAGCTCGGCGACGGGGATCTGGAGGTCGTCTTCGTGGCGCCCGGCAGCCCGGCCGCCCAAGCCGGATGGAAGGCGGGCGAGAGGATCGTCGAGGTGGACGGACAGGCGATCAACGGCGAATCCTACTCGAAGAAGGACGAAGGCTGGTCCATGGCGCCGGCCGGGAAGGTGGTGCATCTCAAGCTCGCCACCGGAGAGAAGCGCAAACTCAAGCTCGCGGACTATTACTGATCCCGGCGTCGCCCGCGGCAGGGTCGACAGGGGGAACGGCGGGGCATGCACATTCCGGACGGATTTCTGGACACAAAAAGCGCGGTCGCGGCCTGGGGCGTGTCGTCCGCCGGACTGGGCTTCGCGCTGCGCCGGGCCCGCCGGATGCCGGCGGGACGGGTTCCGCTCATGGGATTGACCGCCGCGTTCGTCTTCGCGGCGCAGATGCTGAACTTTCCCGTGGCCGGAGGCACGTCCGGCCATCTCGTGGGCGCCGTTCTCGTCGCGGCGCTTCTGGGACCAAGTGCGGCGGTGATCGTGATCTCCGCCGTGCTGCTCGTGCAGTGTTTCCTCTTCGCGGACGGCGGGATCCTCGCCCTGGGGGCGAACATCCTCAACATGGCCCTCGTGGGATCGCTCACCGGCTACTGGATCTATCGCGGGACCTGGCGACTTCTCGGAGGCGATCGGGGCCGGATCGTCGGGATCGCCTTCGGGGCGTGGTGCTCCACGGTTCTCGCCGCCGTGTGCTGCGCGGGAGAGCTGGCGGCCTCCGGCACGGTCTCATGGTCGGCCGCCTTTCCCGCCATGGCCAACGTGCACATGCTGATCGGCCTGGGGGAAGGCTTCATCACGGCTCTCGTCATCGCCGCCCTGCGGCGGACGCGTCCCGAGCTGCTCGAGGCCGGCAGGGAAGCAACAACCGGCGGTCGCCTGGAGACCGTGGTCTACGGGCTGATCGTCTCTTTCGGGCTCGCCCTGTTCGTGGCCCCGTTCGCCTGCCCCTGGCCGGACGGGCTCGAGAAGGTCGCAAACGCTCTCGGCATCGAGCGGAAGGTCGCCGCTCCCATCCTGCCCGCGCCCTGGGCTCGCTATCACATCCCCGGCATCGGGTCCGCGGTGGCCGCGACCGCGCTGGCGGGGCTGATCGGAACGATCACGGTGTTCGGGCTTGCGCTGCTGCTCGGGCGCAGCCTGGTCCCGGGACGAAACGCCGGCAAGGCGGCGCGGCCCGAGTCGGTCTCATGACGTCCCATCGTGGGTCGAGCGAGGCCGATCGGGGACGTCCTCCGGCGTGATCGCGGACCGCCTCGAGCCGGCCGGCGGTCACGGAGGGTTGGCGCGCCGGTTGCCGGCGGCGATCAAGCTGGTCGCCACGCTCGCTCTCCTGATCTGGATCGCGTCCACGCCGTTCGGGAAGACGCGGCCTCTGGCCCTTCCCGCGATCATCCTGGTCGCCGCCGCTCTCGCGAGCCGGGTCCCGCCGGTCCGCCTGCTCATGAGGATCCTGGCGCTCGAGCCCTTCGTCGCGGGCATCGCGCTTCTGAGCCTGCTCCAGCCGCGCGGAGGAATGGTGTTCCTGTCCCTGCTGGCCCGGAGCACGCTCTGTCTGTTCGCGGTGGTGCTGCTTTCGTCGACCACCTCCTTCGCCGATCTGCTCCGGCTTTTCCGGCGTCTGCGCGCGCCGTCCCTCCTCGTCACCGTGCTGGCGCTGATGCACCGCTATCTCTTTCTTCTGATCGAGGAGATGGCCCGGCTCCGCGCGGCGCGGGCCAGCCGGACCTTCACGCGGCGCCGCGCCCGGGCCTGGGTGAATCTGGCGGCGGTCGCGGCCCAGCTCTTCGTCCGCTCGTCGGAGCGGGGAGAGCGGATCTACGCGGCGATGCGGGCGCGGGGGTGGAAATGAGCGGCGCGGAGCCGACCCTGAACCGTCCCGTCCGGCTCGAGGTCCGCGACCTGCGCTTCGCCTATCCGGACGGGACGCCGGCTTTGGCCGGCGTCAGCTTCACGGTTGAGGAAGGGGAATGTCTTGGCCTCATCGGCGCGAACGGCGCGGGCAAGTCCACCCTGCTTCTGCATCTGAACGGAATCCTGCCGGAGAAGCCGGCCGCTTCTCCATCCGTCTTCGTCTCCGGTCTTCCGGTCGCGGCTCCGAACCTGGAGGCGATCCGCCGGCGGGTCGGGCTTCTTTTCCAGGATCCCGATGATCAGCTCTTCTGTCCCACGGTCTACGAGGACGTGGCGTTCGGCCCCGAGCAGTTCGGGCTGTCCGATCCCGAGGTGCGGGCTCGGGTCGAAGAGGCGCTGGCGCTGGTGGGCCTGTCCGGCTTCGGGGGGCGGTCTCCCCGCCGGCTCAGTCGCGGGGAAAAGCAACGGGTCTGTCTGGCGGGACTCCTGGCCTGCCGATCGGACATCCTCGTCCTCGACGAACCGACCAGCAGCCTGGATCCGCGCGGCAAGCGCGAGCTCAAGGATCTTCTCCGCCGCATTCCCGCGACCAAGCTGATCGCGACCCACGACCTTGAGCTGGTGGTCGAGCTGTGCCCGCGCACGCTGGTGCTGGACGGCGGCGTCGTCGTGGCGGATGGTTCCACCGTCGAGCTTCTCTCCAACGAGGCGTTGATGGAGTCGCACGGGCTCGAGATGCCGCATATCCTCCGTCACCGGCATCCGCATGGACCGGTCGGATCATCCCGCGGTGATGAACGCCCCATGGTCGGATCGGCCTTCCGCGACGGGCGGGGCTCGGGAGAGCCGGGCGCCGGTGACGAACGTGGCTCGGTCGGACCCGCCTCGGATGGCCGTCGCGCCCTGGAACGACCCGCTCTCGGATCCGAGCGGCCGGTCTCCGGTGAGGAGCGCGGATCGGCGCTGCGCCGCCCTCGAGCCGTGCTCTTCGACCTCTTTCACACCCTGGTCGACGTGAACGGCGCGCCGGGACGCTCCTCGTCGGAGATTCTGGGCATCGACCCGGCGGTCTGGAATCACGCCATCTTCAACGAGGCCCGGCACCACGCGCTGGGAGAGGTGTCGGATCCGGTCGAGTCTCTCCGGATCATCGTCCGGCGCATTGACCCGAGCATCCCGGAGGAGCGGATCGTGCAAGCGGCCGCGGCACGCCCGGCGCGCTTTCGCCATGCCCTGATCCATGTCCGTCCGGAGATTCTGGCCGGAGTCCGGCGCCTCCGGGAGCTGCGGCTCAAGATCGGGCTCCTCAGCAACGCCGGGTGGGACGAGATCGACGCCTGGCCGGAGTCTCCGCTGGCGAGCCTGTTTGACGCCGCGTTGTTCTCGTGTCGGGAAAGGCTGATGAAACCGGACCCGGCTTTCTATCGCCTGGGCGCCGAACGGCTCGAGGTTCCGCCGGAGGACTGTCTCTTCGTCGGGGACGGGGGCAGCGACGAGCATTCCGGCGCGCGGCAGGCGGGGATGCGAACCGTCCTCATCCTCGGGCTGCTCGAGGAGTCGCTGCCGGATCTGGCGGCGAGAAGGCCGCGGAACGCCGATCGGGTGGTGCGGACTACGGCTGAGCTGGCCGATCTGGTGGAAGCGTTGCCGCCGTAAGCGGCCCGCCCGGTCAGATCCGCTGCCTCGATCGACGGCCGTCGTTTCGAGGAGACCCTGCCACCGGGACGGGTCATCGGCTGGTCATCCGGGGCGCCGTGATCCCACTTGGAACCACAGCCGGCTTGGCCGTTCGATTCGACCAGGACAGAAGGGGGTACCGATGAAAGGAAGCGCCGATTGGTTCGATGAGCTGCCCGCCGCCATCACGGTCACCGGGGTGGACGGGATCATCCTGTCCATGAACCGCCGCGCCGTGGCCACCTACGAGGCGGACGGGGGAGCGGCGCTCATCGGGCAGAGCGTCCTCGACTGCCATCCCGAGCCCTCGCGGACCAGGACCGCGGAGTTATA
This sequence comes from Candidatus Eiseniibacteriota bacterium, assembly GCA_963833505.1. GTDB lineage: Bacteria > Eisenbacteria > RBG-16-71-46 > CAIMUX01 > CAIMUX01 > CAWHYG01. Next base: position 1,861,645 of record CAWHYG010000007.1, on the reverse strand, counting down.
CACGCGGCGCGAGCCGAACCACTACACCATCCGGAAGAACGGGCGGAAGAAGATGATCCACCAGATCCCCTGGTACCGGGAAGGCGAATTCGCCGGGATCCTGGAGATCGCGGTTCCGATCCCGGACGAGTTGCCTCACTTCGAGCGCGGTTGAGACGCCCGGCGACAGGCAACCTTGCTACGACGGAGTCGCGCCGGGGACGGCATCGCCGGAGGTCCGGACGTCGCGCTCCCGCAGTCTCCGGTAGATCCACGCCGTCGCCATCATGCTGGTCGGGATGGTGGCGAACAGGCCCACCGCCAGCGCAAGCAGCCCGAGCAGATTGATCGCAAAGACGAGCAGCCAGAAGAGGAACAGCTCGCCGCGGAATCCCCGGGTGATCGCGGAGCTGCGGCGCAAGGCCTCCGCCGGCCCGAGTCCCTCATCCAGGACGATGAATCCGGCGAACCCGAACTGGATCGACCAGATGATCGCGGGGACGATCAGCAGCACGAGTCCGCCGATCCAGATGAGCGTGTAGAGAAACTGGCAGGCCAGGAAGTTGCCGAGCCGGGTGCCGGAGGAAAAGAGATCCTTCCAGGCCTGCCAGGCGACCGGTCGTCCGTCGAGGATGCGCAGCGCTCCCCAGATGGTGATCATTCCGACCAGGGCCGACACCAGCCAGGATCCGAATCCCCGCAACGGATGGGGCAGGACGAAGTGCACGAGGTTGGAGGCGCCGACGCTGAGCAAGAGGAGGATCAAGAGGAACAGGAAGAAGAACCAGAAGCGGTCCTTCATGGCCTTCCAACCATACGACAGCGCGTCCTGGCTCGTGTAGCTCGGTTCCATCACCCCTCCGCCTTGCGCAGTAATCAGCGCAGCTCAGCGCCTCGGAGCCCTTGCGCGCCAAACCCTGCGCGGACCGGTCGTCGGCGCTACTCCGCGCGGCTCCGCGCACGGTCGAGCGCTCCCGCCGCACTCCGTCCGCGCCTCCTCCATGGTCCGCTCCGGCTTCGGCGCGCAAGGGCGGGATCGGCCGTTCGAGCGCCGGAGCAGCGCAGATCGGCGATGACGCCTCGCCGCTCAGCGCCGAACGACCAGCTTCGCCTTCGCGAGGTTGGACCCGGCGGTCAGGCGCGCGAAGTAGACTCCGTCGGGCACGCGGACGCCGTTGCCGTCGAGGCATTCCCAGGTCACGTGGTACTCGCCGCCGGTCTGACCCTTCCGCACCAGCGTCCGGATGGCTCGTCCCTCGACGTCGAGGATCGAAAGCTCCACCGGCCCCGCGTAGCCGCCGGGAACCGCATAATGCAGGCTGGTCAGATGGCTCACGGGGTTGGGCCAGGCACGGACGAACGCCTCCGTTCCCTCCGAGCCCTGCGCGGCGCCGCCAGCCACGCCCGGAGGCCAGTTGGCGAACGCGCCATTGATCACGATCGCGAAGGGCTGAGGACCCTGCGGGACGTTCTGGCCCTTTACGCTGATCGACCAGGTTCCCGTCGAGGGATTGGAGAGCCGGAAACCCTCTTCCACGTTGGTCAGGTCGTAGGAACCGCCGGTGACCGACTGGCCGCCGCTCATGACGTTCCCCTTGTACACGACGTTGCCCGGCGACGTGACCGTGAGGTCCAGATTGTTGACCAGCTCGGTCCCGGTTCCCTGGGTGCCGGGGTAGTCGGTCCAGACAAGGGCGATGACCAGAGGCTCCGACGACGAGGAGACGGTGAAGTTGAACGGCCAGCTTTGTCCGGTCGTCAGGCCCGGAGTCACGTCCTCTGCGATCAGCTCCCGCGTGTCTCCCGCGAAGTACATGGAGTTGTCGAGCAGGATCCGCCCCCAACCTTCCGTGTTGTTGGGCACGTCCGGGCTGTTCATGTCGTGGGTACCGGCGATCAACATGGCCTTGATGAGCGCCGCGCTCGGCGGGACGGGATTTCCGCCGGTCGATCCTGACGGATAGAAGCCGTCGGTGAAGTACTCCCGGACGAGCAGCGCGGCGCCGCTCACGGCCGGAGTGGCCATCGAGGTGCCCTGGAAGGGAGCTGACTGGGTCTGGCAGGTCGGCGTGGGCGGATCACCCGGATCGTTGTCCACCGAGGTGATGTAGGTCGGGGTCTGGCCGCCGGGAGCGCAGACGGTCGGCTTGTACCTCCCATCCGGCGCGGGCCCGCGGCTGGAGTACCAGGCGATGTTTTCCTGGTTCGGAGCCTGCTGCGTCGCGCCCACCGACACGCAGTCCTTGGAAATCGCCGGAGAGCCCACGGTTCCGCCGTTCGGTCCGCCGTTGCCGTTGGCGAAGCAGACGAGCATGTCGGGGTGCTGCCACATGGTATGGTCCACGTCCACGCAGTAGCCGTCGTACGAGTAGTCCGAGCTGCCCCAGCTGTTCGAATGGACCCGCGCTCCGAGCTGGTAGGCGGCGTTGATGGGATCGGCCATGGTGTTGGGGACGTAGATGATGCCCGTGTTGCAGGTCTCCCAGGTGTCGGGCCCGACGTCCTGCACGGTCAGCTTGGCCTTGTAGGCCATCCCGTTGTAATCGATGTCCCCCGGGTTGATGAAGGACTGGTCTCCCACGAGGGTCCCGGCGACGTGCGATCCGTGGCCGGTGTCGCATCCGTCATACGGATTGCCGCCCCACAGCGTGTAATCGATGATCTTGCGGTGGCTCGGCCCCGGAGGAGCGTCGTTCGTGTCGCGGAACCAGCAACTGTTGTAATCGACTCCGGTGTCCATGATCGTCGCGATCTGGCCGGCCCCCATGATCCCGTGGTCCCAGATCGGCGTGTAGCCGCTCGAATTCGACTGGATGACCCATCGGGTCGTGTTGTTGTCGACGCGGAACTCCGGCTTCTCCTCGATCCACCAGACGTCCTGGATCCGCGCCAGCGGGCCGAGCAGGCTTCGGGGAGCGCTCACCACCAGCCGTCTGGAGAACCCGTCGTCGGTGCGATCGAGCACGCGTCCGCCCAGGGCCTGGATCGACTGGGCGACGCCGTCCAGGTCTTGGAAGACCCGGACCATCAGGGTCAGATTGGGATCCTTCAGCCGCTCCGGGGAAACAAAGACCTGCTGCCCGATCGCCGGGCTGATCTTGTACGCCGGTTGGAACGCCCCCATCCAGACCGTGCCCGCGAGCTTCCGCGCGCGCGCCTGGGCGTCATGGTCAAGCCCGACGAGCAGGGCGTAATCCGGCACGTAGCCGTAGATCACGGCTCCGGCGGCGGTCAATTGGTTCCGCCAGGCCTCGGTGATCGGGCCGCCGGTCTGGATCAGGAAGTACCCGTGATCGTTCATGGCGGTCGCGCCGGCCGTCAGATCGGCGGGGAGGGCCGGCTCGCCGATGGCGGTGTCAAACTGGTAGTTCGCGAGCTTGATGACGCCGGCTCGGGCGAAGAGCGCGGTTGCGCCGAGGGCGAGCAGAACGAACAGAGCCGGCAGGGCCTTCTTCATCGTGTCTCCTTTCGGCATCCTCTCCACGGCCGGGAATTCCGGTTCGAAAGCTCCCGGAATCCTCAATCTCACAGTCCTGCGAGTGTACCCCCGGCCCGGAGCCTGCTCAACCACGAGACTGCCGGGCAACGGGCCCGCGTGCCTGCCGCCGGGGGGACGAAGGTCGCTTGCGGCGCTGCGGAGCGGTGCGATGCGGAATCGCCCGGGCCTGATCTACGATCCCAGGGCCCGCAGAAGCTCCGCGTTCGTCCGGTAGCGTTCCAGCATCCGGATCAGCCCCAGCATGGCTTCGTCCGACTTCTTGTCGGCGAGAAACCGCCGGAGCAGGTGGAGGCGGCTGACGACGTCGAACGGGTACAGCTTCTCTTCCTTGCGGCTGCCGCTGATCAGGAGGTCGATGGAAGGGAAGATGCGCTTGTTCGCCAGGTCGCGGGAAAGGACGATCTCGGTGTTCCCCGTGCCCTTGAACTCCTGGAAGATGACCTCGTCCATGCGCGAGCCGGTGTCGACCAGGGCCGTGCCCAGGATCGTGAGACTGCCGCCGTTCTCGATCTTGCGCGCCGCTCCGAAGATCCGGCGCGGGCCGTACATCGTGCTGGCGTCGAGGCCGCCCGAGAGCGTGCGGCCGGTCCCGTCCGAGAAGACGTTGTAGGCCCGGGCCAGCCGCGTGATCGAGTCGAGCAGCAACACCACGTCCTTTCCGTTCATGACTTCTTCAGCCACGCGGATCACCGTTTCCTCGGTCAGACGGACGTGGTCCTCGACCGGCATGTCGTTCGAGCTGGCCACGACCTCGCAGGGAACGGCGCGGCGGAAATGGGTCACTTCCTCGGGGCGCTCGTCGACCAGGAGCACCACCACCTCCACGTCGGGATGGTTGGTCAGGATTCCCCGGGCGACCGCCTCCAGAAGCATCGTCTTGCCCGCTTTCGGGGGCGAGGTGATCAGGCAGCGCTGGCCGCGCCCGATCGGGGCGATCAGGTCGACCACGCGGGTCGAATACTGATCCGGAGTCGTCTCGAGGACCAGGCGTTCATGAGGATCGACGCTGACGCCTTGGTGCAGCAGGCGGAGCCCTTCGAGCAGGTCGCGCTTGCGTCCCTGCTCTCGACCACCCGGGCGCGTCCGCCGGTTGCGGGGGTCGAAGCGGTTGCGGTCGTCCCGCGGGCGCGCCTCCTCGGAGCTCCGCCGGCTCGGCGGATCCACCATGCGCCGCACGCGGTATCCCGGGCGCGCCGGATCGCGCGGACCGGCGGCGGGCGCCGCTTTCGGGCCGTTGCCGGAGCGGGTGCGAGCGCCGGGAAAGCCGTTCTGGAACGGAACCCGACGCTGATCGGAAGATCGAGCCGGGTCGGAGCGTCCCGGGTCGCCGCGCATGGTTTCGGGACGCGGCGAGTCCGAACGTGGTGGCTCAGTGCGCAACGGCTCGGATCGAGGCGATTCCGGGCGCGCCCGCTCGAAACGCGGCGGCTCGGATCGAGGAGGCTTGGCTCGCGTTGGTTCGGCTCGCGCCGGTTCCGGCGCTCTCGACGTCTCCCGCGAGGCCGTTTCGCCGGCTCGCTCTTCCCGCGCGGGTTCTCGTTCGGCGGCAGGACGGCGTCGAGTCCGTCGAGCCGGGGCGCGAGGAGCCTCCGCGTGCGCGGCACCGGGCGCGAACGAAGCTTCGCTGGCGTCGTCCTGCGTTCCGGCGGCACGCGATCGCGGGCGCTTGCGGCCGGTCCGGGTCGGACGAGCTTCCGGCGTCCTGTCTTCCTGGGAATCGTTCGAATCTGGACTCACAACCACTCCGGAGCTGCGTGGGCCCCGCGACTGCCAGCCCACTGGGTGAGAACGAAAAAAACCTCGCCGGTGATCTCCATCCCGGCCCGCAATGCCACGGAGAACGGGAATGAACTTCCGGGGCCGGCGGGAGACCCTCCGGTCCCTCAGGATGGATCGCGACCACCCCCAACGTCAACCTATGCTATTCTGGCCTTCGTCCCGCTGGGAGCAATGGCCGTTTCGCCGGGTGCGGAATTCCGTCCCGGCCGCCGGACGGCGGCTTCATTGGTTCGCAGAATCCGTTCGAGTCGAACGGTCGATGGGGGGCCGGCGCGGTCAACCGCCGGTCAGCGGGGCCAACGGGAGGTTCGGGCATGCACGATTTCCTGAAAGAGCTGGGGATCGAACCGGTCAACTCCGGAGTCATGGCGGACGAATGGATCGCCCGTCCCACGGGCGGCGAGCTTGTTTCCGTCAATCCGGCGACCAATGAGCCGATCGCCACGATCCTCCAGGCGGGAGAGAACGACTACCAGCGCGTCTTCGAATCCGCCGATCGGGCGTTTCAAACCTGGCGGATGGTGCCCGCGCCCAAGCGGGGCGAGATCATCCGGCAGCTCGGCGAGGAGCTGCGCCGCTGGAAGAAGCCTCTGGGGCGCCTGGTTTCGCTCGAAAACGGCAAGATCCTCACGGAAGGCGAAGGCGAGGTCCAGGAGATGATCGACATGGCCGACCTCGCCGTCGGCCTTTCCCGGCAGCTCTACGGCCTCACCATGCAGAGCGAACGGGCCTGCCACCGGATGCTCGAGCAGTGGCACCCCCTCGGAGTGATCGGCATCATCACCTCCTTCAACTTCCCGGTCGCGGTCTGGTCCTGGAACGCCACTGTCGCGGCGGTCTGCGGCGACACCATGGTCTGGAAGCCGTCTTCCAGCACTCCCCTGACCGCCATCGCCGTCCAGAAGATCGCCGCGCGCGTCCTGGAGCGGAACGGCCTTGCCGGCATCTTCACCCTCGCGGTGGGCCGCGGCTCGACGGTGGGCGAACGCCTCATCCAGGATCGGCGCGTGCCTCTGATCTCCGCGACCGGCTCGTGCGAGATGGGACGCCGGATCGGCCACGTGGTTGCGGACCGTCTTGGCCGCTCGCTTCTGGAGCTGGGCGGGAACAATGCGATCATCGTGATGGAAGACGCCGACCTGAACCTCGCCGCCCGCGCCATTCTCTTCGGCGCGGTCGGAACCGCCGGCCAGCGTTGCACCTCGACCCGGCGGATCTTCATGCAGCGGCAGATCGCGGGGCCGCTCACGGAACGGCTGCTGAAGGCCTATCGGTCGATTCCGATCGGAGATCCGCTCGAGGAAAAGACCCTGATGGGACCGCTGATCGATGAAGCCGCGGTCTCCGTCATGATGAAGGCGGTCGAACGGATCCGCGCCGAAGGCGGGGAGATCCTCCATGGCGGCCGTCGTCTCGACCGGCCCGGATTCTTCGTCGAGCCCACCTTGGTCCGGGCTCAGGCCGGGATGTCGATCGTCGCGGAGGAGACTTTCGCGCCGATCCTCTACCTTTTCACCGTGGACACGGTGGACGAAGCCATCCGGATGCAGAACGGCGTCGACCAGGGCCTCTCGAGCGCGATCTTCACGCGGAACCTCCAGTACTCGGAGGCGTTCCTGAGCGCGCGGGGAAGCGACTGCGGCATCGCCAACGTCAACATCGGCACCTCGGGGGCCGAGATCGGCGGCGCCTTCGGCGGGGAAAAGGACACCGGAGGCGGCCGGGAGGCGGGAAGCGACGCCTGGAAGGCCTACATGCGGCGCCAGACCTGCACGGTCAACTGGTCGGACGATCTGCCGCTGGCGCAGGGAGTGAAATTCGAAGCCTGAGACGGGCGGAGAGGGGCTCATTCATGCAACACGTCGATGACACCACCTACGCCACCCTGGTGGAGCAATCCGATGTTCCGGTCATCCTGGATTTCGGGGCCACCTGGTGCGGACCCTGCAAGAAGCTCGAGCCGATCTTCGACGAGCTGACCGGGCTTTACGAAGGCAAGGTGCGGATCCTCAAAGTGGACGTCGGAGAGGCGCCCGGAATCGCCCAGAAGCACGGGGTGATGGGGGTGCCGACCGTCGTTTTCCTCAAGGAGGGGAAGCCGGTCCATCGGTTTTCCGGAGTCGAGTCGAGGGACAAGATCACCAAGTGGATGGGGCAGCACCTCGGGGTGTGAGGCCCGACCGCTCGCGCGACCCGTTGCGCAGGACCGGCAGCCAGGGCGGCCGAGCAGGGCCGCGCTGCCGTCGATCACCAAGCTGAGCCCACGGCGGATTCTCTGACGATCAGGCGGTCCGGCAGTCACGAGCCGGTCCGCTCCCTTTTTGTTGCGCCGCATCCCCTCTCCCCTCACAATGCCGGCGTTGTCGGGTTGGCCCTGCGGCCAACCCGGCCCGGGCGATGTGCGCAGGGTTCGGGCAGGGCGGGGGAATCATGCGGGTCGATCGCTGGATTCGGGCTCTCCTTCCGCGCGAGGACAAGTTTCTCCAGGTTTTCACCCAGGACGTCGCGAACATCGCGCAGGCCTCAGGGATCTTGAGGGAGCTCCTCGATCTCGAGGATGAATCGGCGCGGATCAAGCTCATCAAGGCGATCGAGGATTGCGAGCACCGCGGAGACGAATTCACGCACCAGGTCTTCCAGGAGCTGGGAACGACCTTCATCACGCACCTTGATCGCGAAGACATCGCCGGGCTGGCCAGCTCGCTCGACGACATCATGGACAACATCGATCAGTCGGCCACCTGCATCCGTCTCTACCGGATCACGGAGTTCGATGAGCCGGTTCGCCAGCTCGCGGAGATCATCCAGCTTTCGGTCGGTGAACTGGCCCGGGCCATTCCCCTGCTGCGGGATCTGCGCGACGCCGAGCGGATCCGCGACGCCTGCAAGCGGGTCAACACCCTGGAGAATCAGGCCGACGGAATCTTCCACCGGGCCCTGGGCGCGCTCTTCCAGGATGAGTTGGACGCGATCCGGCTGATCAAACGCCGCGAACTGCTCGCCATGATGGAAGCGGCCACCGACCGCTGCGAGGATGCTGCGGTCCTGATCGAAAACGTCCTCATCAAGTACGCCTGACCGTGCTGATCTTCGTCATCGCCCTGATCGCGGTCGCCCTGGTCTTCGACTACCTGAACGGCTTTCACGACGCGGCCAACTCGATCGCCACCATCGTCTCGACCCGGGTGCTGACTCCGGGCAAGGCGGTGCTCTGGGCAGCCTTTTTCAATTTCGTGGCCGCGTTCGGATTCGGGGTCCACGTGGCCAAGACGATGGGGCAGGGCCTGGTGCATCTGGGCGTCATCACCCCGCAGGTCATCCTGGCCGGCCTGCTGGGGGCGATCTTCTGGGATCTGATCACCTGGTACCTGGGCCTTCCCACGAGCAGCTCCCACGCCTTGATCGGCGGCTACGCCGGTGCCGCCGCCACCCACGCGGGCCTGTCCGCCATCCTCTGGAGAGGCTGGATCAAGACTGTTTCGTTCATCGTGATCGCCCCGATGCTCGGAATCGTGCTGGGCTTCATCCTGATGTTGATCACGACCTGGATCTTCCGCCGATCCACGCCACGCAAGATCGACAAGCTGTTCCGGAAGCTCCAGCTTGTCTCGGCCGGGCTCTACAGCCTGGGACACGGGACCAACGACGCCCAGAAGACCATGGGGATCATCGCCGGGCTGCTCTACGCCAGCGGGCTGGTCAAGACCTTCGCGGTGTCCACCTGGATCATCCTGGCCTGCCACGCGGCCATCGCCCTGGGGACCCTCACTGGAGGCTGGCGCATCGTGAAGACCCTGGGAATGCGGATCACCGAGCTCCGGCCGGTCGACGGTTTCGCCGCGGAGACCGCGGGCGCCATCACCCTGCTCGGGACCGCGGCCATGGGGATCCCGGTTTCGACCACCCACACGATCACCGGCGCCATCGTCGGGGTCGGTTCGCTCAAGCGCCTCTCGGCCGTTCGTTGGGGCATCGCCACGCGGATCGTCTGGGCCTGGGTCTTGACCATCCCGCTTTCGGCCGGAATCTCCGCGCTGGCCATGCTTCTCATCCAGGCCGTCCATCACTGAACGGGAACGGCCGGTTTGCGCCGACTGGGCGGTCCTGTTCCGGCCGACTCGTGACGGGCAGCCCTCCGCCGGCGAAATCGCGACGGATTTCGACGACGGATTACAATCGAAGGTCTCCGGATCAGGCCTCCTGAACCGCACCACGCGACAGAACGCGATCAGCCGGACCCGCTCAGGCGCGCCAGCGCGGCCTCGAGCCCTGGAGCGCGTCCGCCCAGGGTCTTGAAGCCCTGGTAGGCCCGGAGCGCCTCGGCCTTGCGGCCGCGCGCCTCCTCGGCCATCCCCAGGTACCAGTAGGCCTGCGCGTTGGCGGGCTGTTGCCGCAGGCTCTCGATCTCGTCGTCCGCAGACCCGTTCGGATCCCCGGCCTTGAGCCGCGCCAGCCCGCGACTCGCGAGAACCGACGCCACCTCCACCTGCGCCACCGGATGCTCCAGATATCGATTGTAGGCCTCGACCGCTTCCTTTCCGCGGTCGAGAGCGGTCAGGATGTCCCCTTCCACGACCAGGGTCGTCGCGCGCTCGTCCCGCGTCCCATGGGCCGCGCGGGCCGTTTCCAGCGTCGCGAGCGCCTGCTGCGGTTGCGCCACCAGATTCAAGGCGGTCGCGAGGAGCAGCCGGGGCGAGGTGCGGTCGGGCGCGATCCGCACCGCCTCGAGGAACTGGGGAATCGCCATGGCCGGACGGTTGAAGCTCAGGAAGAGCTGGCCGAGATGAAGGCTCGCCCAGGGGAACCGTTGGACGGAAAGGAGGCCGGACGCCTTCACCGGGGGCAACGGAAATCCGGCGTCGATCTGCTCGGGCGAGACCGAAGGGAAAAGGCGCGAGAGCCGCTCGGCGTTGAGTCCGTCGCTCTCGATCAACGCCTGATTCGCCGGAACGCGCTTCAGAAGCACGATGGCGTTCGCATCGATAGAGACCGGCGCCCAATCCGGATCCCGGACCCGCTCGATGGTCAGGGCCCGGGCCTCCATGTACTGGATGACGGCGGCGTTGAATCCGTACTTGTGATCCGCAGCCATCCAGGCGGGTCCGCCCTGGAGAACCTGCAGGTACTCGCGGTAGTGGTCGGCCGAGTGGACTTCCAGGCGTCCGTCGATGAAGTCCGGTTGTTCCGGATAGGCCCACGTGAGAAACGAGCCGGCGGCGAAAGTCGAGAAGATCGGCCCTGCGACTTTGTGCTCCAGAAGGTACCGGGCCGCCTCCCGCGGAAAACCGGTCTCCGAAGGCGAGGTTCCGAACCGCTTGTCGGTCTGGGCATGGACATAGATGCGGTTGGTCGCGAGCCCCAGATCGTAGGCCAGGAGGAGGAACAGCGCCGCGCCCGCCGCCGCGCCCCGCAACCCGGTCTGCCCTCGCGGCCGGATCCGCGCCCAGGCGCCCGCGGCGCTCTTCCCGGACCCGGCGCGTCCGAGCCAGCGACCGAGGATGGGAGTCGCGACCAGCGGAAGCAGCGCGACGTTCCGGCGGGCCGACAGCGAGAGGTAGACGAATCCGGCGATGAGGACGAGCTCGCTGATCCGCGGCCATCGGCCTTGCCCGCGGCTCTTTCCGCTTCCCGATGAAGCGCCACCGCTCGCCGCGGCCAGGGACACGGCCAGAGCGAGGCCGATCAAGGCGAGGTACCACGGATAGAGGATCACGGAGGGATGCAAGGGCTCGCCGTTGAATGGGTTCAGGAACTCACCGATCGTGGCGGAATAGATCGGGAGGCTGCGGTTGATCCGGGTGAAGAGGACGAACGGGTGCAGGGCCCCCTCGACGAAGTACGGATTGACCAGGGAGGCGAGAACGGAGAGCCCGAGAGCCTGCCAGAGCTTCCGGTCCCGCGGCGCATCTGTGAGGTGCGCCGCGATCACGGCGAATCCGAGGACGAAGAGCCCTTCGGAATTGGTCCAGAGGAGCATGACGAGCGGCAGGATCCACCACGCCCGCCGGCTTCCCTCGAGATGACGGCGGACCAGCCAGACCACGAGCGCCAGGAAGAGGAAGGTGAGGATCTCGGGCCTCGGCGCGAAGCGTTCGCTCGCGACCACTCCGCCCACCGCCGTCAGACCGGCGGCGAGCGGCCCCGGGACCCAGCGGCGGGTGAGCCGATAGACCAGCGTGAAGGTCGCGGTCACGATCAGGCAGGAGAACCAGATCAGGCCCGGTTCTCCCGCGGCCCGATGGACGCAGTAGATCAGGACCTGGAAAAGCCAGTGAAGATCAATGTAGGGCCGGCCGGCGGAGGGGTAGGAAAAGGTGTCGGTCCGGAGGAAGCCGTGGGCCAGGATCTCCTTGCCGGCGCGGAGGTGGAACCACACGTCCGGATCGGTGACCGAGCTGAATCCCGCGAAGAAGATGGTCAAGAGGGCGAGAGGCACGACGGCCTTCCCGAGCTGGTCGGTCCAACCCCGGACAGGTCGCGTGTCCCGTGGGGTCTTGCCGATCATGGCCGGGCCTACCGCGCGCGGCGAGGCGGGTGGGTCTCGATCCGAAACTCGATCGGCGCCGCGGCGCGCAACATCGCCGCCACCGAGCAGTACTTCTCCTGGGAAAGCTCGACCGCCGCTTCCAGGTCGGACCGATTCAGATCCTCGCCGTAGAAGTGGTAGGTCATGAGGATGTGCGTGAAGGCCTTGGGATAGGTCGCGGCGCGGTCGGCGTCCAGCTCGATCTCGAAGTCGTCGAGCTTGATCCGTTTCTTCTGCAGGATCAGGAGAACGTCCATGCTGGTGCATCCGCCCAGGCCCAGAAGCACGAGCTCAAGAGGGCTGGCGGCGGCGCCGAAGCCTCCGCCTTCCGGCGCGGTGTCCATCGGCACCCAGTGACCGCTCTCGGCCTTGCCCGCCAGGGCGGTGCCGCCGATTCTGCGTACGACCGCTTTCAAGCTTCCCTCCCGCGTCCGGGCGGCGCCGCCGCGGGCGGCCCCGCCTCGATTCGCACTCCCAACCTCTCCGTCCGCCCGCCCGCGCGGAGGCTTACAGCTCCTGGAACATGAACGGGCGCAGGCAATCCAGGCGCAGTTCGTAGCCCTTCGGATCCAGGAACCAGGATGCGACGGCCACGCTGGAAAGCAGCGGGTTGCCGTCCTGCGGCGTGAAGGCGAAACCCACGATCTCATGGTCGCCGTGCACCGAAAGCGCCGGCACCGGCACGACCGTCTGGGTGAGGATCCGGCCGTAGTGCCCGTGGTCACGCCCGTAGGAGAAGATCTGGTTGGCCGATTTTTTCTCGGTCAGGGCCACGCGGCGGTTGTCCGTCAGCCGCTGGATGACCAGGTTGGTCGTGACCCGCTCCTTCAGCTTGAGGCTGAACCAGAGGCAGTGCATGTACTGCGTGTTCAGCTTGATGGCCGAGGAGAACAGGTTCAGGTCGTAGCCCAGCGTCTGGAAGAGGTGCCAGGCGTCCCGGGCGTGGTGGGTGCCGAAGCGGGGATCGTCGTGCTTGCCGACCTTGGGCGCGGGGACGTAGTCGCCGTCCTGGGAGATGTCGCTGGCCCGCCGCATCAGGACGAACTTGGCCTCGAGGAGATTGTCCGGATCCCCGTCGGCCAGCGCCAGGGTCCGGAGCAGGACCGCGATGTTGTGCGTGTTGCAGGAGACGACCTGGATGTACTTGTCGTCCTCGTGGTTGAGGGCGGAGTCGTTGACCCCGCGGGCGTACATCTTCCCGAAACCGAACTCGCTTCCCTGGGCGACGAAGCCCAGGACCGAGTCCTCGTAGCGCTCGTAGTACTTGTGCTTGTTCTCTTGTCCGACGCCGGAGGGAGTGCAATCGATGACCACCGCGGCGTGCTTGAGCGCCTCCTCGGCATCGTAGCTCACCTTGAGACCCTGGTCCTCGAATTTCGGGATGGTCTCGGCGTCGGTGGCGAGGAGAGCGCCGCGGTCCAGGAGGTTCCGGACCTTGGCCCGTTCGCTGACGAGCGGAGTCCTCTTGTGGAAGGAGACGGCGTCGATGCCGAGCTCCCGGCGGAAGTCGGAAAGGAGCCCGATCAAAGGTTCGCCGATCGTTCCGGTACCGATGACGTGCACGTGTCTCTTGGGCATGGGCGCCTCCAGCGGTGAATGCCGACTGCCGGCCTTTTACGAAATATAGGGCGGGCCGTTCGCAGGTGTCAATCGAACCCCCGGTGCCGCGCGGATCAGGCTCGCGAGTCGAGCACGGAAGGACCGCATCGCCTCCGGACCGGCCACCATGACCGCGGGAACCAAGGCTGCGACGGGCCGGGACGCGCGGAGTTTCCGCATTCAGGCGCCCTGCCCGGCCGGGACGGGTGGCGCCGCCGCGCCCGATCATCCGCGAAGCCAGGACGTGCGGCCTCCACGCCCTCGTGACCGGCGCGGCCTGAACTGCTATAACCCTGTCATGCCCGCGGCCGTGACTTCATCCGACTCGAGAGCCTTCCGGTGGAAGGCTCTCGACTGGGCTGTCGTGGGACTGCCGCTGGCCGCGCTGTACTACCGGACCATGTCCCGGGACCTGGGCACGATCGACAGCGGCGAGCTGGCCGCCGCGGCGGCCCGCCTCGGCATCGCCCATCCGTCCGGTTATCCGATCTATTCGCTCCTGGCTCGGCTGGCCGTGGCGGTGTTTCCCGGCCCTCCCATTCTGGCGGTCAACCTGCTGGCCCTGCTCGGAGCGTTGGGCGGGGCTCTCGCGCTCGCTGCCCTGGTCCGCGAGCTGTGGCCGCCGGGAGAGGCTCCGCGATGGGCGCCCTGGGCGGCCGGACTCTGGTTCGGCACCGACCTCGTCTTCTGGGCCCAGGCGACGGGCAACGAGGTCTACGGGTTGCACATGATGTTCGGCGCGATCCTCCTGCGCCAGAGCCTTCGTCTGCTGCGCGCGGAGGCCGGCCCGCGCGATCTCGTCCTCTCTGCCTACGCTCTCGGGATCGCGATGGCGCACCATCTGAGCGCGGTCTTTCTGCTGCCGGCCGTCGGGCTGGCGGCCGTCTTCTACCTCGATGGGCTTGGGCTTTTCCGCCGAACCTGGACGGGGGATTCCCGGAAAGGCCTTGCGGCCGGCACGACCGCTGCCGCGCGCGCGTTCACGGAAACGAGGGCCGGGGCCATCGTGGGCGCGCTCCTGCCGGCCGCGGGCGCGGCGCTTCTTGCCTGGTCGGTCGTCCTGTATCTCCCCATTCGCGCCTCGCGGAATCCGATCCTCGATTGGGGCGCGCCCACCACCTGGGCCCGGTTCTGGAGACACGCTCTGGCCGCGCAATACCACGTCTGGATGTTTGAATCGGGCCGGATGTGGATCGTAAACCTGAGGACCTTCGTCCTTTCGCTGCCGGCGCGGCTTTCCTGGCCCGTGGTTCTGCTGGCGATGCTCGGCGGAGCGAAGCTGGCCCGGACCCATGACCGGAAGTTCGCGGTCCTGGCGGTCGTCCTGATCACGACCTTGATCTGGGCCTCGAGCTACGACATCCACGATCTCGGGCCGTACTATCTTCCCGTCGACCTGGTGCTGGCGCTGTTCGCGACCGCCGGGGCCGAAGTGATCGCCGAAGCGCTGAAAGCGCGCGCCCCTTCCCTGGCGGTCGCCGGTGCCCTCGTGCTCGCGTTCTCGGTCTGGCAGGGAGCAGCGCACTTCCGCGACTCCGATCGGAGCGACGACCATTTCGTCCGCGCGCACGCGGAAACGGTGCTTCGCTCGCTGCCGCCTAAGACCATCCTGATCTCGCGCCACTGGGACGCGCTGACTTCAGCCTGCCTCTACCTGCAGGAGATCGAGAAGCTCCGGACGGACGTGACCGTGGTCGATCCCGAGCTGCTCCGGCGAAGCTGGTACGTGCCGCAACTCCGCCGGTGGGATCCCGGCTTGTTCACGCCGTTCGAGGACAAGGTGACGGCCTTCGAGAAGCAGATCGACCTCTTCGAAGCGAACCGTCCCTATGAGGCGCCCGTGCTCGAGGCCTGCTACGAGGCGGTCCTCGACGGGATCGCGCAGTCGCACCGGCCCGAGCGCCCCACCGCCTTCACGCCCGATGTCGTCGCGACGTTCCTGCGGGACGCTTCGCCGGTTCCTGAGGGGCTCGTCTTCCTGCTGCGGGGAGACCCGGCCGCTTCGCCCCGGCTCGATCCGCCCGACGTGGATCGGCTGCTCAAGTCCGGATTCGATCCCGAGGATCCGATCCATCGCCAGATCATCGACTCGTGGGTGTGGATGTTCGGCTGGCGGGTCCGCTTCCTGGAGCAGACCGGGCGCAAGGCCGAGATCCCGCCGTGGCAGAGCGGGCTCGACCGGCTGAAGGCGGTCCAGAAGGGCACCAACAGCTCCTAGCCCCGGGCTAGGGCGCCGTGCAGCCCTGGCCGAACGCTCCGATCTGCCGTCCGTTGAGACTGGGCTGGGCGAGGCAGGGAGAGTCGGAACGCAGCGTGTAGTCGCCCGCGGAGGTCGTGTCCGGCACCTCTGATCCGGCGCCGGGGCAGGTGCGCGGGGCGCAGAATTGCGGATCGCCGTGCACCTGCAGGCCCAGGGAATCCACCTGGCCGCCGTCCGTCCCGATCCCATGGGGGTTGAACTGACAGCAGGTCAAGGTCACGGAGCCGGCCGCGTTCAGGTCGGCATTCATCGGAGCGGTGTTGCCGGAGAGAATCGTGTTCTGGAGTGTAAGTTGTCCGCCTGCGTCGATGCCGGCACCCCGGGTCGTTGAACCATTGCGGGTAATGGTGCAACCCTTCACAAGCGCCGGACCGCGTCCCAGACTGATGCCTCCCTGGCCGTTGCGGGCAACCAGGCAGTTCTCGACGTGGAGCGAATCCGTGGACATGCTTTGCACACCGGCGCCCGAGTTGCCGGTGATGACGCAGTCCATGAGGACAATCGGCCCGGTGTAGTTCGGGTCGGTGTCGATCGCCCCGCCGACCCCGTCGTTCCCGGCGATGCGGCATCGTTCCATCGTCACGCCCGCCGCGTCGTCAAGGTACACGGCCGGGCCGAACAGGGACGGCGCGGTGTTGCCGATCAGATCGCAGTCCTCGATCAGGGGGTGAGCGTTTCCGCTGCACGCGATGGCCCCGCCGTATTCCTGTCCGATGTTGTCCAGCAGCCGGCAATGTCGGATCGTCGGCGAGGCAGAGATGCATTCGATCGCGCCGCCGTCGTCCCGGCCGTTCTGGATGGTGAACCCGTCGAAGATGGCGGAACGGCTCTCGCCGTGGGAGAAGATGATTCCTCGAGCTTCGCTCTTGCAATCGATCACCGTCTCGGACGCTCCCCGCTCGGATCTCAACACCAGGTTCTTCCCCTGGAAGGACAAATCCATGTTGTCTTCGTAGGAGTACGTTCCCGCCGCCACCAGGACGGTATCGCCGGACACGGAGGCGTCCAGGGCCTCCTGGATCGTGGAAAAATCGGAAGGAACCCGATGCAGGCGGGTCGTGCCCAGCAAGGAATTGGTCGTGCGTTCAGGCCCACAGGAAGAAAGCCCCAGGACCGCTGCAACCCCCAGGATGGCGCCAGCCGCGGCCAGGATCCCTGATCTCGTCATCGTACCCTCCTCGATGGATCGAACGGCTGTACACCGCCGATAGAAGGCTAGGCTACACGGAGGGGCTTGTCAAGCGACAGGCGGCTGGCAACGTGCGGGCCGTGTTCTGGAACCGGTAACGCCCGGATGCGGCGCTCTTGATACGCGGATTGGGGGCCGCCACGGCGCGCCTCGAGCCGTCGCCAGCAGAAAGGCCGCTCACCTCGTCAGGCGAGCGGCCCCCGTGATTCGTTCGCGGGTTCGGACCGAACTATTGGATCCGCACGATCCGCCGATTCAAGCCCGTCCCGTTCACTTCGAGGCGGGTGAAGTAGATTCCCGAGGCCACGCGTTGGCCTTGGTCATCGAGGCCGTCCCAGACTTCCCCGTTCCAGCCCGCGGGAGAGAGCGTGTTCCTGAGCACGCGGACGCGGCGCCCGGCGGTATCCCAGACGGTCAGCCTGGCCGTACCTGCCGCGGGCAGGTAGAAGCGCAGGGAAACGCGATCGCCGAACGGATTGGGGCGGGGCGCGTCGAACAGGATCTGCGCGGTGGGCTCGATCTGAGGCGGAAGGACGCGAGACAAGAGGACCTCGGAGTTGGCGCGCAAGGCGTTCGGATCCCAGTCGAACGGAGTGCCCAGGATGAAGGCGAAGACGCCGGGATGGGAATCATCCCTGGCGGAACCGGGCGGCTGGCGGAAGACGCCGAAGCCCGTCTGGGCGCCGGGCTGGGATCCGAAGAGCAACGTGCCATTGGAGCCGGGGAGAAGGCGGAACTCG
This sequence comes from Candidatus Eiseniibacteriota bacterium, assembly GCA_963833505.1. Lineage (GTDB taxonomy): Bacteria > Eisenbacteria > RBG-16-71-46 > CAIMUX01 > CAIMUX01 > CAWHYG01. The sequence goes on along the minus strand of CAWHYG010000007.1, from coordinate 1,844,074 downwards.
CTGAGCTTCTGTGGGTCTCCCTGGATCGGCATGTTGGTCAACCCCGGGTACTCGGCCACTCCCGTCGTGACGTCGATCGAGTCGGCGACCTGGATGCCCAGATAGCCGAGGTAGGGCGGGTCGATGAGAAATCCCGGATCGCCCGCGTAGAGCAGGACGTTTCCGCCCGCCTCCAGATAGCGATACATGGGCGAGGCGACCCAGTAGGACGGATCCGACTGTCCCACCCAGACGACCTGCCGGTAATGCCCGAGCACCGACGCCGGTACGATGCCGTGGCCCATCGGCGGGGGCAGGTTGGATGGATAGCCGCCGTCGGGCGGGTCCTCCACGTCCCAGAAGTCGAACGCGAAGTCCCCCGTGAAAGCCCGCGCCTGATAGGCGGCCTGGATCTGAGCCCAGGTATACGGGCTCCAGCGCATCGAGTTGACGAGCAGAAGCGGCTTCTCGAAGGTGGTTTCGGGAATCGGTTCGAAGAGGCGGCGCAGGATCCAGTGACCCGGATCGATCTTCACGTCGGTCGGCTGCGACGTGAGATGCCAGACGTAGGTCGAGTCGGCGGTGGAGTTCTGCGCCACCTCGGTCTGGACGCCTGCCGGCGTGGTGACGGCGATGTCGACCGGCATGGTGAAGATCTGGTTGGTCTGGAGCTGGCGGAGCCGGACCGAGAGGTCCCATCCTCCGGCCGAGGGCGACGCGCTCCAGTCGTAGGTGTAGGACGGGAAGTCCTCTCCATGGATCCATTCCTGGAAGAAGGCGTGCAGGTCCTTGCCGGTGACCTGTTCCGCCACCGCCTCGAAATCGGCGGTCGTGGCCGTGGAGTACTTGTACTTTTCGCCGTAGGTGCGATAGATCCGGAAGAAGGTCGAATCGCTTCCGGCGATGTGCCGCAGCATGTGAAGAACCCAGGAGGCCTTCCGGTAGGAGAGGTTCACGTCGAAGATCCGATCGAAACTGGTCAGTTCCGGCACGTAGATGGTTCCAGGGCCGAACTCCTCGATCGCCAGCATGTACTGCTGCAGCGCCTCCGGTCCTCCCACGTGCTCCTGCCAGAGCGCCTCTCCGTAGGTGGCGAAGCCTTCGTTCAACCAGAATGTCGTGAAAGTCCCGGCAGGTCACCATGTCCCCCCACCACTGGTGGGTCAGCTCATGGGCGGCCATGATCTCATCGGCGCCGCCCATGCTGGCGATGGTCTGGTTCTCCTCGCCGCCGCCCCAGGTCCAGTCGGCATGGCCGTACTTCTCGTCCAGGAAGGGGTATTCCCCGTAGTGGTCGGCGTCGCTGCGGATCATGTCCTTGACCTTGACCCGGATGGTGTCCCAGGCGGCCAGATTGGCCGGGTCGGGGAATTCGTAGAAATACAGCTTCATCGAGTCGGCCGCCGCCGACACGTACCAGTCGGTATCCAGGTGATAAGCGGACAGGGCCAGCGACACGAGGTAGGTCGCGATCGGATGCCGTTCGTGCCACCAGGCGAAGGAGAAGTTCTCGTTCTGGGTTTCCTGCTTGAGGGTGCCGTTGCTCACGATCCGGAAGCCGCCGGGCGCCTGGACCCGGACGTCGACCGAGTCGGGCTTGTCCTCGGGATAGTCCTTGCACGGCCACCAGGTGCGCGCGCCGAAGGGCTCGCTCATGGTCCAGATCACCGGCTGCGGGGGGGCGGGAGGTGCGGGCAGGTCCTCGGTGAAGGAGAAGACGCTCGGGTCCCCCGGATGGCCGGCGTATGTGACTGCGATCCGGAAGGTCTCATTGGTTTCGTAGAACCGTCCCAGGGAGACGTCGAGGACGTCGGAGGCGTGCCGGAAGGAAACGACGCTGTCGCCGGAAGCGGTGTGGACCGTGGTCGCCGACACCGCCAGGCTGTCGCTCAGGTTGAGCTCGACGGAGTCGATCGGCCCGGCCGTGACCGTTCCGTAGATCGTGACCGTGCCGGAAATGCTCTTCTGGGATGGGATCAGGGTGAGGTTCAGGTCGTAGTAGCGCGCATCCCACGCCGCTTGATTCGGGGTCGGCTCCTGCAGCTGGTTCTGAACGCTCAGCTTGTTCTTGAGGTGTGTGTAGTACGCGATCTTGGCCCGGGAGCAGCGCAAGGCTCCGTCCATGGGACCGTCGGGTCCGGCCCCGGGCGTGGCGGTGATCCCCGGATCCGGCCGGAGGACGGGCGCGGCGGAGAACCCCGGCTCAGGTTGGACGGCGGGCGCGACCGGCGCCGGAGGAGGATTCCTGTGCCCCGCCGCGGCGTGCGCCGCGTGGATCACGACCGGAATGAAGACCGAGATCACCGCCAGGGCCAGGACAAGGGAAACGACCCTCAAACCGGCGGGTTTCGCCATCATCAGTTCCTCCTCCGAGAGCGCGCCTGGGGGAAGCTCCGAACTCCGCGGCCGGCCGGCGCACGGCTTCCCCAGGTCGAACATCAAGGAACGGCCGTCGAGCGACAAGCACTACAGCAGGAAGGGCGGGTCCGCGCCGACCCTTTCCGCCGATCACCGAGGCATCGTACCACGATCGGGATGCATCGATGGTGCAGATCAAACCGGACGGATCCTCTGGCCGCCCCGGGGATCGTAGCTGGCTACCCGTCTGCCGTCCGCAGCGTCGCGTTCCAGCCGCCATCCCGCGGTGTGCCATAAGTCAGCTCGATGGAACTGACGGAAGCACAATCGATTATGATTGGGCTCTTCGGCTCTTTCCAAACGATTTGCGACCCGGGCAGGGTACGCTTCCGCCCATGAACACGCTTCCACTTCGATTTCCATTGATGACCTTCGCCGGCTGGGAGAACCGCCGCCAGCAGGACGTCATCGAGTATCTCCTGGAGGAGAATCGAATGATGGCTCGGGAGAATCCGAGCTGGGGCTGCACCCGGATCCGCGGCGCTTTGCGCAACCTCGGCCACGAGGTCGGCCGGAATACCATCAAGCGGATCCTGGCGGCCAACGGAATCGAGTCGGCTACGGTGCGTCGCAAGGGCACGTCCTGGGAGGCGCTTCCTGAGGTTGCATTGGGGTGCGATCGCAGCCGCCGATTTCTTCGCGGTTGAGGTGCTCACCCACGCCCAAGCGTGGGTGGACCGACTTGGACGACCGAGGCGTCGTACCAGAGTCGGGTTTAGGGTGAGAGAATAGGAACGAGGGGTAATCCGGCTCGACGTCGCGAGTTGACTCGGTTCGAGAAGCCGATTCCCGGCCGACCGGGGGATGTAACGGAGCGCACCGGCAGCGCCGGGGGGGCCAGGCCGAAAGGACCTTTCAACCTGGCCATTCGGGTTTTCGGGACGCACAATGGGCGCGGAGGCGGTTTATGCCTTTCTGGACCTGCCACCATACGATTTTCGTCCCGCCACGCGAAAACGGCCGAAGATCGTCGAGCGCGAACACGGCAAACGAGCGAGCCTGAACCAGCGATCTGAGCCAAGGTCCCCAACCGAGTCGCCCTTGGGCGTGTTTCAGGCGAAAGGATCGAGCGTCTCGCGCGAAGTCAAGCCACCTCAAGCCGTATCTCTGTCGGGGCATGACCTCGCGGGTCAGCATCGGATGTCGCACGGCGTCGAGGTAAGCGATCCAGGGGAGATTGATGCCACAAGATAGGAAGAGCGAGTTATGATAGTATGAGCGTCCGTTGATCTCAAGAAAATACACCAGACCGGTGTTCCGGTCCTGCACGTATTCGACCGCGGCCAGCCCTCTGTAGCGTATTCGCTCAAGGAAGCCTATTGTCATGTCGGCGATTCCCGGGAGGTTCTCGCTGATCCCATAGCTGGTGATGCCGTAGTCTGGCTGAAGCTGGCGGATTTTCCGTCCCGTGTACACCGCCAACGGTTCTGAATTGCGATCCAGGTATGTGGCGCAAACAAGGATGTGACCATCTCCACCCAGGATAATCTCCTGGAAGACCCCTTCGGACGCCAGGTGTGGATACACCGCAAAGAAAGTCGTCAGCTCAGACAGTTCGTGGAAGGTGATATTCTTGGCGCGCCCGGGCAGACGGACAGAGTACTGGTTCCGGGGCTTGAACAAGATCGGATAATGCATCCGCGGCGCTATGTCACATAGGTGCGTAAACGACGAGGCCAGGTGGGTGGTCGGAATCTGAATGCCGTGCTCGACGGCGAGCCGCTTCGTCCCGTCCTTGTTCAGGATATCGAGCATCGTGCGCCGTTCAGGAATTACGAACAGAGCCTTGGTGGCCAGATCCTCCTCGTACCTGGAGAGCACGGCCGCAGATTCGTCCGTGGTAGGGAACAGCACCGGCGGCGCGTTCATGCGTTGGCACAGGGCCTGGAGGTGCGACAGGAATTCGGCCTCGTTGGCCCCGCCTTCCGGCGGGTCCACGACCTCGCAGTAGCGCGAGTAACGTGCCACCCCGCGCTCGGCAAAGATCACTCCGAAGACCCTGACCCCCTGTCGGCCCAGGCTGCGGACGACGCCGAGACCGTTCACACCCAAGTCAATCACGATGGCTGGATTCCGGGTCTGGAGCCTGTCAGATTTCACGGGAGCGCACCTGGCGCGGGTCAGGGTCAGGCCACCCTAACGGCACGCCCTCCTTTGTCGTTCCGAGCAGACGGGTCGGCGCGGCCGCGGGAGTCGGAAAGACAATTGGATGTCCCGCTGTTCCTCGCACACCACCATCGAGTGACGCAATCGATTGTTGACGAACAGGGGGCGTAAGATCAATCTCTTTTGTGGGCCGAAAGCGGCCGATTGGTGGGCAATCCGCGTGCCGTGGGGAGCGTAGAACGGGCTCACATCGATCCCCACTCGCCCGGTGAGGCGCGTGAGGCGTCCGTCGGCGACCTCGACGGACCAGACGCCGAGCCGCCCCTCGCGCGAGATGAAGAAGAACCAGGCGGGATCGGTCGGGAGACATGGCGGCATGAAAGGCCTCCTCGAGCAGGCGACGCGCGGAGCGCGTGGAGAGGTCGAGGACCCGGAGATCGCCGCCGAAGTAGATGTTGAAGGCGTCCTCTGGCTCGCCAAACTGATCGCGAGGTGTCGTGCTTGTCGAGCCCCACATCGATTCCGGCAGCTTGAGCTCTGTTCGGGCTTTCATGAAAGCGATTCGAGGTCTTTCATGGCGCGGCTCGCGATACTACTCTCGGTATCCGCCTAGCGGCGTGAAGGGGACCTGGCGGAACTCTCGAGAGGACAGGTACATTGGGAGCTTCTTTTGCGACCGCAACTGCGGTTGAGGTGCAGGGCCAAGCGGGCCTGCGTGACACCTGGGAGCGGATGCTCGTCGAAGTCCATCCACTCAACCGGGTTTATGCCTCGCCAGACTGGTTCGAGCATCGACGGCGAACCAATCCGGTCGCCCGCATGCACCTGGTCATCCTGTCAGGGGAAGCCGGCCGGATCCTGGGCGTTTGCCCGCTCGAGATCCGCAACGCGACCCTGAGCTACGAGGTTGCGGCCCGGCCCCTGGCGCGGGCAAAGCTGGTGATCGCCGACGTCCTGGGGAGCCAACCAATGCTGGCCGGAAATCCCCAGCTTCTCGCCGAGCTGGTCGAGGGAATTCATCGCGCGTTTCCCGATTGCGACGCCCTCTACTTCGACGCCCTCCCTCTCGACAGCGAATGCTGGACCATTCTCGGAACTGACTCCCAAGGAAAGCGTCCCTGGTTGACCTACGTGCCCCGGGAAAGCCGGCCATGGCGCTGGATTGAGCTTGCCGACCGCTTCGACGGCTATCTCGCGCAGATGAAGGGCAAGACGCGCAACACCCTGCGGCGACAGATCCGCGATCTCGAGAAGCAGGGCGGCCAGCTCCGCTTCACCAGGATCGAAGAACAGGGGCAGGTCGAGGCATTTCTCGCGTCGGTGGGTAAAGTTCGCGTTCGGACCTGGCAAAATCGGGTCGCCGGGCCGCGCATGTCGCCATCCGAGAGCGAGATCGGAGCTCTCTATGATCTGGCCGGACAGGGCATGCTCCGCTCCTACTTGCTCGAGGCTGACGCAAAGCCCTGCGCGTTCGTCATCGGTTATCAGTACGGCGGTGTCTATCAATTCGCCGAGACGGGGTTTGACGAGCAAATGGCTGACCTCTCGCCGGGCACGGTGTCGCTCTATTATCTCATCGAGGATTTGCACCGCATCAACCGGCCGACGGCACTCAATTTCGGCGTCGGGGACGGCCCACACAAGCGTCGCTTCGCCAACCGAGAATCGAAGGATGCTAGCCCAACTTCCGCAGTTCGAGGGGTCGAAACTAGGTTTTTCAACGACTTAGCGGTCGAAGTCGGCACTACATTTTGGCCAGGTGGGCCGGGATCTTGAGCCGCTCCGGCAGCGTCAGGCCCAGGCGATCGAGCAGGATGGCCTGGGCTTTCTCCGGTCGGACGACGCATCGAATGCGCAGCTCCCGACCGGTCCCATCGGCGGTGGGAAGCACAACGTCCGAGCTCTGGATCCGGCTCAGCTCCTGCAGCACGGTCCGCGGGCTGTGGCCCAGTCCCGCCCGGCTCTGCCATTGCTCCAAGGTCTTCCACAAGACATAGGAGAGGAAGCAGACCAGGATGTGGGCCTGGACCCGTTCGGCCTTCTGATGCCAGATCGGACGCAGGGAGAGGTCGCTCTTGTGAATGCGGAAGGCGGCCTCCGCCTGAGTCAGCTGGATGTAGGTCGTCCAGAGCGATTCCGGCGTCCAGTCGGCGATGTTGGTTCGCAAGATGTAGGCGCCTTCGCTGTACTTGGCCCATTCGTCCCACTCAGGTTGTACGGACCAGTTCAGGCTCAAGCGTGAAGCTCGAGCGGGATCCCCGGACAGCGAGATGCGGTAGCGGCCGGCGGAACGTGCGTTGCGTTCCAGAAGTCGTCCGATCTGTCGCTCGATCTTCCCGCGATCGAGAACGGTTCGGGCTCGCTCGATACGATTTCCCATCCGGCGTAGCCCTTCTTCGAGGCGGGTGCAGAAGCGTTGGTGCATGGCCTGTTCCTTGACCTGCCGGTCGGCCGATCGACAGAGCACGAAGGTCTCCTTACCGTCGGGACCGCGGCAGAGCTTAACCTCGAGCCCCTCCCGCACCGTTCTCCAGTCACCCGCTTCGGAGATTTGGCGGCTCCACTTCCTCACCTCTCCGCGAGGGGTTCCGATCAGATAGCGTCGTCCGGTCTGCTGCAGCCACTCCAGGTTCTCCGCGCTGGTCATGCCGCGGTCCATTACCCAGATCCGCTTGGCCAAGCCGAAGCGCTCCTCCATCGTTTCCACGATCTCTTCCACGGTCGTGACGTCGGTCCGATTGCCCGGGAAGACCTCATAGCCGAGTGGCATCCCCTCGCGCGTGACCACCAGGGCGATACATACCTGCTTGCAGTCCGGCCGGTGATCCCGGCTGTATCCCCGCTGAGCCAGGGGGTTCTGCACCGCCAGTCCCTCGAAGTAGGTGCTGGTCACGTCATAAAGGAGAAGGTCGTAGTCGAGCACAAAGAGTTCACCCAGCCGGCGCACCAGGTGCTGTTCGATCTCGCGCTTATGGGGTAGGAGTCGATCCAGAGCCCGATAGAGCCGGTCGTCGTTGATCCGCTCGCTTTCCAGGCCCAGCAGATCCTCCAAGGCCGTGCCCCGGTACCAGGTCTCGGCTATAGACAACTCGCTCGAAGGCTGACAAAGACGCGCGATCACCAGGATCGCGGCGATCAACGGCCAGGGGGCGCCTTCTCGACCTTCCGGAATCAGCTCCCGGCAAACCTCGTCCAGATGCAACGCCCGCCAAAGTGTCCAACCCAGCCACACGTCACCGAAGGATCGACCCCGCTCGATACGGATCCGATTCAGTTGCACAGGAACTGCGACATTCTCGGATCGGTCCTCGAACAGCTCCGGTTGCCGCGGCCGCCCCGTGATCGCCTGAGCCAGTGCCCGAGCGTCGGCCCGTCCCCGCGCGTCCAGTTCGCCAAGCTGGGCTACCGTCTCCTGAATCACCTTCCCGTTGCGACGGACCGATCGGACCAGACGCCAGTAGATGTGCGTCTTGCCGTCTTTGCGCCGGGTCGAGTGCCGAAGGTACATCCCTGTTCTCCGACCCTCAGATCTAAACCCGCAAGCAGGCCGGTGCAACGGGGTAGGTCGGCACTACATCGAGATTTACGGCCCCCGGAACGCCGGGCCAACGAGTTACGCGCTCGTCAGCCCCGAAAATACCGAAAATCCGGCTCGAACTGCGGAAGTTGGGCTAGTGTCTTCTTGATGCGGAAGAACCTCGTCAATCGTCTGAGGAAATCCAGTTACCAGGGATTCTGTTCGGCCGTGCGATTTGCCAAACGCGTGCTCCGGCCCACGCGTCCGAAACTCAGTTGAGTTGGAGAAACTGGCGGCGGTATATGATCGGCGCCGACAAAGATGAAGTGGTCGAGTGCCTTTACCCGTAGGGTCCGCCCGAAGATGCCATCGTTGTCGTGAACGAGGAAACGCGGGGCTTCATCCCGTGATTATGTCCTCGCCCTGCTCGGGATGGTCGTCGGAGATGCGGCGGATGAAGGCAAGGTGCTCCCGGGCGATGCGACGATAGCCAACGTGCCGGGTTCGGGACCGACGGCGCCAGATCAGTTTGAACCCTTGGCGGTGCCGCGCAGCCGGTCCCGGCGCAGCGAATCCAGGAGCCCGCGGATCCTCCGGGCCGAAACCAGACGGAGCAGGAACACGGCCACAAGGACGCTTCCGAAGAGGAGGATCTTCGCGCCCAAAGCCGCCATGGGAACCAGGCGCCGATCCACCTCGATCCCGGCGATGCCTGCGGCCAGGGCGATGGCGGCGGCGGCGAGCATTCGCCGGTAGGGGAAGGGAAGCGGGAAGCTGCGGTGGCCGAGCCAGAGGATACCGGCAAACTGGACGCCGTAGGCAAGCGCGGTGGCCCAGGCCGCTCCCAGAATATGCATCCGCGGGATCAGGATGAAGTTGAGCGCCAGGTTCACCACCGCGGCCAGTCCGTTGACCACCGGAATGCGCCCCGTCCTCCCGGTGATTCGGAGCGAGATCTCCGCGACCGGATAGAAGGAGAAGAGCGCGAGTCCGATCGCAACCACGGGCACGACGCGCGCCGCGCCGTGAAAGGCCGGAGGTGTCAGAATCCGAAGTATCTCGAGGCTGAAGAGTGACAACAGGACGGCCATGGCGATGATCATACCGAACCAGGTGCCCCCCACCTCCGCGAGGCGCCGCCGCCCCCCTTCTTCCCGTGCCGTCCGAAAGGCGAAGGGAAGCCACGCCGCCCAGAACGCTTCGCCGGCGGTGCTGATCCCTTCGCCCAGCCGGTAGCCCAGCGAGTAGAGCCCGACCGCCGCCATCGGCTCGAACAATCTCAGAATGTACCGGTCGGCCAACCTCAGGATGAACTGGCTCAATCCCGAGGGAACGAACGGGATTCCGTAACGTAGGATCGACTCCGTCATGGCCCGCTTCGTCCTCGGCAGCGGACGCGGGAGGTAGCGGATGAGGAGCCAGATGGCCGCTCCCCCGTTCGTCACGGTCTGCGCGAGCACAACCCCCAGAACACCCATCCTAAGCACCACGACCAGCAGGAGCGAAAGGGCCAGGGTCACCGAGGTCAGAAACAGGTTGATCCGCACGTAGAGCCCTGATTCCTGCCGCGAGCGGATCGGGGCCATGGGAATGCGGATCAAAAGGTCCAGCCAGCACCGCGCCGTGCTGAGGACAACCAGAAACCAGAGCTTCGGGTCCGCCAAGAGGACGCGCGAGATCCCCGGGGATACGGCGGACACGAAGAGGCTCGGGACCGCGGCGAGGGCCACGATGTTCAGGCAGGCGCTCAACACCTGTCGCCGGCCATCCTCGTCCTGCTCTCGAATGTAGAAGCGGAAGATGCTCGCGGAGATCCCGAAATCGGCCACGTTGGCGTAGACCGCGGCGAAGACGCCGAGAAGCGCGAGTACGCCGTAGTCCGCGGGTGAGAGCAGGCGAGTGTAGACCGGAATCAGGAGCAGGCCGACCAGTCGCTGTCCGACCGTCCCGAGTCCGTAAATGACAAACGTCCTCAGAAAGCTCGGACCCGGCCCCCCCGCGCTCCGCGAAAACCCCGTACCTTCTCTCCCGCCCGCAGTTGCCATCCTTCATGATAACAGGTATGCAGTCCTGGTCCTGCGGAGGGGGGCGCCGTGCCCTCGCTCGGCGGCGAAAGGAGGTATGGGCTTCGAGCCCGTCATGATAACTGGCCGCCCTTCGACCCACCCGGATGCGCCTCGAGCGCGAATAGGTAGCTGTCGTCCTTCCCCGAAGTCGCTTCTCTCCCGGGACCAGGGAGAGTCTCTCATGTTCTACGGCCTCGATGTCCACAAGGAGTTCATCCAGATCTGCCGACTCTCGTCAGATGGCAAGCAGCGGCAGGACTCCCGGATCCATGGACAGCTCCCTGGATCGGATGAAGCACCTGGTCAACCGGGCGTTGCTCAAGATCGCCAGGTCGATGTAGCGGCGCCGCGCCTTCCCCACCACCGAGAGCGCCCCCCCCTTTTTGCGGTCCCTCTCGAATTCCCGTGTTGATTGGGCTTGAGGCCGGATTCGGCTGCTGAGGAAGGAGTTGCGGAAAGAGAACTCCTGGTTTCCCCTGGTGTCTTCTTCGTCCAAGAAGGAGGGCACCAATGAGTGGCCAGGAGTACCTGGAGGGTGTCAGAACCCTCTGGAGTCTGCAAGGGTTTGGCGTCAAGGAAGTGGAGATCGACGAGGTGGATGCGGGCGACGGGCGATACCGCGTGATCAAGCGGATCTTTCTCCTGGACCGACGGAAGTTCCACTACTGCCCGGAGTGCGGGAAGGCGCATCGGGAAGGACTGTTTCAGGAGGCGGAAGAACGAAGTTGGCGGGAGCGCTCGATGGGAGACTTCGAGACCTGGGTGGTCTACGCACCTTGGCGGATCTCCTGCTGTGGTGGCACACGGGTGGAACGTCTTCCGTGGGAGGCGGCCGGCCACCGGATGACTCGACACTTCTTCGATCTGGTGGCAGCCCTTTGTCGTCGACTCCCCATCTCCGCGGTTGCCCAGATGGCCGGGGTTTCGTGGGACACAGTGGCCCGGATCGACAAGGAGTCGATCGAGATGGGGCTCGGCGGGTCGTCTCCTTCGTTGCAAGGCGTTCGTTGGATCGGCGTGGACGAAGTGACTCGAACCGGGGGGCACGTCTATTTCACGGTGGTCACGGACCTCGAGAAGGGGCGGGTCATTTGGGTCGGCGAAGGGAAAAAGGAGGAGAGCTTGGCGGCTTTCTTCCGAGAACTGGGGCCGAAGGGACGGCGAAAGATCGTTGGGGTGATCAGCGACTTGGGGCCGGCCTATCTGGCTGCGATTGCGGCGGCCATCCCGAAAGCCATTCATTTGCTTGACCGCTTTCACATTATCCAGTGGGTGAACGAGGCGGTGGAGAAGATCCGGCGGCAGACCTTTGGCGGGGCACCCAGGGATGATGTCGGACGACAGTTCAAGGTGAAGAAGTGGATGCTGCTCCGTGCCTACGAGGCACTTGATCTCGGGCAGAAGCGGCTCCTGGGACAGCTTCTGGCCCGGAACCGCACGCTCCACCGGGCCTATCTGCTGAAAGAGAGCCTGCGTGGAATCTTCCACTACTCTTGGATCCGCCTTGGTTCCCTGCGGAATGCGGTGCTGAACTGGTGTCGGATGGCCATCCGCAGCCGGCTGGCTCCTCTTGTGAAAGTCGGGTATCGCTTGCGGGAGAACCTGGAAAAGCTGATCGGCGGCTTCGAGCATCCGATCAAGATGGGCCTCGTCGAATCGATCAACGGCCTCATCGGCCAGCTCCGTCGCCAGGCCAGGGGCTACCGTGATCCCGAATACTTCAAACTGAAGATCTACCAGCGTTGCTCTCTTCACGATGACCCCTGGGCGCAAATCATCCTATGAGCCTGATTCCACCGAAAATCGAGAGGCGCCCTTTTTGCACCCTCCCTGCCGCCCCGTCGTCCACCTCGGTCCATCTCCGCGGAACTGTGACGCCCCGGTCAACGGGACGCCCTGATTCCGCCGAACCATGACGAGTCGGTCAACCGGGGCGCTCTGATTCCGCCAAACCATGACGACCTGTTCAACCGGGGCGTTCCGGTTCCGCCGAACCGTGACGAGTCGGTCAACCGGGGCGCTCTGATTCCGCCGAACCATGGCGCCTCGGTCAACCGGGACGCTCCTGTTCCGCCGAACCATGGCGCCTTGGTCAACCGGGACGCTTTGATTCCGCCGAACTACGACGCCTTGGTCAACCGGAACGCTCTGATTCCGCCGAACTACGACGCCTTGGTCAACCGGAACGCTCTGATTCCGCCGAACTACGACGCCTTGGTCAACCGGGGCGCTCTGATTCCGCCGAACCATGGCGCCTCGGTCAACCGGGACGCTCCTGTTCCGCCGAACCATGGCGCCTTGGTCAACCGGGACGCTCTGATTCCGCCGAACCATCACGCCCCGGTCAACCGGGACGCTCTGATTCCGCCGAACCATCGCGCCTTGGTCAACCGGGACGCTCTGATTCCGCCGAACCATGACGACTTGGTGGACCAGGACAGGTCACATCCGCGTGAGGACCTCGTCATATAAATCCAAATAGGTTCCTCCGTCTCTCCGGTCGTCGCGACGCCAGCCCCGCTTACACAAACGTCGTAGCCGTCGTCACTTGCCGGGTATTTTACCCGGCAGAAAGATTTTTTGTCCCATGAAGGGCTTTTTTTGCCTCTTCCGTATAGAGGGCCGTCACGGACCCGGAAAGTCCGAGCCCTGGCGCGGCCCACGAACGGGAGGGAGCTCGTCATGAAGACTCCATCGCACAACGCAAGCCCGAGCGAGGTCGCGCGGATCGGCCAGATCCACCTCGATCGGATGGCGCCGGTTCCCGAACTGGCGCCGCAGGTACAGAGGTTCACCCCGATCCAGGCCCAGTTCGTCGCGGCAGCCGACGCCTGGCGCACCGCGCAGAGCGCGGCCCGCTCGGCCCAGACCCAGCGCGACGAGATGTGCCAGGCTCTGGTCAACCTCCTCCACACCATCAAGACGGCCGTCCAGAACCGGGTCAATCGCCGGCGCAGGTCCGACCTCACGGATACCTACTTCCCGCCCACCGGCGTCCTGCCGGCCGCGGTTCCCGGCAAGTCGCTGGTGGCCATGGCGGAGGACCTCCTGGCCAAGCTGAATGAGGATTCCGATGCGGCGATGACGGCCTACGTGGATCCTCTCACCACAGCTCTGACCAACCTCAAGGACGCGATCAGCGCCCTGGATACCGCCCGCGCCGCTGCGCGGACGGCCCGGGGGCTGCTCTCCGTCCAGCGCAACGACTGGGAGTTGGGCTACAAGCACGACTTCTACGACCTGAGCCTGCTCTACAGCGCGATCCCGGGTCGGGCGGAGTCGTTCTTCTGGCACGCCGGTACCGTCGTCACTCCGGCCAACCCGCCTGCGCCCGCATCCGGGAATGGGAACGGCGGGGAGGTGGGCAGGGTCGCCGGTGCGGGTGGCGCCGCGACCGCGATCGCGGAAAGGGCGATCGGCGGTAACGGCGGCGGCGTGCACGCGACGACGAAACCCGAGAGCGAGCTGGTGACGGTCACCTCGTAGTAACCGGACTCTCCCGCTCGAACCGGCTCCTTCCATCCGGCCGGGAACCAGACACCCGAGGGCCACTCGTCCAGGCAAGCTCGGGGCAGCAAGGCTCCCGGCCGGTGGGAGGACATGGCAAGGCGACAGGACCAAGGAGGACACGATGACGACCATACCTACCCTGCTGTGGGGACTCTTTGGCCCCGGAGACAGACAAGGGGAATCCTATGGGCCACCGCGCCAGTCCTCGACCCTACCGACCTGATGTGCAAAAAGGCGGCCCTCCTCACGAAGAGGAGGACCGCCCGTGACGCTCAGCGTTGACAGAAGGCTAGTGCGTGCCCGCGCCGACTGAGGGAGGCGCCGGCTAGCGCAGCCTCAGCAGCCTCCCTTCGGCCTTCTGGTTGCCTTCTTCAAGCCGGACGTAGTAGATGCCCGCCGCCACGGGATGTCCGCCGGCGGGCGACCCGTCCCAGGTAACGGAATGGATGCCGGCTTTCTGCTCGCCGTCCAGGAGCGTCGCCACCTTCCGTCCGGTCACGTCCCACACCGTGAGGCGCGCCCGGCCTTCGGAGGCGAGGGAGAAGCGCACCGTCGTGGTCACGCCGAACGGGTTCGGGAACGGCCGATCCAACTGGAAGACCGCCGGCTTCGACACCGGCCCGGCGCCCGCCGAGGTCAGTCCGAACTTGTTGGCCAGGATCCACGAGATGTTCGTGCTCAGATCGGAATGGACCCACTGGTAGGGGCGGCCGCTCAGGAGACAGAACTTGGCTCCCTTCGGATTGTAGAGCCCGCCCCCGGGCGGCTCCTGGATGACGCCGATGCCCCAGTTGGGATTGAATCCGGCCACCGCCTTGTACAGGAGCGTGCTGTTCGCCCCGACGTTCGTGTCGAACCCGGCGGTGTAGGACTGCGAGCCCAGAAGTCCGATGTTGGTCAGGCCGCTCAAGGTCGCGATGCAGTCGGTGGGCGTTCCCTCCCCGAGCCAGGTGACTCCCAGGTAGGCCCGGTACGGGTCCGCCAGGTAGGCATCGGCCATCCGGGTCGACAAGAGGACGTTGCCCCCCGCCGCCAGGTAGGAATAGATGGGGGCGTCGGCCCAGTTGATGTCGTCTCCGCCGTAATCGCCTCCGACCCAGATCAGCGTCTTGTAATGGGCGAGCACGTCGGGGGGCAGATCCCCGTGGCCGAGTGGCGCCGGCATGTTGGTCGGGTAGCCGCCGGAGGGAGTGGGGAAGCAGTCCCAGAAGTCGTAGGCATAATTGCCGGTGAAGGCGTTGTCCTGGTAAGCGGACGTGACCCCCGCCCCGTAGACGCTCCAGTCGAGGCCGTTGACCAGCAGGATGTTGCGATCGAAGCTCGGAGGCGGAATGGGCGCGAACACCTGCCGGAGGATCCAGGTGTTCGGATCCAGCGCCACGTTGCTCGGAAGGCTGGTGACGTGCAGGGTGAAGACTTGGTCGGCCTGGGTGTCGTTGATCTGGAAGCTCTGATCCCCCGCCTGGGTCGTGACCACGATCTGGATCGGCATGCTGAAGAGCTGCCAGGTCTGAAGCTGTTTGACGTCCAGCGTGACGTCGTAGCCTCCTCCGTTGGCCGCGGAGCTCCAGGAATACTGGTAGATCGGATAGTACTCGCCGTAGATCCACTCCTGGAAGAAGGCGTGGAGATCGCGGCCGGAGACCGCCTCGGCCACGTCCCGGAACTGCTCGGTGGTGGCGGTGGAATACTGGTACTGCTGGTGATAGGCCTGGAGGATCTGGAAGAAGGTGGTGTCTCCGACGATCCCGCGCAGCATGTGCAGGACCCAGGACGCCTTGTCATAGGACAGGTTGGAATCGAAGATCCGATTCCAGTCGCTCGTGTCCGGCACGTAGATCGTTCCCGACCCGAAGTACTCGGTGGCGTACATGTCCTGCATGTAGGAGGAGTAGCCGCCGTTGGCCTCCTCGTCCCAGAGAGCCTGGCAGTAGGTGGCGAAGCCTTCATTGAGCCAGATGTTGTGGAAGTCGTGGCAGGTGATCATGTCTCCCCACCACTGGTGCGAAAGCTCATGGGCGACCACCGATTCGCCGAAGTAGCCCAGGCTGGTGCAGGTCTCGTGCTCCATCCCGCCGCCCCAGAGGAACTCGGCGTGGCCGTACTTCTCCTTCAGGAACGGATACTGCCCGAACAGCGAGGCGAAGGTCGCGATCATGGTCTTGACCTTGGCCTGGACCGGAACCACCGCCGGAATGCTCGACGGGAAGTTGTGGAAGCGGATCTCCATCGAGTCGGTCGGGGAGTACTTGTACCAGTCGGAGTAGACGTAATAGGGCGTGCTGGAGAACATGACCAGGTAGGTGGTGATGGGATAGCTCTCATGCCACCAGGTGAAGGCGTTGACGCCGTTGTCCCAATGGTCGCGCAGGACGCCGTTGCCCGCCGTGATCAGGCCGGTCGGGACGGTCACGCGGACGTCGACCGAGTCGGCCTTGTCCTCCGGATAATCCTTGCACGGCCACCAGTTGCGGGCGCCGAAGGCCTCGCTCAAGGTCCAGATCATGGGGTGACCGCCCTGCGTGCCCCAGCCGAAGGCGTCGCCCGCCGGGTTTCCGGAGTAGTGGACGACCAGGGTGATCGTTTCGCCGACGTTGTACGGGCGCTCCAGGTTGACCGTGAGGAGATCATTGGGATGGGAGAAGGTGACGGGCGTCCCGGCGGAGGTCACCGACAGGACGGCCATGTTGTTCGTGAGGTCGAGCACCACCTGGCTCAGCGGACCGACCACCACCGTCAACTGATCAGTCACCTTTCCGGTCAGGATCTTCGCGGTCGGATTCAAGGTCAGGTCGAGCGCGTAGTAGCGGGCGTCGTAGTATTCCTCTCTCGGGTCCGGCTCCTCCTGCGGCTGCGCCTTGTCGAGCCGCTTCATGGCGGCGGCCTTCTCGAAGGCCAGGAAGGGAGCGACGTCGCGAGGGCTTCGCAGCTCCCCCGGATAGCCCTCCGCCGTCGGCGGGAACAGGACCGTCCCCCCGGTTGCGCCGGGACCGGTCGTGAGCGGAGCGAGCTGATGGTAGGCGGGGGAGTCGGGCACCTCCTTGGGATCCTCGGCCGTCCCCGCGAAAACGCGAACAGGGGAGAGCCCAAGAAGGACTCCGAGGATCACGATTCCAGATCGGATTGCCCGGGTCAGGACAGGGGCGAACGCGCATGCCTGCCGTTCCGGCCGACGAAGCCGCATGACTTGGTACCTCCTGGGAAACGGGGATCGCGTCCCCGGCCCGCATGGTTCCGGGTCCCCCGTCACGGCCGGGGGGTCATGAATCGTGCAGGTGAGCCCGTGCCCCTCTGGTTGGCGGTGCGAAGATGTTCCTGTCAAGCGGGCTGCGCCCGCACAAAACGGACCAGAATCAATCATAACAGGTAGGTGGTTCTCATGAAAGGGGATCTAGCATCGGTGAGTCCCTCGGAGCCGGAACGATCCGCCGTCGGCCGTGCTACCCTCGCGGGACCTGCCGTGGTGCCGCGCGGGGACTCCTCCCGGAGCGGCGCCAGATCGGCTCCGCGGTTCGCCGGAGCCGGACGGGCGCGAACGTGAGCGCAAAGGAGGCGACGATGCCGAACGCCTACATCGTGGGAGCGACCGGAGCGTTGGGGACCGCCACGGCCCGCGCCTTTCGCCGGGCCGGCTGGGGGCTCGCTCTTGCCGCCCGATCGCAGGATGCGCTCCAGCGGCTGGCCGGGCAGCTTGCTCTCGAGCCGAGCGGCGGGGGACCGGTTCCGCGCATCGCGGCTGTCGCTCTGGATGCCTCGGCGCCCGAGGCGGTGGAGTCGGCCCTGGACGCCTGGGAGGATCTGATCGGCCCGCTGGACGCGTGCCTCCATCTCGCCGGCGGCTATGCGGGAGGGCGCGCGGTGCACGAGTGGAGCCCGGCGGACTGGCGAGCCATGTTCGACACGAACTTCTGGGGGCCGGTCTTCGTGCTCTCCACGGCCTTCAGGCGTCTGGTCGCTCGCGGCCGACCCGGCGCGCTCCTGGCCGTGGGCGCCGTGGCGGGAATCGACTCGCCGGCGGGTCGGGTGCCCTACGGGGTTTCCAAAGCGGCCCTGCTCCATTTGATTCGCGGCCTGGCGGAAGAGGGGCGGCCTCACAATATTCGCGCCAACGCCCTCGTCCCGGTCGTTCTGGATACCGAAGCGAATCGGCGAGCCATGCCCAAGGCCGACCCGGCGCGATGGACTCCGCTCGACAAGGCCGCAGAGATTCTCCTTCGCCTTTCATCTCCGGAAATGGCCGCCGTGACGGGATCGTGCATCCGTTTGTGAGTTGACCGAGGGCGTCCAAGCCCAGTGCGATGTTCGGAACCGGCAAGGTCGTTCTGAGAGGTCCAGAGGGAAAGGGCCGCGCCGGCGAGTTACGACAGGCGCCGCTCGCGCCACATCGAGGCTAACGAATCCCTCCGCGCCGCGCCTCGATGCTTCGCCGGGTTTCCGCGTAGTCGGCGTTCCGGGGATCCAGCCGGCAGGCGACATCCGCCGCCTCGAGCGCGCGGTCCAGATGTCCGGCCGTCAGGCAGGCGCGGGCCAGGGTGTCGAAGTAAGGCCCGATCGGCGACATCTTCGTTGCTCTTTCGGCCGCCTGAACCGCCTCCTCTGGCGAGCCGCCCGTGCTCAGGAGCGTCCACGCCAGCCCGTTCTCGGCCGCGGCCGAGCTCGGGTCTCGGCGCAGCGCCTCGACGTAGGCCGATTTGGCTCCCAAGGCGTCCCCCGTCTGGAGAAGGCAGAACGCCAGATTGAGGGCCGGTTCGGCCCCGCTGCCGGTTCGCCGGACCACCTCCCGCCACAGCTCGGCCGCGCGCGCATAGTCCCGCCGGGCCTGGGCGCCCTTCGCGGACCAGTCAAT
Organism: Candidatus Eiseniibacteriota bacterium; assembly: GCA_963833505.1. GTDB lineage: Bacteria > Eisenbacteria > RBG-16-71-46 > CAIMUX01 > CAIMUX01 > CAWHYG01. The sequence continues at coordinate 1,825,632 of CAWHYG010000007.1, read as the reverse complement.
CCACCGGACGTCCGCCGGATCCACAGCCATGGCCGCCTCGGCCAGCGAATCCATCTCCGCCATCCGGCCGGCGTCGTTCAACAGCTCGAGAATCCTCGCGCGGGAAGCCTGATCCTCCGGATCGGACGCGAGCGCTCCGCGAAGGAACCGGATCGCCGCGTCCCTCCGGCCCAGCGTCTCCAGCGCCTGCGCCTTGAAATCACGCGCCTCCCGGCCCGCGGGCAACAGGCGGATCGCGGCGTCCGATTCGCGCAGGGCGTCTTCCATCCGCCCCCGGCGCAGATCGATCAGCGCGAGGTCCGCGTGCATCTTGTAACTCAACGGCGCGGCGCGGACGCCGGCCTCGAAGAGCGAGGTTTCGTCGTGAAAGTCGGGATTCCGGAGCCAGGTCCGGGCGCAACCGGCCGGAAGCGCGACGATCCAGAGCCCGAGGAGACCCCATCGGATCGCAGCGGCCACCGCCGGCGAACGGCGCTGAAGCCGCCAACCGAGCGGAGCGCCGGTCGGATGCAACCGCGAGCGGCTCGTGCTCGCCAGCGACAGCAAGGAGGCGGAGAGAACGAGGAGAATCCCCGCCGAGGGCAGAAAGAGCAGCCGCTCGGCGAACAGCGTGACCACCGGGAACAGGAGGTTCGAAGCCAGCGCGAAAACCAGGAGGGAAAATCCCGCTCCCCATCCGGCCGGGCTCGCGGGGCGCGCCAGGGCCAGATAGAGGAAGGCGACACTCACCGCCAGGCCGACGACGAGGCCGGGTGTGATCCCGGACACGCGTCCGAGGACCGGGGCCGAATAATCGATGGAGAGACGAGCCGGCCAGAGGAGAAGCACTGCGTATCGCCCCACGAGATCGAGCACGGTGGGAATCCTCTGGAAGAGCGAGGTCCCGAGCAGTGGATTGTCGAGGGGATCGATCCCCTGGTGGAACCAGCTTCCCTGGGTTTCACGGCGGAGGATCAGATAGAGGACGACCGGGATGATCGAGGCCAGACCGAGCGCGATCGACGGGCCCTTGCGGTCCTTCCGGAAGGCCCAGTGCGTGTACAACAGCACGGCCGGCAGGACGGCGGCGCTCTCCTTCGATCCCATCGCGAACAGGACCGCCAGCGGAGTCAACCGCCGCCACGAGGAGCGCGGATCGATCGCCAGGTGGAGGGCGATCAGGCCGAAGAACGCGGCCAGGAGATCGGGCCGCCCGGAGATCCAGGAGACCGCCTCGGTGTGGATCGGATGGACGGCGAAGAGCGACCCGGCGATCCAGGGCAGCAGGCCGGGGCCGAACATCCGCCGGATCAGGAGCGTCCAGAGAACCGCGATGCCGCCGTAGAGCAGAAGATTGACCAGGTGGAACCAGAAGGGGCCGTGGCCTCCGATCCGCCAGTCGAGCGCGAACGAGAGCGTCGTCAGAGGCCGCCAGATCGGGCTGTTGGGTATGTCTCCGAGCAGGGGAGCCGACAGGATCGCCCGCAGGTTGAACGGGTTCTGGACGGCGGGGTGATGCGTGATGACGGACCGGTCGTCGAGGATGAACCCGCCCGACAGGGCATTGAGGTAGGGAAGGACGGCGAGTAGACCCACGAGCGCGAGTCCATGGCGGTCGAGCACGCGCCGCACCCTTTCGGACGCGGGAAGGGACTTCGCTCCTTCCTCTGCCGGCGGCGGCCCGCTCACGGTTCTCAGCCGTGATTCATCATGGCGCGCGCCCGCTCGATGTTCTGGCGGATCCCGGACACCGCCTGGCTCGCGGGGTTGAGCTCGATGGCGCGGTTCCATTCGTCGATCGCGTCCGCCAGGCGTCCCTTGCGGGCCATGAGGATGCCCAGGTTGATCAGAAGCTCCTGGCTCGCCTGGCCGGACCTGGCCGCCCGTTGCAGCAGGCCTTCGGCCAGATCCAGCCTTCCCGTCTTGAGGTAGATGCTGCCAAGGTTGAACAAGACCACGGAATTGTCCGGCTGCAGAGCGAGAACCTTCTGGTAGCAGGCTTCCGCGTCGTCGCGGCGTCCGTCCAGCTCATAGAACCAGGCCTGGCGCATGAGCGCTTCCGGTTGCGCCGGATCGAGAGTGAGCGCCTTCTCGACATAGGCGCGGGCGCTGTCCGGGCGGTTCTCGGTGATCAGGATTCCGGCCAGCGTCGTCATGGCGCCGGCATCGAAGGGATTGAGCTTCAAGGCGGCGCGATAGTCGGCCTCGCCGGCTTGTGGATGGCCGAGCGCCAGATCGAGGTCCCCCAGGGCCGACTGCGCGCCGGCGTCCTCCGGGAAGAGCCGCGCTTCGTCTTCGATCGCGCGCCGGCTGTCGGCGTATTTCTTCTGCGCCATCAACACCCGGCCGAGCATCAGGTGCAGCCCCATCTCCTTCGGCTGGTCCGCGATCAGCTTCTGGACGCGATCGAGGGCGTCGTCGAGCTTGCCGGCGGTCAGCGCGGCCGAGATCCGATAGCGCTCCAGCTCGGTGCGTTCGGGGCCGGGCCGGCTGTTCGCGATCAGCCGGTCATATTCGGGGATGGCGTCGTCGCCGCGCCCCATCTGGAGCAGACAGGCGGCGCGGACCTTGTGGGCGAAGGTGGCGTCCGGCGTCTCCCGCAGCACGGAATCGACCCGGGCCAGAGCCTCCGCCCCGCGGTGCGCGGCCAGGAAGACCTGCGCGTTGTTGACGCGCTCGTAGGAGCGGATCATGTCCTTGGGATCGGCCAGCGGGCCGGAGACGTTCCCGGGGCGCGCTCCTCCGAGATACCCCAGACTCCGCAACTTCTCGATCGCTTCCTGGTCCAGGGGCGTCTGCCCTTTTTCATCGCCGACGTCCAGGCTCAGGACGGTGGCCAGATCCGCGCTCATCGCCTTGACCTGAGCCGGATCCTTCGAAAGCAGGTTGTGCAGCTCCTTCGGGTCCTTCACCAGGTCATACAGCTCCGGCTTCGGAGCCTGGATGTACTTCCACCGGGTGGTTTCCAGGCCGCGCAGGTCGCTCCAGGCGTACTCCAATCTCGGCACCAGGGTTTCGAGGTAGATCCAGGGGTGGCCGGAAGCCACGCCCTGGACGATCGGCAGCACGCTCAGGCCGGCGCAAGGAGCCAGATCCGACCTGGGGAAGCCGAGGAGGTTGAGCGCGCTCGGGAAGCAATCGATCAGGCTGACCAGGGCGTCCTGCCGGTGTCCGCGCCAGATCGGATCGGCGAAGAACCCCGCGTTCGGAAGCCGCAGGATGAAAGGGATCTCCTGGGTCGCCTGGTAGATGAACATGGAGTGCGTCATCTCCTGGTGCTCGCCCAGGCTCTCCCCATGGTCGCCCACGATGAGCAAGGCCGTCCGGTCCAGGAGCCCGCGCGACTTGAGCCCATCGACCAGGTCTCCCACGCAGGCGTCCACGTAGGCGATGCAGCCGGTGTAGGCGTCGCCGCTGAACCGGCTCGCGTACGGCTCGGGAGGATCGTACTGGGAGTGGGCGTCGAAATAATGCAACCAGAGGAAGAACGGCCGTCCCTGGTGCCGGTCGACCCAGCTTAGCCCGAGCCGCGTCACGTCGCCGGCCGGGCGTCGAGCCATGTCGTTGAACCGCCGGGGACCGTTCGCCGTGAAGGCGTCGTCGTAGCTGTCGAACCCGCGACCCAGCCCGAAGCGGCCCGCCACGGAGAAGCTGGCCACGATCGCGCCGGTGTCGTAGCCCTTGGCTTTCAGAGTCGCCGCCAGGGTCGGAAGGCGCCCGTCCAGCACGTAGGTCCCGTTGTTCCGAACCCCGTGCTGATACGGGTAGCACCCGGTCATGATCGAGGAGTGCGCGGGCAGCGTGAGCGGAGCGGGCGTGATGGCGTTCGTGAACAGGATTCCCTCGGCGGCGACCTGATCCATTCTCGGCGTGGTCGCCTGTTTCCAGCCGTAACAGGAGAGATGATCCCGCCGCGTGGTGTCCAGGGTGATCAGGATGAGGTTGAGCGGCGGATTCGACGGAGGCACCTGGGTCCAGGAGCCGAACATGCCGGGGTTGGCGTCATCCGGGCGAATGAGGGGCGGAATCTCCGACTTCGAGCCGCGACCGCAACCGAGGACCAAAAGCCCGAAGAGGAGGCCGGCGATCGCCCGGCGCGGGGACAGGATCCGGATTCGTTGGGGACCCTGGAAAGGACTTTGACCACCCATGCCTGCGCGACTCCCGCCCCGGCGCGGAACGACCGACAGCGGACCCCGCGCTTGTTTCCGCACCGCCGCGCGCGCCCGTTCCGAGGCGTTCCCGGGCGGGCGAGGCGCTCCGTCTCGGCTGCCCCAGTTTAGGGGCACCCCGGAATCGGGTCCATGGGAATCGGGGGAACGGAGGTTCAGGAGCCGAAGAAGTAAGTGCTCTCCTTCGGAGGCTCTTCGGATCCGCCGGGCGGCTCTTCGTAGACAACCTTGGACAGCGCCTTGCCGATCCTTCGGATGGCTTCGATCGTGACCTTCTCCTGGGTGGCGATGCCCGTCTTGCGGAGATGATCGTTCAGCCTCTCCGCCTCCTTCGCCGCGGCCATGACGAACTCGTACTTGCTCTTGAACGGGCGCGTGGTGCCGGCCGATTCGGGAGCGGGCTCGGGATCCAGGTTCTCGGGTTCCGTCTTCAAGTCGTCCATTCCTTTCCGCTTGAGGGCAGGTCTCGCGCGCATGCTCGGCGAGGGGAAGAACCGGTTCGCCGCCGGGGTGGCTGGCAGTCGACTGCAGCCACCCTGCGGCGGTCCGGGAACGGTCTTCAACCCTACTATGATCCGATCCGCAATCCAAGGAAGATCTGGCCGTCTCCTCGGCGCACGAGGAGCAGCACCGGCTTGTCCTTCGGGGCCGATCGCAGAGCCTCCCGGAAGGACTGGATGTCGGAGACGTCCCGATCGCCGAACTTGACGATGATGTCCCCCTGCTGGAGTCCGGCCCGGCCCGCCGGTTTGCCCGGATCGACCTCGGTGACCACGAGGCCCTGGACGTCGGACGGGATGTCCATCTCGCGACGCGCGGAGGGAGTCAGCTCTTCCAGCCCCAGACCGAGATTGGACGATTGATCCGCCTCCTCCTGGTCATGCATCCCGGCGGGGCTCTGCGCCGGCTGGTCCGGCAACTCCCCCAGCTTGACCGTGAGATCCATGGGCTTCTTGTCCCGGATGACGCCGACCTGCACCGCCGTGCCCGGAGGCTGGTCCACGACCTTGAGCCTGCAGGTCCTCGACGTTCTTGACGTCCTTACCATCGATGCTGACGATCAGGTCGCCCTGCTGGAGCCCCGCGCGATCGGCCGGGCTTCCCGACACCACCTGGCCGACGAGGGCGCCCTTGGGATGATCCACCCCGAAGATCTCGGCCGTGGTGTCGTTCAGGTTCTGGATGTTGACGCCGAGCCAGCCCCGCACGACCTTGCCGCTCGAGATGAGGCTGTCCATGATCTTCTTCGCCATGTTGGAGGGGATGGCGAAGCCGATTCCCTCATAGCCGCCGGTGCGGGTGGCGATGGCCGTGTTGATCCCGACGACGTCGCCGTCGAGGTCGACCAGGGCGCCGCCGGAGTTGCCCGGATTGATGGCGGCGTCGGTCTGGATGAAGTCCTCATAGTCGGCCAGGCCGATGTTGCTGCGGCCGACCGCGCTGACAATGCCGGCCGTGACGGTCGAGGCGAGCTGGAAGGGATTGCCGACCGCCAGCACCCACTCTCCGACCTGGATCCTGTCCGAGTCGCCGAGCTTGGCCGGCGTCAGACTGTCCGCCTTGATGCGCACGACGGCGATGTCGCTCTTCGGATCCCGGCCCACCAGGGTGCCGTCGTATTCGGTGCCGTCTTCCAGGGTGACGCGGATCTTGTCCGCGCCGGCCACGACGTGATTGTTGGTGAGGATGTAGCCGTCCTTGCTCACGATGACGCCCGACCCGGTGCCGGATCGCGGAACGCGCGTCGAGCCCTCCGGAGCCTGTCCGAAGAAGCGATCGAGCAGGTCATCGCCGCCGCCGAACAGGTGCATGCCTCCGCCGCCCGGCATCCCGGTGACCTGGACGGTGTGCTCGCTCACGATCGTGACCACGGAGGGAAGCACCTGTTTGGAGATCTGGACGAACGCCTGGCCCTGGCTGCGCAGATTCTGCAGCCCCTGTTCGGCCGACTGGCCGTGGGCTTCCGCGGGGGCCAGGCTAAGCGCGGCATGGGATGCCCGGGACCCTTGCCCCAGGCTGACGTGAATATCCAACGGGCGGACGATCAGCGCGACGGCTCCGAGCAGGCCGAAGGCCAGCGCGAGCCCGTACAACCCCTTCTTCATCGGTGAGCCTCCATGACGCGCCCGACGGGCGCGCAGCTGGTGGGGAGCATCCTGTTCGAGTTTCTTCTCAAGGCGTCGAAACCACAAAACCCCTGAAGAGGTCCAAATGTTCCCGTCGGACTTCCGTGATTCCGGTTGTTGCAGCCCGCCGGTCGCAGGATCGGCGCCAAGGCGGGCACGAGAACGCCCTCGGGAAACAGTCTCCCGAGGGCGCGATTGTCCAGGAAGGCGCCGCCGGCGCGCCGGCCATTCTCGGAGCCCGGCGCGTCGAATGCCGCCCGCCCCGCTACTTCCGGAAGCGGGAAGGCAGGTTGTTCAGATCGAAGACCTTGTCCGGATGGATCGTCTTCAGGCGGACGATCAGAACGTCCTCGGTTTCCGGGCGATTCGGATCAGGCACGCAGCAGGTCACCGGACAGACGGCGTTGCACTGCTCCTCGTCGTGGAATCCGACGCATTCGGTGCACAGATCGGGGTTGATGATGTAGATTTCGGGACCCTCGCTGATCGCCTGGTTGGGACATTCGGGTTCGCACGCCCCGCAGTTGATGCACTCTTCGGTGATGTGAGTAGCCATTGGAACGACACCTCCTGGATATCCGGGTTGGCGCGGCGAGCGGACGTCGACGCCGCGGCTTCCGCCGCCCGGCCGGCTGCGCATGCCGCCGCGCTCGGCCGATCCGGAAAAACGTAACCGCCCCGGCCACAGCCGTCAACCTGCTCGGGGGAGCGGCCTCGTCGGGGACCTTGGCGATCCTGCCGGATCGCTGCATCGGCGCCCGATCCTGCCGGATCGCTGGATCGAATACACCGGAACAGGCTTCCCGATCCCGGATTCGCGTGGCGTTCGCCCGATGTTCGCGGCCCGATCGACGGTCCGCGCCTGATGAACGGGAGCGTGATCCCGCGATGGGCGGTTCCGGCGCTGAACAGGAGCCTGAGGCCGGATCCCGCTACAAACGGCTCCCGCCCGCGGAACCGGAGGCTGAGTCCGGCGCTCCGCTCTGCTGGTTCGCCGGCGCTCCATGCGCTACCTTGTAGGGCCATGGAACCCCGAACCTTGATGGTCAACGAGATCTTCCTCAGCATCCAGGGCGAGTCCACCCGCGCCGGGCTTCCGTGCGTCTTCGTGCGCCTGACCGGATGCCCCCTCCGGTGCCGATGGTGCGACACCGAATACGCCTTCTTCGAAGGAACCCGGATGACGGAAGAGGCCGTTCTCGAAGCCGTGCTGAGCCGACGTTGCGGACTCGTGGAGCTCACGGGCGGAGAGCCGTTGGCCCAGCCGGGTTCCCTGAGCCTGCTGCGCCGCCTGGCGGACGTCGGGTTGGAGGTGATGCTCGAGACGAGCGGCGCCCTCCCGATCGATGACGTGGATCCGCGAGTGCGGATCATCATGGATCTCAAGTGCCCCGACTCGGGAGAAAAGTCCCGGAATCGATGGGAGAATCTCCCGCAGCTCAAGGCAGAGGACGAGATCAAGTTCGTCCTGGCGTCGCGAAGAGACTACGAGTGGGCCCGCGACGTGGTCGCGCGCCGGGATCTGGCCACGCGCCATCCGGTGCTCTTTTCGCCGGTCTGGGGAGATCTGGCGCCGCCGGCGCTGGCCGCCTGGCTGCTCGAGGATCGCCTACCGGTCCGGCTGCAGATCCAGCTCCACAAGACTCTCTTCGGCGCGGACACGCGGGGTGTGTGACATGACCGGATCGAACCGTTCCGGGACGCGAGCTTCGTCGTCGTCGGGCGGGATCGCGAGGGGCGGCGAAACAGGGGTCCCCGAGTCGTCGTCGGGCGGGATCGCGAGAGGCGGCGAGTCGGAGATCCCTGGAACCCGCGAGGTCGACCTCGATCGGCCGCTCCCGCCAGGGACCCGCGCCGTCGTCCTCCTGAGCGGCGGCCTCGACTCCTCCGTCGTGCTCGCGCTGGCGCGCGCTCGAGGCTGGATCTGCCATGCGCTCACGGTCTCCTACGGGCAGCGCCATGTTCACGAGATCGCCTGCGCCCGCCGCGTGGCCGCTACCTTGGGAGCCGCGGAGCACCGGATCATCGACCTCGATCTGCGCGCGTTCGGCGGTTCCTCGCTGCTCGGCGACGGAGGGATTCCGGAAGGCGGAGACGCCGGCTCGCCCGAGCCCTTGGAGAAGGGCGTCGAGTCGAGGATCCCCTCGACCTATGTTCCGGCCCGGAACACGATCTTCCTGTCTCTCGCCCTGGCCTGGGCCGAAGTCCTGGAGGCGGACGCGATCTGCCTGGGCGTGAACGCGGTCGATTACAGCGGATATCCGGATTGCCGACCCGAGTACCTCGAAGCCTTCCGGCGGCTGGCCGCGCTCGCGACCCGCCGCGGCGTCGAAGGACGGCCGGTCGCGATCGAGGCGCCGCTGATCCAATGGAGCAAGGGGCGTATCGTGGCCGAAGGCGCGCGGCTCGGCGTCGATTTCGCGCTGACCTCGAGCTGCTATCAGCCCGAGCCCGACGGCGCCCCGTGCGGCGTCTGCGAAAGCTGCCGGTTGCGGGCCCGCGGTTTCGCCGACGCCGGCGTCGCGGATCCCGTGGTTCGGGGGAGGCGGCCATGACGGTCACGCTCTGCAAGCAGTTCCGATTCGAGGCGGCCCATTTCCTTCCCAACGTGCCGCCGGGCCATCCCTGCCGAAGGCTTCACGGGCACAGCTATCGGATCGAAGTCGCCGTTCGGGGCGAGCCCGATCCGGTGACCGGTTGGCTGCTGGATTTCGGAAGCCTGCGCGACCAAGTGCGCCCGGTGCTCGACCTTGTCGATCACAACCTGCTCAACGCCGTGAGAGGTCTGGAGAATCCGACCTCCGAGAATCTGGCCGCCTGGATCTGGAAACGCCTGGCGGGAATCCCCGGTCTCTGCCGCGTGAGCGTGATGGAGACAGGCCAGACCCGCTGCGACTACGAGGGGCCGAGCTAGCTGCGAAGAGGTTCAGCCGGCGACGAGGGGCCAGGCCGGATTCGCCGAGGTTGAGCCGGCTATGAGAGGCCGAACTGACCGTGGGAGGTGGAACGAGCCTCGCCGAGGATCAACCGGCGGACCGGATGTTCGGCAGGGACTTCTGCCCGTACAGGGTCTTGATCGTTCCCCAGGTCTGGGTGCGCGTGGCGCTGGCTTCTTCCAACAAGGTCTTGATGATGGATTGAAGCCCGGAGAGATCGAAGGCCGATGCCGACGGGCCCGCGCTGACGTACCTCACGACGCCCTTCGCGTCGATCACCACGTAGCTCCCATACGGAAGATCATAGGCGGAAGCCGTCGAGCTCCCGGCGAGAAGCAGGGGGAACTGAACACTGTTCTGGTCGCGGAACTGGCTGAGCTGGCTGACGGTGCCGTCCCAGCAGTCGATTCCGTAGACCTGCACGCCCTCGGTCCGGAACGGCTCGTAGATCTGGGTCTCGATCTGGGAAGCGGGGTCGTTGCAGACGTCCGCATTGTATCCCATGAAAAAGAGCAGCGTGATATCGCCGGACGAGAAGGACAGGCTGACCGTCCGACTGGTAAGGTCCAGGAGGCTGAACGTTGGGGCCCGATCCCCGATCTGCACAGCCTGGGAGCTGGACGCTCCGAAGAGACCCAGAGCGACCAGAGAAACCACGACAACGAGACCCGGCAGCTTCCGCATGCCCACGATGCCAACCCTCCGAAGTTGGGAAACTTCCATTAGCCTTGTGTTGAGTGTACTCCCTTTTCTATCGGCGGGCAACGTGTCCTTGGCCGGAGAGTTCGAGCGGACGATTCCAGAAAGGAGAGGAATTGCTTGTGATAACCTTCACAAAAGACAGGAGGCGGGATTGGACGAACAGAGTTGGCAATGCGCTCTACCTGCGGGAGTTACGACGCTGCGCGTCTACGTCGCCGACACCGACGCGATGGGCGTCGTCTACAACGGCAACTATCTGACGTGGTTTGAGATCGGACGGACGGAGCTGCTCCGGGAGCGGGGACTCACCTATGCGGAGGTCGAACGGCGCGGCTACTCCCTGCCGGTGACCGAGGCGACTTTCAAGGTCCGGCGCCCGGCTCGATATGACGACCTGGTCACGGTCGAGACTCGGGTGGCGGAGGTCCGATCTCGGACCGTCCGATTCGTCTATCGCATCCACCGCGATGGGCAGCTTCTGGTCGAGGGGGACACCGTGCATGTGCCCGTGAAGCGGTCCGAGGGCCGAAGCGTCACGCTGCCGGACTGGATTCGAGACGCCCTGCTCCGATGAAAATTGCGACGCTCCGAGCTGAACCGCTCCGGGTTCTCCGGAGACAGCAGATCTTCTGGGTGCAGAGGCGACGCTGACACTCTGGAATCGTTGAGAATGTGAACTATCCAGGCAGTTGAAAATTGCAACGAGGGGACGCGACAAACGGCTTCGGCAACGGACCACCTGCGGGTGTCATGTCAGGTAACACGTTGAGAAATGGTCAGATGGAAGGCCATGGACCCCCTTGAACCACGGCCGGGTTTCTGATACCCTTACGATCGATTGGTTGCGCGACAGGCAGTCGCGCAAGGCCAGGGCGCCCGGGAGAGTTGGACATGGATCAGCGCTTGGACAAGTGCGTTTGGATGTGGGCCGGATTGACGAGCTACCGGCTTTGCGATCGGGGGTACGAGTGCTCCGATTGCCCGGTTGACCGGGTCTTCCGCCCCGGCCGAGCCCAGCGCAGCAGGTCACATTCGGAACGGTCCGCTGATGAGCGCGCGCCTCTCTCCGCAGCGGTGCGGGACCGATTCCACGATCCTCAACACCTCTGGCTTCGCGTGCTCCCGCAAGGGCAGGTGCAGGTCGGAATCGATCCGATGGGCTGCCAGCTTCTGCGGACGGCCGCGGACGTGGAGCTTCCGCGAGCCGGCGTGCGGCTCTTGAAGGGCGATCCGATCGCCGAGATCCATCTGGCATCGGGCCCGGTTTCGTTCGGCAGCCCGCTGGCCGGGGAAGTCGTGCGCGTCCACAAGTTCGGGCCCAACCGGTTCCGATCGATGGCCTCGGGGCCGTACACCCGGGCGTGGCTGATGATCCTGAGCGTTCCGCGCCTCGAGCGGCAGCTCGCGGACTGCCTGTTCGGCCGGACCGCCTGGCTTCGTCTGAAGCGGGAGTGGGCTCGATTTCGGGAAGACTGCGCCATTGAGCTGGCCGAGCTGTTCTCCCCGGCTCCCGTCCTGCCGGACGGAGGCGAGCTGGATCTGGACCGGCTGGCCGAATGGGCCGGTCCCCGGTACGTGACGTTGGTCCGCCGTTGGATCGGCACGGAACGGTCCTGGCCGGGTCGAATCCGGGCAGGTGGAGTCACGGAGAGACTCCAGACTTCCGGCCCGGCGCCCGGGGATCCCTCTTAGGAAACCGGCCCTCCGGGCGGACGAGGAGAGCGCATGGACTCTCCGAGGCTCGGCCTCGGTGTGAAGCTGGCCCTGGCGTTGGTGGGGAGCCTGACCGTCCTCCTCACCCTGCTGGGATTCATCTTCATCCGCCAGGAGCGCCGGAGCCACGAGCAGCTCCTCCTGCAATCAGAAGACCAGCTCGGCGACCTGATGCGGGGAGCCACCCGGGCGGCGATGCTCCGGAACGACCGGGAAGAGCTGGAAGCGCAGCTTCTGGACCTCGGGCGCCTTCCGCAGGTGGAACGCGTGCGGATCTACGACAAGACCGGCGCGATCCGCTATTCCTCGGATCCCGGGGAGATCGGAACCCGCGTGGACCTGACGGCGGACGCCTGCGATCGTTGTCACGCCTCGGCCAAGCCCCTGACGCGCCTGGACCGACCGGACCGCCTGCGCATCTACCGCGCGGGCGGTCGCCGCGTCATGGGGATGATCTATCCGGTGACGAACGGCCCGGATTGCGCCGGGTCGGACTGTCACGTGCATTCGCCGGCGCAGGCGATCCTCGGCGTGCTCGACGTCCAGATGTCCCTGGCGCAGGCCGACGAGATCGTCGCCGCCGGCACCCGCTCGTTCGTCCTGGCCGCGATCCTGGCCCTTCTGGCCGTGTCCTTCCTGTCGATCGTGTGGGTGTGGCGGACGGTCCACCGCCCGGTCCGGCACCTCATCCTGGCCACGCGCGCCATTTCGGCCGGGCGGCTCGACCAGAAGGTCCCCGAGCAGGCGGACAGCGATCTGAGCAATCTCGTGCGCTCCTTCAACCAGATGGTCGCCGACCTGCAGGCGGCCCGGTCGGAAGCCGACACCTGGGCCCGGACTCTCGAACGGCGCGTGGAAGAGAAGAGCGCGGCTTTGGGACGCGCCCAGGACGAGATGGTGCAGGTCGAGAAGATGGCGTCGCTCGGGAAGCTCGCCGCCATCGTGGCGCACGAGATCAACAATCCGCTGGCCGGAATTCGCACCTACGCCAAGCTGCTCTTGAAGCGCATGGCGCGCCCGTCCGGCGACGGCGCCGGAGGCGATCCGGGCGCGGACGAGACCCGCGACTGGCTGGCTCGCATCGAGTCGGAGGCCGCGCGCTGCGGCGAGATCGTCCGGAATCTGCTCGCTTTCTCCCGCCATTCCGAGCCGCGGATCGAGCCGGTCGACCTGAATGAGATCGTCGGGCAGTCCCTGCGCCTGATCCAGCATCAGTGCCATCTCGGCTCCGTGCATGTGGAGTGGAGCCCCGCGCCTGATCTCCCCAACGTGGAGGGAGACCCGCAGCAGATCAAGCAGGCGCTGCTGGCCGTCTTCATGAATGCCTGCGAGGCGATGCCGCAGGGAGGCACTCTCTCGGTCGCGTGCCGTTGCCCGCGGCCGCTGGTAGGGGCCTCCGACCCCGCGGGAGTCGAAGTCGCGGTGCGCGACACCGGAGTCGGCATGGACCCGGAGACGCGGAAACACCTGTTCGAGCCCTTCTTCACGACGAAGGACGGCTCGGCCACGGGCGGAACCGGCCTGGGTCTGGCCGTCGTCTACAGTATCATGCAGAGCCACGGGGGAAACGTCACCGCGGACTCGACTCCCGGCCGAGGGAGCCTTTTCACGCTCGCCTTTCCCCTTCATCGCACCGGAAGAACCAAGGAAGGGAGCCCAGCTTGAGCCAGAGCGATGCGGAGACCGGAGTCGCCGCTACCGGCGGACCGGCCTCCGAACCCAGGCACATCCTGATCGTCGACGATGAAGACGTCGTCCGAGAGTCGCTCCGGTCGTGGTTTCAGGAGGAGGGGTACGACGTCCAGTCGGCCGCGAGCGGACGGGAAGCGCTGGCGCGCCTGACCGAACGCCCCTGGGACCTGTTCCTCCTCGACATCAAGATGCCGGGAATGGACGGTCTCGAGCTGCAAAGCCGGATCCGGGAGGCCTTCCCCCGCGCGGTCATCATCATCATGACCGCCTACGCCTCCGTCGACACGGCGGTGCGGGCCATGAAGGAAGGGGCGCAGGACTACATCACCAAGCCGTTCGATCCCGAGGCGCTCGATCGGCTGGTGAGGGGCTGCCTGGCCCGCCGCGACCTGGAGCATGAGAACGAACGCCTGAAGTCGAGCATCGAAGAGATGTGGGGCTTCGACGAGATCAAGGGGATCTCTCCGCAGATCTCGGCGGTGAAGGAAATGGCGCGGACGGTCGCGGAGGGCGATTCCGCCGTTCTCATCCGGGGAGAAAGCGGAACGGGGAAGGAGCTCGTCGCCCGGGACATCCACGCCCACAGCCGGCGGCGCTACCTGCCGATCGTCGTCGTCAATTGCGGATCGCTTCCGGAGGGCGTGCTGGAAAGCGAGCTGTTCGGGCATGAGCGGGGCGCTTTCCCCGGGGCCCAGTACCGCCGGAAGGGGAAGTTCGAGCTGGCCGACGGCGGCACTATTTTTCTGGACGAGATCGGCGACGCCAGTCCGAAGACGCAGAATGGATCTGCTGCGGGTCCTGGAGGAGAAGGTGATCTGCCGGGTCGGCGGAAACCAGAGGATCGACGTCGACTTCCGCGCGATCGCGGCCACCAATCGGGATCTGGAGGCGATGGTGGCGGACCGGTCCTTCCGCGAGGACCTGTACTATCGCCTCAACGTCGTCACCATTTCGATCCCGCCGATCAGGGAGCGGCGGGAAGACATCATTCCGCTGGCCGAGCACTTTCTCGAGCGCTTCTGCCGGGCCATGAACAAGAAGTCCCGGAGCTTCACGCCTTCGGCCCTTCGCTCCCTGACGCAGCACGACTGGCCCGGCAACGTCCGCGAGCTGCAGAACGCGGTCGAACGGGCGGTGGTGATCAGCCGCGGAGACCGGATCGAGGCGGAGGATCTGCCCCTGACCGGGCGAGCGGAGACGGCCGGCACGGTCCGCACCCTGGCCGACGCCGAGCGGCAGCACATCGAGGCCGTCCTGACCGCGGCGGAGTGGAACATCAGCCAGGCCGCCCGGATTCTCGACATCGACCGGGTCACCTTGTACAACAAGATCCGAAGGTTCGGACTGCGCCGCCCGGGCGCGTAGCCGAGGCTGAGCGCGTGAAGCCGGCGGTGGCAGGGGACGACGCCGTCCTCGTCGCGATCGGATCGATTGATCCGTCCCCGCTCGAATTCCTGGCGCTGGCGCTGCCGGACGCCGTCGGCCTCCCGTTCCGCATCCACCCGCGCGCGCTTCCCGTCGACTCCGCCTACGAGCCGGTCCGGCGCCAGTGGAACGCGTCCATCATCCTGGCGGAACTGGCGGCAGCGCCAGAGCTGGGAACTGCCCGGCGGATCCTCGGGGTCGGAGACGTGGATCTCTTCATCCCCATCCTCACGTTCGTCTTCGGACTGGCGCACCTGGGGGCCAGGGTGGCGCTGGTCTCTCTGCACCGGTTGCACGCGGAGTTCTACGGGCTTCCCGAGGATCCCGAGCTGCTGCTCCGGCGGCTGGAGAAGGAAGCGCTGCATGAGCTGGGCCACACCGCCGGGCTCATCCATTGCCACGACTACGCGTGCGTCATGCACTACTCGAACGCGGTCGAGGAGGTCGACCTGAAGAGCGCGAGCTTCTGCGGGAGCTGCCGGCAGAGTCTGCGGTTCGCTTGACGGACGCGGCCCTTCGGCAGCAACTCACTGTCTCGTAGCAGACTCCCGTCGCATTTCAGCCCGCACGATTCCGCTTGAAGTTGGAAGTCTGCGTCTTTATGCTCCTTTCCGACGAGGAGACGGCTGTTCCGGTGGGACCACGGAACGGCTCGCCTGGTTCTTCGGTCGTGGGCGCAATCAGTGCTCACCCGGGGTGATGAGGTTGCCGTGAGTGTTCTTGGTCGCCAGCAGTCTGAATCGCTTGCCGACTTTTCAACCCGGCGTCGTCACTTCGATTCCCTCAAGGCTCCTTTCGCGGAAGTACCGCGGCTTCCCCGGCTGGCGCGCGGGGTGGCTCGACACCGCACGCGGGACCGAGGCTGCTCTCGGGGTCCGCCGAGGCATCCCGCACCGCTCCCCCTGCCTGGCCGAACACATCTTTGCTCGGGGGCCAGAACCAAGTCGTCAGCCGTCGGTTGGCCCGGTCGCCATGGACCATAGCTGCGAGTGCTTCGCGGCGGTCCAGGGGGGAGGAGATCAAATGAAGATCACGGGATTGTTGGTTGGGGCTCTTCTTATGTTGCCTACAGTCGTTTTGGCCGGCCCGAACGTCGGCGGTGTGCTATTGGTGCACTCCGCCAACTTGACGTTGGAACAGATGAACGAATGCGGCAGAGGGAGCGTGCCGGATTCGTGCGGCGCGGTCGTGTCGGAGATCGACAATGCGAGCCCCGACTCTCTCAAGGTCTGGAAGGTTTACGCCGCCTTCCCGCCAGGGTCCAGTCCGCGCCTCAAGGGGCTGACGTTCGGAGTCGACTACGACGACTCCTACGGGGACTCGACCGGGGTCGTCATCCGCTCGTTCGGCCCATGCGCGGACTTCCAGCTCGCCATGAACGGCTGGCCGGGCGACAGCACCGGCACCTCCATCTTGTGGAACAGCGCCCAGACCGGCCTCATGACCGAGTGCTACTGGTTGTGCGCCAGGCGAAGCCTGGGAAAGGGGAATAGTGAAAGCGAGAGCCTAGCTTGAAACCTTTCTATGCGACCCGGTGAGTGGAAATCTCACCCGGCAAAGCTGGCCGGCAGCCGGAACCGAGTGTTGCGCGAGACCTGCGGCAACGCAGGCCGCGAAGCGTACACAGGGAGCGAGCAGGCCGTGGGAATGAGCCCCGTAATAGCAATCGTGGCGAGAGCCGACGCCGTAACCAGTGCGGAAGGCAGCACTTTCACATCGCATGGCCTGGTGTGGAGGTCTCGCCGGGGTCAGAGGCCAGGGCATGCTCGCACGAGGGTCGTCCAGGAACCTGGGAGGCCCGGTCGTCTCCTCCGCATGAGGCAGGATAGGACAAAGGAAACGGAGTCCTTCCGTATGGGCGGTCGGGCGTCAGAACACCTGCGTAGTACCAGGGAAGTCGGGGAACCGATCCCGAGGGACCCGATGGAGGGAAGGCGGGTGTCGGAGCACGGAACCGCTGGGGGGCAAGTCGGATGGGAACCCTGAGTCCCCGCTACGTCTCCACAGGACTCCAGCGGATAGCGAAGCTGGCGCGAGAGGCGCCGGAGAAAGTCTTCACGAGTATCCATCACCATGTGGACCTGGATTTGCTCGGGGAAGCGTATCGGCTGACCCGCAAGGACGGTGCCCCGGGAGTGGATGGGCAGACGGCGGTAGCATACGCCAGCGATCTGGAGGGGAACCTTCGGAGATTGCTGGACCGCTTCAAGTCCGGAAACTACCACGCGCCGCCAGTCCGGCGAGTCCACATTCCGAAGGGGGACGGTACGAAGACGCGCCCCATCGGAATCCCGACCTTCGAAGACAAGGTGCTTCAGCGTGCAGTTGCCATGGCGCTGGAATCCATCTACGAGCGGGACTTTCTGAACTGCTCGTACGGCTTCCGCCCCGGACGCTCTGCGCACGAGGCGCTTCGACGCCTTCGGGACGGAGTGATGGAGATGAATGGGGGCTGGGTGATCGAGCTGGACATCGAGAAGTTCTTCGACACGCTCGACCACAGACATCTCCGGAACTTTCTCGACCGGCGGGTGCGCGATGGTGTTCTGCGTCGAGCCATCGACAAGTGGCTCAAGGCAGGAGTGCTGGAAGATGGGACAATAAGACAACCGGAACGCGGGACACCCCAGGGAGGCGTCATCTCCCCCCTACTGGCCAACGTGTACCTGCACGAAGTGCTCGACCGGTGGTTCAAGGAGTATGTCAATCCTCGCCTTGACGGTCAGGCTTTTCTTGTACGGTATGCGGATGACGCGGTTCTGGTCTTCGCCCAGGAGCGTGATGCCCGTTGGGTCTTGGAGGTCCTTCCGAAACGGTTTGCGCAGTTTGGCCTGACCCTTCACCCGGAAAAGACGCGGCTGGCGAGGTTCCCCCGACCCACGCGGACGGTTGTTAGGCGCCTGCGGCCGGCGGACGGTGGGCCGGAGAGCTTCGATTTCCTCGGCTTCACCCACTACTGGCTGAAAGCCCGGAGTGGGTACTGGGTGGTGCGTCAGCAAACGGCGGCCGACCGTCTACGCCGTGCGCTTCGGCAGGTAGACGTCTGGTGTCGCTGGAACCGGCATGCACCGGTTCGGTGGCAGCATCTTCAACTGAGCCTGAAGCTGCGTGGTCACTACGGGTACTATGGGCTTACGGGAAACTACCCTCGCATGCGAGCGTTTCTTCACTTTGTGAAACGCTCCTGGCAGAGGTGGCTCAACCGTCGCTCACAATACCGTTCGATGCCCTGGCCCCGCTTCAACCGGCTGCTTTTGCGCTATCCCTTGCCTCCAGTCGTTGTTGTCCACTCGATCTACCGTCATGCAGCGAATCCGTGATTCGAGGAGCCGGATGCGCCAAATGCGCACGTCCGGATCTGTGCGGGGGGCGCCGGGAACCGGCGTCCCTACCGCGATCGCGGGCTACAACTACTACGGGAACCCGGCGACCTTCGCGCTCATCCCGCACCCCGAGCAGGGCGGATACTTCTTGGACGACAGCCGGCCCGGTCAGATGGATCCGATCGCGGACTACGGAAGCCTCGGGTTTGGAACGCCCGGGTACGTTCCGAGCTGCGGCGGCGGGAGCAGCAACGCCAACAACATGCATCCAGTAAGGCCGAACGACGACGGCGGAAACGACAACATTCCGCCACCGGTCGCCATTCTGGGTCCCGGAGGACCTGGCCGTGGCCGTCTACGTCGACCCAGGAGCAGACGACTCCATCCGGGTCACCTTCACCCTTGCTGTGGCGGATACAGGTTGCGACTGTCACATCGGATACGCCGTTTCTGACGAACGTACTGGGACTCCCCAAGCGTCGGGGGGTCTCCATTTCTCGAAGAATGTAGCTGTAACTCCGCCGATTCGCTATTCGAGGCTCCTGGGCGTCGCGGAGGTGGACCTGTGGATGAACGGAGGCGGAAGCCGCCTAGTCTACCTCGCGCCGGATCATGATGACGTCGTAAGCTTCAACGACGTCGAGGCCGCCATGACCGGTTACGGTGGGGTGCTTCGCTTCTACGTCCCACAGGGAGCCACATACATGCGCCTCAAGCTCCCCACGGGACGGGGCACGTACGGGCTGTATGACGGCCATGGGAACCCAAGAGGCTCGGGTCCCACAACGGCGGACAGCCTCCTCGAGACGATCGTGCCTGGAACGACCGACGGACAATACTGGTCGTTGCAGCTGCAGATGACCACTCCGGACACTGTCAGTGGTCAGCATGGGCTCGAGCTCCGCTTCCAGTTCGGCGCAGGGTCTCTGGCTTGGTTCACACCGCGATTCGGCCTCTCCTACGGACAGCCTCCCGGGGAGTTGACGCCGCCCGCGGAACTATACGAGTCACAGGCGGTACTGGGGAGCGACGGAATCCCCTACTACTTTCCCCGATTGCAGGACCCGTCCACCTCGCCCTACCCATACGGCCAATCGCCGGACTGGCCCGCGACCCAGGTCCTTTGGACGGGTCCACAGTCATTTACATTCTACAGGTCGCCCGGAGGCCCGGCTGATGTGTATCTCACGTGGTACGCCGATCGGTGCAACGCGATTCAGGCTGAATCGTGGACGACAGATCCGAAGGCGCGCGCTCTGACGCAACTTTGGGGCGGGGAACGGACCGCCATCCCGTGGCTCGGCTCCAACATCCTCCACGTGCGCGTGCCGAACGGCGAGACCCGGTTCGGAGTATCCACCGACGCTGCCGGAGCCGTCTGCGGCCCGGCTCTAGCGTTTTCCTGGGCCGGTGAGGACAAGGACAGCCCGAGGTACACCCCCTGGTCGTACTTTTACGTTCCCGACGATGTGGGCATGTTTGACATGACTCTGCAGGTCACGAGCATGGCGCGAGACTCGGTATATTCGTACAGGCAGTTCCTGCCGGCCGAGCTGATTGTAAAGAGCCCGACAGGTGTGATGGATTCAATTGCTACCAGCCCTCAGGAAAACCCGATTACGCGGGGATTCGGCTTGGACGACGACCGACGTGGCCTTTGGAGCTTCCGCGTCCGCGCCCCCGAGAAACTGGACCCGAACCACCCGCCGGAGGTGCAGGTTGTTTTGGGTTATGGGCTCGCGCCCTATGCCACGTGGCTTGATGACCCCGAGAGGTTCTTCGCGCCCGTGATCGCGCCCGGTTGGAAACGGATGGGACGGAATGCCGCCACGGAGCACTGGGGCATCGGCGTTCCGGTGGCGCCTTACGTCTGCACCGCCCAGCTGCGAGGCGACGAGTCCATCGAGAATCCTCCGACCGGCTCGCAGCAGAGCAAGACCGACTACGGGGGTGGCTCGACGCTGAAGTTCGTCGGGGCCGACTCGTTGGGACTCTGGGGCACCATACAGGGGCAGACGTGGACCAGGAGGCCGTTCGTTGGTCAACCCACGACGTTCTACACGATGGCCACGCCGTCCTACCTGAACTCCAACGGTCAGTATCTCGATCCCGGGACGTCACAACCCCGACACCTCCTGGAGCTTACGACGGGCAGCTCCCACTGCGGCGGCGGTTGGTGGTACGACTGGAATACGTGCAAGACGACCCTCGATTCGTCCGCGATAGCCGGCTGGCCTGTCACCTACGCCCAGCAGCACACCAGGCATTCTCCGCATCTGAGTCATACCGCGACGCATGTGATGTCCCGGGCGAAGACCGATGGAATCCTCGTGAGCGCGCGGCTGGACGCTCCCGACGATACGGTGGGTAACGTCCCCGAGTACTCCCTCATCGACCTGGACATGGATTCGCTTACGACGAACGACCCGGGAGATCTCTGGAGCCTCGAAGGCAGCGATTGGATCCTGAATGCCAGCGGCGGCGGCCGCAGTGAAGGGGGTTTCGACCACGAGTCCATGGCGGAGGCGGCATTCCACATGCGCCAGGGGCCGAACGGAGACACCAAACATCCGCTCGACCTCGGGGAGGGCCCGACGGATCTGAAGACGAATCGGGCGCTGGAGGATATCGCCGACGTGAGAGCCAGCTGGCTCTACGCAACAGGCCTGTGGCAGGTCAATTGCAGGGCTGACACCACATGTACGCCTCTGTGTGACGTGGTGGCAAGATGGGACGATCTTGAATCCGCCCGCCAGCCAGGTCAGGGCCTGTCTCTGTACGTTGAGGCCGGCTTTTACGGGGTTAACGGCTACATCTACGTCAATCCGGACACGCTCGCGGAGGAGGCGTTGGCGTCGTTGATGCTGGGCGCCAACGCGGTGCGCGTCATGAGCCGCTTCGCCGGAAACGACTGGGACCCGAATGAAGATCAGATCTGGCGACACCGTCCAGGGCTGTGGGACGCTATGAATCTTCACGGCAACGGGCAAGACCGAGGGTGGATAGTAAAGTCGGTACTGACACCAGTCGTGGCATGGTTGGACGGAATGTATCCAGGCACGGGGAACTTCGGGCGGGCCGGGGTGGCGACAGCGCAATGTCCGTCAGGATCGATTGTTTACGGAACTGGGCAGGGATGGTATAACCAGCAGTACGGGGCATGGATAGTTGTGTGCAATCTTGAGGCCGAACAAACCCCGGCCCCCGACGAGGTCGTGCTGCCCTGGTCGGATCTGCATGGCTGGGAAGCGGGGGACTCCAGTGCCTTCAAGGACGCCTTTACAATGGTCAGGAAGAGCAATGTGGTGGTTCCGCCAACATGGAAGGTATCGGGCGATGGTTTGACGTGGAATCTGTATGGTGCCACTTGGGCCGTTGCGTTCGTGCCGTACACTAACCCTGCGTCGGTAAGGGGGGACGGAACGAGCGATCTGTGGCACCTCACCGTGATGCCGGTGCCCGTTACGGGCACAGCCAGGGCCCATTTCTACCTGCCGGTGGACGTGAGCGTGATCACAGAGATTGAGGGTTCGATCCCGGGTTTTGGATCGAGGAAGCTGAGGGTTCGGGGTCTGTTCCCCTCAGGAATCATGGAAAAGACCCCCTCGCGGAGCTTGATCTAAGCGTCCGGAGGGGGTGTTCTCCTTCTTCACGCATCGAGGAAGGAGAACTTCAGTGTATCAGAGACTTCTGGGGAACGAGAGGATCCGAGCGTTCTTGCTCCGTTGTGATCGCGAACTGGCCGAGGAGGTCCGGAAGGGCGGGTGTCCGCGCTGTTCCGGTCGTCTCCATCAAGCGAACTATCCCCGCAAGCCGCGGGGGGAAGAGCTCGGTTTGGGCCCGGTGGTCCGGCTGAGTTTTTGCTGTGGGGTCGAGGGCTGCCGGAAGCGAGCGACTCCGCGCTCCCTCCGATTCCTGGGTCGGAAAGTGTACCTGGGTCTGGCGGTCGTGATCGCCGGGGTTCTGGGTCAGGGGGCCTCCAGACTCGGGACCGGCGCGTTGCAGAAGTTGCTCGGTGTGAGTCGGCGGACGCTGGGGCGGTGGCGCCGCTGGTGGGGAACGATCTTGTTGGAGAGCCGGTTCTGGCAGGGAGCCCGGGGCCGGTTCCAGGCTCCGATCTCGGCCGCCGATCTGCCGCGAGAGCTGTTGGATCGCTTCCCCGGCAAGGCTCGTGACCGCGTGGTCGCACTGCTTCGGCTCCTCTCGCCGTTGAGCACGAGTTCGCTTCCGGAGAGCCCGGCTTTCTGATGGTTGCTTCCGGCCCGCAGAGGATGCGCGCTGTTCGCCGGGAAGGAGGCGGATAGGGTTCGCTCCATGGCGAGGGCGACCGCTGGCGGCCGCCGGAAGGGAGCGAACACGATGACGGAACGACAGGAGCTTGGTACGCACGAACGCTGGTCCCACCTGCGCTTCTCGGTGGTCGGTCCGTTGCTGGCCGCGCCGCCGGCTCCCGGCGAGTTGCGTGCGCGGATCCAGGAGCTGGCCGGGAAGACCTGGCTTCATCCGGTGACCGGAGAGCCCACCCGCTTCGGCTTCTCCACCATGGAACGCTGGTACCACAAGGCGCGCGGGGCCAAGACCGATCCGGTCGGCGTCCTGCGCCGCCGGCTTCGGTCCGACGCCGGCCGGCAACCCACTCTGGGGGAGAAGCTCCGGGCCGCTCTCCTCGCGCAGTACGACGCTCACCGAAGCTGGAGCTTCCGCCTGCACTACGACAACCTTTCGGCCCAGGTGGCGGCGGATCCGGAGGTCGGCCCGTTGCCTTCCTACTCCACGGTTCGCCGATACTTGAAGGCCAATGGGCTCCTGCGTCGCCGTCGGATCACCGCGGACGATCCGGTCTCGAAGCATCGTGCCCAGGATCGGCTTGAGGAGCGCGAGGTGCGCAGCTACGAGGCCGAGTACGTCCACGGACTCTGGCATCTCGACTTCCATCACGGATCCCGCAGGGTGCTCACCCCCGCCGGGGAGTGGGTCACCCCGCAGGTGCTCGGCGTCCTCGACGATCGCTCCCGTCTCGCCTGCCATGTGCAGTGGTACCTCTCGGAGACGGCCGAGGACCTGATCCACGCCCTCTCCCAAGCCTTCCAGAAGCGAGCGCTGCCGCGGGCGCTTCTGAGTGACAACGGCGCAGCCATGATCGCCTCCGAGACCACGCAGGGTCTGGCCCGTCTCGGCGTCCTCCACCGGACGACCCTGCCGTACTCCCCGTACCAGAACGGCAAGCAAGAGAACTTCTGGGCCCAACTCGAAGGACGTCTCATGGCCATGCTCGAAGGAGTCCCGGACCTCACTCTCCCGGTCCTGAATGAAGCGACCCAGGCCTGGGTCGAGATGGAGTACCACCGGCGCGTGCACTCCGAGATCGGTCAAACGCCCCTGGAACGCTACCTGGCCGGACCTGAGGTCGGACGACCCAGCCCGGACAGTGACGCCTTGCGTCTGGCCTTCACCACGGAAGAGCGCCGCACCCAACGCCGCAGCGACGGCACCCTCTCCCTCCTCGGCCAGAGGTTCGAGATCCCGGCCAGGTACCGCACGCTGACCCGACCCGTGGTCCGCTATGCCACCTGGGACCTGACCTATGTGCACCTTGTCGATGAACACACCGGAACCATGCTCACCCGCCTCTACCCCCTCGACAAGATCGGCCATGCCGACGGGCGGCGGCGGAGGCTCACCGGCGGGATGCGCCCGGGGCTGGAGGCGCCGCCGCCCACGGTGCCGGCCATGGCCCCGCTCCTGCGCCGGCTCATGGCCGACTACGCCGCCACCGGCTTGCCTCCGGCCTACCTGCCCAAGGAACCACCGGAACCGCCCGAGGCCCCGCGTCCCAACACCACCATCCGTCAGGAGGAGACTCCATGAAGCCGAAGTTGCTCGCCCTCTACGGACTCAAGTGGAACCCCTTCTCGCCCGAGGTTCCGACCGAGGCCTTCCTGCTCTCCGCCAAGGTCGAGCACTTCCTCTGGCGGGTCGAAAACCTCACCCGCGAAGGCGGCTTCGTTCTCGTCACCGGAGATCCCGGCCTCGGGAAGTCGGTCACCCTCCGACTACTCGTGCAGAAGCTCGCTTCCCAACACGACCTCGCCGTCGGCATCCTCACCCGTCCTCAGACCGGCGTGCCCGACTTCTACCGCGAACTCGGCGATCTCTTCGGGGTCGCACTCTCGCCCCACAACCGTTGGGCCGGTTCGCGCGTGCTCCGCGAGCGCTGGCAGGCTCACATCGAAGCCTCTCTCCTGCGCCCCGTCCTCTTGATCGACGAAGCCCAGGAGATGAGGCCCGCCGTCCTCAACGAACTCCGCCTCCTCTGCGCGGCCGAACTCGACACGCGTTCCTTCCTCACCGTCGTCCTGGCCGGAGACGGCCGTTTGCCCGAAAAGTTCCGCGCCGAGGAGTTGATGCCTCTCGGCAGCCGCATCCGGGTCCGGCTTCTGCTCCCACCCGCGTCCCCACAGGAACTGCTGGAATGTCTGCGTCACGCCTTGAATCAGGCGGGGAATCCAAGATTGATGACCAAGGAGCTGATGACCACCCTCTGCGAACACGCCGCCGGGAACTACCGCATCCTCATGACCATGGCTGGTGAACTCCTCGACACCGCCACGCAAAGAGAGCTGCCGCAACTCGACGAGAAGCTCTACCTCGAGGTCTACGCAGTTCCCGATGCGCCCGAACGGCCGCGGACCAAGCCTCTGACGGCGCGCCGGTGAACCGGACCCTCAAATACCGTGACTGACGCACCCTCAACTATCGTGATCACGCTCAGACGAGCCGTGCGAGCTCATGCTGACGGACGTCGCAGGGCGGAGGGTCCTGGGGAAGCAGATATCGGGAATGGCTGGCTGGAACGATTGGATCTGGAACGGGGAGCTGGACCGTGGCCGCGCGGCGGCGGGAGTCTACTTCCTGCAGATTCGAGGCCGGCAGGGTGGTATGACACGCAAACGCGTGGTTGTGTGTAGGTAGGCCGCGATGGGATGCAACGCCGGGTGGCCGGCTCGGCAGGTGTCGGGCCGGTCGTCCGGCGGCACGACGAGTGGGCGGCCTCGGGCGCGACGCAGAGATGTCTCGCATGGCCCGGACGGCGGGACCCGTTACGTGACCTGCGAACTGGGAGCGCCTAGACTCGAGGCAGGGACACTGGGGAGCGGAACTGATGGCAAAGGTCAACGAACTGCTGGATTTCGTCGCTTCGGCGTTCAGCATCGTCTTGGTGCTCGTAGTCACATCCGGCGTACGTGCCGAGTGCTTGGACTACGGTGCCTACGTACACCAGGTTGGGCACGTTGACACGGACGAATTCGGTCCCTTGGTCGCGGCCGTCTCGGGGGAGTACGTCTATGTTGTGGCGGATTCGGAACTGACCGTCGTGGATGTGTCGAATCCCGGTGAGCCCGCGATCGCGGGATCGATGCCGGGGTATTTCCCGGCGGATGAAGTCGTCGTTGCAGGAGGGTACGCATACATCGGGGGGTCCGATGGTGTGGCTGTGGCCGATGTTTCCGACCCGCAGCACCCTAGGGGCGTCGGTGCGACGGGGCCGTGGGGGGAGGCCTATGGCATAGCTGTTCGAGACACGCTCCTGTACGTTGCGGAAGAGGAGGGCTTTGGCGTCGTTGACGTGTCGGACCCCACGCATCCCCAGGTTGCCGGGAGTATCAACCTGCCCGGAGCGGCGTACGGCGTCTCGGTTCTGGGCCTGACGGCGTACGTGATTTCTTCGTACGACCTCTACTCGATTGACGTTTCCAACCCTCGATCTCCGCGGGTCATCGGTAAGATGGCCATGGAGCCCGAATTCATCACCGCCTACGACAACTACCTGTACGTTACGGACAGCGTAGCCGGACTGGAGATCCTCGACGTTTCCAACCCGTCGTCTCCGCAGATCGTCGGGAGCCAGGCCGTGGAAAACGCGGAATGGTTGGCGGTCTCCGATACCATCGCGTGCGTGAGCACGACAGACGGTGCGCCCATGGCCTTTGTGGACGTCGCGAACCGGAGGAGACCATGGGTCATGGGATACGCCGGCGAGTCCGGCCGCTTCGCGGTTTCGGGCCGCAAGGTCTACGTCCCCGCGCTCAGGGGGCTCGACGTCTTCGACTTCAGCAGTCCCTATACCCCGCCGATCCGCGCTAACCTGGCCTTGTCCGGCTTTGCGACGGACGTCGTCGTCTCCGGCTCGACCGCCTACATCGCGGACTGGGGCGCGGGGGTCCGGATGGTCGACGTCTCCATGCCGGAGTCACCGCGCTACATCGGGAGAGTGGCGACGCCGGACTCGGCCTACGCCGTGGCGGCGGCCGGCAAACACCTCTACGCGGCCGACTACAACGCCGGTCTCCAGGTCATCGATATCTCCAAGCCGACGGGGGCGCACATCGTCGGGAGCGTGTCCCTCCCCGGCCACGCCTATGACGTGGAGGTCTCCGGGAACCGGGCTTACGTGGCGGGACTGGATGCCGGTCTGGACGTCGTGGACATCTCGAACCCGCTGGCCCCGGCGTTTCTTGGGAGGGTATGGCTGCCGGACTACGCTCTCGGGGTTGCTGTGTCCGGAACGACGGCCTATGTAGCCGCCCAGTACGCAGGTCTCCAGGTCGTTGACTGCTTAAAGCCGAGTGCACCGCGGGTCATCGGAACCCTGGACACGCCCGACGGAGCCGCCGGGATCGCGATTGAAGGCACGACGGTCTACCTGGCCTACGCCGGCGGGTTCGACGTGGTCGACGTCTCCAATCCCGCGGCGCCGCAGCTCATCGGGACGACCTGGTCGCCGGGGTACGGAGGTGCGGTCGTCCCAGCAGGGAATTACGCCTACGTGGCCGATTACATCGGCGGGATGCAGGTGCTCGATGTTCGCCATCCCTCTGAGCCGAGGACGGTGGGGGGCGCGCTGGTCACCGCCAGCGGCCTGGCGCTTTATCGCGACTGTCTTCTTGACGTGGACGACTCCGGCCTTCACGTCCTCGCGACCCAGTGCGACCCCTCGGTGGCCGACACCGTCTTCCCGGGAGACGCCAACGACGACGGCGTGGTGGACGCACGGGACATTCTCCCGATCGGCCAATACTTCGGGCTGAGCGGCCCCGCACGGCAGGACGCGTCGATCCATTGGGGACCCCAGGTCCTGTCGACCCGGTGGCCCGCGCCCGATGAGTGGGCGGAGTATGCCGACTGTGATGGGGACGGAACGGTCGGCGCGGGCGACGTCCTGGCGGTGATCCAGAATTGGGGAGCGCGGGTCGGCCAGCCACCGCCCGAGACCGACCGGAGAGCGGTTTGCGAGGAGCTTCTGGCGGAGCTGGATCAAATGCCGAGTGCCGGCAGCACGAGCGCCATCCGGAATGTGGTTCTCGACTACCTGCGAAAGTTGCCGGGTCAACCTACGGCCTTCCACCTCGAGCCGAATCAGCCCAATCCGTTCGGCGCCGAGACCGCTTGGGTGCTGACGGAGCCAACACCCGCGCCGGCCGATCTCGCGATCTACGACGCGGGCGGACGGCTGGTGTGGAGGACCTCGGTCCCTCATCCTCCGGTGGGCGCCTCAGAGATTCACTGGGATGGCGTGGACCTGCTGGGGCGGCTCGTCCCAGCCGGAAGCTACTGCTACCGGTTAACCGCGGGGAGCTACCGGGCGAACGGTCGGGCCATGGTGATCCGGTGAACGGTCGCGCCGCAGTAGTCCGGTGAGGAAGGGGAGGCACGGTGGGGCCAGCGGGCGATTCTCTCAGCGCAAAAACTCAGACTCTCGATGCAGATCGAGATCCCCGCTCTCCGGCACCAGCCCGAATATCGCCTGACGAGATTGCGCGGGCGCCCCGCGCCAGGGATCAGGGCTTCTTGGCGGCCGTTGGCGGCAGCGCCCCTCCCTGTGCCTTGGGCGCAGTCGGCGCCGCCCCGGCCTGCACCGCATCCTGCGACCGGAAGATCGTGTTCCACCGCCCGCGCGGCACTAGATACACCACCGGATCGTCGGAGCGCCTGGTGAAGCTCTGGCCCTGCGCGTTCGTCTTGCCCACCGTGATCGTGTAGTTGGAACCATCGGAGGTCCCCACGGTCACGCGGGCCGAATCGGCCGCGAGCCCCGTGGAGGCCGAGTCCAAAGTGGAGTCGGCAAAGCCGGTTGACCGGACGTTCGCCACCATGTTGATCATCATCTGCACCGCGTCCGGCCTGGTCGCCGCCTGGACCGGTTTGGTGAGCTTCCAGATGCCGGAGTTGTCCTTCTCGAGCGTGTAGTCCCCCTTGGTGCAGTGCAGGGCCATGCTGGCGATCTTGTCCGGCGTCACCTCGAGCACGGTCGTCTTCCGCCACGAGTCGGCGCCCTCCAGCGTGTACCGCAGCGTGACCGGAACCTGGTAGACCCGGTGCTGATCGGTCGGCCGGATGTAGCTGCTCATGTAGTCCATCCCCGCCTTGCCCACGAGGAAGGAGGCGAGCGACCTGCCGCCCTGGGAGATCCGGACGGCGATGCCGCTGGTATCGACGCCGAAGGAGGCTTCCCGATCCTTGGAGTTCGAGATCAGGGTGGACGTGGTGAACTTGTCCAGCCCTCCCAGGATGTCGTCGACCTTCTTGGGCTCGGCCTGATGATTCCCTTCGCTGGCCACGACCCAGGCGTCTCCGCGCCGCCGGAGCTCGATGGTCCGGCTGCGCGTCGTGATGTCGATCGCGTCGGGCTTGGCCGAGGCCAGGGCCGGGAAGATCGGCTTTCCGGCCGTCGTTTCGGCGTGGGTCCGGGCCCACTGGGACAGGTAGGCGATGCCGGCCAGGACAACCAGAGCCGCCGCCAGGATCAGGGTGGTCTTGGGTTTCATGGCGTCTCCTTCAATCAGTGAGCCGGCCGATAGGCCTGGATGGACTGTTCGCGGGACTTCCGGCGCACGACCCCTCGCAGCAGCCCGAACAGGACGACGAGCGCGGGGACGCCGAAGGTGAGCAGGATCTTGATCGCGGTCCTGGCCCCGGCGGAAAGCTCCTTGATCGGACGTTCCGTCGCTCCCCGCGAGCGGATCGCGATCAGGTCATTGCCCAGGTTCATCCAGTCGAGCGCGTTCTGCAGGAAAAGCAGGTTCTCCGGAAACATCCGCAGGAAGGTGTTGTCGGAGAAGTTCGAGTTTCCGACCACCACGATCTGGGTGAGCGGGCTGCTCGTCACCGTGGGGGCGTCCGCCGGCGCCGGGGGGGCGGCTTGGCCGGGCTCGGCCGCGGCGGGGCCCGCGGCGGGCACCGGCTTGCCCGCGTAATAGCTCTGGAACTCGCCGCTCAAGGCGACGGCCAATGGAAACATCTCGCCCGCCGGCCGGCCCATCTGAAGCTGGGCGGACTGCGGATTCAGGTCGTACTGCCGGGACTGGAGCCAGGCCTTGTTCGTGCTGCGGGCCAGCACCGTCGCCTGCACCTTGGGCTGGGGCGAATCCGCCGGGGCCGTGGGCGTCGAGCCGCTGCCGGGCGCGGCGGCCACCTTCACCTCGAGCGGCGCCGTCCACGGGAAGGTGATCGATTCGAGCCTGGAGGTGATCGGATTCCTGGAATCCAGGTCCTTGCCCACGACTTTGGGCCAGAGCGGATAGGGCGTGGTGTAGGCGATGTAGCCCGCCTGGAACGAGGCCATGGAGTTCCGCGGATCGCAGACCACGGCGGAGCGGATGCCCACGCCGTAGCTCGAAAGCAGGTCCTCCAGCCCCGAGGTCTCCGGCATGGCTTCGAGCCCGGCCTGCGTGTTCAGCGAGATCGGATCGACCATGAAGACGGCGCGGCCCCCCTTCATGATGAACTGATCGATCTCGTACTTTTCGCGGTCGCCGATGTTCTTCGGTCCGGCCACCACCAGACAGTTGATGTCGTCGGGCACGGGGGTGCGACCGCCGTTCAGGCTGACCGGGCGCACCCGGAACTCGGTCGAGAGCGCCTGCTGGACGGACTGGAAGTCCTTCGACAGGTCCTTCTCGTCGTGGCCGGTCAGGAAGCCGATCGTCTTCTCGTCCTTCCGGGTGAGCTTGACGATCGCGGAGGTCAGATCGTATTCCAAGGTGGACACGTCCTGCACCACCGGGATGGCCTGGTTCTTGTCCCCGTACAGCACGCCGATGCCCATGAAGACGTTCGAGACCTGGTACTGGTCCTTCTCCATGACGTTCATCTGCAGCTCCGGGATTCCCAGCGCCTGGGCCTCCTGCGCGATCTCAGGCTTGGAACTGGGATCGAGGAAGCGCACCTGCAACTTCCCCTTGGAGTAGACCTCGTACTCCTTGAGGATGTCCTCGATCTCGGTCCGCAGCGTCGCCATCTGCGGAGGCAGCTTCTTCGAGAAATACACCTTGACCGTCACCAGGTCGTCGAGCCGATGAAGGATCTGCTTGGTCGACGGGGAGATCGTGAATTCCTTGCCCTGGGTCAGGTCGGCGCGAAGGAAGAACCGCAACCCGATGATGTTGATCGCGATCAGGATCCCCGCCAGGATGACCGCGGCGGCCGCCGAGCTCACTCCGTACTTCAGCCTTCGCTCTTTGCGCGTGGCGTCACTCATGGCATCAACTCCACTTCCGGCTTTCCACCGACCGGACGTTGAGGAAAAGGAAGAAGACGATCACCGACAGGTAGTAGATGATGTCGCGCGAATCCAGCACCCCCCGGCCGATCGAGTCGAAGTGGTAGCCCATGCTCAGATTGGCGAAGAAGGGGACGAGGAAATGCGGGACCGAGGAGAGGACGATGGGATCGCCGATGATGTAGAAGATGAAGCAGAGCGCCAGGGCGATGATGAAGGCGACGATCTGGTTCTGGGTCAGCCCGGAGGTCCAGATCCCGATGGCCAGGTAGGCGCCGCCCAGAAGCAGCGCACCAACGTAGCCCCCGAACACGGCGCCTCCGTCCGGATGGCCCAGGGCGGCCACGGTGATGGTCAAAGGGAGGGTCAAAAGCAGGACGACGGCCAGGAAGGCGAAGGAGGCGATGTATTTCCCGACGACCGCCTCCCAGTCCTTGACCGGAAAGGTGAGGAGCAGCTCCAGGGTGCCGAGCTTCCGTTCCTCCGCCCACAGCCGCATGCTGGCGGCGGGCACGAAGAGCAGAAAGACGAGCGGGACGAGCGTGAAGTAGTCGCGCATGGTCGCCTGTCCGATGAGGAAGAAGCCGCGGAAGAAGATCCACTGGGTCAGGACGAGGAAGACGGTGATGAAGATGTAGGCGATGGGCGACTGGAAGTAGCTCCGGAATTCCTTCTTGCCGATGGTCCAGACGGATGTCATGCGTGCTTCTCCCCCGTGGTGAGCTGCAGAAACACCTGTTCGAGGCTCAGGCTGCTCGACCGCAGCTCGGTCAACACCCAACCGCTTCGCACCGCCAGTCCGAAAAGCGCCTCCTCGATCTCCCCGTCGCTCCGGCTGACGACCTCGAACCGGCTCGTCCCGGGCTTGGGGGCGTCGAGCAGGCGAACCGTCTCGACCGTTTCGAGGGACCGGAGCCCCGGCTCGACCTTCTCGGGCGGAGCCTTGACCGTGATCTGCGTGGTCGAGCGCCCGGCCGCGATCCGGGTCAGGTCTTCGGTCGTGCCGCTGGCCACGATCTTGCCGTTGCTGATGATGAGGACCCGGCTGCAGGTGGCCTCGACCTCCGGAAGGATGTGGGTGGACAGGATGACCGTCTTCTGATGGCCGATCTCTTTGATCAGCTCGCGGATCTCGATGATCTGGCTGGGGTCGAGCCCGGAGGTCGGCTCATCCAGCACCAGGACCTCGGGATCGTGGATCAGAGTGGCGGCCAGCCCGAGGCGCTGGCGGTAGCCCTTGGAGAGCTGGCCCGCGTCCTTGTGCAACATCGGACCGAGTCCGCAGATCTCCACCATGTCGCGGATCTTCCGGCTCTGGTCGACGGGCGGGATTCCCCGCATGCCGGCCACGAACTGGAGATACTCGATGACCCCCATGTCCAGGTAGAGGGGCGCGCTTTCCGGCAGATAGCCGATGCGGCGCCGGACCTCCACGGGATTCTCGAAGGTGTCGAATCCCGCCACGTTGACGGTCCCGACGTCCGCCGGCAGGTAGCAGGTCAGGATCCGCATCGTGGTCGTCTTTCCCGCGCCGTTCGGGCCGAGAAAGCCCACGACCTCCCCTTGGGGGACGTCGAAGGAGACGTCGTCCACGGCGACGGTCGGACCAAAACGCCTGGTCAGATTCCGTACCTCGATCATTTTGCCTCTCTTTGTGCTGGACGGCCTGGGCGGCCGGCTCGCAGAACTCCGGATGGACCGTTCCGGTGTCACAAAAAGCCAGACCGGAGACGCCGGCGCAATCTTGCCGTCGGCGGTTCCAGAGTCTAGGAACGGCCGCGGGATGCGTCAACCTCTCGGGTCCGGTTGTCACCCGCACGCCCCTGTGCGGTTGGGGGCAGATCGGGGCGCACGGCGCGACAAACCCCGGATCCTACCGGCAGGTTCCCGGGCGGCCGGAGATCATGGGGCAGGTTCCCCCACCCATGGAAGTCGTGACGCGCCGTCGACTCCCGGCGCTCGGGCCGGCGGCGCCGGAGCAGGGCGAGACCCGGCGTTTGCAGGGTTCCGCGCGGAACCGTCCGAGGGCGATTGACCGGCTCCCGGCCCTCGTTGTACGGTGACGTCCCTTGGAGGGGAACGATGCTGCTCAGCATGACAGGCTACGGTCAAGGGATCGGGCGGACGGCCGAGGGTACCCTCAAGGTCGAGATCCGATCCGTCAACCATCGATTCAGCGAGATCTCCGTGCGGCTTCCCAAAGGGCTTTCCGCCCTGGAGGGCCGGGTCCGGGAGAAGGTCCAGGAACGCCTGGCCCGGGGCAAGGTCTACGTGACGGTCTCGCTCGACGGAGAAGATCTGCAGGCGGGGCGCCTCGGCCTGAATCGCGAAGCGGCCGCGCGCTACCACGCCGTCCTGATGGAGTTGAAGTCCGCCTACGGGTTGAGCGGGGACATCGACCTCGCCGCCTTTCTCGCCCTGCCCGATGTCCTGACCTGGGAGCACGAGGACCAGGACGAGGATGAGGGCTGGCGTCTGCTGGAGCCGGTCCTCGCTCAGGCCATCGCGGACATTCTCACCATGAAACGGGGCGAGGGGGAGACTCTGTCGAAGGATCTCCTCGAGCGCCTGCGGGGGATGTCCGAGGCGATCGACCGGGTCGAGCAGCGGGTGCCTGACATGATCGCGGGCCTGCGCGGGCGCCTCCACGACCGGCTGCTCGAGGCGGGCCAGGACCTCGAGTACAATCGCAACCGGCTCGAGACCGAGATCGTTCTCTTCGCGGACCGGACCGATTGCACCGAGGAATGCGTCCGCCTCCGCTCCCATCTCCAGATGTTCCGGGAGCTGATCGCCGCGCCTGAGGCTGCCGGCCGCAAGCTGAACTTCCTGCTTCAGGAAATGAACCGGGAGGCCAACACGATCGGGTCGAAGGCCCAGGACGTGGGCATCGCCCGCGAGGTGATCAGCCTCAAGGAAGAGATCGAGAAGATCCGCGAACAGGTGCAGAACTTCGAGTAGCCGACCGGGGCCGCCAGCCGCCGCCTCCGGCGGCAGAGAGCTCGACCGATGGAATGGACGCCTCAGCTCCGAACTCCGGCTTTTCCTATCGTGGTGTCGGGACCCTCGGGCGCCGGCAAGACGGTGTTGTGCGCGAAGGTCTCGACTGCTCTCCCCTGGACGGCGCTCTCCGTCTCGGCCACGACCCGCCCGCCGCGGGACGGGGAACGGGACGGCGAAAGCTACTGCTTCCACAGCGCGGAGACGTTCGAGGCGGAAAGGCGCGCCGGCCGCCTGGTCGAGTGGGCCGAGGTCCACGGGCACTTCTATGGGACTCCCCGGGCCCGTCTGGATCAGAAGTTGCGGGAAGGATTCTCGGTGGTCCTCAACATCGACGTGCAGGGAGGGCTGCACCTCCGGAAGGCGTATCCGGAGAGCCTCCTGGTGTTTGTGCTGCCGCCGTCCCTCGCGGTGCTGGAGCAGCGGTTGATCCGCCGCGGGGCCGATTCGCGGGAAGAGATCGAACGCCGCCTCCGGAGGGCCGCCGAGGAGATCGAAATGCTCCCGCAGTACGACAGCGTGATCGTGAACGAGGTTCTGGAGGACGCGGCCTCGGAGCTGATCTCCGTGGTGCGGGCGGAACGCACGCGGGTGTCTCGGCGGCTGCCCGCGCCGGGATCGGCCGGGGCGATCCCCCAGGGCCCTTCGAGCGGCGCGCCGCCGCGGGAAGGATGAGGCGATGAACGTTCCGAGACGGGTCGTGCTCGGTGTGACCGGCTCGATCGCGGCCTACAAGGCGGCCGAGCTGATCCGGCTTCTGCGCAAGGGGGGGATCGAGGTGCACGTGATCCTGACCCGGGTCGGCGCCGAGTTCGTCACCCCGCTCACCTTCGGCACGCTCTCCGGGAATCCGGTCACGACTGACATGTTCGCCGATTCCTCGGGCGGACCCTACCTGCGCTGGGGCCAGACCGAGGACAGCTCGGTCTTCGATCCGGCGCCGTCCGGAGGCGGCCCGGCGGCGCTTCCCGAGCCCGGCATCCGCCACATCCAGGTCAGCCGCGAATCCGGGCTCATCGTCGTCGCGCCGGCTTCGGGCAACATCCTGGGCAAGGTCGCGGCCGGGATCGCCGACGACCCGCTGTCGACCGCGATCATGGCGTCCTCCGCACCGGTGCTCTTCGCGCCGGCCATGAACACGCGCATGTGGGAGAGCCCGGCCGTCCGGGCCAACGTGCAGCTTCTGCTGGAGCGCGGCTATCACTTCGTCCAGCCGGGATCGGGCGAGCTGGCGTGCGGCGAGGTCGGGACCGGCCGGATGGCGGAGCCGCGCGAGATCGCCGGCGAGATCTTCCACCTGCTCGCGGCGGGAACGAGCCGGCGTCAGGTCCTC
Organism: Candidatus Eiseniibacteriota bacterium; assembly: GCA_963833505.1. Classification (GTDB taxonomy): domain Bacteria; phylum Eisenbacteria; class RBG-16-71-46; order CAIMUX01; family CAIMUX01; genus CAWHYG01. Next base: position 1,790,672 of record CAWHYG010000007.1, on the reverse strand, counting down.
GTCACCGCCGGCCGCACCGAAGAGCCCATCGATCCGGTGCGGTTCCTGTCCAACCGGTCGAGCGGGCGGATGGGTTTTGCCGTGGCCGAGGCGGCCCGCGACCTCGGCTATTCCGTCACCCTGATCGCCGGCCTCACCGCGGAGGATCCTCCCGGAGGAGTGCAGGTGGTCCGGGTCCGCACGGCGGAGGAGATGTCGCGGGAGGTGCTGCGTCTCCACTCCACGCGGGAGATCCTGGTCATGGCCGCCGCCATCGCCGACTACCGCGCGGCGGATCCCGTGCCGGACAAGATCGCGAGCGGACAGGCCGGGCTCACGCTGGGCCTGGTTCCCAATCCGGACATTCTCGCGTCCCTTCGGGGTCTGAGGAAGGGGATGGTCACGGTGGGATTCGCGCTCGAGACCTCCGACCCGTTGGATCGTGCCCGGCGGAAGCTCGAATCCAAGGGATGCGACTTCATCGTGGTCAACAACCCGCTTCGCGCCGGCTCGGAGTTCGGTTCGGCCACGAACGAGGTGACCTTTCTTTTTGCGGACAGCCGGGCGGAGTCGCTGCCGCTCATCAGCAAGTACGCGGTCGGCGGAGAGATCCTCCTCCGGGCCGAGAACCTGCTCGAGCAAGGGAACGGCGCGGAGGACGGGGCCGAATCGATCGGGCCGCAGCTTCGAGCCGCCCGGGCTCCGGCTGCCGGGCGTGCCGGCGCGGGATCCGTTTCGAGAACCGGCGGGGATCCGGAGTCGAAGGGCGGATCCAAGCCGGGCCAGGGCCGCTGAAATGGATCGACGGGAGAACATGGACCGGATCGAGAGCCGTGAGGGTGATTCGCGTCTCATCGCGATCCGGGAGATCTTTCGCCTGGCCCGCGAGGATCGCGCCCGCGGCGTGCGCTACTGGTTCGATCCGCTCCTGGCCGACGATCTGCGCGAGCTCGCCCGGGAGGCGTTTGCCGGAACCGCGGCGCTGGTCGCATCGGCTCGTTCGCAAGTCGCATCGACTGGCCAACCGGGCGCATCGGCCCGGGCGCCGGTCTCATCGGCCGATGCGCCGCTCGCGCCAGCTCGTCGGCCGGTTGCGCCGGTTCATCGGCCGCTCGCGGCCGCTCATTCCGGGGTCGCATCGTCCATCGGGATGGAGGCCGCGGACACGGGCGGCGCTTCGACGGGGCCGCCGCCGGCGGCTGACACCGGTTCGCTCGCGCCGGGCTCCATGATCTTCGCGCGATCTCCGGCCGGCGCATCCGAACGTACTGCGCGAACGGCCAACGCTCCGGAGTGGGGGCCTCCGCCGGAGGCGGCCGGGCGCGATCCCGACTGGCAGAAACAGCTCGCGGATCTCGGCCGGGTCGCATCCGTCTGCACCGCCTGCGATCTCTGCCGTACGCGGCACACCGTCGTTTTCGGAACCGGCTCGGCGCGGGTTCCGCTCGTTTTCGTCGGCGAGGCTCCGGGAGCGGATGAAGACGCCCAGGGGATTCCCTTCGTCGGACGCGCCGGCCAGCTTCTCACCCGGATCATCGCCGCCATCGGGCTGCGCCGGGAAGACGTCTACATCTGCAACGTCCTCAAGTGCCGACCCCCGGGGAATCGCAATCCCGCGCCCGACGAGATCGCGCACTGCTGGCCGTACCTCGAGCGCCAGCTCGAGATCCTGAAGCCCAAAGTGATTTGCACCCTCGGCCTCTTCGCCACCCAGGCCCTGCTCGAAAGCACGGCTCCCATCGGGCGGCTTCGAGGCCAGGTCACGACCCATCGCGGATATCGGATCCTGCCCACGTACCATCCGGCGGCGCTGCTCAGGAACCCGGCCCTCAAGGCGACGGTCTGGGAAGACGTGCAGCTCCTCCGCCGGATCCTGGATGAGTGACACGCCCGCGACCGCGGCGGGGCCGGGTGTCGCCCGTCCCCGCGGCGGTCGCTTCGGCTTTGAGGCGCATCGGAGCGTCCGACAGGAGAAGCAACATGGCGAGACTCGACGAGAGGGACACGGAAGTCGATCGCATGATCCCGGGGGGCCGGGTGCCGCCGCAGGCGCTGGAAGCGGAGATGTCCGTCCTCGGAGCCATGCTGCTCGAGAAGGAGGCGATCGGGAAGGCCACGGAGATCCTCGACTCCTCCTGCTTCTACCGCGATTCCCACCGCAAGATCTTCGAGGCGCTCTGCGCCCTTTACGAAAGGAACGAATCGGCCGACCTCATCACGATCACGGAGGAGCTGCGGAAACGGGGCCACCTCGACTCGGTCGGCGGCGCGAGCTTCCTGCCCCGCCTGCTCGACCAGGTGCCGACCGCGGCCAACGTCGAGTACCACGCCAATCTCGTGCTCGAGAAGGCGACGCTCCGCAAGCTCATCGAGGTGGCGACCGAGATCGTCCAGAGGGGCTATGAGGCCAGCGAGGATTCCGGCCAGATCATCGACCGGGCCGAGGAACTGATCTTCGGGATCAACGACCCGCGCCTCAAGCGGGGCTTCGTCCCGCTCAAGAGCCTTCTGCCCGGCGCGGTCGACATCATCCAGGAGGTCGCCGACAACAAGCGCCCCGTCACGGGCGTCGCCACCGGATTCCATGATCTGGACAAGCTGACGGCGGGATTCCAGCGCTCGGATCTGATTGTCGTGGCGGGCCGTCCGTCGATGGGAAAGACCTCCCTGGCGCTCAACATCGCCGAGTACGTGGCGGTGCGCGAGAAGGTGCCGGTCGGGATCTTCTCGCTGGAAATGAGCCGCGAGCAGCTCGTGATGCGGCTCCTGTCGTCCCAGTCGCGGATTCCTTCGCACCGGCTGCGCACGGGATACCTGCGGCCGGAGGAATGGACCCAGCTCACCGACGCAGCGGGAACGCTCTCCCAGGCGCCCATCTACATCGATGACACGCCGGCCATCAGCGTGATGGAGATGCGGGCCAAGGCCCGCCGCCTCAAGAACGAGGTCGGCATGGGATTGATGGTGGTCGACGATCTGCAGCTCGCGCGCGGCTACCAGAATCCCGAGAGCCGCCAGCAGGAGATCTCCCAGATCTCGCGGTCCTTGAAGGCCCTGGCCAAGGAGCTGAGCGTTCCGGTCGTGGCGCTTTCCCAGCTCTCCCGCGCCGTCGAAGCCCGCGAGGACAAGCGTCCGATGCTCTCCGACCTCCGGGAATCGGGCGCCATCGAGCAGGACGCCGACCTCGTCATCTTCATCTTCCGCGAGGAGTTCTATCGCCCGAACAAAGAAGAGGCTCGCGGCATGGCCGAAGTCATCATCGGCAAGCACCGGAACGGTCCAACCGGCAGCCTGAAGCTGGCGTTTCTGGCGGAGCTGGCGCGGTTCGGCTCGCTCGAGGAAGAGAGAGAAGACGTGTTCTGATTTCCGCGCCGGGCCCGGTCGCACGGGCGGTTGTGCCTGGGACCCGAGAGCGTGGCGCTCCCGAAGCCAAGGCGGTACCAGCGCCCGTCGCCGACCGTCTGACCCTCAAACGTCGTGCGGTCCCGTCCGTCTCATGTTCAGGCGTCGTTCTGCCCTGTCGCGTCATCTTCAAACGTCGTGCGGTCCTGGCCGTCTCATGCTTAGACGTCGTGCGGCCGGCCGTATCCGTTTCATCTTCAAGCGTCGTGCGGTCCTGGCCGTTTCATGCCCAGCCGTCGCCGGGCCGCACCTTGGGGTCGAGGGGTCGGAAACCGTGGCCGCGAGCACGGCTTGACTTGCGATCAATCTCAATTACATCCGCCATCGGGGAGACAAGATCCTCGAACTGCCTGACTCTGCCCGATGCGCCTTTGCTTTCTCTTGGCGCTTGTGCTACAATGCCTCCTGCTGGGGTCTGACCGGTTCCGGGGTTCCTCTGCGGCGTCAGGCGCCGACTTCGGTCCGGACATGCTTTCGGCGGAGACGTCGGCTGTGCCTTGCGGGCACAATGCCAGCGGGCCGACCGACCATCATCAAGCTCAGGAGGTGATGATGAGGAGAACTGTCAATGTATTGATCGCGCTTCTCTTCCTGGGTGCCCTGGCCTTGCCGCTGGCCGCGCAAGCCCAGTTGTACTCCCAGGACTTCGAGGGGTTGAACGGGTCTTCCTCAGGTGTGAAGCTCACGGGCCAGGATGGCTACTACCTCCCCGATGCCACGGGTGACACCGACTTCTTTGTGTACACCTACACGAACAACGTGCTTGGAATCGCCCAGAATCCCGAAGGAGGCAGCCAGTTCATCGCCGGCACCGGTCCCGGGGACGGCGGCGTGACCTACGCGCGCGCCCAGCGGGATGTGACCTTCACATCCGGCCAATGGGTGTTCTGGTACGACTTCTGCGGGCTCTACTCCGGAGCGCCTCCCGGGACGAACAACCTGGGGAGCTTCTCGGTGCGCGAGGGGACGAACACGGCCCACATCAACCTGTTCACCTGGGTCGATCCGAACAGCCCCGTCGCGATCAACTCGACCTACGTTCCGTACGACGTGAACGGCAACCAGTTCCCGATCCCGGGCACGCCTCCGGGACCGGCCTGGAGCAACCTGCTTCCGAACCACTGGTACCGCTGCCGCACCAACGTTGACCTGGTCACCAACCAGATCACCGAGGTCGGCATCCGGGATCTTTCCGGTGGCAACGAGACGGTCTATGACCCGACCGGATGGTACCTGTGCGGCGGCGCCAATCCTTGCGGCATGCCCACCGCGTTCCGGTTCTTCGCCGGCGGCGCCACGCCCGGAAACTCGACCGCGTGGGACAACATGATCATCGAGGCGCTGGCCGCCGAGGGCGCCTGCTGTCTCCCGAACGGCAACTGCGTCATTACGACCCAGGCCGGGTGCCAGGGCCAGTACATGGGCGACAACACGACCTGCAGTCCGAATCCGTGCAAGCCGGTTCCGATCAAGGTGACCACCTGGGGTGGCATCAAGAATCAGTACCACTAGCCGGATCCCGTTCGCTGATCGATCGGCGGCCCGGGGCGCTCTGCCTCGGGCCGCTTTCGGTTCCGATTGCGCCGGCGCGGTCGGGGCGGTAACATGCCCGCGTCATGACCGGGGGGCTTCTCAGCGAGCAGCCGAAACCCACGCGGCAGCATTACCAGATCCTGCTCATGAGCTGGGCGGGATGGGTCTTCGACTTCTACGACCTCATCCTCTACACCTTCCTGCTCATTCCGATCCGGAAGGAATTCCACTTCAGCGACCTCCAGCTTTCCTACGTGCTCGGGGCCTCTCTGGCCGCGACCGCGCTGGGCGGCGTCTTCTTCGGCATCCTGGCGGACCGGATCGGCCGCCGGGCCGTGCTCCAGTGGACCATCCTCACTTACAGCCTGGGGACCTTCCTCAGCGGAACGGCTTCGCATCTCTCACTTCTGGTCGTCTTTCGCATCCTGACCGGGCTGGGCGTCGGCGGGGAATGGGCCACCGGTCAGACCTTCATCGGCGAGACGTTTCCGCCCAAGGTGCGGGGGCGCTATGGCGCCTTCATGCAGACGGGAGCTCCGGTCGGCATCGCCCTGGCCTCGGTGGTCGGAGGGATGATCTCCCCGCTGATCGGATGGCGCGCGTGCTTCATGCTCTCGGTGGCGCCAGCGCTGCTTGTGGTCTTCATCCGCCGCTCGCTGCCGGAGTCGGATCTCTGGCTCGAACGCCGCCGGCTGGCCCGCGAGGGAGCGCTCTCCGCCGAGCCCGCGCGCGCCGGCCGTCGCCACCCGATCCTCGAGCTGCTCGGCCCGACCCATCGCCGCATCTTCCTGCTCGCGCTGGTGCTCGCCATCTTCGACATGTCGGCCTACTGGTTCACCTACTCCTGGATGCCCGGCTATCTGCATGATCAGCGGAAGCTCTCCCTGACCCACTCCGCGCTCTGGATCCTGATCACCCAGGGCGGCGGGTTCTGCGGCTACAGCACCTTCGGCTTCGTGGCCGACCGCTTCGGGAGAAGGCCCGCCTATTCCTTCTACTCCGTGATCATGGCTGCGGGGCTCGTGATGATCACGCTGCTGTGGAACCAGATCATGGTCGTTCCCGACCTGGTGCTGGTCTGCATGTTCCTCGTGGGATTCGGCACCGGGATGTTCGGCGGCTACGGCCCGCTCTTCGCCGAGCTGTTCCCGACGCACATCCGCAGCACGGCGATGGGCGCGGCTTTCAACCTGGCCCGGGGCGCGCAGTTCTTCACGCCGGTGGCGATTGCCGCCATCGCGATGCGCTACGGAATGGGCGGCGGGATCTCACTGGCGGCACTGTTTGCGCTGCTTACCGGGGCTTGGATCTGGACGCTGCCGGAGACGAAGGGGCGGCAGTTGACGGCGGCGTAATGGATCGGCACCGCAGGGTCGCACTCCCGCCCCGGATACCCCTTCGCTCGACGCCCTCTGGGAAGCACTGATATCCGCTCTCATCGCGATGATCCCGGCAGCGCGTGCCGGAGACGGAGTTCGCCCTTGCGGACGGCCACGAGTGCTTCGGAAAGCCTTTGTGCCTGCCCCCGAAGTTCGAGTAGAGTGGTTGGCAACTATCGGAGTGGGGAGAAGGAAGTTCGCGGCTGATGTAGTGTTTCACAAGGGCCAGGGGAGACGATTCGTCATGTTTGGCTTCCTTCCGCGCATTCTCTGCATCGCGGGGTCAAAGGGGAACAGACTGCTGCGAAGGTGCGTGCCCGCCGTGCGCCGAAATCCCTGCTACTGGCGATCACGGCTGCTCTGGGGCGCCATGACGGATGCGGAACGTGCCGGCGCTCGAATCAACACGTGCCTGGAACTTCGCCCATCAGAGGCTCCACGCGGGCACATGTGGATTTCGCGAGACCATGCCGTCGTCGGAGAGAGGCCGGCGCTCCTGAAAGGGCGATTGGAACTGATCGCGTCGCGCGGTGCACGTGACTTCTGGGCGATCGTGCCCGGCCCCCGGGAGCCCGACTGACCCCATGGCAAATCTCTTTTTGACAGACCGTTGCGGGCGGAACTGTCTGTTCTGTTTTGCGCAGATCGGACCATGGTCGGAAACCTATCGGCCACGCGCCTTGACGATCGAGGAAGTATCGGAGTTTTTCACGATCCCGGGTTCCGGACAAACGAGGGAACTCGGCCTGATCGGCGGCGAGCCGCTGCTGCATCCTCAACTGGTTGATATCATGAACCTGCTGTGGGATCACGGTTGACAGTCAAGATCCTGACCAGCGGTTCGTGCGCCCTTCCTGCGGGACTCGAAACGTGCGAACCGCGCGGCGGTCTCCGATTTATCGTCAACATCGCCCCGATGTCGACTTATACAGATGAACGGCAGCGGCACTTGAGGTCCTTTCTCCGGCGCTTCGGATCCTTCTCATCCCTGTCCTATACCATGGTCGATGCCGACGCCGACGCCGGCTTTCTTCTGGACTACATCCGGGAGTATTGCCTGCTTCGCGCTTTTCGCGTCGGGATCGCTCTGCCCGGCGCGGGTGGCCAAAACCGGTATCTGTCTCCCGACGACTACCGGGCGGCGGGGCAAGCGCTGATGCGGCTCGCGCGCGCCGCCGCGGAGCAGGGGGTGACCATCGGTATGGACTGTGGTTTCGTCCCGTGCATGTTCACGGAGACGGAGATCGGAGCGTTGCTGCGCCTCGGGGCCAAGATCAACTTCACATGCCGCCCGGTGATCGACGTCGGGCCGAGCCTGGAAGCGTGGCATTGCCTTCCCCTGGCTCGAATGCCGCGCGTGGACGTGCGGAAGTGTCTCGACCTACGCGAGGTCGCGACTGAGTTCGCCCGCATGGCGTCCGTGCACCGGGCGAGCCACGGACACGGGATCTTTCGTCGATGCCAAGGTTGCGGCTACCGGGATCGGGGACTCTGCAGCGGAGGGTGCCTGGCGCTGATGGCATCCGATCAAGCCGCGCTCTGCGCCAGTTCGCCGAGGGAAATGGCCGAGAACGGGGACGTGCCATGCCGAACCTGATGCTGACCACGGCTTGCAACTTCGCCTGCCGATACTGCTTCGGATTGGACATCCTCGGGCCCGGGGAACCAGTCACCGAGATGTCGAGCGAGACCTTTGACGGCCTGTGCGACTGGATGCTGCGAAGCGCGCATCCTCCGCCGATTGTCCACCTGATGGGTGGCGAGCCGACACTGAATCGGCGCTTCCCGGAGTATGCGCTGCAGCTCAAGGACCTCGGGTTCGATGTCGCCGTGTTCTCGAATGCGGCCACCCGGCGCGCGGCGGAGTATGCCGATCGACTTCATGACCAGCGAATTCGATGGATCGTCAACGTCAATCCGCCTTCGACGCGAAGCCCCGGGCAGGACGCCAACCTTCGACAGACGCTTCCGCGCCTCGGAGATCGAGCGACCCTGACCTTCAACATGACGGCGGAGGACGTGGCCAACGACTGGGTATTCGACCTGATTTTTGACCATGGATTGTCGCGGAAGGTGAAAGTCGGTTTCGTGCTTCCGACCTTGTCTCACAACAACGAGCACCTCGCGGCCTCGGATTATCCACGGGTGGCCGCACGGGTCCGTGAGTTCGCCCGCACCTGTGCCAGGTACGACGTGAAGATCGAATTCGAATGCGGCATTCCCTGGTGCAGCTTCTCCGCTGAAGACATGGGGGTTCTCTGGAGCTGTGGATCCACCTTCTTTTCCGCGTGCGACTCGATCCTTGACATCACACCCGAGGGCCAGGTGATTTACTGTCTTCCACTGGCCCGGTACCACGCGGTGCATTATACCCGGTTTGCAGATTATCCAGCGGCGAAAGCTCATTTCGAGGGGAAGTTGAACAGCTTCCGGATCATGGGGACGAAAAAGGAGTGTCATCTCTGCCTGCTGATGAAGGCGGGCCTTTGTTGTGGCGGGTGCATGGCCCGGGTTCTCTCGGGGGTCCGGTCCGGAGCCGGCGGAGCGGTGGGACGATGAGCACGCAGGTGACAAGAGTGGCGGAAAACGCAAGTTGGAAGGAAATCGACGGACTGGTCATCGTGGTCAACGTGGAAACGGGCGCCTATTATTCGCTGAACGAGACGGCCAGCGTGGTTTGGACCCTTGCTGCCGGAGGTGCCACTGCAGAGGCCATTGCGGACCACGTGTGCTCCGGGTACGACGTCCCGGAGCCCCGGGTCCGCGCGGATGTTGCCAGATGCCTGGAGGAATGGATGGATTCCGGGCTGATGGTCGTCGTTGATGGTGACAAAGGAGGCTCGAATGCAGGATGAATTGAACCCGGTGCAGGCGCAGGCGACGAAGAAACCATATGTCACCCCGCGGACGCAGGCGCACGATCCGCGCAAGGTCGTGCGGGGATCGGGTGGATCCTCGTCAAGCCTGTATAGCTCCGGCCTCTACACGGAATGTTCCCTGTATTATTACTATTGATCGGCGGCCGTTTGTCGCGAAGCGGCCGCGGGTTTTCCGCTTGATGGGGCGATCCGGACGGGTGCTTTGGTGGCGGTCCTTCCGTGGCCGTGCCGCTCAGGACCTGAGCGGCAGGTGATGTCTGGAAGCGCCCGCCATGAGGTCAATCCGGAAGAGTCTGGCTGGGATAGGATTCACGATCGAAAGCAGTTGTGAGTGGACCCTGTTCCTGGTCGATCAACTACTGCAGCACCATGATGTGGCGGAGGCTGATGCCCTCGGTGATTGACCTGGAAAGGCAGTGCGTTTCGCGCGGCATCGAGATGGTTCTCTCCAAACCGCTGCCGCTCTGCCTGTTTCCGGAGTCCAGCCAAGGCGAATTGGTGAGACGGCTTTCCTTTGTTCCCCTCTGCGGCGTTTTCGAGGATGGCTTCACCCGCAACGTCTGTTTGTTGCCGGATGGGACTTTCTCCCCCTGTTTGGGCATGCTGGAGAGCTCGACCGGGGCGCAGCCCGCACGGACGTGGAGTGACCTGTCGGCGTTTTGCACGCCACGCGTCCGGGAAGCCTTGGATCATCCGCTCTTGGTTGAGTGCCAGGATTGTTTCCTCCATGCGCGACGCCTATGCCAGGGCGCCTGCATCGCACACAAGACCGGAAGCGACTCGTGCCGTTCCTGACGCTCAAGAACCTGCGCGCCACGTACGTCCGTGGCGTTCTGCGGCGCGGTCGGCAGAGCCGGCCCTCCATGTTCCTCAACGTCGAGCCGACGAACATCTGCAACCTGGCCTGTCCCGTCTGCCCTCACGGCGCGTCCGGGGACGCCGCGAGGGGACGGCCGCGCGGCTACATGCAGATGGAGACATTGGCCGAGATTTTCGCGCAGTGTGCGGGCCGCACGAAGCGGATTGCCCTCTATATGCATGGTGAACCGTTCCTGCATCCACAGATCGCCGATATGATCGAAGCAGCGGCGGCGGCGGGGATTCGCGTGGATCTCTCCTCGAACGGTCTGGCGATCGTGAGCGAAACGTGGAGCAGAGTCCTGGCGGCTCGACCCCACCGGTTGATGCTCTCCATGGATCTTCTCAGCGCGGAATCCTACCGGTTCTTTCGGGGTGCCGACCGTCATGCCGACGCCTGTCGGAAACTGAAGGCATTGGCCCATCTTGCGGCTGAGCAGGGAATGGACCGGGTCACGGAATTGAGGACCATGTACGGCGGGGAGTCGGCCCGGGAGATCCGTGAGTTCCTGGAACGGTGGACGGGCGTGCCTGGGATCGGCTCGATCCAAGTCACGCATGCGTTTCCATGGCCTGGAATGCTGGATCCCGAGATCTTGCGGCACCGGCTGGATGGCAGTCCGTCGGCCTGCTGCGCGCAGATCTGGAGTCCCTTGAGCGTCTACTGGGACGGGCGGGTTACGCAGTGCAGCTATGACTACGACGGTTTAGGCGTGATCGGCGATGTCCGCGAGCATACCCTGGACGAGATGCGCAATTCGCCCGCCGCCTGCCGCTTCCGCCGTATGCACATCTTCGGCCGGGCGGCGCGGTCGCCGCTCTGCGCGCATTGCCTGCTCCCCCGCTTTCGCACGAGTTTCATCCGGGTTGATCCGGGCGCCTACCGGAAACTGGACGATCAGGCCAGAGACCGTCTGGTGGACGACATCTCGAATCTCGGCGGCCCCCAGTGCGCCGCGTCGAGATGGAAGGCCATGTGATGGTAAGGCGGGGGGCGCTTCCCGTGTCATTGTCCTGGGTCGCGGATCCTCTGGATCAGGAGTTCCCGGATCGCCAGGGATGGCAATTGATTCGCTGGATGTGGACCCACGCGCGTTCCGAAACGCCTGTTCTGGTCGGCGGCATGCTGGCTGCGGCCGCCATGTCCTCCCTTTCTGCGAGTGTCCTGGTTCTGGCCCGGTCCCTTCTGCAGGACATTGTCTCCAAGAGCTCCACGGCTGTCCTGATCCGTCAGGGATGGTGGCTCGTCGCCATCCTGGCGGGTCGCGCGGTGCTGCGCATGATCTCTTCCGGGCTCGGCGCCATCGCCAGCACGCACATTCGCAGGAATCTGGAGATTGCCTGCATCCGCCACATGGCGGGCCTGCCTTTCGCCTACATGCAGCGCATCGGCGGTGGACGCCTGACTGCGGTCCTGATGGCCGAGGTTCCGATGGTCGCCGGCCTGCCGGCCCTCGTGATCCGGTCTTTTGTCCGGGCTCCTGTCACCATTCTGGCGGTTGTCGGGGTGATGTGGTATAGCTCCCCGCTCGTCGCTGCGGCCGCGGTGCTCACGGCTCCCCTGTTGTTCGCGGGACTCTACTCCCTGTCCTCGATGGCCCGGCATGTGACGGCCCGCACGTTCGCCCGCATTTCATCCCTCTACGCCCGAATGACCGAACAAATGGCCGGGATTCGTGTGATTCGTAGCATGGGATTGATTCCCTGGTTCAGCGGAAAACTCATCGACTTGTCGACAGAAATTTCGACCAACTCGCAGCGCAGCGCCGTCCTTTCACTCGGCCAGGGCGGGCTGCAGGAGCTGCTTTCGTTGGTGCTCTTTGTGGCGTTCCTCTGGTGGATCGGCTGGCGTGTAACGATCGGGGCCATGGCGCTCCGCGACGCTCTGTTGCTGCCGGCGGGACTGCTGCTCATCCGAGAGGAAGCGTCGGCTCTTTCCGGCGGGATCATGGGATTGCGGAGGGCCGAAGGCGCGGCACTACGCCTATCCCAGGTCCTGGCCGAGGAGCCCGAGCTGGTGGGGACGATCCAGCTCAATCGCCCGCTGGAAATCATGGCCTTCGAGGACGTCGGGTTCTCCTATCCGGGGCGCGAGCCGGTCCTGAAAGGGATCGATCTCGCGCTGCGTCCGGGAGGGCTGACCATCCTGCTGGGAGACAGCGGTTCGGGCAAGTCCACCCTGTGCGATCTAGGTCTGCGGTTCCGCCGGCCCTCGGCCGGCCGGATAACCTACAACGGACAGGACCTCGCCACGTTGACGGAGGATGCCGTCAGGTCGAATACAGCCCTGGTCGAGCAGGAGCCCTATCTCTTTGAAGGTACGGTGCTGGAGAACCTCCTGCCCGGCTTCTCCGCGGAGCGAAATGCGCGGCTGGAAGCCAGCGTATGGGAGGCGCTGCGGCGGGCCGAAGCGTCCGGATTCGTGAGGGATCTGGAAGGAGATCTCGATGCGAAACTCATCGCGAACGGGGCCAATTTATCGGTCGGGCAGAAACAGCGACTGGTTCTGGCGCGCGCTTTGCTCCACCGCCCCCGCTGCCTCATCCTCGACGAGTTCACCAGCAACCTGGACGTGACGACGGAGGGGAGGATCATGGAGACGATAACACTCTTGAGTCGTGACATCATCGTCCTGTGCACAACGCACCGCATGTCGCTCCTGCCTTACGCGCGCGAGATCTACTGCCTGCGAAACGGCGCTCTCGAACCACTGGAGACCGTGCCGTGCTGATGAGGAATCGATCGGTGGAGAGCAGTTGACGTCAAGAAGAGCGCAAATGGAGCGCCGGATTCCGCTTCGCCTCCTTCGAAAACCCGATGTTCGCACGTTCTTCATGGACGTCGCCTTGTTGGGACGACCCGTCACCGTGCCCGTCCTGGATGATGAAATGTGGGACGGCATTCTGGCGCTGACCGAGTTCCACAAGGTCCAGGGTGCAGTGGCCGGGAAGCTGTCTCACCCGGCGCTGCTCTCGGGTGTTCCCGGATTCGTGCGCGACACACTCGCCGTGGAGAAACGCCTGATCGGCATGAACGCCCGACTGGTGGCGAGCACGGCAGGTCGGTTGCAGACGGAAGCCGACCGGATCGGGGTGAAGATCGCGTTCGTGAAAGGCGCGGCCCTGCTTTGCTGCCCAGAGCATGAGGCGTACGTGCCTCGGACCTGCGAAGATGTCGATGTCATCGTTTCGCACCGCGACGCCGCGCATTACGTGAAAACCCTCAGTGCTTCCGGCTTCACTGCTGATTCGACCTTGTCTGACCAATTCAGTACGGTACTCCGTCAAGGGGGATCTCCGATCCTTGTCGACCTGCACGGCTCGATCGCCAGCTGGCGCTATCCGGCTGTTGACTCACGGCTGCTGGCGGGGGACATTCCGGTCATACAGGGCGACCTTGACGGGGTTTCCCTCTCTATTGCGGCGCCGCATGTCCATCTCTTGCACCTGCTGCTGCATGGAGGTGTGCACCACTTCTTTCGGCGGCTTTACCTGATGAACGATGTGGCGGCGCTTCTTGCCTCCGGAGCGGCAGTGGACTGGAGCGCGTTTGCGGCCGTCGCCCGGCAGTTGCGCGTTCTTTCCCAGGCGGAGATCTGCCTCTGCGTCGTCCAGCGCTGGTTTCCCCGACTTTCCGTTGCGTTGCCGCCGGCAGCGAGAAGTCGAGCCCGAATGGCAAGGGTCGGGTTCTGGGCCTCTCTCCTGTTCCCGGCGAAGGCGCTTCTCGCGGGAACTCCGTGGCAAGCCAGCTTTGCTCGTTCCCTGCACCGGCGTGGAATGTCGCTGGCGTAGGGCGCCAGAACAGGCACGAGGGGCAATCCGGGTCGAGGTGGAGGGTTCAATCGCGTCGAGCAGGTCCCGGCTCCCGCCCCACCCTCACGCTATCTTGAAGAACGTATTCAGCTCGTCCAGCCCCTTCCGCACCGCCGCCGCGCTGGCCTCTAGCTGCGCCTGCTCCGTCTCGTTCAGCTCAAGCTCGACGATGTCCTCGATGCCGTTCCGGCCCAGGATCACCGGCACGCCGATGAAGAGATCGTCGATGCCGTACTCCCCGCGGAGATAGGCGGCGCAGGGTGCGAGCTGGCGCCGGTCGGACACGATGGCCTCGACCATCTCCGCCGCGGCCGCCGCCGGGGCGTAGTAGGCCGAGCCGGTCTTGAGGTAGCCGACGATCTCGGCTCCGCCCTTGCGGGTGCGATCGACCAACCGGTCGATGACGGCCGGTTCCATCAGCTCGGTGATGGGAATCCCGGCGACCGTGGTGTATCGGGGCATCGGCACCATCTGGTCTCCGTGGCCCCCGAGGACCATGGCGTGGACCGCGGTGAGGGCGCAGCCCAGCTCCTCCGCCACGAAGTAGCGGAAGCGGGCGGCGTCCAGGATCCCGGCCATCCCGACCACGCGGCGGATGGCGAACCCGGTCTGCCGGAGGGCGACGTGGCACATCACGTCGAGCGGATTGGAGACCACGATGACGGTCGCGTTCGGGGCGTATTTGGCCACGTTGCGAGCCGCCGTCTGGACCACCTCGGTGTTGGCCTTCAGGAGATCCATCCGGTCCATGCCCGGTTTGCGGGGGAAGCCGGCGGTGATGACCACGACCGCGCTGTCCTCGATCTCGGAGAAGTCGGCGGAGCCGACGATGGGCCCGTCGTACTCCCGAAGCGGGCCGGCGTGGAGAAAGTCCAGGGCCTTGGCCCGGGTCACGCCTTCCAGCACGTCGATCATGACCAGGTCGGCGATGACTTTCTCGGCGATGTAGTAGGTGGCTGTGGCGCCGACGTTGCCGGCTCCGATGATGCTTACTCTTTTCCTCGGCATGGGTGCTCGCCTCACGCGCGCGCGCGGTCCCGACGGGCGGCGGCCAAAGCCGCGCGCACCTCGGCCACGCCGCGGTCGAACGCCTGTCGTTCCTCGTTGCTCAGTTTCGGCTCGATGATCGTCTCCGCCCCGCGGGCGCCGATCCGGGCCGGAACGCTCACGGCCAGGTCGCGGACGCCGAACTCTCCATCCAGCCGCATCGACACGGGAAGGATGGCGTGCGTGTCGCGCACGACCGCCTCGATCAGGCTCTCGGCCGCCGCGCTGGGCGCGTAGTAGGAGGTGGAACGCTGCGCGAGCTGAAGGATGGTGTCGCCCGCTTTCCGCGCTCTCTCGATCAGGGCGTCCAGCTTCTCTTCCCCGAGCAGACGGGCGGCCGGGATGCCGCAGACCCGGATGGTGTCCTTGAGGAAGACCATCCCCTGGTAGTGCGGCCCGATCACGAGTCCGGTGGTCTCGCGCGGCGAGACGCCGAGCGCTTCGGCCACGAAATGGCGCACCCGGGTGGAGCTGAGGAGCCCGCCGACTCCGAGCACGCGGTGCCGGTCGAAGCCGAGCGTCTCCTGCGCGAGCAAGGTCAGCCCGTCCACCGGCTCGACCAGGTTCACCACCACCGCGTCCGGCGCGAGGCGGGCGATGTCCCGGCAGATCGCCTCGACCGTGACGGCGTTGTCGCGATACATGTCGACCCGCTGCTCGTCCGGGCTGCGCACCCTTCCGGCCGCGATCACCACCACTTCGCTGCCGGCGATGCTCTCGATTTCATTGGAGCCCCGGATCCCCGTGTCGTAGCCGCGCAACGGCCCCGCTTCCATCATGTCCAGCGCTTTGCCCTTGGGCAGGCCTTCCTTGACGTCGACCAGGGTCACGGAGGCCGTGCGGTTCTCGGCCAGGAAGAACGCGGTGTTGGCGCCGACGTTCCCGCTGCCGATGATGCTCACCTGCTTCATGAATCATCCCTCCGGATACAGCTTGGGCGGACCTGTCCCGGTTCAGTGAAACCGATGGACCAGCCGGGCGCATCGCCGCCGCACGGCGATCATAGAGGAGCCGGGCCGCCGGAGATCAATCCTAATTAGTGATTCTGTAGTGCACAAGTTCTAATGTCGCATGCGGCCGGACCACCCGCCCGGCGTTCCGCACCAGACGTCCCGTCGCCGCGCGAGCCGGCCTGCACAAGGCCTTGGCACCAGACGGCCCGACGCCGCTTGAGCCGGCCCTCCCGGGTTCGGAGCAGACGGCCACGCCGGAGGCCCGTGGCCCCGCGAGCCGGCCCGCGACGACCGCCCGTTTCAGGCTCTCGCGCACCCTCAGGACTTCTGCTGCTGTAGGACGGCCAGGATGTCCTTCCCCAATGCCTCGCCGATCGCCTGATGGGCGGCCTGGTTCCAGTGGCCTTCTTCCTTCGTGACCGGCCAGTAGTAGGGATCGATCCCCTTGGCCCTCATCCCGTCGAAGACCGGATTCAGGTCGAAGATCCGGATTCCGTCATCACGGATGACCTTCTGATAGTCGGGATGCGTGGGGCCGCTCAATACCGCGATCGCCTCGGGATACCTCGCGAGATGCTGCAGGACCAGGCGCGACAGCTCCGGCATGGGCTTCGCGTGCTCGGCCTGCCGCGGGATTTCCGGGGGACGATCTGCAGCGGAACGCCCGCGGCCAGCTTGTCCAGAAGCAGGTGAGGCACCTCCTTGCGATCGACCTGCTTCAGGACGTCGAAGACGAGCCTGGGCAGGACGACGTGGTTCAGGATCGTGCCGTACTTCTCGAACATCCGGGATTTGCGGCTGTCGGCGAAGCTGTACTCGTAGCAGAGCGTGTCCGCCTGGACGAAAGCGGTCGGGTAGAGGCTGGGAGCCGCCTGCCGGTACGGGTCGAGGTCGGTCTCGTTGAAGAGGAAGAGCGCCAGGTCCGGCTTCCACTGGCTGGCGAAGTCGCGATAGTGCTGGTAGAGGTTCGTGAGCGCGAAGTCGGCCCGGCCGAAGTTCAGCACCTCGACCCGCTGCCCGGTGCCCTGTGAGACGATGCGCTCGATCCAGCGGGCGAAATGGTCTCTTTCGAAGACCGTGTGGCCCAGGGTGAACGAGTCTCCCATGAGGATGATCCGGATCGACTTGCCGTCCCTCTCCCGCGGCGCGCCCCGGCCGAGGCATCCGTAGTCGTTGGTCCGGCCCAGGAAGAACCCCTCGCTGAATCTCGAGAGCTTGAAATCGGGCGCGTACAGCAGGCCGATCCGGCGGTCCAGCTTGTCTTCCAGGGGGCATTGGATCTCGGCGAGCTGCAGGAAGGCGTCCAGGGCCGCGAGGGTCGCGACGAAGGCGGCAAAGAACGCCAGGACCCGAAGCAGTCGTCTGCCCACGGCAGTCTCCCCATGGCGTCCGGCCGGTGAAGGACGTTCGCCCTTGCTTGCTTGTCCGCGCCCCTGCGCTCGAACCGAACGGAGCCGCCCCTGGCAGCCCGGCAGCTCGCCGCGCCGGCGGATCAGCGCTGCTCGGCGAATCCCGACGGACGCGTCACGCCCGCGACCCCGTTTCCGCTGCTTCAGGGGATCGCCCGAAGGCAGCGGCGGATCCGCCGACCCCGCGGACGTTATCCCAGTCAAGGCGGGGGGGCAACGATCAGCCTGGCTCCTCCGGCACTTTCGGCGTCCCGGCGACGGTCCTTCACTTCAGCCCTGCGCCTTCCGCGGCTTCGTGGTAGGCTCCCCGCCGAAACGATGCTGTTCAACACCTTCGTCTTCTACCTCTTCCTGCTCGCCGTGCTGGGCGTCTACCTCGCGGCGCCGAGCCGCCGCGTCCGCGCCGGGTGGCTGCTCATCGCCAGCTACGCCTTCTACGCCTACTGGGACTGGCGATTCGCCGCGCTGCTCCTGGTGCCGACGCTGGTTGACTTCAACGTCGGACGCGCTCTCGGACGAGCCGAAGGGGCGGCCGCCCGGAAGCGCCTGCTCCTCTTGAGCTGCCTCGTCGACCTCGGGTTGCTCGGGTTCTTCAAGTACTTCAACTTCTTCAGCCAGAGCGCCAACCTGGCCGCTTCCGCCTTGGGAATGCATCTCGACGCCCTGCACCTGCGGCTGCTCGTGCCCCTGGGGATTTCCTTCTACACCTTCCGGTCGTTGTCCTACACGATCGACGTCTACCGCCGCCGGCTGGAGCCGACGGGGTCGCTGCTGGACTACGCGCTCTTCATCTCCTTCTTTGCCAACCTCGCGGCCGGGCCGCTGGATCGCGCGCCCAGCCTGTTGCCGCAGTTCGCCCGGCTGGGACGCCCGACGCGCCGCCAGGTGGCCGAGGCGCTCGTGCTGATCTCCCTCGGGCTGTTCAAGAAGGTCCTGATCGGGGACGCCGCCGGCCGCATCGTCGACAACGTCTTCGGGCAGCCGCAGCTCTACCGTTCGCCTGAGCTGCTGGCGGCGCTGCTCTTGTTCTCGATCCAGATCTACGCCGACTTCGCCGGCTATTCGAACATCGCCCGGGGCGTGGGCAAGCTGTTCGGAGTCGAGCTGATGCGGAACTTCGAGCAGCCGTACCTCTCGCGCTCGTTCAGCGAGTTCTGGCGGCGCTGGCACGTCTCGCTCTCCAGCTGGATCTGGGACTACCTCTTCACGCCCATCATGTCGGCCTGCCAGCGGCTGGTGGCGCGCTGGAACCTGCCGACGGTCCAGCAAGAGATGGCGATCACCTATCCGGTTGCGGTCCTCTCCACGATGCTGCTCTGCGGCCTCTGGCACGGGGCGGGAACCACCTTCATCATCTGGGGCGGTCTGCACGGATGCTATCTGGCGGGCGAGCGGCTGTTCGTCTACCGGAATCGCGCGATCCGCAAGCGCGCCCGCGTGCGCGACCTGCGCGGAGCCGGACGGTTCGCCGCCGGCCTCGTGACGACCTACCTTCTGGTCGTCTTCGCCTGGCTCTTCTTCCGCGCCGACAACCTCGGGGAGGTCGGCTACTTCCTCAACCACCTCGCGCACTGGCAGGGAAGCGACCTGACCGGACGTTTCGTCGGCATCGTCTTCTGGTTCTCCGCCATGCTGCTGATCCTCGACCTGGCCGAGTACCTGACCGGAAGCGAGGTCTACCTCCTGCGCTTCGGTCCGGCGGTCGCGGCGGGCGTTTGCCTGGCCGCCGTGATCACGGTCTCCTTGTACATGGCGACGAGCAAGCCGCAGCCGTTCGTCTACTTCCGGTTCTGAGAAGGACCTGCGGAATCGGGCGCGGTGAACCCGGATGAGGCGGGTCCGCGTCCGGCTCGATCGAGAGGGCTCTGCGAGCAAGACGCCGCGCGGGCCTCGAACCGGGCCGGCCTCGACGCGATGCCGCCGTCGGGAGGCGCTCCCGGCCTGCCCCCAAACCGATGTCGCGCCTGAAATCGGGCCTTGCCATCGACCCGGCGTTCTTGCTATCCTGACCGGTCAGTCATCCATGACTCCGGTCATCGATTCACCCATTGTCCGACCACTTGGAGGAGACCTGTGACTACCGCCGCCCGTGGGCTGTCCGCGATGCGCAACATCGGCATCAGCGCGCACATCGATTCCGGCAAGACCACGCTCACCGAGCGGATCCTCTTCTACACGCAGCGGATCCACAAGATGCACGAGGTCAAGGGCCGGGACGGCGTCGGCGCCACGATGGATTCCATGGATCTGGAGCGGGAGCGGGGGATCACCATCGCCAGCGCCGCCACCCATTGCCGCTGGAAGGACTACCACATCAACATCATCGACACCCCGGGCCACGTCGACTTCACGATCGAAGTCGAGCGGTCGCTGCGGGTCCTGGACGGGGCGGTCCTCGTCCTCTGCGCCGTGGCCGGCGTGCAAAGCCAGTCGATCACGGTGGACCGGCAGATGCGCCGCTACGGGGTGCCGCGGATCGCCTTCATCAACAAGTGCGATCGCACCGGGGCCAACCCGATCCGGGTGACCGAGCAGCTCCGCGAGAAGCTCCGCCACAACGCCGTCCTCATGCAGATCCCGATCGGCCTCGAAGCCGAGCACGCCGGCGTCATCGACCTGCTCAAGATGAAGGGCTACCTCTTCGAGGGCGACAACGGGGAGAAGATCCGGGAGATCGAGATCCCGGCCAGCCAGCGGGTCGAAGCGGAAGCCCGGCGCGAGGAGATGCTCGACGAGCTCTCCCGGCACAGCGACGTCCTGATGGAGGCGGTCCTCGAGGGCTCGGCCGGCGAGGACCTGATCCGGGAGACGGTGCGACGGGCCACGATCGCGCGCGCCATCACTCCGGTCTTTCTGGGCTCGGCCTACAAGAACCGGGGCGTGCAGCTCCTCCTGGACGCGATCGTCGAATACCTGCCCGATCCCACGGAGATCCGGAACGAGGGGATCCTCCTGGACCAGGGCGAGGAGAAGGAGACCTTCGTGGTCGAGCCCGATCCGGCGAAGCCGCTGGTCGCGCTGGCCTACAAGCTGGAGGTCAGCCCGTTCGGCCAGCTCACCTATCTCCGGATCTATCAAGGTTCGATGCGCAAGGGGGATCCGATCGTGAACAGCCGCTCCCGCGACAAGGTCAAGGTCGGGCGGCTGGTGCGCATGCACGCCGACGAGATGGAGGACATCGACGGGGCGACCGCGGGCGACATCGTGGCCATGTTCGGGATCGAGTGCGCCTCCGGCGACACCTTCACCGACGGCCGGATCGACGCCTCGATGGCGCCGATCCATGTGCCCGAACCGGTCGTGAGCCTGGCGATCACGGCGGCCGACAACAAGGCGGCGGGCAATCTCTCCCGCGCCCTCCAGCGTTTCACCAAGGAGGATCCGACCTTCCGCACCGGCACCGACGAGGAGACCGGCGACACCATCATCTCGGGAATGGGGGAGCTTCATCTCGAGGTCTACGTCGAGCGGATGAAGCGGGAGTTCAACGCTGACGTGACCGTGGGGCGGCCCAAGGTCGCCTACCGGGAGGCCTTGACCCGCGCCGTGGAGTTCGACTACACGCACAAGAAGCAATCCGGCGGGTCGGGCCAGTACGGGAGGATCGAGGGGCGCCTCGAGCCTCTCGAGAGCGGAGGCTTCGAGTTCGACAACAAGGTGATCGGGGGCAACATCCCGACCGAGTTCATCGGCTCGGTGGAGAAGGGGTTCCGAAGCTGCATCGGCCGCGGCGAGTGGCTCGGTTACCCGGTGGCGGGCCTGCGCGTCGTCCTCACGGACGGCGCCTACCATCCGGTGGACTCGAACGACTTCGCCTTCCAGGCGGCGGCCCGCGGGGCCTTCCGGGAGTACTACGTCCAGGCCAACCCCGTCGCGCTGGAGCCGATCATGCAGGTTTCGGTGGAGGGCCCGAGCGAGTTCCAGGGGGAGATCGCCGCGACCCTGATGAAGCGCCGCGGCATCATCCAGGGAGTCACCGAGGAGCAGGGCTTCGTCCGGATCGACGCCGACGTTCCGCTCGAAGCCATGTTCGGCTACGCCACGGTCCTGCGTTCCGCCACCCAGGGGAAGGCGGAATTCACCATGGAGTTCGCCCGGTACAGCCCCGCGCCGGCGGACGTCACCACGACGCTCCGCACGGCCTGGCTCGAGAAACGGGCGAAGGGCAAGTGATCCAGACCCACGGAGGCGAGCATGGTCTATAAAGAGATCAGCCAGAAAAGTCCGGTGCGGATCTTCGAGCGTTCCATCCACGGCGGGCTCGGCCGCGGGAACATGGGTGTCGTCCTGAGCCGGACCGGAGACGGGAAGACCGGGTTCCTCGTGTCGGTGGCCGTCGATCACTGCCTGCGCGAGCGCAACATCCTGCACGTGAGCACGCGGGACAGCGCCGAGAAGGTGCGGACCTTCTATGAAGAGGTGTTCCACGACCTGGCCAGCGCGACCGGGATGACCGAGCCGGCCGAGCATCGGCACCGGCTCGAACGCCACCGGCGCATCCACAGTTTTCTCGGCGGGACCTTCCGGCTGGAGAAGCTCGAGATCGCCCTCGACTACATGACGCGATATACGGACTTCAATCCGGAACTCGTCGTCATGGACGGCTTCCCGGAGTGGGAGCAGGTCACCGAGGCCGATCTCCGTATGCTCAGGGATCTGGCCTCCCGCTACGGCTGTGAGGTCTGGCTCTCGGGCGACCTGCACCGCGAAGGACAGCTCCAGGACGCGCGGGGGGTGCCGGCGGCGATCGCCCGGTTCGAGGATGTTCTCTCGGTCATCGTCCGCCTCGACCCCGAAGGCGACCATGTGCGCCTCCGCCTGATCAAGGATCACGAAAGTCCGGAGGTGGCCGACCTGCATCTCGAGCTCGATCCCGCCACGTTCCTGGTCCGGTGGCAGTAGGCTTCCGTCGAAGGAGCGAGATCCGCGGGGAAGGCCCGGCCGTGAAGCAACGGTGCCGAACGGCAACCGATGCCCTCGGAACGGGAAGTCGGGGCGCTGCAACCGGGGTCGCTGGCTCGCCGCCGAAATGGCGCCGAGGTCAGGTCCGCCGGTCCTGATGCGGGCTCAGAAGTCGCCGCCGCTCGAACAAGACCCTCAGACCGCCGGCGATGACCTCCCGGGTTCCGGAATCCAGTGGAACCGCCGCCCAACGCTCGCCCGTCCAGCCGAACTCCACCTCAATCCCGTTCGCGTACCAGGCGCGGAGCGACATGAGCAGGCCGTAGACCTCGATCTGGTGCCGCAGAACCGGCCCGAACTCCTCCATCCAACGCCTCTCGCGCACATAGGCGTCCGGCTGATCCGCGATGATGACGAGATCGACGTCGGAGCGATCGGTGGCGGCGTTCCGCGCATACGATCCCACCAGCGCGACCGCCTGGATGTCGGGCCGCGCCGCCGCCCAGGCGACGAAGTCGGTGAGAAAGCCCTCGACCTCTGCTCTCTGCATGCGATCCCCGCTCCGCCGGTATGAACCCGCGAGACCGGCCGCCGCCGATGTTATCATGCCCGAGAGTCCAAGGATGGCGCCGCGACGAAAGGAGATCCCGGCCCGACCGGATCGAAGCCATGGCCAAGAGCATGCCGGCCGCATCCCGGAGCTTCCTCATCATCAAGATCGGCGCCCTGGGCGACGTCTGCTTCGCATGGCCGGCGGTCCGCGCCCTCAAGGAGGCGTTCCCCGGGGCGCGCGTGGATTGGCTGGTCGGTTCCCGCAATTCCGATCTGCTCGCGGGCTACCCCGAGCTGACCCGGCTTTGGATCGTGGACTCCGAAGCGGTCTTCCGGAGGAGATGGCGGGAGCTTCTGCGGCAGGCGCGGGAGTGGCGGCGCGAGATGCCGCGATACGGCGCCATGCTGCTGCTCCACCGCAACTGGGGCCACGTGGCCTGGCTCTCCACGCTCCTTCAGGGAGTTCACGGGACTCCGATCTACCGGCTGAGCCGCAACGGCGCCGCCCTGCCGGGCGTGATTCCCGTGCGCGTGGCGAGCTTCTCGATGCACGAGAGCCTGGCCATCCGGGAGGTGGTCCGCCGCGTCGCCCGGGACCTCGGAGGGTCGCCTGAATCCGGTTGGAGCTGGGACTTTTCCCACCTTCCGTCCCCGAGCGAGGTCCTGCGGGGAATCGACCCGCCGTACTGGGTCGTGCACACCGGCGGCGGGCGCAACACCGGGATGAGCTTCGACCTGAAGCAATGGCCCTACTGGAAGGAGTGGCTGTCCGGGATCGTGGATCGTTCCTCGGTCCAATGGGTGCTGGTGGGAGCGCCCTCCGAGCGGGATGATTTCCCGCGCCACTCCCGGATCGTCGATCGGATCGGACGGACCCGCCCGTCCGATCTCCTCGGGCTGATCCGGGAAGCGGAGGGGCTGGTCGGCGTCGATTCCGGCCCCTTGCACCTGGCCGACGCGCTGGGCGTCCGCACGGTCGGGTTGTACGGACCCAGCAGTGACGTGAGCTGGGGGCTGATCGGCCCGAACAGCCTGGCTCTCGCGACCCGGCCGCCGTGCTCTCCGTGCTACCGGGACGACGGCGTGATCCCGGAATGTCCTTTTGCGCAACGCTGCCTCGTGGATCTGACGGTGGATGAGGTCACGCGCGCGGTGCTGGCTTCGGCGGACCGGCCGCCGGTTTACCGGCGGGTGAAACCGTGACCCGCGCGGTGTGTGCGCGACTCTTTCGGCAGGTGAACCCGTGCCGCGGGCCGTTGTGTGCGACGCTCTTCCGGCAGGTGAGGCGTGAAGGCCCCGTCTGCCGGCGCCCGGACCGATGAGGCCTCGATCCGCGCGGGTCGTCCGGGTTTCCGAGAGGTGAGGCAGTGAGCCGCATCGTCCTTTCAATCGTGATCGTGAGCTACAACACACGGGAATACCTGGAGCGCTGTCTCGGGTCAATCGAACGAAATTCCCCGGAGTTCTCTGTGCAAGTCGTGGTGGTGGACAATGGCTCCCGCGACGGCAGCGCGGAGATGGTGCGGGAGAGATTTCCCTCCGTGCAACTCCTGGCCAACCGCCGGAACGCCGGATTCGGGCCGGCTCTCAACCAGGGCATCCGCGCCGTCGATTCCGATTTCGTGCTGCTCCTCAATAGTGACACCGAGGTGCTGTCCGGCACGCTGTCCGTGCCGGTCCGGGAGATGCAGGGCCGGCCCGAGATCGGGATGGCGGCGCCTCTGTTCGTGGACGGATCCGGCCGGATCATCCACATGTCGTGGGCCTGGACGCCGCTTTTCTTCGGCGAGATCCTCCAACGGGCGTTCTCGCCGGCCGCCGTGCAGACGAAGGCATGGCGGCGGCGCCTGGTCGAGCGGTTGCAGGCGCGCGAGCGCGTCGTCCCGACCCTCTGCGGTGCGGCCATGTTCGTGCGGCGCGAGGCGCTGGACCGCGCCGGCGGCCTGGACGAGGGGTTCGTGTTGTATTTCGAGGACTCCGACCTCTGCGTGCGCGTGCGCAAGCTCGGTTGGCGGCTCCTGTTTTTGCCGCAGGTTCGGATCATCCATCACCTGGGCCGGTCCACCGCCTCGAAACCGGGGAAGATGACCCTGCTTTACCGGCAGAGCCAGCTCCGCTTCTACCGGAAGCACGGGACGGATCTGGATCGCCTGCTGCTCCGGCTTTACCTGTGGTGGAAGTTCCGGCGGATCCCTGTCGGCGGCGACTCGGAAGCG
Source organism: Candidatus Eiseniibacteriota bacterium (assembly GCA_963833505.1). Lineage (GTDB taxonomy): Bacteria > Eisenbacteria > RBG-16-71-46 > CAIMUX01 > CAIMUX01 > CAWHYG01. Next base: position 1,765,751 of record CAWHYG010000007.1, on the reverse strand, counting down.
CCGGCGGACCAACGGGAATTCGGGGAGAAGTTGCGCGGCGTGCTTCGGGGAACCGAACGGGTGGAGCTGTAGCCTCACGGCGTCGTTCGGAACCGGCAAGATCGATCTGAGGGGTCCGTAGGGAATGGGTCGTGCCGGCGAGTTACGGCGGGCACCGCTTGCACCGGCCATGACCAGGCTAACCGGATTGTCCTCGGTTGGGATCCGAGTGGCTTCACGCCCCGAGCCCGTACGTTGGATCCCGTTCGTCCGCCAGCTTCTCCCGCCACAGCTCCAGAAGGACTCGAAGCTCCTCCGCCGGATCGCGTGGTGGGTCCTTCTGCGGCTCCAGCTGATCGAGCGCCTCGAATTCGAACGCGCCGGGCCCCAGTTCATTCCATTCGCGCTGCAGATCCCGGTTGGGATGGGAGCCGTGCTCAAGCTGAAAGCGCTGGCGGTTCAGGATGCCGGGGAGGTTGCCATTGGACCCGATCAGGTATCGTCCCGTCACGATGTTGCGGATCCGAAAGACACCCGCCGGGGTCGGCGTCTCCTTGTACTTGCGGATCAGCTCCTTGCGATCGGCAGGATCCATGGATGTCTCTCCCTCACTGCTCCGGGTGGAGCGCCCAGCATCCCGAATCAGCGCCCAGCCTCCGGGGTCACGGCTTCCCGGCCAAGAGGTCTCGCGGCTGCTTCAAGGTCGGATCGTCCTCAACCGCGCGTCATCCCGCAACCGAAAACCCGCTCTCACCCCACAGCCGAAACCGGCTTGGTCGCGAGCAGCGAGAAGGTGAGCGGGATCATCCCCTCGTACTTCCCGAAGAACCACCATCCATCGGCATCCTGCTGCATGTCCGGATGCGCCTGGTAGAAAAGGCGGTCATGCTCGTTCAGGAACCGGATCGTGAGCCCGGAGTGGATCAACGCGTTCACGACGTCGGATAACGACCAGAACCACTCGTAGGTCTTGTTGCGGGAGATGTAGGAGCTGTCGGCGTAGTCGGGCTGGTCATCGTCGAAGCGGGTTGGTTGCTCCTGATGAAAGTACGGGTACCTGACCTGCAGATCCCTCACCGTGTCGTCCAACATGCTCACGACGGGGTGGGATTCCATCAGATAGAAGACGCCTCCGGGCTTGAGCAGGTAGGCGACGGTGTCCGCCCATCGGCGGATGTCACGGATCCAGCAGAGCACTCCTTTCGACGTGTAGACGATGTCGTACTTCTCGGAAATGACGCCCGTAAGCTCCAGCACGTTGGCCTGATGGAACCTCGCTTTGAGGTTGAGTCGGTCTGCCAGTTCTCGGGCGATCTGCAACGACTTCTCGGAGAAGTCCACCCCGGTGACGTTGGCGCCGTCGAGCGCGAGGGAGAGCGTATCCGTTCCGATGTGGCACTGGAGGTGAATCAGGTCCTTGCCTTCGACGGGATAGAATTCGCGCTTCTGGATGGGGTCGATGCGGGACACGCGGCTGAGCAGGCCTTCGATTCCGTAGCTCTTGAGGTGGACGGGAGCCACCTCGTCCCAGTGGGCCTGATTGGCGGCTTCGGCAAGCGAATCGTCCGTGCGCAAAGCCGGCCTCCTTCGGTCTCCTGCCAGCGTTCCAGGCGTTGCGACGCCGCCTCTCCGCCGGCTCGCTGAGCCGTTCCGGAAAGTCCTTGTTGCCTGGAGCCGCCCGCTCATTTTAACGTACAAGGGGCCATTTGACTTCGCCTGATTTCCGGCGGAATCAAGGCGGTCCTTGCGTCCGATCCGACCGACCGGGTGTCGAAGCAAACAGTGGATGACCGGACCTGATCCCTGACCTGGTTCCCGTGTCCTGAAGGAGGGAGCGATCATGAAAATCGTGGACAGCACACCACTCGATGAAGCCTGGAACGACCCTGCGAACATCTTGTTCTTCGTCTTCGGCGACTCAAATCCGTTGGCCCAGGTGGTCCATGATACGGCCGAGACCCTCACGGCTCCCTGGGAGAAGGTGTTTTGGGTCGTGAATGGCAACGCGCTCAGCCCCGAGGAGCGCGTCATGCTGCTTCTTTCCAATGATACCTACACTATCTGGTCCTGCCCGGACCAGGCCGTCAAAGCCACCGGCCTCCTGGCCAGTCTGTGCTCCGACGGGCAGGCTTCTGCGCGCCTCATCCGGACGGCGCTCGACGCGGCTGAGGCATCATGATCCGACCCATTCGGTGGCTCCTCTGTTTGGCGGCTTCGGGTTTGCTCGGGTGTGCCGCTCAGACGTCGGGCGTAAAGCCTACGAACAGCCTGGACCAGGCGCTCAGGTACGACGAGGTCACCCGCGGAGGCTCGCGGGTTGCGCTCTCCGGCCGGGCTGACAGCGTGCGGGTCCCGAACGGTGCTGAAGTCGACGTGAACAGCACGATCGAGATCTCCCTCTGTAAAGAGACCGTGACGTGGCCCACGGCTCCGGCCGCAGCTGGCAACGGTGTCTACTCGGCGGAAAAAGCGGCCGAGGTCAAAGCGGCGCTTGATTCCATGGCGGCGGTGATTGCCGTGCGCGAGCAGACCGTCCGGGCTTACCAGAAGGTCGAAGCGGTCCCGTTGCCGGCCAGAAGAAGCTCGCCCGAGTTCCAGGAATTCCTGAAGGCGCTCCATGCGTCTGCCTCCGCCTCCTTCCGCGTCGATCGCCTGCCTCTTTGGACCGACGGGACGATCTCGACCAGCCCGGCCGCCATCGACAGCGCGTTCAGAGACTACACGTTCCGTCGTTTCACCCGGCTCCTTCAGAAAGAGCTGGACTCGATGACTTCTTCGGTCAACGCCACCTCCAATCAGATCAAGACCGACGCCCCGACGCTGCAGATGACCGCTTTCATCCAGTCCCCCGGGAGTGATCCGACCGCGATTCACCTTCCCAACTACGACTCGCTCGACGAGCGCACGGCGACCTTCACCAGTGTTGGCGGTCACCCCGGAGCGTTGTTTTTTGGACCGGCGATTTGATCATGCCGCCGGCTTGTTCGGCGTCCTCTTTGGGCCGCCTCCGCCTCTCGCTTTCGGAAGCTCTCTCCTTCGATGGGGATGATCTCGGCATGGTGGACGACCCGATCGATCAGGGCGGTGGCGGAGGTGGCGTTGGGAAAGATGCCGGGCCACTGACTGAAGGCCAGGTTGGTGGTCAGGATGAGGCTCTTCCTTTCGTAGCGGCGGCTGACGATCTGGAAGAGCAGGTCGGCGTTGCGACTGTCATAGGAGAGGTAGCCGATTTCGTCCAGGGCCAGGACTGTCGTGTTGCTGTAGTAACGGAGCTTGGCGTCCAGGGCGCGGGCGGATTCCTGGGAGCAAAGGTCGAGGAGAAGCTGAGCCGCCGTGAGGAAGAGGACGGAGTGACCGGCCAGGACGGCCTGATAGGCGACGTTCTGAGCGATCATGGTCTTGCCCAGGCCCTGGGGGGCCACCAGAACGAGGTTGCGGTTCTCGCCCAGGAAGTCGAGCTGCAAAGCGGCCTCGACCGCCTCGCGATCGATCTTCTTGGGCCAGCCCCAGTCGAAGTCGGCCATGGGTTTGAAGCGGCCGATCTTGCTGCGGGCCAGGCGCCGTTCCAGGCTTCGCCGGGAGCGTTCCGCGTCCTCGGTTTCCGCGATGTACTCCAGGAGCTGGGTGGGACTCCAACGTTTTCGGGTGGCCAGGGCGATGGTGTCGTCCAGGTGAGCGGCGGTGTGGCGCAGGCCGAGAGTGACGAGCTGTTCAGTCAGTGGAGTCATGTGGATCCGCCTCGCTTTCCATAGGGGAACAGAGGTCGTCATAGTCTGCGAGGGAGTGGGGCGTGACCCGGAGATCGCGGACCCGCGGGTCGTCGGGGAGCACGACGTCCAGCGGCGGGGACTGGTGTCGGGCGCGGGCGCGTCGATCGAGGATGTGAGCGACGGAGACGGCGGAGATGGCCCCGCGAGCGAGGGCCTCGTCGAGGGCGGCGTCGAGTTCGGCGGCCCCGTAACGGTCGAGCAGCTTGAGCAGGCGAGAGGTGTGGCCGGCCAGCGGTTCCCCGCGCAGGGCCAGGGCATCGATGAAAGGGTCGGCCTGGGGGCAACTGGTGCGGAGGAGATCGCGCCCGCGCAGCTCATGGGCGTGACGTTTCTCCCGGGCCAAGGCGGCGAGGTGAGCGGGATCCTCGACCGTTTCTCCGCGATCGTAGCTGCGGGTATGGCGAGCGATCTCGCCGGCGCCGTCGAGGATGCGGACGAGATGTTCGGAAGCGACCAGGGTCAGGACCCGGCCCACCCGGTCATGCGGGATGGAGTAGTCATTGCCGTCGAAGCGCACGTAGGGGGTCTTGCCGGCGGCGACGGGGCGGAGGTGATCGCAGTCGAAGTCATGCTCGGGCAGGGGAAGGAGGCGAGGACGCTCCTCCTCCAGAGCTTCGGCCACCAGACGACCGGTGGGATCTCCCGGGACCTTGCGGGCATGGGCGACGGTGGCGGTCCAGACGGCGAGTTGGAAGTTGAGGTCGGCCACGGAGCGGAAGGAGCGGGCCGCGAAGAAGGAGGAACGTAGGTATTGGATGGTCCTCTCGACGCGTCCCTTCTCGTTTCCTCGGTAGACCGCGCAGGGTTTGGGAGCGAAGTGGTAATGACCGGCCAGGTCCAGCAGACGAGGATGGAAGCGGATATGATCCCCGATCCGCTCCAGCACGACACACTTGAGGTTGTCGTAGAGGATGGAGCGGACCACGCCCCCCATGGACCGGAAGGCGCCCACGTGCCCGCGCAGGAAGCTCTCCAGGGTCTGATCGAGAGCGAAGCGGGCATAGATGGCCCGGGACCAGGAGAGAACGAAGACGAAGCAGGAGAGGTTGCGGGTGGCGTTTCCGATGCGGAGCTTGCCGAAGTTACCCCAATCGACCTGGCCCTCCTCCGCCGGCAGAGTTTGCAGCCGAAGGTAGGCCTCGCGCTGGCGGGCGGGGCGCACCGTGCGCACGTAGCGACGCAGTTGGACGGCGGAGCCGGGATAGCCGCGCGCCCGGATCATCTCGAAGAGGCGGGTGGAGCGAAGGCGGGGATGACGTTGCAGGACCGCAGCGATGAAGTCCTTGTAAGGATCAAGCAAGGTGGGGCGGATCTGGGGAGCCGCCTTGTTGTCGTTGAAGCGTTCACTCTCGATGGCTCGGCGGACGGTCTCCGGATGGACTCCAAGCTCCGTCGCAATGGTGCCGATCCGCCAGTGTTCGGCGAAGAAGAGGCGGCGGATGCGAACCTGCACCTCCGGCGGGATCATCGTGCCACCTCGGTGAAGTTCCACCAGCGGAGTTCATCGTAGTCATGGAGTCCATCCAGGCGGTCGCGCTCCTCGGCCGGGCGGCCTCGGGAGACCAGATGGACTTCGAAAAGGTCGTGGCGGGTGAACCTGTCGACGGTATCGCGCCATGGTTTCGTGACGCAGGAAGCGCCCGGGCCGTCCACAACCAGCGCAGCGCACACCTTCCGTCCGCACCAGAGCGCCAGCGCCGCGCAAAGCATCTCCACCGCTCGCCGATCGCTCGGCGCCTGCGGCAGACGCGCCTTGAGCAGCGACTGATTCCAACCGTCCTGCACCAAGATCCGGGTGAACTCCAACCCCGGCCGGATCCCCATCCAAAGGCTTCGCATCGGTCTTCTCCTTCCCTCCGGTCGAGACCGTGGCCTGAAGGACCACCTCCACCGGAACTGCGGAGACCTTGCAAAACCAGGACGAGGGTTGAGTACCCTGATGCGTCACTTTCTCACATTGCCCGCCCCGGAGGCGGTACCGACTCTGGCGGGCGGCGTGCTTCCGTCTCCCCTCCCGCCCGGCCTGGTACCGCTTTCCGGCCGAAGATACGCTGCTGCTCCGGGCCAGCCCGGAGCAGGCTCGAGAGCAGTAGCGATTCCCACGGTCACACCACCGGCAAAGGAAAAAGAGCTTTCCGCAAGAAGGTCGCGCGCAGTTGACAAGTCGAAGCGATTCCACGCGTCCCCGGCCGGGGACACATCGGGCTGGACAAACACGGGGACTTCTGGCAAAACGGTTCTACCGGATCGCGTCCCCGTGGTTCGGTTCGAGGGCTCGGAGGTTCCAGCTCCGGGCCCTCACCCTTTTCGCTCCCAGGCTCGGCAGGATCTACCGCGGAATCGCGACCAGAGCAACTGCTTCTTCTCCCGCCCCGTCTCTCGGCGGGAGGGCCGGATTCCTACGCTTTCAGTCGATCATCGACAACCAGCGCGTTTGTTCCGGATCCTCAGGACCTGGCGGCCTTCCAAACCGAATGGCAGCAGACCGTGGCGGTGGCAAACGCCGCGGAAAACGTGAAGGAGAAGCAGTCGTCCGTCCAACAAGCGCTCCAGTCGGTGGGCTTGGCGCAGGTCAGCGAGTTCCTGGATGCCGTGACCCAGTTGGAGTCCGCGCTCAAGAACGATGAAGGCATTGTCGACGTCAACCTCTCCGATCTGCTGACGAAGGTCGGGGCCATCACGAGCCAAGTGGCGAAGGAACGCGGCACCGACTTGGAGAAGAAGTTCCTGCAGAGCATCTCCAACAAGCTGACGGCGCCGGGCTCCCTCGTCCTGCCTCTCCCGGTGAAGGAGGTTCAGGGCCTGGTTGCCAGCGTGACCTCTTTGGCCAACGACTGGAGCCACCCCACGGCCGACGAAATGCCTAACCTCATCGCACGAATCGGGGCGGCCGTCGAGGAGGCCAATGGAATCGTCGCGCAACTTCCTCCGGCGCTGAGCGACTCGGCCGGCGCGCTTGTGAAAGCTGTCGTTCCGCTCGTCGGGCCGCCGGCGGAGAATATCGCGGCCGAGACGTGGACCGCGTTGTCCGATTCGTTGGCGCACGCCGGCGTCCTGACCCCGCTCCGGCTGGTGGCGGCGACTGTGAGCGCGTGGCGCCGGTTGGAGCAGGAGTTGATTTCGGTCGCGTCTCTCCTGAAGGTTCCAGTGACGGCGGCGAACCTGAACGTGCCGGCACTGGACGTCCCGTGGGAAAGCGCGCCCGACACCAGGATCGTCTTGCCGAGGACGACGCGCATGATTGGCGACGACGTTCACTTGACTGCGGTGCTCAAGGTGCATGGTGCGGAATACGCAAGGAGCGACGCCTCGTTCCTCGTGCAGCAGTTCGGGTGGCACAAGCTGCTCTCTCCGGCGATCATCCTGGCCAGGCCGCTCAGGACCACGTCCTCCTTCGATCACGATTTCAAGTTCGCGCCCGCGGTCTCCTGGTTGTTTACATATTATCCGCGCTCCACGCAGAGGGGACTCCTGAGCGGCCTGGCCCGCTTCGGGCAGCTAGGCGTGGGATTGCACGCGGCTTTTCTCAATCAGGACGTAAATGAGAGCGATGAGACGGGACTCGGCCTCTCGGCCGGTTTGTGGAACAGTCTACTCGTGGGGGGACTCGGGTGGAATCTCACGAGCGACGCGCGCGCGTACGGTTACGTGGGAAGCAATCTGATCCCCGCGTTGCATCTCCTCGGATACGGGAAAGAGGCCCAGGTTGGGACCGCCCGGTAAGCCCAGACTGGAATCACCGCCGCGAGAGGAGGCATTGGACCGCGTAGTGATCGCTGAGGAAGCCCCGGCCCGCCGGGTATGGGCAGGCGTGATCAACAACCGCCATCCTCGTCGTCGTCGGCCCATCGCCCTCCGTGGCTCCGTCCAAGTGGCCGTTCCTATGACCCGCATCCGAGACTTCAGTGGCCGCCGAACAGCTTTTGAATGCCCTGCAGGACAAATCCGGCAGAAGAATCTGATCAATCGGCGGCACGCCCCTGACCAGCCTTCCGGCCAGGACGAAGCTTGCCACGCTGACGAGCACCGGCACGGCGACCCCCCCTTTTCTCGACGCAGTCCAGAGGATGGGCAGACCTCCATACTTCGGGCATCCGTCTAGCGCCTCGTCCAGCGCCCCGACGCAGGCGGAGTCTCCCTCCCTATGCGCCCGCTCCCGCCGTCTCTCCAAGTTCTCGTTGACTCCGTTCACCGTCGCTTGCTGGCGGCTGACCACAATGCCGACGAAGAGGCTCGCGCACGGGAGCAACAGGAACCACAGGCCCACCTTCCCCGCATCCAGACCGCTCTCGCTCAGCATCAGCCGATCCGGCGTCAGCTGCACCCAAAGCAACATGAGGAGCGCGCTGAAAAAGATCGCGAGATACTGATCGGCCGCGTGCAGTCCTGCCCGGAAACTGGCATGCAGGGCCTGGGAAACGGCGCCGACGGCCTCCGCACACTTCCCCTGGGTGCAATCGTTGATCCCCTCGACCGCATCTTCGAGGTCGCGCGACTGCTCCGTCCAGATTCTACGGTTGCCCCGAATGCGAATCAGCAGCGCCAGGAACACCGGAGCGGCCAGGCCCATCCACAGGGCAAGCATGTACAGGAAGTACGGCCAGTACGGCTTTCGCACCTGCTGCCACGTCGTCCATGCCGCCGTCGCCGGATCTCTGAGTTCTCCCTTGATCAGGTATCGCGGGCCGAGCCAAAGGGCATGAACCAGCAAGACCGCGATCCCGCCGATCAGGGAAAGCCGCTCCGCTCGGCGGAAGAAGGTCCGGTCCGGTTCCGGAATCTCCATTCCGGCCCGATGATCCCTCAGCTTTTGGAGCAGAAAGAAGGCGACGATGCACCCCAGCAACGCCCGCACCGGATCGTAGATGATCTCCCGATAGTACCGAACGGACCCGTCGGCGAGCTTCTGATGCGGCCAGAGCTTCCAGGCTTGGGACGAGAGCGGACCGTAACAGGACAGAGCGGTGCCCGTGATAGCGACCACCATGACGGCGAGACACCATCTGAACGCAAACCGCGGCTCTCCGGATACGATTCTGGAGTACACCGGACCCCCTTGGCGGCACGGTTCATCGACCACGAGAGATTCCCCTGCGCTGGCGCGCAGAGATCCCTTACCTTCGAAACAGGGCAGCATACACCGGATGGGAGGATGGAAATAGCCCATTCGGTGGTCGCGCGACGGGCCCGATCAGATAGGCGATCCGGATGGTCGCGGCCACGGCGAAGACGGCTGGGGCCGCCCAACGGTGTCGCCTCTCGCTCATACCAGAAGCCTGCACCCGCGGCTCTCCGCGGCGGGATGGACCAGCCTCTCGCTCCGGCTGATCGGCGCATCCGCTTGCCCTCGGATACGCGCCTCGGCGCGCCGCCGCTCCAGAGCCGCATGCCGGCTCGCAATCCCGCGCTCACTCACGGTCGAGAAGAAAACGCAGGAACGGGCCTCTTGCCCGCAACCACCCAGACGCGCCCCTCCTTCTCCGGCTCGTCGATCGGGGTCATGAGGTCCCCGATCCGGGCAAAGTACACGATTGGCCAGCCGGCCTCCCGGAGGCGCCCCTCGACCGCCTTCAGGTCGAACATCGTGTTGAAGACCGTTTCCTCGAAGCGCTCGTACAGTCCCGATTCCGTGCGGGCGAACCCGGAGATGCGCGTCCAGGCGCGGCCTCCCGGTTCGTCGCAGAGGCCGCGGTTGATGATGACGATGTCGTCGTCGTTCTCATCCACCGAGATGCGGGTCCATCGCCTGAGGCCCGCCCGGGTGTTCAGATCGAAGAGGAAGAAACCGTCGCAGACCGCTCCGGCACATTGAAAGCAGGCCGCGAGCGCGGCCTCGTCCGGCAGGTGGTTCAACGCGTCATAGGTGGCCACGACCACGTCGAACCGGTCCTCAGTGTGGAACCGGGCCGCGTCGGCGAGGATGAAACGGGCTCGCCCGGCGTCGAGGTAGGCCCGCGCCGCGTCCCGCGCGAACGCCAGCATCGGTTCCGACAGGTCGAGCCCGACGACCCGATAACCGCGCTCGAGGAAATAGAGGGAGAGATGTCCGGTTCCACAACAGAGATCCAGCAGCGACCGGTCAGGCGGATCGCCGCCCGCGGCGGCATGGAAATCGTGGATCAGGGGGGCGACCCGGTTGGCGAAGCCGCACCAGTGTCGGTTGTACACCCGGGCGAAGGAAGGTCCGTAGGCCTGCATGACGAGATCCCCCTTGCCGGCTCTCCAGGACCCTCAAAGGCGCATGCGGCCGGTCCCGCCGCGCAGTCGTGGGGCTGCAAGATCCGGACTGGCGTCCTCCGGGCCAACCCGCCATGCCGTCGGCCGGCGGTCGTCCCAAGCCGGAGATCGTAGCACATCCGGCGGTGGCCGGTCGATCGGCCCGATCCGAGGCCGTCCGACTCGCCTCCCGACAAGTCGGCTCCCCGGGGCAAGGCGCGACCTGTCCGGGGCAATCACGGCCTCCCCGGGACGGCTCGCGGGCCTTCCTGGGTGCAGGTTCTGGCGATCCGGAAGAGCGGCCACAGCCGGCGTCGCTTCGGGCGGGACTCAGCCTCCGGCCGCCGGCCCGGCGGGCGGCGGGGGCGCAGAGCTTGACAACCGGGAGCCATGGTTCCTAATGTCCGCGCGAGGATTGCATGGAAACAAACCCACCCTTAGGAAGCCTGCGGAATATCGGCATCATCGCGCATATCGACGCGGGCAAGACCACCACGACCGAGCGGATCCTGTTTTACACCGGGGTCTCGCATGCCATCGGCGAGGTCGACGACGGGTCCACCCAGATGGACTGGATGGATCAGGAGCGGGAACGGGGCATCACCATCACCTCGGCCGCCACCCGCTTCCAGTGGCGGGACACGGCCATCAATCTCATCGACACCCCGGGTCACGTCGATTTCACCGCGGAGGTCGAGCGCTCCCTCCGGGTCCTGGACGGCGCCATCGTGGTCCTCTGCTCGGTGGGGGGAGTCGAGCCGCAATCCGAGATGGTCTGGCATCAGGCCCAGCGCTACCACGTCCCGCGGATCCTCTTCGTGAACAAGATGGACCGCCTGGGAGCCGACTTCGAGGCGGTGTTGGGTCAGGTCCGGAACAAGCTGGGCGTGCAGCCTGCCGTCGTCAACTTTCCCGTCGGGGAGGGCGAAGCCTTCGACGGCGTCATCGACGTCCTCCGGGGCGTCTGGATCCGCTGGAGCGAGACCGACCGCGGCCGGACCTCGGCGGAATCGCCGATTCCGCCGGCCGAGCGCGAGCGGTACCAGACCTTCCGGCAGGAGCTGATCGAGACCGTCGCCTCGCACGACGATGAGGTCCTGGCCGGGTTCCTGGCGGGAACCGATCCGTCGCCCGAGACGCTTCGGGCGGCCCTGCGCCGACTCACCCTGAGCCGCCAGGTCTTTCCGGTCCTGTCCGGGGCCTCGTTGCGCGACCAGGGGATCCAGCCGCTGCTTGACGCCGTCGTGGACTATCTGCCCGCGCCCGACGAGGTGCCGGCGCCGGTGGCGATCCGCCCCTCGACCGGAGAGGTCGTGCCCCGGCCACCAGATCCGGCCGCGCCCTTCCTCGGGTTCGTCTTCAAGACCCAGACCGGGCGCGAGCGCGGGCGGGACAGCTTCGTCCGGATCTACTCGGGCACGCTGCGCGAGGGGATGACCGTCCAGGTGCCGCGCCTGAACGCGAGCGAGAGAGTGGCCCGGCTCTTCCGCATCCACGCGGACAAGAGGCGCGCGCTCGAGACGGCTTCGGCCGGGGACATCGTCCTGGTGTCCGGCCTGCGGAACGCCTCGACCGGAGACACCCTCTGCGAAGGCGAGCCCGTCGTGCTCGAAGGGCTCACGTTCCCTGAGCCGGTCGTCTGGGCGGCCCTGGAAGCCCGCACCGCCGGCGATGAAGAGAAGATCCAGGCCGCGCTGGCGCGCCTGGCCGGCGATGATCCCACCTTCAAGGTGCGCATCGACGAGAACACCGGGCAGACCCTGATCTCCGGGATGGGCGAGCTGCACCTGCAGGTGCTCGAGGAGCGCCTGGTGCGCGAATTCAACCTCAGGGTGCGGATCGGCCGTCCCCAGGTCACCTACCGGGAGACGATCCGCGAGACGGTCGAAAGCGAGGGCGTCTTCGATCGCTTCACCGGAGGCCGCCAGCATTTCGGTTCGGTCCGCCTCCGGATCTCTCCGCGGGGCCGCGGCCGCGGCTTCCGTTTCCACTCGCTGCTCCGGGAGGGAAAGCTCCCCTCGGTCATGCTGCAGGTCTGCGAGACTTCCGTGCGCGACGCGACGGAAAGCGGGATCCTGTACGGCTACCCGGTCGTCGACCTGGAGGTGGCTCTGGTGGACGCGCTCTGGAGCGAGCTGACCGCCTCGGATCTGGCCTACCGCGCCGCCACGCAGAGCGCGTTCCGCGACGGGTGCCGGAGGGCCGGCCCGGTGCTGCTCGAGCCGGTCATGTCGCTCGAGATCATCGTGCCGCGCGAGTTCGTGGGCGGGGTCATGAGTAACCTGGCGGCCCGCCGCGGCCACATCGTCGGCACCGAGATGCGGGACCAGATCCAGGTGCTGAAAGGGGAGGCCCCGCTGTCGCAGATGTTCGGATACGCCACCGATCTCCGATCCGTTTCGCAGGGGCGGGCGACCTATTCCATGCTGTTTTCCCACTTCGAGGAAGTGGCCGCGCCGCAGACCTTTCTGTCTTGACCGCGTAGGGGTCCGATGCTATTTTCTCCATCGTTTTCAATAAGTTACGAGAGAAGCGAGCCCGCGGCGCCGTTCGGACACCGGGGCGGACGTCGGGACTCCCGCAGGCTCTGACTCCGCGACGGAGGGGCGATGGCGGCCAGGCCTCGGCGCCGCCGGAAGGGAGTGGGTCGGGTGAAACGCGAGTGGCACGGAAGCGACGGCAGGGGCTCGTCCACCAGGCGACGGTCACGACCGGCGCGGGGAAGCACGACCACGCTGTCCCTGCTTGTGATCCTCGGCCTCTGGGCTCTCACGGGCCTCGGCTGCGCGAAGAAGATCCGCGAGATCAAGATCGGCGAATACGGATCCCTCACCGGCGACAAGGCCACCTTCGGGCTCTCCACCGAGCACGGCATCGAGATGGCCATGAAAGAAGCGGACGCCGCCGGCGGCGTCTCCGGGGTTCCGATCCGGATGATCGTCGAGGACGATCAAGGGAAGCCGGAAGAAGCGGCCACCGCGGTGAACAAGCTGCTCGTCCAGGATCAGGTCGGCGCCATCCTCGGCGAGGTGGCGAGCTCGAATTCGCTCGCCGGCGCGCCGATCTGCCAGCAGAACAAGGTGCCGATGATCACACCGGCCTCGACCAACCCCTCCGTGACCCAGGTCGGCGACTACATCTTCCGGATCTGCTTCATCGATCCCTTCCAGGGAACGGTCATGGCGCGCTTCGCCTCCCAGACGCTGCATCTGACCAAGGTGGCGATCCTGCATGACGCCAAGAGCGACTATTCGGTCGGCCTGTCGAAGTTCTTCGAGAACGAATTCCAGCGGCTGGGCGGCCAGGTCGTGTCCAACGAGTCCTACGTGCAGGGGGACGTCGACTTCAAGGCGCCGCTGACCGCGCTGATCAGCCGCGCGCCCGAGGCGATCTTCGTCCCCGGCTATTACACGGAGGTCGGCCTGGTCGCCCGCCAGGCGCGGGAGCTGGGCTATAGCGGTCCGCTCCTGGGCGGCGACGGGTGGGATTCCCCCAAGCTGACCGAGATCGGCGGCCCGGCGATCGAGGGCTGCTACTTCAGCAACCATTACTCGACGGACGATCCCAATCCGGTCGTGCAGGACTTCATCAAGCAGTACAAGTCGAGTTACGACAGCGCGCCCGACGCCATGGCCGCCCTCGGCTACGACGCGGCCCGGCTCCTGGCCCAGAAGCTGGGGGCGCTGCACGACTCCAGCCCCGACCTGTTCAACGCCTTGATCGCGTCCAGCGGGAGCGGGGGAGACACGCGCGCCCGGGCCGAAGCGGCGCTGCGCGACCTGATCGCGCAGACCAGCGGCTTTCCCGGAGTGACCGGCGTGATCAGCCTGGACGCGGATCGGAACGCGAAGAAGCCGGCCGTCGTCCTTCAGATCCGAAACGGCGCCTATCATTTCGTCCAGCGGATTTCCGACTGAGCGATGCGCGAGTTTCTCCAACAGATGGTCAACGGCGTCGCCTGGGGCTCGATCTACGCCCTGATCGCCCTGGGCTACACGATGGTCTACGGGATCCTCCGCTTCATCAACTTCGCGCACGGCGACGTCTACATGGTGGGGGCCTATTTCGCGTACTTCGCCTCGCTGGCGCTGGGACTGGCCGGCGGGTCGGCCGGAGCCGGAGGCGCGCTGGCCGCGATCCTGATCGCGATGGCCGGGGCCGCCGTCCTCGGGATCATGATCGAGCGCCTGGCCTACAAGCCGGTGCGGCGGCAGTCGCGGCTTACCGCGCTCATCACCGCGATCGGCGTTTCCCTCTTCCTCGAGAACGGCGGCATCCTGGTCTTCGGCGCGGATCCGAAGTTCTTTCCGCAGATCGTGGCCGGCCGTTCGATCCGGCTGCCGGGAGGCGCGCTCATCACCACCCATCAGCTCCTGGTGCTGGCGGGTTCGCTCGTCCTCATGGTGGCGCTCAACCTGGTGGTCTACCGCACGCGGATCGGACGCGGGATGCGGGCCGTGGCGTATAACCGGGATGCGGCCAGCCTCATGGGAATTCCGGCCGACCGGATCATCACCTTCACCTTCGCGCTCGGCAGCGCCCTGGCCGCCGCGGCCGGAGTCCTGGTGGCGCTGACCAATCCGCGGATCGACCCGATCATGGGCCTTCTGCCCGGGCTCAAGGCCTTCGTCGCCGCCGTGCTGGGCGGCATCGGGAGCATTCCGGGCGCGGTGATCGGCGGCCTCGTCATGGGCGTGGCCGAGACCCTGGTCTCGGGATACGTCTCCTCGACCTACCGGGATGCGATCGCCTTCGGCATCCTGATCGTGATCCTGCTCGTGCGCCCGACCGGAATCCTGGGCCGACCGCTGGCCGAGAAGGTGTAGGCGCCTTGCGCCGGCTGCTGGCGGCCGCCGGGACCCTTCTGGCCATTGCGGTCGTCGGGCGGCTGCTGCCGCTCGTGGTGAACCAGTACGTGGGCCGGATCCTCATCCTGGCCGGGATCAACATCATCCTGGCGGTGAGCCTCAACCTGATCAACGGCTTCACCGGTCAGTTCTCGCTCGGACACGCCGGCTTCATGGCCATCGGCGCCTACGTCAGCGCCTACTTCGCCCTGCACGCGGGGCCGGGCATCCTGCGGGCGCTGGGGGCGGCCCCGGGATCGCCCGCCGGCTATCTGGTCTTCGTGGGCGGCCTGCTTCTGGGCGCCGTGGCCGCCGCCCTGGCCGGGCTTCTCGTCGGGATCCCCACCCTGCGCCTCCGGGGGGACTATCTCGCGATCGCCACGCTCGGCCTGGCGGAGATCATCCGCGTGGTGCTGCTGAACGTCGAGGCGGTCGGCGGCGCCCGCGGGCTCGCGAACATCCCCGGTTATACAACCTTCTTCGGCGTCTACCTGTTGGTCGCGATCACGATCACGGTCCATTGGAACCTGGTCCGCTCGCGGCACGGGCGGGCGCTGCTTGCCGTCCGGGAGGACGAGGTGGCGGCGGAATCCCTCGGCATTCCCACCACCCGATACAAGGTTTTCGCCTTCACCTTCGGCGCCGCCTTCGCCGGGATGGCCGGATCGCTCTTCGGCCACTATCTTCTCTATCTGAATCCGAGCAGCTTCGGCTTCATGAAGTCGATCGAGGTCGTGATCATGGTCGTCCTGGGAGGGATGGGCTCGATCCTCGGATCGGTCGTGGCCGCGATCTTCCTGACCGTGCTGCCCGAGGTGCTCCGGCCGATCCGCGAGTTCCGGATGGTGATCTACGCGCTGCTGCTCATCCTGCTGATGATCCTGCGGCCGCAGGGGATCTTCGGGTTGGGCGGGCCGAAGATCCCGGCGGCGCTCCGGCGCTGGATCCCGTCGTTCCGGCGCAAGTCCGGGGAGGCGTCTTGAGCGCCGGGACGGCTCCGGGCCGGGACGCGGCCCCCGGCGGCGGAGCGGGTCGCGCTGGCGGTGAAGCCGCGCCGCGCCGGGATGCCCCCGGTGGCGCTGCCGGCCGGGAAGAGGTCCTTCGCCTCGATGCGGTCACCATGCGCTTCGGAGGGCTGACCGCGATCTCGAAGCTCGACCTCCGGTTCGAGAGCGGAGACCTGGTCGGGCTCATCGGACCCAACGGCGCGGGCAAGACGACCGTCTTCAACGTGATCACCGGCGTTCACGCTCCCACCGAAGGAGGCGTCTTTCTCTTCGATCGCGCCATCGGCGGGATGGCTCCGCATCGGATCGCGGCGCTCGGGGTGGCGCGGACGTTCCAGAACATCCGTCTCTTCGGGAATCTCTCGGTGCTCGACAACGTTCGGATCGCCGGGCATCTTCGAGCCACAAGCGGCATCGCGTCCGCGATCTTCCAGCTTGCAGGCAGCCTCCGCCAGGAGACCGCGATCCTGGAGGGCGCGCGCCACATGCTCGCCCTGATGGACCTGAGCCGGTTCGAAGCGGTACGCTCGGGCATGCTTCCCTACGGGCTGCAACGCCGGCTCGAGATTGCGCGGGCCCTGGCGACGGGACCGCGCCTCTTGCTTCTGGACGAGCCGGCCGCGGGCATGAACCCTCAGGAGACCGAGGAGCTGATGAGCCTGATCCGCCGCATCCGGGACGAGTTCCGCCTGACCGTCCTTCTGGTCGAGCATGACATGCGGGTGGTCATGGGCATCTGCGAGCGCGTGGCGGTCCTCGACTACGGCGTCAAGATCGCGGAAGGTTCCCCGGCGGAGATCCGGCGCGATCCCAAGGTGATCGAAGCCTATCTCGGGCCGGAGACAAGCCATGCTTGAAGTCGACCGGCTCTGCGTCCGCTACGGCGCGATCGAGGCGATCCACGACGTGTCCCTGGAGGTTGCGGACGGCCGGATCGTGACGCTCATCGGCGCCAACGGCGCCGGCAAGAGCACCTGCCTCCGGGCCATCTCCGGGCTCCGAAGACCGAGCGGCGGAACGATCCGTCTCGACGGCGAGGACCTGGGGCGGCTGCCTCCGCACGAGATCGTCAACCGCGGCGTCATCCACGTTCCTGAGGGCCGGATCGTCTTCGCGGATCTCTCCGTCGAGGAAAACCTCGAGCTGGGAGCCTGGAGGCGGAGGGATCGCCCGGGGATCCGGAAGGATCTCGAGCGGGTCTTCGAGCTGTTCCCCCGGCTGAAGGAGCGCTTGCGACAGGCCGCCGGCACGCTCAGCGGAGGCGAGCAGCAGATGCTGGCGATCGGGCGCGGCCTGATGGGAGATCCCAAGCTGCTCCTGCTCGATGAGCCGTCGCTGGGTCTGGCGCCGATCCTGGTGGCGATGATCTTCGAGATCATCCGGACGATCCATGACACCGGGAAGACGATCCTCTTGGTCGAACAGAACGCCCGGCTCGCGCTCGAGACCGCGGATCATGCCTATATCCTGGAAACCGGCCGGGTGGCGCGGGAAGGTCCGGCCGCCGAGCTGGCCCGCGATCCGGCCGTGGCGGAAGCGTATCTTGGAAGAGCCTGACGAGCCGGGGCCGGCCCGGACCTGGCGGGAGTGAACGGATCGAACGCAGCGGTGCGACCCGAGCCCGACAGGCCTGAACCGATCGGAAACGAACCGTCCGGACACAGCCAACGGAGATGCTTTTGGCCCCTGAAGCCCGAGCAGAGTTGAAAGAGCTTCCCCCGGTCGACGAACTTGTCGCGAAGCTCGAGCCGGCCGCGGACGGAGTCCCGCGCGAGTTGCTCCTGGCCTGGATCCGGGAATCGCTCGACGAGGCTCGGGCGGACATCCGCGCCGTCGCGGCGGATGGCGGAGTCGCCGCGCCGCTTCCCGCGCGCGGGCGCGAGGCCTGGCGGGAAGTCCTGGCCAGCCGCGTCCGCGAGCGGATCGCGGAGCGCGAGATGCAGACCCTGAAGCGCGTGATCAACGCCACCGGGGTTCTCCTGCACACGAACCTGGGGCGCGCTCCTCTCCCGGCGACTTCCAGCCGTGCGCTGCTCGGGGTGACCGCCGGCTACTCCAACCTCGAGATGGACCTCTCGACCGGACGGCGCCGGTCCCGCCTGGATCCGATCCGGAAGCTGCTTCCCCTCGTCACCGGCGCCGAGGCCGGGATCGCGGTCCACAACAACGCGGCGGCGGTCTACCTCACGCTCACGGCCCTCGCGGCGGGACGCGAGGTCGTGGTTTCCCGGGGCCATCTGGTCGAGATCGGCGGCAGTTTCCGCCTGCCTGAGATCATGGCGGCCAGCGGCGCCCGCCTGGTCGAAATCGGATCCACCAACCGCACCCGCCTCGACGACTACGCGCGCGCCATCCGCGCCGAGACCGGGCTTTTGCTTCTCGTGCATCCGAGCAACTTCCGCATCGTCGGTTTCACCGAGGAGGTGGAAACGAAGCAGCTCGCCGAGCTGGCGCGAGAGCGCGGGATTCCTCTCCTCTACGACATCGGCAGCGGAGCGCTCCGGCAGCATGGATCCCTGGCTTTCGGCGAGCCGCGCGTGCAGGACGCGCTCGAGGACGGGGCCGACCTGGTCTGCTTCAGCGGCGACAAGCTGCTCGGCGGACCGCAGGCCGGGATCCTGGTCGGTGCGGAGCGATGGATTGCGCAGCTTTCTCGCCATCCGGTGGCCCGGGTCGTCCGACTGGACAAGACCGCGCTGGCCGCGCTCGAGACGACGCTTGAGGCCTACCTCGATCCTCGAACCGTGGTCTCGAAGGTGCCGCTGCTGTCGCTCCTCTCGCGCAGCGAAGCAGACCTGGACGCTCTGGCCGAACGCGTGGCCGGCGAGCTTCGAACGGCGCTTCCCGCCGGATGGAAGATCGAGATCGTGCCGACCGAATCGGAGGTTGGCGGTGGAAGCCTCCCCGGTCTGACTCTTCCGTCGCGCGCGATCTCCCTCGCGGAACCGGGCTGGAGCCCGGATGCGCTCGCGCGAGCGTTCCGCCTCGGCGATCCGCCGGTGGCGGGACGGATCGAAAGGAACTGCTTCCTGCTGGACGTGCGCGCGCTTCTGGAAGGCGAAGAGCGCCTGCTGGCGAAGTCCGCGGCGGCGATCGGGGGCGTTCGATGAGGTATTTCCCCTCGGCCCAGGCGGCAGCCGAAGCCCTCGAAGCGCCTCTTCTGGTCCGAGCGGATGCCGACGCCCGCGCGGTCACCCTGCACCCGCGGCTGAGCGGCTATGCGGTGTCGATCGCTCACGCGGCTCGCTTCTACCATCGCCTGCGCGATGTGGTGATTCGTGAGGGGTTGGGTCCCGGGATCGACGGCAAGGCGTTCTGGGTGGCCGGACCGCCGGGCTCGCTGGAACATCTTCCCTGGGCTGTCGGACTCGCGGATCAGGCGGCGCGGATCGGGCTCCGGGCCTTTCTGGCCGAGCGCGGGGAAGGTCCCCTGCGCGCCCTGATTCCTTCCGGGGGTCGGCTTCGTTCGGAAGGTCTGCCGGCCGCGGTTGGGCTTTTGGGAGGGCCGCTGGTATCCTTCTCGAGCGACCTGGAAGGGGTGCGCCTTCTGGTGCGCGCGCGCCCGGAAGACCGGTTCGAGGCCGGCCCGCCGGCCGATCGGGCGCCCTGGTGCCTGATCCTGGCGGACGGCGTGCCTGATGACCCTGCGGAGCCAGTGCCGACCGCAGAGGGTCTGGCCGGCGCGGTGCTCGTGGCGGGTTACCGGGACCACGCGGCGGAAGAGCTGCTCGCCCTGGCTGGGCGGTTGCGAAGCGCCGGCCACCACCTGCTGGGATTCGCGGCGATCGGGCCGGAGGGGGAATCATCCGAGCTGGAAGCACCGGCGCTCGTATTGCCCGGGGCGGCCGCACTCGGAAGGATGGCGGAGATGCTGAAATCGGAGGGTCGCGACGAGGAGGTGACTCCGGAGCCCGCGGCGACGCCCGTGACCAGCCGCAGCGGCGACGTTCAGATCCTTGCTGCGGCTGAGAAAACCGCCGGCGTGCCCGAACCGCCGGCCGCGGTTGGCGCGCCGGTCGCCGGCGAGACGGAGCCGGCTCCGGCGGTCAAGGCCGAGACGTGCGCCGAAGCGGAGCCGCTTCCGGCCGTCGAATCGCCGGCGCCGAACGGAGGATCCGCTGCGCGCTCGGCGCAGACGCCTACGCCTCCCGCGCTGGCGAAGCCGTCCGCACCGGTGGAGTCGCCGGGGCTCGCTAGGACGCCACCGCTCGTGTCGCCGAAGCCGTCCGCTCCTTCCGGGCCGCCCCCGCGACTCACGGCGGATGGCCCGCCGCCACGGGTGCCTTCCGAGCTCGCGCGCAGCGTGCCGCTTCGGGCCGCGCTCAAGACGCGCGCCACCAAGGAGCGCCGGGTTCGTCGGGTCTTTTCCGCGTTGGCCGCCACCATTCTCGTGGCGGCGATCGTGTTTGTGGCTCTCCTGCTCTTTGAGCCTCCGAGATCGGCGCGGAAGCCCAAGAGCGCGCACCAACCCGGCGCAGCCGCGGTGGCTGCGGCCCCCGACTCCGCGCGCGCCCGCCGCCCCGCCGGCCGCGGGTTCGGATCCGGTGGATCCCAGCACGGAATCTCGGCGATGCCGGACAGCCTCGCCGGTCAAGAGAGCCCTGCGGAGGGCTCGGTTCCGGATTCGCTGGCGCTTCCCGGGGCGCCGGCAGACTCCGGCGCTCTCCCCGAGAGCACCATCTCCGGAGTGGTGAATTCTGCCGGCGGAGTGCCGCGCCACTCCTGGCTGCCGGGGGACGAGACCGGTCCGGGCGGCCCCGGAGAGACGGCCAGGGACTCCATCGAGACGGTGCCCGGCCTGCCGACCGAATCCGCCGAGGACTTCGTCATCTACATCGCATCCTTCCGGATGCTCAGCGACACGGAGATGGAGATCGCCGCTCTGGAAAAGAACGGGATTGCGGCTCGGTACATCCGCATCCCCGTGCCGGGACAAGGAACCTGGTATCGCATCGTGTTCGGGCATTTTGGTAGCTTTGCCGAAGCCGAGAGCGTGGCGCTGGGTTTTGAGGCCGCCGGCCGGATTCCCACCGCGAATATCGCCTCTGCCGGAGGATGGGGCACGCCGGTGCCCGTGAATCTCCCGAAGCGGGGTCCGTAGGGACTGCGCGGAGGCGGGTTCGAAGCGAGCGCTTGATCCCGACGATCGTTCGGGCCGGGGAAGGAGCAGGGGTGTTCGTCGAGAAACTGGATCTGTTCGGCTTCAAGTCCTTCGCTCATCGGACGGAGGTTCCTCTGGCCAGGGGGATCACCGCCATCGTCGGCCCGAACGGCTGCGGCAAGAGCAACATCTCCGACGCCTTTCGCTGGGTCCTGGGGGAGCAGAACGCTCGCACCCTTCGCGGCGAACGCATCCAGGACGTCATCTTCAAGGGATCGGGCGCGGCCAAACCGCTCGGCATGGCTGAGGTCGGCCTCACCGTCACGAACGACGACGGAAGCCTTCCCCTCGAGTACACCAGCATCGCGGTCGCCCGGCGGATCTATCGCTCGGGCGAGAGCGAGTTCCTGATCAACAAGCTTCCCTGCCGCCTCAAGGACATCCGGGATCTCTTCTCCGGCACCGGCATGGGCAGCCACGGCTATTCCGTCATCGAACGGGACATGGTCGATCAGGTCCTTTCCGACAAGGACGACGCGCGCCGCTTCCTCTTCGAAGAGGCGTCGGGGATCAGCCGGTACAAGCAGCGCCGGAAGGAGTCGGAGCGCCGCCTCGAAGGAGTCGAGCAGGATCTGACCCGGATCGAGGACATGACCCGCGAGATCGAGCGCGGCGTACGCAGCCTGGCCCGGCAGGCGGGAAAGGTCCGCCGCTGGCGGCGACTGAAGGATGAGCTGGACCGCCACGAAATCCGGCTGGCCTGGGAGAGGTGGCGCGAGCTCCGCGCCGAGTCGCTCTCGACCGACGAGGTCCACCGGCGCCGGGAAGAAGAGCGCGAGGACCTGTCGGTGCGCCTCGCCGTCCTCGACACGCGGCGGGAGACGGCGCGCACGAACCTGCTCGATCTGGCCGGCCGCCTCACGCAGGCAAGCCGCGCGGCCGAGACCGCTGAACGAACCCTCTTCTCGGCGCGGGAGGAGATCCGCGTCCGGGCGGCGAAGCTCGAGGCGTGGGCGGGCGAGGAGGCCGAGCTGCGCGCGCGCATCGCCCGGTATGCCGAAAGGCGCGAAGTGCTGGGGGCCGACCGGAGCGCTCTGGCGCCGGTGCTCGCCGCGCTGGCGAAGGATCTCGAGGCGGCCGAGGAAGCGGCGCGCGAAGCCGGCCGGCGGCGGGGCGAAGCGGAGATCCTGCTTCGGGAGGTCCGCGGGCGGCTGCAGGCGGCGCAGCAGATCTCGCTCGATCTGAGCACCTCAGGCACCGGCAGCCGCCGCGACCTGGAAGGGAAGCGCGAGCGCCTGGCCGCCGCTTCCCGCAAGCAGTCCGCGCTTCTCGAGCACCTCGAGGCTTTCTCCGATCGCTCCGACCAGGTCGGAGGCGACCTGTCCAAGACGGAAGGACGCCTCTCCGAGATCGGCGCGGATCTCGAAGCGCTGGGCGGCGAACGGGCGGCCTGCGAGGCCGAGCGCCAGGAGGCCCGCCGGAATCGCGGCGATCTCGTCCGGAACCTCGGCGAGGCCGAGCGGCGGAAGACCGGCCTCAAGAGCCGCCTCGAGCTGCTCGAAGAGCAACACGAGCGCCACGCCGGATTCGCCGCGGCGGTCCGCCATCTGCTGGAGAACCGGGATTCCTATCCGGGGCTGGTCGGAGTCGTGGGCGAGGAGGTGCGCCTGCGTCCCGGTGCCGAAGTCCAGGGCCGGGCCGTTCTGGGCGAGCGCGTGCCCTGGATCCTGGTCGACGACGAGGATGCGGCCATCTCGATCATGGGCCGTCTGCGCGAGCTGTCGCTCGGAGGCGTGACCTTCTTCCCGCTCGCCGAGGCCGGATGCGATCCGGAAGGCGAAGGCGTCGATCCCGCAGTGCTCGACCTGTTCGCGCCGGCGCCGGCCGCGGCGCGGTTCGCCGGCTATCTGGCGCGCGAGACGCGGCTGGCCGGCTCCCTGCCGGAGGCGCGCGAGAAGGCCCGGGAAACCGGGCGCCGCATCGTGACTCCGGAGGGAGACGCGGTCGAGCGCACGCGCGTGTTCCGCCTGGCGGGTGAGGAGACCGAGGAGGCGGAGATCCTTCGCCGCGAGCAGGAGATCCCGAGGCTTCGGGCCGAGCTGTCGGAGGCCGAGGCGCTCGTAGAGGGCCTGGAGCACGAAGAAGCCCGGCTTTCGTCCCGCGAATCCGCGCTCCAGGAGCAGTGGTCCGCGCTCGAGTCGCGCGGCGCCGGTCTCGACCGGGAACGGATCGCGCTCAGCGAGACCCGGACGGCCGGGCGAACCGAGCAGGCGATGCTGCTCGAGGAGAACACGCGGCTTCTCCGGGAACGCGACGCGCTCGGAGAGGAGATCGGCCTCCTGTCGGAGGAGATCGCCCGGCTCGAAGGAACCGTCAGCCGGACCGAAACCGATTCCGTTCAGGCCCAGGCGACCTTTGAGGAGTTGCGCAGAGCGGCCGAGGAGCAGGAGCGGTCCAAGGACGAGCGCGTGCGCGAGGCGAACGAGCGCGAGATGGAAACGCTGCGCCGCCGGAACGCGCTCGAGTCGGAGCAGAACCGCGGAGCCGCGTTGGAACGCGAGGCCGAGGAACTGGGCCGCGCGGTCCAGGAGGCGGAAACGCGGCTGGCCGAGCGAGGCGCCGAGGCGGCGGAAGCGGGCGACCGGATCGAGCGTCTGGAAGAAGGCATGGGCGGCCTGGAAGAGGCCGTTCATCAGACCGGCGAAGAGCGGCAGGCGGCGGAGGGGAACCATCAGGCATGCCAGGACTCGCTCTTCCAGCTCGACTCCGAGCTGAGGTCCGAGCGCGAGCGTCTGGACTCCGTGGTCCAGACCTTGCACGCCGAGGACGTCGAGAGGCTCCAGAAGAGGAACCAGGCCGACACCGTCCTCGAGCGGATCCGGACCGATTACAACGTGGACCTCGAAACCTGGGCTCCACCCGTGGAAACCGAGGCGCCGCGACGTCGGCGCCGCGCGCGTCCGAGGCCGGCTGCCGGAGCGGACGAGAGCGGCGTCGTCACGGGCGTTGACGCCGGCGCGGCCGGTGAGGGCGGCACTGCGAGCGCGCTCATGGGCGCCGGCGAGGGCGCCGCGGGCGCGGCGGGTGAGCACGACGGCGAGGGTGGGACCGGCGACACCGGTCTGGACCAAGGCGAATCTCTCGACGCCGATCTGGAACTGCTCGAAGAAGAGGCGGCCGGCCTGGACGAGGGCGCGGGTGTCGACGAGGAGACTGGTGAGCCCGCGGGAGTCGAGGATGCGGCGACGGCCTCGCCGAGCGGCCCGATGGATCCCGCAGCGCGAGCGACGCGCATGACCGATCTGCGCCGGGTCCTCGACGGAATGGGAAGCCTGAACTTCCTGGCGGAAGAGGAGTATCGGGCCGGCAAGGAGCGCCTCGACTTCCACCGCAAACAGGCCGCCGATCTCAGGGCGGCCCGGGAAGACCTCCTTGAGGCCATCCGCCGGATCAATGAAACCGCGGGGCAAATGTTCGAAGAGACCTTCCGCGCCGTCCAGGACAACTTCCGGAACACCTTCGAGCAGCTCTTTCCGGGCGGCGAGGCCACTTTGGCCCTCATGGGGGGCGACCCGCTGGAGGGCGACATCGAAATCTCGGCCCGGCCGCGGGGAAAGCGGCTGGAATCGATCCGCCTGCTCTCGAGCGGGGAGCGGGCCCTGACCGCCATCGCCCTTCTCTTCGCGATCTACCTGGCCAAGCCGAGCCCGGTCTGTCTGCTCGACGAGGTCGACGCGCCGCTCGACGACGCCAATCTGGATCGATTCAACGAGCTGGTCCGCCGCTTCAGCGAGCGGACGCAGTTCATCGTCATCACCCACAACAAGAAGACCATGGAAATGGCCGACCACCTCTTCGGCGTGACCATGGAAGAGCAGGGGATCTCGAAGCTGGTCTCGGTTCGCCTGGACGGTTCCAGGGCCGACCTCGATTCCGCGTTCCTGGCGGGGACCTCGGCGCCCGATTCGGCGGACGGAGAGCCCGCCGGAGCGGCCTGAACGGGACCCGTGACCGGGACCTGACGTGCCCCGCGGATTCCTGGCCCGCCTGACCGGCCGCTCCGACCGGGAGATGCCCTTCCTCGAGCACCTCGAGGAATTGCGCCACGTCATCCTGGCCAGCCTGGGCGCGCTCGCGGTCTGCACCATCGCCGGCTGGTTCGTGAGCGGCTGGCTCCTCGACTACATCGTCGTGAAGAGCGTCGGGCAGGCGCAGTTCCTGCATCCGCTCGAGGCGCTCAACGTCCGCTTCAAGATCTCGATGATCCTGGGCGCCATGGCGGCGCTGCCCTTCATCTCGTTCCAGCTTTGGAGCTTCATCCTGCCCGGGCTCTACCGCCACGAGCGGCGCGTCGTCCTGCCTCTCGTGATCGCCTCGACCGCGCTGTTCTACGCCGGAGTCGCCTTCAGCTACTGGGTGTTGACGCCGCTCCTCCTCCGGCTTCTCGGCACCTTCGCCACGCCCCACGTGCGTCCCAACATCACGATCGACTATCTCCTCGACTTCATGCTGAAGATGGCGCTGGCGAGCGGCATCGCCTTCGAGGTGCCGGTCGTGGTCGTGATCCTGACGCTTCTCCACATCGTCACGCCGCGCCTCCTCTGGTCGCGGTGGCGCGAAGCCATCGTCATCATCGTGACCATCTCGGCCATCGCGACGCCGGGAGACGCGGTCGTCTCGACCCTCGTGCTCTGCATTCCGGTGCTCTTTCTCTACTTCGGGGCCGCCATCGTATCCTCGATTCTCTACCGCAAGCAGAAGCGGAAGGACGCGGAGCGGGATCGGGAGTTCAACCCGCCGGGCGGGCCGGGCACAGGCAGCGGCTCCGGCGGCGATCTGGCCGGTTGATCGTACGACTGGTGGAAGGGAGACGGAAGATGAAGACCGCATCCCGGCGGAAGGTGGTTGATCGGAGTGGAGGCGGCGCCGGCGCTCGCGAGAAGCGGGCGGCCGAAGGCACGGCGTCCCCGCGGCGGGTCCGGAAGGCCGGCGGGGTCACCCTCGCGGTCGACGTCGGCAATACGCAGACCGTCCTCGGCATTTTCGAGGGCGATGAGGTCCGCGACCTGTTCCGGATGACCTCCGGGCTTCCCCGTACCGGCGATGAGCTGCTGCCGCTCGTCGAGCGGCTGATCGCGCCCTACTTGGAGAATCTGCGCGAGCGCGGCCGGGCCGTGATCGGCTCGGTCGTCCCCTCGCAGACGCCCGCCTGGGAGGGCGTGATCGAGCGGCTTCTCGGACGGCTGCCCTACCTGGCGTCGGCGCGGGCGGCCCGTGGGATCAAGATCGAGCTGCTCGACGTCGCATCCATCGGCGTCGATCGGATCGCCAACGCCGTGGCGGTGGCGGCGCTGTATCGCCTGCCGGCGATCGTGGTTGATCTCGGCACGGCCACGACCTTCGACGTGGTCCTGCGCGGGCCGCGGTACATCGGCGGCGCCATCTGTCCGGGGATCCTCACCTCGGCGGACGAGCTGTTCCGTCGCGCGGCGCGGCTGGCCAAGGTGGAGATCCGGAGGCCGGAGCACGCGGTCGGCCGAACCACCGAGGAGTGCATCCAGTCGGGTGTCTTCTTCGGCGCGGTGGATCAGATCGACGGTCTGGTCCGCCGTCTTTCACAGGAGCTGCGGATCCGTCCGCTCGTGATCGCGACCGGCGGACTGGCCGGGTCGATCGCGGCGGATTCGGAGACGATCTCTAAGGTCGACGCGGCTTTGACGCTTCAGGGGTTGCGGATCTTGGGGGAGCGGGTGAGGTAGGCGCGACTCCATCGTTCCGCGATTCGGCAGTTTCCGCTGCCGTGATGGGAGCCTTCCGGCCGGTTCGAGTGGGGATGATCGTCGCCGGGTTCGCGGCATAGCCGGAACCAAACAAGGTCAGCATTCGGCAGGAGCATTTGGGGGTTTCCCTCCGCGCGCTTCGCGCGCTCCGGGTCGCGCCTCCTCCGGGGTCGCCCTTCGGGCTCCGTCCTCCGCTGCGCTCCGGACCTCGGCCCCTGCGGGGCCTCGCCCTCCGTCCTCGCTAACCCACGCTCGCTGCGCTCGCTCGGACCCCACCACCCCAGCCTTGGCGACCTCACCCTCCTCCTCTGGTATCAGATCCTTCTCGATCCTCGGAGGTCTGCCAGCGTTTCGGCCGCTTGATCCGCGGCGTGCTTTCCTGCCAAGACTTCGTGGCCGTCAGCGCCGGCATGTACTTCAGCTTGGGTCTCAAGTCGAACGGGTCAGTCGTCGCCTGGGGGGATTGTGCCTATGGACAATGCAAGGTGCCCTCGCCCAATGACTGGTTCGGAGCAGTGGCGGCGGGGTGGCAGCACGGCCTCGGTCTCGTCGGCTCTTTCGGGGCTTGTTGTCGACCGGATGGTTCCTGCGCCGTCAGAACCAAGACGGATTGCCAACCACCGAACACCTGGCAGGGGGCCGGCACCGTCTGCCAACCGAACCTGTGTCCGCCGCCCACTGGCGCTTGCTGTCTTCCGGACGGTTCGTGCATGGTAACAACGCAGGCGGCGTGCAGCGGCGCATGGGAGGGGATGGACACTGGTTGTGTCCCGAACCCGTGTCCGCAGCCGACCGGAGCGTGTTGTTCGCTCGCTGGACGTTGCACGATTGAGACAGAATCGCAGTGCGAGACCGAAGGTGGCACCTGGCTCGGTCCTAGTATGAGCTGCACGCCCAACCTCTGCCCGACGTCCCAGGTTGAAGGATCTTCAACAGCCTGGCGCCTCGGCCCCGTCCCGAACCCGAGTACCGGTCGAGTGGTCATCGGGTACCGGTTGGCGGCGGCTTCGGCGGTCGCCGTGGAGATTCTTGATTCGTCCGGCCGCGTTGTCCGCCACTTGGCCGACGGGGCGCATCTGCCCGGCGATTATTCCATCGTATGGGACGGGAGGGACGATTCCGGCAGGCCACTTCCGGCTGCGGTGTACTTGACCTGCATCAAGACCCCGGCCGGTGCGAC
The DNA here is from genome assembly GCA_963833505.1 of Candidatus Eiseniibacteriota bacterium. Classification (GTDB taxonomy): domain Bacteria; phylum Eisenbacteria; class RBG-16-71-46; order CAIMUX01; family CAIMUX01; genus CAWHYG01. The sequence goes on along the minus strand of CAWHYG010000007.1, from coordinate 1,737,871 downwards.
CGCGGGAAAGGTGGTGCTGACGCGGAGGTAAAAGGGGTGGGGCCACCACTTTGCTCCACGTTCCACAATCATCTTCTGTTCGGCACGCTCTGGCCTCCCCGTGGTGAGCCCGTCTGGCGGGCCTGCCTGTCGACGGGGAGCGAGACCACCTTCGCCAACCTGCTCGACCCCAACCCGCGCAGCCGCCGGATCTTCCAGGTGCGCGTCCGGACCAGACGGTCGGTCCACCTACGCTTGGGTACGACGCCTCACTCGTCCAACTCGGTCCACCTACGCTTGGGTACGACGCCTCACTCGTCCAACTCGGTCCACCTACGCTTAGGTACGACGCCTCACTCGTCCAACTCGGTCCACCTACGCTTAGGTACGACGCCTCACTCGTCCAACTCGGTCCACCTACGCGTAGGTACGCCGCCTCGGTCGTGTGAAGCGGTCCACCTACGCGTAGGTACGCCGCCTCGGTCGTGTGAAGCGGTCCACCCAAGCTTGGGTACGCCGCCTCGGTCGTGTGAAGCGGTCCACCCAAGCTTGGGTACGCCGCCTCGGTCGTGTGAAGCGGTCCACCCAAGCTTGGGTGCGCCGCCTCGGTCGTGTGAAGCGGTCCACCCAAGCTTGGGTGCGCCGCCTCGGTCGTGTGAAGCGGTCCACCCAAGCTTGGGTACGCCGCCTCGGTCGAGTGAACCGGTCCACCTACGCTTGGGTACGACGCTTCGGTCGTGTGAACCGGTCCACCTACGCTTGGGTACGACGCTTCGGTCGTCCAAGTCGATCCAGTCGCGGAGCTTCAGCCGGGCCACGAACCGCTTGACCGGGTTGTAGCCGCGGCGGAACTCACCAGCCTCGATCGGATCCTGGTAGATGATCTGGGCATTGCGCCCCAGCCCGACCTGCTCCTCGATCCAGGACCGGTGCGGCTCGCAGGCCGACGCCGTCGCGTGCGCGGCCGCAGCCGCGGGAGCTCCCGGGAGCCGGTGGCCGGGGGGAATCCTCAACGGCGATCGGCTCGGAGCCGCTGGCGACCCCGGGTGGATTTGCCTGCCGGACGTACCGGCAGGTGGTCCTGCGGTCGACTCCGGTCCGCCGGGCGATCTCCCGATGGCCGTCGCCGCAACTCGCTAAAATCTCGATGGTTACCCGCAAATGACTCTTCAAGAAGTTCGCTCCGATCCCCCCTCTTCAAGGTGAGGGACAAGAGTAGCGTTCCGCCGCGGGCGGCGCTGATCAGGCCAGCGGCAAACTCTCCCAAGGCTTCGAACGATCAGAGACCTGAACGGTGACAGGACTGGTTTCCAGGGCAAGCGCTACAGAACGATCCAGCTGGGAGCCACCAGAGCTGGTGATGGCCGAACTGAATTCCATGATTTGACTTCAGCGTCCGCGAGAGATCTGCGCGATCTCCAGCTAGATCTGCCAGATCGGCGGAGAACGGGGAGGAGCCGGTCACGACGGATCTCTACTCATCAATCGAATACAACGCTCCCCCGATCCTCCCCAGATCCTTCCACCATGTCTCGAACGTGCGCGTCCCCAGAACGGCCCAGGAAATCCCCGCCTCGGGGTCCGACCAGGCCAGGCTTCCGCTGGCCCCGACATGTCCGAATGAGCCGGGAGACGCCTGCTGCGGCGAATGGTGTGGCGCTTTCTCGCCGCGCAGCTCCGGCCCGAGACCCCAGGGACACTTCGGCCAGGCGAGCGAGTCGTAGAGGCCTCCCGGAAGGCCCTCGGTGGAATCGCCCGTTGCATCCGCCCGCAGGTCGTCCGGGAGAAAATCGGGCGGCACACCGCTGAATGCGCGGACCAGCGCGAGCGCCCCCGCCGCCGTCGTGATCAGCCCCCCCCAAGGAAGCCCGAGCGACCTCCAGAAGGGCGAGTTGTACGCTTCGATCTCGGTGCCTGCGTGCTTTCCCAGACTTCCGGTCAACTTTGCGACAGGGCGTGGAGGTGCCTCTCCCAACCATCCATCGATCTGAAGCGGATCGAGAACGAGATCCCGAAGGGCCGACGGGAAGGGGAGTCCGGTCCTCATTTCCACGATGCGCGCGAGGAGTCCCGGTCCGATGTTGCTGTAGCGGACCCGCGTCATGGGAGGATCCTGAAGCGGTGTCGTGAGACAAGCGCGGGCCAGCGCGGGCCAGTCGAGGCCCGGCGCATAGGGCGCGGCGCCCGGCGGGAGATCAAAGGGAAGCCCGCTCGTGTGGCAGAGAAGCCGGCGCAGGGTCACTCCGGGGACGGCGGCGGAGGCCTGGGGAAGATGAGAAGAGAGCGGATCGTCGATCGAGAGCGCACCACGCGCGGCCAGACGGAGCAGGGCGAGCGCGGTCCCGAGCTTGGTCACCGAGGCGACTGGGAGAAGGGTCTCCGGAGCCAGAGGAGTCCCCGACGCGTCGATTCCGGTCGAGAGGTGTTCAACGGGTCCGTCTCCACGGGTGTACGCAACGACGATTCCGGGCACGTTCCGCTCTCGTCGAACCTCTTCTACGATCGCGCGAATGGAACTCGTCGGCAGGTCCTTCGACTCCCGCAAGCGCATGGGTGGATCTCTTCGAAGGCGCCGCCTAGGAACGAGGCCCCGGACCGCCCTGGACGGCGACTTCCGGAAGCTCCCATTCCCAGCGAGCTGCCGGGACCGGTCTTCCACCTTCGACTGCAGGCGGTCGAGCGACGGCGGCGCCGATTCCCCCGCTCGCGCCGCTCTTGACCACGACCGGATGGTTGATGGATCGCATGGAATTCCTTTCGGATTGGGGACCTGTTCTCGATTTGGTGCTGCCGGAAATGGTACCCGAGGAAGGTGAACGGTGTCATCGGTGACCTCGTGGCGGAAGCCAAGAGGCTCGGACACCACAAGACCAAGCGGGCGGCTGTCGATTCCGCCCTCAAAGAGTACGTCGAACGGCGCAAGCGGCGGCGGGGCCAGAGGCGGCCGGAAGCGTCTCCCAACCCGGGCGGACGCGCGAAAGCGAGCGGGCCTTCCGATGTCAGCGCACGCGGACCACCCGCTGCGTCATGGTCATTCCAGGGCTTTCCAGCCGGATCAGGAAGACCCCGGAAGGGACCGATCGTCCGCCCGCCGTCGTGCCGTTCCACTCGATCTCGTGCGACCCGACCGAAACCGGGGCATCGAGCAGGGTGCAGACGCGGCGACCCAGGACGTCCAGCACGGTGGCCCGGATGTGCTGCGCCGACGGCACTTCGAACGATAGGCGGATCGAGGACATGAACGGATCGGGCGACGCGGCCTCCGCGTGAAAAACCGACCTGGCAACGGCGCCCAGCGTCCACCAGCGGGATCCGTCCCAGGCCGCGAGACCGGAAGCGGGCAGGCCCTCTTCGATCGGCAGCGCGCCGGCCGCCACGAGCAGACCGTGGTACGAGCCGATGGTGAGCGGTCCGGGACGGTCGCCGTTCGGAGTGATGAGCGTCCACCGCCCTTCGGCGAAACGGCGGATTTCAAACCCGTCGGAGGTCGCGGGGACGTAGAACACGCCGAAGAGCCGCCCCCCATGAACCAGCAGTTCGGCGGGCTGTTCGTTGAATGTGGTGAGCGGATACCAATCATCCGCCAGGTCTGCGGCGACGCAAGCGAACCAGTTGTACCAGGAGCCGGAAGGAGACAGGCCGAAGAGGAATCCGCCCGCGACCAGCGAGTCGCCGATCGTGGCGAAGGTCGTCGGATCCATCTGCGTGCGGAGCGTGGAGCCAGGGTCCTGACTCGTGGGGAATTCGGTCCACGACGTGCCATCCCAACTGCTGGCCTCGGAACTCCAGACCACGATGGGGGGGTCCCAGTCAAAGGAGGGCGGAGGTTCCCAGACGACCAGGAGCCTGTTCAGGTGGGCGAAGATGCCGGTCGCGTACTTGTGCGACAGGAAGAGGCCGGTGGAAGCCGGGAGCTTGGACCACTCGTTTCCGTCCCACCGCCAGAGCAACGGCGCCATGTCCGCCGTAGACTCGGTGTATGCGCCGCTGGCATAGAGGCTGTCCGCGACCACGGCGAGCTGCGCTCCAGGCGCCTCCAGTCCCGCGCCCAACGGGCTCCAGGTCGTGCCATCCCAGCGAGCAATCCACCGGGCCGGCACGCCGCCGATGCTCTTAAAATTCCCGGTGGCGATCAGGGCGTCCTGGTAGACCGCAAGATCGGCGACGGCGCCATCGGCGCCCCCGCCCAGCGCCTCCCAGGAAGAGCCGTTCCATCGTGCGATGTGGTCGGCGGGAGCTCCCGCAATCTTCGTGAAGTCGCCCGCGGCGATCAGGTCCCCTCGAAATTCCAGGAGGGCCGACACCGCGCCGTCCAGATCGCCGGAAGGCATGGTCGGCGTCGCCGGCGCGCTGGTTGGCGCGTGCAGATCGGAAGAACGGCAGATCGAAGGCGCGGCCAGGATTCCCCATCCGACCAGTAAAGCAAGGAACCGAGGGCTCTGGCGCATCGATCCTCCTCCCGCGGGCGCGCATTCGTCCGGCCGAGAGCGGCACGCGAAGTGGCTCCCCGCGTTGCACGCGGCGGACCTCTGGAGACGGGAATTCCCGGGACAATCGACTCTGGTTCATTATAGCACGGATTACTCCGACCTATTTTCGAACGGCGCGCCGTCGCCAACCTCCACTTGACCGCCGGCCCGTCCGCTCTGATTCTCGGCGCATGAAGACACGTCATCCCGGTGCTGCAGCCCTTGCGGTGCCCCTGGCTTTCGCCGCGCTCAAGCTGATTCTGCACGCTGTCGCGATCTCCCGCTTCGGCTATTTCCGGGACGAGCTGTACTACATCGCGTGCAGCAAGCATTCGGCGTGGGGCTACGTCGACCAGCCGCCTCTGTCGATCGCTCTTCTGGCCTTGCAGCGCCGGCTCCTGGGAGACTCGCTCCCCGCGTTGCGCCTCCTGCCCGCGCTGGCGGGGGCGGCGACGGTCGTGGTCACCGGACTCCTGGCCCGCGCCTTCGGTGGAGGTCGATTCGCCCAGGCCCTGGCCTGCCTCGCCGTCCTGCTGGCGCCGGTCTATCTGGTGGTCGACCACTATTACAGCATGAACACATTCGACACGCTCTTCTGGGCGCTGGCCGCGCTCATGCTCTGGCGCGCGCTGGAGAAGGGAACGGCCCGATCCTGGCTGCTGCTCGGCCTGCTGCTCGGACTCGGGATGTTGAACAAGGCGAGCACGTCGTAATATCGTTGGATCTGCTCGGCCCGGCTGAACCAGAGCACGAAGCCGGTGCGCCGAGGCGTGAACCAGGCCGCGCGGGCGGTCAGCTCCCGGCGATACTGGCCCAGCGCGCCGGCCGCCCAGTCCGCCGCCCGCCGGCCGGCCACAATCGCCCGGGTCCGGGCGTCCGCGCCGGGGTCGTTCAAGGCCATGATCTGCATGTGCTCGGCGAATCCCTCGCTGAACGCGGTCTCCTCATCCGTGGCCACGCCGACGGCGTGGATCTGGTTCGAGCCGCCTGATTTCGCGTCCCCGGCCAGCTCCCGCACCATGACATGGGCCAGCTCATGGGGGAAGATCTGGTCCATCGCGCCGAAGCTCCCGCAAAGGCCGGACTTCCCGTCGAGGTCGACGAAGTCGCGGTCGCGCTCCACGCGGCCGTCGAGGACGAACCCGCGGCAGGGAAAGCCGCCCTGGCGATGGGACAGCAGCAACACCGCCGGCTGTGGCTCCCTTCCCTGCTGCCGCTGCAGGTATACCTGTTCCAGGTTGTGCAGGTGCAGGAGGCTGTCGGAGAACCCCCGCGTCAGAACCTGAATGACCTCCGGGCTCCGCGGGCTGGGTTGTAGCACCGGAAGGCTGTCCTGCATCCGGCCGGTCTCCTGGAGGACGATCAGGTCGGCGGGCGCGGCGCGAGCGACGGAGAGGGCGGTCGCGCCGAGCAGCAGGAAGACCCATGTTGCCGGAAGGGATCTGAACCGGCGGCGAAGCCGCAGGCTCAGACCATGCCCGCCGTGTCTCCCGTGACTGCGGAGGTCCCCGCGAGGGTGAACGGAGACCGAAACGGGCACATCAGGCCCCTCGTCAGAACGCCCAGCCCAGCCCGACATGGGCGCTCCATTGATAAAGCCCGCTTGGACGTTCGGCCACCACGTTGAGCCGGTCAAGCGATGAAGTGGAGAGCTGGTCGATGCCGATCTCCCCGCGGAGATGGCCGCCGGATCCGAACTCCCATCCCGCGCTCGTCTCGAATCCGCGGACCCACCGGACCTCTCTGCCCCCAAACGTGGTGGTGGAGACGCCGTGGTCGTTCTCCGAGAACCGATACTCCCAGCTCGACGCGCACAAGGCCGGAGCGAGCCCCACGAACAGCCGTACTTACTGATCCACAAACGGGAAAATGCGCATTCCGGCTACCACCGTGGCCAGTCTCGCCGTGAGGCGCTCCTGTTCCATCTGCTTCTCCGGTTGAAGCTCCGTGCCGTCAAAGACAGGGAGGGGGAGCTTTGACGCGATCAGGGCGTCCTTTCCCGCAGGCGCGAGACCCGCGCAAGAGCGGAGTAGTCCCGGTCCCGGTGGAGCACCTCGAGATCGTGGCGAAGCGCGCAGGCGGCAATCAGACAGTCGACGGACGATCGGATGTTCTGGCCGGCCCGACGGGATCACAGGCAGACACGTGACCACATCTTCGAACCAGTCGCTCCAGCTCAAGCGGTCGGTGGCGGCGAAAGACCTCAATCCAGATCGAGGTGTCGACCAGGACCATGGATCAGCTCGTCCTGCGTTTCCGAGGGGGTGCGCGGCAGGCCGTCACTCCCCGAGGATGCTGAGTCAGGCGGCTAGAAGGACATCCTGCGCCTCTGCCACGGCCCACGCCCAGGGCCCGAGTCTCTCGCTCGTGCTCAGCGATGCGCTGAAGAGTCTCGGCACGATTCAGGACGGGCGGCGACATCCACCTAGACCTAGAGTACCTGAGAACGCTCGGAGCTGCCGAGATGAGTCGCGCGCGGCGCAGATCGCCTTCACCTCGCGTCTTGGCGAGCCGTCCGGGGAGACACCGGCCGCTCCCGCTCCGGGGGCGGTCCGTCGCCGAAAACAGTTGACACGGCCCGTTGCAAGTAGTAGCGTCTTCAGGCGTCGGGGAGCGCAGGATTCCGGACCGGCGGAAGCGGCGCCCATGAGTCCCGAGGCGGTATCAGAGGCGGGTCACCTTCGGCGTCCCTTGATACCGCTTGGGATTCACGTCGATGCGCAATCAGCCCGGAGACTCTCCGGCTCGCAAGGAGCGCTCCGGAATTCCGGGGCTTCAGAATCTCACGCTTCTCTTCGACAGCGTTCTACAAGACGGCACCCCCAACGTTGAAAGGAGCGAGCATGAACCTGCGACTTTTTGCGCTCACCGTTTCGCGTCCCGCCTGTCTCTTTCTTGTTCTGATCATGTTCATTTACGCACCAAACCGCTGTTTCGCTCGAGCCTCTCTTCTCGTCCAGTACGACCCCAAGCTCTCCGTCGACTCACCGAGTGATTCGTTGGTTCTGCCGGCTTCGTGCGGCAGCTTTGACGCTACGATCCCCGCCGATGGAGATCTGCATTTATGGTTCGTCATCGCCGCGTTCGATGTAGCCCCCGCTCGCCCGCTTGGCGGCGCCGCGTTTTCGTTGAGCTATGACAAAAACGCTGTGTCGATTGAGCGCTGGGGCCCGTGCCGCCCTGGGTGGGACCCGTTCGAGCTGGGCTCTTCCCGCTGGCCCGCTCCCGGAACTGCGATATCCGTGGTATGGGCATCCCCGGACACGATGGAAGCACCGGGGCGTTTTTTCCCGATCTATTGGTTTACCTCGCGCGCCTCCAAAGCGTCGGAGATCCAGGTGCGACCTGACTCCGTCGAGGGTCATGCGGGCAAATACGTGCTGCGTCCCCAGGATGGCGAAAAGAAATTCACGGGATTCTCCAGCATGGGGTTCGGCACGGCGGGGAGCAATGCCTGCCCTTGAGGCGAACCCGGCGAGCCTTACGCCTTCGAAGCAATGATGGAAAGGAGTGTCACACGTGAACAACCCCAGGTTCTCTTGCTCCGGTCTGTTGACGAGCGCATTTCTGGTAGGTCTGGCTTGGGCGGCTACCCGTGCCGGCGCGGCGCCCGCCGCTTCAGCGTTCCACTATGGGCTGAGCGACCGCGAACGACCAGCGCTGTGTTCTTCGTCGTTGGTTGCGGAAGGCCGCCTTGTCTATGCCTTCGCGCAGGCCGACACGTTTCTCCTCGGAGTCCTCGGAGCCTGTCCCGAACCGCAGGATTCTCTCGAGGTGCTCTCCAATGTGCCCCTTCGCTGTGAGGGCCTGGCTGTGGAATTCGGCGAGCCGAAGGCGAGTCAGATTCCGGTATCGGAAATGGACAAGGCCGTTGCAGCACGCCGAGGCGCACCTGCGCCCAGTCGGGAAGCGGCCGGAATCCAGACCGTCTCCTGGTCGCCGGTCTCGTGCCGGTGGAACCTGCGTGTGACCGGCGGGTCCCCGGGTGTCACTCCCTCGCTCGTATTGCTGCCGTTGCAGGACGAAGCAGCCGTGCGCGCGTTGGAGAACACTCCGAACATGACGTTTCGCCTATCCCTTCCGTGGGACACCAGGAAGGCCCGTCTGTCGCAAGGGCCCCCTCCCGCCATCGCGCGTGGCCGCGCGCCTCACGCCTCGGCCGGAGCCGTCGTCGCCGCGGGAAATACGGTGTCCATTGATTTTAGCCGCAGCCGCCGTGTCCAGGATCCCGTGGTTCGAATCATCGACGTCATGGGCAGATGTCGCGTCGAGCTGGGCAAGAGTGATGCGCCGGGCCACTACGTCTGGAATCTGTTGGACGGCCAGGGACGCGGGATTCCGAACGGCGTCTACTACGCCGTTGGCCGCTCCGGAGGCCAATCGGACCGGGTGTTGAGGATCGTCGTAGACAGATAGGAAGGGAGGGACACCGTGATGTCATCGACAGGAGTGCTGTTGACCCTCGGGGTGGCAATCATCGCACTGAGGAGTTCGCCGTGTGCCGCAGGGGAAGAACGGACTGAGACATGTACCGCGGACCAGCCGTGCCGCGACAATTGTAGTGTCTACCCTTTTGACGGGCTTAACGGGATGCTTGCTTGTGGAGTGAGCCCGTCGCCTATGCTAGGCACCGTCGTCATCGTCACCGTGAGAGATTACAACAACGTGCCTCTGGAGAACGTGCACGTTAACCTCGATGTCAACACGTCTGTTAACGGGAACTTCTATTGCTCCCCCCCGGGATACGATTACACTCAGCTGATCACGGATGAGAATGGACAGGTGACCTTTCCATTGAATGGCGGAGGCTGCGGTGCTGAACCGACTCCAACTGTGTGGTATAGGATATGGGCAGACGATACCCTCATCCGCGACTATCCTAATCAAATCAAGAGTCCTGACTACAACGGCGTTTCCGGTGACGGCCGCGTGGGACTTGATGACCTCGCTGAGTTTAGAGTCGCTCCCGGTGGCTGCGGCTGCTGCTGCGACTACGACAATACCTGCACAGTCAACATCGGCGATCTTGTAATATTCGTATATGGCTACGAGCCTATGCATTATATTCCCATCCCCTGTCCGTAGCATTCGGTGTATTCTGGGGGATTGCGATGGCGCCCAGTGATTCACGATGCCCGGAGGATCTCGCTCGCCGAATAGGACGTCTGGAGCGAGAAAGCCGAACCTGGCGGAGCCGCGCCCTTCTCCTGACCGTCGCGCTCATCAGCCTGGTGGTCTCGGGCCAGGTCGAGAAGCGGGAGACGCCCGGAGAACTTCGGGGGCATACGCTGGGCCTGGTTGACTCCCACAACCGCGAGCGGGCGGCCCTCATGGCTCTCTTTCGGTCCGGCGCGCTCTCCTTGGTCAGTGACTCGGGGAGGCGGGGTGCCGAATTGGCCTCCAGCGGGCACGCGGCTCTGGATCTCCGGGACGGATGCAGCGACGCGCCTGGACTTGAGCTGAGAGACCTGGGAGACGAGGTCCCGGCGGGGCTTGTCCTGTTCGATTCGAGAGGATGGATGCGGGCGACGGTAGGGATGCAAGAGGGCGAACCGGCCGTCGCTTTCTACGATCGTCACCGAAAGTTGGCCTGGGAAGGTGCGAAGTGAAGCCGCGGTGGAACCGGCAGACAGGATCTGCGGGTACCGGACCCGGCACCGGAGGGAAGGCATGAGCTTGGAAGAGGGTGACCTGCGCACGCTGTCGCTCCGGGTGGACAAGCTGGAGCAAGGCGCCCGGGCCTGGCGAAAGTACTGTCTCCTGTTGCTGGCGCTTCTGGCCGGGATGTCGACCATGGGGCAAGCAGGCGGGTCGGAGGATACCGAGGAACTTCGCGCGCACAGTCTGGTCCTGGTCGATCCTGCCAGTCACTCGGAGATCAGAATGGGCGTGGACTCCGACGGAGCCTACCTGAAAATGTACACGGATTCTTCCGGGAAGGCCGGGGTCACCTTGCTCGCCGGCCCGAGTGGCTCGTCACTCGTCCTCCAAGGTCCATCGACCCAAGTCGGGAGCGTCGAACTCTGCGATCGGACCGACGAAAGGGGCGTGGGGCTGTTTCTCCGCGAGCCGGACGGAGCCGTTCGCGCAGCGGTCAAGATGGACGGGAACAACCCATCCATCCTCGTCTACGACCAGCACCACAACGTGGTCTGGGGGCACGAGATGGTTGGCGACCGTCATCGCTTCTCAGGCCGTCTGATCCGGTAGCGTCCCCCAAGTGACGTGGAGCCAAGGGCATGAGTACTCTCCCCCGGAGTTGCACAATCCGGCCAGGGTTGGTTGGGCGGACGGGAGCCGGGATCGCAGCGCCGATGATCTCGAGGCTCCGCACGAATGCCCGGCAAAGCGTCTCGTCAGCAACGAACGATTCGTACGACAGCCCCTTGCTGCCCCGTATGAGGTAATCCACCTCGATGAGCATATGGCGCAGGTAGTCAGGCGGCTCGGAGGACATCCTGTGCCTCTGCCACGATGCGCGGTCCGATAAACGGCGACAGGGCCTCCGTCGTGATCAACTCGACCCTGCGTCCGAGACAACGCTCGAGTAGATCCGAGAGAGCCAGAAAGCGATCGTACGACTTCATGCCCGGCCCGAACTGGACCAGCAAGTCCACGTCACTGTCTTCGTGCGGGGTTCCGCGCAGCACGGATCCGAAGAGCGCAAGACGGCTCACGCCCAGGGATCGAATCTCCCGCTCGTGTTGGGCGATGCGCTGAAGAGTATCGGCGCGATTCGCGACCGGCGGTGCCATGCATTCAGCGTACTTGAGGGTGGTGAGGACTGCCAGGATGAGTTTGCAAGTTGTCGCCGACACCGCGGCTGCCTGCTCCGTAAGAATGCCAGACCGCCATCCGCGCAGCTTTCGTTCGGAGACGCCGGCAGGGACGCGGCCCGGTCACCTCCAGCGCCGGCGGGACTCAAGCCTCCACAGCCCCCAAATCCCTCTCCCCAAAGCCCCCTTGCTCCAGCGCCCCGGCCGCCGCTACAATCCCACCTTGTTCCGAATCCAACAGCAGCAGGGTCATCCGGGGAGGATCCGATGGCGAAAACGCTCAGGTTTGACGCGCGGGCGCGCGATGCGCTGAAGGCGGGTGTGGACCAGCTCGCCGAGACGGTCAAGGTCACGCTTGGCCCGAGAGGACGCAACGTCGTCCTGGACAAGAAGTTCGGCTCACCCATCATCACGAACGACGGGGTCACCATCGCCAAGGAGATCGAGCTCAAGGACGCCGCCGAGAACCTGGGCGCGCAACTCATCCGCGAGGTGGCCAGCAAGACGCAGGAGGTCGCGGGCGACGGCACGACGACGGCCAGCGTCCTCGCGCAGTCCATCGTGTCCGAGGGCCTGCGCGCCGTGACCGCCGGCTTCAACCCGATGCATTTGAAGCGGGGGATCGACCACGCCGTCGAGGCGGTGGTGGCCGACCTCAAGAAGCAGTCGAGCCCGGTCGAGGGCCGGGACGCCATGGCCCAGGTCGCCGCCATCAGCGCGAACAACGACCACGTCATCGGCGATCTCATCGCCGATGCCCTCCAGGCCGTCGGCAGAGAGGGCGTGGTCACGGTCGAAGAGGGCAAAGGGATCCAGACCGAGCTGACCCTGGTGAACGGCCTGGAGTTCGACCGCGGCTACCTGTCTCCCTATTTCATCACCAATCCCGAGAAGATGGAGGTGGTGATGGAAGACGCCTTGATCCTGCTTCATGACAAGAAGATCGGGAGCCTGAACGATCTGCTTCCGGTCCTCGAGAAGGTGCTCTCCCTCGGAAAGCCGCTCGTCATCATCGCCGAGGATCTCGAAGGCGAGGCTCTGGCCACCCTGGTGGTCAACCGCCTCCGCGGAACGCTCAACGTGGCGGCGGTCAAGGCTCCCGGGTTCGGCGACCGCCGCAAGGCCATTCTCGAGGACATCGCCGTCCTGACCGGCGGCCAGGTGATCACCGAGGAAACCGGCATCAAGCTGGAGAAGGCCGACGTCTCCATGCTGGGCAAGGTCAAGCGGGTGGTGATCAGCAAGGACAGCACGACCTTGATCGAGGGGAAGGGCAAACCGGGAGAGGTCAAGGCCCGCACCGATCAGCTCCGGCGGCAGATCGAGGACACGACCTCGAGCTACGACAAGGAGAAGCTGCAGGAACGGCTGGCCCGCCTTCTCGGCAAGGTCGCCGTGATCAAGGTCGGCGCCGCCACCGAGATCGAGATGAAGGAGCGGAAGGCCCGGGTCGAGGACGCCCTCTCCGCCACGCGCGCGGCGGTCGAAGAAGGGATCATCACCGGAGGCGGCGTCGCGCTGGTGCGGGCCCAGACGTCGCTCGAGAGCGTGGAGTGTCCGACCGAGGCCGAGAAGGTCGCGGTGGAAATCGTGCGCCGGGCCTGCGAGCAGCCGGCGCGGATCATCGCGGAGAACGCCGGCCAGGAAGGCTCGACGGTGGTGGCGGAGATCCGGCGCCATGGGGGCGCCTGGGGATTCAACGCCGAGACCGGCGGATATGAGGACCTTTTCGCCGCCGGAGTGGTTGATCCAACCAAGGTGACGCGGTCGGCCCTGCAGAACGCCGCTTCCATCGGCGCGCTCATCCTGACGACCGAGACCGTCATCACGGAAACCAGGGAAGAGCCGGACGAAAAGGAGTAGCGCGTCCTGGATTGCATCCGGCTTCGGAATCTGATCCTCTTTGCGAGCCTGGGCGTCACCGCCTGGGAGAAGAAGGGGGTTCAGAAGGTCGGTCTCGATCTGGATCTTTATCTGGATCTGTCGGCGGCCGCCCGGGAGGATCGGATCCGCGCGGCCGTGGACTACCAGCAGGTCTGCGCGGTGGTGGACGCGGTCGGGAAGGCCAGGAAATACCATCTGATCGAGACCCTGTCGGGCGCCATTCTGGACGCCATCCTGGAGGGTTTTCCGCAGATCGAACGGGTCGCCATCAGGCTCCGGAAGACGAGCCTGCCTTTTGATGTGCATCTGGACTGCGTGGAAGTGGAGATGGAGCGCGGGCGTTGACCAGATTGGAACGGAGCCGATCCGCCGGCGAAAGGCGGAAGGAGCAGAAGGAGCCGGCCTCGGGCACGGACTGGAAAGCCTCTGCAGGCTGCCGCGAAGCCTGGATCGCCCTCGGGAGCAATCTAGGCCCGCGCGAGGACCATCTTCGGCGCTCCGTCGAGCTGATGGCCGAGGCGGGGATCGAGCCGGTGCAGGTGTCCAATCTGTACGAAACGCGGCCCGAAGGCGGGGCGCCGGAGCCTCCGTATCTGAACGCGGTTCTGAGGGCCCGGACCCTCCTCGAACCGGTGGATCTGCTCGAGCGCTTGCATCGGGTCGAGAGCCGCCTGGGTCGCTCCGGCCGGGATCGGCGCGGTCCCCGCACCTGCGACCTCGACCTCCTCTCGCTCGGAAACCTGATCGTTGAAGAAAGGCCGGGACCGCTCCTGCCGCATCCGCGCCTTCACCGGCGCGCCTTCGTCCTGGTTCCGCTTTGCGAGCTGAACGTCCACTGGTGTCACCCGGCGCTCGGAGAGACGGCGGGCGATCTCCTGGCCGCGCTGCCGCGGATTCCCGGGGAGGTCGTCTTCCACGCGCCGTTCGACCTGTCCGGCCGGGAGGCGCCCGCGCTTCACGCCGCCGTTTCGCCACCGGCCGGAGGCTAGCCGGTCCCTGACATGCCGAGCGGGCTCTTCATCGCGATCGAGGGAGTCATCGGAGTCGGCAAGACCACCCTGGCGGGCGTCCTGGCCGCCGCCACCGGCGCGCAGCAGGTCCTCGAAGAGGTGGAGGAGAACCCCTTCCTCGATCCGTTCTATCACGATCGCCGCCGCCACGCCTTCCAGACCCAGCTCTTCTTCCTGCTCTCGCGCTATCGGCAGATGGTCGCCCTGCGCCAGCGCGAGCTGTTCCATCCCGCGCTGGTGAGCGACTACCTCTTCCAGAAAGACCGGATCTTCGCCTCGATCAACCTGAACGACGCGGAGCTGGCCCTGTACGATCAGATCGCTCCTCTCCTGGAACGGGATCTGCCCCGGCCCGACCGCGTCCTCTATCTGCGGGCCGATCTGTCGGTGATCCTCCGGCGGATCGAGCAGCGCGGCCGTCCTTTCGAGAAGGGGATCGATCTGGATTACCTGAAGGCGCTCGACGACGCGTACACCTACTTCTTCTTCCACTATCGAGCGGCTCCGCTCCTCGTCGTGAACACCGACCACCTCGACGTCGCCCAACCCTCGGCCGGGCGGGACGAGCTGATCAACCGCATCCTCGCGCATGACCGGGGGACGGCGTACTACAATCCCGGATAGATCGGAGGAGGGCATGGAATCTCGCTGGACCGCGCGGCGGATCCGGGAGCTGAAGGGGCGCGAGCGCATTCCCGTCGTCACCTGCTACGACTGGGCGATGGCGCGGCTGGCGGACGTGGCAGCCGTCCCCCTGCTGCTCGTGGGAGACAGCCTCGGCAACGTGGTCCTGGGTCACGAGACGACCCTGCCCGTGACCGTGGAGGACATGATCCACCACGGCGCCGCCGTGGCGCGGGCCCATCCCCGCGCGCTCGTCACGGTGGACATGCCTTTCCTGTCCTTCCAGATCAGTCCGGCTCGAGCGCTCGAAGCCGCCGGCCGGATCATCCGCGAGACCGGCGCCGATGCGGTCAAGCTCGAGGGAGGGCGCCGCTCCGCCCGCGCCGTGCGGAAGATCGTGGAGGCGGGCATCCCCGTCATGGGACACCTCGGCCTCACTCCCCAGTCGGTCCTGGAGTTCGGCGGATTCGGCGTTCAGGGGAAAGGAGCGGCGGGCGAGCGTCTCCTGGCCGAAGCCCGGATCCTGGAGAAGGCGGGCGTCTTCAGCCTCGTGCTCGAGAAGATCCCGGCGCCCCTGGCTCGCCGGATCACCGAGGCGGTCTCGATTCCCACCATCGGGATCGGAGCCGGCGCCGGCTGCGACGGCCAGGTGTTGGTGCTCTATGACCTGCTCGGGCTCATCCCGGATTTCCGCCCGCGCTTCGTCAAACGCTACGCCGAACTGGCCGACGTGATCACGGAAGCGTTGGCGCGCTACGCGGCTGAAGTGCGGAGCGGCGCCTTCCCGGGACCGGAGCACTCCTATCAAGCCGGCGGTTCCGAGGCGCAGGAAACCGAGCCGTGAAGCGCATCCGCTCGGCCACGGTTCTCAGGGGCAACGTCGAGGCCCTGAAGGCTCGAGGGGCTTCGATCGGCTTCGTGCCCACCATGGGATCCCTGCACGAGGGGCATCTGTCGCTGGTGCGCCGGGCGCGGGCCGAGAACGACCGGGTGGTGGCGAGCATCTTCGTCAACCCGCTCCAGTTCGGCCCCGGCGAAGATCTCGATGCCTATCCGCGCTCTCCGGCGCGCGACCACGGCCTGCTCCGCCGCGAAGGCGTCGACCTGCTCTTCGAGCCGGAAACGTCGGCTTTCTATCCGGAGGGATTCGCCACGCGCGTGCACGTCCTGGGCCTGGACGAGCGCCTGTGCGGCGCCCATCGGCCGGGGCATTTCGTCGGAGTGGCCACCGTCGTGCTCAAGCTCCTGAACGCGGCTGCGCCCGATCGGCTGTATCTCGGCGCGAAGGACTACCAGCAGGCGGTCATCCTCGAGCGCATGGTGGCCGACCTGAATCTCCCGGTCCGGGTCGTGATCTGTCCGACGGTCCGGGAGCCGGACGGACTCGCCATGAGCTCGCGGAACAGCTACCTCAACCCCGAGGAGCGGCGGCGGGCGCCGGCGCTCTATCGGGCGCTCCGGGCGACGGCGGAGAGGATCCGCGCGGGAAGCCTGCGCGATCCCGGCGTGGTTCCGGCCGCCGTGGCAAGAGAGCTGCGGAAGAGCGGAGGGCGCTTCCAGTACGCGGAAGCCCTGGATGCCCGGAACCTGACCCCGGTGCGACCGCTTCAAGGGCCCGTGGTGCTGGCCGCGGCCTGGTACCTCGGACGAACGCGCCTCATCGACAACGTCGTGATCCGGATTCCGGAAGCGCGGCCGGGACGCCGCAAGGCCGCTCCAACCGCGCAAGAAGCGCAGCGCCGCAAGGCCGCTCCAACCGCGCAAGAGGCGCGGCGCCGCAAGGCCGCTCTGACCGCGCGACAGGCGGGGAGCGCGACCCGCCGGCCGGCCATTCAGACGGCGCGACAGGCGCGGAACGCGCCCCGCCGCCGGTCCGGCGCGACCGAAAAGCGAAAGCCGTGACGAACGCCGCCGGAAACTGGATCACGCTGATCCTGGCCGCGGGCAAGGGAACGCGGATGCGTTCGGACCTGGCCAAGGTCCTCCACGAGATCCGGGGTCGAACGTTGCTCGACCATGTGCTGGACCTGGCGCGCCGGCTTCCGACTTCGAGGACGATCGTGGTCGTCGGGCACCAGGCGGAAGAGGTCGAGACGAGGCACGCCGGGCCCGGAATCGAGTTCGTGCTTCAGGAGCCCCAGCTCGGGACCGGACATGCCGTCATGGCGGCGTCCCCGCTTCTGTCCTCGGACGATCCGGAGGCGGATCTCCTCGTCCTTTACGGCGACGTCCCGCTCCTCCGGGAAACCACGCTCCGCGAGCTGATGGAGCGGCACCGGCTGGAAGGAAACGGCGTCACCGTGCTGACCGCGCGGGTGCCGGATCCGACCGGCTACGGCCGCATCCTGCGGGACGCCGGCGGCCGTTTCCGGGAGATCGTGGAAGATCGCGATCTGGCGCCGGAGATGCGTTCGATCGACGAGATCAATTCGGGCATCTACGCCTTCAGCCTGAAGCCGCTCCTCCAGGCGCTGGCGCGGCTCCGGGCGGACAACGCGCAGGGAGAGTACTACCTGACCGACGCGCTCACGGCGATCCGCGAGGCCGGTCGCGCCGTCGGGATCGTCTGCCTTTCTGATCCGGAGGAGATCTCCGGCATCAACACGGTGGATCAGCTTCGCGAAGCGGAGGCGATCCTCGCCCGCCGGGAAGAGAGCGGGACGGGGGAGTGCGCCGTTTGCGAGCTCCTCCGGAAAAGAGCCGACCTCGTGCTCGAGCGGCGCGATCAGATCGTGGCGCTGCTCTGCCCGGAGCCCTACAACTCGGGCCATCTCTGGATCGTGCCCGAAAGGCACCTCGTGTCCGGAGAGTCCCTGACGGAGGCCGAAGCGCGCGGGATCTTCGCGCTGGCTCAGGAGGCGGAGGGCTGGCTGGATGAGAGCTACCATCCGCAGGGATTCAACCACGGTTACAACTCCGGCCGGCCGGGGGAGCACTTCACCTTCGAGGTGATCCCCCGGTGGTCGGGAGACGCGAACTTCATGCCCTTGATCGCCGGAATGAACATCCTGCCGGAGACGATCGAGGGTTCGCGCCGCCACATCCTGGAAGCCCGCGCGCGGCTCAGGGGCGCATCGTGAGCCCCCGCGCCGCCCGAGCCCGCGCTTCCCGCGGGAAGCGCTCCCGCTCTTCCGGCCGCGTGGCCAACGTCCTGGCGATCGTGGCCGATCTGGTCCTGGCCGCGGTCGTGGTCATTTTCGGATTCTCCATCGCCGGGCATTTCGACCCGGGTCGCCCGCGGATGACGGAGTCCGTGCGCCATGCCCGCGACTCGGCCCATCCCGGCGGCAAGGCTCCGGAGACGGGAAAGAACCCGTCCGGCGAGAAAACCCCGCCCGCCGGCAAGGCGCCCGCCGGCGGAAACGCCGCGTCCGACGGGCCATCTTCGCATGAGGCCGGCGCGGCGGCCCAACCTGCCGGCTCGCCGGGGGACCTGCGTTCGCGTCCGACGGTCGAGGTCCGGAACGGCAGCACCCGTCCCAAGCTGGCGGAGGCCATGCGGGACCGGCTCCTGGGCTCGGGATTCGACGTGGTCGACTGCCGGAACGCCGACCGCCATGACTACGCCAAGACCTTGATCCGCGGAGGATCCGGTCCGCGGAACGGCGCGGAACGCCTCCGGGACTATCTCCGGAAGGAGTATGGTGTCGGAGAGATCTCATCGGCGCCGGGCGCTTCCCGCTGGTCGGACCTGGTCCTGATCCTGGGAGCCGACCTGGCCGATACCCTTGCGCATCGCGAGAAGAGGTTGAAGGGCGCGGAGTGAGTTTCCCGCGCAGGAGAGGGTGGCCATGGGCAACTTCGGTTTCAAGGAAATCCTTCTCGTCTTGTTGATCCTCGTGATTCTTTTCGGGTCGAAACGGATTCCCGAGCTGGCGCGCGGACTCGGCCGCGGCGTGAAGGAGTTCAAGGACGGGATGAAGGAAGACACGCCGACGGATCCCAAGGAGCCGAAGGACAAGCCCTGATCGGCTGACCCGCTCCGCGCACGCGAAAGACCCGATCCTGTCGCCTCGGTCAACGGGCATCGCGGGAGTAGAGATCCGCTCCGTTGACACCCCGGGATGAGCCCCTTCCGGGGACGACTTCAAGGCGCTGGCCCATCCAATTCATCTGGAACGACATTCCCCCCGATCCGCTGACGGGACGAGATCTGCCGCCTGCGACGGCCGCTATCCCGCCGCCGGAACCGTCGTCGCCTCCGGTTCCTCGGTTTCCGCCGCATCGTTCCGGCCGCCGGCCCAGGAACGGCGCCACGCCAGCACGTAAAGGCCGATCATGGGGAACACCTTGGAGCCGTAGTGGACGAGGGTGAGTCCGATCGGCCAAGTGGTGACCGCGCCTGGATTCCACCGTGCGCTGTAAAGGCCCCACGGCGTCGGCAACGCCAGCCACGTGCCCAGAAGCAACGCGGGTCTCGGATCCCCGCGCGCGGCCAGCGCCGCCACGACCGGCAGCAGCATCACGTAGTGGTATTCCCAGACGTCCTTGTAGATCAGGAAAAAAGTCAGGATCCAGACGGCGAGGAGTGGAGCCGCCGCCCGGGTCCGGCGCAGCCGCCAGGTGACGGCCGCCGACAAGAGGATGATGGCGGCGGTGATGACGACGACCGGGATGTTGCCCACGAAGACGTGGAGAGGGCCGAAGGTCAGACGGTGTTCGGCGAGATCGGCCGGCATGTGCCAGGCCAGGCCGCGCACCAGGCTGGCCAGGCCGTAGCTTCCCGCGCGCACCTTCGGCGGCAGCCTTCCCAGGTTCAGGCGAAGGAAGGTGCGGACGTCGCCCGGCCGGAGAAGGTAGTAGGGCAGGCAGACCACCGCGACTTCACACACCGCGACCGCCACGCGACGCCAGCGTCCCTGCCGCAGGTAGGGCAGCACGAAGAGAGCGGGATAGCTCTTGAGGGCGATGGCCGCGCTCCAGGTCCAGAGGCCCCAATCGCGCAGGTGGCTGGGAAGGACATCCTTGAAACCGGACGCGGCAGGCATCGGCGGGTCTGCGGCCGCGGGAATCCGATCGACTCCGGAAGAGGCATCGCGCCCGAGCGCAGGGTCGTTCCGTGCTCCGAGGGCGCCCGCGCCGGCGCCGGGGTCGCGCCGGGCCCGAAACGTCCCCGGCTCGATGCGGGGATCCAGCTCGGACCGGAGCGTGACCCAGAGAAGAAGAGCCATCACGAAGGAGAACTGGCCCATCCACTGTTCGAGATAGAACGGGGAGAACCCCAGCGCGATACCCATCAGGACCGTCGCCGTTCCCCGCACCGGGAAACGGGTCCGTGCGAGGAGAAGAAGAAAGGCGAGCAGGAGAAGCTCCGTCGTCGCGACCCAGGCCACATAGGCCGCGTGCGGCCGGAGGACGGCCGCTCCCAGAGCCGCCACGTAGGCCGTCGGCGGCAGGTAGCGGTAGAAGTAGAAGTACGGAACCGCCCGGGGAGACCCCGCCGGCCGCCCCTCGTCGGAGTAGACGCTCCGTCCCTGGAGGAGGTTGTCTCCGGCCTGGTAGATCCCGTAGAAATCGGCGCCCTGTCCGAAGGACCCGCGGGCTTCCAGGAAGAGCGGATCCAGCCAGTGCGTGCAGAGGCTCGTGACATAGAGCGCATGCAGCAGGAGCCCGATCAAGAGAACCACGCGGCCGATTCTCTCCAGGTTCAAGCCGGGTTTAGTCGCAAACATGCGGCTCAAGATACCACGGCGGTCGGATTGAAGGAAACCCGAGCGTTCCCGACTCCGGCTGCTCCATGATTCTGTCACCCCCGAAGCCGCGGCGTCAGGGATCTTCCTGGATCGACTCTGAAGATCGCGGAATCAGGGCGGATCCGTTGCCGCAGCAGGGTGTCATGAGTGACGCGGGCCGAGGGACGGATCTTCGAAGCCCGGCCGCGAGCAGACGTTATAATTCCGCCATCGGAGCGGATCGAACCACGATGGTGTCACCACGGTGGGTGCCCGATGCGCTTCGATTCATGACGGTGGAATCGGTTCGGCCGCGGCCGGTGGGATTTCGAAACGACGGCGGCACCCTGGAAGGAGAGTCGGCTCATGATCGCGATGGCCGAAGAGAGGCGCATCGCCGTTTCGCCATCCTCCGGCGATGTGACGGCGCTCTTTCTCCGGCCGGCGAACGCCCGCGTCCTGATGGCCCTGGCGCATGGAGCGGGCGCGGGGATCCGCCATCCCTTCCTCGAGTCGCTGGCCGCAGCTCTGGCTGAGCGCGGCGTGGCGACCCTGCGTTACCAGTTTCCCTACATGGAACGGGGAAGCCGGCGGCCCGATTCCGAACCGGTGCTTCGAGCCGCCGCGCGCGCCGGGATCGACCATGCGCGCGAGGCCGCACCGGATCTCCCGCTTTTCGCCGGAGGGAAGTCGATGGGCGGCCGGATGACCTCGCTCGCCATGGCGAACGACCCGATTCCGGCCGTCCGAGGTCTCGTCTTCTTCGGGTTTCCCCTTCATGCGCCGAAACGACCGTCGGAATCGCGCGCCGCTCATCTCGCGCAGGTGCCGGTTCCCATGCTGTTTCTCCAGGGCACGCGCGACGATCTGGCTGACCTCGATCTCATCCGAAACGTGTGCGCCCGGCTCGGCCGGCCGGCGCGGCTGCACGTGATCGACGGGGCCGACCACTCGTTTCACTTTCTCAAGCGATCGGGCCGCACCGACCTAGAGGCCCTGGAAGAACTGGCCGAGACAGCCGCGCAGTGGAGTCTCGAGCGGTTGGACGAGAGCTGACGGGACGGCGGCGCGAGCTTTCATCACGAGAGATCGGCGGCAAGGAGTTCACGATGCGTTATCTCGCGGGCACGAGCGGCTTCAGCTACAAGGAATGGAAGGGGAACTTCTACGCCGAGAAGATCGCCCCGGACGAGATGCTCCGCTCCTACGCGGGGCGCCTGCCCTCGGTCGAGATCGACAACACGTTCTACCGGCTTCCGCGGGCCGATGTCCTGGCGGGATGGGCCGGACAGGTTCCGGAGGAGTTTCGCTTCACCCTCAAGGCCTCGCGGAGGATCACGCACTTCAAGCGCCTCAAGAACGCGGAGGATGAAACGGACTATCTGCTTCGGGTGACGCAGGAGCTGGGCCCGAAGCTCGGCGCCATCCTGTTCCAGCTCCCTCCGGACATGAAGAAGGATCGGGACCGGCTGGCTCGATTCCTCGACCTTCTGCCCGCTCCGGTGCCGGCGGTGTTCGAGTTCCGCGGTCCGAGCTGGTTCGACTCCGAGATCCTCGAGCTGCTCCGGGCGCACGGGCGGCCTCTGTGCCACGTCGACGGGGGCGATGGCCAAACCCGGAACCCGGAGCGGAGCGAGAGCAGCCTGGACCCTGGCGGCGGTGCGCTCACGCCGACCGCATCGTGGGGTTATCTGCGGCTCCGGGGCGAGGCGTATGACGATGAGTCGCTGCGGGAGTGGATCCGGAAGATCTCCGAGACCGGCTGGGAGCGGACCTTCGTTTTCTTCAAACACGAAGAGGCCGGCGTGGGACCGGCCCTGGCGCAACGCTTCCTCGAGCTGGCCGAACCGGCGACGCGCAAAGCGATCGCGGGAATCGCCCTGGCCGGACGGAACACGGTCGTGGATCCCATGCCGGCGGCCCGCGCCCCCGCTCGACGCGCCCCGGGCACGGCGCGGACGACGAAGAAGCGCGCCTGAGCCTTGAGGATGATCGCGGCCGCGTTCAGCCTTCCCGCGACGCGACTGCACGAGCGGGCCTTCGCCCGGATGAGGGAGGCGCCCCGCCGACCGGCGCCGAGACAGCCGGCTTCCGGCCCACCGCCAGGTAGTTCCAGGTCTCGGTGCGGTCGCAATAGACCTGGTCGCACAGCCAGGCGAAGGCCTGCACGAGGAAGAAAAGCGGCCGGATCACGATCGACAGTCCCCAGCGGTCGAAGTGCGCCAGGAAATAGGCCATGCGCGCTCCGGCGGTGACGAAGTACCCCGCCATGGGGCGGACCTCGACCACCTCGAACCCGGCCTTCCGGAACAGGTAGTCGAGCCCGAAGCAGGTGAAGCGGAAGTAGTCGTGAGGCGGCTCATGGACGTTCCAGATCTGGGGCGCGGTCACGATCAGGTGTCCGCCCGGCTCGAGGACGCGGAAAGCCTCGCGGATGCAGCATTCGGGCTCGGGCACGTGCTCGAGCACCTGGAGGCAGAGCGCCGTCTGGAAGCAGCCGTTCCGGAAGGGCAGCTCGAGTGCCGTTCCGCCGACTTCGATGCGGTGCCAGGGCGCGGCGCGCCGGGGGTGATCGAACCCGATCAGGCGCTCGACGCGGCCCTCGAAGACCGAGCGCATCGGTTGCCCGCCGCAGCCGATGTCCAGGACCCGGCCGCGCGCGAGATGCGCCACGGTGCGGAGATGACGGCGACCGACGCGCCAGACCAGCCAGTTCTTGCCCCAGAACGAGAAGACATCGGGAGCGTGTGGTCTGGCCTGGTCTCTGGGGGAGTCGCTGAGCGGGGGCCGGCCGTTCAACGGTTCCGTCCGATGCCGAGGTTGCATCGTTCGACGCAGATCCTCGGATGGTCGGGACGATGGCCGAGCGCCCGGCGCCAGCGCGCGAGCGCCGCGCCGTACCAGACGGCGTCCAGCCCCTCCCGGAGGAGATTTCCCACCATGACCTCGTGGTGGATGCGGCAGCACGGGGTCACGTTGCCCCGGCGATCGATGTAGATCTTCCGCATCGGCTCCTGGCAGCGGACGCGCATCCACTTCAGGTCCACGGAGATCTTGACGCCGTGCGCGCGCCCCGCCCTTCGCAGAGCCGAAAGCGTCCGCTTCCGCTCTTCGGGCGGAAGGCTCGCGAACTGGTACTCCCGGCGATCGTAGACCTCGCGTTCCTGCGAGGCGTCGCGGAAGGGGACGGTCTCGACCGCATAGATCCGGCGGACGCCGGCCCGCGCCGCCAGCGCCGGCAAGAGCGGCACGGAAGCGTGGCTCATCCGGTTCAGGAGCACATAGAACGCGGCCGGGGACGAAGAGCGGGCGGTGAAGGCGGCGGTGTTCGCGAGGATGGTCGCCAGATCGGAGCCGTCGCGCAGGTATTCCACTTCGGCCGCCGCGCCGCCATCGACGGAGACGCGCAGCTCGCCCAGGCCGCAGTCGGCCAGCGCCTCGATCTTCTGGCCGTCAAGCTGCATGGCGTTGGTGTGAAGGATCGTGCCCCGGATGCCGCGATCGGAGCAGTACCGGATCATCCTCGGCAGGTCGGGATGGAGCAGCGGCTCACCCTGTCCCGAAAGCCAGAGCGTGTCGATCCGGTCGAACGAGTCGACCACGCGCGTGAAGTCCTCGAAGCGCATGTCTCCGAGCGAGGGCAGCTTTCCGCGCGTGCAGGTGCGGCAGGCGAGATCGCACCGGTTCGTGACCTCGATCTGGACGAGCCGGGGGCGGGCCAGGAACCTCCGGCTCCCGCGCGTGACCAGGAAGAGGAGCGCGCGCCCGCGCAGTTTCTGTCGGTCCAGGAACGTCATTCGACCGCGTCCCGTCCCGGCGCCGGAAGTGTCACCACGCCACTAGGAGTCGGACCTTCCGCGCACCGAGGTTTCATCGCGCCGCCCGGAGTCGGACCTGCCGTTCCCCGCAGTTTCACCGTGCCGCCTGGAGCAGGACCTTCCGCACCGCCGTGACGACATCGAGCGCGTCCTCGTCCGTCAGTCGCGTGGAGAAGGGAAGGCTGACCGTGCGCTCGCTCAGGTATTCCGTTTCCGGAAGCTGCTCCGGCCGGTAGCCCCAGGTCTCTCGGTAGTAGGGATGCAGGTGGACGCCGCGGTAATGCACGCCGGTGCCGATGTTCTCCTTCTGCAGCGCATCGAGAACCTGATCCCGGGTGAAGCGCAGGCGGTCGAGATCCAGGACCAGCGTGAACAGATGGTAGGCGTGGCGATCGCCGTCGCGGACGGGAGCGGGGAGCGTGACGGGGAGATCCGCGAACGCCTCGAGGTAGCGGCTCCAGAGCAGGGAGCGCTTCCGCCAGTTCTCCTCGACCCGCGCGAGCTGCGGAATGCCGAGGGCGGCCTGCATGTCCGTCATGTTGTACTTGAAGCCGGGGAATTCCACCTCGTAGTGCTTGAAGCCCTCGTCCGAGTAGCGCTTCCAGGCGTCCTTGCTCATGCCGTGGAGGCCGGCCACCTTGATCCACGAGGCGATCTCGTCGCTCGCCGTCGTGACCATGCCCCCTTCGCCGGTGATGACGTTCTTGGTCACGTAGAAGCTGAAGGAGGCGCAGTCTCCCATGAGGCCCGCCCTTCGGCCCTGGTGGATCGTCTCGATGGCGTGGGCGGCGTCCTCGAGCAGGCGGATCCCGCGCGGCCGGGCGATGGCCTCGAGCGCGGTCAGGTCGGCCGGCCGTCCGGCGAAGTGGACCGGAACGATGACCCGGGTCTTGTCGGTGATCGCGCGCTCGACCGCCCGGGGATCGATGTTCATGGTGGCCCGCTCGCAGTCGACCAGGACGGGTCGCGCTCCGACGTGGACGACGGAATTGGCCGTGGCCACGAAGGTCATGCTCGGAACGATGACCTCGTCCCCCGGACGCACCCCGAGAGCGATCAGCGAAAGATGCAGACCGGCGGTGCAGGATGCGACCGCCACGGCGTGGCGCGCGCCGAGGTACCGGCGGAAGTCCTCCTCGAAGCGCGCCACCTTGGGGCCGGTGCCGATCCACCCGCTCTTGAGCGTCTCGAGGACGGAGTCGATCTCCTCCTCGCGGATGTCCGGCGCGCCGAAGACGAGGAAGCTCTCCCGGACGGGCGGCCCGCCTTCGATGGCCAGTCGATCCCGCGTGCGGTCCTTCATGGCGGTCCTCCGTGCTTGACGCGTCCGGCCTCGCCGCTCCCTTCGATCGCCGTTCCTCGGGCGCAGCCGCTCCCTCTGATCGCCGCTCCCCGGGCGCGAAAATCCATCGTAGATGGCCCGGCAGGGCCGGGCAATACCGGAGCGCCGGCCGGCGCCTCAGGTCACTTTCCGCTCCCCAGCACCGCCGGCGGCGTCAGGCGCGAGGTCCGGGTGGCCGGCTGTGCCTTTCCGTCCAGGCACTTGCGGGCCAGGTCGAGGTCCCACCTCAAATCCTCGAGATCCCGCTTCGTGCGGTCGAGATCCGGATCCTTCCGCGCTCCGGGCATTGCCGACTGGATTTCATCACAGAGCCCCGCGGCCCGATCCCAATGCGTGGATTCGGGAGGCGCGGCCAGGAGCGAGGCGAGCTGAGCGGCGGCTCCGTTGATCCGCCCGGCGGCTGGATCCCTGCTCTCGAGGAAGCTCGGCGGGGTCTTGTCCTCAAAATCACCGCGTGCCACGAGGTTCTTTCCGGCCGCATCCGCCCAGGCGATCGAGATGTCGTCGAACCACGCGGTGCCGGTGTGATCGCCGCGAAGCAGCAGATAGACGGTGATGCTCTGGACCGGCTTGGTCGGTTCGATGCGCACCTGCGCCGACTGCCAGTCGTGCGTGCCGGTGGCAAACGACGCGTGGGAACCGTAAAGGGCGGTCCGGTCCTGATAGTAGCAATCCACGTAGATCCCGTAGTCCGCGTTCGATAATCCCGAAACCGTCCGGGCCCGACTCCATCCGGTGACGACGATCGGGCGCGGCGGCGCGTTCGCCAGGGTCACGGTTTGCACGACGCCCGTGGCCGGCGCGCCGGCGCCCCGTGTGAGGCGCAGGCAGAACCCGCCTGATCTGCCGGTTGTGTCCAGGGCGGCGCCGATCCCCTGTTCGTAGGGCACCCAGGGCGCCAGGGAGAGGGTTCGATCGGCGCGTGCCGACAAGTAGGCCTGACGGCGCTCCAGGAGATCCCTCGCCCGTTCCAGATATCCCTCGGATTGCGCGTGCCTGGAGCCCAACGCCCAGATCGACAGGTCCTCCGGCCCCATGTCCATGGAAATGCCGCCGGCCGGGTCGGCGATCCGTCCGGTCAGAAGCTCGACCGCAATCCGACCGGCGCCCTGGCCTGGAGCCGGAGGTGCGGCCGGCGCACCGCTTCCGCCGGCGCTCGTCGGGGCGCTCTCCTCGGATGAAAGCTGGATCTTGACCGATGTCGGCTTCGCCGAAGGAGGTCCTGGATCGGTGGACACCGTCAGGTACCAAAGACTGTCCGGGTCCGGCCCGAACCGTTCGATCCAGGCTCCGGCGCCGTCGACCTTGGCGCCTGTCCTGGGTTCCCATCCCGCGCGCGCCAGCTCTCGAGCCAGCGGCAGGTAGCGCCGAAACAGAGGCCGATCGCGGTCATACCACTCCGGGTGCACCCAGTAGCTCGATCCGGGATGAAGCCCCGACGGGGAGAGGTCGAAGAAACCCGGGAGCACGCCGTAGGCGGCGCAGCGGCGCATGTAGCTTTCGATTTCCGCCTGGGTGATCTTCACGAAGTCCCCCTTGAGGAGCGTGCACACGGGCCGTCGGTTCGCCGCGACGCGGAGCTGGCGCAACACGGGACGCGCCAACGCAAGGCCCAGCTCGGATCCGAAGACGTCGATATCGGGGGAGATGAACGGAAACTCGGCCAGCGTGGCGTCATTGAGCATGATCAACTTGCCGGTGCCCTGCAGGCGGTCGTGCAGGTCGCCGGCCCAATCGACCGAGCTCCACAGGTTGAAGTTGAAGGGGCGCCGCAACGAGCCGTCCCACAAGAGAAGATGCCGGGCGGCTCTCATGTGCTCCGGGGAGTAGTCGAGTCCGGTGGAGATCCCGTCTATGTAACAGCCGTCGATTCCGGAAGGGGACGGCGTCACGGTCAACCGTTTCACGATCTGATCTCGCATGGCCTGGCCGTACGGCAGCATCGGCTCGAGGCAGATCGGGGCGAAATAGTCGGAGTACACCTTGTCGGCTGAATAGATGACCCGGCCGTTCGCGTCGCGCGCGGCGCATCGATCCCAAGCGTCCGCGACACCGGTGTGCTGCTCCGCGGCTCGCCGGAAGGCCGCCGTCACGCGCTCGGAGTCGGAACCGGCGCCCGCGGTTCCGGCCGGCACGTTCGCCGACTCTCCGGCCCCGGCGAAGTAGTAGAGACTGAGCACCCCGAGCTTGTCATCGAAGGAGGGATTGATGGCGCCCTCCTGATATCCGAATCCGAATTCGTCGACGTTGGCGAACTTCGCAAGGTCCTCAAACGGCATCCAGGCGCCGAAAACCGTGGCGCGGGGAGTGAGCGGTCCGGCGGATTGACGGTCATACCGCTCCACGGCGTCGCGCATCGCCGTTTCCGCCGTGCTCGGACCGGTCAGGTAGAGCAGGCGGACGTCCGCCTTTCCCGGGTCGGCGGCGAAGCCGCTGAGGGCGAGGTCGACCTCGGCCGTGAGGCTCCCCTGCGTCCCTCCCTGTGCCAGGAATCTCATCAGAGCCGGCTCCCCCGCCGGGCGGGCCCAGGCAACCCAACTCGTTCCGTCGTCGACAACCCCCAACGGGTAGACCGAATAGCTCCCCACGTCCGGCCGTTCGCCGCCGCTGAATTCCGGCAGGGCCGGAAGCTCCCGAACCGCCGCCAGATCGGCCAACGCCGCGGAGCCCAGACGCTCCGGGTTGTCGAGGTCATGCCAGAAACGCCAGGGGGCCGCAGCCGGGAGAGCCAGCGTCACGCGCAAGGTCAGACCGCGATCCCGGCTCGAGAGGTTCTCCAGGTGAATCCGGATGGATGTCAGGTCGGCGCCCGGCGTCGATTCCACCGAGACCTTGAGCTGCGCGCCCTCCGGCGACACTTCGAACGGTTCTCCGCTCGTCAGTCGACTCAACGGTTCGTCGAACTTGTAGATGTTCTGACTCGCCAGGTCGAGGACCTCCCAATGAGTCTGAGTCGGCGCGGCGGCTCGCGCCGGTGTGAAAGAAATCGCGCCGGAAACGATCATCAGAAGAATGGCAGGTCGCACAACCGCCTGCGGACCGTGCGCCCGGATCAAGAACGTCATGGGACAGTCTCCTCAAGCTCCCGGCGACGCCGTGGCTCAGCCGGTATCGCCCCCCCGCTCTCATGATCCCAAGATTGACATCTACCTGCCCGATCCCTACCGTCAAGCTGAAACTGACGTGTTCAACTCCGGGGGCATGAGCGTGCGGGATTTGAAACCGTCCTGGCCGCAGCTCGCCGTGCCTCTGTTTGTGGGCTACGCCCTGCTATCGCTTACACGCCCCATGCGCCGCCTCGTCGTCACCGTAGCCGACGATGCTTCCTACTACTTCAGGATCGCCAGGGAGATGGCCGCGGGACACGGCCCCTCCTTCGACTCGATCCATTTGACGAATGGATTCCATCCTCTCTGGCAACTGCTCCTGACGCTCGTGCAAGGCCTCACCAGGTCCGTTCCGGAAACCCAGGTGAGGCTCGCGCTGATCCTCCAGATCGGCCTCCTGGCCGTCGCCGGTGGGTGGATCTGGAGCGGTCTGAAGCGGACTTGCGGCGAGATCGCGGCCGTCATCGGGCTCGTTGCCTACCTCGCCGTGGGTTTTCTGCCCGCGGTGTCGGGCATGGAGACGGCTCTGGTCTGGTTCGTTCTGGCCGGGCTGTTCGCCCGGGCGCCCCTTCAGCGGGCTCGGGAACAGCGTACTTGGCGCCGCGGAGCGGAAGCGGGCGCATGGCTCGGTCTTCTGGTGCTTTCCCGGGTCGATCTCGTCTTCCACGCCGTTCTCGGGCTCATGGCCCTGACCGGCGCCGCACTGCCCGCCGGGGTCGCGGTCTGCGCCCTTCTGCTCGGCCCCTACCTGGCTTGGAATCGCATCGTCTTCAAGCATGTCATTCCGATCAGCGGAGCCCTCAAGGCCTCATTCCCCCGGCCCGGGTGGCACGTCGCCTCCTTCCAGATTGCACGCGCGGATCGGGCGCTCCTGGTCGTCTCGCTCGCCGCCTGTCTGGTCCATCTGTTCCGGAGGTACCGGTCCAGGCCGACCCGCCGGCCGGCCAGCCTGATCGCCGGCATCCGGGAGACGGAGGTCGTCGCGATCGGGGCGATGCTCCATGCCTGCTATTGCGCCTTCTTCGTGCGTTGGGGGGCGTTCGGCTGGTACTTCGTTCCGGAGCGATTCGCTCTCGTCGTGCTCGCGTCGAGGACGGTGGCCGAAGTTGGCGGCGAATGGTTGAAGAGTCGGCGCGCGATGCTGAATCTGGCCAGCGCCCTCCTCCTCGCAAGTACGCTCGGCTTCGCCTGGTGGAGGGACTGGAAACGTCCCCTGGATCGCTCCTGGCATGTCGCGGCGTACGACGCGGCCGGATGGGCGCGCGTTCACCTCCCGAAGAACGCGGTCCTGGCGATGAAGGACGCCGGCCACTTCTCGCTGTTTTCAGAGCGGCCCGTCATCAACCTCGACGGACTGGTGAACAACTTCGATTATCAGGACGAATTGCGGCAGGGCCGGTTTGCGGACTACCTCAAGGAGAATCACGCCGCGTACCTCGTTCAGCACGCTTTCGCCGACGCTCCGGACGTCGGGACAGGCAGGTATCGCGAGTACGAATACCGTTCCTACAGTCAGCTTTATCGGATGACGGGCGGATCCATCCGGTTTACCCCGGGCGATGAGGTCTACCGATCGCCGCCCTATTGCGACGGGCCGAACCGCACCGTCCTTGTGATCTTCCGGCTGCCGGGGACGCCGGAGGAGGCGCCCCCGACTCCACCTGAGGATCCCGGCCGAATGACGCGGTGAGTGTCGTCTTCCCGACTGGACGGGGTCCCCAGAGAAACGCCGCGGCCGAGCCTGTCAC
This sequence comes from Candidatus Eiseniibacteriota bacterium, assembly GCA_963833505.1. GTDB lineage: Bacteria > Eisenbacteria > RBG-16-71-46 > CAIMUX01 > CAIMUX01 > CAWHYG01. Next base: position 1,707,442 of record CAWHYG010000007.1, on the reverse strand, counting down.
GGGATTCGGCACCCACGACAACTTCAACGTTCGCAACAGGTTCGCCGGCGGATCGGCCATGACGCCGATTTGCAGGCAAATCGGTGGGATAGGCAACGAATTTCAGTCGTCCGAAGCCTGGGCCCCGCCGCTTCGATAGGGCGGCCGGCGGAGGATCCGGTGGAGCGCGCCCCGCCGTTCCCAGACCGGATACTCCGTGCGGAGTCCGCCGAAGCTCTCCTTGAAGGACTCCACGGCGGAGTGGCCTCCGCTGGGCAGGAAATCGTAGTAGCGGAATCCGTTCCGGATGGCTCCGAGGATCGAATCCACCTGGATGAGAACGTTCGGCCGCAGCGCCCGGCTCTCGTGGTCGAAGTAGCTGGCGAGATAGTGCACGATGCCGTTCCACCGGACCGAGAAGGTGCCGCCGATCAACCGGCCTTCATGACGCGCCACGGTCAGCTTGATGGCGTCGCCTCCCTCGCGCAGGAGCGCCTGGTAGAACTCCAGGGGATAGACGACGCCCGGCCGGCCGCCCCAGCGCTTGAACGAGGCCAGGTAGAACCGATAGACGGGTTCGACTTCCGCGCCGTTCCTGGTCTCCTCGACCACGACGCCTTTCTTTCCGAGTCGCCGGACGTCGTTGCGCTTGGCCGAAGTCAGGCCCTTCTCCCAGTACTGCGCTTCGGTGGGCGGGAGGGCCAGACAGTGCGTCGTCTCGACGTGCATTTGGTAGCCGATGGCCTGGGTCTCTTGCGTCACGGCCGGCGGTTCGTGGCCGCCGGCCCGCTTTTCCCGTGCTGTGTCGTGCGCGCTGTCGGCAGCGACCGGCTCGCCGGGCTCCGCGGCCTTGCGGACATCCGGTCCGAGCTGGTTCACCGGCACGGCCGCAGAAAGCGCGGCGAACGGGTTGCCGCTCACCCTCACCGAAGTCAGGCCGGGGCGCAGGGTCCGGAGGATCCGAGGCAGATGGTCGCGGCCGCGCGCGTCCGTTGACGGAACCGGTCCGCCATAGAGAAACGGAAACGAAGACTGCAGGGTGGTCAGAAGCCCGCCGGCCCGGCGCCACGCGAAAAGCGGAAACAGGACGGGCCCCTCGGGCCCGTCGAACCAGAGGGATCGGTCCGTGAGCTGGGGAAAGCAGCTCCTGATCAGGCGAGCCCAGCGCCGGCTGTGAAAGAACGTCGCCTCGGTCTGACCAGCCAGAACCCCGTCCCATTCCTCGTCCCGCCAGCCTGTCCGGATGGACAGGGACGGGCCGGAGTCGGCGTCATCCCAGCCGGAGATCTCCGGAAGCGGGGCTGTGGACACGATCGTTCCCTCGGCGGTCTGCGATCCTTGCGATTCCTGCGATCCTTCGCGACCCGCGTTCCCCGATCAGCTCCCGAACACCCCGAACCGATAGTCCTCGATCTTGGCCGATTTCCGGAGATTCGTGAGCCAGTCGTTGACCAGCTCGCCCTGCCGCCGCTGCAACAGGGACGCGCGTTCCTGGTTCTTCTGGGATTCGAAGGCGGTCTTGTCCGCCGGAGTCCGTTCCAGCACGTCGATGACGTAGGCCGCCTTGGCTCCGGAGATCACCTTCGGCATCACGCCCGTGGATTGTCCGGCGAAGATCGCTCCGATGACCGCCGGATCTCCGCCGATCCCCTGCGGGAATCCGAGAATGCCGAACGCGTCGGTCATTCCGTACTCGGCGCGCGAATCGTTCGCCGCGACCTTTTCCATCGGCGTCCCGGCCCGGGCCGCGCCCAGAAGCCGATCGGCCACCTGGGCGGCCTGCGCCACCCGCACCGAATCCGCCATCTCCGAGCGCACGCGTTCCTGGACCTCGCTGAACTCCGCGATGTGCGGCGCTTGCCGGTTCTTCAGCCGGGCCACCATCCATCCATCCGGCCTTTCGAACGGAATGCTGATGTCGCCGACCGGCTGGGAGAAGGCGAAGTCCGTCAGCTCCTGGCTCGGTCCGATCCCGGGAATGAACCCTCCCTCGGCGAACGGACCGGTCTGCTTGACCGCCAGCTTCATGTCGGCGGCGACCTGGTCGAACGGTCGCTTGTCGGCTTCCTGCCGGAACTGCAGGATCTGGTCCCGGATCTGGGACAGGGTCTCGGCGCTGGGATTGAGCGGCAGGAGAATGTCCGCGATCTTGACCTGATCCCCCTTGGGATCCGTCTTCCGGTCTTCCACCTTGATCACGTGGAACCCCCCCGGACCGGCGATCACGCCGCTGACCTCGCCCACGGCCAGGGAAAACGCCGCGCTGCGCACGCCGGGATCGGTGATGCGGTCGGCGGTCAGGTAGGTGCCGTCGGGGCCGCCCCGCATCGAGGTGGGCGCTTCGGAATAGGTTTCGACCAGGCCCGCGAAATCCTCGCCTCTCTTCGCGTCCGAGGCGATCTGCCGGGCCTGTTCCACGACGTTGACGGAGTCCTGATCCGTGTACCGGTTCGGGATCGAGACGTACTCGATCTCGGCCTGAAGGGGAATCTGGTACTTCTCACGATGGGCGTTGTAATAGGCCTGGAGCTCGGCGTCGCTGATCCCGGCTTCGTTCACCGTGAACTTGGTGCCGGGCACGCGGACGTAGGAGACCTTGACCTTCGCATTCTGGGCCTGCCAGTCGTCCCACAGCTCGTCATCGGTGACGGACGCGGCGCTCGCCGCCATGAGCTGCATCTTCTGAAGCGGAAGGTTCTCGCGGTACTGCTCCTCCAGACCCCGGGTGTCCAGGTTGGGATCGCGGAGGGCCGCCTGGTACTTGGCCAGGTCGAATCGGCCGTTGGTCTGGAAGTTCGGGCTCTGCATCACGTCGGGAGGCGGCTGCGTCATGATCGCCTGCACGACCTCCTCGTCGCTCACCGTGATGCCGTGCTTCCTGGCTTCCTGCAGGATCAGCATCTCCTGGACCATCTGGTCCCAGGTCTGGCTGCGGATCAAGGCGTCGGTGCGGTCGTCGACGTCGTGGCCCGACTGCTTCTGGTAGTTCTGCCGGGCCTGGGCGACCTGCGCGTCGTACACGCGCCCGTAGATCGGCTGGCCGTTGACCGACCCGATCTCGTTCGGGTCGATCCTCTTCTTCCGCCCGAGCTGGAAGTCCGCTCCCCAGGCGAAAAACATGAGCCCGATGAAGGCGACCACGGTCACCCAGAGGATCGTCTTTGTATTCTTGCGCATCTGGTCAAACATGGGACCGTTCTCCGCGTCTGGTTCGAGCCCAAGGGCGCCCGGTGCGCGCCCGCCGATGAGCCAAGCCGATAGTGTAGCAAGGATGGCCGGAACGCACAACCGCCGTGCCGCCCCGTTCCTTGACCCTTGCGGAAGCGCCGCCTAGACTGGCTGCCTGGGCGAAGCCCGGAACTATGTGGATCACCCTGACAATCCTCCTGGGGCTCCTGTTGGCGGCCTCAGCATTCTTTTCGGGCACCGAGGCCGCCTTCTTCTCCCTCCATCGGGTCCAGCTCCGCCGCCTCGAGCGCGAGCCGGAGCGGCGGTCGCAGCGGGTCCTCAGGGTTCTGGCCCGTCCCGGGGAATTCCTGACGACGGTCCTTGTCGCCAATACCCTGGCGAACGTCGGAATCTCCGTCGTGACCACGACGCTCCTTCTCCGGGTCCTGGGCAGCTCCGGCGTCGGGGTCGGCATCGCCGCCTCCGCGGTCGTCGTTCTCATCGTCGGCGAGGTCACTCCCAAGACCCTCGCGGTGAACTTCCCGGAGGCCTTCAGCAAGAGCGTGGTCGACCTCTACCGGTTCCTCCGGGTCCTCCTGGCGCCGCTCGTCGCGGCGGTCTCCTTCCTGGCCGACCTCTGCCTGCGGATGCTCCGCCTGGATCCGTTGCTCATGAGCCCCAACCGCGTCCTTTCCCGGGCCGAGCTGGGAACGCTCCTCGAGGGAGCGGACGAAGAGGGCGTCATGACCTCGCGGGAGTCCCGCCTGGTCCAGAACATCTTCACCTTCGCCTCGACCACGGTCGAGGAGGTCATGACCCCGAGGATCGACGTCGTGGCCGCCCCGGAGGATCTCGACCGCGCCACCCTCGAGAAGCTGGTCGTCGAGGCGAAGCACTCGCGCATTCCGATCTACCGGAGGACGATCGACGAGGTCGTGGGATACCTTCCGGTCCGCGAGTTTCTCCTCTATCCGGAACGCCGGCCCGCCGACCTCATCCGCACGGTGGCGATCTATCCGGAGCGGGCTCCGGCCGCCCGCGTCTTCCACGAGATCCGGCGGAATCGGACCCCGATGGTGGTGGTCGTGAACGAATACGGAGAAATGGTCGGCATCGCCACGCGCGAGGACCTGGTCGAGGAGGTGGTCGGAGACATCTACGACGAATACGAGCCGGGGCAGAGCCCGATCCGGAAGATCGGGCGGGGAGTCTACCAGGCGGACGGACAGGTCAAGCTGGAGGAGCTGAACGAAGCCGTCGGGCTCGACATCCCTTCGGAGGAGGCGCTCACGCTGAACGGCTTCCTGACCGGCCTCCATGGCGGGATTCCGCGGCGGGGCGAGCGCATCGTCTGGGACGGCGCGGAATTCACCGCGCTCGAGATCTCCCGCCACCGCATCCAGCGCTGTCTCATCCGGCTTGAGTCCGTGACGGAAAAGGCGGAAGACGCGGAGGAGCGCCCGTGACTTCTCGCTCGCTCCGCAGCCGCCGTCCGGCAGGAACGCAGGGGGAAGGACGCCGGCCATGAACCCCGTGACGCTGGTCCTCTTCCTGGCCTGCCTGCTGGCCGCCGCCTACTTTTCGGCGCTGGAGATCGCCCTCATCTCGGTGAGCCGGCTCGAGCTCTTGGGAGCGAGCAAGAGCGGAAGCGCCGGCGCGCGGCTCGCCGTCGAGCTGCTGGGCGAGCGGGAGCGGATCCTGACCACCACGCTGGTCGGCATCGATCTCGCCACGATCTCTGCGGCCGCGCTGGCGACCTCGCTGCTGCACGGGCTCCTCGGAGGATGGCAGGAATGGAAGGTGAGCCTCCTCGCGGCGGGCGGAGTCACCCTGGTCATTCTCGTGGCCGCGGAGATCGTCCCCAAGGTCTACGCGGCCCAGCGGCCGGAGCGGTTCCTGGCTGCCGCGGCCCGGCCCGTCGTGGCGACGGAACAGCTCTTCCTGCCCGTGACCGCGATCCTGCGGGCGTATCTGGGGCTTCTCCTGCGCGTGCTCCGGAAGACTCCGAGACGGCCGGTCATCACCCGCGAGGACCTGAAGGTGCTGGTCCACGACGTGCGCGGGGATACCCCCGTGGGCCGGAGCGAGCAGAAGATGCTCCGGTCGATCCTCGATTTCTCCGAGACCAGCGTGCGGGAGGTCATGGTTCCCATGATCGAGGCGGATTCGATCGAGCGGTCCGCCTCCAGCGATCTCCTGCGCACGCTGGTCAAGCGGCACGGACACACCCGCCTCCCGGTCTACGAGCGGCGGGTGGATCAGGTGGTCGGGCTGGTCAACGTCTACGACCTCCTGTTCGATCCCGATCCCGCGGAGACGATCCAGAAGTACATCCGGCCCGCGCTCCTGGTGCCGGAAACGAAGAGGATCGACCGCCTCATGGTGGAGCTCCAGCGCGACCGGCGCACCCTGGCGGTCGTGGTCTCGGAGTTCGGATCCTGCGTCGGCATCGTCACCCTGGAGGACATCGTCGAGGAGATCGTGGGAGAGCTGGCGGAGGAGCATGAGGTCGAAGTCCGCAAGATCCGCCAGGTGGGGGAGCGCACCTGGGTCGTGGACGCCCACACCGACATCGACGACGTCAACGAGGAGCTGGGCCTGGCCCTGCCCAAGGGGCGCTACGACACCCTGGGGGGACTCGTGCTCAAGAAGCTCGGCCGGATCCCGGAGGAGCGGGAATCTTTCGAGGTCCAGGGCGTGAAAGTGGAAGTGCTCGAGACGCATCCGTATGGTATTCGTACGATCAAGCTGGTCTTGCCCGGTCGGGCGGGGGGGGCCGGCGGCGAGTCGTCCTGATCGACGGGAGGCGTTATGGGCGGTGCACTCCGGGGCCGAAAACAGGATCCAGATCACGCAGGTCGAGCGAATCCCGCCGCACAGGGCACGGCGGTTCGTCCGGCCGTTGGAACCGCCCACGGACCCGGTTTCCTCGGCGCGCTGGTGCTGGCCGTCATCCTCCTGTCACCCGGTCCTGCCCTGGGCAGGAAACCACTCTACGGAATCGCCGGCACCGCCGACTCGGGCGTGGCCTGCGGCAAAGGGGTGATCTTCTACTCCTCGACGATCCATCAGAACTGGTGGAAGGCGGCGGACGCCGATTCCTCGCTCAGCTACAACGCGGTCGTCTACGCCGGCTCGCGGTACCTGATCGCCACTGCGAACGGCGCCATCTGGACCTCCGATCCGACCGGAACGCGCTTTTCGCCCCTGGCCGCGCCGGCTTCCCGTTCCCTGAACGCTCTGGCCGTGGCCCAGAACGCCGTCGTGGCGGTGGGGGACGGCGGCATCATATGGGCGAGCGCCGATCTCTCGGGAGCGACGTGGTCGAGCCAGACCTCCCCGGTCAGCGTATCCCTCCGCGGCGTCGCCTCGAACGCGCTCACGAGCGCGCCTTCTTCCTGCGTGGCGGTGGGGGACAACGGCGTCATCGTGGCGGGCAACGTCAGCGGCGCGAGCTGGGCGCGGGCTCTCGACGTTCCCGGAACTCCGAACCTCTTCGGCGTGGCGGCGCTGAGCGACGGCGGGTATCTGGCCTGCGGCATCGGAGGGGTGCTCTGGCAGGGATCGGCCGACGGCCTGCACTGGACCGCGCTGAGTTCCCCGACGAGCGCCTCCATCTTCGCCGTCCTCAGCATCGGAGACGCGACCCTGTTGGTCGGGGATGCCGGAGTCACCTATTTCTCCGCGTCCGGGCTTCAGGACTGGCAGCTGGCCGACTCCCACGTGCATGCGACTCTCAAGGCGATCGCTTTCACGGGAACGGACATCGTGTCGGCGGGAGACTCCGGAGTGATCGTGTGGAGCTACGAGGGAACCAACTGGAACATCCCGACGGTTCCGGTCCAGACGATGAGCTGGGGAGCGGTCAAGCTGCTGTTCGGGCCGCGGTAGCGCAGAGTCGCGCCGACTCCAATCCCATCCTTGTGGGCCCGGTGGTTTCGCGCCGGTCGCTCGGTCCTGTTTCCTACAACCCTGCCGCCACCTGCACGCTCAGGCGCCACCGGTTTGACCTCGAGAGCGCCGCTCATGGGGGCCTGACCGGCCACGTTCGCCCTTGATGGACCGTGCAAAGCGCCCCATGCTGCTTCCGTTTCCGTTGGATCTGATGGTTCGGTGGGTGTCGGTGCGTAGGTCGCGGAGTCCAAGGCCTCGAAAACCAAAGGAAGACCCGCCTCGCGACTCCCGTCGAAACCGGGAAGGCAAGGCGGGTCAGGAAGGACCACCGTCGTCGCGACGATCGAGGAAGTGGCCGCCGGTCAGAACTTCAGCACGTTGTGCAGCCGCCGCAGCCCGTCCCGCTGGATCGCGATGGTCAGGAGCAGATCGACCTCGCCGCGGTCGAGGTAGAGCCCACCGCAGTTGTCGCACCGCTCCAGCTTGACGTTCTCGCTTTCCTGCTCCTCCATGAGGTCGCCGCACTTCGGACAGATCAGCCAGAAGGACTGCTCCGACTGCTCCAGCTCCCGGTCGCTGCGTTCGCGGTCCAGCTCGATCCGCCGGGCGCGCAGCTCCTCCATCCGATCGAAAAAGCTGGCGGCGCCCTCGAAGTCCTCCTCGTCCGGCTCGACCGCCCCCTCTTCATCCAGATCGACCGAAGGATCGAACGCTCCGGGGCCGGCCTGCTGAGGCTCGCGCACGGATCGGCGCGACGCTTCCGCCTCGAGCCCGCGAACCCGTTCGTCGAGCCGCGTGTTCTCGGCCAGGGCCGAGTCGCGCTCGGCCTTGAGCGTGCGCATGATCTCTTGAAGCTCGGCCTTCTCCTGCTGGAGAAGCTGCAGTCTCTCATGCGGGTCGGCGCCCTTGTGCTCCACTCGAGCGCGACCGGCGGGGGGAGCGGCTTCCCGGGCCGATTTCCCGGCGCGATCCGGAGCCGCGCCCCGGGGCTTGCTCCCAGCCGGCCGGGCCGCCCGCTTGCCGCCGGACCCTTGGGTCGCACTCTTCGATGACGCAGAGGAGGCTCTCGCGGCGGTCCCCGCTCCCGGCGCAGTAGAGGCTTTCGCGGCGGTCCTCGATTCCGGCGGGGCTTTCGAGGTCGTGCGGGAGCCCTTTCCGGGCTTGGACCCGCCCGGCGTGCTCTTCTTGGGCGTTACCATGGAAACCTCCCGACGGCAGTTGCGAGTAGGCCGGTCGCCGGCGCGGCGCGTCCACCGGTCCAGACGGAGCCGGCGCCCGGACGCCGGCTGTCAGGCGCCGTTCGTGTCGTGGATGGACCGAAGCTCGCTCGAAGCGGCGGATCGGGCTCGCCAGGGCACGGGAACGGCCGCGTCTCGTCCAGCGAAGAGTACTCCTCCTTGGGCCGGTGAAGATCATAGAGCCCGTAGAAGAAACCGCCGAAGGTGCCCAGGGCGACGCCCCAGCGGATCGCGCCCCAGCGCTGGTCCTGGCGGACGATGAGCGCGGTCGCTCCGCCCAGAAGAAGTCCGGACGCCGCTCCGTAGACGGTGTCCTTGGCCACGCCCAGCACCTTGTTCTCGCTCGCGGCTGCGCGGGCCGGCAACATCCCGGCGAGGAAGCAGAGAAGGAACAGTCCTCCGGCGACCCTCGATCCGGGCCGGTTCGCGGAATGCCGTGCGCCATCCCGTATCGTCATCGTACGCACTCCCACAACCTCCGCCGCTTTCCGGTTCCTGGGACCCCTTGCGACCGCCGGCACTATAGGACGGGTTGCCGGCCCTGTCAAATCCCGTCGCTTCCGGGACTGCGACCCACCTCTGCATAACATATTGGATCGAAGAGGGTTGCGCCTCCGGGTTTTCCGTTGCAGGGTTGGGTCCGTCCGTGCTAGAATTCCGAGGCCCAAAGGGGTCATCTGAAGGCCTAACCTATTGCATTTCAGCTTGTTCAGCGGAATGCAGGCCGCTGGGGCTCCGGGCGTCGAAAGTCCGTCCAAGACGCGGCCGGCTGTCGGACAATAGAGGTTCCCCATCGTTTCGCAAAACCCGGAGGCGACGTGGCGCGACCGTTCGTCCATCTGCACAACCACACCGAGTACAGCCTTCTCGACGGAGCCTGCCGCATCGACGAGATGATGGCCTCGGTCCGGGAGATGGGGATGACGTCCGTGGCCATGACCGACCACGGAAACATGTTCGGGACCGTCGAGTTCTACAACGCGGCGACGGCCCACGGCCTCCATCCCGTACTGGGCGTCGAGGCCTACGTCGCGCCGGGCTCGCGCCAGGACCGCCAGATGGCGAAGGAGGAGCGCAACCATCACATCGTTCTCCTCGCGCGGGACGAGCGCGGCCTGGCCAATCTGCGCAAGCTCTCCAGCCTGGCCTTTCTCGAAGGCTTCTACTACAAGCCGCGGATCGATCGGGAGCTTCTGGCCGCGCACGGCAGCGGCCTCATCGGGCTGTCCGCCTGTCTGAACGGAGAGGTCAACCGGCTCCTTCGCCATTCCCGGTTCGACGAGGCGCGGGCCGCGGCGCGCTTCTACCGCGACGTCTTCGACGGCGACTTCTATCTCGAGCTGCAGGATCACGGCATCCCGGACGAGGCCGTCGCGAACCGGAGACTTCTGGACCTGGCGCGCGAGATGGACCTCCCGCTGGTCGCCACGAACGACACGCACTATCTGCGCCGCGACCATGCCGTCGCCCATGACGCGCTTCTCTGCATCCAGACCGGCAAGAACCGCGCGGACGCGGACCGGCTGCGGTTCTCGACCGACCAGATGTACCTGAAGAGCCCGGAAGAGATGGCGGAGCTGTTCTCCTCCTGCGAGGAGGCGCTGGCGAATACCGTCAGGATCGCGGAGCGCTGCCAGGTCACGATGGAGTTCGGGAAGCTCAAGCTTCCGTATTTCCCGCCGCCGCCGCAGTTCCGCGACCTGGACGAGTACCTCCGGCACCTCTGCGAACAGGGACTTCGCCGGCGGTATCCGGAGATGACGGAGGTCCTGCGCCAGCGCCTCGACTACGAGCTGGGCGTCATCCGGCAGATGGGCTACGCGGGCTATTTCCTCATCGTGCAGGACTTCATCAACTTCGCCCGCAGCCAGGGGGTGCCGGTCGGGCCCGGGCGCGGCTCGGCCGCCGGATCGCTGGTCTCCTACAGCCTCGGCATCACCAGCATCGACCCGATCCGCTACAACCTGCTCTTCGAGCGCTTCCTGAATCCCGAGCGGATCTCGATGCCCGACATCGACGTCGACTTCTCCGACCGGGGCCGGGCCAAGGTGATCCAGTACGTGGTCGAGAAGTACGGCGCCGACAACGTCTGCCAGATCATCACCTTCGGGACGATGGCGGCCCGCGCGGTGGTCCGAGACGTGGGCCGGGTTCTGGGGATGCCCTACAGCGAGGTCGACCGGATCGCCAAGCTGGTGCCGCACGAGCTGGGCATCAAACTGGACAAGGCGCTCGAGCACTCGCCCGATCTCAAGGCCCTCTACGAATCCGATCGACGGGTCGAGGAGCTGATCTCGATCGGGCGCGTTCTCGAAGGCCTGGCGCGCCATGCCTCGACCCACGCGGCCGGCGTCGTGATCACGCCGACGCCGCTCACCGACTACGTTCCGCTCTTCCGCACCAACGACGAGGAAGTCACGACCCAGTTCGACATGGGGGCCTGCGAGAAGATCGGGCTCCTCAAGATGGACTTCCTCGGCCTTCGCACCCTGACCGTGCTCCAGGACTGCCTCGAGATGCTCGAGGCCAAGGGCGAGCCGATCGACCTCGAGACGCTTCCGCTCCAGGACGGGCCCACCTTCGAGCTGCTCGCCCGCGGCGACACCGTGGGCGTCTTCCAGTTCGAGTCGTCCGGAATGGCCGATTATCTCAGGAAGCTGCGCCCCGAGTGCTTCGAGGACATGATCGCGATGAACGCGCTCTACCGGCCGGGGCCGCTCGGAGAGCCGGGGATGATCGAGGACTTCATCGGCCGGAAGCAGGGCGTGAAGAGGATCGAGTACGAGCATCCCATCCTCGAGCCGATCCTGGCCGAGACCTACGGCGTCATCGTCTACCAGGAGCAGGTCTTGATGATCGCTTCGGCCATGGCGGGCTATTCCCTGGGCGAGGCCGATCTGCTCCGGAAGGCCATGGGGAAGAAGAAGGCCGAGATCATGGCCGAGCATCGGGAATCCTTCGTGCGGAGAGCGCAAGAGCGGGGGATCACCGGGCCGGTCGCCACCCGGACGTTCGACCTGATGGCGCACTTCGCGGGCTACGGCTTCAACAAGTCCCATTCGGCCGGTTACGCCCTTGTGGCCTATCACACGGCCTATCTCAAGGTCCATCACCCCGTCGAGTTCATGGCTGCGACCCTGACCTCCGAGATGTCCAACTCCGATCGGGTCATGATCCTTCTGGCGGAGTGTCGGCGGATGGGGATCCAGGTCCGGCCCCCGGACGTGAATCTCTCCGCCGAGGCCTTCACCGTGCACGAGGGCGCCATCCGCTTCGGGCTGGGCGCGGTGAAGGGAGTCGGGCACCACGCGGTCGAGTCGATCTGCGCCGCTCGCGCCTCCGGGCCTTACACGGATCTCTTCGGGTTCTGCGAGCGGATCGATCCCGGGCCGGTCAATCGGAAGTGCATCGAGGCCCTGATCCACTCCGGGGCGATGGATGCTTTCGGGATGCCGCGGCATCGCCTGCACGAGGGGCTCAACCTGGCGATGGAATGGGGCGTGCGGCGGCGGCGCGAGAAGGAAGCGGGACAGGGGTCGCTTTTCGGCGGCGGCGCCCAGACGGTCTCGGCGCGCCCCGAGCTTCCCACGGCAGAGCCCTGGGGCGTCGAGGAGACGCTGCGCCGCGAGAAAGGCGCGCTCGGGTTCTTCGTTTCGGCCCATCCGCTCGACTCCTGGAAGGGGCTGATGAAGCGGATCGGCGCGCAGGAGGTGAAGGACCTGGGCGATCTCGCCGACTCGAGCGAGGTGCTGGTGGGCGGCGTGCCCGTCCAGGTCAAGGTCTCGACCGACAAGAAGGGAAACGCGATGGCCTTCGTCACGGTCGAGGACTTTACCGGCACGGTCGAGGCGATCGCCTTTGCCGGCGCCTTCGCCCAGTGTCGAGGGCATCTGACGGGGGACCGGCCGCTTCTGCTCAAGGGCCGGGTGTCCACGCGCGAGCTGGAGAAGCCGAAGATCCTCCTGGAAGAGGCCCTGTCGCTGCCCGATCTCGCCGAGGCTGGGCGATTCTCCCTGCATCTGGCTCTGCCGGCCGCCCTCACGGATGAACGGCTCTTCGAGGTGCGTCGAGTTCTCTCCGGCCACGTCGGGCGCTGTCCCGTCTACCTGCACGTCGATCACCGGCTGCTCGGCGGAGTCCGGATGAAGCTCCGTGAGCTGCGGGTTCATCTGGAGTCCGACTTCCTGCAGGCGCTCGAGGACCTGATCGGGCCCGACGGCGTGCGCGTGACCCTCGGGGATCGCAACGGCGCGCGCAGCGCGGAGATCTTCCCGGACAGGCGGGTGCTGCCGCGCGAGATGCGGCCGCGCTCGGAGCCGGAGCCGGTGGAGGCGGAGCCGTTTTAGGGTGGGGTGGATTGATGGCCCTCTCGCAACCGGGCCATTTGGGTATCGCGGGTCGCGCAAGCGAGAGCTCTTGGGGGAGGCTCCTCCTACAGCCGGCACCGGTGGGCTGTCTATTCGCGAAGGGTGGTGTCTGACCGCGACTCGAGTGGGGGGCCGACATGTGAGATCTTCAGGTTGAAATCCTCGGCTTTTGTGGAGTGCGGCATGGAATCGCCCACCTTGGAAGGCAAGGGTCTCAGGTTCACGCTGAGTGCACGACGAGAAGGCCAGCCGAGAATTTGCGCCGGGTTGGCAAGTCATCGGGCAGATGGATCCCAGGATATTGCTATCGGCGCGGCTCGTCGGGTGCTGGAGTGGTAGCCGAGCCGGCGTATCTCGACGGTGCCGCCGACGCGACGTAATTGGCGGGTGCTCGAGGCCGATGACGTTGCCGCCGGCCTCCGAAGAGCAATGGGACCGGTTCGCTCGAAGCGAGAGCAGCGGGAAACGTCGCCAGCACGCGACGGCGGGCCACGCGCAGGGTCATCGATGATGGACGCAGGTCAGGTGTCGCTCGCGTCCCGGCTCGTTCGGGGGTGGCAGGGCGGGGTCCGAGCGAGCGTAGCGAGCGTGCGATAGGACGGACGTAGGGCGAGACCCGCGCAGCGGGTCGAGGTCCGCAGCGGCGCGAAGCGACGCGAAGGACGGAGCGCGAAGCGCGACCCCGGAGGAGGGCCGACCCTCCGCGCGAAGCGCGGAGGGGATCGCGCATCCTCTCCGAAAACAACGGCATTCCAGACAGGCACTTGGTCCCGGCCGGGTGCCTCGGGGAGGTTACGACATGAGCCAGGTGGATCCGATCCATCCCATCGGGCGGTTCGAACGCCCCGCCGTGATCGACGCGGCGTTTCGCGCCCGGTGCCTCGACGAGCTGGCGGCGGCGCCCGCGGCCTTGCGAGCGGCGGTCGCCGGCCTTACCGATTTGCAATTGGACACTCCCTACCGCGAGGGAGGCTGGACCGTCCGGCAGGTGGTCCATCATCTCGCGGACACGCATGTGAACGCCTACGTCCGTTTCAAGCTCGCGCTCACGGAGGACGAGCCGCCGGTGCGTCCTTACGATCACGATCGCTGGGCTGAGCTTCCCGAGGCTACCCACGCCGATCCCGGCATCTCCCTGGACCTCTTCGAGGCGCTGCACCGCCGCCTGGTGGCGTCCGCGCGCCCGCTGCCGGAGGCGGCCATGAGCCGCGGTTTCCGTCATCCGGAGATGGGTCTGGTCTCGGCAGATCATCTCCTCGCGCTTTATGCCTGGCACGCCCGGCATCACACGGCGCAGATCAACGCGCTCCGGGAACGCGAGGGGTGGAGGTGATCGTCGTGCGGGCAGGGCGGAGGTGAACGAGGAATCTGTGTAATCGAGTGGAACCGCGAGGCACATCGAACCCGAACCGAGCCCGAACAGGTACCGGCGGCCGGCTCGCCACGCCATCGGACCATGGCCGGCCCCCGTGTCACAGTCTTACCACACCCTTTCGGGAACCCTCGGCGTTCTCCGGCTGTTATCGTGTCTTGATGGAGTGTCGCAAAGGATCCATTTTCGTTGCTGCTTTTCGCGCGCGCGGAGGCGGGAGCGAGGCGTTTGCGTGTGCGTCCACAGGGAGGCCGAGTGTCTCATTCTCTGCGTTTGCAGCCTGAGCTGGGGATCCGGTGAGCGAGGCGCCTGCTCCCGATCGGGATCCCGCCGGACCGCGGTCGAAGGAGCCGACGCGCGGTTCTCCGCGCCGGGCTCGACGCACGATTGCCTGGATCGTGACCGTCGCCGTCGTTGCCATTCTCGTTCTACTCGTCTTGCGCCATGGCCGCTCGACCGGCGCCACCGCCGGCCGCCACGGAGCCGCAGCGGCGCGCGCCGTTCCGGTGGTTGCCGACACGGTGCGGTCCAAGGACTTCGACGTCCATCTGACCGCGCTCGGCACGGTGACGCCGCTTCAGAGCGTGACGGTCCACAGCCGGGTGGACGGGCAGCTCCTCGCCGTGCACTTCACCGAGGGACAGATCGTGTCGGCCGGACAGCTCCTGGCGAACCTCGACTCGCGCCCGTTCGAGGCCCAGCTCCAGCAGGCTCAGGGACAGCTCGCCCGCGACGCCGCGCTGTTGGACAATGCCCGCATCGATCTCGACCGATACAACCGGCTCCTCGAGCTGGATTCGGTGGCGAAGCAGCAGGTGGACACGCAGGAGGCGCTCGTGCACCAATACCAGGGGACGGTCAAGGTCGATTCGGCCGCCGTCCGCAATGCCGCCTTGCAGCTCGAGTACACGCGCATCTCTTCGCCACTCAGGGGCCGGGTCGGGTTGCGGCTGGTCGATCCCGGCAACATCATCCATGCCAGCGATCCGAACGGCATCACCGTGATCACCCAGCTGCAGCCGATCAGCGTCCTCTTCTCAGTTCCCCAGGACGTGCTGCCCCAGGTGATGAGCCGCTATCAGTCCGGGCAGCCGCTGCCGGTCTCGCTCTACGGCCGCGACGGACAACGGGAGCTGGCCGAAGGGCGCGTCGCCACGGTGGACAACGAGATCGATCCGACCACGGGCACGGTCAAGGTGCGGGCCGACTTCGACAATGACGATCGATCGCTTTTCCCCAATCAGTTCGTCAACGTGAAGCTGCTGTTGCAGCAGATCCCGGGCGCGACCGTCGTGCCCTCGGCCGCGGTGCAGCGGGGATCGGTCGGCACCTTCACCTTCGTTGTCAGCCGCCAGAACACCGTGAGCGTCCGGCCCGTGACCCTCGGTCCTACCGAAGGAGATTTCGCGCTGGTCTCCCAGGGGCTGTCGCCTGGCGAGGTCGTGGTCGTCGACGGCGTTGACCAGCTTCGCGACGGCGCCGCCGTGCAGTTGTTGCGCCCCGGCGCGGCGAACGGCGCGGGCGCGAGCCCGACCGCAGGCGGGAAACAGCGCCCGAGGGGCGGGCACACAGGCGGCAACCCGCCGGCTGCTCAGGGCCGATAACTCCCGGCCGGGCGAACGTGAATCCCTCGCGTCCTTTCATCCAGCGACCGGTCGCGACGTCGCTCCTCATGGCCGCGATCTTCCTCGGCGGGATCATCGGCTATCGCTCGCTCAGCATCTCCGCCCTGCCGCAGATCGACTATCCGACGATCCAGGTGGTGACGCTCTATCCGGGCGCGAGCCCGGAGGTCATGACCTCGTCGATCACGGCGCCGCTCGAGCGGCAGTTCGGGCAGATGCCGGGGCTCTCCCGCATGGCCTCGACCAGCTCGGGAGGAGCGTCGCTCATCACCCTGACCTTCGACCTCGATCTCTCGCTCGATATCGCCGAGCAGGAGGTGCAGGCCGCGATCAACGCCGCGTCGAACCTTCTTCCGACCGATCTGCCGGCGCCTCCCATCTACAACAAGGTAAATCCCGCCGACGCCCCCATCCTGACCTTGGGCGTCACCTCGGAAACGATGTCCCTGCCGGACGTGGAGGATCTGGTCGACACCCGTCTGGCGCAGAAGCTCTCGCAGCTTCCGGGCGTGGGCCTGGTCAGCATCAGCGGCGGCCAGCGGCCGGCGGTCCGCGTCCAGGTCAATCCGCGCGCCCTGGCCGCTCTCGGCCTGACGCTGGATGACGTGCGCACGGCCATCGGCGCCGCCAACGTCAACGAGGCCAAGGGAGGGTTCGACGGGCCCGCGCGCGCCTCGACGATCGACGCCAACGACGAGCTGCAGTCGCCCAGCCAGTATGAAGACCTGGTCCTGGCCTATCGCGGAGGAGCGCCCGTGCGGCTCCGGGACGTGGCTGCGGTCGTGAGCAGCGCCGAGAACGTCCGTCTGGCCGCCTGGTCCAACCTGAAGCCGGCCGTCATCGTCAACGTGCAGCGGCAGCCCGGCGCCAACGTGATCGAGGTGGTCAACCGCATCAAGCGCCTGCTGCCGCAGCTCCAGGCCAGCCTGCCCGGAACCATCGCCGTCCAGCCCCTGACCGACCGCACGGTCACGATCCGCGCCTCGGTCGTGGACACCCAGTTCGAGCTTCTGCTCGCCGTCGTCCTGGTCGTCCTGGTCGTGTTCCTTTTCCTGAGGAGCGTTCCGGCCACGATCATTCCCGGGATCGCCGTGCCCCTTTCGCTCGTGGGCACCTTCGGGGTGATGTATCTGGCCGGGTTCAGCATCAACAACCTCACGCTCATGGCGCTCACCATCGCGACCGGATTCGTGGTGGACGACGCCATCGTGATGATCGAGAACGTGGCGCGCTACATTGAAGAGGGGCAGAAACCACTCCAGGCGGCCTTGACCGGCGCGGGCGAGATCGGTTTCACCATCATCTCGCTGACGGTCTCCCTAATCGCGGTGCTCATCCCGCTGCTCTTCATGGGAGACGTCGTCGGCCGCCTCTTCCGAGTCTTCGCGATCACGCTGGCGGTCTCGATCCTGATCTCCGCGGTCGTGTCGCTGACCCTGACGCCGATGATGTGCGCCCGGCTCCTGCACCACGTTCCGGAAGAGCGCCAGAGCCGCTTCTACCGCGCCAGCGGCCGGTTCATCGACTCCGTCATCGCCCGCTACGGCCGCGCACTCCGCTGGGTGCTTGATCGGCAGGGTCTGGTGCTCCTCCTGGCGGGCGGCACGCTCGCCCTCACCGTCCTGCTCTACGTCGTGATCCCGAAGGGATTCTTCCCGGTGCAGGATACCGGCGCCATCCAGGGCATCTCCCAGGCGCCGGCGTCGGTCTCCTTCGCCGCCATGGGCGAACGCCAGCAGGCGCTCGGGCAGATCATCCTCCAGGATCCGGCGGTGGAGAGCCTGTCTTCCTACATCGGGGTCGACGGCACGAACTCCACCCTCAACAGCGGTCGCTTCCTCATCAATCTCAAGCCCAAGAAGGACCGGCGGGGCGACGCCATGACCGTCATCCGCCGCCTCGAGCCCAAGCTGGCCGCGGTCTCCGGCATCAAGCTCTACCTGCAGCCGGTGCAGGACCTCACCATCGAAAGCACGCTGAGCCGCACGCAGTACCAGTTCGCGGTGGAGTCGTCCAAGGCCGAGGATCTGGTGACCTGGGTACCGCGGCTGGTCGACCGGTTGCGCGAGGTGCCACAGCTCACCGACGTGGTCAGCGACCAGCAGAACGACGGCCTCCAGGCCTATCTGCAGATCGATCGGGACGCCGCGGCCCGTCTCGGCGTCACCGTCGCTGCCATCGACAACGCGCTTTATGACGCCTTCGGCCAGCGGCTGGTCTCCACCATCTTCACCCAGTCGAACCAGTACCGGGTCGTGCTCGAGATGCGTCCCGGGGATCAGGACGGGCTGGCGGCGCTCGGCAACATCTATCTGACCTCCTCGACCGGCTCGCAGGTGCGGCTGACCGACGTGGTGGGCGTGCTCGAGCGGAACTCTCCGCTCGCCGTCACCCATCTGGCCCAGTTCCCCTCCGCCACGGTTTCGTTCAACCTCGCGCCCGGGGCCTCGCTGGGCCCGGCGGTCACCGCCATCGAGAAGGCTGAGGCCGACCTGGGGATGCCGCCCAGCGTCCGCACGAGCTTCGAAGGGGCCGCGCTCGCCTTCCGTTCGTCCCTGGGGAACACGCTCTTCCTGATCCTGGCCGCCGTCGTCGCCATGTACATCGTCCTGGGCGTGCTCTACGAGAGCACGATCCATCCTCTCACCATCCTCTCGACCCTGCCGTCGGCGGCGGTGGGCGCGCTTCTGGCCCTGATGGCGGCCCGCGCCGACCTCGGAGTGATGAGCATCATCGGGATCATCCTCCTGATCGGCATCGTGAAGAAGAACGCGATCATGATGATCGACTTCGCGCTCGACGCCGAGCGCAACGAAGGGCTGTCGCCGCGCGACGCGATCTACCAGGCCTGCCTGCTGCGTTTCCGCCCGATCCTCATGACCACCATGGCCGCTCTGCTCGGCGCCCTGCCCCTCATGATCGGCACCGGCGTCGGCTCGGAGCTGAGGCACCCGCTCGGCATCACCATGGTCGGCGGGCTGATCGTGAGCCAGGTCCTGACGCTCTTCACCACGCCGGTCATCTACCTGATGTTCGATCGGATCGCGCGCCGGCTCCGGCGCCGCGGGACCGAGCCCGCCCCTGCCCGGGCGCTCCTGCCGGCGGAGCCATGAGCCTCTCCTCGCCCTTCATCCGGCGGCCCGTCGCCACCACGCTTCTGACGATCGGCATCGCCCTGGCCGGCGCGCTCGCCTTCACCCGGCTGCCCGTCGCGCCCTTGCCGCGCGTCGACTTCCCGACCGTCTCGGTCTCGGCCTCCCTGCCCGGGGCCAGCCCCGAGACCATGGCCGCCACCGTGGCCACGCCCCTCGAGCGCTCTCTCGGGCGCATCGCCGGCATCACCGAGATGACCTCGTCGAGCACGCTTGGCAGCAGCCATGTCACCCTGCAGTTCGACCTCAGCCGCAGCATCGACGGAGCCGCGCGGGACGTGCAGGCGGCGATCAACGCGGCGCGGAGCCTCCTGCCCACCGGGCTTCCCAGCAACCCGACCTACCGGAAGGTGAACCCGGCGGACGCTCCCGTCATGATCCTGTCGCTGACCTCGGCCACGCTCGACCGGGGTCAGATGTACGACTCCGCCTCCACCGTGCTCGCGCAGTTCCTTTCCCAGGTCGACGGGGTCGGGGAAGTGGACGTCGGCGGAAGCTCCCTGCCGGCCGTCCGCGTGGAATGCAACCCGGATGCGCTCAACCGGTACGGCATCGGCCTGGAACAGGTGCGGACCGCCATCATCACGGCCAACGCCAACCGCCCGAAGGGATCGATCGAAGCGGGGGACCGGCACTGGCAGGTCGCGGACAACGACCAGATGACGCGGGCCGCGGAATACGCCCCTTTGATCATCGCCTGGCGGAACGGCGCCCCCGTGCGCCTCCAGGACGTCGCCCAGGTGAACGACTCGATCCAGGATCTGCGGAACGCCGGACTGGCCGACGGCCGTCCCGCCGTCCTCCTGATCGTCCGCCGGCAGCCGGGAGCGAACGTCATCGCCACGGTCGACCGGGTCAGGGCCCTCCTGCCGCAACTTCGCGCCTCGATCCCGCAGGCCATCGACCTCGAGATCTCCTCGGACAGCACGACGACGATCCGTGCCTCCCTCCGCGGGGTGGAACAGACCCTCATGATCGCGCTCGTGCTGGTCATCATGGTGGCCTTCCTGTTCCTGCGCCGCTGGAGGGCCGCGGTGATCCCCGCGGTCGCGGTTCCGGTGTCGCTCATCGGCACCTTCGCGATCATGTATCTGGCCGGCTACAGCATCGACAATCTCTCCCTCATGGCGCTGACCATCGCGACCGGCTTCGTGGTCGACGACGCCGTGGTCGTGCTCGAGAACGCCTCGCGCCACATCGAGGCCGGGATGAAGCCCTACCCGGCCGCGATGAAGAGCGCGAGCGAGGTCGGCTTCACCGTGCTCTCCATGAGCACGTCGCTGGTCGCGGTCTTCGTCCCGATCCTGCTCATGGGCGGCGTCATCGGGCGGCTGTTGCACGAGTTCGCCATCACGCTCTCGGCCGCGATCCTGGTCTCGCTCGTGGTGTCTTTGACCGCCACGCCGATGATGTGCGCGCACGTGCTTCGGAGCGAGGCGGAGGAGAAGCCGGGCCGCATCTCTCGCGCCTTCGAGAGCGCCTTCCAACGCCTCCATCGGGGCTACGCCTCGAGCCTTCGCTGGGCGCTCGACCACAGCGCAGTGACGCTGACGGCGCTCGTGGGCACGGTGGCGCTCACCGTCGCGCTCTACATCGTCGTGCCCAAGGGATTCATGCCCCAGCAGGACACGGGACGCCTGAACGGCTCGCTCCAGGCCGACCAGAGCATCTCCTTCCAAGCCATGACGCAGAAGCTCAAGACCTTCGACGACATCCTCCGGGCCGACCCCGCGGTCGATCACGTGGTCGCGTTCACCGGAGGGGGCCAGCGCAACACCGCGAACTTCTTCGTCATCCTGAAGCCGCTGGCGGTGCGGAAGATGTCCGCCGACCTGGTCATCGCCCGGCTGCGGCAGAAGATGGGGCGCGTGCCGGGGGCGACCCTCTTCCTGCAGGCGGTGCAGGACGTGCGCGTCGGGGGCCGCGCCTCCAACGCGCAGTACCAGTACACGCTGAGCGGGGACGTGCTCTCTGACCTGCAAACGTGGTCGCCCCGGGTGCAGCGCGCGCTGGCCGCCATCCCGGAGATCACCGACGTGAACACCGACCAGCAGCAGAAGGGGCTCGAGACCGAGCTTGTGATCGACCGCGACCGGGCCTCCCAGTTGGGCGTCAGCACGAACCAGCTCGATTCCACCCTGAATGACCTCTTCGGGCAGCGCCAGGTCTCGACCATCTACAATCCGCTGAACCAGTACCGCGTGGTTCTGGAGGCGGCGCCGCAGTACCTCGAACGGCCGGACGCCCTGGG
This sequence comes from Candidatus Eiseniibacteriota bacterium, assembly GCA_963833505.1. Classification (GTDB taxonomy): domain Bacteria; phylum Eisenbacteria; class RBG-16-71-46; order CAIMUX01; family CAIMUX01; genus CAWHYG01. The sequence goes on along the minus strand of CAWHYG010000007.1, from coordinate 1,686,396 downwards.
CAGCACCTACGTCATGTCCGCTTCCGGCCGGGAGGTGCCGCTGTCGGCATTCGTGCGCTGGGCGCCCAGCTCGACCTCTCTGGCCGTCAACCACCAGGGGCAGTTCGTCGCGACCACCCTGTCCTTCAACCTCGCGCCCGGCGCGTCACTCTCGACCGCGGCGGGCAAGATCGACGCCGCCGTGGCTGCCCTCCGGCTGCCGCCCACGGTGCACGGCAGCTTCCAGGGCACCGCCCAGGCCTTCCAGGCTTCGCTGGCCAACCAGCCGCTCCTGATCCTCGCGGCCCTCGTCACCGTCTATCTCGTGCTCGGGATCCTCTACGAGAGCCTGGTCCATCCCCTGACCATTCTCTCCACGCTGCCATCGGCCAGCGGCGGCGCCATCCTGGCGCTTCTGGTGACCCACACGGAATTCAGCATCATCGCCTTCATCGGCGTGATCCTCTTGATCGGCATCGTGAAGAAGAACGCCATCCTCATGATCGACTTCGCCATCGAGGAGAAGCGGCGAAGCGGCGGCACCGCGCGGGACGCCATCTATCGCGCCAGCCTCCTGCGTTTCCGGCCGATCCTCATGACCACGATGGCGGCCTTGTTCGGGGCCGTGCCGCTGGCGCTCGGGCGGGGAAACGGCGCCGAGCTGCGCCAGCCGCTCGGCATCTCCATCGTCGGCGGGCTGCTGGTCAGCCAGCTTCTGACTTTGTACACCACGCCGGTCGTGTACCTGTATCTGGACCGGTTCGGCGTCTGGGCGTCGCAGAACGCGAAACGGATCCAGGCGCGGCTCGTGGCCCGACAACCCGGAGCGCAGCCAACGACATGACGCGTTTGAAGAGGATCCGGATGGAATCGTCTGCGGCCAATGCGCGGGAAGAGGGGCGGCTTGCTTGGAGCACTGGTCGCGGCGAAGCACGAGGCAGTGGTCGCGACGCCAGCGAAAGCGCTCGCGGCGAATGCAGCGCCGTGATCGGCGGCGGAGGTGCGCGAGCCGCCTGGGCGCTCTGCGCAGTGCTGATCGTCCTCGCCATGGCGAGCGGTTGCGCAGTCGGGCCGCGCTATCACCCTCCGGTCACGGTGCCGCCGGCGGCGTTCAAGGAAGCGGGCGCGTGGGTTCCGGCCCAACCGGCCGATCACCTGACACGCGGGCCCTGGTGGGAATCGTTCGGAGATACGCTCCTCGACCGGTTCGAGGGACAGGTCGAAGCCTCGAGTTACACGCTGGCGTCGGCGGAGGCGCAATACCGCGAGGCGCTCGCCCTGGCCGTGATCGCGCGCTCGGGGTTGTTTCCTTCGCTGGAGGCCGATGCGTCGGCCGCGCGGGAAAAATCGGGGGCGCGATCCGGGCTCGGGCCGTCCATAGAAAATTCCTTTGCGGCCGGACTCTCGGCCGCGTGGGAGGTGGATCTGTGGGGCCGGCTGCGTCGCACCGCCCAGGCCGGCCGCGCCCAAGCGCGGGCCAGCGCCGCCGATCTCGAATCGGCCCGGCTCAGCCTCCATGCGCTGGTCGCGGCGACCTATTTCTCCTTGCGGACGGCCGATGCCGATCAGCATCTCATCCGGCATCTGACCCAGGGGTATCAAGAGTCGCTCCAGTTCACGCAGAATCAGTACCAGGTCGGCGTGGCGGCGCGCTCCGACATCGATGCGGCCGTCGCCCAGCTCAAGCAGGTTCAGGCCCAGGGAATCGACCTGGGAGTCCAGCGCGCCCAGTACGAACACGCGCTGGCCGTGCTTCTGGGAAAGATGCCCGAGGACTTCGGCGTCGCCCCCATCGACTCGAACGGATCGCCGCCGACTCCGCCGCCCATCGTGCCATCGGAGCTGCTCGAGCGCCGGCCGGACGTCGCGGCGGCCGAACGCCGGCTGGCCGCGGCCAGCGCGGGGATCGGCGTGGCCGTGGCCGGATACTTCCCCAGCCTGACGCTGTCGGGCAGCGCCGGCTATCAGGGCTCGACCCTGTCGAAGCTGTTCTCCGTCCCGAGCGAGGTCTGGGCCGCGGGTCCGGCGGCGCTCGCGGAGACGATCTTCGAAGGGGGCAGGGTGCGGGCCGGCGTGGCCCAGGCGCGCGCCTTGTACGACGAGAGTCTGGCCGACTATCGCCAGACCGTGCTCGGCGCCTTCCAGGAGGTCGAGGACGACCTGGCCGCGATCCGGATCCTGGCAGAGGAATCGGAGGTGCAGCAGGAGGCCATCACCGCGGCCCGGCAGTCGCTGGAGCGCACACTGAATCAATACCGCGCCGGCACCGTCAGCCAACTGAACGTGATCACCGTCCAGGCGACGCTTCTGGATGCGGAACGCGCGGGCGCGGACCTGGCCGGCCGGCGCCTGCAGGCCGCGGTCGACTTGTACAAGGCGACGGGGGGGGACTGGCAGGGGACGGCGGGCGGGGCAGGGACCGGGCGGTAGGCGCGGAGATCCTTCTCTATCCGATTGCCTTTCGGTTGACCCTTTCTTGTCGATCGATCGGCGACGACCCCGGCCGGACCCCATCCGGCAGGACGGGCTCCATGCCTCGCTGGTTCCTGGTACAGCACGCGCCCCCTGCGACGAATGAAGCCGCCCTGGAGCAGGGCAGGGGGGCCCACCGCGTGGTCACGGCACCGGGGGCCAGACTCCTCCAGCCCCCGTTGTGCGGGAAATCAGGTCTTGAGCCCGAACAGCCGAAGCGTATCATCACTTGGTGGACCGGACGGGCACCGATTTGTCTTGAACTCTCGGAGGGCCAGGTCGTGAATCGAACGCTGCTGCTGTCATTGGCGATAGTTAGTTCTTGTTGCCGCTATGCTGAAAGCGCTGAAATGCCACGGATTTATTGATATTTCTGGAGCGAATTGACTTGTACAAACATGCTTGCCCCACCATCGTACGTGTTGTTTACCAAGACACCTCGTACAACAAATGGAGCAAGCATGAGAACGAAACTGAACCCCCAAGATCCGCTGGACTTCAGCCCAGCTCGCCTGAAGGTAACGAGAGAGTATCAAGACAGGTACCGTGCTGTCGACCAGATTCTGGGCGCGACGCCTCAGCTCCTCAACGTCTTCCATCGGGACGTGTCCCGGGTCCTCAGCAAGCCGGGCCGGAAACGGCAAGCCGAGTTCACCAGCGACAATCTCTTGCGCGCGATCCTGGTCATGGAGATCGAGGGACTGCCCTATCGCGAGGCCGTGGTCCGGATCGACGACAGTCCGTTTCTCCGACGATTCGTTCGGGTGTTCGACAACGACATGATGGACTACAGCCTGCTGTGCAAGGCCTACAAGGCTGTTTCTCCCGAAAGCTGGAGGGAGATGAACCGGCTGCTCGGCGGCTACGCGATCAAGCAGGAGGTGATCAGCGGAACGGAGCTGCGGGTCGATACCACGGCCTACGAGACCAACGTTCATTATCCGACCGACTCCAGCTTGCTCTGGGACTGCTACCGCGTCACCTCTCGGTTGATCGGCCGGATCAGAGAGCACGACTCGGAGGCGGTCGGTTCCGGCCGTTTGCAGGACCGCAAGGTCAAGAGATTGATGCTCTGCATCACTCGGCAAGCCAACAACAAGGAGGACAACCGGCGGAAGCTCGCAAGACCCTACCGGGCGCTGTTGGCGCACGTTTCGCGCATCTCGGATTGGTCCCGAGAAGTGCAGGGTCGGGTCCGGGAGCGTTTGGAGGCCAACGCCTACGACCTTCAGGTCGGACTCATCTTGACCGGGTTCGTGAACGAGCTGGAGCACTACCGTCCATTGACCGAGAGAGTTGTGGACCAGGCATCCCGCAGGATCGTCCAGGGCGAGAAGGTGCCGAATGCGGAGAAGGTGTTCAGCATATTCGAGGAGCACACCGAGTTGCTGATCCGCGGCAAGGTGGCGAAGCCGATCGAGTTCGGCCACATGGTTCTTCTGCAGCAAGTCGAGGAGAAGTTCATCACCGACTACGACGTCTTCGAACGCAGGCCCACCGACGAATCTCTGGTCGATGCCATCCTCGAACGGCACGAGAAGACCTTCGGACAACTCCCGGAGTCCTTTGCCGCGGACAAGGGGTTCTATCAAAGCATGTCGAAGATCCGGGAACTGGAAAAGGACATCCCCACCGTCTCGATTGCCAAGAAAGGATCCCGAACCGAAGAAGAGCGGGACCGGGAGCACCATCCCCTGTTCCGGGCCGGGCAGCGATTCAGAGCGGGGATCGAAGGATCCATCTCCGCCTTGAAACGCAGCTTCAAGATGTGTCGTTGCCTCTACCGTTCCTTCCGCACCTACTGCAGCAGCGTGGGCGCTCATATCTTCGCGCACAACCTCATCGTCTTGACCCACCTCTGAGGGACGGCGTTCTCGGTAAGCCCAACTCCTCACGTCCAATTGACCTCTCCGGCCGGAGGCCTGTCCCGGTTCGCCATTCGCGACTCCGTAGGGCCCGAAGTCACGGAAGACCGCGAAAACAGCGCCTCCACCGGCCCCCTGAGAGTCCCAGCTGGAAGCGCAATCGCCCTGGGAGCTCCTGGCCGACCAGCGATTCTCAGGTAAAATCAACAGAAACTAGTTACGTTGCCTCTGGTCGCGTGCCATAAGGACACGCCAACCAGCCCCAAGACCGATACCACCCCCCCGGCGGCCGTGACCGACCTTCGGGTATTGTCCACCACGACCACCTCGGCAACTTTGATCTGGACGGCTCCCGGTGAACATGGTGCCACGGGCACAGCCACCGAGTACGACATCAGGTACTCCACATTTCTCATCGACTCCGACTCGTGGCAGTCGGCCACGACTGTAATCAATGAACCACAGCCGCGGGCCGTTGGATCCGAAGAGCACGTTTCCATCTCCGGATTGAATCCGAACACGAGATACTTTTTTGCCCTGAGGACTCGGAACGCGATTCCCAATGACTGGTCACCGGTTTCCAATGTCGTTGATAGTCTCACCGCCCAGCTTCCAGATACCATACCTCCCGCCCGGGTCGCCGACCTTACCGTCTCATGGGCTTCCGCCAGGGGAAGCAGCAGAAGCATTAAGGTCTTCTGGTCAGCAACAGGGGACGACAGCTTGAACGGGTCAGCCACGGAATATGACGCCAGGTGCGCCACATTTCCTCTTACGCCGGCAAACTGGAATCGGGCGATCCGGCTACCATTCACCGGTCTTGGCCAGCAGTTCCGGCCGGGGACGCTTCTCGTCGCCTGGGCTGACCATCTGGCGCCCGCAACGACATACTACCTGGCCGTTCGGGCCAGGGACGATGTGGCAGATCACTGGTCGCTCGTTTCAAATGCCGTAGTAGATACCACCGACCCGCCTGGCTCCTGGAGGAGTTTGGACGCGGGTTCCGACTATATTGAAGATCTGGCTGTGGTGAATGGCAGTCTTTATGCTGAAGACATTGCGCAACCCGCACACGTATATATGAACCCTGGAAATGGTGAATGGCGTGCGATTCCTTCCCCGGCTGATCCTGATGGCAATTCGATGCTTGTGGCCTACAAGAATCAACTGCTCTGGTGGGGAGACGGAGAGGACCGGGGACACATGCAGGCCTGGGATGGATCGAATTGGACTGTGGTTCCAGGAGGTCCACAGTGGGCGACCGTCAAGGCATCTACGGTCACCGATGACGGATCGCTTGTGCTCGGAGGGTTCTTCTGAGCGTGAGCACGGTTTTTGAGGGTGGTTTGTTCACGGAAATCGAGGCGACCAGCGATATCGTTGCTCCGCGCGGGAAGGAGGTTCGACCAGTTGTTGACCGCTGGAGCCGCGCGGGTGTCCCCCAGAGCTACACTCTGGGGGACAGATAGCAAGAACCGATCCATGAGACCTCGGACTGACATACGGCAACTCTGTGTAGTGCTGTGAGTTGCAATGTTCACGGAATATGAGGGTCGGAAGGGGGGAACCATCGCGATGCGTGCTCCCAAAACGGCAGATTTCGCCTCAAAAACCGTGCTCACGCTCATTCGCGTGGGGCGATACCGCAGCGCTAAACAACGTCGCTTTGTGGCACAACGGCTCCTGGCTCCCAATGGGCGGGGGAGTCAATAGCTGGGTCCTCGCGCTGACGACCTATCATGGTCAAGTCATTGCCGGGGGTGAGTTCAGCGCCGCCGGAGGCGTGGCGGCAAGCCACGTGGCCTTATGGAACGGAAGCAGTTGGCAACCCATGGGAGATGGACTGAACGATGATGTGTTGGCGCTGGCGGTGTTCAAGGATGAGGTGATTGCCGCAGGTCGCTTCACTTCGTCGGGAAGCGTCCCGCTTGACCAAGTTGCGCGATGGACAGGGACAGAGTGGCAACCGCTCGGACAGGCCATAGGAAACTGCGGCAATAATAACAATAGCTGGTTTCCTCGAGCATTGACGGTATACGCCGGCGAACTGGTCATTGCACCGGTGTTTGGCATGGGCTGCCTCGACTGCGGAAGGGCTGCACCGGGGTATTCTACTACCTGTAACGACGCGATGGGCATAGCCAGGTGGGATGGAGGGCGCTGGAAGGGATTTGGTGTCGGCCTTGGCTATCCTACGGATGGTACAATCGAGGACCGCGACTTGGATTATTACGAGAGTTCGACCGTCAGCGCAATGCTCGTGTGGGGAGGGAGATTGGTGGTGGGGGGGGGGTTGTATTATGCGGGAGACGTGACGGCGCATGCTATCGCGACGTGGACGTGGGATTGAGTCCCGTCTTTGGCTCGTTGTTCGCGACGACTCCATGGTTGACGACATAGGCCCAAAGCCGGTTCCCCTGTAGAGCTGGTTCGAAGACCCGATTCCCGGCCGTCGGTGCGATTGCCGCCGACAAAGGTCAGGGATCCGCAGGCGGTGGGCCCGTCTGCGCCGCACCGCCCAGGCCGGCCGCGCCGAAGCCGAGGCCAGTGCCGCCGATGGACGGCGGCGCCCGCGGGACGGTGATCCGCACCCCTCGATCCCCAGCCCCGGCCTTCCCACCAGTTCCGGCTCTTGTCGGGCGACACGCCGAGTACTACATTCCTGTCCGTCGCCAAAGCGTCATCGGCTAGCCTCGGCCGACGGCATGCAAGAGACCCGGTGTCCGAAAGCTGGAGCAGACCATGGAACCCGTCTTTGAGCGGCACCTGTTGACGCTCAAGCTGAAGTCGCCGGTCCGGTTCCACTTCAACCACGGCGGCGTCTTGATCGGCCTTCTCTGCCGCGCGCTCCGAACCCACCGGCTGCCTCCCGGCCTCATTCCCTTCGCCTGCGAATCGGGACACGTGCGATTCGATGCGGGAGATTCGTACAACATCGGGATCTGCCTTGCCGGCGACGCGCGCGGGATTCTGTCTCAGCTTCTCGACGGCGTTCACCGGGTCGGACGGGAGCAACCGGATCCCGAAAGGCCCAGGGGGACTCTCCAAGGGAATTTCGAGCTCGGTCTGGTCGCTCCGGTCGCGACGCCGGACCTGGCGGGTCAGATCATTCTGCTGTCCAGGAAGTCGAGGATCACGGTCCGGTTCGTCTCCCCTCTCCGCCTGCTGCGGCCGCCGGCGTTGCAGCAGCGGGGAGCCTCCTTCGTCAACGAGGATTGCTTTCCCGCGCCGCACTTCTTGGAGCGACTGTATAACCGGGTCCGTATGCTCCAGACCGGCCGATATCCGGAACGGGACGAGAGGGCTTCGGAACGTCCCGGACCGGTCGCCGGCGCGGTCTTTGAAGAGCCGCGGCTCTGGTGGATCGACGTGCCGGTGGCCGGCCTGCCCGACCTGGATCCGACCCGGCCGAACGGCTATACCGTGGGCGGCGTGCAGGGCACGGTTACGCTGTGCCACTTGCCCAAGGCGTGGATCCCCCTCGTCGTGCTCGGCCAATACCTCCACACCGGGGAAAACGTGCATCACGGGCTTGGGCGGTACCTGCTTCTCGAGTGCAATCCGGCACGAGAGGATCCGTTCCAGCCGGCTCGATCGTACCGATCGGAGGCGGCGAGCCCGATCGAGCTCAAGGCCGCGCTGGATCACCTCCTGGATCGGTCCGATGCCGCTGGGATGAACCATGTGAAGCCGTCGGTGCTGGCGGAGGACGCGGAGCGCGAGCTCTCGGAGCTGAGCGCCCGGATGCTGGACGGATCCTGGAAGCCCGAGGCGTTGCTCGGGTTTCCCGCTCTGAAGGCGAAGGGCCACCTCAGGCCGCTCGCGATTCCGGAGGCGAGGGACCGGGTGGCGCAGCGGGCGGCCTGTCAGGTCCTGGCGCCGGCCTTGGACGCTCTTCTCGAAGACTGTTCCTTCGCCTACCGGAAGGGATTCTCCCGAGCGGGAGCGGCGCGCGCCGTCCAGAAGGCGTACGCCGACGGGTATCGCTTCGTTCTCGATGCCGACATCCTGGCGTTTTTCGACAGCGTGGAGTGGAGCCGGCTCTTCGACACTTTGGAAGGATTGCTGCCCTTCGAGCCCCTGAACGACCTGATCCGGGAATGGGTGCGCCTGCCCGTCGTCTTCGAGGGCCGGCGGATCGACCGGGTCCGCGGGCTTCCTCAGGGAAGCCCCATCGCGCCCCTTCTCGCCAACCTCTACCTGGACCGCTTCGACGAGGATCTACGAAAGCAGGGATTTCGCCTGGTGCGCTACGCCGACGACTTCGTCGTTCTCTGCCGGAGCGCGGAGGAGGCCAGATCAGCTCGGGATTCGGCCCGGAAGGCCCTGCACGAACTCGGGCTCTCGCTGAACGAGGAGAAGTCGGCCATCCGGAACATCGACGACGGTTTCACGTATCTGGGCTATCTCTTCTGCCGGTCCGTCGTGTTGGACCGACGTGGGGAAGGCGCCGGAGCCGGACAGGAGACGGTTGCGAGAGAGGGGATTCCCGACCTTGCGGCCGACGCGATTCCGGAGGCCTCCTGGCTGGCCCAGATTCCCTTCGAAGAAGTTCGGCGTCTCGTCTTGCACAGACCGGATCCGGCCGCGGCCGCGCGGGTGGAGATCCTCTCGCTGAGTCCTGCGGCCGGCCCCCTTGTCACCACGAGACCGGTCTATGTGACGACTCCGGCCACGGTGGTCCGCACCGAGCATGACACGCTCGTCCTTGAGCCCCCCGGCGGAGAGGGCCAGCGCCATCCGATCCGGTCGCTCTCTCATCTGGTCGTCTTTGGCAAGGCTCGCGTGACGGTTCCGGTCCTGGCGGCGCTCGGCCGGCACGGAGTTCCCACGTTCCTATGCCGGCGTTCCGGCGAGCTCTACGGGACCTTTGAGCCGCAGGCTCCCGATTGGCCCGTGTGGCTCGCCCAGGCCAAAGCGGCACAGGACCCGGCGGTCCGCCTCCGCTTCGCCCGCGAGGTCGTCATGGCCAAGCTTCATAACTTCGCGGCTCTTGTCACCCGATTCAAGCTGGCCCGGCGCTCGGAGGTTGCGGAGGCGATCCGCGATCTGGAACGCTCCTGCGTGAACCAGCAGTCCCTTGAGTCCTTGCGGGGCAACGAGGGCAGGGGCGCGGTCGAGTACTTTTCCTCGATGCGCGAGAGCCTTCCGGCCGAGTGGAGCTTCCGGGGCCGGTCCGCCCATCCGGCGCCGGATCCGGTCAACTCCATGCTCTCCTTCGGTTACACGCTCCTGTATCACCATCTCACGACCGCGTTGTATGCCTCGGGGCTCAACCCGAGGATCGGTCTCTTTCATGAGGAGCACGGGACCTATCATGCTCTCGCTTGTGATCTCCAGGAAGAGTTCCGGCATCTGGTGGACGCGCAGGTGTGGTCCATGATCCATCGGAAGGAAGTGACTCCGGCGGACTTCGTGCGAGGTGGAGAGGGGCGGTATCCATGCCTGATGTCTCTGGAGTTTCGCCGGAAGTTCGTGGCGGAGACAGAAACGCGGCTGTGGCGCGTGTTTGCGCCGGCGGCGGGAGAACAAGGCGGCGCCGGGCCGGGGCCGGTCGGGGCGGAGATCGAGGACGCGGGGCAGCCGGCGGGCAACAGTCCCCTGCCGTCGGCGGCCGGCGCGGGTCGGGAGGCGACGACCTATCGGGCCTTTATGGACCGCCAGGCGCGGCAGGTGAAAGAGCTCGTGATGGGGAGGCGAGCGGACTATACTCCGCTCCGGGTGCATGCATGACGTATCTGCTCGTCTATGACATCGAGGACGACCCGCTCCGGAGCCGGATCGCGAAGATTCTCGAGGGTTACGGCCTCCGTGTTCAAGAATCGGTCTTCGAGTGCGGGTTGCGGCCGGAGGAGCTTGAAACCCTGGAGGGCCGTCTTCTCCGAGAGCTCCGGCAGGCTCAGGCCGGCGATCGGCGGATCGGCAACATCCGGATCTATCGCGTGTGCGCCGACTGCTTGGGGGCTTCCCGAGGGATCGGGTCCATCGTGAGCAGCCCGGCGGGTCAGTTGTGCATCATCGTTTGAGGGCTCAAGGCGTCGGGCGGACCCTGGAATGAGAACGGGTAGCGGCGATTTCCGGGGATGATTTGGGAATCGGCGCCCTTGAGGGCGAAAACGGAGGCAACCATCTTGCGGAGCAATACGTTACCCGGTTTGGGAGGTCCAAATCATCCCCGGAGGGTCCGGATTTCCTTGCGGAGCCGTGACTTGCGAGGCAGCATGCGGGCGGTCGGAGGCACGTTGCTCGTCGCGACTCGTATCAGAAGCGTCATCCCCGGGAAGGAGCCGGGGAGTGCTTGTACAGTCATGGCTTACGAGGGGCGCGGTTCCGATCGGAAAGGCCAAGTGGGGGATTGAAACTTCTTACGGAGGTGGCTGGGGTCGAGCTGACCCCGACGGTAGTTGTTCCGATCGGAAAGGCCAAGTGGGGGATTGAAACTTTCTCCTGTCGTCGAAGAGTCTTGAACGTTGTCGAAGTGGTTCCGATCGGAAAGGCCAAGTGGGGGATTGAAACGTTCTCGTCGGACTCCTCCATGCTGGCGGTCACAGCCTCGAGGATGTTCCGATCGGAAAGGCCAAGTGGGGGATTGAAGCTCATGTTTTTGCGAGTGAGTAAGTGAGTGAGTGCGAACGGGACGTCCCGATCGGAAAGGCCAAGTGGGGGATTGAAGCTCTTTTCTTGAGAGGCGCGGCGCCGCAGTAGCTGGACTCCGGTCCCGGTCAGAAAGGTCGACCGGGGGATTGAAACGCGGCATCGACCATCATCGGACCGCGAACGTGCACGGCGACAAGGCCCGATCAGAAAGGCCAGGTGGGGAATTGAAACTTCTTCTGTGGGCAGGCTCCCTCAGCCGCGTTCGTTGAGTTCCGACCGGAAAGGCCAAGCAGGGGATTAAACGTCTGGGTCGCCAGCGATGGCGCAGACACTTTCATGCCGTTCCGAGCAGAAGGCTCGTGAAGTACGGGCGTTCGGCCCGCCGGCCGGGTGCAAGGGCGACACCGGTCAGCGGATCGAGACCAAATCGCCGTCTGGTGGGTCCGAGGCGATGTCTCCGGCGTTGCTCCCTCGCGCAAACTCTGTCTTGACCTGGAATTTCCCGAGCTGCACCCTCGATTCGCGCAGTTTCAGGTTCCCAGCAATGGTCAATGCGTGCTGCCGCGTCTGCGGAGGTTGACCAGGGCGCCCGATGAGCGGGCAGAAAGGCCAAGTGAGTCCGGCACAGATGACGCAGGTCAAGATTGCCGGGCTGCTCAGAGCTTTCGGTCGAGCCGGCGACAGCCCAGCCCCTGGTGCCGCCCCCGAAACACCGTGGAGGTGATTGCATGAAAGACACCGGCGCGCTCGTGGACGCCCAGCAGATCCGCGACCGGGTCCGAAAGGCTCGGGAGTATGCGGGGTCGGGAGCGCGGCTGATCGGCTACGACGCCAACGGCATTCAGGAGCTGGTCACCGCGAGCAGCCGGCCGATCGCGATGGAAGGTGCGAGCCGAACGGTCCGGGATTTCGACGCCGAGACCGGGGAGCGTTCAGGGGCGATTTTCACGGGAGGCGGCCGCGGTACCCTCGTGGTGCCCGAGAATGCCGCGGGGACGACGTGTGACAGCCTCGTCAAGGACTACAGGCTTCGCACCCACGGAGGTGTTCTCGCGGTCGCCGACGTGCCGTTGACGCAGGATGAGTCAGGCAGCCTCGCGTGGCTCAAGCTGCGGCTGGGGCTGGCCAAGGACGCAGCTCCCGCTCCGGTCGTTCCGCTTCCTCGAAGTCGGCAGGATCAATGCAGCGACTGCAACGCCCGGCAGGCCTCGCGCGCGTCGCAGAGGCCCGACGCGGGGGACGAGCGCGTCTGTGATCGTTGCCACGCCATGGTGGAAACCGGCCGGCGCTCCCCTGGCCACAAAGGTTGGACCCTTGAGGAGATCGCCACGGATGGGCGGATCGCTGTTGTTTCGGCGGACGGAAACAATCTCGGACGCGTGTTCGAATCCGTCACGACGCTGGAAGGGACGGCGGCCGTCAGCGCTGCAGTCGCCAACATCTTTCGTTCGGCCCACCAAAGCGCGACGTCATCCCTCGATCGGTTCGTGGCGCCGGTGACCGGCGGCGATGATATTCGAGTGTACCTGCCGCCGGACCGGGTGATCGGGTACGTGGAAACGCTGGCCGCGGGCATCCACTCGGGTTCGGAGTCTCTGGGAAACCTGGACGGCCTGGTCTCGGACGACATCGCCGGGATGCTGCGGGCATTGGGGATCGGCGTGGGCGTGGTGATCGCCGATCACCACTTCCCGGCATCGCGTCTGATCGAGCTGGCCCACGACCTCGAAGACTCGGCCAAGAAACGCTGCCGGACAGCCGGCAAACGTTCAGCCATGGACTTCGTGTTGCTGACCTCCGGGCAGGAACTCATCCAGGGGCTCACGGGGTTGGGCCGGGTGAATGACCCGCGTCCTTTCGGGCTGGACGACGCGGAGTGGTCGTCCCGACTTGAAGCCGCCCGGGCGCTTGCCTCGGTTCCCGGGTCCCAGCGCATGCTGGCGCTGCCAGGACCGAACGAGGACGCGGATGAGCTTGAGCATCTGAACTTCTTCCGGGCTCAGGTGGCGCGAAGCCGAGAATGGCAGAGGTGGTTCGAGAGCTGCGGCCTGAACTGGAGAGACCGGCGGGAACTGGACACGAACGTGCCGGGGCCTGCTCTTCTCGAACTTGCTGAGATCATGGAGATGGGACGATGAGGAGGTTTCGGCTGACGGTGGCCTTCCCCACTGGGACGGTCCTGGTTGGCGGCTACTCCGCGGTTCCAGGGGGCCTCGACCGTGTCCACGCGACCGATGCCCAAGGACTCCCGATCCTACCGGCCACGGCGCTTCGGGGCGCGCTGCGAGAGACGCTGGAGGCGCTGTTGCGGGGCGCCGGTCAGCCCAGCTGCGCCGGCGCAACCGGCCTGAGTCCCGAGGATTCGGAGAAGGAAGGAAGCCAACCGGTGCCATGTGTGGTCGCCGCCGGCCGCCGATGCCTCGCCTGTCGGCTCTTCGGGGCCCGGCGTGAAGCGCTGGATGCAACCGAGACGACGTTCTCGAGCCTGGTGCTTAGAGACGCCGTGCTCGAGGGAGAGAAGGTTGATTGGACCATCCGCCATGGGGTGGCCCTTTCCCGGCCGGAGCGCAGCGCCAGGGAGCAGCTACTGTTCAGTTCGCGGGTGCCCATGATCCCGCGCCATCGGCACTTCAGCGCCCTCGGGACGAACACCGCGGCGGACCTCGAGCCCCTTCTGGAAGCGGCCGTCCGTGCCACCACCCATATCGGGTCCGGACGGAGCCGCGGATTCGCACGGGTGGATCTTACTCTCGAGTGGCTCGACCCCTCTCCCACCGCAGTCTTGGATCCCCCGAGTCAGCTCCCGATTTCGCAGGACGGGGCGATCGGGGTCCGGATCACCCTCCTCTCCCCTGCGGCCCTGGGGACGCCGACCTGTGACAACAACACCCGGGAGGCTCGCACGGAGGTGAGTGGGGCGACGTTGCGCGGCGCGGTGGGGTTCGCTCTGGCCAAGCAGCTCGAGAACCCGGATGGAAATGAGGCGCTGCAAAAATTGGTGGACGAGGATGGGGGTGCTCACTTTGGTTTCCTCTATCCGAGCGACACCTCGACCGCCGGCCTGCCTGGACCGTGGCCTCTGACAGCGCGTGCGTGCAAGAACGCGCCCACCGAGCATGCTGTAGTCGACACCCTCCTGGATAAGATCGCGGCCGTTCTGGTTGACAGCCCGTCAGCGGCTCGACTCACGGCCGAGAGCAGTCGGCACACCTGCCGGGTCTGCTCTGCACCGCTGAGGAGCGCTCCGGGAAGTCGGCGACAGCCCAGGTTGCCGGCGACACGCCTGGTCACCAGGCTGGCGATCGAGCGCACGCGGACCTCGGCGAGGCAAGGTGCGTTGTTCTCCACCGAGCTGATCGACGCGGGGGCGGCCTATGAGGGCACCATCCGCAACGTTCCCGCGGGCACGCAGGATATGCTGGCGCGAGGACTCGGTTCCGAGCTTTTCGTGGGACGAGGAGCCTCGGCCGGATGGGGAAGGGCAAGCGTCGAGGTCATCGCGCCGCACGCATTCGAACCGATAGCTGCCAGGGCGAAGGCCTTCTCGGAGGCTTTGACGCGCCGGTTGAGTGGGGCTGGGATCCCTGTCGGGCACGCCGAAACGTACGTTCCCGTTACCCTGCTTTCGCCACTCTGGCCGGATTTGGGAGACAGCGACGGGGAGACCACGCTGCTTCGCAGTCTGGGGACGCCGGCGCGCCTTGTTCTCGGCGTTCGGCGATTCACGCGCGACGGTGGCTGGGACCAGAGGAGCGGTCGCATGTTGACCGTGCAGGTGGTTGCAGCCGGTGGGGTCTTCGTGTTCGAACTGGACCGGCCGGTGGTGGACTGTCTGCCCACCCTGGCACGATTGGAATCGCGCAGCGCGGGCCAGCGCGGGCACCAGGGATTCGGCCATCTCTTGTGCTTTGATCCGTTCATTCTTCGCGGGGAGGTTGGATAATGGCAACGGCAGAATTGAACGCCAGGCTACGCCGGTACCGAAGTGCCCTGGTCGTTTCGGCGGAACGCATCGTTCGGGAGGTGAACACGGGGACGCTCCCGGCCAAGACACAGTTTTCTCACCTGGTCGCGCTGTGCGGCGAGGCATCCTGCGCCGAGGAGATCGAGAACTTCCTGCGATACCAGGCGGGACGCAGAGCAGAAGGCCGAGAGAAATGGACGCCTCCGTTCGTGACGAAGGTGATTGATGGCCTTCACGGAGCGACGGCGGATCTGCGTGGAGACGATGCGGCTAAGGTCGAGGCCTGGCGGCTGTACGCCGTCTACCTGATGCGCGCCTTTACTTACGAAGACGCCATATCGAGAGCCCGATCGCGCCGGTAACGCGGATATGGAGGACTTGATGCCAGAAAGCCCGGCTGATTTCCACCGGCTAGAATCGCGCCTGCGGTTGTCTGGTGAGTTGGTCACCCGCACCGGTCTTCACATCGGCAGTGGAGCGGTGGAGCGTGACGCCATGGACATGCCGGTCCTGCGGGACGCGGAGGGTTATCCATTCATCCCCGGGGCCAGCCTCAAGGGAGTCCTCCGTTCGACCCTGGAGTCACTCGTGCGCGCCGCGTCGTCGCCCGAACGAGGCATCTGGTCGTGCGACCCTCTGAATGAAGAAGAGGGGGCCAGCGACCGCGCGTGCGGGGCCCACAAGAAGGGTCAGCGGGAGAACGTCGACCCAACGAAGCACTGCGCGGTGTGCCGGCTCTTTGGGTCTCGCATAGTCGCCAGCCACGTGCGGATCAGCGACTCTTCCGTGCTGGTCCGGGGCGAGGTTTCGCCCGTCGAGCTGAGAGACGGGGTGGCCATCGATCGAGATCTCAAGGTCGTTCATGGGTCGCTGAAGTACGACTTCGAGGTCGTGTGCCCCGGCACCGCCTTCGGCCTGGAAGTGTTCGTGGAGAACCCCAAGGACTGGCTCGTGGGTCTCCTCACCCTTGGATTCGATCAAGTGGCTGACGGTTTCACTGCGGTGGGGGGGTTCACTTCACGCGGACTCGGCCGGATGGACCTGAAGTGGACCGGCTTGAGGCGGTTCACCGCCAGCTCGCTCCTGAAGGGGGAGCCTCCGCAGGAATTCGAAGGCGACGCACTGGTCGCGGAGATGAGCCGGTGGCGGCGTGCGCTCGCGGATCGCGTGGAAGGGGGCCAAGATGTTTAGGATCAGCTACAACCGCGCTGTCATCGCCCTGCAGCTCGACGCGGTCACCCCTCTCTCGATTCGGGCCGGCGACGTAGGCTTGGAACCCGGCGGTTCGGACCTTGTCTGCGTGAGGACCCGACACGCGGTCCATGGGCAGACGGTCTACGTCCCTGGGTCGAGCCTCAAGGGGGTCGTCCGCTCCGCCGCCGAAGCCATGGTTCGCGGGCGGCGATTCGGGGGCGAAGCCGGAGTTGAAGGCGCTTGCGATCCGGCCGCCCACGATCGAAGTTGTGCCCGGCACCGGCCCACCAGAGAGAATCCTGATACCGCCGCGGTGTATCGGCAAACCTGCCTGGCCTGCAGGCTCTTCGGATCCCTGATCTCTCAAGGGGCGCTGCGCCATTCGCGATCTCTTTCCCTGGCCGGCTGCCGGCTCTGCCGCTTCGGAACCGGCGAGCGGCCCCGGCCGGTCCTTGACCCCGGATGGGATGGACAACCTTCGCCGGGCAAACCAGGTGGAGGTAAGGCACGGGATCTTCATCAACCGCATTTCGGGAGCAGTTCAGCCCGGGGGGCTCTTCGACCAGGAGATGATCCCCTCGGGGGTCACGTTCTGGGGAGAAATCGCCCTGGAGAATTATCAGGTTTGGCAGCTCGGGCTCCTTCTGGCCGCTCTGGACGAGCTCGACTCGGGATTTGCGCAGCTTGGCTCATCGAAGAGCCGCGGCCTGGGCGTGGTGAGGGTGTCGCTGACGTCGATCCTGCACGAGCAGCGATCCGGTCCGACGCCGGGACCGCGCGGCGCCGGTGACCTCATGGGCGCGGCGGAAGGGGCGAGATACGGCCTCCTGCCTGAGGCGCTACTGCCCGACTCGCCGCCGGAGCCCCACGGCCTCATGTCCCGCTTCCAGGCGCGCGACCAGGAATCGGTGGCGGCCTGGCGCGAGGCCGGGCTTCGCAGCCTGCAGAATCTCCCGGCGACCCCAGCGGGAGGTCGATGATGGACGGGTACGAATTCGTCAAGCTCCCCGGGGCGGTGCGCCGGGCGAACCGAACCTGGGCTCGCTTTGATCAGAAGGCGCCGCGCGCCATCGACGTGCTGCTGAAAGTGGATTGGACGACGGAGCAGCCGATTCACATCGGGTCCGGCACCCTCGGGCTGCGGCAGGACCATCCCGTGCGATTGGCGGTCCGGGTGGTGGGGAAACCCGGGATTCCCGGATCTTCATTGCGGGGGGTCTTGCGAGCGAGATATGAGGCGATGACGTTGAGCTGCGCAATCCACGGGGCGCCGAGGGACGCGAGACTCGACGGACGGATCCCTTCCCGACACTTCCAGGGATACCAGGTCCAGTTCAGTCAAGACATCACCCAACATCCCGTGTTCGAACGGTGCGAGGGACGGAACCAGATCTGCCCGGCCTGTGCCCTTTTCGGGGTGGCGTCCAGGAGAGGCGAAAGTCTCCGGTCGAGAGTCAGCGTCCGCGACGTCGTTCCCATCTCGAATTGTGAGTTCAAGGTGAAGGGAATGCCTCTTCGCTTCGAACCGAGACCGCATCATCTCGGGGAGTTCAGGCAGGACCTCGAGGCGCACCGATTGGAGGTGACCGAGCTTCACGGCCGCAAGTTTTACACCGGCGGTGGGCCAGCAGCGCCTGGCGGCGCGGAATCGGTCGAGGCGATCCCGGAGGGTGAGGCCATCTCCGGATTCATTGTCGGTCGAAACGTTGTTCCCGAGGAGCTTGGCGGGATCCTGGCCAGTCTGGGGTACGACCCTCCGACCTTCATCATGATCGGATCGGGAAAAGCGCACGGATTCGGTCGCATGCGCCTCACCGCATTGGAGGCCCGTGTCCGCGGGCAGCACGGGCCGGTGGATGCGACAACTCTGGCTGGCTGGCGCAGCGCATTTGTCCGGTCCGAGGACTACTTCCAGGACGGCGAATCATCGATCGTGCGGATCCACTCGTTGGGGAGGGGACAGTCTTGATTTCCCAGGAGATGCAGGCGCTGGAGCGTGAGGGAGAGCGATTCGACCAGCGAAACCACCGGACCTATCTCGAGCTTGCCATCGGGTGCGCCCGGACGGGCGCAACTCCCACGGAAGTGCTGAGGCTTCTGGTCATGCTCTGGGGCACCGCGCACGCGCGCCGTTCCGACCAGCTCGCCGCGCTCAACGACGTCGGCGAGTGGATCGAATCCAGACTGGCGCGTGAGCCCGGTCTCACGGCGGATCGGCTGATCCTCGAGCTCGGTTGGCTGCGGCGCATTGCCGTCGCCAGGTCCTCCGAATCCCGCCACGAGGACCGCGGATTTCCGGAGCGGACCTTCGGCTTGCGGATCCGTCCGGTCCCGGCTGGTCAGAGCGGTTCATCGGCAGGTCAATCGGCCAGCCGCTCAGCCGGGGGGAGGCCGAAGTGGGACCGTCCTGCAGGGAGCCGTGTGCCCGAGGGCCGTCAGGGCGGGAAGCGTCCGGCCGGGAGCCACTCCGACCGCCCGGCCGACCAGGACCGGCGGCTCCGGATTGAATCAGATCAAGCGACTCCGGCGCGTGATCTCCTTGGGCGGTCGCTGCCCGCCGAAACGCGAGACCGCTCAATCGGCGCACTCGCGCCGCCGCGGGTTCCCCCCAGCTCCCGGGGTGCAGGAGTCGGCAGGACCGTAGGTGTGGTCATTCGGGGCATCGCAAGCGACGGCCGGATCCGATTCGAGACGGCTGAAGAGTACGGGGGCAGCAGATACACTGGCACCTCCGTGAACACCCTGTGGGGTGCGAAGGTCGGCATGTCCTGCAAGCTCAGGGTGGCTTCGATCGACGAGAGGAAGCTGCAAATGGAGGGGCGCATCTCGCTGGCGTGAACGGGGACCCGCGGCGTCCGCTTGGTGGGCGTCATCGGCGCGGAGAGTTCATCCTGCGGCGTCGGCGGGGGGCGTGACCTCCAGAATCTGCCCCTCATGGAGCTCCGGAAGATGGGTAGCCACGACCACCGCTCCGAGACGCGGGTCATAGATCGCAACCGCTCCCGCCGGAGAACCGTGCAAGCGGTGCAAGGCCATTCCATAACGCCAGATCGGCGCCCGGCCTTCCAGCACGACGATGGCCCCGCGAGGAATGGACGGCGGCGCCGGCAGCGGATCGGTCGGCTCAACCGGTCGATCGACGCCGATAGAGTAGAACACCACAGAGCTCACTTCTCCCCCGCGGCACCTTGGCCTGAGCCGGCGGCTCGCCCCCGTCGGCCTCTACAGGTAGACGATATCGTATGTGCGCACATGATAGTCTCTGGTGCTGACATATTGAAATCGCCGTCCCTCACCCAAGGCCGCGGTCGCTCCAGCCACGGATGAAGGCTTGAGCCCCCCGGTGACATCGATGAGAATCCTCTTGGCCGGAATCTTCATCTTGTCCAGAACAGCATAGGCGTCCTCGACCGCGTCCACCAGCTCCTGAAAATTCTCGAAGTCAATTCCCTGGACGTACGTCTTGTGGCCGGCGTCGAGCTTCTGAGCTTGGCCGGCCGAGGGGGGCCGCGAGTCCGTTGAGTCCGCCCAAGCTTCGGCAAGGCTTCGCACGCAGGGTGGTTTCGACCCGCCGGCGGAGGAACAAAGTTTCTGAACCACTCCGGCGAAGAGTTCCACCTCACAGGCCGTGCCTGTATCAACCTTCCGGTCCATTTTTACATGGTCTCGAGACGGAATGACGATCACGTGCTGTAAACGCTCACGATGATGCGCGATGGCCTCCAGGGGCATCCGCCAAGGACCCGAGAAGCGGGCCCTCACGGCCGGATCCGAGATGGGTTTGGCGTCAGCGACTTGAAGGAGACTTGCTGCCAGCTCGCGGTCCCTGCCGACCGGACTGAGGAAGAGCACGAGCGCCCTAACGGCTTCGGGCGTGTCGTCTTGCTCGACCTTGACATGCACCGTGCTGGTCCATCGCCGCGTTGCCCACATGAGATAGATCATGTATGCCACGGGGAGAAAAATGCCCAGCAGGTCAATTTTCCACGCAAACGGCCCACCCACGCCAAGGGGAGGGAGGTGGGTCAGAAGGTCCCAGGTGGCGGAGGCTAGCCAGCCCAGGCCCACCAGCAGGAAGATTGCGCCAATGACGACCGCTGGTCTCGACGAACCGGCGATCTGCCGAACCATCCTCGCGGCATACTCGGACTGATACCTCGGTGGGACAAATCTCGACATGCTGCCCCCTTGGTCTACGGCCGGTCCTGCGCCAGCGAGCACCCGGCCCAGTCGAATACGGTCCCAAGATCCCGACGCGGCACGTGGATCGTACCCTGCGAGTGAGGCTGCGCAAGAGGGGGGTTCGCTTCGCATCCCGGTCTCTCGACTGGCGACGCCGGATGGCGCCCGGCCGCTGGATCCGTTTCGGCCGGCAGAGAGCCAGGGAGCTGGAAGTGCTCGAAGCAGGGACGGGCTACATGTCTGGACATCGACCTGGCCTTGTCGAGGTCGAACTGGTGAGACCCGAGGTCGTGGTCGGCGACGCCGTCCCGGAACATGTAGTAGGCCGACGCGAGCATGGAGGCGGCGACTGCGAGAACGGCCCTTTTGGGGCCGCGCGGAGGCGACACCGTTACGAGGCAACATGTTACCCGGTTCAGGACGCCCAGATTATTCCCGGAGGGTCCAGATTCCCTTGCGTAGCTGGGAGTTGCGACGCAGCATTCGAGCGGTCGGAGGCGCGTTTCTCGTCGCGACTCGTATCGGAAGCGTCATCCCCGGGAAGAGGGCGGGGAGCGCTTGTACAGCCATGGCCTACGAACGGCGCGGTTCCGATCGGAAAGGCCAAGCGGGGGATTGAAACTTCTCAGGCAGCGCAGGCAGCATGACAAGAATCCCAATCGGTTCCGGTCGGAAAGGCCAGATGGGGATTGAAACTTCTCGATGACACCGGGCAGAACGTAGAACACGAAGTTCCGGTCGGAAAGGCCAAGTGGGGGATTGAAACTGATCCGACGAAGCCGAGGAAGACAGGAATTGTCTCGTGTTCCGATCGGAAAGGCCAAGTGGGGGATTGAAACGAACAGGTAGATGAACAGAGCAATCGTTAGGAGGGCGCTGGCCGCTCCAGAAACGATCAAGCCCGCGGCCGAGAATCACTCCTTGACAAAGCGCAACTCATCCTCGATCATCCCTCGCGATCCAAGGAGGTGAGAGATGCGATCCAGTCCTGGTCATGGCGCTGCCTTTGGTCGAGCGTCCCTCTTCCGCTGTGCGATCGGAGTCATGGGGGCGGCCTTGCTGCTGTGCTCCGGCGCGTGCCAGATCATCGATCGGATCGGCGGGCGGACCGTGCTGGTCGAATTCCACTCGGCCAAGGACGTCCGCGGGGGAGAGGCTGTATACCTTGGCGATCAGAGGATCGGGACGACCGCATCGCCTTCCGTTGTGGAAGGCAGCGTGCGGGTGCCGGTCGTCCTCAACGTCAGGAATCGGGACGCGTTGACGCCGCACACGGTGTTTCTCCTGACCGACGATCCGCGGAGGCCGGAGCGAAAGTGTCTTGTCGGATACCCCCTCGAATCCGGGGTGCAGTCCGCGTCGCCGGACCGGAACGTCTACCCAGGCGCCGCGAACGAAGCGGAGCTCGCCCTTCTGATGGGGATTGATGGCGCCAAGAGCCTGTGGGACAGGTTCGAAGACTGGATCAGCCGGCATCCCATGAAGTGAAAACAAGAAAGAGCTGGATTCCCCGGGATCGCTCGGCTACCATTCATGGCATTCCAGGTGTGGTCCTTCGTTCCATCGTTGTTCAAAAGGGGGGGCAGAACCGCGCTCGGGTTCTGGCGCAAGTGACTGAATCCGATCCTGTGGCAACGCTGGGAGTCGTGGAGCTGGAGCGGCTGCGGGCCGCCGCAGACTGGATCCGCGAGTCATTCGAGCACGAACAACTGTGCCTCAATCACTGGCATCTCGCGTTGCTGGAACGGTATGGCGCGATGGTCGGCGACCTCGTTCCAGGTTATGCGCTGCAAGACGTTCTCAAGTCCCTACGCCTGGGGCTTCTGGGCGGAGAAACCGGGATCCCGTATCCAGTAGAAGAGCTGCACAAGGCAGCCACCGAACGCGCCCACCTGCGAGGCATGCCGTCCGCGAGGATCCGGGACATGGCCGCGGCCATATTGGAAAAGGTCGGCTGTGAAATCAGCCCGGATGCGGCGGCCGGGCGGGTCGGCTCCGATCGCTCGAGCGGGGAGTCCGCGGAGGCCGCGAACCCTGAAACGACGGAACGCGTTCCCGGGACGGGAGGGAGTGTTCAAACGGGCGGACCGGGCGCGAAAGATGCGGTAGGCGGAGTCGCGCCGGCAGAGACGCCAGACGAACGCGCGCCAGCAGGGACGCGCAGCGAATCGGACGCGCCGAGTGCTGCCGGTGCCTTGGCGCCATCGCGCCGGACCCCGACCTTGGATCAGTTCTGCCGGAATCTGACCCTGGAGGCGGAAGAGGGCCGTTTGATCGCCGCGGTCGGGCGGGAACCCGAGATGGATGCGATCATCGAGACCCTGGCGCGCCTGACCAAGCGGAATCCGGTGTTGATCGGTCCACCCGGCGTGGGCAAGACCGCGCTGATCGAGGGGCTGGCGCTCCGCATCCGGGAAGGCCGGGTCCCGGAGTTCCTGCAACGCGCGCGTCTCTTCGCGCTCCAGCCCTCGACCCTCCTCGCCGCCGGGAGCCTGCACTACGGAGAACTCGAAACGCGCATGAAAGCCCTGATCGACGAAGCGAGCCAGGAACGGCTGGTCCTCTTCATCGACGAGATCCACTGCATCGTCGGCGCGGGCGGACATCCCGGGACGGGGGACATGGCGAGCTTTCTCAAGCCCGCGCTGGCTCGGGGGGAGATCGCCTGCATCGCCGCCACGACGGACGACGAGTACCGCAGATACATCGAGCCCGACGGCGCGCTGGAACGGCGGTTCCAGCCGATCCAGATCCTCGAGCCCGGTCCGGAAGAGACCCTTCAGGTGCTGCGCGCCCAGCGCGACCGCCTTGCCGCGAAGCGCGGAGTCCAGGTCTCGGATGAGATCCTGCGCTTTCTCCGTCAGTTCGCCGAGCAGCACATGAAGAACCGATACTTCCCGGACAAGGGAGTCGACCTGCTGGAGCAGGTGGTGGCGCACGCCGTCACTTCGGGAGGGACCCGGATCGATCGGGCCATGGCTGAGTCGGTCGCCGTCCGGATGGTCGGGCTGCTGGACGATCCGGAGTCGGGCCTCGATCGGCTGGAGAAGACGCTGGCTCGTCGTGAGCTGCTTGCGGTCGAGGAACGGCGAGTTCTTCTCGACCGGTTGCGGGTGACGTTCCGCGGGCTCGACCTCGATCCGGTCCGGCCGAACGCGGTCCTTCTGATGGCGGGCGAGGCCGCGAGATACGCCGAGCTTCTGGCGGAATCCCTGGCCGAGGGGCTCTACCGGGCGCCGGATCGGGTCGTCGCCATTGACTTCAGCCGCTTCGTCAGCGCGGAAGACCTGAAAATGCTGGTCGGCGCGCCCGCGGGCTACGTCGGATATTCTGACGCGCTCCCCATTCACCGCATCGCGCAGATGCCCGGCTGCATCGCGCTTTGGATGAACGTTCATGCGTGCCATCCCTCCGTTCTCGAGGTGCTGCAGACGGCTCTCGGCACCGGGCTCATCACCGACGCCACCGGGAAGAGGATCTACCTGAGCGACACGATCGTGATCCTCACGGCCGGATCCGATGAGGTTTCCCGGCACCAGGTCGGATTCCGGTCGGATCCCGCGCCGAAGGCTGGGCAGGCCGAGAGCGTTCTCCAGGGCTGGGGTGAGGCGCTGTCGCGGCATCTGGATCTCGTGGTCCTGGACATGGGCCCTCGTTCGAGCCTGGACGGGAACTGGCTTCAACGGCGATTCCTCGATTCGCTGGCGGAGAGAATGCTGGAAGCCGGCTTCCAGGTGGAATGGGACGAAAGCGCCGTCGCCTGGCTGGCCAAGCAAGCCAAAGATCAGTCCGCCGAGAACGTCGAGCGGATCATTGATCGGGAGCTTGGGGTTCTGCTGGCCAGGCATCTGACCAGGCCGGCCGGCGACGCCGCGGAGAAGTTGATCGTTCGGGTGGAAGGGGAAGCGTTGAAGGTGGAGCGTGAGCCCATCAGAAAGGAAGCCGAGTGATGGAGTTCGCCAACCAGGCGCATCAAAGCGTCTACGAGCGAGTGGCCGGATTTCTCAAGGAGCTGTTCGGGGAATACTGCCAGGCGGATTCCGAGCACCCGCGCTTCCTGTTCCGGATGGGATCGGCCCTGGTCACGATCATGGTCATGCCCTGGTCGGACAACGCGATCGTCTCGACGAACTCCTGGGTGGTCACCAAGGTCGAGCGAACGCCCGCGCTCATGCAATTCCTCCTGGATACGAACGGCAGGCTGGTGTTCGAGGCTTTCGGGATGGATCAGGAGGGAGACGTCTTCCTTCGTCACACCATCTACGGGGCCACGGTGGACAAGGACGAGCTCAGGACTTCCATCATGGGGATCGCGAGCAGCGCGGACGAGTTCGACGATGTGATCGTCTCCAGGTTCGGAGGGCAGAAGGCGACGGATTAGAGCGCGGTTCTGACCGGATCCGTCGTTGTCGCCGGGCCTGCAGGCCCTGAACCGCCCGCGACCAGGAACCGGCCAGATCGCTCTGAGAGGTCTGCAGGGAAAGGGCCGCGCCGGCGAGTTACTGCCGGCGCCGCCAAGGTGGGGCGCTCCGGAAGCGCGACAATCCGCTTGACGCGGCTTCGCCCGCGCCGGATTCTTGTTGACCGAGACGCGATCCGCTGTTCGCTCTCGGCCGGAACGGGGGAGCATGGCTCTGTTGTGGAATCTTGGCCGATCGCAGATTTTCCGCGGCTTCACGATCCTCGGTATCGGCTTGGCAGGCGCGGCCGCCGGCGCCGCCCCTGCGCCGCAGCCGCAGCAGCCCCGACCGCAACCCGAAAGCACGAGCCAACAGCCCCAGCAAGCGCCCCGGGCCCGCGACATCATTCTCGTGCTCGACACCTCCAAGAGCATGGTTGGAGAGGGAGGGAAGGGGGCGCAGGACATCTTCGGCCGCGTCAAGGAGGCGGCGAAGAACGGTTTTGTCGATTGGTGCCAGGCGGGGGACGAGTTGGTCCTCATCACGTATGCCGAGACCGTGGAGCTGCGCCCGACCGTGCTGGTCAACGGTCCGGAGGACCGTGCCCGGCTCAAAGAAGAGATCGATCGGGTCCAGGCCAATGGGGAGTGGACCTACACCTCCGCGGCGGTTGCGCGGGCGCTCGCCGAAGCGGAGCGCCTGGACACGATCGAGGCGACCCGCCCGGGGGGCAGACACCAGAAGGTCGTGATCCTGATGACGGACGGGATCAACAATCCACCGCCGGGGATCAAGGCCCCCATCAACTTGTATGAGGTCGCCCGGCAGTACAACCGCCCGCAATGGTATGTCTGGCAGATCCAGCTCGGAAACAGGGTCGATGACATGGTCAACCAGGCGCTGAGTGGGCATGTCCAGACCGGGACGACGCTGGACCCGGGCGCGAAGGATCTGAAGGGTTCCGTTGAGCGGGCCAAGAGAACAGTGGCGGCGAGCGACTCCGTGACCTCCCGGGCGCAGCCAGACACCATCCCTGTCCCGTCGCACGCGCCCCCACCCCCGCCACCGCGGCATGGCTCGTGGGCGTATCTCATCGGGATCCTGGCGGTTGTGATCATCGCCATCGTTGCGGTGGCCATGTTGGCGTCCCGCAAACCCAAGCTCGCGGGCGAAATCACGTTCTGGAAAGGTGGCGAGGAGTCTCAGTCCACGAAACTCGAGGGACTGAACAAGCGGACCGCCCGCCTGGGGAACGACTCCGGCGCGGACATCTCGTTCAAGGGAGCCCACGGCGCGACCCTCACGGCGCGGAGGATCGACGGGGATGTGCTCGTCGTGTTCCAGGGAGACCCCGGCGCGCCCGTCAGGCTCAAGGGCAAGACCGACGCCGCCGAGGTCGAGCTGTACAACAACGACGAACTCGCTTTCGAAGGATACACGTTCCGGTACAGGGGCTCGGTGAGGGCGCGCCCGGAATCCAAGCGATAACCTTCGCGGGGATGGCGACCTTCGAGCCCCGCGGGACCTCTACAGACAACCCAGTAGGAGAATGACACCATGCCGGAGCAAGACCAGACGGGGGCAGTTACGCCCGAAACGCCCGGAGCGTTCGAAGCGCCCGAGACCGCGCTCCCGGAACCCGAGCCGCAGGTTGATCTTCCCGTTCAGCCCCAAGCGGCAGGTGCAGTCGGCGTGGCCCTGGCGCCCACCGTCCTGATCGGGGTCGGCGGAACGGGGGTGGAGTGTCTCCGCCGGGCCAAGAAACGGCTGACCGACCGACTCGGCCCGCTCGAGATGATCCGCTTCGTCTACATCGACACCGACACCAATGCCTTCCTTCCCCGGATGGGGCTGGCCGAGGTCGAAAGGGCCGAGCAGTGCTTCATCGGCGGAAGCCCGATCGAGCCCTTGATCACGAACCCGCAGTTGCACAAGTGGGTGCTGGACGATGTTCCTCCGCCGGGGCTCAAGCGCGAATACCTCGAGCGCGTGGCCAAGGGAAAGGGTTGCGGCCAGATCCGGGTGTCGGGGCACATCACCGCAGCCGTGTGCAATTCGATGATCAGGGACAAGATCCACGACCAGATGGTCGAGGCGGAGCGGCTTTCCACCAGCCTCAGGGAGAGATTGCGCCTGCAAGGCATGGCCGCCGACGAGGCGCTTCCCGCGATCTACGTCGTCGGATCGCTGGCGGGCGGCACCGGCAGCGGCACCTATCTGGCGGTCTCCCTGATCGCGCGCAAGCTTCGACCGAGGGCCCAGATGACCGGCATCTTCGTGCTGCCGGAGGTCTTCGACGAGAAGCTCAAGACCGAAGAGGACCAGAAACGGCTGGTGCGCGCGAACGCCTATGCGGCCCTCAGGGAAATCCAGATCATGCAGGACGCGCACCCGGATTTCACCCTCGAGATCAAGACGGACGATCGCGGCGGCGTCGTCTCCCTGCCGGGCGGAAGCTGTCTCTATGAGGCCTGCTATCTGCTCGACATCAAGAACGAGGACGGACGCCGCCTTTCGAAATCGGAAGACGTTTTCGAGATGATTTCCCTGCTGCTGCTGCATGAGTGCGGAACGAGCTTCGGCGTGCAGGCACGGAGCGCCCAGATGAACTCCGGCCGGCTGCGCGGCGAGGAGGTCTGTCCGCAGACCGGCGAACCGCTCCGACTGAGCACCTTCTCGGACAGCGCGCTCGGTTTCCCGGTGGAACGGCTGCTCAAGTACTGCACCTGGTCGACCCTGCGTGAGCTGCTGGAATCCGAAGTGCTCAAGCCGGTGCCCAACGCTTCCGAGCGCGAGAAGGACGTGAGCATCTTCCTGAGCGGACATGATCTGGACGAGACCGGACCCACCGACCAGGTCCAGGACCGGCTGCTCTTCGACGCGACACGCGGCGGAAAGGTCTCGTCCTCGTCCGTGGGCGTGGATCCTTCCTTCGGCGCCCGCATGGATCCCGAGGAGTTCGCGCGCAAGCTTCGCGAGCAGTACAAGCTCTTCGAGGACCGCGCTCTCCCCGAGGCAAGCCGGCTTGTCGAGCAGAACAGCGTCTTCTACCTGGGTCGGCTCTCCGAGCCGCAACACCCGCTGCGGGATTGGTTGGAGGATTTCCTCGGATCCTGCCTGGAACGCCGCGGGGTGCCGGGGACGGCGGAGATCCTGGAGGCGCTGCGCTCGAAGATCGAAGCGCTTCGCAGGGAGATGACAGACGAGACCGGGCAGTGGACCTCCGTCTCGAAGAAGGCCAACGAGGATGCCCTGGACCGGAACCTGGCCCTCCTTTGTGGAATGAGCGCGATCAAGCGCGCGCTCAGCAAGAAGGACGAGAAGTACAAGGCGGACTCGATCCTCGCGGTGAACGCCCTGATCGACGGCGAGCTGGGTTCCAAGGCACGCGTCGCGGCGGTCAGGATCTATGATCAGCTCCAGAGCATGATCCACGAGCGGATCGCGCGCGTGGCGAAGCTGAACACCGAGGCGCGAGCGCTCCAGAGCGGTCTCGGCCACGGGATCGAGGCGTTGGTCGCGGAGGCGGGTCGCGCGACGACCGACTTCGTGACCTTCATGGACGTGACCGGCCCCGCCTACCTCAAGGAATACTACGCCGGAGTCAGGATCGCGCCATCCGAGCCGCTCGCGCAGGCGATGAGCCAGCGTGGGATGACCGCGCCGCAGTACTTCCTCTCCCTTCTTGGCCTGGACCGGGGCGGCCTGCAGCACGAGTTCAACGGACGCATCGCTCTGCGGTACCAACCGGCGATCCATCAGCTCGACGTGGTGAAGTACATCGCCGGCGCCGATCAGAGGGCGGTCCGGGTCAAGCTGGAGGAGATGTTCAAGATGTGCCAGCCGTTCTGGCTGACGCATTTCCCGGCCGCCGGAGCGAGATTCGAGGATCGCGCCTATCTCGGCTGCCAGACTGACGCCGAAGGACACTATCCGCCGGAGGTGCAAGCATGGAGGCAGGAGCTGTTGCGCACCCGGGGCCATGAGATCTCCCAGCCGCCGGACCTGACCCCGACCGGACGGCCCTACCAGATCGAGCTCGTGCGGTATACGCACGGCGCCCGCGCCTACTACCTCGACGACGTCGCCGCCTGGAAGGTCGAGTATGACAGCCGGCTGAAGAAGCCGAATTTCCCCCTCCACCTGGTCAAGTCGCTCGAGGACATCCCGGACCTGTTTCCCGATGAATCGGCGATGGCGCGCCAGGCCTTCGCCTTGGGGATGGCCTTCGGCTTCATCTCCAAGCGGGGCGAGTATTACTACGCCAACTTGGAGCGCACCCAGGGCAAGGACGGTGGAAACCGGTACGAGGTTCCCTGCAACACGGAATGGCAGACCATATTCGGTCCGGCGGAGGCTCGCCAGGTGCCATCGGAAACCGGCAATCTGGTGTTCACCTTCGACAAGAAGAAGCCTCCGGAGGCGCACAAGCTGGATCAGGGGCGGGCGGCGGCCCTGAACGCGCTGAAATCGGAACCCGAATTCGTCGCGGCGATCCTCCACGCGGTCGAGGACTATTTCGTCGCCGTGGGCACGGTCGCGGCCAAGGCCCGTCTCGACGCGTACGTTGTCTTCCTCAAGCAGGTCCAGACCAACCAGGAGGCCCTGCAACACCAGATCGTCGAGGAGCGGAAGCTGATCGAGGGGTTCGTGAAAGAGCACGAGTAGCGAAAGGACCCCCGCGTGATCGACGAAGAGCAAGGGGCGGGGCGCGTCGCCCGGCTCTACATCGCGACCGGTTTCGGAAGGGCCGGCGCCGAGGCCTTGGCGGGGATCGAGGCCGCGGTTCAGGAGATCGGCGAGGCTCACCGGATCTGCATCGGGATCTGGAAACAGGAAGACGCGCTGGATCCTGTGGTGGGCGACCTCCTGGCGGCGCGGAACCTGGATCGGCTGCGCCAGATCGGATACCAGGTGCCCGGCCCTTCCGCTGGCGAGGCGCCCGAGATCACGATCCTGGCCGCCGTGGACGCCACGGACCAGAGCGTGCGCGCCGGCCTCGAACGCGCTTTCTCTCAAGCGAAGAGCGCCCGGGAAGCGGGGCGCAGGCTGCGGCTGATCGGGTTTCTGATCGGCCCCGGCAACTTCGAGGCCTGCTTCCGATTCGACGGCGTCTCCGACGCGGGCTGGGACGTTCTGGTCCCGTGCCCGGCGCGCGATCCTCTCATCGGTGATCGCACCGTCGAGGACGTGGTTTCTCTCGTCACGCACGAGGTGCTGGCCCTCACCATTCCAGAGCAGGCGATCTCGCGGCACGTGGATTCGGCCGATCATTCCGCGGAGGAGCCGAACCGGGTCCCGATTCTCCGCATGGGAGCGGCCTTCCTGGACGGACGCCTTCGATCGATTCGGGAGGCGCTGGCGAAGCGGATCGCGGGACGCCTGCTGCGCCGGCAATTCGAGAATCCGCAACCGTACGCGCCGGCGGCCGCCTTCGCCGAAGACATGCCGCTTTCGACGCGCGAGAAGGTAGGTGTTTCGGCCCTCCTGAGCGCGCTGGCCAGGGACGTCCCCTTCCTGATCGCAGGCACGGAAGGCGATCCGATCGAGGTCCGGCTCGCGAAAGGCGCGCTCGAGACCGATCTGGTCGACGTCCGCCGGGATCGCTGGATCGCGGTGTTGAAGCTGCTGGAAGAGCTGTACGACAACCGCGAGGTCCTGCTCTGGACCGACAAGCTGCACGCCGCGCAGTCCCACACCTCGCAAGAGGTTTCGAGCGCGCTTTTCGAGGACTTCCGCACCCTTCACAAACTCGACCGGGGTCCCGACCGGATCCTCGTGTGGTGCGACCAGATAGCGGACGAGCTGATCCAGCCGGTCGAGATCGCGGACCCCGGAGCGCTCGACTTCGATGCAGCGTTACGGCGACTCTCGATCGAGATCGGGAACTCGCCGAACATGGTTTCCATGTGGGTGCGGGTCGCGGTGCTCGGCCTGCTCGGCGCGATCGCGCTCAACCTCACTCTGGGCGCGCTCGCCGGCAGAATCGCCGGCGTGGGCGGCGCCGCGCTCGCCCTGCTCGCGGCGGCGCTGTTTGGCGCGCGTGAGACCCACGTCGTGTACAAGCGCCTGATGCGGGCGCGCGCGGAGGCGGTGCAGGCGCTGGCGCGCAAGTACGAACGATGGGCGCGGGGCGAGCTGATCTCGCGCCTTCATGCGCTGCGCAACGAATTCAGGGGATGGATCGATCGCGAGCGGCAGGCCAACCAGGATCTCTGCACGGCCGCGGTGGAATCCGCGAACGCGCTGGATCCGGCGGCAACCCCGGATCCGGTGGCCACGCCGGAAGCGACCCCGGGGCGGACCGAAGCGCGGGGGGGCGTGGGCGCGTTCGGGGTCGAGTGGGCGGTCCGAGCGGAGGAGGAGCCGGCCTTCCTCGAGTTTTTGAGCGTTCCTTACGTGCAACTCCACCTGGAGGCCGCGCGCCAGGGTGCACTGGTTCCGAAGCGCGCGGACCGCTGTGAAAGCCCGGAGCCGCCGGTGGACGGGATTTTGCGTTTCGTCTTCGCGTACCTGGATCTGAACGCCGGCTTGCTACGGCTCTCGAATCAGGTGGTCTTCCGCCTGCAGGGAAACAACGAGTACGTGCGCGAGTGCATCGACTCCCTGTTCGCGCGCACGGAAACCGGCTCCGGATCCCCGACCGAGACCCTGGTGGCTCCGGGCGACTTGCTGCCGCTGATCGATCCGGACCTCAAGCGAAAGGATCCGGAGGAGCACGTGACCGTACGGGAAGCCGACTTCGAGGCGCTGGCGCTCCTGCGTTCCGTGCCGCAAGCAAGAGGCGCGCTATGAGATTCGCCCGTCTGGTCGCGGCGTTCATCCTTCTGGCCTCTGTCCTGACGCCGCTTCGATTGCTTCTGCGATCGTGGTGCGGCACGGGAACCGAGGCGAGCGGACTCGCGGAGCTTGCGCTCTACGCCGCCGTCCTCGCGGGGGTGTGGATCGTGTCGGGGGGGCTGGCGCTCTTGGTCCGGACCTGGCTCAAGGTCACGGATCAGTGGCAGGGCTCCGGCCTGGCCGCTCTGGAAGAGCGTTGGGGCGGCCCCGCGCTCGGCAACTGGGCGCTCATTCTCGGTCTGGTCGCGGTCGTGGCGGCGATCTTCCAGAAGAAGGCAGATCGCTGGCCTTCGGTGGTGGAAGCGATTTTGGCTGCCGCGGCGGCCTTCCTGGCGGTTGCATCCCCTCCGCGCGGTTCCATCCAACCGGAGGAATTCGACCCCTTGCCGCAAATGCCGGAGCCTGAGCCGCTCGAGCCCGAAGCCCCGCATCCGGTCCCGGAGCCCGTCCCCGTTCCGGAACCTGAGCCGGTGCCGGTTCCCGGTCCAGGCCCGTCTCCCGGCCTTTCACCCGCGCCCGAGCCGTCTCCCGGCCCTTCGCCGCCACCGGGAGTGCGACCGGGCGGCGATCTGATTCCGATCACGATGAGCTGGTACTTCAAAAGGGATCCGACCGACTCGGATGCGGCCCGTGACTACCGTATCGACCTCGAGGCTTCGCGGCAGCGGTACGACGAGGCCTCCGCTCGGCCCCGCGAGCTGAACGTCAAGTGCTGGCATTGCTACGTGCGGGATGGAACCACTCCGGAGGTGCAGGAGACGGCGCGCCGGTTGCGCGATTTCTCGGCGCGCGACCGCTTCGGCAGCATCGCCGAGATCAACCTCGTGCTCGCGTTCGTGCAAGGCTTCGTGTACGCGGACGACATCGAGAAGGGTATGGCGGAGTACCCGAAGTACCCGATCGAGACCATCGTGGACCTGAGGGGCGACTGCGAGGACCACGCCATCCTGGGCGTCGCCTGCCTTCGCCGCCTGGGTTACGACGCCCGCCTGGTCGAGCTGCCGGGGCATGTGGCGCTCGCGGTGGCTGCGCCGCAGGACATTCCGGGAGGCGGCTATCTGATGGACCGGTCGGGCAGGAAGTTCTATTTCTGCGAGGTCACGACCGAGGAAGGGCGGGATCCGGACGCGCGCACCTGCCGGCTCGGGTTCGTCCCGCCTGGGGACAACAAGGAGATGGTTCTGCTCGACGTTCTGGGGGGGTGAGTGCGCGCGGAGCCTGCCGGTGGCGAGTCAGCCATGCATCATCGTTTGAGTGCGAAGGGCGTTGGGCGAGTCCTGGAATGAGAACGGGCAGCGGCGATTTCCGGGGATGATTCCGGAGTCGGCGCCCTTGAAGACAAGAAAGGAGTCAACCGTCTTGGGGTGCAATGTGTTGCTCGGTTTGGGAGGTCCAAATCATCCCTGGAGGGCCCGGATTTCCTTGCCGAGCTGGGAGTTGTGAGGCAGCATGCGGGCCGTTGGAGGCGGGTTTTTCGTCGCGACTCGTATCAGAAGCGTCATCCCCGGGAGGAGGCCGGTTGACCGAGGCGTCCTGGTTCGGCGGAACAGGAGCGCCCCGGTTGACCAAGGCGCCATGGTTCGGCGGAACAGGAGCGCCCCGGTTGACCGAGGCGTCATGGTTCGGCGGAACAGGAGCGCCCCGGTTGACCAGGGCGTCATGGTTCGGCGGAACAGGAGCGTCCCGGTTGACCGAGGCGTCATGGTTCGGCGGAACAGGAGCGCCCCGGTTGACCGAGGCGTCATGGTTCGGCGGAACAGGAGCGTCCCGGTTGACCGAGGCGCCATGGTTCGGCGGAACAGGACCGCCCCGGTTGACCGAGGCGTCATGGTTCGGCGGAACAGGAGCGCCCCGGTTGACCAAGGCGCCATGGTTCGGCGGAACAGGAGCGCCCCGGTTGACCGAGGCGTCATGGTTCGGCGGAACAGGAGCGCCCCGGTTGACCGAGGCGTCGTGGTTCGGCGGAACAGGACCGCCCCGGTTGACCGAGGCGCCATGGTTCGGCGGAACAGGACCGCCCCGGTTGACCGAGGCGCCATGGTTCGGCGGAACAGGAGCGTCCCGGTTGACCGAGGCGTCATGGTTCGGCGGAACAGGAGCGCCCCGGTTGACCAGGGCGTCATGGTTCGGCGGTCGTGGTTCGAGGGCGAAGTCGTCGGCTTGTTCCTTGTGCCGCAATCGGTTGGCTGCGCACTGTGTCTCGCACCAACTGCTCGCCCGGGGATCGGGACGAAACCATTTCCCACAAACGCAGCGGGGCGCTTCCCGGACATGCCACGCCTCCCTTCCACGAGGGAGGGCGATGAGCCTGCTCAAGGAGAGAAAGGAGCCACGGCCAAGGCGCCGTGCCGGAATCGGAGGGGGGTCAGTTCTCACTGGCAGGGGTGGGTCAAGGCTGGTGAGCGTCGAGGAATTAAGGCCTGGATCATCTGGATCCGTCGCCTGCGGGGATCCCGCTCGATCGACATAGCGGCCAGCTGCTCGCGGGAAGGAACTTCGCCATCATACTGGGAGCCCTCTGATTTTCAACCAAGGGTGGCACACCCTCCGTTACCCGGCTTGGGAGGTCCAAATCATCCCCGGAGGGTCCAGATTTCCTTGCGGAGCTAGGAGCTGTGAGGGAGCATGCGAGCGCTCGGGGGCGCGTTTCTCGTTGCGACTCGTATCAGAACGTCGTCCCCGGAAGAGGCCGGGGAGCGCTTGTACAGTCAGGGCTTACGAGGGGCGCGATTCCGATCGGAAAGGCCAAGTGGGGATTGAAGCTCATGACAGACAGACCTCCAATCGTTTCACTGACAACCCTCCGTTCCGATCGGAAAGGCCAGGTGGGGGGTCGAAACCGCCCATTCGCTCGTACTGCGGATTGGCATCCGCACGGAAGCTGAAGGATCACGAACACCGGCCTTGATGTGGCTGTCGCCGCGCTCCCGTGCGGTCGCGGTCGCCCGTATCTCCACACCGATCTCCCAGGTCGTCGCCGCGCGTGCGTCTCAAGACCGAAATGGGGGTCCCGCCTCGGCCGCCGAACTGTGACGAAAAAAGTGTGTTGTTTTCGGTCGGGTGTTCCGCGATGCTCCATTCCGACAAGATTCGGACCGGGGCATTCGATTCATGAGAGTCGAGCGTATTGCTCAAGCTCAAGCTTGAAACGCTGACGCCAATCTGGACCGGCGACATCCACGGCGACGGCGGACGGGACGTATTCGCAACCAGCCTCTTGGGAAGCATGCGCTGGTGGCTCGAAGCGCTGATGCGTGGGGTCGGAGCCGATGTGCCAGATCCCACCGCCTCGCAACCCGTCTTCAACCCCGATCACGCCGAGGCCCTCGACCCGGCGAGTCGAATGTTCGGTGCCACGGGACTGCGGCGCCGCTTTCGACTGGACGTGGAGCATGCCTGCAAGGGTCTCCCCAGGCCGGCTCCGATCCACGGTGGGCATGGCAGGAGCTGGCACTTCTCGAGCGGTGGGATGAAGGGTCCATTGACCTTGACGGTGGTTCCGCTCGCGCCGGGTCTTGACACACAGATCCTGCATGATCTGATCGCCTTCCAAACGAAGTGGGCCGGTTTGGGTGCGCGGACCCAGATGGGATTCGGAGTCTGCTCGCTCGGGACACCGTCAGGTGGAGAAGCCCTGCTGGGCTTGCTGCGAAACAACGTCGGCCAGGCCTCGAGCGATGGCCTCCCCAGTCTCCGCGACATGTTTTTCGCGAAATGCGGGCCTCTCCGGAAATGCGGATTCTCGCCGAACGAGACCTTCGACCTCAAGATCGCCTTACGCGGCGGATTGCGTCCGAACGCGTACATGAACGAGACGGCTCAACAGGAGATGAATCACGCGCGTCATGAGTTATACGGAACCATCACCGGGCAGCGGCGGGGAAGCAAGGTCTCGGTGTCTCGACCCTATGGGGATCCCCCCGAGATTCGGCTTTGGGGCTGGTTGCCGCGGGATTCAGAAGATGAGTACCTGCGACGTGAACGTGACGCCATTCTCAGCCGGATCAAAGCGCACCTCGGCAGCACTTATAGCTTGGTGTGCTGGGAAGCGCTGCAAGGCATCGGCACCCAAATGCCGGGCAGTAGCGACGTCATCGGCTTCTATCGTCACCTGATGGGGTTGCCATGAATTACGATCACGCCAGTGATCTCGCAACCGAGGTTCGCGAGCATGCGAGACAGTTCCGAGACGCCGACGCCCTGCCGCCCGGTCCCTGGTCGGAGCTGGCTGCCGCCGGTCCTGCGGCAGTGCACGAAGTTCTCGAGTTCTTGGGCAAGAGGAAGTTGGACGGGGCCTTCAGGAGGGCATGGCGCGAACAGCAGCCGCCTTACGACGTTCCGGTCCTCGTACGTCAGGCCATTTCCGATCCGAGCGTAGACCTGATAGCGCTGCCTCCCTTTACCTGGCTTCTTCAGTTCCAGTTCACCTTGCGGCAGCCGCTCCTGACCAAGGACGATGCGACCTTCTACCCGACCGAGAACCCCATGCGAAAGGATCGGGCGCTCCGGATTCCGCACTACGCTGCCTCCGGGTGGAAGGGTTCGGTCAGTGGGGCGTTGCATTGGCTGGGAAGGGACCGGGGTGACGCACAAGTCGTGCGGCTGCTCGGCAACGACCGCGCGATCGAGAGCCAGGCCGACAGCAGGGCAGGGCGACTGACCTTCTTCCCCACATTT
The DNA here is from genome assembly GCA_963833505.1 of Candidatus Eiseniibacteriota bacterium. Taxonomy (GTDB): domain Bacteria; phylum Eisenbacteria; class RBG-16-71-46; order CAIMUX01; family CAIMUX01; genus CAWHYG01. The sequence continues at coordinate 1,650,226 of CAWHYG010000007.1, read as the reverse complement.
TTCAACGGCCTCGGCTTTGCCATGATTCATCCCCAGAATCGGAAGACCAAGACCGGGATTCCCATCGATCTCGAACTGGTGCCGAAAGGCGAGACCGGGTGGTTCCGTCTCCTCCATGTTCCGCTCACCGCTGGATGGCCCGAGACAGAGGTTCCGGATGACCTTGTGTTGGTCTGCAAGGCCCTCCATCGGATCTTTGCCGAGACCGGCATCGGCGCGAAGGTCTCCAGTGGATTCGGGAGCGTCAAGGCCCGGGTCGCAGACGGGTCGCTGATCTGGCGCACCGGGACGGCGGTCCAACGCCGCGAATTCCAGGAGACCGGCGACCTGCTCGGATTGAGAGTTGGAGGTTGACCGGTGGGCTGGAGTCTAGAAGATTTCGCGGATTCCAAGAGACGCCAGGCGGCCTGGCTGGCGGAACTTGGAGCCTGGCTGCACAACGCCGGGAAGCTCCACCACGATTTTTTCAATCCCGCGAGGGACTGGAACTATCGAAATCCGACGGGTTGGCTGGCGCGGAACGCGACGGCGATGGCCCGCGTAAATGCGCTGATTGATTCTAAGACATTGGACCCGGCCCATGGAGCGAGGCCCACGAGGCACGTGCGCGGCCTCGAGAACGCAAGGTGGCTTTTCAAAGATCTGATTCCGCAGGACTGGCTTTGCCAGACGCCCATTGCCCTCGGCGAGCCATTCGCGGACCACGTCGTGGCCGAGCTTATCGAGCTACAAGACTTGCACTGGTACGATCCTAACGAGCTGCGCGATATACTGGGCCGGGAGAAATCCGACCTGACACAACTCCTGATGGAGTGCCACCAACGCGCTTCCCGGATCGAAAAGGAGGCCCCCGATAACGCCATTCTAGCCGGGGGCCAAGGCCGCCAAGCCGTCTACGAATCGACTCCCTTCGGGTTCGAAAGGCCGCTCGATCTCAACACCGATAAGGAGCTATGGGCTAGCTTCGGCGATGGGCTGAGGATGGAAGGGGCGTTCCAGGACCGGCGAAGGTTCATCGGGACCGCGCGCAACGCGTTCGTGCACTGGGTGGCCGATGCTCGTTGGCCGATCAATGACGTAACTCTCTACGATATCAGCGCAGCGACAGCAGCTTTCTTCAAGGCCGCGCTCGCCAAGACTCTCATGGAAGGCGAGATGCCCATACCTTCCGGGCAGAGCGAACCATATGAGCGTCAAGGTCTCCAATGGCATGTCCTGCGGGTCGCAGTCAATGGGCCGGATTTCTACGGGCGTGCCGCGCGCATTCCCGACCTGCTCATCCGCCGCGAATTGGTCGACAAGCTCTTGAACGGTGTAACCGAGCTGCTGGAGTACGACCTGCCCATCGCCAACGAGGTCTATCGCGATGATCTGGGAGCTTGCTTCCTCGTTCCGAACCTGAGAAACGATCCGACCGGGACCAAACTGAGAGGGCTGCTTGAGCCCAGGATCAAACACGCCCTGCAGCAGGCCGATCAAGACGCCAGCCAAGAGCTGCAGGCGCATCTCTTCATCAGCAAGCCAGATCAGTTCGGCCTCGGCATCGCCGAAGCCCTGAATGAACCCACGCCCCAGGCCGGCACGGACCCGCCAAGCCTCGCCCTTTGGTGGCGCGGCAAGAGGGAACCGGTTTGCGCCGTCTGTCAGCTCCGCCCAGTCGGCCCCGGACCCAAGTCCCGAGAACGGCGAGTGTGCGACATCTGTGAGGATCGGCGACAGAATCGGTCAGAGAGGTGGTGTCGAGAGCTTGACTCGACGATCTGGATCGACGAGGCCGCGGATTGCAACGGTCGGGTCGTCCTGTTCGCCGCCCGACTTCACCTCGACGGATGGTTGACGGGGTCGGGCTCCCAACACGGTCGGGAAGGCCATATCGAGAAAAGTCTATGGACCGTTCGTTACGGCTCACCCGGAGGGGCCACCCTTCAGTACCAGCCAAAGCGGGACGGACACAAGACTCTTGTGGATGCGGAACCGGTCCCGAAACAGGCGTCCTTCGCCCGGTTGCGCCGCGTCTGGGACACCGGCTCCGAATTCTGGCGCAGCTTTGTCGAAGAGGCTCCCGTCCCAACCGTCCCGGGGCGCCTGCGACTGAGCTGGACGGGCGCCCGGAGACCAGCCCCTTACCACGCCTACTATCTCCGCGCAGCGGGGGTGCGGCTGAGCGTGGTCTACGATGCAAGCACGGACACTCTTCTGACCGCGGAGAATCTCGAGCGAGCAGCTCGCCAAGGCGGATGGGACGGCCAGGGACGGGCGCCCGAATGGCTCCGCGCGAAACTGTCCGGCAAAGAAGGCCTTCTGGAGGAGTCAACGCGTCCCGGCGGTGCGTTTGACGAGTTCCCGCTGATCGAGAACCTCCGGATCGCTGCCGAACTAAAGCCCTGGCGGCCGCTGATCAAGATCCTCTCGGAACCCCATACGATGATGGTGCTAGCTCCGGCCGCCAGCGCGATGGACATACTGGCCGCACTTCGCGAGAAGTATATCCGGGAGCTCGGGAAGGTCAGAAACCGCCTGCCACTCACCGCTGGACTGGTGTTCGGGACCGCGTCGGTTCCCTTCGCGGCGATGCTCGACACGGCTCGACGCATGCTCGATCATCCGGCGGAACCGCAGGACTGGATCGTCCGGCAAACGTCTTTCGGCAAGACTGATGCCAATGCCTCGATCGAATTCGCGAACGGCGAGCAATGGGAGGTGCCCGCTCGCATGGGTGACGGAAGGGCCGTGGACCTCTGGTACCCGTACTACTACAAGCCGGGTGGCGCAGATCCGGGTTCGGATCTCGTCTGGTTGCTCAAGCCCGGCGAGGTCACGCAGGTGACCCCCTCTTGGTTCGATCTCGAGTTCGTGGAAACCGCGGGGCAGCGCTTCGAGGTCGCGTATGACCGGGATGGACGTCGACGCAGCTCCCCGAACCGCGCCCGTCCCTACCTGCTCGAACGTGTGCCTGACCTCGTACGTGTTTGGTCGATCCTGAAACGCCGGGCCCGCTCGAACCAACTGCACTGGCTCGGGGGGATTCTCTTGGACAAGAAGACGATCTGGGACGATGACGCGGTTTGGCGACCGTTCGCGGAACAGTGCGTGCGCGAGGCCGTCGACAAGGCGACTCCGGAGGAGATGAAGACACTCTGCGGGGCGGCCGCCAACGGGATCCTGCTCGATGTGCTTGAGCTGTGGCTGAAGGTATTCAAGGACCGGCCGGACGCCGAAATGCTGAAGGGACCGGCCGAGGTCGCGGGGGTGCCATGAACTATGAGAGCAGGCGATATGCGTTCTTCACGCTCGATCCCGTCCACGTGGGCGCGGGCGGCTACCGCCTCGGCCGGGTGGACATGACGATTGTCCGCGAGCCGGGAACGAACCTACCGAAGATTCCCGGCACCACGCTGTTGGGCGCGGCCAGAAGCTACGCGGCTATGCAATTCGGCAAGCCGGAGGCCGCGGGGCAGCATCGCAAGTACCTGGAAAGCGGGGCCGCTCGCGACACGTGCCCGATCCTCTACACCTTCGGGACCTCCACGGACGCCGCGCAGACAACAAGAAGCTTCGCAGGCACGGTGAGCGTCAGCGACGCCCGCGTTCTTCTCTTTCCGGTGTATTCGCAGAGGGGGCCGCTTTGGGTGGGCGCTCCGGAGATCCTCCGCGAAGCCGGTTTCGACCTGACGGGCGGTTCTCCGGATGATTCCGGTGCCGTGGCCACCACGCTGGCGGGCACCACCGGCAAGTTGAACGTGGGCTGGCTGTTGATGGAACTCAATCCCCGGAGCGCCGTGGTGACACCGCCGGCGGGATTTCCGTCCGACGGCGTCTTCAAAGACCTGGCGGGTCGCATCCTCCTCGTCTCGCTCAAGTACTTTCCGCAGATTGTCAACAGCAACACTGAGGTACGCACATCCGTGGTGATCGATCCGACCACCGGGGCGGCGGAGGCTCACGGCCTTTTTACCTATGAAGCGATTCCGCGCGCCACGTTGCTCTGGAGCGAGGTCGTCGAAGACGACTATTCCAGACAATTTCCGAAACCAGCCGGAACCGGGTACCCCACGTGGACCAGGCCGCTCGATGTCCTCGAAAGCGGATTCAAGCTTATGGAGCCTCTTGGTGTGGGTGGGATGGGAACCCGCGGTTTTGGACGCCTCCGGCTGCTGGGTTCTTGGAAGGGGCTGTGATGAATCTAGACCTCGAAGCGCAGCGGTACGCGCAGAAGATCCTGCGGGATCTGCCCGGGAGTCACGACGATATCGAGAACGTGCTGACGAAGGCATTGGGCGTGGTGGAGGAGAACGGGATCTATGCCGGGCTGCTGTTTCTCCTGACGCGAAAACGTGCTCAGGACGAACCTACCGCGAAGGCCGCGCGGAACGAACTCATTGCGCTGGCGAAGGAGGTTACGGACACCCAATGGGTAGAGACTCACGACGGGGCACAAGCTCTCGAGTATCTCACCAAACACGTTTGCCAGAATCTGGACACGCTGCTTCTGGTGAAGCAGGTCTGGGAACAAACGCTGATCTACGCCCGATTTGGAGCGAAGGCCAATGCCAGCGCTGGTGCCTGATTGGCGTTGCTGGCGCCTGACCCTGTCGCTGACGTCGCCATTACATTCGGGTTGGCGTACCCTGGGGAACGTCAAATATTGCCGTCCTTATGTGACCGGTCGGATGATGTGGGGAGCGATCACCGCTCGTCTGGTGCGTGACAACGAGAGCCTCTACGGCTACCGCGAGGTCGGCGACCGTGTGAACGAAGAGCTTGCCTTCAGCTATCTCTACCCGAGCGAGGAACCGGATCGGGTTGCAGCCTGGCCGTGGTGCCGACCGCGGGAATTCGAGTGGCTTTTCATGGGAAGTTACGCGAGCACCGCCTTGGTCGACGCCCGGACGGCCGACGAGGGTACCCTGCATGAGACGGAGTTCATTGCTCCACGCACTCGTTCGGGCAGGCCGGTGTATCTAGTCGGTTATGTTTTCGAACTGACAGGGAGCGACCTGCCGTGGCGCGAGGCCGTCGGACGCCTCCAGCTCGGGGCGGAACGTGCCAGTGGGTGGGGACGTGTCGCCTCACCGGAGTTCGGGGAAGGTCCGGATCTCTCCGCGTTCGGCATGGGCTGGGAAATGCGCCTGCAGACGGCCCGTCCGCAACTGCGGCCACCCGAGGGTGGCCCATGGCTGGCCCATGTGGACTCAGGAAGCGGAATCAAGGCGGAGGGACATCTCGAGCCTCTGGTCGGCCGTCAGACTGATCTAGTCAGCGCCGCGGCCGGCGTTGAGCTGAGCCAGGCTGCGATCTGTTGGGCGCCGGGTAGCCGGCTGCTCGGAAGGGAATGGTGCGAGATCGGTAGGAACGGCATCTGGCGCCCGGTCCAACCATGAGCGCCACGGTCCTGGACCACTCCTTTGCATGCTTTCTCTATCCATTCCGATTCGAGGGTAGCCGGTTCGGAAAGCTGTGCCATGCCCTAGACGCGGCGGTCTGGGCGGCCGACGGGACGACCGTCACTGTATGGGAGTCGATCTCCGACCCCGCACCGCCGGGTGAGACCCTGTGTCACATCGAGGACTTCTTTAACAGCGGAGTGGGCAGAGAGCAGCCTGGGGGTCCGCCAGATTCGAAGGCCTCGAAAAATCGGCGGGTCGCTGGTTTCTGGAAGCTGACCGAGGGGGCCGAGCGCCTACTGGGGTGTGGTGGATCATGGGACTGGGCCCTCCAGTTGCCGCGTGGAGAGCGGGTCAGGATCAGAATTGGCGATCGAGGACGCAGGCCGGGTGAGTTCAGCGTCCTAACGGCTCTGGCCCACACCGGGATCGGCCTCGTTGCGCTGAACGCCCGTCCCGAATCCCAGGATGTCGCGGAATGGATGGACTTCAACCACTACTTCCGCTTCGCCGAACGGCGGCGTGGCGTCTCATTGAGCGCGGAGCGCAGGGTCGGTCTGGATCCCCAAACCCGGGCGCCCGTGATGAATTCGGCATTTCCGTCGCCGGCCGGTGGTGTAGGCACCCATCCCGACGGCGTCGGCGGCCTGATCGAGCTGATTCGAGTCCTTCTGGCCACGGCGGATGAGGGAGGGAACGTGCCATGGTGGGGGCACGTCTACGCCGTGGGCCATTTGATGAGTTATCAGGCCGTCTTTCTGCGCGATGTGCCGCAGGGCCTGGCGGAGGAGTGGTCGCACCGGATCTGTAATTGCTTTCATTCATCCCAGGCGATCGTTCCTGACAACGAAGTGCGAGAAGCGGAGGCAAACACGATGCCCTATGCTCGCGGCCAGTCGTTCTTCGCGACTCTCAGCGGCGCAGGGTTCATTGCCTTCGACCCCCCGGACGAGGAGTTCTTTCAGACGACCCTTCCTGATCACCTGCGTCGAACGTATTTCTTTGCGGTACTGCTGGCGACAATGCAACGGTTCAGCTTGGTCCTTCTTTCCAGGAGGATCGCCGAAACCTGGCAGATGTCAGGCGAGCGCGGTCGGAACCGGCGCATGAAGGACCTGTCGGGAGCGATGGAATCCCTCCACACCCTTACCGCGATGCTCTATTTCTCCCATGTGTTTCAGTCCTGGAACCATCAGCGTTTCTATAAGCTCCTGCATACAGCATTTGGAGTCCCGGAGTTGTTCGCTGAGGTGACTGCAGAGACTAACGAGATGCATCAAGCCTTGCTCTCCCGGAAAGCCGATCGACTGCAGCGCTTGCTGGGCTTTCTGTCCATCGCGGTGGTGGTACCGGCGATGGCGCTGGCGGTCTTGGGGATCAACTGGCGCGGATTCACGACCACCAGCGATGGTATAGACCTCAGTAACATCCTACATCTTCGTCTGTTAGGCGGCGCCGGGATGGCGATGATTGTCGGCATTCTGATAGTCTATTGGTGGGTCCACCGGGCCTCGGAATAATGCCGTGATCCTGGTACGTGTCTTCAGGATTCACTCGGGCCGTGCCAGCGGCATCGGACAAAGGACCGGGATGTCGCGCGAAACTCAGCTGCAAGCGTGCGTAAGCCCAGAGCTGGCGGGCGTAGCTCGCGCCCATTGACGGGCCGGCTGGCTCGTGTCAGAGTAGCTGCGGCTTTGCGGGCCGCGGGCCGGGTGCGCATCCTCACCGCCTAACCACACCGAAGAAAAGGGCCGCCGGCCCGGGGGGACGTCAGCGCTTGTCATACCCCCCGACGTAGCGTCTTGGGAGAGATCAGCGGGGGGGGCCGTGCCGGCAGCTCGGCGCGCCTTCGTCACGGGCAGGACTGAACGCGTTCGGGGTCTTCGCACCGGAGGAGCTCGATCATGCAAGTGACCTCGTATCGGGAATTCTTCAAGAAGGCAGTCGGGTCCGATCCCTATCCCTACCAGGAGCGTCTCGCCCTGGAGGACACGCTGCCGGAAGCCCTGTCGATCCCAACCGGCTGCGGCAAGACGGCGGCGGTGCTTACAGCCTGGTTGTGGCGGCGGCGGTTCACCCCGGAGTCCCGGGTCCGCGACGGAACCCCGCGGCGCCTGGTCTACTGCCTGCCCATGCGCGTGCTGGTCGAGCAGACCCGCGAGGTGGCCTCGAAGATCCTGGAGAACCTCGGGATTCAAAACTCCGCCGGCGTGCACGTGCTCATGGGCGGCGAGTCGGACGACGACTGGGCGGATGAGCCGGAACGGGATGCCGTCATCATCGGCACGCAGGACATGCTCCTCTCGCGAGCCCTCAACCGGGGCTACGGCGCCAGCAGGTTCCGGTGGCCGAGGTTGTTCGGGCTGCTCCACACCGACGCGCTCTGGGTCTGCGACGAAATACAGCTCATGGGGGTGGGCCGGGCGACCGCGGCCCAACTCGAGGGATTGCGGGGGAAGAGCCCGCATCTCGGCCCGTCGGGGACGATCTTCGTTTCTGCTACGCTGGATCCCGAATGGCTCCGGACCGTGGATCACGCCCTCGACCCAACCCGCATCCTCTCTCTCTCCGATGCGGATCGAGAGTCTCCCGCACTGAGAACTCGGCTGCGATCTCCGAAGACGCTGCGTCCCGCCGACCTCCCTGACAAGCCGACCCCAAAACAGATCGCAGCGGCCATCCTGGATGGACACGTGAAGGGCACGCGGACCCTGGCAGTGATGAACCGGGTCGATAGCGCGGTCGCCGTCTATGAGGCTCTCGCGAAAGCGAAGGTGCCGCGTTGTCTGATCCACTCCAGGTTCCGTCCGCCCGATCGAGACGCCCGGTTGGCCGAGCTTCTGGCGGAACCTCCGGGGGAAGGTCTGATCGCGGTCACGACTCAGGTCATCGAGGCCGGAGTGGACGTGGACGCACGGACCCTGTTCTTCGAGATCGCGCCGTGGTCCAGCGTCGTGCAGCGTCTGGGCCGTTGCAATCGAGCCGGGCTGGAGCCGGAAGCTAACGCTTGGTGGATCGATGTCCCGGATGCCAAAGCAGAGCCCTATCGGAAGGACGACCTCCAGTTCACGCGAGATCGGTTGCGGGCAATCGCCAATGCGAGCCTGTCACAGAATCCGCCGCACAGCGTATCGCAGAAGACGCCGCCGGCCCATCCGGCGGCGACACCGTCGGCTGCTGCGGTCGAGGGGCTGCCGTCCACTGCGATGAAGGGGCCGTCGTCCGCTGCCGTCGAGGGGCTGCCGGCAAGTTCCCCGGAGGCGTTGGCGTGCCTTTCTCTCGAGTACCTGGAGCCACCCACGCACCTTCTCCGGCGCACCGACCTCTATGACCTCTTTGACACGTCTCCCGACATCTCGGGCCTGGACATCGACGTCGGCCGGTTCATCCGGGAGGCGGACGATCGTGACGTTCAGGTCTATTGGAGGGACCTGGAACGACCGTCCGATGACGAAACTCCTCCGTCTCGGCCCGAGCTGTGCGCTCTCCCCGTGTACACGCTCCGGGAATGGCTCTCTGCGGGCGGAAGAACCGCGTGGGTCTTCGATCCCCTCGACGATCGCTGGGTTCGCGTGGCGGCCCATGAGCTTCGAGCCGGGATGCGCGTTCTGCTCCCAGCGAAAGCGGGCGGGTATGATCCCTTGGTCGGTTTCTCCGCGTCTGCTCGATCGCCGGTGCCGGAAGTCTCGGTCGCAGGGCCCGAAGAGGAGCCGGCCGAGGACGCGGTGGACGAGGATCCCGCCTCCGTCCGCGCGCGATGGGTCAGTCTGGCCGAGCACACCGATGCCGTCGTCGCGGCGATCGTACCTCTTGCCCGGCTCGCTCCGGAGTTTGGACCGGTGCTCGAGCGCGCGGCGCGCTGGCACGATGCGGGCAAGAGCCATCCCGAGTTCCAGCAGTTCCTTCGAAAGGCCGGCGGGGAGCCCCCCGATCCTGGGACGCTCTGGGCCAAATCCCCAGGCACCGGCGGCCGTCACTCTCGCCGCCATTTTCGGCACGAGCTGGCCAGCGCCCTCGCTCTCCTAGCGAACCTCCCCGGACGAGACGGAGCTGACGGTCAAAGCCTCGCCGCCTACCTCGCGGCTTCCCATCACGGAAAGGTGCGCCTCGCTATCCGATCTCTGCCGGGCGAGAAGGCTCCGGAAGGAGGCGGCCGTTTCGCCTGCGGCATCTGGGAGGGAGACCGTCTGCCACCAGCGGATCTCGGGGGCGGAGTCCAAACGGTCGGGACCACGATCGACCTGGAGCTGATGGAGTTCGGCCGTGGGCGCGAGGGGCCTTCGTGGTCCCAGGGCGTGCTGACTCTCCTGAATGATCTGGGACCCTTTCGCCTGGCGTTCCTCGAGGCGCTCCTTCGGGCCGCCGACGCGCGCGGAAGCAGAGCGGCCGGGTCAAACGGGACGTCGAAGATCGAGGTGAAGAAAGTTCCGCCGAAGGGGGACGCGAACCATGCCTGAAATCCGACTCGCCGGGTGCCGATCCCGGCCGCTCCTCGACTATCTGAAATCGCTCGGGATCATCCGGCTGGTCGCTTCTCAAATGGATCCCGGAGTCCTGGGATTCTGGAGGGACGACACCTTCGTCCTCGAGGCGCGCCGGTCTCGCGACGAGCTGCTCGATTTCCTTCTCGAGGATTACCGGCCGTCTCCGATCCTCGCGCCCTGGAACAAAGGCTCGGGCTTCTGGAAGGCTGGCGATGTCGCCGGCAAAGCGCTCGCAGTGATGGTGAAGTCGAAGGCTCCCCGATTCGAGGAGATGCGCCAAACGATCGGCCGGATCCAAGCGATCATCAAGGACCTGGGGCTCAGGGATCCCGGGAAGGATGAGGTGAAGAGGGAGTTCCAGGCCCGTTGTCGCGCCTGGATTCCCGACGACGCGATTCCGTGGTTCGATGCCGCCGTCGTGCTGACCGAGGAGAAGGCGCGCTACCCGGCCCTGCTCGGTACCGGCGGCAATGACGGCAAGCTGGATTTCACGGCGAACCTTCTCCAGCGTCTCGAGGAGCTGTTCGATCCCGCGACGGGACAAGCTCACAAGCCGTCCAGCGGGTGGCTGGATGGTTGCCTCTTTGGGCGTGCGGAGGTCCCGCTCGCCGACTGCGCCGTGGGCCAGTTCCATCCGGGAGGCGTCGGCGGCGCCAACGCCACCTCCGGCTTCGAAGGATCCTCGGTCGTGAACCCCTGGGACTTCGTGCTTGGGCTGGAGGGCGCTCTCCTCTTGGCAGGCGCGGCCACCAGGCGGCTTGGAAGCAGCGGGGGTTCGCAGGCGTCGTTTCCGTTCACGGTGGGCGCGAGCGCCTGCGGGGCCTCCAGCGGCGCCGCGGAAGAACTGGGCGATTCGGCCCGGGCCGAAATGTGGCTGCCTCTCTGGCCTCAGCCGGCAGCCTTGCCGGAAGTTCGGCGGCTGTTTGCGGAAGGACGCGCCCAGCTCGGACGAAGAGCGCCGCGGAGCGGCCTCGAGTTCGCCCGCGCGGTGCGAGAGCTCGGGATCGACCGTGGGATTTCGTCCTTCCAGAGGTACGGGTTCTTCAAGCGGAGCGGGCTGGCCTATGTCGCCGTGCCGCTGGACCGGATCGAGGTCGCCGCGGCCCCGGATCCCCGTCTCGACCTGTTGCACCAGATCGACCCGTGGGCTCAGGACCTTCGATCCGTTGCGGGATCCAAGGGATCGCCCGCGCGATACCAAACGGCTCTCCTGGGCCTCGAGCGCGCCGTCTATGATTACACGCTGGCTCCGGAGACGCGGTCCTTCACCAGGATCCTGGAAGCCTTGGGAAGATCGGAGCGTCTGGCGGCCCGAGGGACAAAGCGTTCTTCGGAGAGTGGCTCACCACCGGGGTCCGGCCCCGCGTCATCCGGGGGACCGCGGGGAACCAGGCGTCCTCTACAGGACCTTTCCACAGCCTGGGTCGAGGCCGGAGACGACCAGACTCCGGAGTTCCAGGTGGCGGCTTCCCTGGCTGCTGCGCTCACGCGCGTCCCTGGCGGTCGAGGACTGGCGGAACCGGTGGCCTACGATCCGAAGCGCCGGCGCTATTCGTGGCGCGAGGACGCGTCCGCGCCCGGTTGGGGCCAGGGCTCGTTCGGAAGGAATCTATCCCGCCTTCTCGACCGGCTCCTTTTGGGCTCGGACGATCCATTCGTGGCGGGAGCTCGGAGGCTTTCGCCGAGCGACGTGGGCTTCTTCCTCAGCGGCCGCCTCGATGAGGAGAGAACGGAGGACCTTTTCTTCGCGCTTCTGGCTGTCGATTGGAGAAGGCCTTCCCCGGCGGATCGGCCGGCGACGCAATTCGCCGCGGCGTCCCCAGAGTCCGGTTCAATCCCGAACCACCACGGGGCCGAAGCCGTCGCAGGCGGGATGCAAACTCCCGCGGCGTCCTCAGAGTCCGGTCTGACGGATCACGCGCAAGCAGGTGTTTCCGCTGCCGCCAGCGAGGTTGGTCTCCGAGCCAGGGCGGCCGAAGCTCCTGCCGGCGGCGAGGTTCGTCGTCGAGCGAAGGCGGCCGACGTTCCTGTCGCCTACGCGTTGCTCAAGCTGTTCGCCCTGGATGGCCTCCTGGTGCCGGCCCGTGACGGTTCGTGGACCTTGGAACGGGCGAAGAGGATGGACGGCAACGGACGCCCCCCGCTTCGGCTGACCCGCGAGCAGTACTCCCTCATCCGGGCCGGACGGTTCGCGGATGGCTTCCGTCTCTCCTGCCGCCGGCTGCGCGCCGCCGGAATGACGCCTCGGCTCAGCGAAGCGGCGGCGGGCAAGTTGATCGTTGACGCGGAGGCTTCGGCTCGACTCGCCGGCGCTCTCCTTCTCCCCGTGGTGCATGGGGAGGTTCTGGCCAATCGAATCCTGGAGCCGCCGGCTCCAGAGGAAGGGGGACTGTGATGAAGTGGACACAACTCGACGGGGCTCAGCGGATACTCGTGGACGCCCGACTCCGGCCACTGCAAGGGGAGAGGTTCCAGCCGACCGGATTCCCGGACCTCGGACCAGCCACCTACTCGCTTCCGGGAGGGTCGGAGATGCTCCTGGTCGAGTCGGCGCAATCGATGGCCAACCGGCTGGAGACCGTTTGCTGGGACGAGGCCTCCAACAGTCTCGTCGCGGAGCTGGAAGGGTTGCCCTATGTCGCGGTGGTCGACGAGAAAGGCGAGATCCTGACCAACTCGATCCTGGAAGCGCATCGGCTGAACTCGCCCTACATTCTCGAGAGCGCGGATCGGAGCTTCTTTGATCTCTTGAGCAAGACTTTGAACGCCTCCAGCGGCCGCGCCACCGATCGAAGGCTTCTCGCCAGGACCGTCTTCAAGTACGATCCCAACGCCGTCCTCCATGGTCTCTTCCTCGCCAAGAAGGAGCTCGCCGGCGGGCGGTTTCGCCTCGTGCGGATCCTGTCTTCCTTCGTCGAGGCGCGGGACGTGCGTGCCGCCGAAAGCGGAGGCGTCAAGAACGACCGCGTGAATCCTTCCGGCGACACCGCGAAAGGGTTCGGCAACGTTCCCTTCCACCGGACCGAGTTCGTGGCCGGAGACCTCCGTGCCTTCTTCAATGTCGATCTTGCGACCTTGCGCGGCTACGGGCTGGGGGAGAAGGCGGAGCGCCTGCTCGTCCTGGTCGGCCTCTGGAAGGTCCGTCGATTCCTCGAAGCCTCCATGCGACTCCGGAGCGCCTGCGACCTCGAGTGCATCGAGGTGCGCGCCACTCGCCCGGAGAACTTTGAGCTTCCGTCCCTCAAGGAGCTGTCCGGGGAGCTGCCGGAGGCGATCCGCGGCTGCGCCGACGGGTTGGCCCGGCCCGCGATCACGCGGGTCACCTGGAAGCCGCCCAAGGAAGGGGCCGCGAAGCGCAAAGACGCGAAAGGCAAGGGTAACGGCGAGGACGAAGAGGAGGAGGCAGACGAGTGACCACGATTTGCCTCCGGTTCCTCGCGGGCCGTTATCACGCGACGCCCTGGGGGAATCATGTGAACGAGGGAACGGGGGAGTGGCCTCCGTCTCCCTGGAGATTGCTGCGAGGCCTGGCGGCTTCGTGGTTCCAGACCGTGCGGCGGGAAGGCGGTTCGGCGCAGGACGAGGCAGCCTGCGGGACCCTTCTGGCGCGGCTATCCAAGCCGCCGCACCTGTGTCTTCCCGCCGTCACGCACGGCCACACGCGGCAGTACATGCCCTGGTTCAAGAACTGGAACAAGATGAAGTCGGATGCCAAGACGCTGGTCTTCGACAGCTTTCGCGTTTTCGAGCCCGGAGCCACGCTCCTCATCGGTTGGCCTGACTTGGAGCTCCGCAATGACGAGAGGAGCCTGCTCGAGCAGCTTCTGGCCGGCCTGTCCTACCTGGGGCGAGCCGAGTCCTGGTGTCAGGCGGAACTGGTGAACGGACCTCCCGGTGGCGCGATGGAAAGCGCTGGGGGGAAGCGCGGGATGAACGCCGAAGCGACTGTGAACACATCCGAATTCGGGCTCGCCCCGGAGTGGAACGCCTGGCCGCTTTCCGAGGAGGAGCCGACACCCGCGGGGACCGAATCGGTGCGGGTCCTCTGCTGGGAGGCCGGAAGCTCCAGTCCGTCGCTCTCAGACCCGGGCCATCCGCTTCTCGTCGACGTTGGGGAGCTTCGCAAGCGGAAGCTCGATCCGCGATGTCCGCCCGGGGGAAGATGGGTCCGGTACGCGACCCGGAAGTTGCAGGAAATGCCGGCTCCACCCGTCTCTGGCGAGTACTGGAACGGCCGGAACGCTCCGTGCGTGGCTCGATTCAGCTTGCATGCCCAGGTGTTGCCGAGGATCACGGACACCGTCGAGGTCGCGGACCTGGCTCGCGATGCGCTGCAATCCCTGTTCGGCCGCCTCTTCGATGGACGGTCCTCTCGAACCCTTTCCGGCAAGGGCCAGGACCGGAAACCGCTCGAAGGGCACGCGCACGCCCACTACCTTCCGGCGGACGAAGATGGAGACGGTCGGATCGACACCCTGACCCTAGTTTCCACCGATGGATTCGGTCCGGAAGAACGGCGGGCGTTCTCGGAGCTGCGAACGCTGGTGCGCCGCGGCGATCCACACCCGATCGATGCGCTGCTTCTCGGTCTGGGAGACCTCTCGAACGGCGGTCCTCTCTGCGCCGAATCGCTCGTCTGGCGGTCGTGGACTCCCTTTCTTCTGCCACGCCATCCCAAGCGCAAGGGGAAGGATGGTCCGGGGGAGCAGCTCGGGTTGGAGCTGGAGCGAAGAGGGTTTCCGCCGCCGGCAAGGGTCGTGGGTCTGGAATCGCACGAGCGCGGCGGACACAAGACCCGATGGCTGGAATTCCGCCGGTGGCGGCGGCGGGGTTCCGGCCCCGCGCTGGCGTTGGGATTCGGGTTCGAAATCGAATTCGCGCAGCCGGTGCGCGGGCCGCTGGCGCTCGGGTACGGATCGCATTACGGATTGGGACTCTTCGGCCCGGTCGAAAGCTGATCACGATGGACACCGACGACATCCCCGATCTTCTCCCCGCGAGGATGCTGAACGAGTTCGCCTATTGCCCGCGGCTCTTCTTTCTGGAATGGGTCCAAGGAGAATTCGAGGACAGCGCGGACACGGTGGAAGGTCGATTCCAGCATCGGCGGGTGGACGAAGCGCGCGGCGCGCCGGCCGAAGCACCGGGCGCGCCCGCCGAGGCGCGCGAACCAGCGGCCCAAGAGCCGCAGGCCCAAGCCGCAACCACCGGCGCACGACCCGAAGGGGCGCCAACCGGCGAGCCCCCGATGGTCGCGGCGCCGGCCGAAATCACGGGTGAACCCTCCGTGGAACAGGCGACCTCGCTGATGCTCTCCGACCCGGAGGCGAAGCTGATCGCCAGGATCGACCTCGCTGAATTCGATGGAGGACGCTGCGTACCCATTGATTACAAGAAAGGGCCGGTCCCCGCGGGCGGGCCGTACGAGCCGGAGCGCGTGCAGCTTTGCGCCCAAGGCATCATCCTCCGGGCGAACGGCTACCAGTGCGATCAGGGCTCCATCTACTATGCGGAATCGAAGGAACGGGTCACGGTCGCCTTTGACGAAGAGCTGGTGACGCGGACGCTGGCGCTCGCGGCGCAGGCGCGGCAGACGGCGGCCGCCGGGCGCATTCCTGAACCCCTTGCAGACAGCCCCAAGTGTCCCGGGTGTTCCCTGGTCGGCATCTGCCTTCCCGATGAAGTCCATTTCTTGTCCGCCCATCGCGGAGAGGTGAGCGCGGATGACGTCCGCCGCCTGGTCCCTGCTCGGGGGGATCGGGAGCCGCTCTACCTTCAGGACCAGGGAGCCTTCGCCGGCAAGCACGGGGATCGCATCCAGGTTCACCTCAAGGGGGGCG
Organism: Candidatus Eiseniibacteriota bacterium; assembly: GCA_963833505.1. GTDB lineage: Bacteria > Eisenbacteria > RBG-16-71-46 > CAIMUX01 > CAIMUX01 > CAWHYG01. The sequence goes on along the minus strand of CAWHYG010000007.1, from coordinate 1,634,518 downwards.
TCGCCGCCGACGTGAAGCTGATGGACGTCTCCCAGGTGAACCTCTACGGAGCGGTCCAGATCTCGACCCAGCTTGTCCAGGAGCTGTGCCGCTGGCAGATCCCCGTGAGCTACTTCTCCTATGGAGGATGGTTCAACGGCGTCACCGCCGGCATGGGCCACAAGAACGTCGAGCTGCGACGCCGGCAATTCGCGCTGGCCGCGGATCCCGCCGCTTCGCTTCGGGTCGCGGCCCGGTTCGTGCGCGGCAAGATTCTCAACTGCCGGACGCTCCTTCGCCGGAACCTCGAGGAGCCGCCCGCCTCGACCCTGAAGGAGATGACGCGCCTTGCCTTCGCGGCGACTCGCGCGACGGAGATCGGTTCGCTCCTCGGCTTGGAGGGAGCGGCCGCGCGCCTCTACTTCAGCCATTTCGGCCAGCTTCTCCGGCCGCCGGCCGGGGACAAGCTGACCTTCGACTTCAACGGACGCAACCGGCGTCCGCCCAAGGATCCGGTGAACTGTCTTCTCTCCTTTCTCTATGCCATCCTGACCAAGGAGACGTTGCTGGCGGCTCAATCGGTGGGGTTCGATCCGTTCCTCGGCTTCTTCCATCAGCCGCGCTACGGCCGGCCCGCCCTGGCCCTCGATCTCATGGAGGAGTTCCGGCCGCTCATCGCCGATTCCGTCGTGCTGCAACTGGTCAACACCGGGGAGACGCGCGGGGCCGACTTCATCATGCGGGCCGGCGCCTGCGCGTTGACCGCGGCGGGGAGAAAGGCCGCCATTGGCGCGCTCGAGCGCCGGCTCGAAGCATGCGTGACCCATCCGCTTTTCGGTTACTCGGTTTCCTACCGGCGCGTCCTGGAGATCCAGGCCCGGCTTCTGGCGCGCTGGCTCGGTGAAGAGATCCCCGAGTATCCTCCATTCCGGACGAGGTGAGCCGTGCGTAACCGGTTCCTGGTGAGTTACGATGTCTCCGACGCCAAGCGGCTGCGGCGGATCTACAAGAAGATGTGCGGGTTCGGAGATCCGGTTCAATACAGCGTTTTCCTCTGCCGCCTGTCGGCCAAGGAGCGCATCCTGTTGCTTGAGGCGGTCACCTCGATCATTCATCACCGGGAGGATCGGGTGATGATCGTGGATCTGGGCCCGCTTGAGGGCCGAGGAGACGAATGCATCCAGTTTGTCGGCCGGCACCTTGCGCTCCCGGAATCGGGGGCGGTCGTCGTGTGAGGCCGCGCATGCCCCGCCGACCGGTGGCGAGGAGCGAGGCGACGCCGGCAGGGACGTTCTTTGATATATTCTGGCCTCCTTCGAGCGCCCATGTGATGGAGAGATTCCGGGGGTCGCTCGCGGCGCCAACTTCTTGGAAAGTCGAAAGATGGGAGACCAGCCTCCGTTTTCGTGGTACGCTCATCCCGGTTCCCGGCCGGCCGCTCGCAACCGCGGCGCCAAACCGCTGCGCTGTGAGAGGTTGGACCGGGCGCTCATTCCGCGGCTGTGAAGCCGCGGCCCCATTGAAGCACTCATCCCCGCCTCGAGCTGTTTTGCCATCACGTCCATTCCGCGGCTGTGAAGCCGCGGCCCCATTGAAGCAGGGCGATCCCGTTCGTTTTGTTCACCCAGCGAACGCATTCCGCGGCTGTGAAGCCGCGGCCCCATTGAAGCCCGAAACTGACGGCCTTGCCGTCCATGACGTCCCAACATTCCGCGGCTGTGAAGCCGCGGCCCCATTGAAGCAGTGGGGGATTCACGGTGCTGACGCACCAGCGAGCGGAGCATTCCGCGGCTGTGAAGCCGCGGCCCCATTGAAGCCAAGCTCTGAGCGGTCGGGCACTGAACACGCATCCGCCACATTCCGCGGCTGTGAAGCCGCGGCCCCATTGAAGCGAGGTCCGCGCCCTGGAGGTACGCGCCCCGGAGGTGCGCCCATTCCGCGGCTGTGAAGCCGCGGCCCCATTGAAGCCATAGGTGTCATCCGCAGTTCATTGAGGGTCTGCCCGCATTCCGCGGCTGTGAAGCCGCGGCCCCATTGAAGCCTTGAACCTGTACAGCGCCCAGCCGGGTTTGTAGCCGCCATTCCGCGGCTGTGAAGCCGCGGCCCCATTGAAGCGGCAACGGGATCAACTTCATGGGCACGCCGTTCACAACATTCCGCGGCTGTGAAGCCGCGGCCCCATTGAAGCGTATCCCCTCTCCCTCGCCTGCTGCATGAGTCCGCCATTCCGCGGCTGTGAAGCCGCGGCCCCATTGAAGCCTTGCGGAGCAGGGCGCGTACATCTGGCAGGGCAGCGCATTCCGCGGCTGTGAAGCCGCGGCCCCATTGAAGCAACCACATTCGTCACAATGGGCGTGCGCATTCAGCTCCATTCCGCGGCTGTGAAGCCGCGGCCCCATTGAAGCGACGGCGTCGAGTCCGTGTCCTGGGCCGGCGTGGCGACATTCCGCGGCTGTGAAGCCGCGGCCCCATTGAAGCGAGACCCTTGGCTACCCCATCGAGATCCGCTTCGACGACCATTCCGCGGCTGTGAAGCCGCGGCCCCATTGAAGCTGCCCGACCGGAGAGGGCGTGCCGTTCGAAGCGATGCGGGACCATTCCGCGGCTGTGAAGCCGCGGCCCCATTGAAGCCACTTTCTGAGCCGGCCATCACGCACCTTGGGCAGCAGCATTCCGCGGCTGTGAAGCCGCGGCCCCATTGAAGCGAGTTTGAGTTGAACGGGTTCGGCCAGGTCACGGCCGGCATTCCGCGGCTGTGAAGCCGCGGCCCCATTGAAGCGAGGGGTTCGCGATCAGAGTGCGGGGATCAACCTCCATTCCGCGGCTGTGAAGCCGCGGCCCCATTGAAGCCAAGGTTATAGATCCCGTTCATAACCTGATACTTAAACCATTCCGCGGCTGTGAAGCCGCGGCCCCATTGAAGCCACGGGGCCGACCTCCACGGGACCGACCTCCACGGGACATTCCGCGGCTGTGAAGCCGCGGCCCCATTGAAGCTTGGCCGCCGCATCCAACACGTCGATCAGGTCCCGCATTCCGCGGCTGTGAAGCCGCGGCCCCATTGAAGCGGCCGTGTACAACACGACCCCCAAAGTGCTCTTGATCATTCCGCGGCTGTGAAGCCGCGGCCCCATTGAAGCAAAAGTACGCCAGAGAGGATCGCGCCGCCGCTTGGAACATTCCGCGGCTGTGAAGCCGCGGCCCCATTGAAGCTACGCGCGGATGGGTCCGGGCTGGTCGAGGAGCATCACATTCCGCGGCTGTGAAGCCGCGGCCCCATTGAAGCAGGCAGATCGGAGGTGGACAGTGAGTACCGCCACCACATTCCGCGGCTGTGAAGCCGCGGCCCCATTGAAGCATGATAAAGCGGCTCCCAAGTGTCGACGTCGGGTACTGCATTCCGCGGCTGTGAAGCCGCGGCCCCATTGAAGCCGCGTGAAGGGTTGGCCCGTCTTCGGATGCAGGAACTGCATTCCGCGGCTGTGAAGCCGCGGCCCCATTGAAGCTACGATCGACGAAGGAACCGGTGAGGCTACGTTCATCCATTCCGCGGCTGTGAAGCCGCGGCCCCATTGAAGCTGTGCGGTAGATCCTGACCGTCCATCCGCCGGAGTTCATTCCGCGGCTGTGAAGCCGCGGCCCCATTGAAGCTTGCCGGCCGTGTTGTACAACGCCTTGCTGACGACCATTCCGCGGCTGTGAAGCCGCGGCCCCATTGAAGCGGCCTCGACGTTGTGTACGCGGATCAGCGGAAATAACGGCATTCCGCGGCTGTGAAGCCGCGGCCCCATTGAAGCTAGATTTCTCCTTGCCGTAGTTCTGGGTCGATCGATCCATTCCGCGGCTGTGAAGCCGCGGCCCCATTGAAGCGCCGTGCCTCACTGGCGGCTGATGGCCTGATCCGGGCTCATTCCGCGGCTGTGAAGCCGCGGCCCCATTGAAGCAGTTTCAGCGCCTTGCACTGGCGGCAGTCTAGGGTGTTCATTCCGCGGCTGTGAAGCCGCGGCCCCATTGAAGCCAGTTGTCGCGGCCCGCTAGATTCATGGCCTGGGCGTCATTCCGCGGCTGTGAAGCCGCGGCCCCATTGAAGCCCCGGCAGATCGAAACCATCTATTCGGGCTGGATCCATTCCGCGGCTGTGAAGCCGCGGCCCCATTGAAGCAACTCCGGGACGGCGTCGTGCATCCGGGTCTGCCGACATTCCGCGGCTGTGAAGCCGCGGCCCCATTGAAGCGCAGCCGAGGGGAATTTCTGGAGCGCCGCCAAGGCCATTCCGCGGCTGTGAAGCCGCGGCCCCATTGAAGCCAGTCCGTTCCCGAGCGGTTCTACTTCACCTTCAAATCATTCCGCGGCTGTGAAGCCGCGGCCCCATTGAAGCACGGGCGGCGCCGAGATGGGCCGTCTGGCCCGCATGCATTCCGCGGCTGTGAAGCCGCAGCCCCATTGAAGCGGCGGCCGGGCGGATCCGAGGATCTCGAGCACGTGCTCCCATTCCGCGGCTGTGAAGCCGCGGCCCCATTGAAGCCAGTTGTCGCGGCCCGCTAGATTCATGGCCTGGGCGTCATTCCGCGGCTGTGAAGCCGCGGCCCCATTGAAGCCCCGGCAGATCGAAATCATCTATTCGGGCTGGATCCATTCCGCGGCTGTGAAGCCGCGGCCCCATTGAAGCCACGGCGGCGACGACGGCATCCGGACGAAGCACGACCGACCATTCCGCGGCTGTGAAGCCGCGGCCCCATTGAAGCTAGTAGCCGCTGGCCAGCATCACCGGCACCTTCTCGCATTCCGCGGCTGTGAAGCCGCGGCCCCATTGAAGCGCGGGGGTTCCTGCTTCTGGCCGCGGCCATCCGGCTCCATTCCGCGGCTGTGAAGCCGCGGCCCCATTGAAGCTGGTGCGCGGTCACTGAGACCTCGATTTCGTGTTCTTCATTCCGCGGCTGTGAAGCCGCGGCCCCATTGAAGCCACGCTGGGCGCGAAACAAAACGGAAACGGAGGATGCATCATTCCGCGGCTGTGAAGCCGCGGCCCCATTGAAGCTGAACCAGAACCGAGGCATGGAGGCCGTAGATCGTGACCCCATTCCGCGGCTGTGAAGCCGCGGCCCCATTGAAGCGCGGCGTCGGCCCAGGCCTCTGCCTCGGCAGCCCGCAGCCATTCCGCGGCTGTGAAGCCGCGGCCCCATTGAAGTGGCGGTCCCTCAGGCTCCAGCTTCCCCCCCAATCGGGTCCGTTCCGCGGCTGCGAAGCCGCGTCCGCGGTGAAACGAGCCCACCCGGGCCAATCGGGCCCGAACGCCGGTCGCCCGCAGCCGAAACGGCGAGTGGAGCCGGCGGGCACGTCGGTGCGACCGGCTCCGGCGGATTCCCGGGATCTGGGGGCCCGCGGCGCCCCGGTCGGCCCGTTCGCGTACAAGGGCGGCTTGACGCCGTGCGCCCGGATCCATGCGCTGAAGTCAGTTCAGATGCTTTTCCGCACGTGAAATCTCGGCTGGTTCGAGCGCATCGGCAGGTCCGCCGCGGACCGCTCCTGGAGGCGCAATGAGGATCCGGCTGGACGTCGTGGGAACCCGTAAGGTCACGGTGTATCAGCCGGGATAGCCGATCCTCCCTTCTGGTGCGATCGACCCGGCCAGCTTGCCTCAAGTTGTCTTTCGGTACCGGCAGGACCGGTCGGAGAGGTCCAGAGGGAAGGGGGCCGGGCCGAGTCAGGGCAGGCGCCGCTATCGAGATCGACTTCCGCGTTCTCGACAATGACGCGCTTCGGGCAGTCGCAGGATCATCTCTCACCCCGGCTGCGGGAGCCGCGCGGTCAGAGACTGGACGCGGCATACCAGGCGTGATATCATCAGAGTTGCACACAAAGTGAAGCGACCGCGCATTGCCGGCGCGGCCGGAGGCCAACAGGAACGTTCCTCGAGGGAGGTCCAACATGATCGTCGTGCGTGACGTCTTGCAGATAGATCCCGAACACATGCAGCAGGCCAAGGAGTGGGCCAAGGAGAGTCGGGAACTCGGTCGCAAGCTGGGAGGCGTGGCCACCAGTCGCGTTCTCTGCGATCTGGTCGGAAACTACTACACCATGGTTTTCGAGCACGAGGCTCCGAGCCTGGCCGAGTATGAAGCCAACACGAAGAAGATGATGGCCCATCCCGAGTGGCAGCAGAGCTACGGCAAGATGCGCAAGGCCGTCCGCGGCGGGCACCGGGAGATCTTCTCCGTCATCGACTAGCCCCGTCGCGACCTTCGGAGCCCCGTCACTGCGGCGCCGGAGCGCTCTCCGACAGCGAATCGACGATGGCCGTGAACCGCGGCTCTTCGCGGAGTCCGGCCAGGTCGACGTCGTTCAGGATGAGGCTCAGGTCGTGGAAGCCGGCGTGGACGGCGTCGTGGATCGCGGCCAGCGCCTCCTCCTTGCGGCCCAGTCGGGCCAGGATGCAGGCCCGGTTGTACGAGACCTCGCCGAGCTGGCCGGTCCGCGCGAGCTCGTCGCGGGGCAGGCGGTCGTAGGCCTCGAGGGCTTCGGAGGCATGGCCGGCGGCGGCCAGGAGATCGGCCTCGCGCTCCTGAAGCGCGGTCGAAGTTCCGGCTGACTTCTCCAGCCGGCGGATGGCGTCCAGCGCTTCCGCCGGCTGTCCCAGCTCCTGCTCGAGCTCGGCCAGGAGCTGCAAGCGTTGCTCTTCAACTTCCGGCTCCGGTAGCGGCGCCTTCAGGATCCGCTCGGATTCCCGCACGAAGCCGAGCCCCGCCGCCAGTCTCGCTATCCGCACCTCGGTCGTGTCCCGCGCGGTCCGATCCCGCAGGTTGCGCGCCGAGGCATCGGCCGTCTCGTATTCCTGGAGGTGGCGGGATAGATTCGCGAAGTTTCCCTCGCCGGGAGTGTTGGCGATGGCCCCGAGCGTGGCCAAAGCGTCGTTCATCCGGCCGAGCTTCGCCTGGCAGAGGGCGATGCGTCCCTGGCAGGATCGCGCCGCCGCCTGATCGCGGGCGGCGAGCTGGTACAGCTCCATCGAGTCCTGCCAGCGCTCCTGCCCGAACGCCGCGTCGGCCAGGCTCTGGATGGCGGTCGTGTTCCCCGGGGACATGCTGACGGCCTTCCTGGACACGTCCTCGGCTCCTTCGTAATCCCCCGTCCGGTTCAGCGAAAGGGCCAGACCCAGAAGCGCCACGAGATTTCGATCCTGTCGGGCCAGCACCTTCCGGAAATACGGAATGGCGTCCGAGTACCTCTGATCGTCGACCGCCTTCTTGGCCTGCTCGAAGTCGGCATGGGACGAGATCATCGTCTTCGGATCGGGAAGGTTCTCCGAAGACTGCGGCGCGAGCGCGCCCGCGGAGACGTACCCGAGCGATCGGAGCCTTTCGGTGACCTCCTTCGACAGGGTCTTGGCTTCCGCGCCCGCTGCCGGCTCGATCGCGGTCAGGGTCCGCTCGAGCCTTCGGTCGAGAAGCGCTGCCGTGTCCGGATCGGTCGACCGCAGGTTGTTCCTCTCTCCCGGATCGCCTTTCAGGTCGTACAACTCGCTCTCGGGGGCCCGGATCCACTTCCAGGTCGGCGTGTCCCATCCCAGAAGCGGCGCCCATCCGAAATCCTGCTGCGGATACATCGTTTCGAGCGGAAGGCCGTGCCGCTCCGGAAGCGCCTGTCCGTGCAGGGCCGGAACGACGCTCATGCCGTCGGCGACCGTCAGGGGCGGCAGCCCGGCCAGGGCCAGAAGCGTCGGAGCGACGTCCACCGTCCCGACGAGATTCGGCACCCGCTGCCCGGCGGGAGTGCCTCCGGGCAGCCGGAGCAGCCAGGGAATCCGCACGGTCTCGTTGTAGATGAAGATCCCGTGCTCCGCCTCTCCGTGATCGTTCAGCCCCTCGCCGTGATCCCCGATCACGGTCACGATGGTGTGATTCAGGTTTCCGGAGCTTTTCAGGTAGTCGAGCAGGGTTCCGAGGGCGCCGTCGGCCGCCGCGATCTCGCGCTCATAGCCCGACCGCAAGGGCAGCGTGGAGTAGGGCGGCGGAGGCGTCCAGGGCGTATGCGGATCGTAGAGGTGCATCCAGAGGAAGAAGGGGCGCCGGTCCTTGCTTGCAAGCCAGGCCACCGCCTTCTGCACGGTCTTGTAGCCGGGCCTCTCGTTGAAGAGGCTGTCGTCATAGACCTCGAAACCGCGATCGAGCCCGAACTGCCGTTGCAGGACGAAGGCGCTGACGAAGGCGCCGGTGCGGTAGCCCGCGTCCTGGAAGCGCCGCGCCAGGGTCATGGTCTCCGGCGGAACGTGGTACATGCCGTTGTTCCGCACGCCGTGTCGGGCCGGGAAGCATCCCGTCATGATCGTGGTGTGCGACGGCAGCGTCAGCGGGACGGCGGTCACCGCGTCCGAGAAAAGGAATCCCTCCCGCGCCACGCGATCGAGGTTCGGCGTGTGTGCGCCCGTGTCCCCGTAGCAGCCGACGCGATCGGCGCGGATGGTGTCGATCGTGACCAGGACGACGTTCAGCTTCTGGCGGCGGAAGGAGCATCCCGAAAGAACCGACGCCGACGTCGCGGCCGCCAGCAAGAGGACGAAGCCCGCGAGGCCGAGGCGGGCATTCCCGAGCTTGCGCGCACGCTGAAGGCGGCGAGCTGCAAGGGCGGCCGAACCATGGCGGTGGGCTCGGCCGCGGCCGCGCGAGGCGTCACCCGGCCGGATCGCGGCCCCGCTCGGATTCGCCGTTTCTCTTCGAGTCATGATCTTGGTTCCTTCCGCCGTGCCCGGATGGGGATCGACAGTGGTTCCGGATGAGGATCGGCATCAATTTACGGAATCGCAAGAGGGGCGTCAAATACGCCCTCCGCTGGACCCGGCCCTCCGCCGGGGTTATGCTGGGGGGTTGCCTTCGGACTTGCGGAACAGGCGGAACCGGAAACCCATCGACGGGCGGCGCCTTTCCGCGATCCGCATGAGGAGGAGAAACCGCTGGGATCCCAGGTCGATCTGCATTTGCATACCTCCTGTTCCGACGGATTGCATCCGCCGGCCGCGGTCGTGCGGATGGCCGCGGACGCCGGCGTGAAGGTCGTGGCCATCGCCGACCACGACACGCTGGCGGGCCTTCCGGAAGCCGAAGCCGAGGCGCTTCGCCTGGGAGTCCGGGTGATCCCGGCGACGGAGCTGAGCGTCGAGTGGGACGGGCAGGACATCCATATCCTGGCGTACTTCATCGACCCGAAGAGCGCGCCGCTCGGGGCGATGCTGGAACTGCTGCAGGAGGCGCGCCGCGAGAGAACGCAGGCGATGTTGCGCCGGCTCGAGCTGCTCGGCCTTCCGCTCCGCGCCGAGCGGGTCGAAGAGCAGTGCCCGCGGCGGGGTCCGATCGGGCGCCCGCACCTGGCCTCGGCGCTCGTGGCCGAACGCTGGGTGGCATCCTATCACGACGCGTTCCGATTCTACATCGGGAACGGTTGCCCCGCCTACCTTCCGAATTCCACGCCTTCGCCCGAGGAGTCGCTCCGGACCCTGCTCGAAGCCGGCGGGGTTCCGGTGCTGGCCCATCCGATCGCCTACCGGTTCGAGGAGGTGCTGGACCGCTTCATTCCGGCCGGATTGATGGGCCTGGAGGTGCTTCATCCACGCCACGACCCGGAGGAGATCCGTCGCCTGAGAAGGATGGCGTCGGACCTGGGGCTTTTGGAGACCGGAGGGTCCGATTATCATGGCGAAGGACGAGGGGACGTTCCGCCCGGATCCATGCCCGTCGGCTTGGACGTGCTGGAAAGGCTCGAGCAGGGTCGCGCCCGCATTCCCGAGATCCTGAGGAGAACACATGGAAGCGCCGTTTGACGATGTTCCGCCGCGCCGAGGCGGCCGCACCAAGCAGATCCGGATCATGGTCGGATTCGTTCTGGTCATCGCGGCCGTGATCGCACTCATCGCCCGCGCGACCCGCCCGAACATGGTCTATTACGTGACCGTGAGCGAGCTTCTGTCCAAAGGGGCGGATTCGGCGCGGCCTGGGCTTCGGGTCGCCGGCAAGGTCGTGCCGGGAACGATCGACCGGAAGCCTTCCGAGCTGCACTTTCGCATGACCGACGGGCAGAACGCCGTGCCCGTGACCTATCGCGGAGTGGTGCCGGACACCTTCGGCGAGAATGGCGAGGTTGTCGTCGAGGGGCACTACGTCGCGGGATCGCCCTTTGAGGCCACGTTTCTCATGGCCAAGTGCCCTTCCAAGTATCAGGCTGCGCCGGGGCAGGCGCCGCTCAAACATCCGGAGGGCATTCCCAAGATCTCCTGAAGATCAGTCCTCAGGAGCGGTGCTCAGAATCGGTCCTGAGGATCCAGTTCTGAGGATCTGTCCTTGGGATCAGTCCTGAGGATCGGGACATTCTGGCGGACGTCGAGGGCTCGAGGATCGGACGGCGTCCCCGGGCGAAATCGTCTGCGACCTTCGAAGGATCGGGAAAGCGTATAGAGCGACATGATTCAGCTTGGATGGCTCTCGGTTTCCGCCGCCCTCGGGGCGGCGCTCTTTGCTTTCGTCCTCGGGATCGCCGCCTTCGCCGGCCGGCGCGACGATCTGCTGGCCGCGGGCCGCCGCGCCGTGCTGCTCTGCGCCTTCTTTACCACCCTGGCGGTGGTCGGGGTGGAATACGCCTTTCTGGCCGGCGACTACCAGCTTCAGTACGTCTGGAGCCACAGCGACCGCGATATGCCGCTTCTGTACAAGATCGGCGCCCTCTGGGGCGGCATGGAAGGAAGCCTGCTCTTCTGGGGCTGGCTGCTCTCGCTCTTCTCGACCGCCGCCGTCCTCCGCCACCGGAAGGACAAGGTCGAGCTGATGGGCCCGGTCGTCTTCACCGTGATGGCGGTGGAGATGCTCTTTCTCGGCCTGGTGGTCTTCTCCGAGAGCCCCTGGAAGCGATTGTCCTTCATCCCGCCCGATGGCCAGGGATTGAACCCGCTCCTCCAGCATCCCGCCATGGTGATCCACCCGCCCTGTCTCTACCTCGGATTCGTCGGCTTCACCCTGCCCTTCGCCTTTGCGATCGGCGCGCTGCTGTCGCGGGAGACCGACTCGGAATGGCTGCGGAAATCGCGGGTCTGGGCCCTCATCGCCTGGATGTTCCTCGCCGCGGGCAACGTTCTCGGGGGCCGCTGGGCCTACGACGAGCTCGGCTGGGGAGGCTACTGGGCCTGGGATCCGGTGGAGAACGCCGCCTTCATGCCCTGGCTGGTCGGGACCGCCTTCATCCACTCGGCCATGATCCAGGAGCGCAAGGGCATGCTCAAGATCTGGAACATGCTTCTCGTGATCACGACCTTCCTGCTGACGATCTTCGGCACCTTCATCACCCGGAGCGGCCTGATCTCGTCGGTGCACTCCTTCGCGCAGTCGAACATCGGCTACGTCTTCGGCGCGTTTCTCGGCGTGGTCTCCATCTTCGCCTTCGGCCTCCTCTTCTCCCGGAGGCGGGAGCTTCGGAGCGACCGGCAATTCGACTCCTTCTTCTCGCGCGAGTCGGGCTTCCTGCTCAACAACCTCATCCTGCTCGGGGGCGCCTTCGCCGTGCTCTGGGGCACGATCTTCCCGATGATCTCGGAGACGCTCCGCGGGGTGAGAATCAGCGTCGGGCCTCCCTTCTTCAACCAGATCATGGTCCCGCTCGGACTGGTCCTGCTCGGCCTCATGGGGATCGGGCCGCTCTTGACCTGGAAGCGGGCGACCCTGGTGCATCTGCGGAAGGTCGCAACCTGGCCGGTGCTTTTGGGCGTGGTGGCGGCCGTGGTTCTGGCGGTTCTCGGGATCTCGCACGCCTATGCCCTCGCCACCTTCGCGCTCTGCGCCTTCACCGCCTCGACCATCGTAAGCGAGTTCGCCCGCGGGATCCGCGCCCGCCGCAACCAGACCGGCGAACGGCCGCTCCGAGCGTTCGGCCAGCTCTTCCGCCGGTCTCCGCGCCGCTTCGGGGGATACGTCATCCACGCCGGGGTCGTTCTGGTGTTCATCGGCTTCGCCGGATCGGCCTTCACGCGGACCAAGGAATGGAGCCTGACCCCGGGCGGCATGACCGAGTTTCACGGGTACACCTTGCGGTTCCAGGGATTCCGGACGGCGGAGGACGCCAGCGTGCAATCGGTCGGGGCCGACATCCTGGTGTCAAGGGCGGGAAAGGCGCTGGCCCGGCTCGTGCCGAAGAAAACGTGGTACAAGAAGAACCAGCAGCTCGCGTCCGAGGTGGCGATCCGATCGAATTACGCGGAGGATCTGTACCTCGTCCTGACCGACTACGACGTCGGGCGGGAGACCGCGAGCTTCAAGGCCTATCTGAATCCCCTGGTGGAGTGGTACTGGACCGGCGGCATCGTGATCGTGCTTGGGGGCCTGCTTGTGCTGGTGCCCTGGTCTCGGAGCCGGGAGGCGGGTTCATGACGACGAACCGGGACGTGAAGTCAAACCTGGTACCGGGAGGCGGCTTCATGACGAGGCGGACTCCGGAGGCCCGGGGCTGGCGGACGATGATCCTGCTGGCCTGCGTCTGCGTTGCCGGCGCCTGCGTTGCCTTTGTCAGCGTTCCCTTCGTCAGTGTTGCCTTCGGCCAGGCGGATGCGGCCTCGACCCTGACGGTGGACCAGGTCGCCACCCGCCTGATGGATCCGTGTCCTGACTGCAAGGGCAAGCAGCTCTCCCAGTGCGACTGCCCGCCCGCCGCCGAGGCCAAGGACGAGATCCGAGGCATGATCGCCCAGGGAATGACGGAGGATCAGATCCTGGCGGCGTTCGTGAAGAAATACGGAACGTGGATCCTGGCCACGCCGGAGAAGCGGGGATTCAACCTCGTGGCCTGGGCGTTGCCTTTCGGCCTCATCGCGGCCGGTGGAGGCGGTCTGGCCTGGTTCCTGAGGCGGGCCGTGCGCCCGGAGCGCGCACTGCCGGACCGGGCGGAGTTGTCGCTCGTGGATCGGCAACGTCTCGAGGCCGAGCTGCAGCGTCTCGATGGAGAGGATCGGCAACGTCCCGAGGACAACCTGCGGCGTATCGATGGGGGGGACCGGCGACGTCTTGAGGACGAGCTGCGGCATCTCGAGCGCGGGGACCGGCCGTGATCGGAATCGTCATCCTGTTCGCTCTTCTCGTGGCCGCCGGCCTTTTCTTCGTCCTCGAGCCGATTCTGGGACGCGGCTCCCGGAGCGACGCTCGGCCGGAGCAGGCCCGGAACGATCTTCTGCGCGAGAAGCAGACGGCGCTCCGGCTGCTGCGGGAGCTTGACTTCGATGGTCGGACCGGCAAGATACTCGCGGCGGATTCCGAAGCCCACCGGGCGGAGGCGGAAGCCCGCGCCCTGGAGGCATTGAAGCGGCTGGATGCGCTTCCGGCGCCGGAAGCGCCCGGAGATGAAGAGCTGGAGGCGGAAATCCTGAGAGTTCGACTGCGGCTGCGCGCGGAGGCCGGGCGTGGCGGAGGCTGACGGTCGCGCCGAACCGGGCGTCGTTCGCGCCCGGGCTCGCGTGATGACGGACCCCAAGGCCGTTCCCCGCGGACGCGACCGGAATCTCGCGCGAAGCTCCGGCCGGAGTCCCGCGCGGAGCTGCGACCGGGGCCGGCGCTGGCCGGAACTGGCGGTCGCGATCGTTCTCCTTCTGGCCTGCGGTCGAGCCTGGAGCGCTCCGACCGGAGAGATCCTCGGGCAGATCTATACCGCCCCGGTCGCGGACTCTCTCGCGCGCGGGGCGGCCGTGACCCTCATCTACCACAGCGCCGCCGGAGCGCTCATGCGGGACTCCCTGATTACCGGGTCGGACGGCGGCTTCCACTTCCGGGGCGTTCCGACGGACACTTCGATTGACTACGTCGTCGAGGTGAAGGATCGGGGCCGCGCGTTTCTCGGCGATCCCGTTCATTTCCAGCCGGCGGAAAGGCGCCTCGAGTTCAACATCCTGACCTCGCGAGGTTCCCCGGATGCCGCCGGCGGGGCTGAATCGGGCGCTGCCGGTCCGGGCCAGCCTGCGCTTGGACCCGGCGCTTCCGGTCCGGGTCAGCCCGAGCTTCGACCCGGCGCGGACCGGGCGTTTCCGCCGGGCCAGGGGCCCGTTTCTCCTCCGCCGGGCGCGATGTCCGTTTCGACCGGCGGGTCTTCATCCGGTCCTCGGGACGCCGCAGGTCCGCCGGGCGCGGATTTCGCCTCTCTGCCGCCCGGGCATCCTCCAATCGGCGACGAACCCGTTCCGTTCGGACGACCCGTTCCGGTCGGCGTTCCCTGGGCGCTGCTGCTGACCGCCGGCGTGGCCGGCGTCTTCGCGATTCCGGCGACTGCGCTGGCCTGGCGGGACCGCCGGGAGAAGCGGCGCCGGCTGCTTCCCGCCCGAATCGAGATCCTCGAGCTGGCCGTTCTCGATGAGCGGTTCGCCTCCGGACGGATCCCCGAAGGCGCGTACCGGCGCGAGCGCGAGGCGCTCCTGGACAACGCCCGAAAGGCGATCGCGGAGCGAAATCGCGGCCCGATCGGTGCGCCCGGCCCGGATCCCCGCGGTGTCGTCAAAGGGCGGGACGATGGTTGACGCGCTGCCATCGGCCGGAACCGTGGCGGGAGCGCGCCGAGCCTCGCCGGCCATGCTCCAGGTCTCCGGATTGACCAAGGGCTATGGCGGGCCGCCCGTTCTCCGAGGAGTCGACCTCGTGCTCGAAGCGGGCCAGGGACTCGTTCTTCTCGGTCCGAACGGCGCGGGCAAGTCCACGCTGCTTCGGGTCCTCGCCGGGTTGCACAAACCGGCCCAGGGACGCGTCGTTTTGATGGGGGAGCCGTTCCACCTCGACGATCCCGGCCAGCGATTCCGGATCGGATTCGTTTCGCACGAGAGCTTGCTTTACGCCGGCTTGAGCGCGCGCGAGAACCTGCGCTTCGCCGGCGCGCTGTTCAGTCTCCCCGACTGCGGGACGCGAATCGAGGAGATCTTGGGGCGGGTCGGGCTCGATTGGATCGGCGATCGGCCCGTGCGCGCCTTCAGCCGGGGGATGGTGCAACGGCTCACGCTGGCCCGGGCCCTGCTTCACCGGCCCGTGCTCCTGCTCCTGGATGAGCCCATGACCGGGCTCGATCCGTCGGGAATCCGGGCTCTGGAGGATCTGCTCGTCGGATTCCGCGAGTCGGGCGGCGGAATTCTCATGACGACCCACGATCTGTCCCACGTGGCGCCGGTGGCGACGCGGGTGGCGTTTCTTCGGCGAGGACAGGTCGTGGACGGCGGCGCGCTGGCCGATTATTCCGGTCGGGCTCTGGAGGACCGTTACCACGAGATCTTCCCGGCAGGAGCGGCGCCGGGGCGCAGGTAGGTCTTCGCGGCCGGGTCCCGCTGCGGGGACCGGCGGAAGTGAACTCGGGGGGTGCGGTGAACTCCTACGCGCGCACGGTCCTGGCGGTCCTCAGGAAGGACCTGCTGCTGGAGTGGCGGTCCCGCGAGGCCTTGACCGCGATGGCTTTCTTTGCGCTGCTGGTCGTCGTGCTCTTCGGGTTCGCGTTCGAAGGGGAGCGCATCGACGTGATCACCCAGGCGCCCGGGCTGCTCTGGATCGCGTTCTCCTTTTCCGGGGTGCTCGGGCTCAACCGCTCCTTCGCGGTCGAGCGGGAGGGCGGCTGCCTGCAAGGGCTGCTGCTCGCGCCGGTCGACCGAAGCGCCATCTTTCTCGGCAAGGCGCTGGGCAACCTGGTGCTGATCGGGATCGTGGAGGGCCTGACCTTTCCGATCTTCTCCATCCTGCTCCGGGTGCCGATCCTGCCTTGTCTCGGGAAACTGGCGTTGGTAGCTTTCGCCGGGACGGTCGGATTCGCCGAGGTGGGAACGCTCCTTTCGGCCGTTTCCAGCGGTAGCCGCCTGCGGGAAGTGCTGCTGCCTCTGATTCTGTATCCGATCTGGGTGCCGCTTTTGATCTCGAACGTCGAGTTGACCGGCCTGGCCCTGGGCGGCCGCCCCTGGTCGGAAGGCGGGAATTGGGTGACCCTGATCCTGGTCTACGATCTGGTCTTCCTCGGAGCGGGTCTGCTTCTCTTCGAGCACCTGCTGGAGGAGTGAGAGGAACAACGGCATGAGCTCGAACCCCGGTTCGTCCATCGGACCCAGAATGGCTGGTCGTGAGCGGCGTCCTGGATGTCCTGACCATCCCGTTCGTCCTTCTGGCCCTCTATCTGGCCATGCTCTACGCGCCGACCGCCGCCCGCGCCGCCGGCGCCGAGGTGCAGCGGATCTTCTACTTCCACGTTCCCTTCGCCATGATGGCGTTCCTCGGCTTCTTCATCGTGCTCGTCGCCTCGATCGCCTACCTGGCGCGCGGCAGCCGGAACGCCGACATCCTGGCCGAAGCGGCCGCCGAGGTCGGGCTGCTCTGTTGCACCATCGTGCTCCTGACCGGTCCCGTCTGGGCGCGGTACGCCTGGGGCGTCTGGTGGACCTGGGATGCGCGGCTCACCAGCACCCTGGTCCTCTGGCTGATCTACGCGGGCTACCTGCTCCTGCGCTCCTACCTCGCGGATGACCTGCGCATGCGGCGGTACGCGGCGGTGCTGGGAATCGTCGGGGCCCTCGACGTCCCCATCGTCTACTTTTCCGTCCAGTGGTTTCGGACGCAGCATCCGACCACGTTCATCCTGAAGAAGGAGGGATTGGATCCTCACATGGCCGTGGCCCTGCGCTGCGGCATGCTGGCGGTCTTCACGATCTTCGCCACCCTCCTGATCAAGCGCCTCCTCCTCGGCCGGTTGGAGGCGGAAGCGGAGGCCCTGCGGGCGGCGGCCGACGCCAAGGAGTAGACCACTTGACGCAACTCCGATATCTGGTTCTGGGTTATGGTCTGATCTGGGTGGCGCTCGGCGTCTACCTGTTCTCTCTCGGTCGCAGGATCCGCGCTCTTCGGGGGGAGTTGGACGAGCTGCGCCGCCGGATCGGCGCCGGGACAAGTGCGGACTAGGCGGATCGGGGCGGAACGGATCAGGCCGGAACAGGATCGGATTCATCCGCGTTCGCGGCAGCGAAGGCGGGCGGGCGGATCCCGCTCAGGCCGAAGCGTCGCGACGGGGCCGCAGTCGGTTGAAGATCCGGCGCAGGAGGCCGAGGGGGGAGTGGCGCCGCCGGCGCTCCAGGAACAGATAGAGATCGCGCAGGGCCTCGGAATGCCGTTGGCGCGCCTCCTCCAGACGGCGGACTTCCCGCTGCTCGATGAGGACGAGGGCGTTGCCTTTGTGAATCGTGTTGTACAACTGAACCAGGCGGCCCAGACTCCGCCGCGTGAGCATGAGGCGGTGCGACTCCGGCGACTGGACGTACCAGGTCTCGGATTCCTCGTCGTAGCCGACGACGCCCAGGCGATGCGTTTCCTCGTTATCCATGCCGATCCCTGGAGATTGGGCTGAAGTGTTCTCGCCCCCTGCAAAAGCGTATCAGATCCCGAATCCCGGAGTCAACGCGGCCGGGCGTGCGGTTCGCGAGTTTTCGGCCCTTGCGCTCGCGTGCGCGCTGCTCGTGACCTCTCCGGGGGGAGCCGCGGCCGGGCCGGTGACCTACCCGGCCAGCGACGGCGTCCCCATTACCGCTGATCTCTATCGGCCCGCCTCCCCGTCTTCTCGAGGGGTTGTGCTCCTGGCGGGCATGAACGGATCCCGAGCCGACTGGAAACCGCTGGCCTCGGCGTTGGCGGATCGCGGCTTCTACGTTCTCGCTCCGGATCTTCCCGGTCAGGGAGAAAGCGGTTCCGAGACGCCGGGCGCCGCGCCGTTCGTCGAAGAGGACTCTTCCGACTGGTGGACCGAGGCAATCCGGGCCTCGCGCTATCTCAGGACCGTGACCGGCGATTCCATTACGGCCCTCTTCTGGTGCGGGGCCGGGGAAGGCGCCGCCGCCGCCGTCATCGGAGCGTCCCGGGACACGTTGACCTCAGCGCCTGCCGCCGCGTTCGTGCTCTTCTCGCCCGATTCCCTCCTCGGGGACGTCTCCATCCGGCCGTTGCTCGCCCGTTCGGGAACGCCGTTCCTCATCATCGCCGGTCGCGAAGAGCTGAATTCAGCGGATGCGGCTCGCGATCTCTATCTCCGGACCGGTTCCGGCGGCGTCTACTGGGAGACGGAAGGGGACGCCCGCGGAACCGGCCTCCTGGCGATGCATCCGGGCCTGGCTGCGGAGGTTGCCTCCTGGATGGCCGGGGTCAGCCCCGCTCGTCCGCCTCGCGGGGTCACTGCCGGCGGCACAGGGATCAGCCTCGTTCCGCCTCGCGCGGCCGCCGGCCGCACAGAGATCAGCCCCGCCGGTTCTCCCGGCGCGGCTGCCGCCGGCCCCGCCGTCCCGGATTCGCACGGTCCAACGGTTCCCTGACCGGTTCCCATCCGCACGGAGTTGCGTTCCTCAAGATCCCGCCTCCGGAAGTCGATCCTTCAAGCGTAAGGCACTCCTGACGCTCCTACGTCGGGTTCGATCCACGGCTCAGCCGCTGGAGGGGACGTTCTTGTTCCGTTACATCGGGTTCGCCCTGGTCGTCGGCTGCGTGATCGGGGGCTTCATCATCGCCGGAGGCAAGCTGCCCACCCTGGTGCAGCCGTCCGAGTTCCTGGTGATCATCGGGTCGGCCACAGGGTCCCTGTTCATCGCCTTGTCGCCGACGATGATGGGGAGACTCCGGAAGCAAGTCGTCGCCGTGATCGGCAAGAGCCCGTACGATCCGGCCGCCGCTACCGAGATGCTGCAGCTCCTCTACCACCTGACGATCGTGGTCAAGCGGGAGGGCGTCATCGTCCTCGAGAACCATCTCCGGGATCCTTCCGCCAGCCCCATCTTCTCCAGCTACGCCTCGATCATGGGCAATCCGAAAGCCCTCCATTTCATCACGGAAGCGCTCATGCTCCAGGTGGACGGCGCCGTCGGCCCGGACGATCTCAAGGGGATCATGGACCGCGAGCTGGATACCAACCACGGCGAGGATTCCGTTCCGGCGGGGATCCTCCAGAAGATGGGAGACTCGCTGCCCGGGCTCGGCATCGTCGCGGCCGTCCTCGGGATCATCATCACGATGGGCCACATGGACGGCGGTCCCGAAGTGGTCGGACACCACGTGGCCGCGGCCCTGGTCGGGACCTTCCTCGGCGTGCTCCTCTCCTACGGATTCGTCCAGCCCATGGTCTCGGCCATGGAGCAGGGACTGCGTGAGGAGGAGAACTTCTTCGAGGCGATCAAGACCGGGATGATCGCGTTCGCCCAGGGGAAGGCCCCGGTGGTCGTGGCGGAGATGGCGCGGCGCTCCCTCTTCACCTTCAACCGGCCGGAGCGCGAGACGGTCGAAGAGGCCTGCAAGAGCCTGCGCGCGGCCTGATCGAGGGCGCGGGGAACCGGTCACCGGCAAAGGCGGGCGAAGATGAGCAAACGAAACGAGCATCCGCATCACGGCGGCGCCTGGAAGGTCGCCTACGCCGACTTCGTCACCGCGATGATGGCCCTCTTCATCGTGCTCTGGATCCTGGGGACGAAGAACGAGACCAAGGCCGCTATCGCCTCTTACTTCCGCAACCCGAGCATCCTTCCCCACGAGGGCCAGGGCTTTCTGACCAAGCAGGGGATGATCGAGCTGCGCCAGTCGCTGGACCAGATTCACACCGAGGCGGCGGCGGAATCGACCGCCACGGTCGAATCCGCGACGGAGAAGCTGGCCAAGGAGGGGAACGGCAGCGCCGAGGACCGGGGCACCCTGGCGCAATCAGCCAAGACGCTCGAGGGCGTGCTGAACACCAGCGCGGTGCTGAAGGACCTGCGCGGGCAGGTCACGATCGAGTTCACCTCCCAGGGCCTCCGGATCCAGCTTGAGGACCTCGACGCCCAGCCCCTCTTCGCCGTCGGATCGCCCGAACCGACGCAGAGGGTCAGTGCTCTCCTCACGGCCATCGCCCAGGTCCTCAAGCCTCTGCCGAACCTGATCCTGGTCGAAGGGCACACCGACGCCCGCCCGTACCACCACAGCGGCGACTACACCAACTGGGAGCTTTCCGGCGACCGCGCCAACGCCGCCCGCCGGATCCTCGAGGCCGGCGGTCTCGACCCGGCGCGCGTCGCCCGCGTCGTGGGCTACGCCGACCGGCGCCTGCTCGTGCCGGACGATCCGAACTCCGATCACAATCGCCGGATCTCGATCATCGTCTGCTACAAGAACGCGACGCTGGACTTATCTCCCGGGGCCGCCCACATCACGATGTGGGACGCGCCCGAGGAGAATGTCCGCGTGGTGCGCGAGTTCCTGCGGCAGACGGACCCGCCCCGGCGAGGCGAGCGGAAGTCGGGCTGAACGGCCGATCCGGTTGCGCGAGCTGGGGTTCGACTTCGGACCGGCGGGAGAGCGGTTCCGCGGTTCATCCCGCGGTCGGCGCCATGGGAGGAATCGCCACCAGCACCGAGTCCGACCCGTCCGTGGGGCCTTCGCCGTCTCCGTAGAAGAGCACGCCGCGCCCGGCCGGCATCGCTTCCCGGCTGCCGACCGGATCGAGCCAGATGGGCTGTCCGCCCGAAACGTCCGCGCGCACGAGGTAGCGGTCGAGCTGATCCGCGCAGGGAACGTCCGGATTCCAGGGGCCGCGGCGCGTGCGCACCAGCGCGGGAAACGCCTTCACCCCGGCGGCGCGCAGCAGGGAAACGAGAAGACACGCCTTGTCGCGCGGCGTTCCCGCGCGATCCTGGGCCACGAGGGCTGCGTCCACCGGGCAGAGATCCAGCACGCCGGAATCGACCGGGATGGTCCGGATCTGATCCCGGATCATCTTGGCGACCGCCGCCGCCACCACCTCCGTCCGCTGGCCGCTCACGCCGAGTCCCGCCAGCATTCGATCCATGTCGGGGCAGCGCCGATCCCAGGCTAGAGCCCAAAGCTCCCCGTACATCCGGCCCACGGATCCCCAATGGCTCACGGTGCTGAAGAGGATCTGGCCCACTTTGGGTGAGAGGGTGTCCCCGGCTGCGGGCAGTCGCGACCAGGGGGTCTCGACCAACGGGCCGGTCAGCGCCGGGAGGTTGCCGGAGATCCAGAAGTTTCGCCGGAACGTGCCCATCGGGCTGCTGCCGTGCTGAACCAGAGGACCGAGAGCGGCGATCTGGACGCGCATCGCCTCGGGCGTGACGGTGATGAGCTGCTGCTCGATGACCGGAACATCGTCTCCGAACGGCTCGTCCAGCCAGCGGAGAACGCTGCTGCTCAAGGGCGACCGCAAGGTCCAGTGGAAGCGGAGCTCCACCACGTCGCCCTCTTTGAGCGCCGGGAACTGGACCCTCCGCTCCCGGAGATACCGGCAGGAATAGACCCCGCGCGCCTGCGGGGCGAGAGAATCGACCACGACCGATTCCGGAAGATCCTCGAACTCGTTCCACCCGTGCCAGACGCGGACCCGGTCGACCAGGAGGTTGGCGTACTGGTTCCAGTAGAGCCGGCGGTACGGCCGGAACCGGGCTTCGCCCCAGGCCGGATCGAAGACCCGGGCCAGAACGTGCTCGGTCACGGTGGCATTGCCCATGCCGTCGATGTGCACCTCGCGCTGGCGCGCCATCCACACGCCGCCGGCGCCGGGAAAGTCCGAAGGCTGCTTGACGTTTCCGGCGATGGCGCGCACCTCGTCATCGTCGAAGGCGCGACATCGGGCCGGCAGCCAGCCGGCGGCGATCAATCCGAGCAGCGCCGCCGCCAGGGCGAACCGGGCGCGTCCGATCCCGTTGGATCTTCGGGCAGGAGTCATCTGCGGCACCTCATGTTCAGGGCTCGGTCTCCTCATGCAGGACCTCCACGCGGACCCGCCCCAGGGTCTCGAGCACTCCGACCGACAGCGGCGTGATCGAGTCATCGGTGAGGTCCGTGACCGCGAGAGGCAGATAGCGGCCGTCCACCGGAGCGCGGTCGAGCGCGGCGTCGATTCCGATCCAGCGCGAACGGATCGCCACCTCCGTCCAAAGGTGGTATTCCATGGCGCTTCCCAGGGCCACCAGTCCCGCGACCACGCGAGCCGGTATTCCCTGGGCGCGAGCCAGCGCGGCCAGCAACAGGGCGTGCTCGGTGCAGTCGCCTTCGCCCGTCGCCAGCGTGCGCGCGGCCGAGCCGAAGAGCACTCGGGTGTCCTTCCGGCGGATCCGGTTTGCCGTGAAACGCTCCAGAAGAACCGCCCGCCGCCAAGGATCCGTTTCCCGGCCGACGGCGGAATCCGCGGCGGCGCGGATCGCCGGATCGTTTGACTGGATCAGGAGGGATGGGCGCAGCGCCCGGGCCTGTTCTTCGGCGCCGGCGGTTCCCGGCGTCGATTCCGGATCTGGCGGAAGAATCCGATCGCATTCAACCACGCTGATGGAATCGGTGGAGGAGCGCAAGCGGATCAGCGGTGTGGGCGGCGGCGCGAACGGGTTTCCGTCGCGGGTGATGCGGTAGACCACCCGGCGATACGGAGCGCGGGAGTCGAGCGGCTGATCCAGAGGGATCGCCGTCGTGGCCAGGATGTCCGCGCTGGAAGCGGAAGGGCCGAGCGCGGTGGCATCTTCCCGGGAGGTCAGGATGGCGCGCAAGCTCACGGCGGGGCTCAGATCGGCGACGAGATCGCCTGCCGCGTCGCGCCACTCCAGACCTCCGAGCACCGAGTCGGGAGAGCAGCGCAATCGCCAGCGCGCCGCCCGGACCGGTTTTCCCATGACCCTCACCGTGTCGATCCCTTCCAACCGGGCGCTGTACCGTGCGATCTGGTCCTGGTCCGGATCGTAGGCGCTCCATTGCAGCGAGGCCGCTCCATCTTCCGCGGCGCGAGCCCAGAGCGAGTCCTCCTGATCGGGTCGGAGAAGGCCGGCGGGGAGGTCCCGGGCGGACCGGGTTTCCTGGCCACCCATCCGCCGGGTCACCCGAAGCGAATCGGAATCGAAACGGCACGAGATCTTCAAGGTCTCGGAGGGCGACGGAGACATCTCGTAGTCGAGCCTGGGGCCGCCGGCAGTCCCTCCCGGCAGGAAGATCGTGACGGTGTGGACGGAGACCTCCGTTCCTTCGCGGCGGGCGCGCAGCGTCGATTCGCTGCGAAGTCCGCCGGCCTTCCCGCCGATCGTGAGGTCCGTCTCATGGGACCATCCGGCGTGCTCGCCGAACCACTCGAGGCGATACCAACGGTCGGCCGCCGGAACCGCGGTGGCGGCGAGGTCCATCGATCCGGCGTCCAGGGCTCCGGTTGAGGGCGCGGTCCCGGCTGTGTTCGCCGCGATCTGGGACACCGATCCGGCGGTCGCGGTGCCGGCCGAGGACCGGGCCGGCCCGATTCCGGGCGGCGATCCGGCGGGGAGGCCGGCCCTCGTCGCCGAAGGCCCCGCCAGGAGAAGCACGCCGGCCATTAGCAGGCGGGCGGCTCGATCCGAAGCCAAAAACACCCCGGAAACCGCTGGCCTGGCCTCAGGTTTCCGGAGTCCGCCGACCGCCGCATCGGGTCCGGAGCTTGCTCGGTTCACGGCCCTTACTATAGAGTCTGGCCCGGTGTCCGAGGCAGGGAACTTTTCCTTGACAGTTTCCCGCTGTCTTCGATTAACTCCCGATCTGCGGTCACCGGAACCGACTGTTCCGCTGAACGGCGGCTCCGCCGGATGGAGAACGGCAGAATTCGGGCATGGACCGAACCGGCCCGATCGGGTTGAAAGCTGTACAAGGAGGATCCGGATGCTGGACGACGAGCTTCTCCCTGACTTCACCCTGAGCGGGGGCAAAGGCCGAGACGAAGGCAACGACGAGCCCGAAGACGAAGAAGAATGGGACGAAGAGGAAGAGGGCGATGACTGGGACGAGGAAGACGAAGAAGACGAAGAATGGGATGAGGAAGAAGACGAGGAAGACTGGGAAGACGACGACGACGTCGAGGAAGACGAAGAAGACGACTAAGGCTCCGTTCGAACCCGCGGCCGCGCCGCCCGCCTGATCGCGTTCCACAGCTCGGCAAGGCCGCCCGATGTTCTCCCGCCGTCCGATCTCGGGAGGCGGGATTCTTCTATCCGTTGGGTTGTGGCGCGACTTCTGTCGGCTCAGGGAGCCGAACCTCTGCGCACGGTTGGAGATGCCGGCATTTGATCCCGGCTGACCGACACCACCACGATCAGGGCCGCGATCGCCATGACGGTCCCGCCCAGCCAGTAGGGAACGCCGATGCCCACCGTTCCGAAGACGAAGCCGCCCAGGCTTGGCCCCGCGACGCGCGCCAGAGAGCTGACAGACTGATTGAGTCCGAGCACGCCTCCCTGCTCATCGCTGCGGCTTCTCCGCGAAAGCAGCGAATTCAGGCTGGGGTTTCCGATTCCGCTCCCGACCGCCAGCGGGATCATGGCCGTTCCCAGGGCCAGAAAACCATGGGCGGGCGGAATCAGGAAGAGGCCCACCGCGGTGATGAGCGATCCGGCCACGAGCAGGCGCCACTCCCCGAACCTCCGCGCCAGACGCCCGACCAGCCCTCCCTGCACGATCACCATGAGCACTCCCACGAAACCAAGCAGGCGGCCCGCCTGGAGCGGCGTCATGGACAATCGCCGCTCGCCGAAGAGGATCAGCGTCTGCTCCATCATCGAGAAGGCGAAGGTGACGAGAAACGAAACGAGGAACAGCGAGGCGGCATCCGGACGATCGATGGCCTGGCGCAGCCGGGCGAGACTCAGCGTGCGCCTTGTGCCGGTCTCGGCCGGGATGCCGGGCCCGAGGGATTCCGGCAGCCAGCGGTAGGCGAGGAGCCAGTTGCCTGCGCTGAGCAGCGCCGCGAAGAAGAAGGGCGCCGTGCCGGCCCGGATGGTCAATCCCCCCGGAAGCTGAACCGCGAGGGCGCTCATCTCCCCGCCGAGAAAGGGCCCGATGACGAACCCGAGCCCGAAGGCCGCTCCGATCAGCCCCATTCCGCGGGCTCGTTGTTCCGGCGTCGTCACGTCGGCCACGTAGGCCTGCGCGACCGACAGGTTCGCGGCGAAGATCCCTGAGAGCGCCCGGGCGGCGAACAGCCAGAAGAGCGAGCGCGCCAGTCCGAAAAGGGTGAAGGCGATGACCGAGCCCGCGATGGAGAGCAGGAGGATGGGCCTTCTCCCGACCCGGTCGCTCAGTCGTCCCCAGATCGGGACGAAGAAGAACTGCATGAGGCTGTAGGAAGCGGCCAGGAGACCGTAGATGAAGGGGCTCGCTCCGAACGATTCCGCATAGTGCGGCATGAGCGGGATGATGAGGCCGAAGCCCAGGAGGTCCAGGAACACGGTCAGGGCGACGATCCCCAACCTGGATGGTTTCATGCGCGTCGCCATTCGATCGTTCTTCTCCCGCCGCCGGCGTTCAGGCCGGACTTGTGCCGGCCATGGGACAGGATCCGGGCGACACCCGGGAAGGCCGCGCCCATGGGCGGATCATACGAAGCGCCCGACCTTGACACTGAGCCCCAAAACCAGCCATTCTATCGAATCACACACTCACGGGTTCCGATTTTCCAGCGGAGACGCATGAGAATCGAATCGGCCGCCAGAAGCCACGTCGGTCACGTTCGCGCGATCAATGAAGACGCTTGGGGCGTCTGGCCGGAGAGCGTGTCCGCCGAATCGGAGATCTTCGCGGGCCTGTTCGCGGTGGCCGATGGCATGGGCGGGCATCCCGGAGGCGAGATCGCCAGCGGGATCGCCGTTCGGACCGCTCTGGATCTGGCCGCCGTGACGGCGGCGGATCCGGCTCTGAGGCTGCGCTCCCTTTTTCAGGAAGCGGCCCACCGCATCCGCATCCACGGCCAGGAGGACCCGGCCTACCGCGAGATGGGGACCACTCTGACCGTGGCGGCGATTCAGGAAGGTCTGGCCTGGATCGGACATATCGGAGACAGCCGCCTTTATTGGATCCGCGGAGACCGGCAGGTGCAGGTGACCCGCGATCATACCGTGGCGCAGAACATGATCGAGCAGGGCATCTTGAACCCTGAGGCGGCCGAGCGCCATCCCGCGAGCCATATCCTGACTCGCTGCCTGGGAGTCTGCCCCGAGCAGAACCCGGATCACCTGGCCGAGCCGATGGCGCTCGCCGCGGGCGATCTCGTTCTTCTGACCACCGACGGTCTGGTCAAGGCCGTCGCGCCGGCCCGGATCGCGGCTCTGGTGGCGGCGCCGACGGTCGAGCAGGCCGCAACGCGCCTCGTCGACGCCGCGCTGGAGGAGGGAGGCCCGGACAACGTGACGGTCCTCTTGATCGCGATCCGGGAGACGAAGCCGCATCGACCGGGACTTCCCGCGGTGGGATTCGACGAGGTCTTCCGCCTTTCCTGGCGGCGCCGCTGAGCGACCCGCTGAGTAGCCTCCCGGGCCCGCGCCCGGGCGATCCGACTCGGGTTTCCCTGGCGGCGCCGCTGAGCGACCCGCTCAGCAATCCCCGAGGCCCGCGCCCGGGCCATCCGACTCGCCTCCACGCCGGCGCCTCTGAGCGACCCGCTCAATAGCCCCACTGCCGCAGCACTTCGAAGACCGCGATTCCGAAGGTCGTCGCGACGTTGAGGGAGTTCTTCCGCCCGTAGAGCGGGATCTGAAGGAGCTGATCGGCCTCCTTCAGGATCTCCGATCCGATCCCCGCGACCTCGTGCCCGAACACCAGCGCGACCGGCCGCGGGAACCGCACCTCGCGGATGCTTCGCGCCCCCGCCGCCGTCTCGAGCGCCCAGACCGGAATCCCTCGTCCCCGCACCTCCCGCACGGCATCGGCCGCGCACACTACGTGCCTCCAGGCCACGCGATGCGCCGTGCCCAGCGCGGTGCGGTCCAGACGCTCATTCGGCGGGAAGGGCGTGATGCCGCAGAGGAGCAGCTCGCCGAGGCGGGCCGCCTCCGAAGTGCGGAAGATCGAACCGACGTTGAAGGCGCTGCGAAGGTTGTCCAGGATCACGATCAGCGGAAGCGGATCCCGGAGGATCGGACCCTCCTCCGGCGTGCGATCGCAACTCCTGACTTCCGGCGGATCGGCGGGAGCGGCGTGGCCGAGAGCGCGTTCCGGCGGATCGCTGGGAGCGGCGTCGCTCAGAGCGCCCTCCGCAGGGTTTGCGCCACGAAGTCCACCTGATCCTCGGTGATTTCGGGATAGAGAGGCAGCGAGAGGATCTCTCGCGCGATGCGCTCGGTGATCGGGAAGTCTCCCTCCCGATGACCCAGGTGGCGGTAGGCCGGCTGCACGTGGAGCGGAACCGGATAGTGGATGCGCGCTTCGATTCCGGCGTCCTGGAGGCGGGAGAGGATCCTGTCCCGATCCGGAACCCGCACGACGTAGAGATGATAGACCGGCTCCGCCCAGGCGGCCGGGAGGGGAAGCCGGACCTGCCCCAGATCCTGCAGACGCTCAAGGTACCAGCCGGCCGCCCGCCTTCGCTGCTCGTTCCAGCGATCGAGGCGGCGGAGCTTGACCCTGAGGACCGCGGCCTGGATCGTGTCGAGCCGGTAGTTGTAACCCTCCTCGGAATGGAGATCCCGACCCGCGCGGCCGTGATTCGACAGGCGCCGCAGGCGGTCGATCTCGCCTTCATCCGCTCCGGTGACGGCGCCGCCGTCCCCGTAGGCGCCGAGGTTCTTTCCGGGATAGAAGCTGAACGCTCCGAGCGACGCGATGCCGCCGCAGCGGCGGCCGCGATAGCGCGCCCCGTGCGCCTGGGCAGCATCCTCGATCACACGGGCGTTCCGGTCCCGGGCCAGCTCGAGAATCGGGTCCAGGTCGGCGGGGTGTCCGTAGAGATGGACCGGGATCACCGCCTTGACCTTCGGGGTCCAGGCCCGCTCGCAGGAAGCGGCATCCAGGGTCATGGTGTCGGGATCGACCTCGGCGAAACGGATCGCGGCGCCGGTGCGGCGCACCACCTCGGCCGTGGCGATGAAGGTGTGGGAAGGGAGCAGGACTTCAGTTCCCGGGCCCACCCCGGCCGCGATGAGCGTGAGATGGAGGGCCGAGGTCCCGGAGGAGACGGCCAGACAGAAGCGGGCGTCGAGGTAACCGGCGAACTCCCGTTCGAAGAGACCGACCGCCGGCCCGCCCACGAACGCGGCGCTCTCGATCACCTCGCGGATGGCCGCGTCGATTTCCGGCGCGATCTCACGGTATTGCGCTTTCAGGTCAACCAACGGGATCGGCATCGTCTCCCCCTTCCGCCACCCTACCGGATCCGTTCGATGTCGGCATCAGTCTAGACGGATTGGCGCTATTCGGCAACCCGGCGGCAAGCCGTTCCAACGTTCCGGATCGCGGCTGCAAGCACCAGGTTCGCACCCGGACTCATCAGGCGCCCACGGCGTTCAGGATGGCGGCGAGCCGTTCGGTCAGGGCAGGCCGGGCGTAGGCCAGGGCGGCCTTCGGATTCTCGGGGCCGAACGCCCGTCGCGAGGCCCGGAAGGCCGCCAGCGCCTCCTCGAGGCTCGCCTGAATGGCGGCCGCGTCTCCGGAAGCGACGACGCGCCCGGCTCCGGTCTCGCGGATCAGCTCGGCGGCTTCCCCCTCCGGAGCCAGCGCCAGCACCGGAGTCCCGGATCCGATGTACTCGAAGAGCTTCCCCGTGAGGATCCCCCGCGCGCGTGGGCTGTCCTCGATGAAGAGAAGGAGCAGGTGGCTGTCGAGCAGAAGCTGCACGGAGTCTCCGTGAGGAAGGTATCCATCGACCCGGACGATCGGAGCGAGCGCCGCCGGAAGCGCGGAGCGCACGCTCTCCGTCGTGAACGGGCCGGCCAGGCGAAGTTGCATTCCGGAAGCCAGAGCGGGATCCTGCTCGAGCAGTCGGGAAAGAGCGCCGGAGAGCGCCGGCGGCAGGCCCCGGCTCGGCCACGTGCCGGTGTAGCCCAAGGTCCAAAGGGATGGACGCGCCCGCGCGCGCCCCTCGAAATCGGCGGGATCGTATCCGTTCGTGATGATGCGGATCCGAGCGGGGTCGATCCGGCGGTGGCGGGCCAGCAGATCGTCCCGGATGTCGCGGTTGACGGTCACGATCGCGGCGGCTCGTTCCACGCACGTCCGCTCCAGACGCTCATCCAGGCGGCGGGCCCAGAAGGGCCGCGGCGGATAGAACGGGGCTCCGATCCAGGGATCGCGGAAATCGAGCACGAGAGGAAGACCGGTCTTCTCCGCCAGGCGGCGCGCGATCCAGAACGCGGTGAACGGCGGGCCGGACGCGAGGAGGACATCGATCTTCTCGCGCCGGCAGACTTCGCGGCCCGCCCGCAGGCCGCCGGAGAGCCAGCCCATCCGTCCGTCCGGGATGAAGAAGGCCGCTCGCAGGCCTTGCACGGCGCGTTCGCGAAAGCCCCGCGCGGTCCCCGCGGTGGTGGAGAGGTTGATGGGACCGGCGCCCCCCGCGGTGGAGCGGGCGAGATGATAGAACTCCCGGATGGGACTGCGAACGACCTTCGCCTCCGGCGGGATTTCCGCAGCCAGCGAGGGATCGCGGACGGGGAAGGCCGCAGTCTCGGGGACGGTGAGGACGACGGGACGCCATCCGAAACGCGGAAGATAGCGCGAGAACTTGAGGACGCGCTGCACCCCGGGACCGCCGGATGGGGGATAGTAGTAGGAAACGACGAGGACGTTCCTCAAGCCTGCCTCGGCCCCGCGGTTTGACACCTCCCGATCGCAACCCTATACTGCCGCCCGTTCCGGTCCCGATCGAGCGCCGACTCGAGCTGCTCACCTGCGCGCACCAGGTCGGCCGCGTGAAGGTAGCAGGAGGTCGGCGGACGGTCAATCGGCCGAGTTCGCGAGGAGAAGGCCTCCGCGGAGGCCGAGGAGGATCCGTGACGGAATCCACGCGCGAGGCGGCTCGGGCCGCGACCGCCGGCGGACCCGGCGGCCGGGGAAAGCGTTCCAGCCTCTGGGCGCTTCTCATCATCGCCCTGGTCCCGATCCTGTTCTACGCGACGATGGTTTTTCGCAACTGGGAACCGGCCTCGGCCGACACCGGCGCGGCGCGGCCCTTCGGAATCTGGGGCACGGGGCTCCAGCACGCGACGGGACACGCTCCGGACTGGTGCCCTCTCATCCTCTCCGGCATGCCGTCCTATGGCAGCTTTCTCTTCACGCCGGGAAGCCTCTTCGATCCCCTGGCCGACCTGCAGCAGGCGTTCAAGACCAATCGTGGCGCCTGGTACGTCCTGCTCTTCATCCTGGCCGGCGCCGGCGCTTTCGCTTTCTTCCGCCGGCAGGGAGGCTCGGTCACCTCTTCCGCCTGCGCCGCCCTGCTTTTCTCGATG
Source organism: Candidatus Eiseniibacteriota bacterium (assembly GCA_963833505.1). Taxonomy (GTDB): domain Bacteria; phylum Eisenbacteria; class RBG-16-71-46; order CAIMUX01; family CAIMUX01; genus CAWHYG01. Next base: position 1,604,334 of record CAWHYG010000007.1, on the reverse strand, counting down.
ACGCCCTACTTCGCGGGCAGCGTGTCCGCCGGGCACTCGACCAAGCTGGAAGCGCTCTGCATCCTGCCCGGTCTGCTCCTGGCCATCGATCTCTTCCTGGAGCGGCCCGATCTGCTCAGGTCCGCGTTCCTGGCCGCGGCCGGAGCGATCCTGGCCTGGTCCAACCATCCGCAGATCGCCTTCTATGGGCTTCTCATCGCGTTTCTCTACGCCGCCGGAGTCGTCCTGTCCGAGCGCCGATGGAAACTAGGCCCATCGTGGTGGTCGCGACTGGCCCTCTTCCTGTTGATCGGCGTCGTGCTGGCGGTGGGAATGGCGGCCGAGCCCTACATGGCGGTCCGGCAGTATGCGCCCTACTCGATCCGGGGCGGTGGAGCGGCCGCGGAGACTCCAGCCGCCGGGGAATCCGAGACCGGTTCCGGCTGGAATTACGCCACGGCCTGGTCCTTCAGTCCGGCGGAGCTGATTTCCTTCGTGTTTCCATCCTGGTACGGGCTCCAGGGGGAGACCTACTGGGGCCCGATGCCCTTCACGCAATCGACCCACTACGTCGGAGTCGTGGCGCTGGGTCTCGCGCTCTTCGGGCTGTTCCGCCTTCGCGATCGCCGGCGAATGATCTGGGGCGTCATCTCCGCCGTCGTCCTCGTGATCGGATTCGGAAACTACGTGCCGATCCTCTACGGTCCGATGTACCACCTGATCCCGGTCTTCAGCCGATTCCGGGTGCCCTCGATGATCTACAGCACCCTACCCCTCTGTTTCGGCACCTTGATCGTGGGCGGGCTCGATTCCCTCATGCTCGCGGTCAGCGGCGCCGGCCGGAGCGAGGTGAAACACTCGTCGCACCCGCGCGGAGAAGAAAAGGGCCGGAAGAAAGGCGGAGCGCCGGCGAAAGCGCAGGCGAAACACGGCGGGCTCTCGCCGGAAGTCCGGCGGGCCCTCTGGTTCCTCGGCCTGCTCGCGGCGGCATGGATCCTCTTCCTCGTGATCGGGCACGGCGTGACGCCGTTCAAGGCGGGGGAAGAGTCGCGCCTGGCTCCGGATCAGCTCAATGGGCTTCGAGCCGAACGCGGGTCGCTCCTGATCGGAAGCGTCAACCGCTCCTTCCTGTTCCTGATCGCCTGCGCCCTCCTGATCCTGCTCGCGGCCGGACGTTGGGTCCCTTCGCCGCGCCCGTGGCTCGCGGTGGCGCTCGCCGTCCTCGCGGTCGCCGACGTCTTCTTCATCGGAAAGCAGTTCTACGCGCCGCAGCCGAAACCGGCCGCGCGGGACACCATCCCGTTCGCCGGAGCCGCGTCCTTCGTCGCCGCCCAGCCGGGGGTCTTCCGGATCTTCCCGGCCGCCGGGGATATCCTCCAGTCCAACGCCTACGGTCTGGATCATCTCGAATCCGTCGGGGGCTATCACGCAGCCAAGCTGCGCGTCTATCAGGACCTCTTCGACGCCAGCCTGATCGTCCGCCCGGCGGTCCTCTCGATGCTCAACGTGCGCTACATCCTGAGCCCGCAGGCGGCCGACATCGGCGCCCCCGCGCTCTACAGCCAGGACGGCTACGTCTATCCGCTCGCCGACTCGCTGCCCCGAGCCTGGTCGGTGCCGAAGGTCCGGCTGGTCCGGAATCGCGAGGAGATGTTCCAGACTCTCGGCGGGGACTTCCATCCCGGCGAGGATGCTCTCCTCTATGCGTCCTCGCGTCATCCGTCGGGCTCGACCTTCACGCGCGCCTCGGTCCGGATCCTCGATCGGTCCGCCGGCAGGCTGCATCTGGAAGTGCAGGGGGACGGGCCCGCCTTCGTGGTCGTGAGCGAGATCTACTATCCTCCGGGCTGGGTCGCGACGGTCGACGGCCGAACGGTCCCGATCGATCAGACCGACCATGTTCTCCAGGGAGTCGAGGTCCCGGCCGGAAGGCATGAGGTTCTCTTCGCGGTCCGCTCGAACGCGCGCGTCACGGGCGCGAGGGTCAGCCGAGTCTGCGGCGTGATCACCTTGCTCGTGGCGGCGGTGGGATGGTGGAGCCAGAGGCGTGACCGCGGTTCCCGCGGCGCCGCGAAGCCGGCGGCGTGACCGCGGAAGCGACGCGTCAGGTCAACCGGGCGAATGAGCCCTTGAGCCGCTCGTAGGTGGCTCGGACCGGAGCGGGCGGAGTCGTTTCATCCCCCGCGCCGTTCGACCACGACGCGGACGTTCCCCGAGGGACGAGGTGGACGTGCAGATGCCCGGCCACGCCCGCGCCGGCGGCCCTCCCCAGGTTGATCCCGGCATGGAACCAGCGCGCTCCCGCCGCATTCCGCAGGATCCCTTCGGCCTGCCGCAGCCGGCGGGCGATCTCGTTCCGCTCGTCGGCCGTCAGCGCCGACCAACGGGCCACGTGGCGATAGGGAATGACCATGAGATGGCCGACCGCGTAGGGGAAGAGATTCATGATCGTGAAGGTGAGCGGGCCTCGATGGAGGATGAGGCCTTCGTCTCCGCTGTCCCGAGGCCGCTCGCAGAAGAGGCAGCCCCGGTCTTCCTTGTTCTCCAGGATGTAAGGCATCCGCCAGGGAGTCCACATCTCTTCCAACGGCATCTCCTCGGTCCGGCGATTTGGATCGAACCTCAGTTCGCGGAATCGAGCGCGCCTCGTGTCCGCTGTGGAGACTGTAGCATCGTCCGGGGCTCCGCACCCAGGAGGTCGAAGCCCGTCGGGATCCCGCGCAGCGGCGGCGCGGATGACGGCGCGACGTCCGGCCGAGGGTCTTTGTTGCATTCCTCGAGGGACGGTTGCTAACCTGCATCAGCGTTCGAGAGGCGACTGCCCGCTCGGGTTTTCGTGAGATGGTCCGCGGCGCTTCGGAGAGCGCAACGAGCGCAGCGTCGGGAGGAACATGGCTGAGCCGAAGATCGCCGCCGAGCCGGATCTGGCGCAGTTGCTGTTGAACAGCCTGGATTTCGGCCTTCTCGCCCTGGCCCAGGACAACCGAATCCTCTTCGTCAACAAGAAGGCCCTCGAGATCCTGAACACGACCTCGGAAGCGCTGGTGGGAGGTGCGGCCGGGGAGATCTTCGCCTCGCGCACGCCCGGATTCTCCTTCTGGTCGACCGATCAGGTCGATTCCGACGAGGCCAGCACCCGCGAGGTCATGCTCGAGTTCAACGGCAAGGAGTATCTGCTCGAGCTGCGCTGGTTGCCGGCCGAGGCGGGCAGCCGGGTGGCCTCGATCATCTCCTTCGAGGACGTGACCGAAACGGTCGGAGAGGCGGAGTTCCAGCGCCGGGTGGACCGGTTCGCCTCCGTCGGCGACCTTTCCGCGGTCATCGCCCACGAGATCCGGAACCCGCTGACCGGCATCCGCACCACCATCCAGTACGCCGGCAGCAAGCTTCCCGCGAGCTCGGCTCTCCGCACCGACCTTTCGGACGCGATCAAGGAGCTGGACCGGATCGAGCAGTTCACCACCGACCTCCTCCAGTTCGCCCGGCCCAAGTCCTTCCAGAAGGACGAGGAGGATCTGAACCCGATCCTGGAGTCGGTGCTGGACAACCTCGAGCTCCAGTTCGCCGAGGCGGGCATCACGGTGAAGCGCGACCTGACGCCGAACCTGCCGAAGATCCCGGTCGATCGCGACGCGATCAAGCAGGTCTTCCTCAACATCATGCTGAACGCCATCGAGTCCATGAACGCGGGTGGCGTCTTCCGGGTCTCGAGCTCGTCCCGGCGCTACCGGTCCCGTCTGGCGGTCGAGGTCGCGTTCAGCGACACCGGTTGCGGGATCCCCGAGGAAGTCATCGACAAGATCTTCGATCCGTTCTTCACCACCAAGACGGCCGGAACCGGGCTCGGACTCTCGATCAGCCTGCAGATCCTCCGCGAGCACGGAGGGCGCATCACGGTGCGCAACCGCTCCCAGGGAGGCGTCACCTTCCGGCTCTCCTTCCCGGTGAAGGCGCCGCATGAGGCGGGGGATCCCAAGTGATGAAGGTCAGGGTTCTCATCGTTGATGACGAGCCCTCGATCACCCGTTCGCTCACCCGGGTCCTGACCGATCGCGGGTATCAGGTCGAGTCCGCCGGGACCGGAGCCGAGGGGATCGAAGCGATGGAGCGGCTCCGGCCCCACATCGTCTTCCTCGATGTCCGCCTGCCCGACGCCAGCGGTTTCGATCTCCTCCCCCGGCTGCACCGGATCGAGAGCGCCGCCCAGGTCATCGTCCTGACCGCGCTCGGAGACACCAAGTCGGCGGTCAAGGCGATGAAGCTGGGCGCCTCCGACTTCCTGCGCAAGCCCTACGACCTGGACGAGCTCATCCTGTCGCTGGAGACGGCGGCGCGCTCCTTCTCGCGGGAAGCGGAGCTGAGCGGCTATCGCCGCAAGGACCGCGGCCGCTACAACCCGGATGAGATCCTCTGGCGTTCGGAAGTGATGGCCCGCGTCTGGGATCTCGTCCGCAAGGTGGCTCGATCGGACGCCACCAGCGTCCTCATCACGGGGGAGAGCGGCACCGGCAAGGAACTGGTGGCCCGCGGGATCCACTTCGAGGGAGCGCGGCGGCGCGCGCCCTTCATGGAGATCAACTGCTCGGGAATCCCCGAGAACCTTCTGGAGAACGAGCTGTTCGGCCATGAGCGCGGGGCCTACACCGGCGCCGCCTACATGAAGCGCGGGCTGGTCGAGCTCTCCGACGGCGGCACCCTTCTGCTCGACGAGGTGGGGGAGCTGCAGATCCAGACCCAGGCCAAGCTGCTTCGCTTTCTCGAGGGGCGGACCTTCCGCCGGGTCGGAGGCAATGTCGACATCTCGGTCGACATCCGCGTGGTGGCGGCCACCAACGTCGACCTGCCGCGGCGGATCGAAGAGGAACGCTTCCGCAAGGATCTTTTCTACCGGCTGCAGGTCGTTTCCATCCACCTGCCCCCGCTCCGCGAACGCGGGGACGACGTCAATCTGCTGGCCGAGTTCTTTCTTCGGAGGTTCTCTGCCGAGCTGCGCAAGAGTTTCGCCGCGATCGACGAGCAGGTGCGCGCGATCTTCCGGTCCTATCCCTGGCCGGGCAACGTCCGGGAGCTGCGGAACCTCATCGAGCGGATCGTGCTGATCGAGGACGACGAGGTTCTCTCCGTGCGGCATCTGCCCCGCGAGATGCTGTTGGGCACGGAAGCCCCGCCGGTCGAAGCGCCGCTTCTCCTTGGCGATGACGGCGCGGGCCCGCCTTCACCATCCTCGCGGGATCTCCGCCCGCTGCGGGAGGTGGAGGAGGAGCACATCATTCGCGTGTTGGGCGAGTGCGGCGGGAACAAGAGCCAGGCGGCGCGCATCCTGGGCCTGTCGCGGCAAGGGCTGCTGGATCGGCTCAAGCGGCTTCACCTTCCATCCTTCCTCTCCAAGTCTGCCTAGTTTCTGTACATATCCAGTTCGTTGACAGTTCGCCGGCCCGGTGTGAATTCATTGATTTTCATATGGTTAGGAGATGTCGCGCTCCGGCGGCGGCGAGCCTGTCAGAAATGTTGGCAATTCATGAGGCCGCCGGACCGGCTCTCGAAACGCCCCCAGGTCCCGGCAAAGGAAAAATAATCATTGTAATGAATTGTGATAAAAGGCGTTGTGAAGTTATCCACGTTCCTGATCCCGTCGATGGCACGACGGTTGGATCTCATGAGTCTCGTGGAGGTTGTTGTAGTGCCCCAGACGGTCCTCATTGTGGATGACGAGACGTTGCTCTTGAGGACGCTCTCGAATGCCCTCCGGGATGCGGGCTATCAGGTCCTCTCCGCAGGGAGTGCGGGGGACGGAACAGCCCTTCTGGCGGGAAGCAGAGGGAACGTGGACCTGATGGTCCTGGACGTGAAACTCCCGGACCGCTCAGGCCTGGACCTGCTCCAGGCACAACGGGACCTGGGTTACCAAGGACAGGTGATCGTCATGACGGCGTTCGACAATCCGGAGTCGGAGCGCCGGTGCCGTCAGCTTTCTGTCGATCACTACCTCCGCAAACCGTTCGATCTCGAAACAATGCTGGGACTGATCCGGGGTCTCTTGGGGGGAAGCGGATCCGGACCTGGCGCGATCGGACCCGGGACCAACTGAATCCGGCACGGAAGGGGGTGAGAGTCGATGCCGATGGCGAAGAAGGCTGGCAAGAAGGCCACGAAGAAGGCGGCCAAGAAGGCCACGAAGAAGGCGGGAAAGAAGACCGCCAAGAAAGCCGCAAAGAAGGTCTGACTTTCACGACCGAGGGATCGGGGGGTTGTCGCGGGGAACGGACCCAACAGCCCCCTCTCTCCCCGACTTGGTGAGTTGTTCGGGTAGAGGCGACGGCAAGGATCGGTTGAGGATCAAGCGGAGAAAGCGAGCATCACGGAGCGGAGCGGGCAAAAAAGTTCCCCGCCGCCAACGTGTCGACAGCTCTCAAAACCCCTTCAGAAAGATAGCCCGCTAATCAATTAGGTTTTATAGCGCTGCCGGAACTCGAAAGGGCAGGGAACTCGCTTCGCTACCATCCTCGACGTTAGTCCGGACACGCCCTTGGTGTCAAGAGGGATTTCTCCGCTTCTCGCCGAATCCTGCCCCGCCTATCCTGGGGTCCTCCGGCGTTCCGTCGCCGGGGGGCCGTTTGTTGTTGGGGGGTCCGGAGCGGTGTGGAGGGGCCATCATGATCCTGGTCACGGGGGGAGCAGGCTATATCGGCAGCGTCATGACGGAGATCCTCGCCGCGCGGGGCCGAGCCGTCGTGGTCCTGGACGATCTTTCTCGCGGGCACCGGGAGTCGGTGCCTCCGGGCGTGCCGCTCCTGGTCGGTGACGCCGGCGACGCCGGTTTTCTTGAGAGAGTTTTCACGACCCACCCCATCGACGCCGTGCTTCACTTCGCCGCCCACAGTCTGGTCGGCGATTCCATGCGCGACCCCGGATCGTACTTCCGGAACAACGTGGGCGCTCTCGCCGTCCTCCTGTCCGTCATGGTCCGACATGGAGTCCGGAGCTTCATCCTCAGCTCCTCGGCCGCCGTCTACGGAGATCCCGGGATCAGCCCGATTCCGGAAGAGACGCCGGCCGTTCCGACCAACCCCTACGGCGAGTCCAAGCTGATCGGCGAGAGGATGCTCGAGTGGTTCGGCCGCGTCGACGCCGTACGCTGGACCTCTCTTCGCTATTTCAATGCCGCCGGCGCGACCGCTGTTCGCGGTGAAGACCACGCCGTGGAGACGCACCTCATCCCCCTGGCCCTCCGCGCGGCCCGTGGGGACGGCGAGGTTCTTTCGGTCTTCGGGCTCGACTACGCCACGCCGGACGGCACGTGCATCCGCGACTACATCCATGTGGAGGATCTGGCCGACGCGCACCTGCTCGCGCTCGATCGGCTCGAGGAAGGCCGCGGCGGCTTCTATAATCTCGGGAACGGGCTCGGATTCAGCGTGCGTGAAGTGATCCAGACGGTGGAGGTGGTCACGGGAAGCCCGGTGCGCTGGATCCCGGCGGAGCGGCGCCCGGGGGATCCGCCCCGCCTGGTGGCGTCCAGCGACAAGGCCCGGCGGGAGCTGGGTTGGACGCCGAGTCGCGGGAAGCTCGAGACGATCGTGGAGACGGCCTGGCGCTGGATGGAGGCCCACCCCTTTGGATACTCTGGGGAGTCATCCTGAAGAGGACGATGCGTCCTCGCCGACCTTGCATCGCGCGAAAGGTGCGCCTGAAGGGGAGCTGTTCCGCCCCGGTCCCGGCCCCGGCCCGCGGCCTTCCTCAGAGAAGAGCGAGAACATCAGCGGCGCCCGACCGCTCGCGGATCGTCTTCGTCCGGAGCGCATCGATGAGGTAAGAGGGCAGCAGCACCTCGTCGGGCCGAACGGGCCGCTGCGTCGATTCCTGGACCGCGGCGAAGTTCCCTCCATGATCCTGTGGGGCCCGCCCGGAAGCGGCAAAACGACGCTCGCCCGCATTTTCGGGTCGCTCCCTCAAACCGCCTTCGAGCAGTTCTCCGCGGTCCTCTCCGGCGTCAAGGAGGTTCGAGCCGTCGTGGAACGGGCGCGCCGGCGCCTGGAGTGGGACGGGGCGCGGACGATCCTCTTCGTCGACGAGATCCACCGCTTCAATCGCGCCCAGCAGGACGCCTTTCTGCCTCACGTCGAGTCGGGCCTGATCACCTTGATCGGCGCGACCACTGAGAACCCGTCCTTCGAGGTCAACAGCGCTCTTCTATCCCGGTGCCGGGTCTACGTGCTGAAGCCGCTGGATCCTCCGGCGCTCCGGGAGATCGGCGAAGCCGCGTTGGCCAGGCTCCGAGCGGAAATCGCCGTGAATCTGGAAGTCGAACCGGAAGCGTGGGACGCGGCCCTTCATTTCGCCGACGGCGACGCGCGCCGGCTGCTCAATCTCCTGGAGGTGGCGGCCCGGAACTGCGATCGGTCGCAACCGACGATCGGCGCGGCCTTTCTCGCGGAGCTGATCCAGCAGGGTCTCGCCATCCGCCTGGGGGACGAGGATCACTACGATTGGATCTCCGCGCTCCACAAGAGTCTTCGCGGAAGCGATCCACACGCGGGCCTCTACTGGCTGGCCCGGATGCTCGAGGCTGGGGAGGATCCCAAATTCATCGTCCGGCGCCTGATCGTGTTTGCCTCCGAGGACGTCGGTCTGGCCGAACCCGGAGCGCTGGTCCAGGCGGCCGCGGCCCTTCAGGCGGTGGACTTCGTGGGGCTTCCCGAGTGCTACCTGGCTCTCTCGCAGCTCGTGGTCTATCTGGCTCTGGCGCCCAAGAGCAATTCGCTCTATGCCTCGTACCACCGCGCCGCCGACCTGGTGCGCGAGCGCGGCGCTCTCCCGGTTCCTCTCCGGATCCGGAACGCGCCGACCCGCCTGATGAAGGACCTGGGATACGGCGAAGGATACCGGTATCCGCATGAAGAGCCGGGCCGGTGGGTGCCCGAGTCCTATCTTCCGGACGCGATCGGCCGGGCGTCGCTCTATCGGCCCTCGAAGCAGGGACGCGAGCCCCGGATGATCGAGGACCACCGGCGGCGCACGGCCGACTTCTATCGGATGGAAAGCGACGATGCGGGACCTGGCGTCACGCCGCCTGAGCCCGCCCCGGACGCTTGACGAAATCGCTCTGAGCCCGTAAGGTGGGCCATTCGCGGGTCCGGCATTGCCCCAGGGCCCGGGATCGTCTCCATCGTCTAGTCGGCCTAGGACCCCGCCCTTTCAAGGCGGCAACACGGGTTCGAATCCCGTTGGAGACACTTTCTTGCGCCTTGTCGGCCGATGACTGATGACCATCCGGCCGCCCCTTCGGGATCCGTCTCCCGTTTCTCGCCAACCCTGACCCGTTCCAGCCGCCGAATCGCCGACGCCGGCTGAAATGGGACCATACCATTATACCGAGTCCGGGCTTGTCCACCTCTTCTCCGCGAATTCGGAGATGTGCCTGGTGGGCGGAGAGACTGTGTGACTCACGCTGGGAGCGCTGAGCGACAATCCGTAGAGACGACTTCGGGCAGGAAAAGCAAAGGCCTCCGGGATTCCACGATCCCGGAGGCCTTTCAAGTCCGCGGCGACGGGCCGGACGATCCCGAGTGGTGGGGGGTGCTCTCGAGGAACGCTACTCCCGGACTGCCGCCGCAAGGTCTGGGACCGCCGTCCCCTGACGCGCACTCCTTCCGAGCTGGACACAGGGTAGCATCCATGAAAGAAGCATCGCGTTCAGCAAGACTGCAGTACCCAAGCGCGTCATCATCGAGTGTAAGAACACGCCCGGGCATCCATGGTTCCCTGTTGATGCGGAATTTTTTGAGAGCCGGTCCTGCATTGACCGGCGGCGGTAACCCGCTGTAACGTAACAGGCCAGATCAGAATGGATGGATGGGACCAGGTCCTCAGGGAAGGGGTCAGCACTGATGAATCGCAGCCGTGGGGCCCGTTGGTGGCGGGCCCTCTTTGTTGTCATTCCGGTTCTGTTGATTGGAATCCTGATCTGGCTTTGGGTCGAGCGTGACCGGCCTCCGCTGGCCGGACTTGAGACGGCCCGTATGACCCTGAACAAGGCGCGTTTGATGTCACGCGAAGAGGAGGCGCTTCCGCTCTTCCAGGCCGCCCAGGACAACCTGGATCAGGCGCAGGCCGCCCTCGATCATCAGTTTCATCGGATCGTCCTCTTCCGGAACTACGACCTGGTGCGCTATCAGATCAGCCGGGGCGAGGAGCTCTGCGACGAAGGCGTGGCCGCCAACCGGCGGGCGCGCGAGAACTGGATGACGGAGAGCGCCCAGAAAGTGGCGTCGCTCCGGCATTCGCTGGACGTCACGCGCTCGCTTCTCCAGCGCATGAGCCTCTCGGATGGCGCCCTCGCGAAGCTCACCTCGGCGGAGGCGCGGCTCAAAGTGGCGGACGAGAGATTGTCCGAGCTGAAGACCGACGAAGCGCGCGAGATGCTGAAGGACGCCGAACAGGAGATCTCCGAAGCTTCCAACCAGCTCCAGGCCTGTCTGACCGTCTTCCTCACGCGCCGCGCGCAATGGAATGCGTGGATCCAGGAGACGGTGGCGTGGTCCGAGAGGGCCGACAGCCCCGCCCTCCTGATCGACAAGCTGAACCACGAGTGCTACGTTCTTCGCCGCGGGCGTGTGATTGACTCCTACCCGGTCGATCTGGGCGGGATGTGGATGAGCCAGAAGCTGCGGGAAGGGGATCAAGCAACTCCCGAAGGCAAGTACACGGTCGCGGAGGTGAAGGGCAGCCGGTTCTATCGCGCCGCTCTCCTGAACTATCCCAATGAAGAGGATCGCGCCCGTTTCGTCCGGGCCAAGCGCAAGGGGCAGATTCCGGGAAGCGCGCGCATCGGAGGGTTGATCGAGATCCACGGAGAGGGCGGAAGGGGAGCCGACTGGACCTCCGGTTGCGTCAGCCTGAGCAACGGGGATCTAGACCAGCTTCTCCGCCACGTGCGTCCCGGCACCCAGGTGACGATCGTAGGTCTGTGGCAGGAACCCGGCTGGCTGCAGAAGCTGCAATCCGGAGACGACGGCCGTTCCGATTGAAGCCGGCGGGGAAGCAGCCCCGCGAAAGGTCTGGATCCGAAAGATGAGCGCGCCGAGACCGAAACGGCTCGGGTGGTGGCTGGCAGTGCCGGCGCTCGCGCTCCTCGCGGTTGCCGGCCTGCGCGCGCTGGATCAAAGGCTGACGCGGGACGCCGGGCATTTCAGCCTGGAGGCCTTTCTCCGCAGCGCCGGGCTTCCCGGGCGAGTTGCGACCACGAGCTGGCAGCGGACCCGCTTCGTGCTCTGGCCGCGGCCCGCCCTCGTGCTCGATCACGTCAGCGCCGACCTCCTGTCGGGAAAGCCGGGCCCGGGAGCGGCTTCCGGTTCGATTCGACTGAACGCCATTCGCCTCGTGCCGGGGCCGAGCTACCTCCGAACCGGCCGTTTTGACCGGATCGAAGCCGGCGGGGGCAGCCTCTCGATCAGCTCGGATCTGCTTCCGCAGCTCTCCGCCTACTACGTCGATCCGATCGACGCGTCGCACCGCCCCATTCCCTGGAGCTCTCTTCTTGCCATCGCGGGCGACAGCCTGACCGGCGCCGGCGCGTCTCCCCCGGCCATTCCGCTCGATTCCCCCGCGCCTCTCGTGGTCGTCCGCGGCCTGCGGATCCTGCTCACCGCGCCCGAGGTGCTGCCGCGAACGGACCTCGTGCTCGAGCAGGCCCGCCTCACGCTGAGCGGGCCGCGGCTCGCCGTGCAGGGGGAAATGCGGGTCCGCTCGGAAGGAAGTCCGGCTCTCTCATTTCCGGTCCGGATCGTGCGCACGGCCGGCCCGGCGGGTGAGCGCCCCTCGTGGGATGCCGCCATCGGGCGTCCGGGGGCCGGATTCCGCGTGGAGGTCCGATCGGCCCGGGAAGGCGCCGAGTCCTGGCGTGTCTTCCTCGATGATCCGCGGGGACGTCTGGCCGGAGCGCTTCTGGCCGGACGGTCCGGAGTCTTCGAACGCCTGGATCTGTCCGGGTCCTGGCGCATGCAATCCTTCGGCACCGGCTCGTTTCCCGGAGGCATGAAGGAGACGCGGATCGAGCTGGTGCGCGGGCGCCTCTCAGAGAAGATGCCCGGCGGAGAGCGAGCGCTGATCGTCCGCGGACGCCTCCGGGTCGTGCCGGGACGGGTCGAGCTGCCTTCCCTCACCTTGCAGAATCCGAACGCGGCCACCGACACCGCGACGCTTCGCTTCGACTGGAGTCGCACCTTGCATGGCAAGCGCGTCCGCGGCGAGGTGACCGGCCGGCTGGACCCCGCCTGGCTCGCGCTGGCGGGACCGGAGTGGACCGCGGCCGGATCCGTGAGCGGCCGCATCGGCTTCGAGGGCGCGTTCGAAGCGGGCGAGGGCGCCTGGACGCTGCTTCCGGGCAGCCGCGTCGAAGGAACCGTGGGAACGCTGGCCGGGCCCTGGTTCGCCGACACGCTCCGGAGCGCGCGGGTGGAAGCCTGGACGGAGCAGGGGACGGTGCATCTCGTCCTCTTCGGGCGCTGGGGTTCGAGCCCGTTCCGCCTCGAAGCCCGGGGCCTGCCGCAGCCGGCGGCGCGCTACCTGGATCTGGCCGCCTCTCAAGCCCGATGGAGCTTCCGGTCGCGCTCCTGCCGGCTCGAGGACTTCGGCCTGGCCTCGGCGCGATCCTTCCATGGCGCCCCGATTCCGTTCTGGATGGGCTTGCCCGGCCGCGGGACGATCGAGATCGGTCATGGAACCATCGGAGGGATCCCGTTCGACACCTTGCGGTCGGAGGTCTTTCGGGGACCGCAGGAACAAAGGCTCGACACGCTGGTGGCGCGGATCGCGGGCGGCACGGTGGCCGCGGGCCGGCAGCTTCTCGTGCCCGGCTCCGCCCTCGACCGGACGGAAAAGAGCCCGGAGCTGCAAGTGAGCCTGACGGATGTGGACCTCTCGGCGCTGGGCCGGTCTCTGCAACAGAAGGGGATCCTTCCGGGCTGCGACCTGGTGGGCCGGCTGAGCGGATCCTTGCGATTCGGATGGATGCCGGAAGAGCCGGATCGAGTTCGCCTCGAGGGAGCACTCCGGACCGGCGAAGGGAGCGCTCGCGGCCTCCCGTTCCAGGATCTGCTGGCTGAACGCGAGGGCCTGGGATCGTTCTCGACCCTGGCCTTTGACCGGTGTCGGATGGACTTCTGTCTGACTCCCGGCGAGTTCTCCTGGAGTCGACTTCAACTCGACGCTCCCCGGTTCCGGCTGGAAGGCGCCGGCCGCGTCTTTTCCGGGCGGACCTGGGACGCGGCGGTTCTCGTGCATCCGCATCGGGGCTCCGGCTCCGGCGGGGCGGGGGAGGCGTCGCCCTCCGCGCCGGATGGGGCGGGCACGCTCTACGTGCTGGTGGGAGGCCCGATCGGTCTTCCCGGCCTCAGGCTCGTGAGCCGATCGCAGTTTCTGGAGCAATTGGCGCGGATGGGCGGAGAGCTGCCCTCCGGCGAGATGCCCTGAGGAAACGGAGATCGCGCATCCGGCCCCGGTCCGTCGGCCGAGACTTTGCCGACTGTCACCCCGGCGATCACGATTGATGCAGGCTGGGGTCTCAGCGAAGGCAGACGGTCTTCGTTTCGGCGGGGGCGCCCGGTCGGAACCGGTCAGACCACGCTGCGGCCTCCGTCCACGGTCAGGACGGTTCCGGTCGTGAACTCCGATTCGATCAGGAACAGCGCCGCCTCGAGCACGTCGCGCGGTTCCCCGATCCGCTCGAGCGGCGTGGCGGTCCGGATCCGATCCGCCAGTCGTTCCGATGACCCCTCGGGCAGCAGCACGGCTCCCGGGGCGATGCCGTTCACGGTCACTTCGGGCGCAAGCGCGCGCGCCAGGCCGAACACCGCCGCCCGCAAGCCCGCTTTCGCGATCGTGTACGGGATGCGGTCCGGATAGGGCCGATCGATCGACCAGTCGAGAAGCATCAGGATGCGGCCGGCGCCGCGGGCCTTCATCCGGAGCCCGGCCTCGACGGCGAGCAGAAAAGGCGAGGTCAGGTTGATGCGCAGGGTGCGCTCGAAGGACGCGGCTGTGATCGAGGCCAGCGGCTCTTCCGGATAGACGGCGGCCGAGAGCACGAGGACGTCGCACGGTCCCAGCGACGCTTCCACATTCGCGACGAGGACCGGCGCGGAGGACGGGTCTTCAAGATCGGCCCGGAAACAGGCCGCCATCGGCGGGGACGTCGCGGGACCGCGGGCTCGGATCTTCTCGGCCAACTCTTCCGCCTCGTCACGGTGATGATGGTAGTGGAGGGCCAGGCGATAGCCCCGGCCGGCCAGCCCCTCGGCCAGGGCGCGTCCCAGGCGAACACCGGCTCCGGTGACGAGCGCGAGACGGGTCTCGGGGCTCATGGCGCGGCAAAATCGGTTTCAGGTCTCATGGGTTCTCCCAGCATGCCGGCTGACCCTGGAGCCAGCCCGCGTCATTCATGAACCCCCTGCTGCGGTGCCTCGCGACAGGCGATCATGAATAATGCGGGCTCGGCGTCGCTCCAGCGTGTACCACGGCTCCGTTCGAAACGGTCACCGACAGGATAGCAGCTCCAGGACTTCGCGCCGCGGTCCGGCTCTCGTTTTCCTCGCGTGTTCGGTTCGGTCGGCGCGAGTCCGACGCGGCGCACGGAGAACGTCGTTGGCGAATCGAGGCCGGTGCCGAGTCGGGGCGGCGGGCACGGACACCGTTGCCGCCGGTGCATCGAGGCCGATGGCGTGCCCGCCGGTGGACCGCCTTGTCCGCGAACCGGACCGTACCTATAATGCCGGCCAGGTGTGGAGCATGGCCGGAGCCCCGGCCGGGAGGAGGAGGAGATGATCGACTTCTCGCTCACCGATGAGCAGAAGGAGCTGCAGAAGCTGGCGCGCGAATTCGCGCAGCGGGAGATCGCGCCGCGGGCCGCCCACCACGACGAAACCGGGGAATTCCCGCGGGAGGTCGTGAAGAAGGGGTGGGAGATCGGCCTCATGAACACCCACGTTCCAGAGGAGTACGGCGGTCTCGGTCTGGGCGTGATCGACGGCTGCCTGATCGGCGAGGAGATCGCGGCCGCCTGCTCGGGGATCGGCACGGCCATGGAGGCGAATCAGCTTGCCGAAGCGCCCGTCATCGTCGGCGGCTCCGACGAACAGAAGCGGCAATGGCTGACGCCGATGATCGAGGAGTTCCGGCTGGCGGCCTACTGCGTGACCGAGCCCGGCGCCGGCAGCGACGTCCAGGGCATCCGGACCACGGCGCGCAAGGTGGGGACCGACTACGTCATCAACGGCAGCAAGATGTGGATCACGAGCGCCGGGGTGGCCGACTGGTACTTCGTGCTCGCCTTGACCGATCCGGGCCGGGGCGCGCGGGGTATGAGCGCTTTCATCGTCCCTCGGGAGACGCCGGGCGTCGAAGTGGGGAAGAAGGAGCCGACTATGGGCCAGCGGGCCAGCGACACCCGCGGCATCACGTTCAATGAGGTCGTCGTGCCGGCGGCCAACCGGATCGGATCGGAAGGACGCGGCTGGTTCCTCGCCATGAAGGCGTTCGAGCACACGCGGCCGGTGGTCGCGGCGGCCGCGGTGGGCGTGGCCCGGGCGGCGCTGGAGCACGCGATCCGGTACTCCAAGGAGAGGCAGGCGTTCGGAAAGTCGATCAGCCAGCAGCAGGCGGTCGCGTTCATGATCGCAGAAATGGCCCGCGACATCCTGGCGTCGCGCCTCCTGGTCTGGAACGCCGCCTGGAAGATCGATCGGGGCGAAGGAAGCCTCCTGGAAGCGGCCTATGCCAAGCTCATGGCGGCCGACACCTGCATGCGCGTCACGACCGACGCCGTCCAGATCTTCGGCGGGTACGGCTACAGCCGCGAGTATCCGGTGGAGAAGCTCATGCGCGACGCCAAGGTCTTCCAGATCTATGAAGGCACGAGCCAGATCCAGCGCCTGATCATCTCCAAGGAAGTCATCAACAAGGGAACCGCCTGATCGTTCTGCAACCGGAAACGGGTCGCCGCTCGCGTGGCGCGCCCTCGGCGCGCCAACGCGACCGCGGCCCGGTGGCCGGCGTCCCATACCGTTCGGGCCGTCCGCAAGCCGCCCCTCTCCTCATGACCGCGGCGCCGGAAGTCGCCGGCGTGCGTCAGGACGGCGACGTCCGGAAGCCGCCAGCGCGGGTCAGGATGGCGACGTCGGAAGCCGCGGGCGCGCCTCAGGACGGCGACGCCGGAAGCCGCCGCGTGCTTCAGGACTGCGGCTGGTCTTGGAACCAGTCGGGATGATCTCTTCGCACTTCCAGCAGCAGCCGATGCGGTCCGGCTCGAAATCGCCCCCAGGCGCGCCAATGGCCGGCCAGCGACTCCAGCCTGGCGATGACCCCCTCGATTCCGGACCAGGAGACGTCCGTGAGCTCGGTGATGTTCTCGTCCGGATCGGTCGGAACCGCCGGGAGCGCGCTCGGCGGATAGAGAAACCCGAGGGTGTGAAAGACGCGGCTTTCGGATCCCTCTTCGAGCACATGGATGAAATGGAACAGGAACCGGACCGGCTTGAGAGAGAGGCCGGTTTCTTCCCGGGCTTCCCGCGCGGCCGCCCGCTGGACGTCCTCGCCGTCATGGACGCCGCCCGTGAGCAGGCGAAGCACTCCGTGCGGATAGAAGGCCTTCGAGTGCATGAGGACGCCGCCCGGCCTCGGCAGGACCATCACCACCTCGGCCCGTCGTCCGCGACCGAAGGCGTGCGGGTCGCTTCCGTCCACCCGGATCGTTTCCGGCGCGCGCCGGCGGATCGGCTCGCCCAACCGCTGCTCGGCCCTGGACAGACCGATCACGCGGAGATCCCGAAAAAGAGGGTCGATTGCGTCCATCAGGGCGAAGTGTACCCGGAGCCGACGGATCGTCCGCCGGGATTCGCAGGGCAATCCGCGGGCCGACCCGGGCTCCGGCGGCAAGAGGGTTTGGCGGTCGAGATCAGACGGTGACCTGGCTGTAGGTCCGATTCGGATCGCTCAGGTCCAGCTTGGCGATCTCCTGGGCGAACCGCTTCCGTTTGCGATCGTAGAAGTTGGCACGCTCCTGATTGTCTCGGCCGCGATAGCCGGCGACGAGGAGCTCGCACTGGCGCACCAGGCTCTTTGCCACCTCATAGCGCAAGGCGGCGTCGAGCTGTCCTCCCTGATAGGCCTTCTCCATCGCGTAGACGCGGTAGCGTTCCAGACCCCAGTCGGCGCAACGGGCCCGCGCGGCGGAGCTCTCCGTGGCCTCGGCGCACCGGCTGATCGCGTGCCGGCTGCCGACTCGAAGCCAGAAGTCGTATTCCTCGCAAACCGGGAGGTTCTCATCGAAGGGGGCGTCCGAGTCCAGGCAGGTCCGCCGCAGGACGGCGCCGCTGACCGTCAGATTCGGGCACTCCAGGATCTCCCGGAAATCGACCGGACAAAGCGCGCCTCCCTTGGCCGGCGCCCGGCGCGCCTTGCTGCGTCCCGGTGCCGCCTCCAGGCAGGCGTCCAACTCCGGTCGACTCGTCAGGCTGTCCAGCATCGTCCGGAGCTTCCAGGTGAACCAGGTGTCGCCCGGTCGCGCGAAGGCGAGCAGCTCGCCACAGCTCGCGGCGACGGCCCGATTGCGAGTGGCGGCCATTCCGCGCGGCGTGACCGTCTGCAGATAGTGGATCAGCGTTCCGCCTCGCATCATCTGGATGGAGCGCGTTCCGGACTCGGGTCGAAGCGTGTTCCACCAGACGCTTTCCGAGCGGGAAGGATCGGGACCGAGTTTCCGCAGCAGCTCGATGCCGGTGTCGTCGGTGGAACCATCATCGGCGACGATGAGCTCGAAATCCTGAAAGGTCTGCTTGAGGACCGAATCCACCGTGGCAAGAAGATCATCCCGGGAATTCGAGGTGGGGATCATCACCGAAATCCGCGCCATTCCAACCCTCCCTGATCGAACGCTCTTGCCGTGCTCGCGGCCTCTTCCATGCCTGCGAGCTGCGTTACCAGAAGGGAGTGGACCAGCGGGATCCGAACGGGATTCGAGCGCCAGCCTCCCGGCGGGTGACGATCGGGTGTTCCCCGATTCCGCATCGCCCGCCGACCCCCCTTGAGTACGGCGATCACCTGGAAGATAACGCGGCCGAACGATCCAGGTCAAGCTCCGGAAGCGGACAAGAAGAAGCCCCGGTCCCTTGTTCAGGGACCGGGGCGGGGTCGCTCCGTTGCCGGAGCGTCAGGCATCCCTACGTTGGATTAGTAGAGATTCTTGATCTGGCCCCAGGTCTTGTTCGCGACCGGAACCGGACCTGTGAGGACGTAAGCGCCGAGACCGATAGCCTGGGTCGGACCCCAAATGATGGAAACGTCGTTCCAACCAGTCGGGTAGCCGATGCCGGGGGCGATGTTCGTCCGGGGCATGCCGCCGAAGCCGTCGAGGTCAGCACCGATGAACCAGCCGGCGATGGCGCCCGGCCACTCACCCCAGTAACCCACGAAGAAGTTACCGGCGACCGTCTCGTCCGTCGTGTTGATGTCAGCCAGCGTGAAGCTCGGCCAGATCGCCGGCGTCGAAACGGCCATGCCGTAGTCGACGTTGATGACGCTGGTCGGGTTCGTGCCGTCAGAATTCCAGAATGTAGGCGTCGGCCTTCTGGCCCTGATACATGCCAGACTCGGTCGTGATGGCCCACTGCTGGCCGCAGCAGGTACCAGTCGCGCTGTAGCCTTCCGCGAAGGCGCCGTAGTACGGAGCCACCTGACCGCCGTACCACCAGGTGAAGCCATTCTCATAGCTTCCGTCCGCATTCAGCAGAAGGGTGGAGCCTGAGCACGGATTGGTGTCGCCAGAATGGGGAGCGATGATGCCCTTGCCCTTGCCAGTCTGGTTAGCCGGAGAGACGGCCAGAGCGCCGCTCACGATTGCGACAACGCCCAAAAGGGCGAACAGCATTGACAGTTTCTTCATGGGAATGAAATCTCCCTAGGTTCGAGTGCCAGTTGCTTGGGGCGGGAAACCGAATTTTGATCCCCAACCCACTTGTTGCTTGATAATACCCGTACGCCCATCCCATCCCCAAACTCTATTTCCGCTTCCGCATCACCACCTTTCCTGGAAATCCTCTAATTCCTTGCCGGTGAACCCTTATGGGCCCACCGAAAACTTCCGAATTGGCAGAGCGTCGAACCCAAACCCTTGTGCCGGACGGCCCTGACAAAAACTACCTAGCCCCTTAGCCGATTCTCCTGGTCGATCCCCCGACAACCCACGCCCGACGAATCCACCTATCGACTAATCGCTGGCCTTACTAAAGATAATAACGCGGTTCTTCCGGGCTGTCAATAGAAGGTGCGCAAAAAATTCTCCAAAGACGATGGCGGAAAGAGGGTTGGAGATTCCCGTATGAAGATACTTGGTCGCAGTGTCGATCAGGAGTCGAAACCCGGGACACTTGAGGCCCGTGTTCGCGACAGAAACCGGGAATATCCAGGCCTGCAACCAGCTCGAAAATGATGCAGTTGGCCCGATGCCGGCGAACCGGTCCAGAAGACGATCGGCCCCAGGAAGCAGATCCCCGGGTCTGACTCCTGAGGCCGACGGCGAATGACCGGCGGGACCGGAGCAACCGATTCTAGCGGCCCCAACCGCCGTGGCCACGACCCCCCGAACCTTCATGGCCACCGCGACCGCCGCCGGAACTCCAGCCGCCCCCTCCGGAGCGACCGGTTCCCCGCGCGGCAGGTGGGCCGGACGGAGTCTGGTAGCCGCCGCCGCGCCCGTAGGCGCCGCTGTTGCCGATTGGCCGACCGACGTTGACGACGCCCCGGAACCCTGGGTGGGCCCGGGAGGAGCTCCACACGCTATAGGGATAGGAGGCCCGTCCGTACCCCGGGGCGCTGACCTGGCGGAACGCTCCGGCGCCTCGTCCCCAGGCGCCCCCGCGGGCCAGCCAATCGTGAGGCGCGGACCGATAGCCACGAGGCAGCCAGGGCCAGGAGCGCGTTCCGTAGCGATCCCAGTAGAACCGCCCCCACGGCCCGTTCTCGAACCACCCCGTGTTCCACCAGCCGGCGTAATAGAAGCCGGGGGCCGTCCAGTCGAAGGGATCGAAATAGGCGTAGTAGTACGGCCAGCCGCACCAGTAGTAGCCGAACGGATCGTAGTAGATCTCGGCGCTGACTGCGGGGCCGGTCCCTTGATAATACTGCTGAGTCCAGTCCTGATCCGGGCCGGCGGCCGGGCTGCCCTTGATCATGGCGCGGATCAGCTCGTCCGAGGCCCCGGCCTGTTTGAGGTTCACGATGTCGGCGGTGGTGAGCGCGAAGGTCGCATGCTCGGCCGCCATTCTGATCGAGGATCACGTCCTGACCGACGCCGTTGTCGAGCAGGGTGATCACGTCATCCAACGTCATGGCGAGCGCGCGATCCACGGGAAGCGAAGCGAGCAGCGCGACTGCGCCCAGCACGATGACCCAGTGCAGGATTCGTCGCATGGTCGACTCCTTGGTCTTGACTCCAGGGTCTCCGGAGGGTCTTGGGTTCATTGTAGGCCTCCCAGGCGGCGCCCGTCAACGTGACCGACGTTGATGAGCCTAGCCGCGCGGGGCCGGGAGCTTCTCCCATTTGTCCGATTCGATGTTGTAGAGCCAGCAGTCCCCCGAATTCGTCAGCAGGCAGCCGAACGTCGCCATGTCCTGGATCGCGCTCACCGCCACCGGAAGGGGAAGGACGTGAGTCTGCTTGCCTTGAGCCTTGAAGGATTCGTCGATCGTCATCCACTGCTTGCGGTCGGGCCGGTACATCCAGATCGTTCCGTCGGCTGTCAGCACGCTGCCGACCGAGACCAGTCGGACCACCCGGCTGCCGCCCACGGCGCCGGCCGTCCCCGCCGCGCCGCCGCCCTGCGCCTTGGCGGCCGACGGGCTTAACGCTCCGAGGATGGCGGCCGCTCCGATGGCGAACGCCCAGATCCCGAGTCGATCTCTGCCTGACGGGAGCTTCCTCATCGTACCCTCCTCCGGCCGCCCTCGAACGGCGAGGACGGCGATCTTGGCCTGGCACACCTTCTATGGGACTGAAACCCCGCACAGGACGCGCCGTTCCCGGATATGCCGGGCGGGAGCGCGTGCGGAGGCGCTCGGGCGCCCGATCTGAGCGGTCCCGGGCCATCCCATGCCAGCGGGAGCCTACCACGCGGCCCGAAGGGTCCGGAGCGCGCGGCCCGCCCGGTCGAGCCGTCTTCTTTACTCCGAAGGGGGCGAAATATAGGATGCCTTACCGACTGGCCCGAAAGTCATGGCGAGCGGATCCGTCGCCGCAGCAGGGGGTTCATGGATCATGCGGCCCAGAATGCTCTGCCGAACCGGTCCGGAAGGGAGTGCCCAACCTGCATGAGCCTCTTCGATCGCGCCGTCGTCAGCCTACTGCCGCTGATTCCGAAACCGGTGATCGGGCGCTTCAGCCGCCGCTACATTGCCGGAACCAATCTCGCCGAAGCCCTGGAGACAGTCCGTTCGCTGGAGAGGCAGGGGATGCGCGCGACGTTGGACGTTCTCGGAGAGAACGTCACGAGCCTCAACGAGGCGGAGGTGCCGCGTAACGCCTATCTCGACGTCCTGCGCGAACTCCACCGCACGGGAATCGACTCGAACGTTTCGGTCAAGCTCACCCAGATCGGGCTCCTGATCGATCCGGAAGCCTGTTATCGCAATATCCGCGCCATCGTGAGCCAGGCCCGGGAATTGGGCAATTTCGTCCGTCTGGACATGGAGGATTCATCCTGCACGACGGCGACGCTCCGGATCTACCGCCGGCTCCGGGAGGAGTTCGAGAACGTCGGAGTCGTGCTCCAGGCGATGCTTCGCCGGACGCTGGCGGACGCCGAGGAGCTGGTCTCGATCGGCGCCAATGTGCGTCTCTGCAAGGGCATCTACGTCGAGCCGCGGCGCCTGGCCTATCGGGACCGTGAGCTGGTCAACCGCAACTACGCCCTGATCCTCGAGCGGTTGCTGGCCAAGGGGTGCTACGTCGGGATCGCGACCCACGACGAGCAGCTGGTGTGGGAGGGCCTTCGCCTGATCAACGAACTCAATCTCGGAAAAGACCGTTACGAGTTCCAGATGCTCCTGGGCGTCGATGAGGAGCTGCGAAGCATCCTGGTCGAAGCGGGTCACCCATTGCGCGTCTACGTCCCTTTCGGAGAGCGCTGGTACGCCTACTCGGTGCGGCGGCTCCGGGAAAATCCGCGGATCGCCGGCTACGTGGCCAAGAGCGTTCTCAAGGGCCAGGGACGCGCACGGCCGCGATGAACGCTCCGGCCGGTCGCCGCGGGACGGCTCCGAGTGGGCTCACCCTTCGCCGGACGACTCCGAACCGGTTGGCACCCCGCCGGCGCCCGGCCGAGCCCGGAGCATGACTTCATGCACGTGCTGAACGTGCTCGACTACTCCGCGCCCTATCCCGGCGGCATCATCGATCACCTGTCCTGCCTGGGAGAGGAATGCCGCCGGCGCGGCCACCGGCTGACCCTGGCCTTCCCCCGCGAGCGGAGCTGGACGCGCCCGCTCTCGGCCGCGGCTCTGGTTGTCACGCTGCCCTCCATCACGCGCCCGATCACCTCCGGATTTCGCCGGGACCTGCGCCGGATCTGCGTGGCCGACCGGGTGGATCTCGCCCATCTCCACTTCTCCTTCGCGCTGCCGTTCGCGCTGGCGCTCGGCCGGCGTCCCTGGCCGGAGCCGGTGGTCTACCACTGGTGCAATCCGCCGCGCGTCCTCCAAGCCGGAGACGGCGCGTCCGCGCCGGATCGGGCGGGAGAAGGCGGGCCGTTCCGCCGCCTGGGACTCGCCGCGGTCCGGGTGGCGGCGAGCCGGGCGGCGCGTTTTGCCGATCACCGTTCGATCACGCGGCACATCGCGATCAGCGGAGAGATCCGGGATCTCCTGGTCGCTCACCGTTGGTGCGATCCCGGCCGGATCCTGCTGCTTCCGAACGGCGTGCGCCGCCCGGGCGCGATCGAGAGCAGGAACGGACGGAACCCGGGCGATGACGGCGTGGTGATCGGCTCGGTCGCGAATTTCCGGCCGCAGAAGGACCATGCGACGCTCCTCCGCGCGTTCGCCGAGATTGCGCGCGAGTACCCCCGCGCCAGGCTCGTCCTGGTCGGAGACGGGCCGACCCGACCCGCCGCCGAGGGCCTCTGTCACGATCTGGGAATCGAGTCCAGGGTCGAGTTCGCCGGATTTGTCGAAGACGTGGGGACGGCCTACCGGCGATTCGACCTCTTCGTGCTGGCGTCGCGGTATGAAGGGCAGGGCCTCGTGCTCCTGGAGGCGATGAGCCGCGGACTGCCGATCGTGGCCACCGCGGTCGGGGGAATCCCCGAGACCGTGCGCGACGGAATCACGGGGATGCTTGTGCCTCCATCCAATGTGGAGGCGCTGGCCGGATCGCTACGCCGCCTGGCCGGCGATCCGGGGTTGCGGGAGCGGTTTGGCCGCGCCGGGCGGGATCATGTTCTGCGGTTTCTCTCGGTGGAGGACTGGGCCGGAGCGGTGGTCGATCTCTACGAGGAGCTCTGCTCCGCGAGTCGGGAGGCAGGCCGCTGATCCGTTGTCCGGTACTGCGCGTCTCTCGGGCGTCACCCGAGGATCGAATAGCCTCCGTCCACCACCAGCGTGTGGCCGACAACCATGGAGGCGAGCGGGCTGACCAGAAAGAGGACCGCATCCGCCACGTCGTCCGCCCGCGTCAGTCGGCCGGCCGGCGTCCTTCGGCCGGCGTTCTCCACGATCTCGCGCCGATTCGGGAAATGCTTGAGGGCATCCGTGTCGACCACGCCCGCCGAGACCGCGTTCACCCGGATCCCCCTCGGACCCAGCTCCAGGGCGAGGTGCCGCACCAGGGATTCCAGCGCGGCCTTCGACGCCCCGACCGCGGTGTAGTTGGGGATGGCGCGGACCGCGCCGAGGCTCGAGACCGCCACGATCACGCCGCCGTCCTTCATCAGCGCGGTCGCGTGCTGGGCCAGCGGAAGAAGCGTGCCGGCGTTGATGTCCATGGTCCATTGCCAGTGCCGGGGGGTCAGCTCGAGAGCCGGCCGGAGGACACCGGATGCGGCGTTGCTGATGAGGATGTCCAGGCGGCCGAATTCGGCGTCCAAGGTCTTGAACATGGCCTCGATGTCAGCGGGATCGGCCACGTTGGCCCGGATCGTGAGGGCCCGCCCTCCGGCCTCGCGGATGGCGCCTGCCACCGCGCTGGCCTGGGCGGAGTGCCGCAGGTAGTTGATGGCGACGGCGGCGCCGGCTCCGGCCAGCCGCCGGGCGATCGCACTGCCGATCCCCCGCGAGCCTCCCGTGATCAGCGCCACCTGGCCGGTCAGATCCAACGTCATCACCGTCTCCTTCCGATCGCTCAGGCCCGGACGATTCACCGTGCCGGCGGCTCCCGCCAGACCCCGTCCGGTCTCGCCGGATTGCCGGTGCCGGCGGCCCGTGATACGATCCGGTCCAACAGCTTCGGCTCCTCTGGACGATCCGCCACCGCAAGTATGGAGGCGCCTGATGTCGGACGCAAGGAAGCGCCGCCGCCCTCGTCCTTCCCGGCGAGGGACCTGGATTGCGTGCCTCGCTCTGCTACTTCCGGCCGTCCTTTCCGGGGCGGCGGGAGCCTCGGGTGTTTCGGACACGGCCAAGACCGCGGCCGCGGGCGTCGTCTACCGCCTGCCCCTGTCCGGCGCCATCGATCCGGTGACGGCGCGCTATGTCATCAACGGCATCGCGCTCGCCGAGCGGGCCGGCGCCCGCGCCGTCGTGATCGAGCTGGACACTCCGGGCGGCCTCGACGCCTCGATGCGAAGCATGGTGAAGGCGATCCTGGCCTCGGAGATTCCCGTGATCGTCTACGTCGCGCCGGAAGGGGCGCGCGCGGCGTCGGCCGGCATGTACATCACGCTCGCGGCCGCCCTGGCCGTGATGGCCCCCGGAACGAACATCGGTGCCGCCACCCCCGTGTCCGTGACCGGCGGTCAGGCCTCTCCGGACACGACCATGGAAGCCAAGATCAAGAACGACGCCGCCGCGTACGCCCGCTCGCTGGCGGCGCGGCACGGGCGGAACGTGCGCTGGGCCGAGAAGGCGGTGCGCCAGGCCGTGTCGCTGTCGGCGGAAGAGGCCCTGCGGGACACCGTGGTGGACCTGATTACACCGGACCTCCCGGCGCTGCTCCGGGCCGTCGACGGCCGCCGGGTGCGCCTCGGGGAAGAAGAGGTCACGCTCCGAACGGCCGGAGCGCGCGTCGTCACAGTAGGGATGAACTGGCGGGAGCAGGTGCTTGCGGTCATCACCGATCCGAGCATCGCCTATCTGCTCTTCCTTGCCGGCATCCTCGGCGTGGGCCTCGAGCTGTATCATCCCGGCGCGGTGCTGCCCGGAATCGTGGGGGGAATCTCGCTGATCCTGGCCTTCTTCGCCTTCCAGAGCCTGCCGGTGAACGCCGCCGGGGTCCTCCTGATCCTGCTGGGCGTCGGGCTCTTCGTCCTGGAGATCAAGGTGCACAGCTACGGAGCCCTCACCGCGGGCGGCGTGACCAGCCTGGTCCTGGGATCGCTGTTTCTCTTTACGCGCGGATCGACTGCGCGCGTCTCGCTTTCGGTGCTCATCCCGGCGGTCGGCACCTTCGCCGCCTTCTTCATCTTCGTGGTCTACATGGCGGCCCGCGCCCAGAGACGCCCCAAGCTGGGCGGGGCCCAGGGCATGCGAGGTGAGATCGGTCAGGCGGTGACCGATCTGCGTCCGGAAGGGACGGTCTTTGTTCACGGGGAGTACTGGAACGCCCGTTCCACCGCTCCGGTCGATCGCGGGGCGCGCGTCCGCGTCCTGGCGGTCGAGGGTCTGATGCTCGAGGTGGAGCCGGCCCCGGAAGGGCCGCTCTCTTCCACAAGGGGTACGGCATGAACCTGATTGCGGTTCCCATTCCCATCATCATCTTCATCCTCCTCATCCTGTTCTTCAGCGCCGTCCGCGTTCTGCGCGAATACGAGCGCGGCGTGATCTTCCGCCTCGGTCGCCTGATCGGCCTCAAGGGGCCGGGGCTCATCCTGCTCATCCCCGGGATCGACAAGATGGTCAAGGTGAGCCTGCGCACCCTGGTCATGGACGTTCCGCCCCAGGACGTGATCACGCGCGACAACGTCAGCGTGAAGGTGAACGCGGTGATCTACTTCCGGGTGATCGATCCGCGAAAAGCCGTCGTCGAGGTGGAGGACTTCCTGTTCGCGACCTCCCAGGTGTCGCAGACCACGCTCCGGAGCGTGCTGGGCGGAGCGGAGCTCGACCAGCTCCTGGCGCAGCGCGAGCACATCAACCTGCAGCTCCAGAACATCATCGACCGCCAGACCGATCCCTGGGGAATCAAGGTGATCTCGGTCGAGGTGAAGGACGTCGGTCTGCCGGAAGAGATGCGCCGCGCCATGGCCCGTCAGGCCGAGGCCGAGCGCGAGCGGCGGGCCAAGGTCATCGCGGCCGAAGGAGAGTTCCAGGCGTCGCAGAAGCTCTCCGATGCCGCGCAGGTCATCGAGGTCCATCCCATGGCCCTGACGCTGCGGTATCTCCAGACCCTGGCGGAGATCGCCTCGGAGAACAACTCCACCACCGTCTTCCCGATTCCGATCGAGATGCTCGGACCGTTCCTGGAGCGGACGATGGGGCGGGCCGGGTCTCCGGCGAGCCCGGCGGCGGGGACGGCCCTGGCGGCGGGCGACAAGTAGACCCGGCGGATCAGGCAGCCGGAGCAGACGAAGAGACAAAAAGCAGATGAGAGACAGAGCAAGACAGAACAGACAAAGTGAATAGAAAGTGAATAGAGCGGACGAGGCAGACAAGAGCGCGAAGAAACAGTCGGAGCAGACAAGGAAAGGGGGCCTTCCGGGCCCCCTTTCCTTTTTCGCCGCCATTCCGGCGCGGGCGATCGAGCCGGGCGCTCGATCTAGCCCGGGCTGAAGCGATCGTCTAACGGGCTCGGACGATCGTGCCCCGAATCTCGCCCAGGCCGGTTTGGAATCTGTAGAAGTAGATCCCCGAGGGGACGAGCGCCCCGGCGTCGCTCCGGCCGTTCCAACGGAACGTGGCGGTCCCGGCCGGCAGGGCGACCTCGGGCATGCTCCGGACCACGCGCCCGTCGGCGCCGTAGATGCTGAGGGACGCGCGGCTCGCCTCTGGCAGCACGAGCTGCAGCCTGGTGTCGTTGGTGAAGGGATTCGGTTCGGCCCACGAGGCCTTGAATGCGCCCACCCGGTTGTCGTTTGGAACCGCCCCGGGGTAATCGCCCAGATAGACGACGTAGTGGCAGTAGTTCGCCAGGACCGGGTTCTTGCGGGAGTGGATGTCCACGTCGAGCGAGCCTGACGCCGGCGGCGCGCTGAACATGTAGAAGTCGACCTGGAGGTCGTCGGCGAAGTTGGCCGGCAGCGGGATGACTCCGGAATCGGGATAGCACGTGCCGGTCGACACCTGGCAGAACTGTGTGAACCAGGTGTCGGGGATGTCGGGATGGAGGGTGACGAGCAGCGAATCCCCGATCGCGGTCAGGTTCTTGATCGGCATGTCGAACGTGACCGAAGTCCCCTGGGTCAGCCAATCCGTGTTGTTCGAGCAGTTCACGCTGTAGTCGACGTTCTGAGGCTGGACGCCGGCGTACAGCGCATAGTCGCAATGGGAGATCTCGTAGGGATCATCCTCGGAAATGATGGCGATCTCCACGCCGCCGATCCCGGGAGTCGACGTCGGATACACGTCGATGGTCAAGGTGTCGTTCACCCCGGCGGTCAGCTTGAGCATCTCGTCGTCGTAGTAGCAGGTGCCGGTCGACACCTGGCAGTACTGGGCGGACCAGCCCGAAGGCAGGTGAGGCGTGAATCTCACGTAGACGTAGTGGTTTCCCGGGCTCACGTCGCGGATCGGAGCCCTGAACGTGTGCGAGACGCCGGCTGCGACCACATCGGAGCGATCCGAGCCGCACTCGAAGGTGAAATGGAATGTGGCGTAGGCGGGCGCAGCCGCGAAGATGAGGACCAACACGGCCATCCACCCAACATGACGTGGGCGCATGATCTCCTCCTTGGGTGTCTGATACAGCTGACCCGGGTACGGGTCGGTGTTTTCGGATCAAAGGGTCCCGACGATCCCTCCTTAAGGCTAGATGACACATCGGGTTCTGTCAAGCGCGCGGGAGCTGTTCAGGATTTTCGGGAGCACGGGGGGCCGTTTCGCGGGCGGAAGTGCGCCCGGCGCGGCGGCGCGCCCGCTTCAACGGACCCACGGCCGACGTAAACGCGCCGCTGGCCTCGAAGACGCCCAACCCGGACTGCTGAGCCCGGATTGCATCTCAGAGGGAGCAGGCTTCGGGCGGAAGGGGAGACTCGAGAGAGGAGCGGAGATTGGTGGAGCCGATCCCCGCCTCGGGAAGGCCGGCGCGCAGCCAGAGCGCGACCCAGGCCACGCAGCGTTTGACTCCGTCCGTCTTCTCGGGAGAGGTCCGGGGCGACAGCCGGACCATGATTCCGCCGGGATGCGCCGCGGCCATCACGAAGAATCCCTGGCGGAGGTAGCCTTCGACGGTCAGGCACTCCAGGAGGAGCGAGACTCCGTCGTGGCTGAGCCAGCAACCGGAGGCCTTGATCACGGTCGATCCCTCGCGCAGGGTCCTCGGTTGAAAGCGGCGGTGGAAGCCGGTCAGATCGCGCGGGCCGACCAGCTCGACGTGCGGCATGCCTCAGTTCCGCTGGACCTGGATCCGACGGAGCGCGGCGCGGGCCAGCTCGTAGCGCGGCTCGATCCGGAGACTCAGACGGTATTCCGACTCCGCCAGGTCCCATTCGAAACTGCGCTCGTGGATGCGGCCCAGGTTGTAGTGCGGGAAGTGGTGGGAGGCGTAGCGGCGGGCGCGGGTGGCGGCTCTCAGCCAGGGAACGGCCTCCGACCACCGTCCCATCTCGATCAGGTAGGCGCCGATGTCGTTGTAGGGATTCCCGAAGTTCGGATCGACCGCGATCGCCTCGCGGCAGAATCGCAGCGCCTGCTCGTAGTCCTTCCGGAAGGAGTGCGCCCAGCCGAGAAACGTGTAGGCCTCGGCCGTGGGATGAAGCTCGATGGAAGCGTGATAGAGGCGCATGGCTTCATCGATGTCCCCCCGCGTCTGGGCCCGATAGGCCCGGCGGAAGAACTCGCGCGCGCGCCGGCGCGCCACCGAGGTGCCGTCTGCGTCTCTCATCGTGCGTCTATTGTCAGCGACCCGGGGATCCGCTGTCAATCGGACCGGCCGAGGGCGACGGTCGCGGGGGAGAAAGGAGGTCGTCGAGGACCTCGAGCGCAAGATCGTACTTTCCAAACGGCGGCATGACGTAGGCGCCGCGGATCCGCGGGAACCGCCTCGCGGCCAGCAAGGCCTCGCGCGCGATGGCGACGCCGGTGCGGCGGCTCTCTTCTCCGCCGGCCGCGAGCCGCATGCGTTCGCGCACGTCCTCCGGGATGTTCATCCCCGGGACCTCGTTGTGATAGAACTCCGCGTTCCGATAGCTGGTCAAAGGAAGGATTCCGATGAGGACGGGGATGGTGACGTCCCCGGTCCGATCGAGAAACACCCTGAGACGCTCCAGGTCGAAGACCGGCTGGGTGAAGGCGCAGTCCGCGCCTCCTTCCACCTTGAGCCGGAACCGCCGGATCTCCTCATCCAGGTTGGGGGCGGCCGGATTCACCCCGACGCCGATCAGGAAGGACGTGGGAGGGCCGAGCGGCTTGCCCACCATGTCCTGCCCGCGGTTCAGGCGCGCCACGATCCGGGTCAGGCCGATCGAGTCCACGTCGTAGACTGCGGTCGAATTCGGGTAGTCGCCCAACTTGGGGGGATCCCCCGTGATGACGATCAGATTGCGAAGCCCCAGCACGTGCGCGCCCAGCAGATCGGACTGCATGCCGAGCAGGTTGCGGTCGCGGCAGCAATAGTGCAGAAGCACCTCGATGCCGACCTCCCGCATGAGAATCACCCCGAGCGCCATCGGCGTCACCCGGGCGCTCGCCCGCGGGCCGTCCGGGAGGTTGACCGCATCGACCCCCGCCTCGGCCAGAAGGCGCGCTCCTTCGATGACCTTCGCTGTGTCGGTGCCGCGGGGCGGAGAAATCTCGACGCTCACCGCAAAGCCGCCCTGGGCCAGTTTGGCCGCAAAGCGGGTCCGCTCCGCGATCGGAATCGGCTCGACCTGGATCTCGGGCGCGAGCGGAGCCGCCTCGGACACCTCGATGCGCGACGGGGAAAGCGCGCGGACGGCGGCGCTGATCGCCCGGATATGCTGGGGGGTCGTGCCGCAACAGCCCCCGACCAGGCGGACTCCGGCCGAACGGATGAAACGGCGGGCGTAGGTCGCCATGTATTCGGGCGAGGAAAAATAGAGGAACCGGCCCTCGAACCATTGCGGGGTTCCGGCGTTGGGCTGGGCCGAAAGCAGGAAGCTTCCCCGCCGCGACATGCGTTCGAGGCATTCCAGCATCGGCTTGGGGCCGACGGCGCAGTTCGAGCCGACGACATCGGCGCCCAGCTCGCTCATCCACAGCGCCAAGTCCCCGGCGTCCTCGCCGTGCACGGTCCGGCCGTCCTCGTTGAAGCTCATCTGGGCCACGATCGGCCGATCGGTCAGGGCGCGGGCCGTTATGAGGGCCGCTTCCATCTCCTGGCGGCGGGCCATGGTCTCGAGGATGAGGAGGTCGACCCCGGCCTCGATCAAAGCCTCGATCTGTTCCCGATAGATCCCGCGGATCTCGTCCGGACTCAGGGGATCCAGGCTCTGGAGCGGATTGCCGAGCGGCCCCACCGAGCCAGCGATGAAGGCCTCGTGCCGGCTTTCGTCGACCGCCCGGCGCGCATTCATGACCCCCGCGTGGTTGATCTCAGCCACCTTGGCCTCGAGCCCGTGCCGGATCAGCTTGAATCGGTTCGCGCCGAAGGTGTTGGTCTCGATCACGTCCGCCCCGGCCCGGAGATACTCCGAATGGATTTCCTGGACCAGGGAGGGATTGGAGAGGTTCAACTCGTCGAAGCACCGGTTGATGAAGACGCCGCGCGCATACAGCATCGTTCCCATGGCGCCGTCGCAGACGAGAATCGACTGCTGCAGCCTCTCCAGGAAGTCCGATGAAGGAGCCATGGAACAGCCTCCGGGCCGAACGAGTCCAGGGTGCGGACGGCGCCTTCATCCGGGGCGCTGAGGTCCCAATCGGGAACTTCCGGTTCCCCTGATCTCGCGCGAGCGACCCTGCATGCTAGGTGGCCCGGCCCGGGCGGTCAAGAATCGGGCCGACGCCCTTCGGCGTGAGAACCGCAAGTGTCTGCGGTAACAGGCGCGCGAAGGGTTGACGGCGCGCCCGGATCACGGTAGAATTCCTACGTCTACGATCGCCGGCAGGCGATTGCCGCTTCCCTGGAACGCATCTCCGTTTCGGGCCACTCCTCGGTGCGCCGGATCGGAACAGGTGGCCTACATCATGAAGGAGAATCCAATGCTGAAGAGGACTCTGCTGCTCTTGGCGGGGCTCGGGCTTGCCCTTGCTTCTCCGGCCTGGGCGGTGCTCCCCGGAACCAGCCATGCCTACGAGGTGCCGGTGTCCCCGGACATGGCGGCCCCGATCTACCAGCAGCTCACGCCCGCGGAGGCCTCCCGCGACCTTCCCGGCTGGGACGCCTTCGTCGCCGGCCGCGGCCAGGGCTGGTTCGTCGCTCAGTACCGCCAGGAGCTCGGGACTCCGAGCGGGATCATCGGGCCGGGCATCAAGCTCGTCGATCCCCAGGCGGATGTGGCGACGATCCGGGACGCGGCGGCCCGATTCGTCACCCAGGCCGCTTCCGTCCTGAAGTGCGAATCCGGTCGGCTCGGGACACCCGAAGTCATCGATCTGGGCCAGGATCGGGAAGTCATCTTCGGCCAGACCTACCAGGGCATGGAGGTCATCGGCGGGCGCGTGGATCTCTTCCTCGAGAACGGCTTCGTCGTGGAGGCGGGCTCGGAGTACTACCCCGGCATCGGCGTCGGGACCGTTCCGGCGCTTTCGGTCGAGCAGGCCCGCGAGGCGGCCGTCCGGTCGATGCCCTTCAATCCGGTCACGGATCGCTTCGAAGCCACGCCCCGCCTCGTGGTCTATCCCATGATCCTGCAGTCGGCGCCCACCTACTTCCTGGCCTACGAGGTGCGGTTCCACACCGAGAAGCCGGTGGGCGACTGGTGGGCCTACGTGGACGCGTCCGACGGGCAGATCCTGACCCGGACCAACGCCGCGGACGATTTCGACATTCCGACCACGGTCTCGTCCGAGGTCAACCCGAACATCGCGCAGGATCCGTACGCCAACATCGCCTCGGAGTTCGAGTGGGTCAGCGTGAACAGCGGGAACTATTACACGGACAAGAACGGCTACGTGGATCTGCCGGTGCCGCAGAACCAGTCCTATCCGGTGACGTCCCAGCTCCGCGGCAGCTACACCAACGTCAACCGGTCGGACGGCGGCGACGCCAGTTGGAGCGGAACCGGCACCGCCGGAACGCCTCTGCCGATCCAGTGGGACGATTCCAACTCAGAGACGCAGGAGCGGGACGCCTATTACAGCATCAACCGGGTCCATGACTGGCTCAAGGCGGTCGACCCGACCTTCACCGGAATGGACTACGTCGTCCCCTGCAACATCAACATCAGCTCGGGAACCTGCAACGCCTACTGGGACGGCAGTGCCACGAACTTCTACGCCGACGGAGGCGGCTGCGAGAACATGGCCCTGATGTCCGACGTGGTCATGCACGAATACGGCCACGGCATCACGCAGTACACCTATTCGCCCCAACAGCCGCCGACCAGCTCGGGGATGGGCGAAGGGCTGTCCGACTGCGTGGCCATGACCATCACCAACGACCGGTACATGGGGCAGGGGATCCACCACGGGACCGGATTCGTCCGCGACGGAATGAACGACGAGCAGTATCCCGGGTCGGACTGCGGCGGTGAGGTCCACTGCCTGGGCCAGATCATCATGGGCTCGATGTGGAAGACCCGCCTCGGCATGACCGCCGACCTGGGCTACGACGCCGGGAAAGCCAAGTACGACCAGATCTTCCGCGCCGCCTGGAAGACCAAGCAGACCACGATGCCGAACTTCCTGCTCAAGCTGCTGGCGGCGGACGACAACAACAACGACCTGGGCGACGGGACGCCCGACTGGTACGACATCTGCGACGCCTGGGGCTCGCACAACATCCCCTGTCCGGCGCTGACCAAGTACATCAAGTTCACCCACACGCCGCTGACCGACCAGACGAGCTCGACCTCGCCCTACGAGGTGATCAGCCTGATCCAGGCGGTCAACAGCGGAACGCTCGTGGCCGACTCCCTCCGCGTCTACTACAGCATCGACCACGGCAACACCTGGTTGAACGTCCTCATGACGGCGACGGGCAATCCCAACGAATACCATGGGTACATTCCGGCGCAGCCCTCCGGCAAGGTCATCACCTACTACCTGCGGGCGCGGACCAGCACGGGCGTGATCGGAACCGATCCGCTGGAGGCGCCGAAGAAGGCCTCGTTCATCTTCATGGT
This sequence comes from Candidatus Eiseniibacteriota bacterium, assembly GCA_963833505.1. Taxonomy (GTDB): domain Bacteria; phylum Eisenbacteria; class RBG-16-71-46; order CAIMUX01; family CAIMUX01; genus CAWHYG01. The sequence goes on along the minus strand of CAWHYG010000007.1, from coordinate 1,570,756 downwards.
GGGCTCGGCCGTGACGGTCCTGCAGGACGACTTCGAACAGGACCGCGGCTGGACGTTCGGCGCCCCCGGGGACAACGCCACGGACGGGATCTGGGAGCGGGTCGACCCGCAGGGCAAGGTGGATCCGGACAACGGCGAGGTCGTGCAACCCGAGGACGATCACACCGCGGACCCCGGCCACGTCTGCCTGGTGACGGACGGGCGGGACGGCTACTTCACGAACTACGCGGTGAATGGTGGAAGGACCACCGCCCTTTCGCCGATCTACGACTTCACCTCCTCCACCGGCGCCGCCAAGGTCGACTTCTGGGGCTTCTTCGCCAACGAGTTCGTGATCAACGACTCGCTGACCTGCGGAATCTCCAACGACGGCGGGAACACCTGGACCAACATCGTCAACATCTTCGGACCGGTCGGCACGCTCAATGCCTGGAACGAGTACGTCGGCTACATCACCAACGACGTCGTTCCCTTCACCAACAACATGCGGTTCCGCTTCCAGTGCGCGAACTACGACGGGTCCCTGACCGAGGCGGCGGTGGACGACGCGATCTTCAGCGTCACCGGCTCCTCGATCGTCGGCGTGGGCCCGAGCGCCCCTGCTCCGGTCGCGTTCGCGGTGGAACCGAACCAACCCAACCCGGTCCGCTCGACCACGACCATCCGGTACTCGGTGCCGGCGGCGGGTCCGGTCTCGATCGAGATCTTCGACGCGGCCGGACGGATGATCCGGAACCTGTCTCCCGGCCAGGTCTCGGCGGGGTTGCACACGACGGCCTGGAACGTGCTGGATGACGCCGGACGGCCGGCGCCCTCGGGCGTGTACTACTACCGCGTCCGGGCCAACGGCCAGGAGTCGACGCGGAACCTGATCGTGATCCGCTGATCACCCTGCCCGCGGGCCGCCGCCGGCTCGCGAATGATCGGACCTGATCGCAACGGCCGCCGGATTCGAGAGGATCCGGCGGCCGTTCTCACGCCAGGCGCGACGAGGATCGCCGCCGCGGCGGCGGGGCCGGAAGCGCTCGTCAGGACGGAATGGTCCCTGCTCCCGGGAGCGGGCGAAGAAGGAACGAGGCCGAGGTGATCCGGAGGTCTTCATCGCTTCGCGACCGGAAGGGCGGCGCCAGCGCCCGGCGAGGCGTCGGGAGGGCCGGCCAGCGGTTCACTTCCAGCGCCTCCACGTCGAATCCCGCAGCGCGGAACCGGTCGCACATTTCCCCGAATCCGACCCGGTTGGTGTAGAAGCCGGAGCGCGCCAGGAAGTCCCATTCCCAGATGCAGGGAGCGAAGCGCAGGTGGTTGAGCGCTCCCCCCAGATGATCGCGGAAATCGACGTCGTGCGAGGCGCAGCCGTGCGGCCGGAGGATTCGGCGGGTTTCCATCAGCATCGGCCGCAGCTCTTCCAGCCGGATATGTTCGAGCACCGCGTTGGACCAGAGAAAATCGATCGATTGATCCGGCAGCTCACGGAGCGACGCGAGCCCGCCGGTGTAATAACGGGCGCGACAGAGGGAGAGCACGCGGTCGAAGGAGGTCTGGGGAGCAACGTCGGGAGGATGGAGTCCCGGTCGTTGCAGGCGCGCCGAGAGAACGCGGAGAGCTTCCGGGTTCGTCCGGGCGAAGGCGCCGCGATCGACCAGATGGATTCTGCCCACCCCCAGCGCCGCGGAGATGACTGCCGAGGTGACGGCCTCGCCGGGGCCGATCTCGAGGATGGTGAGATCCTGGGGCGATCGAACGGGAGGTTCCGCACGCTTCGTCTGCGGTGCGGAACGACCGGTCGATCCGGACGGCCGCGCCACGTTCGGCGCGCCGCAGGTTCCTTCCCGCGAGGCCGGGACGGGCGAAGCGCCGCAGGTCCCGTGCGGCGAGGCGGCCTCGTCCGGGGCGTCGCGGGTCCCGTGCGGTGAGGCGGCCTCGTGCGGCGCGCTGGGTGTCTCTTGCGGTTCCGCCACGCTTCCGAGCGCTTCGTCCAGCGCGCGCAGCGACGGTTCCGGGAGAAGCCCGCTCCGCTCCAGGTGCCGGCGGAAGATGCGGAGCGCGTAGCCCGGCTCCTGCATCGCGCCGTGCCGGAAGATCGGCAGGCGCCGGCGGAGGCTTTCCGGGATCGGCAGGCGCGAAAGGACCACCTTGGCCGGGATCTTGAGCTGCCAGGGAACGGCTTCGGTGAAGCCCTTCCCGTCGCCCCGACTCAACCCCCGGTGCGCGACAGCAGGTGCCCCCTCAGGTCCGCCAGGTTGACCCGCTCCTGGATCAACGTGTCGCGGTCCCGCACGGTGACGGAGTCGTTGGTCAGGGTCTCCGAGTCGACCGTGACGCAGAACGGCGTGCCGACCTCGTCCATGCGGCGGTAGCGCCGGCCCACCGCGCCCTTCTCGTCGTAGAAGACCTCGAGGTGCGGCCGAAGCTCATCCATGATCCGGCCGGCGATCTCGGGCATCCCCTCGCGCTTGACCAGCGGGAATACGGCCGCCTTGATCGGAGCCAGCGAAGGCCGGAGCGAAAGGAAGGCGCGGACCTCGCCTTCCTGTTCGTCCTCGCGGTAGGCGTCGACCAGGCAGGTCAGAAGGGTTCGGTCGCAGCCGGCGGAGGTCTCGATGATGTAGGGAATGAACCGGTCGCGCGTTTCCTCGTCGAAGTACTCCAGCTTCTTCCCCGAATACTCCTGGTGGCGCGTCAGATCGTAGTCGCTGCGGTTGTGGATTCCCTCGAGCTCCTTCCAGCCGAAGGGGAACTCGTATTCGATGTCGAAGGCCTTGCGGGCGTAGTGCGCCAGCTCGTCCTTCATGTGCTCGTGGAAACGGAGCTTCTCCGCCCGGATGCCGATTCCGTGGTACCACTCGAGCCGGGCCGCCTTCCAGTGCTCGAACCACTCGTCGTCGGTGCCCGGCTTGACGAAGAACTGCATTTCCATCTGCTCGAACTCGCGGGTGCGGAAGATGAAGTTGCCCGGCGTGATCTCGTTCCGGAAGGCCTTTCCGATCTGCGCGATGCCGAACGGGATCTTCTGGCGGGAAGTCACCCGCACGTTCTCGAAGTTGACGTAGATCCCCTGCGCCGTTTCCGGGCGGAGATAGATCAAGAGCGCGTCCTCTTCCACCGGACCCATCTGGGTCTTGAACATCATGTTGAAACGGCGGGGCTCGGTGAGGTCGCACTCCTTGTGCTCGCCCGGATGCTTGCTCGGCTTGCGGGGGCACTGCGCGTCCTCGAGCTGGTCGGCCCGGAAACGCGCCTTGCAGGTGCGGCAGTCGATCAGCGGATCGGTGAAGTTCTCCACGTGGCCGGAGGCTTCCCAGACCCGGGGATGCATGAGGATGGCGGCGTCCAGGCCTTCGATATCGTCGCGCATCTGGGTCATCGCCTTCCACCAGGCGCGTTTGACGTTGTTCTTGAGCCGGACCCCGAGCGGTCCGTAATCCCAGCAGGCGTTGATTCCGCCGTAGATCTCGCTGGAAGGGAAGACGAAGCCCCGCCGCTTGGCCAGGCTGACGACCTTGTCCATGACGCTTTCCATGCCACCCCCGCCTCGTTGATCGCGATGTCCCCGGGAATTCGTTCCGCGACCCGGTAAACAATCCGCTACTCTAGCGGTTTCCGGCCGCGCCTCTCAAGGCGCTTTCCCGGCCGTCGCGCCGGGGAGCTTCCGGCCGGGCGGCGCGGAGGATTGATCGGCAACCGCCGTCCGCGCCTTGAGCGAAAGGAAGGGGCCATGAGCGAATTCCTCGATTTCGCCCTGGACGTGGCGCGCGAAGCGGGCCGGACGCTCCGGGAGGGATACGGCGAGACCCTGCGCGGGGAGGTCGGCTACAAGGGCTGGCGGAATCTGGTCACGGAGTTCGACCGCGCGGTGGAAGAGCGCGTGGCCGAGCGGATCGGCCGGCAGTATCCCGATCACAGCATCCTGAGCGAGGAGGGCTTCCGGAAGGCCGGGACCTCGTCCTACCGGTGGATCATCGATCCACTCGACGGCACCACCAACTTCGTGCACCGGCATCCGATGTACTGCGTGTCGATCGGCCTGGCGGATGACGCGGGAGGGCTGATCGGCGTCGTCTACGCGCCGCATCTGGACGAGCTCTTCACCGCGGAGCGGGGCCAGGGCGCCCTCTTCAATCTGACCCGGCCGCTCCAGGTTTCGGATGAGTCGGACCTGAGCCGCGCCCTCCTGGCCAGCGGATTCGCCTACTCCCAGGGAGAGCGGGGAAACACCAACCTCGAGAACTGGTCCCGGCTGAGCCTCCTTTGCCGCGGACTGCGCCGCTGCGGCTCGGCCGCTCTCGATCTGGCCTACGTGGCCGACGGCCGCTACGAGGGCTTCTGGGAGCTGAACTTGTTTCCCTGGGACGTCGCGGCCGGAGCGCTGCTCGTGCGCGAGGCCGGCGGGAGGGTCACGGACGTCGCGGGGGGCGAGCGCTGGGCGGGAGGCGAGTCCATCGTGGCCAGCAACGGGCTTCTCCACGAGGAGATCCGGAGCCGGATCGAGACGACCTGAACCGGCATGACTGGCGGCCGACTGCCGCCATGGCGGTGGGGTGGCCGGCACATCATGGGCCATGACCGGCGGCAAGACCGGCGAGCGGCATAGCCGGCACACGACCGGCGGCATGGCCGGCAAGCGGCATGACCAGCACATGACTTTCGGCATGGCCGGCGGGCGCCATCGCCGGCCCATGACCGGCGCCATGGCCGGCGCCCCAGCCTTCGTCACGACCGATGGTGGATCGCCCGCCGGCCTCGAAATGATATAATTACTCAGTTCGTGCGGGCCGATTCCGGCCGGCGCAGCGCCGCCAGTGCAAGAGGCATCATCGGCAGGGGCCACCCGGCCGGAGGGTCAGACATCATGCAGGCATCCGATCACCCCGCCATCGGCTCCGCCGTAAACAAGAATCGAAGCTCTGCGGCCGTCCGGCGCTTCTGCGGAACCGTCTTCCTTCCCGCGCTTCTGGCGCTCCTCCTGGCGATGCCATCGGTCGCCGCTCAACCGGCGGGATCCGCGACTGCGGCGGGCATGGGCACTGCCCGTGCTCTGACGGTGGCACCCGCCTCGGAGTCTGCACCCGTCGTGAACGCGCGTCTTGCGGCGGGTTCGGTCGCTGCTTCCGCTCCCGCGAACGCTGCGACCTCTGCTGCCACGGGCGTCCCGACTGAAGCCGCCGGACTCCGCGCCTACTGGGTGTTCTTCCGGGATCGCGGCGGGGTGCGAGTGGGCGAGCAGGATCTCCTCCGGATCGCCGAGTCCATCCCGGCGGAGGCCTGGGCCCGGCGAACGAACAGCGCTGCGCCGCTGCCCGACGTTCGCGACGCGGGGTTGTGGGCTCCGTATGTGTCCGGAGTGGCGCGCTGCGGAAAGATCCGGAACCGCAGCCGGTGGCTCAACGCGGTCAGCGCCGAGCTGACGCCTCTCGGCCTCAAGGCCGTGCGCGCCCTGCCCTATGTCACGCGGACCCAGCTCGTCGCGGCGGGCAAGCTCCAGTCCATCGGCCCGGGGCTCGGCCCGGACGGCCGGCCCCTGGAGAAGACGCTGCCTCACGTCCAGGCGCCCGCGGGCGTCTATCCCTATGGACCCTCCTGGGGCCAGCTCAACGAGATCGGCGTTCCCCCGGTCCAGGCGCTCGGCTACACCGGCAATCGCGTCCGCCTGATGATGCTCGACGCCGGATTCCGCAAGGACCACGATGCGTTCCGGCATGCCAGGATCCTGGCCGAGTGGGATTTCGTGTTTCACGACGGCGACACCCAGGATCAGCCGGATGACTATCCGGGCGCGGAGGATCACGGCACCGGCACCTGGTCGGTGAACGGCGGATACGATCCCGGCCACATCGTCGGCCCGGCCTACGGAGCGACCTTCGTCCTGTCCAAGACCGAGGACATCCGAAGCGAGACCCGGGTCGAAGAGGACAACTTCGTGGCCGCCCTGGAGTGGGCCGATTCCCTCGGGGTCTCGGTGACGAGCGCGAGCCTGGCCTACACCTGTTTTGACGACGGTTTCTGCTACAACTACCCGCTCAAGAACGGCGACTATCCGGTGACGAGCCACGCCTGCGAGATCGCCGCCGCCCGCGGAATCCTCTGCGTGAACGCGGCCGGCAACTACGGTCCGGCTCCGATGTCGCTGGGGACGCCGGGGGACGCCGACAGCACGGTCTCGGTCGGCGCCGTCGACAGCCTGAACAACATCGCGTCCTTCTCCTCCCGCGGGCCGACGGACGATCTGCGGACCAAGCCGGAAGTGGTCGCGCGCGGGCTCTACACCTGGTGGGCGGACGCCAATGACCCGGGCGCATACGGCTACGCCAGCGGGACCTCGCTCTCGACTCCGCTGGTCTCCGGGGCGGCGGCCCTGCTTTGCGAGGTTCACCCGGAATGGGGCCCCGAGGACATTCGAAAGGCGCTCATGATGACGGCGGACCGGCACACCTCGCCCGACAATACCTACGGCTGGGGCCGGGTCAACCTCGCGCAGGCGATCTACTACACGCCGATCCTCTTCCCTGTCCCCTTCAGCCTGGCATCTCCGGCGGACAGCGTCGTTCTCACCACGATCTCACCGACCTTCACCTGGCGCTCCAGCCGCGATCTGCAGAACGGCACCCGGATCACCTACACGCTGCGCATCCGGCAGGCGCCGCCCGGAACCCAGGAGTGGGACGTTCCCGCGGGACCGGATACCACCCTGAGCCTCGGCTTCGGTCTGGAGCCGGCGGCCGCCTACACCTGGGACGTCAGCGCCGAGGATGGCGGCGGATACCGGCGGATCTCCCGCGAGACCGACACCTTCATCATCAGCGGGGCTGCCGGAGCGGGACCTTCCTCGCCCTGGAGCGGCTTCGCGGTGACGGTCGGGCCCAACCCGTCCACGGGGAACGTCGCGTTCCAGGTGCAGCCGGCCTCGAAGCTTTCGGGCGCCCGCCTGGAATGGGCGGTCTACGACCCGGTGGGCCGGCGCCTGGCCTCGGCGGAGGTGGGACCCACGCAAGGCATGTATCGGGGCGTCTGGGACGGGCTGGACCTGTCCGGATCTGCCGCGCCGGCCGGCGTCTATTTCCTGGAGCTCCGCCTCGGCCCGGAGACGGCGCGGCGGACCCTGGTGCGCCTGGGCGCTTCCAACTCGACTCGGTGAGCGGCCCTCCTTCTTGTGGTACTCTTCGCTCTGCCGCCTCGGGCGGCAGGGGAGAAGCAGAGCGATGGCCGTCGATATCCGCGAATCGATCGAGAGGATGCGCGACCAGCATCCGCGGATCCGGTGGACCGTGGTCGAACCGGGCCAGGTCCGCCGCTTCGTGACCAAGCTCGGCTATGAAAGCGCCTTCGACCGCTGCAAGTACGACGTGATCTACTTCCGGGAGAGCGGACAGACAAAGGCTGCCGTGGTCTGGGGATTGGTGGAGTAGCCGGGTGCATCTCCTTCATCAGTTCGTCGATCTCGTCCTGCACATGGATCGCCACCTGGACGCGTTTCTCGCGACCTACGGCTTCTGGACCTATCTGCTCGTCTTCATCGTCGTCTTCTGCGAGACCGGCCTCGTCGTGACTCCCTTCCTTCCGGGGGACTCGCTTCTCTTCGCCCTCGGCGCCTTCGCGGCCCGGGGCTCGCTCAGCGTCGCGGCGCTTCTCGCGCTCCTGGCCTCCGCCGCCATCGTGGGGGACAACGTCAACTACTGGATCGGCCGGAAGGTGGGGCCGAAGGTCTTTCACCGCGAGAACGTGCGGTTCCTCAACCGGCGGCATCTCGATCGCACGCATGCGTTCTACGAGCGCCACGGGGTCAAGACGATCGTGATCGCGCGGTTCCTTCCGATCATCCGCACCTTTTCTCCGTTCGTGGCGGGCGTTGGCGCCATGTCCTATCGCCGCTTCCTGCCCTTCGACATCCTGGGCGGGATGCTCTGGGTCGGCCTGTTCATCCTGGGCGGGTTCTTCTTCGGAAATCTCCAGTTCGTGCGGGAACGGTTTTCCCTCGTCGTCATCGCGATCATCGCGGTCTCGCTGTTGCCCGCGTTGATCGAGGTGGCGCGGCATCGCCTGCGCCCGGCCGCTTCGCGCTGAGCGTTCCCCCGTCCTTCCGTCCGACTGTCCGCTCCTGGACACTGAGACGTCCGCGGACGCTTCAACCCGGCCGATCGCCCTATGGGCGCGCTCCCGCTCCGCGTGGACCGACCTTCGGCAACCGCTTGTTCCGGCAATGGGCTCCGCGACTCGTCGAATTCGAGAGGCTTGATTCTGCTGCGACGAGAGCATGGCAAGACGGACTGGCCCGATTTTTGCCGCGCCCATCCGCGGCGCTCCTTCGACAGCGGTTCGCCGGCCGGGAGCACTCGGGAGGCCGCTCCAGGCCGACTCGAAGGGGACTCGGGGCCGATTCGAACGGCGCTTGGGTCCGATGCTAAGGTCGCTTGATGGCCGATGCGAAGGTCGCTTGCGGCCGACTCGAAGTGGACGCGAGGGTCCATGGCAGGGGCGCAGGGATTCGAACTGGGCGGTGGACTCCGGCATCACTCCGGTAGGGACGCCGGGACGGAGATCCACCGCCCGCCAGGTGCCGAGGAAGGGCCGCGCTCGAAGACGCGGCGAGGAGGCCGGACGTGCGCGAGGCGAGATGCGCCGCGGATCGACGGAGGGCGGCGGCGTACACCTTCCGGTTGCACCGCCATTGGAGGCGGCGCGCCTGGCGGGCAGCGGCCGAAGGCAGGTGGACGGAAGCGGTGGCTCTCCAGCGCGCGCTCCTGACCACCCGGCCGGCCGGCTCGCGGGCCGAGATCCAGGATCGGTTTCGTCTGCTCCGGTGGGAGCTGGCGGCCGGAGCCTGGAGGGAATCGCTCGAAAACGCCGACCTTTTGTATGTCGCCATGGCCGGACGGGGAATCCTGGACGGGCCGGCCGTCGCCTGGATCTTCCTCGCGCGTGCCGTCGCTCAGTTCCAGCTCGGCCTCGGACCGGGATATCGGAGGACCCTGGCCTCGGTCTTGAAATCCGTGCGGCACGAGCGCGCCCGCGGCCTGCGGCAGGCGTCGATCGGCGTGGCTGCCGCGATCGAAGCCGTCGCCGTGGACGGAGATCTTTCCGGACAAATCAGCCCGGGGCTTGAGCCCGATCCCAAGCGCTGCGGGGAGCTCGAGCCCCAGGTCAACGATCGCGTGAAGCTCGAGCCCGAAGTCTGGGACCGGGGGAAACTCGAGCCTGAAGTCAACGACCGGAGGCGTGAAACGTCCCGGGAAGGCGACGGCTTGCTCGAGATCCTGCAAAGGAAGACCCGGGAAGCTCGATGGTCAGGCCTGCCGGATCTGATCGCGGGGCCGCCCGAGTTCCGCTCGTGGCAGCGCCGACTGTGGCGGTTGCCGGGAGACGGATCGGCAGCGGGGTTGGAGGACGGGTCTGCCGCGTGCGCCGCTGTCCGAGGGGGCAACGGTTGCCCGAACGCCTTGCATCCTCCGGTATCCGACGTTCCAGCCGGTGAGCTCTCACGGTCCGGCTCCGCCGGCGGTCTCGCCCCCGGCCCTGCTCTGTGCGCCGCATGGCTGGAAGCGACCGAGGCGGACCCGGACCTTCCGGTCCCGGTCTGGCAGGCACCGCTTCTCGCGCGGCTCATCGAAGACGAGATTCCCGAGGCGGATCCCGATCGAAAGCGGCGCCTCCACCAAGCGCTGCGGCGGCTCGCCGGCCGCATGGCGGAACCGTGGGCCCGGGCCCTTGTCCTTCAGTCCCTGGCCGAGGCTTCGCTCTGGATGGCTCCGGCGACCGGCGTGAGCGGCGATCGGGAGAGCCTGCCGACCATCGGCGAGGCCAAGGCGGACCTGCTCCTGGCCGCGGGGTTGTTCCGCCGGCTTGGATGGGAAGATCGGGCGGATGAATGCGAACGGCGCTGGATCCGCCTGGCCTGCCCGGCGCTTTCCGGAAGGCTGTCCGTCCGGTCGCAGGCCCCGGAGCCCACGCCCGGCAACTTCAGCCTCGCCTGGGTGCGCCAGCGCCTGTTCGACGCCGGCTTCATCAGCGGAGACCGCCGCGTTCTCCAGGATCTGGCGCCGCTGCTTCTGCTCGCCGCCACGCCGCTGCCGGTGCTGATCCTGGGAGAAAGCGGCACGGGCAAGGAAGTGGTGGCTCGCGCCGTCCATCGCTGGAGCAAGATGCAGGGGGAGTTCGTTCCCATCCACTGCGGCGCCATTCCACGCGACCTGCTCGAGAGCGAGCTGTTCGGCCACGCCCGCGGCGCTTTCACCGGCGCCGCCACGGACAAGCAGGGGCTGATCGAGGCGGCGGACGGCGGCAGCCTCTTTCTCGACGAGATCGGGGAGATGGGGAGCGAAGCGCAGATGAAGATGCTGCGCGTCCTCGAGAGCGGGGAAGTGCGGAGGCTGGGAGACCTGCGGCCGCGCCGGGCTCGCATGCGGCTGGTCGCCGCGACCCATCGCAACCTCGATCAGGCGGTCAAGGCCGGCGGTTTCCGGCTCGATCTCTACCACCGCATCCGCGGCATCATCGTGCGCCTGCGGCCTCTCCGGGAGCGCCGAGGCGACATTCCCCTTCTGGCCGCGCATCTGCTCTCCGAGACCGCGGCGGAAGGTGGGCCGCTGCAATTGCAGGACTCCGCCCTGGCGCGGCTGCTCGCCCATGACTGGCCCGGCAACGTGCGCGAGCTGAGAGGCGTGCTTCTCCGCGCGGCGCATCTGGCCAAGGCGGTCGGCCGGATGGTGATCGGTCCGGAGCTGCTCGGGCTGCCGGCCAATCTTTCCGTTCGCGAGGAAGGGCCGGAGATCCTGCTGCCGGCGGAGGATCTCTTCGCCGGATCCCTGCCTTCACGGGAAACCGTGGCGTCGCGCGGCCTCGAGACCGTGCTCGAGGAGATGGAACGGCGGCTCATCCTCGGCGCGCTCGAGGAGAACGGCTGGAATCGCACCCGCGCCGCGCGCGGGCTCGGCGGGATCTCGCGCACGACTTTGCTCAGCAAGATGAAGCGGCTCGGGATCGGCGCGGCGGCGGAGAGTCCAAGCGACGAAGAGGAGGCCTGAACCCCCTGGGCGATCGTCTCGCCCCGAATCTTCTGCGCGCGGTCAGCCGTGATTCGTAGCCTCCATGGTTGGACCATGCACTGCCGGAGCGTGGATCCAGAGAGCGCTGGCATCCGAGCCGGTGTCTCACAGCGCTGGGTATCCGGAGTGTGTCATTGATCAACGACTCCCGCCTTCCAGTCCACGATCGCCCTCGTGCTCCGTGACGTTGAGGTTCCGTTGTCCCGTACCCCGGCTCTTCGTCGCATGACTTCCCATGCGGAGGCCATTATAATAGGAGCGGCGGAGAGCCCAACGACTCTTTGCTTATCTCGATCAGGGGCGGGATCCATGCCGGCTGCGGATTCAAGGCGGGGCCAGCAACCTCCGTGATCCGGCCGGCGGCATCAAGGGAGGTCAGGATGCTCGGAACAGGAAAAGACCTGAGAGAGCCCGGCGGGAGAAAACATCGGAGCAGCGTGCCCGGCCTCGCGGCCCTCCTCGCGCTCATCGTCGTCACCCACGTTCCCGCCCGCGCCTTGACCTACGTGAACTGCTCTCCTTCCGGCCCGCAGTTTCCCTCGTGGGAGATCGGCCCCAGCGAGCTCGAATTCGGCGACGTCAACGGCGACGGCTGGCCCGATCTGCTCTCGATCGGAGATCACGGCTCCCCCTACGTCAACACGCAGGAGCACGGAGTCATGGTCTACTTCGGGAGCGGCGGCACCACCTGGTCGATCAACATGAACGGCGAGTTCGGCTACGGCGGCATCGCGGTGGGAGACGTCAACAACGACGGCAAGCTCGACGTCGCCTACAGCATGCACCACGACTATTCGCCGACCGACTTCGGCGACCAGCTCATCGAAGCCGCCCTGGGCGACGGCACCGGCATCAACTGGACTCCCTGGGACGACGGCCTGGCCTCGAACGGCGAGAGCTGGGGGATGTTCGCGACCGATCTGGCGGACTTCGACGAGGACGGCAACCTCGACATCGTGTCGCTCTCCTTCGGCTGCTGCAACGGGCTCCACGTCTACCGCAACAACCACAACGGCACCTGGACGCAGACCTGGGCCAGCGAGAGCGGCGGATTCTCCGACCAGTATGTCTGCACCGGCGACATCAACGGCGACGGCTATCCCGACATCGCCGCGAGCAACGCCGACGGGACGGTCTTCCTGAACGACGGGGCCGGCCACTTCACGAACGCCGACGCCGGACTGCCCGTGCCGTCCACCGATCTCTTGGGCGTCTCACTGGGCGACGTCGACGGAGACGGCAAGGACGACCTCGCCTTCACCAACAACGGCGGCGTCTTCGTCTACGTCTGGCGGACCGATCACTGGGTCTCCTCGAGCGCCGGCCTGCCTTCGACCGGCAGCTATGAAGTGACGCAGCTCTCTGACATGAACTCCGACGGGAATCTCGACCTCGTGGTGATCGGAATGGGAACGGTGACGATCTGGCTCGGCGACGGAACCGGCCATTGGACGCCGGGCGGCCAGTTCTCCCCGGCGGCGTCCGACGGCACCTCCGCTTTCCGGGTCGGAGCGGACATCGATCACAACGGCTATCCTGACCTCACGATCCTTCAGGCAGAAGGCCCGAACGACGAGAACAAGCTCTACGTCTACCGGGAGTCCAGCGTGCCGGCGGCGCGCTCGGTGCACTTCCAGTCTCCGCACGGCAACGAGGTCGTCTGCCAGGGTTCGGCCCAGACGATCCGCTGGTGCTCGGCGCACGTGGGCAACGATCCTGCGACCATGACCATCGAGCTCTCGACCACCGGTCCGGACGGGCCGTTCCACACCGTGGCCGACGGCATCGTCGATTCCGGGCAGCGGCAATGGAGCGTCCCCGGGCCGGCCACGGACCAGGCGTGCCTCCGACTCACGTTGCATCAGGACGGGGAGAACGTCTCGGCCACGAGCCGCACCTTCCGGATCGTTCCGCCGGTCTCCGCCGGCGTATTCACAGGCGTCGCCGGATCGAGGGCGCGCCTCCTGGCCTTCCCGAATCCGGTGTCCGCGCGGACCGTTTTCACATGGCGCGGTCCGGCCGGGATCGGGGGGAGCGCGCCGGGAGATCGTCCCTCCAAGATTCTCATTTCCGATTCGTCCGGACGTCTTCGGCGCACCCTGCGCCTGACTGATGGGTCGGCGGATTGGGATCGGACCGATGACGAAGGCAGGGCCTTGCCGGCCGGTCTCTACTTCGCGCGGGCGCCGCAGGCGCCGGGCCCCGGAGTGCGGCTCGTGCTGCTGCCTTGAGGCTTGGATACCGGTCCGCTTCGGTCGCCTGGATCCGAGGATCGGCGATCGCAACGGAGCGCTTTGGCAGCCTGGATCCGTCGCGCCGGACGCCGCTTCGGCCGTTCTACAAGAACGCCGGATCGCGATAGACGCCGAAGACCTCCCGGAAGACGTCGCAGATCTCGCCCAGGGTGACGCCGGCCTCGACCGCGTCGATGATGGGCGGAACCAGGTTGTCTGTTCCTCGAGCGGCCGCTTCGATCCCGGCGAGCGCGGTTCGAGCCGCCGCCGCGTCGCGCCGGCGCCGCAGGGAGCGAATCCGCTCCACCTGATCCCGCTCGACCGCCGGATCGATGGCCAACGTGGGAATGGGCGGCTCGACCCCCTCGCGATAGGCGTTGACACCGACGATGATCCGCTCCTTGCGCTCGACTTCCTGCTGGTGGCGGAAGGCGGAGGCGGAGATCTCTTTCTGCGGGAATCCCTGTTCGATGGCCTTCTCCATCCCGCCCAGGTCATCGATCCGGCCGATGATCTCGAGCGCGCGCCGCTCGATCTCGTCGGTCAACGACTCCACGTAGTAGGACCCGCCGAGCGGATCGGCCACGGCCGCGACTCCGCTCTCGGCGGCGATGAGTTGCTGCGTGCGGAGCGCGATCTTGGCCGCTTCCTCGGTGGGCAGAGCGTAGGTCTCGTCGAGGGAGTTGGTGTGCAAGGACTGCGTGCCTCCCATCACGGCGGCCAGCGCCTGCCAGGTGGTGCGGATCACGTTGTTGTACGGCTGCTGCGCGGTCAGGGAGACGCCGGCCGTCTGGGCGTGCGTGCGCAGGATCCAGCTTCGCGGGTTGGTCGAACCGAATCGCTCGCGCATGATGCGCGCCCACATCCGGCGGGCGGCGCGGAACTTCGCCACCTCCTCGAAGAAGTCGACGTGGACGTCGAAGAAGAACGACAGGCGCGGCGCAAACTCATCCACCGGCAGCCCGGCCTCGCGACCGGCCTCGACGTAGGCGATGCCGTCCGCCAGGGTGAAGGCCAGTTCCTGGACCGCGGTCGCTCCCGCTTCACGGATGTGGTAGCCGCTGATCGAGATCGTGTTCCAGAGCGGCATCCTGTGCGTGCAGTAGTCCAGCATGTCCCGGATGATCCGCATGGACGGCCGGGGCGGAGAGATCCACTCCTTCTGCGCGATGAACTCCTTCAGGATGTCGTTCTGAAGGGTTCCCCGGAGCTTCTCCGGCGGCACGCCCTGCTTCTTCGCGGCGGCCACGTACAGGGCCAGGAGAACGACGGCCGGAGCGTTGATCGTCATCGAGGTCGTGACCTGATCCAGCGGGATGCCGTGGAAGAGTCGTTCCATGTCGCCCAGGGAGGCGACCGACACCCCTTCACGTCCGACCTCGCCCAGACTGAGAGCGTGATCCGGGTCGTAGCCCATGAGGGTCGGCATGTCGAAGGCGGTGGAAAGTCCGGTCTGGCCGTGCTCGAGCAGGTAGTGGAAGCGCCGGTTGGTATCCTCCGGGCTTCCGAAGCCGGCGAACATGCGCATGGTCCAGGTCTTGCCCCGGTACATGTCCCGGTGGATGCCGCGCAGGAACGGGTACTCTCCCGGGGGATTGCTGCGATCCGCGGACGCCGGAAGGTCGTGGGGACCGTAGACCGGCTGAAGCGGGATCCCGGACAAGGTGGTCCAGCTCCGGTGGCGCTCGCCGGCCGGGACGGAAGCCCGCGTCGCGCCTTCGTCCGTTTCGGAGCCCGGCCGCAGCTCAAGAGGACCGCGATCCTGGGGCATGGTTCTCTCCTCGGTTCGTGATCTGGGGCCCGGGCTGAAATCGCGCGCCGGGTTCTCTCCTCGGGTCCTATCGGGGGCCCGGCCTGAACCCGGGCACCGGAGAGCGGCGGGCGCATCTCCGGGCTCGGCCGGCCGGGGGCCAGTTCCACTGATCCTGGCAACAGGACAAACTAACAGATCGGTCCCGATCAAGCCGAGCGGGAACTGGAGTCGGTCCGGGTCAGTCCAGCCCGAACTCCTCCCGGAGCGCCTCCAGGGCCGCTTCGGTGTGCCGTTCCGCGATCATGCAGGTGACGGAGGAGAGCGAGGTCGAGATGACCTCGATGTTGATCCCGGCGCGGGAGAGCGTCCCGAACATGCGGCCGGCGATCCCTGGTTCGGTCGACAGGCTGTGGCCGACCAGGCTCACGAGTGCGACCTTCGAGTTCCGGTGCAGGGAGCGGGCTCCGATCTCGCGCCGCAGCGAATCCAGCGCCTTCAGGGCCTCGTGTTCCGCGCTTCGCGAAATCGCGAGTGAGATGTCCGCCGTACCGTGCGCGCCTCCGGTCGAGACCACGAGCTCGACGTTGAATCCAAGCTGGCCGAGGCTGCCGAAGATCTCGGCGGCCATTCCCGGCCGGTCCGGCACGCCCTCCAGCGTGATCTTGGTGATTTCACGATTGGCAACCGCGCGTAACCCGGCCATCCCCATTCCCCCCGGGCTTTCCCTAACGCCCAAGTTTTCGAGATTCCAAGAAATGGGAACTCGAATCTCCGTTCTCGTCAATGGGAAAGGCCCGGCTGCCGTCATCGGAGACGCGAGCCGCGACAGGTGGAGGGGTTCGGGAATCCGGACCGCCAGCCTCAACAAAGCCGCGACAGCCGGATATTCAGCCGGAGAATCCAGGCCGCTACAGACCTTTCCGGCACCTGTGACAGGGTCGGATCGACCCAACCAAAGTGCGGCAACATAGGGCTGGAAATCCCGCAGACTTTGTGCTATATTGAATATTCTCAGCCGGGGCCCCGTTAGGGACATCCCGGCCGAACGAAGAAATGACAAGGGGCCGGTCACTCCAACTGGTCATCCTGCTCCTTCCCTAGAGCCAAAGGCATCACATCTACCCCCTGCCTTCCGTGGCCCAGGACGACTTGAGCGGGAGGCTCCGACCGGCCCCTTACCTCCCTTCCGGCGATTGGTCCGGCCCCGAACCGGCCGGCGGCGCCCCCGAGTGCCTCTCGCCGCGAAAACGCGATTCCCAGACGGTCTCGGGGATTCCCTGCAAGGCGTTGGCCAGCCGCGCCAGCACGAACAGCGCGTCCGACAGCCGGTTGAACCACGTCACGAGGGGAACTCGCGCCTCCTCGTTTCCGGCCGCCTCGACCAGGAACGTCTCCGCCCGCCGGGCGACGGTCCGGGCCCAGTGCAACAGCGCCCCGGCCGTCCCGCCTCCCGGAAGAATGAAGTTCTGGAGCGGCCGAAGCTGTTCCTCGACCCGATCGATCTCGGACTCCAGCCAGATCGTTTCGACCGCGAACAAGGACGCTCCGGTGCTTGCGTCGACGGACGCCAGAGCCGCCCCCGCTTCGAAAAGGACGTTCTGGACGCGCTCGAGAGTCTTGCGGATCGGGTCCGGCAGGTCGTTCGAGGCCAGGATGACTCCGAGAGCGGCGTTGGTCTCATCGAGGGCGCCCAGAGCCCGGATGCGGGCATCCGCCTTGGAGAGGACTCCGCCCCCGAGGACCGACGTCCGGCCGCGGTCGCCTTTGCGTGTGTAGATCTTCACGCCATGACCTCGCGTCTCGGATCGCCAGACCGGCGATCGGGAGCTTCCGCTTTGCGTGCGTCGTTCTTCACTCCGTGACCTCGCCCAAGCTCACGAACACCCGTTGGTGGTGCCGCAGTTGAAACAGCGGTAGCAGGACGCGTTCCGGATCATGAGGGATCCGCAATCGGGGCACGTGGGCGAATCGATCATCCGCTCATGCGTCGTGACCAGGCCGGCCTTGCTCAAACCCCAGTCTGCCGCCGCCGACCCGCCGGAAGGCGCCGATTCATGCGACCGTCCTTCGATGACCACCGGGTGGTCCTTGGCGAATTTCAAGGCCATCCAGTGGAAGATGTAGTCGGTGATCGACTTGGCGAAGCGGATCTCCGGATTGGTCGTGATGCCGGAGGGCTCGAAACGCACGTTGGTGAACTTGTCCACCAGGACCTTGAGAGGCACGCCGTACTGAAGGGCCAGCGAGATCGCGGTGGCGAAGGAGTCGACCAGGCCGGAGACGACGCTTCCTTCCTTGGCCATGACGATGAAGATCTCGCCGGGAGTGCCGTCTTCGTACAGTCCGACCGTGACGTAGCCCTCGTGCCCGGCGATCGAGAACTTGTGGGTGATCGAAGCCCGCTCGTCCGGCAGCCTCCGCCGGATGGGTCGTGCCCCGCCCACTCCTGTCGATCCGGTCTGCCCCGATCCGGTCTCGGCCGCGGCCGGCGCCGGAGCCGAGCCGGAGTCCACCGCGGCCGGGCGGACCGGTGCGGCGTTCTCCCGGCCGGTGTTGAGCGGCTGGGTGCGTTTGCAGCCGTCGCGGTAGATGGCGACCGCCTTGAGCCCGAGATGCCAGGACTCGAGCCAGACCCTCTCGATGTCCTCCGGCCCGGCGTCGGTCGGCATGTTCACCGTCTTCGAGATCGCTCCGGAGAGGAACGGCTGCACCGCCGCCATCATCCGGATATGGCCCATGTAGTGGATCGACCGGGATCCGTGGCGCGGCTTGAAGGCGCAGTCGAAGACCGGCAGATGCTCGGTCCTAAGCCACGGCGCTCCCTCGATGGTCTCGTGCTCCTCCAGATGAACGAGGATGTCCCGGCGCTCCTCCGGCGTGTAGCCGAGGTACTCCAGGGCCTCCGGCACCGTCTGGTTCACGATCTTGAGCATTCCGCCCCCCACCAGCTTCTTGTACTTGATGAGGGCGATGTCCGGCTCGACCCCGGTCGTGTCGCAGTCCATCAGGAAGGCGATCGTGCCGGTGGGAGCGAGCACGCTGACCTGGGAGTTGCGATAGCCGTGGGCCCGACCCAATTCGTCCGCCCGATCCCAGGCCTGGAGGGCGGCCGCCCGCAGGCGCTCCGGCACGAGACCCGGATCGACCTGGCCAAGCGCGCGCCGGTGCCTTCCGATCACGGCCAGCATCGGCTCGGCGTTCTCGGGGAACGCGGGAAACGGCTCCTTGACCGCCGCGATCTCGGCCGACGTGGCGTAGGCCTGCCCGGTCATGAGCGCGGTGATGGCGGCCGCGACGTGGCGCCCCTGCTCGCTGTCGTAGGGAATGCCGCGGGCCATGAGCAGGCTGCCCAGGTTGGCGTAGCCCAGACCGAGCGGCCGGAACTCATGGCTGTTCCGCGCGATCTTCGGAGTGGGATAGGACGCCGAGTCGACGATGATCTCCTGCGCCAGGATCAGGACGTGGACGGCGTGCCGGAGAAGCTCGGAGTCCAGCTCGCCGGTCGGAGTGCGGAACTTCATGAGGTTCAGGCTCGACAGGTTGCAGGCGGTGTCGTCGAGGAACATGTACTCGCTGCATGGATTCGAGGCGCGGATCGGCCCGCTGGCCGTGCAGGTGTGCCAGGTGTTGATGGTCGTGTCGAACTGGATCCCGGGATCGCCGCAGGTCCAGGCCGCGTCGGCCATCTGGCGGAAGAGATCCCGCGCCCGGTAGGTGTCGATCGGCTCGTGGGAAAGGACGCCCATGGTCTGCCAGGGCCCGTCGGTTTCGACCGCCTCCATGAAGGCGTCGGTCACGCGCACGGAATTGTTGGAGTTCTGGAAGAAGACGCTGGAATACGCGGTGCCCGTGAGCGAGCCGTCGTACCCGGCGTCGATCAGGGCCCAGGCCTTCTTCTCCTCTTCCGCCTTGCAGTTGATGTAGTCGACGATGTCGGGGTGATCGATGTTCAGGATGACCATCTTGGCGGCGCGCCGCGTCTTGCCCCCCGACTTGATCACGCCGGCGAAGGCGTCATATCCCTTCATGAAGGAAACCGGCCCGGACGCGGTGCCCCCGCCCGAGAGCGGCTCCCGCGAGGAGCGGAGAGGCGAGAAGTTGGTGCCGGACCCCGAGCCCCACTTGAAGAGCATCCCTTCGGTCTTGGCCAGATCGAGGATCGAATCCATCGTGTCCCGGACGGAGTTGATGAAGCAGGCCGAGCACTGCGGCTTCGGCTCGATCCCGACGTTGAACCAGACCGGGGAGTTGAAGGCCGCCATTCGATGGACCAGGAGGTAGGTCAGCTCGGCCTCGAAGGCGTCCGCGTCGGCCGGGGTGTCGAAGTACTCCAGCTCGCGTCCCCAGCGCGCGATCGTGCCCGCCACGCGCGTCACGAGCTGCTTGACCGATCGCTCGCGTTGCGGCGTTCCCACGGCGCCGTTGAAATACTTCGACGCTACGACGTTCGTCGCCATCTGTGACCAGAAGGAGGGGGTCTCGACCCCCTTCTGCTCGAAGATGGATTCGCCCTTCTCGCTGGTCAGGGCTGCCGTGCGGAGCTCCCAGGTCACCTCGTCGAACGGATGTACGCCCGGGTGCGAAAGCCGGCGCTCTACCGACACGCCGCGACCGGCCCGAGCTGCGATCGGGCCCGCCGGTGGCCGTTCTTCCTGATGCTTCTCCGGCCCCGGGTGTCCGCTCAGCGGCATACCGTGAGCCCCGTTCCGGCCCCCGCCGTTTCTCGAGTCCTTTCGAGCCATGTCCCTCTCCTTCCCGCGCTCCCCGAACCTGCGCAACGGTCCGGATCACTCACCTGTTCTCTATACGCCCGTTTTCCGGCCCTTCTCCAGGGAAACCACTAGATCTAGTATGACCTGCCCAAGTTAGTACTAGATCTAGGGGCAGTTCAAGACAATTCGGCAACAGAATGACGAAGAAGCCAATGAAGACTATCGTCGCATCAAGCCGGAATCACGATACAGAATCTCACTCGCGGTTCATGAACCGTCCACTTCATGGGAATCCTACCGGGACCCGGACCCGGCCGCGCGGCCCATCACCGGCGAGACGGTCGGTTCGCCGGCCGAAGGCCCGTGCGGGCGGAGCGGGGGAGCCAGCAGAAGATACATGACCGGCGTCACCAGACGGGCCAGCAGGGTCGAGCTGATCAGCCCACCGATCAGGACCAGCGCCAGCGGGGAATAGAGCGAGGAACGCTGCACCGCGAGCGGCAACAATCCACCCACCGCCGTCATGGTTGTCAGCAGGATGGGCAGGAAGCGGATCCGGCCGGCGCGCTCCACCGCTTCCCGGACCGGAACGCCTTGTTCGCGGAGCTGGTTCGTGAAGTCGACGAGAAGGATGCTGTTCTTGATCTCGATCCCGATCAGGGCGATGAATCCGATCATGGACGTGAACGACAGGGTGTAGCCGGAGAAGAAGAGCGCGAGCAGCCCGCCCACCGCGCCCAGGGGAATCACCGAGGCCACGATCAGCATGCCGCGGAACGAGCCGAACTCGAGGATGAGGATCCCGAGGATGATGAAGATGGTCAGGATGATCGCGTTCGACAGCCCGCCGAAGCTCTCTTCCCGGCTCTCGATCTCGCCCGCGGGCATGATTCGATAGCCGGCCGGGATCTTCTGCGCGCCCAGGCGCCGCAGGACTTCGCGCGTCACGCGGTCGGTGTTCCAGCCGCTCTGCACGTTCGCCGTGATCGTGACCGAGCGCTCCTTGTCGTAGTGCTGGATGACCGGAGTCGAAGCGTCGAGCCGCAGCTCTGAGACCTGATCCAAGGGCACGACGGCGCCGCTCGTCGCCGCCACGTACAGGCGGTGCAGGATGGTGAGGGGCGGCGCGGCATCCCGGCCCGAGGGCGCGCCGGCGTACGCGCCCGCGCCCCGCAGCCGTAGCCGGATCGGGTACTCCTGGCCGTCCGGCTCCCGCACTGCTCCCGCTTCCTGCCCGGCGAAAGCCAGGCGCACGGTGCGATCGACCTCGGCCGCCGGCACGCCCAGAAGGCCCGCCTTCTCCACGTTCACGGCCACCTTGGCTTCGGTGCTCTTGAGCTGGAGCGGATTGGTCACGTGCCACGTGTCCGGTGTCGACTCCACCGTCCGGGTCACCCGGGCCGCCAGCACCCGCAGCGAATCGAGATTTTCTCCCAAGACCCTGAGGGCGATCGGCGCGTCGATCGGAGGACCGTTCTCGAAAACCTTCACCTCAAGATGGGCGCCCGGGTAGGCGTCGAACCGCTTCTGCAGCGTGTCGATCAAGGCCGGAGTGCGCCGGTTGTCCCACCGGCGCAGCAGCACGAAAAGCTCGGCGACGTTGGCCTGCTCGTTGGCGGGCGCGAGGTTGTAGTAGACGAACGGGTTTCCCTGTCCCACGTTCGTCAGCACGTCCCGCACCTCGGGCCGGGCGAGCAGGACATCTTCCGCAAAGCGGGCCGCTCGATCGGTCGCGGAGAGGCTGGCGCCTTGGGGCGCCGTGATCCGGACCAGGAACTGAGGGGTATCCGCCTTGGGGAAGAGGCTGAAGCCGACCACGGGAACCAGGAGAAAGCTGGCGGCGATGAAGGCGCCGGCCAGGATCAGGGTGCGCCGGGGCGCGTCCAGGGTGCGGTGGAGCCACCGCCCGTAGGTGAAGTCGATGGCGCGATTCAGGCCGCGGAGGGCGCGATTTCCCTCCGGCGTTTCCTTCGACGAAAGGAGACGCGAAGCCAGGAACGGCACCAGCGTGAGCGAGACCAGAAGCGACCCCAGGATGGTGAAGACCACGGAGGCGGGAAGGCTGCGGATGTAGTGCCCGGGCGTTCCCGGCAGCAGGAAGACCGGAATGAAGGCGGCGACCAGAGTGGCGGTGCAGCCGAGCACCGCCACGGTGATCTGCCTCGATGCGCCGATTGCGGCCCGCTCGCGAGATGCGCCCTGCCGCAGGAAGCGGCTGATGTTCTCCACCACCACGATGGAGTCGTCCACCAGGAGTCCCAGGGCGATGACGAATCCGACGATGCTGAGCTGATTGATGCTGAAGCCGGTGAATTGCAGCAGCGCGACCCCGATCGCGAGCGAGAGCGGCAGGGCGATCATGACCACGAAGGAAGCCCGCCCGCCCAGCGGCAGCAGCGTGATCAGGACCAGGAGGAGCGCGATCAGGAAATCCTCCAGCAGCCGGTCGAGCCGACGGCTGACGTTCCGGCTCTGGTCGAAGGGGCGCACCAGGGCGAGCCCCGCCGGCATCTCCGGCTCGTAGCGATCGAGCGCCTTCCAGATGCCGTCCCGGACCTCGCCGATGCGCCGGCCGGGTTTCATGTTCGCGGTCAGGAAGACGGCGCGCCGGCCGTTCCAGCGCGCGAGGTAGTGGGGATCGTCGTGCCCCCAGTTCACGTCGGCCACGGATCCGAGCCGGATCAAGGACCGGCCGTCCCCTCCGACCACGGTGTTCCGCACCTCATCGACCGTGTGATAGCCGCCGTTGGTCTTGACGTGAAACCGCCGCTCGCCGTTGTCCGCCGCTCCTCCCGGCAGGTTGAGCCCCTGGCTCTGGACCGCGCGCAGGACCTGATCGGCCGGAAGGCGCGTGAAGGCCATCCGCGCGGGATCCAGCTCGACCTGGATCTCGCGTTCGGGCACGGCCCATCGCTCGACGCGGCGCACCCCGGGAACCCGCTCCAGGCGGTCCTTGAGATGGCGCGACTCCTCCTCGAGGGTCTGATCGGAGGCGCTTTCCGAGACCAGCGCGATCTGCATGATGTTGACGTTGGCGAGGTCCCACTTCCGCACCTCGAGACTGTAGAGATCCTCCGGCAGCGTGGGCCTGAGCGCGTTGACCTCGCGGACCACCTCGTCCTGCTTCTTGTCGGGATCGGCCGAGGCCTCGAATTCCACCGTGATCTGGGCGACGCCGTCCTCGATCTCCGACTTGATCGACTTCACGTCGTCGAGCTCGTTCAACTTGTCCTCGATCGGGTCGACGACAAGCTGCTCCAGGTCCGCCGGCGCGGCCCCGGGATAGACCGCCACGATTCCAAAGGAGGGAATGGGGAAGCTCGGATCCTCCGTGAGCGGAATGTGGAGCAGGGAGGAGACGCCGATCGAGGCCGCCATCAGGAACAGCATGAGCGTCAGCTCGGGACGCCGGACCGCGAATTCCGAGATGTGCATCAGGTCTCCTCGGGCCGGTCCGGGCTCTTCGGCGTCCGCGAACCCGGCCGTCCTGGACTGGACTTCCACCGGGTCGTCCCCATCCGCATCGCCCGTTGAGGAACCGGGTGGCACATTCAACGGCCCTCGATCCGAAGCCTTGAAGTCGGGGTGAGATACGCGGCGCCGGCCGTGATGATCCGGTCTCCCGCCGCGACTCCGGAGTCGACGGCGGCCCAGCCTCCACCGAGATAGGCAAGATGGACCCGGCGTCTCTCGATCGTCCCGCCGGATTTCAGGCACCAGACGCCCGCCTCGGCGCCGTTGCCCTCGACCAGGGATTCGAGCGGCACGAGCCGCAGGCGTTCCGGCCGGGAAGGATGCAGCAGGACGTCCGCCACCAAGCCGGAAACCGGCCCGCCGGCGCCGAGCGCCACCGTCTGATCGAGCAGGATCTTCGCTTCGTAGGTGCCGGTTCCGGGCGAAGCGGCGGCGCCGACGCCGGTGACCTTGCCTTCTCGGCGCACCCCGGGCAGGGCGCTGAAGGTCAGCTCCGCCGGATCGCCTGGCGCGATCAAGGCCGCATCGCGATCGACCAGCCCGACCCGCACGATCTGCCCGCGTGACGCCGCGCCGAGGACCAGCACGGGGATGCCGGGCCCGACCGTCTGCCCCGGATCGGCAAGGCGGCGGAGGATCGTGCCGCCCGCGGGGGCGACGATGCGCGCATACCGCTGGTTGAAACGCACGATGCGGAGATCGCTTTCCGCCACGCTCGCGGCCAGTTCCGCGCCGTCCAGGTCGGTGCGCGTGACTACGCTGTCCTGGAAGAGGCCGTGCGCGCGCGAGAGGTCGCGGCGGGCGCGGTCCTCCGCCGCCTGGGCCTTCGCCACCTGAGCGTCGATCTCGGACGCCTCCAGCGCGGCCAGGACCTCTCCAGAGCGGACTGTCTGACCCTCCTCGACCTCGACCCGGGCGACGACCCCGCCGATCTTGAAGGAGAGCGGGATCTCCTCCTTCGCGGCCACGAGTCCCGAGGCGGCGATCGAACGCGTGAGCAGCGTGTCGCGCACCGTCGCGACGCGGACCGGGACCTCCGGGGCCGCGCCGCCGGCGCCCTCCTTCGCCTCCGGTCCGCGGCATCCCGCGAAGAGGACCAGCGCCAGGAGCGAACCGCCCAGCGCGAGGGCTCCGCTCTCTCGGCGAAGGATCCGCCGGGTTGATCCGGTGACCGACCGATCGAGGAATCCGCTGTCTCGGTGACAGAGCCGCCGTCTCGATCGCGTGACGCTCATGGCCGACCTCCCGTGTCATCCGGGTCGGGAGGGTAGAGCGCCGCGGCGCGTTCCAGATCGACGCAGCGCTCCGCCTCCTCATAGGTGGTGACCGCCTCGTTCACGGCGGCCGCAGTGAAGTTGGTGCGGGCATCGAGGAGCTCGAGGAGCGAAGCGGCGCCGGCTTCATGGCGTCGCGCCACCAGCTCGTAGGATCTGCGGGCGGCCTTGAGGCGGGCGCGAGCCGCCGACTCGGCGTCGTGGGCGACGGCCGCCGCCTGCCAGCGCGTGCGCACGTCGAGCTCGACCCGCGTCTTTGCGTCCAGCTCCGCCTGGCGGGAACGCGCCAGCGCAGTGTTCGCCTCGGACCGGCGCGCCTCCCGGCGGCCGCCGTCGAAGAGCGTCCACTGCAGAACCAGGGATCCGACGGTGTAGCGGTCGTTCGGACCGAACCGGTAGCTCTCTCCCTGCACTCCCCAATCGAGCGCCGCGATGAGATCGGGCCAGGCTTCGGCCCGGGCCGCGGCGCGCTGCCCGAGGGCGGCCCTGATCCCGCCGCGCGCTTCCGCCAGCTCCTCGCGCCGCGCCTCCGCACGGGCCAGGGCGGAGTCGAGGGAGATCCCCGGCTCGAGGCGGAGATCCCGATCCGGGAGGCGCGCCAGCGGAGCGTCGACCGGCCGGCCGAGAAGCAGGTTGCACGACTGGCGCGCCAGGTCGGCGAGCCTCTCGGCTTCGAGCCGGCGCTGCTCGATGTCGCTCTGGTCCGCCTGCGCCCGCAGCACCTGGTCGGGAGTGGCGCGGTCGTGGGACAGAAGGGATTGCTCCACGCGCACCGCTTCCTTCGTGAGGATCAGGGTCGAGTCGTATAGCTCGGCCAGACGGAGCGCCTTGGCATACTCGAGATATCCGGTGCGCACCTCGGCCGCCAGGCGCCGCTCTTCCGCGGCGGAGGCGGCGTTCGTCGCCTCCAACAGCCCGGACCGGGCGGTCACCGCGGCCGGCACCTCCAGGGCCAGAAGCGGCTGGGTGACTCGGAACGCCGTCTCCTGCCTGGCCGGCAGCTTGAGGTCGACGTTGGTGGGGAAGAGATCCTGGTGGAGCAGTCCGTTCAGCGCCGCATCCGCCGGGTTGACCAGCCGGCCGAGGTCGATGATGTTGCCGCTCCGCGCGGAGAGGCGCGCCGACAGGGCCAGGCTCGGCCAGTAGCCTCGTTTCGCCTCCGACAGATCGGCATCCGCCTGGCGGACCGACAGCCTCTCTTCCGCAAGATCTCCGTTGGCCCGGAGCGCTTCCACGACCAGGGAGTCCAGGCCGTTCGGCGCCGGCGTCTCTGCGCCGGCCAACCGCAGGTCCGGGCCGGCTGCCTGCAACTTTGCGCCGAGTGCCTGCGGGTGCGCGCCAGTTGCCTTCGAGTCTGCGCCGGCCACCTGCAGATCCGCGCCGACTGCGCCCGGGGCGACGCCGAAGAGGAGCGCCAGCGCCCACGCCGGGGCCGGAAACCATGCCGCGCGCGGAAGGCGCCGGAACGGCGACCCGGGCGCGGCCGATCCGCGTGGCCCTGCTGGGAACCCGGCCAGCTCCGGAGTTGCGGCCGACCACGCGTGTGGCCCCGCCGAAAACTTCCCCGGTTCCGGCGTCGCGGCCGATCCGGGTGACCCCGCCGGGGACTTCCCGACCGGCTCCGGCGTCGCGGCCCGTCCGGCGGAACCCCTTCCCACCCTGTTTCCCGCCTCGATGCTCAAGGTCCCCTCCTTCGCGCCCGGGCGCCCCGGAAGTGGAGTCTTCGCTCAACTAGAAGCCTGATTATTGGAGCAATCATTCCACTTGTCAAGAGTGGAATTTTCGCTCAACATTGGCGAAAAGGAAAACGGGGGAAGCGAGCCATCCATGGCGCACGGAAAATCCAAGGCCCGGAGCGGAGACGGTGAGACCGGTCGGGGCGGCGCAGCCCGGAGCGGGGGACTCCAGACCGGCCGACTCCAGACCGGGCGACCGCAGGCCGGACGGCCGCGGAACGCGCCGGCCAGGCGCGCCGCGCGCGCGCCGCGGCAGGACCGCGGGGAGCGCCGCGTCGCGGACATCCTGGACGCGGCCGAGGAGGTGATCGCGCAGGTGGGGGTCGAGGCGGCCACGACCAACGCCATCGCGGCGCGCGCCCGGGCCGGGATGGGCTCGCTCTACCACTTCTTTCCCGACAAGGAGGCGATCGTCGAGGCGCTGGCCCAGCGCTATCAGGAGCGGATGCGGCCGATCACGGAATATCGCGGGAGGCCGGAGCTGGCCCGCGTTTCCCTGGCCCGCATGGTCGACCTGATCGTCGATCCCCTGGTCGCGTTCTTCCGCCGGTCCCCGGCCTATCCCCACGTCTTCCATGCCGCGATCCGGTCGGGAGCGCGCTCCGCCTCCGCCTGCGAGATGCAGGAGTCGATCGTCCGGCACGTCGAGGCGATCGTGAGCGCGCGCGCCCCCGGAGTTTCGCGGAGGCGGCGCCGGGCCTTCGCCCTGATCGAGGTCGAGCTGGTGCACGCCCTGCTCACGTTCGCCTTCGCGTCTCCCGTCGGCCTGCGGCCGGCGCTCATCAAGGAGGTCAAGCGGCTGGTCGCGCTGCACGCCGAGATGTTGGAAAAGGGAGACGATCCGCTCACGCGGCTGCGGTAGGCGGCCGGCTCACCCCGGCGCGTTCCCTTCCGCGGCGCCGGCGAGCCCTGGATCGGTTGCGCGAGTCCGCGCCGGCAAGCTTGAGGAACCGCCGACCTGGCGATGCGATCACCGTGCCGGCTCGGCTGCGGCAGGCGGCCGAAACTTCTCGATGGTCCGGTTCTGCGGCGCCAGCGAGCCTTCGCTCAGATGGGCGACCCCCCGGCCCCGACTAGCTCGCCTCGGCCTCCTCGACCTTCGCTTCCTGCTCCTCGGGCTCGGCCGTTTCCTTTCCCTGGAGGAGGGCGATGAACTTCTCCATCACCTGGGTGCGCTCCTTGCCCTTCTTGACCAGGATCCCGAGGTTGCGCGTCATGCCCCCCTTGCCGAGCTCGACGATGTGCAGGGTCCCGGCGCGGACCTCCGACTCCACCGTGAGCGACGGAACGATGGAGATGCCGGCGTTGATCTCGACCGCCCGCTTGATCGTCTCGATGTTGTCGAATTCCATCGTGACGTCGAGGGCCACGCCCTGGCGGCGCAGCATGCGGTCGATGGCGCGGCGCGTCGGAATGTCCTTTTCGAAGGCGATGAACTTCTGCCGGGCCAGCTTCTTGATGTCGATCTTCCGGAAGCGGGCGAGCGGGTTCTCGGGATGGACGATGGCGACGAGCTGATCCTCGTGGAAGGGAAGGATCTCAAGTCCGGAACGGCGGACGGGATAGGCGACGATCCCGAGGTCGACGGCGTTTCCCGCCACCTCTTCGTAGATCTTGTTGGCGCGGCCGTACTCCAGGTGGATGTTGGCGGCCGGGTAACGCCTCAGGAAGTCTTTGACGTAGCCGGGCAGCTCGTGCAGCCCGACGCTGTAAATGGTGGCGACGCGCAGGGTGCCGGCGATCGCATTGGAGAGCACCTGCAGGCGGTTCTCGACCAGCCGGAAGCGCTCGAGGAGATCCTTCGACCCCTGGTAGAGGATCTGCCCGGCCTGGGTCGGCGCCAAGCTGCGTTTGCCTCGCTCGATCAGCTTCCGGTCGTATTTTTCTTCCAGGCCCCGGATCTGCTGGCTGACCGCAGACTGCGAGATATAGTTCAGGCTGGCCGCCTTGGAGAAGCTCTGGGTCTCGATCACATCGCAAAAGATCTTGAGCGTTTCGATCTGCATGGCGCCCCTTCCCTCCGGCCCGTTGCGAATTAGTGCCCCTAACCCGCATTATTCATGAACCCCCTGCTGCGGCAGCGGATCTGCCCGCCATGACTGCGTTGCGCTTGCCCTCACTCCTCGACATACTGCAGGGAGTATGCCTGCGTCGTTCGGGCTGCGCGCGCCTTGTCCTGACGGGCATCTCCGGTGCCTCGCGACGGGCGATCATGAATAATGCGGGCTAATCTATTCGGCAGGCTCAACCCGCTTGTTTTCTTCTACCATAAACCAGGAAGGGTGGAAAGCGGAGAAAGGCGGCATGCGTCCGATGATGCGGGGCAGTCCCATCCGCGGTCCCGGCGCGAACCGGGTCTCCATCCGAGGATTGAGGAGCGCGTGAGATCTGCTTATGATCTTCCAACCGGGTCAGGTGAAGGATTCAGAGGAACAGGACGCGCCGTTGGACCTCACGATTTCTCGAAATGCAGTCGGACACGAGGCTGAAGCCGGCGCGGGCGCCGGAATCGGCCGGGAGCGCTCCGAGGTAAAGGGAGTCCCGGGCCCCGCCGGGGCCCTCGGTCCTGAAAGGACCATTTCTGTCCTGGCCCTCGGTTGCAAGGCCAACCAGGAAGAAACCGAGTGCCTGATCAGCCGCCTGGGGCCGGCCGGCTACCGGATCGTGCCCTTCGGAGAGCCGGCGGACTGGATCGTCGTCAACACCTGCACGGTGACCTCGGCGGGAGACTCCGACAGCCGCCAGATCCTGCGTCGAGCGGTGCGGGCCAAAGGCGCGGGCCGCGTCATCGCGACCGGATGTCTTGCCCAACGGGCTCCCGGATCGCTGGCGGAGATTCCGGGAGTCGATTGGGTGGTGGGCAACGGGGAGAAGCCGTTTCTCGATCGCTGGATCCTGGAGGCCGATCGAGACTCCTGCGGTCCGCTCTCGCCCGTTGGCGAATTGGATTCCCGGGACCCGACGACCGCAACGGGCCGCTCCGATGGACCGGCCCCCGGCGCACCGGCTTCGTCCGACGCGCCGGCCCCTTCCGGCCCGGCTCGGATTCTCGTCGGCGCCGACCCGACCCTGACCGCCTTTGCCGAGCACGGCGTCGGGCGGGACGGCCGGCGCGCCCGCGCCACGCTCAAGATCCAGGACGGATGCGACCAGCACTGCACCTTCTGTGTGATCCCCAAGGTGCGGGGACGCAGCCGTAGCCGATCCCTCGAAGACATCCTCGGCCAGGCGGCGATCCTGACGGCCAGCGGCTATCAGGAGATCGCCCTCACCGGCATCAACACCGGCCTCTGGGGCCGCGATCTTCCGGGCGGACGCCGGCTGCCCGATCTCCTCGACGCGCTGGCCGTGGTGGAGGGGCTGGCCCGCATCCGGCTCAATTCCCTCGAGCCGCAGCATGTCCGCCCCGAGTGGCTCGACCGGATGGCGGCCAATCCGAAGCTCTGCCGCCACTACCATTTTCCTCTCCAGAGCGCCGACCCCGCGATCCTCCGGCGCATGAACCGGAGCTACTCGCCGGAGCAGTACGCCGCCCTGGTCCGGGGAGTTCAGGAGCGGATGCCCGACGCGGCCGTCGGCTGCGATCTCCTGGTGGGGTTTCCCGGGGAGTCGGAGGAGCAATTTGCGCGCAGCCTCGATCTCGCGTCCGATCTGAGCCTCTCGTATCTGCACGTGTTCAGCTATTCGGCCCGTCCCGGAACCGGCGCGCCGCGCCTGCCGGGAGAGGTTTCCGTGCAGGTTCGCAAGGATCGAAGCGCGCGGTTGCGAGCCCTCGATCGGGACCTTCGGAGGCGGTTTGCGCATTCTCAATCGGGAACGGTGCAGGCGGTGCTTCCCGAAACTCCGGCGGGAGAGGGACACTGGGAGGGACTGACCGGCAACTACCTGCGGGTCCGATTTCCCTGGAGCGGTCCGGACTCCGGCGCCGGCGAGCTTCCGCGAGTGCGGCTCCGGGTGGATCCGGGCGAGTCGATGATGGCGGGCGTGCCCGCCGGAGCCGCGTCGTGACCATGAAGAAGGCGTACATCGAGACCTACGGCTGCCAGATGAACGTGGCGGATAGCGCGCTCATCTCGAACGTCCTGGCCGAGGCCGGATATGAACGGACCGACTCGGTCTCCGAGGCGTCCCTCGTGCTGCTCAACACCTGCGCCATCCGCGAGCGGGCCGAGGACCGCGTGGTCAACCGCCTCGAGAGCCTGGCCCGCTTGAAGCGCCTCCGCCCCGATCTTGTCCTCGGGGTGACCGGCTGCGTGCCCAAGCATCTCGGAGAGGGCCTCCGCGCCCGGCTGCCCCACGTGGATCTGCTGGTCGGTCCCGATTCCTACCGCCGCCTTCCCGAGCTGGTGGAGGAGGCCGCGCAGCGGCCCGTCGTCGATCTCCGGCTGGATGTCACGGAGGACTATCGCGGATGCGATTCGGTGGCGGTCGAGGGCGCGCACGCCTTCATCCCGGTCATGCGCGGGTGCGACCGCTTCTGCGCCTTCTGCGTGGTTCCGCTGGTGCGGGGCCGCGAGAAGAGCCTGCCGCTGGATGAAGTGCAGCGGACCATGCGGAACGCGGTCGACCGCGGAGCCAGCGCCGTGACCCTGCTGGGACAGACGGTGAATTCCTACCACCATGGGGAGCACGGTTTCAGCGATCTTCTCGAGGCCGCTTCCCGGGTTCCGGGCTGCCTGCGCGTGCGTTTCACCTCCCCGTATCCCGCGGATTTCACGGAAGATCACTTCCGGATCATGGCCGAGCGAGAGACCCTCATGCCGAGCCTGCATCTTCCGGTGCAGTCCGGCTCGAACCGCATCCTGTGGGAGATGAAGCGAGGGTACACGCGGGAGGACTTCCTGCGGTTGATCGATGCCGTCCACCGGCACCTGCCCGAAGCCGGACTGTCCACCGACATCATCGTCGGCCATCCGGGAGAGACGGACGAGGACTTCGAGGAAACGCTGTCGCTGCTGCGCGAGGTGGAGTTCGACAGCGCCTTCCTGTTCCGCTACTCGGAGCGATCCGGCACCTGGGCGGCGCGGCATCTTCCCGACACCGTTCCGCTGGCGGTGAAGGCGCAGCGGCTCGACCGGGTCATCGCGCTCCAGGAGGAGATCTCGCGCCGGCGCTTCGGCGGTTGGGTCGGGCGGGACGTCGAGGTGTTGGTCGAGGGACGATCCCGGCGGGACCCGGAGCACGGAGTGGGCAAGTCGGCCGACGGCAAGACGGTCATCTTCCCGTTCGGACCCCCTCCGGGATCCCTGACCAGAGTCCGGATCGAGCGGGCGACTTCCCATTCGCTTCTGGCCGCCGGGCTCTGACCCGCCAGCCGGGCGGCAGCGCGGTAGCTCCGGATCCGTAGAACCCGGCTCGCTGGTCTTCGCAGCGCGGATCAGGTCCGGAAGAATCCGGCTCGCAGGGCTTCGCACCGCCGATCAGGGCCAGAAGAAATCGGTCTTGGCGGCGCTCGCCGGGACGTACCGATACCAGCGACGGATGCCGGTGAGGAGGAGTCCGGCGCCGATCAGGGCCTGGACCAGAAGCAGGGCCAGATACGCCCCGAGCAGGACCCGGAAATGCGCCGCGCCGGCGCCGGTCGCGCCGGCGGTGAGCAGATCGGGCGTCATCCGCAGCATCCCGGAGAGAGCAGGCGCGAGCCAGACCTGGAGAGCGGTCGCCATCCCCGTCATGGAGAGAAGCAGGAGGACCTGGAACAGGGTGCCTCGCGCGGTGCGCATGGAAAGCTGGTACATGAGGAGGGTCAAGAGCAGAAGGAAGCCTCCGGCGCCGCAGCCCAGGGTGGCGAGCTTGCCCATGAGATCCAGGGAGATGCGAACCTCGAGAACGGGATCGATGCCGCCGTCGAGGATGCTCGGGACGGCCAGCGACGCGACGGCGGCGAGCGCGCCCACCCAGATGGCGAGGATGAGCTGCACCGAGCACTCCAGGAGCATGGCGGCCCAGCTCAGCCTTCTGGTCCGTGGAAGCGGAACGACCTTTCCCGGCGCTGGGCTCTGCATCTGGGGCACGAAGTCGGACTCTCCTCTGGCCCGGTAGCGCTGCGGGGCCGGGCGCACCGCCGGTCCCGTCCTTTCGAGGTTACCGCCGCTTCCCAGGATATCGGCAGGATATCGGCCCATCGAAAGTCCGCCGGGTTCGTTGACCGGGCGTTCCTGCTTCATCATGATAGAAGGAATTCTGAAGCATTTCGAGCGGCGCAAGGGGAAGGGGATGACGCAGCGGATCTATTTCGACCATGCGGCCACGACGCCGCTGGACCCCAGGGTGCGGGAGGCGATGGACCCGTGGCTCGGCGGGCGCTTCGGCAATCCCGACAGCCGGTCGCACTCCTACGGATGGGAGGCGGAAGAAGGCGTTGCCTGGGCCCGCGAACAGGTGGCGGCGCTTCTCGGGTGCCGGCCCGAGGAGATCGTCTTCACCTCCGGCGCGACCGAGGCCAACAACCTGGCGATCAAGGGGATCCTGCGGATGTTCGGCCCCGCGGCGGGCTATGTGGGCAGCGCCGCCGGCGATCCGTCCCGGGAGATCCACGATCCGTCCCGGGCGATCGCCGCCTCGAACGCGCCGGGTCATCTGATCGTGAGCGCGATCGAACATTCCGCCGTGCTTCGCCCCGCCGAGCGCATGGAGCGGGAAGGCTGGGCCGTGACCCGGCTCGCCCCCGATTCGGATGGCCGGATCCGTCCGGAATCGCTCGATGCGGCGATCGGTCCGGGAACGAAGCTGGTTTCGATCATGCATGCGAACAACGAGATCGGCGTGCTCCAGGATCTTCCGGCGATCGCGGCCGTCTGCCGCGCGCGCGGAGTCACGCTGCACACCGACGCTTCCCAGTCCGCGGGCAAGGTGCCCTGCGACGTGGATCGTCTCGGCGTGGATCTCCTTTCCTGCTCGGCGCACAAGATGCACGGGCCGAAAGGGGCCGGGGCGCTTTATGTGCGGCGGCGCCCGCGCCGCGTCCGGCTCCTTCCTGAGGTCGACGGCGGCGGCCAGGAGGGAGGGCTCCGTTCGGGGACCTTGAACGTGCCGGCCCTGGTCGGATTCGGCGAAGCCTGCCGGCTGGCGCGCGAATCGATGGAAGCTGAAGGTGCGCGCATCCGCGCGCTCCGAGATCGTCTCGAGGAGGGCATTCTGAACGCGACGCCTCTCGCGGCGCGAAACGGCGCTGGTCTGCCCCGCCTTCCCGGGATCAGCAATCTCCGCTTTCGCGGAATCGAGGCGGAAGGCCTCCTTCTGGCGCTCTCCGGGGTTGCGATCTCGGCCGGAAGCGCCTGCGCCTCCGGCAGCCTCGAGCCGTCGCACGTCCTCATGGCCCTGGGCCTTGCCCGTGAAGAGGCGAAGTCCTCTCTCAGGTTCAGCCTCGGCCGTTTCAACACCGCCGCCGAGGTGGAGTCCGTCATCGAACAGGTGATCCAGGCGGTGCAGGCGCTGAGCTCGAGGTAGATCCGGAGGCTCCGCAAGAGACGCGCGTTCGCAGGCCAATCTGGATGCGGGCGAAAAGGAAGCGACCCACCAAGGAAAGATGGAAAGAAAGATGATGACCATCACCGAGGCGGCCGTCCTGGCCGTGCGAAAGACGATTGAAGCAGAGAACCGGCCCGCGGAAAGCTGCCTCCGCGTCCGCGTCAAGGGTGGAGGATGCTCGGGGCTCGTCTACGACCTGAGCTTCGAGGAAGGCCCGACCGCCGCCGACCGTGTCATCGAGCAGGGAGGCGTCCGGGTTCTCCTGGACGCGAAGAGCGAGCTCTACCTGGCCGGCACCGAGCTGGATTACACGACCGGGTTGAACGGCCAGGGCTTCGTCTTCCGGAATCCGGACGCTCAGGGCTCGTGCGGTTGCGGGAAGTCCTTTGCCGCCTGACGAGGCGGATGCCGCGGGCGAGTTTCGGTTCCTTCCGGGCATTCCGGATCAACTGGCGGATCGGATCGTCGAACAAGGAGCGGTCGAGCTGGGAGCCGCCCGTTGCCGCGCGCCCTGGGAGGCCCTGATCGAGGTTTCGGGCCGGGATGCGCGCGGGTTTCTTCAGGCGCTGCTCACCCAGGACCTCCGGCGTCTCGCCCCCGGGCTCTGCCTTCCCGCCGCCCTCGCCGACCGCAAGGGCCACTTCCTGGCCGATCTCTGGGTGATGGAAACCGCCGGGAGTTTCATCCTGCGCGCCCGGCGGGACCGCCTCGAACGCCTGATCGGGGTCCTGGATCGCCATCGGATCACTGAGGACGTCCACTGGCGCGTGCCGCCCGCCGCGGAGTCGGTTCTTCTGCTGGGGCCGGGGGCCGCGTCAGCGCTGGTTGATCTGGGGCTCGACTACGAAGAGGGCCGGCGCGAAGGAGGCGATCTCGGCCCGATCGGGCTCTCCGGAACCTGGATGAGGATCCGCGAGACGAGCCCGAACGAATTCCTCTTTGTGGTCACAGGCACGTCCGGCAAGACGGGTGCGAGGCGCGCGGACGAAGTGCTGGAGGCGGATCGCGATCAGATGGTCCCCGGCCAGTCCGGCGAGGCGGGCGCGAAGCGCGCGGACGAAGTGGTGAAGGTGGATCGCGCTCGGATGGTCCACGGCCAGCCCGGCGACGCTCTTGCCCGGAGGCTCGAAGTCCTGGATTCCCCGCCGCTGGCGGTGGGCTGGTCCGCTTTCAACCTGGGTCGCATTCGCGCCGGAACGGCCTGGTTCGGCCTGGATGGCGGCGAGGAACGGCTCGTCCCTGAGATCCTGTCGGAGGATCGGATCAGCTTTGACAAGGGCTGCTATCTCGGCCAGGAGACCATCGCGCGGCTGAGATCCCGTGGGCAGGCCAACTGGCGCCTCGCGCGGCTGAAGATTGCGGGATCACGGCCCCCCGATCCGGGAACCGATCTGCTTTCGGCTGGCGGAGACAGGGTCGGCTGGATCACCAGTTGTGAGCAAGCGCCGGGCGGCGACTGCCCGGCGCTGGGATATCTGCACCGCCGGGCTCGCGAGGCTCTTCAACCGGTCCTGCTTCCGGACGGGAATCTCGTTGCGACGATCGATGCGCCCGCGGTGACGGCCGTCCGCCGATCTTGATCTGAGACCAGGATCCGCTGCCCGGAGTTCGCGCGCAATCAGGGCGGAGAGTCGCTCTTGTTGCGATCATCGATCTTGATAAACTGAGAACGGACCCTCACATGAAGGTGCGCCGCAAACGGGAGCGTTCTGCGCCCATCCGGCGCGAACTGTGGCGAAAGATCTTGACGTCGCCGGTGCCCCTCTGCAAGATGTCTGCCCATTCCCGAAATAGCGGAATTCCGAAGATCGTCTGGATGACCGATCTCGATTGAAGAATCGAGAGCGCGAGACCGGGGGGGCGAATGAGGGGCACGGACCGCTGGGGAGCGCTGCGAACAGCCATTTCGCAGGGCGATCGATTTCTACTGACTTCCCATGTATTTCCTGAAGGAGATGCCATCGGCTCCGAGATCGCGCTGGCGCTGCACCTGCGTTCCCTCGGGAAACAGGTCGTCATCGTCAACGACGATCCGGCGCTCGACCGCTACGAGTTCCTGACGCGCCTGTTTCCCGTGATGTCCTGGAGCGAGTTCCAGGGGCAGGCCTTCTACGGGTGGACCCAGGTGGCCATCTGCCTCGACGCCAGCAGCTGGGACTATCTCGGGGCCGTCGGCCGCTGGATCCGCATGATCCGGCCGCGGGTCATCTCCATCGACCATCACCGGCGGACCGAACCGTTCGGAGACGTCGATGTGATCCTGGAGGATGCCTCGTCCACCGGCGAGGTGCTCTACCGCTACTTCCGCGCGGTCGGCGCCCGGGTGACGCCCGAGATGGCCGAGGCGCTCTACGCCTCGATTCTCTTCGACACCTGGGGATTCCGCCTGCCCAACACCAAGAACGAGACCTTGGGGCTGGCGGCCGAGCTGCTGCGATACGGAGTCGACCACCGGGCCATGTGCCGCAATCTCTTCGAGACCGACACACTTTCGAAGATCGACCTGCTGCGACTGGCGCTCGGGACCGTCCGCAGCGAAAGCGACGGCCGTCTCGTCTGGCTGGCCATTCCGGAAGACCTTTTCCTCGCCACGGGGACGCATTTCACCGACAGCGACGGCATCCTCGATCAGCTGCTCGGACTCCGGCAGGTCGAGATCTGCGCCATGTTCCGCCAGCAGGGACAGCGCGGGGTCAAAGCGACCTTCCGCTCGAAGGGCAGCCACGACGTCGGCCGGCTGGCCACCGAGCTCGGAGGCGGCGGCCGGTCCACCGCCTCGGGGGCGCTCCTGCCTCTGGCCATCAGCGAAGCGATCGCCTGCGTCCTGCCCAGGCTTCAGGCGATGCTGCCGCCTTCCGCGATCGCGGTCGACCTCGACGCTCCCGCTTTCCAGGAGGAGTCGGGCGAGCCCTTCCCGGCGCGGGTACGACCCGCCGAGGATCCGGCGGTGGAGCTGGACGCGTCCGCCCTGGGGGCCTCCATCGTCGATTCCGGACGCTGATCCGCCGGGCGTGCCGACGCCGCCCGGATCAGCGGGATGTCCGGCGCGCCGGTGGCCAGGTTGCGCGGTGCGGCGCCGATCGGGGAACGGCCGAAGGCGCGGTCATCGGGGAGACACGCGCGGGTGTGGTGATCGCCGGGACGCGCGGATGACGACTTCACGGTCCTCTGGCCGCGCTGCAGGCCCGCCGTCCGGTTCCACAGTCGCGTTTGCCGAAATGAGGCGAGGCAATTAGCATGAGCGCTGGAAGGAAGACCCGCCGCTCCTTCCAGGAGGACTCATGAGCGAACACACGGCCGATCGTGCCTCCGGCTCCGGGCTCGCGCCGGCGTTGCGGAAGATCGTGGAGATCAC
Organism: Candidatus Eiseniibacteriota bacterium; assembly: GCA_963833505.1. Lineage (GTDB taxonomy): Bacteria > Eisenbacteria > RBG-16-71-46 > CAIMUX01 > CAIMUX01 > CAWHYG01. The sequence goes on along the minus strand of CAWHYG010000007.1, from coordinate 1,533,712 downwards.
CCGCCAGGTCGAGTTCAGCGCGGCCCATCGGCTTCACAACCCGGTCTTCTCCGAGGAGGAGAACCGGCGGATCTATGGGATCTGCAACAATCCGAACGGCCACGGCCACAACTACACCCTCGAGGTCACGGTGGCCGGCGAGCCCGATCCCGCCACCGGCATGATCATCGATCTGAAACAGCTCCGGGAGATCCTGGATGAGGTCCTGATCAGCCGGGTGGACCACAAGAACCTGAACCTCGACGTGCCCTTCCTGCGGGGGTGCGTGCCGACGGTGGAGGTGCTGGCCGTGCGCTTCTGGGAGGAGCTGGAAGGCCGCCTCCCCGGCTGCAGGCTGTCCGAGGTGGCCCTCTACGAGTCGAGGACGAACTTCGCCCGCTATCGCGGGCCCCGGGAGCCTCGCCATGTCTGATCAGCCATCCGGAATCCTCGGGCACGCCTCGGTCGCGACGATGCCGGAGGGGGAGGCCATCGATGCCTGATTCCGGTCCTCCGGAAGCTGCCGGTCTACGGGCCGGAGAGGCCGATCCGCTGCAGGCGCTGGCCCGCCGCCAGCTCGAGCTTCTGGGAGAGGATCCGGACCGGGCGGGGCTTCAGGGGACGCCCGGCCGCATGGCGCGGGCCCTGCGCTTTCTCACCTCGGGATACCAGACCCGGGTCGAGGACGTCCTGAACGGCGCCGTCTTCGACGAGCCTTATGATGAGATGGTCATCGTCCGGGACATCGACTTCTACTCCCTCTGCGAGCATCACCTGCTGCCCTTTTCGGGCCAGGCGCACGTCGCCTATCTTCCGAACGGCAAGATCATCGGGCTGTCCAAGCTGCCGCGCATCGTCGAGGTCTACGCGCGCCGCCTGCAGATCCAGGAGCGGATGACGCAGCAGATCGCGCAGTCGATCCAGGATGCGATCAATCCCCTGGGCGTCGGCGTTGTGCTGGAAGGCTTTCATCTCTGCATGGCGATGCGAGGGATCGAGAAGCAGAACGCCTGGGCCACCACGAGCGCCATGCTCGGCGTCTTCCGGCATGATCGGGGAACGCGCGCCGAGTTCATCAACCTGCTGAGAGGCCGGGCCTGACCGATGCCGCGGCGCATCCTTCTGGCCGGAGCCTCCTCCGGAATCGGGCTGGCGCTCGCGCACCGGCTCGCCGGGGACGGCCATCGCCTGGCGCTTCTGGCCCGCCGCCGCGCGGCGCTGGCGGAGCTCGCCCGTGCGCTTCCGGGAGGGGATGAGCGTCACGCCGCCGTGCCGGCCGACGTGCTCGATCCCCGCGCGGTCGAGGCCGCGATCTCCGAAGCGGAGGCCCGCCTCGGACCGGTCGACACGCTCGTCTACAGCGCCGGGTCCGCGGTCTTCCTGCCGATCGAAGAAACGACCGGCGAGGTCTGGTCCGAGATGATGGGCGCGAACCTGACGGGCCTCTTTCACGTCGTCCGCGCCGTCGTTCCGCGATTCCGGCTGCTCGGCCACGGGCACATCGCGGCGATTCTTTCCATCGCTTCCCGGCAGGCGTTCGGCGGATCCACCGCCTACACCGCCGCCAAGTTCGGGGCCCGCGGCTTCATGGAATCTCTGCGGGCCGAACTCCGTCCCTTCGCCATCACGGTCACGGTGGTGCTTCCCGGCGCCACCGACACCCCTCTCTGGGACCGGCTCGGGCCCGGGTGGGACCGTTCGCGCATGATGAAGCCGGATGAGGTCGCGCGCGTCGTCGCGGCCTCGCTGCTCGAGTCGGGGAACGGCGTGGTGGAGGAGATCCGCCTGGGGCCGGCCGGAGGAGCGCTCTGACTACCGGATCATCGCCATGACGATCGGCAGCAGGATCACGCTGACCAGCGAGGCCAGGAGCACGATGGAGGCCACCGTCTCGGCATCCCGGCCCGCCTCTTCGGTCATCGGGACGTTGATCACGGCCGAGGGAAGAAGCGCGTAGACGATCAGGACGGACCGCAGGATCCCGGTCGGATGCAGCAGCCGGAGCGCGAGAACCAGACCGGCCGCGCCGCTGGCGTAGCGCATCACCGTCCCCAGGACCGCCTTGGGCAGGGAAGTCAGCCTCGTCCGAGCCAGAGCCGCGCCGAAGATCACCAGCATGACGGGGACGGCCGCTCCCGCGGCCAGGCGCGGAACCCTGAGAACGAGATCGGGCGGATGGATCCTCAGGATCCGGAGCAAGCCCGCCGCGCAAACCGCCCAGAAGACGGGCTCGCGCAAGGCCCGGCCGATCCGGGACCGCCCGTGCAGCAACAAGACGCCGACCGTGAACATGACCACGGTCGTGACCGTGTTCGACAGGACTCCGCGGGAAAGCCCTTCCTGTCCGTAGTTGGCCAGCATCACCGGGTAGGCCAGGTACGCGGAATTGACGAAGCAGATCGGCAGGAGCAGCTCCCGCTCCGACTTCCATCCGGCCAGGCGAAGCGCGATCCAGCCCAGGAAGAGGCCCGACCCGATCTGGATCAGCGTGGCCGCGGTCACCGCCGAGAGATCGCGCAGCTCCAGATGCGCATCCAGGATCGCGACGAAGGTGAGAGCCGGCACGAAGACGTGCATGCCGAGGCGGAGCATGTCCGTGAGGTCGGGCCGGAACCGCCGGGCGTACAGCCACGCGCATGCCACCAGCCCGTACACCTCGAGCATGGAGCCCAGGATCGCGTGGAACCCCGCGGTCATGAGGCCGCCCTCGGTCGGGCGCGGGCGGACCCGGCGGGCGACGGCCCGCGGCGTGGCAACGGTTCCGGAGACATGCGTCCGAGGCTAGATGGCATCGGGCGTTTCAGCAATGAGGTGATGGCACGAATTTCAGGTTGCGAGGAGGGGTGGCCCTGAAGCATTCCGGCCGGCGGGCCTCCTGACGTGCTAGACTTGTCTGAGTCCGATCCAAGTCAGGGGCTGGGAATGGAATCCGAGCACGCGCGTGATCCCATGGTGACGGAGGTCCGGGTCCAGCTCACGAGGACGTCGCCCATTCTCGCGTTCGTCTCCGTGACGCTGTGGGGTGCATTCGTCGTGCACGAGATCCGGGTGCTCCGGCGCAAGGACGGAACCTACGCCATCCTCATGCCCCGCCAGCTCACCGCGAACGGCACCTGGACCACGGTGGCGCATCCCATCACGGAAGAAAGCCGGCGGGAGATTGAAGATCGGGTCCGGCGGGCGTTTCAGGAACAGCTCGCGCAGCGGGACTGGACGGCGGCCGATCCGTAGCCCGCATCATTCACGAATCCCGGTTGTGGCAGCGAATCTGCCCGCCGTGACTGGGTTGCGCTTGCCGTCACTCCTCGGCTGACCGGCGGAGGCCCCGGATCAGGCGGCTCTTGTGTCCTCTCCAGCGCCCGATTCGACCTGCTCCAGCTCCGGATCCTCGTTGATCATGATCCCGTGCTCGCGAAGGAACGGGACGAGCCCGGAGAACGCCTCCACCGCCTCCTGGTCGAGCTGGGTGCCGGCGGCGCGCCGGATCTCGCCCAGGGCAAAATCGAGGGTGCGGGCGCTGCGGTACGAGCGGGTGCTGGTCAGCGCGTCATAGGTGTCCGCCACCGCGATGATGCGGGCGAGCCGGGGGATCGCTTCCCCGCGAAGCCCGTCCGGATAGCCCCGGCCGTCGAACTTCTCATGGTGGGCGCGCACGTGGACGGCCGCGGCGGCGAGCTGTCGGATGGGGGAGAGAAGCTGGTAGCCGCGCTCGGGATGCAGCTTGATGATCTCATACTCCTCGTCGGTCAGGCGCCCCGGCTTCCGCAGGATCGCTTCGGGCATGCCGATCTTGCCGACGTCATGGAGGATGGAGGCCCACCGCAAGGTTTCCATCTCCGAAGGGGGGAGCTCGAGCTGCTTCCCGATGAGCATGGAGACGAGATTGACCCGCTCGGAGTGGCCACTGGTGTAGGAGTCCTTGGCCTCGATCGCGCCGACCAGGCTTTTGACCGTGGCCATGAGGAAGTCCTTGAGGTCTTCGTACAACTCCGAGTTCACGACCGCCAGCGACACCTGCTCCGAGAGCGACTCCAGCAGCTTGATGTCGCTGGAGCGGAAGTCGCGGCCGGGACCGAAATGGAGCAGGGCCAGGATGCCCTGGAGGCCGCCCTTCCGGAGGACGCTGACGGCCAGCGCCTGCGTCTCCGGCCGGAAGGGGGCGGGATCGTCGGGCGCCGCCCAAGGACGGCCGACGAAGTAACGCCGCCCGCCCTCTTCAATGCGGCGGTGAAGCGTCTGGGCCAGGCGGCTCCAGGTTCGCGCCGGCTCGTCCTCCGGGATTCCCGCATGGGGCCGCACGATGGCCTCCCGGATCTTGCCGTCGCGCACGAACAGAAGGGCGGCGTCGGCTTCCACCGCCTCCCGGGTCTGGGCCAGCATCATGCGGAGAGCCTGCCGCAGATCCTCCTCGCTGGTGAGCCGGCCGGCGATGTTGTACAGCATGTGCAACTCGTCGTACCGGGCCGAGAGCTCACCGTTCAGGCTTGACATCTCCCGGTGGAGCAGGAGCTGGTCCGACAGCAGGCGCGCCAGGTCCTCGAGGAAGGCCCGCTTCGCCGCGTCCACCGGAGCGCCGTTCACGGCGACCAGCCCGCCGCCGGCCGCTTCCCGGCCCGGAATCGGAAACGCCCGGATGGAGAGCCCGTGCGCGCAGGTCCACGTCACGACCTCGGCGCGCGAGGCGGCGGCGCGGGCCGCGCGACCGCGGGCCGTCGAGCAACGCCGGAACGGCCCGGGCGTTCTCCGCTCGCAGGCCTGGCAGGCGGCGTAGGGCCGGCAGGACACGAGCGGGAACGGTCCGTCGGCCCACAGTTCGAGATGCAGGTCGAGCAGGTCCGCCGTGCTCTTGAGGAGGCTCTCCGATCGCGCAAAGCAGGAGAGTTCCGCCGGCGCCGTGCCCGTCATGTCCATCGTCTTCCCCCGAGCTGTCCCTTGGGCCGGTCGTCAGCCGGCACGACTTGCGGCCGGCTCATGTCCCGCCCAGGTGGTCACGAGCCTGTGAATCAGGCGCGGGTGTGGAAATCGGTCCACCACTCCCAGATCGGCCATTCCATCGAGGATCTCCCGTGCGCGGGACGGAATTCTCGCGCTCATGACCAGGACCGCGAGCGAACGGCCCGCCCGGTACCTCTCGATGGCGCGCCGCCACTCCTCCAGCGATCCGCGCCCGGTCTGCGGCTGGAGAATGAGCACATCCGGCTGAAGCCGAGCCAGGCCAAGCAGTCCCGCCGGAGCGGAGGAGGCGGTGAAGACCTCGAAATCGCCCGTGGCTTCCAGCCCGTCGCGCAACCGGTGCAGGATCGGGAGGGCGTCCTCCACGATCAGGATGCGAATTGGGATCATGGCTTCGTTTCCCCCGGCCCTCGATCCGCGATGGGAGCGGGTCGGGGGCGCAAGATCCGGGCCACGAGTTCGGGACCGGGAACCGGCGCCTCCGGCCAAGGGTTTGGCTTCTTGACGGCGGAGAACAGCCGCTCCAGGGCTCCGCACATTGCACGGCCGGGCGCAAGTCGCACGGCGGACCGGAGCGAACCGGCGGTTGCCCCGTCGCCCCGGAACCTGAGACGGCGGGGTCGCAATCCCGTTGCCACTGGCGGAACCGGAGGGTACCGTCACCGGGAGCCTGAGGGCAGGGAAGTCTCCTCGAACCGACATCCCAAAGGCGCCGGGCAGGATGTCGTCGGGCCGGCCGATGGAATTCCTCGATGAGGGCAGCTCCTGGACGAAGGCAGTTCCTGGAAGAGAGTTCCTGGAAGAGAGCTCCCGGGACCAGTTCCTGGGAAAGAGTCCCCGGAGCCGTTCCTGGAATCAGTTCCTGGAAGAAGGAGTCAAGAGGTGCAGGGTGACATGCAGGGCGGTGGTTCCAGGGATCGGTCTCTGGTTCGATTCATCAGCGGGTGCGCGGTCCTTCTCCTGGTGACCGCGGTTTCCGTTCAAGCGGGGTCCTCTTCGAAGGCCGGCGCAGGCGGCGCATCTCCGGCCAAGAGCGACCCGACGGCTCCGGCCGGGAACGGCGCGTCCTCTTCCGCGAGCGGCGCGGGCAAGGCCCAGGCAGCCCCTGCGGCGGCGGGCCGGACGGCGGACGAGGTCGCGGCCGTGGTCGGCGACACTCCGATCTTCCGATCGGAGGTCGAAGACCAGGTCCAGCAGAATGGCCGATGCGCAACAGACGCCGGGAGACACGACCTCCTACCGGCAGTCGCACAAGGACGCGCTCGACGCCTTGATCAACAAGCAGATCCTGCTCCTCGAGGCCGCGGCGGAGAGCCTCAAGGTCGAGGATTCCGAGGTCGCGCAGGCGGTGGACGACGCCATCGCCAACAACATCCACAACCTGGGCGAAGACGGTTTTCGCGATGAGCTGAAGAAGCAGGGGCTGACCGAGGACGGCCTCCGGGCTCGCTACCGGGAGGACGCGCGGAAGCAGATCATGATCACCAAGCTGATCCGCAAGAACATCACCCCGAAGGTCACGGTCTCGGACAGCGCGATCGTGCGCCTCTACAACGACCAGCGCGCCCAGCTTCCGAAGAAGCCGCCGCGGTTCTGGGTCCAGGACCTCTTCGTCCAGATCAAGCCCGACTCGGTACTCCTGGACCGGGCTCGGGCCCGCGCCGTCGAGATCCGCCAGAAGATCAAGGGCGGGCTCTCGTTCGCCGAGGCCGCCAATCGCTATTCCGATGACACCCAGGCCGGAACCGGCGGAGCCCTGGGACGATTCGAGAAGGGTCGGATGACCCCGGAGCTGGAAGCCACGGCCTACTCATTGCCGCTGGGACAGGTCAGCGAACCGGTGCCGAGCCCGAGCGGCTACCACCTGATCCAGGTGACGGCCCGGGACTCCGCCGGCCAATGGGTCGAGCTGAGCCACATCCTCTTCGCCGCGCCTCCTTCGAAGGTCGACCATGAGAACGCCGCCGAGCGGGCGGAGAAGGTCTTTCAGCAGGTCGGCAAGGAGAAGATGGACTTCACCGACGCGGTCCGCCGCTTTTCCGACGATTCCCAGAGCAAGGCCAACGGCGGCGACGTGGGCTGGGTTCCGATCGATGCCTTCGGGGACATGAAGGGCGCGATCGACTCGCTCGCGGTCGGCGGCATCTCCCGTCCGCTGGAAGCGCAAGGCGGGTTCCACATCTTCAAGGTCCTGGGGAAGCAGCCCGAATCCGATTACACCTTCGCGGAAATCCAAGATCAGCTCAAGCAGATGGCGACGCAGCAGGCCGAAGCCAAAGAGACCCAGGCCTGGCTCGTGGATCTGCGCAAGAAGTTCTTCGTGGATGTCCGCGCGACCTGGTGACGGGGCCCAAGGGCCGTCGGCGGTCCGGATCGACGTCTGTCTGAGCCGCCTCTGCCTCATGAAGACCCGTTCCCAGGCGGAGCGGGCCTGCCGCGAAGGGCGCGTCTGGCTCAACGACCGCCCGGCCCGGCCGTCGCACGAGGTCAGGGCCGGCGACCGGATCCGCTTCCAGGATGAGCTCGGACGTCACGTCGACGAAGTCGTCGTGCTGGCCGTGCCTGCCGGTTCGGTTTCACGCCAGGAAGCCCGTGACATGGTCCGCCGCCTCGGGCGCACGGAGGAGGCTCCGCCGGCGCCATGATCTGGTTCGACCACGTGTACAAGCGCTACCAGGGTCCGCGCGAAGCCTGGGTCCTGGCTGACGTCCACCTTCACATCGCGGTCGGGGAGATGACCTTCCTGCTCGGGGCGAGCGGAGCGGGCAAGAGCACGCTGCTCAAGCTGATCACACTCGAGGAGCGGCCGACCGAGGGTCATGTCCGCGTCCAGCAGTTCGACTCCCAGACCATCCGGCGGCGATCCATCGCCGAGCTGCGCCGTCGCTGCGGAGTCGTCTACCAGGACTTCCGTCTCATCCGGGACAAGACGGTGCAGGAAAATGTCGCCTACGTTCTGCGGATGACGGGGGTTCTCGATCCCTCTCTCATCAAGACCAAGACCCGCCAGGTGCTGGCCGAGGTCGGGCTCTTCCCCAAGCGGAACGAGTATCCCGAGAATCTCTCCGGAGGAGAACAACAGCGGACCGCCATCGCCCGCGCGCTCGTCCACCAGCCGGCGATCCTGCTGGCGGATGAGCCGACCGGGAATCTTGACCTGGAAATGGGAGCGGAAATCATGGAGATTCTGCGTCAGGTCAATCTGGCCGGGGCCACCGTGATCGTGGCGACCCACGACCAGGAGCTGGCGAGACGGTTCGGCGACCGTCTGCTGGTGCTGGAATCGGGCCGCGTGTCGGGCGACTATCCGCTCCGGACGAGGCCGAAGTTTCCGGCCTGAGCCGGCCTGAACGTCCGGCGCGTCCGAGGACGGTTGCAGCGACGGGCGCGTGGTGGTCGGGTCTCCGGCCGCTGCGGCCGGTTCTGTCGCCGGAGGGAACCGTAGCCGGAGTTGAGTCCATCGCCGCAGGGAGTCCGTGGCCGTAAGGAAATCAGTCGCCGGAAAGTGGCCGGAGGTAGCCCGTGTCCGAGCTGCGGTTCTTCATCGCCGAGGCCTGGGAATACCTGGTGCGCGGCCGGAGCGCGACCTTCGCCTCGGTCATCGCCCTGACCGCGGTCCTGTTCCTGCTGGCCCTGGTTCTGCTCGTCACCCACAACGTCGATCTCCTGGCCGAGCGGCTGCAATCGCGGAAGGGCCTGACCGTCTTTCTGGCCGACGGCGTCGGAGAAGCGCGCGCCGGCGAGCTGCGGGACCAGTTTTCGCGTTACGGAGAAGTGGCCTCGGCGCGCGTGGTCGATCGCGAGGAAGCGCTGTCCGAGATCGAACACGATCTGGGCGGATTTCCCATCGCCTCCACCCTGGATGAGAACCCGCTTCCCTACAGCCTGGTCCTGACCCTGACCCCCGACGCAGCGGCGCGCGCCGGCGCGCTCCAGAAGCTGGCCGGGGAGATCCGGGAGACCGAGGACGTCGACGACGTCGTGTTCGGCGACGAGTGGGTGGACGCGCTGGACCGGAACCTCAAGACCCTCTTCTTCGCCAATCTGTCGGTCGGGATCCTCGCGGCCCTGGCGGTCTTCGTGGTCCTGGTGAACACCCTGCGCCTGGTCTTCCTGGGAAGACGGGAGACGATCCGCATTCTCAAGGTGGTCGGGGCCACCGACCGCTTCATCCGGTCTCCCTTCCTGCTGCTGGGAGGCATGCAGAGCCTTCTGGCCGCGCTCCTGGCGCTGGCCATTCTCGGAGGCGTGCGCGTGGTCTTCGACGCCTTCCTTCCCGGCGTCCAGTTCGTCCCGGCCGGGTGGCAGGCTCTGTTCCTGATCGGCGCCTTCCTGTTCGGGCTGCTGGCCTCGCTGGTGACGATCGAGCCCTCCCTGCGAGGACTCGAGACCCGGCGGGAAGACGTGGTGCGGTGATGCGGAGAATCCTCGTCGCCCTCGTCCTCCCGGCACTGGCCGCCGGCGTCCTCGCGGCGCGACCGGCGCGGTCGCCGGAATCGGCCGTTCCGGCGGCGCGGTCGCCGGAATCGGCGCGGGCGCCAGCCCCCTCGGCCGGATCGACACCGTCGGATCCCGTGGCGGAACGGCAACGGCAACTCGCGGCCCTGAAGAAGGAGATCGACGACAACCGGCGCGAGATCGATCGGCTCCGCTCGAAGGAGCGCGACCTGTCCAAGCTGAACGAGCGCACCAGACGCGACGCCGAGCTCACGCGCCAGTACCTTGCGGAGCTGGCCAGCCAGGACGCCGATCTCCGGTCCGATCTCGCCGACCGCCAGGCCGACCTCTTCGACAAGGAGACCGCCTTCAAGGAGGCACAGCGGCGGCTCAAGAAGGGGATCGTCCGGTACTACAAGATCCGCGAGCTGTCGGGTCCGGAGCTGCTCTTCTCCTCCAAGTCGTTTTCGGAGCTGTTCTCGCGCAGCCAGTTCCTGACGCGTCTCATCTATCACGAGCGCGTCGAGCTGGCCGCGCTGGCGGACGAGCGCCAGGATCTGGCCGCAGCCACGGCGGCGCTCCAGAGCCGGCAATCCGGGGTCGAGAACCTGCAGGAGGAGAAGAAGCAGGAAGAAGCGCGGCTGCTGGCGCAGGGCGCGGCGACCAACGAGCAGATCGCGGCCCTGAAGGACGAGCAGCGGGATCGCGAGCAGCGCGTGAAAGAGCTGGAGGCGTCGCAGGCGGCGATCAACAAGATGATCGGCCGCCTCGAGTCGGCGCGGACGCGCAGCCAGGCGCGCGGCGAGGCCCCATCCTACTCCGGAACCCTCGCGTCGGGCCGGGGACGGCTGCCCTGGCCGGTCCAGGGGCACGTGGTCGGGGAATTCGGCCTGGAGGTGAATCCGCGCTACGGCACGCGGGTCCCTTCGAACGGCATCGACATCGCCGCGGCCGAGGGAACGCCGATCCGCGCGGTCGGTCCGGGACTGGTCGAGTTCGTGGACTGGCTCCCCGGGTATGGCCGGACGGTGATCCTGAACCACGGATCCGGTTTCTACACGCTGTACGCCCACGCCTCCGCGGTGGAGGTAGAGCGCGGCCAGCAGGTCGCCGGCGGAACCGAGATCGCCCGGGTCGGCGACACCGATTCGGTCAAGGGCTTCTGCCTGCATTTCGAGATCCGGCAGGGGGAGCGCGCGTTGAATCCACGGGAGTGGTTGCAGTGACCGGGCGGGACGGACTCCGCATCCGGGACTGGCTCGTCGGTCAGGAGGCTCTCCTGGCCCGCTTCGATCGGATCGGCCGGGACGACCGTCTGGCGCACGCTCATCTGCTCCTGGGCGCCCCCGGGTCGGGCCGCACGCGCCTGGCGCTGGCGTTGGCGCAACAGATTCTCTGCACGACCCCGGAGGCGCCGTGCGGCGAATGCGGGTCCTGCCGTCGCGCCGCACGGCTTCTGCACGCGGATCTGCATTTCATCATTCCGCTCGTGCGGGAAGAAGCGGAGGATCCGGCGGCGGTGGCGCGGCTTCTTGAGGAGTACGCTTCGAACCGGTATGATCTCCTCGGGCGATCGGGATCGGCTTCGATCGGGATCGACCGGGTCCGGGATCTCAAGGAGGCGGTGGCGAAAGCGCCGGTCGAGGGAGACCGCCGCGTGGTCGTGATCTCCGGCGCGGGGCAAATGACGGAGCAGGCGGCCCAGGCAGCGCTCAAGCTGGTGGAGGAGCCGCCGCCCCGGACGACGCTCCTGCTCACGGCGGAGGATCCGTCCCGGCTCCTGCCGACCCTGGTCTCGCGGTGCCAGAAGACCTGGATGCGGCCCGTGGCCCGGGAACAGCTTCAGGAGATCCTCGAGCGCGACCTGGGCTCTTGTCCGCCCGAGTCCGGCCTGTTGGCCGCGCTCGCCGGGGGATGCCTCGGCCGCGCGCTCGAAATGCGCGAGATCGGGATCCTCGAGCTGCGCGACAACGTGCTGGAGATCTTCGCCCTTCCGTCGATCCCCGCGGCCCGGAGTCTGCGGCCCCGCGACATCGAGCGCCGGGTGCAGGCGGTCGAGCGGATCTGGACGGCGGACCTGGCGCGGCGGGCGGCGGAGATCCTCCTGATCTGGCACCACGATCTCCTCCTGGCGCGTTCCGGGCTTTTGGACCTGCTCGTCAATCAGGACCGGACGGAGGACATCCGGCGCCAGGCCGAGGGCATCAGCGGGGAAGAGATCGGCCGGCGGAACCGTCTCATCGAGGAGATGGCGGCGGCAATCGATCAGAACGTCAATCCGGCGCTGGCCCTGTCGTCGACGCTGGCGCGGCTCGGGTCGGCCGCGATCGAGGAGGACCGCCTGCTGTCTCCTTGAACCGGCGAGGGCGTCCCGGCAAGACCGGCGAACGCCTGCCGGACGGGCCGGACTGGGCGAAGGAGTTCAGGTGAACTGCGCATCGGATTCCCGGAAACCGGACGCGAGCTTCGAGTTCGCGGGCGCATCGGCAGCCGCTTCCGCCGTTCCGCGGGTCGCGGGAGGATCGGCGAGGGGACTCGTTCATGTCGCCTTCAAGGGCCGGCGGGTCGAGGTGTATCGGCGGCCGGCGGAATTGGCGCTTCGGGTCGGCGACCAGGTGCTGGTCACCGTCGAGCGTGGGATCGACCTCGGGAGCGTGCATCGTCTCGACGGCTGCGACTTCCGCAGGCGCGCGGACGCGGAGGTCCGCCTGATCCGGCGGCTGGCCACCCCGGAGGAGATCGAGCACCATCGGGAGCTTCAGGACCAGGACGCGGTTGCCGTGGCCGTGTTCAAGAGACGCGTGGCCCGATACGGGCTTCCCATGCACGTGGTCGACGCGGAGCACCAGTTCGACGGAGACCGGGTGACCTTCTACTTCACCGCCGACCATCGGATCGACTTCCGCGAGCTGGTCCGGGATCTCGCCGCGATCTTCCGGGTCCGGATCGAGCTTCGCCAGATCGGCACCCGCGAAGCCGCCCGCCGACTCGACGGACTCGGCCCCTGCGGCCGGGGCCTCTGCTGCAGCAACTTCCTGTCGGACCTCAGCCGGGTCACGTTGCAGAATGGCTCGCGAGCAGAATCTGAGCCCGAATCCGAATCGGCTCTCCGGTTTGTGCGGCCGGCTCCTTTGTTGCCTGGCCTACTGCGGCGAGGTCGATCCCGCCTCCGACTGGGCGCAGGAGTCGCCGTGATCGACACGCACGCCCACGTGCACGTTCGTGCCTTCGACCGGGACCGGGCCCTGGTGCTGGAGCGCGCGTTCAGCGCCGGCCTCCGTTCGATCCTGGAAGTCAACATCGACGCGGCGGGCTGGCCTCTCGCGCTCGCGCTGGCGCGCTCCGATGCCCGGATCTTCGTGACGATCGGGATCCATCCCCACGACACGGAGAGAGCCTCGGCCGAGGATTTCGACCGTCTGGCCGGCCAGAGCGGGGATCCGCGGGTGCGGGCCGTCGGAGAGACCGGCCTGGACTACTACCGGGACTACGCTCCTCACGACCTTCAACGGGAGTTCTTCATCCGCCACGTCCGCCTGGCGCGCGAATCGGGGCTTCCTCTCGTCGTGCACGCGCGATCGAAGGAAGGGGAGCCTTCCGCCCACGAGGACGTGCTTCGGATCCTCGAGGAGGAGGGCCGGGGCCGCGTGCGCGGCGTGCTGCACTGCTTCTCCGGCGACCTGGCGATCGCGCGGCGCGCCGCCGGCCTTGGTTTCCGTCTGGGCATCGGAGGCGCGATCACCTACAGCCCGCGGCGAAGCGGTCCGCTCCTGGCCTCGATCGCAGAGTCGCTCGGGCCGGAGGCGTTCGTCCTCGAGACCGACTGCCCGTATCTGACTCCGCATCCGCGGCGTCAGGACCGCAACGAGCCGGCCAACGTTCCGGCGATTGCGGCGGCCCTGGCCGGCTATCTGGGCCTGCCGGCCGGCGACGTCGAGCGGATCACGGACGCCGCCGCGCTCGAGCTTTTCCGGCTGAATCCGTGAGCCCTCCCTTCGAGAGATCCGCATGACCGAGCGGGAGTGGCTCGAGTCGCATGGGATCCGCCCGCGCAAGCGCCTCGGGCAGAATTTCCTGCTGGATGTGGGGATCGCCGAGGCCATCGAGCGGAAGGCCGGCTGGAGGCCGGGGGCCGCGGTGATCGAGATCGGCGCCGGAGGCGGCGCGCTGACGATCGCGCTTTTGGCCGCCGGGCATACGGTCACCGCCGTCGAGCTTGATCCCGGACTGGCCGCTCTTCTCGCCGAGCGATTCGCCGAGGAGACAGGGGAAGGACGCCTCGTCATCCGGCAGGGGGACATCCTCGAACTGCCGCTGGCCGATCTTGCGCCGGTCGCATCTGCAGCCCGCGCAGCGGAGGCGGACCGTCGTCCCTGGCTGGCCGGCAACCTGCCCTACGGCGTGACCACGGCGATCCTGCTTCGAGCGCTGGCGGTGTGCGACCGATTCGGTGGAGCCGTGTTCATGGTGCAACGCGAGTACGGCGACCGGCTGCTCGCGCGGGCGGGCGAGGATGCCTACGGCTCGCTCAGCGTCTGGACGGCGGCCCATGCGACTTCCCGGCTTCTCCTCCGGGTCGGCCGTTCCTCGTTCTGGCCCCGCCCCGGCGTGGAGTCTGCGGTCATCGAGCTGGTCTTTCCGGAGACGCGTCCCTTTCCGGGGGATCGGCGGGGCCTGGAGCGCATCCTGCGCGCGGCGTTCGGCCAGCGCCGGAAGACCCTCCAGAACGCGCTGTCCCACGGGCTGGGCCGCCCGAAGGACGAGGTGCACGACGGGCTGCTTTCGCTCGGCATCGACCCGGGAGCGCGGGCGGAGACGCTTTCGCTCGAGCGATTCGCGGCCATCGTTGGAGGGATGGGACCCCGGCCGGATTGACGTGCGGTCGGCAGCGATTGCGGTGCCAGCATCAGATTCGTCACCAGCGCATCCGGGACGGCGCCGGCCCTCCTCGTCGGATGTCTCCCTGCGCCGGAGCGGCGCGCGCCCAGAATTGGTCAGGGCCAGCGCGCGCCTCAGGCGCGCTTCGCGCGAAGGCTGTCTGATGGCGCCCTGCGGGGCCGAAGCCGCGCGGCGCGCATGTCCGGCTCCGGGAGACACCGCTCCTCGTCGGTTCGGCGCCGACTGTAGCGCCGTTCGTGGCTCTCACATCCAGCGCATCGAGGCGGCGCCGCCACCAAGGCGCCTGGAGCGGCGCCCATCACGGCGCCGATAACGGGTCAGAACGGCAAGAGGCCCTGGCTCCCCGCCACCCGATCCCAGCTCGTTCCCAACAGGGCCAGGATCGGCTCCGCCACGGGACGGAGCTGCTTCTCCACGTAATGCTCGCGGTCGAGAGGATGGCGCGGATCATCCGCGGGCTCCGGACCCTCCGTGGTCACGACGTATCGGATGATCCGGCCGCTTGGCCGCCTCTCCAAGCGGGCCGCCTGGACATGAGCCGGGGTCGAGCGCAGATACTCCCCTTCCGGCTTCCGAAGCGCCTTCCGGTAGACGAGCTGGCGATCGAAATCTCCCCGGCGCACCCGGGCAAGGAAGTCCCGGATGAACGGTTCGACCGGCTCGCCGCGAAACGCCCGCGCGATCAGCTCCCGTTGCAGGATCTTGCTGGCCTCGGTCCAGTCCCGGCGCACGGTCTCGAGACCCACGAAGACGATGCCTTCGCCGCCGGGAGGGCCGGCCAGCCCGGCATAGCGTTTCATGCTTCCCTCGGAGGAGCCGCGGCGCGCCGGAAGCAGCAGCTTGCGAAAGAGCCGATCGAAGCGGAGATGGAGGCGGCTCTCGACGCCGTGCAACCGGCGCAGCCGCTCCGCGAGCTCAACGTCGATTTCCCCGGCCAGGCGGGCGGCAGCTTCCTCCGCTTCTTCCGGCGACGCCGCGCCGGTCTCCACGAAGATCGAATCGGTGTCGCCGTAGAGAACCCGCCGTCCCCGGCTCTCGATCGCTTCCCGGGTCCACAGGAGGATCTGCTGCCCGAATCCCGTGATGGCGTTGGCGGTTTCGGGGGAATAGAAGCGGCAGCGGGGCGTCGCCAGCACTCCGTAGAAGGAGTTCATCAGGATCTTGAGCGCGGTCGCCGTGAGGCCGTCTCCGCGGTCGATCGAAGCGGCGCGGAGCGGGAAAAGGCGGTCGAGCAGCTCGGGGAGAATCCCTCCTTCGCGTCGGAACCGCGCGCCGTTCGGAGCGAGAATCGGCGGACCGGCAGCCCCGCCGGCTTCCGCGGTGACCCGGTCGCCGGCGTCGTGGCCGGCGCGATCGAGGCCGCCGGCCCCGTCGCCGGCGCGACCCCCTGCGCCCGCGACGGCCCCGCCGGCTTCCGCATGGTCCCGGCCGCCGGCTCGCGATTCGCCTTCGATCAACGACAGGGGATCGAGGCGGAACGTCCGGATGATGCTCGGATACAGGCTCCGGTAATCGAGGACGGCGACGTGATCGTAGATCCCCGGAATCGGTGACAGAACAAAGCCGCCCATCGTCGGCGCCGGGGGCCGGCTCGCGTCCACCGTCGGCGCCACCTGCCTTCGCCGGTGCAGCTCGCTCAGATAGAGAAAATCGAAGGACGCGATCGAAGCCCCCACCCGGTCGGGGGGCATCCCGGTCAGGAGGGACTGGCGCACGGCCAGATCGACCAGACGCCGGGCGGCCAGGATCTCGTGGACCAGACGCGCGTCGTTCAGGTTGTAGCGCAGGAAGGCCGGCAGGTCCTCGTGGTAGAGGCGGAGGATCTCCTCGGCCTTTCCTTCGGAAGAGGCGATCAACTTGCCCCGGCCGAGGATCTCGCGGGCCGCGGTCTCCAGTCGATAATCCTCCAACCGGACGAAGGCGCTGCGGAGGAGCGAGAGACCGTCCAGGACGACGCGACCCGGCACGATGGCCCGGGATGCGCCCCACGCCGTCCGGTCGAGCAGCAGACGGCACGGGACCTCCGCCCTTCCGATCTCAAACGGCACGCGATTCGCGTCGAACCTCTTCTGGAGGACTCGAAGGTCGAAATCGATCACGTTCCATCCGGTAAGGACGTCCGGATCCAGCGCGCGCAGCCGCTCGGTCAGCCGCTCGAGAAGGGTCTTTTCGTCGGGACAGGTCAGGACCTTGGCCGTTTCGCGCGGTCCGCCGGATGTGGCCTCCGAGACTTCCGGCTGGATGGGGTCGCCGTCAATGTGCCCCGAAGCTTCCGGTTGGATGAGGTCGCCGTCAGCCCGCCCCGAACCTTCCGGTTGGGCGGCCTTGCCGGAGATTGGCCCGCGCAAACCCGCCTCCGAGCCTTCCATGCCGGCCGGCCCGTGGGAAGCCACGGGCGGCGGCTTCGGTTCACCTGGATCCAGCATGATGTCCTGAACGCCGGCCTCGACGCCGTCCGGCGCCACGACGAGAACCTCGCGCGCCTCGTCCCCCCAGAGCGCGATCGAGAGGCACCGGCTCGCCGTCGGGTCGGTCTCGATGTCCAGGGCGAGAACCGAGAGCGGCGGGCTCCACTCGGCGGGCGCGAGATCCGGGTTCTGGTAGATCCGGCCGACCAGACGCCCCGGCCGGAAGGGCCCTTCGATTGCGGCCGCCCCTCGGATTCCGGCCTCGATGAGGAACCGGGTCACGAAAGGGATGTCCGCTTCGTAGGTGCGGATTCCCACGCCCTCGAGGCTGTCCCGCAGGCGGGGGATCTCCGGCGGCACGGAAGCGAAGACCCGGCTGACCGGCTCGCCGGAAGGGGTGGTCCAGACCGTCTCCTGGACCGAGAGCGACAGGACGCGCCCCGCCGCCGGCAGCTCGCGGGTGCGAACGAAGAAATGGGGGCGCGTCCGGTCATCCCGCACCACCATGGTCTCGCCGGTCTCGAGGCGGCCGAACAAATGGACCACGGGACGGCCGCGCTCGATGAAATAGGTCGGATGCAGGATGAAACCCAACGGCATGGACCAACCCTCGCGACCATCCTATGTTACACTGCCGTCGGAGTCGAAACAGCCACCCCGATCGCTCCGGAGGTCACATGCGCGGCATCGTTCTGGCCGGCGGGCTCGGCACCCGACTTCATCCGCTGACCAAGATCACGAACAAGCACCTTCTGCCCATCTATGACAAGCCGATGATCTACTACCCGATCGAGACCCTGGTCCGCGCCGGGATCCGCGACATCCTGCTTGTCACCGGCGGCAACAGCGCCGGCGATTTCCTTCGCCTGCTCGGCAACGGCAAGGAGTTCGGGCTCTCCCACATCGACTACGTCTATCAGGAGGGAGAAGGCGGCATCGCCGAGGCGCTCGGACTGGCGCGCTACTACGCCGAGGGCAGCAGGATGTGCGTGATCCTGGGCGATAATATCATCGAGGACGACATTGCGCCCATGGTCGGCGCCTTCCGCGAGCAGGAGCGCGGCGCCCGGATCCTCCTCAAGGAGGTCGACGATCCGGAACGGTTCGGCGTGGCCGAGATCGTGGGCGATCGGGTCGTCTCGATCGAGGAGAAGCCGAAGCGTCCGAAGAGCCGCTACGCCGTGACCGGGATCTACATGTACGACGCGCGGGTCTTCGACGTGATCGCGACGCTCCGTCCTTCGGGCCGTGGCGAGCTCGAGATCACGGACGTGAACAACGCCTACATCGCCTCGGGGGAGATGCAGTTCGACTACCTCAGGGGCTGGTGGACCGACGCCGGCACCTTCGAAAGCCTGTATCGAGCGAACCGGCTGGTCGGACAGAAGCGCCTGGGGGAGTAGGCGCGGGCGCCAACGGCGGGATGGCCGCGACGGGCTGCGACGGCCCAGGACGATCTGCAAACGGCCTACGACGGCCTGCGAACAGCGTCACGAACGGCGCCACAAAAGCGCTGCGAACGGCACCGTCCCCGATGTGCTTGTGACGGAGCTCCACGAACGAATGCCCGATGCGCGGTAGACGGAGCCCCACCAACGCAAGTCCGGCGAGGGACGCGCGCCTCAGAGGATTCGCAGGACCAGAGCCTTTCCCGGAATCCTCGTCCGGCTCAGGAACTCCCGTTCTTCGCGGCCCAGGACACGAAGGAACCGGTAGGAAAGCACGAGAACGAACCCGGCCGCGAGCAGGAGCAGGGCGAGACCCTTCAGGTTCGTGGCCCAGGCCTTGGCCCAATAGAGCCCGAGGAGCGGGGAAGAGGCCAGGAAACACCTTCCGATGAAGGCCCAGGGGATGCTGACGTCCGGCAGGTATCGCCTCGCCACGTAATACCGGACGATCGGCGTGATCGCGGTCACCAGCCCGGTCGGGATGGTGGCGCCGATCAGGCCGTAGCGCGGGATGAGGAGCAGGTCCAGCCCCAGGGTCACGATGGCGTAGCCGACGTTCAGCACCAGGTTGACCCAGACCTTTTCCACCACGTAGACCGTCATGCTGAGCGGCGTGCCGAAGTAGCTGATCGTGAAGATGGCGAAGAACGCCTGACAGTACGGGCCGGCCACCGCCATGTCCCGCCCGTACATCCTGGCCAGCAGGACGTCCCCCATGGCCAGCCCGAGCAGGCACAGCGGCGCCACGACGAAGAAGAGAAGGCGGTAGTAGGTGGAGATCACGTCCTTCATGCGGTCCCTGGCGACGGTGGCGGTTTCGGCGAAACCCGCGAGCACCAGGGGATACACGGCGGTCGGCACGAACTCCAGGATGAGCTGGGGCAGCTTGTACGCCAGGTCGAAGAAGCCCGCTTCCACCCGGGTCCGGAACACCCCGAGGAGAAAGGTCTCCGACTGGCGCCAGACCACGTAGTTCAGGAAGTTGTTCGGGATCCAGGGGAGCGCGTAGACGAGCAGGCGGCTCCAGGGAAAAGCGCGGCCGTCCGTCCCGGCAGCCGCGACCGGTCGTTTCCCGGTTCCTGAGGCCGCCACTGCCGGCGAGGCGAAGGGCGCCGCCGCCGTGCGGGTGCGCCCTCCCTGTTTCCGAAGCAGGAAGATCAGGACCGCGGTATTGGCCGCCCAG
This sequence comes from Candidatus Eiseniibacteriota bacterium, assembly GCA_963833505.1. Lineage (GTDB taxonomy): Bacteria > Eisenbacteria > RBG-16-71-46 > CAIMUX01 > CAIMUX01 > CAWHYG01. The sequence goes on along the minus strand of CAWHYG010000007.1, from coordinate 1,514,405 downwards.
CTTGCCGCCGCCGCCTCGAGGACGCCGTCCACGCGGAGCCCGACGTGCAGCAGCAAAGCGGTTCCGCCGGCCAGGACGACCGTTCCAGCGACCGAGGCAGCAGCCATCTGGCCGGTGCGGTAGGACGAGATCGCGTATTGGGATACGGTTCCGGCCACGATCTCCGCGATGGAGATGACGACCCCCAGCACCAGAAGGTCGGCATAGGTCGGATAGAGACCCTTCAGCACCGGCCGCAGGATGATCAAGGCCACCGACAGGATGACCCAGATTCCCCCTTGGAGAAGGAGGCTCCGGTAGAGCAGAGCCCGGCCGACCTCCCGGCGATCGGTGACCCTCAGCTCGGGGATGAACCGGTTGATCGCCTGCCCCAGCCCGAACCCACAAAAGGTCACCGTCATGACCAGCAGGGTTCGAAGAACGCTCAGGGTTCCGTAATCGAATGGGTGGAGCGTCCGGACGATCAGGATGGACGTGAAGACCGAAACCACGACCTGGGTGAGGCGGGGAATCAAGGTCCAAGAGATTGCGCCCGTGACCTTTTCGCGTGTCCGGGCAACCGCGAGGTCGCGCCCGTCCGGATCGAACCTGCCACCCGGATCGAGGGGTCGGTCCGGCGCCGCAGGTCCGTCCGGGTCGCGGGGCCCGTCCGGCGCCGTTGGTCCGTCCGCCCCCGGCCCTGCCGGGGTCCCGGGGAAGGGGGGGTCGGAGCGGACGCTCACGTTGAAATGCGGGTTGAGAAAGCCGAATAGGACATCGACGGAACTCTAGCCGGGCCGCGCTACCGGGTCAACCGGGACCTGCCCGGGGAGAGAGTCGCCTCGGACCGAGGCGCCATTGCAGAATAGACTGGCTTCCGGTTGACTCGAACGCTCCGAACTGGTAAAATACAAGCCGTATCGGCCAGTCCACTTCCTAAGCCTTCGGGAGGGCTTCCGTTAGAAACTTGCTATTGATTCTTGCTCTAGGCGCTGTGGATTGAAAGGTCACAACTCTCCCGAAGGAGCCCGGTTTGGTCTGTCCCTGGGGCCGACTGATAGAGGCCGGATGCGCTCTAGCTCGCGTTGCCGTGCTGGCAGCGGGTTTTGTGGTGCTCGTGCTTCATGCCGCTCCGGCCCGGGCCGACGCCGGCGACCAGGGCGGAGGTGACCAGGGCAATGGGGGAAATGCCCCCACCACCCCGGCGGTTTCGGACTCGTTGACCCTCCTTCATCAGCTTGGGCTTGCGCCGGACTACTCGTCGAAGTACGACGTGAACCGGTCGCTCACCGACTGGAACCAGGGGATCACTCTAGAGCGCAAGTCCGATCGCTGGACGGTCGACAACTCATGGAACTACACGATCCAGAACAACTCCGGGCAGAATCCGCTCAAGGGCCGGCAGGGAACCGCCGGGGCCAAGGTCGAGTACAACGCGCCGGGCCTGGGCGGGTGGTCGTTCGGATCCGAAGGGTCCCTGAAGCGCAATTTTTCCGGAACGGCGTACGATCGGTCGGTCAACAACGAGACTGACGGGGATCTCTTCCTGACCTGGAACGCTCCGGGCGAAGCCCTGGACCGGGTTTTCGGCGTGAAGCCGGACGCGCTCAACTGGTCGATCACCGGGACGGAGGGGGTCACCCAAGGGGCCGACATCCGACAGTCCAAGTCGCTCGGCGCTGTCGCGAGGTCGGATTCCACCGCAACGTCAGGCGGATCGAGCGGATACAAGACGGAATTCAATTACAAGCCCAACCCGGCCTTCAGCGTGGCGGCCACGAGCGAGTTGGACAACACCCGGGAGAAGTCGGAAACGTGGCATTATGTGGCGGGCCCCGACTCGGTGGTTCACGAGCTGCCCGAGGCGACGGACTCCAACTCGGACCGTCATTATTCCGTCAACTCCACGTGGCAGCCTTCGCCCAACACCCGGGTGGCCCTGACCGGGCAGTTCGAGAAGGGCATCAGCCAGTTCTACTCCTCCATCGTCTCCGCGCAGGACACGAAGGACGGCTATGACCAGAACCTCCGACTGGAGACGAAGCTGACTCCCTTCTGGGGCATCGACATCGACGCCAACGGGAATACCGAGATGACCAATATCAAGTACGCCCTCGAAACCACCGGCCGTGGCAAGAACAGCCGGGTTTCGGAAGGGAGCATCCACTTCACCACGGGACCGGTCTTCGGCTTCGCCAAGGGGACCGAATCGACGCTCGAGTGGCGCTTCGAAGGAACGAACAACACCTTTCAGGACACGACGCAATCCGCGTTCTGGTATCGGGAGAATCAGTTGAAGGAGACGATCCGCCGGCCTCTCACCTCCCAGGTCACGATAATCACCACCGGAGAGGGGACCCTGGACCAGTCCTTCTACACGGACCAGAGCAAGGACTTCGACGAGCTGCGCTGGCTGCTCGACGGGGCCCTCGCCTTCAAGCCGAGCGACATCATCGAGACCCACGCGGCCGTCCAGTGGCAGCAGCACCGGACCATCGACATCCCCTCCTCCCAGTCGGCCCAGACCAACACCCAGACGCACTACCAGGTCGAGGGAGAAGTCGATTGCCAGGCCGCGCCCGATCTGAAGCTGACCCAGAAGTACACGATGTCGGCCGATTACGCGCTCTACGACCTGCTGCCGTCGACCAGCAACAGCAACAGCCTGGTGCGCACCACGGAAGTCCGGACCGAGATGGACGGGACCATCGGCAGCAAGATCCACCTCCAGGGAGACGACCAGTTCCGCTTCAAGGACTCCGGGTTCTACGTCACCCAGGCGGACGGAGGACCGCGGCTCTACAATCGGACGGCCACGGAGTACTACCAGAACCTGGTCATGACCATCCACTACGCCTTCACCAGCGAGTTCGATGTGCATTCGTCCTCGCGCTATGAGATCCGCGACACCAAGGATCTCGTGAAGAACACGTCCGTCATCGCGAAGAGGCTCGAGTTCTCGAGCGGGATGGCGCTGGATCACAAGTTCAGCGACGCCTTCTCCCTGCACATCACAGCCGATAACACACAGAGCTCGATCGAGAACGCCTACTGGCAGGTGTCCGCCTCTCTGGATCGGAGGTTTTGAGACATGCAAGCGGGACGGACGGCGGGCGTGATCGCGATGGCGGGATCTCTTCTCCTGGCCGGCGGGTGCCTGTTCACGGCTCGGACGCCGGAGGCGCCGGGCACCGGCGGGTTCACGAACACCCCGCCCAGCAGCCAGATCATCTCCCTGCAGAACGTGCAGCAGGCCATGGTCAACAAGGCCGTGACGAACTACATTCAGACGCTGGAGCAGACCGGGTTCACCCTCGTGCCGGACCCGGGCGACGTGGCCGATCTCGGGGCGGACGTCTACGCCAACTGGAACCTCACGACCGAGAAGACCGCGATGACCCAGGTCCTCGCCACCCAGGGGATCGCGACCTTCGTCTGGAACCACGGGCAGGACCTCAGCACCCTGACCTACAAGGCGGCTCCCGACGGCGTGTCCACGCACACCTACTATCAGGCGCTTCCCTACAGCCTGACCTTTTCCAAGAACGGCGCTTCGGTGACGGCTTCAGGCACGGTGGACCTTTACTTCCAGGAAGACAGCAACGGCTTCTACATCTACAAGTGGCAGGACTATCGCGACAGCTCGAACAACAAGACCTTGGGATACTACCGGGTGAAGGGGACGATCATCTATTGAGGGCGGAAGGGACCCGGAAGCACTGGAGACAAGCATCGCGGGAGGACGGCGCCGCCGTTTCCCGCCCTGAAGACGGAGGGTTCACGATGGAACAAAAGAAGTTACTCGGCATCCTGGTCATTCTCCCGCTCGCGGCCGTGCTCCTCGGCGGATGTCCCTGGACTCCGAAAAAAGGAAGCATCAGCGATCCAACCCCCTCGAAGCTTCTGGAACAGACCTCCGCGGCCAACGTCCTGGCGAATCTCCGGCAGGCGTATCAGGACCGGAACATCGACGAATACATGCCGCTGTTCACCAGCGACTACCAGTTCGACTTTGCGCCCCTGGACGTCCAGAACGGGACCGTTCCGAACGCCTTTTGGGCGCTCCCGGACGAACGCCGCTCGACCAGCAACATGTTCACCAGCGACTCCGTGGAAGGGATCGAGCTGAACTACGTCCCCGGCGACACCGTCAACTCGGACAACGAGTACACCAATTCCTGGAAGGTGACGGTTTCGCAGATCAACCTCCGGGTCGATACGCGGACCACGGACGGCGGTCAGCTTACGCTCCTGGTTCCGAGCGCGACGGACGTGTTCTATTTCCGCGCAGGACCGGACATGGTCAACGGCAAGCCGATCTGGCGGATCTTCCTTTGGAAGGATGAACCCCTCGGAGGTGGCGCCGCGCTGGCTTCCCTGGCGACCAAGACGACCGCGCGCTGACCCGACCCGATTCGAGCCGGCTTCCGGCGTCCGAGTCTTCGCGGCGGGCGGCGGCCGTCGTCGCGCAGCCTCGCCGGCGTGTCCATGCCCCGCTGAGGGCGGGGCGGAGGCGGACGGTTGGCCGCAGGTCCGGACTTGCGGCCAGATCCGGTGTCTGGCCTGATGGACAAGAACGGGCGCCATGATCTCGAAGTCGTTCGGCCCGGGAGGCCCGGCCGGGCGCGGCTGCACGCCGGCGGCTCACGAAGGCTCGCCGCCCGGAACGGGCGGAGAGCTTTTGCGTTGACACTCTTCGGCTCTTTTCCCTACGATCAAAGCCTTGTGTGTCTTTTGGGGTTACGCACTTTCGGGGGTTCGCTTCATGGACAAGAACTTTCGCTGGAAGCTGCTCAGCCTGCTGGTGATCCTGGCGGGCTCGATCTACGTCCTGGTGCCTTCGTTCCGCCTGTATCAAATGCCCAGGGACGCCCGGAACGTGACCGGGGACCCCGCGTTGCAGAACCTCCGTTCGAAGGCGCTCAAGCTGGGGCTCGATCTCCAGGGCGGCATGAACCTGGTTCTCGAGCTCGATCGTACGAACCTCAAGCCCGACGAGCTTCCGGACGCCCTCGACCGGGCCATGCAGATCCTCCGCAACCGGATCGACCAGTTCGGAGTGGCCGAGCCGATCGTGCAGAAGCAGGGGGAAGACCGGATCCTCGTGCAGCTTCCCGGGCTCGTGGACAAGCAGCGGGCGCTCGACCTGATCGGCGAGACCGCCGAGCTGGAGTTCAAGCTGGTCAAGCCGCCGGCCGAGTCGAAGCAGGTCATCGACCGCCTCGATCGCTTGATCGCCCAGCGCCAGGGAGCGCTGAAGGACACGGCCAAGGCGGACACCCTCGGAACCGGGGGGCATCCCCTGACGAGCCTGCTCTACAACTATCCCGACATGCAGCATTGGGGGGGCGCTCTCATCCTCCGGAGCGAGCTGCCCGATCTCCAGAAACTGCTCGCCTCGGTGCCGGTCGACTCGATGATTCCGCGGGACGCCCAGCTTGCCTTCTCCCAGCGTGAGGAGTTGGAAGGGGGCGTGCATGAATACGTCCTTTACGTCCTCAACCGGAAGGCCGAGCTGAGCGGAGCTTCGATCTCGAACGCGATCATGAAGTTCGGGCTCGATCCCAACCAGCCGAACTCGGCCGGCGTTTCCATGACCCTGAACCCGAGGGGCGCCACCATCTTCCGGAAGGTTACGGGCGCGAACGTCGGGCGCCAGCTCGCCATCGTCCTCGACAACCGGGTGGCCTCCGCGCCGGTCATCCGGGACCGGATTCCCAACGGCCAGGCGCAGATCACCGGCAGCTTCTCCTCGGAGGAGGCCAGCGATCTGGCCATCGTCCTCCGGGCCGGGGCCCTTCCCGCCCCGATCAAGATCGCCGAAGAGCGGACGGTCGGACCGTCGCTGGGAAGCGACTCCATCCGAACCGGGCTCGGCGCCGGCTACGTCGGAACCATCGTCGTGGTGCTCTTCATGCTCTTCTACTACCGGGCGAGCGGCGGCGTGGCCATCTACGGGATGCTTCTGAACATCCTCTTGATCTTCTCGGGCCTCGCGCTGTTCCACGGGACGTTGACCATGCCCGGGATCGCCGGGATCGTGCTCGCCATCGGAATGGCGGTGGACGCCAACGTGCTGATCTTCGAACGAATACGCGAGGAGATGCGGAACGGAAAACGGATCCGCGCCGCGGTGGACGCAGGCTACCACCGCGCCTGGCGGGCCATCATCGACTCGCACCTGACCACCCTGATCAGTTCGATCGTCCTGTTCCAGTTCGGGACCGGCCCGATCAAGGGATTCGCCGTCACGCTGGGCCTGGGCGTCATCGCCAATCTGTACACCTCCGTCTTCGCGACCAAGATGGTCTTCGACACCTACACCACGACCCGGAATCCGACCGGTCTCTCCATCTAGGACGGCGGGTTTCCGGCAGGGAGTTCGAGAAACGATGCTTCATATCCTCCAGGACACGCGCATTCCTTTCATGCGCTACCGGCGATACGCCTACATTTTCTCCGGTCTGGTCATCCTGATCGGGCTGGCCTCGCTCGTGATGAACCACGGCTGGCGGCTCGGAGTCGACTTCGCCGGCGGGCGCCTCATCGAGTACCGCTTCAGCCAGCCGATCACGGCCGAGGAGCTCCGGTCGATCGTGACCGGCACCGGAATCAAGGACGTGGAGATCCAGAGCGTCCAGACGGCCGGCCAGCCCAACAGCGACTTCCTGATCCGCATTCCGGTGGCCGAGGAACAGCTCGCTTCGAAGAGCCCGTCCGGGGAGATCCTGAAGGCGGTCCAGGCCAAGATCCCGGGCATCCAGGGAGACCTCCGGCGGGAAGAGCTGGTCGGGCCGAAGGTGGGCCGCGAGCTGCGCGGGAAGGCGTTCCTGGCGGTGCTGATCTCGCTGGTCGGGATCCTGCTCTACGTCGGGATCCGCTACGAGTTCATCTACGCGGTCGGCGGCATCGTGGCCCTGGCCCATGACGTTCTCATCACCGCGCTCATGTTCTCGGTGTTCCACAAGGAGATCACGATCCCCGCCATCGCCGCCCTCCTGACCATCGGGGGCTATTCGATGAACGACACCGTGGTCGTCTTCGACCGGATCCGGGAGCAGGGGCGCCTGCTGCAGAGACGGAGCCTCCAGGACATCATGGACATCGCGGTGAACGGCACCCTCTCGCGGACCCTCATCACTTCGGCCACGGTGGTCTACACGATCGCCGCGCTGTTCTTCCTCGGGGGCGAGGTCATCCACGATTTCGCCTTCGCCATGTTCATCGGAGTCGGATTCGGCACCTACTCTTCCGTCTACGTGGCCTCGGCCCTGGCCCTCGAATTCGGGCAGAAGAAGACCGAGCGGGTGAAGGCGAAGGCCGCCTGACCCCACCGTCCTCCGCCTCGCCGCACGAAAGCCGCAGCCTTCCGCGGCGGCGAGGCGTTCCGCGGGTGTAGCTCCGCCGCTTCCATTCGTTCTGGCGCGCGTTGCCTCCTGCGCTTCGCGACACTGTATCGCTCCCGCCGTCCGTTGCGTCCGGCGCTTCGCGCCACCGAATACCCGCCAGTATCTCCGCCCAGGATCCGACTCCGCGACGACCCCGCCGTGTCGAGCTTCGAGCGAGCCGGCACCCGGTGCTAGACTCAGGGGAAACCGGCGCCCGGCTTCCGGGAACCGCCACCGGCGTCCGGGTTTTCAGTTCCAGGTGTGAGCTTTTGCCTCGATCCGGTCCATGGGAGGTTCCGCGTTGCCTTCAGAGACCCGCCATTCCCGGAATCTCCAGGGCGTCGTCCCGCGAGTCCGCTGCCTTCTGGATGGGGCGATCCGCCTTCTCGCCGGGATGCTCCTCCTGGGCCTGATCCCGGCGATCCAGGGAGTTGCCTGGGCGGCGGATCCGCCCGGACCGGGATTCAGCGTGGCTCGGCTCAAGTACGACGGCGGGGGAGACTGGTACACCGGCCCGAGCACCCTGGTCAATCTGGTCCGGGGGGTCAAGGACAGGACGAGCGTCCCGGTCGATCAGATCGATGAGGTCCAGGTCTCCATTCTCGATCCCGACTTCTTCAACTATCCCTACGTGTTCATGACCGGCCACGGGACGGTGCGATTCTCCGACGCGGAGGTCGCCCGCCTCCGCACCTATCTGCTCTCGGGCGGATTCCTGGTGGCCGACGACGATTACGGAATGGACAAGAGTTTCCGCCGGGAGATCGCGCGCGTCTTTCCCGACCGGTCCCTGGTGGACGTTCCCTTCAATCATCCGATCTATCACTGCTTCTACGATCTGCCGAAGGGTCCCCCCAAGGTGGAGTACCACGACGGTCTGCCTTCCGAAGGGCTCGGCATCTTCGACGGCGACCGGCTGATGGTGTTCTACGTCTACCAGGGCGACATCGGCGACGGCCTCGAAGATGCGGAGGTTCACGGCGTGCCTCCGGAGACGCGGGAAGACGCCCTCAAGATGGCCATCAACACCGTGGTCTATTCCCTGACCCGCGCCCGCTAGGGCCGGCGGAGGAGATCAACTTGGAAACGGCGCGTCCCTTCCGTGATCGGATCCGGTTCGGACACCGGATCTTCCGCAACCGCAGAGTGCTGGAAGCGCTGATCATTCTCCTGGGCGCGTTCCTTCCCATCCTGGCCGCCGGAGTCGGGCTGGGCATGCTTCTGCGCTACCAGCCTGCGGGCGGCTGGCTGGTGCCCGGTCTCGCGCTGGCGGGTCTCGCCGTCGGGACGGCCTTCGCGTTCCGCTTCGCCTCACGCCGGCGGCTCACCTATGCCGAGTTCCTGCGCCACCTCGAACGCCGCCTCGGCCTGGCCGAGAACGAGCTCGTCAACGCCGCGGAGATGGAAGAGCGGATCCCGGAGATGCAGGATCCGTTGGAGCGCGGCCTGGCCGGGCTGGCGGTCGAGCACGGGCTGCTCGGGCTCGCCCCCGTCTCGTTCGAGCGGCTCGCCCCGGCGCTGCGCCTGCGGCGTCCCCTGCTCTGGATCGGCGGCGGCGCGGTCGGTTTGCTGCTGCTGTACGTCTTCTCTCCCGCGGCTTTTCTCGGTTCGACCGGACGTCTGATTCATCCGGGAACATTTGAGCTGCCGCCCGCCCTGGCCATCCGCGTCGCGCCGGGCAACACCACGGTGGAGCGAGGCGCGGCGGTTCAGGTGACTGCGAGCCTGCCGAAGCCGGCCGACTCCGCCCGGCTTCTCCGTCGATCACCCGGCGGGCCCTGGAAGGCCATGGAGATGGAATCGGACGCTTCCGCGGCGGGATCCCAGCAGCGCCCCGGCCAGGCCTGGAGCCTCGTCCTTCCGGAGATGATCGAGACGACCGAGTACGCCGTCGCCGCAGGCCGCGCGCGAAGTGAAACCTACCGGATCCGCGTGATCGAGCCGTTGCGCGCCAACGGCTATCGGAAGCGGGTGGAGTTCCCCGCCTACACGAAGCTGGCTCCGATCGAGGACGTGACGGCCGACGGGAACCTCTCCGCCCTCATCGGGTCCCGCGCCACGCTCGCGGTGATGCCGAGTCGGCCGGGCGCCTCGGGCCGCCTTCTGATCACCGGAGGAGCTCCGGTGAACCTGGATCCGGGGGCGAAGAACGAGCTGCTCGCGACCCTGAACGTGAAGGAGCCGCTCGAATACCGGGTCGAGCTGACCGCCCGCGATCTTCCCGGCTCGCGCTGGGTCTCCGAGCCGTTCCATCTCGACGCCGTCGCCGACCGGCCCCCCAGCCTGTTCCAGCTCTCTCCCGATCGGAACAGCGTGATTCCCCCGGAGATGTCGGTCCAGCTCGACGTCGAGTGCCTCGACGACTTCGGGCTGACCAGGCTGGATCTCGTCTTCCGGCGGAACGACGGCGCTCCGAACCGGGTCGAGGTTTCGCGCTGGGCCGGAACGAAGGAGGCGCGCGTCCTCTATCCCTGGAGTCTGGATCGGATCGCCCTCGTTCCCGGAGACCGGATCAGCTACCACCTCGAGCTGACCGACAACGACGCCGTGACCGGCCCGAACACGACGGTGGGGCCGGAGTGCGAGCTGAGGTTCCCCACGCTCGATCAAATGTACACCGAGGTCCAGGATCAGAGGCAGGACCAGACCCAGACCGTCGAGCAGGCGCTCGAGCAGCAGAAGGAACTCGAGAAGAACCTCCAGCAGGTCCAGGACGAGGTCAAGCAGTCCAAGGTCGTGCCGTGGGAGCAGCAGCAACAGCTCAAGGACCTGGCCGAGCGCCAGGCGAAGGTCTCGGACCAGCTCGACCAGCTTTCGAAGTCCCTCGAAAGCTCGCTCGAGCGATCAGAGCAGGGCAGCCTGGTCACCCCGGCGATGATGGACAAGATCCAGCAGATCAACCAGATGGTCCGGGACATCCAGAGCCCAGAGCTCAAGGACTACCTCCAGAAGCTGTCGGAGGCGCTCCAGCACCTCGACCAGAAAGCGGTCAATTCCACGCTGGACAAGCTCCACCTCACGCAGCAGGACCTCGAGCGCAGCCTCGACCGCACGCTCGAGATGCTGAAGCAGCTCCAACGCGAGGAGAACCTCGACCGGCTCGTCAAGCAGGCCCAGAGCCTCGCCCAGCAGCAGGACCAGATCAATCAGCAGCTCGGCGACACGCCGGATCAAAAGCAGTCGTCGGAGCCAGAGCAGAAGGTGTCCGATCAGCAGAGTCAGCAGGGTCAGCAGCAGAGCCAGCAGAGTCAGCAGAACCAGTCGCCGAGCGGGAAGAACTCCCAGTCCCAGAAGAGCGAATCGAACCAGGGCCAGAACCAGAAGAAGGATTCCGGATCCCAGGGGGCGCAGAAGCCGAGCGCACAACAAGGGAACCAGGAGAAGCAGCTGAGCCCCTCCGAGGCCGCCGCCCTGCAGAAGAAGCAGGACGAGCTGCGGGCGGCGCTGGAGAAGCTCCGAGAGGAGATGGCCAAGCTCCAGGCTGACGCCGAGAAGAACTGGCAGGCCCTCAAGAAGCAGATGGAGAACGCCAACTCCGAACAGAACCTCGCCGAGGCTTCCAAGAGCATGGCGAGCGCCTCGCAGTGCATGCAGAAGGAGAAGAAGGACAGCCTGCGGTTCGGCCGCATCGCCAAGCAGAATCTCCAGAACTTCGCCCAGGGGATGATGAAGGCGCAGTCGGGCATGTCGGCCGAGGAGCAGGAGAGGATCACGCAGGAGCTTTACCGGCTCTCCGGCCGCCTCGTCCGGCTCAGCGAGGAGCAGCAGGCTCTGCTCGACCAGGCGCCCAGCCGTGCGACCCGCGACCTCGCGGTCGACCAGATGCGGCTGACCGACGGCGCCCGGAAGACCCTGGACGATCTTTATGACCTGGCGCGGTCGAGCCAGTTCATCACGCCTCAGCTCGGCCGCGTCATGGGGGCGGCGGTCCGCCACCTGCAGGATTCCGAGACGGCCTTCACTTCCGGGGACCGTGGACCGGGCATGTCCGAAGGCAAGGAGTCGATGGCCAGCCTCGACGCGACCGTCCTGGCCCTCCTGAACGCCAACAAGCAGATGTGTTCGGGACAGTGCTCCTCCGGATCCAGCAATCCGTTCGCCCAGCTCCAGGGCTTGAGCGGCCAGCAACAGCAGCTCAACGATGCGATGCAGCAGTTCATGGGCCAGTCCCAAAGCGGCTCGCGGCTCAACGACGGAGGGGCCGCGGGGGACAAGCTGATGGAGATGGCGGCGCAGCAGGAGGCGATCCGCCGCGGCCTGGAAGAGGCCGAGCAGTCCATCGGGTCGCCCTCGGACGTTCTGGGCCGGCTCGATGATCTGGCGAAGGAAATGAAGGACGTGACCGACCAGATGCGCGCGCGGGACGTCGATCCCCGGATCCTCGAGCGCCAGCAGCACATCCTCTCGCGCCTGCTCGACGCGCAGCATTCCCTGCACAAGGAAGGGGAGAAGGAGGATCGGATCTCCCGGCTCGGCAGCAATCCGGAGGATCGGCCGAGCCCTCCGCCGGTTCCGGGCGGGCCCACGTGGATGGAAGCGCTGCAGCGCGGGATCCTGCGGGGAAGCCAGGATCCGGTTCCGGAAGACTACCGGCGGCTGGTCGAGGACTACTTCAGATCCCTGGGAGAGCAGAAGCCGTGAACGTTGACAGGGCGCGCTGGCTTCGAGCCGTCCGGGCCGGACGATGGCTCATCGGGTCGGGCTTCTTGATCGGGCTCGGCCTCTGGGTTCTGCCGGCGGCGGCGGAGGGGTCCTCCACGCCCGTGCCGTCCGTTCGGGTGCGACCGATGCCGATGCCGCCTCCCGTGGCGGTGCCCCAAGACCCGGTCGAAAGGGCGATCCAGGAATCCGGAGGTCTGCTCCGGCTGGGAAAGTCCGACGAGGCGGTCGCGAAGCTGGAGGACGTGTACAAGCAGCACCCGGACAACTGGCGCGTCGTCCAGATGCTGGGCTGGGCGCTGGAAGGGACGGGAGATCGCGCCCGGGCCATCGATCTGTACAAGGACGCCGCCGGACACCTCGCCCATCCCGTCCAGGCTCTCGTCGAACTCGAGCGTCTCTACCGCGAGGAGAACGACTGGAACCAGGCGCTTTCGCTCTGCCTGGACATCCGGAGGACGCACCCGGACGCCTCGAGCTGGGTCACCGACGAAATCGAGTCCCTGATCCGGACCGACAAGGTCGGAGAACCGGCGCTTCAGGCTCTGGAGGACGCGATCCGGAAGAGCCCCGGCGACGCGCAGCTCGAGGACCTGCTCGTGCAGGGCCTTCTGTACCAGGGGCGCACCGATCAGGCGATCGCGCAGGCGGCGACCCTCGACCACGACCGGAAGGCGCGTGGCGCGGTGCTTCTCGGAGTGTGCGAGCTGGCCGCCCAGAAGGGAAACCAGGCGGCCGCCTTGAACGGCTACGACGTGTTGCTGAAGAGCGATCCCGTGAAACCGGTTCATGACGAAGCGCTCTTCCGGAGAGCCGAAACGCTCCGGGCCCTCGGCCGCGCGGAGGAGAGCCTGGCCGCCTTTGATCTCGCGTCCGATTCCGGCGCCTTCGCCGGGCAGGCGCGTCTGGAGAAGGCGGAGGTCCTGGCGTTGGACCTGCATCGGCCCAAAGACGCGCTCGCGGCCTATCAGGCCGTGCTTGATCCGGGGGGCTCCGGCCGGATCGACCCAGCCCTGCGGGATCGCGTGCAGCTCGCCATGGCGGACTGCGACGTCAGGCTGGAACAGCCGGACAACGCCTCGAAGATCTACGGGGCGCTGGCCGACAGCGCGAACGGCGCCGCGGACCCGGAGGTGCGGGCCTCGGCCCTCTTCCAGGTCGGCGAGATGTTCTTCTACCAGGGCAAGCTCAAGGAGGCGGTCGAGGCCTGGTACAAGCTGACCGACCGCGCGCCGAATGATCCGATCGTCAACCAGGCTCTGGAGCGCATTCTCCTTCTGGGGGAGAAGTCCGACAATGGCGGCATCCCCGTGACGGCCCTGGCTCAGGCGGAGTACCAGCGGCGCCTGGGCCAGCCCGACAAGGCGCTCAAGATCGTCGACGACGCTCTGGCCCAGTATGCGGCGTCCCGGGCAGCCGATGCCCTGGGACGAGAGCGGGCGCTTCTTCTTCTGGATCTCGGAAAGCTGCCGGATGCCCGCGCCGAGGCCGACACGCTGGCGGCACGGTTCCCGGGCAGCGCGCAGGCGTCCCGAACGCTGCTCGACGTCGCCGCGCGCCTGGCCGGAACGCCCAACGGAGCCACGGAGGCCCGATCGATCTACCTGATGATCCTTCTCCGCTTTCCCGATTCCCTGGAGGCCCCGGAAGCGAGGGCCGCCCTGCAGAAACTCGATCAGTCGCACGCCGCGGCGCTTCCAGCGGCGCGGTACCGGGGAGACGACCAGGGATGAAGTTCCGAATTCTCGCGGTTCTGGCGGCGGCGGCCGGGCTTTTCTTCGCCGCCGGAGACGCCGCGGCCAAGATCCTCGTTCCGATGGATCTGACCCAGACCGATCACCTGAAGGCCTACGGGGTCGCCTATCACGCGCTGCAGCACGGGATGAACGTGGAGTGGCTGCTCAACTACCGCGGCGGCTCCTTTCTCATGGAGGAGTCCGATTCCATCGTCCAGGACTGCCTGCTGGCGGGCGTGGCCTACTCGATCGTGGGGGGAGCGGACGTCAGCGCGATCTACGACCAGATCGAGAACGCCAACATGGAGGACGTGCTTCTGGAGAAGGCTCCGCGCGTCGCCATCTATGCGCCGCCGGACCGGAACGTGCGTCCGTGGGACGACGCCGTCAATCTGGCGCTGACCTACGCCGGCATTCCCTTCGACGTCATCTGGGACCCGGACATCCTCGCCGGCAAGCTCACCCAGTACGACTGGGTCCATCTGCACCATGAGGACTTCACCGGGCAGTACGGGAAGTTCTACGCCGCCTATCATGACGCCCCCTGGTATCAGGAGCAGGTCAAGACCGAGGAGGACGCGGCCCATCAGCTCGGGTTCAAGAAGGTCTGGCAGCTCAAGCACGCCGTGGCCCGGAGCATCCGCGCCTACGTGGCGCAGGGCGGATTCCTCTTCGCCATGTGCTCGGCCGGGGACGCCCTGGACATCGCGCTGGCGGCGGGGGACGACGATATCGTGGACACGCCCTACGACGGCGATCCGCCCGATCCGGCCGCGCAGGCCCGTCTCGATTACAGCCAGTGTCTGGCGTTCGAGAATTTCACGCTGGAGATGAACCCCTACATCTACGCCAAGTCGGACATCGACATGACCCGCGAAGCCTCCCTCCGGGGCCAGGCGATCGACTTCTTCACCCTCTTCGACTTCTCGGCCAAGGAAGATCCCGTGCCCACGATGCTCACCCAGTGCCACGTCAACGTGCTGCCCGGCTTCATGGGGCAGACCACCTCCTTCAATCGCAAGCTGCTCAAGAAGTCGGTCATCATCCTGGCCCAGACGGAAGGGACCGACGAGGTCAAATACATCCACGGCAACTACGGCAAGGGCACCTGGACCTTCTACGGCGGGCACGATCCGGAAGACTATCAGCACCGCGTCGGAGACCCGCCGACCGACCTCCGCCTGCACAAGAGCTCTCCCGGGTACCGTCTGATCCTGAACAACATCCTGTTCCCGGCGGCCCAGAAGAAGGAACAGAAGACCTGAGCGGCCGCCAGGTCGGCCCCGAACATCCGCTCCTTCCCGGTCGCGGTCCGGCCCGGCGGGCAACGGAAAACTCCTTGACAGTTCGGCTCCGGTTCCAGACCATTCAAGTTGAGCGGAAGGTTTGCTCCGGCCGGGCCTCAACGCCGGGCCGGGCGGACGTCCCGTCAGACGTTGGGCCGGTGCCGGCGGATGCATGCAGACGCCAGAGGGTGCGGCGTGGGATCTCAGGGATCCGGGGAGGGGAGGACGATGGACGCGAGGGTCCGGTATCCGGAATGCAAGAAGTGCAACGATGGGTTCTTGATCCCTCTCTCTGACTACGGGCGCGACGGAGCGCCCATCAAGTACAAGGCGTGGGTCTGCACCAATCCATCCTGTGGCTTCAACATCCGCATCGACAACGGCGAGATTTCCTACGGGCGGTCGATCATTCACTCCACCAAGTAGGGATCCTCTCGTCGCCTCGGTTTCCGGGCGCGTCCTTCCCGGACGGAAGGACCGGCCGGCATGATTCGCGCGGTTCTCTTCGACCTCGACAACACCCTGACCGACTTCATGAAGATGAAGGAGGCCGCGATCGAGGCGGCGGTGGCCGGCATGGTCGACATGGGCCTGCCTCTCGGCCGCGACGAGGCCAGGCGGAACATCTATGCGGTCTACGAGCGTGAGGGCATCGAATACCAGCGGGTCTTCGACCAGTTCCTGAAGGACCTGCTGGGCCGCGTTCCGCCGGAGATCCTCGCCGCCGGCATCATCCATTATCGCCGCGTGCGCGACAGCTATCTCGTCCTCTATCCGCACGTCCGGCTGACGCTGACCAATCTGCTCCGGCGCGGACTCCAGCTCGCGGTCGTGTCCGACGCGCCCGCGGTGCAGGCCTGGCAGCGGCTTCATCATCTGGAGCTGCAGCATCTCTTCCAGCCCGTGATCACCTTCGACGATACCGGGGAGCGGAAACCGAGCCCGCGTCCCTTCCGGCTGGCGTTGGAGCTTCTTGGCGCGGCCCCCGCGGAGGTTCTCATGGTCGGGGACTGGCCGGAGCGCGACATGATCGGCGCCCGCAGCGTCGGGATGCGCACGGTCTTCGCGCGGTACGGGGACACGTTCGGCACGGTCGATTCAGGAGCCGACTACGAGGTGAACGACATCCTGGAGCTGATCGCGATCGTCGATGCTCTGAACGCCGAGGAGTGAAGCGATGGACTTCGTCACCCGGGATCAGATGCGCGCCATGGACCGGCGGACCATCGACGGCGGCATCGTCCCGGGGCCGGTCCTGATGGAGCGGGCCGGACGCGGAATCTACCTCTCCATCGTGCGCCGCCTGCAGGATCGGGTCCCGGGCCGCGTCGTGGTCGTCAGCGGCAAGGGGAACAACGGCGGCGACGGTTTCGTGGTGGCGCGCCTCCTTCGAGAGCGCGGGTGGTGGCCGCGGGTTCTCCTGACCGTTCGGGAGTCCGATCTCGCCGGAGACGCTCTCGGAGCAGCCGGGCGCGCCCGGTCCGTCGGGCTCCTCCTGGAAGCCGCCGGCCCCCGCGAGCTGGGCCTCCTGTCGAACCTGGGCCCCGCGGACCTGATCGTGGATGCGCTTCTCGGCACCGGCCTGAGCGGTCCCGCCGCCGGTCCGACTCTCGAGTGGATCCGCGCCATCAACGCGTCGCCGGCGCAGAAGGTGGCGGTGGACATCCCGTCGGGATTGTCCGCGGATCGGGGGATGCTTGCGGGAGAAGCGGTCCGAGCGGACTGGACCGTGACCATGGCGCTGCCCAAGATCGGGATCCTGTTCTTCCCGGCTCGGGACTTCGTCGGGGACGTGGACGTCGTCGACATCGGGATCCCGCCCGAGGTGCAAGCCGAGATCGGGGCTGCGGCGCGGTTGACCGACGCGGAGGAGGCGCGCTTGCGCCTGCCGCGGCCGGGAAGCGGCTCGCACAAAGGAGACTGGGGAAAGCTGCTCATCGTGGGAGGGTCTCCCGGGTTGACCGGCGCTCCGACCCTCGCCGGCCAGGCAGCCCTCAGAACGGGCGCGGGCCTCGTGCGCGTCGGGATTCCCCAATCGCTGAATCCGATCCTGGAAACGAAGTTGACCGAAGCCATGACGATCCCGCTTCCGGATGGCGAGGAAGGCCAGCTTCTGGCCTCGGGAGCGGACCGGATCCTCGGAGGTTTCGGCGATTGGGACGCGCTGGTCTTAGGCCCGGGGCTGGGACGCAGCCCGGAGGCGGAGAGGCTCGTCATGCGGCTTCTCGGCGGCTGGAAGGGGCCGCTCCTGATCGACGCCGACGGCCTGAACGCGCTGGCGGCCTGGGGCCCCGATAGCTGGGTGCCGCCCGCGCGCGAGCGGAGAGCCGGCGGCCGGCGGGGCGGCTGCGTGCTGACGCCGCATCCGGGAGAGATGTCGCGCCTGACCGGGCGGACGATCGCCGCGCTGATCGAAGACCCGGTTGCGACCGCGCGGGAATGGGCGCCTCGTTGGGGCGTGACCCTGGTCCTGAAAGGCGCGCCTTCCGTCATCGTTTCGGCGGACGGCGAGGTCCGCATCAATCCGACGGGGAACTCGGGCCTGGCCACGGGGGGTTCCGGCGACGTGCTTTCGGGCATCATCGGGGCGCTGCTCGGCCAGGGCTTGAGCGGGTTCGACGCGGCCGTCCTCGGCTGCTATCTCCATGGTCTGGCGGCGGACCTGGCGGTGCTCGACTCCGCGAAGAGAAGCCTGCTTCCGGGAGATCTGCCGGAGGCGCTCAAGCAGGCGGTGCTCTGGACGGATCGCGGGCAGGAGCCGCCCGGATGGCGTTGGCGTTGGGTGTCGTGATCGATTCGGCACGGCGGAGGAGTCCATGACCGATTTCATTCCACGAGGAGGCCGCCCTCCCACCATGGCCCGGATCCGCCTGTTCCAGGAGATCGGACGGCGGCTCGATGCCCGGGGTTTCATCGCTTCGAACGACGGCAACCTGAGCCTGCGCGACGAAGACGGCAGCGTCCTCATCACCTCAGCCGGGTCGCGGAAGGGACACCTCACGCCGCCGGAGATCGTCCGGATCTCCCCGGATGGGACCCTGCTCTCGGGTTCGCGACCCTCCAGCTCGGAATCGGCCATGCACCTTCTGGCCTACTCTCTGCGCCCCGACGTCTCGGCCGTCGTGCACGCCCATCCTCCGGTGGCGACCGGCTTCGCCGTGGCGCGCCAGCCGATGGACGCCTGTGTGCTCCCCGAGATCATCCTGTCCCTGGGCAGCATTCCGGTTGCGCCCTACGGAACCCCGGGCACGCCGGAGCTGGGCAAAAGCCTGGGACCCAGCCTTCGCGATCACGACGTGGTGCTGCTCGCCAACCACGGCGCGGTCGCGCTGGGCGCGGATCTTGAAGACGCCTATTTCAAGATGGAACGTCTCGAGCATACGGCTCGGATCCTGCTGGTGGCCCAGCTTCTCGGCCGGGTGGAAACCTTGGGGCGTCCCGAGGTTGAACGCTTGCTTGCGACCGATCCTTCCCGTAAAGATTCTGCAATTCCCTGTCTGCCTGGCCCCGGCCGAGCCGAGTCATGCGCGACGGGAAGATGCGCGGACCCGCCGGGTCCGGACCGAGGGCGGCTGACCGCCCTCATCCTCGAGGTTCTGGAACGACGGGGTATTCTTCCCCCGGAAGGAGTGAACAACCATGCCGAATGACGTGAACGCGAATCTGCTCCGATCGGTGAAGGAGCGCGACGTCAAGATCATCCACCTTTGGTTCACGGACATCCTGGGGAGGTTGAAGTCCTTCGGCATCACGCCCTCCCAGCTTGAGGAAGCCCTGGAAGAGGGCCTCGGCTTCGACGGGTCGTCGGTGGAGGGATTCGCCCGGATCCACGAGTCCGACCTCATCGCCGCGCCCGACCCGTCGACCTTCCAGTTTCTTCCCTGGAAGATGGACGGCCAGACCGCGGCGAGGATGATCTGCGACGTCCGCAACCCTGACGGCACGCCGTACGAAGGGGATCCGCGCGGAGCGCTCAAACGCGTGCTGGAGCGCGCGGCCGCGGAAGGGTATACGGTCTACGTCGGCCCCGAGATGGAATACTTCTACCTGGTCGGCTCCGATCGGCCGGAGGTCATCGATCGCGCCGGCTACTTCGATCTCGTTCCGCACGACCGCGGCAGCGACATCCGCCAGCGGACCATCCAGGCCCTGCATGACCTGGGCATCGAGGTGGAGGTCGGTCATCATGAGGTCGCTCCGAGCCAGCATGAGATCGACCTGAAGTACGACCAGGCCCTGGCCATGGCCGACAAGTGCGTCACCTACCGCTACGTGGTCAAGGAAGTGGCGCGGCAGCAGGGGGTCTACGCCACCTTCATGCCGAAGCCGATCTTCGGCGAGAACGGCAACGGCATGCACGTCCACCAGTCGTTGTTCCGGGGCGGCGCCAACGCCTTCTTCGACGTCAAGGGCGCGTTCCATCTCTCGGACATCGGCCGGTTCTACATGGCCGGGCTGCTCGCGCACGCCCGGGAGATGTGCGCGGTGACCAATCAGTGGGTCAACTCGTACAAGCGTCTCGTGCCGGGATTCGAGGCGCCGGTCTATCTCTCCTGGGCCCAGCGGAACCGTTCCGCGCTCATCCGCGTGCCCATGTACAAGCCGGGCAAGGCCAACGCCACGCGGATCGAATTCCGGTCCCCGGATCCGGCCTGCAACCCGTATCTGGCGTTCGCCGTCATGATCTCGGCCGGACTGGACGGGATTCATCGTACGCTCCCGCTGCCGGAGCCGGTGGAAGAGGACATCTACCACATGAGCGAAGGGGAACGGCACGAGCGCAAGATCGGGACCCTGCCCGAGTCGCTCGCCAAGGCCCTCGAGCTGGTCGAAGGGTCGGCCCTCGTGCGCGAGGCCCTGGGCGAGCACGTCTTCAGCAAGTTCCTCGAGAACAAGAAGCTGGAGTGGGACAGCTATCGGCTGGCGGTCACCGACTACGAGATCGAGAAGTACCTACCCGGGCTCTGAGTCCTGCTCGGGCCGCGCCGAGCCGAAGGGGCACGGCGCGGCCGGGCGGCTTGAAGAGGCGGGAGAGCCCGGATCCGGCCCCACCGGAGGCGGCGGGGCCCGATCCTGCCGGGCGGATGGAGGATCTGTCGAGAATGCTCCGCAGGGGCAGGGGCCTACCGAGGAAGCTCCGGAGGCGGCAGGACCCGAACCGACCGAGGACCTCTGGAGACAGCTCCGTATGGGCCTGGACCCCCGAAGAAGCTCCGGAGTCACCCGGACCCGATCCGGCCCCGGGCGCCCGCCGGGTCTCGGCGGGTCCCGCCGGCCCAGGCGGCGCTTGACGACGACGGCGGGCTTTCTTATAGTGGCGGCTGCTGGGGTCGGTGGCTTCCACCGGGGCGGGGTTATCGGTGTGGATGAGGGCTGAGCTGTGTGGGGAACGAGTCCCGTCGTTCAACGAAATCCTCACGTCTTCGCATCGCTTTCCCCGCGGGCGACTCACCTCCGTTTCTGGAGTCGATCGATGAATCAAAGGGTCGTGCGCGCCTTCCGGGGAGCTCTGTTCCTCCTGCTGGCCCTTGGCGTCGCGAGCTGCGCCAAGAGGGTCCCGCTCCCCGACAAGAACTTCGAGGCTCAGCAGAAGGTCGTCCTGACCATGAAGGACGGCCGCACCGTTTCCGGCCGCATCGCCCCCGGCCAGAGGGTGGAGTACCGCGCCGGGGACTCCGTCTACGAAAGCCAGGTGGAGACGGTGACGCCGGACAGCATCCGCCTCGGATCTCTCGTGCTCATCGACCAGAGCGGGAGCTATGCCCCGGTCACGGCTCGGATGGCCAAGGCCCGTCTGGACATCTCGGGACCGATTCCGGCGGTCACGCTTTCCCGTTCCGACGTGGACAAGGTCGAGCTGCTGCGCTTCGATACGAAGCGCGCGATCAAGAGCGCCGGATTCTGGGCCTACGGTGGAGCCTTGCTCCTGCTTTTCTTCGACGAATGGTCCTGAGCCTGTCCTGGGGGAGGAGCTGATGTCGGTCCTTCGGAACGAAATTTGGCGCCGCGCAAGCCGGACTTGGATGGCGTTGGTTGTGCTCGCCTTGGTTCCGGCGGCTGCCGGGGCTCAGACCCAGGCGACGATCTCCGTCGACTACGGCGTGATCGGGCTCTCGAGCCTCTCGATCCTGCAGCCTTCGCAGTTCTATCGTCCGATCGATGATCTCGCGATCCGCCCGGGAGGCGATGCGCAGGGCATGGGGGGCGCCTATCTGGCGCGGGCGCAGGGTCCGCTCGCCATCGGATGGGAACCGGCGGGACTCGCCTACCTCGACCACACGTCGGCCGTCTTGGATGGGGTGCAGACGAGCGCATCCTCCACTTCCAAAGGATATCCCGATTCGCTCCTCTCTCCCGGCAACCCTGCGGTCGTCGTCCGCTCCGCCGACAACAACCTGAAGGGGGGCCCACAGGCCAACTTCCTGGCGGCGGCGACCCCGCTCTGGCACTCCGATCGGTTCCATCTGGTCGGCGGACTGAGCTGGCGGCGTTTCCTGGACACGTCGATGCCGGAGCAGACGGTCATGACCTACGCCATCGCAGGGACTCCGAGCTCGATTCCGGTCGTTCTCTCAATGGATCGATCGGAGAAGGGGGGCGTCGAGTCCTTCGCTCCCAGCCTCGGCCTGAGGATCGGCCGGAATCTGGCCGTCGGAGCCAACCTGAACTTCCTGACCGGCCGGTTGCTCTGCGATTCTCAGGACCGCCTGGCCACCGGCGCGACGCCTCTGGCCGCAACCAGCCGCATCGAGTTCAAGTACCGGGGATTCGCCCCGGATCTCGGGATTCGCGTCACCGGGCTGTCGGATCGGTTGGAGTTCGGCGCCAAGATCACTCCAGGCTATACCCTGGAGGTTCGCGACGGCTCCTTCTCGTCCCAGGGTTTTGCCCTGACGGCCCTGACCCAGGTCTTCACCACGGGCCAGGTGGCGGCGTACAACATGGATATTCCGGCGGCCTTCGGCGTCGGGGTCGCATACCGGCCCTTCCCCCGGCTCTGGCTCAGCTCCGACGTGAACGTCCACCACTGGAGCCAGACCACGATCAGCTATCAAGAGAGGCCCGAAGACCTGGCCTCGGAGCAAGAGGATGCCCTTCAGTACCAGGATGTCAGCACGTTCCACATCGGCGCCGAATACATCCTCTTTCAACCCTCGTGGGGAACGATTCCGGTCCGGATCGGGTTCCATACCTCGCCGCAGTCCTTCCGGAACGTGTCGCCGGCCGACGTCAAGGTCGACACCCTGGTGACGCCGGACGGCTCGTTGTTGGCGCTTCATCCGTCGGGATCCTTCAACGGGAGCCAGGTGAGCGGGAACACCCTGACCGTTGGCGCCTCCATTCGCTTCAAGACGATTTCCTACGACCTGGGCGTGGAGTCTCTCTCCTACAAGCAGCAGGAGTGGTACTTCGATTCTCCACTGGATCCCCTGATCAACCCCGGGATGAACGTCGTTTCGATCGACCGCCACGTGCTTCGCCTCCACATTTCCGCCACCTACGATTTCTAGCCCAAGTTCCGCACTGCGGCAGTTGGGCCAGGCACCCGAACCTGTGGCTCGGCCTCGGCGAGGGCGCCCCGCCCCGTGGCGACCGGGCCACAATCAGGACTGGGTGGGACCCGGGCCGCCGGCTCGGTGGATCCGGCAGAACCACCCCGAAGTTCCTATATTTCAATAGATTGGCTTCATAGGCATGGAAGTGGGGGTCCGCCGGGGCCGGCCTGGCGATTCCAAAGCGTCCGACCGGGACCCCGTTGCTGAAGTCCTGGAACTCTATCTCGCTGGTACGGCTCTGGTTAGAGAATATTTGGTGGACGTCGGCCGCTTGGTACATGGATTGCCCTGATTGAGTCGAAACCTGGAAGCCGTGCCGGTTGTGGTCTGTTATCCCAACCCCGGCAGAGAAGCAATCCGGATGAAGCGAAAGCCGAATCGACCGATTGCCATCACAGCCGGCCGGCTTTCAGGGACTTTGTGGAGGCTGCGACCCGCCAGCTGCGCCGTTGATCGGGGCACCTCGTAGGCTACTCGCCGCGGCGGGCTTCGATGGAACGGACCTGGGGCCAGCGGCCCTTCCCCTTTGGGGCGAGAACGCGCCCTCGATCGCTGTGATGCCGATCGGGGGCGCGTTCTTATGGCCTTCCGCGCTGGGTTGCGCCGTGCGATGGCCCAGCCTCATCATCCCACCGTCCTCATCACACCCTCATCCGCACACCTTCGCCATTGCGCTTGGCGTCCGGCGCCTTTTCAATCGAGCGGGGTTTCGGTGCCGGCCAGGGCTCGTCCCGGCGGGCTCCCCCGGTCGCAGCGAGACTTGTGGAGGACTTCATGAATCCCGATCCCGCCTGGCACCGCAGCGTGCCGTCCGGAGACCGTGAGAGTCGGATTCTCGCTGCCCTGGCCTACTTTCTGGTCGCGCTTTCGGGTCTGTTCCTTTTCGTCTGGAGACATGACGACCGGTTCGTTCGATTCCACGCTCTTCAGGCGATCGTGGCCACCGTCGTCTTCTTCGGTTTCGGGTTCGTCTTGTGGACCCTGGGGAGCTTCCCGATCTTCGGGTTTCTCTACGCGTATCTGCTGAGACTGTACCTCTTCGTCGTGTTCGTTTACTGGCTCTTCCTCATGGTCCAGGCCTGGCGGGGGGAGAGGCACCACATCCCCTGGATCGGCAGATTCATCGAGCGCTCCTTCGAGTGACCGGCCTCGGAATCTCAAGAAAAAGACCCCGGCGTCTGCCGGGGTCTTTCCCGCAGCGAGAGGTAGGTTTCTTTGCGTTCACCGCTCTCACGCCCCTATACAGGCGGGGGGGCGATAAGTTCCGGGGATGCCTGGGGACCCTCTGCCCGCATGCCTCGTGAACCCCCTGCTGCGGCAGCGGATCTGCCCGCCATGACTGCGTTGCGCTTGCCTTCGCTCCTCGACATCCTCGTCCCGGCACTCCCGGGCCGCCGGGATCGATCTCATTCCGATCCGGTGGACGGTCGCTCGTCCGGAGGGAGCGTCAGGTAGGTTGCATCTCCGCCTCGGGCCAGATAGGCCTCGAAGAGCGTCTTCGCCTTCTCCTCCTCGAGCCGGCCCGACGACAGCGCTTCCCTCAGGCGGGCGCGGAAACGCTCCTGGAGATCGTCGCCGCTGTAGCCCGCGATGCCCACCATGTCGCGCACGGTGCTTCCCGGAATCAGCTTCTGGATGTGGTAGCGGCTGTTCTCGTCCACCACCACGTGGGCCTCGTTCACGCTTCCGAAGAGGTTGTGAAAGTCGCCCATGACGTCCTGATAGGCCCCGAGAAGACAGATGCCGAGATAGTAGGGGCCTCCGTTGACGGTCCGATGCAGCTCGAGGATCTCCTTGATGTCCTTGACGTCGACGAAGCTGTCGATCTTGCCGTCGGAATCGCAGGTCAGGTCGACGAGGATCCCGATCTCGGTCGGATACTCGTTGAGCCGATGGATCGGCAGCACGGGAAAGAGCTGGTTGATGGTCCAGAAGTCGGGCACCGACTGGAAGACCGAGAAGTTCGTCACGTACTTCCGGCGCAGCGCCTTCTCCAGCAGCTCGAACTCATCCGACACGTAGTTGGTCTGCTTGGCGAAACGGAGGGCCTTTTCGCAGATCTCCTGGAACAGGCTTTCGCCGTAGGCCCGCTCCTCCAGGCCCAGATAGCCCAGATCGAAGAGCGAGAAGAGCTCCTCGCGCTGCTGGAGGGCGTCGTGGAAGTACTCCCGGAAGTTCTTGACCGAGATGTCGCGGGAGATATCCATCATCTCGGTCAGGGCCGAGGACTTCGTGGGGGGCACGTTCTCAAGCCGGGCCGCCGAACCGGGCTCGGTGCGATTGACCGCGGTCGTGACCAGGAGAGAATGGTAGACGGTGAGGGCCCTTCCGCTCTCCGAGACGATGACGGGAACGGGAACGTCCTCGTTCTCGCAGATCTCCGCAATGGTGTAGACGACGTCGTTGGCGAACTCCTGGATCGTGTAGTTGGCGCTGGAGTCGGACGGAGTCTTGCTGCCGTCATAGTCGATGCCCAGCCCGCCGCCCACGTTCAGGAACTCGACCGGCGCCTTCATGTGGCGGAACTTGGCGTAGACCCGGGACGCTTCCTTGACCGCGGTCTTGATCTTGCGGATGTCGGTGATCTGCGAGCCGATGTGGAAGTGGAGCATGCGCAACCGGTCGAGCAGCCCCTTTTCCTGGAGGAGGCGGTAGCACTCCAGAAGCTCGCTGGTCGTCAGTCCGAACTTCGATGTCTCGCCTCCCGACTCCTCCCACTTGCCGCTGCCCTTGCTGTAGAGGCGGCCGCGCAGTCCGACCATGGGCCGGACGCCCGTGCTCTCGGCCAGCCGCACGTAGGTCGAGAGCTCCCGGAGCTGCTCGATGACGATGACCACCCGCTTGCCCAGCGCTTCCGCCCAGCAGGCCATCTCGATGAATTCGTCGTCCTTGAATCCGTTGCAGATGAGCAGGGACTCGGGGGACTGTTCCATGGAAAGCCCGATGTAGAGCTCGGCCTTGCTTCCGACCTCCAGGCCGAGATGGAACTTGCTGCCGACCCGCAGCAGCTCCTCGAGCACGTCCCTCCGGTGATTCACCTTCATGGGGAAAACGCCCTGGTAGCCGGCGCCGTAGTGGAATTCCGAGATGGCGGAGTGGAAGGCCTGATGGAGCGCGCGAATCTGGCTTTCGAGGATCTGCGGAAAGCGCAGCAGGACCGGGGCGGCGAATCGCCGCCGGCGCAGATCCTCGACCACGTCGAAGAGGTCCGCGCCCGTCCCGACCCGGAACGGTTTGACCACGAGGTGCCCCGCGGTGTTCACGTCGAAATAGCCGTTTCCCCAGTTCTGGATTCCATAGATGCCGGGGATCGGCGTGTTGAAGGCGCTCTCCATCCCGGTGTCTCCCCTGCGGTTCAGCCATCCCCGGCGGGGAAGGCCTCCCATGCCGGCGGCCGATTGTCTTCGTTCCCGGATGCGCGTTCGCGGATCTCGCAAGAACAGGTTCTGATGATAGCCGGTGCGGAACCGCCGCGGCAAGAGCCGCGAACGGTCCGCGAGATCAGAGCTGGACCGAAGCGCCCCAGCGGTGCGTCAGCCCCAGGTCTTCCGCGTTGTTCTCGACCCCGTAATCGACCCGGAACTGGCCGAGCTTGAATCCCGCGCCCGCGCTCCATTCGTTGTGGCCGCCCAAGACGTCGTCCCGGCGGCGGATCCCGCCTCGGAGCACGATCAACGGCAACGGGCTCCACTCCGCGCCGGCGCCGGTCTGGACGCCGGCGAAATCTCCTCCGACCCAATCCCTCTGGATCGTGGCATCGACGGGATAGCGCGACGGACTCCAGGCCAAAGCGACGCTCCAACGTTCGGGAAGGGGCTCGCTGGTTTCCGGCGTCTGTTCCTGCTGGGTTTCGACAGGGGAGATGTCCCATTTCATCCACGAGGTCAGGTTCACCGCCGCGATTCCCAGCCGGAAAGGCCCGACGGGACGCTGCACGCCCAGATTGAGCGCCTGGCCGTGGCCGCCGGCGCTGGCGATCGGAGTCTGGGCCAGGAGAAGCTGGCCGGCGATTCCGGCCCAGAGGCGCCCGGGAGCAAGCCAGGCGTAGGCCAGCGTGACCTCGGTCTCCCGATAGCTGTCGACGTCGAGATCGCCGTGGAGGCTGGAGATGGCCAGGCCGAGCGCCTGTCCCGCGGGAGGGGGCAGCACTTCGCGGTGGATGCGGCCGTTCGCCCAACCAATCTCGGACCTTTGGAACGGATATCCGAACTGGACGGTGGTGTGGGAGACGAGGCCCAGATTGAAGAGATCGGCGTAGGCGAAAGAGAAGGTCGGCCGCGCCATGGCCAGCAGCCCGGCCGGATTCCAGCAGATGGCTTCGGGCCCTTCCGCCAGCGCGGTCAGGGTGCCGCCCAGCGCCGTGCCCCGGGGACTGTCGTCCAGAAGCGGAAACCCGCCGACCACGTCAGAGACGGCCCGCGCCCGCCCCGGCAGCAGCCCAAGGGAGGCGAGAAGAAGGATCGGGACAAGTCGACGTCTCATCGGCACCGCTCAGTCCTTCAGGAGCAAGCCATGGGTTTCGTTCCGGGAGTGCCCCTGGACGTCCTTCCAGACCGCGCGGACCAGATAGTAGCCCTGGGGAGCCCGGTGTCCGAAGCGATCGGTTCCCGGCCAGTGGTAGGTGAACTGCGATCCCGGATTCGGGTCCTCCGCCTGATTCACGCAATCGCCTTGGAGGTTGAAGATGCGGATGCTGACGGAGGCGAATCCCTGCGGATCCAGGAAGACGATGTCATCCGTGGTCGTGGTGGGATCGTCGTAGCGGCTGAATGGGGCCGGCACGGACATGCCGGCGCGCGTGGTCCGCGTGACCGTGGTCGGATTGGACGGCACGAGGGGGGTCACGTTGCCGGAAGCGTCCTCGCCTCGAATCTGGATCGGATTCGCGCCCAGGAGCAGGGGGAACCGCTTGTCGAACCTTCGGGTCACGGGGTTGGGAACCGCCACCGAGTCCTCGAAGACCCGATCGCGGAGGATCTGGACCCCGACGATGCTCGTGTCCGGGGCGGTTCCGGAGATATGGATCGTGTCCTGATCGGTCACGGCGGGAAGCGGGTTCAGACGCAGTCCGAGCGTGTCGGGGGGGGTGTCGTCGACGTCGACCAGGAGCGTTTCGTTGTAGGTTTCGCCGCACCCCGTGTCATAGCCGATGAGCGGAATCGGCAGCTTCTGGCCCTGATGGATCTGATCTGAAGTGAAGGGAAGCCGATGGACGAAGACGATGATGCTGCTGTCGCCGTCCACCGGGAGAACGCGCGGATGCGCCGCCCATTTGGTGGAGTCCGACTCGATGCTGCTGAAGTCGGGCCTGACCGACAGGCTGAGGTCCGGAGCCACGTGCCAGACCGTCTCGATCCAGAGGCTGTCGCCCGTCCGGTAGGGATGGGGCCGGGGCACCACCTGGCCCTTGGCGTTCACCGTCCCCACCACGCTCTTCAAGTGGACCGGCGGAGTGTTGGAGAGGCAGACGAAGATGCTGTTGTCGTTGGTGAAGTCTCCGGTTGGAGACGTCGCGGTGAGCGGAATCGCGATATGGGTCGTGTCCGCCAGGTGGGCGGAGTCCGGCAGGGTGTGCGTGAGGAGATAGAATCCGTTCCGGCTCGGATCGCGCACGATCTGGGTCGGATGCCACGGCATGTGGCCGCCGTAGAACCTCGAAAGATCCGCCCGGAGATCGATCTGGTTCGAGAGGGCGTTCGAGTCGGGCACGGCCCATTCGGTGTAGAAGCGGATCGTGCTCGCGGGGATGGATCCGAGCTGATCGTGGAGCGGGACCGGAACGCCTCCGGCCAGGGTGTCGACGAAGGTCCAGCCGAGCAGGACGGGCGCCTTCGAGGTCGAGGACACCTGCGTGACCAGGGTGGCGGGATTGGGTTCGTATCCGGTGGCGTTTCCCGCCGCGTCCTCGGCCCAGGCCTGGATCGTGTTCGTCCCGGTCTTGAGGCCGACCCGGAAGTGCCAGAGCCCGGTGAGCGTGTCGAAGGCCGCCTGGGACTGGATGAAGTTGTGCACGACGAAGACGGCGGACGCGTCCTTGACGCTGCCGCTGACGTCCACGCTGTCCTTGGCCGTGACCCGCGGGAGCGGGTTCATGAGCAGGCTGTCCGGCGGCGTCGTGTCCATGAAGATGTGGATGGTCGTGTCCGGGACCGAGGCGCCGAAGCTGTTCCACGCCGTGATCGGAATGGGACGGAGCAGCCCGACCGTGTCCTTGGGCACCTCGAAGAGGGCGAACGGAAGCTGGATGATGAGCGAGTCGACGAAGACGCTGTCGGGCTGCATGTACTCGAGCCGCCTCGGCACGTGCTGGCTCGGGTCGAGGATGATCCGGTGCAGGTCGGCCTTGACGGAGTCGAGCGGCGCGCCCGAGCTGCGCCACAGGGTGGCGATGTGGATGAAGTCTCCCAGTTTGTAGGGAGCGTTTTTCGGCTTGGCGATCTCGCTTCGGACGAGAACGGGAGGACCGGCGGCCAGGACCGTCTGCGCCAACCAGAGCGCAACGGCGGCGGTCGCCAGCAAAAGGGCGCCGAGACGCCCGCGCCGCGGCCGGCCCGGCCTCCCGACGCCTTCCGGGTTCTTGATCAGTCCGCGACCAACGCCTGAGCGGATCATTGGGGGAAGCGAACGCCCTCCGGTTTTTGCCGATTCGGCCGCACTATAAGGAGCGCGGGACCTCGCGTCAAACACTTCGACGGCCGGCGGTCCCGATTGCCGCGCGCCCGGGCTGAGCCTAGAGTACGGCGGGATGGAGAACCATCTCAGAGATGGAAGCGCGGTCGCCGGAAGCATGGAGCGTTGTCCGGGGAACGGCGGGCGTCCGGACGGGTCTTCGCTCCGGGTGGCGCAGTGGGTTCGAGTCCGCTGGTGGAACGCCTCCGCCTGGTACGCGGTCACTCTCGCCGAGGCCCTGATTCGCCGGGGACACGTTTCCTGGGTGCTCGCTCCGCCCGAGACGCCGGCGGCGCGCGAAGCCGTCCGGCGCGGGATTCCCACACCGGACGTCGGAGATCCCGGCAGCTTCCGCCCGATCGAGTTCGCGCGTTCGGAGTCCCGGCTCGCGGATTTCCTGCGCCGGGAGCGGTGCGATCTGATCAACGTCCACAGCGGCCCGGGCCACCCGCGATTCGCGCTCCTCTGCCGCAGGTTGGGCATCCCTCTCGTGCGCACGCGAAGCGACGTCCGCCCGCCGCGAGGGGGCGCTCTCCAAGGCTGGCTCTACCGGACCTGGACCGACCACCACCTGGCTGCGGCCGAGTTCATCCGGCGCGAACACTATCGGATCCTCCGGATTCCGCCGGAACGGGTCGCGATGCTCCGCGGGGGCATCGATGCCGGGGCCCTCGACCGGATCTCCCGGCCGGAGGCGCGGGCGCGCGTCCGCAGCCGGCTCGGCGTTCCGGCGGACGCGCCGCTGGTCGGCATGATCGCGCGGCTGAGCCCGGTCAAGGGCCACGCGCACTTCCTGAACGCGATGGCCCGGGTGGCCCTCGGGCGGCCCGGCGTCCACGTCGTCCTGGCCGGGCCGGAGGTGGAGGTGACGCGGGCCGAGCTGGAGGAGATCTCGACCGCCTTGGGCCTGGGCGGCCGCGTTCACATCGTCGGAAAGGTCGAGGACCCGCTGATCTGGTCCGCCGCCCTGGACGTCGCGGCGATCGCGTCGGTCGACTCGGAGGCGATCTGCCGGAGCGCCTTCGAGCTGCTCGGTCTCGGGGTGCCCCTGGTCGCCACCGAGGTGCACGCGATTCCAGAAGTGGTGGTTCCCGGGACCGGCCTCATCGTTCCGCCCGGCGATCCGGAGAGGATGGCCGGAGCGATCGGCCTCCTGCTCGATTCCGCCGCGCTTCGAGCTTCGTTCGGAGAAGCCGGGCGCGAGCACGTTCGGCGACATTACACGCTGGAGACCTTCGGCGACTTCGGAGCGGAGCTGTTCCGCGAGGTGATCGCGAGCCGGCGGCACCGGCGCGAGGGGCTCCGCCTTGAAGGAGCATCCTGATGAATCAGTCCGATCGGATTCCCATCGACCCTCTCGAATCGCGTCCCGGCTCCGGCGACCCGGCGGGCGGATCCCCTCCGCCGGGATCGCCGTCCGATTCAGCAGGCGGGACAGGATCGCCGCCTTCTGGGCCACGAGCCGGCTCGGCGGAACCGGGGCCCGGATCGCAGCCCGGCGCCGCGGGCGGATCGCCGGCTCCGGAGGCTCCGGTCGGCGCGCCGAATTCGGAGGCTCCGGCGCTCCTCGGGATCGAGGAGTTTGCGCGGTGGGATCTGCGGATCGCCCGGGTGATCGCGGCCGGTCCTCATCCGCGGGCGGATCGCCTGCTCAAGCTTGAGGTCGACCTCGGAACGGAGCGGCGCCAGCTCGTGGCGGGCATCGCGGCCCACTATCGGGCGGAGGACCTGGTCGGACGCCTCATCGTGGTCGTGGCGAATCTGAAACCGGCGAAGTTGCGGGGCGAGGTTTCGGAGGGAATGCTCCTCGCGGCATCATCGGCGGACACGGTGTCGCTGCTGGTCCCGGATCGGGAGGTGCCGCCCGGGTCGGGCGTGCGGTGAGCCTCTCCTCAGACCCTCGTCCTTGACGAGGTGCTTGCCGCCCGCCCTGGCGCGCCAATGCCTCCGCGGACCGGGTCGTCGGCCCTGCTCCGCGCGGCTCCGCGCACTGGCGTGCGCTCCCGCCGCACTCCGGCGCGGGCCTCCTTCATGGTCCGCTCCGGCTTCGGCGCACCAGGGCTTCGCAGTGGATCTTCGGCGCAGGCTTTGTCTCGACGAGCTCCGTGCCGTGGACCCTCGAAACCGCCAGGGTGTCGCCGTGGACCCCGAAGCGGCCTTGACGCCCGCTGGTCAGCCGATGACGCCGCCCCGTTCGTCCACCACCACGCGGGGGATCGAGGGCGAAATCCGGCTCACGATCTCGTAGGGAATCGTCTGGGCGAAGGAGGCGAGATCGGACGCCCGAATCTCCTCGGAACCCTGACGGCCGAGCAGCACGACCTCCTCCTCCGCTTCCACCGGGCCGAGATCGGTGACGTCGGCCATGAAGATGTTCATGCAGATCCGGCCCAGGACCTGCGCTCGCCCGCCGCGGACCAGCACGTGCGCCAGCCCGGAAAGCCCGCGGTCGTATCCGTCGGCGTATCCGATCGGAATGACGGCGAGCAGCGTGCGGCGCGAAGTCCGATGCGCACAGCCATACCCCACGAAGGACCCGGCGGGAACCCATTTCACCTGGGCGACCTTGGTCTTCCAGGTCAGGACGGGCCGGAGAACGAGAGACGCGCCCACTCGGGCGCGGGTGGAGGCCAGTGTCTCGCGCGACGGCCAGAGACCGTAGGCGCCGATCCCGATCCGGGCCAGGTCGAAGGAGGCCTCGGGCATCACCAGGACGGCGGCGGTGCAGGCGGCGTGTCGCAGGAGCCCGGTGAATCCCGCCGACGCCACCCGCTGGGTCAGGGCCTGAAACCGCTCGAGCTGGGACCGGGCGTAACTGTGGTCGGTCGTGTCCTCGATGTTGGCGAAGTGGGTCGAAAGGCCGACGAGCTGGAGGCCGCGGGCGCCCCGGAAGCGATCCAGACAGGCATCGAGATCCTCTTCCAGAATGCCCTGGCGCCAGGTGCCCGTTTCGAGCTTGAGGTGGCAGCGCGCCGGGACGCCGCGAGCCGTTCCGAGCGCATCGAGGCGATCGAGCGTCGCCCGGTCGTAGACCGTGAGCTGGACTTCCAGATCCAGGGCGTCGGAGAGACGGGCATGGGGGACGTACCCCAGGATCAGGAGGTCTCCGCGCCAGCCGGCCGCTCGAACGGCCGCGGCCTCGTCGAGTTGATGGACGCCGAGCGCATCCACTCGTTCCTGCGCCGCCAGGCGGGTGATCGGATCCAGGCCATGTCCGTAGGCGTTGGACTTGACGACGAGAAGCAGGCGGCGGTCCGAACCCAGCAGGGAGCGGAAGACTTCCAGATTCGAGCGGAAGGCCGAGGCATCCACCTCGCACCAGGATAGAAGCCGGTTGCGCAGGTCCGTCATTGGAGGTTGACTCTAACACAGAGGAGATTGCGGAGGCAGCCATGACAGCGCCTGAGACCAGCGGCCGTCCGTCCGGCGACGATCCGTCCGGTTCATCCGGTTCGAGTTCGCCGTCCCGCGGCGACCTGTCCGTTTCATCCGGCTCCGGTTCACCGTCCCGCTCCGTCATCATCGTCGGAGCCAGCCCGGATCGATCCCGATTCGGGAACAAGGCGGTGCGGGCGTATCTCGATGGGGGTTACGTCGTCTATCCGGTGCATCCCGCGGCCGACCAGATCGAGGGATTGCCGGTGTCCCCTTCCCTGGCGGACGTGCCGGCCCGGGCCGAGCTGCTTCTTCTCTACGTCCGGCCGGACCTCGGCCTCACGGTGATCGACCAGGCGCCCGCCAGAGGGGTCCGGCGGGTCTTCCTCAATCCCGGAGCGGCCAGTCCGGAACTCGCCGCCCGCGTGCGAGCGCTCGGGATGGAAGCGGTCGAAGCGTGCGCGATTGTCGCGCTCGGCCGCTCTCCGGCGCAATATCCGGACTGAGACGGATGCGTGGCCTTCTGGCGATCCTCACAGTCGCCCTGGCTTGTCTCAGCGGATGCGCGACCGGGCCGCCTCCGCTTCCCCGGGTGGAGGCGTCGGCCCTGCCGGAAGCCTGGCTCGCCTTGCTGAGATCGGCGCCTGCTCCCGGGCCGTTCGATGCGGACGTCAGGCTCATCCTGCGTTCGCGGGACGGCCGCGGCACCCTGGACGGAACGCTGAAAGTGGCGCTGCCGGATACGCTCCGGCTGAACACGCGGGTCGGCGCCTTCAGCCCGGCGTTCGTGTTGATCGCCGGGCCGGATTCCTGCGAGCTGCTCTTGAACCGGCAGGGTGCCTACTGGATCAGCCCGCGGGGCCGGATTGACTGGGTGCGCATGAATCCGAGCGCCTGGGCGCGGGCTCTGGCCTGGGCGCTCCAGCCGTCCGCTTTGCTTCGGTCGTTCGTGCCAGACGGCCCCGGAAGCGTGGCCGCCGGAGACTGGCGGATCGCCGGAACGCTGGAAGGGACCCCGCTCCGGGCTGAAGTCACCGTCGACATCCGGCACGGCGTGGTTCGCCGTTTGCAGATTGACGAGGATGGCTCGCCGGTCTTGATCGCCTCGATGGAGCGGTACGTCCGTCTGGACGGCGACTGGCTGCCGTCGGTCGTCGATTTCGAGGCTGCGGCCGAGAGCCTGCAGGTTCGCGCCGAGCTGACGCGATGCGATCGGATCGGCCGGTCCTCGATCCGGACGGAGCCGCTGCGTCCGGCCGGATGGAAGGAGGTCGGCGAAGCCTCGCTGCCGGTGCCGTCCGGCCCGGAGTGATGAGGCGGTCTTCGCTCGTCGGGACCTCCGCGTAGCTGATCTCGCTGCCCGTGCCGTCCGGCCCGGAATGATGAGGTGCCGTCCCGACTCGCCGGCAGGGCGTCACGATCCTGGCTCCTTGATGGGTGGAGCCGTCTCGACCGGTTGGTCCGTCTGCATCGCCGCCAGGGCGCCGTCTCACCCCGCCGCGATGGAAGATCGCGAGGTTGTTGCTCCTCTCCGGCGGATTTGTTAGTTTTGCATCTTGGTTCTGCCTGGCGCGGCTTCCGGGAAGGGGGCCGCGAGGGGACTCTTTGCGTTTTGGCGGGCCTTGCCTGCGGCCGCGGGGAACATCCCGGGAGGGAGCTTGAAGATCGTCGTTCTGGTCAAGCAGGTGCCTGGTTCCGAAGCGCGCATCCGGATCGCGGGCGACGGCCGTTCCATCGATCCGGCTGAGGTCTCCTTCGTCGTCAACCCCTACGACGAATACGCGCTCGAGGCCGGCCTGCAGCTCAAGGAGAAGTTCGGCGGCGAGTTGACCGCGGTCTCCGCCGGCTCTCCCAAGGCCGAGGAGGCTCTTAGGACCTGCCTGGCGCTGGGAGCCGATCGCGCGGTCCTGATCCGGGACGAGGCGATGGCGGCGGCGCCCTGCTCCTTCGTGGCGAAGGCGCTGGCCGCGGTCCTGAAGAAGCTGGAGCCGGACCTGATCCTCTGCGGGAAGGTTTCGATCGACCAGGAGAACTCCGCCGTGGGGGTGGAGGTGGCGGAGTTCCTGGATCTGCCGCACGTCTCGGTCGTGTCCAAGCTGGAAGCGACCGCAGAGAACCGCCTGCGGGTGCATCGCGAAATCGAGGGGGGCGCGGAAGTGATCGACGTCGATCTGCCGGCCGTTCTCACCGCGAACAAGGGCCTGAACGAGCCGCGATACGCGTCCTTGAAGGGGATCATGGCGGCGAAGAAGAAGCCTCTCGAGTCGCAGGACCTGGCCTCGCTCGGCTTGGACGCCGGCGACATGGGCGCGGGCGCGTCGCTGGCTGCGCTGGAGTATCCGCCGCCGCGGGCGGCCGGGAAGGTCCTCACCGGAGAGTCGCGGGAAGCGGTGCAGAAGCTGGTGGCCCTGCTCCGCGACGAAGCGAAGGTGCTCTAGGTCCGAAGCGAGGCGCGCGATCGGAGAGATTCGGGTCGAAGATCGGCTGGAGAGGGTCTGGGGAAGGAGCCGGAGTCGATGGGATCGGTCCTGGTATTCGCGGAGCAAAGGGAAGGGGCGCTCAAGAAGTCGGTCTTGGAGCTTCTCGGCCTGGCCCGGGCGCTCGCGGACGGCGGCGAGGTGCAGGCGCTCGTGCTCGGCCGGGGGATCGCCGCAGTCGCGGATGCGATCGCGGACCGGGGCGTCGACCGTCTGTGGACGGTGGATGATCCCTCGCTCGAATACGCGACTCCGGAGGTCTACGTCCGGCAGATCGCGGCGGCCATGGAAGCGGGAAAGCCTGCCCTGACGCTCTTTCCGTCGAGCGCGATGGGCCGCGACCTCGGACCAAGCGTGGCGGCGCGTCGCGGATGCGCCCTCCTCAGCGAGTGCCTGTCCCTGGCCCGCGACGGCGACGGCTACGTCGCGCGAAAGTCGATGTACGGCGGGAAGGTGTTCGGGACCTGGAAGGCGCCTGCATCCGCCGGCGTGGTGGCCACGGTGCGTCCGGGGACGCATGCTCCGGCCGCGCAGACCGGCGCCAAGGTCAAGGCGGAGGCGATGCCGCTGGCCGGCGGCCCGGCGCCGCGGGCCCGGGTGGTCGAGATCGCGCGCGGCGCGGGCGAAACCATCGACCTTCAAGAGGCCGAAATCGTCGTCTCCGGCGGCCGCGGTCTTCGCGGTCCGGAAAACTTCCATTTGGTCGAGGCGCTGGCCAAGGCTCTGGGCGGAGCGGTCGGAGCCTCGCGGGCGGTCGTGGATGCCGGCTGGATCGAGCACCAGCACCAGGTCGGACAGACCGGAGTCACGGTGGCTCCCAAGCTGTACGTCGCGTGCGGCATCAGCGGCGCCATCCAGCATCTCGCCGGAATGCGCACGTCCGGCTGCATCGTGGCGGTGAACAAGGATCCGGATGCTCCCATCTTCAAGGCGGCCGATTACGGGATCGTCGGGGATGTGTTTGAGGTGCTGCCTCTGCTCACGGAAGAGATCCGGAAGGTGAAGGCTTCGTGACAGCGACGGGAGCGGCGGCCGGGCCGCCGGGAGGACATAAGCTGGAACCCAGGCCCGTTCAGGCATCGCGAGTCGAGATGGTCGAGCTGGTGCTTCCCAATGACGCCAACGTCCATGGTTCGATCCTGGGCGGAAAAGTCATGCATCTGATGGATATGGCGGCGGCCATCGCGGCCTACCGGCACTGCCGGCGGCCGGTGGTGACCGCTTCGATGGATCGGGTCGACTTCCATCATCCGGTGCGCGTGGGCCAGCTCATCATTCTGCAGGCGTCCGTGAATCACGCGGCGCACACCAGCATGGAGGTCGGCGTCCGGGTCCAGTCCGAGGACCTGAACACCGGGGACCGGCTGCACACCGCTTCAGCCTATGCGACCTTCGTGGCCCTGGGCCCGAGCGGACGTCCGACCGAGGTCCCGGCGCTCTTGCTCGAGACCGACGAGGATCGGAGGCGGTTTGCCGAGGCGGAAGCCCGGCGGGCTGCCCGGTTACGCGAATTGGAGGCGCGCCGAGTGCGCCTCGGGACCGGGGGAAAATCCGGTCCCGCCCAGGAAGGTCCATCGCCCGGTTCCGCAAGACGGGCGTCGGAGGGAGGACGGCAGTGAAATTCCGCCTGGCGCGCAGCGAGCCGCTGCGCACTCTGAAGAGCAACCTGGGCTTCTACCAGGAACACGGCCTCAACGTGGAGATCCGCCTGACCGACGCCGAGTACAACCGCGAGGTGCCGGTCCGGGAGCTGGAGGAGCTGGCCGGGGAGCTTCGCGCCCGGAAGATCAGCTCGTTCTGCCATCTTCCGTTCCACGGGCTGCATCTCTCCTGCGCCGATCCCCGGGTGATGGCGTATTCCCGGGAAGTGCTCATGGAAGGGCTCGAGATCGGCACCATCCTGGGCTGCAAGGTGGCCATCCTCCACAGCGGATTTTCGAACCACGTCCGTCCGGGCCACATCCCGGAGTGGAAGGAACGCCTGATCACGAGCCTGCGCGACCTGGTGTCGCTGGCCGAGGACGAGGAGATCGTTCTCGCGATCGAGAACGCCTACGAGCCGGACGCGGCGCTCCTGCGGGAAGTGCTCGACGCCGTGAACAGCCCCTGGCTGCGGTTCTGCGTCGATCTCGGGCATGCCGCCTGCTTCTCGCGGATGGCGCCCGAGGAGTGGATCCACGA
Source organism: Candidatus Eiseniibacteriota bacterium (assembly GCA_963833505.1). Taxonomy (GTDB): domain Bacteria; phylum Eisenbacteria; class RBG-16-71-46; order CAIMUX01; family CAIMUX01; genus CAWHYG01. Next base: position 1,477,099 of record CAWHYG010000007.1, on the reverse strand, counting down.
GTTCAAGGACCACATCGTTTCGCTCCACGTCCACGACAACGAGGGGATGGAAGACGAGCATCTGGCCTGCGGCCGGGGCGTGGTCGGCTACGACGAGGTGATCAAGTCGCTCCAGGAGAACGACCTCTCCTGCACGATCACCCTCGAGGTGGCCGACGAGGACGTCTTCCCTTCGATCGAGCATTCTGAAGGAGGTCGGCTTCGAGTTCGAAATGGGCGAGATCCCCGAGTCGGAGATCCTGCCTTCGTTCAAGGACTCGGAGTAGATCCGGCACGCCTCGCGGCACCGGGAGCGGCAGCGACCGGGGAGCACGATGAGGAGGAGGATTCCGATCCTCGCCGTCGCCGTCCTGGGCGCGTTCGCGCTCTTCTGGCGGCTCGGCGACCGATACCTCTGGCAGGACGAGGCCGCGACGGCCTTGCTGGCGCGGCGGATGCTCGAATGCGGGAAGCCCCTGGCGTTCGACGGAGTCAACCTCGTCACCCTCGACAACTTCGGGGGCGAGGACCTCTCGACCATCGACCAGCGGACCCACAGCGAGCGGGCCGCCGTGGCGTACTACCTCGGCCGGGGCGACTACAAGCCCGACACCGCCTGGAAGTGGCACCCCTGGGGCCAGTTTCTTGCGGCCGCGGCGTCGCAGGGACTGTTCGGCTCCACCACCTGGGCCGCGCGCTTTCCCTTCGCCCTGGCCGGGCTCTTGACCATCCTCGGGGTCTCCTTGCTGGCGGCGAAGGGCTCCCGCGACCCCTGGGCGCCGATCATCACACCCCTCCTCCTCACGCTCAACGGCGAGTGGGTGCTGCACGCGAGGCAGTGTCGCTACTACGCGCTGTCGGGGTTCTTCCTTGTGGCGACGGTCCTCACCTTCCTTCGCTGGCGCCGGGGTGGCCGCTGGGGCGCCGCGGCGTTCGTGGGGGCCGCTTGGTGCTGGTTCCAGGTCGACTACGGCACGGTCTGGCCCGTCTGGGCGGTCCTCTTCGGGTTTGCCCTCTCCGAGGACCTCCTGGGGATCCGCGAGGGCGCGCTGAGGTCAAGAGCTCGGGCCGTCCGCGCCACCCTCGGCGCGGGCCTGGCCCTGGCGGCAGCGGTTGCCCCCTTCGCCGCCTACTACGAGCTCTGGGGCCGCTGGCTGACGCCGCAAGGGACATGGTCCGGGCGCTTCCTGGGGAACCTCTCGAACGTGAACCTGTACGTGGCCCCTCTGCTGGTCCTGGCCGCGGGGGCCGCTTTCCTGGTCCGGAGGTGGCGCGGCCTCGAGCCGTGGGAGCGCCGCCTGCCCGCCGTAACCGTGCTCGCCGTGCTGGCCCTCCTCGTCTGGGTGCCCACGACCGCGCCGGCGTCCTTTCACCGCTACGTGGTCATGGCCACGCCGCTCGGCTGCTTCCTCGCGGCCTGGGTGGCTGGCGCCCTCGCCCGCGCTCTCGCGCCGGCGCGGTGGGCCCCGGTCGTGGCGGCCGCGCTTGTGGCCGTGCTGGCGCTCACGTCGTGGACCGCGTGGCCGGTTGCCGCGCTCCTCCCCACGGGCGCCGCCGCGGCCAGGCCTCTAAGCGCGAGGCCCGACCTTCGGCCGCTCTGGGTCGCGCTCTTCGAGAAGCGGCCCGACCCGAACCGGCTCGTGGCGGAATGGCTCCGGGCGAACGCTGCGCCCACCGACCCCATCCTGGTCAACTACGAGGATGTCCCCCTGATGTTCTACCTGCGAAACCCGATTCGCGGCGGACTCGTGGCGTTCGGAGCCGAGGACCCGAGCCTCCCGCCTCCCCGGTTCGCCGTGCTTCGGCGCAGCGTCTCGTTCTGCTATTGGCCCGCCTTCCTACGGGAACTCCACGCGTACCAGTGGCAGCTCGTCCCCGTGCAGGCGCCGGACGTCCGCTGGGGGAACAACCCCGATCCCAGCGGCGAGGCCGACGTGGACCGGGCCGGGGACGCACCGCCGTTGGTCTTCCTGAGGCGCCTCGACGGGCCCTGACGGCTCTACCGCCTCTGCTGGCCTGACCTGGAGGGCGGCTTCGGCGTCATCCCATGATCGATCGCGGCCTCGTTCTCTGGATCGTCGAGGTGGAGAAAGGGTTCGCGGGCGTGGGCGGCCAAGGGGGGGCGTGACGGAACGGGTCTTTGGGTATTTCCTGACCTGGCTGCAGGACAAGAAGAGCCCGGTCTTCGTCGCGGCGACGGCGAACGGTCTGAACAGTCTACCGCCGGAGTTTCTGCGGCAGGGGCGGTTCGACGAGATCTTCTTCGTAGGGCTGCCGTCGAAGGCCGAGCGGGAGGAGATCCTCGGTATTCAGCTCGCCAAGCGGCGGCGGGAGCCGGCGGGGTACGAGCGGGCGGCGGTGGCGGAGGAGACGGAGTTCTTCTCCGGCGCGGAGTTGGAGCCGAGCGACTTCGCCGGCCTCCCGCGCAGGGAGGTCATCCTCCAGCGCGACGGCAGCATGACGTTGAGTGGCGTCGCACCGCTGGCGCGGTCGAGGTGACGGCCGCTTGTTCAGGTGAACCCGCGACTGTGGACCTCGAACGGTCCGGTGCGCGGCCCGCTCCGGAATCCCGGCTTCGCGATCCGGCGACAGGTCCGTTCGACCTCGCGAAGCCACCGCGGCGCGCACGTCACTCGCAGAAGACGCGCACTTCATCCCCGTCGTGCGAGTGGACGTCGACGGTGAGCTCGCGGAGCGCTTCGACCAGGTCCTCCCCCTTCAGGTCGCCGAGGTGACTCAGATCGATTCCCTTCTCCTGAAGCTTCTGGCTCGCCTCGGGCGGCATCATGGTGGTCAGCTTGAGCCCGGTGCGGACGAGCGCGATGGGAACGCGGATGTTCACGTTGTCCCCCTCGTCGCTCTTGACCACGACGCGCAGGAACTTGGGCTTGCCGGTGCGCGGAGCCTCCGGTTCCTCGTCTCCTACGTCGGTCCTGCCGCCGGGGATTTCACCCGCCGCGGCCAACCGCTCGAGAAGCCGTTCCGCATCGGCGGCTGAGATCTTGCCTTCCGCGAGCAGGTCCAGGACTTTCTTGGTTTCAGCAGACATGACGATCCTCCTTTTGTTTCAAGCGCGGCCGTGTTCATCGGATGTCTATCGGGCTTCAGACCAGCCACAAGACCACGCGGCGGCCGTTCGAACGGAAATCGACTCGAAGGCCGGAGAGCTGGCAGTAGGCCAGAACGGCCCCCTTGAGCCACGGCGCCGTTTGCGCCGCCGAGCGCCTTCGGGGCAGGCTCTTCCGCCCCTGCGCCGTTTGCTCCGCGGATCGCCTTCGGGTCGGGTCGTTGAGCCGTTCCGCCGTTCGCTCTGCGGAGTGCCTTCGGGTCGGGCTCTCGATCCGCTGCTCCATCCGCTTCGCAGAGCTCCTTCGAGCCAGGCGAGCGATCCCGGGGACCTCCGCCAGGACCCAGCAGAGCCCCACGAACGGCCAGAGCAGGAAAAGCGGCAGCGGAATGGGAATCGGCCGTCTCCCGCCCCGGCTGAGACCGACGAATCCAAGGCTGGGAATCATCAGCGGATCCTTTCCAGGGCCTCATCCACGGTCAGTCGACCTTGTTCGAGCTGCTCCAGGATGGCCAGATGGGGTGATGGGACCTGAAAGCTCCGGTTCAGCTCCGCGCCGATCGCGTTCAGGCGGTTCTTGACCGTGGGATAGCTGATCCCGAAGAGGCTCTCCATTTTCTTGATCGAGCCATGGTGCCGGACGAAGGCCACAATGAAGACCTGATCCTCAAGTGGAAGCCGGGCGAGGGCCGGAATCTCGAACTCCCCGTCCAGCACCAGGTTGCACGAGTCGCAGGTCAGCCTCGTCGGCATCATCTCCCGGCCGCATCCGGCGCATCGGATCTTTGAGATGTCCATCGCGTGATTCCTTTCTTGGATCATTATCGCTCGAATTATTCAATATGTCAATACTAACTTTCATTTTATTAAGTTCCTGGCGACTCCCGTTCATCCGTCCCTCCGTCAAGCTCGATCCGGTGGCGCCGGGGACATCGGGGAGCTGGTCTGCGAACCGATCCCGATACGAAGAGGGCCGAGGTGCAGCGCTGAACACCAGGAAGTCCTGCCGGCGCTGGGCCCGCACATCGGCGTCCCGGCGCAACCGTGACCTGGCCTGCGAACCGATCTCGACCGCCGCGCTTCTGTTATCATCCCTCGATCGGTCGCAGCCGTCCGGAGAACCAGGGCGATTGGCTTGGGTTCACCTGTGACTCGAAGCTGGTTTGATCCGGGCGCAGGGGCGGCTTCGAAGCAGGTTCCGGTCAAGGACGGCTCCGAAGCTGCTTTGGGTCGGCCAGGAGCGGTTTCAGGTTGGATGTTTCAAGTCCAGCGGTTTCCAGAATGCTGGAGAAAGGAATTCCCGTGTCCGATGATCCCGTGTTTCGTCCCGATGTGGCCCGCTGGCTTCGCGAGCGGGCCGAGGTCCCGGGGGATCCCATCCTTCAGGAAATGCACGACCTGGCCCGGGAACGGCATTTCCCCATCATCGGCCCCGAAGTGGGCCGGTTCTGCCGCCAGACAGCGATGATGATCGGCGCGAAGCGCATCTTCGAGATGGGTTCGGGCTTCGGCTACAGCACGCTCTGGTTCGCCCGCGGGGCGGGACCGGGTGGAAAGGTCTGGCACACGGATGGAGATCCGGCCAACTCCGAGCTGGCCCGATCCTTCCTGTCCAGAGCCGGCGTCGCGGATCGGGTTGACTTCCAGGTCGGCGACGCGAGGGACATCCTGGAGCGCACGCCCGGCACCTTCGACGTCATCTTCTGCGACATCGACAAGGACCAGTACCCGTCCGCCTTCGGCCTCATCCGGGATCGCGTGCGCCCGGGCGGCGCAGTGATCATCGACAACCTCATCTGGAGCGGCCTGGTTGCGGCCGGGGACAACGCGCGGAGCACTCAGGGCGTGGCCGAGTACATCCGGCTCATGTGGGAGGACGACCGGTTCCTCTCGAGCCTTCTCCCGATCCGCGACGGAGTGGGCTTTTCCCTGAGAGTCCGATAGGAGTAGATTCCGGCCGTCGACGAGAGGCGAAGGGGCGACCCGGGGCCCGAACCCGGTGCGGGGCCCGAAGATCTGCCGATACGAGGCATTGCGGGCTCCGGCGGGGAGATCCGCCGATGAAAGAAGCGTCGCCTCGGCGGCGTTGAGAAGCGAAGATCGTGAATCCGGTGTCGCCGCTTCGAACCAGGGAGGGCGGAGTGACGGGAGGGGCGGACCGAAGTTACCCGGTGGTTCGTCAGGATCTTCCCGGCCGCGGGAGCGGCGTGCTCCTGCACGTGCCGTCGCTTCCCGGACCTTTCGGCGCCGGCGACCTGGGCGCGGGGGCCGCCCGTTTCGTCGATTTTCTCGAGCGGGCCGGCCAGTCCTGGTGGCAGACGCTCCCGGTCGGGCCGCCCGGATTCGGGGACAGCCCGTACATGGGCACCTCCGCTTTCGCGCTCGATCCCCACTGGATCGACCTCTTCGCCGTGCGCGATCAAGGGCTCTTGGGGGAGCGCGACCTGAGATCCGAGCTGCCCGCCGTGACCGAGCGGGCCCTCTTCGCCGAGAGCGGCGCATTCCGCGATCTGGCTCTCGAGAAGGCCGCGGAGGCGTTCTTCCACGGCGCCGGTCACGAGGAACAGGGAGCCTTCGAGGCCTTCTGCGCGGAGCAGGGGGCGTGGCTGCCGGATTACGCGCTGTTCCGGGCGCTCAAGGAGCGATCCGGTGACCTCTCCTGGACGCGGTGGGAGGCGGGTCTCGCGCATCGCGATCCGGAAGCGCTGGCCCGCGCCCGCGACGATCTGGGCGCCGCCATCCGGCGGATCTCCTGGTGCCAGTACGAAGCCGACCGGCAGTGGCGCGCAATGCGCGACCGGTGCCGCGAGCGGGGAATCGGGCTCATCGGCGACATTCCGATCTTCGTGGCGCACGAGAGCGCCGACGTCTGGTCGCGCCCCGAGCTGTTCCACCTCGACGACGCCGGAAATCCCACCGTCGTCGCGGGAGTGCCGCCCGACTACTTCAGCCGGACCGGCCAGCGTTGGGGACATCCGCTCTACCGCTGGGAGGTTCTGAAGGAGGACGGATACGCGTGGTGGCTGGCGCGGCTCCGGCGGACCTTCAGCCTCTCGGACCTCGTGCGCCTCGACCACTTCATCGGATTCCGGCGCTACTGGGAGATTCCGGCCGCCTCGCCCACGGCCGTCGAGGGGCGCTGGATGCCCGGCCCGGGCGAGGATTTCCTGAACGCGGCGGTGGCGGAGTTCGGGCGCGTCGGCATCATCGCGGAGGATCTCGGCGCGGTGGCCGAGGACGTCGTGACCTTGCGCCGGCAGTTCGGTCTGCCCGGCATGCGCGTGCTGCAGTTCGCCTTCGGGAGCGGGCCGCACAACAACCACCTGCCCCATCGCCATGAGCCCGACCTGGTGGTCTATCCCGGCACGCACGACAACGACACCGTGGTGGGCTGGTATCGCGAGCTCTTGAATCGAGCGGGACGCCTCGCCGGGCCACGTTCGCCGGTCCCGCCGGACGCGACCGATCCGGCCGATCGAAAGGCCGCCGAAACCGAGCTGGACTTCCTGCTCCGGTATTTGGGGCTCGAAGAGAACCGGATTCCGGGAGGGATCGAGCGGCTGGAGATCCACTGGGAGATGATCCGTCTGGCGTTCTCGTCTGTGGCCCGGCTCGCCGTCATCCAGGCCCAGGATGCGCTCGGACTGGATTCGTGGGCCCGGATGAACTTCCCTTCACGCGCGGAGGGGAACTGGAGCTGGCGGCTACGGCCCGACGCGCTTGATCAGGAAGTCACGGCCCGCCTGCGCCTTCTCACCCGCACCTTCGGCCGGTTGCGGGAAGCGAACGCAGATCCGGAATGAGCTGAGAGCTGCGGCGATCGTCCCTCGGAAGCCCGGTCACGGACCTGACGATTGATTCAGCCGGCCCCCGCGTCTCCAGGCGCCGAGACGAGACTGCTTCCGGTCCGGCTCACTTCCGCGTCGGGGTTGCGCTTCGTCGAACCGTCGCCTTGGGGGCAGCGTTGCCGGCGGCCTTCCGGGTCGACTCCGCCGCCGGCGACCTTCCGGCCGAAGCGGTGGATCGGGTCTTCCCGGTCGGCTTGACGGACGCGGCCTTCCGGGCCGAAGCAGCGGATCCCGATTTCCGGCCCGGGCTCGCCGCCGCGCGCTTCCGCGGAGCGCCGGTCGATCGAGGACCGGCGGCCCGGCGCCGGCGCGGACGCGCGGGACCGCGCTCCCTCCGGTCGAGGATGAGCTGGCGCGCCTGGTCCGCAGTCAGGGCCGCCGGGTCGATCAGATCCCGCGGAAGCGATGCGTTGGTCTCGCCGTCCGTCACGTAGGGACCGTAGCGTCCCTTCATCAAGCGCAGGTCCTTTCCGTCCAGCGCCGCCCCAAAGGTCAGGATCGGTTCGGCGGCAGTCCGGAAGCCTCTCCCGCGTTTCTCCTCCGCGAGAAGCTCGAGCGCCCGATCCAGCGTGACCTCGAGCACGTTGTCTTCCGGCGTCAGGCTGCGGGTCTCGTCTCCGCGTTTGACGTAGGCGCCGTATCGGCCGTAATGGGCCATGACCTCGCGGCCCTCCGCGTCGGCTCCCAGAGAGCGGGGGAGCTGCAGAAGCCGGAGAGCCGTCTCGAGCGAAGTCGCTTCCGGGGTCATTCCGGGCAGGAGCGAGACCATCTTCGGTTTCTCGGTCTTGCCGGATCCCGCCTCCCCGAGCTGGACATAGGGTCCGAAGCGCCCGGTGCGCACGAAGACCGGCTTTCCGGTCCCGGGATCGTTCCCCAGGGACTGCGGCCCCTGGACGCCGCGCGCGATCATCTCTTCGGCCGCCGGCAGCGAAAGCTCATCCGGACACGTTCCGTCGGGAATGGGCGCCGTCTCTTCCCCGCGCTGGAGATACGGCCCGTAGCGCCCGACGCGCACGACGATCGCCCGGCCCTGCGCATCCTGGCCCAGCGGAATCGTGCAGGCTTCGCGCGGATCGATGTCCTTCCCCTTCCGGTCGAGCAGCGGGCGCAGACCGGGGCTGCCGTCTCCGAAGTAGAACTCCTTCAGGTACGGCAGGCGATCCGATTCGCCGCGGGCGATCGCGTCGAGCCGGTCCTCCATCCGGGCCGTGAACTCGTAGTCGATCAGATCGGTCAGGTGCTGCCGCATCAGGTCGACGACGGCGAAGGCGGTGAAGGTCGGCACCAGGGCCGGCCCTTTCTTGAAGGTGTATTCGCGCCTCTGGATCGTGTCGATGATCGAAGCGTAGGTGCTGGGGCGGCCGATGCCGGACTCTTCCAGCGCCTTGATCAGGGACGCCTCGGTGAGCCGCGGGGGGGGCTGCGTGACGTGGTCCTCGGGAGTGATCGCAACCGCCCGGACCGGATCGCCGGGTCGAAGAGGAGGCAGGAGGGTCTCGCGGTCGGCCAGGGCGGCTTCGGGATCGTCCGATCCCTCGACGTAAGCTCGGAGAAATCCGGGAAAGTCGATGGCGGTGCCGTTCGCCTGGAAGACCGCTTCGCCGCTGCCGGTCTCCGCGGAGAGCCGCACGGCCAGCCGCCGGCCGCGCGCGTCCTTCATCTGCGACGCCAGGGTGCGCATCCAGATCAGCTCGTAGACCTTCAGCTCGTCCGGTCCGAGTTCACCGGCCAGCGCAGCCGGCGTCGGCCAGTCGCTTCCCGCCGGCCGGATGGCTTCGTGGGCCTCCTGCGCGTTCTTCACCTTCCCGCTGTATAACCGCGGCTCCCCGGTGAGGAATTCGGCCCCGAAGAGCTGCCGGACCGACGCTCGCGCCGCGGTCAAAGCCTCGGTGGAGAGGACGACGGAGTCGGTCCTCATGTAGCTGATGCGCCCGTTCTCGTAGAGCCGCTGGGCCGCGCGCATGGTCCGCTTGGCGTCGAAGCGGAGCTTGCGACCTCCCTCCTGCTGCAGGGTCGAGGTGGTGAAAGGCGCGGGGGGCGACTGCGAATACGGCCGTTCCTCGGCCGAAAGCACCCGGAAGGTCCGGTCCGTCAGCTCGGACGCGAGCCGGCGGGCCCCGGCTTCGTCCAGCACCAGCGCGCCGTTTTTGAGCTGCCCGGTGTCGGGATCGAAATCCTTGCCTCCGGCCAGACGGCTTCCGCTCAGCGTGGTGAGGCGGGCGGGGAAGGTCGCGTTCGCTTCGGTGCGGAACAGCCCGGCGAGGTCCCAGTAATGAGCGGCGCGGAAGCGCATGCGCGCGCGTTCCCGCTCGACCAGCATCCGGATGGCGACGCTCTGCACCCGGCCGGCGGACAGGCGGGGCGCGATCTTCCGCCAGAGAATGGGAGACACTTCGTAGCCGTAGAGCCGGTCGATGATCCTCCGCGCTTCCTGGGCGTTGACCAGAATGGAGGTCGACGTCCCGGGTGTCCTCAAGAGACTCGAGGATCGCCTCGCGGGTGATCTCATGAAAGACCATCCGGTGCACCGGAATCTTCGGCTTCAGCACCTCGAGCAGGTGCCAGCTGATGGCCTCCCCTTCGCGGTCCTCGTCGGTCGCCAGGAAGAGCTCCGATGATTCCTTGAGGAGGGCCCTCAGCTCCTGGATGTTCTTCCGCTTCTCCCCATGGATCACGTAGAGGGGCTCGAAGTCCTTGTCCACGTTGACCCCGAGCCGCGCCCAGGGCTCTTTCTTCAGCGCTTCCGGAATCTCCGCCGCGCTCGCCGGCAGATCACGGATGTGGCCGACGCTCGAGCCGATGACGTAGTCACGGCCCAGGAACCGCTTCAAGGTCCTGGCCTTGGTCGGCGACTCTACGATGACCAGATACTTCGGCATGGAGGCGGCATCTCCTCGGCCCTCGACTCCGGACACAACCGGAAAGGTCTACCCCAAAGACCTGCGAGGCGCAAGGGCGCCCGCGACGGCGTCGCCGAGAGGATGACCGTCCCGTCCTCGGTCGAAACCGCGGATCCGCGCCGTGTGATCGGCGGAAAGGTCCGGTCAGCGGCTGATCGCCAACGGCCGGACGATGGTTTTTCCGTCGAGGGTGGCCCTCAGAAAGTAGACTCCGGCGGGCACGGCTCGACCGGACCGGTCGGCGCCGTCCCAGGAGAATTCATGGCTGCCGCCGCCGACATCCCCGGCCGAGAGCAGGCGGATCGTGCGCCCCGAGAGGTCGCAGATCCTGAGCTCGAGCTTTCCGGAAAGATGCGATTGGACCCTGAACTGCATGGTTCCCGAAGAGGGATTCGGGCCGACCATGAGGTCGAGGTCTCCCGGGGTCGCCGGAGGTTCCGGCGCGGAGTCGGGCGACGGAACGATCTTGTAGACGGCTCCGTCCGTTCCCGAGCCCCGGTCCACGAGGTAGAGCTCGCCGTCCCCATCCTGGCCGAATCCGGCGATCGTCGTAATCGACTGGTTTCCCCCGGGAGCCAGCTCGGTCGTCCGGTCGACCACGTTCGTGACCTGATGGCCGTCGTACTGCAGGGTCCAGATGTGCGCCGAGCAGAAATCGGCGAAGAAATAGTCCCCCTGGAACTCGGGAACGGCCGTTCCGCGATAGACGTAGCCTCCAGTGATGGCACAGCGGCCCTGGCTGTGGTCGTATGCGTAGATCGGCAGGGTCAGCGTGGATTCGGGATCGCACCCGGTCGGCGGGTTGTAGCAGTGGAAGCCCTCCATCAGACGCCAGCCGTAGTTCTGGCCGCCGCCGCTGGCCGCCGGCTGGAAATCGATCTCCTCGTAGTTGTCCTGACCCACGTCGGCGATCCAGAGATCCTGGGTCAGCCGGTCGAAGCTCCACCGATACGGATTGCGCATGCCCAGGGCCCAGATCTCCGGGCGATAGGCGCGGTCGCCCACGAAGGGATTGGTCGGCGGTACGACGTAGCCGCTGTCCGCCCGCACGTCGATGCGCAGCATCTTGCCGAGGAGCACCTGGGTGTCCTGGCCCATGTTGTTCGGATCGCCTTCGCTGCCTCCGTCTCCCATGCCGATATAGAGGTCTCCGTCCGTCGGATTGAAGGCGAGGTTGCCCCCCTTGTGATTCGTGAAAGGCTGCTGGATGGTCAGTACGATCTCGGCCGAGGCGGGATCCGCGAGGTTGGGATTGGATTGAGACACGCGATATCGGGCGATCACGGTGTTGCTGGACACGTTCGCATAGTCCAGATAGAAATATCCTGATTGAGCGTAATTCGGGTCGAACGCCAGGCCGAGCAACCCGCGCTCGTCGTCATCCGAGATGACCGGCACCAGGGAGTGGATGTCGAGAAACGGCGCCGCCAGAAGGTGCCCGTTTTCGAGGATCCGGATGGTGCCCTGTTGCTCGACGATGAAGAGGCGGCTGTCCCCGGGAGGCGACGTTGCGAAGACGGGATAGGGCAGCGCCGAGGCGACCTGCACAGTCGTGGCGGCGGAAGCCACCGACATCGAGAGGGGCCGGATCAAGGCCAGAAGCGCCAGCGCGAGCGCCGGAGAGAACGGACGAAACCGCTGGCCGCGGAAGGTCCAGGTTGAGCACCGGGGCGCCGAGGCTGAGCGGCGGGATGCCGCGGTTGAGCAACGGGACGCCGCGGTTGAGCATCGGGACGTCCAGGTTGAATCGCGGGACGTTGAGGTCGAACCGATGCGGCCGGCGGAGCGATCCGTGGAACCTTCGATGGGGGACATGAAGCCTCCTGTGCGGCGACCGGATGAGGATGGAACCTCGCGCCGGTCCGGGTTCACGGTCTGATTCCGGCCCGCCGGTTCGGGCAAAAGACGGGAAGGAACCTGTTCCGGAGGACCGGCACCGATCTTCGGCGAAACGGAACAGGATATCAGATGCGCCCCGCTGGTTGCGAGCGGTCCGGCATCCAACCGGAGGGTCACGAATGGAAGAACCATCTCAGGAGGTGCCGTGGTGCGCGACGAGCGAGCGCGTGTATTCCGGGTCCGGCCTCTCACGTTGATCCGGACTCCGATCCGGCTTCTCCGGTTCCGGCTCTGGTCTGTGTTGCCGGTCCCTCTTCTGTTCTTGTGCCTTCTGCTGGTCCCGATTCTGCTTCCGGGCTGTACCGACTCCGGGAAGAGTCCGAAGCCCTCGGCGCCGGGCGGCGACCTCGTTCTCTCCGCGCTGGTGCCGGCCCGCACGCTCTATCCGGATACCGTCCAGATCGTGGGCACGGGTTTTGGCCCCGCGCCGGACAGCGCCACCGTCGTCTTCGCGGGGCCGGGCGGACAGGGGGTCGCGGCGCAGGTGACCAGTTGGACCGGGACGAGCATCCGCGTCCTGGTTCCCCAGAATGCGACTTCGGGCGAGGTCAAGGTCATGAAGAACGGGCAGACCAGCAACGGAATCGCCTTTGATCTCGCCCCGGCGCTGCGCACCTATGTCGGTGACATGGCCACCATCTTCCAGACTCATTGCACCGTCTGTCACACCAGTCCCGCGCCGACCGGCGGCCTGGATCTGACCACTCTGGCCGGCGCCCTGAAGGGCGGCAACGACGGCGCGGTGATCGTGCCGCGGCACAGCGCTGTGAGCCTGCTGTGGAAGAAGGTGGCGCTGGACAATCCGGGCATCGGCGTCCGCATGCCCCAGGGCGGCCCCTATCTCGCCTCCGATCAGATCCAGATCATCGCCGACTGGATCGATCAGGGAGCGCCGCAGGGGTCGGCGGCGCCGCCGGTCCCGCTCGTCACGGTCGTCGTGCCGAACGGAGGCGAACGGTGGGCGGTCGGATCAGACCAGACGATTCAATACACGGCGTCCGAAGCGGCTGATCCGCCCCCGACACTCGCTCTCGAGATCCAGTACTCTACCGACTCAGGATCGACGTGGACGGACATCGCTTCCGGTCAGCCGAACGCGGGCAGCTTCGCCTGGACGGTCCCGAACGTCGCGACCGTCCACGCCCGGGTCCGGGTGATCGCCTCGGACGGCCAGAGACAGGGCTCGGACGAGTCCGACGCCGACTTCACCATCTTCGTGCCGAGTCCGGCGCCGGCCATCGCTTCGCTTCTGCCGGCTCGCACGGTGGCGGGAGACAGCGTTCGCGTCCTCGGCAGCGCGTTTGGATCCGCGCAGGGGGGCGGCCACGTCTTCTTCACGGAGTCCGGCGGCCAGCCCCGCGAGGCTTCGGTGCTGTCGTGGGCCGATGGCCAGATCATCGTGACGAGCCCGGCCGGCTCGGACTCCGGCACGGTGCAGGTGCAGAACGCCGCGGGCTCGAGCAACACCGCGACGTTCCACTGGGCGCCCCGGCTGATCCGGTTCCAGGCCGAGATCCTGACCGGGCTCTTCAACAATCCCAACTACGGTTGCACCGGCTGCCACATCGGAGGCAGACAGGGGGGCCTCGAAGGCCTTGACCTGACCTCCTACGACAGCCTCATGGTCGGCAAGTCCGTCCACGGACCGGTCGTGGTGCGGCGGCGAAGCTCGAGCAGCCTGCTTTGGGAGAAGATCGCCCTCGCGAATCCGCCGGTGGGGGTGCGCATGCCGTACCTGGGAACGGCGGTGGCGGACTCGATCGTTCAGAACGTCGCCGACTGGATCGATCAGGGCGCGAGGAACAACTGATCGAACGCCTGCACCTGAGCCGCTTGGATCCCCCGATCCCCCGCGCCAGGGCGCCTCTCGCTCGAGCAGAGACAGCGGAACGGGTTGGCGATCGATCGAAGAACGGGTCGATCGACGGCTGCGCTCGACCAGGGAAGGCAGACCAGTCCGGCGGTCGATCAGAGAACGGATCGAGAGGCGGGTGCCCTGGATTAGAGACGGCGGACCGAACCGGCGATCGGAACTAGTGGCAGCAACAAGCCGCGACGGGGACGGATCGACACGGGAGTCCCGGCCGTTGTCGACCGCAGATGGCAGCCGGCAGCCGGGGATCGATCAAGGCGCCAGGGACGACGGATAGCGGCCGGCCAGATCGACGTAGATCGCCTTGAACCGACTCCATTCGGCCTTGTACGCCTCGTCGACCGTCTTCTCCAACAGCCGGGCCGGAATCCCGACCGCGATCCGTCCGTCCGGCACGCGTCCGTTCTGCTTGACCACGGCTCCTTCGCCGACGACGGCCCAGACTCCGACTTCGGCCCAGTCGGAGACGATGCTGCCCATGCCCAGCACGGCCCAGTCCCGGATCGTGGCGTTATGGACGATCGCGCCGTGGCCGACGGTCACCCAGTCGCCGATCGTGGTCTCTTCTCCCGGGCGCGCGTGGATGACGCAGTTGTCCTCCACGCTGGTGCGGTGGCCGATCACGATCCGCCCGTAGTCACCGCGGATCCGCGCCCCCGGGCCGATCCAGCATTCCTCGCCGATCTCGACGTTGCCGAAGACGTCCGCGGAGGGATGGATCCAGGTTCCGCGGCCGATCCTGGGTGCGTGGCCGTCGAACCGCATGACCGTCATTCGAGCACCTCAAGGGGAAACGAAAGGGCCGGCCGCCGCGAGGCGACCGGCCCGGGAAGATGCGAGGCGAGCCTACCAGCCCACCGAGAGAAACAAAGAAGCGCTGCCAATGCCGAGGACGGTCTCGCTGGCGACATCGGCCTGATCGGTCTTGCTGGAGCCGGCGACCACGCCGAGCTGATACTCCGCGCCCAGCGTGACGTCCTGGGCGAAGGCCCATTCAAAGCCGGCCATGAGAGCACCACCGAAAGCAGTGATCTTGTGGTAGGCGGTGGTTCCGGACTGGTCGCTGGATTCCTTGTCGAGGTCGAAAGCGACTTGAACGCCGACGTACGGAGATACGGAGCTGTTGGTCTGCAGGTGCTTCTCCAACCCGACCCCGAGTCCGAAACCGGTCACTTTGTCCGAGTAGTTCGGCGTGACGTCCTTGTGCGTCTCGTTGTCATAGGTGAACCGCAAAGCTGGGCGCACTGCCCAGTCGTCGGCAAAGTAGTACCGTGCGCCGATCCCCTCGGTGGGGGTGTTCAGGAAGCCGTTGTCCAGTCTCCCCGGCCCGCCGGGAACGTTGAAGCCCGTGACCTGCATGTTGGCGAGACCTCCGAACTGGAACAACAGGTCCTTCGTTCCCGCTTTCGTCTCCACCGTCGCGGCCTGGGCGGCGCCCGCGACGAGAAGCAACAGGGTCAGAGCCGTGATGAACTTCATTGCAAAACCCTCCATGGTCTGTCCATCTCGTGTGCGCCGTCCCACGGCGCACAGTCCCTCGAGAATCACCCGATTGCGACTCAAGGGCTTGTTCCGCTTGGCCGTCAGGCCAACCCCACGAAAATATGCGATCAATCGGAGGGCGCGCAACCATGATTATTGTCGATTCCGGCGGACCCGGGCTGGCTCCGGCCGCACCGTACTCCGGGGCTGGGGCAGAACGAGATCCGGGATCGGCGGGCTCCGGCCGGCCCCGCCCGGCGCACAGGGCGGGGCCGGCCGAGCTTGCGCCGTTCCTACGCGCGGTCGGCGATGTCGACGTAGGAGACGCGCGGAGGTCCGGTGTAGACCGCCCGGGGCCGGAAGATCCGATTGTCCTCGAGATATTCGAGGGCCCGCGCCGACCACCCCGCGACGCGGCTCACCGCGAAGATCGGAGTGAACATAGCCGTCTCAATTCCCATGGCCCGGTAGATCAGTCCCGAATAGAAGTCGACGTTGGGGAAGATCTTCTTCTCCGCGCCGAGCTGGGTCGTGACCAGGCCGTCCAGCTTGACGGCCACGTCGTAGAGCTTGGCGACCCGGGGATCTCGCGCGCCGATGAGCTTGGCCAACGGTCCGAGGATGCGGGCCCGCGGGTCGTAGGCCTTGTAGACCCGATGGCCGAATCCCATCACCTTCCGCTTGGTTTCCCGCGCCCGGTTGAACCACGGCTCGACGTTCTCCGGCCGATCGATCTCCTCGAGGTCGTACAGGACCTGCTCGTTCGCGCCCCCGTGGAGCGGCCCCTTCAAGCTGGCGATTCCGGCCACGACCGAGCCGTACATGTCGCTCAAGGACGAATTGACGACCATGGTGGTGAAGGTGGAGGCGTTCATCCCATGGTCGGCGTGCAGGATCAGGGAGATGTCCATGACCCGGGTCGTCAACTCGTCCGGTTCGTCGCCCGTCATCATGTAAAGGAGGTTGGCGGCGTGCGATAGATCCTCGCGCGGAGCCAGGGGCTCGAGGCCGTGGCGAAGCCGGGCGATGGCGCCCGTCAGGGTGGCGATCTGCGCGATCAGCTTGACGGCGACGTCGGTTTCGTCCTTGACCGTGAGTCGCTCGGCATCTTCATCGAGGTTGCCCAGGACGGACACCGCGGTTCGGAGAGCCGCCATGGGGTGGGCTCGGGCGGTCGGAATCAATTGCAGGACGTCGAGCGCCGCCGGGGGCACGGCGCGCAGCCGGGTCAAGGTCCGGCTGAAATCAGCGAGCTGCCGCCGGGTCGGCAGGCTTCCGTACAGGAGCAGGTAGGCCGTCTCCTCGTAGGTGGAATGCTCCGCCAGATCGAAGATGTTGTAGCCGCGATAGATCAACCAACCCTTGGCGCCGTTCACGTATCCGATGCGGGTCGTCGTGGCGGGGGCGCCTTCCAGCCCCTTGCCGATCTTGGCCTCGATCGGCCACGTGACGTCTCCGGCCATGCCCGGCTCGGGCTCGTCATCCGTCTCCGCGCGAGCCCGGCGCGCCGCCTCAGCGATGATCTCGTTGATCTGATTGGACATCAGGTCGTCCTCCGTCAGTGGGTTGTTCTTCTGATCCTGCCGGCCGGCGGCTCGTGGCGCCGAACCGATCGACACCGCCGCCGGCGGCGAACTGTGCGGCTGTGGTTCAACCAGGGTCCGGCGTCGGGACGCCCTGCAGCACCTGCATGCGAACGCGGGTCTTCGGCATCCTCGCTTGGCCCGGTCACGACAAGCGAGAGACCCTTTCGCGCACATGCAACCGGATCAAGATACTATACGGGTGCGGGCAGGTAACGGATTCTTTGTCCAGCGGGAGCGGACGGCGGTTGTGGGGTCATGGGTGATCGTGGTCGGATCGACCACGACCGGTCCTGTCCGGATGGGGAGCTTGGAGGCGGGCGCGGACTGACCGGAGCGGTGGCGTGGGTGGACCGACGACGCGCTGGTTCGCGTGGACCGACCGGCACCGAGGCCAACCCGCTGACGCTGGCCATCGGTCGTGATGGCCGACGATTCGGAACGCCAACGAGGGAGGCGCGGTGGAGCCGCTGGAATCAAGAGGCAACGACGGGGCCCTCGACCGTTCCGCCGGCATTTCCGCGGGTGGTTCCCCCCGGGCGACCGGCGGCGGGGCCCCCGACAGGGCGCTGTCGGAGCAACTCGACCGGCTCCTCGATCCAGAGCAGGGTTGGCGCCGGCTGGAGGAGGCGGATCCGGCCGCTCTGCTGGATCTGGGATCCCGGCTTCTGGCGGCCGCCAGTGAGGAGCGCAGGGCTCTCGAGGCCGAAGAAGGCGTTCGAGCGCCGGATTCGCTCGCGGATCCGCCCTGGGCCCGGCTGCTTCTCGACTGGTGCGATGCCACGCGCCGCGTTCCGTTTCTGAAGCGGATCTCGGGCCGGCCGGAGGGAGAGCGATGGCTCGAGCTGATCCGGCAGGCCGGAGACGCGGCGGATTACACCGTGGGAAAGCTCTTTCGCCGGCGCGTCCAGGCGCAGCCCGACCGGATCTGGCTTCGGACGGTGGGGAAGGACGACATCGCGGAGTACTCCTTGGAGGCCGTCGGCCAGCGAGTCGATGCCTTTGCCCGGGGATTGCATTCCCTCTTCCAGGATCCGCCGGCGGGCCGGCCGGTGGCGATCCTGGCGGAGAATTCCCTGCAGACGATCGCGGCCGATCTGGCCTGCCTGACGACCGGACTCGTCGATGTGACGATTCCGGCCGACGTGACGGGCGAGCAGGCCGCCTACGTTCTCGAGCAGACGGAGGCGGAAGTCCTCCTGATCGGGAGCGATGCCCAGGTCGAGAAGATGCTTCCCGTCCTGGGAGATCTCAGCCATCTCCGCTCGATCATCCAGATCGGTTCGGTGGATGGGCCGGGCCGATTCGGCACCCAGGGCATCTCCGCGCCGGCTGCCGGAGGCGGACCGCGCTTGATTCTCTCGGCCGCCGAACTGTTGGAACGCGGGGAGTCCATTTCCGACGACCAGCTCCGGCGCCGGCTTGCGCGGCCGCGCTGGAACGACGTCGCGACCCTGATGTACACCTCCGGCACGACGGGCCTGCCCAAGGGGATCCTCTTTGCCCACCGGAATCTGGTCTTCAAGCGGTTCGCCCGCGCCCTGGCCCTGCCCGAGATCGGGGAAGAAGACCACTTCCTCTGTTTTCTTCCCCTCTATCACACCTTCGGGCGCTGGTTGGAGATGCTGGGCACGCTCTTCTGGGGAGCGACCTATTCGGCCCTGGCCAGCCCGTCGCTGGATTCGCTGCTCGACGGCCTAAGGCGCGTCGCGCCGACGGTGTTCATCAGCATCCCCAAGCGTTGGATCCAGCTCTACGACCGCATCCGCCAGGAGGTGCCGGAAGAGGCCGGGCCCGGATTCGTCCGGCCGGCGGTGGAGAGCGTCACGGGGGGACGCCTGCGCTGGGGCCTTTCGGCCGCGGGCTATCTGGATCCGGCCGTGTTCCGGTTCTTCCAGCATCACGGCGTGGAGCTCTTGAGCGGGTTCGGAATGACCGAGGCGACCGGCGGCATCACGATGACGCCGCCGGGCGGGTATCGGGAAGGCGCGGTCGGGCCCGCGCTGCCCGGAATCGAGATCAAGGCCGCCGAGGACGGCGAGCTGCTCATCCGGGGATCCTTCGTCATGGAAGGGTACTTCGGCCCGGACGAACGGGAGCGCGACCATCGCACCGAGTGGTTCGCCACGGGAGACATCGTGTCCATCGACGAGGACGGCTACGTCACGATCGTCGACCGGAAAAAGGACATCTACAAGAACGTGAAAGGGCAGACCGTCTCGCCCCAGCGGATCGAGAGCTTCTTCCAGAGCTTCGGTGAGATCCAGCAGGTCTTCCTGGTCGGCGACGGTCGCGAGTACAACACGATCCTGCTCCATCCCAACTACGACTATCCGCTGCCGCCGCTCCGGGAGATGACGCCCGAGCTTCTCCGCGAGCACCTGGGCAGCATCGTCGCGTCGGTGAACGGCTTCCTCGCTCCCTACGAGCGGATCCTCGATCTCGCGCTTCTGCCGCGGCCCCTGGCCCTCGATCAGGAGGAGCTGACGCCGAAAGGGACCTTCCGGCGCAAGTTGGTGGAGACCCATTTCGCCGATCTCATCGAAGGCATGTATCGGGCGCGGATCTCCCGCCTCCAGGCCGGAGAGGTGGAGGTCAGGATCCCGCTCTGGCTGCTGCGGGACATGGCGCAGACGTTGGGAGACGTCGAAGCCGGACCCGGAGCGCTGCGGCTGCCGCGGCTCGGCCGCGAGCTGATCGTCGATGTGGCGACCGACACTCCGCCGTCCCCGTTCCGGAGCGGCGTGCGGGACGGCGCCTCTGAGTCGTTCGCCGGGGGATCGCGGGCATGGGACGGCGGCCGCGAGCCAATCGCCGGGGGATCGCGGGCGCGAGAAAGCGGCCGCTCCGGGGGATCTCGCATCCGCATCGGCGACCTGATCTATGAGGGAACGGGCTCCGTGGCCGACTTCGAGACGATCCTGCGCTCGCCCGATCTCTGGATCGGCAATGCCGCGTTGATCGACTTCACCGGACCGGTGGGCGTCCGCCGGCCTCAGCCGAGGCGCGAGCGGCCGGCCGAGCTCCGTCCCCGCGTCGTGGGCGCGGCCCGGCGCGCGGAGCTGTCGGCCGGGGATCAACGCCGCCTCGAGGATGCTCTCTGGCGTGAGGACCGGAGCTTCCTCACCATGCATCTGGCGGCGGTCGCGCTCGGCTGCGCGGATGAGAAGGACGGCCTGCGCCTCGTTTCCTACTTCGAGACCCTGGCCGGCGGAGAGGATTCCGAACGGGCGGAGCTGGCCCGGATCCCTCTGCGCCGCGCCGTCCGCCATCCCGTGCCGGAGGTTCGCTCAGCCGCGTTCCGGGCCCTTCTGCCCCATGGCGCGCCGGAGATGGTGGCGCCGACCTTGACGGCGTTTTTGGAGGCGGATCCCTCCGTGCTGAGCCGGGCGGGCGCGCTCGCGCTGACCCGGCGCGGGCTGCCGGATGAGATCATGGCCGCGTTCGTGGCCTTCGTGGGGCAGGTGCATCGCGTCCGGACGGAGCCTCGCCGCCGTCGCGAATCCAGGCCGGTCTCACGGAGCGAAGGAGCGGATGCGAAGGGATCGCTTCCGCCGGTCCTGGACGAGGGCCGGACCATGGCCCTGCTTCGGTTCCTGGTGGTCTACGCGACCGAACATCCGGGTTGGTACCGCGTGGCCCGAACCGAGCTGGCTCGCTGGCTGCTGTCTCCGGAGACGCTTCGAGTGCGGGAATTCGCGCGGTCCGGCCTCGAACGGTTGACCGCGGGATTTCGCGACTGGCTCGGCCCCGACCTTCGCCTGGCCGTGGATCCGGCCACGGGGCGCGAGTACGGCTGGGCGCAGGTCCTGTCGTTCGATCCCGCCTGCGCTTCCGGGGATCGCGTCCGGGTGGAAAAGGCCGTCCAGGAGATTCCGTTCATCAAGGAGGCCATCTTCGTGCTTTCGGGCGGAGCGCGGGTGTCCCTCGCGGAGATCCCGCCGGGAGGCGTTCGGGTGCGCCACCTGGGAACGCGTCACGGCAAGGCGGTCTATCGTTTCTCCGTCCAGACCCGCGAGGCCGGGACCTTCGAGATCGCGGTCAACCTCGTTTCCGGCATGTCCCCGGAGGCCGCCGAAAACGAAGTCCTCTGGCTGAGCCGGTTGGCCGGCTCTTCCGGCGGCCGCCGCCTGGTGGAGGATCTCGGCGGCTTCTGGCCCGAACATGGACTCTGGACCGAGGAATTCGTCCCGGGGGAAACCGTCTCCGCGCTTCTCCTCCGGGTCGCTGCGGCCAGAGAGGCCGGAGATGCGCGAGCGATCGCGGATCGACTCGCTCCCCTCTGGATCCATCTGGCCTCGCACGCCGCCGTCTCGTACCTCGACTTCTGGAACCGGACGGGACGAACCTTCGCGCCCTCCAAGCCCTCGCCCGACAACCTGATCGTTCCGGCGCACGACTACCAGGAAGGATCCCGGCTGGTCTCGATCGCGGGGCCGCTCGCGCCGATCGGACTCTCCGGCCTGCTGCGATGCCTCAAGGACGGCATCCTCGATGAGATGGCTCGAAGGGTTCCGGTCCTGGCGGGCATCGTCGGTCCGGAAACGCTGTTCGACGCCGTCCTGGACGTTCTCGGCGAGGAGGCGGGAATCCGCGCCCTGTCGGCCCTGCTCGAGGATCAGGAGGCCCTGGCCCGCGATCTTCCGGGCGAGGAGCAGAACCTTCAAGCGTTTCTCGACCACGTCCGAGCCAGCGGCTACATGCCACGAAGGCTCGCCGCCGCCATCCGCCGGTACCACCGGTGGGCCGAGGCCAACTTCGAGGCCACGCCGGAGGCGCGCGCGCGCAACCTTCGCGATCTCTGGGACTCCTACAGCCTGTCCGAGCTGGAGGAGGGGCGGCCCGGCATCCGGCTGCGGTTGTTCCGGGAGACCGTCTTTGCCGGGTCCAGCCGCGAGCTGCGGGACGAGCTGGCCCGGATCATCGACCTGGCGCGCACGGCGCGGATCTCCTTCGAGGCGTTGCTCCGCGAGATGAGCGAGCTGGTCAGGCGCCTCCCGCTCTCCGAAGAGGAGATCTACTTCCTGGCCCGCATGACCTACGCGCACCTGAGGCCCGCCGACACCGCCGACCTCTCGCTGATCGAACAGGGAGGGACCCGCGTGTCGGATCTGGTCGTCACGCACCGGGACCGGGCCGGCCGCTATTTCCGCGTCCGCCATGCGACGACTCCAAGGGAAGTCTGGTCCCTGCACCAGCTCTTCCACGCGTCCGGCCTCAACCTCCGCTTCCGGCCCGGCCACCAGTTCCTGGTGGCCGTGGATGAGAACCACCGCGTGGTCGGCGGCCTCGTCTACCGGATGCTTGAACCGCGTTCGGTCCACATGGAGAAGATCGTCGTGGCGCCGACGCGCCGCCGCCAGGGCATCTCCGAGGAGCTGATGGAAGACTTCATGAACCGGCTTCGGTCGCGCGGCGTCCGGACTCTCACCACCGGCTTCTACCGGCCCCAGTACTTCCGGCGTTTCGGGTTCCAGATCGACCGGGAGCACGCCGGGCTGGTCAAGAGCCTGGAGGGAGAGCCGGCGGAAACGCCCGAGGATCCCAGCTCCGCCGGAGCGGACGGTTGATGTTGGTCTCTTGCCGCTGCTCTGGTATGATCCCCGAGGTTGGATCCGGGGGGTGATTGGTTCCAGGGCCGCCATGAGGGTTCCACGCGGCCCCGGGCCGATTGAGGTGCGCTCGTAACGCCGCGATGTTCGACGCTACGGTTTGATGTTCTGGTTCAGCCGGAACATGTTCTCCGGGTCATAGCGCTGCTTCACCGCCGCGAGCCGGCTGAAGTTCTCCCCGTAGGTGGCCCGGATCCGCTCGTCCCCCTCCTCCATCAGGAAGTTGACGTAGGCCCCGCCGGTGGAATGCGGATGAAGCGCGGACCAGTAGTTGCGCACCCAGGCGACGTTGTTGTCCGTGTCGGCGGGATTCGGGTACATCGCCGCGATGACGTGCACATATTTGGCGTCGCGATGATAGAAGGCGGTGTCTCCCTTGCCGACGCGGCCGGCCGCCCCGCTCACCGGATAGATATGCATGGCCGAGCTGAACGTGGGGATCCCGGGACCGTGCTCCACGTGCGCGTCGATGATCGGATCGGTCAGCTCGTGGACGAAGTCGGCCTTCCAGTAGTTCTGCAGGCCCTCCGGGACGAGGGCGTCGAACATGCCTTGCAACGCGGGAAACGGCAGGGGGCCGGCGAAGTCGAGCACGGGCGGACCGAACTCGCGGAAGGGACGCAGGGCGGCCTCGGCGCCGTTCATCGGGCCGGTATAACAAACCCCCACGCCGCAGAAAGTCTTGTTCTGCAACGGCTCCGGGAAGGGCGGGCCCGGAGGCACGATCAGGAAGGCGAAGAAGGCGTTGAGGTCATCCGGCGCCCGGTTCATCACGTCCCGGTACATCCGCAAAGCCTCCCGGGACTTCTCCAGCGGGTAGAGGATCGGACCCGCATAGACCATCTCCACGGGATGCAGGCGGAACTCGAAGGAGGTCACGACCCCGAAGTTGCCCCCGCCGCCGCGCAGCGCCCAGAAGAGGTCCTCGTTCTGCTTCGCGCTGGCGTGGAGGAGGCGCCCGTCGGCGGTCACCACATCCGCCGAGAGAATGTTGTCGACGGAGAGGCCGCACTTGCGGGTCAGGTGCCCGATGCCGCCGCCCAGGCTGAGCCCGGCGATTCCCGTCGTGGAGATGATGCCGCCCGGGGCGGCGAGACCGAACGCGTGCGTGGCGTGGTCCAGGTCGCCCCACGTGCAGCCCCCGTCGACCCATGCCGTCCGGGACTCCGGATCGACGCGGATCCCCTTCATCCCCCTCAAGTCGATCACGACGCCGTCGTTGCAGACGGCATTCCCGGTCACGTTGTGGCCGCCCCCGCGAACGGCCAGCGGCAGCCGGTTCTCCCGGGCGAAATTGACCGCGTGGATCACGTCGGCAACGTTGGCGCAGCGCGCGATGACGGCCGGCCGCCGGTCGATCATCCCGTTCCAGATCTTGCGCGCTTCGTCGTAGCCGGGACTGTCCGGCTCGATCAATTCGCCGCGGAAACGGGTACGGAGGCCCGCGATCTTCTCTTTCGCCGGTTTCGCGGGCGCGGTGACGATTTGCTTATTCAGGCTCATGATGCAGCTCCTTTCGCCGGGCTCCGATCCGGGGCCCGAGCTGTGCGGACGGAAACGCTCCGTATCACTCGAAGTCGCGCGGCCGGCCGTTGGGACTGAATGTCCGCGCCGCTTTCACCTTCGAGTCGGGACCAACGGGCGCAGAACCGGGAATGATATCACGTGCTCTTTCGATACGTCCAGATGATTTCGTGGTTTTGGTTGGGTGGCATTTAACACCCGCCCGCGTTGTTGCACAGAATGCCTCGCGATCCGGCGCAGGAGATCGGGGCCCCGTGGCGGGGCCGGCTCATCGTGCGGTGGATCTTCTCAAGGTCACCCTTGGAAACGCGGATGTCGCCGCCATCCGGAAGATGAAGACAGCAGGCGGTCTGTCTCAGGCCTCGATCGTCGACCCTCCTCCGGAGAAAAACGCCCGCACCGCGAGTTCGGCCGCCTCGACGGCCAGGATCGTTGCCTTCGTCATGGCTTCCTCGAGCGGCAGGGAGTTCCAGTTGATTGCGATTGCGCCCGACAATCCCGCCTGGAGGAGCGCCTCCCATCCGGGGCCAAGCTCACCGGCGAGAGCGATCACGGGGATTCCGAGATCGCGCGACGCCAGCGCCACCGCGCGAACGACCTTGCCCCGCGCCGACTGGGCGTCGAGTCGTCCTTCTCCGGTCAGGACCAGCGATGCCCCGGCCGCCAGCTCGCGAAAGCGGATGGCGTCGAGGATCAGGCCCGCTCCGGCCTGAAGCGGCGCGCCGTAGAGAGCCGACAGACCGCCCGCCAGCCCGCCGCCCGCGCCCGATCCGGCCAGATCGCGGATCCTCCGGCCGGTGGCGGCTTCCAGGAGATCCGCGGCGTGCGCGAGGTTCCGCTCGAGCTCCGCGACGGATTCGGGACCGGCGCCTTTCTGGGGCCCGTAGACGGCGGCGGCGCCCGCGGGTCCGAGCAGTGGATTGTCGACATCGCACGCCAGAACGAGGTCAAGACCCGCGGGCAGGGGCGCCAGCGCGCCGACGTCGATCCTCGCGATGCGTTCCAGAGCCGCGCCCGTGATCGGCTCGGGCATTTCCTGTCCCCCGGAGTCGAAAAAGCGCGCGCCCAGCGCCTGCGCCGCGCCGAGCCCGAGGTCGGTGGTCGCGGTGCCTCCGACGCCCACGATGCAGCGCCGGACACCGCCGGCGAAGGCCGCGGCGATCAGCTCGCCGGTGCCGTAGGTCGTCGTCCGAAGGGGATTCCGCTCCTTCGGCGGCACCAGCAGCAGCCCGGACGCGGCAGCGGCCTCAACCACGGCGGTGCGGCCGCCTTCGAGCAGACCCACGGCAGCCGTGATCGGCGCACCCAGGGGACCCGTCACGCGCATCGGAAGCGTCGTTCCGCCGAGCGCGGCGCGAAGGGCCTCCAGAGTTCCCTCGCCGCCGTCCGCCACGGGCGCTTCGACCACGGCGGCGGCGGGACACGCGCGAATCACACCTTGCCGAAACGCGGCCCGGGCTTCGGCCGCCGTCATGGACCCTTTGAAGGAATCGGGCGCGAGGACGACTTTCATTCGACGCGACTCCCTTCCGGTGGAACGGCAAAAACGGGCCGAAGCGATCTCCGGCCCATTTTACTGTCGGGACGGCCCGGTCTGAACGCAAGGACGGAGCGCTCGAGCTGATTCTCCCCTTCGGTTCGATCCGCTCCGCGGATGCGAGCCCGCGTCGTTCGGGCTGCGCGCCTTGTCGCGCGACGGGCGACCCTGAATCACGCGGGCCGGTCGCCGCCGAACGCAGGCGTCGAGGCGCGGGCTCCGTGAGGCTCCGAGGGCGGAACAAGCTCGTCGAACCTCGGAACGGACGTTGTGTCCCTCTTCATGATTCGATAGGCTGCTCCGATCGGTCGAACAGAGGCAGGAGCGGAGATCGCCGTCTCCGTCCATGGAGCGTCCATTGAACCTGGTTTATCTGTCCCCGCATTTCCCGGCGCAGCAGCATCTCTACTGCCGCCGTCTCAAGGATCTGGGAGCCGCGGCCTTCGGGATCGGCGATCGCAGCCTTGAGGAGCTGGCTCCGGAGCAGCGGAAATCCCTCACCGACTACCGGAAGGTCGGGAGCCTGGAGGACACAGCCGCGGTGCACGGCGCGGTGGCTGATTTGCAGTGCGTGTACAACCGGATCGACCGCGTCGAGTCGCACACGGAGTACTGGATGCCCCTCGAGGCTTCGCTCCGCGAGGCGTTCGATGTTCCGGGGTTCCGGCCGGCCGATCTGGAGGGAATGAGGCGGAAGTCCAGGATGAAGCAGGTCTTCCGTGAGGCCGGCGTGCCCGTGGCCCGGGGCATCCTGGCCGGCTCGCCGGAGGAGGCGGAACGGTTCGCGGACCAGGTCGGGTTCCCCCTGGTGATCAAGCCGGACATCGGCGTTGGGGCGACCGGGACCTTCCGGATCGGAGACCGGAACGAACTGCGGGCCTTCCTCGAGCCGGGACGCTCGAACGGCGCTTTGATCGAGGAGTTCGTCGAAGGCGCCATCGTCACGTTCGACGGCCTGACCCGAAGCGACGGCTCGGTCGCCTGCTGCTTCTCCATGCAGTACAGCCGGGGCGTGATGGACGTGGTCAATGAGGACTCCGAGATCGTCTATTACACGCATCGCGAGATTCCGGAGGATCTGGCGGATCTCGGCCGGCGCGCCGTGCGCGCGTTCCGGATCCGCGAGCGGTTCTTTCACATCGAGTTCTTCCGCACCGTCCAGGGAGGATTGATCGCGCTCGAGGCCAACCTCCGGCCGCCGGGCGGCCCTTCCGTGGACATGTTCAACTACTCGTGCGATCGCGATCTCTACGACGCCTGGGCCCGCGTCATGCTTGACCTTCCCGTGGCGGAGGAGTGGCCCCGCCTTTATCATTGCGGGTTCGTCAATCGGAAGGTCCGATTCGCCCATCTCCACACCGATGAGGAGATCTTGCGCCGCTACGGGCGACAGCTCGTGCTCCGGATGGAGATTCCCCTCGCCTTCCGCCGGGCCATGGGGGATGAGGCCTACCTGATCCGCACCACCTCCCTGCCGGAGCTTCTGGAGGCGGCCGAGTTCATCCAGGCCGAGGAAGGGCCGGGCTCAGCGGCCGATGCCATCGCCGGTAGGGCGCCCGCCGCCGCCGCCCGGATCCCGCCGGCCGGAGAGTCGTCCGGCGCCACGCCGGGCCTCTGGCCCTCTTCCGGGGAGTTGCCCGACGCCGGCGGCCGGATGCGCTTCGAACAGGACCCGCGACCGTGAGCGCCGGACATCACGCCTGGGCCAGTCCCCGGCTCGGCCAGAAGCTCGAGCTCAAGGTCTACGGGGAAACGGGCCGGCCCATGCTCGTCTTCCCGACGTCCCGCGGCCGATTCTACCAGTACGAGGACTTTGGCATGGTCGAGGCGTGCCGGCCGTGGCTCGCCGCCGGCCGTCTGAAGATCTATGCGGTGGACGGGATCGACGAACAGTCCTGGTGGAACGAAGGCGCGCACCCGATCGACCGGGCCCGCCGGCACGAGGCCTATGACGCCTGCATCGTCGAGGAGGTCGTTCCTTTCATCCGGCAGGATTGCCGGACTCCGGATCTTCCGATTCTGACGACCGGCTGCAGCTTCGGCGCCTATCACGCCGCCAGTTCTCTCCTCCGGCATCCGGAGGTTTTCGATTCCTGCGTCTGTCTGAGCGGGGTCTATAGCGTGCGGGAGTTCACCGGGGACGTCCGCGATGAAGTGATCGAGCGCAACGATCCCCTGAGCTACCTGTCCGGGCTGTCCGACGGGCCGACCCTGGACCGGCTGCGGGAGACGCGCATCATCCTCTGCGCCGGCCAGGGGGCCTGGGAGGATCGTTTCGTCCACTCCTCCCGCCAGTTCTCGGGCGCGTTGCGCGTCCGCGGGATCGACCACTGGCTCGATCTCTGGGGCCACGACGTCGGTCACGACTGGCCGTGGTGGCGCCGGCAGATCGCCTATTTCCTCGGGCACCTGCTGGGAGAGGCCTGACCTCCAGAACGAGGATCAAGAGCCGGCGTCACGCGCAGGGCGGTGCGGTCAAGGGGCCAGGGCCGATCCGGTCAATTCGGCCAAGCCCGGGCCGGTCAGGGCGCCTGCCCCGTGCCGGTCAGCTCGGCCAGGGCCCCACCGGTCAGCTCGGCCCGCCCCGTGCCGGTCAATGCGCCCGGCCCGGACCCGGCTTGCAGGCGTACCCGATGATCTTGTACAGAAGCCGGGCCCCGAAGTTGGCGTCGAGCTGCGGGCCTCCCTGCGGATTCGTCCCGACCTCCGAGAGATCGAAGCCGACGATGCGATGACCGGAGTCCGCCACCAGCCGGAGAAGCGACACCGCTTCCGCGAACGACAGGCCCCCAGGCACGGGAGTGCCGGTCAAGGGGCAGAGGGACGGTTCGAGGCCGTCGACGTCGAAAGAGACGTAGACGTCGGGCGGAAGCGGGCGGATGACTTCGCCGGCGATCCGGCTCCAGGGTTCTCCCTCCTGAAGGCGCCGGCGCAGGTCGGCGTCGAAGAAGGCGTGGACGCGCCCGCCGGAGGAGCGCACCAGCGAATCCTCGGACTGGCCGTACTCGCGCACGCCAACCGACACGATCCGTTTGACTCCGGGAAGCTCATTGAGCACGTTCCAGAAGATCGAGGCGTGCGACCACCGGAAGCCCTGGTAGGAATCACGGAGATCGAAATGGGCGTCGACATGAAGGATGCCGAGACCGGGATGTCGCTGCGAGAGGATCTGGATCAGGGAGAAGGGACAGGAATGATCGCCCCCGACGACTCCGACCATCCGGCCGCGGTCGAGCCACGTGGAGGCGTTCGCGCGCACCCAGGCGTTCCGCATCTCGGAAAGCCGATCCACCTCTTCAATCGCGTGTTCGAGACTCGCGTGCGATGGGCCGGACCGGCGCTGGTGCGGAGCGCCGCTCCCGGTCTCCGAAGATGCGGCCGTTCCGGCGGCCGGGCCGGAACCCGGATCTTCGTCGGCGTGCATGACCCTGAGCGCCAGACCGCGGGCCCGGTCGCTCCAGCTTCGGACCTCCTCGGGAATCGGCAGCATGGCGATGCCGCGCTCCCAGGCGTGGCCGATCTCGCGGTCGAACAGATCCACCTGGCGGCTGGCCTCGTAGATGGCCGCCGGCGCGCCGGCCGTGCCGGCGCCATAGCAGACGGTCGCCTCCCACGGCACCGGGATCAGGATGACCTGAGCCTCCTCGGGCGTGAAAGGCAGGCCGAAAATCCCAGGGCCGGAAGCCGGACCGTCGGGATCAAATCCCGGCGGAGGATTCCTTGGTGGATTGCCAAACATGCCGGCGAGCATGCCACTTTCGCGGCCGGAAGAAAAGTCCGCGCTGTTCCTTTCGTGTCGCTGTTCCGCCCGCGACGGTCCTCAGTTCACGAGCAGCATCTTCTTCGCCTGGGACTGCCCTCCGATCCGGACCTGATAGAAGTACACGCCCGCTCCGACCGGTCGCCCGGCGTCGTCGCGTCCGTCCCAACGCGTCGAATAGGTTCCGGCCGCGCCGTGGGCCTCCGGGATCCGGCGCACGAGCCGGCCGCTCGCGTCCTGGATCAGAATGACGGCCGTGCCTCCGGCCGGGATTCGGTAGGCGATCCAGGTCGGGGGCCGGAAGGGGTTGGGACGGTTCTGGGCCAGCGATAGGCCGCCCGAGGACGTGCCGCGCCCGGCCACAACCGAAAGCGGGTTCAAGGTGTAGGCAATGAGCTGGGACTGGACCGCCCAGATCGGCTGGGTGTGCCCGTTGCCGTTGTAGTTGCAGTCCGGACAGGTCTGGCCGCTGACGCAGCTCGGATTGTCGGGCCGGCAGAAGTTGTCGTAGAGCTGCACGTTGTACTGGAGCGCGGCGTTCTGCCCCGGAGTCACGTCGGGGGTCACGTCCAGGTCCCACGGGACCACGGCGGATCCCGGGCACCAGCCCGCGCGGTTGTAACGCCAGGTGCCTCCCTGCGGGCTGCAGGGGTTGGAAGCGCAATCGCTCCGCCAGAGGACATGGGAAAACGGCACGCCGTTGGCCACGATGGTGTGCACTTTCTGGCAGAACTCGGAGCAGTTGTCGGTGTTCCCCTGCCCGTGCCCGGTCGTGATGACACGGACCTTGACCGCCTGCGCGGCCGCGTCCACCGGCACGTTCAGCGGCGGCAGCGCGTTCTGGATCGGCTGGGTGGAATCGCCGTAGACCGCTCCGTAGTCCTGCCAGAGGTTGGTTACCTGGTAGGGCTTGCGATCCGGCTCTCCTTTGATGAAGGCGAAGTCCAGCGTCACGACCCAGCCGTCGTTGCCACCGATCCAGGTCTCGATGTAGTTGCTGAGAACGACGGGACCATGGAGCAGGGACGCGTAGTCCGATTCATCGATCTGCCAGGTGCAGGTGTCGGGCCGGCCGGCTCCGGTGATGTCGTAGGGCGTGATGATCCTGGCGGTCTCGACAGCTTCGGAGTCCGCGGGGTTGTCCGGCAGGGCGCGGTGGACCGACAGGTAGCCCAGGCGGTCCCATGGATCGCAGTCGCCTGGAGCGGACGGACAGCCCAGCCGATAGAACAGGACGATCTTGGAGAAATGAGTCGTCGTGTCCGGGAAGGTGAAGGTCCCCAGGTGGGGCGTGGCCCAGTTGTAGAAGTCCTGGTAGAAGGTTCGGACCCAGAGGGTATCTCCGGGCTCGGCCCGAGCACTTTCCGAGAGGAGCGTGACGGCGGCCAGCCCGATGCTGAAGAGGACCAGGGACCGAAGGACCGCGCGGAAGCGGAAGCGGAGGTGCGAGCGCATGATGGAACCTCCTGGTCTGCGCCGGCGGCGCAGGGGACTGGGAGAGAGCCTTTCGAGTTTGTCGAGGACCGGCGCCTCGAGTCCTGTGACCAAGCCCGCCGACTGGATCCGCACGACGGAACGCCGGGCCCGGGCGACGGACCGACCGCGGATCCGGGGCGCAACGAACCGACGTCATTCTAACACCATTCGCGGCCTGATCCCAGGCGGTTGACCGTCGCAGCGGCTTCTGCCATGATGGCCGGTCATGCAACGAATCAACCGTGAGGTCGAACACCGCATATCCTTCGAAACGTCACCGGAGCGATACCGCCACTGGAAGCTCACCTTCCGGGGGCCGATCGCGACCCTGGTCCTGGACGTCGACGAGGAGTCTCCGCTTCGCCCCGGCTACGTTCTCAAGCTGAACTCCTACGATCTCGGGGTCGATCTGGAGCTGGCTGACGCTTTGGAGAGGATCCGGTTCGAACATCCCGAGACTCGAGCGCTCGTCCTGACCAGCGCGCGCGACCGCGTGTTCAGTGCCGGGGCGAACATTCCGATGCTCGGATCGTCGTCGCATCCGTTCAAAGTGAACTTCTGCAAGTACACGAATGAAACCCGGCTCTTCCTGGAAGACCTGGCCGAAGAGAGCGGAGTCCGCACTCTTTGCGCCGTCAACGGCATCTGCGCCGGCGGCGGCTATGAGCTGGCCCTGGCCTGCGAGCGGATCCTTTTGGTGGAAGACGGAAACGCCGCCGTCTCGCTGCCCGAGACTCCGCTTCTCGGAGTTCTGCCGGGCACGGGAGGTTTGACCCGGCTGATGGACAAACGGCGCGTCCGGCGCGACCGCGCCGACGCCTTCTGCACGACCGCGGAAGGGATCCGCGGGACGCGGGCGGCGGAGTGGAATCTCGTCGATGCCGTGATCCCGAAAAGCCGATTCCTGGAACGGGTGGACGAGGACGCGGCGGGGCTGGCCGCGGATTCCGCGCGGGATGCCTCCGGGCTTCCCATCCGACTGGCGCCGCTGGACGGGCGCTACGGCCCGGATCGGATCGAGCACCGGCACGTCGAAGCCCGAATTGATTCGACCGCGCGCATCGCGGAGATCACGATCCGGGGCCCGGCCTCGAACGAGCCGGCGACCCCCGAAGAGATGGCGGAAGCCGGCGCGGACCTGTGGGCTCTGAGAGCCTTCCGCGAGCTGGATGACGTGCTGCTGCACCTGCGGTTCAACCATGAAACCGTCGGTTTGATCGTTTTGCGCACGGAGGGTGATCCGGAAGCGGTGCGGCGTGTGGATCGGTCACTCGCGGCCGCGCAGAGCGCCGGCGCCGATCGCGATTCGTCCAGCCCGATCTCCGGCCTCGCGCGCGAGATCCTCGGCCGGATGCGGCGCACGCTCAAGAGGCTGGATCTGACGGGCCGGTCGATCTTCGCCCTCATCACCCCCGATTCCTGCTTCGCCGGCTGCCTTCTGGAGACCGCCCTCGCCGCCGATCGCGTCTTCATGAAACAGGGCTCGGAAAAGCCGGCCCTGGTCGGATTCTCCGTGCTGAACGGCCGTGGATCGTTGGGACGGCCGTATCTTCCGGCGGCTTCCGGGATCTCGCGGCTGGAAGCCCGCCTCTGGAGCGATCCGGAACGGGCGCGCGAGCTGATTCGACGGGATGATCTCTTCGGCGCCGAGGACGCGGTCGCCGCGGGCGTGGCGACCTTCGCTCCCGACGAGATCGACTGGGAGGACGAGATCCGGATCGCCCTCGAGGAGCGCGTTTCCCTGAGCCCCGACGCCCTCACCGCCATGGAGGCGAGCTTGCGTTTTCCCGGTCCCGAGACCATGGAGACCCGCATCTTCGGCCGCCTGTCCGCCTGGCAGAACTGGGTCTTCTCGCGGTCGAACGCGACCGGCGCGCGGGGGGCGCTGACG
The DNA here is from genome assembly GCA_963833505.1 of Candidatus Eiseniibacteriota bacterium. GTDB lineage: Bacteria > Eisenbacteria > RBG-16-71-46 > CAIMUX01 > CAIMUX01 > CAWHYG01. Next base: position 1,444,668 of record CAWHYG010000007.1, on the reverse strand, counting down.
CTTTACGGCAAGCCGGAGCGGCCGGAGTTCGACTGGCGGAGAACATGACGCAGGCGCTGATCGCCGATGGACGAGAGGCGCTGCGGCGGGACGGGAGGACCGATGGAAGGTTCAGTGAAGAGCGGCGGAGCCCTGATTCAGTGAAGGACAGAGGAGCCCTGAGGCCCGAGAACCACCATCGCGGAAGGATGATCGAGCCGTGAGCACCGTGAACCAGAACGATCGGATCCCGAACAACGTCGATCTCTCCCACGATCCGCGGCTCCAGCGGGCGTTGGAAAAGTGGCAACCCGACTTTCTCCGCTGGTGGATGGACATGGGGCCGGAGGGATTCCAGGCCGACCAGATCTGGCTTCGCACCGCCGTGTCCGCCAACGCCGACGGGTGGGCGCATTTCGACTACGTGAAGATGCCCGACTACCGGTGGGGGATCTTCCTGGCCGATCCGGTTCCGGACCGGAAGATCGGATTCGGCGACGCGCCGGAGCGGCCGGTGTGGACTCAGGTGCCGGGCGAGCACCGCAACGCGTTGAAGCGCCTGATCGTGACGCAGGGCGACACCGAGCCCGCCTCGGTCGAGCAGCAGCGTCTTCTCGGCGCCACCAGCCCCTCGCTCTATGACCTCCGGAATCTCTTCCAAGTCAACGTCGAGGAGGGACGCCATCTCTGGGCCATGGTCTATCTCCTGCACTCCTATTTCGGGCGCGACGGCCGCGAGGAGGCGGAAGCGCTGCTCGACCGCCGGAGCGGCGATCCGGACAAGCCCCGGATCCTCGGCGCCTTCAACGAACCGATCACCGACTGGCTGGCCTTCTTCATGTTCACGTTCTTCACCGACCGGGACGGGAAGTACCAGCTCCTCTCCCTGGCCGAAAGCGGCTTCGATCCGCTGGCGCGAACCTGCCGCTTCATGCTGACGGAGGAGGCCCACCACATGTTCGTGGGAGAGACCGGCGTGCTTCGCGTGGTCCAGCGGTCCTGCGAGCTGGCGCGCGAAGCTCCGGGCGGAGACCCGCGCCGCGCCGGGGGCATCGACCTGCCTTTGATCCAGCGCTATCTCAACCACTGGTTTTCGGTCTCGATGGACCTCTTCGGCGGGGAGGTTTCCAGCAACGCCGCGCTCTACTTCGCGGCCGGCCTCAAAGGAAGGGCCCAGGAACAGCAGAAGCACGCCGATCACGTCGCGCTCGAAGGCGTCTATTCCCTGCCGGTGCCCACCGAGGGAAGGTTCGAGCCCGAGGAGGTGCCGCTTCGGAACGCCATGAACGCGATCCTGCGCGACGCCTATATCGAAGACTGCCGCCGCGGCGTGGAGAAGTGGAACCGGGCTTGCGAGGCGGCCGGTTCCGACTTTCGCCTGGCGCTTCCCTCGACGGCGTTTCATCGGCGGATCGGGGTCTACGCCGGGCTTTCCTGCGACCCGTCCGGGCGCCTGCTCTCGAAGGAAGAGTGGGATCGACGGCGCGACGAATTCCTGCCGACCGCGGATGATCTGGCCTACGTGCGCTCTCTCATGGAACCGGTGGTGGAGCCCGGAAAGCTCGCGCAGTGGATCGCGCCGCCTTCGCGCGGCATCCACGGACTCCCGCTCGAGTTCGAATACGTGAAGCGCACGGCCGGTTCCTGAACGCTCCCCGGCCCCTGAGTCGGAGTGCACCTCGGCGCCGGGGCTGTCTGTTCGGGAACCGGCGCCATCCGATCGAGGCGGATCTCCCTGTCGAGCAGAGTACCCTGCAACTGCCGACACCTACGACGGTTGTGGAACCGCTGTTCATGAGTCGATATCGAGGCAAACCCGTCGCTCCGCCCGGAACCCACCTCGATTCCTGAGACGAACCTCTCAGGCGGAGGTGGGCCGTTCTGGTTGACCAGGACGTCGTACCTCGGCGGAGGTGGACCGACCTGGACGACCGAGCCGCCTTGACTCGGCTGAAGTGGACCGCCTTGGACGACCGAAGCGTCGTAGTTCTGCGGGAGTGGACCGTGTTGGACGACCGAGGCGTCATAGTTCTGCGGGAGTGGACCGCCTTGGACGACCGAGGCGTTGTAGTTCCGCGGGAGTGGACCGTGTTGGACGACCGAGGCGTCGTAGTTCCGCGGGAATGGACCGCCTTGGACGACCGAGGCGCCGTAGTTCCGCGGGAATGGACCGCCTTGGACGACCGAGGCGCTGTATTTCCGCGGGAGTGGACCGTGTTGGACGACCGAGGCGTCGTAGTTCCGCGGGAGTGGACCGTGTTGGACGACCGGGGCGCCATAGTTCCGCGGGAATGGACCGCCTTGGACGACCGAGGCGTCGTAGTTCCGCGGGAGTGGACCGTGTTGGACGACCGGGGCGCCGTAGTTCCGCGGGAATGGACCGTGTTGGACGACCGGGGCGTCGTAATTCGGCGGAGGTGGACCGACCTGGACGAGTGAAACGTCGTACCTCGGCGGAGCTTCGCCGGTTGCTGGGGTGAGCGAACGCGATCGCTGGCTGGTTCAGCAGTTCCTTCGGCTCCTCCGTTGCGCCGCCTCGACCTCCTCGACATACTACGCGGAGTGCGCCTGCCGGCCGGGCGGGGCACGCCAATGTCCTTGAGGATGGCCCGCCGCGCGAAAGCGTTTCGCATGGCGGCGAGACAGCGCCGTCCGGAGGGTCTCGCTTCAGCGGGACCGCAGGGGAGATCCTTTCGATGGTCGCAAATGGAACACGAAACGTGCTCGGGTTTCTGGCCGGATTGGCGCTGCTGGCGGGTCCGCTAAGAGAACCGGCCCACGCCCAGACGCAGGCTGCTGCATCGATCCCGGGCGCCTCCGAATCGCACGCCGAGCTCCCGGCGCCGCCCGTTCGGATCACGGGCGTGCTCCTCGGCCACGACGGGCGCCCGATGCGCCGCGCGCGCGCGGAGCTGCGGCGCCGCCCGGCTGACCCCGGCCGGACGGCGGACACCGTCTTCGCGGCGACGGATGTCGCGGCCAACGGATCCTTCCGGCTCGAGGCGCGCGCTCGCGGGCTGCTCATGCTGGAGCTCTCCGGCGTCTACCATGAACCGGCCCTGGTCCCGATTCCGGTGGACGGCCCCGAGTCGCTCCGGGTCGAGGTCAGGCTTCAGACGACCCGACTCCAGACCGATCTGAGCGGAGCCAAGGTGGTCTCAGACTGGAATGGGTTTTCCCCGAATCGCGCCGTTCCCATGGTGCGGCAGGCGGACGGGACGTATACGGCCCATCTCAAGGCCGTTCGCGACAGCATTGCCTACGAGGTGATCGGCGTCGAGGTTTCCGGACGCGGCGTCACCGGCACCGAGGCGGTCGATTTCGCTCCCGACCGTGGAGGCGGATGGCGTGCGATCGTGCCGGCGGCCGATTCCGCGGTCGCGATCGCCTTCGATCCGCGCCAACTGGTCCGTTCCGAAGCGCCGCTCCGGGTGCGGCTCGACCCCGCTCACGCGGATCTGGCGAAGCTGGGGGAGACGTACCGCCGCCTGGCCGGAATCCAGGATGAGTTCAAGCGCCGCTACTATATCCGCCAGGGCTTGAACCAGGCGCACGCCTACGGGCTCGGCGACACGTTGAAACTCTCCGCGGCGCTGATCGCGCTGCATCCGGAAAAGGAGGATACGGACAAGGCGGACCTCGAGCGGCAGGGAGAAGGAGACGAGCCCGGCCTCTCCGCTTCGGAACGGGAGCTGATCCTGCTCACCCGGCTCGAGCTGGAATCCTTCGGAACCTCCGAGCCGGACACCTCCGTGATCCGGGCGGTGGCGCGGCGGGTGTCACCGCTTTCGCCCTGGTGGAGTCTCGACCCGGACATGTTCTGCCTGGAGGCTTTCACAAAGCGGCCGGGTGTCTGGGATGAGTCCTATCTCCAGGCCGCGGCTCAGCATCCTGATCCGGCGGTGCGGGCGGCCTCTTTGCTCTGTTCGCTCGTGCGGGCGGACAAAGCGGGGAATGCGGCCGAAGCGCACCGGTTCTACGAACGGCTCCGGAAGGAATACCCGGCGACGTCGGCGGTGCGCTACGCGGTCAAGATCCTGCGCCCGGACGGGGAGATTCACCCCGGCGGCTCCCTCCCGGACTACTCCTTCGCCTCGCTCGATCATCCCGGCCAGCGTTATACACGGAGCGATTTCCAGGGCAGGTTTCTCCTGATCGACCCTTGGGCGACCTGGTGCCTTCCGTGCTTGACCGAGCAGGCCGGCGTGACGCGCGCCTACCAGGAGTTCCATTCCCGGGGTCTGGAGGTCCTGAGCCTCTCCTTCGACGAATCGCCGGAAGCGGTGTGGAGCTTCTGGAGGCGGGCGGCGAAGAAAGGCCTCGCCATGACCTGGAGCAACGGTTTCGTCGACGGCGGGTTCGACGGAGCCTCGGCCCTGGCCTTCGAGATCACGGGACTTCCGCGGCCGCTTCTGGTCGATCGAACGGGTAAGATCGTGGCCATGGACGCGGACCTGCGGGGTGCTCGCCTCGAACCCACGTTGAAGGCGCTGTTCGGGGCGAAGTGACGCGGGCCCGCGATTGAGCCAGAGGACAAGGAAAGGGAGCGGAGGGCCATGACCGTCCACGCGCTGCCGATTCTGATCGCGGTCCTCTGTCTCTACGCCATCGCCTACCGGTACTACTCCGCGTTCCTGGCCGCCAAGGTGGCCGTGCTCGACGACACCCGCGTCACGCCCGCGCATCGGCTGCGGGACGGCCACAACTACGACCCGACCAACAAGTGGGTACTCTTCGGCCATCACTTCGCGGCCATCAGCGGCGCCGGGCCCCTGGTCGGACCGGTCCTGGCCGCGCAGTTCGGGTTCCTGCCCGGGTTGATCTGGCTCGTCATCGGCGTCGTCCTGGCCGGCGCGGTGCAGGATTTTCTGATCCTGGCCTTCTCGGTGCGGCGGAACGGGCGCTCCCTGGCCGAGATGGCGCGGGCCGAGATCGGGCCGGTGGCCGGAGTGACCGCGGCCGTGGCCATTCTCTTCATCATCGTGAACGCACTGGCCGGCCTCGGGCTGGTCGTGGTCAAGGCGTTGGGGGGCGAGGCCATCCACCGGCCTGACGGGTCGGTGCTCCAGATTCCCGGCTCCTCCTGGGGCACCTTCACCATCGCCTGCACGATTCCGATCGCGCTTTTCGTCGGCTTCTGGATGTACAAGGTCCGGAAGGGAAAGGTGGTTGAGGCCTCCGTGATCGGCGCCGTCGCGGTCATCGCCTGCACCTGGCTGGGGAGCCTCATTCCCGGATCGCCGGTGGCGCGCTTCTTCAGCCTCTCGCAGCACGGCGTGACCATCGCCATCGCCGCCTACGGCTTCGTGGCCTCGGTCCTGCCGGTCTGGCTGCTGCTCTGTCCGCGCGACTATCTCTCTTCCTACCTCAAGATCGGCACCATCGCCGCGCTCGTCCTCGGGACCCTTCTGGTCAATCCCAGCCTCCGGATGCCGGCCGTGACGGTCTTCGCCCACGGAGGCGGCCCGATCGTGCCGGGCAAGATCTTTCCCTTCGTCTTCATCACGATCATGTGCGGCGCCATCTCCGGGTTTCACGCGCTGGTCTCGTCCGGCACCACGCCCAAGATGCTCTCGCTGGAGTCGCACGCCCGGCCGATCGGATACGGCGCCATGCTCATCGAGAGCCTGGTCGGAGTCGTCGCGCTGATCGCGGCCTGCTCGCTCCATCCCGGAGACTACTTCGCCATCAACATCGACCTGGCGAAACAGGCGCAGTGGATGCCGGTCCTACAGAAGATGGGATTCGGGGTGCACAACCTGCAGGCCCTGGAAGGTGCGGTCGGCGAGCAGCTTCAGGGACGGTCGGGCGGCGCGGTGTCCCTCGCCGTGGGCATGGCGCAGATCTTCTCCGGGATCCCGTTCTTCCGGGCCCTGACCTCGTTCTGGTACCACTTCGCGATCATGTTCGAGGCGCTCTTCATCCTGACCACGATCGACGCGGGGACGCGGATCGCCCGCTTCCTGGTGCAGGAGATCTTCGGCCGCTTCCATCCCCGCCTCGGTCGCAGCGACTGGCTGCCGGGAGCGTTTCTCTCGACCGGGCTGGTGGTGGTGGCGTGGAGCTATTTCATCTGGACCGGTTCGATCGACACGATCTGGCCCATGTTCGGGATCTCCAACCAGCTTCTTGCCGTGGTGGCGCTCGCCGTGGCCGGCACCGTGCTGGTCAACGCCGGGCGGGCGCGTTATCTCTGGGTCACGATGGCGCCCATGCTCTGGGTGACAGCCACGACGATGACGGCCGGCTACCAGCTCACCTTCGGGCGCTTCCTTCCGCTCACGCACAGTCCGGATGCGGCCACCGCGTTCAAGGGTGGTCTGGACGCGGCCTTGACGGCCGTCATGGTCGCGTGCGTGCTCGTGATCCTGGCGGATTCCTTCCGTCGTTGGATGGCGGTTCGCCGCGGAACGGCCGCGCCGATCGGCGAGCTGGCTCCGGTTCCGGTGGATCCGGGAAGGCCGCCGGATCGGTGCTGCTGAGCCGGCCGCGACCGGCATCGGCCAGCATCGGCCAGTGACCCGATCCCAGCCGCCTCATTCGCCTTCGAGCACGACCCTCCGCCCGTCGTAGGCCGGCTCCAAAGTCCCCTTCTTCCGGATGTAATCGGTCACGACGGCGGACCGCAGCCGGCCGGTGTCCGCGCAAGGTACGTTCTTCAAGGCGTGCGCCGCGAAGTAGGAGTTGGAGGCGCCTTGGTACAACCGGTCGTCCTCCAGGGGATGGCCGTCGAGGGTGGCCTCGATCAAATGCCGGCCCATCAGCCGATACCGGATCCCTGAAACGGCGGGGGCCTCTTCGGCAAGCAGGCGCTTGAGGTCGCGGCCGGACATCTTGAAGGTCACCACCGTGTCTTCGAACGGATCGACGGTCATGATGTCGCCCAGCGTGATCGGCCCCTGGATCAGCGGAGCCCGCACGCCGCCCAGGTTCTCCAGCTCGAAATCGGCGCCGACGGTCTCGCGCACCGCGTCGGCCACCAGGTTGTACTCCGCCAGGTCATCGCCGCGGTCGGCGAAGTCGGCCGCGGCCGTGCCGATGACCTCTCCGTACCTGGTCGCGATCGGCTTCCAGTAATGATCGACCACCGCGCCCACGGCGCTGTCGGCGGGCAGGGAAGCCGTGATGGGAATGAGACGATCCCGGTAGCGGTCGAGGCGCCAGACGCCCTGCGCATCCTTCTCGAAGAGTAGATCGAGACGGCCCAGCTCGCCGCCCCATTGAAACGCCTGCACGATGACCGTGCCGTTGACGTCGTCGGCCACGAGGTCGTCCGAATGCCAGAGAAGCTCTCCGACGGGGATCCGCGAGTGGGAGTGCCCGCCCAGGATCACGTCGATTCCGGGAACCTCGGCGGCGATCTTCTCGTCCACGGCCTTGCCGCAGTGGGAGATCAGCACGATGACGTCGGATTGCGGTCTGAGCTCCGCGACCAACTTCCGCGCAGTCTCGATCTCTCCTTTGATGTCGACGCCCTCGCGGGCGGCCGGGTAGGAGGCGGATTCATGGGTCACGAGCCCGAAGAGTCCGAGGCGAAGGCCGCCGACGTTCTCGACGGCGGAGGGCGGGACCAGCGGCTTGCCGGTCGACTTCTCCTCGACGTTCGCGCAGAGGATCCGGTACTTCGCCTGGGAGATGAGGCGATGGAGTTGATCGAGGGTGTTGTTGAACTCGTGGTTTCCCAACGTGGCAAAGTCATAACCACAGGAGTTCATCGCGGCCACGTCGGCCTCGCCGTGATACTCGGTCGAGAAGGGAGATCCGTCGCAGATGTCGCCGGAGTCGATGAGCCAGACCGGGATTCCCTTGGCCCCCAGTTCCCGGCGGATCTGGCGCACCAGGGTGGCGCGGCGGGCGATGCCGCCGATGTCGGAGCGGGTGGAGAGGTCCGACTCGGCCGATCCCGGATCGACGATCGACGGATAGCTGAAGGGCAGCAGGTGCCCATGGGTGTCATTGGTGTGCAGGATGGTGAGCGAGACCGCGAGGCTGAGCACGGGAACCAAAGCGACCAGCACGAGTGCGGCAAGGACACGAAGACCGAGAAGGTCCGCCCGGAAGCGGGAACGAGCACGGGGGCCGGGAAGGCCGGACGGGGAAAGGCCGGAGCCGGGCGGCAGGTCGGAATCTCGAGCCCGCGAAATGCCGGAAGCAGTCAGGAGACCGGGAATGCCAGCCCGGGCGCTGCCGGGACAGATCGAGCCGGTTCGGCGGGACGCGTTCATCAGGATGCTCCCTCCGGTCCGACCGGCTTCTCCGGAACCGGCCGGCCTTCCACCGTCTCCAACTGGCGTCGCAGGTCTTCCGGCACCGGGATGACGGCCGACCTGGCATAGTCAAAGGCGGCTTGGACGCTCCGGGCCTCAGCCACCAGCCGTCCGCTCTTCCGTTCGGTGATCCGGTACTCGAGACCGAAGGAACGGCGGCCGATCCAGGAGGCGCGAAGCGCGACGCGCAGCGCCTCGCCCACGATCGCCGGACTTCGAAAGTCGATCTCGATCCTCACGACCACGAACGGCACCTGACGGTAGTCCCGTGGATCGGTGAAGCGTCGCCAATAGGCCTGCCGCCCGACCTCCAGATACGTGGCGTAGACAGCGTTGTTCACATGGCCCATCGGGTCGCAATCGCGGAACCGCACTTCCAGCTCGGCCTCGACCGGGTAGTCCATCCGCACTCCTTTTTCAGAACAGCTCCATCTGCCATCCGGCTCCGTGAAAGCTCCTCCGGTGGATCGGGCTGGGGCCGAGACGCCGGATGGCCTCCCGATGCGCGGCGGTGGCGTATCCCTTGTGTTGCGCGAATCCGTAATCGGGATAGAGGCGGTCGAATTCCAGCATGAGCCCGTCCCGATGCACCTTGGCCAGGATGGACGCGCAGGCGATGCAATGGATGGAAGCGTCCCCGCGGATGTGCGCCTCCTGGGGCCAGGGCAGGGCCGGCAGCGTGCGCGCGTCGAGAAGCACCAGATCCGGCACCGAGGAGAGGCCGTCGAGCGCGCGGCGCATGGCCAGCAATCCCGCCTGGTAGATGTTGAGGTCATCGATTTCCGCCACGGTGGCGATGCCGAGAGCCCACGCCATGGCGCGGTCGCGAATCATGCCGGCCAACGCCTCGCGAGAACGGGCGGTCAGGAGCTTGGAATCGTTCGCGCCCGAGATGACCTCGCCTGCGGGAAACACCACGGCGGCGGCGACCACCGGACCGGCCAGGGGTCCCATGCCCGCTTCATCCACCCCGGCGATGCGCGCGTATCCGCGGCGCCGCCAACGTCGCTCGACCGCGAGCAGCTTGTACAAACGTCGACGTTCGGCGGCCGCGGCGGCCGGAGGGGCCGCCGCCGATCGTCGAGACGCCGCCATCAGGAGCTCGGCGCCCGATGCGCTGGCGCAGTGGTCAAGACGCCTCCTTCATGCCGGCCCCGGACCAGGACGCACCCGCACGTGCAACCGCCGGTGAATCGTCTAGCCATCGGTCCAGAAACTCGTCCGACCGGCCTCTCGTGAGCTGCCCGCCCCTTTCCTTCCGCTTCGAAGACCTCTTCGCCCGCGACTCAACGGACAAGCATGGCCAGGAAGAGCGCCAGGCCCCCGAGGCCCAGGATCATCGAGCCGTACCACACGAGACGGTTCCGGGTCAGCGCAGCGACCGCCCCCAGCGCGATCGCCACCTGGAAGAACGCGACCGCGTTGGCGAATCCGTGATGCTGCCGAAGGAGGTGGTCGGCCTCGGCGGACTTCTCATCGCGGGTGGCCTCGAGTTCCCGGGCTTTCGTCTGGATCTCCTGCTGCTCGTCTCCGTACCGTTTCTGGGTCTCGGCCAGGGCGGGCGGCGGATCCTTGGCCGCGGCCTGCCACGACGACGCGGATGCTTCCTTCACCGCGGCCTTGATTCCCTTCGCCTGGTAGTAGGCCCATTGATCCGACGCCTCGGCTTGGAGCCGGGTCGCTTCCGTCTTCAAGACCAGCGCTTCGTTGACAGTGTCGCCGGCGCGCAAAGAGGCGATCGCCGCCAGCGCCGCCAGCATCGCGGTGGTCAGGGCGATCCGCTTGAGGAATCTGCCTCCCTCGCGCTCCAGCTCCTCGTGGATCGCCTCGTGGAGTTTTTCGGTTTCGACCTCGGGTTCTTCCGGCATCCTGCCCTCCCTTGCCGGCCGCCTTCGCCGTCGACCGCGAATTCCGGCGCCGGCTCACTAGTCCGAGTTCGGGGGCGAATCGTGGCTCCGCCGGCGATCGCAAACGCCGTCCCGGTTCAGGTGGCTCTAGCTTAGAACGCCCGCTTGCGCCGCATCAAGCCGCGCCACGGGACATTCCGAAGATGCCGAGAGCGCCAACCCGGACTCGCACGAAGCAGCCCGGCGCGCCCGCACCGGCCGCCACCAGGTCGGGGACTCAGCGAAGTCGGAGCTTCCGCCCGTTCCGCAGATCAGCGTCGTGGCCAGGCCGATCGAACCGCGCGCGAGAAGCGCCCGAAGGACCGCTTCGGCTCCGACCCGCCGATCGCCGGAGTTCGTGCCCTGCAGGATCTCGTCGAGTGATCCGAAGTCTTCTCCATGAGAACCAGCGTCCGGAAACGGCGCTTAGGCGTCAAATCCGTTTTCCTCATCCCACCCCGGGCGCGATACTCGCCGAGGACGCGGCCGAGAGGCGAAGGTGTCGGTCGCCGGGATCGCCGATTCGCGCGCCTCCGATTCCCGCAGGGCGCGCCGGAAGGGCACGAAGTGTCGGCCGTGCCGGCCCTCCTCAGGCCCGGTGTGGCTCCGGCGGCCGCAACCCCGGGAGGTTGGACCATGCCGATCGTCACGATCTCGCGCGAATTCGGCTCCGGCGGACTGACGATCGGCCGCCGCGTGGCCGAGCTGCTCGGCGCCGATTTCCTGGATGCCGTCCTGGTCCAGGAGGTCGCCCGGCGGCTGCAGGTGCGGCAGGACGCCGTCGAGCGCTGGGACGAGCGCCGTGAAGGCGTGATCCTCCGCCTGCTGCGCGCGCTGCAGGTCTCCCACCCGGAGTACGTCGCCGTGGTGTCCGAGGAGGGTCTCGAGCCGGTGCTGGACGCGGATCGGATCAGCCAGACGGTGGGCTCGGTCATCGAGGAAGCGGCCCGTCCCGGCGGCAACGCCGTCATCGTCGGACGGGGCGGAGTCTTCATCCTCAAGAACCGCGAAGGCGTCCATCATTTCCGTCTCGTGGCGGCCCGGGAGATCCGGATCCAACGGGAACGGGAGCGAAGCGGAATCGGGGCCAAGGAGGCCTCCACCCTGGTCGACCGCCGCGACCGCGAGCGAGAGGTCTATCTGCGCCATCTTTTCGGCGCCGATTCCTCCGACCCGCATCATTACGCCCTCGTCCTCAACACGGGCGTTCTCGGGCCGGAAGCAACGGCTCGGATCATCGTGCAGACGGCCTCGGGTACGCCCGAGTGAGACGAACCGAGGACAAAACCGAGGCCGGGCGCTCTCGGGCCGGTCTCCAAAGCCTCACTTCGGGCTTGAGCGCCTTCCGGCATCGCAACTACCGGCTTTACTGGTTCGGGCAGTTCATCAGCCTGATCGGCACCTGGATGCAGTCGGTGGCCCAGGCCTGGCTGGTTCTCCAGCTCACGAATTCGGCCTTCAAGGTCGGTCTCGTCACCGCCTTTCAATTCGCGCCCGTTCTCGTCCTCAGCATGCTCGGGGGAGTGTTCGCCGACCGGAGGATCAAGCGCCGCCTTCTCCTCGTGACGCAGTCGTGCGCGGCGCTCCAGGCGGTCGTGCTCGGCCTCCTGATCCTGACCGGGCATGTCCAGGTCTACCAGGTGATGGCCCTGGCGGCGGTGCTCGGACTGGTGAACGCCTTTGACATTCCGACCCGGCAGGCCTTTGTGGTGGAGATGGTCGGGCGCGAGGATCTGATGAACGCCATCGCGTTCAACAGCTCCGCCTTCAACACGGCGCGCATCGTCGGTCCGGCCATCGGCGGGGTGTTGGTCGCGCGTTTCGGCGTGGGACCGGTCTTCCTGATCAATGCCGCCAGCTTCATCGCGGTCCTCATCTCCCTGGCGATGATCCGCGAATCGGAGCTGCACGCCCGGCCCAACGCGGCGCGGGAGTCGGTCTGGCACAGCCTTCAGGACGGCCTCCGCTACGTGCGGGTGACTCCGGTGGTCTCGACCGCGGTGCTCATCGTCGGCGCGGTCGCCACCCTGGCGATGAATTGGACGGTGCTCTTGTCCGTCATGGCCAAGGATGTCTTCCGCATCGGGTCCCAGGGGTACGGCATCCTCATGGCCGCGCTCGGGATCGGGTCGGTCCTGGCGGCGCTCTTCCTGGCCTATCGCAGCCGGATCGACCCGGTCCGCACCATGGTGTGGGGCGCGGCCGGGCTCATCGTGCTCGAAATCGCCTTCGCGTTGTCGCCGCGAGCGCATTCGATGCCGCTCTCGATCGCCCTCCTGCTCGGCGTCGGATTCGCGGCCATCTCCATGACCGCCACGGCGAACACCTCGATCCAGAACCGGGTGCCGGACGAGCTGCGTGGCCGGGTGATGAGCGTCTACATCACGGTCTTTTCGGGGACGGTTCCGCTCGGAAGCCTTTTGGCCGGGTCGATGGCGAAGGCGTGGGGCGCCCCGGCCGCGATGATGATGGGAGCGGGGACCGCGGGTCTCGCGGTGATCTGGGCGGTCTGGCGTCTTCGCCGGGTCGTTGAGTCCCCGGCGCCGCTGCGGTAACGTCGCCGATGTCTGCGTGCTCGGCGCGATCTCCTTCAACGGGTTCGGGCTGTGATGGGCGCGGCGGCCGAGGGGCCGGATCAGCGCGATGATCGAACGGCGCGCCGGAGGGCCGGCGCGGCCGCGTGAACCCGCGCGCGAACGTCGCCTGATTCGATGCGACTCGTCCGGCGGCGACCGGAACAGGCTTGAGGAAGCGAAGGGAGGGTGTGCTTTGACCGATCCCCATCTGGTTGAGGGCGGGTCCCCCGATGATTCCAACGCCAGCGGTCCAGAATTCGCCGGGACGCTTCGGTTCGGTCACAGTCCCGATCCCGACGATGCCTTCATGTTCTACGGATTCGAGGCCGGCGGTGTGCACGTGGAGGTGCGCGAACCAGGCGCTGCCGTGACCGGCCCACATGCGGCGAGCCCGCGAGCGGCGGGCGCCGCCCCTCCGCGCACTGGCGCCGCGACCGCTCCGTTGCCCGGCTCCACGCGTCGCTGGCGGGTCGAGCACCTGCTCGAGGACATCCAGTCGCTCAACGAGCGCGCACTTTCGGGCGAGCTCGAGATGACCGCGGTGTCGGCGCACGCCTACCCCTTCGTTGCCGAACGCTACTGGGTCATGCGGACCGGCGTTTCCATGGGGGACGGCTACGGCCCCATCGTGGTGGCCAGGCAGCCCACCACTCTCCAGGCGCTCCGCGGAGCGCGCATCGCGGTCCCGGGGATGATGACGACGGGACTCCTGGCGCTGAAGCTGCGGCTGGAGGAGTTCCGTCCGGTTCTGGTTCGTTTCGACCGCATTCTCGACGCGGTGCGCGACGGCGAGGCTGAGGCGGGAATCGTGATCCATGAAGGGCAGCTCACCTGGTCCGGGTATGGTCTGTACAACGTTGCCGATCTGGGCGCGCTCTGGAAGGAAGAGACCGGTTTCCCGCTTCCCCTGGGCCTCGATCTGGTGAGAAAGGACCTCGGCCGGCCGCTGGCCGAAGCGGCCTCCGACGCGCTGCGCCGATCGATCGAGTTCGCCCGGGCCCATCAGGGGGAGGCGATCCGGTACGCGCTCCAATATGGCCGCGGACTCGATGAGGGACTAGGAACCCGATTCGTCGACATGTACGTGAACGACTGGACGCTCGACCTGGGGGAAAAGGGTCGAAAGGCGTTGTCGCTGCTGTGGTCGAAAGCCGCGGATGCCGGGTTGGTGCCCGAGGTGCGGGAGCTGGTGGTGGTCTAGACCGCATTATTCGTGATCGCCCGTCGCGAGGCACCGGAGATGCCCGTCAGGACAAGGCGCGCGCAGCCCGAACGACGCAGGCATACTCGCTGCAGTATGTCGAGGAGTGAGGGCAAGCGCAACGCAGTCATGACGGGCAGATCCGCTGCCGCAGCAGGGGGTTCATGAATGATGCGGTCTAGGCGCTCTGATGCGCCTCCAGGATCCTCTCGAGCTGGAAGGCGTGACGCATCGGGTGCACGACGGCGTGTTCGAGCATCTGCTCGATGTTGTAGGGCTCGCCCCAGCGGCTCGTGTAGACCTTCCCTGCGCACTCCTCGTCCCTGAGCTCCGCGAGGTTCCTCCGCCACGCGGCGAGCACCTCTTCCATGAACTCGGAGGCCCGCGCCGTGACGGCGAAGGGATGGCTCGATCCGTCGAGATCGGTCACGGGACGGCCGACGCATTCCCCGATCCACTTCAGATAGCCCCGCGCGGCCAAGAGCACGTGGCCGGCCAGATGCTCCCGATCCTGGTAGCTCGGGTCACCGTGCGGATCCGGCATCGGCGCGCCCGCGGCGACGAACCGGTTCCACACCTCCAGGAAGCGCCGAAGCTCCCTCTCGTGCAATTCGACGAGACCGCGCACCCCTCGACTTTGGTATTCCATGGCTCCCTCCTTCCCGGGAACGGGCCGCGCGTGTCGAAGCGGTTCCGTCCCGGGTCCGTGCGATCCTACCGCAACCTTCGCCCTCCGTGAGAACCCGACGTGCTGCCAGTTGTCCGCGCTTTCAAACCCGCTGCACCCGTGAGCATCGTCTTCGTAACGTGGGAGCGTGCCCCCGCAGGTTGGTCGGTGCGGCCACGCCAGGCGGCCAACACGTGAACCGGTCGGAGCTACTGAACCGGGTCGCGCCACCTCATTTGCCGGTGAGGACGGCATTCGCAATGGAAAGGGTGGAGTTTTCCAACTTTATCGAATCTCCCAGATTCGATATGCTTAACGTTGATTCGTCCGATCCACCCGTCACTGATCGATCAGGGAACACCATGACCCGCAAGAACCGTTGCCCTGCCGTTTCCATCCCGGGTTCCATCTTGTTCCTTCTCGGCGCGATGGCGCTGTCCGCTCCGCGGCCTGCCGCGACCCTCGAGCGCAAGCTGGTGCTTCATCGCGCGGGTTCTTAGGACGTTTTCCCGGAGGTGGCCATGCGCTCGATCGTTTCCCTCCGACCTCGCATCGTTTCCGTCTTCGTTTCGCTGCTTGGCATCGGCTTCTCGCTCGTCGGTCCTCTCGGGTCGAATCGACACTCCTGGATTCCCGGCGCTCTGATCGCTCGAGCCGACGACCCGGATTCCCACTGGATCGGTGATTTCCAGAACGGAGCCAACGATCACGTCATGGCCTCGATCGTGTATCAGGGTTATCTGGTCGCAGGAGGCTGGTTCACCCAGATCGGAGGCGTTTCCGCCGGACACATCGCGCGCTGGGACGGCACGACCTGGACTCCGCTCGGCCAGGGCATGGATGGAGGCGTCTATTGCCTCGGGATCTACCAGGGAGACCTCATCGCGGCCGGGTACTTCTCGCACGCCGACGGCCAATCGGCGAACAACATCGCTCGCTGGGACGGCACGGAATGGCAGCCGCTCGGTCTCGGAACGGACTCCCTGATCTGGAGCCTGACCGTGTGGAACAACGAGGTCGTCGTCGGCGGCTCGTTCACGCACGCGGGCGGAGCCGGGGCCAATTACATCGCGAGCTGGGACGGGGCCAACTGGAAACCTCTCGGCAGCGGAATGGTGGGGGAGCCGCATCTCGCGGTGGGCGTTTTCGGGATGGGATCGTTCGGCACTGAGCTCGTGGCCGGGGGAGGGTTCATCTCGGCCGGAGGCGTCTACGCCCACAACATCGCCTCCTGGGACGGAACAACCTGGCACGCGATCGGATCGGGAACGAACGGGCTGGTCTACGCCGTCGGGTCGTTTCGGGACAGCCTCTATATCGGCGGCGGATTCGACGTGGCCGGGCCGGGGCCGGCGCAGCGCATCGCGCGCTTCGACGGCGTCGATTGGCGGCCCGTCGGCAGCGGCATGAGCGGAGGCGACTACGCCGTGGACGCCCTGGTCGAGTACAACAACCGGCTCATCGCCGGAGGCGTATTCACGGTCGCCGGCGGACTCCCGGCCAGTCGCATTGCGGCCTGGGACGGCGTGACCTGGCAGCCCCTCGGTTCGGGCTTGGACGATGCGGTTCGCAACCTTCTGGTCCTGAACTCCAGTCTGTACGTCGGAGGCGATTTTCTCACGGCGGGAGGCAAACCGTCGGTGCGGGTCGGTCGATGGGTCGACCAGGCTCCCTCGGGCGTCCAAGGTGACGGCGTCCCCGTCTCCGGCGTCGAGCTCGCGTCGCCCTGCCCGAGTCCCTTCCGCTCGATGACGCGGTTCTCCTTCGCGGTGCCGGCCGACGGGCCGGTGCGATTCACGGTCGAGGATGTCCTGGGACGCCGCGTGGCATCGCTTCTTGATGAAACGCTGACGTCGGGTCGCTACGTCTTGACCTGGTCGGGGCTCGGAACGGATGGACGCCCGGTGACGGCCGGAATGTACTTCGGCCGGCTGGAGACATCCCGGGGCGATCGCACGATCAAGCTCCTGAAGATGCCATGAGGCCCCTGTGGCCGCCGGCCGCGATCAGTGCTTCCGCGCGATCTCCAGAACCGCCGCGGCGGCTTCGTCGATCTCCGCTTCGCTATTGTAGGGGGAGAGGCTGAATCGAACGGTTCCCCGCGGCAGGGTGCCGAGAGTCTGGTGCGCGCGCGGGGCGCACTGGAGTCCCGGGCGGCAGAGGATGTTCCGCAGATCCAGCTCGCGGGCGATCTGCGCTGGATCCAGCCCGTCGATGGTGAACGCCGCCACCGCGGTGGATCGCGCCGGGTCCGCCGGGGCATGCAGGCGCAGCCCGGGAATGGGCTCGAGCCGCGCGCGGAGATGCGTTGCCAGCTCCTGATGACGGGCGCGGATCGCGGGCACCCCGATGGCGCGCACGTGGCGCACGCCTGCGGCGAGCCCGGCCAGTCCGGGCACGTTGGCCGTCCCCGCTTCGAACTTGTCCGGCAGGAAGCCCGGTTGTTCCTCCGACTGGCTGCGGCTTCCCGTCCCGCCGCAGATCAACGGGGCGACGCGATCCGGATCCCGCAGATAAAGGGCGCCGGTTCCGGTGGGGCCGTAAAGCGACTTGTGGCCCGTTACGGCCAGGGCGCTGACGGCGTCGCGCTCGACGTCCAGATCGACCACCCCGGCGCCCTGCGCTCCGTCGATTAGAAAGAAGGCCCCGAGGCGGCGGCACAGGGCTCCGATCTCGCCGACCGGAGAGATCTCGCCGGTCACGTTGCAGGCGGCCGTGACCGCCACGAGAGCGATGTTTCCCGCTTCCAGCCTCGACGCCATCCAGTCCAGATCCACGGGCGTCCCGGCTCCGCCAGGAATGAACTCGAGGCGCACGCCCCGCGCGCTTTCCAGATACCGGAGAGGGCGCAAGACGGCGTTGTGCTCCCAGCCGGACGCGAGGACGACGTCGCCGGCGCCGAGCAGCCCGAAGAGAACCAGGTTGAGGCTTTCGGTCGCGTTCTTGGTGAGCACGACGTGGGATGGATCGGGCGCTCCGAAGAGCCCCGCCAGCTCGAGGCGGGCGTCTTCGACCAGGCGCGCCGCCTTCAGGGACAGGCGATGTCCGCTCCGACCGGGATTGGCCGAGGCCTCGCGCAGCGCTTCCAGCATCGCCTGGCCGACCGAATCCGGACGGATGCCGGCGGTGGCGGCATGATCGAAGTAGATCAAGTCGGTGGCCGTCCTTCCATGCCGGTTGTGACCGGAGGCGCGCATCCCGGTCCGGCCCCGGGCCGTCCGACCCGGAACGGACCGGCGGATGTGGAGGCTGCTCCGGGACGCTCCGGGGGATGCCTCCCGGGCTTCACGGATCCACCTTCTCGTATCGTCCGGAAACGGTCTGAAACACTCCCTGAACGCTCAGGCGCGGGTCTTGAAGGATCTCCGCCGCGGTCGCGCGATCCGAAGCGCGGAATTCGAGAGCCATGCCGCAGTCGGAGCTCAGCTCCCTGGGAGTCGGCACCAGATCGCACCAGAGACCGCGTTCCGTGAACGCGCGTTCCGCCGCCAGCGTGTGATGAATGGAAGCGAAGACGGCGATCCGGACCGTTCCGTTCTTCAGGGGCGCACCACCCGATCGGCCGAGACCAGCGTGGACACGATCTCCTGCATGTTCGACGCGCGGCCGGCGCGCAGGCGCTCCTTGGCGTGGAAGTAGTCGAGGCAGGTGCCGCAGGAGAGCAGCTCGATCCCGGCCGCTTCGAGAGCATGAAGGTCGTCGAGCAGGGGAGACTCCTCGAGGACGAGCTGGACGCCCGAGTTCACGAAGATCGCCCGCCAGGGACGGGGCTCGGCGTCCTTCAACGTCTTGATGAAAGAGCGGATGAGGATCGATCCGAGCTCTTCCGGGCCGACCCCGATCCGGTCGGACGCGAAGAGGACGGCAACGCGCGGCGGCGGCCCGCTGGAGTGTTCCCGTGGTTCCATAAAAGCCCTCCGAGGCCATGATCGGCGCACCGCAGGGACTTGTCAATCCGTCCCCGGAGCGCGGCCGTTCGCGGCACCCGCGCGCGAGCCCCGGTTCCCGCGGGGAACCGGGGCTTGGCCGCTCCTGCTGGGTGCGTCAGGCGCTCCTGTCCTGAACTAGTAGAGGTTCTTGATCTGGCCCCACGTCCGGGTCTCGACCGGAACGGGTCCGGTCATGACGTAGGCGCCGATCCCGATGGCCTGGGTCGGACCCCAGACCACGGAGACGTTGTTCCAGCCCGTCGGATAGCCGATCCCGGGGGCGATGTTCGTGCGCGGCATGCCGCCGAAGCCATCCAGGTCGGCGCCGATGAACCAGCCGGCGATCAGGTCCGGCCACTCACCCCAGTAACCCACGAAGAAGTTGCCGGTGACCGGCTCGTCCGTCGTGTTGATGTCGTGAAGCGTCATCGACGGCCAGATCCCTGGAGGTGAGCCGAGGCTCAAGCCCGTGTCCACGTTGACGACGCTGGTCGGGTTCGTGCCGTCGGAGTTCCAGAGATACGAGTCGAACTTCTGGCCGCTGTACATTCCGCTTTCGGTGGTCAGGGCGTACTGCTGGCCGCGGGAGCCTTTCAGCGCCGGCCATCGACGGCAGGAAAGCGCAGGATCGTCCCGGATGGCGCAGAGGGACCGGTCGGGCGGAGCGAACGACGCCGGCTGCGCATCCTCGCCGGAATCGGCTGTCCGGTGCTGCGCGGCGTCGCTCTCGATGCGCCGGTTATCCGGCGGCCGGCAGGCGCTCGTAGAGCGTGGTGCGTTGCACCGGCGAGAAGCCGGCCTCGGTGATCAGGGCGCGCGTCTCCTCGACCGTGGTCCGCAGATCGTGGCCGGTGGCGAGATGGACGTTTTCCTCGATCAAGGTGCCGCCGAAATCATCCGCGCCGAAATGCAGAGCGGCCTGTCCGGCCTTTTTCCCCTCGCCGAACCAAGAGGCCTGGATGTGGGCGAAGTTGTCGAGATAGAGGCGGGCCAACGCGAGGAGACGCAGGTAGCGGGCCGCTCCCGCCGGACGGAAGCCTCTGGCTTGGAGACTGGCCTGCATGGGAGTGTTTCCCGGTTTGTAGGACCAGGGGACGAACGCGGTGAATCCTCCGGTTTCGTCCTGAAGGGCGCGGATCGAGTCGAGATGATCGAGAATGTCGTCATCGGTCTCGACGTGTCCGTACATCATGGTCGCAGTCGAGCGCAGGCCGACCCGATGGGCTTCGCGCATGACGTTGAGCCAGGCCGAGGCGGGGCCCTTCTTGGCGGAAATCCGGCGTCGCACGCGATCGGAGAGGATCTCTGCCCCGCCGCCGGGCAGAGTCCTCTGGCCCGCCTGGAAGAGCCGGGCCAGGACCTCAGCGGTGGCGAGCCCCGAGACCCGGGACATCTGCTCCACTTCGGACGCGGTGTAGAAATGCGGGGTGATTCCGGGGTAACGACGCCGGCACTCCCGGACCAGCTCGAGATAGTAGTCGAAAGGGAGCTCGGGGTTGTGGCCTCCCTGAAGCAGGACGGTGGTGGCCCCCTGGCCGGCGGCGGCCGCGATCTTCTGCATGACCTCGTCGACCGAAAGAGTGTAGGCGCCGGCCTGGCCCGGCTTGCGGTAGAAGGCGCAGAAGGCGCAGTCGGTCACGCAGACGTTCGTGTAGTTCGGATTGGAGTCGATCACATAGGTGACTTCCCCCGGCGGATTGAGGCGGTTCCGCACTTCGGCCGCCAGCGCGCCGATCTCGGAGAGCGGAGCGCTCTCCAGAATCTCCAGCCCTTCGGTCTTCGTGAGCCGGGTTTGCGACGCAATCTTCCGGCTGATCTCTTCAAGAAGCGACGCGGTGGCCAATCTCGATCCTCCTGGTTCCGCGCTTGCGCGCCTCGCAAGACAACTCCGGAGTCTAGCGCCTGAGACGCTGCCGGCACAGCCCACGGTCACGAAACGGTTCGCGCCCAGGGCGTGGGCGACAGAGAGACGCGGTTCCGGGGCACACGCAGAGACCGCGGCCCGTTCTGCGCACGCGAAAGCCTCGCGCGTCCGGGCAGGCAAGAAATCTGGGCCGTCCGACGGGCAAGAACCCTGGCCGGCACGCAGAGACCCTGGCCCGTCCGGGCCAGACAAAAAACCGGGTCCGTGCGAGGCCCTCAATGGCCTGGAACTCGCCGGAATCAACGCAGGCAATACGGTGTCTGACGGCGGGTTAGAGCATTTGACGATCGCCGGCTTGCGTGGCGGATCCGCCGTCGGATGGGCGAGGTCCGGCCCGGGACCGGATTTCAGCGAAGGCTTTACGAACGCTGAGAACCGTGGTAAAATCTACTATGTCTGTAGAGTGAGTGGGTAATTGCCGATCCTTGGGATCGGAGCCCCGCGACCCGGACGATGCCGCGGCCCCCGGCTCCCGAGAGAGCCGGCGGCCGGTCAGAGTGAAGGGAGCCGGATTGCTGACGCAGAGAGCCAAGTACGCGGTCAAGGCGCTTCTCGTCCTGGCGGCGGAGTATCCCGATGATCCCGTGCTGATCGCCGACGTGGCCGAGCGCGGGGCCATTCCGAGGAAGTTCCTCGAGGGGATCCTGCTCTCCCTGAAGAACCGCGGGCTTCTCCACAGCCGGAAGGGAAGAGGCGGCGGCTACCGGCTGGCCCGCCCGCCCGATTCCATCTCGCTCGGAGAGGTGATCCGGCTGATGGACGGCCCGCTCGCCCTCATCCCTTGCGCCAGCCTGACCGCCTACCGAAAGTGCGACGAGTGCGAAGACGAGCGGACCTGCGGCATCCGCCTCGTCATGAAAGACGTTCGAGACGCCACTTCCAAGATCCTCGACAACACCACCCTGGCCGACGTGCTCCGGCGCGTGAGCCGGGCGCAAAGGGCCTGAATTGACACGGCGGCCGGCGGGACGACATCCTGCCACCGCCTGCGGCGGGGAGACCCGCAGAGAGGAGCGACGCGTGTACGCCATCGGTCAGAAGGGGACGATCTTCCTGCTGGTTTCGATCCTGATCCTTGCAGCCGCGACCGCAATGGCGGCGGAGGTCAAGCTGCTCAACGTTTCCTATGATCCCACCCGGGAGTTCTACCAGGACGTCAACGCGGCCTTCGCCAAGGAGTACCAGGCCAAGACCGGCGACGTCCTGACCGTCAGCCAGTCCCACGGCGGCTCCGGGGCGCAGGCCCGCTCCGTGATCGACGGCCTCGAAGCGGACGTGGTGACGCTGGCCCTCGCCTACGACATCGACGCGATCGCGGCGAAGGCGTCGCTTCTGCCCGCGAACTGGCAGACCCAGCTTCCCGACAACAGCTGCCCCTACACCTCGACCATCGTGTTCCTCGTGCGGAAGGGGAACCCCAAGAAGATCCTGGACTGGGACGATCTCGCTCGTCCCGGCGTGTCGGTCATCACGCCGAATCCGAAGACCTCCGGCGGCGCCCGCTGGAACTACCTGGCGGCGTGGGGCTACATCCTCAAGAAGGGCGGGACCGACCAGGACGCGCAGGACTTCGTGACGCGGCTCTTCAAGAACGTCCCGGTCATGGACACCGGAGCGCGCGGCGCCACCAACACGTTCGTCCAGCGCGGAATCGGCGACGTGCTCCTGGCTTGGGAGAACGAAGCCCTCCTGGCGGTGAAAGAGCTCGGGCCGGACAAGTTCGAGATCGTCATGCCGTCCGTTTCCATCCTGGCCGAGCCGCCCGTGGCCGTGGTGCAGAAGAACGCGGAGAAGCACGGCGTGCTGCCGGTGGCCCGCCAGTATCTGGAGTTCCTCTACTCGCCGGAGGGCCAGGAGATCGCCGCGAAGCACTACTTCCGGCCCCGGATGAAGGACGTCGCCGACAAATACAAGGCGCAATTCCCCGAGGTGAAGCTCTTTACCATCGATGACACCTTCGGAGGCTGGGCCAAGGCGCAGAAGACGCACTTCGCCGACGGAGGGCTCTTCGACCAGATCTATCAGCCTGGGAAATGAGGATCCGCTTCGCCGAGCGCAGCATCCTGCCCGGATTCGGGCCTGCGCTCGGCTTCACCTTGCTTTACCTGAGCCTCCTGGTGCTGCTCCCGCTCTCGGGGCTGTTCCTGCGGTCGGCCGGGCTCGGGTGGGACCAGTTCTGGCGCACGGTGCTCGCTCCGCGCGCCCTGGCCTCGTATCGCCTGAGTTTCGGCGCGGCCCTCATCGGAGGTGTGATCAACGCCGTGTTCGGCCTACTCGTGGCCTGGGTGCTGGTGCGGTACTCCTTCCCCGGACGCCGGGTGGTGGATGCGCTGGTCGATCTTCCCTTCGCGCTGCCTACCGCCGTCGCCGGGATCGCCTTGACCACCGCCTATGCGGGAAGCGGGCCGGTCGGCCGCGTCCTCGAGCGCCTGGGCATCCGGGCGGTCTTCACGCCTCTCGGCGTGGTGATCGCCCTGACCTTCATCGGCCTTCCTTTCGTCGTCCGCACCGTCCAGCCCGTGCTGGAGGATCTGGATCGCGAGGTCGAGGAGGCCGCGCTCACTCTGGGAGCGGACCTTCCCACGACCTTTCTTCGCGTCATCTTCCCGGCGCTCTGGCCGGCGCTTCTGACCGGGTTCTCCCTGGCGGTGGCTCGGGCGCTCGGGGAGTACGGGTCCGTGGTCTTCATCTCGGGGAACATGCCCATGCGGACGGAGATCACGCCCCTGCTCATCATGACCAAGCTCGAGCAGTACGACTATGCCGGAGCCACCGCGGTGGCGCTGGTCATGCTCTTGACGTCGTTCATGCTGCTTCTCGCCATCAACCACTTCCAGCGGTGGGATCGCCGCCAGCGGGGGGCGCGCGCATGAGCGGGCGTGCGGTCCCAACCCCGGCCCATGAGCCGGCGGCGGTCCGGATCCTTCTCATCGCCGTTGCGCTGGCCTTTCTCGCCCTGTTCCTGCTCGTTCCGCTGGGCGTGGTCTTCTCGCAGGCCTTCGAGAAGGGCCTGGCGCATTATCTCAAGGCGGTGCGTGAGCCGGAGACGCTCTCGGCCCTGAGGCTGACCCTGATCGTGGTGGCGTTCGTCGTGCCCCTCAACCTGGCCTTCGGGATCGCCGCGGCCTGGGCCATCGCCCGCTTCCGATTTCCCGGAAGGAGCTTTCTGGTCGCGCTGATCGATCTGCCCTTCACGGCCTCGCCGGTCGTGGCCGGCCTGATCTTTGTGCTCCTTTTCGGCGCCCATGGCTGGTTCGGCCCCTGGCTGGGCGACCACGGGATCAGGATCATCTTCGCCCGGCCCGGGATCATCCTGGCCACGCTCTTCGTCACCTTTCCGTACGTCGCCCGCGAGCTGATCCCGATCCTGGAAGCCCAGGGCAGGGAAGAGGAAGAAGCCGCGCTCTCGTTGGGCGCGAGCGGCTGGCAGATGTTCCGGAGGGTGGCGCTTCCGAACATCCGCTGGGGCCTGCTCTACGGCGTCATCCTGCTGAACGCGCGGGCCATGGGCGAGTTCGGAGCCGTCTCCGTGGTGTCGGGGCACATCCGGGGGCGCACGAACACGCTGCCGCTGCAGGTGGAGATTCTGTACAACGAATACGATTTCGCCGGAGCCTTCGCGGTGGCTTCGCTTCTCACCCTGCTCGCCGTGGCCACGCTGATCGCCAAGAAGGTGGTGGAGCGCTGGACGAGAAGCCAGATCCGGACGGCCCGGCGGGCCACCGCGATCGAAGGCGGCGCATGATCCGGCGCGGACCAGCGGGGAATCGGCCATGAGGATCGAGATCCAGAGCGTGACGAAGAGTTTCGGGGAGCACACCGTTCTCCGCGACGTCTCCGTCGACCTGGAGGGCGGCGAGCTGGTCGCGCTGCTCGGTCCCTCCGGCTGCGGCAAGACCACCCTCCTCCGCATCATCGCCGGACTGGAATACGCCGAACAGGGATCGGTGCTCTTCGACGGTGAGGACGTGTCGGAGCGCTCCGTCCGCGACCGCCGCCTGGGATTCGTCTTCCAGCACTACGCGCTCTTCCGCCACATGACGGTGTTCGAGAACGTGGCCTTCGGGCTAAGGGTGCGGCCGCGCGGCCAGCGGCCGTCCAAGGAGGAGATCGCCCGCCGGGTGACCGAGCTTCTTCGGCTGGTCCGTCTCGAGGCGCAGGCCCAGCACCTTCCGTCGGAGATCTCGGGAGGGCAGAGGCAGCGCGTGGCCCTGGCCCGGGCGCTGGCGGTCGAGCCGAGGGTGCTGCTGCTGGACGAGCCCTTCGGGTCGCTCGACGCCCAGGTGCGCCGCGAGCTGCGCGGCTGGCTGCGGCGTCTGCACGAGGAGCTGCACCTGACCAGCCTCTTCGTCACCCACGACCAGGAAGAGGCGCTCGAGCTGGCCGACCGCGTCGTGATCATGAACGCCGGCCGCGTGATCCAGAAAGGGACGCCGGAGGAGGTGTACACCCGTCCGGCCGATCCGTTCGTCTATCACTTCCTCGGCAGCGTCAACCTCTTTCACGGACGGGTCGAGGAAGGAACGGTGTTTCTCGGCGATCGGCCGCTTCTGAGCGTGGACGGGCCGGCTGCGCGCGAGGGGCCGGTGCTCATCTACGTGCGCCCGCATCAGCTCGAGATCGGGCCGGATCCCGGGCCGGGCGCCTGGTTCCAGGCCCGCGTGCGCCATGTCCATGCTGCCGGTCCGATCGTGCGAATCGAGCTCTTGAGCGCCTGGGGCGAGACCGTCGCGGTCGAGATGCCGCACGGAAACCTGCCCGTGCCCAGGCCCAAGCGCGGGGACGAGGTCTTTGTCCGCGCCGCCGCCGACCACCTGCTCATCGTGCCGGAGCCGGGAAGCGCCCACGCGGGATGAAGAATCCACGGCGAGGCCATGCGCTCGCGCCGGATCGAGCGCATGGCGGCATGGAGCGGCGCCGGGCACGGCCGGCCGGTCGCGATCATTGTCCATAGGGCGGATGGGAGACGGTCGTCTCCTCGGGAGCGCTGGCCCGGACGATGAACGAGCTGACGAGCAACGCGACCCCGACCAGACCGGGGATGAGGCTGACCGGCCAGGCTCGATCGCCCTGGTCGGAGAGCAGGGCGAGCATGAGGCCGAGGCCGATGGCAACCGCGACCGTGACCAGTCCCCCGATAAGCAGGCCCTGCGCCCGCCGCAAGGCGGCCTGGCGGGGCGAGAGGTAGAGGCCCGTGACGTCGTCATGACCCGAAAGGATCGGCAAGGGAGGGAGCTTGCTCGGGTCGACTCCCTTCTCGATCGCCGCGATGCGTTCGCGCTGGGCCAGCTCGATCAGGCGCTGCTGGCCGGTCGACCGCACGATGGCGAGAGTGATGCCACCGATGATGGCGACGATGGGGATCGCGAAGATCATGACCGGAACGAGTTCTCCCGAATCGATGTTGAGCACGAGGGCCTCCTTTCAAGGGGTGAAGAGCCGGATCCGTCCTGCGGCCTCCGGCCGGTTCTCGCTGCTTTCTCGGACCGGCCGGGACGATCGCCGGGTTCTACAGAATCTGTCCTCTTGGACTGTCCGGGACCGGCAGCGGGTTTCAAGAAAGCTGTCTTCTCGGACGGTCCGGGACCGGCGCACGTTTCCGGACAGTCGCCGTCTTGGACGGGCGACAACCGGCGCCGGGTTTCAAGAAACTCGTCCTCGATCCCGAGCGGCGCCCGGGGGAGAAAGCCGCCCGGCGGAGAACTCCGGTGAAACCTCCGAACCCTGCCGAACCGTCCAACCGGTCGATGGATGAGCCTGCCGGCGCGACCGGATCAGACGCGGTACCGCTCGCGGGGCCGGATCAGAGCCGCAACGGTCTTTCTGTGGAGGCGGAACCGCCGGCCGAGGCGGAGCGGGATCTGGTCGAACGGGCTCGACGCCGGGACGAAGGGGCCTTCGAGATGCTGGTGAACCGACATGGGGACCGGGCCTACCGGCTGGCGCTCCGCATCACGCGGTCTCCGGAGGACGCCCGGGACGTCGCGCAGGAGGCCTTCGTGCGAGCCTGGCTCGCCCTTCCTGCGTTTCGCGGCGACTCCGCCTTCGGCACCTGGCTGCATCGGATCGTGGTCCGGAAGGCGCTGGATCGGGCGGCCGCGCTCGGGGCACGCCGTCGCCATGAGACTGCGCCGGCGGATGGCCCCGAACCGGCGGCGCCGGGCGTGGAGCGGGACGCCGCTCTCGTTCTGCGGCTGGATCGGCTGATGGCCGGGCTGGATCCCTCGCGGAAGGCGGCGCTCGCTTTGTACTATGTCGAGAACCGTTCGGTGAAGGAGATCGCGGAGATCCTGGGCCGGCCGGAGAATACGGTGAAGACGCACCTCCGGCGGGCGCGAGCCGAGCTGCGGGCCGCGTGGGAACGCGGGGAAGGTCGTCGATGAGTTGCTCAGAGTTCAGGCTCTGGCTGGATGAAGGACGGCCGGAGGGAATCTCCGCCGCGATGGAAGCCCACGCGGCGGAATGTCCGAGTTGCGCCCGCTCGCTTCATTCGGCTTTCGAGATCGAGGCGGCGTTCCGGGCGCCCAGAGAGGTCACGGCGCCCGTGGACTTCACCGCGGAGGTCATGCGCCGTGTGCGCGCGACTGCGACCGCCGGTCCGTTCCGCCCGGTGACCCTGTTTCCGGCATTGTCCTGGTGGCTGCGCGCAGCGGCCGATCCCGCCGTGGCCTGCGCGTTCGCCCTGGCGGCGATCCTGGCCTGGCGTTTCCCGGCTTGGTGGAATCTGGCCGGGCGCGTCGCGTCGGGCGTTGGAGCGGTGGCTGAGGCGGTGTTCCGCTCGCCGGGCCTTCCGCCGGTTCTGGCGAGGGTCGGCCTGTCCCTCCACTCGATCTGGAATCCGGTCCTGCTGATGACCGGGAATCCGGCCGCGCTCCTTGGGATCTTTCTGGCTGTCCTGCCGGCCGAGCTGTGGATTTCCTGGCGCCTCTATCGATGGGCCGGACGGATTTGAGCGAACGGCTTCGGCCGGGGATCTGACGGATCCGCCTCACCTTCGGGATCGACTGGGGCACCCGATCCAGCGGCGGCTTCAGGCCGCTGAGCAGACGATCCCGTTCTCGTCGAGGAGCCGGCGAAACAGCGCGATCGCCTGAAGCTCGGGTGGGCCGAGCGGATAGGTGAAATTCGCGAGGTAGGCGGCCAGGTCTTCGCGCGATCCCAGCTCCTCGGGAAGATTCCGCACCAGCTCGTGGTAGCGCCCTTCGACCGACTCCAGGGACTCCAGAAGAAAACGGCCGAGCCACCTCTTGGCCTCTTCCGGCACCGAACGCCGCACCGCCCAGCAGGCGAAGACGAACGGGAGGCCGGTCCACTCCTGCCATCCGGCCGCGAGGTCCATGGCCAGGTAGGTGCCGCTGGGAGGGCGATGCCGCCACCTTAGCGCGAGATCGCCGATCACCAGGGCGCCGTCGAGGTCCGGCGGAAGCGAGGAGCCGAGGTCGAGCCGGCGGTACTCCTCCGGTCGGACCTGCCAGCGCACTTCAGCCAGAAGCCGGAGCAGACGGAACGAGGTGGACGATTCGCCCGTGATCCCGATCCGGGCTCGGTGCAGGCGGCGAGCCTCCTCTTCGGTGAGAACGCGGCCGGGACCGGAGACATCCGGAGTCCGGTTCGGGGCTGCGCCGGGTCTGCCGTGGTCGGTGCCGCTCGACACGCCACGGTCGGTGTCGTTCGGAATCGCGCTTCGCCCGTCGGGTCCGGTGTCGCGAAGGAACAACAGCACGCTGTCCACCCGGTCCCGGTTGGCGATGCCGAAGGTGATGGTCTCGCCGTTTCGCGAGAACTGCAGCGGCGCGAACAGGCTCTCGAGCCGGAAGAGATCGGCCACCGCCAGGATGCCGGCGTCCACCTGCCCCGCTTCCGCGGCCAGGCCGAGCTGGCGCGGAGGCAGGACGGTCGAGAGCCAGCGGCCCTCGGAGACGCGCTCCAGACTGTCCCAGCGGACGTAGAAA
Organism: Candidatus Eiseniibacteriota bacterium; assembly: GCA_963833505.1. Lineage (GTDB taxonomy): Bacteria > Eisenbacteria > RBG-16-71-46 > CAIMUX01 > CAIMUX01 > CAWHYG01. The sequence goes on along the minus strand of CAWHYG010000007.1, from coordinate 1,416,287 downwards.
GGCGCCGTGTTCAGATAGGGGAGACGGGCCACCCGAGCTGCAGGAGCCGGCGGGCCGTCTCGGGGTCCGTCAGTCGGGAAGGTGGGGTTCAAGCCTGGACCTCCGCTTTCGCCGGGTACCGCTCCACGATGTTGTACAAGGCGTCCCGTTCGACGGGGATCTTCCCGGATTCCCGAATGAGCCCGATGATCCGTTCCCGGGCCAGGCCCGCTGGGCTCTTCGCGCCGGCGGCGTGGGCGATCCTCTCCTCGAGGATCGTGCCGTCCATGTCGTCCGCTCCGAAATTGAGAGCCAGGGACGCGGTCTCCTCTCCCAGCATGACCCAGTAGGCCTTGATGTGCGGGATGTTGTCCAGGAGGAGCCTGGATGCGGCCACGGTCTTCAGGTCTTCCACGGACGAGGCGGGGCGCTCCACGAGGCCTGATTTGCCGGGCTGGAAGGCCAGGGGAATGAAGGCCAGGAAGCCCGGCGCCTCGTCCTCGAGGGCGCGGAGCTTGAGCAGGTGGGCCGTGCGCTCCTCGCGGGTCTCGATGTGGCCGTAGAGGAGCGTGCAGTTGGTCGGAATCCCCATGCGATGCGCGATCCGGTGGATCTCGAGCCACCGCCGCTCGCCGATCTTGTGGGGAAACAGCTCGGCGCGCACCCGCTCGCTGAAGACCTCGGCGCCCCCGCCGGGCAGGGAATCCAGCCCGGCTTCGACCAGGGTCTCCAGGACCTGCTCGATCGACTGCTTCGCGATCTTGGCGAAGAAGTCGATCTCGACCGCTGTATAAGCCTTGATCTGGATCCGCGGAAATGCCTGCCGGATCTGCCGGACGATCTCCACGTAATGGGGGAAACGCCACTCGTGGTGAAGGCCGCCGACGATGTGCACCTCGCGCAGCTCGGGGGTGATCCGCGCCAGGATCTCGTCGATCGTGAGGGAAGAAACGGTCGGATCGGACGGGCGCTTGGCGTAGTCGCAGAACTTGCAATCGAGGACGCAGGCGTCGGTCGGGTTGACCTGGCGATTGAACACGAAGAAGACCTGGTCGCCCCAGAGCCGGGTCTTGCACCGGTCGGCCAGGGCGCCCAAGCCCGCGAGATCGCGGGTGCGAAAGAGGGCCATGCCGTCGTCGAATCCCAGCCGCTCCCCGCGGTCGACCTTCCGGGCGACGGCCTCCAGGTCGGGATCCCGAAAACGCAGAGCGCCAGCACGGTCCGGCGAGCACAGCTCGACCGGGCCGGGGGGAGCGTCCGGCAGAGCGCTCCGGCAGGGGCGCCGCACCGCACTTGCGGTCGCGTCAGGACCGAGTCGGTCGGCCGGTGGATCCGGCGCGACACTTCGGCCGGCCTCTCTCGCCGAATCGGCCTCATGGCGTGACGTCATCTCGACTGCTCCATCATGCGCTGCCGTCCGTCCTTGCTCGTTGCCGCTCCTGGCCGTGCTTCTTGCGGCCGCCCGTTGCCGATCGTTGCCGCCCGATGCCGTCCATCTCTGTCCGAGCGCCGTGCCCTTCCGTTCTGTCCCTTGCAAAGCTGATCGTAAGCCGCTCACCAGTCCCGGAGTCGGTCTCGAACCGGAAACCTGATCCCGCGAGTCGCGCTTCGGGCTGTTTCCCTTCGAACCGAAGCGAAGCATACAAGAGGCCGACCGGCCTGTCGATTGCCCCGGCCGCGCGCCGTTGAGTTGGCCGGATCAGCCGAACACGCCTATACTCCCTGGTCTTGGGCCGCTGCTGTCGCCGCGGAAGCCGCGTGGACCTCGGCCTCATTGGGCCGTTGTTGCGGCGGAATCTGCATGGACGGCGGCCTCCAAGAGGCGGGCGGCGTTCGGCGCCGGACGCCGCGATGTCGGCGCAGCACCTGGTCACGCGTCGCTAGGGGGGAACGATGAAGATCCGGAAGCTGCGGCCAAGAAGCCACGACGAGCGCGATCTTCTCCGGGCGGTCGCCGAGGCGCGCGGCTGCCGCACCGAGCAGGAGATCGCCGCCTTCTTCGATCCCGATCCGCCGATTTGGCATTTCTTCCGGAGCTTGCCCGGCTGGCCAGCGGCCCGCGAGCGCTTCCGCCAGGCGCTGGCCGCGGGCGAGGAGATCCTGCTGTTCGGGGATTACGACTGCGACGGCATCACCGCGCTGGTCCAGATCCACGACCTTCTGCGAACGGCCGGTCATCGCCGGATTTCCTGGTTCGTTCCCGAACGGAAGGCGCACGGCTACGGGCTGACGGAACGGGCTCTCGACGACGCCCTGCGCGACCGGCAGCCCGGGCTCGTGATCGCGCTCGACTGCGGGTCGGCCGCTCCGGATTCGGTCCGGCGGCTCGAGACGCAAGGGATCGACACGATCGTCGTCGATCATCACGCGGTTCTGGGCGACGTCCCGGCCCGGGCCCACCTCAATCCGAAGTTGCCCTCCCGGCCGGCGAATGGCGACGGGCGCGTCGCCACGACCGATCGGCCGGCTCTTGACCTGGAGGAGATGAGCGCATCAGGTCTGGCCTTCCTTCTTTCCGAGGGTCTGGCCGATGAGCTCGGGCTCACCCGGTGGAATCGGGACCGCGCCGTCCTGCTGGCCGCCCTGGGCACCGTGGCCGACGTCGTGCCGCTCCGGGGCCTCAACCGGGCCCTGATCAAGCGTGGCCTGCGCGTGGCCAACGACGCCGCCGCGCTGTCCGGGGTGCCGGGCCTCCAGGCCCTGGCCGCGGTCAGTGGAGGAGGTCCGGTCGACGCCCGCACCTTCGCCTTTCGCTGGGGACCGCGGCTCAACGCTGGAGGGAGGATCGAAGACGCTTCCCATCCGGTCCGGCTCCTGCTCTCTGATCGGATGGAGGAGGCCGTGCCGCTGGCCGAGCACTGTCACCGCACGAACGTCGAACGACGGGATCTGGAGCGCGTGGTCGAGGCGGCCGCGCTGACCATGGCCGAGGAGCGGCTCGTGCTCGATCCTCCCGGCACGCTTCTCCTCCTTTGCGGGCGGGAATGGCATGCCGGCGTGGTCGGCATCGTGGCCAGCCGCATCCGGGAGCGCTTCCATCGGCCGGCGATCGTCTGCGGCTGGCACGAAGACGGATATTGGCAAGGCTCGGGACGAAGCGTGGAGGCGTTCGACCTCGGCCGGACAGTCGCGGAGGCGGTCGAGGCGGGGCTCCTGCTGGGCGGCGGCGGCCACCGGATGGCTGCCGGAATGACGATGGCCGGCGACCAGGTCGAACCTTTCCGTTCCTGGCTCGGAGAGCGGCATCGCCTGAGTCCCGAGGATCTCGAGCCCATCCATGAGGTTCTTGCGCCCGCCGGCGCTCTACGCGCGGAAGACTCCAAGGACCTGGCCGGCGCCTGGTGCCGGCTGTTCGATCGGCTCGAGCCCTTCGGCGCCGGGAATCCGCGGCCCTCGCTGATCCTCCGGGGCGCAGAGCTGCGCTGGGGACCGAAGCCGCGGCTGCGCGCGGACGGCAGCGGGCCGTGGGCCATGAGCTCGGGATTCGCCTGGGGCGGCCGGGGCTACCTTTTCGCCGACTGGATCGATCTGGATCGCGCGGGCGTCGAGTGGACGGCGGGAGGGCGCTACGACCTCGTCCTGTCCGTGTCCTCCCGGGAAGGCCGGGACCGGCAGACTGGCGCCGTGTTGCGCTACTACGACTGGCGCGTGGTGGACGAGGAGCGCGTCGGCTAGCCCCGAGCTGGCCTTTCCGCGGGCGTTCCTTGGGGGCTAGGTCCTCCGGGCAGGGGCCGTTTGCCGGCGCGGCCCTTGCCCTGCGGACCCCTCACGGTTCTGAACGCGACATTGAGCCTGGAGCGCGCTATTTCGCCGGCTTTTTCTGACTCGCCGGCTTCGCCGGATGCGAGAGCCGCTCGCGCTTCAGGTAGAAGGCGACGCTGTCGAGCGTCGCCTCGTACGGCGTTTTCCAGTCCACCAGCTCCGGAGCCGAGCTTTCCGCGTGATGTCGCCTCCGCGTGATCCGCAGCCAGACCGTCGTGCTGTCGGGTCCGATGGGGGTGAGGCGGAAGTAGAACTCCGGCACCCTGGCGGCGCGAGGAAACTGCGAGTCGATGGCCGCCCGATGGTAGCCGAGCCGCGCCTTGATGGTCCCGTGAACGGGATCGGCCTCTGCCACCGTGCCCCGGGAGAGGATGTAGGCCATCGTGGCCGCGTAGATCGTGTCCCGCGGCGCCACGAAGACGCGGGACGTGGTGGCGTCCCATCGGGTGGGTTCGATCCGGCTGCTTCTGAGCCCGCTGCAACCGACCAGACCGGCCATCAGGATGGCCAAACAGCCTCGCTTCAAGAGTCCCTCCCTGCCTCGCTGGTCCATGTCAGCCTCCGAGCCGCGGATGTTCGTCGCCGCGAGCCGGCGTCACCTCGGCGGTCCGGAGCTGATGCACGAGGTCGATCGACGGCCGGGCGTCCTGGATGCCGAACCCGCGGCCGGCCAGGACGGCCTCATAGAGGCGCGTGTGCAAATCCGTGAATCCTTCCGAAAACTCGACTTCCTTTCCGTCCACCGTCAAGGATCGGTAGGCGGACTTGCCTGCGGCCCGGTATTCCTGCGGCAGATCCGATCCTTCCACCGAAAGCAGCCAACGCACCCGGGCCCGTTCCAGCTCGAGAGCGCCCGCCATCCGGCGGCCCGCGTGCAGGTGCACTGCGCTCTTCTCCACCGGCCCGAAGAGCCAGAGCAGGAGGTCGAAGAAGTGGATCCCGATGTTCATGGCCACGCCGCCCGACTTCTGCTCCTGCCCCTTCCAGGAAACGTCGTACCAGGGCCCGCGCTGGGTCACGTAGGTCAGGCAGACCTCGGCCCTCGATGCGCCCGGACGCCGGCGCAGCTCGTCGTGCAGGGCGATGAGAGCCGGATGGAGCCGGAGCTGGAGCACCGTCCACACCCGGCCGCCGGTTTCCTGCTCGATCGCTTCCAGGGCGTCCAGATTCCAGGGGTTGATGACGAGCGGCTTTTCGCACAGGGCGTGGGCGTGGACCCGGAGCGCCATGCGGATGTGGGCGTCGTGGAGGTAGTTGGGCGAGCAGACGGTGACGAAGTGGATCCGATCCTCTTCCGGCCCGCGCCGGCTCTTCTCCAGGAAACGGTCGAAGCGCTCGATTTCCGTGAAGAACCGCGCCTCCGGAAAGAACCGGTCCAGGACGCCCGCCGCGTCATGAGGATCCGCCGCCGCCAGAAGGCGGTTTCCGGTGTCCTGGATCGCTTTCAGGTGGCGCGACGCCACGAATCCGGATGCGCCGATGAGAGCGAAGTTCTTCATGGATCCTCCCCGATCCTCGTCGGGTTCCGCCGATCACCCGCTGCCTTCCGATTTGAGCGGAGCCGGATCAAGACACGCCCGGGGCTCGGGGGCGCCCCTGGACGGACCTCTCAGGCTTCGGTTCGCTCCTGGCGGGGATCATAGAATTGGGCGGGGGCGCACGCCAGCAGAGACCCGCGTTCGTGGAAGCGCGGACCTCGATTGGTCCGCCCGCGGGAATCACACGCCATAGACAAAATCGCAGGGGACGGGAACCGGACCGGGCCATACCGTGGTATCATTTTCAAGAGGTTGGAGTGAGCCGCTTGGAGACGAGGGGCCAGGGAGTCGGCTCCTGGATCGGCGCTTGGGAGGGTTGGCGGCTACCGGGGTGATTCGAGGGCGAAAGCCAAAAGAGGAGCTTGGCGGGGCGCCCGGGATCGACGAGAATCAGTCAGTCGCAGGTTGCAGCGGCCCGCCGCGGAAGAGGACGGCATCGACGTGGTTCTGACGCCGGCGCGTTCGGGAAGAGCGGGCGGGATGCCGATGGGACCTGGGTGCGGTTGGCGCCGGAGTTTGTGCCGGGTTGGCTGCGTCCCCATCTCAGTCAAGGAGAAGATCATGATCCGAGTCAAACGAGTCTACTCTCGGCCCGCACCCGAGGACGGCCTTCGCGTGCTCGTCGACCGCCTGTGGCCGCGAGCGTTGCCGAAGGAGCAGGCCGAGGTGGACCTCTGGTTGAAGGAGATCGCGCCGAGCACGCAGCTGCGCCACTGGTTCGGACATCACGATCCGGAACAATGGCCCGAGTTCCGCCGCCGCTATTTCGAGGAGCTCCGGAACCGGGATTCAGCGGTGCAGATGCTGAGGGAGCGCGCGCGACAGGGTATCGTCACCCTTCTATTCGCCACGAAGGAGCAGAGATTCAACAACGCGGTGGCTCTGCAGGAGTATCTGGAATCGCCTCCCCCCGCGGCGGAGAAGGAGACCAAGAAGCCGGCGCGATCCCCGCGTCATGCCGTCGCCCAGAGAGCGCGGCGGCCGTCCGCGTCCCGACCGTCGAGGGAGCCGGCTGCGGCCCCTGCGGGCCGGCCCACCTCGTCCAATCCAAATCGGCGCCCCAAACGAGCTGCGTGAGCCTTCGGCTCCAGCCCGGTTTCAGACCGTCCTTCGCCCACGAGAATCGTTTGGCGAAGGGCGGTTTTTCGTGGTCGAACGCTTGCGGTTCGGGTTGCCGACCGCGCCAGCAGGTCAGGACCGTCGAACCTCCCGGCTCCAGCCGTATTCCGGCCAGCGCCGATCCACCAGACGGCGGGTCTCCTCGGAAGACTGCACCGGGTGCGGGTACCCGGGCTTCCAGGTCGCATCGATCCCGAGCGTGCCCCGGTAGACGGGCGCGGCTCCGGCCAGCCTCGACTCCCGGAAACGGATGTCCCGCGCCGCGTCGAACCGCGTGAAGATTCCCCAGAGCAGGTGCCGGCGATCCTGCAGACGCACGTCGTCGCTGACTACCGCCAGGAGGGGAACGCGCTCGAGCGGCGGGCAGGCCGCGGCCGCGCGGGCCGACAGAAGACGATCCAGGACCTCCTGACCCGGTCCCGTTGCGCGGCCCGCATCCGGCATCGCGTCTTGATCCGGGCCGCCCGGGGCCGGCGTTGCTCCCCGAACCTGGACCGCCAGAAGGGCGCCCGCGACGAGCCGATGTCCAGAGACGGCCGGATGGAACCGCGCAAGGTCGGGAATCTCCTCCGGCCGAAGCGGCGCCCGCGGCGCGCGGTTCGTCTTGGGCGTCGCGTCCAGGATCATCTTGCTGCCGAGGTTGAGCCGGAAGGACGTGAAGTCCAGCGTGTCCATGGCCGTCCCCGGAAGCAGGGTGAAATCCTCCTCCGGAGCGAAATGCGCGCCGGCCGCGGCCAGGACGGCTTCGGGATCGCGCGGATCGACCTCGGGACCGACGGTGATGACCACCTTGCTCAGGGAAACCTGGCCGGTTCCGAGCAGGCCGAAGGCGGACTTCTGCGCTTCCTTGGTATATCGCTCATGAACCGACACGGCGAGGAGATTGTGAAAGCCCGCTTCGTGGAAGGCCCAGAGGCCGCGGACCTCCGGATGGGCCATCCGGGCCAGGGGAGAGAGAATCTCCTGCAGCGCCTCGCCGATGTACCGATCCTCCTGCGGCGGCTGGCCCACGACCGAAGCCGGATAGACGGCGCGACGCCGCCGGGTGACGCGGGTCAACCGGAACACCGGAAACGGGCTGGCGTGGGAGTAGTGCCCGAAGTGATCGCCGAACGGGCCCTCCAGGCGTCGTTCCGCCGGAGGGATGTTTCCCTCGAGGACGAATTCCGCCGACGCCGGAACCTCGAGCGGCACGGAAGCGGCCGGCACGGTTTCCAGCGGCCGTCCTCGCAAAAAGCGGCGAAGGCCAGCTCGTCGGCATCCTCCGGAAGGGGCGCGACCGCGGCCAGCATGAGGACGGGGTCGCCTCCAAGAAGGACGCAGGCGGGCAGGGCCTGGCCGCGAGCTTCCGCCTCCGCGTAATGAAACCCGCCTCCCTTCTGGATCTGCAGGTGCATCCCCGTCGTCCGGGCGTCGTAGACCTGCATCCGATAGGTCCCGAGATTCCGCCTGCCGGTGACCGGATGCCGCGTGAGCACCAGTGGCCAGGTCACGAAGGGTCCTCCATCCTCCGGCCAGCAGGTCAGGACGGGCAGCCGGCGGAGGTCCGGCTCCTCGATCACCTCGCGGCAGGGGCCGTTCCGCACGCGTCTGACCCGCGCCCGGAACGCCGCCGTCAAGGTGGAGCGGCTCTTCCAGAGACCCTTCAAGGTCGGAGGCTGCAAGCGCTCGACCGTTTCGAGAAGCTCCCGGCCGATCTCCCGCGGCTCGCGGCCCAGGGCGATGGCGATCCGTTCCGGAGAGCCCAGCAGGTTGGCCGCGACGGGAAAGGCGCTGCCCGACACGCGCTCGAAGAGAAGCGCCGGGCCTTCCTCGGCGGTCGTGCGGGAGACGACCTCGGCGATCTCGAACCGGGGATCGACGGGCGCGGAGACCCGATGAAGCTCGCCGGCGGCCTCGAGGGCGCGGAGAAAGCTCGCAAGATCGCGCACCGTCACGGGCGCAGCCCGGCGCCGGCGCTGTTCACGGTTCGAGCGCCTCGGACCGCCATCCCGGGCCGGTCTCGGCGCCGATCAGCGCCAGCAGCTTGTCTGTATAACCCGCGACCGCCTCGTCGATCGTGGCGGGCCGGCGGTAGAACGGCGGCATGATCGGCGCGATGACGGCTCCTTCCCGGGACAGCTTGAGGGCGTTCTCGAGGAGACCGGAGGACAGCGGGGTTTCGCGGAGAGCCAGGATGAGGCGCATCCGTTCCTTCAGCGCCACCTGGGCCGCCCGCGTGATCAGGGTGTCGCCCAGGCCGGCGCTGATCTTGGAGAGGGTCGAACCGCTGCAGGGCACGATCACAAACGCGTCATACCGGTTCGTTCCCGATGAGAAGGGAGCGGCGAGATCGGAATCGGGAAAGGTCCGGACCACGTGCGGGGCCAGATCCTTCGGGGTCAGATCCATCTCGTCCTTGAGAACGGCGCGGCCCCAGTCGGAGACGATGAGAAACCGCTCACCCGGACATCGTCGCACGAAGTCGACGGCGAAGATCGCTCCGGAAGCCCCGGTGATCCCGATCAGCGTGCGCATCGGGGCGGGCGGGTTCGCGGGCACGGCCGTCATCCGACCACTCCGGTGAGGACGAACGCGAACACGGCGAACCCGGTCAGGATGTTGATCCGGAAGAAGGCCAGCTCGACGTCGCGGGCCTTGTATTGCTCGAGCGCGAGCAGGCCCGCGGCCGGCAGGAGGAGGACGAGGCTCAGGCGCGACCATCCGTTGACCCACCACAGGGCCACGAGGCACAGCACCGACAGGAGGTGCATCCAGAAGGAGATCCTGAGCGCGGCCTCGCGGCCCAGGGCGGCCGGGAGGGACTGGATGCCGCAGGCGCGGTCGAATTCCTCGTCGAGAGTGGCGTAGATCACGTCGAAACCGGCGACCCAGAAGAGCCCGAACAGGCCCAGGGGAATCACGTGGTCGATGCCGGAAAGGGTGCCTTTGGCGGCGAGCCAGCCGCCGAGCGGGGATAGCGCGAGGCCCAGGCCGACTCCGAGATGGCAGAGCGGCGTGAACCGCTTCAGATACGGATAGCCGGCGAATACGACGACCGGGATGGGAGACAGAGCCAGGACGACGCGCCCGAGCGACGCGGCGGCGGCGAGATAGACCAAGAGGCCGGTCGCGGTCACGGCCCAGGCGCGGGCGAGGGTGAGATCTCCGCGGGGCAGCTCTCTTCCGGCCGTGCGCGGGTTCCGGGCGTCGATCTCCCGGTCGATGATGCGATTGAGCGCCAGGGCGGTGGTGCGGGCGCCGGTCGCCGCCACGAGCGCCAGCAGGAAGATCCGGAGCCCCGGCCAGCCGCGGGCGCCGATGAGCATTCCGGCCAGGACCAGCGGCAGCGAAAAGAGCGTGTGGGCAAAGCGGACGAAACGACCATAGAGCGCCAAAGACGCGAGCGGCCCACCGCCGATCCAGGATTCGCCGTTCTCGGCCATTCTCGCCTCCCGATCCGCGCGCCGGCTGGTTCCGAGCGATCGTCCCTTTGGGATTGTGCGGGCCGGCGGAGCAAGACGCAACCGGTTGTGGGTTGCTCCGGGCGGGGCGTCCGGATCGCCACCGTGAGCCGGGGGCCGGGTGAAGCGAAAGGCCACCCCCGCGCCGGCGGAGAGTGGCCTCGGTGCTTGACCGGGTCAGGCCGATCTGCTGATCGCTTCCTCGATTCCTATCGCAGGAGAACCAGGACGGCGCGGTTCGAGGCGACGCCCGTGAGGCGCGCGAAGTAGATCCCGCTCGAGGCGGGGGTGCCGGCGTCGGTCCGGCCGTTCCACACGACCTCCTGGGCTCCCGGCGCGAAATCCCGATTCGCCAGGGTGGCCACGTGGCGTCCGGTCGCATCGATGATGTCCAACTGGAGATGACCGGGCTGCGCCAGCGAGAAGTGCAGCGTGGTGCTCGGCGCGAATGGATTGGGCAGGGCGGTGAGCGTCACCGTGCGCGCGGAGACCGGCACGTCGACCCCGCTCGACCTCTCGATCATGATGGTTCCGGTCATTCCGAAGGAACAGTGGAAAACGCAGAAATACGGCACGGAGCCTGGGTTGTTGAACTGGAGGATGAACGTCTGGTGCGTGTTGTCGAGCGGCGCGTTGAACATTCCGTCCGCCGTGCAGGGCGGGCCCGACGTCACCGTGTGGGTTCCGTTCACCCAGACCCACTTGACGCTGTCTCCCTGGGAGATCGTGAGATTGGCGGGAGTGAAGGTCATGCCGGCCGCCTGCACGATCCAGGTCTTGGCCGCGGCCGGCAGCGAGGAGGAGACGAGAAAGGCGCACAGGAACGCAGACCCCAATACGAGTTTTCGGAACATCATGGCCTCCTATGATCCAGGACCCGAGTCGGCATCGGGACGACCGCAGACTCGCCTGGTCCGAACTTTCGCATTCATTTTTCCGCAAGGGCGGCGCCGGAAACGGAACGCCTGCGGCCGGCGCCGGTTCCGGAACCATGGATGATATCATTTCCCGTCCGGTTCCCGGCCCGTTTTTGCATCGAGATTCCGACTTGCACATCGGCGCCCGCAGCGACTACTGGTTTAAGCCGGCGGCGGAGGCGAGACGGGCCGCCGCCGGACGGAAGCTGCGATGCTGGAAATCGCCGGAATCTGCAACGCACGAACTCGGGAGGGACTCGTTGATGTGCCAGTGGCCACGCCGCGGATGGGCTCCGCTTCTCATCCTGACCTTGATGCTGGTTCCGGCCTGCGCGCGCAAGGCCGCCCGGAGTCCGGCCGGGGAGACGCTTCCCTACGTGGAGCTCGACAACGCCTTCCAGCCCTTCCGGAGGGATTTCGAGGGAGAATCGGGCAAGGTCCGCCTGGTCGCGATCGTGAGCCCGAGCTGCGGCGACTGCAATGCCGCGGTGCAGGATCTGGTCGATGTCGTGACCCAGAGGATCAATTCCCCGGATCTGGCGGTGTCGGTCGTCTGGACCAGCATCATGCCGAGCGACGTGGGTTCCCGGACGAAACAGGTGGCGGAGAAATTCGCCGGCCCCGGCATCTGCCATTACTGGGATGATTCCGGCCGGATCGCGCGCGCCTTCGCCCGGCTGTTCGACCTTCCGACCGGCCGCAACGTGTACAACCTGTTTCTCCTGTACGGCCGGAACGACACGTGGGACCCGGACGCGCGGATGAACAGCGAGCCCCCGAATCAGAACGCGCTGGTGGCCGGATGGAAGCCGGGCAAGCCGCAGTTCCTGATGGGGGAGTCGGAAGGCGTCGCTGCGCCCGAGTGGAACTCCGGGCTCTTGGAAGAGAAGATCCGCGCGCTTCTGGCGGAGCCGGAAAGCCGCTGACCGGCTCGGACGATCCGGAGCGGTGCGGGCCAGGCGGGATGGCCCATCCACCGCCGTGGTGTGGATCAGCGAGCTGGCGCGGCTCCGGGGATGGTCAGCTCCGGGCCAGGGCCGCTCCGGCTCAGACTGACGGCGGGCGCCGCGTTGTCGGCTCCGAGCGAGGTCAGCCCGCGTGCACCTGAATGAGTCCCGTGCCGGCCCGGACCGAGCCGATCACGCAAGCCGTCCTGGCCGATGCGTCGCTTCCTTCCGGCGCAGCGAGTGCGTCCACCAGCCGGTCGGCCTCCGCCGGCGCCAGGCTGATCAGCAGGCCGCCCGAGGTCTGCGGATCGAAAAGCAGGTCGAGACGGTTCGGATCCCCGCCCTCGGGCAAGAGACATTTCCCCTCGAGATACCGCCGATTGGAGTTCAATCCGCCCGGGATGTCGCCGGCTCGGGCATGCTCGAGGGCGCCCGCGAGGATCGGAATGCGGTCGAGGTCGAGATCGGCGTCGACGCCGCTGGCCGAGGTCATCTCATGGAGATGTCCGGCCAGACCGTAGCCGGTCACGTCCGTGCAGGCGTGCGCGCCCGCCTCCACCATCAGACGCGAGGTCCGGGCGTTCAGCTCCTTCATGACCGCCGTCACGCCGGCCAGGTGCTCCGGAGCCAGCCGGCCCTTTTTCAAGGCGGTCGTCAGGATTCCGGTGCCGAGGGGCTTGGTCAGCACGAGTCGATCCCCGGGCCGGGCGCCCGAGTTCGCCACGATCCGATCCGGATGGATTCGCCCCAGGACGGACAGGCCGTAGAACAGCTCGGGCGATTTCACCGTGTGGCCGCCCACGAGTACGGCGCCGGCTCTCGTCGTCATCGACTGTCCACCGCGGAGGATCTCGGACAGCACTGGAAGATCCAGGTCGTCGTTCGGGAACCCGACCACGTTCATCGCCGTGAGCGGCTCGCCCCCCATGGCGTACACGTCGCTCAGACTGTTGGCGGCCGCGATCTCGCCGTAGTCGAACGGATCATCAACGACCGGCGTGAAGAAATCGACCGTCTGGATCACCGCCAGATCGGGCGTCAGGCGGAATACGCCCGCATCGTCGTGCCAATCGAGCCCGACGAGAAGGTCCGGATGCCGGCTCGGCGCAAGCTGGGAGAGCACCTGCTCCAGGTCCCCTGGAGCCAGTTTCGATGCTCACCCGGCGCAGGCGACCATCTCGGTCAGTCTGCGAATCTGGTCTCTGGTCATGAGCTGTTCTCTCTCTGTGCCGAAACTCCGGGCCGAGGTGCCGGGCCGAAGCTCCCGGCTGAAACCTCCGCCCGCAATCCGCTGCCGCAGTCCCTTCTGGAGTGCCCTTCCGGAGTCCCCGGCCGCAGTCCTCTGCCGCCGTCCCGGCCTCAGTCCCCGGCCGCGCTTCCGTGCCGAGTTGCCGCAATCCCCTGTCGGATCCTAACAACCGGCGCGGGACGCCGCCAGTTCTCCGGATTCGGGCCTTCATGTCCTGCGACTGCATCGCATGGAAGATTCTGCAGTCGGGTCTTTCGAGGTCTTCCGGGCCTATTCAGACAACCAGCGTGTCCGGTATTCTCTCGCAAATGAGCCGGGCAACCGCAACAACATCTGTCGGCGTTCCAGTGGGCCCCCTGGGCCGGACCCGGGCTGCGACCGGAGGAGACGAACGCGTCCGACTGCGCGCTGCGACGGTCTCGTTCGTCGTCAGCATGGCGCTCCTGGCCGTCAAACTGACTGCCTACCATCTCACCGGCTCGGCCGCCGTGCTGGCCGACGGGTTGGAGAGCATCGTCAACGTCGTGGCCGCCGCCTTCGCCGTGGGCAGCGTCCTCTTCGCCGGCAAACCCGCCGACCGCAGCCATCCCTACGGCCACGGGAAGATCGAATTCTTCACCGCGGCGTTCGAAGGAGGGATGATCTCGTTCGCCGCGGTCTTCATCTTCTGGGAGTCGGTCCACGTCTGCATGAAGGGCCCCGAGGTCACGCGGATCGGCCTCGGCATCGGCCTCGTGGTCGGAGCGGGCGTCGTCAACGCGCTCCTGGGATGGTACCTGCTTCGCACCGGCCGAAGGCACAACTCCCTCACGCTTATCGCCGACGGCCGCCATGTGCTTTCCGACTTCTACACCGGCGTCGGCGTGGTCGCGGGGCTTTTCCTCGTGCGCGTGACCGGCCTCCGCTGGGTGGATCCGGCGGTGGCGTTCCTGGTCGGCATCGGGCTGGTCATAGTCGGATTCCGACTCGTCCGCCATGCCGCCGGCGGCCTTCTGGATGAGGAGGATCCCGATCTGATGGTCCGGCTGGTCGGCGCGCTCGATCGAGCGCGCGTCGACGGCGTCATCCGGATCCACCACCTGCGGGCCATCCGCATGGGGCGCTTCCATCACGTCGACGCGCACCTCGTCATGCCGGAGTTCTGGGAGGTCGAGCGAGCCCATCAGGTCGCTGAGGACTTCGAACGGGCCGTGCTCCGGGAATTCGGGATGGAGGGCGAGATCCTCTTTCACAGCGACCCGTGCGGCCGGATCTACTGCGCGCACTGCGAGATCGGGGCGTGCCCGATCCGCCGGCAGCCGTTCGACCACCGTCCCGCCCTGACCGTCGACGAGGCCGTCCGGCCCGATCCTGCCTAGCGGTGGCGCCCGCACGGTGGTAGAATCGCTGCGGGTCGATACCCATAGGAATCGCGCGTGCGGTGACCTGAGGATGCTCGAATGAAAGACCAGGGTCAGATGTCCTCCAAGCGACCGGCGCGCCGTTCTCCGGACCACACGTGGCCGGCGCGGTCGCCCTCCTCCGTTCCGCCTATCCCGATCTCGAGGTCGACACGATCAAGGCGATTCTCATGAATACGGCTCGAGACGAAGGCCCGGCGGGCGATGACAACTCCTATGGATGGGGGTTCATCGATGCCTTCGCCGCCATGCTGCTGGCGACGACGGGCGTGCCGGAGAGGACGGCGCCGGAGACGCAAGCGATCCAACTCTCCTGCCGTCCGAATCCATTCAGCCGACAGACGATCCTCTCGTTCCGCTGGCCGGACCTCGGCCCGGCCAGCCTCGCCGTCTACGATCCGAGCGGGCGCCGGGTGCGGTCGTTGGCGGCCGGAATCCTGGCGCCCGGCGAGCATCAGGTGGTCTGGGACGGGCGCGACGACGCCGGCCGTCCGGCTCCGGCGGGCGTGTATCTGTACCGGCTGGACGCGGCCGGGCCGCTCGGCCAGGGCAAGTTGCTGCTGTCGAAGTAGAGCCGCGTCAGGCCCAGGCTGCAGAGTTTTGAACCGATTCAGGCCCGGCGAGCCCAGTCAGGACAACCGTCAGGACCGTTTGAGCCCGGGTCAGCGCACCTGAGCCGAGTCGGGACACTGGAGCCGTGTCAGGCCCAGGCCGCGGAACGCTCGATCAACCCGCGCAGGTTGCGTTCGAACCGGTCGCGGTCCTTCTGCCGCCAGGCTTCGAGCGCGGGCGGAACCGGCAGGCGGAGCATGTCATCGGCAGTCCTGCCCTCGGCCAGGCCTCGCTCGATCAGCTCGCCGAGCGCCGCGAGATACTCGCGGGTCAGCGCCAGATCCTCCTTCGTGCCGACCGGCCCGTGGCCCGGGACAAAGACGCGGTGCTCCGACGCTTCGAGCTCCGTCAGGCGTTCGCGCCAGTCGCGGGGGTAGCCGATGCCCGCATAAGGCTGGATCCTGAAGAAGCCCAGGTCTCCCAGGAAGACGATCTTCTCGGCGGGAAGAACGAGGATGGCGTCGCAGGCGGTGTGTCCCTTGCCCCGGCTCCGGAACTCCGCCGTGCGCTCGGAGCCGTGAAACGTCAGATCGCCCTCGATGGCCAGATCGGGCATCCGCAAAGCGGACGCGGGCGGACCAGCGGGTGCCACCTCTCCGCGCATCTCCCGGAATCGGGCGGACGCGGCGGGCATCTCGGCCCGGGCGCCGGCGGTGGAGATGATCACCGTTTCCGGAGCCAGTGCCGCGCTTCCGATCCAGTGATCGGGATGGGAGTGGCTGAGGAGGGCGAACGCGGGGTCCCGTCCGGTCAGACTGCGCGCCGCGGCGAGGAGATCCGCCGCGGCCGCGACCGACAGGAAGGTATCGAAGATCAGGGTCCGGTCTCCCAGGTCGACGATTCCGGAATTGCTGACGGCCGCGCCCGAGGGGCGCGCGACGGCGGCCCAGACGCCGGGGGCAAGATTCTGGAGAACAAAGTGCTCGGATACCGGCAGGCTTCGATCCGTCTCAGACATGGCGTGCTCCTTCCGTTGGGCCGGCTATTCCGGCTTCATGGCCGTCTTGAGGGCCCAGGCGCTGGCGATCTGGTAGGCGCGAAAGAGGGCCGCTTCCGCGGGAGAGTCGTGTCCGGCGCCCGGGGGAGGTCCGAGACGCCGCAGGACCGCCTGGGGAATCGGCGGGGGATGAATCCGCGGCTCGAGCGACTCCAGCTCGCCTCTCAGCTCCCAGAACCCCTCCAGGACCTCGAATGCGGATTCGGCCGGCGTGGCCGCTTCGACGCCGGCTCCGTCCGAAACGGGCCGGGCGGCGCCTGATCCGTTCCGGAAGGCCGGGGCGTCGCCGGAGCCATCGGAGAGGGCCCGGGTGGCGCCGGTTTCGTCCGAGAGTGACTGGTCGACGTCAGATCCATCGGAGAAGGCTTGCGAAGCGCTGATTCCGTCCGAAAGGGCCGGGGCGTCGCCGGATTGATCCGAGGGGGCCTTTGCGGCACCGGATTCGTCCAAGACGGCCCGGGCAGCGCCGGATCCATCCGAAATGGCGTTCGCGTCACCGTCCGGAAAGGCCGGGGCGGCGCCGGATGCATCCGAGCGGGCCTTCGCGGCGCCGGATTCATCCGACCCGGTGATCCCGGCGATCAGCTCGGCGCGACCGCGCCCGCGAAAGCGGAACAGCTCGAAGGGATCCTCGTCGAAGCGTTCGGCAATCAGATAGAAGACGGCGGCGGCGTGGGGGCAGGGCCGCGCGGGGTCGGGACAGGTGCAGTCGGCCTCCAGCTCTCCCGGCCTGGCGGGGAACAACGAGAGCCCGGCCTCCGCGAAGGCCACCTCGATCTGGACCGGGATGTCGCCGCTGAGCAGCCGGGCCGCGAACAGGGCCCGCCTCGCGAGGATTCCTTCCAGCGTCGTCCAGGCCTCGGATGGGATCGGTTCCATGCCGATCTTGACCTGGAAGATCTCCTGTCGGTTGCCCATGACTTCGGCGTTCGCTTCTCCGCTCTCGATCGAAAGGGAGAGGACGCTTCCGGCCCGCGCCAGCGTGCGCCCGCGATGGAGGCGGTCCCCCAGGCCGATCGTCTCGAGGACGCGGATCCAGCGCTCCGACCACCAGGTCCGCCCGATACGGCCCCGCCGGCTGCGGGCGCGGAGCCCTTCTCCGGAGTGGTCGTTCGATCCGGACCGGTCGTGGATCGCCATTCCTAGCCCTCGGACACCGCGTCGCGCGAGAGGCTGAGCACCTCGCGGAGCTGCGCCGTATCCAGCTCGGTCAGCCATTGTTCGCCGGCGCCCACGATCGAGGAGGCCAGCTCCCGCTTTTCCATGATCATGGCGTCGATCTTCTCCTCGAGCGTGCCCACGCAGACCAGCTTGTGCACCTGCACGTTTCTCGTCTGGCCGATGCGGAAGGCCCGATCCGTCGCCTGGTCTTCCACCGCCGGGTTCCACCAGCGGTCGAAGTGGAAGACGTGCGTAGCGGCCGTGAGATTGAGCCCGGTGCCTCCGGCGCGCAGGGACAGGATGAAGATCGGCGGGCCGTTCTTGTCCTGGAACCGGTCGACCATGCGGTCACGGGCGCCCTTGGGAGTTCCGCCGTGCAGGAAGAGCACCTCGGTGCGCAGCCGGTCGGCCAGATGGCTCTGCAGCATCCATCCCATTTCGGTGAATTGCGTGAAGACGAGCGCCCGGTCGCCCACCGCGAGGATCTCTTCCAGCATCTCGAAGAGGCGCGCCACCTTTCCGGAGCGCCCTTCGACCGCGCTGCCGTCCTGGAGGTAATGGGCCGGGTGGTTGCACACCTGCTTGAGCCGGGTCAGCGCCGCCAGGATGAGCCCGCGCCGGGCGATTCCGCTGCTTCCCTCGATCGCTCCGAGCATGTCGCTCACCACGGCCTGGTAGATCGTCGCCTGTTCCCGGGTGAGGTTGCAGAAGACCCGCATCTCGAGCTTCTCCGGAAGGTCGCGGATGACGTCCGGATCGACCTTGAGCCGCCGGAGCAGGAACGGCTGGACCAGGCGGCGCAGGGTCGTCCGGCGCCGCGGATCGCGATAACGCTCGATCGGAACGCCGAAGGTCCGGCGGAACTCGGCGCGCGTGCCCAGATATCCGGGATTGAGGGTGTCGAGGATCGACCACAGCTCCGCGAGCCGATTCTCGAGCGGCGTGCCGGTCAGCGCCACTCGGGTCAGGGCCCGGAAGGAGCGCACGGCCCGGGCTTGCAGGGTGGACGGGTTCTTGATGTTCTGCGCTTCGTCCAGGACCAGCCGTTCCCACTCCACTCGGCGAAGCAGCGCGCGGTCGCGATGCGCCAGCGCGTACGTGGTGATGACCACGTCGTTGGCCGACACTTCGGGCAGAAAGGCGTGATCCCGCAGGCGCCGCAGACCGTGGTGCACGAGAACGCGGAGGGAGGGCGCGAAGCGCTCGATCTCGCGTTGCCAGTTTCCCACCACCGACATCGGGCAGAGCACGAGCGTCGGCCGGATAGGCCCGCGCTCGGGTCGGCCCAGCGAGCGTTCATGCAGAAGGAGCGCGATGAGCTGGACGGTCTTCCCCAGGCCCATGTCGTCGGCCAGACACGCGCCGAGCCCGCACTGGCGCATGAACTCGAGCCAGCCCACGCCCCGCTCCTGATAAGGCCGGAGCACGCCGACGAATCCCTCGCCCATGCGAATGGGAGCCGGCGCGTCCGTTCCCCGGACGCTTTCCATCAGCCGGCCCACCCATCCATCCGCGTGCACTTCCGGAGGCGGAAGATCGAACCGGGGATCGAGCCCACCGGTCCCCCAGCGAACCGCCTCCGCCAGCGTGAGGGTGCGGCGTTCCGCGCGAACGGAGAGGATCTCCTCGATCGAGGCGGTCTTCTCCGGATGGAATTCGAACCAGCGGCCGCGCACGCGGACCAGAGGCTGCTTGAGGGCGGTGAGGCGCCGGAACTCATCGGCGGTCAGGATCTCGCTGCCCAGCGCCACCTGCCACTCGTACTGGATCAACGCGGTGGCGCCGAGGGCCGTCGGGATCGGCCATGCGCTGTCGGGGCCCTCCGGATCGGCGATCGGTTGCACCGCGACGGACTCGATCGAGTGCTCCCACGCGCCCGCGGTCATGGACTCCGCCTGCGTTCCGCCGGCGCCACCCGGTTCTGCATCCGAGCCGCCGCCTGCGCTGCGGCCGCTGCCGGCGTCGAAGTCTTCTTCAACCTCGCGGCCGGATCCGTCCGGGCTGAGGCGCAGGCGCAGCCGAGGCCGCGCGGTCTCCTCTTCCCACCAGGACGGAAGCAGGATGCCGAACCCGCTCTCTCGCAGCAGCGGCGCGGCCTGGCTCAGGAAGCTGTAGGCCTCTTCGAGGTTCAGGGAGGTCCTGGCCGGCAGAGCGGTCTCGAGAGCCCGTTCCAGCGGAGGGAATACCCTGGAAGCGCGCCCGAGATCTTCCAGAAGCTGATCCTGCGGGCGTTCGAAGACCCGGCCTCCCCAGGCGAGCTCGGTTCCCGGCGTTTCCCAGACGCGAGCGGCCGGAATCAGGAGGTCCGGATCCGTTCGATCCTGCAGGTGGAACTCCAGCGTCCACGACTCCGGTTCCCCCTCTTCGCTCGGAGGGAGCAGACGGAAGGCAGTTCGATAGGCGCCGGGCGCCGGCTCGGAAAGCGCGTCGTTCCACTGGCGCACGTCGCGGGCGAACTCGTCGAGCAGTTGTGGCTCGCCGCCGACCTCGCCGTCGATCCAGCCGAGGGCGCGCAGCCAGGCGCCCAGCGGGCCCCCGAAGATGCGGGTCGGCCCGCCGCGCCTCGCCGTTTCGGGAAAGCCCTCTTCGGCCAGGAGCCTTCGCAGCGTCGCATCCAGCACCGATTCGAGAAAATCACGGAGCAAAAGCTCCGGGTCGGCCTGGCTGATGGCCCGGCCGAGAACCCGGCCGATCAGGAGGGCGGCGCGCCCGCGGCGCCGGGCGGCCGCCGATGGCACCTCCGACCGACAGACGCCGGGCATCGCCCGGACGAGCAGCTCCGCGGCCGATCGATCCATTTCGTCGGTCAGGACCGGCCGCCACTCCGCCACGTGCCGCCGGCTGCCGTTGCTTCCGTCGGTGAAGACGGTGGGAAGAAACCGCTGGCGGGCGATCAGCCCGAGGCAGAACGAGCCCGCCTCGACCCAGAACCGCAGCGATCCTCCGTAGAGCACGGGCGCGGGCGCCTCCCGCGGCAGCCCCGTGAGAAAGCAGAGCGCGTCCGCGGGCGGGACCGAGAGGCCGCGCACCTTCCAGGGCTGGAAATGGGGATGCGCCAGAACCCGGCGTCTCGGAAATCGGGACGGCAGGGGGACTCCGTGGCGGCTCGGCCACAGGAGATCCACGTCGGCCGGCTCCGCGCATTCATAGAGGATCCCGTCCGCGACCTTGCGCAGGTGGGATCGGACCTCTCGGGGAGAGGCCAGGAAGGGCAGGGGTTGACACTCGGTCCGTACACCAGGGACCGGCCGGTCGGAAGTCCGGTCCAGGTCTTCGCCCCAGAGGAAGAAGGTGGGGCCACCATCCTCTCCGGCCGCGAGGGACCAGATCGCATGCAGCAGGATCATCGACGGAAAAGCTCCAGCCCCTCATCATATGCTCCGCGGACCTTCCGGACAATGCTCAGGGATCCTGATGGGGATCCCGGGCGCGGGTTCCGAAGGGCCGTCGCGCCGCGGGCGACGGAATCCATCCGGGCGGATCCGCAACGTCCGGGGATCAGGACGGGGTGACCGCGGGAAGGAAGTACTTCTCGATCCGGTCGAGCAGGATCAGGACCCGCGCGTTCCTCGATCGATCGCCCAGCATCCGGATCATCTCCGAACGCGTATTCCGTCCGGTGCCGGTCAGGTAGAAGAAGGCGGCGACGTTGGCGATCGCGACCTCGTCGCCGGTCGTCGGAGGCAGCGACGGGTCGGCATCGCGGATGGCCCCGATCTCGCCGGTGCAGCGGTCCAGCAGGGCCTGCTGGGTCAACCGGTCATAGGTGGGCACGTACCCGCTCTCCGCCCGGCGGAGAAGGATCGGGAACATGCAGCACGTCTCGCAGTTCGGCTCCCCCCGGATCCCGATCTGCGCGAGGAACCGGCAGCGGTAGAGAGGCTGATAGACGACGTGCAGGATCGGATCAAACGCTCCCGCCGGCATCTCGATGTCCACGATGTCGGCGTCCGTGAAGCGGATGGTCTTGGCGAGATCCGACAGCGCGAGGAGGTGGGGAGATCCCGCCGCATCCGCCTCGAGCAGCAGGATTCCGAACGCTGCCGGGTCGCTGATCGAAGCCCAGCGGTTGATGGCCAGCTCCGGCCGGCCGTTCTGGTCCAGGTCGAGCGGGAAGGGGAGATCGCGGAAGCTCAGCCGGGCCATGTTCGGCCAGGGATAGTCCCGCGAATCCACCGGATTGATGACGGCGTTCAACCGGGGATCCCCCGGCGCGAGCAACTGGACTTCCGTGTCGCCGACGTGCTGCAGGAAAGCGAGGTCGCGCGGCCGGCCCCCGGTGTCGAGGGCGATCCGGATTCGAGTCTGGCGGATCGGCGTCCGCGTCCGCTCGGTGACGGCCGTCCCCGTTGTGGCCTCCTCGACGGTCAGGATCCACGTGTGGTGCGGAGCGCAGGCGAATCGGCGGCTTTCACCCGGCGTCCACTCGAGAGGGCCGGGCGCCCACTCCCGCTTCGCCGTGTCCGGAGGCGCGTCGGAGAGGCCCTGGTGCGGCGGCGCCAGAAATGGTCCCGCCCAGGGACGGATGGGGCCTACGGGAGACGGTGGATGGGAAGTGTCGGCCCGCGCGGAACGAGTCGATCCGAGGCCGACCCCGAGGGCGACGCCGAAGAGAAGGATGCCGCGGAGCAACCGTGATGTCGCGCGGGGAGACGCGCCGCGGTGGATTCCCAGCTCCGATCCGGAAAAGGCGCCGCGAGAGATCCGTAGCGCCGATACGGTTGGAGTCCCGCGGAAGCATCGCGATTTCGCACCGGGATGCGTCCGAATCCTACGGGCCACTGCTCTGCTCCCTTCCGACCCCATTGAAGAAAGCATAGCACCCGCCGTCCCGCGCGCGGGCGGGCGGGTTCACGCGGCTTTCAGATCCTGATCGCGGTCGGGCCACGCCCCTTCCTGGGGACGGGCCAGCGGGATCGTGAACCAGGCTCGCGTGCCGCGGCCGGCCCCTTCGCTCTCGATTCCGATCTCTCCGCCCATGCCGCGGACGAGATGCCGGCTCAGGGTGAGACCCAGACCGGTGCCGCCGAAGCGCCGCGTCGAGGATCCGTCCGCCTGGCTGAAGAGGTCGAACACCTTGGACAGCTTGTCCGGCTCGATTCCGATGCCGGTGTCGGCGACCTCGAGTCTGAGACGCGGGCCTTTGGCGAGCTCGGTCCGGCCGGAGATCCGGATCGATCCCTCGGCGGTGAACTTCACCGCGTTCGAGACCAGATGGTGGATGACCTGCTGCAAGCGTTCAGAATCGGCCTGGATTCTCGGCCATCCCTCGGCTGGAGGCAGGGTGAGCAGGGTCAATCCCAGTTTCTCCATGGCTCCGCGGTTGGCGGCCAGGGAGCGTTCGAGGATGGGACCGAACTCCACGGTCCGGCAGCGAAGGGCCAGATTGCCCTCTTCCAGGTTGCAGAGATCCAGGAGGTCATGGATCAGCGAGAGCAGGCGCTCGGCCGAGAGATAGGCCTGGTTGAGAAACTCGCGCTCCTCCTCGGGACCGGCGCAGGCGCCTTCCCGGAGCAGCTCGAGCGAGCCCATGATGCCGTTCAGCGGAGTCAGCAGCTCGTGCGAGGTGTTGGCGAGGAACTGGGTCTTCAAGAGGTTGACCTGTTCGAGCTCCGCGTTCATTGATTCCAGGCGCCGGCTGTACGCCTCGAGCATGTCTTCCACCAGGCGCGCGCCCTCGAGATGCTTCTTCCGCAACCTCCAAGATCGCTCGAGCCGCCAGGCCAGGAGGAGCACCAGCGCCGCGGTCGCGATCAGCAGGACCTCGGCCCAGCGGCCGGCCGCCAGCCGGGATGTCGCCTCCCCCTCGATGGCCGCTTCGAGCGCGTCGAGACCGTGGCCTCCATCCTGGAGCGCCGCCTCGAGCTTGCGATGCGCCTCGGCCGCCCCCTGTTCGAGATCGCGGGCCCGAGCGGTCCCCGGCGCCGCCGGAGCCAGCTTCGATTCCATGTCCAGAAGAAGAACCGCCCGAGCCTGGGTGACGGCGAGGGCGGTGAAGCGTCCCGCTGCGTCCAGCCGCCGCTGCGCCTCCGGGTTGTCCCGGACCAGCTCCCGGATCCGGGCGACCTGGTCGAGCGCTTCCTCCGGATGCCCCAGACGCGCGATGTCGCCTTCGGCGTCCGCGTCGGTCGAACGGAGGCGGCTGCCGACCACGGCGGCCTCGCGGATCCGGACATCGAGGTCCCGGACCCTTCGGCTGGCTTCGAAGTATCGCTGCGCGCACTGGAGAGCCTGGTGGGTCCAGATGCCGACGCCGGCGAGAAGCAGCGCGCCGGCGACGAGCGCGATCAGCGCGGGCAGGGCGAAGCTGCGCCCGAAGGCGGACCCTCGCGTTTGCTTCTGGAACGAACCGACAGCCATTTCTACCCTCGCGCGCCCATTTCGGCGGAATTCGGCCGGGCGCCGGAATCCTCTCTGGTTATCGGCAGATCGACCGGGGGACCTTGAGGCTCGTCGGGGGCGCAGATCGCAGATAGGCGCCTCGGAGCCCTTGCGCGCCAAAGCCTCCGCGGACCGATCGTCGTCGCTACTCCGTGCGGCTCCACGCACTGGCGTGCGCTCCGCCGCACTCCATTCGCGCCTCCTCAATGGTCCGCTCCGGCTTCGGTGCGCAAGGGCGTGGACCGCCTCACACCGTCGCAGACCGTCGCAGCCCGTCGCAAAGCGCTCAAACCGACGGGCATCGGTGCGGCACGGATCACCGGCGCCGATCGGCGCCTCGGAGCCCTTGCGCGCCAAAGCCTCCGCGGACCGATCGTCGTCGCTACTCCGTGCGGCTCCACGCACTGGCGTGCGCTCCGCCGCACTCCATTCGCGCCTCCTCAATGGTCCGCTCTGGCTTCGGTGCGCAAGGGCGTGGACCGCCTCACACCGTCGCAGACCGTCGCAGCCCGTCGCAGCCCGTCGCAGCCCGTCGCAGCCCGTCGCAAAGCGCTCAAACCGACGGGCATCGGTGCGGCACGGATCACCGGCGCCGATCGGCGCCTCGGCGCCCTCGCGCGCCAAAGCCTCCGCGGACCGATCGTCGTCGCTACTCCGTGCGGCTCCACGCACTGGCGTGCGCTCCGCCGCACTCCATTCGCGCCTCCTCAATGGTCCGCTCCGGCTTCGGTGCGCAAGGGCGTGGACCGCCTCACACCGTCGCAGACCGTCGCAGCCCGTCGCAAAGCGCTCAAACCGACGGGCATCGGTGCGGCACGGATCACCGGCGCCGATCGGCGCCTCGGAGCCCTTGCGCGCCAAAGCCTCCGCGGACCGATCGTCGTCGCTACTCCGTGCGGCTCCACGCACTGGCGTGCGCTCCGCCGCACTCCATTCGCGCCTCCTCAATGGTCCGCTCTGGCTTCGGTGCGCAAGGGCGTGGACCGCCTCACACCGTCGCAGACCGTCGCAGCCCGTCGCAAAGCGCTCAAACCGACGGGCATCGGTGCGGCACGGATCACCGGCGCCGATCGGCGCCCCGGAGACCCGCGCTCCAAAGTCTCCGAGGGCGGATCGTCGGGACCGCCCAAACAAACGCCGGGAGCCCTCGCTGGTGTACGGGGCTCCCGGCTGGGGACAGGCAGGCGGATGGCCTAGAGGCTCAGCTCCATGCGCGCCGCCAGGGTCACGTCGGGCTTGACACTCGCGTGGCCGGTCACGATCTGGAACTTGTCGTACTCGACGTCGACGATGCTCCGGACTCCCTTCACGTAGGTATGCGCCACCCCGGCCGAGTAGGCGGAGACGCCGTCGCCGATGCCGTAGGTGGTCTTGCTCGGGTCATTGTGCAGCGTGAAAGTGTGGATGCTGGGATCGTACCAGTCGAAGCGGCCGAAGACCCGGTCGTTCGCCGTCAGGTTGATCGAGGCGAACGCGCTGAGGGTCCGCGAGATCATGAGGTTGCGGACGTAGACGTAGCTGGATCCGCTCTTGTAGTTGTCGTCGCTCAGGTTGACGTACTGCGCCCAGAGGAAGGCTCCCGAAAACGTCTTGTACTGATAGGAGCCCATCCCTCCGTACCAGAGATCGTGATAGTACTTCGTGCCCCAGACCGGGGAGTTGGGATCTGGGTTCTTGCCGTTGAACTGGCCGTAACCCGTGAACTTGAGTCCGGCCAGGGTGGGGCTGGACGCGCACGGAACCAGGGTCAGGCGCAGCATGGCGGTCTTGTACTTGCTGCGCGGCAGCGGGTCGGCGGACACCTTGTTGTACGGCTTCTCATTGACCACGTCGAAGTCGTACTCGATGCCGTTGTGCAAGACCTTGCCGTCCATCCCGATGCCGACGTAGGTGCTGGAGAGGGTGTTGGCGTAGTTGCTGTGGGGCGCGGTGACGCCGAAATACCGGTCGATGGGCACCTTGGAGACGCTCCGGAAGCCCCAGATGTCCTCGATGAAGCTGATCATGCAATGGGAGAACTCGCCGAACTTGAGGCTGGAATTGGCCAGACCGAACGGCTTCTTGACCCTCAGGTAGGCCTTCTTCATGAAGGGGGAGATGGTCACGCCGCCGTTCGCTCCGCCGCCGAAGTTGTCGGCCTCGAGCACCGTCTCCCAGGTGTAGCGGTCGTTGAACATGTAGTCGGCGGTCAGGTAGACGCGGTCGATGTCGAAGGAGCTGGCGTCCTTGGGAAGGACGTCGCCGGTGAACGTGTTGGCGGGCGCCTCCCTGGTCGGCTCATCGTCCAGCTTGTAGCGGAACACCGCCCACCCGGTGCCGCTGATCTGGATCTTGGAGTTCTTGCCGTTGACCGGCGGCTGATCATCGGCCCGAGCCGGCGCCGCCAGGGTGGTGAGTAGCGGGACAAGGACCAACGCGAACGCGGCGAAGGCCGCCGCCACTTGATGCTTCTGCTTCATGAACCCTCCATCCAGAGGGTTTCCCGATGATCGCCCCCGCGGTCGAATCCGCCGCGCGGAACGATGGTGCTCGGGATCCCCCGTGCCCTTTCGGCCGGTGTCGCCCGGCCGCACCGCGGGGGAGCGCCGCATCGGTCAGCGTTTCCGATCCGGTCCGCCGGCGTCGCCGCCGGCTTCGATGCCCACCCCCCGGCCCGCGCGTTCGCGCGCTCCGCCGTGCAGGCGGACCGCGCAGCGCGCGGGCGAGATCTTCAGATATGAATTCCCGCAAGCGGGATACGTGATCTACCGGGGCGCGTCAAGAAAAAGCTGGGTGCTGGCCCGCATGACTCATGAGCCCCCTGCCGCGGCAGCGGATCTGCCCGCCATGACTGCGTTGCGCTCGCCCTCACCCCTCGACGTACTGCAGGGAGCATGCCTGCATCTGCGGGGGGCGCGCGCCCGTGCCTTCCGGGCATCTCCGGTGCCTCGCGACGGGCGGTCATGAACAATGCGGGCTGGCCCTCGGCTTCGGCCCCGCCCGGGTTGCCCGCGCCGCGTCGCCTCTGCTATGGTGCCTGGGCAGTCGGCTGCGCCATGGTCACGTCCAAGGAGTGAACCTCGACATGCCACGGGACATTTCGGCTCCAGAAGCCCGCGCTCCGGAACTGCCGGAGCAGCTTACGTGGCTGAACTGTCAGGGCCCTCTCGGTCAGGAAGCACTCCGCGGAAAGGTGATTCTCCTGGATTTCTGGTCCTACGCCAGCGTGGAATCCCAGTTTGTGGCGCCCCAGCTCCGAGCCCTGGCCCGCAAACATCCCCGCGAGCTGATCGTCATCGGGGTTCATCAGGCGGGCGGGGAGCGTCCTCCCGAGACCGACGCCGTACGCCGGGCCATCGCCCGGCTCGAGATCGAGCACCCGGTGGTGATCGATCACGAATCCCGCGTCAGCAAGCTCTTTGGAGTCCGAGGAGCGCCGGTCTTCATCATCATCGACCCGCGGTCGCGGGTGCGCGCCCGATCCGTCTGGACCGACGCGTTCGAGGCGGTGGACCGCAAGGTGGCCGAGCTGATCGCGGAGGCCGAGTACGAGGGCACGCTCAGCCGCCTGCCGGTGGCCGGCATCCGGGTGGACGCGGACCGGGCTTCCGGCCGGGCCGCCTCGGGGCTGCTCTTTCCCGGCGCGGTGCTGGCCGACGCCGAAGGGGGACGGCTCTTCGTGGCGGATTCGGGTCATCACCGGATCATCGAAGCGGACCTCGAAACGGGAGTAGCCCGCCGCGTGATCGGCATGGGCCAGGCCGGGCTGGTGGACGGTCGCCTCGACCGGGTTCGCTTCCGGAATCCACGCGGCCTGGCGCTGGAGGGCGACCGCCTCTACGCGGCGGACGCGGGCAATCACGTCCTGCGGGAAGTCGATCTCCGGCATGAATTCGTCCGGACGGTCGCGGGCACCGGCGAGCGATCCACTCGCAAGACCACGACCGGCGCGCGCCGGCCGGGCCGGCTGACCGCTTTGGACTTTCCCTGGGGGCTGGCCCTGGCGGGCGAGACCCTCTACTTCACCGTGGCGGGCAGCCACCAGATCTGGCGATGCGACCTCGAGACCGACGAGGTTTCCCTCCATGCCGGCACGGGCTCGGCCGGCGCGGCCGACGGGCCGCACCTCCAGGCCACCCTGATCGAACCCCGGGGCATCGCCACCGACGGCCGGCGTCTCTATTTCACGGATCGATCCACGTCCTCCGTTCGCGCGGCCGGGCTTGGCTCGGACGGGGAGGTGGAGACACTCGGCGGCGCCGTGCATCCAGAGGGCGCTGGGGCCGTCCTCATCGAGCCCTTGTTCCGGAGTCCGCTCGGCATCGTCTGGCGGCAGGGGTTCCTCTACGTCGTCGGGGCGTGCGATTCGGCCGTCTGTTCCCTGGACCTTCGTTCGGGGGATTACCGGAGGCTGATGCCGGTATCCGAGAAGGCGGAAACCGCGCCGAACCTCTGGGAAGCGGCGGACATCTCGGCCGGAGGAGACTATCTGTACGTCGCCGACACGAACAACCACCGGGTGTTGCGCCTCCGGGCCGGCGACGGCGTGGTCACGGACTGGGGGCTGACTCTGCCGTCGTTCGTCGAGTCGTCCCTCGGCGCGTTGGAGTCTTCCGAACCTTACACGGAAGAGGAGGATCTCCGGCTGCCGGAGGTGTCTCTCGGAGAGGGTTCCACCTACCTCCACTTCGACCTGCGCCTGCCGCCGGGACATCGCATGAACCGCGCCGCTCCGTTCGAGATCACCGCGAACGGCGACGGCGAGATCGTCGAGGTCCCGGGCGGGACCTTCCAGCTTCGGACCGGGGATCCGTCCTTTCCGGTCACGATTCCGCTCCAGCTTCGCACCGGCGCCGGGGCGCTCCAGATCGTGCTCGTCCTGTACTACTGCGAGGCCCCGGAAGACCGGCTCTGCTACTACCAGAGCCTGAGACTCCGCGTGCCGATCCGCGTGTCGCCGGCGGGCAAGCCGGAGGCGCGGGTCCGCTATCAGGTTCAGGTCCCCGTGCCCCCGATTTGATGTCCGGACATCGCCCGCCGGATCGGTCCGCGCCGCTCCTCGACTACTATCAGGCTCTGCTCGAGGCCGCGGGCCATCGCGGCTGGTGGCCGGGCCGAACCCGCCTCGAGATCATCCTGGGAGCGATCCTCACCCAGAACACCGCCTGGAAGAACGTGGAGAAGGCCCTGGCGGCGCTCAAGGCCCGCGGGCTTCTCCGGCTCGATCGGTTGCGGAGCCTTCCGGAAGAGGAACTGGCCGGCATCATCCGCCCCTCCGGCTATTTCCGCCAGAAAGCCAGGAAGATCCGGGCCTTTCTCGCTCTTCTCGACGGATCCTACCGGGGATCCCTTTCCGCGATG
Organism: Candidatus Eiseniibacteriota bacterium; assembly: GCA_963833505.1. GTDB lineage: Bacteria > Eisenbacteria > RBG-16-71-46 > CAIMUX01 > CAIMUX01 > CAWHYG01. Next base: position 1,387,442 of record CAWHYG010000007.1, on the reverse strand, counting down.
GGACGGGCGCCGGTCGATCGCCTTCGCCGGGACCTCCTGGAAGTCTGGGGGATCGGGCCCGAGACCGCGGACAGCATCATCCTCTATGCGTTCCGCCGCCCGGCCTTCGTCGTGGACGCTTATACGATGCGCGTTCTCACCCGCCACGGGCTTCTTCCGCACCGGGCCGGGTATGCGGAGTGCCAGCGGTTGCTGGTCGAGGGGATTCCGGAGGACCTCGCTCTCTACAACGACTTTCACGCCCAGTTTGTCTGGGTCGGACACCACTACTGCGGCCCCACCCCGCACTGCGACGCGTGTCCGCTGCGACGTTTCCTCGGGCCGCGGGGACCGGCGATGCCGCCGCGGAAGCGATCCCGCCGACGAGCGGATTGATCCGCCGGCGCCTTTCCCTGTGGCTCGGAGCCGGGTCTGCTATGATCCGGACTGTTCGGCGCTTCCTGAACGCCGAGCCCTGAATCAAGGTGAAACCAACTCTCCGGTGGCGGAGCCGCCGGGGTCTATTCGGCGGAAGAAAGGACAACACCATGATGTTTGGCAGGAAGGGGATCGGGTCGAGCGGAGTCGCCGCGGCCTTCTTCGTCGTCGCGGCGCTGGCGGCCGCAGCCGGCGTGAGCGTGGCCTGCGATCACGGCGGCGCCAAGGCGATGAACACCGCCTGTTCCGGGGCCGAGATGAGCGCGGCCTCCTCCGGAGGCGGCGGGTGCTGCGGCGGCCGAGATGACCATGACCAGCGACGGCGCCTGCACCGGCGCCAAGGGCGCCATGGCGGGCGGCTGCTGCTCCGGCAAGAAGATGAAGACGATGGCCTCCGTCCTTCCCCGTGGCACGCAGATGAAGAAGGTGGACGTTGCCGGCGGAATCGATCTCGTTTTCTGGGGCAAGAACCTGGGCGCGATCCAGACCGCTCTGACGAATCACATCAGCCAGTGCAGCGGCCGCAGCGCGACGGGGACGTGCCTTGGGCAGACCTGCACCATGACCGTCGCCGACAACAGCGTCGTGCTCTCGATTCGCGGCGACAACCCCCAGGCGTGCTGCGCGGGGCTGTTCACGTCCGACAGGACCTCGGTCAAGCGCATTTCCACGAAGGTGAAGGCGAGCGAGGCTCAGAAGACGGCGGTCAAGACCAGCTAGGCGGCCTGACAAGCGGCCGGCTGGAGCCGGCGGCAGGCGCTGCCCGGCGTGCCGAGCCAACGGGCTTGCGCGGAACGGGCCCTGTGCTCAAGCCGCTCGGATCCAGCCGCAGGCGTGGAATCGGACCCGGCCGCTTCGGCGGCCGGGTCTGTGTTTGCTGCCGTTGCCCCCACCGGCGGGCATCTCCGGCGCCTCGCGACGGGCAAGGATGAATAATGCGGGCAAGGCCCGCCTCCGGCTATCCTCTCCCCGAAAGGAGGCGCCGGTGCGTTCGGACAAGCCCCCGATCGATCCGGCCGCAAACCGGATCGATCCTGCAACCCCCAGCAAGGACCCGGGCGGCGATTGGAGCCCGGAGGAGTTCCGCCGGAACGGGCGCGCCGCGATCGAATGGGTGGCGCGCTACCTGGAGCAAGTGGAAACGAGGCCGGTTCTGGCCCGGGTCCATCCCGGCGAGGTGAAGGCGGGCCTTCCCGCGCATCCGCCGGACCGGGGCGAGCCGTTCGAGCGCATGCTGGCGGATCTTGACGACCGGATTCTGCCGGGAGTCACCCACTGGAACCACCCGGGCTTCTTCGCCTACTTCGGGATCACGGCCTCCGGACCGGGCATTCTGGGAGAGCTGGTGGCGGCGGCTCTGAACACCAATGGCATGCTCTGGAGAACATCCCCTTCGACCACTGAGCTGGAGCAGGTCGTGCTCGACTGGCTGCGGCAAATGCTGGGATTGCCGGAGGGGCTGTTCGGCATCCTGACCGACACCGCCAGCGTCAGCACGCTGGTCGCCCTGGCCGCGGCCCGAGAGGCGGTTTCAGGCGTACGCGTGCGCGAAGGAGGGACTGGCGGCGCCCGGATCGCCGCGTCTCCGGCTCTATACGTCGATCGAGGCGCACTCCTCGGTCGAAAAGGCGGCGCTCACGCTCGGCCTGGGCCGGGTCGGGGTCCGCAAGATCCCGACCGACGAAGCGTTCCGGATGGACCCGGAGGCCCTGTGCGCGGCGGTGGCCGAGGATCGGGCGGCGGGCTGGCTTCCTTTCGCCGTGTCCGCGACGGTCGGGACTACCTCGACCACGAGCGTCGACCCCGTTCCCGCAATTGCGGTCCTCTGCGCCCGCGAAGGACTCTGGTTGCACGTCGATGCCGCCTATGCCGGCGCGGCCGCGATCCTGCCGTCCCATCGCTGGTGTCTTCGCGGCTGCGAGGAGGCGGACTCCCTGGTCATGAATCCGCACAAATGGCTTTTCACGCCGATCGACGCGAGCGCGCTCTACACCCGCCGTCCTGAGGTCATGCGCCGGGCGTTTCAGCTCGTTCCCGACTATCTGACCTCCGAGGAGTCCACTCCGAACCTGATGGACTACGGGGTGCAGCTCGGGCGGCGTTTCCGGGCCCTCAAGCTCTGGTGGGTGATCCGCGCGTTCGGCGTGGAGGGCATCCGGAGCCGGCTCGCCGAACACATCCGGCTGGCGCAGCTCTTCACGTCCTGGGTCGAAGGCGATTCCCGATTCGAGCGCCTGGCGCCGGTGCCTTTCTCGACCGTGTGTTTTCGCGCCGTCGGGACGTCGGCGGATTCGCGCGGCGCGAAAGCGAACGAAGGGCTCCGTGGTCGGGGTGCGGACGCCGGCGAACCGGAAGGTCGAGGCGCGGATCCGGGCGCCGATGACAACCGGCTCGACGCCCTGAACGAACGCCTCCTCGACCGCGTCAATCGCGACGGGAAGGTGTTTCTCTCCCACACGAAGCTTCGAGGGCGGTACTCGCTTCGCCTGGCCATCGGCAACCTGCGGACCGAGGAACGCCACGTCCGAACCGCCTGGGATGTCGTTCGCGCGGCGCTCGAGGCCGAGGCGGGCTGAGACGCCGGTGGCAGGGCAGGGAGTCCGGGAAGAGCCCTCGCCGATCTCCGTCGCGGAGGCGCGCCGGAGGCTGGAGCATTTCGGAATGCGCCCGCGACCGGCCCGGATTCCGCTCGCGCGGGCGGCGGGACACGTGCTGGCCCTGGATGTTCGCGCCGATCGAGATCTCCCGCCTTTTGATCGGGCCATGGTCGACGGCTTCGCCATCCGGCTTCGGGGCGAATGGACCGAGGGCGCGGAGTTCCGTGTCGTGGGATCCATCGCGGCGGGAGAAGCCTGGCCGCGCCGGCTCGCGCCGGGCACCGCGCTTCGCATCATGACGGGCGCGCCCGCGCCGCCGGGAACCGACGGCGTCGTCATGATCGAGCGCGCGCAGGCCTCCGGCGAGGATCGGGTCCGGCTGTCCGGGCCGTTCGAGACCTCCGGCCGGGGAAAAAGCGGCGGGTCGCGGCCGGGCCTGGCGGCACGGGGCGAAGACGCGCGCCGGGGGGCCGTGGTGCTCGCGCGCGGCGGTCTGATCGAAGCTCCGCAGATCGCGGTCCTGGCGGCGGTGGGCCGGACGATGGTTCCTGTCTTTCGCAAGCTCAGGGTGGCGATTCTCACGACCGGAAACGAAACCGTGCCCGCTTCGCGGCAGCCGAGCCCCTCGCGGATCCGGGACAGCAACGGCCCGCTTCTGGCTGCGCTGCTGGAGCGGACCGCGGCCGCCGAGGTCGTCCTCAAAGCCTCGATCCGGGACGCGCTCGGACCGATGCGGCTGGCCGTTCGCCGCGCTGCCGCGAGGGCGGACGCGCTCCTCCTCACCGGCGGCGTGTCCGCCGGGGACTATGATCTCGTGCCGGAGGCGCTGGTCCGGGAAGGCTTCCGGATCCGATTCCATCGGGTGGCTCTCCGCCCGGGCAAACCGCTGCTTTTCGCGACGAACGGGCCGGCGCATTCGCGTCGCGTCGCGTTCGGGCTGCCCGGCAATCCGGTTTCCGTCCTGGCCACGGCATGGGAGTTCGTGATTCCATATCTCCACGCGGCCGCGGGATGGCAGGAGCCGGGTCCGATGGAGCTTCGAGCGCGCGCCGCGGAGACCATCGTTCGGGCGCCCGGATTGACGCACTTCGTGCCCGGAGCGCTGGAGATGGCGCGGGACGGGATCCTGGAAGCCCGCTCCGTCCCGTCGCACGGCTCCGGGGATTTCGTGTCCGCGAGCCGCGCCCATTGCCTGGTCGTGCTGCCGGCGGAAAATCCGCGGGTCGAGGTAGGGGACGAGTGCCGGGTTCATCCGCTGGCGTCCGCGTTCGGCGGCGGATTCTTCCGGATCGCATAGGAGAGGAGGCGGGCCATGGGCCCTCGCAAGCCCAAGGGACATGATGATCGATCCGGGCGGAAGGAACGCCGGGGACCGGGAGCGCATCGAGGCATTCACCGGGAGGATGCGCGCGGAGGCGACCGGCGAGGGACGGAGCCCGACGGAGAGCGCCGGCCGGGAGAGTTCGGAAGCGAGCATCGAGAGGGGCCGTGGCACGGCCCGGTTCGACCGGAAGGCGGGCGGCGCGGCCCCGGCCGATCGGACGCGGAGGGAGGGTGGCATAGTCCCGGCCGGCCAGACCGGGAGGGAGCGCGGCGCGGTCCCGGCCGACCGGGGGGCGCCAGGAGCGGTGCCGCCCGACCGGCCCGGGAAGGGCCACGACGCGGTCCCGGCCGATCGGATCATGAGGGCCTACGGCGCGGTCCCGGCCGACCGGACCGGGAGGGCGCACGGCATGGCCCCGGCCGACCGGAACGTGGCGGCCCACGGCGCGGCCCTGGTCGACCGGACCGGGAAGGCGCACGGCATGGTCCCGGCCGACCGGATCATGAGGGTCCTCGGCGCGGTGTCGGCCGACCGGACCGAGAGGACATGCGGCGCGATTCCGGCCGACCGGAGTGGGAGGGCACTTGGAGAGGCGCCGGCCGACCCGACCGCGAGAGCACATGGCATGGCCCCGGCCGGCCGGACCGGGAAGGCGCCCATTGGACCTCCGTGGGGCCGGGAGGCGGACCGGGCGGCAGGGAAGGGGGATTTTCGCGCTCCACGCGCGATCCGAGCCAACGAGGCCCGCGGGCCTTCCGGGCGCGCGGCCCTCGCGATCAGGACTTTCCGGGCGCGCGGCCCAAGGGTCCCCGCGGGCGGCTTCCGCGCGGTGGACAGCCAGGCGGAGGCGAGGACCGCGGCGCTGCGGTCCGCCGCGAGGTCACGCGCAGACTCGGCGACGCGGATCGCGACTTCCACGGCGACCAGGGTGAAGGACGCGCGAAGCCATCGGCGCCGACACCGGACACCGCCGCGCTTTCGCATCTGGATGATCGAGGCCGCGCCCGTATGGTCGACGTGGGGGACAAGGATCCAACCCGTCGGCACGCCGCGGCCACTGCGGTCGTCGTCATCGGCGAAGCCGCCGCCGCCGCGATCCGTGAGAACCGCGTCGCCAAGGGCAACGTCTTCGAAACCGCCCGCCTGGCCGGCATCGGCGCGGCCAAGAAGACGGCGGACCTGATCCCGCTCTGCCACACGTTGCCGCTGGATCACGTCTCGGTGGATCTCCGCCTCGAAGGACCGTCGGTCGAGATCCGGACGGAAGCGACGGCTCTGGCGCGCACCGGAGTCGAGATGGAGGCCCTGACCGCGGCGGCGGTGGCGGCCCTCACCATCTATGACATGCTGAAAGCGATCGAGAAAGCGATCGTGATCGGCCCGGTCCGCCTGGAGGAGAAGACCGGCGGCAAGAGCGGCACGTGGCGCCGCGCGGAACCCGCCGCCGGAGGGGTCGCCGAGGGTGCCGGAATCGACGAGGGAGCGGCGGATTCGATCGACTTCAAAGACGACGAGGACGATGCGCTCGGTGCGTTCGACCTCGAAGACGGAGACGAGGAAGAAGCCGGGGACGACGACGAGGAACTCGACGCGCTCGATCTTGAGGATGATTTCGAGGACGGAGACGACGACGAGGACGAAGAGGAGGAGGAAACAGAAGGGCCGGGCGCCGTCGATCTCGAAGAAGGTCCCATGGATCCAGACACAGACAAAGACGAGGACGAGGAAGCGCCGGGCTCATCCGACCCGAAGTAACGCGTTGCCCGGACAATCAACGGCCGGCGGGGCGATCCTCCCCGCCGGCTGTCTGATTTCGTTGACCGTTTCTGTCGAGCCGTTACCGGCTCGTCGCCGACTCTTGGACCCGCAGGCGACCGGGATCCGCCAGAGCACGCGTCGATGACCGGTAATCAGCCGGCGATCGGAACGAACTTGTAGCCGTAGCAGATCACGCCGGAGGGGCCGTCCTCCTGGACCCGGCGGAATTCGAGCCGGACCCGTTCGCCGATCGCGGGCCCGTCCGGTTCCACGTCGACGATCTGGGCCATGATCTTGACCCCGTCATCGAGTTTCACGAGGCCGACGGCGTAGGGGGTTTCGTCGCCGAAACCCGCGGGCGCCACGTGGATCACGGTGAAGGTCTCCACCGTTCCGGTCTGGGCCAGGATCGCCTTGCTGAACTTCCGGCCGCGGCACTGATTGCACACGAGGCGCGGAGGGAAGAAGACCTTGCCGCAGCCGTCGCACTTCGCCGCCTCGTAGCGGTAGCGCTGCGGCATCTCTCTCCAATAGCGCGGTGAACCGATCATCTTCGCCTCCTAAACCCGCTCGAGGATGTGAACGACCGTGCTGGCCCCGGTGCCGCCCATGTTCTGGGTCAGGCCCAGCCGGGCTCCCTTGATCTGCCGGTCGCCGCAGACGCCGCGGAGCTGCTGAACGGCCTCGCGGATCTGGGCGATGCCGGTGGCGCCGACCGGATGCCCCTTGGACTTGAGGCCCCCGCTCGGGTTGATCGGGATCCTGCCGTCCAGCGCTGTATAACCCGATTCGGCCGCGGCGCCGCCGCGGCCTTTGTCAGTCAGACCGAGAGCCTCGATCACCATGATCTCGGCGATGGTGAAGCAGTCGTGGACCTCGCAGAACGAGAGGTCGGACGGACTGACGCCGGCCTGCCGGTAGGCCTGCTCGGCGGCTTTCTGCGTCGAGCCCAGCCAGGCCAGATCCTCGCGATCGTGCAGGGCGAGAGCGTCGGTGGCATGCGCCGAGGCGGCAACCCGCACCAGCGGACCCTTCACCGTCTTTCGCGCCAGCTCCAACGGGGCCAGCACGACCGCGGCGGCGCCGTCGGTGACGGGGGAGCAGTCGAGGATCCGAAGCGGATCCGCCACCAGGACCGAGCTCATGACCTGCTCGGCCGTCACCGGCGAGCGGTACTGGGCCAGCGGATTCAGGGCGCCGTTCCGGTGGTTCTTGACCGCCACCTCAGCGAGCTGCTTCCGGGTCGTGCCATACCGGTGCATGTGCACGCGCGCCATCATGGCGTACAGCCCGGGGAAGGTGATCCCGTGATAGCACTCGTACTCCTGATCCGCCGCCGTGGAGAGCGCGTAGGTGGCGGCTCCGCCGTCCACGTCGGTCATCTTCTCCACGCCGGTCGCGAGAACCAGATCGTGCTCGCCCGAGGCGACCGCCAGATAGGCTTGGCGGAACGAGAGCCCCCCGGAGGCGCAGGCCGATTCGACCCGGGTGCCCGGGATGGGCCCGAGACCGAGCTGATCCGCCAGGAGCGCGCCGAGATGCTCCTGGCCCATGAAAAGCCCGCCGCTCATGCAGCCGACGTACAGGGCGTCGACGTGATCGACTCCGGCGTCGTCGATCGCTTCCAGGGCGGCTTCCGTCCAGATCTGCCGGTGGGACTTCTCCCAGAGCTCTCCCCACCGGTTCTGTCCAACTCCGATGACGGCGACGTCGCGCATCTTGTGTCTCTCCTTGCTCACTCGGCGAGCTTCTTGATCTTGCCGCGGAACTTGGCGTAGGTCCCGTAGTCGAGGTAGATCGGGCGGTCGGTGAGCTGCGCCCGCGTCTGGGGCGCGAGGTTCCGGACCTCGTCGATCCGGTCGGTCACCCGCCAGATGAATCCGTCGCTGCCGGCCCCGGAGCCATAGCTGACCATGAAGATCCGATCACCGGGCCGCGCCACGTCGAGGATGGCGGTCAGCCCCATCGGAGACGAGCCGGAGTAGGTGTTGCCCAGGGTGGGGCTGAGCCAGCCCTGTTCCACCTTCTCCCGGGCGAACCCGAGCTCCTCGGCGGCCCGCATGGGGAACTTGCCGTTGGGCTGGTGGAAGACCGCCCAGCGGAAGTCGTCCGGCGTGGTGTTCGTCCGGGCCATCAGATTGCGGGCGCAGGCGAGGACGTGCTTGAAGTAGGAGGGCTCGCCCGTGAAACGCCCCGCGTGCCGCGGATAGAACTGATACTCGCGGCGCCAGAAGTCGGGCGTGTCGGTCATGTAGGAATAGGTCGCCTCGCAGACGGCGACGAGCCGTTCGCGCCCGAAGAGGAACGCGGCCGCGCCGGCGGAGGCGGAGTATTCGAGCGCGTCTCCGGGAGCGCCCTGGGAGGTGTCCGCGCCGATGCCGAGGGCGTAGTCCATCTGCTCCGCCTTGACCAGCGAGAGCGCGACGAACATCCCCTCGGTGCCCGCCTTGCACGCGAATTCGAAGTCGGCGCAGTGGATCTCGGGAACGGCGCCGATGGCCTCGGCCACCACGGTTCCGCTCGGCTTGACCGCGTACGGATGGGACTCGGAGCCGACGTAGATCGCGCCGATCCTCTCCGCATCGACCCCGGCGCGCCGGATGGCGTGGCGCGCGGCCTCCACCGACATCGTGATGGTGTCCTGATCCCGCGAGGGGACCGACTTCTCGCGCAGCATCAGCCCCTTCTTGAAGGACGGCGCATCGGCGCCCCAGACCTTGGCGATCTCCTCGACCTTGATCCGGTGACGCGGAACGTAGGCGCCGTATCCGACGATTCCGACCTCCATGCTGTTCTCCTCAGGCGGGGAGCCGCCCCGCGATGTCCCCGGTTTCCGGGTTTTCGAGTCCCGGCGCGCCCGTCAGGCGTGTTCCGATCCGATTCCAGCAGGACCGACGAAGCGTCCAAGGCCCGGTGGACCCTCCCTATATATATACCGCAGGGATGCACCTCAGGCGCACCATCGCTGCACCGGCCGGGCCCGAACCAGGACGCAGGCGGACGCCTGCAACCCTTATGTTCAATTTACCGCGCAAGCACGAGATTCGAAAGTCCAAGTCAAGCATTCTTGGAGGTTCTTCTCCTTTTGCATCACCCGTCACCAGATCATGTGAAAAAAGACACCTGGGATCCGGCTCGCTTCTTCGTCATCTGCGAACGGACATCTCAGAGCGGTCAACCGCCTTCGCGTTCCTTTTCTCGTTCATCCGGCGCCAGGCGCAGAAGCACCTGACCCAGGTCGACCAGGTCGCCCACCGCACATTGCACGCTCGCCACCTGCCCGTCGCGCGGGGCCTTGAGCACGTGCTCCATCTTCATCGCTTCCACGATCAGAAGCGGCTGGCCGCTCGCGACCTGATCCCCCGGATGCGTCTGGACGGCGCGGACCGTTCCCACCATGGGCGCGCGCAGCTCGTGGTTGCCGGCCCCCGCGGAAGCGGCGCCGGCTCGGCGGCCGACCTCCTTCTCAAGCCGGAGAGACCACACGCGCCCGCCCAGGTGCACCCAGACCTCGTCCCCGCGGCGGACGGCGAAGGCGCTCCAGATCTCGTCGCCTCTCCGGAGCAGGAGCTTTCCGTCCGGGGCCAGGCCGCACTCGTACTCGTGCGCGGCGTGCTCGAGGACCAGATCGAGGCGGCCGTCGCCGAACTCGATCCCGGCGGGGATGCGCGCGGCGCCCACGCCGTAGAGCCTCTTCCAATGCGCTTTCATGAATGCGCCTTCATGTTCGTCCCGCCTGGCCCGGGCTGAGGCGGAATCCGCGGGCGCTTTCCCAGGGAGACCATGGATCTCCGCTGGCTCCCGTTCCCGGCCTTCCGCTCGCGGACTCTCCCGCGAGGCCTCCGCGCGAGCGGCCTCCGCCTCCGTTGCCGCACGGAGCGCCGGGGCCGGACAGCGCCTCCGCCATGGCGGCGAAGGCCAGCACCTCCGGGCCGGGCGGGGACGCCTCGGACTTCCAGTCCGCCAGATGATCGTCGATGAAGCTCGTCCGGGTTTCGCCGGCGACGAACGCCGGATGCGCCAGGACGGCTTGCAGGAACTCGAGGTTGGTGGGGAAGCCGAGCAGGACGGTTTCCGCCAGCGCGCGCCGCATCCGGCGAAGCGCGGCGGGCCGATCCTCGGCGTGCACGATGATCTTGCTCAAGATGGGGTCGTAATGTACGCCCACGGTCGAGCCCTCGGCGATGCCGCTGTCGACGCGCACTCCCGGCCCCCGCGGCTCGCGCAGCAGAAGGATCTCGCCCGCCGAGGGAAGAAAACCGGCCGCCGGGTTCTCCGCATAGAGGCGGCATTCGATCGCGTGTCCGCGACCGCGCACGTCCTCCTGGCGGAAGGGAAGCGGCTCGCCCATGGCTTCACGGACCTGCAGGCGCGCCAGGTCGAGCCCGGTGATCATCTCGGTGACCGGATGTTCGACCTGCAGGCGCGTGTTCATCTCGAGGAAATGGAACGTCTGGTCGGGCGAGAGGACGAACTCCACCGTGCCGGCGCTCTGGTATCCGGCGGCGCGGGTCAAGGCGACCGCGGCGCGGCCCATCGCCTCCCGCGTTTCGGCCCGAAGGCCGGGAGACGGGGACTCCTCGATGATCTTCTGATGCCGGCGCTGGATCGAACATTCCCGTTCGAGCAAATGCACGGCCCGGCCGTGGGAGTCGGCGAATACCTGGATCTCGACGTGCCGCACCGGCGAAAGGAACCGCTCGAGCAGAAGCCGGTCGTCGCCGAAGGCGGCGCGGGCCTCGCGCCGGGATGCGGCCAGCTCGGCCGGAAGGTCGGAAGCGGATCGAACCAGCCTCATGCCCTTGCCCCCGCCGCCGGCCGCCGGTTTGATGAGGAGCGGAAATCCGATCCGGATGGCCTCGCGCGCGAGCACGGCGTCATCCTGGCTTTCGCCGTTGTAGCCGGGAACCACCGGAACGCCCGATTCCACGGCCAGCGCCCGGGCTTCCGATTTGTCTCCCATGCGCCGCATCGCTCCGGCCGGCGGACCGACGAAAATGACGCCGGCCGCTTCGCAGGCCTCGGCCAGAAGCGGATTCTCCGCGAGGAAGCCGTATCCGGGATGGATCGCCTGGGCTCCCTCCGCCCGCGCCGCAGCGATGATCGCCTCGATGCTCAGGTAGCTCTCGGTCGCAGGCGCAGGACCGATCCGAACGGCGCGATCCGCTTCCAGGACGTGGCAGGCCCGCTCGTCGGCGTCCGAGTAGACCGCGACCGCGGTCAAGCCCATCTCCCGAGCCGCGCGGATCAGCCGAACCGCGATCTCCCCTCGGTTGGCGACGAGAAGTGTGTCAAACAGGCCCCGCTTCAAGGCTGCGGCTCCTTTCTGATGACCGTTCTGTTGTGCACCGTTCTCCTGGGTATCTTTCTGCTGTGCACCGTTCTGCTGTGTACCGTTCCGGTGTCTGCTCTCTGCTGTTGGCTGCTCCGTTGTTCACCGCTCTGCTCCGTGGGGTTCGGCTGTTGCTGCCTGGACTCTCTGCTGTGATCCCACCCGGCTCGCGGCTGCATCCCGGCGCCGGCGATCATGCCTCGCCTTTCGGATCCCGGTTCCATCGGGCGGGCCTCTTCTCGAGGAAGGCCGCCATTCCTTCCCGCGCTTCCGCGGACGCGCGCAGGCGCGCGATCGTGCGCGCCGTTTCCTCGAACAGCGCTCCGTCGGATCGCGAGGAAACCTGCGTCGCCGGTTTCATCGCCTCCAGCTCCGGCGCAGGCGCCGCCTCCGGCTCCGTCGATGACGTCCCGGCTCCGGTCGCCCCGGGGCCAGGCTCGAACGCTCGAGGCAGGGACAGCGGCAGCCTCGGGGCGACCCGCGCCACGATCGCCTTGGCTTCGCGCGAGGCCAGCGGCGCGGCCGCCCGCAACTCGGCCGCGACGGCGTCGATCGTCGCGTCGAGCCGGTCGGGGGAGGCGACTCGATCGATTAGACCGATCCGGAGGGCTTCGGCGGCGCCGAAGATCTCGCCCGTGGGAAACAGCGTCCGCCCGTGCGCGGCGCCGATCCGGTCGAGCACGAACGGAGAGATCACGGAGGGAATGATCCCGAGCCGGACCTCGGTGAATCCGAACCGCGCATCAACGGAGGCGACGGCGAGATCGCAGCAGGCCGCGAGGCCGGTTCCGCCGCCCAGCGTGGCCCCCTGGATCCGCCCGACGATGAACAGGGGGCAATCCCGCATCGCCTGAAAGAGCGCGGAGAGCCTGCGCGCGTCTTCGAGATTCTCCTCGACCGAGTAGGAGGCGACCCGCCGCATGTAGTGGACGTCAGCTCCGGCGCAGAACGATCGTCCTTCCGCGGAAAGGAGAACGGCCCTGGGGAACGACGCGACGGAATCGACGTCGGGTCCGCCGCCGGCCCGCGGGAACGACCCGGCGGGATCGGGTTCCACGCCGGCCCGCGTGGACGACCCGGCGGATGCGGCCGCCGCTTCCTCGCGAAGCTCGCGAAAAACCACGGTCAGAGCGGAGATGAGTTCCTCATCCAGCGCGTTGTGGACCGCCGGCCGGTTCAGCCGCACCTCGCGGAAAACTCCCCGATCCAGCACTCGGAGCTTGCCGCCGGCGCGTTCGGATTCACCGGATGTCATCGCACCTCCAATGGCCCGGCTGTCAGAATTGGTGTCATCGCACCTCCACGGGCTCGTGCTTCGGATCACCCGGTGTCATCGGACCTCCACGAGCCGCCCTCAGATCCGGTATCATCGCGCCGCCACAGGTCTGTCCTCTATATCACTCGGCGTCATCGCACTTCAACCGCCGCAGCCGCGCCGTCACATCCGGAAGACCGGGAAGGTCGTCGCCGGAATCGGCGCGTTCAACGTGGCCGAAAGCGCGAGGGCCAGGGCCGGCCGGGTCTGGAGAGGATCGAGAATGCCGTCATCCCAGAGCCGCGCGCTCGAGTAGTACGGATGCCCTTCGCGCTCGTATTTTTCCAGGATGGGCCGTCGGATCGCTTCCTCATCCTCGGGGCTCAGGGTCTTGCCCTGGGCTGCGAGCTGGTCTTTCTTCACCGTGACGAGCACGCTGGCGGCCTGCTCGCCCCCCATCACCGAGATGCGGGCATTCGGCCACATGAAGAGGAATCGCGGCGCGTAGGCCCGGCCGCACATCCCGTAGTTTCCCGCGCCGAAGGAGCCCCCGACGATCACGGTGATCTTGGGGACGTCGGCTCCCGCCACCGCCTGCACCAGCTTGGCGCCGTCCTTGGCGATGCCGCCGGCCTCGTAGCGCCGGCCGACCATGAACCCGGTGATGTTCTGCAGGAAGAGCAGCGGGATCCGCCGCTGGCAGCACAGCTCGATGAAATGGGCTCCCTTGAGCGAGCTTTCCGAAAAGAGGATGCCGTTGTTGGCCAGGATTCCGACGGGATAGCCGTGGATTCGCGCGAATCCGGTGACCAGGGTCGGACCGTAGAGGGCCTTGAACTCATGGAAGTGGCTGCCGTCGACCAGCCGGGCGATGACCTCCCGGATCTCGAAGGGCCGCTTCAGATCCTTCGGGATGATTCCGTAAAGCTCGTCCGGATCGTAGGCCGGTTCTTCGGGCGGGCGGACGTCGAGGGAGATCGACTTCTTCCGATTCAGGTTCCCCACGATGTCGCGCACGATCTCGAGGGCGTGAGGGTCGTCCTGGGCCAGGTGGTCGGTCACGCCGGAGGTCCGGCAGTGCACGTCCGCGCCTCCCAGGTCTTCGGCGGTCACCTCCTCGCCGGTGGCCGCCTTGACCAGGGGAGGGCCGCCCAGGAAGATCGTGCCGTTCCCTTTCACAATCACGGTTTCATCCGACATGGCGGGCACGTAGGCGCCCCCCGCCGTGCAGGAGCCCAGCACGGCCGCGATCTGCGGGATGCCGGCGGCGGAGAGGCGGGCCTGATTGTAGAAGATGCGCCCGAAGTGTTTCTCGTCCGGGAAGACCTGATCCTGCAAAGGCAGGAAGGCGCCGCCCGAATCCACCAGGTAGACGCAGGGAAGTTGGTTCTCCAGCGCGATCTCCTGGGCCCGGATGTGTTTTCGCACCGTGATGGGATGATAGGTGCCGCCCTTCACCGTGGCGTCGTTGGCCACCAGCATGCACTCGATCCCCTGGCATCGGCCGATGCCGGTGACGATCCCGGCCGCGGGCAGGTCGTCTTCGTAGACCCCGTGCGCGGCCAGGATCGAAAGCTCCAGGAATGGGCTTCCGGGGTCCAGCAGCCGGTCGATCCTCTCGCGGACGAGGAGCTTGCCGCGCTCCGTGTGCTTGCGCCTGGATTCGGGCGGGCCTCCGCGGCGGAGGTGCTCGGTCAGCTCCCGCAGATCGTCCCGAAGCCTCAGATTGTTCTTCCGATTCTCCTGGTACTCGGGATCGTTCGTATCAATCTGGGATGAAAGAATGTCCATCGGCTCCTCGGTGGCGACCTTCAGGCACGTTAGCGGCCGAGCGACCTCGCGCCGATCCGCCGGATCAGGGCGAGTCTTGCAGTCTAGCGCAGGGACGGGGAATCGCGCAACGAGGTGTCCGGCACCTGATCAAGGCACAAGGGACGGGCCGGATCGACAGGATGCATCGCCGGCAAAAAAGGAGCGGGAAGGCCACCGGAGTGACCTCCCCCCCCAAGCCGTCATTTCCTTCTGCGGCAGATCGGCTGCCCGCCCAGCGACGGGATCAGTAACGGCGCGAGGAGCCGCCCCGGTTGCCGAAGCTGCGGTTGCCGCCGTGGTCCTCGCGGGGCTTGGCCTCGTTCACCGTGAGGGCGCGACCCTTGTACTCGCGGCCGTTCAGGGCCGAGATCGCCGCCGCGGCCTCGGTGTCAGAGCTCATCTCGACGAATCCGAAGCCCTTGCCGCGCCCGGTGTCCCGGTCGGTGATGACCTGCGCGCTCCGGACCGAGCCGTAACTCGCGAACATCTCCTCCAGTTCGGAACTCTGCACATCGAAACCCAGGTTGCCAACGTACACCTTGGCGCCCATCGTGGTTCTCCTTTGATCTCAAACAGCGGATCCTGTTTGGTCTCTCCGGATCCATTGGAGAGGAACCCTGAGTGGGTTCAGAAGGCAGACGATCGAGGTCAAGCAGCGTGGACTGATACAAAACCGCGGAGACCAGACTCTCTCGGCAACCCTACCCGGGGGAATCTACGGCATCGGAAAGGGCAAACGCAAGACAAATCGTATCCGCCTCATCCGCCAGCGGGCCGAGGTCCGCCCGGCGCCGGGGTCCCGCGACGGACATCGGTCACGCGCGGGTTTGGACCTCTCCGGCTCAGGATGGCCCGGTCTCAGGCCGGTCTTCCGCCCCCCGCCGCGGGGACCAGAACCGGTGGGGCCTCCGGAACGGCCAGGCCCTTCAAGAAGCGGAAGTGCGAGGCCAGACCAGCCCCGAAGCTGCGGTGCTCGGCGTAGCGGATTCCAAATTCATGGCAGGTCGCCTCGACCAGCCCGGAGATGGCCGGATAGTTGACGTGGCAGACCCGCGGAAACGATGATGTTCGATCTGGAAGTTGAGTCCGCCGAGGAGCCAGGCCACGATCGGACTCCGCCGGGCGAAGTCCACCGTGGTCTCCACCTCATGGACAGCCCAGGGCCGGTCGATCCGGCCGCTCGCCCCGTCCGGCAGGGGAAAGGCCGCTTGTTCCACGCAGTGGGCGAGCTGGAAGACGACCGCCAGCGAAATGCCCATGACAACCCCGGCCACTCCGTAGCAGAGCGCCACGTTCCAGAAGGAATGGAAGAGAAGCGGTAGAACGAAAGCCAGGAAGACGAACGCCGCCTTGCCGCCGATGAAGGCGACCAGGGTCCAGCCCTTGGGCCGCGGAAACGGATGCCCGTGAATGCGCCCTGTGATGACCTCCTGGTAGTCCTTGACCAGTTGCCAACTGATCGTCATGAAGCCGTAGAGGGGCCAGAGATAGTAGTGCTGCCAGCGATGGATCCAGCGCCGCGGCTGGTGGGGCGACATGCGGGCCAGCACCCCGATGTCGATGTCGGTGTCGCCGCCGTCGATGTTGGTATAGGTGTGGTGGTAGACGACATGCTGGCCCTGGTACAGATAGGAGCTGCCTCCCATCACGTCGAGCGTCATCGCCATCATCCGATTGACCCATTCGTGGCGCGAGTAGGCGTGGTGGATGCCGTCGTGCTGGACGTTGAGGCCGACGGCGGCCGCGGCCAGGCCCAGGAGGACGGCCGCCGGCACCGTCTGCCACCAGACCCGGGTGACGAAGACCAGAAGGACGTACGTGGCGGCCAGGAAGGCGATCAGGATCCCGGTCTTGAGATACATCTGCCAACAATCACGCTGGCGTCGTCCCGAGCGCCGGAAGTAGTCATTGACCCGACGGCGGACCTCCGTTTCGAAGTCGAGATTCTTCGCGAACTTCGGCGCCGGCCCGGAGCGTGGGGCACCCGCGGGGTCCACCTTGGATTGAATTCTGGTTGGAGTGCTCATCGGCGTCTCTTTTCCTCGCCAGCCCGGGCGGCCGGGAACGCCTCGGCGATGGCTTTGATCGAGCTGATCCCCGGACCGGAATCGGTGCGATGGCAGACAGCTGGCGATGTGCGGCGTCCAGGCGGGCCAAATCCGCGGGTATCAGGAGGCCGGTCACGGACCCGGAAGCTCGGCGCGACTCGCCGACTCCGGCTCCTGAAGTTGAGTCTGGGGCGAGACCGGACGAGGGAACAGCAAAAATCCGTAGGCCCTTTGTCCTACTCGCGCCGGACCTCCCGCCCCTGCTAGGGTCGGGTTTGAAGGGATTGCTTTGCGACGATATCCGAAACTCCTTCTGGCGCCGATTGCATTGTCCGTGCTGGTGGCTGCTTCCGCGATGGGCGCGAGCTCACGAGGGTATTCCTCGGCTCCCTTCCGGGCCGGCGAGGAGCTGCGGTACAAGATCAAGCTGGGTTTCTTGCGTCTGGGGACGCTGGAGCTGACCCAGGCTCGAGCGGACTCCGGCGGCGCCCTGCGTTATGTCGTGACCATGTCGGCCGAAAAGGCCCGCCACGTTCCCTTCGTCTCGATGAACTGGACCAACCGGGCCTGGCTCGATCCGCGAAACCCGACCAACTGGGTTTTCGTTCATGAAGAGGCGGCCGACCCCCCGACCCGTCTGGTCTACCGCAGTGATTCCAGCGCCACCGTGCTGGGCATTGCGGAAACGGGCATTCCAGGCGGCCCCCGGCGCGCGCGGCTCGAACATCCCTCGCCCCTGTTCGATGCGGTCGGGCTGCTCATGCTGATCCGCGGCCTCTGCGCCTCCGACAGCGAGCTGGACGTCCCCACGATCGTGGCTCAACAGGCGAGACTGACTCATCTGCAGTTCACCGGCGAAACCCAGACCATGGACGTGAACGGCATGCCCTCGCCGGTGCGCGTGCGTCGATTCATCGGGCAGAGCAGCTACAATTGCCAATCCTGTGGCGGGCTGACGGGCCGCTTCGAGGGATGGCTGACGGATGACGAGGCGGCGATTCCGGTCCGGATGTCCATGAAGATCGCGGCCGGCTCGATCAAGATCCTGCTCGAATCGATCGAGCGCCCGGCTGGAGAGGGCGCCTCCGCGGCGGCGGCCGCCGGCCCGCCCGGAAGCGCAGGTGGGGGCCGATGACCCCGGCGGCGGTCGCGAACCGGGAGTCGCACGCGGAACCCCCGGCAGGGACGGGGATGCACCTCGTCGACCTTGTGTGCGCCATCTACCTCGCGGTCAGCGCGCTGGCGGCATGCTGGTTCCGCGCCCGGTATCCCGGATGGGTCACGATCGCCGCCCTCCATGCCGCGGCGATCGGCGCGCTGTGGTGGCTGGTGCGGGAAGCCGCGGCTCGGCCCGACTATCGCATCCTGCAGATGATTCGTCTGCTCTATCCGATCGCGGTCTATCTCCTGGGCTGGAGCGAGGTCAAGGGGTTCACTCCCATGATCTTCGGCGGCTACGTCGCTACGCCTCATCTGATGGCGGCCGATCGCGCGATCTTCGGCGCGCCTCCCTATCAGTGGATCCCGCGATTCTATTCCCCTTGGCTCGACGAGACCATGGTCGCGTTCTACTCCTGCTATTTCCTGTTGCCGCTCCTCGCGGTCTGGCTGTGGTGGCGCGGTCGCCGGGGCGTTGCGCTCGCGGTCCTGAGCATCGTGATGTTCGACTACTCGCTGAACTACGCGTTCTTCCCGCTCGTCCCCGCGCTCGACCCGCGGATGGCGAACGCCGCCGCGGGCCACCCGGTGCGGGAGTACACCGGATTCGTCCTGGCCGCGATCACGCGATTCCTGGAACCGCACGGAGGCATTCCGGGCGGGTGCTTTCCCAGCTCCCATGTGAGCGGTACCGTCGCCTGGTGTCTGGCGGCCTGGCGCTACGTGCCCCGGATCGGGCCGGCGTTCACTGTGATCTCCGCCGGCGTGGTCGTCTCGACCGTCTACCTGCTCTACCATCACGGAGTGGACTCGCTGGCGGGCATCGCGCTTGGCGGCTTCAGTTTTCTGGTGGCGCAGATGCTTCTCCGGGCTCGACACGAGGTTCCTCGCTAAGCCGGAGCCAGGTGTGATGCGAGGATCCTGGGAGGCGCCGTGCCGAAGCGTGACGCGAGGATCTCCCGGATGCGCCGGCGGCCCGGATCGCTCGCACCCGATCGGGAGCCGGAGCTACTCCCCTTCGCCCTGCCGCAATCCGCAGACCAGGAACCCGGCGAGCACCGCGGTGGCGATGGGGACCTCGGCGAGCACCTCGATCCTTCTGAGCGGATTGAGGACGCCGCCGTGGATGTGCAGAACCTCGGGACCGTCCTCGATCGCGAGCAGGAAGCTGCGGTGTGACAGTCCCTCGCCGAGAAGCCGATAGTTCCGATCCTGCTGCCAGATCTGATAACCGGAATGCCAGAATCCCCGGCTCTCCGCGGCCGCGATCGGAGAAGTCGCGTCCCGGAGGATCCAGGAGCGGCCGAACACCGCCGGGCGTTGGATCCGCCATTCGCGTCCGTCGATGCCGAGCCAGGTGGCCCCTCCCGAAAAGCGCCGGGCGAGGAGGCCCAGGAACCCTTCGGGAGTGCTGAACCGATGGCGCGTCTTGAAGAGCCCGCCGCCTCGCACGTCCAGATCGGTCCCGGGCCGGAGCATCCGCGCGGCGATGTCCGGGGCCTGGAACCCTTCCCTGGAGGCGGCCGGAGGCGCTTCGGGTCCGGGCACCGCCGTCCAGGGAAGCGCCTCGCAGGACGGGCAGACCACGGCAAACCGCCCGCGATGGCCGCAACGCGGACAGGGCCAGCGCCGCCAACGACGCTCCGGCTCGGCCAGCGCCAGGTGCTCGGGCAGTCGGGTCGATGCGATCGCCATCACGGCTTCCCGTCAAGCCGGTCGCGCAGAGGCTTGGCCCAGGCCGGGTTCACTTTGAGGAGCTCCTGGTACACCTTCTCCGCGTTGACGCGATCCCCCATGCCGGCATAGACCAGGGCCAGGTTCGTGTAGGCCAGGCCCCGCTGGTAGTTCGGATCCAGATCGATGGACTTCCGGAACGCCTGGATGGACAGGTCGGTCCGCTTTTCGTTGTAGTAGGCGCCGCCCAGGTTGCAGTAGGTCTCGGCCGAGGTCGGATCGGCCTCGAGCGCCTTCTTGTACATCTTCTCCGCTTCGAGGTAGCGCGAGCCCTGGTTGTAGGCCACGCCCGCCATGTGCCAGGCCAGCCGGGAGGTGGGCTCGATCGCCCCCGCCTTCTGGAACTCGGTCGCGGCGTTGTCGAAGTGCTCGGCGGGGGTTTTCTCGAGCAGGAGGACCTTGCCCATCCAGAAATGAGCGTCGTAGGAATTCGGATCCTCCTTCAGGGCGAGGTTGAGGAAGCTCCGGGCGTCTTCGGTCCTTTCCTGGACCGTCAAGAGCGCCCCGCGGAAGGAGAGGCCATGGGCCGTCGCCTTCGACTCGTAGGCGGGCGGGTCTTCCTGGGCGTGCGCGCTGATCGGATCCGGATTGCCTCTTCCGTTGACGATGACGTTCAAGGACCCGACAGGGACCAGGAAACCGAGGCTGACGCCCGCGGCGGAAAGGTCCATGGATACTCCGATCAGGCGGCCCGTCGAATCGAGGCAGGGCGCCGCCCCCTTCACGGCGGCCGAGGTCGAGATGTAGTCCACGCCGTCTCCGAGGGCGAAGACGTAGAACAGCTTCGTCGAGACGGAATCGGTGCCCGCTCCGGGCCCTTCCAGGATCGTCGCCCTGCCTCCCGGCATGAAGGACATGTCGGTCGGAATCGGGATCACGTTGGCGGAAGGCTGGGGCGTTTCCAGGATCGCCACTCCGACAGCGTTCGTGGCCAGCACGTATTCGGAGGTCTGCTCGGATCCGTCCCGGCTCCGGATCCTGGCCTTGGACGCGCCGTGCAGGGCCGAGCTCGGGATGACCACTCCGGCACTCAGAGCCGTTCCATTGACCCGGGCGAGGGAATTGCCCTCGCTGTCGAGCATCTCCACCGTGACCGCGGCCGACAGGTATTGACCCGCATTCTGCGCCCGGACCGCCGGTGCCGCGACCAGACTCCAGGCCCCCGCGAGGAGAAGAATGGCGGCCGCCGCTCGAGCGATCCGTGGCTGAGTTCCGCCGATTTGCATGGCAGGCACAACCCTCCCTTTCAATGACGTGATATTCGGACACCGCAGGCCCCGCGCAGACAACAGCGCCGCAAGCACCGCGGGCACTACGGAGATCGCGGAAGCCACAGAAATCCGTGGGGCGCCATGAGCCCGGCCCCCTGGCGCCTTCTGGACCCTAGCACCCGCGATTCCCCGGGGCAACCGGGCAGGAACCCGGCCGGCGACCGGGAACCAGCTTCAGCCGCAAAGGGGTTACAACAAGAGGATTCCGGCGGTTCCGCCGCCTGGCCCGAAACGAGACTGCGTCCCCCCGGAACACGCGGCGGCGATGCGGTACCCGCCGGTTGCAGCCGATGGTATGTTGGACGGGACGCTGGGAACGGAATCGAGGGTGGCTCGGGAGAGCCCAGGGAGGACGCAGGATCATGAGTGTCAGTGTAGGGATCATGGGCTTCGGCCGAATCGGGCGGAACGTCTTCCGGATCGCGCAGAAGTCAACCGACATCAAGATCGCGGCGATCGTGGACGTCGCCGACCCGAAGGCGCTGGAGTACCTCCTCCGCTTCGACACCGTGCACGGCCGATTCGACGAGCCGTTCTCGGTCAAGGAGGGGGCCATGTACATCCGGGGAAAGCAGATCCGGATGATCACGGCCCGCGAGCCCGGAGAGGTCCATTGGAAGGACCTGGGCGTGGACATCGTGGTCGAAGCGACCGGCAAGTACCGGACCCGCGAATGGCTCCAGAAGCACCTGGATGCCGGGGCCCACGCCGTCATCCTGACGGTTCCGCCCCGGGACGCCATCGACTTCACCGTGGTCATGGGGGTCAACGACGCCGGGCTCCGGCCGGAGCATCGCATCGTCTCCAACGCGTCGTGCACGGCGAACGCCCTCGCTCCCATCGCGAAGATCCTCAACGAAGCGTTCGGGATCGAGCGCGGATTCCTGACCAGCGTGCACGCCTACACCAACGACCAGCGGCTGGCCGACGTGCCGTCCAGCGAGCTCCGCCGGTCGCGCGCCGCGGCCGAGAACATCATTCCTGCAGAAACCTGGTCGGCCCAGGCGGTCGAGCGGATTGTGCCCGAGCTGGCCGGAAGGCTCAACGGGATCGCGATGAACGTCCCGGTGCCGGACGGCTCCACCCTCGACTTCACGACCGAGATGAAGCGTCCGGTCACGGCCACCGAGGTGAACGAGGTGGTCTGGAGCGCGGCGCAGACCGACTACCGCTCCATCGTGGAGTTCGCCACGGAGCCGATCGTCTCCTCCGACGTGATCGGCAATTCGCATTCGGCGATCTTCGATTCCCTCGCCACCATGGTGGTGGGAGGCACGCTGTTGAAGACGCTGACCTGGTATGACAACGGCTGGGGCTACGCCAACCGCGTGGTCGAGCTGATCCACAGGATCGACGCCCTCGCGGCGGGGAGGTAGGACCGTGTCAGTACGAGTCGCCATCAACGGGTTCGGCCGCATCGGCCGCGCCGTCTATCGAATCCTGGCCGAGCGGTCCGACGTCAACGTGGTCGCGATCAACGATCTGGCGGACACCAAGACCCTGGCCTACCTGCTCAAGTACGACACCGTCATGGGCCGGTTCCAGGGAGACATCCAGGTCGGGGTGGGCATCCTCAAGGCGGGCCGGCAGGCCACGCGCATGCTCGAGGTTCCGGATCCCGCCAAGCTCCCCTGGGCGGAGATGGAAGTCGACATCGTGGTCGAGGCGACCGGACGGTTCCGGAAGCGCGATCAGCTCCAGCAGCAGATCGACGCCGGCGCCCGTCGGGTCATCCTGACGGTTCCCTCCAAGGACGAGATCGACGCCACGATCGTGGTGGGGGTGAACGACGCGACGCTCAAGCCGGAGCACAGGATCGTGTCCAACGCCTCGTGCACGACCAACTGCCTGGCGCCGATCGCCATGGTCCTGTCCGAGCGTTTCGGGATCGTCAAGGGGATCATGACGACGGTGCACGCCTACACCAACGACCAGCGGCTGGCCGACGTGCCGCACTCCGACTTCCGGCGCTCGCGCGCCGCGGCCGAGAACATCATCCCGACCACCACGGGCGCGGCCAAGGCGGTGGGGAAGGTCCTTCCCGCCCTCCAGGGCAAGCTCGACGGGATCGCCATCCGGGTCCCGGTGCCGGACGGCTCCATCGTCGACCTGGTCACGGTCATGGCCCGGCCGGTCACGGCGGAGGAAGTCAACGCCGCCGTCCGCGAAGCGGCGGACGGGCCCCTCAAGCGGATCGTGGAATACACGGACGAGCCGATCGTGTCCTCGGACGTCATCGGCAATTCGCACTCGGCCATCTTCGACGCCAAGGCGACCCAGGTCGTGCGCGGCACCTTCCTCAAGACCCTGACCTGGTACGACAACGAGTGGGGCTACTCGTCCCGGGTGGTGGACCTGATCGAGATCATGGCGAGGCAGATGTAGGAAGGCGGGGAACAATTCCGTTCCTGGGCGCCGGGTCGGCCGCAAACGGCCCGGCGCCTTTGAATGACCGATGCCGGCGTCCGATCCGAGGCGTGAGCGCGGCCCGCTGGCTGAATCGGCTGACTGATCAGGCTGGCTGATCCCGCTGGCTGATCCGGCTGACTGCTCCCACGATCTGTCGCAGGCCTTCCTGTCGCTCCCGGGTGACCGAACTTCAGCAGCGGAAGCGCTCCCCAGACGCGAGCAACGCCACGAACCGCCTCAGTCGGCCATCGGTCCCTGAATCCGCCGGATCGATCCGGTCCATCTGCGATGCGCTCACGGCGCAACGAGTCCCGCCATCTCATCCGACCTCCATCTCGTCAGATCTTCCGAAGCCTCGCCGATTTCCGTGATTCCGCTTGCGGTCAGGCTGAATTGGACCGATATGTAGCTGCGGATGAATGCCGGAGGAGGCCGGCTCCGGCTCGCCGCAGAGGGAATGAGGAATGGCGGAAGAGGAGGCGATTCCCGCCGATTCCTCGACCCCGGAAACAGGGAGGGCACACTCGGATGAGACGATTTCTGCTGATCTGCGTTCTCGCGCCGGCGCTGGTCGCCGGGCTGGCGGGATGCGATAACGTCTTCAAGTTCGCCAAACCGACCGATTCCGCGTCGGACTATGTGAACGAGGGGCTGGATCACCTGTGGCACAACCAGTACGCCCAGGCGGATTCGTCCTTCACCAAGGCGCTCCGGCTCGATCCCTACAACGCCGACGCCCGCTGGGGACGGGCCAAGGCGAGGCTGCGGGGCACCGGCGAAACCGCTTTGACCCTGGTCTCCGAGGTGAGCAACCTCAACCAAGGCGCCTGGGAGCTGCCGTTCATGAACTGGTCGGTCACCCGGGCCGACACCTTCTACGTCGCCCTCCAGGGCGTGATGGAAGACCTGACCTACATCTACAAAGGTCAAGCCACAAATGCGGAGATCACGCCCAGCGCGGTCGCCCTCGATTACGGGGCCGGACTCTCCCTGCTGGGAATCTTCTCCTTCCGGGACACCAACCGGGACCACAGGATCGACGCTCAGGACATCTCCCTGGTTCCGACGTTCTCCAACGGCACCCTCTCGATCGGTTC
Source organism: Candidatus Eiseniibacteriota bacterium (assembly GCA_963833505.1). Lineage (GTDB taxonomy): Bacteria > Eisenbacteria > RBG-16-71-46 > CAIMUX01 > CAIMUX01 > CAWHYG01. Next base: position 1,363,230 of record CAWHYG010000007.1, on the reverse strand, counting down.
GCAGCAGGCCCTGGCCCAGTGGAACGCGATGCCCGACTCCACCAAGCAGGCATTCGTCCAGGAGATCACGGCCACTCTGACCCAGGGAGCGGGGATCCTGCTTGCGCAGTTCTCCGGGGCCGAAGGAATCAACATCAACGACTTCAACGCCATCATCGACCAGATCACCAATCAGCAAGGCGGGCTTCCGAGCTGGATCAACGGGTCCAGGCCCTGAGCCGAGAGGAGAAGAGAGATGAAAACCGCAACCTGGCTTCTGATCGCTCTTCTGCCCCTGGCCCTCGGCGGATCCGCCCGGGCGGACGAGTCCTTCCCGCCGGAAGGGGCGGCGGCGCACCTGCACGTGGCCCAGATGGGCATGGGCGGAGTCACCTCGGTGATCTTCACCAACTCCCACACGCTCTTCTACAATCCGGCCCTCCTCGACCGGCAGAGCTTCGCTCTGGAGATCACGCCGATCCAGGCCGAGTACGGCAACGAGATGCAGGACGTCTTCAACTGGGCCAAGAACAACCAGGACGGAATCCAGCACTTCGATTCGCTCAGCGCCGACCAGCAGGCGGCGATCCTGAAGGGCGCCTCCTCCTTCGACAACAAGTGGATTCCGGTGAACTACGCGCCCTACGTCGGGCTGGCGTTCAAGCACTTCGGCATCGGCGTCTACGGCTCGGTGAACGCCGACGTCAAGGTGGACGAGGGCGTGTTCGTCCCGGCCATCGGGCTGCGCGGCTACGCCGACATCGTCGGCGCCGTCGGCTACGGCTTCAAGCAGTCGATCGTCGGGCAGGATTTCGAGTTCGGCGTGACCGCCCGCATCATCAACCGCCGCTCCTTTGTCTCCCAGCGGATCAAGGTCTCAGAGGCGAACGATCTGTCCTCGGTGGCCGACACCGTCCAGAACGAGCTCAAGAGCAGCAAGATGGGCTACGGCATCGACCTGGGCGCGGTCCACGACTTCTCGCTCGGGCCCCGGAAACTGACGGCCGCCCTCGTGGTCGACAACGTGGCGGGCAAGGTGGACTCGACCGTCGTGCATCCGATCTTCACGGTGGGCGGGCTCTATCCGCTGGTGGAGCGGGGCCACGGGAGCCCGATGCTGAAACGTCTCGACCTCGCGCTGGAGGTGCAGGATCTGACCAACCAGGCCAAGATCAACTTCTGGTCCCGGGTCAACGCCGGGCTGGAGCTGAACACCCTGGCCGGCTTCCTGAAGCTCCGGGCCGGGCTCCATCAGGGATATCCCGTCGGTGGGGCGGGTATCAGCCTGGCCATCCTGAAGATCGACTACGCTTACTTCACGCGGGAACTTGGGAACGGTCCCGGGGTGTTGCCTTCGAGCGGGCACTATGCCCAGGTGTCGCTCGGGTGGTGACGCCGGTCCGGGATCTTCGGATCCGCGCGGACATCTGAGCGCTCTGGGGACGGGCGGCCGCTTCGGGTCGCCGGTCGCGTGACGAAAACGCCCGGCCCCCTCAGGGGCCGGGCGGCGCTTTACACAGCGGGTCGGCGGCGGATACGATTCCGGGCTGGTCGAGGAGGAGAAGCCGGATTGCAGGAGAAACCCGGGGCTCTGGCGCTCATGCGCGTTCTGGCGGCGGTCGCCTGGGCCGACGGCGTGATCACGCCGGAGGAGCGCGCGCTTCTCACCCGTCTCGCGGGGGCATTCGGCCTCTCCGGAGCCGACCAGGAGACCGTGCTGGCGCTGCTGGAATCGCCGGTCGGCATCGAGCATTTCGAGGAACTGGCCGGCGAGCTGCACGGCCGCATCCATACTCCCCTTGATCGCGCCGAGACCCTCTATCGAATCGAGGAGATGGCCGCCGCGAATCACCAGCGCTCGCCCGAGGAGACCGCGCTTCTCGCGCGTCTGCGAGCCCTGTTCGGCGAGGAAGCCCCGTCCAAGACGGTCGTGCCCGGCCATCCCGACCTGCTCCACCGCATGAAGGACGCCCTGTCGGAGTTCGGCCGGGAGCACGGAGCCGCCGGCCGGCCGGCGTTCCCTTTCGCGGCCCGGCTTACCGAGGCGCTGCACGCGGACCGGGGCTCGACCCGCCTCGATCCCCAACATTGGCGCTTCGTGACCCTGGTCGCGGCCCTGCTCGAGCGCGTGGCCCGGGCCGAGAGCCTTTCCCGCGCTCGGGAGACGGATCGGGTGAGCGAGGTCCTTCGCTCCGAATTCGGCTTCGGCGCGGAGGAGATCGATCGCGTCCGCGCCTTGTTGAGCGAAACGGAAGCGGATGCGGCCGACCGGCAGCATCTCTGCGCCGAGTTCAACCGCATCTCCGAGATGGAGGCGCGCCTCAGGCTGCTCGCGGCCTGCTTCCGCGTCGCCCTCGCGGACGGCGCGCTCACCGAGGCCGAGGAGAAGGAGATCCGGTTGATCTCGAACTACCTCTGGATCGAAACGCAGGAGTACGTCCGGATCCGCAAGGAAGCGTCGGATTCGCGGACGTCCCGGGTGGAGCTTGATGACCAATCCTGATCTGTCGGCGATTCCTTCTCACTTGCATCTCGGCACCTCGTCCTTCAGCAGTCCCGACTGGTGCGGGCCGTTCTATCCGCCGGGGGCATCTCCCTCCGAGTACCTGACCTACTATTCGAGCCGCTTTCACACGGTGGAGATCGACGCCACCTGGCATGCCATGCCCATGAAACGGACCGTCGAGTCCTGGGCGGCGAAGGTTCCGCCCGGGTTCGTCTTCGCGGCCAAGGTGCCGAAGGTCATCACCCACGAGCGGTACCTGGACGGCTGCTGGGAGGAGTGGACGCAGTTTCTCCGCCTGATGGATCTGCTCGGCGAGAAGAAGGGGCCGATCCTCCTTCAATTTCCGTACGTGTCGCGGTCGCAGAATGCGGACGAATCCAGGTCGGGGCACGATTTCCAGCGTCGCATCGAACACTTTCTGCCCCAGATCCCCCGCGAAGGGCGTTTCGTGATCGAGGTGCGCAATCGGACCTGGATCGCGCCCCCGCTGCTGGATCTCCTGCGTTCGCGGGGGATCGCGCTCGCGCTGGTCGCCTATTACACCATGCCGGGGGCGGCCGAGCTGATGCGATCCGCCGATCCGGTCACGGCCGACTTCGCCTACCTGCGATTCCTGGGCAACCACAAGGCCATGGACCTGTCGGTGTCCCGGGCCCGGGAGAACGGCGGGCGGCGCAGCGACTGGGGCGAGCTTCTGGTCGATCGGACGGTCGAGATGCGGGCCTGGATCCCTCCGATCCAGGTGCTCTTGGATCGCCTGCCCGACGTCTACGCCTACTTCAACAACCACTATGCCGGCTTCGCTCCCGGATCGATCGAACAGTTTGCGCGGCTCTGGGGCCAGGGGTCGGGCGAACCGGATTGCGAGGCCGCGCCGGAACGCCGCTGATCGCGCGGTCCCGCCGGATCCGCGGGCAACGCCGATGCCGTCGGCAGCTCTCTTCCACGGCCGCTGTCCCAGGGTGCCTTCGGCGGCTCCTTCCGCGGCTGGCCGTCCGGCGTGCCGGCCTTCAGCGCACCCGGATGTGGGCGACAGGGTCCCCCTCGAGGGAGTCGTTCAGCCGGAACAGGTCTGAAAGCACCAGGTTGGGAGTGAACGGGATTCGATCCAGCTTGACCCGGATCGTGTAATCTCCCGGGATCGCCCAGCCCGGGACGCTCATGTACAAGCCCTCCTTGTACACCGCCCCGCTCGGCCAGAGAAACGGCGGCAGGTTCGAGGCCAGCGGCTCGAACTCGCGCCCGAATCGGTAAGTCACGTGATGCCGGGCTTCATACCACATCCGCCAGAGACGGCCGAGAACCGGGTTGGAGAACATCCGGTCCGGCCAGGGAGCCTCGACGCGCGCGAAGGCCTCGACCGGCAGGCCGTAGGGATCGTTCGTTCGGCGCCACCAGGTCCAGAGGACCAGGTGGGATCCGCGCGCGTAGCTGGCCGAATCGGGCATGGCGGTGATCAGCTCGAGCCCGCCGACGTCCGGAATCGGGAGGTCCGGACCTCCCAAGGCGGCCGCCAGCTCCGAGCGAGGGCGGTCATCCCCGGCTTCGGGCGGCATGACTTCATAGGGGTTGGGCAGGTCGAGCCCGTCTCCGGCGAACTCGGGCCCCGGATCATGGAACCGGAAGATGAAGACCCGGTCGGAATCGTAGATCTTCTCGAAGATCGAAGGCCGCTCCAGGAACTTCGCGCGCTGCTCGGGAAACGCGGCCGCGTGGATGAAGGTCGCGTACTGCGCCTGGTACATCGGGAAGCTCTGATTGAGCAGGAGATAGCCGACCTGGTACTTGCGCAGGATCCGGAGGGTCTCGGACAGAGGGACGTAGGCCGAGAGGACAGTCTGGGCGTCGTGGATCCGCTCGAGGCTGCGGCCGTCCGCCGGAGAGGAGTGCTGGTGCAGCGAGGTGACCGCAAAGTGCCTGGTATAAGCCGGCACGGCATAGCTGGTGATCGGGTCGGAAAGCACGACCGCCGGCTCGCGCACCGTCGTCTGCAGGAAGTCAAGCGCGCGCAGCTCGGGCGCGGGTTCGCGCCAGGCCGCCAGCTTCTGCTCCGGCGTCTTCCAGGCACGGACGGCGGCCGCGCCGTGGAGGTAGATCGCGCCCGCTCCGAGCGCCAGGAAGAGCACGGCGGCGGCGACGCTCCGGAGGGCCTTGCGCTGGCGGAGGCGGGCCACGGATTCCACCGTCGTTGAACCGAGCACCTGGAACCAGGGCGCCACGAGAATCACGCGGAAGAGCAGGGAATGGGCGTGCCCCTTCTCGAGCACTTTCACGACGACCGGATTCAGCACGATGAGAAGCGGAACCAGCATGGAGGCGGCGAGAAAGGCCCGATCCCGCCGGTAGCGGAACCATCGCCACAGGCCGAAGGAGACGAGGATCGCGAGCAATCCAGGCCAATGGAACCAGTTGGCCAGGATGACCGGCGTGAGCACGGGCCAGGCGCCCTTGAGATACAAGAGACCCTGCGGATGATCGAAGATCGGATTGGCCGCGGAGTAGCTGTGCCACAGCTTGATCGCCAGGAAGGGCAGAAGCGCGATCACGGCCCCGAACGGCAGCCGGAAGAGATTCCGGCGAACGGAGCGGGGTTCGTGCTTCAAGAGCGACCAGGCCCAGGCCAGCGTTCCCAGCGAGATCAGATACTGCGCCGCGGAGAGCACATGGATGCCGACCAGGATGGGAGCGCCGAGCATCGCCAGCCCCAGCGAGAACCAGGCGTCCCGGCGGCCCGGATCCGGGCGCGGTCGCCAGTCGGCCGGCGGGGTGTGATCCTGTCGATCCTGGTCGACATAAAGCGCCACGGCCCAGAGCCCGACCCAGGAGTAGACCCAGCCGAGGCGGCTGGCGTAAGCGAGGTTGTTGATGAAGTGGTCGCCGGTGAAGAAGGTGGCGGCGACGAACCAGAGAAGCGAGGCCAGCGCCGCCGGAGCCGAGCCCAGGATCCTTCGGAACGCCGCGTAGAAAACCCACAGCGCCAGCGGGACCAGGAAGCTCGGGAAGGTCCGCCACATCTCGACCGCGGAGAAGCCGGAAAACCGGCAGAGCAGGGCCGCCGCCAGGTGGAAGGAGCCGCGCCGCGGATCAGGGGCCAGTCCCGCGATGTCCCGAAAGGCTCCGGTGACGAGATCGATCCGCCCGGTCAGGAGCATGCGGTTGACGAAGGAGGCGAAGTCGAGGGAGTCGTGGATCGATCCGAGATTGCCGCCCTGGATGAGCATGGCCACGAAACCGAAGAGGAGCACAAGCGCCACGGGGATCCAGGATCCACGACTTGCGGGAGCGGCCGGAATGATGGAGGTGGCGGTTCCTGATGTTCTTCCCGGTCCCGTTTCTTGCGGCGGTGACCCTTCGGATCGGGCTGCTTTCGGCGCGGGTCTTGCCGATGGAGCCGTCTCAGTTCCGGCTGGCGGCGCTGCCTGGCGCCGCCGCAGACGCGCTTCCACGACCGCGCCGGCGGCGAGCAGGATCACGACGGCGGCCCACAACGTGGAGGCGAAGGCCAGCGTCGGCCGCGTCGCCATGGACACCATGTAGACGACGCCGTAGATGCCGGCGCTGAGCAGGAAGGCCGGAAGGATCTGCTCGCCGGGTCCGATCCGGCTGCGGAAGAGCCGCGACCAGCGGGCGAGGAGCGCTCCGGGCAGCCAAAAGAGGGCCGCGCAAACGGCCCAGAAGTAGATGTCTCGCAGTGCGGTCACGGGGACGAATCATCGCATCGCCGGCCGTCGCGCGCAACCGCCATGAGCGCCCGGGAGTGCCGAAGGCACCGCCATCACCGGAAGCTTCCCGGCTTGGTTCCCGAACGTCAGCCGGGATATGATCCGTCCCATGAATCCCGTCCCTGCTGGCATATCCCCGGAGGAGCCTTCCGGTCGGTCCGCTCGGCTCATCCCGGATCACGTCCGGAAGGCCGCGTCCCTGCTCGATGGAGTGGCGCACCGGACTCCGGTCTTCACTTCCCGGACGCTGGACGCGCGGTTGGAGACCCGCGTCTTCTTCAAGGGAGAGCATCTGCAGCGGGCCGGCGCCTTCAAGTTCCGGGGCGCCTATCACGCGCTGGCACGATCGGCGGAGAGAGTCCGGGATTCGGGCGTCCTGACCTGGTCGTCGGGCAATCACGCGGCCGCCCTTGCCCTGGCGGGAAGAATCTTCGGAATCCGCGTCACGGTGGTGATGCCCGATGACTCCAGCCCGCTGAAGCGCGCGGCAGCGGAGGGCTACGGGGCGGAGATTGTCTCGTGCTCCGCGGTGCAGCGCGAAGAGGTGGGACGGCGGTTGGCGGCGGAGCGAGGGCTGTACATCATCCCGCCGTATGATCACGATGACGTCATCGCGGGACAGGGGACGGCGGCGCGCGAGCTTCTGGAGCAGGCGGGGCCTCTCGATCTTCTCCTGGCTCCGGTGGGCGGCGGAGGTCTTCTCGCCGGGACCGCGCTGGCGTCCGAGGGACCGGGATTTCCGGCCGTCATCGGAGTCGAGCCCGCCCTCGCGGACGATGCCGCACGCTCTTTCCGGACGGGCGCGATCGTGCGGCTGGAGGCGGCGCCGCCGACGATCGCGGACGGGCTTCGCACCCGATTCCTCGGGGAGCGGACCTTCGCGGTGATCCGCGAGCGGGTCGAGGACATCGTGACCGTGTCCGAGGAGGAGATCGTCGAGGCCCTTCGCTGGCTCTGGCTGCGGATGAAGCTGGTTGTCGAACCGAGCGGGGCGGTTCCCCTGGCGGCGCTGCTCGCCGGGAAGGTGCCCTGCGCCGGGCGCCGGGTGGGCGTGATCCTGAGCGGAGGCAACGCCGATCCGGGCGCCGTGGCGGGGTGGATCGGTGGGAAGGTGGTTGAGATCGACCCGACGGACCGGCGTGGCGCCGGATCATGAGCAAGGGAGGCGGGAATGATCCAGGGCCGTAGCGTCTGCGTGGTCATGCCGGCCTACAACGCGGCGCAAACCCTGAGGAAGACGTACGAGGAGCTGCCCAAGGACGTCGTCGATCGGGTCATCCTGGTTGACGACAAGAGCGCCGACGAGACCGTTCAGGTCGCGCGCGAGCTGGGCATCCAGACCTTCCTGCACAGCCGCAACCGGGGTTACGGGGGCAACCAGAAGACCTGCTACCGGGAGGCGCTGCGCGGCGGGGAGGACATCGTTATCATGGTCCATCCCGACTACCAGTACTCCCCCAAGCTGGTCACCGCCATGGCCTCGCTCATCGCCACGGGCGAGTTCGACGTGGTCCTGGGGTCGCGGATTCTCGGGGTCGGCGCGCGGCAGGGGGGCATGCCCTTTTACAAGTACGTGTCCAACCGGATGCTGACCTTGGTCGAGAACTGGCTGGTCCGCTACAAGCTCTCCGAGTATCACACGGGCTATCGGGCGTTCAGCCGGGAGGTGCTGGCGGATCTTCCGCTTTCCGAGAACTCCGACGATTTCGTGTTCGACAACCAAATGCTGGTCCAGATCATCCGCCGGGGTTTCCGCATCGCCGAGGTCACCTGCCCGACCCGCTACTTCCCGGAGGCCTCGAGCATCAATTTCCGCCGGAGCGTCCGCTACGGATTCGGCGTGCTGGGCGCGGCTCTCGGGGGATTCACCGACCGGATCGGCGTGTATACGCCGCGGTTCCTCCGCCGGACGGGACGGCGCCTGGCCGACTCGGAGTACATCGAGGTCGTCTGAGCGACCCGGGCCGTTTCACGCCTTGGGGCCTCTGGATCAGCGCCCGGAGCCCTGGCGCGCCAAAGCCTGCGCGGACCGGTCGTCGCCATCTGCTGCGTGCGGCTTCGCGCACTGGCGTGCGCTCCTGCCACACTCCGCACACGCCTCCTTCATGGTCCGCTCCGGCTTCGGTGCGCAAGGGCACGGACGGCCGTTGTGCGCGCGCCGCGGACGTTGTCACCGTTCAACCGCCGCTCTTCCCGCCGCTCACCCTCGCGTTGCGATAGACGCCCCAGTAGAAGCCGGACAGGCCGGCGTACGGGAAGCCCGCCTCGAAGTTGTACACGTTGCCGGCGGGATCGGTGATTTGAGGAGGCGGCGTCTTCGGGCACTGAGCGCTGTGGATGATCACCCAATCCGGCCCCTCGGGCGGCCACTGACCCTGCTTGTAGTAAAGCAGCTCCTTGTTCCCCGGTAGGAGATGGTCGTAGAAATGGACGACCGGGCCGGTGCGATAGTCGTGGTCAAACCCGGTCAGGATCTTGCTTCCCGGCGTTCGGTCGGCCATCAGACGGAGCGCCTTCAGGTAGCCGCCGCGGCCATACCGCAGGAAAGCCGCACAGTGGAGACCGTTGCCGATGAGGAAGACCGCGAGGAGGGCCGCCGCCAGCGCCGAGCGCGCGCCCCCGCGGCGAAAGAGGCGGGCGAGCGAGAACCCGGTGAGAATGACCAGGAAGGCCGCCGCAACAACGAAGTAACGGGGCGCCACCACAGCCGGCCGGGCGATGGCCACCGCGACGACGGGGGCCAGCGTCGCCGTCAGAAAGAGAATCCAGGAGTCATCCCCGTCGCGGTGAAGGAGAAGGACCCCGGACCCGAGCGCCGCAAGGCCGATCACGGCGTAAGGGATGGCCAGGATCGGGTTCACGGGAAGGCCGAACGTGAATCCGAACGTCTGCGCGAGCACCTTCCCGGCGGTCCACGGATCGCCGAGTCCGATGTGCATCTCCCTCAGGTCCAGGAAGTACAGCGCGGCCAGAGCCGCAGCCGGCGCGAGCTGAAGCGTCGCCCAGCGCCCGAGGCTGCGGGTCCGCGATTGGCCCGCGGGTTTGGCACGATGGTTTCGAAGCTCTGCCCGCAGAGGCGGCGGGCCAGCCGATGCCGGCGCCCGCGGTCGAAGGAGACGCGCGGCCGCCCAGGCCGCGGCGCCGGCCCAGAAGAAGAGCACGATGAGCTGCGAGAGGAAGCCGAGGATGATGCCTGCCCCATAGAGGGCGCCGCTCTTCCAGCCGCCGGTCTCGAGATGCCGCGATAGGGCCGACCAGGCGAGGAGGGAGAAGAACACCGCCAGCGAGTATCCGCGCGCCTCGGAAGAGAACTGGATCAGGATGAACGAGAAGCTCACGAGGAGGGCGACCACGACCGCATCGGCGCGGCTGCGCCGGGCCGCCATCCGCACGGCGAGCAGGACCGAGCCGACGCCGGCGAGAAGTGAAGGAAGACGATACCAGGCCCAGTTCGAGCGGTCTCCGAGCAGCGCCATGAGGAACGTCATCAGATGGTGGTTGTTGGAATCATGAATCGTGAAGACGCCGAACGGCGAATGGAGGCGGAGCGCGATGAAATAGCTCCAGATCTCATCCAGCCAGAAGGCGTTGAAACAGGGGATGAGGCGGAGCGAGGTGCCCAGGCCCAGGGCCACGGCGATGACGGCCGCCGCTGCTCGGGGCGGGACATCGCGCAAAGCGGCGCGCGGAACGTCCGGCGGGGCGTCGTTCTTCGCAGGCGGATCCACGGGGGTCATCCCGCCGCGCCGGGCGGCGCCCACAGCGGCGTGAAAAACCGCTCCCTCTTCACGTTCGGAAGATGGTGGCTCATGGGTCCGCTCCTCTGCCGCCGCATTCCATCAACCCGACCCGGATCAGGGCGATCCGGACCGAGGCCGAAGGAAACAGCGGAGGTCCAGCCCGCACTGTTCGTGATCGCCCGTCGCGAGGCACCGGAGATGCCCGTCGGGACAAGGCGCGCCGCCCGCAGATGCAGGCATACTCCCTGCAGTATGTCGAGGAGTGAGGGCAAGCGCAACGCAGTCATGACGGGCAGATCCGCGGCCGCAGCAGGGGGTTCACGAATCATGCGCGCTGGGAAGCAGAGCCGGGACGACTTCCGCGACGTGCGGAGTTGGCCAGCCACCGGTCCGGGGCCACAGACCCGGGGCGACATCCGGCGTTGACCCCCCTCCGGACCCGCTTCATACTCACCGCCAATGCACGCTGATCAACCGGCAGATCCGCGCTCCGTCGACCCGTGCGCGATTCCGGTCTTCATCCTCTGCGGGGGGTTGGGGACGCGCCTGCGGTCGGTCGAGTCCAGGCCGAAAGCGATCATCCCGGTCGCGGGGATTCCGTTTCTGGCTTACACACTTCGGCTTCTCCGGCTGCAGGGATTCCGGCAGATTCATCTTCTTCTCGGCGTCGGCGCAGCGGCAGTCGAAGCCGTGCTTTCCGCACAAGACGCCGCACCCGGCGAGGGCCTGTCCTTCAGCCGGGAGGACGAACCGCTGGGAACGGGCGGCGCCCTGGTCCGGGCGCGGGAGCGCGCCGGCCCGCTCAATTTGATCCTGAACGGGGATTCCTACGCTGAAGCGGTCTACGCCGATCTCCTGTCGGCCCACTCCCGGCCCGAGCGGCGATCGGGCCTGACCCTCCTCGCCGTGCGCCTCGACGAGGGCGCGGATTACGGCGCGCTCGAGATCGACGGCGCCAACCGCGTGCTCGCGTTCCGGGAAAAGGGCGCCGCGGGGCCGCGCTGGATCAACGCGGGGGTCTATGCGGCGGATCGGGAGTTCTTCCAGGCCCTGCCTGACCGGGCCTTCAGCCTCGAACGGGATCTCTTTTCCGAGATGGCCGCGCGGGGGCTGATCTGGGCCTGTCCCGGACGGTTCTTCTTCCGCGACATCGGCACTCCCGAGCGCCTGGCGCTGGCGCAGGAGGAGTTTCGCTGGATCCGGAACCGCTTTCCGACGGAAGCGAAGGAGGCTCCAGCATGATCGTGCGCGCGAAGGCTCCGCTTCGGATCAGCTTTTGCGGCGGCGGGACGGACGTTTCCCCCTATCCGGAGGAGCGTGGCGGCGTCGTGCTCTCGGCGACGATCGACAAATACACCTACGCCTCGCTCCGCGCCCTGACCGTGCCCACCATCCGCGTGACGTCCCTGGACGCCGATCTCACCCGGGTCTGGCCGCTCGGCGCGACTCTGGTTCCGGACGGCCGGCTGGACCTGATCCTGGGAGTCCTCAACCGCTTCCAGGCCGAGCGCCCGTTTCCTTCCGGCTTCGAGATCTTCGTGCATTCCGACGCGCCGCCCGGAAGCGGCCTGGGATCGTCTTCCACCATGATCGCGACCGTGGTCGGAGTCCTGGCCGAATGGCTGCGCCACCCGCTCACTCCGTACGAGGTGGCGGAGCTGACCTATCAGATCGAGCGCGTCGACCTGCGGATCGCGGGAGGGCGCCAGGATCAGTATGCCGCGGTCTTCGGCGGGTTCAACTTCATCGAGTTCCATGCGGATTATACAGTCGTCAACCCGCTGCGCCTGCGCCGCGCGACCATGAACGAGCTGGAATACAACCTGCTCCTCTGTTTCACCGGCCAGACGCGGGTCTCGGCCGGGATCGTGGAAAAGCAAATGAAGGGATACACGGGCGGGCAGCCGGAAGTCATCGATTCCCTCGAGGAGATGAAACGCCTCGCGGTGGAGATGAAGACGCTGCTCTTGACCGACCAGGTCCGCGAGTTCGGCAGCAAGCTGCACGTGGCCTGGGATTGGAAGAAGAAGCTGCAGTCCGAGATCACGAATCCTCGGATCGACGCGCTCTACGCCCGTGCCCTCGAGCTGGGCGCCCTGGGCGGCAAGATCCTCGGCGCGGGCGGCGGGGGCTTTCTCCTGGTCATGGTGCCGTTCGAGCGGCGGCTCGCCATCGCCCGGGCCCTGGAAGAGCTGGGAGGCGCCATTCTCCCCTTCGCCTTCGAGGGGCGCGGCCTCCAGACCTGGACGGCGGCGGAGTGAGCCGGGAATGACCGGCCGCGAAGCTGGCGGGCTTCCGCCCGCGGCCGGATCGGATCCCCTGTCCCTCGTTCTCATCGGGATCGCCTGGCCCATGCGCGGCGGCATCGCGCAATACACCGCGATCCTGGCGCGGGAGCTGTCCCGGCGCCATCGGGTCGAGCTGGTTTCCTTTACCCGGCAGTACCCGACCTTTCTCTTTCCCGGCCGGACCCAGATGGATGAGAGCAAGGACCCGGTCCGCTATCCCGCCGTGCCCCTGATCGACTCGATCGGACCGCTCAGCTGGTGGCGGGCGGCCGCCCACATCGCCCGGAGCCGGCCGGATGGGCTCTTGTATAAGTACTGGATGCCCTTCTTCGCTCCGGCCCTCGGCAGCATCGTCCGCCGGACCAAGGCCAGGGTCGGAGGCGGGCGTCCCCGGGCCGTCATGATCGTGGACAATCTCATTCCCCACGAACGCCGGCCTCTGGACCTCCGGCTGACCCGATGGCTGATGAAGACGACCGACGCCTATATCGTGCAGTCGAGCACCGTCCGCGAGGATCTGCTGCGCCTCGATCCCCGGGGCCCGCTTTCTCGAGGTACCCCACCCCGTCTACAACGTCTTCGGCGAGCGCGTGGCCAAGACGGAGGCGCGGGCCGCCCTTGGTCTCGAGCCGGACCGGCCACTCTTGCTGTTTTTCGGCTTCGTGCGCGCGTACAAGGGGCTCGACGTGCTCATCCGGGCGCTCCCGGAGATCGCGCGGCGATGGGGTGAAGCGGCGTCCGTCCGGGTGGCAGCGCCAGCGCGCGGAGCGGAAGCCGGGGCGTCGGCTCCCGGCGCCGCCGCTGCCGGATCCACCGGCGGGGCTTCGGCGGCCGGCGCCGTCTCTACCGCATCCGGCACCGGCGCGGGTGCCTCGTCGGCCGCGGGCACGCTGGCGCAGGGCGCAGGCCCCGGGCTTCCGCCGCGCCTCCTGGTCCTGGGCGAGTTCTACCAGGGAAAGGCGGAGACGACGGCGCTCGTGCGCGAGCTGGGGCTGGAAGCTGCGGTCACCCTGGAAGACGGGTACGTTCCCGACGAACGGGTCGGCCTCTGGTTCTCCGCGGCGGACGTGATCGTCCTGCCCTATCGGGCGGCGACGCAGAGCGGGATCGTGCAGATCGCGTACCAGCTCGAGCGGCCGGTCATCTGCACGCGCGTCGGAGGCCTGGCCGAAGTCGTTCTCGACGGAAAAACGGGACTTCTCGTGCCGCCGGGCGATCCCGAGGCGCTGGCCGGCGCCGTCCTGCGCTACTATCGCGAGGGGCTGGAAGAGCCGTTCGTGGAGGCCATCCGTATCGAGCGGCGCAAGTATACCTGGGATCGAATGGTCGAGGCGGTCGAGCAGCTGGTCGGGGAGCCGAGGCGGATGGGTTGAATGATGGACCTGACCTGTCGGCTCTGACCTGGTGGTTGATTGGTCAACCGTCGCAGTGAACGGGGGGCGGCGCGACGGCGGGCAAGCCGGACCGTGAAGGAGGTGTTTGCATGGTCACCTTGGAGGAGATTCGAGCCCGCATCGAGGAGTCGATCCGGGTCAAACAGGCGTTGCTCTCGCAGGCGGCGATCCTCAGGGAGATCGCCGAGCTTTGGTGTGAGGCAATCGGGAAGGACCGGCAGATCATCTTCTTCGGGAATGGAGGCTCGGCCGCCGACGCCCAGCACATGGTCTCTGAGCTGGCCGGTCGATTCTACCTGGAACGGCGACCGGTTGCGGCCGTGGCGCTCTCCGTCAACACGTCCTCGCTGACCGCCATCGGCAATGACTACGGCTTCGAACACGTCTTCTCGCGCCAGCTCGAGGGGATCGCCCGTCCCGGCGACGTGGCCGTCGGGATCTCGACCAGCGGCAACTCCCCGAACGTCCTCCAGGCGTTCGAGCGGGCGCGGGCCCTCGGCGTTTCGACCGTCGGCTTCACCGGGCGCTCCGGCGGCGCGCTCCGGGCTCTTTCCGATTGTCTGCTGGCGATCGATTCGTCGGAGACGCCGAGGATCCAGGAGGGACACATCCTCGCGGGCCACATCATCTGCGAGCTGGTGGAACGCGAGCTGTTCGGGGGCTGATCCCATTCGGGAGTGAACGGATTGTCTGCGAGCGTCAGCTCGGCGCGAGGCGTGGTTCGAGAACCGGAGATTCAACGGGGGAGGTGAGCGATGCGGTTCCTGCCGTCCGAAAGGCCGCAAGGATCGGAAGCCGTTCTCGGAGGCTGGGAGAAGCGGTTCCTGCTCGCCTGCCTTCTCATCGCCGGGGTCACGCTGGGGATCGGCTTTCATCTCTATCCGAAGGTCAACCCCGAAGCCTCGATCCGCTTCGTCGTCGATCGCAGCCAGTCCAAGGGGGCCGCGGTCGGGTTCCTCAAGAAAATCGGGATCGAGGTCGGCGGATATCGGCATGCCGCGCGTTTCACCTACGACAATGCGGCGAAGGTCTTCCTCGAGCGCTCCCTGGGCCCGGAGAAAGCGAACGGGCTCATGTCCGGTTCCGTCCGCATGTGGCGATGGGGAAATCGTTGGTTCCGGCCGTTGCAGAAGGAGGAGGTCGACGTCGAGGTGGCCACAACCGGCCAGATCGCCTCCTTCAGCCATCCCATCCCCGAGGACGCCGCCGGCGCCGATCTTCCGGTCGAACAGGCGCGCGCGCTGGCGGAGCAGTTCCTGACCGGCCCACTCGGCGTCGATCTCGCCGGCCTCGAGTTCCAGGACGTCCGCACCGAGCATCGGCCGCACCGCACCGACCACACCTTCACCTGGAAGCGTTCGGGCGTGGACTGGAACGGCGGCGACTACCGCTTCGAGGTGCTCATCCAGGGCGACAAGCCGGGCGGCTACCGCGAGTATGTCCGGATTCCCGAAGCCTGGTCCCGTGACTACGCGCGGCTCCGATCCAAGAATGTCGGCGCGAACATGGTCTCGAGCATCCTCTTCGTTCTGACCGCGATCGGCGTGGTCGTCATTCTCCTGCTTCGGATCCGCGGGCGGGACGTGCGCTGGCGAACGGCGGGCATCATCGGCGGCGTCGGGGCGGTCCTGGTCATCCTGGTGGGATTGAACTCGTTTCCGAACACGCTCTACAACTATGACACGACGGCATCGTTCACCGGCTTTCTCATCCTTCAGCTCGGCCAGATCGTCATGTCCGGGCTGCTGGCCGGGGCCGGTTTCTTCCTCTTGACCGCCGGATCGGAGCCCGTCTACCGCTCGGTCTTTCCGGAGAAGATGTCCCTGACCGGGCTCTTCAGCCGGCGCGGCATCCGCACCCGGCGGTTCCTGCTCATGAACGCCCTCGGCCTGACCATGACCTGCGTCTTCTTCTGCTACCAGGAGGTCTTCTACACCGTGGCGAAACGGCTGGGGGCCTGGGCTCCCATGGACGTGCCGTACGACGAGCTTCTGAACACCGCCGTCCCCTGGGTCTTCGTCCTGTTCTTCGGCTTCTTCCCGGCGGTGATGGAAGAGTTCATGTCCCGGATGTTCTCGATCTCGTTCCTCAAGAGGTACGTCCGCTTGACCTGGCTGGCCGTGATCCTGCCCGCTTTCATCTGGGGCTTCGGGCACGCCGGCTATCCCAACCAGCCGTTCTACATCCGGGGTGTGGAGGTCGGCGTCGCCGGCGTCTTCATCGGACTGATCATGCTTCGGACCAGCATCCTGGCCACGCTCGTCTGGCATTACACCGTGGACGCCTTGTACACGTCGTATCTGCTCTTCCGGTCCGGCAACGTCTATTACATCGTGTCCGCGGCGGTGGCGGGCGGCCTCTTGCTCCTGCCTCTGATCTACGCTTCGGTGGCGTATCTCCGGACCCGGCGTTTCGAGGAGCCGATCGGGCTCCGGAACGGCGACGAACGGGGCGCGGAAACGCCGGTCGTGCCCGGGCCGGCGCCGGCAGCGGAGGCGGAGGTCCGGCCGGCGCGGGATCGGGTCTGGTCGGGACGCCGCCGGCTGACCGCTCTGGCGGTGACGGCGGTTTCACTCCTGCTGCTCCTGGTTCCCTCGACGGATCTGAAGGGCGTCCTCTCCGCCCGATTGGGCAAGCCCGAGGCGCGAGCGGCCGCGGGGAACGTGCTTCGATCCCTGGGGGTGTCCCCGGACAGCTTCCAGGTCGCGATGGTCGCGGAGCTGAACAGCGGCGATCAGGTTCCGCGCTACATCCTCGATCATGCCGGCGTCGACCGGCTCCGCGAGGAGTACACGCGGTGGCTGCCCCCCTTCCGCTGGAAGGTGCGCTATTTCCGTCCGCTCGATCCCCACGAGCTGTCGGTGCGTCTGGATGGCGGGAGCGGCCGGCTTCTCGTCCTGGAACGGCGCGTGGCCGAGAAGGATTCGATTCCGTCGGTCCCACAGGACTCGGCGCAGAGCCTGGCCCGCAGCTTTCTGAGGGGCCAGGGCCTGGATCTGACCGCGCTCGACCTGAAGGAAGCGTCCCAGGTGAAACGGCCTCACCGCCTTGATGACACCTTCATCTGGGAGGCGCGACCCGGCGATCCGCGCAACGTCGGCGAGGCGCGCCATCGCGTGCGTGTGCTGGTTCAGGGCAACCAGATCGGCGAATACGAGCAGTTCCTGAAACTGCCGGAGGATTGGGTTCGGGAACAGGAAAAACGGAACGCGGCGGTTTCCCTGCGCATGATCCTGACCGTGGTCGCAGCCGGAGCGATTCTCGGCCTCCTGCTCTGGCTGCTGATCGAAGGCCATCGCGACGGGCGGATTCTGTGGAGGCGGGTTCTGGTCTGGTCGATTCCCGTGGCGTTGCTCGCCCTGCTCAACGTGTTCAACTCCTGGCCGACAGTGCTGCAGCGGTACGACACGTCGGTGCCATGGAACGTCTTCCTGCTGACCATCGTGGTCGGGGCGGTCGGCGGGATTGTGGTCGGGTATCTCGGAGCTGCTCTCGCGCTGGCCTGGGCGACGGTGTCGTGGCCCGAAGCCTGGTCGCTCCGGAAGCCCGTCTTCCGGCGCCCGCTGTGGGGGGATGCTCTTCTGGCCTCGATCGCAGCCCTCGCGGCAGGACTGGCGCTGGGGCACCTGAAGGGGAGCCTGCTTCATCTCTGGCCGAAGCTGAGCAGTCCACCGGGCCTGCCGGCGCCCGCCGGCGTCAGCCTGGCCGTCCCATGGTTCGGCGTCTTCTTCCGCGTGATTCGCTCCACGCTGGTCGGCCTGGGCCTGATCGGCGGCACTTTGGGGTTGCTGCGGCTGCGCAAGGGTCATCGGGACCTGACGGCTCTGCTTCTCATTCTCCTGATCGTGGCCGCGGTTCCGGTGGACGCGCGGACGGCGGGGGCCTTCCTGGTTGGCCTCCTCGAGTCCGCGGTGGCGGTCGCAGTCAGCCTGGGGATCGCCGCGCTTTTCGACCGCAACATCCTGGCCTGGCCGGTCTGTTTCTGGATCGGGGTTTCGGCCTCGGCCGTCGAGCCGTATCTGAGGGCGGACGGATCCTACTTCCGGACGCAGGGCTGGATCGCGGCCGTCATCCTGGCGATCCCGTTGGCCTGGGCCGCGCTGGCCTCGCTGTCGCGCGCCGGAGAGGGGCAGTGACGCTGTGGAACCCCCTGCCGCCCTGGCGCGCCAAAGCCTGCGCGGACGGATCGTCGGGGCGCACTACGCGCGGCTCCGCGCACGGTCGTGCGCTCCCGCCGCACTCCGCACGCCCCTCCTCCATTGTCCGCTCCGGCCTTGCCGCGCCGGGGCTTCCGCGGTGGAAGCTCGCACAGGCCGCGCCAGGGCTCCCCGAAACCTGACTTGGGAGGATCAACATGGACCGATCGCCGATCGCATTCCGGGATCTGCAGGTTCGAATCCACCGCCTCTGGGACGAACACTGGTTCCTGCTGACCTCGGGAGACTTCGCCCGGGGCGGCTTCAATGCCATGACCGTCTCCTGGGGGAGTCTCGGCGTCATCTGGAATCGCCCGTTCGCCCAGGTCGTAGTCCGGCCCACGCGGCATACCTACTCCTTCATGGAGCGGTCTGATTCGTTCACGCTCTGCTCGTTTTCCCCCGAGCGCCAGCCGGCTCTCGAGCTGCTCGGTTCCCGATCGGGCCGCGACGGGGACAAGATCGTTGAATCCGGTCTCACGCCGATCGCGTCCTCGCAGGTGGCCGCGCCGGGCTTCGCGGAGGCGGAGCTGATCCTGGAGTGCCGGAAGATCTATTGGGACGATCTCGAACCCACCCATTTCCTCGATCCCGGCATCGAGAAGAACTACCCGATCCGCGACTATCATCGGATCTACTTCGGCGAGATCGTGGCCCTGTTCGGAACTGAGAAGTTCGCTCGCGCCGGATAGGTCACCCCGCAGAACGGTCCTGCGTCAGGGGCATGGGGCCGACCGTTGCCTGGCGGCGGATCTCGCGGCTCCGGACCGCGAACAGGATCCCGATACCGGTGCGGTCCCCGAATGAAACACGCCTCTTGTTCCAGCCAGCGCCGGAATGCTATCATTATCAGCGCCGTCTGAAACCAATTGGCAGGCCCGCGGTCTCCACCCGGCGAGGGGGACAGACTGCGCGGCCGTCTGATTCGCAACCGTTCGACACCGGAGGGACGGACATGATGTCTCGCGTCGTCCGAATGTGCGGGGGGGCCGCCCTGCTCCTGGGTTTGACATTGGCCGTGGGCCTCGGCCGGCCCGCCTGGGCCCAGACCGTGCCGATTCCACCCGATCAGGTCTGGAACGGACCTCCGACGGCCGGTCCGGCCGCGGGAGTCGTCGTCTGGCCGACCGGCCGCGTGGACTTGATGCACGAGGTGGATGAGACCGCCGCCTTTCTCGACGTGTGGCAGAACAAGGTGGCAGGCCCGGACTTCGGTGGTGAGATCGAGGCGGAGAGCGGCCCTCTGGGGGGAGTGATCCAGACCGACAACACGCTCGAGGCGATCTGGGTGTGGTCGCACTACATGATCATCACGGGGCGCCAGACCTATCTTCCGGACATCGCCAACGCCTGGATCTACTGCCAGAACTATCCGCCCTGGCTCGAGGAAGGGGGCGATGGCTACTACCGCGTCCACAACTGCGCCTGGGCGCTGGCGGCGGAAAGCGAGTACCGGGCGGCCACGGCTGATACGACTTTCAAGTGGTTCGCGCGGACCAGCGCCAATTACATCGTCAAGACCCCCTTGACCATTGGCCAGACCCAGAAGCTGAACGCGTTCGTGGAAGGCTGGGCGGCCGGCAATCTCTATCTCTACGGCCAGGAGATGAGCAACCCCGGCTGGATGACATCGGCGGTCAACTACGGCAATGCTCTCCTGAACTGGGTCGCCTACAATCCGCCGGTGCAGCTCGAGCTGGAGTACTGGGCCATGTCGTCGGGGACGCTGGTCTGGGGATTGTGCAACTCCGTCTTCCGCGATAATCCGAGCGAGGGGAAGACCTGGGTCCAGAACTACGGAGCGCTGGTGGACACCTTCCAGGTCTGGTACAAGGTTCCGGGAGACCAGTACAACTGGGACAACGCCTGGAACGTCGGCTACGCCAACGGCCATTTCGGGATGTATGACGTCTCCGGGGATCCGACCTATCGCCGGCACGGGGAGAACCTCACCCGACAGCTCTTGAGCTATGACACCGACGACGACGGCGGCATCATGGCCACGACGCAGGATCCGCCGACCGAGGACATGAGCTGGGTCAGCTCGTATCTGGCCAAGTTCGGGCTCTGCCGGATGCTCGGGACGCCGGCCCAGCGGGACGCCGGAATCCTGGCGTTCCAGAGCCCCACCGACGGGGACACGCTGGTCCTCGGATCCGGGCCGTTTCCCGTCGAGGTGCTGGCGGCCAACTTCGGCGTCCAGCCGCTGACCGGCGTTTCGGTCTACCTGCAGGGACCGTCGGAGGCCAGGCGGTCGTCGATCTCGGATTCACGCAGGAGCAGTCGGTGCTGTTGAATCCGGGTTGGACGCCGACTTCGGGCGGAGACTACAAGTTCCTGGCTTATACGGTGTGCGATCAGGACGGCGACGCGACCAACGACACTCTCACGATCCACGTGCATGTGCTCGATCCGACGGCGGTGGCCCAGGCGCGCGCGGGCCGGATCCGCCTGCTCGGGCCGATCGTGCCCAACCCGTCGCCGGATTTCGTCCGGATGATGCTCCGCCTGCCGGCAGGCGAAGAGACCGGCCTCACGATCTTCTCGTCGGATGGGCGGAAGGTGATCTCGTTCCGGCGTCCGGCGGGTCCGGGCCGTGACGACGTGCTGGTCTGGGACGGCCGGGACGCGGCCGGCCGGACGGTGCCGGCTGGAACCTACTTCGTGCGGGCGCGGGCCGGCGGTCTCGGGGAGACGGCGCGCCTGGTGCGTCTGGCGCCTTAGGCCGGGCGGGCCTGGACCATCACAACCCCTTTCAATCCTCGTGACAGGAGCCGGGCGCGCCCGGCTCCTGTTCCCGCCGAGAACAACTCCCCGCTACCTGCGGAACAGAATGACCGTCGTCGCCCACGAACGACTCTCGGCTCCCCGTCGCGCTTCTCCGGCCTGACGATGAGCGGCGAGCGGTCCCATCGCGACCATAGTCTCCGAAGCAGGACCCAGAACATCCAATTCCCGGCTCGAAGCCTTGGACGCCTCTGAATTCCTCTGTAAATGACGAGTTGCTGACGCAAGGCCAGGTTCTCCAACGTGAGGGGGGTCCTGGTGAGGAACCCGGTCCTCAGGATCGAGATGAGAGTCGATATCGGGGTCGTCATGAGGTCTCGAAGTGTCTTCATCGAGGGGTGGCAACTCCGTGTGAGATGGGAGCTACGGGGTTTTCGCGGACAAGGGCGTTTCGGACATTGGAGAATGACCGACACCCGCAGGTATGATCCCGGAAACGGGACGGCCGGCCGAAAGGAGAAGTTCCATGCCCAAGGCAACACGGCGTCGATCCATTCAGGTCCGCCAACGGAATCGCCTGGTCGTCGGCGTCGTTCTGGGAACGGTATTGGCCTGCTTCGGCGCCGGTTCCGGCGCAAGCCTGGCGGCGCCTCCTCAAGTCTGGATCCATGCCCACGTCGTTGATCACACCGGACCGGGCTACGTGGCGGACGTGAAGGTCCCGATCGAATGGCTGCGCGACCTCAAGCCGGCTGCTGCGAGCAACGGCTCACCGAACACAGGCGCCGCTTCACCATCCACGCCGGCGGACGGCGATGCGACCGGTCCGGCGTCGTCCGGTCCGGCGTCGAGCTCGGGGGGTGGTTCGCAGCCGAACGCGGCCGGCGGCTCGTCGTCCGCCTCTCCGGGTTCAGCCACTTCCGCGCCGAACGAAGCAGCGGGTGGGAGCGCCCTCCCCAATACCATCCAGGGACTTCCGCTGGCCCAGGCGGGCGCCTGGATCTATTCCGCGTTCAAGGACCTTCCCGCCGGCCAGGAGGCGGAGGTGCTCCGGACCCGGGAATCGGGAGCCGACATGGATCTGAAAGCGGTTTCTGCGGCCGCCGATTCGGCCCCGACGGCGAAGTCGCTGCGGGTTGCCGTGTCCGGAGTGAAAGGCATGAGCGATCTGGACCTCAGCGTTCCGGTCCAGGTGATCGGCACGCTGCAGGGGCTGTTCGTTCAGCTTCTGCGGTTGTGTGATCGGTGCCCTTGGGACCAGATCCAACCGTCCTCGATCGTCGCGCATTTGGGCGAGCTGGGGAGCTACGCTCCATTTTCGATCGTCCGCGTGCAGGGAGGCGGCGAGAACATCGTGGTCGAGACCCTGGCGAGGTAACCGCGGAAGGATGGTGCCAGTGCGGCGGGGGTTGTTCCCAAAAGCGCGGGTGGCTCAATCCGGCAAGGATCTCGTGGCACAGTCCGACAAGGCTCTGGTGGCTCAATCCGACGAGGCTCTGGTGCCTCGATCCGACGTCTTGGGCAGCGCCGCGAGGATCATGCTGACCTGGATGTGGCTTCTCGGTTGCGGATGCGCCGCCCATGCCGGAAGCGCGATGGGTCCGGGTGGGCGTTCTCTCCCCGGTGCATCGACGGGACCGGTGATGCGCGTGACTCAGACCGATTGGACCGCGGGGCCGACCGGAGCACAGCTCGTGGGCCAGGTCCCCGTGTCTCCGACCGGCGCGGCGTCGGGATCGGCGACGAGCTTGACTCAGGCCGATCCGGCTGCCGGCCAGTCTCGCGTTGCCTCGAGCGCCGGCCAGCCCCACGCTGATCTGACTGCCGGCCAGTCCCACGCCGACTCGACCGCCGTCAGATCTCGCGCCGATTCGACCGCCAGCCAGTCCCACGCCGATTCGACCGCCGTCCGGTTCCAACCCGGCTCGTCCATCGCGCGCGCTGCTGCTCCGCCGGACTCCGAGTGGATCTCGTTCGAGAAGATGGGCGGCTTCGCCGGTTGGCGGTTCGTCCTGACGCTCAGCCGAAACGGATCGTGGATCGCCCGGGATCGTGGCTCCCGGCGCGAACGCCGCGGGACCCTGGCGCCGGCGACCCTGGACTCCCTCACGGTCGATCTGGCCGGTCTTCCTTCGTCGGCCTGGGGCACCTTCCACCGGGAAGGCGCTGACGACTTCATCTATACAGTGGAGGTGAAGGCCGGCGGCGCTATGAAACACATGACGGCCGACGACCCCGCATTGCCCGCGAGCTGGCGGGTTCCGGTCACGATCCTGGAGAGACCATTCCGGTCGTTCCAAGGCCCGTGAGGCGCTGAAGAGAGATCGTTTCAGTCGTTCCAGGACCCGTGAGGAGCTGAATGGAGACCGTTTCAGCCGTTCCAGGGCCCGTGAGGCGCTGAAAAGAGACCGATCCGGTCGTTCCTGTGCCCGTGAGACGCTCGGCGGCGATCCGGCCGGATTCAGTTCCCCGGTTTGGTCTCGATCCGCGGAAAAAGCGCCGCTCCGGGACGAATCTGCGTTCCGTCCTTGAGCCGGCCCCACGTGAGCCAGGCGGGGTCGCCGGGAGCGTTCCGCAAGGCTTCGGGATCGGCTAGAACGCCGAGCCGGTAGAGCGCCTCGCCCATCTTGAGCGGCATGACGGGCGAAAGAAGCGTGGCGGCCAGGCGCATCGCCTCGCATGAGACCCACAGCGCGGTCGCGATTCCGGCGGCGCCTTCGGTCTTGACCGCCTTCCAGGGGGCCTTGATCTCGAGATACCGGTTGGTGGCGCGGACCAGCTCCATCGTGTCCTCGCAGGCCTGGTGGATCCGCGCCTCCGCCAATCCCTTCACGACGCTTTCGACCGTCGCGCGGGCGCGCGCGGCCAGATCCTCCTCGGCCGGTCCGAAGGCGCCGGCCGCCGGAATCCGATCCTCGAAGTGGGTGTGCACCATCCGCTCCACCCGGTTCAGGCAGTTGCCGAGATCATTGGCCAGATCCGAGTTGATCCGCCCGATCAGCGCCCCCTCGGAGAAACCGGCATCCTGGCCCATGACCATGTCGCGCATCAGGAAATAGCGGAAGGCGTCGATGCCGTAGACGTCCGCGAGATCGAGCGGACGGATCACGTTCCCGATCGACTTCGACATCTTGGTGTCGCCCTGCAGCCACCAGCCGTGCGCGAGGATCGACTCGGGCATCGGCAGTCCGGCCGCCCGGAGCATGATCGGCCAATAGACGGCATGGGTCGTCAGGATGTCCTTGCCGATCAGGTGCACGGTGGCCGGCCACCAGGGCGTTCCGTCGGGCGAGTTCCGGCCTTCCACCGCGCTGTAATAGTTGATCAGGGCGTCGAACCAGACGTAGGTGACGTACTCGGCGTCGAAGGGAAGGGGAATGCCCCAGCTCAGCCGCGCCGCCGGCCGGCTGATGCAAAGATCATTCAGCGGCTTCCGCAGGAAGCCCAGGACCTCGTTCCGCCGGAACTCCGGTTGGACGAACTCCGGGTGATCCTCGAGATACTGGACCAGCCAGTCCTGGTATTTGCTCATGCGGAAGAAGTAGTTCTTCTCCGAAAGCGGGATGACCGGGCGGCCGCAGGTCGGGCAGTTGCCGCCGACCAGGTCCTTTTCCGTCCAGAAGCGCTCGTCCGGGACACAGTAGAGCCCTTCGTAGATGGCGGTGTAGATCTCGTCGCGCTGGTACAGCTCGCTCAGGATCCTCTCCACGACCCGGATGTGCCGCGGCTCGGTCGTGCGGATGAAGTCGTCGTAGGAGACGGCCAGCCGGCGCCAGAATGGCCAGGAACCGCTCCGCCATCCGATCGCAATGGGTCTGGGGATCGACGCCGTCGCGCGCGGCGGCCTCCTGGATCTTCTGGCCGTGTTCGTCGAGGCCCGTCAGGAACCACGTGGCATCGCCCGCCAGCCGGTGGAATCGGGAGAGGACATCGGCCAGGATGGTGGTGTAGGCGTGCCCGATGTGCGGCTCGTCATTGACGTAGTACAGCGGGGTCGTGACGTAGAACCGTTTCGTGCTCATGGCGAACCTGAACCTCGCAATTCTGACCTCGGATCATCCGGGGCGGCGATGCCGCGGCCGCCAGTGCCGGGGCCGGACCGGCCGGCGCCGGCGGATTCACGACTCCGGATCGGGTTCGGCCGGCGGTTCCGTCTCCGGGATCGCCGCGCCCGCCAGCGCGACGGCCAGGGCGACCGCCTCTCCCGGGGAGTCGGCGGTCCGGAGCAACCCGTCGAATCCCTCCAGGGGTTCGGGCGGTTGGAGCGTCCACGAGCCGAGCAGGATCACCGGCCGCCCGGCCTTGAGCGCCAGTCCGATCTCGGAGAGCGTTCCGAATCCGCCTCCGATCGCGATGACGGCGCCGGCGGAGCGCACGATCACCGCGTTGCGGGCGTCGCCCAAACCGGTATAGACGGCGACCTGCACATACGGATTCGGTAAAGACTCGGCTGGACCTCCGCCCGGCAGGATCCCGACGACGAGGCCCCCGGCCAGCGAGGCGCCGTGCGAGGCCCCGCGCATGACTCCCGCGCCACCGCCCGTGATGACCAGGGCGCCCGACTCGGCCAGGAGCTTCCCGACGCGGCGCGCGGTCCGGACCAGCTCCGGGTTCGCGTTCGACGCGCCGATGACCGCGACCGCAGGGCGGTGCGCCATCTGGTAAAGCGTCTCTTCTGGAGGCTGCATCCGGATTCGATCTAGGCCCCGCGCTTCTTCAGCGCCGCCTGGACCTCGGGCGAGGGGTGATGCTCCGCCAGCGTCTTGGCCCAAGTGAAAATCGCCCCATCCGGAACCTGGAGGATCACCCGCGCCAGCACCTTCTCGGGGACCTTTTCCGGCTGCGCCTCCAGTGCGGCGACCGCGGCCGCCTGGATCTTGTCCGTTCCGCTCCAGTACGAGTCGATGGCCGGAAGAAGAGCTTCCGGCAGGTTCGAGCCCGCAAGCGTCTCGATGACCGCGCCCCGGATCCACGGGTCGGTCACCTGCTCATAGACGTCCATCAGCAGGTGCACCCGGTAGGTCGTAAGAACAGGCTTCAGGCTGCGAATGAGCTTGCCCCCGTCGGTCAATGAAAGGGCGGAGCCATCCGACCAGGTTCCCGATCCGATCGCCCCCACGGCCAGGGTTTCGGCTTCCGCGTACTGGCCGGTGTCGGCCACGCTGATCAGGAGAACCCGGTCGTCGTCGCTGAGGGCTTGTCCATCCTTCCACTTGCCCGTCTGCAGCGCCTCCCAGACCGAAGAGGGCATCGGCTTGCACTTGCCTTCCAGGCCGTCGTGGACGAGACGCGTCCTTTGATCTGCCGGTGCGGCGTCCAGCTGCGCGCCCAGCCCGGCGCAATCGACCTGGTGCGCAGGCGCGGATCCCTGGCTCTGCTGCGAGACCCGCGTTCCAGAGGGCGACGCCTTGTGCGGCGATTTGTCCGCCGCGCGCAGAAGCGTGGCAGGCATGGCGACCGCCGCCAGGATCAGGACCAGACTCAGCTTTGTGCTCATGAAGCCTCCCGGCTGTTTTTCCGCGCGGATTGCGCCCGGAGATAGGGGTCCGGGCAGCGCGCATCTCAGAATCTCCGACCTCTGGCCTTCTCGTCAAGGAGGGAGTCAGAGGCAGCCGCGCCTGAGTGGCAGGCGTCACGGTACCCGGGTGGCAGGCGTTCCGGTTGGGGTGCGGACCTTCGCGCCGGGCGTCGCACGCCGTGCCGCGAGGCGCCACGCGAAGGCCCGCCTCCCCGGCCAGGATCGAAGCCAGGCTCAACCCCGAGTCCGCCGGCGAATCCAGCCATTCCAGGAGCTTCCAGTCCGAATTCCCGGAACGTCCGAGCAGGATCGCCGCTTCGCCGCCTCCCGACACCGGCAGTCGGTCAACCGTTCCACGGCGGAACCGGATGTCGAGGCCACGGCACCGGACCCAGGCCAGCGCCTGCCGGCCGTTGTTCCAGCTCGAGATCGTGGCGGGGCTCCAGCTCCACGAAAGCCCGGAGATCCCGGAGTCGCCGAGCCAGGTGCGCAGGCGGTTGAGAAAGGTCTCGCGGCTCCAGAGGCTCTCCCAGCCCGCGGCGGCCGCCTCGCCGGGGCAGGGAACAAAGCGGAAGCTCGAGTCGGTCTCCGAGGCCAAACGGGACGGATCCTGCGCCCGACACGCCGAGGCCAGATCCTCGAGGCAGTCGGCGGGAGTCAAGTCCGCGCGGTAGCTGAACGGGTGGATCGTGACGGTGGCGGAGCCGTGCCGGCCCCACCGATCCGCCGCGTCCGCGGTCAGTGCCTGGTCGCCCTCGATCAGGATGTCGAGCGGCACGCGGCTGCCGGAAACCGGGCGGGAGAGCCGATCGCCGGTCCAGGAGATGCGCGTGGAATCGAGGTTGCCCTCCTCCGGATCGTCGGCCAGCGCGATCAGGAAGCGATCGGGCGTCCTTTCCATCCACAGCGAGGGGCCGGGCAGCTCGATCCGAACCACGGGCGCGAGATCGGGGATCACCCGGACGCGAACGGACTCTGAGCGGATGGCGGTTCCGTCTTCGAGAACCGCCCGGGCCGATAGCGCCGGGTCGGAGCGCGCGGGCGCTTCCTGGGAGGACCAGAGCGTCCGCCAGGGCGGCGCATTCAGCGTGTCGATCGCCAGGGAGTCGACGAAGAACGCGACCGACCGAACTCCCTGGTCGGCTCGAACGGCGGCCTCGATCGGCACTTCTCCCGCGACCGTGTCGTTCGGTGCGGGACAGAGCAGCTCGACGCGCCTCGCGACCGGATCGGCAGGGAAGACCTGGTCGTGGACCGCGCAGCCGGCAACGGCCACGGAGAGCAGGATGAACACGGCGATGCGACTCATGGGACTCCTTGCCGGCCGGTTCCGGCCGCCTCTCGTGGCGGCCAGGCCCGACTTCCAATGTCCGGGCGCGCCACGCGGTTCGGACACTGCATCCGGATCACGTGAGGTTTTCGACAGTGTCACCAGCCTTGCCAGATCGGGGCCGCGGGAGCGGACGGCGCGAGAAGGCCCCCCGTCCTCCACAAGGAAGACGGGGGGCCGTATCGGCCGAGCCGCGGCTCCTCTGGAGCCGCAACCATGCCTTCAAGCGCTACTTCTCGACCGTCACCTTCTGCGAGACGTGCGCGCCGTTCGCGTCCATCCGGAGGAAGTAGACGCCGCCCGGCAGGGCGTGCACGTCGACGTCCACGTTGGTCATGATCGGATAGTCGAACTTGTCCACCACGCTCCGGACGAGGCGTCCCTGAAGGTCATAGAGCCCGATCCGGACCTGCCCCGCCTGGCGGATCCCATAGCGCAGCAGCGCGTGGTCCTTCGCCGGGTTGCCGTAGACCTGGAGCGTCAGAGGCTGCACCGTCGTGTGCGGCTGTCCCACCGCGGACGGCCCGAGCCCGGCCAGGCTCACCTCCCACAAGCCGCGCCCATGGGTACCGGCGCGGAGGATGCGGGCGGTGTCGTGGATCCTGAGATCATCGACGACCACATGCGGCAGCCCGGTGTTGAAAGGCGCCCAGGTGGTGCCGGCGTCGAAGGAGACATAGACGCCGAGATCGGTCCCGAGGAAGTACCAGGTCGGATTCTGGGGGTCGATCTCGATCGTGTTGGCCGGCTCGATCGGCAGGCCCGTGTCGATCTCGTTGTAGGTGTTGCCGCCGTCGGTCGTCTTCATGACCCGGGGGATGGTCTGCGAGTAGGTCGAGCAGGTGAGCACCCAGGTGTTCGGATCAACCGGATCGCAGGCGACGTCGCTCATCTTGTTCTGGGTGAAGAAGGTGCTGGTCTTGTCGCTCCAGGTGGTGCCGGAGTCGGTCGTGAGCCACACCTTCGAGCCGCTGATCACCACGAGCTCGCTGGTGACCGCCCGGCACTGGCTGATGGAGCGGCCGCCCCCCAGTCCGGCCGGGTTGTTCATCCAGGTCCAGGAGTTGGCGTAGTTGGTGCTGCGGAAGATCTTGGTGTTGTGCGCGGTCCAGAGGATCGCCGAGCTGCTGTAGTCCATCCAGGTCGGCGTCGACCACGGACCCTGCTCGGTGATGCCCGAGTCCTTGAGCAGCATGGTCACACCGTCATTGGTGCTGCGGTAGTGCTCCCCGTAGTAGAGCTCGGCGTAGAGGGTGTCGGGATGGGAACGATCGACCTCGGTGTAGAAGCCGTCGCCTCCCAGGATGTAGCTCCAGTTCAGGTTGTTGTTGTACAGATAGGTCCCGTTGTCCTGGGTGCCGCCGAGGGCCCGGGTGGGCAGGGTCTCGGCCTGGTTGATGGCATAGAACTGCAGCGTGGTCAGGCCGGTGTTCTCATCCTGGAAGGTCGCGCCGGAGTCGGTGCTCTTCCAGCAGCCGCCGTCGCTGCCCTCCCACCGCTGGTTCGGACTGCTCGGGGAGTAGGTCTCGGCGTGATGGTCGACGTGGACGTTGGTGGAGAACTTGGTGAAGGAGGCGCCGCCGTCGGTCGAGTGGTAGAAGTCGACTCCGCCGGAAAGGACCAGGTTCGGGTTGGTCGGATCGACCGAAATCGAGATGTCGTACCAGCCCTGGCCCCCGAACTGGTTCGGAGAACCGGCGTTGACCTGGGCGAAGCTGTTCCCGCCGTCGGTTGATTTCCAGATGCCCATCATGTCGCCGCCGAGGGTGGAGATGGACCAGATGATCAGGTTGGGGTTGGCCGGGGTCAGAGCGAACCGGTTGTTGCCGATGCCCGTGGGCGTCCCATTCGTGATGTTGGTCCAGGTGGCGCCATCGTCGGTCGACCGGAAAAAGCCGGCGCTGCTCCCGCCGTGGCTTGAGGCGAACCAGACCGAGGAGGACCCCTCCATCATCTGGACGTCCGTCCACGAGCTGCTGGCGTAGAGCTGGGTGAAGGTGACGCCGGCGTCGGTCGACCGCCAGAGGCCGTTGTCGGCGCCGAGGATCAGCGTTCCCGTGGTCGGGTTGTAATCCACGGCATAGACGTCGAGCGCGTTGCTCAAAGGATAGCTGTAGCCGGTCGTGTTCCAGGTGGCGCCGGCATTGGTGGACTCGAGCAGGCCGACTCCGTGAACGGCGTCGGTGTTGCCCCAGCCTTCGCCGGTTCCCATCCAGATCCGATTCGGATTGGTCGGATCGATCTTGATGCAGCCGACCGCGAGAGTCGGAAGGGTGTCGTCCAGGGCCGTCCAGGTGGTGCCGCCGTCGGTCGTCTTCCAAATGCCGCCGCTGGCGAAACCGGCATAGACGGTGTTCGGATCGGTCGGATGGACGGCGATGGCCAGACAGCGCCCGGAGACGTTGATCGGGCCGTCACTGAACCAGGTCGGGCTTCCGTTGCCCTTCTCCTGCTCGAGCGCGCGCATCTGCAGCCAGGCGTTCCAGCGGCATCCCGGGATCTCGTTGCCCGTCGCCGGATCGAGCCTCGGCTCGGTGAACCACTTGTACCGGTGGTACGGCTTGAAGCCGGTACCCGAGGTCTGGGTGGGGGGCAGGTTTTCGAGCGGAGCGTAGTGGGCGTCCATCTCCCGGAAGTAATCGAGGGTCGTCTTTCCGGGGGTGGCCGACGCGGGACGAATCTGCAGAAGGGCGGGCACGGCCAGGAGCGCCAGGGCCGCCACCACCAGGCAGACCGTAAGGGTCCGCATGCTTCTCATGGTACGGGATCTCCTTCCAGGCGTCGAGAGATTGGGTTGACGTCTCAGCAACTTATCATGATACAGAAAATCAGGAGCGCTGTCATCAAAGCTTTGGTCCCGGTCGCGGTCGCCGTTGTACCCTCTCAGTCCGCGGCGCGCCCCGAGGTCGGGGACGGGGCGCGTGGTCGATCGGCCGTGGAGTCATGGCGGTCGGCTGCCTGCGGCGATTCGGCCGGACGCGGCCTAGCGCGCTGGAAGGCGGACGCAGCCCTTGTCGCTGGAAGCCGGACGCGGCTTTGCGCGTTGGAACGCAGTGAAAGGAGACCTCCTTGGCGCGTCAGTTCATCTTCACGATGAAGGGGGTGGGCAAGGTCCACCCGCCTGACAAGGTCGTTCTCAGCGACATCTGGCTCTCGTTCTATCCGGGGGCCAAGATCGGCGTCCTGGGCGCCAACGGGGCGGGCAAGTCGAGCCTCCTCAAGATCATGGCCTTGGAGGACACCGAGCACCTCGGCGAGGCCGCCCCGGCGCCGGGCATCCGGATTGGATACCTTCCGCAGGAGCCCGTTCTGGATCCCGCCAAGAACGTCAAGGAGAACATCGAGGAAGGCCTTTCCGAGATCCGCGGCCTGCTCGACCGGTTCGAGCAGTTGAGCGCCCGGTTTTCCGAACCGCTGGAGCAGGACGAGATGGACGCCCTGCTCGAGGAGCAGGGCCGGGTCCAGGAGCTGATCGAGCATGCCGACGGCTGGGATCTCGACCGCCGCGTCGAGATCGCCATGGACGCGCTGCGCTGCCCGCCGGCCGAGTCGAATGTGACCACGTTGTCGGGAGGCGAGCGCCGCCGGGTCGCGCTCTGCCGTGTGCTCTTGCAGCAGCCCGACCTCCTCCTGCTCGACGAGCCGACCAACCACCTCGACGCGGAGTCGGTCGCGTGGCTGGAGCAGCACCTGAAGGAATTCCCTGGCACGATCGTCGCGGTCACGCACGACCGCTACTTCCTCGACAACGTGGCGGGCTGGATCCTCGAGCTGGACCGCGGCCACGGAATCCCCTGGGAAGGCAATTACTCCTCCTGGCTTGTCCAGAAGCAGGAGCGGCTCCGTCTCGAGGAGAAGGCCGAGTCGAAACGCCAGCGCACCCTGGCGCACGAGCTGGAGTGGGTGCGGATGAGCCCGCGCGCGCGGCAGGCCAAGAGCAAGGCGCGGCTCCAGGCGTATGAGGAGCTGCTCCAGCAGGACATGGAGAAGCGGGTGGAAACCTCCGAGATCGTCATCCCCCCGGGCCCGCGCCTGGGCGACGTGGTCGTCCGCACCAAGGATCTGAGAAAGGGATACGGCGATCGCCTGCTCTTCGAGGGCATGACCATCAGCCTGCCTCGCGGCGGCATTGTCGGCGTGATCGGACCGAACGGCGCGGGCAAGACGACGCTCCTCCGGATGATCATCGGCCGGGAGACCCCCGATGCGGGAGAGCTGACCATCGGGGAGACGGTTTCGGTCTCGTACGTGGATCAGGTGCGCGACGAGCTGGCCGCCGAAAAGACGGTCTGGGAGGAGATCTCCGGCGGCCTGGACCGGATCGTGGTCGGGAAGCGGGAGATCAGCTCTCGCTCCTACGTCGCCTCCTTCGGCTTCAAGGGGCCCGATCAGCAGAAGCGGGTCGGCAACCTCTCCGGCGGAGAGCGCAACCGGGTCCATCTGGCCAAGCTGCTCAAGTCGGGAGGGAACCTGCTCCTCTTGGACGAGCCCACCAACGATCTGGACGTGGATACGCTTCGCGCCCTGGAGGATGCCCTGGTCGAATTCGCGGGATGCGCGGTCGTAGTCAGCCACGATCGGTGGTTCCTCGACCGGATCGCCACGCATATCCTGGCCTTTGAAGGAGACAGCATGGTTCGCTGGTGCGAGGGGAACTTCCAGGACTACGAGACGGACCGGCACAAGAGGCTGGGCGCGGAAGCGGATCGCCCGCACCGGGTGCGTTTCAAGCCGCTCGTCCGTTGACGATCCGGCCCAGGCTGTGGATCCCCGCGCGACGTAGAAGCGAATCCGACTCATGGACCGAATGCTGCATCATGCGGACCCTGGGGGAGGGATTCCCCGCGAGGACGGCGCCCGAGAGGTGATCACGCTCGGCGGCGGTTGCTTCTGGTGCCTGGAAGCCGTGTTCCGCGAGCTCGCTGGGGTCGAGAAGGTGGAATCGGGCTACTCCGGCGGAAGCGTCGAATTTCCGACCTACGAGGAAGTCTGCACGGGCCGGACCGGACATGCCGAGACGGTCCAGATCACCTTCGACCCGCAGATCCTTCTACTGCAGGACCTCCTCCGGATCTTCTTCACCGTGCACGATCCGACGACCTTGAACCGGCAAGGCGCCGACGTCGGACCGCAATATCGGTCCGTGATTCTGTATCGGTCGCCCGAGCAACGCGCCGCGGCGGAAACGGTGATCCGAGAAGTCTCTGAAGCCGGAATCTGGGATCGCCCGATCGTGACCGAGATCGTTCCCTTCCACGCCTTCCATCCGGCGGAGTCGTACCATCAGGAATACTTCGAGCGGAATCCCGGCCAACCCTACTGCCGGATCGTGATTGCGCCGAAGGTTCTCGGTTTCCGCGAGAAGTTCCGGAACCGGCTGAAGGGTCCGCGCTCCTGAGCGACGCAGTTTCTTGATCAGGCCGCCTCGGGCGATCGCGTCGATCCGGGCTGTACCATGGCGCCACGCTGCACCCTGCGGTGATGGCGCCACGCTGATCCTGCGACGATCACCGATCTGCTCTGATCGCTCTACCAGGATGTGTTGGTGTTATGCTGCTGGGTTGGCTAGAGAGCTCCCCTGCCGGGGTCCGTGAATGGAGGCGCCCAGTGAAAGGGGATCCTGAGAAATCACCCGTGAGCCGGGGGCGGAAGGCGCGCGCTCGGCTCGAAGCAGAAGTCTCACATCCGATCCGAATGACCTACGAAAACGACCAGACGGGCGGCCGGGGCGACGTGCCCGGAGCTGACGCAGCGTTGGGTGGACGATTATCGTCCGCCCGCGCGGCCGAGCTGCCCTTCCGGCAAATGGTCGAGGAGATGCGACAAGGGGCCGCGCTCCTGACTCCCGACGGGACCTTGCTCTATGCGAACCGCCGCCTCGCCGAGATGGTGGGGATGGAGCCGAGGGCCTTGCTCGTCACCGGGTTCGCCCGCTTCGTGGTGGATTCCGATCTCCCCGCCTTCGAGGCGCTCTTGTCGAGGGGCCGGAGCGACCGGGCTCAAAAGGAAATCCGGATCCGCTCGATTCGAGGGGGAGAAATTCCGGTTCTGGGGACGATCGGTCCCCTTCGCGTTGAGGATCGGGAGGCGGTGTTCCTCGTCCTGGCCGATCTCACGTCCGCCCGCAAGCGCCAGGACCTCGCCGCGTCGGAAGAGCTGCCGCGGTCGATTCTCGAGCAGGCCGCGGACGTCGTCGTGGTCTGTGATTCAGAAGGCAAGATCCTCCAGGCCAGCCGGCCGGCGCGCCGGCTGGCGGGCCGGAATCCCCTCCTGCTTCCCTTTGAGGATGCCTTTCCACTCCGGCTGAACGCCGGTTTCGCGTCCGCGCCGGCCGGTTCCCGTTCCTCGCTGGCTGCTTCCATCCGGCGGAGAGCGGCGCTCGGAGAGGTGCTCCAGGGCGTCGAGGTCTCCATGATCGACCCGGAAGGTAGGACGGTCAGCCTTCTCTTGAGTGCCGGGCCGGTCTTCGACGCGTCCCGCCGGCTCCACGGGCTGGTCGTGTCCATGGCTGACATCACGGAGCGTCGGCGGGCCCTGGAAGAACTACAGAGATCGAAGGAGGCGGCCGAGGTCGCCAATCGGGCCAAGAGCCGCTTCCTGGCGACGATCAGCCATGAGCTGCGCACGCCGATGAACGTCATCATCGGCATGACCGAGCTGGCCCTCGGAGAGAACCTGCCGCCGCCGGCGAGGGACTATCTCGGAACGGCCAAGAGCTCGGCCGACCTGTTGCTCGTCCTCTTGAGCGAGATCCTGGATTTCTCGCGCATCGAGTCCGGTCGCCTGGAACTGGAAGCCGCGCCATTCCACCTGCGCTCGACCCTCGAGGAGATCCTCAAACCTCCGGCGGCGCTGGCGTTCGAGAAAGGGCTCGAGCTGGTTCTGGACGTCTCCGCGGACGTGCCGGACCGGCTCGTCGGGGATTCCCTTCGCCTGACCCAGGTCCTCAGCAACCTGATCAGCAACGCCATCAAGTTCACCGGGACGGGCGAGGTGGTGCTGAAGGCGGGACTCGACGACCGGAAGGGGAACGACGCTGTGATCCACTTCCAGGTCGCCGACACCGGCATCGGAATCCCGCCCGATCAACACGAACGGATCTTCGCTCCGTTCACGCAGGCCGACTCGTCGATCACGCGAGGCTACGGCGGAACCGGGCTTGGGCTTGCCATCGCTTCGAGCCTGAGCGGCATGATGGGCGGAAGGCTGTGGGTCGAGAGCGACGCCGGCCGCGGCAGCGTCTTCCATCTGACGTCGACTCTGGGGATCGGAGAATCCCACGAGGATCCCCTGGCCGGAGCCCGGGAGGCGCTGCGGGACCGGCCCGTGCTGATCGTGGACGACAATGCCTCGTGCCGCCTGAGCCTCGAGCGGATCCTGGCGGATCTCGGGCTCCGCGCCGCGAGCGCCACGCATGGGGAGGAGGCGCTGGCCCGGCTCCGCGCCGCCGCGCGGGTGGGAAACCGGTTCGAATACGTCCTCGTGGATCTTCCGTCGGAGGATTCGGGCGGCGCTTCCCTGGTGCAGGAGATCGAGAACGAGCCCGGCCTGGCCGCCTCGGTCATCCTGACGGTTTCAGCGGCGGAGGGACGCGCCCTGGCGCGAAGCTCCTCGCGCCTGGCTCTCTGGCCGATCGTGGAGAAGCCGGTCGGACGGGATCGACTGGTCTCGGCGTTGGTGCAGGCCCGGTCTCCGGTCCCGAGCGATCTCGCGCAGCCGTCGGCGGACCCTCCTCCGGAGGCGGAGCAGGTCGCAATCCGCCCGCTTCGGATCCTTCTGGTCGAGGACTCCGCCATCAACCAGAAGCTCATGCTGATCCTGCTCCGCAAGCGAGGCCATTCCGTGGAGATCGCCGCCGACGGACTTGAAGCGGTAGAGGGAGCGAGCCGCGAGAGATTTGACCTTGTCCTGATGGACCTGGCCATGCCCAATATGGATGGATTCGAGGCGGCCTCCGCCATCCGGGGATTGCCGGATCCGGTCCGCGCGCGAGTTCCGATCGTGGCCATGACGGCTCATACGCTGGTCGAGGACCGCGAGCGCTGCCGCGACGTGGGGATGGACGGCTTTCTCGCCAAGCCGGTGGACACGCGGGCCCTGTTCCGCGTGGTGGAGACGCTGGCGGCGAAGGATCCCGATGAGCACCCAGGCAACCGCGCGCCGGGGGAGGCTGAGCCGGCGCCGGATGGGCGCCGTCCGAGCGCGGGGACGAGCGGGGAGGGATCGGTGGATGCAGGAAACGCGGGCCCGCCCTTTGATCCGGAAGGAGCCCGCAAGCGGCTCGGCGGCAAGGAGCACCTGCTCCGCCAGATGATCCGGTTCTTTCTCGATGACATCGACCAGGTCTGCGGCCGCATCGAGACCGCGGCGCGGGCGAACGACCCCGACACGCTGGAGCGGGAAGCCCACGGATTGCGCGGCGTGCTGGCCTATCTGGGAGCGCAGCCGGCCATCGAAGCGGTCCGCCGGCTGGAGCTGGCGGGCAAATCCAAGGATCTCAGCGGGGCTGATTCGATGACGCGCGCGTGTCTGGAAGAGATCGACCGCCTGAAGCTGGCTTTGGCGCCGTATGTCGATCCCGGGGAGGGCGCTCCCGCGCCCCCCGCCCGGCCCGATGCTCCCGATCCTCCGGCGCGCCCCTGAAGGGGATCCGGCGAAGGCTTCCTCCGACCCACTGGCCGGCGAAGAAGGATCCCACGAGCACAGGAAACGTGACGAGATGCCAGCCCAGGCCCGAGAGAAGCCGGAGCGTGATCACGAGCGGAACCGGCAGGTGGATGGCCAGGATCCAGGCCCGGCTGAACCGCCGGACTCCGGCCCTCCACCAGCCGAAAGGCAGATTCAGGCAGAACACAGCCGAAGCGACCACGCCGAGGACCGACCAGAGATGGGGCGTCATGCCGGGGACGATACCCGCTCGGCCCGGCGGGCACAGCGGGAAACTGGAGCCTCGTGGGAACGCTTCCGTGGAGCGACGGCGGAGCGCTTCCGCGAAGTGGCGGGGTCGCCTCCGTTGGGTGACGAAGGAGCGCCTCCGTGGAGTGACGAGTCATTCCAGACCGGGCGCGCAACGGGAGAGACCGTGTGCGAAAGGAGAGCACCGTGAAAATCAAAGTGACCAGCATCTACGTGGACGACCAGGAGAAGGCGCTACGATTCTACACCGATGTCCTGGGCTTCGTGAAAAAGGCCGACATCACCCAGGGGCCATACCGATGGCTCACCGTAGCCTCGGCCGAGGAGCCCGAGGGCGTCGAGTTGCAGCTCGCCCCCGCTGACAACCCTGCCGTCACGGCCTACCAGCAGGCGATGTTCCAGCAGGGCCGACCGGTGGCCATGTTCTATGTGGACGACGTGCCGCGGGAACACGAACGGATGAAGGCGGCGGGCGCGAAGTTCACCCTGCCTCCGACCAAGGTCACCGGCTCGACCATCGCCCTGGCGAACGACACCTGCGGCAACCTGATCCAGATCGTCACGCTCGATCGCCGGCGGTAGCGGGCTGCGCGCCTTGCCCGGACGGGCATCTCCGATGCCTCGCGACGGGCGATCATGAACAACGCAGGTCAGCGGACCAGCTCAGCGCCGGCCGGGCAGGTCCGCTGCCGCAGCCGGGAGTCAGGAATGACGCGGGCCAGGGCGCGGCACGGGCGCTACTCCCCCTTTTGCAGGATCCGGCGCTGCTCCTTTTCCCGCCTCAGCACCTCGGTGTTCAGCACCTTGAACACGACCCGCCGGTTCATGGCCCTGCCCTCCGGCGTGTCGTTCGTGGCCACCGGCTGCGACGGGCCGTAGCCCACGGCCGTGAACTGCTCCCGATTGATCTGCGGGAATTTCTGAAGCAGGTAGTCCAGCACCGACTGCGCCCGTTTCTGTGAAAGGTCCTGGTTGAGCTTGGCAGAGCCGGTGGCGTCGGTGTGCCCGCCGATCTCGATCCGCAGTTGCGGCCACTTCACGAGGATGTTGCCGATCTCGTCCAGGATCGGCGCGGCGTCGGGCGGATTGTCCGCCTTGCCGGTCGCGAAGTGGATGTTCTGGACGGTGATCGAGCCGGTGTCGAGCAGCTCGACCTCCTTGTCGCTCACGACGATCGGGCACCCGTCCTTGTCCACGCGGGCTCCGGCCGGCGTGTCTGGGCACTTGTCCAGTCCGTCGCAGACACCGTCGCCGTCCGAGTCGGTGGGACAGCCGGTGGCGTCGACGACACAGCCCTTGGGCGTGTTGGGGCACTTGTCCACTCCGTCGCAGACGCCGTCGCCGTCGGAATCGATCGGACAGCCGGTCCCGTCCACCTGGCATCCCTTGGGCGTGTTGGGACACTTGTCGATTCCATCCGAAACGCCGTCGCCGTCGGAGTCGATCGGGCAGCCCACCGCGTCGACCACCGCCCCGTGTGGCGTGTCCGGGCATTGATCGATGCCGTCCGGGACGCCGTCACCGTCGGAGTCGATCGGGCAGCCGTTGGCGTCGACCCGCGCGCCGTGCAGCGTGTGCGGGCACTTGTCCAGCTTGTCGGGGACGCCGTCACCGTCCTCATCCGGTTCGACGACGCTGCCCAGAATCGCGAACTCGATCCCCCCCGTGTAGATCTGGCTCTGGGTCGCGCGGGTCACGCCCTTGACCTCGACGGGATCATTCAGGGCATGGCTCCAGGTCACATCGCGGCCCTCGAACCGCAGGCTGATCCGCGAGGAAACCGGCACTTTCACGCCCAGGGCGACCTCGGCGCCGTGCCGGTAGACGCGGTCGTACTGGGGGGCCTTCGGTTTGAAATTCGCGGCCTGGAAGCCGGCCAGCGCATACGGGATCACAGGAGCGCTCGACGGCACCAGGTTGACGAGCAGATCGCCGCCGAAATTCAACACCGAGTAGTCGGAAGGCACGTCCTGGACGTCGTTGGCCGGGAGGATCAGAGGCGAGGAGATCGTTCCCAGGTGTCCTTCGAGGGTGAACCCGGGCGCCAGTGCAAGCCCGAGACGGCCGCCGAAAATCGCGTGATTCTTGAGCTGGATGTCCGAGCTCCAGTCGATCGCGCCGGCGAAGGGAGTCAAGGTCAAGTGCGCGCCGGTCACGGGAACAACCGCGGCGGCCGAACCGCCCACGAGCGCGGACGCCACCAGAAGGACTCCTGAGATCTTCAGGAATGTCATCAATCATCCTCCGTCATGTTTCCATCCGGCCACATCCAGCTACATCCGGTCAGGTCCGGCCATGTCCGATCATACCAGGTCATGACCCGGAACCACCCGGACCTGTCCGGGGTCGCGAACCGCGCGAACTTCCTCTCGGACGATCCGACCAGGCGATACTCCCGGGCCTACGGCTTTCCGGAGACCGCGGGAGTTTCCTTTCGGACGATCCGACCAGGCGACATTCTCCGGCCGAGGGCTTTCCGGAATCCACCTCTTTTTGAGCCGCGGCCGGCGGAGGGGTCCGAACGCAGCGATTCCCGCCCGGCCTCGCGGCCGGAAGGTCCGGATCCGAGGCGGCGGCAGGCGGGAGTGGTCAGCCGGCGACGCCGGGGCCGGCGCTGGCCTCCCGCCATTTCACCAGGATGGCGGCTTCGCGGTCGGGCGCCAGCCCGGCGCGGAGCGGGCGGTCGGCAGGCAGGGTCGCGTTCCAGTCGAACGTGTCGCGGATCGTCTCGGCGAGGGGCCGGAAGCGGAGCCCCTCGGCCACGGCCCGGGCGATGCTGACGTCCGCAAAGCCGGCCATGTCCGGCCCTCCGGGAACCAGGAGCGGAATCTCGCTCCAGAAAGTCACGTCCTGCTCCGTCAGGAAGGACTCGGGCACCCAGGTGAGCGAAGCGCCGCTCCGGGTGATCCGGAGGGACTCCTCGAGGATCTCCCCAATGGAGAGCGGCCGATCCGGTCCGGTCGCGTTCAAGACGCCGGTCGCGCCGCGCTCCACGAGGCGCATCAACCAGAAGGCCAGGTCGCGGGCGTCGATGATCTGGGTCCGCCGTTCCGGATCCACCGGGGCGAGCATCTCCCCTCCGCGGGCCACGCGCACCGGCCACCAGGTGAACCGATCGGTGGGATCGAACGGACCCACCATCAACCCGGGC
Organism: Candidatus Eiseniibacteriota bacterium; assembly: GCA_963833505.1. Lineage (GTDB taxonomy): Bacteria > Eisenbacteria > RBG-16-71-46 > CAIMUX01 > CAIMUX01 > CAWHYG01. The sequence continues at coordinate 1,323,763 of CAWHYG010000007.1, read as the reverse complement.
CGGACGATCAGGCAACGGCCGGGCAGCTCCTCCTGGACGACCGTCTCGCAGAGGGCCTTCAGGCCGCCGTAGGTCTCGCCGTCCACCGTCTCCACCGTGGGATCCTCCAGGACCGCCACTGGGGCGGTCTCGTCGATGCCCGCCACCTTGAAATCGGGATAGACCGAGATCGTGGAGATGAACGTGTAGTGCCCGACGGCGTTCTTCAGGAGCTGAGCGGATTGACGCACTACGCGCGGCACGAAGCCGCAGGTGTCGATGACGGCGTCCCAGCGGCCTCCTTCGAGCGCCGCCAGGTCTCCGTCGCGATGCCCGTGGAGCATGTGCGCCTCGGGGAAGATGTCGGGATTGTGGCGTCCTCGCGTGAAGAGGGTGACCTCATGGCCCCGTTCGATGGCATAGCCGGCGAGATGCCGGCCCATGAAGATGGTCCCGCCCAAGATCAGGAGCTTCATGACGCAACCTCCGTGTATTCGTCCCCGGGTGCCCTTCCGAAACCCAATCGCAGTCTAGCCCCTGTGGATGCGGGAGGCTATACTGCCTCCCAGCGGGCTCCGCCCGGCGGCTTCCGGCGGATCCGAGGGCAGGTTTGGACCGGCGAGATCCGCGGACGCCAGAGCGGCGCGTCTCGGAGCGCGCGGGTCGGAAGGAGAGCGTCATGAATACCCGGGAGAAGATCGCCGCCCTGCGACGATTGATGGAGAAGAACCGCCTGACCGCCTATCTGGTCCCTTCGACCGATCCGCACCAGAGCGAGTACGTGCCGGAGTGCTGGCGGCGCCGTCCATGGCTGAGCGGATTCACCGGGTCGGCGGGAGACGTCCTCGTGACCCGGAAGGAAGCCGGGCTCTGGACCGACGGCCGCTATTTTCTCCAGGCCGAGGAGGAGCTGCGGGGAAGCGGCATCCAACTGTACAAGATGGGCGAGCCGGACGTGCCGACGATCCAGGAATACCTGGCGCGAACGCTCAAGAAAGGGGACGTCCTCGGCGCCGATCCGCAGGTCCTTTCCCTGGATCGCGCCCGGAAGCTCGAACGGACGCTCCAAGCCGCCGGGGCCGCCCTGGCCCTCTCGGTGGAGAACCTGGTCGATCTCCTCTGGACCGACCAGCCGCCGGTTCCGGCCGCGCCCATCCGCATCCAGGAGGAGAAGTACGCGGGCGAATCGGTCCGGTCCAAACTGACGCGGCTGCGCGAGGCCATGCGGGAGAAGAAGGTCCTTGCCCATGTCCTGACCGTGCTCGACTCGATCGCCTGGCTGTACAACATCCGCGGAAGGGACGCCTCGTACAACCCCGTCGCGGTCGCCTACGCCCTGGTCACCCCGAAGAAGGCGTTTCTCTTCATCGCCCCGGCCAAGGTGCCGCCTGAAACGGCGCGCCGCCTGGGCGGCTCGGTCGAGATCCGGCCCTACCACGAGCTGGCCGGGGCCCTGCGCGAGATGGGAAAGCGCCGCCAGAGGGTCTGGATCGACGGCGAGACCGCCAGCCGGTGGGTGGCCGATCTCCTCCAGGGAGCCGATCTCGTGACCGAGGCTTCGCCGGTCGTCCTCCAGAAGGCGCGGAAGAACCCGGTCGAGATCGAAGGCATGCGGCAGGCGCACGTGCGGGACGGCGCGGCCATGGTCCGTTTTCTCCGCTGGCTCGAGAATGAGGTGGGGAAGGACGGCCTCACCGAGATCTCCGCGGCAGAGAAGCTGGAGGAGTTCCGCGCCCTGGGAGACCTCTTCCAGGCACCGAGCTTCGAGACCATCTCGGGCTACGGCGGCCACGGCGCCATCGTGCACTACCGCGTGACGGAGCAGACCGACGTCCGCTTGCGCGCCCTTGGCATCTACCTGGTCGACAGCGGCGGCCAGTACCTCGACGGGACGACCGACGTGACCCGCACCGTGTTGATGGGCGGCCGCGCCACCCGCGAGCAGAAGGATCGCTTCACCCGCGTCCTCAAGGGCCACATCGCGCTCGCCCGGGTGCGTTTCCCCAAGGGCGTCCGGGGCATCCGGCTGGACACCCTGGCCCGCCTTCCGCTGTGGGAGGTCGGTCTCGACTACCACCACGGCACCGGGCACGGCGTCGGATCCCACCTCAACGTCCACGAGGGCCCGCAGTCGATCAGTTGGTCGCGGGACACGGGCGCCGCCCTGGAGCCGGGCAACATCCTCTCCAACGAGCCGGGCTACTATCAGACCGGCGACTACGGGTTCAGGATCGAGAACCTTGTCCTGGTCGTGGACGCGCCGCGGCCGTCCAAGAACGCGCCCCCGTCGCTGGGATTCGAGACCCTGACCCTGGTGCCGATCGACACCCGGCTGGTGGAGCCGAAGCTCCTGACGCCCGAGGAAACGAAGTGGCTGAATGACTACCATCGGCAGGTCGAGAAGACGCTTTCCCCGATGCTCGACGGGGCCGATCGGCGCTGGCTGAAGAAGGCCTGCGCGGCGATCTGACCCCGGCGCCGGCTCGATCCCCCTGGAGGGTCCGAATCATGGATGCGCTGCAAACAATCCTGTCGCGACAGAGCGTGCGGGAGTACACCGGAGACGCGATTCCGGAATCGACGGTGGAGGCGCTGCTGCGGGCGGCCATGAACGCCCCGTCGGCCGGCAACGAGCAGCCCTGGCACTTCCTGGTCATCCGGGACCGCGAGACCCTCGAGGAGATCGCCCGGATCCACACCTATGCCCAGATGCTCCGGAGCGCGCCTCTGGCGCTCCTGATCTGCGGCGACCTGCGCCTCAGCCGCTTTCCGGGGACCTGGGTGCAGGATTGCGCCGCGGCCACCCAGAACGTCCTCCTCGCGGCGCAGTCGTTCGGCCTGGGCGGCGTCTGGGTCGGCGTCCATCCTGTCTCCGAGCGGGAGGCCGCCTTCCGCCGGCTGCTCGGGATCCCCGCCGAGGTCGTGCCGTTCTCCCTCGTGCCGATCGGCCATCCCGCCGCCTGGGAGCCGCGGGAGGACCGGTTCGACGCCGCGCGGATCCATCGGGAACGATGGTAGCCGCGGGCGCGGCCCCTCTTCCGCATATCGCCGCCGATCGGCATGCGCTACGCTGCCCCGCATCATGGAACCGTCCGCCGGTGAACGCGGCGCCGGTTCCGGATGGGGGAGTTTCGTGGGACTAGCCCGCCAGAGCGCGGTCACGTTGGCGACCAAGGTCTCGATCACCCTGGTCAACATCCCGATCGCCATGATCATCGCCCGGTGTCTGGGGGCGGTGGGGCAGGGCGCCTACTCCGCCGCCATCACGCTGCCGAACCTCTGGGCCGGCTTCGGGCTGTGCGGGCTGGACGCGGCCCACCTCTACTTCCTGTCCAAGGACCGCCGCGCCCTGGGCCCGGTCGTGGCCAACACGCTGCTCATCGTCCTCTGCCTCTCGGCCATTCTCCTGCCGGCCTATCTCCTCCTCCTGGAACCGGTGACCGGAGCCAACGGCGCCGTCCTTCGGCCCTACCTGTTTCTCTCGGGTCTCATCGTGCCGCTCGTCCTGGCGCGACTCATGTTCCTCAACTTCTTCATCGGGCTCCGGCGGATCGAGACCTATAACGGCTGGATGATCGTCTCCCAGGCGATCCTCCTGGGCCTGATCGCGGTCGGCCTTCTCTTGGCGCACCGGGGAACGCGCTATGTCATCATCGCCTATCAGCTCAGCCTGGTGGCCTTCCTGATCCCGGCGGTCCTCTGGATGAGACGGCAGCTCGATCACGAGGATCGCGCCCGGCTCCGGCTCTCCTGGCCGCTTTTCCGCGCCAGCGGGATCTACGGCCTCAAGGGGCACGTCGGGAACATCTTCAGCCAGTTCAGCAACCGCTTCGACACGCTCTTGGTGGTCCGCTGGCTCGGCGCCGGCGCCCAGGGCTATTACTCGATCTCGGTCCTCCTGGCCGAGAAGCTCACCCTCCTGACCACGAGCGTCCAGTTCGTTCTCTTCCCCCGGATCTCCTCCTCGAGCCGGGCCGAGGCCGATCGGATCACGCCCATCGTCTGCCGCAACACGCTCATTTGGATGGCGGCGGGGGCGGCCGTCCTGTTCGCTCTGGCCCGGTTCTTCATCCGGCTCTTCTTCTCCAACGCCTTTCTGCCCGCTCTGGGAGCCATGCAGGCGCTGCTGCCGGGCATCGTCGGACTCACTCTCTCGAGCATCCTCTCGAGTGACTTCTCCGGACGGAACCGGCGCGGCCTCACCACCGTGGCGATGGGAATCGGTTTCGGAATCAATCTGCTGCTCAACTTCCTCTGGATCCGGCGCCTCGGAATCGTGGGAGCGGCCTGGGCATCGACCATTTCTTATACGGCGCAGAGCGTGATCATGGCGATCTTCTTCTGGCGGGTGACCGGAATTTCGCCGCTTCGCCTGGTGATCCCGGGTACGGAAGATATTCAGTTATACAGGAAGGCGGCGGAGAGACTTCTCCTCAGGGTTCGCGCGGCCCGGGTGGCTTGAGGAATCAGGCCGGCGCGCGGCCGGCCCTCGCCCTGCGATGATTCACTTCCACAATTCGTCCTTCTCCGCAGGTATACTGTTGCGCCGCGGAGATGCGGCGGTCCATACTCCTGCCATCGCCGGCGAGGGCCGGGCAAGGGGGGACGATTATGAGGAGTATCTATCGCGTCTTGATTATCGCTGTCCTGTTCTTTCCGAGCTTCCTGGCTGCGACCCGCGCGAACGCGCAACTTCTTCCTTATTTCACGGCGGATCTGAGCGGATCGGAGGCCGTTCCGTCGAATATGTCGGGCGGCGGCGCGCATCTCTCGACCGAGTGCCCCTCGGCGATGCCGTGCGGCGACGGTGATTCCCTGCGCGTCTATCTTTACTACTGGGATCTGGAGGGGATCGCGACGGGGGCGCGGATCGAGAAGGCGGGAGGCGGAGCGCGGGACTCGCAGCTCGTGCAAACGCTCTGGCCGGGCTACTTCCAGTCACCGTGCTGGGTCGGCTGGTACCTGAGCGGCAGCATGTGCGAGGAACTGCAGCACGGGGACATGGCCGTGGTGCTGACGAGCACGAAGTATCCCGAAGGCGAGTTGCGCGGCCAGATCCGTCTCGACTACCAGGACTCGCAGAGGGCGGCGACGACCTGGGGGAAGATCAAGGCCCTCTACTAAGCTCGAGGGATGAGGCGCCCAGGGACGGCGCCCGGGCGACGGACGGCGTTCACAGCTTCCGGCCGGGGACGTAGTCGGCGAGAAGCAGGTTGAGATATCCGAAGACGGGAAGCTTCGAGCGGATGAGCACGGGGAGATGCCGGGCGTCATCCGTGAAGTAGAATTCCGCCGCTCCGCCCTGTCCGAAGAGCCCGTTGCTGTGGATGATCGGCTGGACCACGACCGCGTCGAACGTTCCGCAAGGCACGGTGACGCGCTCCCGGCGGAGGACCTTGAGCACGACCGGGTTTCCCCGGGTCAGGAAGTACCGGTTGAAGGTCCAAGCCGGCTTCGGACCATGACTCAGAACTCGGCGCTCTTGGGAGTTCGAGGAAACGGGATGACGTCGCGGATGTTGGCCATGCCGGTCGCGTACTGGATCGAGCGCTCGAATCCCAGACCGAAGCCGGCGTGCGGAACGGTGCCGTAGCGCCGGAGGTCCCGGTACCACCAGTAGGCTTTCGGATCGAGGCCCATCTCCTCGATCCGCGCGTCCAGCACCTCGAGCCGCTCCTCGCGCTGGCTGCCGCCGATGATCTCGCCGATCCCGGGAGCGAGAACGTCCATGGCGGCCACGGTCCGTTCATCGTCGTTCAAACGCATGTAGAAGGCCTTGATGCCCTTCGGATAGTTCATGACGATCACGGGCCGGCCGACCAGCTCCTCCGTCAGGTAGCGCTCGTGCTCGGACTGCAGGTCGATGCCCCAGCGGACCGGGAAATCGAACGACCGCCCGGACTTTTCCAGCGCGGAGATCGCCTCGGTGTAGGTCATCCGTTCGAAGCTCGCCCGGCAGAACGCCTCCAACCGGCTGACGCAGTCCTTCTGGATCCGTTCGGCGAAGAAGGCCATGTCGTCGGCCCTCTCTTCGAGCACGGTCGAGTAGATGAAGCGCAGGAACTCCTCGGCCAGGCGGGCATTGGCCTCCAGATCGGCGAAGGCGATCTCCGGCTCGACCATCCAGAACTCCGCGAGGTGCCGGCTGGTGTTCGAGTTCTCCGCCCGGAAGGTCGGACCGAAGGTGTAGACGCGCGAAAGCGCAAGGCAGTAGGTCTCGACCTCGAGCTGGCCGGAGACGGTGAGAAAGGAAGGCCGGCCGAAGAAATCCTGGGTGAAGTCGACCTCGCCGCTTTCAGTGCGGGGCAGGTTCGCGAGGTCCAGGGTCGAGACGCGGAACATCTCCCCGGCGCCTTCGGCGTCGCTGGCCGTGATGAACGGCGTGTGGATCCAGTAGAACCCGCGCTCGTGGAAGAACCGGTGGATGGCCAGGGCCAGGCAGTGCCGGACCCGGGTGACGGCGCCGAAGGTGTTGGTCCTCGACCGGAGATGCGCCACTTCGCGCAGGTACTCGAAGGAATGCGGTTTCGGTGAAATGGGATAGGTGTCGGGATCCTCGATGAGGCCGACCACCTCGATGGAGTCGGCGCGAAGCTCGAAGGCCTGCCCCTTGCCGGGGGAGCGGACCAGCTCGCCGCTTGCGACGAGAGAACATCCGGCGGTGAGGCGCAGGACCTCGGTCGCGTAGTTGGGAAGCCGCTGCTCGGCCACGACCTGGATGGGCTGGAAGCAGGATCCGTCGTGGATGTGCAGGAATGAAACTCCCGACTTCGAGTCCCGCCGCGTGCGGACCCAGCCGCGGACGCCGACTCGCGTCCCTTCCGGAATCCGGCCGGACAGGAGATCCGCGATCCGCGGATCCTCGCTTCGGAATCCTGTCGGCGCCATGAAATCGCTGGTCACGACCCACCCCCGATCCGCCCGACGGCGGCGTCTTCCTGTCCCGCTCCTACCGCCCGCCTCGGACGGCTCTTCGGTTCTCCGGCCCCCGTTTAATTCTCATCGACGTCGCGCGATCATACCGGACGGCGACCGGTCGGGCCAACCGCGGCGGCCCTCCGCTCCAGCGTCCGGCGCGTGAAAGCGAGGCCGCAGCCGAGCGAAAGAAGAATGGTCCCGGCCCAGACCAGGCCGATGAGCGGCTTCTCGCTGACGTCGAGGACCAGCGATTCGGGAGAACCGGACGAGGCGCCCTCGGCGGACCCGGCGGACGAGGCGCCTTGCGCCGACCCCGCGGCCGGTGCGCTCTCCGAAGCGGGCTCGGCGGCGGACTCGGAACTGGACCCGGCGCCGGATCCGGAGCTGCCGCCCGCCGTCCCGTCGTTTCCGCCCGACACCGAGACTCGGATCGACGCGTCCTCGACCGACATCCCGTCCAAGGTGAGCGTCGCTCCGGAAAGCGCTGCCACGGCGACGGGAGTCGGGGTCATCTGCCCGTTCTCGACCATGAGCGGCAGCGTCACCGTCTCCGACCGGCCGCCCTTCGAGACCCCCACGATCGCGTTGACCTGCATCGTGCCGCTCATGCCTGCGCCCGGCATTCTGGAAGCTCTGGAAGACGAGCGAGGCGCCTCGAACCTCGACCGGCTGACCCTTGGACAGGACGATCTCCGGCCCCCCCGCGGGCACTGGCCGCTCCGCCTGCTCCGGCTGCTCGGCCGATTCCACGTTCACGGGCGCCAGATAGAGGTCCATGCCCGCGTGCCGCAGGATCGCGGGCTTCTTATACAGCTCGTTGCCCGGGCGTTCGTACATGACGACCTGGACGTCGGCTGGCGGCCGCCCCGGCTCCGCCACGGCGACGCGCCAGCGCAGCTTGGGCGAGGACCCTTCCACCTGGCCTCGATAGGTCAAGGTCCTTCCGAAGGCCGTGACCGGCTGTCCGAGGGGCAGGCTCAGATGCTGGGTGCGGTCCCATGACTCGCTCGCGATGATGCCGAGGAACAGAAGCGCGAAGCCGATGTGGGTCACGGCCGCCCCGGTGGCCAGCGGCCGGCGCGGAAGCACCTCCACGAGGCGGATGAGATTGGAGAAGAGCGCCAGGAGAGCCGTGAAGAAGATGGCGAGCGGCCAGACTCCGCGCCCTCCCAGCACGGCGGCGAGGATCGTGCCCGCCGCAGCGGCCGACGCGGAAAGAAGAAGCCGCCGCAGCCAGATTCCACGGGGCAGCGGCGCCCAGGCCAAAAAAGGCGCGATTCCCAGGATCGCCAGCAGGAGCAGGTAGACCGGCCGGCTGACCTGGTTGTAGAAGGACGCGGTCACCGTCGCCGGCTTCCCCACCGCCGAGGAGAGAATGGGCCACGAGGTCCCGACCAGGACGAGGAGGGCGGAAATCGCCAGGAGCACGATGGTGACGGTCAGGACGAGCGGCCAGGAGAGCTTCGAATCGATGGGAGCCCCTTCCGGAATCCGCCGGCGGAAGAGCGAGATCAGCGAGGTCACGAGGATCAGGATCAGACCGGCGACGAGCCATCCGTAGATCGTGCCCTTGGGGAAGGAGTGGACGGAGAAATCGGCCAGCACTCCGCTACGGGTCAGGAAGGTCGAGTACATGATCAGGAGGTAGCCCGCCATCGCCAGGATCAGGTTCGTGCGCCGGAGCGCGCCGGTCGATTGCTGCACGAGGATCCCGTGGATCAAGGCCGCGCTCACGATCCAGGGGATCAGCGAGGCGTTCTCCACCGGGTCCCAGCCCCAGAATCCGCCCCAGCCGAGGACCTTGTAGGCCCACACGCCGCCCATGATGATTCCGGCGCCGAGCGTGAGGAATCCGAAGATCGCGTAGCGCAGCGCGGTAGGCGCCCAGCTCTTGTGGTCCTGGTGGAAGGCGGAGACCCACGCCAGCACGCCCGGCACGGTCACGGCCGCATAGCCGAGAAAGACCACCGGCGGATGGATCGCCATCCACGGGTCCTGCAGCAGCGGGTTCAAGCCCTCGCCGTCGGCGGGCACCTGGGCGGCCAGGCGGAAGGGATTGCCGTTTCGGGTCAGCATGAAGGCGATGAGGAGGCCGATGGTCGGCGTGTAGGCGGCCATGACCGACGCGGGGCGCCAGGAACGCCGGAGCATCAGCGGGATGCCGAGCAGCGCGGCGAAGAACGCCCAGAGAAGGAAGGTGCCCTCCTGTCCGCCCCAGAAAGCCGAGAGCAGGTAGAGGAACGGCAGGTCCCGCGAGGAGTACTGGGCCACGTAGTCGTACCGGAAATCGTGGGTCAGGATGGCGCGCAAGAGCAGCAGGCACGCGGCGAAGAGCGCAACCGTCATGCCGGCGTACGCCGGACGGAAGATCTTTTCCCAGCCGGCGCGGCCCCTGGCCCAGCCCGCCGCGCTGATGAAGGCTACGGCGGCCAGGATTCCCGACAGCCAGATCCATGCGTTTCCGATGGTCACGGGTGATCTCCCCCCTCAGTGTGGAAGCAGACGACGGACGAGGTAAACGCCCCCCTGGACCAGCCACAGAATCCCGATCAGGCGAAAGAGCCAGATCACCGCCACGGTGCCGATGAGCGCCTGGAGATGGACCGGAAACGGACTCCGGATCGTTCCCGGGCCGGCGCCCGCCGCCCAAGGCGCGGAGCGGCCGTCCGGCGCCGCTTCAACGTTCGGATCCGGCTTGCCGGCCCGAGTGCCGAGCCATCCCAGCGGGAGGACGCAAACGGCCACGGCGAGACGGAAGAACGCGACGGCGTCGTCCGGGCAGAGGGGGCTTCGCCGGTCGAGCGCCGCGAACAGCGCCCCGCCCACGAACACGAGGATCGCACCCATGATGCCGACACGGAGGAACCGCCGGCGGCGGCTGGCCCAGCCCAGCACGGCGCGAAGCGAGCGAAGATGCTCTCGACTGCAGGCTCGCCAGTGCGTTTCGGCGCCCGGCTCCTGGATCGCCACGGTGAAGGCGGAACGGTTTCCGGTCCCGGCCGGGGAGGCATCGGGCGCGCCGATGGCTCCGCCGCACCACAGGCAGCGCCGGCTGGCGCGGCCGAGGGCAACGGGGCGCGCGTACCGGCGATGGGTGGCCATGAGAATCACGCCGAGCGCCAGAGACCCGATCACCCCGAACGGCAGCCGCGTGAACAGCAGGAGCACCAGCGGCACGGGAAGAAACAGAAGGATGCCGGTCCAGCGATCGAGATCGAAGCCGGCCTGGACACGGCTCACGGGCGGCCGCCTCCGGGCGCGGGCTGCGCCGGCTGCGTCCCGGGTCCGGACGTCCCGGGTTGAGCGGGCTGCGTTCCGGGTGCCGTTGTCCCTGGTTGTGCGGGCGGCATCCCGGACCCCGATGCCCCGGGATGCGCGGGCTGCGCTCCGGGCGACGGCGGCGTTCCGGGGGCCGTCTGTCCGGGTTGCGGCGGCGGCATCGGTGTCGACGCCCCGGGTTGCCCCGGTTGGGTTCCCGGAGCCGGTTGCCCCGGCTGCTCCTCGATCACCAGATCCACCCGGCGATTGCGAGCGCGCCCTTCGTCGGTGTCGTTGTCCGACACCGGCCGGGTCATGCCATATCCCTGGACCGTCATGCGTTCCGCCACGACTCCCTGCGAGACGAGAAAATCATGGACCGCCTGGGCCCTCGCCGTGGACAGCGTCAGGTTGTACTCCGGCGTTCCGACGTTGTCGGTGTGCCCCTCGACCGCGATCCGCATCTCGGGGAACTGATTCAGGATCGTCGCCACGCGGACCAGGTTGAATTCGGCGTCAAGCTTGAGCGTCGCCTTTCCGAAGTCGAACAGGATGTCGGGCAGGCTCACGATGGTGCCTCTCGCCTCGCGCGTGATCGTGGCGTACTTGCCCTGGATCTGCTGGAGCGCCTCATACAGGCTCTGCTGCCGCGTCTCCGCGTCGGCCCGCACCTTCTCGAGCTCCGATCGGAGATCGGCCTTGAGCCCCCGTTCCAGGTCGAGAACGCCCTGGAAGGCGGAGTCGCGCGCATCCGACAGCCGGGCGGAGACGATGTCGGCCCGGGCGCAGACTTCCTCGGAAGCCGCCTGCCGGACCCGCGCCTCCAGGCTTTGCAGGGCCCGGCCCGCCAGATAGAGATGGAAGGGACGGACCTTGCTCCCGGAGTCCGCCGCCGCCGCCGCCATCTCGTCGAGATAGGGCTGCTCCAGATCGGCCGTGCTGACACGGTTCGAGGCCGCCGCGTTCATCCAGGCCGTCCAGGCTTGCGCGATCTGCGGGGCCGGACCCGGAGGCGGGTTCAGTCCGAGCACGGACGTGGGCAGCTCGGGGATCGAGACCTGCTCATCGGCGGCCGTGGCTGCGGACAGCTCGTTCGCGCTCCGGCGCGCGATCTGCTCGGTCTGCACCAGCACCTCGACCGCACTTTGCCATCGCACGCGGGACCGCTCGAGAGACCGGAGGCAACTGTCCGACTCCTGTTCCGCCCGCTCGGATTCCGCCACATCCAAGGCGGTCCGGGCATCCGCGAGCCCGGTCTGGAAGACCAGCTTCGCCGAGTCCGCCTTGCCGTCGGTCATGAGGCGCTGGCCCAGAGCGAGCCGCGTGCGGGATTTCGCGAGGATGCCGGCCGACATCGGTCCGGGTGGAACGGCCTCCGAGTCTCTCTGATACCGGCCGATCTCGTCCGGGAAGAGCACCGGCTCGGGCCGGCTGCCACACCCGGAGAGGGCTCCGGCAAGAAGGGCGCCCAGGAGAAGCAAGCCCGGCGGCACCCGGCCGGGGCGCGGGGACGTGCGGGAACGGGACGGCATCGAGCGCGATCTCATCCCAGATCGATGAGCGGCCCGAGGGTCTGCCCCTCATGGATGTTGCGGATGACCTTGGCCATCATCGGGGCGATGGAACACACGCGGATCTTCGGATGCGTTCGCTCCGGGGTCAGCGCGACCGTGTCGGTGATGACCAGCTCCTCGATCGCATCGAGGTCGAGCCGGGCGAGCGATTGCGGAGTGAGGACTCCGTGGGTGATGGCGAGGTGGATGTGCGGATCGGCCTTCGCCTCGAGGAGATAGGGAAGCTGGTCGAGGATGCTGCCGCCGGCGATGATGTCGTCGATCACGATCGGGATCTTGCCGGCGATGTCGCCGACCACGTGGGTGGTCACGACCTTGCGGCCCTTCCGCCTCTTGTGCATGAGGACCAGGGGAAGCCCGAGGCGTTCGGCGTACCGGTTGGCCAGCTTGACCCGCCCGGTGTCGGGCGCGACCACGGCGGCGTTCCGGAGCAGGCCCCGGGAAGCCAGGTCGTCGGCCAGCACCGACATGGCCGACAGCGAGTCGACCGGAATGTTGAAGAAGCCCTGGATGGCGGCGGCGTGGATGTCGACGAAGATCACCCGGCTGGTGCCCAGGGCCTCCAGGGCGGTGGCCACGACCTTGGCGCTGATCGCCTCGCGGCCGCGGGACATGCGCTCCTGACGGGCATAGGGGAAGTACGGAATCACCGCGGTCACGCTGTGGGCCGACGCGCGCCGGAACGCGTCGATGTAGAGCAGCAGCTCCATGAGGTTGTCGTTGACCGGAGCCGGGCAGGGCTGGAGCACGAAGATGTCGTCCCCCCGGATCGTCTCGTCGATCAGGACGTGGATCTCGGTGTCGGGGTAGTGGGTGGTCGTGCACAGCCCGAGGTTGGTGCCGAGTTCCGCCGCGATGGCCTCGGCCAGGGGGCGGTTGGCTGATCCGGTGAAGAACCGCAGCGGGTGGGTCGTCTTCGTCACGTTTCCCATGGCCGCCTCAGACCTTCGCCAGGTAATCGCCGATGACCGAGGTCACGTCCGGAACGATGCCTTCCCAGGCGGCTCCGGGATCCTTGGTCACCGTGATGAAATCGGCCATGAAGAAGAGGCTCTGGACGCCCTCGACTTCGAAGATCGCCGATGCCAGCTCGTCGTCCAGCGCCTCGAAGCGCGTGGAGTAGGATCGGCTTCCCGATTCGAGGAGCTTTCGATCCACCGTGAACTTCATGGCGTTCGGGTTCGGGGTCGCCGATACCTTGATCTTCGAGCTCGGACCCGGCATGGCCGGCCCTCCCACGGCCGCGTGGCCGCCTGTTCCCTGGTTGCGTTTCCAGATCGAATCTCCGGGCCGGGCGTGCGGCCGCAGATCTCTCACCCCGGCGGGAAGGCCCGTTTCCCGGCTCGAGCGCCGCGAGTGTAACGCCCTCCGGCCGGCGGGTCACGTTTTCAAACGATCCGTTCCCTTTCCGCGGCGTTTCGAGATGGAAGGGCGCTTCCGCCCCGAAGGAAGAAAAGGGCCCGACCGGCAGCGCACGGCTGCGACCGGTCGAGCCCGAAAATCCGGCGCTCTTGAGCCGCCCTCTTTATCTGGCCAGGACGACCCTTTCGGTACGGTTGCCGGACAGGGTTTCCAGCCGGGTCCAATAGATTCCGGAAGGAAGCTCGCGCCCGGAACCATCGTGCCCGTTCCAAAGCACCTCGCGCTCGCCTGCCGGCAGGAATCCCTCGAAAAGCCTGCAGACGGAGCGTCCGCTTGGATCGAAGACCTGAAGCCGGACCGGCCCGCTCCGAGGCAACGTCAGGCGGACCGTGGCCTCGCCGCCCGTTGGATTGGGCGACACGAGCAGGGAAAGCCGGGACGGCAGCATGGCGTCATCCACCGCGGACGGAAGCGTGCATTGGAGCGAGAGAATCTGCAACGTGCCGGGTTGCTGGACGGCGGCGTACACGTAGGAGGAGTTGACGGCGGTGGCCTGGGAGTAGCCGCTTGGATTCTCCTCACCGAGGAGGTGCGGACAGGTCGGGATGGAGAGATCGACGACCTGCGTTCCCGCATTCCAGTCCGACACGTAGGCGTAGGAGCCGGACACGGTCACGTTGTCGGCGAAGCCCGGGGTCGCGACGTGGCCGACCACGTGCGGGGCGATCGGCTGGACGATGTTCACGACCTGGACGCCGGCGTTGCGGTCCGCGACCAGGGCGTAGGTTCCGGTCACCGCCACGCCGAGGGCGTAGTCCGGCAGGGTCAGGTTCGCCACGAGCTGCGGACTCGCGGGGTTCGTGGTGTCGATGACCCGAAGGCCATAGCCGGAGTCCGCGAGGTAGACCTTGGTTCCGGACAACGCCACCCCCGTGGCGTCGCCCGGCAGAACGAGGCTGCCGATGACGTGCGGATTGGTCGGAGCCGAGATGTCGACCACCTGGAGACCGCCGTTGCCGGCGGCCACATAGGCGAGAGTTCCGCTCAGGATAACCGCGTAGGCTGCTCCGGACATCGCGGCCGTTCCCGCCAGTTTGGGACTGGCCGGCGTGGAGCAATCGACCACGGCCAGACCGGCGGTGCCCTCCGCCACGTAGGCGTAGGTGCCTGAGGCGGCCACGCCCTGGGCGTAGGTGGAGAGGACCAGATGTCCGACGATCTTGGGGCTGGCCGGCTTGGTGCAATCGACCACCTGCAGACCCGATCCGTAATCGGCCACGTAGGCGTAGTTGCCCGAGACGGCCACCCCCAGGCCATCGCCCGGGAGCTTGGCGGTTCCAACGACGGGAGCCGCGTTGGAGACGCTGACATTGAAGACCTGGATGCCGGTGGACTGGTCGGCCAGAATGGCGAAGCTCCCGTTCAAGGTCACGCTCATGGCGTCGGGAGTGTTCAGGCTCGCGACGATCTTGGGCGCGTTCGGATTGGCGATCGAGATGACCTGGAGGCCGGCGTTGTAGTCGGAGACGTAGGCGACCGTGCCGCTCACGACGATACCGTCGGCGTACCCGGGCGTCGACAGGCTGTTGACGAGGATCGGATTCGTGGGATCGGTGACGTCGCAGATGGTGAGCCCTCCGGCTCCGTCGGCGACGTAGGCCAGAGTGCCGACCACCGCAACTTCGCGGGCGTCCGTGGTGGCGACGCTGCCCACGATCACGGGCGACGCCGGGTCGGTGACGTCGCACACCTGAAGTCCCTGGCCGCTGGTCGCGATATAGGCGTAGTTGCCGGAGACGGTGACGTCGATGGCGTTGTCCGGGGTGGCGACGCTTCCGACGATCGCGGGCGCCGTCGGATCCGTCACGTTCACCACGATCATGCCGTTGGCGTAGTCGGCCACGTACGCGTAGCTGCCGGACACCGTGACGCCGTATGCCGAAGCGGGCATCGAGATGCTTCCGAGCATCTTGGGTGAGCCCCGATTCGTGATATCGACCACGTCAAAGTCGCCGTAGTCGGCGATGTAGGCGCAGGTGTCCTGCACCGCCACGCCAAAGGCGAATCCCGGCGTCGCGATGCCGCCGACGACCACCGGTGAAGAAGGATTGGAAACGTCCACGATGCGCAGCCCGTTGCCATAGTCTGCCACGTAGCAGTACGACCCGGCCGCCGTGATGTTCAGGGAGTAAGGAAGCGACACGCCTCCCGTCCAGTGGATGTAGGTTCCATAGTCCAGGCAACCGGCCCGGGCGGAATTGCTCAACACGATCCCGCCCGCGAGAATCAAAACGGAGCCAAGAAGACCCCGGAGCTTCATGGAATAGCGCATGCGCCCCCCATTTGACTTAAGAGAACCCCGCTAGGACGCCGGATGTATGCATCTTCATAGTACTCCTGAAATCAGGCTGGGGTCAACCCTTCGATCCCGCCTATCTCGCCGGTGCCGCTGAAAGCGTCCGGGAATCGATTCCGGAATGCCGGAATGAAACCCCGTGGCTGAGGAAATCCTTCGTCGGCACCGGGGGGGGGAGGACCGGGTCTGGAAGCAGCTCTTGAGCTTTGCTGACTCTTCAGCCGACCTCGAATCTCCGCCGGAGGGAAGCCAGGGCGGCTTCCAGCATGTCCTGCTCGAAGACCGACGTCACGCTGGATATGGAAGTGGAAATCGCCAGGATGTTGACTCCGGCATCCGCCAGAGCCCGGAACACCTTGCCTGCGACCGTGGGAATCTCCCTGAAGTGCGGTCCGTAGACCGCGACCGCGACCAGGCCTTCCGTCGTAAAAATACGGCTGGGGCGGATCTTGCTCTGAATCTGCTCAACAGCGGAACGGGCTTCCGGAAGGCGATCCCGTTGTAGACAGACCACGATGTTGTCCCGGCCGTCGTCGTCCGGGCAGCAGGAAATGAACTCGATCGCGATGTCGGCCAGACCGATGGCCTCAAGGACGACCCCCGCCATCCCCGGCCCGTGGGGAGTTCCGAGGATGGAGATCATGCCGAGATTCTGGCTGACCAGAATCCCCCCGACCCTCATCTTGCGCTCGGCCACCAGGTCTCCTTCCGGCGATCGCCGCCCTATTCGCCCGCTTCCGCCGGGAGCCAGACTTCGAAGAGGCTTCCCTCGTTCAGGCGGCTGTCGACGCGAATCCGGCCTCCGTACTTCTGGACCAGCTTGTGGACGAGGGCCAGCCCGAGCCCGGTTCCGTGACGCGAAGCCTCCTTGGCGTTCGGAGCGCGGAAGTATTCCCGGAACAGGTTGGGCATCGACTCGGTCGGAATACCGATCCCGGTGTCCTCCACCCGCAGGCGGAATCCCCGATCCGCTTCGTTCAGGGAGGCGGTGATCGTTCCCTCGGGCGGCGTGTACTTGACGGCGTTCGAGAACAGGTTGCCGAAGATGTTCTCGATGTCCCCCTTGACCGCGGATCGCACCATCGACGCCTCGTCCCGGCCGGCCGAGAGCCGGATCTGCTTGGCCTCGCAGGCCGGGCGGATGGCCAGGACCTGCGAATCGAAGACCTCGGCGAGCGAGACGGTCGTGGGTTCGCGCGGGACGGCCAGGGTGTTGTCTTCCGCGGCCAGGAACAGAAGGTCGGCGATGAGCTGAAGCTGGTGCTCGTTCCGGCCCTTGATCTTCATGAGCAACTCCCTTTGCTTCTCCTGAAGCGGACCGGCATAGCCGTCCAGAAGCACCTGGGTGAGCTGCTCGATGGTGGTCATCGGGCTTCGAAGATCATGGGTCGTGGCCAGGATGAACCGGCTCTTGTCCTCGCTGGCGGCGGCCACCTGCCGGTGGAAACGGAGATTCTCCACGCCGATCCCGACCAGCTCGGCCATCAGGCGCAGGAAGTGGAGCTCGCGACTGCGGAGCGGCCGATCCGGGCGCGGCGTGAACCAGAAGCTGCCGATCTCGCGATTCTGGGCGCGGATCGGGAGCCTCTGCGTGCATTCGCCGTCGCAGCTCCCGAACTGCGCCTGCGCGCTCGGCCCGGCGGCGCCGACGGTGCCGCCGGAACCGTCCGCTTCGAGATGGATGCGCACGCCGGCCAGGTCGAGGAGCTCGGCGGTCCGGTCCGCCATCCTCTCAAGGGTGGCTTGCATGCCGGTGGCGTCGAGGATCCGGTGCACGGTCTCCTCGGCCAGACCGAGACTGCCGACGAGGCGTTCCTCTTCCTGCTGGAGCTCCCGCTTGACCCGTTCGGCCCACCGGCGGAGGTTGCGATAGCGGATCCAGAGCACGACGGCCGCCGCCAGCAGCACGGCGGGCGGCAGCCATTGCCACCAGAACGTCATGTCCCGAAGGCCGTCGTAGGCTTCACGCGCCTCAGGTCCGCGGCCGGGCCAGGAGCGTGCGGACCTTTTCCAGCAGCGCCGCCGGCTTCACCGGCTTCTCCACGAAGTCGTCCACCGGCAGATAGTCCCCGTCGGTCTTGAGGTCGAACCTCATGCCCGTCCGCTGGCCGATCGCGGTCAACATGATGATGGGGATCCGGGCGAACGCCTCCAGACCCGGCTCCGGCTTGCGAATCCGGTACGCGACGTGGAAGCCCTCCGTCATGTCGTCCATCATCACGTCCAGGACCATGAGATCCGGCTTTTCGCGGGGCAGGAGTTCGAGAGCGCGCGTTCCGCTGGAGGCATGGACGCACTCGTACCCGTCGGCCTCCAGGACCATCCGCATCGCCTCCACCAAGTCCGGGTCGTCATCCACCAAGAGGATCTTCGCTTTGCTCATGGGTCGTACTCCTTCCCTGCGAGCGATGCCGCGGGACGCGGAAGCTCGCCCAGGTCCGGGTTCGGAGCCGGGGGACCTGTCCCGGGCGGGACCACGGCACTGGGGGAGCCGCCGTCCCGGTGGTGTGCCGGCCAAGGCGTTTCCTACTCTATCGGATGGCGTCCGGCCGGGCAACAGGCGGAATCGAGAGCTCCGGGCTCAGTGGCGGGGGCATCGTTGACACGGCCGTTCCCTGCAAACTACAGTGGCGTTGACTCTCACGTCCACGGCGGGCCGGGGCCGATCCCACCATCATCCCCGAGCCGCGCCTTGTTTACAGAAAGGAGCGTATGAATATCGCATTGTTGGTCTTCCTGGGGCTTTCCGTGCTCGTGGATCTGGCGCTGGGAGCGTGGGCCAGCGCCGCCTGGGGATCCTTCACCAGCGTCTGGAAGCTCCATTTCGAGGATCTGGGGATGCCGGCGGCCGGCGACGCCCATTTGCTCGGCCTTGTTCTCGGCCTTGCCCTTCTGTGCTTTGCGGCCGTCCAGATCCTTGCCATGGTCTGGACCCGTGCCCAGAAGGAGGAGGGGCCGCGCCTCGCCATCCTGTTCGGGATCTACCTGATCGTTTCTTCCATCGTGACGGCCGTGCTCTTCCGGAACCGCCTCGAGTTCCTGCTCGTCGACGGCATTCGAGGAGCCGCGTTGTGCGTCCTGGCCGTCCTGGCGCTCAACGAGCCCTCCACCGTCCGCAGCCTGCGTCTTCCCGGCGCGCACGAACAATCCAGGATCCGCGGTCGCGAGCCCGAGCCGGAGCGGTCCCGAAGGGATCGCCGGGCCGGCTACGAACGCGGGGACCGGGACCGTTCCTTGGGTCACCGGCGCCGGGACCAGTCGACTGCCGGGCGATCGCGCCCGGACCGGTACGTCCGGGGCTCCGCGTCGAACGTGGAGCGTCCGGTGGGGCGGGATGCCGATCGGGAGACCATCGTTCGCAGGGGGGACCTCCAGGGACCTCGAGCGGAGGTCGAACCCAGGCGGGAAGAAGAGTCTCGCCGGAGCCTTCGGTCCGATGCCGCGCAGGAGGACATCCGGGCCAGGACGCGACGGCTGGAAAGTCGGCCGGGCGCGCCGGGCGCGGGAGGCGGCGGGGCCGCAACCGGTCCGGAGGCGGTCTCGCCGAAGCGTTCGTCGGATGATTTCGAGGGACCTCGTCCCTTGACCGTCGTGGTCCGGAGTGGAGCGGAAAACCTCCGCAACCGCCCGGCGGACCCGGACGCCGCCGTCCGGGACGATTCGGTGAGGGATCAGGCCGCGTTCGACGAAGCCGCGCCGGAACGTTCCCGCCGTCGCCGTCGCCGTCGCCCCCGCGGGGAGGGCCGGAATCCGGCCCAATCGGTCGTCTCCCGCGATTCCATCTCGGAAGAGCCGGAAACGCGAGCCGAGGACACCGAGGTCGCGATGGAAGAACCGTCTCGGACGCCGGCTTCGGACCAGGATCGGCCGGAGCGCAGGCCCTATCAGCGCGGCGATCACGAACGCACCGCCGCCCGGTTGTACGCTCAGAGCGAGCGGGATCCGGGCGAGCGTGGGTATCCAGGAGGCGATCGAGACCGCCGGTCCCGGCGCAATCGCGATCGCAACAGGCGCGGAGCTCCTCACGCGGGGCCCCGGCCTGTGGAAGAGGAGTCCTCGCCGGAGCGGCCGCCCGAGGGCCCGCCCCCGGTCGAGACCTCCTCGATGGTCGAGGCCCTGGACATGCTCAGCATGCTCGAGCCGCCGTCGCGTTCCAGCGATTCCGGGGACGCGTTCGGACGCACGCGCAAGCGGATCCGCAACGCGCCTCCTCGGCCGCCGCGCGCCGACGATCCCGGAGCCGACGACTACCGGACTCCTGAGGGACATCCTCCCAAGGAGCCTTCGCCCGAGCCTTTCCCTCCTGCGCCGGCCCACCCGGCGGAGCGGGTGGAGGGTGTTCGCGAAACGAGGAACGAAGAGGAGGGGGGATCGGCGGGATCCGCCGACTCGAACTGAGCCCGAGCCCGGTTCAACCGAATCGCGAGACGCTCAGAGACAGGCGAAAGCCGCGCAGCCGCGGCTGTTGAATTCCAGACGCCGGACGGCCCCAGGCCCGTCCGGCGTTTTCTTTTCCGCCCGGAGCCTGCCGGAGGGTCCGCGCGGGTCGCCGACCGCCTGTTTCTTGTCCGGTCGCTGGGCCCAGCGGAGCCGGGTCGATCTCCCTGGGGCCGCACCGCCGGCGCCGCCCCGAACCTGTGCCGCCCGGCCCGCGAGGAAGCTCGATTGCGCTCAGGATCGAAACGGCGTGCGACGAATCCAGGAGTGTCGGCCACGGAGCCTGGAATCAAACTGCCGGCTTCGTGATCCACGGTTCTCGTGGTTTCGTGGCGGATGCCGGCTGGAGCCTGATCCTGGTGGATGGATGCCGCGTCGATGAAGGCCCTTCCCGCATCTCACTCGATCATGAGCCGGCCCGATTCACCGGATCGCGCCTGACCGCGACGACGACTCCGAAAAGGGGGGATGCGATGCGTTGGTTTCAGGATCTCAGTATTCGGGCCAAGCTTCTGACCGGCTTCATCCTGGCCGCCGTCATCACCGGCGGCGTCGGCCTCATCGGAAGCAGCTACGTCAAGAGCATCGCCGGTCGGGACATGGCCATGGACGAACACAACGTGGTGCCGCTCGGCTCCATGACCGATCTGACGCGCAGCTTCATCATGATGCGCGCCACGATGCGTGACGCCATTCTTGCGACCACGCCGGCGGACCGGCAATCCGAGATCGAGAAAGCGGCCGAATACGATCACGAGCGCGCCACGGCGGTCGCCCAGCTCAAGGAAAGCGTGGTCTCCGAAAAGGGGCGACAGGCGCTGGCCGATTACTCGAGCGCTGAGAGCGAATACAACCCGGTGGAGAAACAGATCTTCGAGATGACGGCCGCGAATCAGATGTCGAAAGCCATCTCGCTCATGTACGGCCCCGGGCGCGACGTGGTCGCGCGCATGCAGCAGGCGATGGGCAATCTCCAACAGGCTCTGCAGGACGAAGCCAGGGCCACGACCGAGCTGAACGCCTCGTCCTCTCAGAGGGCGGGCGCCTTCATGCTCATCCTGGCGCTGGCCGGCCTGGCGGTGGCCATCGGCCTGGGTCTGGCCATCGCCCGCGCCATCGCGACTCCGCTCCGAGCCCTGACCGAAGCCGCGGGCGAGCTGGCGAAGGGGAACGTGCAGGTTCGTCTGGAGACGCAGAACCGGGACGAGGTCGGGCAGCTTTCCCGATCCTTCCAGGCGGTGGTGGACAACATCCGGGAAGAGGCGGCCAATGCCGACCGCATCGCGTCGGGGGACCTGAAGGTCGACATCAAGATGCAATCCGAGAAGGACGTCCTGGCTCGCAGCATGGCGCAGATGGTCACCTCGCTGCGCTCGCTCGTGGCCGAGACGCAGACGCTGTGCGA
The DNA here is from genome assembly GCA_963833505.1 of Candidatus Eiseniibacteriota bacterium. Lineage (GTDB taxonomy): Bacteria > Eisenbacteria > RBG-16-71-46 > CAIMUX01 > CAIMUX01 > CAWHYG01. The sequence continues at coordinate 1,302,474 of CAWHYG010000007.1, read as the reverse complement.
GGCGGCGGTGCAGGGACGGCTGTCCGTCCGCGGGGAGGCGGAGCGGTTCCAGGGCGGATATCGCGAGATCGTCCAGGGGATGAATGACACGCTGGACGCGGTCATCCAGCCGGTCCAGGAGGCGGCGCAGGTTCTCGAAGAGATGGCAGAGCGTGACCTGAGGGCGCGGGTCGAAGGGAGCTACCAGGGCGACCATGCCCGGATCAAGGAGGCCCTCAACCAGGCGGCCGAAAACCTCGACCAGGGCCTGCAGCAGTTTTCCGCCGCGGTGGAACAGGTTTCGTCGGCGGCTCGGGAGATCGGGACGGGAAGCCAGGCTCTGGCCCAGGGGGCGAGCGAGCAGGCGGGATCGCTGGAGGAGGTGTCGAGCAGCCTGCAGGAGATGGCTTCGATGACGCGGCAGAACGCGGGCAACGCCAAGGAGGCGCAAGGTCTGGCCAACGCGGCCCGGTCCGCGGCGGACAAGGGTCTGGCGAGCATGAACCGGCTCTCCGAGGCCATGGAGCGGATCAAGTCCTCGTCCGATTCCACCGCGCGGATCGTGAAGACGATCGATGAGATCGCCTTCCAGACGAATCTGCTGGCGCTGAACGCGGCGGTGGAGGCGGCGCGAGCGGGAGACGCGGGCAAGGGGTTTGCGGTGGTCGCGGAGGAGGTCCGGAACCTGGCCATGCGGAGCGCGGAGGCGGCGAAGAACACGGCCGGGATGATCGAGGAGTCGGTTCGGAACGCCGAGACCGGCGTGGCGCTCAATGCCGAGGTGTTGGAGCAGCTCCAGGAGATCACCAGGCAGTCGAACCGGGTCGGCGAGGTGATGGCGGAGATTGCGGCCGGTTCGGAGCAGCAGACCATGGGGATCGATCAGATCACGGCGGCGGCGGATCAGATGAACCGGGTGACGCAGCAGAACGCTGCGAACTCGGAGGAGTCGGCGGCGGCGGCGGAGGAGCTGTCCGGTCAGGCGGAGGAGCTGCGGGGCCTGTGCTCGCACTTCACCCTGAGCCTGGCGACGAGCGGCGGTTCGATGCGGCGTCCGGCCGCGACGCCGCGGGCCCCTTCCGCGGCTTCGACGCAGCACGGTCAGGCCGGCGGCCGCAAGCCGTCGCTCCAGGTCGTGGGCGGGAAATCGGCGAAGAAGACCGGGACGACCGACCGTCCGGATCCGGAGTCGGTCATTCCGTTCCGGGACGACGACGACACCGGGATCTTGAAGGCCTTCTGAGTCCGGCCGGGACCGGCCGGCCCTTCCGCCGGTCGCTCCGCACCGCACGCCATTGCACGGGAAAGGACGCTGTCATGAACACCCACGCGAGCGCGGAGGAGATCCGAGGCGCCGGTCACGCACCGGCCGTGAATCCGGTGGGGCAGGAGCGCGGAGGCAAGTTCCTGACCTTCTTCCTCGGCGGCGAGGAGTATGGCCTCGAGATCCTCAAGGTCCAGGAAATCATCGGGATGATGGACATCACGCCGGTTCCGCGCACGCCGGAGTCGGTCCGCGGGGTCATCAACCTCCGGGGCAAGGTCATTCCCATCGTCGATCTCCGGGCCAAGTTCTCCATGCCTCCGGCCGAACGGACTTCCGAGACCTGCGTCATCGTGGTCGAGGCCAACCGCATGCAGACCGGGATCGTGGTCGACCAGGTGTCCGAGGTGCTGGATATCTCCGGGGACGAGGTCGAGGATGCGCCGGCGTTCGGTCCGGGCGTCCGCACCGATTACATTCTGGGGATCGGAAAATCCGAGGGACGGGTGCGGCTGCTGCTGGACATCGATCTGACCTTGTCGGGCGAAGATCTTGCCGGTATCGCCGGATTCAACCTCGGCGGGCCGGCGACGGACGCGACCAGGCCGTTGGAAACAGAAGCCGGAACCTCGGCCGCGTAATCGAGGGGATGCGCCGGCGGTCCCTCGACCGGCGGTTCACTGCCCGACAATCCATCGATCGACGCCTTATGACCGGCGGTCCACGTCACGGATCGCCGGCCCGCGCCGCCGCCACCATCCGTGATCCCGCCAAATCGGGAGCTGCCTGTTGCCGCTCTCGGCGCGTCGATGCGCCTTCTTCGATCTACGGTTCCTGTCAAACCCGGCCCGCATCATTCATGAACCTGTCTCTGCGGGCTACGCGCGCCCGTGCCGTCCGGGCATCTCCGGTGCCTCGCGACGGGCGATCATGGATATTGCGGCGTAGCGAGTAGGATCCTTTATCAATACAATGCTCGTGGTGCCGAAAGTCCCGAACCCATGTGCTTTCCCGCAATTTCGAGCGTCCTCCGGATCGTTGGCGCGAGGTGAAGGAAGATCGGAAACGCGGGCGCGGATGGCCGGTCAGGGTCTCGACCTCAGGCATTCATCGCGGCACGGTGCAGACAGTTTTTCTGATATTCGGAGGACGAAGTGTTCACGTTTCAGCTATGATCCGGCCAGGCCCGCGCAGCGGCGTTCGTGGTTGGGCGGCTCTAATTCGAGGTGGGTGGGTTTGGGGCCACGCATTCAGTCCAAAGCGCTTGAACAACTCCGGAGCAGGGAACGCCGGAGTCGAGCGCCCGCGCTGGCGGCCGTTCTCCTGCTTTCACTGCTTTCTCCGGTTGGTTTGAACACATGTTTCGCCTTGGACGGAGGAGCGAAGGTGTGGAACTCCGTCCAGGAAGGCCAGGCGGGGCCCGAGGCGTACCACGAGACGACCCGACAGACCCAGACAAGCGCGGACCAGTCCATCGGGCTTTTGCCGTCCCTCGTGCTGCGACTGGACGGCGGCTGGCAGCAGCAGTTCTATTCCGGAAACGTCGGCGCCACGAATACCGATCTGAACCAGCGGACCGCGCAAGGGGGGCTTGCCCTGGACCTGGGCGTCCGACAAGGGAGATTCAGCCTCTACGGCGACGGTTTCGATCAGGCCAGCTCGGGCAACAGCGCCCAGTCGCTGCACCTGAACCGGGACGAGATCGGCGCCACGATGAACCTGAACCCGGGATTCGTTCGACTGAACGGCCAGGGCCTTTTCACCACGGCCCGGCAGCAGAACCTCTCCGGACCCGATTCGCGAACCCAGGAGCTCGACAGCTCGATCGATGCGCGCACCCGGCTTCCCCGGCTCGGAGAGCTCAGCTACCGTTTCTCGGGGCTGGCCGATCGGAACCTGACCCTGGAGCAGCGCACGACCCAGATCACGAACGGCGTGACCTTTCTCAGCAACACCCGGTTCGCGGGCGGACGCGGATCGGCCGATCTCAAGCTCGATTCCAACTTCTTCAACGAGACCGACAAGCAGGAGACCAACGCGGCGGGTGCCCGGCTGCGCCTTCCGGTCAGCGGCGGTTACCGTCTCGACGACACCCCGGAGCAGGCCGATCCGCTGGAAGGGGACGTCATCCCGGTGCCGGCCTTGTACGATCGCAACCGTCTCGTCGCCACCGAAATCGACCTGGGCGACTCCGCGCCGGTGGTTCATGAGTTCGGAGGGGACTACCGGAACATCCAATATGACTTCGGCGAGGCGGTGGACCTGGTCTCGGCCACGCTGTACGTCGACCGGACCTTGCTCACCTCGGCGTTCTTCGGCTTCAGGGTGTTCTACAGCAACGATCCCCAGGGACGCCTCTGGACCGAGGTCCCTTCCGCCGGTTTCCGGGCGGTGTATCAGGAATGGGGGACGGGCCTGCAGGGCTGGACGGTGACGCTGGCGTCCCGGATCTCGTCGCGCTTCTTCAAGATCGTCGACGTGAAGCTGGGGCCGACCGTTCCCGACCTGTACGTGACGGAATTCGAGGTCGACACGGAACAGGCGGAGACCTCGGCCGTGGACCGCTCCAGCACGCAGGACCAGCGGGTCTCGGCCTCGGTGGGCTATCAGCTCATTCCGTCCGTCCACGTGGGCTATGATTTCAATCTCGACCACCGGTCCCTCAGCGGGCAGAATGAAACGCTGAACGACGTGGACCACGGCGTCTCCGCGGGTTGGAGCCGGAACCTCTGGTCTTTGTCCGGTCGCGGCGAGTTCCGGAACATGGCCGGCGAGCTGGCCGGCCGGATCGTCGACAACAACCAGTCGGTCACGCTGCAGCGGGGGAAGAGCTCGACATTGACCAGCGACCTGTCGTGGTCCCGAGACTACGAGGCCGGCAACGGGATGAAGAAGACGTCGAACGACCTGTCGCTGGGCGCGGCCTGGCCGGCGGCGCCCGCCCTGCAGCTCCAGGAACGCGCGAGCGTCGGCTGGTTGGCCGACCGGGCGCTAAATCAATCCTCGACGTCCTTCGCCGTGACGACGACCGCGATCGGCGATCCCGTGCCGTCGCTCACCGTCGACCTGGAATGGAGCGATCGATGGGTCTCGACCGAGGCGGGCTCCGGGTTCTCCCGCTTCGACGACACGAACCTGAACCTGACCTGGAACCCGGTCCCCAGGATCTCGCTCTCCAGCGAGGATCGGTACGAGTTGAGAGACAGGAGCGATTGGACCGGCCGCCAGACGGCGGACTGGACCGCGCTGACCGGCGGTAGTGTGAAAGTGGACCTGAACGTCAACGTCTACCGCGATACCGGGACGGCGGACACCCAGAAAGGCGTCGGCGCGCAGTTCACCTGGGCGGCCCGTCCGAGCCTTTCCTTCAACGGCGGGGTCGAGTCGACGGTTTTCACCACGGCCGGCCAGCGGAATTCGCCGGTCAACGTGGACCTGAGGGGAAACTGGCGGTTCTGAAGGGAGTCGAGCGGTGGAACCGGGGGTAGAGCGGAAGATGACGGAGAAGCGGACCGGAGCGTGGGCCGGGTCGTGCGGCCTCGTGCTCATGCTGGCGCTGGTCGCGGCCGCCGGCGGCTGCGCGAGCGTCGCCACCAGCTACCTGGACACGGCGGTGGACTTCAGCCACATCAAGAAATGCGCGATTCTCCCCTTCGGGAATCTCACCTCCGACAGTTTTGCCGATGAGCGGATCCAGTCCATCTTCATGATGGAGGTGCTGAAACACGGATCCCTGGTCCTGGTCGATCCCGAAGAGACCGCCGGCGCGATGCGGGATCTGCACATTGGAGGCGCCACGAATCCCACGCCCGAGCAGATCGTGGCCCTGGGCAAGGCCCTCTCGGTTGAAGCGGTCTTCCAGGGAACGGTGGAGGAGTACGGCCAGGCCAACCAGTCCCGCCAGCAGTACTACTTCGTCACGGGATCGTTCTCGATGGCCGAGACGGAAACCGGCAAGGTGATCTGGCGTTCCCAGGTGCATGTCGGAGGCAGCTCGCTCCGGGTCAAGCTGTTCGGCGGCGAGCCCCCCAGCCTGTACGACGTTTCCCGCAAGGCCGTCCGGAAGGCGTTGGAGGGCCTGTTTTGAGCGCGCGGCTCCCATCCTGGCCCGCTCTGGCCTTGTTCCTCGCTCTGGTGGCGGCCGGTCCGGCGCTGGCGTTCACGGCCGGGGAGGACAGGAATGCGTCCGCAGCCGGGGTCGACCGCGTTATCCCGGCGACGGCCCAGCGCGATTCGACGCTCTCGGCGGACCAGATGCCGCTCGCCGTTCTGCTCTTCCTGACCTACGAGGCGCCTGGGCGGCCCTCTTTCGACGCCGACTCCGTGCACCAAGGCGCGTGGGACCGTTTGTGCGCCGATCTCGGGCGGTCCGGCCGGCCGTCCGTCCCTCGCGGAACGATCGAGCCCCTGCTGTACGCCTGGCAGGTGAGGAACGACACCGTCATCAGCCTGGAGTTTCTCTCCGCGGTTTCCGCTTCGTTGAAGGCGGGCCGCATCCTCATCGTCAATCTCTCCCTTTATTCGGACCGGCTCCTTCTGACGGCGCGGATGGTCCGGACCGACACGGGCGAGCTGACCTGGGCCGGTGTCGAGGAGGATCCCTATCCGGCGGCGTTCTCCTTGGATCAGAACCCCGGCGTCGCGGCGTGCCTCAAGGCGATCGAGCCGGGGTTCCAGCGCTTCTGCCGTCAGCCAGAGGAGTCCGCGCCGCCGTCCGCCGGGACTCCGCTGTATCTCCTCCCGGTCCGGCGGGATGGCATCGACGCCGCCACCACCCGGGTCGTCACGCACTGTCTGCTTCGCTCCCTACTGGGCGCCCACTGGTCGGTGGAGGATCCCGGGGTCACTTTCGCCCGGTTGAGCGCCGCGGGCCTCGATCCGGATGGATTCGACCGGCGGGTCCGCCCGGAGCTGAGCAAGGTCCGCGGGCCGTGCACGGTGCTCGTCGGGGGCGTGATCAACTACGAGAAGCCGGCCAGGATCCAGACGGCGCCCGTGGAATCCGGGCCTACGGCGGAGAGCGCCCAGCCCCGAATTCCGCCGGCGGCCCTCTCGCTTCGATTGATCAACGGAGACAGCGGGGAGCTGCTCTTCGCGGACACGGAATATATGGAAGTCCCCGTATCGCACGGGCTTTTCGGGATGGTGCGCAATCCATCCCTGGAGAGTCGAATCAGTCCGACCGTCGACCGGCTGGTCCTCGCGCTCAGCCAGAAAAGGACAGGGTCCCGGCCATGAGCCATCACTTCCCGCTGCGTCTGCTTCCGCTGCTCCTGGTTCCGGCCGCTCTTCTGCCCGCTCCGTCGCGAGCGGCGGAGGCCGCCGCCCCGCCGGTCCAGTCCCGCCCGCTGGCGTTCGTGGGCGGAGACACCTTGACCGTCGCGGACTTGGACGCCGCCCTGGCCGAGACTTATGCCGCCGGGAAGGGCCGGGCCGGCGCCCCGACCCTCGAGCCGGAGGGCGTGCTCAAGCGGCTGATCGAGAACCGCCTCCTGGAACAGGAGGGCTATCGGATGAACGCCGACCAGGATCCCATGATCAAGAGCCAGGTCCGCGACTTCATCCGGGTTCTGGCGGTCAAGGCCCTGTTGGACTCCGTCACGGCCCCGCCTCCGGGCTCGAAACCGGCCAGCGTCGACAGCCTGCTGGGACGGACCAACACGCTCCGCCGGTACGCCCACATCCTGGTCAAGACGGAGGATGAAGCCCGGGCTCTCCGGGACAGCCTTTCCCACGGAGTGCCGTTCGCGCAGCTGGCCAAGAGGCACTCCACGGACGACACCGCGGCTCAGGGAGGCGATCTCGGCTGGGCTTCCCCGGGCGTCTACGTGAACGAGTTCGAAACGGCCGCCCGGCCTCTTCGGCCCCATGAGATCGCGGGACCCGTCCGGACGAAATTCGGGTGGCATCTCATCACGCTGCTCGAAGAGCGCACCGACACGCTCAAGTCTCCGGTCATGGCCAAGGGGCTGCTCGATTCCCAGGTGCAGAAGAGGCGCCAGCAGGCGGTCGGGCAGTTCGTGGTCGAGCTCAAACGGAAGTATCAGATCACGGTCAACGAATCGCTTTTGCGCCGGCTGGACTACGGATCGACCGATCCGGCGGTGGAAAAGGCCCTGGAGACGAGCAATTCCATCCTGGCGGCTTTGCCCAGCGGGCCGATGACCGTGCGGACTTTCACCAGGAACCTGCGCTTCCAGTCCTATCACGGCATTTCCGGACGCGCCGATGCCGCCAACATCCGGGATCGGGCGTTCGACGATCTTCTCACCGAATCCGTTCTGAGCTACGAGGCGCGCCGCCGGGGGTTCGACCGCCGGCCCGAGGTCGTCGAGCACGGGCGGAGGGAAGAGAGGCGGCTCATCCGGGAAAAGGTGCTGGAGAACATCCTGAACATCGAGTTCCATCCCGACAGCACCGAGGTGCGCGCCTACTGGCAAACGCATCCCACGGAGTTTTCCACGCCGGATCGGGTCAAGCTGCGGGGCGTCCTTCTGACCGACCAGAAAGCGGCGGAAGGCTTCTGCCGCCAACTGAAGGAGGGCGCGGAGTTCCAGTGGCTCCGGGACCGCACCCCCGAGGTCTCCGATGAGCCGGCCCCGTTTCCGGCTGATTGGACCGACCTCGCCTCGATCGGGGTGACCGACAAGACCCTGACCGTGGGCTCCGTCATCGGGCCGATGGGCCTGGAGAAGGGGTGGGCGGTCGCGCAGGTTTCGGCCGTGGATCCGCCCCGAACGCAGCCTCTGGACCAGTGCCGCGATGGGGTCTTGAAGGCGATGAAGGGCGAACGGATCCACCACGCAGTGGAAGACGGCCTGGCCCGGCTTCGGGCGGCCACCCGGATCAGGAACGCGAACGGCGCTGCGGCCCTGGTCAAGGCTCGCATCGAAACCTGGAAAGCCAACGCTCCCGAAGGAGATCAGAAGTGAAATCCAGCAGCCCGTCGCCTGGAGCGGCCTTCCGCCGCGGACTTGTCCTGGCGCTCGTCCTGGCCGCTTTGGCCCTGCCCGCCGCCGGACGGGCCGCGGACCGATTCAAGTCGAAGTCGTGCCTGGACTGCCACCAGGACATGCAGAGCCAGGTCAAGGCTCCGAACGCCCACGACCCGTTCAAGAACAAGCAGTGTGAAAGCTGCCACAATCCGCACGGCATTCTGGACAAGCTGACTCTCAAGGCCTCGGGCGCCGATCTCTGCCTGCCCTGCCACCAGGATGTGGCCAATTCCTTGAAGGCCCCCTTCGTGCACACCGCCCTCAAGGACCGGATCTGCACCAACTGCCACAATCCCCACGGCACGGGTCAAAAGGCCATGCTGAGCGCGGCGGGCGACGCCGCCTGCTTCGCCTGCCATGACCGGGCTCCGTTCCAGCAGGCCAACGTGCACGCGCCCCTGGCCAAGGAGGGGTGCGGCGCCTGCCACACGCCCCACGGCTCGGACCACGCCGGCCTCCTCATCAAGGACGCCCGCGAACTGTGCCTCTCCTGCCACGGAGGAGGCGAGGCGCTGCGCCAGTCCCATGCCGGCGTCGACGTTTCCCGCGCCAACTGCGCGGAGTGCCACGACCCGCACAGCTCGGCCCAGCCCAAGCTGCTGCGCGCCTCCATCCACGCGCCGGTGGCGGAGAAACAGTGCGACGCGTGCCACGCCGTCGACGCCCAGGGCAAGATCACGGTTTCCGCCAACGCGTCTTCCGTCTGCGAAACCTGCCACAGCGACGTCCGCTCGGCCAAGCACGCGGTCACCCATCCCGGCTTCGAGAACGGCGCCTGCACCGACTGCCACGCCGCGCACGGCAGCCCCTACCCTCCGCTTCTCTTGAAGCGCGAGGCGGACCTCTGCGCCGGGTGCCATGAGAACGCGGCCCCGGAGGTCAAGCACTCGCACCCGCCGGTGGCCGAGGGCCAGTGCTCGAAGTGCCACGACGCCCACGGATCCGATCAGGCGGCCCTCCTCAAGCAGCCGGAGGCCGCCCTCTGCGTCTCCTGCCACGCGGATCTGGCTCCGGAGAAGCACGCCTCCCAGACGACGCACGCGCCCTATGTGAAACAGCCCTGCACCACCTGCCATGCGGCTCATGGCTCGCCGGAAGTCGCGATGCTCAAGCAGCCTCCGGGCGCTCTGTGCGAATCCTGCCACCTCAACATCAAGCAGCTCGCGACGTCGCTGCATCCCCACCAGGTCGTGGTCCAGGGAGACTGCCTCTCCTGCCATGCGCCCCACTTCGCCGATCAGCCGAAGCTCTTGAAGCAGGAGCCGGGCGCCCTGTGCCTGACCTGCCACGCCGAGCTGGCCTCGAAGCCGGGGGAGGCCGGCGTGCACAAGCCGGTCGCGGAGAAGTCCTGCCTGGACTGCCATACGCCCCACGGGGGCGATCAGCCGTCGCTTCTCACGGCTGCACCGGAGAAGATCTGCCTGACCTGCCACTCCGACGTGGTCGATCCGAAGTCCCAGGCCTTTCTGCATGCGCCGGCGGAGCAGGGAGCATGCACGCAGTGCCACAACCCGCACCGGTCGGAACAGAAGTCCTTGCTGGCGGCGCCGTCGCCCGCGCTGTGCCTGCAGTGTCACAAGTCGGTCACGGAGACCACGGGAGCGGGCTCGGTCCATTCGCCCGGCCAGGACGATTGCCTCGTCTGCCACCGGCCGCACGGCGGCGCCGATGCCCGGTACCTGCGCGCCCCGGTGCCCGATCTGTGCTTCCAGTGCCATGACGAGGCGGATCAGGCGTTCCGCACCGGCCACCTCAACCTCGATCCCAAGAAGATGAACTGCCTCGGCTGCCATGAGGGCCACCAGTCGAAGGCGGCGAATCTCCTGCACGGCAACGACCATCCTCCGTTCGCGGACAAGAACTGCTCCGCCTGCCACGGCGCCGACGGAAGTCCTCCGGCCTCGGGCGACGTCTGTCTCACCTGTCACGACACCATCGCCGCGGAGAAGACGAAAAAGGACGTCCATCCTCCGTTCGGGTCGGGAACCTGCACGGCCTGCCACAACCCGCACACGGCCGCCGGCCCGCATCTCTTCGCCGGCAAGGTCGATCAGACCTGTGAAACCTGCCACGCGCAGAACACGCTCTATCCCGTTCCGGAGCTGGCGCACACGCCGGTCCGCGAGGGCCGGTGCGACGACTGCCACTCCGGCCACAGCTCCGATCAGGCGGCTCTGCTGAAGAAGCCGGCGGGACAACTTTGCCTGGATTGTCACGTGGACATCGGCCGGCTGATCCAGGAGAACAGCGCTCACGCCCCGGTCGCGCAGGGGAAGTGCGGCGCCTGTCATGATGCTCACGGGACCAAGAACCCCCAGATGCTGAAGACGCCGGTTCCGGCCTTGTGCACCGGCTGTCACGACACGCGAACGCCCGCCCTCGCCGCAAAACATCAGGGTGTTTCCGTGCAGGACGCGAACTGTCTGAGCTGCCATGACCCTCACTCCACGGTCAAGGCCGCCCTGGCGGGCGGCAGCGTCCACCCGCCGTACGCCCAGGGCCAGTGCGGCAAGTGCCACAAGCCCGGTTCCACGGCGCTTCGGGACAAGGAAGGCGACCTTTGCCTCTCCTGCCACCAGGCGCTCCAGCAGGATGTGGCGCAGGGGCCGGTCCATACTCCACTCAAGGGCGACAAGCCCTGCACCCCCTGTCATCGTCCGCACGCTTCCAGCTCGAAGACCCTCCTGATCAAGGACGAGGAGGACCTGTGCGGAACCTGCCACGCGGACAAGGCGAAGGAGCTGGCGGGCGCGGCCTATTCCCATCCGGCCAAGGAAAAGGGAGTCTGTCTGGTCTGCCACGACCCGCATACGGGCACCCCTCCCACCGTGTCCGGCGGGATCACGCAGGAGGTCTGCGTCCGCTGCCATGACTTCGCCAAACACGTCAACCACCCGATGGGGCCTGGTGTGATCGACCCGCGAACCAAGAGCCAGCTTGGATGCCTGAGCTGTCACCAGGCGCACGGGTCGGGATTCAAGTACTTCCTGCGGGCGGACCCCGGGAAGGATCTCTGCATTCAGTGCCACACGGAGAAGGTCCACCCGGGGCAGGGGAAGTAGCCCGGATCCATTCAGGAGTTTGGGTCTCGCCAACTGGAACCAGCCGGGCTCGGGCCTTCCGGGCCTGGCTGTTTTCGCTGAACGGGCGCTCATCCGGCGTTGAACGGGGGCCCAGCCGGGCGCTGAACGGGCGCTCATCGGGTCAAGGCCGGAAGGTCCGCGATCCCGGGTTCCAGGAGCCCGCCACAGGATCTGATTGCCGGTGCTGAGGTTCAGCCGGATCGAGCCTGGCTTCGCGTGCCGGCCGGTGGAGATCGCCGGCGGGAGTGCCTGTCACCGGCTCCAGCGTCACAATTTCTAATCGTGAGAGCGACGGACGTGAGCCTCGGTATCATGATCAAAGTCCACTTCGTTCGGCCGAATATATTGAGAATATCAACACTGCTGTTCAGTCTCGATAAGATCCTGCGCATATTTTCATCAACAGGACTTTTGTGCGTTGACAATTGTCTGGCAAGCAAGTACGATTTCTCACATAGGGTGCGACGGTACCGTTGAGATTAACGGGTTGGCTGGCATCCATTGGCTTGCGATAAGCGTGACAAGGGCGTCAGACGTTTGGGGAAGGTGGTCGTGCAGAGGGTCAGTCGACATCCCGCAGCGATCTGCTGGCGAGCCCTTTTCTTCCTCATGGCGATGTCGCTCCCGGAGGGCCGGGTCCTGGCCGCGGTGGTTTTGGAGCACGTGGCGACTCTGACGCTGCCCCGGACCTCAGCACGTGCCGGCCTCCCGGTCGCCGTGACGGCTGCAGGCGGACAGGTTTGTGTCACGGACGCCACGACCAGCTCTGCGTGCCTCTATGACGAGCACAGCATCCTCACCTTCCACACCAGCGAGATCTCGGGCCTGGCCGACCCGAACGACGTGACGGTGGAAAGCGCCGGCACCCTCGTGTGCACGGACGCGGTCGTGGGCGGGGGGCGGACCATCCGAAGGCTGAACTTTTTCGGCGAATCCGTGCCTTATGTTCCGGAGCCGCCCATTTCCGATTGGCGCCCGGATCACCTTTTGGTCACCGCGGACGGGAACTATGTGACCTCCGACGGCGCCCACAGCCTGCTGGTCAAGCACGATTCCCGAACCGGCGCGGTGGTCTGGAAGCAGGCCCTGGACGCCGACGAGGCCTCAGGGGAAACGATCGGGCTCGGGAGGCCGGCAGAGGCGCCGGACGGCGAGCTCTACGTCCCGCTCGGAGGGGACCGGCATATCGGCGTGTATTCCAAGGACGGGGCGCCCGAGAGCACGTTCGGCGTGCCCGGCACCGGCCGCGGCCACCTGAGCTTTCCGGTCGGAGTGGCCTTCTGTCCCGACGGCAGCATCGCGGTGCTCGACCGGTTGCGGCACACCATCCTGCTGTACAACAACGCGCATGCGTTCATCGCGGAATTCGGGGAATACGGAACGGGTCCGAGAAACCTCTACCACCCGCTGTCGATTGCCGCCACGGCCGACGGCCGCGTCTATGTGACGCAGGGGCTCGAGGCGCGGATTCACGTGTTCCGATTCTCCAACACGGGGTCTGCCTGCCTGTCAACAGACCAAGCCTGCCCGACCAGTGCCGGATCGGTCGCAACGGTCCAACCGTTTATCGGGGCGAGGACGGGGGTGCCAGAGCTTGCCTCAGAGGAACCGACGCGCCCGGCCGCAGGCGCTCGAATGAAAAACCAACGATGATCCACCCAAACCCTCAAGGAGGTTGCTGAATGAAATCGATCTGGATGAGCTGCTTCCTGGCCTTGCTGCTGATCCTGGTCACCAGCAGCGCGTACGCCTTCCATGACAAGGGCGTCGCCTACTGCCAGGGCTGCCATACGATGCACAACAGCATCAATGGCGCCCCGGTCGACACCACGGGCGGCGATCATGGTCACGCGTATCTGCTCAACTACGGCAACAGCAGCGATACCTGTCTGCACTGCCACGCGGGTTACGGGCAGTTCGACGGCGGGGCCGGCTTCGGCCCCGGCGGCGACTTCTACTGGTTGACCCGGACCTACACCTGGACGTCTCACGGCCACCAGACGACCAGCACGGGCGACAGTCACGGCCACAACATCGTCTCTCCGGCCTACGGCCTCACCGTCGACCAGACGCTGACCAAGGCCCCGGGGGGCAACTTCCAGGCCCAGTATCTGACCTGCACGAGCTGCCACGATCCCCACGGGAACCAGAACTTCCGTCTCCTCTACGACAACACCAGCGCCGGCCCGATCTACGACGGGACCCGGTACAACTTCACCTACCCGGCGCCCCTGGCCGCCGGGAACGCCCGGACGACCTACGTGGGCGGAGGCGGCAACGAGACCAACTCCCAGCACACCGTCTACAAGAACGGGATGTCGGACTGGTGCTCGAACTGCCATGCCGGCTTCGAGTCCTCCCACACCACCAACTTCGTGCACCCGGAGCAGGCGCTCGGCTCGGATGTCGCCGCCGCCTACAACGCCTACATCAGCAGTGACAACCCGACCGGCGGCAACCCGGCGACCTCCTACTGGGGACTGGTGCCGTTCGAGGCGGTGGAAGTCGACCTGAGCAAGGTGAATCCCGCGAACTACACCCAGGGTCCGACCGGCGTCGACCAGGTGATGTGCGTGAGCTGCCACCGCGCCCATGCGACGGCCTTCGCCGAGCTGGGCCGCTGGGACTTCGCCACCGAGTTCATGGTGGATTCGCACCCGCAGCCGACGGACGGAGGCATCGGGCCGAACGACGTGGCTTACAAGTACTACCAGTACACCTTCATCAACGATCAGCGTTCGCTCTGCAACAAGTGCCATCTCAAGGACCTCGGCGACGGACCGCATCCGTAGGCCATCGGCCTTGATCTTCTGAGTTCTGAAAGGAACGGCGACCCCGGTGGAGGTCGCCGTTCCTTTTTCGATGACATCTTTGCGGCCATCGAGGTCATTGCGGCCACCAGTGACTTGGGCCATCGGCCGAACGGCGGCGGGACGGAGCTGGGGGGCGAAGGTTATGGAGGAGTTGGACGCGCCGGGGAAACCGGCGCCGGTCAGGTTCCGGAACAGGCTCAGGTCGGCTCCGCCCTGTGATGCGTCGGCCCTTCCGTCAAGCCGGGTTCTTGCCGAACCGCACACCGCGGACCGGCGGCGATACCCGGGTCGATCTGTGTTCGTGGTGGCGGTCCTGGCGCTCATGACCGGCGCCCTCGTCGCCCGGTCGTCGAGCGCCGCGTGCGTGGACTACCGATCGCGGGGCGTCCCCTATCTGCTCGGGGGCGCAGACACGCCGGGCGTGGCGCTCGACGCCGCCGTCGAAGGGGCGGTTGCGCTGGTTGCGGATTGGTCAGGGGGCCTCGAAGTCATCGACATTTCCGATCCGACCGCGCCGGTCCTGGTCGGACAGGCGGCGACCGAGGACTATGCCGCCGGAGTCGCCACGGAGCAAGGCTACGCCTACGTTGCGGTGGAATCCTTCGGCCTGCAATCCTTCGACCTGACGGATCCGGTCCATCCCCGGGCCGCGGGCAAGGTGGCGACTCCCGGATGGGCGCTCGGGGTCGCGGTCGCCGGTCGATACGCCTATGTTGCGGACGGAGGCGCCGGACTCGAGATCGTGGACGTGAGCGCGCCGGCCGCTCCTGTGATCGCGGGGAACGCGGCGACGCCGGGCGACGCGGTGGGCGTCTGCCTGAGCGGCGGATACGCCTTGGTCGCCGACGCCGACTCGGGGCTGGCGGTGGTCGACGTGAACGATCCGACTTCACCCAAGATCGTCGGGCGCGCCAGCGCGAGCGATCTCGTTCTCGGCGTGGCCGCGGCCAGCGGCTATGCCTACCTCGCGGAAGGCGATTCCGGGATCGAGATCTGCGACGTCTCCGATCCCACCCGGCCCCGGATCATCGGACACAAGGTCACCCCGGGATACGCGTACGCGCTCGTCGTCCAAGGCGCCGACGCCTACGTGGCCGACGACTATGCCGGGCTCATGGTGGTCGATGTGTCCGATCCCGCTGCGCCCGGGATCGTGGGATTCGGCGCGACGCCGAACGGCGCGGTCGGGATCGCGGCGGACGGGAACGGGATCTACCTCGCCGACTGGTCCAGCGGGCTCGAGATCCTGGCGCTTCAGTGCCAGGAGGGAACCGGCACCTGCTGCGCCTCGGATGGATCCTGCTCGATCACCACACAGGGGGATTGCTCCGGAACCTGGACTCTCGGCGGAACCTGCGATCCCAATCCCTGCCTGGCGGCAGCCGCGGGAGATGCGGCTGTCCGCCCGGGCAACCAGCTTTTTGGAGTGGCGCCGAATCCGTTCGCGGGCTCCGCCACGATCCGCTATCAGCTCGCATCAACCGCGGACGCGAGCCTCGAGATCTACGGAGCTGCCGGCCGGCTGATCCGGCGGCTGGCATCGGGAGAGCTTTCCAGAGGACCGCACCTCGCGTCCTGGGACGGTCGTGACGAAGCCGGACGGCGGGTTCCTGCCGGCGTCTACTACGCGCGTCTCTCGGTGCCCGGCTGGCGCGGATCATCGAAACTGATCCTGGTTGAGTAGCCGGAGGCGCCGCCTGTCGGTGGATCACCCGAGCATCCGCCGCGCCCGCGGGCTCATCTCATGAGCACGATGCGTCCGGTCTCTGTCGACCGGCTGGTCGTGATCCTGGCCAGATAGATTCCCGAGGAGACGTCGCGGCCTGCGTCGTCGCGCCCGTCCCACCACAGGTCGTGGGCGCCCGCTTCCAGGACGCCGTCCTGGAACGTGCGCACCCGGCGGCCGGCCACGTCGAAGACGACTCCGGTGACCCGGCCTCCAGCCGCGAGCGCGAGATGGATCCGGGCCTGTCGCCAGGCCGGATTCGGAATCATGATCGACACCGGTTCCGGTCCGCGGGCCCGCTCGGCGATCCCGGAGCCGGTGGGGCAGACGGCGGGCACGATCTGAAGGGACATTCCTGCGGGCACCAGGACGCTGCCGTTCGTCACCGCCACGCCCTGGGAGGTGTCCCAGGTTCCGGGCAGCACGACATCGGTCAGAAGCCAGGGATTCCGGGGATTCGAGATGTCGATGACGTCCAGGTAGGCGGGCATCCCATCATACCAGTCGAACTCGTGGACGTAGGCGTAGGCGCCGTCCACAGTCACGGATCCGGAGTAGCCTCCGGTGCCGACGCTGCCCACGATGTACGGGGTGCGGGGATCGGAGACATCGACGATCTGAAGCGAGCCCCAATCCATCAGATAGGCGTACGTTCCGGAAACCGCCACGTCCGTGCCGTAGTCGCCGGGCGTGGCGACCTTCCCGAGAACCACCGGGACCTGCGGATCCGACACGTCGATTGTGTACAGCGCGCTCGTGCCGACGACGCAGGCGACGGATCCCGTGATCGCGATGCCGCAGGCGTCGTGGGACAATCCCAAGCCTCCGACGACCGCGGGCTTCTGAGGGGCCGAGACATCGATCACGATCAGGCCGGAGTTGCCGTCGGCGACGAACGCGCATGCGCCGGACAACGCCACGCCCCCGGCGGTGCCGGGAAAACTGATGCCGCCGACGGTCGCCGGATTCCGCGGATCGCTGACGTCGATCACCTGGAGATCGTTGGCCGAGATGGAATCCACCAGGTAGGCCAGGGATCCCGAAAGCGCAATGCCGTCGGCCCAGCCCGGGGAGCTCACGTCTCCGACGATCGTGGGATTCATGGGGTCGGCGATATCGACGACCTGGAGCCCGTTCCAGCCGGTCGCGAAGTAGGCATATCGGTCCGCCAGAGCCACCCGCATCGGCGTCTCCGGCATGTCGATGCCCGCCACGATCGGCGGACCGTTCGGATCGGCGACGTCGATCATCTGAAACCCGTCATCACCCAGGTAGGCATGGTCGCCGCTGACGCCGACGCAGTTGCCATAGCTGGGGACGTGGTAGTTGCCCAGCGTTCGGAGATTCCGCGGGTCGCTGACGTCGATCACGCGGAGCCCGCCATAGGCATCGGCGACGTAGGCGCGGGAGCCCGACACGACCGCCTCCACGGTGGCCGTCCCTGTTCCCGTCCCGCCGATCAACTGCGGAGAACTCGGATTCGAGACGTCGACGGCTTCGATTCCGCTCCATCCGTCGGAGAGATAGCCCACGGAACCGGCAAGGACGACGCCGATGACCTGACCCGGCATGGTCGTCTTCGAGACCAGACGAGGGCTGTTCGGAGCCGAGACATCCGCGATCACGAGTCCGGCGTCGTTGTCGGCCAGGTAGGCGTACGAACCGGAAATATCCACGGCCTTGGCCTCGGCCGGCGTGGACAGGGCGCCCACAATCTGGGGCTGCCTCGGATTCGCGACGCTCACGACTTCCAGACCGGCTGTCCCATCGGCGATGAAGGCATAGCCGTTCGAGACCGCCACGCCTTCCGCGGTCGTCGGCAGCGCGAGGCTGGCGACGACGACCGGATTCCAGGGCTGGCTGATGTCGATGACCACGAGTCCGGCGTAGTCAGCCGCGATATAGGCATAGGATCCGGCGATGGTCAATCCGTGGCCGAATCCCCCCGTCGCGACCGACCCGACCACGGTAGGGCTCAAGGGATTGGCCACGTTGACGACCACGAGCCCCGCGGCCCAGGTCGCGACATAGGCGTAAGGGCCCACGACGACGATTCCGTGCGCGGGGCTCGGCAGGCTGATGCTGCCGTCCAGGTGAAGATAGTCGGTCGGGTCCATGCAATCGGCTGGGGCCGGCCGGGGGACGAACGCCAGCAGGATCGCCGCCACTGCGGCGAGAGCGAGAGGTCTCATGGTCGGCTCCTCCCTGTGGAATCGGGCCGCCGAAGCAGTTTCGAAGCACCTGGATTATACCACGTCCCGGGAACCTGCGCGCAAAGACGCCCCATGACGCTCTCCTTCCGATGGAGCGCATGGATCTCCGAATCGGAAATCGGATGGCTGGCGCGGACGTGGGGTGCGTTCAGCGAACGAGCAGGATCCTCCCGGTCTCCCGCCGATCCCCGGTTTCAATCCGATAGACATAGCTCCCGGACGGAAGCGGCAATCCGCGCGCGTCGCGGCCGTTGAAGGTGACGGGGGAGAGCCCCGCCGGCAAGGTCAGGCTCCGCCGCCACAACAGCCGCCCGCAAGGATCGAAGATCCGGATGCGGACTTCCGCCGGCTCCGGGAGGGTCAGCATCCAGGTCGTCGAGGAGCCGAACGGATTGGGCCGATTCGGCTCGAGATGATAGGCGAGCACATCGGTCCCGAAGGTCTTGCGCATGGTCTCGAGAAGATGCGCGCGAAGCGCGGTCCAGCTCGGCGAGGCCGGTTCCTGGTTCAGCGCCTGAAGGACCTCAAGGAAGACCGGCAACGGCCGAGAGGAATCGGGCGCGGCGCTCCCCTCGGACGCGTTCCAGTTCCGGACGATCGCGTCCAGATCGGACGCGTCCACGGTTCCGTCCCCATTGCAGTCGGCATAACCGGCCGCCGGGGGATTCCAGGCGGCGTACAGCGGCTGCCCGGCCCAGGCGACCGACGCGTGGCCACGACCCGGACCGGTCAGGCCGTAGTAGAGGCCGAGCGGCAGGAGATCGCGAACATCCACCTTCCCGCTGTTGTCGGTGTCACCGGGGTACACCTCGGCGACGGCGGGCGCCGGAACGAGGAAACGCCAGCCCGTGGCGGGGTCGGACCAGCGGGAATGTCCGTCCGACGATCGGGCCCGCACGCGCCAGTAGACGGTCGTCGGTCCGGTCAGCGCGCCGGCGGCAAACGTATAGGCTGCGTTGATTCCGGCGTCGGCGGAATCCGGATGCGCCAGCAACGAATCCGGAGACCAGAAAACCGTGAAGCGGACGTCGCCGCCGCACTCCTGCGGCTGGTCGCCGTGCCAGCGAAGCTGCGGCGGATTCGTCGCCACCGTCTCCCCGTCCGTGGGGGACAGGGGAGCAAAGGGGCCGGGGCAGGGAGCCGCGCTCGGTCCGACGGATCCCCTTCTCTCTCATGGATCGAACAGGCCGAGAGTTGCTTACCCAGGATGGCGGGGCCCCCATTGGGTCATGGGCGATGGTGTTCGCCAGGCGCCAGCGATCGGCGGGAGCCACGCGGACCGAATGCCCAGAGCAGGTGGGGGAAGGTCCCACCTACATCCGCTCGGGCGCCTCGATGCCCAGAAGCCCGAGGCCGTTCCGGAGCACCTGCGCGACGCACAGGGCAAGCTGCAGGCGGGCGCGGACCAGCTCCGGGGATCCGGCCTTCAGGACCTCGTGCTGGTGATACATCCGCGCGTAGGCCTTGGTCAGCTCGAGCAGGGCATTGGCGATCGGCGCCGGCGCGAGCTGTCGGGCCGCCTGCGTCACCACATCGGGATACTCGGCCAGGAGGCGCAAGACGTCGCGCTCTTCCGGCTCGGTCAAGAGCCCGGCGTCGACGCGGTCGGCCCGCAGGAAAGCCTCGGAACGGAAGCCCTCCGAGGCCGGCTCGCCTGATGCGGAATCAGGGCGCCGGGCCGGCGAGGGCGGCTCGCTTGCGGAATCAGGGCTTTCCAACGGCGAGGGCGGTTCGCCCGATACGGAATCACGGCTCTTCGCCGGCCTCGCGTAGCCGGCGACCGGTGAAATCGCTCCGGCATCGAGCGACGATGCCGACGCCAGATCGTCCGGAAGCACCTTGCCCGACTCCAACCCCTTCCGCAGGATGCCGCAGATCCGCGCATGGGAGTATTGCACCGCCGGTCCGGTGTCGCCGGAGAAGGCGATGGTCTCGTTCGGGTCGAACTGGAGGTTCTTCTCCGAGCTGACCTGGAGGATGTACAACTTCAGCGCGCCCTGGCCGATCCACTCGGCGATCCGTTCCGCGGCCTCTGGAGTCTCGCAGTAGCCTCCCTCCTCGATCCGCTGTTTCGCCAGCCGGTGCAGCTCGTCGAGCAGCTCATCCGCATCGACCGAGACGCCTTCGCGGGACTTCAGCTTGCCGAGGCCGTGCGGGAGCGTGACCATGCCGTAGGAGGCATGGTGGCAGCGGTCCGCCCAGGGATGGCCGAGCTGATGGAGGATCGCGAAGAGATTCCGGAAGTGCTCATCCTGTTCGGAGGCGACCACGTAGATGGAGCGGTCCATTCGATAATCCTGGAATCTCCGGATGGCCGTGCCGATATCGCCGGTGATATAGACGGTCGTGCCATCGGAGCGCAGCACCAGCTTGTCCTTGAGCCCGAGGGATTCCAGCCGCGCCCAGACCGAGCCGTCCGGCTGCCGGTGGAAGATGCCCAGGGCGAGGCCGCGCTCGACCTCCTCCTTGCCGATCCGCCAGGTTTCACTCTCGAAGTACCACTGGTCGAAGCGACAGCCCAGGCGCTCGTAGGTCTCCCGGAATCCCTGGTAGACCCAGTCGTTCATGCGGCGCCAGAGCTCGAGGGTCGCGGGCTCGCCCGCTTCCCAGCGGCGGAGCAGGTCGCGCGCGCCGGCCATCCAGTCGGAGGCGGCCAGGAACTCTTCTTCGAAGCGGTCCGCCTCCTCTTCGCGCCCGCGGCGCGCCTCCTTGTCCAGAGAACGCAGCTCCGGCTTGGAGAAGCGCGCGGCCTCGATCCCGCGGTCGCGGGCGAACCGCTCGCGCTCGGTCTTGAGCTGGGTGTCGAAGAGCACGTAGTACCGGCCGACGAAGTGATCCCCTTTCTCGCCGGTCGATTCGGGAGTCCCTCCGGCGTCCAGGCGGAGATAGGCGAGCATCGACTTGCAGATGTGGATGCCGCGGTCGTTGATGAAGCTGACCCGGAGGACGCGGTCGCCGCGCGCCTCGAGAATGTTGGAGAGGGACATCCCGATCAGGTTGTTCCGGATGTGCCCGAGATGAAGCGGCTTGTTCGTGTTCGGAGAGGAGTATTCCAGCGTGACCGTCTGGCCGCTGGGACCGCGCGCCCGCCCGTAGGCTCTGCCCGCCGCCGAAACCGCGGTGACCACGAGCCGCGCGAGCGCCCGCGGCTCCAGCGTGACATTGAGGTAGGGACCTTGCGTCTCGACGCGGGTGACCGGCACTGCAAGATCAGCGAGCGCGCCATCCGGACGAGCCAGCTCGGCTCGAACCGCCTCGGCCCAGGCCTGGGCGATGGCGGCCGGTGGGCGGCCGAGGACGCGCGCGAGCGGGAAGGTCCCCAGGGCCAGGTCGCCCATGTCGGGTTTGGGGGGGCGGGTGAAGGCCAGGCCCTGGACTTCGGGCGGCGCCGGTGACGCGGTCGCGTCTTCAGCTTCGGTTGACGGGCGCGGCGCCAGCTTGAGCAGGCGCGCGAGAAGACGGTCGCGGTAGTCCTGAAATGTGTGCGTCTCCGATCCCTCGGACCGTGCCGTCGGATTCGAGTTTCGATTGTCTGACAGATCAAGCTCCTTGGTCTGGTCCTTTGCTCGAGTGTCACCCTCGCCCCGGTACCGAGGTTCGAGGATAGCGGGACCCGGCTCCGGCGTCCAGGCGGGCCTGGTCCCAGCGGACAGGTCCAGGACAAGAGTGCTCGTGCCTCTGCCGTCCAGGTCAGGAAGCGGCCGAAACCCTCACCCAGAAAAGAGGCGTGGCCGAGGCTGCCGAATTCGGATATAATCCTTCTAGTTTTGGACTGGCGTGTCGCTTGCGCCCTCCTCGAGGTGCCTTGCCGGCGGGCTGCCGCACGGCCTGCCCTCGCGCACCAGTGACCTCAAAGCCGGGGGGAGGGTCCCGTGTTCAGATTCCATCGGGTTCTGCCGGTCATCGTCTGTTTGGCGCTCGCAGCAAGTTCGGCGGCGGCTTCCGTTGCCAGAAGACCCATGGCGTCCCGGTTTCACGGGACGACCAAGCCCCGTCCGCTCACCGGAGTTTCGGTCACCGGGCACGCCTACCTGCAAGAGCAGAACGACAACTCGGGAATCAAGGTGGTTTTCCAGGCCCAACCCGGCTCGGCGGTCACGGACAGCGCCTTCACCGATGCCCTGGGCATGTACTCCAAGATGATCAGCTCCGGTGTCTATCTGATCCAGTTCTCCCACCCGGGCTACGTCTCGCAGGGCCTTCCCGGGCCATGGGTCGTCGCGCCCCCCGATACCACCTTGCCGGACGTCACCCTTCCGCCAGGCCAGGTCATCGAGATCTCCGGCTCCCAGAAGGGGGTCTTTCCCGCCGGCACGCTCTATCACGCGGTGGGAGACATCCAGGTGTGCTCGGGTGATACGCTGCTCATCCAACCGGGTGTGACCATTGCGTTCATGGGCGACTACGCGTTCCATGTCTATGGCCGCCTGGTGGCCCAGGGCGCCGTCGGGGACACGATCCGGTTCACCTCGGGCCGCAATCCGCAAACTCCGGGAGACTGGCAGGGAATAACGGTATACTCCGGGGGCGATTCTCTGACGTGCAGTCTGCTCAGCTACGCGGAGATCCAATTCGGATCCCAGGGAGCGACCAACTCCGGCGGAACCCTCAGGATCGAGCACTGCGCCCTCCGCCAGAACGCACAGGCGGCCTACCAGGGCGGGGGCAGGCGCGGATACATTGCGGGCTGTTACTTCGACTCGCGAGTGATGATTGTCGATTCGACTCGCATCTCCGGTTGCCGGTTCAACGTCACCACTGATGAGGCGGTTTATGCAGGTCCCTATCCCAGCGGCCTGATCATGCAGAGCGATACAGTAAACTGTCCGAACTCCTACGGCATATATGCGGACGGCGCGACGGTAGTCGTCCGAAACAGTTGTTTTCACTGTTATGGCTGCATTGATCTCAGTGGTTCGAGCGGGACCATCGACGGCAACGGGCTCCAGGGTTCTGTGAGCGCCATATTCTGCGAGTTCGGTTCCGGTGCGCAGGTGACCGGCAATACCATTGATGGCTCGGGAATCGGTATCCAAGACGGAGCGTGGATTTCCTGCAACTCGAATCTGTTCATGAACTGCTCGCAAGCGATCTACGGCTGGCCATCCGCCGACATGCCGATCGAGCACAATGACTTCTACCACGATGCGAGCCCGGTCGCGACCGGAAACACTCCGGCCGGCTTGGGCCAGGTTCTTACCACGAACGCGCGGGGAGACTCCTGCGATACTTACTACAATATCTCTCTCGATCCGAAGCTGGTCGATCCCACGGACGGCAACTACCACCTGCAGTCGGGTTCCCCCTGCGTTGATGCCGGCGATCCGACCCTGCCGCATGATCCCGACGGAACCGTGGCTGACATCGGCGCGCTCTATTTCCAGCAGGGGAGCCCGTCGCGGCCGCAGGTCACGATTCGAGCCAATCCCGCCAGCGGAGTTGCCCCCCTGGGGGTGGACTTCTCTTCGGTGAACCTGGGCGGGCCAATCACGACCTGTCAATGGAACTTCGGGGACGGGAGGACGAGCAGCCTTCCCGATCCTGTCCACACCTTCACCGACGCGGGCGCTTTCACCGTGCTTCTGACCGCCACGGGCCCGGGGGGAGCCGGCATCGACAGCACCCGCATTACGGTTCATCCCGCACAGTGGCCGCCGCAATGCGACTTCGCCGGACAGCCGTTGAGCGGCTTCCCGCCGCTGACCGTGCACTTCACCTCCACCGTGGTGGGTCCGGTGAACTCCTACGCCTGGACCTTCGGCGACGGCGGGCAGAGCAGCGACGCGAACCCGACCCACGTGTATGCGGATTCCGGCAGCTTCTCGGTCTCGCTGACCGTGACGAACCAGTACGGCCAGGGCAGCAAGAGCAAGCCGAACTACGTCAACGTGCACCGGCCCGGGTCCGTCGTGGCCGCGTTTACGTTCAACGACAGCCTTGGGGTCGCACCCTTGACGGTGGCCTTCACGGACCATTCCCTGGGCACGATCACGGCGTACCACTGGTGGTTCGGCGATGGCGGCGAAGGCGAGACGGAAAACCCCATCCATGGGTATCAGGTCACGGGGTCGTTCTATCCCAAGCTCGCGGTGAACGGTCCGGGCGGAGCGGACACCCTGACTTCCGGGGCTCCCGTTCGGGTCTATGCCAGGGAGCCGGTCATTGTCTCGGTGCAGGACGTGCCCGATGACCAAGGAGGCCGGGTGTGGGTTCGCTGGCATCCGAGTGGTCTGGACGGGGCCGTGGGGAAAGGGGTGATCGGCTACACCCTTTGGATCCGGAACGACCAGCAGAGCTGGTCCAGCGTGGGCACGACCCTGGCCGAACAGGATTCTCTCTATTCCCTGCTGGCGATGACGTTGGCCGACTCCTCGATCGCTCACGGCATGCACTGGTCCGTCTACCAGGTCACGGCTCACACCACGGATCCAGCCGTGTTCTATACCTCTCCGCCGGATAGCGGGTACTCCGTGGACAACCTGCCTCCTTCCGTCCCGCAGGATCCCTCTGCCGAATACCTGCCACAGACGAATCGAATCCGCGTCACCTGGGATCCGATTCCGGATCACGATCTGGCCTACTACCAGGTCTATCGTGTCCCTTCGGCACCGGTGCGTAGGCGCGTCGATTCCCGGGATTCCGCTGGGATTGGCCGGGGCGCCGCCGTCCGGTGGCGTGTCTCGGTCCCGGGTGGCAGGGAGGCGGGGCGTGAAAGGAGAGAAGCCGGGCTACCCCGGCGGGCCTGTCGCCGGCGCGCTGGTGCCCAGTGCGTCTCGATAGTTCCAGGGCATCCAGCCGGAGGGGTTGGCGGCCGTCTCGCGGGGGTGTCGGAGAACATCGACGAGATAGCGGAAGGGATCGGCCCCGCTGAGCTCGGCCGTGTGGATCAGGCTCATGAAGAGGTCCCCCACCCGGGCGCCGTTCTGCGTCTTGTAAAAGAGGGAGTTCTTGCGGTGCACAATGGCGCGCTTCAGAGCTCTTTCGCAGATCGTGTTATCAAGGGGTGCGCCGGGTTTCCTGAGGAACAACGTGAGCTTGTCCCAGTGCTTTTCCATATAGGAGATGGCGTCGCCCAGGCCCGAGTTCGGCTCGACCAGGTGCTCCTCGAACTGCTCCCGGCCCCACGTCCTGAGCTTCTCCATGATGGGTCCGCTCTGGTCCCGGTGAAAGGCGAGGCGCTCCTCGGTTCCCATCTTCCGCTCGCGAGCGAGAGCGTCGTTCCGGTAGACCGCGCGCAAAGTCTCGAACACGTAGCGGCATTCGTCGGGGAAGCGATCGGCCACCTGGACGAAGTTCCTCCTGGCATGGACGAGACAGCTCCCCACGATCGTCTCAAAGTCTCCGCTGGTGTTCCGGGAGAGCGCATCGCACATCTGGATGGGCGGGGACAACTCCTCCGCCCGTCGCTTCAGCACCTGCTCCAGGTTCTCTCCCGCGTGCTTGCGACCGGTGAAGAAGAGCGCCATCCGGTGCTCTCCCGTCCGTGAGACAATCCCGGAGGTGAAGATCCCGGTGCGCTCCTTGGGATCCTTTTCGGGTTCCGGCCGGCCGACGGCCTCCACGTCGGGATCGGCCTCCGTTTCCCCCACGAGATCCGTTCGGATGCCTGGCATCACCTCTCGGTTCGACGACTTCATCAGCTCGAGAACCTTCATCGTGGTGTCGTCATTGTAGAAGACCTCCCCCTGGGCGGCCTGTCGGATGAGCTCCTCATGAACCGGTTCGAGCGCTTTGGCGCCGCCGGCCACCAGTTCCCATTGCGTGGCGGCGGGCAACGGGATGCCCAGGCTGCCCTCCAGCTTCTCCAACCGGTTGAAAGGAAGGCCGCAACCGTAGCGGAGAAGTCCGATCATAGCCGTGGCCGATTCGTCGTACTTCGCCGTACCGACCCCCGGGGGCGGTTCGGCCGAGAAAACCTGGCCGCAGGCGTTGCAGCGGAGGCGCTCCAGCTCGAAGACCGAAGCTTGCAAGGGAGCCATCCCCGTGATCCGCAGCAGAGAGGCCGGTTCGTTCTGCAGGTACACCTTCCCGCGGCCGCACTCGGGACACCCGGCGCCGTGCGTCAGCGACGCGTGCGGCACCGGCACCTTCTTCGCGCCCCAGTAGGCTTCCACTCCATGGCGGCCGTGCCCATGAGGCTTCACGGCCGATGCTTCCTTCGACGGCGAGCCGGTCGCGCCGGCCTCTCCACCGGCGGCGGCATGGCCCTCGAACACGTCCCGGAGCACCCGGCTCGTCTTCTCCGTGCTCGGCCCGAAGAGCAACCGCCGCAGCCGATCGATCGAGGTCCCCTTCGACTCCAGCTCCCGGGTCAGAAAGCCCAGCGTATCCACCGCTGCCCTCAGCTTCCCGTGCTCCTCCGCATTCAAAGCCCCTTCTCGGGTCCGCTCGAGGATCGCCTCCAGTTCCTTCCACTCGACCTCGCGGCGCCGCATCTCTCGTCGATTCATGCCGACCTCGTGAGGTGTTCCCGAAAGTGCCGGGTCAGCGGATAGACAAGCACATCCTTGCGCGGACGGTTGGGCCGACCGGTCTGGTCGTTCTTGCCCCGACCCGTCGTTTGACCCACGCAGATCCAGTTCGCCGCCCGGTAACAGGTGCCGCGCCACCGGGTGCGGTCGACGAAGGTCTCAGCCAGGTGAACCGGATGGTGGTACCACCACTCCCATTCCCCCGGAAGCATCCGTACCATCCGACCGAGCAGATGGGACGCCAGATGCGGGACTTCCACCCAGGGCAGGATGAGGAACCGGCTGTTGTAGCCGACGAAGCGGATGTTCTCGCGCCGGGCCTGAGCCGACCAACCGATGAACCGATCCCGCGGGCCGAGATGGCGGGGCGCCGAGGTCCAGAGAAAACAGGCCACCGGCCGGCCGGCCGCGAAGACCAGGTGCTTCAGGTGCTCGCCCACCGGTCGCGTGAAGCCGAGGTAGTGATGTCTTCGGATCAGGCCGTCGAACCTTCGCTCTTCCTCGGTCCGCCGCACCTGACGGAAAGTCAACGAACCCAGTTCCGCCAACGAACCGCGGATCGGCGGGGCTTCCCACGGAAGAAGCGTCGGCTCCGGTGACGGCCGCGATCGGTCGGGCATCTTCATGCGCGGCGGCGGCAGCGTGATCTCGCCCGCACGGTCCAGGGCCAGGAGCAACCCGCGGCAGACACCATCGCGCGGGTATCCGTTCGGTTGCATCCAACCCCAGGCCGCGCACAGTTCGAGCGACAGGGCGCGCCGACTCGCACTCGGGTTCTTCGCCAGAAGCTCGCGGACCAAGAGCACATCCGACTCGGTGATCGGACGGCCTCGATACTGCAGAACCGTGCTCATGCGGAAGGGAATAACCGAGGGCGGAAAAGAACGCAAGAGAAAAAACGATCGCCGGAAGAAAAGAGGGGGGCGCCCAGTCTCACGCCCCCACCGTGACCCGACGCCAGATCGGCGCCGCCCGGGTCGAACCGGGATCTCCGCCGGAGAAGAGCACCGCCAGCTCGTGCGCCCGCATCGAGCTCGCCCGCTCCTTCTCGTCCGCGGGCCACCAGCGGAATCGGCCGCTCGAGAGACGCTTGTAGCAAAGCCAAAAGCCTTGGCCGTCGTACACGATCACCTTGAGGCCCGTCCCACGACGATTGCGGAACACAAAGACCGTGCCGGAGAACGGATCAGCCTTGAGGACGCTCCGACACACGCGCGAGAGACCGTCGATGCCGCAGCGGAAATCCGCCGGTTCCACCGCCACCAAGACCCGCATCTGCGGGGTGATCTGGAGCATCAGCGTTGCTTCCAGAGAGCGGCGGCCAGGACCAGCACCTCCGCACGTTCGTGGGTCGACAACCGGACGACGAGCCGGGAACCGTCGGCTCCCCAGAGCTCCACCGCCGGGCCGTCGATCGTGGATCGCCCGAGCAACGACTCCGCGCCGAGTTCGACGAACCGAGTCGGTCCTCTCTTCTCCACGCCTGCCTCGGCGCCGGCGACCCTCCGCTTCAGGGCGCCGTAGTCGAGACGCAAGGCCCGCGAGATGGGAGCGATGCCGTGCAACCGCGCCAGGAAAACCGCGGCTTCCCACAGCTTCTCCGGCATCGCCCGCGAATCGCGATGCCGACGCCAATGCTCGATGCGGGTCCGAAGCCCATGCACCCGGGCGGGGAGTGCTCCGTCCTTCCTTGCCATGAGTCGTCCTCCTTTGGGTCCGTCCACGACTCATGACGGTAGGGGGAGGCTACGCGCGAATCACGCAGCCGGGCCGAAGGGACACGGTCTATCGGGGTTTCGGCCCCGGCTTCATCCCCGGTCCGGCCAATCTCGTGGGGGAATCCGCGACGGCGGCATTCGATGACTCGACCTTCTTCTTCTCGGGCAGCTACTACTACCGAGTGGTCGCACTTGACCTGGCCGCCAATCGCAGCGGACCTTCCGTGGTCACCGGCCGGGTCATGCCCGCGGATGCAGACAGGGGTGGGAGGCCCGTGGCCTACGACCTGGGATCCGCGGTCCCGAATCCTGCCCGGGCCGGGGCCAGGATGGTTCTCGCCCTGCCTGAGCCATCACGGGTGGACGTGGCGGTTTTTGCGGCGAACGGCTCACGAGTTGTGACTTTGCTGTCGGGCGAGCAACCCTCAGGACTGTTGAGCCTGCAGTGGGATGGAAGGAATGCCGGCGGCATCCTCCAACCTTCCGGGGTCTACGTGGTGCGGGTGGACGCACAGGGTCAGACCCGCGCCCACTTCTCCGAGAGTCGCAAGCTGATCTGGATGCGATAAGCCCGCGTCCGAGTCCGGATGAACGCGGCGGGCCGGTGCCGATCGCCCAGGGATCGCACCGGGCTCGCCGAGCCGCGCCGCCGACTCCTCCGTCGTGCCGCCGGAAGGTCACGACCGCGCCGCCGACCCCTCCGCCCCGCCGTGAGCCAGCAGCTCCTCGCGATGCGCCCGGCGAAGCACCTCCGGCAGCTCTTCGTCGGAAAATTCCGAAGCCGCTTTCAGGATCTCCGCCTGGACGTCCTGGCTGATCCGCATCGAGCAGAACTTGGGCCCGCACATGGAGCAGAACTTCGCCGTCTTGAACCCCTCGTGTGGAAGGGTCTCGTCGTGCTTGCTGCGCGCTGTTTCCGGATCGAGGGAGAGCGCGAACTGCCGCTCCCAGTCGAATTCGTAGCGGGCGCGGGACAGCGCGTCGTCGCGGTTGCGGGCGCCCGGCCGGTGTCGCGCGATATCAGCGGCGTGCGCGGCGATCTTGTACGCGATCAAACCCTGGCGGACGTCGTCCAGGTTGGGCAGACCGAGATGCTCCGCCGGCGTGACGTAGCAGAGCATGGCGGTGCCGTACCAGCCGGCCATCGCGGCGCCGATGGCGCTCGTGATGTGGTCATAGCCGGGCGCGATGTCGGTCACGAGAGGCCCGAGGACGTAGAAGGGCGCCTCACTGCACCACTCGATCTCGCGCCGGACGTTCATCTCGATCTGGTCCATGGGCACATGCCCCGGTCCCTCGATCATGACCTGGACGTCGCGTTCCCAGGCGCGTTTCGTCAGCTCGCCCAGCACCTTGAGCTCGGCGAACTGCGCCTCGTCGGAGGCGTCGGCCAGACATCCGGGCCGAAGGCCGTCGCCCAGGGACAGGCTGACGTCGTAGCGGGCGCAGATGTCGAGGATGCGGTCGAAGCTCTCATAGAGCGGATTCTGCCGGTGATGATGGAGCATCCACCGGGCGATCAGGCTCCCGCCGCGGCTGACGATGCCGGTGATGCGGCCGGCGGCCAAGGGCAGGAACTCCAACAGGACTCCGCAGTGGATCGTCATGTAGTCGACCCCCTGCTCGGCCTGCTCCTCGATCACGCGGAGGAGATCGTCCACCGTGAGATCCTCGATCCGCCGGACGCCCTCCACCGCCTCGTAGATCGGCACCGTGCCGAGCGGAATGGTCGAGCGACGGAGAAGAGCTTCGCGGATCTCGCGGATGCGCGTGCCGGTGGAGAGATCCATCAGGGTGTCGGCCCCGTACTTCATCGAGAAGTCCAGCTTGGCCAGCTCGTCCTCGACTCCGCTGGCGTGGGACGAGTTGCCGATGTTCGCATTCACCTTGCAGGTGGCCTGGATTCCGATGGCCATCGGCTCGAGCTCGGGATGACGGATGTTGGCCGGGATGATCATCCGGCCGCGCGCGACCTCGCTGCGGACCACCTCGGGCGACAGGGACTCGCGGCGGGCGACGTGAGCCATCTCTTCGGTCACCACCCCCTGGCGAGCGAAGTGCATCTGCGTCACGTTCGACAGGCCGCGCCGAGCGGCCACCCAGGATGCGCGCATGGAGCTCCTTTCAGCTCCCGCGGCGTGCAGCCGCGGGCAAGACCGGACTCGATCGGCGTGGAGCGGGCCGGGGAGGGAAGCCGGGCGGGAAGAGCCGGCCGGGCTTCTCATTTCCTCCGTTGGCATGACCCACGTCAGGTTCCAAGGGTCTCCGCCGATGCCGCAGGGTCCTTCCGGTCCGGACGGCGGGGGCGGATTCTCAGCCCCGTTTCCGGGACTCCCCTATGAGAGCACCTTCCTTTATACAGCCGCGAGGCGGCGGAAGTCAAATCACGGGCGCCGGTCTGTCCCATGACCGGCCTGTCGCCCTCGCCGGCCTGTCGCGGTCGCCGATCTATCGCCGTCGCCGGTCTGTCGCCCTCGCCGGCCTGGACGTTGCCGGTGTGCCGCCGGTCGCCGCCGTCGCAGGTCTGTCACCTTTGCCGTCGGCCGGCGGTCGGTCGCAGTGACCGTCGCCGGTCTGTCACCGTGGCCGGTCTGTCACCGTCGCTGGTCCTTCGTCCGGAGAAACGTTCCTCGTTCCAGCTCCCGGAACGCCGTCCGCAACTCCTCCTGGGTGTTCATCACGATCGGGCCGTACCACGCGACCGGCTCCTCAAGCGGCTTGCCTGAGACCAGCAGGAACCGGATCCCCGGCTCGTCCGCTTCCACGACCACCTCGTCGCCCCGGTCGAAAAGAACGAGCATGCGATTCTCCGCATCGACCGGGGGCTTCGAATCCGCCCATCCGACCGGCTCCGTGGGAACGGCGAGGGGACCCGAGGCGTTGCAGAACTTTCCCGATCCGGCGAAGACGTAGGCGAAGGCGTGGCGGGTGGTCTCAACCGGCAGGGACTTCCGCTGACGCGGAGGAACATAGACGTCCAGATAGATCGGATCGGCCGCGACCCCGTCGATCGGGCCCTTTTTTCCCCAGAAATCGCCGCACACGATGCGGACCTGCGTCCCGTCGTCGTCGGTGACGACCGGAATGTCGGGCGCCTTGACCTCCTGATACCGGGGCCCCGACATCTTGAGCGCGGCGGGCAGGTTGGCCCAGAGCTGGAATCCATGCATCCGGCCGTCGGTGTCGCCTTTGGGCATCTCCTGGTGGATGATGCCGCTTCCCGCGGTCATCCATTGCACGTCGCCGGCGCCGATGACGCCCTTGTTCCCGATGCTGTCGCCGTGCTCCACGGTCCCCGCCAGCACGTAGGTGACCGTCTCGATTCCGCGATGCGGATGCCAGGGGAATCCGGCCAGGTAATCCTCCGGCCGGTCGTTGCGGAAGTCGTCCAGCAGCAGAAAGGGATCGAAGTCGGAAGTGTCGCCAAAGCCGAACGCGCGGCGCAGGCGGACGCCCGCGCCCTCGAGAGTCGGTTTGGCCACGACCAGACGCTGGATCGGTCGAAGGGACATCTCATCCTCCCGCGGTCAGGACATTCTCAAATGCGTTCAGGACACGCTCAGATGGCGGAGCGGTTCTCATCGCCGGTCGCTCCACGCCGGCCGACCCACGAGCATGCCCATTCGGGTGTTTCGGCGCAACTCAGCGCTCGAGCAGCAGGATCGACTCCACGTGCGCCGTGTGCGGAAACAGGTCGACGATCTGGAGCTGCCTCGGCAGGTATCCCTCGTCGCAGAGGACCGCCGCGTCCCGGGCCAGGGTCGCCGGATGGCAGGACACGTAGACGATCCGTTCCGGCGCGAGGTCGATGAGCCCGCGAAGCGCCCGGGGATGGAGGCCGGCTCGCGGCGGATCGACCACCACGACCGGGGCTTCGTGATCCGGGTCGGATCCGCGCAGCCAATCCTCCGCCAGGCCCTCGACGAATCGCGCGTTCTCCACGCCGTTCAGCGCGGCGTTGCGGCGGGCGTCGGCCACGGCGGAAGGCACGCTCTCGATGCCCACCACGACGTCGAACAGATCGGCGAGCAGGATCCCCAGGGTGCCTGCGCCACAGTAGAGGTCGAGGAGCTTCGCGCGCGGACTTCCCGCGACCATGCGCCGCAGGGCCGCGACCAGGGCCTCGGCTCCCCAGGTGTTGGTCTGGAAGAACGACTGGACCTGAAGCTGGAAGGTCCGCCCAGAGAGCGTTTCCCGCAGCCAGGGCCTGCCGAAGACCACGATCTCCTCTTCGCCGCGCGCCACCGTGGCCAGGCGCGTGTTGAGCAGGAGGACCATTCCGACCAGCGAGGGGATCTGCGCTGCCAGGAGCGGCGCCAGTTCCTGCAGGGCCGGATCGAGCGCGCGCACCACCAGTCCGATGAGCAGCTCGCCCGTGTTCCGTCCCTCCCGGATCAGGAGATGGCGCAGAAGTCCGGCGTCCGTGTCGCTGCGCCAGGCCGCGAGGCCGCGCGCGCGCGCGAAGGCGCGGACGATCTCGACCGCGCGGCGGGCGTTGCCCGACGCGAGCGCGCAGCTCTCCAGGTCGAAGACGGCGTCGAATCGGCCGGGCACATGCAGCCCGAGAGCCGGGCCCTCGAGGGGGACCTCAGGCGGTCCGCCGGCCAGCCAGGGCCTTGGAGCAAAGGTGAACTCCATCTTGTTGCGATAACCCACGAGCAACGGAGAGGGCAACGGCGGGCCGGCCTCCGGGACGGTGATCCGGGCCAGGCGATCGAGGGAGTTCCTGACCTGGTCGGCCTTGGCAGCGAGCTGCGCCTCGTAGGATAGACACTGGAGACTGCAACCGCCGCAGACGTCGGTGTGCGGGCAGAGCGGCAGGCGGCGTTCCGGCGCAGGCTCGAGGATCCGGAGCAGGCGCATCCGGTCGTAGCTCCGCCGGGTGGACGCCGGGACCACCTCGGCCCGCTCTCCCGGAAGGGCGCCCGGCACGAAACAGACCTTGCCGTCGCGGCGGGCGATCCCCTCGCCGCCGAAAGCCAGAGAGTCGATCCGCACCTCGAACGGTGGATGCGATCTTCGTCCGGGGAAGCCCGCCGTCTCGATCCGCGTCATGGAGTCTCCGATTATCTCCTTGGGGGGCATCCCCGCCGTCCTTATACTCGAAACTTATCGTAGCACAGACGTTCGGTCGTCTGCGCCAGTGGGCCGAGATCGTCCCAGGGTACCCCGGGACAAGGAGAGGAAGCTGTGAAGACGAAGGGTTTGGTGGCAGGGGCGCTCTGGGCGGCGCTGGTCGGGCTCATCCTGATCGGGCCGGGCTGCTCGAAATCATCCAAGAAGGAGGCTGTTCCGACTCAAGCGCTCACCGGCGATCCCTCCAACGCGGTCGCCACGGTCAACGACGGCAAGGTCACCTTGGGCGAGGTGAACCGACTCGTCGCGGCGTGGAAGGCCGGGCAGGCCCAGGGGGTCGATCCGAACACCCCGCTTCCGCAACTCCAGCAAAAGGCGGTGGATGAGCTGGTCAACCAGGAACTGCTCTACGAAGAGGCGGTGAAGAAGGGAATGGCGCCGTCTCCTGAGGAAGTCAAGGGCGCCATCGACCAGATCAAGAAGAGCTTTCCCGACAGCACCCAATATCGGCAGGTCCTCCAGCAGCGCGGCATGTCGGAAGCCGACGTGCTCGATGGATATCGCATGAGCACCGCGATCACGCGGTGGATGCAGTCTTCGGTCCAGGACACGATCAACGTGACGGCGGCGCAGGTCCGCGCCTACTTCGACTCCCATCCGCAGGACTTCCAGCACCCGGACCAGGTTCACGCGCGTCACATTCTTGCGCTGGTCGATCCGAACAACCCGACGCCGGACAAGGAGACGGCCGCCAAGTCGAAGATCGACGAGGTGGCGGGCGAGCTCAAGGCCGGGGCGGATTTCACGAAGCTGGCCCAGGAGCGGTCGGATGATCATCGCACCGGGCCGAACGGCGGAGACCTCGGGTTCTTCGGCCGGGGCCAGATCTTCGGCGGCGGAGCTTACTCCGCGGCGCTGGACTCGGTGGTGTTCTCGCTGCAGCCGGGCCAGACCTCGCCGCCGCTGCGGTCCCCGGCGGGATGGCACATCATCCGGGTCGAGGAGAAGCGGCCCGCGGGAATGTACAAGTTCGAAGACGTCCAGGCCGTGCTCATGCAGCGGCTCAAGAGCATGCGGACGAGCAGCGCGGTTGAGTCCGTGATCGCCACCCTGAAGGCGAAGGCGAAGATCAAGCGGAAGATCTGAGCGCGCTTCGGAGCCAGGTTTCCGACCGCGCGGGAGACATCGACACCGGATGCCGGAACCCCCGCGAAAGCGCTGGAGCCTCCCCCAAGCAGGATGTCCGCCCGAGTGGGCGGCTCTGGGACCGGAGCTCGGGATCCCCGGTCCCGGTCTGGCGGTGCTCTGGAATCGCGGCCTGCGCTCCCGCGGCGAGATCCCCCGCTTTCTTGACCCCGCGATCGAGCATCTCGAGGATCCCTACCTCCTGACCGACATGCGGCCCGCGGTCGAGCGCCTGCGGCGCGCCCTCGATGCGCGGGAGACCGCTCTTTGCTTTGGCGACTACGACGTCGACGGGATCACCGCGGCCGCGCTCTGGGCCCGCGTGCTGCGCGGGCTGGGCGGCCGGATCGGGACCTTGATCCCGAACCGGATGGAGGACGGCTTCGGTCTCAGCGCCCGCGCGGTGGAACGGGCGCGCGAGTGCGGGGCCGGGCTTCTCATCGTGAGCGATTGCGGCACGACGGCGCACGCGGCCGTCGCGC
This sequence comes from Candidatus Eiseniibacteriota bacterium, assembly GCA_963833505.1. GTDB lineage: Bacteria > Eisenbacteria > RBG-16-71-46 > CAIMUX01 > CAIMUX01 > CAWHYG01. The sequence continues at coordinate 1,267,469 of CAWHYG010000007.1, read as the reverse complement.
GCGCCCGGGAGCTCGGGATCGACGTCCTGATCGCGGACCACCACATTCCCGACGCCGAGCTTCCGCCGGTGACCGCCCTGGTCAATCCCTGGCGGCGCGACGATCGGTATCCTTTCCGTCATCTGGCGGCTGTGGGGGTCTCCTTCAAGGTCCTTCAGGCTCTCTGCCGGGAAGTGGGAGCCGAGGCGGAGCGGCTCCTCCACGACCAGCTCGATCTGGTCGCCCTTGGCACCGTGGCGGACGTGTCGCCCCTCCAGGGAGAAAACCGCGTCCTGGTTTGTCTGGGGCTCCGCCAGATGCGCGAGCGCCCGCGCCCCGCCATGAGCGCGCTGATCGAAGCGGCCGGGATCGAGGATCGCAACCTCGAATCCAGCGACCTGGCCTTTTTCCTGGCGCCGCGGTTGAACGCCTCGGGAAGGCTCGGGGCTCCGGAGCGGGCCCTGGCGCTCCTTCTCGAGGATGATCCCGGGGAGGCGCGGCGCCTGGCGCGGCGTCTCGAGGAGGACAATCGCGAACGGCGGAAGCTCAATGAGAAGGTCCAGGACGACGCCGCGCGCGTCCTGCGGGGAGACGGCGGCTGGTCGGGGCGCGGCCCGATCGTTCTCGGATCTCCCGACTGGCATCCGGGAGTTCTGGGGATCGCGGCTTCGCGTCTGGCGGACCGGTACGGCGTTCCCGTCGTGCTCGTTTCCCTGGCGGGCGAGATCGCCCGGGGTTCGGCCCGCACTCCGCCCGGCGGAGATCTGCTGGCCCTTCTGGCCACCGCCCAGCTTCATCTCCGATCCTTCGGCGGCCACCGGCAGGCGGCGGGGCTGTCCCTGCGTCCGGAGGATTTTCCGGCGTTTCAAGATGCGCTGGCGCTGGCGGCCGCCGCCTCGGGCGCCGGCGCGGATCTGGCCGAGCCGATCCCGCTGGATGGAGAGCTCGATCCGGCGGCGTGCGATCTGACGCTGGTGCGATTCCTCGATCGTCTGGGGCCTTTCGGCTCGGGGAACGAAGAGCCGCTCTTCTTCGGCCGCGCGCTCTGCCGCGGACCGCGCGTCGTGCAGGGGCGCCATCTGCGTCTTCGGGCGGGACCGGCCGGCGGCACCGATTGCGTCGGTTTCGGGCTGGGGCCGCGCGCGGGCGAGATCCCGCACGGCGGCGTGCTGCTCGAGCTGATCTACCGGCCGTCCCTGAACCGATATCATGGAGAGGATCGGGTGCAGCTCAAGATCCGCGAGTTCCGGCTGGGCGGACGGGGAGCAGGCCCGGGGTCCGAGAGTCGGGAGGATCCGCTTGCCCGCTGAACCAGGAAATGCGGTTTCGAAACCGGATCCGTCGGTCGCTCTCCTCGAGGGACGCCTCCGCGAGGCTCTCGAACGGCATCTTCCCGGAGTCGACGTCTCCGGGGTCTGGAGGGCGCTGGATTTCTCGGCCGCGGCTCACGAGGGACAACTCCGGCTTTCCGGTGAGCCGTATGTCACGCACTGCATCCACGTCGCCCTGATCCTGCTGGATCTGCTGCGCCGCGGAGCCGAGCCCGTCATCCTCGAAGCGGCCCTGCTCCACGACGTGATCGAGGACAACCTCTCGATCTCGCTCGAAGAGATCGAAAAGCGGTTCGGCCAGGAGGTCAAGGCGCTGGTGGACGGCGCCACCAAGATCGGCGGGATCCCCTTCCGCACGCCCGTGGCCGAGCAGACGGAGAACTTCCGGAAGATGCTCCTGTCGATGGCGCAGGACATCCGGGTGATCCTGGTCAAGCTGGCCGACCGGCTTCACAACATGCGGACCCTGGAGGCCCTGAAAGAAGACCGCCAGCGCGAGATCGCGACGGAGACGCGGGAGATCTACGCGCCGCTGGCCCATCGGCTCGGCATCGCCCGCCTCAAGTGGGAGCTGGAGGACCTTTCCTTCAAGTTCCTGAATCCGGCCGCCTACCGGACGATCACCGAGCTGGTCGCGACCAAGCGGGAAGAGCGGGAGCGGGCCATCGAGGTGATCCGGGCTCCACTTCTGGCCCGCTTGCAGGAGGAGGACATCAAGGCGGAAGTGACCGGCCGGCCGAAGAGCTTCTCCTCCATCTGGGAGAAGATGCAGCGGACGGGCAGTCCCTTCGACGAGATCTACGACCTGCTCGGCGTCCGCGTCCTCACCGAGACGCGGGAGGAGTGCTATCGCGTCCTCGGCATGGTTCACGACCTGTTCCTTCCGATGTCCGACCGGTTCAAGGACTACATCGCCGCGCCCAAGAGCAACATGTACCAGTCGCTTCACACCACGGTGATCGGGCCGCTGCAGCGCCAGGTCGAAATCCAGATCCGGACCCGCGAGATGCACCTGGTCTCCGAATACGGGATCGCCGCCCACTACCGCTACAAGGGAGGCGGGAAGCGCGAGGAGGAGCTGGAGCGCAAGCTCGGCGAGCTGATCGTCCGCGGGACCACGGAATGGCACGCCGAAGCGGAAGACCCGAGGGAGTTCATGGACCTGCTCAGGATCTCCCTCTACCAGGACGAGGTCTTCGTCTTCACCCCCAAGGGCGAGCTGAAGCAGCTTCCAGCCGGATCCACGCCGATCGATTTCGCCTACGCCGTGCACACGGCAGTGGGCAGCCACACGGTGGGCGCGCGCGTCAACGGCCGCCTGGTCACGCTCAAGCACGAGCTGAAGAGCGGCGACACGGTGGAGATCCAGACGTCTCCTTCGGCCTCCCCCACCGAGGGCTGGCTCGCCTTTGCGAAGTCGAGCCGGGCGCGAAGCAAGATCCGCCACTGGATCAAGCAGCAGCGCCTCACCGACTCGATCGCGCTGGGCCGGGACCTGCTGGTGCGTGAGGTCAAACGCCGCCGCAAGAAGATGCCCACGGAGGAGGGCCTGCTCGACGTGGCGCAGTCCTTCGGGCTGTCCGACGTGGCCCTGCTCTTCGCCAAGCTCGGCGAGGGCGCCTACTCCGCCCAGCACGTGGCCAACCGGATCTTCCCCGAGCCGGCCGCCGGGCCCCCGCATCCTTCGACCGTCGACCGGATCAAGGATCTGGCCCACGCGCCGGTCAAGGGACTCCGGATCCAGGACATCTCCTCGCTCATGATCCACATGGCCCAGTGCTGCCACCCGGTGCCGGGAGATCCGGTCGTGGGCATCATCACCCGCGGCCGCGGCGTCTCCGTCCATCGCTCCGACTGTCCCAACACCTTCGACGACCGCGTCGAGAAGGAGAGGCGGATCGACGTGAGCTGGGACGTGGAAGGGGAGACGCTCTTCCTGGCCCGGCTCTCCGTCTACGGCGGGGACCGCCCGAATCTCCTGGCGGACGTGGCCTCGGCCATTTCGAAGACCGGGGTCAACATCAAGCACGGGAAGATGGACTCGGAGGACTTCGAGGCGGTCGGGGACTTCGTCATCGAGGTGAAGAACCTCCATCAACTCGAGCGCGTCCAGCGCGCGATCGTGTCCGTCAAGGGGGTCCAGCGCGTTGAGCGCAAGCAATGGATCCCGAAGGATCAGGAGGAGACATGAGCCGGCGGCGACGCGGCCGTGAGCGCAGATCCTTCGGGAGGCGCTGCTCAGGGCCGGAACCGGGCGCTTCCTGAGGCGGGATTGCTCGCGGTCGTGCAAAGGGTCTCCCGGGCGGAGGTCCGGGTCGAGGGTCGGGTGACGGGCCGGATCGGTCTCGGGCTCCTGGTGCTGCTCGGCGTGGCGCGGGGGGACGACGAGGCCGACGCCGCCTGGATGGCGGCGAAATGCGCGGGCCTCCGGATCTTCCGCGACGCCGAGGGCAAGATGAACCTGGGGCTCGGGGAGGTGGGCGGTTCCCTTCTGGTCGTCTCCCAGTTCACGCTTCTCGGAGACTGTGTGAAGGGCCGCCGGCCGAGCTTCATCGACGCCGCTCCGCCGGAGGAGGCGGAGAGGCTCTATGAACGATTCGTGGCCGAGGCCCGCGCCCTGGGGGCGCCGGCCGAGACCGGGATCTTCCAGGCCATGATGGAGGTCGAGATGGTCAACGACGGTCCGGTCACGCTTCTCCTGGACTCCAGTGCATGGAAGCGAAGGCGGCAGGCATGACGGAATCCGGCCCCGGGTTGCGGCACCGTCCGGGGAAACGAAGGCGGCAGGCATGAGCGGAGCGGATCCCGGCCCCGGTCTGCGATTGCTCGGCCTGCGCGGCAGTCCGCTTGCGCTGGCATCAAGGTCTCCACGGCGGCGCGAGCTGCTCGAACGATTGCGCGTGCCCCTGATCCTGCTTCCCACCGCTCTTCCGGAGCGGAACCGCGCCGAGCACGAGAGCCCGGAGGCGTACGTCCGGCGCCTCGCCGAGTCCAAGGCGCTGGCGGCCCTCGCGGCCGCGGAACGGGGAGGGGCCTACGCCTGCCTCGGCGCGGACACGATCGTCGAGATCGACGGCGACGTGCTGGAGCAGCCTCTCGATCGCGAAGATGCGAAGCAACTGCTCGGCCGGCTGGGCGGCCGCTGGCACTGCGTCTGGACCGGTCTGGCCCTCATCCGGATCGCAAACGGGCGGCGGGCGATCACGGCGGAGTCATCCCGCGTGTTCTTTGAGCGTCTCGCGCCCGAGGATCTCGACGTCTACCTCGACACCGGGGAGCCGATGGACAAGGCGGGCGCGTACGGCATCCAGGGCTGGGGCGGCATCTTCGTCCCCCGGATCGAGGGAGACTTCTTCAACGTGATGGGTCTGCCCCTGGCGGCGCTGCGGCGGATCTGTCTCGAGCTGGAAGGCGGGCGGGTGCGATGAGCGAAACGACTCCTGTCCTTGAGACGGTCCGGTGGAATGACGGCGCCGTCCGCATCCTTGACCAGAGGCGCCTTCCCCTGGAGGAGATCTACGTCGATCTCGAAAGCGTGGACGAGCTGATCGAGGCGATCCGCGTCCTGGCGGTCCGCGGGGCGCCGGCCATCGGCGTGGCCGGAGCCTTCGGAATTGCGCTGGCGGCGCGGGAGATCGACGCGAGTTCGATCGAGGATTTGATGCGGGAGCTGCGCGCGAAAGGCGAGGCCCTGATGCGCGCGCGGCCGACGGCGGTGAACCTCCGCTGGGCGGCGGAACGCGTGCTGGCGCGGGTGGAGCGATGCGCCGCGAACCCGCCCGCGCGCCCGGGCGGTTCCGGCGCCGCCGGCCGGAGTGACCGGCGGCAACCTTCGACGGATTCCGGCGCCGGCCGCGGCGGCTCGAGCCCGGCCGATCCTCTGGATCGCCTCCGCGAAGAGGCGCTGGACGAAGCGGAGCGGATCCTCCAGGAGGATCTGGCTCTCTCGCAGGCGATGGCCGCACACGGGCTCGGGCTCCTGCCCGATCCCGGTTCGAATCCCACGCGCGTGATTTCCCACTGCAACACCGGCGGGCTCGCGACCGCGGGGGGCGGCACCGCCCTCGGGATCGTGCTCGAGGGCGCGCGCCGCGGGCGGCGCTTCTTCGTCCACGTGGATGAGACGCGGCCCCTCTTGCAGGGCGCCCGTCTGACCACCTGGGAGCTCGAGCGCGCCGGCGTGCCCTACGCGGTGCATTGCGACGGAGCCGCCGCCTGGCTCATGCGAACCGAGAGGATCCACGCCTGCCTGGTCGGGGCCGACCGTATCGCGGCCAACGGCGACACCGCGAACAAGATCGGGACGCTCGGGCTCGCTCTCGCCGCCCGCGCCTTCGGCGTTCCCTTCTACGTGGTGGCCCCGCGCTCGTCGTTCGACCTGTCCCTCTCCGGCGGCGACGCCATCCCGATCGAGCGCCGCGACGACCGCGAAGTGCTGGAGTGGGGCGGAATCCGGATCGCGCCGCGCGCCGGCACCGCCTGGAATCCGGCCTTCGACGTGACGCCGGCCGCGCTGGTCACCGCCTGGGTGACGGAGCGCGGCGTGGAGCATCCGCCGTTCTGATCTTCCAGCGGGATTCCGGCGGGACCCCGGCGGCATTCCGGTGGCAGCGATTCGGGATCAGGGCGGTCGGGCGACGGCGGTCAGACCTTCCAGCGGCAGCGAATCGTGATCGGGCGACCGGGCGACCGGGCGACCGCGGTCAGACCTTCCGGCGGCAGCGATTCGTGATCGGAAAGCGGCGGTCGCGGCCGAAGGCCCGGGGCGTGATCTTGATTCCGGGGGGAGCCTGGCGGCGCTTGTACTCCGCGGCATCGATCCAGCGGTAGACCGTCTCCACCCAGCGGGAATCGAATCCGCGGGCGATGAGGTCGGACGGATCCTCGCGGTCCTCGAGCCGCGCCTTGACGATGGCGTCGAGGACCTCATAGGGCGGAAGCAGATCCTGGTCGGTCTGGCTCTCCCGCAGCTCGGCGGACGGCGGCCGCTCGAGCGTATCCTCCGGAATGACCGCCGCGATCCGGTTGCGGTAGCGGGCCAGGCGGTAGACCAGCGTCTTCGGGACGTCCTTGATCACGGCGAACCCGCCCGCCATGTCGCCGTAGAGCGTGCAGTACCCGACGGCCAGCTCGCTCTTGTTGCCGGTGGTGAGAACGAGGTGGCCCCACTTGTTGCTGAGCGCCATCAGGAACACGCCTCGGATCCGCGCCTGGATGTTCTCCTCGGCGACGTCCGGCTTCGCTCCATCGAAAGCCGGGGCCAGCGCCTCTTCGAAGCTGTCGAACACGCCTTCGATCGGGATCTCGAGCAGCCGGATCCCGAGCCTCCGGGCCAGCTCCTTCGCGCCCGCGCGAGAGGTCGGGCTGTTGTACCGGCTCGGCATGGTGACGCCGAGGACGCGCTCCGGTCCAAGGGCGTCCGCGGCCAGGGCGGCGGTGAGGGCGGAGTCGATGCCGCCGCTCAGGCCGATGACGACGTCCCGGAATCCGTTCTTGTTCACGTAGTCCCGGACCCCGAGCCGAAGAGCCGCGTAGACCTCGGCGTCGGGCTCAAGCCTCTCCGCGATCCCCGCGGCGATCGGCGCGCTCGAGGATGATTCAGCCGCACGGTCATCCTTGCGATGGGATGACGTGTCCGGCCCCGCCTCGAGCACGACCGTGTCGGGAAAGAACTGGCCTTCCAACTCGTCGATCGGCTCCGCCAGGGGTTCTTCGAACTCCTCCGGAAGATCCTCCCCCGCCTCCGCCGGAAGGGCCGGGTCGAGCCAGGAATCCACCACATCGACGAGCAGCAGGCATTCGCGGAACTGGGGAGCGCGGGCGCGGAGACATCCCGTGGCATCCACGAACAGGCTTTCGCCGTCGAAGACCAGCTCGTCCTGCCCCCCGACGAGGTTCACATAGGCGATGGCCGCGCCGTGCTGGCGCGCTCGATGGCGCAGGAGCAGTTGCCGCTGCCACCCCTTGCCGGCGTCGAACGGAGAGGACGAGATGTTCAGGAAAAGGCAGGCCCCGGCCGCGGCCTGAACCGCCGGAATCCCTTGCGGCGACCAAAGATCCTCGCAAATGTTCAAGCCGAATGTGAGCGACTTCCAGCGGTAGACGGGACCCCGGAGGCCGGGCCGGAAGTATCGCTTCTCATCGAAGACTCCGTAGTTTGGAAGCGACGCTTTGGCATAGGTGTCGACGAGGCGTCCGTTCAAGAGGAGGGCCGCGGCGTTCCGGACGGCTCCGCCTTCAAGGAGCGGACAGCCGATGACGGCGAGCATCCCGCCGGTCAGCGGGATCAAGGTCTCCAGCTCGCGACGGACCGCCTCGAGGAAGAAACGGTCGAGGAGGAGATCCTCCGGGGGATATCCGGTGAGGCCCAGCTCGGGGAACAGGATGAGGTCGACGCGCTCCCGCCTCGCGTCTTCCAGACAGGCGGCCAGGAGGTCCCGATTCTCCCGCAGTGCGCCGACAGTCGGATTGATCTGGGCCAGTGCCAGGCGAAAACCGGTTCGCACTTCGCTCAAACCGCCTCCCGGGCCGGATCAGTCCATCAGATCCACCCGTCAGATCCGCCAGTCGGGTCCACCAGTCAGGGCCACGAGTCAGGTCTACCAGTCCGGCTCATCGGTCGAGGCCACCAGCCGGGACCAGCAGTCGGGGCCAGGGACCACCATTCAGGTCCACCTGCTTCAGAATCCAGCCCGCATGATTCGTGATCGCCCGTCGCGAGGCACCGGAGATGCCCGTCAGGACAAGGCGCGCGCGGTCCGAACGACGCAGGCATACTCCCTGCAGTATGTCGAGGAGTGAGGGCAAGCGCAACGCAGTCATGACGGGCAGATCCGCTGCCGCAGCAGGGGGTTCATGAATAGTGCGGGCTGGGAGCCGTCTCATCGCCGGTCAAGCCGGGCCCACTGGCGTCAAGAAGCGCCGGCTCACCGCCGATGCATGTACCGAGTTGAGGCGCTTGCGAGCCGGCGGGCCGGAAGTCCCGCGCGGCGGTCTTGTTGAGCCGACCTCAGGGGGGACGGCCCGGGGCCTGCGCGCGCGCATCCGAGCACCGGAGCTCGCGCGGCAGAGGGCGCGGAATCGAGACGCCAGCATGGACGGTTCGAACAGCGGATCCCTTCTCGGAATCCGAGCGCGGGAAGCAGAGCAGAACCGGGGCTCGTCGCTCCGGCTCGCCTGGCCCGGGCCGGCTCCCGAAGGGACGGTCTCCAGGAGGATTCTGTCCGCGCTCCTCCTGGTCGCATCGTTCCTGGCGCTTCTCGGCCCGCCGGGATGCTCGCGCCCGGCGAAGGAGGCGCTGCCGCCGCAGCCCGACCAGCCGCGGCGGGGCGGGACGCTCAGGATTGCGAACGAGGCGCCTTCCACGCTGGATCCGGTCCTGGCCGACGACATCTACGAAGGCGTGATCGACAACCAGATCTACGAAGGTCTGGTCCGTTTCGACACCGAGCTGCGCGTGCAGCCGTGTCTGGCCGCGTCCTGGGTGGTCAGCGCCGACGGCTGCACCTACCGGTTCACGCTTCGTCCCGGCGTGCGGTTCCATGACGGCCGTCCGCTCAACGCGGAGGCGGTGGCTCGTTCCATCGAGCGAGCGCTCGACCCGGAGCGGCCGGGCCCCTGTCTGGCGGAGACCTATCTGCGGCGCCTCGACGGCGCCCGCGAGTATCAGGCCGGAAAGGCGCCGGCCATCCGCGGCGTCTCGGCGGAGGGGGACGACACCGTGGTCTTGCGTCTGGAAGAGCCGCTCAGCTTTTTCTTGTCGGTGCTGTGCATGAACTCCCTTGGCATCGTGCCGCCGCTGGCGCCGGGCGAGTTGCCGAACGACCATCCGATCGGAACCGGTCCGTTTCGTTTCGTCCGCCGCGCCGCGGACGGAAGCGTCATCCTGGCCCGGAACGAATCGTATTGGGGTACGCCCGCGCTTCTGGACAGTCTGGACTTCGTGGCGGCCACCGGCGCGAGCCCGTCCGACATGGTCGCGCGGCTGATGCGGGGCGACGTCGATGTCATCTCGTTGCCCGCCGCCGATCGGGCGCTGGTGGGCGAGGTGGCCGGCTATCGCATCCTGCGGTCGCCCGAGGTCAGTGTGAGCTTCCTTGGAATCAACACGAGCCGGCCGCCGCTGGACCGGCTGGAAGTGCGGCAGGCCATCGCCGAAGCCATCGACCGCGCCCGGTTGATCCCACCCGAAGGCGCCGACCGCGAGCCGGCGATCGGAGTGATTCCGCCGGTGCTGGGGGGGTATTCGCCCACTCCGAAGGTGCTTCCATACGCGCCGGCCCAGGCTCAAAGCCTGCTGGCGGCCGCCGGCTACGGCCGGTCCCGGCCTCTGCCGCCCATCGATTTCTACACCAGCACCTCAAGCGCGCCCTTCGAGGCCGATCACCTCGCCGCCCAGCTGGCGGAGGTGGGCATCACGATCCGCACGCGCCGCGTGTCCTGGCCCGAGCTCGATTCCCGGATCACGCGGGGGCAGGCTCCGCTCTTCACGCTGACCTGGCTGGCCGACGTGCCCGATCCGGATTCGTTCCTCTATTTCCTGTTCCACACCGGAGAGTCGAACAACCTCTTCTCCTTCTCCGACGTTCCGGTCGATTCCCTGCTCGCTCTCGGCCGGCGCCTGCCGCCGGGACCGGGCCGCTTCGAGGTCTATCGTCAGGCCGAATCCCGCGTGCTCTCGCTGGTCCCGATGGTCCCACTCTACCATGAGACCACGGCCTACGCCTGGGACCCGGCGGTGGAAGGGATCGAGCTCAATCCCTTCGGTTTCGCGCTGACCCGTTTCGACCGGTTGTGGTTGCGCCCCGGCGTGGCCTCGCCCGGGCACGTCCGGGGTAATCCGCCGGGTCCAAGCCAGTCCGGCGCGGGTCAGGCCCGGACCGACGCGGGCGAGGGAGCCGGCCGATGAGACGCGCAAGGAACCTCAAACTCGCCCACCGGTTCACGCTCGTGTTCTCACTCGTGGTCTTGATGGTGGTCGGCGTCTTGTCGGTTCTGGCCGAGCTTTACATGAGCCGATCCCTCCGGCGCCAGACCGAGCTTCGGGCGAGATCCCTGTCGCTCAGCCTGGCGGCCGTGGCGCGGCCGTTCCTGCTCAACTACGACGATCTGACCCTGCAGCAGATGGCCGACGCGACCCTGGAGGAGCCCGACCTCGCCTACGTGGTCATCCTGGACAAAGAAGGCAAGGTCGCCGGCTTCAGCGGCCATCGCGATCGACAGGGGCTGATGCTGGGGGGTCTTTCCAATCTTCGAGCTTTGAACGCCGACGCGCCGCGCACGCAGTTCGAAAGCCTGGCGGACTCCCATGGTCGCACGATCCAGGTCGTCGAATCGGTGGTGCCGGTGCGGCAGGACGAGGAGGGCGGCCAGCGCTGGGGAACGATCCGGGTCGGCCTTTCGCTGGCCAGGCTGAAGCGGGACATGCTCGTGACCCGACTTCTGCTCCTCTTGGTCGCTCTCGGCGGATTCATGGGGGCGGTCTTTGCGTCCAACCTGCTGGCGGCGCGAGTGGCGCGTCCGCTGGCGGTTCTGGTCGACGCCGCCACCGACCTGGAGCGCGGCTCCTGGAACGCCAGGCTCTCCATCCGCACCGGCGACGAGATCGAAACGCTCGCCGGACGATTCGCCTCCGCCGCGCAGTCCCTCGATCGGCAGAAGAAGGCGCTCTTGGCCGCCAAGGAGGAGCTGACCGCGCTCAACGCGACGCTCGAGGACAAGGTTCAACGCCGGACGGCGGAGCTGGCGACCTCGCGCGAGAAGTACCGGCTTCTGGTCGAGGGCAGCCCCGATGCCTTCGTCCTTCTCGAGCAGGACCGGCTGGCCTTCGCCAACCGCGCCTTCTGCCGGATCTTCGAGTATCCGCCGGACGCGGCCATCCTGGAGAACCTCCGCTGGACGCAGATCGTGCATCCCGAGTTCCACCGGATGGCGCGGGACCACTTCCGGCGCGCGCAGGAGACCATGGAGGGATTCCGGGCGGAGCTGACCGGTCTGACGCGCGCGGGGCGTCCGGTCGAGCTGGAGGTGCGCGGCCGGGGCGTCCGCTACCGCGGCGGAACGGCGGTCGAGCTCGTGCTGGCGGACGTCGGAGAGAAACGGCGCCTCCTCCGGCAGGTTGTGCAGAGCGAGCGCCTCCGTGCCATGGGGGAGATGACCGCCATGGTGGCGCACAACTTCAACAACCTCCTGGCGGTGGTCGTGGGACGGACCCAGCTTCTGCTCCAGAGATCGGGGCTCGAGTCCATCCGCCCGAGCCTCGAGGTGATCCGGTCGTCGGCGAAGCGCGCCGGGGACATGGTCAGCCAGCTCCAGGAGTACTTCTGGGAACAGGTCGACCTGAGCTTCGGCGACGTGGATCTGGTCGGGTTGATCCGGGAGGTGGCGGGCGAGTTCGAGGATCGGTGGCGGACCGCCCGCCCGACCGGCGGACCCGCGATCGCGATTCGCCAGGAGCTGAATCCGGTGCCCATGATGTTCGGGGCCGAGCCGCTCCTCCGCGACGTCCTGCGCCACGTGTTCCTGAACGCCGCGGAATCCATGGCGCGGGGAGGCGAGATCCGCGTCCGGACGGAGGCGAACGAGACGAGCGCCTCGGTGATCATCGAGGACGACGGGATCGGGATGTCCCCCGAAGTGCTCCGGCGCGCGTTCGACCCGTTCTTCACCACCAAGGGCTCGCGGACCCGGGGCCTCGGGCTCTCGACCAGCTTCGGCATCATCCAGCGGCACGACGGCCGCATGGACGTCCAGAGCGAGGCGGGAAGCGGAACCAAGGTCGAGATCAGCCTGCCCATCCGCGGCCGGCCGCGCCGGATCCTGCCGTTCCCTGGGGAGTACGGGTCGGCCTTCGGCGCCACGCCGGATCTGGACAACGCCGCGCCGGACGATTCCAGCGCCGAGGAAGGCTCCGCGGCCGCCTGACCGCCGGCCGTCGCTCCCGCGTTGCGCCGGCCCGCCCATCTCGACATACTCGACGGAGTCTGCGCCGGCCGGGTTCGTTGCCGGCACACGTGTCGCCGCGCCCGGGATTCTGCGGGCGCGGGTTCGCGGCGCGCCGTTCGGAGGCCCGGGGCGGGCGCCGGGACGCGGTGAAGGGAGCGGGATTGAGAGAACCTCAGAGAACAGCGCGGAAGAAACTGTCGGATCTGGCCGCCGCGCTCGCCGACAAACGCCGCCTCCTCATCCTGACGCATGACAATCCCGATCCCGACGCGATCGCCGGCGGCTGGGCCCTTTCCCGCGTGGTGCAGCGCCTGCGGCGGATGAAGGTCGATCTGGCCTACGGCGGGATCATCGGACGGGGCGAGAATCGCGCCCTGGCGGACGAGCTGAGAGTTCCGCTCCAACCCATCGACGCGCTCGATCTCGAGTTGTACGACGCCTTCGCTCTGGTCGACTCGCAACCCGAGACGGGGAACAACTCCCTGCCGAAGGGAGTGCTTCCCTCCGTCGTGATCGACCACCATCCGCTGCGGTCCCCGACGCGGGACGTGCCCTTTCACGACGTGCGCGAGGGCTTCGGCGCGACCGTGACGATCGTGGCCGAGTATCTTCGGGCCTCCCGGGCCGTGGTGGGACGTCCGCTGGCGACGGCCATCTTCTACGCGATCAAGGCGGAGACGCAGAACCTGGGCCGCGAATCCTCCCGCGCGGATCTCCGGACCTTTCTCCGCTTCTTTCCCCTGGTGGACAACCAGGCGCTCTCCAAGATCGAGCACCCGCGCATCCCGATGGAGTACTTCTCCATGATCGATCAGGCCATCGACGGGACCCGGCTTCACGGACCCGTGGTCGTGACGCGCCTCGGGGAAGTCGCGAGGCCGGATGCCGTCGCCGAGTTCGCCGACCTCATGGTGCGGGTGGAGCGCGTGGAATGGGCGCTGGCCATGGGCCGGTACGACCAGGACCTCTTGATCTCGATCCGGACGAACCATCCCCGCGGCAACGCCGGACGGGTGATCCAGCAGATCGTGGGATCCCGCGGGAAGGCCGGAGGCCACGGCATGATGGCCGGCGGCAAGGTCCCGGGGGGGGCCCGATCCGCGGCCGAAGGGACGAGAACCGAAGGATGGCTGGAAGGGCGCGCGCTCCGTCTTCTGCGCTCCGAACGCGACGGAGTCCGGCTCGTGGCCCGCTCCGCGCTCCGACCCGGGCGGCGCGGCCGCACCTGAAGCGCCGGTCTCCCATCCCGGGCCTGGCGGCGCGCCCGCGCTTGAGGCGCCGGCGTTCCTGTGGTCCGGCCATCGGGCTGCCTGCGAGCCATCCCGCCCTTCCGCCCTGACATGCTATGCTGGCAGCGGGGTTTGACAGCGCGCACGGTTCGTGATCGTTCATGGATCCTGCGGCTGGGGAGGGGACCGAGGCACGGCCGGCGCTCATGATCAACCAGCCACAACCCTATTCCTTCCTGATCCTGGTGTGCACCAACGTCAGGGATGACGGGCGGGAATCCTGCGGCGGGCGCGGGTCGGCCGCGCTCCGGGATGCGCTCAAGGCCGCTCTGACCGAACGGGGCCTCAAGGGCAAGGTCCGCGTCTCGCAGACCGGATGTCTGGGACAGTGCGCCGCGGGTCCCAATGTCATGGTCTTCCCGAACGGCACGTGGCACTCCGGCGTCCGCCCCGAGGATCTGCCCGATCTGATCGAGCGGTACTTCGGCGGAATGGGGTCTCCCGCGCTCGAACCGGGCGCGGGCGAAGGAGGAGAGCGGTGAAACTGATGCTTCCCGCGCGATGGCGGTGCCGGCTTCTGGCGGTGCGGCATCGGGCGCATCCGGCCGCCGGGCGTCTGGCCGTCGGGCATCGAGCCGTCCGGCTTCCGGCCATCGTGGCTTCGCCCGGCGTTCTCGTGGCAGCCATTCTCCTGGCCGTCGGGCCGGCCGGATGCAGCAACACGGCGAAGCCGAGGGACACCACCCCTCCGGCCCAGGTGACCGACCTGGTCGTGACGGACATCGGCGACAGCTCGGTCACCCTGAGCTGGACGACTCCGGGCAACGACGGCATGACCGGCAGGGCCAGCTCCTACGACATCCGGTATCTTGACAGCATCATTCTTCGTTCCGAGGACTGGGATGCCGCCACCAAGGCGCGATCGGCGCCCGTTCCCGGCGCTCCGGGCACGCGGCAGCTCGCAGTCGTGAACGGTCTGACTTCCGGTAGCCATCTCTGGTTCGCGCTCAAGACCGCCGACGCGGTTCCCAACTGGTCCCTGATCTCGAATTCGGTCGACGCCGAAGTGGGCACGGCCTCCTGCTCCGTCGTGCCGGACAGCCTCGACTATGGCCCGGTCTTCCTCGGCACCACCTTCGACCGCGAGATCGTCATCACGAATCGCGGCGGGGGCACGCTCGAAGGGGACGTCTCGCTCGTCTGCCCTCCTTTCAGCATCCTGGCGGGAGGGGGGACGTTCGCCCTGCGCAGCGGGGAGCAGCGGACGGTCACGATCCGATTCGAGCCCGATTCCGCGATCGCGAAGACCTGTCTGTTGTCGCTCGGCACTCCCTGCGGGAACGTCACGCTGCGCGGCTCCGGATCCGAACCGGCGGATTCGACCCTCATCCAATCCCTCCGGATGGTGTCGCTCCCGATGGGAAGCGGGCAGACCTTCACGATGGGCAGCCCTCCGTCGGAGCTGGGCCGGGACCCGAACGACGAGACCGCGCACGCCGTGACCTTGACCCGGTCGATCCTGGTCTCGGACCACGAAGTCACCCAGGGGGAGTGGAGCGCCGTCATGGGCTGGAACGACGCGAGCTTCCCGGAGGGCGATCATCCGGTGAACCAGATCACATGGTTCGACGCGGTCGATTTCTGCAACCGCCTCACGACCTACTACAACCGCTCCCACCATCACGCGTCCCCGAGCGACACGCTGCAGCCGGTCTACACGCTCTTCAGCGTGGCCCGGAACGGCCCCGACCACATCATCTCGGCCGACGTGACCTGGGATCCTTCGCTGAGCGGATTCCGCCTTCCCACCGAGGCCGAATGGGAATACCTGTGCCGGGCCAGCACCGAGACCGCCTTCTTCACCGGTGGGATCGACAGCCTGTCGGCCGATCCGGCCCATTGTGTCCCCGAAGCGAACCTGGATGAAGCGGGCTGGTACTGCGGCGACGCCGGGCCGGGACTCCATCCGATCCGGGGGAAGGAAGCGAACTCGTTCGGGATCTACGACACCCACGGCAACGTCTTCGAATGGTGTTGGGACTGGTACGACCTGAACTACGGAGAGGGCTCGAACTGGGACCCGAACCAGCCGGTCCTCGATCCGCAAGGTCCGGACACGGGCGACAGCCGGGTGCTGCGCGGGGGAAGCTGGAGCTCGAGCGCGTCCCTCTGCCGGTCGGCCTACCGGCTCGATCTCGCGCCCGCGACGACCTCGGATGACGTGGGAATGAGGGTCGTGCAGACCAGTCCGTGACCGCGAGCTGTTTTTTCCGACCGATGACGCCGATGGCCGGGCCGGCTGTTGGTGCCGATCGATGGCGTTGATGGCCGGATCGGCCTTCCCGCTCGATGACGCCGATGGCCGGACGGGCCTCGACCTTCGGGCGGGCCGTGATGTCCCGGCCTCGACCGAGGCAGGCCGATTCCCCCGTCTACCGGGTCCGGATTCGAACTTCCTGTGCTAGATTCTAAGGCTTCCGGGATCGGAACCCGGATCCAACGGGAAGGGGTGGACGAATGAGCGAAGCTGAAGCTCTGGACCTCGTGATCCTCGGCGGCGGGCCGGGGGGGTACATCGCCGGAATCCGGGCGGGACAGCTCGGGATGAAGACGGCCCTGGTCGAAGCGGACCGGCTGGGAGGGATCTGCCTGAACTGGGGCTGCATCCCGACGAAGGCGCTGCTCAAGAGCGCCGAGGTGTTCAGCCATCTCGGGGAGGCCGAAACCTGGGGAATCAAGATCGAGGGGATGAGCCTCGATTTTCCCCGTGTGATCAAGCGCAGCCGCGACGTTTCCGACCGCCTCAGCAAGGGCGTGGCCGCCCTGCTCAAGAAGGCCGGATGCGAGGCGATCGCCGGCCGGGGACGGCTGATCGAGCCGAATCTGGTGGAGGT
This sequence comes from Candidatus Eiseniibacteriota bacterium, assembly GCA_963833505.1. Classification (GTDB taxonomy): domain Bacteria; phylum Eisenbacteria; class RBG-16-71-46; order CAIMUX01; family CAIMUX01; genus CAWHYG01. The sequence goes on along the minus strand of CAWHYG010000007.1, from coordinate 1,251,092 downwards.
GACGCTGGACTCGGGAGGGACCCGCGCGCTTCGGACCAACCGCGTGATGCTGGCCACCGGAGCCCGGCCGCGCTCCCTGCCCGGGTTGGAGCTGGACCGCCGGACCATCCTGACCAGCAAGGAGGCGATGCTGCTGCCGGAGGTGCCCAAATCGCTCCTGATCGTCGGGGCCGGCGCCATCGGGGTCGAGTTCGCCTATCTCTACCAGGTGTTCGGTTCCAAGATCACGCTGGTGGAGATGCTGGACCACATCCTTCCCATCGAGGATGACGAGGTGGCCCTCGAGCTGGAGAAGATCTTCCGGAAGCGCGGCATGGCCGTTCACGTCAAGACCAAGGTCGAGAGGTTGGAACGGACCGAGGCCGGAGTGCGCGCCGTGCTGGCCACTCCGAGCGGACCGGTGCCGGTGGAAGCGGAGAAGGCCCTGATCGCGATCGGGCTACAGGGCAATGTCGAGGACCTGGGTCTTGAGGCGCTCGGGGTTCGAATCGAGCGCAGCTTCATCCCGGTCAACCTCGACACCTACGAAACGAACGTCCCGGGGATCTACGCCATCGGGGACGTCATCGGGCCGCCTCTGCTCGCCCACGTCGCATCCGCCGAGGGCGTCGTCGCGGTGGAACGGATGGCGGGGCACGAGCGCCCGTCGCTCGACTACGGCAAGATCCCCGGCTGCACTTACTGCCAGCCGCAGGTGGCCTCGATCGGATTGACCGAGCGCGCGGCCCGCGAAAAGGGGATCGACCTCAAGATCGGCCGCTTTCCCTTCCGCGCGAGCGGCAAGAGCCTGGCCATCAACGAGACGCAAGGCTTCGTCAAGCTCCTGTTCGACGCGCGGTACGGCGGCCTGGTCGGGGCGCACATCCTGGGCTCCGAGGCCACCGAGATGATCGCCGAGCTGGGCCTTGGCATGACCCTGGAAACGACGGCGCGGGAGATCCTCGACACCGTGCACGCGCACCCGACGTTGTCGGAATCAGTGGCGGAAGCGGCTGGAGTCGCCTATGGCGAGGCGCTCAACATCTGATCCGGCCGATGGGCCGGATGACGCACCCGCCATCCCTAAGGGCGGGCCGGAGACGCCTGGCGCGACCGGATCAGGCGGCGCCCGGTGCGCGGGGTTTGAAGCGATGAAGGCGCCGGCCGAATCAGACGGCGGCCGGGCTCCCGTCTGGGTCGTTTCCTATCCCGGTCTTCAGCCCTATCGGCCTCTCTGGGATCTCCAGCGCCGGCTCTGGACCCAGCGATACGCAGGCGCCATTCCGGACATCCTTCTGCTTCTCGAGCACGAATCGGTCGTGACCCTGGGCCGGAACGCCCGCCGGACCAACCTGCTCGTGCCGGAGCCGCTGCTCCGCGAACGCGGCGCGGACGTCGTCTCCGTCGACCGCGGCGGCGACGTGACCTGGCACGGTCCCGGCCAGCTCGTCGGGTACTGGATCTTCGACCTGCGCTGCCTCTACCAGGACGTGCACCGCTTCCTGCGGGAGATCGAAGAGACCTTGATCCGCACGCTGGCCCGCTGGGGCGTCGTGGCGGGCAGGAGCGCCGGCGCCACCGGCGTCTGGGTGGGCGAGGGCGCCGGCGCCTCGAAGATCGCGGCGATGGGCCTGCACCTGAGCCACTGGGTGAGCACGCACGGTTTCGCGCTCAATCTGGCGCCCGACCTGGCGGCCTTTTCCTGGATCGTTCCGTGCGGGCTTATCGGCCGGGGCGTGACCTCGCTCGAGGCGATCCTCGGGCACGCCGTTCCCCGCGCGGAGGTGGAGGCCGCGCTGATCGAGGAGATGGCCCCGCGCTTCGGGCGGACCCCCTTCCGCCTCCAGCCGTACGAGTTGGAGGATCTCCTGGCCGATCTCGAAGCGCGCGGGGAGGCGCCGGGCGTCCCCGCTGTGGCGATGGCGGCCGGTGAGGTTCGAAACGGGGACCGAAAGGATGACCGACCGATGACCGGACAGAAGGACTGAGCGGATGGCGCGCGCGAATCGCGGACGTTCCACGGCCCCGACGATCCCGCCGGGAGGCGCAGGCCCGGCCGAGCCGGAGGCGATCCGGCCCGTGAACCCCGGTCCGGTAGGTCGGGCGGAGGATGCCGTTGCCGATGACGAGCTTCTGCGCGCGTTCCGCCTCATGCTGCTCACCCGGCGCCTGGACGAGAAGATGCTCGTGCTCCTGAAGCAGGGGAGGAGCTTCTTCCACATAGGAGCGGCCGGCCATGAGGCCATCCAGTTGGCCTCGGCGCTGGCTTTCGAGCCGGGGCGAGACTGGTCCTATCCCTACTACCGCGACCTCGCCTATGTCCTCGGGCTCGGAATGACTCCGCTCGAGGTCATGCTCTGCTTTCTCTCCAAGGCGGACGATCCCAACTCGGGAGGCCGCCGAATGCCGGCGCACTACGGGCATCGGGCGCTGCGCGTCGTCTCGCAATCGAGCCCGACCGGCACGCAGTTCCTGCAGGCGGTCGGCACCGCCCTGGCCGTCCAGCGCGAACGGAACGGTGAGGTCGTCTACGTGTCGGCGGGCGAGGGCACGACCAGCCAGGGAGATTTCCACGAGGCGCTCAACTGGGCCTGCCGGGAGAAGCTGCCGGTGATCTTCGTGATCGAGGACAATCGCTGGGCGATCTCCGTCCCGATCGCGCAACAGACCGCGGGCGGAGCCGTCTCCGAGATGGTGCGCGGTTTCCCCGGGCTGGAACGGGCCCGGATCGACGGGACCGACTACTTCGCGGCTCGATCCGCCGTTCGGGCCGCCATCGAGAGAGCCCGCCAGGGCGGCGGGCCGAGCCTGATCGACGCCGACGTCGTGCGGCTGCTCCCGCACAGCTCCTCCGACAACCAGGCGAAGTATCGGCCGGCGGAGGAGCTGGAAGCGGATCGGGCGCGGGATCCGCTCCCCAAGATGGAGGCGGAGATCCTGAGGCGGGGCCTCCTCGACGCCGCCGGTGTCGCGCGCCTGCGGGAAGAGATCCACGCCGAGGTCGAACGCGCGACCGAAGCGGCGGAGGGCCGGCCCTATCCCGAGCCGTCGGGCGCGGAAGAACACGTCTACAGCGGCGAGCCCTATGCGCCGCCGGCCGGCGCGCGGTCCGAACCGGCGGGCACGACCGGCAATCAGGTGTTTCTGGTCGACGCCATCAATCACGCTCTGGTCGAGGAGATGCAGCGCAATCCGCGGATGGTCATCTTCGGCGAGGACATCGAGGACAAGAAGGGCGGCGTCTTCACCTGCACGACCGGGCTCTCCGTCCGCTTCGGGCGCGAGCGGGTCTTCAACTCGCCGCTGGCCGAGTCTTCCATCGTGGGCACCGCCATCGGCATGGCCGTGGCCGGTTACAAACCGGTGGTCGAGATCCAGTTCGGCGACTACATCTGGACCGCGATGATGCAGATCCGGAACGAGCTGGCGCTCCTGCGCTATCGCTCGAACAACCACTGGAGCTGTCCCGTCGTGGTGCGGGTGCCGGTCGGCGGCTACATCCACGGGGCGCTCTATCACAGCCAGAACATCGAGGCGACCTTCAGCCACTTCCCGGGCCTCTACGTCGGCTATCCGTCGAACGCCGCCGACGCCAAGGGGCTCCTCAAGGCCGCCATCCGCGGGGACGATCCCTACCTGTTTCTGGAGCCGAAAGGCCTCTATCGACAGGTCTACGCCGCCGGCCAAGAGCCGGACGAGGACTTCGTGCTTCCCTGGGGCCTGGCCCGCGTCGCGCGTCCGGGCACGGACGTCACGGTGGTGGCCTGGGGCGCCATGGTCCGGCGGAGCCTGGAGGCGGCCGAGACTCTGGAGCGAAGCGGCCTGTCGGTCGAGGTGATCGATCTGCGAACGATGGTGCCGCTCGATCTGGAGACGGTGCTGGCCAGCGTGCGCAAGACCGGTCGCGTCCTGATCACGCATGAGGACGTCCTCTTCGGCGGGTTCGGAGCCGAGGTGGCCGCGCGCATCGCGGATGACGCGTTCGAGGATCTGGATGCCCCGGTGAAGCGATACGCGGGCCGGAACGCGCCCGTTCCATACAACTGGTTCCTCGAGGAGCGGATCCTGCCCCAGACCCGTGGGCTGATCGCGGCGATCGAGGATCTGGCGGGGTACTGATGCACACTCGCGCCTATGACGATGAGTTCCTGAGGCGGGCGCTCCACCTGCTTCTGCTCAATCGCGCTTTCGACGACAAGGTCTCGAGCCTCTACCGGCAGAATCAGGTCAAGGGCGCGGCCTTCTCCAGCCGCGGGCAGGAAGCGGTGTCGATCGGCTCCGCTCTGGCTCTCGAACCGGACGACATCATCGGGCCGATGATCCGGAATTCCGGCGCCATCCTCGCCAAGGGGCTTCCGCCGGGGGAGTTTCTCGCCAACTACCTGGCGCGCGCGAACGGCCCGACCGGCGGGCGCGACGGGAACACGCACCTGGGCTCGCTGCGGCACGGGATCTTCGCGCCCATCAGCATGCTCGGCGCGCTCATTCCCCTGTGCTGCGGCGCCGCGCTCGCCTTCCGCCTGCGCCGCGAGCCCCGGGTCGCGCTCACCTGGATCGGCGACGGCGGCTCTTCGATCGGCGATTTCCACGAGGGCCTGAACTTCGCCGCCACGTTGAAGCTTCCGCTGGTCGTGGTGCTGGAGAACAACCATTGGGCCTATTCCACGCCGGTCACGCGCCAATCCGCCCAGACCGATTTCCTGACCCGCGCCAAGGCCTACGGCCTCCCCGGGATGGCCGTGAACGGGAACGTTCTTCTGGAGGTCCATGAGGCTGCTCGCGCCGCGGTGGATCGGGCGCGCCGCGGAGGCGGCCCGACCCTGATCGTGGCGGAGACCTATCGGATGAAAGGGCACGCCGAGCACGACGACTTCTCCTACGTTCCGGCGGAGGACCTGGAGCATTGGAAGGCGCGCGATCCGATCGTTCTGTTCGAACGCCTTCTGCTCGACGAAGGACGACTGGACGCCGCGCAGATCGAAGCGCTCCGGACCCGGGTCCGCGCGGAGATCGAGGAAGCGGAGGCGTTCGCCCTGGCCGGCCCTCATCCCGATCCTGACTCGGTGGCGCGAGGCGTCTATGCCGGCGAGTGAGCCGATGCTTCCGAACGACGAAGTTGTCGGGAGCGGGAGGGCCTCCGAGATCCTGTCGGGCGCCATGGATGCCGGAGCTGCAGGGGGTGCGATGACCGTCGGGCCGGCGGCCGCTCAGCCGGCGGACCCGGCCGGAGGCGCTCCGGTGCGCACCTATCTGGAAGCGATCCGGGAGGCGCTCATCGAGGAGATGGACCGCGATCCGTCCGTGTTCCTGCTCGGCGAGGACATCGGCCGGTACGGCGGAGCCTTCAAGGTGACGCAGGGGCTGATCGAGCGATTCGGGGAAGATCGCGTGCTCGACACGCCGCTGTCCGAATCCGCGATCGTCGGCGCGGCCATCGGCGCCGCCCTTCTCGGCCTGCGTCCGGTGGTGGAGATGCAATTCGCCGACTTCATCACCTGCGCGTTCACCCAGATCGTGAACAACGCGGCCAAGATCCACTACCGCTGGGGAGCGGCCGTGCCGATGGTGATCCGCTGCCCTTCCGGCGGCGGCGTCCACGGCGGACCCTTCCACTCGCAGAACCCGGAGGCGTGGTTCACCCGCGTTCCGGGGCTCAAGGTGGTGGCGCCGTCCAGTCCAGCCGACGCCAAGGGCCTGCTCAAGGCCGCGATCCGCGACGACAATCCGGTCCTCTACTTCGAGCACAAGCACCTCTACCGGAGGGCCAGGGGGCCGGTGCCGGAAGGGGATGAAGTGACGCCGATCGGGAAGGCGGCGGTCTTGCGCGAGGGCCGGGATGCCGTGGTCATCACGTACGGCGGCACCGTTCCGGTTGCGCTGGAAGCGGCGGAGCGCCTGGCCCGGGAGGGCCTGGAGGTCGAAGTGCTCGACCTGCGCACGCTCCTGCCGTTCGATCGTCCGGCGGTTCTCGAGGCGGTGGCGCGAACCCATCGGGTTCTCGTTCTGCACGAGGACACCCGGACCGGCGGATTCGGCGGAGAGGTGGCGGCCACGATCGCGGAGGAGGGTTTCGAGCTCCTGGATGCGCCCGTCCGGCGCCTGGGCGCGCTCGACACGCCGGTGCCCTACAGCCCCGTCCTGGAAGACCGGTTCCTGCCGGGAGTCCCGGCGGTGCTGGCGGTTCTTCGCGAATTGCTGGAGTACTGATGGGGCCGAGGGCGCATGGCGCTCCCGGCTTTGATCGGCCGGGGAGTTGTGACGGAGCGCGAGCGGTGCAGAGGCCGGCTGAAACCGCCGGCGACCGGCTCGACGAGCGTCGAGCAGCCGGAGAACGGACGTTCACGATGAAATTGCGGGCAAGGGTGGAGCACGAGCGGCGCCGAGGCTGACCACCGATCCGACGATCGCGAAGTGCGGTATCATGGCAGGACGGTCACCGAAGGAAGGTCCCGGAACCGCCGGGGCCGTGGAACAGAACCGGGACGCGAGGATCCGATGAAAGTTGAAATGGTCATGCCCCAGATGGGGGAGAGCATCGCAGAAGGAACCATCGTCCGCTGGACGAAGCAGGTGGGAGATCTGATCGGCAAGGACGAGAACGTCCTGGAGATCTCAACCGACAAGGTGGACTCGGAGATTCCGTCGCCGGCGGCAGGACGCCTGGTCGAGCTCAAGGCCAAGGAAGGCGAGACCGTGCCGGTCGGTCAGGTGATCGCCATTCTCGAGACCGACGTGGAAGCGGGCGCGTCGGGGGGCCCTTCCTCGAGTGCTGCGGCGACCGGCTCGGCGTCGAGCGCTCCACCGAAGTCCGCGTCCGGAGGGCCGGCATCATCCGCGTCTTCGTCGGGTGCGGCGAGTGCCCGCGCTGCGACGGCTCCGCAGTCGCCGGGTGCGCCCCGGACGGCGGCCGCGCCGGCGCCGGTTCCATCCCGGCCTCCGGCGGCTGCTCCGCCGGCGCCTCGACCTCAACCCATTCCGTCTGCGTCAACCGCGTCCCCCGGTTCACCCGTGTCCCCCGCTTCCCGCGTGCCCTCCGCGTCGCCCGTTGCTCCTTCGCCCTCGGCGGCCTCTGCAGCGGCTGCGCCCCAGCCGTCGTCGGGCGCCGGAGTTGCCGTCGCGGCGGGAGCCGCCCGGATGGGGAGCAACGATCGTTTCTACTCGCCCCTGGTTCGCGCCATTGCCCGCCAGGAGCGGATTTCCGCCGATGAGCTCGCGTCGATTCCAGGCACTGGAAGGGATGGCCGCCTGACCCGGGACGATCTTCTTCGGTGGCTGGAAGCCCGGACGCCGGGATCGGGCCAACGAGCGCTGGATGAGGTGGGCGCCGGCATCGCGCCCGCGGCGGACTCGCTTTCGGCCCCGGTCGCCGAGCCCTCGCCGACCCCATTCGCAGCGCCCGGAATTGCTTATGTGCCAGCGGATTCAGGTCGCGATTTCGAGCCTTATCCGAAGTACGCCGTTTCGGAGGTCCGCCAGACGACCGAGGGCACGATCGAGGTCGTTCCCATGGATCGGATGCGCCAGCTCATCGCCGAGCACATGGTCCGCTCCAAGGCGACCTCGCCGCACGTGGCCTCGGTGACGGAAGTGGACATGACCCGGATCGTTCGGTTCCGCGAGGCAGCCAAGGCGGGCTTTGAGGAGAAATACGGGTTCCGCCTCACGTACACGCCGTTCTTCGTCGCGGCGGCGGTCCGGGCTCTGATCGACTATCCGATGGTCAACTCCTCCATCCAGGGGGCGGAGATCCTTCTCAAGCGGTATGTCAATATCGGCGTGGCGGTCGCTCTCGACACGGGGCTGATCGTTCCGGTGGTGAAGCACGCGGAGGAAAAGAACTTCCTCGGTCTGGCGCGGGCGATCCAGGACCTGGCCTCGCGCGCGCGAACCAAGAAGCTGCTGCCGGACGAGGTCCAGGGCGTGACCTTCTCGGTCACGAACATGGGTGGATTCGGAAACCTCTTCGGGATTCCGATCATCAACCAGCCCGCCTCCGGCATCCTCGGGGTCGGCGCCATCGTGAAGCGTCCGGTCGTCATCGACGACGCCATCGCGATCCGCGACATCCTCTACCTCAGCCTCTCCTACGATCACCGGGTGATCGATGGCGCGCTGGGAGGGCGGTTCATCCAGCGGGTGCGCCACTACCTGGAGAAGACCGATCTGGCCGGGGGGATCTGATCCGGGAGGGATCTGATTCTCGATGATCTGATTCCGGATCCGATTCCGGAACTGACTCCGGAGCTGATGCCAGTAGGATCGGAGAGAGAAGACATGCAGGAGCTTCCTGAAGAGCGGCCGGGCGCTGTTGATCCGGTGGGGGAGACGGCGCCGGCGGGAGCAGACCCGACGGCGGCGATCGGGGTGGTTCCGACGATCGAAGGCGGATCGTCGCGAAGACTGGATCCGGCGCGTGGGTTGGATCCGGCGCCCGGGCTGGATCCGCTGAGTGCGTTGGATCCGGCGCCCGCCCCGGATCCGGCGCGTGGATTGGATCCGGCGCGCGGCGCATCGCCGGCGAACGCGGAGTCGCTCCCGCTTCGTCGCCCCGAATGGCTCAAGGTCCGTCTGCCGCAGGGAGGGGAGTTCGCCCGGACGCGAGGAATCGTGACCGGGCACCGGCTCCACACGGTGTGCGAAAGCGCAAACTGCCCGAATGTAGGGGAATGCTGGTCTGCCGGCACCGCCACGTTCATGATCCTGGGCAACGTCTGCACGCGCTCCTGCGGTTTCTGCGCCGTTCTGACCGGGCGGCCGCCGATCCTGGACCTGGATGAGCCGGACCGGGTCGCTCAGGCCATCGGCCGGATGGGGCTGGTGCATGCCGTCATCACGTCCGTCAACCGGGACGAGCTGAAGGACGGCGGCGCTTCGATCTGGGCCGCCACGATCCGCGCGGTCCGGGGCCGAGCCCCCGACACCCGGATCGAGGTGCTCATCCCGGATCTGGTGGGGTCCAACCTGGAGATCGTGCTCGAGGCCAGGCCCGATATCCTGGCCCACAACGTGGAGACCGTGCCGCGTCTCTATCGTGCGGTTCGGCCGCAGGCCAGGTACGAGCGGAGCCTCCGGGTGCTGGCCCAAGCCAAGGACCGCGGCTTCGTGACCAAGTCGAGCGTGATGCTTGGTCTCGGCGAAACCGAAGACGAGGTTGTCGCGGTCATGGAGGATCTGCGCGCAATCGATTGCGACATCGTGACCTTCGGCCAGTACCTTCAGCCGACGCGGAATCACCTTCCGGTCCAGCGTTTCGTGCACCCGAACGAGTTCGAGCGGCTCCGCATCAAGGGTGAGGCGCTCGGCTTCCGGCATGTCGAGAGCGGGCCGCTGGTGCGAAGCTCCTACCACGCGGAACGCGCGGGACGGACGCTGCCGGCGGCCCGGCCGTAGGGCCGCCTTTACTCGGACAGGAAGCCGCGGATGCGGCTCTCGGGATGGGGCCGCCGGGCCGATCCAACTCCGCCCGCCGCCGCCGGAGCGCGATTGCGGCCCCGGAGAAGCGCCGATCGGGCTCCTCGAAGACCGAACAAAAAATCGGTTGACAACCGAACCGTCGTTCGGTAGATTCAGGCATGTCGGTCACACGAAGTCAGGCGCCTCGAACCCAGGATTTCCCCCCTGGGGCGCTCCGACCGGGTGACGGCCGGCAAACCCCTCTTCCCCCTGGAAGAGGTGACGAAACCGGGAGGTCACGAATCCAGGTGGAGCTTGCGGTTCCGCTCCCCCTTGCGGAACCCGCTCCACCTGGATGCCTCCACGACTTCCAAACGGAGTTGGAGAGCAGGAGAACGAGGCGATGCACGGATTGACCGACAAGCAGGAGGTGGTCCTCAACTACATCGTCGAATCCATCGCGACGCGCGGGAGATTTCCGTCGTTTCGGGAGATCGGCCGTGCGCTCCGGCTCAGATCCGTCGCCACCGTCGCGCAGCACCTGGATGCGCTGGTGGGCAAGGGGCTCCTGATCAAGGAAGGGCGCAAGCTCATGCCCGCGCCGGGCGTGCGCCGCGACCGCGGAATTCCCATCGTCGGTCAGGTCGCCGCCGGCCGCCCGATTTCGGCGATCGAGCACGTCGAAGACCACCTGGGCTGGGATTCCCTGGGCGCGACCGGCACGTTCGCGGTTCGTGTCGTCGGCGAGAGCATGATCGGAGAAGGGATCATGGACGGCGACTTCGCCATCGTCCAGCCGTCGGAGACAGCGGCGAGCGGCGATCTCGTCGTCGCCTATCTGGGCGAAGAGCAGGAAGCGACGGTCAAACGCTTCCACCGGACGGGGCCGGCGATCGAGCTGCGCCCGGCGAATCCGAAGTTCAAGCCGATCCGCCTCCGGCCGGGAGACGATCCGCAATTCCGCCTCGGCGGCCGGGTCGTCGGCATCGTGCGGCGATTCTGAGGCGCGCGGCCGGCCGCGATCCGCGGAGTCCCGATGCGATGGGAACGACTCGATGAGCCCGTCAAGGTCCGGGCCGATTTCCAGGGCGGCGTCATCTCGCCGGTGCTGATCCGCCGCGGGGTCCGGCGGGTATCGGTGCGATCGGTCAACACGCGCTGGCAGGACACGCGGGGCAAGGTCCGCCTCTGCTTTTTCTCCGTCACGACCGAGAGCGGCGACGTCTACCAGCTCTGTTTCGACCCCGCGGACCTGACCTGGCGCCTCGAGTACGTGATGTTCGAAGGGTGAGGCGCACGCCCGATCGGGGCGGTCGCGCCAGTCCGCGGCGCTTCCCGTTCGAGGCGGTTCGGCCCGGCCGCCGGTTGCCTTTCCGCCGCGCCGCTGGTACACTTTCTGGCGGACATGCCACCGAACCGTACGCGCCTGATCAACCGGACTTGCGGGGCCGCCGCGCTCATCTGGCTCCTCATCGCCTCGCAACTGAACGGTCTCTGGCCGTTTCCCGCGAATGACTTCGCGCAGTTCTACATGGGGGCGGCCATCGCCCGGGCCGGGAAATGGGAGGCCCTCTATCCGGTGCCTTCGGAGGGCAGCCGGCACAACCCGGGCCTTGCCGGCGACTCCGAGATGAAGCCCGCCTACGCCGCGCTCGCCACGGCGATCGGAGTCCAGAACGCGCCGCGCTTCATTCAGGCGCCGCCTGTGGCGGTCATGCTTGCGCCGATGGCCCTGCTGCCCTACCGGGCGGCGATGCGGCTCTGGATGCTCCTGATGGGATTGGCGGCGTGGGGCGTCGCGCTGTGTTCGGCTCGCATTCTGTCGCTGGCGCTCGGCCGCCGCTCGGTTTGGGAAGGAGCCTTGTCACTCGGCATCGCCGTCTGCCCCCGCACATTGGCCGCCGTTCGTCTGGGCAATGTCTCGGCGCTCGAGGGGCTGCTCGTCGGGCTCCTTGCTTGCCAGATTCTGGCTCGCCAATCCATCCGGGGCGCCGCGGCGCTCGTGGTTGGGACGGTCGCCAAGTATGCGTCGATCGTATTTCTGCTGCTGGCGCTGGCGGCGCGGCGATGGCGGATGCTGGCCTGGTCGGCCGGGATCGGAATCGCGCTGCTGACAGCTTCGCTGGCGGCGGCGGGAGGGGCGCCGTTCCTGGCCTACCTGAGGGAGATCCTGCCGACCTTGCCCCGCACCTTCGTGGATCCTTTCAACCAGTCCATCTGGTCCGTCATTCCGCGTTGGATCGGGACGACCTCGATGCCTCCCGCTCTTGCGATCGCCCTGGCGGGCCTCCAGGTGTTGCTGCTCGCCTGGGTGACCCTGCGCCTCTTCCAGCGCCCTCACTCGGACTGGTCGCTTCCGGTCCCGGTCTTTGCCGCCGCCGCGGCCCTGACCTCGTGGTTCCTGATCTTCAGCCCGGTGGTCTGGAACAGCTATCAGCTCTATCTCATGCCGTTCTGGGGATGGCTCCTCGCGGAGGGGCTCCGCTCCAGGGTCCGCGGCGCGCTCGCCGGTGCGGTCATCGCCGCCGGCTGGATCCCGTGGCCGACCATCAGCGCGAGGTGGATCGGATGGGCGGTGTCGGGGCCTGTCTCGTCGATGGGCCTTCTATCCGCCGCTGGAGTCTTCTGCCTGGCGCTTTCGAGCCTCGGGTTGACGGACCACCGGGAACGTGGCCGCCGGATTCCGGCCTCGATGTCCGCGAGGCGGAGCCTCGGTGGCAGTCTGTCGCCATGACCATCCATCATCCGTTTCGTCTGACCGCCGGCCGCCCTTTCGACGTGATCGGCCTGGGCGGCAACGCCACCGATCACCTGATCACCGTGCCCGAATTCCCCGAGCCTGATGCCAAGGTCAAGTTCCTCTCGTACGCCTTGCAGCCCGGCGGCCGCACCGCCACGCCGCTCGTCGCCCTCTCCCGATTGGGATATCGGTGCCGGTACCTGGGCGGAGTCGGCGACGACGCGGAAGGGCAGGCCTGCCTGGACGATCTGCAAAGGGAGCGGGTCGACACCGACGGAGTCCGGATCCGGCCCGGCGGGCTGACCCAGCGGGCCTTCATCTTCGTCGAGAAGGATTCCGGTCGAAGGACGATCGTCTGGGGCCGCAGCGAAGGAATGCCTCTCCGCCCGGACGAGATCGACCCGGAGCTCGTCCGCTCCGGGCGCATCCTCTTCACGGACGGCCAGGATCCCAGGTCGGCCGCGGTGGCCGCGCGCCTGGCGCGGGAGGCCGGGATGCCGGTCGTCGCCGATCTCGAGGACATCCGCCCCGGCATGGACGAACTGCTTCCGACCCTCGACGTCCTGATCTCGCCCGCGCACTACGCTGCGCTCGTCACCGGACATCCTCCGGGCGAAGAGGCGCTCCGCGAGCTGGAACGCCGGACCGGAGGGGCGCTCATTGTGATGACCCTGGGGGACAACGGCTGCCTCGCGCGCATCGACGGGCGCCTGGAGCGGCGCCCCGCTTTCCGGGTCGAGGTTCGCGACACCACCGGAGCGGGAGATCTCTTCCACGCCGGATTCATCGTGGCCACGCTGCGCGGTATGGATCTTCGCGCGGCGCTCGACTTCGCCAACGCGCTTGCCGCGATGGGCTGCCGCGCGCTCGGCGGCCGCGGGGGAATTCCGGGGAGCGTGGCCGAAGTCGACGACTTTCTGCGCAGGGCGGAACGTCGGTAGCCGCGCCGCGCCCTTCCGCTCTTACGTTCAGTTTCCGGCGCCGTCGTCCGCCAAGATGACTAAGAAGGCGCGCCGTCGCCGGGACACTCCGCGTGCGCTCAGTCTCCGGCGCCGTCGTCCGCCGAGATGACGATGAAGGCGCCGTCGCCGCGCCGGTCGATCCTGAGCAGCACGTCCGAAGTCCTGGCTCCAAGCCGGGCGAAGTCGTCGACGTTCCGGATCGGGTGATGATCGATCTCCAGGATCACGTCGCCGGGCTGCAACCCGTCGGCCGCGGCCGGGCTCGCCGGGTCGATCGCGGTGATCACCACGCCGGCGATCTCCTTCGCCAGGCCGAGCTGAGCGCGGGCCTCATTGGACGGGTCCTGGACGGTGAGGCCGCTCAAGGTCGCCTGATCGGGCTCCTTGGAGGGCGCAGGCGGCGATTCGGCCTGATCCGACGGTAGCTCGGCCAGCGCAACGGAGAGGCTGAGAGGCCGGCCTTCGCGCAAGACGCCGAGCGTGATCCGCGTGCCGGGGTCGAGTGTGCTGATCTGAGATGTGATCTGGCCCTCCGAGTCCACCGGGCGCGCATTCAAGCTCCGGATGACGTCGCCGACCTTCACGCCCGCCCGTTCCGCCGGCGAGCCGAGGTCGAGGTCCTGCACGAGGGCACCGGCGACGTCGGGGACATGGAACTGGCGCGCCAGCCTTGGGGTCAGGCTGCTCAAGGTCGCTCCGAGATAGCCGCGCTTGACCTTCCCGGTGCTGATGAGGCTTTCGGCCGAGCGCCGCACGATGTCCGAAGGAATCGCCAGACCGACTCCGTTGAAGCCGCCGCCGCCCGCTTGCACGCCGAGGCCGACGATGGCGGTGTTGATTCCGATCACCGCGCCGTGCACGTCCACCAGGGCGCCGCCGGAATTGCCCGGGTTGATGGCGGCGTCGGTCTGGATGAAGTCTTCCATGTTCTCGATGCCCAACCCGGAGCGCCCCACCGCGCTCACCATTCCGCGGGTGACCGTGAAGTTCAGCCCGAAGGGGTTGCCGAAGGCCAGCACCGTGTTGCCGACCTTGAGGGCGGACGACTGCCCCCAGGTGATCGTGGGCAGGTTCTGGGCGTCGATCTGCAGGACGGCGACGTCCGTCTGCGCGTCGGTGCCCACGATCCTTCCCTTGAAGATCCGCCCGTCGGCAAGCTGCACCTCGATGTCGGTGGCCTGCGCCAGGAGGTGGTTGTTGGTCACGATGTATCCCGACGGCGACACGATGACGCCGCTTCCCAGCGCCTCTTCCTTCTGCTCGGCCGGCACCTGGGTCTGGCCGAACACGTCCCCGAAGAACCGGTGCAGTTCCGAATCCTTCATGGCCGGACAATCCTCGAGGTGGACCACGTGCGTCGTCTGCACGCTCACGATGGCCGGCGTGACGGACTGCGCGACCCGTTCAAAGACGCGATTCTGGCTGTCGAGTGACTGGATTTCCGGATCCGGCGGCGGCTCGGCCGCCGCCGCGCGGGGGAAAAGGGCGCGGCCCGGAATTGCCGCCCCCGACAAGATCAAGAACGCCGCCAGCGCCCGCAGCGACGCTCGCCGGCCCGGCCCGGCGTGTCGATGCGATCGGTCTCCTGTTCGCATGGCACTGCTCCTTCCGGTTGTCGCCCCGCCCATTTTCACTTTGTTTCCTTTGCAAGCAAGTGCCATACCAGACGGTCGAATCCTGGGTCGCCCGACCGCTGTGTCCGCTCGGGCTCGGGATAGGAAAGAAACGGGGGAGAGGGCATGATCCGCCATGCTCTTGTCGCCGTGCTTCCAGATCGGGCGCAATCGGCGGAGACCTTCGCCGTCGCCGCGCCCGAGACCGGTCAAGGCCGGTACTTCCGGCCGAACTCCGGTTCTACAAACCCATCGGCGGATTTGTAGGAATGGGGCGATTGCACTGTTCATTCACAAGCCGTCCGCCGATGCGATTGCGCGGCCCGAGTTGTGCTTCGATACGGTCGCAGTCTTGATTCCTCGTCGCTTCGTAGCGGTTGCTGTCTTGATTCCTCCTCGTTTCGATGTGGCCTGTCATCACGGGAGACGATGCCCGGTTCGGTACGACTCCTCGATCGCGTCGGTTCAGGGTTCCGGGTTCGCCGGGGCAGCCCTGGCCGGCGGTCCCGGGGATGACCGGCGCTTTCGCAGCGCCGCCACGCCGCCTTGACCCTCGCCGGCTCACCCTCCACAATCGCGCTGGCGATCCAGAACCGGGACCTGGCGATCCAGAACCGGGACGACGGCGCGCCAGAACCGGGCGCGCGGCGGGCCCGCGGGAGATGCGATGATCCGGATCCAGGAGCTCACCAAGACCTACGGCGCCTTCAAGGCGGTCGATTCCTTCTCTTTCGACGTCGGCCGGGGAGAGATCGTCGGACTGATCGGCCCGAACGGCGCCGGCAAGACCTCGACTCTCCGCTGCATCGCCGGAATCCAGGCGCCCAGCGCCGGCGCCATCAACATCGACGGCCACGATATCGTCCGCGACGCGGTGGAGGCGAAGCGCCGTCTCGCCTTCATGGCGGACGAGCCCCAGCTCTTCGAGTACCTGACGGTACTTGAGCACCTCCGCCTGACCGGGCGCATCTATCAGGTCAGCGACGTCGAGCGGCGGGCGCGCCTGCTCCTGGACGAGCTGCAGCTCACCGGCAAGGAGAACGCGCTTCCTTCCGAGCTCTCCCGTGGGATGAAGCAGAAGGTGGCCATCGCCTGCGGCCTCCTGCACGAGCCGCAGGCGCTGCTCTTCGACGAGCCGCTGACCGGGCTCGATCCGCTCGGGATCCGGCACATGAAGGAGACGATCATCGCCCGGGGAAAGAACGGCGGCGCCCTCATCGTCTCGTCACATCTGCTCCATCTGGTCGAGGAGATCTGCACGCGCATCGTCATCATCGACCACGGGGTCAAGATCGCCGACGGAACCCTGGCGGAGCTGTCGGCGCACTCGCGCACGGCCGCGGGATCGAACCTCGAGCAGATCTTCCTGCAGGTCACGGCTCCGGGCTCCGCCTCCGAATCCGGATGAACCGCGCGCTGGCCTATCTGACCTTTTGCACGTGGCGGAACCGGATCCGCGTCCGCCTCGGGCGGCTGCGGAATCCCCGCTACGGAATCGGCCTCATCATCGGCCTCGGCTACCTCTACCTGGTCTTCTTCCGGCGACGGGCGCCCCGGGTCGGGCTCCTCGCTCTCTTGAGCCGCGTGCGGGAGCCGGTCGAGCTGGCCGCCGCCGTCCTGCTCTTCCTGTTCGCGGCGATCATTTGGGTCTGGCCGACCGAGAGCCGTCCCGCTCTGGCGTTCACGCGCGCGGAGGTGCAGTTCCTCTTTCCCGCGCCGATCAAGCGGACCCAGCTCGTCCGGTACAAGGTCCTGCGCTCGATCCTGGGCGCATTCCTGGGCAGCGCGCTCATGACGGTCTTCCTGCGTCCCGGGAGCCTGGCCAACGGATGGATGTTCCTCTTGGGAATCCTGTTGATCATGGCCATCCTCAACCTGCACCTGACCGGCGTGTCGCTCAGCCGTGAATCGCTGGCGAAGCACGGCGCGGCCGGATTGGCCCGGCAGTGGCTTCCGGTCGCGGTCGTATCGGGAGCCGTGGTCGTGCTGGCGGCCACCGTGGCCGTTCACGCCGGCGCACTGGCGTCTCTCGGATTTCGCGACGTCTTGAAGGAGTTGGAGAGGCTGGGCACGACCGGCGCCGCCGGCGTCATCCTCTGGCCTTTCCGGGCCCTGGCGCGGCTGCCCCTGTCTCCGTCGCCCGGCGCCTTCGCGCGCGGGCTCCCGGCGGTGCTGGCGATCCTGGCGCTGAACTACCTCTGGGTGATGCGCACGGATGCGGCCTTCGAGGAGGCTTCGGCCGATCGGGCGGAGAAGATCGCCCGGCGTCGCGAGGCGGGACGAACGGCGGTGCTGCGGGGCAAGGTCCTATCGACTCCGTTCCCGCTTTCGCCGGAAGGCCGTCCCGAAACGGCCATCGTCTGGAAGAACCTGATCCCTCTCGGCCGCTTCTTCTCGGTGCGGGGGCTCATCCGCGTCCTGGTGCTCCTTCTCGTTGTCACGGTGGTGGCGACCCGCACCCACGCCGGGGGCGGCATCCTGTCGATCGTGGCTCCTTTCTGCCTTTTCGTCGCCGCCGGGACGCTGGTCCTGGGACCGCAGATGTTGCGGAACGACCTCCGGCAGGATCTGACGCAGCTCGCCACGCTCAAGAGCTGGCCGTTGCGCGGCGCGGCTCTCGTCCGGGGCGAGATAGCCGGGCCGGCCGTCGTGCTTTCCGTCCTGGTCTGGGTGCTTCTCCTGGTGGCGGCGGCCCTGTCGTCGCGCGTGTCGTTCCTGCGCGAGCTGCCGCCGATGGCGCGGGCTTCCTACACCGTGGCCCTGATGCTGGCGACTCCTGGGCTCTTGCTGGCGCAGCTTCTCGTCCAGAACGGAATCGCCGTGCTCTTTCCCTCCTGGGTCGCGATCGGGCGGTCGCGCTCGCGAGGGGTCGACGTGATGGGGCAACGGATGTTGATGATGGCCGGCATGCTGTTGGCGCTGGTCCTGGCCGTTCTGCCGGCGGCTTTGACCGGCGGCGCGCTCGGGCTCGTCATCTATCTGCTGACCCGGCACATCTTCGTGTTCCTGCCGGCGGTTCTGGCCGCGGCCGTCCTGTTGGCCGAAGGGCTCGTCGGAACGGAGATCCTGGGGCGGCTGTTCGAACGCACGGAAATCCGGGAAGTGGAACCGGAGGAGTAGCACTCCTCGACGACGTCCGGGTCTGCTTCCTTGATGAGCTTGCGCGTTCTGCTGTTTTCCCGCGCCGGTCTCCGAGTTCCGCGATTATTCTCGAGATGAGGTCCGGTGCCGACGGGCCCTGGCCCGCGTCCGACTTTTTCATGTTTTCATCCTGGAAGGCAGCCCCGGCGAGGTTCAGGCGCCCGGACGCCGTCCGTAGACCAGATAGCTGCGCGAGCCCAGCTCTATCGACATCTCGCCGGGCGAACGGAGAACCGCCGGTTGCGTCGGTTCGGATGAAGCGAGCCGATGCCAGATTCCGCCCGGGATGGGGGCGCGCACCGTGCAGGCCGAGAGGTTGAATCCAAGGAGAAGGAAGAGACCGTCATCCGCCGACGAGTATCCCGCGTAGAGGGCTTTCTCATCGTCCCACGAGTGCGTCTGGACCGATTCCCCAGTCTGGTGGAACAGGGTCGGACGGTCCTTTCGAATGCGGAGCAACTGACGGTAATGGCGCAG
Organism: Candidatus Eiseniibacteriota bacterium; assembly: GCA_963833505.1. GTDB lineage: Bacteria > Eisenbacteria > RBG-16-71-46 > CAIMUX01 > CAIMUX01 > CAWHYG01. Next base: position 1,232,787 of record CAWHYG010000007.1, on the reverse strand, counting down.
GATTTCCTGATGAGCCGGGAGGTCCTTGAGAGCGTGGTTGAGCCGGCAGCGAAGAAAAGTCTCTTCGGCCTGCGGATCCGGCGGCTCGGTCTGCCCGACGAAAGCGGCGAACTCCTCCCGTCGCCCCCGGCGCACGGTTTCGATCAGGTCCGGATCCCCATGGCTGATGAAGTACTGGAAGGGCGCGGTCTCGCCGTACTCCTCGCCCATGAAGAGGAGGGGCAGAAAAGGGGACAAGGCCACGGCGACCGCGGCCAGCTTCAGATCGCCGGGGGGGAGAAGCTGCGCGGTTCTTTCACCCAGCGGCCGGTTTCCCACCTGGTCGTGGTTCTGAGTGAAGACGACCATCTGTTCGGCTCTGAGGCCGCGAGTGGAGTTGCCGTGCCTTCGCCCGCGGTAGGCGGAGCATTGGCCGGAGTAGACGTAGCCCCGGCGCCAGGCCCTGGCCAGATCGCCGGCGCGGCCGAAGTCGGCGTAGTATCCGGTGCGCTCGGGCAGCAGCAACGTGTGCAAGGCGTGGTGAAAGTCGTCGCACCATTGGCCGTCGAGCCCGAGCCCGCCCCTCGACTCCGGCCGTACGAAGCGCGAGTCGTTCAGGTCCGATTCGGCGATCACTTGCGCGTGACGGCCAAGCGCCCGGGACCGTCGGTGCACTGCTGCGGCCAGCTCCTGTAGAAACGGACGGGCGGAGCGATCGAAGATGGCGTGGATCGCGTCGAGGCGGAGCACGTCCACGTGGCAGTCTTCCACCCAGAAGAGCGCGTTCTCGATGAAGAAGCGCCGCACCTCATCGCTGCCGGGCCCGTCGAAGTTGACCGCCTCCCCCCAGGGCGTCCGGTAGCGGTCGGTGAAGTAGGGGCCGAAATCCCGGAGGTAGTTCCCCTCCGGCCCCGGGTGGTTGTACACGACGTCCATGGCCACGGCCAGGCCCTGGCCATGGCAGGCGTCGACGAGCCGGCGCAATCCGTCCAGCCCGCCGTAGGAATTCTGGGTGGCGAACGGGTAGACGCCGTCGTATCCCCAGTTGCGGCTGCCTGGGAACTGCGCGACCGGCATCAGCTCGACCGCGGTGATGCCCAGGTCCTTCAACTCCGCCAGATGCGGGATGATCGCATCGAAGGTTCCTTCCGCGCTGAACGTTCCCACGTGCAGCTCATAGAAGACCAGATCGGCCTGGGGCAGGCCGGTCCAGCCGGCGTCCGTCCAGGGGAACGCCGGATCGATCACCGCTGATGCTTGATGGACGCCGAGCGGCTGATGGCGCGACGCCGGGTCGGGTCGCTCCAGATCTTCGCCGAGCCTGTATAGGTACAACGAGCCGGCGGGCACGTTCTCGACTTTGACCGCGTGGTACCCGTTCTCGAGCGGGACCATCGGGACCCGTCTTTCCGGAGGGGTCAGAAGCCGCAACTCCACCTTGTCGTGGCGCGGGGCCCAGAGCAGAAAGTGAGCGTTCTTCCCCTGGAGGACGGTTGCGCCCAGGCCGGCTTCGTTCATCGATTTGATTGTGGCACGACTTGTGTAGGATCGGGGAGCCTAACCTCTTCGTACGACTTGAGATCCTGCCATGCGATTGCAGATCGCTGGCTGGTCTGCAGAATGGCACAGGAGTGGCACTGCTTGGCACTCGTGTCAGCCATTCGACGGTCCAAGAACCCGGCCTCAGGATCCGGCTCTCCGCTCGGAACGGAGAACGCCCCGAAGCCCCGGCGTCCGCGCTCCCGGGGTGTCGGCCCCGTCATCCGCATGCCGGCCGGTCGCTTCCGCCCGCCCCACTGCCCCAATCGACACTGCCGCTTCTATCTGCCTCACTCCGAATGGAGGTACTTCCTCTGGGGGTTCTACCAATCTCCCGCCTGGCCTCGGCCCATCCCCCGCTTCCAGTGCCAGGCTTGCCGTCGCACCTTCACCGCCCGTACCTTCGCCGCCACCTACTGGCTCCATCGCTGGGACCTCTTCGCCCTCATCGCCAGACTCTCCGTCGCCGGAAGCGGTGTCCGCCAGATCGCCCGCTCCCTCGACGTCTCCCACTCCACCGTCGCCCGGCACCTCTCCCGAGCCGGTCGACTCTGTCTCCTCTTCCATCGCCAAATGCTCGCCACCCATCGCCTGAACGAGCCCATCGCCTTCGACGGGTTCGAGACCTTCGAGCATTCCCAGTTCTCCCCCTATCACCTCAACCTCGCGGCCGGCCTCGACAGCTGGTTCCTCTATCACTTCACCGACAGCCCCCTGCGACGCAAGGGCACCATGACGGCCCCGCAGAAGGAGCGCCGCAATGAGCTCGAGGCTACCCTGGGCCGGCCCGATCCCAAGGCGGTGGAGAACGGAGTCCGCGAGCTGATCCAGACCGTGCTCCGGCTGGCGCCGGACGCAACCACGGCCATCGAGCTGCACAGCGACGAGCATCCGGCCTATCCGCGGGCCATCCGCCGGTTGCGCCAGAGGCCCGGGACTCCTCCGATCCGGCACCTGCGGACTCCTTCGACCGCGCCGCGCACTCGGGCCAACGCGCTCTTTCCCGTGAATCTCGCGGATCTGCTTCTTCGCCACTGCCAGGCCGGCCACCGCCGGGAGACCATCGCCTTCGACAAGCGGCGGCAGGGAGGAGTAGAGCGGGCCGCCATCCTCCTGGTCTGGCGGAATGCGATCAAGTGGCAGCGGGAGAGGAAACCCGGCCTGACCGCGGCGATGCGGGCCGGAGTTCTGTCCCGGCGTCTCGGCTGGAAAGATGTCTTTGCCCGCCGGCTCTTCCCTCGGAGGAGCGAGCTGCCCGGCTGCTGGTGGCGCTACTACTGGCGGCGCATCAAGACGCCCGCGTTGCGAGCCGAGCAGACGGAGAATCGAGCGGTCTTCGCGTTCTGAGCGGCCGGCAGGTGCCGCCCGCCGCCGCTGCGTGTGAAACTCCCTGGGGGCACGCAGGTCGTTTCAGGCAGACCGCCGTTCGGCCGGCAATGCAGTGGCACTTCGACTGTAGGTTGACCAGATCCTCAACTTCGCGCAGTTGGCGATGACTCCAACCCCGCCCGCGTCGGTCCGGGGTTCCGGGTCGGTCGTTTGGTCCTGTTTCCCAACATAATCCGCGCCACAGCCTAGCCGATCCAGAGGCCCTCGACCCGGACCTGGAGCCCGTCATCCAACCGGTTCACGTAGTTCACCAACCCGCTATGCCGCCACTGCAGCATGCACATCTCCGGCTGGAAGAAGTACCGGAGACCGATCCGGATCTCGAGTCGGCTGGCCCGCACCAGCCCTTCGTACGCTTCGGCGATGTAGTAGCCGATGTCCTTGTACCCTTCCTGGCGGGGACGGAGCGGACCGGTCACGCACCAGACGATCACTCCGGTTTTCCGGTCCACCTCCATGACGACCCCGCAATGCGTGATCGGGCACCCGCAGCTCATCCCGAGCGGACGCCCGATCATCACGTCCCCCGGCCGGATCTCCATCTCACGCGTGAGCATCGGATTGTGAGGCAGGATGACCTCGCGCGGTCCGGGCTCCTCGGGAAAGTGATTCAGGATGAAGTCGAATTCCCGGCCCAGGCTGTCCACCCATGTCCTTTCCGGCACCGGTCCCATTCCGCAGCCGGCACAGGGCCCGGACCCTTCCGGACTCACCAGGGTCCGCGGTTTCGGCATCGTGAGGGATCGCCCGGCGGCCGGGCCGGAAGAAACCGCGCCCTCGCTGACCGCGGCGGGCCTCGCCGGGGCACCGGCCCCCAGCGCTGCAGCGTTTGCGGTGCCTGAAACGCCGGCGCCCGCGGCTACCCCCTGCACACCGGCGCCGGCCGCGGATCGCGCGGGCGTGGATACCCAGGATCCCGCAGCGCCCGTCCCGATCTCAGGCGCCGCAGCATTCATCCGGGCGGGATCGAGATGGATGCACCTTTGCAGCAGATCCGGGCGGTCCCTGAGGCACGACAGGAGATCGGCGCAGGTGGGAAGGCCGCAGAGCCCGCAATCAAGTCCGGGCAGATCGGGATAGGCGCCTTGGATCGGATTGGAGTCATCGCTGCTCGCCATGAACTGCTCCTCTTGAGGGGACTGAATTCTCGGATGCCGCGGAGGCGCCGGCCGGGCCGGCGGCGCCGCGCGTCGTGATGGGCCGAAGATCGCGGACGACCTCTTCCAGACCCTGGACGAGGCGTTCGATCTCTTCTCTGGTGTTGAACCGGCCGAGCGTGATCCGAAGCGAGCCCCGCGCCGCGATCGGATCGAGACCCATGGCCTGAAGGACGTACGAAGACTCTCCGGCGTGGTGCGCGCTGCACGCGCTTCCGGATGACACCGCGATCCCGCGCTCGTCGAGAGCCAGGAGCAGCTTGATCGCATCGCCTTCCTGCCCGAGGAGGCGCAGGCAGACATGACCCGGGAGGCGCCGGAAACGGTTTCCGAGAAGGACGGCGTGCGGGATGCGCTGCGCCAGCCGCTCCAGCAGTTGCTTCCGCAGGGAGACCAGGTGCACCGCTTCCGCCGTCATCTCCGCGCGCGCAATCTCGGCCGCGCGCCCGAAGCCGACCAGGCCGGCCACGTTCTCCGTCGCCGATCGGAGCCCACGCTCCTGGCCTCCTCCGCGGATCAGCGGCGCCAGCGGGACTCCCTTGGCCACGACCAGCGCTCCCACTCCCTGCGGACCATGCAGCTTGTGGGCGGAGGCGGAGATCAGATCGAGGCCGAGGGAACGAAGGTCGATCGGGACCTTGCCCGCCGCCTGCACGGCGTCGGTGTGAAAGTACGCGCCGTGCGCGTGCGCCACTGCCGCCAGCTCGCGGATCGGTTGCAGCACTCCCGTCACGTTGTTGGCGGCCATCACCGAGACGAGGCGCGTGCCGGCCACGATCCGCCGGGCAAGCTCTTCCGGCCGGACGACGCCCTCGCCGTCGACCGGCAAGAGGCTGATCGGAACCCCCTCCTCCGCCAGGGCTCGGGCCGTTTCCAGCACCGCGGGATGCTCGATCGCGCTGGTGATGAGTCGGCCGCAAGCCGGATCCGCGGCGCGGCTCAGCAGGCCGCGCAGGGCCAGGTTGTCCGCCTCCGTGCCGCTCGCGGTAAAGGTGACTTCCTCCGGTGTCGCGTTGAACAGGTCCGCCACCTGCTGTCGCGCCTTCTCCACCGCCTCGCGGGCGCGCCGGCCCGGCTGGTGCAGACTGGACGGGTTGCCGAACCTCTCGCCCAGATAGGGGAGCATCGCCTCCCGCACCCGGGGGTCGAGCGGCGTTGTGGCGGCGTGATCGACGTAGATATTCCGGGAGGCGCCGGAATCGGGAGGTTCGGCCCCGGATGCCCGGTGGTCGAGATGGGCAGGCCCGGAGCCGCCGCGCTCGCGATGGATGTCTCCGGATGTGCCATGCTCGCGGTGGATCTCTCCAGGCGCGCGGTTCTTGAAATGGATGTCCTCGGACCCGCGGTGATCGGTGCGACCGGTCGCGGCGTCCCGGTCCGCATGGGTGTTCGCGCGATCCATCGTCACTCGCCCCGATAGAAGGTCTGCCGTTCCAGCGGGCGGACCACGCCGAAATGCGCCTGCCAGCCGATCTCCTTCTTTCCGACGCAGATCGTGCAGGTGCCGACCGGAGGATTGCCCCGAAGCTCCATCCGGTCGGACGCTTCCTCGGCCGCCAGCATCGCATCCACGATCGGATCGATGCCGATGCCGCGCAGGGCGTCCACCTCCCGCACGCGCACCCGCGGCGCGGCCTCGTTGATGCGCGCGCGGAAGACCTCCCGTTCCGCCTGCGAGACCCGGTCGATCTTGGTCACGACCGCCAGGTCCGCGAGGGAGAGCATCGGCCCGATCTTGCGCGGCAGGTTCGTGCCCGAGGTCGCCTCGATCACGATCAGGCCGAGACCCTTGTCGGCGTAGGGCGCGCAGCGCAGGCAGAGCCCCGCCGTCTCCACCAGGAGGATCGTGGCCCCCTGGATCTCGGCCCAGCGCAAGGCGTCTCCCAGGACCATCACGCTGCAATGGTCGGGGCACAGCTCGCCCGAATAGACCTTGCGCGTGGGAATGGAGAACTCCTGCGCCAGCTCTTCATCCTCTTCCGCGAACTGGACGTCGATCTTGAGGTAGGCGGGCCGGTGCCCTCCGGCCAGGAGCTTCCGGATGCAGTGGCGGATGACCGTGGTCTTGCCGGTCGTGGCCGGCCCGGCGCAGATGGTGAGTTTCACGCGAGTCCCTCCAGCTCGGCGCCGGTCAGGCGATAGCCCTGGCGCAGGCGGTCGCGAAGATGGCAGAGGGCGTCGTCCAGCCGGCTCACCCGAACCGAAAACGCGCGCTCCTCGTCGTTGGTCGTCAAGAGGTCGGTCATGCGGCCCTCCGCCATGACGATCCGGTAGTCGGAGAGAAGGGCGATCCGGGGATCGTGCGTGACGAAGATGAAGATCTTCCGGTAGCGGCGCAGAAGCTCGATCGCGCGCGTGCGATGGATGCCGGCGTTCTCCACCTCGTCCAGAAGGACGATCGGCGTGCTGCAGATGACCGCGGCGTCGGCGATGAGGAGCGCGCGGGTCTGGCCGCCGGAAAGCTCGGTCATCCGCACCTCGGGCTGGATCGGCTCGCCGGTCAGTTGGTTGGAGAACCAGAGCGATTCCTCGAGCGCCCGCTCCGCGTCGCCGGTGCGGCGGATGCGGGCATGGGTGCGCAGGAATGATCCCACCGGCATGTCCGAGAGGAAGGTCGTGTGCTGGGTGATCAGGGCGATCGGATTGAGGGACGGATCCTCGCGGCAGTCGGCGGGAGCAGGCTGGCCGTCGAACAGCACGCGGCGGCCGGTCTGGGTGTTGCCGTCCGCGAAAAGCTCGATGTCATTGATGAAGGTCGTCTTGCCGGAACCGGTCGGTCCGACGATGGTGACGACGTCCCCCATGTGCAGGTCGGTCCTTTCTACGAGGTCCGGCAGGCCCCGCTTACCGTGTCCGCCGAAGACGGTGATGGTGTCAATCATGTTGGTCCTCCTTCTGTCTCCGGCGAAGCAACGCCGATGCCAGAAAAAGCGGCATTTCGGCACGCCGCTCGCATCTCCAACGGAAAACAGGGGTTCGGGCGCAGGAAAACGCGCCGGGGAAGCACGATCCCGCACCCGATACCGTGATATATGCTGGCCCTGGTCGATTCCCGTGTGATAGCACGGGAAGACGGATGGAGGTGGTCGCCCTGGAACTGGAGATCTGGCGTGAGGCCTGCCTTCAGAAGGACCTCCCGGAGTTCATCGATCGCCTGACCCAGCTGGTCGCGCGCCGGGTGCCGGTCACGCTGGTCTGCGTGCAGAGGCTGGACCCGGAATGGACCCGCCTCGAAACGGCGGCCGCGAGCAGCGCGGAAGACCTGGAATTGCCCAGGCCTGGCCGTCACGTGATTCCCGAATCGTTCCGCGAGCGGTTCCTCGCCTGGTGCCGGGCGGGACAGGTGGCGATCGAAACGCGGCGGGGAACCGAGCCGCGCGACACGCTGATCGGCCTGGCCACGCCGGACGGATTCACGGGCGCCTACGCCCTCGGACCGCTGCGGGGGCCGGAGGGTCCCCTCGGCGTTCTGGCGTTCCTCGCGCGCCCGGGTTGCGCCTTCGCTCCCGACCACGCGATGCAGATCCAGAAGCTCCTGGCCCCGGTTTCCGCGGCCCTCGACCGCGATCGGCTCCGCCATCAGATGAGTCGCCTGCAGGAAGCCGCCCTGGCCGATGAACGCTCCTTGAGCCTGCCGCAGGACATCGCCGAGTCGATCGTCGGCGCGGAAACCGGGCTCAAGGGAGTCATGGAGCGCGTCGAATTGGTTGCGCACACCGACACGCCGGTCCTGATCCTGGGGGAGACCGGTTCAGGCAAGGAGGTCGTCGCCCGCGCCATCCACGCCCGGTCGCGCCGCGTCACCGGGCCGATCCTCCGGGTGAACTGCGGCGCGATTCCCCCGGAGCTGATCGACTCTGAGCTGTTCGGCCACGAACGGGGCAGCTTCACCGGAGCCGTGCAATCCCGCAAGGGATGGTTCGAGCGGGTCGACGGCGGAACCCTCTTCCTCGACGAGATCGGCGAGCTGCCCCTGGCCGCGCAGGTGCGGCTCCTCCGGATCCTTCAGGACGGCACCTTCGAACGGGTCGGAGCCCAGCGCACGCAATCGGTCGACGTCCGCCTGGTGGCCGCCACGCATCGCGATCTCCACGCCATGGTGCGCGAGCGGCGGTTCCGCGAGGATCTCTGGTACCGGATCAACGTCTTCCCGATCCGGCTTCCGCCTCTCCGGCAGCGGCGCGAGGACATTCCCGCGCTCTCGGCGCACTTCGCGCGCCGGGCCGGGCTGCGCCTGGGCGGGCTGCCCCTGACTCCGTCGGCCGGCGATCTCGATCTGCTCTTTTCCTACGATTGGCCGGGCAACATCCGCGAGCTGGCCGCCGTCATCGAACGCGCGGCGATCCTGGGCAACGGCGCGCGCCTCGAGCTGGCCAAGGCGCTGGGACCGGCCGGGCTGGGGACGGAGGCCCATGAAGGACACGACGGGCGCGACGGACACGACGGCCTGCGCGCCCATGATGGACACGACAGGCGCGACGGGTTCGACGGGCGTGACGGCCCCAATGATCGTGGGAGTGAAGGATTCCGCGGCACCGGCGGGCCCGGCGCCCTCGGCGGGGTCGCTTCCGCCCTTTTCCCCACGCTCGATCAGGCCATGGCCGGCCACATCGAGGACGCGCTGACCCGGACGAACGGCCGCATCGAGGGCGCGGGAGGCGCGGCGTCCCTCCTCGGGATCAATCCGCACACCTTGCGCGCCCGGATGCGGAAGCTGGGCATTGAGTGGCGAAGGTTTCGGGATCGGCCCGGGGCATAGCTTCGACGCAGTCTCCGGCGCCGGCGGGAGTACCATGAGTTGTGGAGCCGCGGGCGGCCCGACCACCCGCACGGATGACGGCGGGAGACTCGGCGACGATGAGGGACAGCGAGCCATCGCCTCCGGCGCGACCCGGACGCGTGTGGAAGCGCCCGTGGACCGATCGGCCACGCTGGCGCTTCGTGGTTCTGGCGCTCTTCCTGGTTGCCATCGTCGGCGGGGTCGACTTCCTGACCGGCCACGAGATCCTCTTCTCCTCCTTCTACCTCGGGGCGGTGGCGCTCGCGGCCTGGACCACCGGCGGCCTGTTCGCCGTCGCGGTGGCGGTCCTGAGCGTCGGTTCCTGGCTGATCGGCGACATCGCGGCCGGGGCCGTCTACTCCAACGCCTTCGTGCCGGTGTGGAACGCCGGAATCACGCTTGCCTTCTATCTCGTGGTCATCTGGCTCCTCGTGCGGCTGCGCTCGATGCAGCGCGATCTGGAAGGGCGGGTCCGCCTGCGCACCCGCGCGCTGACCGAGGAGATCGCCGAGCGGGAACGGCTGGAACGCGAGGTGCTGGACGTGGCCGAATCCGAGCGGCGGCGGATCGGTCGTGACCTTCACGACAGTCTGGGCCAGCTCCTGACCGGGACCGCGCTCGCCGGGCAGGTCCTGCAGGAGAAGCTGACCTCGCGCTCTCTGGAAGAGGCCCGCGACGCCGAACGGCTGGTCAACCTGGTCGAGGAGGCGATCGAGCTCACGCGCAACCTCTCCCGCGGCCTCGATCCCACCGGACTCGAAAGCGGCGGGCTGACGCAGGGATTGCGGGAGCTCGCGGCCAAGACCAACCAGCTTTCGCCGACCCGGTGCGTCTATCGATTGAGCGCTCCGGTGGAGGTGTCCGACTCCATCATAGCGACCCACCTCTATCGCATCGCGCAGGAGGCGGTGTCCAACGCGATCAAGCACGCCCAGGCGCAACGTATCGATCTCCTCCTCGAAGGGGGACCGGCCTGGGTGAGGCTGACGGTGAACGACGACGGCCGGGGCCTCCCGGCAGCCGCGAGGGGAGACGGCATGGGAGTCCGGATCATGGCGCATCGCGCCTCGATGATGAGGGGATCGTTCGGCATCCACGCCCGTCCGTCGGGCGGCACTTCCGTGGTGTGCGAGGTGCCGCTGTCGTGAACCCCGGAGCGTCGACCCGCGTGTACCTGGTGGATGATCATCCCCTGGTGCGCGAATGGCTGGCCAACCTGATTCAGCAGCAGCCCGGCCTGAGCGTCTGTGGCGAAGCGGAGAACGCAGGGGCCGCTCTCGGCGGGATCGGCGCGGCGCGCCCGGACGTGGCGGTCGTCGATCTCTCCCTGGACGGGCGTTCGGGTCTGGAGCTGATCAAGGACCTGAAGCAGCTCCATCCCGAGGTCGCCGTCCTCGTGCTCTCGATGCACGACGAGGACCTCTACGCCGAACGGGTCCTGCGCGCCGGCGCCCGCGGCTACGTCATGAAGCGCGAGGTGACCAAGAACATCATCCTGGCCATCCGGCAGGTGGCGCAGGGCAAGGTGTATCTGAGCAGCCGCATGGCCTCGGCGCTGGCCGAAAAGCTCGTGGCCGGCGCGCCGGCAGGGTCCGAGTCGCCCCTGTCGCGCCTGAGCGACCGGGAGCTCGAGGTCTTCCAGCTCCTGGGCCGGGGAATGGCCACCCGCCAGATCGCGGACGCCCTGCACCTGAGCGCCAAGACTGTGCAAGCCTTCTCCGCGCGGATCAAGGAGAAGCTCGGCCTCGCCAGCTCGACCGAGCTGCTGCGCGAAGCCATGCGTTGGGTCGACGAGCAGGGCGGACGCTGAGCCGCGCGCTGATCCTGCTCGCGACGCCCGCATCCAGCGCGCCCTGAGGGCGCCCGAGCCTCGCTCCTTCCGTGTAGGGATTCGCCCTACAGGATTTCCCGGTGCCGCCTGACAGATCCCGATCCCGCCTGGTTCTAGCGTCTCCCTTGTCGCCCCCGGACAGGCGCGGACCGGCCATCCGGGTCGGAGCGCGGTGTCGTTGACGGTAGGAGAAACCGGGCCGGGAAAACCATGATCCGAGGCGGTTCGATTCCAAGCGTTTGGACCTCGGCCGTGGCGGGCTGGCTCTTCCTGGTGGCCGGAGCCGCCTTCGGCACCGCCGTCGCGCCTGCCGGCGAGAGTGCCGCCGCGGCGCCCGCTGACCCCGCGGGTGCCGCGGCGCCTCACGCCGCCGCTCCCCCTGCCCTGCATCTGGCCGACGCTCTGCGGTTGGCCGCCGAGAAGGACTGGGATCTGCGCGCCGCCCGCGCGGACGTCGCCATCGCGGAGGGTGGAGTTCGAACGTCACGGGAGGTGCCCAACCCGCAAGCGTCGGTCTCGACGAGCAAGCTCCACGCGGGTGGCGATGGCACGGCTCTGGGCAACGATTTCTGGTCCCGCAGCTACGACACGGTCTTCCAGTTCGGTCAGTTGATCGAGATCGGCGGCAAGAGGGGAGCGCGCGAGTCGTCGGCGGAGTCGGAAGCGGAGGTGGCCCGGGCGCGCCGCGCCGACACGGCACGCACGGTCAGGGAATCGGTCGTTCACGCCTACGTGGCCGCCGCCCTGGCCGAATCCAATGCGCGCATCGCGGGCGAGTCGGCCGGCTATCTGCGAGACGAGGCCCGGATCGCTGAGGCGCGCTGGGAAGCGGGCGACATCTCGCGCTCCGATCGCGATCAGATCGAGATCGCGGCCTCTCGGTTCGAGCTGGATGCGCAGAACGCCCAGGCGGAGGCGCTGTCGAGCCGGATCGCGCTCGAGGTCCTTCTGGGCGTAGACCATCCGTCCGGCAACCTGGTGCTGGCCGATTCCCTGGAAGCGCTGGGAGACGAGGCGAGCCTCGCCGCGCCTCCCGGACCCGGCGGCGAAAGGCCCGACCTGGCCGCGGCCCGAGCCGAGCTGCAGCGCGCGGAGGCGGATCTCCGTCTCGAGCGGGCGCTCCGGATTCCCGACCCGACCGTCTTCGTTCAGTACGAGCACGAGCCTCCCGATCGCTCGAACAGCGCGGGCGCGGCCGTCTCCTTCCCCCTGCCGTTCTGGAACCGCAACGGGGGCGCCATCGACGGGGCCCGGGCCGCGCGGGACGAAGCCGCGATCGCGGTGGATCGGGTGGAGGCCCAGGTCGCCGCCGACCTCGCTTCGGCGCAGGCGCAATACGAGGAGGCGACGTCCCGCTGGCGGCGCTATCGCGACCTTGTGCGGCCCCGCTCCCGGGAGGTCCGCCAGGCGGTTTCGCTCGCCTACGAGAAGGGAGGCGCGTCGCTGCTCGACTTGTTGGAAGCGCAGCGGAACGACAACGACGTGCGCCTCGCCTCCATGCGGGCGGCGAGCGACGCCGCCGTGGCCGCCGCGGATCTCGAAGCCGCCACCGAATCGTTCGAGCGGATCCAGGCGGATCCGTCAGAGGAGAACCAGCCATGAAACGAAGTCTCTGGCCCGCCATCATTGTGATCCTGGTCTTGGGTTGCCGGCAGGGACCGAAACCGCCGGATCCGCCGCCGGCGCCGCAGGTGACGGGGCAGACCATCGCGTTCGAGACCTCGGCGCCGCAACTGGCCCACCTGGAGATCGAGGCGGCGCAACCCCGTCAGGCGTCCGCGTTCCCGATCTACGGCCGCCTGACCTGGGATGACGACGTCACCGTGCGGGTGTTCTCCCCGGTCGGCGGGCGGGTGCTCGGGCTCGAAGCCGACATCGGCCAGGCCGTGGCGGCGGACGCCGTCCTGGCCCGGCTCGCGTCCCCCGACTACGGCCAGGTCCAGGCGGACGTGCAGCGGGCTACGGCCGATCTGGCGCTTTCGGAAACGACGTTCGAGCGGACGCGCGACCTCTTCGAACACGGCGCCGCGCCCAGGAAGGACCTGGAGTCGGCCGTGGCCGATGACGAAAAGGCGGTCTCCGAGCTGGAGCGCGCCCAGGCCCAGCTTGCGGCTCTCTCGCGCGGGCCGACCGACGCGGTGGACGGCGTCTACCTCCTGCGCAGCCCTCTTCCCGGCCTGATCGTGGAAAGAAACCTCACTCCCGGCCAGCTCGTCCGGCCCGATCTCATGCTGGCCAACCTTCCCCAGTACACCAGCCCCCTGTTCGTCGTGACCGACCCGACCCGATTGTGGCTCTTCCTCGACGTGACCGAGCTGGACGCGAACGTCCTCCGGGTCGGTCAGAAGGTGCGGGTTCACACCCCGGCCTATCCGGAGCGGACCTTCGAGGGTCGGCTGGACCTGATCGGATCCTCTCTCGATCCGGCGACGCGGACGCTCAAGGTCCGCGCCCTCGTGGACAACTCGGAGCAGCTCCTGAAGGCCGAGATGTACGTGACCGCCGACGTGGTCGGCGACTCGGAGACCGGCGTGGACGTCTCGGCCAAGGCCGTCTTTCTCCGGGACAACCAGTACTACGTCTTTGTCGAAGAGGAACCGGGACGGTTCGAGCGCCGTCCGGTCACGCTGGGGCCGGAGGACAGCGGCATGATCGCCGTGGTCGGCGGCATCGTTCCGGGCCAACGCGTGGTCACGGAAGGAAGTCTGCTGCTGCAGGCGATCCTCGAGGGGGGCGGCGATTCTTGATCCGGCACCTGACCGCCTACGCCCTGCGGCATCGCGCCATCGTCCTGGCGCTTCTCTTCCTGTTCGTCATCGCCGGGATCAGCGCCTACCGCCGGTTGCCGGTCGAAGCCTACCCGGACGTGACGAACGTCTCCGTCCAGATCATCACCCTCTTTCCGGGCCACGCGGCCGAGGAGGTGGAGCGGCTGGTCACCATCCCGATCGAGAACCAGATGAACGGCATTCCGAAACGCGCGTCCATCCGTTCCTGGTCGCTCTTCGGCCTCTCCCAGGTGACGATCGTCTTCGACGACGACGCCGACAACGCCTTCGTGCGGAATCAGGCCGCGCAGCAGCTCGCCCAGGTGCAGCTCCCTCCCGGAGCTGAGGCCAGCCTCTCCCCGGATGCCACTCCGGTGGGGGAGATCTATCGCTATACCATGAAGGCGCCGCCCGGATTTCCCGCCACCGAGCTCAAGGCCCTGGAGGACTGGGTGGTCGAACGCCAGTTCCGCACCGTGCCGGGCGTCGTGGACGTCGTGGGATTCGGCGGGCCCATCAAGCAGTACCAGGTGCTGATCGATCCGGCGAAGCTCAAGGCGTACAACCTGACGCTGAACCAGGTCTTCACCGCCCTGTCCAACGGCAACCGCAACGCCGGCGGCTCCTACATCGAGCACGGGACGGAGCTTTACGTGGTGCGCGGGCTCGGGTTCATCCGCTCGCTCGACGACATCGGCAACATCTCGGTCGACACGCGGGGCGGCACGCCGATCACGATCAGCGACCTCGGCAGCGTGCAGATCGGGCACCAGCTTCGGTTGGGGCAGGTCAGCCGCGTGGATCGCGGCGGTCCGGACCAGGACGACGTGGCCGAGGGGATCGTGATCCTGCGCCGGGGCGAGAATGCCCTCGAGGTCCTGAAACGGATCCACGCGAAGGTCGAGGACATCAACCGGCACGAGCTGCCCGAGGGCGTCAGCCTCGACACCTACTACGACCGCACCGAGCTCATCGGCCGCACCCTCCACACCGTGCGGCACAACATGATCGAGGGGATCAGCCTGGTGCTCCTCGTCCTGGTGCTGTTTCTCGGGCTGGGGAACTACCGCTCGGCCCTGGTCGTGGCCGCGGTGGTGCCCCTTTCCCTCCTGGGAGCGTTTCAACTCCTCAATCTGCGCGGGATCCCGGCCAATCTGATCTCGATGGGCGCGATCGACTTCGGCATCATCGTCGATTCCGCGGTCGTGATCGTCGAGAATCTTCTGCGCCTCCTGGAAGAGAATCCCGAGCGCTTTCGCGCCCTGCCGGCCACGATCGTGGAAGCGGCATCGCAGATGGGGAAGCCGATCCTCTTCTCCAAGGCGATCCTGCTTACCGCCTTCATCCCCCTGTACACGTTGCAGCGCGTCGAGGGGAAGATCTTCCGCCCCATGGCTCTCACCCTGACCTTCGCGCTGATCGTCGGGACCGTGCTGGCGCTGACCGTGGTCCCGGTGCTGGCGAGCTTCGCCGTTCGCCGGAGGATCGCGAGTCACGTTTCGGCGGTGGTCCGCGGACTCCACCGGGTCTACCGGCCGCTGCTCCTGCGGGCGCTCCAGGCGCGGTACCTGGTGCTTGGTTCCGCCCTCGTCGTGCTCGGCCTGGCCGGTCTTGTCGCGGCGCGCCTCGGCTCGGAGTTCCTGCCCAAGCTGGACGAAGGCACGCTCTGGGTGCGGGCCTTCCTGCCCCCGACGATCTCTCCGAGCGAGGCGGCCAAGCTGACGCGCGATATCCGGGGCATCCTGGTCTCGTTTCCGGAGGTCAAGACCGTGGTCAGCCAGCTCGGCCGGCCGGACGACGGCACCGACATCAACGGATTCGACATCTCCGAGTTCAACGTGGAGCTTCTGCCCCGTAAGTCGTGGAAGACCGCGCCGGACCGCGAGTCGCTGGTCAAGGCGGTGGGCGCCCGGCTCGCGGAGATCCCGGGAGTCGAGTTCCAGTTCAGCCAGTACATCGAGGACAACGTCAACGAGGCGGTCTCCGGCATCAAGGCCGAGCTGGGCATCAAGATCTACGGCGAGGATCCGGAGAAGCTGCAGACCCTCTCCGACCGGATCGTGGACGTCCTGCGCAAGGTTCCGGGCGCGGCCGATGTCGGTTCCGATGAGCTGCTGGGGCAGCCGCAGGTGCAGATCGCGGTCGACCGTTTGGCCATCGCGCGCGCCGGCCTCTCGGTTTCCGACGTGCAGCAGGTGATCGAGACGGCGCTGGGCGGCTCAACCGCCACCCAGGTCTTCGAAGGGGAGCGGAGCTTCGATCTGGTGGTCAGGCTGGCTCCCAAGTCGGTGTCGGATCTCGATGCCATTCGTGCGATTCCCGTCTTTGGCTCGAACGGCGAGCGCCTCACCCTCGGCGCCCTGGCCTCGGTGGAGGTCCGCCAGGGCTTCGCGCGGATTGCGCGCGAGGAAAACGCCCGTCGGACCGCGGTGAAGTTCTCGGCGCGCGGCCGCGACCTCGGCTCGCTGGTGCGGGAAGCGCAGCAGAAGGTCGGCGCCGCGGTCAAGGTGCCGCCCGGCTACCGGCTGGAGTGGACGGGGTCCTTCGAGAACCAGCAGCGCGCGGTCAAGCGGCTGCAGGTCATCGTGCCGATCACGCTCATCGCCATCTTCTTCCTGCTTTTCATCGCGTTCGACTCCACCCGTTTCGCGGGGCTCATTCTGCTGAACGTCCCCTTCGCCGCCGTCGGCGGAGTCATGGCCTTGCCCCTGGCGGGCCTGAATCTCTCCGTTTCGTCCCTGGTCGGATTCATGGCGCTCTTCGGCATCTCGATCCAGAACGGTGTCATCCTGGTGCAGCGGATCCGCGAGCTTCGCCTTCAGGGAACGCCGGTGCGGGAGGCGGTCATCCAGGGAGCGATCTCGCGCGTCCGGCCGGTGGTGATGACCGCGCTGATGGCGGCTCTCGGGCTGCTGCCGGCCGCGCTCTCGCATCAGGTCGGCGCGGAAACGGCCCGGCCCTTCGCCGTCGTGATCATCGGAGGCCTGGTCACGGCGACGCTCCTCACCCTCTTCATCCTGCCGCTCTGCTATCCGTGGTTCGAGACGAAGGCGGAGAAGTCCGGCTCGTGAGCCCTCGCCGGGCCGCCGCTCGGGCAGCAGGGCGCCCGGCCCGCAAGCTACTGGTCCGGCGCGTGCGTCGCCGGCTGGACGTTCGGCTCCATTCTCCGTAGGATGTCGGCCCTCGCGAAACGCCGCCGGCGACGGACCGGTGCCTACCCCGGATTCCAGAACAGCGCCAGCGTCGTGAGGTCGTCCTCCACCGCCGTCGTGTCCTGGAACGCGTCCAGCTCGATCCGGAGCGCCTGAAGGATCTCGTCCGGGCCGGCGCGCGTGCTCCGCCCCAGCAGGGTCTCGACCCGCTGGAGGCCGAAGGGCTCTTGGGCGGGGCTTTCGGTCTCGATGATCCCGTCGGTGAGAAGGAAGAGACCGTCCCCGGGCGCAAGCTGCGCCTCCGCTTCCTCGTACCGGGAGTCCTCGTCAATCCCGAGAAGCCCGCCGGTCGGATTGAGGCGTTCCACCTGCGCGGTTCTCGTCCGGAGCAGCAGTCCGGGCACGTGCCCTCCCGAGGCGTAGCGGAGCGCACCCGAGCCTGGATCGATCCAGCCGGTCAGCGCGGTGATGAAGTGGTCGGGATTGAGGGCGCGGCACAGCTCCCGGTTGATCGATTGCAGCACCTCGCCGGGTCCGGACTCACGGCTCGAATACACCTGATAGCCCATCTTGAAGAAGGAGGCCAGCAGCGCGGCCATGACACCGTGGCCGGAAACGTCCGCGACCACGAAACGCAGGGCTCCGTCCTTGCCGAGCTCGAGATCGTAGAGATCCCCGCCGACCGCGGCCACCGGCTCGTAGAAGACGGCCGAGCGGACGGCCGGATGGGGAGCGAGGCTGGCCGGCAGCAGCGCCCACTGCACGCGCCGGGCCGCGTTCAGCTCCTGGAAGAGCAGTTCATTCTTCTCCCGCAGCTCATGGGCGGCGTCGCGGAGCGACTGCTCGTACCGGGCCATGCGGGTGAGGTTGGCCACGCGGGCGACCAGTTCCGCCTCGGTGAACGGCTTCTGGAGATAGTCGTGCGCTCCCGCACTGAAGCCCTGGGCGATGAACTGCTCCTTGGCGCGGGCGGAGAAGAACATGACGGGAATGCGGGAGAGGTTCTCCTGCCGCTGCAGCCGGCGGCAGCATTCGATGCCGTCCAGGCCGGGCATTTCGATGTCGAGCAGGATGACGTCGGGGGCGAATTCGGCGGCGCAGGCCATCCCGGCTTCCGCTTCGTTCCGGGCGGCGACTTGATAACCGTGACGGTGCAGGAAGGCCTGCACCAGGCGCACGACGACCGGGTCGTCGTCGACGAGGAGGACCCGTCCCTTGGTTTCCGCCGCGGCCGGGTTCATCGCGGGCCCGATCAGGCGGCCGATCGCCGCCGTACGCGGCCCATCAGGCGGGGGAGATCCCCTTCCGAACGCATCCGGCCCCGCGGCACATGGTGGATCAGCGTGATCGAGCGGCCGTCGGCCGACACCTCGACTTCATCCACCAGGCTCTGGATCATGGTGAGCCCCAGCCCGTGGGACAGCGAAACATCGCTGCCGCCCAGCACCGGACACTTCGTCGTGTCCAGGTCGAAGCCCTGTCCCTGGTTCTGGATGCGCACGCGGATGCTCGTGCCTTCAAGGTCCGCCCGCACGCGGATCCTCCGCCGGCTGTAGGCGGGATCGGCCAGGCGCTCGTCCCGTTCCTCGAAGAACCGGAGGAGCCCGTCGTCCGCGCGATCCTTGAGCGTGCTTTCCAGCTCGAGGTTCCCGTGCTCGACGGCGTTGGTCAGGGCCTCGGAGAAGGCCATGCCGAGACAGGAGAGATCGCTCGACTGGCCGACCAGGGTGGACAGGGACGACTCGAGGAGCAGCCAGGCCTGCTCCGGGTCCGCGGCCTCGCGGGTGGAGAAATTCCAGCGGAGGGAGGCCCGCTGCAGCGCCTGCCGTCCCCCGCGGCGCGCGAGGTTCTGGCGCGCCCCCTGGAGCACCCGTTCCATCGCATCGGCCGGGATCTCGGGCCGGGTCGGAAGAAGCCCGCAGAACTGCGGGTGGGTGGTGGCCGCGTACCACTCCCGATCCTCGCGGGGCAGGAGGAGAGCCACCGGCGCCCCGCCGGCTTCGTGGACCTTGTCCATCCAGCCGATCAGGGCATTCGGTTCGCGGAACGCGTCGACTTCGCCGATCAGGTACACGAGCGGCTCGGCCGCCGAGGAGTCGGGATCAGGGACCCTCTCGACGTGCCGCACGGACAGTCGTGGGATGAAGCTCAGGCCCTCGAGCGCCTGCCGGACTCGACTCGAGAGGTCGACCAGCACGAGCGAGTCCCTGGATTGGGTCTTCATCGTAGTGCCTTCCGTCGCGGCGCGCCTAGGCGTCGCGCAGATGGAGGACGTCGTTCAAACGGATGGTCTGAAAGAGCTCCCGCAGGTTCTGGTGGATGCCGTCGATGCGGGCTTCCCGCCCCAGCCTCGACTGGCTCCGGAAGAAGAGGATGAGCGTTCCGATCGCGGCGCTGCAGATCCGGGGGACATCGGACAGATCCAGCGTGGCCACCTCGCATTGGCGGTGCGTCAGGTCGGCCAGGGTGTTGGAGAACTCCGGGGCCGAGCTGTTGTCGATCGCGCCGGAAACCTTGAGGTGGACCTGCTGGCCGGTGGCCGTACGTTGGACGATCATGCTGACTCCCTGGTTGGCGTCCTGGTCTCCTGAGACATCCTGTACCCCTGTGATCGGCGCAACCCGGCGGGTCCTTGACGACTTCGATGAATGGCGAAACCGCGGGACAGCCTGGGGCGCCAGTCCTTGTGAGTTGCCTGAGATGCCGGAGACCCGGAGGAGATGGGGAACCTGAGGCTCTCGGGAGCCGGAAACGCCGGGGACCCTCGGGCGCTTCCCGGAAACGATAGGCAGCTTGAGGCGCTCAAGAGCCCGACGCCAGAGGCGCAGGAGGATTTCGGCTCCGGAGAGCTGTCGCCGATGTATACTCAGGGGTTCCCGATTGCGCTGCCGGCAGAGCCTGGCCGCGCCGCGACTCGGGTTGGGGCACAGGCCGCAGAATCTCTCTGGGGGACGCCGGATGGCGAACATCGTCTCGGAGCCGGGAGAGCCGGCAGCCGGACACGAAGAAGAAACGCACAAGAAGGGCAAAGCCTACGCCCCCTACGGGGCCGAGGTCGCCCGGGTGCTCAAAGACTACGTCTCGAAGGAGGACTTGAGACGATGGCACCGGGTGCGGCCGGTCCTCCATTTCGCCGTGGTCGCCCGGCACGTCCTCCTGACCGGTCTGGTCGCGTTCGGCCTCTGGAAGCTGACGCAGCCCTGGTTCTGGATCCCTCTGGCCGTGCTGCAGGGTTTCAACATCCTCGGCTTCATCATCCTGCTCCATGAGCAGGTGCACGACGCCATCTTCCAGCGCCCGCACCCGCGTTGGATGCGGTTCCTGGGGATTTGCTACGCGCTGCCGAGCGCCATTTCGGCGAGCCAGTTCACCCGCTGGCACATGGACCATCACTACAACCTGGGCTCGCTGACGGACGATCCCAAGCGCGCCTATCTTTCGCCCAAGATCGTCACGCCCTGGTACAAGGCGCTCTACATGACCCCGGCGCTCTTCGTGATCTACTCGATCGCGGCGGCGAGGGAGGCTCGAGGCTATCCCCCGAGTCTCCGGCGGCGCATCGCGGCCGAGCGGACCGTCAACATGCTGCTGCACCTGGGCGTGCTGGCGACCCTGTGGAAGCTGGGTGGGGCCGGCGTCGCCCTCCGCGTGCACGTCGTTCCGCTCTTCCTGGCGTTTCCCTTCGCCTTCACCCTGAATCGCCTGGGCCAGCACTACGCCATTGATCCCAAGGATCCGCTCCACTGGAGCACCCTGGTCCGCCCGCACCCCTTCTGGGATTTTCTCTTCCTCTGGTCCAATCTCCATCTGGAGCATCACTACTATCCGCGGGTTCCGTTCTATCGCCTGGCCGATCTGCACCGCCGGCTCCGCCCGATGTATGCGGACCGCGGAATCCGGCCGCTCACCTACGGGCAGATCCTGCGCCAGTGGTTCCTGGAGAACCGGGTTCCGCATACGGACTGGCTCGAGGGGCCGGAGACCGCGGCCGCGGTCGAGCCTTCGCCGAATTGAGGGCGGCGCTGGCGCCGAGCCACCGACCCCGGCGCCGAGAGCACCCTCCAGGACAGGGCGAGAACCCTCAGGGCTTGAACCTGGACTTGATCCTTCCCCAGGTCGTCTCCTCGATCGCCGTGCCCAGGCACGGATTCGGATAGCAGCCGGAGTTGTCGCCCTCGTAGATCCCCTGGAGCCCCTGGCACTGCTCGCGCGTCACCACGAGACAGGAGTGGTCGGCAAGGCAGCAGGCGCCTACCGGTTCCGGAGCCGAGCAGCCCATTCCGAACGCGCCGATCTGCTGGCCGCAGGGGCTGAACTGCGGGAGGCAGGGGGAGTCGGAGCGGAGGGTGTAATCGCCCGGGGATGTCGAGTCGGGCGTCTCCCACTTGGCAGCCGGGCAGGTGCGCGGTGCGCAGAAGAGAGGATCGCCGTGCACCTGCGGGCCAACGGAGTCGATCTGTCCGCCCTGTGCGACCGAGATCCCGCCCACGTTGAACTGGCAGCAAGTGAACGTCACCCGCCCGTTCGTGATCAGATCGGCGTCCTGCGGCGCGCAATTGTCGGAGAGGATCGTCCTTTCAAGGCGAACGGCTCCGCTCGCGGCGATGCCGGCCCCCATGCTGGTGGAGGAGTTCCGCGTGATGGTGCAACCGGCGACGAGCGCCGGGCCGCCCGTTAGCAAGAGTCCGCCCTCGTCGTTGTGGGCGACGAGGCAGTTCTCCAGGTCCACCGAAACCCCGCCCCCGATCTGCACCCCAACGCAGGCGTTGCCGGAGATCACGCAGTCCTCGAGTACGATCGATCCAGCGTCATCCCGACTGGCGTCGATCGCCCCCCCGCCGCCTTCGTTTCCGGCAATTCGACACCGTTCCATCGTCAGGCTCGCGTTGCTGGAGATGTCGATCGCCGGACCGGCCACAGCCGGCACGATGTTGCCGATCAGGTCACAGTCCTCGATCAGAGGGCTGGCGGTTCCGCCGCACGCCACGGCGCCCCCGTAATCCGGGGCTTTGTTGTCCACGAGCCGGCACGAGCGGATCGTCGGCGAAGCGGAGAAGCATCCGATGGCTCCGCCGTCGTTCCAACCGTGACGAATCGTGAACCCGTCGAGCACAGCGGCCCGGCTTTCGCCGTTGATGAAGGTGATGCCCCCAATGTCCCGCTGGCTCCCACAGTCGATCACTGTCCGGGGCGCGCCCTGCTCGGACTCCAGGACCAGGTCCTTCCCTCTGAAGGACAGGTCCACGTTGCCCGCGCCCGTGTACGTTCCCGCGGCCACCAGAACCGTGTTGCCCGGAGACGAAGCGTCCAGGGCGGCCTGGATGGTGGGATACTCGGATGGGACCCGGTGCAACCTGGTGGGACCGCGCGCGGCACCCACCGTGCGATCCGGCAGACACGAGGAGAGTACCATGACCAGCGCCGTGACAGCGGCCAGAGCAGCGACGCGCGACCTTGACATATCAAGCTCCTGTTCTTTCACATCCTTAGGCTGCCGTGCGATCATCTCAACACAACCATCTTTCTCGTCGATTCCTGCCGATCGAAGCGCAGTCGGATCCAGTACACTCCGGCGGCCAGACGCTGGCTCTCGGACCCAGTCCACACGAGGTCGCGGGCTCCGGCAGGGATATCCGCGTCCAAAAGCCTCGTCACCTGCCTTCCGGTTACGTCCTCCACGCTAATCGCCACGTGTCCGGCCCTGGTCGCGTGCAGCCGAAGAGCCGCGGGCAGGCGGGTTGGATTGGAGAACCCGGTCAGCCAGGCCGAGGATCCGGGACGACCAACGAGCGGGGCGGAGACGCCCGCCGGATCATTCCGCGTCACAACTGCATAGTACATTCGGAACTGGGACCACGGAACGAAGTACTTGCTCAGCGTCCCGGGTTTCCCGTTACCGTCATCATTGAACTGCCCGAGGTTGTACCCGGTCATCGTCACCAGGCCGGTAGATTGATCGATGTTACCCATGTCGCAACCGGTTACCCCATCCGACGCAAGATCCACGATCTCGCCCAGACCGCCACTGTGCCATGCGGTTCCCCATATCTGGCAGGAGTTGGTGGTGTCGTTTGGGGAAAGGAAGCTGGTCCACCGGATGGGCCACGCGATCCACTGCGGAAACGCCGCAGGATCGAACCCGGACTCTTGGATGCGCACCGTGACGCGGGCGCGATATCCGAAGTAGTAAAACTGGTTCAACCGGCCGAAATAACTCGAATCGATAACAGCCCCGCTTCCGTTTCCGTATACGCGCACCGGCATGACGTAGGCATGGGCGGTGCGGGAGTAGATGCTGTCAAGCACGGCGCAAGCGGCGTAGACGTTGACGCGGCCATGCCCGAAGTCATCGTCCGTGCAGGTAGTGCATCCGGCGTAGGTTGAAGGCAGGTGCCAGTTGCCGGTGTTCCAGGGAATCGCCGTTCCGGTGATCAGGCCGACATAATCGTCAACGCGGGGCTCGGGGGCGTTCTGGTGGTTGTCGTGCATCCAGAGCCGCCAGGTGCGATACAGCAGTCCGACCGCGCCAGAGACAATGGACGACGCCCCCGAGTTCTGCATCGAGGTCCAGTAGTAGGGTTGGCCGAGGGTATCGGCGATGGTGGAGGTCACCACGCCGGGACAGGAGGGTGCGCAGATGTCAAGGCCGAATCCCGGAGTCGTCCCGTGCTGGGAACGCCGCAGGCAGGAGCCGTAGCTGTCAAGGCAGTTGGTGTTCTTGCACCAGTATCTTCCATCCTGCGTGAATCCGCCGACTCCGCAGACGAACGGAACATCCGAAGGGGACACGGTCTGGGGGCGGCCGACTTCGCTGTCGCCATGGGCAGCGACGCACACCATGTTGGTCTTGAACGAGCGCCACAGGGTCAGGACGTTATCCTCGGTGGTAGCGAGCGAATCTTCCCAATTCGGGGTAGGGGAGGCATCGAGGGGCCCTCCAAAGGGCAGGTTGAAGACTCGAAGCGGCCAGCCAAAAAACCAGAAATCGTATCGGGCCTTTTCCACCATTGAAGCCCAGTCTCCCATGTGTGTTCGATTGCCGTCGCATGGATTCTCGGCCGCCTCTACGTCCAGGACCTGCGCGTTGGGGCATACGCCTGCTATTCCAATCAGGTTGTCGGTCTGGGCACCCATAATTCCGGACATCTCCGTGCCATGCGAGCCGCAATAGTCGTTGGAGGGATGAAGCCGGCACGGCTCGGGGTAGCAGTCCACGACGTGCAGGTCGGGGTGGTGGGAGGTCACCCCCACGTCGACCTCGGCCAGGGCAACGGGCGAATTCGGGTCGTCCGGTATGCTGGGCCAGGAACGAGGGCCTCCATTGACGGGGAGACGGGCATCGACGCCGGCGACAGCATGACCACAATTGTTGTTGCCTCCATGCACTCCGGAGTTGAACAGGTCCCACTGCACGTCCAGCGTGTCCTGATCAACCGGCGCGGGCTTGAAGCAAGGCTGGAAGAGGTGATAGCTGTAGCAGTAGGGATCATCGCTCAAGCACGGATCGGTCGCCAGGGGTTCGCTGACCTTGCGCTGTGCGATCCTCACCCCAGGCGCCCCCATCAGGTCGGAGATCGCCCCGGAAGCCGCCAGGGCCGACGGAAAACGAATCAGGTAGAAGCCGGAGATGTCCGGCAGGCGGACCTGCTCACCGTTTGCGCCCATCTCGAGCGTATCGCCTTGGCTCCCAGGGAATTCTACGGATAGCGTCGTTGCTCCGTGCTGGGCCAGGACGGTCGGGATTGCCTGGTTGAGGAATTGAACCTGGCCGATGGGCACCGGAGTTGCGCCGTTATGATCGATCGAGATCGCGTCGGGATTGATCCAGACGGTGAGTTCTGGCGTCTGGTTAGGCAGGGTGTCCGGCTCACCACCCCCGCCGCCTCCACCGCCCGAGCTGTCCGGAGGCGTGCCGCCCCCGTTCTCGGATTGATCCCCGTTCTGGCCGATCCACTGCACCCCGCTCCCGCCCCCCTGGTCCGCGGGACAGGGCAACTTCCCAACCGTCCCAAACCCGATCGCCCCGTAGGCGGCGATCGGATCCAGCGCCCCCGGCTTCCCGTCGTCGACGAAGTATCCACCTTGGTCCGGGTGAGGAATTAACGCGAGGGAGGTCGTGTCCCCGGCCGTGTAGCTGTAGGCATAGCCCTGCAGCCAGTACGCCTCCACTAGGTTCGAGGTCTGGGCGGTGTTCCAGAGCATGCTCGTCCCACTTCCCGAGCCAGGCCACCCCGGACCCGCCAGTTCGAAGTCGCCGCACTTGCCCCAGCTCGAGAGCACGAACTTCGCCGGGTCGTAACTGATCCCGAACGTGAGACCCATCAGTCTCGGCGATGAAGCCGGCGGAAACGCGGCCCAGACACGGTACACCGTGGTGGTCGGAGTCCACATCGGAAGGGTCACTACGGAAAGTGAGCACGCCGCGAGGGGCGCGGCGCAGTAACTGGAATCCGTGACGGCGGTTGTGTCAGCGGCCAGGAAAAGAACGCCGCCTGCATTCGGGCCAGCCGCCGCTGGACCGGCCAGGATCAGGCCGCAAAAGCCCAACGCGAGTGCGTAGGCGGACGGTGAGGTGCCGCCGCGGCACCTACGGCCTCGCCGGCGAAGGAGGGTCCGGCAGAGAGAGAGAGAGAGAGAGAGAAGGCCTGCGACGCTCGGGGCCCAAGTGGCGGGAAAATCGACCAACCCCGACAGGTTCTCAGACTAAACGACACGCCCGATCCAGAATTCGTGGTGTCCCCCCTGTTCACATGCGCCACGCGTTTCCGTATGCCGTGGTCAAACCCACGGCGAACTGCGCCTCTATCTCAGGAGCGCCCACCGGCCGATGCCGCCGGGCGCATGGGGCGCGGACGTCTTCGACATCCGCTTGATTCAGGAAGTCCTCTATTTCGACGCGTCACCCACCAACGAGTCCAGATTACGCCCCACTTCGGGTCTTGTCAAGCGTCAAGTCGCAACGACGATCAACCAGTGTCGTAACAGATGCCCAGAGCCCGTCGTGTCCGCTCCAAGCTCCGGGTTTCCGAATCCGGAAATACGGCGGAGCCTGCCCCGTCATGTTCACGGTTTCGGCCGGAGGTCGTCGTCGACTTTCCTGGCGTCATTCTCCTTGCGTGGAGATACCGTGGATGACCCGCACTTGTCCGCGCGTCTTGTGGATAACGGAGGGGCGCCGGAGCAGCGCTGACACGGCGCTGTTCCGGCGACGGACCGACGAGGAGTGTTGTCTCGCGGAGCCGGACATAAGCGCCGCGCGCTTTTGGTGCGCGAGGCTTCTCCTGCGGTATGACGCACGGCGCGCCTGAGGCGCGCGCTGGCCGTGATGGATTCTGGGCGCGCGCCGTTCCGGCGTAGCGAGACATCCGACGAGGAGGGACCGGCGCCGGCCCCCGAGGCGTCCCGCTACTGCGCCAAGAGCAGCGATGGAACGGCGCTGAACCGGCTCTGCAACGGCGCAGGAACCCGCCGAGCAGCTACCGCAACCGCACCAGCTTGATCCGCGTCCCTCCGTCCTGTGAAACTCCGAGGTAGATCCCCGACGGCAGCAGCCGTCCCTGCGAGTCCCGCCCGTCCCAGATCAGCGGATCCGAGCCGGCCCGCCGATCCAGCGTCCGAAGGAGCCGGCCGGTCACGTCCCGGATGTCGAATCGCGCCGGTCCCATCGCCGGCGGCTGGAAGAGGATCTGCTGCCGGAAGGGATTTGGGGCGGCCGTCCAGCGGAGCAGGGCTACCGGCGGAATCCACGTCGCCGCGAGAGGGCCGATATACTCGGAGCCGCCGCCTCCCCGCACTTCGAGGTAGTACAGCAGCGGCTGTCCGGGCGGCGCCGTCGTGTCGCTGTAGGCGAAGACCCACGGCTGAACCGGTTGAAGCCCGCCCGGAGTCAGCAGAGCCGCCTTCGACGACGGCGACGCGCCCGTGCCCGCGGCGGCGAAGTCGCGCCAGACCCGGAAGTCAGCGCCGGTTTCTTCCTGCGGCACCACCCAGCGGAGGTCCATGCCCTTCGACCCGGACACCGCGGTCCACGACTGTAAAAGGATCGGCGTCGGAGAGCCGTCGTAGTTCCAGCCCACTCTCCGGGAATAGATGTCCCAGCCCTGTCCGCGGCGCGAGTCGGTCCAGACGTACTGGATCCGGCTGAGATTGGCGGAGACGTTGGGCACGATGCGGTGTCCCTCGGTGTCGGTGTCGTTGAGCGGATACGTTCCGGGGAGCGGGTTGCCGCTGGCATCGAACCGTTGGGCCTGGACGATCGTCACGCCGCCTGAGATTTCCTGCCACGTGACCACGAACTCACCGTTGGCTCCGATGGCGACCTGGGGGTACTTGACCCCCAGGGGATGATCGTCCGGATTGACCACGATCTCGATCGGACCGCTCGAGGCGCCGCCTGCGATGCCCTGGCCGCCGGGAGATCCGCGCCGGTCCAAGGATGGCGGCGCCGCGCCGGGCGAACCGGGCGAAACCGCCATCGATTCCAAGGTCTCGATCTGCGCGAAGATCAAGCCCTGGGTGACGGCGTTGTGATCGTAGACCGTGATGATGTGGGTCCCGTCGCTCGCGATCGCCGGATCGACGTCGTCGAACCTTTCATCCGCGAGCAGGCTCACCTTCACGTTCAAGGTGTCGAGCATGGTTCCGTCCAGGCCGATGCGCTGGCGAAAGACCTGCCACATGCCGTTGCGGTCGTCGACCCAGGCCGCCGCAAAGTCGTAGGAAGACGCCGTGAAGTCCGGTGTCACCTGCTGGGAGCCGCGCGCGGCGCGGTCGACGATGTCGATCGGGTTCCCCTTGGGCACGCCCGCAGCGGAATAGAGCTGCACGAGGATGTCGCCCGCCTTCTCGACGCCATCGTCCTGCCAGGCGATGGCGAAGCTCCCGTTCAGCGCCATCGCGGGGTGGGCGCCGAACTCCGACGCGACGTTCTTGCCGACGGCGAAATTGGTGCCGATCGGCGCGCCGCTGGGATCGAAGAGCTGGCCGTAGAGGCCGGTTTGCCCGCCGCTCACGTTGATGGCCCAGGTCACGACGAAGGTGCCGGTGCCCGAGGCGGCGACCTGCGGGGCGAAGGGAATGGCGGACGCGACCCCGTCCAGGACCACGACTCGCTGGCCGACCGGCACCGAGTTCACGATGGAGCTGGAGCCGTCAGGCACGCCGGAGGCATCCAGCATCCGTTTGTAGACGTTCAAGGAGGCGTTGCGAACGTCGGCCCACACCACGACCGCCCGGCCGCCCGGCAGCATGGCGGTGTCCCCGAGGATCTGACTGGCCGACCCGGGGTTGAACCACGCCTGCGTCGGCTTTCCCGTGATGCCGGCCTGGATGGTCGCGAGTTGGAAATAGACCTGGTCGGTCAAGGAGCGATCGTCGTCCCAGGCCAGCACCCAACGTCCGTCCTGCAGCAGGATCGCGATCGCCGGATTCTGCAGGATGGACGGGTCCGGATCGCTGACCGCCGTCTCGGTTCCGATGGGCGCCCGATCGGCGCCGAAGAAACGGATGAAGTCCCGCTGGCGTCTCTGGATTGCGCCCAGCCAGAGCAGGGCGAATTGATCATTCGGAGCCGGCGCCAGCTGGATGTTCAAATCGGGGCTCGAATCCTGATGATCGCGAAGAAAGACGTTGGCGCCGTCCGGATCGCCGTTCCGATGCAGCCACTGGCCCCACACGTCGTCTGTGCCCTGCCGGTTGTCGGCCCAGGCGAGGAGCGCATCGGAGGATCGAACGAGGATCGCGGGGTCCGTCTGGTCGTAACCGCCCCCCGCGGTCGCGTTCAGGATGGCGGAGGCGGGAGTGCCGTCCGCCTCCAGAAGCCGGTATCGGATGCGGCTGAATCCGTTCGCCTGTTCCTGCCAGGCGAGCAGCCATCCACCTCCCGGGACCGCCGCCACCGCCGGGCTGCTCTGGACGCTGTCGGCGGACTCCGGAGCGAGCGGGAGATTCGCCCCGGCCGGGTTTCCTTCCGCGTCGATGATCTGACCCCAGATCCCGAATCGGCTGATGCGGTTGTCCATCCAGCAGATGAGGCTTCGGCCCAGCGTATCCGTGGCCGCGGCCGGCGATCGCTGCACACCCAGGCCGTTGTCGTCGTTGACCAGGATGTTGGGTCCGATCGAGGACCCGTCGGCGGTCGAGATCACCTCCGCATAGAGATCCTGGCTCGTCTGCGGGTCCTGCAGCCACGCGGCCACCGCCACTCCTCCGCCCGGCTTGGACGTGACGAGCGAGCCGTGGGCATGGAAGCCGCGGTTGTCGTTGATGATCCGCGGCGCTCCGACGGTGTCGGGCAGGCTGGTGAAGATCCGGGCCGTGACATTGGTGTTGCCCCACGAGTTGTCCAGCCAGAGAAGCAGAAAGCCTCCGCTGTCGAGAGGGATCGCGGCCGGGCCGAACCGATTCTCCTCGCCCGCCTGGGCGTGATTGGGATCGTTCGGGTCGTCATCGTCGTTCACCAGATACTGGTCGAAGAGCGCTTGCGCCGGTCCCGGCGACAGGACGATCGCCAGAACGGCGAAGAACGCGAGAGAAACGCGGGCGCGACGCAGGGCGGAAATCCAAGGAAGGAAGGGACGGGAAACATCCGGCAGGGGTCGATCCATGGCCTTAACCTCCGGTGCTCGATGCCACCGCCGCCGCCGCGCCTCCCCGGATCCAGCGCGCCGGCGCCCCCGGTGGAAAGGCCCGCCTGAGCCGGACGAGAGCAGCGCGACTGGTCGGCAGCAAGCGCGGGCTGAGCGCCAAACGTAGTGTATCGAAGCGAAGGGATGGGGCAAGGATCAAAAGGGCGGCGCGACCTTCGTGCGGCGGCATCGAAGCGCGCCGGCGTGAGGATCGCGCTACGGCTGTCCGCCCCGCCAACCCGGTCCGAGTCCGAATCGCCTTCGGACGAAATCGTCCAGGATGGAGCGATGATCAAAGCAGAGGTCGCGGGGCAGCGTGTCCAGCGGGAAGAGGCGCGCCTCGGCCGCGTCATCGCCTGCTCGGAACGACCCCCGGGCGCGGGCCGCGAAGACCACGCTGGCCGTGGGCAGGCGAGGATCCCGCGCGGGACCGGAGTAAGTGTGCATTTGGCGGAGATCCGTGATCTCGAGGCCGGTTTCTTCCAGGATCTCGCGTCTCGCTGCGTCCTCGACCGATTCATCGGGATCCACGAAGCCGCCCGGCAGGGCCCAACCCATCGGCGCATGGCGGCGGGACACGAGCAGCACCCGGCCCGGTTCGAGCTCCAGGATGGCGTCCACGGTCAGGGCCGGCGTCACCGGCGGTTCGTGAGCGGCCGGGGCCTCGGTCTCCTCCTCGGCTTCCGGAGCTTCGGACGTCGCGAGCACCTCCGCGACGCGGAAGACCGCGTGGAGGGGCGCACCGGCTTCCTCGAGTTTCTCCCGGCCGCCCTGCTCCCGATCGACCAGGCAAAAGGCGCCGACGACTTCCGCGCCCGCGGCCCGAACGGCTTCCACGGCCCGCAGGATCGAGCCGCCGGCCGTGACCACGTCGTCCAGCACCAGCGCGCGATCGCCGGGCTGCAGATGGCCCTCGATCCGCCGGCCGGTGCCGTGGTCCTTGGCCTGCGCGCGGACCAGGAATCCCCGGAGGCCCGACGCCGGACGGCACAGCGCGACGGCCGCTCCGACGAGCGGATCGGCGCCCAGGGTCGGCCCGCCGACCCGGTTGGCGCCGCGCGCCATCGCCTTGGCGATGAGCAGGCGGGCCGCGATGCGGGCGCCCTCCGGATGGGTCGTGGTCAATCGGAGGTCCAGGTAGTAGTCGCTCACCATCCCCGAAGCGAGAATGAAACGGCCTCTCTGGAGGGAGAGCCGCCGGATCAGGTGAAGAAGGCGGGCTCGTTCCTGTGAAGACTCTCCGGACGGAACCGCTGCGTCTCTGCCTGATGGGTTCATGGAGCCGGATGCTAGCACGGGATCCGATCGGGGTCGGACAAAAAGGACGAGACCCGAGCGCGATGCTCGGGCCTCGTCACGCCTGGGGCGCCCGACGGGCAGGAGGCTGGGAGTTTGGGTTCGCCGGACGCCCCGGAACTCAGTGCCGAACCAACGATCCGGAACGCGCCGGCCGGCACGGGCGTCCGGCCGGCGCTTCGTTCATCCCTCCGCTAATTGGCGCCCGGGTCGATCGGAGTCGGACCATCGGACGGAGACGACGGAGTCTTTCCCGGAGACGACGGAGGAGCGGACGGCGCGTACCCGACCGGGGTCGTCAGCGGGCTCTCGTCGCTTTGCGAGTCGACCGCGGAGACCCGGATCCAGACGCCGGCGTCCAACGATCCGGTGTAGACGAACCGGGTGCTGGCCACCGGCCCGCCGGTGTTGACCAGCACATAGCTGGACAACGTCTGCGGCGACGGAGAATAGACATAGACGTTGTATCCGGCGACGTTCGTGTCCGGGCTCGGGTCCCAGGTGAAGATGACGTCCGTCCCCTGCAACCCGGTGGTGCGGAGGTTGGTGGGCGACGTCAGAGGCGCGTCGTCCTGTGCGGACAGCGCCGGCTGGGAGGGCCGCGAGGTCTTGCCGCAACCGGCCGCGAACACGACGACCACCGAAAGAAGGATGCCCAGGATCAATCTACAAGGTTTCATGAATTCGACCTCCAGACTCACGCCCGGGCCATTGCCTCCGGCCCGTCCGCGGAATCGTTCCCCAAAGTACGTTTTCAGCGGGTGCCGGCGGGTTGCCTCAAGGTTTGTACCGCCGCCTTGCCTCGGAGGCGAAACTCGGGAAGAATAAGCCGGAAGCCGTGCCCGGTCCGCCGGTTAGGGCGAGGACCAGGGCGAAAAAATCGCGGAGGATCGCGTTCGGAGGCCGTCGCAGAACGCCCGGACCGGGCAGGATGCAACGGGCGGTATCCTTTCTGCGAGCCGCCTCGGGCGACGGTCGAAGTCGGCTTCGGCCGAGGCGCCGCCCGCGGGACTCGTTCGGCCCGGGGCCTCCGGGCGCAATGACCCTGCGGCGGGACCGCGACGGCGCGTTGACCTCGCCGGCCCCGATTGTTAGAGTGCCTTCGCCTTTCGGAGGGCGATCGGCTCCCGGAATCGGGTTCGAAGAATCAACGGGACGGAGATCATGGAAACAGCCTGGCTGGACTTTGAGAAACCGATCATCGAGCTGGAACGCAAGATCGAGGATCTCCGGGCCTTCGCGACGAAGGAGAACCTCGAGTTCACCGAGGAGCTGAAGAAGCTCGAGGCCAAGGCAGACCGGCTTCGCTCCGAGATCTACACCAATCTCACGACCTGGCAGCGGGTCCAGCTCGCCCGTCATCCCCGGCGCCCCTACCTGCTCGACTACATCCCGATGCTCTTCACCGAGTTCATCGAGCTGCACGGCGATCGCGGGTTCGCCGACGACAAGGCGATCGTCGGAGGCGCCGCCCGTTTCGAGGGCCGGCCGGTCGTGATCCTTGGCCATCAGAAGGGCCGCACCACGAAAGAGAAGATGGTGCGGAACTTCGGCATGCCGCATCCGGAGGGTTATCGGAAGGCGCTCCGGCTGATGGAGCTGGCGGGGAAGTTCGGCGCGCCGTTGATCAGCTTCGTCGACACGCCGGGCGCGTTTCCCGGCATCGGCGCCGAAGAGCGCGGGCAGTCCGAAGCGATCGCGCGGAACCTCCGGGAGATGTCGCGGCTTCGCGTGCCGATCCTCGTCCTGGTCATCGGCGAGGGAGGATCGGGCGGCGCCCTGGCCATCGCGGTCGGCGATCGCGTGCTCATGCTGGAGAACTCGATCTACTCGGTCATCTCTCCCGAAGGCTGCGCCGCGATCCTCTGGAAGGATCAGGCCAAGGCTCCGGAAGCGGCGGAGGCCATGCGGATCACCGCGCCCGATCTCCTTTCCCTCAAGGTGATCGATCGGGTCGTGCCCGAACCGGTCGGGGGGGCGCATCGCAATCCCCTGGCCATGGGCGAGACGCTGCGCCTCGAGATCCGCGAAAGCCTGGCGGTGCTCACCCGGATCCCGGCGGAGCGGCTGCTGCAGGAACGACTGGAGAAATACCTGCGGATGGGGGTGTACGCGGAGGAGGCGTGAGGGGGGCTCCCTAGGCTCTGCTCACCAAGCTGCTTCACGAGGAGGACTCATGACCATGACTCGTGATGACGTGCCGGACGTGGTCTCGGGGCTCCTCGGTGGCCGTCCGGTGCGCTGGGCAAGTCCAGAACTTGCGTGCGGCGATTACGACGGTCGCGAGCGCACCCTTGATGTCTTTCTGGCCGATCCTGCGGAACAGCTGCCCCTCCTGCGGATCGTGCGACCGATTCGACGCGAACTCGAGGTGGCGGCGGGGGGTCCGATCATCATGATCTTCCACACCCCGTCGGAGACCAGGCGGCTCTATCCCGACTTAGACGTGCCGATGGTCATCGGCGTCAGTATGTACGCGTCCCAGGCGCCATACCTGGTGCGGATTCCCGGTCTGACCCGCCCCCCCAGACTCTCGATTGGATCGAGCTGTCCGGAATCGAGGTCACGGAACCGTTGGAAAGGGACGCAGCATGAAGCCGGAGAAGATACGGCTGGGTTCCAATCTATTCTCGAACTGCGGCACCACCATCAGGATCGGCCAGGAACCGCTCTTGGAGTTCGAGGTCGACGAAGGTCGGTTGCTCGTGACGCTCTTGGTCCCCTCGCCACCGGCTCGAATCGGGGTCCGGGTCAACCAGAATCGTTCCGAGGATCACCGGGTGAGAACGACCCAGAGCAACGGCGAGGTTGTCCTGGAGAGCGAGGGGAAGGAAGTCCTTCGGGCTCGGCTCAGCGCGCCGGATCTAGTCGTAGTCGATCGGCTTGATCTACGATTGCTCGGGATGGCGCTCTTCGCCGACGACCACGCTTTTCGCTTCGGAAATGCTGCCGTGCTCGCCCATAACACCTTCAGCGGGTGCGCTACCGGCATTCAAGTCGGCAAGTAACCGCGGACCCTCACGACCTCCCCAAGCGGCGAGCCTGCGCAGCGGGTTTTTCGGACGG
Source organism: Candidatus Eiseniibacteriota bacterium (assembly GCA_963833505.1). Taxonomy (GTDB): domain Bacteria; phylum Eisenbacteria; class RBG-16-71-46; order CAIMUX01; family CAIMUX01; genus CAWHYG01. Next base: position 1,199,204 of record CAWHYG010000007.1, on the reverse strand, counting down.
GCCGAAACTACGAACCAGCGTTCAAGACCCCCAGCCAAGATTCCTTCGACTTGTTGAACCGCGGATTGAGCGCCCGGAGCGCCCATTCGATCGGATCCGGCGAGGAATGATCGATGATCCGAACCGGCCCAAGCTCACGCTCCAACTCAGCCAGATGATCCTGGATCCGCCCCACCGTGAAGATGACGACGTAGACCTGTTTCGCGGAATCCGCGCCGGCCGACCGGCGGAGATCCACTCCCAGCGCCCGCCGCGCCGCGGCATAGTCCTCGGGCTGCCGCAGCTCGAGAATCGCCGGCATCCGTCCTTTCTGACCTCCGTCCAGGTAGTACCAGGGCAGAAGCGGCGCCTCCTCGGTCAGATCCATCACCACCGCGCGGGCATCGCCCCGGCGGTAGATGTCGAGGAAGGGGGAGATGCGGGCTTTCTGTCCGTAGTGCACGAGGGTCAGTGCCAGGAGCGGCGTGTTGATCGCCCAGAACCAGATCCAACCGATCCGGACCAGGCGCCGGAAACGCGGCCCGGCGCGCGCGGTCCAGTCCGCCAGACCGGTCGCGCCCAAGAGCGCCAGCTCGGGAAAAACCGGCAGGAGAAACCGCTCCTGCTTACCCGGAACGATGGAATGCGCCGTGATGAAGGCGGCGGTCGCCCAGAAGAGCAGGCCCTGCCGGCGCACGGCGCGGAACATGGCCGCGCAGAAGAGAAGGCTGAAGGGCGGCCAGAAGGCGCCGAGGGTGAGAAGCAGGAAGCGATACCAGGGCCCGTTGACGTAGCTGTACAAGTGGGCGCGGTTGTAGCGGATGTAGACCACCACGGAATCGAGGAACCGCCCGTGCAGGGCGAGGTCCCAGAGTCCCTGCCCGAGGAACGGAAGCGCCGCGCCCAGAACCCACAACGTCACGACGCGCGGGCGCCGGCGCCAGAGCAGATAGAGGCCGATTCCCGCGCCGGCGGTCAGGACCTGGAAGCGGATCAGACCGGCCAGTCCGAACAGCAGGCCGGCCCCGAACGCCAGGCCGAGATCGCGCCGGGGAGTGGACCGATCCGGGTGAGGCTCGGTCGTAAACGCGGCGCGGATCCGTCCGGTCCATCCGGTGCTCCCCATGGCATGGGCCGGGCCGGCCGGCCCCGGGTGATCAATCAGATACAGGAGGTAGAGGCTGTGCAGGAACGGAGGGATGGACGCGGTCTCGATCAGGCTTCGGACCGCGCCCCAGGGCATGACGGCGTGCGCCGCCACCAGCGCGCCGGCCGTCCAGGCCACTCGCCGGCCTTCTCCTTCCCGGCCCGAGGATTCTCCGAGCAGGAGCCCGAACTTCCACGCCACGGCGACCGCCCAGAGCGAGTACAGCCCGAGGATGATCCGCACCAAGGTCATGACCGCGCCCGGATCGACCAGGCCGGCGGCCCGCGCCAGCGCCATGATCGACCAATGGAATCCGGGAAAGAGCAGGGACCGATAGAAGGTCTCCCCGCCGGAGAGGAAGACATGGTTGCCCCGCAGCCAGTCCGCCGCCATCTCGACAACCTGCTGATGGTCGTCCGTGGCCATGTAGCCGCGCGCGAAGAAGGCCGCGATGATCCGGAGAAGGCCGGCTCCCAGCACCAGGGAGAGCAGCGGATGCTCGCGGATGATCCTCATGCGATCACGTTAGCCTCAACGTGACATAAATCGACGGGGATTTCGCGGAAGAAGCTTGCAGCCCCGGCGGCCACCTCAATTTCTCCACCTGTGGCGGGCCCGACGAGGCGGTTCTCATGGCGGCCCTGCGCTCCGAAGCGGCCCCCAGGACCGGGTGTGCCGACGGAATCGCCAGGTCGCACGGTCGCGGGAGCCGGAGCGGGAGCCGGAGCTACGATGCCCCTGAATCGCCGAAGAGAATGAACGCCGCCCAGTATGCGGGGCTTGAGAAGGGGGTGTCGCCGTTGGAGTCACGATATCGTCGCAGCCAGTGTTTGGCCTCCTGCAAGGCCTTCGCTTTCGGCATCGGCCGGCCGATCGGGCCCAGACGCGATTCGCGGTCGGTGCCGGTCACATTCTCGTAAAAACGGCCCATGAGCAGGCAGGTGGCCCGATCATCCACGTCCCACAGGCTTTCGAGCACACTTCTTGCTCCGGCGGAGAGCAGCGATCCGGCCAGACCGGAAGATGGTTCCATGAAGTTGCCGGATTCTCCCGTCTCGCACGCGCTCAAGGTCACGAGATCGGCCTTGAGTTTCCAGGTGGCGCGGATTTCCGAAGCGGTCAAGAGACTCTCCTCCTGGAGGGAATCGCCGGACTCCCCGCCGCCCGCCGGGGGAGTGCTCTGGGCCAGGCGGAGGCCGGAGCCGATCGGGAACATCCAATCGATCCGGGCGTGGGTAGCGAAGTGAATCAGATCATACTGTCCCAATCTGCCGTCGACGATCTGGCGCGCGATTTCCCTCTTGGACGCGTCCCGGCCGACGAGAATGGTGGAGTTCGGGAAGACCTCGGCCAGGTCGCGAACCTCCTCCCGGGTTGCACGCATCGGGGAATCTCCATCGAGCGCAATCCGCTCTGAGCCGGTTGCGCGGGTCGGCCGTCCGAAAGCCCCGGAGCCGGGATCCCCTATGGCCAGCACGCGCCATCCGCGCGGGCCCTTGACCGGGCCGCCTCTTTTCCGCATCCAGGCGAAGAGCGTGGCCGAAGGTGTATAGGTGATCGCATACCGGTCCGCGACCCAGGTGCCGGAGGGCTCGACCAGGGCATCCAGGGGCACGTAGCTCATGGCCATGGCGCGGACGACAATGAGGTGATCGATGCCGTCCAGATATTTCGCCAAGGGCGCGAGGCGCTCGGCATAGACCGCCTTGGCCTTTTGCATGAGGTCATCGTCCACCGCTGCGCGAATCGGCCAGGCGACCTGGGAACGGAGAGCGTCCCGGTACTCTACGACTTTCCGGCTGGTCGCGTCGGCCCCTGCGCCGGGCGGAGGATCCACCCGCGCCCATTGGATCGGCCCGGCGTGGCGGATGACGTAACCCCAGATCGGATATTCCAAAGTGCCGCCATTGTCGTGAATCTCATCCAGCCAACCCACGATGGCCGCGTCACCCGTCAGAGCGCTCTGGACCGTTGCCAGGCTGCAGGTCCCCGGATCGCCTTGCGCGCGCGCCGGATCCGGCACCGTCGAGGAATCGTTCCCGCCGGAAGGCGCGACATCGTCGAGAAGCGTGCGGTTCAATCCCCGCTCCAGGGATGCCCAGGCTTCCTCGCCCTTTCCGAGCGTGAGCTGTGTGGTGGCGAGTTTTGCATAGACCTCGAGCGCGTGGCTTGGCGGTCCGCCGCGCCGGCCCTGGGCTCGGATCGCCTCGTAGATTCCTGCATCCTCGCGCAGGTCCCGTTCCGCCTCCTCGTATCGTCCCCGCTTGCAGAGAATCGTGCTCTCCAACCTGAGACTCAGGGCCAGCACCTCCTTGTTCACTCCTGGCGCCTCGCGACACAGCTTCACCGCCTGGTCGAGACAGGGAGCGGCCTTCTTCCAGTTGCCCGACCACAAGTAGGTCAATCCGAGGTCGCACAGGGTCTCGGCCACGTCGGGGTGACGGGCCCCCAGGGTCCTCCGGCGCATTTGCAGCGCATCTTGGAACATGGCAATGGCCTCGTTGTATTGGCGCTCGCGTCGAAAGAGATCCGCCAGAGCGTTCAAGCTTGCGGCCACCGCGGGACTCGATCGGCCGCAAAGCTCCCGGCGAATGGCCAGTGACTCCTGGAGATCCCGTTGCGCCTCCTTGAGGCGGGCAAGCACCTGCTCCGTCTCGCCGAGAAATTCCAGGCTCGTGGCAACCTCCGGGTGAGCGTCGCCCAGGGCCTTCCGGCGAATCTCAAGCCCGCGGATCTGCAGGACCAGAGCGTGGGCAAAGTCTCCCTGAGCCCGGGCCAGTCGCCCGAGCGCGGCCAGGGAGATCGCGACTTCGAGGTGATCCTCGCCCAGGAGCCGGCATCGGGTTTCGAGTTGCTTGTTCGCCAGCAAGACACCGCGGCGGTAATCAGCGTCCATCAGCGTTCGGGCGATGACGGCGTCGTCGCCATCGGCCTCAGCCAACGCCTGCCGGCTCGAATCCGGCAAGGAGACGACGTGCTGGAGGGTGGTCACCAGGCGGGCGGCGTCGGCCTTCATCCAGGGAGAGGCCCCGCGGTCGTCTTCCAGTTCCCGCTTCTGTTTCCGAGCGAGGTCGAGCGCGGCTTGATATTGGCCGAGGTCCCGCAGTCGCGCGATCTCGACCGCAACCGTTTCGCGGCGGGCGGGAACGGACCGGGGCCGGATGGTGCCCCGGTAGAGGAAGGCGGAAACGAGAATTCCCGCGGCCAGGAATGAGGCGACGGCGATGTACAAGAGCGGCCTTCGGGACAGTCCGGGCATGAGGTCTGGCTTAGCCCGCATCATTCAGTGCGCCACGAAGGCGCAGAGGGCCAGTGGATGGAAGATCCACCCAAGCAATTGTCGGTTCGACTTGGTAGCCACCCGGACGGCGCGAGCCGAAGCTCCGGGGACAAAAGGGCACTTTCAGGTGCACCAGCAACCCGATGGGCCGTAACGCGAGTGAATCCTGAGCAGGCCTCGAAAGCGAAGTTGCGGAAGCCGACCCGCCTGAATTACGGGGAAGGCCGATGCGTGGAGGGGAAGCAACCGACGGATGCACCCTCCTCGTTCCGCCGGGGTAATGGGAACGGCACGTGGGGAAGGTTCTCTGGGCAACGTGGGAAGCCCGTTCGGGCGAGGGGTCGCGACCCTCGGTGCTGTTTCGGACAGCGGCCCAGGCGGGTCTCGGAGAGGCCCATAGTACCGGTGAAGCCGGGTAACGCCGGTGGAGGGAAGGGGCCTCGCTTCTGGATGCTTCGAGAGGAACTCGGGACAGGAGATTGGCATGAGCCTGAAAACTCCTGAAAAGATCCGCGGGCTCCAGGAGAAGCTCTATGCCAAGGCGAAGGAGGCGCCCGAGTACCGGTTCTACCTGCTCTACGACAAGGTGTACCGAGGGGACATCCTGGATTTTGCCTATCGGCTCTCGCGAGAGAAGAACGGAGCGCCGGGGGTGGATGGAAGGAACTTCGAGGACATCGAGGCGCAAGGGCGAGAAGAGTGGCTCTCGGGACTGAGGAAGGAACTGCAAGAAGCAACCTACCGGCCGGCACCGGTGCGCCGGGCCATGATTCCCAAGCCTGGAGGCGGCGAGCGGCCGCTCGGAATCCCGACCATTCGGGACCGGGTGGTGCAGACTGCGGCCAAGCTGCTGTTGGAGCCGATCTTCGAAGCGGACTTCGAGGAGAGTGCGTATGGCTACCGACCGGGACGAAGCGCCCAGCAAGCTGTGCAAGAGGTCCATCGTTCTCTTTGCCGCGGATATACGGAGGTGGTTGACGCCGACTTGTCGAAATACTTCGACACGATCCCGCATTCCGAGCTGATGCGATCGGTCGCCCGACGCATCGTCGATCCGCAGATGCTGAAGCTCATCAAGGGATGGCTGAAAGCGCCGGTGGAGGAGCGGGACGAGCAGGGCAAGAGACGTATGAGCGGAGGCAAGAAGAGCAAGTGCGGCACCCCTCAGGGTGGCGTGATCAGCCCTCTTCTGGCCAACATCTACATGCGCCGCTTCCTGCGGGCCTGGCGGGAGCGAGGCAAAGACCGGGAGTACCGCGCCCGCATCGTGTCCTACGCCGATGACTTCGTGATCCTCAGCTGCGGCCAAGCGGCGAAGGCTCTGAAGTGGACGCGCTGGGCCATGGGGCGGATCGGCCTGAGCCTCAACGAAACCAAGACGTGCATCCGGGATGCGCGCAGGGAAACGTTCGACTTTCTGGGATACAGCTTCGGGATCGAACACTACCGGAAGGACGGACATACGTATCTGGCGGCGAAGCCATCGAAGAAAGCGGTCCGGCGAGTCAAGAGGACCGTCCGGGCCATCTTGCGCCCCGGCAACCAGGGGGCATGGCCTGAGGTGCGAGGCAAGCTGAACCCTGTCCTGCGCGGCTGGGCTAACTACTTCAGCTACGGGACTCGGACACTCGCCTACCGAGCGGTCGACAACTACGTTCAGACATCTGTACGGAACTTCCTCCGGCGACGCCACAAGGTGCCTACGCGAGGCACCAGACGCTACTCGGCTGAGCAGATCTTCGGACCGCTCGGAGTCACTCAACTGAGACGTCTGCAATTGGGATCCCCACCGTGTACCTTGGCATGAAACCAGTCGGAGAGCCGGATGCGGGAAAACCGCACGTCCGGTTCGATGAGCGGGGATGGGAAACGGAGTCATGGATCGGAACGAGGCACCGGCGCAGCCCGAAAGGGGCCGGGAACAGCTACTCCCCAATCCTGCGACCACCGCGCCCCTCCTCGACTCTACGGATCGCCCGTCGCGAGGCACCGGAGATGCCCGTCAGGACAAGGCGCGCGCAGCCCGCAGATGCAGGCATACTCCCTGCAGTATGTCGAGGAGTGAGGGCAAGCGCAACGCAGTCATGGCGGGCAGATCCGCTGCCGCAGCAGGGGGTTCATGAATGATGCGGGTTAGGGTTGCTCTTTGGATCCGTGATGGCTCAGCAGAGACCGGGCCCGATTCCCAAATTCGTCGCGTTCAACCGCCATGACCTTGAGAAGGGAGTCCGCGCTGGCCCGCCGGCCGGCCCGATGAAGGGAAAGGAGAAGGGACCACCTAGCTTGATCCCGCCAGTCTTGCGGCAGATCCGTCTGCAACACGCTCCGAAGGGCTGTCACCGCCTCCGCCAGGTGGCCTTGGTGAGCCAAGGCGTTTGCCAGGTAGATCTGGCGGATCGATTCCAGCGGTCCGGCTGTCTTCGCCGATCGCAGGCCCTGGATGGCCGCGTCGAGATCCCGCCGCGAGTACGCCTCGATGGCGCGCAGGATCGCCTGCTTCGACTGCACGGTGATTCGGGCATCCGCGTCGTAGGAGGATTCTCCGGAGGAGATCGCTTCTTCCGCGCGCGTCTGGGTGAATTCGGAGCCCCCCGGCAACCAGTCTATCTCGGAAGGCCAGGACACTCGATCCGTCGAGCGCACGAGAACCAAGACGACCATGACCATGGTCGCCACGACCGCCGCCGTCCCCAAGAAGAGACGGGGCTGCCGAAGGCCTTCTCGCAGACCGCGCAGGGCCGTCCCCGGCATCGCCCACCTCGCGTCCGCGCTGCGACCATCGGCCATCGACACCCGGGCGGATCCCGGATCCGCGGTTTGCTCCGGGAGAGACACGTAGCGCATCGGTGCCAGGTAGACAGGAGAAGACCGAAGGTGCTCGACCTCTGAAGCGCGTCGTTGGAAGAGATTCTCGCACTCCGGGCAGGATCGGAGGTGGACCAGAGCTCTTCCACGATCCTCTTTCGCCAGGCGGCCGAAGATCAGGCCGACCAGGGTGTCCTCGTACAGGTGCGGGGCACCCACTTCGTTGGTCGAAGATGCGGGCGGTGGAATCATGGGACTCGGCTTCTCTCCCCTTCTTCCTCGCCATGAAGCAGGTTCCATATTTCCACGAATGTACCGGGAGGCAGGTCCGTCACCCGATGGCCCTTGCGTTCCATGCACTTCCCGATCTTCTGTCGCAGCCGGGAGAGGAGCATGCCCACCCCGCTGGAACGCGCGGCCACATCGGGTCGGACCGCGATCTCCTGGACGGAGAGTCCGTAGAACACGCTGAGGAACCAGATTCGACGGGGCTCCGGTTCGAGCTGTTTGGCGCACTCGGTCAACGCCTCGACGAATCTCCGCTGTTCCATCTTCACCTCCGGGCTCTCGATACCGGGGCTCCGGCCGATCTTGACGGCGTTCTGATCGCGCTCCAGCTCCACCTCGATCTGCCGATGCCGATGATGGCGGCGGGAATGGTCCACCACCCCGTTCCGGGCGACGTGGGAGAGGAAGCCGGCAATCTCATCGTCCGTGCGATCGCCGATATCCCAAGCCCGGGATTCGATCTTCCGTAGAAGATCCAACGACTTTTCTGACGCGATGTCCTCGATGTCCGCGGCCGAGAGCGCCCCCGAGTGCTGAGCGTGGCGCCGCAGGAATCCTCTGATCGCGATATTGAGGATCAACCAGAGCTCGCCTTGAACATGTGTCGATGGTGGGCATTCGGAGAGAAATCTGTTGCGCGCCTCACGAAACTCCTGCTGCCAATGGGTTGAACGCTCGACTTCTTCCCCCTCCGGAACCTCGCGGCGCGGCAACGGTGGCCAAACCCGGGCGGGATTCACCTTCTCGACAGATTCCTGGTTTTCACCTGGTGTCACGTCAACCCCGCTGCGAAGGGACTGATCTTCCGACCTTCTACTATGGAGTCGTTTTCCGCTAAACGTCAAATTCTTTGACCATGGCATCGATCAGACCGCTTTTCTCAATTCGCCGCGTTCGTTCACGCGGCGCGCCGGCAAAGCGGAAGGTCCTTCGCGAAGAAGGCGGTCCCTTTGCTTGATGTGTCGCGGTCCAGCTCAGCTCGATTCGAACGGCTGCCCCAAGTGGCTTGACTGTGTGTCTATGGAATCGGGTGAGGATCAGCTCAGCACCGTGTTGAACCAATGGCGAGAGCAAGAGCAGCAGAGCCCTCACAAAACAACCGCAGAGTCAGGCCTCAAGCCGAGAACTGGAGCTGGTAGAAGTGCTGGTAGCGCGCCGAGCGCTCCAACAGCTCGTGGTGCGTCCCCTCGTCCAGGATCCTTCCCTTCTCGAGCAGCAGGATCCGATCACAGCGGACGACCGTGGAGAGCCGGTGGGCGATCATGAGCACGGTCCGGTCCTGGAGCAAAGTCTCGATCGCCTGCTGGATGAGCCGCTCCGATTCCGAGTCCAGGTTCGAGGTCGCCTCGTCCAGGATGAGGATGGGCGGATTGGACAGGACCGCGCGGGCGATCGAGATGCGCTGGCGCTCGCCGCCGGAGAGGCGGAAGCCGCGTTCACCCACCTCGGTGTCGAATCCTTCCGGCAGCGCGCGGACAAAGTCGAGGGCGTGGGCCAGGCGGGCCGCCTCCACGATGCGGTCGCGTGAAACCCCTTCCTGGCCGTAGGCGATGTTGTTGGCCACCGTGTCGCTGAAGAGCGTCACTTCCTGGCTGACCACGCCGATCAGCCGGCGGAGGTCGCGCAAGCGAAGCTCGCGAAGGTCGACGCCGTCGACCCGGATCGCTCCTTCCAGGACGTCGTAGAACCGCGGCAGCAGATTGATGACCGTGCTCTTCCCGGCTCCGCTCGGACCCACCAGCGCGAGCTTCTGGTTCTTGTCCAGGTGGAAGGAAACGCCGTCCAGGATCCAGTCGGTCCCGGGATCGTAGCGGAAACGCACGTTCCGGTACTCGATGTCCCGCTCGAACGCGGTCTTGGCCACCGGATGCGGGAGTTCCCGGATGACGGCCGGATCGTCCATGACCTCGAAGATCCGCGCGCCGGAGGCCAGGGCGGTCTGCAGGTTGGCGTTGAGATCGGCCAGGCTCTTGATCGGCGCGAGCACGGCGAAGAGCACGCTCAGGAATCGGATGAAGTCCTCCGAGCTGAGCCGGTTCTGGACCAGCACCTCGCGGCCGCCGAACCAGAGGACGCCGACCATGATGCCCATGCCCAGTGTCTCGGAGAGAGGCGAGGAGAGCCGGTTCATGCGCGTCATGCGGAGCATGGCCTCGAAGTGGCGCCGGGACCTCTCCCGGAAACGCCGCACCTCCGTGTTCTCCTGGGCGAAGGCCTGCACCACGCGGATGCCCGAAAGGGTGTCCTGCAGGCCGCTCGTGACCTCGGCGATCCGTTCCTGGGCGCGGCGCGACTTGCGGCGGAGGCTCGATCCGATCCACTGGATGATGACGCCGCTCAGGGGGACGATGATCACGGCGATCAGGGTGAGCCACCAGCTGATCGAGAGCAGGATGAGGATGAAGGTGACGATGACGACCGGCTCCCGGATGATCTTGGTGAAGCTGCGGTTGATCGCGACGTTGACCGCGTTGATGTCGTTGGTCAGCCGGGAAATCAGGTTGCCGGTCGGGAAGCGGGCGAAGAAGCTGATCGGCTTGTACAGGATCTTCTCGTAGAGCTCGTCCCGCAGGTCCTTGATCACCTTCTGCTCGACGTAGCTGACGGCCCACGACTCCAGGAACTGGAAGAGGTTCTTGAGCAGGAAGGTGCTGAAGATCAGAACGCAGATCAGGTTCAGGGAGGCGATGGGATCGGGGCGCACCACCACCCGGAGGTATTCCGCCTTGAGCCAGGCGTTCAGGTGGAGGAGCCCGGGCGACCCGGGCGCCGTCGGCTCGGGGGAGACGGCCGAGCGATGGAAGAGCGTGGTCAGGAAAGGCGCGATCATCCAGATGGAGAGCGCGTTCATGATGACGAAGAGGAAGTTGAACACAAGCACCAGACCGAGCTGCGCCTTGTACGGCGTGAGATAGCGGATGAGGCGCCGGTAGAGGCGCGCCTCTTCCCGGAACGATCCCGGCCGCGGGGGCGCCGGCTCTTCGGCGTAGTCGGTCACGCGCGGGCCCTTCGGTTCGGGTCCGGGCCCCGTGATGCGGTTCCGATCCGGGCGGAGGTGTCCGGACTCGCGGACCCATGCGTTCCTGAATCGGAGCCGGTCGGGGAATCGCCGGTGTCTGGCTCTGAACCGGAGCCGGTCGCCGCCTCGCTGCCGGCCGGCCCGCGCCCCGCCGCGACGGCACGCGCCCGGGCGAGGACGGCGTCGAGCGCCTCGGCGACCGTGACGATGGCCCGCTCGCCGGTGTCGGGCATGCCGGCGGCGGAGGCGGCCGGATCCGAATCCGCCCTCATCAGCCTGCTTCGGTCCATTCCTTCCTCGGGTTCCTGCCAGCTCGCCGCGTCGACCCGGTACGGGTCGGCCAGGAGCACGGTGGCATGGTCTCGCCCCAGGGGAGCGTACTGCCAGGGGTTCGACCGGAAAAAGAGGGCCGCGGTCGGGGTTTCCAGGGCGACGGCCAGATGCATGACCCCGCTGTCGCATCCGGCGAAAGCGGCGGCGCCCCGCACGAGGTGCGCCAGGTCGAGCACCGGAAGTGGGGGAGCGATCACGACCCGACCCGCAAGCGACGCGCCGACCTCGGCGATCCGCTCGCGTTCTCCCGGTCCCGCCACGACGACGAACGCTTCCGGCCGCTCCGCGATCAGCCGGGCCAGGAGCGTGGTCCAGGCCGCGAGCGGCCAGGCTTTCCGATCCCGGCCTCCCAGATGCAGGACCACGTACCGATCGGCGAGGCCGGCCTCTCGCTTCCATGCAGTGAAGGCCGGCGACGCCGCTGGAGGCAGGGGACAGGACATCGGAGCGGCCGGGGCGGACAGCCCGAGCGCGCGAAGGAGGCGGAGAGGCGCGAGCGAGAAATGGAGCCGCGCCTCCGGCGGCGCCACGACGCGGGTAAGGCCGGCCCGGCTCTTCTCATGATCGAAGCCGACGCGCTCGACCGCTCCCGAAGCCACGGCGAGCAGGCAGTTCGAATAGGAAAACGTGTTGTGGTTCGATGCCTCGAGGGCGACGTCCCAGCCGGCGCGGCGGAATCGCGCGACCCAGGGGGGATAGAGCCAGGGCGCCATGGCCTGCCGGCGTTTCTGCTGCACGATCCTCTCGTCGATCCAGGGCCAGCCCTGATGGATGGCGGCGTAGGCCTCGCCGGAAAGGAGCCCGATGGCGGCCTCGGGCGCCTCTTCGCGCAGCCTCCGAAGCATCGGGGTCAGCAAAAGGAGGTTGCCGAGCCGGTTGTCCTGGCGGACGACGAGGATGCGCTTGCCGGCGAGCGGCACGGGGCTGCCGGCGAGGGAAGTCTGCGGACGGTCGCGGGCGGGGTACGCCTGCGGAGGGCCACCGGCGAGGGAAGTCTGCGGACGGTCGCCGGCGGTGGATCCGCCCTTCCGGCCTTTCGCGCGCGGCGCGCGCGCGCGGCCCGCGGGCCTGGGCGCCAGAAGCCGCACCGCCAGGGGCAGCGTGCGCGCCTTGAATCGCCTTTCCAGGGAATCGCGCGAAGACGCCGGTTCACCCGTTGCAAGAGCGAGGGCCGGCGACTGGCGAACCTCCCAGAGAGCCGCCGCGGTGACAAACCACCAGAGCTCGGCGACCTGTTCGTCCGTCGCGAAGCACTGTCCCATGCCCGCCACCAGAAGGGAGATCACGCCGGCGCAGAACGCGATCGGAAGCCACGGCCGGTTTCCGGAGGGCGAGCGGTCGGAGCGCGGCCGGGCCTCATGGAAGAAGATCCCCCAGAGGCCGAGCCAGAAGAGGCCGCCGGCGAAGCCGGTTTCAACCATGATGTTGAGCAGGTCGTTGTGGGGGTGCCCGGTCGCCATGTAGGTCCCGGGCACCTTGTACAGCGCGAACATGTCGTGAAAGCTCCCCAGCCCCGCGCCGAACCAGGGATGCGCCCGGATGATGTGCCACGACGTCAGCCAGAGCCGGGATCGGGGATCGTCTCCCAGCGCGAGCACCGAGATCAGCCGGTGGCGGATGGCCGGCTCCAGGGCCGAAGCGATTCCGGTCACGCCCGCCAGCACCCCGGCCGTGATCAGGAAAGACCGTTTTCCCCGAAGCAGGCCGAAGGCCAGGAGGCCGGCGGCGGCTCCCGCCCAGGCCGTCCGGGCGAAACTGACCAGGATGCCCAGCCCGATCAGGAAGGCGGCCGCGACCCAGCGGGCGCGCGGCCGTTCCAGAGCCAGACCGAGCGCCAGGAAGAAGATCGGCAGCAAGACTCCGGCGTAGGTCAGATGGTGCGACGCCGAGCCGATGGCCACGTAGCCGCCGCCGCCGTAGTTCTCCAGCGTCTTGCCGTGGATCGGATCCCAGCCGCTGAAGTGCTGGACCGCCCCGATGAGCCCGGCCAGGCCCCCGCTCACGACGAGGACGTCCAGGCTCTTCCGTCGCAAGCCCGGTTCCTGCAGGAGGATCCAGAACAAGAATGGAAAGAGCAAGGTCCAGGATCTCGGAAAGGTGGCGAGCGCGTATCGCGGGTTGACGCCGAGCGGAATCGTGGCGGCGCGAAGGAGGAGGAGCGCGGCGACGGCCAGAAGCGTCGCCGGCGGCTTCTGGAGCCGGATTCGGCCGGCGATCATCCCGGCGGCGACCAGCGCCGCCCCGGCCACAACGGCGGCCTGAGCGGCCGCGATCGACCAGGGCGCCGCCAGGCAGAACAGGACGACGATGACAGCCGTGGCGGTACGCCAGAAGCCGGACGAAGGGCTGGGCTCTGGACTGGACAGGGGACAAACCTCCCTGGGCCCTGACCCCGCATCTCCGCGGCGATCCCGCCGCCGGGTCTCGGTCACGAATCCTGGCCCAGCGTCGTTGACACCCGTTGAAAGCTGTTGCTAGCCTGCCTTCGGGCGCCGAATTGATTCGGTGCCATCGGGCCCAAGGGTGGCAGTATAGGGGGCCCCCGATCAGAGGGCAAGCGGACCGGGCGATCGGAGATCGGCGGCCGAATCGGCGGGAAGGCGCTTCCGGGCATTGCGCCGGAGGGCTGGGGCTCGAACCACCCGGCGGCCGGCGGGAGAGAAGATGCTTTCGAAAGAGCTGCTCGAGATCCTGGTCTGTCCCGCCTGCAAGGGGGACCTCGAATATGATCAAGCCCATCAGAAGCTGATCTGCCACGCCTGCCGTCTCAAATACGCGATCGAGGACGACATCCCGATCATGCTGGTGGAAGAGGCGGAATCCCTCGATGAAACCGGCTCCGCCGAGTCCTGAGCCTCCTTCCGGCGTTCGCAGATTCCGCACGGGGATCGCCGCCCTCGCGGCGCAAGGAGAACCGATGCACGCAGCCGACGGTCGATCGTCCTGGCTCCGTTTTCCATCCGGCGTTGTTTCCGGCCGGTCGGGTTGTTCTCTGGCGACGTTGGGCGCCGTGCTCCTCACGATGCTCTTCTCCTCGGCGGCGCCTCTTCCGGCGGAGGCGTCGGCGGGCCCGGACTCCCTCCGGGCCCCGTTCCAGCGAGTGGCCTCGGTCGCGGGGGAAGTGCGCTTTGAGTTTGTCGGCGACCTCGCCGGAGCGTCGCGTGACCGCTATGGGCGATTGGTGGTCTCCGATGTCGAGGCTCCATCCACGCCGATCAACTCGAGCGCGGTCCTTCCCATCGCCGCGACCTGGATCGCGCTGCCCCCGCGCGCGCATGCCCGGGTCGAATGCCAGGTGGTTTCGACCGAGCCGTTGCCCTGGCCCGCGGCCATGACCGGCCGGGAGCGCGCCGCCGTTCTGGCGTCCCTCGCCCCCTCCGGCTGGCGGACGGCCCCGGAGTGCTGGACTCGGGACCAGTGGGGCCGCCCCATCTCGTTCCGCCCGGTGATCCCGGACGGATCCGGGGGCCTTCTCTACGTGCGCCGCGCCGACTTCGTGGTGCGGTACCCGGCTCCGGCGGGGGGCGCCTTGTCGGCCCGGCGGTCGATCGGGACGGATTTCTTCGAGAACACCTACCGGGCCTTGTTCCTGAACTACCAGGACGGCAGGTCCTGGCGGCGGAGCTCGATCACCCCGACCTTCCAGCCGATCCCGAAGCGCGCGCAGGCCCCATCCGATTCGAACTACTTCTCGGCCTCGGATCACTGGGTCAAGCTGCACGTGCCCAGGCTCGACGTCTGGGAGGTGACCGGCACGGACCTGGAGTCGCTCCAGGGGATCTCTCTCACCGACATCGATCCCCGGACCCTGCGTCTCTTCAAGCCGGACTCGCTTCCTCTCTCCGAATATCTGGATTGGGCGCACGGCCCCTCCTGGATGCAGGAGGTCCCGATCGAGTTCCAGGACGTCAACGGCGACGGGATCTTCGATCCGGAGGACCGCATCGTCTTTCTCGGCCACGGGCCGGACGGATGGTACGAGGATCTGGGCGCGCCCAAGGCTCCCTTCGAGCGCTACTACCGGGATCCCTTCAACAACGACGACGTCTACTGGCTCACCTGGGGAGGACGATTCTCCGGCACGCCCAAGCGCATCCGGACGGTGAACGGCAACGACCTCTCCGGCGTGAACGGGACCGCCACCTCGGTCCGGGATCGGATCCATCTCGAGCAGGACCTCTTCTGGGATGCCCGGCCCCGCGAGTACTACCCGGACAACCCCACCAAACCGGCCGCCGCCTGGCAGCGGTACTGGTGGCTGGCGCTCCAGGTGAACGGCGACCAGCCGCAGAAGCTGCCGGTCTCCATCCCCGATCCCGACACCCTCCAGCCGGTCAGCGTGCTGGCGCGCTTCTGGGGAGACTCCCACGATCCCTCGGGCTACCTGAAATATCCGGATCACGCGCTCATCCTTACGCTGAACGAGGACTCGCTCCACGCCAACATCGTCAAGCAGACCGACAGGCTGCCCGATGGTTCGCCCTGGAACCTCTTCACCCGGAACGACGTTGCCGGGACCGGGCTGTGGCTGAAGAACTCGCCCACGCAGACCTTCCAGATGTGGCTGCCGACGCATCCCTTGAACGGCGTCCTCGGGACCCGCTACGACACCATCTTTCTCGCCTGGATCGAGATGGACTACAACCGCAGGCTGATCGCCCATTCCGACTCCCTGTTCTTCTGGGCCGGCGTCGACTCGAGCGGAGGCGGGATTTCCGGCCCCTGGGCGCTCCGGGCGCGGGGATTCTCGCCCGGGCTGACGGCGGACCAGATCTATCTGCTCGACGCCACCAACGTCGCCTACCCGGACACCTCGCTCCGGAGGGTCGTGCCCCTGGTCGTTCCCGATTCGAGCGGACTGGGCGGTTCGGACGTCCTCTGGAAGGCGAACTTCGACGGCAGCCGGCGGTTCATCCTGCGCCGGTCCGATCGGCTGGCGCGTTTCGGCGCCGGCCAGATCGAGCTGGCTCCGACCCTGACCGCCGGGCAGTACCTGCGCCAGCGCACCGACCGGGTGGACGGCCTGGTCATCACCCACGCGAACTTCAAGACGCAGGCCCAGGAGCTGGCGACCCACCGGAGCACGCATTTCCCCGACGCGCCCGGGGAAACGAAGGCGGTGTCGGTCGTGGACGTCCAGCAGATCATGGATGAGTTCGCCTTCGGGCAGATGGATCCGACGGCGATCCGGAATTTCCTGCAGTTCACGCGCGGGCGGTGGACCGGCGGGGACACGCTCTCGAGCGGGCCGGCCTACGCCGTCCTTCTGGGCAGCTGCAACTATGACTTCCGGAATCTCCTCCGACAGGGGGCGGTGAACTACGTGCCGACCTACGAGGGGTACTTCGACTCCACCCTCGTGCCGACCATCTATTCGCCGCAGTTCTCCTCCGACGACTTCTTCGGATATCTGGACGGGCCGGACGACGTCGGGCTCGACGTGCGCATCGGCCGCCTCCCGGCGGACAACGCGACCGAAGCCGAGACGATGGTGGAAAAGATCAAGAACTACGAGGTTCCGAGCCCACGGACTCTCGGGCCCTGGCAGGGCCGTTTCACCCTGGTCGCGGACGACACCTGTCAGGGCGTGAACCCGGACGCGCTCGGTCTGGCCCACGTCATCCAGACGGAACAGGTGGGACGCATCCTCCCGCAAGCCTTCCAGCAGGACAAGGTGTACCTGCTGGAGTACGGCGCCGGGTGCGTCTACTCGACCAAGCCGGCGGCGGCCGCCGCCCTGGCCGCCTTCATGAACCAGGGCACCCTCGTCGTCAACTTCACCGGGCACGGCAGCGAGGAGCAGCTGGCCGACGAGCGGGTGTTCGAGCTTTCCAGCGTGGCCGGACTCACCAATGCCACCATGCCCTTTCTCTTCCTGACCGCCTCCTGCTCGGTCGGGAAGTATGACTTCTTCGGCGAAGGCCTGGGCGAGTCCCTGGTGCGGGATGCCGGGGGAGGGGCCGTGGCCGTGTTCGCGGCCTCCTCCATCGCCTACAGCGGAGACAATTCCGAGCTGAACAAGCAGTTCTTCGAAGCGGCGTTCCCCGACGGGACGCCGGGATCGTCCCGTCCGCTGGGAGAGGCCGACGACGTGGCGAAGACGCGCCTGCTCGATCCGGGAAACCTGAACTCCCGCCGCTACGTGCTGTTGGGAGATCCGGCGACCGCGCTCGCGGCGCCTCAGCTCAAGGTGGCGCTTTCCCTCTCCCAGGCTCACGACCACACGCCTCTCGGCAACACGCTGAGGCGAGGCGTGCGCACCGTGCTGCACGGCCAGGTGGAGGACCAGAACGGAACTCCCCGTCCGGATTTCAGCGGCACCGCCGTCGTGCGCATCTATGACAGCGGGATCGGACGCGTTCCCGACCCCAAACAGCCGGACGCCGACTATGACCTGCTCGGCGCGCCGATCTTCCGCGGGGAGGGGATCGCGGTGGCGAACGGCGTCTTCGACGTCATGTTCCAGACGCCGTCGGCGCTCGAGACCGGGAACAATCTCCCCTACGCGAAAATCTACGTCTACACCCAGGCCACGGCGGGCCAGACCGAGGGAGCGGGGGATCTCGACTCCCTGGTGGTTCCGCAGATCCCGGCGCCGGTGACGGCGGATAACCAGGGACCGAGCATCCAGCTCGATTTCCCGCTGGAGAACGCGAACTCGCTGCCCGCCGGCGCGGACTTCACGGCCACACTGACGGACTCGAGCGGGGTGGACATCACCGGCCTGGTCGGGTCCCGATCGGTCGTCATGCAGATCCTGGACGGCTCCAATCTCGTCTACATCGAGGACGTCGCGCGCCTCGTGACCTTCCCGAACGGCTACAGCACCGCGCGTCTCGAGTACAGTCTGCCGGCCAACCTGCCGGTCAATCGCACCTATGAGCTGGTCTTGTCCGCCTCCGACAACCTCGGGAACAGCTCGGAGTTGCGGAAGACCTTCTCCCTGGCCGGCGGCGGAGGCTCGGGCTTCGGATTGTCCGGGGTCTTCAACTTCCCCAACCCGACCAAGGGGGAGACCCGCTTCTTCGGCCAGCTCACCCAGGATGCCGATCTCGAAGTGGTGATCCTGACCTTGACCGGCCGCCGCATCCGGAAGCTGGAGGGAACCCAGTTCACCCCGGCCCGGTTTACCCAGGAGGGTCTGGATTGGGACGGCAAGGACGCGGACGGAGACCGGCTCGCGAACGGGGTCTATCTGTACAAGGTCCGAGCGACCCCGGTGGGCGGTGGGAAGACGGAGTCCGTCATCGGCCGTCTCGTCGTGCTTCGGTGAGGCTTCCGGAGGGCGGGGTGCGGTGAGGAGCTTCTTGGAGCGGCGGCTGCACTGGATCGGCGCAGCCTTTGTGTTTGTGGTCACGCAGGTGGTGTACCTGCGGACGCTGAATCCGACGGTGCCGTTCTGGGACAGCGGCGAGTTCATCACGGTGGCGAAGATCCTGGGGATTCCGCATCCGCCGGGGACGCCGCTCTATGACCTGATTGCTCGGGTGGCGGCGCTGGTCTTTCCGTTTCCGACCGTGGCGCAGCGGGTGAACTGGCTGTCGTCGCTGGCCGCGAGCCTGGCGGCGGTCTTCACCTACCTGGTGGCGGTGGAGATCTGGGAGCGGGGCCGGGGGAGCTTCACGTCGGCGACCACTCCGGGTTCGAGCGTTCCGGAGCCGGGGACGTCGCTGGAAGGCCGGCTGGTCGGGGTGGTGGCCGGTCTGGTGGCGGCGTTGTTCACCGCGTTCAGCCGGACCTTCTGGTTCAACTCGGTCGAGGCGGAGATGTACTCGACCGTTTCGTTCCTCATGGCGTTGTCGGTCTGGCTGATCCTGCGCTGGGCGCGGTACGAGCAGGACCGGGCGATGAAGAACGGGCTGTTCATCCTGTTCTACTACCTGATCTGCCTGTCGATGGGGATCTGCCTGATGGCGGGACTGGTGCTTCCGGGGATCATCCTCTTCGCGTTGTTGGCGGATCACAAGACCTTCGGCTCGACGCCGTTCCGGGCGATGGTGGTGGCGGCGATCGTGGTGTTGCTGCACCCGGGGATGCTGCCGACGTTGGGGATCGCGATCTGGATGTCTTTGGTGGGGCTGGTGCTGCTTCTGATCCTGTTCTGGGGGAAGAAGTGGCCGATGGTGAGCGGGCGGGGCCTTTTGACCTGGTGCCTGATTGCGGCGATCCTGGGGATGTCGACGCACTTCTACCTGACGATCCGGGCGCTCTATCACCATCCGGTGATCAACGAGGCGGATCCGCGGAGCTGGAGCGCGTTGTGGAAGGTGTTGACGCGGGACCAGTACAAGCCGCCGAACCCGTTCCTGGTGCGGAAGGCGCCCTGGTCGGTGCAGTTGACGAAGCATTTCTGGGACTACGCGCGGGACCAGTATGCGTTGGGGCTTCGGCCGATGTGGTTGGGCTGGTACCTGCCGTATCTGTTGGGGGTGGTGGGCGCGATCGGGAACTTCCGGCGGGAGAAGAAGAGCTTCGCGCTGATGGCGGTGAACCTGATCGTGATGACTCTGGGTCTGGTGTTCTACCTGAACTTCCAGGCGGACGAGGTGCGGGAGCGGGACTACTTCTTTGTTTCGGCCTATCACTTTTTCGCGGTGTGGATCGGTCTCGGGGCGGCCTTCACGCTGGATTGGGTGCGGCAGGGCCTGGGGGACCGGCCGGCGGCGGAGCCTGCGGGGGCCGGGACGGCGGCCTCAGCCGCCGTTTCCTCGGGGACGGCGGGGATGGCGACTGCGGCCGTTGCTTCCTCGGCGCCGGCGGCAGCGGCGCCGGGAGCAGCCGCTCCCTCGGTGCCGGCCGGAGCGGCGCCGGCGAGACGCCCGATCCGCGTGGGACCGGGTTTTCCGGCCTTTGTCGGCGTGGGCCTCGTCCTGGTCTTCCTGCCCTTCATGACGATGAGGCACTACTGGTTCCAGCGGGACGAGCACAAGCTCTACGTCGCGCGGGACTTCGCCTACAACATGCTGACGCCGCTCAAGCCGAACGCGATCCTGTTCACCAACGGGGACAACGACACCTTCCCGCTCTGGTACATGCAAGAGGTGGAGGATTGGCGGAAGGACGTCACGATCGCGAACCTGAGCCTGCTCAATACCGACTGGTATATCCGGCAGCTTCGGGACTACCCTTCATCGCACGTCGACATCGGGTGGACCGACGAGCAGATCGACGCGGCCGTCATGTTCTCCTCCTACATGGCCGCCTATCACGCCGGGTATCTGGCGAAGGCTGACGTAGGGGATTTTCTGCACCAGACGGGGCTCGCCCCCTACGTCCGGAGCCTGGATCTGCCGTTGCAATGCAAGGACCTGGCTGTGGCGCGGATCGTGGAACGGGAGTACGGCAAGCGTCCGCTCTATATCGCGCTGACCGTTCCCGATCTCATGGGGATGGAGAAGCGCGCCTTCCAGCAAGGCATCGTCTATGAGATCCGGGACCCGCAGTCCGAGGAGCTGCCGGTCGATCTGGACGCGACCGTGAACGACCTCGAGCACGTCTATCGGTACACGGGAATCATCAAGCCCGATCTGAGCTTCGACGCCGGCGTCTTCAAGGACGACAACGCGACCAAGCTGACCCAGAACTACACCGCGGCCTGCATCACGGCGGCCCAGGAGCTCCGCCGGAAGGGGGACCGGGCCGAGGCGGAGCGGATGCTCCAGCGAGCCGAAGGCCTGTCTCCCGATGCGCCCTCGGTCCGCTACGCTCTGGCGCTCTTCGATCTGGACGAGGGCCATTTTGCCGAGGCCGAGACGAAGCTGGCCTGGGTGGCGGGTCGCGAGCAGGCGGATCCGCTCATCCTCCGGTTGCTCGGGCAGGCGCAGGAACGTCAGGGAAAGCTGGCCGATGCCGAGACGAACTACCGGGCCGCCCTCAAGGCGGACCCCAATGCGTTCGACGCCGCCCGGGACCTTTTCCTGCTCTACTGGGACTCCCGGAAGGACCGATCGGGGGCTCTCCAGGTTCTCGACGATTGGTTGGCCGTCCACCCGCAGGACCGCCAGATCGCCCGAGCGCGCCGCGCCTACGCCGATTCGGCCGCCCTTTTGAAGGCCGGGCGCTGACATCAAAGTTGCGATTCATTGTTGAAATTGCTTGATTCAGCAAACCAGTCGTCCGATCATTGAGACCGTGGATGCGAGCTTGGCTCGTGATGTAGAGTCGTTCCACCCGAGGGCGGCACCGCCGGAATAAGACTCCCGAAAAGCCCAGGACCCGCCCGTTTCCTCTCCGATCCGGTCTTCCTTCAGGGTTGTTCCCAGGTTGAAGCCGACTGCCGATGGACATGGACCCGGTCCCGATCCATTTCAGGAGATCCCGGTCCGGTCAAGTCCCGTGCTCTCGGGACAGGAATGCCTCGCGTTGAGCCGGGCGCGCCATCGGGTGCTTGGTTCGAGAATCCGGGGCGCCGGATTCGTGAGGAGAGGCAAGAGGCATGGGTACGAAGCTCTACGTCGGCAACCTTCCGTTTTCCGCCACCGATCAGGACCTGCAGTCCATGTTCGGCGAGATCGGAACCGTCGTTTCCGCGCAGGTCGTCACGGATCGCGAAACCGGCCGTTCGCGCGGTTTCGGGTTCGTCGAGATGTCCAAGCAGGAGGAAGCAACCGCGGCGGTGACGCGGTTCGATCAAACGCAGTGGAAAGGACGGACCATCACGGTCAACGAGGCCCGGCCTCGCGCCGATCGCCCGGCCCAGGGATACGGGCAGCGCAACTGATCCTCGACCCGCGAACCTAGTCACAGAACCTCTCGGAATCCGCCCGGCCGGCTCCCGCCGGGGCCGCGGGTGTCTCCGCGTCCTTCCGCGCGCCGGATCGGACACGCCGGCCGCCATCCTCCCAGGGGTTGGAGCGCAGGATGGGCTTCCGATGACCCCGGCTTCCCGACCGCCTCCCCGCCGGCAAATGCGGCTTGCGCTCTCGATCCCGGCCCGTCATCCTGGGAACTGGATCCGGAGGACCGGGTTTTGAGTTCTGGCCGCGGTCCCCCGGCTTCCATTCGCCATTGAAAACGGACGGCAGAAGGAGTGATCCCATGAAGAGCTTCGCCACGCGGGCGTTCGCCGCTGCACTGGTCCTGACCGTCGTGTGGGCGGCCGCGGCTTTTGCCCAGGCAGGTGCGACCACGGCCGGCGCGTATTCGCTCAAGATCACGCCGGGCGCGCGCGCCGATGGGATGGGACAGGCCTTCGTCGCCCTTCCCAACGACGCGACCGCCAACTGGTGGAACCCCGCGGCCCTCGCTTATCTGCAAGGGCACGTCATCTCCCTCATGCACGCCGGACTGGTACCCGGTCTCGCGCAGGACGTGTACTACGAGAACGGGGCCGCAGCCATGCACATTCCGGGGGTGGGAGGCGTCGGCCTGAGCCTGATCTACCTCACCTACGGAAAGACCCAGGCGACCAACACGGAAGGCACGTACCTCGGGGATTTCAGCAGCTACGAGTTCTCGCCGCAGATCTCCGTCGGCACCGAGATCACCAAGGGATTCTCGGCCGGGGCGACCCTCAAGTACGTGTACATCTTCCTCGCGCCGGCCTGGGCGATCGCGGGAACCGGCTCCGCCGCCGGGGCGGGGGCAGGCGACAGTTTCGGGGCCGATCTGGCCATGCTGCTGCAACTCAAGGAACTGATCTCACCGCGCATTCCGGTGCGCATCGGGCTCAATCTGCAGAACCTTGGCCCGAACATCGTCTACCTCGACGCGTCCAAGTCCGATCCGATTCCAAGAAACCTCAAGGTCGGGCTCGCGGTGGATGTGCTCAACACTCCGAGCTTCGTCGGGCGGGTCGCCTACGACTTCAACCAGGGACTCGACCTGATCCATAACGTGAAGGACGTCTTCCATCCCGGGGAAGAGCCCATCCACAACATGGGGGCTGAGGTCGGGTTCGTCGCCATCAACAGCGCCCAGTTCTTCCTTCGGGCCGGCTATATCGATGACAAGAGCGGATACATCACGGCGCCGACCTTCGGCGTGGGCATCAACCTGGCGCTGGATTCGGTTCTGGGTGGAACCAACAAGAAGCTCGCGTTCGACTACGCCAGCGTTCCCCAGGCGTCCGGGCTCGATCGCGTCAGCAAGTTCTCTCTTTCTTTCCGCTTCTAGCCGACCGCGGAGCGGGGGCCCGCCGACAGGGGATGCCGGTCGATGATCACGGATGGCGGAACATGAGGAAGGGCGGAACCCGGCTTCCTCTTCTGCTTGGAATTCTGACTCTATCTTCGGGGTTCTTCGGCGGGTCGCCGGCGGAAGGGCGCAGCTCCAGGCTGATCGTCCACCCGGTACGCCCGATCTCGACCCGGAACGCGCGTCTTCATCCCGGAACGAAACCGTCGGCCCCGGTTCTGCCCCCGCGGTCGTCCTGCCGGTTTCCGCACGTGCTCGTTCTGCCGAGCCGGAACGGCGGAGCCACGGGCGGAGTCGGCGCCTTCGGCACCGGGCTGGCCTGCCGCATCGCCGGTTCGCCGCTGCCGCCTTCGGTCCTCTCCTACGCGCGACGGCGTCGGGCGGCCGATTTCCTGCAGATTTCGGACGCGCGCGGGGCCCGCGACTTCGTCACCAGAGCCCAGGCCGATCCGCTGCCGCCCGACACCGTGCGGATCCTCGTGCTCCGGATCGACTTCTCCTCCAACAGCGTGGGGTCGCGCACCACGGGGAACGGCCTCTTCGACCTCGACTCGACGGCGACCGCCCGGGCCGCACCCATCGATCCGCCGCCTCATGATCGCGACTACTTCAACGCCCAGATGGAGGCGCTCTCGCGCTACTACCACGTGATCCTGGGCGGGAACCTGGTTCTCGTCTGGGACATCTACCCCAAGGCGCAGGACGACGCCTATCACATCGGAGACACCGGCAAGTATGGGCCCTGGGTCTTCAGCAACTCCAACCCGGACGTCTTCCAGCACGCCTACGACCTGGTCGGCGACGCCCTGGCGGCCGCCGATCGCGATTCCACCATCGATTTCCGGCGGTATCTGCGCATCTCGGACAATGGCGGACAGGCCGACACCAGCATGAGTGTGATCCTCTTCCACGCGGGGGCGGACGCGCAGGGGGACGTGAACCAGGATTCCCCGTGGGACATCCCGAGCTTCAACCTGTACAACCCCGACGGATTCAAGGTGCAGCACGACTCCATCAGCGTCCACCTCGTCATGGTGGTGCCGGAGACCGCCAGCCAGGACGGCGAACTCGCGGCCATGAACGGAGTCGTCACGCACGAGTTCGGACACCAGCTCGGCTTCGCCGACCTCTATGACGTCCTGAACTTCGTGCCGGTGGTGGGCGCGTTCAGCCTGATGGACTCGGGGAACGAGCTGTACGGCTACATCGCGGACCCGGCCGACACCAGCGAGGCCCTGCCGGTCCGCGGGATGCTTCCGGCGGGCCTCGATCCCTGGCACAAGCTGGTCTTCTTTCCGGAGGCGGTGGACTTTCCGTCGGCGCCCGATTTTCAGCACGCCGACCAGGACACCTTCACCGTCCACCTGCCGGCCACGGAGGTGACCAACCGGGTGCTCTTCCAGTCCATGAACCTCTCCGAGTACCTGCTGGCGGAGAACCGCCTCGAGGACCTGAATCACGACCACCAGATCATCCTCAAGGCGGACAAGAAGACCGGAGTCATCCTCGGCCCGGTGCCGGACTCGACGGCGGTGGGCGATACGCTCGGGTACCGCGAGTATGACTACCTGCTTCCGGGACAGGGCGTGCTTCTGTGGCACATCGATCAGAGGGCGATCTCGGCCGGACTCACCTACTACGGCGGCGTCAACGTCTTCTTCGGCCGCCCGGGCGTCGGCGTGGTCGAAGGGGACGGGATCTTCGACATCGGGATGGATTCCCCTGAGTACCTCGGCGGCCCCTACGATCCCTACTACCTCGGGGGCTACCAGACCTACGGCCCGAACACGGTCCCGAGCAGCGCGACCAACGACGGAACGCCGACCGGAATCACGTTCTTCGTGCCCGATTCGATCGGGCTCGACATGCGCGTCCAGGTCACGACGGGGCAGAGTCCCGGGAACTGGCCGCTGGTCTTTTCGGGCTCGCCCGCGGAGGAACAGCTCGTCGATCTCGACCTGAACGGGGACGGCGTCCCCGAGGTGCTCACGGTCGAGCGGGGGAAGGTCCGCGATGCGGTCGTGGGATGGGATGCGAATGCGGCCCCCATCATCAACGATCTCGGCAAACAGGGCCTGGCCAGCCTGCCGGGGCCGGCGTCGGGAGGTCTGGCCGCGAAGCCTGATTTCCACTGGCCGGGAGGCGGGGCGCCGGCGCCACTCCTGGCGGTGGCCTCCGCGGGCGGCCTTTCGATGTTGGATGGCGGCGGATCAGCGACCGCCTGGCCCGGCACCGATCCGCATCTTCTGGTCGATTCCCTGGTCACGGCCACTCCGGTCGTGCTGGATTCGCTCGTCCTGGCGGGTTGCGGCGACGGGGTGATCCGCGGGATCCGTCCCGTGAGCGGACACCCGCCGGATCACGGCGTGGCGCTACGCTGCCGCGCCGCGAGCGCCCCGGTGCTCATGATCGGCGCCGGCCCGGTCGATTCGCGTGAGGCGATCTTCTGGGCCGCCGCCGACGGGGAAGTCGGCGCCTTCCGCTGGGACGGCCAGCGGGCCGATTCGGCTTCGGTGATGTTTCGCGTCCGGCATGCCGGCGCGTCGACGCGCCCGGTCGCGCTTCTCGCCGGGCCCGTGGGGCCGAACGGGGAGCTCCGGTTCTTCGTGGAATGGTCCGACGGGACCCTGGAATGGCGCGACCAGGCCGGGGCCCTCTTGCCCGGCTGGCCGGCGCAACTCGCCACGAATCCCGCCGGGGAGGCCATCCTCTGCGACATCGACGGCGATGGCGTCCTCGAAACCGTCGCGGTGGATCAATCGGGGCTCATCCACGTCTTCGGCTGGAACGGCGTCGAGAAGATCCGGTGGCCGCACTCGATCTGGACCGAGGACGAAGCCGCCGGAGCGCCGGCGCAGCGCTACGGCCCCCGCGCCATCGACGTGGACGGAGATGGGCATCCGGAGATCGTCCTTCAGAGATCGGACGGGATCCTCGTCGCGTTCAATTCCGGGGCGCAGCAGCCGGTCGGCTGGCCCCTCAGCTTCGGGTCCGACGGGGTGTGCGGTCCCGAGCTGGTTCCGGCGGCTCCGGGCTATGCGCCGCGCCTCCTGGTGGGCGACGGCGTCATCCTGGCGGACGGAACCCAGGCGACGGCGTTGAATGCGGTGCGCGTGGCGGGCGCGACCGCGCAGGGAGCGGGCTTCTTTGCCACGCCGGGGGTCGACCAGGCGCGCTCGCGCTTCTACACCCAGACTCCGACGCCCTCGGCCGCGCCCGGCCAGGACCTGGTGGCCGGCAGCGTCCGCGTCTATCCGAATCCGTTGCATGGAGACCAGGTCACGGTCCGGTTCGTGCTCGGCCAACCCGCGGACATCCTGCTGGATGCTTATGACCTCACCGGCCGCAGGGTGGCTTCCTTGCAGACCCGGGGAACGCCGGGCGCGGGCGGGAACGAAGTCCTCTGGAATCTCGCCGGTCTGAGCCCCGGGCTCTATCACGTCCGATTCCAGGCTCGCGGGAGCGGATTCGACCGCAAGGTGTTTCAGAAGCTGGCCATCGTCCGATGATGAACGCGACACGCCACATCCGGCTCCTTTGGGGAGCTTCCATCGGAGCGCTGTTCCTGACCGCCGCGCCGGGCGTCCCCGCGACGGCGATGGGGGCGCCGGGACTTCCCGCGCTGGTACCGGCGGAGCACTTCGGGTCGGGGCTCTACGTTCAGGCTTCGCTGGCACGCCCGGCCACCGCGGCCCGGAAGGCGCTGCTGAGCGACCGATCCGACTCTCCCGCCTCCCGGCCGGCCGCTCCGCCCGGGGCGATGGTCGGGGACCAGGGGGGGCGCCGCGGACGTTCGCCCGGTCTGGCGTTTCTTCTGTCGGCCATCCTGCCGGGGACGGGCCAGTTCTATCTCGGACAGAATCGGGGCTTCACCTATCTGGGGGCCGACGCCGCCTGCTGGTTCGCGCAGATCTCCTATTCGAGAGCCGCCAGCGACGAGCAGAACCTCTCCCATCAATTCGCCGGCCGTCACTGGTCTCTTCAGAGGTTCCTGGCGTCCAAGTCGGACTCCTGCTACTGGCTGCCCCCGGATTCCGCCTTGATCGTCCAGCTTGCGCCGAGCCAATCGAGCGACTACTTCGCGGCGATCGCCAACACCGACATCTACCGGTGCGGCTGGGACGACTTCCGTACGACCTATGATCCGAACGACCCCAACGGTCCGTCCCCGAATCGGAGGACCCTGGAGGACATGCGCTCGCGCCAGAGCGACTACGAGGGAAGCGCCCGGTTGGCCGTGGCCGCGCTCGTCCTGAATCGCGTGGTGAGCGCCGTGGACGCCTTGAGGAGCGCCCGCGGACTGAATCAAGGCCGCTCCCAGTCCTTTCGGCTCGAAGGAGGAGTGGAAGGAGACTGGCGGCAACCCAAGGCGGTGGTCCGTCTGATCCGGATCCTGCCATGACGGATGTGGAGCGATGAACCGATGACACAGCGATCGTGGAAGGTCGGCAGGCGGGGAACGGTCCGGACCGGCGCGGGCCTGCCGGTGCGGTGGCGATGGCGCACGGCCGTCTGCCTCACCGTTCTTCTTGCGGCCGGGGGGCCGGCGGCGGCGCGGCCGTTGTTGGCTTCAGGTTCCTTTTCCGGCTCGGGCTCTTCCGCGGACGCATCCGACCAGGGTGGGCACGCCAATCTCCGAAAGGCCGGTCTGTCCCTGATCCTTCCCGGACTCGCCCAACTCCGGATGGGGAAGAAGACCGAGGGCATCTCCTTCCTCGTCGCGGATGCGGGCTTCTGGACCGGTTTCGCCGCCTGGCGCATCCAGGGTCTTTATCGCAAGGATTCCTACATCGAGATGGCTCAAATCTACGCCGGAGTGCAGCACCCGGAGGGCCAGAGCGAGGACTACTACCGGCTGATCGGAAGCTGGCCCTCGAGCGCCAGCTACGAGGAGAACATCCGGATCGAGGCCCGCGATCTCTATCCCAACGACGTGAAGCAGCGGGAGGCGTATTTCGAAGCCCATCAAGTGCCCGCGGATCAGGCCTGGAATTGGGAGACGTATGCAGCCTGGAACCGGTATCTGGCCAAACGCGATGACGCCGATCGCTCCTACCGGAGGAGCCGGATCATGCTGGGCCTGGCGGCGGCGAATCGACTGGCGGCTTTCCTGGACGCCGCGATCCTGTCCAGTCGCGGGGCCGGGCGCAAGACACTCGGGCTGTCGGTCACGCCGGGGGAGAGCCCGGCATCGGCCGTGCTGCGGCTGAGCTATAGTTTCCGCTGAGCGGGCGCGGAGGGAACGGAGACTGCGGATGAAGCCCGGAGCGGTGGAGGCTCGAAGCGCGCGCCCGGCATGGGTCCGCGCGCTCCTGGCCGCATCGATCCTCGCCTGGGGCGGGGCCCACGCGCAGCCGGGGGGTCTCACCCTCGGATCGGGACCGGCCCCGGCAGCGCCGGCCGGTCTGGATTCGTTGCCGCCTTTGCGCTCGCCGCAATCGCTCGGGGCCTTCGTACCGGAGACCCTCGCCTATGACGGGCTGGGCCGCATCTTCGCCCTCGATCGGTCGGGGGCGAGAATCAGCCGCATCTCGGCGCAAGGATCATGGATCCGCTTCGGGGTAGGGGATCAGGGAGGCGATCGCTATCCGAACCTCACGGCCCTCTTCGCGCAATGGGGCCCCGATCTCTTCGCCCTCGACCCCGTTGCCGGCTTTCTGTACCACTGCGACCTCGACGGATACTTCCGCGAACGGATCTCCTACGGGGACGGTCTCAGCGCGGCCGGTCTCCAGTTTGTCCAGCCTGCCGGCTTCGCCCTCACCAAGGCCGGCGAGCTGCTTTTGCTCGACCACACCGGCCGGCTCTTCCTTTTCGACCGGACCGGCAGTTTCGTCACCGACTTCGCCGCGGGCGCCGCGGGCGATCAGCGATTGCAGGCGCCGACGCGGATCGCGCTCGACGGCAACGGAGAGATCTACATCCTCGATCCTCCCGGTGGCTGGGTGCGCCGGTTCTCGCGCGAGGGCACGCTCCAGCCGGCCTGGCGCTACACCCAGGGCCTCGCCGCCGCGGGGACGACCGATCGGCCGCTTCTGGGAGTCACGCCCTGGGGCCACGTGGTCGTGGCCGGAAGCGACGGGAGCTGGCTGCGCGTCTTCGATCCGGACGGGCATCTCCTCTTCGACCATGAGGGACCGCCCGCCGCCGAGACGTTCACCGATCTGGTGGCCGCGCCCGACAGCATCCTTTACTGGGCCTGCCCCGCCCGAGGCGAGATCCGCCGGATGCGATGGGTCTATCCGGCCCACGTCGAGGCGGGCCCGCGCTGAAGTGCGCGCCTCTGCGGTCGCGCTCGCGATCGCGCTCGTTCTCGGTCTTTTCGCGGTCGGACCGGGAGGGCTTCTGGCGCCGAGGCCGGCGGTCGCGGCAGCCACCGCGGCCGCGAGCGCAACGCGGGGGGCGCAGGCCGGCAAGGCCGCCTCAGCGAACGGCGTTCAGGGCGGAAGCCCGGCTGACACGACTCAGGGCGGCAGCTCGGCGGAAGGCACGCACCGGGCCGACGCTGGCAGCCCGGCCGATTCCGTCGGCGCGACTCGCGGCGGCGGGGACTTTCTCTGGCGCGCCGGGTTCATCGAGAGCGATCTGATCGTTCACTCGGACTCCCTGCGCCTCCACCTTCCCGCCGGCTGGATCGAGGCGGCCTCCTTCCGCCTGAGCCGCGGCGACACGCTCCTGACCCGGGGCGTCGATTTCCTGCTCGATCCGAGGCGCGGTCTCCTCCGGCTTCTCCGGTCGATTCCGGACGGGACGAAGCTGCACGCGCTCTACCGGAGCTTTCCCGTGCCGATCGGCCTGGAGTATCAACGGCATCCGCTCCGCGCGACGGGAACGAGCGGATCAGCTCCCGCGGATTCGGGGGCAGCGGCGGTGCCGGAGAGCCGCCCGGCCACAGGCGGGGTCGATGCGGCGCATCTCCAGATCTCCGGAACCAAGACGTTCTCGGTCGAAGTCGGGACGGCGCAGGATCTCGCGCTCAAGCAGTCCCTGGACCTGTCGGTGAACGGCCAGATCACGCGGGACGTGTCGGTCAAGGCGATCCTGACCGACCGGCAGACTCCGCTTCAGCCGGACGGAACGAGCACGCAGCTCGACAACCTCGACCGGGTCCTCGTCCAGGTCGAAGGCCCGTCCGCCTCGATGACCCTGGGCGACTACCACCTCGTCCTGCCCCAGTCGGAGTTCGCGAATCTCGACCGGCAGCTTGAAGGCGTGCGCGCGGAGGCCGAACCGGGCAAGACCGGCTTTCTGGCCGCCGCCGCGACTTCGCCGGGGACCTATCTCAGCCAGGAGATCATCGGCGAAGAGGGAAAGCAGGGCCCCTATCAGCTCGGCACCGGCGTGTCCTATTCCTCCGGCGTGATCGTGGCGGGCAGCGAGCGGATCACTCTGGACGGAGTCGCCCTGACGCGCGGCGAAAGCGAAGACTACATCATGGACTACTCGCAGGCGACCTTGACCTTCACCTCGCGCCATCCCATCACCGCGTACTCGAAGATCTCCGTGGAATACCAGCTCTCGGAAGACAGCTATCCGCGCCGGCTCTACGTCGTGGGCGGAAGCTGGGGCGCCTTCTCCGGCGGACCGTGGTCGCCCGGCGCCGGCCCGCCCGGAACCTCCGGCGCGGCCGGGATTCCCGGCCTGCCCGTGTCTTCCAGCGTTTCCGCGGGTTCCGGCGGCTCCGGATCCGCTTCCGGCGTGCTCAATCCCTCCGGGATCGCCGGCGCCGCGGAAGCGGGCGGCGGCCCGGGCGGACGGGGAGGCTCGGGGAATCCCGCCGGGGACACCGGACTCGTCTCCGCCGGTGCCGATCCGCTTCATCTGCGCGCTCTCTACATCTCGGAATCGGACGACCGCAGCAATCCGGTGGTGCCTCTCACCGACGCCCAGAAGGCGGCCCTCCGCGCGGCGGGCGACAGCCTGACTCCGGCCCTGCGGTCCGACGTCGTCCTCGTGGGGGCCGGCCACGGCGATTACAACCAGGTGCGCGTCGACACCCTGGCCTCGCCGTTCTTCCGCTACGCGGGCGCCGACAGCGGATCCTGGCAGGTCAGTTTCGAGAACGTGGGCGACGGCCAGGGCGACTACGCGATCGACGTCCATCACATCTCCGCGACCATCTACACCTACGTGGGCCATCTCAAGGGCGGCTACCTTCCGGGAGGACAGGTTCCCCGACCCCAGAGCACGAGCCTCTTCTCGCTGAGCATGGCGCCGCAGATCGGGCATTCTGTTGTCGGTGCGGGGAGAGCTGGGCGTCTCGAGATTCGACGCCAACACCTTCTCTCCGATCGACGACGGCCATGATCAAGGAACCGCCTGGCTGGTCGAGACCCAGAGCTTTCCCATCGCCGCCGGCCCCACGCGCTGGCTCTTCGGCGGGCAGATCCGGGACGTCGGCACGACCTTCCACCCGCTCGACCGGCTCGATCCGGGCTTCTACTCGGTCGACTGGAACGTGTCGGCCGACCGGCTGGCCCACGGCGATCTCAGGAAATCGGTCTACGGCGAAACCTCGCTGGGCCCGGCCCGCTTCCGTGCGACCCTCGAGGATCTCGACAACCATACGAACTTCACCGGAGCCCGAACCGTGCTGGACGGCTCGCTGGCCCATCGGATCTGGAGCTTCACGGTCAACACCCTGCGCGCGAGCACCCGGGACGATACGACCGGCGTGCCGGTGCCGGGCCGCCGCGAGACGGACCACCTGGGCGGGCAGGTCAACGGCCGGCTCCTGTCTCTGGCCGGCGCCTACTCCCGCGAGCTGAGCGAGACCGGCCAGGACCTCGACCGGACCGGGGATTTCTTCAAGGAAGGCTCGTTCCGGCTGGGAAGCGGGACCCGATTCACCAACCTGCATGCGGACGCCTCGGTCGTGCGCCGCTACCGCTACTCTCTCGAGGGCGCGCGGACGATCCCCCTGGACATCGGAGACACCGACCTGTTCGACGTGGACTGGCAGCGTCCGGGCGGCAGCCTGCTCTCGCTCAACTATGCCGTGCGCGATCTCAAGCCCCGGTCGGAGGGCTCCAGTCAGGAGAGCCGCATCGGAAGCGTGCGGTGGATCGTCCGCCCGAGCTCCGACCTTCTCGTCCAGGAAGGCCGCTGGGAGCTGTCCAGCACCGAACAGAGCCAACAGATCAAGCAGGTCCGGTTCGTCGGAGACGGGCAGGGCCACTATGACTCCCTCGGCGTCTACCAGGGGATCGGGAACTACGAGGTCTTCTATCAGGACCTTTCCGACAGCGCCCGCGTGCAGCGAATCGATTTCTCCCTGCGGAACGAGCTGGATCTGTCCCGGCTCTTCCACGGGGACCGCGGCGGAAACGACCGGAGCGAAGCGCAGCCGGCGATCCGCGGCGCCGGCGATCGGGGCGAGGCGCCTTCGGTCCACGGCGCCCCCGCGGAGCGCCCGGCCGATCACGGTGCGCCGCCGGACCTGCCGGGGAACGCGCCTCCCGGGAATTCCGGGCCTGGTGGTCCGCGCACGGGAGGATCCGGGCCGGGGAGCCCGGGGTTCGCCGGCGCGCCGCCGCCGGACGCCGGCGCCGACGTCTGGAATCGGTTCTGGCGCAGCCTCCGGCTCGTCCACAACTGGACAGCGCAGCTCGAAACCACGCAGTCGTCCTCCGAGCTCTGGTCGCGCATGGTGCCGGGCCTCATGGGAACGGTGGCGCTCCCGTTGACCAACGTCTCCATGCGGACGGACCTGAGCGCCCTGCCCTCGGCCCGTCTCTTTTCGCCGCGCGGCCGCTGGGAATACACGCGGAATTCCCAGAGCCTGGTCTCCAATTCCGAGGAGTCGTCCAGCACGAACCTCTATGCCCTGCAGTTCACCTCCCGTCTGGGGCAACGATGGACCGCGGACCAGGACCTGGAATGGGAAGTGACCGGGACCGCCACGGAGATCGCGAACGCCGGGAACACGCGCGACGGCTGGCATTCGCTCCGGCTGCGGATCGATCAGCAGCTCGGCCTCGGCCACGGTTGGAACGCCGGGCTGGATGCCTCCTTCCGGAACCGCCGTCGCGTCGGGATCCCGGAAACGGCGCAGGTCGTCGAGGCCAGCCCCTTCGCGGTCTGGAATCCCCGTCCGCGCAGCCGCATCGAGCTGCGCACCACCCGGACCTCCGTTTCGATCAACGAGCCGAACGAGCCGACCAGCCGGGATCTGGAAACGCCGGGCTGGAATTCGACCATCCTCGCCACCGTGCGTCTTCGCGAGGCGCTCGACCTCTCCTGCTGGTTGCGGGAGCAACGACCGGACACGGGCAAGCCGGTCGAGGATGGACGGTTCGAGTTGAGGGCAACCTTCTGATGCGCGCGCGGAACCCATGGACGGCCTTGGCGCTGGCCGGAATCGGCATCATCCTCGGAGTTCTCCCGGTCCGCCCGCCGACGAGCTCCGCTTCCGATCGACCGGCCGGTGCTCCGGCGGACCCGCGCAGCGCGGGCGTTCCGGCGTCGCAAGCCGCGCCGGGCGATGCCGGTGCTCCGGCGGACCCGCGCACCGTTGGCGGTCCGGCGTCCCAGACGGCGCCGGGCCGCGCCGCGCGAAAGGCCGAACGGCAGGACGGGCCCCCGGCGTCTTCCGATCCCGCCGATTCCGTGCGCTTCGCCGTTCCGGTGGAGGTCGAGGGCGGCCGCGTTCTTTCGACCCGGCACGTGCGGTCGGTGCTGCGCGCCAGCCCTTCCGGCGCCATCCGCCGTCGCGAGATCCGCGAGGAGCTTGCCCGTCTCGGACGGGAGTTGATCGCCGCGGGATACTTCGACGCCCAGCTGCACCTGACGATCGACTCGGACTCCAAGCCGGTCCTCCGGGTCGATGAGGGACCCGAGGCCCGCTGGGACACCCTGGTGGTCCACGTCGGTTCGGGCGCGGACACGGCGGGTGTCTCGCGTCCGGGCCACCTTCTCAAGCCGCAGCGATCCTCGACCTCGCTCAACGCGCCCCGCGGCTCGTTCGATTCCGGCCGGTTCGAGGATCTTCTCTGGAGCTGGGTGGACCTGTGGACCGAGAACGGCCATCCCTTCGCCGTTGCGCGGGTGGAGAGCATCCGCGTGGAGGGAGGCCGGGTCGAGGCGGGGCTGCATTTCGATCCCGGCCCCCGCCTGAGCGTGGCCGCGGACGATTTCCCCGGGAAGGCTGCCACGCGGAGCTCCTTCCTGAATCGCTGGATCCGATTCGTTCCCGGCGAGCTGTACCGCGAGTCGGACTGGCAGGCGAAGCGCCGCCGGCTGGAACAATCCGGCCTGTTCGAGCGCGTGGGGGATCCGACGCTCGAGACCCTGCCGGAGCCCGGGAAGATGCAGGTGCTGCTGCCGGTGCAGGAAGGAAAGCACAACCGCCTCGAAGGAGCCCTGGGCTATTCCGGGGAGACCAGGACAGTCTCGGGGTTCGCCGACCTCGACCTGGGAGATCTCTTCGGCACCGGGAGGCACCTCGACCTCCACTGGGAGCGGCTGGCCAGGAACCAGAGCGTGACCCGAGTCCAGTATCAGGAGCCGCTGATCGGGCCGCTGCCCGTCGGCGCCACGGTTTCCGTGGAGCAGGAGATCCGCGACTCCACCTTCACCGTCACGACCTGGCAGGGCCTGGCCGACGCGTGGGTGGCGACCGACCTCACCGCCTTCGCCGGAGCCGAGTATCGCACCTCGGTGATCGGCCAGGTGCCGGCGGAGCTGACGCGCCGACTGTCCTCGGTGATCGGCGGCACCTGGGAAACCCTCCGGCCCGGTCTCTACCGGGGCGGGAGTCTCACCGGATCCTTCCGCTCCGGACAGAGCCGGGTCCGGCCGCAAGGGGGCGGCGCGACCCAGCAGTTCCGGCTGGACCGCGCCGAGCTTCAAGGGGAGCGGTTCTGGTCCTTCGGGCGACTTCTCACGCGCGGGGGGTTCGAGGCCGCCGCGATCTCGCGGGGCGATTCCCTGGCCGCGCCCGAGGTCATCCGGATCGGGGGCGCCGGGACGGTCCGGGGCTACGAGGAGCAGGAATTCTCGACCACCCGCTACGGAGCGGCCCAGCTCGAGCTCGGGGTGCCCGTGTCCGAGGGGCGCGTCTACGTGTTCTCCGACGGAGCCGTCTTCCGGCGCTTCACGGCGCCGGGGGGCAACGCGAACATCTGGGGAGCCGGCGTCGGGCTGTCCTCGGAAACCGCCAACCGCCGGATCACGGTGGATCTGGGCTTTCCGCGAGGGGGCACGCTGGGGGAGGGCCGGGTGCATCTGCGGGTGGAAACCCGATTCTGACCGCGGGTCGGCCGCGTGGGAACCCGACTCTGACGGCGGGTCGGACGAGGGAGAACCTGACTCTGGCGGCGCCCGACCGCCGGAGGCCGCCGCCGGCTCGTTGTCGGCCCCGATC
Organism: Candidatus Eiseniibacteriota bacterium; assembly: GCA_963833505.1. Taxonomy (GTDB): domain Bacteria; phylum Eisenbacteria; class RBG-16-71-46; order CAIMUX01; family CAIMUX01; genus CAWHYG01. The sequence continues at coordinate 1,163,854 of CAWHYG010000007.1, read as the reverse complement.
CTGCGGACAGGTTGAAGTCACTGGGGAGTCTAATCTACACTGCGGAAGTCCTGGTTGGAGAGGCGGCCGGCCCCGAGAGCCCGCGCCGCCCAGGTCCCGGGGGGAGCGGCGTTCGGCCTCGGCGCATCCGCCGCGGACGGGTGAAATCGCCTGAAGGAGGAAGCGTGTTCGGAAGATTCGATGCCAAGATGGCGGCGACCGGCGGGCGCGCCGCAGATTTCCGGCCTGCCCGGACCGCGTTCGCTCTGGCGTTTCTGGCTCTCTCGCTCCTGGTCGGGTGCGCTCGGGAGCCCAAGGACGCCGTGATCTCCCTGAAGCACTGGTCCATGGACCTTTCCCAGGTGCAGGCGGAATACAACCGGGTTCATGCGAAGGAAGGCGTGGATCCGTTTTCGGCGCTCTCGAACGCCGACCGGGTCGACTTCGCCAAGACGCTGGCCGACCGGGAGATCCTCGTGCGGCAGGCGCGCAAGGAGATACCCCGGCTGGAAGGCAAGCAGGCGCGCCAGTACCGGGTGAACTACGAGCGGGAGCTGCAGCAATCGTATCTCCGCTGGCGCCGGGAGAGCTTTCATCTGCCGCCCGACGTGCTGGCCAAGCAGCTTCTCCTGGTGTCGAGGACGGCCAAAGCGCAGCTCCTGCCGCTTCCTTCGCTCAAGGCGATGACCGACGTCGAAGGCTATCAGAAGGATGGGCTCACCTTTGACCAGATCGTGCAGAAGGTCTCTGCGGACGTGCCGGAGAAGTTCAAGATCGTAAAGAAGGTGTCTTCGGACGCTCCGGAGAAGGTCAAGGGGAGGATCCCTCCCGGAACGGCCGTGGACTATGAAGTCCGTGTGGGCAAGCCGGGCGTGCCGCCGGCGGTCATCGACCACGTTCTCCTGCGGGATGTTCCGGCCGGAGGCATGACGCCTCCGTTCTTGACCGCGAACGGGCCGACCATGCTTCACGTCCAGGAGTTCACGCCGATCCCTGAAGCCTCCGACACTGCTTTCGTGAGGGACGCGCGGGAGACCCTGGAAAGCATCGCCTACATGGGCGTGTACAAGGCCTGGTCCGACAGCTTGAGGCAGGCCGCCGGTTTTGCGTTCCATCCGGAGTCCTATCCGATCATCCAGAAGGAGTTCGAAGCGTTCTGGGATTCGGTCAAGGCCGTCCAGGCCCAGAAGATCCACGTGGAGTTCCAGGCCATGCGGGCTCCGATCTGGCGGTTCAGCGCCGATGAGAGGAAGCAGCCGCTCTACGACATGTGGGGCAAGACCCACACCGTCGAGGACTTCGTGCTCGGCCTCGACGGCACCGATCTGGATCATTGGCCGTCCATCGGAACGGCCGAAAAGATCAAGTTCCAGATCGAGGCCAGGCTCGAGCGGCTGTTGTTCCAGCAGCAAGCAGAGAAGACCGGCTTCCCCCAGATGCCGGAGTTCGTCCCCAAGGCGAAGCGGTGGGAAGACGAGGAGTACCTCGATCGCTATTACGAGATCCTGGGATCCCGGATTCCAGCCGTCACGGACCAGGACATGAAGGCGCTGTACGACAAGGGTCCCGATTCGTTCCAGTCGCCGGAGAAGCTCTCCTTCTGCGCCTTCACCTGGCGCGTGGGCAAGGAAGCGCGCGCCAAAGCCGTTCTGGCCAAGGTCCGGCAGGCCGACTCTTCCGGCACCTTCGCCATCGCGCTGGCCGAGCACCTGGCGGACAGCACGTTCAACTACCAGCCGCCCACGAAGCTGCTCGAGGTCCAACGTCCGGCGCCCGTCCAGCAATGGTCCGATTTCATGCAGGTCGCGCGCGGGCTGCAGGCGGGTCAGACCTCGGAGACGTTTTCGAACGGCCGAACCGTCAGCTTCGTCAAGGTCGTCAATCGGATTCCCGCCCGGACCCTGTCTTTTGATGAAGCCAAGTCGATGCTCGAGCCCCTGGTGGTCGAGAGCAAGAAGAGCACGCTTCTGGACTCGATCCTGAAGAAGGAACGGAAGAGCCAGCACCTGCTCGTCCATCCGGAGAGGCTCGGGCAGCCCAAGCCGGGAGCTTGACGGCGCGCCGCGGGCCGCCCGTCGGGATCCGGCGGCCCCGCGGCGGATTCGTGGCCGCCGGCGCTCAATCGGTAGCGGACGTCGCTTTCGGTCCTTCCCGGATCAGGCGGCGGAATCCCGCCTCGTCCAGGACGGTGACGCCGAGAGCCCGCGCGGTCTCGATCTTGGATCCGGGGGAGTCGCCGGCCACGACGTAGGTCGTCTTCCGGCTGACCGATGCCGAAACGCGGCCGCCGCGATCCTCGATGACGGCCCGCGCTTCTTCCCGCGTGAAGCCCGAAAGCGTTCCGGTGAGGACGAAGACGAGGCCGGACAACGAGGGTTCGGAAGGGCGGGCGGAGGCGCCGCCGGCGGTGCCGGTCTGGGATTCCGAAGCGCCGTCCGGTTCCAGGCGGGCGTTCCTCGGCGCGGGGGAGCCGGATTCCGCCGGCCACACCCCATGTCCGCGAAACTTCTCCAGGAGCCGTTCCGTTTCTGCCCTCGCGAAATAGCGCACCATCGATTCCGCCGTGACCTCGCCGATGCCGTGGATCGCGGCCAGCTCGCCGGCGCCGGATCCGCGGATGCCTTGGAGGCCGTCGCAGGCTCGGGCCAGAATGCGCGCGGCCGTGGCTCCGACGTGGCGGATGCCGAGGGCGAAGAGGAACCGCGGAAGCGGAGGGCGGCGGCTGGCATCGAGGCTTTCCCGGAGATTGCGCGCCGACTTTTCCCCCATGCGTTCCAGCCCGGCCAGGGTGTCTTCGGACAGTCCATAAAGGTCGGCGGCGTCCTCGACGAGCCCGCCGTCCACCAGTTGATCGACGATCGCCTCGCCGAATCCCTTGATGTCCATGGCGCCGCGGCTCGCGAAGTGGAGGATCCGTTCCTTCCGTTGGGCCGGACAGAACTCGTTCGGGCAATGGATGGCGACCTCGCCCTCCTCCCGAACCAGGGCTTCGCGGCAGACCGGGCAGCGGTCCGGAAACGAAAAGGCGCGCTCCTGGCCGGTGCGCATCTCGGGCAGGACCCGCGTCACCTTGGGGATGATCTCGCCGCCTTTCTCCACCGCGACCCAGTCCCCGATCATCACGCCGAGCCGTTCGATCTCGTCCGCGTTGTGCAAGGTCGCGCGCTTGATGACGGTGCCAAGCAGCTCCACCGGATCGAGATGCGCGACGGGCGTGACGTTGCCGGTCCGGCCGACCTGGACTTTGATCTCCCGGATCCGCGTCACCGCTTCCTTCGTTTCGAACTTGTAGGCGATGGCCCACCGGGGAGCCTTGCTGGTCGCGCCGAGACGATCCTGCAGGTCGAGCCGATCGACCTTCAGGACCATGCCGTCGGTTTCGTAGTCGAGCGAAGCGCGGCGCTTCCGCCAGGAGTCACAGACCGCCAGGACCTCCTCGATGCCGGCCGCCCTCTGGAAGTGCGGCTCGACCGGAACTCCGAGCCCTTGGAGGAACTCGAGGGTTTCGTGGTGGGTCGAGAGGCCGAAGCGGCCCGGATCGACCACGGCGTAGCAGAAGACCCGGAGGGGCCGGCGCGCGACCTGGCGGGAGTCGAGGAGCTTGAGCGTGCCGGCGCAGGCGTTGCGCGGGTTGGCCAGGAGCTTCTCGCCGGCGGCGTCCCGGCGGGCGTTCCATGCGAGGAACGCGGACCGCGGAATGTAGACCTCGCCGCGGATCTCGATTTCGCTCCCGGCGGCGCGGTCCTCGAGATCGCCCGGTCGTGCGCCGGGCGTGGGGTCAGGCGGGCGGCCGGAGCGGAGCGATTCGCCTTCGCCGGCGCTCCGAGACCGGCTTCGGCCGGTCGAGCCGCCCCGACCCTCCAGAAGGAGCCGTTGCGGCAGACCTCGGATCGTGCGGAGATTCGCTGTGACTTCGTCCCCTTGCACGCCGTCCCCCCGGGTCAGCCCGAGAACGAATCGTCCTTCGCGATAACGCAGCGCGATCGCCACCCCGTCGATCTTGAGCTCGACCACGTAGTCGACCGGAGCGTCGTTTCCCAGGAAACGGCGCACCCGGGCGTCGAACTCCCGCAGCTCCTCGCTGGAGTAGCTGTTGCCCAGGCTGAGCATGGCCGTGGAGTGGGACAACGCGCGAAACCCATCGATCGGTTCGCCGCCGACACGCCGGGTCGGGCTGGACGGGTCCCCGAGCTCGGGGAACTCGGTCTCGAGGCGGAGCAACTCCTCCATCAAGCGGTCATAATCGCGGTCGGAGATCTCCGGGCTCGCCAGCACATAATATTGCCGGTCATGATGCCGGATCCGGCGGCGCAGCTCTTCAACGCGCTCACGAGCGGACTCGAGGTTCACGGGAATCCTCCGGACCTACGGTCGTCGGGTCTCCTGGCGCCGGTCCGCGCGAGCCGCTTCGGTCAATTGGCCACCGGTTGGTGCGCGGCCTGGAGAACCTCCCAGGATCCGGCGGACCTGTGTTCCGCGAAGCCGACCACGCCCATGTGAGCTTCGCTCCAGAGCGCTCCCGAGTTCCTGCGATCCCAGCCCAGCGGGAAGGCGACGTGAAGATCGGCCCACTCCCCGCGGTGGGAGATCTTGAGCTTGCCCAGCGAGACGCCGGGGAGATAGTCCCGCGCCACGCGGAAGTAGTTCATGAGCGGGGTCTGTCCGAGCTTCGCGCCGATCGTGACCAGATTGTTCTTGTAGTCGACCGCGCGGACCACGACGTTGGCGGTGTCCCCGACGTCCTCCAGCAGCACCACCCGAAGGGTGCCGGTCAGGCTGTCGGCCGGTTCGAGATCCACTTTGCTCCAGTAGAGCGCGATCGGAGACGGGCCGTGTGTGCTGTCGAGGATCTGGTGGACCATGGCGCGGTACTGGTCGCGGAGCTGCTGGATCACCGTCGGACCCGACCCGGCGCCGGTCTGATGCAGGATCGCGCTGACCTCGCAGGTGGGAGGCGAAGAAGGAGCGCCGAGCTGCGCGCGGCGGGCGTCCAGGTTCTGCGTTTCCAGGGAATCCTCGCCTCCCGGTCCGACGGGATAATGCTGGTGCAACTCCAGACCGATGTACCCGCTGTCCACCAGGGACTGCTCGGTCCACAGGGACTCGACCGCGGCGTCCGCGTACCAGCAGTTCGTGCAGAAGGTGGCGGTGCAGAGCTCGAGGAGGGCCCGGCGGGGCTGCGCCGACGGGACCAGCGGCCGGCGGATCTGCATCGGGGTGCTGCCGGTCACGACCGTGGTGTCGGGCGAGGGGTCGTAGCCCATCATTTGAACGGAGATCGTGTGCGTGCCGGGGGCGACGCAGGGGAGGGACGCCGGCGTGGTCAGGCCGGTGGCCACACCGTCGAGCTTGATGTCGGCGCCCTGGATGGCGAGATCGCCGGCGGCGGCGAGAACCTGGATGCCGCCCTTGGCGACGAGTCGGAAGGTGAGGGTCTGGTCGCTTCCCGGCGCCACCTCCACCGCCTCGACGGAATCCGGGAGGATCTCGGTGCAGGCCTTGACCACACGGATCTCGTGATTGCCCGCCGGCAGGATGAGCTGGCGAAGGCTGTCCGTTCCGGCGGTCCAGAGCAGGGAATCGCCCACGAACACCTGCACGCCGGCGACTCCTCCGGACATGTTCGTGGTGAGCGCCAGCTCCACCGTCCCCTCGGTGGGCGACGCGATCTTCTTCTGGCACGATCCCAGACCGAGCACGGAAAGCAACGCGACGAGCAGGAACGGGCCCCTCCATTCCGCGAACCGCCCGCGCCTGGCGGCCGCCCGATCAGAAGGTGGTTTGCAGCTCAAGGCTTCCTCCTTGGAACGGATCGACGATCTTGCAGACGCCTCCCGAACAGACCTGGCCTCCGCGCAGGCTTCCGCCGCCCACGACCAGATGGTGCCGGGTCCCGAGCTGGAGATCCCATTCGAGCCAGAGCCACGTCTGGCGATTCTCCCGTTGGTCGTTCGTCCATTCGCCCGTGACGGCCCAGGACAGGTTCGGCGCCTTCGAGACCGTCAGGATGGCCACCTGGTCGTTGGTGTCGAGCGGATAACGGAAGTCCTGGGTCAGGGTGTGGCTCTCCCGGATGGATTGGGTTTCGAACGTGGTATCAAAGCTCCATTCGTCCGTGATGGGAGCGACCAGGCTGGCGCTGTAAGTGATCCGGCCGGTGAAGACGCCGTCGGTCACTTCCAGGACCGTCTCCTGGGTCTGGTCCGCGCGAAACACGAGGTCGGTGGTCTCGCCCACGTGCTGCTCGAGTTCGCCGTAGGCTTCCCAGGCCGGCTGGTAGGAGTGATGGGCGAGAGAGCGGCTGAAGCTTCCGGTCAGCCGGGTCTTCTCGGTCACGTTGATGTAGGTCTCGGCCAGCCCGCCCTCCTCGTCGGCGAGGCGGATATTGGCCACGTGGGAACCACGGTTCAAGAGGGTCGTGGCGTGCTGCCGGACCGCCGTCGGCGGATTCACCCAGGTCTGGAGCGTGGTGTTGTCCCGCTTGATCTGGGGCAGGTCGAATCGGAGCAGATCCTTGAACTCGCCGAGGAACTGCGCCGGCCCGAGACTCAGGTTGACCGACGTGTAGCTCGCGTGACCCTGGGGAACGCCCGCGCTGGTGCCTTCGGCGGTCCGCTCGTCCCGCACCACGTACTCGCCGTACCAGTCGAAGCCGGTTCCGAGGCTTTTCTCCAGCAGCCCGCCGTACAGGCGGTCGCCGCCGGTGCGCGCCCCGCCCGAAGTGTCGAGATAGTCGCTCCAGACTCCGTGGAATCCGGTCTTGAAGCCGCCGGGCAGATCGAACCCGACGTGTCCGCCCTTCAGGACCATCGCGGCGGGGCCGTAGGAGTTGGTTCCGGCGATGAACTGGAGGTTCGCCGGCCCGAACCGGGCCTCGCCGGAGGCGCCGTCGAGGGGATTGTCGAAGTCGATCCCCTGGTCCTCGTAGATCTGCAGGGCCAGCCCGCGCCCGAAGGAGGCGTAGACGTTGCCGACCCGGACCGACCAGTCCTTGGTCTTCGCCTCGAACCACCGCTTGCGGATTCCCTCCTGGGACGCGCCGAACTTGGAAGGATCCAGGAGACCCGGGTTCGAAGGGTCATGACTGAGGAGCTCTCCGCCCAAAGTGTAGGCTCCATGATTCACGAGCAGATCGAGACGGTTGTCGACCAGGCTCTCGTTCTTGTTGTTGTCGTACCAGGCCCTGAGCTCGTCGGCCACTTGATAGGTCGTGTCCACGGCCCGGCTCCGGCCCGGGAACGTCCCCATTCCAATCACCGAAACCAGAAACATCGCCGCCGCTCCGGCCGCTCGACCGCGCGGCAGCCCTCCCCACCCGCCCCCCCTTGAAGTCATCAGTGGCTGCCTCCGGTCTGTCCGGAGGCGTCCGATCCGCCGGGCGTCGTCGTTCCGGAAGGCGCGGACCCGGCGCTTCCTTTCGCCGGCGGCAGCAGGGAGACGATGCGCGCCTCCATTTCCTTCTCGTCGCCGGGGTGATAGCCCAGGGCCAAAACCACGATGCGCCCGTCCGGCGCGATCAGGATGGAGGTCGGATAGTTGCGCACGTTGAAGAGATTGTTGACGCCGCGGTCGGGGTCAAAGACGTTGGGAAACTTGAACCCCTTGGATTGGACCATCGGCTTGATCTTGGACGCGCTGCGCGGATCATCCGAGGCCACGCCGAGCAGCGTGAAACCCTGCTCCCGATGCGCTTCCCAGATCTTCTGAAGGTGGGGAATCTCCATCATGCAGGGCTTGCACCAGGTGGTCCAGAAGTCGAGGAGGACCGGTCCCTTGGCCAGCAGGTCCTTCAGCGTGTAGGTCTTGTCATCGACTCCCTGGGCGGTGAAATCGGGAGCGGTGGAGTAGGACTCGTCCGCGCCTTTGGATTCCGCCGGGGGCGCGGCTCCGGTCGCCGACCCGCTCGGAGCCGGCGCCGCGGACGATCCGGTCGACCCGGTCTGGGGCGGCGCGGCCGGAGACGCGTTGGGCGCGCCCTGCGCCGGCGTCCCGGGAGAAACGTCGGTTTTCCCGGTCTGGGCGGGCGCCGCGGAATGATCGTCGCCGGCACGGGAGATCGCGGGCATCACGGCCGCGAGGGAAACAACGATGAAACCAGCAGCCAGAAAGGCGGATAACATGCCGGTCAAGGTCCGGGCCGGACCATCGAAAGCTCGCATCGGACACTCCCTGGGAAGTCAGCTCCCCGATCTGGTGACGGACTCGGCAGCTTGCGCCGCCCTGTGAAGGTCCTCCGTGCGCGGTGGGAGGGCGCGCCTGGGGCGCAGAGGCGCGGCGTCGGAATCGCAAACAACATAACGAATCGGCCCCGCCGGGGCAAGAACGTGGCACCATCGAGACAGAGGAGACTCGAGATCAGGACCAGCGAGTCTGGAGGTCCCGACGGAAGCGGGGAAGCCGGTGCCGGAACCCGACCTGAAAGAAGAGATCCGAGCCTGGGGGCTCGAGCTGGGCTTTACGCGGATCGGCTTCGCCGCGGCAGAAGAGCCGGCCGGCAGCCGGCGCCTGCTGGAGTGGCTCATGTCCGGTTTTCACGGCGGAATGGCCTGGATGGCGCGCGATCCGGAGACGCGGATTGATCCTCAGAAGATCCTCCCGGGAGCGCGCTCCGTGGTCGCGGCGGCGCTCAACTACTTCCATCCCGATCCGGTGCCGCTCCGTCCTGGCGGTCCCAGGATCTCGCGCTACGCCTGGGGAGATGACTACCATCAGGTGATGAGGGAGAAGCTGCGGACGCTGGAAGGCCGGATCCGCGCCGTTCGTCCCGGAGTCCGGACCCGCGTGGCCTGCGACACGTCGCCGGTGATGGACAAGGCGTGGGCCGCCGCCGCCGGGATCGGGTGGCAGGGAAAGAACACCTGCCTGATCTCGCCCCGCGAGGGCTCCTGGTTGTTTCTTGGCGAGATCTTCCTTGATGTCCGGCTGACGCCGGATCCGCCGGTGGAAGACCACTGCGGAACCTGCACGGCGTGTCTCGAGGCCTGCCCGACCGGAGCGCTGACCGAGCCCTACCTGCTCGACTCCAGGCGGTGCATCTCCTACCTGACGATCGAGCACCGCGGCCCCTTCGACGCGGAGCAGGCGCGCCAGGTCGGCGACTGGCTGGCCGGCTGCGACATCTGCCAGGACGTCTGCCCGTGGAATCGCAAGGCGCCGGTCTCCTCCGAGAACCGGTTCCGGCCGCGCGCCACGATGGCTGATCTCTCATCCGAGGATTGGACCTCACAGGATGACGCGGCTCACGCCGAGAGAGTGCGCGGCACGGCCCTGACGCGGATCAAGGCCGCCGAGATGCGCCGGAACGCGGCGGCCGTTCTCCGGAACCACGGGGCGGACGCCGGCCTCTGACCGCCCGGCGACGGCGCGGAATGCCGCGAACACCGGGGCCTTCGGGACTGCCGGACCGCCGCGCCGGCAGAGGGTCAACCCGTCGATGTCCCTGGAAGCACCGGAGAACCGCCGTCTCCTGAACCGGCGCGAGCGGCCCGGGAGCCCGGGGAGCGGGCGCACTTGAACTTCGTGCCGGCGTCAGGTAGAATAAAGATGTGTCTCTCCGGTCCGTATCCGTTGAAGTTTCCGCTTCGGCGTCGACCGGCCGGGCTGACTGATCCTGCTTTCATGAGTGAAACGAGGCCCGGGCCTCAGGAGGTGTGCGTGAAGAGATGGGTATTTGTGGTCCTGGTTCTGATGCTGGTTCCGGCGCTGGCCAACGCCGTCTTGCTCCGGAGCGGGCATATGGTCGTGGATTCCAACAACTACAACCCGGTGCCTGAGACCGGCAAGCCTTCGCCGATCCTCTCTGACGTGCTACAGAACCCGGGGTTCGAGACCGGATCCCTGCCGCCGTGGACGACGAACAACTGGACGGTGACGAGCGCCGACAAGCACTCCGGGACCTACTCGGCCATGGATTACGGCAACTACTGGGTCGAGCAGGACTTCGGCGGCGTCGACGTGACCACCATCACTTCGGTCTCCGCCTGGGAAAAACAGGATAATCCTGCGATCGCGGCGGTCGACTTCCTGTACGGCGGCTCGTCCGACGAGTTCGTCGTGTATCCGCTCGCCGACTGGACCTACATGGACTTGACCAGTCATCTCCGTTCGAGCGGAACCTTGACCGGCATCCGGTTCTGGGGCTATTCGGGCGGCGGAGATCAGCTCACCCAGCTCGACGACGTGGACATCGAGATCGGCTCGCCGGTTCCGGTCGCGAACACGACCTGGGGCCGGATCAAGGCGCTGTATCCCTGATTCTCGGGCCTGACGATCCGGTGGCACCCTGCCGGACCGATCCAGGCAGCGGCCACCGCCCCCTCGAGGATGGTGGCCGCTTCTCTTCGCCGGCGATGGCGTCGCAGGCGCGGTGGATCGCCCGCGCGGCCGCCGGTCGGAAACGCGACCCTCTCGGCGCGATCGCGCCGGCCTGGGGGCCATGACGCGGCCGCCGGTGGCCGGCAGATGGACCCTCTCGGCGCGATCGCGCCGGCCCGAACGTTGACGCTCGCTCCGGAGACCGATAGAGTCGGGATTCAGGACCGCGGGACTGGCCGAGGTCCAAGGCTTCCAGGAACAGGAGCGACGCCATGCTGACCAAAGATGCGGTCGAAGAGGCCCTCGACGAACGGATCCGTCCCGCCATCATGATGGACGGCGGCAACATCGAGGTCATCGAGGTCAAGAACAACCGGATCTACGTGAAGCTGATGGGAGCCTGCGGCACCTGTCCCAGTTCCCAGCTCACCCTGCAGGCCGGCGTGGAGCGCCTTCTCCGCGAGAGATTCCCCGAGATGGAGGCTCTGATCAGTCTCTAGCCCGGCGTCGCCGAACGCCTTCGGGGATTCCGCCTTTGCCGCCGCCGGCTGAGACTACCCGCCCGATCATGACGGCAGCTTCCGGGTCTATCCTGCTGCGCCGGCCGCGCCCGGCTTCCTGGCTCCGACCGACTTCCGAGTCCTTGCCTGCGACCTCGCTGGCTTTTCGCTCTCGCGACGGCTTTCCGGATACGGGCAGAGATCCAGAACCGGGCACTCCGGACATCGCGGTTTGCGCGCGTCGCAAACCGCCCTCCCATGCGCGATCAGGAGGTGGGAGAGGCTCGTCCATTCCTTCCGCGGGAAGAGCTCCATCAGCTCGAACTCCGCCTTGACGGGATCTTCCTGGCGGGTTAGATCGAGCCTGCGGGCCACGCGGCCGAGATGCGTGTCGACCGTGATTCCAGGCGTATCGAACGCTTCGCCCAGGATCACGTTGGCGGTCTTCCGGCCCACTCCGGGAAGACGCAGAAGCTCCTCCATCGTGCCCGGCACCCGGCCCTCGAACTCTTCCACCATGATCCGGCACGCCCCGAGGATCGATTTCGCCTTGTTCCGGAAGAATCCGGTCGGGCGGATCATCGATTCCAGCGCGGCCGATCCGAGATCCAGGTAATCCTGCGGCCGGCGATGCTTCACGAAAAGAGCGGGAGTCGTTTCGTTCACGCGCTTGTCCGTGCACTGGGCGGAGAGAACGGTCGCGACGAGGAGATCCAGCGGCGACTTGAAATCCAGGGCGCAGCGGGCGTCGGGATAGGCCCGTGTCAGCCTTCGGAGGATCCGGCCGGCGCGCGCCCGCAGCGTGGCCGGCGCCCTGGCCGGAGACGCCGCCGGTCGTTTGCTTCGGGTCGTCGGTCTCATCTTCTTTCCAGCCTCCGTGCGTCTCTCCCGGCGCCGGGTTGAAGTCAACACCCGCGCCCGGAGCGAGCGCAAGCGTTCCAGCGGGGCCAGCCCGGAGCGCGGCAGCCCGGATCTCGGACAGCCCGGAGCGCAGCCCGGAGCGCGGCGGGGAGCGCGGCTGTACCCGGGAGGCCGGCCTGTGTTACCGTCTTGAAACCAATGCGGTGGACCTTCCGGCGCGGGGGCCCGCCCGGAATGTGACCCCGGCGGGGAGGCGCAAGGCCCGGAATGGCCCGGAAGTCGGAAATCACCAGCGCTCATGAAATCACGTCCAGGGTCGCGAGGTGGATCCCGAGGTGAGTGAGTCTCCCAACTCGATCAATCCAGGTTGGCCGGAACCAGGTCCGATTCTCGGCCGGATCGCCAGTCCAGAGGATCTGCGGGCGCTTTCGGTGGACCAGCTTCCGGCCGTGTGCCAGGAGCTCCGCGCCTACATCTGGGAGACGATCACCCGGGTCGGCGGCCATCTCGCCCCCAGCCTCGGGGTGGTCGAGCTGACCGTCGTCCTGCACTACCTGTTCGACACGCCGCGGGATCGCATCCTCTGGGACGTCGGCCATCAAGGGTACGTGCACAAGGTCTTGACCGGCCGGCGGGAGGCGCTGCGGACGATCCGGCAGTACGGCGGCATCAGCGGGTTCCTGAAGCGGTCGGAGAGCCCCTACGACGTCTTCGGGGCGGGCCATGCTTCGACCGCCATTTCCGCCGCGCTCGGCATCGCCACGGCTCGCGACTCTCTAGGGGACGACTACCGGGTGGTCGCCGTGGTCGGCGACGGAGGCATCACCGGCGGGCTCGCCTACGAAGGCATGAACAACGCCGGGGCCTCGGGGCGGAACCTGATCGTCATCCTGAACGACAACGGGATGTCGATCTCGCCGAACGTGGGCGCCATTTCCCGCTACCTGACCTCGATCATCAGCCATCCGCTCTTCAACCGGATCAAGGCGGACGTCTGGAACCTGACTGCGAAGATGCCCAAGAGCGCCACGCTGCGCAATCTGGTCCGCAAGCTCGAGGAGAGCCTGAAGACCCTGATCACGCCCGGGATGTTCTTCGAGGACCTGGGATTCCGCTATCTCGGCCCGATCGACGGCAACAACGTCCACGAACTGATCTCGGTGCTGGAGAAGATCCGGAACCTCGAGGGGCCGATCCTCGTGCACGTGCAGACCCGGAAGGGCAAGGGCTATCAGATCGCCGAGGTCGATCCGCAGAAGTACCACGGGGTCAAACCCTCCCCCGGCAGCGGCAAGGTCGAGCCGGCCCGCCCGCGCCTCACCTACACCGACGTCTTCGGCGACGCCATGGTCCGGCTGGCCCGCCGCGATCCGCGGGTCGTCGCCGTCACCGCCGCCATGGCGGACGGCACCGGACTCCTTCCTTTCGCCCGGGCGTTTCCCGATCGCTTCTTCGACGTGGGCATCGCCGAGGCGCACGGCGTGACCTTCTGCGCCGGGCTCGCCGTCGAGGGCATGCGTCCGGTCGCGGCGATCTACTCGACCTTCCTGCAGAGGGCCTACGACCAGATCATCCACGACGTGGCCATCCAGCATCTGCCGGTCGTCTTCTGTCTGGATCGGGCCGGCCTCGTGGGCGAAGACGGCCCGACCCACCATGGAACGTTCGACCTCAGCTATCTGGGCTGCATTCCCGGTCTGGTGCTGGCGGCGCCCCGGAGCGGAACCGAGCTGCTCGGCCTCCTGGAGAGCGCTCTCGAGTGGAGCGAGGGGCCGTTCGCGATCCGTTATCCGCGGGACCAGGTGCCGGAAGAGGAGATGCCGGAGTTTCCGGGGCCGATCGCGGTCGGATCGTGGGAAGTGCTCCGGCCGATCGCGCCTCTGACCTTCCTGGCCGTCGGATCGCTGGTCGATGCGGCGTGCGAGGCGGCCGATCAGCTCCGGATGGCGGGCAGGGCCGCCGGCGTGGTCAACTGCCGCTTCATCCGTCCCCTTGATGAAACGATCCTGGCGAGGGTGGCGGAGCGAGCCGAGCGCGTGGTCACGCTGGAAGAGAACGTCCTTTCCGGAGGATTCGGCAGCCAGGTTCTCCGCTGGTTCGATGAGCATCCGGAGGCGCCGCGTCCCGTGGTTTCCTGCTTCGGCCTTCCGGATCAGTTCGTCGTGCACGGAGGCCGGAAGAAGTTGTTGGATCTGTGCGGCCTGACCGCCGCGCGGATCGGAGAAGCCATCGAGGCGGGGCGTGCCGGCAGGGCACGCAGTCCCCGCGCCAACGCGGGTCCGGCGGTCGAGACGCCGCCGAACGGATCCAAGGTTCCGGGGACCGCAGCCCGGACGCAGGAGTAGGGACGAAGGGGGGGAGAATGCCACAGTCGTCGATTGGAGAGATCTCGGTCAAGGTCGGTGCGCTCAGCGAGGAATCCGCGGATCTCCTCATCGTGCCCATCACCAAGGACGACCGGCGGCTGGCGCCGGAAGTGGCGGCGGCGCTGGGCCCGGGCGGCGGACCGGTCGCGGCGGCCCTGGCATCCGGGGACTTCGAAGGCGACGCCGGGGAGACGGTCGTGGTCTACGGCGCCTCGCCCGCTTTCCCCCGCGTGCTGTTGCTCGGCCTCGGGGCGGTCAAGGATCTGACGCGGGAGCGGGCGCGGTCGGCCAGCGCTACCGCGCTTCGGAAGGCACGGGATCTCGGTCTGGGCCGGGCGATCTTCCGCCTGCCGCTGGCGCCGCCTCCGGGCATCCTGCCGGCGGCGCAGGTCGAGCTTTGCGTCGAAGGCTCGCTTCTCGGCACCTATCGGTTTACGGAGTTCAAGACCGTCGACCGGGAGAAGTACAAGAGCCTGGGATCGCTGACGTTTCTTCTCCCGATCGGCGCGGACGCCGGCGGGGCCGCCGAGGGTCTTCGCCGCGGGCGGCTGCGGGCCGAAGCCGTGAACTTCGCGCGGGATCTGGCCAATTCGCCAGCCAACGTTCTTACCCCGACGGAGCTGGCTTCCCGCGCCCGGGCCGTGGCCGCCGAGGCGGGCTTGACCGCGACCGTGCTCGATCGGGAGGCGTGCGAGCGCCTCGGGATGGGAGCGTTCCTGAGCGTGGCGCGAGGGTCGGACGAGCCGCCGAAGTTCATCGTCCTCGAGTATGACTGCGGCCGGAAGAACGCGCCGCGGATCGCCCTGGTCGGCAAGGGCATCACCTTCGACTCCGGCGGCATCTCCCTGAAGCCCGGCCTCAAGATGGACGAGATGAAGTTCGACATGTGCGGCGCGGCCGCCGTGCTCGCGACGATGAAGGCGGTGGGCGCCCTGCGCCCCGCCGTCCACGTGGTGGCCGCGATCCCCGCCACGGAGAATCTCCCCAGCGGCCACGCCACCAAGCCGGGCGACGTCGTGAAGAGCCTGGTCGGGAAGACGATCGAAGTCTTGAACACCGATGCCGAAGGAAGGCTCATCCTGGCGGACGCCCTCGGATACGTGATCCGGAATCACCAGCCCGCGGCGGTGATCGACCTGGCGACCCTGACCGGCGCCGTCCTGATCGCTCTCGGACACTACGGCGCGGCGGTGCTGTCCAACGACGACTCCCTGGCGGCGAAGATCCAGGCCTCAGCCGAGACCAGCGGCGACCGGGTCTGGCGACTCCCGCTCTGGGAGGAGTATCCCGAGCACATGAGGGGGGAGACGGCCGACCTCAAGAATATCGCCGACGCCTCGGCCGGCGCCGGCACGATCGCCGGCGGAATCTTCCTTCGGGAGTTCGTGGGCGAGACCCCCTGGGCGCACATCGACATCGCCGGCACCGCGTGGTGGGACAAGGACCGGCCGCACCTGCCGAAGGGCCCTTCCGGATTCGGCGTGCGCCTGCTTCTGGATCTGATCGAAGGCTACGCGCGTTGAGTGGAACGACTCCGGATCGCGTTCGCGCGTTTCCGGAGCGCATCTGAGGCTGTGCTGCGGACGGCGGCTGGAGCCCGGAACGGGGCGAGGCGGGCCGCCTCGCTGGCGCAAAGGAACCATGGACGCCTGATGGGCGGATGAGTGGAGGTGGGGACGATGAGGGAATTCGGAATCGTGATCCTGGGTTCGGGGCCGGCGGGCGACACGGCGGCCCTCTACACGGCGCGGGCGAATCTGTCGCCGCTGGTCATCGACGGGCGCCAGCCGGGCGGCCAGCTCACCATCACGACCGACGTGGAGAACTACCCGGGTTT
The DNA here is from genome assembly GCA_963833505.1 of Candidatus Eiseniibacteriota bacterium. Taxonomy (GTDB): domain Bacteria; phylum Eisenbacteria; class RBG-16-71-46; order CAIMUX01; family CAIMUX01; genus CAWHYG01. The sequence goes on along the minus strand of CAWHYG010000007.1, from coordinate 1,147,997 downwards.
CCCGGAGGGAGTCCTCGGTCCCGAGCTGATGGACAAGCTGCGCGCCCAGGCCGAGCGCTTCGGCGCGAAGTACGAATCGGGCACGGCCACGGAGGTCGACTTCTCGCGCCGGCCATTCCTCGTCTCGGTCGAGGACGGCGAGGACGTCCTGGCGCGCTCGCTCATCATCGCCACCGGGGCGACCGCGAAGCTGCTGGACCTTCCTTCGGAATCGGCCCTCATGGGCTATGGCGTCTCCGCCTGCGCCACCTGTGACGGGTTCTTCTTCAAGGACAAGGAAATCGCCGTGGTCGGCGGCGGCGACACCGCCATGGAAGAGGCGACCTTCCTGACGAAGTTCGCCTCCAAGGTCAGCATCATCCACCGGCGGGAGGAGTTCCGCGCCTCCAAGATCATGCTGGAGAAGGCGCGCCGGAACGAGAAGATCGAGTGGATCACGAATTCCAAGGTCAGAGAGGTCCTCGGAATGGAGCAGCGCAAGGTGCGCGGCATCGTTCTCGAGGACACTCGGAACGGCAGCGTTCGCGAGCTGCCTCTGGACGGCCTCTTCATCGGAATCGGCCACGAGCCCAACACCCAGATCTTCCAAGGCAAGCTGGCGATGGACGCCGTCGGCTATCTGGAGATCGAGCACCCCACGACGAAGACAAACGTCGAGGGAGTCTTCGCCTGCGGAGACGTCGCCGATCCCAGTTATCGCCAGGCCGTGACCGCGGCCGGCTCGGGCTGCCGCGCCGCCATCGACGCGGAGCGTTTCCTCGAGGCCCACGGGCACTGATGCGGCGCGCCGGTTGCCCGCAGGGATGGCTTGCCGGCTGCGGCCCATGGCCGCAGGGAGCGAACCGCGGGGGAAGTTCGGGGCCGCCGGTCAGGACGGGACTGGAGTGATCCATGGGACGTGAACGCGAGATCCTGGACGTCGATGCCCTCGTGGTCGGCGGGGGCCCGGCCGGCCTGGCCGCGGCGATCCGCCTGAAGCAGCTTCTCACCGAACGGAAACCGGACGGCTCCGACCCGTCCGTGGCGCTCATCGAGAAGGCCGGGGCGGTCGGGAATCATTCCCTGTCGGGCGCGGTCATGGATCCGCGCGGCCTGGCCGAGCTGCTGCCCGAGTTCCGGGAGCGCGGCTGTCCGATCGAGAGCGAGGTCAAGGCCGACTCCCTCTGGTTCCTGTCCCGGAAGGGCGCCTGGAAGTTCCCGGTCACGCCGCCGATGCTCCAAAACCACGGCTACCTCATCGTGAGCCTTTACAAGCTCACCCGATGGTTGGCCGAGCTGGCCGAGTCCGCCGGGGTCGATCTCTTCCCCGGTTTCTCCGGACAGGAGCTGCTGTATGAAGGCGATTCCGTGGTCGGCGTGCGCACCGGCGATCGTGGATTGGACAAGGACGGCCAGCCCAAGGGCAACTACGAGCCGGGCGTCGACCTTCGCGCCCGCCTCACCATCCTGGCCGACGGTGTGCGGGGCAATCTCTCCAAGGAGCTGATCGCCCGCCTGCATCTGGACCAAGGCCGGAATCCGCAGATCTACGCCACAGGGGTGAAGGAGATCTGGGAGCTGCCGGAAGGCCGGAGCGGCCAGGGCCGGGTCTTTCACACGCTCGGCCATCCGCTCGACGCCCGCACCTACGGCGGCGGCTGGATCTACGACCTCGGCGACCGCCTGGTCTCCCTCGGCTTCGTGGTCGGACTCGACTACCGCAGCCCCTTCACCGATCCGCACCGGCTTCTTCAGGATTTCAAGGCGCATCCCTTTGTGAAAGAGAAGCTGGAGGGCGGGAAGCTCGTCCGCTACGGGGCCAAGGCGATCCCGGAGGGAGGCTGGTTCTCCCTGCCCTGCGCCTATGCCGGCGGCGTGCTTGTGGCCGGCGACGCCGGAGGCTACCTGAACGCCCAAAGGCTCAAGGGCATCCATCTGGCGATCAAGACCGGCATGCTCGCGGCGGAAACCGCCCACGAGGCGCTGCTGGCCGGGGACACCTCCGCGCGGGCGCTGATGGGGTATGAAGGGAGGATCAACCGGAGCTGGGTGCGTTCGGAGCTCTGGTCGTGCCGGAACTTCCGGCAGGCGTACGGGCGCGGACTTCTTCCCGGAATGATCCAGACCGGACTGCAGCTTGTGACCGGCGGTCGCGGGTTCACGGCACGGCTTTCAACCCGTCCGGATCCGGAGCACATGGTCCGGCTGGATCGGCTGCGCTCGGCCGGACTCCGCGAGCAGCCACCGCCGGCCGTGGCCGATGATCCCTCGCGTCTCAGCTTTGCCAGGCTGACCGACGTGTACTACTCCGGCACGACGCACGAAGAAGACCAGCCGTGCCACCTCCACGTGGCCGACACGGATATCTGCCGGGATCGCTGCGCCCGCGAATACGGCAATCCCTGCCAGCACTTCTGTCCGGCCCAGGTCTACAACATGGAGGATGATCCGGCGCGAGGCGGGCGGAGGCTCCGGATCGACTTCACGAACTGCGTCCATTGCAAGACCTGCGACATCCAGGATCCATACGGGATCATCACCTGGGTCCCACCGCAGGGAGGCGAGGGACCGGTGTATACCGGGATGTAAGGTCGATCGAGCGACGCCAAGACTTGCGGCCCCGGCGCCGGCCGGGCGACGGCGAAATTCAGACGGCAGCGGGACCACCAGAAACGGCCCGTCCGCATCGAAGCAATGATCAGGAGGTGGAATACCGATGGCCCTGCTTCCCATTCGTCTCTACGGGGATCCCGTTCTGCGGCAGAAATGCGCTCCGGTGCCCGAAGTCACGGATGAGATCCGGGCTCTCGCAGCGGACATGATCGAGACGATGTTCGATGCCCCGGGAATCGGCCTGGCGGCGCCGCAGGTGGGGCGTCCCATCCGGATGCTGGTGGCGGATGCGACCACGCACGATGGTGGGGACGGGCCCCGGGCCTTCATCAATCCCGAGATCCTCGAGTCCTGGGGAGAGTGGAACTTCGACGAGGGGTGCCTGTCGGTACCGGGCCTCACCGCCGAGTTGACGCGCCCGGAGGCGATCCGGCTGCGGTTCCGCGATGAGAGCGGCGCCGTCCGCGAGGAGGAATTCCATCGCGTCTGGGCCCGGGTCCTCCAGCACGAAATCGACCATCTCGACGGCCGGTTGTTCGTCGATTATCTTAGCCCCATGCGCCGTGCGCTCGTGATGAAGAAGCTGCGCGAGATCCAGAGGGAGTCAAAGGCCCGCGTCGCGCTCTGATCCCTCCGGCCCCAACCGGTCCGGTGCGCGGCCGGCGCCGGGACGGGGCCAGGCTGCGCGAGCGCATTCAAGAACGACGTGCCGGCGGACCGTGGGTTCAACCAGGAGAGAGGGGTTTGCCATGAATAGAGTCGGTATGGGGATCGTTTGCGCTTTGGTGGCGGCATTCCCGGGCTCGGCCCGGGCGGACTGGACAAAGCTGGGATCGGGAACGGACGGCATGGTCTACGCCTTGGGACAATTCAACGGTGATCTGATCGCCGGAGGAGCCTTTTCGACCGCCGGCGGAGTTCCCGCGTCGCACATCGCGTCGTGGAACGGATCGAGCTGGTCGCAGCTCGGGCAGGGTACGAACGATCTGGTGCTGGCCTTGATCGTCTACGACAACCAGCTCATCGCGGCCGGATGGTTCACGGTGGCCGGAGCCGACACCGTCAACAACATCGCGGCCTGGGACGGGCATTCCTGGCACGCGCTGGGGACCGGAACGGACGGCGGAGTGTCGGCCCTCGCGATCTACGGCGGAAACCTGATCGCGGCCGGCGGCTTCAGCCACGCCGGAGGCGTACCGGCCAACTCGATCGCTTCCTGGAACGGCACGAGCTGGAGCGCTCTCGGATCCGGCGTCAACGGCTCCGTGAGCGCGCTGACGCCGTACAACGGCTCGCTGGTCGCCGGAGGGACGTTCAGTCAGGCCGGCGGCGTGCCAGCCAGCGAGGTTGCGAGCTGGAACGGAAGCGTCTGGAACGCGCTGGGGTCCGGATTGAGCGAGGGTGTTCGGGTTCTCACGGTGTACAACGGGACGCTGATCCAGGGGGGTGGTTACACGCCGGCGAAGCTGGGCGCCTTCCTCTTCATCGCGGCCTGGGACGGGACGGCCTGGAACGACCTGGGATCCGGAGTGGACAACAACGTCTCGGCCCTGACCGTTTATGACAACCTCTTGATCGCGGGCGGCAGGTTCAACCAGGCGGGAGGCGTGCCGGTGTCCGACGTCGCCGCTTGGAACGGGTCGGCCTGGAGCGCTGTCGGCGCGGGGATGAACCGGGACGTCTTCGCCGCCCTGCCGTACGGACCGCAGCTGGTCGCCGCCGGCGCCTTCACCGTGGCGGGAGGAGACACCGTGAACTACATCGCCGCCTATGCCAGCCGATCGTCGGTCGAAAGCAGCGGCCGGTCCGGTCCGCCCTTGATGTTGTCCGCGTTTCCGAATCCCAGCGCGGGCGCAGTCACGATCCGGCTCGCGAATCCCGTCGACGGACCGATCCGGCTCGAGATCCTGAACCCGTTCGGAGCGCTCGTGCGCAATCTGGCCGTGGGCGCTCGGCCGGCCGGCCCGACGCCGGTCTTGTGGGACGGCCGCGACGATCAGGGGCGCACGCTTCCGGCCGGAGTCTATCTTGCTCGCGTGAACACGGCCGGCGCGGCGATGAGCGGGAAGATCACGCTGCTCGGACGGTAGATCGCACGCGAACACCGTCCGTCCGCCCGGCGGAGCCTTGACGGTGGCCGCCGGCCCGCAGATACTGGTTGCGGTCGAGTCGTCCGGGACGGATCCGACCGAGCGGGTTCCTCGGGGATGGGATCCTCCGATGCCAGTGGGGACTGCCGTTGCCGAACCGTACCGATCGTCCGCCTGCCCCGAAACCGCCGATCGGATCCCTTGCGATGGGGTCCGCTGCGGCCATCCTGCTCGCGGCGGCGCTCCTTCGCGTCTGGGCCGTGCATGCCCTTTCCGCCGATCCCCGCATCCAGGAGCCCGTTCTGGATGGGGCGCAGTACCTGAATCTCGCGCGGACCCTGAGCCAGGGCGGTGGATGGCCTCCCGGTCCGATCTTCATGACCCCGTTCTATCCGTTCGTGCTCTCGCTGCTCTTCCGGATGTTCGCGCCGGTCGTGCTCACGGCGCAGGTCTTTCAGTCCCTCGTCGGGCTCGGAACCCTGATCCTGCTGGCGGCGGCCGTCCGCCGCGATGTCGGGACGGAGGCGGCCTGGATCGCGGCTTCGCTCTACGCGCTCTGCGGGCCGATCCTGGCGATGGAGAACCAGTTCCTCACTGAGTCGGTGCTGCTTTTCCTCGCGACCGCGGCCCTGTGGTTCTGGCCCCATCCGGGGCGGCGGAGGTGGACGGCATTTGCCTTTGGAATCGTCTCCGGCCTGCTCGTCACCGGCCGAGGCGTTCTGCTTCTGATTCCTCTGGTCGCCCTCGTCCAGACGGGTCTCCGCGCGCGGAAGGGGTCCGGATGGCCCGGCTGGCTCAAGCGTGCGGGTCTGGTGGTCGCGGGAGGTCTGGTCGCGCTTCTGCCTGTGATCGCGCACCAGACGCGCGCCACCGGTCATCTGAGCTTCCTGACCGCGAACGGCGGTCTGAACCTGTACATCGGGAACAACCCCAATGCCCGCGGGATCTACAGTCTGCCGCAGGGCGTCGACCTGCAGACCGACTTCACGGGCCTTCGATCCGCTTCCGTTCTGGCCGGGCGGGATCTGACGCTCGAGGAGTCCTCGCGGCTCTGGACGCAGAAGGCCCTCGATTTCATGCGCGGCTCTCCGGCCCGGGCGGCGGGGCTTTTCCTTCGAAAGGCCCTGTATTACCTGAGTCCCAACGAGATTCCCCAGATCGAGGACTTCCAGATTCTTCGGGAATCGACCTGGCCGCTCCGGCTCGCGTTCATCGATTTTCGCTGGCTCCTTCCTCTGGCGTTGCTGGGACTCTCGGCGCTGGTGCCGTGGCGTGGCGCATCGCCGGCCGGCCCCGGAACCCGTGACGCATCGCCGGCCGGCCCCGGAACCGGGCGTTCGGGCTCATCTGATTCCGGCGCCGCCGCGCCCCGGCGTTCGACCCCGCGGCCTCGCTTGTCCGACTCCGGCACCGCTGGATCCAGGCTGCGCCAGTTTGACTCCGGCGCGGCCGGATCCATGCGGATGGCGCCGTGGCTCTTGCTGATCGGGGTCGGATGGGTCTCAACGATCCTCTTTTTCGCCAACGACCGGTTTCGCATTCCGTTCTACTCGGGGTTCCTCGGATTGGCCGCTCTCGGCGGCACGTTCCTCATCCGGACCGTGCGGCTGCGCCGCCTGTCTCCAGCTCTCCTGATCCTGCCGGCGACCGTCGGGCTGCAGCTTCTCATTCCGGGATACAACTTGCAGGAGGCGCGGTCGTATGACGTGTACAAGCGGGCCCTCCGGCTCGGCCGTGCCCACCAATCGGAAGCCGCCTTGGCCGCCTACCGTGAGTCCGCCCGGCTGTGGCCGAAGGCGGGCGAAGCCTGGCAGGGCATCGGAATGGCGCTGGTGCAACTGGGTCGCCCTTCCGAGGCCATCGAGCCATTCCGCCAGGCGGCGGCGCTGATGCCGGCGAACCCCTTGACCCACGCGACGCTCGGCGCGGCCTACGCGGAGCTGAACCAGTGGCCGGAAGCCCTCCCGGAGTTCGAGACCGCCGTCAGGCTGGACCCCATGGACCCCAGGATGCGGTCCGATTACGGTCTGGCGCTTGCCCACACCGGCCGGAAGGACGATGGCATCGCCCAGCTTCGAGAAGTCCTTCAGCGGAGCCCGGATTTCGTCTACGCGCGAAAGAACCTGGAGGCCCTGGGCGGGACGCCTTGAGTGCGATTGCATCTCATCGATCCAGCTCGAACGCGGTAGGATACCGGGTTGGGCCGGCCGGCATCTCCACGCGGAGCGGGACAGCCGCCGACTGCCCTGGATCCCGCCGGCCCGGGAGCCCACATCGGTCTGCGATCGCTCGAATCGAGAACAGGAGGTGTTGCTCGTGGCTCAAGGTCTGACCGCTTCCGTGCCGGGACGCCGCGGGCCAGCCGGCCGACTCCACGAGTTGGACGGGACGTTCAGGCTCTTGCTTGGCCTCGCGGCGACCGCGACGGCCGGAATGGCGGTCTGGCTCTTCTCGGTCACAATTCTTGTCCTGCCGGCCCGAGACCCCGGACACATCGGCATGTGGCGCGGCGTGGCCGCCGGCTTCCTCGCCTACAGCGCGTTGAGCTGGGCCTGCCTCGCCGGCCGGGCGACCGCCTTGGGGCTCCGGCGGGTCTTGCAGGTGGTTTCCCTGCTCGCCGTCGCGGCCGGCGTCTACAGCGTCGCGACCATGGTCCGCCGGGGCGAGACCGGGGGCCACTTCGAGGGCTACATCGTCCTCATGGGGGCTCTTCTGTGCGCACACGGGCTCGCCGCCACCATCCATGCCTTGCTCGCAGGTGGAAGCCGGCGCCAGAACGTCAACGGTGATAACAAGTTCGACTGATCGTTGGCTTTGCCGGAAGGAACGCAAAGAGCGACCGTGACGCCGGGGCCGGGAACACACGCCGGTGCCGCCGGAGGCCGAATCCACCGGAGCCTCGGAAGCGGGGATCCGCGCCGGCACCGCCGGAGGCCGAGTCGAGGCCTGAGCCATCGGTAGCGGGAGTCCGCGCCGGTGCCACCCGAGGCGGGAATTCACGCCTGAACCACCGGAGGCTGGAGTCTGCGCCGGAGCCATCGGCGTGGCCGGCGCGCCATTCGTGCCCCCCGTGCCCGCGGAATCCGGGCCGGATCGACGCTTTTTCTTGACCGCGCCGCTCGGTTAGCATCAGTTATTCGGGACTCGGGTGCCGTGTTGCCCTGGCGTGTGGTGTCTGGGATCCGGGCGCCCTGTCGTCTCGTGGGCCTTTCAGGGAGGTTTTTATGGATGATGTCGCAATCCGGGGACGCTTCGTCTGGCACGAACTCATGACCACGGATACCGCGGCTGCCGCCGCGTTCTACACCAAGGTGGTCGGGTGGAAGACCCAGACGTGGCCGCAGGATTCGTCGTACACGTTGCTGGTCACGAAGGACGGAATGATGGCGGGCGTCATGGTGTTGCCGGAGAGCGCCAAGGCCATGGGAGCTCCGCCGAACTGGCTGTGTTATATCAGCACCCCGGACGTCGACGCGACCACCCGGCGGGCGGCGGAAACGGGCGCCAAAGTCCTATTGCCGCCGCAGGACATTCCCAACGTCGGCCGCTTCTCCGTCTTGCAGGATCCGCAAGGGGCGGTCTTCGCCGCTTTCACGTCGGCTTCGACCATGGGGGGTGACGGGAAGAAGACGCCGATGGGTGACTTCTCCTGGCACGAGCTCATCACCACCGATCTGTCCGCGGGGTTCGATTTCTACCACGACCTCTTCGGATGGGAGAAGACGGAGTCGATGGACATGGGCCCGATGGGCGTCTACCAGATGTATGGATGGCCGGGCCATACTCTGGGCGGGATGTTCAACAAGCCGCCCGACATGCCGGCTCCGCCGCATTGGATGCCCTATGCCAAGGTCCCCGACGCGAAGAAGGTGGCTGAGCTGGTGACGAAGCTGGGCGGACAGGTCCTGAACGGGCCGCAAGAGGTGCCGGGCGGCGACTGGATCGTGCAGTTCCGGGATCCGCAGGGCGCGGTTCTGTCCGTGCATTCGATGAAGCCGGCCGAGCCGGCGTCCAAGCCCGCTGCTCCGAAGGCGGCCGCGCGCAAGACGGCCCAGAAGACGACGAAGAAGGCCGCGGCCACGAGCCAACCGGCCGCCAAGGCCCCGACTGCGCCCGTGGCCAGGAAGATCGCTAAGAAGACCGCCAAGAAGACCGCCAAGAAGACCGTGAAGAAGGCGGCCAAGAAGGCGGTCAAGAAAGCGGTCAAGAAGACGCCCAAGAAGGCAGCCAAGAAGGCAGCCAAGAAGGCAGCCAGGAAAGCGGTCCGGAAGGTGGCCAGGAAAACGGCGAAGAAGGCCACACGGAAGGTCGCGGGTCGCAATGCGGTAGCGAAGAAGAAGGGGACGAAGACGACGAAGAAGGCCGGCCGAAGCGCCAAGAAGAGCCGGAAGACGTAGGTCCGGCCGGACGGCCTTCGGCTGAGCGCGATGGTCGGTTCCGGAAATTCAGCGCCCGGCGTTCCTTCTCGAAACACGCGGGCGAGGTTGTGCCGGCCAAGGGGGCAGACCTCGCCCGCGTCCTCTCCGGCCGTCGGCGAAACACGGGCAACCGTGGAGGAGAGCTGACCGGCGCCCCGTCGCCCTTGCGCGCCAAACTCCCGCCAACCGGGTCGTCGTCACCGCTCCGTGCGGCTCGCTCCGGCTTCGGTGCGCAAGGGCCTCAACGACCGACAGTGTCCTGAGATCGTCAGAGCTTCGCGCCGATCTCCCGCAGCAAGGCCCGGCCGATGACGAGCCGCTGGATCTGGTTCGTCCCCTCGTAGATCTGCGTGATCTTGGCGTCCCGCATGTATTTCTCGATCGGGAAGTCCTTCATGTAGCCGTTGCCGCCGAAGATCTGGACCGCGTCGGTCGTCACCTTCATCGCGGTGTCGGTGGCGAAGACCTTGGCGATCGCGGAGTACTTGGAGAAACCGGCCGCGCCCCCGGCGGTGCCCAGACCGTCGGGACGGGTGAGATTGGCCGTGGCCGCATCCACGACGCGGGCGGCGTTGTACACCATTTGGCGGGCCACTTCGGTCTGCGCCGCCATGTCGGCGAGCATGAACTGGAGGGCCTGGAACGACACGATGGACTGACCGAACTGCTTTCGATCCACGGCGTAGCGCAGCGCCAGGTCGGTCGCGCCGGCCGCGAGCCCCACGGCCTGCGCGGCGACGCCGGGACGGGCGAGGTCCAGGGTGCCCATGGCGTTCCGGAATCCGAGCCCTTCCTTGCCGATGAGGTTCGCCGCCGGAACCGGAACGTGATCGAACTCCAGCTCGACCACCGGGACGCAGCGGATTCCCATCTTGTCTTCGATCTTGCCGATGGAGAAGCCGGGCGTTCCCTTCTCGAGCATGAGGGCGGAGACGCCGCGGGCGCCCTTCTCGGGATCGGTGCGGCAGTAGATCGTGTAGTAGTGGGCCACGCCTCCGTTCGTGTTCCACTTCTTGTGGCCGTTCAGGATGTAGACGTCGCGGTCGCGAATCGCCGTCGCCTGCATGCTTCCGGCATCGGAGCCGGCGTCGCGTTCGGACAGCCCGAAGGCGATGAGCCGTTCGCCGCGGGCGATCGGAGGCAACCACGCCTGTTTTTGCTCCTCGCTGCCGCCCAGGATGACCGGGAACGATCCGAGAGCATTGACGGCGAACGCGACGCCGACCCCCCCGCAGGCGCGTGACAGCTCCTCCACCACCAGGCAGAGGTTGAGGAGTCCGGAGCCTTTTCCGCCGTAAGCCTTGGGGATCCAGATACCCGTCAGCTCGGCCTTCTTGAGCGCTTCGAGCACTTCCCACGGGTAGGTCTGCTCGCGGTCGTACTTCGCTGCCACCGGCCGGACGGCCTTCTCCGCCACTTCACGGGCTCTGGCCCGGTATTCCAGGTTCTCCTTGCTGAGCAGCTCGTCCATGTCTCTCCCCCTGTGGTTCCTTTCTAGAAGCCGCCCCCGGTGCCCCCGTCCCGAGCCGAGCCTCCTCCTTCGAGGAATCCCGGCCCCTTCTGGACAGCCGAATCGGCCGCCTCGTCCGACCCGGACTCCGGCTGGTGCGCGATCTCGCGATCCCACTGTTCAAAAAGCCGCTCGGAGACCTGAGGCGCGCGATCGCCGTGGTACCGGATGATCTCGAAGACCTCCTCCTCGCTCAGGACCTTGTTATGCCGCTTGGCCGCGCGGAAGATCTCCTCGACCAGGTCGCGATTCGGCTCGATGCCGCGCGAGCGCAGGTAATAGACGACGTTGGAGAGCCCCGACATGAAGCCGATCTCGATCTCCTGCTTCCGGCCGACCATCGCCGCGGGAACGCCGGAATAGACGCGGTCGGCGAGCCAGTCCGCCCCGCGATTCTGGGCCTTGATGATGGCCGCGGCGTGGACCCCGGTGGAGGTCCGGAACGCGTCGCGCCCCATGATCGGATAGTTGATCGGAACCGGCACTCCGGTGGCCCGGGACACGACCTCGCAGTATTGGCGGAGCGGCGTCAGATCGGTCGTGATCATGTTTTCCAACCGTAGGTTGACGAGCAACTGGTCCATCGCGGTGTTGCCGACCCGCTCTCCCACGCCCAGGGCCGTGGCGTGGACCCGGTCGGCCCCCTGGGCGATCGCCATCATCGAGTTCGGGATCGCGACGCCTCGATCGGAGTGGCCGTGCCAGTCGATCTTGACCTCCGGGTTCGTCTCCTCCACGAGGGAGCGGATGAACTTCATCAGATAGGAGACACCGATCGGCGTGGCGTAGCCGACGGTGTCGGACACGCAGATGCGCTGCGCGCCGGCCCGGATCGCGGTCTGATAGAGATTGCGGATGTCCTCGGGACGGGCCCTGGTCGTGTCCTCCGTGACGTACATGACCGGGAGGCCGTTCTTGACCGCGTACCTCACCGCTTCCTCGGTCTGGCGCCGCACCCAGTCGGGATCCCAGCCCTCGGCGTAGAAGCGGATGGGGGAGGAGCCGATGAACATGGCCGCCTCCACCGGGCGGCCCAGGCGCGAAGAAACCTCAAGCAGGGCATCCAGGTCGACCTTGACCGTGCGGACCGCGCAGTTGGGGCGGATCCTGAGCTTCTGATCCGAGATCTCGCGGGCCAGCCGCAGGCAGGTTTCGAGGGACCGCGCGCCCGCGCCCGGCAATCCGATGTCGCAGGACTGGATCTCGAGCTTCTCCATCAGGTGGAGGATGCGGAGCTTGTCTTCCATGGACGGATCCCGCACCGACGGGGACTGAAGTCCGTCGCGCAGCGTCTCGTCGTCCAGCTCCAGGACCTCCCGGTGGCGAAAGGAGAAGTTCTCCTGGTGGTTCCAATCGAAGATCAGATCGTTCTCGGAAAGCTCGCTCATCGTTCGTTCCTTGGGGGCGTCGCCCGCCCCTTCCGTCTTCCGGCCCGGGCTGGAAGGTCGCAGCAGGGGGTTCATGAATCATGCGGGCCAGGCTCGCCCCGACCTCATCGGTGGTTGAGGATGTCCGCCAGGGAAGTTCGAAGCGCCGACCAGGCCTCTTCTATCGTGCCGTTGAAGTCGCAGCCGGCTGCGAGGGGGTGACCGCCCCCGCCCAGCCGGTTGGCGACCTGGTTGATCGCGCATTCCCCCTTGGAGCGGAGCGAGATCTTGATCTCCTTGGGATCCATCTCCTTCAAGGTGGCCGCCACCTCGACGCCCTGGATCTCGAGGATGTGCGTGATGCTGTCCCGAAGCTCGTCCCGTTCCAGATGCAGCTCGCGCACGATCTGATGCGGGATCTTGATGTAGGCCAGCCGTCCGTCGAATTCGAACTGGACCGAAGAGAGGACCCAGCCCAGCAGGCGGGCCTTCTCCCGGGAGTTCGAGGCGAAGAGGTGCCGGTAGATCCGATTGGTGTCCACGCCGCGGGTCACGAGGTCGGCCGCGATCAGGAGGCTGGCGGGATTGCTCCGGATGTACTTGAATGAGTTCGTGTCAAAGCTGATCGCGACGTACAACGGCTCGGCCACCTCGGGCGGGATGGACCATCCGAGCTGATGATGGATGAGCCGGTAGACCAGCTCGCCGGTCGCAACGGCGTCGGGATCGCCATGGACCTCCGGCCGGCCCGGAGGCTCCTGCGGGTGATGGTCGAGAAAGAGCGCCGGACGGCCGGGAGCGAGCAGCCAGTCGCCCATCGGTCCGAGCATGTCCTTCTGGTGGGTATCGAGAATGATCGCCAGATCCCAGGAGCGATCGGCGAGACCTTCCTGGGCCTCGGCCCAGGAGTGGATCGTGCCCTTCGGGTCGAGGAACCGGTACCGGTTCGGCAGGGGGTCAGGCAGGACCATCGTGACGTCGTGCCCGTGGATCTCGAGAGATCGGCCCAACGCCACGAGAGAGCCGATTCCGTCCCCGTCCGGCCAGGCGTGGGTGGTCAGGAAAAACGTGCGGGCGGCCAGGATTCTCCGGGCCAGCCCCTTCAGATCCGCGACTTCGTTCACAACTCCCTTCCTCTCTCGATCCTGCGGTCGGACCTGCGGCCCGAGGCGATCCGAGCAGTATAGGTTCGGGCCGGTGAAGCGTCAATCAATCGAGGGACGATTGCTCCGGGACGAGCGGCCGGCGAGCCCGGGGGCTCGCAGCCGGGGAGCACGGAGGACGGAAGGCTCATGACCCGCCCCGAATGGACCCCGCCATGACCCGGTCGTCCAGACCCACCGGACCGCGATCCGCTCGCCGGCCCGCGCGAGTCGGCAGAGAACGTCTTGCCGGCTCGTCCGGCCGCGGATCCGGCCGGGACATCGACGGGTCTCTTTCCGGTTTTCTTCGAGCCACCTATGCGGCCTCGCTCAAGTCACCGGTTTCGGACGAGTGGATCAACACGTACTGCATCCGTCCGGTGGCGTCGGTTCTGGTGTGGCTCTTCTACCGGCTTGGGCTGCGTCCGGTCGGGGTCGTGCTCCTGGGCGCCGTGGCGGGCACGCTTTCCGGTCTGTGCCTGGCGTTCAATCCCTGGGGGCGCGGGCTGCTCCTCGGAGGTCTCCTCCTCATACTCAAGAATCTCCTGGATGCCGCCGACGGCCAGCTCGCCCGCGCCACCGGTTCGGTCGATCGAATCGGCCGCTTCGCGGACTCGATCGCCGACTTCTGGGTGAACGGTTGGATCACGCTGGGCGCCGCGGTTCCGGCCGCCTCGGTCATCGGCCTCCCTCGCGCCGCCGCCCTGGCCGGAGCTGCTTTTCTCCTGATCCTGCTCCAGTGCTCCCTCTTCGTCTTCTACCAGGTGAGCTTTCTGGCGCGCATCGGGCGGAGCCCGGTCAATCGAACGGATGAGACCCCGCTCGGCGACGATCTCTCCGGCGCGCGACTCGAACGCCGGCTCCAGCGGATCTACCTGGCGCTGTACGGCTGGCAGGATCGGTGGATGGCGGCATTGGACCGGCTTCTGCTGCGTGCCTGGGGAATCCGGTTCCTTGGAGCGGCGGATCCTGACCGTGGGACGGCAATCGCAGTCAGCGCCGGCGCCGATCGGCTGCGGCTCATTGAGCGGCGGTGGTATGGCGATTCGGTCGCTTTGCGCCTGACCAGCTTTCTCGGCCTCGGCACCAGCCTGACCCTCTACGCGGTTTTCCTCGCGGCGGGCCGCCCGATCGACGCTCTTCTCTGGATCGACCTGGGGGAGTCCTCGATCGCGATCGCGGCGATCCTCTACCGCTTCTGCTTCCTGGCCCCGCGGATGCGCCGGTCTTCGGTTCACGACCGATAGTTCTGCCGGCAGGCGCATCTTTGATCGGCCAGCGCAGGGATACCGACCGGACGAATTGAAGCAATCTCGGAATCGAAGCAGATGCAGGCGCTGGGCATCAACGCCGACGTGATTATCCATCCGTTTGAGCCGACGGAAGTGACCACCTGGGGCCGGATCAAGAGTCTGTATCACTGACCGCGGCACCTCGCCCGGCTCCGCCGGCGCTGCCGGGAACGGTGCCACGGGGCGGGACCTTCCGAAGATTCTGCTTGCACGAGAAGAGCGACGGAGATAAATTCCTGCCTGTACAATCCTGCGTTTGAGCCGGCCAAGGATGTCTGATCCGCCGGCCTACCCCCGTTCCTGCTTGCGGATTGGAGCTGCTGAGGTTCACCCACCGACTCGAGGGGCATTCGAGGGGCTGGGAGAAGTGAAGGGCGGGTCTGGGACGACCCGCGCGACCAGAAGCACGGCTGGGCCCGTCGTCGTGGCCGGTGAAATCGGAATCAGGGATCGGAAGGATCCGCCGTCTTCATCGGAAAGGGCCTACCCATGTCGGCAATCTTGTAAGGCAGCGGATCGCGCCCTGATGGGATGGACGCCGGTTCGAGAAGACGGCTGCGCCCGGCGCGATTGGGGGGGACCGAATGACGCAGGGAACAAGACTACGGGGGGATTGCGTCGCAATGGCCATACTGGGGGCCGCCGCCTGGGCGGCGATTTCGTTCACGCCGGCGCGGGCGGACCACGTGTTCGGCCACCGTCCGAAGCTGGCGATCTACGCGACCGGTACGGGGATCTTGAACAACGCCCAGCGCGACACGCTCTGCAAATACGATGTGGCCATCGTTGG
Organism: Candidatus Eiseniibacteriota bacterium; assembly: GCA_963833505.1. Classification (GTDB taxonomy): domain Bacteria; phylum Eisenbacteria; class RBG-16-71-46; order CAIMUX01; family CAIMUX01; genus CAWHYG01. The sequence continues at coordinate 1,132,796 of CAWHYG010000007.1, read as the reverse complement.
GGCGGGGCCAACGGAAGTGGCGGATTTCAGGCAGCGCAATCCGAACATCGAGCTGCTCTTTCAATGGCTGCCGCAGACGATCGCCAACTGGGCGGAGAACGACTCGACCTGGTATCCGGATACCACCTGGAGCCTGATCCGGCTGTCCGAGTTCTACGCACTCAAGAACAACTGGTATCTGCGCGACATCTGGGGCCAACGAATTCCGGAATGGTATGGCGTTGCAGCGAACTGGACGAAGTTCTGCCCGAAAGGCGTCTATGGCACCTCCAAGGGCCTGAATTATGTGGAATGGCTCGTCCAGGTAGCCATGCCCCAGGTCATCGATAGCGGAAGGTTCTGGCCGCCCTGGGGAGTCGGCAGTCAGGCCTACGACGGACTTCACATGGAGATCCTGGCCGATTGCGTGGGATCTTTCGGCTGGCAGAACTACCAGTACGCCGACCCGGACCAGGGAGGCGTCGCGGAGGGGGTCTATTCAAGCTGCAGCATGGGCGGCGAAAACGACAGCCTCTCGGTTCTCTATCGGGCCATGAACGACGTCTTTCATCCGGTGGTGTCCAAGCTGCAGGACGAAGGCGTGCTGGTGATCTTGAACATCGGAAATCCCTACATCGGCCCTTCCTGGCGCACCGACGTTTCCGCGACGAAGCTGGAAGGGTGGATGACGAACGACAACCAGTACTGGATGACCTGGCGGGATTGGTTCTACGGCCTGACCGATCCGCCCCACCAGAACGTGTGGGGACCGGGCTATTCCTGGGCGGAGACCTTCGTCCATCACACCGGCGTGGATTCCCTGGAAGGGTGGGACCAGTCCATCATCGAAGTCCAGCCGGTTCCGGGGACTCCCGACACCACCGGCACGCGGCTGCGCCGGTGGGGCATCGGCACGAGTCTTCTCGGTGACGGCTTCGTCACCTACACGATGGATCAGGCCAGCGTCCACTGGTATCCCGAATTCGACGTCGATATGGGGCTTCCGGTGGGAGACTACTTCCGGCGCACGTATCCCTCGCACCTGATGAACAGCGTCGATACGCTCTACTGCCGCAATTACACCCTCGGGCTGGTCGAAGTGAATCCGAATACGTGGTCGGTGAACGGCATCGCGGCGCAGGACTCGCGGATCACGCTCTGGGCAACCGGAGTGCAGCCGCCGCCGCGCCTGCCGCCGGCCAGACGGGCGCTCCTGGCGCCCAATCCATATCGCGCGAACGCGATGATCGATGTGACGGGGTTCGGTGCTGGTTGCGACCTCGCGGTCTACGATCTAGAAGGACGCCGGATCCGCGATCTCGGGGCAGGTTCCGGCACCGATCCCCGCACTTTCCGATGGGACGGGAAGTCCGACACGGGTGCCCGAGCGCCCGCCGGGCTCTACTGGATGGCAGCACGGGACGCCAGATCCAACGTGAGGAAGCGACTCGTGCTGATCAAGGGATAAAGAAGCGCCGGTCACGGATCCGGTGGCGCGCTCCGACCGCGGCGTTTTGACCCGGTCAAGCTCGCCGCGAGCGGATGACGGAGCCGGCAACCGATCGCGATTCGAGGTGGACCGGCCACTCACGAAGCCGGGTCGGCCGGCTCGGTGGACCGGCCACGAGTCAAGCCGGATCGGCCATGCTCGATCGGGGTTTCACCCCGGTCGAGCCTGAGCGTTCACCCCCCGAACACGAGCGCCAGAGTGCGTTCCAGCTCCGCCTGATCCACCTCGTCGAAGGCCGCCGGCTCGCGGCTGTCGAGGTCGAGGACGCCCAGAATCTTCCCGGAGCGATCCCGTATCGGGATGACCAGCTCGGACCGCGCCTCTGCGTCGCAGGCGATGTGATCCGGAAAGCTGTGCACGTCCGGCACGAGCAGGGATCGGTTCAGCAGCGCGGCCTGGCCGCAGACCCCGCGGCCGAGCCGGATGCGCAGGCAGGCCGGCGGCCCCTGGTACGGGCCGATGACGAGGCCGTCCTCCGTCGCCCGATAGAATCCCACGAACGACGCCTGGGGAACGGCCTCGGACAAAAGCGCCGCCGCCGAGGCCATCCGGGCCACGAGATCCTCTTCGCCCTCGACCAGCGCCAGCAGCCGCTCGCGGCAGCGCTCGTGGGCGCGTGCCGGGTCGCGCGTTGACTCCACCTACCGGCTCCGGCCCGGCCAGTAGAACGCCAGCCGCGCGCCGCTCGCCGGCTCTCGGGCGAAGTAACGTCCTTTGGCATGGAGCACCGCCGCCAGGCCCGCCGACTGGTACTCGAGGAGGTCGCTCGTGACCCTCGAGAAGGCCACCCGGCCCAGAAGGCGTCCGGTCACGTCATAGACCGCGAGATCGCCTGCGCTCAAGGGAGGATGCACGAAGCGGATGACGAGGTCGCCCGACGGTGGAGAGAACTGCGCTTCTAGCTGCGGTCGAAGCTGCGATCCGGCGATCGCCGCCGCCCTCGAGGCCGGCAGGTGCACGCGGCCCCAGCCTTGGACCGAGTCCGGCACCGATCCGACCAGAGGCCGCGCTTCCTGTTTCAGCATCCGGAGCAGATCGGCCGCGCCCCAGCGGGCGTCGAAGAATCCTCCGTGGACCCCGGCGGAGAGCAGGAGCGCGACGGAGCCCGCCACCTGCGGGCAGGCCGCCGACGTGCCGCCGAAAGGGCTGTAGATGCTGTTGATGATCATGTCCGGTCCGATGAGGTCGGGCTTGACGAGGCCGGCGGTGTTGGGACCTCTCGAGCTGTAGTCCTCGACCCCGGTCGAATCGCGCCAATCGTAGGCGCCGACGGCGAGGGCAAGAGGGGAATCCGCCGGAGCCGCGAGACTCCGGTTCTTCATCTGGTCCTGCGGATCCAGCTCCCCTTGATCGGCGCGGAAGAACTGCAGCACATGGTTCGTGGGGTCGCCATACTTTCGGAAGATCTTCACGGTCAGTCCGGCCAGCTGCGACTGGGCGACGACGTCCAGCTCCCGGAAGGCGTAGGGATCGCCTCCCATCTCGGTGTCCGAAGTCCCAATGAGCGTGCCGTTGCCGTCGTAGAGTTCGATCTCGAAGTCGAGGTCCTGGGAGTAGTTGGGCGCCTGCCAGGAGTCCCAGAGCAGGACCAGCGTGAGCTCGTAGCCCGCGGCCAAGGTGGGAAGATGGATGCCGTCCGTATACGGCGGGATGGAAGCATAGGCGTTTCCCTCCGTGCCCACCCAGGTGCCGCCCCAGTGGGACAGCCCGAAATTGCCCGCCGCGTTCACCCAGACGACGCCCGCCTGGCGCGCCTGGGCCACGATGTCCTCGATGGGGCCGGTGCCGTCTCCCGCGCCGTAGAACCAACCCACCGAGTGGCTGATCACTTCCACGCCCTGGTCGATCATCCATTGGGTCGCGTTCTGCAGATCGGAGATCGAACCGATGTTGGCGAGGTAGAGATCGGCGTCGGGCGCCACCGAATGGGCCACTTCCGCACAGGCGGTGCCGTGGACCTCGCCGCCTCCGGTGATGTCCCCGGTGAAGGACTTCACGGTCACGTGGTTGGGAAGCTCGACTCCGAGGTTCTGCTCATAGTCCGCGAACCCGAGATCGATGATCCCGAGGCGCACGCCTGCGCCGGTGCCCAGGGAGCTCCAGAAAGCGGGCGCGCCCATTCCGGGCAGGGCCTCGTTAAGCGCCACCGGCGTCGGGACGTCGAGGGCATAGGGATGGGGCGGCACCCCGATGTTCATCACGCCGGGAAGATCGGCCAGGGCCCCGATCTCTCCGGCGGGAATCCGGATCTCGACCGCGGAGCCGAAGTGTCCGTCGAGGTCGCATCCCGCGAGGCGGGAAGGCCAGGTGTCGGGCCGGGCGCTCGTGTTGGTGGCGACCCAGCAGGGAATCCGTCCATCGGGAAATGCCTTGACCTGCGGCGCCACGACCATGGCCCCGCTCACCAGCGCCGGTCTTGGCGCCGCCGGGATACCGGGGACGCCGGCCGCCGCCATCGCTCGCAGGATTGCCGGAGCGATGCGCGCCGTTGCCCGGGCAGAGGACGAAAACCCGCAGAGCCAGAGGGGAAGAACCCAGACCAGGGCCTTCCCGAAGACTCGGGCGGCTCGCGCCCGAGATGCGTCGAATCGCATGAGTTTCGCCTCCTGCTCGGCCGTCATGGCAGGCCGATTTCCACGCCGAAAGATGCGAGGGTTGCCGAAGCGCCGGTGGTGCGGTCGTCGGTGCGGCCGTCCGGGCGGACGACCGCGCGATGCCCGCCCGTGACGAGCAAACGCAGCGCGGTGCGGACGTCGAGGGCACTCTGGCGGAATTCGAGGCCCGCGGTGAATCCGGCGCCGAAATCAACCCGATGGCCGCTGACCGTGGTCGTGGTGTCGAAGGGGCGGAAGGAAAGCTCTTCCTTCGAGTAGACCATCGCCGGTCCGGCGCCGAGAAAGACGCGCACCGGCCGCCCGCTCGAGTTGATTCCGGTGTCGAGGTGAAACACGCCTTCGAGAGTCGCCGGGATCATGGTGAGCTGGCTCGAAGCGCTCTCCGCCAGCCCGGGATCGGGGTTGCCGCTCCGGCGGAACCAGTCGCCGCGCGCCTCGGCGGTCCATCCGCGGGCGATGCCATACCCCAGGGCGGCGGACAGCCCGATCCCGCCCGAGTAGAGATCGCGGAGATCCGACCGCGCAGGCTCCGTCCAGGTGACGCCCACCACCGGGTACCATCCCGAAGCGTCGTTCGGGCCCGGTGGCGGAAGGTTGAGAAAGCCGGCGCGGGCCGGGAGAGCCGACGCCACGAGCCACATCCCGCCCACGATGAAGGCGACGGCGGCGGACGGCCCGCCTCGCGCGCGTCGACGGATAGGCCCCCGCTCCGAGCTCGAGCGCTCCAGTTCCTGTATTCTCATGCAGTCTTCCTTCCGGATTGGCTCTCTGACTCCGCCCGGGCGGAGTCGCCGCGAATCATCTCTCCCGCGACGCGCCAGGGCGTCTCCTTCCGTGTCCTTTGCCTTCGGCGGGATCAGCGCGGCCGCATGTTCTCGATGACGGCCGAACCGAACTCCGAGGTGCGCAGCTTGCTTGCTCCTTCCATGAGGCGGTGGAGGTCGTACGTGACCTTCTTCTGGCCCACGGTCCGGGCCATCGCTCCGTGAATCATCTCGGCCGCCTCACGCCAGCCGATGAAGTCGAACATCATCCCTCCGGAGAGGATGACCGAGCCGGGGTTGATCACGTCCTGGCCGGCGTACTTGGGCGCGGTTCCGTGGGTCGCTTCGAACACGCCGACGGCGTCGCCGATGTTGCTTCCGGGCGCCATCCCCAGTCCGCCCACCTGCGCGGCGCAGGCGTCGGAGAGATAGTCTCCGTTCAGGTTGGGCGTCGCCAGGATCTCGTACTCATCGGGGCGCAACAGCACCTGCTGGAAGATCGAGTCGGCGATCCGATCGTTCAAGAGGACCTTTCCATCCGGAATCGGCCCGCCGCCGGCCTTCGTGTGATCCTCTTCCGTGACGACCCGGCCGCTGAACTCCTCCCGGGCCAGCGCGTAGCCCCAGTCGCGGAAGGCCCCCTCGGTGAACTTCATGATGTTCCCCTTGTGGACGAGCGTGACGCGGCGGCGTCCCCGATCCAGAGCATACTGGATCGCCTTCCGGACCAGGCGCTTCGTGCCGAAGACGGAGATCGGCTTGATGCCGATGCCCGAATCGAGCCGGATCTTCCGGCCCATCTCCTCGTTGAGGAAGCGGATCACCTTGCCGGCTTCGGGCGTGCCTTCCGCCCATTCGATGCCAGCGTACACGTCTTCGGTGTTCTCGCGGAAGATGACCACGTCGAGCTTCTGGGGCTCGCGCACGGGAGAGGGCACACCCGGGATCCACTTGACCGGCCGCACGCACGCGTAGAGATCGAGGCGCTGCCTCAGAGTCACGTTCAGGCTGCGGATCCCGCCGCCGACCGGAGTGGTCAACGGACCCTTGATCGCGACGCGCGCCAGCTCGATGGCGCGGATCGTGTCCTCGGGGAGCCAGACTTCCCGCTGATAGAGCGCGTTCGCCTTTTCTCCGGCGTAGATCTCCCACCATTCCACCTGGCGCTTGGAGCCGTAGGCGGCCCGGACCGCCGCGTCGAAGACCCGCACCGAGGCCCTCCAGATATCCGCGCCGGTTCCGTCCCCTTCGATGAACGGCAGGATGACGTGATCCGGCACCGACATCAAAGACCCGTCCCGCCGGATCAGCTCTCCCCGCTCGGGGACCCGGATCCGCTCGAACTCCGTCCGCTCCGAATCGGTCACGACGACCTCCCTGATCTGGTCCTGGTCAGGCCGGCGCCGCGGCCGGCCGGAACGTTTTCAGACTAACGATACGCCTCGATTCCCGTGATGGAAGCCCCGACGACGAGGGCGTGGATGTCGTAGGTCCCTTCGTATGTGTTCACGGATTCGAGGTTGCACAGATGCCGGCCCACCGGGAACTCATCGGTGATCCCGGCGGCCCCGAGAATGTCCCGGGCCTTGCGGGCGATCTCCAGCGCGATCCCCACGTTGTTCCGCTTGGCCAGGGAGACCTGGTCGTGATGGGCTTCCCCGCGATCCTTGAGCCGGCCGAGCTGGAGGGCCAGAAGCTGCGCCTTGGTGATCTCCGTCACCATGTCGACCAGCTTCTGCTGGACGAGCTGGAAGGACGCGATCGGGCGGTCGAACTGGACCCGGCTGCCGGCGTATCGCAAGGCCGCGTCGTAGCAGGCCTGAGCCGCGCCGATGGCGCCCCAGGCGATGCCGTAGCGGGCCTGGTTCAGGCACATGAGGGCGTGCTTGAGGCCGGTCGCGCCGGGCAGACAGTTCTCCGCGGGAATCCGGCAGTCGTCGAACACCAGCTCGGAGGTGACGGAAGCTCTCAGGGACCACTTGTGCCGGATCTCCGGCGCCGTGAATCCGGGCGTGCCCCGGGGCACGAGAAAGCCGCGGACGCCGTCGCCGGTCCGGGCGAAGACCACCGCGACGTCGGCGATGGTTCCGTTGGTGATCCAGTACTTCGAGCCGTTCAGGATCCAGGAGCCGCCATCCCGCCGGGCGGTCGTTTCCATCGCGCCCGGGTCGGATCCGTGGCCCGCTTCGGTCAGGCCGAAGCAGCCGACCGCCTCGCCGGTTCGAAGGCGGGGCAGCCAGAGGTCCTTCAGCTCCGTCGTGCCGAACTCCCGGATGGGGAACATCACAAGAGAGCCCTGCACCGACGCGAAGCTCCGGAGCCCGGAGTCGCCGCGCTCCAGCTCCTGCATGATCAGACCGTGGCCGACGTGGGACAGCCCGGCGCAGCCATAGTCGGGAAAGGCCGCTCCGTAGAATCCGAGATCTCCCATTTCCCGGATCAGCTCGACGGGGAACGTGCCGGCGCGGGCATGGCCCTCGATGATCGGCACGACTCGCTCCTCGACCCAGGCACACACCGTCTCGCGCACGGATCGTTCTTCGGGACTCAGGAGGGCGTCGACTCGGTAATAGTCAAGCCCGCGATAACCGGGCATCGGGGTCCTTTCACATCGCGCAACGTCTTGAAATTATGGAAGTTATGGCACCTTGACACACGCCATCGTACCATTCCGCCGGAGCGGGGTCAACGAGCTCTGCCTTTCGGGCCCTTCGGAACGCAGGAACTCGCCGGGTGCACCCCGACAACCCATGTAGGCACTTGCCGGGTGCACCCGGACGACCGATGCTTTCCGGGACGCGGGAACCGGCCGGATGAACCTCGAACCGCATGATTCCGCAGAGTGTTCGACGGATCGGCTGCCGCCCGGTTACCGCGCGGATGCGGGCGCCCGGCCTGGGGCGATCTCGTCGCTGGATCCGATTATGAGATAAAGTCGCAAATCCGGCCGGGGCGCTGCGAATCTGCGCTTCCCCATGTTCCCTCGGGCTTGACAACGTCTCCGGGGCGTTCCTATACTGACCTTTCCCGGGATGGCGCCCATTCGGGCTGGTCGATCTTCCCGTCGCGAATTCCAAGATGTGGGGAGGGAAAAGCTTGCCAGGCATTCGGGTCAAGGAGAACGAATCCTTCGAGAGTGCCCTGCGCCGCTTCAAGAAGAAGTGCGAGAAGGCGGGGATCCTCTCCGACCTTCGGAAGCACCAGCATTTTGAAAAGCCGAGCGAGAAGCGTAAGCGCAAGGCCAACGCGGCGCGGCGCAAGATGCAATCGCTTCAGCGCAGCCAGTCTTACTAGTCCGGTGAGGGGAAGCACGGCCCGGTTGACGCCGGGCCGGAGCTTCCGGCCGGAGCCTACGGTCGCGAAAGCGGATCAGCACTCCGGCATCGAATCCAGTTGGCCGTCGTCTTTCCGGCGATCCGCCGGAGTCGGTTCGCGCTCGCGGCAGCGAGCCGGGTCCACAGCAGGAATCGAGCCACAGGCGTACGCCGGAATCGTCCGCCGCTCGCGGCAGCGAGACGGATCTACCGCCAGGAGTCGAAACCTCGCCGTGAATTCCCACGCCCTCGAGGTTCTGGAGTTCGAGAAGGTCCGCCGGATGATTTTCCGCGCGACCTTTTCGCCGCTGGGTCGCGAACGCGCTCTCGAGCTGTCTCCCGATCTGGATCGCGACGCCATCCGTCTTTCCCAGGAGCGGATCACCGAGTGGAAGCGTCTTGAGCTGAGGGGAGAGACGCCCGGCGCGGCCGAGGTCCCGGACCTGCGCGTGCCGCTCGCCCGCCTCCGGAAGGGCGCGGGATCGCTGGACGGCCGCGAGCTGTACGAGTTCCTGCCGTTCCTCGACCACGTCGGGGCGCTCCGTTACCTGCGGGACCAGGCGTTGCGCTCGACCCAGGAGATCCCGAGGCTGGCGGAGATCCTGGGCCGCATCGGGGACTTCTCCGGGACGACCCGGCGGCTGCGTCGATCCTTGAGTCCGTCGGGGGAGATCCTCGACACCGCCAGCCCGGAGCTGGCGCAGATCCGGAAGGACCTGCACTACGCTCTACAGCACGCGGCGGGGCTTCTCGAGGACATGCTCGGGCGGATCACCGAGAGCCGCGAGGACTCCTTCGTCACCTTGCGGGAGGGGCGCTACGTGATTTCGGTGCGCGCCCAGCAGCGAGGCGCGATGCCGGGGCTCGTCCACGGCCGGTCGAACAGCGGCCAGTCCGTGCTGCTCGAGCCCTTCGAGGCGGTCGAGGCGAACAACCGGGTGGCGGAAGGCCGCGAGGAAGAGAAGCGCGAGGAAGCGCGGATCCTGGCCGAGCTGTCCGAGCTTCTGCGGAGTCAGGGCGAGGCGCTCTCGGATGCGTTCGCCGCGATGGGCGAGCTGGATCTGATCCGGGCCGAGGCGCTGCTGGCGCTGGCGCTCAGGGCCGAGCCGCCGGCGCTCAATCACGAGGGACGGATCCGGCTGGTCCAGGCGCGCCATCCGATTCTGGCCGAGGCGGAGGACCGCGGCGGCGCCCGGGTCGTGCCGCTCAACCTGGAGCTGCTCCGGGAGCGACCGGTTCTGCTCATCTCCGGGCCGAACATGGGAGGGAAGTCGGTCGCCTTGAAGACGGTCGGACTGCTGGAGCTGATGGCCAAGGCGGGCCTGCACGTTCCGGCGGCCGACGGCACCGACCTTCCGCTGGTCGACAGCGTCTTTGTCGATCTCGGCGACGAGCAGTCGATCGAAGGGGATCTCTCGACCTTCGCGGGCCACCTCCGGAACATCGGGCGCGTCTGGACGGATGCGACCTCCGATTCCCTGGTGCTCCTCGATGAGCTGGGCGGCGGCACCGATCCCGAGGAAGGCGCGGCCCTGGCCATGGCGATCCTCGAGACCCTGGCGGCGCGATCGACCCTGACCCTGGCGACCACGCACATCACTTCGGTCAAGCTCTTCGCGGGGGAGCAGCCGCGGATGCAGAACGCCGCCATGGAATTCGACGCCGCGTCCTTCCGCCCGCTCTTCCGGCTCACGATCGGCGAGCCGGGGAGAAGCCGGGCCTTCGAGATCGCCCGGCGGATCCTGCCGGATGCCGGGCTTCTCGAACGCGCCGAGGCCTACCGATCGCCGCTCCTGATCGGCATGGACCGGCTCCTCGGGCAGGTGGATCGGGAAAAGGTCCGGCTTGAAGAAGCGCGAGCCGCGCTCGAGCGCCAGGCGGAGGATCTGCGCCGCGCCACGGAGCTGAAGGCGCGGCAGGCGGAACGCCTGCGGGAACGCCTGCGGAAGATCCGGGACGATCGGCGCGCCGCCCTCGACAGGTTGTATCGCGAGGCGGAGGAGGAGATCCGGTCGAGGCGCGAGGCGCTCGAAGCCAGGATCCGGGCCGCGGAGGAGGCGAGCGCGCAGGTGGTCCCCGCGGCGGTCGTTCCGGACCTGCGCCGGGCCGAACGCGAGCTGAGCCGGCGCCGCCTGGAGGCCCGGTCGAATCGGCGCCGCGAGGTTCAGGGGCGGAAGCTGTCCGTCGAGGGGATGCAACCGGGCCGGAGCGCGTGGCTGCCGGATCTGGAGGCAACGGTGCGGATCCTGCGCATCGCAGCGGACCGCGCCTGGGTCGACTGGAACGGCCGCCGGCTGGAAGTCGCGGTCTCGTCGCTCGAGGAGATCCCGGAAGGCCGGGCGCAGGTCTCGGCGTCGCCTCCGGCGGTGCGGATCGAGGAGGCGTCTCCCGAACCGGTCGGACGCGAGCTGGATCTCCGCGGACTCCGGGCGGAAGAGGCGCTGGAGAAGCTCGATCGGTTCCTCGATCGCGCCTCGTTGCAGCATCTGCATCAGGTACGGATCGTCCACGGCAAGGGAACCGGCGTCCTCAAGCGCGAGGTCGAGAAGCATTTGGAAGGGCACCCCCTGGTCACCGGCTTTCGCATGGGCGAGCTGGCGGAAGGCGGCTGGGGCGTGACCGTGGCCGAGCTCGGATCCTGACGGGGAGATCCCGGGTGGGCAAAGGCGGGTCCGATCCGTTCGTCGAGCGCGTGCGCGAGGCGACCGACATCGTCGAGGTGATCGGCGCGCACGTCGCCTTGAAGAAGGCCGGCGCGCGCCTGGGCGGGCTCTGTCCGTTCCATCAGGAGAAGACCGCTTCGTTCTACGTCAACCCGTCTCTACAGGCGTTCCACTGCTTCGGCTGCGGCGCCGGAGGCGATGTCTTCAGCTTCATCATGACCTACGAGAAGATGACCTTCCCCGAGGCGCTCCGCCATCTGGCCGAACGCGCCGGGATTCCGCTCCCGGAGCGGCGGGGGCCGGCGACGGACGCGCTGGAACGGATCCGCGAGGCGCTGCACGTGGCGCGCTCATGGTACCGCGGGCAGCTCGAGGGGCCGGCCGGGGCGGAGGCGCGCGCCTATCTGGACCACCGCGGCATCCGCCCGGAGACGCGGGAGGCCTACGGGCTTGGAGTGTCGCCGGACGCCTGGGACGGCCTGATGCACCACGCCCGCGCCCTGGTTTCCGAGCGGTCGCTGGTGGAAGCGGGGCTGGCGGTCGAGTCCGCCGGCGGCCGGATCTACGACCGGTTCCGCAACCGGCTCATGATTCCGATCGACACGGCCGGCGGGGCCCCGGTGGGATTCGGCGGGCGCGCCCTGGGGGACACCGAGCCCAAGTACCTGAACTCTCCCGAGACCCCGGTCTACCGCAAGGGAACGATGCTCTTTGGAGTCGCGCCGGCCCGGCCGGGCATCCGTGACACGGGCCGCGTGGTCGTCGTCGAGGGCTATTTCGACGTGATCGCGCTGGTCCAGGCAGGAATCGGGGGCGTGGTCGGCACCTGCGGCACCGCGCTCACGCCGGAGCAGGGGACGGCGCTCCGCCGGCTGTCGGATCGGGTCGTCCTCCTGTTCGATGGGGACCCGGCGGGGCTCCGGGCGGCGCTCCGCGCCCTGCCGATCCTGGCGGGGGAGATTCCGGACCTCGCGGTGGCCAGGCCGCCGGAGGGCAAGGACCCCGATCTCTGGGTCCGCACGGAGGGCCCGGACGCGGTTCAGGCCGCGATCCAGTCCGCTCCGGCACCGCTTCGGTTCCTCTCCGATCTCGTGGCCGAAGGCGTGATGGCGGTCCGGGACGCGGCAGGGAGGGCGGTTGAGATGATGGCCGCGATCCACGATCCGCTCAGCCGTGATCTGTGGGTCCAGGACGCGGCCTCCCGGTTTGGAATCCGCCCCGAGTCGTTCCTGGAAGCCCTGGCGCGCCATTGGCATCGGGCCTCGAGCGCGGTTCCGGCCGGTGCCGGGTCCCGGGCTCGGACCACCGGCGACGCCGGATCCGGGGCTTGGACGACCGCCGGCGCCGGGCCCGAGGTTCGGACGCCGGCGGGCACCGGGTCCGGAACGGCCGCCGGTGGCTCCGAGGGGGCCAACGCCGTGGCAGCGAACACGCCCTGGGGCCGCTTCGAAGTCGAGTGCCTGCGGACGGCCCTGGCGCATCCAATGGAATCGGGGGAGCTGGCGGCGGCCGTGGAAGAGGCCCGGGTTCTGGATCCTCGTCTGGCCGGCCTCCTTCGCTGGATGGCCGAGCAGGCGGAGGATCCCGCCTGCCGGACCGAGGCGGCCCTGCTCTCCCGGGCCTCCCGCGAATCGTCCCCATCGCGGATGCTGGTCGCGCTCAGCTTGTCGGGAACGGGGGAGCCGGAACGTCCGGAGCCGATTCTGGCCGGAATCCGGCTCAAGGGGCTCCGGCGTCGCCAGGAGCTGCTGAATCGTGAGATCGGACGTGCTCAAGAGTCCGGGAACCAGGCGGACCTCAACCGGTATCTGAGCCAACGGCAGCAGTTGGCCCAGGAACGGGCCCGGTTGGCGGCCGCTCTTGCCGCCGGGTCGGATCGATCCGGCCGGGGAGAAAAAGTCTAGACCCGGGACGGCGTAATTTCATAGATTTGACGCTTGCCTCGGAAAGGAGATTCCTCCCGCATGAAGTCCAAACCCAGGGCCAACGCGCTTCAGGAACTCAGAGAACTCGCCGTTCGTCAGGGCTACGTGACCTATGACCAGGTCGACGAGAAGATCGACCATTCGCTCGACAGCGAGGCCATGGTCAGCCAGAATGGACGAGGCCTTCCATCTTCTCCAGGAGCTGAACGTCCCCTGGTACGAGAATGAGGAGGAGGCCTACAAGTTCCAGAAGACGCTCCGGGTCCAGGAAGAGAAGAAGAAGGAAACCAAGCCCGCCGCGGCCGCCGTCCGGTACGACGACCCCGTCCGCATGTACCTCCGCGAGATGGGTCGCGTGCCGCTTCTGAACCGGGACGGCGAGGTCGAGATCGCGAAGCGGATCGAGTCCGCCGAGATCGCCATCGTCGGAGCCATGTTTCAGACGCCGATGGCGATCCGCGAGCTGCAGCAGACCGCGGAAAAGCTGAAGGCGGGCAAGTGCAAGTTTGAGGACATCATCCAGGTCGATCTGGCCAACTGGAACGGCGAGTTCTCCGCCCAGTCCGAGCGGAAGCGGGTCGCGAAGTCGGTCTCGAAGATCGTGCGGCTCCATGAAGAGCTGGAGAAGGCGCGCCTCGAGGCCGGTCGCAGGATGACGGAGAAGAAGCGCCAGCAGATGCACGTGCAGGCCGACCGGGCTGAATCCAAGGTGGTGGCCGAGGTCCTGAAGCTCGGCATCAACCCCAAGCTGGTCGACAAGGTCAGCCTCCGGCTGAAGCGGGAGATGGAGCGTCTCGGCGACGCTTACGCCTCGGTCGAGCAGATCGAGACCGACCTCCGCGCCACCCAGGCCCGGAAGGCGTCCCTGAACAACGGCAAGCCCAAGAAGAAGGCCGCCGCCGGCAAGGCCGTCCCGCTTCCGGAGCTGAAAGAGCTGGAAACGCGCGCCCTCGAGATGGACCGCTCGGCCAAGGCGGAGAGGCGCAAGATCCGCCGGACCGAGCAGGACTCCCAGATGAGCCTGGCGGAGCTCCGTGACGTGGTCGGAAAGGTCCAGCGGGGCGAGCGGGATCGCGACCAGGCCAAGCGCGAGATGATCGAGGCCAACGTCCGTCTCGTCATCTCCATCGCCAAGCGCTACACGAACCGCGGCCTGGAATTCCTCGACCTGATCCAGGAAGGTAACTCCGGGCTGATGCGCGCGGTCGACAAGTTCGACTATCGCAAGGGCTACAAGTTCTCGACCTACGCCACCTGGTGGATCCGCCAGGCCATCACCCGGGCGATCGCCGATCAGGCGCGCACGATCCGCGTCCCCGTGCACATGATCGAAGCCATCAACAAGGTGGTGCGGACCTCCCGCCGGCTCCTGCAGGACCTCGGGCGGGAGCCGACCCCGGAAGAGATCGCCGATCGGCTCAAGATGCCGGTCGACAAGATCAAGATGGTGCTGAAGGCGGCCCAGGAGCCGATCTCGCTGGATCGGCCGATCGGCGAGGACGACGACTCCAACCTGGGAGACTTCATCGAGGACACGAGCGTCGTCTCCCCGGCGCACTCCGCGACCTTCGCCATGCTGCGGGACGAGGTCAACGACGTCCTCGAGACCCTGACCAAGCGCGAGGCCCGGGTGATACGGCTGCGCTTCGGCCTGACCGAAGACGGCTGTCCCCGCACCCTGGAGGAGGTCGGCGCGCTCTTCAACGTGACGCGCGAGCGCATCCGGCAGATCGAGGCGAAAGCCCTGCGGAAGCTGCGGCATCCCACGCGCCGGCGCCGCCTGCGTTCGTTCATGGAGATGACCTAGTGGTTTCCGGCGACCCCGGCCGCGCTGGATTCGACCGGCGGGACGGGAGAGCGCGCAGGCGGCGACTCGCGGTGATTCCGGCATCGAGCCACCAGAAGCGCCGGGCTCCGGTGTTGACGGGGGAGACGCCCTTTGCTAGCCTGCCCGGCCTGGGGCTTGCAGAGGAACGGGGGCCCATAGCTCAGAGGTTAGAGCGGCCGGCTCATAACCGGTTGGTCCTTGGTTCGATCCCAAGTGGGCCCAAGGGTTCAAGGGCGGGTAGCTCAGTCGGGAGAGCATCGGCATCACAAGCCGGAGGTCGCAGGTTCAATCCCTGTTCCGCCCACCAGTTTCCGTACGCGAGAGGGGCTTTCGGCGGAATTCCCGATCCCGCATCGCCGGCGGAAGGGGTCCGACCATGGAGGTGCATCCGGCGGGTGCGCCTCTTTTCGTGTCCGATCCCGGCCCTCGCGGGCGGCATCGGAGGAGTGAGAGCCGCATGAAGGACGAAATCGCGATCCTGGTCGATCTGAGTCTGGCCGATCTCGAATGCTCCCGGCTCCACGAACGCACCGAGGCGATACCGAGGGAGCTGGAGCGCCACGAATCCGAGCTGGTGGTGCAAAGGTCCGCGCTCGAGGAGCGGCAGCGGCAGCGGGCCGACCTGCAGCGCGAGCGCAGGCAGCTCGAGCGCGACGCCGAAGCGGCCAAGACCCGGCGCCGCGAGCTCGAGGTGCAGCAATTCCGGGTCAAGAACAACGTCGAATACCAGGCCATGGTGCGCGAGATCGACGAGATGCGCCGGCGCGCCTCCGAGGTGGAGGACCAGGCGATCCAATACCTGGGAGAGGAAGAGACCGTGCAGGCCGAGATCGTCCGCCTGGAGGATCTGGTCGGGCAGGAGGAGCGGAAGCTCTCTGGCGTGCGCGAGCGTCTCGAGCGTGAGCTGGCCGGCTACCGCGAGCACCTCGAGCGGGCGCGAACCGCGCGCGAGGCCCTGGTGGCGCGTCTCGAGCCGATGCTCCGGAGCCGCTACGAGAGGATCCGGCGAAGCAAGGGCGACCGCGCCGTGGTCGGAGTGGAACAGAAAGCCTGCGGAGGTTGCGGCTATCAGCTTCCGCCGCAGCGGATCGTCGAGGTCCAGAAGGCGGAGCGGGTCGTGGTCTGCGAGGGCTGCGGTCGCATGCTCGTCTGGACCAACCGGTGATCGGGGAGCAGGTGCGACCGTCGCGGGGGGCGTTCGGTTCTCCTTTCCTGAGGAGAGCCGGCGTTTCTCGAGGAAAGTCCGAGCTCCGTAGGGCAGGGTGCTGGGCAAATCCCAGTGGGAGCGATCCCAAGGAAAGTGCAACAGAAAGCAGACCGCCCCGGCCCGCAAAGGCCGGAGCAAGGGTGAAACGGTGAGGTAAGAGCTCACCAGTGCCGGCGGCGACGCCGGCAGCTCGGTAAACCCCACCCGGAGCAAGACCGCATAGAGGAGGAGAGGCGGCCCGCCTCGTCAGGACTCCCGGGTTGGTCGCTGGAGGCGGCCGGCAACGGCCGTCGTAGACAAATGACGGTCCCGCTCGGGGCGCTCCGGCGCCTCCGTGCGGAACAGAACTCGGCTTACGGCCTGCTCCCCGACATTTTCCGCGCCGCGCGGCTCACGATCAGGGCGGATCGGGGCCTTCCGGCCGTTCCTTCGCGATGCACCGAATGGTCCTGTGCCGGCCCGCGCCATTCATGAGCCCCCTGCTGCGGCAGCGGATCTGCCCGCCATGACTGCGTTGCGCTTGCCCTCACTCCTCGACATACTCAGGAAGTATGCCTGCGTTGTGTCGTTCGGGCTGCGCGCGTCTGTGCCTTCCGGGCATCTCCGGTGCCTCGCGACGGGCGATCACGAATCATGCGGGCCCGGCTTGGCAATCCGGGGGCAAGCGCAGGGCGGTCCCACAACCTCGGCAGATCCGGATGATGAGGCAGCGGAACCAGAGAACGGCTCGACTTGCTCCCCCTGCCCCGGACGCCGCTCGCGGACGGGGCCTTCATCGCTCCCACCTCATCCCGGCGCCCATCCTCGGGCCGGCGCTTCACCGCTTTCACCTCATCCCGGCGCCCATCCTCGGGCCGGCGCTTCATCGCTTTCACCTCATCCCGGCGCCCATCCTCGGGCCGGCGCTTCATCGCCTCCGCCCCATCCCGGCGCCCATCCTCGCGTTGGCCTTTCGTCGCTTCCTGCTCATTGCGGCGCTGCTCGTCGGGCCGGCCCTGGCCTCGGTCTCATTTCCGACCGGGGCCGTAGCGCAGGACATCGCCTTCGGCAAGAACAAGGTCCAGTACGCGGACTTCCAGTGGCGGGTCCTCCGCAGCGAGCACTTCCGGGTCTACTTCTACAGGGAAGAGGCCGGCCTGGCCGAGCAGGCCCTGACCATGGCCGAAGCGGCCTATCTGCAGATCCGCCCGCGCTTCGCCCTGGACGTGACCCATCCCATCCCGCTGATTCTGTACAGCTCCCACCAGGATTTCGAACAGACCAACATCACCCCCTATTTCCTGCCCGAGGGGGTGGCCGGCCTGACCGAGTTCGCCAAGGGCCGCGTCCTCATTCCGTTCGACGGGTCGCTTTCGTCCCTCCGCACCACGATCCAGCACGAGCTGGTCCACGTCTTCCAGATGGCCGAGGACGACGAGGTCCAGCGGCAGCACTACCAACAAGCCCCGGTCGAGCCTCCGGCCTGGTTCGAGGAGGGGCAGGCCGTTCACTGGTCCGAAAAGCGGGATGCGGAGGCGGACATGGTCCTCCGCGACATGGTGCTGTCCGGCAAGCTGCCTTCGATCGGCGAGTTCTGGCGCTACGAGGGGGGCTACGCGACCTACAAGCTGGGCCAGTCCGTCCTCGATTACGTCGGCGACAACTACGGCGAAGACCGGATCCGGCTCCTGAACGACCGCCTCTGGGCGGGACGGAGCTTCGACGACGTGATCCGGGACGTGCTGGGCGTCCCGGTGAAGGACTTGAGCGAGCGATGGACCTTCGCGCTGGATCGCCGCTACTACCCGGAAGTGAACCAGGCCCAACCGGCTGCGATCTCTTCGGCCGCGCTGACCCGGGCGGGCGGCGCCGACTTCAAACCCCTGCCCCTTCCCGCCGGCCTCAAAGGCTATCCGCACCACTTCGTCTTCCTCTCGCCGCGCAACGGCTTCACCAACATCTACACGGCTTCGATGGACGGAGAGCCCGAGACGGACGTCGAGACCCTGGTCGAAGGGGAGCGGCGATCGGGTTTCGAATCCTTCCACGAGTTCCAGAGCCGGATGGACGTTTCCGCCGGTGGACTGCTTCTCTTCGTCTCCAAGCACGAAGGCAGCGACGAGGTGGTGATCTTCTCGATCGAAGACCGGCGGGTGGTCGAACGGCACGGCTTCCGGAACCTGGTCGGACTGTCTTCGCCCGGCTGGGCGGGAAACGAGGACCGATTCATCTTCAGCGGCCTGTCCAAGGACGGCTATTCGGACTTGTACCTGTTTGATCGCCGAACGGATCGTTTGACCCGCCTGACCGATGACCGCTATCAGGACCTTGATCCCAGCTATTGCTCCTGGCTGGACTCCGTGGTCTTCAGCAGCGACCGGACGGCCTTCGGTCGGGGCGGATCCAAGAATCTCTTCCTGCTCGATCTCCGGACCCGAGACCTTCGCTATCTCACGCGGGGCCGCTGGAACGACACGAATCCGGTCTGCGATCCGGAGAGCCGCGGGATCTACTTCGTGAGCGATCGCAGCGGATTCTACGAGGTCTACTGGATCGACGAAACGGGAAGCGGGCATCGGCTGACCCGGGTGCTCGAAGGGATGTTCGATCCGCGGCCCGTGCCGGGGCAGCATCGATTCCTGGCCACCGTCTACCGGGAAGGCGGATTCCAGGTGCGGAGCTTCGCCGTCACCGACACCTCCGGTCCCAGGATCAGCCTGGCCCCGGCCGATTCGACGGCGCCCTGGGACACGCGCGAGGTCGCTCCTCCGGTGGCGGCGGCGGTGTCCCGCTACCGGGCGCATTACACGCTGGACGTCGCCCAGGGAGGCGTGGGCTTCGACCCCAACCTGCAGACCGGCGAGGGTGTGGAGGCGGCCTTCTCCGACATCATGGGCAATCACCTCATCTATCTCGGGCTGGGCAACACCGAGTTCACGACCGAGGACTTTCTCCGGAACTTCTCCGTCGGGGCGACCTATCTGAACCTGACCCATCGGATGAACTACGGCCTGTCGGTCTTTCACTACGCGGGTGATTTCTACGACGAGCTGGGCAACCCCTACTATGAAAGCCGGGCCGGCGTCGGCGTGGTCCTGCGGTATCCGCTCAGCAAGTTCGAGCGGGTCGAGACCGATCTGTCCGTCGCGTACAAGGAGACCGACCGGCCCTTCACGGGATTCCAGCGGGATGCGCCGGTCGGCGCCCATTCCGTCTCCTACATCCGGGACACCTCGCTTTGGGACGCCAACGGCCCGCTCGACGGCCACCGCCTCAATCTCACGGCCGGCGTGACGCTCGACCTGAACACCGGCGCGGCCGAGAACACGCTGCTCCTGGCCGACTGGCGGCGCTATGTCAGGCTCGGGCTTCTCTCCGCCTACGCCTTGCGCCTGCAGGGGCTGTGGAGCGAGGGGGACGATCCCGAGATCTTCACCCTGGGCGGATCGCTGTCGCTCCGTTCCTATCCCCGGGACTACTTCTGGGGGAAGCGCACGGTGCTGGTGAATCAGGAGGTGCGATTCCCGTTGCTCCGCGGATTGGCCATGGGTCTTCCGTTCGGCAACCTGGAGCTTCCCGGCGTCCAGGGCGCGGTCTTCATCGACGCCGGTTCGGCCTGGAACAACGGCTGGCCCGCCCAGTCCGATCTGCACGGCTCGTACGGCGTCGGTTTCCGCATGGGTCTGGGGGGACTCGCGGTGCTGCGGTTGGACGTCGGACGGGAGACCGACTTTCACACGCTGCCGTCACACACCTTGACCGAGTTCTACATCGGGTGGGATTACTGATGCGGCCGGGTGTGGCCATACGACAACGGAAGGCCCCGCGATGGGGCCGGATCCGGCCCGCCGTGATTCTCGCCGCGATCGGCTGCATCGGATTCGGCGTCACCGGAGATGCTCACGCCGCGGCGGCCGGAAGCCCGCCGGGCGTCCGCGGAGCTGGTCCTGTCGCGATGGCCGGTCGCCCCGCGAATCCCGACAGCTCCGGCCGTCCCGAGCCGCTGACACTCCTGTGGCGACAGCACGCCGGCCGGTCCGTCGCCTTCCCGCCGATCGAGGCCGGAGGCGCCCTCCTGGTCGCCGCCACGGACGGCCGGGTGAGCCTGTTCGCGCTCTCAAGCGGAAAGCGGATCTGGTCCCGGAATCTCCGCCAGCCGGCCAGCGCAGCCTGCGCCTATTCCGACGTTGGCGGGGACGGCGGCCGAATCTATCTGGCTTTGGAGAGTCCGGGGCAGAATCTGCGATGCCTCGATCCGACGAAGGGGAAGGACCTGTGGGGCGTGCACCTTCCTCGACCCGCCATCCAGCTCCTGGCGCGCCGGGACCGGCTGTGGTTGATGGGAAGGCAGGGCCGGATCGCCTGCCGGTCCACGGCCGATGGAGCCGAGCTCTGGGGCCTCAAGTTCGGAGGTTGGAGCCCGCCCGGCTTCTACCTCGGCGACAGCCTGCTCTTCGTCCTGGCCCGCGAGGATTCGCTGATTGCGCTGAATGCGATGACCGGCCGCCGGCGCTGGGCCGCGGTTCCCGGAGGGCGCTTCGCCGCTCCGCCGGTCCTGAGCGGGGCGGATCTCATCGTGGTGAGCACGGACGGCGCCGTGACCCGCTTCGACCCGGGGTCCGGAGCTTCCCGCGGACGCGCCCAGGGCGCGGGGCCGCAACTCACCGCTCCCGTGGAATCCAGGTACGGACTGGTCACGATCACCTCCGGGGGCCGCGTCGAAAGCCGCGGGATCGGAAGAGAAACCTGGAGCCGGGATCTTCGCCTGGCGGCGCGGGCGCCGGCGCTGGCCACCGGCGCGACGGTGCTGGTGGCGTCGACCTCGGGAACGCTCGAAGCCTTGAACGCCGCTTCCGGCGATTCGCTTTGGACGATCCGCGGCCACGGGGGATTCGAGTGCTCGCCGGCGTTCGTCGCGGATCTGCTTGTGCTCGCCACCGATCGAGGAGAGATCGATGTCTACCGCCGCCCGGAGTGAACGTCGCGGTCTCCGATCCGCCGCAGCGGCAGTCTCCCGCCATGCCGAGGGACCGAAGACGACTCGAGGCGCGGGAGTGATGCGTTTCTTCCTGGCGGCCGCCCTGCGCATCCCTATCGGCTGCATCCGCGTCGCCCGTATCGGCGTGGCGTGGAACCGCGTTGCCTGCAACCGCGTCGCCCGCATCGGCGCCACCTGCATTCTGCTTTGCCTGCATCTGCGTCGCCTGCGGCGGGGCCGCCTGCGCCCGGGCCGCCGAAGGCGCGCCGATCGCGGCCCGGAGCGGCCACGGGATCTGGATCGTGTCCGACCCTCCCGGCCGGCCGGTCTGGATCCTGAATCGCTACCTCGGCGTCACTCCGACCTTTGCGGATTCCGTTTCGAAGGATGCGATCCTGAGGATCGGGGAGCGATCCGGCGGTGACGCGTGGTGTCGTCCCTGGTCGTTCCGTCCCGGGGCGGCGCGGGACACGGTTCGATTCGGAGCCTTCCAGAGGCTGCGGATCGTGACCCGGCCGAGCGAGGCCCGGATTCGGATCGACGGAGTCGACGAGGGAGAGAGCCCTCTGATCCTGCTGGTGCCGGCGGCCGGGAAACTGCGGGTCGAAGCGTCGGCGCCCGCGGGTCTGTTCCGCCAACTGGATTACGAGCCAAGCGAACGCAGCGACTCCACGCTGGCGCTCTCGCTGGCCGGCGTTCCGGCTCCTTCGGCGGGGGACGCGGTTCCGGTCGGGCTCCGTGTCACCACGACCCGCATCGTTTTTCCGGTCGCGGCCGTCGTTCTGGGAGTGACCGGCGTCCTCGCGCGGCGGACGGCCGACCGCGCCTATGACGGCTATCTCGCCACCGTCGATCGAACGAAAATGGCCCAGCAATGGGACCGCGCGCGAAACGCGGACCATCTGAGCGAGGGGGCGTTGATCGGCAGCGAGGTCTTCATGGCGGCATCGGTCCTGGTCTGGATTCGCGAGCCCAGGCCGGTGTTCACCGCGGAGGTCAGCGCCGACGGAACCGCGCGCGTGGGCGTCCGGCTGGACGCGTTGCTTGCGCGATGGAACGGCCGGACCTCCCGGCTGAGGGGATGAGCAATGAACCTGGTGCCTGAACGAACGGGCGGATGCTGCCTGAACGGATGAGCGGATGAAGCCCTACCCGGTGTGGGTCCCGGTCCTTCTCGGCGCGCTGGCTCTCTGGGCCGGCTGCGAGACACGGGCTCGGAACAACCCGTTCGATCCCGACAATCCCGAGACCGGTGGCACCCCGCCCCTGGTTCAAGCGGTGGCCGGGAACCATCAGGTCGAGCTGAGCTGGGATCTGAGCTCGTTCCGCGACATCGCGAGCCTGCGCCTGCTCCGGCGCGAAGGCGACGGCGCCGAAGCGATCCAGACGGAGATGGAGGGCGCCGGATCGACCGATTACCTCGATCTCAACCTGACCAATGACTCCACCTACACCTATCGGCTGGAGGTGATTCCGGCCCAGGGCGCCGCGCTCTACACGGCCGGCGTTCCGGCCACGCCCGGCGCATCGCAACCCTGGATCGGCGACGGCAGCGGAGCGGGATTGGATCGCGTCTCCCCGGACGGAAGAGCCATTCTTTTCCAGGTGGATCCGTTCCGCGAGATCCTGGGGTTGGCGGTTGCGCCCGACAGCACGGTGTGGGCGGCGGATTACCTCAATGGAGAGATCGTCCACTACGACTCCCAAGGCGAGCAGCTCAGCTCCTGGGAAGTCGCCGGCGCGAGCGCGCTGGCCCTCGACGCCAGGACCGGAGACCTCTGGGTCGGGTCTTTCGACCAGTCGGCGCTCCTGCTCTTTGACGACGGCGGAAATCTGATCTGGAGCGCCGGAGTCGGACTGGTCGAGGCGGTCGTGGCCGCGCCTTCCGGAGGCGTCTGGTTCGCCGCGCGAAACGCCGGGATCGGCCGGGCCATCGGGATGCACGTCGCGTTCCGTGATTCCACGTTTCAGTGGCCGCTGGCCGTCGGTCCGAATCCGGACGGTTCCGCCTGGGTCATCGACCGGACGTCCGAGCAGGTGTCGCGGATCAGCAGCGACGGCCGGTCGGTCACGGTCTCGCCGGTCCAGTATGCGGGCCCGGAGGCCGGATGCACCGACGGAGCCGGCGGCTTCTGGGTGGCCGATCCGGTGCGCGGCGGCGTCTCCCATCTCAATGCCCAGCTTGCCGAATCCGCGTTCTTTGCCGTGGGACCGGCGGAGGATGTAGCCTGGGATCCGGCGGAGGGGCGCCTCTGGGTCGCGCTTTCGTCCGTCGGAGAAGTCCTCGTCGTCGCGGTGCACGAGAACGGCGCTTCCGAGACGGGGGAGACGATCGCGACCCTGGAGACGGGAGGACGCCCGCTCAAGATCGCCGGCCTCTGGCGGTGACGAGGATGGAGCAGGCAGGAGGTTCTATGCATCACGATCCCGTGGATCTTCGAAGCGATACCGTCACCCGTCCGACCGCGGCCATGCGGCAGGCGATGGCCGAAGCCGAGGTCGGTGACGATGTGTTCGGTGACGACCCCACCGTGCGGGCGCTTGAGGAGGAGACGGCGGCCCTCCTCGGAAAGGAAGCCGCGCTTTACGTTCCCAGCGGAACGATGGGGAACGAGGTCGCCATCGCGACCCACACTGCGCGCGGAGACGAGATCATCTGCGAGGCCACGGCCCATCTGTTTCTCTACGAAGGAGGGGGTCCGGCGCTTCTCTCCGGAGTGCAGGTGTTTCCCGTGGCCGGAGAGCGCGGGCTCTTCTCGCTGGAGGCCCTGCGCCGCGCGGTGCGCTCGCCCGACTCGCACCATCCCGTCAGCCGGTTGCTCTGCCTGGAGAACACCCACAACCGGGCGGGAGGCGCGGTCCTGCCGTTCGAGGCCGTGCGCGCGCTGACCGCGGAGGCGCGTCGCCTCGGCCTGGCCTGTCACCTGGATGGAGCCCGCCTCTGGAACGCCGCTGCGGCCACGGGCAAATCGGAAGCGGAGTGGGCCGGCCTGTTCGATTCGGTTTCGGTCTGCTTTTCCAAGGGACTCGGCGCGCCGGTCGGTTCGGCGGTCGTGGGATCGAAGGCCTGGATCGCGCGGGCGCATCACTTCCGCAAGCGGTTCGGAGGCGGAATGCGCCAGGCGGGAATCATCGCGGCCGGAGCGCTCCACGCGCTGCGCCATCATCGAGCCCGCCTGGCGGAGGATCACGCCCGCGCGCAGCGGCTCGCCCAGGGGCTGGCGCGCCTGCCGGGAATCCGGATCGAACCCGCGACGGTGGAGACGAACATCCTGGTCATGACGTTCATTCCCGGGGCCGCTCCGCCCTCTGCGTGGATCTCGGCGCTGGCGGCGCGCCGGATTCTGGGCGTTCCCTTCGGACCGGATGGGCTGAGGCTCGTCACGCACCTGGATGTGAACGACGAGGACGTCGAAACCACGCTCTCCGTGTTGGGCGAGCTGGCGCCGGGACTCGCGAGGGGTTGAGGTCCCGGGCCCTTCTACAAATTCGGTCCGCGAGTGCCCGTTTGCATTCGGCCAGCGGCGATGAGTGCAGGCCCACACAAGAACGTCAGCACGAAGGTGCGCGCGGCCTCTTTCCAACGACGCGATCGGGTCATGGTTTCTCCTCAGGAACGGCGCTGGCCGACCAGTAGAACTGCGATCCCGCCGATGAGCACCCCCGCGCCGGCGAAGACCGGCACCGGAATGTTCTTGTGGCCGCCGGCGGTCAGGCTCACCGAGCCAACCTTGAGAATCGTCCGACTCTGACTGTAACGGAACCCGCCGTAAGCCAGCGCGAGCACTCCCAATGCCACGAGCATGATTCCGAGGTTCTTCACTCTGAATGTCCTTTCCTTGGTGAACGCCGGACCGGCCGCCCGGCGGCCGCCTCCGGGTTCACAGAACTCGTCGTCCCCGAATGATCCTGACCAGCACGACCACCACCGCGATGACGAGCAGAACATGAATCAGACCGTGCAGGGTGAAGGAGGTCACCAGGCCCAGCACCCAAAGAACCAACAACAGAATCGCGATCATCCAAAGCATGTGACATCTCCTTGTTTCCTAAACGAGCTAACGGGCGGAAAATTCCGAGCCGCGGGCCCCAGCCGTGGAAGTCGAATTCACCATCCGGATCGGCCGGAGCAACAGCGGGGCCGAGGGCAAGTGCGGGGGCGCGGCCATTCTGGATCGGGCATCGGTGCCTCACTTCTGGACCAGGGCCTGGATGCTGGTGGATGACGTCGTGTGGATATCCAGCCTTTGACCCGCCGCCAACACCACGTCGTCGCCCTTGTGCGCCAGCGTGAGAACGGTTCCGGCACCCGCTCCCGCGCCGGCCCCGATGGCGGCTCCCTTGCCGCCGCCGGCAATCCCGCCGACGATCGCGCCGAGGAGGCCCCCTCCCGCGATCTTCTCCACGTCGCCCCGTGTGCCGGAGGCCGCCTGCAAGGTGAGCGGACGCGCGTTCAGTGTCTGGGTGTTGCCCGCGGCATCTACGATTGAGTCATACGCGAGCGTAACCCGGGCCCGTCCCTTGATACGGCCGGCTGCCTCGACGTCGCGCAGGTCTCCGTGGATCCGGGCGCCCGCCGGAACGGCGGTCCGGCCGTCCACCATGATGGGATCGGTGGTGGTGGCGGTGAACGGATCGCCGACATGGCTCGTTTCCGTGGAGAGGCCCGCGTCCAGGGAGGCGACGATCGCGGTCCCGCCTGGGATGGCCATGGTCTCGTAGCTCGGCTGCTGTTCCGCCGGAGCCCGCCCGGCCTCTGCGGTTTGAGCGTTCTCGTGATTCTTCGAACAGCCCGCCGTGACCGCCGCGGCGATCAAGACGAAGATGCTCACAGTGGCAAGAAGTCGGTTCATGTATGGCATCCTCTCTTCCCGGGGCCGATCGAAGGAGGTCGCCCCCCGGTCGGGGTTCCGGCTGGAACAGACTCTGTATCCGGGGAATCAGCGATCCGCCTCGCTCTCATGTTCCTACCGCCTGCCTGGAGGAGACTGGAGAGCGGCCTCGAGGTCCTTCCAGGCGCTCTTCATCTCGGCCTTGAGGCGCTTGCGGTCGGTTTCTCGTCCCACCCGGAACTCGGCGAACTTCGCCTGCGCAATTGCCTGCAGGACCTTCAGCTCGTCGATGTACGCGAGGGAGTCAAATCCCGCCTGGACACCGGCCATCTGGGTCTTGACTGCCAGACGATGAATTTGCGCTTCCCAGAGCTTGAGCTGGTCTTCCCTCTTCTCTATCGTCGAATCCATTGGTGTTCTCCGATTTGATGCGGAACCCGTCGGTCAAGATGTCACGCAGTCGACCTGCACCTTTCATGCCTCGCCTAACCGCTTGCCATCCATGGCGCTCGCCGGAGCGGGGTCCCGGAAACCCGATCAATATGAGGCCGGATCCATCAAAAAGGACGCTTCCTGGTTTCGTGTGGCTGCTTTCATTGGGTGAACCGCGTTGTTTCCGGATGAGTCGAGTCCGCCCCGGTGGAAGCAGAGGGCTGTCGCCGCTCCGAAACCTCGCACCTCGGCGGAGGCGTCCTGGTTCGGCGGGACAGGAGCGTCCCGGTCGACCAAGGCGTCCTGGTTCGGCGGAACAGGAGCGCCCCGGTTGACCGAGGCGTCCTGGTTCGGCGGGACAGGAGCGTCCCGGTTGACCGAGGCGTCGTAGTTCGGCGGAACAGGAGCGTCCCGGTCGACCAAGGCGTCATGGTTCGGCGGGACAGGAGCGTCCCGGTTGATCGAGGCGTCGTAGTTCGGCGGAACAGGAGCGCTCCGGTTGACCGAGGCGTCATGGTTCGGCGGAACAGGAGCGCCCCGGTTGACCGAGGCGTCGTGGCTCGGCGGAACAGGAGCGTCCCGGTCGACCAAGGCGCCCCGGTTCGGCGGAACAGGAGCACCCCGGTTGACCGAGGCGTCATGGTTCGGCGGGACAGGAGCGTCCCGGTTGACCAAGGTGTCATGGTTCGGCGGAACCAGAGGGGCTGTCCAGAACTTCGTGGAAACGGCCATCTCAGATCCTGGCCCGGGTCCCAGACGCGCAACTCTCCATGACCGGTTCTCCACCGGGCCATCGCCCGACGGAACCGTTCCACCGGTCAAATCCGCCAGCAAAACTGGCCACCCGAAAGCCGGAGGCGCCTCAAAATGAGGGAGATGAAGCTGAGAGGGTGGAAGATCCTCCCGGCTGGGCTCCGATTTCACGGGCAGCAGGCGACCCGTGGTCTCCGAGTTACGGCCTCACCGTTCCCCGTTTTCCATGAAGTACGTGAGTCATCCGCTCATAATGGTCGACCCGGCCTCAATATGATGGCAGGAGTTCAAAGACCTCGTGTCGTCAACGGACGTCCGGTCTTGCGGTTGCAGGATCATTCCGGTCCGGCACGATGGCTGCATGACTGATTCAGAGTGGAGATGAGGAGGGTCAGCCCAAAGCGGGCCGCCCAGTGGACAAGAGCCGCCAGAGCCCCGCCTGGGGCGAGATCGCGGCAGATCAAACGAACAGGAGTATGTCATGAATGCGTATAAGAGATGCGTCCTGGCCGCCGTTGCCGCGATCGCGATCGCTGTCGTCGCGGCGGGAGCCAGCCTGGCCGGTGAGTCGGCACGTCACGTTGTCAGCGCTGGTGATATCCAGAGCCGAATCGATCAGCAGGTGGGCCAGGCCGACGCCGACCGGCAGGCCATCCAGGTGATGTTGCAGCGGGCGGACGTCCGGCGCATCGCCGGTTCCGCGGGCCTGGATCTGAAGCGAGCCAGCGCAGCCGCCGCAGTCCTTTCCGGGCCGGCGCTCGAAAGCCTGTCCGCCCAGGCCAGAGAGGTCAACGCGGGCCTGGCCGGTGGATATGACACGATCGTCATCTCGACAACCGGGATCATTATCGTTCTGTTGATCATCATCATCCTGGTGCGCTGAGCGACCTCCTCCGTGAGATCGTGGCGTGCTGTTCGCGTCTGCCTGCTGGCAGCCTCTCTGACCTGGTTCGCGCCCGTGAGTGCCGGAGCACTCTCGGATGCGAGGAACGTCCCGCAGAGAGTACGGCTGCTCGACGTCCCTTACGTCCCCCAAAGTGGAGTTCTTTGCGGAGGGGCCGCCCTGGCCATGGTCCTTCGCTACTGGGGGAAGCCGGGCGTTCTGGCCGAGGACTTCGCTCCCCTGGTGGAGCCCAGAAGGGCCGGCATACCAACGGGAGCCATGGTCAAGGAGGTCGAGGCTCGTGGCTGGATCGCTTTTCCGCTGACGGGAACTCCATCGGAACTGGAAGACCACCTGGCCCACGGCCGCCCGGTCATCGCGCTGATCCGGACGAGCTCGGGCTCGTTTCATTATGTGGTCTTGGTGGCCTGGGCCAATGGATGGGTGATCCTCCATGACCCGAACGTGGGGCCGTTCCGGACCATTCGAGAGGCGGAGTTCAACACCGTCTGGTCCGGAAGTGGACATTGGGCGCTCCTGGTCCTTCCTCCGCACGCGACCACGGATCCGGGCGCGCCGGAGTCCGCTCCGGTCACTTCCTTGTCTCTCGAGGACACGGATGGATGCGAGGCCCTGGTGGACTCGGGAGTCCTTCTGGCGCAGCAAGGAGACTCCGCGGGAGCCGAGCTGACGTTCAAGGCGGCCCAGACGCTCTGGCCCGCGTCGGCTTCTCCTCTCCGCGAACGCGCGGGATTGCGGTTCCGCGCCGGGGACTGGCCGGGCGCGATCCGGCTGGCGGAGCGGTCCCTGGTGCTCGATCCGGGCGATGCCGACGCCTGGCGGCTTCTTGCCGGCAGCCGTTTCCTGGCCGGGGATGTGGAAGGCGCGCTCCGCGCCTGGAACCGCTTGTCCGAACCGCGCGCCGACCTCACGCACATCGATGGCCTGACGCGCATCCGATTTTCCGCCGTGGCCGGCCAGCTCGGTCTGCCTCCGGGGCGGCTTCTCACGCCACGGGCCTTTCGCCAGGCACGCCGGCGCCTGGCCGAGGTGCCCGCCCAGCTGGCATCCCGGTTGAGTTTGATACCCCTGGCGGGAGGCAACGCACAGGTCAACGTAGCTCTCGTGGAGCGTCCACCCGTGCTCGATGGTCCGTTGGCTGCCGCGAGCTTGGGGATCAAGGCCCTTGTCGGGCGCGAGATCACCTTGAACGCGGCGAGCCCCACGGGGAACGGGGAACTCTGGACCGCCGGGTGGAGGTGGTGGGCGAACCGACCGCGCGTTTCGCTGGATCTGGCAATCCCGGCGGCCGGAGGCCGGCCCGGAATCTGGCGCGGGTACGGCTTCTGGGAGCGGCAGTCCTATGCGGTTCGGGATCCTTCCGGTTTGTCCGGTACGACCAGCCCAGGTATGAGCCGAGAGGAGCGCCGGCGCTCCGCGCTCTCCCTCTCCGACTGGATCGGCCCCGACGTCCGCGTGGAGATCGGCGGCGCCCTGGACCATTGGGCCGACCGGGGCTCCCATCTCTCGTTGGAGGGAACGGCGGAAACCCGATGGGCTCACGACCGCCTGGCGCTGGGTGCGTCGATGGCGAACTGGGTGAGCCTTGCGAACCGCGCTCCCTTCGGGGCAGGTGACCTTTCACTCCGATGGCACTCCAAC
Source organism: Candidatus Eiseniibacteriota bacterium (assembly GCA_963833505.1). Lineage (GTDB taxonomy): Bacteria > Eisenbacteria > RBG-16-71-46 > CAIMUX01 > CAIMUX01 > CAWHYG01. Next base: position 1,103,472 of record CAWHYG010000007.1, on the reverse strand, counting down.
GGTCCGGAAGGATTCGACTCCTGGCAGGGCCTGGTGGAAATCTCCAGCGCGACCAACCAGGCTCCGCTTGCGCTCTGGTCCGGGGCGGGAACCGGGCAGGGACGCGCCCCGCTCCTCCGGGCTCACCCGTTGCTCAACCGGGGCATCATTGAAGGACCGATGTTCGGACGAACGCTCGTTCACGGAACGATTGAAAGGCAGGAATGGACGTGGAAGCTCGGGCCGCTGCGCGCCGGTTGGGCGTTCTTTGTTGACGGCGCCAGGCCGTGGGACACGGGGACGACCGCGCGGAGCTCATGGCTGGTGGATGGCGGAACCGGACTTCGACTTCGCGGCCTGGGCCAGATCGGCCAGGTCCGCATCGACGCTGCGCACGGGTTGATCGACGGGAGATCGGCCCTCTCCGCCGCCTGGGAAATCTCTTGAACAGCTCGATCGTCAACGAAAGGACCTTAATGAAAGCGCTCGTCTACCACGGTTCCGGAAAACGCGCTCTGGAGGAGATGCCATGAAGGAACGCGCCCTGAAGGTGATCGTCGCGAACGAGTAGCTGATTCCAGGATCCGCGGCAGCGACGGGATGCGGGAAGATCAACCGTCTGGCCGCCATGTCTCATCCATGGCGGTCAGGACCGACGGAGGATGGCCGGGATGCATGGGGAGACACATCGAGGCGGGCGATCCGGCTGGCTGCGGGCGGCGGTTCTGGGCGCGGATGACGGCATCGTGTCCACCGCCAGCCTCATGATCGGGGTGGCGGCTGCGTCGGCCTCTCAGCGCACCGTACTCATTGCCGGTGTCGCCGGGCTCGTGGCGGGGGCCATGTCCATGGCCGCGGGCGAGTACGTGTCGGTCAGTTCCCAGCGGGACACGGAAGAAGCGGACGTGCGAGGCGAGAAGGCGGAACTGGCCGCCAGTCCGGAATCGGAGCTGCAGGAACTCGCCGGAATCTATGAAAAGCGCGGCCTCGATCGCGATCTGGCCATGCAGGTGGCGCGGAAGCTGAGCGCGGCGGACGCTCTCGTCGCGCACTCCAGGGACGAACTGGGCCAGATGGCGACATCACGCGCCCGTCCCGTCCAGGCGGCGCTGGTCTCGGCGGCCAGCTTCGGATTGGCCGCCTGCCTTCCGATCCTGACCCTGGGGCTGGTCTCGAGTGGTCCGCGAATCCCGTACATCGGCGGATCGGCTCTTCTGGGTCTGGGGGTTCTGGGCGCGGCAGGCGGCCAGGCCGGGGGCGCTCCGCGGGTCCGGGGTGCGATCCGGGTGATGCTTGGCGGGTGCCTGGCCATGGGGATCACAGCCCTGGTGGGGCGACTGTTCGGGGTCGTCGGGCCCTGATCTTCTCTGGTTCCGCTCTGATGAAGGCGGCGATCAGCTCTTGATCTTGGCCAGCACGCGATCGACGGAGAGCCGGGCCTGCCCATCGGCCAGCGCTCGCATGATCAAGTGATCCCGCATCGCCAGCACCGCCAATCCACGCGAGCCGGCAATGGCCACTTCCAGCCGCACGCCGTCGGTCAGCTCCTTGTTCATCGCGTGCAGAGCCAGACGCTGCACCACGCCGAGAGCGGCGGAGTCCGGGATCACGGCTTTCGCTCGCAGGAAGTTGCGCACTGCGTCGCCCTGCCACCAGGAGAGGCCGCGGGTCAGGAGGTCGGTTGTCCCGACATCATAGTCAAGGTCGGGAACGGTGAGCTGTCGCGTCGCCAGATCAAGCTTGGGAGTCCCGGTGAGGAAGATGCGCCCCTGAACCGCCCCACTGAAGGTGACCCCAAGGGCGACGCGTCCGCCCCCGATCCCCTCCAGCGTGGCCCGCTCGATGCGCACGCGGCGCCCGGCCATCCGGATCACCTTGCCGGCCAGCGGCTTTCGCATCACGCCGCTCGCGGCTTCGTAGGAGAAGACCGCCTCGAGAATGGCATGAAGCCCGGTGCCCCCGGCGGTGTCTGCCACCGCGCCCAGCCGGGGGAGCGGCGTCGCCAGCGTGTCGTCCTCCGGGCGTTCCCCGGTGACGATCTTCGGACGCGCCTCGAGGCGCAGCACCGCGACGAGGGAGTCACCCCCACCGCCGAGCGAGGCCAGTTGGACCGTGCCGGGCTGGATCAGCAGCCGAATGTCGTTGGTGAGCCGGACCGGTCGCTCGATCGTTCTCCAGATGTCGTTGATGTGTCCTCGGGTGTCGAGCAGCGCGACGTGCTGGTCGAACTTTGAAAGCACCCGGATGACTTCGGACCGCACCGCGTCCACGATTCTGCCGGTGACATCGATCTTGAGGAAGGTCACGTGGCATTGGTCGCGGGGCTCGTCGCTGAACGGCGCGACCTCGGCGCGGGTGCTCGTGCGCAGGCCCCATTCGGGGGTGAAGGACGGAGTGCTGATCAAGCGCAGACGCAGCCGGGGTTTGGGATCGCCGCCCTCTCCGCAGCCGGCGCTCAGCTCCGGGCCGAGCGGTGGCTTGTACCAGCCGCGTCCCTCATACTCGACCACCGTCTCGATGATGATCTCGTTTCCCTCGACCTGCACCTGGAACTTGGAACGGCTGGCCGAGAAGGCGAAAGAGGCGCGCGCGCTGCTGTCGGCGCGGACCCGGCGATCGAGCGAGCCGAAGCGACGTGGAACGTCGGTTTCGAACCGGGCGATGGCCGGACCGAGATCGAAAGCGATCGGGGCAATCACGACCGACCAGGGCACCTGGGTGAGGGTGTCCGGGAGATCGGCCGCGGTCGCGGGCTCGGGGGCAGAGACATGGATCGGCAGAATCCACCCGCGCCATGCGAGCAGACCGGCCAGAGCCAGCGCCAGCACGATCGCGGCGATCCACCAGCCACGCTTGGTCATCGACTCCTCCTCGCCGCCCAAGCCCATGGTGGCGAATCACGCCAAGCCACCTAGACCTAGAACAGGCTGAGCTTCAGGTACTTTTTCGGATCGGCGCGGACGTCGGCGGCCAGGCGGGCAAACTCGTCCGCCGCCTTCTTCATGGTGGCGGCAGCCTCCGAGGCGTTGTTGTAGAGGGCGTCGTCCCGGGTCAGCTTGCCCAGCGAGCCTTCGCCCCGGTCGACTCTCGCCATGATGCTTTCCGCCGAGTGCGCGGAGCGGTCGAGGGACGACGCGACACTGTCCAGCTTCGTTGTGATCACGTCGATTCGCTTCACCGACCGATCGATCTCCGGCCCGGAGGCGGTCCTTTCCAGGGCCTCCGCCGTACGCCGGAGGCTTCCGGAAAGCATGCCCAGTTCGCTCCTTTGTTCCGTCACCATCTCATCGAGCTGCCGCGTCATCTTCTGCAGGTCGTCGCTCCCCTGGTGGACGTCCTGGATCGTCTTGTCATCGAGAAGACCCTGGACCCGTACGAGCGCGTTGTCCGCTGACTTCTGAAGCTCGTCGATCTGGTCGAACATCCCCTTGGCCACGGATCCCGGAAGCAGCGCTCCGGAGTGCGCCCTGCCGGGCGAAGTGCCGGGAATGACGTTCGCCACCATCCCTCCCAGGAGCCCGCTCGAACGCAACTCCACCTTGGAATCGGCGGGGACCCGGAACTGTCCGTTGATCTCCAGGTCCACCGCCACGCTCTCCTGCGCCATCCCGAAGGATTTCACCCGACCGATGTTCACCCCGTGCATCTGGACGGGGTCTCCGCGCCGGACCCCCCCGGCGTCCACCACCGTGGTCCGGACGACGTAACGCCCACGGAAGAGGGAAGCATCGGTCAGGGTGAAGAGCGCGATCAAGATCGCCGCGGCTCCCAGGATCACGAAGATGCCGACCCACAATTCCCGGTCCCGGAACCGCGAGGGGGTCAGCGCAGGAAGAGGTGTCTCTTCGCCGGAGGGCCCGGCTTGAGGCAGCCCGACGGGGGGTGGTTTCTCAGTGCTCACGATTCCTCCATGATCTTGACTGCCGCGGCGGTGGCCGCCCTGCGGTCGGCGAACGCCCGCACCAGCGGGTCCGGATTGGCCTTGAATTCCGACGGCGTTCCGACAAAGCGAAGCTTTCCGTTCGAGAGGAGCGCGATCTGCTCGGAGATCCCGAGGGCCTGTTCGATGTCATGGGTCACTACGATGGCGGTGACCCGCATTCGCTCTCGAATGGCGGTCATGAGGAGCCCGACGGCCGCGGAATTGACCGGGTCGAGGCCCGTGACGGGTTCGTCGTAGAGCACGATCTCGGGGCGGCCCACGATCGCCCGGGCCAGGCCGACGCGCTTGCGCATGCCGCCGGAGAGCTCGGCCGGCTGTTTGTTGAGAACCTGGTCCGGTTCAAGATTCACGGCCTCGAGGGCCTCACACACCTTCCGCAGCACTTCCGGAGTGCGGTTTCGCCAGACGTCCTCACCGATCAGCCCCTGGCAGACGTTCTCGTAGATGGTCATGGAATCGAACAGGGCCGCGTATTGAAAGACATACCCGATCTTCCGCCGGATCCTTTCCAGCGCCTTCCGCCCGGAGTTGAACACGGACTCGCCGTCGATGAAGACATCGCCCCGGTCCGGTCGGAGCAGGCCGTTGGTCGTCTTGAGGAGGACGCTCTTGCCCGTCCCGGAAGGTCCGACGATGGCGAGGCACTGTCCTGTCTCCACCTTCAGACTCACCCCGGACAGGACCGGCACCTCGAAGGCTTTGTATATGTCCCTATACTCGATCATGCGCCGCTCAATTCAGGAACAAGGGCGGGAAAAGGGCGTCCAGGACCAGCACCGAGATGATCATGATGACGACGGAGGAAGTGGTGGCGCGGCCGACACCCTCGGCTCCGCCCCGGGTGCGGAAGCCGGTGTGGCAGGAGATGACCGGAATGATGAACCCGAAAGCCAGCCCCTTGGCCAGCGAATAGAACAGGTCGAAGCTGTTCCAGAAGAGCCGGGCCCCGTAGAGAAACGACTCCGAGCCGAGGCCCATGGTGGCCTTGGAGGCCAGCAGGCCGGAGAAGACGCCCACGGCGTTGGCCAGCCCCACGAGCAGTGGGGTGGCGATCGTGCCGGCGATCACGCGGGGAGCGGCCAGAACGGCCACGGGGTCACGGCCCAGGGACAACAGGGCATCAATCTGCTCCGTGACCTTCATGGTGCCGATTTCGGCGGTGATCCGCGCGCCCACCTGGCCAATGAGGACAAAGGCGGTCATGACCGGTCCCAGTTCCAGGATGATGCTTTCGGCCACCACGCTGCCCAGGACATACAAAGGTACGGAGCTGGAGAACTGATATCCGCCCTGTTGCGACGTGACCAGTCCGGAGAGTATCCCGGTCACGCAGACGAGCGGAATGCTCTGGGCGCCCATGGCATAGGCCTGCGCCACGACCTCGCGGAAGGACACCCGGCCTTGTACGATCGCGGCGCCGATCTGCCAGACGAGGATCGCCATTCCGCCGGCCTGCCGCGCAATTCCCTCGAAGGCGCGCCCTGCGGCGCGGAACGGCGCGCGCAGGGCTTTTGTTGCGATCGCTGTGACCATGTTTCTCCGCGTTTGTCAGCCTGAAGACGGCGGCGGGTCACGGAACCCGCCTCGATGGACACCGGCTGGAAGATTTATCATGCAATCTCCCGGCCGTTCAACGCTCAGCCGGGAACGCGTTCCTTACGAGGCCAGCTTGATCGATCCTTCAATCCCGAAGATCAGCATCTGGATGGCAATCACAGAGAGAATGAGGCCCATCACGCGGGTCACGACGGTGAGAACGCCCGGGTTGACACGGGACGACAGCGCCTTGCCAAAGACAAACAAGAGGTAGGTGATCAGGCACATGAGACCGAAAATGCCGACCACCAGGGATGTGTTCAGCACCGACCTTTCCTGGCCGACGAAGTTCATCGCCGCCGCGATCGCTCCCGGGCCTGCCAGCAAGGGAGTTCCGAGAGGGGTTATGGCCATGTCCCTGCCCAGCGCTTCCCTGTCTTCTCCTCTGACCGGATCCTGGGAGTGGAAGGTGGCCCTGGCGTTGAGCAGGTTGTATCCCATGACGAATACGATCAACCCTCCGGCTATCTGGAACGCGGGCAGGGTGATCCCGAACAACCGGAAGATGAAGTGTCCGAAGAGGCTGAAGACGGCGATGATGGAGAAGGCCACCAGGACCGCCTTGAACGCAACCTCCCGTTGGGTTCGCAGGTCGAATTCCTGAACCATTCCGAGATAGACCGGGAGGTTTCCGACCGGGTTGAGAATGGCAAAAAAGCCCATAAAGACGGTGATGCCGTGCAACCAGTAGTCGTGCAAGCTCACAAGTCCTTCTCACCTCCGGAAGCGGGCCTGGGGTCGCAACTGTCCAGGGAGTCTAATCGGGCGACCGGGGCCGCGCAAGGACCGACGCCAGAGGCACCTCGTCACTTGATCAACACCGATCATTCTGATCGAGCGTGGCGTCATCATGGCGTACATATGGCCCTGGGGAGCCATCGTCCGAAAGAGCTCCCGTAGTCGTAAGGCTACAGTGGCAGCGCGACTCGCCCGCCTGCCAGGGCCGACAGAGGCGATTGGCACTGTTCTGACACTGCAGAACCGGCGTCCTGTTCAACCGCCGGTGCTTGTGGTCCACGAGTGCCGCCGGTCTGAGGTCGTTGCGAACAACCCGACGCGCCTGGAACCTTCATCGGCCGATCGACGCCCTCGGTTGGCCCAACCGGCATCGGCCATCGGAGGAGTCATGCGGGCACACCGCGAGTCAGGAATCCCCGTCCCCTGGGCATGGATATGCGCGCTTGCATTATGCGGAACACCGCTCGCGGCCCAGGCCGCAGACGACGCTGGGAAGACCGCGGGACGCCTTGAAGTCGGCGCATTCGGCGGGTTGAGCATCCCGGACACCTACGGCGGTTACACGGTCAAAACCGGCCCCTTGATCGGCGGACGTCTCGGGTTGGCCTTGACGCGTCGCGTGGGAGTGGAAGCTTCGGTGCAGCGGATCTTCTCGAAATGGACGGGAGTGTTCGGGCCGGCGGGAAACGTCTTCTCGCAACGGAGCCGGTATGACGCGGATCTCGACGCCGTTCGTCTGTCCGGGCTCTACCGGCTGGCGCCGGAGAAACGCCTCGATCCCTTCGTTGCGGCCGGAATCGGACTGGAGCGGACCTTGATCGGACCGTTGAATGAAGCGGATTTCGGGATCCATGCGGGTGCCGGGTTGCGCTGGCGATTCGCCGGGATCTGGGCCCTCCGCCTCGATGGGCGCCTGGCCAGCGTGTTTCTGCGGCAGCCGGTGAACCGGAATCAGAACAACGTTGATCTGGCCCTGGGCCTGTCCCTTCTGCCCGGCCCGAGACGGCAGGAGCCAGCTCAGGAGTCGCCTCCGGCGCCTCCCGCTGCGCAGGCGAATCTGCCGCCGCCGGTCGCTCCATCCCCGCCGCCCCCGCCGTCCCCTCCCGCGCCTGTCGTGTCACCCGTGTCCCCGGCGCCGAGCGCCGCGCCGCGGCCGCCGTTCGAACCGACGCTCCTGCATTTTTCCACCGCGAAGTCCACCATCCGGGCTGGCGACCTGCCTGCGCTGGACGCCGTGGTGAACCGGCTGCGCGATGACCCGGATCTGCGCCTGGCCATCGAAGGCCACGCGGACAGCCGAGGCCGCATGGCTTACAACCAGGCGCTTTCGGAGAGGCGGGCCAATGCCGTCCTGCAGTATTTCCTTGATCGAAAGCTGAACCGAGACCGCTTTGAGGTGAGGGGATACGGCGAGCTGCGGCCGATCGCGCCGAACACCACGCCGGCAGGCCTTCAGGCGAATCGACGCGTCGAGTTGCGGGCTCTTTGACGCCTGGCACGCCTTTTGCAGCGATAGATCTGGAGTTTACGCCGCACCCGCGGCCAACCGGACTGGAGAACGACCATGAGACGATTCATTGCGCGGTCCCTTTGCCTCGCGCTGTTCGCGACCCTGTTGGGTTGCGCGACCGGCCGAGCGCAGACCGATGTGCGCGTCGAGGTGGGCTCGCCCGGGAGCCCGGTCAGCATTTCGTATTTCTACGACAGCCTTTCACCGTACGGACAGTGGATCCAGGACCCGAACTTTGGCTGGGTCTGGACGCCGTATGACATGCTCGCGAACTGGCGGCCATACCAGGACGGCCATTGGGAGAACACCGACTACGGATGGAGCTGGGCCTCAAACGAGCCATGGGGCTGGGCAACCTACCACTACGGGCGCTGGACCTTCGACGACTCGTACGGCTGGGTGTGGGTTCCCGGCACCGAGTGGGCTCCGGCCTGGGTGGCTTGGCGTAACGGCGATGATTGCGTAGGCTGGGCGCCGTTGCCCCCCACGGCCCGTTGGAACGATTCGGCCGGCCTTGATTTTTCCGGCGCGGACGCCATCCCTTCCTACGAGTGGTGCTTCGTGCCCCAGAGGCACTTCCTCGATGGGAATCTTCGCGGGCAGGTGGTTTCGGTCGCCCGCAACGTCACCCTCTTCTCACGCTCGCGCGATGCCACGCGGATCGAGGTGCGCGGCGGACGTCCGGCCGACGTCGGGATCGACGTGGCCCTGGTTGAACGGAATGTCGGACGGAAAGTGCCCCAGTTCAGAGTCGCCGATGCGGCCGCTCCGGGACGCGGGGACGGTCGATCGGCGGGCAAGGGAACCGTCGGTTTCTTCCGCCCCACGGTACGATCCGCTCCTGCCGGGCAGGCGCCCGCGCCCTCAACGGCGCAGCGAGCGAGCGTCATCCCCGACAAGGTCCTGCAAAGCCAACGCGCCGCGCAACAACGCAAGCTCGAAAGCGACCTCAAGGACGAGCGCACGCGTCTTCTGCGCGATCAGGCAAGCGAGCTACGCGCCCAGGGAAAGGGGACCGCGGTCGATGAGATTCGTCAGCGCCAGGCGACCGAGCAGCAGGCGTTCGAAGCGCACGCCACGCAGCAGCGAAATGTGCTCGCGCAGCGAATGCAAAAGCAGGTCGTGAAGCCGATGAAAGTCAAGAAGTCGCGCTAGAACAGCGGCGGCTAACGCCGGGGTGGAACGAGGGCGGCGAGTGATGAACTTGCCGCCCTTTCGTTGCGCCCACCCGGGACCGCCCAGCCGGCGTCCGGCGTCCGTTGTGTAATGCGTCATTCTGATCGATTCCGGGGAGCATGAATCGGCAATTCGTCGAAACCGATACCCGCCGGCCCAGGCGCGGACGGTGTAAAACCTGCGCCTCCAGGCACTCACGTCTCCAGGAAGGCAGAGAGCATCGGATGGCATGGTTCTGGCTATTAGAAGTGTGAAGCCCGACGGCAGCGCCGAAGCGATCGGCCTCGTCGGCAATGCTCTCGGGACCCGGTTTGAAAGGAGCGACTCGAGTGTTAGGGAAACACGGACCACTGTTGTTGGCTGCAGCCCTGGTACTGGGCGGGCTGGTTGCGAGCGGTTGCGGCAAGAGTTCGACCGCGCCGAGCAACGCGACGTCGGAGACCCAGAATCTCAACCTGTCGAACGGAGGATTCAACGTCCTGGCCGAACAACCTGGTTTCGGCAATCAGGCTCTGGTCGGCAGCGGCACCGCGGAAGTGGCCGCGGCGGATCCGCTCGAGACCACCGACCAGCAGGTCGCGATCTGGGCGACCATGCCGGACTCGATCCACGCCTACGCGGTGACCCTCCTCTGGGGAATTCTGCGGAAGGATCCCGCCAATCGCATCCTGGCCGGCAATCCCGGTGCGGGAGTCGTGACCGACTGGAACGGGGACGCGGCCGTGAACCGAGGCGCTCTGGTGGTGCGCTCCACGATTGCCTTCGAAAACACGGATCACGTGGTTCTGCCACGCACCAACCGGATGAGGATTGATTGGGTGAGCCACACCACGGACAGTTATGACGGCATCCGCTTCTGGGTCTATCAGCCGCTCCCCGACGGATCCGACGGATCCCGGGATACCCTCACCATCGTGGCCGGCGCCCACACCTGGACACTTCTCGTCAACAACCTGGCCAACATGGACACGACCTACGTGACGGACCAGGCAGGGAACCGGTTCGCGATCCAGGCCTTTCGCGTGGAGAAGGGAAGCTGCGTGCGGGGCTTCCACAACGGTGTCTGGCTTCTTCCCACGACCACGGGCGGAAGCGGATCGATTCGTGGACGGGTTCTCGGCAACCACGGCGAGATCTTGGGTGACCTGAGCGGGTTCTTCGGCACCAACACCCAGGGAAGCAGGGTACTCTTCGCCAAGTACATCGACGCCCGCGGAAACTTCCTGGGCATCGTCACCGGAACCTGGACGGATGGCGGTTCGGAGACGGCGGAAACCGGTCCGAACGCCATTGGTGAGGTGGGTTCCTTCCAGGGCGAGCTGCTCGATTCCCACGGCAGCGCCATTGGTGCGATCCGTTGGGCTTGGCATTCCCGGCTCAATGGCACCGATGGCGTCTTCGCGGGACTCTGGTCCATCGGCTGTCTGAACTGATCTTGGGGCGACACGAATCAGCGGGGCAGAGCGATCTGCCCGCGGATTTCCTGTCGCCGCGATGCTCCGCCAGGGGCGGAACGTGCGATCCGGCGGAGAGACCTTGATACGGGGTCTCTCCGCCGCTCTTCGTTCTTGCCTGCCGCGGCTCGGGGAGAGGCCAGGTGCCGGCGCCGGACCCGATTCGCCGGCATTCAGTCGTTTTGATCAGGCGATCTCGCCCACGGTAACTCGTGAAGGCACTTTGAGGTCCAGCGTAACTGCGTGATGAATAACGAGCTCGGTAAATCAATCACTTGTCGACCCGATCATTGTGATGCAGAATCGATGAAGCCGAAGGAGGGTGCGATGCGCGTCGAGGACCTCAGCATCAATGAGCTGGTTGAATTCGATTCTGAGGACGGGATCGTCCGATTTGCCGGCCAGCGCGCGCTCATCATAGACGCCACGGCCAAGGGCAATCTGCGCAAGGAGCTGATCAACCACTTCGGCGTCACGACGGCGCGCGCCGTTCTCACCCGGTTCGGCTTTGTCCAGGGCTGGCGCATGGCCGAGGCGATGCAGGACCTGTTCCAATGGGAGAGCGAGGACGACTGGCATCACGCCTGCGGCCGCGTCCACATGCTCGAAGGCATGTATCGCCTCGGGCCGGGCGCCCCCGGTTCGCTGACCGATCGGGGATTGACGCTCGCAGGGTCGTTCGAGGCGGAGCAGCACATCGCCCACCTCGGACTCAGCGATACCGCGGTATGCTGGACCATCTGCGGTCTGACCAGCGGCTATCTGAGCCGGGCACTGGGCAAGGAGATCTATGTCCTTGAGGAACGATGCATCGGTCGGGGCGATGCCGTTTGCCACCTTCTCGGCCGGACGCGCGAGGAGTGGGGAGACGAACGGGCCGCGGATCTTCTCTTCTACCGCCAGGAGAATCTGGCGGCCTGGCTTGAACCGTCGCTCCACCGAATCACCGAGGACCTGAAGGAGGCGGAACGGAAGCTTCGCGAGAGGAAGCGCGTGCTTGCCCGCGTGGCCCCCGAGGCCGACGACCCGCGGGGGATGATCTCCCGGAGTGTTGCCATGCGTCGGGTGATCGACCTGGCTCGCCGGATCGCCAAGGTCGACTCCACCATCCTCATCACGGGCGAGAGCGGCGCGGGCAAGGAGCTGATCGCGCATCTGGTGCATGAGGAGTCCGCCCGCACGTCGGGTCCGTTCATCGCGGTCAACTGCGGCGCCATCACCGAGTCTCTTCTGGAAAGCGAACTCTTCGGCCACGTACGCGGCGCGTTCACCGGAGCGACGCATGACCGGATCGGCTTGTTCGAGGCGGCTAACGGCGGCTCCATCCTTCTGGATGAAATCGGCGACGTTTCGCCCGGAATGCAGGTCAAACTCTTGCGGGTTCTCCAGGAGCGCGAGATTCGCCGCGTCGGCGAGAGCAAGAGCCGAACGGTCAACGTGCGGGTCATGGCCACGACCAACCGCGAGCTCGCCGAGGAGATCGACTCGGGCCGCTTCCGCAAGGATCTGTTCTACCGGCTGAACGTGGTTCAGTTGCACGTGCCGCCGCTCCGCGACCGACGGGAGGACATCCTGCCTCTGGCGCGGACGCTGCTGCTCGAGTCGACCACGCGGTACGAACGCCTAGTGTCCGGGTTTTCTCCGCGCGCCGCGGACCAGCTCTTGCGATACGGATGGCCGGGCAACGTCCGCGAGCTGCAGAGCGCCATCGAACGGGCCGTGGTTCTCAACCGCACCGAGCTGGTCGAGTTCGACGACCTGCCGGAAGAGGTCCGGCAGGCGATTCCGACGCCGTCAGTGTCCGGACCGGTGAGGGCGTTGGAGGAGATCGAAGAGGACTACATCAAGGCGGTGCTCGACCTCAACGGGGGAAACCAGACGCGCACCTCCGAGCAGCTCGGTATCGGCTCGGCCACCCTCTATCGAAAGCTCAAGAGCTACGGCGTCGTTCGAGGATCCCGCGCCAGGACGGGGGAGAGCGCCCCTCCGAAGTAGTGTTCAGCTTGCCTGCGTGCCATGCTGAACGCCGAGAAAGAGACCAACCGGAAAAGGAAAGCCGGAGCACGTTGGATCCCCTGGCTCTTCGGGCTGGCCATCCTGGCGGCCGTCGTCTTGTTCGCCACCCATCGGAGCGAGGCGCAAGAGCTCGCGCGGCTCGTGGCGCACGCTCGCGCCTCCTGGTTGCTCCTCGGCCTCCTGCTCCAGACCGGTACCTATGTGGCGGACGCCGCGATCTGGCAGCGAATCACCGCCCGCGCGGGCAGCCCAAGACCACTCTGGTCCTTCATGGGCCTCGGCCTGGCGAAGCTCTTCATGGACCAGGTGCTTCCCAGCGGCGGCATGAGCGGCACCGTGCTCGCCGTCCGGGCGCTGGACCGGCGAGGCATTCCACGGGGAACCAGCATGGCTGCCGTCGTCGTCGAGCTCATCGGCTACTACGCCGCGTATGTCGCGGCGTTGATCGCTGCCCTCGTGGTCGTCTGGGCGCACGGAGATCTCACCCTGTTCATTCTTCTGCCGGCGGCGATTTTCGCCCCCGTGGCGGCAGGCATTCCCATCGCCCTCGTCTTGATGAGCCGTGGCCGGACCGTGCCGCACTGGATCCACCGGCTGCCGATTGTCGGATCGGGAATGCAGGCTCTCGCAGAGGCGACACCGGGAATTGCTCATGATATCGGACTGATCATCCGGTGCATGGGCTTTCAGGCGGCGATCTTCCTGCTCGATGCCGGGACTCTCTGGGTCATGCTCTTTGCCCTTGGACTTTCGGTTCACCCTGCGCTGGTCTTCGCAAGCTATCTGCTGTCGACCCTGGCACGCACACTGGCGCCTGTGCCTGGAGGGCTCGGGGTTTTCGAAGCAGCGTCCGTGGCGACGCTGAAGCTCACGGGCGTACCGATCGCCGCCGGCCTGGCTGCGACGCTCATGTTTCGCGGGTTCAGCTACTGGCTGCCCATGGTGCCAGGCCTACTTCTCGCCCGGCGAGAGTCGAGGGCATGATGGCCGGCCGCTCCGTTTCCGTTCAGGATAGCCGCGCCTTTCGGAAATCGGCGGGCGGCGTCTCTCGGCGCAACCGCAACGTCGTGGTCGAGGGATTCACCGACTCCCAGGGTGCCGCGCAGTACAACGTCGACCTGTCACAGCGCCGAGCGGACGCAGTCCGCGACTACATCGTGCAGCGCGGCTTCGACGCCACCCGCATCCAGGCCCACGGGATCGGCGAGGCGCGACCGGTAGCGGACAATGCGACCGCCGAGGGACGCGCCAACAACCGCCGGGTCGAGATCGTCCTGGAGCCCGAGAACAAGTTGTAGATCGCAATGCGGGAATTCCACCCCCATTGAGGCGGGCGGCAAGGGTCCGGGGAGACCGGCGCCGCCTGTCTTTTCAGCTCCTGACCCGGCCGATACCCCATCCTCCGTTTTGATTGATCCACCTCCGTTTTGATGGAGATCGCCGGTCGTGGCGTTTGCCTAACGCTATAGATTCAAGTGAGTTGTATGACGGCATGATAGTGGCTTCATTGGATCCGGGTTCTGCGAGTGACGCAGCGGCCCTTGCGGATTTCACTGGAAGAGGAAGCTAACGCCAGCCTTTGTCACCCGGCGATGTCCAAACGTCGAGTGACAGGGGAGGTCCGGCGACCAACTCCCAGAGAGGTTGTGATATGAGAAGATGGTTCCCTGTTCTCCTGGCGTTGCTCCTGTTCTCAGGCGCTCCCGCCCGAGCCGACGTCGGGATCGACATCCACCTCGGCAACACGCCAGCCCCGCCTCCACCGCCACCTGCAATCGAGGTGGAGAGTTCGCCGGAAATGGTCTTTGCTCCCGAGATCGGCCTGTATGTCGCGGTCGGGATTCCGGATGACATCGTGTACGTCAGCGGAAGGTACTACCGTTCATACAGCGGCGGTTGGTATCGTTCACGCTATTACGATGGTCCCTGGGTCTTTCAGGGCCAGAAGCAGCTGCCGCGCGGACTGCGCCAATGGAACATCGAGAAGATTCACCAATATCGCGACATGCGCGGGCAGCAGTACAAGGAGCAAGGTCCGAAGTACCAAGGAAAGCACTTCACCGGCAAGAGAAATGCCGCGCATGCAAAGAGTCAGGGAAATCATCCCGGCAAGTGAAGCCCGTCCGGGAGAGCAAAGGGCGGCGGCCGGGCAGCGGGCCCGGTAGCCGCCGGCCATGCGAAGCGACATTCCCGAAAGGGGGGAGAGACGACTCCTCCCTCTCGGCGGCTGGAATCCGCTCAAGAGACTTTGAGGGCCGCCAGTCGCCTTCCCTGCCAGGCTCGCACGGGTCCGGTGTCGCCCGTCCGGATGGATCGATCGTGTTCTATGACGATATCTACGGCTACGACGAGGAGCTGGACCAGAATGCTCCTCGACGGTGAGCCCTACAAGCCCTGAGGATCCGTGACGCAATCCAAACACGATGGTTGGGGCGGTTGACCCCGCCCCCGTAGCCAGGGCTCAGAGGGGCGAGCAGCACCGGCGCCACGCTGGCCCGGAGCAGCGCGAGACGCGAAGGCATGGCCCGCTCCCGAAGGGTTACCGGTAAAATGTCATGATCCGAATCGGACCCTCCCGGACCTCACCCAACACCGAAGGTGGCAAAAGCAGTTGCTGCGGACAGGAAGCGGGAGGACATGTGGCTTTATTGAGTCAGCACCACCGGTCGCCGCTCCTGCCCGAACGCCCCGCTCAATCGCAGATAGTAGACGCCGGGCGCCACCCGGCGACCGTTCTGCCCGGTTCCGTCCCAAACCGCATGGTGCGTACCCGAGACGGCATCCTCCTGGAGCAGAGATCGGACCACGCGGCCGGCGACGTCGAGCACGACCAGGGAAATCGCGCCCGGGCGCGCCACCGTGTAGTCAATCTGGAGCGAAGAGTGAAACGGGTCGGGTTCCGCGGCCAGGAGCCTGCCGGCGACCTCTCGGCCGGTCGCGGGAACTGACGACACAGGGTCGCCACCATCGACGGTGTGCAGGATGACACCCCCGGTCCCCACCGCGGCACCGACCTGGTCGTCGACGAAATCCACGCTCCAGAGATCGGTGTTCACCCCGCTGTCCTGGGCCGCCCAGTCCTTCCCGCCGTCGGTGGAGCGAGCGATGACCCCGCCATGTCCCACGACCCAGCCACGAGTCAGGTCGGGGAAGGAAATGCCTTGTCCTTCCGGTACGGTCGTCTTCACCCAGGTGAGTCCGCCATCGGTGGTCCTGTTCAAGTAGTAACCGAAGTTCACCGAAACGAAACCCCCGTTGAACTGGTCGACGAAGTCAAGGCCACACACGGCATAGGGGATGTCATCCATGATGGACTCGGTGGCCCATCCGTCGGTCGTCTTGTACAGCTTGAAGGTCGTGTCGTAGTCGTAGGACGTGTACTCGCCGAGAGCATATCCCACCTGTCCGGAGAGCATCTGCACGTGATATAGGACGACGCCCCTGTCCCCGTTCTGGGCAAATATGTAGTTGTTCTTCCAGGTGGTTCCACCATCGGTGGAGCAGGCGAACCATCCGGCGGAAGGATTCCCCTCATAATCGGTACCGGCCGCGACCACGTGTTGGGCGTCCGCCGCGCTGATCCCGACAAAGGTGATATCTTCGGGTTTTGCCGCGTGCGCCACTTGCCAGCCAGCGCCCCCGTTGGTGGTGCGGAGCACCAGGCCCTGGTCGCCGGCGGCGAAGCCGAGGTTCGCGTCGACGAAGGAGATGCCATATAGGTTCAAAGTCGTTCCGCTGACCTGTGAAGCCCAATGGTCGCCGCCGTCCGCGGTGTGCAGAATGACCCCTCCGTAGCCGCAGATCCAACCCTGATTCGCATCGACGAAGTCCACGGTCGCGAGGCGGCTGGAGACGGGACTGGACTGCTGGATCCAATCCGCGCGGGCGGAGCCCGCGGCCGCCGCCAGCATGACGAGCGCGGGCAGCCAGGAGAGATTCAGAATCCCTCGATTCGCGAACATGGCACGCACCTCCTTCAGGTGGAATTCACGCCTGACACCAACGTCGGCCGGCTCCGTCCGTTGCGCTACGGGGTTGTTCGCCATCATCGAACGATCCTCCGCCGGCATCGGCCGTTGCCGTTCGGGGCTGTTTCCTGTCATCGAACGATGACCAGCCGCCGCGTCTCAGTCCGCGGGCCGGCGGTCAGTCGCGCCCAGTAAATTCCGGCGGGGACGCTACGCCCGGAGGCGTCGCGACCGTCCCAGAGAAGCTCATGTCGCCCGGCCGGCAGGACCGGTTGCGAAAGAAGCCGCACCTCGCGTCCCGACACGTCCTGAATGGTGAGACGAGGCGCCGCCGGCACCGGCAGATCGCAGAAAAAGGCGGTCGGGCCGGCGGTCGGGTTGGGCGCCGGCGCCAGCAATGAAGTGCGCGGCGACGGACCGCTCCCGGAAACCGAGCTTGGTATGGGACACTGCACATACGCAATCCGGATCCCGTCGGTCGATCCGGCCAGGGCGATCCAGTCGTTCGTGGCGGAGGCCCCGTAAACGGCGCAGTCGGATTTCAAGGACCCGATGGGAACGGCCGGCTGCCCGGGGTTGATCGAGAACACGTCCATGCCCTGCCCCCGGTCCGAAACGTAGAGCATCTGCCCGTTCAGTGCGATCTGATTGGCATAGGAGTAGGTCGAGTCGCTCCAGGCGTGGACCGGGACGCCCGGGTTGGATACGTTCCAGCCATCGATCGTCTGCCCGCCGCACGTATAGAGCATGTCGCCGGCGCTGGCGCCGCCGATCCCAAGCCACCCCTGGCCGCGGAGTTGCGGATAAGCCGGGTTCGAGACGTCGAGGAAGCAGCACCGGTTGTCCTGGTAGTCGTTCGCATAGATCAGGCCGTTGACGGCCCAGACTTCGACGAAGACCCCCTCGATGTACTTGCCGACGAACCGAGGCGCAGTGGGATTGGAAATGTCCACCACCTTGAATCCGCCGTTGGCGTCCGCGAGATAGGCGTAGGTGCCCTCGATGACCACCTCGCGAGCGTCATAGGAAGCGCTGAGCCAGCCGACCTGGGTGGGGGCGGCCGGATTGGACACGTCGATGATCCGAAGGCCCCCCCCCCCATCGCAGAAGTAGGCGTATTGACCGACCACCTGGACGGAACGGGACCAGCCATTCGTCGGAAGCGTGCCGACGACCGTGGGATGTTGCACATCGGTCAGGTCAATCACCTGCAGGCCGCTGCCTCCACAGGCGGTGTAGGCGAAGTTGCCCTGCAAGCAGATCGACTTGACGTCCGGCGGGGGGCCGCCTCCCCAGCCCGCCTCTTCGACGCCCGCCATCGGCGGGTTGTGCGGGTTCGAGACGTCGAAGATGTCCAACCCGAAGTAGCCGCCGAGGCAGAGAGCCGATCCATCCGCCCACATGCCCCTCTCTTGCACAATGGACTCGTGCTCCGAAACCTGCACGGGAACCGGGGGTGAGGAAATGTCGAAGATCAAGAACCCGGCGCCATTGGAGAGGTAGAGGGAATTGCCGGAAATGACCGTGAGATCCACCGTGGAGTCTAAAGAGACGGTCTTGATGATCCGGGGATTCGTCGGGTCGGACACGTCGACCACCTCGAGACCCGCGCTCGAGGCGCCGACATAGACGAGCGATCCGAGGACGGAGAGGCCCGCGGCGGTGTCCGGGAAGTGGACCGTTCCGAGCAACACGGGAGCCGGAGGATTCGACAGGTCGAGGACGGAGAGATTCGAGCCGTAGGCGAAATATCCAAAACCGTTCAGCACCTGCATGGTCGCCTCCGCCTCGCCGGGAGGCGTGTAGGTGCCGATTAGACGGGGGTGGGCCGGGTCGGAAACGGAGATGATGTACATCTGGTCAAAGTAGATGTAGGCGTACCCGTCGGCGACCGAAAGACGCCCCCCCGAGGGAACATGATCGAAGCGTCCGACGACGAATGGCGAGGAGGGGTTGTGCACGTCGACCACTTCAAGCGACACTTCAGGCGGCGACGACTGTAGTTCGAGGAAGACATAGCCCCCCGAGTACGCAATCCACGCGGGAGTCTCGGACATGGGCAAGGTGGCGAGGATGACCGGGTGCGCCGGGTCCGCGGTGCTGACGACGCTGAGGCTGGAGTTGCCGGTGACGTACGCGATTCCCGCGTTCCCCGCCACGTTCCAGGCACAATCGTTCTGGCAGATCCGGGATGCCCAGTGCAGATAGGTTGAGTAATCGATGCACGAGGCCCGGACCGGTCCGGGGAGCAGGACGGAAAGGGCGGCGGTCGAGGCGACGAGACGCAGGAAAGGAACGCGCGTCGACCGCTCTTGAGGGCAACCGGATGCGGCGACTCGGGGGGCGTGAGCCGGTCCGTCGATCGCGACGCCAGCGAGGAAGTGAACGAGGCCTCGGATCGTGGTCTTCATGTGCCCTCCCTGTCCATCGGAAGCCGGGTGGCCGCCGGCCCGGAGACCTGGCCGCCCGCCCGCCTGCCAATCAACGCTACGCAGATCGCCCGCCCCGGCTCGCCGGGACAACCAGGCACCGCGCCTCGCACGACCGAATCACCCCGACGCTCATCGGAGACGAGAGATCTCCAGCAAGCCGGGTGGCATTTGCACCGAGGTAATTATGTTCTCCATGGGACAAATGTGTCAAGAGGTAAGTTCTATAAAATGATCCTTTGCAGACACCGTCGCCACATACTGGCGAGAAGCGCGGAAATACTCAGCTTCGATCTCCTCAATTCCTACGGTTTGGTGGCCACACGCTAGGAGAATGAGATTGCATTGCCCGTAGATCTGGTCCATAATGGGACAATTGGAAGAGCACCGGCCGATGTGGGCCAGGGAGGAGAATCAGGCCATGACGTCTCAGAAGACGCCCGGCCACGGCCGCACCAAAGGTGCCGGCGACCGTGCCGCCGA
Source organism: Candidatus Eiseniibacteriota bacterium (assembly GCA_963833505.1). GTDB lineage: Bacteria > Eisenbacteria > RBG-16-71-46 > CAIMUX01 > CAIMUX01 > CAWHYG01. The sequence continues at coordinate 1,084,180 of CAWHYG010000007.1, read as the reverse complement.
CCATCCGGGCGCCCATGCCGGCGACCGTGCCGCCGACTATGCGGGCGCCCATGCCGATGACCGTGCCGACGCGCATGCCGGGAAACGGTTCACGGGGCACACGGATCTCTCCATGGCCAATCAGATCCTCGAAGGCCTGGAGATTGACCAGGGAGAGTCCGACTCTGGACTCGGCGCCGCGCGCGCCCGGATCTCGGAGCTCCAAGACAAGGCGGAGGCCTGGGACCATGACCACGCCCTCCGGAGCTTGGAAGGCGTCGCGATTGCGCTGCGCCCGGAACTGACCCTCAGGGCCGTGATCAAACAGATCCTGGAATCCGCGGTCGAGGCGCTCGGGGCCGACCGCGGCATTCTTTTCCTGAGCCGGAGCATGGACAGGCCTTTGATCCCGGTCCTGGCGATCGATATCGACGGGCAGGAGGTCGAGAACCTAGAGCGGGTGAGTCGGACGATTCTGCGCCGCGCCCAGGCGGGAGAGTTTTTCATGACGACCGACGCGCTCGCGGACCCGACGCTGGCCGAAGTGCCCAGCATCCGCCTGATGCAAGTGCGGTCGGTTCTGTGCGCGCGGCTCACGGCGAACGACGAGCTCATTGGCGTGCTCTACCTCGATGCCCTCGAAGCAGCGCACTCGTTTTCTCCCCGCGCCTCCCGCCTTCTCTCCTCGTTCGCGGCCATGGCGGGCGTGGCCCTCCACAACGCCCGCCTGTACGCCGAGCTGCGGCTGGCCAATCGCAGACTGATGGATCGCCTCGACCTGCAGGAGCGTTACTGGGACCTGCCGACCCGCAGTCCGGCCATGACGGCGCTGAAAGCGAGGATCGCCCTGGCGGCGCAGCTCGAAGGTCCCGTGCTCATTCTTGGCGAAGAGGGATCGGAGGGTGAACTGGTGGCGCGGGCCATCCACGCCGCCGGGCCGCGTTCGCATCGCCCCTTTGTCGGATATGACTGCGCAGCCGGACCGAGAGATCTGCTCGAGGCGAGGCTCTTCGGCCATGCCGGGGGGCCGGTGCTCGGGGAACCTCGGCGCGGCCCAGGCTTGTTCCGGGAGGCGGATCGTGGCGTGCTTTACCTGGCCGAGATCGCGACCATGAACGCGGGAGCCCAGGCGCGGTTGCTGGGCGCGCTTGAGTCGGAAGCCGTTCGGCCGGTGGGGAGCCGCGAGGCGCATCCGGTTGACGTACAGCTCATTTCCTCATCCAGCCTTGATCCGGTGACGGAGGTCAAGGCCGGCCGGTTCCGTGAGGATCTGCTCCGCCGGCTGGATGTCCTCGAGATCCGCATTCCACCGTTGCGGGAGCGTCCGGAGGATGTGCCGGTTCTGGTCGAGCACTTCATCGAGAAACACTCCAGCGCAATCGGCCTGGAGGTTCCAGGAACGACACCGGGACCGCGCAGCGTCCTGTCAAGCGGCACGCGGGCTCCGCTGACGTTGACGCAGGAAGCGATGCGCTTTCTGTCCAGCCTTCCCTGGCCCGGCAACGTCGCCCAGCTCGAGTGGCTTGTCCAGCAGGTCCTGGTGCGGGCGGGGAACGGGCCGGTGGATTCTCAGCTTATACAGTCGGTCATCGCGGAGACGAGCGATGAGGCGCGGCTGGCGGCCGGGTTGCCGAGGCCGGCGGGCGGTCGTGCTCAAGATCCGACCCGGGCCATTCGTTCCCTGGCCGAGATCGAACGCGAAGCGATCCGGGAGGCGCTCGTCCGCACGCGCGGAAACCGCTCGAAAACGGCACGCCTGCTCGGGATCCGGCGCAACACGCTCTTGCGCCGGATCGAGAGTCTAGGGGTTTCTCTCGAGGGGGTTCCCAACCGCCGGGGAAGGAAGTAGCGGGCAGGCGGGCGGCTGTCGTGACGGCCGCCTCGGCGTTCGCGCCGAGCGCGTCAACGGCTGTCTTGGCCGCTACCATGCTGGCGATCGCGCCGAGCGCCTGGCCGGGCTGGCTGATCTCCGGCTCCGGGCTGATTCTCGGGAGACTCAAGGCCTACCCGCGCTCGCGCCTCGAGGCAATCGGCCAGGACCCGCTGGAACCGGAACGCCTTGGCCAGGGAAATGGCCCGGTCCAGCGCGTCGATGGCATCGTCCGCCTTCCCGCTTCCGGCCAGGGCCAGACCGAGACCCTTCAGGGCCTGAGCGCGTTCATAGTCGAAATGCCTCGAAGGCAGGCCGTCCAATTGCTCTTGGAAGAGGTCTGCGGCGGCCCGGGCCGCCTCGACCCCGCGTGCCGGAATCCGGGCCAGGTGAACCATGCCGAGGTGATGAAGGTATCGCGCCCGAACCGTGACGTCGCTCAGCGCGCCCCCAATCGCGCGGCACTGCTCCAGGGCGGCAAGCGCCTGGTCAAGCTGACCCGCGCGCTGCGCGCACAGCGCTTCCAGCCTGGCCGCGGTCGTCACCACTTCCGGCTCGTCCCCTTCCGGTTCCAGATGAAGGCCGGCGCCGAACTCGTCGAGGAACTCCATGGATCCGACATCAACCAGGATGTCGATCAGGGTCTGAACCAGGTTCCAGCGCACGCGACCGAACAAGCCGGTCGACTCGACAAAAGCCCTGAAGCATTCACGGATCGCCGGCCCGTTCGCCCCGCGGCGAAGGTGACATTCCGCGATCACCTGCCGGGCCGTGACGTAGAAACGTCCGGTATGCGCCGGAGAGGCGGCGAGAAACATGCGGCAGTCACGCATCGCAGTTTCAAATTCGCCCAGGTCACGTCGAATGCCGGCCCGATGCACGATGAGCCCGGCCCGGATCAACACGCTCCTGGGCACCCAGCCGGGGAGTTCGAGGAGCGCTTCGTCGGCAGTCCTCACCGCCGTCTCGAGTTCTCCCGCCATCCAGTAAGCTGAGCAGATGTTGGCGCGGACCTGCGCAGCCCGCTCGGCGCCGCGGGCCTGCTCCAGGGCGTTCCGGAAAAGCGGGATGGCGGCCAATGGATCCTCCATGTGCGTCACGGCAACGAGCTGTCGGGCCATGAACTCGAACTCGCTTCCGGTTCCCTGCAGCTGGTCCGCCGCCTCCAGCGCGAGCCGAGCGGCGAGGGACGACTCGCCGGCCTGGTGCTCGCACATCGCGCTGAAGGAGAGCGAGGTGCCGGCAGGGATCGCGCTGCAGGTGCCTTCGAGCTCGCGAAGCTTCGCCAGAAGGTTCTTCTCCTCCGGGTCCCGGGAACGAATCAGTCTGCAGAGTGCCGGTCCGGCGGTCTCGGGATCCGCGGATTCCGACGCCTCCCGTAGAAGTCGGTTCTGGAGGTCCTGATCCGGCGTCCAGGCCGTATAATTCGCGAACACGACGAGCCGCTCCTCAGTCCAGGGGGGACCGACGATGCGAGCGAGGTCGGCGGCCCGCCTCCGCAGCTCCTCGACGGTCCAGCGGGGCTCGGCTTCGTCCGGATACGCCAGCAAGGAGAGGATCTTCGACTTGGCCCAATCCTGGCAGATCCGATCCAACGCCTCGCGGAGGCGCGAGGTCTCCACCGAGAACATTTCCAGCCGCCGCGCTCTTCGACACGTCCGGAGGACGTGCGGCAGATTCGAAAGGTCCGGAAAGTCATGCTCGACCAGCCACTGATTGATCTCGGCCGAGGACTCGGGCGGTTCCGCCTCCGCCGATTTCCAGAGCGGTCTGCTCATGAACCGCAAGAGACCCGCCTCCGTCTTCCCGAGGAGGCCGGATTCCACCAGGCGATCGACGGCGGCGCATCGGGAGCAGAACTGACGCACGAGGCCCTCCGCCAGGTCGGCGGGAAAGTCCAGGCCCGCGAGGGCGCAAATCCGCAATGCCTCCGATTCGTCGGGCGTCAGCTCTGAAAAACGCGGGACCACCGGCCTCCGGGGAAGGCTCTCGATCGCGCGGGCAAGATCTTCGGATCCGATTGTATAAGCGACTTCGTCTTTCTGCACCAGCTCGAGAAGCGCGCCCTGCGTCACCTCCGCCGCCATCCTGAGATCTCCGTCGGTTTCGAGGTACAGCCGCTCTGCCATCTCCCGGACTTCCGGGCTGCTTGTCCCCAGCGAGTGTTGCACGACGCCGCAGAAGCTCGTTTCGTCGATCGGTGGAAGCGTGAGCCGATTCCAGCCTCCGCTGCCCAGAAGTGAAAGAAGCCGCCTTCGCCGGCTCTCGGGAATCCAGCGGAGGGCCGGGGACGGATCTTCCACTCCGCCCAGGATGGACGCGCTCTCGTCACGGCGGGTCGACCTTGCGGCGAACCGGCTTGCTGGGGCATGGATGAATTCCACCGCACGGGCGAATTCATCGTCCGTTCGCAACGCGGAGAAATCGACCACCCGGAGCGGCGCGCAGCCCTCTTCGGCCGCGGCCAGGACGGTTTCGAGGAGGAATCGGGTCAGACCTACGCCCGGGCGCGCCTGCACCAGAACGCGGGAGCGGGGCCGGCGGAGCGTCTGCCGGGTCAGCCGTTCCATCACCTCGGTTCGGCCCAAGAGTGGTCCGCTCCAGAGGCGGGGGAGGCGATCCGGTCCGGGCGGAAGGGAGAAGCGCGCCTCCAGGTCGTTGCGCAACGCGGCCGAATCCGGATAGCGACGCGCGGGGATCTCCTGGCAGAGGCGGGAGAGGATGGGCTCCCACCGCGCGTCCCTTTGCTCAGCCGGCAGCAGCTCCCGAAGCATCACGCCGAGCGAGTAGAGATCGGCGCGCGCGTCGACCACGAAAGCAAGGCGAAGCTCGGGCGCCCAATAGGGAGGCGTGCCTCCGACCGGCTGCGCGGATGCGCCGCCGAATTGATCGAAGGCGAAGCCGAAATCGAGCAGCCGGACCGAGATCTCCTCGTCCGTGCAGAAGACGCGAAGGTTGTCGGGCTTGAGATCGGTGTGCACCCAGCCGCTGCGGTGCAGGTGGACCAGAGCCTGGCAGATCGCCTGCGCGAGGGCCGGAACCCGCTCGGATGGAAGCCTCGCCGCCGCCTCCCGAAGAGACTCTCCCTTCAGCTCCTCCTGCGCGATCCACAAACGACCACGCCCGGCCCAGATCACATCGTGAACCTCGGGTCCCAACCCAGGGGGGAGCGAGAGCAGGCAGTGCAACTCGGAGCACACCTCGGACAAGGGAGCCGTCTTGCACACCACCGGGCGACCGGTCAGCCGATCCCGGGCGCGAAGGACGCGCCGCCCGCCGCCGGCGCTGAGCGCATCCATGAGCTCATAGCGCGGATCCAAGCTCTGACGCAGGGAAGTACCCCCCTGTGCCTGCAATGCACAGAAAGCGGACCGTGAAACAGCGAGCCCGTGGTCCAATCTTCCGATCTGCAGAATACCTACCGACCTGAACATGCGCAACGACGGGTCGCACGCGCGCGGCAATCGGGAATCAGGCCTGCCTTGCGCGGGGTCCGGAAGGCGAGGGAGCTGGAAGGCCTTCTCACGGTCGAGGCGCCGACACGCGCCACGTGACAATCGCGAGCGTGTCGCAGGGGCCCTGGCACCCGGCGCCGGTGAATTTGGATCAGGCTTTCGTTTGGGTCGCGGACAATATCTATCTCCGTTTCGGCAACAACTTTACGATAGGAGGTACGAGCTGCGTCGCTCCTCTCTGGGCGGCCTACATCGCCCTGGTCAATGAACAGGCAGCGATCCATTCTCGGCCGCCGGTGGGGTTCATCAATCCGCTGGTCTACTCCATCGGAAACAGCCAGGACGGCGCCTGCTACTTCCACGACACCACCGTGGGGGACAACACATGGTCCAAGAGCCCGAACAAGTTCCTCGCCGAGCCGGGCTATGACCTGTGCGTGGGATGGGGCACGCCGACAACGGATCTGATCTACGGCCTGCTCCGAATGGACAACCAATGCCAGCAGTCCAGCGGGGTGCCCGGCGCCGCCGCCGGAGCCAACGTTCCCTCGATCCTGCCGAATCCGGCCTCCGGGCGCTGCGCCGTCTCCTTTGAATGCCCCAGCGCCGGACCCGTCCATGTCGAGGTCCTCGACGTCGGCGGTCGCGTGGTTCGCCGCCTGCTGGATGGCTCCATCTCGGCCGGCCGTTATTCCATCATCTGGGACGGGCGCGACGATGCGGGCCGCGACGTCGCGTCTGGGGTCCACCTGGCTCGCGTCTCGACCGCTGCCGGGACAAGGACGGCGAGGGTCGTGATCTTGAGGTGACCGGCCTTCCCCGGCTCCGGCATGGCCAGATCGAGGGTCCGGAGGTACCGCCGATTGAGCCCGGCAGACACGGCGAGCGCGCCGCCCAGCACGCCCACAGGCCCTGCGAACCGCCGGATCGACCCACCGACGAGAGTCCCCGCCGGATTTGACCAGTCAAGGCGGTCCCGCCGGGCATTCTGTTTCGGCATCAGGGGGAAGGCCTCGAGTCCGGGCTACAGCGCAACCCCCCGGGTCTGGATCTCGATCTGGGGCTGCGCCGGATCGGTCGTCTTGAGGATCACCGACGCTCGCACGCGCTCGGGCTTTGGGGGAGCGTTCAAGGTCAGCGCGACGACATACCCGTGGCCGGACTCCTTCAATTCGGCCCGGATCATCGGCGAGGAGGACTCGGCGTCCGTGATGCGATAGGGCTTGCTCCCATCGCAGTCGACCTTGAGCTCCTTGGTCGTCGTCGTTCCGGTGCGCACGTTGTAGAAGTCGAGGTGGTCCGACTGCATGTGGAAGTAGCTGTAGACCTCCCCGCTCAGACCCATGCGGAACAGCGGCTTTCTCGGGTAGTCGAGATTGAGCACGATACGCCGGGCGAACTTGCCGATCGAAAGGTCAGGATTGAGGTGCACGGTCCATTCCATGACCGAACCCGTGTCGGAGCGAACCGGGGCGCTCGTCCAGTTGATGATGCCCTCGCCTCCGGTCACCCTGTTGATGTGGAGATTGGCGCCGCGGGGTCCGGTGAGCCGGACGGTGATCGTCGGGGTGTCCCCCTTCCGGACCATCCCGAAGTCGACGAGCTTCGGGTCGGCCACAAGGGTCGGAATGATGTTGGCGTGGAGCCTGAGGTCGATCCGGGGCTCCGCCGGGTCGTTGGTGAAGAGGACGATGATCTTGATCGCCTCGCCTTCCTCGTTGACCGGGTTGAAATTGACCTCGAGATCGGAGCTCTGGCCGGGAGCCAGCAGCGAATCGACCAGGCGGGTGGTCGTGCAGCCGCAGGAGGTCTCGACCCGTTTGATTTCGAGAAGCTTCGTGCCGTCGTTCCGGATGTTGAAGGAATGGTGGATCGGCGTGTCTTCGCTCAGGTCGCCCAGTTCCACGCTGCGCTCCTCCAGGTGGATCATGGGGCCCTCGTTGAGCGGAGGCGGCCCGCCCGAGTCGTCCGCGCCCGCCGATGGAACCTGGACCAGCACGAGGAGACAGAACGCCAGCGCCAGGGCCGCACGGGCCGACCGCAGAAGGGAACGAGCCGCTACGGCGCGCGCCGACAAGAGGGCGGCGGCCACACCGGCGCGCCGGGCCAGTTGATCCATCATCGAGGACTCCTTCCGGGCTTCTCAGAGCCGCATCCAGCGTGGAGTATAGGAAGGAGTCGGAAGCACGGTCAACGCGATCGGCCGCAAGATCGCCGGCTCGCGCCGCCAGCGACGTGGATTCGGCTGGGGGCGACGAGGCGCGTGAGGAGAGCGATGACATCGGAAGACGCGGGCGCGATACCCGGCCGGCGGAAGCTGCGGCTTGATCAGTTCCTCAAGCTGTCGGGCATCACGCCGACCGGAGGACAGGCCAAGATCCGAATCCAGTGGGGCGAGGTCGAGGTCAACGGAGCGGTCGAGACGCGCCGGGGCCGGGGACTGGTCCCAGGCGACGTGGTCCGGATCGATGGGCGCACCTATCAGGTCGAAGCCTCTCTCTGGGGCGCGCAAGATGCGGCCGGTCCAGGGGCCGAATCCTGAACTGGCGCCCGGTCGATTGGCGGGCCGGTTGAGCGGGAGTTGCTTATCCGATCTTTGGTGGCCCGCCACGGGATGTCGGAATCGGCCCCAGGGATCGGCGATCTCAGGATAGACTCCCCGAATGCGGGTTCTGATTCGTGATATCCTCGTCGGCATGGCCATCGCGGCCATTGCGGCTCCACGCGCATGTTCCGCGTCGGCCTTTCCAAGGCAGGGGGCGAACGCCGTTTCGCCTGGCGCATCTGCTGCGGACCCGCGTGCGGGCGAGCGACGCCCGATTCCGTCCAACTCGTCTCATGCGTTGGCCGCGGTTTCGGCGTCGTCGCCGGCCTGGATCTACTGGTCGGCCGCGGATTCTGATCATTCGGTGAAGTCCCAGGTCGTCCCACGCCGGTCATGAGGGGCGGGCGCGGATCCGAGCCCCAAGCGATCAACTCTCGTCCTGGGTGAGTGGCCCGGACCAGCCGATTTCGCCCCCGAACCTGCTGGCCAGACCCGGCCGGCCCCCGGTCTAAACATGGGGCCGGCATCCGTCGAAAATCAAATCAAGGCATATCCGCCGGGCTGCCGGCTCGAGGATTCTCCGGGCTCGCGCATGAGGTCCCCTGCAGGCAGGATCGGCCTTCTTCCGTCATCCGGCGAGGGTTCGATGTTGCAGCGCGATTCGAATTCCAGGGTCGAAAGGGAGGGGCGTCGAAACGCTCCGACCCTGAAGACCCGAATCGCCTTGACGGCGGCCGGCTTCGCTCTGGCCGTGGCGTTGCTCCTGCTTGGAACCGGTTGGTTCGTCCTGGCGCATGCCATCCGATGCCAGACCGAGACGACGAGCCGATCGATGGCCGTCCTCATGGCGAACCGCCTCGGCCCCAGCATGACCTCCACGTCTTCGCAGTCGACCCGGGACGTCCTGGCCGTCCTGTTCCACGCCGACGAGGTCACCTTCGCTTCCGTCGCGGCTTCCGATGGAAAGGTCGTTTCGGAGCTCGGGGACGCGCCGCCGGGCTACCGCCCGGAGCCGGCGGCGGACGTTCGAGTCCGGAAGTTCGCCGACGTTCTGGTCGCCGAGGCGCCGGTGTTGGATGCGTCCAACCGGCCGATCGGCACCCTCCACCTGGGCTATTCGCTGGCGGCAGCCGTCCGGCATTTCTACGGCCTTCTGTGGTTCTGGGCGGTGGAGACCCTGCTTCTGACCCTGGCGGTGTTCCTGATCGGCCGGGCGGATGCCGCCCGGATTTCGCGGTCCCTTCTCAGCCTGGCCGCGGCGGTCCGGCGAATGGGGCGCGACCGGAGAACGTTCCGCCTGGCCGTCCGCCGGGAGGACGAGATCGGAGCGGTCATCCGGTCCTTCAATGAAATGGCGGTTCGATTGCGCCGCTACCGCCGGCAGATCACGCGCCAGAACCGGGAGCTGGAACGGACGGTGGGGGAGCGAACCGAGGAGCTGCTGCGGAAGAACCTGGAGCTGGCGGTGCAGAACGAGCACGTCCGCGAAGCCAGCCGCCTGAAGAGCGAGTTTCTCGCCAACATGTCGCACGAGCTGCGGACGCCGCTCAACGCGATCCTGGCCCTGTCCGAGCTTCTAAGGGACGAGATCACGGGCCCGCTGGCCAACGAGGAGCAAAGGACCCAGGCCGCGATGATCCATCACAGCGGAGAAGGATTGCTTCGCCTGATCAACGACGTCCTCGATCTGTCCAAGATCGAAGCCGGGCGGATGGAGGTGGTCTACGCGCCGACCGACGTGTCCCGGCTCGTGAGGGGCGCGGTGGAACAGATCCGGCCGCTGTCGGACCGGAAGCGGTTGGAACTTCGGGCCGTGATCGCCGATGGACCGGAAGTCTGGATCGACCCGGATCGCGTCCATCAGGTCCTCCTCAATCTCCTCGGCAACGCCGTTAAGTTCACCGACCGCGGATCGGTTGAAGTCCGGGCGTCGATCGATGCGGACCGGGCGCGGCTGACCGTCTCGGTCATCGATACCGGCGTCGGGATCGCGCCGCAGGACCACGCCACCGTCTTCAAGGAGTTTTATCAGGTCGACGGTTCGGCCACCCGGCGCCACGGCGGAACCGGGCTGGGTCTTGCGATCAGCCGAAGGCTGGTCTGGCTCATGGGAGGCGAGCTTGACCTGGTCAGCGACCTGGGGCAGGGATCCACGTTCCGCTTCGAGGTGCCCGCCTTCCGGACCCGTCCAACGGAGTTGCCGAAGACGACCGAGGAAGATCCGGCGGGTCTCTTCCTCAAGATCGCGTCGAGCGACCTGGCCGCGACCGGGGGGGCCGCGGACCATCCGGCGCCGGTCGAGTCCGAGGGCCTCCGGCGGAAAGCCGGGCGGCCGGCGACGATCCGGATCCTGATCGCTGATGGAGATCCGGACACGCTTCAGGCCGTGTCCCGGGCGTTCGCAGCGGAACGCCTGGAGATTCTGGCGGCGCGAACCGGCGCGGAGACTTTGGTGGAGCTGGACCGGGCGCGCCCCAATCTCCTGGTGCTCGATCCGGCGCTGCCCGGCCTCTCCGTGTCTGAGGTTCTGGAGCGCGCCTGCGCTGCCTCGGGGCGGCCGGCGGTGCCGGTCATCGTCTACGCCGCCAAGGAGTTGACCCGGGAGCAGTGGATCGCTCTCGAGGGCCGGGTCGAGCGGATCCTGTCCAAGGGGAAGGAAGGATCAAGCCTGCTGGTCGAGGCGATCCGTCGGACAGCCGATGATCTAGGTGCGGACTCCGACCGAACGGGAGACGAACGCCGCGTGGCGTGATTCGCATTGCGAGGCGGCGCTGAGCGCTGGGACGCGGGCAGCTCGCGAATGCGGGTGGCCGGAACGAAAAGGGAGGGATGTGACGTGTTCGAAAAGGGCGCGAATCCACAGGCGCTGGCCGGGCAGGACAAGATCCGCATCCTTCTGGCCGAGGATGATCCCACGAATCAGTACGTCTTCCGCGCCATCCTCCAGGCCGCCGGCTACGAAGTGGACATCGTGGACAACGGGCTCGTGGCCCTGGAGCGGGCGCAGAAGCGGCATCCCCGACTCATCCTGCTCGACATGATGATGCCGGTGATGGACGGATACGAGGCCGCCTCCCGTCTGGCCGCCGATCCCGATCTCGACGACGTGCCCATCCTGGCCCTCACCGCCAAGGCCATGAAGGGCGACCTCGAGCGGACGCTGGAGGCCGGGTGCGACGACTACCTCCCGAAGCCGGTGACCCGGCTGGTCCTGCTCGGCAAGATCCGGGAATGGCTCGAACGGCCGCAGTCCGATTGGGCTCCCCGCCGCCTGGAACGGCGCGGCCCCATGGCGAAAGAGGCCTGATCGCCAGGCCCGCGCGCGTTTCCGTCAGCGCTCAGCCGTCCCGTTCAGGCGCCTGTCCGGGCCGCGAATCAGCCGTTCCGGCTCAACGCAAGACGACCATGCGCCTCTCGGCGCGGTTCGCTCCCTCCTGGATTGTGGCGAAGTACGCGCCCGCCGGAACGGCCCGACCCTGATCATCCCGCCCGTTCCAGACGAAGAGCAGCTCTTCTCCGGCCGCTGGCGCGCTCCGGGCGAGCGTTCGAACCTTCCGGCCGCCGGCGTCGTAGACCTCCACCGCGAGCGGCCCCGATCCGATGGTGTTGTAGTGCAGGACGGTCATGGAGCCGAAGGGATCCGGCGAGATCCGGAATGCGCCCGGAGCGGACAGTGAATTCGAAAGCACGCCGGCCGGAGCATGGATCGTCACGACCACCTCGTTGGACGGTTCGCTTTCGACTCCGTTCTGATACTCCGCGGTCGTCACGTATCGGTAGGTTCCCGATGGTCGATCGGTGTCCGTATAGGACATCGAAGAAACCGGAATCACCGCGATCGGGTCCGTCGGATACGGATCCTGGCCGGTGGCGCGATAGACGCGGTAGTCGACCACCGGGTTGTCCGGAAGGATGGTTTCCGGCGCCTGCCACACGAGGTTGACGTCGACCTGTCGCACGATCAGGGCGGAGAGGGTCTGCGGAGGATTGGTCGGGGGATGGTGCGCCAGAACCCAGGCCACCGCGGCGCCCACGTCGATGATGCCCCAGCCGTAGGTGTTGTCCGGACCCGGATCGCCGTGGTCGACCGCCGTCTCCATCAGGATGGCCTTGAGCGAATCGACCGACAGGCTCTGGTTCACCTGCCGGAGGATGGCGACCGCTCCGGAGACGTGCGGGCAGGCCATGGACGTGCCATCCATGTAGCCGTACTGGTTGCCGGGAAGGGTCGAGTAGATCATGAACCCGGGCGCGGTCACTTCGGGCTTGATCGACCTCATGTCGCAGGGAGACGGGCCGCGGCCGCTGCTGGGGACGATCGGGTATCCGGGAATGTGCGGATTGATGTTGCCGACCCCGAAGTTCCTATACAGCGTCGCGGCTCGGCTCTCCGGGGAGTTGACCGAGGCAGGTCCCGGCCCGGTGTTGTCCACGGCGATCGTGTTCACGATCCCCGCCGCTTCGACCAGGTCGATGGCGCCCCAGAAGGTGGAGTCGCAGTCCTGGCTCGTTCCCCAGGAGTTGTTGATCACGTCGGGCACGTCGTTGATCGTCGAGGGATTTCCGTCCGGGTCGACCGCCCATTGATAACACTCGATGATCTTGGAGTCGTCGTTGCCGATGAGCACGCCGGCGGCGATCCACTGCGCCTCGTAGGCGACGCCGAGCGGATCCTGTCCGGGAGGATGCGCGGTCATGATGCCCAGGGTGTGGGTGCCATGCTTGGCGCTGTCGTAGGGGAACTGGGTGTTGCCGAAGGGATCCTTCCAGGCCGCCCACCAGGGAACGCCCGGCTGGGCGCCGCGCCAACGATCGGCCAGGGCCTCATGGTGGCCGTCGGCGCCGGTGTCGAAGTCGCAGACGAGGCGGCCGATCCCGGTAAAGCCCTGGTTCCAGGCCGGAACGACGTCGATCGCGACCAGGCCGGCGTCCAGCGTGTCCACGGCGAGGGGGTGAGGCGCCGGCCCGATGCCCTCCAGGTCGTCGTCCCGCAAGCCGGCGTGGCCATCCGGATAGATCAGGCCGACGTCAGCGCGCAGCGCCAGCTCGCTGAACACGGCGGGCTGGGCCTCGACGGCGATCAGGTTGGCGATCCAGAAGGGGGTGAAGCTCGCCACGCGCCCGTTGACCGACTCGTTCTCGAGCAGGCTGATCACGGGCGCCTGGGTCCGGGCCGCCAGGGTCTGGGCCGCGCGGATCACGAACTCGTGCCGCCGCCATCGGGTCAGGATTCCCCGGGCGGCCATCTCGTTGTTCGAGCTGCCGCAGATCGACCGGCTCCGACAGCGCCACCAGGGCTTTGACCTGTCCGCTGGCCGGCGCGTGATTCATCTCGTCGACGAGGCGTTGATCGAGGACGCCGGCCGACGCCGGCCCGGGGCGCATGCCGGCGGCGAGAAGAAGCGCCAGGACGACAAGAGAATCCATGAACCGGATGCGCGGATGGCCGTAGAATTGGACGAATTGCATGGCAGACTCCAAGACGCGGGATCGCCGCGCCGGCACTTCGAAATGAACGGGATCGTCACCAAAGCTTATGCGCAATTATAACGAACATTCTGGCTCGAAGCGAGAGGGAGAACGTGGTTTCCCGGAAGCCGTCCCATCCCGGGATCGTGTGACCGGCGGATCCTCTCAGGATCGCCTGCCTCGGGGAACCCGCAAGGCCAGGGCCGGAGGCCCCCGCACATGATCCGCACGTCCGGCGTGACCCGGGTTTTCGGCGATCAGGTCCTTCTCCATTCCACGGACTGGTTCCTGGGCGATTCCGATCGGGTCGGTCTGGTCGGGCCGAACGGCTCGGGTAAATCGACCTGGCTGAAGATGCTCGCCGGCCTCGAGTCCCCGGACGCCGGCCGGATCGACATGCCCAAGGCGCAACGCGTCGGCTACCTCCCTCAGTTCGGATTCCAGGCGGGTCGGGGCACGGTGCGAGAGGTGGCCCGATCGGCTTTCGGATCGATCCTGGAGATGCAGGCCGAGAAGGAGCGGCTGGAACGCCTTTTTGAATCGCCCGGCCTGGATCCGGCGCAGGCCGAGGCGATGCTTCTGCGCCATGACCGGATCGAGCAGGAGATCCGCCGGATGGACGGGTACGAGGTCGATCGCCGGATCGACCGCGTGCTCCGAGGTCTCGGATTCTCCCCGGACGACTATGACCGGCCGATCGAGGCGCTTTCGGGCGGATGGCAAATGCGCGTGGCGCTTGCCCGGCTCCTCCTTGAACAACCGGACGTGCTTCTGCTGGACGAGCCGACCAACCACCTCGACCTGGAGGCGCGCGAATGGCTCGAGGAGTTCCTGAAGGAGTACCCCGGCAGCTTCGTGCTCGTGTCGCACGACCGGTACTTCCTCGACGTCACGGTCACGCGCATCACCGAGATCCTGAGCCGGAAGCTGGTCGACTACTCCGGAAATTACTCGAAATATCTGATGGAACGTGAAGCCAGGTATGCACTTGCCTTGAAGGCATTTGAGCATCAACAGGAGGAGATCCGCCGGGTTCAGGCCTTCATCGACCGCTTCCGGTACAAGAACACGAAAGCGGCCCAGGTCCAGAGCCGGATCCGGATGCTGGAGAAGCTTCCGCGGCTGGAACCCCCGGTGGCGCCCCCTCGATCCATCCATTTCCGGTTCCCGCAGCCCGGGCGCACCGGCCGGATCGTGCTCGAGCTGAAAAGTCTCTCCAAGTCGTACGGCGATCTGCGGGTGCTCCGGCGGATCGACCTGCAGCTCGAGCGCGGGCAGAAGGTGGCGCTGGTCGGCCCGAACGGCGCCGGCAAGTCCACCCTGATGCGGATCCTGGCGGGCACCGAGCCGTTCGACGGCGGCGAGCGGATCGAAGGGCTTCGCGCGACCATGGATCACTTTGCCCAGGACCAGGCCGATCGGCTGCCGTCGGGCCGCACGATCCTGGAAGAGGCGATGGCCCGTTCTCCGAGCGCGTTCGTGCCCCAGATCCGAGGGCTTCTCGGCGCGTTTCTCTTCAGTGGGGAATCGGTGGACAAGCTGATCAGCGTCTTGTCGGGCGGGGAACGGAATCGCCTGGCGCTCGCCTTGATGCTCCTGCATCCGTCGAACGTGCTTCTGCTGGACGAGCCGACCAACCATCTCGACATGCAGGCCAAGGACGTCCTGCTCGAAGCGCTCCGGTCGTTCGAAGGGACGGTCGTCTTTGTCTCCCACGACCGCTATTTCCTGGCGGCGCTGGCCAACCGGGTGCTGGAGGCCGGAAACGGCGGGCTGCGCGACCATCCCGGCGACTACGAGAGCTTCCTCTGGAAGAAACGGAAGGAGGCGGAAGACGCGGAGGCCCGCGGGTCAGGTGGTCCGACGATTGCAGGGACGAGGCAGCGGGTCGTCGGCGGGTTGGGAGGCGGCAATAACACGACGATTGGCCGCTTCGACCGAGGGGTCTTCGAGTCGGGCGAGATCGGTGAGCGTCCCCATCGATCTTCGCGGGGGGCCGATGCGGGTGGTGCGCGCCTCGATCGATCCAGGCCGGAGGCCGGTACGAGTGGTGCGCGCCTCGATCCATCGTCGCCGGGGGCCGATTCGGGTGGTGAGCCCCTGAATCAAACGTCACCCGACGGCGTGGAGGCTGCTCGCCCACGCGGGCGCAAGGGCCGTGCGGGCCGGCGGCAGGTTCGCGAGCTGGAAACGCGGATCGAGGAGCTCGAGAAGAAGAAGGAGAGACTGGAGACGCTCCTGGCCAGCGAGGATCTCTATCGGGATCCGGAGAAGTCGTCGTTCTACCTGGCCGAGTATCGAAGCACGGCGGCGGAGCTGGATGACGCCGTCGAGGATTGGGCTCGCCTCTCCGAGGGTTTGTCCGAGGAACAGTGACGAGTGGCTCCGGGCCGGACCGGTCTGAGCCGCGCCGGAGAACTCTTCGCCACGGGCTGACCGTAAGACCGGGGCAGTCGAATCAAAGGAGCCCGGAAAGCGGGTCGAACCGCGGCTCAGCCGAGCCCGCCCAGCTCATCGAGGATCCGGAGCGCTGCCTTCGTGTCGCTCAGGTCCGGCAGCAGCGCGTCCGGCTGGGCCGCCGCAAGCTGCGCCTCGGAACGCATGCCGCTCGCGACCGCGAGCACCGGGACGCCGGCGGCCCGCGCGGCCATGATGTCCCTCTCGGTGTCGCCGACGACGACCACGTTTTCAGGACTCATCCGGAGCCCGGTGGCCCCTTCGATCCGGAAAAGCGCCTGCGGGACCAACACGTTCCGATCCTCCGCCTCGTCGCCGAAGCCGCCCAGCAAAAGCGGTGACCGCGGCGCGCAA
The DNA here is from genome assembly GCA_963833505.1 of Candidatus Eiseniibacteriota bacterium. GTDB lineage: Bacteria > Eisenbacteria > RBG-16-71-46 > CAIMUX01 > CAIMUX01 > CAWHYG01. Next base: position 1,068,051 of record CAWHYG010000007.1, on the reverse strand, counting down.
CGCAGAAACGGCTCTTCCAACTCCAGATGGCGGAGCTTGGCGTAGGCGCCGGCGGCGGTGTTTCCGGTGGCGAGGGCGAGAATCCAGCGCGGATCCTGCGTCAAAGCGACCAGCAACTCCTGGACGCCGGGGCAGGCGTGGCTCTCCGGCCGGGCTTGAAGCTCCTCCGGGAGAAAGGCGGCATATCTCCGCATGATTGCGCGGCGGGTGGCGTCATCCGGTTGAGGACGCCCCGCGAGCCGGACCATGGCGCGAAAGATCTCGAGGTCCGTTCTTCCGGCGAAGTCGATGGGGGAGAGCCGGGTCATGAAGCCGGTCCACTCCGCCAGCGCGCGCTCCAAAGCCGCGCGGCCCGCGCCTCGCGCATCGACCAGGGTGCCGTCGATATCGAAGAGGACGGCGGCGCGCACCGCGGAAATCAGAGCTGGTGGTCCGGTTCGATCCGGATCGGCCCCCGGGAACCGGCCTTGTCGCTTTCGGCCAGAGGAAGTCCGGAGTCTCCACCCTCCAGGGCGAAGGCGGAACCTTCGGGGATGGGGAGTCCGGCCAGGCGCAGGGCTTCGTGGTATTCCTCGGTGTCGTCGACGTGCCGGATCACGGCGGTGTCGTAAAGCTGATGGTCATGGACGTCGGAGCCGTGCGTCTTGATGACGTCCCAGGGACCGCCTCGCGGAGAGAGCTTCTTGAATTCCGCGGCCATGGACGCTTCGAAGAAGACCGGATAGCCGAGGATCCCCTGGCAGACGGGTACGAAGATCCGGGACTTGGAAGCGCTGAACCGGCTCGCCAGGTGGTCGACCAGCTCATGGGTCAGGAGCGGCTGGTCACCCATTCCGATCGCGAAGGCCTTGGCCGTCGGATTGATCTTCTCGATCCCCTGGCGGATCAACCAGGCGAGCTCCTCATCCGGGTTGGTCGCGATCACCGACTGCACGTGTGACGCCAGGGGTCCCAGGGCGGCCTGGATTTCCGCGCCGCGATACCCCAGCGTCAGGACGATCTCGCTTACGCCCGCGTCCAGATAGGCGCTCAGCGTCCGGTTCAAGATCGTGGAGTCGCCGAAGGGAAGCAAGGGCACGGGCATCTTGAGATGACGGCCGGCATGGCTGCCGACGATCACCACGGACAGGTTCTTCATCATGGTCTGCGTGTCTCCCTGGGCCCGGATCGGGATCGCGGCCGCCCGAGAGCGGGAATCAGCCGCACGCGGCGCCCTTCGCGGGGGCGCGAAGGCCGGAGTATAGAGCGGCGGCCACGCGGTGGCAAGGGGGGTCGGAGCCCTCCGGCAGGGAAGCCGTGTGGCGGCCGGGATCGAGGCGCACCCAGACGGGGCCGACGCACGAGTCGCCTCCGCGCTCGCCGAACCAGGCACGGATGGAGCAGCCGGCGTTGTCGCCCTCGCCGATCCCCTGAAGTTTCAGGCACTGCCCGTGTGTGAATCCGAGGGGTGCCGGGTTATGCTTCCGGGGATATCCACGACCGAAACAAGCCGCCCGCAGGAGGAGCCCGTGCAGTATCGGCGATTCGGCACTCTGGAATACAGGGCATCGGCGCTGGGATTCGGCGCCATGCGCCTGCCCACAACGAACGGAGACATCGACGAACCGCTCGCCATCCGCATGCTCCGCTACGCCATCGACCACGGCGTGAACTACGTCGACACCGCCTGGCCCTACCACGGGGGCAAGAGCGAGGTCCTGGTCGGCCGCGCGCTGCGTGACGGCTACCGCGAGAGGATCATGCTGGCCACGAAGCTCCCGAGCTGGGAGGTGAAGACCGCGGACGACTTCGACCGCTTCCTGGAAGCGCAGCTCGAGCGCCTGGCCACCGACCGCATCGACTTCTATCTTCTGCACGCGATGAACCGGAATTCCTGGCCGCGGCTGCGCGACCTGGGCGTGCGCGAGTGGGCGGACCAGGCGATGGCCGGCGGCCGCATCCGCCATCTCGGCTTTTCCTACCACGACGGGCCGGACGCCTTCGCGCCCATCGTCGACGGCTACGACTGGGCGATGTGCCAGATCCAGCTCAACTTCATGGACCCGGACGGCCAGGCGGGCGTGAACGGGCTGCGCTATGCCGCCGCCAGGGGAATCGCGGTCGTCATCATGGAGCCGCTCTTCGGCGGCAAGCTGGTCGATCCGCCGCCGCCGGTCCGGGCCATCTGGGACACCGCCGCGGTCAGGCGATCACCGGTGGATTGGGCCCTTCGCTGGCTCTGGAAGCAGCCCGGGGTCTCGCTGATCCTGAGCGGCATGAGCAGCCAGGAACAGGTCGAGGAGAATGTCGCGCTGGCTTCGGTGCCGGAGGGCGGAACGCTGACGCCCGACGAGTTGAAGCTCTGTGAGCAGGTGCGCGTCGCCTACCAGGCCCTCACGCTGATCCCGTGCACCGCCTGCGGCTACTGCAAGCCCTGTCCCCAGGGCGTGGACATTCCGCAGAATCTCTCCATGTATAACGATGGCGTCGTCTACGACAAGCCGGAAGTGGCCCGCGGCCGCTACGCCTGGCTGAAGTATGCGTTTGAAGTGCAGCACCTGTTCGACCGCGACATGCGGGCGGCCAACTGCATCCAGTGCGCCGAATGCGACGCCAAATGTCCGCAGAACATCCCCATCAGCACCTGGATGCCGGTCGTCGACGAGGTTCTCGGCGGAGGCAAACCCTGGGTGATGGAGCCGGGGGCGTAAGGAGGTCCGAATGCGAAGAGTCACAGGCATTGGCGGCATTTTCATGAGCGCCAAGGATCCGAAGGCGCTATGCGCCTGGTACAAGAAGCACCTCGGGATCGACGTTCAGGACTGGGGTGGAGCAGCCTTCACCTGGACTGACTCCGAAGGCAATCCGATCAAGGGAACCACGGCCTGGTCAGTCGGTCCAGCGGACGGCAAACACTTCGCTCCGAGCAAGTCGACCTTCATGGTCAACTATCGAGTGGAAGACTTGGCCGCACTCCTGGAAGCACTGCGCGAGGAAGGTTGCGACGTGCTCGAGAAGACCGACGACTCGGAGTACGGGAAATTCGGATGGGTCATGGATCCGGAGGGCAACAAAGTCGAACTCTGGCAACCGCTGGAAGGGCAGTGAAGTCCGGTGGCTCGCGAGGAGGACCCGGGCTCGCGATTCGACCGAGCCACTCGATCCCGAGCTGGGGGCTTGAGGCCGCAACCGCCAGCCCCGGAGTGCTCAACGACAATACTGCGAGAAGTCCGGTACCACCACCCGCCTACCTCGTGATGACGATTCGTTCCGCCGCGGTCCTGGCCGGTGTCTGCAACCTCGCGAAGTAAATCCCCCGGGGAAGCTGCCGGCCCGCGTCATCCCGGCCGTCCCAGGGAACACCATGGGGCCCCGGGTCGACGGATTCATCCAGGAGCGCGCGCACCCTGCGGCCGGCGGGGTCGAAGATGTTCAGCCGCGCACGGCCTCGCTGCTCGATAGAGAATCGGATCGTGGTCCCGCCTCGAGCGGGATTCGGCGTGGCGGTGAGGAGCGTGACGGTGCCGGACCGGTTGACGGGAACAACGTCCGACGCGCCTTGACCAATATTCAACAGCACAGAAACCGTGTTGGAACCCACGTTCACGACGGCCAAGTCTGGCTTGCCGTCCCTGTTGAAGTCCCCGATCGCCACGGAATATGGTTCGTCACCCGTGACGTAGTCCGTCTTTACCGCGAAGGTCCCGTTGCCGGCACCCAGCAGCACCGAAACCGTGTTGGAACTCTGGTTCGCCACGGCCAGGTCCAGCTTGCCGTCCGCGTTGAAGTCCCCGACCGCCACGGAATTTGGATCTCTGCCGGTGCCAAAGGTCGGCTCCGGAAACAGTGGGTCCGGGGGCAACGCGGATGCATGCCCGCAGAAGGACGCCGCGAGGAGAACCGGCAAGCAGAGAAGCAGCAAGCCCAAGCGGGCGCAAACGCCAGCGTGGAATTCTCCGGACATCTCGACCTCCTTGGTAACGGGTTCCCGCTGAGAACCCGCCGCCTCATTTGAGAACCAGCCACCTGGCCGTCTTCTGCCCGCTTGGGGCGTTCATCCGCACGAAGTAGCTGCCGCTCGGTAGCGGATGGCCCAGCCGGTCGTGGACATCCCATTGCTCCTGCCGCAGACCGGCTTTGAGCCCGGGCAGCACGTTCCGCGCCACCTCGCGCCCCGCCGAGTCGAAGACGCGCAGCGTCACGTTGCCGCTCCTCGGCAAGCCCAGGAACAGGTTCATCACTCCCGTCCCGGGGTTCGGCAGCACCCTGAGCGCCAGATTCACAGCCGCCGCCTGCGCGGACACCGGGCCGAACCGGCCGATCGGACCTGTCGGGCCAAAACCCTCGACCTCGTAGTCGTATCGAACGCCGGGGTCGACGCCGGTGTCGAGGAACTGGCAGGACTGCCCACAGCTCGGCACGCTCGGGGCGATGCAGGTCCACTCTGCATCCGCTCCCTGCGCCCAGTCGACGCGCCGGTAGACCTTGAACCCGGTCAGCCCGGTTCCGTCAGCGATCCTCCAGGAAACCAGGATTCCATCCTGCTGAGCCGTCGCTGCCGGTTGCAAAAGCACCGGCGTGCTGTCGTCGATGATGTAAAACCAGTCGCCCGCCTGTGGATCCGACCGGACGACGTGGCCCAGTCCGTCGCGAGCCACGACGCGCCAGTAATAAAGCCGCCGCGTTTTCAAGGAGTCGGGCGGGAACACGAAGAACGTGTCGGCGCCTGCGGAGGCGGAATCGGCGTCGGTGAATCCCGGCCCGCGTTCCCAGAGCACCGTGTACCGCGCCGCGCCGGCGCAGCCGGGAGTGCTCCGCCACCGCAACTCCGGCTGGGCGGTGTGCAAGGAGTCGCCGTTCGCCGGGAAGACGGGGCTAAACGGGCGGAGGCACCCGGAACCGGGGCCCAGATTGAGGAGCACCGAAGCCGTGGTCCAGTGCGTCGCCACCAGGTCCGGCCTGCCGTCCCCGTTGAGGTCCCCGATCGCCACGGATAGTGGACCACTGCCGATTCCGTACTCCGTCTGTGCAGCGAAGGTCCCATCGCCGTTGCCCAGCAGCACCGAAACCGTGCCGGAACCCCGGTTCGCCGCGGCCAGGTCCAGTTTCCCGTCCCCGTTGAAGTCCCCGATCGCCAGGGATTCTGGGCTGACGCCGGTTTCATAGTCCGTTCTGGTCGCAAACGTCCCATCGCCGTTGCCCAGCAGCACCGAAACCGTAAAGCAATAGTTCGGCGAAAGGAAGTTCGCCACGGCCAGGTCCAGCTTGCCGTCCCCGTTGAAGTCCCCGACCCCTATGGATACGGACCAGATTCTCGTTGCGAAGTCCGTCTTGGTTGCGAAGGTCCCGTCGCCGTTGCCAAGGAGCACCGAAATCGTGTTGGAGCCACCGTTCGCTACGGCCAGGTCGAGCTTGCCGTCCCCGTTCATGTCCCCGATCGCCACGGAGGTTGGATCGCTGCCGGTTCCGAAGTCCGTCTTGGTCGCGAAGGTCCCGTCGCCGTTGCCCAGCAGCACCGAAATCGTGTTGGAATTCTGGTTCGCCACGGCCAGGTCCAACTTGCCGTCCCCGTTCAAGTCCCCGATGGCCACGGCCACTGGTTCGGCGCCGGTTCCGAAGTCCGTGTTGGTCGCGAAGGTTCCGTCACCGTTGCCCAGCAGCGCCGAAACCGTGTTGGAACCGTAATTCGCCACGGCCAGGTCCGGCTTGCCGTCCCCGTTGAAGTCACCGATCGCCACGCAATATGGATCGCTGCCGGTTCCGAAGTCCGTCTTGGTCGCGAAGGTCCCGTCGCCGTTGCCCAGCAGCACCGAAATCGTGTTGGAATTCTGGTTCGCCACGGCCAGGTCCAACTTGCCGTCCCCGTTCAAGTCCCCGATGGCCACGGCCACTGGTTCGGCGCCGGTTCCGAAGTCCGTGTTGGTCGCGAAGGTTCCGTCACCGTTGCCCAGCAGCGCCGAAACCGTGTTGGAACCGTAATTCGCCACGGCCAGGTCCGGCTTGCCGTCCCCGTTGAAGTCACCGATCGCCACGCAATATGGATCGCTGCCGGTTCCGAAGTCCGTCTTGGTCGCGAAGGTTCCGTCGCCGTTGCCCAGCAGCACCGAAACCGTGTTGGAACCGTAATTCGCCACGGCCAGGTCCGGCTTGCCGTCCCCGTTGAAGTCCCCGACCGCTACGGATCCTGGACCGCTGCCGGTTCCATAGTCCATCTTGGTCGCGAACGTCCCATCACCGCTGCCCGGCAGCACCGAAACCGTGTTGGAACCGTAATTCGCCACGGCCAAGTCCGGCTTGCCGTCCCCGTTGAAGTCCCCGACCGCCAGAGATCCTGGACCGCTGCCGGTTGCGAAGTCCGTCTTGGTCGCGAAGGTTCCGTCGCCGTGGCCCAGCAGCACCGAAACCGTGTTGGAACTTCGGTTGGTCACGGCCAGGTCCAGCTCGCCGTCCCCGTTGAAGTCCCCGACCGCCAGAGATCCTGGACCGCTGCCGGTTGCGAAGTCCGTCTTGGTCGCGAAGATCCCGTCGCCGTGGCCCAGCAGCACCGAAACCGTGTTGGAATCGCCGTTGGCCACAGCCAGGTCCAGCTTGCCGTCCCCGTTGAAGTCCCCGATCGTTACGCAGGATGGATCGCTCCCGGTTCCGTAGTCCATCTTGGGAGCGAAGCTCGCGGCGCCGTTGCCCAGCAGCACGGAAATCGTGTTGTCACCGGCGTTCGCCACGGCCAGGTCCAGGTTGCCGTCCCCGTTGAAGTCCCCGATTGTTACGCAGGATGGAATGCTGCCGGTTCCATAGTTCATCCTTGTCGCGAAGGTCCCGTTGCCGTTGCCCAGCAGCAGTGAAATCGTGTAATCACCGGCGTTCGCCACGGCCAGGTCCAACTTGCCGTCTCCGTTGAAGTCCCCGATCGCCACGGATACTGGAAGGCCGTTCGCTCCAAATGTCGGCTCCGGAAACAGTGAGCCCGTCGGCGACGCGGATACGTGCCCGCAGAGGGACGCTGCGAGGAGAGCCAAAAAGCAGGGAATCAGCAGGCCCAGGCGGGCGCTGACGCCGGATTGGGGTCCTTCAGACATTTCGACCTCCCTGAGGGCGGCTGCCATCGGACGATGCGGTTGGAGCCTGAAGGCCGACCAACCCGGCGGCCTCCGTGGATCCGCCGACCCAAGACTGAACCGATGGACATGGTTGCCACCTTGGTTCTGCATCCCGCGGTCCCGGAACCGGCTATGTCGGGCACCGTCGGCGCCGCCTCCCAATTCGGTTCGGGCCTGGCCAGCCAGCCCTGTCGGGCTCGCCGGTGCGCAACCGCATCTTTGGACCGCGCAACCATAATACCACGCCGCCTCCGCACGCTTCCAGCATTGCGATCTCAGGGACAGCGGAGTCCCACCGCGCTCCTCGCATGGCGTCGGAGACGGGCGACTCTCGAGCACCACGCGTTCGGGTGCCGGTGTTCGTCCAGCCCGAAACCGTGATCACTCGGCGGCCGCGCAGGTTCCGGGAACACCATTCGGCATGTCCCCTTGCGCCGGAAAGGGCGACACCGGGTCCGGCAAGCACATACAATGCAGTCATACTCGACGCTGCTGGCCAGGGCGGAAGCCGGGGGTTCCTGGCCGCGACCGTGATCACCCGAACGAGACGGTTCCGCGCGGCCGTCGTGGGCGCGGGAATCACGAACCTCCTCAGCAACGCGGGGACCTCGGATGTCCCGGACGATATTCCGTCGCACTTCGAGGGTGAAATCTGGCAGCGCGCCGACCTGCTCTGCCGGCGATCGCCGGTTCTGAATGTGCGCGATGCGGTGACACCGACGCTCATCCTTCACGGCGCGGATGACTGCCGAGTGCATGTAACGCAGGGAAGAGAACTTTATGCCGCCCTCAAGCGGAGGGGATGCAAGGTGCAGATGGTGGTCTATCCACGCACGCCGCATCTTCCCCAGGAGCCGAAAGTCCGGCGAGATATCATGGACCGGATCACGGGCTGGCTGGGACAACATGTGTGAAGGCCGTCGCAGCCCGGGTCGAGATCAGCGCCGCACCACCAGCTTCGCCCTGAGCGCCAGCGGTCCCGCATCCAACCGCAGGAAGTACACGCCGCTCGGAACCTCCTGACCGGACTGATCGATGCCGGTCCAGGTCGCGTGATAGTCCCCGGCGGTCTGGCCCTTGTCCACCACGGTCTGCACCAACCGGCCGGTCACGTCGACGATCGTCAACCGGACCGGCCCATGCCAACCGGCGGGCAGTGAATAGTGGATGTCGGTGCGATGGCTCATCGGATTCGGCCAGGCGCGCACGAACGGCTCTTCGATGGGTGCGGTCGGCGCCGCAACGCCGACGTCGGGCGGCCAGTCGGCGAACGCCCCGTTGAGCGCAAGCGCGAACGGCTGCGGTCCCTGCGGCACGTTGTAGGCGCTGACCTGGATCGTCCAGGTTCCGAGAGACGGCGCCTGAAACCGCGCGCCTTCCTCGACGTTTCGGCTATCGCGGGCGCCTCCGAGGGCGGAATGGCCGCCGGAGAAGACGTTTCCGAGGTACACCTTCCCGGTCGGATCGGTCACCGTGAGATCCAGGTCGTTAACCAGCGCGATCCCGTTGCCAACCGTTCCGGGATAGTCGCTCCAGACCAGGCTGACCACGAAGGGCTCGATCTGCGAATTGATCGTGACCGTCTTCGTCCAGACGTCGCCGGTCTGAAGACCCGGGGTGTGATCTTCGATCATCAGATCGCGGGTGTCGCCCGGGAAGTAGAGCGCGTTGTCCATGAGAATGCGTCCCCAGCCTTCGTTGTAATCGGGGATGTTGGGCGCGCTGATGTTGGCCGTGCTGGCGATGATGACGGCCTTGACCAGGGCGCCGCTGGGCGTGATCGAGGTGCCGCCGGCGGACCCGTTCGGGTAGTAGCCGTCGGTGAAATACTGCCGCGTCATGAGGGCGGCGCCGGCGACCGCGGGAGAGGAGAACGATGTTCCGTATCCGCCTCCCTCGATGTTGCAGGTGGGCGCGGGCGGATCCCCCTGGTCGTTCTTGGCCGAGATGATCCCGACCACGTTGGGCTCGCCCGAAGGGGCGATCACCGTGGGTTTGATCCGGCCGTCGTAGGTGGGACCGCGGCTGGAGTAGTCGGTCATGTCATCCTGATACGGAGCCTGGATGCACGCGCCCGCGGTGATGCAATCCTTGGCCGAACCGGGCGCGCGGATGGTGTGGTAGGTGGGGGCCCTCGTTGCCCGCCGCGATGCACACGAGATAGTCAGGGTGCTCCCACATGGCAAAATCGACGTCGTAGCACATCTCGGTGTAGCTCTGCACGCCGTAGCCCCACGAGTCGTTGTGGACCCGGGCCCCCAGGGAATAGCTGGCGTCGAACCAGGGCGTGAGCACGGCGGGAATGGCGAAGTAGCCCGCGTTGCACGAGGTTGGATCGTCGGGTCCCACGTCCTCTACCGTTACTTTGGCCTCGTAGGCCATGCCGTTATAGTTGATGTTCCCGGGGTTGATATAGGACTGATCCCCCAGCATGACGCCGGCGACGAAGGTGCCATGGCCGAAGGAGCAGCCGTCATAGGGATTCCCGCCGGCGAGCGAATAATCGATGACCTTGCGGTGGTTCGGCCCCGGCGGCGGATCGCCGTTATCGCGGAAGTAGCATGAGCTGTAATCCAGGCCGGAGTCCATCAAGGTCGCGATCTGACCCTGGCCGAGAAGCCCGTGGTCCCAGAGCGGCATGGACTGGTAGACGTTGGACTGGATGACCCAGCGCGTGTCGTTGTTGCAGGCCGTCGCGCGACCTTTCCCCTCGATCCACCAGACGTCCTGGACGCGCGCGACCGAGGCGATCTGAGCGGGCGTCAGGGTCGCCTCCAGGCAGAGGATGGAACCGGCGGTGATCTGCTGCGCGACGTGTCCGCCCGCCGCTTCGACCGAGCGGGCTACGCCCGCGAGATCGCGGAAGCAGCGGATGATCACGTCCACGCCGCCGGTTGGACCCACGGCGACCGGCTCCCCATGAGGCGGAGCCTGCGGAGGCATTTCGTCGTCACGTCCGATCGCGCGGTAGACGGGGTCGCTCAGCGCGGTGGCGATCTTGAACGCCGGCTGGAACGGCCCCATCCAGACCACGCCCGGCAGCGCGCGGACGTCGCTCTGCGCGGCCTGATCCAGGCCGACCAGGAACGTGTAGTCGGCGTAGTAGCCGTACAGCTCGGCTCCCTTCGACTCGAGAATCCCGCGCCAGTTTTCCGTGATGGGCCGGTCGGTCTGGACGAGGAAATAGCCGTGCTGGGCGAAATCCGCCGGGGAGGCGGTCAGCTCCGGCGGAAGCGACGGCGCTGCCACTCGAGGATCGAAGTGATATCCCTCGAGAGAGATGGTGGCGGCGCGGGAGATGCCGCAGAGCCCGAGGACAAGGGCGGCCAGAACGACGAAGAGACCGGAACTGCGGCGATGCATCATGCGCCCTCCGGGATTGGTGCTGTGGCAGCGGATGTCCGGCCCTGTCGGCCGGACCGAGGGCGGTGGAGCTGAGAGTCCAACCCGTTGGCTTCACGCGCCTTCCAGCTTCCTCAATCATACGTCCACGGGCGAGCCGCCGCCAAGGATCTTCCAGCCGTGACGGTGGCTCCTCGGCCGCAGCCGGCGACCGCTTTCAACCGCGTCCCCTTCGCAGGAAACTCCTGTTCCGAGAAACGGCAGCCGTTCTGTGGCCAGACGCGCAAGGAAGGAGGATGACGCCGGCTTCGAACGCCCGAGGATCCGATCGAGGGTAGCCGCGGCGCCGGCAGGATGAACGAGCCGGTCGGACTCCCTCAGTACCCCGCCAGGCTCGATCCGCATCGGAATGGCGCGAAGCGCGGACTGCGGACGGTTCAGGCTTCCGGGAATTCCTCGAGCAGCAGGCTCTCGACCGTCTCAGCAAACCGGTCGAAGTCAGCCAGATCCGCTTCCAGGATGCCGAACACCTGGGTCAGGTCGAGATCCCAGTAGACGTGGACGATGCGGTTTCGAAACCGGGCCATCCGAGCGTAGCGGTCGGCCTCGGCAGCGGAGACGATGCCCTGCTCCGCCAGCACGCTGAACGCGTCGGCGAAGTCTCTCGGTGCCCGGTAGGATCTCCGGGCGATGACGTGGCCGGCGACGTTGATCATGTCCTCGATGGAGATCTGGAGCAGGCGCAGTGCCGACTGGTGGTTTCGGAAGTCCTCTCGGAAGGCCTCAGGACCCTGGGCCGCGATCTCGCGAAGGTGCGCGACGTTCGCCCGCAGGTTGGACAGAAACTGTTCGACGCGGGAACGGTCGAGCGTCATCCGAGGCGGCTTCCTTTCCGGCGGAGATTCTCCAGGAATTCGCGGTGATACTCGCGCTCGAATCCGAGGAAGTCGAAGTACTCGTGCCGGGTTCGTTCCAGGAGATCCGGTAAGATTTCCGCGGCCCTGGCATAGACGAGCCGGCCGGACTCGAGGATCTCAAGCCTGCTGTGGAGCGGCAGGCGGCCGAGCGCGACCAGATCGATCTCGAAGGTCCCCGCCGCGGAACCGAGCCGGTACAGCAGGTCGGCTTCCTCATCCATCCGGAGAGCGGGCGCCGACCGATAGGCCAGATCGATGTCGCTGAGCGGAGTCGCGGCGCCGGTGGCGCGCGATCCGAACAAGAAGGCGCAGAGAATCCGGGGCTCGCTCTGAAAGACGGCGGCCAGAGCTCGGATCAGCGCGTCGGGATCTTTCGCGATCGCGCTTTCGATGGGGCGTTCCCGGATCATGGTGGCTTCATCATAGGCGGATCGTGGAAGCGGGCCAAGCGCCAGAAGGCGGTTCTCCGGGACAGCTCGGGCACCCTCTGCCAGGACCTAGATCAGGTGGCAGTGGCTTACTGGTGCCAGACCGGGCCGTCCTCGTAGCCGAGGGCATCCGTGCAGATTTTCTGTCTTTGGGCGCTCCCATGGCGGTTGGCTGCCTGGTGACGTCATCAATTCCGATCAGCATGAAACCGCCGTCAGCGTTCCGAAGGGCAAGGCATGTCTTCACGATCTTCGCCTGGCCATCTGCGGAGGCTGGGTCGATCCAAGCCTTGATCTCGACGTTTAGGGACTCCATTGGTGTCTCGACGAGCTGCTTGAGGTACTCCGAGTTAGCGGACATCTCCGACCTCCCATTGCGATCTTCAGGAACTCAGGATACCAGAGGAGGAGGGTGAGGTCGCGTATCGCGGGCGGCGGTCGCTCGCAGGGGCTCACGCGAAGACAGGCCGCGCCGAAGGGTCACCGACGACGAACGCATGTCAGGTGTTGCTCGCGTCCCGGGTCTGGGGTGGTGGGGTCCGAGCGAGCGAAGCGAGCGTGCGTCAGGACGGACGGAGGGTGAGGACCGCGCAGCGTCCGAAGTCCGGGCGCGCAGCGCCGGACCGAGCGCGAAGCGCGAGCCCGGAGGAGGGCCGGCCCGAAGCGAGCGCAGCGAGCGAAGGGAGACGCCCAATTGCCCTCTCCGATTCCGATGTCCTGTTTGGTTTCGGCTATGCCAACCCGAACGATTGTTTGCTATACTGGCCGTAGATCGGGAGATCCCCGCTCTCATGAAACCGGGAAACGACTTGCGCTAACAAGGGTCCGGGAGCTGCCGCGTATCCGGAACCACACCATGGATACCGTCTATTACCCGCTCTGGTGCCGGAGCAACTACTCCTTCCTCGAGGGCGCCAGCCACCCCGAGGAACTGGTGGAGCAGGCTGCGCGATTCGGGCTTCCGGGCCTGGCTCTGGCCGACCGCGACGGCGTCTACGGCGCCGTGCGCGCCTACGTCAAGGCGAAGGAGCTGGGGATTCCGCTCATCCTGGGCTCCACCGTGACGATCGACGACGGCTCGCGCCTGGTCCTCCTGGCAGAGGACCGCCGCGGCTGGGCCAACCTCTGCCGCCTCCTTTCGGACGGCCGCCTGCGCTCCGAGAAGGGGGAGAGCACGGTTCGGTGGGATGAGATCTGCGCGCGCTCCGAAGGGCTCATCGCGCTCTGGGGCGGCGACGGCAGCCTCCTGGCCGGGGAGGCCGATCCCGTGTTCGCCGCCCGCAGTCTTTGCGACGCCTTCCCGGGCCGGCTGTACGCCCTGATCTGTCGCCATCGCCGGGCTGAGGAATCGCGTTCAGAAGAGCGGATCCGCTCCCGCGCCGCCCGCTATGGCATTCCCACGGTGGCGACGATCGAGGTCCTCTATCACACGCCGCACCGCCGGCCGCTGCAGGACGTGCTCACCTGCGTCCGCCACGGCGTGACGCTGGCGCAGGCGGGGAGGCTCACGAAGCCGAACGCCGAGCACGATCTCAAGTCCGCGCTCGATTTCGCGCGGCTCTTCGAGGACGATCCGGAATCCCGCCGGCGCACGCTGGAGGTCGCGGAGCGCTGCAGCTTCAGTCTCGCGGACATCCATTACCGCTACCCCTCCGAGCGGCTCCCGGACGGGACGACCTCGCACGAATGGCTTCGCCGGCTCACCCTGGACGGCGCGGGGGAACGATACCCGGGCGGCGTCCCGGACGACGTGCGGGCCCAGCTCGACCGCGAGCTGGCGCTGATCCGCGAGCTGGAATATGACGGGTATTTCCTCACGATGCGCGAGATCGTCCGCTTCTGCCGGGAAGAGGGGATCCTCTGCCAGGGCCGAGGCTCGGCGGCGAACTCGGCCGTCTGCTACTGCCTGGGGATCACGGCGGTCGATCCGGTGCGGATGGGGCTTCTCTTCGAGCGCTTCCTCTCCCACGAGCGGGCCGAGCCTCCCGACATCGACCTCGACATCGAGCATGAGCGGCGCGAGGAGGTCATCCAGCACGTCTACGCGAAGTACGGCCGCAGCCACGCCGCCATGGTGGCGAACTTCATCCGGTACCGGCCGCGCTCCGCCGTCCGCGAGGTGGGGAAGGTGCTCGGCTTCGCTGAGACCGAGATCGACCGGCTGGCCAAGCTGCTGCCGATCTACGGGACCATCAGCGCCGACCTGTTGGTCGAGGCCGGCTTCGATCCCGGAAATCCCATGCACCGGCACCTCCTCGCGCTGGCCCAGGAGCTGTATGGATTTCCGCGGCACCTTTCGATCCATCCGGGAGGCTTTCTGCTCGGCCACGAGCCGGTCTCGGATCTCGTTCCGATCGAGAACGCGACCATGCCGGATCGGACGGTCATCCAGTGGGACAAGGAGGATCTCGAAAGCCTGGACCTGTTCAAGGTCGACCTGCTGGGGCTGGGCGCGCTCCGGCAGCTTCATCTCGCGTTCGACCTGATCCGGCAGCGCCACGGCGTTTCGCTGTCGATGGCGGAGATTCCGCCCGACGATCCCGAGACCTTCGCCATGATCCAGCAGGCCGACACGGTCGGCGTCTTCCAGATCGAGAGCCGGGCCCAGATGTCGATGCTGCCCCGGCTCAAGCCCCGCACCTATTACGACCTCGTCATCCAGGTCGCGATCATCCGGCCGGGGCCGATCTCGGGTGGGATGGTCCACCCGTTTCTCCGGCGCCGGAACGGCGAGGAGACTCCCGAATATCCGCATCCCTCGCTCAAGCCGATCCTGGAGAAGACGCTGGGCGTGCCGCTCTTCCAGGAGCAGGTGATGAAGCTGGCGGTCGTGGCCGCCGACTACACGCCGGGTGAGGCCGATCAGCTCCGCCGCGACATGGCGGCATGGCGGCTGGCGGGCCGGATCGAGCGGCACCGGGAACGGCTGGTCACCCGCATGATCGAGAAGGGGATTCCCGAGGAGTTCGCGCTCCGCGTCTTCGAGCAGATCCGCGGCTTCGGCGAGTACGGATTTCCGGAGAGCCACGCGGCCAGCTTCGCCCTGATCTCCTACGCCACCGCCTGGCTCCGCCGGCATTATCCCGAGGAGTTTGTCTGCTCGCTCCTGAACGCGCAGCCCATGGGCTTCTACGCGCCGGCCACGATCGTGAGCGACGCCCGCCGGCACGGCGTTGCGATCCGGCCCGTCGACGTCGATGCCAGCGGATGGGATTGCCGGATCGAGGGCTTGGATCGGCGCCCGAACGACGGCGGGCATCTTCCGCCACGCGATTTCCGGGTCGAGAGTCCGAATTCTCCGCCAGGCGCTCGACCCGCCGATCGACGCCCCGGCGGGCGACTCCCGCCGCGGGGAGCGGTCCGCATCGGGCTCCGCTACGTGAAGGGCCTTGGTCGCCGCGAGGGAGAACGGATCGAAGAGGTCCGGCGGAACGGCCCGTTTTGTTCCCTGGCGGATTTCGCCGAACGGGCGCGCCTCGAGAAACACGACCTGGTCCGGCTGGCCGAAGCGGGCGCTTTCGAGAGCCTGGTCCCCGGCCGGAGGACGGCGCTCTGGGAGATTCGGGGGCTGGATGCTCCGGGCGCGCCGCGACTCCCGGTCGCGGCGGAGGAGGCGCCGGTGCCGTTCGCGCCCCTGACCCTCTTCGAGAATATCGTCTGGGACTACGATGCGACCGAGCACAGTCCCCGCGGGCATCCCCTCGCGCCGCTCCGAATGGAACTGGCCTCCCAGGGACTGCCCGACGCCCGGACCCTGAACGCCATGCCCGACGGAAGCCGCACGCGCTACGCCGGTCTCGTCATCTCCCGCCAACAGCCGTTCACGGCCAAAGGCACGGTCTTCATGACGCTCGAGGATGAAACCGGCTTTGTGAACCTCGTGCTCTGGCCGGATGTCTTCCAGCGATACCGGTTGACCGCGAAGACCGCCCGGCTCCTCGGCGTGAACGGAAGGGTCCAGGCCGAATCGGGCGTCGTCCATCTCGTGGCGGAATCGCTCTGGGTACCGGAGCTGCATGAGACTCCCGTGCGGGCGAGGAGCCGGGACTTTCACTGAAGGAGACTCCGACACGGACGAGGAGTCGGGACCTGCACTGAAGGAGACTCCGGCACGGGTGAAGAGTCAGGTCGAAGGGGGCCATGACGGGGCCAGCTTCGATCCTCCGGCGCGGGCGAAGAGTCGGGATTGTCACTGAGGATGAGTTTGTATTTCATAAACATCCCAGCCTGTTGCCATGGACACCCGACACGCCGCAGCAGCCGCGGGCCGGCGCCCGGCGCCCGACCAGGCCAACGGGTTGGACTCAAACGCCCGATGCGAGCCGGGAAGCGATCATCAGGTTTCAAGCGATTGCGGAACGTGATAGACTATGGCCGCGGGGAAAAACGAGATCTGGAGGCGGGCCACGCTCTTGGAGCGCGCCCGCTTCGGTGCCGCCATAAGAAAATTCCAAGAACCAAAGGGGAGGTTCCACCATGCCAGCGCATCACCGGTTCGGCCTCCGGTCGGGATGCTTCGGTTCCACGCTGTGGCACAAGTCCGTTCCATGGCTTGGTCGCGGGTTGGCCGTGGCCGTCGTGACCAGCTTGCTGGCCTTGGCGGCGGTTCCGGCGGCGGCGCGACCGGGCGGCCCGGCGTTGACCGACCTGATGAAGAAGACGCCGTACGTCATGTATACCGGCGACAACACGGCGATGGAGATCCTGTGGCAGCTCACGGCCACGTCCCAATCGACGATCCAATGGGGCCCCGACACGACCTATACCATGGGCACGCAGGTGAGCACCGAGTACGGCACTGATCACCAGCACTCCTATCTGATCACCGGCCTGACTCCAGCCACGAAGTACTACTTCAAGGAGACCACCCAGGGAGTCAGCTATCGGGGGAGCTTCCGGACCGCGCCTACGGCGGATGCGAGCGACCTCAAGTTCGTGGTCTACGGGGACACCCGCACGAACACCAGCGTCCACAATCAGGTCTGCGGTGACATCATCAACAACTACACGGCCGATCCGGCATTCCAGACCCTCAACATCATTGACGGGGACCTGACCGCCGACGGCGACAACGAGACCAACTGGACCAGCGAGCTCTTTTCTCCGTCGTATCCGAACATCCGCACCATGATGGCCAATGAGCCGTTCCAGTGCCTCATGGGGAACCACGAAGGCGCCGGCGTTCTCTTCGTCAAGTACTTCCCGTTCCCCTTCGCCGGCGGTCGCTACTGGTCGTTCGACTACGGCCCCGCGCACTTCGTCATCGTGGACCAGTACACCAGCTACGGCGCGGGATCGCCGCAGCTCGCCTGGATCGCGCAGGATCTGGCGAACTCCACCAAGACCTGGAAGTTCATCTGCCTGCACGAGCCGGGCTGGTCCGCCGGCGGGGGCCATGAAGACAACTCCCTGGTCCAGACGTACATCCAGCCGCTTTGTCTGCAATACGGCGTGTCCATCGTCTTTGCCGGCCACAACCACTACTACGCGCGCGCCATTGTGAGCGGAGTCACCCACCTGACGCTCGGCGGCGGCGGCGCGCCCCTGTACGTTCCGGTTCCCACCTATCCGGATATCGTCGCCACCGACGAGGCCTACCACTATTCCCGGATCACGATCTCCGGCAGCTCCCTCCACTTCGAGGCGGTGGCCCTGGATGGATCGATCATCGACAGCTTCGACCTCGAAATGGGCTCGGCTGTGGGCGGCGCTCCCGTCTCCCACGGCCTCGCGCTGGCCGAGCCCAATCCCTTCCGGAACCAGACCCGGATCGTCTGGTGGGTCCCGCAGGGCAACTCGATGCGCATGCAGATTGCCGACGTGGCGGGCCGCCTGGTGAAGAGCTTCCCGCCCGGAGGTCCCGGCCTGATCAGCCAGACCTGGGACGGACGGGATGACCAGGGCCGCCGTCTCGGATCGGGGGTCTACTATTGCCGCTCCGACTCCCGGAGCGATCCGCGTGTGCTCCGCCTCATGATCCTGAATTGACCTTGGCTGCGTCCCGGCGCCGCCCGATCGGGGTGGCGCCGCGGACCGGCCGGGCACCTTGAGGAGCGTCTTGAACATCCGCACGGCAGGTCGCGAAGACGCGCCCGCGATCGCTGAACGGATCCGTGAACTCGCCGCCAGCGTCGGCGAATCAAGCCCGGTCGATGCCGAGGCGGTGCGCGTCTTCCTGGACCATCCCGAATGCGCCGCGCTCGTGGCCGAACTGGACGGGCGGGTGGCCGGCGTTCTCAGCTACTCCATCCGGCCGAACCTCTATCATGCTGGTCCCTCCTGCGTGATCGAGGAGCTGGCGGTGGCGCCCGGCGATCGCAGCAGCGGGATTGGCGGCGCGCTTCTCACGGACCTCATGGAGCGAATGCGGGCGATCGGCTGCGCCGAGGTTTCCGTCACCGTGCTCGCCAGCAACCACGACGCACTCCGCTTCTATCGACGGCACGGGCTGACGGACGAGGCGATCTTCCTGGAGAGACATCTCTGAGGGGGCGTAGCTGCTCGCTTGTGCAGGTGTCCGCCCGGTGCTAACCTTGGCGCGATTCGGAACCGTGCGACGTCCCTTGCGTCCCGGTGAGGCGGAGGAGGGGCATGATCCGACCATATTGGCGGCTCGGGTCCGCGTTTGAAATCTCACGGCCCCAGGTGGGCCCATATCTGAGCGGCACCTGTTGTCCATCTCCTCTCCGTTCGCAGGCTAACGCAGGTCGGGCCTCCGAGGCTGGGCCCTTACGTTCCGCCGACGCACACGGCTGGGCCGACGCAGGGACGAGAACGCGGCGGGATAGGCGGAACTGGCAAGGGAATTCGCCACGTGCGCGGTCGCCGCACTTGAACCGCGACGTTGGCCTTTGTGCCACGGAGAACATGAAATGGCCGACGCTCGTACAATCCAGGTATTCGTCTCGTCGCCGTTCGATGTTCGGGATGAACGAGAGGCCCTCGAGGATGTTGTTCGTGAGTGGAACGCCACGTGGGGACCAGGATTATCTGTTCGTCTCGAACTCGTCATGTGGGAGACGCATGCATTTCCGGGGATCGGCGAAGATGCGCAGGACGTGTTGAACCAACAGCTTCCGAATGACTTCGAGATCTTCATTGGAATAATGTGGGCACGCTTCGGAACAGAGACCGGTCGCACCGGATCTGGTACCGACGAGGAGTTCTCCCGAGCGCTTTCTCGAAAGGAGGCCGGAGACGAGGAGCTGCAGCTGATGTTCTACATAAAGGATGCGCCGTTGCCGATGGCGGCAATTGACGCTGAGCAATTCTCCAAGCGCCAAGCCTTCGTAGAGTCTCTCAAAGCTCGTGGATGCCTTTTCTGGTCGTTCACGGAAACCGACAGGTTCGCGGCACTCGCAAATGCGCACCTCAGTAGGGCCGTTCAGCGGTTGTTGGGTCAGACAGGGCCGGCGGCTGTCGGGACGACGGACGTAACGGCGGAGGACGAGCCCGGATTGCTCGATGTTCCGGAACTGCTTGATAGAGCGACGAGGGCTATGGAGTTGACCGCCGCCCACCAGCAGATCACACATCTCTGGTGGCGGACTCGACGCTCGAGTTTCGGGCTCTTCGCTTCGCAGCTTGTGATCGACGAGTGCATGGCTGGGGATGCCGACGCGGCTGCAAGGCGGCTCGCCTTGATGCGCGAAGTCCAGCTGCTCGACGTCGGGCCTGAGGTGACGGATTTGGCGCGCTACCTGGCCACGTCGATTCCGCTGCCGCCCCGAGCGGCGACCGATGCCTTCCACATCGCCATCGCCACTCGTCACGGGATCGATTATCTGCTTACGTGGAACTGCGCGCATATTGCCAACGCGGAGCTTCGTCAACGAATCGATCGCGCGTGCGTCGCGCGTGGTTACGCGCCGCCGATTCTATGCACTCCTGAGGAATTGATCGGAGGTCAATCGGATGGCTCCTGAAGATGACACCGCAAGACCCTGGGATGATCCGATCGTGTCCGAAGTGCGGAAGGCCCGCGAGGCCATCTTCGCCGCGGCCGACTACGACCTCGAGAAGCTCGGTCAACGACTCCGTCAGGAGCAAGCGGATTCTGGAAAGCAGTTTGTGACCCGCGCTCCGCGGCGCCCGAATCACCGTGACGGCGAAGCGGCGTAACCTCCGCTCCTCGGCCGCGCCCTACCGCGACGCCATCACGGAACGCGCGACCGCGGCCTGAGCCTGAAGGCCCCGCACGGACCCCCGTCGTTTGACGAGCCTGAAGACCCCGCGCGGACCCCCATCCCTCGACGAGCCTGGGGCCCCGCCGGAACCCCTGCCCTCGACGAGGCCAGCCCGCAAGAATCCCCGCCCCTTGACGAGCCCCCGGAGCGACCATACGCTTCAACAGTTAAGGCTCTTCACCAAGGAGCACCGTGTACCGCATTCTCTTCGTTTGCACCGGCAACGTGTGCCGGAGTCCGCTGGCCGAGGGGATCCTGAGGTCCCTTCTGGTCCGGCATGGGCTGGGAGACAAGGCGGAAGTGCGCTCGGCCGGAACCTGGGCGAGCCCGGGATCTCCCTCCAGCGAGAACACGGTGGCGGTGGGAGCCCGGCACGGGATCCGGCTGGACGATCATCGATCGTGCGCCCTGACGCCGTCGCTGGTGCGGGAGGCCGACCTCATTCTGGCGATGGAACCGGCGCACCTCGAGGACGTGCTGGCGAAGGAGCCCTCGGCGGAAGGCAAGGCGTGGGTCCTGACCACGTTCGCCGATCCCGAAGGCGGCGATCCGGCCGGCGTTGAGGATCCCTTCGGCGCGGACCAGGCGGCTTACGAACAGACGTTCAGCGAGCTGGACGATCTGATCCGCACGGCCCTTCCCAAGATCCTGACGGGGATCGAAGAAGCCGCGGGGCGCCGGCCGGAAGGGTAGAGAGGTTCAAGGATTCGCCTGTTGCCGCGAACGCGGCGCAGTCGAGGTGAGCGCGGCGATCGGATTGCGCTTCGCGATCCCAAGAGTCGCGCGTTTGGTTGGAACCGGCGGCCGAGGGCGGGCGAGCGGTCGGGCCGGGCAGGATGCGGGGCGAGGACGGCGGGCGGCGCCCGGAAGGAGCAGACCCAATGCGATTCCTGGATTCGGCAGACCCGGAGGTGGCGGCGACGATTCGCGGAGAGCTCTCGCGGCAGCGGGACACCCTCGAGATGATCGCCTCGGAGAACTTCACGCACCCGGCCGTGCTCGAAGCGGCCGGCTCGGTCATGACCAACAAGTATGCCGAGGGCTATCCCGGGAAGCGCTACTACGGCGGATGCGAGTTCGTCGATCAGGTCGAGAGGCTGGCCATCGAGCGGGCGAAACAGCTCTTCGGCGCGCCGCACGCCAACGTGCAGCCGCACAGCGGCAGCCAGGCGAACCTGGCGGCCTATTTCTCGGTCCTCGATCCGGGGGACACCATCCTGGGAATGAACCTCCAGCACGGAGGACACCTGACCCACGGACTGGCGGTGAACTTCTCCGGGCGCTTCTTCAAGGTCGTTCCGTATGGCGTCTCTCCGGAGACCCAACAGATCGACTACGACGCGCTGGCCGCGCTGGCGCGCGAGCACCGGCCCAAGATGATCGTCGCCGGGGCCAGCGCCTACGCCCGCACGCTCGACTTCCCTCGTTTCCGCGCCATTGCGGACGAGGTCGGCGCCATTCTCATGGTCGACATGGCCCACATCGCCGGGCTCGTCGCCGCCGGGATCCATCCGACCCCGATCGGGCACGCCCAGATCGTCACCTCAACGACGCACAAGACCCTGCGCGGCCCGCGCTCCGGGCTGATCCTCGCGGATCCCGAGCACGCCCAGGCCATCGACAAGACCGTCTTTCCGGGAATGCAGGGCGGACCCCTGATGCACATCATCGCGGCCAAGGCCGTCTGCTTCCACCTCGCGATGACCGAGGAGTTCCGCGCCTATCAGCGGCAGGTCGTGGCCAACGCCAAGCGCCTGGCCGCGGTCCTGATGGCGCGTGGCTACCAGGTGGTTTCGGGCGGAACCGACACCCATCTCTTCCTGCTGGATCTTTCGCGTCAGAGCATCACGGGCAAGAAGGCGCAGGCCTGGTGCGAAGCCGCCGGCATCACGCTGAACAAGAACACCGTGCCTTTCGACCAGCAGACCCCCTTCGTCACGAGCGGAGTCCGTATCGGATCTCCTGCTTTGACCACCAGGGGCATGAAGGAGCCGGAGATGGAGAAGATCGCCGGCTGGATCGCCGACGTTCTCGATTCCGGCGGGGACGAGGCCGTGGCCGGGCGTGTCCGCGGCAACGTGGCGGACCTGACGCGGGCCTTCCCGCTCTACCCGGAGCTGGGCTGACCGTTCGGGCGCGGGAGCCCCTGCCTCCGGGATCCGGCGGCGGAGAAGAGGGAGGAGATCAAGTGGGCGATTGCATCTTCTGCCGGATCGACCAGGGGGAGATTCCTGCGCGGGTGGCGGCGCGGGATGACGACCTGCTCGCCTTTCATGACGTGAGTCCGCAGGCGCCGGTGCACCTGCTCATCATTCCGCACCGGCACATTCCGACCTTGAACGACCTCAAGCCGGAGGACGCGGCGCTGCTGGGCCGAATCTGGGGCCGCATCCCGAAGCTCGCGGAGGACCTGGGAATCGCGTCACTCGGCTACCGCGTCGTGGTCAACTGCCTGGCGCCCGCCGGCCAGAGCGTGTTCCACCTCCATTTCCACCTTCTTGGAGGCCGGGCGATGGGCTGGCCGCCGGGTTGATCAAGCCCGCCCCGCAGGCCGCGCCACCCGCGCGTTCGCGGCCGGCGACATCCGCTCGATCGCGACCGTCCGGAGGGTCGGACGAACGCCTGCGCCGCTGGCTCGCGCCCTTCATGACGCGATGGGCTGCCTCGCTCGCCGTGCTCTTTCTGGCCGCATTGGGCGTGCGCGTGATCTACCTGCTTGAGATTTCCCGGAAGAGCCCGTTCTGGGACTATCCCTATCTGGACGCCCGCTACTACCTGGACTGGGCGACCCGCATTCTCCATGGGGACATCATCGGCTCCGAGGTTTTTGTGCGGGCGCCCGGCTATCCCTACTTCCTGGCTTTCCTGGGGATTTTCTTCGGCCTGAGCTACTGGGCGGTGGAACTGGCCAACGCCGTCATCGGCGCCGCCACCTGCGTTCTCATCGCGGCCATCGGCCGGAAGGCCATGAATCCGAAGATCGGACTGATCGCGGGCGTGGTGGCCGCGGTGCACGGCGCCCTGATCTACTGGGGCGGCGAGGTCCTGATCGAGACCCTCTTCGACCTCCTGATTCTGATCTGGCTTCTGCTCTGTCTGCGCGCCCGCTCGGAGGAGACGGTCGGCTCCTGGATCTGGGCCGGGTTGCTGGGGGGCCTGGCGGCGATCACGCGGCCGACGGGCCTGGCCGTGATTCCGGTGCTGGCCCTGGCGGCGCTCTGGCGGCTTCCCCGCGGCGACTCGACGGTTCCGATCCCGGCCGAACCGGATCCGTCGCGAACGGCGCCTTCGGCGCCGGCAATCCAGCCCACGCGGCCGGGGACGCCGTCCGCGGGAACGTCGCCCTCGGCGCCGGCAAAAGCGCCGGCAGCGCCGCGGCCACGTCCTTCGAGCCGGCCGCGCCTGCCGCGCTGGAAGGCGGCGGTCGCCGGCCTTGGAGCGGCCGGAGTCGTGCTCGGCCTCCTGTCCCTACGGAACTTTGCGGTCGGCGGCGATTTCGTCCCGATCGCCTCGCACGGAGGCATCAACTTCTGGACCGGGAACAACGAGAAGGCCGACGGCAAGATCGTGGTCGTGCCGGAAGGGATCGAGATCACCCCGGAATGGCAGGGGAAGGACAACATGATCGCCGTTTCGGTGATCGGGGCGGAGAAGGCGCTCGGCCGGCACCTCAAGCCTTCGGAGGTCTCGGCCTACTGGGTCGGAAAGGGCCTGACCTGGATGGCCCGGCATCCGCTGGACGCGATCAAGCTGTACATCAAGAAGGTGTACTACTTCTGGGAAGGATGCGAGATCACGAACAACGAGGACTTCTATTCCTTCCGCCGGTACTCCTGGCTGCTCTCGGCGCTCATGCTTCCGCTGGGCCCGATCTACCTGCCCGGGGCCCTGATCATGCCGCTGGCCCTGCTCGGCATCGCGATGGATCGGGAGGCCTTCCGCCGCCGCCTGCCGCTGGTGGCGTTCGTCGCCCTCTACATGGTGACGGTCGTCGCCTTCTTCGTTTCTTCCCGCCACCGGCTTCCGGTCGTCCCGGTCGCCATCCTGTTCGCGACGTCGGCGGCCGTGTCGCTCGCCGTCCGGATCCGGGAACAGGGCTTCCGCCGGACCTGGCGGCCGGTCGCGATCCTGGCGCTCCTTTTCCTCGTCTTCTCGGTCAACGTCGCGGCGCGGCCGGCCGGCACGCTGACGAAGTTCCGCGAGTTCGAGTTCCTGGTCCATGTGCAGCGCGGCACCGACTTCGTCTCCGCGAGCCGCCGCGACCTGGCCGAGGTCGAGTTCCGGGAAGCGCTGGCTCTCCGTCCGACGGATGCCGAAGCCAACTACCGTCTCGGCCTCATCTGCCTGAGTGACGGCCGTTTCCCCGAAGCGCAATCGCATTTGGAGGTGGTGGCCCAGGCGACGCCCAAGGACCCGATCGTTCATACGAATCTGGCTCTCACCTACTACTATGAGGGGCGGCTGGCGGACGCCCGCCGTGAGCTCAAGGCCGCCCAGGATTGCGGGGGAACGGTGGATCCGCAGGTTCGTGCGATGATAGGGAGTTAACCCGCATCATTCATGAACCCCCTGCTGCGGCAGCGGATCTGCCCGCCATGACTGCGTTGCGCTTGCCCTCACTCCTCGACATACTGCAGGGAGTATGCCAGCGTCGTTCGGGCTGCGCGCGCCCGTGCCTTCCGGGCATCTCCGGTGCCTCGCGACGGGCGATCATGAATGATGCGGGTTGACCGGCCGCGCGAGGCGCGGAACCCGAGCCGGGATTCCGGGGTTGATCCGCCGGGTCCATTGGCTTCGGGCCGCCGCGGGAAGGTCCGTTTCGCGTATGATTGGCTGCTGATAGCACAGAAAGGGGGACGCGGAATGCATCCGGATATCCGTCAGATACAGGGACTGGTCGAGAGCGAGGCGGCTTTCGCCCAGGATGTCTTGACGGAAGTCGGCAAGGTGATCGTCGGACAGAAGGGGCTCTGCACCCGCCTCCTGGTCGGCCTGCTGGCGGACGGCCACCTGCTGCTGGAAGGCGTTCCGGGCCTGGCCAAGACGTTGGCGGTCAAGACGCTGGCCATGACGCTGGACGTCCCGTTCGCCCGGGTTCAGTTCACCCCCGACCTCCTGCCGGCCGACCTGACCGGCACCCTTGTCTTCAATCCGCGCACCAGCGACTTCGAGACGCGGAAGGGCCCGATCTTCGCCAGCCTGATCCTGGCGGACGAGATCAACCGGGCTCCGGCCAAGGTCCAGAGCGCGCTGCTCGAGGCGATGCAGGAGCGTCAGGTCACGATCGGCACGCAGAGCTATCCGCTCCCGAATCCCTTCCTCGTTCTCGCCACCCAGAATCCGATCGAGCAGGAAGGAACCTATCCGCTGCCCGAGGCGCAGGTCGACCGGTTCATGCTCAAGGTCAAGGTGGACTATCCCACGAAGGACGAGGAGCGGGTCATCCTCGAGCGGATGACCGGCGCGGCCCTGCCGCCGGTGCGGGCGGTGGCCGATCCCGCTCGGATCAAGCAGGCGCGCGAGGCCGTGCGCATGATCTACGTGGACGAGAAGATCCGCGAGTACATCCTCGACCTGGTGGCGGCGACCCGGCGTCCGGCGGACTACGGGCTCAAGATGGCCGACCTGATCGCCTACGGCGCTTCGCCGCGCGCCGGTCTCTTCCTGACCGTCGGCGCCAAGGCCCACGCCTTCCTGCAAGGCCGGGCCTACGTCACGCCCGAGGACGTGAAGGCGCTCGCTCCCGACGTCCTTCGCCATCGGATCATCCTGACCTACGAGGCCGAGGCCAAGGAGGTCACCTCGGAAGACCTCGCGCGGGAGATCCTCGAGCGCGTGGCCGTTCCCTGATCGGAGCTGGTCGGATGGCGCTGCCTTTCTGGAAACGCGCGACCCCGCGCTCCTGGCTCGAAGAGCAGGATCGCCGCCGCGCCGCCGCCGAAGAGGAGGACGAGGCGCTTCGCCTGCTCCGCGGGGTGCGGCGCGTCGAGATCCGCAGCCGGCGGCTGGTGCAGGAGTTCTTCGGGGGCGAGTACCACTCGGTCTTCAAAGGACAGGGGATCGAGTTCTCCGAGGTGCGCGAGTACGTGCCCGGGGACGACGTCCGCCTCATCGATCGCAACGTAAGCGCCCGGATGCAGCATCCCTACGTGAGAATCTACCAGGAGGAGCGTGAGCTGACCGTCGTCTTCCTGGTCGATCGCTCCGGCTCGACCCGGTTCGGTTCGCGCGGGAAGACCCGCGCCGAGATCGCGGCCGAACTGGTCGCGGTTCTGGCGTTCTCCGCTGTGTCCAACGACGACAAGGTCGGATGCCTGCTCTTCGCGGAGAAGGCGGGCAGGTGGATTCCGCCGAGAAAGGGAAGGCGCCACGCCCTTCGCGTCGTCCGGGAAGTGCTGTCGGTGTCTCCCGAGCGGGCCGGCACGTCCATCGCTGCGGCCTGCGAAACGGTGAGCCGCGTCCTCAAGCGGCGGAGCATCCTCTTCGTGGTCTCGGACTTTCTCGACCAGGGATATGAGTCGGCCCTGGCGGTGGTGGCGCGGAGGCACGAGGTCGTGCCGCTCGTGTTGTGGGACGATGCCGAGCGGGAGCTGCCCGATGTCGGACTGGTCGAGCTGGACGACCTCGAGACCGGAGCCCGGCGCTTGATCGACACCTCCGATCCCAGAGTGCGAGCCGCTCAAGCCGCTTCCTGGGGAAGGCTGGCCCGGGTCGACCTTCCCGATCGGTTCCGGCTCGCCGGCATCACGCCGATCTTCCTTCCCATGGACGGCGACTACATCGAGCCGCTCTTCCGGTATTTCCGGCGGCGCGCGAGCCGGAGGGCGCAAGGGAGATGAGGCTCTTACGGGATGGAAGAGCGGTCCAGCTCGGCGCGGGCCGAAAGACGGGTCTGCGAGAGGTCCGATACAGTCTGGCCGGCGCGATGCTTGCCGGCGTCCTGGTCCTCATCGCCGGCGCCGCGTTGGCGGCAAGGACGCCGTCGACGGACCTGTCCTTTCGCGCGGTGATCTCTCCCGACTCGATCACGGTGGGGGATCCGATCACCTTGACCCTCGAAGCGAGCGGGCCGGAGGGCGCCAAGCTGGAGCTGCCGGTCCTGGCGGACAGCATCGGGCCTTTCTCCGTCTTGTCGGCGCAGGCGCCGGCGGCTTCGGTCAAGGACGGGCGGGTCACGGTGCGCCAGACCGGAAGCCTCACGCTCTTCCGCACCGGCGAGTGCCGGTTTCCCGAGCTGGCGCTGCTCTGGGTGCGCGCTCCGGGAGAGACGCTGCAGGCCCTGTCGCGACCGCAAACGGTCCAGGTGCGGAGCCTGCTCAAGGGGCAGGCCGATCTGAAGAGCCTCCATGGAATCAAGAACGTGGTTCCGCTCGAGCGGCCGCGCTGGTGGCTCTGGGCCGGCCTGGCCGTTCTGGCGCTGGCGGCGGCTTATGCCCTCTGGCGGAATCGTGATCGCCTGCGGCGGCGCGTGTCGATCCTGGCTCCGCCCGCTCCTCCGCCTCTTCCGCCGGAGGTCGCCTTCGAGCGCGGTCTGCAAGCCCTGTACAAGAAGGAGCTGCCCGAGCGGGGACTGGTCAAGGAGTTCTACGCCGAGCTGTCGCTCCTCTTCCGGCGGTATCTCGAGGATCGGTTCGGGTTCCCCGCGGTGGAGGAGACGCGAACCGAGGTGTTGGCCGCGGCCGAGCGCGTGCCCGCTCTGGGCGAGCTGGAACGCCGCGGGCTGGACGCCTGGCTCCTCGAGGGGGATCTGGTCAAGTTCGCGAAGATGGATCGCCTGCTGGTGCAGGCGCGCAGCTATGCCGAGCAGGCGCACGCGTGGGTCAAGGAGACGACCGCGGCCATCGAGGAAGCCGAACGCCAGGCGCGCATGGCGGCGGTGGCGAGCACCGGATCGGCGGCGGGTGCTGGGGCAGCCTCTGGATCCGCTTCGGGCGCCTCGGCGGCTCCTGGATCCGCGCGGGCTACGACCATCCCGGGCTTGATGCCGGCTGCCCCTGGATCGGCGCCGGGCGCTCCTGCGCCGCCTGCTGCGGCCGCCCCTGGATCAGCGCCGGGTGCTCCAGCGCCGCCGGCTGCGGCCGCCCCTGGATCAGCGCCGGGAGGCTCCACATCCGCTCCGGCCATTCACGCGGTGCCGGCCGAGCGCATTCTCATGTCCGAGACCGGGAATGGCGCCGATGGGGCCGATGGCGCGAATTCCTCCGGCGGCGTCGCGGAAGCACGGAACGAACGGGACGGGGAGAGGCGCTCATGAGCTTCGCCGAGCCCTACCTCCTGATTCTCCTGGTCGTGCCTGGGCTGCTCTTGTTTCTGCGCTGGCGGAAGCGCCGGGCTCTCGTCCCGGCGGCCGGGTACTCGGACCTGGCGCTCCTTCGCACTCCGGCCGGCCGCCGCGCGCAGTGGCGCAGCGTGCTTCCGTGGATGCGGACCGTGGGCCTTCTTCTCCTCGTGGTCGCCCTGGCGCGCCCGCGTTTCGGGCAGCGAGAAGTCGAGGTCACGAGCGAGGGGATCAACATCGTTCTCGCGCTCGACATCTCGGGAAGCATGCGCGCGGAGGACCTTCAACCCCACAACCGCCTCTACGTCGCCAAGCAAGAGGCCACCCGATTCGTCGACGGGCGCAAGGCCGACCGGATCGGTCTCGTCGTTTTCGCCTCGAACAGCTACACCCAGTGCCCGCTGACCACCGACTATGACGTCCTCCGCAAGTTCATCGGCGACGTCGACTACGGCGACATCAAGGACGGAACCGCCATCGGCATGGCCATCGCCAACGGCGTGAACCGTCTGAAGGACGCGCCGGGAAGCAGCCGCGTCATCGTGCTGCTCACCGACGGGCGGAACAACGCCGGCACCATCGATCCGATCACCGCGGCCGAGCTGGCCCATTCCCTCGGCGTCCGCATCTACGCGATCGGCGTGGGCACGACCGGGGACGCCCCCTATCCGGTCGAAGATCCCGTTTTCGGTAAGCGCTATATCAGCCTGCCCGCGGACGTGGACGACGCCACGCTGACGCGGATCGCGCAAATCACGGGGGGCCAGTACTTCCGCGCGACCGATGCCGGCGCCTTGAGCGCGGTCTTCCGGCAGATCGACCAGATGGAGAAAAGCAAGGTGGAGACCCGGGAATGGGTGAACTACTCGGAGGTGGGATCCTATCTCGCGTTTCCGGTGCTGCTGCTCCTCTTGATCGAGACGATCCTGGGCGCGACGGTTCTGCGGAGGCTGCCGTGAACGCGCGGGGAACCGGGCCGTCGGTGGCCCTGCAGAGTGAAGTCGGGTTGGGGCCGGCCGTGACGTTGCAGGGCGTCCGAGGACCGGCGCCGGCCGCGATGCCGCCGTACGCCCGAATGAAGGAGACATCCCGGTCATGAGATTCGGCGAAGCTCACTGGCTCTGGCTGCTGCTGGCGGCACCCGCGCTGGCCGGATTCCTGATCTGGGCGCTCCGCCGCCGCGAGCGCGATCTGGCGCGCTGGTGTCATCCCGGCCTGTGGCACCGCCTCTTTCCGGAACGGAATCGCTTCGCGCCCTGGTGGAAGGGCGGGCTCGTGGTCCTGGCGGTGTTCTTCCTCGTGCTGATGGCGGCCCGGCCGCAGCTCGGGAGCAGGATCCTCTCGGTGCAGCGCAAGGGAGTCGACGTCATGGTCGCCCTCGACTGCTCGAAGAGCATGGAGGCCGAGGACCTCCCGCCCGACCGGATCACCCGCGCGCGGCAGGAGATTGAAACCCTGATCTCCCATCTGCGGGGGGATCGGATCGGGCTCGTCGCCTTCGCGGGGGAGGCGTTCGTGCAATGCCCGTTGACTCTCGACTACGCGGCGGCCAGGATGTTTCTCCGGTACCTGAACACCGATCTGATTCCCGTGCCGGGGACGGCGATCGCCGAGGCGATCCGGACCGCGACCAAGGGTTTCGATCCCAAGGAACGGAAGTTCAAAGCCCTGGTCCTGATCACGGACGGCGAGGACCACGAAGGCAACGTCGATCAGGCGGTCAAGGAAGCCAAGGAGCAGGGAGTCCGGATCTACGCCATCGGGATCGGGACCTCCAAGGGAGAGCCGATTCCCGAGCGCGACGCCTCGGGGAACGTCCATGATTACAAGCGCGATCGCGAGGGGAACGTGATCATGACCCGACTCGATCCCACTTCGCTGCGCCGGATCAGCGAGGAGACGGGCGGAAGCTACTTCGACGGCGCGGCCGGCGATCTGGCGATTGATCGGCTTTACAGCGAGATCTCGGGCCTGGATCAGAAGGATCAGAAGGGCGGTCTCGCCACCCAGTATGAGGACCGCTACGGCTATTTCGCGGGCGCGGCCTTCGTCCTTTTGGCGGTGGAATCGATCCTGGGCGAGCGCCGGCGGCGCCGGGCCGGTCGGAGCGGGGGAGCGGGCGCAGTGAAGGCGTCGGATGGCGGCGGCGAAGCAGGCACGAAAGACGCGCGGAGCGGCGAGCGCACGGCGGCCCGCGTCGCGCGGAGCGCGGTGGCGGTGTTGCTGCCGGCTCTCCTGACCGCGGCGCTGGTCTCCACCGCGCGGGCGGGCGATCGCGGCGGCAGCGAGTACCGGAAGGGCCATTATCAAGAGGCCCGGGACGCCTACGAGGCTTATACAAGGGAGCACCCGGCCGATCCTCGCGGTTCGTATGATCTGGGTACGGCGCTCCACCAGACCGGCGAGATGCAACCGGCGGAGCAGGCGCTGCAGCAGGCTTTGCGCAGCCCCGATCCGAAGTTGCGCGAGGCGGCATTCTACAACCTGGGGAACACCCGGGCGCGAGCCCGGGATTTCGCCGGAGCCCGCGACGCGTACGAGATGGCGCTGCGGATCCAGCCCCAGGACAAGGACGCCAAGTACAACCTCGAGCTGGTCAAGGCTCTCCAACAGCAACAGCCGCCCGACTCTTCCAGGAAACAGCAGAATCAACAGAACCAGAAGAACCAGGATCAAAAGAACCAGAAGCAGGACCAGAACCAGAAGAATCAGGATCAGAAAAACCAGGACCAGAAAAACCAGGATCAGAGCCAGAACCAACAACAGAATCAGCAGAAGCAGGACCAGCCACAGCAGCAGCAGAACCAGCAGCAACAACAACAGCAGCAGGACCAGCAGCAACAGCAGGCCCAGCAATCGCAGGGCCAGGATCAGAAGGAGCAGGATGCCGCCCGCCAGGGGGAGCCGCTCAAGATCTCTCCCGAACAGGCCAGGCAGATCCTGGACGGCCTGGCGCAACAGGAGCAGCTCCTGCAGGCCGAACGGCTCAAGGCGCGCAGCCATCCCGTCAATGTGGACAAGGACTGGTGAGAATGAGGCGGGAAGGATGAGATCGGTTCCGGTTGACGAGCGGTCCGAGCACACCGAAGGGATTGGATCCGGCCGGCACTCCGGCGTGCGCCGGGGTGGGCGTTGGATCTCGCGTCCGAGCTTGCGCCCGGGCCCGCAGTGGATCTTGCTCTCGAGCCACTGCCCGCGAACCGCGCCTCGATCCAGGGCGTTCCCGGCGTTCATGATTCTTTCCGGGCTGGCGGTTCTTCTGCTTGCGCTGGCGCCGCTCCGCGCGCGCGCGGACATCCGCGTCGAAGCCAGCCTCGATCCGGAATCCGTTCAGGTGGGGGAGCAGGCGACGCTGACGGTTTCGGTCGACGGGGCGACCAACCTCGATCAGGGTCCGCAGTTCCCGAGCGTGGACGGACTGCAGATCCAGGACGCCGGGACCTCGACAAGCATCTCGATCGTGAACGGGCACATGAGCCGGTCGATCAGCTACCAGTTCATCGTGACGCCGATGCGGGGCGGGCAGTTCACGATCGGGCCGGTGGAGGTCCGGCAGGGAGGCACTGCCTATCGGAGCGGCGCCGTCACGCTTTCGGTGGGAGGCGGAAATGGCGGCTACGGCGGCGGAGGAGGAGGCGGTGGAGGCGGAACCGCGCCCGCCATGCCCCGCGGAACCCGCAGCCAGCCGTCCGCGCCTCCTTCCGGCGGCGGGTGGGATCCAACGCTCTCCGGCGAGGCTTCCGAAGGCAGCAACCTGATGGTCCACGCCGAGGCCGATCGGGATCACGTCTACGTCGGCGAACAGGTCACTCTTCGCTTCCAGTTCTATCAGCGGGAAGGAGTTCCGCTGCTGCAGTCGCCGCAGTACAACCCGCCGTCGACCGAGGGCTTCTGGCGCGAGGACCTTCCGCCGCAGCGCAGCTATACCCGCACGATCCACGGAGTTTCCTACCAGGTGACCGAGCTCGTGTACGCGCTCTTCCCGACGCAGAGCGGCCGGCTCGAGATCGGTCCGGGATCCCTGGATTGCGTCGTGCGGGACTCGGGCCGCTCGCGCGATCCGTTCAGCATCTTCGGAGGCTTCTTCTCCGAGAAGACCGTGCGGTTGCAGAGCCGCCCGGTCGACCTCAAGGTTGATCCCCTGCCCGAGCCCAAACCGTCGGACTTCAGCGGAGGCGTGGGAGACTACCGACTGGCCGCCTCCCTGGAGAAACCGACCGCGTCGCAGAACAGCCCGATCACGCTGCTGCTCACCGTCACCGGCACGGGCAACGTGTCCACCGTGTCCGATCCGAAGCTGCCGGATCTTCCGGGAGTGCGCAGCTATCCCTCGGGAAGCGAAGTCAAGACGGACAAGCAGGGAGACGCGCTCAGCGGCACCAAGACCTTCAAGATCGTGCTGGTGCCGGAGAACACCGGCCGTCTGGAAATCCCGCCGGTCGGCCTGTCCGTGTTCAATCCGCGCGAGCGCCGCTACGTGCATCTGGAATCGGAGGCTCTGACGCTCCAGGTGGGGCCGGCCGTGGCTGGCGCGGGAGGTGAAGGCGGAGACGTCGCGCGGGTGGGCCAGGACCTGAGGACCATCCGGTCGAACGTCCGGCTCTCGCCCGTGGCGGCGCCGCTGCAGCGCACGAGCGGATTCTGGATTCTACAGGCGCTGCCGGTTCTTCTTCTGGGCGCGGCTCTGGCGCTGCGCTCGCGCCGGGAACGCATGGAAGCGAACTGGGGTCTGATCCTGAGCCGGGGCGCCGGCGCGCGGCTCAAGCGAGAGTTCGAAGCTCTCTCGGCCCGCTCGAATGCGTCCCCGGCCGAGGGCTATGCCCGCCTGGATGAGCTGCTCGAGCGTTACTTCACGGACCGGTACCGGATCGCGGCCCGCGGCAAGACGCGGGATGAGCTGGGCGAGCTGCTGGCCCGGGAAGGAATCGGAGAAAAGGTCGTCGCCGAGGTCCGGGCCATTCTCGATCGCTGTGATTTCGCCCGGTTCGCGCCCGCCGCGCAGACGGTCGAGGACTTCCGGGCCACGCTCGAACGCGCCCGGAGGCTTCCGGAGGTTCTGGAACGGAAGCGCTCCGCTCCGCGAGCCTCAGCCGGGGCGACTTCGGCGTTGCTGCTGGCTGCCCTCGTTCTGGGAGGCTCCCTGGCCGCGGCCGGTTCCGCTCGAGCCGCCCGGGTCTCGCGGGATCAGGCGGCGGCCGAGTTCCAGCAGGGAAACGCGGCCTTCCAGCGGGGCGACTACGATGCCGCGCTCCGTTCCTACGGCGCGGTGTTTGCCGGTGGATGGGAATCTCCCGATCTCATGCTGAACCTCGGCGACGCCAGCTATCGGGCCGGGCGCCTCGGATGGGCCGTCTATTATTTCGAGCGGGGCCGGCGTCTGGATCCGGCGGATCCGGACCTCCGCGGCAATCTCGACCTCGCGCGCGCCGCGACCAAGGATCGGGCGCCGGGCGCGGACGACAGCCGGTTTCTCCGATGGCTGGCGGGCCTGGAGGATCGGGTGTCGCTGGCTTCCTCGTTGCGGGGCCTGGCCTGGTGCTGGTGGCTTCTCGTCCTCTGGGTGTGCGCGCGGCTTGTCCTTCGTCCCTCGTCCGCTTCGGGCGAATCCCGGATCGCTCGAGGCATCGTCACGGTCTCCGGGCTGGCCCTCGGAGTCCTGTTCGTCTCCTGGCTGGGCTGGACGGGAATGAAGCTGATCCAGGCGGCCAATGCTCCCGATGCCG
Source organism: Candidatus Eiseniibacteriota bacterium (assembly GCA_963833505.1). Lineage (GTDB taxonomy): Bacteria > Eisenbacteria > RBG-16-71-46 > CAIMUX01 > CAIMUX01 > CAWHYG01. Next base: position 1,034,101 of record CAWHYG010000007.1, on the reverse strand, counting down.
TGGTGGTGGCCGACGAGCTGCCGGTCCGGGCCAATCCGGATCCGGAGGCGACGGTGGAGTTCACCCTCCACGCCGGAACCGCCGTCAAGCTGGGACGGTCTCAAGGGGACTTCCGCGAAGTGCTGTTCAGTGACAAGCTCCGGGGATGGGGGGAAGCGGAGAAGCTGGCGCTGATGGATGCGATCGGCGCCGCCGCGCTTCCGCCCGAGGACGCTCCCCCGACCGGCACGTTGGGGGCAGCCGGCAATCCCGGCGCAGGAATCAGGGCGGAAGGGACCAGGAGCCGTTCCTGAGCCCACGCCGAACGGGACGGTTTTGCCGGTTGCCCGGCACCGCGGGCCTCCCTTATGCTGACCCACGGGAATCGGTGAGGTGGTTGATGCGGCGGCCGATGTCAGGATCCTTATGAGCAACAACTTTCAGGTCCTGCAGTACTTTGATCCTAGTCTCTTCTGCTCGAATCTGAGCGCGCACACCCGGGGAGCGGCTCTCAAGGAGATGGTCGAGATCATCTCCAAGGGCCACGGGGTTCGCGATCCGGCGCTTCTCCTCGAGATGCTCGAGCGCAGAGAGTCGCTCGGCTCGACCGGAATCGGCAAGGGCGTGGCCATCCCACATGGCCGGAGCCTGGCCGTGGTGCAACTGCGGGTCATGTTCGCCCGGTCGCTCAAGGGAATCGAGTTCGACGCCGTCGACGGCAAGCCGGTCAAGCTCTTCTTCCTGATCGTGGCTCCGCCCCAGGACAAGGGGAACGAGTATCTTCCCCTGCTCGGGAAGATCGCCGAACTGGTCCAGGAACGGAAAGCGCGCGATCGGCTTCTCAAGGTCGAGGAATTCGATCAGCTCCGCACCGTCCTCGAGGAGGCCAGCATTGTCTCGTGAACCCTTGAAGGACAAGCTGGACCACCTCTTCCGTCTTCAGGATCTCGACATCATGATCCGGGAAGCCCAGGATCCCGAGGCCCGCAGCTCGGAGGAGAAGATGGGCTTCCGTCTTCCCGCGCTGGAGAAGCTGCTGGCGGCCCGTTCCCGGCTGGCCGAGAAGATCGATCCGCAGGATCTTCGCCTCTACGAGCGGATCTACCGCCGCCACGCCCATGCGATCGTTCCGGTGGAAGATCGGACCTGCCTCGGATGCCATATGGCGCTGCCGACGGCGGCGGTCTCCTTGAAAAGCGATCCCGACCACATCCGCACCTGCGAGAACTGTGGTCGGATCCTTTACTGGCTCGAGTAGGGCTCGCCCGAGGCGGTCTCGGAGCCATGTCAGCCGAGCCGGACCTGATCCTCGAAGGGAATCTCCTGGATCCGCTGGAGGGGCCGGGACGGACGCGTCTCGAGCTTTCGGGCGGACGGATCTACCGGATGACCGAGATCGCATCCGGAGTTCTCGATTCCGGCGGCGCGCCCACGCGGGAACCATCGGCGTCCGGCCCGGGGCTGAGCGGGCTCCCCGGCTCGGATCGCGCTGTTCCGGCCTCGTTGACCGAACGGGATTCCGCCCCGAACACGGCGCCGCGACTCTGGACGCTCCCGGCGGACCTCTGGATCCTTCCCGGTTTCGTCGACGGCCACACGCATCTACTCGCCCTCGGATTGGCTCCGCTCCGTCCCGATCTCGAAGGCTCCCGCTCGCGCCGCGAGGCGCTGGAAAGGCTGGAGGCCTGGCTCTCCGCTCATCCCGGTTCCGGTCCGGTCATCGGCGAAGGCTGGGATCAATCGCTCTGGCCCGATCCGGCTCCGCCGACCCGAGAGGATCTCGATCGCATCGCGCCTGCGCGGCCGGTGGCGATGCGGCGCGTCTGCGGGCACATCGCCGTGCTGAACAGCCGCGCTCTCGAACTGCTGGGAGTCGAGTGGCCCGATCTGGACACCGCGAGCGGGTTCGCCCGGGAGCTTCTGCCGCTTTCGTTGCACCAGCTCTGGCCTCCGTCGGAAGCGCAGCTGGACGAGGCCGTGGCGCTCGCCCAGCGCCGCGCCTGGAGCCAGGGGGTCACCGGCATCCAGGAAATGGGCCACGCCGACGGCTTCCGCGCCTTTGGGCGAGCGGCGGTTCGCGGGACGCTCGCGCTTCGTGTGACGCACTTTCTCGGTGTCGATGCGCTGGACGCGGTGGCGGCGACCGGCCTCACCGCCGGGTTGGGGGATGAGCGTCTGCGCTTCGGCGGAATCAAGATCTTCCTCGACGGATCGATCGGAGGCCGGAGCACCGCCGTGCGCCAGCCGTACGCCGACGGCGGGAGCGGCATGCTTCTACGGAGCGATGCGGAGCTCGAGGACATCCTGGCGCGCGCGGCTCGCGCCGGCCTGCCCGTCGCCATGCACGCGATCGGGGACGCCGCCATCGTCCAGGCGATCGGAGCCGTCGAGCGCCTGCGCCGGGCCGGCGTGCCACCTGCCGGACCTGGCCCGCGGATCGAGCACGCGGAGATGCTGGACGGCGCGTTGCTCGAACGGGCCGTGAACGCAGGGTTCTACCTGTCGATGCAGCCCAACTTCACGGCCCGCTGGCAGAATCCGGGGGAGATGTACGAAACGGCGCTCGGTCCCGAGCGCGCCCGGGCGCTCAATCCCTATCGCCGGGTTGGCCTCACAGGCCGCCTGCTCTTCGGATCGGACGTCATGCCGCTCGGACCCCTCTTCGGCCTTCGCGGCGCGATGGGCCACCCGAGCGTGGATGAACGGATGGACGTGACGGAAGCGATCCGCGCCTACACGGCGGGATCCGCGAACGCGGTGGCCCGCCCCTTCGGCGACGGCGCGCTCCGGCCGGGAAGCCCTGCCGACCTCGTCCTCCTGCGGATCCCGGGAGGGCGGCCGGAGACGGCAGACTTCCTCTCCGACCGGGTCTCGGTCGTCGCGACCTGGGTGGACGGGCGCCTGCGGTATGACGCACCCGGCGCGCCGGTTCCGGCCTGGCTGGACGCCGCGGCGGATGCGGGCTAGGGCCGGAAGGCGTCCTTGAGTATGATCAACCTCCATCAGGGATGTCGCACCAGAGGGAAGGGATCGAGGCTGGAAGGAGGCCCGCCATGTTCCGGGTCAATCAGAAGCGCGAGCCGCTGGAGACGTCGGCCGATACTGTCATCGGGAACGGAAGCGTCTTCGACGGACAGCTTCAGGTGGAGGGAAGCCTGCGCGTGGACGGCAAACTGACCGGAAACCTCGCGGTGAACGGCCTTCTGATCGTCGGACCCGGAGCGGAGATCCGTGCCGACGTCGAAGCCGGCGAAGCCCGGATCGCCGGCAAGATCCGGGGCAACCTGAAGGCGAAGGAGAACGTCGAGCTTCTGGCCGGCGCCCGCCTCGAAGGGGACGTCTACACCAAGTGTTTCCGGATCGAGGACGGCGCGTTTTTCCAGGGGAACTGCCACATGGGCGAGGCCTGGATCGAAGAGGTCCAGGCGGGCTGAGCGAGCGGGAGTGTGATGAGCAACTACGGGTACGAGCCGCGACGGCGGGAGTTCTTCCTCGGTGCCGGCCTCTCCGGGGCGGTCAAGATGCTGCTGGCCTGGAACGTCATCCTGTTCCTGGTCCAGCAGCTCGTGCACTTTCCTCTGGAGATCTACTTCGGCCTGGTTCCGGCCCTGGTCTGGCACGGCTGGGTGTGGCAGCTCGTCACCTACATGTTCCTGCACGGGGGCTTCTTTCACATTCTCTTCAACATGCTCGCCCTCTGGATGTTCGGATCGGAGCTGGAGAACCTCTGGGGGACGACGCGGTTCGTCAAGTACTACTTCTTCACCGGGATCGGCGCCGGCATCACGACCGCGCTGGTCATGAGGAACTCGATGGTCCCGACCATCGGCGCCTCCGGCGCGATCTACGGGCTTCTCCTGGCCTACGGCGTGACCTTTCCGAACCGCCCGATCCTGCTGTACTTCCTCTTCCCGATCAAGGCGAAGTACTTCGTGATCCTGTTCGGTGCGGTCGAGCTGGTCGCGTCAATCACCGGAACCCACAGCGGCATCGCTCATGTGGCCCATCTGGGCGGACTGGCGTTCGGCTGGCTGTATCTGCGGGGATTCCCGGGACAGGGCTCATTCCGCCGGTGGCAACGCGACCGCCAGCGCCGCAAGTTCAAGGTCCTTGACTTCCGCGACCTCGAGGACCGCGATCGGAGGTGATCGTCGGTGGGATGGGACTGGGCTCTCTTGGTCGCCGGCGTCGTCGTGATCGGTCTCTGGAGCGTGGCCAAGATCCAGCAGGAGCGCCGGCAGGAGCGCGAAGAACACGCCAGGCGGATGGACGAGGTGCTTCACGGCGACCGGGAGCCCGGGCCGGGGGACTGGCCGGGATTGCGCCCTCGGCGCCGCCGGCGGTGGGGCGACGGGGATCGGAGCTGACCATCGTGGCCCCTGGATCGCGCGGCGGTTATGTCCGGCTCCGGGAGACACCGCTCCTCGTTGGTCCGGCTCCGTCGGAGCGCCGTTTTTCACGCAGTTGTGCGGCGCAGGATTGACGCGCCGGGGACGGCGCCGGCCCTCCTCGTCGGGTGTCTCCCTGCGCCGGCACGGCGCGCGCCCTGGATCAGTCGGGGCCAGCGCGCGCCTCAGGCGCGCTTCGCGCGAAGGATGTCCGATGGCTGCTGGGGGGCCGTTCCCGCGCGGCGCTTATGTCCGGCTCCGGGAGACACCGCTCCTCGTCGGTCCGGCGCCGTCGGTGCGCCGTTTTTCACGCAGCCGTGCGGCGCAGGATTGGCGCGTTGGGGCGGCACGGGGCGTCCTTGCCGGAGCAACGCCGTCTTGTTGGGCGGCGCAGGAATGACGCGTCGGGGAACCGCTATCCAGCGCCGCCATGCGGCACCGGATCGGTCCGGTCCGATCCGGTCCGATCCCGTCCGGTCCTACATTGCCGACTCCACGATCCGCACCGACGCGCTTGTCCCCAGCCGCGTGGCTCCAGCCTCGATCATGCTGAGCGCGGTCTGCCGGTCGCGGATCCCCCCGGCCGCTTTCACACCCATCCCGGCTCCGGCGGCCGCGCGCATCAGATGCACGTCCTCGACGGTAGCGCCGGACGAGCCGAACCCGGTCGAGGTCTTGACGAAGGCGGCTCCTTCGTCGCGCGCGATGCGACAGACGGCGATCTTCTCGGCGTCGGCCAGGTAGCAGCACTCGAGGATGACCTTGACGATCGCTCCAGAGCCGGCCGCCCGCACCACCGCCCGGATGTGGTCGGCCACGACGGCGACCTCGCCGCTCTTCATGGCTCCCACGGGGATCACCATGTCGATCTCGCGCGCACCCTGATCCACGGCCAGGGCGGTCTCGCAGGCTTTGGCTTCCGCCGGGTTCGAGCCGTGCGGGAATCCGACCACCGTGCAGACGCGGCTGCCGGCGCCGTCGAGCTGTCGCGCCGCGACCGGCACCCAGATCGGCGCCAGGCACGCCGCGGCGAAGCCGTATCTCCGGGCTTCGAGGCAGAGCTGGATGATCTCCCGCTCCGTGGCGTCCGGCCGAAGCAGAGTGTGATCGATGAGCGACGCGATCTCCCGGCCGGAGGCTCCCGCGGTCGGATCAGGCATCGGGGTCATGGCTCCGTCCGGTGCGCGCGACGTGACGACGAAAAGGCGCCGCTTGCGCGACGAGCCGCACTAGGCGAGCTGCGGGCCGGGTGAGACGACGAAGCAGGACCGCCTGCCCTGGGAGAGATCGAAGCGCGGCGTGCCTGGCGTAACGTCGAAACGCTGCGTGCCCCGGGGGGGATCGAAGCGCTGCGTGCCTGGCGTAACGTCGAAACGCTGCGTGCCCCGGGGGAGATCGAAGCGCGGCGTGCCTGGCGTAACGTCGAAACGCTGCGTGCCCCGGGGGGGATCGAAGCGCTGCGTGCCCGGCGCGGCGTCGAAGCGTTGCGCGCCTTGCGAGGCGCCGAAGCAGGGGAGCCCGGCGCGACCAGATGCGAATTGCCGAAGGCGCCAGGTAGAAGCTCCCGAACGGTGAGGCCTCCGAGAGGATGGCTCTTCGTGCCCCACCAGATCCGCATCCCGGGCGAGAACTCCGCGAGGACCTGCAGGCAGGCGCCGCACGGGGGGCCGCCATCCCGGCTCCCGCCCGGACCTCCTCGGATGAGAAGCGCGCGGAACCGGCGGTCGCCCGCTTGCACTGCCTGCCAGACGACCACCCGCTCGGCACAGGCGCCGACGCCGCTCTCGTTCGGAACCTCCGGCGACGCATGGATCCGGCCTGATGCCGCGAGAAGAGCGGCTCCCCGATGCAGCGCCGAGCCGAGCGCGGCGGAACGCCGACAAGCGGTGGCCGCGGGGCGCTCCAGCTCGTCGGGAAAGGCATTCATCAACGAACCTCGACCTCGCTTGATCTCGGCTGTTCCGCCCGATGCGCGGTCACGGGCCGACCTGGCCCGATATGGGCTGATCCGCCCGCCACGCGGTCAGGGGCAGGCCTCCTGACCGCGGCTGCCCCGCCAGCCACGCCATCACGGACAGACCTCGACCTGGCAGAACTCCTCGATCCTGGCGCGCACCCCGGCGGCGGTCGTCTCCTCCATCAGGCGGGCCCGCAGGTTGCTCACGAGCGGCACACCCTTGAGATAGCCGGAGAGGTGCTTCCGGCTCTCGTAGACGCCCCGGGGTTCGCCCTTCTCCTTCACGCTTTCGTCGAGCAGCTCGAGGAACGCCCGGATGCGCTCCCCAAAGGCAGGAGGCCCCGGATCCCAGCCTTGGGCCAGGAGAGCCCGCGCCCGGGAGAAGATCCAGGGGTTGCCCATCGCGCCGCGGCCGATCATGACGCCGTCGCAGCCCGTCTCCTCGAACATCGTGCGGACGTCCGCCGGCTCGCGCACGTCGCCGTTGCCGATCAGCGGAATCGAGATCGCCTTCCGGACGCGCGCGATCCAGGACCAATCGGCTTCGCCCCGAAAGCGCTGGCTGCGGGTGCGCGCGTGGATCGTGAGGGCGGCGATCCCGGTGTCCTCGAGGCGGCGGGCCAGATCCTCGATGATGATCGAGGATTCGTCCCAGCCCAGGCGGGTCTTGACCGTCACCGGCAGCGCGACCGACCGGACCACCGCGCGCGTGAGGGAAAGCAACAGCTCGGGTTCGCGCAGAAGCCCGGATCCCGCGCCGATGCCCCCCGCTTTGCACGCCACCTTGGGCGCCGGACATCCGAAGTTGATGTCGATCAGATCCGGCCCCACGGCCTCCGAGATCTGCGCCGCCTCGACCAGGGCGGCTTCCCGGTTTCCGTAGATCTGGATCCCGATTGGGTGCTCGTCCGGCGCCAGGAGGATCTTGGCGCGGGTTTTCGCGGCCGCACGGATCAGCCCCTCGGCGCTGACGAACTCGGTGTAGACGACGTCGGCGCCGTGGCGGCGGCAGAGTCGGCGGAAAGGTTGTTCCGTCACGTCCTCCATCGGAGCGAGGATGACGGGGTGATCGATGGATATCGTGCCGACTCGGAACATTCTGCCCTACCTCTGGATTGATGCTGGATCGGCCCGCGGGGTCCGGTCAACGTCCACTCGCTTCGCCCCGGAACGGAACGCCTGGCTCGGGTCACCGGGTTCGAAGAGGCCGGCCCCGCGCCCGACGCCGGGCCTCGTCCCGGCTGCCCACCGCTGCTCGTATCGCAGATGGCCCATGTGCTCCGCGATGGTCTCGGCGGACTCGCCGCTAAGGGCGGCGGTGATCGGCCAGGATGGCCGGGTCCCGGTCGCCTTCCATCCCCGTGCCGAAGGGATGCGTGGCCAGAAGCCTCGGACCGGCGACGCGGAAACGCTGGCGCATCCGGTCGGTCAGGAGATCCCGCTTCCGCGGACCGGGGCGCCGGACGGCGAAAGCCAGCAGCAACCGGTAGAGGTCGCGAAAGTCATCGAGGTGGATCGTCTCGGGCGCCGGCCCCGATTCGCCCATGTTGTGGTAGTTGCCGAGCGACAGCGCCAGCCCGCCCGTGCGGTAGCCAAAACGGTCGAGAGCGCTGGCCTCGCAGACGCCGCCGTCCATGAGCGCGCGTTGATAGCGGAAGTGGGGGATCTTCTCCCGGAGCTCCGACGCGACACCGGCCAGATCCGCCGTCAGCGCCGGATCGAACACGGACATTCGATCGCCGACACGGACGACCGGGCCGAGCCCCTGCTGGGCCGAGGGAAGAAGCCGGCTGCATTCCACCACCACCACGGGCGTCTCCATCGGAAGACCCTGGTCGCGCCCGAGGCCGAAGGCGCCGTTCAATCCATCCTCTTCCGCCCGGGTGAATACGGCGTGCACGTCCGCCGTCGCCTCCTGCTCGGCCAGGGTGATCATCGTAGCCAGAATGGCAGCGCAACCGACCAGGTCGTCGGCTCCACGCAGCTCGATCAGGCGCCCGGCGCGCCGAAACGGCGCCAGGTCCCAGCTTCCGACCGCCCCGGGCGGCGTCGGCTCGTCCATCCAAAGGCGCACCCAGGTCACGCGGTCTTCCGAATCGGTCTCGACGCTCGTCACGATTCCCCGATAGTCGCGGCCCGCGGCGGACACTCGCACCCGCCCCTTCCGGAAGTAGCGCTTTCTGACGCCGCCGAACCAGCGGCCCCGCGCCCGCCGGCCGTGGGATTCGGTCGTGACCAGGCCGGGATGATCCGTGTGCGCCAGATACGTGACCGGGGCCGCCCGGCCGCGACGATACCGGGTGACCAGGTTGCCCCAGCGGTCCAGGGCGAACTCGATCCCAGCCCGTTCCGACTCGCGGACGAGGCAGGCCAGGACGGCTCTCTCGTGGTAGGGCGCGACGGGGAGAACGGACAACTGGCGAATGAGACGGACGAGGCGCGAAAGGGAGAACTCTTCGATCGGATGGCGCGGCAAGTGAATCCTCCTCTGCCTGGAACGGGCCCGGCGGCCCCGACGGGCCGGCTGACAGCATAACAACGGGGATTGCGCGGGGCCAGCGTCTGCCGCGATAATCTTCCTCAGGTCCTCGGGGCCAGGAGTCTGCGGCGACGCTGCCCGGCCGGGTCCGTCCGGATCAAGCCGGCGAGGCGATCGAGAGATTGGGAATGACCAGGAGGAGATCATGACGACGACGTCCACCCTGTCGCGCCCCGGCGTCTGGCTTGTTCCGGCGCTGATCGGAGTCCTTTTCGCGCTTGGGATGGGTTGCAGCAGCAGCAGCAGTCCGACCACCGTTACGCCCGGCACCCTGAATCCCCCGACGAATCTGATCTTCTCGATGGCCGACAATCCCCCCCAGGTCATTCTCATCTGGACCAACAGCACTTCCGACGTGGATGGGTATGCGATCTACCGGAGCGATTCGACCATGGTCGGGCTGAGCGACGCGCAGATCGCCCTCCATCGTCTTGTGGCTCGCAACATCACCAGCTTCACCTACTCGGATTCGACCCCGCCCATGGGTCAGATCTCGTACTATGCGGTCCGCGCGGTCAAGGGAAGCGACATCAGCCAGCCCACCGACGAGATCAACACCGCCCCGCGGGAGTACTTTTCGGGCATCAAGCTCGCGGAGTTCGCCTCCGACAGCGCCAGCGGCCTCGAGCTGTCGACCGGCCTGGTCTGGCACATGACCAGCGCCCCGCCGAATGACAACACGGCGCACGTCAACGTGTACCTCGGGACGACGGCGGTTTCCGGCGACAGCGCCACCGCGGACCTCGCCTTCAAGAGCCCGTATCTTCTGGGCAGCGCCTGGAGCAAGTGCGACATCAAGGCCCTGGGCAGCGGCGTGGCGTGGGACAGCCTGTCCACTTCGGATACCGGGTGGAGCTCGGAGGTGGATCTCGGTCCTGATCCGAACAACGAGGTCGTAGCCCTCCGCACCCCGTTGGACCAGTACGGCCACCGCAACTACGCGAAGATCCATGTGACCGCTGCCCAAGGATCCGCCGGCAACCGGGTCCTGACCCTGGAGATGGCCTACCAGCCGGTCCACGACTACATCCGCTTCCACGAACCCAACTGAGAGCGGGGCGGGATGGCCCGCCCGGCCAATCGACGGCACATCACGCCGATCCGTCCGCTTGCGTCGGGGACCTGGCCGAAACGGGCGGATCGGATTTGGCGTTGAGCGCCTTCGGAACGGCTGCTATCGTGAATCGCGATTGGCGCCGCTTCCCCGGCTCGGGGGAGCGGAGGGTTTTTACGTCCCCGGGAGACTCGAATGCCTGCCACCTCGGAAATTCGGGCGCTGGTCTCGCTCTTGTCGGATGAAGATCCCAAGATCACGAACCTGGTGTGGGAGCAGCTCGCGTCCCTCGGCGCGGAAGCGTTGCCTTCGCTTCGCGAAGCCTGCGAGTCCGCGGATGCGCGCCTGCGCATTCGGGCCCGGCACGCCCTGAGTCTCCTCTCGCTCGATCAGATCGAGCGGGACCTTCAGTCCATGACGGCGGCGGACGACGCGGCGCTCGACCTCGAAGGGATCTTCTGGGCGCTGGCGCGGGTGGAGTCCCCGGAGCTGCGGCGCGAGGAGATCTCATGGCCCCTGGATGACATCGCGGCCCGGGTTCGCCCGCGGCTGGCCGGCGCGCAGACGCCGCTCGAGCGGGTTCGGGCGTTCAACCTGGTCTTCCACGGGCAGATGAAGTTTTCGGGCGTAGCGCCCGACTGGGATGATCCCGCCGCGACCAGCCTGCACCGCGTCCTGGAAACCCGGCGGGGCTCGCCTGTTCTGCTGGGCGTCGTCTACCTGCTGGTGGGCCGGCGCCTCGGCCTGCCTTTCGTGGGCATCGGCCTTCCCAATCACTTCCTGGTCAAATACGAGTCCGGCTCCGAGGAGATCTTCGTCGATCCGTTCTACGGCGGACGGACGTTCGATCGCCGGGAATGCGTCGTCGCGTACCTGCGCGACTACCACGCGAAGGAAGAGTACATCCAGGAAGTCGAGGGCCGGGAGATCGCCGTCCGCGCGCTCAGAGGCATGATCCTCTGCTACTCGAAGCACCAGGACAAACTCCGGGTGCGACGCCTCGCGCGGTACCTCGAGATCCTTCAGGTTCGCGAGCGGGCCCGCTGAGCGTTCGGCGTCTACGCCGTCACCTGACCCCACAAAGGCGCGTTCATGACGCGTCGGGGTCGGCGCCGGCCCTCCTCGTCGGATATCTCCCTGCGCCGGAACGGCGCGCGCTCTGAATGACTCGGGGCCAGCGCGCGCCTCGGCGCGCCGTGCGAAAACCGCCGGGGAATCCTCACGCACCTGGAATCGCGCGGCGCTTATGTCCGGCTCCGGGAGACACCGCTCCTCGTCGGTCCGGCGCCTTGGCAGCGCCGTATTTCACTCAGCTGTGCAGCGCAGTCATGGCGCGTCGGGTCGGCGCCGGCTCTCCTCGTCGGATGTCTCCCTGCGCCGGAACGGCGCGCGCTCTGGATGACTCGGGGCCAGCGCGCGCCTCGGCGCGCCGTGCGGATCTCACTCAGTCTTGCGGCGCAGGGAAATCAGCCTTCCGACTCGGTCGCCTCGACTTCCCGAATGCGGAGGCCGCTCGCCCGCAGGGCCTCGAGATAGACGCCCCCGGGAACGACCTCTTCCGCCGCGACCACCCCTACGGCCTCCACCTTCCGTCGAGCCAGCAGCAGGGCCGATTCGGCGGCCGGGAAGCCGGTCGTCCGCATCATGGACGTCAGCCCCGTGGCCTCGTCGAAGAAGTCCATCAGGTCGTATTGCCGCAGACAGCGCCGGCCGCCGCGCGTGCCCTGCACGCGCACGCGGAGCACCACGAGGTCCCGGACCTCCGGCACGCTCAGAACCGGTTCCAGGATCGCCGCCAGCGCGTCCCTCGGCGTGACGCGCGCCCGCCCGACGGCCATCGGCCGGGTTTCGAGGAAGCCCAGGTCCTTGAGCAGGGCCATGCGCGACCAGTGCCCCGGATAGCGCACCGTCTTGTAGTCCAGGTCGCGAACCCGCCCCGCGAAAGTCCACGGCAGGGTCGACGTTCCGCCCGAGGTGACCGCGGCCTGGCAGAGCCCGACCGGTTCGGGAAATCGGATGGACTCGACTCCGGTGAGCGTGGGCTTCCGCCGGATCTCCCCGTCCTCCAGCACGACGGCCTCGCCCGCGTACTCATTGAGAAGGCCGTGGATCGAAAAGACCAGGGCATAGCCGAGCGGACCGGCCGGCTTCTGAGGCAGCCCGCCCACGCGGAGGCGGACCGAACGCACCTCCTCGAAATCGCGGATTCCGTACGCCGCGAGGATACCGGCCAGACCCGGGGCCAGTCCCTGGTCGGGCAGCACGGCGATGCCGGCGGTCCTGGCTTCCGCGTCCAGCGCCCGTTGTTTGAAGACGACCTCGGTATTGCCGCCCAGATCGACCAGCGGCGTCCGCGCTTCGATGGCCGCGCGGGTCACGGCCAGGTTGAGAAAATAGGGAACCGCGCTGACCGCCGCGTCGAGCCCGGTCAGGGCGCGAGCCAGATCTCCGGAATTCCCGGCGTCAAGCTCCCCGACACGGACCCGTTCCTGCGGGAACCGGCGCCGGATCGCGTCCAGCTTTTCCGGATCCGAGTCGAAGGCGACGACCTCCCGGACGTCGGATTGCCGCAGCCAGTAGAGGACGCACGCGGTGCCCTGCAGGCCCGCGCCGAGAACGCCGAGACGCATGAGACCTCCCATGAACAAGCCCGCGTCGAGCGCGCGCGCCTGGCACTGCACCCATTACCGCCCGAGGCGGGATGGACTCGTTGGACCTCCAGCTCGAGTTCTGAAGACGCCGGCTTTCGGAGTGAAGCCGGGTGGAGGATAAGCGCTCGCGGGACTTCGGGCAATGGCGGGCTGGCTGCACGACGCCGCTGAAATCGATGGGGACCGCCGGGACGAGCCGATCAAAGCTCCGTCCGGACGGTCCCCCGACTGCGTTCGTCCGTTCGAGGGTATCGAACCTCGAATTCGGGCTCCCCCTAGGGAACCACCCAGCCGTTTCCTCTCAGATAGCTGAGCGTGGCTTCCATCATCTGCATCGTGTAGGTCGTGTTGTGGACCCCCTGGCTCAGATCCTTGAGGGCCAGGCGGAAGTTGTAGATGGCGCCGGCGTCCTGCCCGGAGACCCGCTTGGGATAGGCCGACCCGTTGGAGTCGGGGCCGGAAGCGACGATCAGGTTCTTGGCCACGAGGAGATTCCGCAAGGCCGTCAACGTATCGGCGAAGGTGGCCTGGACGCCGTTACGGTTGAAGTTCTTCAGGTTCTCTCCCGCATGGCAACCCGACTGGTTGCAGACCGCCACGTTGTCCCCGCCGATCGGGGCCGACATCATGAAGCTGTGGCCGCCGACCATGGTGCCGATCGGGAGGTACATGTGGCAGGTGACGCACCCGTCGGGGACCGTCGTGGGATGAGGGCTGCTTCCCAGGGTCAGGCTGGTCGGGTAGGCGCCGGTCCCCACGTAGGTCTCGGCGATCGGGCCTTCGTGCGGTCCGTAGTGGGCGCTCGTCATCTTGACCGTCGTGGTGTCGCCCGGCTGGGGGATCGTGCGCTCGTCGAGTCTCGAATGGTGGCAGTTTAGGCACAGATTGCCCTGGCCGATGTTCTCAACCGCGCCGTTCTTGAGCGTGTAGGGGCCGGTGGCCCGCCGGTGGAAGTTGTGCGGAACCGTGTGCAGGGAATCGTGGCAGGTCCGGCATCCGATCGGGGTCGGATTCTCCGGAGCCGCCGGGCTTCCGGCCAGGTTGGAGGCGAACCCCTCGCTGGTATGACAGATCGCGGCGTCGCAGCCGGTCGGGCTGTAGACGTCGGTTTCGTTCAGAATGTCCTCGCTGGCGTGCAAGGAGTGGTTCCATTGGTCCACCCGCGCGACAATGAGGCTGTCGCTGTTCCCGTGGCATTGCGCGCAATCGGCGGTTCCGGACACTCCCGCGGCGCCGTTCTGTCCCGGAAGGCCCTGGGGTCCGGTGGCCCCGTCCTTTCCCGTGCATCCGGCGATGATCACCGCGGCGGCGAGCAACAGGACCGCGGATTCCGTCCACCGGCTCCATCGTGGATTCATCGAAACCTCCTCCTCCCGGCTCGGGAGGCACTACCTGTGATCCCTTCCGACGCGACGGACCCGCTCCTGTGTCCCGTCGCTTCCCGTGTCGCATCCCGGCGGGGTCGCCCTCCCTCCGTAGATCGGCCGCAACCCGCGCTTCTCCGAGTCAAATGCGGACAAGGATTTGATAGGCTTCCGGCGCCGCCGCGGCAATATAGAGTTTCTAATGGGCAACGTGAGCGCTGGTTGTGCAATGGGCTCCGGGATCCAGGGCGGCCGGCGCCCGGGCTTGCGGGCGCTCGCCGCGCTCGCTACTGTCCGTGATCTGCGGACCCTGAAAAGACCGCTGTCTCCGGGAATCGCGCCCGCGGCCGCGTTTCCCGGTCATCGACCCGCCGCCACGGAGTGATTCGGTGAACCCGTCCAAGGTCGCGGAAATCTTCGCCCCGGCGGGCTCCCTTTCGAGGGTGCTGGCTCCGCATTTCGAGTGGCGCTCTCAGCAGGGCGACATGGCGGAGGCGGTCTATCGAACCCTGAACCAGGGCGGACGCCTTCTGGTCGAAGCGCCCACCGGCGTCGGCAAGTCCCTGGCCTATCTTCTGCCCGGAATCCTCTGGGCCATCGAGTCCCGTTCGCAGCTTCTGATCTCGACCTACACGCGCGGGCTGCAGGATCAGATCCTGGAGAAGGATCTCCCGCACGCGCGGAGGATCATCAATCGGGAAATCCGGGCCGTCGTGCTCAAGGGCCGGTCCAACTATCTCTGCCGTGCGCGCTGGAACCACTACCTGGACGAGGTGCGCGGCACGGCCGAGGGAGAGGATCTGGAACGCGCCCTGGGCCGCTGGGCGGAATACACCGAGACCGGCGACCTTTCCGAGGCGCCCGTTCCCGAGGGCAAGTCGGGCGGCCGCATCCTGGCGGCCTTCCCCCGCATCTCGAGCGAGGGCCGCGTCTGCGCGACGTCCCGCTGCTCGCCGGATACGGGCTGCTTCTACAAGCTCTCCCGCGCCCGGGCCCGGGACGCGCATCTCGTCATCGTCAACCACGCGCTGTTGGTCCTGGATCTCTTCTCCGACACCGGAGGGCTTCCCGAATGGAAGGCGGGGATCTGCGACGAGGCGCACCATCTGCCTCGCGTCGCGGCCGAGCCCCTGAGCTACTCGGTCAGCGAGCAGGGCCTGGAAGCGGCTCTCAAAGGGTTGGGAGGCCGCGGCGAGCCCGGCCTGTCCGAGCACCTGCGGAAGGCGCTGCGGGCGCACCCGGACCGCGAGGAGAAGAACCGGATCCAGAACGAGATCCGGGAGCTGGAAACCGAGACCTCGCGGTTGTCGCTGCACGCGCGCTCGTTCTGGGCCGAGCTGAGGTCGGCGCCGGCCTTTCCCCGCTCGGCCGATCTACGGTTGCGCTACGGCCCGGGGGCCGAGGTCCGGGAGGATCTCTTCCCGGCTGCGGGCCTGTCGTTCTGCTCCGGGCTTCAGATCCATCTCGATCGCGTCGGGGAGATGACCGACCAGGTCCGCCGTCTCCTCAAGGGCTCGGAGGAGGCCGAGCTTCTCGAAGGGGCAGGGCAGGCGGACGCGGCTCGAGCGGAGCTCACGAAGCTGGAAGAGCTGCTGACCCCGTCGCGCTCCGGTTTCGTCTACTGGATCGAGCCCGCCTCGGCTTCCGGCGTCGCCCTGCGATCGTCGCCGCTTGAGGTGGGGCCGCAGCTTCTGGACGCGCTCTTCCGCCGCAAGGAGGCGTTCACCCTCACGTCCGCCACACTGGCGCTGGATGGGGCCTTCGAGCATCAGGCCGGGAAGCTCGGGCTCGAGCCGGACAGCTATGAGGGGCTGGCGTTGTCCACGCCGTTCCACCTGGAGGAGCAGGTCGGCGCCTGGGTGCTGGCGGGAGCGCCGGAGCCGAACCAGTCCGGTTTCCCGGAGTTTCTGGCCGAGGGAATTGTCCTCCTGTCACAACGTCTCCGGCGGAAGATGCTGGTTCTCTTCACCGCCCACGAGATGCTGCGCCGGGTCGAGGCGGCCGCTCGCGGCCCGCTCGAGGAACGCGGGATCCGGATTTTCGCGCAGGGCCTGGACGGCGGCCATCGCCGCGTGCGGGCCGGTTTCCAGGGAGAGGGGCCGGCGGTTCTTCTCGGCGCCGCGGGTTTCTGGGAAGGTGTGGACTTTCCCGGAGAAGAGCTGGAGGTCCTCCTGATGGCCCGGCTGCCCTTCCTCGTGCCGACCGATCCGCTGGTCGAGGCCATGCAGGAGAAGCTGCGGTCCGAGGGGCGGAATCCATTCCAGACGTTCTACCTGCCCGAGGCGCTGACCCGATTCCGCCAGGGCTTCGGGCGTCTGATCCGGCGCCGCGAGGATCGCGGGCTGTTCGTGGTGGCGGATCCGAGGTTGAAGACGCGCGCCTACGGAGCGCTGTTCGAGCGCGCCGTGGGCGTGTCTTTCCGGACCGCTCCAAGCTGGGAAGCGCTCGCGGACGCCGGTTCGTCGTGGTTCGGCGAGGCGGTGGGGGGGCCGAAGACGTAGGCTCCGAGGCGCGTGCGCGCCGCGGGTTCAAGTCCCGTCGGCCCCGCCATGACCCATCATCCCTGGTCCAAGCATCTCGCGCTCGAGGTGATGGCCGGGGAACGGGCGCACTGTCGGCTTCCGGCGGGGCGTAAGCGATCGACCGACGGAGCCTTCCCGCTTGGCGAGACCTGAGGTACAACCCTCCCGGACGTGGCGCATGGCGGGCGGGGCCGACCACCACGCTGTGCCGCGACCGGGCGCCTGTCGATCCAGGGGCCTCGGTCCGTTCTGCCGCGCGACCATCGCCGACGAACGATTCGTGAAGCTCGAAGTAGGGGATCTCCGTCGATAAGAAGATCCCCTCCTCGATCGCTCGGTGTTCGAGAGAGCACCGGCCCTATCAGTCGAGATCAGTCGAGCACCGCCACCCGCGACACGAGGACGACGTCCCCCCTTTGGAGCCGCACCAGGTAGATCCCGGAAGCCAGGGCCCGTCCCAAGGAAGGCTCGATCGAGTGCCGGCCCGCTCCCAGGGAGCCGACCTCATACCTTGCCACCAGGCGCCCGCTCACGTCCAGCAACTCGAGACTCGCCGGAGCCGCATCGGGTAAGGAGAACTCCACTCGGAGCCGCCCGCCCCGCGATGGGTTCGGCCGCGCGCCCTCCAGGGCAAACGCGCGGAAACCGGCGCCGGACAGGCCGGTGTACTGCGCCGGGCCGACCTCCGCGTCGGCGCCCTCGTTGTAGTTCACGTCCACGGCTGCGAGCTTGTAATAGCTCCCCGCGGGCATCTGATCCACGTAGCTGGTGTCGCTGAGCGCGGCGATCAGGTTCTCCGGCCCGGGAACGAAGTCCTGCGCGCTGCCCCGATAGAGCCGGTAGTACCACAGGTCCGGCTCCGTATTCGGCGACCAGCTGAGGTGAACGCCGTTCAGGTAGTAGCCCCCGAAGTTGGTCGGCGGTGCCGGCGGCAGGTTGTCCACCGAATAGCCGGAGTCGGGTGGGGAGTCGAAGTACAGGCTGGGGGTAGCAGTGGCCGCGCTCACGAAGAGGGTCGTCCAGTGATTTCCTGAGGTGTTGGAGTCGGCCAGGGTCGGGACGACGAGGTTATACACCGTGTCCGCCCGGGCATACATGCTTCCGGTCAGGTCCCAGCCCTTGCTGAGGAGGGCTTGAATCCGCGCCGACAACGGCGCTGAACGGTCCTGGCCCGGCAACGGCTGCTGGTGAATCCGCGACGATGCAACCTCCGCGCGCAGCAAGGTGCTGCCGGCGATCCGGCGGTAGACGTCGTAGCGCACGATCGGCGTGCCGGAGTTCGCATAATCGAAGGGGCTGGCCCGAAGGCTCACGCGCACCTTCCCTCCCTGGTCGCCGCTCACGTCAACGATGCTCGCGATCGTGGGAACCGCTGTCGCGACGATCCTCTGTGTGATTGGATCCGAGATCCGGCCCAGGAGCTTGCCGTTTCCCTTGTAGACCGCGGTCAGGCTGCGGCTGCCCAGGTGGGAGCTGAAGAGGGCGAGGCCGGCTCTGCCGCCCGTGACCCGGGAGGTACCGATCAGGGTGGTGCCATCGAAGAAGCGCACCGAGTCGGTCGGCGTTGCGGAGGCGAGAGATGGAACCGCGACGGAGGCGGTCAGCGTGATCGGTGCGCCAAGCACCGCCGGGTTCGGGTTCGCAACGAGAGAGATCCGGGTGGGCGTCAGTCCGAGCAGTACCGATACAGTGCCAGTGCCAGCGTTAGGGTTCGTCGTCACCAGATCGGGCTTCCCGTCCCCGGTTACGTCCCCGATCGCGACACAGGCGGGAGTGCCGCCGCTCGGGAAGTCGGTCTTGGTTCCGAACCCGCCGGCGCCGTCGCCCAGCAGCACCGAGACGGTGCTGGAACTGAAGTTCGCAACCACCAGGTCTGGCTTCCCGTCCCCGTTCACCTCCCCGATCGCAATCGAGACGGGACCGCTCCCGGTTGTGAAGTCGGTCTTCGTCCCGAATCCGCCCGCGCCGTTGCCCAGCAGCACCGATACCGTGTTGGAACCATTGTTTGCCACCGCCAGGTCTGGCTTCCCGTCCCCATTCACATCCCCGATCGCAATCGATATGGGAGCGCTCCCGGTTGTGAAGTCGGTCTTCGTCCCGAATCCGCCCGCGCCATTGCCCAGCAGCACCGACACCGTGTTGGAAACTTCGTTTGCCACTGCCAGGTCGGGCTTGCCATCGCCGTTCACATCCCCGATCGCAACCGAGTTAGGGCCGGTCCCGGTCGCGAAGTCGGTCTTCGTCCCGAACCCGCCCGTACCGTTGCCCAGCAGTACCGACACCGTGTTGACATTGATGTTTGCCACCACCAGGTCGAGCTTCGCGTCGCCATTCACATCCCCGATTGCGACTGACGCGGGCCCGTTCCCGGTCGCGAAGTCGGTCTTGGTCCCGAACCCGCCCGCGCCGTTGCCCAGAAACACCGATACCGTGTTGGAACCGCTGTTTGCCACTGCCAGATCGGGCTTCCCGTCCGAGTTCACATCCCCGATCGCGACAGAGACGGGGTAGGATCCGGTCGCGAAGCCGGTCTTGGTCCCGAACCCACCGGCGCCGTCGCCTAGCAGCACCGAAACGGTGCTGGCGAGATCGTTCGTCACCACCAGGTCCGGACTCCCGTCCGAGTTCACACCCCCGATCGCGACCGCACGGGGAGGCGTCCCGGTCGGGAAGTCGGTCTTCGTTCCGAATCCGCCTGCACCATTGCCCAGAAGCACCGATACCGTGTTGGAGCTCTTGTTCGCCACCGCCAGGTCCGGTTTCCCGTCGCTGTTCACGTCCCCGATCGTGACAGACCATGGATTGGTGCCGATCGCGAAGTCGGTCTTGGTTCCAAACCCGCCGGCCCCGTTGCCCAACAACACCGATACGGTATTGGCGTAGGCGTTCGTCGTCACCAGGTCCGGCTTTCCGTCTCCGCTCACGTCCCCGATCGCGACTGAGGAGGTACCGTAGCCGGTCGCGAAGTCGGTGTTGGTCCCGAACCCACCGGCGCCGTTGCCCAGCAGGACCGAGACGGTGTTGGAGCCGTAGTTCGCCACCGCCAGGTCGGCCTTCCCGTCCCCGTTCACGTCCCCGATCGCGACAGAGACGGGAGTGCCGCCGGTCGCGAAGTCGGTCTTGGTTCCGAACCCACCGGCGCCGTTGCCGAGCAGGACCGACACGGTGTTGGCGCTGTAATTCGCCACCACCAGGTCCGGCTTCCCATCCCCGCTCACGTCCCCGATCGCGACAGCAAAGGGATTGGCGCCGGTCACGAAGTCGGTCTTGGTCCCGAATCCGCCGGCGCCGTTGCCGAGCAGGACCGAGACGGTGTTGGAGCCAAAATTCGCCACGGCCAGATCGGGTCTTCCATCCCCGCTCACGTCCCCGATCGCGACAAGGTAGGGGTTGGTTCCGGTCGCGAAGTCCGTCTTGGTTCCGAACCCGCCGGCGCCGTTGCCCAGCAGGATCGAGACGGTATTGGAGCCATGGTTAGCCACCGCCAGGTCCAGCTTTCCGTCCCCGTTCACGTCGCCCATGGTGACAGCGTAAGGATTGGCACCGGTCGCGAAGTCGGACTTGGCCCCGAACCCTCCGGTGCCGTCGCCCAGCAGCACCGAAACGCTGTTGGAGCTGTAGTTCGCCACCGCCAGGTCCGGCTCCCCGTCTCCGTTGACGTCCCCGATGGCGACGCAGGTCGGAGCCGCCCCGACTGGAAGATCGAGCCTGACTCCTACGGTAAAGCCCTGTGCCCCGGACATCCCGGGCCACTCGGCGATCAAGAGCCCCAGGGCCAGCGGCACAAGGACCGCCGCGAGCCTTGGCCGCGCAGGGCTCCGGCCGCCCAGAAATGCCGGATGATTCGAGTTCATGGTGCATCCTCCCCGGTCATGCGATGAGACCCTCGAGATGTGTGACATCACTGGGATGGGTAGGGGGTTCTACATCCCCGCGGAGCCCAGGATGCAAACGACCATGCGCAGGGTGGTTTCATGCGCGAAATAATCTTACCACGCGGATGTGCCGGCAACGAAGGAATTCCAAGGCCATCCAGCCCTCCGAAGGCTTCCGAAATCGCCGCAGACGAGTCGTCGTCCGACCCGAGTCGGGGAATCCACCCGCCCCGCGATGCTCCCATGCCAGATCGCCCGGGGTGAGAAGCGGGGATCCGGCTCTCCAATGACAGAGATCCCCCAGCACTCCGGATCCACCGCCCCGGGGCGTGAACGAATCAGCGAACGCTTGCCCATCCACGAAAGAGGCAGCGGTCGACTGCCGGCGAGCTGTTCGTAGGAGACTGCCGGCAGCCCCGGTCGCGCTCCGGCCTCGAGCCGCGTCGAAGAAACGTCCACGCCTTTCGGCGCGGCAGGCGGGATGCCGAGACAGGCCCACCGGCGGCGTCATGGCCACGATTCTCGCCTGCGGCGTCGCCGGGCATGCGCGGGAGCGCCTTCGGGACCGAGAAGCTCCGTCCGGCGCGTGCTCGTCTCCGCTATTTCTCCATGACTGGGGACGACTCCGGGGGACTCGGGCGGACTCAGGGGGACGCCGAAACAGCCGACAAGCCGTTGCGGGAGAACCAGTAAGCTCCCAAGTCGTGCGCCATCAACCGGTTATGTTAAAGCCTCGAATCGGGTTCAAGTCCCGTCGAGTGATTGCGGATGAAGGTGCGCCAGGTTTGCGTTGCACCAAGCGGCCGGCGCATGCGGAACCGGCGGACACGCCCTCGCAACCGGGGAACCCGGCTGCAGAGGTCACGGTAGCGCTCGCAGCTCCTCGTATTCGGCCACCTGCGGATCGGTCGCGCCTCGCCCGCGGGCCCGATGCAGCAGATCCTCCGCGCCCGGCGCGTCCCCCACGAGGAGGTGGACGACCGCCCCTTCGAGCAGGGTCGGAACCCGCTCGGGGAAGTCGCTGCTGTCGGCCGCGAGCGCCGCTAATCCGTGGTCGGCCGGCGCGCGCGCCTCGGCCCCGCGCCCCGATCGGGCCAGGAGAAAGGCCCGGTGGACCAGGCTCGCGGCCCAGTAGGGCCGGTATTCGATTTCGCTGGTGTCGAACAAGGCCTCCGACTTCACGTAGAGCGTTTCCGCCTTCGCCAGCAGCGCCTCCGGCTTCTGCTCATGCGCCTCCGCTCTTTCTTCCAGCACCGCCCGCGGCCTTCGTCGCGCCTCCCTCCGGCATAGATCGGCGTAGTCGTAATACGTAAGAGCCTGGCGGTTCGGGAGGTCGCGGAAGACGTGCCCGGTGATCGGAAGGGCCTGGAGGAAGAGCGAATCGGCGCGCTCCAGCCTGCCGGCCTCGGCATTGAAGTGCGCCAGCTCCACCAGGAACTTCATCGTCAGTTCGTTTTCCAGGCCATACAGCTTCGTGGCCGTGGCCACGGCATCGCTCATCT
Source organism: Candidatus Eiseniibacteriota bacterium (assembly GCA_963833505.1). Classification (GTDB taxonomy): domain Bacteria; phylum Eisenbacteria; class RBG-16-71-46; order CAIMUX01; family CAIMUX01; genus CAWHYG01. The sequence continues at coordinate 1,012,270 of CAWHYG010000007.1, read as the reverse complement.
CGGCCATGGCGCGCTCGAGCTGTCCCGTCTGTGCATGGAACTCCGCCAGCTCGTTGCGCTGCCACATCACCTCCGGGTGGTCGGGACCGTAGGCCTTCTCCAGGATCCTCAATGCTCCCTCGTGCATGACCGCGGCCGAGTCAAGCTGGTTCCGCGCCTGGAAGACCAGACCTTGCGACTGCATGACCGAGGCCAGGTACGGATGGCCCGGGGGGAAGATCTGTCGCGCCAGGTGAAGCGCGTCCCGCGCCAGAGGGGCCGCCTTGGCCGTCTGTTGCAGGTCCAGGTACTGCGTGGCCAGGTTGCGCTCGAGGACCACGACCAGGGTCTGCGCCCCGCCGTGGAGCTTGTCCGCCAGCTCCAGTCCGCGCCCGAACAGCTCCGACGCCTCCTGGTGCCGGCCCAGGTTTTGGGCGATCCCGCCGCGGGTGTTGTACATGCTGGCCAGCATGGTCGAGTCGGGCCTGGTGAGCGACCGCGCCATGTCGATGGCCTGCGCCAGGAGGGTGTCGGCGGAACCGAGAGACCCCTGTTCCAACAGCCAGAATCCCTTGCGATGCAGGTCGGCCGCGAGGTAGCCCGCGCGAGAGGACCCGAGCTTGCGCTCAATGCGGATGGCGCGGTCGATGGCCATGACACTGGAGTCCGCCACCACGGCCTGCTGATAGGCGTCGGCGAGATTGTCGAGGCAATCGGCGACCTCGGGTGCATCCGGACCCACCGCCCGCTCCGCCACCGCCAGGGACGTCCGGGTCAACCGGAGGCCGTCGGCGGTCAGGCCGAGCTTGAGGTCGGCGGCGCCCACGACGTCGAGCAGGCGGGCGCGGACCAGTGGATCATCCGGAAGCCCGGCTTCCAGCTTCTCTGCGCCCTTGGCCAGCAGGGAGCGCGCGGTCACGGTTTCTCCGAGGGACTTGTCCGGGGTCGGGCTCTCGAAGATGCCGGTCATGAAGTCGGCCACGCGCTTCGCGGTCTCCGCTTCGCGCCTCTCCGCGCGTTCGGCCGACCGGGCGCGCGTGAGGCCGACGGTCGCGACTACGCCCCCGGCCAGCACCGCGGCCAGGACCGCGGCGGCGGTTGTGACCCCGACGCGATGCCGCCGGGCGAACTTCCGCGCGCGATAGAGCGTGCTGGGCGGCCCCGCCAGCACCGGCTCGTCGTTCAGATACCGGCGCAAGTCGGCCGCGAACTCCGAAACCGAGGCGTACCGGCGCTGCGGCTCCTTCTCCATGGCCTTCTGCGTGATCCAATCCAGATCTCCGCGAATCTGCCGGATGAGGCTCCGCAGTTCGGTGCCCCGGCGGAGGGCGACCGCTTCCACCCCCTCGGGCCGGGCGAAAAGCCGGGTCGACGCCCTGGGAGGATCCTCCTCGCGGAGAATGCGCAAGGCCTCGACCCAATCCTCTCCCTCCAGCCGCGTCCGATCGAAGGGCAGGTCCCCGGCCAGCAGCTCGTAGAGGACGACTCCCAGCGAGTACACATCCGAGCGCGTGTCGATGCCGCTGCGGTCCAGACGGGCCTGCTCCGGACTCATGTAGCCCATCGTTCCCAGGATCAAACCCTCGCGGGTCTGGAAGAACGAATCCCCGTGCAGCGGGCGGGTCGCGCGCATCCCGCCGAAGTCGATGACGCGGACCCGCAAGCGGCCTTCCCGCTCCTCCACCAGCACATTGGTGGGCTTGATGTCCCGGTGGATGATTCCCTTCTGGTGCGCGTCCTGGATGGCGTCGCAAAGCGAGAGGAAGAGCCGGCAGCGCGCGCGCACGTCCAACCGTCCGCGGTCGCAGGCGCGAGTGATGGGGATGCCCTGCACGTACTCCATGACCAGATACGGGCGGCCGCTCGGGGTCTCGCCGGCGTCGTGGATCTGGGCGATGTTCGGGTGGTCCATGAGGGCCAGGGCGCGGATCTCCTGGCGGAATCGCGCCAGAGCGTCCCGCGTCTCCACGCCCGGCTTGAGGATCTTGATCGCCACCTGCCGGTGGACCGGCTGGGACTGCTCGGCGACGTAGACCACCCCGAAGCCCCCCTCTCCAAGAACGGAGAGAAGCCGATACGGACCGAGGACCGTGCCCACGGGCTCGGGGAGTTCGTCGAGCGGCGGCATTCCGGAAGAAGCGTTCCGGCCGGCGGGGCTCAGGAACCCGCAAGAATTGTCTTCCGCCCGCAGGAGAGCGAGCAATCGGGCCAGGAGGTCCGGCTCCGAGGCGAGTTCCTTTTCCGCGAACGACCGCCGGGCTTCGGGATCGAGGTCGATGGCGCGGTCAAAGAGCGCGCGCAGGCGGGTCCATCGATCGGGGTTCATTCATCTCCCCTTCACCGGCTCGCCTCGCGGGGCCGTCCGGCCGGAGCCGTTCCCGGGCGGCCCTCTCCGCGCGGAAGAGGACCGCCTGGCTACACTTTCCGTTGAACGGGTTGAGCGTACTACCTCAGGGCCACGACCTTGCGCACGGACTCGCTCCCTCCCTGGCGCAGGCGCACGAAATAGATCCCCGCAGCGACCGGGCGTCCCTGGTCGTCGTCGCCGCCCCACGCGATCTGGTGACGCCCCGCCGGGAGGGCTCCCTCCGGCGAGAGCGACCGGACGCGCCGGCCGGCGGCGTCGAGAATGTCCAGGCGCATCGGCGCGGAGAAAGCGGACTCGAAGGTGATCGAAGCGCTCCCGGCGAACGGATCCGGCGCAATGGGCAGCAGCCGGAGCGGGCCGGCCGCGGGCACGAAGCCGACGGCGGTGGGAATCTGGGCGACGTTGATCAGCACCGTGGCGCTGTTGCCGGCCGAGTTGGCCACGGCCAGATCCGGCTTGCCGTCGCCGTTGAGGTCGGCGCAGGCCATCCCATCCGGATAGGAACCGGTCCCGTAGTCGATCCTGGGCGCGAAGGTCCCATCGCCGTTGCCCGGCAGCACCGAGACGGTGTTCGAGGTTTCGTTGGCCACGACCAGGTCGATCCTGCCGTCGCCGTCGACATCCGTCGCGACCACGACATAGGGGGAGGTGCCGGTGGCGAAGTCGGTCTTGGTGCCGAAGGTCCCGTCCCCGTTGCCGAGCAGGACCGAGACGGTATTGGAGGTGGCGTTGGCCACGGCCAGATCCGGCTTGCCGTCGCCGTTGAAGTCGCCCACGGCGACGCATACAGGGAAGTGGCCGACGCCGTTCTGGCCCAGGGCGGCGGTGAAGGTCCCATCGCCGTTGCCCAGCAGCACCACCACCGTGTTCGCGGACTCGTTGGCCACCGCCAGATCCACCTTGCCGTCGCCGTTGACGTCGGCGGCCGCAAGGAAGGACGGCTGACCGCCGGTGCCGAAGTCGATTTTGGGCCGGAAAGTACCGTCGCCGTTGCCGAGAAACACCGAGAGGGAGCCGGAGGTGCGATTGGCCGTGGCCACGTCCAGCTTGCCGTTGCCGTTGAAGTCCGCCACCGCCACGCTCCAGGGATCGAGACCGCTGGCGTAGTCAGTGCGCGGCGAGAAGGTGCCGTTCCCGTTCCCCAGGAGCACGGAGATCTTGTTGTCCTGCGCGTCGGCCACCACCAGGTCCGGCCGCCCGTCGCCGTTGAAGTCTCCGGTCGCCACCCCCTCCGGTTGGTTGCCGGTGGCGAAGGGGGTCTTGGAACCGAAGGTCCCGTCCCCGTTGTTCAGGAGCACGGAGACGCTGTCGGCGCTGGCGTTGGCGATGACCAGATCGGGCTTGCCGTCGCCATTGAGATCGGCCAGGGCGTCGTAGGTGGGTGCGCTCCCCGCGCCGTAGTCGGAGTTCGAGCCGAAGGTGCCATCGCCGTTGCCCAGCAGGACCCCGACCTCGTTGGCGCTCTGATGGGTGGTCACCAGGTCGAGCTTGCCGTCGGAGTTGAGGTCGGCGGCGGCGATGAAGAAAGGATCGGGGCCGGTGTCGTACCTGATCGGAGGGCTGAAGGTGCCGTCGCCGTGTCCGGCCAGGAGAAGGACGCAGTCTTCCGCGCTGGCGAGCGCGATATCCGTCTTGCCGTCACCGTTGAAGTCGCCGACAGCCACGGCATTGGGAAGATTGTTGTTGCCGATGGTGATCCTCCCGCCAGCCGAGAAATTTCCGTGACCGTCGCCCATGAACACGGTAACAGCGTCTTCCGTTTGGGAAGGAGAGGTCACCACCAGGTCGGGGTTGCCGTCGCCGTTGAGGTCGCCGAAGGCGGCGAAGGTGGAGTAGCCGCCGGTGTTCAGGGTGGAAGTCTCCGAGAAGGTGCCGTCCCCGTTGCCCAGGAAGACGTTGACCACGCTGTTGTTGGGCAGGTTCGTGCAGACCGCGATCAGATCCGGCTTGCCGTCGTGGTTCAGGTCGGCCGTGGCGACGTAGGCCGGTTCGACGGAAGTGGCCAACCGGGCGTGCCGCACGAACGTCCCGTCTCCGTTGCCGAGAAGCACGGTGACCGAATCCGCCGCGTAGTCGGCCACGGCCAGGTCGAGGTGGCCGTCTCCGTTGAAGTCGGCGCACACGATCGAGAGGTCCTGGGATCCCGCGGGGAAATCCGTCTTGGGCCGGAAGGTCCCGTCCCCGTTGCCCAGGAGGATGGACACGGCGTTGTCATACTGGCCGGCCACGGCCAGGTCCAGCTTGCCGTCCCCATTGAAGTCGCCCGCGGTCACGGCCCAGGGATTGAGTCCGGCCGGGTAGTCGGTCTTCGGACCGAAACTGCCGTCGCCGTTGCCGAGAATGACCGATACGGTGTTGTCGGACGAGCCGTTGACCACAGCGAGATCGGGATGGCCGTCGCCGTTGAAGTCGGCGATGACCGCTCCATCGGGCTGGTGTCCGGTGGCGAAGGCGCGAAACGGAGCTCGGAACATCGGGCTGCTCGCGATCCCGGCGCGCGGAGCGAGAGTGGCGGCCGCGAGCAGCGCGAGCAGGAACAGGGCGCAGCGGCGCGATTGAGGCGTGGAGACTCTGGTCATGGTTTCCTCCCACAGAGTTGAGATCTTCCCGGGCGCCTTGGGTCCAGCCCGAGGTGGGCTCGTGGGGGGGGCGACTCGCTCGCGGCGCGTCCCCGACCCATCTCCGACCCGAAGGCGCCGTGCCTTGATCTCCCTCCATGCTCCGCGGAAGCGGCCGAGGGGCCACGGAATCGCGGTCGTGCGCCGATTGAGATGGAGGCGAGCGGGATCAACTCGCCTTCGGAGGGTTGCCGGCGCATGGGCCGAGCCGCGGCGCCGGCCCGAATGCGCCGAGTTCCCGATGCGCCAGCCCCGCGGTCCCGCGTGTGGCCGGAACGGTCTGTGTGGAGGTTCCCCTCAACCCGGCCCGCCAGCCCCCTCGGCGTCGGCGCACATCTCGTCGAAGAGCCATGCCCGCGCGAAGGCCCAGTCCCGCTTGACCGTCCGCGGGGAGACCGAGAGCGCCTCGGCCGTCTCTTCCACGCTAAGTCCGGCGTAGAAGCGAAGCATGACCGCGGAAACCAGGCGCGGATCCAGTGCCCTCAGCTTCTCCAGCGCGCGGTCGAAGGCGAGGAGCGATTCGGGATCGTGCTCATCGGCCAGCTCCGCCACCTCCCGCAGGTCAAGCGTGAGCCGCGAGCCCGGGGTCCCCCCGGCGGTGCCACCGCGCTTGAGCCTCCGCCGGGAGCGCGCCCGATCGAGGAGGATGCGGCGCATCGCCTCGGCGGCCGCGGCGAAGAAGTGTCCCGGGTTCTCCCATTCGGCCCCGCGGTTCCGGCGCAGGCGGAGATACGCCTCGTGCACCAGCTCGGTCGACTGGATGGTCCGGTCCCGTCGCTCACCCCGCATGCGGCGATGGGCGATGGAGCGAAGCTCCGCGTAGACCTGGGCGAAGAAGCGGTCGGAGTCGCTCGGCTCCGGCGCGCCGGCGAATTCGCCGTCGGCCGGCGATTCCCCGCCGTGCGGCCGCGAACCGAAGACCTCGTCTGGCTCGTTCGTGTGCAAGCGCGCTCCTCCTGCCCGCTTCATTTTCCCACGAACCGTATCCGCCAGGAAACCAGGTTCCCCCGCTCGTCATCGCAGCCGGTTGTCGGGGGGCGATCGTTCGGCGGGAGACCACGTCAGCATGCATACCGAGGAGCGACTCGATCCGCTCCGCTAGGCCCACCAACCGCAGACCGCGCTCCGCGCCAGTCAGCGCGTCATCGCCATCGGCAATCCTTATGAATTCCAGTGCGCGACCACCGCCGGGGTGGTTCCGCGCGGCGTTCGCCGCGTTCCGCAGGAGTCCAGGGCACGCGGGCCCACGGCACTCCCGCGATCCGCCGGGCCGCGAGACGGATGCGTTTCGGCATCGTGTTCTCCGCGCGCCCGGGTGCCGTCTCGCCGCGGGGCGAGACGCCGTCACCATTTCCGCGGGTCGCGCTGATCCCGATCGCGGGCGCGTCCCCGCCGTTACCGCCGATCGCGGTTCCCTCGGTCGCGCAGACGTCGCCCTCGGTAGTGGCACTCTTGCCGGCCTCCCCGCCGTTCCCATTCGCGCATGCAGGCGCGGATCCGGGCGCGGCCACAGGCGCAGGTGGGTTGGCCGGAGCGGCGACGGCACCTGGGTGCCAGAAGAACGATTCCGCCCGGCCCGGGATCGCGCTGTAGAGCAGGCTCAGGTCGTAGAAGTCGTGCCGGTAGCCCCACTTCCAGTCGTTGCGCTGGGCATCGAGCAGCCCCCGAGCCGTCCGCGCGGCGGCGCGGGCGGTGTCCAAGGCGCGGATCGCGTCCTTGGCGTTGGTCAGAGCCGTGGCGAGCGGATCGACGTAGTCCGTCATCGCCGGATCGGAATCCCCTTCCAGTTTGGCCAGGAGATCCTCCGCCGTGGCCACCAGCGGCTTCAAGGCGCGGAGGGAGGCCACGACGCCGGTCGGCGGGAAGTACGTCGTCACGAGGTCGGACTTGCGCCGGCGATGGACGCTGTTCAGGACGGCGGTCTTGATGGTGTAGAGGAGATTGATCAAAGCCTGGCACATCTCGTCGCGTTGGGTCTGGGCCGAGCGGGCCGCGCTCAGCGCGGTGCGCCAGGCGTTGGCCGCCGCCAGGAACTCGGCCTGAACCCCAGTGAACCTCTGGACCTGCGCCTCCAGTTCGGGAATCGGCGCCATCCGATCGAGGTGGATCTGGCCGATCCGCGCAACCTCGTTCGGGCTTACGTCATGCGCTGGAGTTTGCATGAGAAGTCCCCTTCTGTTCGTGGACCGCGCCGGGGCTCGGGCTCTCCGACTCCGTGACGGCCCTCTATAGGGAAGAGGCAAAAAAAGGGCAAAACGGGCCAAAAATCTTTTGGTTGGGGAAGATTGTCCGTAAGTGCTATTGCGACAACGCGTAGGGGACCGGGTTGGAACACGGAGGCGCCTCCCTTAGGCGTCGGGGGACCGGCTCGGAGAACCGGGGCGCCAGCCCTGCGCGTCGGGGGAGGGGGTCGAACCATGGAAGTGCTTTCCCCAGGTGGCGAAGGACCAGGTTGGACAACCCAGGCGCTTCCACTGCGGGTCGGGGAATCGGGTCGGATAACGGAGGCATCACCCCTGCGGGTCGGGGAATCGGGCCGGAAAACGGGGGCCCCACCCCTGCGCGTCGTGGGATCGGGTCGGAAAACTGAGGTCCTTCCTCTACGCGTAGGGGCACTGGATCGAATCGCCGAGGCGCCACCTGTACGGGTCGGGGAAACGCATCGGACAACGGAGCCGATTCCCCTACGCGTCGGGGAACCGCGTTGGAAAACAGAGGCGTCACCCCTACGAGCTGGGGGACAACCTCGGAGAACCGAGCCGCTTCCCTGACGCGTAGGGGAATCGGGTCGGAAGACGGAGGCGTCGCCCCCACGCGTCGGGGATCCGGGCCGGAAAACGGAGGTGTGATCCCCACGCGCCGGGGGACCACATCGGACGACGGAGCCGCTTCCCTGCCGCGTCGTGGAACCGCGTCGGAAAACGGAGGCGTCACCCCTACGGGTCGGGGGACCGGATCGGAAAACCGAGGCGCCACTTGTAGGCGTCGAGGAACCAAATCGGGCAACCGAGGCCCTTCCCCGACGTGTCGGCGAATCCGGGTGGGAAACGGAGGGCTGAACCGCAGCGGGAGCAGAGGGGTGAGGAGTCTGCTGGACGGGCTGTAACGAGGGCGTTGTGGGGGCGCGGGACGTCCCCGGGCAGGAGAACGAGGCAGCAGGGCGGGCCCGCGGCGCTATCCGGGTGGCGAGCCCGGGGACGGCTTGCCGCCCGATCCGCACCAGCCTGTCCAGAAGGGCCTCGCTGCTCTTATCACGCGACATGGCGTGGACTCGCGGGATATCCCGGCCCCGGAATGCCTGAGCCACAGCCGCAACCTTTGGGCAATCGGGAGGTTTCGGGCCGCGCGCGGGCTTCCCGTTCGGCGGTGACCGGGGTCGGGGTGCGGAGGATACCTGGATATGCGGAACGGTCTACTTAAGGTTGTCTGTACGAGAGCCGGCCGGCGAGCGAAGAAATCAATCAGGATTGCTTAGCATGGCAGCCATGGAGTAGTCTTACTGGTAAGATCAACCAAAAGGAGGATCAAGACCATGGCTGAACTAACGACCACTAAGATGTCATCCAAGGGACAAGTCGTTATTCCCGAGCAAGTTCGGATCAAATTGGGCCTTCGGGCTGGTGCCCGATTCATCGTCGTCGCCTCTCCCGGTGTGGTGGTTCTGAAGACCATCGCCGGGCCGGACCTGACCGAATTCGACGGGCTGATCGCGGACGCCCGCCGTCAAGCCCGCCGGGCTCGCGTGAAGCCGTCGGACGTGGGTCGAGCGATCCGTGAGGCGCGAAAGAACGGATGAGGGTCGTCCTTGACACCAACGTGTTTCTCTCTGGCATCTTCTTCGGAGGCCTCCCCGGACGGATCCTTCAGGCGTGGCGGGACCACCAGCTGGACTTTGTCCTGTCAGCGCCCATCTTCAACGAGTACCAGCGGGCCAGCGAACGACTCGCCGAGCGTTTCGGAGGCTTGGAGATCGGCCCACTGCTTCTCCTGCTGGCGGCGTCATGTGAGTTCGTCGACCCACCCCCGCTGCCGCGTCAGCTTTGCAGCGACCCCGACGACGACAAGTTCCTCGCTTGCGCCCTTGCGGCCCACTGCCCGGTCATCATCACCGGCGATCGGGCGCTTCTCCGGGAATCCGGCTTCTGTGGCGTCACCATCTTGCGTCCGAGGGAATTTGTCACGCTTCATCTCGAGGAGTCATGATTCTATACCGGCAGATAACGAGGGCGTGCACCTGTCAGCCGCTTCGCGCCTGCAGGCGACGGCAAGCGTTCGCCAGGTCGCCGAGGCGACCGAGGAAGTGTGAACTGAAGAAATCGGAGCCGAAAGGACCTCGTTTCGTGCGCTATCTCGGTCCCATCATAGAGGTTCTGAAGGAGCTCGGCGGGTCCGGAAGTCCGGAGGAAGTCCGCGCGATGGTCGCCTCACGCCTCGCTCCCCTTGGCAGTCATCCACGCGATCGTGCTGACCGCAACGAGCCTAAAGCGCGCGATGCCTGCGGATGTGGACGCCATCCGGTCGGCGACAAAGCCTGGCACATGTCGGGTATACCTTCTGCTCGGTCCAGGAGTCATTGCGCCGACCGGTGCCCGCGCCATCAACGAGTTCATTCAGAAGACGCCGACAACGTTTCCGCTCGTCGGCTCGCAGGTTTGCCTCCGGCTTCTTCGGACCAACCCCTCGAGGAGAAGCCCTTCGCCTTGGCTTGTAGTTGACGTCAGGATCATCCGGCGGCCGCTCTCCTACAGGGGACTTGCGCCGCATGAGTTCTGGATCAAGTCGGGCGTGCACTACTCCGAGCCATTCGCAAGGGTGAGGCGATGACGCAGACCCAATTCGCTGAAACGCTCGGGATCTCCAAGCAGCATCTTTCTCACATCGAGAACGGTCGAAAGGTCGTCAGTCCGGAACGGGCTGCACGATGGGCTGTGCTTCTGGGGTATGCGGAATCCCAATTCCTACGGCTTGCATTGCAGGATGAGCTTCGGCGAGCCGGGCCGGCCCTCCTTCAGAGTGGTTCCGAGCTCGGGGCGAGCTGCGATATCTCCAGGGCGGCAGAGACCTCATCGAAGAACTCGGTACCAAGTCCCGAACGCTGCTTCTCGTACCAGCGCACGGCCTCGGAGAACTCAGTCGAGGCGTCCAGGATGATGCGGACGACTCGCTTCACCGGCCGAGAGTCCTGGATCGGTGGTTCACCGAGCAGATCCTGCCGCGATTGAAAGGGCCGGCCTTTCTGGTGCGCTACGCCGATGACGCCGTCCTGGTCTTCTCGCTTGAGTCCGATGCTCGCCGGGTGCTGGAAGTCCTCCCGAAGCGGTTTGCGCGCTATGGTCTGAGGCTCCACCCGCAGAAGACTCGCCTGGTCCGTTTCCTGCGACCCGCCCGGAGGCTTGAGCGGCGTCAGCCGCCGAGCGCCGGAGGGCCGGGAAGCTTCGATCTGTTGGGCTTCACCCACTACTGGGGAAGGTCCCGGAGTGGGAGCTGGGTGCTGAAACTCAAGTCGATGCCCTGGGACAAGTTCAACCGTTTGCTCAGCCGGTTCCCGCTGCCTCGGGTCCAGATCGTCCACTCGGTCTATCCTCGCGCAGCGAATCCGTGAGTCGAGGAGCCGGATGCGCGAAATGCGCACGTCCGGATCTGCGCGGGGGGCGCCGGGTGACCGGCGTCCCTACCGCGATTATTTACTGCACAATCAGTTACCGTGATTTCGATTGCCGCCCAGCCCCGTGAATTGACCACCCTCGCCCGTCCAAGTCCCGCGCTTTCTAAGGCGTTTGCGACGCCGGCCGCTCGGGCCGCACTCTCTGTTCCCGAACCGTCGCGAACGATCACCGTTTCGAACCCGTCGAATTCGACCGTCAGACCCCCGGAACTCTCTGCCTCTCGGTTCTCTCCGGCGATCTGTTGAACGAGCTGGTGGGAATGGGGCACCGGAGCAAACAGTTTTCGAACTGGCGTTCCTCTGTGTGCAATTTGATCGGCTGCGCAATCGGCTGGAGACCAATCACACGCTCTCTGGATCGATGGCTTCCGAGGCCATGTTGACCTTATCAGGCCAGCTCGGGTGTTCGGCGCGCCCGTTCCCGCAGGTAGCGGCGATAGGAATCGCGGATGAAGAAGAAGAGCAGCAGGAAAAGCAGCCCGGCGATGTATCCGAGCCCGTCGAAGGAAACCACCAGGAGCAGGCCGAGGAGCGAGAGGATTCCCGAAGAGAGAAAGTGGTAGCCGAATCCGAAGTTCTCCCTCCATGCCTTCCAGAACGGCAGACCCCGACTCAAGCTGACGATGCCCGAGACCAGAAGGGTGTTGACCGCGAAGAAGACACACGGGGCGGCGACCACAGCCTGCGGCCGCTGGAGAAGGAAGAGCAAGCCTTTCGGCTCAAACTGCCCGCCCAACAGACGGATCGCGGCGAGACTGGCGGCGAGCGAGATCACCGTCTGGGCGGCGTTGAATCCCGCCTTCAATCCTCCGCGCCGGTGGAGCAGCAGGTCGGAGAGGCCGACGGACAACGCCCCCACCGCCAGGACGAAGTGCGGAGGCAGCAGGAAGAGGCTGGCGACATTGACGGTGAGGGCCATGCTCACCATTCCGGCGCGGGTCGAGGTTTCGAGCCAGAAGCTTTCCGCTGCCAGGCTGAAGAAGGCCCAGAACCCGAGGGCGGAGAGAGGGACCATCGCGCCGGTGAGACCGGACTTGCTCCAGGCCCCGACAAGGAGGCCGGTCCCGAGAACCAGGACGGATGCAACATAGAGGCGGGCTGCGGTCCTCAGCCGCAGCCCCGCCTTTTGATCACCCGCTGGCATTGGACGATTCCCAAGCATGATGTCCGCCATGTCCGTTCTTGCGCCTACCAGCCGGCCCGGCCGCCCTGGTAGTCGGAGAAGTGGTGGAGGCTCGCGGTCAGGCTGCTGGAAGTGAACACCGCGTGCTGATCTTCCCACTTGCCGTTCGCGTCGTTGTGCCAGAAGATCGTCCAGTCGGTGTAGGGGCTGACGTTGATGCCATCCAGGTTCATCTGGAGCTGGACGGGAACGAGGAACTGGATGCCGTGCGGTTTCAGGACGCAATGGAGATAGCCGTCCCCGGCGTCCTGGATGGTGATGGTCGTGTCCTGGGGGAGCGCTCCCGGCGGAAAGGTGAGCGTGTAACGGCCGCACTGGACCTGTCCGCCATCACGCGACCGGATGAACACCGAAGCCGATTTCTGGTGCCCTCCCCAGGACATGGGCTCCGGCCCGGTCGGCTGTCTCAGAAACTGGATCGAGTTGGAGGCGACGCCGTTCGAGGGCGCAGATTGCGGACCGACCACGCGATCCCGGCCACAGCCGGAGAGAATCCAGGTGCAGGCGATGGCGACGAGCGCGAGGGAAGTGAGCGTGCGGCGAGACATCATCTTCTTCTCCTTGTTGGATCCGGAGTCCGGAGGACCTCAGCGGATGGACAGCTGCTGCGTGGACGCAACGGCGGTGCCAATGTCCTCTATTCTGGAATAACTAGCCGATAGAGAACGTGATCCGGGTCCGTGCCGCTATGGCTGGAAAGGGACGAGATGGGTGTCGAGGGCCGACAGGAGGCTTCGGCGCACAATTTCGTTCCCGCAATATCTTTGATTCTAATGGGTTATAGGATTCGGCCGTTTCGGACCGGATTGGGATAAGACGGTGTTTCCGGACCGGCGCGCACGATCACCGTTTCGAACCTGCCGCATTCGACCGCCAGACCCCGGAACTCTCTCGCTCTCGGACGATCTGGTGAACGAGCTGGTGGGGAATGGGAGACCGGAGCGCACGGTTTGCGAACCACCACCTGTCGGCGTGACTGCCATCGGTCAAGCGGGACGAGGTTCTCGAGACGCGCTGTTGACCGGGCTGGCCCGCGGATCATAATGGTCTCGCCATGATTCGGTCGCATGATCATTCCAACGAGAATGATAGGCGGACCACATCGGAAACGGGCGCGGTCCCCGCTTCTCCCGATGTGGAATCAAGGCTTGATTCATCTACGAGCCTTTGTCCCGGTCAGCTCCTTGCAGATCGCTACCTCGTCGAGTCGTTCGTGGGGCGTGGAGGCATGGGCGAGGTGTACCGGGCCCGCGACACCGAGCTTGGAGTCTCGATCGCTCTGAAGACCATCCGCTCCGAGGTTGCTTCGGATCCTCAGTCGCTGCGCCGCTTCAAGCAGGAGATCTTGCTCGCGCGGTCTGTGGCGCACCCGAATGTCTGTCGGATGTTCGACCTCGGCCGCCATCGTGACGAGACACGTGACGTGTTGTTCTTGACCATGGAGTTCTTGCCGGGCGAGACGCTCGCTTCGCGCATCCGCTCTCGCGGGCGGATCTCGGGCGAGGATGGCCTGCCAATCGTGCGTCAGTTGGCGGAGGCGCTCGATGGCGCTCATCACGCGGGCATCGTGCACCGTGACTTCAAGAGTTCAAACGTGATGATCGTCCCCTCGGCTTCCGGCGAGCGAGTGGTGATCACCGATTTCGGGCTGGCCCGGGCAATGCAAATCCCCACGATGGCGGAGAACGAGTCGATGGAGCAGACGAGCGGACGAGGCGCGACTGGATCGGGCCCGGCCGGGAGTGGGCCGTTGGGTCCCATGCACAGTGCGTTCGACTCGACCGAAACCGTGGTGGATCTCGGTCCGGCGGGGTCCGGGAAGATGCACACAGAGTCGGTATCACCCTCCCTCGTAGGCACGCTCGTCTATATGGCTCCGGAGCAGGTCTGCGGTGGCCGCGTTGGTCCCGCCGCCGATCTCTATTCGCTGGGCGTCGTGCTCTTCGAGATGGCCACGGGCATGGTGCCGTTTCACGGCCTAACTCCGATAGAGACCGCGCAGGCGAAGTTGACGCAGGATCCGCCGCGGCCAAGTTCTTTGGCCGAAGTGGAACAGACCTGGGAGGAGGCCATTCTCCGCTTGCTCGCGAAAGAGCCGGAACGGCGTTTCCCGCGAGCGAGGGACGTTGTTGATGCGCTGGAGGGCAGACCCGATGCCGCTGCGGTCGTACGCCACTCCCTCCCGGCCGAGCGGGACGCCTTCGTAGGCCGCAACAGCGAGTTGGACCAACTGGCCCGGCGCCTGGAGAGCGGCCCGACGCTCCTTACCGTTCTGGGTGCGGGCGGAACCGGCAAGACCCGTCTGGCACGGCGTTATGGCTGGAACTCGCTTGACCGCTGGCCGGGCGGGGTCTGGTTTTGCGACCTGAGCGAGGCGAGGTCTCTCGACGGCATCGTCCACGTCGTGGCGACCAGCCTCGACGTTCCGCTGGGCAAGGGCGATCCGACCCAGCAGCTCGGGCATGCCATCGCGGGGCGTGGACGGGCCTTGCTCATCCTCGACAACTTCGAGCAGGTGTCGGAGCACGCAGAAGCCACCCTCGGCCGGTGGGTAGCACGAGCACGGGAGACCTCATTTCTGGTCACTAGCCGCCAGAAGCTGCAGCTCGAGGGCGAGACGACGTTTGACCTCGATCCTCTGGATCCGGAGACGGAGGGGGCCGAGCTGTTCGCTCGACGCGCGCAGGCACAACGTTCCGACTTCGAGCTGACCGGTGAGACGACGCGATTGACACGCTGAATCGGCAGGGAGGTGTAGCCAGGCGAGAGATGCTTGGGGTGGAATTGGACAACCTGGTATCCGCGTGCTGGCGGGCGGTGGGACGAGGGGACGGCGAGGTTGCGACGTCTGCGCTGGCTGCCGCGTGGGCGGTCCTTGCGCTGCGTGGTCCGCTTGTTGCCGCCGTAGGATTGGGTCAGGCGACCCTGTCGATTCCGTCACTCGAGCCCGTTGCTCGCGCGCGGGCCACGGGCTGTCTAGCGACCGCGCTGTATTATGCCGGACAGCTGGAGGACGCGGGCGGTTGTTTCAAGAGCGCCCTTGCCATCTATAAGGATCTCGGCAACCGACGGGGAGAGGCCGGCGTTCTTCGCCGGCTGGGAGAGGTGGAGGCTGATCTGGGCCAAATGGAAGAGGCGCGAGCCCTCTACGAGAAGGCGCTTGCCCTGCAGCGGGAAATCGGCGACCGACACGGAGAGGTCTACGTCCTGGACGACTTGGGTGCGTTCCACGGGATCCAGGGCCGGATGGAGGACGCGCGACGCTGCTGCGAGGAGGCTCTTGCCACGTACCGGGCAATCGGCGACCGGCGATCTGAAGGCGGAGTCCTCGCTAGGCTGGGCAACTTGAGCGTTGATCAGGGTCAGGTGGATGACGCGCGTCGCTTCTACGAGGAGGCTCTCGCCATCGACCGGGAGGTTGGCGATCGCGTTGCCCTGGGTAGGGCCCTCTGCAACCTGGGTGCGTTGTACGGTAATGAGGGCCGGATGGACGACGCAGGCCGTCTTTATGAGGAGGCCCTTGCTATTCAGCGGGAGGTCGGCGGCCGCCGCACCGAGGGCACCATCCTTTACAACATGGGAGTCATGTTCTGGGAGCAGGGCCGGGTGGACGACGCGCGCCGCCTTGAGGAGGAAGCCCTTGCCCGACATCGAGAAGTGGGCGATCGTCGCGCCCAGGGCTTTGTCCTCGGCAATCTGGGCTACCTCGCCATGGAGCAGGGTCAGCTAGAGGACGCCCGCTGCTTCTATGAAGAGGCTCTCGCCATCGACTGGGAGGTCGGCGATCGGCAGTCCGAAGGCGCGGTGCTCAGCTACCTCGGGGCCCTCGATGCCAGCGAGAGGCGCTTCGAGTCGGCCCGCCTGGCGTTCTCGCAGGGTGAGGCCCTGCTACATGAGGTGGGCGGGGGAATGAACCTTGCCTGGCTGCTCTGCTACCGCGGCGAGTTTGAACGCCTCGCGGGCGAGCTTACGGCCGCCAGCGCCACACTCGTTGAGGCCGAGTCGCTCGCCCAGGCCGTTGGCGTGGGGCCCGACTCTGCACTCCACCGCTGGCTCACGGCGCTTCGCGAGCGTCTGGCCGAGAGCCCTGAGATCACCTAACCTGGATTGACACCGACGAGGATCTGTAGTATAAACTGACTCATCGCGATCAACGCACCGCGAGAAGATCTTGACCAGACACCGTCCCGGCCTCGAAGAGGAAGGCGGCGTGGGTTGCCCCGGAAGGGGTCCATGGCGCCATCTTTCGTGCCCACCCGCCGGGACGCAATCCCAAGAGTCGCAAGCCCTCCGTGCCGGGAAGCACCGGAGGGCGCATGGAGCTGTTCCTCGACGACCCCGAGCAGACGACGGCGGAGCAGCGGCTTGCCGAGGTCGCCGCGATCCTCGCCGCGTCCCCGAAGAAGATCATGCGATCGAGGCACTCCGCCTTCAGGCTCCTCATGAATCGTTCGAGGTGTGCGTTCAGATTCGGCGACCGCGCCGGCAGCCGGACCGATTGGACGCCCGCGTCCTTGAGAATGGACCGGAACGCGTCGGAGAAGTTCGCGACGCGATCCATCAGGAGGTACCGGGTCCCGGCGAGGAATCCGTCGTGCGAGTCGGTCAGGTTCCTGGCGACCAGGATCCGATCGTAGTCCCAGATCGGATTCCCCCGAGCCATGCGCAGGACGAGGTCAACGATCCCTGGACTGACGCGGGACCGCCCAACCGCCGTGCGGCGATACTGCTTGTCGGGCGACCTTCCTTCGGGGGCGGAGCTTTCACGCCTCAATCGTGACGTGGTCGGTGGACCTGGCCTGACACAACAAGATGTAGTGATTCGCCCTGTCCGCCTCGTCCAGCGCATCCTGAACCTCCATGGTGACCCAACCGGCCAGCAGCCTGGTCTTGCATCGGCCACAGATGCCGGAGCGGCACTCATAGTCGATGTCCAGACCTGCTTGTTCGGCCAGTTCCAGGAGCGTCTTTCCGGAGGAGAGGAGCGTCCTCTTGGCGGAAAGGGCGAAAGTCAGCGCCGGAGGTCCCGACACGAGTCCAGGTAGGCCCGAGGAATCGGCGTCCGCCGTCGCGATGGAGACAATCGGGCCCACCTCAGCGCCGGATACCGGACGGGCGCCGCCGCTCCCTTTCGCGGCGAGGAACGCTTCGGACCTGATTCGTGCGCTCGGAACCCCCAGTTCTTGGAGAATCCGAGTCGTCGGCTCCATCATGGAGGTAGGCCCGCAGATGTAGACCGGCTGCCGGGCGAGGCTGGGCACGGATTGCGCCAGAAGATCGCTTGAGATCCTTCCCTTCCGCCCGGACCACCCGGCTCCGTTGACCCGCGTGAGTGTCACCACGAGGTGCAGATTCCGGACCCGCCTTTGCAGATCCTCGAGCTCGCGGCGGAAGATTATGTCTTCCGGAGTTCTGGCGCTGTAGAAGAAATGGATGTCGCCCGGCCAACTCCGGTCGGTCAGGTAGCGCAGGATGGCCATCAGCGGAGTAATGCCCACGCCTCCGGCAATCAGGACAACACTCGCGGATCCGGAGCCGTCGAAGACAAACCGCCCGGCGGGCGCGGACACCTGGAGCAGGTCGCCCTCGTGGATGGTGTCGTGAAGGTGGCGGGACGCGAGCCCCCGTTCCTCACGCTTGATGGTGAGTTCGCAACAGGCGGGGCGCGTGGGAGACGAGGCGATGGTATAGGTGCGAGTGACCCGTTTGCCCCCGATCAAAAGCGAGAGTACGAGGTACTGCCCCGGAAGATAGTCGAACGGAAGGCTGCCGCCGCCGGGCGAAACGAGGCGAAACGTCCGGACATCGGGCGTTTCCTCGACAATGCTCTCCACGCGCAACGAACCGGACCACATCTTCGATCTGGCCACCCCGGCGATCTGCGGCGCTTTCGGGCGGCGCCGGTGCACGATCACACGGAATCCGAGAAGGACAGCCAGCACCGCCGCGAATGCCAACGGTTGGCGCTTGTCAGCCTTCACCAGCAGGTAGTAGTGGATCACTCCGGCGATCGCGGTGATATAGACCAGCCGGTGCAGCGCCCGCCACCGGGCGCTTCCGAGGCGCTTGATCATGGCATTCGTGGAGGTCACGGCCAACGGGACCATGAGCAGCAGGCCGGTGGCCCCGACGAAAAGGTACTTGCGCTTGACCATCTCGGAGAAGGTGCTGGAAAGACTGAAGGACCGGTCGAGACCATAGAAGAGCAGAAAGTGCGCGCAGCCGTAGAAGAAGGCGTAGAGCCCCAGGGTACGACGGGAAAAGATCAGCCAGTTCCAGCCGGTGACTCTCCGAACCGGGGTCACCAGCAGCGACAGGGATATGAACACGAGCGTGAGCATGCCGGTGGTGCGGATCGCATGGTTGACCGGATTCGCCCCCAGATCATGCCGGGACGCATCCCAGAGCAGCAACGCCAGGGGCACGGCTCCGTTGAAGAACACCACGGCTTTTGCGAACCGGATATCCCTCATGGCGGTCGGCTCAGTGATGGACGCGCAAGTCCATGCCGGTGTACAGCTCCGCGACCCGATCCGCGTAGCCGTTGAACATCAAGGTCGGCCGTCTGCCCGATTCACCGATGCGCTGCTCGGTGGCCTGGCTCCAACGCGGATGGTCCACCTGGGGATTGACGTTGGCGTAGAAGCCGTATTCGTCGGGGGCGTACCGGCTCCACGTGGTGGGCGGCATCGTCGCGACCAGGGTGATCCTGACGATGGACTTGATGCCCTTGAACCCGTATTTCCAGGGAACCACCAGCCGAATGGGGGCGCCGTCCTGAGGCGGCAGGGCCCGGCCGTAGAGCCCGCTGGCCAGCAGCGTGAGCGGGTGCATCGCTTCGTCCATTCTCAGTCCCTCGACATAAGGCCAGTCGAGGACGCTGGTCTTCTGGCCCGGCATACGCTTGGGGTCCAGCAGCGTCTCGAAGGCGACGTACTTCGCGTCGCTGAGCGGTTCGACGCGCTGGAGCAGCTTGGAAAGGGAGAACCCGACCCAGGGAATCACCATCGACCAGCCCTCGACACAGCGCATGCGGTAGACGCGCTCCTCCGGTGGACTGATCTTCAACACGTCATCCAGGCCGAAGACTCCCGGCTTTCCCACGCGTCCCCCGACCGACACCTGCCAGCCGGCGGTCTGGAATCCGGCTGCGGCCCCCGCGACGCCCTCCTTGCTCGTGGAGAACTCATAGAAGTTGTTGTAGTTGGTGATATCCCGGAGCGGTGTGGTCTGGTCGGAAACGCGAAAGGCGGAAGCTCCCGCCGAGGGGGCGGGGGATGCCACCAGACCATCGATCTTCCGCGTGACCACCGCCGTGTTGGGCCTCCGGTTCAGTCGCCGATAGACCGCGCCGGTGGCCAGGACGCTGGCGCCCAGGATCCCTGCCCGCATGAAAGTGCGGCGGTTGATATACAAGCTCAGGGGCGTGATCTCGCTCGCAGGTATCTTGTCCGGTTCCTTCATGGCTCGCCCTCAGTTCGTGCGCCTGGGAAATCTCCCCTGGCTTCGTCCCACCACATCCCAGGGGCATCGTACCCCGCGGGGACCGATCCGCGCCCGGAAATGTCCGAAGGCGGCCGGCCCCGGAGCATTCTGGCCCGCATTGTTCGTGATCGCCCGTCGCGAGGCACCGGAGATGCCCGTCAGGACAAGGCGCGCGTAGCCCGCAGATGCAGGCATACTCCCTGCAGTATGCCGTCTCGCCGATGCCCGCGGATACCGGCCCGAACACCGGAGGTCAGCAGCCCCGGTGAAGATCTCTCCTCGACCCCGGACGCCGTCCGGGGCGCCGGCCGGAATCCGGGGCGAGGGAGGTCACTCATTTCCACCCGGCAGAACGGACCGTCGTCCCGGGCGCTCAGGCGGAGGCTTCCGGGGGCGGGGCACAACCCCGAAACCGCCGTCGGGTCCCGCGCTACCTGTACAACTGCTTGACCCGGCCCCAGGAGCTTGTCGCCACGGGTGTCGTCCCCAGAACCTGGATCGTCACGTGTCCAGTCGGCGGGAAGTTCCAGGTGAGCACGCCGTAGACGGGATCATTGAAGATGGTATAGGTCGAGATTGCGGCGATCGGGTTGTGCTCGTTGGGCCCGACGTTGTGATTGCCGTAGAAGGGGATGTCCTGGATCAGTCCGGTGTTGACCTCCGTGCCGGAGTCCCAGGCCTGGGTATCGAGATCGAGGCTGCCGCTGGCCGGGAGGCTCACGTCGTGGAGCCCGCTGAAGAGGTCGTTGGTTCGTCCGAGCATCCACGCTACCGAGAAGAGATCTCCCGGATTGCCGGTCACGAAGATGGTCTGGGAGGTGAAGTACGGACCGGTCCCGACCACGACGGAGTGGACGTCTGGACTCGATTGTGCCTCCATCTGCAAGATCGCCGGATTTCCTTCGCGGGCGACCTGCTCGAGACCGGGGGACGCGAAGGCGCCGGGCTCCCATTCCGAGTAACCCGAGTCGTGGACCACGGCCACCGGCGGGGAAAACGGCTGGCCGGTGTCCGGCCCGCCCGGGATCTGGTCCTCAATGGTGACTTCATAGGTCGCGGCCCGGGCCAGCGACGCGAAGGTGGCGATGACCATCGCGAGCGAGACCGCGGCGGAAATCCGCAAAAAACGGGACATGATCAACTCCTTTGCTGGGATTCCTGTCCTGACCACCATCCCCGCGGGGCGCGGGAACTCGGTCAACAACGGAGTACGCGCGCGGGCCGGAGGTGTGACCCGCTTTTCTCCCCGCGGCGAGCGACGAAAACGCGGTCACACCCGGAAGGGTCGGGAGTAACACCTGCGAGTCGATGCTCGATCGAGGCATGAGACCAAGCCCCACGGCGATCCATTTGCATCCGGATGACGTCTCGCCAGTGGCGGGAGGGGTGTGGTACCCTG
The DNA here is from genome assembly GCA_963833505.1 of Candidatus Eiseniibacteriota bacterium. Lineage (GTDB taxonomy): Bacteria > Eisenbacteria > RBG-16-71-46 > CAIMUX01 > CAIMUX01 > CAWHYG01. Next base: position 991,573 of record CAWHYG010000007.1, on the reverse strand, counting down.
GTCTCGCGGTGCGCGTCGCTCGCGAAAACAGGTCCACCAACGACGAAGCCGGAAGGAAACTTCGGGGCTTGAGACCGACGGATCCAGATCTCCGGTCCGGAACGGCCGACGGCCGGCCCGCGGCCGGCGATATCCCGAGGGCCCGCGCGTTCCCGCGCGTGGACGCGGGGGTGCTCGAAGGAGTACGGCGGGGCGATCCCACGGCCCTGGGCGAGTTCTTTGATCTTTTCTTCGACCGGATCTACGGGCTCGCCTATACGCTCCTGGGCGATCGCGCGCTGGCCGAAGACGCGTCCCAGGAGGTCTGCTACCGGATCCAGAAGGGTGCCCACCGACTCGATCCGGGAAGAGACCCAAGCCCGTGGGTGCTGGCGTCCACCGTCAATGCCTGCCGCTCGATCTGGCGGTCCGCGGCGCAACGGATGCGGCGGGAGAGCGTGTCGATCGAAGCGACCGGTTCGGAATTCGACGCACCGGACCCCGCCCTTGGCCCCGACGAACACTTGCTGGCGCGGGAACGCGAGCAGTGGGTACGACGCGCGCTCGCCGGGTTGGAGGAATCCCTGCGGGAGGTCGTGCTCTTGCACGATTATGAGGGCCTGGATCACAAGGAAATCGCGTCGGTCCTCGAGATCAGCCATGAGGCGGCCCGCAAACGGTATTCTCGAGCGCTGGCCGAGATGGCGGCCCGGCTCAGGACGGTGATGAAATGACGACGCCAGGACCCGACATGCCGGGGACCGACGGGAAGTCGATGACTGCCTCGGAGGCGGCGGCGCGCGAAGCCGTGCGGAACCTGCCCGAGCCGTCCGCGCGGAACGCGTTCCGGGACCGGCTCCGCGAGGATTTTGTCGCCAGGCGCGTGACGCCCCCCAGTCACCGGGCGCGCCCAGCCGGAGGACCGCTGCGCTGGATCTGGGGAGTTACCGTTCCGGCAGCCGCGGCGCTCTTGATCCTGCTCGCCGTTTCGCTGAATCGAGGAACCGGCTGGAGGGTACTCAACCCACCCTCGGGCGCGCGTCTTCTGGTGGGTGGTCGCGCCGTCCCGCTGGAGGATGGCCGCGCTGTGACACACGCGCTGAGAGACGGGGGCCGGCTCGAGCTGCGGGACTCGGTGCTGGTGAATCTGACCAGCCCGGGGAGGCTTACGGTACAACTCCTCCCCGGGACCGAGATGACCTTGCCCGCGCCACCGGGACGCTGGTTCCGGCGGGCTGTTCGCGCCACCATCAATGCGGGCGAGATGAGGATCACCACGGACCGTGGTTTCCACGGAGCCCGGCTCTTTGTCGATACGCCCGAGGTGGAAGTCGAGGTCACCGGGACGACACTCGCGGTCATCCGGCCCGATTTCGGGTCCTGCGTGTGCGTTTTTGACGGGACCGTCCGGGTGGCGCCCCGCGGCGGAGCGGCCGAAACGGTCTCATCCGGCCACCGGTTCACCTACTTCAAGGACGGAAACCGGATCGACCGCGGGGACATGCTTCCACAGGAACGGATCAAGCTCGGGATGCTCCAGAGCGTCTGTTCGCCGGCGCATCACGCGATGTCCCCGGAGCATTCGCATTGACAGGATCAGATCCAGGGCGCGGACGGGCGGTCCTGGTCGGGATCGGGAGGAGGACCCGGGCCGCATGAGTTCGGCGACTCTGGATCGTGACGAGAAGCTTCGCCATCTGCGGCGATCCCATCGGCTGGCGCAACTGGGCCGGGCGGCGCTGGTGGGGCTGGTGGCGGGAGCCGCCGCCGCTGGTTTCCGGACCCTGGTGGTTGCCGCGGAGCGCGCTTCCAACGGGCTCGCCGCACGGCGCGATCAGCTTGGGCTGCTCGCCTGGCTGCTGATCCCGGCGGCCACCGCTTGTCTTGGCGGACTGGCCGGGTGGGTGACCCTTCGATTTGCCCCGGAAACGTCCGGCAGCGGGATCCCCCATGTGAAGGCGGTTCTTCTGGGCGTGCGGAGGATTCGCGCCTGGAGAGTGATCGGGGTGAAGCTCGCAGGTGGAATCCTCGCCTTGACGGCGGGGTTTTCCCTCGGACGGGAAGGTCCGACCGTGCAGGTTGGAGCAGCGACCGGAAAGCTGGTAGGCCAAGGGCTCCGCGCACCGCGACGCTCTTTGAACACTCTCGTGGCCGTGGGAGCGGGAGCCGGGCTGGCCGGCGCTTTCAATGCTCCCCTGGCCGGATTTCTCTTCGTCATGGAAGAGCTGAAGCGCGAAATGTCCCCCATGACCTACGGAACCGCCTTCATCGGATCGGTCTGCGCCGTGCTCATCACCCGCGCGTTCTCGGGGCAGTCACCTTCGTTTCTCTTGCCGGAAAGCAGCGTGCTTCCCTTCGGCGCGATGCCGCCTGCGATATTGCTCGGTGTCATCGGCGGACTTGTGGGTGTCCTCTTCAACCACGGACTACTGCGGGCAACTTCCGTTCGCCCGCGTCTTCCGGGGCCACGATGGCTTCCCGCAGCCGTCACCGGAGCCGTCGCCGGGGTCCTGTTGCTCACCTTCCCGCGAATCACCGGGGTCGGACATGGCCTGGCCGAGGACATCTTGTCCGGCAACCTCCACGCGCGACATCTCGTGTTGCTGGCGCTGGCGCTCTTTGCGGGCAAGTTCTTGTTGACGATCCTCTCCTACGGAACCGGAGTGCCGGGAGGGATCTTCGCCCCGATTCTCGTGATGGGGTCCTGCCTCGGATTCGCGTTCGGGATCGTGAGCGGACGGCTCTTCCCCACTGTTGGCTTCTCCCCGACCGTATTCGCCACCATCGGGATGGCTGCCTTTCTCACTGGCTCGGTCCGCGCGCCGTTGACCGCAGTCGTTCTGATTGTGGAGATGACCAACGAGTACAACCTGCTTTTCGCGCTGCTTCTCGGCTGCTTCGTCGCCTATGCCACCGCGGAACTGCTTCGGTCCGAGCCGATCTACGAGGCACTGCTGGAGCGCGAGCTCCTGGCGGTGGAGAAAGGCCGAGCTGACGCGATCGGGGTCTCCCAGCTCGAAGTGCTGGTCGAGCCCGATTCGCTCCTGGCAGATCGACGGCTCCGAGATCTTGATTTCCCATCGGGCGCCCGAGTCACCGCCATCGCAAGGCACGGACGTGACGTGGTGCCTCATGGGGAGACCCGACTCGAGCCCGGCGACCTGATCACCGTCATGATCGAGGAACGGGCAGCCGAGGCTGCGGTGCGGATCGTCGAAGCGGCGCGCGGGATGTAGGCGTCCGAACGCCTACGGCCCAACGGCCGCGTTGGATCCATAGGCGTAGACGAAGAGAAGTCCTGCGCCCGGAAAACCCAGCTCGTGCGCCATCAACCAGTTGTGTTGATGCCTCGATTTGGATTCAGGTCCCGTCGATCCCGCCATTTATCGCGTTGTCCCCCAAGCCGTTAGCTTTTGCCCTCACCCCCTTCTCCAGCATTTCTCCAAACGGCGCCGTTGGCGTTGTCCTGTCCGAGCATGCGGATCGCGGACTCAACTGCCTGCGGCGACAGGTGCATGTACCGCTGCGTCGTCGCGAGATCCTTGTGCCCGGCGAGTTCTTGGATCGCACGCGCCGGCGCGCCCTTCATCGCAAGGTGCGAGCAGAAGGTGTGCCGGAGCTTGTGGACCGGGCGCACGATCGGGATGTTCGCGAGGCGCAGCGCCGCTTCAAGTAGGTTCCTCACCTTGTCCTGATTCAGCGCTGAGCCGTCCGGGTGACAGAGCACGCGCGAACCCTTCAGGTGTCGGTGCTCCTGGAGCGCCGCGGCGAGCCGCATGGTCAGCGGGACCATCCGTTCGCGCCCGTTCTTCGGTCGAGTGACTTCGGGCGCTTCCCGATTGTTCCGCTGCCAGACCGACCGCCGAATCCAGAGCTGCCGCTTGTCGAACCGGACGTCGGTCCACTCGAGGCCGAGCATCTCTCCGAGCCGCAGTCCCGCCTCACCGCCCAGGAGCACGATGAGCCGGGTTCGCGGATCGATCCGGCCAGCCACCGCGAGAAGCCGTTCGAATTCTTCGAAGTCATAGAACTGCGCCCCGCCGGACGGGGTGTGCTTCAAGAGCTCGACCGTGCACGGCAGGGCAGCGATCGACCGCCGCTTCACGGCCAGCTTGAGGAGTGACCCCAGGACGGTGAGCACGTTGTTCCGGGTCTTCACGCTCCGGTCCCGCAGCGCGAGCTTGAAGCATGAGCGCCGTCCAGTCGATCTCCTCGGACTCGGGGAGATGGAAGGGTCAAGATGGGGCGGCAGTAAATGGCGTTGGCTCAACCCGATGGGTCCGAAGTCGTGCGGTATCGCCCGGTTAGGGTTTGTGCCGCCATTGGGTTCGAGTCCCTGCGTTTCCATACGCGCGTGGGAGCGAAACTCGGCCCACGCCTGTCGATTCCGAGATTCCGGCCATCCCTGCGAGTGCCGCTGGGTCATGAGCCCGCCTTGAGAACTCCTCGATCCGGATTCGGTACCGACCCGTCGGCCGGTGCCGGCCGCGCTCCCAATTCAGAACCGCGCTCGGGTCGACCCCCAGCCGCCGGGCTAGGTCAGCGTGGGAGAGCCCGGCCGTCGCCGGGCCGACCGCAGCCTCTCCCCGAGCGCGGGACCGCTCTCAGTCGGGTGGTACCCGAGAAACCGGATCATCTCCGGGATCGCTGAAAGGTTCGGCCCCACCATGCGATTGCGTGTCGTTCCAACCTGTAAACCATTCTGTCAGTTGTCAAAGACATTTTACACATCACCTATCCAACGCCGCATTCGGCAGTTACGCCGATTTTCCCGAACCGGTTGTCAAAGGTCTTTGACACCCCATTTCCGCGGCCGAAGGCCCGGGTTCCCCATGCACCCGTAACTGGCGCCGCTAGTGCCTCTTATCCGACAATTGACCGTCGCTGTGAATCTGGCACGTCGGTTGACTCAATCTCAGCGTGTTTCTGCGTCCTGGCGGCGGCATCGGATCCATGTCGAACTGGCCTGGCAGCCGGCCCTTCCGGGGACCGTCTCTGGACGCAGTCGTTGGCGCCGGCACCGAAGCCGGTACTACGGAAGCGCGTGGGCCGCGCTGTGCGAACGCGGTGGAGCCGGCCGGAAACGGGGGGAAGCAGCGGATCCGGGTTCAGTGCGGTGGGCCCGGTTCCCTTGGGAACCGACGGACGCTTGACATTGGGGTCCGGCGGGCACGGCCCCGAAAATCCCGTAACTGTATAAGTTACCTTGGAGCGACATCACTCTCTGAGGCAAACAGGGTGAGTTTATCCCGGTCAACGTCACCCCCCAACCAGGCCAGATCTTTCTGTACGAAACCCCTACACGAGAAGAGCGAATCCCCACCCCGCTCAATGTTGCACAGGTGTGACATTTCCGTGTGGACTGCGATTTTCTTTGACAGCCCGTTTGTGATGCGTCATGATCTTCGGCGGTTCACGAGAACGCACCGACGTGAGCGCAGATCGGCGCGAGGGGGCACCATGACCGCACGGTCCCCGGCAGTGAGTTTCGAATGCGGCAGCACGCTCTCCTCCCGCAATCACGGCTCCGTTCCCGCTTGGTGCGTCCCTTGGGCCGCGTCACGCCATGCCGCGGGTTTTCCGTGGCGGCGGCGCGCACGACCGACGGCGTGGAACAAGACGCCGCGCCAGCTGGCCGTTCCTGTGATGTCTGGTGGCATGTCGCACGGGGTACGTTACAAAGGGGGAGTTATGCCAACCCGTTGTTTGCTGGTTGCCATGTTTATCATGATGCTCGCGCCGGCTGTTGCGCTGGCCGGGCCGAACGCGGGGGGCGTGATCCTGGTCCACGCTCCAGGAATCACGTACACGGGAGGAAACCCGTGCGCCCAGGGCACGGCGCCGGACTCGTGCGGCTCGGTCGTCTCAGAGATCGACAACGCGACCTCAGACTCCCTCAAGGTCTGGAAGGTCTACGCGGCCTTCCCGCCAGGGTCCAGCCCACGCCTCATGGGGCTGACGTTCGGGATCGACTACGACGACTCCTACGGGGACTCGACCGGAGTCGTCATCCGCGCGTTCGGTCCCTGTGCGGACTTCCAGCTTGCCATGAACGGGTGGCCGGGCGACAGCACCGGGACGTCCATTCTCTGGGACAACGCCCAGACCGGCCTCATGACCGAGTGCTATTGGTTCGCCGGGTACAACTACTACGGCAACCCGGCCCCGTTCGCGCTCATCCCGCACCCGGAGCAGGGCGGCTACTTCATCGACGACAGCAAGCCCGGACAGATGGATCCGATCGCGGACTATGGGTCCCTCGGGTTTGGGATGGCCGGGTACGTGCCGAGCTGCGCGGCCGGCCAGAACAACGGCGCGAACAACCCACCGGGAGTCCCGAACGACAATAACGTCCTCGAGTACCAAACCACCGCGCCCGTTGCTGTATTTGTCACTTCGAACCCTGACCTTCCCGATTCGTTCTACGTTGACCCCGGGCCGGACGACTCCATACAGCTGGTCTTCACCCCTGAAGACCCCAACCTCCCATGCACGCTCGTGGTCACCGTCTTTGACCAAAAGACGAGGACCCAGAGATATTCTGGCGACCTCGATCTTGGTTCCGGGCCGCAGTCCACGCCCGCGATTTCATACTCCCGAAGGCTGGGCTTGGCCGAGGTGACGGTGTGGGTGAGGTGGGGTTACGACATTCCCGTACTGGTCACGGCGGCGTCGCCCGGCGACCAGGATGACGTCATCAGTCTGGGGTCCTTCATCTACGCCTGTCTCAATCCTGTTCCTGGCGAAGACCTCACGTTCTTCGTCCCGCAAGGGGCCGATTCCCTCGTTGTCGTCTTTCCCTACACGCCGGGCGGAACCTACTACCTGAAATACCGCGGCGAACAAGAGACCTCCGGCAGCACCACGAATTCCGGTTTCTCCTGGGCTGTTCCTCACGGGTCCGACGGGGACTACTGGCAACTCGGGCTGTCGACGAACCTGAACCCGCTGGACTACCCCGGCTGGCTCGGCTTGGGTTTTCACTTTCCCGGAGCTTCATCCTGGTTCTACCCGGACTACGGGCTGTCCTATTCTCCGGCGTGGGGGGACGGGTTCGCGCCGCCAGCCCAGCTCTACGGACCCCAAGTCGTGGCGGGAGCGGACAGCGTCAGGTACTACTTTCCACGGCTTGAGGATCCCGCGTCGTCCCCGTATTCTCTAGGTTCCTTCCCCAGTAGCGTACCAATTCAGTTCTCGGGGCCACAGTGGTTCACGTTCTACAACTGGCGGCGTCCCGGGTCTTGTTGAAAAGTGTCTGACGTAGCCTCCGGAGCCTCTGAAGCGTACTTCCATCGGTCCTTTTCTTCCAGCGATTCCTCTTCGCCCTTTCTTCTCCTGCCCATACCCATCGATCGGGTTCTGACCTGTACAAGCTGTTCGAGCGGGAGGCCGGCTTCACCAGAGCCCCCAGGAGGCGCGATCGCGATTGGGTCTGATCTGTACCATCCCCCCGATCACGCTCTTGGTGGACCTGATGAAGAGCGAGGGAACTCACGCGCGCTTCCTCTCCTGCCGAGCCAGGTACTCGGCCAGCTTGTGATAGCCGTCGATCTTTCGCAGGCGGACGGTTCCGGAGGCCAGCAGCCCGTAGATCAGGATCAACGCCGCGCTCTCTTTGGGAAAGGACCCTTGGGTCTTGATCCGCCGCCGGAACTCCTCGTTTACCCGCTCGATCATGTTTGTGGTCCGCAGACTCTTCCACATTTCCGCCGGGAAGTTGTAAAAGGTCAGGAGTTCGGTTCCGGATTCCTGCAGGCTGACCGCCACCTCCGGAACCAGCCTCTGCCACTTTCGCAGAAAAGCGTCGTAGGCTTTGTCCGCCGCTTCCCGATCGTCGGCGTGGGTGATGGCAGCGTAGTCCCGCTGCAGCTCGTCGTGGCAGTGCTTGGGAGCCTTGCTCAGGAGGTTGTCCAGCTTGTGCCGGATGCAACGCTGGATCTGCGTCGCCGGCCAGGCTTCCCGCACCGAGCGGATCAGGCCCGCATTGCCGTCCAGCATCACCAGGACCGGGGCGGTCAATCCACGCCGCTTCAGCCCTTCCACCACCCCTTCCCACGACTTCAGGCTCTCGCTCGGCGCCAGGCGCAACTCCAGCAGGTCCTTTTCCCCCGACTCCTTCACCCCGATCACGGCCTGCACCGGAACCTTGACCACCCGCCGAGCCAAACGCACCGGCACGCGGATTCCGTCCAGGATCACCAGGCGGTACTGCTCCGGACCCAGGTCTCGCTCCCGCCAGGCCTGGAAGAGCGCTTGCAGCCGTTGCACCACCCGGGAAATCGCGCTCCGGGAAAGGGCCGTCCCTTCCAACAGCGGAGCCAGGGCCAAACGCACCTTCCGCGTGTTCGCTCCCACCAGGTAGCTCGTGATCAGAGCCGCGTCCACCCGCCGGGTCCGGCGTTCGTAGCGCCGCACGATCCGGCTGGAGAACTCCTTGGTTCCCTCCGGTGTCTGCAACCGCCCACGAGGCATCGCGATCTCCGTCGGCCCCAGCGACGTCACCAACGTGCGCGGCGGCCGGGTTCCATGACGATAGCCTCGTCGTTCCGGAACCCGTTCATGGCTGGCCGCCCCCAGGGCCGAGGCCAGCTCCTCCTCCAGGATCGCCTTGATCACGTCCCGGATCCGGCCCCGAATCAGCGTCTCCAGATCCAGGAAATTCCGTGGCGGAGAGAGCAACTCTGCGGTAGAATCTTTCATGGCGTATTCCTCCTGATAAGTCCATTGTGGACTTTGGGTTATGTCACCCGGAGAATACGCCATTCTCCTTTTTCAACAAGTTCCGGGACGGAACCCAGCCAAACCGTGCCCCGCTGATAGTTGTGCGGTCGCCAATCCGGGTTTCCGCATCGGGACAATAGGTGGGAAGCGTTACCGCGTGCATTGTTCCGTCGATGCACACTCCATCTCCAATCACCACACGCCCATTTCCGCTGATGCGTAATCGCTTTATGAGCTTGACACCACGCCCAATGCGGATTCTCCTTCGCTGCGTCCAGTATCGCCACCGCAGCCAGTGGCCCCGGACTCGCATCCAGAGGCCGGCCCAGGCATACGCCGGGTCTAATATGGCCTGGCCTAGCCGGCTGATTCCCTTTCTACTATCTGTAGCTGGCACGCGGCCCTCGATTCTCGGGTCCAAAGCCACCTCGGGCATCGCGCGGCCCGGTCGCCGACCGGACCCACCCGTTTTCGGCCCTCAGGGCTTCGTAGCGCCGCGCAGCGCCTTCATGGGCCGTTTGTGATTCCGCACCCCGTAAGCCAGCCCTGGGTACAGCCTTCGGATGTCTCGAGGTAAGTCTCTGGGCACGAATCTCACGCGCCCGCGGATCCCCGCCACGGGTTGCCCTCGGTCGGCCCTCTGCGCGAGTCCTCCACCGAGTCGTCTTGAACGAGTCTACGCTGACCTTGTCCGAGGGTCAACTCTCGCATGCATGCATGCGTTGACAGGCACCCGACATGCTGATAGCATCAACACGCGATGGACGCGAGGGCTGCAGAACATCGGGTGGCTGCCTTGACCTTGGCGACGATCGTCGCCTTGAGCTGTCTGCTCGTGTTCTGGCACGGGTCCACCGACTACGTTCTCTCCCACTGGCCGGATGACGCTCTCTTCTATGACCTGATCGCCCGGAGCATCGCGCATGGGAGCGGCTCTACCGTCGACGGAATCGCCCCCACCAACGGATACCATCCCCTGTGGATGCTGTTGCACGTTCCCCTGGCCCTCACAATTCCCGATCCCCTCGCCGTGGAAGTCTTCTTGAATTATGTAATACTAGCTATCGACTTGATCATGCTCCACCGCTTCCTGCGACGCCGGGCAGGTCGGTGGATCGCGCTCGGAGCCTGCGTTATCGCGGCTGCGGATCCAGGCTACCATCTTGTAATCGCGAGCGGGATGGAAACCTCGCTCGCTTTCCTGGCGCTGCTCCTGGTTCTCAAATGCGTTGAACGAGACCTAGGATCAGCGATGAAGGTTTGCAATCGCTGGGGCCTGACTGCAGCGCTCGCTCTGCTCTTCTTCGCCCGACTTGACGGCGGCCTGATGTGGATTGCATTCGGCGGTTTGGTCCTTACTGGCTCGATCGGAGGGCTGGAAACGCCTTCGACTGGGCGCGCGAGCCGCCTACGAAGACGCATTCGATTCCTGGTCCAGGTGCTTTGGGTGCCCGTCCTGCTGGCCATCCTGTACCTAGCCTTGAACCAGTGGCTCTTCTCGAGTCCGATCCCAATCAGCGGGCGCATAAAGTCCTTGGGTCCCAGCGCGTTGACCGATCCCTCGGAGATAGGGAAGGCTGTGACAAGGCTGCTTCTGCTCTTTCATTTTTCGACCCTCGACGCCGTCGTAGCCAGAGTCGCCGGCGATCGCACCTCCGCCATTTCGGGGCAGGTCATCGCGCTTGCATGTCTCCTCCTTGCCGCACGGACGGTCACACGGTCGTGGCGGCGACGCCATCGCGACCCTTCTCTGGCTTTGCTCTCAGCGTATGTGGTCCTTCACTCGGGATATTACACCCTTCTCCAAGGCTGGACGTTCGCGTTGCATTGGGCTCGTGGCCCGGAGCTGCTCTTGCTGACCGTTGCGCTTACTGATTACCCAGTCCGATCGTCGCGTCACTATTCCGGTGGGATGACGCCAAGAAGCGCAACCAGCATGGCAGATCGACTACGCGCGTATTCGTCTGGACCGTTCGTCGTCGCTTCCATGTCCATTTGCGCAATTGCCTATAACGCTTTCAAGTGCACGCGCAATGACGTGGTGTGGGACCTCGAGACGGAATCGCGGGCCTTCGGCGAGGCCGTGACCTACATCTCAAAGAACTTACCGCCTACGGAGATTGTAGCTTCGGAGAGCATCGGGTTTCTCGGCTACCTTACTCATCGACCCGTCTTCTGCGTCAACGGTTTGCTTGCCTCGGCCGAGTATGATCGCAACTACTTGGGCCGGAAGCGGCAGCTCGATTACCTGCGACAGCACGCTATTCGCTTCGTGACCTATCACGTTCCAGGCGGAATCGACCCGGTCGCTTACGCTTGCACTTCGCGGTTACTGCCCGGCCTGCGGCCGGATTCCGTGCGGGTCGTCGCTCGGTTTGGCTATGACCGTCCGGGAACACCGGGACATCGTTACGTGCTGTTTGAGATACTCTGAAGGGTTTGACCTTGGTGTGTTGGACCCGGGACCTGTTCCTCGGCTGCATTCACAGCTTCCCCTTTCCGCCGCACCATCGCCCGCAGGGCAAGCGCGTTGTTCGAACCCGGATGGCAACCTGGACGCAAGAGGCTCCGTGTAGATTCGTTCGGCCTCGACTGCCCGTGAAAGTCTGAAACCCGAGCGGCAGCGCGCCGGCCCGTGTGGTCAAATAACGGGGACGCGGCTCAATCCCGCGTGCAAACGCCAATTGAGCCGGCTCGCCAAGCCGGTTCTGGGTCGACGAGGGCGGAACCGCGTCATCCGGCAGCGAGAGTTTCTGTTCCGGAGCAGACGTGTGCGGGGATGTCCCGGTGAGCGTTGAAAGTTGACGGCGGTCCTCAACCCTATGGCAGAATTCGTTTTGCCAAGGAAGTCCGCAAAGGGAGGAGGACCAACCGCCATGAGGAAGAATGCCAGGAAAACACCCGTCCGAAAACCGCAATTCATCTCCGAGCCTTCGCTGCCACCGCGGCAGCTGTCGATTCCGGAGATCCTGATCAGCACCCGCGTCGGTCTCCGCGAACTCGTCTTCAACTCGGGGTTCCAGGTCTTCCAGGCTCTGCTGGAGACGGATCGGGAAGCGCTCTGTGGTCCGCGGTACGCCCCGCAGGAAGACCGTCAGGCCTACCGGCACGGGTTCGATGAGGGTCAGGTGGTCCTTGGGGGTCGGAAGGTCCGGGTGAAGAAGCCCCGAGTGCGGAGTGCCGATGGCCGCAGCGAACTGATGCTGCCGTCGTGGGAGCGCTTCCAACAGGAAGATCCGCTCCGGGACCGGGCCTGGGAGCAGATCCTCGCCGGCGTGAGCACGCGCCACTACGCGCGCTCCCTCGAGCCGATCGAGGAGGGCCCGGTCTCGTGCAGCGTGAGCGCCTCTTCGGTATCGCGGCGGTTCGTGGCCCGGACCGCGAGTGCGGTGCAGACGTTCCTGACCCGTCCGTTGGACGGGCAGGACTTCCCCATCATCCTGATCGATGGCACGGGACTGGGCGATCACGTCGCCATCGTCATTCTGGGAATCGACCCGACGGGCAAGAAGCACGTGCTCGGCGTGGCGGAGGGAAGCACCGAGGCGTCGGCGGTCTGTCATCGCCTGCTGGGCGAGCTGATCGAACGAGGTCTGGTGGTGGAGCGCGCGCGGCTCTTCGTGATCGACGGAGGTAAGGGAATCCGCAAGGCGATCCGGGACGTGTTCGGCTCCTGGGCCCTGATCCACCGGTGTCATCTCCACAAACTGCGCAACGTTCTCGAGCATCTGCCTCCCAGACGCCAGGCCTGGGTAAGCGCGGCGCTGCGGCGCGCCTGGGGCAAGAGCAACGTGGCCGCTGCCCGCAAGGTCCTGACGACCCTCGCCGATCAGCTTCGGGACGACCATCCCGGGGCCGCCGCCTCCGTGGAGGAGGGACTGGAAGAAACGCTGACCATCATCGCGCTTGGAGCTCGTGGTGAACTTCGCCGCATCCTCTGCAGCACGAACATCATCGAGAATCTCCAGGGTGGTGTGAAACGCGTCGCGCGGAACGTCAAGCGGTGGAGGAGTGGATCGATGGCCCTGCGCTGGGCCGTCACTGGCCTGATGGAGTCGGAAAAGAAGTTCCGGCGCATCCGCGGGCATCGCGATCTCGCTCAGTTCATCGCCGCCATCGAAGCGAAAGTCGAGGACTCAAGACTGGACAAGTCCAGAAAGGTCGCGTAAAAGATGATCCCGGACCGTCGATCACTTTCAACGGAGCGTGGCTCATCCCCGAAGTCATCTAGGAACCACCCAAGCGCAGTTCGCGCTGCGGACCGCCGGGGAGTCCGTCTGATCTCCAGCTCCGGCTAGATGGCGTCCGCAGGCTCTCCCCTCGGATCCCAGCGCTCGAACCATGCGGTGGCTGCCGTAGGACTGGCGGGTGGAGGCCTGGAGCCGACGGATGTCTTGCACCAGCAGGTGATTCTCGAGCTCCCGCTCGCTGGTCGGCCGATGTCGGTAGGCATACTAAGTACCCGACTCGGGAGACCTCCAAGGCCCGGCACATCATGGCGATGAGGCGGGCGAACATTCGGGGCCTCGGGCGGTAGCCCAGCTGCTCCCATTTCTGGACTATCGATGGATCGACCTCGATTCTCGCCGCCAGCTCCTCGATGGAAAGCCCGAGTCCTTGTCGCAATTGCCGGATTGTGTCGGGCTGGCTATTCGCCTCCGCCCGCAGGTCGTATCCGAGGAATTCGATCACCGCGGGGATTGCTCGGAGATTCGGCGAGGCCGTTCCAGCCCCCCATTTGTAGACGGCCAGCTTGCCTTCGCTCTGGACTGCCTTTCCTGAACGTCGATGATCCCCGCAGAATCTTCTAAAGTTCGCTTGGCTTCCCGCCGATACATAGGCAGGAGGCGCGTATCGTGTCCAGGAGGACCAAGAAACCTGGCCGGCCCGTCCGGTGGGACCGGATCGAGGCCGCCCGGGAGAAAATCGAATCCGGCTTCTACCAGGACCCGCGGAACTGGATCGACGCACCGGGGGTTCGGAGCCGAATCCACCGTGATCTGCGCCTGCTGCGGCTGCTCGAATCCTGCGGCTGGGGTCTCGGGGACGAGTTTCGCGACCTGGTCGCCGGGATTCTCGTCCGCGCCTTGGGTCCTATCGTTGATGAGGACCTCATGCGGAAGGAGTTCCCGGCCCGCGGGTGAGCGTGATCACGCTCACATGAAGCTGTACGTCTGGGATGTCGGGGCCGGACACCATGCCGCGGAGATCGACTCCTTCTGGGTTGGTGCCAGGCCGGCCGGGGTCGGGCCGCGGCGGTTCCTGATTCCTGAACTCGCGCTGTCCCGGGGACGACCCAATCCGAGCGCCGGCTGGGTGTACTGGGACGTGCAGCAGCAAACCCCTGAGAAGGTGGACATGCGGGTGATCTCCGTAGACGGGCGGTGCGTCAAGTCCTGGTCGCAGAGGAGCTTGCAGGCCGGGACGACCCGGATCCTCTGGGACGGACGGGACAGCCGCGGCGTCCGTGTCGCCTCGGGCCGTTACTATCTCCTCATCACAAATGAGACTGGAAAGACACAGACGAACTCTGTTACCATTGTGAGGTAACGAAATCGGGCGTGCGCCCGGCACGTTTCGGGCGCACGCCTCCCCTCGGAGGTGCACTATGTCGATCCATCACGCCCCCTTTCGACCGCGCCTGTCTCGACTCCTGTTCCATCTCGGCCTTGTCAACGGCCTGCTGGCTGTCGCAGGCTTCGTCGGCGCGACTGTGCGGCACGTCCCCGGCGACTACCCGACGATCCAGGCGGCAATCAACGCCAGCGTTACCGGCGATCAGGTCCTCATCGCCTCGGGCACCTACTCGGGTAAGGGCAACTACGACATTGAACTTCATGGCCTAGCGGTCGACGTGAATTCCAGCAGCGGCGCCGATCAGACCATCATCGACTGCCAGCACCTGGGCCGTGGGTTCTGGGTGCACGAGTGGGAAGGGCGGGGAACGCGCATCGAGAACCTCACGATTGAGAACGGCGAGGGCATTGAAGATTCCCCAGACGGAGGTGGCATCTTCTGCGATACCAACTCGCCGACGATCTCGCAGTGCCGGATTATCAACTGCCACGCCGATCAGGGGGGTGGCGTGGCGCTCTACCTTTTCGGGGGCGCCCTGGATAGGTGCGTGGTTCAAGGCAATCGGAGCGACCGAGGCGGGGGTGGCATCGTGACCCACTTCAACGGCGGCGTCACCATTACCAACTGCACGATCACGGGCAACTCGACCGGTGCATCGGCCGGCGGTGGCGTGGCCTTTGCGGACGACGTGGACGGCGATGCTCTTATTGGTTGCACAATATCCGGGAATACCAGCGCTTTGTATGCAGGCGGCGTTTACACCAATGAGGCAGCCACCGTCACCCGGTGCATTGTGTGGGGCAACTGCGCTCCTGGTCTCGGAGCTGAGCTGTACGCGGGAGCGCATGGAGCCGCGCTGGTCTGCACTGATGTAGACACGACAGGGTTGTATGCATGGTACAGTACCATCACATTTGATGGTAATTGCGTCTACACCGACCCGAAGTTCTGCGGCTTTGTCCCCTGCCAGCAGACGACCAGCGGCAACTGGACCCTGATGAACACCTCGCCGTGCCTTCCCCAGAACAGCCCCTGCGGGCAGTTGATCGGCGCCCGCGGCCAGGGGTGCCTACCCTCGGCCGCGCCCGAGCCGATCACGCGAGTAACCGATCCCGGACTCTCCGTCGGCCGCCCGAGCCCAAGCTCCGGCCAGGTGACTTGGGAACTCCGCCTGCCAGCCAGCGGCTGGATGCAGGCGCGAGTGGTCGATGTCCTCGGAAGCCGGATCAAGTCCTGGGCTCTTGGCGAGGTGCCAGCCGGACAGACGAGCATCGTCTGGGACGGCCGGAACTCCCGGGGAGCTGCGGTGGCACCGGGCAGGTACTTCCTCATGTTGACCGACGCGGGCGGACGCTCTTGGTCCGCGCCCGCGACCATCGTGCGGTAACGCTCGAGGCGGCGACACTACGGGTCAAGTCGGCGGCTCGTCGCGAATTCCTGCAGTCGCCACGGCTGTGGCCATGCCGCCGATCATCGACCGTCCCGTTCGTAACCGCGCCAGCACGCCGGCAGCGATTCGGGCGAGCGGCCCCTCGCGTCCCAGAGGTACCGGGCTCGGTTCAACCGGTAGCAGTCGATCCCGAGTCTTGTGGATCGAACCCTGCTTTCTTCAATCGAGCAATGGCTCGTTCAGAGCCGGACTCAGAACTCATGGCTGCGGCACCGAGCAGGATTGTGCCCCCTGCCCTTTCCGGCTCAGACCTCGACCCCAAGAATCTTGCTGACCCGCCGGCGGTGCGCACGGCTCGGAGTCTTCGCGTCCAATTCCCACCCCGAAAGCGTCTACTGCCCCACCCCGACCCGCCGGGATAGCTCCCCCTGTGTCGGCCCCAGGCTAATCCGGGTCGCCCGGAGCCGCCGGCCGAGTGTTGCCTGCGGCCCAGGGGGTGGCATCGGAAAACCCAAGAACCAAACGAGTCGACGGAGGAGGCGGAGACGCGGGACGTGCCGGCGGCGCTCCCAGTCCTGGATGGTCGCCTGGTCCACGCGGACCTTGTTCGCCAGCGCTGCAATGCTGAGTCCGCGTCGCCGCCGGTGGTGACGGATCATCTGGGCCAGATCGGCGGTGTCCGGCTCGGGTCCGGGGTCGTACGCAAGGAACCGAATGACCTCCGGGAGCGCCCGGAGGTCCGGTGGGCCGTTCCAGCCCCCCATTTGTAGACGGCCCGCTTGCCTTCGCTCTGGACTGCCTTTCCTGAACGTCGATGATCCCCGCAGAATCTCCTAAAGTTCGCTTGGCTTCCCGCCGATACGTAGGCAGGAGGCGCGTATCGTGTCCAGGAGGACCAAGAATCCTGGCCGGCCCGTCCGGTGGGACCGGATCGAGGCCGCCCGGGAGAAAATCGAATCCGGCTTCTACCAGGATCCGCGGAACTGGATCGACGCACCGGGGGTTCGGAGCCGAATCCACCGTGATCTGCGCCTGCTGCGGCTGCTCGAATCCTGCGGCTGGGGTCTCGGGGACGAGTTTCGCGACCTGGTCGCCGGGATTCTCGTCCGCGCCTTGGGTCCGATCGTTGACGAGGACCTCATGCGGAAGGAGTTCCCGGCCCGCGGGGGCCGTGGAGATCTCGACCTGCCGATCCGGATCGAGATCCTGCCGACCTGGCCCCTTCTCGATTCCTGGTGCCGGCGCTTCAACGCTCGGCGCCTCATCGTGGAAGCCAAGAACACGCGGGAACCTTCGGGCGTGAGCGACGTTGCCCAGGTCGAAGGCTATCTCGGTTCGAGCGCAGGTCGGCTGGGGATGCTCGTGTCCCGAAGCGGATTCACGAAGCGTGCCCGACAACGACTCGAGGACATCGCCCAGTCCCAAGAGGCCCTAGTCCTCCCGCTCACAGAAGCCGACCTCCGGGATCTTGTAGTCGCGAGCGGGGAACGGAGAGACGACGTGGCCGTCATACAAATTCTGCGCCGAAAAGGAAACCTCGCTCCTGCAGGGATCCTGTTCAGAGCGCTGAGTCGCCCGGATACGTGCTCGGGATCCACATCCGGGGCCGCACGGTTCAGAACTGGATCCAAGCTTCCTTCCGTCCCACCCTCTACCGCGCACGAGAGACAGAAATATCGCAGACGACGGTTGCGTCCTCCCTGCGCAAGAGGAGGCCAAGCGGCTCGTGTCCCGCGGGTCGGGATTCGGCGCCGCTGTCTCCACACCGTCTCCGAGCCAGCGGATGCCGGCCGTCCGTGCGCGAGGACTGTCCGAGTTTTGTCTGAATTTCCTTCTCCAGTATTTCTCCATGACCGGGGTGGATTCCCGGAGAGTGGGGGGGACCAAAGGGGACAGCGACGCAGGCGGCAAGCCGTAAGCTCCCAAATCGTGCGCCATCAACCGGTTATGTTGATGCCTCGAAACGGGTTCAAGTCCCGTCGATCCCGCCATCCACTCTCCGTCGGTGATGTCGGACATCCGGTGCAGGCCGGTGGACATCGGCGCTCCGGCGGCATGGGGCGGTTTGGACCGGGTGGATGCGGTCTCGGCCCGGCGGTACGATGGTGCTGCTTGAGAGCCGGCGTAAGGACGACGGAGACGGATGGAGGACCGCGTGAACCCGGATGACCCCATGAAGGTTCCGCTGCATCGGTTCGGGCCCGATGACACGGATCCGGAAGCACAGCGTTTCCTTGTCGAGTCGATGCGACGGCTTGACATGAGCCGGAAGGCGGAGATGCTGAGCGCACTCACCCGGGCGGTCCAGCGGATGGCGCTGGCAGGGCTTCGTTCCAGGTATCCCAATGCCAGCGAGGCGGAAATCCGTTTGCGCCTTG
The DNA here is from genome assembly GCA_963833505.1 of Candidatus Eiseniibacteriota bacterium. Taxonomy (GTDB): domain Bacteria; phylum Eisenbacteria; class RBG-16-71-46; order CAIMUX01; family CAIMUX01; genus CAWHYG01. Next base: position 973,528 of record CAWHYG010000007.1, on the reverse strand, counting down.
CGGCCTTGCGGCTGGACCGGGAAACGATGATCCGCGTCTGCGGTTGGGATCCCGAGGTCAGCTCCACGCCGACCGCCACCATCCTGGAATGGACGGCTATCTTTCAGTCGACTGCAATTTGGTCTTGACTATTTTTCAGTTGCCTTGAAGAGTCGAGGCATGTTGGATCGCCCCCTCTACCGCCGGGTCTGGAAGGAACTTTCGGCGGACAAGAGCCTGGTGCTGCTCTCGGGCCCCCGGCAGTGCGGGAAGACGACGCTGGCGAGACTCATCGCCCAGGAGTTCAGCAACAGCGCCTATTTCAACTGGGACATCATCACGGACAAGCGGAGACTGATCCGAGAACCCTATTTCTTCCAGGACATCGAGCGGAGAGACCCGTCGACCCCGTTGGTCGTGCTCGACGAGATCCACAAGTACAAGCAGTGGAAGAACTATCTCAAAGGTATCAGCGACGGCTTCGGCGACCGTTTTCTGTTCCTGGTAACCGGAAGCGGCCGTCTCGATCTGTATCAGCGGGGAGGAGACTCCCTGGCCGGAAGGTACAACGCGTTTCGCCTCTGGCCGTTCACGCTGGGAGAGCTGCATGGGGAGCAGACCAGCCTCGCGCGGTTTCTGAAGGATCCTCTCCGTCTTCCGGGCTCGGATGAGGCCGCGTGCCGGGCATCGCTGGCAACGCTGATGGCGTTCAGCGGCTTTCCCGAACCTTACCTGGCCGCCAGGCCGACGACCTACCGGCGATGGACGCGCAACTACCATCGGCAGCTCATTCGCGAGGATGTCCGTGATCTTACCGCCATCAGGAACATCGATGACGTGGAGATCCTCTTCCACCTGCTCCCCTCCAAGGTGGGGTCGCCGCTGTCCCTGCCGAGCCTGGCAGGCGATCTCAAGGTGACGTACAACACGGTGAAGGGCTGGCTTGAGGTCCTGGAGCGGTTCTACCTGACGTTCTCGCTCACGCCGTGGGCGGCCCGCGTAAGCCGTTCGCTGCACAAGGAACGAAAGACCTACCTTTTCGAGTTCGCGCAGATCGAGGATCCCGCCGTCAGATTCGAGAATCTCGTCGCCCTGGAGCTTCACCGGGCCGTAGCCAATTGGAACGACTTGGGCGCCGGAGACTTCGGACTCCACTTTGTCCGCACGAAGGAAGGTCGGGAAGTGGACTTCCTGATTTCACAGAAGCGGCAACCGATCCTGCTCGTCGAGGCCAAGTACCGCGACGATGCGCCCGCGGCCAACCTGATGCGTTTTCAGCGGGAACTCAAGGTTCCGGCAGTCCAGCTTCTCGAAGCAGGCCAAAGGTACAGAGAGATCGAACATGGGGGGCAGAGGCTGCTGGTGGCTCCGGCCGCCCGGTGGCTCCCCGGTCTGCCCTGAATGGAACGGAGCTGGCGGTGCCGGCTCCCTCCTCCTCGCGGGGCCCAAGCCTCGGAAGGGCTCCTCGGGAATCCCGGGGGCGCGTTTCCGCTCTCTCCAGACGACAACAGCTCGCAACGTCCACGGCGGCATCCGCCCGCAAGAGACCATACCGCCTCCGGCACGGCATCGGGAGGACTCTCCGACGAGTTCCTGGACCCCACCGATCTCTTCGGAAGCGGGCGGGAGATCGCGGCGTCCTGCGCGCCCAGCAAGGCCGCGTCCTGGGGTATACTCCCGAAGCGCTCCAAGAAAGCGAGCTTCCATGGAGGATATGAGCCGATCGATGCACGTCCTGTCTTCGCCGGCCCCTCGATCCTGGATGGTTCCGATCGAGGTCACGGTCGTGGTGCCCGCCCGCGACGAGGAGGACTCGATTCCGGTCCTGGCAAAGGAGATCGAAGCGGTCCTGGACGGCGTCGGGCTGCCCTGGGAGTGCCTGTGGATCGACGACGGAAGCTCGGATTGCACCCTGGAGCGCATGGTCGAGCTGAGGCGCTGCCGGCGCGAACATCGCGTTCTCGGCTTCGATCAGAACTACGGCCAGTCCGCCGCGCTGGCGGCGGGATTCCGCGCGGCCGCGGGCCGGATCATCGCGACCCTGGACGCCGACCTCCAGAACGATCCCCGGGAGATTCCGAGGCTTCTCGACCTCCTCGATCGCACCGGCGCCGACATGATCAACGGCTACCGCGTGAAGCGCGAGGACTCCTGGGTTCGCCGCGCGTCCTCCCGGATCGCCAACGCCTTTCGCAACCGGATGACGGGGGAGCGCGTGCGCGACGTCGGCTGCTCCCTGCGGGTCTTCCGGCGCGAGTGCGTGCAGGACATCCTGCTTTTCCGCGGCATGCACCGGTTCCTTCCGACCCTGGTCCGGATGGGGGGATATCGGATGGTCGAGGCGCCGGTCTCGCACCGCCCCCGCCGTTTCGGCCGCACCAAGTACGGAATCGGCAACCGGCTCTGGATCGGCATTCTCGATACCCTGGGCGTGCGCTGGATGGAATCCCGAACCGTGCGGCCTCGCGTCCGGTATTTTTCCGACGCGGAGGCGCGTGAACCATGAAGGAGGCGTGAGGATGTCCCACGAGGTGAAGAACGCGGCGGTCGCATCGGGCCCGCGGACGGTGCGCGCGCCGAGAGGGAACAAGCTGTCCTGCCAGGGGTGGCCGCAGGAGGCCGCCCTTCGGATGCTCATGAACAACCTCGATCCGGACGTGGCAGAGCGTCCTCAGGATCTCGTGGTCTACGGCGGCACCGGGCGGGCCGCGCGGAGCTGGGCCTGCTTTGACGCCATCGTGACCTGCCTCAAGAACCTCTGCCGGGATGAGACCCTCCTCGTCCAGTCGGGCAAGCCGGTCGGGATCTTCCGGACGCACCTGGAAGCGCCCCGCGTCCTCATCGCGAACTCCCTGCTTGTTCCGGCCTGGGCGAACTGGGAGCACTTCCGCGACCTCGAGGCGAAGGGCCTCATGATGTACGGCCAGATGACCGCGGGATCCTGGATCTACATCGGCACCCAGGGCATCCTCCAGGGGACCTACGAAACCCTGGTCGAGGCCGGACGCCAGCATTTCGGCGGCGATCTGGCCGGACGGTGGCTGCTGACCGCCGGGCTCGGAGGCATGGGAGGCGCTCAGCCGCTCGCCATCACCCTGGCCGGCGGAGCCGGAATCATCGTCGAGGTCGATCCGAGCCGGATCCGGCGACGCCTCGAGACCGGCTATCTGGACCGTTCCACCGAGTCGCTGGACGAGGCGATGGATTGGGTGCGGCAGGCGGTGCGCGAACGCCGGCCTCTCTCGGTGGGATTGCTCGGCAACGCCTGTGAGGTCCTGCCGGAGATCGTGCGCCGGAACGAACGACCCGATTTCGTGACCGACCAGACCTCGGCGCACGACGCGCTGAACGGCTACATTCCGAGCGGCATGACGCTGGAAGCCGCCCTTCGCCTGCGCGTGGAAAGGCCGGAGACATACATCGCCCGGGCGATGGAGTCGATGGCGGTCCACTGCCGCGCCATGGTCGACCTTCTCCGGAACGGCTCGATCGTCTTCGACTACGGCAACAACCTGCGCGGCCAGGCCAAGGCCGCGGGTTTCGCCGGGGCCTTTTCCTATCCGGGATTCGTGCCCGCCTATGTCCGCCCGCTCTTCTGCCGGGGCAAGGGCCCCTTCCGCTGGGTGGCGCTTTCCGGCGACCCCGCGGACATCCACCGGACCGACCGCGCCATCCTCGAGACCTTCCCCAACGATCCGGTGCTCTCCCGATGGATTCCCGCGGCCCAGCAGCGGGTCCAGTTCCAGGGGCTGCCCGCGCGCATCTGCTGGCTCGGCTACGGCGAGCGGGCGCGCTTCGGCCTGGTGCTGAACGATCTCGTGCGGAAGGGGGAGATCTCGGCGCCCATCGTGATCGGCCGGGATCATCTGGACTCGGGTTCGGTGGCGTCTCCGTATCGCGAGACCGAAGCGATGAAGGACGGTACCGACGCCGTCGCCGACTGGCCGATCCTGAACGCCCTGGTCAACACCGCCGCGGGAGCGCATTGGGTCTCCGTCCATCATGGCGGCGGAGTCGGCATCGGCAACTCCATCCACGCTGGAATGGTGGTCGTGGCCGACGGCTCGGATGAAGCCGAGCGGAGGCTGGAACGCGTGCTCACGACCGATCCCGGCATGGGGGTCATCCGGCACGCCGATGCCGGATACGACGAGGCGATCGACGTCGCGCGGGATTCGGGCATCCGGATCCCGATGAATCCGCCGGGGCGGTGATTGGGGCGTCGGGGGTGCGGCGGCGAGAACAGGATCCGGCTGTCGATGACGTGGTGCCTGGAGCGGGATCCGGCTGTCGATGGCCTGGCGCGGAGAGCGGGGATCCGCTCGTGCCGGACGCGGGACCAGGCTGCTGCTCCGGCGGCACAGAAGGAGTGAGGCGCCGGATGAGTCGGTGCGCGCAGGTCGCGCCGGGACTCCGGTAGCGGGGGACGCATGAAGTCTCAGGTCGATCGGATCATCAGAAACGCTCGCGTGATCACGCTGGACGGCCCGCCCGTTCCGCGTCGGGGGCCGGATCAGTCCTTTCTCGGCGTGCTCGAACGCGGCGCGATCGCGATCCGGGGGGAGACGATCGCGGCGGTCGGATCGGAGCCCGAGCTTCTCGGCGCCTATGAGGCGCGCCCCGAAGACGTGTTCGACGCCGGCGGAGGCGCGGTCCTGCCGGGCTTCGTGGATCCGCACACGCATCTCCTCTTCGCCGGCAGCCGCGAGAACGAGTTCGAAATGCGATGCCAGGGGAAGTCCTATCTCGAGATCGCCGCGGCCGGCGGTGGAATCCGGTCCACCGTGCGCGCCTTCCGGGGCGCCACGGACGAGACGATCCTGGAGGAGTCGCGCCGGCGCCTCGACCGGATGCTCTCCTACGGCACGACCACGGCCGAGACCAAATCGGGTTACGGGCTCAATACCGCGCAGGAGCTGCGCGCTCTCCACCTGATCGAGCGATTGAACGGAACGCATCCGATCCATCTCGTCCCGACGTTTCTCGGGGCGCACGAGTTTCCCGATGAGTGGCGCTCCGACCGTGAAGGCTACGTCCGGCTGCTGGCGGAAGAGATGCTGCCGAAGGTCGCGGCCGAGACGTCGGCTGCGTTCTGCGACGTCTTCTGCGAAGAGGGCGTGTTCACGGTCGAGCAGTCCCGAAGGATCCTCGGCGAGGCCAGGAGGCTCGGGCTCGGTCTCAAGCTCCACGCCGATGAGTTCGCCCCGATCGGGGGAAGCGAGCTGGCCGCGGAGCTGGGCGCGGTCTCGGCCGATCACCTGCTCGAAGTCCTGGATGCGGGGCTCCGGGCCCTGGCCCGGGGCGGCGTAACCGCGGTCCTTCTGCCGGCGACCTCCTTTTCCCTGGGGAAACGGAAGTACGCTCCCGGCCGGACCATGATCGAGATGGGCATCCCGGTCGCGCTGGCCACCGACTGCAATCCCGGCTCCTCCATGACCGAGTCGATGCCGCTCGTGATCAGCCTCGCCTGTCTCGAGATCGGGCTTTCGCCGGCCGAGGCCCTTTCCGCGGCCACGGTGAACGCCGCCCACGCCGTCGGGCTCTCCGGCGATCGCGGGCGGATCGCGCCGGGGCTCAGGGCCGACCTCCAGGTGCTCGATACGCCGTCCTACGTCATGATCCCGTACCACCTGGGCTCGTCCCACGTGCGCGCCGTGTTCAAGAACGGGAGGCAAGTCCATCCGCGGGTTGTGCGCGCGTGATCGAAGCAAGCCGAGCCCTGCACGGAGCCTGACCCGGGTCAGTCAGCTTCTCGCCGGCTCCTGATCCGGCAAAATCAGCCTCCAAGGTCGTCCTGAGCCGGAAGAGTCAGCCCTCGGCAGCCCTCGATTCGAACCTGCGAACGCGGCCTCCTGCGACCGTTCCCGCCGCGCCCGATCGGCTCCCCGTTTGGGTTGCAGTTGGCCCGAAAGGGAGTCGATAAACAGGGAGACGGATGATATCCCAAGGCTTGAGCGGTTGACGGCTGCCCGGAGACGGTAGTGGACAAGAGCACCCTGGCCAAGCGCAAGGCCCAAAAACTGGCCCGCGACGGGCACTTGCAGCAGGCCGTGGAGGAGATGCGCCGGGTCCTGGCGGAAGCTGAATCCGACCCCTACGACTACGTCTACGTGGGCGATCTGCACGCTCGCCTGGGACAGGATGAGGAGGCCCTCGAAGCGTGGCAGAGCGCCGTTCACGCCTATGAAGGCGTAGGGCTCTACCGCAACGCCATCGCCATCTGCAAGAAGATCCTCCGCCTTGCCCGCAGCCGCGCCGAAATCCATCGGATCCTCGGCGACCTCTACATCCAGGAGAGCCTAACCGGCGAAGCCATACCCCATTACCTGACCTATCTCGACTCGTTTGGGGGGCCCGCCGAGGCCAGCCGGGAGTTCCAGGACGCGCTGGATCGCCTGGCCTCTTTGCCCGGCCTGCCGGTGGAAGCCACGCTTCGACTGGCGGCGCATTTTGACCGGGCTGGCCTGTCGGATCGGGCCGCGCGCCTGCTCGACGAGCTGGCCGATACGGTCGCCGCCCAGGGGTCCCTGGAGCTTGCCGGGGAGATTCGGGAACGCGCGCGCCACGCCGAAGCCGCGTATCTCGCGAGCCGGACCGTGGAGGGCGGGAACCAGAGCGTGGCTGCGTCGAGCCGGTCCGACCGGTCATCCGTGAGAAAACCGGATCCCGGGGCTCGAGATGCGGATCTCGAGCAGGACCCGGATCCGCGGCCGGACTCGGATCCAAGCCGCCTGTTCGACCTGAGCTGGGAGGACGCATCCGAGGCCGAGGCGCCGGGTGTGGGACCGCCGCCGGTCGACAGCGAGCTCTTCGAACCGACCTCCGCCGGTCGCGGCCTGGAGTCGGCCAGTCCGACAGGAGGCAGATCCGATTCCGACGCGACGCGACGTGAGTTTCCCGCATCTCCTCCGGAAGAGTGCGATCCGGAGATCCAGGAAGGTGACGGCGAGCCGAATTCGTTGCGAATGAGCCAGTTCGACCTGGAGCCTCAACGGCTTCCGAGGCCATTCGATCCGGCCCAAGGCTCCGCGGAAGGGGACCTGGCTTCAATCCCGGATCTGCGCGTGATTCGCTTTCCGGGCCCGGCTGACGATCCCCAAGAGGAATCGGGTCCGCTTTCCGGTGATTCCGATACGGCGGCCGAAGGCATGGATGCCGGCGACGCGAGCGCGCCGGCGGCCATGGAGAAGCTCGAAGAGCCGGAAGCCAGAGCCGGCGACCACCTTCTCCTCCAGGCCGCCGCCGAGCGATTCAAAGCCGGAGACTGGCCGGAGGCCCGGGGCCTCTACGAGCGCCTCCAGCACGCCCGGCCCATGGACCGGACGCTGCTCGATCTCCTGATCCAGATCTGCCGCCGCTGCGACGATCTCCCAGGCGAAATCCGTTATCGGGTCCTGATGGGCGATGCCTGGATCGAGGAAGGGGATCTGGACGAAGCGCTGCAGGCTTTCCGCGATCTGCTCCGGCTGGATCCGGAGAACGCGACGGCGCGCCGCCGGCTGAGCCGGTTCCGTGATATGGGAGTCGCCGGGGCTGATCTCTCCGACGAGGAACAGCACCCCATCCTCGAGGTCCTGGAGACCGGCGGAGCCACCGTGGCGGTGGCGCAGGACAATCCGGCCATCAAGGACGACGAGTGGGTCGACCTGGGCGCGCTCCTCGACGAATTCAAGGAAGGGATCAAGAACGAAATAGACGGCTCCGACTTCCAGAGCCACTATGACCTCGCCATCTCGCACCGGGCGATGGGCCTGCTGGACGAGGCCGTGGAAGAGACGGATCTCGTCCTCGGCCAGCCGGATCTTCCGGGGGAATGGGAGGCGCGGGCGCGGCAGCTCAAAGGCGAGTGCCTGGTCGAGCTGGAACGGCATCGCGAGGCCATCCACGAGTTCCGCGAGGCCGCGGAGAAGTGCGAGAAGGAAGGCTGCGGAAGCTCCAACGCGCGGTACCATCTCGGCGTGGCCTTGGAGCTGGCGGGTGAATGGCGGGAAGCGGGAGACGTATTCGAACAGATCCTCCGGGAGTTTCCGGACTACCTCGACGTGAAGGCTCGCCTGGAGGGCTGCCGCTCCCGCGAGAGCGGTCCCGATCCGACTGCACGGGCCGCCTGAGGGCGGCCGGCGTTCGCGCCCCCGGCCGACGGTTCCGGCTGCTTCGTCCCGTTTTGTTCGCCTGCGCCTGCTTTGTCGTGCTGCTTCCCCTGATGATCTCGCCGGTCCGCGGATCGGGCGACACCGGGGCATCGATGCCGGTCTCCGGCGCGCGGGATCTCGCGCAGTCGCAGCCGCAGCCTGCCCCTCCGGATTCCGTCGGTCGCCACGCCGCTCATCCCGATTCGACCGCTCGCGCTTCAAGCGCCGACTCCTTGCGGCGGGCGGCGCAACCGGGCTCACTTCCGCGCGTCGCTCGTGCCGATTCCGCCGGGCGGTCCTCCGGCGCCGACTCGTTGCGCCGGGCGACCGGCCGCGCCTCGAGCGCCGACTCCCTGCGGAGGGCCGCCCGTGCGGGGACCCGCGGCGGTCGGTCCGACTCCCTCCGTCGCGCTCTGCCGCCCGATTCGGCGCGCGTGGCGGCTCGAGCGGACTCTCTCCGCCGTCGCCGCAACTCCGGGCACTTCTGGACCAAGGCCCAGATTCCCCTCGCGCCGCGCGAGATCGGCGCCATCGCCGTCATCCCTGATTCCATCATCGAAGCTTCGGTCGAGCCGATGATCCGGGATGTCCTGCTCTGGGCCACTCCGCTTCAGAGCATTCCGAGCGGCGAACACAACATGCCCGATCCCGAAGACGCCGGTGACCTGCCGGGCCGCGAGCCGCCGGAGCCGATGATCGACGTGCTCCCGGAGTCCGCGCCCGGTTTCCCGGAGATGCCGCCGGATGCGGTCGCGCCTCTCTGGCTCTCCCGGATCACGCTCCTCAGCCCCGATCCGCTCTCGCTGCCCTCCAATCCGACCGGAGGTCCCCTGCTCGAGATGCAGCTTGCCGGCCCCGACTCCGCGACTCCCTACAGCGGCGTCCGCCTGCTCGATCAGACCAACAAACGCCACACGGAAGAAGCCTTCATCGCGAAGCCGCTTCCCATCGGGCTTCTCCGCTTCTATTACGGCGACCACAAGACCGAAGGTCGCGAGATCTACGGCAAGGAGTTCGGAGAAAACCTCCTCGCGCGCTTTGACCGGGGCCAGAGCTGGGGCGGCTGGCGGATCGGCTGGCAGAACCAGGAAATGCGCGCCCTGAATTCGTTCGATGGAAGCTACTTCTTCTGGAACCACTCCGCCCTCATGGCAGGCGGGGACTGGCTGGGGAGGCACGCCACCGCCGATCTCGCGCTTCAGGTCTTCTGGGATCGAGCGTTCGATCAGGTCGTCGACGGGATCTCGCCCATGCGGAAGGACTCCGTCTACCGCGGGTTGCTCCGCGTCGCGGGAAGGGACAGCACGCTGCGTCCGCTTCTGACCGTGCAGTTCGACCGGGTCCGGCAGCGCTTCGATCAGCCGTCGATTCTGGAGCTGGACCGGACCGGGAACGGCATCGGAGTTGCGGCCGGCCTTGAAGGGGTGACGAAAAACTGGCGGTTCCGCGGATCGGCGGGGCGTTCCGAGCCCGCGCCCGGACGCTCCGGCGCGGTTGGGGCCATCGACGTCGAGCGCCGTCTCGGTTCGGGCATCCGGCTGATCGCCCACGCGGACCGGTCGGTCCGGCCGCTTCTTCTGCCGCGTCTGGCCGACGAGTGGGGCGTGCTGGTCGGGGAAGGACTGACCGTGCCGGAAGCGGACCCGAACCGGAAGCTGGAAGAGATCAACCGGGCGTCCCTGGCGCTCGAGCGCACGACCCGGAAGGGGGCCACGGTCCGACTGGAAGGTCGCGCCCTCGAAATCCGGCACACCGTTTCCGCGGCCGGCGGGTTGCTTCACTACTTCAACCCCGGTGGCCGCGGCAGCGGCGGATACGACGACCTGGTGGCCGATCATCCGGAGGCGCTCGATCGGACCGTCCGGATGGCGGGGGTCAGCCTGCGCGCGACGGCGCCTCTGGGACGCGGGTTTCGGATCGAGGGGCTGGCCGAAGCCCGCGTGTCCGATCCGGGATGGAGGGATCAGCTCTGGATGACGCCCTGGAACGGGGAAGCGCAGATCTCGTACGAGCGGCTTCTCTTCAAACGGGACCTTCTCGGAGGGCTGTTCCTCCGCGGCCGGATCGCGGGCGAGCGCGCCGCGCCAGAACCGGCGCCCTATCCGGGAGCCTCCTCGAGCGAGATCATCTTCCCTTGGAGCCGCTTCCTCGATGCCGGCGCGACCGCGCGCGTCCGCAAGGTCACGCTCTTCGCCATGCTGGTCAACCTGGAGGACAGCGCGGACGAAGCCGGCGCCTACGAGGCCGGCTGGGTCTATCTTCCGTTTCGCTCCTACCGCATCGGCCTGACCTGGCATTTCCTCGACTGATCATTCCGACCCCGGCGCGGAGCCATGAGGCTCTGAAGCTCCCGCGTTGTGAGAGCGACGGATGCGCGCTCGCGACCTGCTGGCGCTCGGGCCGCGCGGAGCCCGGAGGCAGCCGTGATCCCGGACTCGGCGGGCCCGGAAGCATCCATGATCCCGGACGCAGACTGCGCCGAGGCGAGAATCACCGATGATCCTGACCCCCGAAGAACGCCGAGCCGCGCTGCTGCTCATCGGCCTCGTCCTCCTGGGGGAGGTGGCGTCCCTGTGGCAGGACCACCGGCGCACTCAGCCGGATCGGGAGCTGTCGGCCTGGCTCACCCGGATCGAAGCCGAGAGGCGCGATTCGACCTCTCTCCTCTCGGACAGCGCCGGCGCCGGCCGGATCGAAGGGAACAGCGACGGAAGGAATCGGGAAGCCCACGAGCCGATCCGGCCGGCCCGGTCGCAATCGGCTGCGAAGCCCGAAAGGAATGAGGCGCCGCGTCCCACCACAGACGTTGCTTCCCGCGCAACCGCGTCGCCGGAGAGATCCGCGGCCGACACGGAGGCGATCGAGCCGGCGTCCGACATCCCTCCCGGCCTCCTGGAATCCGGGCGCATCCGGATCAACGAAGCCTCGGCTTCCGATCTGATGGAGCTTCCCGGCATCGGCGATTCCATGGCCGCTCGGATCCTGGCGGAACGAGTCCGATCCGGATCGTTCACCGGACCGGAAGATCTGCTTCGCGTGCGGGGAATCGGACCGAAGACGCTCGCCCGATTGCGCGACCGGATCGACTGGAGCCCGCCGGGCGCGCCGCAGGCGCAAGGCCGCGGACCATAGGGGAGCGGGAACAAAGTGATGGCCGGGTGGGAAGGTGCGCCGGGGGGCCGAACGCACCTCCCATCGACCCGGCCGATACATCGGCGTTCAAACAGTCACCAGGCACTCGGTTCGCTTGGAGCTTCCGGATGCCGGGCAGGAAAGTGCGCCGGGGGGCCGAACGCACTTCCCTGCGACACGGTCATCCAAGGCTCTCGAACGGTCGTCAGGACACTTTCACAGGAGCGCCGGGGCCAGAATCGTGCCAACGAAGCGGCACGGGAAATCAAGGACTTATCCCCCGTCCCAGGCCCGGCCCGGCTCACTTTGAGCTTGGGAGCGTGATGCGTCTCGCCATGAGACATCGCCAGGAACGTGATCGTCACGCCCGAATCATGGACGTTTCAAAGGAGTCGACGTGGACCGGCAAGCGTGCGCTCAAGGTCACCTCGCCGGGGTTCGCCGGTTCGATGCTGAAATCCCCCTGACACCATCGGGCGAGCTCCCGGATCAGGGGCAGCTGCAACTCGATCGGCCCGCCGTGGTGGCGAAGATCGGACACGTGAAATGGGTCGCCCGAGCTTCCGAGGTCGGTCATGAGCTGGTAGCGCTCTTCCTTGTCGCTGAGCGCGATCTCGACGCTCTCCCCATCGGTCGCAAGCCGCACCACGATCTCATCGCCCTCGGACCGCCCCGCCAGCACCTGGTTGACCATGTTGGCGATCAATCCCCGCAGCGCTTCTGTGTGGCCGGACATCTCGAGACTGGAAGGACTTTGAAGCGTCAGGGTGACCCCGTGGTGCCGGGCGGAATCGGCTCGTCGCAGCAGGGCGTCCTCGGCCACCGCCCGCAGGTCCAGGGAGCGGGCCACCGGTGTGACGCGATCGGACTTCAGCTGAAAGAGCACGGTGGCCTGCTCGAACAGGTCCCGCAGTCGTTCCGCGCCTCCCACGACGACTCGTCCAAGCCGTTGGCGTTCCGAGTCCGGCATGGTGGGCTCCGTGGCCAGCAGGTCCGCCGGATTCAGGATGTAGGTGAGTGGATTGCGGGTCTCGTGGTTGAGCAGGGTCAGGAAATCGGTCTTGAGTTGGTCCAGCTCTTCCATGTTCTTGAGCCGGAGAAAGACCTTCACCTTGGCCAGGAGCTCGCAAGGATCGAAGGGCTTGGTCACGTAGTCATCGGCCCCGACCTGATATCCCTTCATCCGCTCCGCCAGCATGGCCTTGGCGGAGACGAGGATGATCTTGCAGAACTTGAGGTTCGGCATTTCCCGCATGCGGCGACAGGTTTCATAGCCGTCGATCCCGGTCATCATGATGTCCAGGAGCATGAGGTCGGGCCGGATCTCCTGCGCCAGGTCCAACGCCTTCTCGCCCGAATCCGCCAGGCTCAGGACGAACTCATCGCCCAGAAGCTCCTCGAGCACGGCCAGGTTCAGGGAATCGTCATCGACCGCCAGGATCCGTCGTTCCTTCGCCATCTTCGTCTCCTTGCCGGGTCTCTCGGGCCGTCCGGCGCCGGGCTCAACCTCAGGCCGCTTTCCGTGTCCGTTCGTCATCCGATCCGCCGGGCGCCTTCGGCGTGACGCCGGCCGGTCCGACTCCACCGGGCGCTTCCCCTTCCTTCTTGGTCGCCGGAACCAGGGTCTCCGGAATCTCGAAGCAGATCTGCGCGCCGATCGCACGACCTCCTTCGGCCCAGATTCGTCCGTGATGCGACTTGATGATCTCCCGGCAGATGGCCAATCCCAGGCCGGTGCCGCCTGCTCCCGTCTTGGTCTTGCGGGATTGCACGAACTGGGCGAACACCGAGGTCAGCTCGTCTTCGGGAATCCCCACGCCCTCATCCTCGACCGAGACGAAGAGCCGGCCGTTCCGGCGCCGGGCCACCAGCGCGATGAGCCCGCCGTCGGGCGAGAACTTGACCGCGTTGCTGACGATGTTGCGGATGACCTGCATGATCCGGAGCGGATCGAGGACGAAGGTCCCGCCGGCCTCCACCGTGCCGGTGATCCGGATGTTCCGTTCCGAGAGCAGGGAACGGAATTCGTCCAGGACGCTCTGCATCACGGTGTTCAGGTCGCAGCGGGCGAACTCCATCTCCATCTTGCCGGCGTCGAGCTTGGACAGGTCGAGGAGATCGTTGAGCAGGTGGAGCAGCCGGCTGCCGGAGAGATGGATCTTCTGGAAGTAGTCCAGCACCTTCTCCCGCGGAGCAGTCTCGCCCTTCTGGACCCCGAACGTGGCGAAGCTCAGGATGCCGTGCATCGGGGTCCTGAGCTCGTGCGAGATGTTGGCCAGGAACTCGCTCTTGACCCTCAGGGCCTTTTCCGCCTCTTCCTTGGCCTTGCTCAGCTCCTCGGTCCTCCGTTCGACCCGGCGCTCGAGATCGTCATGGGCGTGCTGGAGCGCGTAGTCGCGTTCCGCGATCGCGTGGAGCATTTCGTTGAACCCGGTCACGAGCGTGCCGACCTCGTCGTCGCCCGCGCGCACCGCCCGGATCGAGTAGTCGCGGGTCTCCCGGATCCGCTGCACCACGCCGGAGAGCTGCAGGATCGGGCCCGAAATGGCCTTCTGGAGGCGGGAAGAGAGAGCCAGGGCGGTGAGGCTGCATCCCACCAGCACGAGGGAGACCACGAGGGCGTATTGCGCCAACCGGTGGACGATCTCTCCCATCTGGGCGGTCACGACGAGCGAGCCGACCAGCTCGCCGTCCATGGAAATCGGAGACGTCAGCACGACCCGGCCGGACTTGACCCGGACCTGCTCGTGCTTCAGGTCGCCCCAGAAGGGGATCGGGTCCGCATGCTCCGGGTAGGTGGCGAAGGCCGTCGCCGGCGCCTTGTACAACGTCGCGGAGACGATGGCCTGCTCGCCGTGGAGTGCGGCGAGGATCTCCGACGCGGTATGGGGATCGTTGAAGGTCAGGGCGGCCAGGCAGTTGTCGCCGACCACTCCGGTCAGGACGCGCAGATTCTGGATGATCGACTGCCGGTAGGCGACGTACTGGTAGACGCCGAGGGCAGAGCAGGCCAGGATCAGCGCCGTGATGCTGGTCAGCATGGTCACGATCCGCAGTTTGCCGCGGATCGAACGGGTGGCCAGACGGATCATCGTTCTCCTCCCGATGCGGCGGGTTGGTTTCCCGCCGGAGCATTCGGCACGAGCTTCGCCATCCCGAGGAGCTTGGCGCTGACCGCCAATCCCGCCTGGGAGGCGGCCGCGGGGTTGATCTGGAATCGAACATTGTCGCCGTCCAGATAGAACTCGAACATGCCGCCCCGGGAGGTGAAGCCCGCGGCGTCGGAAGTGGTCAGGATGGCCTTTCCGGCCGTGTACGCCAGCATCGCGCCGAGATTGCCGGCGGCGGACTGGGTCAGGAAGACCAGGTGGCAGCGGGGAAGCCTGGCCTCCGCCTTCAACCGCTCGATCCGCACCCCGCGCCCGTCGATCGTCCGGCCGGCCAGGAGTTCATCGAATTCGGGACCGAACGGATCGGTTCCGACCACGACGATGACGAAGGGATCGTCCGGCCCGTGGAACGAGCTGTCCGGCCAGGTCACGAATCTGGCGATGTTGTACAGGTAGGCCGCCTTGATGCTGTACTCGGTGGCGGCCGGGTCCTGGGCGAGCGCCGGCGCCGCGGTCGCGCCGAGGACCAGTCCCAGCAACAGGAGCAAACCGCCGCAGATCCGCCACGGACTTCCGAGGGGATCCCGGCGCAGGTTCGGCTTCCAGCGACCGCGGCGGCGCGCCCCGTCTCTGTCAGATCTGCCGGTCATGAAGTCCATGCCCCCACCCAAGGGTCATGAGCCGACTCCGGTCGCGTCCGTCTTGAAGTCCCAGCGGTCAACGAGCAAAGCGCAGCGCAAGCGAGACACTGGGTTCCACCGGCGTCGGGATGGTGCTGAGATACGACTCCACGAACTCGCGGTGGCGGCCGGCAAAGAGATTCTGCAACGCCACCTCCGCGCTCAGGCCGGGGCGAAAGGCGTACTCCCCGCGGAGGTCCCCGGCCAGATAGGCGGGCACCTGTTCCGCTGTCAGGCGGCTGACGTATCGCAGCGTGAAGTCGGTCTCTACGACCCGCGACGGATCATAGGAAAGCCGCAGGGAGGCGGTGTGGGCCGGGTCTGCCCCCGCGGAGCCTGCGGCATCCGTGACGCTGACGCCGAGCGGATCGACCAGCTCCATCCGGAACCAGGTGTACGCGCCGGTGATCTTCCAGATGCGATCCGGGCGGTAGTCCACCGCCAGCTCCGATCCGTAGGTGTGACCTTCAGCCTGGTAGGCGATCTGCAAGGGAAAGACGCCGTACATCTCGGTTCCGTCCGATGCGATCGTGTAATTGCCGTAGCTGCTGTCCCTCAGATGTTGGTACCGGTTGTAGAAGGCCGCCAGGTCCAGGGAGAGGTCCTCACGCGGCTGCCAGCGGTAGCCGGCGTCGTAGGCCAGGAGATCCTCCGAACGGGCCGACGGAGTGCCGTTCACCGTGACCAGGGTCGGCACCTGCGGGGCGCCGGGCATCTTGAAGACATCGGGCGGAAGCACAACCAGGGGGAAGTGCAGCGAAAGCTCAGCCAAAGACGGTGTTCGCACCGCTCGGGAAACGGCGCCCCAGAGCGTCTGGTGAATGGTCGGATGGGTCAAGAGGCGCGCGGTCGGCTGGATCTCCCAGCCGGTCTGCTCGTGGTGCTCGAGCTTCGATCCGACCGTCGTGACCATCCGTCCGCCCCACAGGGTCAGCTCGTGCTGGGCGAAGGCGCTGAAGAGGCTGGAGTTCATGTCGGCCACGTCCACGATGGCGGTCGCTGACGGGGTGCTGCGGTCGCGCATGTAGCGGTACTCGGCTCCGGAGGCGATCTCCTGATGCTGCCCGAGCGGGAATCGCTTGACCAGATCGAGATCATAGGTGTCGTTGCGGTATGACAGCACGTCCTGCACGCGCACCCGGGTCTCGTCCCAGTAGGTCTGGATGCTCATTTCTCCGCGAGCTCCGTGCGACCATCGTGCGGAGATGCTCTGGCCGGACAGCGGATCCTGGGACCGGATGTCTGAGGTGTAAGGCGGTTCGAGCGTGGGAACGATGGTCGAGCTGGAGACGTTGCTGCGGTGGAGGTCCCCGATCAGATAGAGATGGTCGATCGGGCTCTTGCTCCAATCGGCCCGGAATCCAAACCTGCCGTCGCTCCAATCGTCCGTCTTGTTCCCGGACGAGGCCCAGCCGTCGGCCCGGGAAGCCAGGTTTCCGCTCACCCGCAACCAGGCCGAAGAGGCAAGCTGCGTCCCGTAACGGGCGCTGGCGATGGCCCGGTTTTCCGTTCCGCTGCCCGCCGACACGGCCAGACCGGCGCTCTCCTGCGCGCCCTTGGTGATGATGTTGACCACGCCATCGACCGCGTTCGCTCCCCAAATGGTGGCGCCGGGGCCCCGGATGACCTCGATCCGCTCGATGTCCTCGAAGGGGATGTCCTGGGTCTCCCAGAACACGCCAGAGAAAAGCGTGGTGTAGATGCTGCGGCCGTCGACCAGCACCAGCATCTTGTTGGCGAACCGGTCGTTGAATCCTCGGGCGCTGATGGCCCACTTGTTGGCGTCGATCCGGGCCACGTGCAGGCCGGGCACGAGCCGCAAGGCGTCGGGCAGGGTCGAGGCCCCCGAGCGGCGCAGGTCGTCCGACGTCAGGACGAAGATGGCGGCCGGGACGTCGGTGACTTTCTGCTCCTTCTTCTCCGCCGAGGTGACCTTCACGTTCATCAGGTCGTCGATCGGCAGATCCATGAGCTGGGACGGGCTCAGCTCCGAACCCGCGGTCGAAGATGGGGATGCCATCGCCGCGGGCAGCAGCATCCGCGGGCCGGGAACCAGGGGCAGGGTCAAAAGCGCGAGAATCGCGACGATCTCGATCCCGCCTTTCACGACCGGCCAGATCGGCACATCTTGACGGCATTTGCACATGGCTGCACTCCCAGGTTCCTTGAACCAACACGGACGATTCGGCGAAACGCCACCCGTCAAACCTCGATCGGTCCCGCGCTTTCACGAAGCCCATCGGTCCGTACCGGCTGAAACTTGAGCGCCGGGGCGCTTGGGTCCCGATCCGTCCGGCCGAGACGGGTTTCGGGAGTTCGGGCGGGGTGAATGCCGGCCGGGCCCGGCGAGGCGTCGGCCAACCGGCGGCTTCGGGTAGAACGGCCCGACCCCGGAGGCCGGGCATTTTGCCCGAGGCGCGTTTCGTCTCGCAACGCCGCGCGCCGGTCCGATCCGGCATTCAGAGCGGCATCCACCCCTGCCGAAACAGCTTGGAAGGCGCGTCCCGGCGGCACATCCATTGCCCCGCACCCCGGTGCGGTCTGTTCGTCCGTGCGGCATG
Source organism: Candidatus Eiseniibacteriota bacterium (assembly GCA_963833505.1). GTDB lineage: Bacteria > Eisenbacteria > RBG-16-71-46 > CAIMUX01 > CAIMUX01 > CAWHYG01. Next base: position 955,934 of record CAWHYG010000007.1, on the reverse strand, counting down.
AGTGCGCCGTTCGCCGGGATCCGCGGCAGGGGGACAAACGGGATGAAGGTCGATGTCGGGCTCAAGCTTCTGCAGGCCAACCTCGTCACCGAGGAAGACCTGAAGCGGGCCCAACGGATCGAGAAGGAAGAAGGGGGATCGCTCAGCGCCACCCTGGTAAAGCTGGGGGTGCTGTCGGAAGAACGCCTCCTGGCCTTCCTCTCGGAACTGTACGAGACCCCGTCCATCGACCTCGACCGGGCGGGCATCGACCCGGCGGCCGTCCGCATGGTGCCGGCCGATACGGCGGCGAAATTCCAGGTTCTCCCCATCTCCCGCAGCGGCCGGACCCTCCGCGTGGCCATGGCCAACCCGGCCAACTTCTTCGCCGTCGACGACATCAAGTTCATCACCGGACACGAAGTCGAGGCGCTCGTCACCACCGAGTCCCAGATCAAGCGGGCGATCGACAAGTACTACGACCAGTCCGACTCCATCGCCGATGTCATGAAGGGCATGGAGGCGGATGAAGTCGAGGTGGTGGAAAAGGGGGAGGACGAGACCGAGTCGGGCAACGCGGACCTGGCGCCGGTCGTCAAGTACGTCAACAGCGTGATCTCGGAGGCGGTTCGCCGGGGCGCGAGCGACATCCACCTTGAGCCCTACGAAAAGAAGCTGCGCGTCCGCTTCCGCATCGACGGAACGCTCTATGAGATGCCGTCGCCTCCCTTCCGGTTGAAGGCTGCGATCATCTCGCGCCTCAAGATCATGGCCGAGCTGGACATCGCCGAGAAGCGGATCCCCCAGGACGGCCGCATCAAGATCCGGGTGCAGAAGCGGACGATCGATCTCCGCGTCTCGACCCTGCCGACGATCTTCGGGGAGAAGATCGTGCTCCGCATCCTGGACAAGGGCAACCTGGCGCTGGATCTGACCAAACTGGGTTTCGAAGCGCGGGCGCTGGAGAGATTCTTCAAGGCGATCTCGAGCCCGTTCGGCATGGTCCTGGTCACGGGGCCGACCGGAAGCGGCAAGACGACCACGCTGTATTCCGCGTTGAGCAAAATCAACGTGCCCGGCACCAACATCATGACGGCGGAGGATCCGGTCGAGTACAACCTGGACGGGATCAACCAGGTCAACGTCAACGAGGGAGTCAACCTGACCTTCGCGGCCGCGCTGAAGTCCTTCCTGCGCCAGGACCCCAACATCATCATGGTGGGGGAGATCCGGGACAGCGAAACCGCCTCCATTGCGGTCAAGGCGGCGCTGACCGGCCACCTCGTGCTTTCCACCGTCCACACCAACGACGCTCCTTCGACCTTGAGCCGTCTGATCGACATGGGCATCGAGCCCTTCCTGGTCGCCTCCTCCACCATCCTCATCCTGGCCCAGCGTCTGGTCCGGCGCGTCTGCGCCCGGTGCCAGGAGCCGGTCGTCCTTTCCCCTGAGGTCCTGGCCGAGCTGCAGGCTTTCGCCGCAGAAGGCCCGGGGCGCCACGGTGGTGAAGGGGCGGGGATGCCACGAGTGCAACAACACCGGCTATCGCGGCCGGGCCGGAATCTACGAGGTCATGCCGATCTCGAGCCGGATCCGGGACATGATTCTCGGCCGCGAACCGGCGAGCGAGATCAAGAGGCAGGCCATCCTCGAAGGCATGCTCACCCTGCGCATGGACGCGGTCGAAAAGCTGAATCGCGGCCTCACTTCGGTCGAGGAGGTGCTCAAGGAATCCAGCGCGGACGACGCCGAGGAGGAGCAGACGGACCGATTGGCCACTTGATCCCGCCGGACAGGCGCCATCCGGGCCTCAAGGCCCGACTCGATCCGACCGAAAACCTCTGAGGGGTGCGCGTCCGGTTTCGCGGCCTCATCTCGGAGGGAGATCGCTCGATGGTCAGTCTGCACAAGCTCCTGGAAGAGATGGTGGCGGAGCGGGCCTCGGACCTGCACATCACGGCCGGAGTGCCGCCCCAATTCCGGGTCGATGGCGAGATCCGGAGCACCTCCTACGATCCCCTGGCTCCCGAGCAGACGGAGCAGATCATCTACTCGGTCCTCCGCGACGATCAGCGGAAACGGTTCGAGCAGAACCGGGAGCTGGATCTCTCCTTCGGCATCAAGGGCATGGCCCGCTTCCGGATGAACGTGTTCCTGCAGCGCGGGGGCGTGGCCGCGGCCATCCGGATGATCCCCTATGAAATCCCCGAGTTCGACAAGCTCGGGCTGCCTGCGGTGGTGCGAGGCTTCTCCGAGCTGCCCAACGGACTCGTTCTCGTGACCGGGCCGACCGGAAGCGGAAAATCGACCACCCTGGCGGCTCTCATCGACCGCATCAACACCAATCGGGCCGGGCACATCATCACGATCGAGGATCCGATCGAGTACATCCACCAGCACCGGCGCTGCATCGTGAACCAACGGGAGGTCAACGCCGACACGAGGAGCTTTCCCGAGGCGCTCAAATACATCCTCCGCCAGGATCCCGACGTCATCCTGATCGGCGAGATGCGCGACCTCGAGACCATCCAGGCGGCCCTGACCATCGCGGAGACGGGACACCTGGTCTTCGCCACGCTGCACACCGGCTCCACCTTCGAGTCGATCAACCGCATCGTGGACGTCTTCCCGCCCAACCAGCAGAAGCAGGTGCTCTCCCAGCTCGCTTTCGTCCTCAAGGGGGTCGTGAGCCAGCAGCTCGTGCCGGTCCGTCTGGGAAATGGTCGGGTCAACGTTTCCGAGGTCCTGGTGTGCACCCCCGCGGTGGCCGCCACGATCCGGGACGGCAAAAGCCATCAGATCTATTCGCTCATGCAGGCCGGACAGAAGTTCGGAATGCAGACCATGAACCAGGGGCTCTTTGCCGCCTATCTCAACCGTCGGATCAGTCTGGAGCACGCGCTCGGCCGCAGCCCGAACCGGGCCGAGCTCGAGCTTCTGATCCAGAAGTCCGATCTGAGGCACCAGCCGTCGGGCGCCAATCCGATGGCGGTCTAGAACCCGGGAGCGCCATGCCGATCTACGTCTTCAAGGGAAGGACGGTCAACGGGGTCGAGGAGACCGGCCAGATCGACTGCCCCACCCGGGACGAGGCCGTCCAGGCACTCAGGAAGAAACATCTGATCGCCTCCTACATCCGGGAGCAGTCTCCCGAGGTGAAGATCCGGCTTCCCGGGCTCGGCGGCAGGGTCGGGGTCCGGGACCTCGTCATCTTCACCCGTCAGTTCGCCACCATGGTCAACGCCGGGCTGCCGCTGGTCCAGTGCCTCGACATCCTGGCGAAGCAGGCCGAATCCCCGCTCTTCAGCCGGATCGTCTCGGAGGTCCAGCGCGACGTCGAGGCCGGCTCGACTCTCTCGGAGGCGATGGCCAAGCACCCCAAGGTCTTCGATTCGCTCTTCGTGAACATGGTCGACGCCGGCGAGGCGGGCGGCATCCTGGATGGCATTCTCATCCGGATGGCCACCTATCTGGAGAAGGCCGAGGCCCTGAGGCGGAAGGTCAAGAGCGCGATGACCTACCCGACGGTGGTGCTGACGGTGGCCCTGGGCGCGACCGTCTTCATGCTGCTGGTGATCATCCCGACCTTCGCCAAGGTCTTCGCCGACTTCGGCGGCCAGCTTCCCCTTCCGACCCGGGTCGTTCTCGACCTGTCCAACTTCCTCAGGAAGGACTGGTGGATCCTCCTGCTCGGCCTGACCGCGGTCGTCGTGGGGTACAAGCAGTACTACCGTTCGGCGCGGGGGCGCGTGGTGCTGGACGGCGTGCTTCTTCGTCTGCCGATCTTCGGGAACATCCTCCGGCGATCGTCGATCGCCCGCTTCACCCGCACCCTCGGGACCATGATCTCCTCCGGCGTGCCCATCCTGACCGCGCTCGACATCACCGCGCGCACCGCCGGCAACAAGGTGATCGAAAACGCCATCCTTGCGACCAAGGGCTCGATCGGCGAGGGGGAGACGATCGCGGCTCCGCTGCGCGAGTCGAAGGTTTTTCCGCCCATGGTCGTCCAGATGATCTCGGTCGGCGAGGAGACCGGAGCTCTGGACAAGATGCTGGAGAAGATCGCCGCCTTCTACGACGAGGAAGTGGACGTGGCGGTGGAGACTTTGACCTCGGTCATCGAGCCGATCATGATCGTCGTGATGGGCGCCCTGGTCGGAGGCATGGTCATCGCCATGTACATGCCGATGTTCAAGCTCATCAGCGTCGTGGCCGGAGGCAAGTAGCTCCGTGAGCCGCCGGCCGAACCAGACGACCTACCGGTTCATCCTCTACCTGGCGGTGTGCGTCCTGGTGCTGGGGACTCCGCGCGGCCTGTCCAGCCTGGGAATTCCGGCGGTGGCGGAGACGGCCGCGATCTATCTCGGGGTGGGCGCGGCCGGAATCCTCTTCCAGCAACTCGTGGGACGGAGCCGCCCTTCGCTCTGGCCCGTGACCGCGGCCCTCGACGTCGGCGCCCAGGCCTTCGTGATCGCGCGGATGGGAGGGCCGGAGAGCGTCTACCTGCTGCTGCTCGCGCTGCCGATCCTGGTCTGGGGCCTCTACCAGGGAATCCGGGGAGGCGCCGCGGTCGCGGTGGCCGGCGCCGTGGCGGACGTCTGCCTCCTCTGGCTTCGCGGCGGAACCGGCTCCTGGCTCGGCGCCCGCGGAGGACTTCCGGCGGGAATGCCTCCCGCCGTCGCGTTCTACCAGGCCTTCGGCCTGCTGCTTCTGGGAGCGTTCGCCGGTCTCCTCGGGCGCCGGATCCGGCAGACCGAAGCGCAGCACGAAGAGACGTGCCGCGAGCTGGAACAGGCGCAGCTCGACGCGGAGTCGATCATCAATCGGCTGTCCCGCGGGCTGCTCTGCCTCGACCGGGAAGGGAGAATCTCCCGACTGAACGCCCGGGCCGAGAACCTTCTCGGCAGCGCGGGCGCCCCGGAAGCGCCGTGCGGAAGCTGGGTGGGCCGGAGCCTCGCGGAGCTGGCCGCGGACGGGCCGCTGGTTGCGCTCGCCCGCCACCTGACTGATCGATTGGGAGCATCGAGCGAGGAGACCCATGAGGTGCTGCTGGATCCGGCCGCGCCGATCCCGGAAGGTCGAGACGAGGGCAGAGCGCTGGAAGTCACCACCACCCCGGTCCTGGATCACGAAGGGAATCCGCACGGCCTGGTCGTGCTTCTGAGCGATCAGACCCCTCACCGGGCGCGGGAAGCGGAGCGCCGGCGAAGGGAGCGGCTGGTCTTGATCGGCGAGCTGTCCGCCGGTCTGGCCCACGAGATCCGCAACTCGCTCAAGCCGATCACCGGATCGGTCGAGCTTCTCCGGGACGAGATCAGCGCGGGCGACCCGAGCCGCGACGCGCTGATGGAGATCATTCTCAGGGAGTCCGAGAGCCTGGAGAACTTCCTGACGGAGTTCCTGAACTTCGCCCGGGACAAAAACCTGGAGATGGAGGTCCTGCCGCTCGAAAGGGTACTCGGAGAAGAATTCGAGAGTCTGAACGCGCTTCCGGACGGTCCGTTCACGCTGAGCCGGCCCGCCCCCGGCGAAAATCTGCTGTGGGTGCGGGCCGATCGCGGCGCGCTCCGTTCGGTCGTGCGCAACCTGGGGCTGAACGCGCTGGAAGCCGGCGGGGGCAGGATCACCCTGGGCTGGCGGCGCGAAGGATCCCAGGCCGTGGTCTTTGTGCGCGATCACGGTCCGGGAATCCCGGAGTCGATTCGATCCAAGGTGTTCGACCCGTTCTTCACGACCAAGCCGGGCGGCACGGGGCTCGGATTGGCCATCGCCCGGGATCTGACCGATCGCCTCGGGGGCGTCATGATCCTCGAACCGGCCGCCGGAGGAGGCACGATCGCGTGCGTCCGCCTGCCTCTGGTGGCGGTGCCGGGACCGGGGCAGGGGGAAGGCCCGGAGGGAGCGGCAGAGGCCGCCTGAACGAGGGGAACCATGAGCGCAAGCGAGACGGTTCGGGTCCTCGTCGTCGACGACGAAGAGAGCATGCGGCGCTTCCTGACCATCCTGCTCGAGAAGGAAGGGTACGAGGTGGCGTGCTGCGCCGGAGGCGACGAGGCGGTCAAGAACCTCGAAGCGCACGGCTCCGACCTCCTCATCACCGACCTCAGAATGCCCGGCATGACCGGAGTCGAGCTGCTGGAGAAGGCGCAGGCGCTCGATCCGGCCCTCCCGGTGATCGTCCTGACCGCCTACGCTTCCGAGGCCTCCGCGGTCGAAGCCATGGCCAAGGGCGCCTATCAGTACCTCGAGAAGAAGGCGAAGAACGATGAGATCGTCCTGGTGGTCAAGAACGCTCTTTCGATGCGCCGGATCCAGTCGGAGAACCAGATCCTGAAGCGCCAGCTCAGGAAGACGCATTCGGATCGGAGGATCATCGGCACGTCCGAGGAGATGTGCAAGGTCTTCCGCATGGTGGACAAGGTCGCGGAAACCGAGTCGACCATCCTGATCTACGGCGAGAGCGGAACGGGCAAGGAGCTGATCGCCCGCGAGATCCACTATCGGAGCCGGCGCGCCGGTGGACCGTTCGTTTCGATCAACTGCGGGGCGCTGCCCAAAGACCTCCTCGAATCGAATCTCTTCGGCCATACCCGCGGCTCCTTCACCGGAGCAATCAAGGACCAGCAGGGCCTCTTCACGGTGTCGGAGAACGGCACCTTCTTTCTCGACGAGGTGGGCGAGATGGCTCCGGCCACCCAGGTCAAGCTCCTGCGGGCGCTTCAGGAGCGGGAGATCATCCCGGTCGGGGGGACGCGGCCGATCAAGATCAACGTGCGGCTGATCGCCGCGACCAACGCCGACCTGGAGCGGGAGGTCGACGCGGGGCGTTTCCGCACCGACCTCTTCTACCGGCTCAACGTGATCCCGGTTCATCTGCCTCCGCTTCGGATCCGGCGCGACGACATCCCGCTCTTGATCGAACATTTCCTCGAGCGCCTCGATCCGAACGAGAAGCGGCAGTGCGATTCGGAGGCGCTTCACGCCCTCCTGCGCTATGACTGGCCCGGCAACGTGCGCGAGCTCGAGAACGTCATGGAGCGGGCGGTCATCCTGAACGAGGGAGGCCCGATCCGGATCACCGACTTGCCTGAGAAGGTGGTGCGGGGCCCGGCGCGCAAGGGAAGCCTGGTGATCGACACGCCCTGCCTGAGTCTCGATGAATTGGAGAAGGAGTACATCCTGAAGGTGCTCCAGTACACGAGCTGGCAGAAGAAACGCGCCAGCGGGATCCTCGGCATCAACCCGTCCACGCTCTACCGCAAGCTCGTCGGCTACGGACTGGCCGAGAAGGAAGCGGGCGCCGCGGAGGCCGCCGGACCGGAAGGCGGCACGGTGGATCCCGACGACGCGGCCGACGAGCGCGACGCCGCGTGAGCGGTGGGACGCGGTCGGCTTCGCCTTATCCCTGACGCCGATTTGCGCATCGAGGCCCTTGCGCGGGGCGACGCAGTCATGCGCATCGGAGGCCTTGCGCACGCCGACGCAGTCATGCGCATCGAGGTCCTTGCGCACCAAAGCCTCCGTGGACCGGGTCGTCGGCCCTGCTCCGTGCGGCTTCGCGCACGGTTGTGCGCTCCCGCCGCACTCCGGCACGGTCCTCCTCCATGGTCCACTCCGGCTTCGGTGCGCAAGGGCATCCACCGCCGATTCGGGCCTGACCGGGCTCGGTGCGCTTGGACGGCTGATCTGCGCCTCCCTCCGCCATGGCCCTGGTTTCCATCGTGCAAGCTACGACAGCACTCTGCACAGTGCACGCCGTCCGGCGCCGGAACTGCCTGGGCGGGGACGGAGCAAACCTGCGCACGCGCTCCAACAGAATGGAAAAACGTGACTTCTGTTTCCGGGCCGCCGGGACCGCTTGATGGCACGGCCCTTGAGCTGAATCGACCTCGGAAGTCGCCGAAAGGCCCCAAGGGGCGGCAGGGTCCGAGGGACCGGCGGCGGAGACCAGACCGGATCCGGGAATGACCGATCCCGGCGAGGTCTCAACTGAAGCAAGGCCATCGCAGGCTGGTTCGGAACTCTGAACGCCCACCCTGGAGGTGTCACGTGTTGAAGAACAAGCAGGGCTTCACCCTGATCGAACTCATGATCGTCGTCGTGATCATCGGGATCCTGGCCGCGATCGCCATCCCGAACTACGTCAGCATGCAGGACCGCGCGCGGGAGTCGAGCGTCAAGGCCAACGCCCACGCCGGTCAGCTCGCTGCTGAAGACTTCGCGACCCAGAACAATGGAAGCTACCCGGCGGACGTGGCCGCGCTGATCGCCCTTCTGCCGGGCAGCGTCCAGAACCCGTTCGGAGGTGCGGCCTTTGCCGGCGCTCCCGCTGCCGGGGCTTGCACCTATGCCCTGGCCAACGGCGTCTACACCATCACCGCGTACGGCAAGGACGGGTCCACCGTCATTCTGACCCTCTCGAACTCAGGCAGCTAGCAACCCGGCGGGTCCCCCATAGGGTTCGAGGGTGCTGGGGACGGTCCGGCGGGTTGAAGACAGATCCACCCTCGGGGTGGGCCAGAGGAGGCGGTCCGGTCGGGCCGCCTCCTTGTTGCTGGTCGATGGAAGCGTCCGTGTTCGGACCCGCGCCGCCGGCGAGGCGATTCCGGGGCAGGTTGCGCCGGCAGTCGGAGCGGCCAGGGGTGAGCAGGGCGACTGGACGGCATTCCAATCGGGAGCAAGAACAGCCGGGCGTGACCGATATTTCGTCCGGAAGGGTGACGCAGAACCGGGCCCGCCGTCGTCGGAACGCCGGTCGCCTCGCCAGGGCCGGCGGCGCGGTCGGCCGGGGCCTGCTTCAAGGACCGAAGAGAGGGGGTGAGTCCGTGACCAGTTCGTGGCTGCCTCTGGAACCGGGATCTGTCGCGATCGTTCTCGCCCTCGGTCTGTGCCTCGGAAGTTTTCTCAACGTCGTGATCGCGCGGTTGCCGCGCGGGATGTCGCTCCTCAGGCCCGGGTCGCGCTGCCCGGAGTGCGGGCATCCGATCCGTCCGTGGCACAACGTCCCTCTCCTGGGCTGGTTGATCCTCCGGGGCCGCTGCGCCGATTGCAGGAAGAGGATCCCGCTCCGATATCCGCTGGTCGAGCTCGGAGGCGGCGCCCTCGTCTTCGCCGCCGTCTATCTCTGCAGCTCGCCGCTCCGATCCCTGGCCGCGCTTTGGCTGCTCCTCGCGCTCTTGGCCGTCCTTCTCATCGATTGGGAGCACCGGATCATTCCGGATGAGATCAGCCTCGGGGGCACGGCCCTCGGGCTCTTGTTATCCCCCTGGACGATCGGATGGAAATCGGCCCTGGCGGGAGCCGCCGCCGGAGCCCTGGGCCTCTTCCTGGTGGCCTGGCTTTATCAGAGGCTTCGGGGGCGCGCCGGCATGGGCATGGGAGACGTCAAGCTAGCCGCCATGCTGGGCGCGTTTCTGGGTCTTTCCGGAATCGCCCTCACCGTCCTTCTGGCTTCGCTCGTGGGGTCGGTTCTTGGTCTCGGGATCATGGCCGCGAGGAAGGGAACCGGGACCACTGCTTTGCCCTTCGGCAGCTTCCTCGCGCCGGCCGCCGCGATCACCCTTCTCTGGGGACCTCGGATCTGGCACTGGTACGCAGGCTTCTTTCCGAAGCGCTGACGGGCACTGCCGCCAAGGCCTCCTTCCGAATCGAGGACCGGCACTGATACGCAGGTCTCCTTTCCGAGACGCTGACGGGCACCGGTGTGCAGACTCATTTCCGATACGCGGACTCCGCAAGCCGTGCAAATTGCACCGCTCGCACCTCCACGGTCGCGTTCCCGAACCCCCTCGAGCCAGCGGCCCAGCGGTGGCCCATTCCGTGCCGATCCCGCCTCCTTCGTGATCCCTCCGGCATCGCGAGCGCTCAGGAATCATGCAGCCCAACCGCGTGCATTCCCGCGTGATGTCGAGGTAAACCTCCGGCGTTTTCCGCCCGATATGACTAGGGGGGAGCCTCAACCGGAGAGCGCGAGCCCGCGCGATCAGTCCGGCGGCGTGGGCGAACCGAGGAGGTGTTCCTTGCTCGGAGGCGGTTCCAGGACAACCGTGGGTCTGGACATCGGGTCCAGCACCATCAAGGTCGCGGAGGTCGATCACCGGGCGGGCGGCCCCAGACTCCTCAACTTCGGCATGGTCGAGCTTGCTCCCGAAGCCATCGTCGAAGGGGAGATCATGGATCGCCAGCTCGTCGTCGAAGCGATCCAGAACCTCTTTGAAGCGCGGCGCATCCACCGCCGCCACGTCGCCACCGGCGTCTCCGGGCGCGGCGTCATCGTCAAGAAGATCACCATGACGCGGCTTTCCCGGGAGGACGCCAGCGAAGCCATCCACTGGGAGGCGGAGCAGCACGTTCCCTACGACATCAACGACGTCGCGCTCGACTTCGAGATCCTGAAGACGAACCCGGGCCCCAACCAGATGCAGGTGCTCCTGGTCGCGGCCAAGCGGGACCTGATCGCGGCGCATGCCGATCTGATCCGGGAAGCCGGCCTTCTGCCCTCGGTCATCGACGTCAACTCCTTCGCGGTCCAGAACGCGGCCGAGGTGAACTACGAGTTCGATCCCGAGGAAGTGGTCGCCCTCGTCAACGTCGGGGCCGAGCTGACCAACGTCAATCTGATCCAGAACGGCATTCCGCTCTACACCCAGGACCTCTCCATGGGAGGGAACACCTTCATCGAGGGCCTGCAGAAGAAGCACCACGCGAACCGCGTCGAAGCCGTGGCCGCCCTGCAGGAGAAACCGGGCGAGAACGGCCTCGACCTCGGGCCGATTCTCAAGTCCTTCAGCGCGGACCTCGGGACCGCCCTCGACCGCAGCCTGGTCTATCTCAAGTCGAACGGCGACGGCGATCGTCTCGATCGCGTGTTGCTCTCCGGCGGCGGCGCCCGCATTGCCGGGCTGCCGGCGGTTCTTTCGGAGCGGCTCAAGGTTCCGGTCGAGGTGGCGGATCCGCTCCGGCGGGTCAAGGTCGTGCCCGAAGCCGCGGAAGCGGGCGATCCCGCCGAAGCCGGGCCCCAGCTCGCGGTGGGCATCGGCCTCGCTCTCAGAAAGGCGCGATCCCGGTGATCCAGATCAACCTGCTTCCGAAGGAAGAACGGACGGAGGAGCCGAGGGTCTCTCTCAAGCTCCCGCGCGCGGGATTCTGGGTTCCTCTGCTCTCGATCCTGGCGGTGGCCCTGCCCCTGGCCGGGCTGTCCGCGATGCAGCAGGCCCGCGTCGCGTCGCTCAAGAGGGACCTGGCCACGGCTCAGGATGAAATGCAGTCCTTGAAGCCGCAGCTCGACAAGATCGAGCGCCTCTCGGCCGACCGGGAACAGCTCGACCTCCGCCTTTCCATCATCCAGGGCATCTGCCGCGAGCGTTTCCAGGCGGTGGAGATCATGGACAAGCTGGCCGACGAGACCCCGGACCAGCTCTGGCTCACCCGGGTGGCGGAAACCGGTCCGGATGAGCTGACCCTGGAGGGCAGGGCCTTTTCGAACCTCATGATCGCCGAGTTCATGAACCGGATGGAGCAGGATCCCTTGTTCGACGGGATCAGCCTGGTCGTGAGCGAGAAGGCCCGGGACGCGAGCACGACGGAGCGGCCGGTGCTCGCGTTCACGCTGACCGCCCGGGTGAAGACATGATCCGGCCGGGGCCAGGAGCGGCGCCGAGACCAGCGCGGCCGACCGGAGCCCGGCACGGAGCGGACACGCGAGAGGCGTCGCGCCGAACCGGACGTCGTTCGCGCGCGGGCTCACCGCCGGAGAGGATCGCAAGATGGCGATGAATTCAAAGGACCCGCGCGCCCAGAAGGGGATCCTGATCGCGCTCGGCGTGGGGGCGATCGTCTACGTGGATTTCTTCACCACCTGGCTGCCCTTCACCTACAAGGCGGGCTCGGCCCAGGCCGCCGCCTTGGAAGCGCAATATCTTGAGGCCAGCAAAAACCTGAACAAGGCGCGCTCCGCCGCCCACTCCCTGCCGTATCTCGAAAAAGAGGACCAGCTCCTCGAACGGAAATGGTCGGAGAGCCAGTCGGTGCTTCCGGAGCACGAGGACATGGCGTCCCTGCTGCGCACCATCACGCTCCTGGGCACGCAGGCCGGGGTCGATTTCACGCTGTTTCGGCCGGCCGCTCCGAAACCGGCCCAGTACCACACGGAGAACCCGATCGACGTTCAGGTGGTCGGCGGGTACCACCAGGTCGGGCGGTTCCTCGGCGACATGGCCAATCTGAGCCGCCTCCTCATCGTGGGCGATCTGGAGATCATCCCGAACAAGGACAAGGTCAAGGACAAGCCCGCCGAGGCCCACTTCACGGTCTCGACCTACACGCTGGGCGGTACGGGCGTTCCCGCGGATGCGGGCAACGAGAGCAAGGGCGCGAAGACCGGCAAGTCCGACGCGGGCGCCAAGACCGGGAAGGACACAGGCGGCAAGTCCCCGGCGCGAGGAGCGACCGGCGGGAAGACATCCTCGGCGACCGGAGTCCACGGAGTTGGCGGTGAATAGGCAGATCTCGAACCGCGGCGGGAAACGCCGGCCCGGCGCGTGGCGCTGGCGCTTCTGCGCGATCGGCGCCTGCGTTCCGGTCCTGGCGCTCGCTCTTTCGATCGGGACGGCCCGGGCTTTTGACGTCGGCGCGGCCGGCAAGCTCATCGCGAAGTTGCTCGGAAGGCCGGTGGCGGGCAAGAAAGCGGTTCCAGGGCCTCCGGCCCCGGTCTACGCGGGACGGCCGGCGGGCGCGACGAACCCGATGGTCCGGCGACCGGTCGGTCCGGTGAGTCCCGGCGCCGGATCGCCGGCTGCGAAGGCTCCTTCCGGCGGCAACCCGCCGGCGGGGGTGTCTGGAGCGAAACCCGCGGGCTCGGAGGCGACCGGTCCGACGGTTCCCGGTTCCGGCTCGTCCGCCGCCGCCGGCGGCACTGCCGCGACGGCCGACGGCGCGGCCTCCCCCGACACGGCCGGAAACGCGGTGTTGAGCGAGATCCTGTTGAGCCCGGAGCCCTATCACTACGAGAGCGAGGGGCGACGGGATCCGTTCGTCAGCCTCATCGACGACGAGGCCGCCTCCGAGGGGCAGCCGCACGCCACCACGGAGTACTTCGTGCGCGGCATTCTCTGGGGCGATCACGACCGCTTCGCCCTGGTCGAGACCTCCGACGGCGTGGACCTTCTGCTGCGGGAGGGGGATCGGTTCGGGCCGTACTCGGTCACGCGGATCGAGCCGGACGCGATCGAGGCCTTCACGTCGGAGTCCGGCGTGGGCAAGACGGTGCGATGGCCTCTTCTCGAGGCGAAAGGAAACAAGGATGGACGCGGTGAACGCTGATCGGCTTCAAGACCGGCACAAGCCCGGGCGGACGGGCGCCCGAGCCGGGCGTTGCAGTTCGATCTGGGGAGTCGCCCTGGCCATCCTCCTCGGAACGGTTTCGGGTTTTCCGACCCGAGCGGCCGCCGGCGCTCCGGAGGCATCTTCCGGCGCCCCGGCCGCGGTCGCGCCACCGGATACGACCCGCGCGATGAGCCTCGAAGTCCAGGGAGCCGAGATCCGGAACGTGCTTCGCTCCATCGCCGAGTTCGGCCACACCAACATCATCCCGGACCGGGAGGTGGAGGGGCCGATCACGATCAGCCTCACCGAGGTGCCGTGGAGAAAGGCTCTCGACGTCGTTTGCAAGTCGGCCCAGCTCATCGCCATCGAACGGGACGGCATCATCCGCGTGGCCACGATCAAGACCTGGCGCGACGAGGGCCTCGACGACGAGTCGTCGGACCGGAAGGAAGAGGAGCTGTTGCCGATGGTCACGCGCGTCTTCCCGGTGCGCTACGCCTCGGCTTCGGAGCTCAAGGAGGCGGTCTCCTTCGTCCTGTCGAAACGCGGCAGCCTGCAGGTGGACGAGCGGACCAATTCCCTCCTGGTCTACGACATCGGTTCGCGTCTGTCCGAGGTGGAAGGGCTGATCAGCTCCCTGGACACGGTAACCCGGCAGGTTGAGATCGTCGCCCGGATGGTGGACGTCGACAACACCGCGGCGCAGAACCTGGGGATCGACTGGACCCTGGCCAATCTCCATTCGACCTCGGAAGGAGTCTCCGGCTCGGCGGGAGTGCACGAGGCTTTGACCACCTCCAGCGGATCGGTGAAGTTCGGGATGATCCGGAGCTTCGGCAACCTGGACGCGACCATCTCGGCCCTGGAACAGACCAACCAGGCCCGCATCATCTCGAACCCGAAGATCACCACCGTGAACAACCACAAGGCAAAGATCCTGGTGGGTAAGGAGATTCCGCTGATCGTCCAGGATCAGGCGGGCAACCCAGTGACCCAGCTCCAGAAGATCGGGATCACCCTGGAGGTCACCCCCTACATCAACCAGGATGACCGGATCACCATGGACCTGCATCCGGAAGTCTCGGATCTCTCCGAACAGGCGACCGTCCAGGGAGGGATCATCATCACCACGACCTCGGCGGACACGCGGGTCATGGTCAACAACGGGGAAACCGCCGTCATCGGCGGATTGATCCGCACCGACGAGACTCGTTTCCAGGAGGGGATCCCGATTCTCCGGTCGATTCCCGTCCTGGGGGCGCTCTTCGGCCACACGGAGATCCAGAAGGAAGACCGCCAGCTCCTGATCTTCGTGACGCCCCGGATCGTCGAGCCGGTCGCCGCTCGCCAGTAGCGCGGCCGCTTCGCGCAGCCGGCGCCGATCGCCTCGGGCCTCATCCGCCCGGAGCGCGATCGGGAGCCTCGCGCCGATGCCTGAACCGAGTCCGGCCCCCGCCTGCAACAGATGTGGCCGGACTCGCCCGTTCCCGGTAGAGTTTCCCCGTCCGGCCCGTCCGGAGGCCCGATGCGGCCTCCCGGCTGTCACGACCATGGATTCAGGCCGCTCTCGGGGGAGTGAAGGATGAACAAGGATCTCGAAACCTGGGTCGACGCTTGCGTGCGGCAGGCGCAACCGGACCGCGTGGTCTGGTGCGACGGTTCGGAGGCCGAAATCGAGAAGGTGATCGAGGAGGCCCTGGCCGAGGGCTCCTTCCGCCGGATGAACACACGGACCCATCCCCACTGCCTCTACCATCGGAGCCATCCGACCGACGTGGCCCGGACCGAGCACTTGACCTTCATCTGCGCGGATCGCAAGGAGGACGCCGGGCCGACCAACAACTGGATGTCCCCGGCGGACGCCCGCGCTCGGGTCTCCCCCCTGTATGACGGGTGCATGAAGGGGCGGACCCTGTACGTCATTCCGTACGTGATGGGTCCGCTGGGCTCGCCCATCAGCAAGGTCGGCGTCGAGATCACCGACAGCCGCTACGTCATGGCCAGCATGCGGATCATGACCCGCATGGGGACGGCGGCGCTCGAGCAGCTCGGGGATTCCACCGACTACTGCAAGGGCTTCCATTCCCTCGGCGACCTGAGCCCGGACCGGCGGTTCATCCTTCACTTTCCGAAGGAGCGACTGATCTGGAGCATCGGCAGCGGATACGGCGGCAACGCCCTGCTGGGCAAGAAGTGCTATGCCCTCCGCATCGCCAGCGTCATGGCGCGCGATCAGGGCTGGCTGGCCGAGCACATGCTGATCCTGGGCCTCGAGAGCCCGCAGGGAGAGGTCACCTACATGGCGGCCGCCTTCCCGAGCGCCTGCGGCAAGACCAACCTCGCCATGCTGATCCCGCCCGAGTCGATGCCCGGCTGGAAGATCTGGACGGTGGGGGACGACATCGCCTGGATGAAATTTGGTCCCGATGGGCGGCTGTGGGCCATCAATCCGGAAAACGGTTTCTTCGGCGTCGCGCCGGGCACGAGCATGAAGACGAACGCGAACGCGATGCGGACGATGGGGACGAACAGCCTGTACACCAATGTGGCCCTGACCGACGATCTCCAGCCCTGGTGGGAGGGCATCGGCTATGATCCGCCGGGTCCTCTGACCGACTGGCAGGGCCATCATCCCTGGGATCCCGCTCTGGGCAAGGCCGCCCATCCCAACTCGCGCTTCACGGCGCCCGCCCGCCAGTGTCCCTGCGTCTCTCCCGAGTGGGAAAACCCGAAAGGCGTTCCCATTTCCGCGATCCTGTTCGGCGGCCGGCGCGCCCGGGTGGCGCCTCTCGTCTACGAGTCGTTCGATTGGGATCACGGTGTGTTCCTGGGCGCCTCCGCGGCCTCCGAGACCACGGCCGCGGCCGCGGGCCAGGTCGGCGTGGTCCGGCGGGATCCGATGGCCATGCTGCCGTTCTGCGGCTACAACATGGGGGACTACTTCGGCCACTGGATCCGGATGGGCGCGGGGCGGGACCGCATGCCCAAGATCTTCCACGTGAACTGGTTCCGCACCGACCAGAACGGCCGATTTCTCTGGCCGGGCTACGGTGACAACCTGCGGGTTCTGCTCTGGGCCCTGGATCGGACCCGAGGAAAAGGGAAGGCGATCGAGACACCTCTGGGGTTCGTGCCGGCGCCCGACGCTCTAAACCTCGATGGAATGCCGATCTCGCGGGAAACGCTCGCCCACCTGCTCGAGGTGCAGCCGGACGACTGGCGCCCGGAGCTGGACAACCAGGAGGAGTTCTTCCAGCGGTTCGGCGACCGCATGCCGGCCGCGATGTGGGGTCAGCTCGCCGGGCTGAAGAAGCGCTTCGGTTTCTGATCGGGCGGGATCGGGGTCGGGGTCGTCGAGCCGTGGCGAGGCCGCCTCGATCCGGCAGGGCCGGGCCGCGGCGAGGCTGCGACGCGTCGGCACGGGCGGGGCGCGGCTGCGACGTTTCGGCAGGACTCAGGGACGACCCCGCCGCCGGATGCGGCGTTCCGGCGGCGGCTCCTGGCCCGTAGCCGGAAAAGCCGCGACGGGCTGTTTCAGCGCGGGTTCCGTGGTCCCGCGGTCCGCTGTCCCTCGAACGGCGCTCACCTCCGGCCGGGCGCATGTGGTACACTTACACTCAGTACGCACCTGCCACCAAAACACCCGGAGGCGCCTCATGCCCAAATTTGCTATTGTTCTTGCCCTGTTTGCGGGGCTCAGTCTGGCCTTCCAGCCCCTCGTCGCCCGCGCGGACGACTCCCACGCCGGGCCCATCAAGCCTCGGATCCTGGAGCATCTGGACAACCCGCCCGGCGTGCCGGCGCAGGCTGTCCCCGGATCGCCGCCGAGTCCGGCGGTGCTTTACGGTCATACCAAGAGCATCCAGGTCAACACGGGCCCGGGCGGGGTCAACATTCCGGGAGACGCCGCGAACGAGCCGACGATCGCCATCGATCCGACCTCGCCGTTGCACATGGTGATCTCCTGGCGCCAGTTCAACACAGTCACCTCGAATTTCCGCCAGGCTGGTTGGGGCTATACGACGAATGAGGGCCGCACCTGGACGTTTCCGGGCGTGCTCACTCCGGGCATATTTCGCAGCGACCCGGTCCTGAGCTATGACACGAAGGGAAACATCTACTGGAACAGCCTCAAGGAAGACTTCACGACCGACGTCTTCACGTCGACCGACGACGGCGTCACCTGGGGAAACCCGGTCCCGGCCTGGGGCGGAGACAAGCAGTGGATGACCTGCGACCTGACGTCGGGAATCGGCCACGGAAACCTCTACAGTTTCTGGACGGCGGATCCTGAGGACTTCACCCGCTCGACCAACGGCGGGAACTCGTTCGGCACGCAGGATCTGATCCCCGACCAGCCGCAGTGGGGCACGATGGCGGTGGCGGCGGACGGAACACTCTACATCTTCGGGATCGATCCTTCGGGCTATTACGTGGTGGCGAAGTCGACCAATGCGAAGGACCCGAGCCAGACGCCCACCTTCACGACCAAGCAGGTGGACCTGGGCGGCTACCTCGACGGCTTCGGCGGCCCCAATCCGGACGGTCTTCTCGGACAGCCCTGGATTGCGGTCGATCCCACCAACGGGTGGATCTATGTGGCAGGATCGGTGCAGCCGACCACCGGCAGCGACCCGCTGGACATCCACTTCATCCGCAGCACGGACGGCGGCAACACCTGGAGCGCTCCGGTGCGGGTCAACGACGATCCGGACCAGACCTCCTGGCAGTGGTTCGGCACCATGTCGGTCGCTCCCAACGGGCGCATCGACATCGTCTGGAACGACACCCGCAACACCGGCCTGCAGAACAAGAGCGCGCTCTTCTACTCCTACTCGACCAACGGCGGCACCACCTGGTCGACCAACCAGCAGCTCAGCCCGGTGTGGGACAGCTGGGTGGGCTGGCCGAATCAGGACAAGATCGGCGACTACTACTGCATGCTCTCGGATCGGGTCGGAGCCAGCCTGGCCTGGGCCGCGACCTTCAACAACGAACAGGACGTCTACTTCACCCGGATCGGGGACTATGACTGCAACGGCAACGGCGTTCCCGACTCGCTCGACATCGCCAACGGCACGAGCCAGGACAACAACCACAACGGGATCCCGGACGAGTGCGAGGGCCTGGCTTCCGCGCCCGAGGCGCACAATGTCCTGACTCCCGCCATGAGCAACTCTCCGAACCCGTTCCGCGGCTCGACGCAGATCCAGTTCGAGATGCCGCAGGCGGGCGGACGCGCGAGTGTCCTGATCTTCAACGCCGGCGGGCAGCTCGTGCGCACGCTGCTCGACTCGGCCGTCCAGGGGGGCCACAACCAGGTGGTCTGGGACGGCAAGGACGACCGCGGCCGATCCGCTCCGGACGGGATGTACCTGTATCAGCTGACCGCCAATGGAATCCGGGAGGCGCGGCAGGCGGTGCTCCTGAGGTGATCCGGAACGACATTGTCAGGTAGGCATCGAGGCCACCCTCCGCTTGATGCGGGGGGTGGCCTTTGCCTGTGGTGGCGCTGTCTGACGTCCCCGAACCCGTCAGCCCGCTGAGGATGATCGCTGACTCCGTGGCATAGTGGTTGACGTGCGCGTGCACCGCGAGATGGATCAGGTCGAAGTCGCCCAGACGGCGCGATTCCGCCAGGCGCGCGAGGCTCTCCTTCGAGGCGGCTTCCCCGAGAAGAACGCTGGTGCGGGGAAAGATCGCGGACAGGCGACCGACCTCCGCGCGCGATCCCGGAAGCGGGTCATAGCCGTTGCCCGCCCCGGTCGAAACCGCCCCGCCCACGGCCAGGACCCGCCAGCTCCGCGGATCCTTGGGCGGGCGCGCGTGCTCCCGCATCCAGACGTAGAGCGTGGCCGAAGTGGTGTAGGAGACCTCGTACCGTTCTCCCAAGTACGTCCCCGCCGGATCGATCAGGAGTTCCACGGGAGTGGGGATGAACGCCTGGACGACGACCAACCGCCCGACGTCGCGGAGGTACGGCTGCAGTGGAAGCACGAGCTCCCGATACACCTCCTGCGCGCTTCGGGTCAATCCCGGCGAGAGCGGCAAGCGCGTGGGCCAGCCGGCCTGGCCCCACAACTCCCACCCCAGCTCGAACACCGCGGAGGTCCCGGACTTGCGGCTTGATCCCGTAGGGGGACCGATCCGAACCCAGTGCACCGGACCTTGAGATCGGATGACATATCCCCAGATGGGATAGTCCACGTGCGTCTGCCCTCCATGCTGGGCCATGAGCCATCCGACGAGGGCACAGTTGTCCGGGAGATGCGATTGAACCAGCGCCAGAGAGCAGAACCGGTCATCGTCCGGAGTGCCGGGAACGCCTCGGGCGTCCACCAGGCTGTCGGGAGGCTCGAGGCCGTCGAGAAGCGAACGGCCCAGCGACCGCTCGAGGGAAGCCCAGGCTGCGTCCTGCTCTCCTCGCTCGAGCTGGGTCAGGGCGAGCTGCGAGTGAATGACAAGGGGGTGGCTCGGATCGTATCCCGGTTTTCCCTGGGCGCGCAGAAGCTCATAAAGCCGGGCGCTTTCCGCTTGAATCGCTTCCGCTTCCTCATATCGGCGCTCGGCCCAGAGGACCAGTCCGTAGAGGCTCGAACTCAGAGCCAGCGTCTCCCGGCTCACGCCGGGCAGACGATGCCCCAACTCCACCGCTCGGCGCAGGTAGGGCGCGGCGCCGCGGTAGTCGCCCTTCCAGTAGAAGGCCAGTCCCAGGTTGCAGAGCAGGTCGGCCGTCTCCGGAGACTCGGGTCCCCGGGTCGACCGCATCATCTCGAGCGCCTGGCGGAAGAGCGCAACCGCGTCGTCCCCCCGTCCGTCGCCCCGCAGGAGGTCGGCCTGGCGGCCGAGGCTCGCCGCGACCCAGCGATTCCGTTCGCCAAAAAGCTCGCGGCGCAGATCGAGGGACTGCCGAAAGCAGGACCGCGCCTCGTCCCGGTAGTTCAAGTCCTGCTCGGCCAGTCCGAGCGCTTCCAGGCTTTGCGCCACATCGGGGTGTTTTTCCCCCAGGACCTTCCGCCGCAACTCCAGAGCGCGTTCCTGCAAAGCCCGGGCCTCGAGGAAATCCCCTTGCAGAAGTTGGATGTCCCCGAGGGTGGCCCGGGACCGGGCAACCTCCGGCGACTCCTCTCCGAGAATCCTGGTCCGGACCGCGAGCTGATCGCGGGCCAGGGTCGCGGCGTCACGGTAAAGGCCCTGGACCCTGAGGTTCTCGATGGTGGCGTCGGCGCGGTCGGCCCGGGACAACGCACTCCGGGCGGAGTCGGGCAGTCCGGTGATGCGGGTCAGGGTGGCCACCAGCCGGCCGGCATCGGCGCGTCGCCACGGCGAAGCGTGGGCGGTCCTCTCCAAAGTGCTCGCCGATTCCCGGGCCGCGAGCAGAGCCTCCCCGTATCGACCTTCGGACCGCAGTTGCCGGACCCGTTCCAGGAGCGGATCCGCGGGGGATCCGGTCAGTCGGGAGGCCGCGTTGGGCACGAGGTGCGTTCCCCCGGCGATGATGAAGAGCGCTCCCACGCCGGCGCAGAGATAGAGCCGGCGCCGCAGGCCGGCGGTCATGCGAGCGCGCTCATGGTTCCGAGCGGCCCAGGAGGCGCCGGGCCCGGCCACCGACTTCGCCCGGCTGATCCGCCAGGGCATGAAGCAGGGAATCCGCGGCCGTGCGGTTGCCGGAGCGGTGCAGGGCGACCAGGAGCGTCCAATAGCTCTCTGTGTACCACGGATCCGGGAGGGTGGAGAGCGGAACGGACTCCAGGACCTGCACCGCCTTCGAGAAATCTCCCGCCCGGGCCAGGGCGCTACCGAGAAAGACGAGGCGCAGGTTGTTCATCGAGCCGGAGGTCTCCGCGGCGGAAAGACCCCGGATGGCGGCGGTGAGATCCCGGCGGTCATAGGCGCTCAAGGCGGCTTTGAGCTCCGTGCCCCGTGTCCGGTCGGCGTCGTCGCGAAGCGCCAGGGTTTCGGAGGCCGAGGGAAGCCACTCGACATCGGCGGGAAAGCGAACGGACGTCCTATGACTCGTAGACAGAAGCAAGACGCCGGCCGCGCCCAGTGCCACCGTTCCGAGAGCCCAGGCGGTCCGGGGACGACGCAGCGCGAGCGCGAGTCTTCGCCCTGCCTCGCGCCACCTCCCCCACCCTGAACCGCTCTCCGCCGGCACTCCTGCACTCTCTGGTGCCGCCCTTCTCGGCTCCAACTGCCGGTCCGCAAACTTCTCGAACACCGCCGCGGCTCCCGCCAGCGCCGCCGCCGATCCCCGGGAGGATCGAAGTCGCTCCCAGACCGCTCCGCGGCGCTGGAGGAGGTCCTGGCATTGCGGGCAGGCGGAAAGGTGCCGGACGGCTTCGTTCCACTCCGGATCCGCCGGCAGATCCAGCAGGAGATCCGCCACCAGGTCTTCGTCCAGGTGGGGACCGGGGATCTCAGATCCGGGTTGGGGCATCCATGGCTCGTTCATCACGCCCGAGCTCCTCCAGCTTGATCCCGTGAAAACTCTTCCAGATCTCGAAGAAGGATCCCGGGGGGAGATCCCTCAATCTCTGCTCCTTGTTCTCCATGCACTCGCGAATGGCGGATCGGACGTTGGAAAGAACCACGTCCACGTGCGCCGGATTGAGCCCGATCTCGGGGTGAGCCGCGATCTCCTTGGTCGCCATGTCATAAAAGACGCGGAAGAACCAGATGCGGCGACTTCGCGGCTGCAACCGGTCGGCACAGTCCCTCAGAGCTTCGATGAAAGCCCGTCGCTCCACCGGCGAATCCGGCGCGTGAGGGGGGAGCGGGTTTTCGTTTCCAATCTCCCGTCCCTCGCTCATGGCTGTTCCCTCCACACGACGGCGGCAATCGGGGCTTCGAAGCAGGTCGACGATCCCGTTGCGGGCCGTGGCCGCGAGATAGGCGGCGATCTCCGGTCCGGTCCGGCCCGCAACCTCCCACCTTCCGGATTCGAGATTGGAGACAAGATCTAACGACTTTTCTGAGGCAAGATCCTCGATGTCCTCCTGTGAGAGCCGCCGGTAATGGTGCATCTGGGAATTCAGGTACCGCAGGAGCGCGAAGTTCAGGATGGCCCAGGTCTCGGCACGGGTTCGATCCCGGGCCTGGGAGGGTCTTTCGGATCGCAACTCCTGGCTGAGTTGCTGGAGTCGCAACGGCCACAGGGGCTCGTACTTGGGCTTCTGGGACAAGACAGTGCGCCTCCGCCCGGGGTTCGTCGGCTGGAATGGGGGAGTGACCTGCGACGAATTCTCGCTCGCCGTCCAACCGGTGAAATAACGTGGAAATGATAGCCCAACACGCCAGTTGAGGCAATCTCAAAGATTAGAGTCTCTCATGTGCAAGAAGGACCGTGGGTTCCGGCACTCCCTCGCCGCAGGGCTTGCTGCCTCCGAGATTCCACGGGGATCGGGTAGACGACGACGCTGAACCCGTAGGTGGCCCGGCCGTTTTGTCAGCGCGCCCGGTAGTCATCGACGACCGGGGAAGCGGTCTTCTGCGTCCGCGGTCCGCGAACCGTCTCGTCAACGCGGCGCGAAGCTCCGCTCCTCCGAGAGCACCGTGAGGTATTCCCTGTTCTCCGGCGAGGACGTCGGAGCGTGCTCATACTGCACCTTCATGCTGATGGTTCCGGCCGCCGCGGGCGCGACCGGAAAGGCGAACGTCTCCGTCCTGGTTTCTCCGGCCCGCAGGCGGGTATCGGAGAGAAGCCGGACGCCCGGCGCGAAGCAACGGCCCTCCTGTTCAATCGGCTTGCCGTCGGCGCCGGCGAACGTCTTGGTGTAGATGCGGCGCCCCTCGTAGGTCTGTCCCCCGTCGGTCCGGATCGTCAGCGCAAGAATCAACCGGCGCCCCGGCATGCCGGTGGGGACGGCATGTCCCGCCCCACGGTTGGTGAGCTGCACCGTTACCGCCAACGAGTCCCCCGCGCCGTTCCGCCTGGAACGAGGCCCGGACCGCGCGATTGAGCTGCTCGAGGGAGTGCCCCCCGGGCATCTCGTGCAGGTTGACCGAGGCGTCCGCCGCTCGCGAAACCCGGGGATCGACGACCTTCGCCCCGGTCCGCCACATGTGGCAGTCGGGACAGCCTTTTCCTTCGGCACGCGCTGGACTGGTCCGCCACTCGGAGACCGTGGTCAGGATCGGAGTCTTGTCCTCGTTGGTGAACTCGTGACATGCCGCGCAGAGCAAAGACGTGCGGTGGAGTTCGGAATAGACGATCCGGTGGGCGCTGGACTCAGCGTCGCGGATCGGCCCGTGTTTGGCGCCGCTTCGGTCGAAGATCAACCGGGGATTGACTTCGCTCGTGTCCACCGCCGCCACGCTGTGGCAGACATCGCATCCGACACCGTCCCAGGACCTCTGGCTAGCCAGGCGCGTCTCGTCTTTCTCCTCCACCGCGAGCGGCGAATGGCAACGAAGGCAGATCACGCTCATCCTGGATCCCTGCGTGCTCACGGCCTCCTCCAGCGCATCCAGAAAAACCGGATCACCCAGCGACCGGGCGTGCGCCGAGGCGCTCCACATCCGGTAGATGTCCAGGTGGCAGACGCCGCAGGTGTGGCTGTTGTTCAACAACCCGCCCGGCAGATCGGCCGCCCCTGCGGCTGGGCCCAGGAAAACCAGAACCAGCAGGGAGAATGGTGCGCGCATGGCCGTCCTCGCTTTCCCTCGATCCCGACAGCGGCGGCATCGCCGCGGGAACCTCCGCGGTGATGAAACCGCTCTCGCGTCCGGTTTCCCGCGCTCCGGTCAGGACCTGAGGGGAGACGCGGATTTCGAATCCTCCCAGGGGGGAAGGATCTTGACCAGCACCCAGAGCAACACGAACGGAAGGACGGTGAGGGCGACCGCGGCGACCAGTCCCTCCCGAGTGGCGAAACCCAGCTTGTAGGTGGTATAGCCCAGGAAGCTCTTGGAAAAGAGCTGGCCTCCGATGACCACGTTCCAGCGCATGGCGAAGATCCCGATCAGGGTCAGGACTCCGGCCACGGCGTAGAAGCTTCGCCGTGCCTGCTCGGTCAGGCGAACCAGTTGGACCAGGGCCAGCATCCCGAGGGGGACCAGCGTACCCAGGAAGATCTGGATCAGGATGTGGGAAGTGTACAAGCGGGTGTGAACCATGAAGTCAAGCGAGTGAAACGACTCATCCGCCTCGTAGATCCGGTGAAGCAGGTCGACCATCTCGAGGCTGAAGTCGATGATGAAAGTGTAGAAGAGATAGCGGGCGATCGTGTCCAGACAGAGCATGTCGGCCGGCTTCTTCCGGGCCCGGGAGGTGACCATGTACATGAGCATGACCAGGGCGATGCCGGAGACCATGGCCGAGAAGAGGAACACGATGGGCATGAGGGGCGTGGACCACCAGGGATTGGCCTTGACCGATCCGAAGATGAACCCCACGTAGCCGTGGAGAAGGAAGGCGGAGGGAATCCCGATGATGGTGATGACGCGTCCGATCCGGTCATCCAGCGCCAGCGAGCGTTCGCTGATGTTGTCCGAGAAAAGGGCAAGCGCGCGATAGAACAGCCTGGCGAAGCCGGTCCGCGCTCGCGCCTGAAGCACGATGTCCCGCCGGAAATCGAGCCAGATCTCCAGCACAAGGACGACAAGCAGATACCAGAGGTAGACGAAACCGAACATGGCCATGGCGGAGTGGACGTTAGGCGTCAGGTACATCTGAAAGGAGCGCTCGGGATGACCGAGGTGGAGTTGAAGAGGAAGAGGAGCGACCAGAAGGAAAGCGAAAGCGGTCAAGAGGGCCAGGCGGTAGGTGGGCCGGACGGCCCGGACCATGAACACGCGTTCCAGGGACGCCAGGATGAACGCGCCCGCCACCAGGCCGGTGATGTAGGGGTAGAGCACGATCAAGACGCTCCACTGAAGCTCCACCTCGTTGGGGTAGATGAAACCCTGCACGCCTTTCAGCAACGGATCCATGGTACCCCCTCATGGTTCGTTCCGAGCCGGAACCTGGCGAATCTCGCGATGACAACGGCGGGGGGGAGGCTCGAGCGGTGCCTTCCGGTGACAATCCTGGCGGCGACGGTGTCATGGGCGGTGTCTTCGCGTTCCGTCGAAGCCGGTGCCGCAAGCCCGAATCGCCTGGTTTCGCCGACGCTACACATCACCGGGCCTCACCGCACCGAACCGTCGAGGCCGTTGTAATAGACCTTGGCGCCGGTGGCCATTTGGGGTTTCAGGACCTGCACCTTGTGCGTGCGCAGGAACTCGTGGATGGGATCACCAGGGTCTTTGAGGTCGCCTAGTCGCCGCGCCCCGGTGGGACAAACCTCGCAGCATGCCGTCGTGAGCCCGCGACGGATGCGGTGATAGCAAAGCGTGCACTTGTCCACCGTCCGCGTCCGCGGATCGATGAACCGGCATCCGTACGGACAAGCTTGCACGCAATAGCGACACCCCATGCAATAGGACCTGTCCACCAGCACCACGCCGTCCGGGCTCACGAAGGTCGCCCCGACCGGGCAGACCTGGACGCACGGGGAATGGGCGCAGTGGTTGCAGAGCTTGGGCACGAAGAAGCTCTTGGAGCCGTCGTCGGCGTTATAGATGTGGGGGAATCCGTCGTATCCGCCGTCGGGCGAATCAACCTCGGGGTGCTCGATGTCTGCCCCGGGCACGTGATAACGTTCCACCCAGGTCCGGAAATAATACGGTTCCCGCGGGACGTCGTTCTCGGCCTTGCAGGCCCGCACGCAGCTTCCGCAGCCGATGCAGCGTTCGATGTCCACCGCCATGGCCCACCAGTGATCGGCCATCCGGTAATTCAAGGCGGACTCGGGAGTTCCGGCCAGCACCGATTCCCAGGCCGTGGCGGCGGCGCCGGTCAGAAACAGCAGGGCGCTTCCCTTGCGCAGGAACTCACGCCGATCCATGCGTCATTATCCTTCCGCCTCGGGGTGGTGGTGGGAGTGACATTCGGTGCACAGTCCCTCCGGAGCATGTTCCTGGGGATTGATCTGCGGGAACCACGAGGGTCGGGCGGCATCGGCGGCGTGGCAGCCGAGGCAGAGCTGGCGGGCGTCCGGCAGGACCGGCTGAACCGACGACGGATCCGCCGCATGGGCCGCGGCCGGTCCGTGGCAGGTTTCACAGCGGATTTGCGCGTGTTTGCTTCCCTGTCGCGCCGCGACCACATCCGCGTGACAGTCTTCACAAGCGGCGTGACCGGCGTAGGCGGGGACGCGGGCCGCGACGGCGTCGAGCGCGGGAGCGCGGTAATGGCCGTAGAGCCCGAACTCGCGCGGCACCGCCACGGCGCGCACGACGAGGAAGACGACGAGCAGACTGAACAGGAGCGCACCCATGCGGATGAGGTGCATCCGGTCCCGAAGCCATCCAGTCATGTCCATCCTCTCGACCGATCGGCTCCGCCCGGGCCGGAGCTGACCCCTCGGGCGGCTTGCAGGGTGACCGAACGTTGGCGACCGGCGGCTTCGTGTCCTGTCCGCGCGTTGGCGTGGAAGGGACTTGCGGGCACCGTGCACATGATGGGTTTTAGTGAATTTGTCAGCAAGAAAAATCGAAGGTAACGACAGAGCTCGAACGAGGTGACTGCAACCAAGTCGCAAAGATGAAAGGCTCTGTCATACCCCGACTCGGTAGACCACTCCACGTCGACGGAGAGGATGTCAGGGTGTTCAGACGGGCCCGTGCGCATGGCCAGCCGCCGCCAGCGCGTTGGTCGCGCCCGTAGCTGGCGGAGACTCCATCGTGGCGTCCGGCAAGCCGGTGGCCGTCCTTTCCGCTCCGGATACTGCAGCGGCTGGGAGGGTCACGGCGCGACAACGCAGCGTCAGGTCACCTCCAGTAACTCGTTGCCGGGAATGTAAGTTCGGATTTTCGGGACGGGCAGTTCCGGCCTGTTCCTTGCCTTAGCAACCGACTCTCGGTTACAATACGGCGCACGGTGTGGAGCCCGAACGCTTCTGACCGCCGACTGCAACGGAGGACCGGTTCTTGGACCCTCTGGATCTGATTGCGCGCACGGGCGGAGCAGCCTTTGCCACCGACGAGGAGAACCGCATCGTCATCTGGAACAAGGCGGCCGAGGAGCTCCTGCGCCATCCCGCAGCCATGGTTCTCGGAAAGCCCTGCCACGATATCGTCTGCGGGATCGATGTCTTTGGAAACCGCTTCTGCGATCGGCAATGCGCGCTTCTCAACATGGTGCGGCGGCAGGAGCCGGTCCGTCACTTCGAGATGGAGCTGCGCAAGGAATCGGGGGAGCGCTTCACCGCCAGCTTCACCGTGGTCGTGGTCCCGGGGCGGAAATCGGGGCAGTTCTCGGTCATCCACTTCCTCCAACCGGTCGACCGTCAGCGGGACGTGGACGTGCTCATCCGGCGGATCCTGGCAGCATCTCCCGCGCCCCAGGTGGAGACCTCCGCTTCGCCGGCGTCCCCGTCCGAGCCGTCCGTCCCTCTGACTGCGCGTGAGCTGCAGGTGCTCCGGATGCTGGCCGACGGGGCGAGCACCCGGGAAATCGCCGACACCCTGTTCATCAGCGTGACCACCACCCGAAATCACGTCCAGAGCGTTCTCCGCAAGCTCGACGTGCACAGCAAGCTGGAGGCCGTCTCCCTGGCCCTGCGCCGGCATTCGTTCTGATTCTTCTCCCGGTCTCGCCCTCGGTCCTTCGTGACTACTTCCTGATTCACCGGCGACCCGTCCCGGATCATTCCCTCTCCAGGCTGCTTTTGGCTCCGCGCCGCAACCGCCCTTCCGATGCATTTGCATCATGAAAAATGATCCGTTGTGCGGATTGTGTTCCAGGCGCCCGGTTCCCTACTCTGCGCTTATCGCAGCGAGCGGAAAAGGAGGAGGGGGATATGCGTAGAAACGGAAAGGGATGTCGCGCCGCGGCCGGTTGGATTCTCGCGCTCCTGGCCGTGCTGGTGATATGGGAACTGCTCTGCCCGCCTCGGGCGCTGGCCATTCCCGCTTTCGCGCGGAAGTACCAGACGAGCTGCCAGACCTGCCACGTGGCCTTTCCCATGTTGACGCCCTTCGGGGAGGCCTTCCGGGAGAACGGCTACCGCTTTCCCGCGGGAATGGATGCCAGCATCTCCAAGGATCAGCCGGTGTCGCTCGGGGCCGAGGGCTACAAGAAGCTCTGGCCCCAGGCGGTCTGGCCGGGGGAGATGCCCGGACTCCCGCCGCTCGCGGTCATCATCACCAACTCCATGTCCTACGACCCTGTGGCCCAGGCCCTCTCCCTGGACGGCCTGGGAAGCGACCTGGAGCTCTTCGCCGCCGGCACCATGGGGGAGCACTACTCCTTCTGGAGCTCGGTTGAGTTCGCACGGACGGCCGGCGTGATCACGCCCGACATGGCCCGGGTCAATTTCCAGATCCGGCCGCTCGATGATCCGACCTTGCAGTTCAAGATCGGGTCCTTCGAGCCCGGTCTCATGCTTGTGACGACCCACCGCTCGGTGATGGATCAGGATCTCCTCGCCCTCACCCAGACGGTGGGCGACAACTTGTGGGCGCCGGAACCCTACCAGCAGGGAGTGGAGGCCTTCGGGGTCCTCGATCACAGCCTGATGTACAACGCCGGGGTGGTCGACGGATCCGGGAGCATTGGCGACAAGTCCAAGGACTTCTACGGCCGCCTCGCCTACAAGATGGGGGGACTCGCGCCCGACGGGGTCCCCAAGGGAGGCGCGGGCGAGGGGTTTCCCGCCAATCCCAAGCCCTGGAGCGAGAAGTCGCTCAGCGTCTCCGGCTTCGCCTACAAGGGCAAGGGGATTCTCGGGACGGCCAGCACCGGGCCGGTGGGGGACCCGTTCCGCGCCTTCGGGGGCGACGTGGGGGTGGACTACCTCGATTGGATGCTGCACGCCGGCGTCGTCGCTCGCCGGGACGACAGCCCCCTGCTGGCCGACTCCAGCGTCGTCGCTCCGAGCGCGGTCAAGGCGACCAGCGTCTTCGCCGAGCTCACCTGGGTGGCCTATCCCTGGCTCATTCCCGCCGGGCGCTGGGAGTCGTTCAAAACCGGGCCGGACGAGAGCGACCGCGTGTCCGTCACCTTGACCGCGCTTCTCCAGGCCAACGTCAAGACCAACATCGCCACCGACTGGCTCAAGGATCCGGGGGGCAGGTACCGGAATGAGGAAGTCTCCGCGTCGCTGATCTTCGGTTTCTGAACCCGGGGCGACTGTCCCGAACAAGGAGGATGAAGAAATGAAGGCAACTGGTTGGATCGTGTTGGTGGCCCTTTCGACGGCTCTCGCCGCCGCCGCGGGAGCGGGGGAGCTGAAAGGGACGGTCAAGGTCGTCGGGGCCAGGAACAATGCCGACGCCGTGGTCTACGTCGACTCCATCGCCGGCAAGACCTTCCCGATCCCCAAGGAACACGCGGTCATGAACCAGAAGGACCTGGTGTTTGCGCCCCACGTCCTGCCGGTGCTGGCGGGAACCACGGTCGACTTTCTCAACAGCGACGCCGTGCTCCACAACGTCTTCTCTCCGGACAAGTGCTGCGACGCCTTCAACCTGGGAAGCTGGCCCCAGGGCCAGACCCGCAGTTACACATTCAAGAACATTCTGCGTCTCCACCCTTCTGTGCAAGGTCCATCCGGAGATGGAAGGCTACATCCTCTCCCTGCCCACGCCCTATTTCGCGGTCACGGACAAGGCCGGCGCCTACGTCATCAAGGACCTGCCCGACGGGAAGTACACCGTGAAGGTGTGGCATCAGAAGGTCAAGAACCAGGCGGTGAAGCCGGTCGAGGTCTCGGGCCCGACCACCGCCGACTTCACGATGACGAAGTAGGCGCGGTCGCATGTCGGATTCCACCCTCGTCGACCGGGACTGGCTGGAGAACAACTTTCCCTGTGCCCAGGCCTGCCCGGTCGGCACGGAGGCGGGACGCTACGTGGCCCTGATCAGCGAAGGGCGCTTCCGCGAGGCCTACGCCGTGGCCCGGCGTCCCAATCCCCTGGCCTCGATCTGCGGGCGGATCTGCGCCGCCCCCTGCGAGCCCGCCTGCCGCCGCGGCGTCCTCGACAAGCCCATCGCCATCCGGGCCCTCAAGCGCTTCGTTACTGAGCGTTTCGGGGTGGAGAGCATGATCGACCTCGACGTGCTCCGGGAGATCTACGGCGACCGGCCGGTGAAGTACCCGGAGGACCGGGTGGCCATCATCGGGGCGGGCCCCGCGGGGCTGGCCGCGGCTCACGACCTCAGTCTCCTGGGCTATCCCGTGACCATCTTCGAGGCCCAGCCGGTGGCCGGAGGCATGCTTCGCCTCGGCATTCCCGAGTACCGCCTTCCGCGGGAGCTGATCAAGCTCGAGATCAACGCCATTCTCAGCCTGGGGGTGGAGATGAAGCTGGGGATGCGGCTGGGACGGGATTTTCTCCTCGGGGACCTGCGCCGGGAGGGATACCGGTCCATCTTTCTCGCTACCGGCGCCCACAAGAGCCGCGACCTGGAGATCCCGGGAGTGGAACTGGACGGGGTGCTCAAGGGAGTGGGACTTCCTGCTGAACATGAACCTGGGCTACCGCCTGGAGCTGGGCCGGCGCGTGCTCGTGATCGGCGGCGGCAACGTGGCCCTCGACGTGGCCCGGACCGCCGTCCGCGCGCCCGCGCCCGACGAGTCCCTCGACCGGGAGATCAACATCGTCACCGCGCTCGATGTGGCCCGCTCCGCCATCCGTTTCGGCGCCAAAGAGGTCCACATCGTCTGCCTGGAGTCGGAGGCGGAGATGCCGGCCGACCCCAACGAAATCCTGGAGGCGCGCAACGAGGGGATCGTCATCCACGCGGGCAAGGGACCGAGCCGGATCCTGGGGGATCGCGGGCGGGTGACGGGATTGGAGACGATCGACTGTTCCTCGGTCTTCGATTCCCAGCACCGTTTCCGGCCCACGTTCGTTCCCGGGAGCGAGCTGGCCCTCGCGGCCGACACCGTCATCCTCGCCATCGGCCAGGCCTGTGATCTCTCCTTCCTACGCCCGGCCGACGGCGTCGAGACCACCCCCCGCGGCACCATTGCCGTCGATCCCGCCACCCTGGCCACGACCGCGCCCGGCATCTACGCCGGCGGAGACGTCGCCTTCGGACCCCGCATCGCCATCAACGCCGTCGCCGACGGAAAGAAGGCGGCCGCCTCCATCCACTCCAGCCTGCGCGGAGAGCCGGTGGCGGCGCAGAAGCTGGAGGTCGTGATCCAACCCCTTCCCGGTTATCGGCGGATTCCGGACTACGAGGGTGTGCCACGGCAGGAGCTGCCCGTGCTCCCCATCCGCCGGCGCATCGGCATCGCCGAGATCGAGCAGTGCCTCTCCGAGGACGCGGCTCGGCGCGAGGCCTCCCGCTGCCTGCACTGCTGGGTCAACACCATCTTTCACGAGGACCGGGAGCTCGGCACCGAATGTGTGCTCTGCGGCGGCTGCGCCGACGTCTGTCCGGAGAATTGCATCCAGTTCGTCCCCCTCACCGAGCTTTCCGGGGAAGGAGATCTCTGGGACGACCTGGCCAAGGAGTGCTTCGCCGGACCGGAGGCGGCAGCTCCCGGCGGGCCCGCGAGCGGCACCGCCCTGATCAAAGACGAAACGGTCTGCATCCGCTGCGGCCTGTGTGCGCTGCGCTGCCCGGCCGGGACCATCACCATGGAACAGTTCTTTCTCCTGGAGTCCAGCCATGAATGAAGCGGACGAGAAGCCGGAATCGAGTCCATCGCGCCGCCGGTTTTTCCAGTTGGCGGGAATGACCGCCTGCGCCCTGGCCGTGGCCGGAACGGGGGGGGTGCTGACGGACTTCCTCAAGCCGCGGGCGCTGTTCGAGCCGCCCACCGCCTTCAGCGTCGGATTTCCCGACCTCATCGTGGTGGGATCGGTGATCCAGAACACCGCCCACCGCGCCTATGTCATCCGGGGGACCGACGGCTTCCGGGCCCTCTCCATGGTCTGCACCCACCT
This sequence comes from Candidatus Eiseniibacteriota bacterium, assembly GCA_963833505.1. Taxonomy (GTDB): domain Bacteria; phylum Eisenbacteria; class RBG-16-71-46; order CAIMUX01; family CAIMUX01; genus CAWHYG01. The sequence continues at coordinate 923,681 of CAWHYG010000007.1, read as the reverse complement.
CGGCTGCATCACCCGCTACCAGCCGGACAAGAACCTCATCGCCTGTCCCTGCCACGGCAGCCGTTTCGCCATGGACGGGGAGGTCGTCCACGGGCCGGCCCCGCGGCCGCTTCGCTGGCTGCAGATGTCCCAGTCGGACAAGGGCGAGCTGGTGGTGGACACGGCGGTCGAGGTTCCGGCCGGCACGGTCTACCGGTTCTAGCGCCATGGGAATCGCGAAGACCGTCACCGAAAACCGCGTCTGGCGCTCGATCGTCCGCCATGGGGTCGAGCCGACCAACCGCAACCGGATCATGATCGTGATGGAGAGCCTGGTCCTCCATCTCCACTCGGCCAAGGTGCGGCGGCGCAGCCTCGAGGCCTCGAGCACCTACTTTCTCGGCGCCCTCAGCATCATCCTTTTCGCCATTCTCACCGCCACCGGGCTCATGCTCATGCTCTACTACCATCCCTCGGTGCCGCGGGCCTACGACGACATGAAGGAGCTGCAGTTTGTGGTGAGCAACGGGCTCTTCCTGCGCAATCTCCACCGCTGGGCCGCTCACCTGATGGTGCTGGTGGTCTTCCTGCACCTGCTCCGGGTCTTCTTTCACAAGGCCTACCGTCCGCCGCGGGAGTTCAACTGGGTCGTGGGGGTGGTGCTCTTCCTCTTCACCCTCCTCCTCAGTTATACGGGCTACCTCCTTCCCTGGGACCAGCTCGCATTCTGGGGCGTGTCCGTGGGGACGAACATGGTGCGGGCGGTTCCGGTTCTGGGGAGGCCGATCCGCTATCTGCTCCTGGGGGGGAACATCGTGGGGGAGAACGCCCTCCTTCGTTTCTACGTCCTTCATTGCGTTCTGCTCCCCTTGGGTCTGACCCTGGGCGTGGGCCTGCACCTGTGGCGGGTGCGCAAGGATGGGGGACTGGCGGGATCGAGCGGCAGCGGAGCCCGCCGGGGAGGTGGAGCATGAGCGAATTCGAGCTGGTGCGGGACAGCGATTCCCGCCGGACCCCGAAACGCGTGGCCCTCATCCGCCGGGAGACGCCCGCCCGCGTGCTCGTTGATCCGGAGGAGACGGTCACGACCGCGCCGCACCTCCTCCTGCGGGAGGTCATCCTCGTCCAGATCTGCGTGGTGGTGCTGGCGTTGGTCTCGCTCTTCCTCGACGCTCCACTGGAAGGGATCGCCGATCCGTCCAACACCCCCAACCCGGCGAAGGCTCCCTGGTACTTCCTCGGCCTCCAGGAACTGCTGCACTACTTTCCGCCGGTGGTGGCGGGCGTCCTTATTCCCGGCCTGGTGGTGACGGCCATCGTGGTCATCCCCTACTTCCGGGTCAATCTGGACAGTGGCGGCTTTCTTGAGGAGAAGCGGGGGAAGAAGCTGGGGGCGGCGGCGGTCGTGACCGGGCTGGCCTGCCTCCTCCTCGTTTCCTTCAAGGTCTGGGCGGTTCTCGTGCCCACGCTCCTGGTCTTCCTGGCCATGGTCCTCTCCGCCGCCCCGCTGGTGTCGCCGGAACGGCGCAGCCGCCTCGCCCGTGTTCCGCTTTCCAACTGGATCATGATCTGGTTCGTGTCCGTGGCCGTGGTGCTGACGCTCATCGGCACCTTCTTCCGCGGCCCCGGCTGGACCTGGGTCTGGCCCTGGCAGACGGGGTTGCACCGATGAATCCATCCAAGCCGTCCGCCGATCGCCTCTGGTACTGGTTCGCCGTCACCAGCGTCGCCTTTCTGGTGGTGCTGGCGGTCTCGCCGGTCAAGGACTACCTCCGCGAATACCGTAAGTACCAGACCCGGTACCGCGCCCTCCTCACGCGCACGGCCGGTTCCCAGAAGGAGCTGAAGGCGGCGCAGAACCTGCAGGTGGGCATACGCCAGATCTGGATCCCGGAGTTCGACAACCGGGTCGATCGCTGCGCCACCTGTCACCTCGGGGTGGATGAGCCCCGCATGGCCGGATCCGACGAGCCTTTCCGCCGCCATCCGCTCACGCCCCACACTCCCGGCGACATCCAGCGGTTCGGCTGCGTCATCTGCCACCAGGGACAGGGAAGGGCCACGACCACGGCCGAGGCGCACGGCGACGTGGCCGACTGGGGCTCGCCGCTTCTGCCCGTGCGTTACACCGAGGCCTCCTGCGGCCGCTGCCACCTGGGGGATGAGGTGCCGGAGGCCTCGCTCCTGTCCGAAGGAAGGGCGTTGATCAATCGCGTCGGCTGTTATGCCTGCCACAGAGTGGCCGGCCATGAGAACTGGAAGAGCGAAGCCCCGGATCTCTCGGGCCTGGCCCAGAAGACCAATCCGGCCTGGCTCGCGGCCTGGCTGCACGCGCCGCGCTCGCTGCGGCCCGCGACCTGGATGCCCGATTTCGCGCTCAAGCCGGAGGAGATCGACTCCCTTTCGGCCTACCTCTGGACGCGGCCGGCGCTGGTGGAACTGGGGCCGGAGGCGGCGGGCGCCGCCGCCGGGGGCGACCCCGACCACGGCAAGGTGCTCTTCAACTCCTCGCGCTGCATCTCCTGCCACACGGTCGAAGGGCGGGGGAATGGGAGTGCGCCTGAGCTCTCCGGCGTCGGCTCCAAGGTCAAGCCGGCCTGGCTGGCGGCCTTTCTCGGAGATCCCAAGCGGTTCTATCCGGACACGCGCATGCCCCAATACTATTTCAGCCCCAAGGACTTGGCGGATCTGACAGCCTACATGCTGCAGGAGTTCACCGATCAGTCGGCGCCGGCTCCCACCGCCGACCTGCATCCATCGGAAAGGGCGATCGAGGCGGGCAGGGAGCTTTTCAAGCGCTTCGGCTGCGGGGGCTGTCATCGCCTCGGCGGAGAGGGCGCCAACGCGCAGATCGGGCCGGAGCTGACCGGCATCGCCGACACGCCGGCGGCGCTGCTCGACTTCGGGAAGCGAACGGAGCTGCCGCGCCACCTGCCCGACTGGCTCGCGGCCAAGGTCTCGGATCCGCGCTCCTTCCGCGAAGGGCTGCGCATGCCTCAGTTCGGATTCACTCCGCATCAGATCGAGGCTCTGGTCACCGCCCTTCTCTCCCTGGGGCGCGAGCCCGTACCCGCGGCCTATGCCGTGCCGGCGGAGGAACACGCCTACTCGCCTCCAGGCCGGTTCGGCGAGCTCGTCAATCGCTACCGCTGCATGTCCTGCCACCAGATCGACGGCGCAGGGGGAGACATCTCGACCGCGCCCCTGACCGCTGAGGGGAGCAAGGTGCGCCCCGGGTGGCTGGCGGGCTATCTCAAGGTTCCGGTCTCGCTCCGCCCCGTGCTGGAGGAGCGGATGATCCCGCTGCAGATGCCGGATGAGGACGCCGCTTTCATCGCCGATTTCGCCGAGAACGTGCTCCGGGACGATCGCATTCCTGAAGATATCTTCCCCGACGGCCCGACGGCGGGACAGATCGAGCGCGGCGAGCGCCTCTACTACCAGCGCTATGGGTGCCAGTCGTGTCACATGATCGCGGGCAAGGGAGGCTACTACGGTCCGGTGCTGGACGGCGCGGGCAACCGCCTGAAGAGCGGGTGGGTCTACACCTGGCTCAAAGGACCGCAGAAGTGGCGGGCGGACGTGCGCGAACCGGATTATGGACTGGATGACACCGATGCCCGCGACCTGACCGCGTTCGTCTGCGCCATCCCGGCTCCGCCGGGAGCGCCCGTGGTCAAGGCTCCCGCCGCTCCGTCCCGGTTCGGCAAGCATGGAAAGGAGAAGTGATCATGAAGCGGCTTCTCCGTTCTTCCTGCCTTCTCCTGTCGGCGGTGACGGTCGTGACTCTCTCCGGCGGATGCCGCCTGCACGGAAAGACGGCGCACCTGGCGGCGTTGCTGCGCCGCAAAAGCCACGTCTCGGCCGCGGCCGACACCTCGAAGAGCGCCGCGAGCGGCACGGCGACTGCCGACACTACGGCCGCTCCGGTCCTGCCCGAGCCGGACCTGGGCTACAATGCCCGGGAAGGACGAGCGCTCTACCGCCACTATTGCCTCAACTGCCACGGCGAGACCGGGGCCGGCGACGGATTCAACGCCTACAACCTTGATCCCCATCCGCGGGCCTTGGCCGATTCCACTTTCCTGGCAAGCCACACCGATGAAGCCCTGGCCTCTGCCATCCGCCTCGGCGGCGGCGCCGTCGGCCTCTCTACCGGAATGCCCCCTTGGGGCCGCACCCTGAACGAACGAAACATCAGCAACCTGGTGGAGTATCTGCGCAGCTTCCGGACGAAAGAGAAGAAGGTGGGCTGAGGGGCCCGTGCTATTGAGCCGAGGTGCCCGAGGGAGTGGATCTCCTGGTCGCGCCGGCCTTCTCCACCAGTTGGGCCAGAACCTCGTAGGGCTGGGCGCCCACGACCCGGGTGCCGCCCGCTTCAAACGTCGGGACGGCGTTCACCCCGGCCGCCTCGCTGGCCGACCACTCAGAGTCGACCTCGCTCTTGTACAGCCGTTCCGTGAGGACCTTGCGAGCCTGGGCGCCGTCCAGACCGACGCCTTCCGCCAGAGCCACGAGAACCTCCGGATCGGAGATGTTGCGTGCCTCGGCGAAGTAGGCGCGGAAGGCGGCTTGATGGAATTCCGGTCCCTTGCCCTGAGCGGCGGCCCAGACTCCAAGCTCCTGAGCCAGACGGCTGTTGTAGACCATGGTGCGGTCCGCCATCGGCAGTCCCTCGGCCGCGGTCAGCGCTTTCATGCGCTTCTGCGACGCTTCGATGCGGGGCAGCGCGCTCTGGCCGCCGAAGAGATCCACGATGGAGATTCCCTGCGCCGGGGTGTCGGGGTGGAGCGGGAAGTTCACATACTCGACCTTGATGTTGTACTCGCGTTCCAGCTTTTCAATACTCACGGTACTGAGATAGCACCAAGGTCACACGTAGTCCGAGTAGACGCGCAGAACGATGTCTCCCGCGGGCGCTGACCCCAGGGCGAGCACCGTTCCGGGGAAAAGTGCGAGACTCGCGAGGAGGAACCAGCCTTGGGCGACTTGCCGAACGGTCATCGAGGCTCCTTTCCAGGTCGTGCAGATCCGACTCGGCGCGCCCCCGATCGCCGGGTCTCAGTCGCAGTCGGACCGGGATGGGTCCGGAATCATGAGGTCGCCCGCAGTTGTCATTCGGAACCTACGCCCCACCGAGCCGATCGTCCAGGGTTGTGGCCCTTCGTTTTCGCTCTCGACGTGACCTGAAGATCTCTCGCGATCCTGAGCAGGTTACTCGCGAGCGCCCGCGAGGTTCAATCCGTCCGGACCCGCGTCCCGGGTGAGAGCCAGGACCTCGGACTCCAGCCCGAGGTTGCGGGGGACGGTGTCATCCATGGCATGAAGAGTGAAATGCGCGGTCGCCAGCCCGCCGGCGTCCTGGGACACCAGGAGGATCTCTCCCGCTTCGCGGCCATCCATCCCGCAGCCGACCAGGATCGAACGACCCTCGTGCAGCGGTTCGCCCGGCCTGGCGCCGCGGGAGAGGAGAACAAGGTCGGCGCGCGCGAGCCGGGCCAGTCGGCGACCGGTGAAACAGTCCGCCCGGGCGAGCACGATGAGATAGTCGGCGCCGGCTCGAGCCTGGCATCCGGCCCGGATGACCACGGAATCGGCCAGCGACTCCTCGAGAGCCAGAACCGCCACCTTTCGTTCGCCCCAGCGAAGCACGCGGGGCCGCGATGGGGGATCGGCGTCCAGAAGCGCGGGGCCGAGCCGGCGCATCTCCGCCGGGGCGAGATCGCTCAGGAACCCTCGCTCCCGGTAGTCGAGCGCGACCGCCTGGACGCCCGCCGCCTCCATCCCGTGAAGCAGGAGCCGGACGAAACGCGCCTTAACCTTGGGATCGTCCCGCAGCGGAACCTGTCCCTCAGGCAGGAATCCGCCCGCGTCGAGAACGAGGGTCGTACCGTTCGCGTCCGGACCGAGGAAGCGGCCCCTTTCCGCCCGAGCGAAGCTCTTCAGGAACCCGGCGCGCCGGGCCAGTCCTCCGAGAGGATGCGTCGGGCACGAACACGGAAGCAGGTTGCCCCGGGTTTCAGCCGTGAATACGACGCGCAAGGTGTCCGCAGCCCAGGCGGCCGGCCCCGGAGCAAGCAGGGCCGCCAGGATGAGGAACGCCAGGCTTCTCCATCGGGGGGCCGCCCCGAGCTGCAACCGGTTGCCATCAGGACCAAGAGCTCCTCCTGCGCGCCGCTCGCGGCCCGCCCGGCCGGTGCCGCCGCCGGCCCCGGGGCGGGCGCGGTCCGACGCAGCTCCGGCCCGCGCCCGGCTCATGGCAGGACCGCCCCGGCGAAGATCCGCACGTCATCGAAGCTGGCGGAGGCCTTGCGCGTCGACAAGCCGACGCCGCCCGTGGACCACATGGTCGAGTCGTTGACGTCGAGGACCTTCTGGCAGTTGATCCAGACCTGGCAGCGCGTGCCGGTCACGACCGCTCGCACGTCATACCATTTGTTGTCGCTCATGCTCATGGAATAGTCGCCGACGGTGGAGCTGACCGAGCCGTTCACGACCTTTTGCACATAGACATGTCCGGTGTCGGTCCGGATTCCGCACTGGTAGTAGTTGCTCGAGCTCTGGTAGCGGAAGACCAGGAAAGCCTGATGCTGGGTCCCTCCCGTGACTTCCATCTTGGCTTCGTAGGTCAGGTCTCCCATGGTCAGGGTCGACTGCTTGAGCATGTAGTTGCTGCTCGTGGCCGTTTCCTTGAGCACATAGGAGGATGCCGCCCAGGTTCCGCTCACCACGGTCCAACCGTTGTAGTTCCCGGCGTCGAAATCGGCGAAGCAGGAAGCCCCCGCGGTGGTCGCGTTGGACGTGCAGGGCCCGGAGTAGCCCCGAAGCGCCACGGTCAGCGCCAGAGCCCGGACGTCGCTGTCAAAGACCAGCTCCAGGGGTTGGCCGTAGTAGTTCGAAGTCGTGCTGGGAACGGACTCGTCGGTCACGTTGAGCTCGTGGCCAGAAGGTTGCGGTCCCACGTTGCCGTCTCCGCCGGCCGAACCGTCGCTCGCCCAGATCTTGGCCAGCGGCCGGCCGTACCAGACCTCCTTGACCTTCGCCGCTCCGGCGTAGGTCGGCGTCAGGCGCGTCAGCGTCTCGCCGCCGCCGTTGCTCGTATAGATCTCGAGGTGGACGTTGGTGTTGCTGCTTCCGTCCACGGCCCAGGCCTGGCAGCCGGCCGCCATGGTGCAAGGCGTGCAACTGGTGCCGCCGTTCGCCTCCGGCGACCGCGAGCTTTCATGGGGCGGAGAGCAGACGTCGATCGTTGTGACCACGGCGTAGTAGGTCTGGCATTGGCTCAGGCCGGTGAGCACGTAGCTGCAGATGTTCCCCTGGGTCACCTGCTGCGGCGTGAGAGCGATCGGGCTCGATCCCTGCTGGGCGCCCGTGCCGTTGTAGGGACCGCCGTGGGTCGTACCGTAGTAGAGCTTGTAGCCTCCCAGGTCGCAGTCGGCGTGATCGACCGGCCATTGGAAGGTGATCTGGGTTCCGACCGCCGTGGCCGTGACGGAGGCCGGGGCGTTCGGGACGGCCGGGTTGCAGGCCGAGGGAACGTAGAGCGAAACCTGGTTGATCTGGCAGATGCTCCCCTGATGGCCGCAGTTGTCCACGCATTGCACGTTGGCGTAATAGGTGGCGCAGCCCGCCAGGCCGGTCACCGTGGCGGTGGTGACCGGGCCGTTCACGGTCAGACGCAACGTCGTGGGGCTCGAGACCGTGTCGGCGTAGATCCGGTAGCCCTGGATGTCCTGCGAGGGCAGGGGACTTCCGTCGGTCCGGTTGGCCGGTGCGGTCCACTGGAGGACGATCTGGCCCGGCTGGCTCGGCTGGATCGTCAGGCCGGTCGGGCAGGACGGAGGCGCCGGCAGGCTGGCGGCGACCTCGCTGCCGGGTGCGCCTTCGTTGCCGCAGGCCAACGCGGTCACCTGGTAGTAGGCGGTCGTGCAGGCCACCATGGTGGAGTCGATGTACTCGGTGTTCGTGACCGTGGCGAGGCGGTTGCCCGGGCCCGGCGTGAAACCGGACGTGGACGAGCGATAGACGCGATAGGTCACCTGCGTCGTGATCGTCTGGCCGCCGGTGAATTGGGTCACCTGGTTCCAATCGAGCTTGGCTCCGGCGCCGTTCCAGCCGGTCACCGCGGTGCCGCCGGGCGCCTCTGGAGTGAACCCGGAAGACATGTTGGCGGTTCGCGTGCACTTGTAGCTTTCCACGCCGGAAGTGCTGACGCAGGTCACCGCGATGTAATAGATGCCGCCTCCGGTCAATCCCGTGATCGTCCATTGATTGATCGTCCGCGCCAGCTTCGTGTACAGGCTGAGGTTGTTCGGGTCGGCTCCGAAGTAGAGCCCGAAGTAGCTGATGTCGGTGAGGGGAAGCTGCGTGCCGTCCGTGTTCGTCGTCGGCGTCGACCAGCTCATCGTGGCGGATTCGCAGTCCGGGTAGGTGAGATCCTGGCAGCCTGGGGCGGAGGGACGGCTCCGCGCGGGGGTGAGCGGCAGGTTGCGCGGATAGACGGTGGAATAGAGGGTCAGGGTCGGATACTGGCCCCGGATCGGATCGGAGGCCGCCGCCGTCAACGACACGAAGATCTGTCCGATCTGCTCGGGCTGGGGGACCGGATTGGGAAGTTGAACGCCGTCTCCGTTGTACCAGGAGAAGGAGAGTCCGTGGGGCGCGATGCCGTAGGCCTGAGGGGCCGACACGAGCGGGACTCCCGCCGTGTCGGTCACGACGCGCATCAGGACGGTGTCGTTCGGATTCCGGGTGTCGGTATCGCCGGCCCGGGACAGGAAGTAGCTGATCTTCTCGGCGCCGGGATGATCCTGGATGACGTCGGCAATGAAAGTCACGGAGTCGGGACCGGCGTACGCGATCGACGGCGTGGGTCGGGTCCTTCCCGTAGCTGACCTCACGCAGGTCGTCGGTCAAGGACTGTAGTCCGATCCGGGCGTTCTGCTGCATTTCGGCCATGACCCGATTGCGGTCGCCCGAGGTCCGTCCGACCTGGACGACCTGCACGAGCGCGACCGAAAGGACGCCGGTGATCACGAGGGCGACCAATAGCTCGATCAGCGTGAACCCGCCGGGACCCGGCCGGCGATCCGATCGGGCGGAGGTGTCGACTCGGCGCTCTGACATGTCAATCCTCCGCCGCGTCAATGCGCGTGCGTCACCATGCGCACCGAGACGCGGCCGGTGCGCACTGCGGAAACGACCGCGCTGTCGCCCTTGGTGGACAGAAAGCAGATCCTGGCCGGCGCCTGATCCATCTCGATGGTGCCTTGGGGCTCGACGTTGAACAGCGTGGCCATTTGGGCGCCGCCGATCTCCGTCGTCATGGCCTGGCAGCCGGTCACCTGGTAGATCTCGTTCGGGTCGCGCGTCCAGGTGGAGTCGGACGTCTGCCGTTCGAAGGAGTAGGCCAGATCGTGGGGATCCAGGCGCGCCCGGTAGTAGACGCGGTTGGTCACGGCCAGCTCGCGGACCTGCTGCAGGCGGGCCGAGAAATCGCGGGCCGCGCCTTCCGCGTTCCGCCAGGAGTTGCTTCCGACGAAGCTGGGGATGGCCGCCGCCAGGACCAGCCCGATGATGGTGGCGACCAGCACGAGCTCGATGACCTGGAAGCCGGCCGGGTTGCACCGGCCCTCGGAGGCGGCCGGCATGGGCCGGATCCCGGAGGCGGTCGGGTCGCGCCGGCTCCCGGAACCGGACCGCGGTGGTCGGTCCATTCTGGCCCTGCGTCATCGGCGCGCCCTCCTCTCCTGATCCGTCTCGGGCCTCAGTTCGGCAGGTTGGCGGTCAGCGGCTGCGAAAGATCGAAGATCTCGGTCCATGAGACGTCCTTCCAGAGGTTGAGCGGGACCGGAAAGCAGGGCGGCGGATATTCGGTGATGTCCATGTCGTAGTTGTACCGGCGGGTGGGGCCGAGCGCGTGGGCGAGGACGTCGGTGTTATTCCACGGTTGGGCATCCCCGGTCGTCGCCGTGATGATGGGGCCGTTCAGGTTGATCACCCAGACCCACTGCGTGCCTGGATTCGTGGCGTAGTGCAGCTCGTCCCAGCCCTGCCCGGGAACGGGGTCGTTGTTCACCGGGGTCTCGCCGAAGATGCCGTCCAGGTCGAGGTCGAGAGCTCCCGGGCCGGCGTTCGGGTGGGTGCTCTCCGTCCCGAGCCCGCACCAGTTCGAGGTGCGTGAGAGCAGCGCGGCGTCCACGCGCAACACCTTGCAGGTGCCGGCGTCCATGCCAACGTAGCTGTCGGCGATCAATCCGATATTGACCGGATTGCCCGTGCCGTTGGGCAGGCGCGTCACCGGATCGTATCCGGTGTGACCGGTGACGATGTCGCTCATGACGGTGCAGGTGGTGGTGGAGAAGATGCTGAGGCACCGCCCGGAGACGCCGTCGGCCGTCCCTTTCACCTTGCCGGCCCCGTCGAAGTAGATGATGCCGTTGAAGTCGTGCGCCTTGAGCGAATGTCCGGTGAGCGGATTGGGCACGGCGGTGCCGTTGTAGGTGATGATCGTGTCCGGCGGCGAGAGCGTCGTGTTGTGAAAGTCGAACAGATCCAGGCGCAGGACGTTCTGGTTGGGGCTGGCCTGGCTGCCCAGATGGAGCGGATCGGTGCCCGAGAGTTTCATGTAGATGCCGATGGAACCCTTGCCTTCGCAGGTGTTGTCGGCCCCGAGGCCTTTAGCCTTGTTCTTGATGTCGGTCCAGTTGAAGGAGTTGCTCAGGTCGATGGCGTCGGCGTGGGTGACGTACCCTTTGTAGAACTGGGCGCAGGTGGAGTTCGGGATGTCCCCGACCGCATAGACGTTCTCGAGAAACTGGCATTCCTGGTTGTTCCCGCACCCGCAGGGAACGTCAAGGTCGCCTCCGGTGTAGACCTGGCCGGAAATGGCCGCTCCGCAGGCATAGCTGAGATCGTTCTGGGAGACGAAACGGGCGAACTTGAGAAAGCTGTCGTGCACGATCTGCGAGCACACGCGGCGCCGGGCTCCCTTGTATTGCCCTTCGGAGACGATGGTCCAGCCGTTCGACTGGTATGCGGTGATGTCCTCCCCTTTGATGTCCGAGGCTTCAGCCCAGACCTGATAGGTGCCGCCCCAGGGCAGGGTGTCGGCAAGCTGGAAGTCGGGACGGCCGTTCTGGTTCAGGTCACCGAGCGGCGCCGTGCAGTTGATGATCGCCCGCTTCGCGTAGGCCACTCCGGTCTCGGCCGCGCCGAGGGCCTGCAGGGCGTCGCGGTCGTAGCTGGAAGCATTGCGATCTCCCATGGAGGTGACGATCGCGGTGGTGGCCAGGATGGCGAGCGCTCCAAGGATGAGAAGGGCGAGAACCAGCGCCGTGCCCTCGTTTCCCGCGGCGGGCCGGGAATCCGTTCGGGTGAAGCCCTTCCGGCGGGATGGCCGGCGCCGATCCGAAACTGCTGTCATCGGCGATACCTCTGGTTTCCGGAACCGCTGCGCGCGCCGTCCGGTCAGGGATTGGTGTCGGCGATCACGAAGCGCATGGGGATCGAGACCGCCTGGCCCCGCTCCGACCAGCTCACCGTGACCGTGGCGTCGAGCATTCCCGCCGCAATGGAGTTGTCCTGCGCGGGAGTCAGCACCTGGATCGTTCCCCGGCCGGTATGTCCGAGCTCGGCCTGGATGTGCTGGGCCCAAAGCTGAGCCGGCGCCGTCACACTGCCCGGGACGTTGGTGTCGACCCCGTTGAAGCCGGTGACGACGTCGGAGAAATCCTGGCAGAGCATCTTTTCGCGGATCTCCTGGACGAGACTGACCGCGATGGTCTCCTCGCGGGCCGCCGCCGTGTGCCGGTCGGCCACGGCGAGAACCTGGGCGACTGCCAGCACTCCGACGCTGAGAAGAAAGGTGGCGATGAGCAGCTCGACCAGGGTGAAGCCGGAGGTCGATGTGCGGCCGCCGCAGCCCTCGAGGGCAGGAAACGCCGAAGTCCGGCTCGGTGGTCCGAGCCGTCCCCTGATCTTGCCAATGGCGTCCAATTGAGAACCTCTTCCCGAAGGATCCGGTCCCCCGGGCCTCCGCGAGGATGCCCCCGTCCGTCATCCGCCAGACACGTGCCGTCCCTTATTCATCGGCTCCGAACCGGCGCTTGGTGACCGCAATCGACGAGACGGACGAGACTTGGCCGCCAGCCAGGCGTTCGGAGCGGAGATCCCGGCGCCGGAAAGCTCGTGCAGGACGCACGCGCCGGATTGCAACAAGCCGGACCGGCTTGCGGATCAAACGCGATTTGTTAGCATGAAGACGGATTCGGGCCGATCAGAGAGGGAGGAGCATGTTCAACATCGGGAGCAAGGAGCTGCTGCTCATCCTGCTCGTGACGCTCCTTCTGTTCGGCGCGAAGCGGATCCCGGAAGTGGCTAGGGCTCTCGGCAAGGGTCTGGCCGAATTCCGGGACGCGATGACGGGAGTCGAACGCGAGCTTCGAGGCGAGCCGCCGGTGATGCGGCCGCTGCCCCCGCTGATCCCGCCGGTTCCCTCCAAGGTCAACGATGCGTCGCCCGCGGGCGCCCCGGCCGCGGCTCCCGCGACCGGTCAGGCTTCGTCCGGTGGCACGCCGCCTGCAGCTCCCACGATCGGTCAGACGCCCGGCAGCGCGCCCGCGGCTCCCGCGATCGGTCAGGCTTCGCCCGGCAGCGTGCCGTCTGCGGCCTCGGTCATCGATCAGGCCTCTCCCTCGGGTCCGCAACCCGCGTCCGGAACGAACGAACCTGCGCCCGCAGCCCCGAAAGGGAACCACCCCTCCGAGCCGCGTGACTCCCGCGATGCGGAGTCCGGTGCCGAGCTCGGCGGTTGAACGGGATCCCCCGGTGACGGACCTGCTGGATCGGAACATCGCCCTGATCGGATTCATGGCCGCGGGCAAGACGCAGGTGGGAGCCGCTCTATCCCGTCGTTCCGGCCTGCCCTTCGTGGACGTCGACGCGCTGGTCGAGAGCCTCGAGCAGGCTCCCGTCCACCGGATCTTCCGGGAGAAGGGCGAAGCCTATTTCCGCCGATTGGAGACGATCGTCCTCCGCAATCTCTGCGAGGGATCCGGAGCGATCATCGGCTGCGGAGGCGGCACCGTGCTGGCGGAAGAAAACCGCCGAATGCTCCACGAGCGCTGCATCCTGGTCTGGCTCCGCGTCTCCGGAGGCGAGGTGCTGGATCGGCTGGCCAGGCCGGACAGTCCGCGCCGGCCCGTGCTCGAAGGGCTCGATCCCGCCCGGGTGGTTCCGGATCTGCTCCGCGCCCGCGAGCCCTGGTACGAAGAGGCGGATTTCAAGATTGAAACCGACGGGCGGTCCGTGGAGGACATCGCGGAGGAGATATCCCTTCGCCTCGGTCTGGCGCCTCTCGCGGAAGGAAGCGGAGGGTCGCCGGGCAAGTTGGATCTGTGACCATGGATCGCGATGGAGTAAGATCGACGGGTTCCCTTCAGAGGAGAAGGGCAGGAGGCAGACGGGCGGATGCGGATTGTGGGCGGCGTTTGGAGCGGCCGGAAGCTGCATTCGCCGGGCGTCCGGGTTCGACCGACGCAGGATCGAGTCCGCCAGGTGCTTTTCGATATCCTGGGGCCGCGCGTGGCCGGTCGATCGGTGCTGGATCTCTATGCCGGCTCCGGCGCTCTCGGGCTCGAAGCGCTGAGCCGGGGGGCGGACGGCGCCGTGTTCGTCGAGAAGAGCCGCCGGACCTGCGAAGGGCTCGAACGCAACCTCGAGGAGCTGGGGGGACAATCCCAGGCCAGGATCCTGAATCTCCCGGTCGTGAGGGCGCTTTCCATGTTGTCGCGGGAAGGAACCGCCTTCGGACTGGTTCTGGCGGATCCGCCCTACGGGAACACGGAGACCGAGGAGATTCTGGAAGCGTTCGGCGCGCCGGGCTCCGTTCTACTGGGACTTGAGGGAGACCTGGTGCTCGAAACCCGAACCACCGATCCGGTCCCGGAACGGCGCCTCCGCCTGATCCGGACCCGGCAGCGCGTCATCGGGGGAACGACATTGCATTTCTTCCGTTTGGAGGCGGCGGAATCGCCGCCGGGGAGGGACGCTTGAAGCGGGTGGGGCTCTTTCCGGGCACGTTTGATCCGGTCACGCTGGGCCACATGGACGTCATGGCAAGGGCCCTGCATCTCTTCGACCGGCTCATCGTCGCGGTGGCGCGCCGCCATCAAAAGGAGACCCTCTTTGACAGCGACGAACGGATCGAGATGATCCGCCGGGGGCTGAGCGAGGAGCAGGCGCAGTTGATCGAGGTCACCTCGTTCGAAGGCTTGCTGGTCGATTTCGCCCGCAGCCGCCGCGTCAGCGGCATCGTTCGCGGCCTGCGCTTCGTCAGCGATTTCGAATACGAGTTCCAGATGGCGTTGATGAACCAGAAGCTCTGTCCGGAGCTGGACACGATCCTTCTCATGCCCACCGAGCGGTTCAGCTTCCTGAACGCCAGCCTCGTGAAGGACGTGGCGCGGGCCGGCGGTTCGGTCGAAGGGCTGGTGACGCCCGACGTCGCGCGCCGGCTTGCTCAGAAGTACGCCGCGTTGCGCTCAGAGGAGGCTCACGGAGGAGAGGGCTCAGGTGGCCAGGGCCGGGGACGGGTCGAGGGAAAAGGAGAGAGGTCATGAAGCTCGCCAACCGCGCGCGCACGGTTCGCTTGTCGAGCACGCTCGCGATCGATGAGAAGGTCCGCGGACTGGCCGCGAAGGGAGAGAAGCTGTGGAACTTCGGTGCCGGCCAGCCGGATTTCCCCACGCCCGAGCCCGTGTGTGACGCCGGCATCCAGGCGATCCGCGACGGCAAGACCGTCTACACCAGTCCGCAAGGGACCCTCGAGCTGAGGAAGGCGATCTGCGCCGAGCTGGCGCGGGAGGACGGACTGACCTACGCGCCCGACGAGATCCTGGTGTCGGCGGGCGCGAAGCAGGCCATCTTCATGGCGCTGGCGGTCCTGGTCGATCCGGGGGACGAGGTGCTGGTGCCGGTTCCCTACTGGGTGTCCTATCCGGAGATGATCCGCCTGCTCGACGGCGTTCCGAAGCCGATTCCCACGGACGACGGCTCCTTCAAGATCACGCCCAAGTCGCTCGCCGCCCACATCACGCCGAAGACGGTCGGGCTGATCCTGAACACGCCCGGCAATCCCTCCGGCGTCGTGTACACCCGCGCCGAGCTCGCGGCCCTTGGCGAGGTTCTGGCGGAGCGGAAGCTGCATCTGATCACGGACGAGATCTACGGCCGGATCCTCTATGACGACGCGGTGCACGTGAGCCCGGCCGCAGTTTCGCCGGTCCTCCGGGAGCGGACGGCGGTGATCAACGGAGTGTCCAAGGCGTTCTCTATGACCGGCTGGCGCATCGGCTGGATGGCCGCGCCCCGGGATTGGACCGGGGCGGCGATCGCCATGCAGAGCCACCTCAGCGGCAACCCGTGCAGCATCTCTCAGGAGGCTTCGGTCGCGGCCCTCGCCGGAACCCGCGAGTCCCGGGAGACCATGGTCCGCACCTTCGCCGCGCGGCGCCGCCGGGTCCTCGAGATCCTGGCCGAGGCTCCGGATCTGAAGGTCGTGGCGCCCTTGGGGGCGTTCTACGTCTTCCCGAGCTTCGCGGCCTACTACGGGCGCAGCCGGGGAGGCGCGCCGATCGAAGGATCCGGGAAGATGGCGGATTACCTGATCGACGAGGCCCGAGTGGCGTTGGTGCCCGGAGATGCCTTCGGCTCGGATCGGCATCTGCGGATCTCCTTTGCGGTCTCCGACAAGGTGATCGAGGAAGGGCTTCGCTCCCTCGTCGACTCCCTCGATCGACTGCGGTAACGGGGGCGCGGCGAGAGCCTGTTCCGCCGGGCGTCCCTGGGGATGGCGAGAAGATGTCCCACCTGGGCGTACCGCGGGCGGAGCGAGGCCTGGGCGCCTCGGGGTCAGCCGGCATGCTTCGGCGGGCGTCGAGACGAACGCGGTGCCGGGTATTTGCGCTACAATGAGGGATTGATCGACGGTCCGGACGGCCGGGAAGCCTCGGCCCGGGGAAGCGCCGGCCGGGGCGGGTGACGAAAACGAAAGACACGAGAAGATTCAAGGATCACGCTAGATGCCGACCTACGAATACGTGTGCACGTCTTGCGGCTACCAGTTCGAGCTGGTTCAGAACATGTCCGATCCGCCTCGAAAGCAATGCCCCAAGTGCCGGAAGAAGGTGGAAAGGAAGATCGGCGCCGGTGCCGGCGTGATCTTCAAGGGAAGCGGCTTCTACGCCACCGACTATCGCAGCCCGGAGTACAAGGCGCGGCAGAAGGCCGACGGCGGTGGCGCCGGCACCGGTGCCGGCAAGAGCGCGGGCGGTGAGGGCGGGAAGAAGGCCGGCGAGGCCGGGAAGAGCGAATCCGGTGGGGGCGAAAAGACCGGGGGCTGAGCTGAGTACTGCCTTCGGAACCGGCGAGGTCGTTCTGAGAGGTTCGGCGGAAAAGGGCCGTGCCGGCGAGTTACGGCCGACGCCCTTCGCATCGGGCGGTTCGTCTTGCGAAACTCCTCGTCGCGGCGCTGCAGCGGCGGCACGAATCCCGCTGATTCCCGAATCGCGTCGTTTTGTGGACGGAGGAGCCGGCATCCAGGAGCGCCATGTTCATCGACGAAGCGACCATTCGAGTCCGGGCCGGCTCCGGCGGGAACGGATGCATCGCCTTCCGGCGCGAGAAGTTCGTTCCCAAGGGTGGACCGAGCGGAGGTGACGGGGGCCACGGCGGGGACGTCATCCTGCTCGCCGATCCGAACCTCCGGACCCTCCTTTCCTTTCGACATCAGACGCTTTTTGCCGCGGGAAACGGCCTTCCCGGCCTGGGCAAGGAGATGTTCGGTCGCCGGGGCGCGGACTGCGTCGTCCGCCTGCCGGTCGGAACAATCGTGCAAGACCAGGGCGGGCGCACTCTGGCCGACTTCGTCGACCCGGCCCGTTCGCTGATCGTCGCTCGCGGAGGCCGGGGCGGAAAAGGGAACGTCCACTTCAAGAGCGCGACGCGGCGAGCGCCGAGGATCGCGACGGAGGGGCGTCCGGGAGCCGAGCTGGAGCTTCATCTCACGCTGAAGCTGTTCGCCGACGTCGGCCTGGTCGGTCTGCCCAACGTCGGAAAGTCCACACTGCTCCGCCGGCTGTCCAATGCTACGCCCAAGATCGGCGATTACGCGTTCACGACTCTCGAGCCCCACCTCGGCATCGTGCCGCTGGGAGACTACGACTCCTTCGTCATGGCCGACCTGCCCGGACTGATCGAGGGCGCGCACGAAGGACGCGGGCTGGGCGCGCGGTTCCTGCGCCACATCGAGCGGACGCGCCTTCTGCTTATCCTGATCGACAGCGCCTCGGCCGACCCGCTCCGCGATGTGCGAACCTTGCTGCACGAGCTGGGCAGCTTCAGTCCGGCCCTGCTCCGGCGGCCGCGAGTCTTCTCGTACAGCCGTGCCGATCTGGCGCCGAAAGGCGATTCCCTCCCGGCGCTGGACGAGAGCCCGCTGCTGTGCTTCTCGGCCGCCACCGGCGATGGGATTCCGGAGCTGCTCTCCCGGCTGCGGGAGGCGCTTGAGGTCGTGCGAAAGCCTGAGGCCGACGATTGGCCGGACGATTTCGCCTTGGAGGCGGCCGGCGGCGAGGCGGGCGATGACGGACCGGCCGGGGAGGCGGGCCATCGAACGCGGCGGGCGTTCGCCGATCTGGTCGATGAGGGCGTTCCTCTGGGCCGGTTTCCCTGGCCGCGACGGTTCTACCTCGAGACCCCGGAGACGCGCGATGTGGCGGCGCGAGCGATGGGATCGACCGAGGCGCGGGAATCAACGGAAGAGGATCGCGCTTCTTCCGAATCGGAGGGCGACCGTTCGCCGCGGGACGTCGATTCGTGAACGATCCGACCGGGGACCTGCGCGAGCTGCGTCTCGCGATGCTCTGGAAAGCCTCGCCCCGCCTCCTTCGCCGGATCCTCGAGCATCTCGAGTCCGGACGTCTGCCGTTTCCCTGGACCCCGGCGGATCTCGAGCGTCTCCCTGAGCCTCTGACGTCCCGATCCCGGGATTGCCCTGCTCTGCCATCGATCGAGCAAGCGACCGCGACGCTCCGGCGGATGCGCCGGGATGCGATCTCGCTCCTGGTCCGCGGCCGAGAGCCTTTTCCCGCCGCGCTCGAGAGCATTCCCGATCCTCCGCCCTTCCTGTTTGCGCGCGGCCGGGCGCTTGACACTCCGGGGTTCGAGCGCGTCGCCGTCATCGGATCGAGGGCCGCGAGCGCCGCAGGACGCGAGCTGGCCTACGGCCTCGGCCGGGATCTGGCGCTGGCCGGCTGCACGATCGTGAGCGGCCTGGCCCGCGGGATCGACGGCGAGGCGCATCGAGGCGCCCTGGACGCCGGGGGGGCGACGGTGGCGGTGCTCGGTACCGGCGCGGATGTGTGCTATCCGCCGGAGCACCAGGATCTCTTCGAGCGCATCCTCCGCCAGGGAGGAGCGCTCACCGAATTCCCTCCCGGCACGGAGGGGCTTCGCCTGCATTTTCCCCGCCGGAACCGTATCCTCTCCGGTTTTTCCAGCGTGGTGATCGTGGTGGAAGGGGGAGAACGCAGCGGCGCGCGATCCACCGTCGATCACGCGCTCGAACAGGGCAGGGAGGTCATGGCGGTGCCGCGCGATCCGCTTTACCCGGGGAGTGTTCTTCCCAACCGGCTCATTCGCGATGGCGCGCGTCCCGTGCTTGGGGTTCGTGACGTCCTCGAAGCGCTGGAAGCCTTGCCGGGAAGGAACGCCGCGGCCGAATCCCGGACGGTTGGGGAACCGCAGGCGGGCGGGGGAGGCGCCGATCCGGAGTTCCGAGGCGCCGAACTCCACGGCACCGATCCGGAGCTCCGAGGCGGCGAATTCCGAGGCGCCGATCCGGGGTTCCGAGGCGCTGATCCGGGGCTCCCGTCCGAACGCGGCGGGGCCGGAATCCCGACTCGGCGCCACGGCTCGAGGACGGCCGCCCTCGAGGACCTCGAGCACGTCCTCTTGAAGGGGCTCGGACGCGGCCGTATGAGTCTTGCCGGTTGCCTCAACCTGGCTCCGGGCGCGGGGCCGGGCGCCGCGCAGGCGGCTCTGGTGCGCCTCGAGGTCATGGGGCGCGTCGTCCGCCGCCCGGGAGGATTCTGGGAGAAAGCCCGATGAGCGAGCGGCGGGTCAAGCACCTGGCGGAGTATCTGCTCTTTCGAGGGCTCCTCCTGGTTCTCTCGCGCCTGAGCTGGACCAAAGCGCAGGCGCTGGGTCGGGCGCTCGGATCCCTGACCTGGCGGATCCTGCGGATCCGCCGCCGGGTCACGCTCGACAACCTCGAACACGCGTTTCCGGACCTGCCGCCGTTCGGGCGGCGCGAGATCGCGCGCTCCTGCTACCGGCAGTTCGGCAGCACGTTTCTCGAGCTCTGTCAGCTCCCCCGCGTGGCCCCGCCCGGAATCCTGGCGCGCACGCGCATCACCCATCCCGAGTACTTCGAAGAAGCTCGGGCCCAGGGTCGTGGCGCGATTCTTCTCACCGGCCACATCGGCAACTGGGAGGTCGGCGGAGCGGCGGTGGCCCAGCTCGGCCATCCCACCTGGGTGCTCGTTCGCCCGCAGAACAACCGGCGGGTGGACGCCTACGTGACGCGGGCGCGGGAAAGCTCGGGGATGCGCGTGCTCTCGACCGACCGCGGCCTGCGGCCGGTGATGCGCCTGCTCGCGGCCAACGAATTCCTGGCCATCCTGGCCGATCAGGATGCCGGCCGGGACGGCGTCTTCGTTCCCTTTTTCGGGCGGCCGGCGTCCACCCCTCTCGGACCGGTCCGCTTTGCCCGGCTGGCGCGCTGCCCGATCATCTTCGGCTACGGCCTGAGGCAGCCGGACGGGTCGTTTCTTCTCGAAATGCCGCCACCGCTCCGGGTGAGGGAGGATCTCCCGCCGCTCGAAGCGGAGATGGAGGCGCTCCGGCGCTCGGTGTCCTACCTCGAGGAGATGGTCCGGCGGTATCCTGACCAGTGGTTCTGGATGCACCGGCGCTGGAAGACGGCGCCGCCAGAGGCCGATCCCGCGGCGGGCGGGGCGCGCGCCGAGGTCAACCTCAGGAAAAGGAGGGGCGCTTGAGGCTCGTCAGTTTCGGACCGCGAGGAGGGGAGCGGCCGGGAGTCGCCGTCGGAGATCAGGTGGTCGACCTGAGCGTGGTGCGGCCGGAGTGGCCTTCCGGCTGGCGGGGAATCCTCCAGGCCGGGATCCTGGATTCCGGAGATGAAAGCGGACCGTTTCCCGATTTGCGCGAACTCGATGCGGCGGTGCGCGAGGCGTTTGCGGTCAGCGCCGGGCGCGACACCTCCGGACCGGGTTCGCGGGGAGGCGCCTCCGGCGGGCCGGATCTCCTGTTGCATCCGCTGGCGGGCGTGCGGCTCGGTCCGCCCGTGACCGACCCGAGCAAGGTGGTTGCCATCGGCCTCAACTACCTCGATCACGCCCGCGAGCAGAAGAAGGATCCGCCTTCCGCCCCTCTTCTCTTCGCCAAGGCTCCGAGCTGCCTCGTCGGTTCGCGCGACGCGATCGAGCTGCCGGATCCGTCGCTCGAGGATCAGGTGGACGCCGAGGCCGAGCTCTGCGTCGTCCTGGGCCGCCGCACCCGTCGAGTCGCTCCCTCCGAGGCGATGGCGTCGGTGCTCGGATGGACGGTGATGAACGACGTCAGCGGCCGAAGGGCCCAGTACGGAGACAAGCAGTGGTTTCGGGGCAAGAGCTTCGACACCTTCGGGCCGTGCGGTCCCTGGATCGTGACCCGCGACGAGCTGCCGGATCCCACGGGCCTGAGTCTCGACGCGGACTGGGGCGATCGCCCCATGCAGCGCGGCAACACGAAGGACCTGATCTTCTCCGTGCCCCAGCTCATCGCCTACGTCTCGCGCATGATGACGCTCGAACCCGGCGACCTCATCACGACCGGCACGCCCGCGGGGGTCGGAGTCTTCCGGGAGACGCCGGTCTTTCTCCGGCGCGGCGAGACCGTTACGATCCGCCTGGAGGGCGTCGGGGAGCTGGCGAACCCGGTCGTCTGACCTTGCCCTGCTCAGCTCCCCGCGACCGCGGCGGGGCGATGCTCCGCCTGGATCTTCCGCATGCGAGACCGGAACTGCGCCGCGAAGACCGTCCCCATCGCCTTGAGCTTCGCCTCCTTGAGGGCGTACTTCCGCGGGTTGTCGACGAACCAGCGGCACTCCTCCGGCAGGAGGACCAGGCTCACGTGGATATTGGGAGCCACACCGATCGGAAGGTTGTGCTCCATGCAGGCCTCGTAGAACCGTTGGAACACCGGGATCATGTCCTCGGTCTTCGGAGGCGCGACCTTCTCGTAGTCGGTCCCGATCAGCGGACGGAAGACGCAGACCGTGGGGATGGCGCCGACGCCCGTGATCCAGTCGATCGCCGCGATGCTCGATTCGGGCGGCTCGAGCCCGGCGACGATCTCGCCGTTGCTGACCCAGGGATCGAACGGGCCGCCGCCGGCCAGCTTGGCGCAGTACTCGACCGCGTCGAGATAGCGCTGCAGCCCGTACTCGCGGTTCTTGCCCGGACAGACCTCGGTGAAGCGCGGCTCGTCGAAAAGCTCGAAGCAGAAGGACACCCGGTTCACGCCGATCTTCTTCAGGGCGTCGTAGCGCGAGAGGTCCGGGTGAGGCGGCGTCTGGATCCCGATCATGAGGCCGGTCTGCCGCTTGATCTCCTTGATGTACGGCTCGAGGATGTCGAGAAAGGTGTGATCGTGGAAGTGGCCCGTGTTGAAATCCACGTAAGTGATGCCCGATTCGTCGATCGCGGCCCACACGACTTCCATGACCTCCTGGATCGATTTCTCGTCGGCGTCGTCCACGCCGAGGTTCAGTCCGACCGAGCAGAACTTGCAGTTCACCTTGGTGCTCTCGGACCAGTACTCGCAGACCTTGGCCTGATAGATGGCGAGGTAGGTCCCCTGGAGCGAGCCGATCCGGGTCATGTTCTTGCCGGTCGAGGTCTTCCGATCGTACCAGTCGGGCCTCGGAGAGAGGGTGATGGGCGCGATCCGCTCTCGGGCCCGGTCGTCGCGGTGGATCCAGTACTCATTGTTCTCCCGGAAGAGGATGTAGGGAGAGTTCGCGGCGAAGTCCTCGGTCACCGGGATGTTCGTCCAGAGCCCGGTCGGCAGGATCGCCTCCAGGCCCGATCCGAGTCCGGCGCGGGTGCGGAGGATCTTGCGCCCGCCGTCCTGCTCGATCAGGCAGGAGTCGTCGAGGCGGATGCCCCGGCAATAGAGATCGAGCTTGAGGAGACCGGGATTGTGGCGAACGTCTCGCTCCATGTTGTCCTCCCAGAGATGCCGGAATTCACCGCGGGTGCCGCCCCGGAGACCGAAACGGCCCCCGAAACCGACATCCTCAGTCTAGCATCGGCGGTTTGATTCCGGTCGTGAAGACTTGAGGAAGGCCGATTTTTGGGCGGTGCGGCGCATGGGTTGGCGGCGGGCACGCAGCCCGAGCGCCGTCGCCAAGGCTGATGTGCCGGCGGACCGGCGAGAGAAAGCTACGTAGGCTCCGGACGGGGCGACACGGACGCGCTGTCGCTTGAAGTGGAGGCGGAACTTGTTCCATTGAGGAACAAACGAGACGGGGGACTGCTGGAAGGGCCCAAGGAACGCGCCCCGACGGGGCGACGGAGAGGGGCTGCGCGCCCCCTGGGCTCGCCGCCCCGAGGTAACGCTCGGGCCACGCGTCTCAGGCTCCGGTGCCCATGTCGGGCTCAGATGCGCGTCTCACGCTCTGGCACCCGGTCATGCCTTTGACGGATCGATCCCCGCGCTCCGCCGGGCGGCCTGGCTGCGCCCGGCGAAGCCCGGAATTGGATCTCTCAGTCGTAGTACTCGATGCCGAGGTGGGTGATCAGCTCCTCGCCCCGGAGATACCGCAGCGTGTTCTTCAGCTTCATGAGCTGGATGAAGAGGTCGTGCTCGGGATTGAGTCCCGGGGCGTGGATCGGGCTCTTGAAGTAGAAGGAGAGCCATTCCTGGATGCCCCGCATCCCGCAGCGCTGGGCCAGGTCCATGAAGAGGGCCAGGTCGAGCACGATCGGAGCGGCGAGGATCGAGTCGCGGCAGAGGAAGTTGATCTTGATCTGCATGGGGTAGCCCAGCCAGCCGAAGATGTCGATGTTGTCCCAGGACTCCTTGTTGTCCCCCCGCGGCGGGTAGTAGTTGATCCGCACCTTGTGATAGAGATCCTTGTACAACTCCGGATAGAGGTCCGGCTGCAGGATGGAGGAGAGGACCGAGAGCTTGCTCTCCTCCTTGGTCTTGAAGGAATCGGGATCGTCGAGAACTTCGCCGTCCCGGTTCCCCAGGATATTGGTCGAGAACCACCCGTTGACTCCGAGGAGGCGGGCCTTGAATCCGGGCGCCAGGATGGTCTTCATCAGGGTCTGGCCCGTCTTGAAGTCCTTGCCGGCGACCGGAATCTTCATCTCTCGCGCCAGCTCGAAGAGCGCGGGAATGTCGGCCGAGAGGTTGGGAGCGCCGTTGGCGAAGGGCACGTGGCACTTCAGGGCGGCGTAGGCGTAGATCATGGATGGGGCGATGTCCGGATCATTTTCACGCAGGCCCTTCTCGAACGACTGGATCGTCTGGTGCACCTCGCCCGGCTTCAGGAAGATCTCCGTCGACGCGCACCAGACCATGACCAGCCGCGACAGAGCGTTCTCCTTCTGGAAACGCCGGATGTCGTCCATGAGCTGTTCGGCCAGCTCCATCCCGTTCGCGCCCTTCTTGCGGTGCTCGCCATGGAGATTCTTGACGTACTTGGAATCAAAGACGGCAGGCCAGGGACGGATCGCCTCCATCTCGTCCCGGACGAGGGCCAGCAGCCGGGCATCCAGCACGCCCGCCTTGAGGGCGGCCTGGTAGGTGTCCTCCGGAAAGATGTCCCATCCGCCGAAGACGAGGTCGTCCATCGAGGCAAGGGGCACGAAGTCCCGGATCCGGGGAGAGCGGCCTTCCGTCCGTTTTCCCAGACGGACCGTGCCGGTCTGGGTAAGGCTGCCGATCGGCTCGGACAGCTTCTTCCGCATGGCGTAGACCCCGGCGATGAACGTGGTGGCCACGGCTCCCAATCCGGGAAGCAGAACACCGAGCCTGCCCTCGGCCGGCTGGATCTGAACGGACTCGCGCATACACCCTCCTTGGGTCCTGTGCCCGCCTCATTCCCTTGTCCCGTCGCGGGCGGAATCCCTGGCGGCGGATCGACGATGCAACGAGCGCCGCCGCGCGGGAGCCGCTCGCCCCGAGCGCATCGCCGGTCATGGTAACCCCGCGGATCGGTCATCACCCGCATCGATTTATTCTAGAACCACCATAACATGGTGTTATGGTTGGCCCATGCGACTGAGCGACCTCGAGACCTTCGTGACCGCCGTGCAGGAGGGAAGCCTGACCGGCGCGGCCCGGCGGCTCTTCATCACCCAGCCGGCGGCCAGCGCCCGCCTGCGCCGGCTGGAGGCGGAGGTGAAGGAACCGCTGCTCCGGCGGTCGCGGCAGGGCGTCCGGATGACCGCGGCCGGGGAAAGGCTCTACTCCCGCGCCCGCAACGTGCTGGCCGAGCTTCACCGTCTCGAGCAGGAGGTCGGCGAGGCCGGCGCCATCCGCGGACGTCTCTCGGTCGGGGCGACCGACCTCGTGGCCATCTACCATCTCCCGGCCCTCTTGAAGCGTTTCCGATCGCGCCATCCCCAGGTGGAGCTGGCGCTTCACGTGGACGGGACGGCGCCTCTTCTCCGGATGCTGGACGCCGGCCAGGTGGAGCTGCTCCTCGCGACCCTGGCCGTTCCCGAGGGTCCCTACGAGTCCTTCGAGTTCTATCGGGACCCGCTGGTGGTGGTGGACTCACACGGCGCCCGACGGGGCCGAGGGAAGCGGCCCTCGACACCGCGCGGCGGCATCGAGCCGGCGGCGCTGGCGGACCAGGTCTGGATCAGCTACAAGCCCGACTCCGTCACCCGGCAACTGGTCGAGGGCTTCTTCGTGAATCAGGGAATCCACCTTCGGATCGAGATGGAGACCTCGAATCCGGAGGCGATCAAGAAGATGGTCCAGGCCCGGCTCGGTCTGGCGGTGCTTCCATGGTGCTCGGTCGGCCGGGAAGTCGCGGACGGACGGCTCGCGACGCTGCCGGTGCGGGGTTTCGACCTGGCGCGGACGTCGGGCCTCATCCTCCGGCGCGGGACGCCGCTCAGCCGGGCGGCGGAGGCGTTCCGGGCGCTCTTGATGGAGAGGCGGCGGCCGGTTCAGCCGTCCTAGCGCCGGAGCCCATCATTCCAAGCACCGCGCCGGGGAGCACCGGCTCTGTTTGGGGCGGCCTGCGGTCCGGCTCATAATGCCCACGGTCACAGTGTTGCGGCTGGGAGCCGAAGACTAAATCCGACAAAGAACGCGCTCCGAAGCCCAAGAGCCCCGAAGCGCAAGTTCTTCGTCCAATCCTGTCAGGAGGCCTGCGATTCTGGGGCAGCTGGGAATGCCGCCCCGCTCCTCCTAGACGCCTGATTCCTTCTCCCCGACCGCCGGCATGACGCTCAGGGCCGGGGCCGTGCTCCCGCCGGCGCGGCCGCCTTCCCGGTGTCGCCCGCGCCCTTGATCCTCCGGGGATAGGCCAGAAGCCCCTCGGCCAGCACGCGAAGAGCCTGCCGGAGCGGCTTCTCCTCGAAGACGTAGGCGATTCTGGCCTCCTGCGTTCCCGCGTTCGGCGTCGCGTAGAAGCCGCTGCCCGGGGCCACGAGGACGGTCTCGCCCTGATGCTGGAAGGTCGTCAGCATCCAGGCAGCGAAGTGATCCGCGTCCTCCACCGGCAGCTTGGCCATCGCGTAGAAGGCGCCGCGCGGAGCCTGGCAGAGCACGCCCGGCATTCGCCCCAGCTCCTCCATGACCACGTCCCGCCGCCGCTGGAATTCGGTCTTGATCCCGGTGTAGTGCGACTCGGGCAGAGCGTAGGCCGCCGTGGCCATCCACTGGCCGATGCTCGGCGGAGAGAGCCTCGCCTGCGCGTAGTGCGTGCTGGATGCGATCACCTCGCGGTTCTTGCTTCCCAGGCAGCCGATCCGGGCGCCGCAAGCGCTGAACCGCTTCGAGATGGAATCCACCAGGATGATCCGGTCGGCCGCGTTGTCGTGGGTGAGGATCGAGCGGTGGGTCAGGCCGTCGTAGCAGAACTCGCGGTAGACCTCATCCGCCACGATGAAGAGGCCCCAATCCCGGGCCATGCCCAGGATCATCTCGATCTCGTCCTCGTCGTAGATCGTTCCGGTCGGGTTCCCCGGATTGCAGAAGAGGATGGCCCGGGTGCGTCCGGTGACGCGTTCTTCCCAGATCTCTCGCGGCGGCAGCCGATAGCCGTCTTCCGGCTGGGTCGGGATCGGAACCACGCGGACTCCGAGCAGGTTGGCGAACCCGAGGTAGTTCGCATACAGCGGCTCCGGAATCAGGACCTCGTCGCCCGGATCCATCGTGGAGGCGAACGCGAAGAGGATGGCTTCGCTGCCTCCCGTGGTGACGATGAGGTCATCCGGGCCTAGAGAGACGCCGTGCCGGGTGTAGTAGCCGGTGATCGCCTGCCGCAGCTCGAGGAAGCCGGTCGACGGCGCATAGGAGAGCACGGCCGGATGGTCGCGCAGGGCGGCGTCCCACATCTCTTTCGGGGTCGGGATGTCCGGCTGCCCGATGTTCAGGCCCCAGACCTGGACTCCGCGGGCGCGCGCCTGATCGGCCAGCGGCACGAGCTTGCGAATCGGACTCGGGGGCGACGTCAAAGCGCGAGAGGACAACCGAATGGGCCGCATTTCCTGCACCTCCACACCAACCGGCCGAGAGATCCTTCCACCCGATCCACCCTGCGGGCGCGCGGTCCGGCGCCGGAATCGGCGCCCGGCGCCGCAACGAAAGGGTAAAGACTAGCCCGTCTTGAAGCCGATATCTGTCTTGGTTGCGGGGTCGCCTTCCAGCCGGATCTTGCCGAACTGGGCCTCGTAGGAATCGATCCGCGACTCCAGCGCCCGGTGCAGCGACCGGACCGCCTGGGGCGTCATGATGATCCTCGCGTAGACCTTGGCCTGCGGGATGCCGGGAAGGAGACGGGCGAAGTCGAGGATGAACTCGGAGGGCGAGTGCGCGAGAAGCACAAGATTCGAGTAGATTCCCTCGGCGTTGGTCGCGTCGATCTGAATTTGCATCGGCTGTCCGGCCGGCGCCGGTTGCTTTTCCATGATCACCCCCGTCTTCTGGGCGGAAATCCCGGAATTCCAGAACCTCTGCCACCACTTCATCGATCGACCCCGCTGCCTGAAGATGAAACCCGCGCGAGCCTGAAAAGCGAGGAGCCATGAACGGCAGTCCGTCGAAGTCCCCCGTCTGGGCCGATCCCGAACAGGCTCAAGAAGCGAAGTATAGCAAAGGGCCGGAAGACGGCGCAGGCCAAATGTCCCAGCTCTTCCGTCTCACCACGGTCCTGCATGGCCTGACCGATCTCGCGGCCATCGCCTCCGCGCTGCTGTCGACGCTCATCACCGAGGAGGGGCTCGGCTTCGACCGCGCCCTGCTCCTGCTCGTCGACCGTTCGGGAAAGCGGCTTCACGGCTACGACGCCGCGGGCGAGCGCGAGCGGGAATTGACCCGCGATTTCTGGAAACTCTTGGACGGCTTCCCGACCTCCCTGGGAGACGCCGTGCGCCTGACTCTCGATCCCCGGCGCCGCCTGCGAAGCCCGCTGGCCAAGAAGGCGCGGCACCTGCGTTATCCGATGGAGGACGTCTCCATCGCTCCGGTGCACGCCGCCGTCGCCGGAGAGCCGATCTGTTTCGCCACCCACGGCCTTCCCGATCCCGAGGACGTGGTGCGCGCCCTCGGAGAAGGGCCGTGGAGCTGGTGGCCGGTGGTCGGAACACGGGGGCTCGCGGGGGTCCTGGGCCTGGCCGGAGGCTATGCGCATCCACTCCCGTCCAACATCCGCGAGCTGGTCATCATGCTGACGCACCATGCCGGCCTCTCGATCGAGCGCGGCCAGACCTACCAGAGCCTGGAGCGGCAGGTGGCGGAGATGGCCACTGTCCAGGAGATCTCCCGCGGAATCCTTTCGGCGACCAATCTCGACGATCTCCTGCACCTCATCGCGCGGATCTCGTCCCGCGTCATGGAGGCGAACTGGGCCGCGACCTGGATCGCCGAAGGTGAGGACGAGGCGCTCAAGGTCGCCTCGCACTGCGGGCTGGCCGCGGGGGAAGAAGGTTTCTTGGAGTCCCTCCGGTCGCTGGCCGTCCGCTGCGTCGGTCCAGCGCGTCCGCTCCGGATCGCCGATGCGGCCGCCGACGGCATGTTGCCGGCCTTGGAGGCGGGACAGCCCCGGTCGGTCCTTTTCGTGCCCCTGGTCGCGTTCGACCAGGTTCTCGGATGCCTGGGCGTGGGAGACCGCGAGTCCTCCGGCGACGTCGACGGAGCGGTCTTCCAGGAGGAGGACGAGCAGTTCCTCACCGTCCTCGGGGCGCAGGCCGCCATCGCGATCAAGAATGCGAACCTGTTCGAACAGGTGCGGGAGGCGGACAAGCGGCTGCGGGAGACGCAGAGCCTGCTCATGCAGACGGAGAAGCTGGCGGCGCTCGGGGAAATGAGCGCCAAGGTGGCGCACGAGATCCGCAATCCGCTTTCGGCGGTGGGCGGTTTCGCTCGCCGGATCCTGAGGAGTCTGCCGGAATCGGACCCGAACGCCGAGTACGCCGGGCTCATCGTGAGGGAGATCCAACGTCTGGAAGGGATTCTCACCGAGCAGCTCGAGTTCGCCCGCCTGAGCCGTCCCCGCCTGGCCAATCTCGACCTGGCCGAACTGGTCCGGGAGACCTTGCAGCTCGTGCGCGAGGAAGCCCAGAACAAGGGCGTCGAACTCATGGAGGACTACGGGCGCGACCTGCCGCCCGTGCTGCTCGATCGGGACAAGATCAAGCAGGTCCTGCTCAACATCCTCCAGAACGCCTTGGGCGCCGTGACGCGGGGCCAGCACATCCGGATCCGCACCGACCGCGTCAACCGCGATCTCCGGGTCGAGATCGCGAACGACGGCGAGCCGCTTCCCGGAGACATCCTGGAGAGTCTCTTCGTCCCGTTTGCCACGACAAGGGCGGGAGGCTCGGGACTCGGCCTGGCCGTGGCGCACCAGATCGTCAAGGAACACGGAGGCGAGATCCAGGTCCGCACCGGCGCGCCCTGGAGTGTCGTCTTCGTCGTGAGTTTTCCGATCCTGGACAACCAGGATCGGCGTCGCACGCCGCTGGAGCGCCGCCGGGGCCGCGATCGGCGCCGAGCGGCTTGAGGGCATCAAGAACGGCGCCCTCGGGTCTGGGAGCACCGCGGCCGTCGCTGGCCCGGCCCGGACCGGAACAGAACGCGGAGGGAGGATATGGCCACCCTGTTGATCGTCGAGGACGACACCAGTCTGCGTCGGCTCTACGAGGCCGAGTTCACCGAGGAGGGATACTCCGTGACCGGAGTCGCTTCCGGGGAAGAGGCGATCATCGAGCTGGCCGCGAGCTCTCCGGCGGCGGTCGTCCTGGACATCCACCTGGCCGGGATGAACGGCCTGGAGGTTTTGCGCCGGCTGCTCGATGGCCGACCGGAGGTCGCGGTCATCCTGAATTCGGCCTATCCCACGTACAAACAGAACTTCGTGAGCTGGTCGGCCGACCAGTACGTGGTCAAGTCGTCCGATCTGCGGGAGCTGAAGTCGGCGGTGGCGACGGCCATCGCCGGGCGGGCCTGCGCGGACTGATCGGCCGGACCCGCCGGGGCCGGGAATCGCCAGACAGCCCTCCGGGCAAGGGTTTTCAGGAAGGCTCGCCGGACCAGGAATCGCCGGGCGCCGCTCCCGGCAGACGACCCTGAGGGGGCCCGCAGGAACCGGACACCTCGCCGGTCCCGCATTTGACTTGACGAACCCCCCTTCCGTGTCTTACAAAGTCGGTTCACGGCAATTGAACGCTACCTTAGCTCAGTTGGTAGAGCACTAGACTGAAAATCTGGGTGTCCGCGGTTCGAGTCCGCGAGGTAGCACCGTATCCATTCGGGATCGGGACCGGGGCTTCGCCCGCCCGCGCCGAGGGCGCAGGGCGCGCTTCCGGTTGGAGCGACGCGGGCTGGTGTAGCTCAGCCGGTAGAGCAGCGCATTCGTAATGCGCAGGTCAGCGGTTCGATTCCGCTCACCAGCTCCATTCCTTCCCGCTCCCGCATGGGCGCCGGTTCGCCCGGCGAGCCGCAGGAATCGGGCGCGCCGGGCTGCATCCGGCGCGTCTCCGTTTGAAGCCGGATGCCTTGGAAGGAGCCGGGACGTCGATGTCGCCCCTGATGGTGAGCGTTTCGGGCGTGCGGGGGATCGTCGGACCGGAGCTGAACGCGGTCACGGTCGCTCAGTGGGCCGCGGCGATGGCCGAGATCCTCGAACCCGGAGCCGTCGTCCTCGGACGCGATTCCCGAACCAGCGGGGAAGCCCTGGCGGATGCCGCGTCCTCCGCCCTTCGTTCCATGGGGCTGGATGTTCGGGACATCGGAGTCGTGCCGACTCCGACCGTCCAGATCGCGGTCGAGCACTGGGGGGCCGGCGGCGGGCTCATTCTCAGCGCCAGCCATAATCCGGCGCCCTGGAACGCCCTCAAATTCGTCGACCGGGATGGGAGCTTCCTTTCCCCCGATCGATTCGAACGCCTGCGCCGCGTCGCGGCGGCGGGCCCCACGCGGTTCGTCGATGCCGGAGCCTACGGATCCCGCGTGGACATGCGCGCGGACGCGCTCCGCCTCCACCGCGAGGCCATCGTCGCGGCCGTCGACGCGCGGGCCATCCGCTCGGCGGGGCTCACGGTCTGGATCGACACGGGTCACGGAGCGGGCGGTGCGCTTCTTCCGGCCCTGGCGGAAGAGCTGGGCGTCCGGCTTCTCGGGCAGCGGTTCGAGCCCACCGGCGATCTTCCGCCGAACCCCGAGCCCACCGAGACGGCGCTCCGCGGCCTTCTGCCTTTCGTGCCTGAGACGGTCGCGTTCGCCGCCATGGTCGATCCGGACGCCGATCGGTTCGCCATCGCTCTTCCCGGCACCGAGATCATCGGAGAGGAGTGGACGCTCCCGCTGGTTGCCGCCCACCTGCTGGCGCGCCGGGCGGGCGCGCGGGTGTCGAGCGCGAGTTCGCCGGCGCCGGGAAAGGCGGCTCCGATCACCTCGGGCGCGGACGCTCTCGTGACGAACCTGTCGACTTCGACCCGGCTCGAAGCCGCGGCGGCGCGGTACGGGGCGCAGGTTTTCCGCACGCCGGTCGGGGAGGCGCACGTCGTCGGGGAGATGAAGGCCCAGGGCGCGATCCTGGGAGGCGAGGGAAACGGCGGCGTCATCGATCCGGAGGTCCACTTCGGCCGCGATGCGGCCGTGGCGTTCGCCCGGCTGTGCGAGGCCGAGGCGCTCCATCCCGGGGGATTGCGGGCCCTGGCCGCCTCCTTCCCGCCCCGTTGCCTGCGGAAGGAGAAGCTCCCGGTCGCCTCCGCCGGCGCCGCGGCCGCCCTGGAGGAGGCTCTAGCCGGCTTTCTCGGCCGTCCCGACGACCGCAGGGACGGATTGCGCTGGAGCCGGCCCGATGGCTTCGTCCACCTGCGCGCCTCCAACACGGAACCGATCCTCCGCGCCGTCGTGGAGGCCGCCGGCGAGGCGGAGGCATCCCGGATCATGGACGAGATCCGGCGCCGGGCTTCAGGCGGGCAGCCGGCCTGAGGACAGCGGCGCCTGGTGCCAGCCGGCCTGATGGTGGCGGGATGGCAGCCGGGTTGCTAGAATCTCCAAGTGGGATCCGGTCTATCGCGATCAGGGGAAGGTGAACGGGGGGGGGAACCGGAAGGAGGAACCGGCATGTGCGGAATCGTGGGCTACACCGGCCCGAAGCCTTGCGTTCCCATTCTCATGGACGGGCTGCGCCGTCTGGAATACCGCGGCTACGACTCCGCCGGAATCGCGGTGCTCGGGGAGGGCGGCCTCCTCGTCATCAAGGATGCGGGCAAGATCGACACCCTGGACGCGCTGGTTGAGGCGGCGCATCCCTCGGGACACTGCGGCATCGCCCACACGCGCTGGGCCACGCACGGCGAGCCGAATCGCGTCAACGCGCATCCCCACGTCGATGCCGAGCGGCATTTCGCCCTCGTCCACAACGGCATCATCGAGAACTGCGATTCCCTGCGCGAGAGCCTCCGAGCCAAGGGATATCACTTTGTCTCCGAGACCGACACCGAGGTCCTGGTGCATCTCATCCACGAGTACTGGGACGGGAACCTGGAGAAGGCCGTCGCCTCGGCGCTCCGTCTCGTCACCGGCACGTGGGGCATCGCCGTGGTCTCGGATCTCGAGCCGGGAAAGATCGTCGGCGCCCGGAAGGGCAGTCCCCTGGTCGTCGGGATCGGCCAGGGGGAATACTTCGTCGCCTCCGACGTCTCGGCGATCCTGGCCCACACCAAGCAGGTCATCTATCTAGGCGACGAGGAAATGGCCATCCTGACGCCGGGCGGCTACCGCACGCAGACCCTGAACGAGATCCCGGTCGACCGCGAGATCGAGGAGATCACGTGGGAGCTGTCGCAGATCGAGAAGGGCGGCTTTCCCCACTTCATGCTGAAGGAGATCTTCGAGCAGCCGCGGTGCATCCAGAACGCGATCCGCGGGCGCCTGCTCGACGCCGAAGCCGACGCCCGGCTCGGCGGGCTGAACCTGAGCGACGAAGAGCTCCGGCGCTTCGACCGCATCATCCTCACCGCCTGCGGCACCTCCTGGCACGCCGCCATGATCGGCGAGTACATGCTGGAGGAGTACGCGCGGATCCCGACCGAGGTCGAGTACGCCTCAGAGTTCCGCTACCGGAATCCGGTCATCGATGAGCGCACGCTCGTGATCGTGATCAGCCAGTCGGGAGAGACGGCGGACAGCCTGGCCGCCATCCGCGAGGCCCGGACGCGCGGCGCGCGCGTGCTCGGCATCTGCAACGTCGTCGGATCCTCGATCGCCCGGGAGTCGGACGGCGGAATCTACATCCATGCCGGTCCGGAGATCGGCGTGGCTTCGACCAAGGCCTTCACGAGCCAGGTGGCGGTCCTCGCCATCTTCACCCTTCACCTCGGGCGCTTGCGGGGGCTTCCCGAGGAGCCGGCCCGCCAGCTCATCCGGGGATTGCGCGCGATTTCCGGCCAGATGGAGCGCATCCTTCAGAGCAACGAGGCCATCCGGTCGATCGCGTGCACCTACGCCGGCCATAACAACTTCCTGTATCTGGGGCGCGGTTACAGCTTCCCGGTGGCTCTCGAAGGGGCGCTCAAGCTCAAGGAAATCTCCTACATCCACGCGGAAGGGTATCCGGCGGCCGAGATGAAGCACGGGCCGATCGCCCTCATCGACGAGAACATGCCGGTGGTGTTCCTGGGCACGCGCGACGGGGCCTACGAAAAGGTGTTGAGCAACATGGCCGAGGTGCGCGCGCGGCACGGCCGCATCATCGCCGTGGCCACCGAGGACGATCCGACCATCTCGAGCCGCGCCGATCACGTGATCCGGATTCCGGCCGCGCCCGACGCGCTGGTCCCGCTCCTTTCGGTCGTGCCGCTCCAGCTTCTCGCCTATCACATGGCGGTAAAGCGCGGCTGCGACGTCGATCAGCCGCGCAACCTGGCCAAGAGCGTGACGGTGGAGTAGAGGCGCGGAAAAGCGCCGAGGACCAGGCTGCCGAAGCCCGGGATGCGAACAACGGCCGATTTCGAAGGGAGGGGTTCGCGATGACAGGACGGGTCAGGCTCGAGACGAAGGGCGCGCCGGCTGCGCTCGGCCCCTACTCCCAGGGGATCGACTCTCCGGAGTGCGGGCTGGTCTTCGTCTCCGGGCAGATCGGGATCGATCCGGCCACCGGCAGCCTTGTGCCGGGCGGAGTCGTGCCCGAGCTGTGCCGCGCCCTCGAGAACGTCCGGGCGATCCTGGCGGCTGCGGGAACCGGTTTCGATCGCGTGGTTCGGATCACCCTTTTCCTGGCCGACATGGCCGACTTCGCCGCCGTCAACGGCGTCTACGCCGAGTATTTCGCCGAACCCTATCCCGCGCGCTCCACGGTCCAGGCCGCGGCCCTGCCCAAAGGAGGTCGGGTCGAGCTGGAGGTGACGGCCGTCCGCCCAAGCTGATCCCCGGATTGTGGCGCGGATTGTCACCCAGGTCGCGCCACATGGGATTCCCGTCGCCTTCCGGAGGCGGTTGCGCTAGACTCATCCTGAGATTGGGCCGATCCCGACATAACTCGGGATCTTTCAGTGGATTACGGGGTATGGGATTGCGTGTTTCAGGCGGGAACGCATGAGTTCTGGTGGGCTCCGAGGACTTCAAATCCTTTGCCGGGTACTCGTGTGTCCGGGGTGGGTTCGATTCCCACACGTTCCCGCCAACGCAAACGCACAGCGCAACACGGCCGTTTCCTGATGGCGGCGCTCCTTCTTGCCGGCGCGTGCGGTCCTTCGCTGGCCGCTCGCGCGGATGATCGGAGAGCGGTCGCTGACTCGACTCGGGCGGCGGCCAAGGCCGATTCGGTGTGGCTCGTCCAGAATCCGGCCCGGGCCGCCTCCGTGCGATTCGTCCAGATTCCGGTCGGGGCCGACTCCGTGCGACTCGACCAGAGTCCGGCCAGGGCGGACTCCGCGAGGGTCATCCAGGTCCGGGTCAAGCCCTATACCCTGAAAGCCCCCGCGGCTGATTCGGCCGGTGCCATTCAGACTTCGACCAGGCCCGATTCCGCCGGCGTTCATCGCGCCACGGCCAGGCCACGACTGGCGCGGGCCGCCGGAACCGCCGCGAGAGCCGACACCGATTCGACCGGCGCCCCGCGGAAGCCGTGGTACCGTCGACCGAAGTGGATCATGCTCCGATCGGTGGTTTTTCCCGGCTGGGGGCAGTGGGCCAACGGCCGCCACGTCAAGGCTGTGATCTTCGGCGCCGGAGAAGGCTATCTGGCGTGGCAGGCGGTCGATTGGGGCCTTCATGAGAGAGACAAGGATCGGCTCGGGGCCCGCGACTCGAGCGTTCCTGCCCTGCAACAGCAGGACATCGCCGACGCCCAGCACGCCGCGCAGCGCCGTCGCGATTTCACCTGGTGGACGATCTTCGCGGTCGTGTTCAGCATGGGAGACGCCTATGTGGACGCCCAGCTCGGGAAGTTCGACGTGCAGTTCAAGCCACAGGACGCGGAAGGGGCGTCTCATTTCCGTTCCGATCAGGTCGATCCGCACGGCGCCGATTCAAGCGATCGATCGTCGCAGCTCATTCCAGCCGGAAATCTCTCGATCGGACTCCGATTCCGGTTCCCGTAACCGGAATCTTCGGGCGTTTCCGGAGTAACACGACAGAGGACCATGGCGAACCCGCTGATCCGCAATTTCTGCATCATCGCCCATATCGACCACGGCAAGTCGACGATGGCAGACCGCTTCCTGGAGATCTGCCACACCGTACCGGCCTATCAAATGAAAGAGCAGGTCCTGGACAACATGGACCTCGAGCGGGAGCGGGGCATCACGATCAAGGCGCATCCGATCGCGATGGATTATCCCGCCCGGGACGGCAACACCTACCGCCTGCACTTGATCGACACGCCCGGGCACGTGGACTTCTCCTACGAGGTCTCCCGCTCCCTGGCGGCGTGCGAGGGCGCCCTTCTGCTGGTGGACGCCAGCCAGGGGGTGGAAGCCCAGACCGTCTCGAACCTGCACATGGCGATGGAGGCCGGTCTGACCCTGATCCCGGTCATCAACAAGATCGACATGCCGGCGGCGCGCCCGGAAGAGGTGCGGGAACAGATCCGCGCCCTGATCGGCGGTTCGGCGGAGGAGATCCTGCTTGCCTCGGCGCGGCAGGGCACGGGGATCGAGGAGGTTCTCGAGGCGGTGATCGCCCGTGTGGCGGCCCCGTCCGGAGAGCCCGACGCGCCGCTTCGGGCCCTCGTCTTCGACTCGAGGTTCGACAAGTTTCGAGGCGTGGTGGCCTACGTCCGGGTGGTGGATGGAACGATCCGCGCGCACGATCGGGTCCGTCTCGTCTCCACCGGGAAGTCCTACGAAGTGGACGAGGTCGGCCTCTTCCGCCTGGCCATGGTGCCGAAGGAGTCTCTCGAGGCCGGAGAGGTCGGTTACGTGCTGGCCGGGATGAGGAACGTGGCCGATGCCAAGGTCGGGGACACCCTCGCGCCGGAGGGTGTCTCGGACGTCGAGGTCCTGCCCGGATTCAAGCCGCTCAAGCCGATGGTCTTCAGCGGGCTCTTTCCGGTCGACACCGAGGACTACCTCAACCTGAAGGACGCGCTGGCCAAGCTGGCCCTGAATGACGCCGCGCTGAGCTGGGTGCCGGAGACCTCGCTCGCGCTCGGCTTCGGATTCCGCTGCGGATTCCTGGGCCCGCTCCATATCGAGATCGTGCAGGAACGTCTCAAGCGCGAATACAATCTCGACATCATCGCGACCATTCCGAACGTGCAGCTCAGGGTCACGATGCCGGACGGGACGCTCCGCCAGATCGACAGCCCCTCCGACCTGCCGGAGGACGGCTCCTTCGAAAAGGCCGAAGAGCCGTTCATCGAGGCCCGGGTGATCAGCCCGTCCGATTCGATCGGCAACATCATGCAGTTGATCCAGGATCGGCGCGGAGAGTTCCAGGGGATGAAGTACCTGGATCCCAATCGGGCCGAGCTGACCTATCTCATGCCGCTGTCCGAGATCATCTACGACTTCTACGACCGCCTGAAGTCGGGGAGCCGCGGGTACGCCACGCTCGACTACGAGTTCTTCGACTATCTGCAGTCGGACCTAGTCAAGCTGGAAGTCCTCTTGAACGGCGAGCCGGTGGATGCGCTTTCCATCGTCGTCCCCCGCGAGAAGGCCTATGACCGGGGCCGGGATCTGGTCGATCGGCTGCGAAACCTGATCCCCCGGCAGTTGTTTCAGATAGCGATCCAGGCGGCCGCCGGTGGAAGGGTCATCGCCCGATCCACCGTGAGCGCTCTGCGGAAGGATGTGACCGCGAAATGCTATGGCGGAGACATCTCCCGCAAGCGCAAGCTCCTGGAGAAGCAGAAGGAAGGCAAGCGCAAGATGAAGCAGATCGGTACGGTGCACGTGCCGCAGGAGGCTTTTCTCGCCCTCCTCCGGACGCAGGACGAAAGCTAGACCGCGGGAGAGGAGGTTCGGTCGGTGCCTAACAAGACCTTGGGACAGAGGGAAGTCGCCTACGGCAAGCGCGAGCCGGCCGGCAGGAGCATGAGGTCGAGGATCCTGGGCCGAGGCGGGTCGAAGAAGTCGGCGGCCCCGCCGAAGAAGGGTCCGCTGCGCGACACCATCGAGTCCCTGATTGTGGCCTTCCTCATCTTCCTTGCCATCCGCACCTTCGCCTTCCAGGCGTTCAAGATCCCGAGCGGATCGATGGAGAACACGCTCCTGCCCGGCGACTTCCTCTTCATCGACAAGTTCGCCTACGGCGCCCGCCTTCCGCTCACCAATTTCCGGCTGCCCGGCTTCACCCATCCCAAGGTCGGGGACATCATCGTCTTCCAGTATCCGGGGGACCACAGCATCGACTACATCAAGCGATGCGTCGCCGTGGCCGGGGACGTGGTGCAGGTGAAGAACAAGGATCTGTACGTGAACGGCGTTGAACGCCACGAACCCTTCGTGGTGCACCTGGCGGACGGGCCGACCAGCGGCGACAACTTCGGGCCGTACAAGGTGCCGCCGGGGGATCTCTTCATGATGGGAGACAACCGGGACAACAGCGCCGACAGCCGGTTCTGGGGGCCGCTCGATACGCATCTGATCCGGGGCAAAGCCTGGTTCACCTATTTCTCCTGGGATCCGGACAAGCACCTGCCGCGCCCGATGCGGATGTTCCGCCTGATCCACTGAGCGGGCTGGCCCGGCGTTTGAGGGTCGCCGCTCGGAGTGGGACATGAGCTGCCAATCGAGGAACGGCGAGCCTGGCCTCGGGATCATCGGGCGGGATGGCGCCGATTGCGATAGTGTTTTGCCGTGTGATTCGGGAGAGGCTCCGGAAGGCGCGCGCTTCGGGCTCGGGAACGCCGTTCGGGATGGCCAAGACACGCGGTTCGGGACCGGGATCGGCCACCTGGATGGCGAACGCGCACGCTTCGGGCCGGGGATCTACCTCCACTTTCCCTACTGCCATAGCCGTTGCGGCTACTGCGATTTCTTCACCCAGGTCGGGCCTCCTACGGCCCAGACTGCGTTTCTGACCTTGCTCGATCGGGAGATCGCGCTGGCCGCGGACTCGGGCGCCTTTCGCGGCGAGAGCTTCCGGACGCTGTTCCTGGGAGGCGGAACTCCATCCCTTTTGACCGGAGCCCGGATGGCTCGGTTGCTTCTCCGGGTGCGGGAGCGGCTGCCCCTGGTTCCGGACGCCGAGGTCACGGCGGAGTGCAACCCGGAGTCGCTCACTCCGGCCAGGATGGCCGCCTACCGAGAGGCGGGAGTCAACCGGATCAGCCTCGGCATCCAGTCCTTCGATGACGAGGAGCTTCGCCTCCTGGACCGGCCGCACTCGGCCCGGACGGCGCGCCTCCGGATGCGTCAGCTCCGGCGCGCCGGATTCGACAACGTGAGCCTCGACCTGATCTACGGGCTCCCTGGTGGCTCCGCGGAGAGCTGGCGCCGGACCCTGGACGAGGCGCTGGCGCTCGCGCCTGATCATGTTTCCGCCTATCTGCTCACGCTCGAGCCGCGTGTGCCGATGGCGCGGCGGCTGGACCGCCTCGGTCCGCCTCTTCCGGACGGAGAAGAAGCCCGCGAGCTCTATGAGATCCTGCGGGAACGGATGCGGCAGGCCGGGCTCGAGCAGTACGAGATCTCGAATTTCGCGCGGCCCGGGAGGGAGAGCCGGCACAATCAGAACTACTGGACGCGCGGGGACTACCTGGGCCTCGGCCCATCCGCGCATTCGCACCGCCGGGGGATCCGCTGGCATAATCCCGCTTCGATGCCGCGATGGGGAAGAGCCATCCGGCAAGGAGATCTTCCGCGAGAGGACATCGAGGCGGTCTCCGGGAGCGACGTCGCGGCCGAGTGGGTGTTCCTGGGGCTCCGCCGCTGCGAGGGGATCCTGTGGGATATCGTGGCCTCCGCGATGGGTCCGGACCGTCTCGGCGCCCTCGTGGAGAAGGTGCGCGTTCTGGAAGCGGAGGGATTGCTCGAGCGCGCCGGGCCGCGTCTCCGGCTTCGGCCCGAGGCGTACTTCATTTCGAACAGCGTGTTCGTGGAGCTGATGGAGGCGCTGTGAAGGCACCGGCGCCGCCATCCGTTGCCGCCCGAGCCCGGCTCAGTGGCTGGCGGCCTCGGTGCCGGAGACGGGTACAGCGATGGACCCCGAGACGGATCGTTCTCGCCGCTCGCTTCCGGTTGTCTTACTCAGTAGGTGGCCTTGATCCGACCCCAGGTCTTGTTCGCGACCGGAACCGGGCCGCAGCGGGGACCGCATGAGAGAATGTACGCCCCGATGCCGATGGCCTGGGTCGGACCCCAGATGACGGAGACGTCGTTCCAACCAGTCGGGTAGCCGATGCCGGGGGCGATGTTCGTCCGAGGCATGCCGCCGAAGCCGTCGAGGTCAGCGCCGATGAACCAGCCGGCGATGGCGCCCGGCCACTCACCCCAGTAACCCACGAAGAAGTTAGGGGCGACCGTCTCGTCCGTGGTGTTTTCGTCAGACAGCGTGAAGCTCGGCCAGATCGCCGGCGTCGAAACGCTCATGCCGTAGTCGACGTTGATGACGCTGGTCGGGTTGTTGCCGTCGGAATTCCAAAGGTAGGCGTCGGCCTTCTGGCCGGAGTACATGCCGGTCAGAGTCGTGATGGCCCACTGCTGGCCGCAGACGGTACCGTTCGCGACGTAGCCTTCCGCGAAGGCGCCGTAGTACGGAGCCACCTGACCGCCATACCACCAGGTGATGCCGTTCTCATAGCTGCCGTCCGCATTCAGCAGGAGAAACGAGCCTGGGCAGGGGTTCGTCCTTCCCGGCTGCGGCATGACGCCACGGCCCGGGCCGGTTGATCCGCGCACCGATCTTGCCATCGTGGAATGCGCTCCTCCGCACACCAGCGCGAGACCGAGGAGGACAGGGATCGCGAAACGCGTCTTCATGTCGGACCTTCTTTCGTCTGTGGGATCCACACTTTTCGAAGCGACACAAGGATATCATGATCCGGCTTGATCGTCAAGGTCTTGGCTGGGATGACCGTGAGCCGCGTCCCTGCCTGATGGTCGTTGTGCCCTGCAGACCGGTAGTTCTCGTCCAGTGGGCGATTACTGCGACAGCGGCGCCGAACCGCCCCTTGAGGATCCGTGACTCCCGGAGGAGCCCGCCGGCACCAGAAGCCCCGGCAGGTCCG
Organism: Candidatus Eiseniibacteriota bacterium; assembly: GCA_963833505.1. GTDB lineage: Bacteria > Eisenbacteria > RBG-16-71-46 > CAIMUX01 > CAIMUX01 > CAWHYG01. Next base: position 883,201 of record CAWHYG010000007.1, on the reverse strand, counting down.
CCGGCTTGAGCCCCAGCCCGGTCGCCGGCGCAGGCCCACCGCTCAACCGCTCCATGAGCTTGTCGGCGGCGACCTCGACGAAGACGAGCGAGCGCTGGAACGGATTCTCGGCCGCGCGCCTCCAGCGCCGGGCGCACGCGGCCCAGACCGGATCGTTCAGGATCGCGGCCAACGCTTCGGCCTGGGAGGCGTGGATCTCGTGATAGGCCGGGCTGGTCGGCCTTCGCTTCGTCTGGCTGTATCGCGTCCAGTTGCCGATCTCGTAGGAGGGCTCCATCCTCCGGATGTTTTCCATGGCCTGGAGGCAGAACCGCCGGACGTTCTCGTCTCCCCGGAATCGCGCGTAATCCCACAGGCCGAACCAGGCGAAGATGCAGCCGTTGAGCACGTGGGAGGGCGGATCGCAGGGATACTCCTCGAAGAAGATGCGGTCGCCGTCCCGCCAGACGATGGGAAGCGCCGGATCCTGGAAGGCCCGCACCGCTGCATCGGCGCACTCGGCGTAACGACGGTCTCCGGTCAAGGTGGCCGCCCGCACCAGGAGCGAGATCGCCTGGCCCTGCGTGAGCGCGGAGAGCCAGGGCGCCTTGAGCCCGTAGACGCGGAGATCGTCGAAGTGGGGGAAGATGACCTCTCCGTTGGCCAGGCGATACGCGCCCTCGGTCACGAGCCAGTCGAGCTGGCGCCGGTAGATCCGCTCCAGCCCCCGGAGCTCTTCATCGGCGCTCGCCGCGCTGAAACCGGCGGCCGGATCCGAACCGGAGGCGCGGATCCGATCCAGGATCAGGTCGTTTACGGCCAGATCGGCCTGGATGATCCGGAGCGGATCGCGTCGCAGCTTCCCGAAGACCTGCCGGTCCCGCGGGGAAACGACGATGCTGTCCGGACCCAGCAGCGCCTTCCGCCGCGCCGGGTCCTTCATGTCGTAGCGCCAGTCGAGGTAGAAGTAGTCGGGCGGACCGGTGCCCACGCTGAGCGGTTGGAAGCGCGTCTCAATGAAGCCGTGCGCGTAGGAGTGGAATCGTCTTCCGCCCACCGCGAAGGCGACGGCGACGACCGCGACCAGCGCGACGGCGATACCGATGGAGGTCCGGAGGCGCCTTCGGCGGGACGCGGAGAATGAGGCGGAAGAATCGGCCATCCGCAGGTTCTCCAAGGCCCGAGGTGCGAAGTCGAACGAAAGCGGGAGCATAGCACCGGGTCTCGGGAAGGTCAGCCTCGAAGGGCGAGCCGGCCGCCTCTCGCCTTTGCGTGCCTGGCCGCCACCGGCGGCACCACTCCGCACCGGGCGCGGGCTACCGGATCGCGAGGCTGCGCCTCGAGGGGATGTCGCGCTCCGGCCGCGAAGCCGCGCCCGGGCCATGTCGCGCGGCGGCCGGCCATGCTACTCTCTCGCGGGCCTGCCGCCCGTGCCGGCGGCGGGCATTGCAGGAAGGCTTCATCCGGCCGGAGACGGCGGAAAGGAACCTCGCCGCATGTTCCCGAAATCGGCCCGGCTCCGGGGGGAAACGGCCGCCGTGGCCGCGCTCACCGTGGCCGGCCTCGCTCTCCGGCTGATCGGCCTGGCCCGGCAGTCCATTTGGGTCGACGAGTGCTTCACGATGGACTACGCGTGCACCTTCACCAAGCTGACGCGCGAAATGATCTTCCTGAACATCCAGGGACCCTTTCACGCGATCATCCTGCATGCCTGGACGAGCGTCTTCGGAATGAGCGAGTACTCCCTGCGGTTGCCGGAAGCACTGGTCGGGGCGGCCACGATTCCGCTGTTCTGGTGGGCGCTGCGGCCGATGGGCCGACCCTCGGTGGCCGTGCTCGGGGCGGCTTTGATCGCCCTTTCGCCTTTTCACCTCTGGTACTCGCAGGAGGCGCGGAACTACTCGTTCCTGATGTTCTTCGCGGTTCTCTCGATGGGGATCTGGCTTCGGGTCGAGACGTGGACCTGGACAAACTGGGCGGCCTACACGGCGACGGGCATCCTCGGCCTCTTGAGCAATCTCGGCTTCCTCTTCCTGCTCGCGGCCCAGGCGATCTGGCTGGTCGTGACGGGAGATCGCCGGCACCGTCTCTTGAAGGGCGCCGCCGTGGGCTGGGTGGTCATGGCCCTGGCGATCTCTCCGTGGGCGATCCAGTTCTGGCACCGCATGATCCTGCGCTCGGGCGCGCTGACGATGAAGCCGGTGGCGGCGGAATCGCGGCTGCGCGGCGAGACGACGGCGCCCGTGACCGGGATTCCCTACACCTACTTCGTCTTCTCGATCGGCTACTCCTACGGGCCTTCTCTTCGTGAGCTGCACAAGACCGCGGGCGAAGGCATCCGGAGCGCCATGCGGGGACACGAAGCCGCGCTCGCCTTTGCCGCCCTGGTCTTCGGAACCGCCGCGATCCTGGGGCTGATCCGTCTCTGGCGGTCGGGTCCGGCCGGGCGCGCCTGGCTCATCGTTCTGCTCGTCCCGGCGTTGATGACGTGGGTCGTCGCCTGGCGGAACGTCAAGGTGATGAACCCGCGCTATGCCGCCACCGCCTTTCCCGCGTGGCTGGTCCTCATCGCGTCGGGCCTGCTCGCGCCCGGGCGGCGCTGGATCCGCTACGTCCTGATCGCGGCCGCATTGGTGCCGACGATCTCCGCCATCGCCGGCTACGAAACCGATCCACGATACTGGAAGGAGGACGCCCGCGGCGTCGATCAGCTCCTGCGGGCGGCGGCCGGTCCCGATGACGCGACCATCGTGATCGGTTCCCAGGTCGCGTTCACCGATTACTACTGGCTTCTGCCCGGCCGGAAGCCGCCGGCCGGCGACGTCTTCATGCATGAAAGCTGGATCGATCTGCCCAAGGAGCAGCGGTGGCCCCGTCTGGAGCAGGTCGTAGCCAGGCACCGGCGGGTCTACGTGGTCTTTCTCCGGCCCCAGGATCAGGATCCCGCCGGCGAATGGCCTCCCTACCTCGACGAGCACCATCCGACCGCGCGGCGGGTCGAATTCATCGGGGCGGAGGTGCGGGTGATCGAGGGCGGACTGGCCGCCGGCGAGAAGACTTCACCCGATGTTCCGGCCACCCCCGGCGCGAAAACATCCGGGGGAGGCGCGACGACAGGCGGAACGGCTCCACCGCGAGGCCCGGCCGCCGGCGCCGCGAAAGGCGCGGAGGGATGAAGGTCGCGCTGGTCCAGGACTGGCTTACCGGGATGCGAGGGGGTGAAAAGGTCCTGGAGGCGTTGTGCCTCCGTTTCCCCGACGCGCCCGTCTACACGCTCGTCCATCGACCCGGCACCGTCAGTCCGGAAATCGAATCGCATCCCATCCACTGCTCCTTCGTGCAGAAGCTGCCGGGCGCCGCCGCGCGCTACCAGCGATATCTGCCCCTCTTTCCGGCCGCCATCGAGCGATTCGATCTCCGCGGTTATGACCTCGTGATCTCCTCCAGCCATTGCGCGGCCAAGGGAGTGGTCGTGCATCCCGGCACCCGCCACCTGTGCTATTGCCACACGCCCATGCGCTACGTCTGGGCCGCGTATGAAGAGTACTTCGGCGCCGATCGGATCAAGCCGCCCGCCTCGTGGCTTCTCCCGGTGATCGCCACCGCGCTCCGGCAGTGGGACCTCTCGACCAACGTGCGGGTCGATTCCTTCGCGGCCAATTCGGCCTGCGTGGCCGGCCGCATCCGGCGGTACTACGGGCGGGAGGCCCGCGTCATCCATCCTCTGGTCGAGGTCGATTACTTCACGCCGGAAGGCGATCCGGAAGACTTCTATCTCGTCGCGACCGCCCTGGTGCCGTACAAGCGGGTCGAGCTGGCCCTCGAGGCCGTCCGGATCCGGCCGCGACCGCTCGTGATCGTCGGAGAGGGGGTGGAGCGCGCGCGCCTCATGGCTCTGGCTCCTTCCGGGGTGCGGTTCGTGGGATGGCTTCCGCCCGAGCAACTGCGATCGTATTATCGGCGCTGCCGGGCGGTGCTCTTCCCGGGAGAAGAGGACTTCGGGATCGTGCCGGTCGAGGCGCAGGCCTGCGGCCGTCCCGTGATCGGGCTCGGCCGCGGAGGGCTCCTCGAAACCGTGCGCGAGGGCGAGAGCGGCGTCTTCTTCGATCAGCCTTCGGCCCGGGACCTGGCGGCCGCCATGGAACGCTTCGAGGCCATGGATTGGGACGCCGAGGCCATCCGGCGGGGCGCGCTCCGCTTCGGCCGGGAGCGCTTCGAGGCGGAGATCGGGCGCTGGATCGCGGAGGAGGGAACGCCCGGCGGCTTCCCGCAAGGCGGCGCGGTCGGAGGATCCGGATGGGACAGGCCGAGCGGAACAAGCGGAGCACCTGGGTCCAGACCCTCTGGCACCTGAGCGACCTGCTGGCCATCGGCAGCGGTTTCCTTCTCGGATACTGGACGCGTTTCCATTCTCCGCTGACCCTCTGGTTCCCGCCGGAAAAGGGAATCCCGCCGCTCCGGCTCTATTGGCTCGGCGCGCTGGTGTCCGCCTGCGTCTGGATTCCGCTGATGCACGCCGGCGGACTGTATCGGATCGACCGCGGCCGTCCGCGGCACCGGCGGCTCGACCTGATCCGCGTGCAGGCTTTCGGCATGCTGGTGGCGGCGGCCCTGAGCTTCTTCTACCGCGACGCGTCCTTCTCGCGCCTGGCGGTGCCGATCATTCTGGGTTTTCACCGTGGCGCTCACGATCGCCGGACGGGAGCTGTTTCCGCGCGCTCTTCGAGGCTGGTCGAAGCTGCGGCCCATCCGCTTTGCCTTCGTCGGCCGGAGCCCTCTGGCCGAGCAGCTCGCCCGCGGGTTGGAAACATCGGTCTATCCGCACGTGCTCGTCGGAGCGTTCGGCGGATCGGGAGAAGGCGGCCCGGCGGCGCGAGCGGTCCGATTGGCGCCGGCGGAACCCGCTTCCGCTGTCTCCGGCGCGGATCCGGCGGAGTCCTTCCAGCTCGCCGACCTGGGCCCGGCCGCGAGCATCCGGGAGCGGTCGCCGTCGCTGGATCTCGACCTGCTGATCCTGGCTGGGCCGGACGCAGCTCCGGCGCTGGTCGAGGACATCTTCGCCCAATGCCAGGAGCTGGATCTCGATTTCCTGTTCGTGCCCGATCTCCAGTCCTTCTGGGGACGCCGGATGCGGGTGGAAGAGATCGGGGGCCTGCCGGTGATCCGCCTGCGCGATCTTTCGTGGTCGGCTGGAACGGCGTGGCCAAGAGGACCCTGGATCTGGTCGTTTCCGCCGCGCTCCTGATCCTGTTTTCGCCGTTGCTGCTCCTTCTCGCCTTGCTCGTGCGCTTGGATTCCCCGGGCCCGATCTTCTACCGGCAGGAGCGCGTCGGGCGCGACCGCCGTCCCTTCCGCGTCGTCAAGTTCCGCTCGATGCGCACGGACGCCGAGACCGCAAGCGGTCCTATCTGGGCCTCGCCGGGCGATCCCCGGCGCACGCGGTTCGGGACCTTTCTGCGCCGCTGGAGCCTGGACGAGCTTCCCCAGCTCTGGAACGTCCTCCGGGGGCAGATGAGTCTGGTCGGCCCGCGTCCCGAGCGTCCCTATTTCGTCCATCAGTTCGAGACGCGGGTGCCCGATTACTACGACCGGCATCGGGTCAAGTCAGGCTTGACCGGGTGGGCCCAGGTCCACGGCCTGCGGGGCGACGTCAGCATCGAGGAACGGACCCGCTTCGATCTCTATTACGTGGAGAACTGGTCCCTGGGGCTGGACCTGCGCATCCTCGGGATGACGCTGGCGGCCGTGATCCGGCACCGGGGGGAATGAAGGCCGCGTCAGGGCCGGCGCATCGGTTTCGGGCTCACGCCGGCGGCCGTGATCCGGCACCGGGGGCGAGCGATGGCGCCGGCGCCGCGATGCGGCTTGACCCCTGCTCCCGCGCCTCGATAGGCTCCTCCAATCCATTTGTTTCGTCGGCAATCTAAAGGTTGGATATGGCGAAGAGAGACTATTACGAAGTCCTTGGGGTCGAACGGAACGCCGATCTGGACGCGATCAAGAAGGCGTACCGGAAGCTCGCGCTGCAGGATCACCCCGACCGGAATCCGGGGGACGCGCGGGCCGAGGAGCGATTCAAGGAGGTCAACGAAGCCTACGAGGTCTTGAAAGACCCGGAGAAGCGGACGACCTATGACCGTTTCGGCCATGAGGCGGTGTCGTCGGGCGCCGGCTCCGGCGGGTTCTCCGGCCCGGGCGGCTTCGGATTCGATCTTTCCGACGCCCTCCGCGCATTCATGCACGAGTTCGGCGGATTCGATTTCTTCGGCCAGGAATCCGCCCAGGAGAGAAGCCGCGAGCGGCGCGGCGGCAGCCGCCAGATCCATCTCGAGCTGACCCTGGAAGAGATCGCTTCCGGAACGACGAAGAAGGTCCGCGTCCGCAAGCTCACGCCCTGCTCCACCTGCCACGGGCGCGGAACGACGACCGGCGCGACCGAGAAGTGTCCGGCCTGCGGAGGCACCGGCCAGCTCCGCCGGATCCAGCGATCCATCTTCGGACAGATGGTCAACGTGAGCATTCTGCGGCCGCTGCCACGGCGAAGGGGAGATCGTCCGGGACCCGTGCGCGACCTGCGGAGGCGAAGGACGGGTCGAAGGTCACGAGACCGTCGAGGTCCAGATTCCGGCCGGCGTCATGGAAGGGAACTACATGACCCTGCGGGGACACGGGGATGCCGGCCCGCGCGGCGGCCCCGCGGGCGACCTCAACGTGGTCTTTGTCGAGAAGCCGCACCCGGTCTTCGAGCGGCACGGCTCGGACCTCGTGATCGATCTGGGCATTCATCCGCACCAGGCGGCGCTCGGTGCGAAAATCGAGGTGCCCACCCTCAAGGGTTCGGTGCGGATCGAGATTCCGCCCAGCATCCAGTCGGGGAAGATTCTCCGGCTGCGCGGTCGCGGAGTGCCCGGACTGGGGGGACGCGAGGCGGGCGACCTTCTGGTTCGCGTCGTGGTCGCGATTCCTTCGCGGCTCACGGTCGAGCAGCGGAAGGCGTACGAAGAGCTGGCCCGGGTCACGGGGCAGGAGCCGCCCAAGCTGCAGAAGGGGTTCTTCGAGCGGATGCGCGAGGCCTTTGGAGGTTGAGAGGGGGGCACGGATGAGCGAGCGTCTGCCGCCTGAGCAGGCCCTGGTGCTGCAGAGTCTGGACCCGGGGTCCGAGGAGCGGGTGCCGGACCTCGCCGGCCGTCTCGGGCGCGACCAGTCCCAGGTTGCCGCCGCCGCCGTGTTGCTGCAGGAGGCGGGATGGCTCCGGATCCGGGAAGAGCCGTTTCGCGAGTGGATCGTGAAGGATGCCGGGCGTGCCGCGGCCGCCGAGGGAATTCCGGAGCGCCGCGTCCTGCGGGCCCTGGCCGAGCACGGCGGATCGGGCACGATGGCGGAGATTCCAGCCTGGTCCGGGCTCGACGCCAAGGGAGTCGGCCAGTCGCTGCGCGGTCTTACGCTGCGCGGCTGGGCCTCCAAGAGCGGCCCAAGCCTCAAGCTCGAAGAGGCGGGACGCGCCGCACTCGATCAGCTCGATCCGGATGAAGACATCCTGCGGATCCTGGCCCGCGAGCAACGCGCCCTCGAGGACGACCTGCGCGAGCGGGGCGTCGACGTCGAGCGCGCCCGCGAGCTGTTGGGCGCGCGAAGCCCCTTCCTGGAGATCCGCGAGAAGGTCCATCGCTGGGTGTCCCTGACCGCGGAGGGGGCAACACTGCGGGAGCGCGGCGTGGACAGCCGCCGCGAGGTCTCGCTTCTGACTCCGGAGCTTCTCGCCACCGGCGAGTGGAAAAACGTCCGCTTCAAACCCTACGACGTGAGCCTCGCCACCGAGCCCCGGCATCCGGGCAAGCGCCATCCGCTCCAGCGGGTCATCGCCGACGTCCGCCGCGCCTTTCTTTCGATGGGATTCGAGGAATGGACGTCTCCCACCGTCGAGTCCGCCTTCTGGGACTTCGATGCGCTCTTCCAGCCGCAGGATCATCCAGCCCGGGAGATGCAGGACACCTTCTACGTCGCCCGTCCGGCCCGCACGCCCCTTCCTGCGGACCAGGCCATGGTCGAGCGCGTCCGCGCCGCGCACGAGAACGGCGGCGACACCGGCTCGATCGGCTGGGGCTATCGCTGGCGCCCCGAGCTGGCCGAGCGCAACATCCTGCGCACGCACAACACCGCGACCACCATCCGCGCCCTCGCGGAAGTGAAGCAGGGACCGCGGAAGATCTTCGCCATCGGAACCGTCTTCCGGCGCGAGGCCATCGACTACAAACACCTTCCGATCTTCCATCAGGTCGATGGAATCGTCGTCGATCAGGGCGCGACCTTCGCCTCCCTCCTTGGGATGATGGCGGCCTTTCTCGACCGGCTCGGCTTTCACAAGGTCGACTTCCGGCCCGACTTCTTCCCCTACACGGAGCCGTCGGTCGGCGTGCACGTCTGGAACGAGGAGCGCGAGGACTGGTTCGAGCTGGCCGGCGCCGGCGTTTTCCGGCCGGAGGTGACGGAGCCGCTCGGCTGCGTCGAGCCGGTCCTGGCCTGGGGCTTCGGACTGGACCGCCTCGCCATGGGCATGACCGGACTGAGCGACATCCGGGATCTGTATCTCGTGGACCTGGAGTGGTTGAAGGGGGTGCCGCAATGCCGGTGATCGGGATCCCGGTGGCGGAATTGAAGAGGCTCTTGCGCCGCGACGTCGAACGCGGGGATCTGCTCCGCCTTCTCGGAGAGATGGGCTGCGACGTCGAGGGCTACGAGGTCCTGGCGCGCGGGAGGTGCGCCGCCTGCGGCTTCGTCCTCGAGATGGTGGGGAAGGAAGAAGCCCCGCCGCGCTGCGACCGCTGCGACGCGGATCTTCGCGCCGCCGACGCGCTGGTGCCCATGGCGGGACTGGAAGTGGTCCGCATGGATCTTCTGGCCGTGCGTCCCGACCTCTTCGATCCGGGCGGACTGGCCCGGGCCCTGCGCGGGCTCCTGTCCATCGAGACCGGACCGCCGGAGTATCGGGTCGAGCCGCCCGTGCTGCGCCTGCGGGTGGACGACTCGGTGCGGCAGCCGGGAAGCCTGCGTCCCTTCATCGCCTGCGCCGTCCTCGAGAACGTCCGGCTGGACGACGATCGGGTCAAGATCCTGATGAAGCTGCAGGAGAACCTGCACTGGGCGCTCGGACGCGACCGGAAGATCGCCTCGATCGGAGTGTATGACCTGGACAGCCTGGAGCTGGACGCCGGTTCCGGTGCGGCGGGGGATCGATCCGACGCTGCTTTCCGACCGACGCGGAACGCATCCGCCGGTTCCGGACCGACGCGGGACGCATCCGGAGCCGGCACCGGATCGGCGCGGGACGCATTTGCTGGCTCCGGATCCTTCGAGAATCCACATGGATTTGGCGCCGTAATACGAACGGCGGACTTGGAATACACGACCGAGGATCCAGACCGCTACTCGTTTGTGCCGCTCGGATCCCGGGAGACCGGCGCGTCCGCCCGGCGCACGCTCCGGCAGATCCTCGAAGGACATCCGAAGGGGGTCGCCTATGCCCATCTGCTTGCGGGGTTCGATCGCTATCCGATTCTCCGCACCGCGGGGGGCCGCGTGCTGTCGATGCCTCCGATCATCAACAGCGAGGAGACCAAGGTCCGGCTGGACAGCCGGCGCTTCTTCATCGACGTGACCGGAACAGTCCGAAGGGTCGTCCACCGCACGCTCAACATCCTCGTGACCTCGCTGCTCGAGATGGACCCTTCGCTGCGGCTCCAAGCGGTCGAGCTGGAGAGTGGCACCGGCAACGAGAACACCGCTGCGAGCCGGGCGCGCGGCGCGACGCGCATCGCCGGGCCGGGCGCGGAACGCACCGGCGGGCTCGGCGCGGAATCGGGTCGAAGCACGGGCGGGATTGAAGAGGGGCCGGAAACGCTTCGTGTGGCGGCCGGAATCGAAACGACGCCCGACCTTACCCCCCAGAGCGCTTCGATCGGCGTCGAGAGCACGTCCCAGTTTCTCGGCTTCCGGCAAAGCGCCGATGAGCTGTGCACTCTGATGCTCCGGATGCGGCATGGAGTCGGCGCCGAGACCGAGGGGCGCCTGCCCGTGTTCGTGCCCGCCTGGCGGAACGACATCCTGCACGAACGGGACCTGGTGGAGGACGCGGCCATCGCCTACGGCTACGGAAACGTGCCGCGGACGCTGGTGCCGACGCTCACGCTCGGGCGGGAATCCGAGCTGGAACGAAGATCCGAACGGGCGCGCGACGTCCTGATCGGGCTGGGTCTGATCGAGGTCATGAGCCTGCTTCTGACTTCGGAGGATCAGTCCGACCGGATCCTCGATCGGGAGCCGCACCCCGCGACCGTGCTCCTCGAGAATCCGATCAGCCTGGAGCAGACGCAGATCCGCACCAGCCTCATGCCCGGCCTGCTCGCCACGCTGGCGCGCAACCGGCACAATCCGCTGCCTCAGGGAATCTTCGAGATCGGCAACGTGACCTTCGTCGATCCCGAGGCGGAAACGGGCGCGCGGGACCGGCGCCATTCTGGCGTTCGCCGTGATCTCGCCGCGGATCGGATTCGCGGAGCTGAGAGCCATGGCCGAAGCGGTCGTGCGGGAGTTCGGCTGGCCGCTCTCGCTCGAGGCCTTCGAGAGCGGTTTCGCTCTGGAAGGCCGCGGAGCGTGGATTCTACCACCGCGCGCAGCCGGTGAATCCGGGAACGGCGCGATCCCGGCAGGTCGCAGTCCAGCGCTGGCGGGGCCGCACGGCGCGACCCCGACAGGCGGAGCGCGGGTGCCGGCGGGGATGCTCGGCGAGGTGCATCCGCGCGTCCTCGAGCGGCTCGGCCTGCAGAACCCGGTCGTGGTGTGCGAGCTGGCGTTGCCCGGAGGCGATGGGCCGGAGCCGTTCCTCTCGTTCTGATCCCGGCGCGGATCAGCCGCGCCGGATCACCCTGCCGCGGCGACGAATCCGCCGGTCAGGGCCGCGTTGCCCTCGCCTGCCCGTCGACCGAGCGCATCGTCTACGCCGGCGTCGTGGTCGCACGGGACGGAAAACCGGATTGTGATCCCCGGCCCCCGTGCTTACGGCATCCGCACGAGCCGTACGTTCGCCGCCTGGCCGTCCGCCTGCGCGCGGCAGAAGTACGTCCCCGCGGGGACCGGCTGCCCGGACGCGTCGGTGCCCGTCCAGTCGATCTGATGCCGTCCCGGAGCCAGGAATCCGTCGTGGATCGTGCGGACGAGCCGGCCCGCCGAGTCGAAGACCTGGACCCGGGCCAGGCCGGCCGCCGGCAGCGTGAGCGCCACGCTCGTCAGGCGCTGGAACGGGTTCGGCGATGAAACCAGGCTGACCCTCTCCGCCGGTGCGGGCCCGGACACTCCCGCGGGGTTGACGTCGGTCGAGATCAGCCGGAAATCGTCGATGTTCCAGCCACCCATCGTGAAGTTGTCGTCGGTGTTCAGCTCGAAGCGGATCTGCACCGAAGGATTGTTGTCGGCCAGGGTGTGGATGTCGTACACCGCCGGCGTCCAGGCGCCGTCGATCTGGTTCGTCGCCTTGTCGTTTCTCCAGATCTCGGTGCCGTTGACGAGGATCCGCGCCACATCTCCGTAGCCACGCTCGCAGGTGAGCCACCTCTTGAACTGGAGTTGCACGCCGGTGTGCCCGGAGCAGTCGATGACGGGGGAGAGCAGATACTCGCTGTTGCTGTTCGGGTAGAGCCCGTCCCAATTGCCTCCCGTCTCGTTCAGATCGTTCCCGATGACCTTGGTGCCGGAGGCGGCGAGCATCGGATCGATCTGTCCCGACAGGGTTCCGAGTGTTCCCCAGCGCCAGTCGTCGGTGCCCTGGCTGGCCGCATGGCTCCAGCCGTCGATTCCGGTTTCGAAGTCGTTCTGGTAGACCACCGTGACCGGGGAGACCCAGTCGTAGAAGGTCGTGACGTAGGACATCGTCTGGTTCGAGTGCATCTCGAGCTGGAACTCGATCGGGGCTCCGGCCGCCACCTGCGGGCCCACCTGCACGGTGAAATGTGGCGCGATCGACGTGCCGGTGGCCCAGCTCGCCAGGTTGGGGAAGCTGGCCGTGCTGTCCGGCACGGTGACGCCCGGAGTCAGGGAGCGCAGGATGCCGGAGACTCCGGTGGCATTGCCGGCGCCGAAGTTGGTCACAGTGATCGAAACCGGCACGGTCTCGCCGGGATCGAGCGCTCCGTTGCCGCCGTCCAGGACCTGATGGGAGGCATAGCCGATCGCCGTGACCGGCGGCGGCGTGTAGTTGATCAGAGCGGCTTCGTATCCGATGGAGCAGGTGCCGTAGGTGATCCATCCGAACCCGCTCTGTCCCCAGCCCGTTCCCCAGCTGTTCTTGATGAGCCAGGCGCCCTGACCGGTTCCGCAGGCGTTGTCGTCCCAGCCGCAGAGCAGAATCATGTGGTTGGTGGGGCCGTTGGGTCCGGAATAGCAGCCGGACCTGTAGCTGAACATGCCTCCGCTGGCGTAGATCGCGACCGCGATGGGGGCGGTCATGATCGCGGTCTTCAGGGAGGTCTCGCTGTACTTCACGTAGGTGTAGCCCTGGATCCGCGCCGGGACCGTGCACTGCCCCTCGACGCAGGGAGCCGAGTCGCCGCCGGTGTAGGGCATGCAGGCCTGGGGCACCGCGCCGAATCCGGTCCAGAGGCTGTAGGCCGTCGTGGAGTTGCCGCCGCCGCATCCCTGGCCGGCGTCGTTGCAGGAAAGGACCTGCTGCTCGGAGAAGAGCTGCTGGGTCTTGTTCGTGATCTTGTAGATGGATTCGAGCGCGCCGGTCGCCGCGAAATCCCAGCACGATCCGCAACCGCCCTGGTCCTTCGCCGGAGTCGTGCCGCCCAGTGCGCGCCAGTCCCAGGAGGAGGGGAGATCCATTTCCGGCAGGGTCTCGAGGACGGCGGTCGCCTTGGATCGGAACTCCTCGTCCGAGATGGGAATCAAACCGAGGTAGCCGGAACGTTGCTCCGGTGCAATGGCATTCACCGGAGTCGGCCCGGCTTGCCAGTGAAGGCCGTTCGCCTGGATGGTCGCCTGCCACTGGGCAACCTCCTTGGCCTGGCTCCAGGATTCATCCGCCTGGGAGGCCGTCGAGAGCGCTGAAAGGAACCCGAGAACCGCGACCGCCGAGCAAAGAAATACCCGTCTCCAACCGGAGATGGACCGGTGCTGCATGACTCCTGGACCTCCTGGATTGTGGCCTCCAAGCGTTTTGCGGAGGGCGCTGGAGGGTCCTGTTGATTGTTCGTGAGGGGACCGGCGGGCAGAGACATTGGGGCCTTTGACCACGCCGATTTCATTATAGAGGAGAATTGTCGATGCGGCAAACAGTTGCTCGGTCGGTGGGTTGCGGCGCGGAAATTCTGCAGCCCACGGGATTGCCGCTGAGCGAGCGGAGCACCATGGCTTTCCCGAGGAACGAAATGTCCCGGTTGCCGTCACCGGTGAACACGCCATCGGTCAAGGCCACGGTGTCGCCGGATGCCGCGGCGTTGATCGCGGCCTGAATGTTGGGGAAGTCGCCCTTGCCGTCGCTCTTCACGACGTAGGTCGTGGCCTGGGCGAGAGAACCCCAGAGGACGATCGGAATCCAAAGCGCAGGATGGGACCTCATAGGCCACCTCATTTTCGTGAAGCCGACAGGAGGACGCGGGGATGCACTCGCCGAGCATCCCCGCCGCTCGAGACGCGAATCCGGGCTCGATTCGCGCTGCCCGAGAGCAGCGCGGCGGAGCCGTTCATTTCCTTCGGTCCTGAGGCGGACCAGCCGGGGACCCTAAGGCATCCGGACGAGACGGGCGCTCGCCGTCTGACCGTCCGCTTGCGCGCGACAGAAATAGGTGCCCGCCGGGACCGGTTGCCCGGATGCGTCGGTGCCCGTCCAGACGATCTGATACCGTCCAGGAGACAGGAATCCATCGTGGATCGTGCGGACGAGCCGACCCGCGGAATCGAAGACCTGGACCTGGGCCAGGCCGGCCGACGGCAGCGTGAGCGCCACGCTCGTCAGGTGCTGGAACGGGTTCGGCGATGAGACCAGGCTGACCCTCTCTTTCCGTGTGGGCGCGGACACTCCCGCCGGCGTGTCGTTGATGAGGGCGGCTTTGTATCCGATGGAGCAGGTGCCGTAGGCGATCCATCCGTATCCGTTCTGCCCCCAGCCTGTTCCCCAGCTGTTCTTGATGAGCCAGGCGCCCTGGCCGGTTCCGTAGGCGTTGTCGTCCCAGCCGCAGAGGAGAACCACGTGGTTGGTTGGGCCGTTGGCTCCGGAATAGCAGCCGGACTTGTAGCTGAACATGCCTGCGCTGGCGTAGATTGCGACCGCGATGGGGGCGGTCATGACGGCGTTCTTCAGGTAGGTCTCGCCGTCCTGCACGGTGGTGTAGCCCTGGATCGCCGCCGGGTCCGTGCACTTGGTCTCGGTGCAGGGAACCGAATCGTTACTGGTGGACCGCATGCAGGCTTGGGGCAGCGTCTCGAGGGTGGCGGTCGCCCTGGATCGGAACTCCTCGTCCGAGATGGGAGCCAGACCGAGGTAGCCGGAACGTTGCTCGGGTGGAATGGCATTGACCGGAGTCGGCCCGGCTTCCCAGTGGAGGCCGTTCGCCTGGATGGTCGCCCGCCACTGCGCGACCTCCTTGGCCTGGCTCCAGGGCTCGTTCGCCTGAGAAATCGTCGAGAGCGCCGAAAGAAAGCCGAGAACCGCGACCGCCGAGCAAAGAAACACCCGTCTCCAACCGGAGATGGATCGGTACTGCATGACCCTGGACCTCCTGGATTATGTGGCCTCCAAGCGTTTGCGGAAGGCGCTGGAGGATTCCGATTGATGCTCGAGAGGGGATCGGCGGGCAAAGACGGTCTGGGCCTTTGCTCACGCCGATCTCATCGTAAGTGAGAATTGTCGACGCGGCAAACAATTATCCTGTTCAGATTGACAGACGAACGAATGTATGGTATCCTTGGGATGTCGAGCCGAACGTTGAGGCCGTCTCCCGGACCCGATCGCCAGGCGCGGATCGGGTTCCGGATCCGCGTCTCCGATCCGGCTGCGGAGCCGGCGGATCTGGAGGCCGCGAGTGGTCGCAGGCCGGGAAGACAAAGCTCCCTGGAGGTGTAACTGGCGTCATGGAATCTGTTGCTCTGACCAAGGCGACGATGGCGGCAGAGGCCCGGGAGCCGCTTCCACAGCTCGAGCCGAAGCCCGCGCCCGCCTGGCGTTTCGAGACGCTCGCCGGGCGGATCACGGAGGTGCGCGTTTCCCCGGCCGGAGCCGGCTTCACGCTGGCCGCGTGGGTCCTCCGGGAGGCTCAGGAGCGCGGCGAACCCGCGGCATACGTTGCGACCGGCGATTCCATGGCGTATCCGCCGGATCTGCACGATTTCGGCGTGGATCTCGAGACGCTCGTGATCCTGCGCCTCGCTTCCGCCCTTGACGGCGCCGCCGCGGCCGAGCTGCTTCTGCGATCAGGCTCGTTCGGATTTGTGCTGCTCGATCTCGCGGAAGACCCGGGAGTTCCGCCACGGGGGATTGAGCCGGAAAGGCGCGCCGGAGGCGTCGGCCGAAACCCGTCGCTGCCCTCCGCTGCGCTCATGCGATTGGCGGCCCTCTGCCGGAGGCATGAAGCCGCTCTGCTCTGCCTGACCCGGGTGGCAGCCGGCGGCGCGGAAGAAGAAGCGGATTCCGGCCTGGGGTCGCTGGTCTCCTTGCGAGCCCGAGGATCCATTCAGAGGATTGCGCCGCACCGGTACTCCCTCGAGATCCTGGCGGTCAAGGACAAGCGCCACGGTCCGGGATGGAGCCAACGGGAGGTTCTCCGTGGCCCTGATGGCTTGAGCTGACCTGTTGGAAGCGTCCGATGGCTTGCGCTGACCTGCCGGAGGTTCTCCGTGGCCCTGATGGCTTGTGCTGACCTGCCGGCTTTTCCGCTGCAGCTTCTTCTCCGGCAGCATCCGGACTGGAGATCCCATCCCGCCGCCGTGGTGGATGAGGACAAGCCGCAAGGCACGCTCCGGTGGGTGAACGAGGAGGCGCGGCGTTCCGGCATCCTTCCCGGAATGCGCTATGCCGCCGGTCTGTCGCTGTCGCGTGAGCTGCGGGCGGCCGTGGTCCCGCCGTCGGAGATCGCCGCGGAGACATCGGCGGTGGCCGAACGGCTCCGTTTCTACACTCCGGAGGTCGAGCCTTCGGAAGCCGAACCCGGAATCTTCTGGCTCGGGACCGAGGGGCTGGGGCTGCTGCATCCGTCGCTTCGCCGCTGGGCCGCCTTGATCCGCGCCGATCTGGCGCAGCTCGGATTGGAGGCCTCCCTCGCCGTCGGCTTTTCCCGTTTCGGCGTCTACGCCGCGGCCCGGGCCGCCGCCGTCTGGACAGCCGCAGGGTGCGGTTCCCATCGAAGGCCGCGCCGGCGGCGGCGCGCGGTTCCACGATCGAAGGCCGCGCCGGCGGACGGCGGCATCGCCGTCTTCGCCGAGCCTGCCGAGGAAGCAAGGGCGATCCGGCGGATCGCGATCGATCGACTCGGGATCGATCCCGAGGTCCGGGACGCGCTGGCCCGGCTCGGCATCGACACGCTGGGCGGTTTCCTGGATCTTCCCGCGGGCGGGATCCTGCGCCGTTTCGGGGCCGAAGCGCGGCGGCTCTACCTGTCCGCGCGCGGCGATCTCTCTCCTTCGCTGCGTCCGGAGATTCCGGACGAGCCGCTGGTTCGGAGGGTGATCCTCGACCATCCGGAGAACGACACCGGCCGTCTTCTCGCCCTGGTCCAGAGAGAGCTGCACGATCTGCTGGAGGCGCTGTCCGCGCGCGGCCGGGAGCTTTCGGAGCTGACCTTGCGCATGAGGCTCGACCGGGGGCCGACGAACGTCTCGAAGGCACCGGAGCCGCGGGAGCGGTCGAGCGCTTCGGAGCATCCAAGGTCGCGCGATTCGTTCGGCGCTCAGGCGTTCGACATCCCGGCCGACAGCCGGGACCGAATCGAACGAATCCGTCCGGCCCGGCCGACTCTCGATCCGGCGCAGATCGGCGATCTCGTGCGCCTGCGGCTCGAGGCCGTGACGCTTCCTTCGGGCGTCGTCGATCTGGAGCTCGAGGTTCAGGGCTTGCCGATGGATCGGGAGCAGGGACGGCTTTTCCAGGCGGCTCCGCATCGGGATCGGGCGGCGGGAGCGCGCGCTCTGGCGCGCGTGCGGGCCCGGTTCGGCGATGGAGCCGTGGCGCGGGTGCGGCTGCAGGAGGCCCATCTTCCGGAGGCGCGTTTCGTGTGGGAGCCGGTCTCCCTCCTGTCCGACGCGCGCCCGAGACACGTGCGGGTGCCGCCTCTGGTGCGGCGGATCCGCCTCCATCCGGAGCCGGAGTCGGCCTCCGTGATCCGGGAAGATCGAAGCCGGGGCGATGGGACTTCAGTTCGCGCTTCCCAATCGGGGCAAGCTTCGGCCGTGACGCGCGCCCGCTTCCCGCTCGCGTTGGTTCCGGGAGGTGAATCCGCGCGTACGGCGGCTCTCCGGCGTCTCGCGGGAATCCCCGAAAACGCGGAGCTGGATCTGGCCGGCCCCTATGTGATCTCGGGAGGATGGTGGCGGCACCCCGTTCATCGCCGGTACTACTTCATCCGGACGGCGGCCGGACGGTGGCTCTGGGTCTACTTCGACCGTGTGCGCCGGCAATGGTTCCGCCAGGGAGAAGTGGACTGAAGGTCGCGGCGCGGATTATGTTGCTTGACTCCCGAGAAGGCGCCCCGGTTAATCTCAGCCGGGCTCCAATCCGGCCGACCGCCCGGCCGGTTCCGTCAAAAGGGAGGCGCACCACGCAAGTCCTGATCACCCAGGAGGCGATCGCCCGGCGGGTCTCCGAGATGGGGGAAGAAATCTCCCGGGACTATCTCGGCCGCGCTCCCATCCTGATCGGAATCCTGAAAGGCGCCGTCGTCTTCCTCTCCGATCTGGTCCGCGCCATCACCTGCGACGTCGAGATCGATTTCATCTCCATCTCCAGCTACGGGGACGGAACCGCATCCACCGGCACGGTCCGCCTGCTCAAGGATCTCGATCTGGACGTGACCGATCGGGACGTCCTCGTGGTCGAGGACATCGTCGATTCCGGGCTCACCCTCGACTACATCCGCCGCATCCTCTCGGTGCGGAGCCCCCGGTCGCTTTCCATCGCGGCGCTCCTCGACAAAAGGGACCGGAGAACCCTCGGAATCTACCTCGACTACGTGGGGTTCCATTGTCCCGACGCCTACGTCGTCGGATACGGCCTCGACCTCAACGAGCAATACCGCGGACTTCCGTACGTGGCCTGCCTGAACGAAGCGGAATCCGGGGCCGGTCCGGCCGCAGGCTGACCGGGGCGGCGATGTTCGTCGGACGGGTACGGGGCAATCTCACGGCCACCCTGAAGCATGAAGCGCTCAAGGGAACGCGGCTGCTCTGGGTGGAACGGGACGGCGGGCGCGTCCTGGCGGTCGACACGGTGGATGCCGGCCCGGGCGACCTGGTCCTCGTGATGGAGGAGGGCAACGGAGCGGCTCAGGTTCTGGGGCGGCCTCGGGGACCGATCCGTTCCGTCATCGTCGGCGTGGTCGACTCCGTGGACCGGGATGAGCGCGCGGTGGGTACCGCCGGTCGAGGCGGTGCGGGAATCGGGGCCAGAGCAGCGGGGAAGGCATGCCCAGAGGCATCCTGATCGGGATCGCGGGAGGGTCGGCTTCCGGCAAGACTCTGGTGGCGGAGCGCATCCACCAGGCGCTGGGAACGGCGCGCGTCCTCATCGTCAAGCAGGATTCCTACTATCGGGACCTCCGCCACCTCGACGAGAAAGCGCGGAACGCCCGCAATTTCGACCATCCGGACGCTTTCGACTCGGAGCTTCTTCTCGCGCATCTCACGACCCTGCTGGAGGGTGGATACGTCGAGGAGCCGATCTACGATTTCGCGACCCACCGGCGGCTTCCTGAGACCCATCGCGTCGGCGGCGCGCCCGTCATCGTCCTCGAGGGCATCCTCATCCTGGCCGATCCCGCGCTGCGCGAGATCATGGACATCAAGGTCTACGTGGAAACCGATTCGGACATCCGGCTTCTCCGCAGGTTGCGCCGGGACGTGGAGGAGCGGGGACGCACGGTCTCTTCGGTGCTGCGTCAGTACGAGGACTTCGTGCGGCCGATGCACCTGCAGTTCGTGGAGCCGAGCAAACGCTTCGCCGATGTCATCCTTCCTGAAGGCGGACACAACCGCGTGGCGATCGATCTGTTCAAGACCAAGATCGCTTCGGTGTTGATGGAGAAGTGGACCGGCGCGGACGAGGAAGACGCCGGAGGCGACAGGGCCGGAGCCGAGGACGACGTCGCCGGCGGCGTCGAGGCTGCCGGCGAGCATGACCCCGGGGAGCGGTGATGACGGCGATGCGTAGGGTGGAGGACGGCAAGACCGGCGATGACTCTCGCCGCGGTGGTTCCATTGGTTCTGATGGGGCCTGAGCGCGAACGGATCCCGTTGGTCCGCCCGCGATCCGGCGCGCGGCGGCGACGGCTGCCCTGGGTCGCGGCGCTGGTGATCCTGCTCGGCGCTTCGCTCCTCGTCCCGGGCTGCGGAAGAGCGAAGAAGAAGGCGGGCGGCGGCTATCCCGTCGGCCTCGTCTTCGACGTGGGCGGCCTGGGCGACAAGTCCTTCAACGACGCCGCCTACACCGGCCTCGTGCGTGCGCGTGACCAGCTCGGGATCCAGTTCGAGTACGTCGAGCCAACCGAGGCTTCCGACCGCCAGACCGCGCTCCGCCAGTTCGCCATGAATCCCGACAGCCTGATCCTCGGGATCGGCTTTCTCTTCTCCGACGACATCAAGGCGGTGGCCCGGGAGTTCCCGAAGAAGCTCTTCGGCTGCATCGACTACACCTGGAGCGAAGGGGATTCCGTCCCGCCGAATCTCCTCGGGATCAAGTTCCGCGAGGAGGAGGGAGCCTATCTCGTCGGCGCCATCGCCGGGCTCGTGACGAAGACCGGCATCGTCGGCATGGTCGGGGGCATGGACATTCCCCTCATCCACAAGTTCGAGGCCGGCTATCGGGCCGGTTTCGCCGCCACTCGTCCGGACGGCAAAGTGCTGGTGAACTACGCCGGCGTGACCGGCGAGGCGTTCAAGAATCCCGCCAAGGGCAAGGAGCTGGCCTTGTCCCAGATCGACGGCGGCGCCGACATCATCTTCCACGCCTCCGGCTCGACCGGCCTGGGGGTCTTCGAGGCGGTGCGCGAGCGGAAGAAGCTCGGCATCGGAGTGGACGCGGATCAGGAGGACGTCGCGCCCGGCTTCGTGCTGACCAGCATGATCAAGAAGGTCGATGTGGCCGTATACGACGCGATCGACCAGGCGCGCCAGGGCCGGTTTCGATCCGGGATCCTGAGCCTCGGTTTGAAGGAGGGAGGCCTGGACTACGTGTACAACCAGCGCAATCAACGCTGGATCACTCCGGAGATCCACGGCCAGGTGGAAGCGCTCCGGCGCCAGATCATCAGCGGGCAGATCCAGGTGCCGTCCCGTTGAGCGATCTTGAACGGAGCCGGCGGTCTCGCGCCGTTGCGTCCACCGGGGTCGGTTGGATCCGGCGGTTTCGAATCGTCCCGTTCCATGCGCCTGGCCCGGTCCCGTGGTCTCGGGCCGTCCCGTGGTGCGAGGCCGGTCGGGCGCGGCGGTCCCGGGCCGTCTCAGGGCGTGGGGCCGGCCGGTCCCAACGGTCCCAGGCGGCCTCGGTGGGTGAGGTCGGTTGAATCCGGCGGTCGAGTTCATCTCGGTCACCCGTCGCTTCGGGCCGATCCTGGCCTGCGATCGGATCACGTTTCCCGTTTTTCCCGGCGAGATCCACGCCGTGGTCGGAGAGAACGGAGCGGGCAAGAGCACCCTGATGGCGATCCTGGCGGGGTTTCTCCGACCCGACAGCGGGCGCGTGATGGTCTTCGGCACGCCTCTTCAGCCGGGCGTGCCCGCCTACTCCCTGGGTCTCGGGATCGGGCTCTGCGCGCAGCATTTCAATCTCGTGCCGACGCTCACCGGCATGGAGAACATCCTCCTGGGCGCCCGCGGCCATCGGGCGCTGGCACGCCTGTCGCGGCGGGCTTCGCGCAGCGTCCGCGACCTGATGAAACGATACGGGCTGAAAACCAATCTGGAGGTGCCGGTCGAGGACCTTTCGGTCGGCGAGCAGGAGCGGATCGAGATCCTGAAGCTCCTCCACCGGGAATCGAAGGTGCTGATTCTCGATGAGCCGACCGCCGTTCTCGCCCCCTCCGAGGTCGAGGCGCTCTTCGGCGTCCTCCGGACCCTCTCCCGCGAAGGGCGCGCCGTCATCTTCGTGAGCCACAAGCTTCCCGAAGTCATCGCCCTGGCCGACCGCGTCACCGCGCTCAGGGCCGGACGCATCACCGGCACTCTCTCGGGGCACGGGATCGAAGCGTCCGCCCTGGTCCCTCTGATCATCGGGGGCGAGGCGCCTGAGGAGATCGCGTTTCCGGCGAGAATCCCGGGAGAGCCGGTGCTGGAGGTGAAGGACCTTTCTGCCGGACACACGGCATCGGCGCTTGAGCGCATCTCCTTCACCGTGCGCGAGGGAGAGATCTTCGGCATCGGCGGCGTCGAGGGCAACGGACAGAAGGAGCTGGTTGGCGCTCTGCTCGGACAGATTCCGAGGGAAGCGGGCGAGATCCGGTTCCTCCGGAAGGCGGTCACGCCGCTCGGCGTTCGCGCCTTCCGCCGCCGGATCGGTTTGATACCGGCCGATCGCGCGCGCGAGGGCTTGCTGCCGGACGAGAGCCTCTCGGAAAACGCGGTCCTGGGCCTGCACGACAGCCCTCCGTTTCGCCGCGGGCTCCGCCTCGATCGGAAGGAGATGCGGGCCGCCGCCGCCCGGATCATCGACACCTTCGGCGTCAAGCCCTCGCAGCTCGATCTGCCCGCGCGGGCGCTTTCCGGCGGAAACCAGCAGCGGTTCATCGCCGGGCGCGAGCTGCTCCGCCGGCCGCCGCTTCTGATCGCGGTTCACCCGACCCGCGGCGTCGACCTCCTTGCCACGCAGTTCCTGCACGAGCGGCTGCTTGAAGAACGGGCGCGCGGCACGGCCATCCTGCTCGTGACCGCGGATCTGACCGAGCTGCGCGCGCTCTCCGATCGGGTCCTGATCCTCTACCGGGGGCGAGCCGCCTATCAGGCGACACGGTCCGATCTGGACGCGCAGAAGCTGCATCGCGCGCTTCTGGGACTGGAGGCTTGAAATGGCGGCGCGAAGAGAAGGCCAGGGGCCGCTCGTTCTCGCGCTCGGGCGGGCCACGGGTCCGGTCGTTCTTTCGGTGGGAGCGGGACTGCTCCTGGCCGGAGTCGCCGTGCGGCTGCTGGGAGCGTCTCCCTGGGAGTTCTTCTCGGTCCTCTTCCAGGGCACGCTCGGCTCGGTCTACGGATGGAGCCAGGTCCTGTTCAAGGCGACGCCGCTCATCTTCACCGGCCTCGCCGTGGCGCTGGGCTTCCGGGCGCGCCTGTTCAACATCGGGGCCGAAGGGCAGATGGTGGTCGGTGCCTTCGCCATGGCCTGGACCGGATTCGCCGGTCCGGCCCTGCCGTTTCCTTTCGGCGTGATCCTCGCGCTTCTGGCCGGAGCGGTCGCCGGAGGCCTTTGGGCCTTTCTGCCGGGCCTCCTCAAGGCCAGAACGGGCGGCAGCGAGGTGATCACGACCCTGATGTTGAACTTCATCGCCTTCGCCCTCGTGAACTATCTCCTCGCGCGCCGTTTCGCGCTGCCGGAGACCGTCCGGACCCCGGACATCGCCGCCGGCTCGGTGATCCCGCGCTTTTCCGACTGGTTCTCGTGGCTTCGGGGGAGCCCGCTCAACGGCGCCCTCTTGGCGGCGATCGCGGCGGCGATTCTTCTCCAGCTCGTGCTGGACGGAACGCCGTTCGGGTTCTCGCTCAAGGTCATGGGAGAAGGGCCGGCCCAGGCCCGCTATGCCGGGCTGCCGGTCGGGAGGCTCACGCTCCTGGTCATGACGCTCTCCGGCGCCGTGGCGGGCCTGGCCGGGTCGAGTTTCGTGCTGGGATACAAGCGCTACTTCGAAGAGGGATTCTCCGGCGGCGCCGGATTCACCGGGATCGCCGTCGCCCTCCTGGCGCGGAACCGCCCGCTCGCGATTATTCCTTCGGCGCTCTTCTTCGGAATGCTCTCCTACGGAGGACTGGTCGTGAACCGGATCGCGCCCCGCGAGCTGCTCGACGTGGTGCAGGCCGTGATCCTTCTCCTCTTCATCGTTTTCGACCGCTGGTTCGCGTCGCTCTTCGCGCGCCGCTGGGAGCCCGCCGGACCAATTCCGGCGTCGGCCGTGGCTGAAGAGGAGGCTTGATGATCGAGATGGTTCCCGGGTTCATCGCCCAGGTCTTTCGGATCACCGTGCCCTACGGGTTGGCGGCGACCGGAGGCTCGTTCTCCGAACGGGGCGGCGTGGTCAACATCGCCCTTGAGGGCATCCTGCTGACGGGAGCGTTCGGGGCCGCGGTGGGCACGATCGCGACCGGCCATCCCTGGATCGGCGTCGCAGCCGGAGTCGGCGCCGGAGTGCTTCTGGCCGCGATCCACGCGCTGGTCACGGTCGGAGCGCGAGCCGACCAGATCCTTTCGGGACTCGCGCTGAATCTGCTGGCGCTCGGCGCCACCCGGGGCCTCTTGCGCGTGTTCTATCACAGCGCCAGCAACTCGCCCCGGATCGACTCGATTCCCTTTCTGCCGATTTCCGGCCTCGAGCGACTCGGACCGATCGGTGATCTCATCCGGCAGCCGCTCTTTCTGTTGGCGGTGGCCCTGGTTCTCCTGGCGCAGACCCTTCTCATGGGCACGGGCTTCGGGCTTTCCTTGCGCGCCGCCGGCGACGGCCCTCGGGCCCTCGACGGCGCCGGCCTCTCGGTCACGCGGACCCGCACGATCGGAGTCTTGCTCTCCGGCGCCTTCGGCGGCCTGGCGGGCGCCTGGCTGGCCCTGGACCAGCACAACTTCACCGACGGCATGTCGGCGGGCCGGGGCTACATCGCGCTCGCGGCCATGATCGTGGGCAACTGGCGGCCCGGCGCCGGCGCGCTCGCCTGCCTGCTGTTCGGCGCCGCGGAAGCGCTCCAGATCCGCGTCCCTTCGTCCATCGTTCCCACGCAGTTTCTCCAGAATGTTGCCTTACGTCGTGACGCTCCTCGCCCTGGCCGGCTGGGTGGGACGATCGACGCCGCCCAGGGCGCTCGGATTTCCCTATGAACGAGAAGATGGGCGATGATGAACGCACGTGGCCGTGGCCTCCGCCGTCGGTGATCGACGCACTCCGGGCTGCGTTGGGCGGCCGTTCCGGCGCGATCGCCGTGGTTCTCGGCAGCGGTCTGGGCCGCGTGGCCGAAGCTCTCGAAGATCCGATGGAGTGGCCGTCCGGAACGATCCCGGGGTATCCCGAGAGCACGGTGCCTGGTCACGCCGGGCGGCTGCTTTTCGGACCGCTGGCCGGGCGCGAGATCTGGGTTGTACAGGGCCGCGTGCATCTCTATGAAGGGTACTCGGCCGAGGAGACCACTCGACCCGTGCGCCTTCTTCACGCCCTCGGAGTCCGGATCCTGATCCTGACCAACGCGGCCGGGTCGTGTGATCCCGCCGCCGCCGGTCCCGGAGACCTGGTTCTCTGCTCCGATGCCATCAGCCTCTTTTTCCGCCCGTTGGCCCGGCCGGCGTCGCCGTCGGGCGTGTGGCGGGCGCGCCCGCCGTTGGCCGATCCGGCGCTGACTCGTCTGGCAAAGACCGTCGCTCGGCAAAAGCGGATTCCTCTCCGGACCGGTGTCCTCGTCGGATGCCAGGGGCCGAGCTACGAAACCGCAGCGGAGGCCGCGGCCTGGCGCGCGATCGGCGGGACCGTCGCCTCCATGTCGACCGTTCCCGAAGCGGTGGCCGCGCGCGAGCTGGGGATGCGCTGCCTGCTCTTTTCGCTCGTCACCAACTACGCCACGGGCGTCTCGAAAGGCCTGCTTTCACACGACGACGTCCTGCGGCAGGCGGATCAAGCCGGCGGGCGCCTGGCCGGACTGCTCGCGGCGCTTCTTCCGCGGCTGTGACATCAACGCAGAATGACGACTCTCGCGCTCATGAGCCCCCGGCTGGTCGAAACCCGGGCCAGATAGATTCCGGCTGCGACCAGCCTTCCCGCATCGTCCCGTCCGTCCCAGGACAGGCTTTGCGGGCCCGCGGGCAAGACCCCGGCGCTCAGGGTTCGCACCAGACGACCCGCGACGTCATGGATCGTGGCGCTCACGCGGTCGTCGGCGGCCAGCGCGAAACGGAGCACTGCCGCGCCCGGAGCCGGATTCGGGTGGACGTTGAGGCCCAAAGCCGAGGCGAGAGGGCTAGCGGAGACCCCGGCCGGCGCCTCGCACTCCGAGGGCAGGATCAGGAGCCCCGTGTTGTCCAGGGCGCAGACCAGCTTGCCGGAAAGCGCGACGCCGCCGCACGTGGGGCCGGCGCATCCGACGATGCGGGGATCCCAGGAGTTCCTGACGTCCACCACTTGCAGTCCGATACCGGGTGCTTCGAAGTAGGCGTGGGTTCCGGCCAGGGTGATCCCTCCCGGCGCACAGCAGTTCCAGGGGTACGTCAGCACCCCGATGATCTGCGGGTTCAGCGGATTCGAGATGTCGACCACCAGCAGGCCCGCGGGGTAGGTCGTGACGACGTACGCCAGGGATCCCGCTATTCCCACGCTGGTGCCCTGTCCCGGCAGGCTGAATTGGTCGACGACCCTGGGGTCAACCGGATCCGTGACGTCGACGACGGCCAGACCGACCTTGGAATCCGCGACGTAGGCATAGGAACCCGATACGGCGACGTCGTACGGCGACGGAAGCGAAGAGACGGCGCCCGTGATCCGAGGGTGCTGGGGATCCGTGACGTCGATCACTTCCAGCCCGGACTGGTCCCCTATCAGATAGGCGTGGACTCCCGCAACGACCACACGGGCGACAGTCCCGGGAATCGCGACGCTGCCGGCGATATCGGGCCGGTGGGGATTGGAAACGTCGACGACCTGGAGTCCCTGGTCGGAATCAGCGACATAGGCATACGAGCCCGAGACGGCCACATCCACCGCGGCCGACGGGAGCGGAAGGCTGCCTTCGATCCGAGGGTTCTGGGGATCCGAAAGATCGATCACCTGCAATCCGGCGCTCTGTTCCGCGCAATAGGCGGCGGCGCCGGAGCAGGCCACTCCTCCGCAGGCCCCGGGCAGATTGAGGTGAGCCATCACCGGCAGGTTCCTCGGGCTCGAGACGTCCAAAACCTCAAATCCGCCGAGAGGGTCCGCAACGTAGGCCAGACCGGCCGATACGGCCACGCCCGATCCCGCTAGGTTCAGGTCAACCTTGCAGAGGATCCGGGGACTCCGGGGATCCGAGACGTCGAGGGCGAGAATGTCGCCGGCGGAGGTCTCGGGGGAATCCGCGACGTACACAGTTCCGCCGGAAACGGCCACGTCGGCGGCCGCGCACGCGACGGAGCCCAGAATCGTGGGATTGGCCGGGTGCGCGACGTCGATCACGAGAAGCCCGGAAGCGCCAGCGGCTACGTAGGCCAGCGTGTCCGCCACCGCCACCCGGACTCCGGCCGCCGTGCTTAGCTGCCCCATGAGCTGGGGAGACCGGGGATTGCTGACGTCGATCACGTCGAAGCCGAAGTCCCCGGTAACGAAGGCTCGGGATCCGCTGATAGCTACGCCGGCCGTGTTGCCCGTCGACACGCTTCCGGTGACGTACGGGCTGGCCGGGTTCTGCACATCCACCACCACCAGGCCCCCACCGGTCGCGACGCAGGCGTAGAGCCCTCCCACGGCCACATCCAGCGCGTTCCCGACGTTCACGCTTCCGACGAGCTTAGGTTGTGTTGGATCCGCGATGCTGATCAACAACAGCCCGCCTGCGGATTCGGTCACGTAGGCCAGTCCGCCGGAGACCGTCACAGCCGTGGCCCCCGATCCCATTCCGCCAACGAGACGGGGACTGTCCGGCCGGCTGACGTCGAAGACCTGGAGACCGTAAAAATCCGTCGTGAGACAGGCGATCGTGCCGGCGATCGCGACGTCGCCCGCCGGCGCCAACGACGCTCCGCCCACCCAGTGGGGATAGGCGGCGTACTGGATGCACCGGTCGCCGCTTCCGTTCGCTCCGGGGCACGGGTTCGGATCGCAGATCGTGTTCGGGCCCAACCAGGCACCCTGGCATTGCGGTTGGAGGGTGACGGTGCAGGCGGTGTTGACGCAGCAGGCGCCGAGCGGCAGCGGAGGACACGGATTGGGATCGCACGGCAGGTTGGCGCGCCAGTCGCCGGTTCTGCACTGAGCCTGGGTCGTCAGGGTACACTGGCCGTCCGATCCGCAGCAGGCCCCCTGAAGCGGCTGTGGACAAGACCAGCAGCTCGTGAAGGGTCCCAGCCATTCGGAGCCATAGCACAGGTAAAAGGGCACGACGGTGCAGGTTCCGTCGGGGAAGCAACAGGCGCCCGGTGGGTCCATCGCGACTTCGTAGTAGACTCCGATTCCCAGCGCCCGGGTCGGACCCCAGACCACGGAGGGGTCGTTCCAGCCCGTCGGGTAGCCGATGCCGGGGGCGATGTTGGTTCGGGGCATGCCGCCGGGGCCATCGAGGTCAGCGCCGACGAACCAGCCGGCGCTCGCGCCCGGCCACTCACCCCAGTAGCCCACGAAGAAGTTGCCGGCGACCACCTCGTCCGTGGTGTTCTCGTCGGACAGCGAGACGCTCGGCCAGATCGCCGGTGTCGAAACGCTCATGCCGTAGTCGACGTTGATGACGCTGGTCGGGTTGGTGCCGTCGGAATTCCAGATGTAGGCGTCGACCTTCTGGCCGGAATACATGCCGGTCAGGGTCGTGATCGCCCACTGCTGGCCGCAAACGGTGCCAGTCGCGTTGTAGCCTTCCGCGAAGGCGCCATAGTACGGAGCCACCTGGCCCCCGTACCGCCAGATGTAACCGTTTTCATAGCTGCCATCAGCGTTCATCAAGAGTTCCGAGACGCCGGAACAGGGATTGGTGCGGGCGCCCGGGACCACGATCCCGTGCCCGCGCCCGGCGACGACCGACGCGTGGTTCGTGGCGGCGGACGCCGGTCCGGTGATGCAGACGGTTCCCAGGAGAACGACGAGAACGGAGATTCCTCGCATGGCGGCACCTCTCTTTCCCGGTTTCCGGGATGCGTGCCGGCATCCTCGGGATCGACCCTCCGATTCACTCCCATGCTGGTGCGGGAACGGACGCACGGGAGTCGGCCGGGGCGCGGGGTGTCCGATTCCCCGACCCGATTTCGCCTGTCGACTATTATGCGCGCGCGACGCCGATGACGCAAGCGGTTTGGATGCCAGAGTGTTCAGCCTTGACTGAGGATCGTTCGACATCAACGGATGATGACGATTCTCGCGCTCATGAGCCCTCGGCTGGCCGAGATCCGGGCCAGATAGATTCCGGCCGCGACCGGTCTGCCCGCATCGTCGCGCCCGTCCCACGACAGGCTCTGTGGGCCGGTTTCAAGAGGCCGGCGCGGAGGCTCCGCACCTCACGACCCGTGACGTCATGGATCGGGACGCTCGCGTGATGGCGGCGAGCGCGAAAAACGAACGGGAGCGCGGTGTGCGCCGCGCTCCCGTCGCCGATCGCAACCGGTCGTCGGAGCGGTTATCGCAGCACGACGAGCTTCGAAGTCGAAGCGCCGTCCGCGCTCTTCAGCCGGGCGAAGTAGATACCGGCAGGAGCCAACCGGCCGGACTCGTCCTTGCCGTCCCAGGTGATGGTCCGGAGACCCGGAACCGTCGGCCCGCTGGCCAGCGTGCGCACGGTGCGGCCGGCCGGATCCACGAGCACCAGCGACACTGGACTCGTCGCCGCCTTCGGCGTTAGCCGATAGCTGAGCTGCGTGGTCTGGTGGAGCGGGTTCGGGTTGACCAAGAGCATCGAGTTGTTGGCCGCCAAGGAGCCGGGGACGCCCACGATGTTGGTGGTGAGGATCCAGGCCATGATGTTTCCGACGAGCGTCTTGTTGTTGTTCGGATTCGGCGCGGAGGAGCTGTAGACGCTCTGCGGGACCGTGGAGAAGACGATCCGCGCGCTCGTGCCGTAGGCGTTCCGGATCGCGTTGGAGTTGCCGACCTCGTTCTGCAGAATCGTGGAGGCGGTCGAGGCCGGGACGACCGTGTCCACTTTGTTGGCCTGCGGGACCGGCCAGGACAAGGGCAAGGTCATTCCGTTCGTGATCGGATCGCCGGAGATCCCGGATTCCGTCTGGGCCCCGGTGTCCAGGGTCCAGGAGGAGATGCCGAGGTAGTTCTGTGTGAAAGCGGATGGTCCGGTGCTGTTCAGATAGCCGATGCTGTCGAGGAAGAGACGGCCGCCGCCGTCCAGGTACTCCTGCAGGCTGGCAGTTTCCGAAGCGGAAAGCAGGCCGCCGGTCAACCATCCGGTTTCCCAGACGATGGCGTCATAGCCGACCTCATCGCCATAGCCGGGACCCGACCCGCCGTGATTGGCGGTCGCGTCCCACTGGTCGAAGAGGTAGCCGTTCTGGTTCAGTCCGTCGATGTAGGCCTGGGCGTAGGACACGCCGTTGTAGGAGCCGTCGCCGTCCTGGTTCACGAAAAGGATGGCGGGGGAGCCGTTGAAGAGGCGCAACGCCACCGACTGGAGCCGGCCGGTGTTGACGGACTGCGCGCTGAAGTCGCCGGTCCCGATGCGCTTGGTGGCGTCGGTCTGCATGCGGACCGTGATCTGGACGGACTGATTCGCGGCCAGAGCCACCGTGTGGCTCGTGTACCAGTTCGGGTCGCCCTGGACCTGGAAGTCGGTGGGCCAGCCGGAAGCCTGATCGACAGCCACGTTGTAGTTGTCTGTGGCCCCCTGGAGGTTCCACAGCGTAGCCGGGAAGGTGACCGTTCCGCTCCCAGCAGGGCAGGAGGCAAGCTGGACCGGCACCGAGAACGAGTAGTCGTTCCCGTTGGACGGCAGCATGCTGGCCTGGTAGATCTCCTTGGGATTGGAAGCGTTCTCAAGGATGACGGCGGCGTACAGATTGGACCAGTTCCAGGAAGGATCGAGGGTGACGGCGGTCGTCACCGTGGCCTGGTCCCCCGGGTTGACGAGGCTCGTGATCGGGTGGTATTCGATATAACGACAGATCTCATTCCACTGATTGCCGCCGCGAGGATCGCAGCAATAGGTGATGTTGTCCTCCCAGAGGAAGATGCTCGCCCGCACATTGGAGAACGTGATCGGATCAACCTGGGTGAAGGTTGCCGAGATGTTGGCAGTGTTCCCGTTGATCGAGTAGGTCCCGGTGATCTCCACCGGACTCATGTCGCCGTGCTTGGCCATCAATGATGCCAGGACCGGCTGATAGGTGTTGTAGGCCTCGGGGCAGGAGCTGGCGCCAACCTCGTTGTTGCCGCCGTCGAAAAAGACCGAGGGAACCGCGGGCGTGCCGTACCAGGTCCCCCGCGCTTCCGTGTACTGGTTGGCAAAGTGACCGCTTACGTGCTCGTCCGTGTGGATCATATTGGTGGGATAGTTCGTCTCAAGCTCTGCCAGCGCGCACCGCGCAAAAGGGCAGTAGGGTCAGGTCGCGTATCCGAATTCTTCGACGAAGATCACTTTGGGCACGCCGGCCGACACCAGGGTGGCGGCGCCCAGGAGAAAGAGCAAAGAGGCCAGAAAAACCTTCCCGCTGCTGCGCATCAGGACCTCCTCGGATCACGAGATGGTGGATAGTTGATTCTCGGGAGCACAAAAGAAGGATGCGGCTTCCCGCCCTGGCACCCGTGGAACCACCGATTATATCACGCTGCTACTATTGGGGTCACCAAATGCGGTAAGAAGACTATTTCATGCATTGCTGCGAAACCAGATCGCAAAGATGGGCGGATCCCGGATCGGCAGCCACGAACGGCTGGCGGCTCGCAGCCTCGTGCCGTCCTCTAACCTGCCGAGTGCGGTTCCCGGGAGCCGGATCGAGAGCCGGAGTCGCGGCTCCGCTGCATCCGGGGGATCGAGCGGGTGACGGCCGTCGGTCTGGCGGGCATGGGAACGCCGGAAACCAGGAACCGAGGACGAGAAGAAAAGGGAGAACGGAGGGGCTCAGCGCCCCATCTTCTCTCCCGTCTCCGGAAGGTCTTGGCCAATCGGCAAAGATCACCTCAGTAGAACGAGCTTCGAGGTCGAAGCGCCGTCCGTGCTCTTCAGGCGCGCGAGGTAGATGCCGGCAGGAGCCAACCGGCCGGACTGATCCTTGCCGTCCCAGGTGACGGTCCGGAGGCCGGGAGCCGCCGGCCCGCTGGCCAGCGTGCGCACCGTGCGGCCCGCGGGGTCCGTCAGCACCAGCGACGCCGGACTCGACGCCGCCTTCGGCGAAACCCGATCACTGATCTGCGCGGTCCGGTGAAGCGGGTTCGGGTTGATCGAAAGCACCGGGCCGTTCGCGGCCACGGAGCCCGGGACGCTTACGAGCTTGGTCCCCAGGATCCAGGCTGGAGTGTCAACGCACGACAACGACTCTCGCGCTGTATAGGCCTCGGCTGGTCGACACCCGGGCCAGATAGATTCCAGCCGGGACCGGCCGGCCTTCGTCGTCCCGTCCGTCCCAGGAGAGGCACTGAGGGCCGGCTTTCAGGGGGCCGACGCTCAAGGTCCGCACGTGTCTACCCTCCACGTCGTGGATGGAGATGCTCGCGCGATCGTCGGCAGCCAGCCCGAAGCGGAGCGTCGCCGCGCCCGGAGCCGGATTCGGATCGATGCCTAGGCTCAACGCGTGACCGACGGAGCTCGAGGAGACTCCAGCCGGCGCCTCGCACTCCGAGGGCAGGATCGCGAATTCCCTGTGCTCGAGCGCGCAGACCAGCCTTCCTGAAAGCGCAAGTTCGAGCCCCCAAGGGGAGATAAAGGCGCTGCCCCCCACGAGACGGGGATCCCATGGGTTCCTGACGTCCACCACCTGCATTCCGGTATCCCCGACGTAGGCATGGGTTCCGGCCACCGCGACCCCTGCTGGATTCCAGGTGAACGGCAGGTTCCCGACGATCCGTGGGCTCAGCGGATTCGAGATGTCGACGACCAGGAAACTGGCGGGGTACGACGCCGTGATGTACGCGAACGACCCCGAGATCGCCACGCCGCCCCCCAGTGCTGGCAGGGTGAAGCGGTCGACGGTCCGGGGATCGCCCGAATGCGAGACGTCGATGACCAGCAGACCTTGATAGGGATCCACGACGTAGGCGTAGGAGCCCGACACGGCGAAATCGCCCCGCGACACGTCCGGGTCGGAGCCGGCGAATCGAGGTTGCTTGGGGTCTGTCACGTCGATGACTTCCAGTCCGCCTCCGCCATCCCCGGTCACATAGGCGCGGGTGCCGACTACGACCACGTGTTCGATCTCGCCGGGTAACCCGATCGTGCCGGCGATGGACGGCGACCGCGGATTGGACACGTCGGCGACCACGAGCGCCCCCGGGCCATAGGCGGCGATATAGGCATACGAGCCGGAAACGGCGATGTCTGCGGCCGCATACGACGGGAGCGAGAGGCTGCCTTCGATCTGAGGGTTCTGAGGATCCGAGATGTCGATCACCTGCAGTCCCGCTTCCGAGTCCGCGCAATAGGCGACGGTGCCGGAACAGGTCAGGCCTCCGATGCTGCCGGGCATGTCGATGTGGCCCACGACGGGCACGCACTTCGCGCTTGACACATCCGCAATCTCGAAACCACCGGCCGAATCCGTGGCGTACGCCAGACCGGCCGACACAGCGATGGCCGACCCCTGGTTGGGAAGCGGGACAATGCACCGTGTATAGGGATCTCGTGGATCCGAGACGTCGATGATGAAGATCCCGGTGTTGGCGTCCATGACGTAGGCGGATCCGCCCGAGACGGCCACATCTCCGGCGAGGCACGGAACGCTGCCCAGAATCGTGGGATTGGCCGGGCGCGCGATGTCGATCACGAGAAGCCCGGAGGCGCCGTCCGCCACGTAGGCCAGTGTGTCCGCCACGGCCACCCGGTTTCCGGCCCCCGGCGTATTCATGTGGCCCACGATCTTGGGCGCCGTGGGGTTCGTTGCGTCGATGACGTCGAAACCGAGCCCCCCGGTGATGTAGGCGGTTGTTCCCTGGACGGCCACCCCGGCCGCGCTGCCGGTGGCCAGGCTGCCGGTGACGTACGCGCTGGCCGGGTTCTGGACATTCACGACCTCAAACTGGGAGCTGGTGGTGACGTAGGCGTAGGATCCGTTGGTGGCAACATCGGTAGCAGACCCGTTCGTCACCACGCTCCCTGCGATCGCGGGATGCCCCGGGTCCGCGAAGTTGATCAAAAGCAGGTCGCCCCCGGAACCGGTGCTTTCGGCCAGGTAGGCCATGCCGCCGTAGGCCGCCAGGCCTTGTCCTTCATTCGTTCCGAGCTGGCCGACCCGCTCGGGGCTGTCCGGCCGGCTGACGTCGACGACCTGGAGACCGCCATCGGTCTCGACACAGGCGATCGTGCCCGAGACCGCGAGGTCGATGCCCCGGGGCGGCAGCAGCACGCCTCCTACCCAGTGAGGATAGTCCGCGAACTGGATGCACTGGCCGCCGTCCCCGTTTCCGCCCGGGCACGGATTCGGATCGCAGATCGTATCCGGGCCCAGCCACTGGCCCCGGCATTGCGTTTGGAGGGTGACGGTGCAGACTGCGTTGATGCAGCAGGCGCCGAGGGGAACCGGGGGACAGGGATTGGGATTGCACGAGAGGTTGATGCGCCAGTCGCCGGTCCGGCATTGAGCCTGGGTGGTGAGAACGCATCGGCCGTCGGATCCGCAGCAGGCGCCTTGAACCGGGGGGGGACAAGCGGTGCAGCTCGTCAAGGGCCCCAGCCAGGTGGCTTGGCATTCGGTCTCCAGCAACTGGGTGCAGGTTCCGTCAGGGAAACAGCAGGCGCCCGGCGGCGGCCACGGTGCCGACACGACATAGGCCCCGATGCCCAGCGCCTGGGTCGGGCCTCAGACCACCGAGACGTCGTGCCAACCTGTGGGATAGCCGATGCCGGGGGCGATGTCAGTCCGGGGCAATCCGCCGAAGCCGTCCAGGTCAGCGGCGCAATACCATCCGGCTTTCGCGCCCGGCCACTCGCCCCAGTAGCCGACGAAAAAGCTGCCGAAGACGGGGGCATCCGTGGTGTTGATATCGTACCGCGTCACGTTGGGCCAGATTCCGGGCGCGGAGATGGGAATGCCCACATCCACTTGCTCCACGTTCGTCGGCTTGTCTCCGTCCGAGTCCCAGAGATAGGCGTCGAGCGTCTGACCGCTGTACATCCCGGTCGAGGTCGTCAGGGCATACTGCTGTCCGCAGCACGTTCCGGCCGCGTTGTAGCCTTCGGCGAAAGCACCGTAGTAGGGAGCCGCTTCGCCGCCGTAGGACCAGGTGTAGGCGGCCTCATAACTGCCGTCCGCGTTCAACAGGAATTCGGAACCCGAACAGGGGCTGGTGCGAGCGCCGGGAACTACGATCCCGTGTCCGCGTCCCACGCTGGCCGCCGCGCGGTTTGTGGCGGCGGCTGCCAAGCGGCTGGCGGCGGCGGCTGCCGGTCCGGTGATGCAGATTGCTCCCAGGAGGACGAACAGAGCGGCAGTTCTTCTCATGCGGCACGTCCTTCCCATTCCTCCGGATGCCCTCCGGCATCCTCTCGTCCGCTTCGATTCCCCCCGATGCGCATCCAGGTGCGGCCGGGTGGCGGCCGGAAATTCCACCCAGCATGATTATACGCGGTCGATGCGGGCAATCCCAAGCTGGAAAACACACCAGATCCGGATATTCCCCAAAGGGAAAACGCACGCGAGTCAGGAAGAATTGACAACGTCCTCCGACTCCCGTCCACGGCAGGCGAAGTCGGCGGCCTGCGGCCGCGAAAAAAGGGAGCGCGGCCGGAACCGCGCTCCCGTCGACGAGGGTGATTCGACGCTGGAGTGATCAGCGCAGCAGGACGAGCTTCGAGGTCGAAGCGCCGTCCGCGCTCTTCAGCCGCGCGAAGTAGATGCCGCCGGGAACCAACCGCCCGGACTGGTCCTTGCCGTCCCAGGTGATGGTTCGGGCGCCCGGAACGGTCGGCCCGCTGACGAGCGTGCGAACCGTGCGGCCGGCCGGATCCACCAGCACCAGCGACACCGGACCGGACGCCGCCTTCGGCGAGAGCCGATAGCTGAGCTGCGTGGTCTGGTGCAGCGGGTTCGGGTTCACCACCAGCATCGAGTTGTTCGCGGCCACGGGGCCGGGGACGCTCACGATGGTCGTGGTGAGGATCCAGGACATGATGTTGCCGACGAGCGTCTTGTTGTTGTTCGGATTCGGAGCGGACGTGCTGTAAACGCTCTGCGGGACCGTGGAGAAGACGATCCGCGCGCTCGTGCCGTACGTGTTCCGGATCGCGTTGGAATTGCCGACCTCGTTCTGCAGGATGGTGGAGGCGGTTGAGCCGGGGACGACCGTGTCCACCTTGTTGGCGGCGGGCGCCGGCCAGCTCAGAGGTAGGGTCATCCCGCTCGTGATCGGATCGCCGGTGATCCCGTACTCGGTGGAGGCCTTGGTGTCCAGGGTCCACGAGGAGATCCCGAGATAGTTCTGCGTGAAGTCGGACGGTGACGTGCTGTTCAGATAGCCGATGCCGTCGAGGAAGAGGCGGCCGCCTCCATTCAGGTACATTTCCAGGCTGGCCGTCTCGGAATCCGTGAGCATGCCGCCCGTCATCCATCCGGTTTCCCAGACGATGGCGTCGTAACCCAGCTCGTCGTCATAGCCGGGGCCCGAGCCGCCGTGATCGGCGGTCGCGTCCCACTGATCGAAGAGGTAGCCGTTCTGGTTCAGGCCGTCGATATAGGCCTGCGCGTAGGACACGCCGTTGTAGCTGCCGTCCATGTCCTGGTTCACGAAGAGGATGGCAGGCGAGCCGTTGAAGAGGCGCAAGGCCACCGACTGGAGCCGGCCCGTGTTGATGGATTTCGCGCTGAAGTCGCCCGTCCCGATGCGCTTGGTCGCGTCGGTCTGCATGCGGATCGTGATCTGGGCGGTCTGATTCGCCGCGAGCGCCACCGTGTGGCTGGTGTACCAGTTCGGATCACCCTGAACCTGGAAGTCGGTCGGCCAGCCGGACGCCTGGTCAACGGTCACGTTGAAGTCGTCCGTAGCCCCCTGAAGGTTCCAGAGCGTGGCCGGGAAGGTGACGATTCCGGTTCCGCCGGGGCAGGAGGAGAGCTGGACCGGCACCGAGAGCGAGTAGTCGTTGCCCTTCGCCGGCAACATGCTCGCCTGGTAGATCTCCTTGGGATTGGCGGCATTCTCGAGGATGATGCAGGCGTGCAGGTTGGAGGTGTTCCAGGAAGGATCGAGGGTGATGGCGGTCGTCACCGTGGCCTGGTCTCCCGGGTTCACCAGGCTCGTGATCGGGTGGTACTCGATGTACCGGCACATCCGATCCCAGGTGCTGTGTCCCTCGGGATCGCAGCAATAGGTGATGCCGTCCTCATAGAGGAAGATGCTCGCCCGCACGTTGGAGAAGGTGATCGGATCAACCTGGGTGAAGGTCGCCGAGATGTTGGCGGTGCTCCCGTTGATCGAGTAGGTCCCGGTGATCTCCACCGGGCTCATGTCGCCTTTCTTGGCCATCAGCGCGGTCAGGACCGGCTGATAGGTGTTGTAGGCGCTGGCGCAGGCGCCGGCGCCGACTTCATTGTTGCCGCCGTCGAAGAAAACGGACGGGAAGGCCCCGACACCGTACCAGCTGATCCGCGCCAACGTGTATGGGTTGACGAAATGGCCGGAGTACTCCATGTCCGTGTAGATGAAAGCGTTGGGATAGTTCGTCTGAAGCTCTGCCAGCGCGCACCGCGCGTAAGGGCAGTAGGGTCAGGTCTGGAATCCGAACTCGTCGACGAAGATCACCTTGGGAACGCCGGCCGAAACCAGGCCGGCCGCGCCCATGAGAAGGAGCAGCGAGGCCAAGAGAACCTTCCCGCCGATGCGCATCAGGACCTCCTCGGATCAAAAGACGTAGGTTGATGGAATCTGGGGGTGCCAGGAGCAGGATGCGGTTCCCGCTCCGGCACCCATTCAGCCGAGTCAATTGTATCATGGCGTTAGGATTGAGGTCATCAAAAACGATAAGCTGACAAGATTGCGCGACTGCATCGCAATAATAGCCGTGACCGCGCTGTCGAACCGCCCCAAACACAAAAAAGTGGAGGCCGCTCGCCCGTAAAAGGCAAGCGGCCTCCCACGACCCGCGGACGGGTCGGCTCAGGTCATCGCAGCATGACGAGCTTGGCCGTCGACTCTCCGTCGATGCTCTTCAAACGCGCAAAGTAGATGCCCGAGGGAACGGTCCGTCCCGCAGCATCCCGGCCGTCCCAGACCGCCGTTTCGGCCCCGGCGGTCGTCCGACCGTCCAGAAGGCTTCGGATCACGCGTCCGTTCGCGTCCAGAAGCTCGAGCTGGACGGGACCCGCCGCCGCCTGGGTGGACAGGCGGAAGCTGAGCTCAGCCGAGGAGTGAAGCGGATTCGGGTTCGCGGTCAGGAAGCCGGTCCGTCCCGCGACCGGTTCCGGCGCCGCGGTGACGTCGGTCGTGAGGATCCAGCTCAGGATCCGGCCCATCGTCGACTTGTTGTTGTTCGGATCGGGCGCGGACGTGCTGAGGACGTTCTGGGGGAAGGTCAGGAAGACCACGCGGCCCTGCGCTCCGACCGTGTTCCGGACCGCATTGTCGTAGCCGCTCTCGTTCTGGAAGATCGCGACCGCGTTCGAGGTCGGGACCAGGGTGTCGGTCCGGTTGGCCCCCGGCGCCGGCCAGGTGAGCGGAAGCGTGAGGCCGTCCGAGATCGGATCCCCGGAGACGCCGTTCTCGGTGTTCGCCTTCGTGTTGTTGGTCCAGGAGGCCACTCCGAGGTAGTTCGTCGTGAACGTGGTCGGTCCGTTGATGACGCTCAAGTAGTCCATGCTGTTCAGATAGAGGCGTCCGCCCGAGTCGAGGTAGGACTCGATGGCCTTGATCTCCGGATCGGCCAGGAAACCGCCGGTCTG
Source organism: Candidatus Eiseniibacteriota bacterium (assembly GCA_963833505.1). Lineage (GTDB taxonomy): Bacteria > Eisenbacteria > RBG-16-71-46 > CAIMUX01 > CAIMUX01 > CAWHYG01. The sequence goes on along the minus strand of CAWHYG010000007.1, from coordinate 845,088 downwards.
GTAGGCGGTCTGCCAGACGACCGCGTCGTATCCCACCATGGCGGCCGCGGAGGGGGTGACGCCCCCATAGCCGTTGGCCACGTCCCACCAGGTGTAGAGGTATCCGTTCTGGTCCAGTCCGTCCCGATAGGGCTGGTCGTACGGCACTCCGTTGTACGACCCACCGTTGTCGTCATCCACGAAGAGAATGGCCGGGGACAGGTTGAAGACGAGGAAGCTCAGCGATTGCGAGCGCCCGGCGTTCCCCGAATAGGCGGTAAAATCGGCCGTGCCGGTCCGTTTGTTCGCGTCGGTCTGGACGCGCAGGGTGACCGCGATGGTCTGGCTGCCTGCGAGAGTGATCTGCTTGCTCGTATACCAGTTCGGGTCGCCCTGGATCTGGAAGTCGGTCGGCCAGCCGGCGTTCTGATCAACGGAGAGCGTCACCGGGTCGTTGGCCGTGGAGAAGTTGAAGACCGACAGCGCGAAGGTGGCCGCGTTGCTGCCCTGGGGGATGGAAAGCACCTGCTGCGGCGTGGACAGCGTGACGTCGTTCGGAGGCAGCATGCTGGCCTGGATGATCTGCTTGGGATTGCTCGGATGTTCCAGGACCACGCAGGCCATGAGGTTGTTGGTGTTCCAGGAGGGATCCAGGGTCATCGTGCTGTTCGCGGTGGCGGTGTCCCCCTGGTTGATCAGGGTGGTGACCGGCTGGTAGTCGATCACCCGGGTGATGTGATGCCACTGATTGCCGCCGTGGGCGTCGCAGCAGTAGGTGATGTCGTCCTCCAGCAGGAAGAAGGAGGCCCGCACCGTGCCCAGGTTGACCGGATCGACCAGGGTGAAGGTGGCGGAGAGATTGGCCGTGCTGCCGTTGATCGCGAAGGTGCCGGTGATCGAGACCGGGCTCAGGCCGCTGTTCTGCGTCAGCAGGTTGGCCACGATCGGCTGGTAGATGCCGTAGTTGGCCGCGCAGGATCCGTAGTCGCCGATCGTCTCGCCCCCGCCGTTGAAGAACGCGGTGGGCGCCGCGTTCACGCCGTACCAGTTGGCCCGGGCGACGGTGTACTGATTGGAGAAGTGTTCGGAGGTATGCTCGTCCGCCCAGATCACCTGGTTGGGATACTGGCTTTGAAGCTCTTCGACCGCGCAAATCGAATTGGGGCAGTACGGGCAGGTCTGGAACCCGAATTCGTCGACGAACACGACAGTCGGAACGCCGGCCAGGGCCCGGCCAGCGAGGATCGCGAGTAGACAGAAGAGCGCGAAGGGCGCCGTCCATCGGAAACGCATCAGAAACCTCCTCTAGATGTCGAGAGCGAACGCTGGATGATTGGTTCGGGTGGCTGGAAAGCTGCGGGCTTCAGGCCACACGCGTCGGGAACCGTCGAGCCTATCACGCAATGAGCGGAATCCTCCCGATTTCAGCGGTGATTCCTTTCACAAATGGATACGTGCCTGTTTTCACGAGCAATATCGCGCGTCGCGTTCTCCGGAGGCGTCCCGGCCTTCTCGGTCCGCCGCCGCGGCCCTGCCCTCCGGAGCGGATCAGGTCGGCCGGCCTGCGTGGCCCTGCCCTTCGGTGAGGATCGAGTCGACCGGCGTGCGCCCCGGATCTGTAGAAACGGCGGTCCCACAAGCCGGCGGCCGTCCCGATTGCTCAGGACGGCCGCGAGGAGGCCGGGAACGCGCGTTCCCAAGATTGAGGCGAGCTACTTCAAGAGCACGAGCTTGGCGGAAGATTCGCCTTCCGTCGTCTGGAGGCGCGCGAAGTAGATCCCTGCCGGAAGCGTCCGGCCGGAGTCGTCATGCCCGTCCCAGTTGGCGGTGCGCGTGCCCGGCGCAACCGGCCCGCTGATCAGGTTCCGGACGACCCGCCCGGCGGCATCGGCCAGAACGAGATGGACTGGTCCGCCCGCTGCTGCGGGGGAGAGCTGGAAGCTGAGCTGGGTCTGGCCGCCCAGCGGGTTCGGATTGATCCGCAGGATGGAGGACCTTCCGGCCGCCTGCTCGGGCGCGGCCGTGATGTCGGTATTCAGGATCCAGGTCATGATCCGGCCCATGACCGCCGCGTTGTTGTTGGGATCCGGGTCGGTGGTGCTGAAGACGTTCTGCGGCACCGTGGAGAACACCACCCGCGCCTTGGTGTTGACCTGGTTCCGGACCGCGTTGATGTAGCCGGTGTCGCTCTTCAGGATGCCGGCGGCAGTGGCACCCGGAACGAGGGTGTCGGTCCGGTTGGCTCCCGGGGTCGGCCAGTTGAGCGGCAGGTTGAGACCGTCCGAGATGGGATCGCCGGGGATGCCGATCTCCGAGGATGCCTTGGTGTTGTTCGTCCAGGAGGTCAGTCCGAGGTAGGCCGTGAAGGCGTTGGGCGACCCGGCGACGGTCAGGTAGTCCATGCTGTCGAGGTAGAGGCGTCCGCCGTTGTCCATGAAGGTCTCGAGGCCGGACGTCTGGGCGTCCCCGAGGAAGCTGGACTGCTGGTAGGCCGTCTGCCAGACGATCGCGTCGTAGCCGTTCTCGTCCGCGAAAAGCGGGGCGGCGCCGCCGTGGCCGTTCGAGATGTCCCACCAGGTGTACAAGTACCCGAGCTTGTCGAGGGCGTCCCGGAACGGCTGATCAAAGCCGTACCCTTGGTAGGTGGCTCCGTTGTCGTCATCCACGAAGAGGATGGCCGGCCCCATGTTGAAGACCTGGACGCTGTCCGCCGTCATGTACCCGGAGTTGCCCGAGGTGGCGGTGATCCCGGCCGTCCCGATCTTCTTGGTCACGTCGGTCTGGATCCGGATCGTGAGGGGCAGGGTCTGATTGCCGGTCATGGTCACGGTGTGGCTCGTGTACCAGGTGGGGTCGCCCTGGACCTGGAAGTCGGTCGGCCATCCGGCGCCCTGATCGACCGTGATGGTGACCGGATCGTTGACGGTGGAGAAGTTCCAGACCGAGGCCGGGAACGTGATCGTGGCGTTGCCGTTGGGCGCCGAGGCGACCTTCTGGGTCAGGTTCAGCAACAGGTCGTAAGGCGGCAGCATGCTGGACTGGATGATGCCCTTGGTGGGATGTTCCAGGACCACGCAGGCCTGGAGGTTGCTCGAAACCCAGGTCGGATCGATCGTCATCGTGCTGGTCGCGGTGGCGACGTCGCCCTGGTTGATCAGGGTCGTGATCGGCTTGGAGTCGATCACGCGTACGATGCGCTGCCAGATGCTGTGTCCCTTCGGGTCGCAGCAGTAGATGATGTTGTTCTCATAGAGGAAGAAGGTCGCCTGCACGCTGCCGACGTTGTACGAGTCGACCAGCGTGAAAGTGGCGGAGAGGTTGGCCGTGCTGCCGTTGATCGTAAACGTTCCGGCGATCGAGACGGGGCTCAGCCCGTTGTCCGACTGCATGATGGAGTTGTAGGTGGAGAGGTAGGCGGAGTAGTTCGAGCCGCAAGAGCCGTAGCTTCCGACGATGTCGTTGCCGCCGTCGAAATAGACGGTGGGAGCGCCGGTGACCCCGTACCAGTGCTCTCGCGCGGTCGTGTACTGGTTGGCGAAGTGGCCCGAGAACTCCTCGTCGAGTTCGATGAAGCTGAGCGGATACTGGGTCGTAAGCTGCATGAGCCCGCACCGGGCGTCAGGGCAGTAGGGTCAGGTGGCGAAGTCGAAGCTCTCGCCGATGATGATCTTGGGGACGCTGGCGAACACCGGTGCGGCCAGGCCCAGGAACAGCAGGGCCAGGGCAAGTACCTTCCAACTGAAACGCATCAGAAACCTCCTCGCGGGCGTGAAGGCGGATCGTTCCGCCGGATTATTGGCCGGCGCGACCGAAGGCTGCGGGCCCAGGTCGCGAGAATCTTCCGTTGCAATTATATCATGCAATCTCATGCGCTTGCACCAAGAGGAACGGGCAAACCGGATTTCGGATTGGTATCGTCTGAAAATAATGTCGATACTGAATCGCAATTTACATGATGAACAGGCCCTGCCATCGGAATCTCCAGCAGCTACGGGAAAGGGATCGGGATTGAATCCAGGCGGCGAGCGGCGGAGAAGAGCCTATTCGTGGATGTTCAGATTCCCGTTATCCATGTCCACGCGGATCGAGCGCGTTCCACGGTGGGAGAGGATGAACCGCGCCAGGGGATTGAACAGGCGGGTCTCGAGGGTCCGGTTGAGGGCCGACGGCGCATCCAGGTGCGCTTCCTCGGCCGGAATGAAGGCCTCGAAGACGCTGTCCGCCACGGCGATCTGACGATTGCGGCGGTGCAGGCGCTTCAGGACCGCTTCGACCTTGTAGCGTGCGATCCGGCGGACGTCCTCCGGAGTCGGGGGCGGTAGCTCGATGATCTCGTCGAATGCCTCTAACAGATCGGGAGAGAAAGCGCGCTCGAGACGCTTCCGCAGGGCCTCCTTGGCCGGCAGGGCGACGCGGCTGAATCCGATCTCGACCGCGGACGACTCGTCCCGGCGCGGCCGCGTGGTCACGAAGATGATGGCCTGGCTGAACGAGACCGGTCCGAGGACATCGTCGATCCGCCCCCGATCGAGGATCTGCAGCAGGGGAGCCTGGAGGGACGGGTGCGATCGCTCCAGCCCCCGAAGCAGGATGACGGATTCGGGCTGCTTTCGGACCGCTGAGGTCAGTGCGCCGTCGACGGCCTGGGTCTTCGACCCGGGGACCAGCGTGGCGGCGAGCCGGACCACGTCCCCTTCTTCGGAATAGTCGCCGAGGTCGATCGAGATCACGCGATCTTCGGAACCGAAAAGCGCCTCGGACAGGGCGAAGGCCAGCTCGTTCTTGCCGACGCCGGTGGGACCGACCAGCAGGAACGAGCCCTTCGGGCGGTCCGGATGGAAGTCGAGCTGGGCCAGATGGACGCGGACGACCTGGCACACCTTGGCCACGGCGTCGTCCTTGCCCACGATCCGTTCCGCCAGCGCCTGCTCGAGGCAGAGCAGGATGCTGGCGCGGTGAGCGGTCATGGGCCTGGGCAAAGCCTCGTTGCGGAGCAGCGGATTCGGGGACCCCGGACGAGCGGTCGGCCGCTTTCGGGATCCGGCCGCCTGGGGCTTGCGCGCCGGCGCTCGCTTCTCCCGTGCTGCAGCCGGGTCCGAAGCCTGGGTTCGGGTCCCGTGGGCCGCGGGCCGGTTGGTTCCGGCTGCGGCGCGGGACCTTTTCGCCAGTCTGGCGGGCCGCGTTCCGTCCCGCAGGGATGTCTTCCTCGGAGAAGCCGATCTGGACGATCGCTGTTTTCTCGAAGTCATCGGCTCCTCTTGGCGCGGCCGGCCGCAATCCCGCTGATCCCAACATCGACCGGCCCGAAAGGGCTCCCCAGGGGTTTCTTGCCGTCCGGCCCGGGTTCTGCTAGCGATCTATGCGTTTCCGCCAGCCAATTGGACGATACAGGATAGGGCGGAACCCATGGCGAAGAAACGGCGAAGAGGAGGAGGTCGATGGCCCGCAGAATCAAGAGAATCGGCGTTCTGACCGGCGGAGGTGACTGCCCGGGTCTCAATGCGGTGATTCGCGCCGTGGTCAAGACCTGCGCATTCGAATACGGGATCGACGTGGTCGGAGTGCAGGACGGATACGGCGGGCTCATCCAGGACCGGATGCGTCCTTTGGGCAGTGACGACGTGAGCGGGATCCTCTCCCGCGGCGGGACGATCCTCGGGACCTCGAATCGGGACAACCCCTTCCGCGTCCCGGCCGAGGAAGAGGGGGAGGTCCGTTTCCGCGATCTGTCCGATCAGGCGCTCAAGAACGCCTCCCGGCGGGGCATCGAGCTGCTCGTGGTGATCGGCGGCGACGGCAGCCTGTCCATCGCGCATCAGCTCTCCGAAAAAGGGCTGCCGGTGATCGGAGTCCCCAAGACCATCGATAACGATCTGGGCGCGACCGACGTGACCTTCGGATATGACACCGCCCTGACGACCGCGACCGAGGCGGTGGACAAGTTGCACACCACCGCCGACAGCCACCACCGTCTGATGGTTCTCGAGGTGATGGGACGCTACGCCGGCTGGATCGCGCTCGGCGCCGGCATGGCGGGAGGCGGGGATGTCGTCCTGATTCCGGAGATCCCCTTCGATCTGGACAAGGTCGCCGCCGCGATCCAGGAGCGCGGCTACCGCGGGCGCAGTTTCTCCATCCTGGTCGTGGCCGAGGGCGCCGCGCCCAAGGGCGGGCAGATGTTCGTGGACCGCACCATCAAGGAATCCACCGACAGCATCCGTCTCGGCGGCGTCGGGCGGTGGCTCGCCTTGGAGCTCGAACGGAAGCTGGAATGGGAGGCCCGCGTGACGGTCCTCGGCCATCTCCAGCGGGGCGGCGTCCCGAGTCCGCATGACCGGATCCTCGCCACCCGGTTCGGGGTCGAGGCCGCCCGGCTGGTCGCCTCCGGCGAGTCCGGCCGGATGGTGAGCCTGCACGGAACGGAAGTCGACTCGGTGCCTCTCCTGGAGGCGGTCAAACAGATCCGCCGGGTCGATCCGCAGTCGCAGGTCGTTCGGGCCGCCCGTGCCGTCGGCACCTGCTTTGGCGATTGACGGAACCCGCGACGTCGGCACCTGCTTCAGCGACTGACGGGACCCGCGCCGTCGGCATTTGTATCGGCGACTGACGGGACCCGCGACGTCGGTATCTGTTTCGGCGACTGACGCGGCCTGCGCCGTCGGCGCCTGTTTCGGCGACGCTTGACTGGGATTGTCCGATGCGGCCCCGCGCCGCCGCTGCGCGGGACGTGCCTCCGTCCTACGGGCCGACGGAGGCCGCCGTCCTGAAGCCGATGGCCCGGTCGGTCGTGATCGGATCCACGTAGGTCCGATTCCACACCGCCGCGGTCGGCCACGGCTCGTTGAAGGACCCGCCTCGAAGGACCTTCTGGTGCCCGGTGGCGGGCGGCTGGTTGGTTTGATCCGGGGACGCGCGGTAGGTGCCGAACCAGTCGTCGCACCACTCCCAGACGTTGCCCGCCATGTCGTGGACATGACAGGTGTTGATGCTGTCCGGGACCAGGGTGTTGAGGCTGTCCGGAGTCACGATCGTCGTGTCGGTCAGCCGGCTGGCCAGGGGCACCAGGGCCCGCAGGCTGTCCACGCTGATTCGGCCCGGGCGATCGGACCGCGTGGCGTAGCCGCCGTGGACGCTTCCGTCGTAGAACCCGACCGGGGTCGTCCGAACCTCTCCCAGGCCCTCATACGGGTCGCCCGAGTTCAGGAAGTTGCCCCGGGCCAGGTCGGACGATCCGGCGAAGCGGCCCCAGGGGAACGGGAAGCCCTTGCCGATGATCAGGTGCGGCGTGACCAGGGTGTCGATCATGTAGGTGTTGGTGCTGTCGCGGCTGGGATAGAAGTAGGTGCCGCGGGCCGCCTTTTCCCACTCCGCTTCGGTCGGAAGCCGCCGGCCGTAGAAGCGCGCGTAGGCGTCGGCGCCGAACCACGAGACCTGGTTGACCGGGAAGGTCTCCCGCCCGTCCTTCGACGCGAAGGCGCTGTCCGCGACCGAGAAATAGAGGTCCGACTCGAGGGAGATGGGCTGCGTGCTGACCCAGATGTTGGTGCCCGCGAAATCGTAGACCTGGCCGGTCGGCGTCCCATCCGGGTTCGTGGCCACGGTGAGGCGGCCGGCGAAGAACTCCTGGTTCAGGAAGTCGGCGTACTGCTGGTTGGTGACCAGGTACCGGTCGAGGCTGTAGGTCGAGTCGACCAGGACCGGATTGCCCGGATGCGTAAGATTCGGGTCGGAATCGTTGCCCATGTAGAAGTAGCCGGAAGGAATGATCTCGCGGTCGACCCTGGTGTTGAACCCGAACAGCCTTGATGGCCGGGAGACGTTCCGCGTGTCCGTCGCGATCACCTTCCAGAAGTAGTGCGCGTTGGGCTGGAAGGCGAACGAGATCGTATAAGTGCTGTCGTGAGGAGTGGGCAGGGTCACGGCCTGCAGGGTGCGAAGCGTCGCCCCGAAGAAGAGCTGATAGGTGACGCTGTCGCCCGAATCGGGATCGGCCGAGTGCCAGGCCAGGGAGATGGCGCCGATCGCCGGGTCGATGCCGTTGGTGCCGTCCGGCGGGTTGACCGCCGCCGGCGCGGAGGGCGGGGTATCCTTCACCGCCGCGATCGTGACCGTATTCGACGGCTGGGCCTTCAGACTGTAGGCGTGGGACACGATCTGATAGGAATAGACATGGGAGTCCACCACACGGCGATCGTTGTAATCGGCCACGTTGGCCCCGACGCTGTCGATGACCGTGAACGCGCTGTCGGCGCTCTGCCGTTGGATCAGAAATCCGGTCTCGTTGTCGGAATTGTCCTTCCAGCGAATCGAGACCACCGTCTTCGAGACGGCGGCCACGTAGAGATTGCTGGCCGGATTCGGGGGGTTGATCGTCGGAGCCGTGGTCGCGGACTTCTTCTCCTTGGTGCAGGCGCCGGCCATCAGGAGCAAAGCCATCAATACGAAGCCGACGTTTCGGCGTGACATCCTCAGCATCCTCCTCCCGCCGATCCTCCCAACCCAGATCCCAGGACGGCCGGGTGCGCCAGACAGCCGGTGATTCGCGGCCGGGACCCTGGTCTCCGGTCCCGGCGCGTCGTAAGCTCATGCCTCGCCCCGGCTCAAGTCGAGGGCAGGATAACAACGGTCTCTGGCGGGGTCAAGGGGACGAACCGTTTGAAAGCCGTTGCGATGCGCCGGCCCCTCTGTTAGCTTGCAGGCGCCTCGGGGCCAGGGAGGGCGGGCGCAGGAGGCCGGGGACGCCGGTGGACAAGATGCGACGATGGCATCGGAGAGGGCTGGAGATCCGCCGGGAAGCCCAGGTTGGGGAGGCGGTCTGGTTCAGGAGCGGCGGCAGCCGGCGCCGGACGTTCCATCGAGGGGGGCATGGGTCTTAGCCGTTTGATGGGCATCGTCTCCAATGACGTCGCCATTGATCTGGGCACCGCCAACACGCTGGTCTACGTCAAGGGGAAGGGCATCGTCTTGAACGAGCCCTCGGTCGTCGCGGTCGACAAGGCGACCAAGAAGGTTCTGGCGGTGGGACGGGACGCCAAGGAGATGCTGGGGCGCACGCCCACCGGCATCGAAGCAGTCCGCCCGCTCAAGGACGGCGTGATCGCCGATTTCGAGAAGACGGAAGAGCTTCTGCGCAAGCTCATCCAGAAGGTCCAGGCGCACCGGTTTCTCGTCCGTCCCCGAATCATCATCAGCGTGCCGTCGGGCATCACCGAAGTGGAGAAGCGCGCCGTCCGCGATTCGGCCGAGCACGCCGGCGCCCGGGACGTGTTCCTCGTGGCCGAGCCGATCGCCGCGGCCATCGGCGTCGGGCTCCCGGTGGACAAGCCCACCGGAAACATGGTGATCGACATCGGCGGGGGGACCACCGAGATCGCCGTCATCACCTTGAACGGGATCGTGACCGACACGTCGATCCGGGTGGGCGGCGACAAGATGGACGACGCCATCACCCAGTACGTCAAGCGCGCCTACAACCTGCTCATCGGCGAGCAGACCGCCGAACGCATCAAGCTGCAGATCGGCAGCGCCTTCCGGATGGAGCAGGAGCAGGTGATGGAGATCAAGGGACGCGATCTGATCGGGGGGATCCCCAAGACCATCAAGGTGACCTCTGAGGAGATCCGCGAGACCCTGCAGGAGCCGGTCAGCGCGATCGTCGAGGCGGTGAAGGAATCGCTGGAAAAGACTCCGCCGGAGCTGGCCAGCGACATCGTCGATCGCGGGATCGTGATGACCGGCGGGGGATCGCTTCTCCGGGGAATGGACGCTCTGCTCCACGAGACCACCAACCTGCCGATCCGGGTGGCCGAGGACGCTCTCCTCTGCGTGGTGCTGGGTTCGGGCAAGATTCTCGACGAACTAAACACGTACGCCAAGGTACTCATGAGAAGCACCTGACCGGGACCTGCGGCCGGGCTTGAAGCCGGTGATTCGGGTCCGACAGAAACATCTCCAGAATGCGTTCCTCACGCAATTCCAACCGCGTTCGAGTCTGGCTGGCGATGCTGGCCCCGCTTGCGCTATCCCTGGGAATCGGCCTTCTCCCCGGAAGCGTGAGGGGGGGCCTGGCGGCCGTCCTGGAACGCAGCATCTTCCTGCCGTTCCGTTTCGCGGTGGGATGGGGTCCGCGCTCCCTGGAGGCGGAGCACTCCTTGAGCGACCAGATTCGGAAGTTCGCGTCCCGGAGTTGGGAATCAGACGATCTCCTGGAGGGCAAGGCGGAAACGCTCCGCCTCCAGCGGCTGCTCGGATTCCGCCGGAGGGCCGGAATCGATCTCGTTCCCGCCAGCGTGGTCGGGCGTGGCCGGGACCGGTTCGGATCGCTTCTGGTCATTGAGACCGGGGAGGGAGAACACGTCGACCTCGGAATGCCTCTCCTGACGCCGGACGGCCTGGTGGGGCGGGTGGAGTCCCGGGTCGGATCGCGCTTCCGGGTGGAATGTCTGAATCACCTCAACATGGCGGTGAGCGTTCTCGACCAGCGAAGCCGCGAAGGCGGAATCCTGAAGTGGAATCCGGAGTCGGGCGGGTTGTTCGTCGATGGGATCCCCGCCCAGGCCGACTGGCAGAAGGGGGATCGCCTCGTGACCTCCGGTCTGGGGACGGATTTCCCCCGCGGGATCCTGGTGGGCTGGGTGACGGGACGCCGGAGCCAGCAGGCGGGGCTCCTCGAAAGCATCGTCGTCCGTCCGGCTGCGGTGGCGTCTCGGGTGGAGGAGGCCTTCGTCCTGATTCCCTCCAGCGCTCCCTCGACGGCCGAAGGGCCCGTGGCCGGCATTCGCAGCTCGGGCGCGGAATCCGCCGGATCGGACCCGGTGCCGGACGTGTCCGCGCTCTTTCCCACGGAAGCCTCCGGCGACCGGAACGCTCTCCCGATCTCGACTCCGAACCGCGGTCCCGGCCCGGCGCCGGTTCCATAGCCAGGAGGCGCCGTGTTTCTCGTCCGCTGGGCCACGGTCGTGTTCCTGCTCCTGATCTCGCTTTCGACCTGGGTGCCGCACATCCGGATCGCCGGCGTCGGTCCGGATCTTCTGCTCGGCGTGGTGTTTCTTCTCGCGCTCCGGAAGGGCCCGGTCTGGGGCGCCTGGGCGGGGTTCGTCGTGGGCCTCCTTGCCGGGGTTGAACAGCCTTCGGCCCTGGGCGCCGAGTCCATGGCCCTGGCCCTGGCCGGGCTGGTGGTCGGGCGGGCCTCGGCCAGCGTCGACCGCGGCAACCCGATCGTGCTCGTGATCCTTCTCTTCTGCGCCGCGCTGATCGCGGAGACGATGCGGGTGATCTGGATGGCCGGGGGAAATCCAGGGTCCATCCTGCTGCTCTGGCTGCGCTGGGCGCTTCCTGGAAGCCTGTACACGACCCTGGTGCTTCCTCTCCTGGCCTGGGCGGCGGCGGCGGTCCTCGGGCTGCGCGGATGGCTCGCCGGTGCCGCGTGACTTCGGGCCCGAGGCCCGCGCCGTCCGCGCGCGCGACCTGTGGATCCTGGTCGGCGGAGTCTTCGCGCTCCTCCTCTTCCGGCTGATCTGGCTGCAGCTCATCCAGGGCTCCTACTTCCGCGTCCTGTCCGAGGAGAACCGCGTCCGGGGAGAGATCCTCCGAGCCGAAAGGGGACGAATCCTCGATCGCAACGGCGTCGTGCTGGCCGACAACTATCCCTCCTATCGCCTGACCTTCGATCCCCGCGACCGCGCCTTTGAGGGGCATGCGGACCTGCTCCAGCGCTCCATCGACGCGCTGGCTGCGGTGCTGGATCGCGATCCCGAGGGACTGCGGAAGGAGGTCGAGCGGGCCCGGAAGCAGTGGTTCGCGCCCATGCTGCTCTCGCGCAACCTGTCCTTCCGGCAGGTCTCCGAGCTCGAGGAGCGGATGGACCGGCTTCCCGGAGTGTCGGTCGAGTCGGAGTCGGTGCGCCGGTATCCGGGCGGGATCCTCGCGAGCCACGCCCTCGGATACGTCGGCGAGGTCTCCGAGGACGAGCTGGCCGCGGACTCCCTTTCGGGCTACCAGGTAGGGGATCTCGTGGGCCGCTCCGGAATCGAGCGGGAATACGAGACGGCGCTCCGGGGGCGGGATGGAGTCGCCTACGTCGAAGTGGACGCGCTCGGGCGGCGCACGCACAACTTCCCGCAGCTTCCCGCCGAGCCCTCCGTCGCCGGCGACGACGTGGTTTTGACGCTGGACGCCAACCTCCAGAAGACGGCCGAGCTGGCTCTCGATGCGATTCCGCCTTACGGGCAGGCCTATCCCCGGGTCCTGCCGCGCGTCATCGATCGGGCGGATTCGGCCTGGGCGGGAACTCCGGCGGCCCTGGTCGCCCTGGATCCGCGCAGCGGCGAGGTCCTGGCCCTGGTGAGCCGGCCCGCCTACGACCCGAACATCTTCGTCGGCCGCCTCACGCCGGAGGACTGGCGGGACATCAACCGGCCGACCCATCCGCTCCTCGATCGCGCCATCCAGGCGGCGTATCCGCCCGGCTCGACCTTCAAGCTGGTCACGACCCTGGCCGGACTCGAGGACGGGGTGCTCACGCCGGCGACCACGTTCGCGCCCTGCCGCGGAGGGATGGCCTATGGCAACCGGATCTTCCGCTGCTGGCGGCCGCAGGGGCACGGAGTCCTCACCCTGAGCGACGCGCTGACCCGATCCTGCGACATCTACTACTATCAGGTCGGAATCGCCCTGGGCATCGAACGGCTCGGCGATTTCGCGGCGAAGGTGGGCGTGGCGCGGAAGACGGGGATCGATCTGCCGCAGGAACGCGCCGGGCTGGTGCCCACCCTGGAGTGGTACGATGCGCACTACGGTAAAGGCGGGATCGGGCCGGGCGCGGCGCTCAACATCGCCATCGGCCAGGGAGAGGTGCTCTTGACTCCGATCGAGCTGGCCCGGTTCGCCGGGGCGATCGCGGCGGGAGGGCTGATCATGCGCCCGCATCTGCTCCGCCGCATCGTGGCGCCGGGCGGACAGGTGGTGCGCGACGCGACCGCGGAGAAGTGGGACGACGGAACCCTCGGCGTCTCGCCCCGGAGCCTGGCGATCCTGGTCCCGGCGATGGAGCGCGTGATCATGGACAATTCCGGAACGGGAACGCGGGCGCGGGTCGGATCCTTCCGGATCGCGGGAAAGACCGGGACGGCCCAGAATCCGCACGGGCACGATCACGCCGTCTTCGTCTGTTTCGCCACGGTGGACGATCCGAGAATCGCGGTGGCGGTGGTGGCGGAAGAAAGCGGTCACGGCGGTTCCACCGCGGCCCCCGTCGCCCAGCGGGTCCTGGACACGTTCCTGACCGGCGCTCAGCCCGGGAACGCAGCGGGTGGGGCGATCGCGACGTCGGAAGGGGACTGAGGTGCGGATCTCCCGGGACTACCGGCAGCATTGGGATTGGGTGCTCGCGGCGACGGCCCTGGCCCTGGTGCTCATGGGCGTCCTCGCCATCTACAGCGCGACCCATCACCCGGAGAGTCCGCGGCACGGGTACATCTGGCGGCACGCGGCGTCCCTGGTGCTGGGCCTCGGCGTCTTCACGCTCTTCCTGTTCCTGCCCCTTCGTCTCTGGGAGGACTGGGCCTGGCCGGTCTTCGGATTCGCCCTGCTCCTGCTTGCGGCCGTCCTCGTGCTCGGCGTGAACGAGTACGGCGCGCGGCGTTGGTTCCGCGCCGGCCCGCTGCGCTTCCAGCCGGCCGAGTTCGCCAAGGTCGCGTTGATCGGCGTTCTCGCCCGATATCTGTCGGGCAAGAGGGTGGATCCCTCCCGGTTGAGCACGGTGGCCACCGTGCTCGGCCTGACCGCGCTCCCCATGCTGCTTGTCCTGAAGGAGCCCGATCTCGGCACCGCCGGGGCCTTTCCCGGCCTGGCCCTGCCGATGATCATCTGGAGCGGCGTGCCCTGGTTGCTTCTCTTCGTCCTGATCTCGCCGCTTCTGACCCTCGCCCTGATGCACCACTGGATACTCTGGGCGGTCTTCCTGGCCGCCTCCGTCGCCATCTTCGTCCGAAGCCGGCTCTCCTGGGGCCTCCTGGCGCTCTTCCTGGCGTTCCATGGGGCGATGTTCGTGGCCGCGCCCAGGATGCTGGCCCGCATGCAGCCCTACCAGAAGGCGCGCATCTCGTCGTTCCTGGATCCGGCCGCGGATCCGTCGGGCGCGGGCTATCAGGTCCTGCAGTCGAAGATTGCGATCGGATCGGGCAGGCTGGCGGGCAAGGGCTACCTCAAGGGCACGCAGAACGTGCTGTCGTTCCTTCCGCAGCAGCACACCGATTTCATCTTCTCGGTCGTGGGCGAGGAATGGGGATTCCTGGGCAGCGCCCTGGTGCTGTTCCTGTTCGGCGCCCTGATCCTGCGGGGGATCCACGTGGCCCGGCAGTGCCGGAGCCCCTTCGGGAGCTTCGTCCTGGTCGGGATCGCGGGGCTCATCTTCTACCATGCCGGTCTCAACATGGCCATGACCATGGGTCTGTTTCCGGTGACCGGGCTGCCGCTGCCCTTCATCAGCTACGGAGGCTCGTTTCTCCTCACGATGATGGCGGGGCTGGGGCAGATGGAGAACATCGCGGTCCACCGGTTCGATTACTGACCAGACACGGAGGTTGCCGCTTGCATCCCATCCTGCTCCAACTCGGCCCGCTCAAGCTGAGGGCCTATGGACTGGCCCTGGCGGTTTCGTTCCTGCTCGGAAGCTGGCTTGCCCTGAAACGCGGCCGGCGCCAGGGGATGAAGGAGGACGATCTTCTCGGCCTCTTCTGGTGGATCATCATCGCCTCCGTGGTGGGTGCGAGGCTGCACTACGTGATCGCCCACCCCGACCAGTTCCAGAACATCCTCGACGCCTTCCGCATCTGGGACGGCGGGCTGATCCTCTACGGCGGCCTGATCCTGGGGATCGCTGCGGCCTGGGTCTATCTCCGGCGGAAGCGCCTGGCCTTCCTGCCGGTGGCGGACGTGGTCGCGCCGGCTCTGGCCTTGGGGGAGGGCATCACGCGGATCGGCTGCTTCTTCAACGGATGCTGTTTCGGCGACGCCTGCCACGGGAACGGCGTGCTGTGCATCACCTATCCTCCGACCTCGTACGCGGCGCAGGCGCTGGGCCCGGGCGTGGCCGTGTGGCCGTCGCAGCTCATGCTATCGGTCGGGCTCCTGATCAGCCTTTTCATCATTCTCCGGACAGATCGGTACCTTCGCGCCCCCGGCGCGATCTTCGGCCTGTATCTCGTCTTGCAGGGAATCGCGCGGTATCTGATCGACTTCACGCGCTACTACGAGCCGGAAGACCGGCTCCATCTCGGCCTGTTCTGGCTCACGACCAAGAGCCAGGTCATCGCGCTCATCCTGCTGGCCGCGGGGATCGTGCTGGTGGCGCGGGGAATCCGCGGTCGCGCGGCCGGCCGGATCTCGGAGGCCGCATGACGCTGGCAGCGCCCGGTCGTGCGTCCGGCCCCATCCCGGAGGCCGCGTGAGGCCGGAAGTCCGGCGATTTCTTCCTGACGGGCGCACCGGTCTGCTTGGAATCGTCGGCCGGCCGATCGAGCACTCCCGGTCTCCCGAGCTGCACACCGCCGTCCTCCGTCTTCTGGACCGCAACTTGATCTACGTGCCGTTTCCGGTGTCGAAGGGAGGACTGCCGGCATTCTTCCGCGCGGCTCCGGGTCTGGGAGTGGTCGGCGTGAACGTGACCACGCCGTACAAGGAGATTGCGGCGCGGCTGGTGCGGCCAGCCGATCGCGAAACGGAACGCACCGGCATGGTCAACACCGTCCGGTTTCTTCCTGAGGGGCCGATCGGATGCGGCACGGACGGCGCCGGGATCCTGGGATGGTTGCAAGAGCAGCGCCTGGGGGGCCGCCCGTTCGGAGTGCTCGGCTTTGGCGCGACTGCGCGCAGCCTGGTATACAGGGCGCTCGACCGGAAGCGGCCTCTGCGATGGATCATCACGCGGCGTCCCGGGCGGGTGCGGAGCTGCCTCACAGCATGGAGGCTGGGCGTCCCGGACATTCTCGGCTGGGACAATCTGGAATCGGTTATGGGGCAAGGAGTTCAGCGACTTTCTTCGCTCTGGATCTCGTCGCTTCCGCCGGACGTTCAGGTGCCCGCAGCGTTCTGGCGCCGCCTGCCCGCTCGCGCCAGAATCATCGATCTCAACTATGGTCCGGGACGGGCCGGCATCCGCCGGCAGGCGATCGCCCACGGCTTTCCGGCCGGCGACGGACTCGGTCCGCTCTGCCATCAGGCAGCTCTGTCCCTGTCGTTCTGGCTCGGAGTCCGCGTACCGGTCAGGCTGTTTCATGAAGCGGCAGGGTCTCTCCGGGCGTTGCGCTCGTCCGCATGAGAAGGCATGATCGGAACGACGCGGTGCGAAACCGGGCCGGGAGGTCTCGCGAGCGGCGGGAAGAGGAGGCATCGACGTCGGGACGGCGGCATTCCGTCATGGAAACCGGCTGGCGATGGGCGTCCTTCCTCGCGGCCTTGATAAGGCCATCCCAGTGCCCCGGGTGCCGGCGAAGGATCCCGAGAGGGTCCATCGTGTGCCGGCGCTGTGCCCGGAAGCTCGCGCGGATCCGGGCGGTACGGGTGCGCCTGGGCGAGGCGCGCGTTTGGGAACAGCGGGTCGGGAGCGGCCCGGGCGCCGGGCTGACCGTCCGGGCGGCCGGCCGGCTGGAAGGCGTCTGGGGCCGTATCGTTCGAGCATGCAAGGAAGATCCGACGCCGGCGATCACCGATCTGGTCGCCGGGATGGTCCTTCGGGGCAGGCCGGGGCCCCAGCCGATCCTGGTGCCTGTGCCGATGGCTCCGGTGCGACGCCGGGAGCGCGGGTTCAACCCGCCGGAGATCCTGGCGCGCGCTCTGGCGCGACGGCTGGGCGGCGAGGTTCGGCTGCGCGCCCTGCGGCGGTCGCGCTATCGCCGGCCCTTGCGGGGCCTCAGAGCTTCGGAAAGGCGGCGGTTGATGGCCGGGGCGTTCGAGCCCGGGCCGGAGGCGATCGCGCTCAGAGGGCGATCCGTGGTCCTGGTGGACGATGTCCTGACGACCGGCGCGACCCTCGGAGCCGCCGCGGCCGGTCTGCGAGACGCGGGCGTGCCGGCCATGGAGGGCTGGGTCCTCGGACGGACGCCAAAGAGGAATCGGATTCGGGCGCGGGATTCCGGATCCAGGTGACGAGACGGGTGGATCGAACCGGCGGCGCTCGAGCGCCCCGGCGGGGTGATGCATGTTTCGCGAAATCGTGATCAACGCCGACCCGAACGAGACGCGCATCGCGGTCCTCGAGGACGCGTCTCTGGTCGAGCTGTTCGTCGAGCGCGCCGATGATCGGCGCCTGGTCGGGGACATCTACAAGGGCAAGGTCAACGCCGTGCTTCCGGGCATCCAGGCGGCCTTCATCGAGATCGGCATGCCCAAGACCGCGTTCCTGCACAGCTCCGACATGCTCGAATCGATGATCGACTTCGAGATGTTCGACATCGACGACGAGCGCAAGCCGGATCATCCCCGCGAGGACCTCAACATCGAGGACTACATCAAGAAGGGGCAGGAGGTCCTGGTCCAGGTCATCAAGGAGCCGATCGGGACCAAGGGGCCGAAGGTCTCCGGACGCCTCAGCCTGCCCGGGCGGTATCTCGTGCTCATGCCCGGGCTCAACCACATCGGCGTCTCGCGCAAGATCGTGGACCGGGAGGAGCGCCAGCGCCTGAAGGGGATGCTCCAGGAGCTCAAACCGAACCATGCCGGCCTGATCTGCCGCACCGCGGCCGAGGGGCGGAGCCGGAAGGAGTTCGAGGCCGACGTCAAGTACCTGGTCGACCTGTGGAAGCAGATCGAGGAATCGGCCGCGTCGGTGGAAGCGCCCGCGCTCGTGCATCGCGAGATGGAGATGACGACCGGCCTGATCCGCGACCTCTTCACCTCCGACATCGACCGGCTGGTGATCGACTCCAAGGAGGCCTACAAGCAGATCCTGAGCTATCTCAAGGCCTTTTCCCCCGAGCTCAAGGGGCGCATCAAGCTGTACAAGGGAGACGGTCCGATCTTCGACGAGTACGGCATCGAGGCGGAGATCGAGAAGTCGCTCGAGCGCAAGGTGTGGCTGAAGAAGGGGGGCTATATCGTCATCGACCACACCGAGGCGCTGGTGTCGATCGACGTGAACACCGGCCGCTTCACCGGCAAGAAGAGCCAGGAGGAGACGATCCTCAAGACCAACCTGGAGGCGTCCGAGGAGATCGCCCGCCAGCTCCGCCTGCGCGACATGGGGGGCATCATCGTCATCGATTTCATCGACATGGAGCAGGAGTCGAGCAAGCGGCAGGTCCTGGAGACGCTCCGGACCGCGCTCCGCAAGGACCGGTCCCGCACCAAGGTCTACGCCATCAGCGAGCTGGGCCTGGTCGAGATGACGCGCCAGCGCGAGCGGCCCAGCCTGATCCACTACTTCAGCGAGGACTGTCCGACCTGCGGCGGGTCGGGGAAGGTGCTTTCCCCGAACTCGGTCCTCATGAAGGTCGATCGCTTCCTCCGGCGGATTTCCGCCCACTCCAAGGAGAAGCACGTCCAGCTCCGGCTTCATCCCGATGCGGCCACCTACCTCTTCGAAGCGCGGTCCGAGCGGCTGGAGCAGCTGGAGAAGGAGCTGGGCCTCCGGGTGGACGTCCGGGAAGACCCCCAGCTCAGGCGCGACAACATCCGGGTGCTGTTCCCCCGGTTGCAGAAGGACGTGACGTCGGAGTTCGTGAGCGGGTGAGGACTGACCCAACGGCGGTCTGGGACCAGGCTGTCCGCGTGGTTCGTCCCGGCCGCACGGTCGCTTCGTCTGTCCTGAGACAGGCTCGCGGTGTGCTGCGTTTTCGCCATGTTCTGGATCGCTACCTGGTTCAGTCTCCGCTATAATCAGTGGCGGAGACTCGGGGCCGCCAAGGCTGGATATCCCAGCCTCTGTCCCGGCGTCGAGCACCGAATCGGGAGGTGCTCATGTGCATCATCGGTTCGCGTCTCTATGGTCAATCCCAGGTTCCGCGCGCCGATGGACTCTGCCTTCTGAGCGCGCTTGTGATCGTCGGAGGCGCGTTGCTCGCCTGCTCTCCCGCCCAGGCGACGATCCGTTTTACGCCGCTTTACGAGACCCTCAACGTCGGACCCGCCCAGGGAGACAACCCTCGAGCCATCGCCGTCGCCGACCTGAACGGAGATGGCGTTCCGGATCTCGCCGTGCCCGACTTCACGAACCGGAGGGCCTGGATCTTTCTAGGCAATGGTGAAGGGACCTTCGAGGTGTCCAATGGCTTCTCCACGGGAAGCGGTCCGGTCGGCGTGGCGGTCGCTGACTTCAACGGCGACGGAAGGCCCGACCTGGCGGTGGCGGACGAGGACGACAACAACGTGACGGTCTTGCTCGGAAACGGAGACGGTACCTTCATCTTCCGAGGCACCTATGCGACCGGGCAGTCGCCCCAGTCCATTGCCGCCGCCGACCTGAACCGGGACGGGACTCCGGACCTGGTCGTGGCGGACGGCAATGATGCCCGTGTATCCGTCTTGCTGGGCCTCGGGAACGGCTCGTTTGGTGCGAAAGCGGACTATCCGACGGGACGCGGCGCTGACTGTGTGGCGATTGTGGACCTGAACGCAGACGGGTTCCTGGACCTGGCGGTGACGAATTCGTACGACAACACGGTTTCCATCCTCCTCGGAAACGGGTTTGGGGGCTTCGGTCCGCGGCGGGACTATGCGACCGGAACCGGTCCGGGTTTCGTGGCCGCCGCCGACCTGAACGCGGACGGGCGGCCCGATCTGGTGGTTGCGGACTCGGCGGGCAGTACCTTGTCGGTACTCCTGGGTCGCGGAGACGGGACCCTTGGCGCGCACCACGACTACGCTACCGGGTCCGATCCCTGCTGCGTCGGCCTGGGAGACCTGAACGGGGATGGAAAACCGGATGTAGCGGTCGCCTGCCGGAACAGCAACGATGTCGAGGTTCTTCTCGGGAACGGGGATGGAAGCGTCGCCCCGTTCGGACGATACGCGACGGGGAATGCGCCGTGCTTCCTGGCCGAGGCGGACGTCACCTCGGACGGCCTTCTCGACGTAGTGGCAGCGAACTACTCCGACGGCACCCTGTCGTTGTTGCCGGGCAAAGGTGACGGCTCTCTGGCAACCTGGGTGGGTTACACGACCGGAAACTACCCGTACAGGGTGGCCGTCGGGGATCTGAACGGCGATGGAGTGCTGGACCTCGTGACTCCGAACTGGGGGGACAACACATTCTCCGTCCTGCTGGGCCTCGGGGAAGGAACGTTCGGGCCGCAGACCATCTATCCCGCGGAAAAGACCCCGACCTCGGCCGCGATCGGCGACGTGAACGGGGATGGGAAGCAGGATGTCGCGATCTTGAACCGGGACAGCAACACCGTGTCCGTCTACTTCGGCGACGGACATGGCGACCTGGGATCGAAGCACGACTACACCACCGGCTCCGATTCGCATTATCTTCTGATGTCCGATCTGGATGGAAACGGCTTTCCCGATCTCGTGACCGCCAATTCCGGGGACAATACGGTTTCGGTGTTCCCCAACAACAAGGACGGGACCTTCCCGTCAAGACAGGACTATGCGGCGGGCGGAGAGCCTGATTTCATCGCGGTGGGCGATTTCAATCGCGACGGCAGCCCAGATCTGGCCGTGACCGATTGGTCCAGCAACCAGGTGTCGATCCTGCTGGGCAAACCCGCGAAAGGCACTTTCTTCCCGATGCAATCGTACGGAACAGGCCAGAACCCGAACGCGGTTGCCATTGGGGACCTGAATGGAGACGGCAATCTCGACCTGGCCGTGAGCAACTCCGCCGACAATACCGTATCGGTTCTATTCGGAATCGGCGATGGGACATTCTGGACCAGGAACGATCGTCCTATCGGGGCCACGCCGGCTTGCGTGGTCATCGGCGACATGGACGGAAACGGGTACCTGGATCTCGCCGCCACCTGTTCGGGTTCTGATAGGGTCTCCATTCTCCCCGGCAATGGCGACGGGACCTTCGGGGCGAAGCTCGAGTATGCCGGTCGGTGACCAACCGATCGGCCTGACCCTGGCGGATCTGAACGGCGACGGCAAGCCGGAGCTCACGACGGCCAATTTCGGCGCCAACAACGTATCCGTTCTGATCAACGTCAGTCCGGTGCCGTCCGGTGTTCCGCCCAGCGCGACCGTCCCGGCATTCCAACTGGCGACCCCGCGACCGAATCCCTCCTCCGGACCGCTTCAGCTCGACTTCTCCCTGCCGGGAAGGGGTCGCGCGACGATGGCGGTCTACGATGCGCAAGGGCGCCTGGTCCGGACCCTGGTCGATGGCGTTCTTGGCGCCGGCCCGCATTCCCTGGTCTGGGACGGCCGGAACAGCCGGGGCCGGACCGTGCCGGCGGGCAGGTACTTCCTCGTTGTGAGCGATGCAACCGGGCGCCTGCGGTTCGCGCCCGCGGCGATCGTGCGATAGGAACAGCGCCCCCCCGGGCGGCCTGTTGCCGGACGGATGGCGGGTGCGCGCTCTGATCTCGCGGACCTCACGGGGGCCGCTTGCGCGATGGGGTGAGCGGCCTCCCGGGCGTCATTCCTCACCAGGCGCCCCCCGGCGTCACCCTGAGGTCCCGCGGCGGCAACGGGTCGCGAGCGTGTTGCGAAGCCCGTCTCGGAGTATCGCCGCCTCCGGACAGGGCGGCCTGCACGTGCCGGCGGCCAGCGCGCCAGGCGGGGACGGTACCGCCGAGCCCGCCCGCCGGCCAACCCAATGATCATGGCCCGGGTCCGGCCCGCGCCGGGCTTGACACCGTCCAAGCGCGTCTGTTACGAGTGGATCCGGAAGAAGTACTCCCGGAATTCACCGGTTCCGGACCCATGCTGATTCCGCTGTGTCGAAGATCCCTCTTTCGCGCGAGCCGAAGGAAAGGGGCGCGGAGAGGGCGTCGTGTCTTGACCGCACCGGAGACCAACGTTTCGAAAACGCTTCTGAAGGAGGTTTGGGGATGTGGTTGAAGTTCTCGAACGGTAAGGAGATGCCGGTTGAGCTGTACAAGACCCGGGTGGTGCAACCCATCACTCTCGTGCCGGCTGCTAAGAGGTTGGCGGCGATCAATGAAGCGGGTTACAACACCTTCCAGTTGAAGACCAAGGACGTGATGCTCGACTGGCTGACCGACAGCGGCGTGAACGCGATGTCGCAGGAACAGTGGGGAGGTTGGTTCACGACCGACGACGCCTACGCCGGCAGCTCGACCTTCACCCTCCTCCAGGAGGCGGTCCAGGACGTTCTGGGTTACAAGTACGTGATGCCGGTCCATCAGGGGCGCGCGGCCGAGCACCTCATCGCCAAGCTCTGGGCCAAGCGCGGCGGCGTGGTCATCACGAACTACCACTTCACCACGACCAAGGTGCACATCGAGGAAACCGGCGGCGCGACCGTCCTCGAGCTCTACGCCGACGAGGCGCTGAAGACGGCCAGCAGCCATCCGTTCAAGGGCAACCTCGACCTGCAGAAGGTCCGGGACGCGATCAAGAAGTACGGTCCGGAGAAGGTCGGCTTCGTCCGGATGGAAGCGACGACCAACCTGCTCGGCGGGCAGCCGTTCTCGATGGAGAACATGAAAGCGGTCCGGGAGATCTGCAATCAGCACGGGCTGCTCATGGTGCTGGACGGCAGCCTGATGTGCGAGAACGCCTACCTGATCCGGCAGCGGGAGAAGGGCTACGAGAAGAAGACGGTCGCGGAGATCGTCAAGGAGATGTGCTCGATCCCGGACCTCTACTACATGAGCGGCCGAAAGAACACCTGCGTGCGCGGCGGCCTGATCGCAACCAACATGGAGAAGTTCACCCAGGAGCTCGAGCCCTGGCTGCCCTTCTACGAGGGCTTCTTCAGCTACGGCGGGATGTCCATGCGGGAGATCGGCGCGATGGCGGTCGGTCTCCGCGAGATGGTGGATCCGGCCGTAGCCGGCGCGTCGATCGAGCAGATCAAGTACTTCGTGGAGACCCTGGATGCGGCAGGCGTTCCGGTGGTGACCCCGCCGGGCGGTCTGGCGTGCCACGTGGACGCCCGGAAGTTCGTGCCGCACATCCCCTCGCTGGAGTATCCGGCCGGGGCGCTGACCGCCGCCCTCTACATCGCGTCGGGCATCCGGGCGATGGAGCGGGGGACGGTCTCGATGGAGCGCGACAAGAGCGGCAACGAGGTTCCCTCCGACCTGGAGCTGACGCGCCTGGCGATTCCGCGGAGGGTCTACTCCCTGTCGCACATCGAGTACGCGATCGATCGGCTGAAGTGGCTGCACCAGCACAAGGACCTGATCGGCGGGCTCAAGTTCACGCACGAGCCTCCGGTTCTCCGGTTCTTCGTCGGACGGCTGACAACGCTCGGGGACTGGGGCAAGAACGTGGCCAATGCCTTCCAGGAGGACTTCGGACCGGTCGTGTAAGACAATTCGGGGCAGGATGAAGGGGAGCGCGTTCCGAGACCTGGAAGGGTCGGGGCGCGCTCCCGTCTTGAAACGGCACGATCTCTGCACGCGTGGAGCGGACCGGCGGATTCTCGACGGAGCCGCCCCAGCAAAGGAGGAGATCCATGAAACCAGTTCGGCATGCCCTTCAGCGGTTAAACCGGAACCGCCGCCGGATGGCGGCGGCGGCGTTCCTGACCGCGCTCGCTGTCCTGTCCCTTTTCGCCCGCCCGCTTCCGCCCGACCCGGGCGCGAGTCCGCGTCACACCACGCTCGCGATCGGGCCGGGGTCGGCGCCCGTCAGCATCATGTTCGGCCATTGGGAGGGCGCCCAGGACTGCAAGTACCCGGGTTGGCAATGCATGATCGTGAGCGTTGACGAGCATCGGGTCGAGCTGGACACGCCGATCGGCCTGGTGCAGAAGGCCTGCGACCGCCTCAGAAAGGCTCTGGGAAGCAGGACCGCGGCCTGACCAGCACGCCGGGTGCGGACCTCGGCCGTTCGGCTCCTTTGGGAGAGACGCGCCGAGGTCACCCGTCGCCTGAATCCTCCGTTCCGCCACCCGCGACGCCTGATGACCTTGCCGTGGGGGCAGGGCACCTCGGCGCTGGAACCTCCGTTCCGCCACCTGCAACGCCTGACGGCCTCGCCCTGGGCGCAGGGCGCCTCGGCGCTGGAACCGGACGCTGGTTACGTCCGCCCGGCCGGCCATGAAGGGAGCCGCGCATGCCTACGCGAAAGTCGATCCTCATCGCCGCTTTCATCCTGATGGCAGCCGGCGCGGTCCTCCTGAAGACGTGGCGCCTGCCGAACGCCGGGATCGCCGGATCTCGGGCGGGAGTGGCGCCCGCGAGCGCCCAGACCGAGGAGACGTCCTCTCCGGCTTCCGCTTCCAAGGACCTCCGCGGAAGCTCCGGAGCGGGGCCGGGCTCGCTGTCCCCGGAAGACTCGCTGTATTGTGCGGGAGCCATGGACCACCTGACGCCGCTCTTGTGCCCGTCGGTCGATCTGACGCGCCTGTTCACCGATGCGAAGGAGGGCGGTCGCCTCCTGGAGGCGCCGGGGGGTGCGGCGCCACCGGCGGGCGCGGCCGTACTCCGAGTCCTGTGGAGACCGGGACAGGTCATGGACTGCCCGTGCTGCTTCGAGCTATTCGGCCAGTTGGAGGCGCTGCGTCGCCGCCTGCCCGAGGACGCGTTGGGGATCCAGGTCCTGGTTCCCGACGGCTTGGGGACGAGAGCCCGCGAAGCCCTCGACGCGGACCGGATACCCTGGGAGGTCTGGGAGATTCCATGGGACTCCCTGCGCGACCTGCGGGGCGCGGAAGCGACGCCCTTCCTGATCGTGTCGGATTCGAAGGACAGGCTGCTCGCCGCCTGGTATCCGGGTCCGACGGAACCGGGTCATCGCTTTGTTCTGGTGTGTCTCTCAGCCCTGGTGGCTCGCGCCGGGTGCGCCAGGTAGACCCCGGGGGACACCGTCCATTGCGCCCGCGCGGTGCCGTCCCTGGTCCCGGGTTTTCCACACACCTGGAAGGTGAAGGTCACCGGGATCGATCTGTTTCGCCGGACGCGAGCCGGGACGTGCCCTCGGCGCGGCCGTTCCCAGACGGATCGCGTGGCGGAGACCGCGTCGCTTGGGTCGCCGAGTCAAGCCCGGCCTTCGGCTCCCAGGCCGCGCTGCAAAAGTCTGGTGCAACAAGCCCCATGGCAGTAGCGTGGAGGCGGCTGTTTGGTGCCGTCGGCGGCGACCGGATGGACCGTTCCTGGGGATCGGCGAGGCGGTGGCACCACTGTCTGGGGAACGCAGGCGGGGCGTCAGTGCCGGATTGATCGGCCGTCGGCGCCGCATGTGCGCTCCCCGGAACCGAAGGGGGATGGCCGTCATGAGCTGGAACCGCCGCGGTTTCCGTTTGATTCAACCTTGGGTCGTTGTATCGCTGGGGGCCGTCCTCGCCTTCGGCTGCCACGGCGACAAGTCGCCGACTGCGGTGTCCCACGACCCGATACCGCCGGCCTCGATCGGGGATCTCACCATCACACGGTCCTCGCAGACGCCGGGCGACACCCTGACGACCATCGCACTCACCTGGACCGCAGTCGGGGACGATTCCCTGACCGGGCAGGCCGCAAGCTATGAGCTGCGAGCGCACGACCGGCCCATCGTGTCCGCCAACTGGGATTCCGCCTCGATCGTTCCCGGATTGCCGGCCCCCTCACCGGCCGGGCATCGGGACACCGTGACGGTGCGCCTGGATCAGTCCCACGAGATCTATCTCGCGATCCGCGCGGAGGACCACGCTTCGAACCTGTCTCCGCTGGCCGGAAACGTGCATCTCCCCGGCTATCCCTACCTGCCGCAGACGTCGATCCACAACTGCCTGTACAACTTCGTTCGCGCCTACACCCGGCGTAACATCGCTCGCTATTCGAAGTGCCTTTCCGACTCCTTCACCTTCGTCTTTTCCCCCATGGATGTGCAGAACGGAGACGTGCCGGCCGCCTCCTGGCGCCTGGCGGACGATCGGCGATCCACCGGAAACATGTTCTCCGCCGATCATTTGGAGGATATCGGGCTCGATTGGGCGCCCGGAGACTCCACCAACGCGGACAGCCTGTTTCCATCGCCCGTGCCGGGTTACCCCCACACCTGGAAGGTGGTCATCTCCCAGGTCAACCTCCGCTTGGACTGGATTACGGTCGACGGAGGGCAGTTGGTCTTGCTGGTCCCGAACGGCGTCGAGAATTTCTACTTCTGCGAAGGCCCGGACCAGGGAAATGGCCTGCCCATCTGGAGGATCTTCCGCTGGGAGGACCAACCGGTCGGAACTGACCTCATAGTCGCGAAGAAGACCTGGGGCGAGATCAAGGACCTCTTCTAGAGAAGGGGGAACGCGACCGCGCTGGCGACCGGGCGATGCCGCGGGGAACGCGGGTGGAGCGTTGCCGCCGGACCCACCGGGGCGCCGCCTGAGCGCTCCCGGAACAAAGGGAGATGGCCGTCATGAGCCGGAATCGCCGCAGCTTCCGTTCGATTCATTCTCTGGCTGTCGCATCACTGGGAGCCCTCCTGGCCTTCGGGTGCCACGGCGACAGGTCGCCGACCGCGGTTGCCCACGACCCGATACCGCCGGCCCCGATCGGGGATCTCACCATCACCCGGTCCTCGCAGACGCCGGGGGACACCCTGACGACCGTTGCGCTCGCCTGGACCGCGGTCGGGGACGATTCCCTGACCGGGCAGGCTGCACGCTACGAGCTGCGGGTGCACGACCGGCCCATCGTGTCCGCCAACTGGGATTCGGCCTCGATTGTGCCCGGATTGCCGGCCCCTTCGCCGGCCGGGCATCGGGATACCGTAACGGTGCGGCTGGATCAGTCCCAGGAGATCTATCTCGCGATCCGTGCGGAGGATCACGCTTCGAACCTGTCTCCGCTGGCCGGAAACGTGCATCTCTCCGGCTATCCCTACCTGCCGCAGACGTCGATCCACAACTGCCTGTACAACTTCGTTCGCGCCTACACCAGGCGGAACCTCGCGCGGTATTCGAAGTGCCTTGCCGACTCCTTCACCTTCGTCTTTTCCCTGATGGATGTGCAGGACGGGAACGTGCCGTTCGCATCCTGGCGCCTGGCCGGCGAGCGACAATCCACCGGAAACATGTTCTCCAGCAAATCGGTGGAGGGTATCGAGCTCAATTGGGTGCCCGGAGACTCCGCCAGTGCGGACAGCCTGTTCCCCTCGCCGGTGCCGGGTTACCCGCCCACCTGGAAGGTGGTCATCTCCCAGGTCTACCTTCGCGTGGACACGCGCACCGTCGACGGAGGGCAATTGACTTTGTTGGTCCCGGGCGGATTCGAGGCCTTCTACTTCTGCGAAGGTCCGGACCAGGACCATGGCCTGCCCATCTGGAGGATCTTCCGCTGGGAGGACGAACCGGTCGAACCGGACCGGAGAGCCGCCGAGAAGAGCTCCTGGGGCCTGATCAAGAACTACTACTTCAGCCACGACTAGAGGAGGGGACGCAACCGCGCACGGACAGTGCCGGATTGCCGCGGAACGTCGGCTTTCGCCCATTACGAAGGTCCCGACCTGGACCACGGCAGTCGAATTTGGAGGATCTTCCGCTGGGTGGACCAACCCCGGGGATCGTTCGTCTCACCCGTGCACTGGGCGGACTGGGGCATGTTGAAGAGCTACTTCCATCAGTCCATGGCCGGAAGATGGCCCCTCCGGCCGGCTCCGGCGGCCCCCGGGTTGAATGAGATTCACGGGTTGACACCTCCGGGCCCCATCGATAGACTGACGCTTTTGGCAATCCTCGCGGAAGGACCGGAGGAGGGAGGGGATTCGTGTTCGCGATCGTCCAATGCAAGGGGTTTCAGTACCGCGTCTCGCCCGAAGACAAGGTCCGCATTCCTTTGACCGACCTTGAGCCGGGCAGCACGCTCGTTCTCGATCGGGTGCTCCTGATCCGGCAGGGCGAGGAGCTCCGGGTCGGCGATCCGATCGTGCCGGGAGCGCAGGTCGCGGCCGAGGTTCTCCGCCATGGGCGCGGCAAGAAGATCATCATCGGCAAGTACAAGCGGCGGAAGGGCTACCGGCGTCGCAAGGGATACCGGGACGACTTCACCGAGATCCTGATCCGCTCGATCGAGGCGTAAGAGACGCTCCGTCCAGACGGGGCCTGACGAGCAAACGGAGAGGAACCTGCGATGGCGCACAAAAAAGGAGTCGGGAGCTCGCGGAACGGGCGGGACTCGAATTCTCAAAGACTCGGCGTGAAGGCCTATGGCGGGGAGCTGGTCACAGCCGGCTCGATCCTGATCCGCCAGCGCGGGACCCCCATCCATCCGGGAGCCAACGTCGGCCGCGGCAAGGACGACACCCTCTTTGCCCGGGTTCATGGCCACGTCGTCTACCAGCGGATGGGCAAGCGGAAGAAGCAGGTCAGCATCCAGCCGCTCGAGCCGCCGCCGGCCTTGTGATCCCGGAAAGGATTGAATCTGCAGATTGACGCCGCCTGACAACCGATCGCCGCTTCCGCGGCCTCGGAAATCAGGCGGGTCGCTTCCGGCGACTCTCCGTGCCCGCAACGGCGGCGCAGAGGAGGAGCGGATGGAAGGCCTCCCGGCCGTCGCGATCGTCCCCGCCCGGTACTCCGCGACCCGATTCCCCGGCAAGCTTCTCGCGCGCCTCCATGGGCGCACGCTGCTCGCCCTCGTGCACGAGCGCCTGCGGGCCGTCCGAGGCCTGCAAGCGGTCATCATCGCCACCGACGACGAGCGGATCGCGGAGGAGGCCCGAAGTTTCGGGGCCGACGTCCGCCTGACCTCGCCCGCTCACGCCTCAGGCACCGACCGGATCGGCGAGGTCCTGGCCAGCCTGGATCCGGTTCCCGCTTTCATTCTCAACCTCCAGGGGGATGAACCGCTCTTCTCGCCTCGAGCGGTCGAACGCCTGCTCGCGGCCCTTCGCTCACGGCCTGACGCGATCTGGACCCTGGCGGAGCCGATCCACGATCGGGCGGAGTTCCTGCGGCCGTCCGTCGTGAAGGTGGTCACGGCTCCGGACGGCCGCGCGCTCTATTTCTCCCGCGCTCCGATTCCCTGTTTCCGGGATCGGGAAGCGGACTCAGCGTCGCG
Organism: Candidatus Eiseniibacteriota bacterium; assembly: GCA_963833505.1. GTDB lineage: Bacteria > Eisenbacteria > RBG-16-71-46 > CAIMUX01 > CAIMUX01 > CAWHYG01. The sequence continues at coordinate 815,995 of CAWHYG010000007.1, read as the reverse complement.
GCTCGGCAAGAATGAAGGGGCCGCGCTCTGGCCGGAGAAGAAGGAAATCACGCCGCTCCGCCATGTCGGCGTCTACGGTTATCCTGTACAGTTGCTGCGAGCGTTCCTGGCGGCCGGACCGGGCTGCCTGGAGCGCGTCGAAGGATTGGAGCAGCTCCGCGCCCTCGAGCTGGGACAGGAGATCCGGGTTCTCCTGGGAGCCTGGCCGGACTCAGGCGTGGATACGCCCGAGGACCTGGAACGACTGCTGCGGCGTTATCCCACGAGGGAAGCGCTGGAGCGGACAGGGATGGAATAGGAAGCCCGGGCCGCGGGCCGGGCCAGGAGTGCGTGGGAAGCCGGGACCAGGGCCCGGCTGAGACGGAAGGCGAGTCGGGGCCGCGAGGCCCGGCAGGGATGGGTCGTTCGGGACCGGCTCAGGGCCGGACATGGAAGGCCGGGAGCGCAGATGGAAAAGCAGCACCGCTACGTGTTCGTGACCGGAGGCGTGGTTTCATCGCTCGGAAAGGGCATCGCGGCGTCTTCGCTCGGCTTGCTGCTCAAGGAGCGCGGACTGCGCATCACGCTGCAGAAGTTCGATCCCTACCTCAATCTCGACCCGGGGACGATGAGCCCCTACCAGCACGGCGAGGTCTTCGTGACCGAGGACGGGGCCGAGACCGACCTCGACCTGGGCCACTACGAGCGCTTCACCGAGATCGATCTGGGCAAGGAGAACAGCATCACCGCCGGGCAGATCTACGACTCCATCCTGAACCGCGAGCGCCGCGGGGACTACCTGGGCAAGACCGTCCAGGTGATTCCCCACGTGACCGACGAGATCAAGCGCAGGATGACCGACGCCGCCCGGCGCACCGATTCCGACGTCTCCATCATCGAGATCGGGGGCACGGTCGGCGACATCGAAGGCCTGCCCTTCTTGGAGGCCATCCGGCAGCTCCGCCTGGACGTGGGACGCAACCGGACTCTCTTCGTGCACGTCACGCTCGTGCCGTACATCCGCGCGGCCCGCGAGCTCAAGACCAAGCCGACCCAGCACTCGGTCAAGGGGCTCCGCGAGATCGGGATCCAGCCCGACATCCTGCTCTGCCGCGCCGAGGTTCCGATTCCGGCCGAACAGAGGGAGAAGATCGCGCTCTTCTGCAACGTTCCGGCCCATTGCGTGATCGACACTCCCGACGTGCGCTCGATCTACGAGGTGCCCATCATGCTGCACCGCGGCGGCCTCGACGCCATCGTCCTCGATCTCCTCGGGCTGTCCTCGCCTCGCGAGCTGGATCTCATGGCCTGGGAGAAGACGGTGCGCGGCATGCTCGATCCCGCCGGCCGGGTCAAGATCGCGGTCTGCGGCAAGTACACGCACCTCCAGGACGCCTACAAGAGCATCCTCGAGGCCTTCGTCCACGCCGGCGCCGCCAACGAGGTCCAGGTCGAGATCCATTGGATCGAGTCGACCCAGCTCGAAGAGAAGCCGGTGGCGCAGACGCTGGAAGGCGTGGACGGTCTCCTCGTGCCGGGAGGTTTCGGGGAACGCGGCATCGAAGGGATGGTCCGGGCGATCCAGCACGCCCGCGCGACCGGGCTTCCCTTCTTCGGGATCTGCCTGGGCCTCCACTGCGCGACGATCGAATTCGCGCGGAACGTCTGCGGCCTGGACCGGGCGAACTCCACCGAATTCGATCCGGCCACGCCCCATCCGGTGATCTTCCTCATGCCGGAGCAGCTCGCCTACACCACCAAGGGCGGGACCATGCGTCTGGGCGCCTACGAATGCCGCCTGGCCGCGGGCAGCCGGAGCCGCGAGATCTACGGGCGCGAGCTGATCCAGGAGCGGCACCGCCACCGGTACGAATTCAACAACGAGTACAAGCGGGTCATGGAGGAGCACGGGATGCTCTTCTCCGGGATCTGCCCCCAGAACGGCCTGGCCGAGATCCTGGAGCTGCCGAACCATCCCTGGTTCGTCGGCGTGCAGTTCCATCCCGAGCTGAAGTCGCGCCCGCGGAATCCGCATCCGCTCTTCCGCTCCTTCGTCGCGGCGGCGGTGGCCCATCGGCAGCGGCAGCAGGTCAAGGCGCATGTCTGAGCCGCCGCGGACGGTCAAGGTGCTGGGCCGGCCGCTTCCGCCCGACCAGCTCTTCGCGATCGCCGGGCCCTGCGTGCTCGAAGGGGCTGGGATGGCGCTCGCCATCGCGCGCACCCTGAAGGAGACCGCGGAGAAGCTGGGCGTGCGTTTGATCTTCAAAGCCTCGTACCGGAAGGACAACCGGAGCTCGGTCCGATCCTTCACCGGGGTCGGCGATCGGGAAGGGCTCGAGATCCTGGCGCGCGTGCGCGAGGAGGTCGGAGTTCCCGTCCTCACCGACGTCCACGGCCTCGACGAGGTCGAGCCGGCCGCCCGGGTCTGCGATTGCCTGCAGATTCCCGCCTTTCTCTCCCGTCAGACCCGCCTGCTTTCGGCCGCGGCTTCGGCCTGTCCGTCGATCAACGTCAAGAAGGGGCAGTTTCTCGCGCCGGACGACATGGAGCGGGTCGTGGAGAAGATCCGGAACGCGTCCCCGGCGGCGGAGATCTGGCTGACCGAGAGGGGCACGACCTTCGGCTACCACAACCTGGTGGTGGACATGCGCGCGATCGCGACAATGCGGAAGCTGCCGGTCGCCGTGGTCTATGACGCGACCCATTCCCTGCAGCATCCGGGGGTCGGCGGGGATCGCGCCTATGCCCTGCCTCTGGCGCGGGCCGCGCTGGCGGCTGGCGCGGATGGCGTCTTCTTCGAGACCCATCCCGATCCGGCGAAGGCGCTTTCGGATCCCACGACGCAGCTTCCGCTGGCCGGGATTCCGCGGTTCCTTGAGGAGCTGGCGGCCTGGAAGCGAATGGCGGCCGAATGGGTGGATCGGCCCGATCCGGTGGCGGATCTCGGACGACACCCGCCGGAGTCCGGCTCGGCGCCGGGCCGAGGGACAGGCCCCGCGCAGCGTCCCGGCTCGCTGGCGGGCGATGCCGCGGACCTGGCGGCAGGCGACCGGCCATGACCCTCACGCGTCCCGAACTGATCCGGCTCGGCCGCGAGATCCTCGCGCGGGAAGAAGCGGGGGTCCACGCGCTTCGTTCGATCCTTGAGGATCCCGCCTATCCCGAGGCGGTCGATCTGCTCTTTTCCTGCCGCGGGCGGATCCTGGTCAGCGGAATCGGCAAGTCGGGCAACGTCGCCGACCGGATCGCCGCGTCCTTCCGCGCCACGGGGACGCCAGCCGTCTATCTGCATCCGGGGGACGCCGCCCACGGCGACCTCGGATTGGTGGGGCCCGACGACGTCGGCCTCTTCCTGAGCAAGAGCGGCGAGAGCGAAGAGCTGCTTCGGCTGCTCCCGCTGATTCAGCGGATCGGAATCCCCTACGTGGCGGTCGTGGGGCGGGCCGAGACCGAGCTGGGACGGACCGCGCGCGTTTCCCTGGTCCTCGGGGCGTTCGCCGAGGCCGGCCCGTTGAGCCTCGTCCCGACCACCAGCCTCACGATGTTCCAGGTGCTGGGGGATCTCCTCGTGGCCGCGCTCTATGTGCAGCGGGGACTCACGGAGTCGGATCTCGCGTGGCTGCATCCCGGCGGGGTCATCGGGCGAAAAGCCACCCTCCGGGTCAAGGACGCGATGCACGTCGGAGCGAGCCTGCCCAAGGTGAGGGTCGAATCTTCCCTGCGCGAGGCCATCGTCGAGATGATGGAGAAGAGGCTGGGCATGACCACGGTGGTCGACTCCGAGGGCCGGCTGGTCGGAGTGGTCACAGACGGCGACCTCCGCCGGATCGTCCACCGCCACGAACGGATCGATCCCCTCGCGGTGGAAGAGGTCATGACGCACCAGCCGCGGACGATCGATCGGGAAGCCCTGTTGGCCGCAGCGCTCGAGCGAATGGAGAACAACCCCGCGGGACCGATCACCTCCCTGGTCGTCGTCGATGCTGCCGGATGTCCCGAAGGGGTGCTTCACCTTCACGACTGTCTGCGAGCCCGCAGCCCCGCATGAGGCCGCGTGGGGGCCTTGATCTCGCTCGCCAAGAACTTCAAGCGGCTTCTCCGGTATTCCATCTTGTGGCTTGTCCTGTCGCCGCTTCGGCTGTTTACTCCTTCATTCGGGCGAGCGCTGGGCGCGTTCTACGGACGGGTGGCCTGGGTCTTGTGTTCGGGACTCCGCCGCCGGGCCCTCCGGAACCTGGAGCAGGCCTTTCCGGAGTGGTCGAAGCGGCGGCGAGCCCGCGCCTGCCGTCGGGTGTTCCAATGGGTGGGAACGACCGGATCGGATTTCTTGCGACTCGGAGGCCCGTATCAGCCGCGACTTCTGGCCTCGATCCGTGTAGAAGGGATGGAGAACTGGGAGGCGGCCGGGGCCGGCCATCGCGGGTTCCTGGTCGTGACCGGGCATCTGGGGAACTGGGAGCTTCTGGCCGCCTATCTGGCGGCTCTCGGCCGGCCTTTTCGGGTGCTCTACCATCCTTTCGAGGAAGCCAGGCTGGACCGGCTGGTCCGGAACCGGCGAGAGCGGGCCGGCGTTCCCGGACTTCCAGCCGGAAAAAGCGGCCTGGCGGTCGTGCGGGCGCTCCGCCGCGGCGAGGCGGTCGGACTGCTGATCGATCGGGTCCCTCGGGGTCCGGCCGTGAGCTGCCGATTCTTTGGAAGAGAGTGCCGGACGGCGGCCGGAGCCGCGTGGTTTGCCGTTCAGGCCCGGGCGCCGATCCTGCCGGCGGCGCTCTGGCAACGGGAGGATGGGGGGCACCGGGTCCGTTTCGAGCGGCCGCTGGGCCTCACGCCGCCGACCGGGTCCAGGGACGAGATCGAGAGATGGGTGGTCGAGACGACGCGGCGGCTGACCGGAGTGCTGGAGGAGCAGATTCGTGAAGCGCCCGAGCAATGGCCCTGGTTCCACAACCGGTGGAAGATCCGGCGCGGCCCTTTGGTGGGCGGCGGCGTTGCTCCTCTTCCCGGTGACGGAGGGCTGCGCGCCGGAGACGACGCCTCCACCGAAGAAGTCCGACGCCAAGATCCCCGAGCAGGTGATCGACGGAGTGAAGATGCGGGAGACCAGCCAGCGCGGGCTGCTCTGGATCCTCGACGCCCATCAGGGCCTTTCCTACGGCGCGGACCAGCCGACCCAGCTCAAGATCCTCCGCGTCCGGTTCTTTGACGGGCAGGAGCAGGTGCGTTCGACCCTGACCAGCAAGCGGGGAGAGGTGAACGAGGACACGCAGCTTCTCTCGGCGCAGGATTCCGTGGTGGTGGTGACGCCGAAAGGCGAGCGGCTGGAAACGGAGAGCCTGCTCTGGGATCCGCATCGCGAGCGGATCCGGACCGACGCGCCCTTCCGTTTGACCCGGGGGCAGGACGTCATGACCGGAGTCGGATTCGACGCCGACCCCGATCTCACCCACTACTCCGTCCATTCGTCGGTCCACGCGGTCATGCGCGACGAGAAGAACGACGAGATCATGCATGCCCTGGACACCGGACCCGCGGCCGGAAGCCGCGAGCCTCATGCCGACTCAACCGGAAACCGCCAGCTTCATGCCGACTCAACCGGACGCTGAGCTGGTCGGGACCCGGGACGAAGCGGCCCCGACCGGGGCCCTCGAGGCGGAGGGGCTGGTCCGGGACTACGGGAAGCTTCACGTGGTCAAGGAGGTCTCCCTGCGCGTGCAGCAGGGCGAGGTGGTCGGCCTCCTCGGCCCGAACGGGGCGGGCAAGACGACCACCTTCTACATGATCGTCGGTCTCTTGCCCCCGAACGCCGGCCGGATCCTCCTCAAGGGCCGGGACATCACCCGGCTGCCCATGTACCGGCGCGCGCGGCTCGGCATCGGCTACCTTTCGCAGGAGCCGAGCATCTTCCGCCGGCTGAGCGTCTGGGACAACGTCATGTCGATCCTCGAGACCCAACCGCTCGAGCGCCGCGAACGCGAAGGCCGCTGCGAGCAGCTCCTGCGCGATCTCGACGTCCTCCATCTCCGGGATCGCAAGGGCATGAACCTTTCGGGGGGAGAGCGCCGGCGCGTGGAGATCAGCCGCGCCCTCGTCACCAATCCGTCCTTCATGCTCCTGGACGAGCCCTTCGTCGGCATCGATCCGATCGCGGTCGCCGAAATCCAGCAGATCGTCCTCGGCCTGAAAAAGCGGGGACTCGGGATCCTCATCACCGATCACAGCGTGCGGGAGACGCTCGGGGCTACCGATCGCGCCTATCTCATGTACGACGGCCGCATTCTCATGAGCGGAACGGCCGAAGAGCTGGCCGGGGACGCGCAGGCCCGAAAGTTGTACCTCGGGGAGAACTTCCGACTTTGAGCCGTCAGTTCGCGCCTTCCATCCTGCGGGGAACGCCCATGGGGATTCGCGCTGGTCTGGAAACGGGCCTCAGTCCCGGCCTGATGGTCGGCCCCGGAGTGCAGCTCGCGCTCAGGTTCCTCGAGACTCCCGCCCTCGAGCTGCGGGAGATCCTCGACCAGGAGCTTGCGGCCAATCCCGTCCTCGAACTGGTCGAGGAAGACGAGGCCCGTCTCGCCGAAGGCGCCGCCGGCGAGCCGAACGGTGGGCCGGAGGAGTCCCCTTCCGAAGCCGAACCGGCCGAGGAGAAGGAGCCGCCGCTGCCCGATTGGCTGGCCGATGCCTTCGAGTCGGAGGCGGCTCTGCCTCGCGGGATGCGGGAGGATTCTTCCTGGGACGACGTCGAGCCCGCCGCGGAGCGAGGTCCCGGGCTCGCCGAGTTTCTTCTCGCCCAGCTCCGCGAGCGCCCCGGCTCGCCGCCGGCGGCCTCGGAATACCTGATCGGCTGTCTCGATGAGCGCGGTTACCTCGGGTGTACCCTGGAAGAGGCGGCCGAGGGCGGCGGCTTCTCGCGAACCGAGCTGGAGGAGGCGTTGCAGGCGATCCAGGATTGCGATCCGGCCGGAGTCGGAGCGCGCGACCTGCGGGAGTGTCTGCTGCTCCAGATCCGGCGGCGCGGGGCGGGGAGCGTGGCCGAACGGATTCTGGAGGAGCATTACGACAACCTTCTCCGGAGACGCTATCGGGAGTTGGCCCGGGCCCTCAAGATCAGCCCCGAGGAGCTCGAGACGGCCCTCGAACGGATCCGATCGCTGCGCCCGCGCCCCGGCCGGCTTTTCCCCGACGAAGAGGTGCGCTACATTTCTCCCGATCTCATCGTCGAGAAGGTCGGATCCATGTACGAGGTCAGCATCAACGATCGAATCACGCCGCGTCTCAGGATCAGCCGGTCGGCCCGGGAGCTGCTTCGGGACGGCCAGGCCGAGGAGGTCCGGGAGTTCACGCGGGCGAGGTTTCAGGCCGCCCGCTGGATGGTTCTGGCCCTGGAACGCCGGCGGAGCACGATGCTCCGGGTGATGCGGTGCATCGTGGAGGAGCAGAAGGGCTTCTTCGACCTGGGGACGGGCGGGCTCAAGGCCATGACCTTGGCGGTCGTGGCCGGAAGGCTCGGCCTCCACGAGTCGACGGTCGCCCGGGTGACCCGATCGAAGTACGTGGAAACCCCGCGAGGGATCTATCCGCTCCGGTTTTTCTTCTCCAACCGGATCCGATCCCGAACCGGGGAAGCCGCCTCGAGCCGCGCGGTCAAGGACCGCATCCGGCGCCTGGTGGGGGACGAAGACCGGAGGCAGCCGCTGACCGACGACGCGATCGTCGAGACCCTCCTGGCCGAGGGGATCCAGATCGCGCGGCGGACGGTGGCGAAGTACCGTAGAGGCATGGGCATCGAACGGGCGAGGTACCGCCGGAGACTCCGGGCGAGCCTCTAGACCGCATCATCGCCGGATCGCCGGCGGATGACGCGGGCGGGGACCGGTCGGACCGGCGGCGCCGCGCCGAGCGACTCACTGAGAGGAGACCGCGATGGAGATCACCACGACCAGCCGGCGATTCAAGCTCACTCCCGAGGTCCGGGAGATGGCCGAGAAGCGGATCGGCAAGCTCGAGCGCTACGCGGACCACATCACGGAGGCGCACCTCGTCCTGGCGCAGGAAAAGTACCGCCACATCGCAGAGCTGACCCTGCACGCCGGCGGCGCCGATCTCGTCAGCCGCGAAGAGACCGCGGAAATGGCCAGCTCCATCGATCGGGTGGTCGACCGGATGGAGCGCCAGTTGAAGAAGCTCCACGCCCGGATGAAAGATCGCAAGGCGCTCCGGCCGGTTCCGGCCTTCAGCGTCGTCACGGAAACGGAGCTGCCGGAGGTCGAGCCGGAGGAGGAATTCAGCCCCGTCGTGGTCCGAGGGCAGCAGTTCACCCCGTCGCCCATCAGCGTGGAGGACGCCATCCGCCGGATGCGGGAGGAGGACTGGGATTTCATCCTCTTCCCCAACGCCAAGTCGGGCCGGCTCTGCGTCGTGCACCTGCGCCCGGACGGGAACTTCGGCCTCGTGGAGGCGGAATAGGCATCGGATCCTCCGGAGCCGCGCTCCGGGGAAGATCCCGCCGGGGCGCCGGCCCGACCGGCGCGTCGGCGACTGGACGGAAGAAGGGAACCCTCGATGCCCGGAATCAGCGTCCGTGAGCTGCTGGATAAGGCGCGGGGCATCCTCCAGCTCGAAACCCTGACCGAAAACACGGAGGGCCGCCAGCCGATCACCACCAGCGACATCCACCGGCCCGGGCTGGCGCTGGTGGGCTTCCTGGACAACTTCCTCTGGGAACGCATCCTCATCTTCGGGGAGACCGAAATCCTCTACCTGCTGACCCTGGATGAGAAGAAGCGGCGGGAGGCGCTCGAGCCGATCTTCCGCTTCGACCTCCCGTGTATTCTCGTTTCGAAGAGGCTCGAGCCGCCCGCGCCGTTCCTGGACATGGCCCGGGAGCGCGGCATCCCCGTGCTCCGGACGCCGATGCTCACGACCGATTTCATCCACCGGCTCAGCTCCTTCCTGGAGGAGATCTTCGCGCCCACCACCACCGTCCACGGTTCGCTGGTGGACGTGTACGGGGTCGGCCTGCTCTTCACCGGGCGAAGCGCCATCGGCAAGAGCGAATGCGCGCTCGATCTGGTCGAACGGGGCCACCGGCTGGTGGCGGACGACGTCGTCACGATCAAGCAGCGCGCCCACAACGTGCTGATCGGAAGCGGCAACGAGCTGCTCCGGCACTGCATGGAGATCCGGGGCATCGGCATCATCGACGTGCAGTCCATCTTCGGGATCCGCGCCATCCGCGCGCAGAAGCGGGTCGAGGTCGAGGTCAACCTGCGGGAGTGGAGCGCCCAGGAGGACTACGAGCGTCTGGGGGTCAACGAGCAGTTCTCGACCATTCTGGATGTGCCTATTCCGCTGGTCGTGGTTCCGCTTTTCCCGGGGAAGAACATCACCGTCATCTCCGAAACGATTGCGCTCAACTACCTGCTCAAGGCCTACGGGTACAATCCGGCCGAGCGATTCAACGAGAACCTGGTGCAGCTCCTCCGGAGAAAGGCCAACCTGGAGATCCTGGCCAAGGACGACCTGGAGTGACATGGACGGCATGAGCCCGGCGGCGGGCGGATCGGAAGAGCCCTTCCGGCGCGGCGGGGAGCCGGGTCGATGACGCGCGCCGTCCTCGTCACGCACGGAATGCTCGGGGCCGAGTTGCTGCGGACGACCGAGGACATTCTCGGGCCCGTGGACGGCGTCGGCTGCGTCAGCAACGCCGGGACCTCGCTCGAGACGCTCTCCGAGCGGGTCCGGGGGCTGCTCGCCGATCCGGACGAGCCGGTCCTTCTCTTCGTCGACCTTCTGGGCGGGAGCTGCAGCCCACGCCTCCCAGCGAATCCGCGATCTCCACCCGAACGTCGTGATCATCTCCGGCGTGAATCTTCCCATGCTGCTCGACTTCTTTCACAATCGCGACCGCGTTCCGATCGGGGAGCTGACGCAGCGCCTGATCGAAAAGGGAAGGAACGGGATCCAATGCGTCTGACCCGTCCTTCCCGTCCCGGAGCCTATCTGCTGTTTCGAGTCGACGATCGCCTGCTCCACGGCCAGGTGATGCTGGGCTGGGGACGGTGCCTCGAGCCGCGTTACTACCTGCTGGCGGACGCTTCGCTGGCCGGCAACCCGAAAGCGGCCGCCTTGTATCGGCTGGCTGCTCCGGAGGGATGCGACGTGTTCATCCTCCCTCCGGCGGACGTGGTTCGCGGCGACGTCCCGAGGCCGGACCCGGCGGCAACCGTGCTCCTCGTGTCCGGGCTCAAGGACGCCGCCTTCCTGCTTCGTGCCGGGGTGCCCGGTCCGCTCGATCTCGGAGGCTTGCACTCGCGGGCGGGCGCCCGGGAGGTTCTGCCCTACGTCTTCCTGACGGAAGAGGACTCCGCCCTGCTGGCGGAGCTGCTCTCCGAGGGGTTTCAGGTTCACGGCCAGGATCTGCCCCAGAATCCGAGGCATGATGCCCGGGAGTGGTTTCCCGGCCGTCGCGCCGGGCCGGGAGACGGGCGGTGACCGAGCTGGCGGTCCGCCTGCTGCTTCTCCTGGCCTGGGGCGCGGTGGTCTCGCTCGATGAACGCGCCTTCGGAACCTTCGTCTTCCATCAGCCCCTGGTGGCCGGATCGATCGCCGGCGCGCTCCTGGGGAATCTGACCGGCGGCATGACGGCCGGCCTCATCTTCCAGTCGTTCTGGCCCGGCCTGCTGCCGATCGGAGGAGACGTGCTGCCGGCGGTCGGGCCCGCGTCGGTGCTCGCGGGCGCCGTGACCGGCTGGGGCACCCACCTGGTCGGCACGCAGGCTCTCTGGTCGGCGGACGGCCCGCTGCTCTTCGGCGTCGTGCTCGGCCTGTTCGCGGCCTGGGCCGGCCAGGCCTGGGAGCGCGGAACCCGCGCGCGGAACGAACGGCGCGAGCAGGAGGCCTTGGCCTCGTCCCTGCCTCTCGACGAGGCCTTGAACCGCGCCCTGCGATGGGCCTATCTGGACACGGCTCTCCGGGGCGCCGTCGTGGTCGCGGGCGGCGTGGTCATCGCTGCGGTCGTCTACCTCTGGCCGGCCGCCGTTCGCCGGATGGGCGGCGCCCCCTGGACGCAGGTCGGGGTCGCGTTGCCGCTCTCCGCTCTCGGCCTCGGGCTGGGCGGGCTGGTCGTGCTTTTCCAGGGGACGAAGCCCCGGCACGGCCGGGAGCTGCTGTGGGGCCTTCTGGCTGGAGTCGTGTTCCAGCTTCTCCGGGGGCTCTAGGTGCCGCCGGCGGAGATGGGCGTGGAGATCCAACCAGGGCTGCGGCCGCGGCCGCTCTGGGGATGGAGCGGCCTTCCGCACCTGGAAGGTCTGTACAATCCGATCGGCCAGCAGCGCGGCGGCTTCCTGCTCGCCGTGCTCCGTGACGCCCCGCGCCGCGCGCGGAACCACCCGGTGATCGCGGCGCTCCGCCAGGGCCCGATCAACACCAATCCGGTGCTGGCCGGTTACCTGGTCGGCCTGTTCACCTGGCTGGTCGCACGGTTTCCGGAAGAGACGGAAACGGGGCCGCGCGGCGCGGACCGGCCACGGGATGCGTCGGCTCCGGCCGGGTCCATCGACCGGGATCCGGATCCGGCCGGGCCTGCCCAGGCCGTCTCCCCGGAAGCATCCGTTGCGGAGACGGTCGAACGCGCCCGGACCTCGATCGGACCTCTTCTCGCCGCTTCCGGGGACCGGGTCTTCTGGGGCGGAGTCCGTCCGGTCCTGAGCCTGGTCGGGATTCTCTCGGCGCTGCTCTGGATCGGCGAGCCCGCCGTTTGGTACTGGCTCGGATACAACTCGATCCAGCTATACTGGCGGAGACGCTCCTGGACGATCGGCCGGAGAGGCGAAGAGGCGATCCTGGAGGAGTTGCGCGGGCGGATCCTGGAACGCTGGGCGGTCTGGGTGGGTCGATTGGGGCGTTTCCTGCTCGGTTTGACCCTCGGCGTGGTCATCACCCGGCTCTGGGCCGGTCAAGGGATCGTCTGGAGCGGACTGCTTCTCGCGATCTTCGGACTCGGGTTCCTGCTGGCCAGAAGCGGTCGCGTCCCGCCGCTGGCGGTCGGTTGGATCGGCGTCGCGCTATCAGGCCTGCTCGCCCTGGCGCGCCTCGGACTGGGGAAGGGGACGCCTTGACGGAACGGGAGGTGACGGTCCGCAATTATCCGGGCATCCACGCGCACCCTGCGGTGCTGTTGGTCAAGAAGGCCTCTCTCTTCAAATCGGAGATCACGGTCATCCATCGGAATACGAAGGTCAACGGGAAGAGCATCATGGGGATTCTCATGCTGGCGGCCGAAACCGGGACCCGGCTCATCATCCGGGCCGAGGGCCCGGACGAACGCGAGGCCGTCGAGGCCCTGGCCCGATTGATCGAAACGAAGTTTGCAGAGGAGACGGCATGAGCGCCAACCCGGTGAGCCGCCCGGGAGACCGGAGCGCCTTTCGCGAGTCGCCGCCGCCTACGGCGGGGGATGGCCCCATCCGAGCGCGTGGAGTCCCGGCCGCGGACGGACTCGCCTCCGGACGGGCCCACAAGATGTCTCCGGCCGTGGAGTCGACCGAGGAGGATCGGCCCCTGGCGCCGGGCGAGGAGAAGTCCGAGGCGCGGCGCCTGCGCGCGGCGATCCGGAGATCCCTGGATGAGATCCAGGCCCTGCGCGAGTGCATGCTGAGCGATCCGGACGACCCGGGGCTCAAGATCCTCGACGTCCAGCGGATGCTGCTCGACGATCAGGACTTCCAGAAGAAGGTCCTGGATCAGATCCGCCTGAAGCAGAAAACGGCGGCCTCTGCTCTGGCTGCCGTGTTTCGGGAGACGGTCGCGCCGCTGGAGTCGGCCGGCTCGGAGTACTTCCGTGCCCGGGCGGCGGATCTCCTCGACGTGAAGCGGCGGATCCTCAAGCACCTCGAGGGCTCCGAGGCGACCGTGCGCCCGATCCCGCGGGGATCGATCGTGGTGGCTTCCGAGATCTCTCCGAGCGAGACGACCTCCTTCGATCCCGAGATGGTCTGTGGCGTGATCACCGATCACGGCGGCCCGACCAGCCACGCCGCCATCCTGGCCCGTTCCCGCGGGATTCCGGCCGTGGTCGGACTCGGCAACGTCGCCGGCCACGTGCGGGAAGGCGATCTGATCCTGGTCGACGGCTATCGCGGAACGGTGATTGCGCGACCCGGGCCGTCGGAGCTGAAGGACTTCGAGAAGCTGCGCCGGCGGGAGGCGCGCCGGACGCGCCGCATGGCCGAGCGCGACGCCGGCCCGGCCGTCACCGTGGACGGACATCCGATCACGCTGCTCGCCAACATGGAGTCGGAGGAGGACGCGGCCAAGATCCTCGAGGCGGGCGCGCAGGGGGTCGGGCTCTTCCGCACCGAGTTCTTCTATCTGAAGGGGCGCAACCTCCCGGATGAGGAGGAGCAGTACCGGGTCTACCGCAAGATTGCGCATCGATTCCGTCCCAGCCCGGTCACGATCCGCACCCTGGACGCCGGAGGCGACAAGTTCGCTTCGTTCCTGGGCACGCGGAAGGAGAACAATCCGTTTCTCGGGCTGCGCGGGATCCGCTTCTCTTTGAGCCATCCCGAGATCTTCCGAACGCAGGTCCGGGCCGTCCTGCGGGCCTCCGCGCACGGGCACGTGCGGATCCTTTTTCCCATGATCAGCTGCTGCGAGGAGGTGGACGCGGCGCTCCGGACCGTGGACGAGGCGGCCCGGGAGCTGCGCAAGGAAGGGCGTCCAATGGCCGACCGGATCGAGCGCGGCATCATGATCGAGGTTCCCGCCGCCGTCACGCTCGCGGATCTCCTCGCCCAACAGGTCGACTTCTTTTCCATCGGTTCGAACGATCTGATCCAGTACACGCTGGCGGTGGACCGCGGCAACGAGAAGCTGGCCTACCTCTATGATCCCCTGCATCCGGCGGTCCTCCGGGCGCTCGCCCACACCGTCTCGGCGGCGAACCGGGCGCGGATCCAGGTCAGCTCGTGCGGAGAGATGTCGGGCAGCCCCTACGGCGCGGCCGTGCTCATCGGCCTCGGCTGTACGCATCTGAGCATGAGCCCGTTCCAGATCCGGGAGGTCAAGGATCTCGTCCGGAGGGTCGCCCTGGTCGACCTGCGCCGTCTTGCCGAGGAGGCGCTCCGCCAGGCGACGGTCGAGGCGGTGCGGTCGACGCTGCATGCTTCGCTGGGGGCGTTGCTCGATCGGAACGGCGTGGATCCGACGCCGGGGACGCGCCGGACGGCCGACGACGAATCGGGAGGCAACCCTGAGCCCGAATGAACAGCCGCCGGGACCGGCCCGCATGCGGGCCTGGGTCCTGGAGATCCCGGAGCAGCTCCGGGGCGCGGTCGAGCAGGCGCGAAGCCAGGGATGGCCGCCCGATCTGCCGGCGCCGGAGTCCGTCGTCCTGGCCGGAATGGGCGGATCGGCGATGGCCTGCGGGCTGGCCCGGTCGATCCTGCTCGCTCGCGCGGCCGTTCCGATCTCCCTGCATCAGGACGCATCTACGCCCGGCTGGGCCGGACCGCGTGCGTGGTTTCTCGCGGCCAGTTACTCGGGGGACACCTGGGAGACGCGCCGGATGCTCGCGATCGCCCGGCAACGGGGGGCTACCGTGCTCGCCGTCGCGTCGGGCGGAGCTTTGATCGAGGAATCGGGGAACGACCCGTCGCGTGTCTTCCGCGTGCCGGCGGGGTACGCGCCGCGGGCGGCGCTCGGTTGGATGTTTCCGCCGGTTCTTCTCGCCCTGGCGCGGGCGGGCGGCGCCTCCGACGTCGCGGGGGAGCTCGAGGAGGCGCGGGCGCTTCTCGCCGAGGAGATCGACCTCTGGCGGCGGGGTCTGGCCTGCCCGGGCCGCGATCCGCGGGCGCTCGCCCGGGAGATCGCGGGGAAGCTCTGTCTTGTCTACGCCCCGAATGAGACCATGCGGCCGGCGGCGGTCCGCTGGAAGACCCAGCTTCAGGAGAACGGGAAACAGGCCGCGGCCGAAGCGGCCTTTCCCGAGATCCTGCACAACGAGATCATGGGCTGGGAGTCCCTGCGCGCGATGCCGGCCCTCTGCCTGCTTCTCGAGGCGGGAGAGGACGCCGGCGCGGATCGTCTCGCGGCGGCCGGTCTCGCCGCGGCCGCTCGCGAGCTGGCGCAGGCCGGGGTGCGGGCGATCCCGGTTCCGGCTCGAGGCCGGAGCCTGACCGCGCGCCTTCTCTCCCACGTCGCGCTGGCCGACATGACCAGCGTCGAGCTGGCGGCGGCGCGCGGCGTCGATCCGTTCCCGGTCGAGGCGATCGGGCGGGTCAAGGCGAGTCTGGCCGCTTCGGAGAAATCCTCTCTCCCAACGGATTCGAGAAAGGAGCCATCGGAATGAACAACCCGCGCGGAGCCAGGCCGGTCGCGATCGTGCCGGCGGCCGGAGTCGGCACCCGCCTTCGCCCGCACACGCACACGGTTCCGAAGGCCCTGGTCAACGTGGCCGGCAAGCCCATCCTGGCGCACATCCTCGACGGGCTGGTCCAGCAGGGGGTCACCCGCGTGATCGTCGTGATCGGCTACATGGGAGAGCGCGTGCGGGCCTACTGCGCGAAGCGCTATCCCGGCATCGTGGAGTGCGTGGAGCAGCCCGATCCGCGCGGACTGGGACACGCGGTCCATCTGACCCACGAGCTCGTGCCCTCCGGCCCGGTCCTCATCGTGCTCGGCGACACCATCGTGCACGTCGATCTGCGGAAGTTCCTGGAAGCGAACGGGCCCCTGCTCGGGGTCAAGGAAGCCGAAGACCCCCGCCGGTTCGGGATCGTCGAGGTCGAGGACGGATGGGTCAAGTCCCTGGCCGAGAAGCCGGAGCACCCGAAGAGCAACCTCGCCCTGGTCGGGCTCTACTTCTTCCCCGAGGCGGCGGAGCTCCATCGCCGCATCAAGCAGGTCATCGACGAGAACGTGACGACCAAGGGGGAATATCAGCTCACCGACGCCCTGGCGCTCATGCTCCGGGACGGCGTCCGCATGCGCGTCGATCTGGTGGAGCGCTGGTTCGACTGCGGGAAACCGGAGACCCTGCTCTTGACCAACGAGTACCTGCTGAGCCTGGCGCCGCAGAACCCGTCGATTCCCGGGGTCGCCCTGGTGCATCCGGTCTCGATCGATCCCACCGCCCGGGTCACCCACTCCGTGATCGGACCGAACGTCACCGTGGCGGCGGGCGCCGTCGTCCACAACGCGATCATCCGGAACACCATCATCAACGAGAACGCCGAGGTCCGGGACATCGCGCTCGAGGCCAGCCTCGTGGGGGAAAATGCCGTCGTCCATGGCGTCCTGCAGCGGCTGAACGTGGGGGATTCCTCGGAGATCGACCTTTCGGGCGGGTGGGGCTGAGCGCGCTTGCCCGGCCCGATTCCCAATGTTAGCCTGAACTGATTTTGCTGGAGGCCGCAGCCGGGGCGCTCATGCGCTGGAAGAAGGAGCAGACATGTCGGACAGATACCTGATCACCTCCGAATCGGTTGCCAAGGGGCACCCGGACAAGGTCGCGGACCAGATTTCCGATGGGATCCTGGACGCCCTCATCGCCAAGGACCCGCGCTGCCGCGTCGCCTGCGAAACCCTGGTCACGACCGGCCTCGTGCTGGTCGCGGGGGAGATCTCGACCGACGCCTACGTCGACGTCCCCAAGGTGGTGCGCGAGACCATCCGGTCCATCGGCTATTCCAATCCGCACCACGGGTTCGATTGGGAGACCTGCGCGATCCTGACCTCAATCCACGAGCAGACCCCGGACATCAACCAGGGCGTGGACCGGGGCGGCATCCTCGAGCAAGGCGCGGGCGATCAGGGGATCATGTTCGGCTTCGCCACCGACGAGACGCCCGAGTACATGCCGCTTCCCCTCGTGCTGGCCCATCGCATCTCCGAGAAGATCGAGACCGTGCGGACAACCGGCGTGCTGCCCTGGCTCGGGCCCGACGGCAAGTGCCAGGTGACGGTTGAATACGAAGGGACCAAGCCGATCCGGGTGCACACCGTCGTCTGCTCGGCGCAGCACAACTCCGCGATCAGCATCGAGCAGGTCCGCGCCGACATCGAGCGGCACGTCGTACTTCCCTGCCTGCCGGCCGCGCTGGTTCCGGAGAAGCCGATCCTGCACATCAACCGCACCGGGCTGTTCATCCACGGCGGACCCGCGGCCGACACCGGCCTGACCGGGCGCAAGATCATCGTCGACACCTACGGAGGTCTGGCCCGCCACGGAGGCGGGGCCTTCTCGGGCAAGGATCCTTCCAAGGTGGACCGCTCCGCGACCTACGCCGCCCGGTGGGTGGCCAAGAACGTCGTGGCGGCCGGGCTCGCGTCGCGTTGCGAGGTCCAGCTCGCGTACTGCATCGGCTATCCGGAGCCGGTCTCCATCCACTGCGAGACCTTCGGAACCGGCCGCATCCCGAACGCCCGTCTGACCTCCGGGATCCGCGAGCAGTTCGATCTCCGGCCGGGGGCGATCATCAAGGCGCTGGACCTGCTCCGGCCGATCTATCAGAAGACCGCGGCCTACGGCCACTTCGGAAGGAACGACCCTGACTTCACCTGGGAGCGGCTCGACCGCGTCGAGGGCTTGAAGGCCCAGCTCAAGGACTGACGCGACCGGGAAGATCGTGGGCTGACGGAGGAGAATCATGAACCATGACGTGAAGGACCTCGCGCTGGCGGACGCCGGCCGGACGAAGATCGAGTGGGCCGATCGGCAGATGCCCGTCCTGGCCGCGATCCGCGAGCGGTTCGCGCGCGAGCTACCGCTCAAGGGCCGGACCCTGGCCGCCTGCCTGCACGTGACCACGGAGACGGCCAACCTGGCCCGGACCCTGAAAGCGGGCGGGGCGCGGGTGCTTCTCTGCGCGTCCAACCCGCTCTCGACCCAGGACGAGACCGCGGCCGCCCTGGTCCGGCACTACGAGGTCGAGACCTTCGCCATCAAGGGGGAGGACAACGAGACCTACTACCGCCACATCAACCAGGTGCTGGACGCCGGTCCGCACCTGACCATGGACGACGGCGCCGACCTGGTCGGCGTGCTCCATTCCCAGCGGCAGAACCTGCTCGCCGGCGTGATCGGGGGCACGGAGGAGACGACCACCGGAGTGATCCGCCTCCGGAGCATGCAGCGCGACGGCGTCCTCAAGTATCCGATCGTGGCCGTGAACGACGCCCAGACCAAGCACCTCTTTGACAACCGCTACGGGACCGGGCAATCCTCCATCGACGGGATCCTCCGCGCGACCAATCATCTCCTGGCCGGCTCGACCTTCGTGGTGGCGGGTTACGGAAACTGCGGCCGGGGCCTGGCCGCTCGCGCGGCCGGGATGGGCGCCCGGGTCATCGTCACCGAGGTCAATCCCGTGCGGGCCATGGAGGCGGCCATGGACGGATTCCGGGTGCTGCCGATGGAACGAGCGGCGGCGGAAGGGGACTGCTTCGTCACCGTCACCGGCGACATCCACGTCCTCCGGCCCGAGCACTTCCGGGTGATGAAGGACGGTGCCATCGTGGCCAATTCCGGCCACTTCAACGTCGAGATCGACATTCCCGGGCTGGCGGCACTGGCGGTCTCGCGCCGCGCGGCCCGACCCATGGTGGAAGAGTTCGTCCTCTCCGGGGGCCAACGGATCTACCTTCTGGCCGACGGCCGGCTGATCAACCTGAGCGCCGCTGAAGGGCACCCGGCGCCGGTCATGGACATGAGCTTCGCCAATCAGGCCCTGGCCACGGAGTACGTGGCCAAGGAGCCGCGCCTGGAATGCAAGGTCTATCCCGTCCCGAAGGAGATTGACGAGGAGATCGCGCGGCTCAAGCTGGCCGCCATGAAGATCGACATCGACCGGCTGACCGAGGAGCAGGTGCGCTATCTCGCCTCCTGGGATCAAGGCACGTAGGCGCCGGCATCCCGGCTCGGGCAAGAGACATCGCATGGCGAAAACCGCGGATCCCCAGCGCCGTCCCGTTCTGGGGATTCTCACGCTGACCGTCGGTTTCCTCGTGACGGCCTCGCTGCTCTCCTCGCCGCCCTGGGAGGGAGCGCGGCCGGCGCTCGGGATCCCGCGCGACGCGTGTGGTCTCGTCGGACGCATGACCGCGGGTCTGCTTCTGGGTGAGCTGGGGACGCCGCTCACCATCTGGGGCGGCCTGCTCTGGTTTGCCTTCGGCTTCCGATGGCTCACGAGCCGCCCGCGTCGCCCGGGGCTCTTTCTCCTCTGGTCGGGCCCGACCGCTCTCGCCTTGTCCCTCTTCGGGGGCCTTCTGACCGAAGCCGAGCCGTGGGGCGCGCAGCCGATCGCGCTCGGCCGCTCTCTCGCCTCGCCCGGCTTTCTCGGACCGTTCGGCTCGACACTGACGGCGGCCGGCATCCTGCTCGTTCTCGTGCTGATCGGCGTGGGCCGCTGGGTGCCGCTTCGGCTCCGCCAGGCAGGCCGGACCGCCGTCGCCGGATCCTCGGCCGGCGCGCTCCGTCTCGGCGGCCGCCTGTTCCAGCGCCCAGCCCGACGCGAGCTGACCCAATCGGTGGCGGCTCCGGCCGGATCGATCTGGGAATCCGCGGGAAGTCCGGCGGATCAGGCGGCAGAGCCGGCGGTCGAGACCACGGCTCGCGGTCCCTCGCGGATCGCGACCTTGCTGCGGGGAACCCCGCGCGCGGAGCCGGACGAGGCGCCCGCGGACGCGGGGACAGGAACGAAGACGCCGGTCCGAGCCGGGCCACTGGAGGAGCTGGCGCCGGCGGATCGCGCCAGGCCGCTTGCGGAGCCGCCGTCGAGAGCGGGCGCCAAGGCGCCCGAGGCCCCCTCCAGAGCCGACGCGGAGGTTTCGGCGCGACGGGGAGACGGGCCGACGGCGGAATTGCCGGCGAAAGCCGCCACGAAGGCGCCGCGGCGCGACGAGGCGCCGGTTCCGCTTCCCGACGGCGAGAGCTACGTCCTGCCGCCGGTCGCGCTGCTCGAGCGGGGCGAGGCGCCCGGCCCCATCGATCGCGACGAGCTGCTCGAAACCAGCCGCGTGCTGGTGCGGACGCTCAAGGACTTCGGGATCCAGGGGCAGGTCGGCCAGATTCATCCCGGCCCGGTCGTGACCCAGTACGAGTACGAGCCCGGGACGGGCGTCAAGGTGGCGCAGATCGTTTCGCGCGCCGAAGACCTGGCTCTGGCGCTCAGGGCCTCGCGGATCCGGCTGGTGGCGCCGATTCCGGGAAAGGCGGCGGTCGGGATCGAGGTCCCGAACCGAAGCGCGGCCCGCATCAGCCTCCGCTCGGTGTTGGACGAGATCGACCTGGCCGCGATTCCGGGAGAGCTTCCCCTGGTCTTCGGCCGGGACATCCGGGGCCGGCCCTACGCCGCTCGTCTCGAGCAGATGCCGCACCTCCTGGTGGCGGGCACGACGGGATCGGGGAAGAGCGTCTTCCTGAACGCGGCTCTTCTTTCGCTGCTCATGCGGCGGACTCCGGACGAGCTGCGGTTGCTCCTCATCGATCCCAAGATGCTGGAGCTGACCCCGTACGACGGGATCCCGCATCTGATCTGTCCGGTCGTGACCGAGGCCAGGGTGGCGGCGCGGATGCTGGCCTGGGTGGTCACGGAGATGGAGGGCCGCTATCGGAGACTGGCCGCGGTCGGAGTGCGGAATCTCGAGAGCTATCGGGCCCGGATCGCGCGGGGCGGCGCCGAGGGCCTGACCCCCATGCCGCACATCGTCGTGGTCGTCGACGAGCTGGCCGACCTCATGCTCACGCTGCCGGCGGAGATTGAGGGGCCGATCGCGCGGCTGGCGCAGATGGCGCGAGCCGTGGGAATCCATCTTGTGCTGGCGACCCAGCGGCCGTCGGTCGACGTCATCACCGGCGTGATCAAGGCGAATTTTCCCGCGCGAATCGCCTTCCAGGTCGCGTCCAAGGTCGACAGCCGGACGATCCTCGATGCCAACGGGGCGGAGTCGCTGCTCGGGCGCGGCGACATGCTCTTCCTGCCTCCGGGAAAGGCCGAGGCCGTGCGCGTGCACGGCGCCTTCGTCGGCGAGAAGGACACCGAAGAGGTGGTGGCTTTCCTGCGCCCGCAGCCTCCGGCTCCCGCCCTCGTGCGCGAAGAGGCGCTTTCGCTCGAGGACGACGGGACGGATCTCCGCGACGAGCTGTTCGAAGACGCTCTCCGGCTCGTCGTCCATCAACGGCAGGCTTCGGTCTCGTTTCTTCAGAGGCGGCTCAAGATCGGCTACTCGCGGGCCGGACGGCTGATGGATCTGCTGGAGAGGGCCGGCGCCGTGGGGCCGCCGGACGGAAGCAAACCGCGCGAGGTGATGGCGGACGAGCAGTTCCTGGACGACTGGCGGCGGAACGAGGGCAGGGATGCGACCCAGCCGCTGGCCTGAAGCCGACCGGCGAAAGGGCATCATCCGGCCGGCGCCGGGATGGCTGGCGATCCTGCTGGCCGCGGTCGCCGCGTCGATGATCGGGGCGTCCGATTCCGGGGCCGGGTCGTCCGCGCCGGCCGCGGCCGCATCGGCGGAGCCCGTGAGCGCTGCGACATCAGTCGTAGCGTCGGTCGCCGCGCCGGAACCCGCGGGAGCAGTCGTGGCGGCGGCCGACTCCACCTCCGACGGCGCGCGCGCGCTGCGGCGGATCGCCGATCGTTTCCTTGCGCTGGACACCTTCAGCGCGGAATTCGAGCAGTTCCAGTACTGGATCGGCGCCGACACCACGAGCCCGTCCTTCGGCACGTTGTATCTGAAGCGTCCGGACCTGTTCCGGATCGAATACCGGCAGCCGAAGGGGCACTTGCAGGTGTCGGACGGCAAGACCGTCTGGACGTACGTGCCGGAGAATCGGGAGGTGCTGACGACCCGCCTCAAGGGCGAGGCCGGCAAGGGCGGTGGTGACCTTCTTCGCTGGGTTCTGGAGAACAGCCGCGCTGAGGCGGCGGTGCAGAAGGACGTCGTCGAAGGCCGCCCCGCGGTCGCCGTGACGTTGAACCCCGATCCGGGCCTGGGACTTTCCCGGGTGCGCCTCTGGACGCGGCCCGGATCTCCCGACCTGATCCAGTACGAGATCACGGACAGCTCCGGGAACCGCAGCGTCTATCTGCTGTCCAAGGCCCGGTACCATCCGTCGCTCTCCGCCTCGCTCTTCCGGTTCACGCCTCCGCCGGGCGTGCCGGTGGTGGAGCTGGGGCAGCCGTGAGCGACGCCGGAAAGGATCCGATGCAACCTGGAGCCGGGGACCCGATCGCGATCGTGACGCTGGGCTGTCCGAAGAACCTCGTCGATTCCGAGGTCATGCTGGGAAGCCTGCGGCGGTCCGGGTTCCGCATCGCGGAGAGACTGGAGGAGGCCGCGCTGGTCATCGTGAACACGTGCGCCTTCCTGACCGCCTCGCAGCAGGAATCGGTGGAAATGATCCTCGAAGTGGCCCGGCTCAAGGAGACGGGCCGGCTGGAGAAACTGGTCGTGGCCGGATGTCTTCCACAGCGGCACGGCGCCTCGGTTCTCGAGGAGATTCCGGAAGTGGACTACCTCCTCGGGCCCGGCACGGTCGGCCAGGCCGTGGAGGTCGCGCGCGGGCTGTTGGAAGGCCGCCTGGGACGCGGCAGCCGGCTATCGGGTCTCGATCGTATCGAGGTCGAATGGGAGCCCCGGGTCGTGTCCGGGCGGGCCCACTCGGCCTATCTGAAGATCAGCGAAGGCTGCGACCACACGTGCGCCTTCTGCATCATCCCGAAGTTGCGGGGAAGACACCGCAGCCGTCCGATCGAGGACATCGAGGCCGAAGCGCGCTGGCTCGCCTCCTCCGGCATCCGCGAGCTGACGTTGGTGGCGCAGGATACCACGGCCTGGGGACGCGAGCTCCCCGGCAGCCCGCGCCTGGAGACGCTCCTGGCCCGGCTCGACGGAATCGAGGGGATCCGGTGGATCCGGCTGCTCTATACCTATCCGCGCGGCTGGACCGACGGCCTCATCGAGAGCTTCGGGCGGCTGTGCCGCCTGGTGCCCTACGTGGACATCCCGATCCAGCACACTGCCGACTCCGTTCTCCGGCGCATGCGCCGGGGGCCGGACTGGACGCGGACGGAGAAACTTCTCGGCCGGATCCGTGACGCGGCGCCCGGGATGGCCCTCCGGACCACCGTCATCACCGGTTTTCCGGGCGAGACGGAGGAGGAGTTCAATTTTCTTCTCCGATCGGTGCGCGATTTCGAGTTTGACCACCTGGGCGCCTTCGCTTATAGCACGGAGGAGGGCACGCCCGCGGCGGATCTGGGCGGCACCGTGCCGGAGGATGTCCGCGAGGAGCGGCGGTCCCGGATCATGGCCGAACAGAGAGCGATCTCGCTCCGGAGGAACCGGGCGCGCATCGGCGAGACTCTCGAGGTCCTGATCGACGAGGTCGAGCCGGACCGGCGGATCGCCCGGGGACGCTGGCAGGGACAAGCCCCGGAGATCGACGGCACCGTCATCGTGTCGTTGCCGCCGGGAGCGATTTCCGGCGACGCCGGGGGGCTGGAGCCGCGTCCGGGGGATTTTGTGTTCGTGCGTATCAGGGGCGCGGGACCGTACGATCTGGTCGGCGTCCCGGTGGATTCCCGAACCGAGGAGTTCGCCGGCGGGCTCGAGCGCATGGTCGCAGTGACCGATCCGGGCGCGCGCGAACGGAGTGTCTTGGGCGGAGACGAGGTTGCGCCGGCTGAGCAATGCGCGCCGGCGCCGCCGGCCGGCCGCGGTCGTCGGGGACTTTCATCAGGAGGGGCGTGCCGTTGAAGAAAGCACGGAATCAGGTCTCACGGGGCGGCGGGAGTCTTCCGGGGTGCGTCCGTTTCGGAACGCTTCTGATCCTTTCCATGCTCGCGTTCGGCGCCTGCCGGGCGGCCGGGACAGGGGCCGCCGGTCTGGCGTCGGGCCGGGAGCTGCTCCCTCCGGATCTCACGAGCTTTCCGAGCAACCTCGGGATGCTTTCGGCGCTGACGCGCGAAGCGGTCAACGAGGCGATCGACTCGCTCGCCCTCCCGCCGAAGACGCCGGTCACGGTGGTGTCGAGCACGTGGCATGAAGCGAACTGGTTCGTCGGGAGCCTGATGGCGGAGGCCCTGGCCAAGCGGGGCTACCCGGTGAAGATCGTGGAGATGGCATCGGCGCCGTCCGGCGGCGGCGGGGGATCCGCTCCCACCCAACCGACCGGCGGCGGCCTGCCCAACGGTCTGCCGCCTCCGCCCAGCGGAGGCCAGGGCTCGGGAAGCGGCGCGGGAACCGAGGGCGCCAAGACGGGCGCCCCCGGGGACACGACCGGATCCAAGCCGGATTCGCTCAAGAAAAACGAGAACTCGCCGGACCAGAACAAGCCGCCGGACAACGGAACGCCCTCGGGCGCCGGCGCCGCTTCGAGTCAGGAAGCGACCCCGACTCCGTTGCCGCCGCAGAGGGTGTTTCCGACCGGAGAAGTCCTCGACGTCCGGGTGGTCGAGTTCGGGATCGGGTATTCCGACGTGAACCGGAAGGCCCTCTTCGGGCCCGTGCGCTTCACCCGGGTGGGAGGCGTCTACCTGCAGGTCAGCCACGTCCAGGGACCCGACGGCGAACTCCGGAAGATCGTCAGCTCCGAGCGCCATCAGGTGGACCATCTATCCGGCAGCCAGCGTTACCTGGCGGAAGGGGCCTCCTATCCGTTCTCGCCCCCCGACCTGAAACCGCCCAGCCTGGGCCGGTACATCGAGCCGACCGTCGTCATCACCATCGTCGGAGGACTGGTCTATCTCTTCTACTCGAACCAGAAATGACGTTGGTGCCGGCGGAACGGGCTAGCGTCTTGCGACGGCGGGACGAGGGAAACGGCCGGTCGCGCGCCTGGAGAGCGTCCGGGATGGACCGGAGGCGGAGCGGATGACGCGGCCGATCCCCGCGCATTGGCTCCTGCCTGTCCTGGCCTTGGGCCTCGGCCTTGGAGGTTGCGGGACCACCCTTCCCCAGTCCGGAATCGGCGGCGAAGGGGACTTCAACCGGGGAGAGACCCTCTACGAGCAGGAACGCTACTCCGAGACCATTCCCGTGCTGGACGCCTTTCGCACCGAACACCCGGGAAGCGATCACGTCGATGACGCCATTTTCCTGCTGGGCATGTGCCATCTGAAACTGGGGGAGAACGCCCTCGCGCGGGACGAATTCGACCGCCTGCTCCGGGACTTCCCGCAGACTTCCCATCGCGAGGAGGCGCTCTACGAGCGCGCTTTGAGCTGGTTCGACGACGCCCGGCAGCCGACGCTCGACCCGGAGCCGACCCAGGCGGCGCTCGACGCCTTCCAGAGCTACCTCAAGAGTTATCCGGACGGGAAGTACAAGGCGGAGGCGCAGGACTACGCGCACCGTTGCCTGGACCGCCTGGCCACCAAGGCCTATCTGAACGCCGAGACCTACGTGAGGCTGCAGCATCCGGAAGCGGCCGCCATCTACTTCGAGAAGGCCCTCAAGATCCTGCCGGACTTCAGCCACGCCGGCGACGCCCTGATCTGGCTGGCCCAGGACTACGAACGGCGCGGCGCCGAGAGCAAGGCCAGGGAGGCGTACCAGGCGTTGCTCGACTACGCCACGCCCGATCGGCTCCGGGCCGACGAGCATCTGCGCCTGCTCCGCGAAGAGGCGAGCGAGGCTCTGGCCCGGCTCGGGGGCGCCGGCGCGGGGAGATAGGCGATGCGCCTGGGCGTGCTCGGGGGAACGTTCGACCCGATCCACCTCGGACACCTGCTCGTGGCCGATCAGACGCGGGACGCCCTGGGTCTGGATCGAGTCCTCCTGATCCCGGCGGGACGTCCGCCGCACAAGCCGGAAGGCGCGGTCGCGCCCTACTCCGATCGGCTGCGCATGATCGATCTGGCGATCGAGGGGCTGGACGGCCTCGAATCCTCCGATCTGGAGAAGGACGCCGCCCACCCCTCGTACACGGCCGGGACCTTGCGGCGCATCCGCGCCGAGGTCGGCGGGTCGACCGAGTTATGGCTCCTCCTCGGAGCGGACTCGCTCGCCGATCTGTCCACCTGGCGGGAGCCGCGGGAGATCCTGCGGCTCGCCTCTCTCGCCGTCTATCCGCGCGAGGGCGGGAGGGAGAACGCGGAGTCCGCGGCCGGGCCGTGGCCTCATGAACCGATGCCGGTATGGGTGGACGGCCCGCGCCTCTCCGTGTCCTCGAGCGAGATCCGGGACCGCGTGCGGCGGGAGAGGAGCATCCGTTTCCTCGTCCCGGAAGCGGTGCGCGGCTACATCCTCGATCGCGGCCTTTATCGGACCGGGTCGATGAGCCCGAGCCCCCTGTCGAACTCGACCGGTCCGGGGATCGCGAACGGCGCGCCGGATTCGAAGGGCCGTTCGATCCCGCATGGCGATCCGGTCGGCCCCGCTACCACGGATCCCACGGGGCCGGAATCCGCTCCGGAAGCGGGGCCGGCATCGTGACCCCTGGCGCGTCCGGCCGGGTCTTCCTGGTCGACGGGACCGCCCTGGTCTACCGCGCGCACTTCGCGTTTCTCCGCAACCCTCTCATCACCAGCCGCGGAGAGGTGGTCAGCGCGGTCTACGGCTTCGCCTCCGCGCTGATCCAGCTCCGGAAGACGGAGACGCCCGAGTACCTGGCGGTGGCCTTTGATCTCGGCGCGCCGACCTTTCGCCACGAGCAGTTCGCCGCCTACAAGGCCAAACGGCCACCCGCGCCTTCCGAGATCATCGCGCAGATTCCCAGGGTCAAGCAGCTCGTGGCGGCGTTCGGCCTCAAGATCGTCGAGCAGGCGGGGATCGAAGCGGACGACCTGATCGGCTCGCTCGCCCTCCGCGCTCGGGAGCGCGGCCACGAGGTCGCGATCGTCTCCGCCGACAAGGACTTCATGCAGCTCCTCGGGGACGAGGGAATTCGCCAGTGGATCCCGCCCTATGCCGGCGGCGAAGCGCAGTGGGTCGATGCCGCCGGCGTGCGCGAGCGATGGGGCGTCGCGGCGGAGCAGATGGTGGACCTTCTCGCCCTGATGGGCGACAGCTCCGACAACGTGCCCGGCGTGCCCGGCGTGGGCCAGAAGACCGCGGTCCAGCTTTTGCAGCAGTTCGGATCCCTGGACGGGATCTATGGGCATCTGGACGCGGTGGGGAAGCCGGCGGTCCGCGCCAGGCTCGAAGCCGGCCGGGAGAGCGCGATCCTCAGCCGCGAGCTGGTCCGGATCCGATGTGATCTGGAGATGCCGGTGTCCCTCGACGACCTGAAAGTGAGTCCGCTCTCCCACGGTCCGGGGCTCGTCGCCCTGCTGAAGGAGCTCGAATTCCGCCGGCTTCTGGATTCCCTGGGGCTGAGCGAGGTGAGCGCCTGGGAGGCCCGCTACGAAATTGCCGACACCGAGGAGGCGCTCGACGCCGCGCTGGCGCGGTATCGGGAACGACCTCGCCCGCTGGCGCTCGATACGGAGACGACCTCCCTCGATCCGCGCGCGGCGCGGCCGGTCGGGATCACCCTGGCGTGGGAGCCCGGCCACGCCGTCTATCTTCCGGTGGGCCATCGTGAAGGTCGAAACCTCCCGGTGGCCGCGGTGGTCGAGCGGCTGCGCCCGATCCTGGCCGACGCGGCCACCGTCCTCATCGGGCAGAACGTGAAGTACGACCTGCACGTGCTGGCCGGCCTCGGCCTCGAAGTCGGCGGCCCCATCCGGGACACCTTGCTCGCCGCCTACCTGATCGATCCGGACGGCTCGCACAAACTCGATTCCCTGAGCCGCGAGCATCTGGCGCACGCCATGATCCCGATCACGGACCTCATCGGGAAGGGGCGGACGCAGCTCACCATGGATGCGGTCCCGGTCGCGAAGGTGGCCGAATACTCGGGCGAGGATGTCGACGTCGCCCTCCGGCTCTCCTCGATCCTGGAGGAGCGCCTGCGCCGGCTGGAGCTTCTCGACCTGTGGCGCGATCTGGAGTGCCCCCTGGTTCCGGTGCTTCTGCGGATGGAGCAGGCGGGAGTCAAGATCGACGCCGCGTGGCTTCGGACGCTGTCGGCCGTGCTCGAGGCGGACATCGCCCGCGTCACCCGCGAGGTCTACGCGGCCGCCGGGATCGAGTTCAACATCGGCTCGCCGGCCCAGCTCTCGCGCGTTCTCTTCGAGGTGCTGAAGCTCCCTTCGGGCCGGCGCACGCGCACCGGGCTCTCCACCGATTCCGACGTCCTGGAAGACCTGGCCGAGCTGCATCCGGTGGCCCGCCTCGTGCTGCAGCATCGGTCGCTGGCCAAGCTCAAAGGCACCTACGTCGACGCGCTGCCCGGGCTGGAGGATCCGCGGACCGGACGGATCCACGCCTCGTTCAACCAGATGGTGGCGGCCACGGGAAGGCTCTCCTCGAGCGATCCCAATCTCCAGAACATCCCGATCCGGACGCCCCTCGGCCGCGAGATCCGGAAGGCCTTCATCGCCGAGCCCGGCCACCTCCTGATCTCCGCCGACTATTCGCAGATCGAGCTCAGGATCCTGGCGCATCTCTCCGGGGACGAGGCCCTCTGCGCCGCGTTCGAGCGGGATCAGGACGTGCACGCGGCCACCGCCGAGCGGATCTTCGGCATTCCCGCGTCCCAGGTCGATCCGGCGATGCGGGCCCGGGCCAAGATGGTGAACTTCGGCGTCATCTACGGAATGGGCCCGGCGCGGCTGGCGCGCGAGCTGGGCATCTCCTTCTCGGAAGCGAAGGCGTTCATCGCCGCCTACTTCGCCGGGATGCCGGGGGTGCGGCGGTACCTCGAGGAGAACCTGGAACGGGCGAAGCGCGACGGTTTCGTCACGACGCTTTCCGGCCGCCGCCGCCTGCTCCGCGGCCTCTCCGGATCCGATCCCCGGCTTCGCGCGCAGATGGAGCGGATCGTGGCCAACACGCCGGTGCAGGGATCGGCCGCCGATCTGATCAAGCGCGCGATGCTCGACGTCGATGCCGGGCTCAGGCGCCGCGCTCCGGGCTCCCGCATGATCCTTCAGATCCACGACGAGCTGATCGTCGAGGCCCCGCTGAATGAGGCCGAACGCGCCGAAGGCGTCCTCGGCGAAGCGATGGCAGGAGCGGCCTCGCTCAGGGTGCCGCTCAAGGTCGAGCTGGGAAGAGGACAGACCTGGGCCGAGGCGCATCCGTGACGGCCGGCTGGGGACGCAGCCGGACCCGCATCTCGATCCCGCTGTCCGAGGCGCATCCATGACCGCGGTCCCTTTGGTCGGAGTGACCGGCGGGATCGGCTCGGGCAAGAGCCTGCTCTGCCGTTTTCTCTCGGAGGAGCGCGGGCTGCCGGTGATCGATGCCGACCGGCTGGGCCACCTGGCCCTGCATCCGGGAACGGCCACGGCGAAGCGGGTGCTCCGCCGTTTCGGGCCCGGCGTGCTCGACGCGGACGGACGCATCGATCGCGCACGCCTCGGAGGGATCGTCTTCCGGGATCCCGCCGCCCTGGCCGATCTCGACGCCATCGTGCATCCCTGGATCCTCTCGGAGATCCGAAGGCGGGTGGAAGGGTTGAAGGTCTCGGGGAGCGCCGTTATGATCCTGCTCGAGGCGGCCCTGCTCCCGGTCTGGAGAACGCAGCTTCGAACGGACGCGATGGTCGTGGTGCGAGCGCCTCGGGATCTGAGGCTGGCGCGACTGAAGGAGCGGGGCCTGTCCGAGGAGGATGCGCTCCGGCGCATCCAAGCCCAGGAAGGGACCGAGGAAGACGCTCTTCCTGCCGCCACGGATTGGGTGGTGGACAACGATGGAACCACGGAGCGGCTTCGGACGCTGGCGCGAGATCTCTGGTCGGCGCTCGCGGACCGCTTCGGAATCGGAAAGGAGCCGGCATGACCACGCTGGAACTGGCCCGCACGTGCGAAGAAGGTGGAACCCGCCTGGAATCCTTGCGGAGTTTTCTTTGACCTCTCTCACCGGGAAGCCGAAGTCGCCGCCCTCGAAGAGAAGATGGCCGCCCCGGGCTTCTGGGATCGTCCCCAGGAAGCGCGGGAAGTGCTGCGGACCCTGCGGGCCCAGAAGAGCCTGATCGCCAAGTACCGCCAGGTGCACACCGCCTGGGAGGACCTGGGCGTCCTCCTGTCCCTGAGCGAGCGCGAGGGCGATGAAGCGGCCCGGGAAGCGACCGCCACCGCGGCGCGCTTCCGGCGCGAGCTCGATTCCTTCGAGCTGGCCACCCTCTTGAACGAGGAGAACGACCTGAACAGCGCCATCCTGGCCATCCATCCGGGCGCGGGCGGAACCGAAAGCCAGGACTGGGCCGAGATGCTCCTGCGGATGTACCTCCGCTGGGTCGAGGCGAACGAGTTCAAGGCCACCATCCTCGACTACCAGCCTTCGGACGAAGCCGGCATCAAGGACGCCACGATCGAGGTCGAGGGCGAATACGCCTACGGCTACCTCAAGGCCGAGAGCGGCGTGCACCGGCTGGTGCGGATTTCCCCGTACGATGCGGCCAAACGGCGCCACACCTCCTTCGCCAGCGTCTTCGTCCTTCCGCAGGTGGCCGAGGTCACCGACGTCGAGATCAAGGACGAAGAGCTGAGGGTCGACACCTTCCGCGCCAGCGGGGCCGGCGGCCAGCACGTGAACAAGACCGATTCCGCCGTGCGGATCACCCATCTTCCGACCGGGATCGTCGTGCAGTCGCAAGCCGAGCGCTCCCAGCATCGCAACCGGGAGATGGCCATGCGGATCCTGAGGGCCCGGTTGTGGGCCTGGACGCGCGAGCAGGAGGCGAAGAAGCTCGGACACCTGGAGGATTCGAAGAAGGAGATCGCCTTCGGCAGCCAGATCCGCTCGTACGTGTTCCAGCCCTACACGCTGGTCAAGGACCATCGGACCGGAGTGGAAGTCGGCGACGTGCAGGCGGTCATGGACGGCGAGCTGAATCCGTTCATCGACGCCTGGCTGCGGAAGCGGCGCACCGGACCGGCCGCGGCGGGACGGAAGGTGCCGTCATGAACCCGGCCATCTTCCGGGAGTACGACATCCGGGGCGTGGCCGACCGCGACCTCACGGACGATGTGGCCCGGGCGGTGGCGCGCGCCTTCGGGACCCGCATCCGCGAGGAAGGCGGCCGGAGCGTGATCCTGGGCTTCGACGTGCGCGAATCATCTCCGCGCCTCGAGGCGGCCTGGGCCGAGGCTCTCGCCTCCACCGGATGCGACGTCGTGCGGATCGGGCTCGGGCCGACGCCGGTGCTCTACTACGCGGTCGTCCTGCTCCACGGCGATGCCGGCGTCATGATCACCGGCAGCCACAATCCGATCGAGTACAACGGTTTCAAGCTGCAGAAGGGAACGGAGTCGCTCCACGGCGAAGGCATCCGGGATCTGGCCGATCGGATCCAGGCGCGCCGATTCCTGGAAGGAGCGGGCCGCCTGACCGAACGGCCGGTGCTGGCCGAGTACGAGGCCATGGTGGTCGAGCGCTGCCGGCCGCAGCGCCCGCTGCGGCTCGTGGTGGACGCGGGCAACGGCACGGCGGGCCCGGTGGCGGTTCCGATCCTGGAGAAGCTGGGGCACGCCGTCATCCCGCTCTATTGCGAACCGGACGGCCGTTTTCCCCACCACCAGCCCGATCCCACGATCGAAGCCAACATGGAAGACCTGAAAAAGCGCGTCGTCGCGGAAGGCGCGGACCTGGGCATCGGCTACGACGGCGACGCGGACCGGATCGGGGTCGTGGACGAGACCGGGAAGCTGGCCTATGGGGATCAGCTCCTGGCGCTCTTCGCCCGCGACGTCCTTTCGCGGCATCCCGGCGCGCCCGTCGTCTTCGACGTCAAATGCTCCCAGGGGCTGGAAGAGGATATTCGGGCCCACGGCGGCCGGCCGATCATGTGGCGAACGGGGCACTCCCTGACCAAGGCGAAGATGCGGGAGGAGAACGCGCCTCTCGCCGGCGAGATGTCCGGGCACATGTTCTTCAACGAGGACTTCTTCGGCCACGACGACGCCATCTACGCCTCCGCCCGGCTGGCCCGGATCCTTGCGCGCTCCGAGCGGACGCTCTCCTCGCATCTGGCGAGCCTTCCCCGCTACGTGAACAGCCCGGAGATCCGCGTCGATTGCCCGGACGAGGCCAAGTTCGGGATCGTGGCCCGCGTGGCCGAGGAGCTCGGCCGGGAGCATCCGGCGCTGACGCTGGATGGAGCGCGCGTCACGTTTCCGGACGGGTGGGGGCTGATCCGGGCGTCCAACACGCAGCCCGTCCTGGTGCTGCGATTCGAGGGCCGGACGGAAGCGGCGTTGCGCCGGATCGAGGAGCGGTTTCGCGTGGCGCTGGCCGCATTTCCGGAGGTCGCCTGGCCCGGGGGCGACCCGGATGGAATGCGACCGGATCCGTAAGGGCGCGTTCCGGTTCTGTAGCGGGGAATCCGGTTGACACCCCGTAAGGGCTTGCCTACGCTCGCGTCCGAATGCGGCGGGACTGACGTCTCGCCAGTGGCTCGTCTGCCTGGGGTTGGTGGGAGACCTTGTGGTCTGTGCGGTCCGGGAAACAGGCACGGTCCTTAAATCCTGCTCAAGAGACGCGCAAGCTCCTGCCGGCCTGCCTCAGTGGAATGGGAGCTTCTATGCCGAAGGGTAGGTTCCGATGGCCCGCCGGCACGGCCTTCAGGCCCTGGCCGGGGTGCCTTCGGTTCGTGCTTCTAGCCTCGACCGCACTGGCGCTCGCGGCGGCCTCCTGTCAGAAGGATAATCTGACGAAACCGGGCTCCGCCCAGGGAAGCATCGTCGTCGCCACCTACATCCCCGCCGACTCGATCAGCGCGCTCTTCGCGCTCGACGGCAAGGCGGTGCAGGCGGAGTGGGGCGGGCCGTTCAACACCGACTGGCCCTTCACCCAGATCCGCTTGACGGCCGAGAACGGATCCGGAAACCCCGGCGAGCCGATCTACCTTTCGACCAAGGCGTTCTATACCGACACCGACATCTTCTTCCTGTTCCAGTGGACCGATCCGCAAGCGGACCAGATGAAGGACGCCTTCTACTACATCGGTCCGGACGTGACCAACCGGCCCGACGCGATGGATCTGTTGCGGGACGAGAAGAACTGGACCCGGTCGTACAACGGCAAGGTCTGGGACGAAGACAAACTGGCGATCGCCTTCGAGATTCAGCCGGCGGGCGACGCGGTCGGGACCTTCCAGCAGCAGGGCTGTCAGGTCGCCTGCCACCAGGGCTCCAATCCGGAGTTCGGTCGCCCCGGCTACGGCCGCCTTGACGTCTGGGAGTGGCTCGCCGCAAGGACGAACCCGCTGCGCGATCTCTACATCCTGACCGACAATCCGGACAACCCGAAGTACGGGTATCCCGGGTTCCTGGAGGACGAGTCGGCCGATCCCGTCGCCGGGCTGCAATACGACGCGGGAACGCCGGGCTGGATCCAGAACTGGCAGGGGGGGGTGAACCGGCCCCTCTTCGTCTACCGTCCGACCGACGACAAGCTGGACGTGGCGCCCGGGACGGCCTGCAAGAACCACTTCCTCGGGAAGTGCATCCAGAACAACAGCATTCCTCTCTACTACATCTTCCGCGAAGACATCACCAAGCCGATCCAGGAGTTCACCACGCAGCAGGGCGACGAGATCAATCAGGCCGTGCTGCCCCAGGGCCAGCAGCCTCGGCCGTGGCAGCCGGGAGACGCGGTCAGCGGTTACTACTACACCTACCCGACGGAAACGAGCAGCCGGGCCGACGTCCGGGGCAAGGCGCTCTGGTCGGCCGGAATCTGGACCCTGGAAGTGGGACGGCACCTCAACACCGGGGATGCGATCAACGACCGGATTTTCGCCTGGGACAAGGGTCCGGACGCGACCGGACCGGACAGCGTTGCGATCCATGACGTCTATTTCACGGTCGCGACCTTCGACAATTCCAGCTCGGTGCACTGGGGCTCGGCGCCGCAGATCCTGCGGTTCGGCTCCAGGAAGGCGTACTACCAGAAGAAAGGGGGCCTCTGATGAGACGGGTGGCGCTCTCCTGTCTGGCTGGCCTGCTCCTTCTTCTGGCCGGCCCGAGCCGGGCCCAGTACCTGATCTACAACGCGGCGCAAACGGGGCATCCGCTTCCGAGCGCCCGTCCCTCCATCCGCCTGGACGGCATGGGCGACCTGGAGCTGACGATTCCGGACGAGAACAACGGGATCAACCTCCTCCACTACGCGAACATCCTGGCCGGCATCGCCCAGGATCGCGACGCGTCGAGCGTGGACGTCTTTGGAACCTCCTCCTCGCAAGTGGATGACTACCAGGAGATCTATGCCGGCTCGTCGGTCCGACAGCACTTGCGGTTCCGCCAGGACGACGCCAGCGTGGAGGCCACCTACCGGGATCCCGGCCATCGGGCCATCGGGATGCTCACGGACTGGATCGGCCAGACCACGAACGTGAGCTACGGCCCCCAGAACAAGGTCCGGGGGCCGAACATCCAGGGTTATTACAACCAGCTGTCCGGTCCCTGGTCCTTCGCCATCGGCGTCACCCGGTGGACCGACAACGAGTCGCTGCTCTCGCCGGACATCTTCGGCATCTCCCATCAGTCCGCGACCTGGGCCGGCACCTTCGCCGCCGGGCTCCTCTATCACGGGTGGAACGTCGGGGGCCAGCTCGAGCTGTCCCACGTGGAGATCGACGGGACCAGTTCGGACGCCAACGGATTCCATGACGACGTCTACACCTGGTTGCGTCCGACGACCGAGATCTCCTTCGCGATCATCCGCCCGGAGACCAACCGACTCGCCTCTGGCCTGGATCTCGACTACGGACACATCCACGGTTCGGAGCTGGGGCAGATCAACTGGGCCGATCGGTTTCCTTCCAACCCGTCCGGGCTGAATTTCACGACCGAGGTGCCGACGTTCGAGGAGCATGACGACGCCCTCACGGTCCAGGGACGGACGTCCTACCGGCTGCTGTCGAACCTGCGCCTGGGAGCGTCCGCTGAGTATCAGCATCTCAAGACATCGGTGTTCGAAGATGCCAGCACGAACTTCCCCGGCTCCCAGACTGCCCAGGATTCCCACCAGTACTTCGCCCGCGTCGGCGGCGGTCTGGGTTGGGAACTGGCGCGGTCGAGGCTCCGTCTCGGCGCCGAAGGGTACGTGGATCAGGGAAAACTGACGTCGGTGCTATCCCGAAGCTCGAGCGAGGTGACTTCCCGTTCCTTCGAGCTTCGAACCGGAGGCGAGCTGCTGTTGCCGAGCCACCTGGCGGTCCGGGCGGGCTTCCTTCTGGGCAGCTTCGACGCAGACAAGGATCAGCCCCAGAATCTCTACAAGTCCAACGGTCTGACCGTCGGGATCGGTTATCTGCCGCGGGGAGGCACGATCAGCCTGGATGCTGCGATCCGGATCCTGTCGCAGAAACCCAACTACTCCGGGGAGCCGGATCACACGACGGACGTCCAGGATCTGGCAGTCTCGGCGAGGTTCTTGTTGTGACGGCGAGGCGGTTGCGCCAGGGGCTTAAGCTCATGCCCCGTTTGGCGGTGGGAGAGACTTGGAGATTGACACCCCTGGGGGGAAATCCTAGGATGACGACGGGGTTGGGCGCGACCTCCTTGGAGATCCCGGAGGCAAATTACCCGGGCCGCCGGCGCTATGGCGCCGGATCCGATCTCATGAAAGGAGCGCATCCATGAGGAACCGGGGCATGAGCCCGAGGACTTGCCTCACCAGGATCACCACTCTGATCCTGCTGGTCGGGCTGACCGTCTCCGCGCGTGCCCAGGTCGTGAGCACCGGGAGCATCGCCGGCAAGGTCACCGACACGAACGGCAAGCCCTTGAACGTCGTGAACGTGACGATTGTCGGCAAGCCGTGGGGCGGCTTCACCAAGGACGACGGCAGCTTCCAGCTTCCCAACATCCCGGTCGGGACCTATTCGGTCGACGTCAGCCTGCCCGGCTATGAAGAGCAGAAGCAGGACAAGGTCGAGGTCGACAAAGGGCAGGTCGCGCAACTCACGTTCAAGCTCACCGTCAAGCCGGTCGGCACCATCGGCGAAGTCGACATCACGGCGCGAAGAAACCAGATCAAGACCAAGACCTCCGAGACGGAGCACGAGATCAGCGGGAAGGACGTGGGCAGCCTTCCGGTGGACGAGCTGACCCAGCTCATCGCCCTGAAGGCGGGGGTCATCGCCAAGGGAGGCGAGCTGCACTTCCGGGGCGGCCGCGGCGGTGAGGTTCAGTACCAGGTCGACGGAGTCCCGGTGCGCGACCCCCTGGTGGGCGGAAGCATCGACCTGTCCGAGCTGGCGGTGGAGAACACCGAACAGATCATGGGAGGGCTGGACGCCCAGTATGGCAACGCCCAATCGGGGGTCGTCAACTACCAGACGAAGGAAGGGGGCGACCACTTCGAGGGCGAGGTCAACTACCAGACGGACAACTACGGCAAGCCCGCCAACACCTTCGACAACCTCGACCGGTTCTTCGTCGACCTGGGCGGACCCAGTCCGATCAAGAACCTGACCTACTACGTGTCCGGTGAAGGGGACTACTCCGACAACTATCCGGCGACGAACCGCCCGCAGGACCACCATCGCCTGCTTGACTTCATTTCCGTGGGGAACCGGCAGGACAACTCGGTCCGCCTTCAGGGCAAACTGGCCTACCGGCCCACGTCGACCGAGAAACTGACCGCCGAGTACATCTCCAACCGCAGCCTGGACGACCAGTACTTCCACATCTGGAGCCAGAGCGGCTACGTGCAGCAGATCACCCGCACCACGCCCCAGGGCCAGGTCGAGGTGTTGAACGGCAAGTTCTCGCCGACCAAGATCGATTCGACCTACGTCTATTACAACGCCGCCCAGCACACCCCCGACTTCACCAACAACACGGACGTGATCAACCTGGTCTGGAACCACACGCTTGATGCCTCGACCTTCTACACCGTGAAGTTGAACCGGAACCATTTCTACACGAACGAGCAGGTCGAGGGCAAGCAGCCCTGGGAGTACACCGGCCATCTCTATCAGGACTACTGGTTCGACTACGCCGACAACACCCAGAGCGACTTCTTCGTCATCGGGGGCGATTATCCGGAGTACTCCAACCAGGAGACCATCAGCTACACGACCAAGGCCGACGTGACCAAGCGGATCAACAAGCATACCTTCCAGACCGGGATCGAGGCGACCTACAACGACATGCGCTACCTGCAGGTCGACTATCCGTACGAAACGAACTCGAACGGCACGATCGGGGTGCGGACCGCGTACCATTACTACAATCCCGAGGGCGCCTACTACCTCCAGGACCGCTGGGAGCACGAAGGCATGGTGCTGAACGCCGGGCTGCGCTACGACGTCTTCAGCGTGGGCCAGCAGCTCACCGTGGCGGACGTGCAGCAGCCGGTCAAGCAGCAGATCTCGCCCCGGATCGGGCTGGCCTACCCGATCTCCGACCGGGACGCGTTCAACTTCGCCTACGGCCGGTACTATCAGATCCCGGACCGCCAGTTCCTCTTTGACAACCGCAACGTCTTCGACGGCCGGGTCCGGGGGAATCCCAACCTGACCAACGAGACGACGGTGTCCTACCAGGCGGGTATCCAGCACCTCTTCAACGAGGTGGTTTCGGGGCAGTTCTCGGTCTACTACAAGGACATCTTCGGGCTCTTGAGCGAGCAGCAGCAGCCGGCCCAGGGGAGCGTCGGCAACCTCAGCACCTACGTGAACCAGGACTACGCGTCGGCCCGCGGGTTCGAGGCCACCCTGACCCGGCGCTTCTCCCAGGGATTCGCGGGCGAGATCAACTACGCGTTCGGCGTGGCCACCGGCGTGGCTTCGGACCCGAACGCGCAATCGCAGGAGACCTTCACCTACCTGCCGATCTCCGAGCAGCCGCTGGACTGGGACGTCCGGCACACGCTTCGCGTCCAGCTCCAGATGGGCGACCTGGGGAAGTGGATGAGCTCGTTCATCTGGCAGTACCAGAGCGGCTTCCCGTACACGCCGTGGGCGCGGAGCACGCGCGAGTTGAAGCCCGAGGTGGTCAACTCGAGACGGCTGCCCGGTACGACTTCGCTCGACATCCAGGCGGAGAAGTACTACAAGGTGTGGGGTCAGAGCTTCAAGGTCTTCCTGGAGAGCCGGAACGTCCTCGACGCCAAGAACATCACGGATTTGAGTCCGCAGAACTGGCCGCTCCCGTTGGGCCGCACCTCCAACGACTACGCCATCTACTACACGGAGACGGGCCGGGCCGGAGGCGCCTATGTCGGGCCGGACACGAACGGAGACGGAATCGGCGACTGGGTTCCGGTCAACGATCCCAGGGTGTTCGGCGAGCCGAGGTTCGTCCGGATGGGAATCGCCTACGACTTCTGAGACGGGTTCGGGGACGGGATGGGGACGTTCGATCGGAACGCGGGGTTGTCGGGCGGAGGCCCGAAGGAGGACGGAGTTGAATCGGAATCGAATCCTGGTGCTAGCTCTGGGGCTCTTCGGTTGGGCCGGTACGGCGCAGGCGGCAGCGGAGTTCGACAAGGTGGGCACGGTCGGGGGCCAGTTCCTCAAGATCGGAATCGGTGCCCGAGCGGCCGCCATGGGCAGCGCGTTCGTGTCGGTCGCGGATGATGCCACCGCCCTCTACTGGAACCCGGCCGGCATCGCCCGCATCGACAAGAGCGTCATCAGCATCAACCACTGCGCGTGGCTGGCCAACACCAACCTGACCCAGGCGGGTTACATCTTCCACGTGGGATTCATGCCCGGAACCATCGGCATCAGCGCCCGCAGCCTCTACATGGACAGCCAGGAGGTGACGACCGTGTTCCGGCCCGACGGGGAAGGCCAGTCCTTCAGCGCCGGCGACATGGCGATCGGGGTGAGCTACGCCCGCTCCCTGACCGACAAGTTCTCCACCGGAATCACGGCGAGCTACGTGCAATCGACGCTGGCGACTTACAAGTCGAGCGCGATGGTCTTTGACTTCGGCACGCTCTACAACACCGGCTATCGCAGTCTCAAGGTCGGCATGGCCATCCAGAACATCGGCAGCGACATGACCTTCATCGACCAGACGGTCAAGATGCCCACGGTGTTCCAGGTG
The DNA here is from genome assembly GCA_963833505.1 of Candidatus Eiseniibacteriota bacterium. Taxonomy (GTDB): domain Bacteria; phylum Eisenbacteria; class RBG-16-71-46; order CAIMUX01; family CAIMUX01; genus CAWHYG01. Next base: position 776,954 of record CAWHYG010000007.1, on the reverse strand, counting down.
GGGCTGTCGATGAACCTCTACGAGTCCGGCAACAACCTGCTCATGATGTGCGGCGACTTCAGCCATCCGCCGGACAACGCGGAGCGGGCGAGCTGGGGCATGGAGTACGGTTTCAAGGAGTTCTTCTTCCTGCGCGGAGGCTATCAGTTCAAGTACGATCTCGAGCGCTTCTCCGCCGGCGCCGGATTCAAGCTGGCCACCAGCCTGAACTCGGAAGCGCGGCTGGATTACGCTTACACGGACATGAGCGAGCTTCCCGCCGTCCACCGGATCTCGATCGACTTCCGGTTCTAGCGGACGGGCCGTCCCGAAGTGCGCGGCATCCGGCCCTGCGGGCCGTCCGGCTTCGGAGGTGTAGAGACAGGCTCCGGTCGAAGTGCCGGAGCCTCGGTATTTGAGCGTCTTTCGGTCTTGAGGGTTCTGCCTTGCACTGGCTGGTTGCCGCGTGGCTTCTTCCCGGCATCGCCGGAGGATTCCTGCCCTCCATCGGAGGGGATCCGCTGGCCAAGGCCTATCCGCTGGAAGGTCAAGGGGACATCCACTTCGAAGCGGACGCGGCCCGCTTTCTCGAGGCCGACCGGCCCGTGGTCGATCTCATGCTCCTCATCCCGCGCCACGCGTTGGGAGTCCTGGCGGATTCGGCGCACATCGACCTGACGGTCGAGATGCTGAACCGGAAGGGAAAGGGAATCGGGGCGTTCCAGCGGGAGATGAGCCTGGTGGTGGGCCCGGATTCCGGGAGCGCCGCTGCCCCGAGCGCGCCCGGAGTGTGGGTCCGGCTGACTGCGCCGCTTCTCTCCGGCTCGGCCGGGGTCCGGGTGCGCCTCGAGGACGAGAACCGCCAGAAGGGCGGGCTCCTCGACCGGGCGAGGGGGAAGAACCGATCCGGCCAGACGGCCGGGAAGATCGGCGGGAAGGGAGAGGCGACTCCTCCGCTCCCGCCGATCTGGATGAGCGATCTCTTGTTCGTGCGGGGCGAGCCGCTGGCGCCGGCCGCGACCGGAACCGGCCCCGGGCTTCGCGCCGCCCGGACGCGCCTGGAGCCGAATCCCTACCGGTACTACGGGCTGCGCGAGCCGACCTTGTCCGTCTACTGGGAACGCTACCCGCCTCCGGTCGACGCGGGGCTGGCGGCCGGCGCGCCCCTGATTGTGCGATACCGGATCCGCCGCCTGGCCGATTCCACGGTGGTCCAGGAGGCGGCCGAATCCCTGAGCGTGTCCGCCGATCCAGAGTACAGCCTGAGGCGCTTCGACGTCTCCGAGCTGAAGGGTGGATCCTACCGGTGCGAGGTCGCGCTCACCAATCCCCGAAGCCCGGGCGCCGCCCCGCTGGCCTCGAGCCAGGGCGATTTCCAGGTCGTCTGGGAACGATCGAGCTGGGACTTCGATGAAAGCCAGATCCTCGATTTCGCCCGCGTCCTTCTACTGGCGAACGAGTTCGAGCAGTTCGAGCGACTGGATCGCGGCGGGAAGGAAGTCTACCTGCGGAAGATCTGGAATCGGGCCGCTCCCGGCAGTCCTCCGGGCGCCAACCCGGTGGAGAAGGAGTTCTTCCGCCGGGTCGAATATGCCGAGCAGAATTATCACGGCATGCGCGCCGGGTATCTCGGCGACCGGGGGCGGACCTACATCCGTTACGGTCCTCCGGACAAGGTCACGACGCAGCTCAATCCCCAGGACATGCAGCTGCTCTGGATCGCCCTCCCCGATCAGATCCAGCAGGACGGCGTCGACAGCCGGGCCATGGCCGAGCGCATGAGTCGCCCGCGCACGCCCGAGGACAACAGCGCGTACGAGATCTGGGAGTACATGCTCCACGGGGCGCCGCTCCTGTCGGAGTACACGCCCACCGGCCAGAAGGCGGGCCTCAAGTTCATCTTCGTCGATGAATCGGGCACGGGAGACTACCAGCTCGTCTACTCGAACGATCCGAATGCGCTGAACTGATCGCGGAGTCGGTTCGGAGTCGGGACGCCTGACACCGGTGTCGGCCCGCCCAACCAGAGGAGGGAACCGTGGACAAGATGACGATCCGCGACGTGGATTTCCGGGGCAAGAGAACCCTCGTCCGCGTGGACTTCAACGTGCCGCTCAAGAACGGCGAGGTCGCCGACGACACCCGGATCTCGGCGGCGCTCCCCACGCTTCACGTCCTGATCGCGGCCGGCGCCCGCATCATCCTCATGTCTCACCTGGGCCGGCCCAAGGGGAAGCCCGACCCGGCGCAGTCCCTGAAGCCGGTGGGGACCCGGCTGGCCGCGCTCCTGGGGCGTCCGGTGGCCTTTGCGGATGATTGCATCGGTCCCGCGGCCGAGGCCGCTGCCGGTCGATTGCGAGACGGCGAAGTGCTTCTGCTCGAGAACCTGCGCTTCCACGCGGAAGAGGAGAAGAACGATCCCGAGTTCGCCCGGAGCCTGGCGAAGCTCGCAGATCTCTACGTCAATGACGCCTTCGGCAGCGCGCATCGGGCGCATGCCTCCACCGAGGGGGTCACCCGCTTCCTCAAGCCCTGCGTCGCGGGCCTTCTCATGGAGAAGGAACTCGACTATCTCGGGCGCGCGCTGGAATCTCCCGAGCGCCCCTTCGTCGCGATCCTCGGGGGAGCCAAGATCTCCGGCAAGATCGACGTGATCCAGAACCTCCTGCCGAGAGTCGATCGGCTGCTGGTGGGCGGCGCCATGACCTTCACCTTCCTCAGGGCCCGAGGCCTCTCCACCGGCCTGTCGTTGGTCGAAGAAGATCGGATCCCGCTGGCCCGGACCCTCCTGCAGGGCGTCGAAGCGGAGAAGATCGTCCTGCCGTCCGACGCCCGGGTGGCGGAGAGCGCGGCGGGTGGAGATCCCGGCCGGATCGTGGCGATCGACGCGATCCCCGCCGATCGGATGGGAGTCGACATCGGCCCGGCCACGGCCGATTCGTTCCGCAAGATCATCGCCGGAGCGCGGACGGTCCTTTGGAACGGCCCGATGGGCGTCTTCGAGGTGCCGGCCTACGCGGAGGGCACCTTTGAGGTGGCCCGAGCCCTCGCGGAGGCCACGAAGGAGGGAGCCGTCACCGTGATCGGCGGCGGCGACAGCGCCGCCGCGATCGCGGCCGCCGGTCTGGAAGGGGCGGTCAGCCACGTATCCACCGGAGGAGGCGCCTCGCTCGAGTTCCTGGAAGGGAAGACCCTGCCCGGAGTTGCTGCGCTCACGCCCCGGAAGTGAGGGCACGGAGAGGATTCCCGGTATGCAGGCAGCCCCGCGGCGACCGGCTGCAGGGGGATGAAACGGTCGCGAAGTCGTGGACGGCCGGAGGAGATGGAATCAATGTCGAGGAAGACGATCGCCGGCAACTGGAAGATGTACAAGACCCGCCCGGAGGCGATCGCCCTGACGGAAGGCATCCTGGCCGGAGCCGGCGGCTTGTCCGCGGGCGTGGAGCTGCTTGTCTTCCCGCCGTTCACCGCCGTGGCCGCAGTGGCGGAGCGCGCCCGGGCCAGCCGGCTCAAGGTCGGAGGGCAGAACCTGCATGCGGCCGCGGAGGGCGCGTTCACCGGGGAGGTCTCCGGCCGGATGCTGCTGGAGGCCGGCGCCACCCACGTGCTGGTGGGGCATTCCGAGCGGCGCCAGCTCTTCGGCGAGACCGACGAGACCCTTCGGCGGAAGGTCGCGGCCGCCCTGGACCAGGGTCTGACGCCGGTGTTCTGCCTGGGTGAGACCCTGGACGAGCGCGAGGGCGAGCGGACCGAGGCCGTCATCGAGCGGCAGGTTTCCCTGGGCCTGGCGGATCTCGCTCCGGCCACCCTGTCGAAGATCCTCATCGCCTACGAGCCGGTCTGGGCCATCGGGACCGGGCGCACGGCGACACCGGATCAGGCCGAAGAGGCGCATGCCTTCCTGCGGCGGCAGCTCCTGAGCCGTTGGGGCGAGACCGCGGCAACGGTTCCGCTCCTCTATGGAGGGAGCGTCAAGCCGTCGAACGCCTTCGAGCTTCTATCGCGCTCCGACGTGGACGGCCTCCTGATCGGAGGGGCCAGCCTGGAGGCGTCCTCGTTCCTGGGCATCGCCCGGGCGGCCTCCGATCTGGTTGCATGAGACGCAGGAGATCCGCCTTGACGGGCCGCCACGGCGGCTGATAGCCTGATTTCTTGCATGTAGGCAGCTCGGGGAGGTCCGGTCCGATGTATATCCTGGTACTGATCATCCACATCCTGGTTGCATTCACCCTCATGGCCGTCGTGCTCATGCAATCCGGCAAGGGGCAGGGGCTGGCCGGTGCGTTCGGTGGCGGCGGCGGCAACCAGACCCTCTTTGGCGGCCGGGGAGCCGTGGACTTCCTAGGCAAGGCGACCTGGGTGCTGGGCGCGGCCTTCATGCTGAGCAGCCTGTCCCTCGCCTACCTGTCGGGGCACGGGGCCGGTGGCGCGGCGCCGTCGAGCCTGCTCAAGAAGGCGCTTCCGCCCGCTTCCGCTCCGGCCGCTCCCGGAGGAGGAGGAGGACAGGGCGGCGGCATGCCCTCGGGCGAAGGGATCCCCGGCGGCGGATCCGGCGTGCCGATGACGCCCTCCAGCCCCAGCGGCGCTCCCTCGGGAGCCCCAAGCGGTCCGCCCGCCGGCGCGCCTGCCGGCGGAGGCGGCGGCAAATGATCACGGCGGGGCAACCCGCCTGCGGTTCGGATGCCGGGATGGTGGAATTATGGTAGACACGTACGTTTGAGGGGCGTATGGGGCAACCCGTGCGGGTTCAAGTCCCGCTCCCGGCACCATCTTCGTTCCAGGTTGTGAAGACCCTTCCATCAGGAAGCGGCGGGCGTCGTTTGGATCGTGACGTCCGTTCCTGAGGAAGCGACGGACGCGGAATCGAGACCCTGAACGGAGGCGGTCGGGGCCGGCGGGCACCGTCTCCGCCGCCTGTGGGACGCCGCCGCATGTCACATCCCGACCCATCTCGCCAGTCCCCGGGAAGCTCAGGCCCCTTCTGGATCTTCCGCATCCGCGCGAGGATCTTCCTTTTCATGGCCGCGCTGTCCGCCTCGCTGCTTCTCGCCTCCTCCTTCTGGATCGAACGGCAGGCGCGCCAGGAACTGGAAGGCGAGCTGACCCTGCGCCTCCAGGCGGTCGGCACGGCCGCGAGCAGCCTGATCGGACCCGCGCTCGTGCCGGGCCTGCTCAGCCTTTCACCCACGCAGGAGCGCTTCCCCTTCTACCGCGATCGCAAGGCCGTGCTCACGCAGCTTCGGGATCGGACCGGCGTGCGCCGCGTCTTCCTGGCCGATACGTCCGGACGGTCGTTCGTGGACACGGATACCCGGGTCTCGATCGGCGCGCCCATGACGCAGCTCCGATCCGACCGGGTCGAGATCCGGGAGGTGCTGCGCGGGCATCCGGCGGCGGCCGCGCTCTTCATCGACGAAGAGGGCCACTATCGAAAGACCGGTTACGTGCCGGTCCTGTACGACGACCGGGTCATCGGCCTGATCGGCGTCGAGGCGGACGCGTCGTTCCTTCAGGCCATCCGGACGCTTCGGACCCGGATCCTGGGCATCGGCGCCGCCGGGATCGTGGCGTCGTTCGTCCTGGCCGCCGTGGCCGCCCGGGGGCTGACCCGCCCGTTGCAGCGGCTGGTCGGCTGGGCCCGCGAGCTGGGCGGCGGCGACCTCTCCCGGCCGGCTCCGGCTTCCGGCCGCGATGAGATCGCATTCCTGGGCCGGACCCTCGAGCAGATGCGGGAACGGCTCGAGGCGAGAGACCGGGAGCAGCGCGCGATGGTCGCGGGCGTGGCCCACGAAATCCGGAATCCGCTGGGCGGGATCCGGCTGTACGCCGAGCTTCTGGCGGGAGACGCCGCCCTCGACGACGTGTCCCGGGAGCGCCTCCGGAAGATCCTGAAGGAGCTGGACCAGCTCGGCTTCATCGTCGATGAGTTCCTTCTCTTCGCGCGCCCGGCCGTCCCCACGCCGCAGGAGGTCCAGCTCAAGGAAGTCGTGCCGGAGCTGGCGGACTGGCTGCGGCCGCAGGCGGAGAAGCGCCTGGTGGCCCTCGAAGTCGAGGAGCCCGGCGGGGGCCGGCCCTGGCCCGTGGTCCAGGCCGATCCGACGCACCTGAGGCAGATCCTGCAGAACCTGGTCTTGAACGCGATCGACGCCAGTCCCGCGCAGGGCACGGTCTCGATCCGCACGACGGGAGAGGCCGGCGAGGTCGCGATCGAGGTCTCGGACCAGGGGCCGGGCATCGATCCCGCGGCGCGCGAGCGCGTCTTCGAGCCGTTCTTCACGACCAAGCCGGCCGGGGCCGGCCTGGGACTGGCCATCGTGCGGCGCCTCGCGCTCCTGAACGGGATGCGGATCGAAGTCGTGCCCGGCCGGGATCGAGGAGCCTGTTTCCGCCTGACCTGCGCGGGGGCGCCGGCGTGATCCGCTGGAGGCCATGGGGCGCGCGGCCGGCGCTGTCGTCGCTCGGCCCGAGACCTCCGCATCGGTGGCACGGGCAGGTGCGGGTACGGAGCTGGGCTCGGATGATCGAGGAGATGCCATGAGACGGATCCTGGTGGTGGAAGATCAGGACACCTTGCGCGAGGCGATTGTCGAGGTCCTCACGCCGCTCGGAGGCGGCGTGGAGGGCTGCGCCTCCGCGGCCGCGGCGCGGGCTTCCTTCGAGCGCGAGCCGGCCGAGCTGGTGCTGTCCGATCTGCGGCTCGAGACTCCCGACGCCGGTCTCGAGATCCTGCAGCACGTCCGCGGCGCGTCTCCGCGTAGCGAGGTGCTCCTCATGACCGCGTACGCCACGGTCGAGCTGGCGGTCGAGGCGATGAAGAAAGGCGCGTTCGACTTCCTGGTGAAGCCGTTTTCGATGGGTCAGCTCCTCGAGAAGGTCCGCCGCGTCCTCGGGGTGTTGGATGAGCGCCGGGCCCTCGATCGCCAGCGCGCGCAGGCCACCTACCTGCGCGAGGAGGTCGAGGCGCGCTTCAGCGAAGGGAACATCGTGGGGCGGAGCCTTCCGATGCTCGAGCTCTACCGGCAGATCGAGAAGGTCGCGGACTCGTCCAGCTCGGTGCTGATCCTGGGAGAGAGCGGCACGGGGAAGGAGCTCGTGGCGCGCGCGATCCATCGAAAGAGCCGGCGCAAGGACGGGCCCTTCATCAAGGTCAATTGCGGCGCGCTGGCCGAAGGCGTCCTCGAGAGCGAGCTGTTCGGGCATGAGAAAGGGGCGTTCACGGGCGCGCTCCGGCGGAAGCCGGGACGTTTCGAGCTGGCGGACCAGGGAACGATCCTCCTGGATGAGATCGCCGAGGTCGGGCCCGCGGTGCAGGTCAAGCTGCTCCGGGTTCTGCAAGAGCGCGAATTCGAGCGCGTCGGCGGGGAAGAGACCCTCCGGGTCGACGTTCGCGTGATCGCTGCGACCAACCGGGACTTGAAGGCGGCAGTTGATTCCGGCGCCTTCCGCGAGGACCTCTACTACCGGCTCTATGTGATCCCCTTGCGGCTGCCTCCGCTCCGAGAACGCCGCGAGGACATCCCCCTCCTGGCCGAGCACTTCGTGAGCCGGCTCTGCCGCGGCATGAGCCGCCCGCCGGCGGTCATCGATCCGGCCGCGCTCGAGCTTCTGTCGGTCTATGACTGGCCGGGAAACGTCCGGGAGCTGGAGAACGTCCTCGAGCGGGCCATCGTCCTTTCGGAAGGCGGCCGGATCACGCCCGCCGACCTGCCTTTCGACCGCCCCCAGGGAATGCCCCGGATCCGGCTGCCGGGGGGATTTCCGCCTCTTCGCGACGTGGTGGAGCAGGTGGAACGGCAATTGATTGAGCAAGCGATGGAGGCTGCCCAAGGCGTGAAGGTGGAGGCGGCCCGACTGCTCGACATCAAGCCGAGCGTCCTGTATTACAAGTTGGATAAGTACAGCGGTGGAACGGGAAAAGACCCCGAGGAAGGCCCTTGAAGCGGTCATGACGCGGATGCTCCGGAGTGCCCGAACGCTGGCCGGAATCCTGGGATTCTCATGGCTCGGTCTCGGATTTCTGACATCCGGAGCCCGGGCGGATGCCCTGGGCGACGCCCTCGGGTGTCTGGATGAGCAGGGTCGCATCATGGCGGCTCGAGACGCTCAGATGAGGGAGGCGGACAGCCTCGGCCGGCAGGTCGAGGCTCTGGGCAAGCAGGCTTCCGCCGCGCGCCTCCGCGAGGCCGATCGCATCCAGCAGAAGGCCCTGGATCTGGAGCTGACCCTGGCGGACCACCAGGCGCGCTGCCGCGAGCTGGCGGGCGCGGCTCTGCCCTCCTGTCAGGATCGGATCCGCGAGCTGGAGTCCCGGATTCGGGACGGGCACGGCACCTCGGATGACGCGGCGGCTCTGATCCGGCTCCAGGAGGCGCGGTCGCGGCTGGAGCAGGCCCTGGAGGGGCCGGTTGTGCTTGAGTATCCGCCGCTGGCGCCCGACAGCCTGGACACCCAGGAGACCTTGCGCGCCAAGCTCCAGTACCATCAGGATGTGAGCGGGTACCTGCAGGCGCTCAGCCTCCGCGTCGGAGACCGCCTGGCCCGGCTCACCGAGGAGCGGCGTACCCTGGTCGAAGCGCGGCGCTTCATCCAGGACCTGAATCTGGTGGATGCGGGCGGCGACGTATCTCCGGGCGGAGCGGTCCGCGTTCGAGGCGGAATCGCTGGCGGAGGAGACGGCGAAGGGGGGAACGGACGAACGGCGCCATCGGCCGACATCGCTCGGGAAGCGGGGGATCTCGAGTTCGCCCTCGGGATCACGCCCACGACGCCCGAGGAGTCCGACCGCCTGATTCGCGTGCTGGACAACTTCCGGCGCGAGATCCAGAGGGAACTTGAAGCCGTCTCCAGCGAAACCAGGGAGATCGAGCAGAGAATCGTTCCGGAATCTCCTCCGCCCCGCTGATTCCACACCGCGTTCGCGGGCCGGAGATCGCGCCCCGTGGACCCGGTGGACGCCGTTTCGAATCCCGTTTCACGGCCGGATCGTCGTGCTTTCGGGCCTCGCAATCCTCCTCGCGATGGCCGCGCGGGCCGCGGATGTAACCGGCGGCCTCCGCCTGCATACATCGGGCGGCTGGGATGACAACGTGTTCGAATCGCTCGAGGCCCGCTCGCGGCAGGGGGATTCGTTCCTGATGCTGCTGGGCGACGGTCACGTCGCCTTGGCCGGCCTGCCGCTCGGTGTCAACGCCGACCTCGCCTTCCGCGGATTCACGCAGGTCTACGGGTCCTACCCCAAGGAGAACCGGCGTCAGGCCGAGGGACAGGCGGAGCTGGATTTTCGCGGGCTGGGCGCCCGAGGCCGGAGCCGGCTCGAGTTCGGCGCCGGCGGGCGGCAGTATCCCGATTCCCTCTCGCGCGACTATCAACGCAAGTGGGGACGCCTGACGACGGCCCTGGGCCTCGGGCCGCGCGGCAGCCTCAAGTGTCGATTGGATCTCTGGACTCTGGACTTTCGCTCCACCGCGCCGCTCGACCAGACCGGGGTCGGCTTCGATCTGTCCTACGAGCATCCCCTACGCTCCTGGATCACGGCGGAGGAAGGGCTCGAGCTGGGAGGCGTGCAGTACGGGATCCAGTCGATCGAGGAGGTCCAGACGGACCTCGAATCGCCGCCGACGCCCGAGCTGGGCCCTGATCGATCGGACTCCTACCATCTCCTGCACCTCGGGCTGCGGTTCCTGCGAGGCGGGATGGCGCAGATCCGCTACGCCTACCGGATGCAGGATTCGAACTCCATCGACGGGGCCTACGATCGGCACGAGCTTCAGTGGCTCTTCTCCTACGGGCTGCCGGGCGGGCTGATGGGCCAGTTCTACGGCAACCTGGAAAGCACCCGCTACACGAATCCCGACCTTGGGCAGATCCTCATCCTGGGAAGCGGCGAGGCGGATGCCCGGGGGGACGACAACGTCGTGGCCCTGCGCCTGTCCCGTACGTTCGGTCTCCATTGGTCCGTCGATCTCCGGCAGGCCTGGTATCGGAACGAGTCCCTGCTCATCCAGAACTATTACCGGAAGCAGGTCGCCTCGGCCGGAGTGACCTGGGAGGTGGGTTCCCCCTCAAGTTTCTGAGGCCCGGCCCGGTTTTTCGTCGAGACAACGGCCTCTCCGCGCCCGTGCGCCCCTGCGCATCGCGCCCTGGACCCTCCCGAACCGGATCCCGGAGTTCGACCACACCTGGCCTTCTGCGTTCAATGGCTTGTGACGTGGAAGGTTACGGAATCGACCGGACGGGACTCGAAAACCCGCCGTGTTCCTGCCTCCGAAAGCGCCGCCGCGGCGATAGCTGGCACGGAAATGGAGGTGATGCAGGCATGCGCGGGTGTGAAGCACATCACCTCCTCATTCTGGCACTAGCGCTGGGAGGACTCACTGCGGGTTGCGGCCCCGATCAGGTGACCGGATCGGGGTCCAAGAGTCCGACCTGGGACATGGTCCAGTTCCACAACGTAGCGGCCGGAGATCAGGACCTGACGAAGGATCTGACCGTCCGATCCGACGGCGATCTCAACCTGTCAGAGGGACGGGGGAATGCGGTGTCGACTAGGGGCCTCCTCGCGGGCGAGAAACTGGAGACGCTCGCCCGTTATGTCGCCGCCCTTCCCCCCCATTCTTACGCTTCGTCCACCCCGTGTCCGAGCGACAGCTTCGTGGTAAGCGTCGCGCGGGGGAGCGAGGTTTTGACCTATGTGACCGGATCGTGCGACCCGGCTCCGCCGGCGGCGCTGACCGGAATGCGGAGCGAGTTCGACCAGCTGGTCGGCGAGCTGGGAGAGGCCCGGCTCCGCGTGGTGAGCTACACGGTGCTCGCGCAAGGCGTCCACAGCGCCATCCATGATCAGCGCGAGCTGATCGTGAGGGACCGGGACGCGCTGCTGCGGCTGCTGGCGGAGCACAGCCCGGGCGCGCCGGTCGCGATTCCGCGCATCGATTTCGCCAGCCAGATGGTCATTGCCGCGTTCCTCGGCGACCAGCCTTCGAACGGCTACGCGGTGAGCGTGGACGGGGTCGAGCAGACCGACTCGAACTGGCTTCGTCTCGACTTCCGCCAGGTTGATCCTGGACCGAGCTGCGTGATCAGCGCCTCTGTCACGCAGCCGTTCGTCCTGGTCGCGGTCCCCGCCGAAAGCGGCAGCGTTCTCTACGCGACCACGACGGTGGAAACGCAGTGTCACTGAGCCCGCGGACATGTCCAGGAGGGCCCGCCCTGGGGGCCGGGACCGGCGGGCGTTCATCGATTCTCGGAGAGCCGGCGCGTCCGAAGAGGTTGCGTGGACTGGGCGTGACCTTCCTCTTATACGATTCCCCCGTGTTTGAGGATTCGCACTGTACGGCACCGCGCCGGTTCTCCTCGAAAGGGTACGGAGCTGGGTTCGGGGTTACCACCCGTCCCGCTCGGGGTATGGCTGGAAGGCAAGTGGGCACTTTTCCGGTCGGCCGTCGAACCGGTTCGGACGAAAACCACTCCACTCGCTGACTTGCACTCAAGAGGGGAATCCTTCCGGCCTGTCCTCTCGGCGCGCGGTGCCACTGAAGGTGCCGCGCGCCGTTTTCTTGGCGCATGCGGCCTGCTCCCAGACCTGGAGGCACGGGCCTTCCCTGGGCAGCGCCGATTGGTCGTATCTGACTGTCAGTCAATGGCATCCTTCGACCGTTGAATGCGGTTTCATGCCCGGATCCGGTCTCGGCTGCAGGCCGTTGGGCGAGGGTCGGAAGCTGCCCTCCCGCGATCCGGCGCGGGGATCGAGTTTTCCACCGTCAAAGGTTCCGCCCCTTGACTTGCTTCCGGTCCGAGAGTAGCTTATGGGTTTCGTGGGCTGTATGGGGCTGGCTGGCGGAGGGCGTCCGTGACGCTGCCGACGACGACAACCGAAACCGATCTCTCCCAGTTCAAGGGGCATCCGGTCGAGCTGGAGACCTTCCATGGGCCCCTCGACCTCCTGCTCCATCTCATCAAGAAGGACCGGATCGAGATCTGGGAAATCTCGATTTCGAGAATCACCCGCCAGTATCTCGAGTACCTCTCGACGCTCCGGGCTCTCAACATCGAGGTGGCGGGGGAGTTCCTGGTCATGGCCGCGACCCTGATGCGGATCAAGAGCCAGAACCTGCTGCCGCGCCCCTCCTTCCTGCCTGAAGAGGAGGATGAGGAGCCGCTGACCCGCGAAGACCTCATCGAGCGGCTCGTGGAGTACCGGAAATTCCGCGAAGCGGCCCGGGCCATGTCGGGTCTGGAGTGGGCGCAGGCGCGGAAGCATCCCCGCGGGGCCGCCGCCGTTCTCGAGCGCGGCCACGCGCTTCCCCTGCGCGAGCCGAAGCTGATCGACCTGGCGGAGTACCTCGAGGATCTTCTCTCGCGCCGCGAGCCGCCCGCCGGACATGCGGTCCATTTGGAGGAGATCCGGCTGACCGATCAGATCGAGTGGATCGACCGCTGGCTGCAGGGACAGGGGGAATGCGAGGATCTGCCGGACGGCCAGGGATGGGGCTTCCGTTTCTCGCGTCTTCTGCGACAGCCGGGGATGCGGCTGGAAGTCGTCGTGACCTTCCTGGCCGTGCTTGAGCTGGCGCGGCTCCAGAGGCTCCGGGCCCATCAGCCTCGCGCCCTGGCGGAGATCTGGCTGGCGCCGCGGGTTCCGGGGCCTGATGCGCCGCGCGCTGGAGAATCAGCCTTCGGCGAGGATTCCGATGGGCCCGCCGCAGGCCCGGATCCGTTCGTGTCCGGTCTGGATCAGGAAGACGAGATCGAGGAATTCCGCTCGCCGGCCGGAGAGCCGATTGAGCCGGCGGAACAGGGAGGATTCGATGAGCGCTAGGCAGGATGCCTTGATGCCGACGCCCCAGGACGGGGCTTCACTCGCGATGGCCTACGGCGCCGCGGGCGCAGCCGGGCTCGAAGCCGATCCGATGGAGGAGCTGGAATCGCAGGAGCTGCCGCCGCGACGCGGGAACGGAAAGCTGCGCGCCGTGGCGCCCCATCTCCGGCGGGTGCTCGAAGCCGTTCTTTTCGCCACCGACCGGCCGGTCACCGTGGAGCAGCTCTTGTGCGCGGTTCCCGAGGAGACGCCGGAGCGGATCGAGGGGACTCTCGAAGAGATGACGCGGGCCTATCGACAGGAAGGCGCGGGATTCCAGCTCGAGCAGATAGGCGGCGGCTACATGCTGCGCACCGATCCCGAGATGCACGAATACGTCACGAGGTTCCTGGTCGGGAAGAGGCGCAGTCGTCTCTCCCGGGCGGCCATGGAGACCCTGGCGATCGTCGCCTACCGCCAACCGATCACCCGCGGCGAGATGGAGGAGATCCGCGGCGTCGATTGTGGGCAGGTGCTGCACACGCTGCTCGAGCGCGACCTCGTGACGGTGCGCGGCCGGAGCCAGGCACTCGGCCGCCCGCTCCTCTACGGCAGCACCGAGGAATTCCTCCGCTACTTCGGCATCAATTCCCTGTCCGACCTTCCGAGCCCGGAGGAGCTGCGGTCTCTCCTGGGCTCCGATCCGCTGGAGGATCCGGAGATCCGGGAAGCCCTGGTGGAACGGGGCCTGATCGAGAGCCCCGGTTCGGACGGAGATGGCGCGTCATCGGAGTCGGACGCGGCCGGCGTTCCGGAGCTTTCCCTGGCCCCGGAGGCGGAGCTGGCGGAGACGGAGGCAGTGGATGCCGGTGTCGCCGGGCGGCGAGGCGCCGGCGCGCCGCAGCGGTCGCTCGCGGCGGACTGACGCCGGCATGCGCCTGAACCGCTTCCTCGCGTCTTCCGGCCTTGGATCCAGACGGGCGGTCGAGGAGCTGATCAGGCAGGGTCGGGTCGAGGTCAACGGCGCGATCGCCGGATTTCCCGGGCCGGACGTCGATCCCGAAAAGGATGAGATCCGCTGCGACGGCGAGCGGATCCGCCCGCCCCGGCGATGGCTCTATCTCGCGATGAACAAACCGGCCGGCTACGTCACGACCTTGTCGGACGAGCGAGGCCGGAAGACGATCGAGGATCTCCTGGGCGGCATGAAAGGCCGCGTGTTTCCGATCGGGCGGCTCGATCGATCGAGCGAAGGGCTTCTCCTCCTCACCAACAACGGAGAGCTCGCGAACCGGCTTCTCCATCCCCGCTTCCAGCAGGAGCGGACCTATCTCGTGTGGGTTCGGCCGGTGCCCGATCTCGAGGCGATCCTGAAGCTGCGCGCGGGCGTGATGATCGGTCCGGGCGAACGAACCGGACCGGCCCGGGTCCGGGTTTTGGGTCGGCGCGGCGACATCGCGCGGGTTAGAATCTCGCTTCGTGAAGGCCGGAACCGCGAGATTCGAAGGATGCTGGCGGTCTTCGATCTCCGGGTGCTGGCGCTGCGGCGGATCGCCTATGCCGGGATCGAACTGGGCGGGCTCGAACCGGGCATGGTCCGGCCGCTGGCGGCTGAGGAGATCTCGCTCCTGGCCCGCCACACCGGCCTGTCGCTCTAGAAGCCCGCGCCGGCCGGAGCTCCCATGTCGGAACTCGAAGATCTGAGACGCCGCATCGACGACATCGACCGGCGGATCGTTGACCTCCTGGTCGATCGATTGAAGGCCGCCGGCAGCATCGGCGCGGCCAAGGAGGCCGCCGGGCTGTCCGCCTATGATCCCGAGCGCGAGCGGCGCGTCCTGGAACGCGCTGAGGACGTCGCGGCCGGCCGCTTTCCGCCCGGGCCGATGGCCTCGATCTTCCGGGAGATCATCTCCGCCAGCCGCGCGGTCGAAGCCGACCGGTCGGTGCTGGTCCACGGAACCTGGGGAAGCCTGGCGCATCACGCGGCCGTGCTGCGCTTCGGCGCTTCCGCCCGGACCGAGCCGACCCCGCGGGCCGAAAACATCTTCGCCAAGCTGGAAGACGGCAGCGCCGGATACGCCGTTGTGAGCCTCGAGGGGCATTCGCTCGAGGCCAGCCTCGACCGGCTTGATCTCTTCCTGCATTCGAAGGCGGTGGCGTTCGGCGAGATCCATGTCCGGCCGCGACTCGGCCTCTTCAGCGCGGATCCGGCCGGCGCGCAGGGACCGGTCTTCGGCTCTCCGGCCGTCGTCATGCAGGCTTCCCGCTGGATCGAACGCCATGCCCGCGACCGGGAGGTGAGGGTCGTCGGCACGGTCGAGGACGCTCTCCGCGAGGCCCGACAGACGGGAGGCGCGGCGCTGGGATATCCGGTTCTCGAGATCCTGGCCGGACTCTCTCCTCTCGAAATCGGAATCGAAGACCTTCCGGAAGCCAGCCGCCGCTTTCTGATCCTGTCCCGGCGGGAGGCGAAACCGACGGGGAAGGACAAGACCTCCATCCTGGCGGTGATCGCGAACCGGCCGGGAGCGCTCCATGGGGTCACGGGCGTCTTCGCCCGTCAGGGCATCAACGTATGCTGGCTCGAACCCAAGGCGACCCATCTCGGGCGTTGGGACCACCTGTTCGTCCTGGAACTCGAAGGGCATCGGGAGGACGCCGCGGTCGCGGCGGCGCTCGAGGAGCTGCGGCGCGACGTGGATCTGCTGCAGGTGCTCGGATCCTACCCGAGCGAGACGCCTCCGGACCGGCCGTTCTGAGGAGGCTTCGATGAAGCTCCGTCCCCTCATCGGAAGAATCCGGGTGGTGCCGGACAAGTCCCTGACGCATCGCGGAGTCCTGCTCGGCGCGCTGGCGAAGGGGGAGACCTTCCTGCGCGATCCGAATCCGGGCGCGGACTGTCGCGCCACGCTCTCCGCGGTCGAGTCCCTGGGCGCGCCGGTTCAGATCGAACCGGACGGCTGGCGCATCCGGGGAAGCGGATCGCTCCGTGAGCCGGAGGAGGTGCTCGATCTCGGCAATTCCGGCACCGGGCTCCGTCTTCTGGCGGGACTGCTGGCGCCGCGGCCGTTCCTCTCGATCCTGACCGGCGATCGTTCGCTTCGATCGAGGCCGATGGGCCGCGTCATCGAGCCGCTGCGCTCGATGGGCGCCCGGATCGACGCCCGGCAGGGCGCGCGGGCGCCGCTGGCGATCCGCGGCGGTCCTCTGGCCGGCATCGACTATCTGCTGCCGGTGGCGAGCGCCCAGGTCAAGTCGGCGCTTCTCCTGGCCGGGCTCGCTCTTGAGAGCGGCGAAGTCCGCGTCCGGGAGCCGGGGCCGTCGCGCGATCACACCGAGCGGCTCCTTGCCTGGCTGGGAGCGCCCCTCCGGCGCGAGCCCGGGGCGGTGACGCTTTCGGCGGGCGCGGATCTGGAGGCGCGCTCCTGGAGCGTGCCCGGCGACGTCTCCGCCGCCGCGTTCTACCTGGTGGCGGCGGCCATCACTCCGGGAAGCCGCATTTCGATCGAGGGAGTCGGGCTCAACCCGACCCGCACGGGCGGCCTCGACGCGCTAAGGCGCATGGGCGCTCGCCTCACGATCACGCCCGATCCCGAGACCGGGCCGGAACCGACCGGAACCCTTCGGATGGAGTCGAGCGAGCTGCGTCCAGTCCACGTGGTGGGGTCGGAAGCGCCCCGGCTCATCGACGAGGTTCCGGTGCTGGCCGTGGCCGCGGCCTTCGCCCGCGGGGAAAGCCACTTCGAAGGCATGGGCGAACTCAGGGTCAAGGAGTCGGACCGGATCGCTTCCACCTGCGCGCTGCTCCGGGCCGTCGGCGTCGAGGTCGAGGAACAGGCGGAAGGCTTCCGCGTCCATGGCACGGGAGGCGCCGCCGGCGGCCTCGTGGAAACGCATGACGATCATCGCATCGCCATGGCCGCGCTCGTGGCGGGCTGCGCCGCGAGCGGCGAGGTCCGGGTCGATTCATCGCGGATGGTGGGCACGAGCGACCCGGGATTCGCCGAACGGCTCGAGATCCTGCGCGGAGGCGAGGCATGAGCCTGAGGTCGGGCAGCGACGCATGAGCCCAGTGCCGCGGAGAAACGCATGAATCCCGCGCCGGACCGGAATCGGGGAGGCCCGCCCGCCGAATCCTCGGGCCATCCGGTCATCGCCATCGACGGAGGCGCCGGCACCGGCAAGACCACGAGCGCATCGATCGTGGCCAGCCGTCTCGGCTTCGCCTACATCGATTCGGGCGCCCTCTATCGCGCCATCGCCTTGGCCCTGCAAGGCGCCGGGGTGACTGACGCCGGCGATCCGGCCGTCTCCGCCTCCGTGGCGCGGCTTCCCCTCCGGATCCAGCTGGCGGCCGGATCCTTCCGCGTGATGCTGAGTGGAAGGGAGCTGGGCCTGGAGATCCGCACCCCCGGAATCAGCAACCTGGCCTCCAAGCTCGCCGTCCGCTCCGAGGTCCGGGCGCGGGTGCGCGAGATCCTGCGCCAGGCGGCGCGGCACGGATCGCTCGTCGTCGAGGGAAGGGACATCGGCACGGTGGTCTTTCCCGATGCGGTGCTCAAGGTCTTCCTCACCGCTGATCTCGCGGAGCGGGCGCGCCGGCGGCGTCTGGATCTCCTCCGCCAGGGCGTCGACCAGACCGAAGAGGAAGTGGCCCGCGACCTGGCGGAACGCGACCGGCGCGACTCGACCCGCGCCGACTCGCCGCTGGCCATGGCCCCGGGCGCGCTCGTCGTCGACACCAGCCGGATCGGGGTGGAGGATCAGGTCCGTCTGATCCTCGAGGGGTACGCCCGGACGCGCGCGGCCGGCGGTGCCTGACGCTTGAGAAGGCGGGCGAATTACACGGCCACCCAGGCCGTGGTGCGGACGGTGGCGCGGGTGCTCCTGGGTCTTCGCGTGGAGGGCGTGGATCGGGTTCCGCTCGAGGGGAGCGTGCTGATCGCCTCGAACCACAAATCCTACCTGGATCCGCTTCTGGTCGGCGCGTGCATCCCCCGCGAGATCCGCTACTTTGCGAAGAAGGAGCTGTTCCATGTGCCTCTGGTGGCTTCCTGGGTCCGGGAATACGGAGCGATCCCGGTCGATCGGGGAGGATTCGATCGGCGGGGAATCGCCGTCGCGCTGGACCTTCTGGAACGCGGCCAGGGGTTGCTCGTCTTCCCCGAAGGAACCCGGATCCGGCGGCCCGGCCTGGCCGAGCCCCGCGAGGGCATCGGGCTCCTGGCGCTGCGGACGGGCGCGCCCGTGGTGCCGGTCCACGTCGCCTTCTCCTGGGAACCCCGGCGCACCTTCCTTCGCCGGATCCCGATCCGGATCCGCTACGGAGTCCCGCTGCGGTTCGCGCGACTGAAGCCGGGGGCGGAGGCGCGCGCCCGCTATCCCGAGGTGGCCCGCGCGGTCATGGAGGCGATTCGGGCGCTGGGCGAGGCGGCACCCGCGCAGTGAAAGCGGCATTTAGACGTTGAGCGCGCCGATCCTGCTGGTAGAATGATATTTTTTGCGGCGCGGCAGGGCGGGAAAGCCCCAGCCCGGGGCGCCCGCAGCTTCACCTGATCCGGTCCCGGAGGTTTCCGACCCATGTTGGAAGATCGACAGAATGACCCGCAGCCCAACCCTGAACCCGGCCCCAGCCCGGAGAACGCGCCTGTTCCCGGTGCCAACGGAGCCGGTCCGGTGGTCGCGGAACAGCCCGCGCCCCGCGCTCCCGCCACGGTGACCATCGTCAACCGCGACGAAGAGGACGAACGAGACCCGCAAGCGCTCCAGGACATGCTTGGGATGTACGAGGAGTCCCTGAAGAACCTCGAGGAAGGCGAGATCCTGAAGGGGCGCGTGTTGCGGGTGAACGAGGACGAGGTGGTGGTCGACATCGGGTTCAAGTCCGAAGGGGTGATCCCTCTGGACGAGTTCGCCGATTCCGAGGCGGTCAAGGTCGGGGATGAGGTCGATGTCTTCCTCGAGAAGATGGAGAACCAGGACGGCCTGGTCGTTCTGTCCAAGCAGAGAGCCGACTTCGTCAAGGTCTGGGATCGGGTCAAGGACGCGGCCGAAAAGGGCGAGGTGGTTGAAGGCCGGCTCGTGCGGAAGATCAAGGGCGGCGCGGTCGTCGACCTCTTCGGCGTCGAGGCCTTCCTGCCCGGCAGCCAGATCGCGCTGCGCCCGCCGCAGTCGGTCGAGTCGCTCATGAGCCAGACCCTCCAGTTCAAGATCATCAAGCTGAACAAGCGCCGGCGGAACATCGTGGTGTCCCGGCGCCTGGTGCTGGAGGAGGAGCGGGCCTCGGCCAAGGAAGAGATCATCCGCACCCTCGAGATCGGGCAGGTCCGCGCCGGCTACGTCAAGAACATCACCGATTTCGGCGCCTTCATCGACCTGGGCGGAATCGACGGGCTCCTGCACATCACCGACATCTCCTACGGGCGGATCCGCCATCCATCCGAGGTGCTCAGCGTGGGCGAGAAGCTCGACGTCAAGGTCCTTTCCTTCGAGCCGGAGCGGGAGAGGATCTCCCTGGGCTTGAAGCAGCTCCAGGAGTACCCATGGGAGCGGGTCGAAGACAAGTATCCGGTGGGCACGAAGGTCCACGGCCGCGTCGTTTCCATCACGGAGTACGGCGCCTTCGTCGAGCTGGAGAAGGGCGTCGAGGGGCTCATCCACATCTCGGAGATGTCCTGGACCAAGCACATCCGCCATCCCAACAAGATCCTGACCGAGGGCCAGGAAGTCGAATGCATGGTCCTCAAGGTCGACAAGGCGAACGAGAAGATCTCGCTCGGCCTGAAGCAGGTCGAGCCCGATCCGTGGCTCACCCTGGACGAGCGCTTCCCTCTCGGGATCACCGTTTCCGGAAAGGTGCGCAACCTGACGAACTTCGGCGCCTTCGTCGAGCTGGAGGACGGCATCGACGGGCTGGTTCACATCTCCGACATGTCCTGGACCCGGCGGATCAACCATCCGTCCGAGGTCCTGAAGAAGGGCCAGCAGGTCGAGGTCAAGGTCCTGGCCATCGACAAGGACAAGCGCCGGATCTCCCTCGGGCTGAAACAGGTGGGCGAGGATCCGTGGCCCCAGCTCATGGAGCGCTATCCGCAGGGCGCGAACGTCTCCGGCGTGGTGATCAAGGCCATCGATCGGGGCGTCGTCGTGATGGTGGACGGCGAGTTCGAGGGCTTTGTTCCCGTCGGCCAGCTTGGAGTCGACAACGCGAGGCATCCGGGCGAGCACTTCCTGGAAGGGGACGAGCTGTCCTTCAAGGTCACGCGGATCGATCTCGCCAACCATCGGATGGTGCTGTCGATCAAGATGTGGCTGGCGGAGCAGGATGAGGCCGTGAACAAGGCGTTCCTCGAGAAGTACGGCGTCAAGCGGGCCGCGGTGCCCGAGCCGACCGAGGAGAAGGAGGCGCGTCCGAAGGAGAAACGGCGGCGCGCGGAGCCGGTGTCGGATGAGGCGGAGGCGCTCGATCCGGCTTCCGGACCGGGAGACCCGTCCAGTTGGGCCTCCGACCCGGCCGCCTCTGAAGCCGGGCCGGAGCCGGCGGAGGATTCCGAGGCCTAGCCAATCCGGATTTCGGGCGAACGGCGGAACGCCCGCGGCCTCCTGCACTCGTGCCGGAGCGCCGCGGGCGTTGCATGATCCGCGTCACAACCTTTAATCCGCGCCGCAACCTTTAGCTTGAAGGCGCCCGGCGGCCTTTCTAGAATACCTGCCGCATGGGAGGGATTCCGTCACCCAAGGAATAGGCGAGATCTTGTCGTACCTGAAGCTCCTGCTCTCGATCGCTTTCATCGTCGTGATCCTGTATTTCGGGTTTCTGAACGGCGACGAGAGGGTGACCGTGCACTTGAGCCCGGCCCAGAGCGGCGAGTTCCGGGACGTGCCCCTGTCGCTGGTTCTTTTCCTGTCCTACCTGGCGGGCATGGTGACCTTTGCCGTGGCCAGCCTCTTCCGCGACCTCAAGAACCGGATGCACATCATGGGCCTGCACCGCGAAAATCGAAAGCTGCGGGACGAGCTGCATCAGCTTCGCAGCGTGTCCCTGGACGATCTTCCGGTCCAGGACGAAGGGGACGGCGAGTGGTAGGGAGGCGGCGATCGCCGGTCTCGTCTCCGGTCGCCGGCTGTCTCGGCGGCGGAGCTCGACCATGACACCGGGGCAGTTCATCCTTCTGGCGTCGATTCTCCTCCTGATCCTGGCCTTCGTGGGCCTGCCGTGGATCTCGATGCGCCGGCGCCGCCCGGACGCCTGGAATCCGTCGGCGAGCTATCTCGAGGCCATCGATGCCTTGATCCGTGGCCGGCGGGGACGGGCCATGGAAGCGATCCGCCGGATCGCCCGGCAGGAGACCGACAACTGGCTCGCCTATCTGCGTCTGGGAGACCTCGTCCGCGTCATGGGATATCCCGACCGCGCGCAACGGATCCATGCGGGGCTGCTGGCGCGCCCGACCGACGATCCCATTGCCGCGACCCGCATTCGAGAGAGCCTGCTCGAGGATCATCTGGCCCAGGGGAACTGGGACGAAGCCATCCGCGGGGGAGAGGCCTTGAAAGAGCTGGACCGCAAGAACCCCGTGGCGCTGCGCGCGCTGACCCTGGCCTACGAAGCGAAGGGAGACTGGGACCGGGCCTTCGTCCACGTCGACGAATGGCACCGGTTGTATCCAGGACGCGCCCTGCCGCGGCCGGCGCAGGTCCGGATCCAGGCGGCGCGAACGGAGATCCAGCACGATCGGATGCGCGAAGCGCGCCGGCTGCTGGAAGAAGCCATCAAGCTCGACGGCGGAGAAGAGCGGGGGCGCGTCCTGCTCGGCGAGGTGCTGGCCCGCGACGGCGAGCACGAGCGGGCGGTGGAGCATTGGCTGGCTTGCGCGGAACGCAATCCGGAGCAGGCCCGCACCGTCTTCGACCGGATCGAACGCTCCTATTTCGAGCTGGGACGCTTCGGCGACCTGCTGCAGGTCTACGAGCGGCTCATCCAGCAGAATCCCGGTTCGGCGCCGGCCACCGTCGCGCTGGCCGAGATGCACCGGCGCCGCGGGCGGACCGATGAAGCCATCGCGCTTCTCGAATCGGTGCTGACGGCGGAACCGAAGAATCGCCCGGCGCGGCGCCTTCTGGTCAGTTGCCTGCTGCAGACGCGCCGCGTCGATTCGGCCCTTCGGGAAATCGACGTCCTGCTTCAAGACCTTCCCGCCGGCGAGGACGGAGCGGCCTGTCCCCGCTGCTCGTATCGCGGAGACGATCTCGAGCCGAAATGTCCGCGCTGCGGCGTTTGGCAGCCGTCGGTTCCCTCTCCAGCCCCGTCCCGGGGATCGCAGATCTGATCATGCTTCAGAGCGTGACGATGGTGCTCCTGGGGATTGTCCTGTACGGCGCGGCGGGACTCACGGCTATGTCGCCTCGGGTGCCGATGCCGCCCACAGTCCAGGCTCACGCTCTGCCGCAGGAGAGTGCTCCGTCCGCGGAACAGAGCCAGGCTCCTTCGGGAGAGAACGCTCCGTCTGCGGACCAGAGCCAGGCTCCTTCGGGAGAGAACGCTCGGTCCGCGGAACAGACGCAGGCGCCGCCGGAAGAGCATCCCGGGCTGTTTGAAGAGATCAAGAGCCGGCTTTCCGGACGTTCGGCCGAACAGATCTGGGACGAGGCCTCGCGGATGCCTTCCGCCATGGCGGCGGTCCCACTCATGGAAGCCCTGGCGAAGCGTACCGGCGAACCGGAGTACTCCGGCCGGGCCGCTCTCTGGCTCGGCCACTTCTATTACGGTGCGGGACAGATCGAGGACGCCCTCACCTGGTTCGAGCAGGCAGAGGAGCAGAAAGGCGACAAACCGACCGCGGAACCGGCGTTCTGGGCCGCCCAGTGCCGCAATCTGCTCGGCCGGCCGAACGAAGCGGCGGCGGAGTCAGCCGAACAGGGGACGGACGGCGTCCTGGCCGCGGTGGCCGAGCACGACGGGGAGCTTCGCACCGGAGAGCTCGCCGCCGCCCTGGACGGCTACCTTTCCCTCGAAGGAGCGGCCCGTCGCGCCGGCTGCCTCGGACCGCTCTTGTATCGCATTGGTCTGGTCGCTTCGACCGCCGCGGGCCGGAACGTCGGCCGCCGGATCGACTGGGACCTGGTGAAAGGCTGGGAGCCGGGGGCGGCCGCTTCTCCCGAGAGAGGCCTGGTGGCGGCGATGGCGCCCGGGATCGATCGGGAGCGGACCGCGACCGGTGAATCGCCATCGGCGCGTTCCGCGGAGGACTCGACGCGAGCCGCGACCCCGCGCGACACCACCGGGCCGTGACCCGATCCGAGAACAGCCGAGGCCGAGGCCGATCCCCCTCCGCCGAAACCCCGATGATGACCCAGTACCTGGAAGCCAGGAGGGCCCACCCGGACGCGGTCCTCCTCTTCCGCATGGGGGACTTCTACGAGACCTTCTTCGACGACGCGCACCTGCTGGCCCGCGTCACCGGCATCGCGTTGACCAGCCGGAACGCGGCCGACTCCGATCCGATTCCGCTGGCCGGTTTCCCCTGGCACAATGCCGAACCCTACATCGCCAGGCTGCTCAAGGCGGGGCACCGGGTCGCCATCTGCGAGCAGGTCGAAGAGCCGGGCAAGGGAAAGAAGCTGCTCGCGCGGAAGGTGGTGGAGGTCCTCTCGCCCGGGACGACCCTGGCCGATTCGCTGCTGCAGGCGGGAAGCAACAACTTCATCGCGGCCCTCCGGAGCGGCGCCTCGGGACGGTTCGGGCTGGCCGCGGCCGACATCTCGACCGGAGAACTTCTGCTGGACGATCTGAATGCGCTCGAGGCGCGCGAGGAGCTGGCCCGCCTCAGTCCCGCCGAGATCCTCCTGACCGAGGAGGAGCGGACGGGACTCGGCGAGTGGATTGCCGATCTGGTTCCGGCTCCGTTTCTCACGATCCTCGACCCCTGGAAGTTCAGCCGGGATCGGGGCCGGTCGGCGCTTCTCGAGCGCTTCCATCTCGCCAGCCTCGACGCCTTCGAGGCGGAGGATCTCGGGCCCGCCCTGGGCGCGGCTGGCGCGCTCCTCGAGTACGCCGAGGAGCAGAAGCAGTCCGATCTCGGGCATTTGCGGCCGCCTCGCCGGCTTCGCCCCGGCGAGGGGCTGATCCTCGACGACTCGACCCTCCGGAGCCTCGAGATCCTCGAGCCGCTTCCCGGAGGAGACGCGTCCTCGACCTTGCTGCATTGCCTCGATTTCACCCTGACGGCGGCGGGATCGCGCCTGCTTCGGAGCGCCTTGCGCCGGCCCCTGGCTGACGTCGAGTCGATCCGCCGGCGGCAGGATCGGATCGAAATCCTTCTGGACGGACGCCTCCGCGCCTCGCTCCGTGCGCTCCTCAAGGAGACCGCGGACGTGGAGCGGATCCTGGCGAAGCTTCATTGCGGGCGAGCCCAGCCCCGGGATCTTGCCGGCCTGCGCCAGACGCTCCGGACCGCCCCGAAGATCGGGAGTCTGCTTTCAGGCTCTCCCGAAACCGCGACTGTCGTCGTGTCAGGTCCAGGATTCGTGCCGGGAGCGGGACAGACTGACGTCGCGCCAGGTCCAGGATTCGTGTCGGGAGCGGGAAAACCTGTCGTCGCGCCAGGTCCTGGACTCTTGCCGGGAGCGGGACCGCCGCCGGCGGCTCTTCCGGCGCCGCCGGTAGAGGAGCTGCGCGCCTTGAGCGAGCGGATGGAAGCCGCCCTGGTCGATGCGCCGCCCGCGCTTCTGGCCGACGGCGGCGTCTTCCGCGACGCGTTCGATCCGGAGCTGGCGGAGATGCGAAGCCTGTCGAGGGACGCGAAGTCCTGGATCGCGCGGCTCCAGGAGGAGGAGCGGACCCGCACGGGCATCCCCGGGCTCAAGGTCGGATTCAACCGCGTCTTCGGCTACTACATCGAGGTGAGCCAGTCCCAGCTCGGCAAGGTCCCCGACCGTTACGTGCGCAAGCAGACGCTGGCCGGGGCCGAGCGCTTCCTGACTCCGGAGCTGAAGGAGTTCGAGGAGAAGGTGCTGCACGCCGAGGAGGAGGCCACGCGCCGGGAGCGGGTCCTCTTCGAGGCCCTCTGCGAGGAGATTCGAAACCGCACCTCCGCCCTCCAGGACCTGGCGCGCGCGCTGGCTGAGCTGGATTTCCTGCAGGGACTGGCCGAAGCCGCGGCGCGGCGGCGGTGGGTGCGGCCGGAGGTCGATCCGGGGATCCGCCTCGTCCTCAGGGACGGCCGCCATCCGGTGGTCGAGGAATCGCTGGGCCCGGGCACGTTCATTCCGAACGACACGGAGCTGGACGGGGACCTCGAGCAGGTTGCCATCCTGACCGGCCCGAACATGGCCGGAAAATCGACCTATCTCCGGCAGGTGGGACTGATCACCGTGATGGCGCAGCTTGGATCCTTCGTTCCGGCGGCCTCGGCCGAGATCGGCCTGTGCGATCGGATCTTCACCCGCGTCGGGGCGCACGATTCGCTGGCGCGCGGTCAGTCGACGTTTCTGGTCGAGATGATCGAGACGAGCCGAATCCTTCATCACGCCACCCGCCGGAGCCTGGTCCTCCTGGATGAGGTGGGGCGCGGCACCTCGACCTACGACGGCCTGGCGATCGCCTGGGCGGTGGCCGAGGCCCTCGAGTCGCGCTCCGGTCCCAAACCTCGCACCATCTTCGCCACCCATTTCCACGAGCTGACCCGCCTGGCCCGTCCCGGACGCGGGTTCCGCAACCTCAACGTCGAGGTCAAGGAATGGGGCGATCAGGTCGTCTTTCTCCGCCGGGTCGTCGAAGGCGCGGCGGACCGCAGCTACGGCATCCATGTGGCCCAGCTCGCCGGCGTGCCCGAATCCGTCATCCGGCGCGCCCGCACGATCCTCGAGCGGCTCGAAGAGGAGGCGCGCCGCATCACCCCGGCGGCGGAAGGCGGTGCGGCCGTCGCGATCCCAGGGGGTTCGTCCTCATCCCGGGCGGCGGAAGGGACCGGTGCGGCGCCGCAAGGGCCGGCGGGGGAGACCGGCGCGACGTCGGACCGGCCGTCGAAGGGGACCGACGCAGCGCAGCGCGGGCCGGCGGGGGAGCACGACGCGATGGTGCACCGACCTTCGGCGGAGCCCGGCATGGAGGTGGGACAGCCGGCGGAAGTGGTCTCCGAGCGCGATCCGGGAGAAGCGCGGGCCGGCGCAGACGCGCTGCCTTCCGGCGTGGATCGGCGGGGCGCGCCTTCCGGCGGAATCCAGCTTTCGCTCTTCGGGCCTCCCGAGCCCCGCTTTGTGGAGGACCTCCGAAAATTGGATCTCGAACGAATCTCGCCGCTCGAGGCGCTGACGCTTCTCCACCGCTGGAAGGAGGAGCTATACTGACCTCATGCACGCGCGCGCGTCTCACGGCGATTGGTCCTTTGCCGTTCCGCCAAGGTCCGCAGGCGTTCTGGGCGCAGTCCTCATCGCCGTCGTCCTGATCGGCGGCTGCACGTCCAAGTTCCTGGTGGCCCGAACCAGGCTCGTGCCCGGGACCGTCCTGGGCAAGAGCGAGGTCTATCTCCAGGGGGGAGAGATCTACCAGTTCCGCCGGATCACCTTCAAGCCGGATACCCTGCTCGGCGAGTACCCGATCTCCGTGGAGCACGGATCGGTGAAGGAGGGCATCTACTACACCACGGAGGCCCGCGTCTTTCCGGTCCCGATCTCCAAGGTGGATTCGGTGCGGGTCGTGAGCCGTGATCCGGGGAAGACCGTGCTCCTGGCGGCCGGCGCCGTGGCGGTCGGTTTCGTGGTCAAGGAAGTGACCGACACGAGCGGGTTGAACAAGACTTCGGTGAGCAGCGGCGGCAAGGACTCGGGAACTCCCCAGTGATCCGCGCCGCCGGATCCGGAGGACGCTCCCGCGCTCGGAATTGATGCGGCAGGTCCTGGCTCTGGGGGCCCTTCTGGCCCTGGCCGGCCCGGCGTCGTGCGTTCAGGCCGAAACCGCCGGTTCCCCGAACCCTTCCTGGCTCGATCGGCCGATCGCGCGCATCGAGCTGACCGGCCTCGTGCGAACGCGGCCCGAAGTGATCACGCGCGAGCTGAGCTGCCGCGTCGGAGATTCGCTCGACTGGGACCGGCTGGAGAGAGACCGACTCCGCCTCCTCGATCTGGGGATCTTCGCCGAGGTTCTGTTCCAGGCGCGGCCCGACAGTGCGCGGCAGGCGCCGGTCCTCTGGATCGAGGTCCGGGAGCGTCCTACGATTCTCGCCTATCCCGTCGTGGACTATACTCCCGAGGACGGGATTTCCTGGGGCGGCTACGCCTCGACCATCAACCTGCGGGGGCGGAATGAGCGAGCGGCCTTGTCGGCGGTGGGAGGAGGGCGGCAGAATCTGTCTCTCGCCTACGACACGCCGTGGCTCGCCGGCCGCCGGCTTGGTCTCGGCGCCGGAATCTACGGGTCCCGAAGCCGCGATCGCACCGATGGGTTGATCGTGGATCAACGCGGCGCCTACCTCTCGGCCGAGCCGTCCCACGGAGCGCAGATCGGCTTTCCCCTCCTGGCCGGCGTGGAAAGGGCCAGCTCGCGGCCGGATCCCGCGCTTGGGCCGGGCGCTTCCGCTTCGGCCCGGACCGACGACCACCGCTACCTTCAGCTTGGAGCCTTGCGGGACTCGCGCGACTCCCGGTTCCGGCCTTTCACCGGAAGCAAGGTCGCCATCTCCTTCGAGCCCCATGGAGGCGTGCTGGGCGGCACGACCGACTTCCAGCGATACGGTCTGGGCCTGCTCCGAGTGCTCTCGACCGGCGGGGGGACCGCGTTCACCGCGGCCAGCCTGTTGGAATGGAGCCGCGGATCCGTTCCGAACTACCAGAGGGTCGAGCTCGGCGGCATCGGCTCCCTGCGGGGATACGCCCAGGGAGAGTTCGGCGGCGAGAGCCGGTGGAACGGATGGGTGGAGGAGCGCTTTCCGATCCTTCCGAAACGGACGCTCAGCCTGCGCGGCGGACGGATCAATCTCGATCTCACGGTGGACGGAGCCGCGTTCGTCGACGGGGGCTCGATCTGGGAAGGGCATGCGCTCGAAGACGGCCGGGCGAGCGCCCGCTGGGGCGGCGGCGTGGGGCTGCGATTTCTCGCCCCGTGGTTCAACCTGGTCAGTCTCGACGTCGCGACCGACGGCCGGCAGGTCCGCGCCTACGGCGGGGGAGGCCTGCGGTTTTGAAGACGAACGCGGCGGACACCCGAGCGCTTGACGGGGGCGGGACCGTGGAGGATCGCGTCGAGGGGCTGTCCCTTTTCTATCCGATGTACAACGAGGAGGGAAACATCGAGGAAGCGGCGGCCCGGGCGCTTCGGATCCTGCCCGGCCTGGCCCGGTCGTTCGAGGTCATCCTGGTGGACGACGGGAGCCGCGACCAGACCGGCCCCATCGCCGACCGGCTGGCGGCTTCCGACCCGCGCATCCGCGTCGTGCACCATCCGAGGAATCTCGGGTACGGCGCGGCGCTCCGCAGCGGAATCCGCGGCGCGCGGGAGCCATGGATCTTCTATACCGACGGCGACAATCAGTTCGACCTGGGCGAGCTTCCGCAGTTCCTGGCGCTGCGCGACCGGTTCGACCTCGTCATCGGCTATCGCCGCGTCCGGAGCGATCCGTTCATCCGCCGTCTGAACGCGGGGGTGTACAACCTCGCCGTCGGCCTTCTCATGGGCGTCTGGGTGCGGGACGTCGATTGCGCGTTCAAGCTCTTTCGCGGCTCGATCTTCGAGGGCATGGAGCTGTGGTCGAACGGAGCCACCATCGACCTCGAGATCCTGGCCCGGGCGCGGCGGCGCGGCGCCCGGGTCCACGAGCTTCCCGTCTCGCACTATCCCCGCCTCCACGGGCGCCAGACCGGCGCCAACTGGCGCGTGATCCTGCGGGCGTTCCGGGAGCTGTTCCGGCTCTGGACCGAGCTCGGGTGGGCGCGCCGCGGCCGGTGAATCATGCCTGCCGGGCGGAGTGAAAAGCGCGATCCCGTTCGGTGCGACGAGTCCGATTGGTTCCGGCATGCCTTCGACGAGGTCTATCTCCACCTCTATGCCCACCGGGACGAATCGGAGGCGGCCCGTCTGATCGCAACCCTGATCCGCCAGTTTCCGTTCGCGGGGCCGGTGCTCGACGTGGCCTGCGGGCCCGGCCGGTTCGTCCGCTGTCTCGATCGCGACGGCTGGCGCGTGACCGGCCTCGACCTCTCCTGGCCGCTGCTCCGGACGGCGCGGGCGGCCCTTCGCCGCGACCAGCCGCCCCTGGTCCGGGCCGACATGCGGCGCCTTCCGATCAAGAGCGCTTCGCAGGGCTGGGCGCTGCTCCTGTTCACGAGCTTCGGTTACTTCGCGCTGGTGCGGGAGGATCAGGAGGTCCTGGACGAAATCGCGCGGGTGCTGCGGCCGGGGGGATTCGTGGCCCTCGATTTTCTCAACGACGTCCAGGTGCGCCGCACGCTGGTGCCGGAATCGCGGCGGCGGGTGCAGGATCACGAAGTTCATGAGATCCGCCTCCTCGATCCGGAGGGCCCCTTCCTCAGAAAGCGGGTACGGGTGAGCGCGTCCTATGGCGGACGTCCCGATGTGCTCTATGAGGAACGCGTCCGGCTCTACACTCCTTCCGAGCTGCGGTCGCTCCTGGCGGCGGCCGGGCTCGCGACCCGGACCATCCTGGGAGACTATGACGGCGCCTCGTTTGACCCGGAAAGTTCACCGCGCTGCCTGCTGATCGCGCAGCGGGAAGGGGATTGACGTGAAGCTGAGCGGATTCCGCGAGCTGACCGCGGCGGAGCGCGGAACGGCCTCGTGGTCGCAGATCGAGGCGGCGGGCCGCGCGCGGCTCGCCGCCGGCCGGCCGTCTCCGCTGGCCGGCGCGGCGCAGCCGCTCCTGCGCTGGTGCGTCGAACGGGGCGGCGATCCTTCGCTCGAGTCCTCCTGGGAATCGATCCTGGCCGGAAAGGGTTTGGCGGTCGTCACCGGCCAGCAGCCGGCGTTCTTCGGTGGGCCATTGTACACCTTGTACAAGGCGGCGACGGCGGCCGTTCTGGCGCGCCGCCTGGGTCGGGCGTTCGGCGTCCCGGCGATCGCCGTCTTCTGGATCGTCGGGGATGACGCGGACTACGGCGAAGTCGCCTCGGCCTGGCTGCCCGAGCCGTCGGGCCGGCTGGTCCGTTTGCGCGGCGACTCGAATCCGCCGGGCGGGACCATGATCGGGCGGCTGCCCGCCGCGTCCCAGCTTACGGCTCTCGAAAGCGGCGCGGCGCTCTGGCGCCAGGCCGGCGGCGAACGGGTCGCGGAGATTCTCCGGGAAACCGCTGCCGGCGGAGAGTCCTGGAGCGGGATGACGGCCGGCCTTCTCTTCCGCCTGCTGCCGGGGCTTCCTCTCCTGGCGATCGATGGTGCCGATCCGAACGTGATCCGGGCGCAGAGCCAGTGGCTGGTCCGGGCGGGCCGCGAGTGGCCGCTGGCCGATCTCCTGCGCGCCGGCGCGGAGGAGGCGCGCCAGCTCGGCCACGACCCGGCGCTCGATCCCGCGCTCGGAGACCGCGCGCTCTTCGCGCTCCGCGAGAACATGCGCGAACCGCTGCCGGCGGGCGCACTTCCCGAGCCTCCCGTCGGGCCGAACGTCGTGCTCCGGCCACCGCTGCAGGATCTCCTGTTTCCCAATGCGGCCACGGTGTGCGGTCCCGCGGAGGTCCGCTATCGGGCCCAGCTCGGGCCGGTCTACCGGCAAGCGCAGATTCCGCCGCCCCCGCTCGTTTCGCGGCTTCGGGGAGCGCTCCTGCCCGCGCTCGACGAATCGGTTCTCGAGGCCGGAGGAGGCTATGCCGGGGCGGTGGCCGATCCGGACGGATTCCTCGCCCGAGCGCTGAAGCGGGAGATCCCGAGCGACCTCGTCCACCGGGTCGAGGCGGTTCGGGAGGACCTGCGGCGCGACGGCGAAGCCCTGGCGGAGGCGCTGGCCGGCTTTGATCGGAGCCTGGTCCAGTTGTTGGAATCGGCGGCGGGCAAGGCCGATTTCCAGCTCGGCCGCGTCAGCGAGGGCATTGCCGCCAAGGCCCGCCACCGCCTCTACCAGCGAATTCCGCGACTGGCGCACTGGAGGGAGTTCCTGCGGCCCCGCGACGGCGACCAGGAACGGACGCTCTCGATGTTGACGCCTCTCCTGGCGGAGGGGCGGATGGAAACGCAGATCGTCGTGGAGGCGGCGGAGGAGCACCTGCGAAGAACGCTCGACGCCGGAGAGCCCGAGGCGGAGGCGCTCTTCGTGCTTGAAGGACCGGAGGTTTCCGAACCGGAGGGAGATGACCGCGATGGATCCGAAGGATAAAGGCGCCGCCGGCAGGGCGGAGGCGGCTCGCGCGAGCGGCGGTGAGGGGCCGCGCCCGCGGAAGCTCGGGATCGTCTGTTATCCCTCCTCGGGCGGCAGCGGCATCGTCGCGACCGAGCTCGGCCTCGCCATGGCCCACCGGGGCTGGGAGGTCCATTTCATCACCTATGCGATGCCGGTCCGCCTCAAGGGATATGAGGAGAACGTCTTCTTTCACGAGGTGCAGACGGAGAACTATCCGGTCTTCCACCATCCTCCTTACACGCTGAGCCTCGCGGTGAAGATCACCGAGGTCGCCGAGACCCACGGGCTCGACGTCGTGCACGTCCACTACGCGCTGCCGCATGCGATCTGCTCCTACCTGGCCGTCCAAATGCTGCCGCCGGGCACCCTGCGCACCGTGACCACCCTGCACGGCACCGACATCACCCTCGTGGGCGTCCAGCCCTCGTTTCACAAGATCACCCGGTTCTCCATCGAGCAGAGCGATCGGGTCACGGCGGTCAGCGAGTTTCTCCGCCGCCGGACCTTCGAGGCCTTTTCGGTCGAGGTGCCCATCTCGGTGATTCCGAACTTCGTCGATACCGACCGCTTCCGGCCCAAAGCCGGGCCCGGCCACGCTCCGTTCGGACGGGGAGGACGCCCCGTCGTCATGCATGCCTCCAATCTTCGCGCGGTCAAGAACGTGCCGACGGTCTTGAGCGTTTTCGCGGGCTTAGCCTCCGACCTGCCGGCCGATCTCGTGATCGTCGGCGACGGTCCCGAACGCTGGCACGCCCAGGAGCTGGCCCGTTCCTACGGCCTCGAGGACCGCGTCTTCTTCCTCGGTCTTCAGGATCGGATGGAATCGCTCCTGCCGCTGGCGGACCTCGTGCTTCTTCCGAGCGATCACGAGAGCTTCGGGCTCGTGGCCCTGGAAGCCATGTCCTCCGGCGTGCCGGTGGTCGCCACGAGCCGCGGGGGAACGAGCGAGCTGATCGAGAACGGGATCTCCGGCTTCCTCGCGGATCCGGAGGACATCGCCGGGATGATCGCGATTGCGCGCCGGGTGCTCGGCAACCCGGGGCTGAGCCGCCGGGTCGGCGCGAGCGCGCGGGCGCGGGCCGAGGACGCGTTTGCCGAGCGGAAGGTCGTAGATCAATATCAGGCGCTCTACGAGGAGTTGCTCGATGGGGATCAGCGGCCGCGCGGTTGATCGGCGCCGGGGGCGGTCGGCTCCGCCGGAGACGGGAGCTTTGGCTCCGGGCCGGTCGGATCCACCGGAGGCCTGAACTCTGGCTCGACGCCGGTCGGCTCCGCCGGAGACTTGCGGTCCGGACCGGCGGCGCTCGGCTCCGCCGGAGACCTGACCTGCGCGCCGGGAGCGACCGGTTCCCGGCCGCGCACCGCCTGGGGAGTCCAGCACAGCGCCGCCATGCGACCGGCAGGGACGCCGTCGCGGCGATGGGAGAAGAAGCGGTCTTGAAGGCAGCAGGTGCAGCTTTCCGATGCGGCGGTGCGGTCCGCGGCCACTCCCGCGCCGGCCAGGCGAGCCAGGATCTCGCCTCGGAGGTCCAGCGACCAGTCGTCTCCGAGAGGCCGGAGCGCGCGGGGAGAGAAGCGGCTGGCCGTCTCGCGGCCGAATTGGTAGCAGCAGGCTTGGATCCCGGGCCCGACCCAGGCGCGGATCTCCGAGAGGGGAGATCGGCTCGCTTCCCGGAGGCTCGCGATCATCGCTTCGACGAGTCCGGCGGCCACGCCGCGCCATCCGCAGTGGCCGAGCATGCGGACGGAACCCGCCGCCAGCGCGAGCGGAAAGCAATCGGCGACCGTGATCCAGAGAACGAGGCGGGGATCCCCGGTTCTGAGAGCGTCGGCGGGGCCGTGCAGGCCGGGCGCATCGACCGTGAGGACGCGCGCTCCGTGCTCCAGTCGCAGGCGAGCGACGCGATCGGCGAGCCCGAGCGCGGCCAGAACCCGGCCTTCATTCCGGCGCACATTTCCGGGATCGTCCGCGGTCGATCGGCCGAGGTTGAGCGACCGGAACGGGCCGGAGCTGACTCCTCCCGACCGTTCGCTGACCGCAGCCCGACCGGGACCGAGCAGTCCCGGCGGCGCCAGCTCGAACCCAACGTCGTCCATAAGCGCAGTCTAGCGCCATCCGGCTCGACGGCGCCTGCCGCGCTGAGGACTAGAGGGCGACTCCGGATCGCGTTCCGCCCGGATGCGGCGATCGGCGCGCGCACAAGGAGACGCTGCCCGGGGCCCCGTTCCACGCTTCGTTCGCGGGGCCCCCGATGAGCGGTCCCGCCGGAACCGCGCTTTGCCCGCGGGGCCCCCGATGAGCGGTCCCGCCCGCCTCGACGTCTGGCTGTTCCGGCAGGGAAACCTCGCCGCCGCGCCGCACTGGCTGGACGCGTTTTTCGTCTGGCTGACCGCGCCTCCGGAACAAGTCTACCTGATGGTCGGGCTCTGGCTGCTGCTCGCCGCGCTGGGGGGAGTCAAGGGCCGCCGGACCGCCGTCGCGATCCTTCTGCTCGTAGGCGCCACCGACTTCATCACGAGCAGCATCGTCAAGCACCTCGTCTTCCGGATGCGACCCTGCTTCGTTCTGCCGAACGTCCGGTTGCTTCTTCCGCATCAGGCGCACAGCCCCTCGTTCCCGTCCGCCCACGCCGCCAACACGACGGCGACGGCGGTGCTCCTCTTCGGCACGAGCCGTGCTCTGGGATGGATCGGCGTCGTTCTGGCCGCTCTGATCTCCTACTCCCGGATCTACGTCGGCGTGCACTATCCCTCCGACGTGCTGGGCGGCGCGGTCATCGGCTTCGCGATCGGCCGGGCGGGCCTCTTCGTCCTCAGACGATGGGATCGGATTCGTTCGCGCCTCGTGACCCTCAGCCGCCGGTTCTCCACGCGGGGCCGTCGCTCCTGAATCGCGGTCCCGCCTGACCACGCAGGGCGGATGCCGGCGCTGGTTCCGAGGGGCCACTTCAAGTGAATAGCCTGCCGCCAGCTTTGCCGCGCCGCCGGGACGAAACCGCCCCGCCGTGATCCAGGTCTCTCAAGAGAATCGCCGTAACTGCCGATGACGAATGAGAATGGATGCCAGCGCCACAGCCCGGGCGGACTCGGGAAGCCTGATCGGACGCCTGTTTCCCCAATACGCGGACAACCGCCGTCTCTCGGGGTATGTCCTCGTCGTGGTGGCGGCCGGAGTCGCGCTGTTGCTGGTGGCGGGCGGACCCCTCCGGCACCTCGCCTCGCTGCCGTTCCTGACCTGGCTTGCCATCAGCGTGGCCGCGGAGTTCCTCTGGCTTGAGACCCTGTCCGGCGATTGCACCGACAGCATGGCCTCGACCGTGAACTTCGTGGTGATCTTCCTTTTCGGCAACCCGCTCGGGCTCTGGATCATCGGACTCTCCGTCCTCCTGGCGACGCGTTTCATCCAGAAACGGGACTGGGTGCGATCCATGTTCGGCCTGGGCCAAATGTCGATCACGGCCTGTCTTTGCGGCTTCGTCTTTCACGCCTGGCAGAGGCTTCCCGTCACCATCGGCAACATCCGCTCCCTGTCGTCGCTCCTCGGCATGCTGACGACCTGCGCCGTGTACTACTTCGTCAACACCGGGCTGGTGGCGGGCGCCGTGGCCTTGCAGCGCCGGACCTCGTTCCGGAAGACCTGGTTCGAGAACTACGCCTTCATGAACTCCATCGTGTCGTCGGTCGCGCTCTTCGCCATGAGCCCGATCGTCCTCGTGTCCTACCTGGCCATCGGAGACCCGGGCGTGCTGCTCTTCTTCCTGCCGCTCCTCATCGTGAAGAACCAGAACCGCGAGTACATCAATCTGCAGAAGATGACCCGGGCCCTGATCTCGACGGAAAGGATGGCCGCGAAGGGCGAGATGGCGGCCGAGGTCGCCCACGAGATCAACAACTACCTGGCGGTCCTATCGGGCCGGACGCAGCTCCTCTTGATGCGGGCGGGGAAGGCGGGGGACGCCTCCATGCGCAGCGACGCCGAGATCATCCGCCAGCAGATCGTGCGCATGAGCACGCTGGCCAAGGGCCTCCTGGAATTCTCGCATCGCGAGATCCACGTTCAGACGTTCGACCTGAACCGGCTGGTGGAAGACACGATCGACTTCGTGCGCCCGCAGAACCTCTTCGACGGGATCGCCCTCGAGACCGCGCTGGATCCGGAAGCCGGCGAGGTCGTGGCCGATGCGGGCCAGCTCCAGCAGGTCTTGTTGAACCTCCTCCGAAACGCCGCGGATGCCATCCGCGCAGCCCGTTCCTCAAGAGATGAGGTCGAATCGGGGACAGGCGCCGCGGAGACATCCGAGTTCGCCGAGGTGGCCGCAGATCCCGGGCCGGCGTCCTCGTTGCCGGCGAATCCGGGCGGCCCGAGAATCCTGGCCCAGACCGGCAAGGGACGGAAAGGAATGATCCGGCTCTCGGTGGAGGACAACGGCCCCGGGATGACGAAGGAGATCCAGGCGCGGATCTTCGAGCCGGCCTTTACGACCAAGCCCGATGGGCACGGCTACGGGCTCGCGACCTGCTATCGGATCCTGCAGAACCACGGCGGGCGGATCTGGGTCGAATCGGAGCCGGGCCGCGGCGCCGTCTTCATCCTGGAGTTCCCCCGGCGGGCGGCGCAGGCCGGGGCCGGGACCTCCGAGGCGAAAGCCGGAGCGGACACGCGCCGGGCCGGAGGGAACGCATCGCGCGAGCCGGAGGGCGGCGCGGCCAGAAAGACCGGGACGTGATCTCGCCGGTCAAAGCGGTTGACCGACCGGAAGGCCGTGCCTATAGTGCCGGCAATTCGTTGCGCGGTGACCGGGCCGGATCCGGTTGCGCCGGAAGGGCGCGCCAAGGGGGAGACTTTCGGATGGCGCTGAGGTGGCTGGGAGAGCTGCGGGCGGGAAAGCTCCGGGCGTTTCGTTTGATCTGGATTCCGGCGCTCATCGTCCCGCTGATTCTTCTGACCCCTCGCTTCCTGACCCATTGCACCCCGTCCAAGGCGCCGGTGCCCGCGTCACTTCCCGCCGCCCCGTCCGACAGCCTGGCGTCCGGCGGCATCACCCTGAAGGACACGGTGCGGCGCGGGGACACGTTTACGGGCCTCCTGCTGCGGAATCGCCTCAGCGTGCAGGAAATCGGCCGCATCCTGGACCTGAACGCCCGGCTCCGGCTTTTCTCTCCCCGATCCCTGCATCCCGGCCAGGAGCTCACCCTGACCCGCGACGACTTCGGACGCCTCGCCGAGATGACCCTCAAGCTCTCGCCGGAGGAGACCTACGTCTTCGAGACCGAAGGGGACTCGCTGACCGCGCACCTGATTCCCGTCAACGTCGAAACGAGGCTGCGGAAATTCGAAGGGGAGGTCGAGACCACCTTCGATGACGCGATCCGGGCCGCCGGAGGCGATTACAAGCTCACGCTGAAGGTGGCGGACCTGTTCGCCTACGACGTCGACTTCCTTACCGAGGTGCGGCGCGGCGATCGGTTCTCCATCCTGGCCGAGGAACGCTTCGTGGACGGTCAGCCCCTGGGCTTCGGCGACGTGCTTTACGCGACCTATCAAGGGGACAAGGCGCGTTCGGCCGGCGTCTATTATTCCGGCGCCGGAAGCAGGCACGGGGACTACTACGATCTGCAGGGGCGAGCCCAGCGCAAGGCCTTCCTTCGCTCTCCGCTCAACTACCGCAAGATCACCTCCTACTTCTCCGAGTCCCGCTTCCACCCCATCCTGAAGGTCTGGCGGCCGCACCACGGGGTCGATTACGCCGCCGCCACGGGCACTCCGGTCGTCGCGGTGGCCAACGGCGCGGTGGAGTTCGCGGGCTGGTCGGGCGGATACGGGCGCATGATCCGTCTCCGGCATGAGGGGCGCATGGAGACGATCTATGGACACCTCAGCCGGTTTGCGGAGGGGCTGGTCTCCGGAGGCCGTGTCTCGCAGGGGCAGGTCATCGGCTACGTCGGCCAGACCGGGCTGGCCACCGGACCCCATCTTCACTATGAAGTGGTCGAAGGCGGAGTCAGCGTGAACCCGCTCGGCCTCAAGAACGTTCCGGCGGAACCGGTTCCGCCCTCCGAGATGGTCCGGTTCCAGGAATACGCCGGACGCCTCCAGGATCTCGACCGCAGCATGCTCGCAGGCCAGGTGCTGGATTCCTTCGACCGGAACCAGATCCAGGCCACCCTGGCGGCTCTCCAGTCCGGCGCGGAGACTCCGGCGCTTCGTTGACACTCCGGCGGTCCGGTGCTAGCTTCGCCCGATCAGTGGTCATCGGGCTCAGCCCGTGAAAGGGGAGAGGTTTGTCGCCGTCCAATCTGGAGTTGTTCCTGAAATCCTTCCAGGCGGACACCCCGCTGCGCGAGTTCCAGGAGCCGGTCCGGGAAGAGCTGACCCAGGTCGGCGCCGCCATCCATTCGTTCTTTGATAGCTCGCTTCCGCTGATCCGCGGAATCTCGGAACATCTGCTCGCCGTCCAGGGGAAGAAGTTCCGCCCGACCCTGCTTCTGCTGGTCGCGCGGCAGGGGAACCCCCGGCCGGACGACGCGATCTTCGCCGCCACCGTGATCGAGCTGATCCATACCGCCACCCTGATCCACGACGACACCATCGATCAGAGCGCGCTTCGCCGGGGTCTGCCCACCATCAACGCGCTCTACAACGATCTGGTCTCGACCATCCTGGGCGACTACATCTACACCAAGGTGTTCCATGAGCTGCTCGAGCGGGACATGCCCCGGGTCGTACCCGTGGTGGCCCGCACGACCTATCGGATGTCGATCGGCGAGGTGCTCCAGCTCCAGCAGAAGAAGGACCTGGACCTGGATGAGGAACAATACTTCCGGCTGCTCGATGAGAAGACCGCCTCGCTCATGGCGGCTTCCTCCGAGATCGGCGCCCTGGTGGCCGGGATGGACGACGAGCGCACGCATTCCTACCGGCGGTTCGGCGAGGCGCTCGGCCGGGCCTACCAGGTGACCGACGATCTCTTCGACTACATCGGGAGCCCGGCGGAGATGGGCAAGGGAGTCCGCATCGATCTGGCCGAGGGCAAGGTGACGCTGCCGCTCATCCGGGCCCTGGCCGGATCGGGGGCGCGGGATCGCGCCCGTCTGAAGGACCTGGTTTCGCACCAGCCCCTTACGCCCGACGACTGGCCGCCCCTGCTCAAGATCCTCGAGGGCTCAGGCGCCATCGACTACTGCCGCGAAAAGGCCGTCGAAATGGCCGAGACCGCGCTCCTCGAGCTGCAGGGAGAGCCTCCGTCGATCTACCGGCAGGCCCTGGAGAAGGCGGTGGCCTATGCCATCCAGCGCAGCCACTGAGCCCGAGGGACGGCGTCCCGGGTTATGACGAGGCGGACCGGCAGGGACGTCACCCGGGCGAGCGGCCAGCCGCGTTCGTCACACGATCTTGCGAGGGCGGTGGCCGCGCTCTCCCTCGAGAAGAAGGCCGAGTCGGTCGTCATCCTCGAGCTGAGCGAGCTCAGCCCGGCCTGCGACTATTTCGTCCTGGCCACCGGATTGAGCGAAACGCAGGTCAAGGCGATCGCCGATCATGTCGAGGAATCCCTGGCGGCGCAGGGAGTTCGCCCCTGGCACGTCGAAGGGCGGGCTCACCGCCGCTGGATTCTCCTGGACTACGTGGACGTCGTGGTGCATCTGTTCCACCGGGAGGCGCGCGAGTACTACCGGCTGGAAAGTCTCTGGGCGGACGCGCCCAAAGAGGAGTTCGCCGATCCCTCTGGGCCCGCCATCGGCAAGGAGAGTTGAATGAAGGTCCCGGTGCCGGTGCTTGTGGTCGGGTCAGTGGCCCTGGATACGGTCCGCACTCCCGGGGGCGAATGGGCGGAAGCCCTGGGGGGGTCGGCCTCGTACTTCAGTCTGGCCGCCGCCTCGTATGCCCCCGTTCGGATCGTGGCCGTGGTCGGGAGCGACTTCAGCGACCGGCACCTCGAGACCTTCCGCCGCCGGGGCTGCGACTTGGCCGGCCTCCAGGTGCAGAGCGGAAAGACTTTCCGTTGGGAGGGCGTCTACTCGGAAGACATGAACCAGCGGGTGACTCTTCGGACCGATCTCAACGTCTTCCAGGATTTCCACCCGAAGCTGCCCGCGGCCTACCTCGATTCGCCCT
Source organism: Candidatus Eiseniibacteriota bacterium (assembly GCA_963833505.1). Classification (GTDB taxonomy): domain Bacteria; phylum Eisenbacteria; class RBG-16-71-46; order CAIMUX01; family CAIMUX01; genus CAWHYG01. The sequence goes on along the minus strand of CAWHYG010000007.1, from coordinate 737,725 downwards.
GCGTGTTCCTGGCCAACATCGACCCGGAGCTTCAGGCCGAGGTGCTGGATCAGCTCGAGGCGCCTCCTCTGGTGGTTCTCGACACCATGAACTACTGGATCGCCAGCCGCCGGGAGCGGCTCCTCTCGGTGCTGCGCCGCGTGCACGTCTTTCTGGTGAACGACGAGGAGGCGCGTCTCCTGACCGGCGTGGAGAGCCTGCAGAAGGCGGCCGAAGGGATCCGCATGATGGGGCCGAACGTCGTCGTGATCAAACGGGGGGAACACGGCGCGCTGGCCCGGACCGAGCAGGGCTGGTTCGTCGTGCCGGCGGTCCCGCTCGAATCGCCCCAGGATCCGACGGGCGCGGGGGATTCTTTCGCCGGCGGGGTTCTCGGGTATCTGGCCCGGGGCGGAGGAGAAATGGACGAGGCCCGGCTGCGGCTGGCCCTGGTGCACGGGGCGGCCGTCGCCTCGTTCGCCTGCGAGCAGCGCAGCGTGACGGGGCTGGTCGAGCTGACTCCCGCCCTGATCGAGGGGCGGGTCCGCCAGCTTTGGGAACTGAGTCACTTTGATCTCGAGCCGTGAGACCTGCGCGCCGGCCGGAAGTTCCGGCGGCGGAGGAGGGATCGGGGTCGTGCTACGAGAGCAGATGGAATCGATCGAGGAGAGTCTGCGCCAGGTGGCGGGCATCCTGTCGGCCCGGATCCGGGCCGACGGCGAGAGCATCACCGAGGTGCACGTGATCGCCGCCCCCCACCGCAAGGCCAAAGGGGTGGTGCGAGACGTGGTCACGACGCTTTTCGTCCGCCATGGGATCGAGCTGGATCATCACAAGGTTAGCGTGGCCTCCACCACTGCGGTCGAGAACGGCACGGGCGGAGAGGATCAGCCGGCGGTCCGGCGCCTCCTCTTCCGCAGCGTGAACATCTACCGCGAGGGGAATCGCAACGAAGGCCAGGTGGAGCTTCAGGACGGCGAGCGTATCCTGACCGGAACGGCCACGGGGCCAGCGGTTCGCAACAGCCAGGAGCGCCTGGTCGCCCAGGCCACGGTTCAGGCGGTTTCGCGCCTTCTCGGGGATGGTCTGGCCGTCGAGCTGGCCGGTGTCGAGGAGAGCCGGATCGGCAGCAGCGCGGTGATCCTGACCCACCTGGTGCTGCTGCGGCGGCGATCCGAGACCCATCTGGTGGGAAGCGCCCTGGTCGGCTCGGACACGCTCGAAGCCACCGTCTTCGCCGTGCTCGATGCCTTGAATCGGATCCTTCCGGTCCTGACCGGAGGCGATACGGTGGAGTACGAGGTGGAGGACCTTCCACCCGAGGTGGTGCTGTAGGCGAAAGGCTGCCGTCCCGGAGCTGAGCGATGAAGATCGAAATCAAGCCCGGCAGCGGGCCAAGGCAGGTCCATCAGCTCGAACAGGCGCTCATGGCGCTTGGGCTCCAGGTCCACCGGGTTCCGGGCGCCGGGGAGCGGGTCCTCTGCGCGGTGGCGACCGGAGAGAAGGTCGCGCCCGATCGGATCCGGCAGTTGCCCGGGGTCGAACGGGTCGATCCGATCCCGCATCCCTTCAAGCTGGCCAGCCGCTTCTACTGTGCCCGCGACACCCGCATCCAGGTCGGATCGATCGAAATCGGCGGTCCCGAGCCCGTCATCATGGCGGGTCCGTGCGCGGTCGAGAGCGAGGAACAGGTCTTCCAGGCGGCCCGGGCCGTTCATGCCGCCGGCGCGCAGGTGCTCCGGGGCGGGGCCTTCAAGCCGCGGACCTCACCCTACTCGTTCCAGGGGCTGGGAGTGACGGGCCTGCGCATCCTGCGCCAGGCGGCGGATGAGCTGGGCATGGCGGTGATCAGCGAGATCATGGACGTGTCCCAGCTCGACGATTGCCTGCGGTACGTCGACATCCTCCAGGTGGGAGCCCGCAACGTCCAGAACTTCAGCCTGCTGCAGGCGCTCGGGAAGGTCGACCGCACGGTTCTCCTGAAGCGCGGGATGTCCTCCACCTTCGACGAATGGCTCATGTCGGCGGAGTACCTGATGTCGGGGGGCAACTATCGGGTCATCTTGTGCGAGAGGGGCATCCGGACCTACGGGAGCTACACCCGGAACACGCTCGATCTGTCGGCCGTGCCGGTGGTGCAGGCGCTGAGCCACCTCCCGATCATCGTCGATCCGAGCCACGCGGTCGGAATCCGCAGCATGGTCGCGCCGATGGCCCTGGCGGCGGTGGCGGCGGGAGCGGACGGCCTTCTCATCGAGGTTCACCCCTCGCCGGAAACGGCCCTTTGTGACGGGCCTCAGAGCCTCTATCCCGAGCAGTTCGCCGAGCTGGCCCGGCAGATCCGGGAGATCAGCCGGGTGGTGGCCGCGGAACGTCCGGCGGGAAAAGAGGATTGACAGGTTTCTCCTCAGATTCCTAGACTCCAGGAGCCGGACAACCGAGACGGTCGAGTGGGCGATTAGCTCAGTTGGTTAGAGTGCTTGCTTGACATGCAAGAGGTCACTGGTTCAACTCCAGTATCGCCCACCACTTGCGTCGCTTTCGGGGCCGGGCCGGACAGGCCTGGCACCGGATCCGATGGCCCGCAGGACGCCGTGGGGCGTTCCGTGGGGTCAAAGTAGAAGCGTGCTTCTCACCCGCCGGCCTCCCGGGAGGCCGCGGCGGGTTTCTTCCGGAAATGCAGAACGGTTGCGCCCGGTCCACGGGCGCGGCCGGCACGACGGATGAAACGAGAGGCGGCTTGACCGGCCGTCTTTTTGTTTGGGTTCGTGTCCGGCGGATTTCAAGGAGGTGGATGCCATAGTCGGCAAGACGGAAGTTCGGATCAACGAGCGCATCCGCTCCCCCATGGTCCGCGTGATCGGGCCGGACGGGGACCAGAAGGGCGTCATGGCGGTGTCCGATGCGCTCCGGCTCGCGAGAGAGATGGAGCTCGACCTGGTGGAGGTGGCTCCGACCTCAAGGCCGCCGGTCTGCCGGGTGATGGACTTCGGCAAGTACAAATACGAGCAAGCCAAGCGCGAGCAACGGGCCAAACGCAAGCAGCATCTGGCCGTGGTCAAGGAGGTCAAGATCCGTCCCAAGATCGAGGACCACGACTTCGACTTCAAGATGCGGCACGCGAGGAAATTCCTGGAAGAGCGCGACAAGGTGAAGATCAGCGTCATCTTTCGCGGCCGGGAGCTCTCGCATCCGGAACTGGGCTATGCCTTGATCGAAGAAGTCGTCCGGGCGCTGACCGACATAGCCACGGTGGAGCAGAGGCCGGCGCAGGAGGGGCGCATGTTGACCATGATGCTGGCGCCCCGGCCGGGCGTCTCCGCCGCGCCAAAGAAGGGGGACGAGCACGCCGGCGCCGCCGGAACGGGCGCGGCTCCCCAGAAGACGGAAGAGGTGTAGACGATGCCCAAGATGAAAAGCAACCGATCCGCGGCCAAGCGGTTCTCGCTGACCGGCAGCGGAAGACTGCGCCGCCGGAAGCCGAATCGGCGACACATCCTCACCCACAAGTCGCGGAAGCGGAAGCGCCAGCTGCGCCAGACCGCGCTCGTGTCCGCCTCGGACGAGAAGAGGATCAAGCGGATTCTGGGGATCGGGTGAGGGCCGGCCGCTTGGGACGGAAGCGAGCGCGTTCGAACGGCGCCGCTCGTCCCGCGACCTGCCGAGGCCGGACGATTCGAACGGGACTTTGATCGAGAACCGGATACGCCCGGCGCCCAAGCGAGGCGCCGGAGCGCGGGGAGGCAACGATGCCGAGAGCCAAAAGCGTGGTGCCCGGAAAGGCCCGCAAACACAAGATCCTGAATGCATCCAAGGGCGCCTTCCACGGACGCCGCAAGCTCTACCGTATCGCCAAGGAGAACGTCCTCCGGGCCATGCGCTATGCCTACCGCGACCGCAAGCAGCGCAAGCGCATGATGCGCGGATTGTGGATCCAGAGGATCAACGCGGCGGCCCGCCATTACGGCATCAGCTACAACCGGCTGATCCAGGGGCTGCATCTGGCCAAGATCGAGATCGACCGGAAGATCCTGAGCGATCTGGCCGTCCACGACCTGGAAGGATTCGGACGCCTGGTGGACGCGGCGCGCGCGCAGCTTCTGGCGGCGAGAGTGCCGGGGATCGCGCCGGTGGCCAGGGCAGCCTCGGAGAGCGGCGCCTCGGCGGCACCGGCGGCGCCGGCGACGGTGGAAGCGGGGAGGATGGGCGATGTTTGACCAGCCGGGCGTGGAAATTCCGGCGAGCGAGATCGGCCGGAGTTCCGAGTTGCTCTCCGAGCTGGATCGGCTGGAGCAGATGCTGCAGGAGATCACGGTCGCGCTGGAAAAACTCCGCGCGCAGAATCGCCAGCTTGAGAGAGAGTGCGAAGAACTGCGTCAGGAGCGCAATCAGACCGTGGCGAGGTTGACGCGCCTCATCGAGAAGGTTGACCTCGTCCGGGGTGGGAACTAGATTGACCGATGGACCGGGGGCATCGATTCCGCCCGGTCCCGGCTGATTCATCTGACCGTTCCGGCCCGGAGGACGCCATGACCGAACCCGGTCCGACCACGTCCGTCACGATACTCGGCGAGGAGTACCGCTTCCGGGGCGCTTCTCCCGAGATGGTCCAGGAGCTGGCGCGCCTCGTGGACGGGAAGTTCCGCGAGCTCAAGGACCGGCGGAGCGCGTTGGACCTGAAACGGCTGGCGGTCATGGTCTGCATGAATCTGGCCGAAGAGATGATGCAGGAGCGGGACCGCCATGGGGACCTGCTCCGAAGGGCGGTGGATCGAACCCGGCGATGCCGGGAGTCCCTGGAGCTCGCCCTGGAATCGAGCGAAGCAGGCGCCTCCAGGTCGCAATTTCCGATCGGGAGCTGAGTCGGGGCGGCCGGTGCGTCGAGGCGAACCGGGACCGCGAAGGATCGCTACCCTTTCGGCGACGGTTGCCAGGCTCCTTGAGCCAACAGTCCCAAAGAGGGAGCCGAGGGCCGGTCTCCGAGTGGAATCTCCGCTTCGCGGGGAAGCGCCAAGAGATCGGGGTAGGCACCCACCTGGCATGACCAGGTTCAAGAGCCAGCGCCGAGCCAAAGGGTGGCGGTTCTTCGCGGTTTCGGACCGGCCGGTTCAGCCTGAGGCCGGAGGTTAGCCGATGCCCACCTCGCTGCCCGCCCTGGGCGTGATCCTTCTCGGTCTTGTCGTGGCCTTCCTTCTCGGGTCGTGGATCCGCGCGCACGCCGGCCGCACCCGCATCGCCGATCTGGAGCAGCGTTCGCTCGCTCGATCGCGCGAGATCGAGCTGGCCGCGCGGGCGGCGGAACTCGAGCTGAAAGAGAAGCTCCAGCAGACGCGGGAGGAGTCCGACCGGGAGATTCGCGAATGCCGCCGCGAGCTGGACCGGCGCGAGCTGGACCTGGACGAACGGGAACGGGAAGCGCAGGCGGCGGCGCGAAGGCAGGATGCCCGGGAAGAGGCGCTGCTCAGCCGCGAGAACCGCCTGGCGACGGTCGAAGAGACGGTTCGCGGCCGGATGCGCGACGCCGAGGAACGGGCGCGCGAGGCGGAGACCCGCCTGGAATCACTGGCCGGTCTGAACCGCGAGGCAGCCACGGCTCAGGTCCTTCGGGCGGCCGAGGAGGAGAGCCGCGTCGCGGCGGGACGCCTGGCCGCCCAGATCCGCCAGAGCGCCATCCGGGATGCGGAACGGGAAGCCCATCGCATCATCGGCATCGCGGTGCAGCGGCTGGCCTCCGAGCACACGATCGAAGCCACCGTCACGGTGGTCGATCTTCCCAGCGACGAGATGAAAGGGCGGATTATCGGACGAGAAGGGCGCAACATCCGCGCCTTCGAGGTCGCCACCGGCGTGGACGTGATCATCGACGACACTCCCGAATCGGTCATCCTCTCGAGCTTCGACCCGATCCGGCGGGAGGTCGCGCGCCGCGCGCTCCTGCGCCTGATCGAGGACGGCCGGATCCATCCGGGAAGGATCGAGGAAATCGTCCAGAAGGCGGAACAAGAGCTGCAGTCGGAACATCAGGAGAGCGGAGAGCGGGCTACGGTGGAGGCGGGCGTCCCCGGGCTGGCCCCGGAGATCGTGAGCGCCGTCGGCCGCCTCGCCTATCGGACCTCCTTCGGCCAGAACGTCCTCCGCCATTCGGTCGAGGTGGCGCAGCTCGGAGGGCTGATCGCCGCGGAGCTGGGACTCGACCCGGCACTGTCGCGGCGGGCCGGGCTGCTGCACGACGTGGGCAAGGCGTGCGATCAGGACCACGACGGTTCGCACGCAGAGGCCGGCGCCCAGATCCTCCGGCGCTACGGCGAGCGGCCCGAGGTCATTGAAGCGGTCGCGGCGCATCACGGTGAAACCGAGGTCGCGACCGCCTTGGCGTGGATCCTCCAGGCGGCCGACGCCATCTCCGGAGCGCGCCCGGGCGCGCGCAGCGAGAAGCTCGAGACCTACATCAAGCGGTTGGAACAGCTCGAGGCCATCGCCGGGTCGTTCCCCGGGGTGGAGCGCTCCTTCGCGATCCAGGCCGGGAGGGAGCTCAGGATCCTGGTGTCGAGCCGGGACGTGGCGGATGCCGAAGCCGGCGTCCTCGCGACCCGGGTGGCCGGACGGATCGAGAAGGAGCTGCAGTACCCGGGACAGATCAAGGTGGTCGTGATCCGAGAGACGCGAGCCGTGGATTTTGCGCGGTGAGCTCCGCATGAAGCTCCTCATGGTCGGAGACGTCTTCGGCAAGCCCGGCCGGCGCGCGCTCGCGGGCCTTCTGCCCGGCCTGCGGGTGGAAACCGGGGCCGACCTGGTGATCGCGAACGGCGAGAACGCCGCCGCCGGGAACGGCATCACCGCGGAGACGGCCGAGGAGTTCTTCCGGGCCGGCGTCGACGTCATCACCGGCGGCAACCACATCTGGGACAAAGTCGAGGGAATCGGCCTGATCGACAAGGATCCCCGGATCATCCGGCCGATCAACTACCCTCCGGGAGCGCCGGGGCGCGGGAGCGGAGTTTTCCCCGCGGGCGGATCCAAGATCGCGGTCATCTCCGTGCTCGGCCGGATCTTCATGCAGGCCGTCGACTGTCCGTTTCGCGGCCTCGATGCCGCGCTCGAGCGGCTCCAGGGCGTCACACCGCTCATCGTGGTCGATTTCCACGCCGAGGCCAGTTCGGAGAAAGTGGCGCTCGGCTGGTACCTGGACGGCCGGGTCACGGCGGTGTTTGGAACCCACACGCATGTGCCGACCGCGGACGAGCGGATTCTGCCGCGCGGAACCGCGTGTCAGACCGACGTGGGCCTGACCGGCCCGCACGATTCCATCATCGGCGTCCGGAAGGAGCTGGCGATCCGGCGCATGCTCATGCAGATGCCGGTGCGGTTCCAGCCCGCCGACGCGGATCTCCGGCTCCAGGGAACGCTCGTCGAGGCTGACGCGGCCACCGGGCGGGCGCTCCGCATCGAGCGGATCGAGCGACGCCTCGAATAGGGCGGGCGGAAAGCACCAACAGGGGGAGGCGGCAATGGCGCGCAAGCTCGACGGCAAGGCGCTGGCGGCCGAGATTCGCGATCTGGTGACGCGCCGGGTGCGGGAGCTCACGCCGGTGAAACCGGGGTTGCTCCTGATCCGCGTGGGCGAGGATCCGGCTTCGGTGGTCTACGTCCGCAACAAGGAGAAGGCCTCGGCGGAGGTCGGGATCGATTCCCGGGTCGAGGCGCTGCCCGAGTCCACGACGGAATCGGCGCTCCTCGCGCGGATCCTGGATGCGAACGCCGACCCGTCAGTGCACGGGCTTCTGGTCCAGTTGCCGGTGCCCGCGCACATCCGTCCGGACGTCGTGGCGGAGGCGCTCTCGCCGGAAAAGGACGTGGATGGCCTTCATCCGGTGAACCAGGGACGCCTCGCGCTGGGAAGGCCGGGAATCGTGCCCTGCACGCCCCTGGGGATCCTGGCGCTGCTCCGGCGCAACGATATTCCGCTCTCCGGCGCGCGCGTCGCCGTCCTCGGCCGCAGCGCGATCGTAGGCCGGCCGATGGCGCTTCTCCTGAGCCAGAAGGCGCCCTGGGCGGACGCCACCGTCACGATGTGCCACAGCCGCAGCCGGGACCTTCCGGAGATCACCCGGAGCGCCGACGTCGTCATCGCCGCGATGGGCCGGGCCCGGGCGGTCACGGGAGCGATGATCCGGCCGGGAGCCGTGGTCGTCGACGTGGGGATGCACCGCCTGGACGATCCCGCCGCGCCCAAGGGCGTCCGGCTCGTCGGCGACGTCGAGGCCGAGAGCGTGGAGCCGGTTGCGGGCTGGTTGAGCCCGGTGCCGGGCGGAGTCGGGCCGCTCACGGTGGCCATGCTTCTGGCCAACACCTGCGAGGCCTGCGAGCGCTCGCTGGGCCGGGATCGCGCCCCGATCTGGCGGGAGGTCGCGGGACGCTAGCAGCCGGGCGGCGCGTGCTGCCGCCTCCGGGGGAAGGGTTCATGGAGATCGGCTCGGAGTATCCGCAGAAGGGGGCGGGCGTCCGCGCGTACAGCGTGACGGAGCTGACCCGGCGGATCCGGGAGCTTCTCGAAACGGAGATCGATCGCGTCTGGGTCCGCGGCGAGATCTCGGCGTTCAAGATCCACCCGACGAGCGGCCACGCCTACTTCTGCCTGAAGGACGAGAAGGCCCTCTTGACCTGTGTCGCATGGGCCCCCACGGTCCGGTCGCTCCAGCGGTTTCTGCGGCTGCGTGACGGCCTCGTGGTCCGCGCCTTCGGTCGGCTCACGGTCTACGAACCGCGAGGCTCCTACCAGCTTGTGGTCGAGCAGATGCTCGACGAGGGCGAAGGCGCGCTCCAGGCCGCCTTCCAGCGGCTCAAGCTGAAGCTGGAGGCGGAAGGCCTGTTCGATCCGGCTCGGAAGCGGCCCCTCCCGAGGATCCCTCGGACCATCGGCATCGTAACCTCTTCGAGCGGAGCCGCCTTTCAAGACATTCTTCGCGTGCTTTCGAAGCGCTGGCCGCTGGCCCGGGTCGTTCTCCGTCCGGCCGCGGTGCAGGGACCCGGGGCGGCGCAAGACCTGGCGGACGGCATCGCCGACCTGAACCGGCGCGGGGGCGTCGATGTCCTGATCGTCGGACGCGGCGGCGGCTCGCTGGAGGACCTTTGGGCGTTCAACGAGGAGACGCTTGCTCGCGCGGTCCACGCCTCGCGGATCCCGGTGATTTCGGCCGTCGGCCACGAAGTGGACTTCACCATCTGCGACTTCACGGCCGACGCGCGCGCGGCCACCCCGACGCATGCCGCCCAGATCGCGGTGCCCGATCGGGACGAGATCCTGGCCTCTCTCGGGCGCGAGCGCCGGCTGCTTCGCCAGGGGCTGGCGCGGACCCTGGACAGCGCCCGCCTCCGGTTCGAGCGGCTGCGGATGAGCCGGGGGCTCCGGCGCCCCGAGGATCTCCTGCGCGGCGGGCGCCTTGATCTCGATCGCCTGGCCGACCGATTGCGGGACGCTCTCGCTGAACGAGCGGAGCTGGGGCGAATCCGGTACCTTAAGCTGGAACGGAGGCTGGTGCGGGTCGATCCGACCCAGGGACTTCAGGCGCTGCGGCGCCGCCTCGAGGATCGGCGGAGCGCGGCGGCGCGCGCCACGGATGACCGGCTCCGGCGCGCACGCGCCCGGTGCGAGCTGGCTGGAGCGCGCCTCGCGGCGCTCGGACCCGAGAAGGTGCTGGCTCGCGGCTACGGGATCGTGACGCGCGCGAGCGACGGGGCCATCTTGCGGCGCGCCCGGGACGTCGTTCGCGGGGATGAGGTGCGGGTTCGTCTCTCCGAGGGCAGGCTCCTGTGCAACGTCGAGGATGCCCTGGGGAGCGAGTCCGGCGGGAAGGAGGCTTCGCAGTGAACCAGGAACGCGGACCAGGCGCTTCCGGAATGGCGCACGATTCTGGGCCGAAAGCACCCGGAGCGGGGGCGAAAGGCGGACCGGGCGGTTCGGGAAGGGCTCCCGATTCCGGGCCGAATGCACCCGGTGGAGGGGCGAAGGGCGGACCGGGCGGTTCGGGAAGCGGATCGGATCCGGTGCTGGCTCCGCCGACCTTTGAAGAGGCGCTGGCCCGGCTCGAGACGCTGGTCGAGGAGCTCGAAGCGGGAGACCTGCCGCTCGAGCAGACCATCTCCGCGTTCGAGGAAGGGCAGAAGCTCCTCAAGACCTGCGGCGATCTCCTGACCACGGCCGAGCTCAAGGTCAAGGAGATCCTCCGGAGGGCGGACGGTGGGCTGGAAGAGCGCGAATGGAAGGGAGAAGGCGATGACGCCGCCTGAACGGCGCGGCGTTCGGCGGCCCGGTGGTCGGGCGCTGGCTCAGACCCGGTCCATTGACCCGGCAATCCTGCAGAGCGGCGCGAACGGCGGCCCGGGAGGCGGGCAGGCTCGAGCCGGCGCCCCTTCGATCCGGCGAAGCCAACGCGACGGGCTCGGCGCGATCCGCGAGGGCGGATCCTGGGACCTCTGGCTCCGCGAGGTGGGGCCGAGGATCGAGCGCGCCCTGGATGAGATCCTGCCGCCGGCCGATCAGCATCCCGGCAGCATTCACCGGGCGATGCGCTACAGCGTCCTTTCAGGGGGCAAGAGAGTCCGCCCGGCACTGACGGCGCTCGCGTTTCGGCTCGGGGGCGGGCGCGGAGAGGGCGGCGTTCGCCTTGGCGCCGCGATCGAGCTGATCCACACCTTTTCCCTGATCCATGACGACCTTCCCTGCATGGATGACGACGACTACCGGCGCGGCCGGCTCTCCTGCCATCGGAAGTTCGGCGAGGCCGTCGCGGTCCTGGCGGGGGACGCTCTCCAGGTGCTCGCCTTCGAGGAGATGTCCCGGCTGCCCGCGCCGCCCGCGGCGCGTCTCCGCGTCCTCACGGAGATCACGCGCGCGGTCGGCACGGCCGGGGTCATCGGCGGCCAGGTCGTGGACATCGAATCCGAGGGGAAGAAGATCACACCAAGCCTGTTGCAGTGGATGCACGAGCACAAGACGGGCGACCTGTTGCGCGCGTCCCTGACGTCGGGAGCGCTTCTGGCCGGCGCGCGCGCGCCGCTCCTGCGGCGCCTGGGGGAGTTCGGAGCGCGCTTCGGGCTTCTCTTCCAGATGGTCGACGACGTACTGAACGAGGTCGGATCGATCCGGATGCTCGGAAAGCGGCGGGGAAGGGACCGGATGCTCGGCAAGGCGACCTATCCCACGATCATCGGGCTCGACGAAACCCGCGAGCTGCTCGGTTCGGCGGTCACGTCGTGCCTGGACGTCGTGCCGGTGACGGGTCGGGACGCGGCGTTCTTTTCCGATGTCGTCGCCATGGTGGTGGGACGAATCCCCGAACGATGGCGCTCGGGCCGAGGGATGCCGGCGTGAATCCGAAACGCGTCGCCATCTATCCCAACATGGCGAAGCCACAATGCGCGGCCGAGCTGGAGCGGCTGACGCGGTGGCTGCGGGACCGTGGAATCGAGGTCCTCCTTCCGGACAACATCGACCGATGGGTCGACGGGCGTCCCGAGTTCGAAGCCGATCCCCAGTTCCTGCGCGAGGCGGAGCTTCTGGTCGTGCTGGGCGGAGACGGCACGCTGCTCTCCGCCGCCCGTCTGGTCTATCCGCGCCGCATTCCGATCTTCGGGGTCAACTTCGGCGGCCTCGGATTCCTCACCGACGTCAACGTGGGGCAGATGATCCCGGCCCTCGAACGGATCCTGGTCGACGACTGCACGCTCGAGCCGCGGATGATGCTGCGCGCCTGCCTCCTCGACGCGCGCGGGCAGGAGATCCGGAAGGTCTACGGTCTGAACGATCTCGTCCTGCACGAGACCGGGCGGCGCGCCATCCACATCGAGAGCAGCCTGGCCGGCACTCCGATCGGACGCTTCCGCGCCGACGGCGTCGTCGTGGCCACCCCGACCGGATCCACCGCCTATTCCCTCTCGGCGGGAGGGCCCGTCATCCAGCCGACCCTGAACGTGCTCCTGGCCACTCCGATCTGCCCGCACAGCTTCTCGCACCGGCCGCTGGTGTTTCCGGCCGACGAGACCATCGAGTTCCGGGTCGGTCCCCCGGATGCCCGGGCCGATCTTTCGGTCGACGGCCAGGTTGTGTTGCAGTTCAACGCCGATTGCACGGTGCGTGTCCGCCGGGCCGGCCGTCCGATCTACTTCGTCCTGGTGGAGAACCGCTCCTTCTATGAGGTGCTGAGGAAGAAGCTCGGTTGGGGGCGGAACGTCGATGACACGCCTTGATTCCGCATGGTTCGGCGGCGGCGCCCTTGGAGCCGCGCCGGGACCGCGCGCACCGGCTGGGGCGGCGGCTCGATCCGGGATGCCGCGATGCTGCGCCATTTGAGGCTGGAGGAGTTCGTCATCGTCGAGCGGGGGGAGCTCGGGTTCTCCCCCGGCCTGAACGTCCTTTCCGGCGAAACCGGCGCCGGCAAATCGATCCTGATCGACGCCGTCGGATTCCTGGCCGGTGGGCGGGCCTCTTCCGACTGGGTGCGCCGGGGCGCCGCGCGCCTCATGGTCGAAGGGGAGCTGGCGCTCGACCCCGGATCGTCCGGTCGCGAAGCGTGCCGGCGGCTGGGCGTTCCCCTGCCGGAGGATGGCCTCCTCCTGCTTCGCCGCGAGCTGGCTTCGGACGGCCGCTCACGCTGTTTCGCCAACGGCTGCCAGATCCTGGTCTCCCAGCTTCGCGAAGTCGCGGAGGGCGCGCTCTGGATCGTGGGCCAGGGAGAGCAGCGCGCCCTGACGACCTGGCGCGAGCAGGAGGACGTGCTCGATCGCTATGCGAAGGCGCTGCCCCTTCGCGCCGACTATCGCGATCTCCGGGCTCGTTTCCAGGAGGCCCGCGAGGATCAGGCGGCGGTCGCCCGCGATGAGGAGGCCTTCTCGCGGGAGGAGGACTGGCTTCGCTTCCAGGCGCGCGAGATCGAGGATGCCGGGATCGTTCCGGGAGAGTGGGAACGCCTGCAAGGCGAACGCGCCGAGGCGCGAAACCGGGTTCTGGAGGAGGGGCTCGTGGCCGAGCTGCGCGAGAGGCTCCTCGACGGCGAAGGATCGATCCTGGATCACCTCGAGACCCTGGGGCACCGGCTCGGCCAGGTGCCGGGAGATCGCTGGGCGGAGCTGCGCGACGCGATCCTCGACCTCAGGGAGCGGGCTCGGGCACTGCGGCGCCTCGTGCCCTCGAGCGAAAACGGCCTGGAGCTGGATCCGGAGGCGATCGAGGAACGCCTGCGCCTGTTGGAGCGCCTCGCGCGGAAGTACCTGGGCGCCCATCCGGGGGACGCGGATCGGACGGACGTCGAGCGCGGGATTCTCGAGCATCTCCGATCCGTGCAGTCGCGACTCGAGGACGGGGAAGCGCTCGAGGGGAAACGGCAGGCGGCGGAAGCGCGCGCCGCCGATCTGCGCCGGCGGCTGGCCGAGACCGGGGCGGCCCTCTCGAAGCGCCGGCGGGAGGCCTCCGAACGCCTGGCGCGGACGGCTTCCGGCGAGCTGGGCGGTCTCGGGATGAAGGACGCCTCGCTCGCCTTCCGCTTCCGCCGGGAAGAGGATCCGGACGGCGTGCCGGACCTGACCGCGCCGGAGGCGCCCGGCATCCGGGCCTTCGAGAACGGCCTGGAGAGGATGTCCCTCTTGTTCCGCAGCCATCCGGCGGAGCCGGAAGGAGAGCTGGCGCGGATCGCTTCGGGCGGAGAGCTTTCGCGCGTGCTTCTCTCGATCCACGCGGCCTTGGGGGAAGCCGCTCCGCCGGGCTGCTGGATCCTGGACGAAGTGGACGCCGGAATCGGCGGCGAGACGGCGGGACGGATCGGGCGGCGGCTCCAGCGGATGGCGGACCACGCGCAGGTTCTGCTGGTGACCCACAGCGCCGCCATTGCAGCGCGCGCCGAGCGGCATCTCCGCGTGGTGAAGGAAGAGAAGGACGGGCGCCCTTCCGTCCGGGTCGAGGTCCTGGCCGGCGAGGAACGCCTCGGAGAGATCGCGCGGATGCTCTCTGGCGATCCCGGCTCCGCCATCGCCCGGAGGCACGCCCGGGAGCTTCTGTCCCAGGCGGTCTCCGGGCACCTTTCCGCATGACCTCCGGGGGCCGGTTCGGCTAGATTGATCTATTCACCGCCGAAGGGATCGGGCCGGGGATCCGGTCCGCGTCGGGGAAGACCAGCAGTTCCGATCGCGAAGGAGAGTCGATGATCCTTCCCTCCTATGAGGAATTCGAACGCGCCTCCCGGGACTGGCCCGTGGTGCCGGTCTTCCGCGAGATCCTGGCCGACCTCGAGACTCCGGTGTCGGCCTTCCGGCGGCTGGCCTCGGGACGCTATGCGGTCCTGCTCGAGAGCATGGAAGGCGGCGAGACCTGGGGCCGTTACTCGATGATCGGGCTCGATCCGAGCCTGGTGTTCGAAGCGGCCGGAGGAGAGGTGCGCCTGACCGTTCCCGGTCGCGAATCCGCGACCGGCGCTCCGGAACCGGGTTCCGTCAAGTCCTGGCCGGAGGAGCGGCCGCTCAAGGCTCTCGATCAGCTTCTGTCCGAGCACCGGACCGCTTCGTTCCCCGGGTTGCCGCCTCTGGCCGGCGGCGCGGTCGGGTTCTCCTCCTACGACCTCGTGCGGAGATTCGAGCGGCTTCCGGTGATCGCCGCGAACGACCTCGAGCTGCCCGAGAGCCGTTACGTCTTCTTCGAGACCATGGTCCTCTTCGACCATCAGCTCCACACGGTGAAGATCGTGGTCAACGGGCGTCACGAGGGCCGGCCCCGGGAGGTCTATGACCGCGCGGTCGCGCGGATCGAGACGATCCGCGAGCGGCTGAAGGATCCGCGGACCCTGCCGCCGGACTCTCCGCCCGGAGAGGCGGTCCGATTCGCGAGCACGGTTTCGCGCGAGCGCTACATGGAGTCGGTGCGGAAGGCGAAGGAGTACATCCGCGCCGGGGACGTCGTGCAGGTCGTCCTGGCCCATCGCCTCGAGGCCAAGGTCGCCGCGGAACCGTTCGACGTCTACCGGGCCCTGCGCGTCATCAATCCGTCTCCCTACCTTTTCTTCCTGCGTCTGGATGATCTCGCGCTGGTCGGATCCTCTCCGGAGGTGCTGGTGCGCCGCGAGGCGGGCCGCGTGGAGACCCGGCCGATCGCCGGCACCCGCCCCCGCGGGGAAGAGGAGCTGTCGGACCGGTTGCTCGAAGAGGAGCTGCTCGCCTCGGAGAAGGAGCGCGCCGAGCACCTCATGCTGGTCGATCTGGGACGCAACGATCTCGGACGCATCTCGTGATTGGGGCACGGTCCGGACGACCGAGTTCATGACGGTGGAACGCTACTCCCACGTCATGCACCTCGTCTCGCACGTGACCGGCGAGCTTCGGAGCGGCCTGACCAACGCGGACGTTCTCGAGGCCTGCTTCCCGGCCGGAACCGTGAGCGGCGCCCCCAAGATCCGGGCCATGGAGATCATCGAGGAGCTCGAGCCGGTCCGGCGCGGGGCCTACGCGGGCGCAGTCGGCTACATGGACTTCCACGGCAACATGGACACCTGCATCGCCATCCGGACCCTGCTCTTCCGGCAGGGCACGGCCTACCTCGGAGTTGGAGCGGGTATCGTGGCGGATTCGGATCCGGAAGCCGAGTACGACGAGACGCTCCGCAAGGGCAGCGCGCTCATGCGGGCCTGCGAGCTGGCCAGCCTCGGGCTCGACACCTTCTCGCGGCCGCTCACCGATCTTCCGCACGGATCGGCGCCGGTGCGAAGCCACCGGCCGGAGGATCACCACCCGCACGAGCCGGGCCATCCGCCCGAGGGGCATGATCCGCGCGATCCGGGCGGGCCGCCGGAGAAGGATCGCCGCCCGGGTGAAGGTCCGCGGCCGCGCGGGAATCCCCCGGAGGTGCGCGCATGATCCTCGTCGTCGACAACTATGATTCCTTCACCTGGAACCTGGTGCAGTACCTCGGAGAGATGGGGGCGGATCCGGTCGTCCACCGGAACGACGCGATCACTCCCGGCGAGATCCGCTCGCTCGCGCCGCAGGGCATTTTGCTTTCGCCCGGGCCGAAGGGGCCGGAGCAGACCGAGCCCACGAACCGGATCATCCGCGAGCTGGCGGGGGAGATCCCGATCCTGGGCGTCTGTCTCGGCCATCAGTGCCTCGGGTACGTCTATGGCGCGGAGATCCGCCGCGCGGATCGCCTCATGCACGGCAAGACCTCGATGGTGATGCACTCCGGCAAGGCGATCTTCCAGGGACTCACGAACCCGTTCCAGGCGACGCGCTATCACTCCCTCCTCGTCGACCGCGCCACCCTGCCTCCGGTCCTGGAGGTGACGGCCTGGACCGCCGAAGGCGAGATCATGGGCCTCCAGCATCGCGAGCTGCCTCTCTGGGGCGTGCAGTTCCATCCCGAGTCGATCCTGACCCTCGAGGGGAAGCAGCTCCTCAAGAACTTCCTTTTCCTCGTCACCTGAGGCGATCGTGGCGGTCACTTCCGACAGCGGCTCCTTCGGCATCGTCGACGCGCTTCAGCTCGTGGCCGAGGGGCGGGATCTCGAACAGGCGCAGGCGCGGTGCGTGATGGGCGAGATCATGGAGGGCTCGGCGACGCCCGCGCAGATCGGGGCCTTTCTCATGGGGCTCCGGATGAAGGGCGAGACCGCGACCGAGATCGCCGGGGCCGCCGAAGCGATGCGGGCGCTGGCCACGCCCATTCCCACGACGCGGCGCCCGCTCTTGGACACCTGCGGCACGGGAGGCGACGGGAGAGGCACCTGGAACATCTCGACCGCGGTGGCCTTCGTGGTCGCGGCTTGCGGCGTGGCGGTGGCCAAGCACGGAAACCGCTCCGTCTCGAGCCGGTCGGGATCGGCCGACGTGCTGGAAGCCGCCGGCGTGAAGATCGACCTGACCGCGGAACAGATGGGCCGGTGCCTGGACGAGGTCGGCCTGGCCTTTCTCTTCGCTCCGATCCTGCACGGCGCCATGCGCCACGCTCTGGGCCCGCGCCGCGAGCTCAAGCTGCGCACCCTCTTCAATCTTCTCGGCCCGCTGACCAATCCCGCCGGCGCCGAGCTCCAGCTTCTGGGCGTGTACGACGCGGCCAAGGCCGAGCTGGTGGCGGGCGCGCTTCGGGCCATGGGCTCGCGCGAGGCTTTGGTGGTGCACGGGCTCGACGGGCTGGACGAGCTTTCCGTCTGCGCCGATTCCGTGGCCTGGCGAGTCCGCGGCCGGAAGGAGATCGAGGCCCTTCGAATCCGGCCGGAGGATCTGGGCTTCTCTCGCGCGGCGCCCGACGTGCTGGCCGGAGGCGATCCGGTCAGGAACGCGCAATGGCTGGTCGATCTTCTGGAAGGACGGGTCCGGGACGGATCCCGCGACATGGTCGTCCTGAACGCGGCCGCCGCCCTCGCGGTCGCCGGGGTTGCCTCTTCGCTGGAGGCGGGCCGGCCCCTGGCGGAAGAGGCGCTGGATGACGGTCGCTCGGCGCAGGTTCTCGCGAAGCTGCGCGAGGTCAGCCGGAAGGTCTGAGGGCCTCGAGCGCGAGATCGGAATGAAGAACCTACGGGAAGGATCGAGCCGACCGTGGCGAGAAAAGACGGATGAGCATCCTCGATGACATCACGGCCGCGAAGCGCCGGCGCCTGCCCGATCTTCGGAACGCATGGCCCTGGTCGAGGCTGGAGAACGATCCGCTCTTCCGCGCGCCCCGGATCTCGTTGGCTGCGGCGTTGCGGCGACCGCTTTCATCCGACGGCTCGGCCGTTGCTGAGCGACCGGCGGGGACCGATCCAGCGGATGCCGCGAGGGAGAGTCTGCGCAGCGTAGGTCGGAATCCCGCCCTGGAGGCTCTTGCGGCGGGTCTGCCCGGTCCCGGTTCGAATCCTGCATCGAGAGAAGCCAGGGACGGCCCGCCTAGCAGGGATCCCCATTCGGGCATCCGCTTCCTCTGTGAGATCAAGCGCGCCTCGCCGTCCGCGGGGGAGATCCGCCCGGGCGCGGACGCCGTCGCCATTGCGCAGGCCTACCGGGATGCCGGAGCCGCCGGGATCAGCCTCGTGACGGAGGAGGATTTCTTCCGCGGCCGGCCGGACGACCTGCCCCGGGTCCGCGAGATCGGGCTGCCGGTGCTCATGAAGGATTTTCTCTTCGATCCCCGTCAGGCGGCCGTGGGCCGGGCGCTGGGTGCGGACGCGGTCCTGCTCATCGCTGCTCTGGGCGACCGCGCGTTGCTCGAGGAGATCCGAGCTGCCGCTCGTGAGCTGGATCTCGAGGTTCTGGTGGAGATCCATGACGCCGGTGAGCTTGATCTCGCCGTTGCCCTCGATCCGGAGATGGTCGGCGTGAACAATCGCGATCTCGCGAGTTTCGCGGTCGATGTCGCCCGTTCGGAGAACCTGTTTCCTCTTCTGCCGCGCGAGAAGGTGCGCCTGGCGGAGAGCGGGCTCCGGAACCGTGCGGACATCCTGAGGCTCGAGCAGCGCGGATTCGATGCCTGCCTGGTGGGCGAAAGCCTGATGCGCGCGTCCGACCCCGGGGACGCCCTGCGCGCCCTCTCCGGACGCGCCGCGGGCCCCGGCGCGGAACCGGCCGATCGCCGATGACCCGGATCAAGATCTGCGGCCTGGCCCGGCGCGAAGACGCCCTGGAGGCCGCCCGGCTCGGCGCCGATTTCGTGGGGTTCGTGCTGTCGAAAAGTCCCCGCCGGGTCACGGCCGAGGCGGCACGCCCGTGGGTCGAGGAGCTGCGAGTTCTGCATCCCTCCGTCCGCGTCGTGGCCGTTTTTGTGCGTCCCGCGCCTCGCGAAGTCGGCGAGGCGGTCGCGGTCCTTTCGCCGGATCTGATCCAGATCCATGGTCTGGCTCCGGAGGAGCGCCCGGCCTGGCCGGCGCCGTGGATCCGCGCGGTGCCCGCGGATGTGGCCTGGCGAAGTGACATCGAGGCTCCGACCGCTCGGATGTGGGACCTCGTGGCGCCCGCCGCCGTCGAACTGCCGGTCGCCTACAATACCGTGCGGCCGGAAGAGGAGGAGCGTCGCCAGGACTACGAGGAGCCTTGGGCCGTATTGGTCGACACTCCCGCTCCCGGAGGTGCCGGCGGCAGCGGCCGGAGCTTTGACTGGACCCGGTGGGCGTCGACGGAAGTCGCGCCGGGCACCGGCGAAGTCCATTCAGCATCGAAGACCGTAGAAACGGAGGCCCGAAGCGCGCCGGCCGCGCGCGCCGCCGCACCCGGATCCCCGCCCGCGGCTCCTCGTGGGCGGGCGCATCGGCTCTTTCTGGCAGGAGGGCTCGGGCCTGACAACGTTGCGGCGGCGATCCGGATCGTCGCGCCCTGGGCCGTCGATGCCTCCTCCAGACTCGAAGCCGGTCCGGGCCGGAAGGACCCGGAGCTCATGGCCGCATTTGTCCACGCGGTGCGGGCCGCCGACGCGGCAGGCGGGATGCGCCCATGAAGCGACGTGGGCCCCGGTCAGACCAGAGAGCTCGCGGCGCGGGGTCGCGATCCGCGGAATTCCCAAAGCTCGCACAACATCGCGCGGATCGGCGTGAGGATCTTTCGTCATCGGCGTGGTCAAGGAACCGCGCCTCGGAGTTGTCTTGAGGAACGGCGAGCAGGAGAGAACGGCATGACTGAATCAGGCGACCAGATCCTTAACCACGGCGGCCGGGCGCCGGAGCGCGGGGAGCCGTCTGCAACGGGGCGGTTGGCACGGGACGGCGTGACTCAGTCCGGCCACTTCGGCCCCTATGGCGGCAGCTTCGTGCCCGAGACCCTGACCGCGAATCTGGTGCGCCTCACGCGCGCCTATGAGGAGGCGCGTCAGGATCCGGCGTTCTGGGATGAGCTGAACCTGCTGCTCCGCGACTACGTCGGCCGCCCGACTCCTCTCTATCGCGCGCGGCGCCTGGAGGCCGACTGGAAGGGCCCCCGCGTCTACCTGAAACGCGAAGACCTCGCCCACACCGGCGCGCACAAGATCAACAACGCGCTCGGGCAGGCGCTCCTGGCGGTCCGGATGAACAAGCGGCGGATCATCGCCGAGACCGGCGCCGGCCAGCACGGAGTGGCCACGGCCACGGCCTGCGCGCTGCTCGGGCTCTCCTGCCGGGTCTACATGGGCTCGGAGGACATGCGGCGGCAGGAGCTGAACGTCTTCCGGATGCGCCTGCTCGGGGCCGAGGTCACGCCGGTCGAAAGCGGAAGCCGCACGCTCAAGGACGCGATCAACGAGGCGCTGCGGGACTGGGTCACCAACGTCGAGGACACGCATTACGTCCTGGGCTCGGTGCTCGGGCCGCATCCGTTCCCGACCATGGTGCGCGACTTCCAGTCGGTCATCGGGCGCGAGGCGCGGGCGCAGATCCTCGAGCGCGAAGGCCGTCTCCCGGGCGCGCTCGTGGCCTGCGTCGGAGGCGGCTCGAACTCGATCGGCCTCTTCCATGCCTTCCTCGACGACGTTTCCGTGCGGATGTTCGGCGTCGAAGCCGGAGGCGAAGGGATCGAGAGCGGCCGGCACGCGGCGCGCTTCCAGGAGCATGGCATCGGAGTCCTGCACGGAACGCACACCTATCTGCTCGAGACGGCCGACGGTCAGATCCGCGAAACCCACTCGATCTCTGCGGGGCTCGACTATCCCGCGGTCGGGCCGGAGCATGCGCTGCTCCACGACCTCGGCCGGGTGGAATACGTCTACGCCACGGACGAAGAGGCGATGGCGGCCTTCGAGGAGCTGGCCTCGCGCGAAGGGATCCTGCCCGCGCTCGAGAGCGCCCACGCGCTCGCCCATGCCCGCAAACTGGCCGCTTGCCTGCCTCCGGACGATCTGATACTCATCAATCTGTCCGGCCGTGGGGACAAGGATGTGCAGGTGGCCTCCGGCTGGATCCGGGCCCGTAGCTCAGCTGGATAGAGCGTTTGCCTCCGGAGCAAAAGGTCGCAGGTTCGAATCCTGCCGGGCTCACATTCCTTCGCCTGGACTCCTCGGGTGACGGCTCGCGCGACTCCGCGCCAGGGATGGCGATGTGCACGGGCCGCATTGCAGGTTGCACCGCTTGAACGCGCCCCCGGTGAAACCAAAGCCTCCCATCGATGAACTCGCGTGGATCTTTCCGGCTGTTTCCGCCCTGGTGAGCGCGGTCATGATCGTCCTCGTGCCGGTGGCGTGGTGGAGCCTGCGCGAGGTCGGGAGCCGGCTCGATTTGCGCGAGGGAACGCGCCGATTCCTCACCATCGGGATGGCCGCAGTCGAGATTTTTGTCATCGCCCGCACCTGGTGGATGGCCCGGCGAGCGCTGGGATACTGGCGGAGGCGGCGCTGACGGCCGAAAACGCCGTGGGGAGCGCCCGAGGGGATGGCAGGATTCCGCAGTCGCCGGAGGATTACGGCCGTCCGCTGCCGGACTGCGGCTGGAACGGCCGGAGGATCTCGGCCGTCCGCAGCCGGACTGCGGCCGGAACCGCCGGGCGATCATGGCCGTCCGCAGCCGGACTGCGGCTGGAACCGCCAGAGGATTCGAGGTCGGAATCCGCTGATTTCGCCCGGCTTCCGCCCGGGCGGAAAGGGCCCGGTACGTTACTTGCGCCGCTCTCGAGGTTTGACCCGAGGGGGAGACTGCCTATGAATGATCAACCGGCCGGATCGCTCGCGCAGGATCTGCTCATGGCCCTGGCCGCGGATCCAGTGCGGGCGCGTAGCTGGCTGCCGCCCGTGCTGGGTGCGCTCCGCGAGGCAACCGGCGGCGGCATGGCCTACCTGGGCGAGGCGAAGGGTCGGGGCTTCCTCCGCCACGCGACGGCGGGCGGCGCCCTCGTGATCCGCCGCCATCGGCGCCTGCACGGAATCGCCCGGCGACTCATGGCGGGCGAGCCCGCCCGCGTCGTGCCCGAGATCGGCCGCGGCTCTGGATTCCGGCCTTCCTACGACGGATGGGACGGCTTTCGCGCGCGCTCCTACGCCGGCGTCCCACTTCCCGAACCCTGGGCGGGTCGGGCCTGGCTCGCGATCGTGAGCGGAGCAGGGGACAAGCCTCTCGACTCCTCATGCCTTCCTTTGCTCGACCTCGCGGCGCGCGCGGCCGCCACCGCCATGACCAACGAGGCGCGCTGGCGGGACCTCGAGACCCTTTCCATGACCGATGCCCTCACGCGGATTCCGAACTACCGGTTTCTCCGGCTGGCGGTGGAGCGGGAGATCGCCCGATCGTGCCGCCAGAACCAGCCCTTCACCGTCGTGATGGCCGACGTGGACAATCTGAAGCGCTACAACGGAGCCCACGGCCATCTGGCGGGGAGCGAGATCCTGAAGGACCTCGCGCAGATCCTCAAGGAGAGCCTCCGCCGCTACGATCACGTCGCGAAGTACGGGGGGGACGAATTTCTCCTGATCCTGCCGCGCACGCGGCCGGTGGGCGGCATGCTCCTGAGCGAGCGCGTGCGCGACCGGATCGCGGAGCGTCTTCGCGGGATCGGGGGCGAAGTGCTGTCGTGCAGCTTCGGGGTGGCCGGGTTCCCCGAGAACGGCGATGATTACGAGAGCCTGGTCCGGGCTGCGGATCGGGCGCTCTATCGGGCCAAAGAAGGCGGGCGCGACGCGGTCGTCTGTCTGGCCCCGAGCGCGGACACGGAGGAGAGGCGGAAGGCGGCATGACCGACGCGGCGGCTCTCGGCGTCTCGTTCGTCTACGTGGTGGCGGTGGTCGGAGCGGCGGAAGGGCTGCGCCGCGGCGGGGTCGTCTCGTTCGACCTGTCCCGCAAGATCATCCATATCGGGGTCGGAACCTGGGTGCTGCCGACCGTGCTCCTCTTCCATTCCGGCTTCGTCGCGGCCGCGCCGCCGGCCGTCTTCGTCGTCCTCAATGTGCTCAGCTTGCGCGGGAAGTGGACCCGCGCCATGGACGCGGAGGCCGGAAGCAATATCGGCACCGTGCTCTTCCCGCTGTCCTTCATGATCCTCCTGCTCGTCCTCTGGAATCTCGCCGGAGGGAAGGCGGCCATCGCCGCCGGCATTCTGTCCCTGGCCTGGGGCGATGCCGCTGCAGCTCTGATCGGAAAGGCCTGGGGGCGCCACCGCTACCGCGTCGGAGAAGGCTGGCGGAGCTTCGAAGGTTCCGCGGCGATGTTCGCGTTCTCGGCCCTAGGCATCGCCGTCGCCGGCCTGGTCGTCGGACCGCACGCCTATCGCGCCGGGGCGGTGCTGGCCGCCGCCGTTCTCGCCACGCTGCTCGAGGCCGGCAGCCGCCGCGGCCTCGACAACCTGCTTGTGCCAATCGGGACCGCTGCTTTGCTCTGGGGGATCGGGCGGTTGGGGTGAGCTCGGGGCCGGAGTCTGCGCTCCGGGGCGGCCCGTTCTGCGTCTGCGGCTTCCCGCGGTTGGGGTTGCTCTCAACGCTTGTATACGGGTCGCTCAAGATCGTCGAGGCGTTCCGCCAGAGAGAATTCGGAACCAGCCCACTTTCCAGAGTGGGTGCGGACCAGGGGTAGCGGGTCTGCTTCGCGCCTTCGCGCCGGGAGATGCGATGGCTTCCGGCCCGGAGGGCCAACCTGGAGAAGAACCTCGGGCCGGCCCGGGGGTATGTTTGTCTCGGGTCGGAGGTTTGAGAAAGGGCGGGGAGCGGATCGGGTGAACGAGGCACATCCGGATCGACATCGGACGAGAGCATCGTTGCGCTGGCGCGCCGCGGCTGCGGCGGCGCTCGGCGTCGTGTTCCTTGTGGCGGCCCCTCCTGAGTCGGGAGGGCAAAGCGGCCCGATTCTCGATCAGGCCCGGGCTCTCCTTCATCTCAGCGCCACCGGAACCGGCCGCCTGCGGTTTTCGGCCGGGACGACCTGGATCGCCTGGCCTCTCGCCGGCCTCCAGTGGATCGTCCTCAAGCTCTCCGGCGCCGGCAATCCGGGCGAAACCCTCGCCCGCACCGCGCCCGCCTGGTCCTTTCTCCTTCGTTGCGTCTGGTGTCTCCTCGCGGGCCTGGCGGTGGTCCTGGCGGCGGAGCTGGCCGTGCGCCTGGCGGAACGCGGCAGCGGCCGGTTCGTCGCGCCGGAGACAGGGAAGGGGCCGGCGCTTCGCCGCCGCGTGGTCTGGCTGGCGACAGCCGCCGCGGCCGGACCGCTTGTAGCGGCGCCGGCGCTGGCGGTTCTCGTGCGCGACCAGCTGCCGGCCTTGCCCTGCGCGGTCGTGCTCCTTTTCCTCGGGCTTGTCTTCGTACGGATTCCGCAGCGGAAGACATCGGCCGATCCCGGGACCCCGCCGACACCGGGCACTCCCCCGGTCTGGAGGCTGAACCGTCTCGCCTCCTCCGAGATCGTCGGACTCCTTGCCGGGATGATCCTGGCCTGGTTTCCGTTCGCGTGGCCCGCGGCGGTGGCGGCCGTGGCGCTTCTGCCTCTACTAGGCGAAGGCTGGCGGCGGTGGTTCAGCGCGGTCGGGCTGTGCGTCTTCTTCGGGTTGGTGCTGCAGCCGGCCTGGCTTCTTCATCCGGGGCGGGTCCTGCCCACCATCCAGGAAGAATGGCGCCGCGAGGGAGGATGGGGCGGACCGGGAGGCGCCGGCCTGCCGTCTCTCCTCGGCCTGGCCTTCGCGCTCGGGCCCGCGCTTTGGCTCTTCTGGGTTCCGGCCTTCTTCCGCCGCGGGCGGGATCGCGCCGCGCTGGCGCTGGTCGTCCTCGCCTGGGCACTCTTGATCCTCGTTCCCGCGCTGTCCGGCGTGCGCCGTCCGGGCGCGGTGGAGTGGGCCCTGGCGCCTCTCATGGCCGCCTGGGGCGGCGCCTTCGTCGGCGACCTCGGCGTTCTGAGGAGGCGGGTGCTTGCCGTTCCCGTTCTTATGGCGTTGGTCGCCCTCGGATCGCCCCTTCCCGCACGCTTCGCGCTGGAGCATCGGGCGCGGAGCCAGACCGGCCTCGAGAGCCGCGTCGTCGCCGACCTGAGTCGGATGATCGGCCCGGCCGACCTCTGGCTGTCGGAAGCGCCTCTTCCGGGGGGGCCGGCGGAGACCGGAAGCGAGAACGAGCCTCCGGCCGGCAGCGCGGCTTCCTTGTTCGCCCGCGGATTCGTCCTGCCGCGGGATAGCCGGAACCCCGGACGTTACGACTATGCCTACTGGCCCCGGTGGTACTCGGGATTCCAGTGGGTGCTGGTCTCCGCCGCAAGGGTGGCGGACAACCTCGCGCGGCCGGGAGCGCCGATCCCGGCCCACTTCTATCGCATGTTGGAGCAGCAGGGCAGGGTGGCGCAGGAGTGGGGCGACGTCGCGAGCGGCTCGGGCTACCGGCTCTATCGCCTCGAGCCCGGGTCCGCCTGGGCCCGGCCGATCACGGCCACCGAGCTGGAGGGCATCCACGGCACTCCCGCCATCGCGTGGTTTCTCGCCAGCGTGAGCGCGCTCTATCTGGACTCCGGCGATCTGGGTGACGCGACCGTGCTGCTGCGGCAGGGCACGAAATGGGCGCCCGACGCCGCGTCCTTGTACAGCAATCTGGGAGTGATCTATCTCCGCCAGGGCGATCTCGCCGCCGCCGAGCAGACCTTCGAGCAGGGTCTGGCGCGCGCCCCGAGGTCGGTCGAGTTGATGTACAACCTGGCCCGCACCTGCTCGCAGGACAAGCTCTACGAAAGGGCCGAGCGCCTGTTGCGCTCCGTCGTGGCGATCCGGCCCGATTTCGCGGCGGCGCATTATGAGCTGGCGCGCTGCTTCCTCGGCCAGGGAGAATCCGATCTCGCGGCCCAGGCGCTCAGGCACTATCTCGAGCTGAGTCCGGGCTCGCTGCGCCGGCCGGCCATCGAAGGAGTGCTGGCGCAATTGGCCCGCAAGGAACCTCCCGCGGCTCTGCCGCAGGGGCCGGCAGGCGGAGCGGAAGGCGGAGCTCCGGCGGCGGAGGACAGCGCCGGGGCCCCATGACGCGAAAGCGCCGGTGACCGGAGACTCATGAAACAGCAAGGGCTACAGGAGATTCGGTGAACCGGACGAGCCCACCGCCGGAGGGAACGAGACGATTGGAAGCGGGCAGGAAGAGACCATGAGCGCTGGCGAACCAGGCATCCCCGGCGGTCCCAGACGGATCCTGATCCGGCTGCCCAACTGGATCGGGGATGCGGTCATGGCCGCTCCTGCCGTTCTGGGCCTCGCGGAAGCGCGGCCCGACTGGGAGTGGTTGCTGCTCGGCGGCCCGCGCAGCCGCCCGCTTTACGCCGGCCTCGCCCGAGCCGTTCCGGCTTCTGCCGCTCTTGCAGATTCGGGCCTCGCGGCCTCGCCATTTCCTGCAGACGGTGACGCGCCTCCGCCGGGAGAAGCCGGAGGCTGCGCTCCTTCTGCCGCCGTCGTTCTCTTCGGCCTGGATGGTCGCGCTGGCCGGGATCCGCGAGAGGGTCGGCTGGTCCTCCGACGGGCGTCGCGGGCTCCTGACCCAGCGGGTGGATCCTCCGCCGCGTGCGCAGCCGCTTCGCGATCAGTACGCCGAGCTCGCCGAGCGGCTCCTCGACGTCCTCGCGCCGGAAGGCGCGCCCTGGTCCCTTCCGCGCGGAGTCCGGCGCCTGCCGCTCCTTCCCGAGGAGTTCGTCTGGGCGCGCCAGAGCTGGGAACGGTTCGGGCTCGCGCCCGACAACACCATCGTCCTGGCGCCCGGCGCGACCTTCGGTGCGACCAAGCGCTGGCCCGAGGATCGGTTCGTGGAGCTGGGGCGGCGGCTCCTCGCGCGCGGGCGCAACCTGCTCTGGATCGGCGGCGAGGACGAGATGGAGACCTGCGACCGGCTGGCCCGGCTGGCGATGCTCCCGAGGGACAGCTTCGAGCCCCCGAACGCCGAGACCGAAGGCGGCGCCACTGCAGGTCCAGGCCTCGGCGAGGCCGGATCGCGGACGAGCATTGCCGGAGGTCCGGGACTCAGGGAGGCCGGATCGCCGATGAGCGTTGCCGGAGGTCCGAGCCTCGGTGAGGCCGGATTCCGGATCGGCATCGCCGAGGCTCCGAGCCTCTCCGTGGCCGGACGACTCACCGTAAGGCAGAGCCTGGCTCTTCTGGCCGGCGCGCGGGCGGCCGTCAGCAACGACTCGGGCGCGCTTCATCTAGCACAGGCTGCCGGCTGTCCGGTTCTCGGAATCTACGGATCCACGTCTCCTCGTTGGACCGGCCCCGGCGGCGACCGCCAGCGCGTTCTCTACGACGGGCTGTCCTGCTCTCCCTGTTTTTCCCGGACCTGTCCCACGCGGATCGAATGTCTGGACGGGATCGACGTGGATCGCGTGGAGCGCCTCCTCCTCGAGCTGTTCGAAGAAACGCGCGAGCCCCCCGGCCGACCGGCGATCTTCCTGGACCGCGACGGGACGGTGCTGGATCTCGTGCCGTATCTGAGTCGCCGGGAGGATGCGCGTCTGGCCCCGGGCGCCGCGAACGGCCTGCGCGCGCTTCAGGAAGCGGGCTTTGCCCTGGTCGTGATCACGAACCAGTCGGCCGTTGCGCGGGGTCTGCTCGATCGGGAAGGCCTCTGGAAGATCCATCGGCGGATGGAGGACCTGCTGGCGGCCGAGGGCGTGCGGTTGGACGGGATCGAGGTCTGCCCGCACCATCCGGACTTCACGGGCCCGTGCGCGTGCCGGAAGCCGGAGCCCGGGCTCTTCCTGCGGGCGGCCCAGAGGCTCGACCTGAACCTCTCGCGCAGTTTCACCGTAGGGGATTCGGTTTCGGATCTGGAAGCGGGCCTCCGCGCCGGAACGCGGACGATCCTGGTGCGCAGCGGATACGGGCGGGAGGTCCAGGCGGCGCAGCCGGCGGAAGCGGCCGGCGCCGGAGAACGCCGGGCGCTCTACGAATGGGCCGGCGACGACCTGGAAGACGTCGCGCGATGGATCCTGTCCGGCGGCGCTGAGGAGACCGGCCCGGTTCGCCAGGGACCGGGCTCCGAAAGGACGTAACCCGACCCGCTGGACTCATAGGCGAATCCATCCAGCTCCTCCGCCCGCGAGGCCGGCCAGAGATCCTCGCGGATGAGGCGGTCCAACGAATCGGGATACCTTCCCGAGCGGAGCCGCCGGGCCTCCAAGGCATAGCGGAGGTCGCGCTCGCGCTCGAAGGCCTGGCGCTCGAGGGCGGCCGCGTGGTCGGCCTGCGCGGAAGAAAGCCGGCCGATGCGGCCGGCGGCGGCTCCGATCCCGAGCACACCCGCGATCAAGACCGCGAGCCCGAGCGCGAAGGCCGGGCTGCGCGGCCGCTGTCGCTCCCCGAAACGGGGCGGGGCCGGTTCCGGCCGCGGGCGCCGGCTCTCCAGCGCCAGGATGCCGCGCTGGCCGAGGTCGCGGACCGCCTGCATCAGGTCCCAATCGGATATCCCCAGAAGCTCGCGGATCTCCCGCACCGTGCGGTGACCGTCGCTCAGCCGGAGCACCTGCTCCAGCAGCTCGATCGAGAGGCCCCGCCAGGGGCCGGGCGAGGGCTTCGCGGCCGGCACGCAGATCCGGGGAACCGTCTCCGAGCCGAGTCCCAGAGCCTTCAGATCCGGAAGCTCGTCCAGCCTTCGCATCGCCTCAAGCAAGGCCTGATCGACGTTCCAGGGCTCTTCCGAAACCAGCGGCGCAATCGGCCGCGGCGTGAATCGGAAGGTGCCCCGCTCCCACAGCAGCACCTCTTCCAGGATCCGCAACAGGACGGCCCGCTGGATCTCGCGCAGGCTCGCGAGATCGAGACCCGTGGCGCGGAGAATCGCTTCGGTGGCGTCGCCGCCACCGAGAGACTGAAGGAAGCGCGTCTCGTCCGGCTGGCAGCGTTCGAAACCGGCCAGGGCTCGGAGCAGCGGGTCCGTGCTCTCCCCGTTCGAGGGGCGGCAGCCGATGAGGTCGCCGTCCAGAAGATGGATCTCGCGCCGTTCGCGCCCCGATTCGAAGGTCAAAGTGCCGGTCTTCCTCTGAAGTCCGACGACCTGCAGGGTCTCGAGCGCGCTGAAATCCCCGAGGCTGCCGTTCAGAGCCATCGACGATGCCCTACCTCTCCGGTCGTCTTCATGCGGCTTCCCTCCGAAAATCGACGCCTTCTGCGGCCAGGAAGCTCCGCAGGGCCTCGACCCGCCGTTCCGCCGCGTGCACTCCCCAGGCGTTCACGATGAGGCTCATTCCGAGAAGTCCGACGGCGACCGCATGGGAAAGCCCGATCGTGCCCACGTCGCGGGCGACGGGAAGGGCGGGCAGGCTCCAGGATGGCAAGGTCCAGAAAGCGCCAGCGAGGCCGCCCAGAACGGCTGCCGCGCCGCCCGCCGCCGCGTGCCCGCAATAAGCGGCTCCCGCGCCGGGCGCGATCCCGGGCAGGATCCGCGCCGCCCACCTGCTTGTTGCCGGCCGGTCTCCCAGCAGCCGCAGCCGGAGGTTCCGCGGGCTGGGCGCCGGTCCCTTTTCGGCGATGCGCGTCCCGCAGCTCCGGCAGACGGCCTGCCGCCCGATCCACACCTGGCAGCGCCGGCACAGCGGCCCGCCGCAATAGACGCAGGGGCGGATCCTGAGAACCCGCCCGATCCGGTACGCAGCCAAGATCCCCAGCAGGATCGAGATCAGGGCCGCGGGAGGCGTGAACGCAGGACTGCCGCCCGGGAACAGCGAATCCAGGATGCGGGGCGGAACGGCTCTGGCCGGATGGCGGAAGTCCCAGTGCCACAGGTCCGACGCGGAGCAGAGTGCCGGGATTGGCGCCGGAGGGGTCGGCCCGTCCCGCTCGCGCTCGAGGCTGCGCAGTCGGCCGAGATCGATCTTCGCCGCGCGGGCGATCGCGGCGTCCGCCTCGGTGTACCGGGCTTCCGAAGCCAGGAGGATGCCCAGGTTGTACTCCGCCTCGAACGAGTTGGAATCGAACGCGAGGGCCCGCTCGTAATGCGCCCGGGCGCGGTCGGGGAGACCTCCCCGGAAATCGAGGGTCCCGAGATTCGACTCGATCACCGCCGGCGGGATGCCGACCGCGGCGGTCTCAGGAGAGAGGGCGCGGATCGCGCGGGCGTCCCGCTCCTCGAGAAGCGCCAGGCCGTCGAGGAAGCAAGCGGCCGCGGAGGCCGGGTCGGCGCGCTGCCAGTCCTCGATGGCCGCGCGCGAAGGGACCGAGGCGGGCTCCTGTTGCGTTTCGTAGATGAGAAGTCCGTCGCGACCGTCGGGAGCAACGCTCCACCAGGATCGACCGGCGACGAGAGCGGGTCCGAGCAGAAGCACCCAGGCCGCGGCGACCAGGGCTCCGATCCGTTCCGCCCGCTCCAGCCGGAACGCGCAGACATAAAGCCAGAACAAGAGGAGGCAGAGGAGCCCGAGGCGGGCCAGGACCGGCAGGAGGATGATCGCGGCCGCCAGCCAGCCAGCGGCGGGACCCGGCCGCAGGTGCCATTCCACCGTCTCCGCCAGGACGTGGTGGATGCCGCGGAGATGGCGGGCGGCCAGCCCGGCCATGAAGAGGATCGCGGCCAGGGTTCCGCCGATGGCCAGTGCCAGGACGGCGTTCCGCGCCAACCATCGCTGGGTCCGGAAGTCGGTCAAAGCCAGATCCGCCGTCTCGCGAGCGTAGATGGCAGCCAGGGACGGATGGTGCAGGAGACCGGCCCGGATCAGCGCCAGGCGCGGTGGAAGGGCCGACCGGTCCAATGCCGCCGCCGTCTCCCATTCCGCCACCGCCCGCTCATGGTCCCTCATCTCCCAGGCCGTCTGTCCGAGGAGAAAATGGTCGAGAGCGCGCAGATTGGGGCCGGCGCTTTGGCCGGACTCAGCCGGGCGGGTCGCCGATTCGGCCGCGGAGGCCCGTCCGTCCGCTCCGACCGGGGCCAGGATCAGGACCAGGCCCAAGGCGGTCAGGATGGATCGGAGCGCTCGTCCAGCCTTCTGTGATCGTCGTTGGCGCATGCAAATCGGCCGGCAGCCTCCAGCGGAGAGTCTCGGCGGGCACGTGATCGGGTCCCGGTGCCGGGACGGTTCAGCCTCCCCCAGGAGGGTTATCGGCCGGAAGAGGCCCGATCTGGAGCACCGGCATGCGGCCGCCTTCGGTCCGTCCCCTGCCAATTCGAGGTGCGCCGGCGATTCCGGCAACCATTCGGTCCGATTCTTCGTATGGACTCTTCAGGATGGCGTAGCGTCGTCGGCAACGCCCCTGCCGCAGGTGCGCGCGTCGCGTCCGCAAGGTACAATGCCGCCCGACATCCCGGTCGAACGAGTTCCCTGGCCGGCCGGGCACGAGTCGGGGTGGGCGCGTGGCAAGGAGGTCTGGATGCTGGACAGGAAGGTCGCCCGGGCGCGCATTCCCAGTGGGGAAGCGCCCGCGGAGGAGGCTCGGTTGCAACAGGACGGACTGCTCGTCCCGCGGCGCCGCCGGGGGCACGGTGTGACTGGAAGACGAAGGGTGTGGGGGGCGGCGATTCCGATTCTTGCCGCTCTTCTGGGCCTGTGCCGGTTCGGGTCGGAATCCCGCGCCGAGACCTCGTGGCCGGACACCTCGAAGGCCTACACATCGAACGAGCTGGTCCGAATGGCCCTCGACCGGAATCTCGATCTGGCCCAGGCGCTGCAGAGCATCGCCAACGCCCGAGGCGCGACGCTGCGGGCCCGATCCGTCCTTCTTCCGAACATCTCCGAGAGCTCGATCAACTACTCCCAGGGAACGACGCAGACGCCGATCCACTCCCAGATCATCAGCGGCGTCGTCGTGACGATTCCTTCACGGACGGTGACGGATCAGTACAGCCTGCGGCTGGCCTTGAGCCAGGACCTGCTCGACCCGCCTTCCTATTTTTCGCTCCGCCAGGCCCAGGAGGAGCTGAGCTCGGCGGGATCGGGCTACGCCGATGCCCGGCGGACCCTGAGCCTCTCGGTCGAGCAGGAGTACTACACGATCGTCCAGGACGTCGATCTGGCGTCGGTGGCGCGCGATGCCTACACCCTTTCGCTGGAGCAGCTTCATCGCTCGCAGGCTCTCTTCGAGCTCGGTTCGGTCGCCAAGGCGGACGTGATCCAGGCGCAGGTCAACGTGGCGTCGGCCGATCGCGATCGGATCGCGGCGATCAACACCATCGACGAGGAGCGGGCCCGGCTCAACCTGCTCCTGGCGCTTCCGATCGACGTTCCGCTCAAGACGGCCGTCCCCGACTCGCTCCCGGACAGCCTGCAAACCCCGCCGATGGACGATCTGATCCGCCAGGCCGAGAGCCAGCGTCCCGACTATCAGAAGGCGCAGTCCGACTTCCGGGCGGCTCAGATGGCGGAGAAGTCAGTCCGGTGGTCCCGGTATCCGACCCTGGCCGGCGGCCTTTCCTACTCCAATCAGCGGCTGGGGCCGGTCAGCTCGGGCGACGGCAACCCGGTCGACGTGTTCAAGAACCTGAAGGGAGACGGCTCCTGGGGATTCGACATCGGTCTGAACGTTCCCATCTTCGACGGCTTCAGAACCAAGGGGGGCATCGTCCAGGCGCAGGCCAGCCGGGTTCAGAGCCAGGAGGCGGTGGACAAGTCCCGGCTGCAGATCGCGCTGGACCTGCGGGAAGCGGTTCTGGCGATCCGGAACGCGAGCGAGCAGATCCGATCCGCCCGCGAGGGGGTGCATCTCGCCGAGGAGAACGTGCGGCTTCAGAAGGCTCTGTACGAAAGCGGCGGCGGAACGCTTCTGGACTGGAACAACGCGCTGGTGGATCTGACCCGGGCGCGGGTGGCGTTCGTCCAGGCGCAGGCGACTCTGCACGTCGCCAAGGCAGGACTGGACAGCGCGCTGGGCGAAGGGCCCCGCTAGCGGGCCGGGGCAGGTCGCGCCGCCGTCCACGGGCTTCGGCGCCGGGGAGGAGCAGATGTCCAAACTCAAGGGACTGTGGATCGGCCTGGGAGTCGCCGCGCTGGTGGCGGCCTTCCTGATCGCCAGCCTGGGCAAGACCAGCCACCGCGGCCAGCTCGAGGTCCGGCTCGATCCGGTGCGGCGGAATCGAATCGAATCGTGGGTCCGCGCTCCCGGCCAGGTCCGGCCGGTGCGGCTGGTCCAGATCTCCTCGAACGTGATGGGCAGGGTCCAGGATCTGTCCGTGCAGGAAGGCTCCGTCGTCCACAAAGGGGATTTCCTTATGCGGCTGGATGACGAGCTCTACCGCTCCGAGCTGGCGGGGATGCAGGCGCAGGTCGAAGGAGCTCGGGCCGACCTGACGCTGGCCGACGCACAGCGGGCGCGCTCGCACTCCGAGCTGGAGCGCCAGAAGAGGATCTACGCCGACTCCCTGCTTTCTCCCGACGCCTTCGAACAGACGAAGATGACCGCGGCGGTCGACGAGGCCCACTATGCGTCCGTCAAGGAGACCCTGAAGCAGCAGCAGGCCGTCCTGGCGGAGGCGAAGAAGAACCTCCGGGAAACCACCTTCTATGCCCCCATCAACGGGGTCGTGACCGTGCTCAACGTCGAGGAGGGCGAGAACGTCGTGACCGGGACCATGAACAACCCCGGCACCGTGATTCTCACCCTGGCCGATCTCGACACGATGGAGGTCGAGGCCGATGTCGACGAGTCGGACGTCGTGCGGGTCAGGCCGCAGCAATCGGCGCGGATCAAGGTGGACGCCTGGGAAGACTCGGTCCTGACCGGCCAGGTGACCAGCGTGGGGATGTCCGGGCGCAAGGGAGCGGAGAGCACGCAGCAGCAGGCCACGAGCTTCGACGTCAAGGTCCGGATCGTGAACCCGCCCGACGGCCTGCGGCCCGGGATGACGGCGGAGATCCAGGTTCTTTCCGGAGAGAAGGACAGCGCTCTTGTCGTGCCGATCCAGGCGTTGACGGCGCATCCGGAGAAGGTGGTCATGCGGTGGGCGGAGACGGCATCGCAGGCCGGGTCCAAGCGCCGGGCGGGCGTGTCCGGAGCCGCCGCCGCCGAAGAGTCGGCGGCCGACACCGCCGATTCCGCCCATCAGAAAATGATCGAGGGCATCTTCATCGACCGCGGCGGAAAGGCCCGATTCGTTCCGGTGCGGCTGGGCCTGCGCGGAGACACCGACGTGGAGATCGAAGCGAACCTCAAACCCGGGGATCAGGTCGTGTCCGGCCCGTACCGGATCCTCCGGAAGCTCAAGGACGGAGATTCCATCCGTCAGGAGAAGCCCAAGAAGGTCTCGACCAAGGAACCGACCGGAGAGGCCGACCATTCATGAGTCCGGAGTCGGGATCCCAACCGACCGCGGAAGACCGACCGATCCCGGAAGCCGGAAGCGGTCCGGGCGCGCCGGGGCGGCCGATCCCTGAGACCGGGGGCCGGCCGGGCGCGGATCGGGGAGTTCGAACCGGGGACGCGCCCGGCTCGGAACGCGCGCTGATCCTCATGGAGAACATCGCCAAGAACTATGAGGTTGGGGCCGACCACGTCCATGCCCTCCGCGACGTCTATCTGCGAATCGACGCGGGGGAGTACGTCGCCATCATGGGTCCTTCCGGATCGGGGAAGTCGACCCTCATGAACGTCCTCGGCTGTCTGGACACCCCGACCTCGGGCCGCTATGTCCTGGCCGGGCGCGAGCTGCAGAGCCTCTCCGAGGACGAACTCGCCGCGATCCGGAATCGCGAAATCGGCTTCGTCTTCCAGACCTTCAATCTCCTGCCGCGCTCGACCGCCCGCAGCAACGTGGAGCTTCCGCTCATCTACAGCGGCCTCGCGACGCCGGAACGAAAGGCGCGCGTCGAGGCGGCTCTGCAGGCGGTCGGCCTGACCGATCGCGGGCACCATCGGCCCAACCAGCTTTCCGGCGGTCAGCGGCAGCGCGTGGCCATCGCCCGCGCTCTGGTCACCCGTCCCCGGCTCATCCTCGCCGACGAGCCGACCGGCAACCTCGACACCGCGACGGGCGAGGAGATCCTGGCGGCCTTCCACAAGATCCACGAAGCCGGGAACACGATCGTCCTGGTCACGCACGAAGAAGACGTCGCCCGCCACGCCTGGCGGATCGTGCGCCTGCGCGACGGGCGGATCGAGTCGGATCAGCGGGTGTCGTCATGACGTTCCGTATTTCGGCCGCACCGCACCCGCGGCGCGGCGCCTTTCGTCCGGTCAGATCGGCGGGCGCAACGGTGACGACTCACGGCAGTCCGGGGTGGCGTTAGGAGGCTCCGGTGCAATTCCGGGAAGCGGTGCGCCTCGGGCTCGGCACCCTGTGGGCCAATCGGCTCCGGTCGTTCCTGACCGTGCTCGGGAACGTCGTTGCCGTCCTCTCGGTCGTGGCCCTGGTCTCGGTGATCCAGGGGCTGAACCGGTTCGTGAGCACGCAGATCCTCTCCACCGGATCGGGCGCGTTCACGCTGACGAAGTTCGGGGTGATCACGAACTACGAGGATTATATCAAGGCTCTCCAGCGCCCCGACATCACCCTGGCGGATGCGTCGGATCTGGAAGAGAGGCTGACGCTGGCCTCTGCCGTGGTCCCGATCGTCGATGGGTCGCTGTCGGTCAAACGCGGAGAGCTTCAGGGGGACGAGGCGCCGGTTCGGGGAGTCGGCGCCGACTATCCCCTGGTTTCGAAGTACGACCTCTCTTCCGGACGGGACCTGACCGAAGAGGAGGTCCGGGAACGAGCTGCGGTCGCCGTGATCGGCGAGCGGATCCGGGACCATCTCTTTCCCAACGAGGATCCGATCGGGAAGGAGATCCGGCTGGGGGGATATCTCTTCACCGTCGCCGGCGTCATGGCCCACCGGGGTGGCACGATCGGCGGTTCCCAGGACGATCAGATCCTGATGCCGATCACCACGCTCCAGAAGATCCAGGGAGCGCGCGGGCACTCGGTCATGATCGCGGTCCTGGCCCGCGATCCGCAGCAGATGGATGCGGCGCGGGATGAGGCCGAGCTCTTCCTCAAAATCCGGCGCGGG
Organism: Candidatus Eiseniibacteriota bacterium; assembly: GCA_963833505.1. Taxonomy (GTDB): domain Bacteria; phylum Eisenbacteria; class RBG-16-71-46; order CAIMUX01; family CAIMUX01; genus CAWHYG01. Next base: position 701,939 of record CAWHYG010000007.1, on the reverse strand, counting down.
CTCAAGCCCTGGGACAGGCCGAACTTCGACACCGTGACCGACGAACAGCTCTACAGCATCTATCAGGGCCTGACCAAGGGGATCTACGGCCTGCTTCTCGGCATCGTCTCCCTGAGCCTGCTGATCGGGGGCATCGTGATCATGAACATCATGCTGGTCTCGGTGACGGAGCGGACGCGGGAAATCGGGATCCGGAAGGCGGTGGGCGCGCGCCGGGCCGACATCGTTTCGCAGTTCCTGGTCGAGTCCGTCCTTCTGGCCTTCGCCGGCGGCGTCATCGGCGTCATCGGAGGCATCGGCGCGGCCCTGGCGGTGCATCACTTCACGCCCCTGCCCGCCGCGGTGCAGCTCTGGTCGATCCTGGTCGGCCTGGTCCTGGCCTCCTCGGTGGGCCTGTTCTTCGGGATCTTTCCCGCCTGGCGGGCGAGCCGGCTCTCGCCCATCGTGGCGCTCCGCTACGAGAACTGAGAGGGAAGCGCCGTGACCGATCCGACTCGCGAAGACTCGACCTACACCCACACCCAGAAGCGCTCCCTCGCCTGGGAGAACTTCCGCATGGCCATGGGCTCGCTCGTCTCGACCAAGCTGCGCACCTTCCTGACCCTGCTCGGTCTCATGATCGGCGTCGGGACGGTCATCGCCATGCTGGCCGTCATCACCGGCTTCAACAACGCCATGCGCAAGCAGATCTCCTCGCTCGGCTCGGGGATCCTCTACGTGACCAAGTACGAGGCCGGGATCCACTTCGGCGGGCGCGAACGGCTGCGCTGGCGGAAGGATCTCACTCTCGAGGACGCGCAGGCGGTGGCGGAGCTGTGCCCTTCGGTCAGTGCGGTCTCGCCGGAGATGTCCGATCAGGCCTATCTGTCGGCGGGCCGCACCAAGACCTCGTCCGTAAGCGTGACCGGCGCGACCCCGAGCTTCTGCGACGTCAACAACTGGTACCCCGGGGACGGCCGCTTCTTCACCGCGACCGAGGTCTCCCACCGGGATCACGTCTGCGTTCTGGGGAAGAGCCCGGCCGACATCCTGTTTCCGAGCGGCGGCGCCCTCGGGCAGTGGGTGGAGATGGAAGGAGTCCGCTACCTGGTCGTGGGGATCCTGCAGGCCAAGGGCAAGTTCCTCGGCAACGATACGGACAACACGTTCGTGGTCCCGATCTCCATCCTCATGCGGCAACGCGAAAACATCCAGGCCGTCGACTACTTCACGGTGCGTCCGAAGAGTCCCACCCTGACGAACGAGGCCAAGGACGAGGTCACCGAGCTGCTGCGCCGCCGGCGGGGAGTCCGCGCCGACCGCGCGGACGATTTCGGGATCACCACCCAGGAAGCGCTCCTCGACATCTATCACCAGGTCACCGGAGCCTTCTATCTGGTCACGATCCTCCTGTCCTCGATCGGCCTCCTGGTCGGCGGCATCGGCGTCATGAACATGATGCTGGTCTCGGTCAAGGAGCGGACTCGCGAGATCGGCGTCCGCGCCGCTCTCGGCGCGCGCCGCCAGGACATCCTGGGGCAGTTCCTTCTCGAGGCGGTCAGCCTGACCATGGTGGGGGGGCTTCTCGGCATCGCGCTCGGGTTCTCCCTGGCGGGAGTCCTGCATTTGACGCTGCACCTGCCGATGGCGGTCACCTTGCCCGGCATCGGCATCGCCCTTGGCATCTCCGCCACGATCGGGATCTTCTTCGGCTGGTATCCCGCCTTCCGGGCCTCCCGGTTGGATCCGGTGGAGGCTCTCCGGTACGAGTAGCCGCAGGTCGGGACTCCCGGTGAGCGCCGGGCTCGAGATCGACCCGCGGCGCTTACGGGGACATCTGAAGCCCTGTCCGAAACGTGGCAGCGGGCCGACCATGGCGGGAGGGCAGGGGCCGACGAAGATTCCGCCGGAGACCCCGATTCCCGTAGGGCGATGGTCGCAGAGGAATTTTCGGGCCGGGCGAACCAGGACGCGGTAGCCTTGTACTTGGTGCGGCGCTCGAGGGTTCGATTCGGGACGACGGACGGTGCGGAGAGGCGCGAGTCGGACGGACGCGAGGTCGCTGGCGATGGCGCACCCGATGGGATCGAGCGCAGCGGTTTTCGGGAACGAGCGGGCTGGGTGGCCCGAGTCTGGAGGATGCCATGGGTGACCGGGGCAAGAAGGACAAGGAAAAAGTCAACAAGCAGCACGGCATGAAAGAGCAGCAGAAGGAGCGCGAGAAGATCGCGAAGCAGGTCAAGAAGGCCTGAATCAGACGGGTGATGAAGAACCCGGTCGACCGCGCCGGCCCGGTCTTTCATCACCCTGCCCGCTCGATCGGCGGAACCGTCGCAAGGTCGAGAGCGCAAGCCGGGGGATGGCCCCGTGTGGTATCCTTCGGCGTTTCCGCGTCCGGTGCGGGCGCGCCGGCGGCGATCGGCGCCCGGCTGACCGCCGGATCCACGATCGGGCGCATCGAATCCGGATGGAAGAGGTCCCGCCGTGCAGAGCCAGATCGTCATCCAGGGAGCGCGCGAGCATAACCTCCAGAACATCTCCCTGACCTTGCCCCGCGATTCCCTGGTGGTGATCACCGGGGTCTCGGGTTCGGGGAAATCCTCGCTGGCCTTCGACACGCTCTACGCCGAGGGCCAGAGGCGGTACGTCGAGTCGCTCTCCGCCTATGCGCGCCAGTTCCTCGGCCAGATGGAGAAGCCGGACGTCGACCACATCACCGGCCTTTCGCCCGCCATCTCGATCGAGCAGCGCGGAGCGGGGCGGAACCCGCGCTCGACGGTCGCGACGACCACCGAGATCTACGACTATCTCCGCCTGCTCTTCGCGCGCATCGGCACGCAGTACTGCCACCGCTGCGGCCGGAAGATCAGCCGACAGTCGATCGACGAGCTCCTGGCCCAGGTGCTTGAGACCTTCGGCGGGAAGCGGGTGCAGATCCTGGCTCCGATCGTCGAAGGGCGGAAAGGGGAATACCGGAAGGAGCAGGAGAGCCTGAAAAGACAGGGCTTTCTCCGCCTGCGGATCGACGGCGAGCTGCACTCCCTCGACGAGGAGCCGGTCGCGCTCGACAAGAACCGGAAGCACACGATCGAGGTGGTGGTCGATCGGATCCAGGCGGATCCGGGCCGGCGCCAGCGGCTGGCCGACTCGCTCGAGACCGCCATGGGCGTGGGCAAGGGCGTCGTCCGGATCACTGGCGAGGACGGAGGCGAACAGCTCTTCACCGAGCAGTCCGCCTGCCTGCACTGCGGGATCAGCTTCGACGCGCTCCATCCGCGGAACTTCTCCTTCAACAGCCCGTACGGCGCCTGTCCGAAGTGCCAGGGGTTGGGCAGCCTCCAGGAGATCGATCCGGAGCTGGTCGTGACCGACCCGACGCTTCCGGTGGGGCAGGGCGCGATGTCGGTCTGGCGGGACGCCGAGGCGGGATGGCACGGATCGATCCTCCAGTCGGTCGCGCGGCATTACGGTTTCTCGCTCGACACTCCGTTCCTGAAGCTCTCCCCGAAGATCAAGAAGGTCCTGCTCTACGGAAGCGAAGGCGAGGAGTTCGAGGTCCGCCATTCGGGAGAGCGCGGCAGCGTGCGCTGGCGGACCCGCTTTGAAGGGGTCATCCCGAATCTGCTTCGCCGCTATCGCGAGACGCGGTCGGAGGAGATGCGGGAGTGGATCGAGAAGTTCATGAGCCTCAAGCCCTGTCCCGAATGCCACGGCGCGCGGCTCAAGCCGGAGACCCTGGCGGTGCGGATCGGGGAATGGAACATCGACCGCTGGACCCGCCTCTCGGTGGGCGAGGGGCTGAGTAACATCGGTGAGCTGGCGCCGGGACCGCGCGATCAGGCCATCGCGAGCCAGGTCCTGAAGGAGATCCGCGATCGGCTCCGGTTCCTTTCGGACGTCGGCCTCGGCTACCTCACGTTGGATCGCGCTTCCGGGACTCTCTCCGGCGGTGAATCGCAGCGGATCCGCCTCGCGACCCAGATCGGCTCCCAGCTCGTCGGCGTGCTCTACATCCTGGACGAGCCTTCGATCGGGTTGCATCACCGCGACAACCGCAAGCTCCTCGACACCCTCTGTCGCCTCCGGGACCTTGGCAACACGGTCATCGTGGTCGAGCACGACCGGGACACGATGCTGCAGGCGGACTGGCTGGTCGATCTCGGGCCGGGCGCGGGCGTTCATGGCGGGAAGGTCGTGGCCTCGGGCCCTCCGCTTGAGGTCGTCCGGAACCCGAGCTCGCTGACCGGACAGTATCTCTCCGGAGCGAAGGAGATTCCCGTCCCGCCCGCGCGTCGCGAGGGCAACGGCAAGTCGCTCGTGGTCGAGGGCGCGGCCGAGCACAACCTGAAGAACCTGGACGTGCGGATCCCCCTCGGGATGATGGTTTGCGTGACCGGGGTCTCGGGCAGCGGGAAGAGTACCCTCATCAACGAGATTCTCTATCGGGCCGTCGCCCGCCGGTTCTTCGGAAGCGGCCCGGCGCCGGGCCGTCACACCCGCGTCCGCGGGCTCGACGCGATCGACAAGGTGGTCGAGATCGATCAGTCCCCGATCGGGCGGACTCCACGGTCGAACGCCGCCACCTACACCGGCGCCTTCACCGAGATCCGAGACCTCTTCGCGCGGTTGCCCGAGGCCAAGGTTCGCGGTTACGGACCGGGGCGTTTCAGCTTCAACGTGAAGGGAGGCCGTTGCGAGGCGTGCCGGGGGGACGGCGTGGTGCGGATCGAGATGCACTTCCTGCCGGACGTCTACGTGCGCTGCGAGGTCTGCGGCGGGAAGAGGTACAACCGCGAGACGCTGGAGGTCGCTTTCAAGGGGAAGAACATCTCGGAGATTCTCGAGATGTCGGTGGAGGAGTCCTATGACTTCCTCGCCAACATCCCCGTGCTGAAGAGGCGCCTGGGCACGCTCAGGGACGTGGGGCTCGGCTACCTGCGGCTGGGCCAGCCTGCGACCACGCTCTCCGGCGGCGAGGCGCAGCGGGTCAAGCTCGCCACCGAGCTGTCCCGCGTGTCGACCGGCAGGACCCTCTACCTGCTGGATGAGCCGACGACCGGTCTGCACTTCGATGACACGCGCGTCCTGCTCGAGGTGCTGGGTCGACTGGTCGATGCGGGCAACACCGTCCTCGTGATCGAGCACAACCTGGACGTGATCAAGACGGCGGATCACATCATCGATCTGGGGCCGGAGGGAGGCGACGCGGGAGGACGACTGGTCGCGGAGGGCACGCCCGAAGAGGTGATGCGAATCCGCGGCTCATTCACCGGGGAAGCGTTGAGGGAGGCTCTTCCGCAACCGAGACCCCGGCGCACGGCGGGTTCTTCCACCGGAGCTTCCGCCCCGGGCCGGCGCTCGGCGGCGCCCGCTTCGGCCCATGGCCGTCGTTCGGCAACCCCGGCTTCGAACCAGGGCCGGCGGTCCTCGGCGCCCGCTTCGGCCCATGGCCGGCGTGCCTCGGCGCCTGCTCCCAGCCGGCGTTCCACAGCGCCCGCTTCGGCTCCCGGCGAGCGGCCCGCAACCCCCGCTTCAGCCGGCCGCCGTTCCCCAGCCGGTTCGGCACGCGCTCGAAACGCCCGGCCGGCTTGAGGCAGGCGCCTGGCAGGCCTGCGACCGGAGGGGGCGAAACGCCGAGCCCCGCCGAAGGAGCGGGCCGCCCTCGCGTTGACTTCAGGACGGCCTATGCTAAAGTCATGGGCTGAAATGCCCGGCAGAGGAGAGGAGGGGAGCATGGGTGGTGATCTACGGCGGACGCCGCTGTACCGCGAGCATCTTTCGGCCCAGGCGAAACTGGTCAATTTCAACGGTTGGGAGATGCCGGTCCAGTATCCGACCGGAATCCTCAAGGAGCACGAGGCGGTTCGGACGGCGGGGGGGCTTTTCGACGTCTCCCACATGGGGAGATTCCAGATCGAGGGTCCCGGCGCTGTCGCGTTCATCGATCACATCATCACGAACGATCTGAACAAGGCGGCGGAAGGGCAGCTCCTCTACGCGGCGGTCTGCGGCGAAGACGGGGGCGTGCTCGACGACGTGACGGTCTATCGCCTTCCCGGTCGGGTGCTGATGGTGGCGAACGCCGGCAACCTCGAGAAGATCTGGTCGTGGCTGGAGAAGCAACTGGCCGTCTGGAAGGGCCCGGAGGCGCGCCTCTGGAACCGCAGCGACGAGCTGGCCCAGATCGCGTTCCAGGGACCGAAGACCGAAGCGCTCTTCGCGCCCATGGTCGAGGGGGATCTGGCAAGGCTCGGCTACTACCGCGCCCTCACGGCGCGCGTGCACGGCATCCCCGAGGTCCTGGTCTCCCGGAACGGCTACACTGGTGAAGACGGCTTCGAGATCTACCTGCCCGGGGGGCGCGCGCCCGAGCTGTGGCGGGCCCTCCTCGAGGCGGGCCGGCAGGCCTGCGTCATGACGATCGGCCTCGGCGCGCGGGACACCCTGCGGCTCGAGATGTGCTACTGCCTCTACGGGAACGAGCTGAACATGGACATCACGCCCCTCGAGGCGGGGATCGGCTGGACGGTCAAGATGAAGAAGCCTGACTTCATTGGCAAGGAGGCGCTCCGGCGCCAGAAGGAAGCCGGGCTCAAGCGGACCCTGGTCGGGTTCGAGATCGAAGGCAGTCGTTTCGCGCGGCACGGCGCGCCCATCCTGTCGGCGGGCCGGCCGGCGGGCGAGGTCACGAGCGGAGGATTCTGCCCCTCGGTCAAGAAGGGCATGGGTCTGGGTTACGTGCCTCCGGAGCTGTCGGCGCCGGGCGTGGCGCTCGAGGTGGACGTCCGGGGCGAGAAGGTTCCGATGCGGATCATCGAGCGGCCGTTTTACCAGCACGCTTCGCACAAGTAGGGCGGGGAAAAGGGGAGGAGCGCGGACATGACGATCCCGAAGGACTGCCGTTATACGAAGGAGCATGAGTGGGTCAAGGTGGAAGGCGACCGCGTGCGCATCGGCATCACCGATTACGCGCAGTCGGCCCTGGGCGACATCGTCTTCGTCGAGCTGCCGAAGAAGGGGCACAAGCTGGCGCAGATGCAGCCCTTCGGATCGGTTGAAGCGGTCAAGGCGGTCAGCGACCTGTTCAGCCCGGTGACGGGCGAGGTCGTCGAGGTGAACGGCGGGATCGCCGGCGATCCCACGGTGGTCAACCGCGCTCCACACGGCGACGGCTGGCTGGTCCTGGCGAAGTTCGAGAATCTGAAGGAGCTGGATCAGCTTCTCGGCCCGGATGAGTACGGCCAGTTCGTGGCAGGTCTGGAAGCGGGGCATTGAGATGGCCGGATACGTCGGACACGGATCCAACGAAGAGCGGGAGATGCTGGCCGCGATCGGCGTCTCCGGCTTTGAGGAGCTGCTGAAAGGCGTCCCCGAGTCGGCCCGGCTCCGGGCGCCCATCGAGATTCCGCCGGGCCAGAGCGAAGCCGAGCTGCGCGCGCTGTTCCTGGAGCTGGGACAGCGCAACTACGATCCGGAGCGGACACCGAGCTTTCTCGGGGCCGGGCTGTACGACCACGTGATCCCGGCGGCCATCCGCCAGATCACGCTTCGAAGCGAGTTCAGCACCGCCTACACGCCCTATCAGCCGGAGGTGGCCCAGGGAACGCTGGCCTCGATCTTCGAGTTCCAGACCCTGATGGCCGAGCTGACCGGGATGGACGTGGCCAACGCCGGCGTCTATGACGGCGGTTCCGCCGCGGCCGAGGCCGCGCTCCTGGCCGCTGCGGCCACCGGCCGCAACCGGATCCTGATCGACGCCGGGCTGCATCCGCACGCGCGGGGCGTCGTCGAGACCTACGCGCACGGACCGGGGCTCACGTTGGAAACCGTCCCGCTCGAAGGCGGCGTGGTGGGTCCGGCGGCACTCCGGAAGTGCCTGTCGAACGAAACCGCGGCGGTGATCCTCTCGCATCCGAGCTTCTTCGGGTGCGTCCAGGACCTGCGTCCGCTGGTTGAGGCGATCCACGAGGCGGGCGCTCTCGCCATCGTCTCGTGCAACCTGATTTCGCTCGGCCTTCTGGAATCTCCGGGGGGCGCGGGCGCCGACGTGGCGGTCGCGGAGGCCGAGTGCTTCGGCAATTCCCTGTCGTTCGGCGGACCGCTTTGCGGCGTGCTCGCGGCCAGGAGAGACCTGGTCCGGCGCCTGCCGGGCCGGCTGGTCGCGGAGACCGCGGACGCCGACGGGCACCGCGGTTTCGTCCTGACGCTGCAGACGCGCGAGCAGCACATCCGCCGGGAGAAGGCCACTTCGAACATCTGCACCAACAACAATCTCGTGGCCCTGGGCGTGACGCTTTATTTCACGCTGCTGGGCCCGAAGGGGCTGCGGGAGGTCGCCTCGCAGTGCCTGCAGAAGGCGCACTATCTGGAAGAGAAGCTCACGGCGCTGCCGGGCGTGACCCGCGTCCATCCGGCGCCGTTCTTCCATGAGTTCGCGCTCAACCTGCCGCGGCCGGCCGGAGACGTGGTGGAGAAGATCCTGACTGACGACCACATCCTGGCCGGATGCGCTCTGGGCCGGTTCGATGCGCGGTGGGAGAAGCAGCTTCTGGTCGCGGTGACGGAGAAGAGGACGCGGGCGGAAATGGACCGGTTCGTCGAGGCGCTGGCCCGGGCGCTCTGAAGGGTGCGAGGCGGAAGCGGGTCGAGCCCGCGGCGGGTCGGTGAGCCCTGGGGTCAGGGCGGGATGGGTTTCGTCAGGCCCTGTCCTCGGGGCCGGGCCGGAATCGTCAGCTTGGGTTGGGAGGAGGTCGGACGTGGCGCTGCATACCGATTCGATGAAGCCGGGGATGGCGGGGGTGGACGGACCGGACAAACCGGGCCCGGAAGGCCAGGGGTTGCCTCCCGAGCTCGCAGCAGGAGATCAATACGTGCGGAGCCATCGCCAGAACGTCCCGTTGATTTTTGAGAAGAGCGTGCCGGGTGCCGAGGGCTATCGGCTTCCCAAGCTCGATGTGCCGGCGCGGGATCCGGAACAGCTTCTGCCCGCGGGTCTGCTCCGAAAGCGGCCGGCGCGGCTGCCCGAGGTCACCGAGCCCGAGGTCGTACGCCACGCGATCTCCCTGTCCATCCTGAACCATCACGTCGATCGGGCGCTCTATCCGCTGGGCTCCTGCACGATGAAGTACAACCCCAAGATCAACGAGGAGCTGAGCGGGCGGCCCGAGTTCGCCGGCCTGCATCCGCTGGCGCCCGCCCGGCATTGCCAGGGAATGCTGGCGCTGCTCCACCAGTTCTCCGAAGAGCTGGCGAAGGTCGTCGGCATGGACGCGATCAGCCTCCATCCGGCGGCGGGCGCGCAGGGCGAACTGCTCGGGATCAAGCTGATGCGCGCGTATCACGAGAAGAAGGGGAACCGGAAGACGACAGTGCTCATCCCCGACTCGGCCCACGGCACCAATCCGGCCACGGTGCGGATGGTCGGCTATCAGGTCCAGGAGGTGCGTTCCCGCGCGGACGGCCGCCTCGACCTGGACCGGATCCGCGAAGCCGTCGGACCGGACACCGCCGGGATCATGGTGACGAACCCGAACACGCTCGGGCTCTTCGAGACCAACTTCCAGGAGATGGCCGAGCTGATCCACGGCGTGGACGGTCTCGTCTACATGGACGGCGCCAACCTGAACGCCTTGATCGGTCTGGTGCGGCCCGGCGACATCGGCGCGGACATCGTCCACATCAACCTGCACAAGACCTTTTCCACGCCCCACGGCGGCGGCGGGCCGGGCGCCGGGCCGGTCGGCGTGAAAGAGCGGCTGGTTCCCTTCCTGCCCTTGCCGCGGATCATCCGGAAGGCGGACGGCTTCCATTTGCTGACCGAGGCGCCGCAGTCGATCGGGAGGCTCCATCCCTTCCTGGGCAACGTCGGGATCATCGTGCGCGCCTTCGCCTACCTGCGGTCGCTCGGGGCCGAGGGATTGAGCGACGTCTCCCGCGGGGCCATCGTGAACGCCAACTATCTGGCCCGGATGGTCGCGGAGGATTATCCGCTTTCCCACCCGGGACCGGTCATGCACGAGTTCGTCACCTCCCTGAGCTGGATGAAGAGGCATGGGGTCAAGAACTCGGATGCGGCCAAGAGGCTGCTCGACGCCGGATTCCATGCGCCTACGGTGAGCTTCCCGCTCATCGTGCCGGATTGCTTCATGATCGAGCCCACGGAGACGGAAACGCGGGCCAGCCTGGACGCGTTCGCCGCGGCCCTCAAGAAGATCGCCCAGGAGGTGCGGACCCAGCCCGAGGTCGTCTCCTCCGCGCCGCACTGGACCCCGGTGGGACGGCTGGACGAGGCGGCCGCAGCCCGCAATCTGAAACTGCGCTGGGAATGGGCGACCTGATGGGCCTGGCGGCGCCCTCCGCCGACCCGGGGGTCGCCGGCCGAGAGGAGACCGGGCTTCGTCCCCGAGGATCCGATGCGACCGGCCTGGAACGGGCGGAGCGGGACGCTGTAGCCGTGAACGCCGGGGAAGCGGGCGTCCGCCTCGGATGGGTCTCGCATCCGTTCCGGCGGCAAAGGACCAAGGGCGCGCTGACCCTGCTCCTGATCGCCGGCGTGGTCGTGCTGACCGGGTTCATGATGCGCTCGTTCTTCTGGGGGGCGTTCGCCGGCCTGGTGCTGGTGCTGTCGCTCGAGGGATTCTACTTTCCCACCCGCTTCGAGCTCTTGCCCGGGGAGGTGGAGGTGCGCCGGGTCTTTTCCCGCAGCCGGAGCGGCTGGGGAGCGATCCGGCGGGTCTACGAGGATCGGCACGGACTTACGTTGAGTCCGTTCCGCCGGCGGAGCATCCTCGAGCCTTATCGAGCGATCCGGCTGCTTTACGATGGAGGAGACCGGGACGCGATCATCCGCCTGGTGCGCGAGCGGTGTCCGGGGGCGGATTGGATCGGTCCGGACGCCGGGGGGAGAAGAAGGAAGAGCCTTGCTGGGCAGACCGGAAGATCCGATTCCACGGGGAACGACTCCGGACGGGAAACCTCCGGATGCGAATGATGAAGCGCTGTTGGAGGCGCTGGCGACGCGGGTCGTCCGGATGGGGCTGGCAGCGCCCGCCATCTTCTTCCTGGAGTCGAGCAAGCCGCTCAGCTTCATCGGCAGCCAGGCGCTGGTCTTCCTGGAACCGTTCGTCAAGAGCATCCTGAACGTCGCCAGTTACGATCGGTTCGTGGCCCTGCTCGAGGATCGACGGAACATCGAGAAGCTGATCGTGCGGATCGAGGATCTCGACGAGCAGTTTCGTCTGGAAGAGAAGGAGCGGCAGAAAAAGGAAAAGGAAGCGGCGCGGATCGCGGCGGCCGGTGGGGTTCGTCCCGACCCGCTGGGCCGGCGCATCCTTCGCTGGTTCCTGGGGCGGTGACGAGAGAAGGACTTGGGGGTTTCATGGGCGGAGGCGAGCGGGAGCTGAAATCGATCCTGGCGACCGACTGTGGATCGACCACGACCAAGGCGATCCTGATCGAGAAGCAGGGCGACACCTACCGGCTGGTGGTTCGCGGAGAGGCGCCCACCACGGTGGAGGCGCCGTTCGAGGACGTCACCAAGGGCGTCCTGAACGCCATCATGGAGGTGGAGGAGCTGGCCGGCCGGAAGATCCTGGACGGCGAGCGGATCATCACGCCCCAGAACGGCAAGGAGGGTGTGGACATCTACCTGTCCACCTCGAGCGCGGGTGGCGGCCTCCAGATGATGGTCACGGGCGTGGTGAAGTCGATGACCGGGGAAAGCGCCGAGCGCGCCGCCCTGGGCGCCGGCGCCATCGTCATGGACATCGTGGCCAGCAACGACGGGCGGCTGCCGCACGAGAAGATCCGCCGGATCCGCGACCTCCGTCCCGACATGATTTTGCTGTCGGGTGGGATCGACGGCGGCGCCAAGACCCACGTGGTCGAGCTGGCCGAGATCATCGCCGCGGCCGATCCCAAGGCCCGGCTCGGCACCGGGTACGAGCTGCCGGTGATCTACGCCGGCAACAAGGAGGCGATCGAAGAGGTCAAAGCCACCCTGGGCGGCAAGACCGCCCTGGTCGTGACCGAGAACATCCGGCCGGTGATGGAGCGGGAGAACCTGATGCCGGCGCGCCACAAGATCCACGATCAGTTCATGGAGCACGTCATGGCGCACGCGCCGGGCTACAAGAAGCTCATGAGCTGGTCTCCCGAGCCGATCATGCCGACGCCGGCCGCAGTGGGGAGCATCATCGAGACGATCGCCAAGCGCGAGGGGATCCAGGTGGTGGGCGTGGACATCGGCGGCGCCACCACCGACGTCTTCAGCGTGTTCCAGACCGTCTTCAACCGCACCGTCAGCGCCAATCTCGGCATGTCCTACTCGGTCTCGAACGTCCTGGCCGAGGCCGGGCTCGCCAACATCATGCGCTGGGTTCCCTTTACCATCGACGAGGCCGACCTCCGGAACCGGATCAAGAACAAGATGATCCGGCCGACGACGATCCCCTCGACCCTGGAGGAGCTGATCATCGAGCAGGCCATCGCGCGCGAAGCGCTCCGGCTCGCGTTCGTCCAGCACAAGAGCCTGGCCGTCGGGCTGAAGGGAGTGCAGCAGGAGAGGACGATCTCCGACACCTTCGAGCAGACCGCCTCGGGCGAGACCCTGATCGATCTCAAACATTTGAATCTCCTGGTCGGATCGGGGGGCGTGCTTTCCCACGCGCCGCGGCGCGTGCAATCGGCCTGGATGATGCTCGATTCCTTCCTGCCGGAGTACGTCACCGAGCTGGCGGTGGATTCGATCTTCATGATGCCTCAGCTCGGCGTGCTGGCCGAGGTGGATCAGAAGGCGGCGACCGACGTCTTCGTGGCGGACTGCCTGATCCGTCTTGGCGCCGCGGTCATGCCGGTGGGCAAGGGGAAGCCGGCCAAGGAAGGGCAGAAGTGCCTCAAGGCCGGGATCAAGCTGCCGTCGGGCCTGAAGGAATACGAGGTTCCCTACGGCTCGATCGTGCGGATTCCGTTGGACCCGGGACAGACGGCGGAGGCGACCCTGGAGCCGGCGTCGGACTTCGACCTCGGCGCCGGATTCGGCCGAAGCACGAAGGCGACGCTGGCGGGCGGCATCTGCGGCATCATCCTGGATTGCCGGGGCCGGCAGCCTTTTGCGCTGCCGGAGGACGCCACGCAGAGGATCCGCAAGCTGCGGGAATGGGCGAAGGCGCTGGATGCGTATCCGGCGAAGGCTCTCGATCTCTGAGCCGCTCCGCCCGGCCATGGGCCGGGACCGATTTTCGATCTGTGCGACGCTCCGCCGGCCGAGAGGGGCCGCTGATGAGGAGGTGGAACCGTGGCTCATGCCTATACACCGGGATTGCGGGTGACCGAGCGCACGCGGGTGGTCAAGACCAGGCGCCTGCCGCTCAAGGGGGACGTCCTGGCGAAGAAGGGGGATCGGGTCAAGGCCGAGACGGTGGTGGCCCGAACCGAGCTGCCCGGCAACGTCCAGCCGGTCAAGGCCGCCTCCATCCTGGGCGTGCACCAGCAGGACCTCATGGAGTTCATGCTCAAGAAGGAAGGCGAGTCGGTGCAGGCGGACGAGATCATCGCCACCTCCAAGAGCTTCTTCGGGATGTTCAAGAGCCATTGCAAGAGCCCCTGCACCGGCAAGATCGAGAGCATCTCCACGATCACCGGCCAGATCATCGTGCGCGAGCCGCCGATCCCGGTGCAGGTGGACGCCTACATCGACGGCCTCGTCACCGAGGTCCTGCCGGGCGAAGGCGTCGTGGTCGAAACCGACGGGGCGTTCATCCAGGGCATCTTCGGCGTGGGGGGCGAGATCGAGGGGGTGCTCGAAGTGGTGGTGGACTCGGCCGACCGCGAGCTGACTCCCGACCTGATCCGGGAGAGCCATGCGGGCAAGGTCCTGGTCGGCGGTTCCCGCATCGACATGGCCGCGATCAACCGGGCCCGGGCCGTGGGCGCGAAGGCCGTCGTGGTGGGCGGAATCGACGCGCAGGTCCTGCGGGAGCTTCTGGGCTACGACCTGGGAGTGGCCATCACCGGGCATGAGACCTTGGGAATCACGCTGGTCGTGACCGAAGGGTTCGGCAGGATGGCGATGGCCAAGAAGACGTTCGATCTCCTGACGAAGCTGCAGGGGAGGCGGACCTCGGTAAACGGCGCGACCCAGATCCGCGCGGGGGTGATGCGGCCGGAGATCGTGGTGCCGCTGACCGACGTCCCGGCCACGGTCAGTTTCGGCGTCGCCGAGAACGTCGGGCTGACCATCGGCAGCCCGGTCCGGGTCATCCGGATGCCGCACTTCGGCGCCTTGGGGGACGTCATCGACCTGCCTCCGGAGCTCCAGATGCTCGAGACCGAGGCCAAGGTGCGGGTGCTCAAGGTCCGATTCGTGGACGGCACGGAGGAGATTCTGCCTCGGGCGAACGTCGAGATGATCGAAGGTTGAATTCGGCCGGAATTCCGTTGCTCTGGGGCCCATCGACTGAGTAACTTTTCTGCGTCCCAACCGGATGAGTTCGGGTGGATCTGCCGCCGGTAGATCCCGCAGGGGCTGGCTCGGAGGTCGTCGATGCCGCTCAAAGGTCGCGTCAAATGGTTCAACGAGAGCAAAGGGTACGGATTCATCGAACGAGAAGGCGAAGACGACGTCTTCGTCCACTACTCCGCGATTGAAGGAAACGGTTTCCGCACCCTGAAGGAAGGCCAGACGGTCGAGTTCGAAGTCACGGCGGGCCCCAAGGGGGCTCAGGCTACGATGGTCCGAAAGACAGCCGTCTGATCGCCGCGCCTCACGGCGTGCGCGCAGTCCAGTCCTCGTCCTCCCGGTTTCAGCAAGCGCCACTGGGCCGAAGTCGCATGGGTTGACTCCAGAGCGCGCCGTCGGGTCGGATGGGCCCCGACCGACTCTTCGGCCGACCCCGCAGCCGCGCCGGTCTCGCAAAGTCCGGCGCCCCGCCGCCCTCTCGCAGGGTCGGTCTCAGCCCAGCAGCCTCGTTTGCCCTACAGAGCCAGTGAATTCCTGACGAAAACAAGACGGGGCACTGCCGGCCTCCGCAGCCGGCCGCCATCGCGACGCATTTCTAGAGCTTGTTGGAATTCAAGGGGTTGAACCGACGTTTCAAGGTTCTTTCGAGGTTCGGCCAACCCCGGGAGGTCTGCCGTGGCATCGGTAGGGCGGCTTCGGCGCTGGGTCCCTGTCGTTCTCGGTGTGTTCTTGGCTTTCGCGGGCGGCTGCCAGAAGGAAAAGCCGGTGCAGCCGGCTGCCACCTCTGAAGCGCGCATCTCCGTCTTGCAGGTGGACAAGACCGTGCTCGCGCCGGGGGATTCCGTCTCGATCGGCGCTTGTGTGGTGGAGGGCGCGGATCCGGGGACACCGGTCCAGGGACTCCAGGTGACCTTCGGACGCATGCTGGAGCAGACCGGCGGGACGTTCTCGAAGGCGGAATGCCTGACCGACGTAGAAGGATGGGCCCGGACGGTCTTCCGCGCCAGCGACTCCGACACGGGCCAGGTCACCCTCAAGGTGACCGCGTCCAGCTCGATCAAGTACGCGGTCCTGCACGTCACCAACGGCAGCGGTGGATCGAGCAGCGGCAGCGGGATCAGCCTGATCTGCTCGACCGCCGACAGCGTCACCAGCATTCCTGCGGACGGACTCACCCAGCTCGTGGTGACGGTCCGGGCGGTCCGAGGGACGTCTCGCACGCCCGTTGCCGCGCTCAAGCTCGTGCTGGCTGCGGGAGACCGCTTCATCGACGTGAACGGCGACGGGAGGTTCGACGGCAGCGATCAGGTCGACCCGACCGGAGATCGGAACGGAGACGGCCTGTGGGAATCGGAAGGCTCGGCCCCTGACTCCGTGATCACGGACGGGCAAGGCGTCGCCACTTTCGTCTATCGCGCCGGCACCACGGTGGGGCCGGTCTATCTCCGCATCACGGGCGGCGGCGGGTCCAAGGAGGTCATCCTCCAGCAGCACACGCTCCAGCTTCAGGTCACGCTGACGCCGCAGTTCCACGAGATCCTCGCGGACGGCGTGTCCCAGGGGCCGGTCACCGTCAAGATCAAGGACTGGTCGGGGGCGCCGGTCGGCGGAGTGCTGGTGAAGTTCGTCGCGGGCGAGCCCTTCACCGACGTGAACGGGGATGGCTACTACACGCCCGGCGTCGACACCTTCCAGGACGACAACCACAACGGAAAGTGGGACGCGATCGGCACGATCAGCTCGGTCGCGACCACGAGCAGCGACGGCACGGCCACGGTCGCCTATCAGGCCGGGCTGACGGCCGGTCCGGCCACGATCCGGGCCACGGCGACCGGAGGCTCGGCCCAGGCGCCGATCCTGCTCGTGACGACGCCGCCCGCCAGCTCGCTCGCCGTGAGCCTTGCGGCCGGCAGCCTGCCGGCCGATGGAGCCACCTCGACGGCCGGCACCGTGACCGTCACCGACGTGAACGGCAATCCCCGCGCCGGCAAGCGGGTTCGGCTCTGCGCCGGCGAGCGGTTCGATGACCGGGACGGCGACGGCCGTTTCACCCCCGGCGTCGACGTGCTGTTGGACGACGCCAACGGCGACGGGCTCTGGACGGCGGAAGGGACCATCGATTCGGTCTCCGTCACCGGAGCCGACGGGCGGGCCGCGTTCACCTACGTGGCCGGCCGCACGACGGGAGCGTTCTGGGTGCACGCGGCGGTCGACGGGGTCACGACCGACGCTCCGGTGGCTCTGACGCCTCAGGTGACGGTCAGCACCCAGACGAACCAGCTTCTGGCTGATGGAACTTCAGAGACCAACGTGGCGGTCAGGATCGTGGACGGTTCGGGCGCGTCGGTTCAGGGAATCCTGGTCCGGTTCGCGGCCGGCGAGCCGTTCACGGACCTCGACGGAAACGGGTACTTCACGCCGGGCGTCGATACCTTCCAGGATCTGAACCGCAACGGGATCTGGGACGCGATCGGCGCGATCGCCTCCACGGCGGTGACCGGACCGGACGGCGTGGCCACGGTCGCCTACCGCGCCGGCCTGACTCCCGGCCCGGTGACGATCCACGTGACCACGCCGGCAGGGGCGACCAACGCGGTCGTGACGCTCCTGGCGCTGCCCCCCGCGGGAAACCTGACGCTGTCGCTCGGGGCGGCGAGCCTTCCGGCGGACGGGGTGAGCGCGACGACCGGCATCGTGGGCGTCACTGATCCGGGCGGGAATCCGCTGGCCGGAAAGATCGTGACGCTGACGGTCGATGCCGGCACGATCGATCCCTCGGTCGTGACCGGAGCCGACGGCCACGGGAGCTTCACCTACAAGGCCGGACTGGCGGCGGGAACGACCTGGATCCACGCGCAGATCGACGGCCTCTCGCAGCAGGCCTCCATCGTGCTCACGACGCCGTCCTCGCAGCAGCTCTGCCGGCTGACGCTCCGCACGGCCGATCCGGAAATCGCCGTCGCGGGCACCGGGGGCCATGAACAGACCGCGGTCCAGGTGCAGGGTTTTGATTGCTCGCAGAACGCCGTCGGGGCCGGACTGCCCATCGTGTTCCGGATCGACAGCGGGCCGGGCGGCGGAGAGCACTTCACGAGCTGCCAGTGCGATACCGTGACCGCCTATACCGACGCCATGGGCGGCGCCCAGGTGTACCTCATGAGCGGCACCAAGGCCGGAACGGTCCTGATCGAAGCGCAGGCGGGCGGGACCACTCCCGTCACGTCGAGCGCGCGCGTCGGCATCGCCGCCGGTCCTCCGGCCAGTCTGGCGGTCGGAGTCGATTCCTGCAACGTGACCGCGTGCAACATCGTGGGTGTGAAGAACGGCGTCGCGATCCTGGCCTGGGACGTCTATCACAATCCGGTCCGGGACAGCACGGCGGTCCACGTTTCGTGCAGCCCGACCGGCATGGTCGTCGGTGAGGACGGCCAGGGCACGTCCCTGTTCCGGAAGGGGGTGGCCACCGCCACCTGGCTCAGCACCGGTCCGTGCGGCATCGTGACCATCCTGGCCGAGACGAACGGAGGAGCGCTCGTCGCGCAGAGCAGCTTCATCGCTTCGGGACTTTCGGCCTCCGCGCAGTTCGTGGTTCCGGTGGGGTTGGTTTCGATGCCGGCCGACGGCAAGTCGACGATGCCGCTCGAAGTCAGCGTGCTGGACGGCAACGGCCTCTTCATGCACAAGGGAACCGAGGTCGACTATGCGGCGCTTTACGGGCAGGTTTCCGGCCAGACGACCACGGTCGACGGCTGCAACGCCAGCATCTCGAAGGCGACCTACACGGCGATGCCGCTCACCCAGGACTACTCCTACACCATCCCCGACGACGGCATCGGCGGCACCGACATCATCACGGCCACCGCGGGACTCGGCGGGGCCACCGCCACCGTTCACGTCCGTTTGTTGACCGGCGCGGCCTCCGGAACGAACTCGAGCTTCGACCTTGGAAACGTCCCGCCCTCTTCCTTGACCTTCTTCATGGTCCTGGTCGAGGACGCCTTCGGCAATCGCCTGGGCGGTCATCGGCTCTCCATCAGCGCGACGGGGGGTACGGTCGACACCACGGGCGTGACCGACGGCTACGGGATCGCAGGCGGCCTCAAGTACGTGGCGCCGGCGGCCGACGGGCAGGTGATCGTGCAGGTTCGGGACAGGGATCCGGGATACGGCGGCGACATGATCCTGCGCAAGACGATCACGATCGGGAACTGACCGATCGGCTTCAGCATCGGATCGGCCCGGCCGGCGCTCTACGAGCCGCTGGCCGGGCCCGTTTGTTTCGCGCCTCGTCCGAAGGCGACTCCGACCGGGCCGACCTTTCGCCCATCGCAGTGTGGTCCGCTTGATTCTGGTCACGTCTTGGCTGGCCGGGTATCAGATTCCGGAGACGAATCGGGTTGATTCACCCAAAAGCTGGGAGCAACGACCCGGTTTGCGATCCCCTGCGCGTCCCCGGGTCGGCCCGCGAGGCAGCTCGGCGGGCTCTCGTAGTCCGGGAGCAACGTCCGCTAATGTCTGAAACCGTAACAAGTTCGGGTGCCGGAAACGATGCGGAGACTTTCCGCTCACACGGACAATTTCAGAAATTCCATATATCGGTACGGCGATTGCGCGTATCATCCAAGAAACCGCGGCGAGGCCGCGGCCGAAAGAACCGGGATCCCCTGCAGGATGGGATGCCGGCGCGCTCCGCGCAAACCTGGCAACCGGAAACAAAAGGTTGAGGTCGCGTTCGCGCCGCCCACCACGCGGGGGATCCTCACGTTTGCGGCTTCTGCGCCGCCCGGATGATCGCCGTCACCCGGCCAACGTGCCGCGGGATGTCCAGCCATCGCCTCGCGGAACCCAAAGCGGCCTCTGCACCACCCGGACAGTCCCCGGCACCGGGCGGGCCCCTCGCGGATTGCCGCTTTCGCGAACCACCGCGGTCTGTTACGGTCCTGCCGCGAGACACGGCATCCCCATGGAACGAGGGACGGAGGGCGCGCGATGGAAGAAGCTCTGGGCCTGATCGAAACCCGCGGGTTCGTGGCCATGGTCGAAGCGGCCGACGCCATGCTCAAGGCCGCCCGGGTCACCCTGGTCGGCTACGAGAAGATCGGCGGAGGATACGTCACGGCGGTGGTCCGAGGAGACGTCGCCGCAGTGCGAGCCGCGACCGAGGCGGGCAGCCTCGCCGCTGGCAAGGTGGGCGAGGTCATCAGCGTGCATGTGATCCCGAGGCCGCATCCGGGGGTCGACGAGAACCTGCCGGTGACCGCCTCCAAGGCCGGCGCTCCGCGCAAAGCCTGAGCGGGAGAGCCCGATGCTGCTGGGCAGGGTCGCCGGCACCGTGGTCGCGACCCGTAAGGATCCGAACCTGGCCGGGATCCGATTTCTCCTGGTCGACGAACTGGGCGAAGGGCTCGCCCCGACCGGGCGCCAGGTCGTGGCCGCGGACGCGGTCAGCGCCGGAGCCGGCGAGGTCGTGCTTTACGCCGTCGGCAGCTCCGCGCGGCTGACCGAGATCACGCGCGACCGGCCGGTGGACGCGGTGATCATGGCGATCGTCGACGAGCTGGAAGTCGGCGGAACCTCCGTCTTCCGCAAGGGGTGATCGATGCACGGAACCACCCCTCCGCTCGACCCGGCGCTTCTGGAGTCGATCATCCAGGAAGTGCTTCAGCGGTTGAACGCGCCGCCGCCGGCCGAGCCGCCGAATCCGGAGGGTCCCGGCCTGTTCCATGAGCTCGACGCCGCGTGCGAAGCGGCCGGCCGCGCCTTCCGCGAATTCCAGGAGATCCCGCTCGAGAAACGGCGCGAGATCATCTCCGCCATGCGCGCCGCGGCGCGGGCCGAAATCGCCGAGGTCTCCCGTCTCGCCGTGGCCGAGACGCGCCTCGGCCGCGCCGACGACAAGGTGCGGAAGAACCTGCTCGTCACGGAGAAGACTCCGGGGATCGAGATCCTGGAAGCCTGGGCTGTCTCCGGCGACCACGGGCTCACCCTTCAGGAGCTTGCGCCCTGGGGCGTGCTCGGAGTGATCACGCCCTGCACCAATCCGACGGAGACGATCATCTGCAACGCCATCGGGATGGTGGCCGCCGGCAACGCCGCCGTCTTCTGTCCCCATCCGCTGGCTCGCGGCGTGTCCGCGCACATGATCGCGGCCCTGAATCGCGCGATCGCCGCCGCCGGGGGCCCGTCGCCTTTGCTCTCTGCGCTTCTCGATCCGACCATCGAGCGCGCGCAGGAGCTGATGCGCCATGCCGCCATCCGTCTTCTCGTCGTGACCGGCGGGCCGGGCGTCGTGCGCGAGGCGCTCCGCTCCGGCAAGCGCGTCATCGGCGCGGGGCCGGGCAACCCGCCGGTGGTCGTGGATGAGACCGCGGATCTGGACGAGGCGGGGAGGGACATCGTGGCCGGCGCATCCCTCGACAACAACATCGTCTGCACCGACGAAAAGGAAGTGTTCGTGGTCGCGGCGGTGGCCGATCGGCTGAAGGCCGCGATGGCGGCTCATGGCGCCCACGAAATCCGCGGCGCGCAGATCGAGCGCCTCTCGGGCCTCATCCTGGCCGATCGCGAGCGGGAGAGCCAGGTGCGGAAGGAATGGGTCGGTCAGGACGCCGGCCGGATCCTCGAAGCCATCGGCGTTCGCGCCGGATCCGACGTGCGCCTGGTCCTGGCGGAGGTGCCGCCGGATCACCCTCTCGTCTGGACGGAGCAACTCCTGCCGGTGCTGCCGCTGGTGCGGACGAAATCGGCGGAGGAGGCGATGGACCTCGCCGTCGCGGCGGAACGGGGGAACCGCCATACGGCGACGATGCACAGCCGGGACGTCGTCCGGCTCAGCCGGATGGCCCGGCGTGTCGACACGTCGATCTTCGTGAAGAACGGCCCGTCCTACGCCGGTCTGGGCCTGGGCGGCGAAGGGTACACCTCCTTCACGATCGCCGGCGCGACCGGAGAAGGTCTGACCACGGCCCGGAACTTCTGCCGATTGCGGCGCTGCACGCTGGTCGGTTCCTTCCGGATCGTCTAGCCGGCGGGTAAGGGGGACGAGGTGGCGAACGCGGCGGATCGGGGAAGAGGATCGGCTCCGGAATCCATCGCCGTGCTCGAGTGCGAGACCATCCATCGCGGAATCGCGACGATCGACGAGATGGCCAAGATGGCCCGGATCGAGATCCTGGCGGCCGATCCGATTCCCCCCGGGCGCTTTCTCATCGTGGTCGGCGGGCCGGTCGGCGAGGTGGAATCCTCCTACCTGCGCGGCCTGGAGATCGCCGGTCCGGCGCACGACCGCCTTTTCCTTCCCGAGGTGGCGCCGGGAGTGCTCGACGCCCTGCGCTCCGGGCCGCGCGAGGGCCCGGTCGATTCCCTCGGTCTCTTTGAAACCGCTTCCGCGGCCGCCGTTCTCGACGGCGCCGACGGCAGCCTCAAAGGCGCGGCGGTCCGCCTGCTGCAGATTCATCTGACCCGCGGAATCGCCGGAAAAGCCTTCGGGATTTTCGAAGGAAGACAGGATATGGTCGAGGCCGCGCTGGAAATCGTCGAGGCGCGGGCGAGAAGCCATGGGCGCTGGGTCGGCGCGACTTTGCTCGCGCGGCCTGAAGCCTCCGTGGCGCGCCGGGTGCTGGCGGCGAGCTGGGGTTTCGTCGAGGGAACCGAGATCCTTTGAGCCGGAGGGCGCTCCGGATCCCGCTGCCCCCAGCTCCGGCCTGCGAGCGAACAGGTCCGGGAGCGGGCGGCTCGAAGAACACCGAAGGGCCGACAAGGCCGACACCGGGAGCAGGCGACTTGGAAGAGGCGAGGATTTTGGGCACCGTCGTTGCGACCCGGGCGGTCGAGTCTCTGCGGGGCCGGAAGATCGTGTGGATCGAACCGATCGACGAGGACGGCCGGCGGGCGGGATCGCCGCTGGCCGCGGTGGACGTGACGCAGGCCGGGCGGGGCACGCGCGTCTTCTTCGTGCGCAGCCGCGAGGCCGCGCACGCGCTGGACGATCCCTTCTGCCCGGTCGACGCGGCCGTGCTCGGAATCGTCGATGAGAGCCGGATGGACCGGCTGCGAGCAGGGGCTCCGGAGGGGTACCATGCCTGAGACGCCCATGCCGGATCCGTCCATGCCGCCGCCTCCGCCGATTCCGCCGCCACCGCCTCCACCCCCGCGTTCACCGTCACCTTCAGGTCCACCGTCACCTCCACCTTCGCCTTCACCACCGCCTCCACCTTTCCGTCCACCTTCGCCGTCACCTCCACAGGCGCGCTCCGGATGGAGGGGCGGGTGCATCCTTCTGGTCGTGCTGGGCGGCGTCCTCTTGGCGTTGCTCCTGGTCGCCGGCCTGTTGGGCGGCGGGGGCGGCGGCGCGCCCACGCTTGCGCTCGGGCATCGCGTCGGCCTGATCGAGGTGGATGGGGAGATCCAGGATTCCGCGGAGTTCCTCGATGAATTGAAGCGTCTGGAAGAGGACCCCCGCGTGTCCGCGCTCGTGGTGCGCATCGACAGCCCGGGCGGCGGCGTCGCCGCGACCCAGGAGATGTTTCACGCCCTCCGTCAATTCCACGAGAAGACCGGGCACCCGGTGGTGGCTTCGCTCGGATCGCTGGCGGCTTCCGGCGGCTACTACCTGGCCTGCGCCGCCCAGAAGATCGTGGCCGAGCCGGGCACCTTGACCGGTTCGATCGGCGTCATCTTCAGCTTCACCGACGCAAGCGAACTCATGAAGAAGATCGGCGTGCAGGTCGAGGTCGTGAAGAGCGGCCCCAAAAAGGATTTCGGCGGGTGGTGGCGCGCTCTGACCGAGGATGAGCGGGCGATGCTCCAGGGAATCGTCGGCGACGTCTACGACCAGTTCACCGAGGCGGTGGCCGAAGGGCGCAAGCTCCCGCTGCAGAAAGTCCGCGAGCTCGCGGACGGGCGGATTCTCTCCGGACGGCAGGCGAGGGAGGCGGGGCTGGCCGACACCCTGGGATACCAGGAGGACGCGGTCCGGATCGCGGCCGTGATGGCGGGGCTTTCGCCGGAAACGCCCACCCTCTCGAAACGCACGATGGAGCCCCGACTCTATGAGCTTTTGCGGCGCCTGGGTGGTCACCTGGCCGGGGCCCTCATTCCCTCCGGACCGCGCCTGGAATATCGATGACGGCGCGGGCCGGGGGGCGGTGCCGGCACCGAAACGGCCGCGCCGGCCCCTCGTTGCATCCTCTGACCGATCCGCCTCGAACCGGCGGCGGTTTGGCGGAGGTTCCGCATTGACAGCCTTCCGAAGGCTTGTCTAGACTGCCATGGTTGTTTCGGTTCTCATCGGCGGCCGCACCCCCACGGAGATTCGCTCAGGGGATCGGCGGAAATATGCAGCCGGGAGCAGCAGGCCGGTCATGACGAAACGAGAGCTGGTAAGAGAGCTGGCGCAGGCTCGGGGCATGCAGCCCGAACAGGCGCGCGCCTTCGTGAACGCGTTCGTGCTCACGGTGGAGCGCGCTTTGACAGAAGGGGAGTCCGTGGCGCTCCGAACCTTCGGTACCTTCCAGGTCCGAAGGAGGGCGGGGAGAATGGCGCGGATTCCCGGGTCCGGAGCCGCCGTGCGGGTGCCGTCCCGTCTGACGCCCTCGTTCCGCGGCTCGAAAGGTCTGAAGCTTCGACTGGCGCAAGCCACGAAGCCCGCCATGGGGAATCGGTAGATCCGGGTTTCCGGCAGGGTTCGACGGAGAGGGGAAAGGGCTGGAGTCCATGGGTTGTGGGAAGAAGCGCAAGCGGAAGAAGATCGCCACGCACAAGCGCAAGAAGCGCCTCCGGAAGAACCGGCACAAGAAGCGGATCTGGCAGAAGTAGGCGCCTCGAAAGCCGATCGGGAAGCAGGCGGGTCGTCGCGACCCGCCATGGAGTGACGTCACAGCCGAAGCCTCGGGTGGGTGAACCGACCCGGGGCTTTTGGTGTCCGCAGGAATCGCCATGAGGATCTCCCGGGGAGAGATGATCGTGACCGGACGCGTGCGGGGCACGCGCTCGGGATTCGCTTTTCTCATCCTCGACGACGACGGCCGAGAGGACCTGTTCATCGCGGCGGCCGGCCTGAACGGCGCCATCCACGGAGATCGCGTCCGCGCCGTCGTGGTCTATCGGACACCGCATGACTTCCGTCCGGAAGCGCAGGTCGAAGAGATCCTCGAACGCCCGACTCCCTTCTTCACCGGGAACGTCTTCCGCGTCGCTCGCACCTGGTTCGTCCGCCCCGACAGCCCGCTGCTTCCCGAACGCCTGCGGCTCCGGCTGGGCCCGGCTTCGGCGGCATCAGGCGAGAAGATCCTCTTTCGCGTGGAGAACCGGCCCGACCGCGAACGCACGCCCATGGCGGTCTACCTGGAATGTCTCGGCGACGAGGACGACGCGCGGCTCGATCCGATCGTGATCGCCAGCGAGTTCGGACTCTCTCCGCGCCATTCCGATGAGGCGCTGGCCGAGGCGGAAGCGCGCGCCGCAGCCGGACAGGACGCCGAGGACGCCCTCCGCGAGGATTTCCGAGGGCAGTTCGTCCTCACCATCGACCCGATCGACGCGAAGGACTTCGACGACGCGATCGCGATCCGAAGGATCGACGGCGGCGGCTATGAGCTGACGGTCCACATCGCCGACGTCTCCTCCTATGTGCTCGAAGGGGGAACGCTCGATCGCGAAGCGGCTCTCCGCGGCACCAGCGTCTACTTTCCGGGCTCCGTCCTGCCCATGCTGCCCGATTCCCTCTCGAGCGTCGCCGCGAGCCTTTCTCCGGAATCCGACAAGCGGGTGCTCTCGGCCGTGATGCGGTTCGACTCCGGCGGGCAGAGAAAGAGCTTTCGATTCGCGCGCGGTTGGATGCGAAGCCGCGCCCGGCTTCACTACCGCCAGGCCCAGGACATCCTCGACGGCCGGGAGACCGCGGAGCCGGAGCTGGCCGGCAGTCTCCATGCGATGGCCGGGCTGGCGGGCAAGCTGCGGGCGCGCCGGTTTGAGGAAGGCGGCTTCGACCTCGACGTTCCGGAGACGGAAATGAGCCTCGGACCCGACGGCGTGCCGGTCCGCGTCTACCGGCACGAGACCTTCGAGTCGAACCGTCTGATCGAGGAGTTCATGATCGCCGCCAACCGGGCGGCCGGTGAGTGGGCTCTCGATCGCGGCGTTCCGTTCCTGTTCCGCGTGCACGGCGAGCCGGACCCGGAGGCTCTGGCGCGGTTCGAGGACGCGGTCTTCACCCTGATGCCCGGCGCCTCGCCAGCGGATCTGGCCTCGATTCCGCGGCTCCGCCGGTGGATCGGGTCGATCCCGCGCACGCCGCTGGGTAACGTCCTGCGCCGGTTCTTCCTGCGGTCCCTGAAGAAGGCCCTCTACGCGCCGATCGACATCGGCCATTTCGGGCTGGGGATCCACGGCTACTGCCACTTCACCTCGCCGATCCGGCGCTATCCCGACCTGTTCAATCACCGCCGGATCAAGGAGATGATCGACGGCCGGAATTCGACCGCGCGCTGGGATCAGGCGCACGCCTTGGGTTTGTCCTCTTCCCGCACCGAAATCAACGCGGAGGAGGCGTCCCGCGAGATGATCCGGTTGAAGGCGGTCCGGTTCATGGAGCGCCATCTGGGCGAGGTCCTGGAGGGGCACATCACCGGCCTCGCGAACGCCGGTTGCTTCGTCGAGCTGGACGAGCTGCCCATCGAGGGATTCATCCCGCGCCAGGAGCTGCCGCCCGGCGTGCGTTTCGAGCCGGAACGACTGGCCTGGATCGAGGACCGGTCGGGCCTCGAGGTGCGCCCCGGCGACGCGGTCAAGGTGCAGGTGGCGCGCGCCGACCTCCGCGCGCGGCGGATCGAGTTCACGTTGTTCAAGGAGGAGGGCCGGAGAGGGCGATCGCCGAAGGCGTCCCAAGAGCGCGAGCTCCGCGACGGCGGCGAGGAGCCGCGCGGGCGTGGTGGAAATCGGCGGGCCCTGCCGGCGCACGGAACGCGGTCAGAGGCGCGGCCGGAGGGATCGGCGGCGGAAGCATCAGCCGGGCAACGGGCGCGGCCGGGGCGATCGTCGGGGTGGCCGAACGGGCCGTCGGGGCGGAGCCAGGGGGATCCACCGCGGCGCCCGGGATCTTCAGGTCGCCGCAGGAATCCACCGGGGCGGCGGACGGGGAAGGGCGCGCTGCGCAGCAGCCGATCAGGAGCCGGTGGTGGAAGGCGGAAGAAGAAGCGCCGGTGAACAACGGCTTCCTGCTCGCGACACGGGCGCGGTCGAGCGCCCTCGGACCGCATGGAACGCTTGCGTTCCGGCAGCAGGTGCGAGAGCCCTGCCTGGCGTCCGTCCGCATCCGGACTGCGCCCGCGCGACGCTGGACTCCGGCGGGCGCCTGGGCCACTATCCGGCGGTCGGCGGGAACGTGATTCCGGAGGGGCCGAAAAAAGGGCTCAAGCCAGCCGCGGACGCGCCGATCGTTCGGAGGGGAATTCCCCAGGAAACCGGAGGAGGGCAACATGCGGGGAGGATCGGGCATTCGAGAGCGGCGGCGCCACGGGCGGGCCAAGATCCACATGGAGGCGATCCTCGAGGGAGATCGCCCCGAGGACGCCATCAAGCTCACGGTGTTGAACTTCAGCGCCGGCGGTTTCTTCTGCAAGTCGACGCGGCCGATCGAGCCGATGACCCTTCTCGGGATCACGTTCCAGTTCCCGCCCTACGCCGAGCATCCGCCGCGAACGCTTGACACGACCGCCGTGGTCGTCCGGTGCGAGAAGCCGGCTCCCGGTCAGAAGCACTACCGGATGGCCGCGTGCTTCCCCGAGCTGACCGAGGACGTCAAGGAGCACATCGAAGGCTACGTGAGCTGGTACGATCTGGTCTATGGAGGCTTCGACTCGACGGCGGAGGGCCGCTAGATCCTCTGCAGGGTCCTTTGTGGCCGACCGGCCCGCTCGGGCATTTGGGATCCAGGTCGCGAGCTTCCGATTCCACCGGAGGAGCGCCATGCCGCCCGAGATCATCGGAGTCGAGGAATTCAAGCGCGGGCTGGCCTCGGTCTGCCTGCGCCGCGGCGCGCCGGGACTGCCGGGCAAGCGCCAGCACCGGGACATCCTCTTCAAGTCGATCCTCCTGACGCTGGAACCGTCCCGCTCCTACACTGAGCGCGAGCTGAACGACGCCCTGAAGTCCTGGAAGACGGACGTCGCCCGCTTCGTCGAGATGGATCACGCCAGCCTGCGTCGCGAGCTGGTCGACGCCGGATGGCTCCGGCGCACGCCGGACGGGGCGTCCTATCGAGCGGGGGATCCGCCGGAAGGGACCCTGTTCGATCCGGCGGTTGACGCTCTCGCGCCACGCGAGGTTGTCGAAGCCGCGGAACGCGAGGCCGAAGAGCGGAAGCGCCGGCATCTGGCGGGCGAAGGCGGGGCCTGAGGGCTCCGGCCGGCGTGGCGACGCCAACGGCAACGGACCCGAGGGCTGCCGCCGGCTTGGCGCGGCCAATGGCAATGAGCCTGAGGGCTCCTGCCGGCATGGCGCGCGGCCAATGGCATTGACCTCGCCGGGGCCGGATCTATACGATCCGGGCGGAGTCGGGCCCCGAGGCCGCGAATGGCCGATCGATCGTCTCCGGAGGGAGGATCCTGTGTCCACCAAGACTGGATCGCCGTCGACCCCGCTCGTTTCCGGGCGCCGCGGACCGTTCGCCGGGCGAAAGCTCATGGCAGGCTGGGCGCTCGGCCTGGCTCTGGCGGTCTTCCTGGCGGCGCCGGCCGGCGCCACCAAGTACGCCGCGGAGTTTCTCAAGCTCGGAGTCGGCGCCCGGGCCCTCGGGATGGGCGGCAGCTTCGTCGCCATTTCGGACGACGCTTCGGCCGCCTACTGGAATCCCGCCGGATTGGCCAACCTGACCCAGGCCGAATTGATGTTCATGCACGCCGAGCAGTTCGGCAGCCTGGCCACCCACGACTACATCGGGTACGTCCAGCCTCTCTCGGGCGAACGCCGCTCGGCGGTCGGCATCGGCCTGATCCGCTTTTCGGTGGACGACATCCAGGTCACGAAGGACGCCTACCAGGATCTGAACGGAAACGGGCAATGGGATCCGGGGGAGCCGATCCTGACCGATCAGTTCCGCACGGACAGTGACACCGAGTACGGGCTGTTGCTCTCCTATGCGCGGGCGATTTCGGACCGGTTCTCGCTGGGCGGGAACGTCAAGATGATCCGCCAGGGTCTGCTCGGGAACAGCAGCTTCGGAATGGGCCTGGATCTCGGGGCGCAGCTTCATCTCCTGACCGGATGGACGCTCGGAGCCCGGCTGGCGGACGCCACCACGACGCAGATCTCCTGGAACACCGGCGAGCGGGAGTCGGTCGCGCCGAGTCTCAGCTTCGGTTTCGCCTATTCCCGCGAGCTGGCGGCGATCCACGGATCGGTGACCGCGGCCATCGCCCTCGACAACAGCTTCGAAGGGGAAGACACCGCCAGCCAGGTGTCGGGCGGTCTTTGGGGCGCCGACGTCGAGGGCGGGCTCGAGTACTGGTTCGCGCACGCGGTCGCGCTTCGCATCGGCTCCGACGGCGGCAACCTGACGGCCGGAGCCGGCCTCCGCTATCGCGCGCTCGGCGCCGATTACGCGTACCTCTCGAATCCGGACCTGGACGCGACGCATCGCATCTCCGCCTCGGTCCGGTTCTAGCCCGCGGTGCCTCGCGACGGGCGATCACGAATCATGCGGGCTGGCGTCTCGTGATCCACATGGGGGGATCCGCATGATCCTCGAAGGCGATGCCGGCGGCATCTCCGTCCGCTGGGCCCTGGTTCCCGGAGTCCACGTCATCGGCCGCGATCCGAAGAATGCGCTCGTCCTGAACGACGCGACCGTTTCCCATCGGCATGCGGAGATCGAGGTACAGGGCGAAGTCGCCACCATCCGGGATCTTGGAAGCCGCAACGGAACCTGGGTCAATGAAAGCCGCCTCACGGATCCCGCCGTCCTCGAGGAAGGGGATCGGATCCGATTCGGCAAGGTGGCGCTGGTGTTCCGGCGCGCGGCACCGTCGGCCGAACCCGGCGCGCGCGGAGGGCCGGCCGATCTGCTCCGCTCGTTCGGCCGCCACCGCGGTCAGGCGAAGGAAGAAGCCGCCCGGGGATTCCGGGTGCGCGACGCGGGTCCGACGGAGAACCTCCTGTCCGACGAAGAGGGGCTGAGCACCTTCTACCGCCTGGATGCGGCGACCGCGAGCGAACCGGGCGGAACCTGGCGCGAGCCGAAGCTCCTCCGGACCGTGGCCGACGCCGGCCGGCTTCTCATGGGCCATCAGCCCCTGCCGGACCTGTTCGAGACCGTGCTCGATCTGATCGGCCGCGTGGTCGACGCCCGCCGCATCCTCATCCTCCTGTCGGAAGCGGAAGGGTCGCCTCCGGTCGTGCGCGCGGCCCGGCCGCCCGTGCCGCCGGGCGAGCGCATCCTGCTCAGTCGCGCGCTTCTGGACACGGCGCTTCAGGGGCGGGAGTCGCTCCTGATCGTCGACGCCCGCACCGACGCGCGGTTCGGCTCGCGCGAGAGCATCATCGCCCAGGACGTGCGGGCCGCGCTGGTGGCGCCGCTCGTCGACGCGGAGAACGTCATCGGCCTGATCTACGCCGATTCCGCGGATCCCCGGGTCGTCTACGACCAGGATCAGCTTCGGGTGCTGACCCTGCTCGCCGGCCTGGTCGCGGTCAAGATCACGACCACGCGGCTCCTCGAAGCGCAGCAGGAGATGGAGCGGCTGGAGCAGGAAATGGAAACCGCCTCGCGGATCCAGCAGGGCCTGCTTCCTTCCACGCTTCCGGTCGAGCCGGGCTATGAGCTTCACGCCTTCCAGACGCCTTGCCGGATGGTGGGCGGAGATCTCTACGACGCTCTTCGCCTGGAGGACGGCCGCCTTCTGCTCCTGGTCGGAGACGTTTGCGGCAAGGGGATGGGCGCTGCGCTCCTGATGGCGAACATCCTGGCGGGCCTGCGCCTCCTGTCGGAAGACGGACTGCCTCTCGTGCCGCTGGCGGAACGGATGAACCGCCAGATGCTGCGCGCGACGGACTCGGTGCGCTTCGCCACGCTCTTCCTGGCGCGACTCGATCCCTCGAATCACCGGCTGGAATACGTCAACGCCGGACACGTGCTTCCGCTTCTTTGCCTTCCGGGCGGCGAGGTGCGGCCCCTCGCATCCACCGGTCCCCCCATCGGACTTCTGGAAGGCATTCCCTTCGAGGCGGACGCGATCGACCTGCCGCCGGGCGCCCTGCTCTGTGTCGTGTCCGACGGAATTCCGGAGGCGCAACGCGGCGAGGAATGCTTCGGCGATGAACGGCTGGAACGAGCCGTCACCGAGCGGCTGGGGCTTCCGTTGTGCGAGATCGCAGCCGGGGTCCGGAACGACCTGGCGGCGTTTCTGCAGGGGGAGCCGCCGGGCGACGACATCACGCTCATGCTTCTCCGGCGGACGGAGCAGCCGGTCCCCGGGTCCGGATCGGCCGTGCAATGACTGGCAGCAGGAGTCTCTTCCGGCAGTTGGAGCAGCCCGCGTCCCCGTCCGGATCGGCCGTGAAGTGACCGGCCGGAAACTCCTCCGGCCAGAATTTGGATCCCTTGCCTTCCTGCGGTCCCTCCCGATCGGATCGCGTCCCGCTCCACCCGTGACAGGGTCTCCCGGAACGGATTGCCCCTCATCGCGTTATCGCTGACCTGCGACCTTCTGCGCAAAGCCCCGCTTCGCCCGCCTCCTGGCATGGCGCTTGAAACGCGTCTGCGCGGAGGGAACCGGCATGGACATGGGCATCGATTCGAAGATCCAGGCGAGAGTTCGGATACTGCTGGCTCGACGTTGGGTGGACTTGCGTTCGGTGACGGTCGGGACGACCAACGGAGTGGTCTACATCGGGGGGACCTTGCGCACGACCGGCGGCTGGCGGGGACAGGGAACGGCGCCCGGGGGCGCGGAGGACCGATCCCCGGCCGATGCCCGCGGGCCCGATCCATGGTTGAGCCGGATTCGGCGCGAGATCGCCGAAATCCCCGAAGTCCGGGACGTGGTTTTTCAGCTCAGGGATTGAGGCGGGACGAGGCCCTTCGGCCAGGGACGCAGGCGGGTCCGGTCCTTGGCCCGAGGACCGGCGCGGGACGTGGTTGCACAGGTCGGAAACCGAGGAGGAGCGCCGGCACATGAGTTCACGGGAGACGACGCAACGGATGGTCCTGGTCCTCGATCCGTGGCTGGAGGCGGCGCGCATCCTGGAAGACGAACGCCGGCTGCATCCGACCTTTGCCGATCAAAGGCATCTGCTCGGCCTGTTATATCTGGCGCGCGAGGAACCGGCCCCGGCGCTGGAGGAGTTCGAAGCCGCTCTGGCCGTGAACCCGGGCTATGCGCGGGCCCGCTTCAGCCGGCTGGTTGCCCTTCGCCAAAGGGACGGATCGCTCGATCCGGCGATCTGGAACCGCGAGGGGCCGGCCGCCTCGGCCGACGAGCCGGAGAGGAGCCTCTGGACCGCGTGGTTCCTGGGCCAGCAGGGAGATCGAAACGGGGTCCGGGCGGTCCTCCAGCGGCTGTCCGAGACCGTGCCCTGGACGCCGCTGGCCTTCTACGCACTGGCGCTCCATCAGCACTCGTGGGGCGACGTCGCCGCCGCGACCGACTCGTTGCGCGTCTCCGCCACCGCGCATCCGCTCTTCCGACGCATTCTGGAAGGACGCCGTCTGCTGCCGGCCGCGCACCACGGACCCCGCGACGGCCGGGGACCGCGGCGCTGGCCCGAGCAGGAGGCCCAGGACGCGAGCGCCTGGAATCCCTGCGGGTCGGATCTGTACGAATACCTGGGCAACCTGTGCGCCCGGCACGGCCGGCCGGACGAGGCGTTGCCGTACTATGAAGAGGCCTTCCTCCGCCAGGGCAAGGAGTCGCTCCATCTGGTCCGGCTCGCGCAGCTCGCCCTGGCTCGCGGGGAAGAGGAGGACGCGGTCCGCGCGCTGTGCCGCGCGATCGAGGTGGATCCGACCTCGGCGCCGGCGCGCATCTCCCTGGGTTACGAGTACCAGTCCCAGGGATTCCACGATGAGGCGCTGATCCAGTTCGAGGTGGCCGCGCGGCTGCGCCCGAGCTATCCCGACGTCCAGTACAACCTCGGTCTCCTGTACCGGGCGCAGGGCCGGGCGGCGGACGCGATCCGCTGCCTGCGCGCCGCTCTGGACATCAACCCCGGCTACTTCCAGGCCCGGACCACGCTGGCGCAGATCCTCTTGCAGCGAGAGGACTGGGACAGCGCCTTCCGCGAGCTGGGCGTGCTTTCCGAACAGGGCGTGCGTTCAGCGGACCTGCAGGTGCAGAAGGCGCAGGCCCTGCTGGCGCTGGGCAGCGCCGAAGACGCGGTTCGCGAGCTGGAGGCGGCGGTCGCGATCAATCCGTCGTACGCGCGAACCTACTACATCCTGGGGCAGGTCTACCGGCAGCTCGGGCTCCGCCGCAAGGCGCGGAGCGCCTGGCAGCAGTACCTGGACCACAGCCGGACCTGGCGGG
This sequence comes from Candidatus Eiseniibacteriota bacterium, assembly GCA_963833505.1. Lineage (GTDB taxonomy): Bacteria > Eisenbacteria > RBG-16-71-46 > CAIMUX01 > CAIMUX01 > CAWHYG01. Next base: position 668,981 of record CAWHYG010000007.1, on the reverse strand, counting down.
ACCAGAAAGCAGGCGAAGAGGAGGAGTCCTTCCGATGACCGCCGAGTCCTCGCGGAGTGGAAGGCTGGTCCGGATCGAGCTGGCCACCTCCGAAGTCGAAGGGGGCGCGTGCTGCGCCTGGGCCGATCCGGCCCAGGTTCTGGCCGTCCTGGCGGTCAGCTCGCCGGAGGGCGCATTCGCGCGTTCGGTCGAACCGAGGCTGGCGGAACTCGAGGGAGCCGGGCGTCTTCTCGACGGATCCTCCGGTCGCTTCCGCGAGATCTGGGATCCGGGTCCAGGCGACTCCGCCGCGCTGCCGCTCGGCGTGCGCTGCCTGATCTCGAAGATCCAGGCCCTCCACGCCGGACTTCATCGCGAGAACCGGGAACATCCGGAGATCCGGGACGAGGTTCGCCTCTCCTGCGTCCTCGTCGAGGATGATCGTGCGTGGTTCGTGAAGACGTCGCCGGTCTGGATCTGCGTCCTGCGCGACGGGCGCGCCCGCCCGGTCGAGGGTCTGCCGGCAGGAAGAATCGGCGACAGCGCCTGGCTCGGCCGTGGGGAAGACCTGGACCTGGAGGTGACGTCGCTGCCGGTCGAGGCCGGGGACGTCCTTGTCCTCCTGACCTCCGACGGCGGGGTCGCGCCCGAGACGCGCGCCGTGGCCCATCTTTTCAGCCAGATGACCGACCTCAAGCGAGCCTGCGACGGCCTCGTCAACCTCACCGGCATCGAGACGACTTCGGCGAGCGCGATCGCGCTCCGATTCAGTCCGATCGCGGCCCTGGACAACGAGCCGGAGAATCCGCTGGCCGGCCTGGAGGGAATCGATCCGGCCGGACAGGCTGCCGACGCCGATTCGATGATCGAAGCGGCCCTGGATCAGGTGTTTCAGTCGGGATCTCCGTCCGAAGCAGGCCCTGGCCGGATGCCGTTGAGCCCACCGTCCCCGATGCCGGAGACGGAGGCGCTTCGAATCGATCCCGTTGGGGAGAGTGATCAAGCGCGCGAGTCGGCCGATGCGGGAGAAGACGACGAGATTCCGCCGGCGGGCAAAGGGCAGCGCCTCCGCTGGGCGATCGCCGTCAATCTGCTGGTCCTGGCGGGCGTCCTTCTGGTCGCCTTGCCTCGCAGTCCTCTCCGGCTGCAAGTCCCGCCTGGTTGGTTCCACCGCGGCGCGGCGGGTCCCAGCGTTCTGGAAGTTGCGCCCGAACCGCCGGTGAAACGCGTTCTTCTCGACGGCGAGGAGGGTTCCGGACCCAGTCCTGTCCAGTTCGACGCGGTGAGCCCGGGACAGCACCGCGTGACGCTCGACCTCGGCCCTTGCGGCCTCATGGAGATGCAGGTCGAAGTGTCCGGTCAGGGACCCACGCGGTTCGCGCCCTTGCTCGAAGGAACGGTCGAAGTGACGGCCGAGGACGCCGGCGCCGGCGGCCGCGTCTGGGTGACCGGCCGCGACAAGCTGGACGTGCCCGCGACCCTGGACTCCCTGCCGGCCGGCTGGAATCGGATCTTCTTCGAAAACCCGCGGATCGGCCCCTGGGATCGGCTGGTTCTGGTCCGTCCGGGAGCGACGACTCGTGTCGTCATCCCGAGCGACCCATCTCCCGACTGGAGCCGCGTGCGGGTCGAATCGCTGCGGTGGAAGGAGCGTTCGGGCCTGATCGAGTCTGAAGGCGACTCCGTGTGGATCGACGGGAAGCTCGCGGGAACGACCCCGTACGAGGCCTTGGCGACGCCCGGGATTCATGCGGTCCGGGTGGGATCGGAGCACGGCTGGAACGAGGTGGTGGAAGCCCGCGCCGGGATGGTGCGGGAAGTCGAAGCCCGGCTGGGAGAACGCCTTCCGTCGATCCGCCACGTCGCTCCGGGGCGGATCCTGGTCCGCGGCCCCGTGCTTCTCTCCGTCGAGATCTCCCCGCTCGCCGGCGCCGACAGCGGTTCCGGGGCGCAGCCCATCCTGCACCTCGCCGACGTTCCCGGAGGAGCGGAGGAGATCCCGCTGTCTCCCGTCAATCGAGGGGACGGCGCCTTCGTCGCCGTGGTCGACGCGGATCAGCTTCCGATCGGCAGGTCGATTCCGTACTACTTCACCACCACGGCCGGGGACGGCGCCACCATCTGGTCGGACCTCTACGAGATGACCCTGACCCGCCACTGGGGCTCGTCCGGCGGGGGAGGCTCGTCACCGGAAACCGCCCCGCTCCCGCCTTCCTGATCCCCCCGGACGCAATCGCCGGACCTTCTGAGGACGCCTGACTCCGGAGCAGCCATCAAGAACCAGATGGCCCGAAGCAGGCGTCTGCCGGATCCCTGCCGGTCCGCGCTCCGTCCAGAACCGGACCCCGGATCAGAGCAAATTGATCGTTGCCGTCTTCCTGCCAATCCGATAGAATCTCAACAGGTAGCGGGCGCGCGGCCGGCACCGGCTTCGCGACGAGGATTTGGGCTACCCCGACCAGGAGGAGACATGCGCCACCTGAGAATCACGCATCTCTTGCCGGTGGCGATCCCCGTCCTTCTCCTGGCGCTCGGCTCCGGCCCTTCCCAAGCTTCCACGGATCCTGCCGGCGGTTCGCCGACGCTGGCCGCCATCAATGCCGCCCTTCAGGCCGGCGAGATCTCGCCGGGCCAGGCCATCCTGTACAAGCTCTGCTTCATCCGAGGGGCCGGCCTGCTCCCGAAGTCGTTGGCCGTCCCGGGGGATCGAATCAAGTGCGGAACTGGGATCGCCATGGAAGCGCTGGACAAGCTGTCGGGTCTCGAGCCCGGCATCCGCGTCCAGGTTGAACAACTGATGGCGCGGCCGTCGCTTGATTCCTTCGTGGATACCGCGCACTTCCGGATCCACTACGCCACCAGCGGATCCAACATGATCTACCAGTGGCCCAATTCCGCCTACCTCGACACGGTCAAGACCGCGGCCGAGAAGGCCTACGCCCGGTACGTGGCGCTGGGCTGGCAGATCCCTCCGTCGGACGGAACCGCGGGCGGCGGCAACGGGCTCATCGACATCTATGTGCTCAAACTCTCGGGGGTCTACGGCGTGACCTTCCCGGATGTCCAGGACGGTCGCTGGCCGAACTCCTATACCGCCTTCCTCGAGGTGGATAACGATTATGCCGGTTTCGGGTACGCCGATCGCACTCTTCCTCTCAAGATCACCGTCGCCCACGAATATCACCATGTCATCCAGATGGGCTACGTGGTCGCGAACCGCTGGTGGATGGAGAACATGGCGACCTTCGAGGAGGATGAGGTCTATCCCGGGACCATGGATAACTGCCAGTATCTGCCGTGCTACGCCGGTTCTCCCTATCGCAAGGCGAGCACGTCGGACGGTTGTTTCGAGTACGGCTGCTTCCTGTGGCCGCGCTTCCTGACCGACAACTGGACCGACGCGCTGGTCCGGGACGTGCAGGCCTGCGCCGCCACCCAGGGGGTGTTCACCTGTTTCGATCAGGTCCTGAACAAAGTCTCGAGCACTTACAGCAACGCGCTGGCCGAGTGGCAGCTCTGGAACTTCTACACCTGGGCCCGTGACACCGGCAGCCATTATCACAGCGCGGCCGACTACCACGTCTACCTCGCGACCGATCGCACCGTCACCTCTTATCCGATCAGCGGGCAGCACCCGGAGAATCCGCCGGAAGCCGCGGGCGCGGGGGTGATCCGCTTCGACCACGAGATCGGCAGCAACGACGACGTCCTCACGGTCGGATATGACGGTCCGCTCTGCACCCGGCAGGTGGTGCTGATCTCGAAGAAATCCGGACAGGACGTGTTCCAAGAGACCTACATGAAGCTGGACCAGAACGGGGAGGGCCAGGTCCAGATCTCCGGCTGGAAGGGCATGGACTACGCCTACCTGATCGTCTCGATGGCCCAGGAGTGCGGCTCCGCCGCCCAGGACTTCATCTTCGGCGCGGAGACGAGCCTCGGACAGACCGGAGTGGGCGAGCCGCTCTACACGCGAACGGTCAATCTCGACCAGAACGTCCCCAATCCGTTCGGGCCGGAGACGCGCATCAACTATCGGCTCGCGCAGGCCGGACCGGTCTCGCTGCTGGTGTTCGACGCAGCCGGCCGGCAGGTCAGGACCTTGATCCACACGAGCCAGGACGCGGGGGCGTATTCGATCCGCTGGGACGGAAGGGATGACTCCGGACGCTCCGTCGCCCCGGGCGTGTATTTCTACCGCCTCGACACCGCCGGCGCCTCCGGGCAGCGCAAGATGATCGTGGCCCGGTAGGGTCGGACGAAGACAAGAGCCGTCGCCTCTCCTGGCGGCGATCGAGGAGCCCGCACGGCGGGCTCTTTTCGCAGGTCCGAAGTTCGAATCCAGGCATGGATCTGGCGCACACCGGTCCATGGCCGAATCGTCGACGCCGGCGCGATCCACCCGCGATGTCCGCCACGCGTCGGGAGCACGAACCGACACCCGGGCTCTCTCCGTTCGCTCAGGCCGGGCTCTCTCGGGCTGGGTCGGCGCCTGGCTGGCGCTGGCCGTTCTTCCCGGCTGGTACCTCGGGGCTGGGGTGGCGCGCGTTTCCCCCTTGGATTGGACCGGCTCGGCGGCCCCGGCCTGCGTCCTCACCGGATGCCTGGGGCTGTCCTGGATCGTCCTCTTCGTGTTGGAGCTTCGCCGGAGTCGAGCCCAGCCGGAGGGTACCCATCCGCGCGGGATCCGGCCGGACCAGCCCCGGCTGAATGGGGCCCTTCCGCATGGGATCGGGTCGGACCAGACTCGGCCGGACCGATCTCGGCCGAGCCGGATCCGGCCGGCCCGCACCGGGCTTGCGCCCGCCTCCGCGGTCTTCGCCCTGTGGGCCCTGGTCGGTTTGCTCTCCGGCGTTCGTTCGACTCCGGCGGCGCAGTGGCGCGCGGCGGCGCTTCCGAGCGTGAGCGACGGCTGGTTCATCGTCCGCATCGACCAGCCCGGGCGAGGTTCGGATCCGCGGTGGGTCGGACGCCTCTGGGCCGTGTGCGACGACCGGGGATGGCGCGTCGGTCTGGGCGGAGCTCCCGTCGAAGGATGGTGGACCGGCGGGTGCGGCGACTATCTCGTCGGCGGATCCCTGCTCGGATCCGCGGAGATCTCGAAGGATCCGGGCGAGGATCCGGCGATCCCTAGGATTTCCATCCACCGGGCGTTCCGGCTTTCGCCGCCGCGCGCTTCGCGCCCATCGCTGCGGGACCGTCTGGAGCCCGCGCAGGACCGGTTCAGTACGCGGCTGGTCTCGGTTCTGGGGCCGGACGCGGGGACGCTCGCGGCCTGGGTACTCCTGGGACCGCGCCGCGACGTGCCCCGCTCGTGGTCCGAGCCCTTTCGTCGCACCGGGACCGCGCATCTTCTCGCCATCGCCGGCTTTCACATGACCCTGATCGGCGGGATCCTCTACCTCGCGCTTCGGATCGTGACCCGCGGAGCGCCCTGGTGTCGTTGGCCGGCGCTTTTCGCGCTCGGTTTCTACTGCTTCGAGGTCGGAACGCCGGTGCCCGCTCTGCGCGCCTATCTCGGCGCGATCCTGCTGGCCCTGGCTCCGAAGTGGGGAAGAGCGCCGCGCGTCTGGGACGCGCTGGGCTGGACCGGAACTCTCCTGCCGGTGCTGGATCCGTCGATGCCGAAGACGGCCTCGTTCAGCCTCAGCATGAGCGCGATGACCGGCGTGTTTCTCGGACGCGAGCTGGGATCGCTGGCGGTCCGGCGTCTCGGGATTCGGCGGCATCGCGCGCCCTCGGCGCCGCGTGCGCGCGGCCGGTTCCCGCGCCTGGGCCGTCGACTGGCGCCGGTGGTCCATCGGCTCCGGAAGGCCGGCTGCGAGGTTCTCGGCGTGTCCGCGGGAGCCAGCCTGATGATCTTCCCCTGGTGCCTTCATCATTTCGGCGTGATCTATCCCCTGGGGCTCTTCATCAACGCGGCGGCTCTGCCGCTCATGGCCGTCGTGATGACCTCGCTTCTGATCGCCGCCATCGCCGTCGCGCTCGGAGCCGGGCCGCAGCATCCTCTCGCGGCGGCGGGCCGGGGCGCGGCCGCCGGCTTCTTCGCGCTGATCCGCACCGCCTCGGAATGGAGTGGGCGTTGCCCGTGGCCGGGCCGGATCGGACGGACCGATGCGCTGGCGGCGACGCTGGCCGCGGGGGGCGCGCTGTGGCTGGCGGTTCTGGTTCTTCGGCGACAACGCCGGTCGCGGCTTGAACCGGTCGATGGCCCCGCTTCCCAAGCGGAACGATCCTCGCCGGGAGGCCCGCGGAATCCCGCCGAGCCGTCCTCGCGGGGGGCATCGCCGGATTCCGAGGGGTCGTCGTCGAGGGGAGATCTGCGGAGGCCCGCCGCGCGGAATTGGAGGCCACCGGGTCATCTGCCGGCGCTGGCCTGGACCGGTCTCTTCTCGTTGCCTCTCGTCCTCGGAACCGTTCGGGGCTGCATCGAGGAGCGTCCGTTTCGCGCCGCCCCTCTTGAGGTGCGCTTCCTCGACGTTGGCCAGGGGGACGCCATCCTCCTCCGCGCCGGGCGGACGCGCTGGCTGGTGGACCTTGGCCCCGGATCCAGGATGGGCCGCGATCGTCTGGTTCCGCAGCTCCAGCAGGCCCGCGTCACGCGCCTGGATCGCGTCTGGATCACGCATCAGGATCTGGACCACCGCGGCGGGCTGCCGGATCTTCTGGCCAGCTCCGTGCGGGTGGATACGCTGGTCCTGCCATCCGGTGCCTGCTTCCCCGATTCCTTCTGGATCGATCTGTCCGTTTCGCCGCAGAGGCCGGTTCTCCTGCGGGCCGCCGCTCCCTGGGCACGCCGGATCTCGCCGCTGGTGGACGCGCGCCTGTTGCATCCTCCGGCGGGATTTCGACCGCGCAAGCCGAACGACTCATGCTTCTCGCTTCTGTTCAACGCGCCCCGCTTCCGACTGCTCCTGGTCGGCGATCTGGAGAAGGATCGCGAAGCGGAGGTCCTCCGCCGGATCGGAGCGGCCGGAATCGGGCCGGTCACCGCGGCTCAGCTTGGCCATCACGGAAGCCGCACCGCGGGTTCCGATGCCTGGTGGCGCGCGACGCGCCCCTTCATCGCGTTGATCTCGGTCGGCGCCGGCAATCACTTCGGCCTGCCTAACGCAGAGACCCTGGAATCGGCCCGGCGCTGGGGCGCACGAGTGCTTCGAACCGACCGGATGGGCTGGATCCGGATTGCCGGTGGGGAAGGCGGCCTCTTCATCTCCCGCGATCGACCCTGAGCGAGGTGCTTGCATGCCCGCCTTGCCGCGGGTCCCGCACGTGTGCTATAAGCTCTCGCATGAGAAGCACGGGAGTTCCCCCGGGATTCGGCGTCCTCGCCTCCGGGCGCGGATCGAACCTTCAGGCTCTTCTGGACGCGGAAGCCGAAGGCCGACTTCGGGCGCGCATCGCCGTCGTGGCCTCGGATCGGGCCGACGCGGCCGCCCTCGAGCGGGCCCGGAGGCACGGTGTTCCCGCTGTTTTCGTGGATCCCGGTTCGCCCCGAGCCCGGCTGTCTCCGGACGCCGAGGCGGCATTCCTCGGCGTCCTCCGGGAACATGGAGCCGAGTGGATTGTCCTGGCCGGGTTCTTCCGGATCATCGGCCCCGGGCTGCTGGGTGCCTATCCCGATCGGATCCTCAACATCCATCCCTCGCTTCTGCCGTCGTTTCCCGGCCTGCACGCGCAACGGCAGGCGATCGAGTACGGCGTCCGGGTTTCCGGCTGCACCGTGCATCTGGTCAACGCCGAGGTCGATCAGGGCGCCATCCTCGTCCAGGCGTCGGTTCCGGTGCTCGACGGCGATACCGAGGATTCGCTCTCTGATCGGATCCTGCATGAGGAGCACCGCATCCTGGTGGAAGCCGTGAACCGGATCGCCGGAGGAGGGATGCGCCGGGAGGGGCGAGTGATCCGCTGGGATTCGACGGTCGAGGGTCGGGCCTGAGACGGGCGGACTGTTCCTTGAGATCGTGGAGCCGGCGAAGCAGGGGCCGACCGAAATCGGGCGGGAGTTCCCGACGGACAATACAGCGCAGGGAGACGCAACATGTCTGAGCCGTTTCAAACCCTGGCGGATCTGAACATCGCGGTGGCGCACCGGGGCAAGGTGCGCGAAACGGTGGATCTCGGAGACCGCCTGCTCATCGTCACGACCGATCGGATCTCTGCTTTCGATTGCATCCTGCCGGAGGGCCTTCCGGGCAAGGGAGTGCTTCTGAACCAGCTCTCGGCCTTCTGGCTGCGCGGATTCGCGCGCCTGATGCCGACCCATTTTCTTTCGACCGACGACGCCGATCTGCCCGCGACCTTCCAGGGCCATGCCGATCGCCTTCGCGGCCGCTGGATGCTGGTCCGGAAGGCCGAGCGGGTGCCGATCGAGTGCGTGGTCCGCGGCTATCTGGCCGGCTCGGGGTGGCCGGAGTACCGGGAGAGCGGCGGAATCGCGGGTCAGGCGCTGCCTCCGGGGCTCGAGGAGTTCGATCGGCTGCCGAAGCCGATCTTCACTCCGACCACGAAGGAGGAGGTCGGACACGACCAGCCTCTCACGTTGGACGAGATGGCCCGGATCGTCGGGACGGAAACCGCGCGCGATCTCGAGCGGCAGAGCCTCTCGATCTACGGGCGCGGAACGGCCTACGCGCGGGCGCGGGGCGTGATCATCGCCGACACCAAGCTCGAGTTCGGATTCATCGACGGAAAGCTCAGCCTGATCGACGAGGTCCTGACTCCCGACTCGTCCCGTTTCTGGCCGGTCCACTCGCTCGAAGGCGGAGGGCCGCCGGAAGCCTGGGACAAGCAATACGTCCGCGACTATCTCAAGACGTTGGATTGGGACCGCAATCCGCCGGCGCCGCCTCTGCCCCCGCGGGTGGCGGAGGAGGCTCTGGCGCGGTACCGCAAGGCTTATGATGCGCTGGTCGGGTGGAGCCGGGAACCCGACTGGGACTGACGCGGCCGCGGTCTTGGCGGGCAGATCCGCTGGCGCATCAGGGAGTTCATGAATCATGCGGCCTGGGGATTGAGGGGAGGTTCGAGATGATCCGCGTGCGACGGGCCTTGTTCTCCGCCTATCACAAAGAGGGACTGGTCCCGCTGGCCCGGGAGGTCGCGCAGTGGCAGGGCGAGATCGTCTCGTCGGGTGGAACGGCCGCCTTCTTGAAGGAAGAGGGCCTGAGCGTGACCACGGTGGAGGCGGTGACCGGAAGCCCATCGCTGTTCGGCGGCCGCGTCAAGACGCTGCATCCGCGGATTCACGGCGGCATCCTCTTTCGCCGCGACGATCCCGACGACGTCCGCACCGCGAAGGACGCGGGCATCCTTCCGATCGATCTGGTCGTCGTCAATCTGTATCCCTTCGAGTCGATCCTCGGGACCGGCGCGGCCCCTGACGAGGCGATCGAGCTGATCGACATCGGCGGGCCGGCGCTGGTTCGAGCCGCGGCCAAGAACCACCGCTTCGTCGCGGTGGTGACCTTGCCGGAGGATTACGAGCGCGTGCGAGCGGCGCTGCGGGCCGGACAGGGCTCGCTGGACGAGTCCTTCTGCCGCGAGCTGGCGGCGCGGGCGTTCGCGACGACCGCCGCCTATGACAGCGCCATCGCCGGGTGGTTTGCGGGTGGCGGGTCGGCCGGTGCGCATCAGGAAGCTTCGTCGTCGCAGCCGCGCCAGGAAGGCTCGGGCACGGCGTCGCAGCCGCGCCGGGAAGACTCGGGCGCGCCGTTGCAGCCGCGTCCAGAAAGCTCGGCCGAGCCGTCGCTGCCGGAACATTGGGACGTCCATGCCACGCTGCAGCGCCGCCTGCGCTATGGGGAGAATCCATCCCAGCTCGGAGGGCTCTACGGATCCGGCCGGGACTTTCCGTTCAACCTCGAACAGATCCACGGAAAGGAGATCTCGTACAACAACCTCTTGGATCTGGGCTGCGGCCGGGACGTCTGCGCCGAATTCGGCGGCCGGCTGGTCGCCGTCGTCATCAAGCACGGCATTCCGTGCGGCGTGGCACTGGGGGAGACCCTGGCCGAAGCCTACCGCCGGGCCCGGGATGCCGATTCGCTCTCGGCCTACGGCGGCGTCGTGATCCTCAATCGGGAAGTGGACGCCGCGACGGCTGAGATCCTGAACGAGACCTTCCTCGAGGTGATCCTGGCTCCGGGCTATGCGCCGGAGGCGCGCACCCTCCTGGAGAAGAAGAAGAACCGCGTCCTGCTGCAGTGCCCCGGCGCGGCGTTGACCGCGCCGGCGTCGGCGCTGCGCGGCCGGTTCGTGGGCAGCGGCTTCCTGCTCCAGACGCCGATGGCACCCGGCCTCGGCGAGGACGGATGGCAGGTCGTGAGCCGGCGGGCTCCGGATGCGCGCGAGCGGGATGACCTCCTCTTCGGCTGGAAGGTCCTGAAGCACGTCCGGTCCAACGGCGTTCTGTTCGCTCGCGACGGGCGGACGGTCGGCGTCGGTTCAGGCCAGTGCAGCCGGATCGACTCCACCGAGGCGGCCATCCGCAAGGCCCGGCGGGAGAACCTCGATTTGAAGGGCGCGGTCATGCTCTCGGACGCGTTCTTCCCCTTCCGCGACAGCGTGGATCTCGCGGCCGGCGCCGGAATCACCGCGGTTCTCCAACCAGGAGGTTCCGTGCGGGACGAAGAGTCGATCACCGCCTGCGACGAGCACGGCCTGGCCATGGCCTTGAACGGAGCGCGGGTCTTCAGCCACGGCTAGCTTCGCGGGCGACGCTGTGATTCGGGACGACCTGTCGGAGCCGCAACGAATCCTGAGTCCCTGGCGGGCCGGTCGCGCGGCCGTGGGCCGGGCTGCGCTCATCCTGGCGCTCCTGGCGAGTCCGCTTCTCTCGAGCTGCCGCGGATCCCATCCCGATCCGGGCGGGCCCGTCTGGGCGCGATGGCGGAACGAATGGAATCGCGCCCAGACCGAGGAGTCGCAGTCGAGCGCCGACCTCTCGGTGCTGGCTCAGGTCGATTCGCTCCACCAGGCCATCCTCGACTCCGTCTGCCGGGCGCTCCAACAGCCCGATCAGCAATGGCCTTCGCTCGATTCCGACCCCGGAAGCTGGGCGAGAGGAGTCGTCCTGAACGCTCTTCTCGATGGATCGCCCGGCGCCGCGGATCTGATCGCATCCTGGACCCCGGAGACGGCCCGGCGATGGAACGAGGATGGGTTATTGACGCTTCCCGAGGCCCTGATCCTGTCCGGACAGACGCGCGGCGAGGACGCGATCGCCTGGCTCGAGGCCGGGCCGGTCGCGGAGCCGGACCGGCCGTACACCGACTGTCTCGAAACCGAAGAGCTGCTTGCCATCGGCGACACGGCGAAGGCGGCCGCGACCGCGGAGCGGCTTCTCGGGCAGGAGAGCCGGCTTCCGGATTGGGCGCGGACCAACCTGGAGGAGGTTCGCATTCTCGGCGCTCTGGCGAAGCCCGATCCTGCGGAGGCGAACCGATGGCTCGAAGCGCTCAAGGCCCGCACGGCGCCCAAGGGGTTCGTGCTCGAAGCCCGGCGCCGGCTGGCCCTCGAGACGGGACGCGGAGCGGAAGCCGACTCGCTGCTCTGGAAGCTCGTGGTCGAAGTGCCGGCGGGGAAGGTCGCCGCGAGGGTCCTGGCCGATCGGGTCCCTTTGGCGGGATCCCCGGATCCATCGCTCACGGCGGATCGCCAGCGCGCGCTCCTCGCGGTCTGTGAAGCCAAAGGTGACCTCGACCGGTTCCTCATCCTCCAGGAATCCCTGACTTCTGCTCTCACGGCGGCGTCGCGGGATTCTCTGATCCTGCGCGGCGCGCGCCTGGCGGCGCGGACGCGGGCCTGGGAGCGACTGCTGGCGCTCTCCTCCAGTGGGCGCTGGGCGCCGGTCGAAAGCGGGGAGTGGGATCTGCTCCTGGCGCACGCGGCCCGGGGCCTCGGCCGGACGGATGAAATGGAGCGTGAGTACCAGCGGGCGTCGGTTCGAGGAACGCCGGCCGACCGCGCCACCTCGTTCTGGGAATGGGCGCCGCGAGCTGGAGACGCTCGGTCGCTACGCCCGCGCCGACGGGATCTACGCGAAACTCATTCCGATCGATCCGTCCCGAGCGGTGGAGGCCTGGCTTCGCCGAGGGATCTGCCGGGTCGCCCTCGAGGATTGGGGCGCCTCCCGGACCCGTCTCGCCCATGCCGAGACCGCGGTGGATCTCGAGGTGCGGAGCGCGGCCTGGTTCTGGCAATACCGCGCTTCCCTGGGGAAGGGCCGCCCGAGCGCGGCGCGGACCGCCCTGGTCCAGGCGGCTTCCGGCCAGGGGTACTACCGGTGGCGGGCGCAGTCCGCCTTGGCGCTTTCGCTCGGACGCGAGCCCCGGGCGGTGGTGGATCCGGCGGCCTACTGGAAGGCGGTTTCGACCTTGGACGACGCCGCGCCTCTCGCGGGCGTTCGCGCCGGCGCGGTCGGGAGCGCGGCGACCGATTCCGGAGGAACGGCGTCCTTTCATCCCTCGCCCGAGCTGCTGCATCTGACCGATCGACTTCGGCTGTTCCGGCTCTGCGGCCGGGAAGCCTGGGCCGCGGAGACTCGCCAGGAGCTGGACCGCCGCCCGGAGCTGGGCTCGGGAAAAACGCAGACCAGGCGGCTGGCTCTCTTGGGCCTGGCCGACCTTTCGGCGCGATCGGCGGCCCTGCGGGGCGATCCCGCGGAGCGCGATCGGAATCCGACTCCGTTCGCTCCGGCGGTGGCCGCGGCGGCCCGGCGCAATCGGATCGCGCCCGAGTGGCTCTGGGCGCTGATGCGGAGGGAGTCCTTCTTCGAAAGCTCCGCGGTGAGCCCGGCGGGCGCGGTCGGCCTGCTTCAGCTCATGAGCGCGACCGCGGATCTGACGGCCACGCGGCACGGGCTGGCCGCCGCTCCTTTGCGTTCTCCGGAGGTGAATCTCTCCCTGGGCGCGGCCCATTCTGGGAGACCTTCGCCTCGAGGTCGACGGCGAGTGGCCGCTGATCCTGGCCGCGTATAACGCCGGAATCCAGAACGCCCGCCGGTGGCAGTACCCGCGCCACGATTTGGACTTGTACATCGAGTTGATCGGCTATCACGAAACGCGCGATTACGTCGAGAGCGTCCTCGAGTCCTTCTGGGTCTATCGCGATCTGCTGCGGCAGGAGTCCTGACCGGATGCGCCCGCCGGCGGCAGCGGTCTAGAGGCGGCGGGATGCGCTACGGAAGCGAACTGGTCCGGAAGGCCATCCACGTCGCGAGCCTCGCGATCCCGATCGGACTGTATCTGGCTCCCGTGGCCGCGAGCCGGCGCGCGCTGCTGTTGCTTTCGGCGACCGTGCTCATGGTCGACGTGGTTCGCCTGTATGAGCCGCACGTCCGGACCGTCTTCTACCTGCTGCTGGGCCGGATCGTGCGGGAGCACGAGCGCTTCAATCTGCTCGGCAGCACCTACCTGCTGCTCTCCTCGCTGGTCTGCATCTACGCCTTCTCCAAGCACGTGGCGGTGGCGTCGCTTTCGTTCCTGGTGGTGGGAGATTCCATGGCCGCCCTGATCGGCCGCCGGTGGGGTCGCATCCGCATCCTGGACAAGACGCTGGAGGGCAGCCTGGCCTGCCTCGTTTCGTGCCTTCTCATCGGGTGGTTCTACCCGGGGCACGTGCTGACACCGCTGATGATCGTGGCCGGCGCGGTCGTCGCGACGCTCTTCGAGCTGCTGCCGATCCCGTTGGATGACAACGTGCGCATTCCGCTCGCGGCCGGATTTGCCATGACGATCCTGCACTGACCCCGGAAGGACTCTTTCCGCGCCTGCGAAGCAATCCGGGAGAAATCCTTCAAGAAACGGGTGACCGGCGGGTCGAAGCCGTTTTTGCGCTTGCAGCAGATGGAGGGCTGCCGTAGCCTGCCTCTGTACAATTCTGCCGTTTCCAGCCGGTGGGGGCCGCGGGGCCAGCCGGCGCCCACCAGTTCCAGCTCGTGAAATCGACCAGACATCCTGAAGAGACCACACCGCGGCAACCAGGCTCGAGGGGCCTGGGTTAGGGAGAACGAGGTAGCGGGTTGCGCCGGGCCCGCACGGCTGGAATTGCGGCCTGGCCCGCCGCTGAGACCGATGGAGCCGGATGGCAAGTCAAATGGCGTTCCATCGGAACGGGCCATGTCCATGTCGGCCAGATTCCGATTTAGAGACAGCCATAATGGCTGAGAGCCGATTCGCTCTTCGTGGGGATCGATCGCGCGTTCGGCGCGACGGGGGGACCGATGGAGCAAGGAACGGCGCCAGGAAAGGACTGCTTCGTATGCGTTCGTGAGATCGAAGCGCAGCGTCCGCCCGCCGGGGCGTCCCGGCCGGGGAGAAAGCGGAGCGTCGAAGATAGAAGGGGCGGGCGCGCGCCGGTCATCGCGCTGGCCCTGGGGTTCGTGATTCTGCCGGGCACGGCTCACGCCAACCACGTGCCCGGCCACCGCCCGAAACTGGCGATCTACGCGACCGGCACCGGGAATCTGTACAACGGGCAACGGGACACGCTGGCCAGCTACGATCTGGCCGTCGTGGCCGCGCCGCCCATCGAGGTGGCTGACTTCCGGAAACGCAACCCGAACATCGAGCTGCTGTTCCAATGGCTGCCGCAGACCATCGCGAACTGGGCGGAAGACGACTCCACCTGGTATCCGGACACGACCTGGAGCCTGATCCGTCTCTCGGAGTTCTACGCCCAGAAGAATAACTGGTACATGCGCGACATCTGGGGACAGCGGATTCCGGAGTGGATCGGGTGGGAGGCAAACTGGACGAAGTACTGTCCTTTGGGCGTCTATGGCACTTCCCGGGGGCTGACCTATGCCCAGTGGCTGATGCAGGTGGCCATGCCCTACGTCATCGAAAGCGGCCAGGTCTGGGAGCCATGGGGTCTGGGCAGCAGCGCGTACGAGGGGCTCCACATCGAGGTGTTCGTCGATTGCGTGGGGTCCTACGGATGGCAGAACTACCAATACGCCGATCCGGACCAGGACGGAATCGCGGAGGGGGTTTATTCCACCTGCAGCATGGGCGGGGATCAGGACAGCTTGTCCATCCTCTATCGCCAGATCAACGACACGTTCCATCCGGCGTTGTCCAAGCTCCAGGATGAGGGCGTTCTCGTGGTCTTCAACGCCGGCAATCCCCACATGGGTCCGGCCTGGAACACCGATGTCACCTCAACCAAGCTGGAAGGCTGGATGACCCAGGACAGCCGCTACTGGATGACCTGGAGGGACTGGTTCTACGGTTTGACCGATCCCACCCATCAACACGTCTGGGGGCCGGGCTATTCGTGGGCTGAGACCTTCGTGCATCACACCGGCGTGGATTCCATCGAGGGTTGGAACCACAGCATCCTCGAGGTCGAGCCGTATCCCGGAACTTCCGACACGGCCTGCGCCCGGGTGCGTCGCTGGGGTCTGGCCACGAGCCTCCTCGGCGACGGCTACATGACTTATACGCTGGACCAGGCCAGCGTTCATTGGTATCCCGATTTCGACCTGGACATGGGGCTTCCGAACGGAGGATACTACCGCCGCTTGATCCGCAAGTCGCTCGGGGCGGACACGCTTTATTGCCGCGCTTTCACGCAGGGCCTGGTCGAGGTCAACCCCAACAACTATTGTGTGGACGGGATTCCTTCGCAGGACGCGCGGTTCAACTTCTGGCCCGGGCCGGCCGCGGCGCCCTCGCCTCCGCCCCGACTTCCAAACAAGCCGGAGTTGAGGGTGCCGAATCCGTATCGAGCCAACGCCATGATCAGCGTGTTGGGGTTCGGCGCCGGCTCTGACCTCGCGGTCTACGATCTTCTGGGACGCCGGATCCGCGATCTCGGGGCCGGCTCCGGCGCCGATTCCCGGGTCGTCCGATGGGACGGGCGGACCGGCTCGGGCGCCCGGGCGCCCGCCGGGCTCTACTGGATCGAAGCGAGGAGCGGTCGGACTGATTTGAGACGGCGGTTGTTGCTGATTCAGGGGTGACCTCCGGCCGGCTGCCGGCGCCGGTGCCCCCTTTCCTTGACCCCCATGGAACCACCCGCCTAGAATTCGGTTTCGGACGTGAGGGCGCCTGTTCGCGGACCGCCAGAGGCGGACGGGTGTCCGTGTGCCCAGGTCCGGCGCTGTTTTTCGGCCCGTGGGCGCCGCCCTGACCTCAAGCCAGGCGGGCGGCGCGGGAGACCAGGAATGCTCGATTCACTCAAGGGCGCGGCCACGCGGATTGCGACCGGGCTTTTCGGGACCAAGTCCGAGCGGGACATCAAGAAACTGCTGCCCTTGGTCGAGGAGATCAACTCCGAGTTCGAGAAGCTGCGGGACCTTCCGGACGAGGCTCTTCAAGCCAGGACGGCCGAGTTTCGCGACCGTTTGAAGGCGGGAGAGACGACCGACGATCTCCTGCCCGGGGCCTATGCGGTCGTCAAGGAGGCCTGCCGGCGCCACGTGGGGAAGTCCTGGCCCGTAGTCGGCCATGAGACCCGCTGGGAGATGGTTCCGTTCGACGTCCAGCTCATGGGAGCGATCGTCCTGCACCAGGGGAAGATCGCCGAGATGGCGACCGGCGAAGGCAAGACCCTGGTCGCCATCATGCCGCTCTATCTCATCGCGCTCGAGGGAAAAGGGGCGCACCTGGTCACGGTCAACGACTATCTGGCCCGCCGCGACAGCGAGTGGGTGGCGGAGATCCTTCGCTGGCTGGGACTGTCCGTCGGCTGCATCCAGCACGACATGGACAACGCCGCCCGCAAGCGGGCCTATGAGTGCGACGTCACCTACGGCACCAACAACGAATTCGGCTTCGACTATCTCCGGGACAACATGGTCGTGCACCGGGACGACCGGGTGCAGCGCCCGCACCATTTCGCCATCGTGGACGAGGTCGACTCGGTTTTGATCGACGAAGCCCGGACTCCGCTCATCATCTCCGGTCCGGTGGCGCACTCCTACCAGCACTTCGACCGGTTGGTCGGGCCGGTCGAAACCGTCGTGCGGCGCCAGAGCGCGATCGTGAGCCGGTTCCTCGACGAAGCCGAGCAGCTCCTGGCCACCGGAAACGCCGACGACCGCTATCGGGCCGGCGTCCGCCTCCTCCAGGTGCAGCGGGGCGCCCCCAAGCACAACCGGTTCTTCAAGCTCACCAGCGAGCAGCAGGAGCTGAAGAGGCTCATCCACTCGGTGGAGAACGACTACATGCGGGACAAGCGCCTGCATGAGCTGGACGACGACATGCTCTTCTCCATCGACGAGAAGGGGCACACGGTGGCGCTGTCGGACGAGGGACGCGGCGTTCTCTCGCCCCACGATCCGGTCATGTTCGTGCTTCCCGACCTGTCGGAAGAGATCGGGCGGATCGACGCCGACCCGGACATGCCGGTCGAGGAGAAGGTCCGGCGGAAGGACGCGCTTCACCAGGCCTACGCCGAGAAGAGCGAGATGCTGGGCAACGTCACCCAGCTCCTGCGGGCCTTCTGCCTCTACGAGAAGGACGTCGAGTACGTCGTCCAGGAGGGCAAGGTCCTCATCGTGGACGAGTTCACCGGGCGCCTCATGCCCGGAAGACGCTTCTCCGACGGCCTGCACCAGGCCCTGGAAGCCAAGGAACGGGTGAAGGTCGGGGAAGAGAACCAGACCCTTGCGACCATCACGATCCAGAACTACTTCCGCTTGTACAAGAAGCTGGCCGGGATGACCGGAACGGCCGAGACCGAGGCGGGGGAATTCTTCGAGATCTACAAGCTGGACGTGGTCGTCGTCCCGACGAACGAGGCGGTGCGACGGACCGACCAGGAAGACCTGGTCTTCAAGACCCGGAAGGAGAAGTACAACGCCATCCTCGACGAGATCGAGCAGATCCACGCCCTGGGTCGTCCGGTCCTGGTCGGAACGGTGTCGGTGGAAGTCTCCGAGACCCTTTCGCGCATGCTCAAGCGGCGCGGAATCAACCACGCCGTCCTGAACGCCAAGTATCACCAGCAGGAGGCCGAGATCGTGTCCGAGGCCGGCAAGAAGGGCGTGGTCACGATCGCGACCAACATGGCCGGTCGAGGAACGGACATCAAGCTGGGCGCGGGCACGGTCTGGGTGGAGGGCAACGACGATCCCGAGCAGCGGGTGCCGCCGCCTCCCGGGACGCCGAAGGATCGATACCGCGGCGGATTGCACATCCTGGGCACCGAACGCCACGAAAGCCGGCGCATCGACCGGCAGCTCCGCGGCCGTTCCGGGCGCCAGGGGGATCCCGGCTCCTCCATCTTCTTCCTGTCGCTGGAAGACGATCTGATGCGCCTCTTCGGAAGCGATCGGATCGCTGGGATGATGCAGCGCCTCGGAGTGCAGGAAGGGGAGGTCATCACCCATCCCTTCGTGACCAAGGCGATCGAGCGCGCCCAGAAGCGCGTCGAAGGGCACAACTTCGAGATCCGGAAGCACCTGCTCGATTACGACGACGTCATGAACCAGCAGCGCGAGGTGGTCTACAACCTGCGGGACGACGCCCTCGGCGAGACCGACCTGAGCGGCCGGATCCGCGAGCTGATCGAAGCGAAGGTGACGAGCCTGGTCGAGGCGGCGGCGCCTCCCAAGTCGGAGCGGGACGAATGGGATCTCAAAAGCTGGAGGAGGACATGCAGTCACTCCTCCTCTCGCCGATCGACCTCAAGGCTTACGGCGCCGGAGGCGGCTGGGAGGCCCTCCGGCAGGCCTGCGTCGACGCCGCGCTCGCGGCCTACGCGCAGCGCGAGGATCTGTTCGGGGCCGAACGGATGCGCGAGGTCGAACGGCGCATCCAGATCATGGTGATCGATGAGAAGTGGCGCGACCACCTCTACGAGATCGACCAGCTTCGGGGCGGCATCGGCCTCCGCGCCTACGGGCAGAAGGATCCGCTCCTCGAGTACAAGGCCGAAGCGTACCGCATGTTCGAGGAGCTGATGTCCTCGGTCGAGGAAGACACGATCCGCTATCTCTTCCGCGTCATGCCGGCGCCGGTGCCGGGAGCCGGGGCGCAGCCGATGCACCGTCCGGCGCTGGCTGGCGGGGGCGTCGCTCCGAAGACCTCCGCCCGGATCCAGGAGCAACACTCGGGCGTGAGCGCCTACCAGGGCGGATCCGCGCCGGCCGCGGAAGAGGCCGGGGGCGGGTCCACCGCGACCATGACGGCCGGCCGGCCCCCGCGCTCCGCCGGGCCGCCGCCGGCCGGTTCCCGCACCGTCGTCCGATCACAGCCGAAGATCGGGCGCAACGAGCCCTGTCCCTGCGGGAGCGGCAAGAAGTACAAGAAGTGTTGCGGCCAGAACGCGTGAGCGATCCGAGGAGATCCCCCGGCGGCGCCGATCGCGGCCGGGGCGGTTCCGGACCCGCGCCGCCGCCCGGCGTCGATCCTCTCTGGAACGACGGCCTCCGGACCGCCTACGGCAACTGGCTGCGCCAGCTCAAGGCGGTGGAAGAGAAAAGTCCCGCGACCGTTCGAGCGTATGGCGACGATGTCCGCCGGGCGATCGACCGGTTCGCCTCCACGGGCCAGCCGCCGGCGCCGGGCGATCTGGATGAGCCTCGCGTCCGGGCCTGGCTGTCATTCCTGCATACCAGCGGGCAATCTCCCCGATCGGTGGAAAGGCGCCTGGCCTCGTTGCGCTCCTTCCTGCGCTACCTGCGGCGGCGCGGCTGGATCGGCGCGGATCCGACGCGGGATCTGTCCACGCCGAGAAAGGGGCGCCGCCTGCCGCGATTCGTGCCCGAAGAAGAGCTGATCCGCGTGCTCGACGGCCCCTGGGAAGAATCTGCGAGAGGATGCCGGGACCTCGCGATCCTGGAGATCTTCTACGACACCGGGATGCGGCTTTCCGAGCTGGTCGGCCTGGACCGCGAGGACGTCGACCTGCAAAGCGGCCAGATCCGCGTGCTGGGAAAGGGCCGGAAGGAGCGGATGGTGGTCTTTGGCGAGAAGGCGCGGGAGGCGATCCGCGCCCATCTCGACGCGCTCCGCCGCGAAGGTCTGCCGGCATCCGGGCCGCTTTTCCCGGGCCGCGCGGGACGTCTGCATCCCCGCACCGTGCGGAGCATCGTCACGAAGCACCTGGCGCGCGTCGGCCGCGGCAGCGGGCGCTCGCCGCATGCGCTCAGGCACTCCTTCGCGACCCACATGCTCGATCGGGGCGCCGACATCCGCGCCATCCAGGAACTGCTCGGACACTCGCGCCTCAGCACGACCCAGATCTACACCCATGTCTCGATCGAGACGCTGAGAAAGGCCTTCGATGAAGCCCATCCCCGAGCCCGGTGAAGCCACCGAACGCTCCGACCCAGCCGACGACGAATGTCGCATCCCCGAGTCCCGTGATTCCACCGAGCGCTTCCGGGAACCTGCTCGCGTGGCGTCGCAGCGCTCGGCGGAAACCGGGGGCCGGATCCGTTCGACGACGATCCTCGGCCTGGTGCGCGACGGCCGCGCCGCGCTCGGGGGCGACGGGCAGGTCACGGTCGGCACCACGATCCTCAAATCCACCGCGCAGAAGACCCGGAGGCTGGCCGGCGGAACGGTGCTGGCGGGATTCGCGGGTTCGGCCGCGGATGGCCTGCAGCTCTTCGAGCGGTTCGAGGCCAAGCTCGAGACCTTTCACGGCAATCTCCGGCGCTCCGCGGTGGAGCTGGCCAAGGACTGGAGGACGGACCGCATCCTTCGCCGCCTCGACGCCCAGCTCGCGGTGGTCAATCGGGAGATGGCCCTCCTGATGAGCGGCAGCGGCGACGTCGTGGAGCCCGACGACGGGATCGTCGCCATCGGTTCCGGCGGACCCTACGCGCTGGCCGCCTGCCGTGCGCTGCTGCGGCATGGCTCGCTCGAGGTGGCCGCGACGGTGGAGGAGGCCCTCCGCATTGCGGCCGAGATCTGCATCTACACCGGTGGCACGCACACGATCCTGACGCTGCCCGAGTCGTCCGGCCCTGGAGAACGCGCATGAGCCGCCCGCTGCACGAACGCGCTCCGCAAGAGATTCCGGCCTGGTTGATTTGCCGGGTCATCGTTCCCGGAGGCCGTCGATGAGCCGCCCCCTGCATGAACGCACGCCGCACGAGATCGTGGCCGAGCTGGATCAGTATGTGATCGGCCAGGATGCGGCCAAGCGCGCCGTGGCCATCGCGCTCCGCAACCGGCACCGGCGGCGTCTCGTTCCGGAGGAGATCCGCGAGGAGATCCTGCCCAACAACATCCTCATGATCGGCCCGACCGGCGTGGGGAAGACCGAGATCGCCCGGCGTCTGGCCCGGCTCACTGCCGCGCCCTTCCTCAAGGTCGAGGCGTCGAAGTTCACCGAGGTCGGGTACGTCGGCCGCGACGTCGACTCCATGGTCCGCGATCTGATGGAGATCGCCGTGTCGATGGTGCGGGAGGAGATGGCCCAGAAGGTGTTGCACCGGGCGCGACGGCAGGTCGAGGAACGCCTATTGAATCTTCTCGAGCCGCGGCGGCGCCAGCCTCGCGACGTCGATCCGCTGGATCGGGAAGAGTGGGTGGCCCGCCGCGAACGGATCCGGCAGAGCCTTCGATCCGGGGCGCTCAATTCGCGGATGGTCGAGGTGGACGTGCTTGGCTCGCGATCGATGCCCGGCGAGCTTCTGGCCCAGCTCGGGCTGGACGAAGGGGAGCAGAGCTTCGCCGAGGCCCTGGAGCAGATCTTCCCGCAGAAGAAGAAGCGGCGCCGGGTCACGGTCGAGGAGGCCCGCGGCATCCTCATCCAGGAAGAGACCCAGCGCATGGTCGATCGCGAGGAGATCGTCCGCCAGGCGCTGGAGCGGGCGCAATCCTCCGGGATCATCTTCATCGACGAGATCGACAAGATCTGCTCGACCGAGCGCAGCCAGCACGGGCCTGACGTTTCGCGCGAGGGCGTCCAGCGCGACCTCCTGCCGATCATCGAGGGCTCGGCCGTGGCCACCAAGTACGGCATCGTCCGGAGCGACCACATCCTGTTCATCGCCGCGGGAGCCTTTCACACGGCCCGTCCTTCCGATCTGATCCCGGAGCTGCAGGGACGCCTGCCCATCCGGGTCGAGCTGAGCGAGCTGTCCGAAGCGGATTTCCTGCGGATCCTGCGCGAGCCGCGGAATTCGCTGATCCGGCAGTACCAGGCGCTTCTGCAGGCGGAGGGGGTCGAGCTGCGGTTCACCGACGGCGCCCTCGAGCGGATCGCCGGAATCGCCCACTCGGTCAACCAATCGACCGAGAACATCGGGGCGCGGCGGCTGCAGACCGTGCTCAACACCCTGCTCGAGGATGTGCTCTTCAACGTGCCGGAGATCGGAATCGGCGAGATCGAGATCGACGAGGCGGCGGTGGAGCGCCGGCTCGGAGGCATCGCGCGGGACAAGGACCTCAGCCGGTACATTCTCTGAGCGCACGCACCGGACGACCGGGCGCGGGCCGCTGCCGTCCATCCGCTCGGGTCATTCTCGATGAACTCGAGGTCTCCGTTCGGACCGGGCCCCCGGTCAGAGTGTCGGATCCGGCCGCCCCGGCAGATCTCCCGATGATCCAAGATCCAGCACGGGCGATGTGGCCGGCGCTGGAGCAATCCGCGCCGCAAGAGCGGTTCAGGCGACTATTGCGGGGCCGCGAAGTGCCACTCGGCGAACGAATCGATGCCGGGCGCGACACAGGTCATGTCAAACGAGCCGTCGATGTCGTCGAGCGAAACAACCTGCACATCCGAGAACGCGGTGCAGTTCGTGCCTCCGCGTGTGCCGAAGGAGATCACGGCCAGGAACGGTGCCGGATAGGGGCCAGCCAGGGTGTAGTTCCAAGTGGCCTCGAAGCTCCAGCGCACCGTGGGCGGCGTGGTCTTGAGCACCTTGAACCCATACTCCTGGTTGTAGGCCTGGGGAGCCGGGTCGGTGAGGACGTAGGTGCCGCCGTCGTCGGTGTGAAACTGGCTCGGCGCGATGACCGCGGTGCCTTCCATGGTGTAGTTCGTCTCATCCGGCCCGTCGTCTATCTGGATCAGGGTGGCGTTCTTCATGGTGACGTTGAAGACCAGCTTGCCGACGGAGTAGGTGATGTAGATCTCCCCCTGGCGGGTCGACGGATCCTCGATGGTGATCTGGGAGAACACCTGGACGTTCTGGGTCTGGGGAGTGCTTCCGTTGGCGAGCCGGGCGGAGACCGCAACCGTGTTGGGCGATGGGGCATGGGCCGGGGCGTCGTAGGTGGCGTCGTCGTCACCCGTGGACGCAAAGGTTCCCACCTGGTCGTTGCCGCCCACGATGCCGTTGACCGCCCACTCGACGGCCTTGCTGTCCGATCCGTAGCCGCTGCAATTGCAGCCGCGCCCGCCGTTGCCGTTGCCGGATTTGACCGGGTAGCAGCTCGTGAGGTGAAGGCTGACGTACTTGCCGACACGGACCGTGGCCGAGCGGGGACTGAGCATGGTCCAGCGCGCCGGGGCGTAGTCGGAGAAGTGCTGCACGGTCACGCTCGCCGTCCGGGCGGAGTCCTGGTAGCTCAGATTGGGGTCCCAGTTCCAGTACCCGAGCGAATCCTGCCAGGCGAGCCCCGTGCCTTGAACCGTGCAGGCCTGCCTGTCGGAGTCCGCCATCTGGTAGGTCAGCGTCACGGGAAGAGAGAACCGGGCGCCGGCCGGCCCCAGCCGGAACGCTCCGCCCAGCCCGCCGAAGGCGTTGTTCGTGATCTGAAGGATGGAAAAGGTCGTGTCTGCGGCCACCGCGCCGGCCGGCACGACGAGCGTCAGTCGTCCGTCCGGCGTGGAGAGTGAACCGCCGCTCGGCCCGATCCGCGCGGTGGCGGCATCCCCGTTGGGCGCGCCCACGGGGGTGGTCTCCGCCGCCGGCGGGTTGGGCGAGGACGACGTAGGGCTGTTCTTCGAGCCGCCACAGGACAGGCTGAGAACAAGCACCGGTACGATCAGCAAACCAATCCACCGTCCAACGAAGTTCATGCAGGCCTCCAGGTGGCTTCCGGCCGCGCAGGGTGCATGGGGCTTCCGCGCGCCAGCTTCATGAGCGTGAACGGAAGGCGACCGTCGCCTTGAGCCCCATGAAAAATGCCAGCAGTGATTATCGCACCACGGGCGCCGCGGCGCAAGCGGCCGGCTTATTCCCCAACTCCGCTCCGGGAGCCCCATCGGGGGATCATCCCGCTCCGTGGGACGGAACGACAGGCCTGCCAAGCCGACGATCGGCCGGGTACACACGCCTTTACACCCCCGTTTGACAGAATCACGGCACGCGGCGTCTGTTTGGATAGAGTCGCAGGAAGCAATGGGACGATTGCCTCCTTCCTTTCGATCCAGGAAAGGGTGGCAGGACCACTTCGACGCAGCACGGCGGTCGCTGGGATTCCGGGGGCAAGATTCTCGATCCGGTTCCTGGGCTGTCTGTCGCGTTAATGGAGGAGGGCGAGGCTGACGATCGCGGGCAAGATCCTAGCTTAGCTAGAAATTGCCAAATGGGACGTGGTCGCAATAGTCTCCATCGGGCTTCGCTGCGGCTGCGGGCAGGACAGGATTTCAAAGGCCCGGTGCTGCCCGCCGATGAACAGCCGGCCCTAACGGTGGTAAGGTGTCTGCCGGGGTCCGAAAGCACGCGCATCTATCGGTAGGCGGTTCTTGGTCGGAGGGCGGTTCCACGACAGTCCTCAGGTCGATCGTCTCGAGCAGCGGGCGCCGTGTCCTTCGCGGAGCCTTGCAAGTTTGGTCGTTGCCTTCTTCCGAGGTTCATGCGCAATGGTGTTTGCATTCCGGCCCGTGTGTACCCAAAACCCTATGCTGTCAGTCGGAGTAGGAACCATGGTCACCCATAGCCCCCTCCACAGAACCGGACGAGCGGGACTACCGCATCCGGCTCCCACCTTGGGTCATCACGCCCAGGCGCTGATTGGGCCAGGGTTGACAGATCCGGGGAATGGGGAGCCATTGAGTCACCAGGCGTTTCCATCGGACGACCGTGAGCCGCGTCTTCTGACTTCGGCGGCGGAGACTCCGCCCCCATCGCCAGGACACCGCGTTGCGGAAGGCCGAGAGGGCCGGTCCGTTTCGAGGCACCCCGTAATAGCGGTAGTGCCCGAGCAGGACCGTCCGCAGGTAGGCTCCTTGGTCCGGGACGGGGTCGTGCAGTCGCCTCCGGAGTTCGCTGCCGATCTCCTTGAGCTTCGCCTGCCACCGCTGGCGCATCGTCTGCCGCAGCACCGTGAACTTCCCCTGCCGGGTCTTCCCGCAGATGTGCGTGAAGCCAAGGAAGTTGAAGGTCGGGGGCTTCCCGTCCCCCCGATCGCGTCGGTTCTTCTCGGCGAAGCGACCGAACTCGATCAGGCGGGTCTTTTCCGGGTGCAGCTCCAGCCCGAACTTTGCGAAGCGTTCGCGCAGCTCGACCAGGAACCGCTCGGCCACGTCTCGATGCTGGAACCCAACCACGAAGTCATCGACAAAACGCACCACGACCACGTCGCCGCGCGCTTGCTTCGTTCTCCATCGCTGGATCCACAGGTCGAGAGCATAATGCAGGTAGACGTTGGCCAGGAGGGGACTGATCGACCCGCCCTGAACCGTGCCCACCCTCCCGGCGATGCGCTTCCCCTCCTCCAGCACGCCGGCCTTGAGCCACTTCAGGATCAAGCGCACGACCCGCTGGTCCGCGATCCGGTGCTCGATGAATTTCCGCAGCCATCCATGGTCGAGGGTATCGAAGAACGACCGGATGTCGGCGTCGAGCACCCAGCTCACCTTCTTCCGTTCGATCCCGACCGTGAGTGCATCCAGCGCTTGATGCGGGCTGCGTCCCGGTCGGGAACCATAGGAAAATCCGAGGAAGTCGATTTCGTAGATGGCGTTCAACACCTCGACCACCGCACGCTGGACGATCTTGTCCTCCAGCGTCGGAACTCCGAGCGGCCGCTGCCGCCCGTCGGTCTTGGGGATGTACGCTCGCCGAACCGGCTTCGCCCGATACGCTCCTCGCTTCAGCCTTTCGGAAAGGTCTCGGAGGTTCTCTTCCAAGTTTTCCCCGTAGTGCTGCCAGGTCTCGCCGTCGATTCCTGCCGCCGCGTTCTTCTTCAGGGCGAAGTAGCCCGCGCGCAGTCGATCCACGTCGTAGACATGGTGCAGGAGCGTGGTGAACCGCTGTTTCCTGTCCTTTCTTGCCGCCTGTCGTACCCGCTCCAGTCCGCTGGGCACGCACTCCCGGCTCTGTGTCCGGTGCGTGTCGGCTTCGAGCGAGTTCCCCTTGGCCCGACCCCTTCCCTCCATCACCTCCGCCACCGGTCGCCCGGCACCGTTCGGCGACTTCCCCGGTACTACGGGTCGGTCCGACCTCCCACCTTCGTCCATCATCGGCGTGCGCCTTTCGGCTTCCCGATGCGGTCTGGGCATACCCTGCTTCCAGACGAGGGCGGGATCTCCCGGTTCCCATGCAAGGTGACTCCGAACGTGCTCAGGGCCTCTGACCGCGCGGGGTCCCTCGGCGTCTCGCCATGGCGACGCCCAGGGTGTGGCCTTCCGCTAACCTCCACAGCGTCGGCACCCCGAAGTGATTCATGGATTACGCGGTTCAATACCCGGCCCGCCCGTACCCCTGTCAACGCTTCACTCCCGGCCTCGCGGCCGACAGCGCATGACTCGGGGCCATCGTGGGTGGCTGGCCCTTCGATGTATGACTCTTTCATTCACTTCACCTCGCCGGTTTGACCGGCGCACGGAGGTCAACATGTCTGAGGTCCAACGTGCCGCAAGGATCCGCATAGGCTTAAGTCGGACCTGGCCGTGGCGAACCAGGGTTCCAACACGGTTTCGGTGTTGCTGGGCAACGGCAATGGAACCTTCTCGACACGGGCGGACTACGGAATCGGCAAGGGTCCGGTATCCGTGGTGATCGGGGAGTTCTACGGGAACGGCATGCCGGACCTGGCCGTGGCGAATAGCGTGTCGAACATGGTTTCGGTGCTGCTGGGGAACGGGGACGGGACCTTTGTTGTTGGCGGTCACCCCGGAGCGTTGTTTTTTGGACCGGCGATTTGATCATGCCGCCGGCTTGTTCGGCGTCCTCTTTGGGCCGCCTCCGCCTCTCGCTTTCGGAAGCTCTCTCCTTCGATGGGGATGATCTCGGCATGGTGGACGACCCGATCGATCAGGGCGGTGGCGGAGGTGGCGTTGGGAAAGAT
This sequence comes from Candidatus Eiseniibacteriota bacterium, assembly GCA_963833505.1. Lineage (GTDB taxonomy): Bacteria > Eisenbacteria > RBG-16-71-46 > CAIMUX01 > CAIMUX01 > CAWHYG01. Next base: position 641,853 of record CAWHYG010000007.1, on the reverse strand, counting down.
GCCGGGCCACTGACTGAAGGCCAGGTTGGTGGTCAGGATGAGGCTCTTCCTTTCGTAGCGGCGGCTGACGATCTGGAAGAGCAGGTCGGCGTTGCGACTGTCATAGGAGAGGTAGCCGATTTCGTCCAGGGCCAGGACTGTCGTGTTGCTGTAGTAACGGAGCTTGGCGTCCAGGGCGCGGGCGGATTCCTGGGAGCAAAGGTCGAGGAGAAGCTGAGCCGCCGTGAGGAAGAGGACGGAGTGACCGGCCAGGACGGCCTGATAGGCGACGTTCTGAGCGATCATGGTCTTGCCCAGGCCCTGGGGGGCCACCAGAACGAGGTTGCGGTTCTCGCCCAGGAAGTCGAGCTGCAAAGCGGCCTCGACCGCCTCGCGATCGATCTTCTTGGGCCAGCCCCAGTCGAAGTCGGCCATGGGTTTGAAGCGGCCGATCTTGCTGCGGGCCAGGCGCCGTTCCAGGCTTCGCCGGGAGCGTTCCGCGTCCTCGGTTTCCGCGATGTACTCCAGGAGCTGGGTGGGACTCCAACGTTTTCGGGTGGCCAGGGCGATGGTGTCGTCCAGGTGAGCGGCGGTGTGGCGCAGGCCGAGAGTGACGAGCTGTTCAGTCAGTGGAGTCATGTGGATCCGCCTCGCTTTCCATAGGGGAACAGAGGTCGTCATAGTCTGCGAGGGAGTGGGGCGTGACCCGGAGATCGCGGACCCGCGGGTCGTCGGGGAGCACGACGTCCAGCGGCGGGGACTGGTGTCGGGCGCGGGCGCGTCGATCGAGGATGTGAGCGACGGAGACGGCGGAGATGGCCCCGCGAGCGAGGGCCTCGTCGAGGGCGGCGTCGAGTTCGGCGGCCCCGTAACGGTCGAGCAGCTTGAGCAGGCGAGAGGTGTGGCCGGCCAGCGGTTCCCCGCGCAGGGCCAGGGCATCGATGAAAGGGTCGGCCTGGGGGCAACTGGTGCGGAGGAGATCGCGCCCGCGCAGCTCATGGGCGTGACGTTTCTCCCGGGCCAAGGCGGCGAGGTGAGCGGGATCCTCGACCGTTTCTCCGCGATCGTAGCTGCGGGTATGGCGAGCGATCTCGCCGGCGCCGTCGAGGATGCGGACGAGATGTTCGGAAGCGACCAGGGTCAGGACCCGGCCCACCCGGTCATGCGGGATGGAGTAGTCATTGCCGTCGAAGCGCACGTAGGGGGTCTTGCCGGCGGCGACGGGGCGGAGGTGATCGCAGTCGAAGTCATGCTCGGGCAGGGGAAGGAGGCGAGGACGCTCCTCCTCCAGAGCTTCGGCCACCAGACGACCGGTGGGATCTCCCGGGACCTTGCGGGCATGGGCGACGGTGGCGGTCCAGACGGCGAGTTGGAAGTTGAGGTCGGCCACGGAGCGGAAGGAGCGGGCCGCGAAGAAGGAGGAACGTAGGTATTGGATGGTCCTCTCGACGCGTCCCTTCTCGTTTCCTCGGTAGACCGCGCAGGGTTTGGGAGCGAAGTGGTAATGACCGGCCAGGTCCAGCAGACGAGGATGGAAGCGGATATGATCCCCGATCCGCTCCAGCACGACACACTTGAGGTTGTCGTAGAGGATGGAGCGGACCACGCCCCCCATGGACCGGAAGGCGCCCACGTGCCCGCGCAGGAAGCTCTCCAGGGTCTGATCGAGAGCGAAGCGGGCATAGATGGCCCGGGACCAGGAGAGAACGAAGACGAAGCAGGAGAGGTTGCGGGTGGCGTTTCCGATGCGGAGCTTGCCGAAGTTACCCCAATCGACCTGGCCCTCCTCCGCCGGCAGAGTTTGCAGCCGAAGGTAGGCCTCGCGCTGGCGGGCGGGGCGCACCGTGCGCACGTAGCGACGCAGTTGGACGGCGGAGCCGGGATAGCCGCGCGCCCGGATCATCTCGAAGAGGCGGGTGGAGCGAAGGCGGGGATGACGTTGCAGGACCGCAGCGATGAAGTCCTTGTAAGGATCAAGCAAGGTGGGGCGGATCTGGGGAGCCGCCTTGTTGTCGTTGAAGCGTTCACTCTCGATGGCTCGGCGGACGGTCTCCGGATGGACTCCAAGCTCCGTCGCAATGGTGCCGATCCGCCAGTGTTCGGCGAAGAAGAGGCGGCGGATGCGAACCTGCACCTCCGGCGGGATCATCGTGCCACCTCGGTGAAGTTCCACCAGCGGAGTTCATCGTAGTCATGGAGTCCATCCAGGCGGTCGCGCTCCTCGGCCGGGCGGCCTCGGGAGACCAGATGGACTTCGAAAAGGTCGTGGCGGGTGAACCTGTCGACGGTATCGCGCCATGGTTTCGTGACGCAGGAAGCGCCCGGGCCGTCCACAACCAGCGCAGCGCACACCTTCCGTCCGCACCAGAGCGCCAGCGCCGCGCAAAGCATCTCCACCGCTCGCCGATCGCTCGGCGCCTGCGGCAGACGCGCCTTGAGCAGCGACTGATTCCAACCGTCCTGCACCAAGATCCGGGTGAACTCCAACCCCGGCCGGATCCCCATCCAAAGGCTTCGCATCGGTCTTCTCCTTCCCTCCGGTCGAGACCGTGGCCTGAAGGACCACCTCCACCGGAACTGCGGAGACCTTGCAAAACCAGGACGAGGGTTGAGTACCCTGATGCGTCACTTTCTCACATTGCCCGCCCCGGAGGCGGTACCGACTCTGGCGGGCGGCGTGCTTCCGTCTCCCCTCCCGCCCGGCCTGGTACCGCTTTCCGGCCGAAGATACGCTGCTGCTCCGGGCCAGCCCGGAGCAGGCTCGAGAGCAGTAGCGATTCCCACGGTCACACCACCGGCAAAGGAAAAAGAGCTTTCCGCAAGAAGGTCGCGCGCAGTTGACAAGTCGAAGCGATTCCACGCGTCCCCGGCCGGGGACACATCGGGCTGGACAAACACGGGGACTTCTGGCAAAACGGTTCTACCGGATCGCGTCCCCGTGGTTCGGTTCGAGGGCTCGGAGGTTCCAGCTCCGGGCCCTCACCCTTTTCGCTCCCAGGCTCGGCAGGATCTACCGCGGAATCGCGACCAGAGCAACTGCTTCTTCTCCCGCCCCGTCTCTCGGCGGGAGGGCCGGATTCCTACGCTTTCAGTCGATCATCGACAGTGACAAAGACGGACTACGGAACCGGCAACGGCCCGTCATTCGTGGCGATCGGGGACTTCAACGGGGACGACAAGGTGGACCTTGCCGTGGCCAACGTGAGCTCCAACTCCGTTTCGGTGCTTCTGGGGAACGGAAACGGGACCTTCGGGACAAAGACGGACTGGGGAACCGGGAGTGGTCCAAGATCCGTGGCGATCGGGGACTTCAACGGGGACGGCAAGCTGGACCTCGCCGTCGCGAACCGTGGTGCCAACACCGTCTCGGTGCTGCTGGGCAACGGCGATGGGACATTCGCGACCAAGACGGACTACGGAACCGGCAGCAATCCGGAATCCGTGGCGATCGGGGACTTCAACGGGGACGGCAAGCTGGACCTCGCCGTCGCGAGCTATGGTTCCAACACGGTTTCGGTGCTGCTGGGCAACGGCGACGGAACCTTCGCGACCAAGACGGATTACGGAACCGGCAGCGGTCCGTCATCCGTGGCGATCGGGGACTTCAACGGGGACGGCAAACTGGACGTGGCGGTGGCGAACGATGGCTCCCCCGGCACGGTGTCGGTGCTGCTGGGTAACGGCAACGGGACGTTTGCGACCAAGACGGACTACGGGACCGGCCGCTATCCCGCTTCCGTGGCGATCGGGGACTTCAACGGGGACGGCAAGCTGGATCTGGCTGTGGCGAACAGCTATGACAACACGGTTTCGGTACTGCTCGGTAACGGCAACGGGACCTTCGCGACCAAGACGGACTACGGAACCGGCAGCGAACCATGGTCCGTTTCGATCGGGGACTTCAGCGGGGATGGCACGCTAGACCTGGCCGTGGCGAATGATGGTTCCAACACGGTTTCGGTGCTGCTGGGTAACGGGAATGGGACCTTTGCGACGACGAACTACGGAACCGGCAACGGTCCAGAATCCGTGGCGGTCGGGGACTTCAACGGGGACCGCAAGCTGGATCTGGCGGTGGCGAACTACAATGACTACACGGTTTCGGTGCTGTTGAATATCAGTCAAGGCGCTTCGGACGTTGTCCCTGTCAACCGGTCCGGCGCCATCCCGCTCCTCACCGCCGCGCCGAATCCCGCCCGCCTCGCCCCAGTCATCAGGTTCGAATTGCCCACCTCTGAGCGGGTGACTCTGGAGGTTCTCGACAGCTCCGGTCGGCTTACCCGGGTTCTCTCCTCGGGTGCGTTATACCTCGCGGGCCGGCACACGTTGATGTGGGACGGCACGGACGAAAGGAGCCACCACGTGGCTGGAGGCGTGTATTTCGTGCGCTTGCGGGCGGGCGACCGGGAAGATTCCCAGAAAGTCTTGATGTTGAAGTAGATGGGGACGACCCTCAGTCCTGCGTTGAGGTCGGGAGGCGATCTTCTTCAACAGGAGAACGCCTCTTTCCCTTCGATCCTGGCCGAACGGCGATCGTTGCAGAGCGGACGCCGCCGCGCGTGCGTGACCACGGCTCACGGAGCGGGCGCTAGAGATATTGTGATTGACTGCGTGGCCCGAACGGACTAAAGTGATTTCGGGGTTGCGGGCGCGGGTTCGGAAACCCCCAGATAGTGGGGCGTTGAGGCAAGGCTTATGCGCCAACGCCGAAACCGGTAACAGAACCGTCGCTGGACCGGGTAGTCGGTCGGTACGTGCCGGGCATCCGAACCACCCAAGCCCCCCCAGCCACCGGTGAACACGCAGGCTGATCCTCGAGGTTGGAGTGCCTCGCAGGGGTTGACGGGTCGCCGAAGATCCGCACTCGACTGGAAGCTAGCGATTCCTAAGCTGCGGGCCCTGCCGCCTTCCGCAGCGAGAGGCTTGGCCCGCAGACAACCAGGAGAGAGCGGAGGCTAACGATGAGGTGTCACTTTGCGTTTTTGGCCGTGGTGTTGCTTCTGACATCCGCGGCGACCGCATTTGCAGTTGCGGATCGGACCGGCCCGCTGCCTGCGCAGATGGTTCCCTTGCAGGACCGGGGCGACATTCCGGCCGCTGTTCCGGGAGGCGGAGGCGCTTTGTCCGCTCCCGATACCGTAAACTTCGGCTACTTCACCGTGATCGGCGGCAATCTCTACGCCGTCCAGAACGACAGCTGGACCTTCGATCACGATCCCACCCAGCCGTTTGAAGGGTGGTACTGCATCGATGGGACCCAGAACCCTTCGGCCTACTTCCGTCAGATCACATCGTCGATCTGGAGCAGCGACCCCAACAACATCGAGCCAGCTCCGATCATCGACGGCGCGGGAAGCGCCTGGGTCGGGTTCTTCGAGAGCCACGCGGATTCCCTCTGTTGGGACTGCGGCCTGGGCTACGGCAACAACTGGTGCCAGAACCTGGACAGCCCGATCCTGCAGTACAACGGTGTCGGCTCCGTCCACCTTCAGTTCAACTACTTCGAGGATTCCGAGCTCAACTTCGACTACACGCACGTCTTCCTGAAGGTCGGTTCCACCACGACCCAGTTGAACACCCCCGGCTTCACGGGCAAGATCGGCCTGCCCACTTCGCCCGCGAACTTCTCCTTCGACATCAGCGGCGGCGACTTCGGCGGGAGCGCGACGCCCTACACCATCGAGTTCGAGTTCGCATCGGACCCCGGTTGGTCGGACGAGGATGGGCACTGGTGCACGACCTACGGTCCGTTCTGCGTCGATGACGTCCAGATCGGTTCCAACTCCTACAACTTCGACGCGAGTCTCCAGGGTTGGACTCCCCACGCCTGCCCGGGCATCGGCAGCTTCCTGACGATCACGCCCGTCCAGAGCTACACCCTGCAGGATCCCTGCACCTGCCGGCTGGTGAACGACGTCATGGGGTTTGCGGACAACAACGGCAAGCACCCCGTGGGAGAGTACGAGGGCGCCTGGTCTCCCCCGGCCGACCGCAGCAGTCAGTTCCTGCAGCAGCATAACGAGATCTTCGTGCAATGGGACTCCTATGCCGACATGCCGAAGGCCAACGGCGTGTTCTACCGGCCCGGGTGGAACTACTACCCCTACACCTGCCCGTCCACGGGGCAGTCCATGTGGTCCGGGCGGCAGGGCCAGGTCAAGTGGTTCTACGTCGGGAACACACCGGTCTGCTTCACCACGCGGGCCTTCGCCAACGACTGGGGAATTCCTCCGCAGTGCCAGTTGATCGGCTTCGTCTATGAGCTCTACTCCTCGTGCGACGCCTTCGCGATTCCGCCCAGCATGTGCACCGGCGTGACCAACTTCACGCCGATCATCGACAACGTCCGGATCCGTATGACCGGCATTCCGAACGCGCCGGTTGTCGGTTACGGCGACGGCACTTACTACCAGGACGGCTTCGGCCAGTCGCTGCTGCTCAGCACGACGAACGCCGGCAACGCCGACGTCACCGCCAACCTGCACATGCCGTCGACCAGCGGACTGCCCGACCTGCTGGGAGACAGCCTCAACATCGCCGGTCCGCTTTCCACGACGTCCACCGAATGGCTGTCCAAGCTCTGGTTCCGGATCCGCCGCGAGGGGCCGGGCAACAGCAGCATCAATGGCTACACCACCTGGAAGAACCGGGTCACGCGCAGCCTCGGGAACATCGTCGGCGCCAGCGCGCCCTTTACCTGGGGCATCATGGACTCGGTGATCGTTTCCGGGCGTTCGGCCCCGAACAAGTTCTTCAGCAACTTCAGCGAGCTGGACAACCTGTACATCGCCCCCAACGGCGGCAAGCAGGACGCGATCATCCCCGACGGGATCCTGGGGCCGGGGACGCAGATCCAGTACTTCGTCACGGCGTACTACGTCTGCACTCCGACGGTCGCCTTCGTCCTGCCGGACACGACCGGTAAGTTCTACAGCGAGTTCCAGATCCTGCCGAGCTACCGGAACGTCTCCGGCGTACCCAAGTTCCCCTGCGTCATGTACGTCCAGGGAGACGCGACCCCGTTGATCAAGATCGCCCAGGTCACGGCTCTCAGCAACTGGTTCGTCGAGAGGGCGCTGAACAAGGCCATCAACGGCGTCTACTCGCCGGTTCCGAACCCGGCTCCGTGGGATGAGTTCCAGTACACGGACGCGGCTTCGAACTGGCACGCTGCCTTCTTTCGGAACGTGGGCGGCGATGCCGGGGCGCCTCTGCCGCAGTTGATGGGCTACAGCTTCATGATGTGTGACCTGGGCACGAACCCCGCGGGCGCCATGGATGCGCGGGACTGGCAGGGCTTCGACTCCTGGCTGAACACGACCATCTGCGGGAAGAACGCGGTCCAGCAGGGTGTGCTCATGGCCGGTGACGAAATCGTGCAGGGCATCTCGGGCCAGTATCCGGCCTTCCTGACCGATCTGGGTTCGTACCAGTTCTGCCCGAGCGTTCCCTACTACGATCCGTCGTGCGCGAACGACCAGAACAAGTGCGTTGATCTGGCGTACAACAGCGGCGGGCCGTTCCAGCCCAGCCTCAGCTACGACCTGTGGGGCAACTGGTGTCCGCAGCGCTTCTCCTTCTCCGTCCTCGGGACCGCCAGCGGCGGCGTCGGGAACAAGAACTTCGTCAACATCAAGACGAACGCAGTGGAGAAGTACGCTCAGGTCACCAACGACGCGAGCGCTCTCGCGGGCAAGTACCGCACGGTCCTGGACGGCTACTCGCTGATGCACATGATCACGCGCTCGAACCCGGACACCTGCCCGACGGCCGACACCCTGTCGGTCTACACCGCGGCGGCGGCCGACCTGAAGGACGCGATCAAGTGGACCCTGAACATCGGCGATCCGTCGGTTCTGGCCAGCTTGTGCGTCGACGCGTGCACCGACCGGACGGACGTTCCGCCGAGTCAGGGCATCGTGGACGGCGGGCTGATCGACCGGCTCTACCAGAACAGCCCGAACCCGTTCAACCCGCGCACCACCATTTCGTTCTCGTTGGCGGCGGCCGGACCGGCCAAGCTCCTCGTCTACGACATCACCGGTCGGAAGGTGAGGACTCTGGTCAACGGCGCGCAGCCGGCGGGTACGCATCAAGTGATCTGGGACGGCACCAATGACGCTGGCCAGAAGGTTCCGGCCGGTGTCTACTGGAGCCAGCTCTCCGCGGGCAGCTACACCTCGAACAAGAAGATGGTCGTCCTGAGATAGGGGACGACTCCTCGGTCCAGCCCTGAGGTGGGGAGGCGATCGTCTTCGACAGGAGGATCGCCTCTTTCCCGAAAAGCCTTCGCACCGTCGCGTTCCTGACTCGCTCATGGAACCCCCTTCCGGTGCCCCGAGTCGTGGTCCGACTCCTGGGCAGTTACGCATGAGTCACGTCAACGGAAGGGTCGGATGGAGGCACCTCGTCCGGACGCGGGGGGGGCCGGTCAGGTGACCGCTGGGCCCGCTCGACCTTCCACGAGGCCTGGGGGGCATGCTGGTCAAGGGGGGAAGCGTAGGGGAGATCGAGGAACCAGTGGGCCGGCTCCTGGCCGGAAGGGCACACGGGGCGGAAGGGCTGGAGCGCCTCTCTGCAGATGATTCGTAGGCGGACCCCGCCGGTGTGCCCAGTCCGAAGGAGCTGGAAGGCCGGAGGTCCAAGCTCAAGATCGCCAAGTCGATGTAGCGACGAAGGGGGACGGTCCTCTGGCGCGGCCGAACAACGACGCCCTGGTCAACCGGGAGTAGATCTCATCGGCCAACTCGAGCGCGGCGCCGGAGAGCGGAGCGATTTCCGTTGTCCCTACCGGGTCGCCAAGCGTGTCGCGGTTGGCGATAGATCCGCACCGAATTCCATCTACTGGCTTTTCCCCATCGCCTTGAAGTAGCATCATACCGGTTGCCGTGAATCCCTGGAGTGCGCCTTCGGCGCGCCCACCCGTCTGGCTGGCGTCTGCGTTCCCGTGTCCCGCTCGCGGGCCGGTGTCCTTCCAGTTTGGGGTTCCGCAGGCGGGTCGGGTCACATTGAGCGTTTATGATGTCGCCGGACGGCTCGTGAATACCACGCTCGATGGTGTGCTCGCGTCCGGGGTGCATTTGGTTGTGTGGGACACGCGTAATCGCGATGGATCACTCGTGCCGTCGGGCGTATATTACCGCGAGCTGCGGTCGGAAGAGCAAGCATGGGAAAGGCCGCTGGTGATTCTGCGTTGATCTGAGGGCAGGACCCCGGAAAAGTCCGATATTGAGGTAGACAGGAAACAACCGTCAGTCAAGCAATGACGGCTGGAGGCGGTCTTCATCGACACGGGGATCGCCTCCTTGCTTTCGATCCCGCTCGTATCGGCGAAGGGCAGGAGGTTTCTCATCTCCGCCGCGGTCAGGTCCTCGGCTGCCGGCGAGTCTCATGGGTCTGACCGTGCGCCAGCGGGAGCACCACGTGATCCTCGCGGTTGCGCATCATTCATGCACACCATGACTATCCGGTGTGCGAGTGGCATTACTCGCAGCAACCAGCCAGAGGCCCGGACGTCAGGCTTCCGCCTCCTTCCAGCGGTAGGTCCGGATCGCAAACGGCCCCAGGGAGAGCTGGATGGAAGTCAACGTGCCCTCGATGTTGTCAGTTCCGACGAGGGGCCGCTCCATCAGGTCGGATTCGATTAGGACACCGGCATCGACTGTGAGCTGTCCCCGCGCCGCCCTACCCCGCTGTTCCACGATGCGCAGGATCCGATCAGCTCCGCCCTCGGCCTGCTTGACCACGGCGAGGGACAGCCCATCCCCTTCCAATCGCACCGGGAAGTCGCCTTTTCCCGCGCGATAGCTGGGCCAGCATAGCGGGGGCTCGTTCAACGACGCCGCCTCGACCATCACGTCTGAGTCGGCCAGCGAACCAGGGTGCGGATAGAGCGCATAGGTGAAACGATGCTCGCCGCGATCGGCATCAGCGTCCGGATAGGTGGGCGCGCGCAGGAGATTCAGGTCGAGGGTGTGCTGGAGGATCCGATGGCCGTACTTGCAGTCGTTGAGCAGCGCGACGCCGTAGCCGGCGTCCGAAAGGTCCGCCCACCGATGCGCAACCGCCTCGAATCGGGCCACGTCCCAGGACGTGTTCCGATGGGTGGGACGGCGGATGTATCCGTACTGGATCTCGTAGGCCGCCTCCGCCGCGAAGACGGCCACGGGGAACGAGACCCGGAGCATGCGATGGCGCTCGCGCCAGGAGACCTCGGTGATGAAGTCGAGACGGCGCGAATGCATGCCAAGAGAGACCTCCTGCCGGATCGCCGAGTTCCCGATTTCGAGATCGAACCGGATTGCCTGCCGGACGGGGCCGAATCCAAGGATCCGCCATCCGGCCGGCCGGGCGCGCTCCACGACGGACGCCGCGTAGTGATGATCCACGTCCCAGGCGTCCCAGTCATTGGGCCGATCCTCGTAGAGGGTCAGTACGTTTCCGGGGCCGTCCTCCGCCAGGATCTCCCGTTGCGCCTCCTGATCCCACGCTCGCGCAAGCGTGCCGTCGGCCGCGAACTCATAGCGGACGAGGTCATTTTCGAGCACGATGGGGCCGGTGGCGGAATTCACCGAAGTAGTCGAACCTCTCGATGTGATGGCGCCGGCGACGAGAATCCCAGAAGACGCCGGACCTTCCGGTGCGACGGAGCCGGCGGCGAAATTCCCCGAAGACGTCGGACCTACTGATGCGATGGCGCCGGCGTCAGAGATCCCCGGAGAAATCGACTCGGATCCTGCCCCGCGCGCGCCGCGCCGCAAGGTGACAAAGGTTCGCGAAAAGAGCGAGACGTCCGCGAACAGCCGGCCTCCTTCCTGCTGCACTGCCAAGGCCTCGCCGTTCTCTCCGATCACGGCGCAATCGCGCCAGTCAGGCGGCATCTCCACCGGCCCTCGGAAGGCCCGGTCATGCGGATGGAAAAGCGTGAGGGCATCCGCCTCGGGGGAGAGGAGCCTGCGGGCCGCGCCATCCAGCAGCCGATCGCAGGCGTGAAGCACCTCGGCGTGATCAACTCGGGTCACCTGGTAGGTGCGGGCGATGCTTGATCCCGGCAGGATGTCGTGGAATTGATGGAGAAGGACCGTCTTCCACAGACGATCCAGCTCCGCGGCCGGGTACTCGCCCGGCGGCAGCAGCGCCGAGATCATCTCGACGGCTCGGAGCGCTTGCTCCGCGCGCCGGTTGCCTTTCTTGACCTCAGCCTGGCTCGTCAGAGTGCCGCGGTGAAGCTCGAGGTACAGCTCGCCATTCCAGATCGGCAGCTCGCCGGCGTGCAGGCGCAGCCGCGCGAGGAAATCCCGGGCCGTGGAAAAGCGCACGCGCGGACATCCCTCAAGATCGCGCATCCTCCGCCCGCACTCGATGTGCTCTTCCTTCGGGCCGCCGCCGCCGTCGCCGATGCCGTAGAGCGAGAGGAATTCATCCAGGAAACCGCGTTCCCGGAAGTTTTCCGCACCCGGGAGAATCGCCTCGGTGTCGAGCGCGCTGTTGTAGTTGTTCTCCGGCGGAAAATGCGTCAACACCTCGCTGCCGTCGATGCCGCGCCAGCGGAAGGTGGTGAAGGGGAAATCGTTGATCTGGTTCCAGGACATCTTCTGGGTCACGAAGGTGTCGATGCCCGACCGGCGGAGAATCTGCGGCAGCGCGGCGGAATACCCGAAGACGTCGGGCAGCCAGAGGTTGTCCACATCGATTCCGAATTCTTCCTGGAAGAATTTCTTACCGTGGAGAAGCTGGCGGACCATCGATTCTCCGCTGATCAGGTTGCAGTCCGCCTCGACCCACATGCCCCCTTGCAGCTCCCAACGGCCTTCCCGCACGCGCCGGCGGATCTGCTCATAGAGCTCCGGATGGCGTTCCTTGACGAAGGCGTAGTGCTGAGCTTGGGACGCGCCGAAGATGTAGTCCGGGTAATGATCGAGGAGCGCGAGCTGGCTGGCAAAGGTGCGGATGCACTTCCGGATTCCCTCGGAGATGGGCCAGAGCCAGGCCGTATCGATGTGGGCATGCCCGATCGCGGCCACAGAGGGTTCGGAGGCGGAGGCCGGCTTGTACAACTCGCGCTGGAGAAGCTCCCGGGCCGCGCGGGTGCGTTCCGGAACTCCGGCGAATAGATCGGCGGCCTGATTTCCGGCATGGAGCAACCGCGCCCGGCGGACCCCGGCAGCCGGCAACCGTCGGATCAAGCCGTTCAGGACGCGCAGATCGAGGGAAAGACCCCAGACCTCCGGATCGAGGATCGCCAGGCGGGCGCGGTTCAAAGCGGCGTCGTAGCGTCCGTGGCGGTCGGGCGCGTCGGGCGTTGGATCCTGGTCGAGATAGAGCCCGAACAGGCCGTTGGCCGCCGCTTCAATCCAAAGCTCGATCGGCTGGCCCGGGGCGCACGAATCCGAAAGGCGCACGACGTCCCGGTGGAACCCGGGCGTGAAGACCGCAGTATTGGAGATTCCCTGAAGGATGTGAAACTCCTGGTCGGCCCCTCGGGACCAGACGAGGCCTTCGCCGCCGACGTCCAGATGCGCGACGACGTTCGGGCCGGGCCAGTGCTCAGGAACCGTCCCTTGTACGCAGATCCAGGCGGATTGCCAGGCTCGCCCCCAGACGTCGCCCTCCCGGATCTCGCGCCCGTCGCCGCTGCAGCGATCGGCGAACGACACCGGATCGCCGACCGACCAGACGGTCGCGCGAAGCGGTGTGCTCTCGCGGAGCGCCAGCGATTCCAGCCGGGACTGCCAGCGTACGAGGCGGGTGACCAGGGTCTGCTCGACCTTCTTATCCACGAGGATCTCCTTCCGTCGACGCCTCTTCGGCGATGCGCACGAATCCGTCGTCGCGGTGATCTCGCTCGCGCGTGCGGAGCCGCTGGAACATGCTGCGGAGATCGAAGAGACCTCCGACCGTGAACCAGACGAGCATGACGGCGGCGAGACCGAGATTGATTCCCAGCCAGATCTTCCAGAATTGCAGCCAGGCGGAGTCGGATACCGGCCGGGACAGGTTGATGACGGTGCCGATCACGAAGACGATGAACCAACCCAGGGTCCAGACGTAGTTGGCCGAGTAGATCACCCGGTCTCCGGTGGAGAACTCCGGTCCGAAACGGAGCCCGTAGAGCCAGCGGCGGAGTGAATCGAGCGCGCGGGATGGCACGGACGCCGGCAGCAGAGTCGGCGGCGGGATCACCGTAGCCGCGGTCGTCCGCTGGGCCTGCCGAGGAGCCGCGAGCGGCGCGGAGTCGCTGCGTGGCGGCGCCCACCGCCCGCGATGCAGCAGACGGTCGAGGTCGACCTCCCGCTTCGGCCCGAGGAGCGAGACCCCCACAAACACCAGGCTGGATGCGGCCATGGCGATGGCCCAGAACCACTGCCCGTTGATCCAGAAGCCCTCGTCGATCTGATGGATGATGATGCCGCCCACGGCGATGGCGGAGCCGGTGATCATGGCGGCCCAGGCGGCGGGCGCGGTGCCGCGTTTCCAGTACAGGCCTCCGATGATGATGGCTCCCGAGCCACCCGCAAAGATGGCGCCGGTGATGGCGAAGAAAAGGAAGATGTATTGGGTCTGCCGGAAGACGAGGCTGAAACCGAAGATGAACACCGCGACGCCCAGGATCGCGAGCTTGAGCGCCCGCAGGTGAGCCTTGGTTCCGAGGGGACGGCGGCGCCAGGGGATGACGACGTCCTGCACGAGGATGCTTCCCCAGGAATGCAGGTAGGTGTCGAAGGTGGTGATCGTGGCCGCCAGCATGAGAGCCGCGAAGATGCCGAGAAGGCCGTGGGGCAGGAGCTGCTGCAGCACCAGAGGCGCCTTGAGCTGGCTCCGGATCGCTTCCGTCTCCGCGCCGGCCAGGATCGGCTGGATCGCTCCGACCACGTTCTGGAAGTGCGGATGGTGCAGCACCGTGTAGGCCACGATCGGCACGAAGGTGAACATGATTGCCTGGGGCAGGCCCCGCCAGAGCCCGAGCAGACCGGCCATGCGGGCTTCATGGGCGTTCTCCGCCGCGGAGTTGTACGCCTGGGTTCCCTGCCAGGACATGGTGCCGTAGAGATAGCCGAACACGCCGATGAGGAAATACCAGAAGTTGAAGTCCTTGACCTGGCCGGTGTGAAAGGGATTGGTCAGGGACGCGCCCACCGGAGCACCGTGCAGGGCCTCCTCGATCAGCTTCCAGTCGATGTGAAAGACGAAGTAGAGCACGATAGCGAGCAGACCGGCGTTGACGAAGACTCCCTGGAAGAACTCCGAGACCATGACCGCGATCTGGCCGCCGGCGAAGACGAAGGAGACGGAGACGGCGAGAAGGAGCGCCATCAAGAGGGCGAAGGTCGAGATCGCCAGTCCGCCCACGTGGAGGACATGGGGAAACCCGCAGAAATAGAGGAAGAAACGCGCCTCCACGGCGGGGAAGATCCCCATGTTGACGATCCCGGCCAGGAAGGCGATGAGACCGGTGAAGATCCGGAACCGCCGGCTGTAGCGCAGCTCGAAGAACTGGGCCAGGGTGAGGCAGCGCGTCTGACGGAAGCGATAGATGACCCAGCCGGACGCGGTGGCGAGCAGGAGGACCACGCCCATGGTAAAGCCCCACCAGCTCAGGCAGAATCCGGCCACCAGGTTCATCTCGAGGTTTCCGATGATGGTGATGGCGCCGAGTCCGGCCACGCCTCCCGAAACCGCCAGGAGATACCGGCCGCCGGTTCGTCCCGCGGAGAGAAAATCCGCCACGCTCTTCATCTGCGAACGGCTCGCCATTACGCTGGCCGTCACGAACAGGAACATGAAGAGGACGATGCCCCAATCGAGCGTCGAGAGGATCATGTTCGGGCGCCCTGAACCTCCGCGGAACGGCTCATGCCTGCGGGTCTCCTTCGGCGGGCGGCACGGCGGTCCTGCCTGCCTGCTCCGATCCTCGGCTGAGAAGCTCATCGTCGCCGGGTACCACCAGGCTCCCCATGCCGCGGTCCACGGTCATCACGGGGCGGACTTCCAGATGCGGCCGTCCTCGCGGATGTGCCAGAGGCTCTTGCCGTCCAGGGAGGGCGCCGTCGCCTCGAAGCCGTCGGGAAGAGTCCAGATCCGCACCTGGGTCGGATCGACCGGCGGGCGCAGATCCCGTCCGTCGGCGGTCAGCCCTTCGCTTTTCTCCTGACGGTCCCGTTCCGCGTAGTAGACCAGGCGCAGCTTCCAGGCGACCGCGCCCTCGGGATCCCGCTGGAACGCCTCCGCACCGCCGGTTCGCGCGGAAAACTGCACGAACCCCCACATCTCCGGGTAGTGCATGTTGATGAGCCCCTGCGGGGACCAGACCCAGTTGTCTTCGGGCAGGTCTCGCCCGGTCGCCGGATCGCGCCGTCTGACATAGCGGCCTCCGGCGACGTCGCGGGTCCACTCGACCCGAGAGAAGTTCACCCGCCACTGATCGCCCGGCGCCGGAGGTGCGGGACGATGTGCGCACTGGCCCAGCACGTCCCAGGGAATCGCGATCTCGACCGTCCACCCTCGGTCTCGGTCGGACGGATCGTTCACGGTGCCGTCGAGATGAACGGCCGTCTTCAGCCCGGCGATGTCCCAGGCGTTCACGGCCGGGCCTCCGTCGCGGTAGGGCTGGATCAAAAGCAGGTCCCAGACCGTATTCAGCGCGTTCATCTCCAGCTCGTAATACTGGTGGGTGTCTCCATCCGGGTCGATGAAGACCTCGAAATCGTTGTCGTGAAAGATGACCGCGTCCCTCGTGGTCAGGGTGGCCCACAGATCCGGCTCGTCCATCTCGGCGCCGATGTACAGGTACTGATCGTCCCAAAGGAGGCGGGCGCGGGTCCGGAAGCGGGGAGCCGGCCGGAGCGGTCCCTGGATGTCCGTGAAGTCTTCCGTCCAGGGCGCGTTCTTCCAGGCCGGGTCGTCCAAAAGTCCGTCGATGATCGGAGCGGGATCGGCCCGGAAGCAGACGGTGCCGCGCGGAGCCCAGTCGATCTCCGGGACCGGGAACCGGTATCCGTCCTGCCATTGCGCAGGCGGCGCAGGAGCAGCGCCAAGACCCAGGAGGCCGATGAATACCGCGCAGGTGAGCCGTCTTGATGCCCATCGCGGGATCATGACCCCTCCCGGCAGGCGGCCAGGAGGTCCGCCACCGTGCCTGTTGCGAGGCAGAGCGTGGTGTCAGCCGCCCCGTAGTACAGGAATACACGGCTTTCAGGCGATGCCCACCCGCCGGCGTCGGTATCCACGATCCACCCGGAAGGGAAGACCACGTTCGGCACCTGACCCATCAGCTCGTACGGTTCGCGGGGCTCCAGGAAGTTGTAGCGACTTCGCGCGAGCACCTTCGACGGATCGTGAAGGTCCAGCAGGACGGCACCGGCCTGATAGATGCTGGCGCTTCCGAAATGAGTCGCGACTCCGTGATAGACGTGCAGCCAGCCTTCACGCGTCTTGACTGGAGGCGGCCCGGAGCCGATCCGCTCGTCCCAGTAGTGAAAACGTCCGGAGAAGACCGTTCCTTCGCGGCGCCAGTGAAGAAGATCGTCGGAGCAGGAGAGCGCGATCTCCTCGCCGCTGGCCGGCTCATTCGGATCGGTCCGGACGTTGGGGCGCTCGAGGAGGGCGTATCGGCCGCCGATCCGCTCAGGGAAGAGGACGCCGTTCCGGCTGTCGGTCTCGGACACCAGGCCAAGGAACTCCAGCTCCTCGAAGTCGCGCGTTCGCGCCAGCCCCAGGCGGCATCCGTCATCGAGGTCGAGCGCCAGCGTGACGAGGTAGTCCGGTCCCAGGCGCGTGATGCGGGGGTCATACACGTGGTGGATGCGCCGGCCGACCCGCTCGAGTCCCTGGATCGGCACCGCCCGCGGGCGCACCTGAAAGCAGGCGCCGTCCGTTCCCTCCGCCGCCAGGAGAAAGGTCTCGCGGCCGCGGTTCTGGACTCTCAGAAGCAGAAACGGATGGTCGTTGTACAGCGTGGCGCCGGCGTTGAACACCGAGGTTACGTCGGTCAGATGGGGCGGCAGGGAAGGAATGTCGAAACGGGTCAGGATCGGGTTGGCGGGATGGCGGAGTAGGGACATGGTTGTCCGATGGTCTCAGGTGGACCGGCCCCAGAGATCATTGGGAAGCTGCACGTCCTCTGGAAGATGGGCTGTGATGGCGAGGTATACCGTCTGCGCCATGACGAACGCGGATTGCGCCTCCTCAAGGTCGGACTCGGACGGCTCGCCGGGATAGCGAAAACGCCAGGCGAAGACCGTGAGCTCTCTGGCCGGATCAAGCGCTGGACGCAGATCCGAATGGAGCCTCTCGCATGCCACCGCCAGCTCATCCAGGTCATGAGTCCGCCGGAAGACAACGTCGTGGGCGGTCAACAACGCCTTCATGGCCTTCTCCGAAGCTTGCTGGCAATGGAAGAGAGCATCTTCGAGCAATGGAGGAGACGCAGCGATGTCGATCTGGGCGCCGCGGAGGTCGCCAGCCGCCTTGCGCAGCCAATCACGAACCTCTTCGGCCTTCTCAGGCTGCATAGATCAGTCGGCCCTCCCGGAGCACGGTCCACGGCAAGGAGGTAGGGACGGAGGCCCGCCGCTGAAACTCCTCACGGGTGAAGACCAGTACGTCTTTGGAGACGCCGACCCCGCAGAGGGCACGGAAAGCCGCACGTTCTCTTCGGTGCGCCGGGAGGGGAGATGACGGAACGATGACAAGAAGGTCGAAATCGCTGTCCGGACCGCCTTCTCCGCGGGCCCTTGACCCGAACAAGTAGATTCTCTCCGGGTTGAGGGCCGGAACGAGGCGTCGAACCAGTTCCTCGACGATCCGATCTTGCGCTGCAGGAACCATGCAGAACCTGCCCTTGGTTGGATTCCCGCAGCCCAGGGTAGGGGAATCCTCCTGCATCGGCAATCTCCTTTCGAATGGTTCCGGCCCGGCCCCGCTTACGAACCCTTGCCGATTCTCCGGATGGTGGTCACTCCGACCTGCAGCCCGGTCTGGAACCGCTGCGAGACCTGATCCCCCAGCAACCCGAGGAGCGCCCGCACGGAGCCCGAGCGCTCCTCGCGGATCGAAAGGGCGAAAGGCAGGAGCGCGATCCGGAGAAGCGAGGATGCCGCGAAGAGCACGTGGAAGTTCACCAGCGTCAGACCGGCCACCGGAACATGGATTCCCTCGAGAATCTGCGCGATCCAGCCTCCCAGGATGCCGGCGAAAAATGTGGCCAGACCCACCGCGAGGCTCTGGACGCCCAGATAGGCGGTCCGGCTCTCTTCCGGCGCCGTCCCGAGAACGAGATTGAAGGACGCCAGCGTGAACCCCGGCCAGAAGAGCCCGGTCATGATCGCGTCGGTCCAGATCGGATAGAGCCGCGTGGGACTCGAGAACAACCACAGGAGCGGAAGGCCGAAGACGCCGAGCAGATTCACGATCAGGACCGGGCGGTTTCCCAACCGATCGATGATCCGGCCCCAGATGGGTTGCGTGGACAGCGAAACCGCTCCGGCCAGGATCGAATAGACCGCGATCATGGAGAAGCTCATCTTGAGGTTCTTGATCATGTGAGCGGCGAAGAAAGGTCCGGCCAGGCCGGTCGCGGTCGACCAGAGAACGAGGAAGACCAGAAGTCGGCGGAAGGACCCGTCCCGGATGGGAAGCTGCAGGGTCCGGAGAATCGGCCGCGGTCGTTCTCCGACGAGGGCCGGTTCCCACTGGCGCACCAGCACGCAAGCGGCCAGGATCGCGAACACGGCGGCGATCCCGAAGATGATGGCCAGGCCGAACGCCTTGAGGTCGGCCGCGACGAAGCCGTCGAACAGCCGTCCGGCGCCGAGGCTCACGCCCATGCCGACCGCGCCCAGGATGGTGTTCCGGACTCCGAAGAAACGGCCCCGCCGCTCGGCCGGCACCAGATCGGTCATCCAGGACAGCCAGCCCGTGCCGCCGGCGTTGAGGAAGAAGTTCCCGGCGAAGATCACCGCCAGAAACACCGTGAGCCGAAGGCCCGCGCTGATCGGAAGGAAGGGCAAGAGGCAGAGCAGGGCCCAGGAAGCGCGGCCGCCTGCGGAGGTCCACGCGGTGAGCCATTTGCGGCGGCCCAGCCATGCGATCCATTGCGCGCCGATGACCGAGCCGGTGGCGGCCAGCGCGGTGAAGGCGGAGATGAGCCCGAGGTGGAACGGCCTCGCCCCGAGCATCAGGGCATAGGCGGTCACAAGCGAACCGCCCGTGATCGTGATGTGGACGGTGGCGAGAGACCCTTCGAAGATGGAGAGGTGCTGACTTCGCTCGGGTTCTCCAGGCGGAACGGCCGCCCGCAGGTCTCCATCCGCCTGTCCGGGGAGAACGCCCGCGGGTCCCGCGGGAGCGTTTGCGCCCCCGAGGCCTGTCTCGAGAGCTGTCCCTGGCGGAGGGCTGAGTCGCCCTGATCCCGCGGTCGCGGAATTCGGATCTTGCGGTCGGGTCATGCCCTCTGGTCCTGCTTCGGCTGGTCGATCTGGGTGCGGAGGTCACACGCTGGCGAGCATACCGTTCCCAACCTGCCGGCGTCGACCGCAGCGCTGATGCCGGTCCGTTTCCGGCTCAAGCTGGCCCGGGACTGGCTTTGCGCGGGCCAAGGCTGCCTGAGTTCGAGTCGAGATGGGCAGAAATTGGGCCAGGGTCTTCTGAGATCGAGACGAGTCGGGCTGAAGCCGGGCCGAGGTTGCCTGAGTTCGGGTCGAGTTGAGTGAGGTTGGCCGAGGTTGCCGCGGCTGGGTCTTTGGGGCAGAATCCAGCCGATTCAGGAGGGACCGACCCGGCCCGGACTGCCGGTCGACAGGCGATTCCGAGCGCTACGATGAAGGAGGCCCGATGGCAACGAAGCGCGATTTTCTCACGCTGGCGGATTGGTCGCGGGACGAGCTCGACGGCATGCTCGACCTCGCGGTTGCGCTCAAGGAGTCGCTCCGCAAGGGACGGCTGGAACCGCGGCTCTCGGGCCGGGTTCTCGGATGCGTCTTTCACAAACCGAGTCTCCGTACCCGGGTTTCCTTCGAGGTCGGGATGCGCCAGCTCGGCGGCAGCTCCCTGTACATCACGGATGCCGAGGTCGGTTTCAACCGGAGGGAATCGATCTACGACATCGGGAACGTCATCAGCCGGTTCCTGGACGGGATCATGATCCGCACCTTCAACCAGAAGGACGTCGAGGATCTGGCCGCGGCGGCTTCCATCCCGGTGATCAACGGCCTGACCGACCTGACGCATCCCTGTCAGGTCTTTGCCGATCTCCTGACCATCCGCGAGAAGGGCCTGCCGCTCGACGGGATCAAGGTCGCCTATCTGGGCGACGGGAACAACATGGTCCACTCCTGGCTGAACGTCGCCTTGAGCTTCCGTTTCGATTTCTCCTTCGGGGGGCCGGACCCGTATCGCCCGCAATCCTGGATCGTCGAGCGGGCCCAGGCGCGGGCCAAGGGAAGGATCCTCCTCACGAGCGATCCGGCGGAGGCGATCCGGGGCGCCCAGGTGGTCTACACCGACACTTGGACGAGCATGGGGCAGGAAGCGGAGGCGGCGCGGCGCGTCCAGGAGTTCAGCGGCTATCAGGTCAACCGGAAGCTGCTCGGGCTGGCTGATCCCAAGGCCATCGTGATGCACTGCCTACCGGCTCACCGCGGACAGGAGATCACGGACGAGGTCATGGACGGCCCGCAGTCGGTGGTCTTCGATCAGGCCGAGAACCGGCTTCATGGCCAGAAAGCGATCCTGGTTCGATGTCTCGAACCCGCTCTTGGCTCGTGAGAATCGGCGCCGCAGTCGGGAAACCACTCGGAGCTGTCGGGGAGCGATGCGACTCCGACGATTGCCTTCCGTCGACGGTAGTCGGGAGGCGATGCGACTCCGACGATTGCCTTCCGTCGGCGGTTGGCGGTCGCCCCGGCGTCCGCCGGCTTCGATGGAGAGGGGAACGCTTCCCGCTTCCGGTGAGCCTTCTGATCATGGGCGTCGCCCTGGTGGCGGCCTGCGCGGAGATCGGGTCCCCGGGCGGCGGGCCGGAGGATGTGACCCCTCCGAAGGTGATCAAGACGTTCCCCGATTCCGGCGCCGTGCGCGTTCCGCCCACCGACAGCCTGGTCCTCAAGTTCAGTAAGCCGATGAGCAAGCGGTCGGTCGAGGAGTCCTTCTTCCTCTCTCCGCCGGTCGAATATCGGGAGCGCTTCTGGAAGAAGAACGTCTGGATTCTCCGGACGCGCGTCCCGCTGGCCAGGCATCGCACCTACGCGGGCCTTCTGGGCACGGCCACCAAGGACCATCACAACAACGCGCTCAAGGAAGCCTGGTCTTTCGCCTTTTCGACCGGCGATACGCTCGATACGGGGAAGGTCAAGGGAGAGGTGTTCGGGCAGCGCTACTCGCCGAAAGGCCTCTTCGTCTACGTATGGCCCTGGAGCGTGCCGATGCCCGACACGTCCAAGGACGCGTATCTGCCCGATCCGCTCCGGCTGGGACAGACCGACGCGGACGGCAAGTACGAGCTGGATTACCTGCCCCGGAACAAGCCTCTTCGGATCTGCGCCTTCTACGATCGGGACAAGGATCTGGAGTTCAACCGGTCGGCCGATCGCCTGGCCTGCCTCCCGGAGAGCCTCGTCATCGAAGACACGTCGCGGGTCGTTACCGACGTCAACCTCTACGTCGCTGATCCGGACGAGCCCGGGACCGTGGCCGGGACCGTCGCCGATTCGGTCTGCTTGCGCTCGAAGGCCGGGAAGATCCTGGCTCGGGTGCGAAGCGAGAAAGACAGCCTCCATGCCGCCTTGTCCGGAACGGCGGAAGAATCGCCCAAGAACACCCCGAAGGACTCGGTGGCGGTAGGCCGGCAGCTCCTCGGCCTCGATTCGCTGGCGACCGGGGCGCGCGCCGAGAGCCTCTTCTGCATCAAGCCCATCCGGGCCCAGCTCATCTCCGGGGACACGACCATCGTGCGCGAAACGGTCACGAAGGGGGACTTCCGCTGGCCGGACGTTCCGCCCGGCGTGTACAAGCTGCGGGCCTTCCGGGACCTGAACAACAACGGAGTCCGGGATCCGGATGATCCGGTGGTGTTGTATCGCTATCCGCTGGAGGTCAAACCGCTGCATGTGCTGGACAAGCTCGACCTGAACCTGCCCAGGACCGCCATCCCGGACACGTCCAAGATGAGATCATCGAAGCCGGATACGACGAAAGCGGGTGCGCCCAAACCGGGCTCCGCGAAACCGGACACGACCAGGGCGGGTGCGCCGAAGCCGGGTTCGGCGAAACCGGATACGACCAAGACTGGTCTGGCCAAGCCCGGCCTTTTGAAATCAGACACGACCAAGGTCGGTTCGCACACGCCGGGATCGTCGACACCGGACACGACCAAAGTCGGTTCGAAGCCGGATACGACGAAGGTCGGTGTGCACACGCCGGGACCGTTGAAGCCGGACACGACCAAGGTTCGTCTGAGCAAGCCGAACTCATCCGCGCCGGATTCGTCCCAGTCGGCGCCGGCGAATGGCAAAGGTGGCGGGCCATGACGTCGGGAGGTTCGAGGAGATCGACGACACGGAAACAACGGGCCTTTCTCAAGCTGGAGGGGGCGGGAAACGACTTCGTCCTGCTCGACGATCGGCGAACGAAGCGGCGCGCTCCTTCCGCCGCGGAGATCCGGAGGCTGCTCGACCGGCGTCGTGGAATCGGCGGGGATGGCCTGCTGCAGCTTGTCCACGACGATGCATCGCGCCGCCCCCGTGTCCGCTATTGGAACTCGGACGGGGGAGCGGCCGCCTTTTGCGGCAATGGCGCTCGCGCCGTTGCGTTGATCCTTCTGGGCGCAGCCGGGATCGGTGAGACGAGCTTCGATTTCGGCCGGTGGCATCTGGTCGCGCGCTGGGGCCGGGGCGGGCGTGGAGACCGGGTCGCCCTGCGCGTGCCGGTTCCAAAGCTGCTGGTCCCTCCGCTCGGAGCGGCCCCCGGTGGCCGACTGGTGGAGGGGAGCGCCTCGAGTCCCTCAGGGGCAGCGGATCGAACATCGGGCCGCTCACGCTCGACGACTTTGGCGCGGGCGGCGCGGCCGTCAAGCTCGGCGCCGTCAGCGCGAGCTGCGCGGCCGTCCGAGGTGACCCCAGCCTGGGTCGATGCCGGGGTCCCGCATTGGATCATTCCGGTGGCTTCGGTGGATCGGATCGCCCTCGATGCCCTGGCGCCGCCGATCCGGAGCTGGCCGGCCCTGGGACCGGGCGGAACGAACGTCGACGTCGTCGAGATCATCAGCCCTGCCACTTCCGGCGGACGCCATAGGTTCGGTACCGGTCCTCATGGGGTTTCTGCTCTGGGCATGGCCCAACGGGCTTCCGGATCACGGCGAGGCTGCGGGCTCCGGGTGCGAACCTGGGAGCGCGGCGTGGAAGGGGAGACACTCGCCTGCGGCTCCGGGCTCACCGCCTGCGGATGGTGGGCGGCCGCGGTGTTGGGACTCGGATACCCCGTGACGCTTTTCTCCCGCGGAGGGGATCGGTTCTTCCTGACCGAGGCCGGCCCCGACGCTCTCTGGCTGGACGGGCCGGCGCGGATCGTCTTTCGCGGTGACTTCACCTGACGTGCGCAGTATCCGTGAGGCGGCCTGTGCGCGAGGGGCGGTCAGGAGCGCGCGGCGGCCGCGCAGAGGTTCACTCCTCTCCCTCCGGGGCAGGGCGTTGTCCCGTCCGCTCTACCGCGTGGCCAGGATCGCCTTTCCCGTGAGCACTCCGGCCGGCGTCTTCATCCGCAGCAGGTAGAGTCCTACGGGAAGCCCGCGGCCGGCAGCGTCCCTGCCGTCCCACTGGACCTGATGGAGGCCGGGCGACTCCGAGCCTCGCGTGATCCGGCGCACGAGCGCGCCGGCGGCGTCGAAGATCTCCAGGGACACCGGGGTCGTTTCGGCCAGACGGTACGAAACCGTGACCGCACCGGAGCTGGGAACGGGAGCCACTTCCAGACGACCCGGCGAGGCGCCGGGGAAGTCACCCTTCACCGAGGTAGAGAGACAGACGCTGGGATCGCAGTCAACCCCGGTGCCCTGCCACGCCCCGTTGAATTCCGCGCATTCCGCCTGGACAGTCACCATACAAAGTCCGTTCATGAGGCAGCAGGCGCCCAGGGAGGGGGGACACGAACCGCAGTCCGACCAGTTTCCCATCCAGTATCCGTCACACATCCACATTGCCGTTAGAGTGCAGCTTCCGTCGGGCATGCAACAGGCGCCGGGGGGGATCGCTGTCAGGACGTAGGCCCCGATGCCGAGCGCTGAGGTCGGCCCCCAGACAACGGAGACATCGTTCCAACCCGTCGGGTAACCGATGCCGGGCGCGATGTTCGTCCGAGGCATGCCGCCGACGCCATTGAGGTCAGCGCCAATGAACCAGCCGCCGATCGCGCCCGGCCACTCACCCCAGTAGCCGATGAAGAAGTTGCCCCAGACCCACTCATCCGTCGTATTGATGTCGGCCAGGGTGAAGCTCGGCCAAATCGCGGGCGTCGGAACGCTCACGCCGTAGTCGACGTTGATGACGTTGGTCGGGTTGTTGCTCCCTTCGCCTGTGAGAGCTGCACTTTCTTCAAACGAGCGTACGGACCGAGGCCTCGCTCCGCTCCAACGCAGAGCGGCCCCGTCGTCTTTCAGGTCCTCCTACTTCGACAGGACCACGAACTGGACCGTCCTGGACCTGGCGTTCGCCTTCAGCCGGCAGAAGTACACGCCGGAGAGAAGCGCGCGCCCGCGGTCGTCGCGGCCGTCCCAGGTCACGGAGTGCGCGCCTCGATCCTGTTCCGCTTGGACCAGGGTGCGCACCGGTCGTCCGAGGCAGTCATAGATCGCAAGGTCGACCGCCGCCGAGGCCGGAGTCGAGTAGCGGATCGCCACGGATGACCCCGCGATCACCGGGGTCGCGAGGACCAACTGGAGATCGTCCGGCGCCTGGGTTCGCTCTGCGACTCCGGTCGTGCCGGGATGGCCCAGGGAGACGATCGCCATGGGCAGGTCGCTCGTGGGAATTCCGGTCGCGGCCTGAATGGCGGACTGCACCTGCGACGAGAACCCCTGGGCGACGTTTCCGCCCAGCCCGAGGGTCCTGGCTTCCAGGACCGCGCCGATCGCGGCGAAGCCGACCTCGATGTTCTCCCAGTCTCCGGCGGTGGCGAGGCAGATGACCTCGTACTCGGGGGCGTCCGAAAGGCCCGGAACGGCCGCGCGGAGCGCCGCTCTCGCGTCTTTGGAGGTGACGAGCTCGATCCGATGATCTCGCGTGGTCGTGTCGGTTCCCGGCGGCAGGCGGTCATGGTAGCGATCGACCGCGTCCGGGCTTACGGCGTAGACGTGCCGGGTCAGGTAGTAGTTGGCGACCGCGGACGCGCAGACGAGGCCGGCCTTGCCCGAGGCGTAGTGGTTGCTGCAGCCGTAGGACGACCAGAGAAGCTGCGAGATCTGGTTCAGGCTCAGATCCTGCTGAGCGAACGTCGAATCGTAGCTCAGGCCGTTCAGGACCGAGTCGAGGAGGACGGGACCGTCGGTCGACGGATTCGGAAGAGAGCCGTCGGAAGAGATCGCCACGAGGGTGCTGGTGATGCCACCGACGCTGCGGATGCCGAAGCTCGCGGCGAGGCCGATCGGTGCGGCGGGGTTCCAGTGGGCGTTCGCCCAGGTGGTGGCGCTGGCCCGGGGGCAGGCGGCAAGCTGGCTCGCGGTGCCGGTCCAGAGGTTCACGGCTTCGAGAAGACCCAGGTGAATGGCCACGCCGGCGTCGATCATGCTTCCGGCGGAAACGCCGACCTCGAACCCGGCCGTGGCGTCGGAGCGTTGATCCCCGCTCACGTGAAGAATCAGGGAATTGGACGCCGGATCGTAAATGTAGACGTTCTGCGAGGTGGCCACGTAGATCGTCATCGGCCCCTCGCTCATGGGTCCGCGGGACACGGCATGAAGCACGTTGGCCAGCATCTGGTCCGTCGAGGTCGGGCTCCAGCTTCCGTGGTAGGACTCGCGCGAGTTCATGCAGATCTCGGTCGAGTGCGGGTTGACCACCGGCGAAGGCAAGGCCTGGCCCTGAGCCGCGAGTGCGGCGGAAACAGGTCCGCCGAGGGCGGCAACAAGCAACCCGGTCCCGAGAACGACCATCCATCGTCCGGCTGTTTGCGCGGCCGGCGATGACGCGGCACTGGCGGATCCCTTCATCGTGACACCCCCTTCGATCCCGTGGAATCAACGCCTGTAAGTATACCACCGAAGGCGCCAGCCGCTCAGGAAAAGGTTCCGCCGAAACCGCTTGGCTTAACTCCGCTCGGGGCCGTACTCTCGATCGCGGTCGTTCATGAGACTCAAAGGGCGGGAACAACCGATCGGCGCTGGCCGCCGGGCTTTCGGTTCCTTCCGCCTGCATTCGATCCTGCCAGGTTGTCTCGGGGCCCGACGGTCGAGGCTCGCCAGCCCTCGGCCGCGGGCGATGGAGCGCTGCGATGGCAAGCCATGAGCTTTCGATCCGTTCTGTTTCCGCCGGAGGACTCTCTCCGCGCGGACGCCGATTCCTCGTGCTCATCATTCTGGTCCTGGCTGTTCTCGGATCCGCGCATCCGGTCCGGGCGGCCCGCGTGCCGCTTTTTCCGCTGTCGGGTCCCGCCGACGAGGGTTCCTACCGTCTTTATGTGAATGAAGAGCCGGTGGTGACCTCGCAGTTCACCTGGAAGTCCGACGGCTCGTTCAGTGCGGACAACGTCATGAGCCTGGCCGGTCAGAGCGTCAAGACCTCGCTCGAGATCGAGGTCGATCCGCAGGGGGGGTGGATCGGGATCCGGATGGAAACGCCGGCCGGGCCGGTCAACGTGGCCCGCGAGGACAGCGTGGCGCGGATCACCTTCAAGGACAAGACGTCGACGGTGAATCTGAAACCTGGAACGATCCTGTTCGAGAACTTCACGCCGGCGCTCATGGCTTTGGCGGTCCGGTCCTACGATCAGACCAGGAACGGAAAGCAGAGCTTCCCGCTCTTCATCCTGCCCCAGGTCGTGATGGACGCCAGTCTGGAGCTTCAGGGCACGGTGGAGCGGACCGTGGCCGGCCGGGATCTCAAGTTGACACGCTACCTCTACAGCCTGCCCGGCGTGGACGTGCACCTCCTGGTCGATGAACAGGGAAGAGTGGTCCTCGCCGATGTTCCTTCCCAGCACGCGGCCTACGTTCGCGAGGGCTACGAGTCGCTGCGGCGGCCGGCGGAGAGCGACTCCCTGCTCTCCAAGCCCGCCTTCGACGTCGAGGTCGAGAGCGGCGTGTCGGTTCCGATGCGCGATGGGGTCAAGCTGGCAACCGACATCTACCGGCCCAAGGCGGACGGCCGATTCCCCGTGATTCTCGTCCGCACTCCCTACAAGAAGGAGATGGACGAGCTCCAGGCGCGCTTCTACGCCCGGCGCGGTTACGTCTTCGCCGTCCAGGATTGCCGGGGGCGCTTCTCGTCCCCCGGGACCTGGGAGCCGTTCATCCACGAGGCGGCCGACGGCTACGACGCGGTGGAATGGCTCGCGTCGCAGCCCTGGTCGACTGGGAAGGTCGGGATGATCGGGGCCTCGTATCTGGGCTGGGTGCAATGGTGGGCGGCGCGGGATCGGCCGCCGCATCTGACCACGATCATTCCCAACGTGTCGCCGCCGGATCCGTATTTCAACATCCCCTACGAGTACGGGGCGTTCTTCATGTTCGGCGCCATCTGGTGGGCGGACATCCTGGAAAGCAAGGCCACGGGCGACATCTCCGGCGAAGCCTTCCGTGAGGTCAATGAGAAGAAGTATGGCCAGCTCCTGCGCGGGCTGCCGGTCATCGATCTCGACAAGAAGGTGCTGGGCAAGAAGAACCCGTACTGGCGCACCTGGATCGCGCATCCCGACAACGACGACTACTGGCAGCCGGCCGATTTCCTGGACCGGCTCGGCGGCGTCGATATTCCGGTCTTCCACCAGTCCGGATGGTTCGACGGGGACGGGATCGGCTCCAAGCTCAACTACCTGAAGATGGTCGCGGACGGTCACCACGAGCAGAAGCTCGTTCTCGGGCCGTGGGGCCACACCGATACCGCGATGCGGCGGATCGGAGATCGCGACTTCGGCGAGAACGCGATCGTAGACCTCCAGCGCGACTACCTGCGGTGGCTCGATCACTGGCTCAAGGGCACCGACAACGGCATCGACAAGGAGCCGCTCGTCTCGATCTTTGTCATGGGCTCGAACCGCTGGCTCCACGGAGACGTCTATCCGCTGCCCGAGACGCAGATGACCCGGTACTACCTGGTCAGCGGCGGACACGCCAACACCTCGCGCGGAGACGGTCGCCTGTCGACCGACCTGCCGCCGGCAGACGCGCCGCCGGATCGTTACACTTATGACCCGGGGGATCCGACCCCGTATCCAGGCTTCTACGTCAGTCCGGAGGATCGGGCCGGATCCAAGACGGATCGGAACAAGGACCGGGACAAGGATCGGAAGAAGGAAGAGGCCACCTCGGTGGAGCAGAAGCATCAGGAGGAGCAGGCGTACTACGGCCAAGTGGACTCGACGCGCTCCGACATCCTCGTCTATGACACACCGGTCCTGACGCAGCCGTTGACCTTCGCCGGCCCCCTGTCCGCGGTGCTCTACGCCTCTTCGTCCGCCAAGGACACGGACTGGTTCATGCGGGTCTCCGAGATCGATTCGACAGGAGTGGTCTTCCAGCTCACGGAGGGGAAGATCCGCGCGCGCTATCGGAAGTCCTTCTCGCAGCCGGAGCTTCTCACGCCCGGTTCCATCGAGGAGTACCGGCTCGACCTGTGGCAGACCGGCATCACGATCGAGCCGGGGCAGAAGCTCCGGATCGAAGTGGCGTCCGCGTCGTTCCCGCTCTTTTCGAGGAATCTGAATACCGGCGGACACAATGAGACGGAGAAGGACTTTGTCAAGGCGGATCAGGTGATCTACCACGAGGCGGGGCATCCTTCGTATGTGTTGCTGCCGGTTCTCGAGCTGGAGGGGGCGGCGCGGACGGGCTCGTCGGGGAAGTAGAGGGGAGGACCGTTGACGAGCCCTCACTCTTCGGCGCTGGTTCGCGGAGCGTTCAAGACGCTCGTAAGTGAATGCGACCGCTGGCGCCACAGGTCACCTCCACCATGCCACCCGTTCGGCAAGCGGCAAGCCCGGGGACGGCCTTCTCCCGAGCGACTGCCCGGCAGGAAAACGGGCCCGAAGCGGCCCAAACCGACCTACTTGGAGTCATTCGAATGCCCCCCAGGGCGTCATTCTGTTTACCATCGTGTGACGATTGAACCCCGGATCGAACTCAGAGTTGACGGGCCCGGTGTCATGTGGGACAATTTCTCCGGATCAGCGATTGGTCATCTGGAGCGCAGCATGAGGAGCGAATCGAGACCGGTTGTGAATCGCGAACTCCCGAGGTGCCCTTCGGCGCGGCAACCGCCAAGGTGCGGGTCGTGGGTTTGAGCCGGCGGCAGCGTTCAGGGTGGATCGAGAGAGGCCGGACAGCATCATGATCGGTCCCCGTGGAGGTCCAGATTTAGAGATGCGACTGATCAAGGTGCGCGCCGCGGGTTGGGTTGTTCGGCTCGCGATCGTCGGGTGGTTTCTCCTGCCCTGCCGGTCCCGCGCCGATTGGTGCGGCACGCTCGCTGGACTGTGCGGGCCGCCTGCGGAAACCCCGGTGTACGGACTAGCGGTCTATAACGGGGACCTGGTCGCGGTGGGGTCGTTCTACGGCATAGCCCCGGACGGTGCATCTTACGTCGCGCGGTGGTCCGGCATGGACTGGGAGCCCCTCGGCGCGGGGGTCAACGGCGAGGCGTACGGGGCCGCTGTGTACTCGGGAAGCTTGATCGTGGGCGGGTATTTCGGCCACGCCGGCGGTCGTCCGGCGAACTCGATCGCGAGGTGGGACGGCAATGCCTGGTGGCCGCTGGGGTCAGGCATCAGCGATGGCTTCGTGCAGGTGCTCCTTCCCTTCGGGCCGAATCTCATCGTCGGCGGGTTCTTTCACACGGCGGGGGGATACGCCGCCAATATGATTGCGCAGTGGAATGGCACCATGTGGGCACCTATGTCCGCAGGGATGAGCGCGAACGTTGAGTCACTGGTGGACTATAATGGCACGCTGGTCGCGGGCGGCTACTTTACCTTGGCTGGGGGGCGGACTGCGAACTACATCGCCGCATGGAACGGTACGGCCTGGCAGCCCCTCGGCTCCGGGACGAACGGTTCGGTCGGTGCATTGGCGGTCTACAACGGCGACCTGATCGCCGCGGGAGCCTTCACTAAGGCCGGCGGGAAACCGGCGAGCTACATCGCCCGGTGGAACGGAAGCGAATGGTACCCCCTGGGGACCGGTGTAAATGATGGCGTCGGCTCCCTGACCGTCTACAACGGCGACCTGATCGCGGGCGGAGTATTCACGATGGCCGGCGGCGACAGCGCCTATGCCGTGGCGCGCTGGGACGGAACGTCCTGGAGCGCTATGGGTTACGGGCTCCGCAACAACGATCCGGACTATCCGGGACCGGGGCTGGCTTCGGCTCTTGCCCCGTACGACGGCGGCTTGGCCGCGGGCGGGAACTTCATAAACCCTGGGATCTATGTAGAAGGATGCATCGCCCGCTGGGACGACCCCGCGATCGGCGCGTGCTGCCACATCGACGGGAGCTGCACAGTCACGACACAGGCAGACTGCCCGGCACCGAACGGCTGGCAGGGATCCTGCACCGTCTGCAATCCGAGTCCGTGCCCGGTGGGGAGCTGGGGCGCCTGTTGCTTGGCTGGCTCGGGCTGCGTGCAGGTCCCGCCCACGGCGTGTCAGCAGGACGGCGGGGTCTTCCAAGGCTACGGCGTCCCCTGCAACCCGAACCCGTGCCCCACCTCCTCGACCCAGGCGGGGGAGGTCGCTCGATTCCTGCGGCCTGAGCCGGAACCGAACCCGAGCGCGGGGCCGGTGACGATCAGATACGGCCTGGCGGCTCCCGTCAGCGTCGACCTGGACGTCCTCGATGTTTCCGGCCGGCGGATCCGACGTTTGGTGAGTGAACGAGAGAATGCCGGCATGCATTCGGTCGCCTGGGATTCCTGCGATGACGGCGGCAGGCCCGTGTCTTCTGGAATATACATGATCAGATTGGAAGCTGGACCTGGAGTGCTGTCCAGCAGGCTGACGCTGATCCGGTAGCGGGGAGGAGCTGCAGTTCCAGAGCCTGGTCAGCCTGTCCTTGTGTGACCTGCTCCGCAAGGGGTGGGACCCGGGGTACGATCGACATTTCGCGCGGCGAGCACGGCAGTTCGCCGACGCGTGGATCGGCAACGGGGCCCAGTTCCTGATGTGGGACAAAGGCGACTGCCCCGACCTCGGGACCGGAGAGCTTCTTGCAGCGCTCGCGTTGTTCAGCGACTGGTGCCACGACTACATCGTTCAGGAGCCGGGCGAGTACAACAAGCTGCAGCACGCCATGTACAGGCTCATGACCAAGCGAGGCATCTATAACACGCTGTTGTGTGACGCCAAGTATGGCAAGGACTGGACGACAGGCAACGACGACA
Source organism: Candidatus Eiseniibacteriota bacterium (assembly GCA_963833505.1). Taxonomy (GTDB): domain Bacteria; phylum Eisenbacteria; class RBG-16-71-46; order CAIMUX01; family CAIMUX01; genus CAWHYG01. The sequence continues at coordinate 610,299 of CAWHYG010000007.1, read as the reverse complement.
GCAATCACATGGCGATCGTTTACGGAGGGGCGGGACTGGCGGCCCTTGCGCTTGACACGGAGAACGGCAATCTGGGTTGGACGGACTGCCAGATCGACTCAATCCAGATCATCCGCCAGGCCGCGGCGAGCCGGATCAGCGACTATTTCAACGCCGCCTTCCAGGTGGACGGTGCGGGTACTGACGGCGTCTGGTACTCCAACTACGGCTTGAACGTGGCCCTGCCGTATGCGCTTGCCGCGAACCGCATTGACTGGGGAGAGAATACCCCGTACAGGGTGACCGCGCAGGCGCTCGCGACGATCAGCCAGGCTTCGACCTGGCTGATGTACGAAGAGCTGCCCTATGACGTGTTTGGCGGAACACCGTTGAATGATACAGCACAGGCGCCAGGAGACCTGAACCCTGAATGGCGGTCCTGGCCGTGGCTGATGGCCTTGGCCACCGAGAGCCGTCCCTCGGCGAGCAAGGGGCTTTTCTACGCCATGTGGCCGGCGGACTCGATCGGCGCCGCGATGGGCAGGTCGTTCAACGAGACGCTTCCGACCGCGCTGACCGACCCGCTGGACGACGTGGCGGGCACGTTTTGGTGCGACTACAGCTGGAGTTCGTTTGCGTTCGTTCTTGGTTGGCCGAGGTCTGACGAGGCCGGGCCGGAGGCCTTCCAGGATCCAACGGCGATGTCGTCGAGCCGTTACTTCGCCGGTCGGGGTATAACGTACTTCCGGAAGACCCTCGAGGGCCTCCCTGCCTCGGACTCGACCGGCTGGCTGGCCACGTTCCAATGTCTGCCGAAACCGAACTACAATTTCGGGGACGACTGGTGTGGGCACGCCCAGCAGGACGTCAATCACTGGACTGTGTTCTACAACGGTGCCCCGTTGGTCTACGACTGTGGGTACGGAGGGCATGAACAGGGCCACCTGTCCTGGTATTCCCGCGCCCACAACGAGCAGATGGTGAGCACGGACGATGGGTCGACTTGGTGTCAGTTCGCCGCCGGCGCACGCACGGGCAACCCGCTTGGGGCGGTGGTGAATGCCGACATCTCTTGGGCGGCTGGTGACAACACACAGTGTTGGCCCTCGAACATGGTCGAGAAGAGCACTCGCCGGATGTTCGTGGTCATACGGCCGGCGCTGTTCAGGCCGTTCTTTGTGATCCACGATGCGATGAGGTTCAGCGCGAATGCGCTGGTGAGGTCGTACACGCAGACGGCAAACGAGAATCAGGACGGCCATCTCATCCTCGATCAGGGCGCGATGACAGCGACCTGGACAAAAGCGAATGCAGTGGCCGCAGCTCAGGTGTTTCTGCCGCAGGGCGTGAGCTGCGTGCTGTCGGACACCGAGATTACACCGACCGACCCAACGAAATGGCCGGAACATCGCGTGCTGAAGTGGGAGACGGGGACAGCGCGTACTATTCTGAATAGTGTGCTGCTGCTGGAGGTTCGGAAAAAGGATGAAACGGCACCATCCCTGGTGACGGCCCCGGTGTCCACGAATGACCCCGACGAGGTTGTGGCGTTCAGCATCACGGACGGGACGAACGACAAGTACCTGTACGTCTCGGGCCCCAGGTTGGAGAAGAACATCCTGGAAGTGTACTTCCAGGGCGACACCCTGGAAGTCACCTGCGACGAGATGCTGTTGCGGTGGAGCAGCGGAAGCTCGAGCTTCAACGCGATTACCGCGGGGTCGATGAGCAATGGCGAGGTGTTCGAGGACGGCTACCTGGTCGGCTCACTGCAATCCGACAGCCTGGCCACGATGTCATTTTCCGCGAGCGGCGTATCGGTCTGGACCGCCTCCGGCCACACCCCCACGTACTTCGTGGGCCCGGTCGTGCCGGCGGCGGCTTCGATCAACGGCACGACCACGGCGGTGGCGATGGCGGAGTACCCGCACCTTGGTACCAGCGTGTTTCCGGCCGGCGAAGGCAGGAGTCCGAAGAACGCCTACTTCGTGTCCCTCGGAGACACGGTCAACGCGTATCGCTCCGAGGTCACGCTCAAGGACTGGGCGGGGAATCCCATCTCCGGCTGGCCGAAAGAACGCCTGGCATTGAGCATCGCGAACTGCGCGGACACCTCATCCATGAACCAGCCCGTGGCCGATTCCGACGCGCACGGCCGGGTGGTCTGGGCAAGCGGCCTCGACACCGGCGGCTCCTGCCAGGGATCCAGGCCGAACGTCACGATCAGTGTCGACTACGGCGACGGTTCCGGGTTCCACAAACTGCGAGTCTACAACAGCGTGAGCAGCCCGGACGAGGACGGCGACGGCGATGTGGACGCGGTCGACTGCGGAACGTTCTGGCAGGCCTACCTGGGTCACGTCCTGTATCGAGCGGACCTGAACGGCGACGGCGTGATCGATATCAAGGACTACAACCTGTTCGTGGCGCACCGGAACGCCCCATAAAGAAGGAGGACGAGAATGCGATTCGAGCACATGGTTCCGATGATGCTGGTCGCGGTGGTCGCCTGCGCCGGAATCGCCGGCGCTACGACCCCTTCGATCGTGCTCCATGGGATCTCCGGGCCGCAGGGATGCGGGTACGAGCGGCCCCACAACAACGACTGCGAGAACCTGACGCCGCAGGGCACGGTCGGCGAGGGCGCCCGCGAGTGCGTGGACGTCTACCTGAAGGGCACGACTGGCGCCAAGGTGGCCCAGCTCGGGCTCCGGTTCGGGGACGGCTGGGAGTACCTGGGCTGGACGAACGGGAACGTTCACGGCGACGTGACCTTCACGACGACTCAGGGGCGCGACCTCTTGATCTGCGCGGCCCTGGACAGCAGCGGGGCGGACACGATGTCCTGGGTCGGCACGGTGGAGTGCGTCACGGGAGGGGCGGGCACTGCGCTGACCCCGGTCGTGGCTGAGCTGCCCTCCGGCTCGGCCTTCGTCTCGGCCGCCGGCCAGGTCGTCACGTTCGACGAGAACGGCTTTCAGGGCCTGACGGTCGGCAGCGGCAACATCGCCGGCTGCGATGGCCTGGACAAGAGCTACCGCAACGGAACGGGCGCCAACTCGGGCCAGGACGCCGGGCTGATCATGCGCCGTTCGATTCCGAACCCGCTCCGATCGGGGTCGCTGATCGAGTGGAGCGCGAAGGCGGCACCGATCACGATGGAGGTCTATGACGTGGGCGGCCGGCTGGTCCGCGTGATCCAGGATGATGGCCGTCATGGTGGCTTGCGCGCCGTCTGGGACGGCCGGACGGGCCGCGGAGACGCCATGGGAACCGGCATGTACCTGCTTCGGATCACCCAAGGCGGGTCATCATGGACCTGCAAGGCCCTCTACATCCGGTGACCTGAATCGGGACTCGCGGCCGCCCGTGCCTGGAACAGGCGGCCGCGGATTCCAGCTCACCGACCGGCGACCTAGAGCCGATCGCGGGACGCCGTCGTCCGCGGACGTTTCCCCCGACTTTCCGAGGTTCCGGCCGGCGCTCCCGCCGGTCCCCGCGATCCCAACACCCAACACCTCGCGCCCACGCTTGCGGTCTGGCATCTTCTCCACCGGTGCGATAGCATCCGCCCGTTCCGCCCCGTCCGGACGGCGAACCGTGTTCCGTCCGGGCGCGCGGGCTCACAGAGCGCGAGGAGATCGGGCCGGGGCAGGAAAGCGCGGGAACCGGAGGTCCCATGTTCGAAGGCTTGACGGTCGCAATGGTCACTCCGTTTCGCGGAGGCCAGGTCGATTGGGACGCGGTCGACCGGGTGGTCGACCACCTGTTGGACGGGGGAGTGGACGGCATCGTTCCCGGCGGGACCACCGGCGAAGGGCCGACGCTCGGATCCGATGACCGGCGGGAGCTGTTCCGGCGGGTGCGGCAGAGGTGCGGGCGCCGGGCCTTCGTGCTGGCGGGGACAGGAACGAACAGCACCGAGGCGACGATCGCGCAGACGCGCGTGGCCCGCGAGGAAGGGGCCGACGGCGCCCTCGTGGTCACGCCCTACTACAACAAGCCGACCCAGGCCGGTCTCTGCGCCCACTTTCTCAAGGTCGCGGAGGAGGTCGATCTGCCGATCTGCCTCTACAACGTTCCCGGGAGGTCGGGCGTTTCGATGACGCCCGATACGATCCGCCGGGTAGCGGAGAATCCGAGAATCGTGGCGATCAAGGAGGCCTCCGGCTCTCTCGACCAGGTCACGGAGATCTGCCGCGAGACCCGGCTCACCGTGCTTTCCGGTGACGATTCCCTGACCCTGCCCATGTTGGCGGTCGGCGCGTCGGGCGTGGTCAGCGTCGTGGGCAACGTCGCTCCGGCGCCGCTCAAGCGCATGGTCGTCGCCTTCCGCGAGGGCCGGGCGGACGAGGCGCTCCGGCTGCATCGGGCCCTCTACCCGCTGGCGCGGGTGCTCTTCGTCGAGAGCAATCCCGGTCCGGTGAAGCACGCCCTGGCCAGGCTCGGCCTTGTCTCTGAGGAGTATCGGTTGCCTCTCGTTGCGGTCTCGGAGGATTCGGCCCGGAAGATCGATCAGGTGCTGGATGCGCTCCCGGCGGACTGGCTGCCGCTCGGGGCCCGCCGTTGAGTGCGGGCGGAGCGAATCGGGATCCCTCCATCCTCCGCATCGCTGTCGTCGGCGCCGGCGGACGCATGGGGCGAAAGCTGCTCGAGATCATCGAGACGGCGCCGGACCTGGCGTTGGCGGCCGCTGTGGATCCCAAGGCTGTGGCGACCTCTACGGAGCTCTCCCCGAACACGTCCCCGAACGTGTCCCCCAACCACTCCGCGAACGTGTCCGCGAAGGTCCCCCCGAACGTCTCCGGAAGCGGAGCATCCGGGATCCAGTTCGCTCCCGATCTTTCCGGTCTCTCGCCCGGGGAGTGTGACGCGGTCGTCGAGTTCTCCGTCGGCTCCGCACCCGCCGCCATCGCGCCTCAGGTCGTGCGTCTCGGCGACCCGTGGATTTGCGGGACGACCGGCCTGACCGCCGAGTCACGCCGGGCGCTGGAGGACGCGGCCCGGCGGATCCCGGTGCTGTGGTCTCCCAACATGAGCCTCGGCGCCGCGGTCCTGGCGCACCTTTGCGCGGAGGCGGCCCGCCTGCTTCCACAGGGGTGGGAGCTCGAGGTGGTCGAGGCCCATCATGCGGCCAAGCTCGACGCTCCCAGCGGAACCGCATTGGCGCTCGCGGAGGGCTGGATCGGAATCCGCGGGGGACAAGCGATTCACGGCCGCTCCGGCCGCACGGGTCCGCGCCCACCGGCCGAGGTGGGCATCCACGCGGTGCGTCTGCCCGAAGGCATCGGCGAGCACCGGCTTCTCCTGGGCGGTCGCGCGGAAAGCCTCGAGCTCGTCCACCGGGCGCTCGATCGTTCCGCGTTCGCGATCGGCGCGCTTACGGCGGCGCGGTGGATCAGGGGCAAAGGTCCGGGGTTCTACTCAGTGGATGAGTGGGTGGCGGATCGGCTGTCCACGGAAGATTCAACCGCGTCATGAAAATCTGCAGCAGCGCCCGCGCCGCCGGCGAGACGCGCGTTCGTAAACCCGATTCTCGAACGGTCTCGGCTGTCCAGCCCGACGGTCGAGCGGCCCGGGTTCCCGAATCAGATCAGGACGCGCGCTAGCTCTTGGCCTTCTGCGCGCGACCGACGGCCTTGGCCAGGCGCGACTTCATGCGGTCGACCGTCTTCTTGTGAAGCACGCCCTTCTTGGCGGCCTTGTCGAGGACGGAATGCGCCTCTCGGAGCTGGCCCGGGCTGTCCGGCGCTCCGGGGCTCTCCTTCAGATCCCGAATTGCGTGACGGACCCCCGTCCGGACGGCGCGATTGCGCTGCCGGTCCCGCTCATTGGTCAGCATCCGCTTCTTGGCGGAGGCATGCTGCGGCATCGATTCATCTCCCTTTCCGGTGGCCAGACTCCCACGGTTCCTGCGGTCGCCCGGCAGGTCCGCTCCAACTTGACGTGACCGTCAGGCTATCAGGCAGGCCCGGAGCGAGTCAACCGGACCGTGAACGATTGCGCTGGGGGGCGGCGGCGCTGTCGGGGCTCCTGCAATGGGCGGCCTTTCCGCCGATCGGGGCCGGCTGGATCGTCTTTGTCTCCCTCGTGCCGCTGTTCTGGGCCGTGTTCGGCCCTCGCGCTCCGGGAGAGATCCGGCCCGGATTCCGGCGCCAGTTCCTGATCGCCTTCACGGCCCAGGCGGTCTTTTTTGCGCTGCTCCTACATTGGATCCTCTTTCTTTCGAACGAGGAGATCACCATCCCCGGCCTGATGATCCCGGCGCTGCTCTTCCTGTCCGGGTACTCGGCCCTCTTCTCCAGCTTCGGCGCGGCCGTGTCGGGCGCGGTGGAGCGGGCCAAGGGCCCGACGGCGCTGGCGACGATCGCCGTCTTCTGGACCCTGGGGGATCATCTCCGCAGCATCGGCGCGCTGGCCTTCCCATGGGGATCGTTGGGCTATGCGCTGGCCGAGCACCCTGCCGCGCTCCAGATCAGCGCCTGGACCGGCTTCTGGGGGCTGCCGTTCTGGATCCTGGCGGTCAACGCCACTTTGACCGCCGGGCTCGTCGCCTGGCAGTCGGGACGGCGGCGCTCTGCCGGAAATCTCGCACTCGCGGCGGCGGCTTTGTGCGCCGCGCCGATCGTTTTCGGCCTCGCCATCCTGGCGCGCGCGCCGGCTCCAGGCCCGGAATCTCCGGACGGCCTCCGCTTCGCGCTGATCCAGTCGAACACGCCGAGGGAGATCAAGTGGAAGAAGGGATATGAAGGGGTCGTGATCGACGATCTCCTCGCCCGCACGCGCCGGGCGGCCGACCTGGATCCCGACCTCATCGTCTGGCCGGAGACGGCTGCGCCGCTCATGATCTTCTGGTCTCCCGATCTGGCCGCGAAGGTCCACTCGACGATCGCATCCATCGGTCGCTGGGTGCTGGTCGGAACCCTCGACGCCATCGTCCGTCCGGGCGGAAAGGCGGAGTACTACAACGCAGCCTTTCTCTACGATCCCAAAGGCAACCCGGTCGACCACTATTACAAGATGCGGCTGGTCCCATTCAGCGAAGCGATGCCGTTCCAGAAGGAGATCCCCTGGATCAACGCGCTCAACTTCGGGCAGAGCGACTTCTCGGCCGGTCGCGAGCACACGCTGTTCACGGTGAAGGGCCAGCGTTTTCCGGTCTTGATCTGCTTCGAGTCCATCTTTCCCGAAATGGCGCGCCAGGCCGTGGCCGGCGGAGCGCACTACCTGGTCAATATCACCAACGACTTCTGGTTCGGCAAGAGCGCGGGACCGGTGCAGCACGCGGAAATGGCCATCCACCGCGCGGTCGAGAATCGGACCCCGCTGGCCCGGTGCGCCAACACCGGGATCAGCTTCTTCGTGGATCCCTGGGGTCGGGTGACCCAGAAGACCGGCATGTTCGTTGCGGCGATGCCGGTGGCCCGCCCGGCCCCCGGAACCGGCGGCTCCTTCTACACCCGGCACGGGGACTGGATCAGCCGCGCCCTGATCGCCCTGGCGGCCCTGGCCGTCGGTCTGGCATTGTGGAACCGTCGCGGGCGGGTTCCCGATCACCCGAGGAGAGAGCTGCGGTCATGACTCCGGAACCGTCGAACCCGATCGAACCTGACAATGCCGGATCACGCCCGCGGGAGTCGGCCCACCCGCCTGAGTCCGCCGCCGTTCCATCCCATCCGCCTGAATCCGGCGCCGTCGCATCCACTCGGGGCGCAACGCCTGGCGAGGTTCGCTACCGCCTCATCCTGAAGCCGGGGCGCGAGAAGTCCGCTCTGCTCCGCCATCCGTGGATCTTCACGGGAGCGGTCCAGGAGATCGAAGCGCTGCCCGGAGCTGAGGCGGGGGACGTTGGGGACGTGGTGAGCTCCCGAGGCGAGTTCCTGGGGCGCGGCACCGTTCAGCCCGACAGCCAGATCCTGGCCCGAATCCTCGCCTGGGAGCCCCGGCCTATCGACGTTGCGTTCTTCGAAGAGCGGATCCGGCGCGCTCTGGAGGGACGAAGGGGCCTCTTCGAAGGAGGGCTGGCATCCACCGTTTCCGGCGCGGCCGCGCCACTCGACCGAAGCCGCGCGGAGCAAGCCGGCGAGGCCGGGCTGTTCGCCGCGGGCCGGGTCGGGCGATCCGTTCCAGGCGAGACGACGGCCTGGAGGGCCGTCAATTCGGAAGGAGACGAGCTGCCCGGGTTGATCGTGGACCGTTACGGTCCGATCCTCGTGGTCCAGACCTTGACCGCGGGGATGCTGCGCCTTCGGCCGCTCTGGCTGGATGCCCTCGAAAGCCTGATGAAGCCCGAAGCGATTCTCGAGCGCGGCGAACGAGGACGCCGGGAAGATCTGGAAGGACGGCCGCAGCCGGTGCTGCGAGGCAGGTTGCCCGACGGCCCGATCGAGATCCGTGAAAACGGGTTGCGGTTCCTGGTCGACCTTGAAGCGGGGCAGAAGACCGGTTTCTACATCGACCAACGCGAAAACCGCGAGGCCGTGCGCGGCGCCGCGCGAGGCCGGGACGTGCTGAACCTCTTCGGGTACACCGGCGCGTTCTCCGTCTACGCCGGAGCCGGAGAGGCGCGCCTGGTGACGCAGGTGGAGACGTCGGCTTCGGCCCGCGAGTTCACGCGGGAGAACTGGGCGCTCAACTCCCTGCCGCCGGAAGGCCTGGAAATGTCCGGCGAGGACGTGTTCCGCTTCCTGCGCCGGGACGAGCGAAGCTGGGATCTGCTCATTCTCGATCCTCCGCCGTTCGCGAAGGATCGGGGGAGCGTCGAGCGCGCCCTCCGCGCGTACAAGGACCTGAATCTCTGGGCCTTCTGCCGCGCGCGGCCGGGGGCCCTCATCTGGAGCTTCTCCTGCTCGCAGCACATCACCGCCGATCTGTTCCAGAAGATGGTGTTCGGCGCGGCCCGCGACGTCGATGCTTCCGTGCAGTGGCTCGGCCGGCTGGGAGCCGCGGCCGACCATCCGGTTCATCTGGATCATCCGCAGGGCGAGTACCTGAAGGGGCTTCGCATGCGCGTGCTGAGGCCGGGGACGCCTCCGGCGCCGAGGAGAGCCAAGCCATGACGGGCGAGAGGCCCACGACGGGCGAGGGTAGCGAGAAGACCGCCGGCGGGGAGAGCGTCATGCCGTGGAAGATCGCGATCCTCGGAGCCACCGGCGCCGTGGGCCGGACGATGCTGAGCTGCCTCGAATCGACTTCCATCCCGGTCGAGTCCCTGAGGCTCCTCGCGAGCCCGCGCTCGGCCGGCACGCGCCTGACCTTCCGCGGGCGCGACATCGAGGTCGAGGCGGTTGCATCCGGCAGTTTCGCCGGGATCGATCTCGCGCTCCTTTCGGCGGGAGCGGGCCCGAGCGGCGAGTGGGCGCCGGTCGCCGCCACGAGCGGCGCGTGGGTCATCGACAACTCGTCGCGGTGGCGGATGGACCCGAACGTGCCGCTCATCGTTCCGGAGGTGAATCCGGAAGCCTTTCCGCGTCGCCGCGGGATCATCGCCAACCCGAACTGCTCGACCATCCAGCTCGTGGTGGCGCTGGCGCCGATCCGGGCGCGTTTCGGCCTCCGCCGGGTCGTCGTGTCGACCTATCAATCCGCCTCGGGCCGCGGCCAGACCGGGATCCGCGCCCTCGAAGAGGAGATACGCGACGGACACGCGGCGACTCCCGCGTTTCCCAAACGCCTCCTGGGAAACGTGCTGCCGCAGGTGGACGTGTTCCTGAGCGATGGGTACACCCGTGAGGAGGAGAAGATGGTCGGGGAGACGCGGAAGATCCTGGGTGAGCCCGATCTTCCGGTTCATCCGACCTGCGTGCGCGTGCCGGTGTCGGTGGCGCATTCGGAAGCCGTCTACCTCGAGACGGACGAGCCGGTCTCGGTGGAGGAGGCGCGACGCGTGCTGGCCGCGGCGCCCGGCATCCGGCTGGCGGACGATCCCGCGCACGGAGTTTTTCCGACGCCCCTGGAAGCGGCGGGAACGGATCCGGTGTGGGTCGGCCGCGTGCGCGCGGACCGCTGCGATCCCTGCGCGCTGCATCTCTGGGTCGTGGCGGACAACCTGCGCAAGGGAGCGGCCCTGAACGCGGTCCAGATCGCGGAGGAGTCATGGCGGCGGGAGGCGGAGATCCGTCCGAGGTCCAAGGCGGCTCGTTCCTGAACGTCGAACGGACCGTCGGGACCGGCGCGAATTCCCGTTCGGGCGCGGCCGGAGAAGCCTCGGACGCGGGTGTCTCCTCGAGGGCGACCGACGACGCGCCTGTCGCGAATCCCTTCACCGGCGCGATCCACGACGCTCCTGACGCGAGTCCCTCCACCAGTGCGACCGAAGAGGAGCGCCGTTTTCGCGCGCTCGTGGCCTACGACGGCGGCCGTTTCCACGGATGGCAGTTCCAGCCGGGTCTCTCGACCATTCAAGGGGAGATCGAGCGCGCCATCGCCGCGACGACCGCTCGAACCATTCGCGTGGCGGGTGCGGGACGAACCGATGCCGGCGTCCACGCGCTCGGGCAGGTATCGAGTTTCACGCTTCGCACCCGTCTCGCGCCGGATCGGCTGCGGATGGCCTTGAACGCGCACCTTCCCCCCGAGATCCGGATCCATGCCTGCGAGGAGGCGCCGGTTGGTTTTTCGGCCCGCCAGAGCGCCCGGTTCCGGCGCTATCAGTACGTGCTGGCGCGAAGAGACACTCCGTTTCTGCGCGGCCGCGCGTATGTGCCGCGTGTCTGGCCGGATCTCGAGGCGATGCAGACCGCGGCGGCATTGCTGCCGCGGGGCGAGCGGGACTTTCGCTCCCTGACCACGCAGCCGGAAGGGCCGTACGGCTGCCGGTTGGACGAGGCGCGGTGGGAAACCTGGGACCTCGGATACCTCTTCACCATTCGCGCGAGCCGTTTCTTGTATCAAATGGTCCGGATCCTGGTCGGGACGTTTCTCGAGATCGGCCGCGGGCGGCGACCGCCGGAGGCCATGCCGCAGATCCTGGCGGCGCAGAACCGGAGCGCGGCCGGGCCGCTCGCGCCGGCGCATGGGCTGTATCTCGTCGAGGTCGGTTATGATCCGCCCTGGCCTGTCGCCGATCTGCCGAGTGTGAAAGGTGCAGCGGGGGAGATCTGGCCGCCTTTGGAAGCGCGATAGCAAAAGGAGCCGGAACGAGCTGGCCCGGTTGGAACCGCGGTGGTCCGGCGGCGCAAGCGATCCGGCTCGGCAACGCCCCGTCGGCATGTTACAATAGGCATCGGTTGCTCGCACCTGTTCTTGTGCGCGCGGAGGAGTTCCCATGCGCCGGGTTCGCCGGATCGGGCGTTCTCAGGAGGCGCTTTGGGTTCTCAGGCCAGGCGGAGGAGGTCCTCATGTGCCGCGTCTGTCCGCTCCGGTGCCTTCGGACGCTGCTTCCTTTCGTCAGCGCAGTGTTTGCCGTCGTCCTCGCATCCTGCACAACGGAGAAGGCGACCAAGCCGAATACGCTTCCCGCGCCCGCCGAACGCGGCGTCTACTTCGACCGGGCGGAGTACGAAATCGCTCCCGGCACGGAGATCCTCTTTGTCCGCGTCCTGCGACCGGACACGCTCGGTGCCACACCGTTCTCTGTCGATTGGTGGCCCTCGGAAGGAGGGGCGACCAGTACCCCGTTCGGTCCGTGGTTTCCCCCGGGGGCCGGAGCCGGACGGCCTGATCAGGGTCTCGGCGATCCGCAGAGAGGCGAGTTCCCCGCGTTGGCGCTATAATAGGGACAGTCCGTTGGCGCCTGTTTCTGGCCCTGGTGAGCCCTGAACCTGAGCCTGACCCTGAACCTGAACCTGAGCCTGACCCTGAACCTGAACCTGAACCTGGCCCTGAGCCCGACGGGCTCTGACGCTGACTGGCCCGACCCCGACTTCTGACCCGGGAGGCGCTCATGAACCGGCTTCACTCGACCGTCGTCTTGGCCTTGGTGTTTTCTCTCGGTTCCACAATCCCAAGCCACAGCTTTGCGAACGGCGGGAGTCTCGGGCCATCCGGATCCGTCACGCCGGTATCAAGCGCGGGCGGATGGTTCCTGCCCAAGATCGTGCCGCCCGACGGACCTGTCGCACGAACTCCGGTTCCTGGGCAGCCCGAGGGAGGCGGATCGGGAGCGGGATCCGGAGGCAGTTCCGGAGCGCGCCCGTTCCTCGACGGATCCGGCTGGACCTTTGCCCCGAACGTCCGCCCGCATCCGGAAACGACGGGCCAGCACCTCTGGCCCGACATCGCCCGGGCGCCGGACGGAACCGTCAGCGTCGCCTGGATGGACGATCATGCCGCCGGCGGATACCACATTTTCTATAGCGCCTCGACGGACGAAGGGGAGACCTGGTCCACGCCCGAGCGGGTCGACGATCGCACCACCGGCGATCAGAGCAAATTCGTGAGCCTGGCCGTGACGCCGTCCGGCCGCGCCGTGGCTGTCTGGGAAGACAACCGGACGGGCGCGATCAATCTGTACTTCTCCATCCGGACAGGTGTGAACCAATGGTCGCCCAACGTGAAGGTCAACACCGCCGGCGGCCCGCCTTCCGACGAGGACTACATGGACGGCAGCATCACGGTGGTGGATGAACAAAGGTACTTCGTCGCCTGGACCGACTGGCGCGAAGGGGTCTACACCCAGGTCTACATGCGCGGCACGCGGGACGGCGGGAAGACCTGGACTCCCGAGACGCGAATCTCCGATGAGATCGGCTACGAACCGCTCGCGGGCGATCCGTGCCTGATCTCCGATCCCGCTTCAGGCGGGCCGGGAGCGGAGATCCTCTATTGCGTCATGAACGACTGGCGCGGTTATGCCCCGGGGGGCCGATATCCGGAGGTCTACTTCTCCGGATCGACGAACGGCGGCGCCACCTGGTCCGACGGCGTCGTGGTCAACGACATCCACGACTACTTCCAGCAGGTCGCGTCCAAGGTCATGGTGAGACGGCAGGACGGCGGGATCACGGTCGGCTGGTATGACGACAGCTACTACGGCCCCAGCTTCCGGACCAGCGTGTCCACGGATCGCGGCGTGACCTGGGGTCCCAGCGCCCGCGTGGATGATCCTCTGCTTGGGGGCACCGGCACCTATCCCGCCATCGGCGGTTTCGGCAACACGATCTTCGCCTGCTGGGACGCTCCCGGCTCAGGCGGGGACGCGTACTTCCGGGAATCGCTGGACGGCGGGCTGAGCTGGACGGAGCCTGAAGTGCGCATGGACGACGACACGACCGGAGCCAGCACGACGAATCCGGTGCTGGTGGGCGCCAGCGGCGATCAGGTCACCGCCGCGTGGGAGGATACCCGCCCCGGTTTCTCCAACTGGGAGATCTACACTTCCACCGGAACGCGCAATCCAGCGTCGGTCGGATCGGAATCGATCGCCGCGGCGCCTTCAGTCTTGTGCTATCCCAATCCATCGCGGATCGGAGAGGACGTGACGATCCTGATCGGCCGGGATGGAACCAGCGCTTCCAGCCCAGGCGGAGCCACGAATGGTGGGCGGGGGATTGGCGCCGCCGGATCCGGTGACGCCACGGCCGGCACCGGCACGAGCACGGCCGGATGGATCGGACTCTTCGACGCCTCAGGCCGGCTGGTCCGGATCCTGAGCGCATCCGGAGCCGGCCCCGTTCGTTGGGACGGGCGGGACGCGAGCGGGCGCGCCATGGCCGCCGGCGCCTACTGGGTGAAGTTTCCGGGTCTTCCAGCATCCCGGATGGTCCAGGTGACGCGGATTCGCTGAGAAGGTTTGAAGCGGCGCTGAGCCGGTGGCCGGACCGTCCTGCGGCCGGCGGCGCTGTGCGGCTGATGGGCCGGCGCTTCCGATGAGCGCCGGTCATCCGTTTCAGCTCACGGTCCCAGATAGATGGTCCGAATCGTCCGCCTGCCTCCGCCGTCCACCAGGAGGTAGTAGAACCCCGGCGGCGCCCGATGCCCGTTCGTAGTCTTCCGGTCCCACACGCAGTCGAGAGGCACTCCGGCGGGGGGCGACGACTGGTACACCGTGGCGAATCGTTCTCCGGTCAGCCGAAGGATTTCGACCTGCAGAACCGCGCCGGATGCGAAAGACGCGGGCACATGAACCCGCACCCGGCACTGGTCGGTCACCGGTTGTGGAAACGGACCCTCGACGTTCCATTGATCCTCGAAGATCGCAGTGGCGGGCGAGAGCGTGCTTTCGACGCCGTCGGCGGTGATCGAGCTGACCGCGACCCTCCGGAACTGCGCCGGGTCGGGACGCGCAAGCTGACAGCGCGTGTCGGTAAACGCGGCATCCTGCACCTTCGTCCATTCGGGCGTTGTTCCCTGGCGATAGACGAAATAGCCCGTCACCCGCGGATCCGCCGAAGCGGCCCAGGAAATGGTCACGGTTCCATGATCATCACTCCAGGCGACACTCAAAGAGCCCGGAGCGAGCGGCGGCGCCAGGTCCTCTTCATTGGTGTGAAAGCTCGTCTGGACCAGCGGAGACCACTGCCCGTCCTGGTCCCGGAGCCGCACCGCCACGAAGTAGCTCTCGTTCGGAAGCAGCGGAGCCAGCTTGAACGTCACCGGCTTGCCGGCCGAATCGGGCGCGGGAGCGTTGGGGAACTTGCCGATCCGCGACCAGATCGAATCGACGATGGCGATCCGCGCGATGCCGACGGCGGATAGATCCAGGGGCGCGCCGCCGGAGATCGGAGCGGGATTCCGCCATGTCACGACCGCCGACCGCGATCCGGCCGACGTCACGGCCAGATCGGTTACCGGCGGTGGAATCGGAGGCGGCGGCTGAGACTTCGGGTTGACCCAGATTCCGGGAACGAGCCCGGAGAGCTGTCCGGCGGCGTCCTTCGCCCGAATGGCGATGGCTCCCGTGGCCGTCGAATCGAATCCGTTCCACCGGAACGTCTCGACGTATCCGGACGGCGCCGGCACCGGAAGCCGCGCATCGCACGGAGTCGCCTGGGCCCAGTCGCTCTCCGTCTGGATCAATGCATGGGACCGGAACCGCAGATCATAGCTGGAAGCCCTTCCGGTCAGGGAATCCGCGCCCGTCGCCGTCCAGCGGAGATCGATCCAGGTCCCGCCGCGCCCGGTGGACGCGAGGTCCCAGATGGGCGCCGGAGGCGGATCCCGCGTCACCGGCGGGTTTGACGTCGAGTCCGGTGGTTCCGGAGGCGGAAGGTTGTTCTCCTTGGCCGTGGTGGTGGCGACGAGCGGAAAGGAGATCGGAGAAAGCCGTCCGCCGGCATCGACCGAACGCATCGCGACGCCGTATTGGGTGCTCGCGGCGAGGCCGTCGAGCCGGTAGGACTCGGCCGTTCCCGGCTTCGCCGGCACGGGCAATCCGGAATCGACCACCGTGCAGGTTCTCCAGTCCGTTTCCGTGCGCACGGCGTCACCGGCGCGGAAACCGAGAACATAGCGGGTGGCCGGAATCGCCTTTCCGGAGTCGGCCGGCGCGGTCCAGGTCAACGATAACCAGGACTCTCCCGCCTGACGGCAGGCCAGATCCATGATGCGCGTCGGCGGCAGCGTGTCCTGCGTTACCGGCGTGGGGGGCGGCGGCGGCACCGAATCCGGAGGCGTGGGATTCGGCGGCGGCGGGCGATCGGCCGTCCTCGCGACCGGAGAATTGGAGAGCCCGCCCAGATTGCCCGCCTTGTCCAGGGCGCGGACGGCAAAGCCGTACGAAATTCCCGGCGCGAGCGCCGTCACCGTGAACTTCTCGGGCGAGCCGCCGGGCGCAGGCGCGGGGATGGGACCGGCGACCGGCCCGGCGGCTTGCCAGGTGGCTTCATCGGCGATCGGACCGCCCGTCTTCATCCGGATCAGATACGACGATGCGGTGCCCTGGTTGCCGTCATCTCCGGGAGCGGTCCAGGTCATGGCGACCCGCGTGGTGTCGAGAGTCGAGGCCGCCAGATCCTGGATCGCCGCCGGAGGAATCGTGTCCGGGACGGCTTCGGTCGTGGCCGACGCAGGATTCGAGCCGGCGGGCTCCAACCGTCCGTCCACGCGATTGCGCAGGAGAAAGTACCAGGTCGTGGATGGCGCCAGCCCGGTGACCGTGGTCGTGACCGGTTTTCCGGCCGGGGCGGTCAGCGGATTGCCGGAATACGGCGTGGCCTGGTCCCAGTTCCCGGCGGTGACCGGCGAGGTCGCATAGCGCAGCTCATAGCCGTCCACCGGGGAAGGCCGGCCCGGAGCGGCCGTGAAGTCGACTTCCACCTGGTTGAAGCTGCGGTCCACCGCCCGGAGGTCCGACACCGACTGCCAGAAGCCGAACCGGCTGTCCTGCGCGGCCACGCCGTTCACGATGTAGGAATTCGGATTGACCTCGACGAATCCCTTGGAGAACTGCCGGACGTACAGCGTGTCTGCGAGCGAATGTCCGACGTAGGTCTCTTCCGTGAAGTCGGCGAGGGGCGTGCCGAAGTCCCATTCATACTCGGGCTGCCACCAGGGGTTGCATCCATCCTTCGTATAGGTGAAGAAGCCGCCGCCGAGAAGCGTCGTGCCCAGGCCCCACCGCTTCACCCGCTGGCACTCGTCCTCGGGCCAGTTTGACAGCGGATAGACCTGGAGGAGGGTATGGTTCCATCCCTCCTCGGTCGGATCGTGCTTGTGGCCGACGAAGGTCTCGGCCCACTTGTAGCCCGGCCCCCACATCTCGGTGTGGCTCGGGTTCTCCAGGCCGTAGAACCAGTCCCACCAGGTCATCCAGGGACAGCTGTCATAGTTCGACATCCAGCCTTCGAGCTTGATGCCGGTGACGTCGGTCCGCCAGCTCGGCCCCAAGTACTTGTTCCCGACGTTCAAGAGGATCGGAATGCCCTCGTCCTGGAGTTGCGAGATCTTCGGGTGGAAGATCGTGTCGTTCATCTCCCGGTAGAGGATCGACAGGCTGTCCTGATCGCCTCCGGTCGTGCAGCTCGCATCGACCCCTTCCGGTTGTCCGTCGCGGTCCGGGTCGGCGTTCTCGTAGGCCTGATATCCGAATGAGCCCACGCAGTCGACCAGGATCTCGAGCATGAGACCGTCGTAGCCTCCGCTCCCCGGGCCCCACCGTGGCCAGGCCGCGCCGCTCTCGACGATCTGCGGGATCGCGACCTGCACCAGCCATTGGACGTAGTTGAGACCGCGCGACGTCCCATAGGTGCCCTTCGGGCAATAGCGCGTCCAGTTGGCGGCCCAGCCACCCCATTCGGGAATCCGCGCGCCGTAGATGTCGTGGAGATACCAGTCGTTCTTGATGGCGTAGAGCTGGGCGAGGCGGATCAGGCTCCAGGTCGTATCGGGATACCAGGAGGTGTCGTTCTCATGCCAGCTCACGATGTTCTGCGGCATCCAATCGAAATACAGCTCGATCGATGGATTGCGCCGGCGGATGGCCTGCACGGTCCCCGGCCCTTCGGGGAGCACGGCCGCGTCGTACCAGGCAAGGGTATCGAGCTGAGCCTGGGTCATGCCGCCGACGTTGCAGGCGTAGACCAACACCTTGGGATAGCGTTCGACCCCGCGGATCGCCCAGGCGGACTGGGGGCGGACCAGGCCAAGGCCGAGACCCAGGCACAAGCAAAGACCCAGGAAGGGGCCCAGACCTTGGCCCACGCTCGGCCCCACGCAACGACCCAAGCCCAGGCGCAGACAGCGGCCCACGTCCGGACGCAGGCGCAGACGGCGACCCAAGCCTGGATCCAAACCCAGTCCCGGGGATCTCAGCCAGGTCGGCCGGCACATCGTCACCTCGGTTGCCTCCATGCAGCTTTGAACCCTGTAAGGCGGATGCCAGCCCGGGAGGTTTCGTTCAGAGGACAAAGACCCCCAACCCGTTGCCAGCCGGCCCTCCCGGCGCGTCGCGGGAAGCCGGTCCTTCGTCCCGCCCGCCGACACGATGCAAGTCGCGAATTGCCCCCTGCATTTTGAGCTGCGGATCGCGGCCGCGCAGCCGGAAATCCAGTTCGGGAAAACGGATGAAATGGGCCGCATGGGCGGCTAGGCTGGAACCTCTTCCGGGACGGGTCGGTTGGAGGGTCCGTCGGCGGGAAGATGGCGGCGGTGGACGGCCGCGGTCCGAACGAACGCAGTAGAGGCAGCAGGAGATGTCGCGATCTTATTTGCGCGAGGGAACGCGGAGCGGCCGTGCGCTCTCGATCCTGCTCGTGATCTCGCTCTTCCTCTGCGGGGCGTTGGCCAGCGCTCTTTACTTCTCGCTGCGCACGCCGTCTGGGAGTTCGCGGGGAGCCGGGTCGGCCGGACGCCGGAACGCGACCTCCTCCGAAGGCGCGGGCGGCTCATCGGCGGTTCCGGTCTCGGCGCCGTCCGAGGAAGAGTCGGCGGGCGGTTCCGGAACGGAGACCGGCGCGGCTGGGAACGCCAGCCTGGACTCCGAGATCAACGCCGGGAGGCGCGACGGGATTGTCCGGGCCGCCGAGAAGGCCGGGCCCTCCGTGGTCACGGTCGGCGTTACGCAGACCCGCCTGGTCCGCAGCTCGTCGACCGTCGATCCGTTCGATCTCTTTTTCAATCGCTACCTGCCCGGAGCGCTCTACAAGCAAAAGGTCTCGGGTATGGGGAGCGGCTTCGTGGTCGATCCCAGCGGGATCATCCTGACGAACGAGCACGTGGTCCGGGGAGCCTCCGAGATCCAGGTCATCCTGAGCGACGGGCGCACCCTGGACGCACGGTTGCTGGGCGCCGATCCCAACTACGATCTGGCGGTCCTCAAGGTCGGAGGCACCAAGCTGCCCTGCGCGGATCTCGCGACCACCGACGACCTCATGGTGGGGGAGTGGGCCATCGCCATCGGAAGCCCCTTCGGCTTCTTTCTCAACGATCACCAGCCGACCGTGACGGTCGGCGTGATCTCCGCCATCCACCGCGACGTCAAGGGGGACGAGGAATCGCAGGCCATCTACAAGGACATGATCCAGACCGACGCCGCCATCAACCCGGGGAACTCCGGCGGGCCGCTGGTGAACAGCGTCGGCCAGGTCATCGGGATCAACACCTTCATCTTCACGCAGGGAGGCGGCTCGCTTGGCATCGGGTTCGCCATTCCGATCCAGACCGCGGTTCGCGTGTCCCGCGAGATCATCAAGTACGGCCGGACGCGGCCGATCTGGATCGGCATCTACGTCCAGTCGATCTCGCCCTGGGTTGCGACGCAACTGGGCCTGCGGGATTCCCAGGGACTTCTCGTCTCGCGCATCGAGGGGGGCTCGCCCGCCGACCGCGCCGGCGTCCGCGAGCTGGACGTCATCCGGGCGGTGGACGGGAAGACGGTCTCGAACGCCGAGGAAGCCAGCCGGACGATCTTCGGAGCGCAGGTGGGGGACGTTCTCACCTTCACGGTCGAAAGGAAGGGGCAGACCCTGACCATTCCGGTCAAGATCGAGGCGGTGCCCAGCGGGCAGTGATCAGACAGCAGCAAGGGGAGCTCGAACGGGCACTGACGGGTGCCGGATGGAGACAGTCAGACCCGAACGGACAGCAACCGGTCTCGGACGGGCGGTGACCAGGTCGGATCGGCAGAAGGACGGAGACACTTGATTCGTCGCTACACCCGGCCCGTGATGGCGGCGCTCTTCGCGGAAGAGGCGCGCTTCGGGCTGTGGCTCGAGGTTGAGCTGGCCCACCTCGACACCCTCGAAAACGCGGGAATCGCCCCGGCCGGTTCGGCCGCGAAGGCGCGCGCCGCGGCGCGCTTCGAGATCTCCCGTATCGAAGCGCTCGAGCGGGAGCTCGATCATGACGTGGTCGCGTTTCTCACCGCCGTCGGAGAAAGCCTCGGAGACGAGAAGGCCTGGCTTCACTGGGGCATGACGTCATCCGACCTCGTCGACACCGCCCAGGCCATCCAGATCGCGCGGGCCTGGCCGCCGATCCGCGAAACCCTCGACGCCGTGGGCGCGCGGCTTCGCTCGCTGGCCCTGGACCACCGCGACACCCTCTGCGTCGGGCGCACCCACGGCGTTCACGCCGAGCCGACCAGCTTCGGCTACAAGATGCTCGGATGGTACACGGAGCTGGGCCGGCAGAAGGACCGCCTGGCGCGCGCTTTCCAGCAGATGGCGGTCGGCAAGATCTCGGGCGCCGTGGGTACGGCGGCGCATCTCGATCCCGCGCTCGAGGAGGAGACCCTGCAGAGGCTCGGCCTCACGGCTGAGCCCGCCGCCACCCAGGTGGTGCCGCGGGATCGGCATGCGGAGCTCATGACCGCCCTCGCCGGGCTGGGGGCGACGCTCGAGCGCTTTGCCGTCGAGCTGCGCCATCTGCAGCGCACGGAAGTGCGGGAGGCGGAAGAGCCGTTCGGCCGCGGACAGAAGGGCTCTTCCGCGATGCCGCACAAGCGGAACCCGATCCTGGCCGAGCGGATCGCCGGGCTGGCGCGCATCCTGCGGGGGAATGCCCTCGCCGCGCTGGAGAACGTCGCGCTCTGGCACGAGCGGGACATTAGCCACAGCTCGGTCGAGCGGGTCATCCTGCCCGACAGCCTGATCCTGGCGGATTACGTGCTGGACCGTTTTCGCCACGTTCTCGCGGGTCTGCGGGTCTTTCCCGACGCCATGCGGCGAAACCTGGAGAGCACGGGCGGACTGGTCCATTCCCAGCGCGTCCTTCTGGAGCTGACCGTGCTGCTCGGAAGCCGCGAAGACGCCTATCGCATCGTCCAGCGGCACGCGATGGAGACCTGGGAGAAGGGCGGCTCCTTCCGGGATCGGCTGGCCGCCGATCCGGAG
The DNA here is from genome assembly GCA_963833505.1 of Candidatus Eiseniibacteriota bacterium. Classification (GTDB taxonomy): domain Bacteria; phylum Eisenbacteria; class RBG-16-71-46; order CAIMUX01; family CAIMUX01; genus CAWHYG01. Next base: position 589,609 of record CAWHYG010000007.1, on the reverse strand, counting down.
GTGAGCCGGCGCATTCCTGCGGGCTCTCTCGAGGCCCTGTTCGACCCCGGGTACTATCTCCGCCATCTCGGCCGGCTGTACGAACGCGCCCTGGCGAGCGCTTGGGAGCAGCCGGAGCGCCTGGACCATCCAGAACGGCCAGATCGGCTGGAACAGCACAACGGCAGAACAGCAACCCAGCAACCCAGCCAAACCGCAGACCAGAACCCTGAGGACCTTCTTTGATGCTGATCCGTATCCTCGGTAGAACCGATTCGGAGATCCGGGCGGAGGCGGGCCGGAACGGGCTTCGCCTGCCACCGGAGGAATGGCGCGATCTGGCCGGACGGTTGGGGCGCGACCCCACCTTGACCGAGGCTTTCCTCTTCGATGTCGCGCAAAGCGAGCACTGTTCCTACAAGAGCAGCCGTCCTCTGCTCAAACAGTATCTCCCGCCCCTCGCTTCGCACGTCATCCTCGGGCCGGGCGAGGACTCGGGCATCGTCGATCTCGGGATCTGGGACGGCACGCGCTGGGCCCTCGTGGTCGCGCACGAGAGCCACAACCATCCCTCGCAGGTCCTGCCGGTCGAAGGAGCCGCCACCGGCATCGGCGGCATCGTCCGCGACGTGTACTGCATGGGCGCCGACGTGATCGGAGTGCTCGACGGCCTCCGGTTCGGCGATCCCGAAGGGCCGAACGCGAACCGCGTGCGCGCCATCGCCCGCGGCGTCATCCAGGGGATCTCGGAGTACGGCAACGCTCTCGGCGTGCCCAATCTGGGCGGCGACGTCGCCTTTCACGAGGGATTCGACGACAACTGCCTGGTCAACGTCGTCGCGCTCGGCGTGATGCCGCTCGCGCGCCTGATCCGCAGCCGCGTGCCGGAAGCGGCGCGTCGCGAGCCCTACGTGATCATCCTGGTGGGAAAACCGACCGACGACACCGGGCTCGGAGGCGCTTCCTTCGCTTCGCAGATCCTGGACGAGGCGGAGGTCGGCGGGAACCGCGGCGCCGTGCAGATCCACGACCCGTTCCTGAAGCGCGTCCTGGCGGAGGCGACCCGGGAAGTCCTGGAGTGGCGCGAGCGCACCGGCTGCGAGATCGGCTGCAAGGATCTCGGGGCCGGCGGTCTCGGAGGCGCCTCGTCCGAGCTGGTTTTGGCCGGAGGATTCGGGGCGGACATCGACCTGTCCCTGGTTCCGCGCGGAATCCCCGATCTCGGGCCGCATCAGGTGCTCTGCGCCGAAACCCAGGAACGATTCGTCTGGGCGGTCCCGGAGGCCCGCGCGCCTGAGTTCTGCGCCTTCTTCAACGAAGCCTACGAGCTGGGCCGGATCTATCCGGGCGCAGCGGCGAAGGTGATCGGCCGGGTGATCCCGGAGACGATCTACCGCTGCCGCTGGGAAGGAGAGGTCGTGGTCGACGTGGCGGGCGAGATCCTGGAGAATCCCCCCGCGCTTTCGCGGCCGCGCGCGGCGCGTCCGGCGCCGTCATTGGCAGCCGATCCTCCGGCGCCTCCCGAAGGCGCATGGGGAGCCTGGGCCGTCGAACGATTGAGCGGCTGGGACGCCGCTTCGAGAGCCCCCGTGTTTCGCTTCTACGATCAGGAGGTGCGAGGCGAAGCGCTCCTGCGTCCCGGCGACGCCGATGCGGGAGTCTGCCGCCCCGTTCACGGCACCGATCTCGCGATCGCGGTCAGTCTGGACGGCAATCCCGACTACGGACTGCTCGATCCCTATTGGGCGGCCGCGCTCGCGGTCTGCGAGGCGGCGCGGAACGTCGCCGCGGTCGGAGCGCGTCCGCTCTGTCTGACCGACTGCCTCAACTTCGGCAGCCCGGAGGATCCGGTCTGCCTCGGTGACTTCGAGGAGGCGCTGCGCGGCATGGCGGACGCCTGTCGCGCGATCGGCAGCCCGGAGCGCCCGGACGAGCCTCTTCCGATCGTCTCGGGCAACGTCTCCTTCTACAACCAGTCGGCGACCGGTCGGGCGATTCCGCCTTCGCCGATCATCTGTTGTTACGGCATGTTGATGGATTACGGCCACGCCCTCACGCATCGGTTGAAGTCTGCCGGAAGCCTTTTGCTGCTGACCGGACGCAGGACGAAGGCCTGGGGCCGGGCCGGAAAGGGGACAAGCGGCGGGCGCGTTCCCCGGCCCGATCTGGCAATGGAGGCGGCGGAGATCCGCGCGATCCCGTCGCTGGCGGACCAGGATCTGCTCCGCTCCTGCCATGACGTGTCGGACGGCGGCCTTCTCCGCGCGCTCTGGGAGATGCTCATCCGCGAGGAGGAGCCGGTGGGTCTCGGCGCGGTGGTCGATCTCCGGTCCTTGAGGGAGAGCGGAATCGGCGCAGCCGGAACCGTGGTGTCAGGGATCAGCGGGTCAGGAGCCAGTGCGGCAGGAGCCAGTGCGAAAGAAGGCAGTGCGGCGGGAGCAAGCGCGGCAGAGACCAGCGGGGCCGGGCTGCAGCCACACGAGTTGCTCCTGAGCGAGTCACCGGGCTTCGTGCTCGAGGTGGCTCCGGAGAATGAGGAGGCCGTGCGATCTTCGCTCCGACAGAACGGCATTCCCTGTACGGTGCTGGGTCGGGTCGTGCCGGAGCCGACGCTCTCGATCGTCGACGGGCCGGCGCGGCTCCTGGACCTGGACCTCGGGCCGGCGCTTCAGGCCTGGCGCGCCCGATTGGAAGGGATCACGCGCCAGAGCGCTGCTCCCGGTTCGGAAGGAGGCCGCTAGGATGCTGTCCGCGCGGGTGGCGGTGATCCGCTTTCCGGGAAGCAACTGTGAGTTCGAAAGCCTCGAGGCGGTCGAGCGCGCCGGATTGGACGGACGGATCCTCCGCTGGAACGAGGATCCGGAAGAGCTGGCCCGATTCGATGCCTACGTTCTTCCCGGCGGCTTCAGCTATCAGGACCGGATCCGCGGCGGAGCCGTGGCGGCGCGCCTGCCGCTCCTCGAGGTCATTTCCCGGCGCGCGCGCGCCGGCGCTCCGGTGTTCGGGATCTGCAACGGGGCGCAGATCCTGGTGGAAGCTGGGTTGGTTCCGGGCGGCGACGTCCCGGTCCAAGCTGCCGGCGCTTCGGTGTCAACCGGGGCCCCTGCTCGGAGGGATGCCTCCGCTGCGTCCCCGACCGATGCCCGAGGCAGTGCCCCGACCGATGCCCGCCGCGCCGCCGCGGCCGACGCCGGCACCGACCCGGTCCGTCTGGCGCTGGCGCCCAACCGGATCCCGGGGCGCAAGGGCTACTACACGCGCTGGATCTACCTCGTCCCCGGTCCGGGAGCCGAGGGCTGCCTGTTCACACGGGGACTGCGGGAGCCTCTGCCCATGCCGATGGCCCATGCGGAAGGCCGCTTCGTGACCGCGGAGTCCAAGCTGGCAGAGCGCCTGGCTCTTTGGACGGCGCTCTGCTACGCGCGCCCCGACGGCTCTCCCGCCGCGGGCTTTCCCTGGAACCCGAACGGCAGCCTGGGCAACGCGGCCGGAGTGTCCGGCCTGGGCGGCAACGTGCTCGCGCTTATGCCGCATCCCGAGCGGGCCCGCGATCTCGCCCAGGTGCCGCCCGATCTCGAAGGACCCTGGGGCGATCGCCGGAGAAGCGCCCGCGTCGCGGCCTGGCTGTCGGCGGACGGTCCGGGAATGGCGTTGTTTCATGCGCTCGCGCGCGAGCTGCGGGGAGGCCGGCCATGAGCGCGCCGATGGGGATCGTGCAGGTGCTGATCGACATGAAGAGCGCCGATCCGACCGCGCTGACCGCCATGGAGGCGATCCGGAACCTGCTCGGCTTCGGCGACCGCCTGAAGGGCCTTCGCCGCCGGCAGCTCTACGAGATGCTCGTCGAGCCGGCGGATTCCGGGCGGCCGGTTCCGGACCTGGCGGATGCTCTCTCGTCCTATCTGGAGAGGACGGTCGTGTTCTGGAACTCCAACAAGCATCGGGCCTGGGTGAGGATTCACCCCGAGGATGGTGGCAAGGTCCCGAGAGCGAGGGGACCTGTGGAAGCGGCCGGAACGGCCGCTGCGGCCCGAGCGACCGGAGCGACCGGAGCGGCTGGTGCAACCGGTGCGGCCCGACTGGCTGAGTGCTTCGAAGCGGTTCCGGGAGCACAGCGCCGGGCATCCACGTTCGGCACGCCGGATCTCGACCGCGCGGATCTCGATCACGTCATGGTCTGGCCTCGCGGCGAGGATGCGACGCCTCCTGACCTCGCGGAAGGTATCGCGCCCTGGCGGCTTCTCGCCTGCGGGTCGGCGGAGCTGTTCACTCTCGAGTGGTCTGCCGGCGCCGCAGCCGGTCCTGCGGCGAGTCCTGCGGCAGGTTCGGCGGCCAGCTCCGTGGCAGGTTCCGCAACGAGTCCGAGCGGCAGTCCCGCGGCCAGCCCCGCGACGACTCCGAGTCCCAGCTTCGCGGCCAGCTCCGAAGACCGGCGCCGCTTCACGCAGCAGGTTGCCGTCGCCCGATCCCGGAACGAAGGGCTGCTCGTGAATCCGCATTTCCAGGAGCATCGAATCCTGCACGGAGCGGTGCCGATTCCGCTCTGGGGCGGATAGTCCGGGAAGCCGGAGTGACCAACGGCCCGAGGAGCATTGTCCTTGGCCCTCCGGCGGTGGGCTCCTACAATCGCGCTTCCATGTTGCCGGGGCCGAGTCGAATCGGATTCCCGCCAGGAACAGCGCTGAGATGCACGGGGTTCTGAGGAATAGGCCGCCGGCGTCGTGGATCGCAGTGCGGCGGGTGTCACAGGCCAGGCCGGGCCGAGGGATGCGTTGAAAAACCTTCCGGAAGATTTCTCGCAGGGTCGTTCGAGGGAGCAGGCATCGCGGGAGCAGCCGTCGCAGGAACCGTCCCCGCCGGCGCAGCGATCACCGGAGCAGCCGTCGCGGGAACCGTCCCCGCGGGCGGGGCGATCGCGGGAGCGCCCGTCGCGGGAACCCTCACTGCGGGCGGAGCGATCGCGGGGAAGGCCCGCCTCCGACGGCCTGCATGATGAGTGCGGTCTCTTCGGGATCTACGGCCGGGGAGACGTCACCGATCTCATCTACTACGGGCTTTATGCCCTCCAGCACCGCGGCCAGGAGGGCGCCGGGCTGGTCGTGCACAACGGAAGGAAGACCCGCGTCATCCGCGGGCTCGGTCTCGTCAACGAGACCCTGACGGAGCAGGCCCGCCGCAGCCTCGACGGCTACATGGGGATCGGCCACAACCGGTACGCCACCACCGGGAAGGCGACCAAGCTCCGGAACGTCCAGCCCATCCTGGTCGACTACAAGGGGGGCAAGCTCGCCATCGCCCACAACGGCAACCTCACGAACATCGCGGCTCTCCGCGCCCGCATGGAAGGCGAGGGATCGATCTTCCAGACGACGACCGATTCGGAAGTGGTGCTCCACCTCATCGCCCGCTCCCGCCGCGAGACCCTGGCGGACCGCGCCGAGGAGGCCCTGCGCTCCGTGGAGGGCGCGCTCACCTGCCTGATCATGGATGAGAATCAGATCATCGGGTATCGCGATCCGCTCGGTTTCCGGCCGCTGTCCCTCGGTTCGCTCGACGGAGCCTTCCTGCTGGCCTCGGAGACCTGCGCGTTCGATCTCATGGGCGCGATGACCATCCGGGACATCGAACCGGGCGAGATGGTCATTCTTTCGGAGGCGGGCCTGGAGTCGCGTCGGATCGTTCCGGAACGCCCGCAAGCCCGCTGCATGTTCGAGCTGGTCTACTTTTCCCGCCCCGACAGCGTGGTCTTCTCCGAGGCGGTCAACGCGGTGCGGCGGCGCCAGGGCCGTATGCTCGCCCGGCGACATCCGGCCGAGGCCGATCTCGTCATCGCCATCCCCGACTCGTCCAATGCCGCCGCGCAGGGATTCGCGGAGGAGTCGGGCCTGCCCTACGAGCTGGGCCTGATCCGCAACCACTACGTCGGGCGCACCTTCATCCAGGCGGGGCAGTCCTCGCGGATCGATTCGGTGCGCGTCAAATTCAACCCCGTGTCGGAAATCCTGATGGGCAAACGCGTGGTGGCGGTGGACGACTCCATCGTGCGCGGAACCACGAGCCGGCAGCTCGTGAGCCTGCTCTTCCGAGCCGGCGCGACCGAGGTCCATTTCCGGATCGCCTCGCCCCGGATCACCCACCCGTGCCATTACGGCATCGACACGCCGACCCGACAGGAGCTGATCGCCAACCACCTCGACGTCGAGGGGATCCGGCGGTTCATCGGGGCCACCAGCCTCGGCTACATCGCGCTGGAAGACCTGGAGCGGAGCGTCCAGGCTCCGCACCAGTATTGCTACGCCTGTTGGACCGGGCGGTATCCCACCCGGGTTCCGGAGAACGGGTCGTCCGTCCCGTTCGACCACGACTGAGCGCGGATGTCCGGGGCCATCTGATGTTCGAGCTTTTCGTCGCCCGTCGCTACCTGGTCCCGAAGCGGGGACGGGGCTTCCTGTCCCTCATCACCTGGATCTCGGTCGGGGGCGTGTTCCTCGGCGTGCTCGCCCTCATCGTGGTGCTGGCGGTCATGAGCGGATTCGAGCGCGAGGTCAAGACCAGGATCGTCGGGACGAACGCCCACGTCATCCTGCTCCGGTACAGCTCGGACGGGATCGGGGACGTGCACGCCGTGCTGCAGACGGTCAAGACCGATCCCGAGGTCGTGGCCGCCGCGCCGTTCATCTACGGGAAGAGCATGATCTCGGCCGAAGGCACCTCGGACGGCGTGGTGGTGAAGGGGGTCGATCTGGCCGCCGAGTCCAAGGTGAGCGACATCCTGAAGTACGTGGAACGGGAGCCGGGACCGGAGCCGTTCACCCTGCGGGCGGGCCACGGGGAGCTTCCCGGCATCATCCTGGGCGTCCACGTGGCGGAAAACCTGCACGTGACGATCGGGGGGCACGTCCAGCTCCTGGCGCCCCAGGTCGGCACCGCCTCGCCCCTGGGTTACATCCCTCGCGTGCGAAACTTCGAGGTCGTGGGGCTCTTTCGCTCCGGCATGTACGAGTACGACTCGTCCCTCGCCTACATTGACCTGGCCGAGGCCCAGAACTTCTTCGCCCTGGGGGATCGCGTGACCGCGATCGAGATCCGGCTCAAGGACATGTACAAAGCGCCCGCCGTGGGTGAGCAGATCGTCCAGAAGCTGGGCGGTTTTCCCTATCGCGCCAACAACTGGATCGAGATGAACTCCAACCTCTTCTCCTGGATGCAGACGGAGAAGCGGGTCATGTTCATCATCCTGACCCTGATCGTCATGGTGGCGGCGTTCAACATCTTCGGGGCGCTGGTCATGCTGGTCACGGAGAAGCGCCGGGACATCGGCATCCTGCGCTCGATGGGCGCCACGGCGGCGGAGATCCGGACGATCTTCGTCCTGGAAGGTGGCGTGATCGGGCTGATCGGCATGGTCCTGGGAGCGAGCGGCGGCCTGCTTTTGTGCCACCTCCTCGAGAAGTACAAGTTCATCCACCTGCCCGGCGACATCTACTTCATCGACACGCTGCCGGTGCACGTCGAAGCGGCCGACGTCCTCACCGTAGTGGGTTCGGTGCTGGTGATCTCGCTTCTGGCCACACTCTATCCGGCCTGGAAGGCGGCGCGGCTCGACCCGGTGGAGGCCATCCGCTATGCGGAATGAGCCGACCGCAGGCCCGGGAACGGCGCCGGACGCGAGTCGAGCCGAAACCGGCACCGGCGCAGGCGGGGCGCCTGATTCGGGCCGAACCGGATCCGCCGCCGGCGCGGCGTCTGGGTCTGACGCGGGCCGAACCGGATCCGTCGCCGGCGCGGCGTCCGGGTCTGACGCGGGCCGAACCGGATCCGCCGCCGGTGCGAGCACGGCGCCCGACGCGGTTCAGGTCGAGCGCGTGGTCCAGCCGGGAACAACAGACGCCCCGGAGCATCGTCCGGAGAATGCTGGTGATGACGCGCGCCGCCTGGGGGAGATCCTGCTCGAGGCAACCGGCATCCACCGGATCTTCCGCATGGCCGGCACCGAGCTGCACATCCTCCGCGGCGCGGACCTCTCCGTCCGCGACGGCGAGATCGTGGCGATCCTGGGTGCGTCGGGAGCGGGCAAGAGCACGCTGTTGCATATCCTGGGCAGCCTGGATCGACCGACCTCCGGCATCGTGACATTCCAGGGGGTCGACCTGTTCCGGCTGAACGACGGGAGCCGGGCGCGCTTCCGGAACCGCAATCTGGGCTTCGTGTTTCAGTTTCACCACCTCCTGCCCGAATTCACCGCCGAGGAGAACGTCATGATGCCGGGCCTGATCCAGAAGCGCTCGCGGCGCCAGGCGCGGGATCGGGCCCGGGAGCTGCTGCACGAGGTCGGGTTGGCGGCGCGGGCCGAGCACAAGCCGGACGAGCTGTCCGGGGGTGAGCAACAGCGCGTGGCCCTGGCCCGAGGGCTTTACGCGGCTCCGCGTCTCGTTCTCGCTGATGAGCCCACCGGCAACCTGGACCCGCCGACGGCCCGGGGATTGCATGACTTGATGTATACTCTGGCACGGAGACACCGGCAGGCCTGGATCGTCGTCACGCATAACGAGGAACTGGCTGATCTTGCCGATACCAGAACCAGGCTCGTAGACGGCGTTCTCCGGGTTCAGGGCGGTCGGAGCCCGGTGGAGGAGGGGCGGGCCCCGATGGAAGAAGGCGAGGCGCCAGGATGAAATGCCAGAATTGCGATGCCGAGGCCACCATCTACTTCAAGGAGGTCATCGACGGGCAGCTCCGTGAGATCCACCTCTGCGAGTCCTGCGCCGCCGAGAAGGGCTTCCATCTGGTCATCGAGCAGAACAAGCTCTCGATCGCCAACCAGTTCATCTGGATGGCGGAGAACCTCTATCCGGAGAGCGCGGCCAAGGTCGGCGGCGTCCAGTGCCCGAGTTGCGGCCTCCGCTACAGCCAGTTCGCCCGGACCGGGCGGCTCGGCTGCCCGGCCTGCTACAAGGCCTTCGACGCGCAGATGAAGCAGATCCTGCGCCGGGTGCACGGAGCGACCCGCCACAAAGGCAAGGGGCCGGGGCAGACCGAGGATTCGCTGCAGCACCGGCGCAGCCTGGAGAAGCTGCGGGAAGAGCTGAACCGGGCGATCGAGCGCGAAGAGTTCGAGGCGGCGGCGCGGCTTCGCGACCAGATTCGGCAGATGGAGGCCACCTCGGAGAACGCGCCCGGCGGGATCCGGGAGGAGCCGGCATGATCCCGATTGAAGCGATGGTCGAGCGCCCCGGCCTCTGGCTGGCCGGGGATGGGCCCGAAGCCGGCCGCATCCTCTCGACGCGGGTCCGGCTCGCGCGCAATCTGGCCGGCACCCATTTCGTCGGCCGGGCGCTGGAAGATGACCTTCTGAGGGCCTACCAATCGATCTCGGCTGCTGCCCTGCAGGTTCCGCGTTTTGAGGGAGGCGCGGCGCAGCCCATCGGCGAGCTGCCGGTTCTGGACCGCCAGTTTCTGCTCGAGCGGCATCTGGTGACGCACGATCTCATCGGGGATTCCAGCAGCCAGGGCCTGGTCGTGGCGGAAGACGAGCGGGCGGCGATCCTGGTCAATCAGGAGGACCACCTGAGGATCCAGACGCTCGAAGCGGGGTTTCAACTGGAGAAAGCGTGGTCCGAGGCGCTGGCGGTCGATGAGTCCCTGGAGGGGAGACTGTCCTTTGCCTGGTCCGACGCCCTCGGTTATCTCACGGCCTGCCCCACGAACGTAGGAACCGGGATGCGCGCGTCGGTCCTGATCCACCTGCCCGCACTGGTGCTCACACAGAGGATCAAGAAGATCCTGTCGGGGGTCAACCAGGTGGGGCTGAACGTGCGGGGGTTCTATGGCGAGGGAACGGAGGTCATGGGCAACTTCTTCCAGATCTCCAACCAGGTGACACTGGGGGAATCGGAGGAGGAGACCCTGACCAAGCTGACCCGGGTCGTGCGTCAGATTCTCGATTGGGAGAAGAAGGCGGAGGACGTGCTGTTGCGATCCGCCCGCCTCCAGATCGAAGACAAGATCCTGCGGGCCCTCGGGGTCCTGCGTTACAGCCGGCTTCTCTCCTCTCAGGAGGCCATCGGGCTCTTGTCGGCGGTGCGCTTCGGCCATATCCTGAGCATGCGCAACGTCCCGCCGGTGGCAGTCCTGAACGAGCTTCTGGTGCGATGCCAGCCGGGGCATCTGCAGAAGGCGGCGGGGCGGGCCATGAATTCCGAACAGCGCAACGAGTTCCGGGCCGGACTCGTGCGCCGCATCCTGGGAGTGACCGGCGTGCCGGAACTCCCCTGATCGATTCCCCGAGAATCGCATCTAAACCGGTTGGCGCCGCCGGTGCAGAAGGCCGCGACGGCAGAATGAGGGAATCAGGGGGACCGAGCGCCCCACGAATTCCGGAGGGTCGGAGCCATGCATGATAAATTCACCGAGAGAGTCCGCAAGGTCATCTTCCTGGCCCGCGAGGAAGCCAGCCGTCTCCAGCACGGCTCGATCGGCACGGAGCACCTGCTGCTCGGGTTGCTGCGCGAAGGCGAAGGGATCGCGGCGACCGTGCTCTCCAACCTCGGTCTCGACCTCGACGCCATCCGCCACGCGGTCGAGAACATGGTGGCGCAGGCCGGGGGCACCCTGACCATCGGCGAGATTCCGTTCACTTCCAACGCCAAGCGGGTTTTGGAGCTGTCCGTGGACGAGGCCCGCCAGCTCGGCCACAACTACGTCGGCACCGAGCATCTCCTTCTCGGCCTGATCCGCGAGGGCGAAGGCGTGGCCGCCAAGGTCCTCATGGACATGGGTGTCGATCGCAAGAAGGTCCGGGACGAGACCTTGAAACTGCTGGGAGGCCATCCTCAGCAGTCCCAGCCCGAGGGGGAGGAGAAGGCCGACACCCCGTCGCTCAACCAGTTCGGTCGCGACCTCACCCAGCTCGCCCGTGAAGGCAAGCTCGATCCCACCTTCGGGCGCGAGGCGGAGATCGAGCGGGTCATCCAGATCCTCTGCCGGCGGAAGAAGAACAACCCCATCCTGATCGGCGAGCCGGGAGTGGGGAAGACCGCGATCGTCGAGGGCCTGGCCAGCCGGATCGTCGAAGGGAAGGTCCCGGAGCTGCTGCGGAATCACCGGCTGATCACGCTGGATCTGGCCTCGGTCGTCGCCGGCACCAAGTACCGCGGCCAGTTCGAGGAGCGGCTCAAGAACATCATGAACGAGATCCGGGAATCCCCGGACACGATCATCTTCATCGATGAGCTGCACACGATCGTGGGCGCGGGCGGGGCCGAAGGCGCCATCGACGCCTCCAACATGCTGAAGCCCGCGCTGGCGCGGGGCGAGCTGCAATGCATCGGCGCCACCACCCTCGACGAGTACCGGAAGTACATCGAGAAGGACGGGGCGCTGGAACGCCGCTTCCAGATGGTGCTGGTCGAGCCCCCGAATGTGGAGGAGACGATCCTCATCCTCCGCGGGCTCCGCGACAAGTACGAGGCGCATCACCGGGTCCACTACACCGATCCGGCCCTCGACTCGGCCGTGCGGCTGTCCGAACGGTTCATCACCGACCGCTACCTGCCCGACAAGGCCATCGACGTGATTGACGAGGCCGGCGCCCGCGCCCGGCTCTCCACCTCGACCGTCCCGGCCGAGCTGCGGGAGATGGACAAGAAGATCGAGAAGGTCGCGTCCGAAAAGGAGGCGGCCATCCGGGCCCAGGAATTCGAGAAGGCGGCCTCCTACCGGGACAAGGAGAAGGAGCTGCGGCAGGAGTACTACCGCCTGAAGAAGGAGTGGAACGAGAGCAAGAACACCCGCCGGGCCGAGGTGACCGACGAAGACATCGCCTTCGTCATCTCCCACATGACCAAGATTCCGCTGACCCGCCTTTCCGAGAAGGAGCAGGAGAAACTCGTCCGGATGGAGGAGGAGCTGGCGCGTCACATCGTGGGGCAGGACGAAGCGGTCACGGCCATCGCCAAGGCGGTCCGCCGGAACCGCGCCGGGCTGCGCGATCCCCGCCGGCCGATCGGCACCTTCATCTTCCTCGGTCCGACCGGGGTCGGGAAGACCGAGCTGGCCCGGGTCATCGCCCAGTTCCTCTTCGGGGATCCCGAATCCCTGATCCGCGTGGACATGAGCGAGTACATGGAGAAGTTCTCCGTCAGCCGCCTCGTCGGCGCGCCCCCCGGCTACGTCGGCTACGAGGAGGGCGGGCAGCTCACCGAGCGCGTGCGGCGCAAGCCCTACTCGGTCGTGCTGCTGGACGAGATCGAGAAAGCCCACCCGGACGTCTTCAACATCCTCTTGCAGGTGCTGGAGGACGGGCAGCTCACCGACTCGCTCAAGCGCAAGGTCAACTTCAAGAACACCGTCCTCATCATGACCTCGAACATCGGAGCGCGACTCATCCGGGGCCAGGGCCGCCTCGGCTTCCAGCGGCCCGACTCGGAAGTCACGTACAACCAGATGAAGAGCACGGTGATGGAAGAGGTGAAGAAGGTCTTCAATCCGGAGTTCCTGAACCGGATCGACGAGATCATCGTCTTCCGCGGCCTCGAGAAGCCGCACATGGAGAAGATCATCGAGATCCTCCTCGATCAGGTTCGCGAACGGCTGACGGCCCACGAGCTGACCCTCTCGGTCACGCCGAGCGCCCTGCAGCTCCTCATCGAGAAGGGGTTCGATCCGGCGCTCGGGGCGCGGCCGCTTCGCCGGGCGATCCAGAAGCTGATCGAGGATCCGCTGGCCGATATGCTCCTCCGCGGCAAGCTCCGCCGGGGAACCGAGGTCCGGATCTCGAAACGCGGGGAGGAGCTTGCCATCGAGGAACGCTCGCCTGAGATGGCCCCGAAGGAATAGGCTCAGGGCGCCGGGGTGGGCGGAAGCGGAAGCTTCCAGAGGGGTTCAGGACGGAACCATTGCATTTGATCCGAGCGCGTCAGAGCTTGCCTGGACGGATCCGGGCCGGGGCGAGCGTCCTGGCGGGGATCGTGTTGCTGGTCGCGGCCGGGTGGGCGGCGAGCGGACGGGCTTGGGCCCAGGCAGCCTCGGGAGCGACTTCCGCGGGCTCGGGCTCGTCGAGCCCAAGTCCCACAGCCCCGGGTTCGCCGACCTCGAATCCGGGGGCTCCTGGTTCGCCGATCTCGAATCCCGCGGCCCCGGGTGCGTCGAGCTCGAATCCGACTGCTGCCGGTTCCCCGGCCTCGACTCCCGCGGCCCCGGACTCGTCCGCGCCGATTCCCGCCGCGCCTTCCTGGGCGCCTCCGATTCCCAGCGCCTCGTCCGCTGATTCTTCGCTGGCCGGGCGTCCGGTCGCCCGCATCCAGGTCGAAGGCAACAAGGCGACGGACACCCGGCTCATCGTGCGCACGTCCGGCCTCACCCCGGGGCAGGTGGCGGGGCCCTCCAAGGTGCGCGACGCCATCAGCGCGCTGTACGGGCTGGGGCTTTTCTCCAACATCCGCGTCCGGGAGGAGGCCGACTCGACCGGGGCGCGCGTGCTGGTCTTCGAGGTGACCGAGAACCCCCGCATCGGGACGATCCGCTACCAGGGAAACAAGGCGCTGAGCGAGGACGACCTGAAGGCCAAGGTCGATCTCAAGCCCGAACAGCTCCTGAACCAGCGCAAGGTCTTCGAGGCCCGGCGGGCGATCGAGCTCGCCTACGCGGAGAAGGGATACGCCTCAGCCAGCGTGGATCCCCAGGTGTCGGCTGCGGTCGAAGGCGTTTCCGACATCACTTTCGTGATCGACGAGGGCCGGAAGGTCGACCTGACCGCGATCGACTTTTCCGGCGCCCACGCTTTCCCGGAGAAGACGCTCCGGGGCGTGTTGAGCATGAAGCCGAATTCCTTCTTCCACCGCAAGCGGTTCACGGTGGAGCGCCTGCACGAAGATCAGGACAAGCTTGAGTCCTACTACCGCGACCACGGCTACAAGGACGCGCAGGTGACTTCGGCGGACCCCGTCTTCAGCGAAGACCGGCACGAAGTGCGCATCCGTTATGAGATCCACGAGGGCCGTCTCTACCGTTTCGGCTACGTGACGTGGCAGGGCAACACGGCCATCTCGACCGAGGCCCTCCAGTCCGCGTCCCAGATCGTCGCGGGCGAGCCTTTCAGCAAGTCGAAGGTCGAAGGCACCACGAGCGCGGCCTACGCCCTCTATACGGAAAAGGGCTATCTGCTCCAGCTCCAGATCTCACCGGACATGAAGACCACCGACGATTCCGTCTCGGTGGCCTACAGCATCAACGAGGGAGAGCCCTCGCACGTCAACGAGGTCCTGATCCAGGGGAACACCCGCACCAAGGAGAAGGTCATCCGCCGGGAGCTGAGCCTGATCCCCGGCCAGCTTCTCCGGCGTTCCGCGCTGCTCCGAAGCCAGCGCGACCTGATGGCCCTGGGCTACTTCGAGGACGTCTCCGTCGACTACCAGCCGGCGGGCGTGGGTTCGGCCGTTGACGTCACCTACACGGTGAAGGAGAAGAGCTCGGGCACGGCCACCGCCGGCGCCGCCTACGCCAGCGACACCGGTCTGACCGGGTTCGTCGAGTTCGGGCACAACAACCTCTTCGGGAACGGCCAGGCCGTCAACGTCCATCTGGAGCGGGGCGACAAGCGGGTGGACTATGACATCTCCTTCACCGAGCCCTGGCTGCGGGACACGCCGACCTCGCTCGAGCTGCGCGCCTACGACACGATCTACGACTACGACGTCTATTCCCAGGATTCCAAGGGAGCGAGCATCAACCTGGGCCGGCCCTGGTTCTTCGCCAAGCCGGACTACTCCAGGGTCTACGCGGGCTATTCGCTCGAGCATCTCGACTTCACGAATCTGAGCACGCTCGATCCGACCAGCCAGGAGTTGCTGGAAGCCTCGAACGGCACCGCATCCCTGGTCACCCTGTCCTTCGTCCGGACCAGCACCGACAACCCCTTCAACCCGCTCCGGGGAAGCAAGACGACGCTTTCGATGGACGTGGCGGGAGGTCCCCTGGGCGGAACCCTGGAGTACTTCCGGCCCCTCATCGACCACCGGGTCTACTTCGTGCCCTTCTGGAAACCGGTCATCATGATCCGCAACCGGTTCTCCTACCTGGGCGCGATCGCGTCCGGCCATGCAGTGCCCGGCAGCGAGACCTTCCGCCTGGGCGGAACGCGCGCGGACTACCTGCGCGGCTACCCCGACTACTGGGTCGTGCCGCCGGAGAACGTGCACACCGGCGCGAACGGACAGGAGGTCCGCTTCCCCGGCGGCACGGTGCTCTACACCTTCACCACCGAGTACCAGTTCCCCATCGTCAATCCCGTGCGCGGCCTCCTCTTCTTCGATGCCGGCAACACCTGGAACCACCTCAGCGACCTGAACCTGGGCAACCTGGACAAGGGCGTGGGCGCCGGTCTCCGGGTGGAAATCCCCATGCTCGGGCTGGTCGGCCTGGACTACGGTTATGGCATCGACCGGGGGAGATGGCAGGCGCATTTCATCATCGGACCCGCCTTCTGATCTGGATAGCGGAGGGCCGGCGCGATACCATCGGCCGACCCGGACACGGAGGATTGACCAGTGCGTGCTCTCGCTTTCGCGCGGGCCTGGCCCGCCCTGATTCTGGCTTTCGCGCTGGCGGAAGGCCTGTGGGCGCCGCCGGCCCGGGCCGACCAGAAGATCGGATATATCAATTCCCAGCAGATCCTGGAGAAATACACCGGGACCGCGTCGGCCATGGCGGGATTCAATCGCGACGTGGACGGCTGGAACCAGGACGCGGCCGCCCGCAAGGCCGATCTCGATGCCATGGGCAAGGAACTGACCGCCCAATCGCCCATGCTGAGCGAGGACAAGCGGCGCCAGAAGGAACGGGACTACCAGGCGAAGCTGACCGAGTATGACCAGTTCATCCAGAGCATTCGGGGTCCGCAGGGCTTGATCGTCAAGCGCAACGAGGAGATCCTCCGCCCGATCATCGCCAAGATCCAGACGGTGCTGGCCAAGATCGCGACCGACCAGGGCTACGACCTGATCCTGGATGCGGCCAACGGAACCGTGCTCTACGCCGACCCCACTCTCGATCTGACGCAGAAGGTCATCGACGCGCTGAACCAGCAGCAACCCTGAGCCGGAGGGCGGATGGAGCTGACCCTGAACGAGATCGGCGCCAAGGTTGGCGGGAAGATCAGCGGGGACGGCGGCATCCGCATCCGGGGCGTGGCCGGCATTCGTGAGGCGGAAGCGGGGCAGATCACCTTCCTGGCGAACCCGAAGTACGAGAGTTTTCTCCGGGAGACCCGGGCCTCCGCCATCATCCTGCATGAGTCCTTGCCGGCTCCGCCTCTTCCGGCGCTTCTGACCCCCGAACCCTATCTGGCGTTTCTCGAGGTCGTCCGCCTCTTCGACACCGGCCAGGTCGAGCTGCCGTCGCGAGGGGTTCATCCCAGCGCGGTCGTCGCGCCGGGCGCGATCCTGGGGGAGGACGTCTCGATCGGTCCCCTCGCGGTGGTGTGCGAGGGGGCGACCATCGGCCCGCGCTCCGTGCTTTCAGCGGGCGTGTACGTCGGTCCCGGGGTCATCCTGGGGGAGGATTGCCTGCTCTATCCGCGGGTGGTTCTCCGCAAGGAGACGGAGATCGGCGCCCGGGTCATCATCCACGCCGGCGCCGTCATCGGCGACGACGGCTTCGGCTTCGCCCCCGACGGCGAGGGCTACCGGAAGATCCCGCAGATCGGGAAGGTCGTCATCGAGGACGACGTGGAGATCGGGGCCAACACCACCATCGATCGGGCGACGATCGGCGTGACCCGGATCGGCCGCGGCAGCCGGATCGACAACCTGGTCATGATCGCCCACAACGTCGAGATCGGCGAAAACTCGATCCTGTGCGCCCAGGTGGGGATCTCCGGCTCGACCCGCGTCGGCAAGCACGTCGTGCTGGCCGGGCAGGTCGGCATCGTCGGGCACGTCACGATCGGAGACAACGCCCGGGTCGGAGCCCAGGGAGGCGTGACGAAGTCGATCCCTCCCGGGGAAAGCTACTCCGGTTATCCGGCTCAGCCCCATACCCGGGCCCAGAGGCTTTATGCAGCCCTTCGCAGTCTGCCCGAAGCGCTTCGGGCCATCCGGCAGCTCGATCGGCGCGTGCAGGCGCTCGAGGAGCGCGCAAAGTCTCCCGGGGATCCGGCCCACCGCTGACCGACGCGGCGCAGACACCTGAGAGGGGACCCGTTCATGACGGCAGATCACGCGACGGATCGAACCGCAGATCAAGCGGCCGACCGTTCTCCGGACCACCAGAAGACGATCCGCGAGCCCGTCTCCTTCACCGGTGTCGGCCTCCACACCGGAACCACCACCACCATCACCTTCCGGCCGGCGCCTCCCGGTTCCGGAATCCGCTTCGTCCGGACGGACCTGCCCGGCCGGCCGGAGATTCAGGTCCGGCCGGAGAACGCGCGCCACGACACCCGCCAGCTCCGGCGGACGATCATCGCCCACGGAGCCGCCGAGGTGCACACGGTCGAGCATGTCCTCAGCACCGTGGCCGGGCTCGGGCTGGACAATCTCATCCTGGAAGTGGACGGCATGGAAGCGCCGGAAGCGGTCGACGGGAGCGCCCGCAGCCTGGTCGCGCTGGTGCGCTCGGCCGGCGTGGTGGATCAGGGCGTGCCGCGGGACTACCTGGTGCTGCGCGAGCCGGTTTCCTTCCAGGACGACGGCATCCAGATCCTCGGGATCCCGCACGACGGGCTTCGCATCAGCTTCACCATCCAGTACGAGAATCCCCTGGTCGGAACCCAGTATCGAAGCATAGAGATCACTCCCGAGGTCTACGCCAGGGAGATCGCTCCGGCCCGGACTTTCGCCCTCTTCGAGGAAGTGGCGATGCTCCGGGAGGCGGGGATGATCAAGGGCGGCACGCTCGAAAACGCCGTGGTCGTCCAGGGCGACCGGATCCTGAACGAGGACGGCCTGCGGTTTCCGGATGAGTTCGTCCGCCACAAGATCCTCGATCTGCTCGGCGATCTCACGCTGCTGGGCAAGCCGCTGCGCGGGCACGTCCTGTCGGTGCGATCCGGGCATGACAGCCACATCGCCTTCGTCCAGCAGGTGCACGAGCAGATGGGGCGGGCGAACGGGCGGGTCGAGAGCCGCGGCTATGCCGACTATCTCGATCGGATCCATTTCGACATCGCGGCCATCGAACGGATCATGCCGCACCGTTATCCGTTCCTGCTGGTCGACCGGATCCTGTTCCTGGAAGAGCGCAAGCGCGTGATCGGCCTCAAGAACGTGACGATCAACGAGCACTACTTCGTGGGCCACTTTCCGGGCCATCCCATCATGCCGGCCGTGCTCATCCTCGAAGCGATGGCGCAGGTGGGCGGGATCCTCCTCTTGAACACGGTGGAGCACCCGGAATCGAAGCTCGTCTACTTCATCGGCATCGACAATGCCAAGTTCCGGAGGCCGGTGCTTCCCGGCGATCAGCTCATCTTCGACCTCGAGCTGGTGCGCCTGAAGAGCCGGATCTGCCGGATGAACGGCAAGGGATATGTGCGCGGCGCCCTCGTCGCCGAGGCGGAGCTGACATCGACCATCGTGGATCGTTGACGGCGCAGGGAAGGGAAGGGAGATCGGGGGAATGGTAACAGTCGACCCCACGGCCATCGTGGCCCAAGGGGCGGAGCTGGATGACGGCGTCGTGATCGGTCCCTGGTGCCGGGTCGGCCCCCAGGTCCGCCTCGGCGCAGGCTGCCAACTGGACTCCATGGTCCTCGTGGACGGGAAGACGACGGTGGGTCCGCGCTGCCGCTTCCATCACGGCGCGGTCGTCGGCACGCCGCCTCAGGATCTGAAGTACGCCGGCGCGCCGACCGAGGCGCGGATCGGCGCCAATACCGTGTTTCGGGAATACAGCACGCTCAATCGTTCCACGACCGAAGGGGAACCGACGATCGTGGGAAGCCAGGTCCTGATCATGGCCTACGCGCACGTGGCCCACAATTGCGTGCTCGGAGACCACGTGATCCTGGCCAACTCGGTGAATCTCGCCGGGCACATCGAGCTCGGCGACTGGGCGATCATCGGCGGAGTCGTGCCGGTCCATCAGTTCGTCAAGATCGGCTGCCACTCCATCATCGGCGGAGGCTCGCGCGTTCCGATCGACGTGCCTCCGTACGTGAAGGCGGCGGGCAATCCTCTCCGGGTCTTCGGGCTGAATTCGGTGGGGCTCGAGCGGCGTGGTTTCTCCGCCGAAGCGCGGGCGGAGCTTGCCAGGCTCTACCGGATCTTCTTCCGCTCGAATCTGCTGACCGGCCCGGCCCTGGAGAAGATCCGGCAGGAGATCAAGCCGCTGCCCGAGGTCGAGATCTTCATTCGATTCGTCGAGCAGTCGGAGCGGGGGCTGGCGCGGCCTCACTCCCGTTCGAGCTCGAGGTATTGAACGTTGCCCGCGTCGGCCGGGCCTGGCCGGAGCGGACCGGAACATACCGGAGTTGACGAACCAGCATTGACCCGAGTTCGTCTGGACCGACCGGACGGATCGGATCGAATCGACCGGATTGACCGATGGACCGAAGCAACCAGTCGAAAGGTAGACCATGAACGAACCGGTTCCGGTGGCGGTGATCGGCTGCGGTCACCTCGGTACCTTCCACGCCCGCCTCTATCGGAATCTACCCGGCGCCCGGCTCGTCGCGGTCATGGACATCGTTCCGGAGAAAGCGCAGACGCTCGGGGAAGCCCTGGGCGTTCCCTGGACGACGGACCTGGCCAAAACGCTCTCTGAGGCGCGGGCCGTCTCGGTGGCCACGCCGACGACCACCCATCGCGCGGTGGCGGAAGCGTGTCTTCGCGCCGGGTGCGCCGTGCTCGTGGAGAAGCCGCTGGCGGCCACGGTCGAGGACGGCGCCGCCCTCGTGGGCCTGGCGGCGGCGCGCGGCCTTCCGCTCGCCGTCGGCCACGTGGAGCGTTTCAACCCCGCGTTCCGCGCGGCCCGCGAGCGCATCGGCCGGCCGCGGTTCATCGAATCGCACCGGCTCTCCACCTTCGTGCCGCGCAGCCTCGACGTCGACGTCGTGCTGGATCTGATGATCCACGATCTGGATCTGACCCTCGGGCTCATCCCGGCCGAGGTCGAGAGCTGTGATGCGATCGGCGTGCCGGTCCTGACTTCGGGCGAGGACATCGCCAACGCCCGCATCCGCTTTGCCGACGGCGCTGTGGCCAATTTCACGGCCAGCCGCGTTTCGCGGGAACGGGTACGGAAGATCCGCTTCTTCGGGGAGCGCCGCTATCTCTCGATCGACCTGATGGAGCGGACCGTGGAGCAGGTCGCGCTGAAGGCGATGCCGACGGGGGTCGCTGGAGCGATGGCTGGAGGTTCGCTCGCTGGTGGTGCGCTCATCGGCGGTGCGCTCACCGGCGGATCGCTCGCCGGCAGTGCGCCCGTCAGGGGCGCGACCGCTGACCGTGCGAGCGCCGGCAGCGCGCCTGCCGGACACGCGGCTCTCGGAACTGCGCCACCCGGCCATGCGCCCACCGCCGAAGATCGCGCGCTCCTGGCCTATCTCGCCGACCGCCGCCTGCTTCTCGAGCACGGACCGATCCCCGTGCCCGAGGCGAATCCGCTCGAAGATGAGCTGATCGACTTCCTCGGCGCGCTGGAGGGGAAGCCCACGTCCGGCGCCACGGGCGAGGACGGGCTGCGCTGCCTCGAGGTCGCGCTCGAGATTCACCGCCGGGTCCAGGAGTCCTTGCGCCGGCTCGGTCTCGAGAAGCCGCCGCCGGGAGCTTGATCGGCCGATGAAGCGCGTCTTCCTTCTGGCCGGGGAAGCGTCGGGAGACCTGCACGGGGCTTTGCTGGCCGAAGCCATCCGGCGCCGGCGCCCCGACTGCGAGCTCTGGGGCGTCGGGGGCGAGCGCATGGAGGCGGCCGGGGTTCGGTTGATCCTCCGCAGCGAAGAGCTGGCCGTCGTCGGATTCCTCGAGGTGCTGGAAAAGGCGAACCGCCTGCTGGGCGCGCTCGAAACGGTCCGTTCGTGGCTGGCGGCCGAGCGCCCCGACCTCTTCATCCCGGTCGACTTCCCCGACTTCAACTTCCGCCTGCTGCCGGCGGCCTTCCGACTCGGGATTCCCATCGTCTACTACATCAGTCCGCAGGTCTGGGCCTGGCGCTCCGAGCGGATCGACATCCTGCGCCGCTACCTTCGGCTCATGATCGTCATCTTCCCGTTTGAAGAGAGCCTCTACCTGGATCGGGGAGTACCCGTCCGCTGGGTGGGGCATCCTTTCGTCGATCGGCTCGCTCCCGCGGCGGAGCCGGAAGCGGAACGAACCGCGCTTGGCCTGGCTTCCGAAGGCCCGGTGGTCGCGCTGCTTCCCGGCAGCCGTCGCTCCGAGATCGGGCGCATCGCGCCCGTCCTCAGGAAGACGCGGTTTCTGGTGGACGAGGCGCGGCGAAGCGCCGGAAAGCCGCCGGTGCTATGGATCGCCGGGCTGGCTCCGGGTCTTCCGGAAAGCGCGCTGGAGGCGCTGGAGCTGGGGCCGGCGGATCCGCAGCGTGGACCGGATCCCGTGGGCCGCCGGCCGGAGCCGGGGCCGGCGGCGACGCCTGAAGCGGAGCCGGAGCGCAGCCGTCACGCTCCCCTCAACGGAATCGAGGCGCTCAAAGCGGCGGATCTTGCGCTGGTCGCTTCCGGCACGATCACGCTCGAGGCCGCGCTACTCGGCCGCCCGGTGATCGTGGTCTATCGGGTCCATCCCTGGACGTATCGGCTCGCACGTCGGCTCGTCCGGATCGATCACATCGCGATGGCCAACCTGATCGCGGGGCGACGGCTCGTCCCGGAGTTTCTCCAGGATGCGGCCGATCCGCCGGCTCTCGCGGCGGAGGTCGAACGGCTGCTGTCCGACCGCGAGTCGCGCGACCGCATGCGCGCCGGGCTTCTGGAGGTGCGGGCGCGGCTGGGTCCGCCGGGCGCCGCAGACCGCGCGGCGGAAGCGGCCCTGGCAGTGATGGATGGAGGGACCGGCCAGCCGACCAGGATCCCGGAGTCCGGATGGACCACGGAGCCCGAAGAGAACGCGGAGTCCGGAAACACAGCGGGGAGAGCATGAGCCGATCCCAGCGGCGGCTTCCCGCGCCTCGTCCGGAGACAGAGCTGTCCCGGAAGCCTCGCTACGTCTGGATCGGACGGCTCGGCAGCCTGCTCGTCCGTCTCTGGGGCCGGACGCTCCGAATCACCTGGCGGGTCCCGCCGTCGGTCCGGGAGTTGGAGCACGGCGGGGAGCATCTCATCTACTCCTTCTGGCACGGCCATATCCTGACCCTGACCTACGGCTATCGCGGGCGTGAAATCGTGGTCCTGGTGAGCCGGCACGGGGACGGAGAGATCATCTCGCAGATCCTCCATCGCCTGGGTTACGGAACCGTCCGTGGGAGCTCGACCCGGGGCGGCTTGCGCGCGCTTCTGGAGATGGCGCGGGACGGGCGCCGCGGGCATCCGCTCGGCGTCACGCCCGACGGCCCGCGCGGGCCGCGCCACGTGCTGCAGCCCGGAGTCCTTGTGATCGCGCAGAAGAGCGGGCTGCCGATCGTTCCGATGTCCGTGGGCATGCGCCGCGGCCGGCTTCTCGACTCCTGGGATCGTTTCCAGCTTCCGTATCCGTTCTCGCGCGTGCTGGTGCTCTTGGGAGATCCGATCCACGTTCCGCCGGAGGGCGAAGGGGAAGCATTCCTGGCCGAGTGGGGAGGACGGGTGTCGGCCGCGATCGAGGAGCTCGAGACCAAGGCCGAGGCCTGGAGCCGCGGCGAGAGGATTCCGGAGCTCGAACCTCGAGGAGAAGCCTGACCGTGTGGCTCTTCCTCTATCAGGTCGCCGGCACCTTGGGGTTTCTTGTGGCGCTTCCGTATGTGCTCTTCCGCCTTTGGCGGCATCCAGAGGAGATGCGCGAGCGGCTGGGATGGAGCGCGGCCCGGCCCGAGTCCATGGCGACGGAACCAGTCGACCAACGTCCGCTCTGGATCCATCTCGCTTCGCTCGGCGAGCTGGAGGCCTTGAGCGCCCTCTGGGCCGAGCCAGGATGGAGCGTGTCGCCGCCGATGGTCGTGACCGTGTTGTCGACCTCGGCGCGGGCCCACGCCGCGCGAAGACTCGGCGCCGGCGTCACCATCGCCCACGCCCCTCTCGATCTCTGGTTTGCGGTTCTGCCATTTCTGAGCCGGGTGCGGCCTCGCGGATTGCTGCTGCTGGAAACGGAAATCTGGCCCCTGACGCTTCACCTGTGCCGGCGCCGAGGGATCCCCGTGGCGCTGATCAGCGGCCGGCTCTCGCCCCGGAAGTGGAGACGGACGTATCGATTCCGCGCGCTTCTCGGCCCAGCGATCCGAGGAACGCAGGCCTGCGCGGTTCAGAGCGCCGGCGACGCGGAGCGGTTTCGGATGCTCGGATGCTCCAACGTGAGCATCACGGGAAACTTGAAGTATCGGCTTGAGACCGAACGGAACAAAATCGACGGCGCACGGGACGCCGACAGTCTGGCCAGGAAGAGCCCGCTGATCTTGACGGCGGGAAGCGTCCGAACCGGGGAAGAGGCGATCCTGGACGCCGTTGGAACTCCCGGCACGCTGCTCGTGCTTGCGCCCCGACACCTGAGGGACCGGGATCACTGGATCCAGGCGTTGCAGGAAAGGGGGATCGGTTTCGTCGAGAGAAGTTCCATGAAGCTCAAGCTGTTACCTCTTGAATTGCTGCGAGATCCGGTGCGTCGGGCGCAGTTTCGGGCGGAGGTGTTGTCGGGGATCGAGGCGGCGAAAGCACGGCGATTCATCGGCGCGGAGGACGGCGCGAGCATCGAGTCAGGAGCTTCGCCGAGCCCTGGGACACCGAACACACGTTCGGATGCCCTGTCGAGTGTTCTCCTCGTGGACGTCCACGGCGAGCTGAGCGCCTGGTACGCCGTTGCCGATGCCGCATTCGTGGGAGGGACCCTCGTGCCGATTGGCGGACACAATCTGTTCGAGCCCGCCCGGGAGGGCATTCCCGTCGCGTTCGGCCCGCACACCGGGGGAGTCGAGGATCTGGCGGAGCCGCTTCTCAGGACCGGCGGGGGAACGAGGGTCGCGGGCGCGGCCGAGCTGGCTGGATGGGTTCGCAGCCTGGTAGAGGATCCGGCACGCCGAGTCGAAGCGGGGCGGGCCGCCCTCGAGGCCGCCCGCGAAGTCGCCGGGGCTTCTGCTCGAACTTGGGCCTTTCTTGAGACGCTTTCCTGGGTGAGGGTGGAGCGGCCGGGAAAGCTCGATCAAGAAAATCGACCGGCGCGCATCTCAAAGTCGAGGATTCGCCACAGAACGGACGATGAATGAAGAGGAGAGAACCGGAGAAACCGCCAGCTCGTGACGTTCCGGCGGGCCTTCGGCAGCCAAGGAGGCGAGGGTCATCCATGACTCTTCTTCAGGAAGATCTGTGGCGGGACGGAGGCCCCGAGACGACCGTCGGGCGCCTCGTCCGCCCCGTCGCGAGGGCCGGGGAATTGTGCTTCCGATTGGGAGTGGCCGCCCGCAACACCTGCTATCGACGCGGCTGGTTCCACCAGGAGCGCCCGCCGCTGGCCACGGTCTCGATCGGCGGGATCGAGGTCGGAGGCTGCGGGAAGACTCCGCTGGCGATGGAGCTTCTTCGCATCGCCGCGCGGGCGGGTCTGCGGCCGGTGATCCTCACCCGGGGATACGGTCGCGTCCGGTCGATCACCGGCTCACCGGCGCAGCGCGTGCCGGCGCCGCCGCCGCCGGAATCCACCGGGCGGGCCTCTGGTCCCGCGGCTTCGGCGGAGGTGTTCGGAGACGAGCCGGTCTGGCTGGCGTCGAAAGCCGCCGGGCTCGGCACGCACGTCTACGTCGCGCGAGAGAGGATCAAGGCCGCCCGGCTGGCCGCCAAGGAAGGCGCCTGGATCGCCATCCTGGACGACGGATTCCAGCATCGTTGCCTTCATCGCGACGGAGACGTCGTGACGATGCTGGGCCACTCGCCCTTGGGAAACGGCCGGCTGCTTCCCGCCGGTCCGCTTCGGGAGCCGCCGGAGGTTGCTCTTCGAAGGGCCGATCGCGTCGTGCTGGCCGGAGTCGAGCCGGCTGAAGTCGATGCCGCCGTGTCGCGGATCCGGCCGTTCCTGCGGACCGGGACCGAGGTGCTGACCTGGCACGACGGCGCGCAGCTTCGCCCGGTCTCGCCCGCGTCGGCCGATCCCCCGAAGCCGGGGGAAGCGGTCCACCTGCTCGCCGGGATCGCGCATCCGGAACGGCTCGTTGCGTCTCTTCGAAAGCTCGGCAATCCGGTGGAGTCGTTCTGGGTCTTCCCGGACCATCACCGCTACCGCGCGGCGGATCTTCGCGAGCTCGTCTCCACGGCGCGGGCGGATTCGTCCTGGATCGTGACCACGGAAAAGGACTGGACGCGCCTCCAGCCGGTCCTTCCGCCCGGGACGCGCGTGGCGGTGTTGGCGCAACGGCTGATCTGGAATGAGCCCGAAGCGGTCGCGTCCTGGACCGCATGGTTCGCGCGCATCGTGGCGGGCGCCCCGGGATTCCGGATGGAGCCGCGCTTCCCGGATCTCGCCGGCGCCGCGGCCGGCGACCTCTGGCCCGACACCTCGGAGCCGGGAGGGCCGCAGGCGGAAGCCTGAGGGCCGCCGACGAGCGAGGACTGGAGCGAGCCGGAAGGCACGCGCTCGTCCCTCACCCTTCGACGCGGCCCCATCATCACGTGAGCTTGCGCGCTGCCGCCGGTTTCGGCGACTCGTGGTCACCTCGGGCGGAGCACTCCCTCCACGCCCTTTTGCGAATAAAGCGGGCGAGAGCTACCAGGACACGCCGAAGCGAACACCCACACCACTCATGTTGATGACGCGCTCGCCGGAATGGCCATAGCCGCAAGTACGACCGGCCACAAGTTCGTGCGCATTCCAGTCACCTCCGCACTCCATGTGCCCAAACCGGCGACCATCCGGCACGCCGGACCAGAAGCCAGCGTTCAGAAGAAGTGTGCAGAATCTCCGACCGTGCGTCAACGCTGCTCGGACGGTGATTATCCACGGCCATACTGACACTATTGGAGACCCTGATTATGATCAGATGCTGTCGGATGAGCGCGCCAGCGAGGCGCAGAACATCCTGGAAGGCGCGGTCTTGAAGGCCGGCAAGCACGGGGTCACGTTCGAAACCCATGGGTTCGGCGAAGATCTCGGCCTTGCCCCGTTTGACAACGACCCCCCGGAGGAGCGGTGTTACAATCGGACCGTCGTCATCGATGTCGTAAAGCGCCGACGGGACTGAACCACCAACTACCGGTACCCGTGATCACTTCGGGCGGAGCACTCGTTCCACGCCCTTGCGATACTCCTTGAAGGCATCCCGGCCACTCTTCGTCGGGCGAACGATCGTCAACGGGACCTTGCCCCGGTAGGTCTTCTCGATTTCGACATATCCCGCCTCCTCCAGCCGGGAGAGATGGCAGGAGAGATTTCCCTTCGTCAGCCCCGTTTCGCGCTGTAGGTAGAGGAAGTCCGCCTCCTTGATCCCGAAAAGGAGCGCCATGATGACCAGTCGCCCCGGTTCATGGATGACCCGGTCGAGTTCGGTCACTCGGATGCTCCCGCTTGGGGGTGGGCCTTGAGATAGCTGCGCAACCTGATCGTGCCCATGATCCCAAGAGCGAGGCCGACCGCGACCAGATTCCAAAGCAGCGTTGAGTACCGGAACCCACGCAGGAAACCACTGATGGTGCTGGCAAGGCAGATCCCGGACAGGATGAGAAACCGCCGCTGGTGACGGCCGATCAGAAGGAACTGCAGCCCCAGGGAAGCAGGGACTCCGAAACCGATGATGGATTCCATCGGCAAGCGCGCAAGGCCCTGGCCCGAAAAGACGGAGTAGGTGACGAATGCCCCGAACAGGAGGGAGATTCCCAGGCCGACCGCCCTCGTCCACCCCGCCGGCGCCCGCAGCTCTATTTGGCCGGTCCTGGGATCCGTGGTCCGTTCCTTGAGCCGGCGAACGATCCGACCCTGCAGCAGCGAAAGCGCGGTGAAGGCGATGGGCGCTATGATCCAGAACGGAATCCAAACAGCAGGACGTCGTGGCAGATTCAGGCCTACCAGCCACAACCCGCCTATCAGGAAACTGACCCATCCGACGACCAGATCCAGAATGCCGTCGGCACCCCAATAGGAGTAGGGGCGGCGTTCCATGTCCTTCAAGTTCATCTCCATCAGCGGCTCCTCTTTCAAGGCCTCCCCAAGAGCTTTGGTTTGTATTACAGACTAGTCTGCACTTTGGGGCAGCCTGTTGTCAAGCATCCTCGAGGCGGGTGGACGGCGGCTTTGGGCGGGCCCGGGCAATCAGCTCTACGTGGGCGCGCTCGCAACGGGTCGCTACCGGCTTCAACTGGAGACGCCGTCAGGAACGCGCACGATCGGGTGGACCGACGTCCGATAGGCTATGAGGTCTTCCCCGGGCCAGGTGGCAAACGCTCCACGGGTCCGGGCCGACACCGAACCCAACGCTCTTACCTACGGTGTCCGGCAAGGCTGCAGAGCACGACCCCGCCTGGCTCCGCCCCCCGTTCAGAACTCAGAGATGGTTCCCGGCCGCCTGCAGCCGGTACGCCCCGTCCTCCTGCACGGCCGCCGGAAGCCGCCGCCCGAACTCCCGCAGAATGTTCTTCCAGCGCCGGCGCCTCCGCCGGATCGATGGCGTAGAAAGACACGGTCGGCGAGCCGCAAACGACGTTGTCCGGGATGGTCCAGCGGCCGGCCTGCACCCAGTTCGCCGGAAGCCCGCCCTGCCGGCCCGCGGCGATCCCGCCGTAATCGCCCGGATTCCACCAGGAATCGTAGACGATCCCGATGCGGCATCCATGCTCGCGGGTCAAACGGTCGATGGTGTCGCGATCATAGGTTCCGGACCTCCGCGCCCGCGCCACGTCGATGCTGGCCAGTCCCCACAGGTCCAGGCACTGCGTGTCGGCCAGCCAGGAGATGGCGCCGAGATCGTTGGCTGCGATCGATGCCCGCGGATAGAACTGCTTGAGGAACAGCCCCATCTGCACCTGCTGCTGCCAGATGTTCCTCGCCGCCCGGGGCACGCGCGGAATCGCTTCGCTCGCGCGGTTCGACAAGGCGACGAACACGAGCAGAAAGAGGATGAATCCCGCGGCCTGCGACGGCCCGCGAGCCCTGGAGGGACGGAGCCCCGACCAGCGGCCGCGCAGGAAACCCGCTCCCGTGCCCGCCATGGCGAAGAGGCTGAGCACGACGAGGTAGGCCTCATAGCGATAGAACCAGCGCAGCTTCGCGAACTGCAGATGGAGCAGAGTCGCGACGATGACCGCGGCCAGCATGAACGGGAAGGGATCGCCCGCGCGGCGGCGTCCCCAACTGACGGCCAGGATCGCGAGCGAGCCCACGACCAGATAAAGCATGTGG
The DNA here is from genome assembly GCA_963833505.1 of Candidatus Eiseniibacteriota bacterium. Lineage (GTDB taxonomy): Bacteria > Eisenbacteria > RBG-16-71-46 > CAIMUX01 > CAIMUX01 > CAWHYG01. The sequence continues at coordinate 561,176 of CAWHYG010000007.1, read as the reverse complement.
CCGTTGTTCATCATCTGGCTGTACCAGGCCTTGGCGAAGATGAAGAGAGCCGAAAGCGAGTGACCCGGGGGCAGGTTGCCCTTGAGGAGAATCGGATTGGGCAGCCAGAACCATCCGTGGGCGGCCGAGAACGCGCCGAAGAGCGCGATGGGCACGACGGCGACGACCGCGCTGAGCGCGGCCAGCCTCCTGCGTCCGGAGAGAAAGAGCATTCCCGCTCCGACCGCGCAGAGGAAGAGCCCCTCATAGCGGATCAGGGGCAGGAGAGCGGATGACGCCAGAAGCAACGTCTGATCCGATCGATCGACCTTGGAGAGCGTTCCTCGGGGGCGTTTTGTTGACTCGTCCATCGTCCGGGCTCCCGGACTGCCCCCATTTGCCGGCTCGCCTTGACGCCCATCCCCCGCGACGATCCGCCCCATCGCCAGCAGAAAACCGAAGGAGACGAGCGCGTGAAGCAGGTGCTCCTGCCCGGTGAAGATGAGGCTCGGAAGAGGCGTCCAGATCGTGATCGCGAAGAGCACGAGGAACAGGAAAAACCGCGACGGAGCGACCGGACGCAGGGCCCGCGCGACCGCCACGAGCAGCCCCGAAGCGAAAACGACGTTGAGCAGGAACGGAACCAGGACGAGCGGACCGGTCACCTTGAAGATGGCGGCCACGAGCAGGGTCCAGATCGGGGACGAGGACGTGTTGGTGAACTGGTTCGGGAATAGGCCCCAGACGCCGTGACGGGCGAGATTCCGGGCCATCGCCAGATGGAGATACGGATCATCCAGCACGTAGGCGAAGTGGCCTCCGGTCGCGCGGTGCACGGCGGCCAGGAGGACCGCCACGAGTCCCCAGAGGACCGCCAAGGACGCAGCGAGGGGAAGCGCGAGGCCGGGCGTCGCGCGCGCAGGCGCGGCCGCCGCTCGCAACGCAGACGCCGGCGGGGAAGGCACGGGCGAAGTCGAGGACGGCGGATCGGCCGCGGTCGAATCGGCTCCGGGCCGCCGGATGTCTCCCTTGTGCGCCTCGCTCAATGCCGGATCCTCCGCTCTTCCACAAAACATCGCCGGGCGGGAGGCATTGTAGCATCCATCGCCCGGCGATCAGGAGCGGAGAGCTTGGACAGCGGAGAGCGTCGACTCCCGATCAGCTCGGGTCGATCCAGTTCGCGAAGTTCACCTGCAGGTCCGTCTCGACATGGATCGGCTTCTGGGAGTTCGCCTCATGGCCCGTGATGACGATGTGCGCCACCGCCTGGATCTCTCCCTGCTGGTCCAGCCCGACCAGGGGAGGCTCCGTCTTCAGGACCGCCGGAACGATGACGATCTCGCCGGTCACCGTCGACCCGGTGTCGACCGTCCACCCCAGGGCTCCGGACACGGATGGGATGGCCTCGTCGCTCTGGAAGGTCACCTGGTAGGTGTCCAGGAAGACGGTCCCGAACGGTCCACCCGGCGTGAGCGACAGCTCCGAGTCAGCGGGCCGATTCTGGAGTTCCACCGTGATGGCGTCATCCGCCACCGCCGTCGTGCTGTCCGTGGGCTGCTTGAGCACGTCGCTTTGAAGGGGCTGGTTCTGGTTCGCGCTCACGACGGTGACGACGGAGCGCGGCACGAGGGCATGGTTGCAACCGCAAAGGAGCGACAAGAGGATTCCGGCCAGAATGGCGCCGGTGGCCGGGCGGGCAGGGTGCGACATGGATGGACCTCCTCCGGAACCGCGCGGAGAATCCCGGCTGGGCTTTCCCTTTTGTTCTCCTTATCGGACGGGCCTATACTGCGCTGAACCCAAATATGCAGCGCCCCGGCGGGCGCCTGGCAGGTTCTAACTGTATGGAAAAAGTAGACTTCCTGGTCATTGGCTGCGGTCTGGCCGGGCTCGGCTTCGCTCTTCGCGCGGCGGACCACGGATCGGTCCGAATCCTGGCCAAGCGGGACCCGATGAACGCCAACACCTCCTGGGCCCAGGGAGGGATCGCCGCCGTCGTCAGCGCCAAGGATCGGTTCGAGGATCACATCCAGGACACGCTGGCCTGCGGGGTGGGCCTTTGCCATCCGGAGGCGGTGCGATTCGTGGTCGAGAACGGCCCCGCTGCGATCCGGCGGCTCGAAGAGCTGGGCGCCGTCTTCGCGCATCGGCCCGGGGGAGACTATGAGCTGGGCCGCGAGGGCGGGCATTCGCAGCGCCGGGTCGTCCATGCTCGCGACGCCACCGGGAAGGCGATCATGGAGGCGCTTCTCGCCCGATGCCTCGAGCATCCGGCCATCGAGCTTCGCGCCAACCATGTGGCCGTCGATCTCATCACCGAGCGCCGCCCGGCGGGAAGCGCGGCGGGAGGTCGCTGTCTCGGCGCCTATGTCCTCGACTGCGCCTCAAGGCAGATCCGGCCGATTTCAGCCCGCGCCACGGTTCTGGCCACCGGCGGCTGCGGCAAGGTCTATCGCTACACCTCGAACCCGGACGTGGCCACCGGCGACGGCATCGCCATGGCGTGGCGGGCCGGCTGCCGCGTGGCGAATCTCGAATTCGTCCAGTTCCATCCCACCTGTCTCTACGATCCGCAGGCCCGGATCGAGGCCAAGTCGTTTCTCATTTCCGAGGCCGTCCGCGGCGAAGGCGCCTATCTCACCACCATTTCGGGCGAACGGCTCCGGACCGGCCATCCGCTGGGAGACCTCGCGCCCCGGGATGCCGTGGCCCGCGCGATCGACGGCGAGATGAAGCGACGGGGCGAGCATCACGTGCTGTTGCACCTGGAGCATCTGGATGCGGCGCAGATCAAGGATCGTTTCCCGACCATCTACGAAACCTGCGCCGGCTTCGGGATCGACATCACCCGTGAGCCGATCCCGGTCGTGCCGGCCGCGCACTACCAATGCGGTGGGGTGGTGGCCGATCTCGACGGGCGGACCGATCTGGTCGGACTCTATGCGGCGGGGGAGACGGCCTTCATCGGCCTCCACGGCGCCAATCGCCTCGCGAGCAATTCCCTGCTCGAAGCGCTGGTCACGGGCGAACGCGCCGCGGCCACGGCCTGCGCCGATCTCCCTCACCTGACGGCGCCGCGGACGCTGCCCTCCTGGGACGTGGGAACCGCCACGCTCCCGCGCGAGACCGTGCTCATCGACGCCCATTGGGACCTGGTCCGCCGGCTCATGTGGGACTTCGTCGGCATCGTCCGGAACGACCACCGTCTCGCGTTGGCGGCGCGCTACCTCGAGATCTTCCGGAGAAGCATCGAGAGCTACTACTGGGACTTCGTCCTCGACCGGGATCTGATCGAGCTGCGGAACCTCTCCCTGGTGGCGGAGCTGATCGTCCGATGCGCCCGCGGCCGGCGCGAATCCCGCGGCCTCCACTACAACGAGGATCATCCGGAGCGCGACGATGCCCGCTTCGCCGGGGACTCGGTCCTCACGCCGCCGGTGCGTCCAGCCTCGTTCGACGCCGGCGGGAACGCGGAGATCGTGCGGCCTGGGGACGCTCGGAAACACGGGCCTGAGGATCGGCGTGCGGACTCGAACAGCTGACTGACCGGGGCGGGTCAGGACTGTCGGGAACGCGGCCCGAGGCTCGGCTCGCGGACGGAAAGCGGTAAGCGGAACGAGGAGATCCAAGACGGCGGGGGATTGCGGGGCAACGGAGCAGGGCTGGCGCGGCAGGCCGGATCTGGAGTGGCATCATGGATTCGAAGTTGATCACGAAAATCGAGGCGCTGGCGGACGCCTCCGGCCGGTATCGGCCCGAGGCGTATTTCTGGGTCATCCGCGCGCTCGACTTCACGCGCCACCGGCTGCAACGTGAAGGCCACGTCTCCGGACGTGAGCTGCTCGAGGGGTTCCGCCTCATGACGCTCGAGGAATACGGCCCCACGTCCTTGATGGTGCTTCGGCACTGGGGTCTCAACGACACCGAAGACGTGGGACGGATCGTCTTCCAGCTCGTCGAAGGAGAGCTTCTCGGGAAGACCGACGAGGACGGCATGAACGACTTTTCCGGCGTCTACAACTTTGAACAGGCCTTCGCGGAGGCCGGGCACTGGTGAGCGGAGAACGAACATCGACCGCCGGGGACCTGGACCGGCCAGCGGGAGCGGAAGCCGTTGAGCGGGGATCTGGCATCGGCCGACGGGGCACTGAACCGGTGAGCGGGAGCGGAAGCTGGTGAGCGGAGATCGGATTCCGGGCGCTCCGGCGGGGCCTCCTCCGACTTTCGATTCTCGTGCCGGGCGAATCCTCGTTTTGCGCTATCACTCGCTCGGCGACGTCGTGCTGACCACGGGAATCGTGGATGCGCTGGCGCACCGGTTTCGCAGTGTGGAAGTCGCGACCGAGGAACGGTACCTCCCGATCCTTCGAGGCCTTCCCGGCGTGGAGCGGCTCTACCCGCGCCAGGAGATCGAAGCGCTGGGCGCCTCGGCGACCACCCGCGTCTTCGATCGCGTGATTGACCTCCAAGGCACGCCGGGCTCGAAGCGGCTCGCGCGCCGGCTGGGACCGGCGCGTTCGCTGCGCGCGCGATCGGCCGAACGGCGTTGGGTCGTCTTCTGGGGCGATCGGTTTCCGCGCCCGAGGATCCCGCACGCCATCGAGCGCTATGCGGAAGCGGCCGAGTTGCCGATCGAACGTTACCGGCCGATCGTGCACGCGACCGAGGAGGATCTGGCGGAGGCGCGAGCGCTGGCCCCGGAAGTGTGGGAGCTCGCCGGTGCCGGAAAACCGTCGGTGGCCCTCCTGATCGGCGCCTCCCGGAAAACCAAGGAAGTCCCCGCGAGCGCCCTGATCGAGGCCGCGCTGCGGATCCGGGCTGAGGGAATTCCGGTGTGGCTGGCGGTGCCGCCGGAGGGCGACGCCGGTCTGCCGAGTCCGGCGGGCGGCCCGGCCAGGGTGAGTGGGGGTCGCCGTTCGTCCGGGAGCCCGGTTGACGGGTCTCCGGTGAGCACGGATCGTGAGCTTCGAGACGCGACGGGGCACGGTTGGGAGATGCCGTCGGGCCTGCCGATCCTTCGTCTTCCGCTTGGACCGCTCAAGGCGGCGCTGGCGCAGGCGGCTCTGGTCGTTTCCAATGATTCCGGGCCGATGCACCTCGCGACGGCGCTCGGCGTCCCCGTGCTGGCGCTCTTCGGTTCGACGGTGCCGGCCTTCGGATTCGTCCCGGCGGGACCGCGGGATCAAATTCTGGCCGCGGATGAGCTGCCCTGTCGTCCGTGCAGCGTCCACGGACGAAACCGGTGCTGGCTGGGACACTGGCGCTGCCTGCGGGAGATCACTCCGGAACGGATCGCGTCGCAGGCGATCGAGCAGCTTGCGGGCTCCGCGAATGATCCGGGAGCGGCCGGCGGCGGCATTTCCTTGACGGCGGGATCGCGGCCCAGCTATCGGAGACCTCGAGGGTGAAGTTCGCCCGGGAGCGGACGCCCGCTCGCGGCACCACCATGCGAGCGGTTATCCGTGGCGTCGGTGCATCCGAAGCGTATGATGGAAGCGGGGCAAATTGCCGCTGGCAGCAGAGTACGGCATCTTCGCGGGATCAAGGTGTCAGAATGAAGCATCGAACGCGCCAGGTCGCGCTGCCCTTCCTGATGCTCGCCATCGGTTTTCGGGCCGTTACCGCACTCGCGCCTGAGAACCGGGGTGATCCCTACGTCCTGCTGCCGACCGTTGTCGCGCCGTCGGGCGGGTGGGTTTGCGGCGCCTCCGGACATAGCCTGGTGTTCACCGCGGGGGAGCCGGGTGCCGGGCGGTCTTCGAACGCGTCTTTCACTCTCTGGGGTGGCTTCGAGCCTCCAACGCCCTCGCTCCCATGCCCGCCGGTTGGCGAGGTATTCGAGTTCCAGCCTGGTCCGCCGGGAGTCTTGCAGATCGTGCGCGTTCTTCCGATTCCGGCCCGGGCCTCCCTTGAGGTGGTCTGCCGCGTTCCCGCGGCTTCGTCCTCGGCCCTGGAGGTCATCGATCCGTCCGGTCGCGTGGTGAGACACCTTGCCGGGCCGATCGGACCCGGCGAGCACGTGATTCGATGGAACGGTCGCGACGACCAGGGATACAGAGTCCCCTCCGGTGTCTACATTCTCCGGCTGAAATCCGGCACCAGGTCAGCAACCGGCAAAGCCCTGGTTCTCCATTGAACGCCAACAGGGGGTCGGTATCCATGATGAGAGCTTTCAGCAGGCGCCACCGCGGTCTCATTCATGTCGCAGTTGCGCTGGTCACGGTCTGTGGTTGGTGTGCCTTGTCCGGCCGGGCGACGGCCGTGCAGGGACCCGGCGTGATGTCCTACCAAGGTTTCCTGCGGGATGCGAACGGGCAGCCGGTCTCAGGCCCGATCGACCTGCGGTTCGCCTTTTATGACTCCTCCCAGGGTGGCAAGCTGCTGTGGGGGCCGGAGTCGCACAACGGGGTCAACATCGAGCAGGGCTACTTCGAGATCATGCTCGGCGACCGCACGCCGATTCCCGACTCCTGCCTCGGCGGCCCGGTCCATTGGCTGGAAACCTGGGTGGCAGGATCCCTTCTGGGGCCACGGAAGGCCGTTGCTGGTCCGCCGATTCTGCAGAAGGCGACGACGGCCGAAGCACAGTCCGGGGTCGAGGACACTCACTTCATGACGCCGGCGAAGACAAAGGCTGCGATCGACTCCCTGGCGCCAGGAGGTCTGATCGGTTCACCCGTGAACTTCCCCTGCCATGCCATCGGTTTTCGCAATATGGAGCTGACCGAGAACGGCTACTATGTCAAGATCGGGAAAATGGTCACCTACTGGTTCACGTTGAACGGTACCTGCGTCGATACCACCATCGAGATCATTCTGCCCTTCGCTCGGACCATGCTTGGTCAGAACCTGAGCATCCTTGGGACCCTTAACTATATCAAGGACGGAAACATCATACAAAACGAACCCGGACTCGTGTCGACCCGTCGCGGTTCCTTCATGGCCAAGCTGATGAAGCTCCCAGCGGGGGAGACGTGGACTCCAGGAAATAGCGCAGTTATTAGCGGGAGCCTGACCTACCTGACGGACCATTAGTCCGCAACTAAACCCACGGCCTCTGGCCGTGTGACCCAAAGAGCTTCGAGCGGTCCGTGGTGTAAAGAAGTAGGCTCTCCCCCCGGAAGGCCCCGCGTGGGGGGAGGGAGAGCCATATGCACGACTGGCAGAGCCTCTCGCACGTGAGGTGGGAATGCAAGTACCACGTGGTGATCATTCCAAAGTACCGGAAGAAGGTGCTTTATGGTCATTGGCGTGGTGCGATCGGGCGAATACTTCGAGAGCTGTGCGACCAGCGGGGAGTGGAGCTGGTGGAAGGGCACGCGGTGGCGGACCATGTCCACATGTGCTTGAGCATTCCGCCGAAGTTCAGCGTGTCGCATACGATCGGGTTCCTGAAAGGCAAGAGCGCGGTACGGATTCACCGGGAGCTGCTCCGCGAGCGCCGCATGACCGGGCTGCATTTCTGGGCCACGGGATACGGCGTAAGCACGGTGGGTCTGGACGAAGAGCGGATCCGGAAGTACATCCGCGAGCAGGAAGAGCTGGCGGCTGGACAGGGAGAACTGGACCTGAAGTAACAACCAAAGGCCCCAGCGGGGCCTTCCACCGAGAACGGCCCCCTCGGGGGGCCTTCCTCAAGCCACGCCCTATGGGCGTGGTCTTGACTCTTAGCGCTGGCCCGAGAGTTTCTTGCCCGCAGCGGCTCGAACTTCGGGCGCCTTGTCCTCCAGGGCCAGTTTCGCCAGGATTGTTGAGTCGTTGATATCGGCCACTGCACCCAATCTGACCTCTGGAATCGTCGAACCGACCGCCCGAAGCAAGTCGTCATGCGTGAACGAAGGTAGATGGAACAGTTTTGCCATGAACTCACCGGCTTCGACCCGGGCGGGTATGAATGCCCCACCGTGGGACCACATCTTCTGCTCGAAGACGGTGCACCAATTGCTCTCTACTACGGCGACACTGTCTGCCCGGACCAATTTGAACGTCAGCGCCTCGCCATCAAATGTCACGACATCAGGGGGCGGGTAGCCGGGCAATGCGTTCAGCATCGGGTTTCTCCTGGCATCGGCACCGGCATCGGTATAACCTTCCTGGATGTCTCTGATGCTTGCCTCAAGTACGGTCCGGGCGATTCTGTTCTTTATCAGGGGATCCTGGATGGCCAACTTGACGCGAGCGAGGGACTGCCTGGCGTCATTGGTGACAGAAGCAAGATCGCCCGCCAATCGCATGAGCACGGGGTTTGAATCATCCACTGCCGCGATGGCCTTGAAACGAGTGACCGGGCTCTCGTCTCCACGTTCCGCGACCCTGGCCAGGAGGACCTGGTCGGTGACCTTCTCGACCGCGAGCTCACGGGCGCATTCTGCCTCGCCCTCGATGGCAACCTTGCCGAGCATCGCCTGATCGGTCAATTTCCCGATGGCGGAGTCCGTGGCTTTGCAGTCCCTGTCAACGAGCGCGATTTGGAGCAGCAGTGCCTGGTCCGTCACCTTCTCGACGGCACGGGGTAGAAGATACGAGCTCAAGCCATGAGCGCACAGCTGGGCCAGCAAAGGCTGGTCGGTCAGATTCGCGATAGCCGCCTCCTGGACTTTCAAGACCGGGTCTTCAGTCGCTATCCTGGCGAGCAGCGCCTGATCGGTCAGATTCTCGGTCGCCGCCTCTCTGACTTCCGGGACCTTGTCCTCAATCGCCATTCTGGCCAGCAGCGCCTGGTCGGTGACATGTCCGACCGCGGCCGATCGCACCCATCCTTCGGCGTCCCCAGTAGCAAGGTTCCTCAGCAACGTCTGGTCGGTTAGATTGTGAACGGCGGCCGCGCGAACGCCTACGTCCGCGTCCGTGGTGAGAAACTTCGTCAGCAGCGCCTGGTCGGTCAGATTATAGACGGCAGACGCACGTACGTATGGATTCTTGTCCTTGGTGGCGAACTGTGTCAGCAGCGCCTGGTCGGTCAACCTGCCAACCGCAGCCGCTCGGACATCGGGTACATGGTCCTTGATCGCGATCCTGGCCAGCAGTGCCTGATCGGTAAGCTTCTTGACAGCATCACGGCGGACAAACCAGGCATCATCTTCTACGGCGATCCTGGCAAGCACGGGCTGATCGGTGATTTGCTTGACGGACTGCTGACGAGCCTCGGCCTTCTGAAAGTCTTCGGTGCTCAGATGATGCACCAAAGCGCCTGCGCAACCTGAGAGGTACAACCCCCCCGCAACCATGGCGACAGCGACAATGCTGAGTGTCCTCATTGGTTCGACTCCTATGTTCAAGACGCGTGACGAGCCGGCGAAGCATGGAGACGAAAGCGAGGCGCCTATGACAAATCATCGCCCGCGGACGCCCTTCGACCCGGTCCACGTGACCGGAGATGATGTTATCGGGGGTTGGGGACGATGGCAAGAACCTTACTCGGGTTGACCACGAGCAGTCGAGATGCAATTCGGTGGGTCCGACGGCGAGAAGAGATGGCAACGACCGTAGCGTCCCGCGCGGCTTCAGTCCCAGCACTGTGTGCTCGGCCTTTGCTGCTCCCGGCTCTCAGCATCCTGCTCGGCCGGAGCGGCGCATGGACACCAGCGTTCAGTCGTGCCGGAGCGCCTCCACCGGATCCGTCTGCGCCGCCCGCGCCGCCGGATAGAGCCCCGCGCCCAGGCTCAGAAGGACGCCGAAGGCGATCGACCCCAGCGCGATCCCGACGTTGAGGTGGAACATGTCCAGCGGCGCCGCCCCCTGCGCGGTCATGTAGTGCCTGATGATCGCGGCTCCGATCCGCCCGGCGACGGTGCCCAGAAGCAGCCCCGCCAGCGATCCGATCAACCCGATCAGCGACGACTCCACCAGGAAGAGCCAGCGGATCTGTCCCTCTTCCGCGCCCAGCGACTTCATGACGCCGATCTCGCGCGTTCGTTCCAGAATGGACATCACCATGGTGTTGGCGATGCCCAGGCCGGCGATCACCAGGGCCATGAAGCCGAGCGCGCCCACCAGCGCGTCAAAGAGCAGGAAGGATTTCCGGACCTGCTCGAACTGGTCGAGAAAGCTGAAGACGTGAAAGCCCATCTTCTCCAGACGGGCGCGGACGAGCGGCGTGGAGCGTTCATCCGCGGTGTCCACCACCAGCATCCTCCAGCCGCCTTCCGAAGGTCCGGAGATCGTGGCGAGAAGCTGGAGCGGATTGGAGAACGAGAGATGATCGATCCGTTTGGCCGTGTCCACCGGGATGAGGACGTTGCCGATGGTCATCCCGAACGCGGCCTCGACTTCAGTGATGCCGACGACCTTGAGCGTCAACGTGGTGGGGCCGAAGATGGCCGGCAGGATGGCCTTGCCCGCGCGGTCGACGAGGTGCATCCGCTCGGAAGACAAGCCGTGGCGCGCCAGCTCGCCCTTGGCCAGCGCCAGGAGGAGATTGCCCGCGCCGGTCGACCGGATGACGATGAACTTCCCGAGGAGCGAGTCCGGCTTCAGGTGGTGGCGGGTGATCCACCGGCGGCTGAGCACGGCTTCGGATGAGCTGTCGGACGCGAAGAAGCGTCCCTGCATCGTGGCTGCGCTTCGTTGGCGGATGAACGCCTGGGGCAGAGCCTGGATGCTCGCCGAAAGCTGCCGGCCGCTCCATTCGACCTGGCCGTCGAAGGACTCCTCGGGATAGACCAGGGAGACTCCGGGGATGGCCGCGATCTGATCCAATGCGGCCTGATTGAGCGGAGGCACGTTCGCATCGGGCCGGCCGGGCTTGGCCGGCTTGGACGAGCTGGAGTCGCCGTGGCCCGACTTGCTGGGCCTGGAGGTACTCGTGTCGGGCCGGCCGGACTGGCCCACGTCGGGCGGGTCCTCGTCAGACCGGCGGTGCCGGGCCGGCTCATCGGAATCTCCGCCGCGCAATCCGGGAATGGGCTTCGACATCACCTCCAGCGTCCGGAAGAGCCCGAGCTCGTTGTACTGGCGGGCCACGTTGGTGCGGATGCCGTTGCTGAACGAGAGCATGGTGACGAGCGCGCCGATGCCGATCGCGACTCCGAGCGAGGTCAGCGCGGTCCGGAGCCGCATCCGCCAGAGGTTGCCCGCAGCCAGGGAGAAGAACTCGCGGGGGATCATGACGACGGGTCTCCGGCGGTCGACGCGCCGCCGGGCCGATCTCCGCCGCTCGGGTTGCCAGGTGCATCAGGTCCGGGTCCGTGCCGACCTTCCGGTTCCTGAGGCGCATCGGATCCGGATCGGTGGCGACCCTCCGATCCCCGAACTGCCTGAGGACCCATCCCGACATGCACGCTCTCCTCGACGATGCGGCCGTAATGCAGGCGCAGGGTCCGGTGGGCGTCGCCGGCGGCGAGAGTCGCATCGTGCGTCACGAGCACGATCGTGATCCCCTCGCGCCGCAGCTCTCGGAACAGCGTTGCGATCTGGTGGGCGTTCTCCGCGTCGAGGTTTCCGGTCGGTTCATCGGCCAGGAGCAGGCTGGGCCCCTTGGCCAGCGCTCGCGCCAGGGCGACGCGCTGCTGCTCTCCGCCCGATAGATCGGACGGCCGATGATGCAGCCGATCTTGAAGCCCCAGCCGTTCCAGCCAGGCAATGGCGCGACCGCGGCGCTCCACGCGCGCGACTTCCGAGAAGAGGAGCGCCAGCTCGACGTTCTGGAGCGCGCTCTGGTGCGGAATGAGATTGTAAGACTGAAACACCATCCCGATCTCGCGCGAACGCCAGGCAGCCAGCTCGCGGCGGGAAAACCGGCCGAGGTCGCCTTTCGGAGTCTGGATGCTTCCGGACGTGGGACGATCGAGCCCGGCCAGCAGGCTGAGCAGCGTGGATTTTCCCGAACCGGAAGCGCCGATCACGCGCAAGTATTCTCCCGCGGCGACCTGGAGGCTCACGCCGTCGAGCGCGCGGACCTCCTTGCCTCCAAGGCGATAGACACGGGTCAGGTCGGTGGTTTCGATCATTCTCGGGCCAACATAGCCCGTCTTGCGGAGACGAGCAAGAAACCGACCGGGACGCGGAAATGTTGTCCTCGCGCCTGCTCGGGCCCGGTGGCTCGCCGGATTCGCCGTCTTGCGGGCGTGAACAAGAAATCGACCGGCGACCCGGAACTGGCGGTCCAGCGGCTGGACGAGTCCGGTCTTGCGGGCACGAGCAAGGAACCCACGGGAAACCCGAACGGGCCGGCCCGGCGGCCGCCCGGGTTGTTCCCCCGCGCGCGCCGCGCACAAATCGGCGCGCAACCTGCTAACCTGACGAGGCGGAGTTGGACGGAGTCTCCGGCGGGATCGCACCAGCCCCGCCGCGGAGGATGGCATGTCGGAAATGAATCCGGGCCCGGCCGAAGACGAGCGGACGCCAGCCGCGCGCAAGGGAGATCAGGCGGCCGGCGAGGATCGGCCCGCGGCACGCGGCGGCGACCATGCGGAGCCACGCGGAGAGCACCAGCCCTCGCCACAGGAGGAAAACCACCCCACGCCGCGCGAGAAGGATCGCCCCGCGGCGCCGCGCGTGCGCCGCCTCGATCCGCGGGTCGTGGCGAAGATCGCGGCGGGGGAGATGATCCTCCGGCCGTTCTCCGTGGCTAAGGAGCTGATCGAGAACTCGCTCGACGCCGGAGCCCGCCGGATCGAGGTGTCCCTCGGCGAGAGCCCCGACCAGTCCATCGAGGTTGCCGACGACGGCTGCGGGATGAGCCGCGAGGATCTCGTGATCGCGCTCGAGCCGCACGCCACGAGCAAGCTCGAGGCCGAAGAAGACCTTTTGCGCGTCACCTCTCTCGGTTTCCGCGGCGAGGCGTTGCCGTCGATCGGGCGCGTGTCCCGGATGGAGATCCTGACCGCCGGAGAAACCAACGGCGAGGGCACCCGCGTCGTCGTGGCCGGAGGCGACTGCCGTGTCCTCGAGCCGACCGCCCGCCCACGCGGGACCACGGTGCGGGTCGCGGATCTCTTCTATAATTCGCCGGTCCGGAAGCGATTCCTCAAGAGCCCGGAAAGCGAAGTGCGCCTCGTGGTCAAGCTCGTCGCCACCTGCGCGCTCGCGTTTCCCGAGGTGTCCTTCTTCCTCAGAAGCCGGGGCGCGCCGCTCCTCGAGCTGCCTGCGGTCGATGGGCTCGCGGGCCGGATCGTGCAGCTACACGGGCCGTCGTTCGCCGACAAGGTCCTGGCGCTGGGTGATTCGTCGCCGACCGCCGGCATCTCCGGCTTCATCGGCATTCCGGAGCTGGCGCGACCCGGAACGCAGCATCAGACGTTCCTGGTCAACAAGCGCTGGGTCACGGCTCCCTGGTTCTCCGCCGCGCTGCGCCAGGGATTCGGGGATCTGCTCCCGGGCAACCGGAATCCGTTCGCGATCATCCTGCTCTCTTGCGATCCGGCCCGGATCGACGTGAACGTGCATCCCACGAAGCGCGAGGTCCATTTCCTTGACGAAACCGCGCTCTTCGGCGCCGTCGTCCGCGCCGTCAAGGCCAGCACCATTGAGCTGGTCCCGGGATGGAACCTCGATCCGAAGGACCCGGGCAGCGGCCGGCCGTGGGACCAGATGGGGCTGGCCCGGACGGGTGCGGCGGAGGGCTCGGGACGCGTCGAGGGCGGCGCGCCTGGGACATGGCATGGTCACCGGGGTGGAGGCTCGGGCGGGCTTCCGGGCATCCTGGGCGACCATCGATATCTACCCGGCCCGCGTGCTTTCGATCTGCTCTACGATCCGCTGCGCACCGACCGGGCCGGCGCCGGAATCGCGGGCGAGGGAGCGGAACGCGCTGCCGGCGCCGGAATCGTGGGTGAGCGGGCCGAGGGTGCGGCCGGTGAGTCCGCCTTTCCGCAGATCGAGAACGCCTCTGCTGTTGGCGCTGCCGGTGGGCCGGCTCCTGCGGACGCCGGCGCCGGGTCCGCCCATGCCGACACCGAGGCCGCGCTCGACTCTGCGCAGGCCGCGGATGCCGCTCTCCGGGCTCGAGGCGGGTTGTCTCCTGCGGATGCCGGGACCGCGCTCGCCGCAGCTCACTCCGAAGGCGCGCTCGTTCCGCTCTGGCAGCTTCATCGGCGCTACCTCTTCGCTCCCACGCGCCAGGGATTCCTGATCATCGACCAGCACGCGGCGCACGAGCGGATCCTCTACGAACAGGCGTTGGAGAACCTCCGCGGCGCGGCCGCGGCGACCCAGCAGCTTCTCTTTCCGCTGCCTCTGGCCCTCGATCTCGACGAATGGGCCGCCTTCCGCGAGTTCTCCGCCGACCTGGAGAGCCTCGGCATCGACGCGGAGGAGTTCGGGCAGCAGACCGTCCTGCTTCGCGGCACGCCGATCTTCTGGGACCAGGATCCGGAAGGACGGTTGCGCGAGCTGCTGCACGAGCTGGCCACGAATCGGAACCGCAGCCCGCGCCGCAACGAACGGCTGGCGGCGGGCTTCGCCTGCCGGAGCGCGATCCGAAGCGGCCAGGCGCTGAGCCTGGAGGAGATGAACGCCCTGGTCGATCAGCTCTTTGCCACCCGCGTTCCGCATGGAGATCCGCACGGGCGGCCGACCTTTCTTCAGGTCTCCCTGGCCGATCTGGATCGTCGATTCGGCCGGACCGGGTGAGCACGTGGTCGGGGCTGCTGGACGAGAGGACGGAGCCACCGGTCGCGCGGGCGGGACCGCTGGATGCGAGGATGGCGCCACGGGGCGCGTGGTCGGGGCCGCTGGATGCGAGGACGGTGCCACCGGGCGTCTGGGTGGCGTTCTCGGCGCGTTCATCACCGGCCCGACCGGAGTGGGGAAGTCGGAGGTCGCGCTCCTGCTGGCCGAGCGCCTCGGCTGCGCGCTCCTCTCGGTCGACAGCCGCCAGATCTATCGCCGGCTCGAGATCGGCACGGCCAAGCCAACTCCCTCGGAGCGCGCCCGCGTCGAGCACCTTCTGATCGACTGTCTCGATCCGGAGGAGGCCAGCTCTGCCGGCCGGTATCGCGCGATGGCGCTGGAAGCGCTCGACCGCCTTGCGGCCTCGGGGCGGCGGGCTCTTGCCGTCGGCGGCACCGGCTTCTACTGGGAGGCTCTCACGCGCGGGCTCCATCCGCTGCCGGCCGCGGATCCGAAGGTGCGCGCCCTCCACGATCGCATCGCAGAGGAAGAAGGCGTCGCCGGACTTTACCGGCGCCTCGAGGCGGTCGATCCGGAAACGGCGGCGCGTCTGCCGCCGAACGACCGGCAGCGAATTGCGCGGGCGCTCGAGGTCGCGGTGATCACCGGGGCGCCCATGAGCCGCCTCCTGCGCGAAGAGCGGCGCGTTTCCTGGCCCGAGGATGCGCCGCCGTCCCGGATTCCGGCGATCGTGCTCACTCGGGATCGAGCCGACCTCTATCGGAGGATCGAGACCCGCTGCCGGCGGATGCTCGAAGCAGGCCTGATCGACGAGGTGCGCGCCCTGCTTGCGTCCGGCATGCCTCCGGACGCGCCGGGCCTGCGCACCGTCGGTTATCGGGAGTTCGTTCCGCAGGTCCTTTCCGGCCAGCCGCTGGAGGTCTGCGTCGAAGCCTTCGTCCGCAACTCGCGCCGGTATGCCAAGCGGCAGGAGACGTGGTTCCGGCATCGACTGGAGTCGCCCATCGAGTTGCGGATCGAGGCGGGGGAGACGGCGGAGGAGGTTGCCCGGCGAGTGGAAGCATTCGTCTAGAGATCCCGCCCCCGAGCTTCGGCGGGCGGGACCTCTGTTCCGGGATGCACGGATGCGCTGCTGCCGCCTCAATGGAAGAGCGACTTGATCTTCCCCCAGCTTGAGGTCTGAACCGGCACCGGCCCGACGTCCGGCACCTGCACCTGCGCGGATCCGCCCAAGTCGGCATCGAAAGAGGTGAACGACGCCCCGACGTCCGCGCCATCGGTGGCGAGAGGATCCCCCAACTCCACATTGGGAATGCTGACCAACCCGGTGTCCGGATCGATGTAGGCCGAAGAATAGCCGTACGAGATCAGGGCGGACAACAGGTCCTGCTTGATGGCATCGATGCTCTTCGGGGCGCCGTATTGATCCGTCGTGCTGGTGCTGAATTCGGTCCCGGCGATCCCGATCACGACGCTTCCGGTGTCCGCGTTGCTGGCCTCTCCGGTCACGTCCCACTGGGCCAGACCGAACACCGGATCGATCGCGCCGGCATACCCGACCTTGACCCAGATCTTGACCGCAGCCGCCTTGGCGAGCTTCATCACCGGCTTCCGGTTCGCTTTCGGCGTTCCCTGGACCACCCACTTCGTCGGATTTCCCTTGGGCACCCCGACCACCGCGAAGTCCCAGTCCTTGCTGATGTCCGGGTCGCTGCTCAGCAGGATAAGGGCGTCATCCGCTATGTCCTGGGCCTTGCGATTGAGCCCGGCGTTGATCGGTCCCAGTCCTGTCTTCTTCGTGACCTTGTTGTCGCCGTCCTTGATCCACCAGAAATCCAGCGCGATCTGTCCGGACGGGATGACGTTCTTGTTCGTGTCCCAAAACGTATAGGCCGGATTACCGTTGCCCGCCCGGGCGACCGGCGTGAACGCGGCGGTCATGGCCAGGACGAGCGCCAGGCCAAGGACCGCGCCGAAGCGCCTTCCGTGATCTGGGATCGCAACACCCGATCCGTTCGAGCCTCCCACCCTAGGTTGCGCCATCCGCCGCTCGGGGCGGCGAAGTCGCCGGGGAATCGGAGTCTTCCAGGTCTGGTCTCTATTGGATTGCATGATTTCACCTCATCGGTTGCAACGACAGTCTGGATCGAATGCCTCCCCCAAGAGCCGATCGGGAAGGCGGTCATCCTCAAATCGAGGTCATGTGCGTTTCCGCCGCCGCAAACTGATTCGCTGCATCTCTCTTTAGGCGACGCAGGCGGACACCCTGGACTTCCCTTCGGACGCCGCCGCCGTGCGGATTCCAGAGGTCGGAGATGGTGGGAGGGGGACTCGACCGCCGCCATCCAGGTCACAAGGGCGCTTGACAAGCTCCCCCACGCCTCCTAGCGTTGCTTTTGCGGCTTTGCAGATCGTTGAGCGGGCGTAACTCAGCGGTAGAGTACTAGCTTCCCAAGCTGGGAGTCGCGGGTTCAAATCCCGTCGCCCGCTCCATTCTCGGTCATCCGATATTCCCCTTTTCCCAGCCGACGAATTCGCGGATGGTTTCGGGTTGGCCTTTCCGAAGGAGAACCCGCGTTGCGGGCGTTGGCACCGCGAAGGCCTTGAAGGCGGGTCATCGAGGGCCTCCGCTGGACCCTCTGCGGATCGACGGCCGGGACGATAGGTGGCGCATGCGGGCCGCGAGGAACCCGAGCGCGGCGGGCGTGCGCCGCGGTGCGGACGGGCAATGAGACAGAGCGTAGGGGAAAGACAGCAGCGTGCTTCAGATCGACTCCATCCATGAGGAATCGCCCGCGGCCCTCGCGGGCCTTCGAGCCGGCGACCGGATCACGAAGGTGAACGGACAGCCGGTCCGCGACCTCCTGGATTTCCATTTCCATGTCGGGGACGAGGGAGACGTCCAGATCGAGATCCTCCGAGACGCGGGCGCTCAGGAAATCGCGGTGGCGCGGGACGGCGGGCCCGATCTCGGCCTCTCCTTCGCGCCGCTTCGCACCCGGCTCTGCGGAAACGCCTGCGTCTTCTGCTTCATCGACCAGAATCCGGCGGGCATGCGCCAGACCCTCTACGTCAAGGACGAGGATTACCGGCTCTCCTTTCTCCACGGAAATTTCGTCACCCTGACGAACATGAAGGAATGGGAGATCCAGCGGATCGTCGAGCAGCACTTGTCTCCGCTCTACATCTCGGTCCACTCGACCGATCCCGCGATCCGCCGCCGCCTGCTCAGGCAGAAGGTCGAACGCGACATCATGCCGACCCTCGACTACTTCCGGGACAGCGGCATCGTCATGCACACGCAGATCGTCCTCTGCCCGGGATACAACGACGGCGCTGACCTCGAGAAGACCGTCCGGGATCTGGCGGCCTACCATCCCGCGGTGCAGTCGCTGGCCGTCGTTCCGCTCGGGATGACCGATCATCGCGAGGGCCTGGTCGCGCTCGATCCGGTGACTCCGAAGCTGGCGGAGCGGATCCTGGCCTCAGCCGGCGCCTGGCAACGGGAGTTCCATGCGCGCTGGGGCATCCGCTTCATCTATCTGGCCGACGAGTGGTATCGCCTGCTCGGCCGCGCCGTCCCTCCCGAGACCTGGTACGACGGCTATCCGCAGATCGAGAACGGCATCGGCATGACCCGGCATTTCCTGAACCGCCTGTCCCGCCTGCGAACGGTCTTTCCGGAGGCCGGGAGGCGCGGCTGCGCGAGAGTCACTCTCGTCACCGCCGATCTGTTCCGGGAAACGCTGGAAAACGCGGTGCGCGACAAGCTCGCCCGCACGGGAGAGCCGCTTGCGGTGGATTTCGTCGGGGTCCACAATGATTTCTTCGGCCGCAAGGTCACGGTTTCGGGCCTCCTGACCGGGCGGGACATCGCCGCGGCCTGCCGCGGGCGCGACCTCGGGGATCTCGTTCTGCTTCCCCCCGCGACCCTGAATGAGGACAATGTCTTCTTGGATGACCTGAGCCTGCGAGGCCTGGAAGAGCTTCTGGGAACGCCGATCCAGGTCGGGTTTCGCGATCGGTTCTGGTAGGCCAACGGGGATCGGACCCGCGGGCCGGGAAGCCGGCTCGACTCTCGGTCGATCGATCACCGCATGCCCTGGACGGGTCCAGCGGGGATCGGACGTATTGGCCCGGAAAGCCGGTCCGACCCTCCGCTGAACGGGTCGCGGAATGTTCTGGGCGTCCCGGATGGATCCAAGGGGGAGCTACGTGTCCGTTCCGATCGTCGCCATCGTCGGCCGCCCCAACGTGGGCAAGTCGACTCTCTTCAACCGCATCTACGGAGCCCGTCTCGCCGTGGTCCACGACGAGCCCGGGATCACGCGCGATCGGCTCGCCGCGAGCACGGAATGGAACGGCGTCCCGTTCATGCTCATGGATACCGGAGGCTGGGTCCCGGAAGCCCGCGAACGCATGGACGCCGCCATCCTGAACCAGGTCATGCGCGCCACGGAGGCCTGCGATCTCGCGCTCTTCACGGTCGACGCCCGGGCCGGGCTGCAACCTCATGATCGGGAGATCGCGGAGGCTCTCTACCGCTTGCCTGTTCCGGTCATCCTGGTCGTGAACAAGACCGACAGCCAGCGGCTGGAAGCCGACGCGGCGGAGTTCACGGAGCTGGGGTTCGAACGATCCCACTCGATCTCCGCCCTGGAGGGCCGCGGCATCGGGGACCTGCTCGACGAGGTCGTGTCGCTTCTGCCGGTTCCGGGCGCCGAGCCGGCGACCGAGGAGGGCACGATCCGCCTCGCCGTCCTCGGCCGGCCCAACGTGGGCAAGTCGTCCCTGGTCAACCGCCTTCTTCGCGATGAGCGGATGATCGTGGACGACAAGCCCGGCACGACGCGCGACGCGGTCGACACGCCGATGCGTTACCACGGCCGCACGATCATCCTGATCGACACCGCGGGGCTGCGGAGGCGCCTCGACAACCAGCCGGCGTGGGAGTTCTACGCCACGCTCCGGGCCATGCGCGCGCTCGAACGAGCCGATGTCGCCGTCCTCGTGCTCGACGCGCTCGAGCCGATCAACCGGCAGGATGCCCGGATCGCCGACCTGATCCAGCAGTCGGGCGCGGCGACCATGATCGTCGTCAACAAGTGGGACGCCCTCGAAGGCAAGGACGCCGGCTCGACCGGCATCTGGATCCGCGGCATCCGGGAGAGTCTTCCGTTCCTCAGCCACGCTCCGGTGGAGTTCGTCTCGGCCCTCACCGCCCAGCGCGTCAGCCGGATTCCGGACGTCGCGGTCCGGATCTACGACGAGGCGCGGAAGGACGTTTCGACCTCGGAATGGAACGAGGTCCTGAAGAAAGCCCTGGATCGAAATGCGCCCTCAGCGCATCAGGGACAGCGCCCGGCGCGAATCTACTACGCCACGCAGGTGAGAAAAGCGCCTCCGGTCGTGGTGCTCTTCACCAGCGAGCCCAGACGCGTCTCGCCGGAGTACCTCCGCTACCTCGTGGGGCGTTTCCGCGAGGAACTGGGATTCGAGGGGAGCCCGATCCGGCTGCTCCTGCGGAAAAGCGAATGAACGCGCACCGGTCGGCGATCGCATCGTCGCAGACCTACGGCAGCCGGACGCCGTGGTCGAGGCGGATGATGTTCCTTCGCGGCATCGTGTCGAGGAAGCGCCGATGATCACTCTGCGCTGGATCCTCTCGAGAAGACGCGGATGAACATCCTGCGCTGGATCGTGGCCGGACTTGCGGCGTTCCTCCTCGGCTCGCTGCCGTGGGGTCTCTGGATCGGCCGGATGGTTCGCGGCCTTGACGTCCGCAACTACGGATCAGGAAACCTCGGGGCGACGAACGTCTACCGCGTGCTCGGACCCCGGTGGGGCATCGCCGTGCTTCTGCTCGATGCCGCGAAGGGCGTCGGAGCGGTGTTTCTTGCCCGTGCCATTGTGCTGGCGGCGAGTGGGGGCGCGGCCTCGCAGGCTGGAATCGCGCCGTTGTTCGGTGCCGCACAGGCCTGGGCCGGGATGGCGCCGATCGCCTCGCAGGCCGGCCCGGCATTCAGCGCCATCCGGGCCTGGGCAGGATTGCTCGGCTTGACCGCCGCGGTGCTCGGCCATTCCTTCAGCCCGTTCGCCGGCTTCCGCGGGGGCAAAGGCGTGGCGGCCGCCGCCGGGGGCTGGGGCGCGCTCGCGCCGTTGCCTTTCGCGGCGGCGATGGGGGTCTGGATCATCGTCTTCGCCGCGACCCGCATCGTCTCGGCGGGCTCCATCGCCGCCGCCATCGCACTGCCGATCGCGGTGGCGTTGCTGAGTCCTCATGGAGGCGCAGGGACGAGAACCGTGCTCGGTTTCGCGGTGCTGACCATGGTGGTTCTCGTCCTCCGCCACCGCCCGAACCTGGCGCGGCTGGCGCGGGGTGAGGAGAGGCCCTTGGATCTCCGGGGCCGTGGCGCCGCTGGCGGACAAGGGACGCCACCGCCGCGACATGACGGCGATCCAAGCGGGGTCTCTTCTGGCAGAGACATGGGCAGGCGACGCGAGGCCCCTGGGCGACGCAGCGGGACGAGGCCGACGTGATGTCGAGGTTGCGTTCGAGCAGTCAGAGGCTGATGTGACGCCGGGCGCCGACACTCCAGCAGGTACGGGCGAGAGGGGTCGCGAGCGAAGTCTCGACCGCGACCAGACGCCCGGGTCCGCCAATGTCTCCCAGCTTCCCGACTTTCCCCCGATCACCATCTACGGCGGCGGCGCCTGGGGATCGACCCTGGCGGTTCATTCTGGCTCGAAAGGGACTCCCGGTCCGAATCTGGGATCTGGATCCCCAACAATACCACAGGCTGGCCGCAAGAGATCTCGCTCCCATTCATTTGCCGAACATCATGTTACCAGATATTGTTGAGGTGGTTTCTGAAGAAACGCCGCCCGATCCAAAGAACGGGACCGCCATCCTGGCCGTTCCCTCTCATGGTCTACGGCAGCTTCTGGAACGCATGCGTGGTCGTAGCCCCGCGGTCTGGGTCGTAGCGACCAAGGGCCTGGAAGAGGACACCTGCCTCACGATGAGCGGCGTCCTGCGCGAAGTCTGCGGCTCGGACCTTGGACCGATCGTCGTGCTGGCCGGTCCCAGCCTCGCCCTGGAGGTTGCCCAGGAGAAGCCTTCGGTGATCCTGGCCGCCTCCGAGGATGTCGCGGCGGCGGAGCGGATCCAGCGGCTCTTTGCCACGGAGCGGTTCCGGGTGTACACCAGTGGCGATCCTCTGGGGGTCGAGCTCGGCACGTCGCTCAAGAACGTGGTCGCGCTCGCGGCGGGGATCGCCGACGGGCTGAACCTCGGACAGAACGCCCGAGGCGCCCTGTTGACGCGCGGCCTCGCGGAGATCCGCCGTCTGGGAGAAGCGCTGGGCGCGCGCGCCGAGACCTTCCTGGGATTGGCCGGAGTCGGAGATCTCGTGACCACCTGCACAAGCCCGCTCAGCCGGAATCACATGCTGGGGGAGGCCCTCGGGCGCGGCGAGCCGGTGCAGGCGGCGCTCGAGCGGATCGGCATGGTGGTCGAGGGAGTGCGGACGTCGCGGGCGGCCAACACGCTGGCCGAGCGGACCGGCGTGGAGATGCCGATCGCGCGGCAGGTGGCGCGGATCCTGTTCGAGGGAGTCCCGCCGGAGCGAGCCCTCTACGAGCTGATGACCCGGCCGCTCAAGTCCGAGTAGAGTTGCACGGTGGAATGAGGTTTCGATGAGTCAACCCTATCTTGAGGTTACGTTCCGATACGGTCGGGCCATCGCGGCGTACTACTATCTCCCGCGGAAGGCCGGCCAGAAGAGCTACCGGAGCGTCCGGTACGAGCCGGGCCTGATCGTCGACTTCAGCCGCGCCGGTGTACCCATTGGCATCGAGATCACAGCCCCGGAGATGGTCACTCTGAGGGCGGTGAACCGCGTCCTCAGTCAAGTCGGACTGGCGACGATCAAACGGGCAGACCTCGCGCCGCTGTTGGCGGCGTGATCCGGCCGGCCCAAATGGCACTGTTCAGCTATGGCCTGGGACAGCCGAGCGCCGGCGCACTTGCGGGTGAGGCTGATGTCCGATGGGGCAGCGCATGAGCTATTACTGGGAAGGCACGTTGGTTCGGCTGAGAGAGTTTCGCCCTGAGGACGCGGACCTGTGGTTGGC
The DNA here is from genome assembly GCA_963833505.1 of Candidatus Eiseniibacteriota bacterium. Classification (GTDB taxonomy): domain Bacteria; phylum Eisenbacteria; class RBG-16-71-46; order CAIMUX01; family CAIMUX01; genus CAWHYG01. The sequence continues at coordinate 538,490 of CAWHYG010000007.1, read as the reverse complement.
TGAGGACCACGACAGCGATGCGATTCGGACGCTGCACTACCAGATGCAGCTGCCCGCGACGACCGTCCAGGCGGCCGAGTTCGCTGAACGGCACTCCTACTTCAAGAGCAGGAGCGAGCGGACGATGTTCACGATAGAGACCCTGGATGGCACTGTCGTCGGCGGAATCAACCTGCATTCGGTCAATCACCAGAGTGGTACGTTTCAGACGGGTTCACGCATCTATCGGCAGTTCCGAGGCAAGGGGTATGGACTGGAGGCCAAAGTCATCCTTCTGCGGTACTGTTTTCATGAACTACGCCTGAACAAGTACTACTGCAAGTGCCTGGAAACCAACACGGACATCATCAATCATTTGGAGCACCTCGGTTGCACCCGGGAGGGCGTGTTCAGAGAGCAGGTCTATACGGACGGGCGATTTCTTGCCGAGCACTTCTATGGCTTGACGAGAAAGGACTTCGACGATCACTACCCAAGGCTGCTCGAGTGGCTGAGATCCAGGGTCGGCGCTGGAGAATAGGGCCAATGCCGGCGACCACGGTCCGAGTGACGGGTCCAGGAGGAGTGGGGGATGCCTGAGATCACGCCGGAACGATCCAAGCGCTATCACTCGATCAGCGAGGTCAGCGAGCTGCTCGACGTGAAGGCTCACGTGCTCCGCTACTGGGAAACCCAGTTCCCGCTGCTGCGGCCCAAGAAGAGCCGCGGCGGAAGCCGGATGTACCAGGACCGGGACATCGACCTTCTCCGATCGATCAAGGAGATGCTCTACGACCGCGGCTACACGATCGCCGGGGCCAAACGGCGCATCGCCTCCGAGATCCGCAAGAAGAACCCGAAGCCGCAGCTCGATCTTGATTTCCTCACTCCGGTCGAGCGGCGCGATCTCCGCACGATTCGCTCAGAGCTGGTCCGGTTGCGAGACTGGCTTGCGGAGCGTAGCGCGAAGGAGAGCGGGAAGGTCGCGGACACGAGCAACGCCGCTGATCCGCCCCAACCGCCCATGAATGCGGATGCGCCGGCCGTCCCGCCCCTGGCGGCAGGCGCGCCGCCGTTTGCGCCCCGGCCGGCGTCCGAACCCGCACTCCAGCCGGAGTTCGACTCCGTGACTCGGCCGGAGTTCGAATCTGTGACCCCGCCGGAACTCGAATCCGTGACCCGGCCGGAGTTCGAATCCGAGACCTGGCGGGAGTCCGAATCCGCATTCCGGCCCGACTCCGAACCCGCGAGCCGGCCGGCATCCGACACCGCGACCCTCGCCGGGGTAGCCGCATCCCCATCGGAACCGCCGGTCTCCGACAGCGCCGATTTCACCGAAGAATCGCTCGCAACACCCGATGCAGAGCGATGGCCGGTCGCGCCGGAACCCCAGATTTCCATTGAACCACCGGAGGTGTCGGGATAGGTTGGAATCGCAGGTTTGGGTCGGGGCGTGGCGCAGCCTGGTAGCGCACTTGCATGGGGGGCAAGTGGTCGCTGGTTCAAATCCAGTCGCCCCGACCATTTCTTCAGCCCGGCGTGAAGGCTCCTCGGCGGACAGGCTGAGGGGCCTTGCTATTGTTGGGCCCAGGCCTGGTCGGACCGGTTGAGAGGCCCAGGCCGTGCGACGTGGAGGCCGGATTGCAGATCCTCCTGAGCAACGATGACGGCGTATCGGCGCCGGGATTGCGCGCCCTGGCACGGTCCCTGAGCGGGCTGGGCGCAGTGACCGTGGTCGCTCCGGAACGTGAGCAAAGCGCCTCCAGCCATTCCCTGACCCTGGATCGGCCGCTTCGCATCCGTCGGGTCGAGGAGGGCTTCTTCAGCGTGGACGGCACGCCCACCGACTGCGTGCTCCTGGCGGTGCGGGGCACGCCGGGCGTGGTCAAGATCCAGCCCGACCTCCTGGTTTCCGGAATCAATCACGGCCCGAATCTCGGCGACGACGTCCTCTATTCCGGAACGGTCGCGGCGGCCGCCGAAGGCTGCCTGATGGGGATCCCGTCCGTGGCGGTCTCCCTGGCCGGATTCGATCCGAAAGAGTTCGAGACCGCCGGTGCGGTGGCGCGATCGATCGTCGATCAGCTTCTGGCGCAGGCGGGCGAGGCGAGCGACCTCAAGCAGGTCATCCCGGAAGGGACCCTCCTCAACGTCAACGTGCCCGACCTGCCCCTGGCCAGGATCCGCGGGATCCGCGTGACGCACCTGGGCCGGCGGATCTATCCCGATCTCATCGTCAAGCAGCTCGATCCGCGCGGGAGGCCGTTCTACTGGATCGGCGGCGCCGCGCCCGAATGGGAGACGGTTGACTCGACCGACTACGCCGCCGTGTCCGAGGGCTACGTCTCGGTGACGCCGCTCGCCCTCGACATCACGCACTACGACATGATCGATCGCCTCAGGGCCTGGAATCTCCGGCTGGAGAGCGCCCCATGATGGACTACGCCCGGGACCGGGACCGCATGGTCGAGGAGCAGATCGAGTCCCGGGGCGTCGGGCATCCGGGCGTGCTTCGGGCCATGCGGCTGGTGCCGCGGCATCGCTTCGTCGACGAGGCGATGGAGGCGGCGGCCTACGGAGACCACGCGCTTCCCATCGGGCACGGGCAGACGATCTCGCAGCCGTTCATGGTCGCGCTCATGACCGAGCTGCTCCGGCCGCTCCCGGAGCACCGCGTCCTCGAGATCGGCACCGGCTCGGGCTATCAGGCGGCGATCCTGTCGAGGCTCGTCCGGACCGTCTTCACGATCGAGCGCATCGGGCCGCTCGCGCAGCGGGCGCGGGCCCTGCTCGAAGAGCTGGGATACGAGAACGTCGTGGTGCGAACCGGCGACGGCACCCTGGGCTGGCGGCGGTTTGCTCCTTTCGACGGGATCATCGTGGCGGCGGGGGCGCCGGAGGTTCCGCCCAGCCTGTTCGAGCAGCTTCGCGTGGGCGGGCGGCTCGTGGCCCCGACCGGCGACCGAGGGCGGCAACGGCTCGTCGTGATCGATCGCGGGCCCGAGGGCTTCTCGACCCAGGAGAGCATCGCCTGCACCTTCGTGCCGCTGATCGGGCGCGAGGGGTGGAAGGAAACCGAGACGGGGGAGTAGGGCCGGACGGGCGAGTCGGGCGGGGCGCTGGATCCCGGTACCGCGTCGTCGCCCGGCATCCGGGATCGGCTTCGCGACGGGGCGCCCGACAGGTGCGACGCACAGAGCTGGATGGCGCCGCGCACCCCGAGCGCTCGGATCCGGTGGCCTGGCCGACGACCGAGCCTCGGGGGCGGCCGAGTGACGGGGCGCCGGACATCCACCGAAACGCTTCAGGAACGCCGCTGGAGGTTCGAAGGATTCTTGAGGCTGGACACCGGCGGCGGGCGTTGCTAAGGTGTCTTCTGCCCGGTAGTGAACTGGTCGGGGCGTAGCGCAGCTGGTAGCGCACCTGGTTCGGGACTAGGGGGTCGTAGGTTCAAATCCTATCGCCCCGACCACTCTTCCGGTCTCCGGTCTTCCGTCCTCGGGACGCCGGTTCCTTGTTCTCCGGGCCGGCGACTCCGCCCGGTGCGTTGAAAACCCTGACGCAAGGAGTTGTCGGTGGAGCCCACCTTGCCCGATCGCGTGCGGGCCGTCATTCGCGACGTTCCCGATTTCCCCAAACCGGGGATCCTCTTCCGCGACATCACGACCCTCCTGGCTCATCCCCGCCTCATGAACGAGGCCATGGACGCGATCTGGGAGCCCTTCCAAGGCAAGGTCGACGCGGTCGCGGGGATCGAATCTCGCGGCTTCATCGTCGGCGCTTCGGTGGCCTGGCGGCACGAGGTGCCCTTCGTTCCCTTCCGGAAACCGGGCAAGCTGCCCTTCGACACGATCCGCGAGTGCTACTCCCTCGAGTACGGCACCGATGCCCTCGAGGTCCACGTCGACAGCTTCCAGAGCGGCCAGAGAGTGCTGATCGTGGATGACCTCCTGGCCACCGGAGGCACGGCTTCCGCCGCCGCGCGCCTTGTCGAGCGCTGTGATGCTCGCGTGGCGGGCTTCGGCTTCCTCGTGGAGCTGGACGATCTGGGCGGACGGAAGCGTCTGGCGGGGCACACCATCTGCACGCTGGTTCATTACGAAGGGGAGTGAGGCGGGCGATTTCAGCCGGCTCAGTGGGTTGCACCGCCACGCGCCGCTGGCTGAGAAGCTCGTCGAATGTCGTCCTCCGTGCCGACGACGAACAGCCTGGGCTTGTCCAGGACGGACCGGAGGAGATGATTCCTGACTTTGATCTTCGAGGCGAACTCGGCCTCCGAAAAGACCGTGGGGCTTACTTCACGGCCCAAGAGCATGGCGGCGTCTCTCAGGTGGCCCGCGAGGTCCTTGAGACCAGCGCTGCCCACGACAAGGAGGTCCACGTCACTGGTGGAGTGCTCCTCGCCTGACGCGATAGAGCCGTAGACAAAAGCCATGGTGATTTGGGACGCGAGGGATTCGAGCGCCGTCTTCAAGACACCGATAAGACCGGAGGTTTTGGCAAGCAGCCCGCGAAGCTCCGGAAAGATGGGATTCTCGGGGTTGGCTTGGTAGTACAAGCGATTCATCAAGCTGCAAGACGCATCGACCGATGCCCTTGAGGTCCACCGAGCGATGCGAGGCGGGTGAGGCGGGCCGGACCGCATCGCCCCTCGCATCACGACGTTCCTTTGCGCCGGTAGACTTCCCTGCGATGCCCGATCCGAATCACCAGCACCCTAAGAACCCGACGGTGAATCTGATAGAGGATCCGGTAATCGCCCACTCGGACACGGAAGAGGTTCTCCTCTCCTTTGAGCGCGTCGCATCCCCGCGGGCGGGGGTTGTCCGCGAGGGAGTCGATTCTGACCCGGATCCGGCCTTGTACGTCGGCGGGAAGGCTTTGAAGGTCGCGAGCTGCTCCGGGTTTCAGTTCGATCCGGTACGCCATGGGGCTAGGCGAGCCCGAGGTCCCTCTTTACCTTCACCCAAGGGATCGAACCGGGCTCCTTGAGGGCGGCCCGCGCCGCATCCAGATCGAGACGGTCTTCCAGATCCTCCAAGAGCTCCAGGTCCTCGACCGGAACGAGCGCGGCGATCGGCTTGCCGCGGCGCTGCAGGACGATCCGTGTTCCCCGGTAAGCCACGCGGTTCAGCGTGTCGGAGAAGGTGTCGCGGGCTTTGCTGGCTTGCATCCGGGTCATGTTGGACTGCTCCTGTACGTTTACGCCGTTCTGTACGATTGTCCAGGGTGGTCGTTCCGTGGTCAAGAAGTGTTTCTGGGCAGGGTGCCGTGCCGCCGGATGTTCGATCAGGAGCTCATTTCAGGAGGACGCCCCTGGTGAGGACCCGGAGCACGGCAACCGGGTGGAAACAAAGGAAGACCATGGCCCGCGAGCTCGTGGCGACGCCGGCGGGGGACACAACCGGAACGAGGCCGCGGACTTCACTCCCTGGCTGGCAGACAATCTCGATCGCTTGGCCGAGGTGCTCGGCTTGGATCTTGAATTGACGCAACGGGAAGGAGACGTGGGCGACTTCTCCGTAGATCTCGTGGCTCACGATCTGGGGCGCGATCGCATCGTCCTCTCCGAAGAAGAGGCCGGCTGGCTCTGCATCCTGAACTCGGTGGAGTAGGGCCATGGCCGGCGGAGCGTGCTCAGTCCGAAGGAGCTGGAAGGCCAGAGCCAAGCTCAAGATCGCCAAGTCGAGGTGGCGGCGGAGAGGCGACGGCCCTCCGGCGCGGCCGAACCACGACGCCCTGGTCAACCGGGGCGCTCCTGTTCCGCGGAACCACGACGCCCTGTTCAACCGGGGCGCTCCTGTTCCGCCGAACCATGACGCCTCGGTCAACCGGGGCGCTCCTGTTCCGCCGAACCATGACGTCCTGGTCAACCAGGACGGCCCACCTCCGCGAGAGGGGCCCGTCGCATGAATCGAGGTGGATTCCTCCCCCTCTCCGTTCGGAGCGACGGGTTTGCTGCGCCGTGGACGTTCGACGTGCGGGAGAGGAGAGGTTTGCGCCCTGGGCTTGGCAGGGGGGCTCTTTCCTGGCCGAAAGCCAAGGCTGAGGCCGTGGCGTTCGGGGAGTCAGGGGCGAAGAGGCCTGAACTGGGAGCGGGAAGGGGCTCCGAGTCGGCGACGATCTCCGCCACCTGCCGGACGAGAGCAAGGGTCGCGGCCGGCCAAGAAGCCATCACGGTCTTTTCGACGGCGCGAGCGCCGATCCAGGATGCGAGTCCCTCCCCGGTGCGACAGCGGTTGTCGCACCCCTCGCGCTAACTTAGCTGAGCCGGGCCGGTTCGACATCTTGTGCGCGAACCTGCGTTGAGCGATACTCCCATGCGGCAGCTTGGGGCACCCACCCACGGGCCTGAAAGAACGGGGGACGATGTGGCCAAAGGACGTGGAACACCCGCCACGGGGTCCAAGACTCGGAACCGCGCTTCAACTCCAGCCAAGGCGACGAAGAAGGCGGCCGCGAGCCCCGGCGCGAAGAGCAGTCGGCATCCGGAAGCCGAGACCCCACCGCGCCCTGAAGCGGTCACGCAGGCGCCGCCCCGGAAGAAGCAGCCATCAGCCACCACCGCCAACCTCGGCTTCGAGGCGAAGCTCTGGGCCGCCGCCGACGCCCTGCGCAACAACATGGACGCGGCGGAGTACAAGCACGTCGTCCTGGGTCTGATCTTCCTCAAGTACATCTCCGACGCCTTCGAGGCCAAGCACGCGGAACTGGCGTCCCAGAAGTCCCAGGGCGCCGACCCCGAGGACCCCGACGAGTACCGCGCCTCCAGCATCTTCTGGGTGCCGAAAGAGGCGCGCTGGACCCGCCTCAAGGCCAACGCGCCGCAGCCCACCATCGGTACCCAGGTGGACAACGCGATGACGGCGATCGAACGGGACAACCCCTCCCTCAAGGCAGTGCTGCCCAAGGACTACGCCAGACCGGGTCTCGACAAGCAGCGCCTCGGTCAGCTCATCAACCTGGTCAGCGACATCGCCCTGGGCAGCGCGGCCGATCGCTCCAAGGACACGCTCGGCCGGGTCTACGAGTACTTCCTTTCCCAGTTCGCCAGCGCCGAGGGCAAGAAGGGGGGCCAGTTCTACACGCCCTCACGCGTGGTCCGCGTTCTGGTCGAGATGCTCGCGCCCTACAAGGGGCGGGTCTACGATCCCTGTTGCGGATCGGGCGGCATGTTCGTGAGCAGCGAGAAGTTCATCGAGGCGCACAGCGGAAGGATCGGCGACATCTCCATCTACGGGCAGGAGTCCAACTACACGACCTGGCGCCTGGCCAAGATGAATCTGGCCATCCGCGGCATCGACGCCCAGATCGGCCACGGGGACACGTTCCATGACGACGCTCACCCCGACCTCAAGGCCGACTACGTGCTGGCGAATCCGCCCTTCAACGACAGCGACTGGCGCGGGGAGCTGCTCAAGAGCGACAAGCGCTGGGTCTACGGCACGCCGCCGGCGGGGAACGCCAACTTCGCCTGGGTGCAGCACTTCATCTACCACCTCGCGCCCACGGGGCTGGCGGGTTTCGTGCTCGCCAACGGCTCGATGTCCTCCAACCAGTCGGGCGAGGGCGAGATCCGGAAGAACATCATCGAGGCGGACCTGGTGGACTGCATGGTGGCGATGCCGGGCCAGCTCTTCTACTCGACGCAGATCCCGGTCTGCCTCTGGTTCCTCGTTCGGAACAAGCGGAACGGCCGTTTCCGGGATCGGCGCGGGGAGACGCTCTTCATCGACGCGCGGAAGATGGGGACGATGGTGGATCGCGTGCACCGGGAGCTGACCGACGAGGACACCGCCAAGATCGCGGGAACGTACCACGCCTGGCGGGGGGACAAGGGCGCGGGCAAGTACGAGGACGTGGCCGGTTTCTGCAAGGCGGCGAAGGTCGAGGAGATCCGCAAGCACGGCCACGTGCTGACGCCCGGGCGCTATGTCGGGGCGGAGGCGGCGGAGGACGACGGGGAGCCGTTCGAGGAGAAGATGAAGCGGCTCGCGGCGACGCTGCGCAGGCAGCAGGCCGAGGCCGTGCAGCTCGACGCGGCCATTTCCGCCAACCTGAGGGAGCTTGGGAATGGTGGGTGGGTGGCCTATCCGGACCATAGCTGACTGCGCTTCTTCCGCGCCATACGCCACGCAGATCGGTCCCTTCGGTAAGGCGCTCATGGCTGAACAATATACAACCACAGGCGTTCCGGTTCTCCGGGGCGTGAACGTCAACCGAGGCAGGTTTCATGACGACGACTTTGTCTTCATTGACGATGCGACAGCTGACAGACTGAGCAAGTTCGAGTCCTTCCCTGGGGACGTGTTGCTCGTACACAAGGGGACGCTTGGCGAAATTGGACTGATGCCAACCGAGCGGAGATACCACCGCTACATCATGGGCAACAGCATGTTGAGGGTTCGCTGTGACCGGACGAAGCTCCTGCCCGAGTTCCTCTATTATTGGCTGTCATCCGCAGACGGGCAGCATTACCTGTTCAGTCGGGTGTCCCAAGTAGGCGTCCCGCAGATCCAGACACCTCTGACTACACTGCGGGAGGCCTCACTGCCTGTGCCGCCTCTGCCCGAGCAGCGCGCCATCGCCCACATCCTCGGCACCCTGGACGACAAGATCGAGCTGAACCGGCGGATGAACGAGACGCTGGAGGCGATGGCGCGGGCGCTCTTCCAGTCGTGGTTCGTGGACTTCGACCCGGTGCGCGCCAAGGCCGAAGGACGCGACCCCGGGCTTCCGAAGCGTGTGGCCGACCTGTTCCCGGATTCGTTCGAGGACTCGGAGCTGGGGGAGATTCCGAAGGGGTGGCAGAGGAGAACCATCGGCGACCTCGCAGAGGTCGTGGGGGGCAGCACACCGAGCACGAAAGAGCCAACGTACTGGAACGGCGGGACGCACAACTGGGCCACGCCGAAGGACCTGTCGGGCCTGTCTACCCCGGTTCTACTGGATACCGAGCGGCACATCACCGACCCCGGATTGGCGCAGATCAGCTCCGGTCTGCTCCCGAGGGGAACCGTGCTTCTGTCGTCGAGAGCCCCCATCGGCTACCTGGCCGTCGCGGAGATCCCGGTTGCGGTCGATCAGGGCTTTATCGCGATGATGGCAAAGAAGGGGGTGTCCAACCTCTTCCTGCTTCTTTGGGCCAGCGTCGCACATGAAGAGATCGTGAGCCGTGCCAACGGCTCCACATTCCTAGAAATCAGCAAAGCGAACTTCAGACCCATCCTTGTAGCAGCCCCGTCCCCGCCCGTGACGCAAGCGTTTGACGGGCAGGTGCGGCCTCTTTACACACGAATCGTCGCGTGCGAGCGTGAATCCCGTACCCTCGCCACCCTCCGGGACACCCTGCTCCCCAGGCTCATCTCCGGCGAGCTACGGGTGAAGCACGTCGCACACCTTGCTCGGCAGGTAATCTCATGACCCCCGGCCAGATCGCAGCCCTGGCCGCCGCCGGCGAGTCCGAAGCGGTCGAATTCAAGCGTTCGACGGGCGAGCGTCGCGAGGCGGCCCGCACGTTGTGCGCCATGCTCAACCACCGCGGTGGGCGGGTGCTGTTCGGCATCGAGCCGGACGGACGAGTGGTTGGCCAGCAGGTCGCCGATCACACGATCGAGCAAGTTGCGCAGGAGCTGCGCGAGATCGATCCGCCGGCCTTCCCGACAATCGATCGTGTACCTCTGGAAGACGGCCGCGAGGTTCTGGTCATCACGGTCGCGACCGGCCAGAACCGTCCCTACTGCTACCACGGGCAAGCCTACCGGCGCGTCGGCAACACGAGCCCGGCCCTGTCGCGCGATGAGTACAACCGGACGCTGTTGGAACGCCTGCATGGCGAGCAGCGTTGGGAAAACGAGCCCGTGGCGGGTTGGACCGTGGACGACCTCGATACGGCAGAGATCGTGCGAACGGTGGAGGAGTCTATCCGTCGTGCGCGGTCCGAGGATCCCGACACGCGTGATCCGTTGGAACTGCTGCGAGGTCTCGGATTGCTCCATCACGGGCAGGTGCTGCGCGCTGCCATGGTTCTGTTCGGTCGTGCCGAGCGTCTCGAGGCGGAGGTTCCGCAGTGTCTCCTGCGGGTGGCGAAGTTCCGCGGCACGGACCGCACCGAGTTCCTCGACAACCGGCAGTTCCACGGCCATGCCTTCGATTTGCTCCGCAAGGCCGAACGCTACTTGCGCGAGAACCTGCCCGTTGCCGGGCGGATCGCGCCGGGCCTGTTCGAGCGCATCGACGATCCGCTGTATCCGCCGACGGCACTGCGGGAGGCGTTGGCGAACGCCATCTGCCACCGTGACTACTCGATCGGCGGAGGATCGGTCGCGGTGGGGCTCTACGACGACCGGCTCGAAGTAACGTCATCGGGCACGCTCCACTTCGGCCTGACTGCGGAGGCTCTGTTCCAACCACACGAGTCGTTGCCCTGGAATCCGATGATCGCTCGCACGTTCTATCGCCGCGGAATCATCGAGAGCTGGGGCCGAGGCACCATCAAGATAGCCGAGCTGGCGGCCTCCGCCGGGTTGCCTCGCCCCGAGATTGAGGATGCGGGCGGGTGCGTGACGGTGCGCTTCCGCCCGAGCCGGTATGTGCCGCCGCGGCGAGTTGGCCACGACCTGACCGAACGACAAAGGGTGATTCTGGCGCTTCTGGATGCGTCGCGTGGCGGGCTCGCCTTGCGTGACATCCTCGTGCGGTTGGCCGATGGTACAGGCGGACGGCAGGTGCGGGAGGATCTGGCTGCACTGCGGACGTTCGGGCTGGCCATTGCCTCGGGACATGGGCGGGGGGCGCTGTGGAAACGACTGTGAGTCAAAGGGTTGGCCAATTCCGGCTAATTCCGTCCTATTCCCGTCTTATTCCCGTCCCATCGGCGGGGCGGAGATTCCGACGACCGCTGCAAAGGCCTGAATTATGACCGCCTTCACCGAATCCGTCGTCGAAGACGCCCACCCTCGCCTGGCTCTCGACCCTCGGCTACACAGTCCTCCACGGCCCCGACATCGCCGCCGGCGAGCCCGCCGCCGAACGCACCGACCCGAACTACCGCAACGTGATCCTGGAGCGTCGTCTCCGCGAAGCCCTGATCGCCCTCAATCCCGACCTGCCTCCCGAGGCGCTGGAAGACGCCTTCCGCAAGCTCACCCGGGCCGATGTTCCGTCGCTGCTGGAGCGCAACCGTGCCGTACACCGCATGCTCGTGGACGGCGTCACGGTCGAGCACCGCCGCCCCGACGGCTCCATCGCCGGTGACCAGGCGCGCGTGATCGACTTCGATGATCCCGAGAACAACGACTGGCTCGCGGTCAACCAGTTTACGGTCTCCGAAGGTCAGCACACGCGCCGGCCGGACGTCGTCCTGTTCGTGAACGGCCTGCCCCTCGCGGTCATCGAGCTCAAGAATCCGGCCGACGAGAACGCCACCATCGGTACGGCCCTCCAGCAGCTCCAGACTTACCAGGCGCAGATTCCGGCTCTCTTCAACGACAACGAGGCGCTTATCGTCTCCGACGGCGTCGAGGCTCGAGTCGGTGCCCTCGGGGCGGGGAAGGAGTGGTTCAAACCCTGGCGGACGATCACCGGCCGCGAGGATGCGGCACCCAGGCTGGCCGAGCTGCAGGTCGTACTCGAAGGCGTCTTCGGGAGGCGGCGGTTCCTCGACCTCATCCGGTACTTCATCGTGTTCGAGGACGAGGGCGGCGGGAAGCTGACCAAGAAGATGGCCGGCTACCACCAGTACTACGCCGGTCAACGTGGCGGTGGAAGAGACACTGCGGGCGGCTCGGCTGGCAGCAGCGACAGAAGTTGGGGACATATCGGGGCGTTACGAGACGGGGCGCCAACCCGGCGGCGACCTGGGCGACCGAAGGATCGGCGTGGTCTGGCACACCCAGGGCTCGGGCAAGAGCCTGACCATGGCCTTCTACGCCGGCCGGATCATCCTGCACCCGGCGATGGAGAACCCGACGATCGTGGTCATCACCGACCGGAACGACCTGGACGACCAGCTCTTCGGCACCTTCGGCCGGTGCCAGGACCTGTTGCGCCAACCTCCGGCCCAGGCCGCAAGCCGGGCCGATCTGCGGGACAAGCTGAAGGTCGCTTCCGGAGGCGTCGTCTTCACCACCATCCAGAAGTTCTACCCCGAGGAGAGGGGCGACCGCCACCCCGTGCTTTCGGAGCGCCGCAACATCGTGGTCATCGCCGATGAGGCCCACCGCAGCCAGTACGACTTCATCGACGGCTTCGCCCGCCACATGCGGGACGCGCTGCCGCACGCCTCCTTCATCGGGTTTACCGGAACGCCCATTGAGAAGACCGACGCCAACACCCGCGCCGTCTTCGGGGATTACATCAGCGTCTACGACATCCAGCGGGCGGTCATCGACAAGGCCACCGTCCCGATCTACTACGAGAGCCGGCCGGCCAGGCTCGAGCTGAAGGAGTCCGAGCGCCCGAGGATCGACCCCGAGTTTGAGGAGGTGACCGAGGGCGAGGAGGTCGAGCGCAAGGAGAAGCTCAAGACGAAGTGGGCGCAGCTCGAGGCTGTTGTCGGTTCGGAGAACCGGATTCGGCTCATCGCCCGGGACCTCGTGGAGCACTTCGAAGACCGCGCCGAGGCCATGCTCGAAGAGACGGGCGACGAAGGCAAGGCCATGGTCGTCTGCATGAGCCGGCGGATCTGCGTGGACCTCTACCGGGAGATCACGACGCTGCGGCCGCAGTGGCTGCAAGTCGGCGACGTCAAGAGCGTGGACGGAATGGGCGCGATCAAGGTGGTGATGACCGGCTCGGCCTCCGACCCGCTGGACTGGCAGCCCCACATCCGGAACAAGCCGCGGCGGGAAGCGCTGGCCAAGCGGTTCCGCGATCCCAGGGACCCGTTCCGGATCGTCATCGTCCGAGACATGTGGCTGACCGGCTTCGACGCGCCGAGCCTGCACACCATGTACGTGGACAAGCCGATGCGTGGGCACGGCCTCATGCAGGCCATTGCCCGGGTGAACCGCGTCTTCCGGGAGAAGCCGGGCGGGCTGGTGGTCGACTATCTCGGGCTGGCCGATGAGCTGAAGCAGGCCCTGGCGACCTACACCGAGAGCGGTGGCACCGGGAAGACCGCCATCGATCAGGCCGAGGCCGTGGCGCTGATGCTGGAGAAGTACGAGATCTGTCTCGGCCTGTTTCACGGCTTCGACTGGTCGCTCTGGACCACAGGCACGCCGCAGGACCGCCTTTCACTGCTGCCCGCGGCCCAGGAGCACATCCTGGCGCAGGCCGACGGCAAGGCCCGGCTGCTGCGAGCGGTCACGGATCTCTCCCTGGCCTTCGCGCTCTCGGTGCCGCACCCGGATTCGCTGCGCATTCGCGACGACGTCGGGTTCTTCCAGGCCGTGCGCTCGGTTCTGGCCAAGAGCACGGCGGGAGAGCGCAAGACCGACGAGGAACTCGACTTCGCCATCCGGCAGATCATCTCGCGGGCTGTTGTCTCCGGCGAGGTGGTGGATATCTTCGAGGCAGCCGGGCTCAAGAAGCCGGACATCTCGATCCTCTCGGATGAGTTCCTGGCCGAGGTGCGGGGCATGCCGCAGCGGAACCTGGCGGTGGAGCTTCTGCGCAAGCTTCTTTCGGGCGAGATCAAACTCCGGCTCAGGCGGAACGTTGTCCAGGCGCGGTCCTTCGCCGAGTTGCTGGAGCAGGCGGTGCGGAAATACCAGAATCGCGCGATCGAGACGGCGCAGGTGATCGAGGAGCTGATCGCCCTGGCCAAGGACATGCGGGAAGCCGGCGCGCGGGGCGAGGAGCTCGGGCTGTCCGAGGACGAGCTGGCCTTCTACGACGCCCTGGAGACGAACGACAGCGCGGTCCAGGTGCTGGGTGAGCCGACGCTCAAGACCATCGCCCGCGAGCTGGTGGCGACGGTGAAGAAGAACGTCACCATCGACTGGACGATCCGGGAGAACGTCCGGGCGCAGCTTCGGGTTCTGGTGAAGCGGATCCTGCGGAAGTATGGGTATCCGCCGGATAAGCAGGAGAAGGCCACGCAGACGGTGCTGGAGCAGGCGGAGGTGCTGTCGGAGATGTGGGTGGAGGGGTGAGAAGGAGCCGGCGCCCTGGGGCAAGTCGGAACACATCCCGGAGCGGCTTGCCGGGGCACGAGGCGACCGGCCAGACGCCTCAGCGTTACCGGTCGAGGGGGAATTGCCAAGGAGGCTCGCAGAATGGGAAGCGCGGCAGGGGAGAAGAGCTTCACAGAATCCACCAAGTGCGGTCATTGCCAAAACGTTGTGACGATGGAGATCGTAGCCCGTCACTCCACCGTACAGCAAGAAGAGGATGAGCGCTCCCCCTTCACCTGGGAAGCCGGATTCCTCTTCGAGCTTATCAAGTGTCCGGCGTGCAGAGAGATCATGTTGCGTCGTCTCCATTGGGACGATCGGTACATGGATGGGAGCGACCAGGACTACGAAACGCTTTATCCCGCTGGCGACAAGATGCCACGTGGCCTGCCCCCGAAAATCAAGAAGGGATACGAGGCAGCCCAGCGGGTCCGGAACGTCGATCCCAACGCCTACGGCGTTCTTCTGGGTCGGGTCCTTGAAATGGTCTGCGGAGACCGGAACGCGTCTGGTGACACGCTGGAGCAGCGGCTCCAATGTCTCTCGACGAGAGGAGACATTCCCACAAAGCTTGTCGCTGTGGCTACTGGGCTCCGGAAACTCCGAAACGTTGGCGCGCACCCCGACCTCGGCGAGCTCACCGGTGCTGAGCTTCCGGTGCTTGACGACCTTACCCGGGCCATTTTGGAGTATGTCTATTCTGCACCGTCTCTGGCCAAGGAGGCCGAGGATCGACTCGGGAAGCTGAAGGCCCAGCGACCAAGGAAGGCGGCAAAGGCAACGACAGGCGAGAAGGCGTCGGTAAAGATGGAGAGAGAATCTTGAGCGAAAACGGGTGGACCACTTCTGGGCGGCCCTGACAAGCGGGGGTGGTCTAGCTCGTTCGCTTCGGTTCCTTGCCCGACTCCGTGGCCCGTTGTTCGGGTCGTTCTTCGATCCACAGGGCACGGGCGGGTTCCGACCGCGTCGCCGGTCGCGAGGAAGAGCGGGCTGTTGTAGGCTCCGCGCCTGTGACAGGCGCGATGCGTCCTGGTGGTACCCGTGGAGAGCCGACCCAAGCGCGGGGGGACGATGGATGATGGACCAACTTCCAGAGGAGATTCGGCGGTTACTGGACGAACTCGACCGACCGGAGCAAACGTTGTCCGAACCGAACGTTGCCCGGCAGGTCCAGACGCGATGCGGCTCGGGATTGGACGAAAGGCCCAATGCAGCGGTCCGCGCCGAGATCGATGCCCTCTTGTTCGTCGTTCCGACCGGAGCAGGAGAGGAAGAAGAACCCACGTATTTCCGACCCCGGGCGACAGGCACTGATGAGTCGGGGAACCCGCGCTGCTTTCCCGACCGACGGAACGTCACCGCCGCCGTGATCGAATACTGGCGCAGCCGATGCCAGGAAGCACGTCACCCGATTCTTCGCGCCCGGTACGCCGACCTCGTGTGGGACCTGACGCGCGAAGCGACAGGGACGCCTCCGGACGTTTGCATGGCCAGAATCGCCATCGACGCCTACCTCGACGCGGTGGATCGTAAGCTTGTCCCCATCAGTTTGGGCGTCGAGCAGAAGGCTGGACGGGCGCTCAGTCTCGCCCTCGCGATTAAGGACGAGCCACGGATCACCCGAACGAGAGAGGTCATTCTCGGACTGGATGAGTCCGAGGAGGATGACTGTGGATTTGCCAGGCGCGGGCTCGCCTTCAACCTCTTGCTATGGAAGAAGCAGAAAGTCCGCCTGTCCGATGTCGACGAAGGCGGGATTCTCGCCCGCCAAGAGGCGTTACTCACCGCGGCGTTGCAAGTGGCGGTCACTGGCGGGGAGCCGAGATCGGGGGGAGGTGCCGGCCCCGTCCTTGTCCGCTTTGTCGTCCTACGCTTGGCGCCCTACTACCGAAGTCGAGGTCGGACGGAGGGACGAATGGTCCTGCAGATGGCGGAGAATCTCGTTTGGACGAGTCCGTACCTCCACCATATCTTGACCGCCTTCTATGAACGCGTCGGTACGGAGGCTCTTCTCGCCGCTTTACTCAAGTCACCCCTGTTCGCCCCCGATCACATTACGATCTTGTCGACCGGCCTGCGCGCATATGCCGGTGCGGACTGGATCGCAACCCTCCACGTGCTCGTTCCTCAGCTTGAACGGAGCCTCCGCCGGTTGCTGGAAATCTGCCACGTTTCGATCTACCGCCCGGGGAGAAGAGGCGGGTTCGCCCTTCGGAACCTCGATGACATTCTCCGCGAGCCGGCGGTTGAGGCGGCGTTCGGACCCGATTTCGTATTCTACGCCAAGACCGTCCTCACCGATCAGCGGGGATGGAACGTTCGGCACGACTTGGCGCACGGCGCCATGGCCAGTGAGAGGATGAACCAGGTCGTCGCCGACCGCATCATGCACATTCTGTTCATTCTCGGTTCCGGCCGCTTGGAGATCAGTTCGGGCGCCCCTACGGCATAATGCAGGGGAGCATCAGCCGCGGGAGCTGGTACTCCATTCGCCGTCTCGTCCCCACATCACGTTGCTGGGTGCCAGTCCAGAGATTGTAAGCACGCCCCGGAGTGGAGTATCTACCGGTTCCGCGTCTCCCCGACCATATCCGTCTCC
Organism: Candidatus Eiseniibacteriota bacterium; assembly: GCA_963833505.1. GTDB lineage: Bacteria > Eisenbacteria > RBG-16-71-46 > CAIMUX01 > CAIMUX01 > CAWHYG01. Next base: position 521,792 of record CAWHYG010000007.1, on the reverse strand, counting down.
CGGGGCCCGGCGTCGAAGCCAGGTTTCAGGGGGCAGCGCTCTGTGGGATCTCCATGTCGCCATTCAGGATGCCAGCGGCTGGACCGACTCCCGCCTCCACACTCTCGGGCTTCCCGACGCCGCAGCCAGGGTCCGGGAGCAGATCGGGATGCCGGAAGATCCCCGAGGGATGCCGTAATTCCCGGCCAGCCGCCGCCCTGACCGAGCTCGGCTTTCGCGGCCAAACGGCGAGCTGAATCCCATCGGCCCGGAGCAGAAACGCCGAGAGGGTGACGATCACCGAGCCTCAGGTGCAGGTGAGCGCTCCGGAGCTCTGGAGAGAGCAGTCGCCGTTCAGTGGCTCTCTCCCGCCATGGTGCCACCGAGCCAACCCAGGTCACTCAGGACAGCGTCGATGGCCTGGGCCATCTCGCCATCGGGCTGGTCGTGGAGTAGTTTGGTCAGGTAGAGCCCTCCTTGTCCGCCTTCCGAATGCGTCATTCCATATCGCGTTGCGTTCGTCCCGTGTATTGTGGCCAGCTCAGCGCAAAGCATCTCGCATCCCCCCCCCGAGAAGAGCGAGATGGCGCCCGAGGTCCGTCTGTCCGGGATCTGGTCGATTGAGAAGCCCGCACGAAAACGCGGTCGGGATCAAGTCGGCGCCGACGAATTTGTTCGGGGATCCGCCGTGCACAGTGAACGTGCCGAGTAGATCATACAACCCAGACGGGGGCCTCGGCATGGCGCTCCGCTCGAAACGCTTCTGGATGCCACGTGCCCTGAGCGCTGCCCTTCTTGCCTTGTCGGGCTCCCAAATGAAAGCACTCCGAAACTTAGTGCCGTCTGTCGGTCCGAGGCACGCGCTGTTGGCGGGCCAGTTCCAAAGATGTGTAAGAACGCCGACGTTTTCCAGACTGCGGCGAAAGGCGAATCCGGCCTCCGATACGGCACCGCGAACCACCAGATAAACGATGAGAAGCAGATCCTTCGCGATTCCGGCGCCGGCAGCCAGAGTCCACAGGGAGGCCACGTCTGCGTGCTCTACCGGGAAGTGGCCTGATGCCATCTCGCTCAGTTCAGACTGGATTGGGGAAATATATGCGTGAACCCATTGGATAAAGACAAGGAGGCGCGCGACCTCCCTCGGGTGAGATAGGGCTAGCGCCTCGCAGAACTCCCTGTCGCGCGTGAAAGTTCCTACCAGCGAGTCAAGGCCATCAGCCCTCGTCGTCGGATTCACGAGCCTCCCCGAGTTCCAGATTTCTGCCACCCTCCGGCATTCTTGGGGCTTCGTAGGCGGAGTGTTCTAGAAAGCCCAGCCCAGGCTCGAAGGAACCGCGGTCGTCGAGCAGGCTTGCCGCCCACGAGAGCCGGGATCGATGACGCTAGTGGTCTGAAACGCCCTCCCTCTCGTAGGCCCCGCTGAACGCGAAGGCCAGGTCGGAGTCAACCGGCGACTCGGCCCTCACTTGCTGATGTGCCCCCGGCGTGGCTCGAACACGCGACCTGCGGTTTAGGAAACCGCCGCTCTATCCTGCTGAGCTACGGGAGCATCATCGACCCGCTCAGTGTAGCACCGCCGCTTCCACCGCTCGCAAGGCCCATCTGGAAGGCGAAGGCGCCGCGGTCTCAGTTCATCTCAACCCACCGCGCGGTCCTCACCCCCGAAGGCGTGACAAGCCGCAGCCAGTACGCTCCCGAGGGCAACATCCGCCCGGAGACGCCCCGCGCTTCCCAGGCGCGCAAATACGTTCCGGGGGCCAGCCCCGGCCACACCGAGCGGCTCACCTCGCGCCCGGTGGCATCGAAGACCCGCAGGGTGACATTGCCCGCACGAGGCAGCGCAAAAGCCAGGCCGGCGACTCCGCGGCCGGGATTCGGATCGACCCGGAAGGCGAGGCTGGTCACCGCGCCCCGTTCGAATGACACGGGGCCCCAGCGGCCGGCCGGGCCGGTGGGTCCGAGAACCTCCACTTCATAGGAGTAGGGGATCCCGGGCAGCGCGCCGGTGTCGACGAACTTCACCGCTCCGGTGGTGGCCGGCAGGGTGGGCGAGATGCAGACCCAGGCCGATCCGGCGGTCTGACGGTACACGCGGAATCCCACCGCGCCGACATCGGAAGGAACGGTCCAGGAGATCAGGATGCCGTCCGGCGCGTTCTCGGCCTCCACCGCCGGCATCGCGGGCGTCACGTTTTGGGGGATGTAGAAGCTAAAGCCCGTGGCCGGATTCGACCAGGCGGACAGGCCGGTCTTGTCGTAGCTCCGGACCTTCCAGTGGTAGGTGTGATGCACTTGCAGGAAGTCCGGCGGGAAAGCATACAGCGTGTCCTGGCCGACCTTGACCGAATCGGCCGTTGAGAAGTCCACGTTCTCCGACCAGTAGACCGTGTAGCGAACCGTATCCGTCGGACTGGCGGCGCGGGCCGCGGTCCAGAACAGGTCCGGTTGCACCGTATTGACGGAGTCCCCGTCGCTGGGCATGAGCAGGGTGAAACCCTGCAGGCCCTCGGTGGAAGCGGAAAGCGCGGCGAACTCCGGCCGGTACGCCCCGTCGATGTTCGAGAAGATCCCGCCGGCATAGACGGTCGGACCGTAGGCGCAGAGTGCGCCCACGGCGGCGTCCGCTTGCGGATTCCAGGAATCAGCCAGGCCGGTGGACAGATCGAGGGCAGCGAGGTTCGAACGCACCTGTCCGCCGATGATGGTGAAATACCCGCCCGCGTAGGCGCGAGTCCCGCCCACTGCCAGGACCTGTACCGTGCCGTCGGCGCTCGGATCCCAGCTCGTCGCGAGGCCGGTGGTCGGGTCGAGGGCCGCGAGGTAGTCCCGACTCTGTCCGCCGATGTGAGAGAAACTCCCGCCGGCCAGAACGAGATTCCCGGCCACGGCCAGACTCCAGACCGTGGTATCCGCCTCAGGATCCCAGCTCGTGGCCAGGCCGCTGGTGGCGTCGAGCGCGGCGATATTGCCGCGGGCGGCGCCTCCGATGTTGGCGAAGAAGCCCCCGACATACACCTTGCTTCCGTTCACGGCCAAGGCCCGGACCATGCCATCCGCGTTCGGATTCCAGTTCGTGGCCAGGCCGGTCGCCGCGTCGATCGCCGCGAGGTTGTTCCGAGTCTGACCGCCCATTTCGGAGAAAACTCCGGCGACATAGACCGTGGTTCCGGACACCACCAAGGCGGCGACCTGAGTGAGGTCCTTCGGCGTCATCTTCGCGGCCGGGTTCCAGGACGTAGCCAGGCCGGTGGACGGGTCGATGGCAGCGAGGTTGACCCGCGACTGGCCGCCGATCGTGAGGAACGATCCGCCGGCGTAGACCGGACCATGGACGGCGAGGGCCAGCACCTCGTCATCGGCGTTCGGATTCCAGGAGGGGCGCTTCCGGCTTTCGGGTGGCCGGATTTGTTGAGTGATCCGGCCGGTGGTACGGTTCCGTCGGGCTGCGGGGGCCCGATGGAGGACCGGTCATGGACGACAAGACGCTGTATGCCAAGCTGCTCGGCTTGATGGATCCTTGGGGTGTCGAGAAGGTGGAGCTGAAGCTGGCCGAGGGAGAGGTTCACGTCTGGGTTGCGCTTCCCGCGAAGGAGCTGTGGGTCTGCCCGGAGTGCCTGGAGCGAGCGCCCATCCATGATCATCGGGAGCGGATCTGGCGCCACCTTGACACCTTTCAGTACAAGACCCTCCTCCATGCCCGGGTTCCGCGGCTGAACTGCCCGACCCACGGGGTCAAGCAGATCCAGGTTCCCTGGGCTGAGGACAGTTCGCGCTTCACCGCCCTCTTCGAAGCCCTGGCCATTGACTGGATGAAGCAGGCCTCGCTCTCTGCCGTGCGAAAACAGCTGCGGCTGAGCTGGGACGAAGCGGCGGGGATCCAGGAGCGATCGGTCCGCCGCGGACTCCTTCGTCGCCAGGCCGAGCCCGTGCCGTATCTCGGAATTGACGAGACCTCCTTCCGGCGCGGCCACCAGTACGTGACCGTCGTCAGCGACCTGGAGAAGCCTCGTGTTCTTTTTGTGAGCCAGGACCGACGCAGGGAAAGCCTGGATGACTTCTGGACCAGCCAGACGCCGGAACAACTGCAGGCCGTCCAGGGCGTGGCCATGGATATGTGGGAGCCTTACATCGGTTCGGTGACCGAGAGTCTTCCCCGGGGCCAAGCGAAGATCGTCTTCGACAAGTTCCATGTGGCCAAGCACCTGGGGGACGCGGTCGACAAGATTCGGCGCCGCGAGAACCGGGCTCTTCAGCTCGAGGGCAAGGATTGGCTCAAAGGAACGAAGTACGACTGGCTCCGCAACCCCGACACCTTCTCCCTCGGTGAGTGGCGTCAGTTCCTCCACCTGGCTCGACGGAGCGACTTGAAGACGGCCCGAGCCTGGAGCCTCAAGGAGGAGTTCATGCGCTTCTGGGATTACCAGTACCAGGGTGCCGCCGATCGCCACTTCCGCGCCTGGTATAGCTGGGCCATTCGCAGCCGGCTCCAACCGATCAAGCAGGTCGCCCGCATGATCAAGAGCCACTACAACAACATCGTCACCTACTTCGAACATCCCATCACCAACGCCGCCGCCGAGGGACTCAACGCCAGCATCCAGCGAGTCAAGAGCATGGCGCGAGGCTTCCGCAACCCCGAACGCTTCTGCATGGCCATCTACTTCCACTGCGGGGGGCTCGATCTACACCCACGCACCACCATGTTTACCCAATGAATTCAGCCACACGGTTTCCGGAAGAGCCCCAGGAGGTGGCGGCGCCGGTCGTAGCGTCGAGGGCCGCGATGTTGTTCCGCTCGGCCCCGCCGACGCTGGCGAAGAACCCGCCGACGAAAACAGCGTTGCCATGGAACGCCAGCGCATCGACGGAGTTCTCGGCGCTTGGATTCCAGGAGAGAGCCTCGCCCGAGGTCGCGTCGAGGGCGGCGACGTAGCTGCGCGCCTGCCCGCCGACCTGGACGAAATCTCCACCCGCATAGACGGTCGATCCGTTCAAAGCCAGGGCACGAACACTGCTGTCCGCTTCCGGGTCCCAGGAAGTGAGAAGTCCGGTGGTCAGGTTGAAGGAAGCCAGATAGCCACGCGTCTCACCCGACATGACGTCGAACCAACCGCCCAGGTAGAGCGTGGCGCCGTTGACCACCACGGCGTTGACGATTTCATTCGCCGCCGGATTCCAGGAGGTGGCCGCTCCGGTCGTGGCGTCGATGGCGGCGGCGAAGTCGTGCTCGATCCCTCCCATGTTGGTAAAGGATCCGCCCGCATAGATCATGTTGGATGCCATGGCCAGAGCGTAGACGCTGGCATCGGCATTCGGATCCCAGGCTGTCGCGGTGCCGTCGGAGACCTTGAGGGCCGCGATGTAGTTGCGCGGCTGGCCTCCGATGTTGGTGAAACCGCCTCCGGCGTAGACCGTGTTGCCGTTCACCAACAGCGTCCACACCATGTTGTCCGCGCTCGGATCCCAGGACGTGGCCACACCGGTGACGGCGTCGATGGCCGCAAGGTCGCTGCGCGACTGCCCTCCGGCCGTGGAGAAATCGCCTCCCACGTAGACCACGCCGGCGCCGACCGCGAGAGTCCGGACCATCCCGTCCGTCTGCGGGTCCCAGGAGGAGACGGTGCCGTCGGACAGGATCTGCGCCAGATTGACCCGCGTTTCGCCTTCCACCGAAGCGAAGTCTCCGCCGATGTACCACCCGCCGGACCCGTCCGGCGCCACGGCGAAAACGGATCCCGCGACCGTGGGGAAGGGCTTGATCGGCGCGCCGATCGTCGCATCCAGGGCCGCGCCCCCGCCGGTGTTGGGACCGACATAGGTGAACACGCCGCCGAGATAGACGGTGTTGCCGGACCGGACGACCGTGTCGACCCGGCCGTTCGTGACCCACATGTTGGGATCAAGGGTCTGGCTTCTCGCCGCGGGGGACAAAACGAGGAGGGCGGCGGCGACGAGGCTCAAGAGCAAGCCGATCCGACCCAGGTGTGACCTGGAGCCGACGGGCGCACGGGCTCGGGGAGCGTTCCGGTCACGAAGCTTCATGGTGATCCTCCAATCCACCGGTCAGTCAGTGCTCTCACGAGCACTGGGGAAGCGATCCGCAACGAAGATACGGAGTCGCCCGGGAAGCGGGCAACGCCCAATGTGCAGCGAGCGCGAACAGGCCGGAGTTGCATTTCGAGGCCGGCATCGGTTCGACCACACGGTCGCCCGCGTTGGGCTAGGCGCTATACTGGCCTCACACATGGCATCTGCGCGCAGAAAGAAACCCGGGGTCCCGGTTCCGCCGCGGCGGCGGCAGGAAGAACTGACCCCGGAATCGCCCGCGGACGCCGAACCCGGGATCCGCGAGCGAGCCGTCCCCTCGGGAGGGGAAGCGGGTCCAGCCGGGTCGCCAAGCGAACCCGTCGATGCGGGCGGCGACGATCGCCGCAGGGACCGCGCAGCCTTCCAGGCCCGACGTCCTGCCGGTAGATTCACCGAGTCCGCGCTCAAACACCCTCCCGAGGATGCCGCCGGTCCCGAGGACGCACGGGCATCCACGGGTTCCGCCGGCCCTCCCGCCGAACGCCCCGCTTGGCGCGAGGCCATTCTCACCAAGCTGCGTCTCCTGCCGCGGCAGAGCGGGGTCTACCTGTTCCGCGATTCCCGCGGCCGGGTGATCTACGTCGGCAAGGCCAAGCGCCTGCACATGCGCGTCCGCAGCTATTTCCGCAGTCCGGCTCCGGTGGAGCCGCGCCTGCGCCTGCTGCGCCGGCGGATCCGCTCGGTCGATTGGGTCGTCACCGGCCACGAGGTCGAAGCGCTCGTCCTGGAAGACAGCCTGATCAAGCAGTACGCGCCCCGGTACAACATCCGGCTGAAGGACGACAAGCGGTATCCCTACATCAAGGTCACGGTCGGTCATCCCTTCCCGGCCATGTTCGTGACCCGCACGGTCACGGCGGACGGCTCCCGCTACTACGGGCCGTTCACCCGGGTGACGGATCTGCGGCAGACGCTCAAGACCCTTCGCTCGGTCTTCCAGCTTCGGAACTGCACCGACCTCCGCCTGGCGCGTGGCGGGCGGGAATGCCTTCAGTACTTCATCAACCGGTGCACCGCGCCGTGCACGCTGCGGGTCGACGCCCCCGCCTACGCCGAACAGGTGCAACCGCTGCTCGATTTCCTGTCGGGCAAGGGAGAAGAGGTCGTCCTGCGCCTTCGCCAGCGCATGCTGGACGCCGCCGGCAGTCTCCGCTTCGAGGAGAGCGCGCGGCTTCGCGACAACATCGCCACGCTCGAGGAGCTGATGCGCGATCGCGCGGTGGTTGCAATCACGGAGGGCGATTCCGATGTGATCGGCATCGCGGTGCGGGGCGGCCTGGCCTGCGGAGTCTTCCTGCATCTCCGGGACGGAAGGATCCTGGGGAAGAGCCACCGGGTGCTGACCGGCGTTTTGGGGGCGGAGCCGGGCGAGCTGGCGCGCTACCTGCTTCTGGCGGTCTATCTGAACGCGGCGCACGTGCCGCGCCGCATCGTGATGGGGGTCAAGCCGCGTGACCGCGACAGCATCCGGAGCGCCCTTTCTGCCGCCGCCGGCTATCCCGTCGAGATCCTGTCCGATCCCGATCGGGAAACCGCCCACCTTCTGGAGGTCGCGGCGCAGAATGCGCACCTCACCCTGGAAGAAGAGGAGCTGAAGGACGCCCAGAAGCAACATCGGGTGGACCACAGCATCTACGCCCTCCAGGAGGCGCTGGGCCTGCCGCACCCGCCCTACCGGATCGAGGGGTACGACATCAGCAACATCCAGGGCTCCCATCCAGTCGCGTCGCAGGTCGTCTTCAAGGACGGAAAGGCTTTGAAGAGCGACTACCGCCGATTTAGGATTGTCAGCACGCCCGGACCGGATGATTTCGCAATGATGGAAGAGGTCCTCCGGCGCCGGTTGGAGAGGCTCCGAACCCGGGGCGGAGCCGAACCGGGGTTGATTCTCGTGGACGGAGGCAAGGGCCAGGTCAGCCGGGCCCTCGCCGTGATGGAGAGGATGGGCTTTGCCCATCTGCCCCTGGTCGGCCTGGCCAAACGGGAAGAGGAGATCGTGCTGCCCGGCCGAGACCAGCCTCTGCGGCTGCCGCGGACGTCGGAAGCGCTGAAGCTGCTCCAGCGGGTGCGGGACGAGGCCCATCGGTTCGCGATTCGTTACCACCGCGGCCTCCGGAGCCGGAGCCAGCGCGCATCGAGGCTCGACCAGATCGCCGGCATCGGACCGGCGCGGCGACGGATGCTTCTTCGGAAATTCGGCAGTCTGGAAGGGATGCGGCAGGCCGGGCCGGAGGCCCTGGCCTCGACTCCGGGAATCGGCCCGAGCCTGGCGCGGGCGCTTTGGGAGGCGATCGGTGGCGAGAGTCAGAAGTCCTGAGCCGGCGGCGAAACCGCCCGGACCGCTGGACGAACTGCTCGAGTCCTGGGTCTTCCATCTGGCGTTCGAACGCCGGCTTTCGCCGCGGACCGTCGAGGCGTATCGTTCGGATCTGCGCGCTCATCTCGGGTTCCTTCGTGAGCGAGGGATCCGCAAGCCCGAGGAGGTTTCGACCGAGCTTCTGCGCGAGGCGCTGGCCGAGTTGCATGATCTCGGAAGATCGCCGCGAACCCGGATGCGGGCCCGGTCGTCGATCCGGGGTTTCTACCGCTGGGCCTCGCGGCAACGGGGAATGGAGGCCGACCCGGCGACCGAACTGGAGGCGCCCCGGGCGACGCGCACGCTTCCGCGCGTTTTGAGTCCGGAAGAGGCAGCGCGCCTGGTGGACGCCTGCCGGGCCCGCACGCCCCTGGATCGGCGCGATCGCGCGCTCCTCGAGGTCGCCTACGGAGCCGGGCTGCGGGTTTCGGAGCTGGTCGGCCTCGGCGGCGAAGACATGGATCTGCGGGAGAAATGGCTGCTGGTTCGGGGCAAAGGACGGAAGGAGCGCATGGTGCCGCTGGGCAGACCGGCCGTGGCCGCGATCCAGGACTATTACGTCCGATCGCGCCCGCTCCTGCTCCGGAATCGGCCCGATCCCGGCACGGTGTTCCTGAATGCCCGCGGCGGGCGTCTTTCCAGAATGGGTTTCTGGAAGATCCTGCGTCGCCGGGCGGCCCTGGCGGGATTGCAGGCGGTGGGCGTGCACCCGCACCTGCTTCGCCACAGCTTTGCGACGCACCTGCTGCACGGAGGCGCTTCGCTGCGCGTCGTCCAGGAGCTGCTCGGACACAGCAGCCTCGACACGACGGAGATCTATACTGCGGTGGACCGCGATTACCTCAAGCGGATCCACAAGGAGTTTCATCCAAGGGGTTGAGGAGGGAGAGCGTCTTGATTTCCGTCGTTCACGTCCGGAGCGGCTCGAAGCGGCCGGCCGGTTCCGTTCGCACCAGGAGCAGCTGCGATCGGGGAGTTGCCTTTGTTCGCCGCGGCTCCGAGCGGGCTGGGAGTGCCGCGGCTCAGAGTCGGACCGATTCGAAGGTGCCGGCGGGCCGGGTCCTTCAAGCCCTGATCGGGGCCACACTGTGTGCCGGCCTGATCCTCTGCGCCGCGCCCGCGGGCGCGTACGAACAGGCGCCGAACATCATGAGCGTCGGCTACCAGTTCGGCGCGGGCGGCCTGTCGGGAACCGGCGCCTACAACGGCAACAACTTCGGAGATTTCGGGCTTGGGCTGGCGCCCGTCGCGCTTCACATCCGTTACTGCATCGATCCGACGCACGCGCTGGGAATCAGCTTCGAGGACCTGCGGTTTCAACGGAAGAAGGGCCTCAGCTCGCCCGTCGCCGAGCAGTACCAGGTGATCGACCTGGTGGCCGACTACTTCGTCTATTTCAATCGTCGCAACAAGACCTGCCCCTATATCGTCCTGGGACCCGGCTTTCACCGGGACGCCTTCCTGTTCTCGAGCGACGACGTGACGATCGTGCCGGCGGCATTGACCCTGAACCTGGGCGGCGGATTGGAGTATTTCTTTACTCGAGCCTTTGCAGGGGATGGAACGATCCGCGGGTATTATTTCGCGGGGAACGGCGGTCACGGTCTGGCCACCGAAGTCCTCCTCGGGATTCATCTCTATACGGGACAGAACAGGTAGACACGGCCGCCCGCGCCCGGACTGGAAGGTCCAGAAAGAGCGACGGCCGTCGCAGCTCAGGAGGCGGAGGCACCCTTGGCACCGCGAAAACACTGTCAGGTCGGCGACACGATCCATCATGAGGACTACGGCGTCGGCATGGTGGTCGAGGTTCGGCCTCGGCCCTTCTTCGACATTCTCGAAGTCGCGTTTGCCGACGGCGTCCGCCGGCTGAATTCCAATCACCCGAAGATCGTGATCGGCGGCGCTCCCCGCTCCGCGCCGGCCGAGCCTGCGGTGGCTCCAGCCGCAAGCCAGCCTCGCGCCGGCGCAGGCGCTCCGCGGACCGCACGGGGGTCCGCGCCGGTCGCTCCGCGTTCCCGGGCCGGCGCGGCACTCGCCGCTTCGGCGGCCCCGGCGGCTCCGGCAAGCCGGGCCACTGCGGCAATTCCGGCAGGTCGAGTCGCTTCGGCGGCCTCAGCCGCTTCGGATGAAGCCACGGCTCAGGCCGCGGTCGAAACCGGGCTTGTTGAGACGGAAGGGGCCGAGAAGCCCGATGCCGAGCCCCTGTTCCGATTCAGCGACCCCGAGTTCATGGAGCTGGACCTCAACTCGGTCGAGGAGCTTCTCAAGGTCAAGCATCCGGACAAGGACTCGGGAGTGGCGTTTCTCTTCCATCTCCACGCCGAACGCCTGTCGCTGACGCGGGGCTTCGAGAGTCTTCTGGCTCTGTCCGCCGTGCGGGACATCCAGCGCTATGAGTTCCAGATCCAGGCCTGCCTGCGCGTGCTGCGCGGGATGCGCGGGCGCGCCATCCTCGCCGACGAGGTCGGGCTCGGCAAGACCATCGAGGCCGGGCTCATCCTCAAGGAGTACATCCTGCGCGGTCTGGTGCGGCGGGCTCTGGTCCTGACGCCGGTCTCGCTCATGTCGCAATGGCGGGAAGAGCTGAAGCACAAGTTCGATCTTCCGTTCGAAATCCGCGCCCGCGGCCAGGGCTGGGGAGAAGTGCCGTTCTTGATCGCCTCGATCGACACCGCGAAGACGGAAAAGAACCGCGACGAGATCGGCGCGGCCGGATTCGACCTCCTGGTGGTGGACGAAGCGCATCGGCTCCGCAACCATCTCACGCAGGGCTGGAAGTTCGTCGACGCGCTGAGCCTGAAGTATCTGCTCCTCCTGACCGCCACGCCGGTGCAGAACGACCTCAGGGAGCTGTACAACCTGGTGACGCTCCTGAAGCCGGGCCTGCTTGGCACCTACCGGTCCTTCCGCAAGGAGTACATGGTCCGCGGGGACAAGCGCCTGCCCAAGAACACGCAGGTGCTGGCGCGCACGCTTTCCAACGTCATGGTCCGGACCAGCCGCAGCTCGACCTCGCTCGTGTTTCCCAAGCGGGAGGTCTTCATCGTCCCGTTCGAGATGAGCCGGGAAGAGCGGCGCCTCTACGACGGAGTCAGCGACTTCGTCCGGGAGGTGGTCGAGGAGAGCGAACCGAAGGAATTTCCGCGCTGGCACTTCCTGCTGCTGGTGCTGCAGAAGGAGATGGGCTCGTCGGCCTGGGCGGCGGTCAAGACCCTGGAGCGGAGCAAGCGGATCTTCGCCGGCACGCCCTACGGGAAGAAGCTCGGGCGCCTGGCGCATCTCGGGCGCGAGATCACGGTGCAGGCCAAGGCGGAGGGGCTGCGCAATCTCATCAAGGAGCTGGGCGACGACAAGGTCATCGTCTTCACCCAGTTCCGGCGGACGCTCGAGTTCCTGGATCAACTGCTGCGCGGGGACGGGTACGATCCCGCGCTCTTCCACGGCAGCCTGCAATCGCATGAAAAAGACCGCGCGGTCGAGGAATTCCGGGGAAATCGGCAGATCCTCATCAGCACGGAAGCGGGCGGAGAAGGACGAAACCTCCAATTCTGCCGCGTGGTGGTGAACTACGATCTGCCCTGGAACCCGATGCGGATCGAGCAGCGCATCGGCCGCGTCCATCGGCTCGGGCAGACCCGCGACACCCGCATCTACAATTTCACGACGCGCGACACGGTCGAAGACCACGTGCTCGCCATCCTCCACCGCAAGATCGCCATGTTCGAGCTGGTGGTGGGGGAGATGGACATGGTGCTCGGGCACTGGAGCGACCGCGAGAGCTTCGAAAGCGAGGTCTTCCGCATCTGGGCCGGCTACCGCGACGCCCGCCAGCGGAAGGAAGCGTTCGAGCGGCTGGGAGAAGACCTGCTGCTGGCGCGGAAACGGCACGAGCGGGTGAAGGAGTTCGACGAATCGATCTTCTCCCGGTTGCACACCTCGCTGGGGCCGGTCAAGGAAGAGGAGGGAGCGGCGTGAAAACGCGTCAGCTAAGAGGATTCCTCGAGGACTTTCTCGCCTTCCAGGGGGTCGAAACGGAACGGCGCGGCGAGGATCTCATGGTCGTGCGCCCGCCCAAGCGGCTGGCCGCGGCCATCGGGGCGCAAGAGCGCGTTCTCGCCTTCAACCTGAAGGGTCTGGCGGAGGATCCCCGTTCCGAGCTCGGCACCGTGGGCAACCCGATCTTCGACCGCATCCTCGAGCTGGCGCTGGAGACCGGACGCGCGGGCGAACGGTTCGTGAAGCCCGGTCCCTCGGCCAGGAAGGTGCCCCCTCCGGACTCGCACTTCCATTTTCCGTCTCCGACCGTGCGGGTCGGCCCGCCCATCCGAACCTACACGCCGATCTACTTCGCCCTCTTCCGCATCGAGTACTCCCACGAGGAGCTTCCGGACGAGCTCGAGATCATCGCCGTCGACAGCGTCTCGCACCTGGCGTTGCCGCAGATGCCCGAGCTGGTCGATTACTGGGAGGGCCTCGAATCCGAGCCGGCGCCCGATCGGAAACCGCAACCGGCCTACCCCATGCCGATCGAGATCGTGCGCATGTCCCTGCACCTGCTGGAAAAGAGGCTTCGCAAGCGGCTGACCAAGATTCGCCGCGATGCCGAAGAGCACATGCTGCACGAGACGGAGAACATCAAGGCGTACTACACCCAACTCATCGAGGAGACCCGCAACGCCGGCCGGCGCTGGGTGCTCCCGGCCGGGGGGCGAGAAGAACGGATCCGGCTCCTCCAGCTCGACTGGAAACGGCGGGTGGAGGAGGCGCAGCAGTACTGGCGGCCGCATCTCGACATCCGGCTGTCCGCCGTGGCCGCCGTCCAGGTGCCGCGTCTGGCTTTTCCCGTGTCCGACCCGGCCGCGGCCCGAGCCGGCCGGAAGAAGGGGAAAGCCGTCGAATCGCTGGTTTTCTGGGACGAGGAGAGCCGGGCCTTCGTCGATCCTGCCTGCGCGCGCTGCGCGAACCTGACGCAGCGCGAGATGAGCCCGACGGAAGGCGGATTCCTCTGTTCCCGGTGCGCGCCCTCGCGCGCCAGGCGAGGTGGCCGGGTTCCGGCGCCTGTCGCGGGTTCCTGAGCGACTGACCTCGAAGGAGGTTGAGGCTAGCCCACATTATTCATGAACCCCCTGCTGCGGCAGCGGATCTGCCCGCCATGACTGCGTTGCGCTTGCCCTCACTCCTCGACATACTGCAGGGAGTATGCCTGCATCTGCGGGCTGCGCGCGCCTTGTCCTGACGGGCATCTCCGGTGCCTCGCGACGGGCGATCATGAATAATGCGGTCTAGGGGAGATCCGCTTGGCAAAGAGGATCGCCGGAGACGCCGCGGTCGTGGCGGTCGTCGAGACCGGTTCGGACGTGACGGCTGCAGTGGAGCAGGCGATGGAGGCCGTCCACTGGCGGGACGCGATTCCCGAAGGCGCCGACATCGCGCTGAAGCCGAACCTCGGGTGGGACCTGTTCCTGCCCGGAGCGGTCACGTCTCCTCTGGTCGTGGATGCGGTGGTGCGCCTTCTGCGCCCGCGCGCCGGCCGGATCTATCTCGTCGAAGCCGATCAGGTGCTGGTGAACTGCGAGAAGTCGTTCCGCCAGACCCGCATGGATGAAGTCTGCGCCCGCTACGACCTCACCTGGGTGAATCTGAGCCGCAGCCCGTTCCGCCGGGTCGAGGTGCCGAATCCGCTGCAGATCCCTGCGCTGGACCTGCCGGAGGTCCTGACCCGGACCCTCCTCGTCACCGTGCCGGTCCTGAAGACGCACAACAAGACCGTGCTGTCCGGCGCGATCAAGAACCAGTGGGGCTGCCTGCCCACCTTCCGGCACAACTACCATCCGGTGGTGAACGAGGTGTTGCGCGATCTGGCTGCCGTGCTCCGTCCGGCGCTCACCGTGCTCGACGGCACCGTGGCGCTCGAGGGCAACGGCCCCAAGTCGGGGCGCCCGAAGATCTGCAACCTCGTGATGGCCGGGCTGGATCCGGTGGCGGTCGACACCGTCTCGGCCGAGATCATGGGGCTGGAGCGATTTCGCATCCGTCATCTGGAGCTGTGCGCCGCGGCCGGAATCGGCGTTCACGATCGGTCGAGAATCCGCGTGGTCGACGGCCGGGGTGAAACGCGGACTTCGCTGCCGCGTTTCGCCTTCACTCCCGCGCGCCACAACGCCGTCTCCTGGATCGAGACGCGTCTGCGCTCGACCGTCGCCCGTCGCCTCATCTTCGAGAGCCCGATCCTGCAGCCACTCTGCTTGGGCGCCAGGATCTGGTACTTGATCTGGTACTACCTCGGGCGGGGAACCCGCCTGCGCGACGCCGCGATCCGCGAGAGCCCTTACGGAGACCAGTGGCTTTCCCGCCGATCAGGCCGAGATTGCGCCGGGCCGGATCCAATCCGGCCGGAGGTCTTCCGGTGAAGCGCGTCGGCATCGTGGGCGAGTGCTTCCGGTGAAACGGTCCGGCATCGTCGGTGGGTGCTTCCGGTGAAACGGGTCGGCATCGTCGGCGGGGGAGTGGCCGGGCTCATGGCGGCATGGGAGCTGAGCCGCCTCGGTTTCAGCGTCGATCTGTTCGAGGGCGGCTCCGAGCTGGGAGGGCTGGCCAGCGCGTTCGATTTCGACGGCATCCGGATCGAACGCTTCTATCATTTCATCTGCCGGAACGACGTCACCCTGATCGACACCTGCCGCCGTCTGGGACTCGGGGACAAGCTGCTCTGGAAGCCGACCCGCACCGGCTTCTTCCACGAAGGGCGCGCCTACAAGTTCGGCACGGCGATGGATCTGCTGCGGTTCCGCCCGCTCACGCTGCTGGACAAGGCCCGGTTCGGGCTCAACGTCCTGCATTCGCGGCAGTTCACGAGCTGGCCGCGCCTCGAGGATCGCCCGGCCAAACGGTGGCTGATCGAGCGGCTGGGAGAGCGCGCCTACTCCGTCATCTGGGATCCGCTCTTGCGGGTCAAGTTCGATCAGTACCACGAGCAGGTCTCCGCCGCCTGGATGTGGCACCGGATCCACCGCGTGGCGACCTCGCGCCGGTCGGTGCTCCATCGCCAGGAGTTCGGGCACCTCGTGGGCGGATCGGACACGCTGATCCGCACGCTCGAGTGCCAGGCGGTTCAGGCGGGCGCCCGCGTGCATCGCAACGCCCCGGCTCAGGGCCTCTGGACCGAGCAGGGGAAGTGTCGCGGCCTCGTGCTCGATCCGCGGGCTGCGGAAGCGATCGAAGCCGCGGCGGATGGCGCAGGCGCCGCCCGCTCTTCCGCGTTTCGCGACTCCAATGCCGGCGGATCCGCCGATTCCGATGGCTCAACCGCCGCCGCTGTTGCGACCAGCCGGGCGCCTGAGAACGGAGTCTTGCCCTTCGACTACGTCATCTGCGCTCTGCCTCTGCCCGTTTTCTGCCGCCTGATGCCGCGCGATGAACTCGCCTACCGGACCCGCCTCGAATCGATCCGGTTCATCGGGGTCGTCTGCATGATCCTGCGGTTGCGGGAGGCGCTGACGCCCAACTTCTGGCTGAACATCAACGACCGGAGGATCAGCTTCAACGGCGTGATCGAATACAGCAACCTCTACGGGCGCGAGGCCTATCAGGGCCGGAGCATTCTCTACGTGCCGTTCTACCTCGAGCAGACGCGACCGCGCTATTCCTATTCGGACGAGCAGTTGTTCGATGAGTACGTCGAGGCGCTTCAGTTCGTGCAACCGCGGCTGACGCGCGAGTGGGTGGAAGGATACCGCGTGTTCCGGGCTCCCTTCGCGCAGCCCATCTGCCACACGCACTTCTCGGAGGTGGTTCCTTCCTTCGAAACCCCGTGGGATTCGTGCTACCTGATCGAGCCCACCCAGCTCTATCCCGCTGATCGGGTCATCAGCGGCACCCTGCGTCTGGCCCAGGACGTGGTCTTGCGCATCCTGGACCGGCAGGGGATGGCCGATCGGGCGGAGTTTGCGCGGCGGGCTCCGGAGGAGATCCCGGCGTGAACGGGCTGGCGGCGGCGGGCTCGGGCAGCGTCGGGCGTCTCTCCGCCGTTATCACATGCCCCACCGCCGGAAGCGGTTGCTACTCGGGCGACGGGCGGCGCGGCCGACCGACCCGCCGGTGGGGTGACGAGCGGGGTCCGGCGTCGGGGGCCGGATCCCGGCGCCTGCCGGACGGCGTCGCCGGCAGACGGTGCTGGCAGAGGGTGCCGGTGGACCGCGCTTCCCGCGGGGCGCGCGGGGCCGCGGGTGCCGCTTGACTCGGGTTGACTTGCCCCAAGCCCTCGCGATAGGCTTGCATTTCTTGAAGCTGTCCAGATCATTGATGGACCAGGGGGAGTGGCGTGGTTGCGAAACATCTGAGCAAACAGGAGCTGAAGCAGGACAAGGTCGCGGTCGCGGCGGTCGAGGCGGCGGATTACCTCAAGCACCACCTCCGCATCATCGGCGCAGTCGTCGGGGCCGTGGTCGTTGTTGCCCTGGCGGCGTTTTTGATCGTGCACAGCCGGACCAAGGCCGAACGCCAGGCCAGCTTGGCCATGTACGAGGCGCAGACGCAGTACCTGGCCGGCGATTTCACCCACGCCGCCTCCGGCTTCCAGAAGGTCGCCCAGGAGTACGGCTCGACGCACGCCGCACGCCCGGCCCTGCTTTTCGAGGCCAACGCCAACCTCTCCAGCGGCAACGCGGCCGAGGCGGAGAAAGGCTTCCGGGCGTTTCTGGACCGCCATCCGACGGATCCGCTGCAGTTGGCGGCCGCGCACCGCGGGCTCGGCGGAGCCCTGGTCACCGAGCAGAAGTTCGCGGACGGTGCGGCCGAATACGCGACGGCAGCGGCGGTGCCGAACAATTCCCTCAGTGCGGATGACTGGCTGCAGGCCGGCCGAGCCTATGCCCAGGCCGGAAACACCGCCGAAGCCTTGAAAGCCTATGGGCAGGCGGCCGCCGGATCGAGCGGGCCGGCCCCGGCGGAAGCCCGGATTCTCCTCCAGGAGGCTTCCGCGGGGCATTAGCCGGGGTGCGCCGGAACTCGCGTTCAAGGACGCGGTCGCTGTGCGCCCGGCCTCGGAACTGCGAGCCAGCACGACGACTGGCAACCTCACCGCGCCACGACCGCGATCGCCGGCCCTTCCTTCCAGTAGCGCGCCAGCACCTCCAGCACCTGCCGCCGGGACACGTTCCGGAGCGCGGCCGACCGCTCCTCGATCGCGCGCGGATCCCGTCCGTCCAGGATCGCCAGCCCGGCATAGTAGGCCCAGCCGATCCGGGCCGCGCGGCGCATGATGCCTCGCCCGTAGATCCGGGCCGCGGTCTTGGCCACTTCCAGGGACTCCGGCGGACTCGACACGACGTTCTTCGGCTCGTCCAGGAAGCCCCGCAGCATCGTCGTCAGGTTGGCCGGTCCCGTGCCGGCCGCTTCCGTCCAGATCCAGGTGTTCGGCCCGCCTCGATCCAGGTTGGCTCCGATCGAGTAGGCCAGGCCCTTCTTTTCCCGGAGATCGAAGGACAGCCGGTCTGACAGGATGCCGTTCGCCAGGGTCAATGCCGGCTCGAGCGAGTCCGGCGCCTGGAACACGCGGCAGACGGCCACGTGAGCCTGTGGACTGCCGACGGAGTCGGCCAGGAGAGCCAGGTCGTCATGGCCGCCCGCCGCGCCCTTCCCGGAGGACTGCTGCCCGCCGAGCGACGGGAAATAGCGCGTCCAGAGCGCTCCTTGACCGGGATCGGCCAGCAGGCCCTGGATCCGCTCCCGGATGGCCGGCGCGGAGATCTCGCCGACGGCAGGGGAGGGCGCCGATCCAGGGACCCGCGGGGGAGACACGGAGGCGGCACCGGCGACCGGCAAGGAGGACACGGCCGATGCGGCGGCCGGCAGGGGAGGCACAGGTGCCGCTCCCTCGGGCACCGGGATCCTTCCCAGCGTCGCCGAAGTCAGCGCGCGGAGCGAATCGAGCGGCAGGCTGGTCGCGATCACGAACAGGAAGGCCCGCGGATCGAGATAGGCATGGGCGAAGGTCCGCACGTCCTCGAGGGTGATCGGAGTGAGCGTGGCGGCCGTTCCATAGACGTCTCCGCCTCCGCTCTTCGGGTCGAGCCAGGCGGCCAGCCGGCGCGAGGCGACGGCGCGGCTCGATCCGCCCGAACGGGCCGCCCGCCCGAGCGCCGAGCCCTTGGCTTCCTGGAAGTCCCGGTCCATGAACACCGGGTGCCCCAGCATGTCGGCCAGGAGGCCGAAGCCCTCGGGGGCGTACCGATCCAGCGTCTGGAGGCGGACGAAGCTGAACTCCGGCACCGTGTAGAAATCGTCGTAGGGGATGCTCGGATCATCCGCGGTCTTGAGATCGGCGCCGATCCTCGAGAGTGCCAGCCCCATCTGATCCTCGGGATGATCGGTCGTGCCCTTGCCGATCAGGTTCTGCATCAGCTCGGCGATTCCGGCCCGCCCCGCCGGCTCGCGATTCGACCGCTCGCGGATGAAGAGGTGGATGGCCAGCACCGGGCTCTCCGGGCTCGAAAGCGCCGCCACGCGCGCGCCGTTGGCGAGATCCCATTCCTGGTAGGAGCGCCCGGCGGCGGCCGGCGCCGCGGCAGCCTGGGCGGAAGTCAGCACCGAGATCCGATCCGCCGGCCAGGCGAGCGGGGGAGCGAGGGCTGCCACTCGGGCCGGTGTGACCGCCTCGATCCCCGGCAGGTAGCCGGCCGCCCCGGCCAGGCCCCGGGCCGCGATCAGATCGCCCCGCATGATCCCGTAATAGTGGGGCTTCTCCCGGAGGTACAGCTCTCCCGTCGTCTCCTGGATCTTCCAGGCCTCGACGCGATCCTCGGCGGACGGCTCCGCCCTGGCTTCGGCGAGGAGCTGCGGGAACCCGTCCAGGACTTCCGAGACCGCTGCCGGATCGCTCAGGTCGATCCGGACGGAGGCCACGCTGAACCCGGGATACTCGGCCAGATCCGCGGAGTAGGAATCGATCCGCCCCTTCCACCGGTTCAGGCATCTCCGGCCGAGCGGCGAGTCGTCCCCTTGACACATCACTTCAAATCTGGCGCGTAACACCTCGAAGCCATCGCTTCTTGGATCATCGAGAACCCAGGCCCAACGGAGGATCGCCCCCGAGGTCGAAAGCTCGTGGAAGCGAAGTCGCGGGGCGCTCCGATCGATCGTGAGGGCGGGCAGCGGACGCGAGACGCCGGCCGGCAGGATCCCGACCCTCGCGTTCAGGGAATCGACCGCCGCTTGCGGATCGAGGTCGCCCAGCAGCACGAAGGTGACCCGGTTCGGATTGTAGAACCCCTTGTAGAAACCAAGGATCTGGTCCCGGGTCAGCGACTTGATGGAGGTTTCCGAGCCAAGCGTCGGCAGTCCATATCCTTGCGGGCCGAACAAGTCAAGGTCCAGCACGCGCTCGACGTCGTAGGACTGGTCGTCGTCGTCCTTGCGCAGCTCTTCGAGGATGATCCCGCGCTCCTTCTCGACCTTGTCCGGCGGCAGCGTCGAGTGGAACAGCATGTCCTGCTGGATGTCGAAGGCGCCCCAGAACTGATCCCGCGGCGCGGCCATGATGTAGGCCACGTGGGTTCCGCTGGTGGTCGCGTTGTTGTAGGCCCCGAGGAGGTCGGTCTGGTCGTAGATCTGCTCCTGGGTGCGCCGTTCGGTGCCGTTGAACAGCAGGTGCTCGAGGAAATGCGACGCGCCCTGGGTGGACCAGTCCTCGGCTCCGGAGCC
Source organism: Candidatus Eiseniibacteriota bacterium (assembly GCA_963833505.1). Classification (GTDB taxonomy): domain Bacteria; phylum Eisenbacteria; class RBG-16-71-46; order CAIMUX01; family CAIMUX01; genus CAWHYG01. The sequence continues at coordinate 501,664 of CAWHYG010000007.1, read as the reverse complement.
CGCGTGGACGATGGCGGTCGAGGCGATGAAAGGTGCGGCATGCTCGGGGATGACCAGGTAGCCGCTGCCGTTCTGGAGATAGCCCCAGAGGACGGCCGGGTCGGTGCCGGGCAGCGCCGGCGCCGGGGCGGCCTGGACGCCGGTTGTCGCCGCACCTTGAGCGGGGCCGGCGTCCAGGAGCCCGGCGAGATTCGCGGCAAGAGCCGCGCAGGAGACGAGAGAAGCCACGGTTGCGGCGCGGATCAGCCAGGCCTGGCTCCCCCTCCAGTTCGCCCCGTAAGACATATTATGTAAACCATCACATGCAGTCCGCCCGGCCGTCCCGGTCCGATTGCAACACGCCATCAGGAACCTCCCCTCTCTGACCGTCAACTTCCCCTTCCGATCCGGGCCGCCCAGAGTTTCCCCATGACCGAACCCTTCGAACCCGGCGAGCGAAGCCCATATTGTTCAGCGCATTTCGGAGCGTAGTGAATCCGGAATCGAGGGCGCCGGCTCGCGGTGCCGATGTCCGCGAAGATGCCGCCGCGTTCGGCACATCCCTTGCGAAGTTCTCGATCGAAGGCGGCGCGGTTCGTTCGAAGCGGGTTTGGCAACGTTGAGCCGCCTTTGAGCCGGGGACGTTCTGGGGTGTGCGTGTGCTGTCTCGGGGTACGCGGGCTTGAACAGCATTTGAGGGAGTTCCGTCGGTCGATCCTGAGCACGGCATCCCGGATTCGTCCCCTCCATGACGCCGGCCGTCCGGCAGATTCAGGCCCCCGGCTTCGTGCCCTTGGGGCCTGAAGTCGTTAAGAATCCCCGCCGGGTTGCCGCCCGGGCTGACCGGTGACCTGTCTTGTTTGTGGCCGGGTCGCCTGGCGCCGGCCCAGCAGATCACCGCGCCGGCCCGTCAGCTCTTGGCCAGCTTCTCCCGGGAGGCGTCGGCGAACCAGGATCCGGGGTCCTTCGAGACGATCTCCTCGTACAGCTTCCGGGCGTCCTTCGACTCCCCCGCCTGCTCATTCGCCCGGGCCAGGAAATACATCGCCTCGAACCGGCGGGCGTGCTTCCTCTGTTTCTTGACCCACTTCTCGAGGTCCTTGCGCGTATCCTCCCCCGCTCCGGCTCGCACCCGATAGACGAGGCGCTCGAGGTCGAGAGCCGCCGGGTCGTCCTTCGGTCCCGGGTCGAGCATGAGCAAGGTGTCCATTTGGACGGCCGCTTCCGGGAACTTCCCCGCCAGCGCGAAAGTCCGGGCCAGGCTCAAACGGAGGCTCCGATCCTTGGGCTGGTCCAGAATCTCCCGGGAAAGAGCGAAAAGCTCGCTGTCGGTCCGGAGGACGTCCTCCTGGATCGGGATGAAACCATCAGGGGGCCGGAACCCCTCGATCTTCGTCCGGGTGGTTCCATCCGGGTTGAGGAAGACGATCGTAGGATAGGCGTGCACGCCGTACTCCCCGGCAATGTTGGGCTGAAGCTCCGCGTTCACCTTGACGGAGACCATCCTGGCCGCGAGCGCGGCCACGCCCGAGTCGGGGTAGGTCTGCGCGTCGAGAACCCGGCACCAGCCGCACCAGCTCGTGAAGAAGTCGACCATGACGAACTTCTGCTCGGCCCGCGCCTGCTGCATGGCGTTGTCGAACGACGAGGCCCAGTGGATCCGCTCGGATGGCGCCGCGGTCGAGCCTCCGGCGTGCCCCGAACCGAGCGAGCCAGAGGTCGGGGCAGAGCGGGCCGGATGGGCCAGCAGGGTCAGCCCCACGAGCGCGCACAGGCTCGGCCCGCCCCTCGTCACCAGGCGGCGCAGCTTGGAGGCAGACGACGGCGGTGGAAACGGATGGGCGCTCAGCGTCGGCTCGCCCCTGGTCACCGGGCGGCGCAGCCCGGAGTCGGACGATGGAAGTGGAACCGCCGGCCCGAGAAGGAGCCGTGGATACTCCGGCCGGTGCAGGATCGGCCTACCCCTCACGGCGCGACTCCGACGGCCTTCTGGATCTCCTCGAGAAGGGTGCCCTTGCCCTTCACGCCGACGATCTGCGCGCGCGGCTGGCCGCCCGCGAACAGGATCAGGGTCGGGATGGCCTGGACGCCAAAGCTCGTGGCCGTCGCCGGATTCGAATCCACGTCCATCTTGAAGACCCGGAGCTTCCCGGTCAGCTCCGTCGAGATCTGGTCGATGGTCGGAGCCAGCATCCGGCAGGGCCCGCACCAGTCGGCCCAGAAGTCGACCAGAACCGGGAGATCGCTCTCCAAGACGTCCTTCCGGAAGGTGGAATCCGTCGTGGCAGGGGCCAGGGACATGAAAGCCTCCTCAATCGTGGGTTCGCGCGCCTCCCTTGGTGCGGGTCCGTCCCGCGCCCAAGGAGGCCACCAGCAATTCGAGTGCGGTGCCGTCGTGGCCGGCCGGGATGCGCCCGGTCTTGATCCCGCGTTCCAGATCATAGCTGGCAAGGACGATCCGGCCCAACCGATCTTCCTCGGCCGTCCCGGAGGAGCGGAGCAGGCGCGTCCGAGCCTGTCGTTGCAACAGCCACTGCGTCCGGAGGACCGGCTCCGTATTTTGCACGGCATCCCAAAGCCGGAGGGCGGCGACGGTCCGGTTTCCGAGAACGGCCTCGCAAAGCTCCCATCCGTTTCCGAGCTGGCCGCGCCGGACCATCTCCCGGATCTCCGCCTCGCCGATCTTCTCCCCCGGACGGGAGGTCAGCTCGAGCTTTTCCAGCTCGCGGGACAGCTCCTGGAGATCGGGCCCGATGCGCGACATCAGGTAGGCTCCGGCTTCCGCTTCGAGTCCGATCCCGCGCCTCCGGCACTCTTCCAAGAGCCAGCGCATCGCTTCCGCCGGAGTCGGCCGGGCCAGATCCACGACCACGCAGGCTCCGAGCAGGGCGCGGCAGAGCTCGTTCTTGCGTTCCACCTCGCGCAACGGAAGGTCGGTCATGGCCGCGAAGACAGTTCCGCCGAGGTTTCTCTGCAACAGCTCCACCAGCTCGCGACGATCGGCCGCGCCTGCGCGCCCGGCCCGCTCGGCGTCGGCGAAGGTCACGAGGCGGCGGCCGCTGAAAAGCCCGCCGCCGGCCAGGGCCGACGAGACCTGGGAGAGCGAAGATTCGCCGGCGTAGAAGCGATCGTGGCCGAGCCGCGCCTGAGCCGGATCGGAGAACCAGGCCGCCTTGATCCGCGCAAGCATTCTGGTCTCTCAGCAGGGTCTCGGGACCGCAAAGGAACCAGGCGCCCTCGGGCCCCTGGGACTCGAGGCGGCGGAGACCATCCGCGTAACGGAGGGCCATCACCACTGCTCCAGCGTCCGAGACACGAGATCACCTGAGAGGTCGCTGATCGCCTGAGCTCGTGCCTGGTCTTCGCCCGCCACGCCCCCTTGCGTGCCGGGCTGACCTCCCGGCGTGTAGACGGCGGTCTTGACCATGGCGTCGTCCTTCCACAGATCCCGGTTCTTGACCTGGTCCCGGAGGACGATCCCCACGGTCAGAACGACGATGTAGTCCTGCGGCGTCTGGTCGGCGTTGTAGTTGTTGACCTTGTTCTCGTACTTGAGAACGCGGCCCACGAGCCGGCAATTGGCCGTCTTGTCGGGCGCGATCTTGAGCCGTCCATCTTTGATGAACCGGTCGATGACCCCGGTGGTCACTTCCTGGTCCAAGCCGGGCTGAAGGGTCTGGTTGTCGAAGGTGGGAACCGCGATCGTCTTGATGTAGCTCGGGATGCTCGTGCCGGTGAAGGAATAGGCGCATCCGGAGAGGATCCAGGCCAGCGCGGCGACAGCGGCGATGCGCGGGACGGATCCGCCGGCAAGGCTTGCGACCGCGCTCCAGATGCCGGGGCGTGGGAACCGGCTCGGGTCCCGGCCACAGGCCCGGCGCGCGAACCGGCCCTGGCCCCGTTGCGGTCCATTGGCGGAGCCCGGGGTGCATTGCGATCTCCCCGGGGTTGCTTGGTGGCGCGTTCCCTCCATGGCGGTGCTGTCTCTCCCTTCCCTTCGCCGAGTATAGGGTCGGGACCGCGCACCCGGCAACCTGCCGGACCCGGTCCGACCGGGGCGCCCCGAATCTGCCCTTCCTGGGCATTTTGTTCGGATAGAATGTCTGGGCGATGAAGATTCCCGTTCCTCGATCGGCTTTGGGGAGGCGAACCGGCATGAGCAGGACCGCGGACGTCGTCATGACCGGATGGCTTTCCCGCCTGGGCGCTGAACTCGGGCTGGACCTGGGCTGCGGTTGCGGCCGGTTCACCGCCTCGCTGGCCGGATCCTGCGCGCGCATCGTGGCGGTGGATCCGATCGCAAGCCTCGGGTCATGCGTCCGGGGAAGCTCCCGCAGCGCCGCCATCGACTTCTGTCGTATGGACGGCCGCAGGCTCGGATTCCGGACCGCGAGCTTTCCGGTGGTCTGGGAACAGAACGCGCTGCACCACATCGCGGAGTGGCGGCAGGCGTTGGCGGAGCTGTTCCGGGTTTCCGCCGGCCCGGTCCTGATCAGCGAGCCGTTCGACTGCGACCGCACGCCCGGCCACCGTCGCGCGGTCCAAGCCCAACGGCTGTTTCTGGAACTGCAGCACGAGGTCGGGTATTCGCACTTCGAGCATCTCCGGGTCGCGGAACTCTGCGCCGCGGTGGAGTCCCTGGGCACGATCGAGGAGCGCGAGATCTTCCGGAGCGACCGTCCGTCGTCGTTCGACGAGTTCTTCGCCGACTTCGCCGACTTCGCGGACCGCTCGGGGCGGCGCGGGCATTGGATGGATCGGTTGGCGTCGTTGCGCGCCACGCTGGGAGACGAGCCGCTGCGTGAATCGGATCAGCTCCTGGTGGCGGCCCGCAAGCGACCGCGACGCTGAGCGCGTCAGACGGCGGCGAGCTGTAGGCCCCTCCGGAGTAGACTGGATCCAGCGACACTCGCGGGTTCGTTCGTGGAGGCCCGGAAGAGGGGCACTCGCCGCATGCCGGCTCCACCGGCCCGCCGCGGCAACGACCCGGGGCGCCCGGGCATCACGGAATCGTATCCGCCGCGAGCTCGTGCACCCGCATCCGGTAGCGCAGCTTGTCGCGCTTCACGTGCAGAAGCTCCGCCGACCGGCTTTGATTCCAGCCGGACGCCTCTGAAGCCCGGAGAATCAGGCCGCGCTCGACGCGCGCGAGCAGGTCTTCGAAGGGAATCCCCTCCGGATCGACGATGCCCTCGACCAGGATGCGGTGCAAGGTCTCGAGCAGGGACTCCGCGTGTCCGCCGCTCGAGGGCGCGCCCAGGCGAAGCTGCGCCGCCTCGACCACTTCCCCATCCTCGAGCAGCACCGTCCGCTCGATCACGTTTCTGAGTTCGCGGATGTTCCCCGGCCAGGGATACTCGCCGAGCCTCTGCTCCGCTTCGGCCGAGATCCGGCGGAACCTCTTCGAGAAGAGCCGGGCGAAGTGCTCCACGTAGTGCCGGGCGAGCAAGGGGATGTCTTCCCGCCTTTCCCGCAGCGCCGGCATGTGGATCGGAACGACCATGAGGCGGTAATACAGATCCTCGCGGAAGGTCCCCTGGTGCAGCATGGTTTCGAGATCCTGGTTCGTGGCGCTGATGATCCGCACGTTGACCCGGATGTCGCGAGTGCCGCCGACTCTCCGGAAGGTCAGGTTCTCGAGCACCTTCAGCACCTTGACCTGCAGGTTCAGGCTCATCTCCCCGACCTCGTCCAGGAAGAGGCTGCCCCCGCTGGCCAGCTCGAGCAGGCCCTGCTTCTGGGTGCGGGCGTCGGTGAAAGCTCCCTTTTCGTGGCCGAACAGCTCGCTTTCGAGCAGCTCCTTGGGGATGGCCGCGCAGTTGATCTCGAGAAACGGCTTGCTCTCCCGCGGACCCTGCGCGTGGATCAGGTTGGCAATGATCTGCTTCCCGGTCCCGCTCTCCCCCGTGATGAGCACGCTGGTGGAATCGCTGGCCGCGACCTTCTCGACCACGTCGTAGACGGCCTGGATCCGGCTGGAGATGCCGCGCACGAAATGCTGCGCGTAGCGGTCGCGCTCGATCCGCCGATGATGCTCCAGCTCGCGCGCGGTCCGCACGGTCTCGAGGGCCTTGACGCAGACCATCCGGACCTGCTCGAGGTTGACCGGCTTGGTCAGATAGTCGTAGGCGCCCTGCTTCATGGCCTGGACCGCGGTTTCCACGTCGGCGAACGCCGTCATCATGATGACGGGCAGGTCGAGCACCCGTTCCCGGAACTGGGTCAGAAGCTTGAGGCCGGTCGTGTCCGGCAGCCGCAGGTCCAGAAGGACGAGATCGGGATCCTGCTCGTCGAACAGCGCCAGCGCCTGCCGTCCATCCGCGGCGCATCGGACCTCGTGTCCGTCCTCGCGGAGCGCCTTCTCCAGGAAGTGCCGGATCGATTCCTGATCGTCAACGATCAGAATGGACGACTGCATCTGTTTCCCACCTTTCCGGGCTGCCCTCCGGCAACTCCAGGATGGCGACCGTGCCGCGTCCGGGCGCGCTCTCGAGCAGGAGCCTCCCGCCGTGCTGCTGGACGATGGCGTGCGAAAGGGCCAGCCCGAGCCCGGTCCCTGTTCCCTTGGTCGTGAAGAAGGGCTCGAAGGCGCGCGAACGCACTTCCGGAGTCATGCCGGGTCCGGAGTCCTCGATGCGGAATCGGATCGGCGGGCAGACGCTGGTCTCTTCGTTGCGCCGATCACGCCCTGCGATCATCTCCCCGGCGATGACTCTCGCGTTGGCCTGGCGCGACCCGGCGGGCCGCAGATCCCGCCCTTCGAACATCTCGCTGGCGATCTCTCGCGCGGTGGCCTGGCGCGGCCCGGCCGGACGCAACTCCCAGCGAACCCGCACCGCGCCCGGGCTGGGCGACACTTCGACCGCGTTCTTTACCAGGTTCAGAAGCACCTGCTCCAGTCGGTCGGGATCGGCCCAGAAGACGAGGCCCGCGGGACCTTCGGCGTCGAGGGCGACCTGCTTTGCTTCAAGCAGCGGGCCGAGCGACTGCCGAACGCGCTCCACCAGCGAGGCTGCTTCCATGGGCTGCCGATCGAGCGGCCGCGGCCGCGTGTAGTCGAGCATCTCGGAGACGATGCGGTCGAGCCGGCGGGTTTCGTGACGAAGGAACCGGAGATCCTCCTGCTCCGGGGCGTCCGGTCCGAGACGGCCGCCCAAGAACTCCACGCCGGCGCCGATCCCCGCCAGAGGATTCCGGATCTCGTGCGCCACGCCGGCCGCGAACCGCCCGAGCGCCGCGAGCCGATCGAGGCGGCGGATCTCCTCCTCCATGGCGCGGAGCGAGCTGAGATCGGTCAGGTTGACCACGAGGCCCGAAAACCGGCCCTCTTCGTCGCGGAGCGCGCTGGCCGAGACGTTGACGGGGATCTCCTGGGCTGGATCTGCCCGCCCGCCGCTCCGCATCGAAAACTCCCGGGCCGGAGGCGCATCGCCGCGGGCGAGCGCCTTGCGGAGCCAGGCGCGAAACGCGGGCGCGCTTTCGTCCACCAGCTCGACGCGTTGGCCGAGGGCGGTTTCCGGCGCAAGACCGAGGAGCCTTCCCGCCGCTTCGTTCAGCTCGAGGATCGTCCCTTCCGCGTCGAGAGCGATGAGGCCGTCGCCCATCGCTTCCAGAAGCTGGCGCCGGAGCCGCGCCTCGCTCTCCCTCTCTTCGCGGCGCCACAAAGACTCGAGGATCCCCTCGATGCGGAGGATGATCTCCGAGAGATCCCAGTTCGCTCGGGAAGCCGCCGCGGGTTCCGGGTTGAGGCAGAGATAGCCGAGCAGGGAGCGCTCCGGCGCGAGGTCGCCGGCGTCCGCTCCGCCCAGAGCGAGCACGAAGCGGTAGCGGCGCGGGTCACTCCGGGGTGGATCCTCGCCCTCCCCGCCTTCCGCAAACGGTTCGTCCTCGCCGGAAAGCGAAACCAGGTCGCCCCCCCGCGCGTGCGCCAGCGCGTTCCAATCCGGGCTCCACGCGACCGGTCCAAGCCGCACCGGAAGCGCTGCGTCCGGGCCTGCGTGAAAGGCGGTCCAGATGCCTCCGGCCGGTTTCCGCCGGAGAAGCAGCACCTCCTCGAAGTCGAGCGCCGGCCGCAGGTAGCGGGTCAGGTCTTCGAGCGCCTGGTCCGAGCCCCGTTCCCGCAGGAAGGACTCCGCCATCTCCTGAAGGCTCGCGAGCTGGATCTGGTCCCGGATGCTGCCGCGGCGCAGGTCAAGGACCGCGTCGGCCAGCGCGCCGAGCAGGACAGGGGCGTTCTCCGCCCGCGCCTCCGGCAGCTCGGACAATGCCGGCAAGACCGCGCGGAGCTCATCGAGCCGCGGGGCGATCGCCGTCCAGGCCTGGTTTTGACGTGCTCCGGCCATGCATCCTCCCTGCGCGTTTTCACCCAATTCTGTTTTCGAGAACGGCAAGGGGGTGCTTTAGCCCGGAATCCCGCGAGTTCGGGCCGGATGCGTCGGTTCGGTCGAGGAGGGCTCCGAGACTTCAGGATCCGAGGTGCCGGAAGAGTCCCTCGTTCTCCCTCACCCAGGCGATGAGGCGATCGACGCCCTCGTTGGGCGACACTGTCGGCTCCCAGGACAGCTCACGGCGGGCCTTCCGGATGTCGCTCACGTACACCTTCTGGTCGCTCGGGCGCCAGGGGCCGGTCGCATAAGGCACGGAGCGGCCCAGGCGGCTCTCCAGCCGAGCCAGGAGCTGTCGAAGTGACAGCGTGAATTCCGGTCCGCCGCCCATGTTGTACACGCCGATCCGGGGGCCGCGCTCGAGGAACGCCTGGTAGGCGCGGACCAGATCCTCGACCCAGAGAACGTCCCGCACCTGCTTGCCGTCTCCGAACACGGTCAAGGGCGCGCCCCGCAGCGCGGCGATGGCGAACCAGGCGACCCAGCCTTGATCCTCCATCCCGAACTGATGGGTGCCGTAGATGCAGGACATGCGAAAGACGCCGACCTTGAGACCGTAGAGATGCCCGAAATCCTGGACGTAGAGATCGCCGGTGAGCTTGGAGCAACCGTAGGGCGTGTGCTCGCAGAGATCGGTCCCGAACTCCTCGGGGATGCCGTTTTCGTGCGCTCCGGCGAAGGCATGGCGATCCTGGTCTTCACGGAGCGGCACCGTATTCACGCGGTCGCCGTAGACCTTGTTGGTCGAGCAGTACACGACGCTGGCCTTCTTCCCGGTGCGCCGGACGGCGTCGAGCACGCGGAAGGTTCCGAGGGCGTTGGTGTCGAAATCGGTGGCCGGGTCGTCGGTCGAGACGGTGACGGCGGTCTGGGCCGCGGCGTGCAGGACGGCGTCGGCGCCGTCCACCGCGGCCTCGATGGTGGAGGCATCCCGGACGTCCCCCCGGATCCGCTCGATGCCCGGGATGGCCGAGAGGCGGTTCCAGTTGTGCTCGGCGTTCGGGTCCTCTTTGTGGAGCAGCTTTCCCCGGGAGAGATTGTCCAGGATCCGGACCTGCCATCCCTGGCTCGCGAACTGGAAAGCCGCGTGCGAGCCGATGAATCCGGCTCCGCCGGTGATGAGAATTCGAGCCATTGCGTCCCTCCTGGACCGCGGTGCGGGCACTTTGTCGATCGGGCCGGCGGCCGGTTTCGGATCGCCTCGCCGTCGCCGGCTGCCCGCCCGTTGCGGATCACCTCGCCGTCGCTGGCCGCCCGTCCGCTGCGGATGGTCTCGCAGTCGCCGGTCGCTGCGGGGCATTCCGCCGGGTTCAGGGTACCCCTCCGGACCGGCCTCGCTCTGCCGGATTCATCCGCGCCGAGTCTGACCCGGTTCACGCCGCAAGTCCGCGCCCGCGCGACTTTCCGGCTCCGAACAGAGTATCACCGATCCATGGGGCTATTGAGGGCGATTGTGGCTCTCGACGGTCACGAGCAACGCGCGTTGCCGCAAGCGATCCGCCAGCGCGTCCGCGGCCTTCTGCGTCGGGAACGCGTCCGCCAGCACGCGGACCCCGCTGCCGGCCTTCGTCACCAGACGAGCATCGGAGCAGCCCGCCTTCTGGAACAGCTCCAGCTCCGGCTGAGCGGAAGCCGCATCCCGATAGAGCCCTCCCCAGACGTTCCAGACCATTGCCGCGCTCGAGGAATCGGCCGGCGCGGAGAGCGCGGACGCCGAGGCGGACCCGAACGATGAGGCGTCGGCCGGTGAGCGATGTGCGGAGGCCGAGACGGATCCGAACGACGAGGAATCGGCGGGCGCAGAGTGCGCGGAGGCTGAGACGGATGAGGGGTCTGCCGTCGCTCCCGACGGACCTGGATCCGGTTCGGTCGCCGGCGGCGAAGCGGGACGCCGATGCGATTCGCCGGCCGACGCCGAACCAGGATCACCGTTGGAGGAGCGGCGCGCCTCGGGACTGCGGCCGAAGCGGAACGAAAGCCCGAACTGGTGCGTCGCGCCGAGCTCGCCGGCGGGAAGATAGGCGTAGGAGAAACCGATCCCCTTCTGCTCGACGTGCAGACCCACCGACCACTCCGTCGGCTCCCCCGCCGATTGATCCAGGCACACGCCTCCCAGGATCCGCAGCCACGGGGTCGGGCCGAAGGCGACTCCGAACCGGGGCGTTACGGATCCGGCGGAGGCGCCCTCGGCCTCCGTCATCGCGATCACGTGTCCGTCGCCGAAGCCCTGTTCGAGGCCGGCGCGCCAGCGCGTCGGAAGCGGATAGCTCTGGCCTCCGCTCGAGACTGACGGGCCGAGATCGGTCAACGCGAGCCCGAGGCGCCGCGATCCCTCACCGAGCAGAAGGCCGGCGGACGCGCCGAACGCCGTCACCGGTCTGGTCGGATCCGTCAATTGAAAGGCTCGGCCTCCGACTCCAATCAGGCAACCGCCGCCCAGGGGCACGGCCAGCGAAAGTCCGCCGGTCCACTCGGACGGCTGGATCGTGCCTACGGAAGCGCCTTCCTCGTCGTAGGCGGGAAGAGCCGCCGTGTGCAGGACGCCCGCATCGCCGATCAGCGTCTCTCCGCCGGCCAGCGGAAGTCCGGCGCCGACCCATTCGCGGGAAAGTCCGCTCGCCCAGGCCAGGTGGCTGACCGTGACCTCTCCGCCCGGAAGAAGACCGCCGGCCGCGGGATTGCCGAGGCCCGCGGTGACGTCGCCTGCCGTGGCCGCGCGGGAACCTTGAAGAGCCTGCCACACCGGATCCGGCGAGAGGAGGCGCGAGGAGAAGACCGGCAGGTCCGCCCCCGCGTTCGTCGCGAACCCGAGGAAAAGGCACAAAGCAACCAGGCGCCCGATCGACGCCGAAAATCCGCGCGAGCCGCCGCCCGCGGGTGTGGAGGCGTGCATGCCTCCGGTGATCCGAGTTCCGTGCCAAACGGCCGGCGGCGCAGCGAAAGGGCGTCGGAGTTACCCCTTGCGGGCGTTGGAGTTATACGATGAGCCGCGACTCATTTCCCGGGACCATGAGGACTGGCCCGGGGTTCCGTGCAACTTGCACGGAGGACTCTGCGTTTGGCGGTGCGGGTCGCACGCCATGCGCCACGGTCTCCGCGCGTTGGCCGGCCCCTCGTCAACGTCTTGCTCACACGTCTTCAGAAACGACGTCGGTCCAGCGGACCCGGTCCTCGCGCACACTTTCAGCTCGTTGCGATTCCCCTTGAGGTTGGATATCTGAACCGTGGCGCCCGCGTCGCTTCAGGGCGCCACTTCCTTCTCGTCACGGATGAGACTGGAAAGACGCGCAGATCCGGGAAGCGACTCCGGATAGCCGAGATCGAGGACAGGCAGGGTCCTCCTGGAGCCGTGACCCAGTCCAAGTCCGGCGCTGCGCCGCCCAAGCTCACTGCCGCCCAGCCCACCCCTTTATCGCGTCGATCACCGCCGCCTGCTGCACCTCCGTCATCTCCGGATAGACCGGCAGCGCCAGCGTCTGCTTCGCCGCCAGCTCCGAGCGCGGCAGATCCCCCTCGTGGTAGCCGAGGGAGCGGAAGCAGGGCTGCAGGTGAAGCGGCAGCGGATAGTAGATCGCGGTGCCGATCCCCTCTTCCTTCGAGATGCGCTTGCAGCGCGTCGCGGGATCCCCGGCGCACCCGGATCACGTACTGGTTCCAGACGTGCCGGCCGAGTCCGGATTCCAGCGGGGGCGCGATGGCCGCGAGATTCGCGAAAGCCTCGGTATAGACGCGGGCGTGCTCCGCCCGCAACTGGGCCCAGTCCTCCAGGTGGTCCAGCTTGACCCTGAGGATCGCGGCCTGGAGCGAATCGAGCCGGCTGTTGAACCCGACTTCATCGTGAAAGTACGTGGTCCTCGCCCCGTGCACCCGGAGGGTTCGGACCTTCTCGGCGAGGTCGTCACGCGTCGTGGTGATCAGGCCGCCGTCGCCCATCCCTCCGAGATTCTTGGAGGGATAGAACGAAAAGCAACCCAGATCCCCGATCCCGCCGACCGGCGTGCCCTGCCAGGTGGCGCCGATCGCCTGGGCGGCGTCCTCGATGACCGCGATCCCGCGCGCGCGGCAGAACTTCAGGATCGGCCCCATGTCGGCCGTCTGTCCGAACAGGTGAACCGGCATGACCGCCTTGGTCCGCGGCGTCAGCGCGGCTTCCAGTCGGACCGGATCGAGGTTGTAGGTCGAATCCTCGATGTCGAGGAAGACCGGCCGCGCGCCGGCGTTGTACACCGCGCCCGCGGAGGCGAAGAACGTGTAAGAGGGAAGCAGAACCTCATCGCCGGGTCCGCAGTCCAAAGCCCGCAGCGAAACGAGCAGCGCGTCAGTTCCCGATGCGACTCCGACCGCGTGGGGAAGCTTCAAAAATCGCGCGAGCGCCTCTTCAAGCTCGCGAACGGCGGGCCCGAGCACCCACTGGCCGCCGGCCAGGGTCTCTTCAACCGCCCGGAGAAGCGGCTCGCGGATCGTGGCGAACTGGGCTTTCACGTCGAGCAGGGGAACCTGCACCTTGGCCACGGAAGTCTCCTTTCCTGACGGAGCGCAACGGGCCGGTTCTCGTCACTCCGGCCATCCCTGGTTCTTGAGAAGCTGCTCCTCCGGCACGGGACGGAGCACCTTGGCGGGGCTTCCCAGCAGGATCATGCCCGCCGGAGCATCCCGCGTCAGGACCGACCCGGCCGCGATCAGCGCGTCCTCCCCCACCGTGAGGCCGGGAAGGATGACCGCGCCGACGCCGACCCGGCCTCCCTTTCGGACCGTGACTCCCTTGAAGTGCTCGAATCGCTCCTCGGTCCGCCCGATGAAGCGATCGTTCGAGGTGGCGACCTGCGGAGCGATGAAGACCCGATCTTCCAGCGTGGAGTAGGCCGTGATATAGCACTCGGTCTCGAGCTTGCAGTACCGGCCCACGCGGCAGTCGTTCTCGATGACCACACCGCGACCGACAATCGTGAACGCGCCCACGGCGACCCGCTCTCGCACCGTGGCCTGATCGGCGACCAGGACGTTCTGCGCCAGCTCGGCGCCCCGGTAGATCGCCACGCCCGTGCCGAGCAGGCAGCCGGCCTCGATCCGCGCGGGCGGCAGCTCCTGGGTCGGCTTGAGGATGCTGTTGACCGCCCGAAGCGGCCACTTCCCCACCACCACGAAGTCGTCGATCCGCACGTCGTCGCCGATGAGGCTTCCCGCCCGTAAGACGACGTGGTGCCCGATCCGGCAGTTCCGCCCGACGCGAACGCCTTGCTCCAAAACGGCCCCGTACCCGATCTCCGTGCCTTCGCCGACTTCCGCTTCCGGGTGGATCCAGCGATCCGCGGTTCGTTCCTCAACCATTCAAGCTCCTCCGATACCACGCCACCGTGTTCTCGAGCCCTTCGCGAAGCCCGACCCTCGGCCGGAAACCGAGGCAACGCGCCGCCTCTTGGACGGCCGCCTGCGAGTCGCGCACGTCGCCGGCCCGTGCCGCCTCGAAGACAGGCCGTCCCTTCCAGCCGATGATGGCGGTGAGCATGGCCAGCAGGTCGAGGAGCGAGGTCCGGTCTCCGCACGCGACGTTGAAGACGCTTCCTGCGACCTTCTCTTCCGAGGCCTCGAAGGCGAGGAGATTCGCCTCGACCACGTTCTCGATGTAGGTGAAATCGCGCGTCTGGCCCCCGTCGCCGTAGATGTGCGGAGCGTCGTTCTGAAGGAGCGCCCGGATGAACAGCGGAATGACAGCCGCGTACTGCGAATCGGGATTCTGCCGCGGACCGAAGACGTTGAAGTACCGCAGGACCACGGTCGGAACGCCGTACAGCTCACGAAAGAGGACGCAGTAGGTCTCGGCCGCGAGCTTGCCGAGCGCGTAGGGAGAGCGCGGATTCGGCGGCATCATCTCGCGCTTGGGCAGCTCCGGCTGGTCTCCGTACACGCTTGAAGATCCGGCCAGGACGAAGCGGCGGATCCCGTTCTTCCGGGCCTGGTCGAGGAGGTGGAGCGTTCCGGTGATGTTCACTTCATGGCTGCTCAACGGATCCTCGACCGATCGCTGCACGCTGGGAAGCGCCGCCAGGTGCGCCACGTGAGTCACGCCGCGGAACGCCGCCTCGACGGCGCCCCGGTCCCGGATGTCGCCTTCCAGGATCTCGCACCGTCCGGGGCCCATCCCCTGCAGCAGCTCGGCCGTGCCCCGGCTCCCGGTGGCGAAGTTGTCCAGGACCCGCACCGCGCAGCCGTCCCGGATCAGACGCTCCGCGATATGCGAGCCGATGAATCCCGCTCCGCCCGTCACCAGGTATCGCTTGTCCAGGCCGTTCATCGCCCCGTTCCTTTCAGAAGTTTCACAACCGGAACAGCCGTGGGTCCGAGACTCCCGCCAGGCAGTTGCGCGTGTCCACCAGGACCGGCACCGACCGGAGGATCGCCTTATAGTCGAGGGACGTGTGGGCCGTGATGACGACGGCGCAGTCGACCTCGGCCAGCAACGCCGGGTCCAGAGGCGTAGAGGCCAGTCTGCCCCCTTCGAGCTTCATCTCTGCCACGTAGGGGTCGTGGTAACGCACCTCGGCCCCGAGCTTCCGCAGCAGCTCGATCACGTCCAGGGCCGGCGATTCGCGCACGTCGTCGATGTTCTCCTTGTAAGCGATGCCGAGCACGAGGACCCGACTCCCGCGGACGGAACGGCTGCGCGAGTTCAACGCCTGGGTGACGAGATCGACCACGTGTTCCGGCATGGACGAGTTCACCGCCCCGGCCAGCTCGATGAAGCGCGCCTCGAAACCAGCCGCCCGCGCCTTCCAGGAGAGGTAGAACGGATCGATCGGGATGCAATGCCCGCCCAGCCCGGGTCCGGGATAGAAGGGCATGAAGCCGAAGGGCTTGGTCGCGGCCGCCCGGATCACCTCCCAGACGTCGATGTTCATCTTCCGGCACATCAGCGCCAGCTCGTTGACCAGGCCGATGTTCACGCTGCGAAAGGTGTTCTCGAGCAGCTTGACCATCTCGGCCACCTGGGTCGAGCTGACTTCCACCACCGTTTCGAGCGTCTGGCTGTACAACATCTTGGCCGCCGCAGTGCACTGCGGAGTCACGCCGCCGACCACCTTGGGGATGTTCTTGGTGTTGAACCGGGAGTTCCCCGGATCGACCCGCTCGGGAGAGAAGGCCAGGAAGAAATCGGTCCCGACCTTGAGCCCGGTTTCTTCCAGCATCGGCAGGATCAGCTCGTCGGTCGTCCCCGGATAGGTCGTGCTCTCGAGGATGATGAGCTGGGTCCGGTGCAGCGTCTTCTGGATCTTCTCCACCGCGGCCACGATGAAGGAGACGTCCGGGTCCTTCGTCTTCCTGAGCGGCGTGGGCACGCAGATGTCCACGGTGTCGGTCTCGCTCAGAAGCGAGAAATCAGTCGACGGACGGAAGGCGCCGGACCGCACCAGCGGAGCCAGATCCTCGGAGGACACGTCCTTCACGTAGGAATCGCCGTCCTGGAGCCGCGCCACGCGCTTTTCATCCACGTCGACGCCGGTCACCTTGAATCCGGCCTTTCCGAACTCCACGGCCAAGGGCAAGCCGACGTAGCCGAGGCCGATCACGCCCAGGTGCGCCTCGCGCGTGCGGATCTTCTCTAGCAGGTCCATCGTGTCCCTCCTGTGTTCACAGTTCGGGGCGTCCGGTTCCAGTTCGCCTTTCCCGGCCACGGGCTCCGCTTCCGCCCACGAGACCTTCGCCTTTCCCGTTCACGGCACGCGGCGCGGGTCCGTTCAGAGGAGCGCGGCGCCCACCGCCGCCAGCGCCGCGCCGATCGCGGTGTTGGCGAAATTCAGCCACCCGTGCGGCAGCGCCCGCCGTCCCCAGGTTCCCGCCACGCTCTCCAGCACATTGCCCAGGAAGCCTCCCAACGCTACGGCCAACGCGCCTCCCCAGTCAACGAGGCCGACCCCGCGGCCGATCAAAGCCAGCACCATCGCGGCCCCGAGCCCGCCGGCCAGGCCTTCGAGGGACACCGCGCCCTCGGTCCCCACCGGCACGGTGCGGAAGGTGCGGAGCGAGATCGGGTGCCGTCCCAGAAGCTGGCCGACCTCCGAGCTGGCCGTGTCCGAAGCCGCGGTCGCGAAGCTGGCGGTGAAGGCGGCCCAGACGATCCCCTGGCCGGCCGCCGAGAGCCCCTGCCGCGCCCAGATCGCCCGCGCGACCAGGAGAATCAGCCCCATGCCGCAATTGGCCGCGACGTGGCTCGCACCGCGCCGGCCCCCGGCCGCCTCTGCAACTCCCTTCGCCGCCTTCGCCGAATACCCCATCCGCGTCAGCAAGGTGCCCAACAGGAAGAACCCGGTCAGCACGCAGAAGCCGGCCACTCCGCCGAGGCGAAGGACGAGGATTCCGAGAGGAATCCCGGCCAGGACGCCGGATCGGCGCACGAAATGGAGCGCCCACGCGCTGAGGCCGATAACCAGCGGAATGCCCGCGGCCCAAAGCCAGGGCGCGGGCGGAGCGAACCCGGGAATCATCCCCACCTCCGAAGCTGTTTCGCCCAGCGAACCGTTTCTTCCAGCGCGGACGCGAAAGAGGTCCGGGTGTAGCCGAGATCTCGCTCGGCCTTGGAGCAGTCATAGCTCCAGTCATGCCGGTAGACCGACGCGACGCCTCGCGTCAGATCGGGCGCGCGATTCGTCAGAGGAGCCGCTCCCTCCAGTATGGATCCCAGCGCTTCGGCCACCTCGATCGGGATCCGACGGACCGACGGCGCGCGGCCGAGAAGCGCCTGGACCTGCTCCACCAGATGATCCAGACGGACGTTCTCGCCCCCGAGAATGTATCCCTGGCCCGGAAGCGCGCGCTCGAGCGCCTGGAGATGCCCTTGCACCACGTCCGGAAGGTAGGCGAAGTCCCAGACCTGGGCGCCGGTGCCGAAGATCCCCGGAAAGCGCCTTCGCGCGATCATCCAGATCAACTTTCCGACCAGATTGCCGTCGGTGCATGGTCCGGGACCGAAGACCACCGTGGGATAGAGGGTGATGACCGGGATGCCGCGGGCGGCCCAACGTTCGGTGACCAGATCGGCCTTGTACTTGGTCCGCTCGTAGTCGGTGAGGAAGGTCTCGCGCGGCCCGCGATCCGCCTCCCGCAGCTTCCGGCCCACGACCGACGGGCCCAGGCTGATGAAGCTGGAGGTGTGCAGGATCCGGGGCACGCCGGCCCGCGCGCAGACTTCCAGAAGCTGGTCCCAGGCGTCGACGTTCACGCGGTCGAACTCGGAGCGGTCGCGGACCCAGGTCTTGACCAGGGCGGCCGCATGGAGCACGGCCCGATGCTGCATGAGAAGATCAGCGGGGGGCGGTCCGGCCCGGAGATCCCCTTCGATCCAGCGTAGCCGCGGATGCTCCAG
Organism: Candidatus Eiseniibacteriota bacterium; assembly: GCA_963833505.1. Lineage (GTDB taxonomy): Bacteria > Eisenbacteria > RBG-16-71-46 > CAIMUX01 > CAIMUX01 > CAWHYG01. Next base: position 483,943 of record CAWHYG010000007.1, on the reverse strand, counting down.
CTCCGGATCAGGCCTTCGACTGAGGACGGTAACCTGGTGCCCGGCTTCCAGGAGCCCGGCCAGCAAGGCCCTCCCCAGATAGCCGGTTCCACCGGTCAGGAAGATCTTCATTCCCGTCCTCCGCGTCCCGCCTGATGGGATCTCCTCGCTCGGGAAGATAACGGATGCGGCCGGGCCGCGCAACGCGGGCCTGGAACGTGCTAGAGTCCTCAAGAAGGGCCGGGGCCGGGGGGACCCGACAAGCAAGCAAGCGACCGTCCTCGCGCCCGGAGGAGAAGAGGAGCATTCATGACCGCCAAGCGGTTCATCTACGTCGCCGGCGGCTGCGCGATCCTGGGGATCGTTCTCGCCGGGTCGGTCTTTCTCGGGAACGTGCTGGCCGACGGGAAGCCGAGCTACGGAGAGTTCGGCGTCTTCACGCAGGTTCTATCCTACATCACGGACAACTACGTCACCGAGGTGGACGGCGACAAGCTGATCAACGGGGCGATCAACGGCATGCTCCAGCAGCTCGATCCCCATACCACCTATCTCGATCCCGAGCGGAACAAGTCGATGCAGGAGCGGAACCGCGGCACCTATTACGGCATCGGGATCTCCTTCGCCATCGTCGACGGCAACCTCACGGTCATCTCCCCCATCGAGGGCTCGCCTTCCTATCGCCTCGGCATCCGGGCCGGCGACATCATCGCCAAGATCGACGGCAAGTCGGCCAAGGGAATCAACGAGCAGGACGTGTTCGACCGCCTGCGGGGCGATCGCGGCACGACCGTTCACGTCTCCATCCTCCGGCCCGGGGAGCCCAACCTGCTGGAATTCGACATCGTCCGCGACGAGATCCCGATCTTCAGCGTGCCCTACACCTTCATGCTCGACAACGGAACCGGCTACCTCCGGATGACCCGCTTCAGCGCCACCACCAGCGACGAGCTGGAAAAGGCCCTGGACAAGCTGCAAGGCGACGGCATGAAGCGCCTCGTCTTCGACCTCCGCGGCAACGCCGGCGGCTACCTGAACGAGGCCATCGAGGTGGCCGACAAGTTCCTTCCGGCGAACAAGAAGATCGTCTATACGCGCGGCCGCCTGCCCGACTCCAATGAGGATTACTACTCGACCGGCCGGGGCCGGCAGAGCTCCTACCCGCTCATCGTCATGGTCGATCACGGAAGCGCCTCCGCCTCCGAGATCGTGTCCGGCGCCATCCAGGACTGGGACCGGGGCCTGATCGTCGGCGAAACGACCTTCGGCAAGGGGCTGGTGCAGCGCCAGTACCCGCTGAAGAACAACGGCGCGCTGCTGCTCACCGTCGCGCGCTACTTCACGCCGAGCGGCCGCCTGATCCAGCGCGACTACAGCGACCGCGACAAGTACCTGACCGAGGACGTGGCCCAGATTGAGAAGGAGACCGAAAGCGACTCCGCCCTGGCCAAGCGTCCCGAGTTCCACACCGGCAGCGGCCGGGTGGTCTACGGGGGCGGCGGCATCACGCCGGACGTCAAGATCGACAAGCCGTACCTCTACACCAAGACCCAGATCGAGCTGGAGCAGAAGAGGGCTTTCTTCGAGTTTGCCAACGCCTGGGAGGTCAAACACCCCAACAAGTATCCGGACTTCCTGACCTTCGATCAGAACTTCCGGATCGACGACTCCATGTACCGCGAGTTCACCGACTACGTGAAGAGCCAGAAGATCAAGGTGAGCCCGGACAGCCTGACCGCGCAGAGCGATGCGATCCGGCGGTCGATCAAGGCGGAAATGGCGCGGAATCTCTGGGGCGACAACGAGTGGTATCACGAGGTCATCGAGGCGGATCCTGCCCTGACGGAGGCCCTGACCTACTTCCCCCAGGCCGAGCTGATGGCGAAGGGCGAGGCGATCGGAGCGCTGACGCCCAAGCAGAGGTGAAAGGCGGCGGTCGTGCGATCGCTCACGACCGCGGCCCCGCATATCGCCCGGCGCGAGGCGCCGGAGGTACCCGTCACGACAAGGCGCCTGCAGCCCGAACACGGCAGGCAAGAGCCCATCCGGCCGGCGGATCGGATGGGCGTGACAAGCCGGGGATCGAGGCCCCGACTCCGAAGGTCAAGCGGCTCGTGGTTTCGTTTGAGCTGGCAGCAAAACGCAAGGCCGCCCGTCCCGCTTCTCTACCGGAGAACCACGAACGAGCCGACCGTCCGTTGGCCCCCTCGGCTGGCCGACTGCGCCACGATCCGGTAGACGCCTGAGGCCAGCGGCCGCCCCCCCGAATCGAGGCCGTCCCAGGCCATGGCCAGGGTCTCCGGCGGGCCGCTCGTCTCGGATCTCCAGCCCACCCGGTCGAGGGGAAGCGGGATGGAGCGAACCAGCCGTCCGCCGACGTCGAAAATGGAGAGCCGGACCGGCGCAGTTGTTCGCGAAAACAGCCATGCCACAGTCCGTGTCAACGGAGACCGCCACGCAATCCAGGAATGCACCGGCGATTCACACTCGGATCGGCGCCGCGGCCAGACCCATCCGCAAGGGTGGTGATGGCGTCGGAACGCGTTGACCGACCGCACGTTCCGTCCGGCCGATCCGCCCCCAACTGTCGGCCGTCACCCCGTCAAGGCAGGTTCAGCCTCGTCGTGACCACGTTCGATTCCGAGTAGAGCCGCGGCCCGGCCTGGAGCGGCCGGTCGTACACCCGAACCACGAAGAAGTACCGTGTGGTGTCCCCATGCGCGAAGTAGAGGGTGGCGTTGAGCTGGTTGATCTGGTTGGTCGAGTCGGCGACCCCGAAAGCGTTGTGTCCCCCGAAAGGACGCTGCATGACCGCATACGAGGCGAAGTCCTGGACGGTGCTGGCGGTCCAGCTCAGGCTGAGGCTCGTCGAGGTCGTGTCCGAAAGGGTCAACGTGACCGGGGCCGGCGGACGATTCGCCGTGATGACCGACTGCAGGTTCGAGCCTGCGGTGCCGCCGGCGGTGTCGTGAACGTAGACGCGGTAGTAGTAGAGGGTGTTGTCGGTCAAACCGGTGTCGAGGCATTCGATCCGGTTGCCGTTGCCCTGCGTCCGGTCCGAGATCGTCCGCACCAGGTTCGAGCCCTCCCCCACCGAAGGCGTCGTATCGCGGTAGAGCGCGTATTCCTTGAAGTCATGGGCGGTGGAAATGCTCCAGGAGAGGCGCACCGCCGGCGTGGGAAGGCTGTCGGGGCCGGTGTCCGCCGGTGGATCGAGGACCACCGGATCGGGATTGGCGTTCACCGTCGTCGCCCGCTGCTCGTTGCTGCCGGTGGACAGTCCCCCGCGATTCTTCACGAAGACCCGGTAGGAGTAGCTCGTGTTGTCCAGAAGGCCCTGGTCCAGGAAGCTGGTCGAGTCCCGCCGGGTGGTCGAGGCCACCACGGTGTCGAGGCCGGCGTCCAGGTAGCGGTGGAGGTCGTAAGAGGCGAAGTCCAGATCGGCGTTGCGGCTCCAGCTCAGCCGCATGCTCGTCTTGCCGATCGCGAACGGCGCGTCGAGTGTGACCGCGGTGGGAGGTTGATTCGGGGCGCCGGTAGCCGAGGGCTGCCCGGATTGCGCGGCGCTGAGCGTGCTGAATCCATCGGGATCGACGACGGCGACGGCGTACCAGTAAGTCGTGGCGGGATCCAATCCGGTGTCGGTGTAGGTCGTGACCGCCCTCGTGGAGATCTCGGTGATCATCCGGCGGTTGGGATCGTTCGCGACGTCGGCGGTCGGCGCCCGGTAGATGCGGTAGGAGGCGAAACGGCTCGGATCGTCGGCCTGGGACCAGCTCAGGAACAACTCTCCGGCGCCCGCCGTCAGAATGGCGCTCAGGGTCACCGCGTCGGGCGAGCGGTGGACCGTCAACCTCCCGGCGGCAGTCATGGACTGGGCGATGTTGCCCGCCTCATCCGTGAAAGTGCCCGTCACGATGGCGTCGACCAGGTCGAGATTCTCCTCGGCGACATAGTCCAGGCTGTAGACGCCGTCGGCCGCGGTCGAGTCGCCGTGGGTGGCATCGTCGAAGAGAGCCAGGGTCCGTCCGCTGGAGCCGAGCTGCACCTGCGCGACGCCGCCCGCTTCTCCGGCATCGAGCCGGAACCGGATCAGGTCTCCGGGCGCGGCCGAGGCGGGCGTGAAGGTGACGGAGCGGATGCTTGCCACCGTGTCCAGGATGACCTGCGCCGAGACCGGCGTGGACGCGTTGCCCTCCCCATCCAGGAAGCGCGCGTAGACCGTCTTCGGTCCGTCCCCGGGTGTGAGCGTCCAGGTCTCGCTCCCCGTGAAGGGACCGGTCGGCGCGGCGGAGAAGTCCGACGTGTTCGAGATCTGGACCCCGGCGGTGCCCTGGGGCGCCAGGAACGCGAGGGTGACGTTGACGCTGTTGACCCGCGTCCTGCCGCCCGCGATCTGCACCCCGAACGTGGCCGGAACCACGCTGACCTCCTGCGAGCGATACCCCTCCAGCCCGTTGTCCAGGACCGAGGAGACCGAGAAGAGATAGGTCGAGCCATTGACCAGATTCGAAACCGTGAACGGCGACTGCCGGGACGAGTCGGCCAGGACCGGAGATGCGTCGGCCGGGCCCTTCCGGTAGATGCGGTACACCCGGATGGTGTCGGCATAGCTCGAATCCGGCAGGGACCAGCTCAGCTCGACGCGGCGGTTTCCGATCGTCGCGACCAGATCGGTGGGCGTGGGCGGCGTGAGCCCGGTGATCCGCGGATCCCGCGGATTCACGATCGTCCGAACCGAGTAGTCCTTGGTGCAGCTTCCAGCCAGGGCCGACGCCAACAGGAGAAGCGCCAGAGTTCCGGCCGGACGACCCATCCCTCCCGTCCCTCGGTATGCCCGCAGACACCGGCGAGAAGACGGAACCAACCGGGCTTCCAGATTCGTCGCGCTCATGGCTCCTCCTACCAACGCCAGTTCAGGCCGGCCCGGACGATTCCGGACGGATCCAGGGCCACCTTGATCGCGGCCCGGCTCGTCGATGCCGCCGGTTCGACGGCGCTCAGATCGGCGTTGCTCCGATCCCCAAGGCCGGCGAAGCTCGCGCGGCCGCTGGGATGAAACAAGAGCGCGTCGAGGACCGCAAACGTGTGCAGCCCGATCACGGTCCCGAAAGCAGCCCGCCGCCGATCGAAGGCCCGGTCCGCCCGATGGCCCGCGTCGTCGTAGGCCGTTTGGAGCGAGCTGAGATTCTGGAGATTCGCCCCGCTCAGCGCCGTTTCGGCGTCGGAGAGATCATCCACCCGATTCTGGTAGGCCACTTCGGCCCAGACCGAACCGGCCAACGCGGCAACCTCCGCCGCGACGAGGAAGGTCGCCTTCCCCGTCTGCCCCGTGTAGGCCTGTCCCCAACCGGGGAAGAACAAGCTTCGAACCGCGGCCTTGAGGCGCGTCTTCCGCCCCAGGTCGATTTGCAGGTTCTGCGGCGCCCCCGGACCCAGGACCACGTCTCCTCGCCACGTCTCGTAGCCCGGCAACCGGGCCTCGACTCGATAGAGGCCGTTCAGATCCCGAAACAGGCGCCAGGGGGTCTGCCCGATCCACTCATAGGACCCTCTCAAGACGACCACCGCCCCGGTCGGATTCGATTCGATGACGAGGGTCGGCACCTCGTTCGCCGCGGACGCCGGGATCGGGGCCGGCGCGGCACCGCTTGCGCCGGAGGCCGGAGCGGCGCCGCTGGATCCCGCGGTGGGAGACCCGCCGGCCGGAGACGCTGCGAGCGGTTGGGATCCGGATGCTGCCGACTGTGCGCACGCGGTCGTCGCGCCCAGGAGAAGTGCGAACCAGACGACCGCGCCGGACCACCGCGCCGGTTCCCGGATGGCCCGCGCGCGCAGCTTCCTGCAGCTCACGCAGGCGCGGCCCCCCCCGCGAGGCAGGGACAGAACACCGGCGAGCCAAATCAATCCGGCGGCTGAACGGGTGATCGGGTTCATGCTGGATTCCTCCTCGCGGCTGATCCCGGCGGCCGGGTCGATCCGCGTCCTGTTTCCTCGTCCGTGATGAGAGCGCAAAGCCGATCCGCCTGGGCGCCACATTCTCGCACGGTCTCCGCCACCCGATCCAAGGTCTCATCGGTCATGTGGGTGAAGAAGGGCAGGCAAAGCACCTCCCGCAACACCCGGTCCGTTCCGGGGAACGGTCCTTGTCCCTCGAACAGATCCAGAAAACGGCTTTGGCGGTGCAGCGGCGGCGAGAAGTAGATCTTCGACTGGATGCCCTCGGCGGCCAGGGCCGTCTGGATCTGCCGGTTGGATAGGCCGAACCGGTCCCGGTCGATCCGGAGAGCGAAGTAGTTGAAGGTCGAACGGCACCGGGGATCGATCTTCTGGAATCCGACACCGGGCAGATCCGCCAGCGCCGAACGGTACCGATCGGCCAGCGCATGACGGCGCGAGATCGCCTCCTCGGTCGATTCGAGATTCAGGCACGCCAGGAGGGCGTGCAGCTCGCTCTGGCGCGCGTTCAGCCCCGCCAGGACACAGTCATAGTCGCCGGGGTTCCCGTAGTTGCGCGCCACGCGCAGTTCCCGGGCCAGCTCCCGGTTGCGCGTGGCGACCAGCCCCCCTTCGCCCGCGACTGTCACCTTGGTGGGGGCAAGAGAGAACACCTCCGCGTCCCCGAACCCACCCGCCATCGTTTCGTTCCAACGGGTCCCGAACGCGTGGGCGGCGTCGCTGAAGCAGGAGATCCCGCGCCGGCGGATTTCCGGCGTCAGCCGGTCCCAGTCGGGGCTGTTCCCGAAGATGTAGACCGGCACCAGGCAGCTCGCTCCGTGCTCGAGGGCGGCGGAGGCCGAAGCCGGATCCAGGTTCATGGTCTCGGGATCGCAATCGACCAGCCGGGCCTTGAGCCCGTTCCAGAGCAGCGCGTGCAGCGTGGCGGGAAAGGTGAAGGTCGGAAGGCAGACCTCTCCCGTCAGGTCGAGCAGCTTCGCGGTCAGGATGAGGCCGGAGGTGGCATTGGCCATCGCCACGACCTCGGCACAGCCGAGATACTCCGCGGCGCGCTCTTCCAGACGCCGCACCCACCGGTCGTTCGTGATCTGGTGCGACTCGAAGATCTCGCGCAAAGGCCCGACATAGGCATCGGCCGGGGGCAAGGTCGGCTGGCTCACCGGCACGTCAGGCGCCTGGCGCGGCCGTCCGCTCAGGATCGAAAGCTCACGCACGGGTCGTGTCCTCCTTCAGGTCCGATCGGATCGCCTCGGAACCCGCGGAGTGGCGGGCTGCGCCGCCATTCTCGGATTCAAGGCGATCGGTGCTTCCAACTGCAGGCTCAGATCCGGCTTCGAAGCCGGCGGGGTCGGGGTCAGCAGCATCGCTGGTGAGTGCGGGGCCGGCCGAGAGACCGGTGAACTCGGGACCAGCCGCAAGACTGGTGAGCCCGGGGTCCGCCGCAAGGTTGGCGAGCTCTGGGCCGGCCGCAAGGCCGGTGAGTCTGGAAAAGATCTGCAGCGCCTCGTCCGCCAGCAGGGTTCGCGCATAGTGCTCCAGGACGTACTTCTGTCCGCTTCTGCCCACGGCCCGCCGCCGCTCCTCCCCGAGCTCCAGAGCCAGGATGATCGCGGCGGCCAGCGCCTCTCCGTCTTCCGGCGGAACCGACCAGCCGCCTCCCGAGATTTCGAGCAGCTCGCGCATCTCCCCCTCTCCGGCCGCGATCAGCACGGGCAGCTCCGCCGCCAGGTAGTCGAAGATCTTGTTCGGCAAGGTCTGCCGGTTGTGCGGATGGTCGGAAGCGGCGATGAGGCCGAGGTCGGCCCGGACCATCGAGGCGAAAGCCTCCTCCTTGGGCTGGGCATCGAGAAAGCGGACGTTGTCCAGGCCTTCGCGCCGGGCTTGATCCCGCAAGGCTCCCTTGCGGTCTCCGTCTCCGATGAAGACAAATTCGACCCGCCGGTCCTTCCGCAGGGCTCGGGCGGCGGCCAGCAGGGTCTCGAGATTGTTCCAGAGCCCGTGCGCGCCGACGTAGAGGCAGCGCAGCCCGCCCGGATCGCGCGGCGACACCTGCGGCGCGCGGAAGCGCTCCGCGACCATCCAGTCATCGACGCCGTTCGGAAGCAGGCTGATCTTCTCCGGCGGCGTGCCGTGCGCGATGATGCCGTCCCGGATGCCGCGCGTCACGGCCACCAGGTGGTCGGCCTTCCGGTAGAGGAACCGCGCGAGACTCTGGATCCTCCGGATCCAGCCCGGATCCCGAAGTACGCCTGCCGCCACTGCCGCTTCGGGCCAGAGGTCGCGCAGCTCGAAGACGAACGGAACTCGGAAGCGCCGGGAGAGCCACCATCCGGGCAGGCCCACCGTGATCGGCGTGCTCGAGGCGAAGACGACGTCGGGGCGCTTCAGGAAGGTTCCCACGAACGCGGCGTTCAGCGCGTAGCTCGCGAAGAAGAGCAGGCGCTTCCGGAAGCTCCCCTGGAATCGTTCGTAGGTCCACAGCCGGAGGACGCGCACGCCGTCGGGCAGCGATTCCGCACGGTAGCTGCGGCCGAAGGCGGGACGGATCGACCGGCCGGTCTTGTAGTTGACGTTGCCGGTCAGGATCGTGACCTCATGTCCGCGGGCGCGCCAGCGGCGCGCGAACTGGTAGGCGCGACTCCCCCCCGGCTCGCCCGGGAGATTGAAGTACTGGACGAGCACCAGGATCCTCACGGCCTGGCCTCCGGCAGGGCCGCGGGCGCCGAGAGCGCGCCCGGCTCGGACTCCTCATCGCGGATCCCTTCCCGGGTCAGGGCGCGTGCACGAAAGACCAGCGCGGTCAGGAAGGACACGGCTCCGGCCATGTTGAACTCGAACAGCCGCCCGCCGAAAATGCTGCTGAGCCCGAGGCAGAGGAGCGCCGACCGGTAGGCCACCCCGAGCGCCCGCGGAAATCCCGGAGTGCGCGAGAGCGCGGCCGCTTCCCTCCAACCGATGATCATGATCCAGAGCAGAAGGAGGAGTCCCGGGATGCCCAGCTCCGCGGCCGTTTCGAGGTAGAGGTTGTGCGACGGGCGGGCGCGTCCCAGATAGGGTTCGAGCGCGGTCGCGATCCTCCCGTAGCCGACGCCCAGGAGCGGATTCGCCTGGATCACTTCCAGGGACGCCTTCCAGAAATCGAGCCGCCCGCCTCCCTGATGATTGAGCGCGTCGTACTTGTTCCCCTCGGTGGTGGCGGCCTCTTCCGTCTCGGTCAATCGCTGCTTCACGTAGGCGGGCGCGCCGAAGTAGAAGGCGCCCACGAGCCCGAGCAGGACCAGAACCCAGACGATTCCATTCCGCAGCGCAAGAACCAGGGACCCTCCGAGGAAGCCGATGAACGCGCCGCGCGAGGCCGGGATGACGACGGCCACGGCGGAGGCGGCCGCCGCGAGGCCTGTGACCACCCGCCGGAAAGCCCCGCGCAGGCCGGGGTACAGGCCGATCGTGAAGATCAGGGCCAGGGCGAAGTAGGCGCCCGCAATGTTCTCCTGCCCCATTCCGCCGCCGACCCGTTCGAGAGTCCCCAGGTGTCGGGTCTCGCGGAGAAGCCCCAGCAGGCCCGCGGCCGAGCCCACGCAGAAGAGCAGGCTCAGCGTGTGGATCTGCTTCCAGGTATTGACGTTGTTGTAGACCAGGAAGAACAGCACGAGCCCGCTCATCCCGCCCCAGAAGTTCTGGAACAGCAGGACCGACCGCAGGATGGACCCTTCATAGAGCACCGAGGCGCGGAGCCAGCAGAAAAAGGCCCAGAGCAGGAACGCGGGAAGCCAGAGATTCCAAGGGCTCCCGTCGAAGAAACGGCGGCGGCGGGCGATGGTCTTCCCGACCCAGCCTCCAAGCAGGGAGGCCATGATCAGGTTCATGGCGTTCAGGCCCGGCACGGGCGACTTCGGCAGCCACTCCACGAAAGGAAACGCGAAGGGCAGGAGCGCCAGCGACCAGTCCGGCCGGAGCATGAAGAGCGTCGCCACGCCGACGCCGAGAAGAACCTTGATCAGCCGGTGCGGCGCCTGCCCGAAGAGGTAGTGCCCCCAGGTCAGGCCCAGCACGACCCCGATCGTCGCCACGCTCAGGATCAGGATCGCCCAGAAAGACCGATACCGTTCCCCCGCCGAGGCCTCCGAGTCCGGCAGAAACGGAGGAGGCAAGGGCATTCCCACCGGTCCGGCCGTGACCGGCGGTTTCGTTTCCGCCGTCGGATCCCGCGGCGGGCCGGAAGGGTTCCTATCGCCGGCGGAATCGGGCGGGGTCGAGAGCATGCTTCCTCATGAGGTCATGAAGCGTGGGCCGGCTGACGCCGAGGTCGCGTGCCGCCTGGCTGACGTTGCCGCCGCGGCGCGCAAGCGTTTCCTGGAGCAGGTCGGCTTCCAGCCGCGAACGCTGATCCTTGAGCGAGGATGCGGGTACCGGGCGATCCGGCGGAACGACGTCCGCCGAGATCCAACGGCCCGACGTCCGTTCCGCAGCCGCGCGCAGGATCTCGGCCAGACCGCCGACCTCACACCGGCCGATCTGGTTGGAGAGCGCGGCGAACGCATCCGGAGCCAGCCTGGGCGCTAGGCGCCCTTTCTCCTCGGACCATTCGGAGAGAATCCGCCCGCACAAAAGCGGCAGATCCTCCGGACGCAACGACAAAGGGGGGATCTCGAGGCGCGCCGTTTCCAGGTGGCGGGCCAGATCGGGCCGGAATCGGTTCCGCCGCGCGGCCTCGAGCAGATCCGCCCGCGCGGTCGCGATCAGATAGGGCCGGAACTGCGCCCCTCTCGCCTCCGGCTCCACCAGGAGGCTCTGCAGGCGCTCCTGCAATCGCGGAGGCAGGGATTCCACCTGCTCGAGGATCCAGGCGCCGTCCGCATCCTCGGCGCGCGGGTCGGGAAGGGTCCCGGCGGCGATGACCCTGGGCGGGCGCCCCTGGGGATCCCAAGCCCGCACGATCTCCCGCGCAAGGCGCGTCTTTCCGCATTGAGCGGGGCCCACGATGAGCACCGGAAGGGCCGTCGCCGCCAGCGCCCGCGCCGCCCGAAGCACGCGGATCATCTCGGGATGGACCGAGGCCATTCCGCCCAGCCGTTCCGCGCCGGGCGGCTCGGCCGGTTCCGATTCCTCGAGGTCCCGGAGCCGGGCCGCGTGGGACACGATGCTCCGCAGCTCGTCCGGATCCACCGGCTTGGGATAGAAGTCCCAGGCACCCCACCGCAGCGTCTCGCGCGCGATCTCCGGATCCGATTCGCCGGTGAGGAGGACCACCCGCGAGTCGGGGGCGTGGCGCGCGATCCAGCGGAGAATCTCCAGCCCGTCCAGATCCTTCCCGTCCGGCTGGAGGTGCAGGTCCAGGAGAACCACGGCGAACTCCTGCCGGCCCAGCTCGGCCAGAGCGGCGTCGAGATCGGCCGCCGTCCGGACGAGGAAGCGGTCTCCCAGCATCCAGGTCACCTGGCGCCGGAAGCCCTCGTCGTCGTCAACGGTCAAGACGGCGGGTCGGTGACTCGACATGGTTGGGATCTTCCACTGCGACACGATGGTTTTCGGCCGCGCCGACGGGGGCGGACCGGGTGACTCCGGCGTGCTCGGGCAGACCTGCGAGGGGCAGACGGAGCAGGACCGAGAGACCTTCCGCGCCTCCGCCTCCGGCCTGCAATCCGGCTCCCAGCGATTCCGCCAGGAGCGAGCTCTGGTAGAGCCCGAGCCCCCAGCCCTCCGGCTTGTCCGATGGAACCGGGCCGGAAAAGGCCCGGCGGACCTTGTCGACGTCCGCAGCCGCGCCCTGATCGTGGACCTGGATCTCGAACCATCCGGAATGCCCATCCGCGTGAGCCGCGCCCGGCTCGATTCGAGTGCGGCCCGTCACGGTCACGACGCCGCCGGACCGGCTGGCCTCGACGGCGTTCCGGATGAGATTGTGCAGGATGCTCTCGACGCGCGCCGGATCGGTCATGACCACGGCGGGGGTCGAGGTGTGAACCTCGAGGACGGCGCCCGCCTGCTCCGCCACCGGCGCAAGATCGCGCCGGAGGCGCTGGAATAGGGCGCTCATCTCCACCCGGGCCGAAACCGGCTCGCCGCTGATCCCGAGCTTGAGCCGCTGCAGCGTCCGATCCATGCGGGCCGCCGTCGTTCGGAGCGAGGCCATCAGATCCTCGCGGAAGCCGGGATCGTCCATGTGCTCGCGGGCGTTGGCCAGCGCTCCCTGCAGCACTCCGACCGCGTTCTTCAGGTCGTGCAGCACGAAGGTGCCGATCCGGTGGAACGTCTCCCCTTCGCGGATGCGGGCCAACCTCTCCGCCAGGTTCATCCCCCAGATGACGTTCGCGGTTTGCGCGCCGAGGTTGTCCAGCAATCCGAGAACCTCGGAGTCGAAGCCCTTCGCGCGCGGCGCCAGGCCGAGAACGCCCAGCTCCTCGCCGCCGAACTGCAGGGAGACGAACAGGTTGAATCCCAGCCGCTCGATCAGGTCGACGTTCTCCGCGTACAGCGGCAGGTGATCGAGCTTCTCGGGCGGACGGCTCAGATCGAGCACCCGCTCTCCCTCGCGCAAGGCCGCCCGGATCGGGTTGTCATGGTCCAGGGGCGGGATCCCGGCGATCGTGCCGGAGACCGCGACCATGCGCGGTCCCCCCGTTTCCAGCACCCAGAGGGCCGTCGCGGTGCGCCCGAGGAGATCCTCGAGAAGGGCGCTGAGACGCGCGGCCAGGACCGTGGTCGACTCCGCCGGAACCAGAGCCTGGTTCACGCGGGCCCACTCCCATCGGGAGTCTCCGTGGGTGCCGACCGGCTGATCCAGCCGTCGCGCCATCCCCTGGCGCAGCCCGGGGATGAACCAGAAGCAGCCGAACAGGAACAGAAGGACCGCTCCGCCCCAGCGAAACCAGGTCATCTCACTCCTCGGCAGGAAGGAGTGGACCGCCTGTCCCACGACGGCCAGGGCGATGAGGAAGGCGCCGAGCGTGACGAGCGTGAGCGAGGACTGGGCGGGCCGGACCCCCGGCGGCAGCGAGCACTGGGTCGCGCCGGCTCGTCCGAGCGCCGGCAACAGCAGGACCGCCGCGGGCACCAGACCGAGCGACGCGACCGAGAGAACGCGGAAGGAGAGATTTCCGTACAGAAGCGTCTGGCCCGCAAAGAGGAAGAGCCCGAGCGACATGAGCAACGGACCGATGGCCGCGCGCCGCAGCGGTCCCCTCGCCTCCCGGCGGGCGTAGTCCCTGAGCGATTGGAAGCGTTCGACGCCGATCGCGCCCGCGAGCAGCAGAAAGCCGGCTCCCGCGCGGCCCGCGCCGGTCGCCAGACTCACGACCCAGCCTTCATTCGCGGTCCGGGTCCAGGCGGGACAGCCCGATCGGAATCCCCAAAACAGGATGGCGGCTCCGGCCACCGGGGCGGCCACCTCGAGAAACGGCGGTCGCTGCCCCGCCTTCCGCGCCGTGCCGAACTGCATCGCGAACACGACCCAGAGGGCGCCCAGGGCCAGGGACGCCGCCCAGGCGACGAACTGGGTCCGGGGCGCCATGGCCGGAGCGGCGCTGACCTGCAACCAGGCGATGAGCGCGAGGCCGGCGGTGCCGAGGAGACCGATGATGAAGAGCGGCGCCCGCCCGCGCGGGGGCCCTCCCTGGATCACGGCCGCCAGCGCCACCGCGAGGAGCAGCAACATCCCGGGAAGCGCCAGGAAGGCCATCACGATCGGCATGGGTCCATCCCCCGCGATCGGAGCCGCCGCAACGTCGACTCGACTGTTCGGCCGGCCCGGATCATGAATGGTCCGCCTTGAGTTGGGCGATCTTCTGGCGCGTCCGATCCGCCGTCGGAATCGCCGGGAATCTTTGCAGCATGAGCTCGAGGGTCCGAGCGGCGCCGGGACGATCGGAAAGGCGGGTCTCGAGGACCTCGGCCGCCTGCGCCATGGCGAGAGCCGATCGGGGATCCTGCGGAAACAGATCGGCGCGCTCCAGGAGCACGTGAACCGCCTCCTGCCAGTCCTTCATCTGGAGGCGGACGGTGCCCAGATGATCCAGCGCCGACAGCACCACGGCGGTCTGGCCGGCGTCTCCGGAAAGGTCGCGGATCAGGCGCTCATACTCGGTGGCCGCGTCGCGCAGGGTGGCGCTCTCCGCCGTGCTGTCGCCGTTCTTCTCGTACCAGGAGGCGACTTCCAGAGGCGCCAGGAGGCCGGCCTCGGTCCGGGGATAGTCGGTCGTGACCGACTTGAGCTGCTGGACCGCGGCGGCACCCTTGCCTTGCGCCATGAGGACGCTGGCTCCGAGGTAACGGGCCTGCGAAGCCATCGGCGCATCGTGGCTGAAGTCCTGTTCCGTCCGGGTAAAGACGGCCAGGGCCGAGTCCGACCGGCCGGCCTCACTGTACGCGATGCCGATGCGGAGTTGCGCCTGGCGGGCCAGCGCGTCGCTCGGATGCGAGCGGACGAGGTCGCGGTAGTCGTCGGTTGCTCCCGCGGGATCGCGCAGCCTCTCTTCGCGGATCATTCCGACCGAATAGAGAATCGAGCCGTCGAAGGGACCTTCCCCCGGCAGCGACCGGGCCTGCCGGAGAATCGCCACCGCGTCTTCGCCGCGCCCCTGGCGGATCCGGACCTGCGCGAGCTGCATCTGGGCCGCCACCGCGAGCGCCGTGCCCGCGTGGTCCCGCGAGAGGTTCGAGTAATAGTCGGACGCGTCCGCCAGCGCCGTGACGGCCTCGGCGTTTTTTCCGGCCTGCTGGAGAACCTCCGCCAGCTTGTTCGGGGCATCCAGGACGAGCGGAATCGGTTGGCCGGTGGCGTCCACCGGGGGCAACCCTGTTTCCATGTCGCGGTACACCTGCGCGAGGGAGTCGGTCCCGGCCGATTGGCTCAGAAGCTGGATCAGGCCCGAGCAGATCCGGAGGCGCGAGTCGAGATCGGCCCTCTGGTCGCCCCGCTCCGAGGCCAGCGCCTGGATCGCGCCCGGCACGTCTCCCTGCTTCAGCAGAAGGGCGGAGAGAGACAGGGCGGCGGCGGCGCGAACCCCCGCGACGTTGCCGGCCTCCGCCAGGTCCGCGCCCGCCGCTTGAACCGGATACCTTTGCAGAAGCTCCCGGTAATCGGCGATGGCGCTCCGGAGAGCGGTCGCGTCCACGGTGGCGCCGAGGGTCGCGCGACGCTCGATCCGGCGCGCTCTCCAAAGCGCCTGCTCTGCACGGTAGCGCAGGGAAAGCGGGGTCTGGCCGCATCCTGCGATCAAGAGCCCCAGGGTTCCGGCCAGAAACGCGGCTTTGAGCCCGCCGGACCGGTCGACTCCGAACCGCGACCGGAAACACGCTCCAGAGTTCATCACGCGTCCCCCCTCAGCGTCCCGCCTCGAAGGTCGGGGGCTCGCGCTCCGAAGACGCGGACCGCCGAGGCGATGACGAAGTAATTGACCAGCACGTAGACCGCGATCCCGGCGCCGACCAGCCACGCGACCGTCTCCGGCGCGAGGCTTCGGACCATCAGATCGCTCCGGCGCAGTCCGGCCGAGATCGGAAGCTGGAGCAGGTTCGGCACCAGCACGATCAGGAACGTCGCGACCGGATTGCGGACCGCGAGGGCGATGGACCGGCGGAAGGCCCCGGCGACCGACTCTCTTTGCGTGAGCAGCAGAAGGGGGGCGTAGATCACGAGGGCCTCGACGGCTTCCCCCAGCAGGAAGGTGCCGTAACGGATCAGTCGAAGCGTGTTGCCGTGTGGCGCCGGACCTGCGCCTCCGACCAGCCGCGGCAGGCCCATGTAGATCCCCAGGGCCAGGACGATCACGGGCAGGCGGAGGATCAACAGAGCGAAGAAAGACCGTCCCGCCGGGCCGAACGCGGGCGAGCGGTCCTGGCCGACAGCGGCATTCCGAATGGCCAGAAAGGCGGCGGCGAAGAGGAAGCTTCCCGGGATCCAATCCACCACGACGTTGGCCTGGCCGAACAACGCGGGCAGGTAGACATAGAGCTGGGGATAATGCAGCGCGCCGCCGGCCCCGAGCAGCTTGAGCATGGGGATCATCAGCCAGGAGAGGACGGGCCTCCAGGCCTGCGTGAACGCGAGCAGGATGACCATCTCGATCGCGGCCAGGATCAGGAACGGTCTCCAGACGAAGCGACGTCCGATACCCCGCGCGCTCTCCACCCAGGCCCACAGCGTCAGATTCAACTGATTCATCATCTCGCGATCCCCCCCATGTCTCCTGCTCCGACCCCCAAGCGCGCCGCGCTCACCGCGCAGCCTCCACGCGCGACCTTCCCTCCGGGAAGAACTCCGGCAGGTGCGGCGCCAGGTCCCTCATGAAATCGTTCATGGCCGCCTCCGATCTTCCTGGATCAACCCCCTCGATCGTCGAAACCCGGATGAAGGCTCCGAACGAGCGGTTGCTCTTCAGGCCCTGGTAGAACATGCGATCCCGCCAGCCTCCCACCTCGCTCAGGGTCTGATGGCCCGCCGTGTACCAGAAACACCGCACGAGCTCGTGCCGGGAACCCTTGTCCGCCCGGAAGGCCAGGTAGGGCACAGGACCCAGATCGGTGGACAGGGCTCCGGCCGGAGTGCGGTCCACGCGATATCCCGCGGACCGGTAGCAGGTCTCGGGATCGTGCGCCCCCATCCTCGCGTTCTGGAAATAGACGATGACGAGCCAGATCGGGGTTCCGTCCGGCCGGTCGTAGCGGCGGACGAGGTAGTCATCCGGATCGAGATCGTCGAGCACCGTCTGCTTGAGGCTCATCGACGTCCCCGTCAGTCCCGCCAGGACCATCGGGCAGGAGCTGAGGCGGCTGACCGCGATCTTGCGCGAGGGAAACGCCACGACGTATCCCGCCAGGAGGGCCAGGATCCCGACCGAGGCCAGGATGCTCCCCCGCTTCAGCATCGCAGGGCCTTCTTCACGCTGAAGAGGATGAGCAAAGCCACCCCGAAGAGAACGAACCCGCCGATGTCATGGAACAGCCCCGTGGCGCGTTCGGTGTTGGTCAACCCGGCGTACACGCAAAGCGAGGTAATGCGCACGAGGTTGGCGGCCAGCGCCACCGGCACGGAGAGCACGAAGAGGATCAAGCGCCGCCAGAGCGGTCCACGCCCGAGATGCACGAAAAGCGCCCCCAGAGCCATCAGCGCGATGAGCGAATTGAGCCCGCTGCACGCTCCCTCGATCGTCATGCTGCCGTTCGGGAACAACAGATCCATCCCCTGCCGGCTCACGGTCACGCCGAGCGCGCGGGCGGCGTTGACCGAACCGACGGCGGCCACCGTCTTCAACCGGAAACTGATCTGGTTCATGAACACCGGAAAGGTCGGGGCCGCGAAGACGAGGAAGACGAGCGGAAACGCGACCGCGCGGAGGATGCGGGGGCCGAACCACGTCCAGACCAGCCCGGCCAGCACCAGGATGAGCGAGTAGGCCTGGAACATCGTCACCTCTCCGCGGATTCCGACGATCTGCAGGAGGATGCCGGGTACAAGAAAAACGAAGCCGCCCCAGGAAGGCGCCGATTCGATCCGGCCGAGCGACTTCCTCTGGTTCCAGACGAGAAAGAGCGCGATCGGCAGGATGAGGAATCCGTGCGAGTAGTTCGAGTTGTGGATCCAGGCGCGCGCCAGGCTGTGGGCGGTGTGCGCGTAGGCGACCGCCACAAACGCCAGGGTCAGGACGGCCGACCCGATGAGGAGGGCGCGCTCCGCCGTTCCCGGCAGCGCCGGCCGGCCGGGCCCGAGGTCCCTTCGGGGCCAGGTTTCAGCCGCGTTTCGCGTATCCATATCCGTAATGGCTCGGGTGGTAGTAGTACGGGAGAACCTCGAGGCGGTTGTTCAGGACCAGCCCGAAGATGTTCTCGCGGAAGTGCCGCTGAAGCTCGACGCTCCGGCGGACCGTTTCGCGGGGGGTCGTCCCGGCGGCCACGACCATGATGACGCCGTCCACGTACTGGCCCAGGATGAGCGCGTCCGGCACCGGCAGGTTGGGCGGTGAATCGATGATCACCCGGTCCGCCCGCGCCCGCAGGTTTTCCAGCAGCCATCGCGCGCTTTCGACCGTCACGATGTCATCCGACGGGCCTTCCCGCTTCAAAGCTGCGAACAGGCGCAGGTTCGGAACGGGCAGGTCGGCCAGTCCGTCTCCGTCCCACCGCTGTTCCAGAGGCGCGACGATTCCGTCGACCTCGTCGCGATCGATCCCGAAAAACGGCGCCAGGATCGGTTTCCGCGTGTCCAGATCGGCCAGGATGACCCGCTCCCGCGGAAGCTCGCGGGCCAGGGCCAGCGCCAGGCACGAGGCGGTCGTGGATTTCCCTTCGCCGCGCCGCGCGCTGGTCACCAGGATCGTGCGGGCCTCCTGCCCGTTCATCTGGACCAGCCGCAGCACCAGCTTCCTGAACTCCTGATAACCGGGAGAGCCGGCGAAGTACTCCTGGATGGCCCGTTCGGCCTGCGCCGCCCGAAGCCGGGACTCTCCGCGGCGCACCGATTCGCTCAGGCGTCCGATCCGGCCCATGCCCGGCATCGTCCCGAGGACGGGAAGATTGAGGTTCCGCTCGATGTCGCGCACGTCGTGGAACGACGGATCGTGCTGCTCCAGGAAGATGGCTCCGGTCATGCCCACGGCCAACCCGGCCACGATCGAGAGGATGACGATCTGCATCCGCTTCGGGCGGACCGGCTTGAACGGATGCTGCGCCGGCTCGAGGACGGTGATCTTCTCGCCGACCTTGCTGGATCCGAAAGCCTCGGAGATCTGGGACGACGTGAGCTGGCTGATGAAGGCGCTCTCGAGGTCGCGATAGGTTTGGACCTCCTGCTCCAGGCGCTGGTAGGTCAGATCGTCCTGTGGACCGGTCGCCTGGGCCCGATCCGTGTAGTTGGCGAGCTGGGCGTCGTAGGTGTCCAGACGGGCCTGGGCCAGATCCCTTCGCGTGATCGCGAGCAGGTACTCGAGAGCGGCCGGCCCGGCCGCGGGCGAAAGGTCGCGCTTCCCCAGCTCGGCGTTGACCGCGACGCCGATCGAATCCACCTGCCGGGCCAACCGGATGGCCAGCCCCTGCGAACCTGCGCCGGACGCGCTGCCTTCGATCAGCGTCGCCCGCGCGTAGTCGGCTTCGAGCTGCTTCGCCTCCGCCTCGAGCGTTGCCGGCCCGGGCGCGGCGAGAACGGAGGCCAGCCCGGCGGGCTGCACGCCCTGGGCCTGCAGCACCTGCTCGGCCGAACCGACCGCCGTCGCTTCGGCCTCGGCATCGGACTTCGCCGTCTGGCGCAGATCGCGGGCCGCCTGCGCGTTCTGATCGGTGACGGCGCTGGGCTCGACCTGCGTCCGCGCCGCCGTGTCCCGGAACCCCTTCAGCCGATTCTCGGCGTCCTGGAGCTTGGCCTGATACTCCTGCAGCTGGGTCGCGCTGAAGTCGCCCGTGGACTTGACCTGGCTCAGCTCCTCGCTGCGATTGGCTTCGATGATCCCGTCGGTGATGTTCTGCACCAGAGCGCGGGCGCGGCTGGGATAGTAATCCATCACCGCCACCTCGATGACGTTGCCGGCCGACCGGCCTTTCTCCCCCCCGGGCTCATCCGGATGATGTGGCGGAGATACTCGATCAGCTTGAGGTCGGTCAGTTCGTCCGCGCTGAGGTCCGGGTACCGGGCGCGGTTCTTCCCCACCCAGGTCCGAATCGAGGCGTCGTTCCGCATCCCGGTGTTGGCGATGATCTTCTTCAGGAATTCGTCGCTCTGGATCTGGGTTTCCAGGCGCGACAGCTGCTCATCGATGGAGGGGTTGTCCACGAGCGAGGCCAGGTCCCTGGCCAGCGGCTGGGGAAACTCGATCATGAGCGTGCTGGAGGACTCGTAGACCGGCTTCATGATCTTCGGCGTGGTCACGACCGCGGCGGTCACGGCCGCGAAGAGTCCGGGAACGAGGATGACCCACTTGCGTCTCCAGAAGAGCTGCAGGTAGGACCTCAGATCGACGGTCTCTCGCGTGAATTGGGACGATTCCATCAGATCCTCCCGAAGCCGGCCCGCGGGCCGGGCATGCCGGAAAACCGGGGCGCTCCGCGATCACTGCTTGAGAACATTGCGGGCCACCGCCAGGTTGAGGACGTTGCTGGAGACGCTCAGGACCTGCTGGACCATCGTCCAGGTCGCAAGGGGGATGCCGGAGCCCTGTGCCGGCACCAGGACGACATTGCCCGGACGAAGCGGGAATCCGGGGCGGCCCTGGCTCATCGCCTGCTCCAGATCGACCTTCACGACGAACGGTCCCCCGGGTCCGCCGGATGAAACGACTTTGATGCCTCCCAGCGAGCCGTGCGATGTGAGTCCTCCCGCCAGGCTGAGAATCTGCAGCAGGTCGATGCCGGCCACCGCAGGATAGGCGCCGGGCCTCGCCACCTCGCCGAGCACGAACACCGACGAGCCGGCTGCAGCCGCTTCGATCTGGCCCGACGGTCCCGTGAGCGCCGCGGCGGGCACGATGATGACGTCTCCCGCCTTGAGCGGCGGAACGTCGCGGAGGTCCCCGGTCTGCACCGCCTTCGAGAGATCGACCGTCAAGGTCTGCATTCCGGCGGCGTCCCGGCGGAGGATGCGGACGCGGGACAGGTCGGCGGCGGGTCCGAGTCCTCCGGCCAGGCTCAGGAGGTCGATCAGGTTCGGAAGCGTCTCGAAGGCATAGCGGCCCGGTTTGTCCACCTGGCCCGCCACGGAGACGGCCCGGCTGTTGAACGCCGCGACGGACACCGTGACCTGAGCGGACAAACGCAAGGTGGTGTGGAGCGCCGACTCGAGATCGCGGGCCAGATCGGTGGTCGTCTTGCCCGCGGCCGGTAGGTCCCCGAGCGGCGGCACGCTGATCTTGCCGTCCTCCGCGATCGAGACGTTGCGGCTGAGCTCGGGGTGGTCCCAGACGGTGATCGCGATCACGTCCCCGGAACCGAGGACGTATTCATCCGCGGCGCAGATCCGGAATGCCGCCGCCGGGAGCAGAAGCAGCATCAAGAGGCCGGCCGCGAAGCGTGTCATGGATCTCACCCGAGCCCTCCTTCCTCGATCCGGCCCGCCGAAGACCCGCCCACGGCGAGCAGCCGTTCGTCCCCCAGGATCTCTTCACCCGGCTCTTCGCCGCGGACGAGGCGCCCCAGCGATCGCCAGAGCACTTCGACGTCCATCCGCCAGCCGCCGTACCGGGCGTAGTAGCAGTCGTACAGCGTCGCCCTCCTGCCCGACAGCTCGGCCGGGTCGAGAAAGCACCGGGCCGGACCGGTCAATCCGGGACGGCGGGCGAACAACCATTCCGCTGTCCATTCATCCAGAGGAGCGATCTCCCCGGGAAGCCGGACGCCGGGACCGACCAGACTCATGTCGCCGCGGAGCACGTTCCAGAGCAGCGGGGCGCGATCCAGACCGCGCCGCCGCAGGAAGTCGGCCAGCGCGCGTTGCGCCCCGCTGGCCGCGGGACGCGGAAACTCGATCGTGCAGGCGAGGAACGGTCGCCCCGAAAGCATCCGCTTCCGGCGATCCGAGTATCTCCGATCGATGGGGACGCGGCCGCTCTGCAGGCGCCGGTTGCCGGATCGCAGGTCGGTGCCCACGCGTTCGCGGCGCCTCAGCCGAACCCGGCCTGGCCCGAGAGCGCAATAGGCGAGCAGCATGACACCGGCGAGCGGGAGCAGGGCCGCGAGCAGCGGCCCGGCGATCAGCACGTCGACGGCCCGCCTGGCCCGGCGGTCGCGATGCCGGACCGGGACCAGCCGGCGAACCGGCGGAGGCGCAGGCAGAACCGCGTCGACTTCGACCGCCGGCGGCAAAGGAGCCACTTCCTGGACCCGATACTCCGTGACCAGGTCCGCCAGAGCCTCGCGGATCTCATCGCCGGCGGACCCGTCGGCGAGCACGGCCAGGTGGTCGATCTGCCGGCGCACGCTCTCCGGCTCGACCGGATCGAGCACGAGACGGAAGATCTTCCGGTGCTCGGTCACGCGCGTCCGTTCCGAGTGCGTCAGAAGCTCTTCTTCCAGCTTCTCGCCCGGCCGCAGGCCCACGAAGCGGATCGGGACATCGATGCCCGGGCGCAGGCCGGAAAGGCGCACGAGCTGTTCGGCCACGTCGAGAATCCGGACCTGCTCCCCCATGTCCAGCACGAAGACGTCCCCGCTCGTCCCGAAGAGAGCGGCCTGGATGACGAGCTGGCTCGCTTCCGGAATGGTCATGAAGTACCGGCGGACCTCCGGATGCGTCACCGTGATCGGCCCGCCCTTCGCGAGCTGCCGGCGGAAGATCGGAATCACGCTGCCGTCGCTGCCCAGGACGTTTCCGAAGCGGACCGCCACGAAGGTCGTGGCGCCTTCGCCCGCCATGGACTGAAGAAGAAGCTCGCAGGCGCGCTTGGACGCCCCCATGACGTTCGACGGGTTCACCGCCTTGTCCGTGGAGATGAAGACGAAGGTCTCGACCTCGCAGGCGACCGCGGCCCGCGCCAGATTGCGCGTCCCGAGGATGTTGTTCAGGATCGCCTCGCGCGGCGCCCGTTCGAGGAAGTGGACGTGCTTGTGGGCGGCCGCATGAAAGACGATCTCCGGCCGATGAGTTCGAAAGAGGTTTCGCATCCCGATTTCATCCCGGATGTCGCCGACCGCCTGGACGAGCTTGAGCTCGGGATGGGCCTCGTTCAGATCGAGGCCGAGATAGCAGAGGCGGTTTTCGCAGTGATCGACCGCCACCAGCGTTCCCGGATGGAACCGGGCGAGCTGGCGGCAAAGCTCCGACCCGATGGAACCTCCGGCGCCGGTGACCAGGACGGTTCGCCCGCCGATCCGTTCGGCGATCCCCTCCAGGTCGATGGAAACCGGCTCCCGGCCGAGGAGGTCCTCGATCTGCACGTCTCGGAGCTGTCCGAGGGCTCCTTTGCCGGTGATGTAGTCGGAAAGCGCCGGAACCGTCCGGCATTCCACCCCAGCGTTCTGGCAGATCTGCACGACCTCGCGGATCAGGCGGGACGGAGCGGAAGGCGCCGCGATCAGGACCTCTGCGATGGACCGCTCGGCGATCAGCTGCGGGATGTCGAAGGTGGTTCCGAGAACCGCCAGGGTCTCGACCCGGCGCCCGCGCTTATTCGGGTCGTCATCCACGAATCCCACGGCATGGCCGGCATGAACCTCACCGCGCTGAAGCTCTCGAGCGAGCATCGCGCCAACGTCTCCGGCGCCCACGATCAGGATCCGCTTCCCGCTGCGCCGCGCTCCTCCCGTGGCCTGGTGCCGGAACATCTTCCAGGCCAGCCGACTGGCCAGGATCAGGCTGGTGGCCAGAATCCAGGAGAGGATAACGACACTGGTGGGAAAGAGATGGACGCGCGGGATCAAGTTGAGCACGAAGGCGACGACGAACCCGATGGAGAGGGTGCGAACCAGGATCAGAAGGGTCGGGACACCGGCGTAGCGCCAGAGGGAGCGGTTGATCCCGGCGGCGTTCAAGAGCAGGAGCATCCCCATCGTGTAGACCGGCAGGCTGAGAGCGAAGGAATGCAGGAAACGCCCGGGGATGGCGCCGTCAAAACGTAACGCCAGCGCCGCCACCACGGCGAGATTCAGGAGAATCGCGTCGACCAGGTTGATCAGGATCAGATTGAGGCGGAAGCTCACCCGTCGGCTCTCCTTCATGGACTGTCCGTTCGTTCCGATACCGGGCCGTCTCCACTATGATCGGAAGCCTCGAACCCTTCAAGCATGATTTGTTTGGGAAACCGACGCTAGAATCATAAAATTATAACAAATAGTATTGCAATGTGTTACAGCATCATTACATGTCGGAAAACTTTACGTCCTTGCGGACCGGGTGGACTCAGAACCGGCATTTGGCCGTCCACTCCCGGTGACAGAGGTGATTCCGGCGACGACGCTGGCTCTGGGACCGCACAAGGACCGGGTCTCGGACTCGAATCCGACAAGAATCCGGACCTGTGCCTGGACCCGAGCCCGGACCTGGGCCTGAACCTGCATTTGGACTCGCACCCGGACCTGGGCCCGAACCTGAATCTGGACCCGAACCCGAATCTGGGCCTGAACCTGAATCTGGACCCGAACCCGGATCTGATCCCGCTCCGGCACGGACATCGCAGACCTGGATTCCGGTGGTGTCTCAACGGCGCGCAGTCGGAGTCCGTTCGGAGTCCGCACGATCGGCCGGCGACGGCCGTTGACACCACGCAGAGGCGGTCGCAGAATGCCGCCCGAGCCAAACGCCGGCATCAAGGTCGGAGTAGGAACCATGGTCACCCATAGCCCCCTCCACAGAACCGGACGAGCGGGACTACCGCATCCGGCTCCCACCTTGGGTCATCACGCCCAGGCGCTGATTGGGCCAGGGTTGACAGATCCGGGGAATGGGGAGCCATTGAGTCACCAGGCGTTTCCATCGGACGACCGTGAGCCGCGTCTTCTGACTTCGGCGGCGGAGACTCCGCCCCCATCGCCAGGACACCGCGTTGCGGAAGGCCGAGAGGGCCGGTCCGTTTCGAGGCACCCCGTAATAGCGGTAGTGCCCGAGCAGGACCGTCCGCAGGTAGGCTCCTTGGTCCGGGACGGGGTCGTGCAGTCGCCTCCGGAGTTCGCTGCCGATCTCCTTGAGCTTCGCCTGCCACCGCTGGCGCATCGTCTGCCGCAGCACCGTGAACTTCCCCTGCCGGGTCTTCCCGCAGATGTGCGTGAAGCCAAGGAAGTTGAAGGTCGGGGGCTTCCCGTCCCCCCGATCGCGTCGGTTCTTCTCGGCGAAGCGACCGAACTCGATCAGGCGGGTCTTTTCCGGGTGCAGCTCCAGCCCGAACTTTGCGAAGCGTTCGCGCAGCTCGACCAGGAACCGCTCGGCCACGTCTCGATGCTGGAACCCAACCACGAAGTCATCGACAAAACGCACCACGACCACGTCGCCGCGCGCTTGCTTCGTTCTCCATCGCTGGATCCACAGGTCGAGAGCATAATGCAGGTAGACGTTGGCCAGGAGGGGACTGATCGACCCGCCCTGAACCGTGCCCACCCTCCCGGCGATGCGCTTCCCCTCCTCCAGCACGCCGGCCTTGAGCCACTTCAGGATCAAGCGCACGACCCGCTGGTCCGCGATCCGGTGCTCGATGAATTTCCGCAGCCATCCATGGTCGAGGGTATCGAAGAACGACCGGATGTCGGCGTCGAGCACCCAGCTCACCTTCTTCCGTTCGATCCCGACCGTGAGTGCATCCAGCGCTTGATGCGGGCTGCGTCCCGGTCGGGAACCATAGGAAAATCCGAGGAAGTCGATTTCGTAGATGGCGTTCAACACCTCGACCACCGCACGCTGGACGATCTTGTCCTCCAGCGTCGGAACTCCGAGCGGCCGCTGCCGCCCGTCGGTCTTGGGGATGTACGCTCGCCGAACCGGCTTCGCCCGATACGCTCCTCGCTTCAGCCTTTCGGAAAGGTCTCGGAGGTTCTCTTCCAAGTTTTCCCCGTAGTGCTGCCAGGTCTCGCCGTCGATTCCTGCCGCCGCGTTCTTCTTCAGGGCGAAGTAGCCCGCGCGCAGTCGATCCACGTCGTAGACATGGTGCAGGAGCGTGGTGAACCGCTGTTTCCTGTCCTTTCTTGCCGCCTGTCGTACCCGCTCCAGTCCGCTGGGCACGCACTCCCGGCTCTGTGTCCGGTGCGTGTCGGCTTCGAGCGAGTTCCCCTTGGCCCGACCCCTTCCCTCCATCACCTCCGCCACCGGTCGCCCGGCACCGTTCGGCGACTTCCCCGGTACTACGGGTCGGTCCGACCTCCCACCTTCGTCCATCATCGGCGTGCGCCTTTCGGCTTCCCGATGCGGTCTGGGCATACCCTGCTTCCAGACGAGGGCGGGATCTCCCGGTTCCCATGCAAGGTGACTCCGAACGTGCTCAGGGCCTCTGACCGCGCGGGGTCCCTCGGCGTCTCGCCATGGCGACGCCCAGGGTGTGGCCTTCCGCTAACCTCCACAGCGTCGGCACCCCGAAGTGATTCATGGATTACGCGGTTCAATACCCGGCCCGCCCGTACCCCTGTCAACGCTTCACTCCCGGCCTCGCGGCCGACAGCGCATGACTCGGGGCCATCGTGGGTGGCTGGCCCTTCGATGTATGACTCTTTCATTCACTTCACCTCGCCGGTTTGACCGGCGCACGGAGGTTGAGCATGACATTTCCGCCCGAGATCCCTCCGGGACCAGACGGGCAGCGAGACGCTCCGGGGACCCCGATCGTTCCCACGGCGCCGGGTGCGCCGGGTCGCGCGGTCGCACCGAGCATCCTGCAGCGCTTCTTCTGGCTGTTCTCGAGCCCGCGGAAGGCATTCCAGCCGCCCCTCACGGTCTCGGTCTGGCTGATCCCGCTCATCGCGCTGAGCCTGGTCCAGATCTCGCAGACCTATCTCCTTCGAGATCTCATGCAGGAGCACACGAAAGCGGCCATCGAGCAGAACGAGAAGATACCGGAGGATCAAAAGGCCCAGATCATCGATCGGCTTTCGCAGCCTCCTTCCCCTGCGGCCGAGATCGCCCAGGCCCTGGGAGGAGTCATTGCTCTCTGTCTGCTCGGCTTCGCCCTGACGGCGCTGCTCTACATGCTGGGGCTCAATTTCGTCCTGGGCGCCCGGGCGCGATTCGCCGAGATCTTCGCGATCACGGCCCTGAGCGGACTGGTCACGCTGCCGCGCGAGCTGCTCCGGTTGCCGCTCATGCTCTCCAAGCACTCGCTTTACGTCTACACCAGCCCGGCCGCCTTCGTGAGTCCCGACCAGGGGGTTCTGTCCGCCGGGCTGAACATGTTCGACGTCTTCGAGCTGTACCGGTTGGTGCTGCTGGCGGTCGGGTTTTCGGTTCTGACGGCGCTCCCGGTCCGGCGGACGGCCTATCCGGTTGTCGCAGTCTGGCTCTTCTATGGCCTGCTCTATGTGGGCTGCAAGGCGAGTCCGCTCGGCCAGTGGATTCCGTGAGCCGATCGCGCGGTCAGATCCGGGAATGGCCGAGGAGGTGCAGGAACATCTGGTGGAGCATCTCCTTCTCGTCCGGCTGGCCCCAAAGGATCGAGACCACACGGAGAGTCGTGCCCTTTTCCAGGGACGAAAGGAAGCCCGCCAGCATTTCCTGGGCGGCGGCTTCGCGCTTGCCGTGAACGCCCCGGTAGAGCGGATGCACGACCATGGACGCGGCCTTCTCCCGGTCGGCCTGCACGCACGCCGCGACGATGGCGTGCTCTCCCGCGCCCGGAATCCAGTGCTGATCCTGGCCCATCACGACGGCGTGGTAGAGACGCGTGTATCCGGTCTTGCCCCCCGGAGTGGAGACGATCTCCCCGGGCGCGACCGGCCCTTGACGGGCCGCCTCGGCCTCAATCTCCTTGCCGAAACGCTTCTTGATCTCCAGCCCCGGCCCGGATAGCATCCACAGGCGATCGTTGGCCGGAATGACCAGGATTTCATGGGAGGCGGGTTCCTCCGCCTCAGGCTTCCACTCGAGGCGGGTTTGCAAGATCCGAAACGCCATCGGGACCTCCTTCTTCGCCGACCTTGGAGAGCGCCTTGGACGGAGGCCTGACCCTTTCCCTCGTGCTGGCGGCCGGGACGGCCATCCTCCTCTGGGTCGTCCAGCGGGAGCTTGGACCGCTGGCCCTCGTTCTGATGCTCTGCGCTCTCTGGTGGCCGATCCGGCGGAGCCGGACCGGGCGCACGGTGGGCGCGCTCCTCCTGCTGCTTCTGGCCCTCTGGATTGTCCACCAGGCCCGGTGGGTTGTCTATTCCCTCCTCGGCGGCATCCTCATCGCCTACGTGCTGGCGCCGCTGGTGGAATGGCTGCACCGGCCGCGCCTGCCCCGGCCCGTCGCCGCGTTCATCGCCCTCCTACCGATCGTCTGCCTCATCGTCCTCGCGTTGGTCCTGCTCATTCCGGCTCTGATCGCGGAGTCCGTGCGCCTGATCCGCCACATCCCCCAGGCTTACGACCTCGTGGAGTCCCGGCTCGGCCCGCTCCTGATCCGGATCGGCGCTCTGAAGGCCGGGCCCGCAGCGCCCGGCGCCGTGAGCCATCCGATCCTCGATCAGGTCACCGCGCACGTGGAGATGCTCCTCAAGACGGCCGTCGGCGGTCTGATCGGAGTCGGAAAGGAGATGGGCCGTCTGGCCCAGTGGATCGCAGTCGCGCTCTTGATGCCGGTGATCGCGTACTACCTCCTCCTGGACTGGGTGCGGCTCCGGGACGGCACCTTGGCCTGGATGCCTGCGCGGTGGCACGGCGCGGCCACGCGGCTCGCGACGGATCTGCAGATCGCCTTCCAGGTCTACTTCCGTGGTCAGACAGCCATCGCCGTGATCGAGGCGGTGCTGCTCTCGCTGGCCTTCCGGATCTCGGGCCTGCCTCAGCCCATCGCGCTCGGCGTGCTGGCGGCTCTCCTGTTGCTTCTGCCGATCATCGGATTCTGGGTGACGATGATTCTGGTCGCGCTCACCGCCCTGACCGGACCGGCGCCCTGGGGCACGCTGATCAAGGGCGTCATTACCATGTTCGCGATGAACCTGCTCGAAGGCCAGGTCCTGACGCCGAGAATCCAGGGCCGGGGGCTCGGACTGCATCCTCTCGTCGTACTCCTCGGGGTTCTCACCTCCGGGCTGCTCTTCGGTTTCCTGGGCTTGATCCTCGCAGTGCCGACCATGGGGGCGATCAAGGCCTCGCTTCCCGAGATCCGGGCGGCCTGGATGAACAGCCGTTTCTACACCGGGCAGTCTCCGGATCCCCCGTTGCGGGATTGAGCGCGGGCGGCCTTTCCGAGACTCGGAGGGGATCCGCCAAGCCGCCGGGCACCCGCCCAAGCAAGGTCACCGGAACGGCCGGGCCACACGCGGTCGAGAAGAGATGGGCGAGACGGCGGCAGTTGCTGATTCGGGTCAGACGGTCCTTACGTCGTGAACGGGCGTGGTCCGACCGAAGGGCAAGAGCTGCCACTTTTCGAGCAACTTCGCCCGCACGTCCGGGGGCAGGAAATGCGCCCCCCAGGTGATGCCCGGCCCGAGACGCGGCAGCACCCGCGACCGGCCCAGCCGGACGCTGCCGTCCGGAGCCAGGAGCACCAGGGTCCCGGCCAGCACCAGGACCAGAAGGAGCCCGCGAACGCCTCCCAGGATGAAGCCGAGGAGCCGGCTCAACCCGCCCGGATTCCTGCCTTCCCAAAGGGCGGAAAAGGCCACGCCGATCATGGTGACGAGGCCGTAGGCGACGAGAACGATCAGCATGAAGATGATCGCGGCGGAAACCGCACCGCGAAGGCCGGCGGACAGGTGGAGCAGGACCGGCTCGGTGAGCTTGATGGCGGCGGCGACACCGGCCGCCACCCCGAGCAACGCGAACAGTTCGCGGAAGAATCCTCCGCGCGCTCCCGCCGCCAGCGTCAGCAGGAAGCAGGCGATCAGCAGCAGATCCATCGCGAGCGTCATCGCTCCCCCTCGAACTGGACCAGGACGGTATCCCCCTTGCCCGCGCCGATCCGCCGGTCGGCGCGGCCTTCCGCCACCGCGATCTCGAGGAGGCCGCTGCTGCCGAAGAGCGCGAGCGTCCGGCCCTTCTCCTGCTCGTAGTAGCTCCGGCAGAGCCGATCGATGACCTTTCCGTTGAGGAGGATGCGGCAGCGGCGCCCGCCCGCCGCTTTCTCGTAGAACGCGCGGGTGATGTTGCTGAGGATGTTGCCGAAGCTGTCGATGTGGATGACCTCGCCGCGGATCTGATCGTCCCAGATCCGGGGCTCCGGTAGGGTCAGGCGCCGGGGATCCTCGACGCGCGGCCCGAATTCATCCGGCGCCACGCCCCGCGAAAGGAAGGCCGCCGCCGGAGCGAAGACGTCGCGGCCGTGAAACGTGTCGGTGATGTTCGGCAACAGGTAGTTCCGCTCCTTGATCTCGACCACCGGCGCGTCCGGCTCGGCGTCCAGCACCCGGGTGAAGGTTCCGTTGTCCGGTCCCACGAAGTATTGCTCTTCGCCCGCGAGGAGGATCGGCCGGCGGCTGCCCCCGACCTCCGGATCGACCACGACGAGATGGACCGATCCGGCCGGAAAATAGCGGTACGCGTTGTCCAGCACGAGCGAAGCTTCGAGGATGTCCTGCGGGGCGATCTGGTGCGTGAGATCGACGAGGCGGGCCTCCGGATGGATCCGGAGGATGACCGCCTTCATGGTGGCCACGTAGCTGTCGTGGAGGCCGAAGTCGGTCGTCAGGGTGATGACGCCGCAGGCGGGAACCATGTCATGGCCTTTCCGGAGGACGGCCGGTGCTCTCGGCCAGCCACTTCAGGTAGGGCTCGCCTCCCTCCCGGATCGGCAGGACCAGGAACTCCGGCACCTCGTAGGGATGAACCCGCAGCAGATGCGCCTTCAGCTCGTCCAGGCGCTCCTGCGTGGACTTGATCATCAGCAGCATCTCTCCGTCTTCCTCGACCCGTCCGCTCCAGCGATAGAACGAGACCAGCGACGGGAAGCAGGTGACGCAGGCGGCCAGCCTGGACTCGACCAGCTCGCGGGCGATGCGGCGCCCCTGCTCGGCGTTGCCGATCGTGGTGAGGACGATGAGCGGCTCGACCATTTTTCGGGACTCCCTGGTGACGGCCCAGGATACGAACGCCGGGAAGTGCGGTCAAGCCGGCGAGCGGAGCCGTCAAAAGGCTTCGGGGCCGGGCGCCTGAGCGGCTCAGCGCCTTCGAGGAGGCAGTCAAGCCAGACGGCTCATGGGCGCGTGAGCCGGCGAGCGGCGGCGAGATGAAAAAAAGGCCCGCCCCCCATTCCGGGGAGCGGGCCGCGGATGTCCTTCTATCTTCCGAACCCGGGGCGGAGGCGTCAGGCCGCCCGGCGGGTCCGCCGATAGTTGGTCGTCCGGTAGGTCTTGGTGGCCGTGCGGGTGTTGCCGTACCCCGTCCGCTCCGTGCCGGTCCGGGTGTGGGTCCGCGTCGTCGAAGGACGAGTGGATGCGCGGCAGCTCGTCCGGTTCGTGCCCGTGCCCCAGGTTCCCGTGCCCTTCCAGGTGGTCGTGGTCTGGGTCGAAGTCTTGGTGTTCCAGTGCTGGTTCCAGATCGTGCGGAACTGGGGCCAATCCACGAGCAGGACCTTCTGGTTCGTGGTGGGCCGCCACCAGACGCAGGGAACGCCGAACTTCTGCGCAAAGGTCGTGACGGTGCGCGTGCTCTTGCACCCCTTCAGACCCTTGTTCACGATCTGCTGGGGATTGACCATCGTGATATTGGTGTTCTTCATTTCTCGTACCCCCTTCTGGACGTAGGTCCATTCCGGGATTCGGCCCATCTGGCGCGCAGCTTGAGAACGTTTCGCCGAAGGTCGTGGCGGGGTTTGTGTTGGGAGCGGGGACGGAGCAACGGCTCGAAACCAGGGAGCCGTAGACGGGCTTGGAGTCGCACGATCGAAGGCCGGGGAAACGGTCTGCCGGGCGATCCGCGGGTTCGAACGCTACTCCGGGTGGCTCTTCCGGAAGTCCCAGACGCGCCAGATCAGCGGCGGAACCGGCCCCCACCGCGGGTTTCGGGTGCTCCGGGCCAGGGTCACGGTGTCGCTCACCGCCGCGAGGCTCAGGGTCTCGGCCGCGCTCGCAGTGCGAAGGCGAAGCTGGAGAACCGGGGCCCCGCCGGGATTCATCGGTTCGACCGGATATCGGGACCACCGGGCCAGGGTCAGGTTGGTCACGTCCGCATCCAGCGCCTTCTGGCGTTCGACCCGGCGCTCTCCGGGATTGCGCCGCCAGATCCCCGATTCACGGACGTAGGCGCCCTGGCCAAGGCCGCCCAGAAAGTCGACCTCGGTGACGCTGTCAGCCGCGGCACGGATCAATCGGAGATTGGCGACGCCGACCCATCCGTCGACGAGATTCCTGAAGAAGTCGGTCCCGAGCATCGCCGGCAGAGACCGGCCGGCCGGCAGGATGTACACCGACTTCTCATCCGGCGTCACGCGGCCCACGCGCACGCTCTCGGCGCGGGCGCCTTGATACAGCACCCACAGGGCGCGCGGAGGCATGAGGCCGAGATCCGCCAGGGGCGTGGAGGGATCCGGAAAGCCGGAGATCATGGGCCCGCGGAGGGCGTCGAGCACCTGACTGACCCGCCCCGACTCCACTTCGAGGCCCTTGGGCTCGAGGGCCGTCCAGCGGTCTCCCGACTCCCAGCGGATCCGGAGGGACCTGCCCGGAATCACCGCCGCGATCGAGTCGATCGGCCCGGTTTCCACGGGAGCCGCCACGTGATCCCGCACCTGGTCGACCGCCGGCAGGAAGTACTTGCGGACGAGGAATCCGTCGAGGATAAGCACGGGGCCGAGCGGATTCGTCCGCGCGTAGAGGCCGGACCCGACCGGCGAGGTATCTCCCACAGCCAGTTCCCAGAGCCTGCCGCTCTCGCTCTCCAGGCGGATGCCGGGGCTCCGCCGATCCAGCCCGAATCCTCCTCCGGTCGTGTCGGGAAGCACCCGCTCGGGCTTCAGGTCTCGCGCCTGCCGTTCGGCTTCGCGGACGAGGCCGATGTCCGCCCGGTCCCGAAGCGGATGGACCAGCCAGAATTCGTCCCCTTCCCGATGGATGACCAGGCTGTCGCTCCCGTGGCGGATGGTGAGCGAAGACAGCTCGCCGAAGCCCGGCTCCAGGCCGTACCCGCCCGGAGAGGATTCACGGGGTCGTACCTTGTCCAACCGGAAGACCCAGGCGCCGGCCGCCACGAGCGCCAGAACCAGGAACCAGCGCAGGTACGCCGGTTGAGTCCGGGATCCACTCATCGCTCCCGGCATCCTCGCGCGGCGATCTCCCGCGTCCGGTTGACCTTCATCTCCGGCGCGCCCAGACCAGCAAACCCAGGCCCAGCATGAGGACCGGCGGGAGGATCTCGACGAGGTAGAAGATCGTCCGAAGGCCGGTCAGGCCGACCTTGAGCGGCGTTCCCGCCTGATTCGGTCTGGGAACGTCCAGGAGGTAGTCGCGCTCCCCCAGCCAGCCGATCACGCGGGTCGCGAAGGCGCGGTTTCCGTAGAGGTCGAGGGTTTCATCACGCAGGAAATCGCTGTCGCCGATGACCACGAGGCGCGCCACCCTTCGCTCCGGCGGCAGGCCGCTCGCGAGCGCTCGCGTTTCGGGGTTCCGCACGTCGCGCTCGAGCGCAACGCCCAACGGAAGGTCCTTGGCCGCCCTCTCCGCCGCGGCCCCCGTCGTGTCCGATCTCGATCCCTCGAGAAGCGCGCTCGGCGCGCTCCGCAGGATCTCCGACCCGTTCGATCCCCAGACCGGGAGAGAGCTGAGTCCGACGCGCGTGGCGCCGCGAAGCAGGATCGCCGCGGTCAGCCCCTTCGTGATCGGGTGCTCGCCGAGGCTCTGGACCGCAATCGTCTCGGGTCCCAGCCCGGCCGAGCGGGTCAGCGGTCCCGAGTCGCGGATGAGCCGTCCGTCGACCAGAATGCCTTGAGCCGCCAGCCACGAGGTCAGCCCGGTCGAGGGCTCCGGATCGAGAAAGAGTCCCAGCCGTCCGCCCCGTTGCTCGAACCGGTCGAGCACGGCGACTTCTCCGGGAAGAAGCGGCGACTCCGGGCCCACGATGAGCAGGGCTTTGATGGTGGGCGGCACGTCCCCCTGCGTCAGATCGATCCTGGCCTGGCGGAATCCCGCCTCCGCCAGCAACTCGCGCAGGTGCGTGATGGGCGATCGATCCGGGGCCGCCTCGCCGTGGCTCAGCACGAGCCCGATCAGCGGACGGGTCGGGTTGGCCGCGCGGAGGATCCCCTCGGTCAGGGCGTTCTCCGTCAGATCCGTCACGACCTCGCTGGAGCTGTCGGCCTGGATGAGGACACCGCTCGTGAAGTGGATTCCAAGCCGCCGCGCCTCGTCCGGCGAGCGCTCCGGATCGAGCAGGCGCGCGTGGATTCCCCGTTCGTCCGTCTGGTAGACGTCGAGGATGTCGCGGGCGTGGGCCTGATCGTCCGAGCCGTCCCGGTAGACGCCGATCATCTCCACCCTGGTGTGGATGCCGGCGAGCGCTCGTTTCGACGCCGGGCTCAAGCTCTGAAGGCCGCGGCTCGTCAGGTCGAACCGCGTGGGACGCAGATTCAGCCCCACGGCCAGGACCAGCAGCACGGCCGCCAGCAGGACCCAGGTCAGGGCCGGACCGGGCTCCGCCACGGTGCGCATTCGCGCGGCGAAGAGCCGGAGGGTGGGCCAGGCGCGCACCACGCTCCAGATCAGTCCGGCCACGCCGGTCAGGAGGAGCAGGCGCGCCGGATAGAAGCCGGGACCCTCCACCGAGGTGAGAAGCCCGCCCGCGGCCAGGAAGGCCAGCGCCAGGACGAGAATCGGAAAGGTCCGCATGTCCGCCTTGCGCTCCTAACCCTGCCACCGCACCAGGTCCAGCGACCGCAGAGCCGCGGCCAGGACCAGGAAGATGAGCGTTCCATAGAAGGCGACATGGCCGAGGTCGATGACGCCCCGCGTGAAATCCTCGTAGCGCCCCATGACCGAGATGAACCCGGCGAAGGAGGAGAGCGCTCCGCTGGGCGGCCGGATGGCGTCAGGCCCGATGACGAGCGCGAGGAGCACTCCCAGCGAAAGAACCGCCGCCTCCACCTGCGAACGGCTGAGCACGGAGAGCAGGATCCCCACCGCGGTGCAGAGGGTGCCGAGGAGGAGCAGCCCGATGAAGCCGGCCAGGGCCGCCGCCCAATCCGGCTGGCTCACGATCGCCAGGACCAGCGCGTGCAGCACCAGGATGGAAAGGCAGACCCCGAGAGAAAAGAGCGCCCCAAGAAACTTGCCGAGGAGGAGATCCGCGCCTCGCAGCGGCTGGCTCAGGAGCAGCTCGAGCGCGCCGGTCCTCCGCTCCTCCGCGAAGCTCCGCATGGTGAGAAGCGGAATGAAGAAGATGAGCACCGACCCGAGATTGAAGAAGAGCGGCCGGATCACATAGTCGTTGATGTGCGGCCCGACCGCGGCCTCCTGGAGCTGCCCGGATTGCGCCATCTCGGCGGCCGCCGCCCGGAACCGGAAGAGCAGGGTCACCAGAAGCAGACCGGCCAGGAACCAGAAAGTCCCGATCACGAGGCAGCCCCCGGGGGACTCGATCAGGCTCCGCGTCTCCCGCATCGCGATGCGCAGAACGGCGCGCCCGCTCGTCCTTGCGGTCATGCCTCCTCCTCGCCCAGCGTCAGCTTGCGGAAGATCGCCTCGAGCCCGGCGGCGCCGGTGCCCCACTCCAGGACCTCCCCGTCCCGATCCAGCACCAGGCGCAGAAGCGCGCGCGCCTCTTCCCGCGGCAGATCCCGACGGACTCGATAGACGAGTCCCGCGGATCCTCCCGTCGGAGCGGATTCGTCTTCCCGGAACAGATCGAAGCGCTCCGCTTCGGCCGCCGACGGCGGGTTCGGAAGGCGCAGCCGGGCCCAGTGGACCGAAGGTCCCTCCCCCATGATCTCGCCCGGGCTGCCCGCCGCCACCATCCGCCCGCGATTCAAGATGATGATGCGGTCGCAGACTTCGAGCGCCTCCGGAAGGATGTGAGTCGACAGCAGCACCGCGCGATCGCGGCTCAGTCCGCGCACCATGGACCGGAAATCGTGGATCTGGTTCGGATCGAGCCCCGAAGTCGGCTCATCGAGGATGAGCACCGAGGGATCGGACAGGAGAGCCTGCGCCAGCGCCACCCGTTGCCGATATCCGCGCGAAAGGTTGCCGCAGGGCCGGCCGATCACTCGACCGAGGTCGATCTGATCGATCACGCGAGCGACCTCGGCAGCGGGTCGCGGGATTCCCTTCACGCCGGCGAAGAAGAGCAGATAGGTCCTGACTTCCATCTCGGCATAGAGCGGAACCGATTCGGGAAGGTAGCCAAGCGACGCGCGCGCCCGGGGACCGTCCTGGAAGACGTCGAAGCCGTTCAGGCGGACGCGGCCTGAGTCTGGATATTGGAAGCCGATCAGCATGCGGAGCGCGGTCGACTTGCCGGCGCCGTTCGGGCCGAGCAGGCCGAGGAGTTCCCCTTTCGCCACCTGAAAGGACAGGTCATCGACCGCGAGAACGGGTCCGTAGCTCTTGCGGAGCCCTTCCGCCACGACGGAGGGGCCCGGAGGGGATTTCCCGTCGAGAGTCGATCCGGTTCCCGACGCAACCCCGGTCTCAGCCATCCAATGTCCCTTCATCCGCTTGCGAGACCCGCGGGCGGTTTCCTATACTGAGGTCAGAGTTCCGGCCGTCGCGAGGCGGACCCGCCGCTATCACCCGGACGAGCGCCGGCGAGCCAGGGGGCAAGCTACTCGAGGAGCCGTCCCGCCGCAATGAGTGTCCGACGTTCGAGGATCGCTGAAAGAGCCCGGAGGCCGCGTTTGCCCGACTGGGGAACCCAAAGGCCGCCGTTTCGCGGCAATTCCGTGTCCCGCGCCCGCCTGTGGCTGAAACTCCTCGGCCGGACATGGCGCATCCTTGCGCTGGTCGGGGCGCTGGTCGCGGCCGGATTCGCCGCCGCGGCTCCGGCGCCAAGTCCGGATCCGGCAAGTCCGCCTCCGGCGGCGCTTTCCTTCGGATCTTCCCAGTTCCCATGCCCAAGCGAGCTTACACCCCGGGTCGCCTTCTGGGTCCGGATCTTCACCGAGTTCTCGAGGGACCAGCGGGTGATCCACGATTCCCGCTATCCCTGGATCATCTATCAGGTCCTGGACATTCGCGGCCTGAACAGGAGGCAGATCGACGCCGCAGTGGATGCGGCCAAGCGGCGCTACCAGCAGATCCTGGAGGACGACGCCAGGCTTCCGCCCGCGTCCTGGAGCGAGGAAGATCGCCGGGTCGCATCCCTGCTTGAAGCAATCCCCGCCGACGTCCGCTTCGCCGGCTCGCGCGAGCGGATCCACAGCCAGCCGGGCGTGAAGGAGCTCTTCCTGCTTGGCCTGAAACGCTCCGCCCGCTACCTGCCGGCGATCCAGGAGACCCTCGACTCCCTGGGCGTTCCTTCCCAGATCGCCTATCTCCCGTTGGTGGAATCCTCCTTCTGCACGACCGCGAAATCCAAGGCGGGGGCCGTGGGCATCTGGCAGTTCACCGGACGCACCGGACGCCGGTTTCTCCGGATCGATCGCGACCTGGACGAGCGTCGCGATCCCCTGGCCGCGACGCGGGCGGCCGCCGAGTACCTCCGGGAGGCCTATCATACGCTGGGAAGCTGGCCGCTGGCCGTGACCGCGTACAACCACGGCGTCGGCGGCGTCTTCCGCGCCAGCCAGGAGTTCGGCAAGGATGACCTGGCCCGCCTCCTCGAGGACTACGAAGGCCCCTACTTCGGGTTCGCCTCCCAGAACTTCTACTGCGAGTTCCTGGCCGCGGTCGCGGTGGCACAGTCTCCGGAACCGTATTTCGGTCCGATCGACGCGGACCCGCCGCTTCTGACCGGCGGCCTCCCCCTGACGCAACCGGCTCGCCTTCCCGCGCTCGCCCAAGCCTTCGGCATGTCCGTTTCGGACCTCGCCGGGCTCAATCCGGCCCTCGGCGCCTCCTACGTCGAGGGAAGACGCGCCCTGCCCAAGGGCTACGTGCTTCAAGTGCCTTCCGCGCACGCCGAGGGGACGCGGGCGGCGTACGTGGCAATGGCGGCGGATCCGCGGATCGCGGCGGCGGACGCCCGGCGGGCCACGGCCGGGGCCCGGACGACGGCGGCGGACGCGGACGCCCGAACCGAGACCGTTTCCACAGGAATCGGATACAAGGTCCGCCCCGGCGACACGGTATGGGTGATCGCCCGGTTGCATCGAATCCCGGTCGAGACGCTTCTGCGCCTGAACCATCTCACCCGCCGGACCCGGATCTTTCCGGGGGAGAACCTGAACCTCCCCGCCGGCCCGATCGCGGGCTGATTCTCCTCTTTTTCCTCAACGCAAGCTCCCCGGAGTTCGATAGCTGAAATAGCGCATTGGAGCGGCTCCGCGAGGAGGTCTCGAACGTCCATCGGCCAGGGGGGAGAACGGGATTCCTCCACCCGTTGGAATCCGGAAGGAATGAATTGAAAGTCGAGTACATCAATCCATTCATCGAATCCGTGCACCAGCTCTTCACCACCATGCTCGGATGCTCGGTCGAACGCGGGACGGTGGCGGTCTCCAGGAACGGCGGCGGTCCCGGCGACATCACCGCCATGATCGGCCTGAGCGGACCCGCGCGCGGACTCGTCGCGCTGAACTTCTCCATGGAGACCGCCCGATCCCTGGTCGGGCGGTTTCTCCACCTGGATCCCAACCAGGTCGAAGACAGCGTCGCCGACGGGGTGGCGGAGCTCGTGAACATCGTGGCCGGATCCGCCAAGGCCCGGTTCCACGAGACCCAGGGAGGCGGCGTGATCAACCTGAGCCTCCCGACCGTGGTCCGGGGAAGCAGCTACTCGGTGGACTATCCCTCGCAGGCCGCGTGGCTGGACGTGCCTTTCGAAAGCGAGCTCGGCCCGTTTCACATGCGCGTCACCTTCGAGTTCGACCGGAAACCTGGAGCCACTCGATGAGAGCACTTGTGGTGGACGATTCTGCAGTCATGCGCAAGGTGATGATCGGCGCCCTGTCCCGGGCCGGCATCACCGACGTGGCGCAGGCGGCGGACGGCCGGGAGGCGGTCGACGCGGTCCTCTCGGGCGACTACCAGCTCGTCCTGCTCGACTGGAACATGCCCAACATGCTCGGGATCGACGCCTTGAAGGCCATCCGGGCGAAGGGGAAGCGGGTTCCCGTCATCATGGTCACGACCGAAGCCGAGAAAAGCCGCGTGATCGAAGCGCTCAAGGCGGGAGCGGACAACTACATGATCAAGCCCTTCGAGCCCGCCGCCTTCGTGGTCAAGATCCAGGAGACCCTGGCCCGGGCCGCCTGAACCACGCCTTCCGCCGCGACCCCGTCTTGAAAGCCTCGCGAGCGCTGTGCTACGGTCTCCCCATTTACCCCGACGCAGGCTTCCCCAGAAAGGCGGGACGGACATGGCGACTGGAACGCTCACCCCTCGCGACAAGGACTTTTCGCAGTGGTACCTGGACGTGATCCGGGTCGCCGAGCTGGCCGAGCATTCGCCCGTGCGCGGGTGCATGGTCATCCGTCCCGCGGGGTATGCGATCTGGGAGAAGATCCAGGCAGGCCTGGACCGCCGGATCAAGGCCACCGGCCATCAGAACGCCTATTTCCCCCTCTTCATCCCGGAGTCCTATCTCAAACAGGAAGCCCAGCACGTCGAAGGATTCGCGCCGCAGCTCGCGGTCGTGACCCATGGCGGAGGCAAGTTGCTCGAGGAGCCGCTGGTGGTGCGCCCGACCTCCGAGACGATCATCTACACGATGTTCTCGAAGTGGATCATGTCGTGGCGCGACCTGCCGCTCTTGATCAACCAGTGGGCCAACGTGGTCCGCTGGGAGATGCGGACCCGGCTCTTCCTGCGGACGACGGAGTTCCTCTGGCAGGAGGGACACACGGCCCACGCCACCGAAGCGGAGGCCGAGGAAGAGGTCCTGAAGATGCTCGAGGTCTATCGCGACTTCGTCGAGACCGAGATGGCCCTGCCGGTCTATCGAGGCCGCAAGTCCGACGCGGAGCGGTTCCCGGGCGCCCTCCGGACCTACTCCATCGAAGCCATGATGCAGGACGGCAAGGCGCTTCAGGCCGGCACGTCCCATCATCTCGGGCAGAACTTCTCCGTCCCCTTCAACGTTCGCTACCAGGACGCGGCCGGGCAGATGCAGTACGTCTGGACGACCTCCTGGGGCGTCTCGACCCGCCTGATCGGCGCGCTCATCATGGCGCATTCCGACGACGCCGGCCTCATCGTCCCGCCGCGCCTGTCCGCGATCGGCGCCGTCATCGTTCCGATCTGGTCCTCCGACGAGGAGAAAGCCCTGGTCCTCGAAGCGGCGCAGGCCATCAAGCGCTCCCTCGAGCCGGCGGTCCAGGTCCGGATCGACGACCGCGATCAGATGCGGCCGGGATGGAAGTACGCCGAATGGGAAGCCAAGGGGATTCCGGTCCGGATCGAGGTCGGGCCGAAGGACGTGGCCAAGGGACAAGCCGTCCTGGTCCGCCGCGACAACCGGGCGAAGGAATTCGTTCCCCGCGAGGCCCTGCCGGCCAGGCTGCCGGGGCTGCTGGACCAGATCCAGAAGGATCTCTTCGATCGGGCGAAGCAGTTCCGCGACTCGCACACGCGCCCCATCGACGACTGGCAGACGTTTCGCGCCTTCGTCGAGGCGAGCGAAGGGTTCGCGCTGTCCCACTGGTGCGGAGACGGCGCCTGCGAGGCGCAGGTCAAGGACGAGACCAAGGCCACCATCCGCGGCATCCCGCTGGAAGCGATCCCGGGGTCCGCGCCGGGAGAGTCGGGAGCCTGCATCCACTGCGGCCGGCCCTCGGCGACCCGGGTGCTCTGGGCGATCGCATACTAGAACTTCCTGGTTCCGAACGGCGGGGCTAGCGGCGGCGAGTTCGCGATGCGCGCCGCCGAGAAGCTCAGGGCTCCAGCCAGGCCCGATAGGTGCCGCGGTTCCCGGCCGCGTCGGACGCGCGCACGACGATCCAGACTCCGCCATCTCCCGGCTTGAGCGGGATCCGGCCGGAGAAGGCCTCGTGCGGGCTGTCCATCAGCCCGTCGGTCGGGGCGAGATCATGGAAGTCCTCGCCGTTCACCGTGGCGTCGACGTGCTGGATCGGGGAGTCGCTGTCCACCGCGGTGCCGGTGATCTCGATCGCGTTGTCCACCCGCTTCGCTTTCACGTCCTGGACGACCGGAGGCGTCGTGTCCACGTGGAACGGGGGCGAGATGATCTCGTCCGTCAGCTCGGTCCCGGGGGGATTCGACGGGGAATCCGAGACGGTCAGGCGGATCTCGTAGACCCCATCCGGCAGCATCCCGCTCTCGAAGGACCAGGCCCGGTCATGGACCTCATCCGCCAGGGTGTGCCAGTCGGTTTCCCCGAAGGAGCGGATCTCGATCCGGGAGACGAGATTGTCGCCGTCCGGATCCTGCGCGTCCCAAACGATGCTGCGGATGCGCCGGATCCAGGTCGGAACGTCCTCGGTCGGGACGACCGGCGGCCCGACGCTCGGAAGCGAGTAGTCGATCTGCACGCCGCCCGGCAGAACCTGGGTGACCTGGGAGCGCGCGCTTTCGCTGGTGATGTAGGTCGGCTCCCCCGGCGTGAGGTGGAACGCGACGATCCTGGGCGCCGCGTTCGCGACGCCGTAGGCGATGCTGACGCGCCGGAGGATGGGCCCGCCCTTCCCGTCGGCCTTGAAATGGACGCGCCACTGCAGGAATCGGGCCGGAGGACTGTCGACCAGAAGGCCCTCGTCGGATGACTTCGCGACTGTCCAATCGCTCCACGAAGGGTCGGGGCTGTCCGTGAATCCCGATCGGGTCTCGAAGGAGATCCCGGGCTCGTTCCCTCCGCGCATCGAAAACCCGTCCCAGGAGAGCGTGCCCCAACGAGCCTGGTCGCCGGCGTCCATGATCTTCGACGTCACCATTCCCTCGGAAGCGGTTCCAGGCCCGATGCGATACAGCCGGCCGGGGTTCCCCGTGCCGGCGTAGATCGTCGATCCGACCGGCAGGATGGAAAGAAGCTGCTCCTCGTCCGGGCGCCAGAGAAGCGTCACGTTTCCGTTCGGCGCCACCCGATAGAGGCAGGCCTTCTCTCCCGTCGCCACCAGCGCGTTGCCGTCGGGGTCCACCGCCACCGCGTGGATCATGTGCTCGGGGCAGCTCCAAAGGGGTTCGACCGAACCGTCCGGATGCATCCGGTACAGGGTCGGGCCGCCGGATCCGCCGGGTCCGCCGGGTCCTGCGGTGACCGCCGGAGGCGCGGCCGGTTCATGGACCGCTCCGCTTCCCTTCTCCTCGGTGGGAGGATCGGATCTCCCGCCGCCGCCGGATGGGCCGGCCGGGCCGCCTCCGCCGCCCGCTGCGCCTCCTGCTCCCGGATTGGCGGCGAAGTAGAACCCTCCGTCCGCGGCCGGCGCCACCGATACGATCTCCTCCTCCGCCGCGTCGTAAAGCACCCGCATCTTCCCGCTGCCCGGATCGAACTCCTCGACCAGGCCGCGCCCGTCGGTGCCCATCAGGATATGCCCGTTGGCGAGCCAGGCCATGCACCGGAGCGACAGATCGCCCGTTTCCGCCACGACCGCGCCGTCCCCGTCCGGCGTGATCTTGTACAACCTCCCGCGCTCTCCGGTCCCGGCGTAGATCGAACCGTCCGGCGCGGCCAGCAGGCAGAAGACCACGCCTTCCGGCATGTTGAAGAGGTTCCGCGCCGTCCCGTCGGGACTGATCCGGGTGACGGTGCCGACCGGCGCCCCGGCCGCGTACAGATTACCGCGGGCATCGGCCGCGAGGGCGAACGTCTGCGTGTCGAAGAGCGTGGCCAGCACCTTCGACTCCGGCTCCTTCTCCTTCAGGTTGACTTGTACAAGCTGCCCTTCATCTCCGGTGGCCAGGACGAGGCGGTCGGATCCCAGGGGAGCGAGCGCCCAGATCGTCCGCAGGCTCGGATCCGACAGCAGGACGGCTTCCGGGGCCGGCATCGCCGTGCCGTCGTCCTTGAGGGCGACGCCTTCGATCCGGCCGCGCTGGAAGGCGTCATAGGAGTCGGCCCGGAAGAACTCGGTGCGCACCGCTCCAGCCGTTCCGAACCACGCCGCCGAAAGAAGGAGCCCGATGACGATGCCGAACCGGGCTCCGCTCCGCGCCGGCCGGTGACGGCCGCCGAATCCCGCCGGATCTCTCTTGATCACCGCTTCACCTCCACTCCGACCGTTTCCCG
Source organism: Candidatus Eiseniibacteriota bacterium (assembly GCA_963833505.1). Taxonomy (GTDB): domain Bacteria; phylum Eisenbacteria; class RBG-16-71-46; order CAIMUX01; family CAIMUX01; genus CAWHYG01. The sequence continues at coordinate 441,207 of CAWHYG010000007.1, read as the reverse complement.
GCCGCTGACGATCCAGGGAGTATCGAGCCGCCGCTCGAGCAGGATGGAACCGTCCGTGTCCCGGACGGACGCGAGGTTCCCCGGCGCCCGGGACGCGGTGTCGAGGGAGGGCGGCAGCCCGGGCAGATCGGCCAGCCCGATCAGATTCCCCGAGTCTTCCGCGACCGCCCTGACGATGAGCGTGCCCTCGTCGGGCACGTGCTCGACCAGAATGGCGCAGCTCCTCGAGACTCAGCGGCGAGTACTTTCCCGGAGCGCGATCCTTGTCCCAGTCGATCATGTCTCCGATGCCGCCGGCGCTGATCAGGATCCGCCGTCCGACCCAGGCCGTCGGGATACCGATCGTCACTTCGCGCTCCGCGTAGGGCTGCCGGTAAGGATCCAGCGTGACCCGCACCGCGAGGCTGTCGCCCGCGTGCGCCACGCGCTCGGAACACTCCACCTGCATCACTTGCGCCTCAACGTTCCTTCGTTCGTAGCTGAGGCGCACCTCCATGGAATCCAGCCGGGCGATCTCGAACGGATTCGTCAGGAGGAGCAGGGCCGGAACCGCGAGATCCTTGCCGAGATCGGAGCCGGGCGTTTCGCTGACGAACCGGTCGACGCGATCCATGGTCTGGCCGCCGTTGTAGAAGACCTTGACGTCGGATCGGCCCGAGGCGGTGCCTTCCGTCCAGCCGGAGGCAAGGTAGGAATTCGCCACCACCCAGGGCAGGAAGATCGGCGTGAACGAGGGATGCCGGACCACCCGATAGTGGAAGATGTTCGAGCGCCCTCCGGGCCCCTCGACGATCACGCGGACCGAGATCAGGGGCGGAAGCGCTCCCAGGCTTCCGACGACGCCGGTTCGCCGATCCTCGTAGATGCGGCCCACCGGCGCGGTGGCCGACCCCATCTTGAAGGACACCTCGAGATTCGGGAGCACGGTCTGGATGAAGGCGCCGGTCATGGGGAGCGCCACCGGCCCGGCTTGCGTCATCGGATGCCCGAAGGCCAGGACCGTGTCGCCGTCGACATAGGTCACGGTTCCGATCGCGGCCAGGTTGGCGTCGCCGCCCACGAGCTGGACGCCGACTGCAGCGCCCGGCTCGAGTTTCATCGCGGAGGCGTCCGACTCGACGGCCGCTCCGCCCGAGGCTGGAGTGGCCAGAAATCCAAGCGCATCGAGCTGCCGGGACATCTCGGGCTGAAGCGCCGGTGACCAACCGGACGAGGACACGCTCAGCGCGAGCGGGACGAGCCCGCCGCCCGCGGTCGCCGTAGCCAGAGGCAGCGGCTCGACGTCGCCGTCAGCCGGCGCCCCAGTCGGATTGCTCCGGAACAGGAAGCGTTGCCACAAGCCCTGGAACGTCGCCGACCCGCCGTATCCTGCATCCGAGCCCGAGCCGCCGTATCCCGCATCGGCCCCGCCGGGGGCATCGCTTCGGCCTGCCCCGACCATCAACCGGTCCGCCGCGCCCGGCCGGGTCGGCACGGGGAGTCCGCCCTGAACCGGGGTTCGGCTCTGCTCGGCTCTCCCGACCGCCTTGCTCCCTGCCGGAGCAGGCGCCTCGGGGCCCTCGTCCTCCGTTCCGGGTGGCACGCGCGGCAGGGAAAGCAGACCGAGCATCTCCCCGATCGGCGTGATCCCTCCGATGGGATCCTTGGCCAGCGGATAGGCGAACGCGACCGCCCCGATGAGCTTGCCGTCGACGTAGACCGGACTGCCGCTCATGCCCGCGATGATCCCGTCATGGGCGAGCTCGTCCCCTTCGCCGCGGAAGAGAATCACGTCGCCGCGCGGGCGGGCGTCATGCATCACGCCCAAGATCTCGACGCCGAATTCCTCGATCGTGGTTCCCCGGAACACGGTCTTGCCGATGCCCTTCATTCCCGGTCGAACCTGATCGATCGGCATCACGGGTACGGCCTGGCCGCGCGCGAACGAGCCGGGCAGAAACAGCAGCGCGAGCGCCAACCACCAACCGCTCGCGCCCGGCCGGAAGGCGGCCCGGGATCGGAAAACGGGAATTCCGGCGGGAATCAGAAGATGTAGAAGCGGAACCCGATGTTGGCGGTGACGCCGCTGAAGTCCATGTTGATCTGCTGGCTCCCACCGGGGCCGTCGATCTGGAGGATCGGGACTCCGTTGTTGTCCACGATCGGTTTTGCGTCCGGCCCGTAGCTGACCGAGAGGAAGGAGGTCGTGAGCCAGTCGTTCGGCTGACCGCCGTTGCCCCTCTTGAACATCACGTCCGTCTGCCACGGATCCGGAGAATTGGCGGGCCAAATCAGGGCCGGGCTCAGATTCCAGCTCCACGAGCGCTGCGAGATGGAAAGCTGCCGGTAGCCGACATCGGCGACCAGGGTCACCCGGCTGTTCAGGATCATCTCCCCTTCGAGAAACGCGCGCGCTCCCCAGCCCTTGCCGCTGATCTGCGCGCTCTCGGTCCGCGTCGTGCCGGCATCCACCGTCCTCACTTCGTGCGTGATGTTCAGGACGGCGTTCTGGGCGTAGACCGGACCCGCCCCGACGCGAAAGATCGTGTTGGCCACCAGCGGGATCGGCAGCCGATAGACGGCCGCGGCCTGATAGAACGGGGTCTTCGAATCCACCGTGAAGATCTGGTCGAACTCCTTCCGCGAGCGGCCGGACGTGGTGCCCGCTCCGAGCGAAAGGGAGAACGGTCCCGTCAGCCGGATCCGGAGATCGCCCGTGAAATTGTAGCCGGATTTCAGGTCGCCCAGCTGGTCCCAGCCCTGTTCCTTCAGGTACTGGTTGCCGGCATCGATGCGGTTGTTGACATCCGACATGCTGTAGCTGGATACGCCGATGGTCCCGGCCAGCGATACCCTGGCCCGCGGCTCGGCCGCCCGTGTCGGACCGGCCGCCGTCGCCAGGATCAGGAAGGTGAGACCGAACTCGACCGCCCATCGACTCAGCGCCACGATACCCCTTGTTCGTATCATCTCCCCCGCTCCCCCCAAACCCCGGCAGACCGCCCCGGTCGCCTCTTCTGAGGATCGACAGCGGTGACGCTAGCATCCGCGCCCGGCGCCCGTCAACGCGCCGCCGCACCCGATCGTCCTTCCGCGAGCCAGGCGACCAATCGCTCCGGAGCGTCGGCGTCCGGCAGGAGCCGCTGTTCGCCGTTGGCGAGTCGCTTGGCCACCCATTCGCCCCGAGCGGCCTCGTCCGGCCCCTGGAAGATGACGATCGGGATCCCGCGCCGATCGGCCTGCGAAAGCTGCTTCTTCAGCCGTTCGGGACGATACCAGATCTCGGTCCGAAGCCCGGCCTGCCGCAGCCGGCCGGTCAGGGCGAGGGACGCCGCTTCGGATTCCGCGCCGAACTGGATGACCAGGACGTCGGTCCGCGAGATCCGCTCTCCCTTTCGTCCGGTCTGCTCCATGGCCGCGAGAATCCGTTCCACGCCGATGCTGGTCCCGACCCCGGGGACGTTCTCTTCCGAGAAGACGCCGACCAGGCCGTCGTAGCGTCCCCCGCCGGTGACGCTGCCGAGACGCGGAAGTGATTCGAGAAAGGACTCGAAGACCGCGCCGGTGTAGTAGTCGAGGCCTCGGGCCAGGGTCAGGCGAAACTCGAACGATCTCGTGTCCTCGCCCATCGCGGCCAGGTATCCCCAGATCTCGAGCAGGTCCCGACAGCCTTCCTGGATCGAGGCGATTCCCGGCCAGGCGCTGGCCAGGTCGCGGATCGCCTCCGGACCGCCCGGGGGCCGGGCGAGGAGATCGAGGATCCGGCGCCGCACTTCCGCTTCGATGCCCTCGGCGGCCAGCTCTCCTTCAATCCCGGCTTCGCCGACCTTGTCCACCTTGTCGACCGCCCGGAGAACCGCAGGCCCGGCCCCGGCCGGAAGACCCGAGAGCTCCACGATGCCTTCGAGGACCTTCCGATGGTTGACGCGCACGCGGAATGCGCCGATGTCGAGTCCCGTCAACACCCGCGCGGTCAGAGCGAGGATCTCCGCGTCGGCCAGCCGATGGGATTCCCCCACGATGTCCACGTCGCATTGATAGAACTCGCGGAATCGTCCCTGCTGCGGCCGGTCGGCCCGCCAGACCGGTTGCATCTGGTAGCGCTTGAAAGGCCGGGGCAGCTCCGCGTGCGAAGCCACGACCCGGGCCAGGGGAACCGTGAGGTCATAACGCAGCGCCAGGGTCCGGCCGCCCTTGTACGCCAGCGGATAGATGAGCTTGTCCCCCTCCTGCCCGTACTTGCCGAGCAGGATCTCCAGGAACTCCATCGCGGGGGTCTCGAGCGGAGAGAATCCGAACAACCGGAAGACGTCGCGCAGATACTCGAAGATCTCCTCCCGCCGGATCATCTCCGCGGGCAGGAAGTCCCGAGTGCCGCGAAAGGTCCGCGGAACGATCCTCTGGCCGATGTCGGGGGCAGGGCGACCGGGTTCGGCGCCGTCGAATTCGTCGTCGGGTTCCAAGCGGGTCCCTTCTTCCGTCATCCCTCGCCGGACCTGCCGGGACGATCGCCTCGGCCACCAGTCGGATTCGCCCGGCGAAAAGTGGGCGGAAGCGGACTCCCAGGAACCGCCAGGATAGAGAGGCGGTCTCGGTCTGTCCAGACTGGAAATCACTTCGGGTTCGCCCTCATGGCTGCGCGGGAAGAGCGATCAATCGGGTGCGGACGGAGATTCCGCCCGGCCCGGACGATTCCGACAAGGACCAGATGAGGCTGAAGCGGCGCAAGAGCGCCTTGGCTGCATCGGGGTCCGTTCGATCGGCCGCGCCCGCCCGGCGGGCCCAGGCCTCGGGATTGCGGGAAGAGGCCACGACCGCGACGCGGACTCCTTCCTGCGCAAGCTCCAGAGCATCGTCCAGCAATCCGGGAGGGATCGGACCGGAAACGGCCAGGAATTCCACCGCAAGCGCGCCGCACAGCTCCGGCAAGGCGCCGGACCGGCTGACCTGCGATGGATGGACGGACTCGATTCTCCCGGGCAGCCGGCGCCAGTCATGCACGGGCCGGCTTTCGACCACCAGCCCGACCTCCGGCCGCGTCGCGGATCGCGCCGACATCCAGGCGGCGAGGCCGGAGGCCCCGAGGTGCGCCGCTCGCCAGGCGCGCGCGGCGCGCGGATCCGCCTTGCCGCCGGCGGAGGCCAGGAGGAGCACCGGCGCGCGCTGGGCCTCCAGAGCCTGGAGATCGCTGCCCGGAAGACCCAGGCTCTCGAAGGTCGGAGGCGCCTCGGGAGCCTTTCCGACGATCAGCCGGGATCCATGCGCTCCGCTCCAGTGGAACGCCGAGAGGCAGATCCCGTCCGGCCCGGGGATGGAACGGCGGGAAGGTCCCGGTGCCCGGCGCGCGCTTCCTCGACGGTCGGCCGCCGGAAACACCTCTTCCATCCAGGCCTGCGCTTCGTCGGACCCGAGGTTGCGAAGATGCCGGGCCCCATCCGGCGCGAGCGCCCACAAATCTCCCTCGGATCCCAGGAGGAGCCGTTCCGCCTCGCCGCTCGAGAGGAGCTGGAACGCGGCGTTCTTCCACCCGAACATCCCGGCCCCGCTGGCTCCGACCGCGGTCCGGAACGCTTCAGAGAGCGCTTCCGCTCGCTGTTGGGTCTCTCGGAACGCGGCTTCCCGCGTGGTTTCGGGCTCGCCGGCATCCCCCGTCTCCCCCGAAGCTCTCATCTCGTCGATCCGCCGAGCCGACTCCAGGAGGATGTTCTCCGTCGACGCCTCGATGCGGCGCTCGGGTGGAACCGGGCCGGGGTTGAATTCGAAGGTTCCCGCCGGCCATTGCAGCGCCCGGAAGACCACGCCCTCGGCATCCCGGAGGGTGCCGTCGGACGCGTTCATGAGCTGTCCCTCCTGGAAGGTCAGCTGGAGGCCGCCCGAGTCCGAACGCACCTCGAGCGTGCCGGTCTTGCGGTTGAGCATGAGGAACTGACAGAGATCGAAAAGGGACACCGCGGAAAGCCGGCCGCTGAGAGCGGCTCCGCCGCCGCTTCCGGCGTCGCGCTGGCGTGCGGGGCCGCCTTCCCGGATGCGGGGACCGCCCGGATCGGCGGCGGCGTCGCGCATCCGCCCGGGTCCGCCTCTTCCCGATCCGTTCGCCCGGCGCGCGCCTTCCCGCGGGTCTTCCGGTCTCACGCCGCCTCCGCCTGCCTGGCCCGCTCCAGGGCGGGCGCGAAGGTCTCCTTGATGTTGGCGGTGAGATAGGCCTCGAGCGGCGTGATCAACCCGGCGGCGAGATACTGCGCGAGCACGTTGTCCAGCAGGACCATTCCGTCCTTCCGGCCGGTCTGCATCAAGGTCGGAATCTGGAACGTCTTCTTCTCGCGGATCATCGAACAGACGGCCATCGTGCTGAAGAGGATCTCGAGGGCGGCGACCCGGCCGCTCCCGTCCGCTCTTCGCACCAGGCGCTGCGCGATCACGCCGCGAAGGGATTCGGCCAGCATCGTCCGGATCTGCGCCTGCTTCTCGTCCGGAAAGGCGTCGATGATCCGGTCGACGGTCTGCGCGGCGCTGGCGGTGTGGAGCGTGCCGAGGACGAGCTGCCCGGTTTCGGCCGCGGTGATCGCAAGCTGCATGGTCTCGAGGTCGCGCATCTCCCCCACCAGCACGATATCCGGATCCTCGCGGAGCGCGGCGCGCAGGGCCGCGGCGAAGGTCCGCGCGCTCCGGCCGACCTCGCGCTGGTTGACGAGGCAGCCGAGGTTCGGGTGCACGTACTCGACCGGATCCTCGATCGTGATGATGTGCTTGTGCTGCGTCTCGTTGATGTGATGGAGGAGGGCCGCCAGGGTCGAGCTCTTGCCGCTGCCAGGCGGGCCCGTCACCACGACCAGCCCTTTCCGGAAGTCGGCGAAGCGACGGATCGACTCCGGGAGGCCGAGCTGGTCCAGGGTGAAGACCTGGGATGGAAGCAGGCGGAAGGCTCCGGCGATGCCGTGGACCTGCTCGAACACGTTGCAGCGCACGCGAACCTCTCCCTTGACCTCATAGGAGAAGTCGATGTCCCAGTCCTTCTCGAATCTCTGGCGCTGCTCGGGCGACATCATCTCATAGAGAAGCTGCCGGGCCTGATCGCCGGTCAGCTCCGGATAGTCGATCGGGCGGACGTCTCCCTGGACGCGCAACATGGGCGGCGCGCCAGTCGAGATGTGGAGGTCCGAGGCCCCCTGCTGCCGGACCATTTTGAAAATGGAGTCGATACGAGCCAAGAACAGCCTCCGGGGCCGCGCCGCGGAGATTCTCGAACGCCGCGGGCGGTGGCCTCCTTCTTTCGTGGATCGGCCCCCGCGGCGCGGCCCTGGAGCCCGAAGCAGTCAAAAGAGAACCGCCCTCCCCTGGACGAAGAGGGCGGTCGCGGAGGCAACCCGAACCGGAGGAGCTACTGGATCAGTTCCTCGTCCAGTCTCTGGAATTGGCCGACCTGAGCAATCGTGAATCCGCCGGAGGCCGTTCCGCCGAGATCGTTCTGGATGCCGGTCGCCGGATCGGTCCCGAAGACGTGGTAAACATCGTCCGCGCCGGCTTTCAGCGGCCTCGGAATGGTGATCGTGGCCTGACTGCCGAGCGACAAACCCGCCGGCGACAGCGTGCAGTACGGGCTGGAGCCGTCCTGCCCGGCGACCATGGTGACGGTGACCGTGTCGGAGAGGGCGCCTGCCGGAACCACGAGTTGTGTGGAACCGCAAGTGATGGTTCCACCGTCCGGTCCAAGGAGGGCGGAGGCCGTCCCGAGAGCGTGCGGAAGACTCGATCCCCCGTTCATGGCGGGCCCGAGAATCCTGCCGGATTCGGAGGAACAACCGGCGATGAGAACGAGGACCGCGAGGACCGAAACGGCACAGGCATGGCGCAGCATGATGACCCTCCCCTGTTGATGACGGCGCACGGGGACAGGTACCCAACCTTCGTGCCACGACGCTGCCGCCGGGTCGAAGGCGTCCTTGGTGGATCAGCTAATTCACTCGCCGGTATCCGGTTACGGGCCCAGGCCGCTCTCTCGAAGGGCGTCGATGAGCCGGCACGGTCCTCCAGGCCGGAGGTCGGACTGGGTGAGAAGGCGCGCGGGAAGGGCGGACCCTGAGGCGCCTGTCGCAGGCCATCTTCTTATGGCGCAGGCAGTTCGGACCCATCGGCTGGATCCAGCCGCGTGGGGTGAGAGCGCCCAGCCGGCCAGGAGCCTGTTGGGCATGGCCCGCGAATGGTCATGGGATGGGCAATCGACCCAGGAGACCCGGGTCCTGCGGATCACATGGGCCAGTCCGTGAAGCTGGTTGGCCTATGCCCAACAGGCTCCTAGGCCGTGTCGATTTCCAGGAGAAACATCCGAACGGGCGGGAGGCCCAGGAAGCGCCGGGACACCGCCACGGAGTCGATCGAGCTTCGCACGGAATCGAGCATGGTGCGGGCGGCGCCGTAGTCTCCGAGCGCTTCGTGGAGCAGCCCGGCCTGGACCTCCGCCTGCGCCAGGCGCCAGCGCGCTCGCCAGGCATGGTACCAGCGGTGCTGGCGCTCCAGCGTCGTCACGGCGGCGCGCAGCGGAGCGAGGGGATCCCGGCGCGAAACTCCCGCCAGAGCCAGCTCTCCGTCGAGGAGCGAGAAGAGGCCTGCCAGCGCCACCGGCATCTCCGCGACCGCGGCAATGGCTTCCCGCGCCAGATCGGCCGCCAGCACGCCGTCGCCCGCGATCGTCTCGCGCAGTCCCCAGGTCAAGAGGGTTTCGATCGCATCCTCCGGCGATCCGGACGCCCGAAAGTCATCGGCCGCACGGCGGAACCCGTCGCGGGCAGGCTGCAGCTCGCCCAGATCGAAGAGCGCCGCACCCAGGATGGCACGCACGAAGGCGGCCCGGATCGGGTCTCTCTGCGCCGATTCCTGCAAGATCCGGGTGGCCCGATCCCGAGCGCGCTCAGCCAGCCCGATATGCACCAGGACCTCGGCCTCGCGCCGGTCGACCCGCAACAGCGCCATCTCGGAACCGGCCCGCGACGCGAAGGCGCGTCCGTCCCGGACCGCCTGCCACGCCAGGCCCAGGCGGCCCTGTTCGAGCAGGATCGACGAGAGGTTGACGATGGCGGTCGTCGCCTCCTCGAATTTCCCGAGCGCCACCCAGCTTCGCAGGACGTCCTCGATCCAGGTCTGCGCCGTGGTCAGCTCTCCGCGCGCGTTGGCCAGAGTCGCCAGCAGGCCGAGCGAGATCAGGCGGGTCTGCCGGAAACCGTAGGTTCGGAGCAGCTCCTCGGTGCGGATCGAATCCGTTTCGAGCCGGGCTCGATCGCCCATTCTCATGGCCAGGACGGCGCTGATCTGCAGGAAGCTTGCCCGCTCTCCCGGCGGAAGCGTTTCGATCCGATCCCGCACGCCTTCCAGGACGCGTTCGGCCTCGTCGAAGCGGAGGCGGCTGAGCAACACGCTCGCCTCCCCCCAGCGCAGCCAGAGATCGGCCGATTCCGGCGAGCGCAGGTCGAGAGCGCGCAGGCGATCAATCTCCGTCGAGGCTTCATCCAGCAGCCCGGTACGCGCTCGAACGCGGAAGCGCAGCCAGCCCTGAAGAAACCGATCGGTCGGATCGCTCGGGTCGAACTCAAGCCAAGACAAGGCTCGCGAGTAGTCGTTCCGGCCCATGGCCATCCAGGCCAGCAGCATGCGCGCCGCCGGGTAGCTTCCCGCTGTTCTGACCATGTCCTCGATGCGGTCGGGCAGGAGACTTCCGAACCTGCCCCCGAGCGAGAGGAAGATGGAGAGCACCCGCCGGGTGTCCGGTTCACCGAGGCACGACGGACCCAACGGCGATGGTTCCGCGTGAAGGCTGCCCGCGGCTCGGCAGAAAAGCCCGAACTCTTCTTCGTACCGCCCCGAGTCGTGGAGCTCCCGCAGCGCGCCCAGAAGCTCGCGGCGGAGGATGGACTCATCCCGGAGCCTCAGGGCAAGCTCGCACCGGGACACTGCCGAGGATCCGTTATGCGGGTCCTGCAGGTACTGATGGCCCAGCTCGACGGCCTCATCCCCGGCGGCCTCGAGGACCGCGCGCCTCCACAGGTCGGAGAGGAATCCCAACCCGGATCCGCGATCGACGAGAAGGCCGCGGTCGAGCGGGGCTCCCAGTGCCCGGCGCGCCTCCCCAGGGGCCACGCCAGCCAGGGACTCGAGCCTCTCGAGGGGGAACGCATCGTCCGCCAGCGCCAGCAACACGAGGAGCTTCCGGGTCACGGGAGCAAGAGCGCTCAATCTCGACTGCGCCCACTGGCTCCAGAATGAAGGAACCGTCGCTTCCCGGAAGTGCTCCTCGATTGCTTCGTGTTCCGCGTAACGGGCTGCCAGGTCGAGCTCGCGGGGAAGCCGCTTGGCCAGCGACTCCAGCAGCCCCGGGTTTCCCAGGGCGTTTTCCGCGAGCGCCTGCCGCAGCGCGATGGATTCCACGCCGCGGGTCTGGATCATTCGCACGAGTGTGTCGCGGGACATCGGAGCCAGCATCAGGTCGTGGACAAGGGTGGCGGGCGCGGACAACGGCGTTCCCGCGGCCGCGGAATCCGGAGGTCTCGCGCCCGCACGAAGCTCGGCTCCGCTGCCGGCGCCCATGTCTTCGCCGGCGGCGGTCTGGCCGCATTGGATCATTAGCCGGCGTTGAGCAACGCCGGAGGGGCCGGCAGGTTCGTTCGGCGGCGCCGCGCGCGTTGACTCCGCCGGCAACGACAGCTCGAAGACGTCGATCCGGGGCTCGTGGTCCGGAACATCGGACTGCGGTTCGGGCGGGCCCTGGTCCTCGGTTACCATCCATCCGGCGGTCTGGGCGATCGCGGCAAGGCGCGCCGCCAGGCGGTGTTTCCCGATTCCCACCTCTCCCTGGATCCGCCAGATCTCGACGGACCCCGGAGCCGAGGCGGACAACCGGAGACGGAAACGCTGCACCTCGTCGAGCCGGCCGCCAAAGGTGAAGGCCGGACTCCCGGTGAGGAGCGCGGGAAGACCTGCGATTCGCTCTGAAGGCGCCTGCTCTCTCAGGCGCTGCCAGACGTCGAGAACGCCGGTGGGCCGCTCCGCCGGGTCCGGAGAGAGCAGCTCCATCAAAAGCGCCCGCACCGGGCGCGGCAGCTCCGCCGCCCGATCCGGATCGGGGATGTCTCCGCGAAGCTGCGCCTCGAGGATCCCCCGTCCGCTCTCCCCCGGAAAGGCCGGCGCCCCGGTGAAGAGCTCGAAGAGCACGGCTCCGAGAGCATAGAGATCCGCCCGGGCGTCCCATCCGGGAAGCCCCCGCAGGATCTCCGGAGCCATGAACCCGGGCGTGCCGCGCCCGCGCATAGGAGAACCGAAGGGCGCGGCCAGCCCGAGGTCCAGCAAGCGCACTTCCAAGGGACGGTCCTCGGTTTCGTGCGCCGCCTCGTGATCGGACCATCCTCGGGAGGACTTCCCGTCCCACCGAACGAGGACCTGGTCCGGCTTCAAATCAAGCTGGGCGACTCCCAAGTGATGGAGAGCCTCCAGCCCGGAGAGAATCCGGCGAGCCACCTCGCATGTCTCCGGCCACCATCCGCGGAGCGCGAACTCTCCCAGGGGAACGCCCGAGGCGCGCTCCAGCTCGATCGCCCAACCTCCGGAGGGAAGGCCAAGAAAACGACGAGGCCGCACCCAGTACGGATGGGCCAGCGCGTTGAGGAGCAGGAACTCATTGCGAAAAGCGTTCGCGTCGTCGGCCTCGCAGGGCGGAAGAAGGCACTTGAGGACGACCGGACGCCCGCGCGGTCCGGTGGCGCGAACCACCCATCGGTTCCCGTGCCGGGAAAGGGAGGTCAGTAGCTGGTAACCGGAAGGCAGCGCAACGTCTGAGCCTCCCGGTCCTGAAACCGGGATCTCCGACTTGCGACGCGACCGACGTTTCGACCGCGAATCCGTCACTCGTCCCCCCGAGGGCTGGAGCACCAACCTCAGTCCAGGGGGCCGTCAGGTCCTTGGACTCATCCGATTCCCGCCAACCAGGATCACGTCTCCGCGACCCCCGAAATTCAGCCTATCGTGCGCCCGCGCTCGGACATGGCCGAACCCCCCGGGCTCACCGGAGGGTTCGGAAGGCGCTCCGGATCCCGCGAAATCCAGGTGGGCCCAAGGACTTCGCCGGCACCGAAGACATCCACGCATTCTGACCGCAGCCAGAGCGCGTCGCCGTGCCAGGAACGGGCAACGGAGGTTCCGTGTGGTAGCTCCCGTCCCTGGCTGGAGCCGCACGACCGAGTCGGATGGGATCTGTCAACCGGCATGCCAGGCGAGGAGGGAAAGCCGCGTTCGCTCACAAGGCTCATAACCAACTGCTGGACTTTGAGCTCAGTCCTGGTGGCGCGTCCTTCCAGGTCATGACGTCAGGGAAGCTGCCCGGGGGAAGTGTAAACGGTTTTTGACACCGCGGCCGTTGCACGCGCGTAACGTGGTGTCATAAATGGGGATAAATGCAGTGTAAACGATCTACATACTTTTTACATATTGGACTGTATATCAGTCGCAGGATCATCCGCAGGAGTGCGCCGGTACCGATGGCGCGGGAAACCCTGGAGCTTGAAGTACCGGATCCGGTTGTGGAGCGTCTGTCGGGAGATCCTCAGGTCTCGCGCCGCCTGGGCGATGTTGCCGTCGGCGTTTTCCAGCGCGGATTCAATGGCGTTCTTCTCGATGCGGACGAGGGCGTCCAGGAGCGACTCTCCCGGCCCCAGGTCCCTTTGGGGAGGCCCCTCCTCCGGAAGCTGCATCCGAAGCTCAAGCTCATCGACAGCGGCTCCGTCAGGCACGAGCGCGCAGGCCCCCTCGATCGCGTTCCGAAGCTGGCGGACGTTTCCCGGCCAGGCGTGTCGAAGCAGGAAGGTGCGAGCCCGTTCCGTCATCCCGGTGATCTGCCGCGTTGATTGCTGCCGCGCCTGATCGAAGAAATGCTGGATCAGGAGGAGGAGATCTTCCTTCCTCGTGCGCAGGGGGGGAAGCTCCAGACGCACGCCGGCCAGACGGAAATAGAGGTCCTCGCGGAACAGCTTCTCCCGGATCAGCGCCAGCGGCTCCCGGTTGGTGGCCGAGATCACCCGCACCTTGACCCGGCGCGTTTCGTTCTCTCCCAGCCGGCGGAATTCCCCGCTCTCCAGGAATCGGAGCAGCTTCACCTGAAGCGTCAGCGGCATGTCCCCGATCTCATCGAGGAAAAGCGTGCCCCCCTCCGCTTGCTCGACCAGCCCCGGCATGTTGTCGTAGGCCCCCGTGAATGCCCCGCGCCGATGGCCGAACATCAATCCTTCCAGCATGTCCCCGGGAAAACCCGCGCAGTTGACCGGAACGAACGGCCCGCTCTGCCGCAGGCCCTCGTAGTGGAGCGCCTTGGCCACCAGTTCCTTGCCCGTCCCGCTCTCCCCCAGCACGAGCACCGGGATGTCCGAGTCCTTGAGCAGGCGGATCTTGTCGAAGAGGGCCAGCATGGCCGGGCTTCGCCCCAGGATGACCCCGAACCCCGCTCCGGAGCGCGCCCCGGCGCGCAGCTCCAGGTTCTCGCGGGTCAGGAGCACCCGCGAATCCTCCAGGTTCCGAAGGAGGCGCGCGTTCAACAGGGAAACGGATGCCTGGGCCGCAAAAGCCTCGAGAAGACGGATCTCGCGCGGGGAAGTCCGGAGCCCGGGCACGGAGCTGTCGACGTAGAGGACGCCGGTGGCGCCTCCTCGCTCGCGGAGAGGCACGCAGCAGGCCGCGTACAGGTCCAACGCCTTGATCGAGCGAACGTCCCGCAGCTCCGGAAGAGTCGCGATGTTGTCCAGCGGGATCACCCGATTCTCGTCCACGCACTGCCGGGCAAGTGTCTCGGAGATTCGGAGAGCCGCCGGATCCAGCGACTGGCCCTGGGCGCCCCGGCCGAGGATGACGCGGAGGCGGCCTTCTTCCGCCCCCAGCAGCAACCCCCGTTCCGCCGAGGTCAGGAAGATCGCGGAGTCGAGGATCGCTTCGAGCAACCGGTCATGATCCAGGATCGAGGAGAGATCCCGGGAGACGTTGAGGAGCCGCTGCAGACCTTCCACTTCGCGGCGTAAAGAGCCCATCTCCTCGCCGGACGCGGACTGGATCTGCGTGAGGAGCCGGCGCTCGAGCGGCGAAATCCCGGATCGACCCGATGCCGGAGCCTCGCCACGACGATTGGCGGAGCCGGAACCTTCATGACCGAGCCGTCCCCCCGCATCGGGACCGGCCGGATCCTCCGGTTGCCGGATGTCCCCGGCGCGAACCGCTTGAGGCGCGGGCTTGCCGCCCTCGCCGTCCCCTGGATGATTCATGCGAACCCTCCCCGGGCGTTCATCCACCCGATCAGCGCACCACGGTCACGCGCGCGCTGCCGGCCGTTCCGTTTCGATCCAGCCGCACCCAGTAGCATCCGGCGGCGACCGGCGCTCCCCGGTCGTCGGCTCCGTTCCAGGCAAAGGACGAGGCGCCGGCCGGCAACCGGCAGGCGCGAACCAGCGAGCCAGCGGCATCGAAGATCTCCAGTCGCGACTCTCCGGCCGGCGAGCCCGGAAGCAGGATCCGGCAGTCAGAACGGACCGGATTCGGAGAGACTCTGAGCGCGAAGGGACTCGCCCCGGCAGGCGCCGGAGCGCCCGTGGGATCGAGCCGGTTGTAGAAGACGTAGTTTCCGATGGTGTCGTCCCAGTTGCTGACCGCGAAGTCGAGACTGATCGAGTAGCCATAGGTCACCGTCACCGCGCTGCCGGAGGCGGGCGCCGCGGACAGCACCAGCCAGCCCTGCTCCGGATTGACCAGGTAGTGCGAGGGGGGCAGTTGTACGCCGTCGATCCACACGCCGGTGACCCGCGCCGGGCGCCGGGCCAGCACGAACAGCTTCCTCGAGCCGTTTCCGGCGAAATGCTGGGTCGCCGGGCCGGCCTGACCGTCCTCGTTGATGTCGTCCCAGACGATGTTCTCGACGACGCTTCCGGTGGAAGACTGCCAGGTCGCGTTGGAGGGCAGCGTTCCGCCCTGGTTCTGGAAGATCATGACCGGCCCCCACCACTGGCCGGCGATCAGGTCGAGGTCTCCATCCGCATCGACGTCCGCCCAGGAGACGTTCGAGCCGTAGCCCGACCACGCCGAGGTCCAGGCGGGCAGGCCGCCGAGATGCCCGTGCCCGTCGTTGAGGAAGACCTTGATCCGTCCGTAGTCGGCCCCGGCGTGCAGCTGATTGTTGTCGGCCACGGCCAGGTCGAGCCATCCGTCGCCGTTCAGGTCGCCGAACGACACGGTGTTCGAATAGTCATGCCCGTCCTGGCTTCTCCAGGCGGGCGTGATCGCCAGATTCGTTCCGGTGCCGAGATAGACCTCGGATGGATAGGTCGTCGGATCCTGCGAGGTCGGGTTGCTTTCACAGGCGTAGGCGACGTCCAGAAGTCCATCGCCGTTCACGTCGCCCCAGGTGACGTCGAGCGCGTAGCGGGTGTCCGCCGACTGCCAGTACGGCGTGGTCTCCAGCGCACCGCCCGCGTTCCGGTAGGCTCGCAGGTGCTCCTGGAACCGGTTGTAGGACTCCCCCGCCGTGCAGGCCAGATCCGGGAGTCCGTCCATGTTGAGGTCGCCGAAGGCGACCGAGAAACAGTAGAACGAATCCGCGGAAACCCAGACGGGCAGAGAGCTGAACGTCCCGTCTCCGTTCCCGCGGTAGATCTTCACGTGTCCCGGCGTCGAGAACCCGCTCGCGCCGAGATACACAGCGACCGCCAGGTCGAGCTTGCCGTCGCCGTCCACGTCGGCCAGATCCAGGTGCCCGTTGTAGTCGACGTCGCCGGATACCCAGGTCGGATTCAACGGAAACGTTCCGCCCTGATTCCGGTAGACCACCACCGGCTGCCGCGCCATGTCGTTTCCGTTGGCTACGATGAGATCCGGATAGCCGTCTCCGTCCAGGTCACGCAACGCGCATCCGGTCGAGACGTAGCCGCTCGGAGTGGACTGCCAGTCGGGTGTCGTCGGAAACGGGATTCCTGCGGTCGCTCGTGGAGCCGAGCCCAGCACCAGAATCGTCAGACACGCTGCAGCCTCGAAAATCACCCTGGCGTTTCCGCGCCGGCGGGCGGTCCAGGTTCTCATCGTTGTCCCCCCTTCTCCTGTCCATCCTCCTTGCGAAAGCGCAAACAGATTAGCAAACCCCGCAGTCTGTGTCAAGGGGCATTTACACATGGTGTCACAGATCTGTCGCAGGTGTCAGATCCCGGGCAGTTGCGACAGAGTCTGAGCCAGGTCCGGGCGTGGGATAGGGACGGGTGCCCGGGTCGCAGCGCATTTCAGGCCGCGATCGAGCCCGGCGCAGCACGTAACAGCATGCCACACAGCAGCGCGCGTCACCGGAATGCGGGGCGCGTAGGGTCCCTCAGCGGAGTCCCAGGGCCTCGCGGTAGGCCCCTTCGATCGAGGCGATCGCCGCCTCCAACGAGAAATCCCGGGCTCTTCGACGAGCCGCTTGAGCCCAGTCTGCGCGTCCCGCAGCGTCCACCAGCTTCCGGACCCGTTCTGCCCATGGTTCGGGGTTCCAGCTCAGGCATCCTTCGGCCAGCGGGCCGACCAGGACCTCGGGAACGCCCCCGACCGGCGTGGCCAGAACCGGAAGTCCCGCCGACAGGGCCTCGAGCAGGATGTACGGAAGCCCTTCCCAGATTGACGGGAGCAGAAGGAGATCGAAGGCCGGAAGGACCGAAGCGGCTCCCTCCGAAGCCACGGTCCAGACCAGATGATTCGACAGTCCGAGCATCCCGGCCCGCGCCTCGAGCCTGGATCGCGAGACCCCTTCCCCGCAGAACACGGCCTGCCACTTCCGGCGGCCCGTCCCGGGTTGAAGGTCCGCCCCGTGAGCTTCGCCCGCAATCAGCTTCGCGAGAACCTCGAGCACGCGCTCCGGCGCCTTTTGCGGACAGAACCGCCCGGCGAACCCGAGGATCCGGGCTTCTTCCGGGATTCGCCATGCCGCCCGCAATGCGGCGCGCCGGCTTTCGATCGACGGATCCGGACTTTCAGGCGCGATCCCATTGGGGATCGTCCGGATCCGATCGGCCGGGAGCCTTCCGTGACGCACGAGCCACTCGGCGTCGGCGCGGCAGACCGTCAAGGTCAGGTCCGGAAGCCGGCTCTTCCATCCCTCCAGCCGCCGGCTCCCGGGGAATCTCCGATAGAGCGGGGCGACGCGTTCCCGAAGACCATGCCGGGTTTCGATGACGGCCGGCACGCGGGCCAGACGGGCCGCCAGGCAGGCCAGACGTCCCGAGTGCGCGTGCAGAAGATCGGGCCGCTCCCGGCGGATCAGCCTCGCCAGGCCCGACACGTAGGAACCCGCGTCGCGCCGCGGCACGAGCCGGGTCGAAAGGCCCGCCTGCCGCGCCGCCGCCACGAGCGGCCCGTCTTCCGAGGTCGCGAGCTGCACCGTCCAGCGGTCGCGATCGAGCCCCAGCATGAGGTCGCGCACGTGGCGCTCGGTGCCGGCCCACCCCGCCCCGTGGCAGACGAGCAGCACCTTCAAGAACCATCTCCGGGATAGAGGCGGCGATCCAGGTGGCTCCGCCAGACCCGCACCGGCTTTCGGAAGGACAGGCGATCCAGGAGCGCGGACACCGGCTCCTTGGTCCGCCGTTCCAGCAGATAGGCCGGAACCGCGCCGTCCGCGGTGCGGAATTCATGCAGGACGAGCCCGTAGGTCTCGGCGATGGGCGGGCAGGTCGAGCGCGGCCACTGCCCCGAGAACGCGTACTCGAAGAAGACCTCGTCTTCGCCGACGACCAGGAGCGGAGGGGACGGCGTCATGACCAAGGCGGCGGTCGCGGCCGCGGCGTCCTCGGCGCTCTCGATCGCCTGCCGGCGAACCCGTCCGTGATCCGCGAACACGTTTCCGACGAAGAGCCCGTGGCCGGATCGCGAGGTGGCCAGACTCCGTTTGCCGGCGCGGTCGAGCAGGTGCGGCACCGCAAGCATCGACAAGTGCGCGGCGAGGACCAGACCGGCCAGCGCGGCGTCCCTCCGGCGGCGACCCTGCGCCGCCCAGACGGCCAACGGCAGCAGGAGCCCCGGCAGCACCGGCACGAGAATCCGCGTCAGGTCGACCCGCGCGAACGGAAGAAACGCCGCCACGGGCAGCCCCCAGAGGAGGACGGTCTTCCGCATCCGGGAACCGCCTTCGCCGCGGCAGCCGGCAAAGGCCGCCAGCGAGGCCACGAACACGAGGGGCGGGCCCGTCGACGAGATGATCATCAGGTTCTGGAGCGGCCAGTCCAGCGATCCCAGGTCCAGGTTCGAGCGCACGTTCAAGCCGATCGTGCCGCCGTGCGCGAAGACGCCGAGCGCCAGGAGGCGCAGCAGGTCGCAGGCGGCGACGCCGGCGCCCCCCGTCACGACGGCGGCCCAGAGCTTGATCCGATCGCGACCCCAGAGCACTCGGGCCAGAATGGCGGGCGCCAGCAGGAAAAGAATGTCGGCCCGCAGAGTGAAGGCCAGGAAGGACAGGCCCGCGGCCAGACCAAGGCGGGTCCGTGAAGTCCGGCCGGTATCATCCGCTCCCGGAAGCATGGCCAGGGCGGCGGCAGCCACGGCCAGCCCGCAGATGTTCGGTTGTCCCCAGACGTGCAGCGCCCAGAAGCCGGGAGTGAACACGAGGAGAAGCGAAAGCCGAAGAGCGATCCTAGGCCCGAGCCACCGGCGGAAAAGTAGATGAAGAAGACCGCTGGCCAGGACTCCGGCGGCCCACGACAGGTGATTCAGGAGCGCTGGCAGGCGAGAAAGATCCAGACCGAGAACAGCGGCCGACGCCCGCGCCAGCGCGTAGTAGCCGTAGCTCTGCTCCGCGTTGAAGAGCTGGTGAAGCGCGAGCATGCCGGCCCGCCAGCGGTGGATCGACAGCACATAGCGCAAGGTCTCCGCTTCGGCCGCTTCATGGAAGACGAAGGGCCCGGTCAGGAGAGCGTCCAGCAGGGTGACGAGCAGGGTCGGCGCCAGCCATGGGGGCCGCCCCGGAGGGCGCCGGTCCTCGCTCTTCGCCTTGGACTCGATCCGGCGTTCCGGCCCCGTGGCGTTGTCTGGATCAATGGGCGCTGCGGTGTCCATCAGTGGATCTGAAAGGGCCTCGGCGTGAAACTCAGGACAAAGACCGCCAGGGCGAAGAGGCCCAAGGCGACCCGGCGGCCGCCGAGGGGCTCGTCCTCATCGAGCGCGGGACGATGTCGCGGCCCGCCCATAACGAGGATCAGGGCGATCAGCACCCACCACTGCGGATAGAAGCAGGCGACCACGGCGAACGCCCCGAGCGCGGCCCACGAGAACCAGATGCTCTTCCGCCCCAGGATTCCATAGACCACGTGGCCGCCGTCGAGCTGTCCGATCGGCAGGAGGTTGAGCGCGGTCACGAAGAAGCCGGCCCAGCCGGCATAGGCCACCGGGTTGAGCAGAAGCTCCGCGTCCTTGGGCATGCCGGGATGCAGGATCTTGCCGAGCCAGGCGAAGAGCAGCGAATCGCCGAGCTGCACGCCGGCGGCGCGCGCAAACGGAACCGCAACAATCCGGGAGTGCGCCACTCCCCAGATCGTCGCCACGATCGACGGCACGAGCCCGGCCAGCGGCCCGGCGATGCCGATGTCGAACAGGACCTTCCGGTTCCTGCCGATCTGGCGCATGAAGATGACGGCGCCCATGGTTCCGAAGGGGGAGATGAACGGCATCGGCATGAAGAGCGGCAGCGTGGATCGCACGTGGTAGCGGCGACACATGATGTAGTGGCCCATCTCGTGGGAAAGAAGGATCGTCATGATGGCCAGCGCATAGAGCGGCCCGCCCATCGGGCTCACGATGGTCGAGACCACGGTGAGGACGAAGAGCCCGACGGCCAGCACGATGTGCCGCCGCGAATGAAGCGGACCGGGTTCGGGAAGAGGCTCGGCCGCGTACGGAGCGCCCCGATCCCAGGCTCCCGAGAAACCCGAGCCCGCGCTCGAGAAACCGCCCGCCGGCCAGGGCGGCGCCGGGAGATCCGGCCGCGGCTCAGGCGGGTCCGTGCTGCTTCCCATTGCGAAACGCTCCTCTCTTCGCGAAACTCGATCCATGGTACACCAAGCGGGCGTGCGGGCCGACCGCGGGAACGACGCCTTCGCCGACTTCGGAATCATCGGATGCGGGCGATTTGGAAGCTGGATGGCGGAACACCTCTCGCGCCGCGGGCGCGTGCGGGCCTTTGATCCCCGATGGTTCCCGGACGGCGGCTGGCGATCCACGGAGCCGGTCGGAGCCGGCACCCACGACCCCATCTGCGACAGGTTGAGCGTGGATGCGGCGAATTCGCCGGCGCCGGCCGGAGTTGAAGGCGTCACGCTTCCGGAAGCGGGGCCGCGCCCGGATGCTGCGGTCCCTTCGGCATCGGCCGGATTCGAGCGCGTGACCCTTCCGGAAGCCTGCGCCGCCCGGGTCGTCATCTATGCGGTGCCGATCAGCGCCCTCGAAGCGTCCCTTCGCCTCACGCGGCCCTACCTGCGACCCGGAACCATGATCGCCGACACCGCGAGCGTGAAGGTCTGGCCCTGCCGCTGGCTGTCCGCTGAGGCTCCGCCCGACGTGGAGATCATCGGCACACATCCCCTGTTCGGCCCCGACTCCGCCCCGGACGGGCCGGCCGGCCACCGGATCGCATTCGTCCCGATCCGCCTTCGGAGGCGGAGATCGGCGTTGCGATTCCTGCGGTCTCTCGGACTTCAGGTGATCGAGACCACCGCGGCGGAGCATGACCGCGAGATGGCCGCGACCCAGAGTCTGGTCCACTGGCTCGCGCGGGCCCTGGCGAGGATCGAGGCCCGGCCGCACGACATGGACACCTTGGGCTATCGGCGGCTGCTCGAGATCCTGGGGCACGTCACGCGGGACTCGTGGGACCTCTATCGGGACCTTCAGCGCTGGAACCCCTATGCGCATGACGCGCGGGAGAGGCTTCTCGCGACGCTGACGGAGCTTCATCAGGAGATCACCGACCCGACCGATCCAAGCAGATCCGGAGGAGCGGGTCGAGGCTGAGCGCCCGTGCCCGGATCGGCAGAGGCAGATCCCGGTTGATCGCCCGTGCCCCGGTCGGCGGGCAGATTCGGGCCGGACGCCCGTCCAGGATCCGCTGGAGCGCTTCGCGGCCCGATGGCATGTCGCGCCACCCGGATGCGATGAGGGCCGGAGAGGTTGCCCGCTCCGGCCCTCCGTCACCGATCCCGGCGTGCGGGTAACAGCGGTCGCTACCGGCTCGCTTCCATGGCGCCGGCCTCGACCACCGCGATGGCGGTCATGTTGAGGACATCCTGCATCTCCGATTGCGGCTGGAGCACGTGGATCGGCTTCGCGATCCCCTGAAGGATCGGGCCGATCTGCTCCGCCCCGCCCAGACGCTGCAGGAGCTTGTAGGCCGCGTTGGCGGCTTCCAGCACGGAGAAGATGAGGACGTTGGCCGTTCCCTCTCCGAAGCGGCTGAAGGGGTAGTAGTTCTTGAGGATCCCGGGCACGACCGCGACGTCGGCGTGCGCCGGGCCGTCCGCGATCAGGTCCGGCTCGGTCTTCCGCAGGATCGCGAGGGCTTCCTCGATCTCCGCGATGCCGGGGCCCGAGGCGGTCCCGAAGTTCGAATAGGAGATGAAGGCGATCCTCGGAGTGATGCCGAATTCCCGCGCCGTGCGGGCGGTCTGGCGGGCGATCTCCGCCAGCTCCGGACCGGTCGGCCGGATGTTCACCGTGGTATCGGCGAAGAAGAACATCTGGTTCCGGGCCAGCATGACGTGGACGCCGCTCACCCGGGTCGAGCCCTCCTTCAGCCCGACGATCTGGAGCGCGGGCCGGATCGTCTCGGGCAGGCGATGAGCCAGCCCGCAGATCATTCCGTCCGCGGCCCCCATCCGGACCATCATGGCTCCGAAGTTGATGGGGTCGCGCATGGCGAGCTGCGCGCCGTCCAGGGTCTGCCCCTTGCGCTGGCGGAGCCGGTAGTACTCCTGAGCGTAGGTTTCGAGGTGTTCGTCCCGTTCCGGATCAACGAGGATGCTGTCTCCGGGGTCGAGATCGAGCTTGCGGAAGGTCTCCTCGATGATCGCGGGCCGGCCCAGAAGGATCGGCCGCGCCATCCGCTCTTCCCGCACCATCGCGCTGGCGCGGATGATCCGCTGGTTCTCCCCTTCCGGATAGACGATCCGCTTGGGCTTGCTCCGGGCGGTGTTGATGATCGTCCGCATCACGCCGCGGGTGCGCCCCAGGAGACTTTCCAGGCGCTCCTGGTACTCATCGAGATCGAGCTTGAGCCGGGCCACGCCGGTTTCCATGGCGGCCTTGGCCACGGCCGTGGCCTCCCAGATGAGCACGCGGGAATCGAACGGCTTCGGAATCAGGTATTCGCGGCCGAAGTGGAAGAACTGGTCGCCATAGGCCTTCGAGACCGAATCGGGCACGTCCTGCTTGGCCAGGTTGGCCAGGGCCCAGGTCGCCGCCATCTTCATCTCCTCGTTGATGGTCGTGGCGCGGCAGTCGAGCGCGCCCCGGAAGA
This sequence comes from Candidatus Eiseniibacteriota bacterium, assembly GCA_963833505.1. Classification (GTDB taxonomy): domain Bacteria; phylum Eisenbacteria; class RBG-16-71-46; order CAIMUX01; family CAIMUX01; genus CAWHYG01. Next base: position 418,694 of record CAWHYG010000007.1, on the reverse strand, counting down.
TGAAGGGGAAGCCGAGCACGTTGTTGACCTGGTTCGGATAGTCGGAGCGCCCGGTGGCCATGATGACGTCCTTCCGCGCCGCCACGGCGTCCGGATAGGTGATCTCCGGATCGGGATTCGCCATGGCGAAGACGATCGGGCTGTCGTTCATGGCGCGCAGCCATTCGGGATGGAGCAGCCCCTTGGCTGACAGGCCGAGGAACACGTCCGCGCCCTTCAGGGCATCCGCCAGGGTCCGCGCGTTCGTTTCGCGGGCGAACTCCTCCTTGGCGGGATTCATGCCCTCTTTCCGGCCCTTATAAAGCACTCCCTTGGTGTCGAGCATCGTCAGGTTCTCCGGCCGGATGCCCAGCCGGATGTAATGCTTGGCGCAGGCGATCCCGGAGGCTCCCGCTCCCGACACGACCACCTTGGTCTCACTGAGCTTCCGTCCGGTGACCTCGACCGCGTTGACCAGGGCCGCCCCCGAGATGATGGCGGTGCCGTGCTGGTCGTCGTGGAAGACGGGGATCTTCATCGTCTTCTTCAGCGTCTCCTCGATGTAGAAGCACTCCGGGGCCTTGATGTCCTCCAGGTTGATTCCGCCGAAGGTCGGCTCGAGAAGCTGACAGACCTTGATGACCTCGTCCGGGTCCTCGGTGGCGACCTCGATGTCGAAGACGTCGATGTCGGCGAACCGCTTGAAGAGCACCCCCTTGCCTTCCATGACCGGCTTGCCGGCGAGAGCGCCGATGTTGCCCAGGCCGAGAACGGCCGTTCCATTCGAGATGACCGCGACCAGGTTGCCCCGCGCGGTGTATTCGTATGCCGCCTCCGGGTCGTCCTGGATCACGAGGCAGGGCTCGGCCACGCCGGGTGTATAAGCCAGGGACAGATCCCGCTGGGTGAGGCAGGGCTTGGTCGCAATGACCTCGATCTTCCCCTTGCGCCCCCTGGAGTGATATTCAAGAGCTTCGGTCTGCTTCCGCATCGGTACCCCCTCCCTCCTGAGACCCTGTGCGTGTCTCCGGCCGGATCGATCGAACGGCCGACGACCGCGGAGTGATTGTGGCCCCTGCGGGGAACGGAGACAACCGATTCCAGCCCGGGTTGCGCGGACGACCGCGCCTGGGTCCGGACCTCGATCGGACGCCGGGCCTGCGCCGGCCGGCGCCGGTTGGCCGCGCGGCACCATCCGCCCAGGCGTAGCGCCCCCGCGACTCGCGATTTCGGGCTGTCCGGGCGTTCCCTGCGGTCTGCGCCGCCGGCCCCGGTTCACGCGGCGGGGCCGCAGGCGGCCGATGGTCCGCTGCGGCGGGTGTATACTGCCGCGATCGCTGACGCAGGCGTTCGGCGGCGGGTCTGCCGGACGGCGGCGAGCGGCGGAACCGGAACCGCGGCTCGGACCAGGTCCAAGGAGGAGGCGGCATGGCCACCCAGAACGACGTCGTTCGCGCTCTCAAGCAGGTTCACTTCCCCGGCATCGATCGGGACATCGTCTCCCTCGGATATCTCAAGGACATCCATGAGGAAGGCGGGGTCTTCCGGATCCGGATCGAGATGGCGACGAATCTGGCGGGCGCCGGCGAGGAGATCGAACGCGGCGCGCGGCGGGTCCTGGAGGAGGCGCACATCCCGTTCGAGCTCGACATGAGGGTCCGGTATCAGCAGCCGATCCCGGCGGCAGGTCCCGAAGAAGAGGAGCCCGACCTCCTGGCCTCGATTCCGTTCAAGGTGGCTGTGGCCAGCGGCAAGGGAGGCGTCGGGAAGTCCACCGTGGCGGTGAATCTGGCCCTGGGCCTGGCGCGCCTCGGCCACCGGACGGGCCTTCTGGACTGCGACATCTACGGGCCGTCCGTTCCTCTCATGATGGGCCTGGAAGACGCGCAGCCGGAGGTCGACGAGCACAAGATGATCCCGCTGGAAAGCTACGGCGTGAAGAGCATCTCGATCGGCTATCTGATCGATCGCGACACGCCGGTCATCTGGCGCGGCCCGATGGTGGGAAAGGCGATCGACCAGCTCATGGTCGACGTCGACTGGTCGGGGATCGACGTCCTGGTCTTCGATCTTCCCCCCGGCACCGGGGACATCCAGATCTCGCTGGCCCAGAAGGTGGCGCTCTCCGGAGCCGTGATCGTCACGACCCCGCAGGACGTCGCCCTGATCGACGCCGGCAAGGGTGTGGCCATGTTTGAGAAGGTCGAAGTGCCGATCCTGGGCATCGTCGAGAACATGAGCTTCTTCGCCTGCCCGCAGTGCGGCAAAAGGACCGACATCTTCCGCAGCGGCGGCGGTCGGCGGGAGGCCGATCGGTTGGGCGTTCCGCTCCTCGGGGAGATTCCGATCGACCCCGCGGTCGCGCTGGGCGGCGACCAGGGCTCCCCCGTCCTGGCCCAGCATCCGGAATCCGCGGCGGGACGGGCCTTTCAAGCGCTCGCCTCCCGCGTGGCGGAGAGACTCGGAATCACGGCCGCTCGAGCCTGATCCCCGGGCACCGACCCGGAATCGCGGCATCGCGACTCTGATCCCCGGCTTCTCAAGCTCGTTGCGCCATCTGCCGATATTTGGACGAGTTGAAGTGCAACGACATGAGGGGGATCTTGGTGATTCGGGAACCTCCGGGCCGATTACCAGGGGGCATGGCGCGCCCCACCTATGAGGTCGCTCTGGCCTGCCCGGCCTGCGGCGCCGTTCGAGAGCAGCAGGTGCTCCGCGCTCGCCAGGTGCTGACCTTGAGCGTGCCGGGGCGGCCCTTCGAGCGCGCCTTCGGCTGGGTGGAGAGCTTCTGCCGGACCGAGGATTCGCCCTTCTACCACAACCTGTGCCTCTGCCCGGAATGCCGGTACCCAGGGCCTGAGTCCGATTTCCGTCTGGCTCCGGGTCAGGTTCCCGAGAACCAGCGGTCGCTCCAGCGCCTGTTCCGCGCCGAGGCCGCCGGCGACGGCTCTCCGGTCGGAGCGATTCTCGGAAGCCGGCTGGAGATCTACTCCGAGCCGGAGCGCTCGCTCCGCCTCTTGCTCGCATCGCTGCGCGCGGAGATGCTCCACTACCCCGAGCTCTGGAGGCGTCCCCAGCTTGGGCGGCTCTATCTTCGCCTCGCCTGGATCTACCTGGACGAGCTGCACCTGAGCTGGAACGGACTCCGGCCCGGCGACCCCCCCGCCTACTCGGCCGCCGGCGCGAACCGCGCGCGAATGACGGAGATCCTCTCCCGGCTTCGGGCCCTTCAGAACCAGTGGCCGGAAATACCCCTGGATGAGGAGGCCGCCCGACAGGCGGCCTTGCGTTTCCATCGGGAGGTCTACCAGACCCGGCCGACGAAGCCGACGGCGGAGGCCGGCGCCATCGAAGAGCGCCAGCTTGCCGAGCTGTACGGCCTGGTCGGCGAAAAGGACAAGGCGAGGGAGCTGCTCGATCGCGCCCAGGACACGTGCATTCTGGGGCGGACGGCGGCGAATCAGCATCTCCAGTCCGGATCGCGGGACGCGACCCTGACCTCCCTGGAACGAAACAAGCTGTCCGCGATGATCCAGCGACTGGCGCGCCTCTCGGAGGAGATCGCCGAGCAGCGGCGGCTGATCTTCGGTCCCCGAAGAGTCGGCCCGGTGGACCGGCGCCCGGTCGCCGGCCCGTTGAAGACCGTCTCCCGTCCGGCTCGCCGGCCCGACTCGCCGCCGCCGAAAGCCCAGGCGCCCTCGAGCGAACCGAAAACGAAGCCGGCCGTGAACAGCCCCCGGCCCAAGCGCCGCTTCCGTCTTTTCGGATGAGGGTCCGGCGGCTTCTTCCGTGGCCGCACCTATGCTAGCGTCCGTGCATGAGTCGAAATCGACCCCTGCCGGCGCCGATCAGCGAGCTGTCCGTCGCCCTCCTGCCGGAGCGGCAGGCGCCTCCCTTTTCCTGGCCCTCGGTCTTCGGCCGCGAAGGCCCGATCGAGCTGGAGCTGGGCTGCGGCAAGGGACGGTTCCTGCTCGAGGCCTGCAAGGTCCGGCCGGATTCGAACTTCGTCGGCGTGGAGAAGGCCGCGAAGTGGTTTCATCGCGCGGTGGAAAGAGCCGTCCGGATCCAGCCCGCCAACCTGCGTCTGGCCCGATGGGATGCCTTCGATTTTCTGGATCGCTGGGTGCCGGCCGGATCGCTTTGGGCGCTTCACGTCTATTTTCCGGATCCGTGGCCGAAGACCCGCCACGGGAAGCGGCGACTCCTTCGCTCGCCGCTGTACGGCCTGGCGGCCCGGGCGCTCGCGCCGGGGGCATCGTTCTTCGTGGCCTCGGACGTCGAGGACTATTTCGCGCAGGCGGTGGCCGACCTGGATCAAGCGAGCGGGTTCCGGCAGGTCCCCTGGCCGGCCGACTCGCCGGACCGGATCCCAACCGACTACGCTCGAAAGTATCTGCTGGAGGGACGGACGCTCTATCACGCCAGGTTCGTCCGCCTGGCCGAGGCGTGAAGGAGGGCCGATGAGCGACGCGAGGACCGACTGGCACACCTACTTCATGGAGATCTCAAGCGTCGTCGCCACCCGGGCCACTTGCGATCGGCGCAAGGTGGGCGCCGTCATCGTCCGCGATCGGATCATCCTTTCGACCGGATACAACGGCAGCATCCGGGGCATGCCGCATTGCGACGAGATCGGCCATATGATGGAGAACGACCATTGCGTCGCCACGATCCACGCGGAGGCCAACGCCATCCTGCAGGCCGCCCGCAACGGAGTCCGCATCGAGGACTCCGAGATCTACACGACGGCCAGCCCTTGCTGGAGCTGTTTCAAGATGATCGCCAACGCCGGCATACGGCGGATCTACTATGGGGCGTTCTACCGGGATGATCGGATTTTCCGCGTGGCCGAGCAGCTGGGGATCCAGCTCATCGACCTTTCGGAGGGTCGGGCGGACCTCCGCCAGGAAGTCGGGTAGGAAGCCGGGGATCGGCCGGGAACGGGAGAGACGTCCCGGCGGAGGATCGGTCCAGAACGTCCTCGCCGGAAAGTCGGGTCAGAGAGCCGCCTCTGGAGGTCGGCATGCCAAGGAGGAATCAGTAGCCATGTCGAATCATTGGAACGGACATGCGGAGCGGGACAGCCGCCAAATGCTTGGTACGCCGCCACCGGCTCGTGGCAGCCAGGAGCCGGACGACGACGACGAGGAGTCCAAGCCTCCGGTCGTGGTCGAGGATTCCAAGATGGCCGAGAAGTTCCTGAAAGCCCGGACCATCCTGATCTCCGAGGCGATCACGAGCGAGCTGGCCAAGCGCATCTACCAGAGCCTCATCCTGTTGGAGGCTGATGATCCGGAGAAGCCGATCTCCCTCGTCATCAACTCGCCTGGAGGCGAGGCGGACACCGGCTTCGGCATCTACGACATGATTCGCTTCGTCCGCCCTCCCGCTCGGACGATCGTCGCAGGCCTCTGCGCCTCGGCCGCCGTCATGGTGTTCCTGGCTGCGCCCAAGGAGCAGCGGTACAGCCTGCCCAATTCCAGATTCCTGCTGCACCAGCCCTCGTCCGCCACCTTCGGCCAGGCGTCCGACCTCGAAATCGCGTCCCGGGAGATCCTCAAGCTGCGCGATCGCTACAACGAGATCGTGGCTCAGGAGACCGGCAAGACTCTGGATCAGATCAACGAAGATGCGGATCGGGACTTCTGGATGTCGGCCCAGGAGGCGAGAGAATACGGGTTGGTGCACCGCGTGGTCGTCGGACGGTTGGAGATCGAATAGGAACTTGGGCCCGACGGGGCCCGAGATCGATCGTTGCGCGGTTTCCGCCGGCGGGTATAGGATGCCGATGCCGGGTGGAGTCCGACCGCGGACCTGGAAGGAGGGAGGGGGCGTGCGCGCTTCGGTCTATGGCATTGGGGTGGCGTTGGTTCTGCTTTCCGCCCATCCGGCGGGGGCCGCCTGGAGGGCTCTGGGCGCCGGAGCCAATTACACCGTCAATTCTCTGACCTACTACGATGGAAAACTGTTCGCGGGCGGCGATTTCACTGCCGTCTTCAGCCCTTCGGATACCGACACGGTCCTGACCAGCCATGTCGCATCCTGGGACGGCACGAAATGGGCGCCCCTCAAGGATCGCGGGACGAAGGTGGAGGGAACCAATGCCTGGGTGTGGGCGGAAGCGGTCTACCAGGACTCACCGAACAAGCAGCCGCGCCTGTATGTAGGCGGCCACTTCTCGAACGCGGGCGGTTTGTCGGTCCCCGCAAACTGCATCGCTTCCTGGAGCGACTCCTCGACCACCTGGTCCCGGCTGAGCGGGGGCATGGACAACGACATCTACGCCCTGTGCACCTACAAGAAACTGCTGGTGGCGGGCGGATTGTTCACCCAGGCGGACTCGAACTCGGTCACCACCCCTCCCCCCGCGCACTACACCCTCGTGAACCACGTCGCCGCCTGGAGCCCGTCCCTTGGCTGGCGCCGGATGCCGGTCGCGACGAAGAACGGCATGGATGGTACCGTCTGGGCTCTCACGAGCTTCCAGGACAGCCTCCTCATCGCCGCCGGAGAGTTCCAGAACGCCGCCTCCAATCCCGCCAGCTATATTGCGAAATGGAATGGCACGGCCTGGAGCGCGCTGGGAGCCGGTGCGGACCGACCGGTGTACGCGTTGACCGTCTTCAACGGTGAGCTGATCGCCGCCGGGGACTTCAGCGAGATGGACGGTCAGAACGCCAACTTCATCGCCGCCTGGAACGGCAGCTCCTGGGCACCGGTGGGACCGGGGACGAACGGCCCGATCTTCAGCCTTGCGGTGTACAACGGCGCGCTCATCGCCGGCGGCGCCTTTACCCAGGCAGGCGGCAATGCCGCGATCGACATCGCCGCCTGGGACGGCACGAGCTGGACGTCTCTCGGGACCGGCCTCGGAGAGTACTACGTCCAGACGTTGGCCCCGTTCCCGCCCACGGGCGAGCTGGTCGCGGGCGGCAGCTACCTTTCCGCCGGTGACGGCACCAGCGTGAACTTCATCGCTCGCTGGAGTTCGACCGCGCCCAAGATCGACATCGCCGGAGCCGCTCCCCGATCCCTGATCCTCGGCCGGTCCTGGCCGAACCCCTTCAGCTCGGAGACTTCCCTGGCCTATTCGCTCCTGGCGCCCGGCCACGTGCTCGTGACCGTGCATGATCCGCTCGGCCGGCAGGTCGCGACCCTGGTCGATCGGTTGGAGCTACCCGGAGACCATGCGGTGCTGTGGAACGGGCGCGACGATTCCGGACGCGAGCTGCCGAACGGCGTCTACTTCACTCGGTTGCAGACACCCGCCGGAGCGGTCTCGGAACGCGTGGTGCGGACGCGTTGATCTGAGTGCTCTTGATCGCGGCTCGGGCTTGAGGCGATCCTCTCTTTCCGGGGGATCGCCTTCTTGCGTCCCCCAGCGCCTTCCCGACCTTCATGCCCCGCGCGAAGAGAGGAGAAGGGGCGATCCTCCTCAAACCGATGAAGATCGCCCCCGACACTCAGAGCTTGACTGAGGGGTCGTTCCATAGTCGCGGCCAGAGTCCGCCTGGTAGAGCCGCGGCTGGACCCTACCGGAGCATCACAAGGTGCTTTCCGGCGCGATGCCCGGCCGCCCGTAGCTCGTAATAGTAGACGCCCGCCGGGACCTGCTCGCCGCGTTCGTTCCGGGCGTCCCAGGTCAGGGAATGAGCGCCGGAGCCCAGCGCGCCGTCGAGAACGGTGCGGATCAGTCGCCCCTCCGCGTCGTAGACCACCATCCGCGCGCGGGCCGCGGCCGGCAGGGAGAAATCGAGCAGGATCGGTCCTCGGGACGGATTCGGCCGCGCCGCCGCCAACCGGAACGCCGGGAAGGACGCGTGCGGCGGGACACCGGACGGCCCCGCGCTGACGTTCATCAGGACGGTGACGTTGTTCGTGCCGAAATTGGGAGTCGTCAGATCCGGCCTGCCGTCCCCGTTCAAGTCCGCCAGCGTCATGCCGACCGGGTCGTCGCCGTTTGCATACTCGAGCCTCGTTCCGAAGGAACCGTCCCCGTTGCCGGGCAGGATGGAGACCATATCCCCATCGCCGCAGGCCACGGCGAGATCCGGGTACCCGTCCCCGTCGAGATCGCCGATGACCGCACAACTGGGCCCGATTCCGATCTTCTGCTCCTGGTTGGTCCCGAATGTCCCGTCGCCGTTGCCGAAGAGTACCGACACGCTGTTGTTCGAGTAGTTGGACACAGCCAGGTCGAGCTTGCCGTCTCCGTTCAAGTCCCCGACGGCGACCGAGTTCGGGTTCTTGCCCGTGGCATAGGAATGGAGCGGCGAAAACGTGCCCTTGAGGGGCCTCCCCAGAAGGATCGACACCTGATTGCCGTACCAATCGGTCACGGCCAGATCCGGGAGGCCGTCGTGATTGAAGTCGCCCTCGGCGATGAAGTTGGGGCCTACGCCCGCTGCCAGGTCCTGCTTCGACGCGAAGGTCCCATCTTTGTTGTTGAGGAGTACAGAGATCGTGTTGTCTCCGGTGTTGGCCGTGACAAGATCCGGATGGCCGTCTCCGTTCAGGTCCGTCATGAGAAGATAGTGTGGATCGGCGCCCGTCGCGTAGTCGTGGGGCCATCCCAGGTTGCCGTGCCCGTCTCCGAGGTAGACGGACAGAGTCACGTCGTGGCGGTTCAAGATCACGACGTCCTGGTTCCCGTCCCCGTTCACATCGCCGATCGCGGCCGAGATCGGAATGACCCCCGTCGGATAGGTGGTCTGCGGCCCGAAGGTCCCGTCCCCGGCGCCCATGAGGACGGACAGCGTATTGTCCCCCCAGTTGGGGGTCACGAGGTCCGGAATGCCGTCGCCGTTCAGGTCCCCGAAGGCCGCCCAGTGCGGGAAGGTTCCGGTCGTGTAGGCGACCCATGGAGTCAGGGTCCCATCGCCCTTGCCGGGGAACACCGAGAGGGTGCCATCCCCGTAGTTCGCGGTCACGACATCGAGGAGTCCATCGCCCGTCAGGTCCGCCATGGCGAGGTAGGACGGGTCGCTGCGCGTCGCATACTGCTGGAAAGCGGTGAAGGTCCCGTTCCCGATGCCTTCAAACACCTCCAAGGTGTTGCTCCCCCAACAGCTCACCGCCAGATCGAGCTTCCCATCCCGGTTCAGATCTCCAACCGCCACGCAGTCGGGCTCGCGCCCGGTGTCATAATCCTGGTGAGGAGCGAAGGTTCCATCTCCATCGCCCAGGAGGATCGACAGGGTGTTGTCGGTCGAATTCGTCACGATGAGGTCGGGCCGCCCGTCTCCGTTCAGGTCAGCCGCGCCGACGAAGTTCGGACCGCCTCCGGTCGCAAAGTTCTGACGCGAACCGAAGGCGCCCTTCCCGTCTCCCAGGAGGATCGAAACCGTGTTGTCGTAGGAGTTCGCCACCGCCAGGTCCCAGAGTCCGTCGCCGTTCACGTCCGTAACGGTCACGAAGCTGGTACCACGCCCGGTCGGATAGTCGGTCTTGGCGGCGAAGGTCCCGTTTCCAATCCCGAAGAGCACGGACACCGAGGAGCTGCCGCCGTTCGCGACCACCAGATCCAGCTTCCCGTCCTGGTTGAAGTCCGCGGTGGCGATGGATTCGGGCGCTTGCCCGGTCGCATAGATGCCCCGGAAGGTGAAGGTCCCGTCTCCGTTCCCGACCAGCACCGTCACGTTGTTGTCGTTCACGTCCGCCACCGCCAGGTCGGGTTTTCCGTCTCCGTTGAAATCACCGACGGTCACGGCGGTGGGACCGTTTCCGGTGTAGAACCCGTTGCTGCCCCCGAAGGTCCCTTGTCCATAGCCCAGCATGACCCACACCACGCGGTTCGTCACGTCGGGCGCAAGCAGATCCGGAACCCCGTCCCCGTTCACGTCGGCGACGACGACGGCCTTCGGGTTGTTGTTGCCAAGTCCCAAGTAGATGAACTCATAGAGCGGGGCAAACTGGATCTTCGCCTGGGCGGGAAACACGCCCGCGGCGATCATCAACGCGAGCAGAACACCAAACCTGAGGGCGAACGCCTGGAAAAACCTGTCCAGAAGGCCGCGTTGCGTCATAGACATGGGCGCCTCCAAAATCGATGCTCGACACCAGGACTCGAGACCGGGCCGACACTCCGGCGGATCGCCCGCCTGACCCATGATTGAGGGCCGACCCTTGATCGCCACAACCAGGTCCAGCAGTGCACCGGCACGCACTCACCGGATCCGCAGGATCCTGCCCACGCGCGTCTCGCCGCCGCACTCCAGGCGAACGAAGTAAAGGCCGGCCGGCGCGGCGACTCCAGCTCCGTCCCTTCCGTCCCAGACGACCCGATGGACGCCCGGCTCAACCATGCCCACGGCGAGTGCGCGCGTCCGGCGGCCGCCGGAGTCAAAAACCGCGAGAGTGACCTCACGCGCCGAGCCGGACGGAATCGAAAACCCGATCGCGGCCTCAGCCCGACAGGGCGACGGCGAGATCGGCCCGAGCTCGAGCGTCGTGAGCTTCGGCGCCCCGGGAACCGCGGTCACCCCACAGCCGACGGGATAGGCGCCGACGATGCCGCACGCGCCGTGTCCGGGCGCGCAGGGGGAGATGTCCTGAAGCGACCAGGGCTCATCGGGATTGAGATTCCCGCAGAACAGCGGATCCGCGGAGAAGTTGTTGTCCTGATTTTCAAAGGGCGCGATGCAACCACCCCAGTCGCCGCCGACATTGCCGTAGATGTCGGTGCAGGAGAAGACCATGGAAGTCGGATCATGGCAGTCGATCGCGGCTCCGTAGGTTCCGAACGCGAAGATCGTGAAGTGGACGATGATGACCGAGCCGGGATCCAGGTTGAGCGCCGAACCGCCCGTGGTCGACGTGTTGTCCGCAAAGGTGCACTGCTCGCAGTCGAGCCATCCCTCATCCCCGACGTTCACGCCGCCTCCGTGGCCGGTGGTGGTGTTGCCCACGAAGAGGCAGCGCGTGAGCAGGACGGTCCCGTCCTGGTCGTGGAAGATCGCTCCGCCGTCGTAACCCGCCGAGCTGTCCAGAAACTGGCAGTCCGTGAAAGTGGTCTGGCCCGGGCTCGAGCAATAGACGGCTCCTCCCGAATTCCCGGAATCGTTCTGGGAGAAGACGCACCCGCTGATCGAGGGGTTGCCGCCGACGATGGAGAGGGCACCTCCCTGCCAGTCGTTATGGTTGTGCACGAACTGGCAGTTCTCGATCACCGGAGAACCCGAAGGATCGATGGTCACGGCCGCGCCGTAGCCGTCCCGGAAGATGCAGTTGTTCAGGGTGGGTTTCGCGCTGGCAACAAGCACGGCGCTGCCCTCCGCCGCCTCCCAGCCGTTCATGACCGTCAAGCCGATCACCTGCGAGCCCGTGTGCTCGGAGGTGTGGAAGTAGAACCCCCGGTGCGGATCGGTGGAGCTTCCCTGGCAGTCGATGGAGCAGCGGGTCGGATCGCCGGACGCGGATTCGACCGCGATCTGCTTCCCCTTGAAGTCCAGGTCGCGGTTTCCGTCCCCCGAGAACACGCCGTCGGCGAGCTGCACGACGTCCCCGTTGGTAGCAGCGTTGATGGCGGATTGGATCGTCGGGTAGAGCCCTTGTCCGTCCGGCCGGACGGTATACACCGTGGCCGAAGCGGAGCCGGCGGAGCCAAACAATGCCAGAAGGAACCAGACCGTGGATCGCGCGGACATCTCACCCTCCTTCCGGAGGCGGCCGGGTGCGGAGCGACCTGCCCGGTGGACCCCGTCTCCGCTTGTCGTGGTTTGCGGTCTCCTCAAACCTGCTGAAAAATAGCATACACAATCGACAAGTCATGTTGCAAGGATTGTTTCTTCACGGCAGGGAGTTATACTGAGAATTGGTCGCACCCGAGGATGCTTGGACCGGATCCGCGCCGGCGCACAGGAGCGGGGGATCTTCAAACGCTCGATCAGATCAACTGGAACTCCGTCTTGGCCTTCAGACAGTCGGCCACCACCCCGAGCGCCTCGATCGACTCAGCCGTCGAAATCGCGCGGGAGATGGACAGGGCCGCGTCCTCGCGGTTTCCACAGGCGAATTCGGCCCGGGCCAGACCCAGGAGCGCCCGGGCGCGATTGTAGCCTTGGCCGACCGCGGGACAGGTGGCCAGCTCCTCCTGGAAAAGGCTCCGTGCCTCCCTCGCCAGCTCGGGGGCCGCCGGAGTCGAGCGCTTCGCCTGCCGCAGGCGAAGCAGCGCGAGCTGATGGACATATCGGGCGAGAAGACTGCGGTGGCTCAGGTTCAGTGTGCACTTGCGGGACAGCAGCAGGTTCGCGGCCCCATCATGGTCGCCCGCGTTCTGCATCCGCAGGGCGTGGTAGCGCGCGGGAGTGGACTGAAGGTCCGGAGTGTCGACGCCGGGGACGAGGGGCTCCACGAACCCGACCAGATCCTCCAGCAGATGCTCGGATTCCGCATCCAGCAATGCATCCACGAGTTTTCGCACCGGAGTGGACTTGATCCCGACCGCGGGATCGTCCGCGTCCCGGCAGGCCTGGACCAGTTCCCGAATGGCCGCCTGCGCCCGGCCGCGGTGCAAGTGGCAGTAGGCCACCAGCGCGCGCGCGTCCACGCGAAGTTCGGCCTTCAAACGCGTGGCCGGTAGGTTGAGAATGGCCCGCGCCTCTTCCAGGGCGGAATCGATCCGGTCGAGGTCTGCGCGGGCCGCGGCGCGCTTGCTGCGAAGGTTCAGGAGCCTCGCGGGAGAAACCGCGGGGCCGGCCTCCGCCAGCCCCAAATCAGCCCACCTCTCGGCCTCGTTGTACAGACCCAGGCGAAGGCACAAGTCGGCGAGGGTGCGATGAAGCTGGGCCCGATGATCGGGTGCCCGGGCCACGAGGAGGGCGTCTTCCACGACGGAAACGGCTTCCGTCGGTGCGTCGAAGAACAGGCAGAAGGCCAGATTCTGGGCGGTGATCGTCTCCAGGACCTCACCGCTCCCCCGGAGTTTCTCGAGCGCGATCCGGCCCAGTTCCCTGGCCCGATCGTACTCGCCGGCCACCCAGCGCCGTCGCGCGGCGAGGTGCTCCGTCGTCCCCGGATGCATGCCCGCCGGCGTGCCTTCCGCGGCCCGCAGGAATTCCAGATGGTCGTCGAAACCGGGGTCTTTGACATTCTCCGCGATCCTGTCCGCCAGGAAAAAACGGGCGCGAACCGCCGTCGCCGCTTCCGGGCTTTGCGCCGCCCGGTGCAGCAGCTCCAATCCCGTCTTCGTTCCCGACATGAACAAGGCCACGGCGACGGAGACGAGGATGCGGTCGGCGCTCCAGGGAGGGCCCACGATCTCCTGCAACTTCGCGGCCGAGGCGACCACGGCCGGTATCGTCCACTGCTCCGGCGGCTCTAGCGGATAGGCGGCGAGCCGCAGGATGTCCGGCGCGCGAAGCTCGCGATCCGCTCGCGCCAGCGCCGATGAAAGCAAACGCCTCTCCCCGCCTCTGTCGCCCAGCGCCCGGGCCCGTTCGGACAGGAAGATTGTCTCCTCGATGCGATCGGCGTCCGGCGACTGCCGTTCGTTCAACCAGGCATCGATCGCGGTGGCGTCCGGCGGAGAATCCGCCAGAGCCTCGCGCCACAGCCCCCGGGTGACGAACTGCAGCCGCCCTCCAGCGGCCAGAAGGCAGGCGCGTTCCAGAAGCGGCGGGATCAGGTCCGCCTGGCCGGACTTCTCCAACGACTCCCGGCAGAGCGATTCGGGGAAGGAGAATCCTGCCCGCGCGCAGATACGAAGCGCGTCCTTCAGCTCCCCCGGCAGATCCGCCGGAAAGGGAGGCCGAGCCGGAACGATCGGATCGGTTGCCTCCTCTCCCGGAGGATCGTCAATCCTCCAGGCGAGTCCGACTTCATGGCCCCGCCGCTGCAGGAGCTCCCGGAACGCGCCGGCCGCGCACTTGAAGTCGCAGTCGGTTTCCCGGGCCATGGAATGGGCGAAGCTCGCGATTCGAGGATCCGAGGATCCGGTGGAACTGGTCGCAGCATCGCAGAAGGACCCTGCCCCCAGCGGCGCAAGGAAGAGCTTCTCCCAGGCGTCGTTCCCGATCGCCCGGAGGAGCACGGAACGCGAAGGCTCCGGCGTCCACCAGCAGTCGGGAGTCGGGTCGCTCAGACCGACCAGGATCGCTCCTCGGGCCCGGCGCAGGCGACCGAGGAGGTCCATGGCCCCGGCCCACTCCGCCGGTTCCTCCACCCCGGATAGGTCGATCAGGTGCAAGGGCGGCCCGCCCGCAGCGGCCACCGCGAGCACGGTCTCGCGCAGGAAGCGGCTCAGCCCCGTCCCAGGACGGGCGTGAACGAGGCAACGGGCTTTGGGGCCGGCGCAGATCCTCGTCCTGAGCTGATCCAGGACATCGCCTCTTCCCTGCATCGGACCACTCCAGACGGAGGCGAACCGGTCCGGGGCCGGTTCCAGACCGAAGACCGCCTCAAGCTCATCGCGCAAGGCCACTGCGTCGGGGAATCTTCTGGCGGGGCTCTCTTGACCCAGCCTTTCCAGGATCGGCTGCCACCGGGAATCCTCCACCAGTCCGGGATGGAGACGCCGCAAAGTGACGCCGAGCGAGTACAGGTCGGTCCTCCCATCGATGATCCAGCCCTCTTGAAGCTCCGGCGCCCAGTAGGGAGGCGTGCCGCCGGCCGGCCGTTCGCCGCTGGCGCTGAAGCGATCGAAGGCGAATCCGAAATCCAGGAGCCGGATCGAGATCTCGGCGGCGCCCGAGGCCGCCTTCGGAGCGCGGCGGAAAACCTGGATGTTCTCGGGTTTCACATCGGAATGAACCCAGCCGGCCCGGTGAACGTGGATCAGCGCCTGGCAGACGGCCCGGGCGATCCTCGGAACGTGCTCGGGGCCCGTGGTGCCCGCCGCCGTCCCGAGGTCTTCCCCGGGTGCCTCGGAGAGACAGGCCTCCAGGAGGGACCGGCCGTCCCACGCGATGTCGAGGACCTCGGGGCCGACGCCGGCAGGCAGCGCCAGCAAGCAGTGCAACTCCCGCTGCATCTCCCCCATGGGAGCCGTCTTGCGGATGAGGAGGCGCCCGGTCACGGAGTCCCGCACGCGAGCGGTGTGCCGGTCGGCACGGCGGGTCAGGGAAGCAACCGGTGTATACCGGCGGTGGGACGGTTGCGACAATGTGTTCTCCCCGGCAAGACGGTACACCCCCGATTATGGCGCGATTTCTGTGGGTTCTGGGAGCGGAACTTCCGCGTCCCGTTGGACATGCCGACACCTGACCGTGAATCGCCGACGGGGCCGTCGGAACGGCATGGCTCTGGCACGACTCACCCCCGTGTCGCCCCTTCGACGTCTTCATAGCCCAGCCGGCCGGGCTGGTAATCTGCCGCGAACAGAGGAAGCTCCGAAGCCCCGGGGCCGTGGAGCTCCCGGCCCCGTCATCCGCATGCCGGCCGGTCGCTTCCGCCCGTCCCATTGCCCCAATCGACGCTGCCGCTTCTATCGGCCTCACCGCGACTGGCAGTACTTCCATTGGGGTTTCTACAAGTCCCCCGCCTGGTCCCGCCCCATCCCTCGCTTCCAGTGCCAGGCCTGCCGCCGCACTTTCACCGCCCGTACCTTCGCCGCCACCTACTGGCTCCATCGATGGGACCTCTTTGCCCTCATCACCCGGCTCTCCGTCGCCGGTGGCGGCGTCCGCCAGATTGCCCGATCCCTCGACGTCTCCCACTCCACCGTCGCCCGGCATCTCACCCGCGCCGGTCGCCTCTGTCTCCTCTTCCATCGCCAGATGCTCGCCGACCATCACCTGAACGAGTCCATCGCTTTCGATGGCTTCGAGACCTTCGAGCACTCCCAGTTCTTCCCCTATCACCTCAACCTCGCTGCCGGCCGCGACAGCTGGTTCCTCTATCACTTCACCGACAGCCACTTGCGCCGGAAGGGCGCGATGACCGCCCCGCAGAAGGCGCGCCGCTCCGAGCTCGAGGCCGCCCTGGGCCGGCCCGATCCCAAGGCCGTGGAGAACGGAGTCCGCGAGCTGATCCAGACCGTGCTCCGCCTGGCGCGAGACACGACTACGGCCATCGAGCTGCACAGCGACGAGCATCCGGCCTACCCGCGGGCCATCCGTCGCCTGCGGCGGAGGCCCGGAACTCCTCCGCTCCGGCACTTCCGGACTCCTTCGACGGAACCTCGCACCCGGGCCAATGCCCTCTTTCCCGTGAATCTCGCCGATCTCCTGCTCCGCCACTGCCAGGCCGGCCATCGTCGGGAGACCATCGCCTTCGACAAGCGGCGGCAGGGGGGAGTCGAGCGGGCCGCCATCTTCCTGGTCTGGCGGAACGCGATCAAGTGGCAGCGGGAGAGGAACCCCGGGGTGACCGCAGCGATGCGGGCGGGGATCCTGCCCCGACGTCTGGACTGGCGCGATGTCTTTGCCCGCCGGCTTTTCCCTCGGAGGAGCGAGCTGCCGGGTTGCTGGTGGGGTTACTACTGGCGGCGCATCAAGACGGCCGCGCTCGAAAACAACCAGACGGAGAATCGAGCGGTCTTCGCGTTCTGAGTCGGGCACGAAGCGTGATCGGCTACGTCAGCGATAGAGACCCGTGTCTGCCCGTGACCGCCTTGATCTATCCCAGACGAAGCACAGGAGGCTGGCCGGCCAGCTTGTGCCTGGAGCCGCGTTCCGTGGTTCTACCTATAACCGCGCTGGTTCCCGACTGGTGACGCGATTGCTGAAACCCCTTTCCCAACAAAATCCGCGCCAGAACCTACACCGACTGTCCCATGCGGTCATGCGCAAGTTCCGGGTTCCCGCACTGTCCTCTTCGGTCCGCACCTTCGATGTCGCTTCCCGCTTTCACGATTCTGACGCGGCTCGACTTCTGCAGTGCGGCACGAACCGGAACCCGTTTCCAACACAATCCGCGCCAGAACCTTCGATTTTCCACCGGCCCGATTCGGCGTAACATTGGACTGAGGAACCTGGGCCAAGGGGGGACAGGCATGAAGAACAAGGCGGAGAAGCCGGGCGCTGCCCCGCGCCGGACCGCTTCCTCGCCGCCGGAACGACCTTTGGAACCGATCCGGACGGTGGAGCGAGCCCGTCGGATCCTTCGATACCTCGACGAAGGGGAAGAAAGCGCCTCGGCCCCGTCGCCGCCGGCAAACGACTTCGCCTCGGTTGAGGCGCGCGCCAGCGCCTGGTCGTCCGACCGCTCCTTCGACGCCCTTCAGCAGCTCGCGTGCTCCATGGCCGCGGAGATGAACTTCCAGGAGCTGATCAAACGGATCCTTCACAGCGCGGTACAGACGCTGGGAGCGGAGCGCGGGATCCTTTTCCTCGGTCACGGGCTGGACAGCCCGCTGGTTCCGGTCCTGGCCGTCGATATCGAAGGCGAGGAGCTGGAACATCTGGAGCGGGTCAGCCGGACCATCCTGCAGGAAGCCCGGACCGCGGGACTCTTCTTCACCCCTGACGCGGCCTCCGACCCGAGGCTCGATGATGCCGCCAGCGTGCGGCTGAAGGAGATCCGCTCCGTCATGTGCATCCGCCTCGCGGTGGAAGAGGAGTTCCAGGGCGTCCTCTACCTCGACTCCCCCGGAGCGGCCCATGCGTTCGTCTCCGGCGCGGAACGTTTCCTGCGGGCCTTCGCGGACATCGCGGCCGTGGCGCTGCGCAATGCCCGCTTGCACAGCGAGCTCAGGATCGCCCATCAGAACCTCACCCTCAGGCTCCAGGTCCAGGAGCGGTTCTGGGATCTGCCCACCCGCAGCCGGGCCTGGGACACGCTCAAGGCCAATATCGCCCTGGCGGCGCAGATCGAAACGCCCGTGCTCCTCATCGGCGAACCTGGAACCGGCGCCGAACAGATTGCCCGTGCGATCCACGCGTCCGGCCCTCGCTCCCTCCGGCCGTTCCTGACCTGCGACTGCGCCCTTGCCCCTCGGGCGCAACTCGAAGTCCAGCTCTTCGGCCACGCTCGAGGCGGGTCGGGCGGCCCGCTCGCCGGGAGACCGGGGCTGCTCCGGGCCGCTGACCGCGGAATCCTGTTTCTCAACGAGATCACGGCGTTGAACCCGCGAGCCCAGGAGAAGCTGCTGGACTGCCTTCAGGAAGGAAGGGTCCGGCCGGTGCGCAGCCGCGAGGCGGTTCACTTCGACACCCAGATCATCTCCGCGACCAGCCGCGACGCGCGAACCGAGATGGGAGCCGGCCGGCTGAACCGGGAACTGTTCTACCTGCTCAACACCATGGAGATCGCGATTCCGCCGCTCCGGGAGCGTCCGGAGGACCTGCCGGTCCTGGCGGATCACCTGCTGCGCAAACACGCCGCGCTCACCGGGGCCAAAGCCCGCCCTGGGTTGACGGCCGAGGCCGTGGATCTGCTCCAGCGCCATTCCTGGCCCGGCAATGTCGATCAGCTGGAATGGCTGATTGAACGCGCGGTGGCGCGGGTCGAGGGCCGTGCGGTCGATGGCAAGGTCGTGCGTGACCTTCTGGCCGCGTGGGATGCGTGGGTTGAAGGCGGATCGAGCCGCCTCTCGGACTCGGCGGAACCGGCTTCGGATAGGCCCTCCTCCATGCGGGCGATCCGCACGATGGCCGAGATCGAGCGCGACGCCATTGTCGAAACGCTGATCAGGACGCACGGGAATCGCTCCAAGACCGCGCGCCTCCTGGGAATCCAGCGGAATACGCTTCTGCGCCGGATTGAGAAGCTCGGGGTGCGGCTCGAGGGGATTCCGAATCCGAAGGCGCCGAAATAGACAGCTTCGGCGGGCTCGCCACGAATGCCGTGTGGACGTTCGCCTGGCCCGGATTCTGGAACAGCTGCATCCCGCCGCACAGCGACACCGGGCCGATGGATGCAGTTGTTATGGGTCACCTGTCACTTCGAAAAGCAATGCGCCGCGCCTGCGGCACCGGCGCTGGACTTGCCAACTCACGAATTGCCCGAATCAGCACCGTGGTGCCCCCGGCCGAGCCCGAGGAGTGTTCGACACCCCCAGCAACGGCCGCGCCGGATCACCCGCGCGAAACGTTACCCCAGCTGTTACCCCAACGGAAAAAGGGGTCAGGCCCGCTCGCCTAACCCCTTGATTCGCAATGTGGAGCTGACCAGGATCGAACTGGCGACCTCATGACTGCCAGTCATGCGCTCTCCCAACTGAGCTACAGCCCCAGTGCAGCACAGATCCTATCGGTCAACGGACGGCGAGGTCAAGCCGTGTTCTTGGCGACTTGCGGCTGGTGAAGAAATCGAACCCGCGGCCTTGCGCCGGCCGTCGCTCCGGCTCTAGCATGCCGTTCGCGCCCGATCTCGAAGACCGGAGGGGTCTCCGAGAGCCGGGGGGCGACCCGCACGCCGTGCGGTCGCGGCAATCAGAGCCCCATCTCCGGAGTGACCGAATCTTGAGCAGACCAAGGCGATCCACCCATCGCGGCGCCGGCCGGGCCGCAATGCCGTTGCTGGCGGCCCTGATCCTCGTCGCGCCCGCCGCGCTGCTCAGCTTCACGCCGGACGCATCCCAGGCGGCGCACGGAGGGCCGCATACAGGCCAGCTCCTCTTGGGCGTCTACGGGGTTCACGGCGTTCCGGTCGCGCAGCAGGATCTGGGCCCCGGCCCTCTCTACGGAATCAAGGCCCGGCTTGGCTTCCCCCTGCTCGCGTTCGAGGCCTTCTACGGCTCCTTTCGGGAAGGGGACGTCACGTTCCACGTCCACGGCCGTCCCCAGACCATCGCCGGCGGCACGCAGGTCTTCTATGGAGGCAATCTCGTGCTGGGCGCTCCCCGGCGCCCGGGAGTGAGGCCGTACCTGACCGGCGGCGCAGGCGCCTACCGGCTAATCCTGCCGGACACGCCCGACCAGCTGCGTCCCGGATACAACGCGGGCCTCGGGATCGAATTCCGCTCCCGGGCCGGGCTCTCAATCGACCTGAGCGGGCGCCTGAACGCCGTTCAGCTCGCGGGCGGCAGCGCGCGCAAGTTCGCCGCGCTCCAGGCCGGCATCAACCTCTATCTCTTCGGGTGATCCGTCGTGTCGAAGCCGCTCTGCATCCTGGTCTGCCTGCTCCTCCCGGCGCTGTCGGGTTGCGACCTGGCCACCGTGACGGTCCTCCTGCAGCAGGATTCAAACGGCGTCTTCGCCTGCACGCGCGACAGCGCTTCGCCCATTCCGGTGGATCTCACCCTCAATCCGGACTTCGCGAAACATCAGGACAAGATCAAGCGGATCGAGGACGCCGGGTTCGTTCTCGAAGCGCGGAACCTGGGCACGGGGCCCCTCCGCGGCCAGCTCTGGCTCTCCCCCGACTCCCTGGCCAACCCTGCCGCAGTCCGCAGCCATGGGCTCCTGATCGTGGATGGAATCACTTTCGCCGACACCGGAACGGTGGAGGTCGACTTCGCCCCCTCCAAGGCGCTGATCGTCCCCGAAAATCGCGGCCGGCTGTTTGACGCCGTCGCGAGCGGCCGGTTCTTCCTCTATGGCCTCGCCGCCGACTCCACGGCGCAATCGAACTGGGTGATCGACCGTTTCACGACGGTTGTCATCCTGTCGGCGGGCCCGTAGAGTCAGCTCCATTCGCCGGAGTGGTGAAATTGGCAGACACGCGGGACTCAAAATCCCGTGAGAGATGATCTCGTGTGGGTTCAAGTCCCACCTCCGGCACATTGTGCTTGCGGAAGGCTGGGTATCCGCAGGCGCGTTCGACAGGGCCCGCCGGCGGAGAACCGGCGGGCTTTCTGTATGGGATGCTGACCGCTACCGCCGGGCAGGTCGCTTGCGGCGTCCGGCTCCCGCGGGTCGTCGGCCCGCCCGCCCCCGAGAGCCGATCAGGGTTCGAGCCCGCCGTTCGATCGGGCGGTTCGAATCCATGCGGGTTCGCTCCATCGAGGGCGGCCCAAACCGATTCGGTGCCCCCTCGAGGGCGCTCCAGACCGATGCGGGTTCGCTGGATCGAAGACGCGCCACCTCCGCGTCAAGCGGTCCGGATGTTCTCCGGGTGCAGGCAGACGTTCGAGGCGACCTGGTTCCAGCCGCCCGGCTCGCGCAGATAGACGTCGATCACCCGCAGCCGCGACTCCTCCCTGCGCCCGCGGGCCGTCTTCCCCGCCACCAGTGCGACATAGGGAACGATGGCGATGTCTCCATAGAAGATGGCGTCCAGCTCGAGGATCCGATACTCCTCGAACTGCACCGAGACCATCGCCTTCTGCGCCGACTGCATGTACGCGTTGATGCCCTTCCCCACAGTGGCCGAGCTCAAGGCAAAGCCGCGCCAGTCGGCCGTGTGTGTGCGCCGGAGCATGGCCTGGTCCTTCTGCCGGTAGGCCTCGAACACGCGCAGGATCTGTTCGCGGATCGCCTCCAGGTCGGCGGCCCGCTTCTGGGAGTCTTCCGCCTCGTGCGGCCCGGCGGATCCGAGCCAGCCGTTCAGGCGCCAACGGCCCTCCTCGGAAAGGAACGTCAAGGCGGCTCGGCCGGAAACGAATCGGGGCGAGCCGCCTTCGCCGATTCCCTGTTCGGCCAGCCAGTCGAACTGAACGACTCCGACCGATCCGAGCGTCTGAGCGCCTTTGATCGTGTGATGCAGATTGGTCAGGCCGCTGCCTTCCCGGAAGAAGCCGCTCAGGCGGCGGATGCCCTCCGTGGCGTCGGGCGCCTCCGGAGCGATGTCCCGGCTGACCGGGAATCCCGAAGCCTGGAACGTCCGCGGCAGGATCTCCGCCAGCGCAGCGGGCTCGAGTCCGCGGATCTCGCGCCAGATCTCCTCACAGGCCTGGACCAACGCCTGCCTCTCCGTCTGGTTCATCGGCTTCTGCCCTTTCCTGACGTCCGTCCTTCATCCCGAAGGGTCGCCGCGCCGAAGATGGCGCGGCCAACCCGGAAGTCGGCCCGACCTCGCATGGGCGTTCACGCGCGTCTCCGCCGGCTCTCCGATCCGGGCCGAGACTAAGCGGACCCGATGACAGGGTCAACCTCCGGCGGCGCTGTCTCATTGGGGAGATCCGGACGCCACATGGCGCGGGTGGCCCATGCTTCGAGGGATCCGGTCCATCTCCCCCGGCACCGCTGGCGAGCTGCTCCCCGTCCTGAAGACGCGGATGACCGAATGCTCCGGGGATGGCCCACTGGAGACGCGGATGACCGATACGGTCTCCGCTGCCGTTGACACCGGGAAGATCTGACGACAGCATGCCACCATGAGTTTTTTCCCTGCAGGGCTTCGCGAGGGGCGCCCGCTGGCTCCCCTGACGAGCTGGAAGATCGGCGGACCGGCCGCCTGGTTCGCCGAGCCCGAGACGGTGGCGGATCTCCGCGAGTGCCTGGGCTTCGCGGCGGACCGTGGCATTCCAGTCTTGGCCCTGGGTGGCGGCAGCAACGTTCTCGTCGCGGACTCGGGGTATCGCGGTCTGGTTCTTCGGTACCGCGATGCCCGGGTGGACATCGAGGCGGGAAGCGACACCAGGCGCGCGCGGATCGGAGCCGGCGCGCTCCTGGCCCGGACCGCACGGAGCCTCGCGCAGTTCGGGTGTGCGGGCCTGGAATGGGCGGAGGGCATCCCGGGAACGATCGGAGGAGCCGTCGCGGGTAACGCCGGCGCGTATGGCGGCGAGATGGCCGAGCGCGTCCGCGAGGTGGAGACCTTCTCCGCCGCCGATAGCTCGCGCACGCTGGCGGGCGCGGATTGCGGCTTCGGATACCGCCAGAGCCGATTCCGCGGCCAGGATCCGACTCAGGTCTTCATCGTGGCCGTGACCCTCGAGCTGCGGCGCGACGATCCCGGGCGTCTCTTCGCCCGGATGCAGGAGATTCGCGACCAACGCCGCGCGAGGACGCCGGTGGGCCTCTCCTGCGGTTCGGTCTTTCGGAATCCGCCCGGAGACTCGGCCGGCCGCCTGATCGAAGCGGCCGGGCTCAAGGGAGCGGTCCGCGGCGGAGCGCGGATTTCCCCGGCGCACGCGAACTACATCGTGAACGGCGGAGAGGCCTCGGCGGGGGACGTTCGCGCCCTCATTGCCCTGGCGCAGGAGCGGGTGCTGGCGGAATCCGGAATCCTCCTTGAGACCGAGGTCCTCTTCGTCGGGTTCGAAAAGCCCGGGCGCATCGCCGGCGGCGTTTGAACGGCTGTTCATGGCGCACCGGCGCCGGCGGCTGGATCGGCGCTCACGACCCGCGCACCGCGGCCCGTTCCCTCACTCAGGCCTCGAGCCGGTTATCGGCTGCCAGGCGCCTGCCAGGGACCCGCGCGATAGCCGAGCCGATCGATCGCCTGAACCACATCCTGTTCCTGGATCCGGCTGGGATCGAAGCGGACCACGGCGGAGCTGTCGGCGAGACGAACAGTGTCGGCCATGACGCCCACGCACTTTGCCAGGGCCATGTGGACGGCGGTCGCGCAGTCCTCACATTGCATCCCGTGCACCGACAGCCGGACCGTTTCGAGGCCCGGCGTCGAGGAGGCGGTGTTTGCGTCGACCTGGCGAGAGGACGCCGCGTTCGCGTCGACCTGACGGGAGGCGGGCTCCGACCTCTTCTGACAGCCCGGAAGCGCGGCCAGGATGACGAGAACCAGGGCGGCCACCGTGACGGCCGCTCCCCCGTTGGTGGACTTCCCGATGCTCAATGCGTGCTCCTTTCACACCACAAGCCTGTCCGGACAGCGGATCGATCCGGCGATCCGCCTCCACGGCGGGCGCCGCGCCGGAGCGCTCGCCCAAGACCGGCCGCTGCTTCGAGCGGCGCCGGCCGTTACTCGCCGGCGCGGCCCTTTCCGCCTGGACCTCTCAAAACGATTTTGCCGCTTCCGACTCTCGCATTGAGTCTAACGCCCGGACGGCGCGATGTGCATGACGCTGTCCGGATTCAGCATCTTCGAGCCGACCATGGTCTCCCCTTTCACCACGAAGTCGCGCCCTTGGAAGGCCCCGGCGAATCCGACCAGCCAGAACAGCGCGAGCAGGACCGCCAGCGCGCGGGGAAGCCCGAAGATCCGCGGTCCGCGCGCGACGGCGGGGATCCTCCTCGAGAGCCATTCCCCGGCGGAGGCCAGCGCCGCTCCTTCGACCCCGAAGAGGAGCGGAAGAATGAGAATTCCCTCCCGGACGTACCCGAAGAAGAGCGCCGTCAAGCCGATCGTGAAAAGAACGAGGAGACCGGTCAGGACGAGATAGCGGCGGCCGGAAACTCGCAGGACCCACGCTCCGGCCAGCAGCAGCGTCGAGATGGACGAGGAGCGCCCAGGGGGCGTCGGGAGTGAACACATCCACCGGATAACGCGTCCCGCGGAGACCTCCCGGCAGGTCCCACTGCGTCCATCCCAGCCGGAGGGTCCGCGAGAGGAGGGCGAGTTTCCGGCCCGCGAGTGAGACGAACGCGCCCGGATGCGTCCGGACGAACTCGAGCCCGTAGCGGTAGCCATGGAGGAAATAGGCGCGGTGCTGGGGGTCCTCGAAGTTGAGCACGCTCTCGTGGACTCCGCTGGTGAGAACCGAACGGGTAAACCACCCGGGAGCGCCGGTGTGGTTGGCCAGAGCGAAGTTCAGCGGACCGTACGCCGTCGTCACCACGAACGTGGGAAGCGGCTCGAGCCCCTCTGCCGCCGTCCGGCGGTTGATCCGCGTCAGCGAGATCTCGTTCCGGATCGTCCAGGGCACCAGCGCCAGCACGAACACGACGGCGCAGAGGGCCCACGGCAGCAGGACGGACATCCCTTTGCTGGATACCCGCGACGCGACGGAGGCGCCGTTCCAGGACTCGTTCGGAGCGCTGTCCCCGGACCCGTCTGCGCCAATCCCCGTTCGGACCGGAGCGTGGATTCCAGACCAGACCGAAGCGCCGTTCCCGGATCCGGCCGAATCGCCGTTCCTGAACCCGTCCTGAACCCGCGCCGAGCCGATGATCGCCTTCAGCAACCCAAGGACGAGAAGGAGGACCGCCAGACCCAATCCTTCCGCGCGGGTCAGGGCCAGGAGCCCGAACAAGAGCCCGAGCGCGGCGCCCCTGCGGAGCCCGGGCCTCGGGTGCGTGAAAAGGATCAAGGCGCCCAGGAGAAGCACGACGTACAATCCCTCGCTCACCGCCGTCACCGAGATCACGAGAAGCCCGAAGGAGTAGACCGCGAGCAGCGCGCCCGCGAGCGCGGCTCCGGGGGGCAGGTGGCGGCGCAAGAGCGACCACAAGAGCGGCACCTGCAGCGAGTAGACCGCGGCCAGAAGCGCCCTCAGGGCCGGATGGGACACGGGCGATCCGAGCAGCCCGTGCCAGAACGCGAGGAACAGCGGAAACAGCGGTGGATGGATCGGCACGCCGGCATCGTACGGCGTCCCGTGAAGGATGGCTTGCGCGTACTGGTAGAAGGTCTCGGAATCGCCCTGGTAGAAGATGGGAAAGGGCCACGAACGATCGGCGCTGCCGAGCAGGAAGAAAAGCCGGTGGGAAAAGGCCAGCACCCAGAGAAGGCAGAAGAACCGGGCGTCCCGGGAAATCGAAAGGCGACGACTCAAGAGACCTTCGCGGCGGCGCCTCCCGGATCCGGCCCTGGCCCGCATGATTCATGAACCCCCTGCTGCGGCAGCGGGCTAGCGGCTCGGCTCCCCCGCCGACCCCAGGCTGTCGCGGAGCGTCTGGAACCGATCCAGCGACGCGGCCGCCTTCTCCAGACAGGCCTGGCATTCCTTGAAGCTCTCGGTGGAGGTCTGGAGCCGCTGGGTCCGCGCGCGCAGCTCCGTCGTGCCGAGAGCGCCGATCACGGTCCGGGACGAGTCGGTCGCGCCCTTCGCCTGCTCGATGGCGCGGAAGGCGGCCACGTCGGCTTCCACCAGGGCGTCGAAGGTCGAAAGCAGAGCCGCGCGCATCCCTGCCTGGTTCGAAGGAGTCCGGACCTTTCCGGTCTTGACCCGAAGCGCGATCAGCTCATCGTGGCAGCGCTGGAGCAGGGCGGAATCAGAGGTCTTCATGGCCGTCGTGCTCTGCTCGACCAGATCCTGCAGGCTTGATTCGGCGCGAGAGAGGGCTTGGGGGTCGGACCGGCGCGCGCAGCCCGGAAGGAAGATCGCGCTCCCGGCCAGCGTGAGGAGAACCGCAGCCACGAGGCCGGGAAGAGAAGACCTGGAATCGCGAGCCATCCCCTCAGTCGTCTTTCCGGCCAGCCGTCCGTCCGGGAAGCGTTCCGCCCAGACGAAGGAGATGCGGATGAGCGCCGGTGAGGTCCACCAGGGTCGAGGCCGGGCCGCTCATCTGGCCTCCGTCGACGTAGAGGTCGACTCCCTCCCCGAAGATCCGCCACGCTGCCGACGCGCTCGTCGCGTGTTCCTCTCCGGTCCGGTTGGCGCTGGTCGAGACGATGGGAACGCCGAGGTCCCGAATCAACTCCTCGAGGAATCCGTTCCGCGGCCAGCGAAACGCGACGGTTCCATCCGATCCGGTGCTGTAGGTCGGAACCGCCGTGGGACGCGCTCGCAGCACCGCCGTGACCGGTCCGGGCCACTGTTCTTCGAGAATCCGCATGCCGGCCGGACCGGGGCGCTCCGCGTACTGGAAGGTCATCTCCATTCCCGCGACGAGCGAGACGAACGTAGCCGGCCGGCCGTGTCCCTTCAACGCCTGCACGCGCGCGCAGGCCTCCTCGCTGTCCCAGCGACAGGAGAGCCCGTAGATCGTATCCACTGGCAGGAGGATCACTCCCCCTCGGCGAAGCTCGGGAAGAACGCGGGCGAGGATCGATCGGGTATCCGGTCCCAGCACGGCTCGCCGGGCTTCATAATCCGCTTGGCTCCTGGCATCCATGGCACCTCCACACCGGCGGACGGAACTTCTGGGCCCGGACACTTTCCAACTCCGCCTGCCGGGCCGCTTGCGCCCCGACTTCGCCGACTCGTAATCTCGGTCCGTCACACCGAGAGGAGAGCATCCCATGAGTGAAGGGCCGGACTCCAGCGAGAATGCACAGACCCCCCCGCCGGTTGATCCGGCCGGAGGGCAGGCGGCTGGCCCCGGTGCGCCCGGTGGCGCGAAGTCGGGCGACCGCGCCGGCCCCGGCGGCGACCCGACCGCCCAGTCTGAGACCAGTCCCTATCTTTCGGGGCCGAGGATCCGCCCGCGGCCGATGCGCGCCGGAATGTCCATTTCGGAACTCATCCGTGAGACCTTCCTGGCCTACAATGCCGCGCGTCTTCGCGAGGCCTGCCGGCTTCTCGCCGAAAAAATGATGCGGGATAACGTCACCGTCGGATTGTCGCTCTCCGGCGCACTCACTCCCGCCGGGCTGGGGTTGGCTGCGCTGTGCCCACTGCTCCGAGGCGGGTACGTCGACTGGGTGGTCTCGACCGGGGCGAATCTTTATCACGACAGCCACTTCGCGCTCGATCTGGCGATGCACCAGGGATCTCCCCATCTGAACGACATCGCTCTCCGCCGGGACGGCGTGGTCCGGATCTACGACGTCCTCTTCGACTATCACGTCCTGTTGCAGACCGACTCGTTCTATCGGGAGATGATCCAGACTCCCCCGTTCCAGAAGATCCTGTCGTCCGCCGAATTCCACCACCTGGCCGGGCGCTTCCTGCGCGAACGGGAGAAGACGCTGGGGGTTCTGGAGCCGAGCCTTCTCTCGACGGCCTGGGAATGCGGCGTGCCGGTCTACACGTCGTCGCCGGGAGACTCCTCGATCGGGATGAACATCGCCGCGGCCGCTCTCGTCGGCAACCGCCTGACGTTGGATCCGAGTCGCGACGTGAATGAGACGGCCGCGATCGTTCTCGACGCCAAACGCCGGGGCCAGAGCGCCATCTGGATCCTGGGAGGCGGGTCGCCCAAGAACTTCATGCTCCAGACCGAGCCCCAGATCCAGGAGGTGCTGGGCATCGAAGAGGAGGGCCACGACTACTTCCTTCAGATCACGGACGCGCGGCCCGACACCGGCGGGCTTTCCGGGGCGACGCCGTCGGAGGCGGTTTCCTGGGGCAAGGTCGATCCGGAGATGCTGCCCCACGCGGTCGTCGCGTACGTGGATTCCACCGTCGCGCTTCCGCTCCTGACCGCCTACGTGCTCGAGAACGTGCCGCCCCGGCCTTTGAAGCGGCTGTTCGACCGGCGCGACGAGATGCTCGAAGCGCTGCGCGAGGCGCACATGCGCGCCGAGGTGGGGCGGCAGCAGGCGAATCTCCAGCAGCGCGTGCAGGAGCGCCAGGCGCAGTTCGAGGCGCGGATCCATGAGACGCAGCGGGAGATCGAGGAGAAGCTTCGCGAGAAACAGGCCCAGCTCCAGAGCGAGATGAACCGGATGCAGCAGCAGGTCCAGGAAAAGGTGCAGAAGCTTCTCCCGCGCGCGAAGCTGCCGAAGAAGCCGGATGAGCCCTAGCCGGTGGTCATGGCGAGCAGATTCGCTGCCGCAGCAGGGCATCACGAATGATGCGATCTAACCCCTGGATTCCGATCCGCGACGCCCTGCGGATGGCCCTGGCAGGCCCCTTGCCAGGCCCGTCCGCCCAGCAACTCGCGTTTCCCGAGGACATCGCCCGCCGATTCGATCCGGCTGATGCCGCCGGGTACGGTCCGGCCGCGGTGCTGCTGGCTTTGTTCCCTGTTTCCGCCGGCGGCTCGCTCGAGCCCGCGGGCCGGGTGGAGGCGCGCTTCGCCTTTCCCCTGATCCGCCGCGCGTCCGGGACCGGCCGTCACGCGGGCCAGATCGCGCTTCCCGGCGGCGAGTGCGGAGCGGACGAGACCTCGCCCGCGTGCGCCCTCCGCGAGGCCGAAGAGGAGATCGGACTGCCGGCGACTTCCGTGGAGGTGCTCGGGATGCTCACTCCGCTGCCGGTGCCGGTGAGCCGCTACCGGATCCACCCGGTCGTCGGCTGGCTCGACTCGGCGCCCGCTCCGTTCACGCCTCAGCCGGAAGAAGTGGAAGGGGTCTTTCTCGCCGATCCCGATCGGCTGGCCACCGAAGGTCCGCGCGGGCGATTCACGCGCGAGCGGGACGGCACGCGCCTCGAGGTCCCGTGCTACGTGGTGCCGGACCCTCCCCGCGAGCCGGCCCGCGTCTGGGGAGCCACGGCGATGATCCTCGCGGAATTCCTGGCCGTCTGGGCGATGGTGCGGGGAGAGCGGGTGAGCTAGCTCTCGGGGCGCCGGCTTCAGCTCGCGCGAGATCCAAGGGCGGGGATCGCGGTTTCTACTTCCCGGCCGGCAACCGCCCCCGTAGATCCCGAGCCGTGAAAGGCCCCGGCTCCGCGATGAGCCGTCGCGCCGCGTCGACTTGTCCCCAGACGTTCCACAGCAGCACGCCGCGCACACGACCGCGATCCAGGTAATAGACGACTCCCTCGCGGTGCGGATCCTTCCAATCCGCGACGATTTCGTGCCGGGCGTCGATCTCACCGACCGCCTCGTAGCCGAGCTCGAAGAGATCGCTGTAGAAGAACGGCAGGTGCTGATAGGGCTCGTTCGCCCCGGCGAGGTTTCGCCCCGCCTGCTTCCCCATCGCGTTGGCGTTGTCTTCGTGCTCCACGCGCATCCGGACGCCGAGCGCGGGTTGCAGAAACCGCGTCACGTCCCCGGCGGCGAGGATCTCCGGCCGGCTGGTGCGAAGCAGCTCATCGACCACGATGCCGTCCGACACGTCCAGGCCGGCGTCTTCGGCCAGCTCGACCGCCGGCAGGATCCCGATCCCGGCCACGACCCCGTCCGCCTCGATCTCCAGCCCGCCGCGGGTCCGCACGATCAGGCGCTTCCCTCGCTCCTGGACGTCGGACACCATTTCCCCGGCGAGCACCTCGACCCCCTTCCCGCCATAGAACCCGTTCAGGAAGAGTGCATGCTCGAGCCCGTAGACCCGGACTCCGATCCCCTGTTCCGAGAGAAGCATCGTGACCTTCTTGCCGTTCATCGTGAGGGCGGCGGCGATCTCGGAACCGATGAACCCGCCTCCGACCACGACGAACCTCTCGCCTCGCCTGGTCTCTTCCCGCAGACGCTCGAAGTCGGTCAGGCCGCGGAAGTAGATGACACGCGGGGCCTCCCAGGGAAACGTGCGAGGGAAGCCGCCGGTGGCAAGCAGAAGGCGTTCGTAGCCGACCGTCTCTCCGCCTTCGACCAGAACCTGGCGGGCCTCCGGGAGGACGCGCGCGACCTTCCGTCCAAGGGAGAAATCGACTCCCCGGCCGGCCAGGTCGATCCAGATGGATTCGAGCGGATCGCCCTTCCAGAGGGCCTTCGACAGCGGCGGACGCTTGTAAGGCGGGTGGACGGAGGCGCCGATCAGACCGATCGGACCCTCCGCGTCGATCTCCCGGATGCCGCGGACTGCGGCCGCCGCGGCCATGCCCCCGCCGACGATGAGATACTTGTACTGAGCCATGGATCAATCCTCGCGATGCGCCACGTCCGTTCCTGAACACACTTGAACAACCATAGGAATCGTATCGGCCGGACCACAGGCGAGACAACGTTTATCAGGAATTCCGCCGTCGGCGCGGGCCCCACACCCTGAAGACGAAGCGACCTCGGAAGCGATGAACGTCGTCTTCTCAGCCACTTTCGCGGCTGCCCTTGTCAGCGCTCGTCAGCGGCCGGCGCGGAAGACCGTGACGCGGGCGCCGTCGTCATACACGGCGCGAAGGCCCAGGGTCCGGACGATCCGCTCCAGCGTTCGCGCGTGATAGAAGGCGACGTGCGTGGGATCCGAGGTGTAGTGCCAGCGGGCGAACGCCTCCACCGTTGTCCATCGCTCCGTCATGACGGCCAGGAGTCCTCCTGCCGCCGCCATTCCGACCAGGCGTTGTAGATCCTCCCAGGGCGCGCGGAAATGCTCGATCACTTCGCTCGCGAAAACCACGTCATAGGGCGGACGCGGCGTCGCCGGATCAAAGAGGGGATCAAAGCAGTCGCACAGCGCGCCTCGGCGCTCGATCAAACGCGCCAGAACCGGCGTCGGGCCGCAGCCGAAATCGAGACAACGGGGCCGTGGCGCAGGCGGCGTTGGCCAGGAAGGCGAGGTCGGGACGGGCTGTGGTGCGGGCGGCATCGGACAGGAAGGCGACAGCGCGACGGGCTGCGTCGCGGACGGCGCCGGTGCGGTCCCGCCTCCGGCGATCTCCGCCGGATCCCCGCGCTCCAGAAGCCGCATCGCCGGCTCGATCAGCGTCTCGAGAAGGCGCACGTAACCCGGATCCTCGAGGCTGTTCCGGTGCAGGCGATAGCGCTGCAGCTCCTCGTCGATGCTCAGGTGCTCTGCCGCCGGCACGAAGATCAGGAAGCAGCTCTCGCACAGGAAGTGCCGGCGCGGAAGCAGACCGCCGAGGATGCGCGAGGTGGCCGCCCGGCACAACGGGCAGATCGCCGCCTCGCTCAGAGCGCCGCGCCCTCGGCCAGCTCGCGCTTGAGGTCAGTCAAGCGCCCGGCCAGCGTCTCATCGGAGAGAGCGAGGATCGAGGCCGCCAGCACCGCGGCGTTCCGGGCGCCGGGCTGGTCGAGCGCGAGACAGGCCACCGGGACTCCCGCCGGCATCATCGCGACGGAGAGGAGAGCGTCGAGCCCGTTGAGCGCGCCTCCCGACAGCGGCACGCCGATCACGGGAAGCGTGGTCTGGGCCGCGACCACGCCGGGAAGATGGGCCGCCAGCCCGGCCATGCAGACGAGGACCTTGAGCCCCCGCTCCCGCGCCGTCCGCGCGTACTCCGCGGTCGCCTGGGGCATCCGGTGCGCCGAAAGGATACGCGACTCGGCCGGAACCCCGAGCTTCCAGAGGACCCGCAGGCATTCATCGACCAGCGCCTGGTCAGAACGGCTTCCCGCCAGAATGCCGACCAACGCCGCCGGCTCGGTCGGATGGACGACTCGATCAGACTTCGGATTCTCGGTCACGGTTCCCACCTCCCCCGTTTTCCGCGCGCCATGCAACCGGGCGCCTTGGCCGCTCGGCCGACATAGCGAAGATCACGCCAGCCCCTTGGCGCCGATGTCCCGCCGAAACGTCTTCCCCTCGAACTCGATCACGGAACATCCTTCGTAGGCGCGCCGGATCGCGTCCTTAAGCGTTGGCCCACGCCCGGTCACGGCGAGCACGCGGCCGCCGGAGGTCACGACTCGCTTCCCGTCGTGCCGCGTCCCGGCGTGGAAGACGAAGGTTTCGGGCAACTCCTCCGCTCTTTCGATCCCCGAGATCGGAAAGTCGGTGCGATAGCTCTCGGGATAGCCTTCCGACGCGAGCACGACCGTGGCGGCCGAAAGCCCGGGCTGCGGCGCAGAACCGGCCCCGCCGGCTGCCGACGGCCCGCCCGATGGCGCCGGCTGTGCCGGCTGCCCGCCACCGGCGCCGGTCGACGTCAGCGGCTCGGCCGACGCCGAACGCACGGGCCGGACTTCCGGAAGCTCTCCCCTTCCGGTCGCGATCGCCGCCAGGGCCTCGAGGAATCCCTCGCCCAGAAGGGGCGCGAGCGCCTGCGTTTCCGGATCGCCGAATCGGCAATTGAACTCCAGGACCGAGGGACGGCCGTGCGCCACGACCAGGCCGGCGTACAGGAGGCCTCGAAACGGCCGGCCCGCCTTGACCAGCGCGTGCAGCACCGGTTGAAAGACCTCCTCCCGGATCGCGCGGATCAGCTCGGACGTCGAACGGGCATAGGGGGCGTACGAGCCCATGCCGCCGGTGTTGGGGCCGGAATCGCCGTCGCCGAGACGCTTGTGATCCTGCGCCAGCGGAAGAAGCCGGAACTCCTCGTCCCGCGCCAGGGCGAAGGCCGAGGCCTCTTCCCCCTCCGCGAAGGTCTCGATCAGCACCTGATTGCCGGCCGCGCCGAAGCGGTGCTGCTCCATCATCGCCTCGATCGCCGCCTCGGCCTCGGCGCGCGTCCGCGCGATCACAACGCCCTTGCCCGCGGCCAGGCCGTCCGCCTTGATCACCTTCGGGAACATGCCGCGCGTCGCCGCCCGATGCGCTTCCGCCGGCGAGGCGAAGGTGTCGAAGGCCGGCGTCGGCACTCCATTCTCCCGCATCAGCGTCTTGGCGAAGACCTTGCTTCCCTCGATGAGAGCGGCCCGGGCGCTGGGACCGAAGATCGGCAGCCCCGCCGCCGCGAATCGATCGACGACACCCGCGACGAGCGGCGCCTCCGGACCCACCAGGGTGAAGTCGACCGCCGCGGAGCGGGCCAGGTGGATCAAGCCGTCCATGTCGTCGAGCCCGATCGCGAGATTGCGGCCGAGCGCGTCGGTCCCGCCGTTCCCGGGACAGAAGAGGATCCCGGCTTTCGGATCGGCCGCCCGAACGGCGAATCCGAGCGCGTGCTCGCGCCCGCCCGATCCCAGGATCAGCACCTTCATGCCTTGTCCTTTCCCGCCTGCGCGTCCAGGCCTCCTCCGAGCCATCCCGGCGCCGGCAGAAAACGCTCGGCCCGAGGCAACCATCCCCACATCGGTCCATCCTGGAACCGGCACCAATCGATCGCCTTAGCCTCCTTCGCCAGCGGCTCGAATCCGAGCGCGCGGACCGTCTCCGGCGGCAGCTCGGACCAGAGCCCGACCCGCCGGGAACCCAGCGCGCGCCGGAGCGCCACCAACGTTTGCAGATGCAAGACCGACAGCGGATTCTCCTGCGCTCCCGCCAGCGGGCGGAACCCGGACGGATCGGCGGCGTACCGCTCCAGCGTAGCCGAACCCACCCCCTGGCGGCATCCGGCAACGAGCAGGATCCGCGCGCCCGGCGCCACGAACCGGGCCGCATGCTGCAGCGACTTGTGCGCCTGCAGAAACGTCGCGTCGCGCGGCTCTCCTCCCGCGTCGACGATGAGGAGCGACGGAGCGCGGGTGAACTTCAGGCGACGCGCCGCGTCATAAACGGCTCCGGCCCGATCGAGAGCGGACGGATACGGCCCCTGCACCACACGCACCGGAAAGGGCGCCGGAACCGCTGGATCGGGATCGGGCGGCGGATCCTCGACGACCGTGACCGCCCAGTGCGGCGGGTCCAGGCTTGCGGCCGCTTCGAGATCCTCATGAACCGGATTCCCGGCCAGACGCCCCGGAGCGCAACCGGGATCCCAATCGAACCCCCGAAGCCCCGGGCGATCGACGTGGTCCCACGCGTCCGGCGGAATGCGGACGGCCCGCCGGTGGTTGGCGGCCACGCCGCCCGGCTCGGCCAGACCCGGAAACACGAGCTTGCGTCCGCCTCCGAATCCGGCGAAATAGTGGTAGGAAACCTCTCCCAGAAGGATCCGCCAGTCGGATTCGAGATACTCCGGAATCAGCCGGACCGGCGTTCCCGCTGGGGTTCGACCGATCTCTCGATGTGTCTGAAACCTGTTGTCTCCGTTCTGGATCAGGCGCCAACCTTCGAGTTGTTTCTGGGGATCGGCAACCCCCGGTAGCAGAATGTCTGACGAGGTCGTCGCGAGAGAGAACCGCATGGACTCCGCTCGCGACCAGGAGGGTTTTCTGGAATCGACCGCCGCGCGCAGAGCCGGGCGGCGCAGTCGCCGGGTCCGCATCCGGCGGCGGGTCGGAGGGCCGCGCCGGTGCCGGTTCGGAAGGTCGTGCCGCGGCCGGATCCTCCGCCGCATGGTCTTGACGACCGGCGCAGAGTCGATTCAGGCCGTCCAGAACGAGCGGCAGCGCATCGCGCCACGGTCCGACCCGCGTGCCGTCGGGAACGATCAGCGCGAGGCGCCGGGTTCCCTCAGGCACGCCGCGGACAAGCTCGTCCACAAAACCGGGCGGATCGAAAGGTGAGGTCGGTTCGCGTCCGGCGTCTCCGCTGCTCCGGCCCGGCGCCGCGCCGATCCCCTCCCATACGCGCTCGGTCAGAGCCCACGCCGGCGGCGCCAGCACTGGCGGCCGTCCGGCCAGACGGATCCCGTCCCATCGAAACGCGTCCTCTCCCCTCAACAGCCAGACCGACATGACGTCCTTTCTCGAACCGGACCCGCGGCCGCGCCGATCTCGCGGCGCCTGCGGCGGTGCCCGGCTTGCGCGGTCCCGGCACCGGATCGCGCCGGCTGCGATGCCCGGCTCCAGATCATGGGATCCGCCGGACGAACCGCGCCACGATCTTCTTGGCGCCGAATCCGGGGAAGATCACGAGGAGCCGCGCTTCAGGCCCGTCTCCCTCCTGCGCTTCGACGCGGCCGATTCCGAAGAGCACGTGCTCGACGTCGTGTCCGGTCCAACGGAGCTTTCGACCCGGGCCGGCGCGGCCGGAGTCATCGTCGCCACGACGGGCTGCGAGACCGGATTCACCCCTGCCCGCACGGCCGGAGTCACCGCCCCGAGCGGTAAGACCGGATTCTCCCCGGCTGCCACGGGCCGGGCGGCCGGAGTCGTCGCCTCCGCGGATCGGACGGCCGGACTCGTCGCTGCGGTCTTGCGTGTCGTCATTTTCGGTCCCGCTCTCCCGCCAGTCGTTGTTCTCGTCGTCCTCGGAGTCGTCCCTTGGCGAACCGGCGCCCGGCGCACCATGCCTCCCGCCACCGATTCCTTGACGTCCCTCCTGCCACCGGCCGGATGAGCCCGGACTCCGGCCGGATGAGCCCGGACTCCGGCCGGATGAGCCCTGACTGCGGCCGAATTCGCCCTGACTCCGGCTCGCGGCATCCGGTCTCCGACCTGCTCCACCCCATCGTTGGGAAGCGATCGGCCCGGCCGCGCGTTCCGCCTGCATCCACCGCCGGATCGTCTTGTCCTCATCCAGAAGCTCGGGCGGAATCTCGAGCAGGAAGCGCGACAGCCCTCCCAGGCTGGTCCAGTTGAGCCGGCGACGCTCCTCCGAGGCCGACAGCGTCAGGCTTTGCCTGGCGCGGGTCGCGGCCACGTAGAAGAGCCGGCGCTCCTCTTCCATCTCCGCCGGATCGTCGAAGGCCGAAGCGTGCGGAAAGAGCCCTTCCTCAAGTCCCGCGATGTAGACATGCGGCCACTCCAGCCCCTTGGCGTTGTGCACCGTCATGAGCGTGATGCGCTCCTCCGACGGCACCCGCGTGTCCAGGCTCGTGTAGAGCGCGACCTGATCCAGCCAGGCCTGAAGGCTGCCTTCCCCTTCGCGTTCCTGGAAGCGGCCGGCGCCGTCCAGGAGCTCGAGGACGTTCGCGACCCGATCTTCCCAGCCCGGTTCGCCCGATTCCTTCAACCGGTCGAAGAACGCGGTGCGCTCGCAGACCGTGCGCAGCAACGGTTCCGGCCCGCGGGCGGCTCGGTCCGCCAGCTCGAGCACGAGCGTCCCGAACTCGCGGACCTTCTCGATGGCGCGCCCGCGCAACCCGGCTTCCGCCGTGAGCCCGGCCGCGGCGCGGACGAGATCCCCGCTCGAAGCGGCCGCCGCTTCCGTGATCCGCGCCAATCCCACGTTGCCGATGCCGCGGGAGGGCCACGAGAGCGCCCGCGCGAAACTGACGGAATCGAACGGATTGACCACGAGGCGGAGATAGGCCAGAAGATCCTTGATCTCCTTCCGCTGGTAGAAGACGACGCCGCCGACCAGCGCGTAGGGCAGGCCGAAGTTCAGGCAGGCCTCTTCCAGCGGCCGGGACAGCGCATGCACGCGGTAGAGGATGGCGACCTCCCCGGGCCGCAACCGCCCGTCCCTGGCCTCCCTTTGGATGCCCTGGACGATGCGGCGCGCTTCGTCCTCTTCGTCGTCCGCCACGAAGAAGGCGGGCCTTCGACCCTCCTCGTTCTCGGTCCAGAGCGATTTCTCCAGCCGGCTGCGATTGTTCTTCACGACCGCGTTGGCGACCTCGAGGATCGAGCCGGTGGAGCGATAGTTCTGCGTCATCCGGAGGACGACGGCCTTCTTGAACCGCTTCTCGAACTCGAGGATGTTGGAGAGGTCCGCGCCGCGCCAGCCGTAGATCGACTGGTCGTCGTCGCCGACGACCATGATGTTCCCGTGGCCTTCGGCCAGACGGCGCACGAGCCGGAACTGGATGTGGTTCGTGTCCTGGTACTCGTCGACCAGGATGTGCTCGAACTTCCGGGCGTACCGGTCTCCGAGATCGGGATGGTTCTCGATCAGCCGCACCGCCAGCACCAGGAGGTCGTCGAAGTCCGCTCCGCCCTGCGCCCGCAGCTTCTCCTGATAGCGCCGGTAGAAGTGCGCGAGGCGCTCCCGATCCGGTCGCGGCAGATGGTGCGCGAGGTCGTCCGGCTCCCACATCCGGTTCTTCGCCAGGGAGATGATCGTCGCCAGCTCCCGCACCTTGGGGGCGTCGGCGTCATGGCCGGCCTCTTCCTTCAGCACCTGGCGCAGCAGCGAGATCTGATCGTCCGCGTCGAACACCGTGATCCCGCGATCGAAGCCGAGACGATCGGCGTGGCGCCGCAGCAGGCGCAGGCAGATGGAATGGAAGGTCCCGATCCAGAGCCCGGCGGCGTCGAAGCCCAGCATCGCCTCGACCCGCGATCGCATCTCGCCGGCCGCCTTGTTGGTGAAGGTCACGGCCAGGATCCGATCCGGAGGGAGGCCTCTCCGCAGGATGAGATGGACGATCCGCCTCGTCAGCACGCGCGTCTTGCCGCTCCCGGCGCCGGCCAGGACCAGCAGCGGGCCGTCCCCGAAGAGGACGGCCTCCTTCTGCACCGGATTCAGATCCCGCTCGATGGGGTCCGGCTCGAGCTCCATGGGATTCACGTTTCCTCGTCCTGTGTTTGAGTCGACGCCTCCGTGGCTGGATCCGCCGCGCGGCGATCCATCGATCCCAGGCCCGGATCAGTACTCGAACCGCACTTTGAGATCAAGCGAGTAGGTGTCGAGAGGCACTCCGGCGTCCCCCGCCTTTCGCTCGAGGCCCGCGTTCAGGAAGAAGAGGTTGCTCAGCCAGTAGCGAAGGGAGACCTGCCGGTCGGGCTGCGTGTTGGTCGTCAGATCCTGGGCGTAGTCGAGGCTCCACTGCGACATCACGATCGGGCGGACGTCGATGCGGAGCGGCTGCTGCCCGCCGATCTCCCCTTCAAGCTGCACGCGGTCGGCCAGGGGCAGCTCGGAAACGAGCTGGCGCTCGATCTGCCCGACCAGCTCGGAACCGACGTACTGCCCGACCGGATTCGAGGTGTTGAGCTGCGTCAGCGGGGCGTTCGTCACCTGGCCCCAGCTCAGCATCGAGGTGAGCTGGGCCTGGGTGTATTCGGCGCTCGTCGGGCTGCTGAGGGCAACCTGGAGCTGATCGGGCGGCGTTCCCGTCACGTGGCAGTCGACCGTGATCGTCTGCTGGCCGTCGGCGGTCGCCCAGGGAATCTCGGTCTCGGCGGTCACATCGAAGGTGGGATAGGGACCGATCCCCTTGTCCGTGAAGGTCACCGTTCCCTGGGTCACGCGGAACTCGTGGTTCGCGATGCGATAGCTGCCGCCGAGCACGCTCACGGTGCCGTCGAAGTTCCAGTAGGGCCAGCGGAAAGAGAGCTTGAGGTCCGCGTCGCCCAGCTCGAGATCGGCCAGCGGCTGGTTGAGGCGGATCGTGCCGGTCGTGATCACGCCGAGATCCACCTGCCAGGGCGTGACCGGCGGCTTGCCCGCCCCGGCGGGCTTGGCCAGATCCTGCGTGATCAGGCCGTCGCGCACGGTGACCTTTCCGGTCAGGCGCGGGCGCAAGGTGTCCCTGGACTCGTAGGGCCGCGCTTCCAGCTCCTCGGCGTCCGCGAGAAACCGATAGTCGCCGGTCTCGAAGACGAGGGCATCCTGCGCCCGTCCCTTGAAGAGGAAGTGATGCGTATCCAGGTAGTCCCCGCTCGCGAAGACCCGGCCGGTGTCATTGAGCCGGGCCTCGGCGTCCTTCACGTGGATGCCAAGGGAATCCAGGTGGACCTGCGCGGTGAGCTTGGTGAACCGCTCCTCGCGGCCCGGAATCCGGAACGAGCCGTCCTGGATCTGGAGATCCCCGTTCGGGCGGAGATTGGGCGCGATGCCGGTGATCTCCACGCGACCCGAGAGCCGTCCTCCCGGATCGGAGATCTCGGTCGTGGCCAGGGTGGCCAGGGCGAGATCGAGGCCGGGAAGGTCGGCCGTGATGTGGACCGGCCGAGGCAGAAGATGGATCGGGCGCCGGTTGAGCGTGACGGCGATCGGGATCGTTCCCGTCGAATGGGACCGGACGGACCCCATGAGCCAGTCGAGGTTCTTCAAGGTGAGCAACGAGTCGGCGTAGAAGGCCTGGAGGTCGAGCGAATCCGCCTCGATCGGCCCGGCGCGCAGCGAGTCGGCGCGCAGGCGCATCGCGATCCGGGGTTTCGCCCCGGTGCCGGCGATGCCGGTTTCCAGCGAGACGCGCCCCGTCACGCCGGCCGGCCGATGGATCTGGGCCGGGGTCTCCCCCGGCGCCACTTCCTGGATCCGCCGCATCATCGGATCGATGTCCTCGGCCAGGATCGTGCGCGGCCCCTGGAGCCTCGGCAACAGGATGGGGCCGAGGAACGGCGCGGCCGGCACGGCGTCCAGCGCGAAGCGCCCCTGGATGCGCGATCCGCGCAGAAGCGATCCCAGGGAGTCGGAGAGCGCCGCGATCGCCTGCCGCCAGGAGCGGCCCGTCCGCACCACAAGGGAATCGACGCGCACGACCGCTGGAGGCGACAGGACGAGCGGTTTCTTCGAACTGACGCCGCGCATGCGCCCGGAGTACTCGCTGGTGGCGGCCCTGAGCGAATCGATCCAGATGGAGCCGTCCGGCCCCGCTCCGCCTCGCAGGCTCACGCGGTCCCAGAGCCAACCGGAGGTTCGCGCGTTCGAGACGCCGGCGTCCCAGAGGAAGCTCGGAGCGTCGAGCGTCCCGTCTCCTTGCAGGTGAAACTGTTCGGTGCCGCTCACATCCTGGGGGTGGCGCGAAAGCCGTCCGATCAAAGCGCCCAGGTCGATCCCGTGGCCCGCCGCCCGGAGGTGGAAGGATTCCGCGCCGGTGGCGTCGCCGGTGGGGCGCATCCAGCCCGACGCCTCCAGCGAACCGGCTTCCGATTCGACGCGGAGGGAATCCAGTCGGATCCCGCCACCGGAGCGGATGTTCAAGCAGCTCGGAGCCGCCAGCGCGATCTCCGGCGCCGATCCGGGGCACAGGCGCAGCGAATCGACCCAGACGGCGATGTTTCCGTGACCGGCGGGAATGACCCGGCCGCGCACGTCCATGCGGACGGAATCGCGGCACACCGTCGCCCGGGTTTCGATCGTCCGGCCGGCGGACAGGTCGGCGCGCAGGGAATCGAGCCGCACCCCATAGATGTTCAGCCGGCGGGCCGACACCGGACCTTGGAGATCGAACGGAGACAGAGTGCCGGACATCGGACCGGCGTGGAGCGACCCGACCCGGACAGGCCCCACCTCCCCGTCCGCGACGTCGACATTGCCGTTCAGCCGCAGGTGGTCGATCGGCCCCGAGACGCTCACCGGCCCGGTGACGCGACCGGCGAGAGGAACGCCGATCCAGGGAGTGACCCAATCCGCGAGCGGAAGATCATGCACGACCGCGCGCGCTTCGAGTGTCTTGTCCTTCCACCCGTAGGCGCCGCTGCCGCGGACCGCGGGCGTTCCCGGCTCGGTCGTCTCCAAGCTGTCGAGCATCAGCCGATCGCGGTCGAGACGGGCGCGCGCCGAGAATCCGGCCAGGTTGCGGTCAAGCAGGCGGCCCGGATCGAGCCGGAGATCCGCAGCCAGGGACACGTGCGGCCCCACCGAATCGGCTTCGACGTCCACCGTTCCGGAGAGCCGCGTCCGCGGAAGACCCGACGCGAAGAGGGAGATCGGCGGCGTGGACAGATCGAACCCGGAGAAGCGGAGGCGCGCGCCCGCCTTGGATCCGGCCCGTTCCCAATGTCCGCTGCCGGCGAGGCCGAGACGACCCAGCTTCAAGCGAAGGTCATCGAGCGACGCGGAGGCCGCCGAGGCCGCACCGTGGACCAGGAGCGTGTCCAGCGGCAGTCCCAGGAGGCGCCCGCGCAGGTCCGCTTCCACCTTTCCCTGGGCCGGCCGGCCGCCGCCGAGCTTCCCGTGGACGACGATCGTCCCTGCCACCTGATCCCGGTCCGTCAGCGGAAGCCCGAGCCTGTTCGCCCCGCGCAGACTGTCGGGCGCAAGGCGCGTCAGCTCGATCTTCCCGTCCACCAGATCGACGCTCT
Source organism: Candidatus Eiseniibacteriota bacterium (assembly GCA_963833505.1). Classification (GTDB taxonomy): domain Bacteria; phylum Eisenbacteria; class RBG-16-71-46; order CAIMUX01; family CAIMUX01; genus CAWHYG01. The sequence goes on along the minus strand of CAWHYG010000007.1, from coordinate 377,703 downwards.
CCCCGCCCGTGCTGCTCGAGCTCCAGCTCGCGGTCACGGTTCCTTCCAGCCCCGGCGAAACCACTCCCAGCGAATCGATCCGAAAGTCGTGGAATCCCGGCCCCAGATCGCCGCTCATCCGGCCGTCGCTCAGCCGACCCTGAAGCGAATCCGGCCAGAGACGGACGGCGGCGCCGGCCAGGCGGGCGCGGATCTCGCTCTGCGCACAGGCCAGCCTGCTCAGCTCCACGTCTCCTTCCCAGCGGCGCTCTCCCGGCCCGTGCACGACGGCATTTCCGATCGTGAGAGACGCGCATCGAATCGCGGGAAGCCGCGGCCCGCCCGTGACCGAAGGCTTCGCTCCACTCGCCGGTTGGGATCCGGTGCCGCCGGCGAAGAGGGGCGAAGGCATCCCGTCCAGGTCGAGGCGCAGGGAGTCCAGCGCCAGCGCGGAGAAGTAGAGTCGGCCCGCCATGAGATCCCGAAGCTGCCATCCGGCCGTGAGGCGGCCGATGCTGAGCCAGGCCTCCCAGCCTCCGGGCCGGAGGGCCTCGAGTCGAACCCCTTCCAGATCGAGTCCCCACGGATCGAGGCGGCGCACCTGCTCGACGCGGATCCGCTGGGTCCCGGCCAGCACCCGGCCGGCGCCGGAGTGATCGAGACTCCAATCACGCACGCGGGGCACATGGATCAGAGCCAGCGGCGAAAGGAGGATCGCCGCGGCGAGCACCGCGATCGCCGCCGGAACCAGCCAGATCAGATGAAGGCGCCGCATCAGAAGGCCTGTCCCAGCGCGACGTGAAGCTGCCCCGGCCCCTGGCCCGGCGCCCGGCCGCTGCCGACCTTGAATCCGTAGTCGAGGCGGAAGGGTCCCACCGGAGTCTGGAAACGGAGCCCGACGCCCATCCCATACGCGGTGTTGAACGGGTTGTACTGGCGGTCGGTGAACCCGTTCGTCAGCCGGTTCAGCTTGATCTGACCGGGATCGGTCCAGATGTTGCCCATGTCGAGGAAGATACCGCCGTGCACGATCCACACGATCGGGAATCGGACCTCGAGATTGGCGAGGAACATCGACAGACCCCCGATGGCCGCGCCCTGCGCCGTGAGCCGGCCGATGCCGTCCTCGGCGTATCCGCGGACGGTGGTGCCCCCTCCCAGGCGGAAGCGCTCGTCCCAGGGGACGCGGGACAGCCGGAGCGTGTCGGGATTTCCCGCTTGCAGCGGACCGCGTCCGATCGGGCTGATCCCGCCCCCCTTGACCCGCAGGGCCACGGTCCAATCCGGCTGGAGGTCGATGTAGTGCTGCCAGTCGAGGGTGAAGAGCGCGAACTCGTTGGTGCCTCCGAGCAGGCCGCCGCCGGCGTACTTGACGTCCGCCTCCCAGTAGTGGCCGAAGGTGGCGTCGAAGGGGTTGTCGCGCTGATCGTCGGTGTAGTCCAGATCCAGGGAGCGGGTCGTGAACCGAGGCACCACCCCGGCCTGCGAGGTCGCCACCCACTTGTTGTCGAGGATGAGCGAGCCCCAGGTTGCCTTCCGGAGGTCGCGCCGCAGCGTGAACGAGAAGCCAAGCGTCCTTTCGCTGAAGCTCTGCTCCTCGTCCCATTCGGAGTACGGCGACACGATGCCCCGAATCCGGGTCCCCACCAGCCACGGCTCGAGGTAATCCGCGCTCAGCGTGCCTTTCTGGAGGCTGAACTTCCCGTTCCGGAAGCTCGGCGACAGCGAGTAGTTGAGGACGCCGTGCACGTCGACCTGGCGGCCCGTGCCCCCGAGATTGCGCAGTCCCCAGTCGGCGACGAAATCGGCCTGCGAGTTCGAGGTGAATCCGGCGCCGGCGTCGTACCAGCCCGGCTTCCGCTCGACCACGGTCACGAGCAGATCGCTGGTGTTCTCGGATCCGACCACGCGCTCTGGAGTCAGGACCGCGCTCTGGAACACGCCGGTTTCGAGCAGGCGATCGCGGCTCAAGTCCACTTCCCGCTGCACGAGCAGATCGCCCGGGCCCAGCGTGATCTCGCGCCGCACCATCTCCGGCCGGCATCGGCTCGTTCCGGAGACCAGAACCGAATCGACGCGCACGGGCGGACCCGGATTCACGTTCATGACGACGTCGGCGCTGTCGCCGGTGTAGCGCACTTCCAGATCGGTCAACGCCCGGGCGTAGCCGCGATCGATCGCGACGAGCTGCACGCGATCGCGCGTCACGAGGACGTCGTCGCGCGACAACAGGTCCCCCGGGGCGATCAATACGGCGCGGGCGACCTCCTTGGACTCGCCGGGCGGCATCCCGTTCACCTCCGCGCGCGACACGTAGACCCGCGGGCCTTCGTCGAGGCGGATCCGGATGTCGACGACCCTCGCTTTCAGGCGTTGCACCACGAGCGCCTCGCGGATCCGGGCGAACGGATGGCCGGCCCCTTGGTAGCGATCGAGCACGGCGCGGAGATCGGCCGCGAGAACGTCCTTTCCGGGATAGGTGGGATGACTGAACGGACGCTTCCAGGACGGCGGCCGGAGCTTCATCTGCGAGAGCAGATCGGATTCCGACAGGTCCCGATTGCCATCGAAATGAATCGAAGCGATCCTGATATTGTCAAGAGCCGCAGAAGGATACGATGACAACACAATCAGGATCAGCGCGACCGTCGCAAGGGCCGCGCACCGGCGCCAACTCGGGAGCATGGGATTCGATTCCGGGCCCGCCAGCGACCGACGGCGCGCCGGATTCGGTCCCGGGCCGGCCTGCGATGGAAGGCGCGGCGGACTCAGCGCCCGGCCTTCAGAACTTGGATCGCGCGCGCCCGGGCCCAACGATCCGCCTCCAGCACCGCCTCCAGGCTGTCCGCCGCCGCCTCGGGCCGCTGATCCAGCACCCGTTCGAGGTACCGGCTGATCTCGGGGAAACGGATCCGTCGCTCGAGGAAGGCCTCGACGAAGACCTCGTCGGCGGCGTTCAGCACGGCCGGCGCGGATCCGCCCTCAAGCAGCGCCCGCCGCGCCAGTCCGAGGCACGGATAGCGTTCCGGCTCCGGCGTCGAGAAGTCCAGCCGGCCGGCCGCCGCCAGATCGCATCGGGGAGTGGGTCCGGGCAGCCGGTGCGGGTGGCAGAGGGCGAACTGGATGGGGATTCGCATGTCCGGAACCGAGAGCTGGGCCGTGGTGGACCCGTCGACCCATTCCACCAATCCGTGGACGATCGACTGCGGATGGATCCAGACCTCGATCCGCGCGGGCTCCAGGTCGAAGAGCCAGCGGGCCTCCAGGACCTCGAACCCTTTGTTGAGCAGGCTGGCCGAGTCGACGGTGATCCGTGGGCCCATCTTCCACGTCGGATGCTGGAGGGCCTCCTCCGGCGTGATCGCATCGAACGTGTCCAGGGACCGCGTGCGGAACGGCCCCCCGGAAGCGGTGAGGATGACGCGGGCGATCGACTCCGCCGCATATCCATCCAGGCACTGGAACAGCCCGCTGTGCTCGCTGTCCACCGGCAGGAGGCGTCCGCCCCAGCGCTCCGCTTCGCGCATGAGGAACTCGCCGGCCACGACAAGCGACTCCTTGTTCGCGAGCGCCAGCGGGCGCCCCGCCTTGAGCGCCAGCCAGCTCGGCTTGAGCCCGGACGCCCCCACCAGCCCGTTCAGGACCACGTCGGCGTCCGGAAGGGACGCCGCCTCCTCGAGGCCCTCCGGCCCCAGAAGGAGCCGGCCCCGCCAACGGTCCCCGACCATCGACCGGAATTCGGGCGCGCGCGCCGCGTCGGTCAGAGCCACCACGGCAGGCTGAAACGCCACCGCCTGGTCGGCCAGAAGATCCACGCGGGACCGGGCAGCCAGCGCCAGCGCGTGCAGGCGGTCGGGCAGAGCGGCGATCACGTCGCAGGCTGCGCGGCCGATCGATCCGGTCGAGCCCAGCACGGTCACACGCCGGGGCCACCGTGCGGACGATTCTGACGGGGAACGCATGCCTGCGACCTCTTCACCGACTCGCGGAAACCGCAGCCGTGACCGGCGCGCGATCGGCCGGCCCCCCCGGCCGCTCAGCGGGTCAATCCATTCAAGCCATAGTAGAAAAGCGGCACCGAGAAGAGCAAGCTGTCCAGCCGATCCAGAAGGCCCCCGTGGCCGGGGATCAACCGTCCGGAGTCCTTGACCATCGCCCTGCGCTTGAGCCTCGATTCCGCCAGGTCTCCCAGCTCGGCCGCTACCCCCGCGAGCAGACCGAGAATTGCTCCTCGAACGGCGTCGATGCCGCCGGCCAGCGGAGCGGCCAGCGCGGCGCCGGCAACGACGGCGGCCAGGAGCCCGCCGAGCGAGCCCTCCCACGTCTTCCCCGGGCTGACCTCCGGCCAGAGCTTGCGCCTCCCCCACAGACTGCCGACCACGTAGGCGCCGGTGTCGCAGGCCCAGGTGACCAGAAGAGCGTAGAAGACCTTCCGCGCTCCGGCATCAGGGATCGTCCCGCCCAACTCTCGAACCGCACGGCCGCCTCCGCGGATCGCGCCGCCGAGTCCGGAAAGCCCGCCCGCGCTTCCAAAGGGTCCGGCCGCGGCTCGGATCCCCGCGCTCCCCGCGCCCGCCGTGTCGAGACGCGCCAGCAGCCCCAGAAGCAGTCCCAGATAGGCGGCGCCAAGAAGGTGGACCAGCCAGGCCCGAGCGCCGGTCGATTCTCCGGACAGCGACACCGGACGAAAGAGCCAGGCCAACGCCGCCAGCCAGGGCACCAGAACGAAGGCCGGGAGACCCTGCCCCAGCCGGCCGTCGGCCGCGATCGCGAAGAGCGCCAGCGCCACCACCGGCAGGAAGGGAGGAGCCGACCATCCAAGACGCCGCAGAAGAGCATACAACTCCGCGCCGGAGGCAAAGGCGACGACGCCGAGAAGCAGGGCAAACGTCCAGGGACCGAGCCAGATGAGCACAACCACGATCGGAATGAAGATCAGAGCGGAGACGAGCCTCGGCCTGAGTCCGGAGCTCATGCGCGCGGAGGCCGCTCGAGACGCCCGAACCTGCGTTCGCGCTTCTGGTATTCCGAGACCGCCCGATAGAGGTCCTGCTTGCGGAAATCGGGCCAGAGGGTGTCGATCACATAAAGCTCCGCATAGGCGAGCTGCCAGAGAAGGAAGTTCGAGAGCCGCATTTCCCCGCTGGTGCGGATGAGCAGATCGGGATGGGGATAGCCGGCCGTGTAGAGGTTCGAGTCGATGGTCGACTCATCCACGTCCTCCGGGCGCAGGCTCCCGTCGGCGACCTGGGCCGCGATCCGCCGGAAACAATCGATCAGCTCGGTCCGCCCGCCGTAGGAAAGCGCCAGCAGCAGCCTGAGCCCGGTGTTTCCCCGCAGCTCTTCCTCGGTTCGCTCCAGCTCGGCGCGGACCTCGGGAGGCAGGTCGCCCAGTCGCCCGATCGCCTCCAGCCGGACGTTGTTGTCGCGAAGGGCGGCGCGTTCTTCCGAGAGCACCTGCCGCAGGAAGGCCATGAGGCCGGTGACCTCAGGGAGCGGACGATTCCAGTTTTCGACCGAGAAGGTGTAGAGGCTGAGCACCTCGATGCCCAGCTCGCTCGCGCCTTCCACCGCCTCGCGGACGGCCCGGCGCCCGGCGTGATGCCCGGCGATCCGCGGCAGACCTCTCCGCGTGGCCCATCGCCCGTTCCCGTCCATGATGACAGCGATGTGGCGCGGCAGGTTGCCCGCAGCGCGAAGCGCCTCGCGTTCAGGGAGCAGATCCGACTGGCTGGTGCGTCGCATCGCTGGACCTTTGCCGGGATCGGAATCCGATCCGGCGCCCGTCTACCGGATCGCCGGCCCGGGATCAACGACCTTCCATACGGAGGTCAGATCTCCAGGATTTCCTTCTCCTTCTTGCCCAGAACCTCATCCACCAGGCCGACGAAACGGTCGGTCACCTTTTGAATCTCGGCCTGCACCCGGTGGGACTCGTCCTCGGAGAGGGCGTGGTCCTTTTCCTGCTTCTTGAGGTCCTCGTTCGAGTCGCGGCGGATGTTGCGGATGCCGACCTTGGCGTCCTCGCACGTCTTCTTCACGCGTTTGACCAGTTCGTGCCGGCGTTCCTCGGTCAACGACGGAATGGGGACGCGGATCAGGTCGCCGTCCTCCGAGGGATTGAGCCCGAGATCCGCCTTCTGGATCCCCTTGACGATCGGGCTGACCATCTTCTTGTCCCAGGGCTGGATCACCAGCAGGCGCGGCTGCGGCACCGTCACCGAGGCGACCTGGGCCAGGGGCAGAAGCGAGCCGTAGGCCTCGACCCGCACCGGGTCGAGCAGAGCCGGAGTGGCCTTGCCGGTGCGGATGGCCATCAGCTCGCCTTTCAAGGTCTCGATGCTTTTCTTCATCCTCTCTTCCGCAGTCTTGACGATCTCTGCGCTCATTGCAGGACCTCCTCCACCAGGGTCCCGATGGGCTCGCCCCGAAGGACCCCTTCCAGGTTGCCGGTCGTCCGGACATTGAATACCACGATCGGGAGATGATTCTCCATGGACAAGGTGATGGCGGTGAGATCCATGACCCGGAGACCCCGGTCCAGGACCTGTCGGTGGCTGAGATGGTGGAGCAATTCCGCTTCCGGATGGTGGACCGGGTCCGCCGAATAGACTCCGGCCACCTTGGTGGCCTTGAGCAGCACCTCGCACCCGGTTTCGACCGCCCGGAGGACCGCGGCGGTGTCGGTGCTGAAGTAGGGGTTGCCGGTCCCGGCCGCCAGAATCACGACCCGGCCCTTTTCCAGGTGGCGGATCGCCCGCCGCCGGATGTAGGGCTCGGCCACCTGCTCCATCTTGAGCGCCGCCAGCACCCGCGTGTAGAGCCCGAGCCGCTCCATGTGATCCTGGAGAGCGAGGGCGTTGATCACCGTGGCGAGCATTCCCATGGTGTCGGCGCCGGCGCGTTCCATGCCTCCGGCGACCAGTTCGGCCCCGCGCAGGAAGTTGCCTCCGCCGACCACCACGGCAACCTCACAGCCCAGGGCGCGCACGTCGCGAACCTGCTCGGCCACCGAACGCAGAACGGCCGGATCAAGCCCGAAGGCCTGCTCTCCGGCCAGGATCTCGCCGCTCAGCTTGATCAGGATGCGCCGCCACCGCGGCGCTCCGGGCGAAGGCAATCCCCCACGGGCCGGGTCGCCGGCCGGGGTGTTGGGACGCTCCTCGGAATCTCCCATGGCGGGTGGAATTCCTCAGTCCACGCCGACCTGATAGCGCTGGAACCGTCGGACCACGATGTTCTCTCCCAGCTTGCCGATGAGCGCGGTCAGGAGGTCGCGGATCTTCTGGTCGGGATCCTTGACGAAAGGCTGCTCCAGGAGAACGAACTCCTCGTAGAACTTGTCCAGCCGGCCGTCGACGATCTTCGGCCAGACGGCGGCCGGTTTGCCCGATGCCTTGGCCTGCTCCTCGTAGATGTCCCGCTCGCGCGCGACGATCTCGGCCGGGACGTCCTCGCGCCGGACCGCGATCGGAGCGGCCGCCGCGATGTGCAGCGCGACGTCATGGCAGAAGTGGAGAAAGTCGTCCGTGCGGGCGACAAAGTCGGTTTCGCAATCGACCTCGAGCAGGACGCCGACCCGGGCGCCCGGATGGATGTAGCCCTCCACCCGGCCCTCGCCCGTGCTCCGGCCGATCCGCTTTTCGGCCGCGGCGGCCCCGCTCTTCCGGAGAACCTCGATGGCCTTTTCGAGGTCGCCGGCGGTCTCTTCGAGGGCCTTCTTGCACTGCATCATCCCTGCGCCGGTCTTCTCGCGCAGTTCCTTCACCTGATCAGCGGAAATCGCCATGATCGTCTCTCCCCCCTTTATCGGCGGGTGTGCGCCAGGGTCGTCTCTCTCTTCGGAACCATGATCGGAGCGACCGCCCGGTCGGCGAGATGCTGCTCCACCGTCTCTACGGCGATCGCGTCAGGAAGCGGCTTCCGCCGGATGAGGAATCTCCCCCTTGCCGGCTGCAGCGTCGACCGCGGACCCGGCGGTGGACCGGGTTTCCAGGACGATGTCCGCCACGTACCGCGCGAACAGCCGGATGCTGCGGATGGCATCGTCGTTGCCCGGAATCGGGTAGTTCACCTCGCCGGGATCGCAGTTCGTGTCGACGACTCCGAGCACGGGAATGTTCAACCGCCGGGCCTCGGCCACGGCGATTCGCTCCTTCTTCGTGTCGACCACGAACATGAGGCCCGGGAGCCGGTTCATCTCCTTGATCCCGCTGAAGATCTTCTCGAGCTGGGCCCGCTCCTTCTCCAGCCGGCTGACCTCCTTCTTCGACAGCTTCTCGAACGTGCCGTCGTCGCGCATGCGCTCGAGGCTCCGGAGATAGCGGATGCTCATCTTGATGGTCTGGAAGTTCGTCAGCATGCCGCCGAGCCAGCGCTCGGTGACGAAAAAGTTCCCGCAGCGCCTGGCCTCTTCCACCATGACGGCCTGGGCCTGTTTCTTCGTGCCGACGAAGAGGATCCCGTCGCCGGCGCGGGTGACCCGCGCGACCGCCTCGCCGGCCTTCTCGGCCAGCCCGAGCGTCTTCTGCAGGTCGATGATGTGGATTCCGTTCCTCTCGATGAAGATGTAGGGCTTCATCTTGGGGTTCCACCGTCGGGTCTGGTGCCCGAAGTGGACTCCCGCCTCGAGGAGCTCACGCATCGTGATCGTCGCCATGTCTCGTCGCCTTTCCGTCAGAGCAGTTTCTTTTCTGAGCCTCCCGGCCCCGGTCCGAAGGCCGGTGAGCGCCGAAGCGCCCGCCCGCCAAGTCCGGAGAACCGCTCGGGGAGGCCTGTGAATTCGGGCTTCGCGATCCGTCATCGCCGGATTGAAATCCGCGAACCTCTCGACCTCTGAGCCGAGAACCACCGGACTCAACCGCCGGATCCGGATCCGTCGATCAGCGCTTCGAGAACTGGAAGCGCTTACGGGCGCCCGGCTGCCCGTACTTCTTCCGCTCCTTCATCCGGGGATCCCGGGTGAGGAGCCCGGCCTTGTCCAGAAGCGGCTTCAGGCCGAGATCATAGCTTTTGAGCGCCCGTGCAATTCCCAGACTGACCGCGCCGGCCTGTCCCGACAATCCCCCGCCGGCGACCGTGCTCACCAGATCGAAACGGGCCGCCGTCTCTGTGGCGACGAACGGCTGGTTGGCGACGATGCTGAGAACCTCGCGCTTGAAATACGTGTCCAGGGGACGTCCGTTGACCAGACGCTGGCCGTTGCCCGGAACGACGCGGACCCGGGCCACGGAGGACTTCCGCCTCCCCGTCCCCACGTAGACCGTCTTGTGAACCATTGAGTGTCCTCCCGATGACCGCCGACTGAGCCTTCCCGGCCGGGGGAATCTGGCCGCCCCGCGCCGGATCCGGATCAGGCGACCGTGGCGTGGCCGGCTGGAATCGACTTCCCGTGTCCGCCCAGAGTGTAAGGAATCGCCTGCTGCGCCTCGTGGGGATGCTGGGCACCCGCATAGACCTTGAGCTTGCGCAGCATCTGCCGGCCCAGGGGGCCCTTGGGCAGCATGCCCCAGACGGCGTCGCGCAGAACCTCCTCCGGCTCCTTCTGCATCCGCTGAGACAGCTTCGCCCACCGGGCCCCGCCCGGATGGGTCGTATGATGGAAATACGACTTCTGCTCGAGCTTGCGCCCGGTGAACCTCACCTTGGTGGCGTTGACGATGATGACGTGATCCCCCATGTCCAGATAGGGGGCGTACAGGGGATTCCACTTGCCGCGAAGCAGAGCCGCCACCTCGCTGGCCATCCGGCCGAGGATCTGCCCGTCCGCGTCCACCAGGAACCACCGGCGGTTCACGTCCTTCGCCTTGGTGGCGTAGGTGCCCATCCGTTCTACCTCCTCGAAATCGCTTGCCGCGTGCAAAGGTTTGAGTTTAGGGATTCCGATTCGCGCCTGTCAAGTTATTGATCTCCCGCGTCCCGCGCTGGTTTCCGCCGCGAGAATGGGGGTTTCCGGCGGCGCCGCCCGGGACCGCCCAACCGGCGGCCATGGGGCCGGCGGCCCCGCCCGGGCCCGACACGCCCCCATCCGGAGGGTCGCCGAGTTGCGCTCTGCCAGTCGGCAGCGGTGCTCGCGGGCCGCGGACATCCCCCACGATCCAGTTGCTGACTACCCGACGATGAGGTTGATGAGCCGGTTCGGGACGAAGAAGACCTTCCGCAGGCTCTTTCCCTCGACGTGGGCGGCGATCCTGGGTACGGCCAGCGCCGCGGCCCGGACCTGCTCCTCCCTCGAATCTCGCGGCACCTGGATGGTCCCGCGCATCTTGCCGTTCACCTGCACCGCCACTTCGACCGCCTCCTCGACCGTCAGGGCCGGATCGAAGGCCGGCCAGCGGGCCTGGAAGATGCTCGGCGGCTTCCCCAGCGCCTTCCAGATCTCTTCGGCCAGATGCGGCGCGAAGGGAGCCAGCATGATCGCAAAGGATTCCGCCGCAAAGGCGTCCCGGACCGGAACCCCCCGGATGGCGTTCAAGCACTCCATCAACGCCGCCACCGCGGTGTTGTAGGAGAGCGAGGCGAGATCCTTCGTCATCTTCTGGATGGTCTGGTGGAGCTTGATCTGCGCCTCGTGCGGCAGGCTGCCCTTGGGATACACGGGCAGCTCCTCCAGAACCCAGCGGTGGACCCGCTCGAGGAACCGGTAGACCCCGACGATGCCGGCGTCCCGGAAGTCGCCCCCCTCCTCGTACGGGCCGAGGAACATCAGGTTGGTCCGGAAGGTGTCGGCTCCGTACTGGGCGACGTAGGCGTCCGGCGTCACGACGTTGCCGCGGCTCTTCGACATCTTGGCGCCGTCCTTGATGAGGAGGCCGTGGGCGCGGAAGCGGACGAAGGGTTCTTCGAATTCGATCAGCCCCATGTCGTGGAAGGCCATGCACAGGAAGCGGGTGTAGAGCAGATGCAGGACGGCGTGCTCATTGCCCCCGATGTAGAAGTCGACCGGCAGCCAGCGGCGCGTGGTCTCCGGATCCCAGGCCTGCTTGTCGTCGCGGGCCGATGGATACCGCAGGAAGTACCAGGCCGAATCGAGAAAGTTGTCATTGACGTCGGTGTCGCGCCGCGCCCGGCCGCCGCAGCGCGGGCAGTCCACGTGATAGAACGACTCCACGCGGGCCAGCGGCGAGACTCCGGTTCCGGTCGGACGGAAATCCTCGACCTCGGGCAGGCGTACCGGCAGATCCTTCTCCGGAACCGGCACGATGCCGCACTGGTCGCAGTGGATCATGGGGATGGGCGGGCCCCAGTAGCGCTGGCGGCTGATGCACCAGTCCCGCAGGCGGTACTGGATCCTCGGCTCGGCCAGACCTTTCTCCCCCAGGTGACGGACGATCGCCTTCCAGGCTTCCGGGGACGGCAGGCCGGTAAACGGCCCGGAGTTCACCATCGTCCCTTCGCCGGTGTAGCACTCATCCGCTCCGGCTCCATCAGATTCCGGCAATGTTGTCGCCGAGCCCGGCACGGGCGCGACGGGTCGCGGCTGGCCGGACTCCGAGCCGGGCGCGGGCGCGTCGGATCCCGGCTTGGATCCTCCGGGTCCGAACTCGAGATCGGCCGGTCTCTGCACGACCTCGATGATCGGAAGCCCGAACTTGAGGGCGAACTCGTGGTCCCGCGCGTCATGCGCGGGAACGGCCATGATGGCGCCGGTGCCGTACCCCATGAGCACGTAGTCCGAGATCCAGATCGGGATCTGCTGCCCCGTGGCCGGATTGATCGCCCGGGCGCCGATGTCGACGCCGGTCTTCTCCCGGCCGGCGTCCATGCGCTCGATGGCGTTCTTGAGGCGGGCCGATTCCCGGTACTCCGCCACTTGCGACCGGCGGTCGGGCGCGGTCAGCTCGTCCACCAGCGGGTTCTCCGGGGATAACACCATGTAGGTCGCCCCGAAGACGGTGTCGGGACGAGTGGTGAAGACGCGGATTGAATCCGGCCGGCCCGGCACCGGGAATCGCAGCTCGGCCCCTTCGCTCCGGCCGATCCAGTTCGTTTGCGCCCGCTTGGTGGTTTCGGACCAGTCGATCCAGGAGAGGTTGTCCAGGAGCCGCTGGGCGTAGTCGGTGATCCGGAAGAACCACTGCTCCATGTCGCGCTTCTCAACCAGTGCGTCCGGATGACGCTCGCAGTAGCCGCCGATGACCTGTTCGTCCGCGATCACGGTCTGACAGGCGGGGCACCAGTTGACCGGCGCCTTGGCGCGATAGGCCAGACCCCGCTCGAACAGCTTGATGAAGATCCACTGGGTCCACCGGTAGTAGTCGGGATCGGTGGTCAGGACTTCCCGCAACCAGTCGACCATGAGGCCCATCCGCTTGAGCTGTCGGCGGAAGTTGGCCACGTTGCTCGGGATCAGCCGCATCGGATGCGTGCCCACCTTGAGCGCGAAGTTCTCGCTGTGGATTCCGAAGGCGTCGAAGCCGATCGGCTCAAAAACGTTCCGGCCGAGCAGGCGGCGGAACCGGCCCTGGATGTCGACTCCGGTGAAGGCAAAGACGTTTCCGGTATGGAGCCCTTCGGCCGAGGGATACGGAAACATCATCAGCGTGTAGTACTTGTTCTCGGTCTGAGCCAGGTCGGTCGTGTGAAGGCCGGTCTTCTCCCAGTAGGCCTGCCAGCGGGCCTCGATCGCCTGGGGATCGTAGCCGCCGCGTTCCCTGGCCTGGGCTTCGGGAGAAGTTGAGCTCCCCGGCTCAGCCGAAGGCGCCGATTCCCGGGGCCCTGCTCCTCTCGATGTCGAAGCTGCCTCCGGCTCCGGCTTCTGCGGCTTTCCGGGGCTCTTTCCCTGGTCGGACATCGTCGTCCTTTCTTCCGATGGTGAAGGCGGATTCTAGGCTACCGAGCGGATCGGGTGCAACCCGAGGGAACTCCGGGTCATGATTTGCTGCGTCGCCGCCTTCGCGCCGATGACAAGGAAAGCGATCCTCCCGGAAGGAAGGATCGCTCAGCGCCGGCCACCGGCTCCGCAACCCTCCGCGGCTCGGGCTGCCAGATCCGATCTACCTCATCGGAGAATCACGAGAGGCCTTCCGATCGTGTGCCCCGGCGCCCGTAGCTCGTAATAGTACACGCCCGCCGGGACCCGCTCGCCGCGGTCGTTCCGGGCGTCCCAGGTCAGGGAATGAGCGCCGGAGCCCAGCGCGCCGTCGAGAACGGTGCGGATCAGTCGACCCTCCGCGTCGTAGACCGCCATCCGCGCGCGGGCCGCGGCCGGCAGGGAGAAATCGAGCAGGATCGGTCCTCGGGACGGATTCGGCCGCGCCGCCGCGAGGCGAAACGCCGGGATGGAAGCGCCCGGCGCCACACGGGAAGACGCCGGTGAGACATTCAACAGGACGGAGACGTTGTCCTGGCCGAAATCGGGGACGGCCAGATCCGGCCGGCCGTCACCGTTCAGGTGCGCCAGGGTCAGCCCCATCGGTTCATCTCCGGCCGCGTACTCGAGCCTGGTTCCGAACGTCCCGTCCCCGTTTCCGGGCAGGATGGAGACGGTTCGGCGGGAAAGACAGTCTCCGTCCCGAATGATCCGTCCCCGACGCTCGGCAGGACGGAGAGCGTGTTGTCTCCCCAGTTCGCCGTCACCAGGTCCGGTATCCCGTCGCCGTTCAGATCTCCGACGGCCGCCCAATGCGGGTACAAGCCGGTCAGGTAGGCAACCTTCGGCGTCAGGGAGCCGTCGCCCTTCCCAGGCAGCACCGACAGCGTGCCGTCGGCCGCGTTCGCGGTCACGACATCGAGAGTCCCGTCCGAGGTCAGATCCGCGACCGCGAGGAAGGCGGGCCCGCCTCCCGCCCAGTACTGCCCGAGCGGAGCAATGCTCCCATCCCCCTGGCCCGAAAAGACCTCGACGTCGTCGCTGGTCTCGCAGCACACCGTCAGGTCCGGTCTTCCATCGGCGTTCAGGTCGCCCACCGCGACGCAACTGGGAGCGACCCCGGTGTCATAGTCGTGGTGGGCGTCCATCGCCGTTCAGGTCCGCAATCGTCACACAGTCCGCGCCCCGTCCCATCCGATAATCGGACGTGTGCGAACGGAGAACCAAGCACCATGAGAGCGGCGCCGGCAACTGCGGGAGAACGTCTGAACCGGCACCAACCGTTTCGGGTGGCGGCTGCGGCCGGTCCCGCACCTGTGTGTCGCGCTAGCGAATCCGGACGACGCTTCCAACGGTTTTTCGTCCGCCCGCATCCAGCCGCTGGTAGTACACACCGGCCGGAAGGGCCCGGCCTTCATCGTCCCGCCCGTCCCAGAGAACGAGGTGCGGACCCGACTCCAGGCTCGGCGACTGCACCAACGACCGCACCAACCGGCCGGTGAGATCGAAAATCCCCAGACGAGCCGCGACGCGCCCCGGCAGCGAGAACGAGAGCGAAGTCTCCCCCAGGAACGGATTCGGACAGGCCCGCAGATCCACCGAGGCCGAAAGCTGCGCGCCGTTCGCGCCGGAAGCGGCGTCGAGGTCATAGATCAGCCAGTGGTCGGGATCGAGCATGACGTTCTGCGGCTGGGAGTCCACATGCAGCGTGAAACTCTGGACCTGAAGCGAGTCCCAGACCACGAACCTCGCCGGTCCGTCCGCCGTCCCGACCGCGACGTCGATCGGCATCTTGAAGATCGGGCCTACTGTCTGGGTCTGCGTCAGGCTGAGTTGCACGTCGTAGCCGCCGCCCGAGGGCGTCGCCTGCCAGTGCGGCAGGTAAACCGGATAGCCGGGATTGTAGATCCACTCGGTGAAGAACCAGTCCAGGTTCATCCCGGAGCTGGCGGCGAAGGCGTCGCGGAGATCTTCGGTCACGGCGTTGCCGTACATCAGATTGGGGTTGTTGGCATAGCCGCGGACCCCGGCAAAGTAGGCGTTGTCGCCGATCACGTGCCGCAACATGTGGAGCACCCACCCGCCCTTGTAATAGATGACGGGGTCGAGCGGCGGATTGACGTTGTAGATCTCCTTCAGGGCATAGGCGAGGACGTTCATGCTGTCCATATAGGCGTGATAGTACCCGGTTCCGTAGAGATGCTCGAAGTAGAGCGCCTCGCAGTGGGTGGCGAATCCCTCCTTGATCCAGGCATGGGCGTAGGAGCGCATCGTGATCATGTCGCCGACCCAGGAATGCGACAGCTCATGGGCGACCACGTAGTCGTTGGCGCCCGAGCCGGTCACGTAGGTCCACCCCATGGAGGTCGCGGTCTGGTGCTCCATGGCGCCGGTGTGCTCGAACTCCGCGATGGCGTACTTCTCCGACAGGAAGGGGAACTCGCCGAAGATGCTGGCGTAGTACTGCATCATCTGGATGTTGCGGCCCCAGCTCCCCTGGCTGTTGGCGAAGTCCTCGGGATAGGCATAGTAATCCACCTCCATCTGCCGCAAGTGGTCGAGCGCGGTGTAGATCGCGGACCATTTTTCGAAGTTGGTCGTGGCGATGGAGAACAGATAGTCGGACATCGGGTAGTTCGTGGCCCAGTTGTACGTGGCAGTGTGATCCGCGTGGTGGACCACCGATTGGAGCAGCCCGTTCGACACCGTGACGAGGGTGTCGGGCCCGGTCACGTGGATCGAGAAGGTCGCCTTGTCCTTGCAGTCGTCCTTGCAGACCCACCAGGCCGGGGCTCCGTACGGTTCGGAGTAGCTCAGGATCATCGGCACGCCGGAGCCGTGCGTGTTCCACCGGAAAGGCGCCCCGCTGTAGGCGGGAGTTCCATGGTAGCTGCAGGTGACCTCGAAGGCCTGATTGGGTTGATAGGTGTGATCCAGGGTCACCGTGATGAGATTGTTGGCGAAGTTGTAGGGAGCGGCGGCGCCGTTCACCAGCACGCCGTCGACCACCATGGGCGAATAGAGGTCGAGCTGGATGCTGGAGAGATTCGCGATCTGGGCGGTGGCCTCGACGATGACCGTGCCGGTCAGGACCTTGGCGCCGATGTTGAGGCCCAGGGTGACGTCATAATGCGTGACATCGTACTGGTCGTGGACGTTTTGGGTTCCGAGGGCGCTCTTCGCCCGAGCGAACTGCGACTCCTCCGCCTGGATGAACGCGCCGCGTTCGGCCGAGGAGGGGATCGGCGGCGGAACCGTCGCGCGCGCGACGCTGGAAAAGACGAAAAGACCCAAGCCGGCCAGCGCCGGCACCCAGTTCCTTCGGATCCGCCTCATGTCCGCTCCTTTCACCGTCCGAGCGCTCGTTCCCGCCGGTCTCTTCGCTCCGGCCGGCTGGCCGCAGCCAAGGACCTGTCGTCGCCGATGAGTCCCCGGCGGTCACGTCCGGACATCCGTTCGGCGAAGGTGATGATACGCTTCCAGGGCCCGGCACGCAAGCGCGCGGCATCCGGCGGTGGCGTCCAGCCGGAGGACGGCCCGAACTGGCGCAGCCCGGACCGATCTGCAAGGCTGTTCGGGGTCGGATCCTGCAGGCGGCCGCTCGGCCGTCCCCGGAACCGGGAGACGACAGGAGAACGGGAAGCAAGACATGACGCTCCGGAAACGACAAGAGGCCGCGCAGCCTGAGGCAGCACCTAAACGCGCCGGCCGCCTCCGTCCGGTCTTTCCCTGCCGCTGGGATCTGTCTCCGGCCGAGGCTCGCGCCGAGCAGGAGATTCTGCGCCACCGGGTCCGGGTCACGCGTCTTCGCTGGCGGGGCCTCGAACGCATTGCCGGCTGCGACGTCGCGGTGCGCGGAGATCGTCTCTTCGCCGCCGTGGTGGTGCTCCGCCTGGCTGACCTCAAGGTCCTCGAAACGGCCCGGGCCGAAGGCCCGCTTCGGTTCCCGTACGTGCCGGGACTCTTGAGCTTCCGCGAAGTGCCGATTCTCTGCCGGGCGTTCGAGCGCCTCACCGTCATTCCTCAAGCGGTGCTCTGCGACGGTCAGGGGCGCGCGCATCCGCGCCGGATCGGACTGGCTTCGCATCTGGGGATCCTTCTCGACCTCCCCACCGTCGGGTGCGCCAAATCGCGCTTGATCGGCGAAGGCGAAGAGCCGCCGCTCGAGCGGAGCGCGTGGAATCCCTTGGTGGATGACGGCGAACGGATCGGCGCGGTGCTCCGGACCCGCGACGGCGTCAAACCTCTCTTCATCTCCACCGGCCATCGCACGACCCTGCCGGATGCGGTGCGCCTCGTTCTGGCCTGCGGCGCGGGATTCCGCCTGCCCGAGCCGACCCGCCTGGCCGATCAGGAAGTGCGGCGGATGGCGGCGCGGTCCGGGTTCCACGGAGTCACACGGTTCTCCGTCATCCGGGCACGGAAGACCCGGTGCTTGACGGAATCGGCGCCCGGCCGACGGGCCGGGGCGCGGTGGAACCGCGCACCACGCGTCCATCCCGACTTCCCCGGATTACGCGATCGCCCGGGAGCGACTCGATGACGCGCCGTCCGCATCATCCGGCGGCGCGTCCGTCCGGGCGGAGATGGCGGCCCGATCGCACTCGCCTCCAGGCCGGATGCGCGCCCGGCCCGGTGATGGAGATCGTCGCGACGCTGAGGGCGGCGGGCGGACAGGCGTGGTTGGTCGGGGGCGCCGTCCGGGACGTCCTGCTGGGACGCCCGGTCCACGACTGGGATCTGGCCACGGACCTCCTTCCCGAACGGGTGCAGGCGTTCTTCCCGCGCACCTACGAGGTCGGCCTGCGGTTCGGGACCGTGTCCGTTCTCGAGGCGAACACGCCGTACGAGGTCACGACCTTCCGGAGCGACGGCATCTATTCCGACGCGCGGCGCCCGGACACGGTCCGGTTCACGCTCCGGCTCGAGGAGGATCTCGTCCGCCGCGACTTCACCGTGAACGCGCTGGCCTACGATCCGATCGAGGATCGGCTGGTGGATCCGACCGGCGGACTCGGCGATCTCGAGGCGGGCCTCGTGCGCGCCGTGGGCGACGCCGGAGAGCGCTTCCGCGAGGACGGGCTTCGCCTGCTGCGCGCCGTGCGTTTCGCGGCGCAGCTCGAGTTCGAGATCGAAGCGGGCACCTATCGGGGATTGGTTCTTTCCGGTCGGCGGATCGAGCGGATCTCATCCGAGCGCGTCCGGGAAGAGCTGGACAAGCTCCTCGGCGCGCCCCGTCCCGGCGCCTGGCTCGACCTCCTCCATGAAACCGGCCTCCTCCGGCGCGTGCTTCCGGAGCTGGCCTCTTGCTTCGGAGTGCCCCAGAACCCGCATCATGCCTACGACGTCTACCACCACACGCTGGCCGCGGTCGACGCGGCTCCGGAAGAGGCGACGGTGCGCCTCGCCGTGCTCTTTCATGATCTGGGCAAACCGGCCACCCGCGCGGAGGACGTCGAGACCGCCACCTTCTACGGCCACCAGTTCGTCGGGGAGCGCCTGGCGCGCGAGGCGCTGCAGCGGCTCCGATATCCGAACGAGGACCGCGAGACGGTCGCGCACCTGGTGCGCTTTCACATGTTCCACTACCGGCCGGAGTGGACCGACGGCGCCGTCCGGCGGTTCCTGCGAGACGTCGGGCGGGAGCATCTCCCCCGCCTCTTCGCGCTCCGGGGCGCCGACACCATGGGGAACGGGCTCCGCCGGAGGATCGCGCCCGAGCTGGATGAGCTGCGGCGGCGGATCGACCTCGAGATCGAGAAGGAGAGCGCCCTCACGGTGCGCGACCTGGCGGTGGACGGACATGACCTGATGGCGGAGTTACGCCTCTCCCCCGGACCCGAGATCGGGCGCATCCTCAGGATCCTGCTCGAGGAGGTCGTGGACGATCCGTCACGGAATGTCCGCGAGGCGCTGTTGGCGCGGGCGGCGGAGGTGGCTCAGCGGTAGGACGCCTTCACCTTTCCCCAGGTGGACGCGCGGGCCGGGGTCGGGTCCGTTGGTCATGGATGCTTGTCTCGGGGTCGGCCTCAGAGCAGCGCCCGCGTGATCCGCCGCGGCTCCCGCGGCGGCGTGGGAAAGAGCCGGCTCATCGCCGTCAGGAACGCGAGCACACGATCGAGGTCGCCATAGGCGCCTCGTGGAAGGCTCGACGCGGCCCGGAGCGCGCGGAATTCCTCGCGCCGCGAGGCGGAACCGGCCTCCTCGAGGAGCCCGCGCTTTTCCTCGTCAAAGAGCATGGGTGATGCGGATCTCTTTCTGTGCGACGGCGCCCAGGAGCGCGCGAAGCGTTTTCTCGAAGTCCATGGCGCGAATCGTACCATCCGGCGCGGCCGCCGTCGTCGGTCATGCGGGCGAGGATGCGGTCCTCCTCCGGAAGACGAGGGCCGCCCGTGACACTCAGGCCTGAGTCAGGACGTGGGGGTGGCGGCCCGCATGCACCTCGGGGCCGATCTCGGCGGCCTGGCCCGGACGTTCCTCAAGGGAGCAGAAGACGATCCTCCTAGACCCGGCCGCCGAAAGGCCTCGATCTCGCGTCCCGGGCCGGTACGGATTCGGCACCGTGAGCGTCAGTCCTGCCGCGGGCGCCCGGCCGGGAAGACCTGCCGGAGAAGTCGGCGACCATCGCGCGATGTAGGAGGCACTCTTGCCGCCGGCCGAAGTGAAGAAGCCGGCGGCTCGAACCGGCTCTTGATCTGCCCCCAGGTGGTTGTCTGGACCGGTATCGGGTCACAGGCCACCCCGCACGCGCCAATCAGCCCGCAGCCGAAGTGACTCCCCGGCGCGCAGGGGCTTGAAGGCGAAACGTGGAAATCGCCGTACGATTCCCCACAGAACAAAGGGTCCGCCCGCACCGAGTCGAGCACGGTGTAGGCCGCGCCGTACTGGATTGGTCCCGGCCAGGAGTCGCAGCAGGACACGGTTCCGCCGGAGGAGGTCACCAGAAGCGTCGTGCACTTGTAGAAGACGTTGTCCCGACAGTCCAGCGGCTGGCCGCCGCCGTCCTCGAGCAGCCCGGCGTGCACGAACGTGTTGCCGTGGATTACGTCCGCGTGGTTGTCCATCGCGATATCCACAGTCCATGGCGAGGCGCTGTCCGAGAGGGCCGAATTCCAGAACAGATTGCCCTCGAGCGTCAGGCGTTGGAGCGGATAGTACCCGATGGTCGCCGTGCCGATCAGCATCTCCGTGGCCTCGGCCCCGGTCCCGTGATCGATGAAGATGTTGTTCGTCAGCGTGGCCTCCGGGCAAACGAGCCACAGACTTCCGCTGGCCGTGTTGTAGTCAGTCGCGTCGAAGAAGCAGTGGTCCATCACCACCGTCTCGATGTAAAGGCCTACGCTGTCGCTGCTTCCGTCTCCCATGTGAAACGTGCACCGCCGGAGGGTTATGTCCCCAGTCGCCTGGCCCTGGGCGAACACGGCGTTGCCATGATTGTCCGTCCAGTTCCCGGAAAACTCGCAGTCCTCCAGGACGACGTGATGGAGGTTGGAGAACCACGCCCCGGCGCCGCCGTAGCCGGGGGGCAGAATGTTGTTCAGGAAGCGGCAGTTCGTGATCGTGACGGTCTGGTCCCGGATTCCCACGTCCTCCGCCCAGTAGATCGCCCCGCCGGCCTTCGCAAACCCATCGTCGTACCCCTGCCCGTTCTGAAAGGTGAATCCCTGCACCGACAGCGACGTCGCGGCACCCGGCACCGCAGAATAGAGGATGCTGCCCTGCCTTCCGTTGATCGGCTGGCTGCCGTCCAGGATCGTGACGAACGGACCGTCCGTGGCCACGAAGGTGAGATCGATGACGGGCACGGGGATGTGCTCGTAGTAGGTGCCCGGCCCAACCTCGATGACGTCGCCGTCCGAGGCCTGCACCGCCACGGACCCGATCTGGTCCAGTGGATGATCCGGGTCGCACTGGACATGCCAGGTCTTCGCTGATGCGACCGATAGCCAGCCTGGCAGGATCACCGCGGCCGCTGCGGACCTGAGGAGCCAAGCCCCGACTGAGGTCCCGCGGGTGCCGCCTGACGACCCGCGCCTAAGACCGGCCGCGATGCGGCGAAGACGGAGCCTGGCCCGGATCAAGTCGCCATAGCGCGTCACAGCACTACCCCGGCCATGAATCACCGCAGAACGACCAGCCGCTCGGACGGCCGAGCCCGTCCCGAGCGCGCTTGGACCCAGTACACACCGGCCGCGACGGGCCTTCCGCGGCCGTCCCGCCCATCCCAACTCAGCCCTTGCCATCCTCTCGGTCCCTGATCCAGGCGCCGCTCCCAAACCACCCTGCCGGCGGCGTCGACCACCCGCGCCTCCACAGCCCCGCGGCCCTCAGTCCAGTACCGCAACGCGATGGGCGGCCGAGCGGGGCATGCCGGGCGCGCCAGCCTGACGTCGCTCCCCGTTGAAAGACGGCTGCTGTCGGCGACCGCGACCGGCTCCCAGATCGCATCGTACTGCATCACGACATTGTCTTCGCCCACCAGGTACTGCAACTGCCCGGTCGGCAGCTTCTGGGCGTAGTCGTAGCCCACGATGATCAGGTTGCCGGAAGCGTCCATGTCGTAATGACAGTCGTGAACCGGAGCCTTCATCGTGGCCAGGTAGATTCGGTCGTACGGGTCCCTGCAGCAACTGGCGAACGTGTTCGTCACGCAGTCTGTACCGGCCCGCCTGACCCAGGAGTGGTAGGAGTACGTCACCTCCGCCGATGCCTTGAACTCGTACCACGGCTGTCCCTGCACCGTGAACGAGTCGATGGCCACGTAGCTCCAGGTACCGGGCACGATGTCCCCGCCGGATTTCCGAGCGTAGCAGGCACGGATGGTCCCGCGGTTCGTGAGGTTCCGCACGACTTCGGCGGCGGCTCCGACGTTGAGGATACCACGGCCATACTCGAAACGCGGGCATGACGTGCATGGATCGGTGAGCTTGGGATCCCCGGCAAAGGGGACAGCCGTCGTCTCGAGAATCCCGACCACGGCGTCCGCCGGAAGCCCTTGGCCCCAGTGCCGAACCGCCATCGACTGAAGCAAGCCGATCGCGCCGGCCGTCTGGGCGGCTGCGCCGGAGCACAGCCCCTCCGTACCGTAATACAGACCGTCGCCATTTCCCGGGTCCGAACACGCTCCAGACGTCGGATACGTGCTCGGAAACTCCCCGCTGGCCGGAGCGCAGAGGTGGATCATGGAGCCGGCGGCCGTGCCATGGCGTTTCGGCCGGTAGCAGGAGGTGCTGGAGTCGAAGAACAGGCCGGCCCAGGTCGAACCGCCGGCGCCGCACACGAAGGGTATGTGGGCGGGGGTGTAATAGGCCGGTGCGGTAAAGCTCGAATCATCGCTTGCAGCCACGAGTGCAACGCCCTGCAGATAGACGGTCCACAGGGCGGCAACCTCCGCGTGGCCCGCGGATCCGGGGGTAGAGAACGGCATGTCGAACACGCGAACTGCCGCGCTGTAGGGAAGCTGCACCTGCAGCGCGGCCCCCAAGTACTTGTAATACTCCGCCGACGGGTAGATACAGTTCTGGTGCAGGGTGCATGCCAGCGAATCGCACGTGGAGACGTCTATGTCGAGAAGCGAGCACCCCCCGCATACACCGGCGACACCGAGGCTGTTGTTTGTCTTGGCCGCCGCGATCCCGGCCATCACGGTGCCGTGCGCGTCGCACCAGTCGACCCCGGGGTTCGTATCGATGAGCCTGCGCTCGTCCTCGCTGAGCGGTATGACCCGCAGGTCCGGGTGGGAAGGCCCCTGCGCCATGCCCCCGAGAATGCCCGTGTCGACCTCACCGATCACGACGGTGCTGTCCCCATAGCCGCCGGCCTGTTGCCAGGCGTACTCGGCACCGATGTCCTGACCGCTGACTGAGTTCGTGCAATACGCCAGTTGGCGATAGCCGTCGTTGCGGAGGAACCATTGGGCGTCGTGGGGCCAGACACAGAAGTCATCGTAGAACGGGTCGTTCGGAGCGGAAACAACGTAATGGCGCTCCGGGACCAGGTCGGCCAGGGTCACCGAACTCAGGTCGCGCAGGAGCGGCGTGCAAGCCTGGGCGTCGGCGGGAGAGGCGAACTTCACCTCGTAGAATCCGGAGAGGTCCGGAATGCGCACCTGCTGGCCGTCAGCCGTGGTAGCGGTTGTATCGGCCGGGGTCCCCCCGGGGAAGCTCTTCTGGATCGTCTCGGCGTTCCCTCCGATCAGGACGCTCCGCAGCGTGGAGTTGCCGAACTGCACCGAGCCGATGGCTACCGGGTCAGCCTCGTTGGGGTTGAACTGCATCACACCGGGCGGAAGAACAAGGTCGACCGCATTCGACGGCGGGAGGTCCGGAGGCAGCGTCCCGGACGTGTCCGGAGGCTGGCCACTGCCCGGCTGACTCTGATGGATCCACTGCACCCCATCTTGCCCGCCCTGGTCCACGGGACAGGGCAGCTTGCCCACCGTCCCAAACCCGATCGCCCCGTAGGCCGCGATCGGATCCAGCGCCCCCGGCTTCGCATCGTCAACGAAGTAGCCTCCCTGATCCGGATGCGGAGTCAGCGCCAGCGACGTCGTGTCCCCATCCACGTAGCTGTACGCGTAACCTTGGAACCAGTATGCCTCCACCGGATTGGACGTCTGGGCCGCATCCCAGAGCATGCTCGTCCCGGTTCCAGTGCCGGGCCAGCCCGGACCGGGCAACTCAAAGTCGCCGCAGGTCCCGTAGTTCAGGAGGACGACCTTGGCCGGATCATACCTGAGCCCGAACGTGAGACCCTTCAGCCTTGGCGACGAGTCCGGCGGAAACGCGGCCCAGACGCGGAACACCGTGGTGGTCGGGTTCCACATGGGAAGGCTCACTACGGAGAGTGAGCAGGCGGGAAGGGGAGTGGCGCCGCAGTAGCTGGAATCCACCACCGCGGTCGTATCGGCGGCAAGGAACAGAACGCCTCCGGCATTAGGCCCGGCCGCAGCTCGGCCGGCCAAGGTCACACCGGCCAGGACCAGCGCAAACGCGCAGACGGACGCGGTGATACCGATCCGACGCTCACGGCCGCGCTGGCGAGGGAGGCTCCGCCGGGGAGAGAGGAGAGGAGAGGAGAGGAGAGGAGAGGAGAGGAGAGGAGAGGAGAGGAACCGGGGGCCCGGGGCCCGCCATGACTTCCCCTGCTGCGAAACCGAACAACTGCGATAGGTTCTCGGGCCGACTCGGGTGGCTGCACTCGAACGCATTGGAACCCTCCTATTTTCGCACACGCAAGCTGTTACCCGCCGCGTCGAAACGCGGCCGCACCGCTTCTATCTCAGTGCCACCCGGTGCCCGATGCCCCAGGGCGGAGGGCGTCGCGACCGCCACCGGCGCTCGCGGAGTTCAACAAGACCCGATTGATCGAAAGCCGTTCACAGACGAACGCAGGTTACGCCTTGTTGGAGAACCTGTCAAGCATCGGATCTACGGCTCGATGCACACCTCGAAAGAGATCGGCAGAATTTCGCGCTGATGGAATCCCGGGCGAACGGTTCCAATTCGCGAAGGCGTCTGGGATGGGCGGCGCCGCCGCACGGACGGCCCGCCCCGGCTCAGCTCCGCCGATTGCGCCCCGACGGAATGAGCGCCAGCGCCAGATGCCGGATCGACGCCGGCCCGACCGCCAAAAGCGCGGACCCGGCCAGACAGAGCACTCCGGAGACCAGGCCCGCCCCGACGACCGCGACCAGAGAGCCTCCGTACCAGGGCCGAGCCAGGTAAAGCAGGATCAGCGCCGGCGCGCCCCCGGCGATCGCGCGAAGCGTGGGCAGGATGAACAGGCCGAGCGGCGGAACGGATGGCTCCTTTCGGATGGCCAGAGGCCGCAAGAGGAGATTCCGGGCCAGGAGCGCGAGGGTGTTTCCCAGCGCAAAGCCGAGGATCCCGAGCTTGAGCGGCAGCGCAAGGACCAGGCTGATCGCCACGTTCCCCACCGCGACGATCATCTCTCCGGTCGAAACCCAGCCGATCTTGCCGCGCGCGAGCAGAACGAACCAGATCGGCGAGAACGCGATGTCGAGCAGGAGCGGGGCGAGAGAAACGACCAGGATGGCAAACGCGGCATGATACTCGGGGCCGACCCAGCGGCGGATGAAAAGATCCCCGAGAACGCAGGGCACGAGGCAGATCGGAACGGCCAGCGCCGAGGTGACCCCGACCGTCCGGAGGAGCGCCGCCTGCGTTCTCTTTTCGGGAGCCGTGGCCTCGAGCTGGGTGAAGAGCGGCGTCAAGGACTGGGTCATGGTGCCCAGGAAGTCCCGGATCTGCGGCATCCAACGCGCGCCGATGGAATAGAGCGTGACCGCGGCTGCCCCGTAGAACCGCCCGATGAGCAGGTTGTCGGTCGTGACCCATAGGACCGCCGCGGCCTGTCCGAGCAGGGCCAGTCCGCCGTAGCTGAACAGGTCCTTTCGGATCCGGTCATCCCCCAGATAGGGAGCGGGCACGACGGGGCCGACCACCCGCGAGCGCTGGGCCAGGACCGCCAGCATGAACAGGATCACGATCTGCACCACGATGAGAGCGGCCCCGTACAGACCGAGGGTCGGCCGGAACAGCAGGAAGGCCGCCACGACGACGGCGAGGCGGACCCCGACGCCCATCGTCCGGACCATGGAGAGCCCGACGAGATTCCCACTGGCGTACGGCCCGACTTCGAAGATGGCAGCGGCGTCGGAGACCACCGCCCCGGCCACGAGAAACCGGACGCCGGTGACCGCATCCGCCATCAGGCCCGCGGGAATTCCGATCCACCGGCAGAGAGGACCGGCCGCCAGAAGGCCGGCGATCAAGATGGGCACTCGGAGGATCAGACCCCACCAGAACCCGGCGGCGTAATGGCGGCGCACTTCGTCGCTCCGGCCGTCGTGGACGCGGATGGTCACGTGGCGGCGCATGGCGGCGCCCAGGCCCCCGCGCATGAGCGTGAGGTATTCGAAGCCCGAACTGGTCGCGGTCATGAGGCCGTAGAGCGTGCTGCCCAGCCGATGCAGAATGAACGGAGTCAGCACCAGACCCAGCAGGATCGAAGCGACGCGGCTGACCACGGCGGAGGCGGCGTTTCGCGCCGCCAGGCCGGAGAGACCGCCGGGAGGCCGCGCCGTCGCTGTCTCGGCTTCCGCGTTCACTCGCGGGGACCGAAAAACTCCAACGGACCGAAGGACAGCGCCTCGTCGCTCAGAAAGGCCTCGCCGTAACTCCGGCCGATCCGGATTCCGTGATACCGGCGCATGGTATCGAGCAGCTCGAGGATCCGATTCTCCCGGCGATGGATGGCCATCTGGGTGACATAGGCCCGGATCGCCATTTCCACGCGATCGATGACGCCGGTCACGTCCACGACAATCGTCGGGAGAAGATCCTTCGGGACCATGAAGTAGTACAGGGAGCCGACCTCGTGGGGAGGCAGCTCCGGCAGGAGGTTGCGGAAACGGGCCAGCTTCACTCCGTCCCGCGCGACCTGCCCGGTCGCGGGATGGTCGACGTTGGCGGATCCGTCCAGGTGTCCGAAACGATTCGTGTGATAGGGGGCGAAGACGACCACGGGCCGATAGGTGCGGACGACCCGGGCGATCTTGAGCCTTCCCTCCTGGTCATTGGCCACGGCGGTGTCGGGGAAATCGAGCAGCAATCCCTCGGAACCCATGACCCGGTTGGCGGCCGCGAACTCCTGGGCGCGCGTCTTCGGCGTGCCGTAGGTCCCGCGCTCGCCTGCGGTCAGGCTCACGTTCAAGACCCGCTTGCCTGCTTCCACCAGCCGGATCACCGTCCCGGCCATGCTCATTTCCACGTCGTCCGGGTGGGGTCCGAAGATCACCACGTCGAACTGCCCCTCTGGACTCACCTGTACCTCCTCTTCCGGTTGCGTTCCTGGTCGCGGTCACGGCAGACCCGCCAGTATACCCGCACTCCGACGGGTCTCAAGTACCGGACCCTTTCGGCGCAACCGCCGAATCCCGATCCAAGCCTCTCCCGGAACGTCGGAACCGTGGGCTCAATGCCCTTGGGCCTCCGTGTGGCAGAACGCGGCGGCCGGAACCTGATCCAGCTTGATTCCAGGCCCCTCCCACCAGAGCTCGAGCGTCTTGTCCCCCAGACCCTGGAAGTACGCGATCCGGATCGGGTGCAACCCAGCCTTGAGCGCGATGCGGACGTCGACCTCCCCCCGGCCGTGAACTCCGTCATTGTCGATCATCTTCTCGTCCCCCATCCAGAGCGCGCTGCCGTCGTCGGAGAACAGGTGCAGCACGTACAGCCCGTCCGCGGGCGCCCGCAGGTAGCCCCGCAGCTCGAGCCCGTATTTCTCGGCCCGCGCGAAGGAAGGCGCAGCGACCTCGGAAACCACGCCCTCCCTTGCCGGCGAGAGCGCGGCGAAGTCGGGCAGCTTCTGCCACTCCCCTTCGAAGTACCGGCAGGAGAGTCCGGGCAGGAGGCGCCCGGAGCCGGTCCCGGTCGCCGTCGGTTCCGGCTCCGGCTCGCGCAAGGTCAGCTTCGTGAAAGCCAGTCGGGCATTGAACCCGCTGTCGTAGCCGGGCGCGATCGCCCTGGCCTGAAGCCGGCACGAGCTTCGGATCGGGAAAGGTCCGGCATAGACCGTCCCGGAACCAGGATCGCTCCCATCCAGGCTGTAGCGGATCGTGGCCTCCGGGGTGGGCGAGCTCAACGCCACGCGCACGGAATCCAGGAAGTCGGCGTGATCCGCGTGGATCTTCACGAGCGACGCTCGCGGAATCTCGACGATGGGCTCGGCGGAAACGGCCTCGTCATCGTCGTTCCGGGCCAGGGTCGCCGCCAGGAGGCGGACCGCCGGGTCATCCGGAAGCCGGACGCTGCGGGCGCCGGCCGGCAGATCGATCCGATACCGGAAGACATGGCCGAACGCGTAGGCCTCACATTTCCCATCCGCGGTGTGCAGATGAGTGCCAACCCAGGCGACCGGCGCGGCTTTCACATATCCCGGCAGGATATCGGCCGGATCCTCGACCAGCTTCCCGGCGACGAGGCGGCAGTTCCACTGCCCGATCGGCTCTTCGGCGTCCTGGATCCAGAGCCGGGTCGGGCGGCCGTCGATGGTGAAGATCGCGGGCCGATCGCCGCCCGCGGCGGCCGCGAGAAGATAGAGACGATTCCATCGCTCGCCGGAACCCGAGACTGGCAGCTCCTGGCCGCGGCAGGTCAGGACATTGAGCGCGCCCGGCCCGCGCGGGCCGGTGACAAAGGGGATTCCCGCGGACATGAGCGTGTCGGGAAGAAGCTCGCCGGGAAGGCTCCGGCCCTCTCCGTCGAATCCGACCGGCTCCGTCGCCCCGTGGACGGTGATGCCGGCGAGGTCGAACGGCAGGCCCAGGCAACGCGTCACCGGACCGGACAAGCGGGCCCTCGGAAGCGCGATCCGGATCGCGAAGGCGCGCGGCTGATAGGGCCGGAACGAGACGACGAGTTCGCCGTTCTCCAACCTCGCGGCTCCGGATCCTCCCGGGTTCACCGCCGTCGCTCTCCGATCTCCAGCGACGCCCGAGGTTGTTCCCGCGCCACCTGCCACTGCGCACAACGGCTCCTCGGCGCCGTTCACCTCCCGCACCGATACGATCGGAGCGGCCAGCGCGACGCGCACGTTTTCCTGCGGCCGGCCTTCCAGCTCCTGAAGACGGACCACGATCTCGGAGGACGCGCCGCCCGAGCCCGGCCGCGTCACGGCGCGCGAGACGGAATCGGGCTCCGGAACTCCCTCGAACCCCTTGAGCGCACGGATGGCGACGGCGGGCGCCGCACCCCCCGTGATCACCTGGGCCAGCGAGAACTGCCGTCCGAGCGGGCCCGCAGCCGGCTTCGCCTGGAACGCGCGAAGCGGTTGATTCAGTCGCTCCGCCTGCCAGGCCACACCGCCGCTGCTCCAGTCTCCCGGATGCCCACAGACCGCCCAGGTCATCTCGTGGTGACCGAGATCCATCGATCGCTGGTCCTTGATCCAACCCCAGTTGTCGTTCACCGCCGGGGTATGCAGGAGCGTCAGCCGGAGCGTGTGGTCGTCCGGCTTGTCCCATCCGTACTTGCAGTCGTTGAGCACCGCGGCGCCGTAGGTCCCGTCGGAACCCGTGAGGTCGGCCCATTCCTGCCCCGGCACCTCGTAAAGCTGCGGCCGATCGGTTCCCCGCGCGATCGTGCCCAGACCGAGGTCGTAAACGGCGGAATCGGCATGGGCGGCGAACGGGAAGACGGCTTCGAGCAGCGTTCCCGGAGTTCTCCAATCGATGGACGTCGCGATCTCCAGCCGATCCGCGGCGCCTCCCGCGCCGAGCCGGATCGTCTGGCGGAACTTCGATCCGTCCTTGGTGCGTACAACCTGAAGCGCCACGCGCGCGGGCCCGGTTTCGACGACGCGAACGGCCGGGCCGGAGCCCGAGTCGGATGCCGAGCCGATGCCGGACCCGGCCCCGAGCGAGTCCCCCACGAAACCTCGCGGAGCCGCCTCGAGGTCCTCGTACTGGATCTCCCAGGCGGCCCAGTTCTTGGGAGCGTCGGACAGCAGCTCCAGCCGCAAGGGCGCAGCCAGGACTTCGCAGACCGCTTTCCGGTCAAAGATCGAATCGATGTCGCCCCGGCCGTTCACATGAACCCGATAGCGAGGATTCTCCAGCCATCCGCCACCCTGCTCCGCGCGCGCGGAGGGCGCCGCGCCGCGGTCCGATCCGGAATTCGCCCCGTCACCGGATCCACCCGCGGTCGCACCGGACACGCCGGTCGACGTCCGGATCGCGCCCACCGGGCTCGATGCCCCGTCCAAGCCGACTTTCACACTGCTCTCGAGGCGGCACGGACGGACGGACGGACGGACGTCATAGACCGCCCAGCCCAGGGACGAAACCCGGGCGAGGAAGGTCACCGCCAGCTCGTGATCGGAAACCCGGACCGCTTCCGAGGGCACCTCCCGTTTCTCCGGGTCGAACACGCCCACGGCGGGCGGTACGCCGCCGTCGAAGGTCACGGTGGCCTCCACCGGATCCTCCCGCTCAATCGAAAGCGGGTTGTACACGACGATGGGCACGCCGCGAACCCGGGTATCGAGCGCCCGGCAGACCGCCCCGGAGGAGGCGGCCAGGACGTCGGCGAAGACGTTCTGGGAGATGGCCTCGTCGTTCCACGAGTACAAGTACGCTTCGGGAATGCTCGTGCCCGTCAGGTCATCGTGAAACTGGTGCCAGAGAAAACGGATCCAGGCCGACCGCAGCCGATCGGCCGGATAGAACAACGCGCCGAGCCAGTCGGCCGCGACCGCTGCCGGCTCGGCGGCCTCGGCCAGCTTTTCGTTCCGCCGGTTCCAGCGCTTCATCGCCGCTTCGGAGGTATAACAGCCGGTTCCGTGGCGGGTCATGACCAGCTCGCCCCGATACTGCGGCAGGCGCTCCCGCTGTTCCGGAGTCAGCGCGGCCAGATCCCGCGCCATCTGGTCGGAGCCGGCCGAAAGCACATGGACCGGTCCGTGGCCGTGGATGCTCTTCTCGAGCCATTGCACCGATTCTTCGGTCGGACCTCCGCCGGTGTCCCCGGTGCCGAAGTACTTGTACGCAACGTAGGTGCCGGAGGTCTTGCCTTCGCGCTCGACCGTCGCGACCACGGAAGAGTCGGCGGAGAGATCCGACTTGATTTTTCCGACGTATTCGCCGGGATTGAGGGCCGCGAAGAGCTTCGATCCGTCCACTCCCTCCCAGAGACCGACGTCGAACGGAATCCCGTAGGCCGATCCCCAGGCCAGCTTCTGGGTCGAGAATCCGGTCAGGCCAGAGTGGGCCGCGATCGACGGAAGGGCGAAGCCGAAACCGAAACAATCGGGAAGGAAGACATCCTTGCTCGTGACGCCGAACTCTCGACGGAAGAAACCGTTGCCGTACAGCGTCTGGCGGATCAGCGACTCGGGCGCCGGGATGTTGGTGTCCACGGCGTCGACCCAGCTCCCTGCCACCCGCCAGCGGCCGGCCGCGATCGCCTTCGTGAGCCGCGCGTAGTCGTCGGGGTAGTACTCCTTCGCCAGCATGTAGCGGAAGGCTCCCTCGAAACTGAAGACGTAGTCGGGATAGCGGTCGATGAAGTCGAGATTGGCGTGCAGCGTGGCGGGGATGTACTCCTCGATCGACTGGCGGACCGTCCATCTCCACTGCGTGTCCAGGTGGGCGGTCGCGACCTCGTAGAGACGCGGCGCCTCTCCATGCGCTCCCGCGGCCAGAAGAATTCCGCCGATGATGGCGATCGCCGTTCCTCGTCTCAGCATGTCACGCCCTCCCCCGCCAGCGCAGCCAGCCTCTCCGGCGCGTCCGATCCAACAGGACCGCGCCCAGGATCACCAGGCCGAGAACCACCTTCTGCGAGTAGCTCTCGACGTTGGTCAGGTTCATTCCGTTCTGGATCACGGCGATGATGAAGGCCCCGATCAAGGTGCCCAGGATCTTCCCTTCGCCCCCGCTCAGACTGGTTCCTCCGACCACGACCGCGGCGATCACGTACAGCTCGTACATGAGCCCGTAGGTCGGGGCGCCGCTCTTGAGTTGCGACGCCATGACCACGCCCCCGAGGCCGGCCAGCATCCCTGACAGCGTGTACACAAAGAGAAGGACGCCCCCCACGCGGACTCCGGCCAGGCGCGCCGCCTCGGAATTCCCGCCCACCGCGTAGACATAACGACCGAGCACGGTCCGGGACATGAGAAGGTGCGCGGTCAGGAAAAGCCCGGCCATCAAGACGACCGCCCAGGGCAGACCCAGGATCGGATCGGCGCCCCGGCCCAGGGTCACGAAGCGTTCCGGCAGGCGGTAGATGGGCTTCCCGTGTGAAAGAATGTAGGCGAGCCCGCTCGCCACCTGCATGATGCCGAGGGTCGCGATGAACGGCGGCACCGAGAAACGCGCGATCGTGATCCCGGAGAAGGCCCCGAAAAGTCCGCCCACCAGCACCGCGGCGGCGCCGCCGGCCAGGAGCGCGGCCGTAGAGGCGTTTTCTCCGCCGAGGTGGCCGATCAGGCCGGCCGCGACCACCGCCGCCAGGGCGATCAGGCTGCCCACCGACAGGTCGATCCCTCCGGTCAGGATCACCAGGGTCATTCCCACCGCCACGATGGCGATGACGGCGATCTCGTCGGCCACGTTGCGCAGATTGTCGGGAAGAAGGAAGGTGGGCCACCGATGCGACGGCGGCGTCAGCAGGGGCGCGGCGGACAGAGCCGGGATCGACTGGAGAAGCACGCGCACCACCGGCGCGCTGCTCTCCCGGGTCGCGACGACCATCGAGCCCGGATTCGCCGCGGCGATCCGTTCCAGGCCTTCGCGAATCTCGGAGGGATCTCCTGCGATCGTGCCGGCCACGGTGATTCCCCGGCGCTCCAGGCGTGTTCGCAAGGCCCCCGCGAAAGCTGCGTCCTCCGCGCTCGCCCGGGTCGCGATGACGACGGCTCGTCCGGGGACGAGCGCCTCGCGTCCGTTTCGGATCAGCCCGTCCGCCGCGCGCCCCCCGGAAGGCTCCTGCTCGCGGATGGTCAGGACGGAAAAGAGCGCCGCCAGCAGCACGAGGACGACCAGCATCCCGTAGTGGGAAAGCAGCCGGGAAGCCAGGCTTCGAACGCTCACCGGACCGCCATACCGAGCACCTGCTCTTCCGTGGCCTGGGCGACGTTCCGGATCTCGCCGGTGATCCGGCCCTCGTGCATGACGAGGACGCGGTCGCTGAGCGCGAGGATCTCCGACAGCTCGGATGACACCAGGAGCACCCCCTTGCCTCGGTCGGCCAGATCGCGGATCAAAAGAGCCATCTCGGCCTTCGCCGCGACGTCGATGCCGCGGGTCGGCTCGTCGAAGAGGACCAGGCGCGCGTCGCCTTCGAGCAATCGCGCCACGAGGAGCTTCTGCTGGTTGCCGCCGGAGAGGTGTCCGGCCGGCTGGTCCGGGCCGCTCAGGCGAAGGTCAAGGCTCCGGACCCGGCGAAGAAACGCCTCGGCTTCCACCCGCTGCCGGATCCAGCCCCGCACGGACCAACGGTTCAGGTTGGGCAGGGCGAAGTTGTCCCGAGCGGAAAGGCCCAGTACCAGACCCTGCCCCTTCCGATCCTCGGTCAGGAGACAAATGCCCAGATCCATCGCCTCGCGTGGCGACCGGATCCGCACCGGCACGCCGTCGATGAGGATGCGCCCTCCTTCGATCCGATCGGCTCCGAAGAGAAGGCGGCAAACTTCGGTTCTTCCTGCGCCGACCAGGCCGGCCAGGCCAAGAATCTCGCCGGCGCGCAGCTCGAAGGACACGCCGCGGATCCGCCCGCCGCGAAGCTCCTCGACGCGAAGCAACGGTTCACGAGCAGGCATCGCGCGAGCAGGCCTCGATGGCGCCGGCCCCACTCCGAAGTGTGTGACGGGTTTGAACCCCGTTCCAGCGCTGCGCTCCTCGCCCGCGGATCCGGGGTCGGAATCGCGGGCCCGTCCGCCTGGCTCACCATCCTCTGCACGCGGTCCCGACCGGTCGACCGGCGCCTCAGCGCGCGAGCTCGCGAGCCGGAGCGAATGGCCCGCCATCAGCTCGACCAGCCGATCCGCGGTCAGCTCTGCGGCCGTCCAGACGCCCAGAGTCGCTCCGTCGCGCATGACCGTGATCCGGTCCGCGATCCTGAGGACCTCGTTCAATCGATGGCTCACGAAGACCACGCCGTGCCCGCGGCGCCGGAGATCCTCGAGAATCCGGAAGAGACGTTCGACCTCGCCGGGCGTCAGAGCCGCCGTCGGCTCGTCCATGATGATGATTCGGGCGTCGGCCAGGAGAGCGCGAGCGATCTCCACGAGCTGCTGCTGAGCGAGCGGAAGATCCCGGACCCGTGCCTCGGGGTCGAGCTCCAATCCAAGCCTTCGGCAGATTTCCGCCGCCTGCCGGCGCTCGAGGCCCGCGTCGATCCAGCCCCGGCGCGCCGGCTCGCGCCCGAGAAACAGGTTCTCCCGGACGGTGAGGGCGGGCACCAGGCTCAGCTCCTGGTAGATCGCGGCGATGCCGAGCCGGCGGGCCGCGGAAGGATCGAGCGAAGACGCCGGAACGCCCGCCACCTCGATCGATCCTTCGTCGGGACGGTGGGCTCCGGTAACCACGCGGATGAGCGTGCTCTTCCCCGCTCCGTTCTGCCCGACCAGGGCGTGGATCTCTCCGGGAAGCACCTCCAGGCTCGCTGCGCGCAACGCCTGGACGCCCGGGAACCGCTTCCCGATTCCGGCGAGCTTCAGGATGGGCGGAGCGTCGTTCACTGCGCGGATGTCGCCTGGTCTCGCGTGAAGAGCGCGCAGGGAATGAGCGTCACCGGCGCCACCGGCTTGCCCGCCATGTAGTCCGCGATCGCCTCGATCGTCTTCTGGCCGATGGTCCGCGGCTGCTGGATCACGTCGGCGTAGATCTTCCCCTCCGCGATGGCCTTCCGCGCTTCGGGAACCGCGTCGAACCCGACGATGACGACGCGCCCGGCGCGGCCCGCCTTCTCGACCGCGGCCAGCGCTCCCAAGGCCGAGTCGTCGTTGATCCCGAAGATGGCGTCGACATCGGGATGCGCCTCGAGAATGTCCTCGGCGGTCTTGAAGGCCGCGTCCTTCGTGCCGTGCCCGCTCAGCTTGGCGACGATCTGGAGCCCCGGTTCGCCCGCGATGCCCTGTTCGAATCCGTGCACGCGCTGGATGACCGACTCGACCTCGGGATGATCGATGATGGCCACCTTGCCCTTGCCGCCGAGCGCCTTGGAAACCGCCGACGCCGCCAGGAGGCCGCCGGCCATGTTGTCCGATGCGACGTGCGACACGACCTTGGCCCCTTCGGCCAGGACGGCGATGTCGGCCGTGAAGACCGGAATGCCCGCCTGGTTGGCCGCCTGGACCGAAGTGCCGATCGACTTGGAATCGCACGGGCACACGATGATGGCGTTCACCTTCCGGACCAGGAAATCCTCGATCTGGTTCTTCTGCCGGGCCACGTCGAATTCCCCGGCCTGGACCACCAGCTCGTAGCCGTGCGCCGCGGCCGCGTCGCGCAGTCCGGCCTCCAGATCCTGGTAGAAGGGATGGGTCCGGGTCAGCAGCGACACGCCGATGACGACGGGTCCGCCTCCCGCCGGTGAGGCGCCGCTGGAGGCGGCTCCTCCCTGATCCCGATGCTTGCCCCCACCGCACGCTCCCAGGACCATCGCCAGCCCGATCGCAGTCGGGCCCAGCCATCGCGGTTTCATTCCGCCCCCCCTTCTTCCAGCCTCGCCATTCCGAGCCGCGTTCCGCGGTTTCGGCGCCGCGGGCATTTTATCGCCACGGTGAAGCGCGGGCCAGCGCTCATACCGGTCCGCGTTCAGACCGGCCGGCGCTCTCGCATCAGCCGGCACCCAGACCGGACAGCGCTCATGCCGGACTGCTCGCATCGGCCGGCGCACGCATCGGACCACGCTCACACCGAACAGCGCTCACATCGGTCCCGTGCCCGCACCGGACACCCCTCGGACCGGCCAGCGCACGCATCGGACCGCGCTCACACCGGCCCCATCGGGGCACCCCCGACACCCTGGGAAAAATGGGGCTGGACGCTGCCGGGACCTCCCCGGTACTAATGACGACCGTCGGGGTCAAATTCCGACCGGCCGGTCGGAGGATGGCGGGCCAGGGAACACGCCAGACTGGAAATCGAGGATGGACGTCTCAAGCGAGTCGATCAACGCGGGCCGGCTGGACCGGCGATCCCGATGGGAGGCCTTGAACCGGAAGGCCGTGCACGACGCGGTGGTCCGGATCCTGGCTCGCGATGGTTCGGAAGCGCTGACCATGGACCATGTCGCTTCCGAAGCAGGCATGGCCAAGGGCACGCTCTATTCCTATTTCAAGAGCAAGGACGAGTTGCTCGAGTGGGTGAAGGACGTGAGCCTGGAGCCGCTGCGCCACGAGCTCGCCGGGATTCTCGAGTCCGATCTCCCGCCGGACGAGAAGTTGCGGCGGTTCGTCTCCCGGCAACTCGGCTACTTCGAGGAGCACCGCGGATTCTTCCGGGTTCTTCTGTGGGAGCGGCTGGCTTCGACCGCGGGGTTCCACAAGCGCCGGCAGGACCGCCGCTATCTGGCGCGGGTCGAGCAACTGGCCGGCGTCCTCAGGGAGGGAGAGCGGATCGAGCTCTTCCGCCTGTTGAATCCGGTCAAGGTGGCCGCCTTCGTCATGGAGTCGGCGATCGCTCTCGTCGGCCAGCGACTTTCGTATGACAATCCGGGTCCGGTCGAGGACGACGCGAACCTCCTGGCCGAAGTCGTGCTCAACGGAATCGCGCGGAAACCGGGCCCACGCCGGTCGGATCTGAAAGCCGCCGGGCGCAAGAGTGCGCCGGCGGTCTCCGGCCCAAGAAGGAGGACATGATGCCAAGGACGCCGGCACGGCCGGGCAGCGCCGGACGCGATCCAGCGGGCACGATGAAGCTGATGCTTGCGGCGACCCTCGTCCTGGCCGCGGGCTGTGCCCACGGCTATACCGGGCTTCGGGGCGCGGCGGGCACCTCTCCCGCCCCGAACGTCCCCTGGTCTCCGTCCCCCGAAGCCCTGGCCCCGATGCCGAAGATGCCGACCAGGACGATTCCGCCGGA
Source organism: Candidatus Eiseniibacteriota bacterium (assembly GCA_963833505.1). Lineage (GTDB taxonomy): Bacteria > Eisenbacteria > RBG-16-71-46 > CAIMUX01 > CAIMUX01 > CAWHYG01. The sequence continues at coordinate 341,299 of CAWHYG010000007.1, read as the reverse complement.
GATTCTGGCGGGCGTCACCCACCTGAGCCTCGCGCAGGTCGCGGACATCGCGCTCCGGAACAGCACGCAGACCCAGCAAGCCTGGGACAACGCCCGCGCGGCGGCGGCGGCCTACGGCGCCGAAAAGGGCACGTGGTATCCCGAGGCCGACGTGACGGCCGACTACTCGGGCGTCAAGTCCCTGCCTTCCGGAGACACGCCGGCGACGCCGTCGCGGTCTTACGGGCCGACCCTGAACGTTTCGTGGCTGCTCTTCAATTTCGGGGGCCGGGCTGCGTCGGTCGCTGAAACCCGGGACGCGCTCGAAGCGGCCGACTGGACCCACAATGCCTCCATCCAGAACGTCATCCTCCAGGTGGAACAGGCCTACTTCGGCTACACCAGCACCCGGGCCCTGGTGGCCGCGGAACAATCCTCGCTCAAGGACGCCCAGGCCAACCTCGACGCCGCCCAGGCCCGGCACGACGCCGGGCTCGGCACGATCGCGGACGTCCTGCAGGCGAAGACCGCGCTCTCCCAGGAGCAGCTCACGCTCGAAACGCTGGAAGGCCAGATCGAGACGACGCGCGGGGCGCTGGCGACGGCCATGGGCCTGTCCGCCGACACGCAGTTCGACGTCGAGCTGAGCGAAGGGCCTCCACCGACGGAGTCGATGGAGACGATCGATCGCTGCCTCGAGCAGGCGGAGGCCAGCCGCCCCGATCTGGCCGCGGCGCGCGCCCAGGCGGATCGGGCCGCGGCCGAGGTCCGTCGCACCAAGGCGGCGCTGTGGCCGACCTTCAGCGTGGGCGGAAGCGTCGGACGGGCCTACATGAACTCGCCCGACCGGCCCGCCAACACCTGGTCCACCCTGGCCGAAATGCAATGGCCGATCTTCACCGGCTTCTCCAACCTCTACGACGTCAAGCAGGCGCGCGCTCTGGCCGACGCCTCCGAAGCGAGCTTCCAGGGCGCGCAGCAGGCGGTGGCGTTGCAGGTCTGGACGAGTTATTACCTCCTCAAGACCGCGCAGCAGCGCCTGGCCACCAGCGCGGATCTCTTTGCCAGCGCCACCCAGAATCGCGACGTGGCGGCGGGCCGGTATCAAACCGGCGTCGGCACCATTCTCGATCTGCTGTCGGCCCAGGCGGCGTTGGAAGTCGCCCGCGCCACGCAGGTCGAGGCGCGCGCCGATTGGGATGTGGCTCTGGCCCAGTTGGCCCACGACACCGGCACTCTCGGGCCCGTTCCGGTATCCGGGATTCAGAAGGAAGGCGGAAAATGAGCACCTGGTTTCATCCGGGCATGGATGGGAACGAACGGATTCCGGCGGGTTTGAGGATGCCACGGTTTGGTCGGACGTTCCGGACGGGACGCGGCGCGCCGTTGCGGTCCGGCGCAGCGACGGCGGCGGCCATCGCGGCGTTCGGGATCCTGGCGGTCGGCCTTTTCGCCGCGGGCTGCTCGAAGGGCAAAGGGGCTCCGGCCGGGCCTCCGCCGGCGAGCGTCACCTCTGGCACCTCCAAGCAGGCCGATGTGCCGATCGAGATCCAGGCGATCGGGACGGTCCAGCCCAAGATCACCGTCGCGGTCCGGGCTTTGGTCGGCGGCCAGCTCATGCGCGTCCCGTTCACCGAGGGGCAGGACGTTGCGGCCGGCGACGTGCTCTTCGTGATCGATCCCCGCCCGTACCAGGCGGCGCTGGATCAGGCCCGGGCGGCGCTGGCGCGGGACACAGCCCAGGAGGAGTCCGCGGACGCGACCGCGCGGCGTTATGCCGACCTGGTCAAGAGCGACTTCGTCACCAAGGAGCAGGCCGAGGACGCCCTCGCCACCGCCCAGGCGTCGCGCGCCACGATGCGCGCGGATTCCGCCTCCATCGAGACGGCTCGACTGAACCTGACCTACTGCACGATCCGCTCCCCCATCAGCGGCCGGACCGGAAGCGTGCTGGTCCAGCTCGGAAACCTGGTCAAGGCGAACGACACCCAGCCGCTCGTCGTCATCAACCAGATCATTCCCGCCCTGGTCGACTTCTCGGTGCCCCAGAAGGACCTGGCGCAGATCCGCAGCTACGCCGCCTCCGGAGCGTTGCCCGTCGACGTGACGATGCCGCCCGACTCGACCCACGCCATCCGTGGAACGCTCACGTTCGTCGACAACACCGTCGACCTGACCTCCGGGACCGTGATGATGAAAGCGACCTTCCCGAACTCCGACCAGGTGCTCTGGCCCGGCCAGTTCGTGAACGTGATCCTCCACCTGAGCGTCCGGAAGGGCGCCGTCGTGGTACCTTCCTCCGCCGTCCAGCCGGGACAGAACGGTGAGATCGTCTGGATGATCAAGGCCGACCGGACGGTCGAGATGCGCCCGGTCTCGACCGGCGGCCAATGGCAGGGCCAGACCATCATCGATCAGGGGATCCAACCGGGAGAGGAGGTCGTCACCGACGGACAGGTCGCGCTCTATTCCGGAGCGCGCGTGGTGATCCGGACCGAGTCGGGAACGCCCGCCGCGCCTCCGGCCGGCCAGCAGCCGGCCGGCGCAAAATCCGACCGCGCGGCCGGCGCTGGGGCCGGGGACAAGCTCGCTTCGGGCCAGCGGGAGGGCCGATGAACTCCCCGAACCATCGCGAGGGCCCGACCACGGAGATGAGCGGCGCCGGAGGCATCTCCGCCCTCTTCATCCGCCGGCCGATCATGACCACGCTGGTCATGATGGCGATCCTTCTGTTCGGGATCGCCGGATACCGGCTTTTGCCGGTCAGCGACCTCCCCAACGTGGATTTCCCGACGCTCCTCGTGTCCGCGTCCCTGCCGGGCGCGACGCCAGAGACGATGGCTTCCGCCGTGGCCACGCCGCTCGAACGCCAGTTCTCCACCATCGCCGGTCTCGATGTGATGACCTCGGCGAACTCGCAGGGATCGACCACCATCACGCTTCAGTTCAGCCTCAACCGCAATCTGGACGCGGCGGCCCAGGACGTGCAGTCGGCGATCGCGGTGGCCCAGCGACAGCTTCCGCCGAACATGCCGACCCCTCCGTCCTTCCGAAAGGTGAATCCCGCCGATCAGCCGGTACTCTACATCGCCATGACCGCGCCGAGCCTTCCGCTCTACTCGTTGGATGAGTACGCCGAGACCCTCCTGGCCGAGCGGATCTCCATGGTGAGCGGCGTGGCCCAGGTCCAGGTGTACGGCTCGCAGAAGTACGCGGTGCGCGCTCAGCTCGATCCCAACGCGCTCGCCAGTCGAGGCATCGGCATCGACGAGGTTCAGAACTCCATCCAGAACGCCAACGTGAACCTGCCGACCGGTCTCTTGAGCGGCCCGCAGAAGGCCTTCACGGTCCAGGCGACCGGCCAGCTCATGCAGGCGCAGGCCTACCGATCCCTGATCGTGGCGTACCGGAACGGGCATCCGGTGCGCCTGGATGAGCTGGGCCGCGTGCTCGACAGCGTTCAGGATGACAAAGTGGCGGCCTGGTTGGTGAGCGACCGCGCGATCATCCTGGCGGTGCAGCGGCAGCCCGGAACCAACACCGTCGACGTCGTGCAGAAGGTGAAGGACCTGCTCCCCACCTTCCGCGAGCATCTCCCCGGTTCGGTGCGGCTCAACGTGCTCTTCGACCGCTCCGAGTCGATCCGGGCGTCCGTCAACGACGTCAAGACCACCCTCTTCATCACGCTGATCCTCGTGATCATGGTGATCTTCCTGTTCCTCCGGAACCTCTCCGCCACCGTGATTCCGTCCCTGGCGCTCCCCATGGCCCTGATCGGCACCTTCGCCGCGATGTACGTCCTGGGCTACAGCCTCGACAACCTCTCCCTGATGGCCCTCACGCTCTCGGTCGGATTCGTCGTGGACGACGCCATCGTCATGCTGGAGAACATCGTCCGGCACATGGAAATGGGGGAATCGCGGCTCCAGGCGGCCTGGAACGGCTCCCGCGAGATCGGCTTCACCATCCTCTCGATGACCGTGGCGCTGGTTGCGGTGTTCATCCCCATTCTCTTCATGGGCGGGATCGTGGGCCGGCTCTTCCACGAGTTCGCCGTCACCATGGCCGTCGCCATCCTGATCTCCGGATTCGTTTCCCTGACCCTGACCCCGATGCTCTCGAGCCGCTTTCTCCGCCACAGCGCCCAGGCCCACCACGGCAGGATCTACGCGGTCTCAGAGAGGGTGTTCGACCGGATGCTCGCGGTCTACCGGCGCGGCCTGCGCTGGTCGATCGACCACTCGCGGGTGACCATCCTCTATTCCTTCGCCATTCTCGTGCTCACCGTGATCCTGTTCGCGCACATCCCCAAAGGCTTTCTGCCGAGCGAGGACACCGGTCAGATCTTCGGCTTCACCGCCGCCTCCGAATCGATCTCGTTCGATTCCATGGTCAGCCATCAGAAGCGCGTGGCCTCGATCCTGGCCGACGACCCCAACATCTCGGCCTTCATGTCGAGCGTGGGGGGCGCGGGCGGGATCAGCGGCCGGAACACCGGGGTGGTCTTCGTCCGACTGGCCTCCCGTGCCAAGCGAAAGCTCAGTCCCGATCAGGTGATCCAGGAGCTCCGGCCCAAGCTGTTCAAGATCCCCGGGATCCAGGTTTTCCTGCAGAACCCGCCGCCCATCCGGGTCGGAGGCACGCTGTCGCGCAGCCAGTATCAATACACGCTGCAGGGCATCGATCAGGACGAGCTGTTCAAGAGCTCCCAGCTCCTCCAGCAGAGGATGCAGAACCTGAAGGGACTTCAGGACGTCACCAGCGACCTCCAGATCAAGAACCCCGAGATCGACGTCGACATCGACCGGGACAAGGCCGCCTCCTACGGCGTCTCCGTCGGGGACATCGAGAACGCCCTCCAGAGCGCCTACGCTTCGTCCCAGATCTCCACCATCTATGCCCCGAACAACGAGTACTACGTCATCCTGGAGCTGCTGCCCGAGGACCAGATGGACCCCGCGGCCCTCTCCAAGCTCTACGTGCGCGCCAACAGCGGCACGCTGGTGCCGCTGAACGTGCTGGCCAGCCTGAAGACCTCCTACGGCCCGCTGGCGATCAACCACCTGGGACAGCTTCCCGCCGTGACCATCTCGTTCAACCTGGCTCCCGGGATCTCGCTCAGCACCGCGGTGGCCGAGGTGCAGGGTCTGGCCAGGCAGGTGCTTCCGGCCGGGATCACGACCAGCTTCCAGGGCACGGCGCAGGCGTTCCAATCGTCGGTCCAGGGCCTGGGGCTTCTCCTCATCATGGCGGTGCTGGTGATCTACCTGGTGCTGGGGATCCTCTACGAGAGCTTCTTCCACCCGTTCACGATCCTCTCCGCCCTGCCCTTCGCCGGATTCGGCGCGCTCTTGACCCTCATGATCTTCCACGTCGACCTGAGCATCTATGCCTTCGTCGGCGTCATCCTCCTCGTCGGACTGGTGAAGAAGAACGGAATCATGATGATCGACTTCGCGCTCGAGGCGCAGCGTACGGAGGGCAAGACTCCCAGGGACGCGATCTTCGAGGCCTGCATGATCCGGTTCCGCCCGATCATGATGACGACCATGGCAGCCCTGATGGGCACCCTGCCGATCGCGATCGGCCTGGGCGCGGGTGCGGAGTCGCGCCGCCCGCTCGGTTTGACCGTGGTCGGCGGCCTTCTCTTTTCGCAGTTCCTGACCCTCTTCGTGACCCCGGTCTTCTTCATCTACATGGATCGATTCCAGCATTGGACGGAGAGGGTGCTGGCGCGCATCGGGCGGTTGCTGGCCCTGGGAGCGAAGAAGAGGGCCCCGACGACCTCCTGAGCCCGTGGAGTGGAAGCGGGCGGAAGCGCCCGGAGCCCGAGGCTCCGGTGAGGCGGCTCGGGCGGTCTGTGGCGGGCACCGGCTCCGGGGAGCCAGGGCGATCAGTGCAGTTCGCATGTCGGCCTCCTCAATGCAGGATCATCATGCCGCCGTTCCGGTACAGCAGCCTCGCTCGGGGAATGCGGGCAAACCATATTCGGGCCGTGCCGACCACGTCGGCGGCTTCACGTCTGGTCAGCTTCTGGCCGGGAGGGCGGGATGGGAACGGGCCGCGGCCGTCGATGCGGAGCATCCAGCCGGCACGCTGGCCGCGAAGGAAGTACCTGACTTTTCTAGCCGCGGAGTCGTACTGGGCACCCTCGACGATTGGCGATCTCTGCATCCGAGCGACGACCGAGTCCATCAGGGCCGGCTCCCGAAGGCCGTTCGCGTCCAGCTCCCGGTACATGCGCTGAAGATCCGCGTCGAGTTGGCGCTGGGCTTCATACCACGCATGGAAAGCATGGTTCCAGACCTCAACGGAGTCTTGCCCCTCGTGGCGCGAGACGTAGTCGAGCACCAGCGGTACGGTCCCGTAGAGATGGCGAAGTGTGCAGACGGGAAGGAGCGTGTCGGGTCTTTGCGGCCCAGGCCGGTAGCGCGTTCCGTTGATGTCGCAGACCCCGTCCCGGGCGACGATGTGGAGCCTGTCGCCCCCGATGTACTCGTGATGTTCGGCGAGCCGCTCAACGATGACCGTGTCTCCGGCGGGAATCACGAGGGTCGTGTCGAAGGTGGCCAGCGTCGTGTCGGGCCCGCCGTTACCGCCGTTTCCCGGCTGGGGAAGGACAACGGCCGGCACCAACAACGCCACAAGCAACGGGAGCAGGAGCGCCGAATCAGCTCTGCGCATTGCGACCTCCAGCACTCGGCTGTTGGTGGTGGTCAGTCCAGGTACCGGCCCAGCCGCTCTCGCAGCGCCTCGAGCGAGATCACTCCGCGGATCCGGTCGAGCTCGATCCCGCTCCGGAAGAGAACCAGGGTGGGAATCGCCTCGACGCCGAACCGCGCCGCCGTGACCGCCGCCTGGTCGGCGTCCACCTCGCCCACGATGAGGCGTCCCGCCATCTCGGAGGCAAGCGCCTCGAGCACCGGCGCAAGCTCCCGGCAGGGCTGGCACCAGTCGGCGCGAAAATCGATCAGGACCGGGCGCGAGGCAAGACGGATCACGGCGTCAAACGCGGTTTCCGGGATCTCCACCGGAGCGCTGAAGTAATAACCGGTGCCGGGCAGTTCCGAACGGCAGCGACCGCAGCGCCCGGTCTGTCCGACGCGGACGGGAGGGATGCGATTCTCCGTCCCGCACGACGGGCACTGCAGGAACAGATGCTGGGCCATGACGGTTCTCCTGTCTCCGAGATTCGAGTTCAGCCGTCTCCGATGGTACCATGCTCAAAAGCATCGCAGTGCCAGACCGATGTTGGGGAAACCGTAAACGAGACCGTCTTCCGCGGAGGTGATGGAACCATGATGACGAACGACCCTGCCCTCGGCCGCCGCCTGCGCAGCCGCGCCATCCTCTCGCTGATGGTTCTCTTCGGCCTGGCCTTCGTGGCCGGCATCGAGGTCCACCGGCTGGGGATGCGGCACGGAGTGGCGCTGGCCCAGGAGCCGGGGATCCAGGGCCCGGACATCGATCTCCTCGCCCAGGAGAACAAGGCGTTCGAGCGGATCGCCGAGACGGTCACGCCCGCCGTGGTCAACATCCAGACGACCCATGTCGTGCGCCTCCAGGAGTCCCCGTTCTTCAACGACCCGTTCTTCCGCCAGTTCTTCGGGCCGATGCAGGGCATTCCCCGGGAGCAGCGCGAACATGCGCTCGGCAGCGGCGTCATCGTCTCCCCCGACGGATACATCGTCACCAACAACCACGTCATCGCCAAGGCGACCGAGATCCAGGTGATGATGTCCAATCTGAAGGTCTACAAAGGCAAGGTGGTCGGAGCCGACCCCGAGACCGACGTGGCCGTGGTCAAGATCGAGGGAGATCATCTGCCCACCGCCGCCTGGGGGGAGTCGGCCGATCTGAAACCGGGAGACACCGTGCTCGCCTTCGGCAACCCCTTCGGCCTGAACTTCACCATGACGAAGGGGATCGTGAGCGCGGTAGGGCGCTCCGGCCTCGGGATCGAGAACTATGAGGACTTCATCCAGACCGACGCCGCCATCAATCCCGGGAACTCGGGAGGAGCGCTCGTCGACGTCCACGGGCGCGTCGTCGGCCTCAACACCGCGATCGTCAGCGGACCTTCCGCCACCGGGCAGGGCGCCTTCAACGGCGTCGGACTCGCCATCCCCTCGGACGTCGTCCGGCACATCATGGAAAGCCTGATCAAGTCCGGAAAGGTCGTGCGCGGGTTCCTCGGCGTCACCGTGGGCGATCTGAACGAGCAACTGGCCAGGCAGTTCAAGGTTCCCGATCTCTCCGGCGCCCTGGTGGACGACGTAAGTCCGGGCTCTCCGGCGGACAAGGCCGGGCTCAAGGCCGGAGACGTGATCCGCTCGCTCAACGGCCAGAAGGTGGCATCGAAGGACGCCCTGACCAACACGGTCGCGGGGATCGATCCCGGCACCAGGATCTCGATCGAGCTGCTTCGGAACGGCTCCCCGATGAAGGTCGAAGCCGTTCTGGCCGAGCGGCCGAAGAACGCGACCATGGGACCCGGCAGCGCCCAGGCGCCGGCCGAGGGCACGCTCCAGGGGGTTTCGGTCGAACAGCTCACGAGCCAGATCCGCAAGCAGCTTGGAATCCCTGAAGGCGTGTCCGGGGTCGTCGTCTCCCAGCTCGATCCGTCCAGCCCGGCCGCGCAGCAGGGGCTGCAGCAGGGGGACGTGATCGAGTCGGTCAATCATCAGCCGGTGGCGAATCCCGAGGACTTCTCGAGGATGGCGGCGGACCTGAACGGCGACGTGCTCCTGCGGATCATCCGGAACGGCGCCGGGCTCTTCGTGGTCATTTCGCCGCAGGCCGGAGACAACGGCGGCGGCAACGGCGGCGACAACGGCGGCGAGTGACCGCCGGCCGAACCGCCGTCATGGACCTCGTCATGACATTTTCCCCGACGTTCCGCGGGGGTCGGCGTCTTGCCGCGACGATCACAAAGTCTGGAAGGCGTACCACAACGAGCATCACGCCTGGCTCGCGTTCGTCGAAAGGAGTGCACGGCCGATGTACGTGATCATGAAGTCGATCCACCTTCTGGGAGTCGTCCTTTTCCTCGGGAACATTCTGGCGGGCATTTTCTGGAAGAGGCACGGCGATCGCAGCCGGGATCCGCGCCTGATCGCCCACACCCTGGACGGGATCATCCGGGCGGACCGGTGGTTGACCGTGCCCGGAGCGGCGCTGCTCCTCGTCTTCGGATTCGCCGCCGCCGGTCTGGAGAGGTATCCCATCCTCCGCACCGGCTGGATCTGGCAGTCGCTGATCCTCTTCGCCATCTCCGGGTTTGCGTTCAGCGCGCAACTCGCTCCGCTGCAACGCCGGATGCGCTCCCTCGCTCTCGCGTCCGCCGGCGGCGAGCCTTGGAATCAAGCCGAGTACGACCGCCTCTCGAGAAGCTGGAATCTCTGGGGCACGATCGCGACCGTCGCTCCGCTGGCCGCGATGGTCCTCATGATCGTGAAGCCTGCGGGCTGACGAGCGCTCTCGGCGAACGCGCAGTCATCGGGAACACCCCTATTGAGGGGGCCTTCGCGATGGAACCCATCCGACCCACGCCCCAGTTGCCGTTCGCGCTGAGGTCGCCCGCGGATGGAATCCCCTCCACATCCACCGGTTCGGCCTCATGAAAACCCCATTCGATCCGCGGACCCAGATCCGTCTCCGCGTCCTGGCCTCGTTCGCTTCGACCGGAGTTCGGGCCGGCGACACCCTGACCGTGCAGTGCCCGGTGCGGAACGCGGACTTCGAGTGGCTCCTGGTGCCACCGCTCATGCAGGGCACAGAGGTGTTCGCGTTCCTCCGCCCCGCCGGAACCGCGTACGAGCTGTACGGCGATCTGTATTCCGCATGGAGGGTCGTCGGGGACAGCATCCAGGTCGACAACGATGGTCACGTGGTCGGCGGACGACGGGCTCTGGCCGCGTCGACGGTCTCAGCCGCACTGCAAACCCTGGGCGGGAGGTAGTGATGTCAAAGCTACTAACTACGACTTCGATCGAACCGAGGTGACGAACGAGCAGTACGCGGCCTTCCTGACGCTGGCCCGCAGGCGCGGCGACTTGCGGCTGGACGATTTCGTTCGGGACCAGCAGGGCCGCCCGTACCTGAACTTGCGCGCAGAGGATTCCGCCGGCCGGATCCGGTACATCCCCTCGGAAAGCACGTTTGTCGCCCTGGAGGCCTGCCGGCGGCATCCCGTGGTCGGCGTCTGATGGTACGGGGCTGCAGCCTGCGCGGAGCTTCTCGGCCGGAGGTTGCCCTCCGAAGCGGAATGGGAGAAGGCGGCGAGAGGCCTGAGCCCGGAATACGGCGACAGCATGATGGCCTGGGATGGAGACGGAACGCGGGAATGGGTCGAGGTCGGTCTGGGCTATCGTTATCCGTGGGGCCGGGTCCTCGACAGCTCACGGACCAATTTCTCCCGAAGCGGGGATCCGTTCGAAAGCGCCACAACGTGGGCCACTACGCCGGTCGGGTACTATGACGGCCGGATCCACGACGGATATCAGACCGGCGTCGGGACCAGCGCCTGCGGCATAGACGACATGGCCGGCAACGCCGCCGAGTGGACCGCGGATTGGGAAGGGCCATACCGGAAACCCCATCAACCTCCGGCCGACGGCACCCGGCGGATCGTGCGGGGAGGTTCATGGAAAAGTCCCGGTTTCGACTGCCGCACGACGGCCCGCGCCAGCGCTCCCCCGGACACCCTTGACCCGGCGATCGGTTTTCGGACGGCCGGAGACGGGAAGGACTACGCGGGTTGGTCTTCCGACCACTGATGCCCTGAACCTCGGCACCTCGGGCCCGGTCAGCCTCCCCGCTTCTTCCCGAGCGGCGGCTCCTCCTTCATCCGATCGATCTGGCCTTCCAGCTTGCGGCGGAGATCGGGCGGAAGCGGCCTGACCTGCCGTTCCGGCAGCGACGCCTCGCTCTCGCCCGCTCCCCGGCGTCCAGGCGCACCGGCGCTTCTGCCCGCCGCGCCATCTTCGGAATCAGCGCCCGGCCCGGCTCTCCGTCGCGAACGCCCGCCCGCCGCGGCGGCCTTCGCTGCGGCGGAGTCGTCCGCCGGGGCTTCCCCGCCGCCCAAACCCGCGCGCTGCGCCGCCAGGATCGCCGCCGCGCGCGCCGCCCTCTCGGCCGAAAGCGGCGTCTTCGGCGTGTAGGCCGGCAGTTCCAGAAGCGCGTGCAGCAGGATCAGGGCCGCCTCCTTGTCCGGGATCCGACCCTTCACCACCGCATCCGGATCCAGCCCGTATTGCGGCAGGATGGGCGAGCCGACACAGGACGGACAACCGTCTTCGCAGGCGCATCCCTGGATCAGGCGAAGCGCCTCCTGCATCACCTCCTCGATCAGATGGAAGGCCTTCTGGGCATAGCCCAGCCCGCCCGGATACTTGTCGTAGACGAACAGCATCGGACCACCGGGGCCGCGCATTTCCACCACGGTGCCCAGATCAAGCGGATCGCACATGGCCCGAAGGGAGATCACCTCGGCCAGGACGTTGGCGATCCCCTCGATCCCGTCGGCCGGCACCCGTCCCCAACCCGCGACCTGCGCCAGCGCCTCCGCCGGCGGCTCCAGCCACAGCGCGGCGGTGTGCAAGGTGGTATGCGGCAGCTCGATGTTCCCCCAGCCCAGGGAGTCGCGCCCGCCGAACTTGATCTTCTTGAACATCGTCACCTTTTCGTGGACCGACGCCTCCCCGAAGGAGACCTCCGAGCGCCGCCAGACCTTTTCCAGGTCGGCCGACCGGGTCTCGATGTAGGTGTCGGAGACGGCCTGCGTGTAATAGTCGAGATCGGCCTTGTGGATGTAGGCGCTCTTCTCGGCGAGATCCAGGCGATCGACAAAGTAGGTCTCCCCTTCGTGCATGTAGACCGCCTGGGGATGAACCTGCGTGAAAGCCGACGGCTCGTCGACCGTCCCGATGACGCGGTTGCCCCTCGCCTCCATCCCGGCGGGTTCCGCGGCGCCGCGCGCCTCGCCCCGGTTCCTCTCGCTTCCGGCCGCGCTCGTGTCGATGATGGTGTAGACGTTGTCTCCGGCGTTCCGCAGGGAGAAACCGCTCGAGGGATAGTCGCCGCGCGTGTAGAACCAACGGCCCTTGACCTCGTTCAGGTGCTGCCGCTCCCTCAACAGGTCGAGGATGGCTGGGCCGTACTCGCCAAAGGAGGTTTCCTCGGCGCGGGAAATCGGGATCTCGAACGAAGCGCACCGCAGGTGATTGACCAGGATGTGCGGATTCGAGGGATCAAGGATGGCGTTCTCCGGCGTGCGGCCGAAGAAGTAGAGCGGATTGGCCATGAGGTACTGGTCGATCGGAGCGTTGTGCGCCAGGAAGACCGCGGCCGATTCCTCTTCGCGGCGCCCGGCCCGTCCCGCCTGCTGCCAGGTGGACGCGATCGTGCCGGGATATCCGACGAGAAGAGCCGCGTCCAGGGAGCCGACGTCAATCCCCAGCTCGAGCGCGTTGGTCGAGATGACGCCGAGCAGATCCCCTTCGAAGAGCGCGGCCTCGATCCGGCGCCGCTCCTCCGGAAGATAGCCGGCCCGATAGGCGCGGATCTTCCGGGCGAGCCCGCCTCCTTCGCGGCGCAGGTCCTCCTGGCAGTAGCGCAAAAGCACCTCCGTCATCGCGCGCGTCTTGACGAAAACGATGCCCTGATAGCCCTCCCGCACCAGCCGAAGGAGGATCTCCTTGGCCTCGAGATTGGCGCTCCGCCGCTCCATTCCGGTCGAGCCGATCCGCGGAGGATTCCAGAAAAGGAAGTGCTTCCGGCCCCGGGGAGCGCCGTCCTCATCCACCACGGAGAACCGGAGGCCGGTCAGGCGTTCGGCCAGCTCCGCCGGATTCGCGATCGTGGCCGAGGCGCAGATCCAGACGGGATTGCTGCCGTGATGCCGGCAGACGCGCCGGAGACGCCGGAGCACGTTGGCCACGTGCGAGCCGAAGATCCCGCGATAGACGTGGATCTCGTCGACCACGACGTACTGCAAACGCGCGAAGAACTCCGCCCAGCGCGGATGGTGCGGCAGGATCCCGGAATGGAGCATGTCCGGATTGGTCAGGAGGATGTTGGCCTCGTCGCGCAGCCGCGAGCGCAGGCTGGGCGGCGTGTCGCCGTCGTAGGTGCCGGCGCGAAAGAAGAGATCCCCGCGCAGCGGAGCGGGCCGGCGGCGGCGCGCACCCGACGCCGCGGAGGGGCCTCCGCGTCCGGCTCCGCCCTCTCCGGCGGCGTCCTCCTCCGGGAGAAAGCGCTTCAGCCCCTTGAGCTGGTCCTGGGCCAGCGCCTTGGTCGGAAACAGATAGAGAGCGCGCGCCTCGGGATCGGCCAGCAGCGACTCCAGCACCGGGAGGTTGTAGCAGAGGGTCTTGCCCGAGGCCGTCCCGGTCACGACCACGACGTTCTCCCCCGCCCGCACCCGGTCGAGGGCGGCGGCCTGGTGGCGGTAGAGACGGGCGACTCCCTGAAGGTCGAGCTTCCCGGCGAGCGCCGCGGACAGGGGCGCGGCGGGATCCTGGTAGACCGGCGGCCGGGGCGGCAGGCTCTCCACATGGACGATCTGGCCGTCGCGAAGAGCCATCCCTTCGAGCAGCGCCAGAAGTGGCGTATCGGAACGGGCTCGACGCATGCGGTCCTCCGGTCGGTCGAAGCGGGCGCGCCGCCCGGAGAGGCAGGCGCATCCCGGTCAGTATGTCGGGGAGCGAAGGCCGGCGCAACGCGGTCATCGCGGCGGATCAGGCCCCGACAGAATGCACCAGCAGCCGGGCCAGAGAGACCAGGTCGTTCCGGTTATGCCGGAGGATCGAAGACATGATCTCCGGGTCGTCGCCTCTCACGAAGGCATGGTAGGCGGCCGGGATCTCCGCGCCGCCGACGTCCCGGTGGCGGTAGCGGCCGAAGATCGCGCCTTCCAGAGTCTGGAGCCGGCAGTTGGGCAGGACGCCCCGATACAGCCGCCGCGCCAGCGGCAGGAGATCCCGGTGCTCTTCCGGCTCCGGCAGCCGGAGGCGATAGAAGGCCGCCCTCCGCCGCAGGAACGGGAGGTCGAAGCTCTTCCCGTTGAAGCTGACCCAGCGCCGGACGGCTTCCCCTTCGGTGGCGAAGGCTCGCAGAACCGCCTCTTCCTCGGTGTAGTCCCGAGCCAGGAGCTGCACCACTTCCCAACGGTTCGGATCCGCGCCGGGCCGCAGCACGCCGATCAGGAAGAGCGGATGGCCCAGGAATCCGAGGGTTTCGAGATCGAACATCAGCCAGGAGCCGGTGAGCTCGCGCAGGTGCGGATCTTCGGCCCAGCCGGCGGAGGGAGGATGCGTGATGCGGCCGTAGGCCTCGCCGGGCGAGCTCAGGATGGCATCCGGAAATGCCTCGTGGATCCATTCCATGCGGTGGGTTCCTTGGCCTCCGCGCCCTGTCGCTCTTCAGCGGACCCGGCCGCAGGGCGGTGCCCTCCGGCACTGCGGCCCCACCGACCCCACCGACGCGCCTGCTACCCCCGGCAGCGTCGTGGATGGTACCATGGCGGCGTCGATTCCCGGCAGAAGGGAGGTTGCATGGGCCAGCATGGACAGTTCCGGGCGATCGTGCGTGGACGGGTTCAAGGCACCTATTTCCGGAGCTCCGCGGCCGAGGAGGCCCGCGCGCTTCGTCTCGGCGGCTTTGCCAGAAATCTCCCGGACGGCTCCCTCGAGGTCGTCGCCTCGGGTCCACGCGAGGATCTGGAGAAGCTCGTAGACTATCTGCACCGGGGCCCGAGCCTGGCTCGGGTCACGGGCGTGGAAGTCGACTGGAACGACTCCTCGGACGCCCCCCATCCGTTCGCGATCCGGCACTAGCCGGCTCGTAGGCATCTTCCCCCGGCCAGCGCCCGCGCTGCTCACGGCTCCCCGGCCGCCCAGCCGGCCATCCGCCCCTCAAGACCCTCGAGAGCCGAGTCTTCCACCGCCGGCCCGGTTCCCTGCGCGAAAACCTCCGATCCCCCGCCCTTGCCGCCGAACGCCGCGAGCCAGGCCCGCAAGAACGAACCGGCTGCCCAGCCCGCCTCGAATGATCCTTCCGGCATCCGCTCGGAACGGGCTGCGATCCAGGTCGAGCGGCCGCCGTCATTGCCGCCGACGAGAGCCAGCACGGGACCGAAGGACACGAGCCGTCCGGCCAGCGCCCGCAGCTCGTCGGCGGACGCCTGGCCGCACCAACGCGCGATCCGGCTCGGTCCCTCCCCTTTCCGGGAGCAGGATTCCCAGAGTCTCGCGGCTTCCGCCTCCCCCCGTTCCACCCGGAGGCGGCGAAGCTCGCGCGAAAGCTCCAGGTTCTCGCGCTCCCGCGCCTGCAGCGCGGCTTTGATCCCATCCCAGCGCAAGGAATGGTCCCGCGCCAGCCCGTCGAGCATCCCCTGGAGGCCGGCCAGATAGCGAAGCGCCCTCCAGCCGGCCAGGAAGTGGATTCTCCAGAGGTCGCGGATCCTGTCCACGCCCAGCACGTGCAGGGGGCCCACCTCTCCGGTTCGTCCCGCGTGCGTGCCGCCGCAGGCCGACCAGTCGAAGTCCTCGATCTCGATCAGGCGCAGGGTATCGAAGTCCACGCCGGGTTCCCGCCGGAGGGGATAGCGATTCAGCTCGGACCGCTTCGCGAAGTGCACGCGGACCGGCACGTCCGCCAGGACGCAGCGGTTGGCCGAAAGGACGGCGGCGGCCACGAGATCCTCTTCGGGCCGGGGTCCGTTGAGGTCGATCGTCGATTCCTCGCGTCCGAGGTGGAATCCGCGAGTCGCGCCGCCGCCCGCGCGAACAAAAGCCTGCGACAGGATGTGCTGGCCGGTGTGCTGCTGCATGTGGTCGTTCCGGATTCGGGAATCCACCGCACCGGACACCGGATCTCCCGGCGACAGAAACGGTCCGGGGCCCAGCTCATGCCACACCACGTTGTCCTCCAACCGGAGGCCGACCACGGCGCGGCCGGCCAGCGTTCCCTGATCCGAAGGCTGGCCTCCCGACTCGACGTAGAACGCCGTCCGGTCGAGAGCGACCTCGTCCCGGCCGGCATTCCCGGTCGCGGCCAGGACTTTCGCCTCGAAGACCAGGAGGTCGCTTCGTTCCAGATGCAGCCTTTCGGTCGGCGGGATCGAACCGAGGGTCATCGCCGCAATCCTCCCGGCCGGTCCTCCGGCCGCATCCAGGATGTCCGCGCCCGCTCTCCGGCCGAAATGCCCGAGAATCCGGGTCCGCGGAGCCCCCGGCGTCTGTTATGATTGTACGCGCAGTCCTGCGTCCCACTGGATCGGGAACGCGGCGGTCCAATGGAGGCGAAGGAAATGGGGCCCTTGGATTCGAAACGTTCGGAGCTCCGTCTCCGGAGCTCCGTGGCCTGGACGTTAGTCGCCGGGGTGCTGCTCGGCGCCGGTGAAACGGCGCTTGCGCTGACGCAGAGCGCAGCCTCCGTCTCCGCGCCCGCGCTGCAGTCCAAAGCGCAACCCGCCTCGGCGCCCGCGCTGCAGTCCAAAGCTCAACCCGCTTCCGCGCCTGCGGTTGGGGCATCCGATCCAAACCCGCTCTCGCGGGGGGCCGCCGACACGACGGCGGCCCGACAGACTCTTCCAGTGCTGGTCCCCGAGCCCGCCCGGCGCGCTCTCGCGGCCATCGGCTGGCGCCCGGAAGACCTGCACATCGACCTTCACGACGCGGATCTCTACGGCGGCGGCCCGCGGCTGCCGCTTTACGACGATTGGATGAGCCGGCCGTTCGCCATTCCGGGCGATATTGCCATCTTCGAGGACGCTCTGGTCAAGTCCGTCCAGAAGCCGGCCGATCTGACGATCTTCGCCGGCGTCCGCCTCGGTCACGGAGTGAGGCGCGGACTGATCGACGATCCGGTCAAGGCGCTGGTCGATTCCCTCTCTCACGGGGATCCGCTGGAGCGCGCCCTCGAAGCGGTCTGGCGGGCGGGAGAGTTCCGGAGATCCGGACCGGAAGCATCCGCCGCCGGTGGGTTCCAGAGGTCCGGCCCGGGAGCATCCGCAAATGACAGACGTACCGGCCGCGACCGCGCACCCGGCTTCTCGCGCGACCCGAAATCCGCAGTGGCCGCGCTATCCCGGCTTCCGCTGAGCTGGCATCGGCCGATTGCCATCATCCTCGCAGCCGAGGCCGAAGCGGCCCGCTGGAGGGACCTGGCCCTTCTGCCGGTGGAGCTGCCGCCGATCGCCCGCGCGCGTCCGGATCTTTTCACCGGGTCTTCGCCCGATGAGGCGCCCGATGTCTGGCTCTACCGGCAGGCGGTCCGCTACGTGACGACGCTCGATTCGGACGGTCTGGATCCCGCCTTTCTCCGCGGAGTCGAGGAAACGGCGATGAAGGTGGATCCGGCGCTTCTCCAGGCCGGGGCGACTGACCTTCTGCGCGTCCTGGAAACGGAGGTTCCGCAGTTGGAACGCGCCGCCGCGTCGCGAGATTCGGCGGGAGCCGCGCCGGCGGTTCCGCTCCGCGTCGAGACGCCTCTGGGCGCGATCGTCATCGGGACCCGCGGAGCGGACGCCTATCCCGCGGGAGACTACCTGCTGATCATCGATCCGGCGGGAGACGATCATTATCAAGGAGGAGCGGCGGGAACGCCCTGGTCGCCGGTGTCGGTGCTGATCGACCTCGCCGGATCCGACGCCTACGACACGGCGGATTCCACGCGGCCCGCCTTCGGAGCCGGCGTGACTGGAATCGGCATCCTGATCGATCGAGAAGGCGAGGATCGATATCACGGCGTCAATCTCTGTCTCGGCGCCGGACTGTGCGGCGTGGGCGTGCTGGCCGACCGCTCCGGAAACGACACCTACGACGCCTTCACGGCGTGCGAGGGCGCCGGTCTCTTCGGGATCGGCATCCTGGCCGATTCCACCGGAAACGATCGCTACCACGCCTTCCAGCAGGCCCAGGGCTACGGGTACGTTCTCGGATCCGGACTTCTGATCGACGCGGAAGGTGACGATGAATACTGGGCGGACGACCAGGCCATCCGATTCCCCGCGGCCCAGAGCAAGGAACACAATTCCAGCCTGGCTCAGGGCTTCGGATTCGGCAAGCGAGCGGACTACACGGACGGCCATTCTCTGCCCGGGGGATTCGGGATGCTGGCGGACGGGGCGGGTAACGACCACTACCACTGCGGGATCTTCGGCCAGGGGGCGGGATACTGGTACGGGATCGGCGTGCTGGCCGACGGCGCCGGCGACGACACCTATGACGGGGTCTGGTACACCCAGGGCGCGGCGGCCCATTTCGCCATCGGGGCGCTTTGGGAGGGGGGCGGGAATGATCGGTATCGCAGCACCATGAACATGGCCCTGGGAGCAGGACACGATTTCTCGCTCGGTCTGTTGTATGATCGTAGCGGACGGGATCTCTACCAGGCCCCGAACTTGAGCCTCGGCGCGGGGAATGCCAATGGCTTCGGCATATTCTGGGACCAGAGCGGAGATGACCGCTATGAAGTCGAGGCTGCCTCGTCCCTGGGCCGCTCCAACGTAGATAGCCGGGGCGGTCTCAGGGATCGAATGAAAAGTCTTGGCCTGTTCCTCGACACAGGGGGCCGGGATACGTATCCGGCGTCGAAGCCCTTCGCCGGAGACGATCGAATCTGGGTACAAGGCGGGACCAACACTCAGTCTCCGTTGGCGACGGAGGCGGGAGTGGGTATCGACACGGAATGGTCTCCTCCGGCCCGATAGGGAACGGAAGGAGGCCTTCGGGAGATCCATGGAGCTTCCACCGATCACATCTTCGCAGAACCGCATGATCGGGCAGGTGCGGCGGCTCCTGGCCCGGCCGCGGGATTGCCGGAAGGAAGGCGTCCTGATCGCCGACGGGATCCACCTCGTCCAGGAGGCTCTGAAGGCCGGGCTGAGGTGCCGGGCCCTCTTCGCCACGATCCAGGAGCGGGATCCCGAGATCACCGCGCTCGTCGACGACGCGTCCCGCCTGCGGCTTCCCCTCTATCGCGTTCTTGATCACCTCTTCCGGCAGATCTCTGCGGTGGAGACTCCGCAGGGAATCGTCGGCGTGTTCGAGCGTCCTCGCACCGACCGGACTGCGATCTGGAACCACCGCGCGGAGGGCATCTCCCACGTGGCCGTGATGCACGGCCTCCAGGATCCCACCAACATCGGAGCCCTGACCCGCAGCGCGCTGGCCGCGGGCGTGCGGGGTCTCATCACCACGACCGGGACGGTCGATCCGTTCCATCACCGCGCGCTTCGGGCCTCGATGGGCGCGACGTTCCATCTGCCGGTGCTGACGGAAGAGTCGTTCCTGCCGCTCATGAGCACCCTTCGGAACGTGGGCTTCCGCACCGTTGCCCTGACCCCCCGGGCGGAAATGGATCTCACCGAGCTGGACAACGACCGGCCGACCGCGCTCATCCTGGGCTCGGAAGGCATGGGGCTCGACCCCGCGTCCGAAGCCGCGGTCGACCTCAAGGTCCGCATCCCCATGCAGCCGGGAGTCGAGTCGTTGGGCGTGGCTGCGGCCGGAGCCGTCGCCTTCTTCTGGCTCAGGCTCATCTCCCGCAACGGGCACAGGCCCTCCCACTGAAGCATGCCCGGTTCCGGCGCCCGTCTGACGGCCTTCAGCCTCTACGATTTCGCCGATTCCGGCTTCGCCACCACCATCGTCACCGTCCTCTTCAGCGAGTACTACGCCGGGGTCGTCGCGGGCGGACCGCGCGGCGTCTCGCTCCTGGGCGCGCGGATCCCCGGCGCCACGCTCTACGCCTGGCTGGTCTCGCTTTCGATGGTGATCGTCTCGCTCGCCTCCCCCGTGCTCGGCGCCCTGGCCGACCGGCGGGGCTCGAGAATCCGTTCCCTGATCTTCTTCTGGGTCCCGGGGGTCGCGCTGACGTTCAGCCTGACCACGATCGGCCCGGGCCAGTGGCTCTCCGGCGGGTTGCTCTTTGTCGCGGCCTACGCCTGTTTCGCCTCGTGCTCGGTCTTCTACAACGCGCTGCTTCCGGAGGTCGCGCCCAAGGACGAGCTCGGCCGCGCCTCCGGAATCGCCTGGGGCGTCGGGTATCTTGGGGGCGCGCTCATCCTCATCCTGAATCTCCTCATGCTGCAGAAGCCGGGAGTCCTGGGCTTCAAGCCGGGGACCTTCTCCGTCCGGGATTGCTTCGCCTCCGCCGGCTGGTGGTGGCTGCTCTTCGCCCTGCCGCTCTTCATCGTGTTCCGCTATGAGGCCCGAAAGCAGAAGACCGTCGTCCTCCGCCTCCGCGAGGACGTTTCGGCCTCGTTCCGGCAGGTCGGCCGCACCCTCCGGCTCATCGCGCGGACGCGGAATCTCCGGCGGTTCTTCCTGGCCTACCTGCTCTACAACGATGCCGTCCAGACCATCGTGACGATGGCTTCGATCTTCGGCGCGGAGGAGCTGGGGATGAAGCCGGCGAGCCTCATCCTCTTCTTTCTCCTGATCCAGGGGACCGCCTTCGGCGGCTCGATCATCCTCGGCTATTTCGCCGATCGGGCGGGGCACAAGCCGACGCTGTTGGCGAGCGTCGCCGCCTGGACCCTCTTCACGCTGTGGGCCGCCGTTCTCGGCATCTTCGGATCGGCCCTCACGGAGTATTGGGTGCTCGGCGCCCTGGCCGGGCTCTTCCTGGGCGGCATCCAGTCATGCTCGCGGTCCCTGACCGCGCAGTGGATTCCGGCCGGACGGGAATCGGAGTTCTTCGGTTTCTTCGCCGTGATGAGCCGGGTGGCGTCGATCTTCGGCCCGCTGGTCTACGGGGCGCTGGTCATGGCCACGGGCAGCTTGCGCCGGGCCATCCTTTCGGTGACCCTGTTTTTCGTGGCCGGCGGGATCCTGCTGCTGGTCGTGCGGCCCGAGAAGATCGGCGACGAGCGAGCCGCTCTGGCGGTCGCGGAGACGGCCTGAGCGCGGTCGAACGACTCCTGGCAGTCGCGGAGGCGGCCCGAGCGCCGTCGAGCGAGATCTGGCAGACGCGGAGGCGGCCCGAGCGCCGTCGAGCGCGCTCAGGGGTCACGGAAGGGACCTGCGGCGCCGGCTTCCGCGCCGAGGCCAAGGCGGGGGTAGCGCATGCGCATCACATTTCACGGGGCGGCCCGTTCCGTCACGGGCTCGCGCCATCTGGTCGAGGCGGCGGGACGGCGGATCCTCCTGGACTTCGGACTCGTCCAGGGACGCCGGGACGAAGCGGATCGGGCGAACCGGGACCATCCCTTCGATCCGAGCGGAATCGACGCGGTCGTCCTGAGCCACGCCCACATCGACCACTCCGGAGCGCTTCCCGTCATGGTTCGCCAGGGTTTCCGCGGCCGGATCCACGCCACCGAAGCCACCCGGGATCTTGCCGCCTACATGCTCCGAGACTCCGGCCACCTGCAGGAGAAGGACGCGGAATTCGCCAACAAGCGGTTGGAGAGGCGGGGATCCCGCGAGCCCAGGCGGGAGCCGCTCTACACGGAAGCGGACGCGGAGCGATCCCTCGGGCAGATCTCGGGCCACCCGTACTATCAGCCCTTTCCGGTGGCACCGGGGATCACCGCCACCTTCCACGACGCCGGACACATCCTCGGTTCCGCGATCGTCCAGCTTGCGATCGAGGAGGACGGCCTCACCCGGTCCATCGTCTTCAGCGGAGATCTCGGACGGTCGCATCTACCGATCATCCGCGATCCGGATCATCTTCCGGCGCCCGACGTCCTCATCATGGAGAGCACCTACGGCGACCGGACCCACGCTCCCATGGAGCACGCCGCGGAGCGGCTGGCGGGCGTCGTCAACGTGGTGGCGGCGCGGAAGGGCAAGCTCATCATCCCGGCCTTTGCCGTGGGCCGGATCCAGGATCTGGTCTACGAGCTCGTGGAGCTGGCCGACGCCGGGCGGATTCCGGCGTGCCCCATCTACGTGGACAGCCCGCTGGCCCTGGAGGCCACCGGGGTCTTCGAGCGCCATCCGGAGTGCTTCGACCTCGAGGCGCGCCAGATGCTGAGCCGGGGAGGCGATCCCTTCGGCCTCCACCGGCTGCAATACGTTCACACGGTGGAAGAATCGATGGCCTTGAACGACAAGCCGGGGCCGTTCCTCGTCCTCTCGGCCTCGGGCATGATGGAAGGCGGCCGCGTGCTGCATCACCTGCGGAACAGCATCGGCGACCCGAAGAACGCCATCCTGATCGTCGGCTTCATGGCCGAGAACACGCTGGGCCGGCGGATCCTCCGCGGGGACAAGGTCGTGAACATCTACGGAGAGCCCCACGACGTCCGCGCCGAGGTCTTCGTCATGAACGAGTACTCGGCCCACGCCGATCGCGACGAGCTGCTGGCCTGGTTCCAAGGCAACGAGGGCTCGCCCCAGGACGTCTTCATCGTCCACGGAGAAGAAGAGCAGGCGCTCGCTTTCGCGGATCACTTGAGTCAGGCGAGCACGGCCCGGATCTGGGTGCCCCGGCTGCACGAATCCTACGGACTCGGCGGCCGCCATCCACGGAGCCCGGAGACGCCGCCGGACTGGCATGCCCGGCAGGAAGGCGGCACGGCCGGCGGCAACGGCGGACCGGACGGACTCCCGGCCAGCGGGATCACGAACGGGCCTCCGTCAGGCCATGAAGCGGGCCAGGGCGAAGGCGCACGGCCGCCGGACGGCACGGCCCACCGGCATCCGCGACGTCAGGGGCGGATCTTCCCGCGCCATGATCGGCGGGAGCGACGAGGGCACCCCGAGCGGTGACAGCCCCCGAGGCGCGACTGACGCGCCGCCGGGGCCTGGTGACGGACGCCGCCTGCCCGATCAGACATGCGGCTCCATACTCCTTTGACAGGGCGGTTCCCTTTCCGTGGAGCGGCACCCCGCCTTTGTGCCGGGGCCGGACAGAATGTGGGAGCCTCTCGTTACGGCCGAGTGAAGAGTGGTAGCGCTACGGGGATTCGAACCCCGGTTTGATGGCTGAGAACCATCCGTCCTAACCCCTAGACGATAGCGCCAGGAATCGAGAAAGGGATCGGACCGGCGTTGAGCCCGGTCCGACTATCGACTCAAGCGGAATTGTAGCGACCGGGGTCACCGTCTGCAAGGCCGTGTTGCCGCGTTCAAACCGGAGCCTTGGCCGCTCGCGCGTCGCGATCGGTCGACCCGACTTCAGACTCCCTCGGCCACAGCGCCAGAGCCAGACCCGCCGCCCAGCGATGCATCCACCGATGGGGAGTCCGGCTGCCTCGATACGCCTCCGCCAGGGCCCGTTCCAGCTTGATCGCCAGGCCCGGCGCCCTCCGGCAGTACGGGGCGAATGCCGCCAGGGCTCCCTCGAGCTGAACGGCGGTCCCTCCGGCCTCCAGGCGCTCCGTGATCAGCGGCAGAAGGCCGTTCGCCTGGCCTCCGCGGATCTGCTCGGCCCAGGCAGCCGGAACCGGTCCTTCCTGCGTCTCCGGCGTGGGCGACGGCTCGAGGAGTCGGGACGCCGGGGAGAGCCACCACCCGCAGTCGGGGGACCTCGGCGCGAGCCGCACGCGATCCACCGGCGGAACTGCGCCGGCCAGGAGGAGGCCTAGGATCCGCTGTCCCGGCGCACCGATCCGCACGAGCTGCCGCAGTCCGAGCGGCCCGGTCGCCGAGATGGACCCGACGGTCGACGTCCTCCTCGGAGGCCTGCCCCTCCGACGGCCGCAGGGTCTCCTGGAGCAACAGCAACGCCGCTCCCAGAGCGACGAGGTCGGCCGCATCCTCGAGCGGCACCCCTTCGGCCAGGAGCGATGAGATCTGCGAGGATCGTGCCTTCGGATCCCCTTCCGCCCATTGGCCGGCCTGCTCGAGAAAGGCCTGCGGATCCCGTTCCCCGAACGCCGGCTGGCCGGGCGGCCGGCGCCGCGCCAGGCGAAGCAGATCGAGCCGGGCCACCGTTTCCCGGCATTCCTCGTATTCGGCCAGGCCGGTCAGGCCGCTCGCCTGACGGCGCACGATGGGCCGAAGGAGCACCGGAGCGTGCTCCCATCCGATCCCCTGGAGCAAGGCGACCGACTCGACCACCCCGACCACGTTGTGCGGATCCTGCGTCGCCCCTTCGAGCCCTGAGGACAGGAGAAGATCGACGACCTGATCCCTCTCGAGGTTGCGGACCAGCCAGGCGAATCGATGATCGGCCCAGTCGGTCTCTCCTGCGCGCGCCGCTTCCAGGAAGGAGAAGAGCGTGCCTTCCTTCCCTTCGCCCGCCACTTCGTCGAAATCGAGCAGACGAAACGGCCCGAAACCGGGGTGATGGATCTCCTGATGGATGAGGCGCAGCACGTGCGCAAGGAGCGGGCGCAGCCCCTCCGGCGGCGTGATCGCCGCCAGCGACCGCGCGGAGGACAGGACGAGCAGCCCGTGAGGCATCCGGCCGGATCCGTCGTACCGCACGGATCGGGCTGACGACAGCGCCGCGGCCCGTAGAAGCGCATCCACGCCCTCCGCCCGCACCTTGGCCAGACGCCGGTCGAGCTCCTCGGCAAAGGACGCGGGGGGGGTATCCTCAATCCAGCGGACCGATTTCTCGTGTGGGCCGAAATCGAGATCGTAGAGCCGGCCTCGGGTCATGCGCTTCCCTGCCCCTCTTACCCCTTCATGAGAAGGCCCTCGGCAGCGGGGCCGTCGGGCCGGCCGATGCCGCGGGCTCGAAGAACGATGGCTGGGGAGCAGGGACTCGAACCCCGGTTCCATGATCCAGAGTCATGTGTCCTACCGCTGGACGACTCCCCAGCAAGTCGCATCGATAGGAAAGTTTAGGCCAGACGGTTTGCGGTGTGCAACAACGAACGGGAACAGCGCCGGCATCCCGGTCCGATCGGGGCTGCGGTGGCCGCACCGAAGCCCGATCTCTCCCATCCTCGGACACGGGCGGCCGGGAAACGGAGCAGCTTGGCCAAAGGCTGCTGCCCCGGTCAGCGATGGCGGGTTCCGGCCCGGTGACACGACTGGAACGGAGGGACAACAAGGAACGGGAGAGCGGAGGGGCCAGGCGCCTCTCCTCTCTCCCGTCTCCCGAAGTCGAAGCGGAAGAAGCTACCGCAAGAGCACGATCTTCGCCGAGCCTGATCCCATCCGGCCCGCCTGGACCTTGACGAAGTAGATTCCCGAGCTGGCGGGATGTCCGGAATCGTTGGCTCCGTTCCAGGTCAGGACAACCGACCCCGCTCCGACGGGCCCGCTGATCAGGTGCTTCACCGTGCGGCCGGCCACGTCCACGATCCGAACCTCGAGGTTGCCCGTCGCCGGCAGATCGCAGCGGATCTCCGTGCTCCGGTTGCTCGGATTCGGTTGCGGCGGATGGAGCCGGAAGGCCAGAGCCCCGGTGGAGACGACCGTCACGGAGATGTCGCCGATTTCCTGCTTGGAGCCGTCCGTAGCCACGCCGGACAGGCGATAGTCCCAGGTTCCTGCGGAAGGCACCTGATCCGTCACCTGGAAGGCGCCGGGCGCGCGCTGGATCTGGGTCGGAGGCCAGGTACCCGAAGGCTCCCACTCTCCGTCGGGCTCCAGCCGGCGCTCGAGCACGAATTGTTGCCAGCCCAGGCTGGTGCTCCAGGAGAGGTTCACCGCCAAGCCGTTCGTGACCTGGCTTTCCAGGTCGACCGTCTCGACCGGCGTCGGATCGACCGGCGGATTGACGATGTAACCCGTGTTCCGGGTGTCGTGACGGAACTGCGTCCACGGGTTCGCAGCGTAGTTCGTCGGATCAAAGGTCGTCCCGGGGAAGCTGTAGACGTAGATCTGGTTCACGTTGCGCCCGGTGAGCACGAGATCGGGATGCCCGTCATGGTTGACGTCCCAGACCGCCAGTCCGGTGCCGAAGGCGGCCGTGGGAATGGAGATCGGGAAGCCGGGCATGGGTGAGCCGTCGTGGCGGAAGGCGAAGACCTGGCCCGTGTTGGTCCCGGCGATGACCTCGGGAAGGTGCTTGGGCGTACCGCCGACCGTGACCAACTGCCCGTCCAGATCGGCCAGGATCGGACTGGAGGCGCGGGAACCCGAGGTCGCAGCGCCCAGGGTCAGGTAGTTGTTGTGACCGTGCGTGAATCCCGGCAAGGGCTGTCCGGTCTCGCCGTTCAGCACGTAGAGCGAGCCGTACCCCCCTCCCACGACCACGTCCAGGTTGCCGTCCCCGTCGACGTCTCCCAACGCGGGCGAGGACGTCAGCGGGTTTTCCAGGGCCTGGTGCACGAGCGCGGTCCTCCACATCAGCTTGTCGCCTCCGGAGTAGTTCGGGTCAAAGGCCCAAAGGTAGTCCGTGGTGCTGATCACGATGTCCGGCTTGCCGTCCGGCGGACCGACGCCCGTGGAGGTCTTCGAACCGATGTCCCCCACCGCGGGCGAAGCGTAGGTCTGCGGGTCGCCCGGCGAGGTCGTCGTGGGATTGTACGTATAGGGGAATCCCGGATAGTTCACCGCGTAGTTCCCGGCGCCATCCGTCGCCCTCAGCACGAAGAGCTTGTTGAGGGAATAGTCGGTGCTGCCCGAGGGCGGACTGTAGCGCGACGAGAAGATGATCTCGTCCTTGCCGTCCCCGTCCAGATCGGCCAGTGCGACGCTGCCGTACTGGAACGCATACGCACCGGGAATCGTGAAGAGGACGCCGGCCGGCACTCCGCTCTGCTTCGGCCGGATGGGAGTTCCGTCGTTGTGGAAGGCGAAAATGTACTGATTCGCCACCACCACGATGTCCATCCCGGGCGTGTCCCCGACATGGCCGATCGCGGGCGCGGCCTGGACGAACGCGCCGGGGACCAGATTCGCCTTCCACTTCAGCTTGCCCGGCAGCCAGGCGGGCGAGGGCGTCGCCCGGTACTTCGTCTCGAAAACGCAGAGGGTCGGAACCGCCGTGGGCGGGCTGCCGGAGGCTACGTTGCTGGCGACCGCCACGACCTCTTTCTGGCCGTCGCCGTCGATGTCGAAGACCGCGGCCTTGTCCCAGAATTCCGACGCATCCGTCCCGCTGTTCAGCGGTCCACGCGTCGAGGGGATGTTGTCGCCGTCGTAGTAGTCGCCCCCGTTCGGCTCGAAGACGTAGATCGCGTCCGAAGGACAGATGATCTGGTCTCCGCCGGTGGTCATGGCCCAACCCTTGATGTTCTCGATCACCGGACAGGTGTCCCGGGCTTCGGTCATCGGGTTCGGCCAGCCGCTCAGGTCGGGCGGCGTCGTGCTGGCCACGATCGAGTCGCTGGCCACGCTTTCCACTCCCGACGAATCGACCGCCGCCACCTTGTACTGGTACAAGGTCAGCGGGGCGAGCCCTTCATCCGTAAAGGTCCGGACGCTCTCCACGAAGCCCGGCGCGGCCCGGACCCAGGCGGCGGTGGTATCGGCGGCCGGTCGCCGATAGAGCCGATAGCCCCAGGCCGTGGTTTCGGTCTCGTTCCAGGTCAGGGAGAGGCTGTTCTGCGCTCCCACGGCCGAAAGGCCGGTCGGCTGCCTGGCCTTCGACATCAGCTTGATCTGCCGCGCTCCGATCGCATGGTAGATGGGCGCGGCCAGGGTGTCCTGGAACTGCAGTTTGAAGCCGAAGAGCGGCCCGATCCTCTTGACCAGGAACTCGCAGGTGTCGGACACGCCGCTCGTCCAGGGCGCAAGATCCGGGAAGTGCACGATCGTCTTGTACATCGTGGCCATGGAGGTATCCACCGGAGTCACCACCGCCCTCAGGCGGCTGGCGGTGCCGCCGCCCCGGTTGTACAGCTCGAAGGTCAAGGCGATGGTCTCGCCCACGTGCGGCAGGGTGTCGGGCTGGGCCCCGTTGTAGTTCAGGACCGTGAAGGTGGTGTGGGTCAGGAGGAGATCCGACCGGAACGCGCGCGGCGCAATCTTCTGGACGTGCTGGCCGTCGGCCGCCGTGAAGACGATCTTCATGGGCAGCTCCAGGTTCATCGGCCCCGCCCCGGGGGTGTGCCCGCTGGCATCCGTCACCTGGAAGACGAAAGCGCCCAGGAAGTTCTGCGACAGACCGCCGGACTGGATCGTCCCGAGCGTGGCCGTGCTGTCAATCAACGTCAACGTCACGCTGGGGGGGATCAGGGTCGCGCCGTTGGCGGAATCGGGCATGAGCTGGACCCGGAGGTTCGAGGTCGGAGTGTTTCCCTGGTTTTCGACGGAGAGATTCAGCGCGATCGTCTCCCCCACCTCGATCTGACCGTTGCCGTTTCCCTGGGAGCCGTGGGTGCCGTCATCGGACACGGTGTAGCCGGAAAGGGAGGCGAACGACTTCGAGGACGGCGCGATCACGTTGCCCTGGAGCTGGTACCACGGCGCCTGCGGGTCGGTGACGGTCAGGGAGTACGGGCCGGTGGTGCTGGGCGCGAAGGGCAGCACCGCCGCTCCGGACGGGTCGGTCAGAGCGACGGCCATGGCGTCGCCCGGCTTGTACAGGCAGACGCGGGCGCCGGCCACCGGGTTGCCGTCCAAGGTGACGTTGATCGTGACCGGCCCCTGTCCCAGCGTGATCGAGCCCGGCGCGTTCGTCACCGCCAGAGTGCCGAGGCTCGACTTCCAGACCGGCATGTCCGGGTCGCCCAGGAAGATGACGCTGAAGAGAAGCCAGCGGAAATTCTGCTCCGTGTCCCCGACGACGGCGCCGATCGAATCCTCGGTGGCGTAGAAGGCGTCTCCCGGAGTGGAGTTGTAGTCCGACAGCCAGCGCTGGAAGAATCCCCTCTGGACGGCGTCGGCCGATGTGGGGAAGTCGAGGTTGGTCGATCCGATGTAGTCCAGACCTCCTCCGTGGGGAGCGAACTGCCAGGCCTCGCCCAGACAATCGGCGTCGACCGCGGCCGAGTTGCAGTTGATCGCGTAGGTCAGGCCCGGATAGAGGGGGGCATTCTTCAGAGTCGACACGTCGCTGCTGAGAAGCCGGCCGTCGCCGATGGCCCAGCGGTCACGATCGCCGTGGCCCATGTGGAAGAGCACATTGCGCCCGGCCATGATCGAGGCGGTGACGTTCGCCTGGTTCAGGTGGCCGGCCTGCTCCCAGGCCGGAGAGGTCGGGTGCTTCGGATTCCACCAGTAGTCGCGCTCGTAAAGCTGGTCGAAGGTGAAGTCGGCCCCGATCGGCGTCTTCAGGACGGTGTTGATCATGTTGGTGCAGTACGTTTCTCCGTCCGTCTTCACGCAGATCGATTGCGGGCAGGTGTCGCAGGAGTCGCAGTTTCCGGTTCTCCACGCTTCGTCGAACAGGACCTCCCCCATGGTCAGGATGTTCGTGAGGTAGCTGGGCTGGAGGTTGGGCCGCTTCATGTAGGTCATGTACTTGCCGAGGTAGATCTGGACCGACGCCGGGTCCTTGGCCGAGATCCGGCCGACCTTGATGTCATGGATGAGATCGGCGTGGTCCCCCGGCCAGGGTGGGGTGACGATGGTGGTAGCCGCCTGTCCGTAGACGTTGTTCCCGTCGGCGTTCCAGTTGCCGTCCAGGCACGCGTAATAGTAGTCGGTCGCGATGTTGTCTCCGCCGTAGCCTTGATCGTAGGAGGCGTCGCGGGCGTAGCGGATGGGAAGGAGCGTGGGATCGGCGCCCAAGACGACGGTCTTCGTGCCCCAGTAGAGATAGGCGTCGCGCAGGAACAGCCGGATGCGTTCGGGCAGATCGACCCCGGTCGGATAGTGGGCATCGATCCACTGGACGGTGCGGACGGCGGTCGTGAATCCGCTCTGGTTCTTGAACGCCACCAGCGAGTCGTAGGCCGACACCAGGGTGGTGTCGGTGACGATCACGAAATCCACCGGCGCCGAATCCAGGCTCGGGGACGACGAGATCCGGAGGCCGCCGGCCAGATTGTGGACGAGGCGGGGAGACGCGGCTCCGCGCAGGGAGAGCGTCCCGGCCCGGCCCGCGCCCGAAGCCGCGTTGCCGGCCGGGAAGGTCTCCGGCGCCCGCAGTGAAGGCCCGAGCAGGCCCGGGACGGCGTCGCCGGCCACCAGCTCGACCTCGAGACGGCCGCTCGGATTCCAGGACAGCGCGTGAGTCACCGGGTCCCATCGGAACGGGCACACGAAGAAGGTGGCGCGCACGACGCCCGCCCCTGCCTGGCAGCCCTGGAACCGGACCTGATCCTCCGGCCAGACGGCGTGTCCCTGGTAGATCGCGGGATCCGGCTGGGAGGGCCTCGGCCCTCCGGCGGGCGTGGGCCGATCCTGCCAGGTCGGCTCCGGAACGATCGAGGGCGCCAGGGTTTCCTCGGAATTCCCGAACCAGCGCCAGCTTCCGATGCGGCTGCCCGCCGGAACCGGCACGGTCACGCAAACCCACGGCAGGTCCGGGCTGCCGGGCGGTGACCAGGAAACACCGTTCTGCAAGCTGATCGTGAACATGCCGTCCGAGGCACGCTCCACCCTGACCGCATCCCTCGACCACTCAAGCGAGATCGAGGGGAGCGGCGCCGCTCCCGCGATCTGCACCGAGGCCAGGAGCAGGGTGAGAATGATCCAACCGCCCTTCCGCAACCACATGCTGTTCTCCTCCTCCAGTGGGAGTCGTGGGATTCAGCCGTTCCATGTCATGACGGCTCGGGGCCATCTTCATCCAAGCGGCCGTGTTTTTCAAGGCTTCTTGGGGGCACCCTGGTCGGATCGCCCGGCCGCCCCGGTCGAACCGGCCCGGTCTCAGCAGCAGCCGGGGAGGGCGCCTTCCGGGGGCGCGTCCGCGGCGTCCGGGCGGCGCTTCGAGGACGGGAACGCAGAAAAATCGGCCTTCGCGCGAGAAACCTCTTGCCGCATCCTCGGGCGGATGTTACGAGAGTAGCGGTTTTCCCAGGCCGAATGGCCATGTTCCGGACCAAGGAGGGTAAGACGCTATGACCAAGACCCAACTGATCGATGCTCTGGTGAAGGAAACCCAGCTGCCGAAGAAGGACGCCAAGTTCTTCCTGGTCGGCCTGACCTCGGTGGTGGAGAAGACCTTGAAGAAGGGCGGGGACATCCCGCTCTCGGGCCTCGGAAAATTCAAGGTCCAGAATCGCAAGGCCCGAATCGGCCGGAATCCGCAGACCGGCGAATCGATCAAGATCCCGGCCAAGAAGGTCGTGAAGTTCACCGTGGCCAAGAATCTCAAGGATCAGGTTCTGAAGAAGGCAGGTCCGAAGAAGTAAGTTCACGAAGGCCCGGAGGGCTGCCCTCCGGGCGTGGAGTCATTCACCGCCGAGGCCCCGGCTTCCATCCGGGGCCTTGCCGCATCCGGTTCCCTGCCCGAGCATCCGCCGATAGAGAGCCGGGAGAAGCCCGTAGGTCGCGGCGTTGGAATAGCGCTCCTCGACCCGGGCGCGGCCGGCGGCGCCCAGAGCCGACGCCGTTCCGGGGTCCTGGACGAGCCGCGCCAGCCTTTCCACGAAGTCCTCCGCATCCCGAGCGGTCTGGATCCCTTCCCCTTCGAAGAGATCCAACCCATCGAGCGCCGCCGGATACCCCACCACCGGAACGCCGAGAGCCAGCGCCTCGACAACGCGCCCGCGCTGGCCGCTCCCCGCCTGGATCGAGAGCGCGACGACGCCGGCAGCACGAATCCAGGGGCGAACGTCCTCGACATAGCCGGTGACCGTCGCGCCCGACGCCTCCGCCGCGCGCCGGATCTGCGCCGGCGGCGAGGCGCCGATGATGAGGGCTTCCGCTTCCGGAAGCCGGCTCCGTACGGCGGGCAGAAGATCCCGAAGGAAGTGCAGCGCCCCTTGCTGGTTGAACTCGGTCGACAGGTTCCCGTAGAAGGCGATCCGCGGGGCGGGCGGCAGCGCGGGCGCCACCTTTTCCGCGCGCCAGAAATCCAGATCCAGCCCCATCGGCACCACCTCGATGGGCGGCGCGCCGGCCGGCAGAAGATCCGCGAGAGTGGCTCGATCGCGTTCCGTGATCGCGATCACCCGGTCGTAGCGGGCCAGCTCGCCCAGCTCTTCCCGGCGTTCGCGCGGAGATCGCCGGCCCCAGAGCCGCTCGTGGCGCTCGAACTGGACGTCATGCGTGTCGACCACCCAGAGCGGAGGCCGGGGAAACCGCCGCAGCCGTCTCAGGGTGTACCAGTACGCCGCATGAACCAGGTCGGGATGCTCCTCGGCCACCAGCCTGGCCACGACCCGGGACAGCGGCGGCAGGCTGAGGAAGAAGGTCTCGTGGTGGAGGCCGTGGACCGCGGCCGACCAGTGCGCCTGCACGTGCCAGGCGACCTGGCGCCAGATCCCCCGCCGGTGAGGGGCCAGGATGGGCACCCAGCGCCCAAGCTTCGCCACCGGCCCCGGATCCTGCATCCGGCGCGGATCGTGCAACATGGTCACGATCGTCAGGTCGAAGCTCCCGGCCAGGGCTTCCAGGAGCCGGAGATTCCGGACCCGGCTTCCCATGTCCAGGGGATAGGGATGGTCCGGCAGGACCGCGAGGATCCGACCGGACCGTCCGGCGGTCACGGGGCTACTGCCCCTGCAGCGGGTTCGCGGGATTCAGCTTGCCCTCGAGCTGGCGCTTGTAGACCTCCATCTCCATCTCGTTGAAGTTCGGGAGGTCGACGTAGAACACTCTCGTCGTCGTATCCTTCGGACATTTCAGGGGATGGACGTGATACTCGCGCGCATAGGTCTCGAACGCGGGAGTCATGGTGGTGTCGCGATCGACCACCGCCATCCATTGCTCGGTCAGTTTCCAGGTGCCGGCGCCGCTGTGGCCGCAACCGTCCTCGAGCCTCATGATGATCCAGTCCCCCTGGTGAATCCGGCACTGATACACCGTGATCGGATCGGAGTGGTACTGGTGGTAGAGCTGCACCCAATCCGCCAGGCTCCGGAGAACGCCTTCCTGCAGGCCCGGGATGTCCGGCGCCTGCGAGGCCCGGCGAAGCGAGTCCGCCTTGCTGTAGATGAACTCGCCCAGAATGACGACGTGGAATCCCAGCATTCCGGCGGGCGGCCCCTCGATGCCGGCGATCAAGGTCTCCACCTGCTGGCGGCCCTCGGTCAGGATCTCCTGCGGATGGGACCGGCAGTAATCGCCCAGGATGGGAGTGATCGCGTCCGCCAGGGTGTCGGCCACGCCGTCGGTCACGAGGAGCCATTCGACCTGGTTCTTCGGATAGGTCTGGGCGACCTGGACCTTGAAGCGTTCGTAGCTCCGGAAGAGCCGGGCGATCGCGTTGTAGAGGAGCCCGCGGTCCGCCGCGTCCTTCGCGTGCCGGTCGGCCCAGGCGTGAATGGAATCCGCTCCAGCCCGTGTGTATCGCTCCAGGGTGACGGACGGCATCATGTAGCGCTCTTGCGCGGGGCTCGGGCCCTTGATCTGGTCGGCGCGAACGGACCGGACGAACGGCCCGGCCGAGCCCGCCAGGAGCAGGAGGAGTCCGATCCAGAGGGCGCGCCGCGACGAAGCGAGTCGGGCGCGAACTGTGATGCTCATGCTTCCTCCTGGCGGCGAGATTCCCCCGCCGGAACCTTGAGGTCCTGGTCCTCGCTCCGGCCGTCCCCCACGAACAGAACCTGCGCCATGGCGTGATCCGCCGTGTGGCTGATCGAAAGGTGGATCGTGCGGACGCCCAGGCTGTCGGCCCGGGTCCGCGCCGCCCCGCTCAGGCTCATCACCGGCTGGCCGGAAGGCAGATTGTCCACCTCGACCTCCACCCAGCGGACGCCGCCACCCCAGCCGGTCCCGAGCGCCTTCATGGCCGCCTCTTTGGCGGCAAACCGGGCCGCCAGGTACTGATGCCGGTCGCCGTGGCTCTTTTCCAGCTCGAGGGGAGTGTAGATCCGCCGGAGAAACCGCTGTCCGAATCGTTCCGCCGCTCCGGCGACCCGGGACACCTCCACGATGTCGATTCCGATGCCGCAGACCAAGCTCTCCCCCATGAAGCCGCGTGCCCGGATCAGGATCGGCCGGCGCGCTTGTCGATCAGATCCGCGAGCAGGCCGATGGCCGCCATCTGGACGGAGGACATCAGGGTGATGACCACGGATGCGTCCATGATCTTGGGCGTCCAGATCCAACTGTAGATGAAGATGGCCAGGGCCGCCACGAACAGAAACAAGGACACCGGCAGAAAGATCTTGAGCGGCCGGAAGTAGAGGATGGTCCGCATGATGAGGGCGGCGAAGTTGGCGGTGTCATGCAGGGGCCGGATCTTCGATCGCCCCGCCCGCTTGTGGTAGTCGATCGGGATGTAGGTGACGAAGCGGTCGTTGACGTGGAAGGCCAGCGTGATCGTGGTGGTGAAGGAAAAACCGGAGGGAAGGATGTCGAAGAACCGGAGGACGTCTTCCTTGCGGAAGGCCCGGAGGCCCGAGTTCAGGTCGGGAATCCGCGTCTCGCTCAGATAGTTGGCCAGCTGGTTGAGCGCCCACTTGGCCGGGCGCCGGATGAGCGGGATGTGCACCTTGCCCCCGGTGCGCGCCCCCACCACCATGTGGCTCGTTTCCAGGCCCTGAACCAGCTCGGGAATCCGCTCGTTCGGGTAGGTCCCGTCGGCGTCGGTGATGACGATCCACGCCGCGTGCGCCGCCCGGATGCCGGTCTTGAGTGCGGCCCCGTAGCCGCGGTTGACCGGATGGCGGAGAACCCGCGCGCCGCCGCGCTCGGCCCGCTCCGCCGTATGGTCGGTGGATCCGTCGTCGACGACCAGGATCTCCCAGGAGGGATCGAGACGGCGCAACTCCTCCAGGACCGGGCCGATCCCGTTCTCCTCGTTGTAGGCCGGAATCACGATCGAGACCGCAGGCGTTTCGATCAAAGACTCCGGGCTCGCCAACCCGAGGCGCGGGTCCTCGCTCAGTCCTGCCGGATTCATGCTCCTCCCGTCAGCCGACTCGCTTGGATCTCCCGCGGGACTATAGGTTCCGGCGCCGGCGGAGACAAGTCCGGGCGCGGCCGTCCGGCGCAGCTCCGGAAACCTGCCCCGCCAGCCGCTCAGGAGGCGGGTCCGACCCACCACCGGCTCGCGGCGGGTTTGACCGCTCTTCGTCGCCCTGATACCCTCTCCTGTTCGCCCATCGGCAGGCTGAGTCTCTGGAACCATCTTTTTCCGGGACCTGGAAACTGGACTGTAGAATCTTGCGAGGACACGAACCATGAGCGACCCCACCGGTCCGATCCCGGCCTCCCCACCGGCCCTGGAACGCATCCCGCGGAGCCTCCGGCCCGGGCGCCTGTTCATCAACGGAGAGTGGATCGAGGCCCGGGACGGGCGCACCCGGCCGATCCTGAATCCCTCCACCGAGGAGGTCCTGACGGACGCCGCCGAGGCGGGTCCGGCCGACGTCGACCGGGCGGTCGGGGCCGCTCGGGCGGCCTTCGACTCCGGACCGTGGCCGGCCATGAGCGGGACCGATCGCGGGCGGCTGCTCTGGAAGCTGGCCGACCTCCTGGCGGCGAATCTGGAGGAGGTGGCCTGGCTCGAGATCCTGAACCAGGGGAAGACGCAGTTCGAGGCGATCAAGGTCGACCTGCCCTTCGCGGTCGATTGCCTCCGCTATTACGCCGGCTGGACGGACAAGCTGGAAGGCCGCGTGATTCCCGTACGCGGGGAGTTTCTCAACTACACGCGGCGCGAACCGGTCGGTGTCGTGGGCCTCATCGTCCCGTGGAACTTCCCCCTGCTGCTCGCCGTCTGGAAACTGGCGCCGGCTCTGGCGGCGGGAAACACCTGCGTCCTCAAGCCCGCCGAATGGACACCGCTCTCCGCCCTCCGTTTCGCGGAGCTGACGCGGGAGGCCGGCTTCCCGCCCGGGGTCGTCAACGTCGTGACCGGCGCCGGTCCCGAGGCCGGAACCGCGCTGGTCGACCATCCGCTGGTGGACAAGATCGCCTTCACCGGATCGACCGACACCGGCCGGGAGATCCTCGCGCACGCCGCGCGCACGCTCAAGAAAGTGACGTTGGAGCTGGGCGGGAAGAGCCCGAACGTCGTCTTCGCCGACGCCGATCTCGACGCGGCGGTCCGGGGCGCCCTGAACGGGATCTTCTACAACAAGGGCGAGGTCTGCGCGGCCGGCAGCCGCCTTCTGGTCCAGGAATCGATCCGCCAGCCGCTGCTCGAACGCCTGGTCGAGAAGGCGCGCTCCCTAAAGCAGGGGAATCCGGCGGATCCCAAGGTGCGCCTCGGTCCGCAGGTCTCGGCCCAACATCGCGACCGCGTGCTCGGATACATCGAAGCCGGCCGGCTGGAAGGCGCCGTGCTCGCCACCGGCGGAGAGGGATTCGGCCTCGACGGCGGGCGCGGGTTCTTCGTCCAGCCCACGATCTTCGATGCGGTGCGGCCGGACATGACCATCGCGCGCGAGGAGATTTTCGGCCCGGTGCTGGCGGTGATTCCCTTCCGCGAGCCCGAGGAGGCGATCGCCCTGGCCAACGACTCCCGCTACGGTCTGGCCGCGGCCGTCTGGACGCGGGACGTCGGCAGGGCCCACCGCGCGGCCCGAGCGCTCAGGGCGGGGACGGTCTGGATCAACACCATCAACCTCTACGACCCGGCTTCGCCTTTCGGCGGTTTCAAGGAGAGCGGCTTCGGCCGGGAGCTTGGAGAAGAGGCGCTCTCCGCCTACACCGAAACGAAGAGCATCTGGGTCAACCTGCAGTGAGGGACAGCGGGATGCGCGCCTTCGTCATCGAATCGCACGGCGGGCCGGAAGTGCTTCGCCTGGTCGATCGCCCGCTGCCGGAGCCCGGCCCTTGCCAGGTCCGGGTCCGCGTGTTGGCGGTGTCGCTGAACCATCTCGATCTCTGGGTCCGGAAGGGTGTGGCCGGCCACAAGTTTCCCCTGCCGATCATCCCGGGTTGCGACATCGTGGGAAGGATCGACCGGCTCGGTCCCGGCGCATCCGGACTGGAGGTCGGCCAGGACGTCCTCATCGTCCCCGGCATCGGCTGCGGCCGTTGCGCTGCCTGCCTCTCCGCCCGGGAGAATCTCTGCCGCTTCTACAGCATCTACGGCGAGACGCGGGACGGCGGCTGCGTCGAGGCCGTCGTCGTCCCCGACCGGCAGGTGCTCCCGCTTCCGGCGCGGCTCTCGCCGGCCGAGGCGGCGGCGGTTCCGCTCACTTTGCTCACGGCCTGGCACATGCTGGTCGATCGGGCGCAGGTGCGGCCCGGCGAGGTCGTGCTGGTCCAGGCCGGAGCCAGCGGCGTCGGAATCATGGCGATCCAGATCGCCCGGCTCTTCGGCGCGACGGTCTATGCGACCGCCGGGACCACCGCCAAGGCGGAGCTGGCGCGCTCGCTCGGGGCGAGCGAGACGATCCTCTATCGGGAGAGAGACTTCGGCGAGGAGATCCGCCGGCTGACCGGGAAGCGGGGCGTCGACGTCGTCTTCGACCACATCGGCGGCGACACGTTCGAGAAATCCATCCGGATCCTCGCCAAGGGCGGACGCCTCGTGACCTGCGGAGCGACCGCGGCTCCGGAGGCCCGGGTGGACCTGCGGGTCCTGTTCTTCAAGAGCCTGTCGCTCCTCGGCTCGACCATGGGATCGCGCGGCGAGCTGGAGCAGGCTCTGCGCTTCGTTCAGACCGGCCAGGTGCGCCCGGTCCTCGATCGCGTGTTCCCGATGGAGGAGCTGGCGCAAGCGCACGCCCGCCTCGAGAGCCGCCAGGCGCTCGGGAAGGTGGTCCTTTCCGGTTTCGGTCTGAGTCCGGACGAAGTCGGGCGTCCCGCTCGCGCCGGGAAGACCGGATCCTCGACGGGCTCTTGAGGGCCGGTTCGGGCCCTGACGGGTCCGAGTCTGGGTCAACGGCCGCGGAATCGGATCCCCCGGGCTTCCTCGCCCTGAGCAACGCGACGGATCCGAAGATCCCGGGCGAGGACTCCGCGTCTTCGAATCCGGCCTTGGACAGCATGGCAAGAAGCTCCTCCTCGGCCGGGATCATCCGCACCGACGTCACCATCATCTCGTAGGCGCCCCGGTCGCCTCCGAACATCGAGGCCAGGAGCGGCAGCCCGCGCCGGAAATAGGCGCGGTAGAGAAAAGTCGACCAGCTCTTCGGCTCGCGCATGTCGAGAAGCGCGATGCGGCCGCCGGGACGAAGCGCGCGAAACAGCTCGCCAAAAAAAACTTCATAGCTTCCGCAGTGGCGGAGAGCGAAACCCTGCGCCACGGCAGAGAGGCTCGCGCTGCGGAACGGCAGCCGGTCCATCTCGCAGCAGACCCCGGCGACACTGCGCCCCAGCCGTCGCGCCCCGGCCGCCAGGAGCGGCGCGGAGAGGTCCGCCCGAACGAGCGGCGCCAGCCCCTCCCGCCCGAGCGCCAGGGCCAGGTTGCCCGTTCCTGAGGCGAGGTCCAGGCAGACGCCTGCTGGGGCGCCGAGGAGCGACCGCGCCGCCGAACGGCGCCAGCGACCGTCGAATCCGGCGCTGAGAAGCCGATTCAGGCGCCCGTAGGACGGCGCTATAAACTCAAAAAGGCGGCGGAGAGCCGGCCCCCTTTGGCTCCAAGGACCGCCGGCCAGGGCCTGGTCGAATCTTCCTGGGGCGTCCTGCGCCCCCCTGACATCCGGATTCATCGAGATCTCTTCATTCGAAACAAAAAAACTTGACTGACTTGGCGGACCCGGGATAAATTGGCGGTGGCTCGGGACCACGGTCCTGACGCCTACGCCCGCATCGTCTCCTGCGGCCGGAGAAGGTGCGGGCTCTTTCTATTTGGGCCGGCGGACTGGAATTGATCCAGAGAGCCTGCATCTCGTGGCTGTCAAGGGAGTTGACACCTGGGGGGCATGAGCGCCGCCGCGCCGTCCCGGAAGATCGCCCCGGCATAGTTCCTCTTGCATCCTCCCGTCCGAACTTGTATGCTGTCGGCTGTCTGAATCTCCGCACCGGTCGCGGGGAATCATGACGTTTCCGGGCCCGGATCCCAACCATACCTTTCTGGCTAAAGGCTACCAGCAGGTTCGTGCGCGGGTAAGGCGAGCTCCGGATAAGGGACGGCTGCGGGAGCCGTCCGGTGCAAGTGGGCGCTCGCGGCCCGCGATTCAGGGAAGCGTTGCTCCCGGCGGCGCAAAGGAGAGAGTCAGTAGGTATGCCGAAGAAGCTTTACGTCGGA
Organism: Candidatus Eiseniibacteriota bacterium; assembly: GCA_963833505.1. Lineage (GTDB taxonomy): Bacteria > Eisenbacteria > RBG-16-71-46 > CAIMUX01 > CAIMUX01 > CAWHYG01. The sequence goes on along the minus strand of CAWHYG010000007.1, from coordinate 302,311 downwards.
AATCTGAGTTGGGGCACCAACGACGAGTCGCTGCGCCGCGCGTTCGAGCGGTTTGGCGAGGTCACTGATGCCCGCGTGGTCACGGACCGGGAGACCGGCCGATCCCGCGGGTTCGGATTCGTGACCTTCTCCCAGAACGAGCACGCGCTGGCGGCCGTTTCCGGGATGGACGGCACGCAGCTCGATGGTCGCACGATCAAGGTCAGCGAGGCCGAGGACAAGGGCCCCCGCCCCGGCGGCGGCGGTGGCGGACGGTCCGGAGGCTACGGCGGCGGCGGCGGCGGTCGCGACCGCTGGTAGTCGCTTCCAGAATACGATCCCAGTCCGGGCGCTCGGGATCCTTCCCGGGCGCCCGCATCGTTTCGTTCCTTGCCCCTACCGCCGGCTGACGCGCGTCACGGCGGCCGTGATCTTCTGCGGGTCGCGCTCCCCCTCTGGTGCGACTCAAGAGCCGATCGACCACCCGCCACCGAAACGACCTTGATGAAGGGACGATTCGCCTGTAGACTCTTTACATCTTCGGCCGGACGGGAAGCACGAGACTCCCGCCTCGTGGTTGCCGGAGTCACCGCCAGTACCATCGCACCTCGGGTCCCGGAGGGACCTGTCTGGGGGAATGTCATGAAACTGACCCTGGTCCTTGTCTTCGCGCTGCTTTTGATCGCGCCTGCAGCCATGGCCCAGTATCCGCGCGGAGTGATCTCGGAGCTCGCCACCGCGACCTGGTGCCAATATTGCCCGAACGCGTACGCCGGGCTCGAGGTCATGAAAAGCAAGTACGACACCAACGAGTTCACCTCCGTCCGCTGGTATTCGTCATCCGGAGGAGGAGGGCTTTCGTTCCCCGGAAGCAATGCGCGGGTCACCTACTACAATGTCACCGGGTTTCCGACCGCCGTCTTCGACGGCACCACCAAGGTCGTCGGCGCCGACGCCAGCTACAAGGACGGCCATGTTTACGACCCGATCGTGGCCCGGGAGATCGGCAGTCCGTCGCCGCTCAAGATCCGCATCAACAGCGTGAACCTCGTCCAGCCGAACGGATCGGTCAACCTGGACATCATCGGCATGGACACGATCGCGGACATCTCCAGCACCTACATCCGGATCGTCGTCCTTGAGAACAACGTCACCTACAACACTCAGGTCGAACAGGACGTCGCCCGGGTCCTGGTCCCCGACGTGGCGCTCACCGTCTCGGGGCTCGGCCAGATCCAGAACGTCATCCGGAACTTCACGCTCGATCCGACCTGGAAGACCCAGGACCTCTATCTGGCCGTCTTCGTCCAGAACGACAAGGACCAGTCCGTCCTGCAGTCGGCCAGCACGCGCCCGGCTCCGGACTACTCGCCCCGGTTCTGGGCCAAGGGACCCCGCGTCGCCATGGTGCCGTCCAACGGGCAGCCCTACGACTTCCCCCAATTCGGGGTCTACAACCTCGGCACGAAGCCGGACGTGATCCGGGCGACCCTCAACCCGGGGACCGTGCCGGCCGGCTGGTCCGTGGAATTCACCGACGGCGTGACGAAGTATTCGAACTACGTCGACCTCAGCCTGGCCCCGGGAGAGGGCAAGGTCTTCTATCTCGAGGTCACGCCCAACGGCCCGGGCTCCGTCACGCCTTACCTCGACGTGACCTCGGCCAACCTGCCGGGCCGGGACCGGCTGATCACCTATAGCCTGTTCACGAACGACGTCCAGGTCCTGATCGTGGCAGACGACGGCGGCGCCGGCTATTCCGCCCTGCATGCGGACGCCATCCAGGCTGCCGGCTACACCTGCGGCATCTGGCCGACCGACCAGGGGGATGTGACGGCCGCGTTGCTCAAGACCTTCCGGCTCGTCGACTGGGAGTGCGGCCTGTCCTACCCGACCTTGACCCTCTCCGACCAGGCCGCCCTCACCTCCTACTTCAACGGCGGCGGAGCGCTCTTCCTCACCGGCCAGGACATCGGCTGGGAGATGGACGACAACGGCGGCCAGTACCTCCAGTGGTACAACACCGTGCTCCACGCGAGCTTCGTCCTGGACAACGCCGGCTCCAACAGCCTGACCGGAGTCCCTGGGGATCCCATCGGCGCGGGTATGAGCATCGCCCTCACTCCCAGCCTCAATCCCTACCCGGACGCGATCGCTCCCGCCGACAACTACGGCACCGTCGCCTTCACCTATGACAACACCAGCTACAACGGCGTGCTCCGGGTCGACACCGGCGTGTACAAGATCGTCTACCTCGGCTTCGGATTCGAGGCCATCACCTCGCAGGACACGCGGCGTCTTCTCATGCAGCGTTCCCTCGCCTGGTTCAAGGCGCCCAGCTCGACACCCGAGCTTCCCTCGACGCCGCTGGTGGCGTCGGTTCAGGCCTTCCCGAATCCGGCGCCCGGCGGGACCAGCTTGAGCTACACGCTTCCGGCCGCAGGATCCGCCGTCCTCAGGATCTATGAGCCGGATGGAACCGTCGTTCGCACGCTGTCCACCGACAACCAATCCGCCGGCCGCCACATCGTGCGTTGGGACGGCCGGGACAACTCGGGCCGGCCGGCCAGCGCCGGCATCTACTTCTACCGGCTGGAGGCGGCGGGCGCCCAGCCCTCCGGCAAGCTCGTCCTGACGAGATAAGAGGCGCGGCTTCAGCGCGCCGCGGCAGAACGACAGCGGCCGATCATGCGGCGAGCCGCTCCCGTACCGGGCCCTTGGGACCCGGGGAGCGACTCGCCGTCTTTAGCCCCCATTTCCGCGCGGGGAGCGGCTCGCCGCCGTCAACCTCGACGGGACATTCCCTTCGAGGTTTCGCGGGGCGTGGTCCTCCGGGAGAGGGTCTCTCAGAACGACTCGTCGCCGCTATCGGGCGTAGGGCGCACAGAGTGGATCCCCGACCACGACGTCCTTCCACCGGCACAGCGGGCTCGCGGCGTAGAAGCTCTCGGCCAGCGTAAAGCCGGATGTGTACCGATCGAAGAGGACGTCCGCCGCGCAGAGGGCCGCCGTCGTCGGCTCGGAAACATATCCCTTCGCGCCGGTCAGTCCCTGCGCCAGAAGATCGGCGATCAGGCTCTGGCCTCCCGTCGTCGGCCGGAAGGTCCGCGCGCTCGTGCTCACCGCCGTCTCCGCCAACGCGCCCGCCTGGAATCGGAGACCGTGATAGACGTCGAGGCGGAACCCTCCGTCGTTGCTGCCCCAGGAATAATAGCCCGCCAGCGCCGGTTGGGCCGGGAATCCGCTCGAGGGCGCTCCCACGAACTCCCTGGTCTCGTCGAGCGTGGTCTCGAAGCCGCGACCCCGGAGGATCAACGCGGCGCGCCGCATCGAGTCGTTCACGATCTGATAGCCCGGGCGGTCACGGCGCGGATCCACGTCCAAGAGAAACGGCCCCGAGACCGGACGGGCCGCCAGGCTTCGATCGATGAGCGCGAGCGCGTCGCCCGCCGTGTAACCGTCCAGCCGCGTGACGAGGTAGAGGCCGAAGACGGCGTGACTAAATCGGGCGGAGCTTCGATAGTACGGACTGGGGATGCTGGAAAGCCGGTCGACCCGATTCTCGCGACCGCTCTTGGCTGAGGGCGTCCCGTCCGAGGCTGCCGCCTTGGATAAGGGCAGGTCCATCGCGCCAAGACAGGCATCGACGGAGAACCCGCTCTCGTGAACACGGAGAGGGACGCCGCGCGCCAGGACGATGAAGTCGATCGAATCCCTGAGGTCCGCCTGATCCAGGCGTTCGCGGATCGGATTCTCGAGGTCGTCGCCATAGTCGGCCTGGCTGACTTCTTCGAGGGCGGGAGCGGCGATCCCGGTCAGGCGGTTGGCCGGTATCCCCCGCCGGGACGCATAGGCGCTCGCGATCTGGAAGGAGGTCGAGTCGTTGCGGTTGAAGACGACGAGGACGCGCCGGGCCGCACCCGGAATCGACGCGACCGCGGGCGTTGAGGAAGGGCGCCCCGCGCTCCCGGTCGAGCCCTGATCCCTACAACCGGCGATGACGGCAACGAGGCAAAGAAGCGGGACCACGAGAAGCGGGACGTCAAGCAGGGCGGCTCTCAGCGGCCCGGACCGCTGATCAGGCCGCACTATGCAGCCGGGAGATCGCTCCGGCCACACTCCACATTCGCGGCGGATCCGCATCCTTCGGCTCCCCTTCTGCCGTTTTCTCACGAGACGAACATACACCGGCGGATTGACGCGACGTCAAGGCCACCCTCAGAATCGGCTCAAGGAACCCCAGGCAGCGCCTCACGACCCAGAGAGGAGATCTGGAAGATGCAGGACGTTCACCGGCAGCTCTCGACCGCGTGTTTCAACCAATGCTGGACCTACATCGAAAAGAAGGACCGGTCGGAAGAGGACGTCGAGGCCATGCTCCTCCTCGCGTGCGCCTCTCTCTGGCATTGGAAACAGCGGACCGATTGCCAGCCCTCCAACCTGTCCGTGGGGTACTGGCAGGTCTCCCGCGTGCATGCTCTGGCCGGCCAGCCCGCCATGGCCCGGATGTTCGGCGAAAAGTGCCTGCGGATCGGCGAGGCGGAGCATCTGGCCCCCTTCTACGTCGGGTACGCCTTCGAAGCGCTGGCCCGCGCCGCGCTGGTCCAGCGGGAATCCAGCGAGGCGACCCGATACCTGGCCGAGGCGCGAACGCGCCTGGCCGCAGTCACCGATCCGGAAAGCCGGGGGTTTCTGGAGTCGGACCTGAACGAACTCGACGTGCTGGCGCGAACAGAAGACAAGGGCTGATCGTCGGGTCGGTCCTTCGCCCACGAGCCGGCTCGGCCGCCAGGACCAGGGACCCCGCTGCGACGCATCGGGAATCCGCACGAGGCGCGAAGCGGGCGGCCGCAGAGGAGCTACAGAGCGACGCGGGCCGTCCGAGGGCAGCGGCTGGCGAAAGCGGGCTCGGTTGTGCAGTCCACGCCAGACTCGAGGACTTACCGGAGGTGGGGCTCGAACCCACACGGGCGTTTAAGCCCAGTGGATTTTAAGTCCACCGCGTCTGCCATTCCGCCACTCCGGCCACGAGCAAGCGATTCCAGGATATCCAGAAGAGAGCAGGATGCAAGCGGTCCGCTATCCCTGCGCGGACATCACCTGCGACGGTTCCGGCGCGCGATTCCACCAGATCCTCCGGATCCGCCCGTCGCGCAGGAGGATGAAGACCGGGAGCTTCCGGTAATACTGGCGCAGGCTCTTCTCCGGGGCGTGCGCCATCGGGAAGGACGGCACGTGCTCGAGGACCCACGAGCGGGTGGCATTCCGGTCGCCCGCGAAAATACCGGTGATCCTGGGCGCGCCCGAGATGCCGGCGAGCGCGTCGAGCTTGGGCAGCGCCGCGAGGCAGGCCGTGCAGTCCTTGCCGAGCATCGCAATCAGAACCGACCCGTCCGACAGAGGCGTCTTGAGGTCGTCCGCCGCCAGGTTCTCGAGGCTGACGCCCGGGTGGAGCGGAGTCACCCACGAATCGATCGGGAGACGCGGGGCCAGCCACGGGGTCGCGAAAAGCAGAAGAAACAGGATGGCGAAGGCGATCCAGCGTCCGCGGGGTTCCGCTCCCCCGCCGTCCCTTTGCCCGAGGTACGAGGCGAAGGATCGCCCGGGGCTCTGCCACGGCGCCACCAGGAACGCGAGCACGGCCAGGACGACGTAGCCGGAGTCCTCGAGGATCACTTCCCGTGGAGGCCGGCTGGCGAGACGGCCGAAGCAGCCGCAGCCGGAGACGTTTCCGTGGGCCCAGGTCCAGGCAGTGACGCCGATGAAGAGGAGCATCAGAAGCGTGAAGCCCGTCAGGGCCAGACGTGGGAGCAACCGCAGGACAAGGAGCAGACCCAACAGGAACTCGAAGAAGAAGAACGCATGGGCGCCGAAAGGCGCCAGCGACGGGAGGATCCCATAGCCGCGGATCTGATCCACGAACAGGGCCGGGTCCGCGGCCTTGAGTAGCGCCGCGAGCAGGAGCATCGCCCCGAGCCCGATCGAGACGACGGCCCCCGCGATCCTGGAAATCCCCCTGCCGTCCACCCGCGCCATGTTTGGGATTGTAGGGCCGGTGTCGGACGGTCTCAATGGAGATCGAGAATCTTGACCAGGTCGGCCTCGATCGAAACCGAGGGCTCCTCCTCGATGCGCCCGATTTCCTTGTCCCCCTGCTCGATCACGAACGTGGGCGTCTTGACGACCCGGTACTGGTCGATGACGTCCTTCGGCTGGGTCTGATCCTCGCTGATCCCGTAGAATTCGGTCGTGATCTTCGGGTTTCCGGTCTCTTCCATCGTCTTGAGGAAGCGGGGCAGCCAGTGCTTGCAGAACGTGCACCAGCTTCCGAAGAAGATGACGATGTGGGTGTCGGCGCTCAGACCCTTGAGCGCCTGGATGGCTTCGGGCATCGGGGTGTATCGGTCGGCGGCATACTGGTAGTCGGGCTTTTCGCCCACCAGCTTCTCCAGCGTGACGGGCCCGACCAGCGGCGGCTCCGGTTCGATCTTCCAGGCGATCCCCTTGGCCGCGAAGCTCACGACCCCGTTGTCGCTGTCGAACGTGCCGGTGTCGGCTCCGGACGCGACGTCGGGCACCGGCTCGTCGTCGGTCCAGGTGATGGAGGCTTGGGGCAGGATGCGGACGGTCTTGGTCTTCAAGGCCAGCAGAAACGCGTCGGTTCCCGCGCCCGGCACGATGAGTTGCTGCTGGTAGTCGGGGCTGTCGAAGATGCGGCCATGGGCGTCCAACGTGTCGGCCGACATGACCTCCAGGCCGGCCGCCTCCTCCCACGGAGCCACCGGGGCCGTTCCGGCGGCCGTGACCACGGACGCGCCGGAGATCAAAGCCACGACGGCACCCGCGAACAGGAACCAGGTCCTCGGAACTTGCATCGATCCCCCTTCTCCGACCCTGCGGCCGGCTCCGTGCATGCGTGCGAACAATCGGGTCTTCCTGCGGGTCACCGGTAGCTGTTGATACTCGACCCACAGATTCGGGGTTCCTATCGTGAGACCGAGACCTACGAAAATAAACGAAACCCGGAGCGCTACCCGCCTCTCCGGTGGGTCCCGGTATTATACCCATCATGGTGCCTTGCCGGCACTGTGACCTCTGCGCAGCGGGGTGTAAGGGCGTCTCAGGCTCCGCCGCGGGGCGATCTGACCACGGCAGACTAAAGCTCCCGCGTGACTGAGACGACTCAGCTCAGTATAATCCAGGGGACTGGCGAGGAGACCGCGGCGGGGCGACCGACCCGGGTTCTCGGCCCATTCAGCGGGAGAGGGACGTGAGAGCCAAACAGAGACTTCTCGATGCAGCATCGGAGAAGAGGCGCGTCGCGCTCTCATCGCTGGTTGCCGCGGTCGGACTCACCGGCCTCAAGATCGTGGTCGGCCTCACGACCGGAAGCCTTGGCGTGCTGTCCGAGGCGGCTCACTCCGGCCTGGATCTGGTGGCGGCGGCGGTGACTCTCTACGCCGTCCAGGCCGCGGCTCGGCCCGCAGATCGCGAGCACACGTACGGCCACGGCAAGGTCGAGAACGTCTCCGCCCTCGTGGAAACCGTCCTGCTCCTGGTCACGTGCGTGTGGATCGTCTACGAGGGAGTCGGCCGGCTGTTCTACAAGAAGGTCGAGGTCGACGCGAACCTCTGGGCTTTCCTGACCGTCGGGGCCTCCATCGTCGTCGACTGGTCGCGGTCGCGCGCGCTCCGCCGAGTCGCGGAGCGACACCACAGCCGGGCCCTTCAAGCGGACGCGCTGCACTTCTCGACCGACATTCTGGTCGTCTCTCGTCGTCATGGTCGGCTTGATCCTCGTCCGCGTGGCTCGCGTCACCGGAGTGATCTGGCTGGCCCGGGCCGACGCGGTCGCCGCGCTCGGCGTCGCCGCGATCGTGATCGGGATCAGCCTCCGATTGGGCAAACGGACCCTGGACGACCTGATGGACGCCGTGTCCCCGGCCCTCCGCGATGAGATCCTCGAGGCGGCGCGGGTCCCCGGCGTCCTCGAGGTGCGCCGGGTGCGCCTCCGGCTCGTCGGGGCCGACCTGTTCGCCGATCTCACCCTGAGCGCCGACCGCGACGCCTCCCTCGAGGAAGCCCATGACATTGCGACCCGGGTCGAGGAGTCCGTCCGCGGAATTCACCCTCAAGCCGACGTGGTCGTCCACATCGATCCGGCCGGCCCGCGCGAGGAGGGAATGATCGATCGGATCCGGAAGGCGGGGGCGCGCCTCGGGCTCGGCGTGCACGAGATCCGACTCCATGACGTTCGCGGCGGCTACTCGGCCGAGATGCACCTCGAGACCAGTGAATCATCCACGGTGACCGAGGCACACCACCGGGCCTCGGAGTTCGAGGCGTGCCTTCGGAAGATGATCCCCACCCTGATTCAAATCACGACCCACCTGGAACCGGCGGGCGCGCTGTCCTCCGCGCGCAGAGCCGGTTCGGAGGATCGCCTGCGGTTCCAGGCGGCGCTGGACACCGCGTCCCGCGAGGCCGGACTGGCCACTCTCCCGCACGACATCAACGTTTTTCGGACGGAAGGGAGGCTCTCGGTCTCCTTCCACTGCGCCGTCGACGGCGCCGCGTCTCTGGCCGCCGCTCATGCGCTGACCGACGATCTGGAGCGCCGGCTGAAGGCCATCCTCCCGGAGCTGGGAACGGTCATCATCCACGTCGAGCCGGCCGAGGACGCATCGGAGGGAACGCCATCAGCAGGCGACTCTCTCGATCAGAGCGCGTGAACCGGCGGCGGGCTGATCGTCTCGACCAACGCGATGGATCGTCGATAGGCCGAGCGCCCCGATCTGCTCGCTTGATTCGGCGGCGGGTTGATCGTCTCGATCAGTTCGCTCGAATCGGCGGCAAGCCGATCGCCTCGATCGGCTCGCTTGAATCCGGCCTGTCGCTGGCTGTCCCCGTTCCGACGGTCGCTACAGCGACTGCTTGAGCGTCTGGGCCAGCTTCGCTCCGCGCAGCTCGTCCCCCGACGCGAGAAGGGTTCCGTCCCGGCCGACCAGGATCGGATTGGGAATCGAATACACGAAGAAGCCCTTGACGAGGGGGCTCGACCAGCTCTGTCCGTCGTAGACATGCCGCCACGCCATTCCAGCCTTCGTGGCGAAGGACCGGTAGTCGTCGGCGGTGGTGCTGCGGGCATAGTCGAGCGAGATCGAGAGAACCTCGAGCCCCCGGTCGTGGAACTGCTTGTAGGCATCCACCAGCCCGGGAAGCTCGGAACGGCACGGCTGGCACCAGGTGGCCCAGAAATCGATCAGGAGGAGCTTCCCCTTGTAATCATCCAGCGAGACCGGCTTGCCGTCGAGGTCGGTGGCGGAGATCGGAATCGGCCAGTACGCGCGCAGGACCTCGTCCTTGAAGAAGGTGCTCGCGACCTCGCGGGTCGCGGAATCGTTCCAGTGGTCGGTGACGAGTTCCTTGATCCTCGGATACAGATCCGCCTTCTTGTCTCCGGCGTCGCCCAGATCGAAGTAGAGGATCCAGGCGCTCGCCGCCGGCCCGAGATTGCCGCTCGGATCCACCTTGGCGAACTGGGGCCTGGCCGCCGCGACGGCCTCCTTCCATCCGGGATCCACCGGCGCCGGATGGGCCTTGCAGAACAAAGACACTCCCAGGAAGAACTGCGCGAGATTGCGCCCGTTCGGGCTCGGGTTCCCCGCCAGACAGGCCGTCGCCTCCTTCTGCGTTCCGTCGGCCACCGGACCCCAGGTCTCGTAGATCGACCGCAGGGTCGCGAGGATGCGCAGGCGGCCCAGCGGATACTCGAAATGGGATGAGCTGTCGGCCAGCGCGCGGTTGGTCTCGAGCGCTCGGGTCTCGAGGTCGAGCTCCGCTTGCAGCCCCTGCCAGTTGAACCAGATCGGCCGCTGGGCCATGATCTGCTGCCGTTCGGACTCAAACCACGTCTTCAGGCTGTCCAACCGCGTGATTCCGGCCACCGGATCCCGGTGCGGAAGGCCGTTCGCCAGGTAGGCCAGATGAAGGTCGGTGTTCCGGCCGGCCCGCTCCACCAGTTCCTTGAACTTCGGGTTGTCCCGGAGCGACGCGAGATCCGGATTCGCCTCAAGCCGGTCGGAGTCGTCAAACCCCTCATCCACCAGCTTGGAGAACTCGTCCAGGGCCTTGTCGGTCTGCCCGAGACGAACATGGGCGCAGGCCAGGCTGTAGCGGGCAAGTCCGGCCCCCGGGATGAGCTTGATCTGGGACTCGAAGATCCTGGCCGCATCCGCGGCGTGACCCTGCGCGAGCGCCTGGCCGCCGGAGTCGCCGAGGGCCGCGTACTGCTTGAGCAGATCCATCGGATATCGCTGCGGAGGGGGTGGCTCCTTGGCCACGTCTCCGGCGCGCGCGCCGCTTCCGGCTCCGAGAAGCAGAAGGACCGATGACAGCAGGAGAGCCCGGAAAGTCGGGCGCGGAATCCGCATGAAGACGCCTCCCTTCGAGTCGTGATGGAAACGGCGGCGGCCCGGCGGCCGCACGGCCAGAGAGGATCATCCGCCAGCGAAGCCGCGGCGACAAGGCGGATCCGGGGCAAAAGAAGGGAGGGGCTTCCGGCCGTCCGGCCAACCCCTCCTGAAGTTGCAGGCTCTACGCAACGGTCACGCGAGCCGCAGGTGCACTAATGGTAGGTCGACTTGATGCGACCCCAGGTGACCTGCTCGACCGGCACCGGAACATTGACGGTCGCCGAGATGTTGAAGATCGAGGTGTTGCCCTCGACCGAGCCTCCGGTGATCGAAAACTCTCCGAGCCCGTTGGGTGTGTTCGTGGAGAACTGACTGTTGTCGCAGGGCGGGAAAGTCCCATCCGGATTGATGTTGACCGTGTTCACCAGGTTGCCGTTGAGGTCGTAGACGTTGTAGGCCACCGGAACGAAGGGCATGATCCCGATGATGTACTGAGAAATGGTGGCGCCGAAGGTGTGGTCGAAGTAGATGTAGGCAGCGCCGTCGCTCGGATTGCCGTCGCAGATCCAGAGTCCGCAGGGGTTGTTCCCGCGGTTGTTCTCATCGCCGCCGCCGGGACAGCAGTAGATGTTTTCCAGGTTCGTGTGGAGGCCCATGAATCGGGTCTTCCACCCCGCGAGCGGGTCAGGGAAGGTCTCGGTCAGCACGTCCGCCATCGCGGTCGTGGCGATCCCGAGCAGGATCGCAGCCAAAAGCAGTTTCTTCATGTACAGCTCCTCCGATTTGCCGACTCTCGGAACATGTTCCGCCCCATCTGATGAGGCACTATAAGTCTAGCAGAATCGGGAACGGAGCGACAGAAGAACCTTCGCGACAGCAAATCTGCGGAAGAGCGTCTCCGGCCGATTCGAACCACACCTTCAGGCCGGGTCGGCTGGACTCCTGGCGCCGGATCCCGACACGAAGATCCGTCAACCAATTGTTGGTACGTTCGTTACGGGGGTGGGCATAGGCCAGGCTGGTCGGGCCGAGTCTGGCCTCGAGGATGAGCCGTGGACTCAAGAAGCCTATCCCCTCCCCCGCTCGACCCGGCAATCCTGCGAGGCGTCCGGACGTGGGAGTCGGCAACGGCGACCGGAACCGCGGCAACGAGTCGCATCCGGGGGCCATCCGGGGCAAAAGAAGGGAGGGGCGTCCGGCGGCCGTCCGGCCAACCCCTCCTGAAGTTGCAGGCTCTACGCAACGGTCGCGCGAGCCGCAGGTGCACTAATGGTAGGTCGACTTGATGCGACCCCAGGTGACCTGCTCGACCGGCACCGGAACGTTGACGGTCGCCGAGATGTTGAAGATCGAGGTGTTGCCCTCGACTGCTCCACCGGTGATCGAAAACTCTCCGAGTCCGTTGGGTGTGTTCGTGGAGAACTGACTGTTGTCGCAGGGCGGGAAGGTCCCATCCGGATTGATGTTGACCGTGTTCACCAGGTTGCCGTTGACGTCGTAGACGTTGTAGGCCACCGGAACGAAGGGCATGATCCCGATGACGTACTGGGAAACGGTGGCGCCGAAGGTGTGGTCGAAGTTGATGTAGGCCGCGCCGTCATTCGGATTGCCGTCGCAGATCCAGAGCCCGCAGGGGTTGTTCCCGCGGTCGTTCTGGTCCGGATTGCCCGTGCAAACGTAGTAGTTCTCCAGGTTCGAGTGGAGGCCCATGAAACGGGTCGTCCACCCCGCGAGCGGGTCAGGGAAGGTCTCGGTCAGCACGTCCGCCATCGCGGTCGTGGCGATCCCGAGCAGGATCGCAGCCAAAAGCAGTTTCTTCATGTACCGCTCCTCCGATTTTGCCGACTTTCGGAACATGTTCCGCCTCATCTGATGAGGCACCCTAAGTCTAGCAGAATCGGGGAACGGAGGAACAGAAAAACTTACGAGATAGCCGGCCGCGGGAAGTCGCCCGCGGCCCGATTCGAACCACGTTGTCAGGACCCCGGGACGGTTGAATCCGGGATTCCGACGCGGAACGCCTTTCGCCTCTTGGCGATGCGCCCGGTACGGAGATGGACACGCGCCAGGATGCATCGGGCCGAGTCCAACCTCAGACGTGAGCCTAGTTTCCTCTTCACCCGCCTGACCGACGGTCCTGCGAGGCGTCCGGACGCTGGAGTCGACGACGGCCGCAAGAGCCGCGGCGACGAGTCGTATCCGGGGAGCATCCGGGGCAAGAGAAGGGAGAGGTTTCCGGCTGTCCGGCCAACCCCTCCAGAAGTTGCAGGCTCTACGCGACGGTCACGCGAGCCGCAGGTGCACTAGTGGTAGGTCGACTTGATGCGACCCCAGGTGACCTGCTCGACCGGCACCGGAACGTTGACGGTCGCCGAGATGTTGAAGATCGAGGTGTTGCCCTCGACTGCTCCACCGGTGATCGAAAACTCTCCGAGTCCGTTGGGTGTGTTCGTGGAGAACTGACTGTTGTCGCAGGGCGGGAAAGTCCCATCCGGATTGATATTGACCGTGTTCACCAGGTTGCCGTTGACGTCGTAGACGTTGTAGGCCACCGCGATGAAGGGCATGATGCCGATGACATACTGGGAAACGGTGGCGCCGAAGGTATGGTCGAAGTTGATGTAGGCACCGCCGTCGGTCAGATTGCCGTCGCAGATCCAGAGTCCGCAGGGGTTGTTCCCGCGGTAGTTCTGATCCGGATTGCCGTCGCAGACGTAGACGTTCGCCAAGTTGGTGTGGAGGCCCATGAAACGGGTCGTCCACCCCGCAAGCGGGTCAGGGAAGGTCTCGGTCAGCACGTCCGCCATCGCGGTCGTGGCGATCCCGAGCAGGATCGCAGCCAAAAGCAGTTTCTTCATGTACAACTCCTCCATTTGATCATCATCCGGAACATGTTCCGCCCCGCAGCACGGGGCAACGGGAGTTTAGCAGATTCGGGAGCGTAAAGATAGAAGGTTCTTTGGGCTACCGAAGCACGCGAGAGCGATCGTTGGGAAGACCAATCCCACCCGCCCGGAGAGAACGAGAATCTCGGACGCTGCGGTGAAGCGTGCCAGGAAACGCCGTTGCTCAGCAGCTTGATGTTCCGTCCCTCCCCGATGGGGCTCCCGCGGCGTCAGGAGCGGCCGACACCAACTCGCGAGGGCTGCCCGCGCGGCTCTCCGAACGCGAGGCTCCTGGCGCACTCCCTCCGTGCCCGCTCCCCGCGAATCGGATCTCTGTCACGGAGGAGGTCGCGAAGGAGAACCAGACTCACCGGGCGCAGGGTCACCTTCGCTCGGCTGCCTCCATAGACCGGATCCGAGATCTCAATGATCGCGTCCGACGCTCCCGGTTTCGTCGTCGGGTACTGCGCCGGCGCCACGTCGGACGCGACTGGAACACAAACTCAGCGGGAGTCGGGATTGGGGCTGCGAATCGTCTACGATCCCAGGAAGGCGGAATCGAACGCCGCCAAGCATGGAGTCACCTTCTACGAAGGGGCGAGCGCCTTTGGCGACCCGCTGTCGGTGACCACGTCTGACCCGAGGCCGTATCCCGAGGAGCGGTTCGTCCTGCTTGGAAGGTCGGATCTTGGTCGTCTGATCGTGGTGGTCCATACTTGCCGAAAGGGTTGGATTCGCTTGATCAGCGCCACCCCGGCCCGACTTCCTGAAGGTCTGACCGGCGCCGCCCGCGGCCGGACGTTTCCCTGACCCCTCACCACCAAGGAGGGGGGAGAGGAGTGAACGTCTTGAAGCATCATCTTCGGATAACCATCGAGAACTTGGCGAGTTGCGGCGTCAGCGATCGGGAGATCGCCCGGCGGACCGGAGTCGACCGCAAGACCATCCGCCGCTATGTCCGGCATTCGAATTCCGTCATTTCTGTCCAGGGCGGCTAATTCACCTCCCGGTGGAAAACCCGAAGAAGCACGTGGTCGTTTTGCTACCGTTTTGCTACCGCTTCAAACCGGAAACGACCGAAACCGACCAAGAGTCACCGGAGCCTATGGAGGACGCCCCAGGGAGGCTGACCCCCTGAGGCGCTTTGCATTTGCTTGCACCAACGTCGCTTCGGTGGATCAGAGTTTGGAGGCGCCACCCGGATTTGAACCGGGGAATAACGGTTTTGCAGACCGTCGCCTTACCACTTGGCTATGGCGCCCCGAGATCGGCAGGACGGGCCGGCCCCTGGCGCCGGCGCCGGCCCCACTCCGTGGGGCATAAAAATGGAGCGGGAGACGGGATTTGAACCCGCGACAGTCACCTTGGCAAGGTGGGGCTCTACCGGGCTGAGCTACTCCCGCTCAAGTCCTTGCGCTTTCGGCCTCTCGGCCGGAGCCCCCGGCAGGCTCTCAAGCGAAATCCATCTTAGGAACGGCTTCCGCGGCATGTCAACCGGAAGTTGCTCGCCGCAGTCACCGGCCCGCGTCCCAACGGCCGCCGGCCGAGCCGCCCTCTCGCCGGGTCTCTGGACGGCCCCGTTCCAAGGTCAGGATCGGCCGCTCGTGAAGGTTTCCTGAGCGCCCGGGGGCACTTCGACGGCGCCCAGCGACCCGGCGCCGTGGCCCCGCGCGGGCCTCTCTGGCGCACGCTCGCCGCCTCCCTTGCGCGCCCCGGCCCCACGCGCCACAATCCGGCCGTCAGCAGTGTGATCCGGCGGCACCTGGTCCCCAAGTCGGCCAGGCGGCGCAAGAGCTGGATCCGCGTCCCCAACCCCGGAGGTCTCCCTGCCCGTTCGGGTCCTGAAATTCGGCGGTACGTCGGTCGAAACCCCGACGCACATCCTCGCGGTAGCGCGCCGCGTCCTGGAGGCGCGGAAGACGGGCGACTCGATCGTCGTCGTGGTCTCGGCCATGGGACAGACGACCGACGAGCTGATCCGGCTGGCGCACCGCGTCAGCCGCACGCCGTCGCGCCGCGAGCTGGACATGCTCCTGACCACGGGCGAACGGATCTCCATGACCCTGCTCGCCATGTGCCTCGAGTCGCTCGGCTGCCCGGCGATCTCCTTCACCGGATCCCAGAGCGGCATCATGACCGACTCCAGGCACTCCGACGCCCGGATCCTCTCCGTCAGCGCGCACCGGATCGAAGAGGAGCTGGCCCGCGGCCGGGTCGTCATCGTTGCGGGATTTCAGGGGGTCTCGCGGGCCAGGGAGATCACGACGCTCGGCCGCGGCGGAAGCGACACCACCGCGGTGGCCCTCGCCGTCCGCCTGGGAGGCGTTCGCTGCGAGATCTACACCGACGTGCCGGGAGTGCTCACCGCCGACCCGCGCATCGTCCCGGGAGCGCGCCCGATCGCGGACATCGGATTCGATCCGATGATCGTGCTTTCACACCTGGGCGGTCGCGTCCTCTTCCGCCGGGCCGTTTTGCTTGCGCGGAAATGGAAGATGCCGATCGAGGTGCGGGGCACGTTCACGGACGAGCCTGGAACGCGGATCCCCGACCGCGCGCTTGACGAGCTCGGAATGCGGATTCCGGGCCGCGCGCCGGACGAGCCCGGAATGCGGATCCCGGGGCACGCGGCCAGCCGGGGCTCCGCGTCTGCCCTGAGTGGCACGAAGTCGGGACCCACGCCCAGGCCAATCGAGACCAGCCTGGCCCCGCCGCCCTTCGCCGCTTCCGGACAAAGGTCCACACCGGCCGTCGGACCGGGCGCATCTGAGCATTCCAACGAGGAGGAGCCGATGGAGACCGATCGGATTCTGGGAATCGCCGTCGAGTCGCCGGTGCACTGGATTCGGATCGCGCTTCCCGCTCCGCGCCCAGACCCGGCGGACCAAAGCGCCGCCGCGGATTCCCTGGCGCCTCCTGAGGGGTCGCCATCCCTTCTTTGCTTCCGACGAACGCAGCTTCCGGACGGATCCTCGCTGGTCGAGTTCATCGCCCTGCCCGGCCCGGAATGCCAGCCCTGGCTGGAGGCCGCGCGCTGGGGACCTCAAGCCCGGATTCACGTCGAACGGGGAGCGGCCCTGGTCAGCCTGGTGGGAGAAGGCGTGGTCGCGGATGGCGGCGTGATGCGCCGCGCGCTGGGATCCCTCGAGCGGGCGGCGATCCCCTCGTGGGCCATTCACACGGGGACGCTGTCGGTGTCCTTCGTCGTGCCGGAGGGCCGCGGAGAACAGGCGGCTCGAGCGCTCCATGCCGACCTGGTTGAACGGGACAGCCGGTCGAACGGGTCGTAGGCGCCGCTCCGGGGTGGAGACAACCGACGAGGAGGGACCGGCGCCGGCTCCAAGGCGCTGAAACTACACTATGAACGGCGCTGAAACGGCCCCACACTGCCGGCGCCGTCCCGACGAGGCGCCCTCAGGCCGCCGCGCGCTTCGCCTGCACGCGCTCGAACGCGTGCACGTACTTCCGGGCGGCCGACTCCCAGGAGTGGTCGATCTGCATGATCTCGGTGACCAGCTTCTTCCAGGGGCGCTTCTTCTGGTAGGCCGCCAGAGCCTGTCGGATCGCCCCCAAAAGCGCTTCGCCCGTGTACTCCTCGAAGACGAAGCCGTTCCCCTTCCCCGTCTCCGGGTTGTAGTCCTGCACGGTGTCGACCAGGCCGCCGGTCGCCCGCACGATCGGCGCGGTGCCGTAGCGCAGTGAGTACATCTGGTTCAGCCCGCAGGGCTCGTAGCGCGAAGGCATGAGGAAGAAGTCGCTGCCCGCTTCGATCAGATGCGCGAGCGGGTCGTTGAACTCCAGCGCGACCGCGAACTTGGTGGGAAACTTCCGGCGCAGCACCTTCATCAGCTCTTCGTACTTCGGCTGGCCGCTGCCCAGCACCACCATCTTGAGCTTGCCGCCGAAGAGATCGCCCGCCACCGTCTCGAAGAGGTCGAAGCCCTTCTGATCGACCAGCCGCGAGATGCACCCGATGAGCGGCACCTCGGGCTCGACCGGCAGCTCCATCGTTTCGAGCAGCCGGATCTTGTCTTCCTTCTTCCCCTGCAGATCGGTCCGCGTGTAGTTGAAGGGAATCAGCTTGTCGTGAGCCGGATCCCACAGGTCGACGTCGATCCCGTTCAGGATCCCCATCAGGTCGTCGCGGCGGGAACGGAGCACTCCCTCGAGCCCGAACCCGAATTCGGCGTTCGACTGGATCTCCTGCGCGTAGCGCTCGCTCACGGTGGTGATCAGATCGGAGTAGAGGATCGCCGCCTTCATGAAGTTCACCTTGCCCCAGAACTCGAGCGGCCCGGTGGCGTAGGCCAGATGCGGAGCGAGTCCGATCAGGTCCAGGGACTCCGGCGGGAAAAGGCCCTGATAGCCCATGTTGTGGATCGAGTAGACCGTGCCGATCTTCCGGAAGCGCGGATCGTTGCCGTAGTCCTCCCGCAGCAGGATCGGCACCAGGCCGGTCTGGTAGTCGTTGAGGTGCAGGACGTCGGGCATCCAGTTGAGCAGGGTCAGGCTCTCCAGGATCGCCTTGTCGAAGAAGATGAAGCGCTCGGCGTTGTCGGGCCAGTCCTTGCCGGTCTTGGGATCGACGTAGGGGTTTTCGCGATCGAAGTAGCCGTTGTTGCCCACCAGGATCAGCCGCACTCCGGTTCCGGGAACCTCGGCCGTCTCGATGCGGGCCGGAACGATCTTCTTCCCCAGGCGGATCGGGATCTCTCCGGCGGCGACAGGCTTGAGCCCGGGGAAATGCCTGGCGTCGACCCGGCGATAACGCGGAAGAAAGACCGATACGTGATGGCCCTGCCGCACCAGCTCCTTGCTGAGCGCGCCGATCACGTCGGCCAGCCCGCCGACCTTGGCAAAGGGGACCATCTCAGCGCTGGCGATCCCGATCTCGAGTGGCATTCCTGAACTCCCTTCCTGGGTTCTTGAATCGGCCCGGCGCTCCCTCCGGGCGGGGACTGTCTATTCTCTCCTTCCGTCCGCTACGGTGTCTGGAGGGAGACGGGCTCGTCATCGGCGCGCGGCCGCGGCCCGTCGCCTCGGATCAGGGGCACCTCCCGCAGATAGCTGGCGGCCGACTCGGGAGAGGTCGGGTTGATGTAGAACCCGGTCCCCCATTCGAATCCCGCGACCTTGGTCAGCTTTGGAATGATCTCGATGTGCCAGTGGTAGTGGCGCGGGTCCTTCCAATCGGAGCTGGGCGAGGTGTGGACCACGAAGTTGTACGGAGGCTTGTTCAGGGCGAGGTTGATGCGCTGGAGGCTCTCCTTGAGCACGGCGGCGAACTCCAGGATCTGGTCGTCCGACATCGCTTCGAAGGTCGCCTCGTGCTGCTTGGGCATCACCCAGGTCTCGAAGGGGAACCGGGGCGCAAAGGGCTCGATGGCCACGAACCCCGGGTTGTCGCAGACCACCCGCTTCTGGATCGTCAGCTCCTGGTCGACGATGTCGCAGAAGATGCAGCGTTCCTTCAGCTCGAAATGGCTGGTGCAGCCGTTCAGCTCCTCGACCACCCGTCGCGGCACGATGGGCGTGGCGATGAGCTGGATGTGGCTGTGCTCGAGCGAGGCTCCGGCCGCTTCGCCGTGGTTCTTGAAGACCTGGATGTACCGGAATCGGCGGTCTCGGGAAAGGTCGAGGATCCGCTCGCGCAGGGCGCGGATGACCAGGGCGCAGTGCTCGACCGGCAACTCGGAGAACTCCACGTCGTGCTCGGTCGTCTCGATCAGCACCTCGTGCGCTCCGATCCCGTTCATCTTGTCGTAGATGCCCTCGGCCCGGCGGTCGAGGTTGCCCTCGATCTGCAGCGCGGGAAACTTGTTCGAGACCACCCGGACCTGCCATCCCGGCGTGTTCGGGAGGGTGCCCCGCTCCCGAAACGCGAAGACCTCCGGCGGGGTCTTGGACTCATTGCCGGGGCAGAAGGGGCAGAATCCGGTCGTGGGAGCGACCTGAATCTGACCGAAGTCGGACGGGCGCTTGCCCCGCTCGGTGGAGATGATCACCCACCGGCCGACGATGGGATCGCGGCGAAGTTCTGGCATCAATCGGTTCCTTTTGGTGCTTCGTAGAGACCGTCGATCTCCGGGTCCGACCCGCCTCCGGCCCGCTGGCCGCGCGACGGGCGACTCCGCGCCCGCCGGGTGGCGGCGACATGGACCTCACGCAGCGCCGATTCGGCCTCGGGAGTCCAAGGCACGCCGCGTCGCTCGTAGACGGTTTCGACCGTTCGGAGGAATTTGTTGATTTCGTACTGCGTGGCTCCCGGCCCCGTGCCCCAGGAAAAATCCGGAATCCGCCCGGAAACGACCGCTGCGTCCCCGAACAGGTTCGCGCCGACCCCGACCACGGTTCCGCAGGAGAGCAGACAGCCGATCCGGGTCTTGACATGGTCCCCGAGAAAGATCCCGACCTTGGTCATGCCGCTGGATTCCGGCCCTTCGTCCCCGGCGACGTTCACGACCGAATAATTGTTCTTCAGATCGCTGTTCGTCGTCAGGGCTCCCAGATTCACCCACTCTCCGGCGTAGCTGTGGCCCAGAAATCCATCATGCACCTTATTATCGTAACCCAAAAGCACGGAAGCCTCGACCTCTCCCCGGACCCGGCAACGAGGCCCGACGCTGGTGCCACCGCCGATCCGGCCGCCCAGGAACTGGCTTCGACCAGCCGAGAAAAAGGGCCCCTGGATCCAGGTCTGCGGCGTCACCTCGCAATCGGGACCGAGCACGATCGGCCCGTTCCTGGCATCCAGGACCGATCCGAGATCGATGCGGCAGCCGGGCCCGATCCGGATGTCCTCGAGCCGATAACCGGACCCGTCCCCGACGGTATCCGGCGCGGTGGTTTCCGAGAGGATCCGATCCAGGTCGGCGGAGAGGACCGGCGCTTGCAGGCGGACGAGATCCGCGAGCCCGGAGAGCCGCTCCGCCTCGAGGTCTTGAGGAGGCCCGATCCGGGTCTCGAGCCGATCGAACAGCCGATCGAGCGATCCGCCGGCCGCCTCCTCGCGCAGGAGCGCTCCGATTCGGGGTCCGGATCTGAATCCGGCGATCCGGCCGTCCACTCGGAAGGGAGTGTCCGCATCAAGCTCGCGCAGCACGCCGACCAACCTCCGGTGCGGAAGAACCAGGTCTGAAACCCAGATCTCCCCTGCTCCGCCGGCCGCATTCGACCGCTGGATCCCCGGGCGCCTTTCGTCCGGAGATGCAGGACGGAGCCCATCCTCTTGAAGATTGGATGCGGCACGAACCCAATCGATGCGTCCTGTCGCGAGGGGAACGAGCAGCGACCGGCAGGCCACCTCGAGTGGCTCAGAACCCACGAGCCGCCGCCAGCGCGCTTCGGTCGTTTCGGCGCCGATGAGAAGCCCTGAGGCCGGCCGAAGCCAGGTGAGCGGCCGAAGCTTCCTCGACTCCGGATCGTCGTACAGGATCCAGCGGATCACGGACGATCTCCTCCGGATCCGCGCGGCAGCCTGACCACGAACGCGTCGCGGAAGCCCATCCGCACCGCTTCGGCCTTCAGGCTCTCCGCCGCCGCGCGCGTTCGCAGAGCCCCGACACGGACCTTCTCGAGGCCCCCTTCCAGGTCGATGCGCAACGGACCCGCGAAAAAGGGCGCCAGGGCGGAAGCGCGCCGGACGGCCGTGTCCTTGGAAATCGACGCGAAGAGCTGGACGGAAAACGAATCGGCCGAGGTCACGCCGGGCGGGAGGGATGCGGCGGTTCGCGCGGAATCCGGATTCCAAGGACTGGAGGCTTGAGGAGCCTGATTCCTGGACTCCGTCGTCGTGGAAACCGGCGGCCCCACGAAGTCGCCGGTCGCACCGCCGGAGCCGGATCGCATCTCGGATGCGCCGGCCGCCCCAGCCGGCGGGATCGACGGTTCTCCGGCCGCCCCGGACTCTCCGGCCGGCCCGGTCGGGATCGATCGTGCTCCGGCCGCTCCCGGAGGATTCGAAGGTTCACCGGCCGCCCCCGAGGGATTCGAAGGCCCGACCGGAACCGCCGGCGCCGGAAACGCCTCGGGAGCGTCCGCTGCCGCGTGGTTTCTCGGGTCCTGGGAGGGGAACACCCGATCCGTCCCCGGAAGGTACGGCGCGTTCGATTCGCGCCCCTGCGCTGCAGGAGCCGGCCCCGGGGCCGAGGTCTGACCGCTCGCCGATGGAGCCGCTTCCGGAACGGGCTCAGGCGGAGGCGCGGTGGTGTGATGCGAGGCGCACGCACCGGAACCGAAGAGCGCGGCGGCGAGGATCAGGGCCGGCGGCAGGAATCGCCGCGGACTCCCGAGAACCGCGCCCACCCAGGTCAAGCCCGCCATGCTCCCCTTCCGCGCCGGGTCCGGCGAACCGATGGAGAAGCGCGCGCCCATTCGGATCGCGGCGCCGCCTGCGCCTGCGTCGTCCGCCGTTCTCGTGGACCCTCCTGTCATCGCTGATTCAGAAGTACCGCCGGAAAAGCCCATGGGCGTTCCCCTCCTGAACCAGACGCCGCACCTCCTGCGCGCGCTCCTTGGAACAGACCAGAGTCGCGTCCTTGACCCGGACCACGATGAGATCCTTCACGCCGAGGACGGCCAGGAGCCCTCCCTCTTCGGAGTAGAGAATCGAATCGCCGGTGTCCACCGCGAGAACGTCTCCCTGTACGCGATCTCCTGCGGCGTCCGCCCCCTTGAGATCTCCCCAGGAGGTCCAGGTCCCCAGATCGTTCCAGTCGAAGTCGGCTTCGACCACCGCGACGTCTCCGGCCCGTTCCATGACTCCGTGATCGATGGAGACGGCCGGCGCGGCCTCGAAATACCGGGCCCAGGCCTTATCGCCCGCTCCGCTCCGCAGATCCCGCCGGAGCTCATTCAGCGTCGGCGCCATTCCCGGAACCAGCGCCCGAAGCTGCTCGGCGATCGCCGCGGCCGAGAACAGGAAGATCCCGCTGTTCCAGTAGAAGCGGCCGGCCTGACAGTACTCCTGCGCCTTCTCCGCGCTCGGCTTCTCGTGGAAGCGCGCCACGTGCCAGGCGCGGAGTCCTTCGTCGAGCGGCGCGCCTCGCTCGATCCAGCCGTAGCCGGTCTCGGGATGGGAGGCGCGAATGCCGAAGGTGACCAGGGGCGATCCGCGCTCGAGCACCGAACGGCCCGCTTCGACCGTTCGGTGAAAGCCTTCCCCCGCCGGAATCCAGTGGTCGGAAGGAAGGACCAGAAGAGCGGCCTCCGCCTGGTCGAGCAGGATCCGTTCCGCCGCGGCGCCGATGGCGGCGGCGGTGTTCCGCCCGACCGGCTCCCAGAATGAACTGCGAGCCGCGGAGGCCCAGAGGCATGGCCGAGAGCGCCGGCCGGTTTCCCGCCGATGCGACGATCCAGATCCGCTCGTCCGGAATCCAAGGGGAGACGCGGCCGACCGTGGATTCAAGCAGGGTTCGCCCTCCGGCCAGCGCCAGAAGCTGTTTCGGCCGATCGGCCCGGCTAAGGGGCCAGAATCTCTCGCCCCGGCCTCCCGCCAGAATCACCGCATGCAGTTCCATCGAGCTGATACTCACGGCTCGGTGGTGCCACCTCAACCCATTTTCTTGATCACGGTCAGACGACCGCGAGAGGCCGGCCTCGATCGACCGACGTCCACCGGCACGGCCTTCTTCCCGCCTCCGCTGATGAGGTCCAGGTAGACCGCCTCGGTCGCGTCGACGATCCGGTTCCAGGAGTAGTGCGTCTCGGCGTGGCTGCGACACTTGGTGGCGATGCCGTCGACGGTCTCGGGGTGCTCGAGCAGCAGCTTCATCTTGTCACGCAGATCGTGGACGTCGCGGGTCCGGAAGGTCAGCGCGCAATCCTGGACGACTTCGAGGTTCTCCGGGATGTCGCTGGCCAGCACGCAGCGCCCATGCGAGATCGCTTCGATGAGGGAGATCGAGAGCCCCTCGAGGACCGAAGGCTGGACCACCATATAGGCGTTGGACCACAGCTCGTCGAGCACATCCCCGTATACGTAACCCAGCATGACCACCCGCTCGTTCCCGTCCCGGATCTTCATCAGGGAGTCGACGTAGCCGTCGCTGAAGCTCGATCCCCCGGCCATGACCAGGCGGGCGTCGGTGTCGAGCTGGGAGAAGGCTTCCAGCAGGTAGTGGCATCCCTTCTCGGGCACGAGCCGGCCGACGAAGAGGATGTAGCGATGGCGGTCGAGCGCGTACTTCTTCAGCTTGTTGATCGGCCGGTAGACGCCGGGGTTCGCGCCGTTCGGGATCATGACCGGCTCGATCCCGTAGTTCTTGGTGAAGTGGTCGCGCAGCGTCTTCGACACCACGATGGTGCGGTCGGGAAAACGGATGGCGGGGCCCTCGCAGCGCCGGAGGAACCAGGCGGCCAGCCTGCCCCACTTCCCCCGCTCCCAGTCGAGCCCGTGGACCGTCACGACGGTCCGCGCGCCGGTCAACCGGGGCAGGCCGGAGAAGATCGATGGTCCCAGGGCATGGAAATGGACGACGTCGTATCGCCGGAAGAGCGCGCCCAGGGTCGAGAACGCGCAGTGCGTGATGGTGTCGAAGTGCTTGGTGTTGATGCTGGGCAGGCGCACGATGTTCACGCCCTGGTACTGGCCCCGCTGGTGGGAATAATAGAGCCGGCTGAAAACGTCCACTTCATGACCGCGCTGGACCAGCCGGGTCGCGATCTCCTCGACGTGGCGCTCGATGCCGCCGTAGGTCGCGGGGATCCCCTTCTGGCCGATCATCGCGATTCTCATGCCGCCACCTCGCGGTAGACGGAGAGAAGGCGCGCGAGATGCGGGCCGGGAGCGTGGTCTTCACAGATCAAACGGCGGGCGTTTTCCCCCATGCTCCCAAGATCGGCTTCCGGGCCGGTCATCCAAAGAAGGGCCGCGGCCAGGGACTCCGCATCGCCGCTTTCGAACAGACGGCCGGTTTGCCCGTCTCTGACCAGCTCGGGAATCCCGCCGATCCGTGCCCCGACGACCGAGCGCCCGAGCGCAAACGGCTCGAGCACGGCATAGGGTAGATTTTCATACCACTCGGAAGGGACTACAGCAAAACTGGTTACGCGAATTGTCTCATGTAGTTCCTCACCACTCCGGTAGCCCAGGAATCGGACCCGCCCGTCGGGACAGGTCTCTCCGACCCGCGCCCGCAGGCTCTCCTCGAGCGGTCCCTCTCCGAGGACGTCCAGGCGCAGCCGTCCCTGGGGCAGCCGGGCCATCGCCTCGATCAGGGTGGCGATCCCCTTCTCGCGTGAGAGGCGCCCCACATAGACGCAGCTCGCCGGGCCGGCGTTCCGCCCCGGAACCGGAGCCGGCCGGTATCGATCGCTCGGAAGGAAGTAAGGCAGGTGGACGAGCTTGCCTCTCGGCACGCCGAACGACGCCACCTTCTCAAGCAGGAAACGGCTGGGGCAAAGGAAGCGCTCGATCCGCCCGTAGGTCCCGCGCAGGGCATGAAAGTAGGCCTCGACCGTCCCGACCAGGCTGGCGCCGCGCGACTCGAGAAGACACCGGTGCCGCGCCGCCTGGTAGTACCGGCCGCCACGGCACCGCTCGCACACGGCACCCTCGGTCATGAGGAGATAGCCGGGGCAGACCAGCTTGTAGTCGTGCAGGGTCTGGACCATGGGGGCGCCGGCCCGGGCGAAGGCCAGGATGACCGACGGCGAAAGCTGGTGATAGATGTTGTGGAGGTGGACGACGGGCCGGTCACCGTTCCGGGCGAGATCCGCGGCGCTCCGCGCGGCCTCCCGATTGTAGATCGTGTCCACGCCCTGCCGGATCTTCTCCCGCCAGCCGTTCCGGGCCCGGTAGTCGACTTCGCGAACGAAGGAGTCTCCCGGACCCGCCGGGAGATTCCGCGGATGAGCCATGGCCAGGTGGCTTACGTCGTGTCCGCTTCTCTGGAGCGCCGAGCCGAGATCGAGGTAGTACCTCTCGGCGCCTCCCTTCAGATAGTGGAACTTGTTCACCTGGATGATTCTCATGTCCCCGCGCCGCCTCTGCCCGATTCCGTCACGCTGCGACCGCCGCCGCCCGCGGCTCGACTCGGCGGTAGACCGCCTCCGTCTCCTGAGCCATGCGTTCGGCCGTGAAACGATCCAGATAGCGCCGGCGGCCCGCTCGTCCCATCCGGTCGCGATCCGCCGGAGACTCTACGAGGCGCCGGATCGCCGCGCAGAGCGCGCCGGCATCTCCGGCGGGGACCAGAAGCCCGGTCTCTTCCGGAGTCACGACTTCGGGGAGCCCGTAGACCGAAGTGGCGATCACGGCCACGCCCGCCGCCATCGCCTCGAGGACCGTAAGCGGCATCGCCTCGACCGATGAAGGCAGGACGAAGAGATCGAAGGCTCGCATGAGCCGCGGCGCGTCCGCCCGCTGCCCCAGCCAGACGATCCGTCCGGTCAGATCCAGGGACCGCGCCAGATCATGGAGGGCCTCCTCATCCTCTCCTTCGCCCACGACCGCCAGGCGAAAGCCCGACCGTGGCGATTCCTGCCGCACCCTCGCCAGCGACTCGAGAAGCAGCCGATGTCCTTTGCGCGGGGTGAGCCTTGCGACGATGCCGAGCAACGGCTCCTCTTCCGTCACGCCCCAGGCCGCCCTCAGGCGAGCCCTTTCCGCGGCTGAGAGCGGTTCCGGCTCTTCCACGCCGTTGGGAATGACGAGGACTTTGTCAGGGTCGATTCCGTGGAGACGGACCAGAATGGACCGGTTGATCGAGGCTACCACAATCGACCGGTCCACCCAGTGGGAGAAAAAGACCTTCATGGGAAACTTGCGGTAGCGCCGCTCGATCATGGGCAGATGCTCAGTGCTCACGACGGAGCGATAACCCGCCATCCGGGCGGCCCAGGCCACGGAAGAGACCCCGGCGTCGTAGGCGCTGGGCAGGTTCAGATGGAGGATCCCGCCCCCGGCCTCGCGAAAGACCCGGATCATCTCCGGGATCAGGGGCATCCAGCGGAAGCCCGGCCGCGGCAGATGATGAATCGCTGCGCCCAGCGCGCGCATCCGCTCTTCCAGGGTCCGGGAGCCGGGAGACGCCGGCAGAACCAGACTCAGCTCGTACGACCTCGGATCGAGATGGCGGGCCAGCACCGTCAGGTAGGCCTCGGCGCCCCCGAAATACTCCGCATCGGAGTAGAAGGTCAACCGCACGCGTTCCCGGGACGCGCTCACGGCCTTCCCCCTCGCGGGCACACGCCGGCCGGTCGGCCCGAAGGCGACGGCAGGGCCGCCGCCTCCGGAACGCTCCGGAGGCGGAACCGCCGGGATCGCAACATGTCAGTAGGCCCCCGTCCCGCTCACCACCGCCGGGATGGTCCGAAGCAGGATCTTGAGGTCGAGGCGGAAACTGCGGTTGTCGATGTACTCCATGTCCAGCCGCATCCACTCGTCGAATCCGATGTGGCTGCGCCCGCTGATCTGCCAGAGACAGGTCAGCCCCGGCCGGACGCTCAAACGCCGGAGCTGCCAGCTTTCGTAGTGAAGCACTTCCTCGGGAATCGGCGGGCGCGGACCCACCAGGGTCATGTCGCCGCGAAGGACGTTCCAGAGCTGCGGGAGCTCGTCCAGGCTGCTTCGCCGAAGCAGCGCTCCGACCCGCGTGATCCGCGGATCGCGGGCGATCTTGAAAACCGGCCCGTCCGCCTCGTTCAGATCGATGAGATGCTGGCGCACGCTGTCGGCTCCCCGGATCATCGAGCGGAACTTGAGGAAGACAAAGAGCCGCCCGCCCTCTCCGACCCGCCAGGAGCGATAGAGGATGGGCCCGCGGCTGTCGAGCTTGATCGCGAGCGCAATGACGGCCAGGAAGGGCAGGAGAAGCAGCAACGCTGCGGACGTGAGCGTCACGTCCAGAATCCGTTTGCCCGCGCGATGGTAGAATCCGTGGTTCGCCGCCCTGGCCACGGGCGGGAGGGTCACGTGATCCTCCGACCGGCGCTCTCCGGCGGAGTCGCGCGCGCGGGCGGCCTCTCCCCTCGCGGCGGGTGTGGTGGCGTCGCCCGCTGCCGAGTTCGGAGGGCCTGATCCTCGCGCCGGCGATGTCTGGCTCGCGGGGTTCACGGGTTCGGTCGGCTCAGCCATCGAGACGCGACCTGCGGCTCCGCCAGGGACAAGTTCGGCGAGACGGGATGGGCCGCCGGTCCAGGCGACCGGCGGCCTCCCGCAAGCGGGGGAGGTCATGAGAATCGCCCTGATGCAAGGCTCCCTCCTGAATGCCGTCCTATCGGTGCGGCAACGGGGATACTGACGTCCGGGAGGCCTCCTCATTCCCGAGGCCGGCCCAGCGTGTCGCTCGGCGGTTGTGATTCTGGGGGCCGCGTCAGCCCAAGAAGCCCTGTATCAACGGGTCGATTCCATCACCTCCCGGGGCGTCCCGATTGGTTTTTCGGGACACGTTTGCAACTGATACAAGGATAACATTTCATCCGCGCAATGTCAAGGCGCGGGCCAGGTTGACCATCATGACGGCCCGCCTTCCGGCTCCGGCGGTCCCATCCCGGCGTCCCGTTCCGTGGCCGGCTCCGTTTCTTCGTTCAGCCACGGCATGTCGGCAAACCGGTCCCATTCGCGGCCCCCTCCCGCAGCAACGGCATCGGGAGTGCCGCTCCGGGCCAGCCTGGTCCCGACCAGGGCGAGCGCGAACAGGATGAACATGAGGTAGATGTAGACGTTGCCGCGCTGGTGCTCGTCGCGGAACTGCCCCAGCGCGAACATGAAGACCTGAAGGTGGAACACGGCGCCGGCGGCCTTGGCCAGTGGCGCCTTCCCGAAATCCACCGGGCCGCGAGGGCGGCTGGTCCAGAGGACCTTTCCGAGGATCCAGACAAACATGGAGAGACCGAAGATCCCGCTCGAGTAGAGGTAGAACAGATAGGCGTTGTGCGGCCACAGCGCCATGCTCACCCCCTTGCGGATGTCGATGAACGGACCGTGTCCGATCCAGAGATGCTCCGGGATCTTCTGCAGGAACGCGTTCCAGGTGTCGACGCGGTTCTCCGGCATGCCGCGGTTGAGCTGGGTCTGGACCAGGCGGAGCATCAGCCGCTCCCCGGCGAACCAGTTCTTGCCCAGAGTGGAGACCAGGGCTGCGGCACCGGCCAGGAAAGGCGCCAGCACCGCCACGCGCTTCCAGGGGAGGCCCTTGCGGTAGATCCAGGAGAAGTAGACCAACCCCACCGCCCAGATCACGGCGCCGCCACGATTGGCCGAGAGCGAGATCATGACCAGGGCGAGCGCAGCCATGGTGTAGTAAAAGAGCTTGACCGCCCACCGCGTCGCGCGAAGCCCCATCATCACCTGCAGGTAGAAGTTCATCGCGCTGAAGTCGGCCAAAAGCCCGTGGAAGCCGAAGACCCCTCCGGCCCGGCCTCCCTCTTCGAACTTGCTGCCGGTCGCGCCCGAATAGATGAACCAGACCGGAACGAGCCGGATGCCGCGGTAGAACTCGGCGATGGCGGTGATGTCGACGAACAACGCGGTGAAGCAGAGGGCGCGCATGGCCCACAGAAGGTGGCTCTCCGTGCGGAGATTGTTGACCAGAAGCACGAAGAGAAGCACGGCGGCGGTCATCCAGACCATCGTCTCGAGGGATCCGGAGAGGATGTACGGATCGCTGATGTTGAGGAACGAGACGACATGGGCTCCGAGGTAGAGCAGGAGCGCCCAGTTGAGGGTGGTCGGAAGAGAGGGAGGCACCGTCTTCATGCGGAGGCGCACCAGCCAGACCACCGTCAGAAGGCCGATGAAGATGACGTTGGTGTCTCCCAGGAAGACGAAGGTCGGGGCCGGAAAGCAGATGAGGAAGACGGCCAGCGCGGCCGGCAGCGGCAGGCTGACCACGGTCAGCCCGAAAGCCAGGCCGAAGGCGAGCTTCACGTAGCGCGGAGTCAGGTGGAAGAACTGGAACGTGATGAAGAGGCCGATCACGGCCGCCAGCGTGATGAGCACCCACGGGCTCAGGATCAGCTCGCTGAACGGCCGGCGGTACGGGGCCGCCCGATTCCTACCGACCGCCATGGACGACCTTTCTTCTTCGGCTCACCGCCGCCATTTTTCCAGACCGCCGCGTCACCGCCCGCGCTTGGGTAGAGCTCCGGCGTCCGGCGCGGGCGCCGCCCCGCCTTTCTTGATCGGCACCGTCGCGGGTTCTCCCGAGTCCGCGAGCCGGGAGATCTGGCCCAGGCTCAATCGCTCCCGGAGAAAGAGGATGAGCCCGAGACCCGTCACCGGAATCCACTGACTTGCATGGTATAGCAGCGTGAAGGACAGGGCCAGGGGCCGCTCGACTCCGTATTGCAGCAGAGCGAGCGTTCCCGCGTACTGCAACGTGCCGATGTAGCCGGGAGCCGACGGAATCATCGTGCCGATCGCCATGATCACGAGCACGACCACGGCCGCATCGGGCGAAAGGTGCAGGTTCAGGGCCACGAAGCAGAGGTACACCGCGACCGACAGGAAGGCCCACATGAGGAGGGAGCAGAAGAGGACCCAGACCACCGCTCGCGCCTCGGTCAGCGCGCCCAGCCCGAGCCGGAAGTTGGCCGCGCCCCGCAGAACGGCCGGGCGGATGCGCTCGGGAGAAAACCGGCGGAGAAGCCGTTCCATGGGTTCCGGCCGCGCGCGGTAGGCGATGAGAACGGCCAGGACCGGCACCACCAGGATGAGCAGGATCGCTCCCCACCAGCGGATGTCCGGCGGCAGTCCGCGCAGCAACAGGATCCCCCCGAACATGGCGAGCAGGACATAGATGTCGAAGATCCGCTCGACCACGACGGAAGCGAGGGCGGCGCTCCGGCTGACTCCGGTGGAGACGCCGATGCTGTGCGCGCGCAACAGTTCCCCCAGCCGGACCGGCAGCACGTTGTTGCCCATGAAGCCGATCATCGTGCTCGAAAACAGCGGCCAGAAGGAAATGACCCGCACGCCGGCGAGCAGGAAGCGCCAGCGCCAGGCCCGAACCGCGAACGCCAGGATGGTCAGGACCAGAACCGGCGCCATGAGCCAGTAGCGCGCGGTGAGCAGCGCCTGCGCCACCTCGCCGAGACGGGCTTGCCGGAAGGCCAGCCAGAGGAACAGGGCGCTCAGAGCCAGCCCGAGAGGAAGCTTCCACTTCACGGAGCCGCCTCCAGGATCTCCGCCCGGAGGAGGGCGTGGAGATCGATCAGATCCGCCGGATAGGGCCGGTCGTGCGCGTTCGTGACCAGCGTCGTGAAGGAGCACCGGTCATCCGGATGATAGCCGTGCATCCCGCGCACGACCTGGGCCGACATGAAGGAAGGCACGATGATGTGCCCTTCATCCGCCAGGAAGATCCGCTCGCCGTATTCGCGATCAGGGAAGAAGGATCCCAGCCGGCGCAGCTCCGGGTCGTCGAGCACGCGTCCCCATCCCAGGCCCGCCAGAAGGCGGTCGACCTCCTGCTCGGCCCGGCGGTTCGCGAACCAGAACCTCGCCATCGTGCTGTCGAGGAAGTAAAGCCAGTCGCCGGGCACTTGAAACGGCAGGGTCCGGAGCGAAGCCCAGAGGTCATGCTGCTGCTGCACCGGCGCCATGCCGTGGTCGCCGAAGATGAACACCCGAACCCGGCGCGCGGTCTTCTCCGCCTGCCGGATGACCGAGGTGATCCTCCGATCGTACCCGGCCAGCTTGTCGCGGGTGGCGCCGCTGGCCGGCCCGGTGGCGTGCATGACGGTGTCGAGCTCAGCGGTGTAGAGGAAGAGAAACTCGTTGTTCCCGCGTTCCACCTCTTCTTCCAGCTCGCGGAACGCCTGGGCTTCGGGGACGCGCCAGCTCCAGATCCTCGATCGCCCGCGCTGTTCGAGGTGATCGGCCAGGCCGGGAATCCCGTCAAAGGCGCCGGGGGCGTAGATGTCACGGCGCTGGCAGAGGTCGAACTGCGGGAGCCAGCGCAGGGGAATCTCGTAGAGGGAGAAGTAGCCGGTGATCCCGCGGTTCTTGAGGTAGCTCGTGATCCAGCGTCCCAGCCGCCAGCGCCGGTCGGTCAGGCGCGTCGCCAGCCCGATCCAGGGCGCCACGCTCCGGAAGATCCCGTTTCGCCCCGCCCGCCGGTACATGCTCAGATGACCGTGGCGTTCCGGCGGCACTCCGGTCAGGATGGTCGGAATGGCGGCGCTCGAATAGCCGAGAATGCTCCGGACCGGAGCGCGCGGGCGGTCGAGCAGGGGCAGGAATTCCGGCGACCCGGCCTGCTCGAATCCGAGCGCATCGATCAGGAAGACGAGCGTGAGCCGTTCCCGCACCGGTTTCCTTTCCTTCGCGGACGCTTGTTCGATCCGGATGCGCGCCCCGATCAGTCCGGCGGGATCCCGATTCCGAGAGCCCGTTCCAGCCGCCGGCGGCATCCCGGTCCCGCGGGAAGCGCCGCCCCGAGGAGACGTTTCATCCCCCGATCCCACTCCAAAGCCGGGATCGGGTCGCCGCCCGCCCCGATGCCCCAGGCCGGCTCGGGTCTCTCCGGGAGCAGATGCCAGTATAGAACGGCCGCCGCCATCCGTCGCCCTTCGGGAGTGCCGGGAGGTCCGGCAATGAAGTCACGCCCGGCAGCCAGCCAGTGCGAAAGCGCGCGGGCTCGCGGATCACGGCGGCGGATCTCCTGCCGGATCCGGCGGACGCGATCGCGCGCGCTGCACGGCTCGCGGGCGATGACCGCTTCCCCGCCTGCGCTTCCCATCCAGATCGCGAGCGCCGCGTGATACCAGGCGGCTCCGTCCTCCGCAGGCGGGATCCGGTCCTCGCCCGGAGCCTCGAGGAACGCGGTCCAGGCCGCCGCCGCACGGGCGGCCAGGTCCTTCGCCGACCCGGACCCGGTTGAGACCCGGAGCCCCGGCTCCGGTAGAAGCGCGGCGCGCGCCCTCCATCCGATCCGATAACGGCCTTCGAGAATGAGCTGGGACGTCCACAGCCCGGTCATCGCCTTGCCGAGCGCATGCAGCCGGCGGGCTCGGGCCGCATCTTCGGAAACGACCGGTCCCGGCGCCGCCAACAGCTCGAGGGCGCGATTGCCGATCAGCCGAAACGCCTCCCACCGCGGGATCCGATCCTCGGATGGCGCCCGAAAGCGGGAGAGCAGTTCCGCCGGCCCCCACAGGGTCAGCGCGCGCGTCCGCAAATCCACGAGCCCCGGAGTCGGCGCCTGCCGCGCGATCTGATTCTCGACGTAGAAGCCGACCGTGACGGGCAGGCCTCCCGCGGAGAGCCGCGGCGCCGGACCTCCCGGACCGTTCAGCTCCGTAAGAATCTCGTCGCGTTCCGAAGCGGCCACCGCCTCCTTCGTGACCACGGCGAGGTCCAGGTCGGAGAGAAGGAAGCGGCCGCCTCGACCGTTCCAACCGGCGGCTTCCCCCAGGGAGGCGCTTCCGCCCAGGAAAAGCAGGACCGGCCGGCGCGGCTCGACGCCCGACAGGATCCGCGGCGCGCTCCACTCGAGAAGATCGCGACAGGCCCGGTCCGTCCAGGGATCGGCCGAAAGCGACGGAAGCTCGAGCCGGATCGACGGAGACAAGCCGGCCGGCATCGCGGGCTAGACCCGCCGGTACAGGAACTCGGGAATCGGGTAGCGTCGCTCGTTCAACACGACGCCGAGCACGTGGCACCGCGCCTTGGCGAGGACGCGCAGGGCCCTCTGGATGACTTCCCGCCTCGTGCGATTGGCCCGCACGATCACGACCACGGCGTCGGCGGCGGCGGCGAGGAGCGAGCTCTCCGGCGCCTCAAGGGCGGCCCCGGCGTCCGCCACGACGAACGAGTACGATTGGATCAGGTCGCGGAACACCTGTTGCACCCGCTCCGGCTTGACCAGCTCGGGGGAAACGAGGGCGTCGCGACCGCGGGGCAGGAAGTGCAGCAGCTCGTGGTCCGTGGACAGGACGCAGGAAGCCAGATCGGCGCGATCGCTCAAGATGTCGGTCAGGCCGACGGGTGCGTCGTCGCCGGCGTGCAGGATCCGGGTCAGGGACGAGGCTCCCGGTCCCAGATCCGCGTCCACGAGCAGGATCTGGCGCTGCGTGGACATCGAAAGCTCGTAGGCGAAATGAACCGCGAGCGTGGTCACACCTTCCCCGGGCACGGCGCCGGTGAGCGCCAGGATCGGAGTCCGGTTCGGCCCGACCTCGACCAGGATGCGCTGGCGGATGGATTCCAGCTCGCGATCCCGCAAGGGATCGAGCGTTTCCGGAAGGCGCGACCGGGCCGCCGCCGCCGGTTTGGGAGCGGCGCCCGGCTTCGCCGGCTCGGCGCCGTCCCGCCGGCTCTTGCTCAACGCATCGTAGATATTGCTCACGGCTGCCCTCTCTGGAAGATCGCCGCCGGCGGCGTGTCCCGTCCCAGCTCCAGCTCTCCCGCCGCGGTCTGCACGTGCTCGGCGCCCACCCGGTCGCGCCCCTCGGCGTAGCAGACCAGAAGAGCCCGGTCACAGATCTGGTTGATCAGCCGTGGAATTCCGCCGGCCGATTTCGCCACCTCGGCGACGCTCTCCGCATCGAAGAGCCCGGAAACGCGCCCGCCGCTCGCCACCTGGGTCCGGAAGTCGATGTACTCCCGAACCGTCTCGGCCGGAAGCCGCGTCAGGTCGAAGATCCCGGGAATCCGCTGGCGAAGCTGTCGGAGCGATTTCCGGCCCAGAAGGTTGCGAAGCTCCGGCTGTCCGACCAGGGCGATCTGGATCAGCTTGGAATCGGCGGATTCGAGGTTCGACAGCAGGCGGAAATCCTCCAAGGCTTCTTCGGAGAGATTCTGGGCCTCGTCCACGATGAGGACGGCGTTGCCCCGATCTTCCTTCTGCCGGAGCAGGAACTCTTCCAGGGCGACGAGCAGATCCACCTTGGTCCGCCCGCGCGGCGCGACGCCGAAGTCGCGCAGGGCCATGTAGAGAAGCTGTTGGAAGGTCAGGCGGGCGTTCATCACCACCGCGGTGGATACCTCGTCCGGAAGCTGGCCCAGAAGCGCGCGGATCACCAGCGTCTTGCCGACTCCGACCTCGCCGGTCACGACCATGAACCCCTTCCGCTGCTCGATCGCGTAATGCAGATAGGCGAGCGCGTCCCGGTGGCTCCGCGTGAGAAAGAGAAAACGGGGATCGGGGGTGATCGCGAAGGGCGGCTCCCGCAGCCCGAAGTACGCCTCGTACACCGGGCCCCCCTCAGCGCAGGCGTCCGACCGAGCCCAGGACCGGGATTCCCAGATGCTGTTCGGCTTCGGTGGCGTCCTTGAGGGAGTGGTCGAATCCGTCGATCAGGAAGGCCAGCGCCACGGCGACGATGAGCCCGATCAGGGGAATCAGGGCCATGCGCACGAGGTCGGTGGTGCGCACCTTCTGCGCGTCGGACGGGGGCTGCAAAACCATGACGTTCCAGTCCGGGGTGCCGATCCGATCCAACCGCGTTTGCATTTGCTTGTCGGCCAGGGTGTGATAGTCGGTGGTGAGCGCGTCGATGACCCGGTCGAAGCTCGCCAGCTTGGCTTCCTTGTTCGGAAAGGAGGCCAGCTCCGCGTCGGAATAGGCCATCGTGCCCTGGAGGGCGTCCTCCCGCGCCTTGGAAACCTCCATCCGATCCTTCAAGTGCTTGACGTAGGAGCCGATTTCCCGGAGCAGAAGGGCCTCAAGCTGGTCGACCTGGTCACTCAGGGCCTTCACTTCCGGATGGCTGTCCTGGAACTGCGAGCGCGCGGAGAAAAGGGCCGACCGCTTCGCGACCAGCTCTTTCTTGATCTGGAGGATGATCTGATCGTCGCCCGGGTTCGACTCGGAGAAGGAGTAGATCTCGGAGTTGGGATCGCGGGCGTGATCCTGGAGGGACTTTTCCAGGACGTCGATCATCGCCTGGTCCGAGGCCATGGTGGCCCGGAGGCTGTTCAGCTCGACCTCGGTGGACCGCCGGATATCGATGGCGCTGGTGCGCTCCTCGGCGAGGCCCGACACCGATTCGGCGTTCATGAAGTCGGCCCGGCGCTTTTCCCAGTCGTCGAGCTGGCCGCGGACCTCCTCCATCTCCTCGCGGAAGAACGAGTCGAGCTCCGGAACGGTGCGGACGTTCAGGCGGAAGTCGGAATAGGCCTTGGTCACCGCCCGCGCGACCTCCTGGGCGGCCCGCGGATCCGCGCTCCGGGCCTGGATGTAGATGATGCTCGTGCGCGGAACGGTGGTGGCGGTGACCTCCGCCGTGCTCACCTTGATGGGAAGCCCATGGGAGTCGTGCGCGCCGCTCTGGTCGAGGACGCCTTGCGCCATCTGGAGGATGTGGGAGCTCTTGATCGTCTCCAGCTCGGAGGTGAGCGCGTCTTCCACGGTCGAGACGACGCCGCTGCGGACGCTGAAGGCGCTGCCCGGCTCGTTCAGGCTGACCAGGACCTGCGCGACCGATTCATACTTCTCGGGCGCCAGCCGGTTGGCCAGCACGACCGCGCCGATCGTCGCCAGGAACACGGCCAGAACCACCCACTTCCGGCGGAACAGCACCGCCAGAAGATCCCGCAAACTGGTTTCCCGCTTTTCCGTTCCCGGATCCGTCATGAGAAATCGCCCGGCCTCATGGGTGCCAGACCCGCACGGCGTTGAAGGATTGCCATCCTGCGAGATAGAGGTTGAACGGCGCGATCATCTGCTTGACGTATTGGTCCATGAAGATGTCGATGTTGTCGATCACGCTCCGCGGAACATAGACGATGTCGTACGCCTCCAGGGCCACGTCCTGGCTCTCGTTCTCGCCCTTCAAAGCGCTTCGGAAGTCCATCGTGCGCACGTAGGCCGAATCCGCGCCGGTGCGGCGCAGCAGGATGACGTTGGCCGCCTTGCCGGTGGGACGGAGGCCGCCGGCGGCCGCGATGGCCTGCAGCGCCGTCATGCCCTTGTGAAAGGGCTGGTCCCCGGGAGTGGACACCTCGCCCATGACGTACACGCGGCGGTCGCCGAACGAGTTCACCACCAGATCGACCCGGGGGTAGCGGATGTACTGGCTCAGCTTCCGCTCGATCTCGCGTCCGACGTCTTCGGGAGTCCGCCCGAGCGCGAAGATGACGCCAGCTCCGGGTGAAGTGATGTTTCCGTCGGGCCGGACCTTCAGCGTGCGCGAGAAATCGCCCTGCCCCAGCACCGCCACGTCGACCTCGTCGCCGACGCCGAGGGTGTACTCCGCGGGCGCCGCGGGGGGCGCGGGCGCACCCTGGCGGGTCCCCGTTGGTGTGATTCCCGGCGCCGGCGCCACACCGGCGGAAGGCGCGGAGGGCACGGCTTGCGGCTGGTTCGGATTCGCGAGCGGCGGGAAATCCCTCATGTCCGGAGGGGATACGGACTCGCCGCTGGAGCCGCAGGAAGCAACCAAGAGCAAGAGGAGGAGAGCCGGAAGCGCGCGCCCGATCCGCCAGGCCGGCAGGCGCCGGCCCGCGAGGCCTGTCCCGGAACGGACACGCTTGCGTGTGGAGAGGCTCATGAACCCCGGCCTTACGAGTTGCACGCTCCTGACCCGCGTTCCGGATCCTCGGCAGAAATCCCGGAACTCCCTTTCCTGTAGTCTGTTGCCATTCCTGGATACAAGCTTGCAGCCTACATCCGTGCGGCTCGTCCGTCAACCAGTGGCTGCTGAGCCCCGCAGAAGCCGCGAGACCAGATCCACGTTACAACGAATCGGCCTCGGAGCGAGCGCCCTTTACTGCAAGGATCGCAAAGATCAAGAGCCGGCCGGGTCCCGCTCCGCCGCGGTCCGCGCCCGGTAGAGAAGGGCCTGGACCAGGAGCGGCAGGATGATCTCGTGATGCCCCACGAAGTAGTATCCGCGCCCGCCCAGGAGCGTGGGCCTCCGGACGACGTTCTCGGCCGGGCGATACTGCCGTTGAAAGTCCAACGCCGCGGTGGTCAGGTCCGTGAACCGGGTCCCCAGGTTGACGCAGACCGAAACCGCCTTCAGGAACACCTCGGGGAGGATGACGGCGGACCCCAGGTTCAAAGCCACCCCTTCCGCCAGGGTGCTGACCACCTGGCAGAAGATGCGGAAGTCCCGGGCCGTCGCGTCCCCGGCGGCAGCCCCCGAAAACTCCGGATGCTGGTGGTTGATGTCCGCGCCGATGGCCAGATGGACGGTGGCCGGTATTCCCAGGCGCCAGGCGGCGGCCAGGAGGCTCCGTTCCCGGCCTTCCCCGGCGCCCTCGTGGAAGGCCCGCCCGAGACCTTCCCCGAGGCCTTCCTCGCACTCCGACGCCTCCCGGGTCCACTGGTTGATCCAGAGCGAAGTCTCCCGCGCCATCCCGAAACGTCCTTCGTGAAGTCCGGCGGAGACGTCCTCCGAAGTCCGCCCGAAGAACGCAAGCTCGAGATCGTGGATGGCGCCCGCGCCGTTCAAGGCGATTCCGGTGATCAATCCCTCGTCCATGAGCCGGATGAGCCCGGGGGCCAGCCCGGTCTTGATCACGTGAGCGCCCGCCATCACCAGCACCCCGGCGCCGCGCCGGCGCGCGGTCCGAATCCGTTCCACGAGGTCGCGCAGGTCGCGGGCCGCGAGCACATCCGGCAGGGAGCTCCAGAATTCGGCGAACGAGCCCGGGTCGGACGGCGGCCGATAGAGGGCATCCGCGCCGACCAGGCTGGAACGCTCGGCCACGGGATACGACCGGATTCGCGAAAGATCAATCTCCGGATATCGTGACATCATCCCTCCGGCCGCTGGAACTCCGTCAGGATGACCGTGATGGCACCGACGGGGATCTTGCTCCGCATTTGCACGGGCATCCGCCGCGCGTCGTCGCTCAACCAGAATGGTCAGCCGACCGTCGTTCTTGAAGAACGCTCCGCTTCTCAGGGTAGGCTCGATCACGAGACAGGGGAAGGTCCCGGCCGGCGTCTCGACCTCCTCCTTGCCGGTGACCCTCACCTGCAGCGGATAGTTCTTCCGGTCGGCGTGGCTGTCGAGATAGAACACCTGGCCGACCTGGAGCGGCATGGTCCGGACCCGATAGAAGGCGGAGAGCACGTCAAAGGTCTCCGGCGCGACGGGATAGGACTTGCCGTCCTCATAGGTGGCGAGCCGCTTCCTCTGGTCAAAGTGGATGGCCTGATCCGCCTTGTACGTGCCTTCCCTCGAATGCTTTTCGAAGTAGAGGCTGTACAGGCTGTCGCAATCCATCAGCGAGGTGACGCGGTCGCGCACGGGGTAGAACTTGTCGAAGACGTCGTTCGAAGTCGCGGTCGAGACGGTGAGGTAGGCGTCGTGGCCTTCGATCCGCCGGATCCCCTGGATCTCGAGCACGGCCGTCCCCGCTTTCACGACCCCCCAACGGATGGAGAAGGTCAGCTTCTCCCCCACCCGGATCGGCGCCGAGCGGCCCGGAAGGCTGTCCGACGCAGCCGTGCCCGACGTCGTGGCCGACGCCGGATCCGGGCTCGGCAAAGCCGCTCCCGGAAGCGTGAGCTGGGACGAGTTCGCGTCGGACGCGCCCCCGACCGGATTCAAAGTCGAGTCCGAGCCGGTGGGCGCCGCTCCGGATACGGCTGCCCTCGCCGCATCCGCGCTGCCGGCGGCTGCCGGCGCGCCGCCGGTGTTGATGAACAGGAGGAGTCCGGCGATCGGGGCGAGGACGGCCGCCGCGAGCACGGCCGCCGGCCGGCTCCGGGAGATCTCTCGAGCGGCGGATCCCGGCGACCCTCCGCTCCCGCCGTGGAACCGCGTCACAAAACCCGCCGGGGCTCGTTGCCGGTGTGTCCGAATCCCCCGGCTCCGCGGCCGGTGTCGGGATCGACCTCCGCCCACAGCACCTCGACCGGCGGAACGGTCTGAAAGACGATCTGCGCGACGCGATCGCCCGGCTGGATGTCGACCGCTTTCGGCCCCCAGTTCATGAGCAGGACGCCGACCTCGCCCCGGTAGTCCGAATCGATGGTGCCGGGACCGTTCAACAGCCCGAGCCCGTGCCTCAGGGCCAGCCCGCTGCGCGCCCGGACGGTTCCTTCCATTCCCGGCGGAATGGCCATGATGAGCCCGGTCGGCACGAGGGCCCACCGTCCCGGCTCGAGGCGCAGGGGCTCCTCGAGGCAGGCATGGAGATCGAATCCGCTCGAGCCGGCCGTCATGCGGTCGGGCAGGATCGCTCCCGGACGGACGGGCGAGCAGACGATCGCCGTCATGCGCGCGCTCCCCGGTCGAGGGGCCTTCGCGATGGCGCGGAGATTCCCGGCATTCTCAGAACTCCAGATCCTCGAGGCCGGGGCGCGGATGTCCCGCAGGGCCCAGGGTCACGAGGCTGTAACGGGTCGGATCCAGGAGCTTCCCGGCGGCCTCCTGGATCTCTTCCCGGGTGATCCCATCGATGGTTTCTACAATCTGCGGGAGAGGAAGTTGCTTTCCGTAGTGAATCTCGTTGTGGGCCAGGCGGCCGATCCTCTCGTACATGCTCTCGTAGGACATGAACAGCCCGGCGAAGACCTGGGCCTTGGCGCTTTCCAGCTCCCAGATCCGGACTCCGTCCCTTTTGACCCGGCGCAGCTCGCGGCAGACGAGGCGGAGCGACCGCTTCATCTGCCCCGGGCTCACTCCCAGGAAGATCCCGAACATGCCCGTGTCCTCGAAGGAATCCATGAACGAGTAGACGGAGTAGGCCAGGCCCTCGTCCTCCCGGATGGACTGATAGAGCCGCGAGCTGGCGCCCGCGCCGAGAATCGTGTTGAGCAGGTAGACGACGTGGCGGTCCCGATCGTGATAGGACGGCGCCCGCCGGACCAGACAGACCGAGGCCTGGTTGATCTCCCGCTCCACGTGGCGCACTTCCGGCGTGAACCGGGGAATGCGCGGCCGCCCGTCGGGAGCCGCATCGACGGGAAGGTGGAGGCGGGCCTCGACCTCGGCGGCGAGGTGATCCGGGTCGACCCGTCCGGCCGCGGCCACGACCACATTGGAAGCGGTGTACCGCGATCGGTACCAGCGCCGGATGACCCGGGAGTTCAGCGCCCGCAGGGCGTCCCGCGTGCCCAGGATCGGCGTCGCCAATGGATGTCCCTTCCAGACCACTTCGGCCGCGAGATCATGGATGAACTCCTCGGGATTGTCCTCGTAGCTCTGGATCTCCTCCTCGACC
Organism: Candidatus Eiseniibacteriota bacterium; assembly: GCA_963833505.1. Taxonomy (GTDB): domain Bacteria; phylum Eisenbacteria; class RBG-16-71-46; order CAIMUX01; family CAIMUX01; genus CAWHYG01. The sequence continues at coordinate 261,962 of CAWHYG010000007.1, read as the reverse complement.
ACGCGCACCTCGCGCGGGATCAGGTCGGCCTGGAAGGCCGGCTGGCAAAGCAGCTCGCTCAGGAGGTCCACCGCCTGGCGGCGATGGCCGTCGAAGACGCGCGCGTAGAAGCAGGTGTTTTCCTTGGTGGTGTAGGCGTCGATCTGGCCGCCGAGCGCCTCCATCCGCTTGGCCATTCTGGTAGCCGGAATGGCGCCGGCTTCCCTTGAAGACCGAGATGCTCGATGAAGTGCGTGATTCCGGCCTGGGACGTTTCCTCGTCCCGGGAACCGACGCGAACCCAGATTCCGAGGGCAAGCGAAGGAACCTCGTCCACCGGCTCGATCAAGAGCGCGGTACCGCCGGGCAGCTCGCGTCGGATCGGGATCGGCTCCTTGAATCCGCGGAGCTTCCCGAGAAGGCGCGCGGCGGCCCGGCCCCGGACGGGGCTCGGGCGCCGGCCGCTCGTCTCTTCACCGGCCAAGGCGCTACCTCGCCTGGCCGGTCTCCTGATCGACGGCCTTGCGGGACAGCCGGATCTTGCCTTCCTCGTCCACGCCGATCACCTTCACCAGCACGGTCTCCCCTTCCTTGATCACGTCCTCGACCCGCCCCACCCGGTGCGGCTCGAGCTCGGAGATGTGGACCAGACCATCCCGGCCGGGAAGGATCTCCACGAAGGCCCCGAAGTTCACGATGCGCTTGACCCGCCCGCGATAGATGCGGCCGATCTCCGGGTCTTCCGTCAGCGACCGGATGATGTCGACGGCGCGGGCCGCCATCTCGGAGTCGACGCACGCCACCTTGATGGAGCCGTCGTCCTCGATGTCGATCGTGGCCCCGGTCTGCTCCGTGATCTTCTTGATCGTCTTCCCCCCCGGGCCGATGACGTCGCGGATCTTGTCCGGGTTGATGTTGATCACGAGGATCCTCGGCGCGTAGCGGGAGATCTCCTCCCGCGACTGGGCCAGGGTCCGGTTCATGATCTCGAGGATGTGCAGCCGGCCGCGGCGGGCCTGGCCGAGGGCGCGGCGGAGAACCTCGAAATCGAGCCCCTTGATCTTGATGTCCATCTGGACGCCGGTGATCCCCTCCGAAGTCCCCGCGACCTTGAAGTCCATGTCGCCGAGGTGATCCTCGACCCCCATGATGTCCGACAGGATGGTGACCTTCGACCCTTCCTGGATCAGCCCCATGGCGATGCCCGCCACCGGCGCCTTGATCGGGACGCCGGCGTCCATGAGGGCCAGGCTGGCGCCGCAGACCGACGCCATGGACGAGCTGCCGTTGGACTCCAGCACGTCCGAGACGATCCGGATGGTGTAGGGAAAGCGCTCATTCGAGGGAACGACGCCGGAGAGGGCGCGCTCGGCCAGCGCCCCGTGGCCGACCTCGCGCCGGCCCGGTCCCCGGTTCGGCCGGACCTCCCCCACCGCGTAGGAGGGGAAGTTGTAATGGAGCAGGAAGGTCTTCCAGGACTGGCCCATCAGCTCCTCGATCTTCTGCTCGTCGACCGAGGTTCCAAGGGTCGTGATGACCAGGGCCTGCGTCTGTCCGCGCGTGAAGAGCGCGCTGCCGTGGGTGCGCGGCAGAACGCCGACCTCGCAGGTGATCGGGCGGATGTCCTCGGCGCTGCGGCCGTCGGAACGGATTCCTTCTTCCAGGATCATCTTCCGCATGAGCGACTTTTCGAGATCCTCGAAGACGGATCGGATCTCCGCGCCCTTGTCCACGAAACTCTCGGCCAGCTTCTCCAGACCCTCGGTCTCGAGCGCCAGGAAAGCCGCCTCGCGGTCTTCCTTCTTCGCGATGCGGACGACCTCGCCGATGCGCGCGGCCCACCCGCTCGTGACCGCCCCGACCAGGGCGGCGTCCTCGACCTTCCTGGGCAGCTCGCGCTTGGGTCTGCCCGCCGCCGCCACGATCTCGTTCTGGAGGGCGACCAGCTCCCGGATGCGGGGATGGGCGAAGCGGAACGCTTCGACGAGCTGCTCTTCAGTCACCTCGCGGGCTTCTCCCTCGACCATCACGATGGAGTCATCCGTTCCGGCGACGACGATGTTCATCCGGCTCGCTTCGAGGTCGAAGCTGGTGGGATTGAGGATGAATCCGTTTTCTCCGAGACCGATCCGGACCGCCGCGACCGGGCCGGGGAAAGGCAGGTCGCTCAGGCAGGCCGCGCAGGAGGCGCCGATCAATCCCAGGGTGTCCCCGTCGTTTTCCTGGTCGGAGGAGAGGACCTCGGCGGAGATCTGGATCTCATACCGGATCGACTTCTCGAAGAGCGGGCGCAGGCTGCGGTCGATCAGGCGCGAGGACAGGACCTCTTTCTCGTTGGGCCGCCCCTCGCGCTTGAAAAAACCACCGGGGATCCTTCCGGCGGCATAGGTCTTTTCCCGGTAGTCGACGAGAAGTGGAAGGAAGTCCCTTTCCGTTTCCTGCTTGCTGACCACGGCGGTGGCCAGGACGACCGTGTCTCCGTAGCGCACGAGCGCGGAGCCGGAGGCCTGCTTGGCGAGGCGTCCGACTTCGATGCTGAGCGTACGGCCCCCCAGTTCGAGGCTGAAAGTGTGTTCCATTTTAGAGTTCTCCCGTTCGGACTTGGTCAAATGTGCAAACAACCGGATAGAGCCGTCCCCGGCAGGGGAACAGCACGGCGGCGGGAGGATCGGAGACCGCGATCAGTGGCGCAGCCCCAGGTCCTTGACCAGGCTCCGGTAGCTCTCGACCTTCGTGTTCTTCAGGTAATCGAGCAGCTTCCGGCGCCGCCCCACCATCCGGAGAAGTCCGCGGCGGGAGTGATGATCGGTGGTGTGTTTCTTGAAATGCTCGGTCAGGTGACGGATTTTCTCGGTCAGGAGCGCGATCTGGACTTCGGGGCTGCCCGAGTCCAGCTCGTGGAGCTTGTAGCGGCTGATGATCTCCTGCTTCTCTTCCTTTGAAAGAGGCATTACCTTCCTCCGTGTTCGTCTCGGCCGGCACCTCCGGCCGTCGGACCCTCCGGCGGTCCCTGCGTGTGCGCCAATAATCAGCCGCCACCGTATCAGGATCTGCGCCCGGATTCAATCGCGTTGTTTGGACGAGGCGCGCCTTATATTGCGGCCATGATTCTCATCGGCCCGCCGCGACCGCCATCGGTTCCCGGCCTGCCAGCCACGACCTGGCCTCCGCGATGTCGGCCGCGATCGCGTCCCTGAGAGCGTCGATATCGGGATAGCGCCGCTCCTCGCGGAGGCGGATCCCGAAATGGATGGCCAGCGTCTTCCCGCGAAGATCCCCTTCCCAGTCGATCAGGTGCGCCTCCACGACCGGCGGCGCGTCTTCATACAGGGTCGGGCGGACTCCGATGCTGATGACGGCAGGGAGCGGCCGCCCGTCGAACTCGGCCCAGGCCGCGTAGACGCCGTAGGCGGGCAGGAACTGCTCCTCCGGAAGATCCAGGTTCGCCGTCGGTACCAGCAGCCTCGCTCCCTTTCCGAAACCGCGTCCCACCGGTCCTTCCAGGATGAACTCGTGGCCGAGAATCCCCCGCGCCTCGTCCACGTCCCCTCGCGCCAGGGCTTCCCGCACCCAGGAGCTGCTCAAGACCCGGCCGGATTCATGCACCGGTCCGAACTGCTGGACCCCGAAGCCTCGCGCCTTCCCCGCCCTCCTCAGGAAATCGACGTCGCCTTCCCGCCCGCGGCCGAAGCGGAAATCGTAGCCGATCCACAGCTCGGCCAGCTCGACCTCGTGGAGCAGGCCGTCCAGGAACTCGGCCGGGGCCAGTGCCGCCATGTCCCGGGAGAACGGAAGGACCCAGACGGCGTGGCAACCCAGCTCGCCGATCCATCGAAGCTTGAGCCGGGGTCCGCTCAGAAGATGCCGGCGCCCCGGGGGAGCCAGGACGGCCACCGGATGGGGGTGGAAGGTGATCGCGACCGACGGGACGCCAAGCGACCGGGCACGCTCGATCACCACCTCGAGCAGAGCCCGGTGACCGCGGTGGACGCCGTCGAAGACGCCGATCGTGGCGACTGCCGTTGGCAGGGCGGCTCCGCGGATCCCTGAGCGCACGGCCGATCGCGCCTCCTTCAGAGGACGCGCTCCAGCCGGAGCAGGCTGGCCAGCTCGATCGGTCGATCCGCCGGCCCCGGCAGCATTTCAACGGTCGCGATGGCCAGGAGCTCTCCCTCCGGCCGGGCCTCGCTTCCGGGCCCCAGCAGCCGCAGCGTGGAACCGGGCGCCGGTGGTGAATCGAGCGAGAGCCATCTCCAGGGCGGCGCCAGTCCCTGCCGCAGCTTGCGGACCCAGTGGGGATCGACTCTCGCCGCGGGAAGATGCTTCAACGCCTCCGCCGGCGCGATGGCCCTTTCCCTCAGGCCCGCCGCCTCCGAGCAGGGCGGCGAAGTGATCCGGCAGCTATCCTCGATCGCGAAATGCCCCACGCGGGTCCGGGTCAGGCACTCCACGGAGGCGATCGTCCCGAGGCGCCCGGCGAACTCCTCGACGAGGGTTCGCACGTAGGTGCCCCGGCTGCACCCCAGCTCGAAATCGACACGCGGAGGGTCGAACCCTGCGATCTCGAAGCGATGGATCGTGATCGAGCGCGCAGGCCGTTCGACCTGGATGCCTTTCCGCGCCAGCTCGTAGAGCCGGCGGCCGTCTTGCTTGACGGCCGACACCATCGGCGGCTTCTGCATCCCGGGCCCCTCCAACTCCGCGGCCACGCTGCGGAGCTGTTCCTGATCCAGGGCCGGAGCCGCGCGTTCTTCGAGGATCGCGCCACCGGCATCGCCCGTGGAGGTGCGGCGGCCGAGGATCATGGTCCCGCGATAGACCTTGGGCAGCTCCATGATGTGCGAGGCGAGCTTCGTGCCCCTTCCCACGCCCACCACCAGCACGCCGTCGGCCAGGGGATCCAGGCTTCCGCAATGGCCGACCGCGCGGATCCCGAGAATCCGCCGCACGCGGGCGACCGCGTCGTGGCTGGTCCAGGGAATCTCCTTCCGGATGTTGAGGACGAACCCGGCCTCGAGCCCGGCGTCGATCGCAGCGTTCATGGCTCCTCATCGCCTCCGGAATCCGGATCGGCCGGCGGGGGCGACACCGGACCGCTTCCGGTCTCCGGCTGCTCCACCGGCCCGCTTCCGGTCTCCGGCGGCTCCACCGGCCCGCCTCCGGTCTCCGGCTGCTCCTCTTCGCCTCCGGCCTCGCCGGAGAGGCCCAGCTCCTTCAGGGTCTGCTGAAGTCGGAAACTGTAGCGGATCCCGGGGTCGGCCTGAAACACCAGCTCGGGGACGTGCCGGAGATGAGCGCGGCGCGCCAACTCATGGCGGACGAATCCTCCGGCATGCGCCAGCACGTGAAGACTGGCTTCCTGCGTCTTTTCATCCCCCAGGAAGGACACGTAGACGCGGGCGTGCGCCATGTCCCGGGACGGCTCGACCCGGGTCACCACGACGAGACCGAGCCGCGGATCGGAGACCCGGTTCTGGAGGATTTCGGAGATGAGCGCCCGCAGCTCCTCGGCCATCCGCTCGATCCGGACTCCCTTCATCTCATTCCTCGAAGTGACCGTCCTCGAAGGGCTCAACCCGGACGCGGAAGTCGATGATCTCGATCCTGAGGTCCGCTTCCGCCTCGCGGCGGACCGCCTGAAGGCCGTTCCGGGCCGACTCCGCGCCCTGGGCGACGAGCGCGACCCCGAGAGCGCAGCGCTGCCAGAGGTCCTGGTAGTCGACTTCCGCCACGGCGATCCGGAAGCGATTCTCGAGCCGCGCCTTGAGCCGATTCAGGACGGCCCGCTTGTCCTTGAGGGAGCGGCTCTGGCCGATGAAGAACTCGAGCCGCGCGACTCCATAGTACATCCGCGTTCTCCGGCCGGGCGTTCGCCCGCGGCACCACCGCCGCCCCGCCGCCGCGGCGTCATTCCATCTTCCGGGCCACCTCTTCCACCTGGTAGGCCTCGATCACGTCGCCTTCCTTGATGTCGTCGAAGCCCTCGAGCCCGATGCCGCACTCGAATCCGGCGGTGACTTCGCGCGCGTCGTCCTTCAAGCGCTTGAGGGATCCGATCCGCCCGTCCCAGATCTTGTCCGCGCCGCGGAACAGGCGCACGCGGTCGCCCCGGTGGACCGTTCCGGAGACCACGAAGCTGCCGGCGATGGCCCCGACCTTGGTGACGTGGAAGACCTTGCGGATCTCCGCCGATCCCTGGATCCGGTCGATCTTCTCCGGAGCCAGGAGGCCGGCCATCGCATCCTTCACGTCCTTTTCCACCTCGTAGATCACGGTGTAGAGGCGGACGTCGACGCCCTCGCTGATGGCGGCCTGATGCGCCTTGGCGTCGGGCCGCGTGTGGAAGCCGATGATGATCGCCCCCGACGCCACGGCCAGCAGGATGTCCGATTCGTTGATCAGGCCCACCCCTTCGTGGATGATGCGGACCTTGACCTCCTCCGTGCTCAGCTTCTGCAGGCTGTCCCGCAGCACCTCGAGCGAGCCGCCCACGTCCGTCTTCAGGACCAGGTTGAGCTCGTGGAGCTCCCCGCGCTGGATCCGATCCTGGATCGAAACCAGCGAGGTGGCCTGGCGCGAGAGCCGGTGCTCGTGCTCTCGGGCGATCTGCGACCGGCGGCTGGCGATCTCGCGCGCCTCCGCCTCGCTCTTCACGATGGTGAAGACGTCGCCGGCCTGGGGCACGCCGGACCATCCGAGAATCTCGACCGGCGTGGAGGGACGGCCCGTCTTGAGCCTTCCGCCGCGCTCGTCGACCATGGCCCGGATCTTCCCATACTGGCCTCCGCAGACGAACGGCTGGCCGATCGTCACGGTGCCGTTCTGGATCAACACCGTGGCGGCGATTCCTCGACCCGCTTCGCGGCGCGCCTCGATGACGACCCCGCGGCCCCGGCGGCCCGGCTCGGCCTTCAGCTCGAGCATCTCCGCCACCAGGAGGATCATCTCCAGCAGCTTGTCGACGTTGGTGCCATGCTTGGCCGAGATCTCCACCGAGACGGTCTTGCCGCCCCACGCCTCGACCAGCACGCCCAGGTCGGCCAGCTCCTTCTTGATCCGATCGGGATTGGCGCTCGGCAGATCGATCTTGTTGATGGCGACGACGATCGGAACGCCCGCGGCCTTGGCGTGATTGATCGCCTCGACGGTCTGCGGCATGACCCGATCGTCGGCCGCGACCACGAGGACGACGATGTCCGTGACCTGGGCGCCGCGGGCGCGCATGGCGGTGAAGGCCTCGTGTCCCGGCGTGTCCAGGAAGCAGATATCTCCCTGCGGCAGATGGACCAGATAGGCCCCGATGTGCTGGGTGATCCCGCCCGATTCCTGGTCGATGACGCGGGTCTTCCGGATGTAGTCCAGGAGGCTCGTCTTGCCGTGATCGACGTGCCCCATGACGGTGACGATCGGCGCCCGCGGCTTCGCCTCGAATTCGCCCTCTTCCTCTTCGGCTTCCCTGGCCAGGATGGCGGCGCCGAACTCGAGCGTGAACTCGGGCTCGTACCCGAACTCATCCATGATCGCCGTGATGGCGTCCTTGTCCAGCCGGCGATTGATGTTGGCGATGATGCCGAGGGAAAGACAGGTCGCGATGACCTCGGCCGGCTTGACCTCCATGGTCGAAGCCAGCTCCGCCACGGTGGCGAACTCGTGGATGCGGAGGGCCCTGCTCTCCTCGACCTCGCCCGTGTCCTCGGCTCGGCGGCGGCGATGCCCGCGCCGGCGTCCGGCTTCCATGGTCGCCAGGGTGCGGCGCACGTTCTCGCGGATGAGCTGCTCGTCGACCTGACGCTTCTTCTTCTTTCCGCGCTCCGGTCGTCCTCGACCGACCGCGCGGATCGACTCGCCCGGGGGAGGCTGCGAGGGCGCAAAGGGCGCGGGGCGTCCGGATGGAGGCGGCCGCCAGGCCGGAGCCGGTTTCGGCGCCGGAGAGGAAGGGGGAGCCGCGGGCGCAACCGGTGAGGCCGCTCGCGCGACCGGCGCCGCCGGGGCGACGGCCGACACCGGAGACGGCGCGGGCCGGGGCCGGACCTCCTCGACCTTCTTGTGGATCTCCTCCTGGATGTGCGCCTTCTTCTCGGTCTCGCGTTTGACCGCGGCCCGTTCCTCCGCGATCTTGGCGCGGATGCGGACCACCAGGTCGTCCTCCACCGCCGACATGTGGCTCTTCACCTCGGCTCCCAGCGAGGTGATGATGTTGACCAGGGCGTCGCTGGAGATCTTCAGCTCTCTAGCCAGCTGAAAGACGCGGACTTTCACTCCCGTTCCTCCCCCGTCTCGTCCGCCGGCGGACGCCCTCCCGGCTCAGCCTCCGACCCGCTCTCCGGCGCCGGTTCCGCCGACTCCCCGCCGGACGGGGCCGCAGCCTCCAGATCCGTTCCCTCCGCGGGCTCTTCGGGCGTCTCGGCGCTGGCGGCCGCGCTCGGCGCCGTCTCCGCGCCCTCTTCGGGGCCTTGGGCCGACTCCGATTCGCCTTCCCGACCGGCTCCCGCCGCCCGCTCGTCCAGGATCTGGCGCGCCAGCGCCAGCAGGCGGCCCGCAGTCTTCTCGCCGATCCCGGGGATTTCCATCAAGTCCTCGGCGGAGGTCCCGAGGACGTCCTGCAACGTCTCCTTGCCCGCCTTGATCAGGCGCTCGACCAGGCGCGGTCCCAGCTCCTTGCTCAGATCTTCCAGCTCGATCGCGGGTCCGCCGCCGCCGGCCAGCTCGACCTGGGACTGGCTCTTGAGGTCGATGCCGTAGCCGGTCAGCTTGGAGGCCAGACGGGCGTTCTGCCCGCCCTTGCCGATCGCCACGCTGAGCTGATCGTCCGACACGATGACCGTGACCCGCTTCTCTTCGGCGTGGATCTGGACGTCCAGCACCCGGGCGGGCGACAGCGCGCGGCTGACCAGGATCTTGGGATCGGGGCTCCAGGAAACGATGTCGATCCGCTCGCCCCCCAGCTCGCGCACGATGGACTGGACCCGCGAGCCCTTCATTCCGACGCAGGCGCCCACGGGATCCACGCGGTCGTCGTGCGAGATCACCGTGATCTTGGTCCGCGACCCTGGTTCGCGGGCGATCTCGCGGATCTCCACGACCCGCTCGAAAATCTCCGGCACCTCGTTCTCGAAGAGCCGGCGCACGAACTCGGGGTTGGTGCGCGAGAGGACCAGCATCGGCCCCTTCTGGTTCCGATCGACGTCCAGGAGCAGGGCCCGCACGGGGTCGCCGATCTTGAAGCGATCCCGGTACATGAGCTCGCGGGGCGGAATGATGCCTTCGGTCTTGCCGATCTTGACGATGGCGCTGCCGCGATCGACCTGCGAGACCGTGCCGGACACGACCTGCCCCTTCCGGTCGATGAACTCCTGATAGACGTTGTCCCGTTCCGCCTCGCGGACGCGCTGGACGAGCACCTGCTTGGCGGCCTGGATGGCGTTGCGCCCGAACTCCGCCACCGGAACTTCGACCGGAATGGTCTGGCCGACCCGGATGCCGGGAATCAGCGTGGTCGCCTCCTCCAGGTCGATCTCCCCTTCCAGGTCGATGGCCACAGGCACGACCTTCTTGTGGACCAGGACCTTGATCCTTCCGGTGATGTCGTCAAAGGCCACCTGAACGTCGGCCGCGGTCGCATAGCGCTTCTTGGCCGCGCTCAGAATGCCCGCTTCCAGGGTCTCGATCAGAAGTTTCCGATCGACGCTCTTCTCGCGGGCGATCTGCCGCAAGGCCTCAAGGATTTCGTCCGTCGTCGCCATGATTGCCATGATCTCGCCGATCCGTCCCTTCCAGCCCGATCGCTTCCCTCTTCTTCCAGGGGTCCAGGTTGAGCTGCGCGCGGCCGATTTCGCCCAGGCTCAACACGATCTCGCCCCCGTTTCCCTCCAGCCGGATCCGGACCCGCTCTCCTTCCACCGGACCGATCGTTCCCCGGATGCGGCGGGGATTGGCCGCCGGATCCGCCAGCTCGATCCGGACCGGCGCCCCTTGAAACCGCAGGAAGTGCTCCACGCTCCAGATGGGCCGGTGCATTCCGGCCGAGGAGACCTCGAGCTGATACGTGCCTCGGAGAAGCGGATTGGCGTCGAGGAGCAAGGCCATCTTCCGGCTGACATGCGCGCAGGCCTCAATGGGCACTCCTCCCTCCCGATCGATTGAGACGCGGAAGGTCTGGCCGTGCGCCGTCCGCGACACCGAGCACTCGACCAGCTCACACTTCTCCTCATTGAGCAGAGGTCGAACCAGCTCGGCTAATTCCGCCTGCCTCACCCCAGTCTCCCCGGAGAGACACCTCCGCTCAAACAAAAACGTGGACGTCCGTCCACGCAGTCTCACCGTACACAGGGTCGGACACCGTGGCAAGGGCAGAGTGACCCCCTGCCCCCCGTCCAAATCAAACGGGGCGGCAGGCTCCTCAACGGCCCCAGCCGTCGGTTCTGACTCCATGGGAAAACCTAGGCCACCAGGTATCCCCCGCAGATGTGAGTCGCTGCGACCTCCCCGGCCCGCCGGAGTTTCCGGGAGCCAGTTCGGGACGGAACATCTTCCTCAGTATGCCAGAACCGTTCGCGCCCGCCAATCATGTCTATAGCTCAGCCTCGAGGCATGGCCCGTGGGGCTGCCGGATGGGAACGGCCACCTCAGACGGAGACCCGGCCGTTCCGAAGGGGCGGTTTCGAACCCTCGGCCCACGCGTCGGTTCGCGGAGGGCCGGATCCGGTAGGCGCGCAAAGGGCCGGCAGGCCATCGCCGATCGGAGGATGGAGTCGCCGACGGAACGGACCGTCAGTCGGGCGAGGATCGGGCTGTCAGTCCAGCGAGAAGGTGACGGTGAAGACGAGTCCGAGCTGATTCACGGAATTGGCGTCGTTCTTCTTGTCGACGTCCTTGCCGAAGTTGAGCGACCCGGTTCCGTTGATCCGTTGGGTGAACTGATAGCCCAGGCCGGCTTCGAACTTGACGCTCGCGCGGTTGTCGGTCACCACCGGAGGCTGGCCGGAGGCTCGGGTTTCCCGCTTGTCGGCGATGTAGTCGAGGCTCGCGTTGAGATCGACCCTCGTCTGCACCGTCTTGACTTCCTTGGTCATCGGCACGGCGATCTTCTTCGTCAGGTTCAAGGTCTTTTTGAAGGTGATCGTCCATTGCAGGTGGTCCGTGTCGTTTTCGGTTTCGTACCCGCCGGCCTCGCCCGCGCCCGTAAGCAGGTCGGAGGTGGAGGTGTAGCTGGAATTCAGGGTGGCGGTCACGCCCGATTTGAACGTGGCGTTGACGTTGAGCAGCGGAGAATAGCCCGAGGTCAGGTTCGTCTCCGGGTAGTCGGTCGAACCCTGGATCCGCCTCTCCTTGCTGTAGTGGGTGTTCGCCTGGAAGCCCTGGAACCATCTGCCCAATCCGATCGCCTGGTACAGATTGCCCCAGCTGATGTCGAGATCGGGCCACTTGAGGTCGTTGGTCATCGTCGTGAGTCCGTTCGTGGCCGTTTGACCGGTCGAACGGGAGTACCGCGGCGCAACATTGATCGCCCGGGGAAGCTTGAGGTTGGTGCTCAGGTCGAGGGTTTGCGAGTTGGTCTCGGTGGCGGTGGCGCGACTCAGCGCCTGAGCGCCCGGCCCCGGACTGTTCACGAACGCAAGCTGGTAGAAGAGACTCGGCTCCCCTTTCTGGCTCGAGTAGCTCGTCTGGGTGCTGAGACCGTAGGAGATCTCGATGGCGCCGAGGGACATGAAGCTCACGCCCAGCTGGCGGGCCAGGGACCCGGCGTGAGGCGACGGCGGTGGTTTCGTTCCCGGCGCCGGGTTCTGGGTTGCGCCGGCGGGCGACTGAGCGGCCTCATTTCCCGGTTGCGCCGAGGGAGACGGCTGGGCGGTCCCGCCACTTGGCGGGGTGCCCTCCGCCCCGGGCTGGGCGGGCTCGGGCTCCGGCGGCTGATACGGAAGCCCCGGAGGCACCGGTGGGGATTCCGGGGCGATCGGCAAATCCGGACCCGAGACCGGTGACCTCTGGTTCGTGGCGGGCGCTGGGTTCGTTGGGGGATTCGTCGTCGGGTTCGTGGCCGGGCTCGTTGCCGGATTCGTGGCCGGGCCTGTTGCCAGGTTCGTCGCGGGGTTGGTAGCCGGGCTCGTTGCCGGATTCGTGGGCGGGTTGGTCGTCGGGTTCGTGGCCGGGCTCGTTTCCGGATTCGTAGCCGGGTTCGAGGTCGGATTCTGGTCCGCGCCAGGCATCGGGTTCGAGAACGATGGGCCGCCCGACGGCGGGTTCGAGAAACGAGAACCAGGATTCGAGTCCGGCGCGCCGCCCGGCTCTGGATTCGACAACCGGCCGGGCGAAGGAAACCGTCCGGAAGGCGCGGGCGGGGGCGCGTTCGGAGCCAGAGACCCGGGGAGCGGTGAAGCTCCATTGGCCCGCGACCCCTTTCCGCCGGTTGTGTCCTGGGCGGCGCGACGGCGCCCGAAGGTGGTCAGGCCGTGGAACAGATCGGGCAGCGAGAGGCGTCCCCCCCAGTCCGTCGTTCGCGAGTTGTTGAAGGAGAGCTGCCGCGCGGGTTCCCCCGGCAGCACCGAGGTCTGGATGGCGGCGGCCAGACCGGAGTTGCCCGACCAGGACACCCTCGGGGACAGGATCTGTCTCAGGATTGGAATGTCGGTTGAAGCGCTGAGCTGGTGGTGGCGCGCCGTCTCCTCCCCCAGGTTCATGCCGAACAGCTTCATCTCCCCCTCGTGGAGCATGAGATCGCGCGTGCTGTCGATGCGATAGGTCACCGGCGTCAAGGGCCGGGCAGCCGCAGACAAGGCGAGGCCAGCGGAGGTCAGGTCCTGGCTGGGCTGAGGCGCGTAGTCCGAATTGACGTCGCTCCGGTAATAGCGCCGGTCCTGCGTGGTCGCGCCGGTCACCGTGGCGGACAGCATGGTGGGGATCAGGCGGAGTTTCATCTTCTGGCTCAGCCCGATGTCCCCCCATTGCTCGAGAGAGAAGTTCCAGGCCACCGAGCCGCTCCGGGTCACCGAGGTGTCCTGGCTGGTGGGCTCGAGATCGAGCGACCGATTCACGCGCCCGCTCAAGGAGAAGGGCTCGAGCAGATACCGGCTCCACCACTCCGGGGACTGCTTCCGCTGGGCGGTGAACGAAAACTCCTCGCTGTTGGTCACCGAGATGTCGCCGGTCCGGGGCGTGTCCAGGATGAGGTCGCTGTTCGGGCGGAACTTCGGCACGGCCCGCGTGTCGTTGTAGGTCACGTGGACCGGCAGGTTCAGGCCCAGACGGTCGCCGAATCCGAACAGGTTGTCGCTCGACCCGGCGAAACCCCAGGTCGTCGTCGTGGTGCCGCTGCCGCGATCCGCTCCCACCGTGAGGAAGTCGGCCCCCGTGCGCTGGTAGCTCAGGTCCAGACGGGCCAGGCCGCCGAGATCCGCCCCCAGGTGCATGCGGGCCGCGAGCCCCACGTCCTTCTTGACGTCGGTCAGACGCAGCTCGTCGATCCAGACGCTCCCCTGGGTCACCGGGAAGCTCCCCGTGTTGTACACGACGAAGCTGATCCTCTGGACGCTGTTCAACGAGGGCGCTCCCCGCCGGATCATGCGGACGCCGTTACCGAGATCCTGCGCCACCATGCCGCTGACCGTGTCGGGACGCAAAAGCTGCAGCCGGCTCAGGGCGGCCAGATTGATGTCGACGAGCTGCCATTCGGACTTCACCGGGATCTGATACTCGTAATAGTTGGCCGAATCGGAGACCGCGTCCCGGCAGAGCCGCACCCCGCAGACCAGATTGGAGCTCCCCTGGTTGTATCCGCTCACGTAGTACTGCATGTCGTTGTACAAGGTGTAGTCCTGGCGGTCCGGATACGTCCGGTAGATGGTGGCCGCGTGCCCGGGCTGGAACTCGGTGAGGTTCAGCGTGATGGACTGCTCCTGCTCGGGGATGTTGTTGGCGTCCTTCTGGATCGTCACCGGCGACTGATAGATGGACGCGTCGTCCTTGTTGTTCACCGTCCCGATGAAGAAGCTCTCCCCCGGCGCCAGGGCGCTGTCGGGCAGCAGGCGGCCCCTCAAGTCGGCGATCTGGCTCTGGAACCACCGATTGCCGGTGATGTCGATGCCGCCCAGCTCGATCTGGGTCGGAGCCGAGAGCCCGGAGACCCAGAGGCGCGCGTGAAAGATCTTGGCCCAGACCGGAGGACCGGCGGCGAAGTCGTACACCGGATGGACCAGGGTGTCCACCTGCAGGGGGATGCGGATCCGGCGCCAGCCGTTGGACGAATCGAGCTTGCCACGGTAGCCCGGATAGTCGCGGTAGACGTCGGTCTGCCACAGGGTCGAGTCCCCCAGATCCACGGTGATTTCGAAGTAGGAGTTCTGGGTCTCGAGCTGGCCGTCGCCGTCCAGGTCCTCGGTGTCGAGAATCTGGTTGCCCTCGGTCCCGTTGACGTGCGCGTACTTCTGGTCGGACTCCGGGGCGCTGTCATCGTACTGATAGACGTCGTTGGGATCGGCCCCCGGATCGCCGTGCTTGATGCCGTCCAGACCAACGTCCTCCGTCTGGTCGAGCTTGCCGTCCCGGTTGGCGTCCTCGGTGTCGAGCTTTCCATTCGGGAGCACGACCTTCCACTGGTCAGCCGGAGCGGACGGGTCGTTCTTGTACCACATGGCGTCTTCGCTCACCTTGCCCAGGTCGATGTGCAGCTTGCCGCGGCGCCGGTGCAGGACGTCGGGCCACTGGATGAAGTCGTTGACCCAGATGTCGAGGAACTGGGCGCGAGAGAAGTCCTGGCCGGTGACCGAGATCGGCGTGGTGAGCCCGGCCCAGGAACTGTCGGGACTGTCCGTGTCCGGAACGTGCGGATAGAACTGCAGCATCATGACCTGGTGGCTGTTCTCGCCCTCCTGCTGGTCCAGCGTCGGCTGGAGATCCCTCTCATGCACGATGTTGCGCGGGGAGTACCACCACAGCTCCCCATGTCGATTCGCCTTCGTCTGGAGGGCGGCGCCGGTCAGGTCCGATCCCGGGATGGAGCTCCATCGCCAGGACAGCCGGTTCATGCTGAGCGGCGTGTCGTCCTTCACTCCATCGAAGTCGTCGATGTAAAGGACGTTCTTCGTGTTCGGGTTCGGCACGGAGATGCCGGCTCCGACCGCCAGGTCGATCTTGGTCGGGAGGCGCGTGTCCACTCCCGGAATGTCGTCGATGAGCTTCGTGATCAGCCTGGAGTCGGTCTTGTACGTTCCGGCCACCTCTCCCACCAGCGTGCGGGACGGCTCCTGGCCCAGGCGGGGCCGGTTCCCTTCGATGCCGGAAACGCCGCCCTGGCTCTGGAAGAGCCAGGCGGTCGACAAGGACAGATTGCCCTGCTCGGGCGCATAGGAGGCGGCGGTGCCGAACAGCGTCTTCTGTCCGCCCGTGCCGGCGAACGGCAGATAGGAGTAGGTCACGTGGATCTGGTCCGACTCGGTGATGCCGGCGGCCGGAAGGATCTCGACCTCCCCGACGTCGTAGTCGATCCGATAGTCGCGGTCCCGCACCAGGGTCCTCGCCCCCGCCGTCACCGTTTCGCTGCCCGCCAGGATCCCGACGGCGCCGAGATCGATCTTGCTGACCGGACTGCTGTAGGTGATCTCCAGGTAGTAGCGGCTGTCGGTGTCCTGGCGGATCACGTTGTCATAGATGGCGGGCGCCCGGAACAGGCTGGCCGAGTCGGGCGACATCGGCAGCACCCTGGGGCGGTAGGCCGTCTGGGTGTCATAGGTCCGGAGGGTCGAGTTCACCCAATCGGTCGGATCGGCCGGGCTGGCCGGACCATAGCGGGCGTAGGCGAAACCGTTGCAGCGTACCGGAGGCAACCCCAGGTCGGACGAGTCGGGATCGAAGGGTCGAAGGTCCGGGAAGTGGAGAATCCCGTTTTGATAGCTGATGAACTGGTCGTCGACCAGGTCGTCGCGGCCGGGCGAGTAACCGGTGTCGGTCTGCTTGGACAGGTCGAGAGCCGTCATCTGCAGGAAGGTGGTCTGCCCGATCCGGTCGGGCTCGACGACTCCGCCGCTTGAGCTCTTCAACCGGATGTGAAGCTGGAACCCGGCTTTCAGGATCCCTCGAGCCTGGAGATCGTACATGTTGCGAAGCTCCAGGTTGGCCAGCGGGCCCCAGGTTCCCTGCCTCCGATTGGTCGAGAGATCGGAGACGGAAGGACGGAGCAACTCGAGCCGCAGCGTGTCCGCCGCGATCTGACCGACGTGGATCGGGCTGCCCTGGTCGGGGTGGAGGTTGGCGTCGAGATACCAGCCGGCGTAGGTCACGGCGAGGGCGTACCGGTCGTTCAGTGCGTCATTCAGGATCAGCACCGGCTGGCCGGTGTAGACGTCATTCTGGATCTCGTACTGGCCGTCGGGAGGCGGTCCCGGCTGGAGCCGGTAGAACATGCCCGGATAGCTGTGGCCGCCGTCGGCGGAGTTGCCGTCCAGGGTCGCTTTCCCCGGAATCGCTCCCTGCTGCACGTCGTTGGATCCGTTCTTGTCGTCGAGGAAGACGCTGAGCGAGTTCTGGTCGAGCTGCCAGGGACAACCGTTCGGAGTGCGCAGGAAGAAGTACTTCCCCGCGATGTAGTCCATGTCGTTGATCTGGATCGTCTTCGTTTCGGCCGCGGCGCTCACCGTCTTCGACTCGTTCTGCCCCTCCTGCTTCGAGAGGATGGTCGTGACGTCGACCGGGCCCAGGCGCGACAGGGCGTTGATTCCGAACAGGCCTTCGACGTTTCCGCTGTAGGTGGCGTACTGCGTGCCCGGCAGGCTCAGGCTGGTGTTGCCGAGATCGATCTTCTGGACGACCTCGTCGTCGTATCCCTTGTAGCGGATCTTGATCTTGTTCGCGAGCGGCGTGGCCGTGTCGGTCGCCTGATCGAGGTCCACCGAGACCTTGTCCCCGATCGTGCCGGTGAGGGAGAAGTTCAGGTCCTGCTTCATCTCGAGCTGGGGGAACTTCGACTCCTTGGCGGCGATTTCGTTGGCAATCAGATTGGGATGCCAGATGGAAGTGCCGCCGAACGACATCTTCTCGCTTCCGCGCCAGGACAGATCGGGATTGCCGGCCCCGAAGATGGTCTGAAGCTGCGAGGGAAGCTGGACGGGCAGATCGAATCGGAGCAGCCCTTTCCGGCCGTTTTCCTGGGTCGCGTTGTTCCGGAGGCTCTGATCCACCGTCTCCTTCCAGAACTGCCGGAACTGCGTCTGGGTCAGACGCGACAGGTATTCGGCCTGGGTCATTCGAACCGGAGGCTCCACCGGCGTGTCCCGGACCGTCCGCGTGAGCTCGATCGCGCCGTCGTCGGCGTGGGGTGACGCCTGCTGGGTCACCTGGTCGGCAAGGCTCAGGCGAGGCGCCTCCGGGATGATGAGCCGCGCGGTCAGGCTGTCTTCACGCATCTGGATCTCAGGCTTGAGAAACCCTCCGGTCCGGATGACGTCGGCCCACCGCTCCTCGGAGACGACCCGAAAGAGAAACGCCTGTTGACTCGGGCACAGTCCCGGGGGCGGAACCCAGAACGGAAATTGCGCGAACGCCTGGCGGACGGCCGCCGTATCGCCGGCGGCGAGCGCGGCAGCCAGGACTCCCGCAGCCGCCACCGGAGCCGCTTTGGTCCCGCGGCCCTTGGAGGTGTCCGGTTGCGCTGGATTCTCAACAGGTAGGCCGGCTCGGCTGGTGTCGGAGGAGGTGATCTCCTCCACCGGGGCTGGGATCGGCAGGGTGTCGGGCAGGGCCACCCGGAAGGAATCGGCTCGAGCGGCGGCCGTGGCCGCCTGCGGAGCCGGCGCCGGATTGGAAGGCGGCAGCGTGTCCGGACGCGCCGACCGCGCGGAATCCGGCCGAGCCGCGGTCGTGGCCGCCTGCGGAGCCGGCGTGGGATAGGACGCCGGCAGCGTGTCCGGACCCACCGACCGCGCGGAATCCGGCCGAGCCGCGGTCGTGGCCGCCTGCGGAGCCGGCGTGGGATGGGACGCCGGCAGCGTGTCCGGACCCACCGACCGCGCGGAATCCGGCCGAGCCGCGGAGTTCGAGACCGGGGGAATCGGCCTGGCGCGAGGCGCGGGCAGGGTGTCCGGAGGCGCGACCTTGGCGGAATCAGGCTGCGTCTCATCCGCACCCCGCCCCGGATCGGATGCGGGAGCTCCCGCCCCGTCCGCCGGATGAGCGGCCGCGCCGCCGGGCACGGCAAACTCCGACTCCGCTCCAGTTCTCCGGGGACCGGTTGGCCCCGCCGCGAACAGAAGGAGCAGGAAGAGGGCGCAGACTCCGGAGCTTCGGCGCCGGATCATTCCGGATCGTCGCTTCAAGACACTCCAGGGCGCCGCATTCCAGCGGCGAGATTTCGAACCTCGCGGTCTCCCCGTACTACCCGCTTATACTCCTGGGACCGGGACAAGTTCGGCCGGGAGCGGGTATGATGCTGAGGGGTTCGAACAGGGAGGTCGCCCGTCTCGGGCGGCATCGGGGGGGCGCCGGGCCCCCGAAGATGGAAAAAAGGCACGGATGATCCTGAAACGCTATGTGGCCCGATCCCTGGTCGGGCCGTTCTTCATCGGGTTCGGCTTCGTGACCTTTCTCCTGACGATCGACATGCTCCTGGACCTTCTGGAGCTCCTCATCGTCAAGGGCGTCGGCGCCTGGATCGTCCTCAAGCTCTTCGTCCTGGCCCTCGGCTGGATGGTCGCCCTCTCCGTGCCTTGCGGAGTCCTGGTCTCCGTCCTGATGACCTTCGGCCGCCTTAGCCAGGACAACGAGATCATCGCGATCCGGGCCAGCGGCGTCCACCTCATGACCGTGCTGCGCCCGGCGCTTGCAGCTTCCGTGATTGTGGCCGGGGTGCTGGCGCTCTTCAACAACTACATCCTGCCCGACATGAACTACGGATACTCGCAGACCTTGAGCGACGTCTCCCGGAAGCACCCGACCGCCCAGATCCGCGAGGGGGTGATGATCACCGACTTCCGGGGGTACGACCTCTGGATCGGCCACCTGGACGACGCCACCGGAGCGATGCGGGATGTGCTCATCCTGGACGGGAGAACCCATCCGATCTCGCCGAGGACCATCCTGGCGCGCACCGGTACGCTCCGGTTCCGCGCGGACACGAACTCGCTCACGCTGGACCTCGTGGACGGCGAGATCCACGAGGCCGATCCGACCTCGACGACGGGCGAGTATCGGCGGCTCCGTTTCGACGCCCAGACCCTCAACATCAGCGACCCGACCGATCAGTTCCGGACCACGATGGAACATCAGCGCGGCCAGCGGGAGATGTCGATCCCGGCCATGGAGGCCGCCGTGCGCACGCTCCGGACCGAGCAGGCGCGGCAGGACACGCTCATCCGGCAGGAGATGACGAAACTTCCGGTCAAGAGCCTGGCCGACCTGAATCGGGTCTATCCCGTTCCCCTCCTCCAAGCGGCCGTCCTGCTCGGCGCCCTCCGCCACCGTGCTCCCGCCGTGCCTTCCGGCGCTCCCCCGAGCTGGACGTCGGAGCAGAAGCTCGAGGCCGAGAAGATCCGATCCCAGAATGGACGAGATCAGCTCGGTCAAACGCCAGATCAGCAGCTACCGGGTCGAGATCCAGAAGAAGCTCTCGATTCCGGTCGCCTGCATCGTGTTCGTTCTCGTGGGCGCCCCGCTCGGAACCATGGCCCGGCGCGGAGGGATGGCGGCGGCGTTCTTCAGCGTGGTCTTCTTCCTGTTCTACTACCTTTGCCTGGTCGGAGGCGAGCAACTGGCCGACCGCCTGATCATCTCCCCCTGGCTGGCGATGTGGCTTCCGAACATCGTCCTCGGCCTCCTCGGTCTCTACCTGACGGCCCGGGCCATCACTTCGGGCCAGCCGGCCCGCCGCGCGCGGGCCCGGTCGATATGAGACGGGGCGGCGGCGGAAGGATCGGCGTGAGAATCCTCGACCGATACCTGCTCCGGGAGTTCCTGGGCTACTCCCTCCTCGGGCTGGTCAGCTTCGTCGGCCTGTTCATCATCGTCGACCTCTTCGAGAAGCTCGACGTCTTCGTGGACAACCACGCCACGCCTCTCATGGTCCTCCGCTACTACGGCAACGGGCTGCCCACCACCCTGACCGAGGTGCTGCCCCTGGCGCTTCTGCTCGGCGCCCTCTTGGGATTGAGCGCGCTCCGGAAGAACAACGAGGTCACCGCCATGCAGGGAGCGGGAGAAAGCCCATGGCGCCTGGCCCGGCCGCTGCTCCTGACCGCCCTCCTGGTCTCGATCGGCCAGTACGTCATGAACGAAGCCATCGGTCCGTCGAGCTACGCGCGACAGCAGCGCATTCTCTCCGAGGAGATCCGAAAGCAGTCCGACGCCGACCGCGAGAGCCAGACCGAGGTCCGGTTCCTGGGCGCCCAGAGGCGCTTCTACGTGGCCCAGTACTACGACGCGGGAGCCCAGGCCCTTCGCGGCGTCTCCCTCCAGTTCATCCAACGGCCGGAGATCCGCCGGAGGATCGACGCGGAGTCGGCCGAGTACCTGCAAGGGACCTGGCGCTTCTTTCGCGGCTACGACCGGTCCTTCCGCGATTCCTCCGAGACCGTCCTCCACTTCCAGTACTACGGCAACAGCTCGCTGGCGGAGGTGCCGGGAGACTTCGCCCGCTTGAACGAGGATCCCTTTCACATGAGCATGAAGAACCTGCTCGCCTTCGCGCGGCGGGTGCGGGAAAGCGGCGGGGGCGTTCAGAAGCACATGACGAACTTCCATCTCCGCGCCTCGTTCCCCCTGGCCAACCTGATCATGGTCCTGCTCGGGACCGCCCTGTCCCTCCGGGTGGTCCGGGGCGGCAACCTGGCGCTGGGATTCGGCATCAGCGTCTCGGTGGGGTTCGCCTACTTCTCCTTCATCCGAGTCGGCCAGGCGCTGGGGTACAACGGGGATCTTCCCCCGATGCTGGCGGCCTGGCTCGGGAATCTGGTCTTCGGAGCTATCGGCGGGCTGCTCTTCTGGAAGGTGACCCACTGACCGGCGGGTCCACGGCGGGCGCCGGCCAGGGCGGGCGAATCGCCGTGATCCGTCCCTCGCGAACCACCGGCACCAGCCGGATCGAGTCGACGCGGGCGGCCTCGTCCAGATCCGCCTCCAGCCCCAGGCTCTTGAGGAAAAGCCCGCTCGAGCAGGTCCGCAGCACTTCGGTCAGATCGGCGGCGCGGGCCCGGTAGAGCAACAGGGCGGCCCGGCCCGCGTCATTGGTCTCGAGATCCGACGACTTCCCGGCGAGCCGCTCGCAGAGCATGCCGGCGCAGACCGCATCCTCCATGCTGAAGCGGCCTTCCCGGCCCGCGCAGATCACCGAGAGGTCGGTCTCCTCCATGGCCAGCAGATAGTCGGTCACGGCCTGGATGTTCACGAACGAAAGCAGGGGCATCTCGGCCGCGTCCCACATCCGCGCCATGAGCGGCGCTCCATCGCTGGAGCTGAAGACGATGGTCTTGCCCGCGATCTGGGCGTCGCGGAACTCGCCGGGCGAGTTGCCCAGGTCGAAGCCCGGAAGCTTGGCTCCGTCCATCTCCCCCGCCAGAAGCGTGCTCTTTCGATCCAGCAGCGCCAGCAGCTTCTTGGCCGCTTCAACCGACTCCGCGGGCACGATGCGTTCGGCGCCGGATTCGAGGGCGACCGCCAGGCTGGTGCCGGCGCGCAGCACGTCCACCAGCACGATGCGCCTCCCCTTGGCGTGGAAATCAGGAACCTCCCCGCCGGTCAACAGAAGCTCAATCTTCATGGTGCGTTCAACTCCGGGCCGGCGCGGATCCTGGATCCGCTCCGGGTGGGGTTCATGCCGTTCCGGAGGCCCGCGGCGCCGCCTGGGCCTCGGATCGAGGCGCGGACGCGCCGGCGCCGCCTTCGCGCTCGGATGTCAGTTTATGCAGCTCGACGAAACGGGTGTCGAACCGGCCGGCCAGGAAGTCCGGGTCGGACAGGATCGCCCGATGGTAGGGAATAGTGGTGTCGATGCCCTCGATGACCGACTCCCGGAGAGCCCGCGACATCCGGGCGACGGCCTCTTCCCGGTCGCGCCCGTGAGCGATGAGCTTCGCGATCATGGAGTCGTAGTGCGGCGGGATGGCGTAACCCGCGTAGACATGGCTGTCGAGCCGGATGCCGAAGCCTCCCGAGATGTGGAAACCGGTCACGGTGCCGGGGCAGGGACGGAACCCCTGGTGCGGCGATTCCGCGTTGATCCGGCATTCGATGGCGTGTCCCCGCTGCACGATGTCCGACTGGCCGAAGGGAATCGGCTCGCCCGCGGCGATCCGGATCTGCAACTTGACGAGGTCGATGCCCGTGACCATTTCCGTCACCGGATGCTCCACCTGGAGCCGGGTGTTCATCTCCATGAAGTAGTAGGAGCCGTCCTGGTCGAGCAGGAACTCCATCGTGCCCAGGCCCCGGTAGCCGATGGCGCCCGCCCCCTCGCAGGCCACCCGACCCATGGCCTCGCGCGTCTGCAGATTCAGCCCCGGGCTGGGAGTCTCTTCGAGCAGCTTCTGATGCCGCCGCTGGATCGAACAATCCCGTTCGAAGAAGTGGACCACGCGTCCGGCCGTGTCCCCCGCGAGCTGGATCTCGATGTGCCGGGGAGCGCGCAGGTACTTCTCCAGGTAGAGGGCGCCGTTGCCGAACGCGGCCGCTGCTTCGTTCTGCGCCGTCTGGTACTGGCGCTCCAGCTCCTCCGGAGCCGAGACCACGCGCATGCCCTTTCCGCCGCCGCCGTCCTTGGCCTTGAGGATGATGGGGTATCCAATGCGTTCCGCCAGGACCAGGGCGACGGCCACATCGTCGACGGTTCCTTCGCTGCCCGGAACCACCGGCACTCCCGCCGCCTTCATCGTCGCCTTGGCGATGCTCTTGTCGCCCATGACGCGGATCGACTCGGGCGCCGGCCCGATGAAGGTCAGGCCGGAAGTCTCGACCGCCTCGGCGAACTGATGATTCTCCGCCAGGAACCCGTATCCGGGATGGATCGCGTCGGCGTTGGAGATCTGGGCCGCGCTCATGACGCGGGTCACGTTGAGATAGCTTTCCCGGCTCGGCGCCGGACCGATGCAGATGCCTTCGTCCGCCATGCGCACGTGGAGGGAATCCCGGTCCGCGTCCGAGTAGACGGCGACGGTGGCCACGCCCAGTTCCTGGCAGGCGCGGATGATCCGCACCGCGATCTCGCCCCGATTGGCGACCAGAATCTTCGTGAACATGCGCCTCCTGCGCTCTGCCCCTTCCCGGAACCGATCCGCCGCCCGGGTCGTGGGAACGTCGGTCGCGTCGCGACCGGAACGCTTCAATACCGCACCACGCCTCCGGGCCCCGCGGCCGGCTCCCGCGCGACCGGGGCGCGCTCTTCGCTGCCGCCGGCCGAGCCCGGCTCTTCCGAGGGAATCGGACCGGCGGGCCCCTCCTCGAACACGTCCCAGCTCGTGTCGCTGGAAGCCTGGATGCCCCGGATCCGCAGCTCGAACTCGGTCGGAGTCGACGAGTTCCGCACCGCCTCCTCCTGCGTGATCAAACCGCGCCGATAGAGACGCATCAAGGACTGATCGAAGGACTGCATCCCGTACTGCGTGGCACCCTCCTGGATCGCCGAGCGTATCGAATGCGTCTTGTCCGCGGACATCAGATAGTCCCGGATGGTCGGAGTGTTGACCAGGATCTCCGCGGCGGGCACCCGGCCGGAACCTCCGGCCTTGGGAATCAGCCGCAGCGACACCACCGCCCGCAGCGTGGAGGCGAGAAGGTAGCGGATCTCCTCGTGCTGGTGGGGCGGATAGAACGAGAGAATGCGGTTCACCGTCTGGGCTGCGTCCACCGTGTGCAGGGTGGAGAGCACCGAATGGCCGGTGTCCGCGGCCATGAGCGCCGTCGACATGGTCTCCCGGTCCCGGATTTCGCCGAGCAGGATGACATCGGGATCCTGCCTCAGGATGTGCCGGAGCGCGTCGGCGTAGCTCAAGGTGTCGAGGCCGACCTCGCGCTGGCTGATCACGCACTTGTCGTCGCGATGGAGAAACTCGACCGGGTCTTCCACCGTGATGATGGAGCGCGCGATCCGGCGGTTGATCGAATCGATCATCGAAGCCAGCGTCGTGGACTTGCCGCTGCCGACCGTGCCCGTGACCAGGACGAGGCCGCGGGGAGAGAGCGCGAGCTTCTCCACCTGGGGCGGAAGATTCAGCTCTTCAAAGGCGGGGACGCCGAGGGGGACGTGCCGGAGCACGACCGCCATCGTCCCCCGCTGGTAGTAGACGTTGGCCCGGAATCGAGCCAGGCCGGGAACTCCGATCGCGAAGTCGATCTCCCGCTTCTGCGCCAGCTCCTGCTTCTGGGCCGGCGTGAGGAGCATGTCGGCGAAGCCTTCCATCTCCTTCACGGTGGGCGGGGGCTCATCGACGCTCTCGATCCTGCCGTCCACCCGGATCTGCGGCCGGGTTCCCACCTTGAGGTGGAGGTCGCTCGCCTTCCGATCGAGGACGATCTCGAGAACGCGGCGGAAATCCATCGCCATCCTTTCGCCGGACACCTGCCGGGGCGCGGCCTCATCAAGAGAGCGGCCTGCCGATCGGAACGCCGGCGCACGGCCTCGGCAGAAGGGCCGCCGTTCGATCGGAACGTCGGAGCGCCGGCGTAGCGCGCCGGGAAGAGGACCCCCTTGACTTCTCGCCGGCGGCGCGGCCTTGCAGGCCCCGCCGCGTCCGCTCAGGCCGGGCGGATCAGGAACAGGACCTGATTGAACTCGACCGGCTGGCCGTTCTGGACCGAGATCTTGACCACGGTCCCGGCGGTTTCGGCCTCGATCTCGTTCATCAGCTTCATCGCCTCCACGATGCAGACGACCGTTCCGATCTCGACCCTCGACCCGGCCTCGACGTAGGCCGGCGCCGTGGGATTCGGAGCCCGGTAGAAGGTCCCCACCATGGGAGATCGGATCTCCACCAGGCCCTCCTCCGGCGCGGCCGCCTCGGCCTTGGCGGGCGCGGCCGCCGGGGCCGGCGCCACCGCCTGGGCCGGAGACTCCTTCGCGGGCGTCGCCGCCACCGGCACCACCTGGGGCGCCGGAGGCGCCAGGACGACCTGCGTCTCTCCCTTGTGGTTGGAGCCCCGCTTGAGGATCCGAACGACGGTCCACCACCGGCGCACTTCCAGCTCGTCGATATCGCTCTCTTCGACGAGCTTGACCAACCTCCTGATTTCATCGACATGCATGGGAACTCTCTCCAGTCATCCGCGGCCCGGGCGGAAAGGGCCCCGGCGCCGTTTCCGACAGCGCCATCAGCCTGGGACAAGAAGCGGGCCGATCGGCGGTCACGAGACCCCGTTCAGCCCTTGAGGAGAGCATTGAGCGCCCAGAGGGCGGCCAGATATCCGGTCGGGCCGAGTCCCTGGATCAATCCGGAGCACACGGGCGCGATCAGGTCTCTACGGCGGAACGCCTCGCGCGCAGCCGGATTGCTTAGATGGACCTCGATCACCGGCAGGCCGAGAGCCGCCACCGCGTCCCTCAGGCTGACGCTCGTGTGACTCAGTCCGCCCGGGTTCAGAATGACGCCGTCCACCTCGGTCCGGGCCCGCTGCAGGCGATCGATCAGCTCTCCCTCATGATTCGATTGAAACGCGGCGAGCTCGCAACCCAGCCTCGCCGCCTCCGATTCGAGATCCTGATTGATGGATTCGAGAGTCCGCGTTCCGTAGATCTGCGGCTCCCGCTCTCCCAGCAGGTTCAGATTCGGCCCGTGCAGTACGAGGAGGCGTCTTGGCATCAGGATCCCCGCTCGAAGATGTAGGACACCGCCGCGTCGACCTGGTCGGCGGGAACTCGGGTCGTGACGGTAGCCGTGCCCAGTCTCTCTGTCAACACCCACACCTGGGCGTCGCTTCGAACCTTCTTGTCGACCTTGAGACGTTCGCGCGCCGAGGCCGGATCGATGCCGTCCACCCGGATCGGGAGGCCGTGGCGCGCGAGGAGACGCTCGATGCGCAAGAGGTCGGCGGGCGGAAGCCCGGCCGCGTCCACCGAGAGGTGGAGCGCCGCCACCATGCCCAGGGAGACGGCTTCGCCGTGCAGGAGCTGCGTGAATCCGGAGGCCGCCTCGAGGGCGTGCCCGATGGTGTGCCCGAAGTTGAGGATGTTCCGGAGCCCGTGGTCGCGTTCGTCCTGCTCGACGATCCGGGCCTTGACGACGAGCGCGCGCGCCAGGATCTCTTCCAGGACCAGGGAACGGGCCAGACGGTCGGGTTCCTCATCCTCCAGGATCCGGAGCAGCTCGGGATCCCGGATGACCGCGCACTTGATCACCTCGGCAATCCCGGCCCGAAACTCACGGGGAGGCAGGCTGTTCAGCCACTCCGGCGAGATCAGCACGGCTGCGGGTTGATAGAAGGTCCCGATCACGTTTTTCGTCCGGCCGTAGTTCAGTCCCGTCTTTCCGCCGACGCTGGAATCGACCTGCGCCAGGAGCGTCGTCGGAATCTGCACGAATCGGATTCCGCGCTGCCAGGTCGCGGCCGCGAATCCGGCCAGATCGCCCAGCACTCCCCCGCCGAACACGGCGAGGGTCCCGTCCCGATGGACGTTGTGCTGGACGAGGTGGTCGTAGATCCGGAAAAGCGCATCGTGGGACTTGGCCGGTTCCCCGCCGTCCAGTTCCGCGACGAGCACGTCGATCTGTTCGGATCCGAAACAGGACAGGACGTCGCGCGACCAGACGTCCCAGGCGCGCCGGTCGGCGATCAGAACCCAGGGAGAGCGGGACCAGCCGCGCGCGAGCGACCTCAGGTCCCAATCCCGCCAGGGGCCGATGCGGACCGGATAGCTCCGATCACCCAGGTTGACTTGGATCTCGATCACGCCGCCTCCGCCGCCGTTGCGCCCGCGCCATCCCGGCAACGCCCAGCGGCGTGCCTGCCGGTTCCCTACCTCTCGATGTGGGCTCGCCGAGCCTCTTCCCGCCCCCGCGCTCCAGTTCCCGGGCGCGGCGGTCCAACACGTTCCGAAGAACAGCCCGCATTATTCATGATCGCCCGTCGCGAGGCACCGGAGAATCATCAGCATCGGGCCGGGCAGAGGTCAAGGCCGGGAGGACGGCTCAGCGTTGCGCCACCTTCGGCTCTTCGATCTGATGGAGGTGGATCTCCAGCTCCTGGATGGTGCGCCGGATGCGCCTCTGCCGGATCTGGTTGAGCTGGTCTTCGCGCTGCATCCACTCCAGAGACGAGCGATCCCCGACCCGGGGATACAGCGTAAGGGGAACCCCTCTTCGAAGCAGCTTGACCTGGATCTCGCTGCCGGGAGGCGTCTCGGCTAGCTGCCGGATCACCTGGGCGCGCCCGGAGACCTCCCGCCCGTCGATGGCGAGAATCTGATCCCCTGGCAGGAATCCGGCGACCTCGGCCGGGCTGCCCGGGAACACGCGGCTGACGAAGATCGGCCCGCGAGTGGAGTCCGCCGGATCCGGCTCCCGGCTCAACTCGTCCCCCACCCGGGCCTGCACCCCCAGATAACCGAACCGCCGCTCGGCCTGGTTCTCCAGACGCGCGGCCAGATCCGGGAACATCCCCGCGCAGAGAACGCCCACGTCGTCGTATTCAAGCAGATCCGCCGGCTGTCTGACTTCGCCCTGGCCGCCCTGGGCCTCGGCTTCCGCCTGGATGTCCACCACGATCCCGCAGAAGTGGCCGTCGGCATCGACGACCGCGCCTCCGCACGCGCCGTGGCAGTCGGCCAGGGCCAGTCTCAGGTGCGTGTTCTGGTCTCCCGGACCGGCGGGCGGGGCGGTCATCGCGCCGAGCTTGAGCACGGGCTCCTGGCCCTCGGCCACGTAGTGAAGCACCAGCACGGACGAGCCTCTCCGGAAAGGCGCCGGACCGCTCAGGCGGATCGGCGCCAGCCCTTCCGCGCCGGACGCCTGGATCAGGCTCACTCCCAGCGGAGCGTCGAGCGCGAGGAAACGAGCCCCGAACCGCCGGCCCGCCGCGGTGCGGATTTCGAGGCTGTCACCCGGCTGGGCGGTTTCGGCGCAGGTGAGAATCGTCCCCTGCTCGTCCAAGACCACTCCGGAGGCCCAGAGCGTTTCGCGCGACGGTTCCAATCTCGACACGCTTCCGGCGCCCTCCAGGTCTCGCGGGGACGGTCCGATCGGCCGGAAGGAGATGATCTGGACGACCGACGGCTCCAGGTCGCGGCTGAGGCGGGCCAGAGCGTCGGCGACCGGAGGATAGCCGGGCGGTCCCGAGGCCGCTGCGACGCGCAGCGCCGGAGCGACGAGGAGAGCCAGCAAGAGAACGGGGACGCTCAGCCTGGCTCTCGAGCCGGCCGGCGCCCCCTCGAAGACGGATACCTGCGGGTCTGGTCGGCGGGCTCTAGAAGGTGATTTGAGGGCGGCCATCGGCACTCAAGCTCACCTGGCGCTCCGCCCCGGACCCCTGCAGCACACCGGACGCGGCGTCCGAAGACGGCGACCGGACGGCGGCAGCCGAGTCGGAGTTTCCGGATCCCTGCCTTTCCGCAATGGTCCCGACGAGGTCGTCGAACGGTCGGCGCGACTGGACGACGCCGGCCACGGCGCTCGCTGAGGAGAACGGAACGGAGCCCTGGATGGCGGCGGTCATCGTCATCGGAACCCTCCCGGACAACAGATGGGTCTGCGTGACGACAAAGCCCGCCAACAGCCCGAACGCCGCGGCTCCGGCAAGCTGGACCGGAAGCTGCAGGCGCCGCCAGAGGGCGCCCTCCAGCCCGTCCCGGATCCGGTCGAGGATCCCGATCCGGGCCTCGCGCTCCCGGGCGCGGTTCTCCGCCTCGTAGCCCCGCACGCGGTCAAGCACCTGGCCGACGAACGAGGCGTCGGGAGCGGCCTGGGGCAACGTGCGGACCATCCGGACGGTCAGCTCGAAGGACTCCCACTTGGCCTGGCACTCACGACACACGGCCACATGGCGCTCGAGACGCTGGGTGTCCCGGGTCGCCAGCTCATGGTCGATGCGGTTCGAGAACAAAGCCCGCGCCTGCCTACAATTCATCGATGCCACCTTCCACCAGGGCCCCCAGGCGTTCCTGCAACGATGCCCTGGCCCGATTGATCCGGGAACGGACCGTCCCCCCCGGAATGCCCAAGACCTCTTCGATCTCTTCGTAGGAAAGCTGCTGAAAGTCTCTCAGGATGATGACCTCGCGGTACTTCTCCGGAAGCTCGGACAGACCCTTCTGCACCCACTCCTCGATCTCTCTCTGCCGCAGCCGGCGATCGGGGCGCGGGCCGGGGTCGGCCACGAACTTGCTGGAGTCGCCCGCCACCTCCAGAAGCGCGTCCAGGCTGACGATTCCGCGGATCGCACCCGGCGCCGGATCTCGTTCTTCGCGAGGTTCACCGCGATCGTGTAGATCCACGTGCTGAACTTGCCGTTCGGACGATAGCGTTCGCGGTGCACAAAGACGCGGAGAAACACCTCCTGGGCGATCTCCTGGGCGCGATCCCGGTCGTTGATGAACCGGCAGACGACGTTGATGACGCGGCCCTTGTAGCGATCCACCAGAGTGGCGAACGCCGCCTCCGAGCCCCTCACGACGTGTTCCATCAGGACCTCGTCCGGAAGCCCCGATATGAGCGGTGTCGCCCGTTTTTCGTCACTCACCTGCATATCTTCTCCCTTATGGCATCATCGGGTGAAACCCTGTCGGGGTGAAAGGGTTCCCGAACCCCTGCCTTTATTTGGATGCATCGGGATGCGGCTCGGTGAGCGGCTCCAGCTCCCGCTGCCATCCCTGAAGCTCCTGGTCCCCCGGCGTCAGGCGAAGCGCGCGCCGATAGGTGTCGGCCGCCGCGTCCTTGTGGCCGGCCTCGGCCTGGACGCGGCCCAGGTGCTTGAGGATCTCGGGATTCTCGGGGTCGATCGAGGCGGCCCGGCTCAGCGGATCGAGCGCCTCGGCCGCCTTCCCCGTGCGATAGAGGCCCCATCCGTAACTGTCAAGAAATGCTGGGTTGTCCGGCTGCAACTTGAGAGCCCTTCGAACGCGATCCATGGCTTCGTCCATCCGGATTCCGCGTTCGATGCACATATAGCCGGCGAAATTGAGAGCGATCGCATCGTCCGGGTCCACCGCCAGCATCCGGTTGAAAACCGCCAGAGACGAGTCGATCTGGCCGGCTTCTTCCAGGATCGCTCCCAGGCGGAACTCCATGGGCCGGTCGTCCGGATGCGCCTGGATGACGGTCCGCACGCGCCGCGCCGCCGCGTCGTAGTCTTTCCGGCGACTCAATATGCCCGAGGCCAGGACGGCCGCTTCGTTGTCTCCCGGATCCAACCCCAGGGCGGAGTCGGCCGCGGCCAGCGCCTCCGGCGCATGTCCCAACTTCGCCAGGCTCAGGGCGCGCATCGTGCGGCTGCGGGCATCCCGAGGCTCCAGGCCGACCAGCCGGTTCGCCAGGCCCAGGGCATCCTGATCGCGATTCGACTGAGACGCGACCTGCCAGAGCAGGCGGAGCGGCTCGGGATCATCGGGCTTGAGGCCGGCCGCGGATTCGAGAGCGGCCTGCGCTTCGGCGTTCCGATCCGCCCGGAGCAGAAGCGCGCCGAGGTGCGCGGCGATGATCTCGTCCTTGGGATGCTCCTGCCAGAGGAACTGCAGATGCGGTATGGCGTCCTTCCAGCGATCGGAGGACATCAGGATCTGCGCCAGCTCCACGCGGACGCGGTCCATCTGGGGTTGCTCGCTGAGAATCTCCTCCAGGACGGGCACCGCCGAGACCGGGTCGGCCGATCTGGCCAGAGCGAGATGGAGCAGCGCCACGGCATCCGGAAAATCCGGCTCCCGCTTCAAGACCTGTGCCAGGGACTCGATCGCTTCGGGATACTTCTCCAGAGATGCCTGGATCTGCGCCTTCCGGAAGTCGAGCGGAGGCGTCTCCAGCAGAGGCGAGCGGGATTGCTCGATGAGATCGAGGGCCTCCTGCCCGCGCCCCTGCCTCTGCAGGAGGGACAGCAGATTCATGAACGCGCCCGGATCGTCGGGCGAAACCTGAAGCGCCCGTTGGTACTCCACTCGCGCGCTGTCGAGGCGTCCCAGCCCTTCGTCGATGGATCCCGCCAGGACCAGCGCCTCGAGGTTCCGGGGCGAGAGACCAAGAGACGCGCGGATCCAGGCCTCCGCCGAATCCGGGCGGTCGATTTCCGCGTAGGCGCGAGCGATCGCCACCGGGGCCGCGACGTCCGTCGAGTCGGCCGCCCGCGCCTTCCGGAACTCCGCGATGGCCTCCCGGTGGCGTCCCTGCTCCTCCAGAAGCGTACCCGCCAGGAACGCTTCCAGTCCGGAACCGGCTCCGTTGGCCGGAACGATGCCGTGGGCGGCGCGGATCCCGCTCGTGTCCGGCGGAAATACTCCTGCTTGCGGCAGTACCTGCGTAAACTCCGGAACAGGGAACGCCGCCGCCTCTGCCGTGTATACGGTAAAAGACAACGCTGCGGTCGAAAGAAGCCGAGTCAGGAAGTTCGTGAGCCGCGGGAAGGACCGAACCGGCCCTCTTCGGCTCTCGACCCGGCGGATTTGGCACTCGCGTCCGACAAACGGCTCCGCGCCGGCGGAGCCGGTGACAGGGAGGTCGGGCATGTCGCGCTTCGCGGTCATCTTCTGTCTTGCCGCTTTCATCGTCGTGGCCGGGACCGGCTGCTACACCGTGTTGCTTCGCCCTCCGAGCCTGCCTGATGCGTCGGATCAGTCCGACCTGGGGACCCCGCCGGACTCCACAGTCTACGACCAGTGGACCGACCCGTACTACTTGGCGTTCACGCCCTACGGAGTCGTTCCCCACGTCTTCTTCGTCCAGCCGTGGTCGTACTGGGATGATTCCTGGTGGCACGCGGCGCCGGGATCGGCCACGCCGTCTCCGGCACCCGCGTCGAGCGGACGCGGCGCCTGGAACCGCAATTCCGGCGCCTCGACCGTCCCGCCGGTGGGCTCGGGAACCACTCCCACCCCTGCTACCGGCGTCGATGCGAGCACGAACGACGATTCCAACAACTCGAACTCATCCACCCCGCCACCATCGCCGCCGGATCGGGATGCGTCGCGACACGCCTGGGGACGATGAGGCGAACCTCGCAGCGGAACCGAGGAGACGATGACGACGCCTGAGCAAGAGCAGGTCTCCGGGTTCCCCCTTGCGCTCGACGGCGTCCGGCGAGCGTTGCGTCGTCCCCGCTCCGGCGCCGCTCTGTTTTGAAGGAGGATCTCCGTGACGGTATCCAGCAGTTCCCAAGCGAGTCATCCGTTTCCGGTGCCGGCGGCGAGCCGCCGAGGCGCTCCAGGGGCGAGCATCCGGACGGCCGCGTCGTTTCTGCTTCTGGCCGCGCTCGCCTGGACCGGTCGAGCAGAGGCGCAGATTCCCGATGACCTTCCCCTCGTCTCCCAATCCGGAGCAGGGGCCGTGGCCATGGGAATGGGGGGCGCGTGGACCGGCGTCGCCCGGGACTACACCGCCCTGAGCTACAATCCGGCTGGCTTGAGCCAGATCCAGAACACCCAGATCGGCGGGACCTTCTCGCACGCGACCCTGGAGCAGGACAACCGGTACTTCGGAAATCCGACCTCCTCCACCGCGGATGAAAGCGGAATCAACTCGTTTGGCATCGCGTATCCCGTGCCCACCTGGAGAGGCTCCTTCGTCGTGGGGTTCTCCTACGACCGCGAGATCCCGCTGGACTCGTCCTACTTGCGCTCGGGCTCGGGCGGACCGGTCAAGGACGAGATGGAGGCCATCGAGGAGAACGGCAGCGTCGGGGCCTACCGGATCGGCCTCGGCCTGGCGGTCACGCCGACGCTTTCCCTCGGGCTGAGCGGAACCGTTCTGTCCGGCAGCTCCGACCTCAGCCGGACGTTCAGCTATGGCTCGGCCGACGGCCTCGACTCGGACCAGGAATACTCCACCTGGCACGGCGACTTCACCGGAGTGACCGGAGACCTGGGAGCCTATCTCCACTCCGACACCGGATTCGGATTCGGGCTGGTGGTGCACCTGCCGGAGTCGATCACGCTCGAGCGCACGCAGAGCGACAGCGCGCGCATCGTCGTGAACGGTGGCCTCGACAGTCTGGACAGCTTCCCCTACGGATCGGAGCGGATCCGGCAGACGTTCTATTTCCCGCCGCGCCTGTCGGCCGGGCTCGCCTATCAGGCGCCTCACGGGGCCCTGCGCGGGCTGCTCCTTTCGGCTGACGCCCAGTTCGCCGACTGGACCCAGATCCAGGAAGACCACGAGTCGATCCGAACCGGCGATTCCTACGCCTACCGATCGACCGTCGATCTGCGCTTCGGAGCCCAGTACGACATTCCCAAGACGCCGGTCAGCGTGAGGGCGGGATTCATCTCCCAGCCGGTCGCCTACCGGATGATCGCCACCGATGTCTTCGCGGGGGAGGCCGTGCCCGCGCAGTTCGACCACGATCGGCGCTACGTCACTTTCGGCGCGAGCGTGCAGGTCGACCCGGCGATGTCACTGGACGCAGCCTACATCACCGGCGGCTTCACCCGGCTCGGCGCCTCTGCGGTGTCGGGCGCCACCACGATCGAGCAGACCACGGACAAGCGCTTCCTTCTGGGCGCCAACTTCAAGCTGTAGAGGCATCGATCGGCGATTCCCGCGGAGGATGATCGGCCGTCCACGGTCCGTGCAGGCTTTGGCGCGCAAGGGCTCCGAGGCGCCGACGAAGCAGGTCCGAGCAGGCTTTGAGGCGCAAGGGCTCCCCGGGGACGCGCCTCAAGGGGATGGGCTTGGATCCCCGCCGGTCCCGGCCGGCGGCGTCTCGCGGTGCGCCGCTGCGGGCTCTGCCGGGGGAAGGTCGGGCTCGATCTGGCCGAGGCGGAAGAGGGCGTTCTGCGCCGAGGCCTGTTCCGCCTCCTTCTTGTTGTTCCCTTGCCCGCGCCCCAGGAGCATTCCCCGGATCGAGACCTCCACGGTGAACACCTTCATGTGGTCCGGGCCGCTCTCCGTGACCACCCGATAGCGAGGATGCGTCTTGAACCGGGCCTGGACGCGCTCCTGCAGGAGGCTCTTGTGATTCGAGAGGGACTGATCCTTCAGGATGCTGTCGGCATGCACCAGCAGCCGCTCGCGCACGAAGCGTCGGGCCTCGACCAATCCGTGATCGAGATGGATCGAGCCCGCCACCGCTTCAAAGGTGTCGGCGAGGATCGAAGCCCGGGCCCGACCGCCTGAATCCCGCTCGGCGTCGCTCAAAAGGATGTAGTTCCCCAGACGCATCCGCTCCGCGCAGTGGGCCAGCACCTCCCGGGAAACGAGCAACCCCTTCTTCTTCGTCAGGGCTCCTTCGCGGTCTTCCGGATACAGGCGATAGAGGAACTCGATCACGGCCAGCTCGAGCACGGCGTCGCCGAGGAACTCGATCCGCTCGTTGGACAGGCGCGGGTCGGCTCCGTTGCTCCCCAGGAAGGATCGATGGGTCAGCGCCTGGCGGAGAAGGGCCTGGTCGTTGAACCTGAGCCCGATCTCCCTCTGAAAGGCGTCCAGGATGCCTTGAATGTCCGCGGCCTGGCGCTTTGGCCCGCCTTGAAGGCGCCGCCATAGCTGCTGGATCCAGCCCATGTCTCTTCCTGCCGAAGGCGGGCGCGAGCCCGCCGGCGGAAGCCGCGATTCAGTCTTCCGCCGGGTACTTCCGAACCGCCAGCGTCACATTGTGTCCGCCGAAGCCCAAGGAATTGCTGAGCGTGAATCGGACCTTCGCCGGGCGAGCACGGTTCGGCACGTAGTCCAGGTCGCACTCAGGATCAGGCGTCTCATAGTTGATGGTCGGCGGAAGCAGGTCGTTTCTCACGGTCAAAATCGTCGCCACCAGCTCGATGGCGCCGGCCGCCCCCAGGAGGTGGCCGGTCATGGACTTGGTCGAGCTGATCGCCAGCTTGTGGGCGTGCTCGCCGAAGACCGTGTGGATCGCCATCGTCTCATACTTGTCGTTCAAAGGCGTGGAGGTTCCATGCGCGTTGATGTAATCCACTTCCTCGAGACGGGCCCCGGCCGATTCCAGCGCGAGCCGCATGGCTCGCGCTGCGCCTTCGCCCACGGGAGCCGGTGCCGTGATGTGGTGGGCGTCGGCGGTGCTCCCGTAACCCGCCAGCTCGGCGAGAATGGTCGCGCCTCGGGCCCGGGCATGTGCCTCCGACTCCAGGATGACGACCCCAGCCCCCTCCCCCATCACGAAGCCATCCCGGTCGCGATCGAAGGGCCTGCTCGCCCGGGGGGGATCGTCGTTGCGGAAGCTCAGGGCCTTCATGGAGCAGAACCCGGCCATGGCCAGCGGCGTGACCGGAGCTTCGCTTCCACCGGCGATGCAGGCGTCCAGATCGCCGCTCCCGATCAGGCGGAACCCTTCCCCCACCGCGTGCGCGCCCGAGGCGCAGGCGGAGACGGTGGCGAAGTTGGACCCGCGGGTTCCGTAGACGATCGAGACCTGCCCCGAGGCCATGTCCGCGATCATCATGGGGACGAAGAAAGGGGAGACGCGCTCGGGCCCCTTTTCGAGCAGGATCCGGTGCTGGGCCTCCCAGGTGGTCGTCCCGCCGATGCCCGAACCGATGATGCAGCCGATCCGCTCTCCGTTCTGCTCCGACGTGTCCAGGCCGCTCTGTTCCACCGCCTCCTTGGCCGCGGCCAGCGCGTACTGGGTGAACGGATCGGTTCTCTTCGCCTCCTTGCGATCCATGTAGTTGCCGGGATCGAATCCGCGCACTTCCCCGGCGATCTTGCTCGCGAATGAGGTGGTGTCGAAGCGGGTCACGGGGCCGATGCCGGAACGCCCTTCGATCAACCCACCCCAGAAATGGGGCGTAGTCAGACCGAGAGGCGTGATCGCGCCCAACCCGGTGATCACGACTTTATGCTTCATGGGTTTCCTTATGGTCCAGGCCGATGGCGGCACCCTACTTGGCCGCCTCCAGAATGATCCTTCAGGTAGCGGATCGCGTCGCCTACTTTCTCCATCTTCTCCGCGTCCTCGTCCGGGATCTCGATCTCGAAGGCCTCCTCCAGGGCCATGATCAGCTCGACCGTGTCCAGGGAATCGGCACCCAGGTCGTCGATGAACGACGCCTCCGGCGTCACCTTCTCGGGCGTGACCCCAAGCTGTTCGACGATGATGTCCCGGATCTTCTGCTCGTAGTTGTCCATCGGATTCCTTCCTCCGGGGGCATCCCCCCCCTTCGTCGCCCCTCGAACCTGGTCCCCCCGGGACCTCCCGCGAGGACCACCCACGGCCGTCAGCCCATGAGCATGCCGCCGTCGACCCGGATGACCTGGCCGGTGATGTAGGCCGCCTCGTCCGAAGCGAGAAACGCCACGATCCCGGCGACGTCCTCGGGATGCCCGATCCGGCCCGCTGGAATGCTCCGGAGAAGCTCGGCGCGAACCGGCTCCGGCAGTATCCCGGTCATGTCGGTGTCAATGTACCCCGGAGCCACGGCGTTGACCGTGATCCCCCGTTCGGCCAGCTCCCGGGCCACTGAGACCGTCAGCCCGATCAAGCCGGCCTTGGAGGCGGCGTAGTTCGCCTGCCCCTTGTTTCCCATCTGGCCCACGACGGAGCTCATGTTTACGATCCGGCCCCATCGCTCCTTCAGCATACCG
Organism: Candidatus Eiseniibacteriota bacterium; assembly: GCA_963833505.1. Lineage (GTDB taxonomy): Bacteria > Eisenbacteria > RBG-16-71-46 > CAIMUX01 > CAIMUX01 > CAWHYG01. Next base: position 225,348 of record CAWHYG010000007.1, on the reverse strand, counting down.
CGGCTGAGGAACTTGATGCAGTGAAACGCCCCTTTCAGGTTGATCCCGAGCACCGTGTCCCATTCCTCGGTCCCGAGGCGCAGGAACAAGTTGTCCCGGGTGACGCCGGCATTGTTGACCAGGATCGAGACAGGGCCCAGCGCTTCCTGCACCTCGGCCGCCAACGCCTGCACCCGGGCCGGATCGGACACGTCGCAACGGAAGTGGCGGCAGCGGCGGCCGAGAGCGCGGATCTCCACCACCGCCGGTCCCTCCGGCTCGCCCGTCCGGTCGACCAGCGCGAGATCGGCTCCGTCCGCCGCCAGCCGAAGCGCGACCGACCGACCGATCCCCCGGCTCCCCCCCGTGACCAGGGCGACCCGTCCTTCCAGCTTCCCAGGTCGACGCGTGCCGGACAAGGCGGGCTCTCCGTCCGCGGGCAGGTTCGAGATCGAGAATGCGTTCCGGTTGATCATGCCTCCCGTCCCTCCTCCGTTCGGAAGGCCTCGACCTGCGCGGCGTCCCCGATCGCCAGCGTGCTCGCCTCCTTGTCCGCGGCCCGAACCAGTCCGGTGAGCACCTTGCCCGGTCCGATCTCGACAAACCGGCCGGCGCCCCAGTCCAGGAGGGCGCGGACCGTCTGTTCCCAGAGCACCGGCGAGAGGAGCTGCGCCTCGAGTGAGGTCCGGATGGCTTCCGGCTCGACTACCTCGGTCGCGGAGGCGTTGGCCAGGACCGGACAGCGCGCGCGCGCCAGGGGCGTCCCTGACAGCATCTCGGACAATCCCCGCGCCGCGCCTTTCATCAAGGGGGAGTGAAACGCCCCGCTCACCTCGAGCGGGATCGTCTTCCGCGCCCCCGCTTCCTTCAAGCGCTGCGCCGCCAACCCGACCGCCTCGACCTCCCCGGAAATCACGACCTGTCCCGGAGAGTTGAAGTTGGCGGCCCGGACGATCCCGGGAACCGACTCGAGCACTTCCGCCACCCGCCGGCCCTCGAGGCCGAGGATGGCCGCCATGGTGCCGGGCCGGTCCAGGCCCGCCTGGTACATGAGCTCCCCGCGTCTCCGCACGAGCCGCAGCGCGTCCGCGAACGAGATCGCTCCCGCGGCGACATAGGCGCTGTACTCGCCCAGGCTGTGTCCGGCGGCACGGAAGTCCGCGCCCTCCGGCCGGAGGCCCATCGATCGCAGCGTCGCCACGCTGTGGACGAAGATCGCCGGCTGGGTGTTGTGCGTGCGCCGGAGCTCCTCCTCCGGCCCCTCGAAGCAGATGCGCTTCAGATCCACACCCAGGATCTCGCAGGCCTCGTCGAAGGTCGCCCGGGCCTCAGGATGGCGCTCGTAGAGGTCCCGGCCCATGCCGACGAACTGCGATCCCTGTCCGGGGAACAGCAAGGCCGTCTTCAATCGGTCCTCCTTCCATGCCACCGCCGCCTCACGGCGTGACCACCATGGCCGCGGGCGAAACCGGCTCCTTCGGTTCGCCGGCGTCGTCCCCGACGAGTCGGCCCGGTGGGTGAAGCGCCTCCGTCGCCTCCAGATCGAGGGCCGTCGATTCCGCGCCGCCGGCCCCCTGCTGGGACCTCACCAGCGGATCAGTCCCGCGCCCCAGGTCAGACCCGCGCCGAACACCACCATGAGCACGAGATCGCCCTCGACGACGCGCCCCTCGACCAGCGCTTCGTCCAGGGCCAGCGGGACGGATGCGGACGAAGTATTGCCGTATTTTTGGATGTTGCAATAGACTTTTTCCGGCGGAACCTCGAGCCGCTTCGCGGTGGCTTCGATGATTCGCAGATTCGCCTGGTGCGGGATCAGGAGCTTGAGATCGGCCGGTGTGTAACCGGTTTCATCCAGCACCTGCCTCGCGACCTCCTCCATCCCCCGGACGCCGAGCTTGAAGACCTCGTTGCCCTTCATGCGGATGTAGTTCAGGCGCCCTGCCAGCACCTCCGGAGTGATCGGCATCCGCGTCCCGCCGGCGGGCAGCTCGATCAGGGAAGAGTTGGTGCCGTCCGCGCCGAGCCTGAGGCCGAGGATCCGGTGGTCTTCGTCCCCGGGCTTCAAGATCGCGGCCGCGGCGGCGTCGCCGAAGAGGATGCAGGTGCTGCGATCCTGCCAGTCGGTGATGCGGGTCAGCACTTCGACGCCGATCACCAGCACCGTGTCGGCGAAACCGGAAGCGATGAGACCGCGCGCGGTCTGGGTGGCATAGAGGAATCCGGAGCAGCCCGCCATGACGTCCATGCAGTAGGCGTTGACGGCACCGAAACGCGCCTGCAGGAGGCAGGCGGTGGACGGGAACCAGTGATCGCCGGTCACGGTGGCGACGATGATGGCGTCGAGATCTTCGGGCCGGACCCCGGCGCGCTCCATCGCCTGCTTGCCGGCCGGATAGGCCAGATCGGAGGCCGCCTGCTCCGGCTCGGCCATCCGCCGTTCCTTGATCCCGGTCCGAGTCGTGATCCACTCGTCCGAGGTGTCGACCATCCTCTCGAGATCCTGGTTCGTGAGGATCCGGTTCTCATTGGCATACCGACCGGTCGAGACGAAGCGAACCTCCCTAACCAGCTGCCTCTTCGCTTCCCTGTTCACGGGCCAGTTCCTCTCTGATTTTCTGGTCGATCCGTTCCCGGGCACCTTTGTCAGCCACGCGGATCGCGTTCATGATCGCCTTGGCCGAGGACCGGCCATGGCCGATCACGACTACCCCGTTCACACCGAGCAGCGGCGCCCCCCCATATTCCTCGTAATTCAGCCGGTTTCGCAACCGATGCAGCACCGGTTTCAGCAGCAGAGCCCCGAACTTGAACTTCAGATTGTTGGCCAGCTCGCGGCGCGCCGACTCGACCGCCATCCAGACCACGCTCTCCGCGAACTTGATGATCACGTTGCCGGTGAACCCGTCGCAGACGACCACGTCCGCCGTGCCGCGGAGGATGTCGCGACCTTCCACGTTGCCGATGAAGTGAAGGTTGGCCCGGCTCGCTTCCAGGATCTTGTTGGCCTGCTGGGCCACTTCCGAGCCCTTGCTGCTCTCCTCGCCGATGTTGAGCAGCCCGACGCGCGGATCGGCCACGTCGAACACATACTGGGCGTAGATCCTTCCCATGATCGCGAACTGGAACAGATGGAGCGGCTTGGTGTCGGAGTTCGCGCCCACGTCCAGGAGCACCGTGTGTCCCGTGGGAGTCGGCACCAGGCTGGCGATGGCCGGACGCGCCACCCCTTTGACCCGCCCGAGCTCGAGCAGGCTCGAGGTCACGACCGCTCCGGTGTTGCCCGCGGAAACCAAGGCGTCCACCTTCCCGGCTCCGAGCAACCGGGTGGCCACGACCACGGAGGCATCCTGCCGCTGGCGGTAGACGCTGGTCGCGGACTCCCCCATATCGATGGTCTGGCTGGTGTGGACGACTTCGACGCCGAGCTCCTCCTCGACGGTCCGGTCCAGATGGCGGCGGATCTCGCTTTCGTCGCCGACCAGGACGACCTGGGTGGTGTCAAAGTAGCGGCGCGCGGCCTCAACGGCTCCGGCCACGATCACCGCGGGACCGGTGTCTCCCCCCATGGCGTCGACGGCCACTCGCCTGCGGCGAACGAGATCGGTCAAGCCGCCCTCACCAGGCCCCAAGCGGTCCAAGACGGCCTCGTGTCTGCCTCAAGATGCCTTCGCATGACTCGAGCTGCGCTCGGACGGGCCGGCGCCTCAGCTCTCGACGACCACGAACTCCTCGTCCCGATAGTAGCCGCACTGCGGGCAGACGTAATGGGGGCGCTTGACGGCTCCGCAGTTGGAGCACTTCGAAGCGGGCGGGGCCGCCAGTTTCCAGTTCGCCTTGCGCTTGTCCCGCCGTGCGCTCGAGTGTCGCCTCTTGGGCAGGGCCATGGTGCCTCCGTGCGCCGGTCAAACCGGCGAGGTGAAGTGAATGAAAGAGTCATACATCGAAGGGCCAGCCACCCACGATGGCCCCGAGTCATGCGCTGTCGGCCGCGAGGCCGGGAGTGAAGCGTTGACAGGGGTACGGGCGGGCCGGGTATTGAGCCGCGTAATCCATGAATCACTTCGGGGTGCCGACGCTGTGGAGGTTAGCGGAAGGCCACACCCTGGGCGTCGCCATGGCGAGACGCCGAGGGACCCCGCGCGGTCAGAGGCCCTGAGCACGTTCGGAGTCACCTTGCATGGGAACCGGGAGATCCCGCCCTCGTCTGGAAGCAGGGTATGCCCAGACCGCATCGGGAAGCCGAAAGGCGCACGCCGATGATGGACGAAGGTGGGAGGTCGGACCGACCCGTAGTACCGGGGAAGTCGCCGAACGGTGCCGGGCGACCGGTGGCGGAGGTGATGGAGGGAAGGGGTCGGGCCAAGGGGAACTCGCTCGAAGCCGACACGCACCGGACACAGAGCCGGGAGTGCGTGCCCAGCGGACTGGAGCGGGTACGACAGGCGGCAAGAAAGGACAGGAAACAGCGGTTCACCACGCTCCTGCACCATGTCTACGACGTGGATCGACTGCGCGCGGGCTACTTCGCCCTGAAGAAGAACGCGGCGGCAGGAATCGACGGCGAGACCTGGCAGCACTACGGGGAAAACTTGGAAGAGAACCTCCGAGACCTTTCCGAAAGGCTGAAGCGAGGAGCGTATCGGGCGAAGCCGGTTCGGCGAGCGTACATCCCCAAGACCGACGGGCGGCAGCGGCCGCTCGGAGTTCCGACGCTGGAGGACAAGATCGTCCAGCGTGCGGTGGTCGAGGTGTTGAACGCCATCTACGAAATCGACTTCCTCGGATTTTCCTATGGTTCCCGACCGGGACGCAGCCCGCATCAAGCGCTGGATGCACTCACGGTCGGGATCGAACGGAAGAAGGTGAGCTGGGTGCTCGACGCCGACATCCGGTCGTTCTTCGATACCCTCGACCATGGATGGCTGCGGAAATTCATCGAGCACCGGATCGCGGACCAGCGGGTCGTGCGCTTGATCCTGAAGTGGCTCAAGGCCGGCGTGCTGGAGGAGGGGAAGCGCATCGCCGGGAGGGTGGGCACGGTTCAGGGCGGGTCGATCAGTCCCCTCCTGGCCAACGTCTACCTGCACTATGCTCTCGACCTGTGGATCCAGCGATGGAGAACGAAGCAAGCGCGCGGCGACGTGGTCGTGGTGCGTTTTGTCGATGACTTCGTGGTTGGGTTCCAGCATCGAGACGTGGCCGAGCGGTTCCTGGTCGAGCTGCGCGAACGCTTCGCAAAGTTCGGGCTGGAGCTGCACCCGGAAAAGACCCGCCTGATCGAGTTCGGTCGCTTCGCCGAGAAGAACCGACGCGATCGGGGGGACGGGAAGCCCCCGACCTTCAACTTCCTTGGCTTCACGCACATTGCGGGAAGACCCGGCGGGGGAAGTTCACGGTGCTGCGGCAGACGATGCGCAAGCGGTGGCAGGCGAAGCTCAAGGAGATCGGCAGCGAACTCCGGAGGCGACTGCACGACCCCGTCCCGGACCAAGGAGCCTACCTGCGGACGGTCCTGCTCGGGCACTACCGCTATTACGGGGTGCCTCGAAACGGACCGGCCCTCTCGGCCTTCCGCAACGCGGTGTCCTGGCGATGGGGGCGGAGTCTCCGCCGCCGAAGTCAGACGACGCGGCTCACGGTCGTCCGATGGAAACGCTTGGTGACTCAATGGCTCCCAATTCCCCGGATCTGTCAACCCTGGCCCAATCAGCGCCTGGGCGTGATGACCCAAGGTGGGAGCCGGATGCGGTAGTCCCGCTCGTCCGGTTCTGTGGAGGGGGCTATGGGTGACCATGGTTCCTACTCCGACTCAATTCTTGGTTTCGAGTCCATGCGTTCCGCGTCGGGGCTGTCCTGATCCCGGCGATCCGGACAGGTGCAGCCGCTCACGTTGCGGTTGCCTCCGCAGCGCGGGCAGAGCCCCAGGCAGTCCGGCCGGCAGACGACGTGCCAGGGCTTCTCCACCAGAAGCTCCTGTCTCACTTCGTCGGTCAGAACCACAAACTGCCCATCATGGTAGACGATCCCGGGATCCTCTTCACGCATTTCCTGTCTGGTCCGGTGGTCCCGGGTCTCCTGCCGCTCGGAGAATACCCGAAACGGGATCTCGAGCGCGCGCCGGATCGGTTCGAGACAGCGATCACAGACCAGATCCGCGGTCGTCAGGAGGGTCCCCTGGACCTCCACATGGTAGGCGGCCCGGAAGACCTTGGCGCGCAGCACGACCGGCTGGGACAGCGCCAGCTCGTCCCGCGAGAGTTCCAGGTCGGAACCGGTTCCGACCATCTCCAGGTGCGTCTCCCCCTCTTCGAGGTCGTGCAGCGACAGCACGAAGGGCCCGGATGGGTTCACTGGAGTCTCCTCCGCGCTTCAGCTTCGAAGCTCCAGCCCGAGCTTGAAGAACGCGATCTCGCTCTCGGCGGTCTCCGTCGAATCGGAACGATGAACGGAGTTCTTCTCGATGGACAGTCCGAAGTCCCGGCGGATCGTGCCGGGTTCGGCCTTGGCCGGATCGGTCGGACCGATCAGGTCCATGAGGCGGCGGACGGCGTTCTCCCCCTCGACCACCAGGACGACCACGGGGCCGGAGGACATGAAGGCGACCAGGGAATCGAGAAACGGCTTTCCCTCGTGCACCCGATAGAAGGCCCGGGCCTCAGCCTCGGTGAGGCGCGCCATCCGCAGTCGAGCGACGCTCAGCCCGGCCGATTCCACGCGTTCCAGGATCCGGCCGATGAGCCGCCGCTCCACCGCGTCGGGCTTGATCATCATGAGTGTCCGATCCAATCCTGCCTCCTTCCTTGCCGAACCCGCGGCCCCACCGCGCCGGGGCCGGCACAGGACGCCGCACGTCCCGAACATCCGGCCCCCCGGCCAGCCTATCCGAACCGGCGCTCCGGGCTCAGGACAGATTGAGCGCGCGCCGGATCAGCGGCCCCACCTCGGATGGGATCATGGCCACCGGAATCCCGGCCGCGCCCAGGGCCTGCATCTTCTCCGCCGCGGTGCCCTTGCCCCCCGCGATGATGGCGCCCGCATGGCCCATGCGCTTGCCCGGAGGAGCGGTCTGTCCGGCGATGAATCCGACCACCGGCTTGGTCATCTTCTCCCGGATGTAGGCGGCCGCCTCTTCCTCGGCGGTGCCTCCGATCTCGCCGATCATGACGACCGCCTTGGTCTCGGGGTCGGCCTGGAAGAGCGGCAGCACGTCCATGAAGGTCGTGCCGACGATCGGGTCTCCGCCGATCCCGATGCAGGTCGATTGTCCGATCCCGTTCTTCGTGAGCTGGTGAACCATCTCGTACGTGAGGGTTCCGCTTCGCGACACGACCCCGACCGGCCCGAGACGATGGATGTCTCCCGGCATGATGCCGACCTTGGCCTTGCCGGGCGAGATCAGGCCCGGGCAGTTGGGCCCAACCAGCCGGCAGCCGCGGGCCCGGAGCTCGCGGATCACCGGAACCATGTCGAGGGTCGGGATGCCTTCGGTCACCGCCACCACCAGGCCGACCCCGGCGTCGGCCGCCTCAAGGATGGCGTCGGGAGCGGCGGCCGGCGGGACGTAGATGACGGAGGCGTTCGCCCCGGTCTCCGCGACCGCTTCGCGCACCGTGTTGAAGATCGGGATGCCGTCGAGGGATCCGCCTCCCTTGCCCGGCGTCACACCGGCCACCACGTTGGTTCCGTACGCCTTCATGGCCCGTGCGTGGAAGGAGCCGTCCCGTCCGGTGATCCCCTGCACCACCAGCTTCGTCCTTTCGTCGATCAGAATGCTCATGCCGGCACCTCCCTTCAGACCGCCAACTCGACCGCGAGCCGGACCGCCTCGTCCATCGACTCGGCCGAGGTCAACCCGGGCGTCCCCTTCAGAATCTCGCGGGCCTCGGCCTCGTTCGTGCCGGTCAGCCGGATCACGATCGGGAGCTTGACCCCGGTGCGGGTGACCGCCTCCTTGAGCCCCTTGGCCACGTCGTCGCAGCGCGTGATCCCGCCGAAGATGTTGAAGAGGATCGAGCGCACATTGCGATCTGCGGTGATGATGCGGATCGCGGTGACCACCTTCTCCGGATCGGAGGATCCGCCGATGTCGAGGAAGTTGGCCGGCATCCCGCCGGAGTGCTTGACCAGATCCATGGTCGCCATGGCCAGACCGGCGCCGTTGACCACGCATCCGATGTTGCCGTCGAGCTTGATGTAGGAGAGACCCTGCTTGCGCGCCACATCCTCTTCGGGAAGCTCCGCCGAAAGGTCGCGAAGCGCGGCCAGCTCGGGGTGCCGGAAAAGGGCGTTGTCGTCCAGGTTGATCTTGGCGTCGAGGGCCACCACGTCCCCGCCCCGCGTGAGGATCAGGGGGTTGATCTCGGCCAGCGATGCGTCGACCGCCACGAACGCGCGCGCCAGCTTCTGGAGGATGGCGGCAATCTGCCCTGCCGTCTTCGGGTCGGACTCGATGGCGTAGGCCAGGCCGCGCGCCTCGAAGCCGTGGAGCCCGCCGACCGGATCGAAATGACGCCGATGGATGGCGGCCGGCTTGGTGCGGGCCACCTCTTCGATGTCGATGCCTCCCTCCCGGGAGACCATCAGGAGCGGCAGCCCTTCCTGGCGGTCGAGCACGCCCCCGAGGTAGTACTCGTGCGCGATGTCCTGGGCCGGCGCCACCAGCACTTTCTGCACCTTGAGGCCCTTGATCTCCATCCCCAGGATGGCGGTCGCCTTCTCCCGGGCTTCCTTGGGGCTCGAGGCCAGCTTGACGCCTCCGGCCTTCCCTCGACCGCCGGCGTGCACCTGCGCTTTGATCACCACCGGCCCGCCCAACCGGGCGGCGACGGCCTCGACCTCTTCGGGGGTCGAAGCCACTTCGCCTCCGGGCACGGGGATCCCGTGAGCCCGGAAGATCTCCCTGGCCTGGTATTCATGGATGTTCACCGAACCTCCTCCAGTCCCCTCGGACTGCTTGTGCCCACGGAGGCGCGCCGCCGCGCCCGGGCCCTTCCGCGGCGCTGCCCGCCGACTTCACGCCCGGGCCCGTTCGCCGGCGCTCCCGCCGACTTCGCGTCCGGGCCGTTCGGCGGCGCTCCCCGCCGCTGATTCTCCCCGTCCCCCGCCCGGCTACCGGTTTTCGCCGACGAGGAACTTCGCCAGGACGTCCTTCAACTTCGGCTCGCCGATCTCCTCCAGCTCGTAGGTGACCCGCACCGAGTCCTTGTCGAGCTTGACCACGCGGCGGAAATCGATCGGCGTTCCGATCAACACCAGGTCGCACGGTGTCCGCTGGATGGTCGCCTCGAGATCGCGGACCTGCTCTTCGCCGTACCCCATGGCGGGAAGCAGCGTTCCGATGCCAGGGTACTTCCGGAAGGTCTCGAGGATTGAGCCGACCAGATAGGGCCGGGGATCGACGATCTCCTTCGCCCCGTACTTGAGCGCGGCCACGATGCCCGCGCCCATCTTCATCCCGCCGTGCGTCAAGGTCGGCCCGTCCTCCACCACCAGGACCCGGCGGCCGCGGATCTTCTCCCAGTCGTCCACGAAGATCGGGCTGGCGGCGTCGATGACCCGGGCGGCCGGCGCATAGGCCGCGATGTTGCGGCGCAGCGCGTTCACCTGGTCGAGGGTCGCCGAGTCGATCTTGTTGATCACGATGACGTCGGCCATGAGCAGGTTGGTGTTGCCGGGATGGTAGGACAGCTCGTCGCCGGCCCGGAGCGGATCGACCACCAGGATCTGGAGGTCGGGCCGATAGAACGAGGTGTCGTTGTTGCCGCCGTCCCAGACGATGACGTCGGCCTCCTTCTCGGCCTCGCGAAGGATGGCCTCGTAATCGACGCCGGCGTAGATCACGGTGCCGGCCACGACGTGGGGCTCGTACTCCTCCATCTCCTCGATCGTGCACTCGTGCCGGGCGAGATCAGCCACGGTCTCGAACCGCTGGACCCCCTGGCGAGCCAGGTCGCCGTACGGCATGGGATGGCGGATGGCGACGACCTTGCGCCCCGCTTCGCGCAGCAGGCGGCAGACCTTGCGCGTGGTCTGGCTCTTGCCCGCGCCGGTCCGCGAGGCCAGCACCGAGATGACCGGCCGCGCGCTCGCGATCTGGGTCGAAACGGGGCTCTGGAGCCGGAAATCGAGCCCCATCGACAAAACCCAGCTGGCCTTCCGCATCACGTATTCGTGCGAGACGTCGCTGTAGGCGAAGATCGCCTCGTCGGCCGGGTTCTTCTTGAGAAAGGCGGGCAGGGATTCCTCCGGAATGATCGGAATCCCCTGGGGATAGCCGGCGCCCGCGAGACTGGGCGGATAGACGCGGTTCTCGATCCCGGGAATCTGGGTCGCCGTGAAGGCCAGAACCGTCGCATCGTCTCGATGCCGGAAGCAGACGTTGAAGTTATGGAAGTCCCGGCCGCCCGCGCCGAGCACGATCAGCCTTCGTTTCGAAGTCGATGCCATGGAAGCCCCCAAGGGTCGCCCTTCCCGTTCCGGCAGCTTCCGGAGCGTGGTACGACGACCGGTCCGAGTTCGAGTTTTAGAGGAGTGGGCGCGCGGCCAGTCCCCGGCGGATCCCCTCGGCGCGCCGCCCGCCTGGCGACCGCTCTAGGGCCGGCCCTCCAGGGAACAGCGATCGCAGAATGGACCGGATCAGAGCGCTGCTCGAATATCCGGCATGGAACGGGATGATACGGATCTCACCCCCGGCGGCTTCCACCACCTCCCGCCCAACAACCTCCTCCGGGCGATAATCCCCGCCCTTGGCGAGGATATCCGGCTGGACGGCACCGATCAACTCCAAAGGGGTGGGTTCCGGGAAGATCGAAACGAGGTCGACCGAGCGCAAGGAGAGCAAGAGGAGCGCCCGTTCCCGCTCGTCCTGGAAGGGACGGGTCGGCCCCTTGAGCAGGCGGACGCTGGTGTCGGAATTCAGCCCGACCACGAGGACGTCGCCCAGGGCCCTCGCCTCAGCCAGGTAGAGCACATGTCCGGCATGGAGCAGGTCAAAGCAGCCGTTGGTGAAGACGATCCGGGCGCTCCGGCGGCGAAGGTCCTGGCAGCGGCGAGCCAGGTCCGGGCGGGACAGGAGCCCTTCAGGGTCGGAAATCGATCGGTCCATCCGGCGATCCTCCAGGCGCGCCGTCCGGTGGCCCGTCCGCCCGCAATTCCTCGGGATCCGCCCCTCCCTGATCGACGAAGGAGCGCCGGATCGCTTCCACCGTCGTGGCCGACGTCCCGACCTCGCGAATGACCAGGCTCGCGGCATGATTGGCGATCGCGGCGGCTTCCGCCGGCTCGGCCCGGGCGGCCAGAGCGAGGGCGAAGACGCTCACCACCGTGTCGCCCGCGCCCGTGACGTCGAAGACCTCGGTGGCCACGGCCGGGAAGTGAAGCGTCGGACCCGCCTCCTGGAAAAGCGTCATGCCCTGCTCGCCGCGGGTGATCAGAACGGCGCGGCAGCCCAGCTCCGACCGCAGGCGCTGCCCCGCCGCGAGCAGGGTCGGCAGATCCCGCAGCCGCCGGCCGAAAGCCGTTCCCGCCTCGGCCGCGTTCGGCGTGATGACGGCCACGCCGCGATACGAGAAGAAATGCGTTTCCTTCGGATCGACGCAGACCGGGATCCCCCGGGACTTCGTCTCCGAGAGCACGCTCTCGAGAAGAGCGCGCGTGATGACGCCCTTGCCGTAGTCCGAAATGACGCAGGCCGCGGCCTTTTCGAGGGCGGCCGAGGCTCGATCCAGCACCGAGTCCAGGACCGCGCCGTTGACCTCGGCGGTCTCCTCCTGGTCCACCCGGACGATCTGCTGGTTTCGCGCCAGGATGCGGGTCTTCGTGGTGGTGCGGCGGCCCCGATCGGCCACCAGCCAGCCGGCGGAGATGTGTCGGCCGCGAAGCAGGCGCACCAGCTCCTGCCCGAAGTTGTCCGCTCCGGTCACGCCGACCAGGAGCGGCTCTGCGCCGAGAGCCTGGATATTGCTGGCGACGTTGGCCGCGCCGCCGAGCCGGGCCGTCTCTTCCCGCGCCTCGATGACCGGGACCGGCGCTTCCGGGGAAATGCGCGCAGTGTCTCCCCAGACGTAGCGATCCAGCATGAGGTCGCCGAGGACCAGCACCTTCTGACCGGAAAAACCGGTCAGGATCGACTCCAGGCGATCGGGAGATGGAAACGGCATGCCGGCATGATAGGAGAGGGTCGCGGCAGCGGCAAGAGTGCGCCGCGATTCCTATCGCACCGGGCCGAAGGGGCGGGTCGGGCGATCGGATGGCTCCCGGCGCGGAGCCGGCTCCGCGCCAGGACGCGGAGCCCGGCTCGCCCGCATGGGAGCTGGGGCTCGAACGGATGGAAGCTACGGGCGGCCGTACAGGCTCTTGACGCGCCCCCAGGTGTCGGTGGCCACCTGCGTGGGTTGGGTCACGGCCGGATCGTTCAGCGCGCCCGGCGTGGGCGCGAGGCCGTTGCCGAGAGGCGGCGTCGTTCCGTGATAGACGTCGAGCGCGTCGAAGATCTGCCAGTCGGGCCCGCCGTCGGGAACTCGTCCGGTGGAACGGTCGGACCCCCCTTCATTGGCGTTGTAGGTGTAGGCGTCGACCAGGAGAGTGTCTTTCCCGACCATCTGGAGCAGCTCCACGGTATCGCCGCTGTTGGCGAGACCGAGCCCCACGGTGGATTGCCCGTGAGCCGATTCCCAGGCGACCGACTGGCTGCCGTAGACGACCTGAACCGCACCGGCGGCCAGACTGCCCGAAAAGCCATAGACGCACTTCCCGGCCTGGTCGCCCAGGTAGTAGCCGGTGAGATCGAGAGCGGATGAGCCGGGGTTCACGATTTCGACCCACTCATCGTTCTTCGAGTTGTACGAGCCGTCGCCGTCCCAGTCGCGGGCCGGGGCGGCGAGAATCTCGTTGAGCAACGGGCCGCAACTGCCCACGCCGGGACGCGCCAGGGAAAAGAGCAAGAGACCAACCAGGAAAAGCGATTTCCGCATCGGGATTCTCCTCTGCAAATGGTATGCACCCTTTCCGCCTTCGAACGCAAAGCCGCTGGCCGACTCGCTTGCGCCGACGGCAGACCAACAGAGACAACAGCGTGTTGCTTCCGCCATGCCGCCGCGCCGGCCGTCTCCCTGCTGACGGCGGCGTCGAACCTGCGGTACCCTGGGGCAAGCGGTTTGGTCCCAGGACGGACACGCGGGGGATCGGCAGCGCGTGAATCGAGTCGCCAAAGAGGGGGGCAAACGTCCCGAGGGGACGTCGCCTCCGCGCGGGAAACCGGGAGCGCCGGGTGCCGGAGCCACGCGGGACGCGCGGCCGGGCGGGAGCGCGCGGTCGTGGCGCGCGTCGCTTGCGATCACACCGGGGGTCCTGCTCGTTCTGGCCGCGATCCTGCTCCTGGGAGCCGTTCTGCGCGGCGTCTATCTGACGGAGATCGCCCGGCAGCCTGACTTCAAGGTTCCCGAGGTGGACGCCGACTACCACGATTACTGGGCTCGGGGCCTCGCCTTCGGATCGTGGACCCAGCGTTGGGGCAATCCCGATCCCGAGATCCGGACCACTCCCTATTTCCGTCCGCCGGGATACCCGTATTTTCTGGCCCTCGTCTACAAGCTGACCGGGCCGGGCTACGTCGGACCCCGCGTCGTCCAGATGCTGTTGGGCCTGGTCACGTCGGCCGGGGCGTTCTTCCTGGCCGCGCCGATCTTCGGACCCGCGGTGGGGCTGGTCTTCGCCGGCATGACGGCGACCGACTGGGTCTTCATCTTCCATGAAGGCGAGCTGCTCGATCCCGCGCTCCTCTGCCCGCTCCTGCTCCTCCTGGTTTATCTGCTCCTGCGCTGGGCGGCGAAACCTCGTCCGCTCCTGGCTTTGGCGGCCGGGATCCTGATGGGATTCATCGCGCTGATCCGTCCGAACGCCCTGGTGCTCGGTCCGGCCGTCGCGCTGTGGGCCTGGTGGATCCTGCAGCGCCGGCGCGCGCGGGCGCGATGGACCGGAAACGTCGCTGCGCTCTTCGGCGGGATGGCGCTGGCCCTTCTTCCCGCCACCATCCGCAACTGGAGCGTCGCCCACGAGTTCGTGCCCATCTCCTCGAACGGCGGCATCAACCTGTACATGGGGAACAACGGGCGGGCCGACGGGCTGGTCCGCGGCACCCTGCCCGACATCGGCGAGCTTGACACCTGCTACGACTGGCCGCAGATCGTGGCCCGGGTGGAGAGGAAGCTCGGCCGTCCCATGTCGCACGCCGAGGTCTCGGCCTACTTCTCCCGCGGGGCGCTTCGCTTCCTGCTGGATCATCCGCTCGACAGCCTGGGCCTCGCCGGAAGGAAGACGTTGTTCTTCTGGGGACCCAAGGAACTCGACGACAGCAAGGTCGTCGAAGCGGAGCGGCAGGCGCTGGGAGTGCTGCGGTGGAACCCATGGAGCTTCTCCCTCGTGCTGGCTCTGGGCCTCGGCGGGATCATCCTGCTGATGAAGGAGCGGCGGGCTCGACCGCCGGATCGGCGCGCCGGCGAGGTTTCCGATCAGGCGCAGGAGCTGACCGAGCTCTTGCTCGTCATCCTGATCGTCTGGTTCCTCTCCTATCTGCCCTTCGTCATCACGTCGCGCTACCGCGTACCGGTCATCCCGTTTCTGATGCTGTTCGGCGCGGTGTTCGTGATGCGGGTGGTCGGCCTCCTGAAGAAGCGAAACCTCGCGATGGCCGGTCGATGGGCGGGGTTGTTCGTGGTCCTTTTCCTTCTCGCCCACCTGGATCCGCTCCGGTACCAGCCGAGCCTCGCTCGATGGCACTACGAGCGCGCCATCGCCTACCAGCGCCTGGGCCGGAGAGACGAGGCCGTGCGCGAATACGGCGAGACGCTTCAGGCGAACCCGCGCCACGCGGCGGCGTGCAACGACCTCGGGACGACTCTCGCGCAGGAAGGCAGGATGGGCGAGGCCCTCGTGTACTTTCAGCGCGCGGTCCAGTCGAAACCGGACGACGCCGTGACGCGCTGCAACCTGGCGGCGGCCTACGAAGCTCTGGGCCGCCCGTCGGACGGGAGGACGCAGTACGAGGAGGCGCTCAGGATCGATCCTGATTCCCGGCGGGCCCAGGAAGGCCTCGCCCGGATCCAACGCGCCCTGGCGACCGGCGAGGACCGGCGGGCGCCGAACCCCTGATGAGCCGGCCCGCGCGTAAACCCGCTGCTCGCGAACGGGGAATCCCTGCGCCGCGGCCGACGATGCCCCGGAGGCGGTGGGCGCTGGCCGTGCTGGCGCTGGCGCTTCTTCTGGGCGCCGGTCTTCGCGGACTCTACCTGCTGGACCTGACGCGCGCGCCCGACTACAACGCGCCCCAGGCCGACGCGGACTATCACAACTACTGGGCCCGCGCTCTCGCCTTCGGCCAATGGCAGCCGCCGGGGGACAATCCGGACCCGCAGATTCGAACGACTCCGTACTTCCGGCCTCCGGGCTATCCCTACTTCCTCGGTCTCCTGTATCGCGCGACCGGCCCCGGTTATCTCGGCCCCCGTCTGCTCCAGATGGCGCTGGGACTGCTGAACGTCTGCCTGGCGTTCCGGATCGCGTCCGTGGCCTTCGGTCCCGCGGCCGGCGGGATCACCGCGCTCCTGATGGCGACCTACTGGACCTTCATCTACTTCGAAGGGGAATTCCAGGAACCGGTGCTGATGGTCCTGCTGTTGCTCGGCCTGATTCTCGCGCTGATGTCCTGGGAGAGGCAGAGGACGCCGCTCCGGGCGGCCGGGGCGGGCGTCCTGATCGGCCTGAACGGCCTGGCGCGGCCCAGCGCCCTTCTGCTGCTCCCGGCGGCGTGGGTCTGGACGTACTGGATCGAGCGCAGCGACGGAGAGCGCCGCCGATGTCCGGCCACGATCCTCGCCTTGTCGCTCGGGGCGCTCTTGATGATCCTGCCGGCGACGATCCGCAACTGGACCGCGAGCCGCGAGCTGGTGCCGATCTCTTCCAACGGCGGCATCAACCTGTTCATGGGGAACAACGAGACTGCCAACGGCCTGGTCAGCGCCGACAATCCGGAGATCGACGTCCGCCACACCTGCTACGACTACCCTGAGCTGGCGGCCAACGTTGAAGCCCGGCTGGGCCGGAAGCTCAGCTACTCCGAGCTTTCCAGCTACTACTCCGGCCGGGCGTTCCGCTTCATGGCGGCACATCCGGGGCGCGAGCTTGAGCTTCTCGGCCGGCGTGCGCTGATCTTCTGGGGGCCGGAAGAGTCTTCGGACAGCAAGGAGCTGGCGCTGGAGAGGAAGTCCTCGGCGGTGCTGAGGTTCGATCCGGTGGGCTTCCCTCCGATCCTGGCGCTGGGCCTGGCCGGCGCGCTCCAGTGGCTGCTGGCGGCCTGGCGCGAGAGGAAGAAGCCGGCTTCCGGGGAAAAGCGGCGCGGAGAGACGCTGCCGCCCGGCGAGGCGCGCCGCGGGAACGTGGTGCCGGCGCTTCTGCTCCTCTTCCTCGTCGCCTGGGTGGTGTCATACCTGCCCTTCGGCATCACCACCCGCTACCGTCTCCCCATCGTTCCCCTGCTCATCCTGTTGGCCGCCGTTTTTCTTGAACGCATGGGCCGATGGTTCCGGGACAGGAACTGGTCGCCCCTGATCCGCTGGGGAAGCCTCTTGATCGTCGCGGGCGTCCTCGCCTCGATCAATTTCGCAGGTGTGCACGGGAGTCCGGCGCGCTGGCACTATCAGCGCGGAATCGCGTACTGGACCCGAGGCGCCACCGGCGCGGCCATCGCGGAATTCCGGCAGGCGCTCGAGGCGAATCCGAACAACCCGTCCGCGTGCAACGACCTGGGAGCGGCTCTGGCTTCATCCGGTCAGATGGCGCAGAGCCTCCCCTATTTCGAGCGAGCGGTCGCCCTCAAGCCGGAGGACGCTCTTCTCCGCTGCAATCTCGCCGCTTCCCTGGAGGCGCTGGGGCAGCTCCCGGCGAGCCTCGTCCAGTACCAGGCCGCTCTGAGCCTCAAGACGCGATACGGGCGAGCCCAGGAAGGCCTGCGCCGCGTCCAGGCCGCGCTCAGCGCCGGAGCGGCTTCCGGAGGAGCGGCCGGCGGCCGGGATTGATCGCGATGTAGGATGATCATGGCGCCCGCCCGGTCGGCGGGCGTTCACGGCGACCGGCGCGTCGGACCGCGGCGCTCCCGCCGAAGGAGGGGATGGCGGCGTGCCCCGGATCAAGCCCTGGCAGAGCAACCTGCTTCTGGCGGCCGGCAGCACCTTGATCGGGCTGATGGCCTGTGAGCTGCTCCTGCGGCATTTTCTCCCCTATGAACGCGGCAGCCACCGGCATCCGGGCTCGATCACGCGCGACCAGTTCCTGACCGACGGCCGCCTCGGGCAGTACAACGAGCTCCTCGGCTGGACCCTCAAGCCCAACGTTACCATCCTGCACCGCACCTGGGAGGTGGAGCACACCATCACCACGAATTCCCGCGGATTCCGGGACGACGAGATTCCCTACGAGCGGCAGCCGGGCAAGCGGCGGATCCTGATCCTGGGCGACTCCTTCATGATGGGAGACGGCGTCGAGCGCCGATTCAACTTCGCCGATCTTCTGAAACAGGAGCTGGACCACACCGAGGTCGTCAACCTCGGAGTCAGCGGCTACGGCACGGATCAGGAGTTCCTGCTCTACGCCACCGAGGGAAGGAGGTACCGGCCGGACGTCGTCCTGCTCGCCCTGACCATTGACAACGACTTCGAGGACAACATCCGGGACAAGCGGTACGGGTTGTACAAACCCTATTTCGTGTTCAACGGCGACAAGCTGGATCTGAAGGGCGTTCCTGTGCCCCGGGTGGCTCCCGCCGATTCCGCCGGCCCGCCCGATTCGCTGACGCATTCCCCGTTTCCCCTGCACGATTTCCTGGACGCCAGGAGCGCCCTCTATGCCAGCGTGTTCGACTGGCTCTCGCGCATTCCCGCCTTGACCCGTCGCTGGGAAGCGAGCGGCCTGATCTACTCCAGCCCGATGATCTACTACTCGAGCCAGGTCGGCATTCTGAGCGTCCACCCGTCCCCTCCGCAGGAGGCCGCCTGGAAGCTGACCCTCGCGCTGCTGGAGGCCTGGAGGGAGGCGGTGATCCGCGAGGGGTCGCATCCGGTGCTCTTCCTGATTCCCTCGCAGATCCAGGTCTATCCCCGCCAGTGGAAGCAGGTGGTGGATCGCTATGGGCTGAAACCGGGCGACTTCGATCCGGATTATCCCAACCAACGGCTGCTCCAGTTCTGCCGGGACGTCGGGCTCGATGTCATCGATCCCCTGCCGGACTTCCGAGCGGCGGCGGCCCGGGGCGGCCTGCTCTACTTCCGGCGGAACCCGCATTGGAACCGCGAAGGCCACATGCTGGCCGCCCGGATCGCGGCTCGCGAGTTGAAGACAATCACTCGGATCGGAGTCGAAAGGTGAAGAAGGGCGACGCCGGGAAGACCAGGCCGGCTGATCTGCGCCCGGCGCTCGGCGCCGTGATCCTGCTGGCGATTCTCGCCTATCTCCCGGCGCTGCTCGGCGGCTTCGTCTGGGATGACGTGACCTTCATCGCCGAAAATCCGGCGGCGCACGATCTCGGAGATCTCGGGCGATCAATCGGCCACGGATACGGCTGGGTTCCGTCGCGGGCCGGGAGTCCGGATGCGGCCCTCTACTACCGCCCTGCCGTCACGATCATGAACACGACCACCTGGATCGCCGGGAATGGGCGTCCCTGGCTCTTTCATCTCCGGAACGTCGCGACTCACGCCGCCTGCGCCGCCTCGCTGGCGCTGCTCGCCTCCCTGCTCGGGCTGTCGCCGGCCACTGCTCTCGTCGTGGGGGCGGTTTTCGCGGTCCATCCCGTCCTGTCCGAAGCCGTTTCGTGGATCTCGGGATTCACCGATCTCTTCGCCGCGTTTTTCACCCTGGCCTGTCTCCTCCTTCTTTGCCGCGCGCGGCAGGGGCGCCTGGCGCGCCGGTGGCGATGGCCGGCCGCTCTGGTCGCTTCGTTGGCTCTCCTCCTTGCGCTGGCGTCCAAGGAGTCGGCCGGAGCGCTCATCCTGCTCGCGCCGCTGGTTCTTCTCGCGCCGGAACCGCGCGAATCGACGCCTGGGCCGGAGGCATCCGTGAACGAACGGTCCGGAAGCCGACGACCTGCCGGCCCGTCGGCTCGAGACGGGAGGCTCACGACCAAGGGCGGAAAGCCGCCCGGCCGTGTTCCGCTCTGCCTTTGGATTTCCCTGGGCACGGCCGTGGCGGCCTACGTCATCCTTCGCGTCGCGGTCCTGGGAGCCGGCGCGTTCGGGCGAAGCCAGTCTCTTCCCGGCCGCGGCTCGCTCGCCGCGCGCCTTCTGCTCGGCGGCAATCTCCTCGTCACCTATCTGCGGCTGGCAGTGGTTCCATGGCCGCTAGCGATCGATCCGCCGGCGCGGCTTTCGAAGTCGCCGGCACCGCTCCTTGCCGGACTCCTCGGGCTGCTGGTCCTGGCGGCGATCGGGATCGGCTGCGTCTGGTCGGCGGCTGCCCTTCTCCAGGGGCGATCGCCGGGGCGCGGGTTGGACAGTGGCGGCCGGCGCCGGCTCATCCCGGCGGGACTCGCCGGAATCCTGGCCTCTCCGGCGGGCGGAGTCGGGCTGTGCCTGTTCTTCCTCTCGATCCTGCCCGTGCTCCAGTTCCTTCCAACGGGAGAGATCTACGGCGAGCGCTTCCTGTATCTGCCGATGGTGGGGCTGCTGCTGTTTCTGGGAGCCGCCGCCGACGGATTTCTGGCGAGGAATCCCAGGAGAGGCTGGATCGCGGGCGCGGTCCTGGCGCTGCCGTTCTGCGCGATCCTGGAAGCGAGGCTCCCGGCCTGGAGAAACGAGCACGCGCTGTTCGCCGCCGACGTGCGGGCGCGTCCGACCAGCGCTCGCGCGCTCGCCAACCTGGGCGCGGCGCTCCTCAAGGAAGGAGACATTGCCGGCGCCGAGCCCTGCCTCGCGGAAGCAGTCCGGATCGACCCGGCGGACCCGCTCAAACACGCGCAGTACGGGTCGCTCCTGGTCAACACCGGACGCTTTCAGGAGGGAGCGCGCGAGCTGGAGACCGCCTACTCCCTGGGGAACCGGTCCAAGACGCTGCTCAAGGACCTCGGAATCGCCTGGACGCGGACCGGCCGGTATGGAGACGCCGCCGGGGTGCTGGCCCAGGCGCAGGCGCTCGACCCCGGAGATGCGTCCCTGGCGGAGGCCCTCGGGATGGCCGAGCGCAAGGCCGGGAACCGGGAGGATGCCGCGGCCTGGTTCCAGCGGGCCATCGCGCTCGACCCGGCTCGGAAGAGCGCGTACCTGAATCTGATCGGGCTGTACGCGGAGGCCGAAGACAGGTCGAAGGTGCGGGACTGGGCCGCGCGGTTCGTTGATCAGTTTCCGGGAGCGCCGGAGGCGGCACAGATGCAAGGCCTGCTGTCGAGGGGCAATCCAGGGAACCGCTCGCCGTCAGGCAGTCCTTGAGGCCTGGGACCGTCCTGCAACCCGCGCGGCCCGCTCGCGCCGGTCAGGACTCGGTCAGGACTCGCACCGGTCAGGAAACGGGCGCCTGGGCTCTGGCCGGGATGATCCGAGTCCCGGCGCGACCGCGCAGCGATTCCCGGACTCCGGGAGGGCTCGTGATGATCACCTCGCGTCCTCCCGCCTCCAGGAAGCGGATCGCGGCGCGGATCTTCGGACCCATGCTGCCCTCGGGGAACTGCCCCTCGTCCAGGTAGCGTCTGGCTTCGTCGATCGTGAGAAGCGGAACGGCCCGGCTGGTGGGCTTGCCGTAATCGAGCAGCACCTGGTCGACCGCGGTGATGTTGATCAAGGTGTCGACCTTCACCGCCAGGGCGAGGATCACCGACGTGAGGTCCTTGTCGATGACCGCCTCGACCCCGCGCAGCGCGCCGCCGTCCTCCCGCACAGGAATTCCGCCGCCCCCCGCCGCGATGACGACGTGCCCGGCCTCGAAGAGCGCGCGGATCGCCGATTCCTCGACGATCCTGAGCGGACGCGGGCTCGGCACGACGCGGCGCATCCCGCGTCCGGAGTCCTCCGCCATCGTCCAGCCGTTCAGCCGTTCCAGGTTCCGGGCCTCCTCCTCGGTGTAGAAGGGTCCGATCGGCTTGGTCGGATGGGTGAAGGCGGAATCGTTCCCGTCCACGACCACCTGCGTCACCACGGTCGTGACCGGACGTGGGATCCGGCGCTCGCGCAGGATGTTTTGCAGGGTTTGCTGGATCATGTAACCGATGCCACCCTGGGAATCGGCCCCGCACACGTCGAGAGGCATGGGAGGGATCCGGTCTCGAGCCATTTGATTCCGGACGAGGATGTTGCCGACGATCGGACCGTTCCCGTGGGTCAGGATCACGCGCACGCCCTGCTCGAGCAGGTCGGCAACGTGCGTCATGGAAGCCTGGGTGACCCGGAACTGCTCACCGATTGTTCCCGCGCCGCGGCCGGGAAGGATGGCGTTGCCCCCCAGGGAGAGCAACACGGTGCGTGTCATCGAATCCTCCCCAAAAACCCATCCTACCCCTTGCGGGGTAGGATGACACGGCCGGGATCAGGATTGCCGGAGCGCGCGGAAGGGAACCGTGACCGCCCTTCCGCTATGAGTATCGGCCGTTCTTCAGAAACCGATCACCCAAACTGCGCATGCGATTCGCGACGAAGTCTAGCATGGATCACGAACTCCGGACGGCAGAATCGAGCGGACCACGCCGCGACGGTCGCTGATCGATCGGAGAGCCCTGAGGCGCCGACTGAGCCAGGGCCAGGAGACCCTCGAGAAGCGCGAAGCCGTTCGTGAAGTGCACGGATTCGACCCGGTGCAACAGATCCCGCTGCCGGAGATAGAAGCGCAGCACTAGCCTGGCCTCCGGCGGCTCCAGCGCCTTCGGAGTGTACCGATCGACCGCATCCGCCATGTCCCCGTCGCGGACGAGTTCCGCCTGCGGCCCGTTGCGGTCGGAGGACTCGTCCCGTCTCGCTGGATCTCCCCCGTCTTCCAGCCGCTGATCCAGCCAGGCGGCGAGATCACACAGCTCCTCGGCTCGTCCCTCCCTCGGCAGGTGCATCAGGAAGGCCTGTTCCGGCCCGGCCACGAGGAACGCGGACACCCTGAGGGGATCCTCTCCTGGCGCGACGAAGACCAGCGGCCACCACCAATCGGGAGACAACCGCTCGATCGGATGGATCTCGACCTGCACGTTCCACGGCGGCCGCGCCAGTCGGATCGCCTCGGCCTCCCGAACCAACGCCTCCAGCTCCGAAGGCAGCGGCTCCACCTCGAACCGGTGGATCTTCTGGAGGAGTTGCTCCCTCTTGGTCGACTCCGGAGGCAGCGGCCGGAAGTACGACCCGACCCGCCGGGCAAGGCGCACCGCTTTGCCGACGTAGAGCAGGGTTTCCCGGTCATCATAGAAACGATAGATGCCCGGGGAATCGGGAACCGCCTCGACCTCCGCGGGATCAAACGCGAATCGTTCCCAAGGAACGGGTCGCGGAGCGAAGCCCTCCTCCCACTCCCGGGCCATGGCCTCTTCCGTCCACGATCCGAATCGCTCCAAGACCCGATCGAACACGGCGGACAGCGCGGGCAGGGGCACGCCGGGGGGCAGTTCGGACATCGGGCCCAGCCGCCACCGCTCGGACAACGAGGAGAGCTGAAGCGCCTTTTGCGTCTCCGCCGGACCGAGCCCCTCTCGAAGCAACGCCACCCGGACCCAGGCCTGCAGATCCACCAGCGGCGAGCTCCACTCCGCCAGTCCCCAACGACGCTCCATCCATTGCAGGAACCGGCCGAGCGGACCGGACTGGAACGTGGCCAGACGGCGCCCTTCCCAGGTCCGGCGAGCGCGCTCGAGATGATCGGGATCTCCTGAGGTGACCGTGATGCAATCCGGAGCGCCCCCCGATCCCTGGTTGCGCGGCTCGTAGGGCCGAAGGTGCAGCCGCCATCCCTCCGGAGATGGCGATTCCCCGATCTCGACCCATGCGAGAACATAGCCGCCATCCACGAGAGGCAGGCTCGACCTCCGAAGGGCGGCCCATTGTCCGGGAGCGACTTCGGCGAAGCGCCGATCAGCCGCCAACATGCGGCGGATGAGGGCCTGGGGCGCAGGGCCATCCACGGTGAGCCGGAGAAACTCCCGGGCCAGCTCGCCGGCCGGCCATGTCCTTCCCGACTCCACCATCGCGAGGTGGATCCGGTCGAGCAAAGAAGACGGGTCCATGTCCCTCATGCTCGATCCAGGGAGAATCGAGCACAAGCGCTTTGGCTCACAGGCCGCTTGACAGGGGCCCGGGGCCCATCTAGTTTCCCGCCCATCTTGTCGCCGCGTCGCGGCCGGCGGCGATTCCGGACCAAAACGGAATCGTCGAATGGGACCGATCGATCCGGGCCGGCAGCGCTGCCGGCGCTCGGAACGGCGGGGCGCAAGAGAATCCGGGACCCGTCACCGACTTCTTGACATCACAGCTCGGGAAGCGCGGAACCGGGGGTGGACGCACCTTCGGATTCGGGCGATCCCCGGAGGTCCCCTGGACTGCCGCCACAAGCGGCTCTCAAAGCCCCGGAAAGCCCGCACAAAGAGAATCGGGGCCCATCCGTTCGCACGGATCGGGCCCCTTCTCGATTCCGGCATCCGCGTTTGAAGCCGTTTGGCCCGTGAAGCCACGGCTCAGGCGGGCCGTTCGACCCGTGAAGCCATGGCTCAGGCCGCTCCACTTTCGAAATGCACGCTGGCTTCGAATCCACCTCCCGGATTCCGACGGGCAGACCCGGTGGAACGACTTCCTTCCGGACGGATGGGAACAAACCCGCGAAGCCACCAGGCCAGGGGACCGAGCCGCCCGGACACCCGGACCGCGCTCCAGAATCCGCCGGCCCGAACCGGGAACCGGCTCCCTCCGATCCAGAACGGGGAAAGCGAGAGGCTTCGCGATCCGGGAAGTTGAATCACGACGAAACCGAACGCTCCGTCGATCCGCCGCAGGATCGCGCATTTGTGCCAGGCGCCGGCCCAGAGGGCAGGCACGGCGGCATCGGAGCCTCCCGAGGAAGATGACCGGAGCGCCTCTTCTCCCAGCTCGAGCCCATATCCGGACGGGAGCCCGACGAGAAGGCCGCCGCCGGCGGTCGATTCGAGCGTCGCGCGCGCTCGGATCCGGCTCGTGCTGGTGGACAACCCGGATTCAAACGGCGCGTCCGGCAATCCCACGGTGACGGCTGTCCGGTCCCGGGCGTCGGCGCGGAAGGTCCAGGCGATTCCCGCGGTCACGAATCCCTGTCCGGACAGCCGCAGGTGCCGGACCTCGGCTTCGCGGAGCCGCGGCGTAGTCGGATCGCCGGAGGCCGGATCGAGACACGCCGCGCGCCGCTCCCACAGAACCTGAGCCCCGGCCGACTGGCGCCCGGAGGACGCGCCCAGCTCCGCCCCTCGATACGAAAGCGTCCTGGCGGGGGCGCCGGGCGGGTCGCCGTCATCCAAGCGATCCAAGGGAAGCAGAGCCTGCCGGACGACCAGGTCCCACCAGAGCCGGCGCCCGCGATCCCCGGTCAGGAACCGGCTCCAGCGAACGCCGGCCTGACCAAGGCACGGCGTCAGGCGCGCGATTTCCAGGGACGTCTCCTCCCCCGGCCGCCGCCGGGCGACCCAGATGCCGGCCGCGCCCGGCCCGCGTTGCGCCGAGCGCAACAGACCGCCCTCCGACCATTCGGCCCCGTCGCGGCGGACGCCGATGCAATGACTCTCCGATCCCACCGGCGAGCCGTCGTGTTCCTCCGAGGCCAGGAGACGAACGCCTCGGCCGATTCTCCCGGCCAGGCCGATCGAGAAGCCTTGAGCCGTCGCTTCGGGCGAGAGAGACGGATCGGGATCGCGGCCGGCTCGCGTCCCGCCGCGCACGGACCTCGAAGCGGCGGGAAGGCCGCGACCCGACGAATCCCCGGGAGTCTGCAGGAACACCGCCGGCGCTCGCGCCAACAGACCGACCCCGAAGAAGAGCGGGCAACCTCCGGTGGCGGCGACCGCCTCGAGCCGCGAAGTCTGAAGGAGCCCGCCTCCGACCCACTGCGTCGCGCGGCCGGCCGTTTTGCGCCGCAACCTGCAGGCTGAGGGCGCCCGGATCCAACGGCCGCACGAACCGGGCGTCATCCGATTGCCAGGGCCGGGCTCCGTTCGGGCCAAACCAGGCGTGGTCGTCGCGAAGACGCGGAACGCCTGATCCCAAGGCAGTCCGGGACCTTGCCGCCGTGGAAGGCCCCAAGGATGCAGCCCGGCAAGCTCCGCCATCGCCGGGGGAAAGGGAGTCGGTTTCGGCGCCGAAGCTGTCGGCCTCCGCCCATTGATCCAGAAGCTGCCCGTCCCGGAAAAGAGGGCCATCGAGGTCTTCGAGCGCCGCGTCGGTCACGGGTTGGTCCGCCGCCGTCGAATCAGGGGTCGAGGGCATTGGCTCGGTCAGGGGTTGATCCACGGCCATCGAATCGGGTTTCGAGGACGGCGGTTCGGGCCTCCCGTCCGCCGGTCCGGTCGCTGCGCGCTCATCCGCGAGTCGGACCGCCGCGCCAGGAACGCCCGATCTCCGATCGCCATCACAGGCCTGCCGCATCCAAAGGAACCGGTCCTTCGGCTTCGAGGCCGGCCTCCCGGCGCGCGGGACGCAGCATGCGAGCGCGATCCCGGGCGTCGCTGGAACTCCGCTTTCCGTTGAGGCGCTCCACAGCAGGCCTTCCAGCGCGCCTGCGCCGGCCTCGAGCCAGTGGCACTCGGGGCCGCTCCCCGACCAGCACTCGCCGACCTTGAGAAGCGAACCGGGCGACCATTGCACGGCGGCCAGGGCACGACCGCCGGAAACTCCCGACACGCCCCAGTCCTTGCCCAGGGCCAGGACCCAACCGGAGCCGGCGTGGATCTCGAGGCGAACCTGCGGGCGGGGCGCCAGTCCCAGCTTTCGGGAACCGCCGGATCGAAGCGCGTCCTGAATCCAGAGCGAACCTCGGAAGAACCTCCATCCGCGGGCTGCTCCGACCGAGGCGGTGGCCACGGCGTGCGGGTGGATGCCCCATTGGGTCTGAAGACCCGGCCCGGCCTGGGTCGCGAGCAGATCGGCCTCTCCGGCCAGGCCGCAGCGGCTCTTGAGGCCCGCCGACACCTCGTCTTCGGCGTAGCCGGCTGCTGCGAGGCGCGCCACGCGCAGATGCGGCGCGAAGGAGCGAAACGAGCCGCCGACGGCGCAGGCGTCGTACGTCACGGCCGGAAGCCCGAACGGCTCGAGGTGCAGCGCCCCGACGGCCAGCCCGGGCGACAGCTTTGCCGGCACCTCATCCAACCACTCGAACGGCGCGGGCAGGAACGGAGGGACGAGCGGCGACCCGATCGGCCCGCCCAGGCGGATCTCGAACGCGGCCCGGGCCGGCGGCGCGAACAGCATCCAGCCGAGAAGAACCGTGATTCCGGCGCGGCGCCATCGGCACGTCCTCAGGAAGTCCGGCCTCGAGGCCGCAGACGCGCGCGCCATCATCGGTCGAGCACCAGCGGCGCCCGCAGGACCTGCTCGGCTCCGCTCTGCGAACGGATCCGGGCCTGGACCAGGTAAAGGCCGGCCGGGCTCGTTCCACCGGAGCTTTGCCCATCCCATCGGATCCAGCAGTCCGCTCGATCTACGGTGGCGCCGTGGAACCTCCAGACCTCCCGGCCCTCGAGGTTCACGACGCGAACCTCCCAGGAGCCCGGAAACAACCGGGCGGCCAATCGAAACCAGGCGCCCCCGGCGTCCCGGCCCAGGGCCAGAGCGGCTGGAGCCCAGTGATCTCCTTCCGGATCGGCGACCTTGGGGCCTTCGACCGCGACTCCGGGTGCGCTCGCGGCTGGATCCACGGTCCAACCGGTGGGGCCGTGCTCCGCGCCCGAAAGACGGATCCACACTTCGCCCGGCCCGGTCGAACCGTAGGCCGCCCAGTCCGCAATGACCCCGTGAGGGTCGAGCAGGAAGACCGAGTCGGCGGCTTCCCCCGGGCCGGCCGCGTCATTGAGGGACGGCCAGGTTCCCGACCACGCCAGGAGCGTCCCCGGCGCGAAGCCCGGCGTCGCTTTCATCGCGGTCGAGTCGCGGGCCACGATCCGGATTCCATCCGGCGGAACCGGGGCGGCCGATTCAATGCGGATCTTGTTGCCGCTCAAATCTTTCACAGACCAGCCTTCAAGTGAGATCGACGAAGCAGGCGCCCGGCCCGGATCGGCCGCGGCTTGAAGAGCCAGCCACTCGGTCGCGCCACTGATCGGGTGCGGCGCGAGCTTGAGCAAGCGCACCGGAGAGGGGCCGACCCAAAGGCGCAGCGTGTCAGCGTCATCCGTCGGCTCGGTATCCCCGTCCAGTCGGGCACGGCAGGTCCACTGGCCCAGTCCGACTTGCGAACGGAGCGGAACGGTCCACGGGATCAGCACCGAGCTGCCCGAGTCGATGTCGGGAAGCGTCCGCGCAGGATCAGGCAGCACCGAGATTCCATCCACCGTCAGGCTCACCCGGGCCGGCGACAGGTCCGATCGTCCGAGGTTCTCCAGAAGGACCCCGGTCAGGAACGCTTCCGTGCCCTCCGGGATCGGCAGCCCGCGCCCGCTCCGAAGGAGTCGCACCGCCAGATCGCACGGGGGATGGTTCGAACGGCCGGGAGTCGGCAAGGCGATCTCGAAGTCCGCCTGATTGTCACCGGTGTCGAGGCCGTCCTCCTTGCGGGCGAGACTTCGCCCTGCCGGCCCGGTCCGCGCCGGTTCTCCCTCGAAGAGATCCGCGTCTTCGAGGTTCCCCCAGCCGACCCGATTCAACTCGAGACCGCCGCGAAGAAGCCGGACGGCGCCGGATCCGTTCCGCAGGTCCAGCGTCCCGGGCGAGTCCGCAGAACGGCCCGCGTAGGATCCCCCGATCCAGAAGAAGCCTCGGGAATCGACCCACTCCCCTTCCGAACCTGCCCAGACCTGCTTCCAGGGATTGGAGGCGGACTCGCCGCCCGATTCGATCGCGGCTCCTTCCAGCGTCTCGGCCCACGGCCCGGAGTTGTACAGCTCGACCCATTCGAAACCCGCGTCGGTGCCGGCCGGATCGTAGAAAACCTCGTTGATCGAGAGCGCGGCCGGGACGGCTCCCGGCGTCGCAAACGAGAGACAGCAGGCCGCCAGGCACGCGGCGAAGACAAGACTCCGCCAGTTGAAGCAGGACCGGTGGGCGTCGCCGTCCGACCGGCTCGTCCGGGACGTCGGCGTCGTTTCGCGCGGAGCTTCCGGGGTGGCACGGATCGAGAAGGCGAAAGCAGTGTGGGATGTGGTCGACATCGGTCTCCCTTCGGCGGCGGGCGTTGTCGCCGCTTCGACGGGAAGATCTGGTTAGCAGGATCGGGACCGCGGTGCCCGGCGGAGATCACGAAGTCACGGCGCGGGACTGGCACGAACGGCTCAGTTCACGAGCCAAGACCGGCGTTCAGGGTCCACAGCGGAGCCCTGGCGCGCCGAAGCCGGAGTGGACCATGAAGGAGGCCCGTGCCGGAGTACGGCGGGAGCGCACGCAAGTGCGCGGAGCCGCACGGAGCAGGGCCGACGACCCGGTCCACGGAGGCTTTGGCGCGCCGGGGCGTGGGACTGGCACGAACGGCTCAGTTCACGAACCAAGACCGGCGTTCAGGGTCCACAGCGGAGCCCTGGCACGCCGAAGCCGGAGTGGACCATGAAGGAGGCCCGTGCCGGAGTACGGCGGGAGCGCACGCAAGTGCGCGGAGCCGCACGGAGCAGAGCCGACGACCCGGTCCACGGAGGCTTTGGCGCGCCGGGGCGTGGGGCTGGCACGAACGGCTCAGTTCACGAGCCAAGACCCGCGTTCAGGGTCCACAGCAGAGCCCTGGCGCGCCGAAGCCGGAGTGGACCATGAAGGAGGCCCGTGCCGGAGTACGGCGGGAGCGCACGCAAGTGCGCGGAGCCGCACGGAGCAGGGCCGACGACCCGGTCCACGGAGGCTTTGGCGCGCCGGGGCGTGGGGCTGGCACGAACGGCTCCGTCCCCGAGACGAAACCGGCGTCGACGGGCATCAAGCGAGCCCGCGGCGCCGGCGCAGGAACCACTCCACGGACAGCGCGGATACGAAGCACAGGAACAGGAGCCAGTGATTCCAGACTTCGATTTCCTTGATCCGGCCCATTCGGCGGATCGACCTCGGGATGGATTCGAGCAGCCCGGCCAGCCCCGACGGGTCGGCCTCGGCGCCTCCGCTCCGCTTCGCGATCTCGGTGAGGGCTTCGGTGTCGGTCCATGTGCGGGCGAACTCCGGCCCCATGGTCTCGACCCAGAACCGGCCCTGGGCATGCTCGAGCTCCCGAACCCCGGAAGCGTCGCGGGCCACGGCGCGATAGACGTAGGCCCCGGGCGGAAGCGTGCCTCCTTCGCCATCGTAGACGCCGGCGTCGCTGCCCGGTCGCAGATCGAGCCTCGATGCCGGATTGGCTCCGGCGGAATCGGAGGCGGCGCGAACCTCGATCGTCACGCGCGCGTCCGACACCGGCGCATAGGCGCTGTTCCACAGGCTGCCGGAAAACGCGATCGACTCCCCGTTCTGGTAGACGCCCTTCGTGGGCGCAACCTGGAAACGCTCCCGCACCGCGGGTTCCGCCAGCCATCGCACGAGGCCGAGAAGGAACGAAGGATAGAGATCGCTCGGCGCCGGAGAGCCCGCGGAGAGGAAGCTCCATCGCCAGAAACCGTCGCCGTAGAGCCACGCGGTCTTCCCTCGCTCGGCGAAGTCGACGGCCAGCGCCGGAAGCGCGCCGCCCCTTCCCGAGCGATACTCGAGGAGGACCTTCGCTTCCGGACTCGGAACGAGCGAGCCTCCCGGACGCCAGAGGGGTGGTAGCGACGCCCAGAGCTGCGCGGCCTCCGCCGGATTGTCGCGGACGGCGGTGGCCGGGTGCCGCTGTCCCTCGAGCGTGAGTTGCACCGGAAGCATCTTCGCCGTCGGCATCAGATCGGGCCCGATCCTGCCCGGGAGAATCGACGCGAACGAACCGGCCGTCGTCCAGCCCTCCGGACGCGCCGGGCCGCCCGCGATGAAAAGCCCGCCGCCGGCGCGAACGAAGCGCGCCAGCACGTCGAGCGTTGCCGGAGCCGGCCCGTCCTCGCCGTAACCCAGGAGCACGACCGCGGCGAAGTCCCTCAGCTCGGCATCGGAGGTCGGGGGCTGCTGGAGGCGCTCCTCTCCCAGGGCCCGCCAGGCGCCGGGACGGGCCTGGACCAGAAAGGTGTAGGCCAGGGTGGTATCGGCGCCCAGGGTCCGGCGGATGAAGGAGAAGTCCCAATCGAGGCGCTCCGCCATGACCAGGACGCGGGTTTTGCGATCCAGGACGTCCACCGCCACCTGGCGGCGATCGTTCTGCGGCACGGAATCCCGCACGCCGGAAATGACGACGTCGTAGAGCGCCACGCCGGGGGCACCGGGCCGGACCTCGAGATCGACCTCCTGTTCGAGGCCCTGGTCTCCGAGGAGCTCAAGATCGCGGCCGGCCAGCACCCGATCACCCTGGCGAACCTCCACCCGGGCTTTGCGCCCTCCCATCCCCCAATTCGAAACCACGGCCTGGATCGGAAGCGGTTCGCCGACAAACGCGGTCGGATTCGTGCGAACGCGGCGGATCTCGACGTCCGGAGGCGGGTGCGCAGGCCCGACCGCCACCGTGAAGATCGGCACCGGCGAGGCGGCGGCCACCTGGGCCGGATCGCGGCCCACCGTGTTGACTCCATCCGTGATCACGACGGCCCCGCTGACCGGCCGCGAGTCGGCCTGGGTCAGGACCGCTTCCAGAGCGCCGCCCAGGGCCGTGTTGCCGGCCGCAGGCAGGATCGAATCAGGCTGGACGGATCGGACGCCATCCGCAAAGCCGTACCACTGGAGACGAAAACGTCCGCCGAGCTTGTCGGCGATCTCCCGGACCACGTCCCGGGCGCGGGCTTCCTTCGTGGCAGGCGGCCCCTCGTCTCCCGCGGGCAGACTCATGCTTGCGGACCGGTCGACCAGGACGGCCAGCCGGGGCCGTCCGGAATCGCGCAGGACCGCGGTCATCACCGGCTGCGACAACGCCATGATCACGAGAAGGAAGGCGAGGCCGCGCAGGGTCCAGAGCGCAAGCCGCGTGGGCCGGGTCAGCGGAGCGAGGATCCGGTAGTAGGCCCAAAAGGAGAAGATCAGTGCGGGGATGACCAGAAGCGCCCATCGCCAGACATGCGGAGCCAGGAACTGGACCGAGATCTTCTCCAAATCACGCTCCCCTCATCCGGGCGCAAACGGACTCAATCAATGGGCGGATCCGGCACGCCATGAGCCAGAAACCCGGTCGGACCGGGACGGTTCCCTCACGGAGTCTCCGGGCCGGGATCTTCGCGCTCACCCGGATCTTCCGCAGCCCCGGCCTCGCTCCCCGGAACCGGGCCCGGGCTCGCCGCCGGCGTCCCGGCCGCGTCCACGGCTCCCGCGGCGCCTCTCGCCGGAAGCGAGTGTCCGAGGAGAAGCCCCCAACCGCGCCGGTACACCGCGGTGCCCCCATGGGCCGGCCTCCGGAAGTTGATCCATCCGATGACGAGCACGTGGACCACGCCGGCCGCGAAGATCAATCCCAGAACCCGATCGATCGGCCGGATGACCCGCGCGTCCGGCCCGACGAGGCCCAGCGCCAGGAGGACGCTCGCGGTCAGGGCCGAGATTCCAAAGCCGGTGGCCTTGCCGAACGGAGTGGGTTGGATCCAGATCTCCCCTTTCGAAGCATACAGCAGGCCGCATCCAAGGAGCAGAAGGAGGTAGCGGCCCAGGACGAGCACTCCGGTCGACCGCGACAGCACGCCCGCCAGGGTGAGCGAACCCAGGATTCCCAGATGAAAGAGGATGTCGCTGAACGGGTCGAGGACGAATCCGAGCTTGCTCTCTTCCCGCCGATGCCTCGCCACGAATCCGTCGGCCACGTCGGTCAGACCGAGCAGCACGTAGCCGGCCAGGGCGGGCGCCCACCGCCGGTTGAGGAGCAGATCAACGAGCAGCGGCAGGAAGAACACGCGGGTGACCGTGAGCCGGTTCGCCCATCCGATGCGGGCGAGCGGACGGCCTTCCAGGTCTTCGAGAAACCGGGGGGTCAGAAGCAGGAGCGAGACGAACCCGGAGATCCAGAGCAGATGGACCAGAAGAAAAAGCAGGCCGTCCGTGAACCCGAGGCCCAGCCAGAGGATCGCGTCCAGAACCACCGACGCGGCGGAGAACACGTATCCGGTGTGCAGAATCGACGGGATCGCCTGCGGCCCCGCGCGGTCGTCTGGCGGCACGCGCCGCCAGATGAAGGGAGGCAGCAAGGTCCAACCGAAGGCATGGCCCACCCGGGGAGCGCCCGGCGCGCGGCCCGCGCCGGCGCCGGATGCGCCCTCGCCTCCGATCCGCACCCGTCCCGGAGCCGCGGCCGCCGGCGTCTCCCGGCGTTTCTCTTCCGCGGAATCCTTCCCACGGCCGCGTGACGGCTCCACGGACAAGGGGCGAACCTCCGATCAGGCCGTCGAGGAGCCGGCTGCCAGATTGCGCGCCCGGATCGTCGCCTGCGCCGCCGCCAACCGCGCGATCGGCACCCGGAACGGAGAGCAGCTCACGTAGTCCAGGCGCGTCCGGTAGCAGAAGTCGATCGAAGCCGGGTCTCCGCCGTGCTCTCCGCAGATTCCGACCTTGAGGTTGGTCCGCACGCCACGGCCCTTCTCCACCGCCATGGCGATGAGCTGGCCGACTCCGTGCTCGTCGATGCTGACGAAAGGATCCCGTTCCAGGATCCCGAGGTCCAGGTACTCGCGGAGGAACTTCCCCGCGTCGTCCCGCGAATATCCGAAGGTCATCTGCGTGAGGTCGTTGGTTCCGAAGGAGAAGAACTGCGCCTCGGCCGCGATGTCGTTCGCGACCAGGGCGGCGCGGGGGATCTCGATCATCGTGCCGACCAGGTAGGGGACCTCGACGCCGGTCTCCCGGGCCACCTCCAAAGCCACCCGATCGACCACCGCGCGCTGATTCCGGAATTCGCTCACGTCCCCCACCAGCGGGATCATGATCTCGGGGAACACGCGCACCCCTTCCTGCTGGAGCGCGGAGGCCGCCTCGAGGATCGCCCGCGTCTGCATGGCGGTGATCTCCGGATACGTGATGCCCAGACGGCACCCCCGGTGCCCGAGCATGGGATTGAACTCGTGCAGCTCCTCGACCGCGGCCAGCGTGCGCTCGAGCTCCTTCAGACGGTCGGGCTGATCCCCTCGCGCCTTGAGCAGGGCGACCTCGACCATGAGCTCTTCCCGCTTGGGCAGGAACTCATGAAGCGGAGGATCGAGCGTGCGGATCGTGACCGGAAGGCCCTCCATGGCCTTGAGGATTCCACGGAAGTCCTCCCTCTGAAACGGGAGGATCCGATCGAGAGATTCCTGCAGCTTCCCTTCCGGGAAAGCCAGCGCCCTTTTCGCCTCCGCCAGCTCGGCCGACGACCGGGCTTTCCTTTCTCCGGAGGCTTCGGCGGACTCCCTTTCCAGCCGCTCGACCTTGGCCCGGAGCCGCTTGACCGCGGGCGCGTACAGGATCATCTGCTGGACCCATGGCAGGCGCTCCTCCGCAAAGAACATGTGCTCCGTGCGGCAGAGCCCGATGCCCTGCGCGCCGAACCTCCGAGCCTGGACGGCGTCCCGGGGAATGTCGGCGTTGGCCCTCACCCGGAGCCCGCGGATCTCGTCGGCCCAGGTCATGAAGGTCCTGAATTCGCCCGATTCCTCCGGTTCGAGAGTGGGAACCTGGCCCGCCAGGACCTCGCCGGTCGAGCCGTTCAGACTGATGACGTCCAGCTTCCGCAGGGTGCGTTCCCCGATCCGGAGCACCCCGGCGGCCTCGTCGATGGAAAGCGCGGAGCATCCGGCGACGCAGCACTTCCCCATGCCTCGCGCCACCACGGCCGCGTGCGAGGTCATGCCTCCGGTCGCGGTCAGGATGCCCTGCGAGACATCCATGCCGTGGATGTCGTCGGGGTTGGTCTCGTTGCGGACCAGCACGACCTTCTCGCCCCGGCCCGACCGCTCGACCGCCTCATCGGGATCGAAGACGATCTGGCCCGCGGCCGCTCCCGGCGAGGCGGCCAGCCCTCGAGCCAGCACCTCCACCGTGGCGTTGGGGTCGATCCTCCGATGCAGCATCTGATCGAGCTGCTCGGCCTCGACCCGGAGAAGAGCCTCCTCCTTCGTGATCAGCCCTTCGGCCACCATGTCCACCGCGATGCGGACGGCGGCCTGGGTGGTTCGTTTCCCCGTTCGCGTCTGCAGCATGTACAGCCGGCCGTCCTCGATCGTGAATTCGAAGTCCTGGACGTCCCGATAGTGGCGCTCGAGCCGGCCGGTGATCTCCCGGAGCTGCGCATACACCTCGGGCATTTCGCGCTCGAGCTTGGCGATCGGATCCGGGGTCCGGATGCCCGCCACCACGTCCTCTCCCTGGGCGTTCAAGAGATACTCCCCATAGAACTCGGGCGCGCCGGTCGCGGGATCGCGCGTGAATCCGACGCCCGTTCCCGAAGTGCTCCCCTTGTTGCCGAACACCATCGCCTGGACGTTGACCGCGGTCCCCAGATTGGAAGGGATGGCGTGCTGCTTCCGGTAGTACACCGCGCGATCGTTGTTCCAGGACCGGAAGACGGCGTCCCGGGCGAGGTCGAGCTGGGTCCGGGGTTCCTGCGGGAATTCGTGGCCCGTCTCGCTGCGGATGATCGCCTGGAACGAGGCGCACAACCCCTGGATGTCCGCTTCGCTCAGGTCGACGTCGTATTTGATCTCCTTCTTCTGCTTGAGGGCCCGCAGCTCCGTTTCGAAGCGGTCCTTGTCGATCCCGAGGACGACGTTTCCGAACATGGCCAGGAAACGGCGGTAGGAGTCGTAGGCGAACCGCCCGTTGCCGGTCGCGGCAGCGATTCCCTTCACGGAGACGTCGTTCAATCCCAGGTTCAGGATCGTGTCCATCATGCCCGGCATGGAGAACTTGGCCCCGGAACGCACGGAGACGAGAAGCGGATCCCGGGAGTCTCCGAGCCGGCGGGCCTGGAGGCGCTCGAGCAGGGCCAGGGCCTCCTCCTGTTGCGAGACGACTTCGGCCGGGACCTTGCCGCCCGAGGTATAGAAGAGGTTGCACGCCTCGGTCGTGATCGTGAATCCCGGCGGAACCGGCACTCCCGCGTTGGTCATCTCCGCCAGGCCGGCGCCCTTGCCGCCGAGCAGCTCCTTCATGGATCCCGCCCCCTCGGCCTTGCCGCCGCCGAAGGCATAGACGTACTTCGTGTTCATCTTCACCTCGATATTCGATGTCTCGAAACGACCGCCCCGCCCCGCGAACACAAGGCCGCAGTATACGCCGGCACCCTTGACGGTCAAGGCGACCGGGGCGCCGGCGCTTCCTCCGAAAAATATCGGCGCAGATCGGAGGCGAGCGCAGCTCCATCCGGCGAGGTCGCCAGCCGGCGCAGCGCCGCCTCCTGCACGGAATCGAGAGGTTCGCCCCAGGGGGTCCCGGATCGGTCGCGAATGAGATCGAGCAATGCCGGCAGAAACGCCTTCGAAACCGGCCCATGCTCCCCCGTCCAGATCGGCCCGCAGAACGCGGCGAGCCGCTCGGGCGCCTCCCGGGCGCAGGCCAGGCTGTAGTACCAGGCCGCGCGCTGGTTTTGCGGCTCCGCGCGCAGCACGGTTCCCAGCTCCTCCATCGGATCGCGGCCCGTCTCAACGGGCCCATTCTTCCGGAGATGAATGAGCCCGAGATAATAGTGGACCAGGGGATCGCCGTTCTCCGGCGCCTTCTCTTTCGTTCTCGAAACCACGTGGTCGAGGGCGGCCTCCGCTTCGTCGAAGCGACCGAGATAGAAACCGGCGATCGCCAGGTTCATCTCCGCGTCCGTGTCCTCAGGCCTCAATTGGAGCAGGTTCCTGGCCGCTTCCAGGGCTTCGGGATAGCGGCGAAGCTGGATGCGCACGTAGACCAGATGGGCCAGGACATCCGCGTCCTTCGGGTCGAGCCGGAACGTCTCCTCCAGCTCCCGGGCCGCCCGGTCGTAGTCCCGGTGTCTCTCCAGCAGGTAGGCCAGATGGGCGTGGGCCTCCTTCATCAGCGGATTCCCCTTGACGGCCGCTTCGAGGTCCGCGATCGCCTCGTCGTCCCGGCCCAGCCGGGTGCGAAGGTAGCCCCGGGTGTAGAGAGTCAGCGGATGCTGCCCCACCGCCTCGGACGGCGCGGTCGCCAGCAGCGAGTCCGCCGCCTTGAACCCATCGAGTCGGGACACGAGAAGAACGAGCGTGTCCCAGGCGTAGACGTTCACCGGCAGGTCCTCGATCGAGCGCCGGTAGGCCTGCTCCGCCTCCCGGAAATGCTGGCTCGTCTCCAGGGCGTTGCCGAGCTGGAGGTAGGAGATCGATTCCTGAGAGCGAGCCGGAGCGCCGGCCGGCAGGCAGGAGACGGCGACAATCGCCATCGCGGACAAGACCCACGCCCACGGACCCGGACGGGGCGCGGGACGAAACAGACCGCGCCCTGAGGAGGGAAGCCGGGCCAGCCCCGCTCCTCCCAGGATCGCAAGGCCCGGCACCGCCTCCATCCGATAGCGGGAGCTCACATAGAAGGCCAGGCAGCCGAGAATCCCGAATGCGGCGCTGGTCCAGGCCAGGCGGCGGGCGCGCGGCTCTCCCGCGCCGAAGCGCGCTCCGAGAAAGCCGAGAGCCAGGAGGAGCCCGAAGGGGAGAAAAGCCAGGCGGAGAGGCCACAGCCGGTCGCGCTCGATGTAATACGAGTAGTTGTCGGCGTACTCATAGGACGTGACCACGCGGAAGAGCTTCTGCCCCTCGAGCTCGAGCCAGGCGACGGGGTGGCCGAAGATGAACTGCGTCGCCTGGCGCGTCCAGAACGCGCTGGTCTCGGACGGCTTGAGGGAGCGCCCCATCTCCCGCTCGGCCACCTGCGTCTCGAGCATCCTCTGGTCCGTCGCGCTGCCGAAAAGCTCGAACTTCTTCACGATGGTGAGCAGGCCGGAGTGGTTCTCCTCGTTGTTGCCCTGGAAGAACGTCATCCCGCCGTTCGAGGAGATCAGAACGAGGTCCTTACCGACGATGAGATTCCGCAGCGTCACCGGCAGGATGACCAGCGCGACTCCGACCGCAAAGGGCGCCCAGCGCCGGAGAGCCGGTTTGAGGACCGGCCACGCGACCGGCGGCCCGGAGTCGGCGCGGCCGGTGTTCGCGGCACTTTCGCCCGGAAGCGCGGCGGGACGGCGCAGGGGCCACTCGAGAGCCACCGGGATCACCGCCGCGAGCATGAGCCACTGCGGTCTCACCAGGGCGCCGAATCCGAGGACGGCTCCGGCCGCGAAGCTGCGCCTGCGGCTTGGGCGTTCCGCCGCCCGCAACGAGAGCCAGAGCGCGAGCAGCTGCAGGAAGATTCCCAGCGTCGTGGCCAGCAGCTTCGAATCGGCGGCCACGAGAGGGCCATACAGGATCAGGAGGAGCATGGCCCAGAGAGCTGCCCCTCGACCCGCCATCCGCGCGGCCAGCAGACCGGAGAGGGCCACGATGGCGGATCCCAGGAGGAGCTGGAACAGGAACACCGAGGGAACGGGCCGGCCGAAGATCACGTCAAAGATCGCCAGCAGGTAGGGGTAGAGCGGCGCGCGGTAGAAGACCCCCTCCGTGCGCCCCACCCAGTCGCCGGCCGCGATCGTCCTGGCCCAGAGATCGTAGATCCTCGCGTCGACGATCGGCGCGTTGTAGAAGGGAATCCGCCTGGCGTAGGCGATGAGATAGGCCGCACGCAGGAGGGCGGCCAGCGCGATCAGGAGAGCGGGCGGGATCCAGCGGCGCGTTCCTGGCCCTTCCGCCTCAGGCCGCCCGCCGTCAGCGGGCCGGGCCGGCTGACCCGTCCCTCCGGGCGATCTCAACTCATAGGACCACGACGAAGAATCCCTGAACCTTTTCCCCGGACGGAGTCTCCACCTGATAGACGTAGACGCCCGACGTCACGTGGCTGCCCCGTTCGTTCTTCAGGTCCCACGGCTCCACGTCGGCGTCCAGGCCGGGACTGGGCGCGTGCGCCAGCACTCGGACGCGTTCGCCCGACAGCGTGTAGATCCGGATGGTGGCCCGACTGGGCAGGTTCTGGAACTCGACGTGCGTTTCGCCCGGAAGCTCCCACGGCTCCTTCCCCGCCTCATACGGGTTGGGCACCACCCGCACGTTTTTGAGCAGGGGCAAGCCCGTCCTCGCCGGCGCCTGCGACTTGAGGACCGTCGGAGCCGTCGCCAGGGAATCGGCCTTGTAAAACCCGTCCTGGATGCTGTTGACCAGCTTGGTGAAGACGCTCCCTCCCAGGGAGATGAGGTCGAATCGGGTGATGCTGTAGTAATACGGAACGCCGTTGGTCGGACCCGCGATGACGACGGGCGCGATCGGGGTGCTGCCCGAGGTCGGGGGTATCGGAGGCTGCTTCCGCCGAAGGACCGAATCGGGATCGGAGAAGGTCCGGACGCCCTTATATCTGGGATCGAGATCAAAGGTCCAGGTGGAATCGCTGTAGTTGTACACCCGCAGCAGCGACGCGTCCGAGGCGTCCGGCGTCAGGCTCCTCCAGACCATGTAGCCGCCGAAGCAGCGCGGCTCTTCCAGGCTGGGACGGCAGAAGCCGACCTCGACCAGCTGCACCTTGCCGTCGGTCCGGCCCAGGATCAGGTAGGATCCGTCCGGCGTCTGCGCCATGCTGGTGACCCCGACGTTGGGATCTCCGATCACATTGCTCGACTGGAAGTGGGTTCCATCATCTCCGCTGTCGAGCTCCACCGTGCCGTCGGGCAGGACCGCGAACACCATGCGGCCGGAGGGCGCCATGAGGTCAACCAGAGGCTGGACGTTCCGGCCCAGAACGTTGTAGCGGAGCAGCCGGGTGCCGTCGGCCAGCCTCCAGACGCAGATCACGCCGTTCGCGTCCGCCGAGACCAGCTTCTTCTGGTCGCGCGAGATGGCGATGTAGTTGATCGGTCCGGTGTGATCGCCGTTCTGTCCGAGGAGGTAGGTCAACTGCGGCTGGTTTCCCCGCAGGTCCCAGATCCGGACGACGCCGCCGTCCACCCAGTGTCCCTGATCGTCGACCCGCTTCGAGGTGCCCACCGCCAGGACGGAAAGGTCACTGGAAAGGGCCATGGCGCCGGTCGCCCCGCCCGGGACCTTGAGCTGGAACTTGGCCGGCGGGTTATTGAGTGCGTCCCATCCCTCCCAGATCGTGACCAGGCTGTCCGCGTCGACCGCCGCGAATCGCAGGTCGGTCGTATCCCGCACGCTCGGATAGAAGTCGAGGTTCAGGACCGCCACGCCCAATTGACTACTGATGAGGCGATGGATGAGCGGAGGGGACCCGATGGCCCGGATGTCCCACATGGCGATCTCGCCGTCCGGCAGGCCTCCCAGGAGGTACTGGCCCGAGCCGTGGAGGCTCAAGCTCCGCGGCGCCGGCAGGCCGCCCAGGGCCAGGCTCCAGACTGAGTCGGGATGGTCCGCCCCGAAGGTACGCCAGCGACGGACCGGCTCGCCGTCCGCCGCCGAAAAGACCTCGCTGCCGGTGGCATTGACCACCATGGCCCGCACCGCGTCGCCCGGATTGTGGATTCCGCTGTAGATCTGCTGGAGCTTGAGGATCGTGTTGCCGGAAGACACCGGGTCCCCGATCAGGGTGTCTCCGATCGCGGCGTCCGGTCGCCAGCTCAACTGGATCCTCCGATCGCCGATCTTGGCGCTGCCGTATTCGAAATGGGTGGCCAGCACACTGGTGGCCGCGAGCGCCACGAACAGCGCGCCGATCACGATCCCGCCCAGCACCGGTCCTCGTACCTCCGCCCTCCGACGCATCCCCGACCTCCCGATCCTGGACATCAAGACCACGCCTGTCCCTCTCCTGCTTTCCGGCGCGGCGACCGGCCCGCGTCCCCGGAACCGCCGCGCGACCGTTACCGATCCCGTCCGGTCACCAACCAGTTGATCGCTGAGCTCCCCGCGTCGAAGAGCCCGGCCTCCTGGTACCAGTACGGTTCGAAATCAAAGACCATGGTCCGCCCGTGCTGGATTCCAGCGAGGGTGTCGGCCTTGGTGGACTGATAGCGCTGCGCGATGATCGCGTTGTAGGCCGGCGAGTAGTAGGACCCGAAGGGCAGGTTGCCCTGGCTGCAGTTGCTCGGGTTCGTCGGCAGCAGGCGGTTCCAGGTGTTGGCCGCGTAGAGCGAATCCAACCCGGGAAGACTCTCGACCGTCTCGCCCGAGGCCGCCTTCACTCCCTCCCAGTCGATGCGGCCGCCCAGGTACTGGTTGCCGCCGACCTGCAACGGATTCCACTTGTTGGGGTCGATGAACAGATCCGGGAAGGCCGGATTGAGCGAACGCGCCCCGATCAGTCCCGAGGCCAGGGCCGAGCACGCCTTGTCGGGGGGTGAAAGCTGGCTGTTGCGCCAGGTGTCGCTGACCAGCGTGTTCCGGAGGTAGAGGAACTTGAAGAAGAACGAGCTGGTCCAGTCGTTGTAGGTCGGGTCCCCCGGTTTCGGCGGCGTCTTGGGGTACTTGACGTCGCTCAGAAGGAACCCCGCCAGGGTCTCGCCCATGATGAAGAGTCGACCTCCGGCGCTGACGTAGCTGGTCAGGAGCCGCTTGCTCTGCGTGCCGGTTCCCTCGCTCAGCCAGAAGCTCGTATCGATGCCGTGGGTGTTGTTGACGTACCAGAACACGTGCTGGTACTCCGACAGCGTCTCGAGATCGATGGCGTTGGGGTGGCCCACCTCCTGCCCGCCGATCACCTCGTAGGCCTTCCATAGCGTCGGCGCGCCCAGGTTGGGAAAGTCATTGAGATGGGCAAAGATCGCCCGGCGCATGAAACCGGTGTGGATGGCGTCAGACACGTTGTCATTGACCTCGTCATCCACGATGAGGGCGAACTTCGCGAACGTGTACGTGATGACGTTCATCTGGATGATGCAGATCTGGGTCGAGGCCGGATCCTCGCTGATGTCCCGCATCAGGACATAGAGGGTGTGAATGCCCGCCTGATCGTTCTTGAAGACGAAGGGAGTCTGGTTGCCGCTCCATTTTCCCCAACCGATGAACCCGCCGATGCCCTGCGGATCCGTCCGGGATTCATCCTCCGGGTCGACCGGATCCAGCGCGTAGTTGACGTTGCCGGGGAAGGAACCGTAGGACGACGCGTCCCCGGTCCACTTGAACCGCAACGGCCGTCCGGCGGCGACCTCGACGCCACCCGTCGGCCCGGTCCAGGTCGATCCCGAATCCAGGGGAAAGACGTGACACCCCATGGATTCCTCGCAGATGGTCACCGTAGGTTTTGAGGGGGTGCAGCTGACCGCGAAGAGCAGGAAGTTGACATTCAAGGTGAGCTCCGGCTCGGTGGCGCCGGCCTCGTCCACGGAGCGGACCGCGAAGGCGTACTCGTTGTTGCACAGGAGCGTGAGGGTCGCCTGGGCCGTCGTGCTGGGCACCCGGATCCAGTCCGTGGGCGCGCCCCGGTAGTCCCTCGGCAACATGATGTTGTTCCCACGGCGCAGCGAATCGGGCGCAGTTTCCGGATGGAGCACGGCGGCGTGGACCAGCTTGTACTCATAGTAGATCGGCTTCTGATCCGGTCTCGAGCTGTCCAGATCCTGGCCCACCCACTGGACCTGGAAGGTCGGCTGCATGGTCGGAATCTGCTGGCCCGCCAGGTTCGGGAACGTGATCTTCGTGGTCGGCGCGACGGTCTTGGCGTTGAAGTAGGCCTTGACCGGGAGCGAAACCGAGTATTCGTTGTCGATGGCCCGGAGGTAGAAGGTGTGCCAGTCGCTGAACTCGTCCGGGTTGCCCCCGTGCCCTCCGGTGGTGGCGCTGAACTTGAACAGGGCGGAGAAACCCGTGGTGTCGTGCCAGGCCCCTTCGCTCACGGTGTCGTCCACCGCCCACTGGAAGAGCGTGACGACCCCGTCCGGATCGCTTCCCTCCCACGAGAACGTCACCTTGTAATCGACCCCGGCGGACGTGGTGTCGAGGGCTCCTCCGGTGATCCGCACCTGCGGCCTGATGTTCGCGATCTGGTTTCCCTTTTCCGTGTCGTCCGGAACCAGGAGACATTGCACCTGGGCCAGAACCAGCAAACCGGCCGCCAGGGTCAGCAGGGACAGTATCCTACGACTCAGCATTTGATGCTCTCCTACGCCGGCAGGCGCCGATCAGGGATTGGCGATCGTAAAGTGGATGGCGCCTGAATCAACCAATCGGCTCCCGAAGCTCTCGCTTCCCTGCGGTGGGACTTCCTTGGCCTGCACTTCCAGGATGTAGTCGCCCGGAAGGAAGGGGCTGTTGTCGCCTCGGATCGAGTTCTGCTCCCAGGACCAGACCTGGGTGGTCCCGTCCGGTTGCACGGTGTCCACTCCGGACGACCAGTCCGTGAAGTCGCTGTCTCCGCCGGGACCGGTCGGCGACGGATATTGGACGAAGCGGTAGTTGAACTCGATCATCGCCAGGATCGGGTTGACCACGGTGTTGGTGTCCGGGTCGATCACCGCGAAGTCCAACGTCAACGTCCCCGGGTCGTTGGCATGGATGATCTGGCCGTTCACCGGCGACATGACCTTCTGGACCGGAGGAGACCCGGCCTGCCACTGTCCCTGCCAGCGGGGAGGATGGTTGATGGAGAAGCGGATCTGGCAAGGAGACCCGTCATATCGCCCCTGCGAGTCCTGGGATCGCGCCATCAACGTGTAATCGCCGGTGAAGTAGCCGGGAGAGCCCGTCGGTCCGAAGACCGCCGAGCGTTCATCGGGGTTCAGCATCAGCGACGTCCAGAATCCGCTGTACTGGACGACCCGGGCGTCCATGCTGACGATCTGTTTCGTCGGATCGGTGGTCACGGGATCGGGGTCGGACGCCACCACGTAGGCTTTGACCTGGATGCCGGCGGCCCGCATGGGCAAGGTGTCCCCGTTGGTGAAGGTCCGGAAGTTGTTCGAATTGAGATCTGAATAGTAGCCCTGGTTCGTCAGGGAGTAGCTGTCGTCCGCGAAACGGGTGTCGGGATCCTTGTTCCAGACGAAAGCCCGGATCGCCGGGCTGGTGCTGAGCATCCCGGCATCATCACGGGCCTTCACCTGCATGACGTAGAGCCCGCTGGCCAGCTGGGCGGCGCTGAACTGCGCCGAGGTCTGGGCCGTGTCCCCGATGACGTCGTTCAGCTCGAGCGGAATCAGGCGGGAGACATACCCGGTAACCCGGCCCACGGTATCCGGCTTGCCGCCCTGGCCCGGCACCACATCGCAGTCGCTGCCCGTCCAGGCGAAGTGGACCGACCAGCCAGTGGGGACCGTATCGCCCGGAGTGGTCTGGTTCGTCGAAGTCAGCCAGAGCGTATCGGTCTGATCGGGCGACAACGCATAGGGCGCCAGCGGCCCGGTGGGCCGATGACTGGAGAGGAAGGACGCCACCGGGATGCAATTGTCCCTGGCGCCGAAGAACGCCCAGGCCGGAGTCGGGTCCACCTTGCCTTCATTGTCCACGGCCCGGACGTAGAACCGGTGCCCCAGCACCTGGCGGGTCTCCTCGACCGAGAAGATGAAGGTGCTGTCCGTCCTGGTCGTGAACTTCCAGGGAATCGGATCCGGCGGAAGCGAATCCGTGATCGCCCAGTCGTATCCGACGACCCGTCCATCCGAATCAGAGCCGTACCAGTGCAGATCGATCCGGTAGAAAGCCGTCGTGCTGTCCCCGGGCACCTCGACCAGCACGGTCTCCGGCGCTGCGTTCCGGTCGATCGGCGCGGTGCTCTGCTCCCGGCATCCATGCGCGAGGAACCCGACCGCCATCGCGGCAATCATCAGGAGGACGGAACCGCAGGAAAGCCAAACGCTTGCGGATAACCGCCGAGGCTGAAAACGCATCCTTTCCCCCCGTACCCACAACCCAATCCCCGGTTCGACTGGCAATGTACCACCCGATCGGAAACGGAGTCAATTCCCCATTCCTCTCCCGGCGATCTGTGCGGCCACCGAGAGCAGTTGCGGCTGGCCGGGATCGAGCTCGAGACCCAGCTCGACCGTCCGCCGGGCTGCGGAAGTGTCTCCCGCCGTCCACTGAAGCTGAGCAACCTCCAGCCGCGCGGCCACCACGTGAGGGGCCCGCCCCAGAAGGTCTTGAAGGGTCCCAAGCGCCCGTGCGCGCTCGCCCCGAGCCGCCTCGATCCCGCTGAGAAGCAGGCACAGCTCCGGGGAGCCCGGGTACTCCTTGACCAGGTCCCCCGCGACGGATTCGGCTTCCGGCAACTTCCCCTGGATCTGCAACACCTCGGCCAGGTCTCTCCGCAGCAGCGGGTTGCGCGGCGCCACCGCGAGGCCATGCCGATAGACGCCCTCCGCTTCCGGAAAGCGATCCTGCTTTTCGAACGCCAGACCGAGGTTCTCGTAATTCTTGAGGTATTCGGGGGCAAGCGCAATCGACTTCTGGTAGGCCGCTTCCGCTTCAGGCCACCGCTGGAGCTCGGACCATGCAACTCCGAGATTGGCATAGGACTGAAAGAATCCGCCGGCCTCCGTTTCGGCCCGCGGCGTGAAAAGGAGCGGGTAGAGAACGGCCTGACCCGCGATCAAGGCGCCCAGGAGAACCCACTGCCTCCGCCGCGCCCACCCGACGGCGCCCTCGAGCGGAAGAACCGCGAACAGGGGCAGGAGCGGCGTGATCGGCAGCCGATATCGCGCGCAGACAAAGAAGATCACGACCGACACAAACCAGAGTCCCGTGAACAGAGTCAGAAGTCGAAACCGCAGGCCACGACGCC
Organism: Candidatus Eiseniibacteriota bacterium; assembly: GCA_963833505.1. Taxonomy (GTDB): domain Bacteria; phylum Eisenbacteria; class RBG-16-71-46; order CAIMUX01; family CAIMUX01; genus CAWHYG01. Next base: position 180,469 of record CAWHYG010000007.1, on the reverse strand, counting down.
ACGCCATCCCCAGGCCGACCAGGGCAAGCGGCGCGAGCAGGCCGAAGGACGCCGGAAGCCAGCGCAGGCTCCACAGGGTCGTTCGAAAGTAACGCGGGTCCTCGTTGTTCTTGATCTCGGCGTTGGACCAGAACAGGAGGCACTTGGTCCAGAGGAGGCGAATGGCCGAGCCGGGACGGGTGATCCAGAACCGGAGACCCTGCTCGGTCCAATAGGCCGAAATCTCCGAAGGCCGGAGGGGGCGGGCCGACCCGGACCCCGTTTGCGCCAGGCGGATCGCGTCCTCGTATCCTCCCTGCCAGTCGGAGCGCATCCCGGGCGCGACGGCGGACCATCCGTTGGAAGACGGGTTGTTCCCGATATAGAAATTGATCCCACCCTGCCACGCCAGCGGAGTCGCCGGATCGCCGTGGCGCGCGTTGTGGAACCAGATGGGCAGGATCGGAACGAGGAAGCCGAGAAGGCACCATGCGCCGGCCCGCGCGACGGCGGTTCCAAACAGCCTCGCAGGGGAACCTCCGCGCGCGGCGGAGGGGCGGCGACTTCCCCGAGAGAACGCCAGCCAGCCCGCGTAGAGCGGAAGCGCCGGCAGGAAAAGGAGGACGTTGGGGCGCACCGCGGCGGCGAGGCCTCCGACGAGGCCCCAGAGGATCAGCTCGCGTGATCTGGGCGGACCTTCCCTCCGAACCATCAGGAAAAGCAGCAAGGTCGTGAAGAACGTGAGGAGCGGTTCCAGGAGCAGCTCGGTCTCGTAGTGGATGGGAGTCCAGATCACAGCGGCCAGGAGGCCGGCCGCGAAGGCCCACCGGGGCGCCAGCAGCCGGAGAGCGATGCGATGGACAAGCAGCACGGTGGCGAGGCCGAGAATGATCTGGAGGATACGCGCGCACCAGTCAAGGTCCCCCGTCACCGCCAGGATCAGGCTCAGGAGATAGGGATAGAGCGGCGCGCGAAAGAAGGGCTGCGGGTCGCTCCAGCCGTTCTGGACGAGGCGCTGCGCCCATTCGGCGTGGTAGCGGGCATCCATTTGAAGCGCGTGAAACCACGGGAGCCGCGCGAACTCCGCCAGGTGCAGAACGCGCAGCAAGGCCGCCAGGCCGACCAGAAGGACGCTGGCTGGGAGGCCGGCCGGGCGAGGGAAACCCGGACGGTCCGGACGCTCTGGGGATCTCGCCGCCTTGGGCCGTGATTCCACGGTCGGAGGGCGGGCCTTGGCCGATGGCATGGCGCCATTGAAGCGCAGGAGGAGGCCGGGGTCAACGATCGGCGCGGCCGGCGCCGCGTCCACACGAAAGGGGACCGGGCTTCCGCCCAATCCCCTTCCAGAAAGCCGGCCGCTGAAGCGCGTTTACTTCAGGACGACCATCTTCTTGTTCGAGTTGTAGCTGCCCGCGGAGAGCTGGCTCCAGTAGACACCGGCCGGAACCTTCTGGCCAGCGTCATTGGTGCCGTCCCAGATCACTTGATGCGTACCCGCCGGCTGCACGCCGTTGACCAGAGTCCTCACCTTCCGACCGGTGATGTCGTAGACGAGGAGCTTGGCCGGTCCGGCCGCCGCCAACGAGAACGAAATCGTGGTGCGCGGGTTGAACGGGTTCGGGCTGTTCTGGTAGAGCCGGTTGATCAGCCCGCCGTCCACGATGCCCTGACTCGGCGGAACGTCCGTCCGGTCAGTGCACGCGTCGACGCACAAGCTGGCCAGAACCGACGGATCACCGATGTTCAGGGTCCACTTGATCGCGTCCTTCAGGTCGGCCGCCGCCGCGGTGTAGACCGACAGGGTGTCGGCCGCCGGGCAGGTGTCCGGGTTCGAACGCGTGATCATGTGCATCAGCGAGTAGCCGTTCAGGACCGTGCGGTACTTGCCCGCGAGAGCGCTCGCGTCATTGGTGACCTGAGCGTATTTCTCCACTGCGTTCGTCTTGATGTTGACGAAGTTCTTGTTCCCGACGCCGCCGCTGGCGGTCCCGAGGACGGAGAAGGAGAAGCGCTGCGGACACCAGTTGCCCCACAGGTCGTAGCTGAGGCTGGGCTGGAACGGCCCGCCGCTGTTGTACGCCAGATCAACGCACTTGTTCTGGTCGTTCGCGCACGACGGATCGTAGTAGGGAACGCTCGGGCAGAACTGGTACGAACCCAGATCGGTCAGGAAGGCCGGATACTGGCCCGAGATGCCCTGCACGATTTCGTCACCGGCCATGAGCACACCCTGCTGGACCGCGTTCTTCCCGCAGATGGTCGTGTTCAGCCAGGAGTCGAAGCCCTGCCAGTCCCGCGTGTCCATGGCACCCGCGGGGTTCGTGCCCAGGTCGCACATCATGAAGCTGTAGCCCATCAACTGCGGCAGAGGCGCCCCGTCGTCGGCCCCGACACCCCGGAAGAAGGTGCCGTGCCAGTTCGAAGCCGCGTCCGTGTACTGGAATTCATCCCACGGAGCCGGGTTCGGAACGGGCGAGTAGACGCCGTTGATGGCCTTGTTCAGTGCCCTCTCGACGAACCAGTTGCTGAGAGCCGTGACCTGGGAGATCTTGGTCAACGGCGTCGCGTCTCCCTGGACGTACATGACGCAGGGGAACTTGGGGACGCCGGAGACGTTCCGGTAGCTCGGCAGGATCTGGAACTCGCTGTAGAACTTACCGGTCGTGTCCGGCAGGACGAAGGCGACCGTCGGAGTGCAGACGTAGTACGCCGTGACGAAGTACTGGATCTGCGTCCCCGGCCCCAGGATCCCGTCGGGGATGATCGCGTCCTGCTTGCCGCCGTTGGGGGCGATGTACAGGTTGTCCAGCTCGCTGAAGTTGCTGAAGAACTTGTTCGGGGCCGAACGCCCGGAAACGATCACCGAGTCCATGATGCCCCAGGTAAAGGGCGCGCTGGCGCCGACGATGTTCCCGAGGCTGCGCGTGACCCGGTTCTTCCAGGTGGTGTAGCCATTGATGCTGCTGTTGCCCGGCCCCTCGCGGCGGATCCGGAACCAGAGCTTGGACAGCCACTCGGTGGACGTGGTGGAAAGCGGACCGGCGATGGCGAGACTGTCTCCCAGCAGGTCCGGAAGGCCGGTGGTTGTCGGGAACCGCAGGTCCACGGTGATGTCGGCGTTGCCGGCGTTCGTGGTGCTGAGCAAGAGCGACTGTCCGAAACCGTCCTGGTAGTAGGTGCCGTCGCCGTAACCGACGACCGGCGCGTTCGGAATGCCGGTCATGCGGAGCCGGACGTTGTCGATGATCGGCGTGAAGTTGGTCACGCCGGTGCACCCGGAGGGCGGAATCCCGAAGGCGTCGCAGGAGGAGTACAGCTCATAGACGAAGCCGATATCCTGGCACGACGGAGGAATTCCCCAGTCGTTGGCGAAGGCCCGCGAGATGAAGCAGACCGGAGTGTTGCCTATGTAGAACCACTTCGTCTGGCCCTGCCGCCCGGACCACTGGGACTGCCCCGTGACCGGACAGGTGAAGGGGTAGTAGTTGAACCCGGGACGGTAGAACACGCCGTTGGCCTTCGGCATGTCGCCATAGGAGTCCCACTGGGCGAAGATCTCGTTATGCTGCTGCAGGAACTGGCTGCTGCGGTCGGCCGGGGGTGACCAGGCACCCTCGAGTTCTCCCACGGGGTGCTTGCCGTTGTTGTCCGCAAACCCCATGACGTTGTTCACCAGCCGGCAGGTGCAGGGATCCTGCAGGGTGTAGCTCTGGACGGGCGTGATCGTCAGGAAGCTGCCGATGCCCGGGCAGGCGTGGGGAGTCCAACCCTGGAGACTCGCGTCGAAGTTGTAGGAGTTGGAACCGATCTGGACGTCATCGACGCAGAACGGACCGTAGGTCGTGCACCAGTGCCCGTCCTCGTCCGACCAGCCGCCGTCCGACGCAAACTCGAACTCGATCGTGTACGGCGTCGCGCTCCCGCCGAAGTCGCCGCTGCTGATGTCGAAGGAGAAGTTCGCGGGCGAAGTGGGCAGGCCGATCTTGCCCGTGAAGCCGGGGGTGTTCAACTGGGTCGTGGTGGAACCGACCTTCAGGAAGACGTGCGTATAGTCGAAGTTGAGCTCGGAATCCTCGAAGTAGTTGAACTGAAGGTGGACGGAGCCGACACCGTTGTACTGCAGGATCGGGCTGTCCAGGTTCTGGCACCAGTTGTTGCCGTAGCCCAGGCCGCAGTCCCAACAGAGGGAATCCGCGTGGCTCTCGAAGAACCCGACCCAGGCGCTTCCCGCGCCGGTGATGACCGGAGCGGGCTCGACGTTGTTGGGGTCGCTGCTCCAGATCGACGATGTGATCTGACGGAAGTAGGCCCCGGGGTTCTGGGTCTCGTCGATGCAGTACCACCCTTCAAACGGCTGGGTGGGATCGTGATCGAAGGTCCAGCTGTCGTTCTGGACGGCGTAGAGATTGCCGCCGATCACGGTGAAGTAGCCGAAGTTTACGGTATCGGGAGCGGACAAAGCGCCTCCGCCTCCCGGAACAGCGGCCGGAATGTCGCCCCGGTCCTGCAAGGGAACCATCTGCGCAGGCAGCGGGCCGGTCCGATCCGCAACTGCAAATGCGGTTGCCGCGGATGTCAAGAGCAACACCACGGCCAACAACGCAAAGTGACACCTCATCGTTAGCCTCCGCTCTCTCCTGGTTGTCTGCGGGCCAAGCCTCTCGCTGCGGGACAGGCTGGAGGACCCGCGTGGTCCAACTTCTACAGTGCCACCGTGTAAAAGCGCTGGATCCACCGACCCACCACCCGTTCACGGAGGCGTTGCCAACCCCGAGGACAACCTGGCCGCTGCCTCGTTCCGGCCGCCGCTCCCACGCCTCTTCCGAAGGGATTCGCGAACGTCCGCCCGGCACGATCCAGAGTCCAGGGACAGGTTGCCGTCTGGCCGAAGCAGTCTCTCTAGCCACGCCTCTCGTGCCCTTGCCATCGCCGGCGCTTTCGCCAGGGGCGATGACTTCAGGTAACGCGGATGCTACAGATATCCGGTCTCGCCCAGCAGACGTCCTGCTCTATCAATAATGCTAGCACCAAGTCAGACCGGTGTCAACCGGCTGCAAAGAATCCAGCCGCCCCGCCGCCAGCTCGGAGCGCCTTCCGATATGTCGGATCCTGAGCCCTGAGGGAGACCGTAAATCGCGATCTAATCTCACAGAGAGAGACATGAGACTCAGTGGCACTGCGTCAAACAGACCGCCTTCGGACCCCGCGCCGGATGCCCCGGAGCGCCGGCGGTCTCCGCCGAGCGGGTCGGGCGCTCCCTTGACACCCGCCCCGTCGGGCTTGAACATCCGGGACGAAAGTCCTTGGACCACAGAATATTGCCCGATTTGACCAACCTCGGAACCGCCGGGTGGGCCCGGGGAGAGACGGAAGGACGCCCATTGGCTGCCTGGCTGCTCCTGGCGCTCGCAATCGCCGCAGGGTTGTGGATGCTCGGTCGCGCGGCTCCCGACCTCTCGAGAGTGAGGGTGTCCGGCGGGCCTCGGCCCGGGGCGGCCATCCTCGGATTCCTGGCTCTGGCGCTGGGGATGACGTCTCCGCTCGCGCTTCACCCCACCCGCCTCATGCTGGCAGCTGACGCCGGGGCCGATGCCTACATCAGTCTGTGGAACTTCTGGTGGCTCCGCTCGGCGCTCGCACGCGGCTTCGATCCGCTCTGCACCCGGTGGCTGTTCTATCCGAACGGCACCGGACTGGCCCTTCACACCCTCAACTTCGCCCAGGCGCTGGCCGCCGCTCCCGCCGCTCTGCTGTTGAATGCCGTCGTCCCGGCCACCCGGAACGATCCCCGGATCTCGGTCTCTCTCCTCGCCGCGTTGTACAACCTGGCGATCCTCGGGTCGTTCACCTTGACGGGCTATATCGGGTTCCGGCTCGCCTTGTCCGAGACCGGCCATCGCGGCGCCTCGTTGATCGCAGGCGTCCTGCTTGCCTTCACCAGCTTCCGGTTCGCCAACCTGGTCCGCCTCCATGTCCTGGCAGGCGAATTCGTCGTTCTCCTGACCTGGGCCTGGGTCCGCTGGCTGCGGCGTCCGTCGGTTGCGAACGCCGCCCTGTGGGCGGGAAGCCTGGTTCTGGTCGGGCTCAGCTCCCTGGAGTACGCCCTCTATGCGGCGCTGCTTCTGGCCTGGCTCGCCGTCCCGGAGCTGCCCCGCCTGCGCCGGCTGAGGTCGCCGGGAGTCTCCCAGCTCCCGACCGGGGATGAACGACGGAGAGCCGCGGTAGGCGGCGCGGTCCTGTTCGTCCTGGTCCTTCTGGCGTTGCCTTTCGCATCGGAGTTGCGGCGGGATCTGCGATCCGCAGGCGGATTCCCGGCCGGGCGGGCCGAGGTCTACTCCGCCGACCTGGCTGACGCGGTGGTGCCGAACCCTCGCCATCCTCTCTGGTATCGAAGCGCCAGTGCGATGACCGGCCGCTTCCATCACGGAGACGGAGGGCTCGGAGCCTCCCTCGGATGGATCTCGCTCGCGCTCCTCATCCCGGCGGCGGTCTCGGCGATGCGCGAGCGTCGGGGACGACGCTGGCTCTTCGGGTTCTTCCTGTTCTACACGCTTTCGCTTGGTCCGGTGCTCCACGTGGCGGGGCGCGCCTTCCCCGGCCTGCCCATGCCGGAGGCGATCCTGGCCCGGCTTCTTCCGATCCTCGGCCGTTCGCGAACGCCGATCCGCTTCCTCATGCCGGCCCAGCTCTGCCTGGCCGTCGCCGTCGCCGGCGGCTGGGCGGACATCCGGCGGCGGCTACCGGGCGCGTCCGGCGGACCGGGCCCCGAGATCATCGCCTGCGGACTCATCCTGTTCGAGTCCCTGGCCGCCCCCCTGCCCCTCGCCGAAGCGACTGTCCCGGCGATCTACCAGGGGATCCGGGCCGAACCCGGCGCGTTCGCCTTGATTCATCTACCGGCGCTGCCCGACCGCGAGAATCTGCTCTATCAAACCGCGCACCGCCAGCGCTTGATCGAGAGCGTCGGCGACGCCATTCCGTTTCGGACGCGCACCGGCCCGGACCCGTTCGCGGAACCGGTCTGGAACACCCTGGCGCGCGATTTCGGAAGACCCGGGTGGATGGCCTCGCTTCCCGCGGACGAACGGACCCGGGTTCTCGATTCCGTGGGCGGATTTCTGGGCCGGTACCACGTGCGCTGGGTCGTGATCGTCGGTTCCGCCGAGCTTCTGGGCCGCGACGGACGCACGATGGTCCCCATGCCGGTGCTCGCCCCCCGGACCTACGAAGCGTTTCTCGACAACTTGCAGTGGTTGCGTCCGGTCAGTCGAACCGAATCGGGCGGCAACGCGCTGCTCGAGTTTCCGGCGGAGCCGATTCCCCCGGGACCATAGCCATGGCATCTAGAGCAGCTTCGAAACCTCGGCGCGGATCGACTCCGCCAGCGTCTCCGCCGGAAGGGTCCCGTCGAGCACCCGGAAGCGATCCGGCTCGCGCTTCGCCAGCCGTAGATAGGCGGCGCGGATCCGCCGGTGGAAGGCCAGCGGCTCCCGTTCGAGACGATCCAGGGCGTCGGTTCCGCGGGCCCGCCGGATTCTCGCGAGCCCTTCCCCCGGATCGAGATCGAGCAGCAACGTCAGGTCAGGGACAAGATCCCCGGTCACCCATCCGTTCATCCGCCGCACGCGATCGACTCCCAGGCGGCGTCCCGCTCCCTGGTAGGCGACCGAGGCGTCCCCGTAGCGGTCGGCGATCACGATCAGGCCCTGCTCCAGCGCCGGCCGGATGACCTCTCCCACGAGCTGAGCCCGGGCCGCCAGATAGAGACAAAGCTCCGACCAGGCGGGAACCGGCGGTCCGTCGCGGCGCAGCAACAGGTCCCGGATCTCCTCGGACAGTTCGGTGCCGCCCGGCTCGCGGACCGCGAGGACCCGCCTTCCCTGATTTCTCAGCCAGTCTTCGAGAGGTCGGATCTGCGTCGACTTGCCCGATCCCTCGATCCCTTCGAAGGAGATCAGTCGGCCCGCGCGCGGATTCATGGACGCGCCTTTTGGACGGGACGGCGAACGGGCTTGTCTCCTTCCGCCGCGGGTTCCGATGCGCCGCGCGCTTTCCGTCCGCGAACGCGCGCCAGACGCTGGATGAACGTGACGTGGGAAAGAAGCGCGAGCGCTCCGAGGATCCAGGGCATGCCCCGCGGTCCCCACGCCGCCAGGACGAGCAGGAGGCCGACGCGTTCCGGCCGTTCGAGGACGCCGCCCTCGCAGGGGATTCCCAGACCTTCGCTCCGCGCCCGCACGTAGGAGACCAGATAGGACCCGATCCCTGCGGTCACGGCGAGAAGGAGCAGCCACCATGCCCCGCCCGCCTGCGCCAGCCGGACCAGGATGGCGGCGAAGATCAACCCCTCGCCGTACCGGTCGGCGGTCGAATCGAGCGCCGCGCCGAACGGGTTCGCCGGGCCGCCGCGCGCCCGGGCCACGGCGCCATCCAGCATGTCCAGGAGGCCGCTCGCCAGGATCCCGGCGAACGCCAGCCGCCCGTCGGCCCGGAGGAATCCCCAGGCCGCGAGAGCGGAGGCGCCAAAGCCCGTCAAGGTCACGGCGTCCGGCGCGACTCCGGCGCGCGCCAGAGCCGCTCCGATGGGACGGAGGAGGCCGCGCGCCGCGTTCTTGATCCGGCTCTTCATGGGGTCGCCCCGGGGCCCTCGTCCTCGGCCGCCGTCTCTGCGGCGCGATGGTGACGCGAGAGCGGCTCGAAGACCAGCACGATCTCCCCGCGAACCGGTTCGGGCAGACCGTCCAGAAGCTCCTGAGGGCGTCCCGTCTTCGCTTCCTCATGAAGCTTGGTCATCTCCCTGAGAACGGCGACCGTTCGATCGGGCAGGATTTCCGCCGCCGCTTCCAGGGTCCGCCGCAGGCGGTGCGGAACCTCGAAGAGGACCGCCGTCAACGGCTGGTTCCGGACGTCCTCCAGCGCCTTTCGGCGGCGGCCGGACGTGGGCGGAACGTAGCCAAGAAAGACAAAGGGAACGGGCGGAAGACCGGAGGCGACCAGGGCGGTGATGACCGCGGAGGGCCCGGGCAGGACGATCACCGGAATTCCGCTCTCACGAGCTTCCCGAGCCAGAAGGTATCCCGGATCCGAAATGGCCGGTGTTCCGGCGTCCGTGATGAGGGCGCCCGTTTCGCCCGCCCGCAGTCGGGCCACCAACCGGGGCGTCTCGCGATGTTCGTTGTGCGCGTGGTGCGAGAACAGCGGCCGCCGGATCTCATGCGCCTGGAAGAGGATTTTCGCCCGTCTCGTGTCCTCCGCCGCCACCCAGTCCGCTTCCCGGAGGACTCGAAGCGCTCTCAGGGTGATGTCCTCCAGATTCCCGATCGGCGTAGGCACAAGATAGAGCGTTCCTGGGCGAAGTCCGGATGCCGGTTTCATGGAGGCATCCGACATCCGACGGCCGGCGTCGCGCCCTGCGAATCTCGCATACGCGGGCCGGGCGGTTCGCAACTCTGAGCCCGCGCTGAAAACGGGGCGCGGATCAGGCGTTCGCGACCTTGTCCTTGAGCTCTTTGGAGACCTTGAAGACAGGGACCTTGCGAGCTTCCACGGGGACCTGCTCTCCGGTTCGCGGGTTGCGCGCGATCCGGGGCCTGCGGTCCTTCACCTTGAACGTTCCGAATCCGCGAATCTCGATGTGCTTTCCAGCGACGAGCGCCCGACAGACGCCCTCGAGGAATTCGTCGACCGTTTCCGCGACATCCTTCTTCGTCAAGCCCGTGAGCGAGGCAATCTCGTCAACCAGATCGGCCTTGGTCATGCGCACCTCCTTGTTCCCCACGAGCAGGATCGCTTCCGGAGCACCAGCGGCCTCTCCTGCTCGAAGCCCCCCGGGTCCACGGAACGAACTCGCTTTTCCCCCGGCACTTAGAGCATCGGCACACTAGCACCGGGCGTTTCAGCCTGTCAACACAAAATCGGCGGCTGCCTTACAGTAACTTGATACATGGGAAGAGGTTCACGCGGGCGCCCGGCGATCCGACCGGAAGGCGGCGGATCGGCCCCGAAGGCGGAGCGGGCACGCGCGGCCGGCCCGAGCGGGACCGGCGATGGCGACGTCAGAAGGCGGGCCGTGAAAACGCCAGGATCAACGATTTCGCAGTTCGTCGAGACAGCGAGCGATGTTGAAGAGATCGAACTCCACCATGCGCAGGACGCAGCGCTGCTCCTTCTGGTGCCAGAAAGCGCAGAAAGTCAGATCCTCTCCGGGCTCGGGACGGGCCCAGACCTTGCCGTTCTGGCACTTCTGCCGTGAAACCGGGCAGTAGGGATATCCGTTCGGATCGCTCATGAAAACCTCCTGATCGCGATGTTCGCTGGTTCCTGGCTCCTTCCAGGAACAGGCCACCTCCTCAGCGTCTTCTGCGAAGCAGAGTCACGGTCTCAGGCACGACCGACTCGACCTTCACCCGCGCCTGGAACGCCGGAGAGAGCGCGACGCGCAGCGGCGCCGTCTCATCCGTCTCCGGCGCCGGAGACGGAGCGGCGGCAGCTCGGATGTCGGCGGGTTTCATCGCTTCCACCATCATCTTCGGGCCCATGACCTCCACCTCGACGCTCTCCGGATCGGAGGCCCAGCCTCTCCGCAGGTCGGACGGAAGCCGCACGAGGATGGGACCGAAGCTCCGGTGCGCCGATGGGACGATCGGAACGCGGACCGAGACATGGTCGACAGCTCCCTGAACCCCCGCCGGATAGGACAGCGGACGGCTCTCCCCAAAAGATTCCGATCGGCCGGTCAGGTCGACTTCTTCGGCATCAATCGAGTCGAGCTGCGAAATCAGGCTCCTCGCCCCGGTGACCAGGACCGACTCGGGGAGCACCCGAACCGGCCCCATCAGCATCGTCTCGGCAGCCGGCTCGCCCCGGAGAGGCACGCCCACCGGCAGGCGGGCCGAGGCCACCAGGTCGATCGTGAGGATGAGAACCACCGGGTCGGCCAGCCCCAACAGCCGGACGTCCAGATCAGGCGGTATCTGCACGTCGGCGCTCGTGACCGGCCGTTCCAGCAATCCCGGATGGGGAGATTCGAGATGGACCACCGCCTTGGGAAGCTGATTGCGCAGCTTGAGCAGATCGGCGCCGGTGGCCTGGACGCGGATCCGGATCTCCTTGGGAACATCGCCGCGCCAGGTCAGATTGCGAGGCAGGCCCTCGATCTGGAGCGGGATGGGCAGGATCGCCTGGTGCACATGCTGGGAATAGACGTGGGCGTACACCGCCAGGGCCAGAATGAGCGATGTGATCTTGATCCCGATGTTCCGCAGGATCGCCTGCCGCATTCGCTGGAACATGGACCTCCCCGCGTCCGGCGCCGTCTCCGAATCGCCGCAGTATAGGAGCCGCCCGCAGCTTGGTCAACGCGCGCAGGCCCTGGGTCGTGCATCGACCCGAACCCGGACCGTGCGACCACCCGGTGACACCGGGACGGCGGCCGAAAACGCGGCGCGCGGGCCCGTCAGAACGATCGGACCAGACCGGTGGTGAAGGACCAGAGGCCGAAGTCGTCCGACCTGGCCGTGTGATACTCCTGATCGATCAGACCGAAAAGCTCGAGCTTCAGCCCGTACTTGAGCGGCGCTTCGGCGAGGAGCGAGGAGGACAGGTAGGTGTAGTCGGTTCCGGACAGGGAGATGTTGATTCCTTCGAACAGGATTCCGTGGCTTCCTCCGGAAACGCGATAGGTGCGCCGGCCCGCCTCGCCGGTCAGGTCGATCCAGAAGCCGTGCAGACTGGTGCGCGTCAAGCCGAGGAGGCCGCCGGCCGCATCGTAGTCGGAGTCGTGCGCGGTTCGATTGCGGAGAGCGGCGAAACGTCCCCCCAGGCTCAGCGTCCAGTCGTTCCCGCTCGCCTCTTCCCCCTCGTCTTCGCCTCGAAGCCGGTCGAGCGACGCTTCCAGCTTGACGGTTCCCTCGACCGTCCAGTCGTCCCGAAAGACCAGGGAATCCTCCGGCGTGTAGGCGGTCCGCCGGAACTCGGGATCCAGCCGCAGGCGCAGCCGGAACGGCATCGGGATCGCGGCGTTTCCCTCGATCGCGGTTTCCTCGTAGGAAGGGGTCAGGGTGTCGCTCAGCGAGTAGCTTCGTCGCTCGGTCCTGACGGTGAGCCCGACGTGATCGAAGGGACGGAGGGCCTGGCTCCATTCCCCCTCGACCCATCTCTCTCGATAGGCCCCGAGCGCATGGTCCACCACCCACCTTTGACCCAGACCGCCGCGCAGGGCCAGTTGGCCCGACCAACCGATCGGCCGGGCCAGCTCGAAAGAGGGTCGGACCACCCGGTAGTCGAACAGATCCTTCAGGGAATCGTCCGCCGCCCACGAGCGTTCCCCGATCGCGCGCAGCTTCAGCTCGAAACCCAGCGGCAGGCGTCGCCGGGACCACGTGGCGCTGGCCACGTCATCGAAGCCCGATCCGCCGGCATCCGGGCCTCCCTGGAAGTAGACGCGGTTGTCGAAGGCGACGGTTCCCGCTGGGAACGTCCCGCCGAAGTTCAAATCGGAGTTCCCTTGAGTGCGCGTTTCTCCCGAATGAACGTCGGCGTTGGCGTGCAGGAACAGCGTTCCACTGCGGTCCAGGCGCAGGCCAAAGACGGCGTCGCCTTGAGTCGTCTCGTCCCGGAAACGAAGCGCCTCGATCGCTTCATTGAGGCTCGTGCCGGTCGGGTTGCTGATCGGGTCGATCGCGGTCTGGGTCCGGAAGATGGTCCCGGAGCCGAAGCTCTCGCCCAGGCCGTCGATCTCGAGCCCCGCCTTCCCGGAGAGACTCCAGGGATCCGCGGCGGGTACGGGGCGCGCGATCCAGGCCAGCATCCCCAGGGCCAGGGGAAGAAGACGGATTCCCGGCCTCGGGACCCGCCGGGCCTGCTGGCGGCGCCGCATATCCGACCAGCCCCGGTACCAGTGAACGATGCCCCTCACGGTTGGTATGCCCCTAACCCGCATTGTTCATGATCGCCCGTCGCGAGGCACCGGAGATGCCCGGAAGGCACGGGCGCGCGCAGCCCGAACGACGCAGGCATGCTCCCGGCAGTATGTCCAGGAGTGAGGGCAAGCGCAACGCAGTCATGGCGGGCAGATCCGCGCTGCCGCAGCGGAGGGTTCATGAATGATGCGGGTCAACCCCCTCCACTTTTCTCGACCGCCCGGCGCAGCAGGGAGTCGGCGGTCCTGGCCGCCTCGGCCGCGGCGCCGGTGTCGCCGGATTGGAGGAGCCGGCGCGCCTGATCGATCTGGTCCTTGGCCGTATCCAGCAGCTTGATCGCCTGGTCCTGGCCCGAGGAGGCGATGTCGGACGAGACTTCCTGAAGCAGGTGATCAACCGCGTCGATGGCGCTTCGAACCCGCTCCGGACGCGGGGAGCTCTGGAGGAGCCAGAGCGCGTCGAGGGCGCTGGCGCGGGCGTCCCGGGTTCGACGGAGTGCCAGGGCGGGACGTCCGGCCCGGAGAAGATCGCGGGCCTCGTCCTGCTCCTTGTGGGCCTGGCTGAGCAGAGCCACGGCCTTGGAATCCTCTTTTGCGCCCGCCCCGGCGGCCTCCACCTCCACCACGAGGATGTCCGTGCGATCGAGTGCGACCTCCACGCGGGGGGCGGGTCCGCCCGAGCCGGACTGCTGCGCCCTCTGCATCGCCCTCTGGATCAGCGTGCGCGACGCCGCGCTCAGGGTGACCGCTTTCCGATACTGCCCGGTGCGATAGGCCTCCCGCGCCTTGTCGAGCTGCCACAGGCCGGCTTCGAACAGGCGGCGGCATTCCGGGTTGTCGCTCGAGCCCACGATCGGGGTGGCCTGGGCCACCAGGTCCTGCGTGGAATTGAAGATGCTCTCCAGGGCGTCCCGCGCCTGGCTCTCCGCCTGGCAGTTCTCGATCGAGTCGACGGCCTGCTCGCGCGCCTCCAGGGTCAGATTGTCCGCGAGCTGAAGCTCCTGATCCCGCTGCCCGGAGCTCGAGCTCGTGTCGTTGAACAGATCCCAGGCCTTCTTCTGCATGGTCTTCGCCGCCTGCAGCAGCGAGGAGCTCTTCACGTTGGCGCAGTCGTGGGTGTTCTCTTCCGCGCGCTCGATCACCTGGTCGGTCCGTTCGAGATCGGCCTGCACCTTGTCCCGGTCCGAAGGGCTTCCGGACGCGCGGAGAGGCGCCGCCGTCCCGGACACGAGAAGAATGAGGACCAGGATCGGAACGACGAGCCGCATCGGTCGGGCGGGCCGGCTCGCGGCCCTCACGCCGCGGTCCGTCCGGACGAGCCCGGGCCCCGAATCCATTCCGGCCGGTCGCCCCCTGGGGGACAGCCTTGAACCGGCCGGTACAGCCGCCTCAGATCGGAATTCCATGATGCTCCATGCGCGAGTAAAGTGTCCGCCGCGTCAAACCCAGCATCTGCGCCGCCTTGCTCTTGTTCCCGCCCGCCTTCTGGAGCGCCCCGAGAATGTATCGCCGCTCAACGTCCTCCAGGGACACGCCCGCGTCCGGAATCTCGGGAACTGCCGCGCCGGCAACCAGTTGGTCACCCGACAGGGTCGGGAAGTGCTCTGCCTTCAGCACACCGTTGCCGGCCAGGATCAACGCCCGCTCGATCAGATTCTCCAGCTCCCGGATGTTCCCGGGGTAGGAGTGGCCGAGCAGGAGCTGCATGGCCTCGCTGCTCACTCGTCCGAGATCCGTGGATCGGAGCTTCAAGAATCGTTCCACCAGGAACGGGATGTCCTCCCGGCGTTCCCGCAGCGGCGGAATCACGATCGGAAAGACATTCAGGCGGTAGTACAGATCCTCCCGGAAATCGCCCCGCCGGATCGCCCCCTCGAGATCCTGATGCGTCGCGGCCAGGATCCGGACGTCCGCGCGGAGCGGAGTCGTGCCCCCCACCCTGAGGAACGACTTCTCCTCGATCGCCTGGAGGAGCTTGACCTGCATCGGCAGGAGCATGTCGCCGATCTCGTCCAGAAGCAGGCTGCCCCCTTCGGCCACCTCGAAGAGCCCTGGCTTCTGTCGGACGGCACCGGTGAAGGCTCCTCTCTCGTGCCCGAAGAGCTCGCTTTCGAGCAGGTGCTCGGGAATCGCCCCCACGTTCAGCTTCAGGAACGGCCCTTCGGCGCGCGGGCTCATGCGGTGAATCGCCGCCGCCAGGACGCTCTTGCCGGTTCCGCTCTCGCCGCGAAGAAGCACATTCGCGTCCGAGGCGGCCACGCGGCGCGCGAGGTCGAAAGCCCGGCGCATCAGCGGACTCGAACCCACCAGATCCTCGAGCGCTCTCTCGCGGACCTCGTCCTCCCGGAGATGGTCGATCCAGCGCAGAAGGCGGGCCTTTTGTCCGATCAGGTCCCACCGCTCGCGGACCCTGCGCACGCGAAGCAGGAGCTCGAACGTGTTCCACGGCTTGGTCACGTAGTCGAGGCATCCGGCCTCGATGGCCTCCCGCGCCAGGGCGGGATCGGCATGCGCGGTCAGGATGACCACGGGCAGATCCGAGAAGTTCTCCTGCACCCACCGCGCGACTGAGAGGCCGTCCGGAGGCGGCATGCGCAGATCGCAGAGGACGAGGTGATACGTTTCCGCCTTCAGCCGGCGCATCGCTTCGGTGCCGCTGCCGGCTCCCTCGGCAGTGAAACCCTCGTCCCGCAGGAGGTCCACCAGGTCGCGGACGATCTCCGGCTCGTCGTCCACGACCAGAACGCGGAAGTCCGCCACCGGCGTCATGGACGGTCCCCCGGAAGCTGGATCGTGACGCGGGTCCCCTGTCCCGGCGCGGAGCGGATGGCAAGCGAACCTCCCCGCGCCTGCACCAGGGAGTGGACCAGCGTGAGCCCGAGGCCCGATCCGGTGGCCCGGGTCGTGAAGAACGGCTCGAGGGCTCGCTGCCGCTGCGCTTCCGTCATTCCGGTTCCGGTGTCCTCCACCTCGAGGATGACCCACGGCTCGGACCGCCGGAGCCGGAGAGAGAGGACTCCGCCGGCCTGTTCCATGGCCTGACTCGAGTTCAGCATCAGGTTCAACAGGATCTGCTTGAGCGAACGGGAGCCCATCCGGATGGGCGCGGATCCGTCCTCCATCTCCGTCTCGATCCGGATCCCCTTCTTCGTCAGCTCCGGCTCGAGCAATCGGATCGTCTCCTCGATCACGGCGGCCGGTACGCAGCTTCCGCTCGCCTCCTGGTCCGGACGCGCCAGCGAAAGGTAGCTGGAGAGAATCCCGTCGAGGCGATCGACCTCGGCCGGAATCGCTTCGAACCACTCGAGGACCTCCGCCGGATCCCGGCCCGCTTGGATCTTGGACCGGACGCGCTCGGAACGCGAGCGGATGATGGCCAGAGGGTTCCGGATCTCGTGGGCCACGATGGCCGAGATCTGGCCGATGGCAGCCAGCGCGGCGGCGCGCCGGAGCGAGTCTTCATAGCGGAGGAATGACCGCAACACGCGGAAGATCAGGAATCCCAGGACGAGGACCGCCGTCAGGGCCAAGGCGCCCGCCCAGAGGATCTTCCGGCGCATGCCCGGCAGGACGGAGAAGAAGTCGCTGCCGCCCTCCACCGCGATCGCGCCCAGGATGTCGCCGCTGGAGTCTTCCACGGCGGCGTAGCCGGTCTTGAGATACTCGCCGGAAAGCCCCTCGATCTCGACCAGGCGGGTGGCGCGAGGCTCCCCGGAGAGAAGCGTCGTCACCAGCTCGGGCTGCAGCGCCAGAAGGGGATCGGGAGCCGGCGCCGCCATCCCGCCTTCCGGCCCGTTTGCGGCCGCGCCGCTCGAGTCGCCGCCGGACGGCGAGGCGGCGGTCGAATCCTCGCGCGCCTTGCCCAACCCGCCGGTCCGGGCCACGACGTTCCGCAGCGTCTTCCATCGCGATCCCGAGCGCGGAGCTTTCCGAAGGGACGCGCTCCGGGCGCTGCCGAGGTCGAGAACCGGCTCGCGGTTGATATCGACCAGCGTGATGTTGTCGAGGTCGTTGGCCAGCGCCGTCGCCTGCAGCTCCGCCCGGATCCTTCCGTACTCCGACGACGCCGGCCCCTGGGCGACGATCTCCTGGAATCGATCGGCGCCGATCGCCTGGCTCGCCGTCGTGGCGATGGAGAGCAGCCTCTTGCCGAGCTGGCGGTCCATCTCGTCGCGCACCGAGGCGTAGAGCGTCCAGCCTCCCGCGACCGCGGCCAGAAGCACGCATACCAGCAGGATCACCAGGAGAGCGAGATACCGGCTGCGACGCAGGCCCGGAGAGCCGGGCGCCCGGACGGATCGAAGGCTTCCCGCCCGCTGCCGGACCATCCGTCCGATGGAATGAAGTGAAAAGGTTCCCATGTTACACTGGCGCGGCTCGGACGCCCTCGGGGAGGCCTCCGCCGCGCATCGGTTCGACCGCCGGACCTCGCGCCCGACACAACCCTGCAAGACAAGGAGAACGCATGGACCGGAAGCCGGCGGCGGCGTTTCGATGGATTCGATTCGCTCTCATTCTCTTCGTGTTGGCTGCGGTCCTCGTGCCGGCGTCACGCCGGTGGCGAAAACCGTCCGCCGCCGGAGCAGCCGAAGCGGCCGGAACCGCCTCGCCGTCCAAGGTCATTGTTCTCGGATTCGACGGAGCGGACGCCAATCTGGTGCGCCAGTGGATGGACGCCGGCAAGCTCCCCAACCTCGACCGGCTTCGCAAGCAGGGAACCTTCTCGCCGCTCTGGCCCCCCAATCCCCCGCAGACGCCCGTGTCCTGGTCCACGTTCACGACCGGGCTCGACCCCGGCAAGCATGAGATCTTCGATTTCCTGAAGCGCGATCCCAACACGTACAACCCGGAATTCGCCATGATGACGGCCTCGAAGACGGCCTTCCTCTTCGGGCCGAGAAACCCGCTTTTCCTTGGCCTCGCCCTGGCCCTCGTGGTCTTCGTCGTGGCCGGCGGCGCCGCCCGCCTGATCTCCCGGCGCGCCTGGATCGGCCTCCTCGCCGGGATCGTGCTGGCCGTCCCCGCCTTCATCTGGGGGCGCGCCTTCATCGCCGAGAATATCCCGCAGAGCCGGCCGATTGCGATCAATAACCGGAAGGGTCAGACCTTCTGGCAGATGCTCGGGGACGCCGGCGTCCACTCGACGGTGATCCGGGTTCCCCAGACGTTTCCGCCAGATCCCAATCCCGGCGGCCGGTTGCTGGCGGGTCTCGGAGTGCCGGACATCCGCGGGACCTTCGGCACCTACACCTACTACACCTCCGAGGCGGGCGCCACCGCCGGGGGCGAGAGCACCGAGAAAGGGGGCAAGGTCGTCGTCCTCGACGTCGAGCCCGGGGACAAGACGGTCTCGACGATCATCTACGGCCCGTTCAACAAGCTCTTCGATTCGCCGCCGGAGATCCTGCTTCCGCTCAAGATCGACCTGGACTGGCCGAATCGGAGCGTCACCTTGCACGTGAGCGGACAGGACGTGATCCTGAAGGAAGGGCAGTGGAGCGATTTCGTCCGTCTCGAGTTCCCGATCCGGAAGGTCGTCAAGGTCAAGGGCATCACCCGTTTCTATCTCATGGAGCTGGGGCCGCACCTCAAGCTCTACCTCCAGGCCATCAACATCGACCCGACCGATCCGGTGCTGCCGATCACCTATCCAAAGAGCTTCGCCAAGGAGATCTATCACAAGATCGGCCTGTGGAAGACGCTGGGATGGGCGCTCGACACCTGGGCCCTCGACGAAGAGGTGACCACCGAGCAGATCTTCTCCGAGGACGCCGATTTCACGGTGGGCAAGTTCGAGCAGATCATGGACGCGTTCATCCACAACCCGAAGGACAAGCTCTACTGCCAGGTCTTCTACTTCACCGACCGGGCCGGGCACATGTTCTGGCGTTTCCTGGATCCGGAGAACCCGGCCTACGACCCGCAGAAGGCGGAGGTCTGGGGAGACTACGTCGAGAAAGCCTACGAGCACATGGACCGGCTGGTCGGCAAGGCCATGGCCGCGCTTCCGCCGGGCGGCGTCCTCATCGTCTGCTCGGACCACGGCTTCTCCACCTGGCGGACGTCGGTGAACATCAACACCTGGCTGGTGCGGAACGGGTTCATGGCGCTGAAGGGCCAGG
This sequence comes from Candidatus Eiseniibacteriota bacterium, assembly GCA_963833505.1. GTDB lineage: Bacteria > Eisenbacteria > RBG-16-71-46 > CAIMUX01 > CAIMUX01 > CAWHYG01. The sequence continues at coordinate 161,449 of CAWHYG010000007.1, read as the reverse complement.
AGAACAAGATGATGACCCTGGACGACCTCTTCGTCTCGGGCACCTTCTGGCCCAACGTCGACTGGTCCCGGACCAAGGCCTACGCGCTCGGCCTGGGAGCGATCTACATCAACCTTCTCGGCCGGGAGCGGGAAGGCATCGTCTCCCCCGGCGCCGAATACGACCAGGTCTGCCAGGACCTCAAGGAGAAGCTGGAGGCTTACACGGATCCGGCCACCGGCGCGCATCCGGTGAATCACGTGTACACGCGCCAGGAGATGTACAAGGACTTCGATCCCAATCTGATCCCGGATCTTCGGGCCGGCAACAGCCTGGGCTATCGGGTGTCCTGGCAGACCTCGCTCGGGGGCGTGCCCAAGGACATCCTGGAACGCCACAAGTCGAACTGGAGCGGGGACCACTGCAGCCTGGATCCGGCCCTGGTCAAGGGGATCTTCTTCTGCAACCGGCCGGTGGAGCTGACCGGAGAGCCGCACATGGAGGACATTTGTCCGACCCTGCTCTCCCTGTTCGGCGTCCCGGCGCCGGCCGGACTGGACGGCAAGGCGCTGCCGGTGCACATGGGAGACTGACGGTTCCGGCATGACTCGGCGTCGGAAAGAACGCGCGGGCCCCGGCCCGCCTGCTCCGGTGCCGAAGCCGCGCCCCTCGACCTCCGGATCCGGGACCGGCGCGACGCCGAAGCCTCGCCGTCCCGATGCGTCCGAACCCGCTCAAGGATCGCGCCGGGAGGGCGGGCCGGACCGCTTCGATCGCCGGCGCGCCCTCCGATCCCGGTGGATGCTCCATGCCTGTCTCTTCGCCGCCGCCGCGCTCGTCTATCTTCCGGCCCTCCGCTATGGGTTCGTCGGGTACGACGATACGCTGCTCATCCACGACAACCACGAGTTCCTGAGCCACGTGTCGAACGCTCCCCGCGCCTTCCTGCAGGATGCCTGGCACGTCCCGGGATTCCAGGGCTCGCGGGCGTACTATCGGCCGATCCTGACCCTGTCTTTCATGGCCGACGCGCAGATCGGAGGCTTGCGCCCCGTCGTCTATCACGCCGACAGCATTCTTCTGCACGCCCTGGCGTCCTGCCTCCTGCTCGCGTTTCTGCTGCGGCTCGGGCTGCCGGTCCTGCCGGCGTTCCTGGCCTCTCTCCTCTTCGCCGTCCACCCCGCTCTGGCGAGCGTCGCCGCCTGGGTGCCGGGCCGGAACGATTCGCTTCTGGCCATTTTCACGCTGCTCGCCATGATCTTCCTGGACCGCTTCCTCGTCCGAGGAACGCGGCGCGACTGGGGCATTCATATCACCGGCTTCGCCCTGGCGCTGTTCGACAAGGAAGGGGCGGTCCTGCTGCCGGTGATCTTTGTCGCCTACATCGCGCTGGTCGCCCGCCGAAAGGTCACGGATCGCTCCGTCCGGATCCTGGCGGCGGGCTGGGCTCCGGTCCTGATCCTCTGGTTCCTGCTTCGGAGATCCGTCGTGGCGAGCCAGGAGGCGGTCTCCGGGCTGCTGCAGCAGATGGCGGGCAACCTCGTCGTTCTCGTCCATTACGTCGGGAAGACGCTGATCCCGGTGAAGCTCTCGGTCGCCCCGACCATCCCCGACACTCCCCTCTGGCCCGGGCTGGTCGCGCTCGCGCTGATCCTCGCGGCGCTCGTGGTCTCGAAAAACCGGCGCCCGGGCCGGATCCTCTTCGGCGTCCTCTGGTATCTCGCCTTCGCGGTTCCGCCGCTGGTCGTGCCGATTCTGGTCGGAGGCGAGCAGCGCCTCTACGTGCCGATGATCGGCCTTCTCTTCATTCTGCTCGAGACGGATCCGGTGCGGAACCTGGGCCACCGCGCCTGGGCCGTGGCGGCGGCTTCCGTCCTCATTCTTCTTTTCGCCGGTCTCACCGAGCGCCGCCTCGGATCTTTCGCGGGGCGTCAGGCCTATTGGGAGAGCGCCGTGACGGCGTCTCCCCACTCGGCCTACTCGCATGCAAGCCTGGGAGCCTTCTACATGGCCCGGAACCGGGACATGGACGCCTATGGCCAGGACCTGGCGGCCCTGGCCCTGAATCCGGTCGAGCCGAAGGTCAACGGAAACCTCGGGGCGATCGCGGCCCGCGCCGGCCGGCTGGCCGAAGCGGAGACCTATCTGGAGAAGGAGATCGAGGTCAATCCGGGATACACAGACGCCTACTTCAATCTCGGACTGGTGTATGCGCAGGAGGGGGATTTCGCCCGCGCCACCACGCTCTGGGAGCAGGTCTTGAAGATCCATCCGGACGAGCCGAACGCCCTGCGCCAGCTCGCCGGGTATTACGCCGCCCACGGCCGGCCGGATCTGGCGGCCGAGTACCAGCGGCGCCTCGATCAGGAGCAATAGGCCTGCGCCGGCGGCTGGGCTGAGCCGGCGGGTCCGCCTCGAGTTGAAGCTTCCCCGACGTTTCGACGACGAAAGCTCCCTCGGAAGCGGCCCTCCGACTCAGGACATGAGGCGCACGCCGGGTCCAGGGGTTCCTCGACACTACCTCCAGTGCCGGCGCGTCAACGGCGTTGTCACGATGTAGAAGGTACGGCCTCCCCGGAACACGGGGCGGAAGTAGGTTCCGTTGTAGACGTAGTACCGCCGCGCGCGGATCACGACGACCCGATGATCGAAGGGAAGGGAAGGCACCGCGGCGCCCTCCGGCGGCGTGATCACGGTGTAGACGTCCTGGCCCGCGTCATAGTTGTAGAAGACTCCATGGCTGCAATAGACCGTCCCGTCGCCGGCGGCCAGTGAATCGGTATCCTCCGGGAGATAGGTGACCTGGACGCCCTCCGGTGGATAGACGATGTCATAGCCGTGGGCGGGATTGAGCTGATAATAGCTTCCCTCGTAGTAGTACAGGGTCTGGCCGCCCACCGCGAGGGTATCGCTGCCTTCCGGCACCGCGTCGACTGTCGCCCCCAGGGGCGAGTCCACGACGACGTAACGCGGACCCAGACGCCGATAGTATATCCCCGCGCCATAGAAGATCGGGCGGTCGCCGATGGCGAGCGTGATGCACCCGGGGGGCAGAAAGTCGATGACGGCGCCGATCGGAGCCCCCACGAGGGCGAATCCCGCGCCGGCAGGCCGGTAGAACCGCCCCTCCCGATAGAAGTAGGCCCTTCGGCCCACGACGAGCCGGGCGGGACGCCCCGGAAACGTCTGGACGATCTCGCGGCGGCGTCCCGGATGCTCGCGGCGATCAGCGGGACCGCCGGCCCGGGGCCCGCGATCATCTCCGCGACCCCAGGCTGACTGGGCCAGGGCCGATCCGGCCGGCGCGGCCAGAAGCCCGGCCAGCAAGATCCCCAGGAACGCGTTCCTTGTGGCTGCGCGCATGTGCTCGTCTCCTCTCGATCCCCCAAACGGCCGGATCGATCAGTGTCTGCTGCTGGCCAGACGGACCTTGATCCAGGCGCTCAGCGGCTCGGCCGTCGGGCGCTGGCCTTCCGATCCGCCGCGCATGCCGCCGCGGCGTCCTCCGCCCCCGCCGCCGCCCCAGCCGCCTCCGCGTTGCTGATACACGTTCTGCTGCCACCCGCCGCGGTCACCGCCCCCGCCTTCGCCGCCCTCGCCGCCTTCTCCGCCTCCACCACCGCCGCCCCCCGGTCCGCCGCCGTTCCGCCAGTTCCGCCCCGGGCTGCGGCCGGGGAAGCTGGCCGCTTCGACTCCGATCCCCAGGTTCCCGCCGGGCAGGGCGCCGATCGCGTACGGATGGGTATCGTCCTTGACCAGCGGAATCTGGAGCTCATAGACCAGGGTTTCCCCGGCGAGCCCGAGCTTGATCTGGACTCCCGTGGCTTCGGTCAGGAGAATCTTCTTCCCCGGGCCTTCGCCTTCAAGGAAGACGACCTGGGCGTCAGAGTCCCCGAGGGCCGTCACCATCGATTCCGGATCCATGTCCATTCCCTGACCGAGGCGCTCGCCGCGCTCGCGCATGTTGAGCGGGAATCGGATGCCGAAGACCTTGTTCTTGCCCCCGGTCGGATCGAACCACACCGTCATTCCGAGGCCGAGCACCTGCCGCCGCAGGCCGGTGTCCTTGACCCCGAAGCACGCGTAGAGGTTGGCGTTGTCGTTCATGACTCCGACCACCGCCTTGTCGTCGGCCAGTGAATAGAGGTCGCCCTTCCACTCGGAAGGGTCTCCGTCGATCTTGATCGCCTGATCGGGCCAACGGCTGTTCAACTTCGGTGCTCCACAGCCGCCCAAGAGGAGAGCGAGCCCAACCGTGGTCATGACCATGAATCCGAGCGCTGCGTTCTTCAATTCAGCCTCCCTGGCGTTCACCCGGCCGGGTCGGGCCGGGTCTCCGGCGGCGGGCTCGACCGGGCCTTGGGGGAATCGGTCGATCGAGCCCGCCTGTTGGTCGCTGGTGAACAAACACCAGTACCGAGGATATATGGCACAGGTGTGACACCGGGATGGGAAAGTGCGTCATCGGAGTGAGGAGCCCGCCGGCCCGGCACGATCCGGTCTAACCGTGGCTCCTCCGATTGCGGATGAAGTCCCGGAACACGAACCCGCCGAGGCGGTCGGGGGAACTGAAATAGGCGCGCCCGCGGTTCATCTCGGTCAGGCGGAGCACGAACTGCTCCAGCATCGGATCCGCCGCCACCATGAAGGTCGTGATCGGAATCCCCTTGCGCCGGCAGAGCACGGCCTCGTCCAGGGTCCGGTTGACGATCCGCTCGTCCAGCCCGAAGACGTTCCGGTAGATGCCTTCTCCCGGCACGTCGATCACCGTCGGTTTGCCGTCGGTCACCAGGAAGATCTGGCGGTTGGCCGCGCGGCGGCGCTCCAGCGTCCGGCGCGCCTGGATCAGGCCGGCCCGGGTGTTGGTGTGAAAGGGCCCGACCTCGGCGAAGGGCAGATCCTTGATCGCGACCGGTATCGCCTCGTTGCCGAACAGGATGACGTCGAGCGTGTCCTTGGGAAATCTCGTCAGGATCAGCTCGGTCAGGGCGAGGGCCACCTGTTTGGCCGGGGTGAAACGGTCTTCGCCGTAGAGCACCATGCTGTGCGAGACGTCGAGCAGCAGGACCGTGGCGCAGGAGGCCGCAAACTCGGAGTCCCGCACCACCAGATCGCCCTCCTCCAGACCGGGATCGGTGCTGCCGGCGCGGCGGACGGCGTTCCAGATGCTCTCGGTGAAGTCGATGGAGCGGAGGTCGTCCCCGAAGCGCCACTCGCGGCTCTCCGGCAGCGGCTCGCCCGCCGCGCCCCCTCCGTGGGGCGTGCGATGCTCCCCGGGGGAACCGCCCGCCTGGAGGTCGCGGAAGATCCGTTCGAGGGCGGACTTCCGGAGCCCGCGGATCCCCTTGTCGGTGAGGACCAGCGGGCCGCCCTCCAGCCGTTCGACGATCTGCTCCTCTTGCAGTTTCTCCGCAAATTGCTCCAGATCCACGCCCGGGTCGATCAGACCCCGCTGCTGCAGGGCCCTCATGATCTCGAGGGCCGCCTCCGCGTCCCCGTTCGTCTTGAGGAGAAGATAGTTGAACAGCTCGAGAAGGCTCCGGAACTCGAGGAGTTTCTGTACAAGCTCTCGATTCCAGTCCTGGTAGCGAAAACGGATCAAGGTCAGAAGTCCTGCATCATCCGGCTGAGCATATCGCCGTAGGTCACGGAACCCATCTGCCCCTCGCGCGAGAGGACGGAGTGCTGGTGCAGCCCCTCCAGGACCAGCTCCATCGCGCCGATCTCCTCCTCGGCGCCGATGGTCTTGAGGTGGCGCCGGACGAGGTCGCGAAGCCCGTCGACCGCGCGCAAAAGGGGCGCCTCCTCGGCAGAGGTCTTCTGGTCGGAGATCTCGACGCTGTGGCCGCTGGCGAACCATCCCTGGATCCGCGCGTAGAGCGGCTCGGGGGCGGCGACGTCCTTCTTGCTGTGATGCACCATCGGGAAGTACCGCAGGAAGACCGTCTTGGCCGCCTGGCCGATGAGGCGCGCCGCGACCAGGGCGGGTCCCTCCTGTTCGCCTTCATAGACCAGCTCGCACTTTCCGGTGATGGCGGGCAGGGTGGCGAACAGGTCGCACAGGCGGGGCACGGCGCTGGTCTCGCCGTTCTGGACGATCCGGCGCTCGACGTTGCTCAGGGCCAGCTCGAGGGCGCTGATCGGGAGCCGCGCGCTGACTCCGGAGGACTGGTCGACGTGCTCGCTCTTCCGGGCCTGAATGGCGATCTCCTCGACCATCTCCCGGAACAGACGGGGGACGCGGATCTCGCGGCTTCGGGTCACGACCGCCTCCTGGGCGGTGATCGCCATGGCCTCTTCGACCGTACGCGGATAGTGCGTGAGAATCTGGCTGCCGATGCGGTCCTTGAGCGGCGTGATGATGCTCCCCCGGTTCGTGTAGTCCTCGGGGTTCGCGGTGAAGAGCAGGAGCAGATCCAGCTCGAGCCGCAGGGGAAATCCCCGGATCTGGACGTCCCTCTCCTCGAGGATGTTGAGCAGCCCCACCTGGATCCGGGCCTGGAGATCGGGCAGCTCGTTCAGGAGAAACAGACCGCGATTGGTCCGCGGCAGGATTCCGTAGTGGATCACCCGCTCGTCGGAGAGATCGAGGCGCTCGCGCGAGGCCCGGATCGGATCGACGTCTCCGATCAGGTCCGCCATGCTCACGTCCGGCGTGGCCAGCTTCTCCTGAAAGCGCTGGTCGCGATGGAGCCAGCCGATCGGCGCGGCATCCCCTTTCTGGGCGATCCAGGCCCGGCTCGTGTCGGTCAGCGGATGAAGCGGGTCCTCGTTGAGCGGGCTCCCTTCCATCACCGGCGTCCACTCGTCCAGGAAACGCCCGAGCGAGCGCAGGATCCGCGTCTTGGCCTGGCCGCGCAGCCCGAGCAGGAGAACGTCGTGCCGGGAGAGCAGGGCGTTGACGAGCTGGGGCGCCACAGTGTCGCCGTAGCCGACGATCCCGGGAAACAGCGCCTCCCCGGCCTTCATCGCTTGGAGCAGATTCTCGCGGATCTCGTCACGAACGCTCCGCCGTCGATAGCCGGAGGCCTTGAGCTCACCGAGGGTTCTGGGGGTTGGCTTCATGGGTCCTCTGCCGGATGAGGTGGACGTAACGCCTGGCGCGGCTCGCGTTCTCTCTTCACGCGCCGGACCGGTCTGGTCTTCTCTGGGTATCTCGTTAGAATACGCCGCAAGATCGCGCCGGGTCCACGCATCGTGAAGACAAAGGTCAAGAGTCGGCGGCGACGGGGCGTCTGACCGCTTCCTGCGGACATTCATGATCGCAACACCGGGAAGTGGCGGGCGCTTCCACGACGGGGACGTTTGACAGAGCAGGAGAGCCGGAGGAGACGCAGGGGCAGCCCATGGGCAGGGACAAGGGCAGGCGCCGGCGCTCAGGCTGCTTCCCTGGCGCCTTCCTGGAAGAGCCTGAGGATGGCCGCCGGGATCTCATCCAGAGGGACGACCTCGTCGGCCGCGCCCAATCGGACAGCTTCCCGCGGCATGCCGAAGACGACGCAAGACGCTTCGTCCTGGGCCAGGGTCCGGGCGCCCCGCTTCTTCATTTCCAGGAGACCGCGCGCGCCGTCGGCTCCCATCCCGGTCAGGATCACTCCGATCGCGTTGGGTCCCGCCGCCCGCGCCACCGAGTCGAACAGCAGGTCCACCGCCGGCCGTTGGTGATGAACGGCCGGCCCGTCCACGACGCGCACGCCGTAGCGGGCTCCGCTCCGCTGCGCGACCAGGTGCTTGTTGCCGGGGGCGATCAGGGCCTCGCCGTCGACGATGGGATCGCCGTCGCGGGCCACGCGGACCTGCAGGGCGCAGACGCTGTCGAGCCGGGCCGCGAACGCGCCGGTGAAAGTCTCGGGCATGTGCTGGACGATGACCGTTCCGGGCGCGTCCGCGGGAAGCCGGGACAGCACCGTCTCGATCGCGCTCGGGCCCCCGGTGGAAGCGCCGATGGCGAGGACCTGGCGCGTGGTCCGGAGCTGGAATTCCCCGGAGGCGGCAGCCACAGCCGAAGGCCGGCCCGCCGGAATCGCCCGACCCGCGGCGATCCCGAGCCTCGGCAGAAACCTGGCTTGCGCCGCGGCGCGCACCGCGTGCGCGAGGCGCCGGCCGAGATCCGGGTCCAAACCGGCCGCGCCCGGCTTGCACAACACCTCCACCGCTCCGAGCTCGAGCGCATGGATCGCGGCGGCGCTGTTCGCGGGCGTAAGCGAGCTCACGATCACGACCGGAAGCGGATGGTGCTTCATGAGACGTTCCAGGAAGGAGAGCCCGTCCATCCTCGGCATCTCGATGTCGAGCGTGATGACGTCCGGCTTCAGTTCCAGGATGAGGTCGCGGGCCTGATACGGATCGATCGCGGTGCCCACGACCTCCAGGTCCGGGCAGGCGGCCAAGTGCCGGGAGAGCGTCCTTTGCATCACGACCGAGTCATCCACGATCAGGACGCGGATCAAAGGGACGCCTCCTCCACGCAGAAGAGAACGTCGGCCCGACCGTCTTCGAGACCGATGCGGATCCGGGCCGCGCCGGCCACGTCCCGCGACCGTACCTCCCTCTCCGCCACCGGGGCGGGCGGATCCAGCAAGAAGATCGCCTCAGGGCCGGCCACCTCGGGAAGCACGTTGCCGCAGATCACGTTGGCCAGCTCTCCCAGGGCGTCGTTGCAGGCGCCGAAATCATCGGGCCGGGCCTCTCCGAGCATGTTCGCGACGATGGCCGGGAGAATCCCGCCGCTGACCGAGAGGATGAGCTGGCCGCGCAAGGGCCCGTGAAAAACCACGCCCACGGCCGCCTCGAAGCGCGCCCGCCTCTGCTCCTTGCTGAGCTCGGGGGTGCCCAGCATGAAGCCCAGTTGCTCAAAAGTCAGGGCCGTCGCCCGGTAGAGCTCGGCTTCCAGGATTCGGTTCATCGTTCCCTCCCATGGCCTCGAGGATCCGATCCCGCAGGACTTCCGGCGAGAAGGGCTTGTGCACGAAACCGGCGCGCTTCCGGTGCATCATCTCGATCCTGGGAGCGCTGCCGTCGGTCGAGATCACGATGATGGCGAGGCCGGCGGTCTTCGGATTCGCGCGGATCCGTTCGATCATCTCCGCACCGCCCATGACCGGCATGTTGATGTCGACGAGGGCGAGATCGATCTGCTCCCGGTTCAGCACCTCGAGCCCCTCGGCCCCGTTCGCGGCCTGATGGACTGCGCCGATCGGCACGCCGGAGAGACCCAGGGTCTTGATGATCATCCGCCGCATGACCGAGCTGTCGTCGACGACCAGAGCGTTCAGACTCACTCGAAACCTCCTTCACAATGCCTTGGACTGTCCGTTGACCCGCAGGGACACGACGCCGGTCCCGACCTCGAGGGTCATGGTCCGCGACTGGGTCCCCCCCACGTCGTACGCCTTGATCAGCACGTTGTTCTTCCAGAGCAGCTTCCGGAGCGTGACGAAGTTCCGCCGGCCGATCTGGAAGTAGTCGTCCTCGGTGAAGGACTGGCAGTTCGCCCCGCCCGCGACCTTGACGACGAGCCGCGATTTCTCGCCGCCCAGGCGGTAGCACTCGCGGAAGAGACGGGGCACGCCGGTGTCGATGAACACGAACGGGGATTCGAGCGCCTTGTCCGGATCGATGGTCGAGTCGGGGAGCATCGCGTGCAGCAGGGCGCCGGACCGGCTTTCGGGATCCCAGACGGCGATGCCGAGGCAGCTTCCGAGGCCGTGCGTGACCAGCACGTCCCCCGCTCGGGACGAGGATTTCATATCCGCGATGCCGACGATGACGTTCATCGGCGATAGACGGCCGGACGGACGTAGGCGAATCCGTCGTCCCGGACGGCCAGGCTCTCCGCGAGGCCGAGCACGAGATAGCCACCCGGACGAAGCAGCTCGCGGAAGCGGGCGGCGAGCTCCGCCTGGGTCGGCCGGTCGAAGTAGATCATGACGTTCCGGCAGAAGATGAAGTCGAACGGCCCCCGCATGGGCCAGGACTCCGCCAGGTTCAGCCGCGCGAAACGGACGAGCTCCCGGATCCGGGGCGAGATCCGGCAGCGGTCGCGGGAGGATCCGGAGAGCGGCGCAAAGTAGCGACGGACCAGCGTCTCGGGCAGGCCCCCGAGATCGGCGGCGCCGTAGATCCCTTCCCGGGCTTCATCCAACATGCGGGACGAGATGTCGGTGGCCAGGATCCGGAGATCCCGATCGCCGGATACGACCTCGAGGAGAGCCATCGCGATCGAATACGGCTCCTGGCCGGACGAGCAGCCGGCGCTCCAGATCTGCCACGGGATTTCCGGGGACGACCGGGCCCGAACCTGCTCCTGCAGGAATTCGAAGTGCTCGGCTTCCCGGAAGAAGCCGGTCTTGTTCGTGGTCAGGGCGTCGACCATGAAGAGAAGCTCGTCTCGCCCGGCCGGGGAATCGATGAGCCGGAGATACTGGTCGAAGCCGTCGAGCCCGAGGGCATCGAGGCGCTTGGCGAGCCGGCTCTGAACCAGCGACTCCTTCCCCTCCAGAAGGTGGATCCGGCAGGCGCGATGAAGGACATCGGCCACGCGGCGGAACTGCTCCGCGCTGAGCTCACGGCGCACGCCGGCGGAAGGCATTCCGGCGGCGAGGACGGATGCTCGAGGCGGAACCCCCGGTTCAGGCGCGTCTGCCATCCAGGCAAGCCCTTTCCGTTCCGATCTGCCCCGCCCGGGCGCCGATCGCTGCCGGATCGGCCGATCCCTCCCGGGCCAGCGCGATGAGGCCGGAAGGATCGAGGATCAACCCGACCCGGCCGTCGCCGAGGATGGCGCCGCCGGCCACGCCCCGGATCTCGCCCATCGCGTCCCCGAGCGACTTCGCCACGACTTGCTGCTGTCCGAGCAGCTCGTCCACCAGGAAGGCGGCGCGATTGCGCCCGTCCTCCACGACCACGAGAAGCGCCAAGGTCGGATCCTCGATGGCGCCGCTGATGCCGAGGATCCGATGCAGCCGGACGAGCGGGAGCAAACCGTCTCGGAGTATCGCCATCTCGCCCCGGCCCGCAACGGTGGACAAGGCCGACCGGTCCGGACGGAAGGTCAGATGGATCGAAGCCGTGGGAATGATCAGGCGCTGGGCGCCGACCTGGACGAGCATCCCGTCCGTGACCGCCAGGGTGAGCGGCAGCTTGATCGTGAACGTCGTTCCGGCTCCGCTCTGCGATTCGATGTCGACCCGGCCCCTCAGCGCCTGGACGGCGCGCCGGACCACGTCCATGCCCACGCCGCGCCCGGAGACTTCGGTCACCCGTTCGGCGGTGGACAATCCCGGCTCGAAGATCAGGTTGTACACCGCGCCGTCGGACAGCCCCTTGTCCGAGTCGAGCAGGCCGCGGTCGATCGCCTTGCGGACGATCCGCGCCCGATCCAGTCCGCGCCCGTCGTCGCGCAGCTCCACGGCGATGTTCCCGCCCGCCCGGTAGGCGGACAGCTCGATCCGCCCGGACCGCGCCTTGCCCGACCGTTCCCGGTCCTCGGGGAGCTCGATGCCGTGGTCCACCGCGTTCCGGATCATGTGGACCAGCGGATCCGCGATGACGTCGACCATGTTCCGATCGATCTCGGTATCCTCACCAAGGCTTCCGAACTCGACCGCGCGGCCGCTCTTGTGCGCCAGGTCGCGGACCAGTCGCGCCATCTTCTGGAAGGTGGCCTTGAGCGGCACCATCCGCATCGACATGCTCAGGTCCTGCAGGTCCCGGACGATCTTGCCGAGATGCCCGACCTTTCGGACCAGCTCGGGACGCCGGCTCAGCGTCACTCCTTCGTCCTGCGCCACCATCGATTGCGCGATGACCAGCTCGCCCACCGTGTCGATCAACCGGTCCAGGCGGTCGGTCCGGATCCGAACCGAGGAGACAGCGGCGGACTCGGGCGTTTCGGCCATCCGCTTCTGGACCCTGAGCGCCTGGACGACGTCCTCGGTGCGCACCACTCCCGACTTCACGAGCACTCGTCCGATCGGTTCCGGTCCGTGGTCCGAGGCCGCGCGTTCCACCGCCTGGCGGTCGGCCTTGCCCGAGGCCACGAGCAGGTCGCCCAGCCGCGGAACCTCGATCGCCTCTCCGGAATCGGCGCTGATTCCGGCGGCTTCCGGATCAGCCAGGATCGCCAGCAGGTCGTCATAGCCGGGAGGTTTGACGAGAGGGCCGCCGGCGAGCGCCCCGCTCACGCCCTCGACCAGGACCTTGATCTGGTCGAGCGCGCGCAGGGCGAGGTCGGCGTACCCGCCGGCGCAGCGGATCTCCCGGTCCCGGACGCGGCAGAGCAGGTTTTCGGATTTGTGCGCCAGGTCCGCGATCATCGGAAGACCCAGAAAGCCCGACGTGCCCTTGATCGTGTGGAAGGCGCGGAAGACGGTGTTGATCTCCTCGACCCGGTTCGGGTCGATCTCCAGATCAAGCAGCGCGGCTTCCGCCTTCTCCACGTAGTCGCGGCACTCGGTGACGAAATCGGCCAGGAGCGACAGATCGGCATCGGGCGGCAGTCCTGCGCCGGCCGGGACCGCAGCGGGTGCGGCCCCCGCGCCGGACCCTGGGCCGGGGATCCCGGAGGCCCCGACCGGCCCCGGCAGGTTCGGGGCATCGGGGCCTACGACCCGGCCCGAATCACGCGGCGCCCGGGCGGGATCGATCGGCGCCGGCTCGCAGAGCGCCTCGGCCGCGAATTCCACCAGCCGCGAGGCCTCCAGGTAGTCCTGCGCCGGATCGGCGGACGCGCCGGAAAGTAAGGCTGCCACCCGGGCCGAAGCGGTTTTCAGGCACGAGCGAAGCTCGTCGGTCAACTCCGCGCGGTCGGCGAGCCGAAGGAGCTCCGCCGCCGCCGTTTCCAGCGCAACGGCGTCCCCGATCCGACTTCGCACCAGAAGCGCGGCGATTCCGTTGAGGGCTTCCAGCGTGTCGGGACGATCGAAAGAGATCGGCTGGGTCGCCGTCGCTCCGGACTGCGCGGGGCCGGCCGACTCCACCGATTCGATCGACACCGCAGACTCCGCGAACGTACCGATCGGCGCCGCCGCCTCGGTGGGCCGGCGCCGGAGGCCGTGGCGCGCTTCCAGGGCCTCCAGCCAGACGTCCGGATCGCTGCCGTTCTCGAGAAGCCCCTGGAGCGCGGAGAAGCACCGGCCAAGGGCCGCCAGCTCGTCCTCGCGAGGATCGGTCCCCCCATGACGTAGCCCGGCGACTGCCGCGTGACCCAGCTGACACAGCTCGAGAAGGAGGGAGAGCTCGTCCCCGTCCTTGATCATGGATCCTCCGGCCCGGCTGCGGAAGCGCGCCTGTTCCGTGGCCCCCCTGACTTTGGAAGGCGTAGTTCCAGCGGGCACCGATCCAAAGATCGGCGCGAGGCTGTCGCTGCTTGAACTCGGGGTTCCGGTCGAGCTACCGACCCGGATGGATGAGCCGCAATCCCACGGGCTGACCCGTGCTGTCCGAGCCGGAGCGGCATTGGAGCATCCGGTGCTGCGCATCGATCTCGGTCTTGTCGCCCCTGGCCGAGCCGGCCAGGCAATCGAGGACCGCGACCCGGCAGCCGGCGGAGTCCGCTCCTCCGAAGCACTGCGGACTCGCCCGAACCTGGACGCGGCGGGTCAGAAGATCGGTGGAAGTGGGAAACTCGTCGTTGGACTGGACCACGACCTGATATCCCCAGGAGGTCAGGTTCGCGTTCCCAAGCTCCGGAATCGGCACCGAAGCCGTGATGGTCCGGTCCTGCCCTTGGACCTGATCGGGGATGAGGACGGCCGGCTGCATGACGTTCGCGACCTTGGCTCCCACTTCCGAACGAAGGCGCATCGGAGGCTCCGGCGACAGGATCACGCACCGGTTCCAGGCGTCGGTGGGCGCGAAGTCGACGTTCAGCCCGGGGAGGCCGCGGGTGAAGGTCGGATCCCCCGCTTGCCCCGTGTCGAGGAAGAGGAACACCATCTGGACGGAGAAACCCGCGCCGGTCTGCCAGGAGTCCTCGAGAGCGCTCCGGAATGTGACCGAGAACTCGACGGCGTCGCCTTTCTTCTGGACGTCGAATCGTGTCAGATCGAAGGAGCCGGGCGTGAAGACCGGGTCGGTGGGATAGAGGTAGCCGCCCGGTCCGTCGTCATCGCCTTCCGGGTCGCGGAACCGGACCTCCTGTCCTCGGACGGCCGCGGCGGTCGCCGCCACTGCCACGAGGCCGATGACCAGGGCAAGCTGGATCGGTCTCCTCACCGCGCTTCTCCCTGCCGTTCTCAACCCACCGCCCAGCCGTAGGGCCGCGGCCACGGCGCAGGTTCCCCGAGCTCAACCGCCGCGCGAAGCGGCCAGTAGGGATCGCGGAGCAGCTCCCGTCCCAGCAGGATGAGATCGGCGCGCGCGGCGCCAAGGACTTCCTCGGCCTGGGCCGGCTCGGTCACCATGCCGACCGCCGCAGTCGGAATGGCGGCCTCGCGCCGGATCCGCTCCGCGAACGGCACCTGATAGCCGGGCCCCACCGGCACGACCTGATGCGGAACCGCTCCCCCCGAGGACGAGTCGATGAGATCGACCCCGATCTTCTTGAGCTCCCGGCAGAACGCCACGGCGTGATCGGCGTTCCATCCGCCCGGAGCCCAGTCGGTCGCCGAGATCCGCGCCAGGAGCGGCCGGTCTTCCGGCCAGGCGGCTCTGACCCGCGCCGCCACCTCGCAGGGAAAACGCATCCGGTTCTCGAGCGAACCGCCGTACTCGTCCCGCCGCCGGTTGATCAAGGGCGACAGGAACTGGTGCAGAAGATAGCCGTGCGCCATGTGCATCTCCAGCACCTGGAAGCCGGCGGCGGCGGCGCGGGAGGCTGCCCGGCCCCAGAGATCCGCCAGCCCACTCAGCTCTCCGGCGTCGAGAAGGCGGGGCGTCCGGTAGTCCTCCTGAAACGGAATGGGCGACGGGCCGACCGGCAGCCATCCGCCTTCAGCCTCCGGCACCGGGCCTCTTCCTTCCCAAGGAGGGCGGGTGCCCGCCTTGCGCCCGGCGTGCGCGATCTGCATCCCCGCCACCGCGCCCTGCTCCTGGAGAAACCGAACGATCGGACGCCAGGCTTCGACCTGGCCGTCGTCCCATATGCCGATGTCGAAGGGACTGATCCGCCCTTCGGGCGCAACCGCGGCCGCTTCGGTCAGGATCAGTCCGACACCGCCGACGGCCCGCGCGCCCAGATGCGTGAGATGCCAGGCGCCGGGCAATCCCTCCAGCGCGGAGTACGTGCACATCGGGCTCATCCCGATCCGATTCCGGAGGGTGACGCCCCGAAGGGTCATGGACGTGAAGAGTCGGCTCATACGCGCGGCATGATAGCCCTCCGCGCGCGGCCGGACAACGCGAGAAGGGATCAGGCTCGGGACTGGAATCCCAACCTGGAGAAGACGCGCCCGAGCAGGCCGGCCTTCCCTTTCGCTCCCTCTTCCCGCCGCCCGGGCTCGTCCGCTCCGGCGCGCGGTTGCGGTTCGCGCCGGGCCGATCCACCGGACGCGGAACGCCTCCGGCGCCGTCTTGGAACGCCGGGACCCGCGGCGACCGGCCCGTCGTGCATCGCGCCGCGCGCAGCGGCAGGCACCGGACCCGTGCCGGCGGCTCGCCGATCCTGGATCGTGTGACGCGCGGCGGCCGGCCGATCCCGAACCGGACCGGTGGCGGCAACCCTCTGATCCCGGATCGCGCCGCGCACGGCGGTCGGCCGATCCCGAACCGGACCGATGGCGGCGACTGGCCGGACCTCGATCCTGTCAGGGACCGTTCCTGCCCGTTCTGTTCGCGGGTGCCGATCGCTCTGGGAGCGTGGGCGCGGACCGAGGGTCAGCGCGGGCTCGCGGCCGGCGGCGCCGGACATTCTGCGGCCGATCAACTTCTCGATCGAGGACAAAACGACGCGATCCTCCGGCGTGACGAGCGAGACCGCCATGCCGCTCCGGCCGGCCCGGGCCGTCCGACCGATCCGGTGGACGTAGTCTTCAGCGGACCGAGGGAGATCGTAGTTGACGACGTGGCTGATTCCCTCGACGTCGAGGCCGCGGGCCGCGATGTCGGTGGCGACCAGGAGGTCGATCCGTCCCTCGCGGAAGGCTTCGAGCGCCGCCACGCGTTCTCCCTGCGTCTTGTCGCTGTGGATCGAGGAGACGCGGTGCCCGCTGCGGCGGAGCTGCAGGGCAAGCTGATGGGCGCCGCGCCGCGTCCGCGTGAAGATCAAAGTCCGGTCCATGTCCCGCTCGCGGACGAGATCTTCGAGCGCGGATCGTTTCCCGCCGGCTTCGACCCGCACCATCACGTGTTCGATGCCGTCGGCGACGGTCGCCGGAGGCGCGACCTCGATCCGGACCGGCGAGCGCAGGAGGTCGCGGGCCAGGCGCTGGATCTCCGGTTCGAGCGTGGCCGAAAAGAGCATGGTCTGGCGCTCGTGCGGGATCTCGCGGACGATCTCCCGCACCGCGTCGATGAACCCCATGTCGAGCATCCGATCGGCTTCATCCAGGACCAGGAACCGGGTCTCGGCGAAATCGATCAGGCCGCGCCACATGTGATCCTTGAGGCGCCCCGGAGTGGCCACGAGGAGGTCGACGCCGTAGCGGAGCATCATCTCCTGGGGACCCAGGGGAACGCCGCCGTAGACGGCGGTCGATCGAAGCCCGAGATGTTCGCTGTATTCGCGGATGTTTCTCCCGACCTGGATGGCAAGCTCGCGCGTGGGCACCAGAATGAGGGCGCGCAGGCGCCCTGGTTCACAGCGGGCCAGACTCTGGAGGATCGGAAGCGCGAAAGCCGCGGTCTTGCCGGTGCCCGTCTGCGCGCACCCCATGAGGTCGCGTCCGGCCAGAAGCGGCGGAATCGCCTGTTCTTGAATGGGAGTCGGGACGGCGTAGCCGCACTCGCGCAAGGCTTGGAGGATCTCGGGGACAAACCCGAGCGATTCAAAACTCGTCAAAAAACCATCTCCTGATGTGGTACCCGGCGGCGCGGGAAGGAAGGCCGGAGAATCCGCTGACAGGGATCCATGCCAGGCGTCCCGATGCCGGGACGCAACGCGGTCGGGCCGCCGCACGACCGCTTTTGAGGGTGGGTCGATCCACGGAGAATCGCGCTCACGTACCCCAACTTCTTCTCATCTGCATCAGCATGGCTTTTTCTGAATCGGAAAGCGACCCAAATCGACTCTGGAGTATGGAATCCGGTCGACCGTAAAGATACGTGACGTCTCAAGTGCACGCACGGCGGTGAGATTCTAGCCTCGCGCGTGAAAATCCCCCACCCAGGCCGCCATCCCACGCCAGCGCAGTTTCACCCAATGGGCTGGAAAGCGCCTTCGGGGCGAAACCCCCTTGGCCCGGCCAATCTGCCGCCGGCCATTCGGCCTGGCGGGCCTGGTACCGCGCCGGCTGCCCCATTTCCAGCATGGATGAAGCAGGTAACACATTTATTTTCTTACAGTTATCATCTAGGTACAACCCTTGTTTCCTCCATGCCCGGAGGTCGCAGGCGCATGACGAATTTCCTGGAAGGTTCCATCGAACGGCGTGGGCGGATCGCGCTGGCTGTCGCGTTCGCTTGGGTCCTGGGCGGCGGCATCGCCGCAAGGCCGGCTTTGGGAAGCCCAAGCGGCGTTCGGGTGCTCTCTCCGGAGCAAGTGCTGGCGGACTGCACGGTTCGCGCCAGGAACGGGGATCTGCTCTTCACGGACGACGAGGGCGATCAGTTCCGGCTCTTGACCTCGACCTCCGACCCGGAGATCGCGAACCGGGGGGATGGGTCCTTCCATCCCGCGGATGAAGCCTCCGTCGCCGAGGTGTTGCGGAACATCCCAGCGGGATTCACCGCCGCGCTCTCCGTGACGATCTACCTGCTTCCCTATCCGCGTTCCGGCCAGCTCTCCTCATCCGCGTCCGGGAACTGCATCGCGATCAGTCCCGGCGTTCTCCCTTACAGCGCCTCTCAGGTGGAGATGCTGGCCGCCCATGAGCTGGGGCACATGGTCCAGTACGCGCTTCTGCCGGACCAGGACGCCGCCGGCTGGGCCGCCTACGCCCGCCTGCGCGGCATCGACGATCCCGCCCGGTTCAATGACGCCGCTGTCCACGCGAATCGGCCCCACGAGATCTTCGCCGAGGATTTCCGGGTGCTCTTCGGCGGCGCCACGGCCCGGGGAGACGGCTCGATCGAGAACCGGACGATCCGGCCCCCGGACCAGGTGCCGGGTCTGAGGGAGTTCTTCCTCAACCTGATCCCGAGCAGGCTCGCCGCGGGACAGGCCGCGAACACGGCTACCCTCGCCTGGAGCGTCTATCCGAATCCGATGCGGCCGGGCCAGGTGTTCACGCTGACCGCGCCGGCGTCGTCGACTCCGCTCACCGTCCGTCTTCTTGACGTCACCGGCCGCGAGGTCGTGAGGCTCGGGGCCGGGACAGGCTCTTCAGGTCAATGGTCGCTTACCCTTCCTCGCAGCGTCGCCGGCCGCGCTCTTGCTCCCGGCGCCTACTGGCTTCACGTCGAGGGCGCGCGGGCTTCCGGAACTGGCGTCGCGCTTCCGGTGCGCGTCGTCGCCGGCTGAAACCCGGCCCCGGACCGTCCAACGGACACGGCCGGCGATCCAGGCCGTCGTGGATTCGGTCGAACGACTGGCACAGGATGAAACCCCGCCTCTGACGATCCCGCGGCCGCGGCCGGCGATCCACCCTCTCGGGATCCGGTCGCGGGAAGGAGCAGCAGCGCTTCGACCGGGCTGTCCGGCGCGCGGCCGCGGCCGCGTCGCCACTGTTCGTTTGCTATCCTCGGTCCGTGCGAGGGCGGCGAAGCCCGTCAGGCGACAGGACGGAAGACAGGAGGGGCGCAGCGATGGACTTGGATCTCAAGCAACGATTTCTCTCGGCCTGGACTGAGCGATTCGGCAACGCGGATCTACCGGTCGGACTCTGGTACAGCGATGCTCCGGCGGTGCCTGCAGCCGCTCCGAAGGAAGGCTGGAGCTGCTTCATCGCGGACCTCCGCCGCGCCGTCGACGGCGTTTCGATCTCCGTGGACGTGGACGGGGTCGGCTGTTTCGGCGGCAAGCGGTTCCTCGGGTTCACCCAGAAGATCGCTCCCAACATGGACTACTTCCTGTCCTGCGGGATCCCCGGGGTGCTGGAGGGCGAGCGTTACAAGAGCTCCCCGGAGGTAGCTCGCGCCGCGGTGGAGCGCCAAGCCCCCTATCAGGCGGAAGGGCGGTACCTGAACCTGCGCCGCTGGGACCTCCTCACCGACAAGGACGAGCCCGAGGTCATCGTGTTCCTCGCCCGCGGGGACGTCCTGTCCGGTCTCTTCACTCTGGCCAATTTCGATCGGGTCGACCCCTACGGCGTGATTGCGCCCTTTTCCTCGGGATGCGGATCCGTCGTGACCTTCCCCTTCCAGGAACGAGCGGAGGCCCAACCGCGGGCGGTGCTGGGCATGTTCGATCCCTCGGCGCGCCCCCACGTCGAACCGGATCGGTTCAGCTTCGCGGTGCCGATGAAGCGCTTCGTCACCATGGTCGACTCGATGCCGGAGAGCTTCCTGATCGCGCCCGCCTGGGGAAAGCTGCGCCCGAGACTGGACTGAGGAACAGGAGCCGGGAAGGCGAAGCGAAGCGCTGCGTGCACCATCCCGCCGTCCGCTGCGCTTTCTCCGAAAGCGGCGCCGGCCGCCGGCCGATCCATGAGGAGGACGGTTCGGCTGGCGCGGCCTGCCGGCCTGTCCTTCCATTCCCTACAGGGCAAGGAGGCGGCCTTCATGGGCTCTGGCGCCGATCCGGTCTCAAGGTCTCGGACCTCGGCCGGCATCGATCCGATCTCAAAGTCTCGGACCTCGGCGGGTCCGGTCTCAACGCCTCGATCCACGGCGGGCGCCGATGGGGTTTCAGCGTTTCGAGCCTCGACGGGCTCTTCCCCGGCGCCCGAGGTTCCGCCCGCCGCGCTTCCGCCGGAGCTGCTTCTCTGGGAGTCGCGGCTTGGGCGCCCGGCCCGGCGCCGTTCCACGGCCTTCTGGCTCTGCCTTTTCCTTGGCTGGGCCGGATGCCACCGCTACTACGTCGGGAAGAAGGGCAGCGGGAGGCTCTATCTCCTGACCGGCGGCCTCATGTTGCTCGGCGTGATCGTCGACCTCGTCCGGATCGTGACCGGATCCTTCGAGGATGGGTTCGGCCGGCCGCTGGTCTGAACCCCGCAGATCAGAGGATCCAGTACTGCGCCCCGTGGCTCTCCAGAAACGAGGCGGCCCCCGGTCCCTTCAGATAGGCCAGGGTGGAGAGCGTTCCCGCCTCAAGGCACGTCTGACCCAGGACCGTGACGGATCGCGGGGCGCCCTCGACCGGCCGGCCGGTTCGCGGATTCAGGATGTGGCCCAGCCGGCGGCCATTGGAGATCAGAAATCGCCGGGCGTCTCCGCTGGTCGCGAGGCCCCCGCGATCGAAGTCGAGGCGATAGGGCGCGGCCCGGCCGGTTCGATCCGGATCGTCGATGCCGACGCCCCACGAACGTTCCCCCCGGCGCGCCGTGCTCGCGTACAAGTCCCCCCCGAAGTTGACCAGAAACGCGCTCTTGATCTCTGATGCGATCAGGGCGGCAGCGCGATCCACCGCGTATTCCTTGCCGATGCCGCCGAGGTCGATCTCCATTCCAGCCGGCATCGCGATCGAATGGTCCCTCCAGGCCACCCGATCCCAGCCGACGTCCCGGAGCGTCTCGCGCACCGACGCTTCATCGGGCACACGATCGCTTCCATCGAAGGTCCAGACCCGGCGGAGCGCGCCCGAGGTGATGTCGAAGAGGCCGTCTGATATGCGGTAGCACTCGGCGGCGTAGTCGATCAGGAGACCGGTCTCCGGATCGACGGGGATCGGCCGCCCCTCGCCGTGATTGATCCGGTAGATGACGTTGTCCGTCCGATAGCGGCTGAACTTGCGCTCGATCCGCTCGGCCTCGCGGCGCGCGACCCGGAGGGCCGATTCAGCCTCGGCCGGGTCGTCCGTGTCGACCAGGACCTCGCAGGGGCTGGCCATGGCCGAGAACCGCCCGAGAAAGTAGTTCTCCGCGCGCTCGACCAGCCCGGTCACTCAGAAATCCACCGTATAGGCCACGACCGCGGACACGATGTTGACCCGGGGGAAAAGATCGAGCTGGCGTTCGACGCCGATGGCGCTGTCGGGATGTCCGTTGCCCGATTGTCCCATGTACTCGACCCGCACCCTCCATTCCCCCGGATAGGTCTGGGAATGGAAGCCGTAGGTGGCGCCGACCGTCAAGGTGGACATCGCCCCCAGGCGGTAGTCGGCAGAGGCGAACTCCGGCAAGGGAGCGGCGTTCACGAGCCCCCAGGTGAAGAAGCTGGCGGCCGTCTGCTGGTAGTAGCGGACATGCGGCTCGAAGAAGGAGCCGTCCTCCAGCTCGTACCGGTATTTGAAATCGTAGGTGTTCGATCGCACCTTCCAGCCGTCCCAGTAGTACCGGTACGAGGCGTAGATGACGTCCTTGGCCAGGTGATACACCGTGCTCGCCATCACGTCGCGACGGTCGCGATAGGAGGGCCGTTTCTCTGTCAGCGCCCCGACGGGCGACCCCAGGACCGGGTCGACGAGGCTCACCAACTTGTACGGCTCCGTCAGGTAGCCCTGCTCGACCGTGCGCGTGGCGTTCACCCCGATCATCCAGCGGCGCGTGACGATGCGCGACAGCCCGATCATGCCGCTCGTGACCCGCTTCGGGTTGCTCCCGGCGTTCATGAGAGCGGTTCCGTCGGTGAGTCCGTACGGCGTGCCTCCGACCGGGAAGACCCCGTCGTGGTTGAACCCGGCGCCCGCCGTCACCGTCACCAGCTTCTGCATCAGGTCCACCAAGACCTTCTCGTTCGCCCCCAGGGACTGGTAGTCCTTTTCCCTCGAGAAATGCCCATCCAGCGCGGAAGTCACCCGTCCGAGGAACGGCTGGGTCCATCCGCCGTCCAGCGCGATGCGGCGGTCCTTGAACGGGCTCGTCGGCGTCTGTCCGGCCGGCGAGCTGGTCACGCTTCCGGACGGAGTGGTGGTGGTCTGCACCTGGCCCGAGGGAAGTGCGCCGGTGGGCGAAGCGCCCGTGATCACGTCGATCCCGAGCTGAGCCCAGAAGGAGCGGCCGTCGGGAAGAATCCTGGTCAAGCGCGCGGTCGGCTCGACCACGTTCGCCCGATGCTCTTCCCCGTAGAACAACACGGTCCCGTCGAACTGCGTCTGTCC
The DNA here is from genome assembly GCA_963833505.1 of Candidatus Eiseniibacteriota bacterium. Classification (GTDB taxonomy): domain Bacteria; phylum Eisenbacteria; class RBG-16-71-46; order CAIMUX01; family CAIMUX01; genus CAWHYG01. Next base: position 139,236 of record CAWHYG010000007.1, on the reverse strand, counting down.
GCCGCCGTCCGCCTGCGCCACCGCCGGCGCGCCCAGCGCCAGCAGCGTGCCGACCGCGGCTCGGAGCTGTCCCCGGAGGGGGGAAGGCCGGTCCGGCGCTGTCAGTTGCATCCGCATCCCCCGCCTCCTACTCCGAGCCCGCCGGTCGAGCCCTCCTTGCTGTAGTAGATGTGATCGTCCACTGCGCCGACCATGGGCGCGGGGTCGTATTGCATCTTCTTTTCCGAGAGGAGATCGCGATCCCAGGGACGGACCCGCGTCGCCGCGCAGCCGGCGGCGAGCGAGGCGAGGATGAAAGCCGCCAGCGGCAGGAGAAGCAGCACCAGGAGCGACTTGGCGTTCGGCTTCATCATCATGGCTGGCAGGCCTCCTCGATGCGGCTTTCCAGCTCACCGGTCTTCTTCGGGTCGAAGCCGGCGTGCGAATAGACGATGGCTCCCTGCCGGTTGATCAGGAAACTGAAGGGTATGGCCGTCACCTTGTAGGCTTCCGCGGTTTCGCCGACGGGATCGAACGCGACGGTGAACGGGTTGGGATGGTCGGCCAGAAAGCCCTCCGCCTTCTCCCGGTCCTTGTCCAGATTGATCGCCACGACGGTCAGGCCCCGAGGCCCGTATGTCTCCTGCAATGACTTGAGCCACGGAAAGGACTGCTTGCAGGGCCCGCACCAGGAAGCCCAGAAGTCGAGAAGGATGACTCGTCCCCGAAGCGAGTCGGACACGATCGTTCCGCCGGTCGTGAGCAGATGGAAGGCTGGCGCCGGCCCGAGAGGAGCGTGGGCGGGCGGGTCAGCGGAGGCGGGCGTATCGGCGAAGACAGTGGCGGGAGCCAGGAGAAGCGCAAACAGGACCCAGATTTTCATTGCAACTCCCCTCGTCGTTGTGCCAGAGCGCGAATGAACGGTCTGTGAACCCTGCCTGTCGCAGAAAGTTCCTGGAACAATCGGAATGAGGGCGCCAAAAGGGGGAACGATCAGGCCGGCAAGCCAGGGGCAGGCGAGCCGGTGGAACCCAATGACAGTCCGCGGCCTGACCCGGCGAAGCGGTGGTGGTCCGGGATTCGAGAAGGGTCAGCCCCACCCGCGCTTCATCGCAGCACGACCCAACGAACGGTCTTACGGCCCCCGGGCGCCTGAATCCGCACCAGGTAGGGTCCGGCCGGAAGCGGGCGGCCCGTTCCGTCCCGGAGCATCAGAGTCTTCTGATGCGTGCCGGCCAAGAAGAATCCGAGCGGGATCTGTTCAACCACGCGTCCCTGCACGTCGATGACCCTCAAGGTCACGTTTCCCGACCGGGGCAGAGTGAAGGCCATCGACGCCTGGCCGTTTCCAGGGTTCGGCTCCAGCCGCAACGTCAGGTCCCGGGGAACCGGGATCTCCGCCGAGATCGGTCCGAATCGGCCGGCCGATCCGGTCGGGCCGAAGGCTTCAATCGAATAGTCGTAGGGAATTCCAGGCGAGGCCTCGGAGTCGAGGAACCGGCCCGCCGAGCCATTCACCATCAGAAGAGGAGAAATCGCCTGCCAATCGGAGTCCGGCGTCCGCCGGTAGACCCGGATGCCGCTCACGCCGGATGCATCCGCCATGTTCCACGAGATGAGAATCCCATCGTCAAGGACGGCGGCCTGGGGTGAAATGCGGCAGGGAGTCTCGGCGTCGATGATATAGAACGACCACCCGGTTGAAGGACTCGACCAGCGCGCGGGTCCGCGCAGGTCCTCCGCTCTGACCCGCCAGTAGTAGTTGGTCTGCACCTGCAGAGTCGAAGGTGGAAACACGAAGCTGGTGTCGGTGCCGGCAACGGCCGAGTCCGGATTGGAGAAGTTCGGTTTGACGGACCAGTAGACGACATAGCGGACGGTATCGGGTGGGAACTGGACCGGAGCGTAGGCCGTCGACCAGGTCAACTGCGGCTGCGTCGTCCGAATGGACTCGTCCAACGCCGGCTGCAGCGTGGCGAATCGGCCCACTGTATAGATCGTGAACTGGGCGTCCTTGGCGGCGACTCCGCCCACCGGGTGGCCGTTGGGATTGACCACCACCGTGCCCCGATCGAAGTCACGGACGTAGAGGGTGTCTCCCCCGTTGAGCTGCCCGACCATCTGCTTGTAGAAGGAGCCGTCCGGATTCCCGAAGTCCTGGTCGAACTCCGGATACCAGTGGACGCTGCACTGGTCCAGGGTGTAGGTGAAATAGCCGTCGCCCAACAGACACGTTCCCAGACCCCAGCGCCGCACGCGGAGGCAGGTGGTGTCGGCCCAGCCCGGAAGCGGCATGACCTCGAGGATGGTGTGGTTCCACCCTTCGACCGCCTGATTGCCCGTGTGGTGGACGAAGGTCTGCGCCCACCGATAGCCCGGACCCCACATTTCCGTGTGCTGGGGATTCTTGCGCCCGTAAAACCAGTCCCACCACGTCTCCCAGGGCTGGTTGTCATACCAGGACATCCACCCCTCGAGCTTGTTCGACGTCACATCGGTGCGCCAGGCCGGCCCCTGGTACTTGTTTCCGATGTTCAGGATCACAAGCACGCCCTGGTCCATGAGCTTGTCCAGGGCCGGGTGGAAGACGTCGTTCATCTCCCGATAGAGGACGGAGAGGCTGTCCTGATCTCCTCCGGTGCTGCACCCGGAATCACAGCCTTCGGCGATGCCGTCGCCGTCCGGATCGGCGTATTTGTAGGCGCTGTCGCTGAATGATCCGACGCAATCGACCGTCACCTCGATATGCATGCCGTCATAGGCCCCGCTGCCCGGCCCCCAGGGCGCCCAGAACCTGCCGCTCGTGACCACCTGAGGCATGGCCACCTGACTCAGCCACTCGACGTAGTTCAATCCGCGGGACGTCCCGTAAACCCCCTTCGGGCAATAGCGCGTCCAGTTGGCGGCCCAGCCGGCCCATTCCGGGATTCGATTCCCCCAGATGTCCCTCAGGTACCAGTTGTTCTGCATGGCATAGAACTGGGTGAGCCGGATGAGGCTCCAGGTGGTGTCCGGGTACCAGGTGCTGTCGTTCTCCGACAGTCCGAAGAAGTTTTGTGGAAGCCACTGGAAAAGCAGCTCGATCTTGGGGTTCCGCTTCCGGAGATCGGAGACCTCGTTCGGCGACACGCTCACGATGGCCATGTCGTACTTGGCCAGAGTGTCTCTCTGCGCGTCGGAGAGGCCCCCGGTCATGCAGGCGTAGATGGCGAGCTTGGGCCGCCGTCCGGTGGTGTGCACGGCCCGCGCCGGTCCCGCCCCGGCGGACAGGAGGATTACGGTGGAGAGTCCGAAGAGGATCGCGGCGCGCGCGCGGCCGCGGCATTCCCCGCCTGCGGATCCGAGCCCGGCCGGTCCGAGCCCCACCGATGCGCCAGCACCAGTCCGTCCGTCCATGGAGCCCCCCGTTCGCGTCGTGCCGCACCGGCCGTTCCCGCTGCCGTTCCGATTCGTCGAACGCAGGATCGCGGCGTTCCGAATCTGGACGGACTCGTCACCAGGACGGACAGCGGATCCGGCCCGACGGACTTTTTCCGACCAACAGGAGGATACGGGGGCCGGAGTCGTCTCGCAAGAGCAAAGGAGCCGGCATGACGCAGAAGGACGTCCCGGCGGAGCACGTTCTCCGCCAAGAGGTACGCGGGAATCCGGAGACGCCGGCGGTCAGCCGGACCTGCGAGCGAGAAACAGAAGCACGAGAGCGCCGACCACGATGCGGTAGAGCGCGAAGGGCGCGAAGCCGCGCTTCCGCACCCAGCCCATGAACCAGGCGACCGCGGCGTACGCGACCAGAAACGCCGCCACGAAGCCGATCGCGAGAATGATCCAGCCCTGGACATCGATCCGGGACGCGCCGATCGGGTTGCCGCCTTGCGCCCGGAGAGACTTCGCCAGGTCGTAGACCGTGGCCACGACCATCGTCGGGATCGAGAGGAAAAAGGAGAATTCCAGCGCCGAGGCGCGCGACATCCCGGCGATCTGCCCGGCCGCGATGGTGGACATGGAGCGCGACGTGCCGGGAAACACCGCGGACAGGATCTGGCAGGCTCCGATCCAGACCGCCTGACCCGGATGCACGTCGTCCATGCGCCAGGTCCGGATGCGGCTCGCGGGCGCGCTCGGGCCGCCCGCTTCGGATCGCGCGTTCACCGCGTCCACCACCCACATGATGACGCCGCCGGCCAGCAGCGAGGCCCCCATGATGGTGAGGCTCTCCAGGTGCTTGCCGATCACCTTGGTCAGCAGAAACGATGGAACGGCCGTCACCACGAACGCGAACCCGACCAGCGTGAGAGGATGGGAGAGAAGAGTGCGGTCGCCTTTGTCCCCTTTCGGGTAGGTGGCCAGGAACCCGGCGATCCGGGACCGGAAATAGATCGGGAGGCACAGGATGGCTCCAAGCTGGATGACGATGGAGTACATCTTCCAGTACCCGTCATGAAGATCGATCCGAAGGAGCGCCTCCGCGATCCGGAGATGCGCGGTGGAGCTGACGGGCAGGAATTCGGTCAGTCCTTCGATCACCCCGAGCACGAGAGAGAGCAGATAGTGGCTCACTTGGTCCTCCACCGGTTCAGGTTCATGGCCGGCCGGGAATTCCAAAAGGCTGAAGCTAGCACGGGAAAACCGACGACGCCATCGGCCCGGAGGGGCCGGGCGGAGCAGCCGGCACTCCGGGCTCGCGGATGGCGACGCGGCGCGGAGGCCGGCGTTGAGCCCCGCGGGAAACCGGATCTAAGATGGGTGGATGACAATCCCACCCAAGGCATCGGCTGCTCGGGCTGCGCGGGGGATGAGACCGCCGCTCGGCCTGGAGCATCGGAGCCGCTGGTTCGAAGCTGTGCTTCTCGTCCTGGTCGCCGCGACGGTGGTGGCCGTCCACTGGCCCGTCCTGCGGGCTCAGGGCACGGCCATGGACGACGCCCAGTTCGTCACGGCCAATCCGCTGGTCTCGCATCCCGGCTGGCACTCGGTCGAGCGGTTCTTCGGCGAGGTGCTGCGGCCGTCCACCGTCGGCGGCTACTACCTGCCCCTCTCCATGACCTCGCTGATGGTCGACTGGGCCATGGGTGGCCGGCCCGACGACCTGGGGGCGTTCCACCGCACCAGTCTGCTCCTGCACGTGCTCTGCACGGTGCTGATCGTCCTGATCCTGCGGCGCCTCTTCGGCTCCATCGTGCCGGCAGCCGCCGTGGGGCTGATCTTCGGGCTCCATCCGATGACGGTCGAACCGGTGGCCTGGGTCGGCGAACGGAAGACGCTCCTGGCCGCCTTTTTCGCGCTGGCCAGCATTCTCACCTACCTGGAACACCTCGGCGGCAGGAAGAAACGGACCTGGCTGGGCGTGTCTCTGGGCCTCTATGTCCTCGCTCTCGTCTCCAAACCGACGGTGACCCTGTTGCCCATCATGCTGCTGCTTCTGGACTGGTGGCCCCTCGATCGGCTGCGCCGTGCCGCCGTGATCGAGAAATGGCCCTATGCGGCGCTCTCGCTCGTCTCCGGCGTCATCACGTTCATCTCGCACGAGCGCACGGCCCAGGTGGTCATGCCGACCGCGGTCAGCGCCCTGACCTGGCCGTTCGAGGCCTGCTATCTGCTCGCCTTCTATCTGCGAAAAATCGTCTGGCCGTCCAATCTCTCCAGCGTCTACCCGCATCCACCGGTGTTCTCGCTCGCCGTGCCGTCGGTGCTGGCCAGCGTGTTCGCGATCGCGGCGCTCACCATTCTCGTCCTGGCCATCGCTCCAAGAACGCGCGGGCCGTTGGCCGGCTGGCTGCTCTTCGTCATCGGGCTCGGCCCGACCCTCGGACTGATCAAGTTCAGCTGGGTGATCGCCTCGGATAAGTACATCTATTTCCCCGCGCTGGGTCTCCTCGCGGTGTTGGCGGCGGGAGGCTCCCGTGTCTGGGAATCGCTCCGCCGGGGCGGCCGTCTCCGGCGGGCGCTCTGGCCGGCCCTGTTCCTCTTCATCGTCTCCGCGGAGGCGGTCGGAACGCGGATCACAGTGGGGCACTGGAAGAACGATCTGACGCTCTATCGCCACATGGAGAAGATCGCGCCCGATTCGCCCATTGTCCAGGACATGCTCGGCGGGGTCCTGGGCGCACAGGTATCGCACGCCGAGGCGCTCCCGCATTTCGAGAAGGCGCTCGAGCTGTGGCCGGACTACATGGAGGCGCACTACAACCTCGGGATCCTTCTCCTGGCCGAAGGGAAGATGGATGACGCCATCCAACACTTCCAGAAGGCCTTGCAGCTCAGTCCCGACGACCCTCAGGCGGCCTTCGGCCTTGGCTCCGCCCTTTGTCTTCGCGGCCGGAACGAAGAGGGGGTGCAGGAGTTTCAGAAGGCGCTGAGTCTCGACCCGGGATATGTGGAGGCTTCGAATCACCTGGGGCGGGCCCTCACGACGCTGGGGCGCACGGAAGAGGCCATCGGCGTGTACCGGAAGGCGATCGAGGGGGCTCCCTCCGATCCGGAGCTGCATGTGGGCCTGGCGGCGACGCTTCTCCAGACGACCGGACCGGTCACGGCGGCGGAAGAGGAATTGAGGACGGCGATCCGCTGCAAGTCGGACTGGATGGCGCCGTGCAACCAGCTCGCCTGGCTCCTGGCCACCAACACCGATCCGGCGCTGCGGGATGGATCGGAAGCGGTCCGGCTGGCCGATCGCGCCGATTCTCTGGCCGGGGGCCACGATCCAAATGTCCTCGACACGCGCGCCGCGGCCGAGGCGGCGGCCGGCCGCTTCGAACAGGCGGAGCAGACGGCGGAGACGGCGATCGAGCTTGCCCGGACGGCGCATTCCGACTCGCTAGCCGACGCCATCGGCCAGCGCCTGCAATTCTACCGGCAGCGCCGGATCTATACGGAGATAATCAACGCCCCGGGCGGAGCGGCGTCTCCGGCGGCTACGTTGGGTGGGCCGGCCGGCTCGAGCACGGCGTTCGCCCGGTAGACTCCCCGGGCACTCGGCGCCATCCACGGATCGAGCGGAGCCGGGCTTGGGGCGGGCCGGGCGCATCGCGGACGCGGCCCGCGGATCCACTGCTCCAGCCGGGGTGGGCCGTCAGCGGGGGCTAACGCCAGCGGGCGACGGACCGGGCCGAATCGCCGCCGGCGTGCGTGAACCCTCCCCCGACGATCAGGCTGTCGCCCGCGGCCAGTAGCGAGTAGGCGTACGGATAGAATCCTCCGTTCAAGCCGGTTCCGAGCGCGCTCCAGGCTGAGCCGTCCCAGCGGGCGACGTCCGCGGCGGAATTCCCGCCGGCAAGGTTGAAATCTCCGGCGGCAATGAGAGCGTTGTCATAGACGGTCAGCGCGCTCACCCATCGGCCGCCGATCCCGGATCCAAGCGCGCTCCACGCCGATCCGTTCCAGGCGGCGACGCGGACGCCGGTGATGCCTCCGACCTGCGTGAAATCCCCGCCCGCGACGAGGCTGCCGTTGTAGACGGCGAGGGCGAAGACGCCGCCGTTTCCCGTCCCGGAGCTGAGGGGGCTCCACGCGTTCCCGTTCCATTGGGCGACCCGGGTGGCCGAAACTCCTCCGGCGTGCGTGAAGCTTCCGCCCGCGATCAGGTTTCCATCGAACACGGTGAGCGCCGTGACCCGTCCGTCCATTCCGGAGCCCAGCGGAGTCCAGGAGGCGCCGTCCCAGCTTGCCACCTGGGTGGCCGGATTGCCGCCGGCGTTCGAGAACTCCCCTCCGGCGATCAAATGTCCGTTGTAGACGGTCAGGGCCCAGACCGCCGCGTCCATCCCCGAACCAAGGGGATGCCAGGTCGTGCCGTCCCAGCGGGCGATGTAGTTGGCGGGCGCCCCGCCCGCCTGGGAGAACCAGCCGCCGGCGATGAGATCCCCGTTGTAGACGGTCATCGCCGTCACGTAGTTGTCCGTCCCGGAGCCCACCGGAGACCAGGAGGTCCCGTTCCACTGTGCGATGTGGGTGGCCGGAACGCCTCCGGCGTGGTAGAAGAATCCTCCGGCCACGAGTGCGCCGTGGTAGACCGCCAGACTCGCCACATAGTCGTCCGTCCCCGCTCGGAGCCGGCTCCAGTCGGCCGCCACCGGACGGGCCTGGACCGCCAGCAACGCGATCAGGGCTGCAAGCATCGGGATTCGGGGTTTCACCGGCGGGCACCTCCTTGGGATCCGGCCTCCAACGTGTGCGGACCTCCTATTCTATCACACTCTCGGCGCCGGTCGGTCGCGACCGCGCGGTTCGGCAGATCAGGACACGACCCGGGCTGGAAGCCTTCCTGAGTTCGACCTGCCGCCGGCGAGGCCGCGGCTCAGACGCCCTCGGCCTGCCGGATCGAGCTCCCGAGGCCGCGCCCGTAGGCGATCGCCACCCAGGCCGCGATCACGACGATGACCAGCCCGAAGGGACCGAAGAAGACCCACTCGCTCATCTCCTTGGCGCGTTCCGCGCCCAGGAACGGCACGAGCCATCCCGCGAGCCCCCAACCGCCGTTGTAGAGGACCATCGAGATCAAAGACACCCACATCAGACCCGCCTTGGTCCGATCGGCCATGGCCGGGGCGTTGGCGATCAAAAGCAGGAAGGCGAAGCTGGCCAGGACCATCAGATAGCCGTGGCCGTGAAAGAACTTGATGCGCTCCCAGGCCTTGTCCGCCGCCTGCTCCGGCGTAGCCGTTTCCCGCTCCACGGTCTGGGGCACTCCCGGATGCGCTTTGATCTCGCGCAACTGCCAGGCCACGATGCCGTCCTCAAAGAAGCCGAGAAACGCTCCGTAAGACTCGAAGAAGAAGAAACCGAGGCCGATCATGAACAACCCGACGAGAAACGGAGTGCGAACGATGCGTGCCTTGGGCAGAGAGAACATATCCGACCCCCCCTCACCTCGACCGTTTCCGAAGACCGCCGCTGCGTTTCGCAAGCTGCGCGCGGACCCGGCCCCATTGCCATGCCTCCTCCGGCGAGGCGGCGCGCTCCGTCCGGGGCCGGTCCCGGCCGCAGTGAAAGCGCCGGAACGATCGAGCTCCCCGACAGGCTCGAGAGGCATGGTAGAAGGACCCGCGCGCGGTGCCAACCGGCACCTTCGGATCGTGCAGGACTTGCGGGCGTATCTCCTCGGGCCGGCTCAGAATCCGAAGGCTCCGCGGAAGACCAGCCCCGGCCGGCTCTGGTTGCCGACGAGAGTCACGCTCAGCCGGTTGGCCGCGCGGAAGGGGGAGAACCACACCCCGGGGCCGGCCGCGGAGTGCCAGTCGGAGGAGTCTTCACCCGAAAGGAAGACACGGCCCGACTGCGCCAGCGCCAGGACTCCGCCGGTTCCCGGCACCAGCCGCCGGATCCGGAACAACGGGAGATTGAGCTCGGCGGCGCCGAAGGCGGAGGCGTCGCCGGCGTAGCGCTGCTCCGGCAATCCGAGCAGCGAGCTTCCTCCGCCCAGGAAGGCGGACTCCGCGAACGGATACCGCCCCCACATCTTCTTCCCTCCGAGGTGGACCAGGAGCTTGGGACGGCTTTCCGGTCCGGCGCCCACCCCGTAAGACAATGCGCTCTCGACCGACCCGAATCCGGACGTCAGTCCACCGATCCCGGGATAGTAGCTCCAGACGGCGTCGAACCGCCGGCTGACACCGGCCGGCCGGGACAAGGTCCTCGAGTCCCGGACGCCCGCGCGGCTTCCCAGGGCGAGGCCGAGCTCCCCTCCCGCCTCGGTATACGAGCCCCAGCCGTACGGGTGCAGCAACCGGATGAAGTCTCCGGACGCCGCCTCGTGGGTTCGGACCACCGTGACCGGCAGGCTGAAGGTCAGCGCCGAGCCTCGGGTCAGATTGAGAGTCAAGGAAGGCTGCACCTGGTAGTGAGCCTGCACCACGCGATAGAAACGGCGGACTCGGACCGTGGAGTCCGGCGTATCGTTTCCGAATCCGTAGAAGTTGGACACGTCCACGGACGAGGCCCGCAAACGGAGCGAGGCGGACAGGCTCGAGTCTCCAGGCCGGATCTCGTGGGCCGCCTCGACCACGTAGCCGCCGAGCGCCAGGGAGTAGCCGGCGCGGAGGTAGCTCTGGGTGGCGAAACCCGATTGGCGGAAACCGAAGGTCTCCTGCGAGACCTGGCCGCCGATGAAGAAACCGGCCCGCGTCCCCGGATTGCCCCAGGGCGAAAGCGAGCTGGTCCGCCCGTGATCCGGGCCGTACGCAGAGAGGGCGTCCGCCCCGGACGCGGCCGGGGCCCCGGAACCGAACGGCCGCGGGTCGACGGCCACCGGATTGGGTCCGTCGATCCGCGACGATCCGCGCGGATCGTAGAAATGCACGCCGCCGATGGCCGAGGAATCGGCCAGCTCATCGTTCAAGCCGCTTCCGACGATGCGGAGGACGATCGGATCCCGGCCCTCGCCGCGGACGATCACACGATCATTCCCCCCGCGCAGGTAGATGCGGATCTCCTGGGTGTCCCGCGAATCGAAACGCCTCTGGAAATACGGACTCTCGTCCGGAGCGGCGGAGGGGCCGCCCGTGGCCCCCTCTTGGAGTGTGTAGAACCGTACGTCGACGTGCATTCCGTCCGATCGATCCACGATGACGAGATCCCGGACATCAGAGGTTCTGAGATCCACCGCCTCGCTCAGCTCCGCGTAATAGCGGCGTGCGAATTCCGGCAAGGCGTTCCGCCGCCGGCGAAGCTCCGCGGCCAGGCCGGGGGCGCCGATCGACTGCATCTCCGAGGGCATGGCGCGAACGACGGAGTCGATGGCGGCGTCGTTGAGACGCGCTTGGAGATGCTCCGCGGTGGCCACCCAGGAGGCGCGATCCAGATCGACGAGCAGCCTGCGATCCAGCATCTCCGCTCGCGAAAGAGGGCGGAGCCCATCGGCATCGCGCGCGTCCGGCGGCGGATCCGAGAAGTAGGTCGAGCGCACCCGGATGAAATCGCTCAGGACGCCGTCCTCCTTGTTGAATGATCTCCCGGTCACCGGCGAGATCGGCCGCCAGACCGCGCCGGCCCCGTCACCGCCGGAGGCGCATTGCACCCAGGACCAGGACTCGGGATCCCGGTCGACGTCCCGCATGAGGAAGTCCGCCATCCGAGCCGCCAGAAACTCCCGGCTGTCGAGGCGTTGGCGCGGATCGGTCTCGAGCGTGTCGAGAAGGCACCGCGTGCTCACGATCCTCGAGTCGGCCGGCGCGTCTCCCGTAAATCCGGCGTCTCCCGGATCGGCCGACTCCTCGATCACGCCGAGGCGCCCGCCGAACTCGCGCCGGAAGGGCCCCAAGGTGGAGTCTCCGGGAAGAGCCACCATCCGCGGGTGCGGATGCAGCACGCCGGCCTCGTCCAGGAGCGCGCTCGCGATCAACGGGCCCGCGGGATGGATCGAGCTGCCCCGATCGGGCAGGAACCGGGCCATGAGATAGGAAGGCGAGGACTCGGTGGCCCCAGAGCTCGCGCCGAGCGGACGAAACAGGTAGAGGTGATTCCGCGCCGACCGGAGCACCAGCACGTTCGTGGATCCATCCTGACGAACCCCCGCGGGCGACAGCCCGCCGTCGAAGCTTCCCAGATCGAAGACCGGAACGCGGATCGGCGTGTTCCACAGGTCGCGATAGCGGCGTCCGAGCAGAAGGCGGTGGAACGAATCGTCAGGAACCTGCGGCCCCGGAACCAACCAGACCGTGCCGGCAGAGTCGCCGCGCGCGGAAGCCGGCAGTCCATCCACCGAGGCGAGCGACGGCTGCCGCAGCAGGATCAAGGCAAGCGCAACCAGCCACAAACCTGGGCGGCGGAACGGTGAGCGCTCGCCGCCGGAGGCAGTTCGTGGGCGCGGCCCGGCGCGGCGCCTCGCGCCAAGGATCAGCCTGGCGATGAACCACCTCCGATCGCAACCCCGGGGGGCCCGGCGAATGCCTCGCCTCGATTGGAATTCTACCGGAACCGGCGCGCGCCGGGCGAATGGAGATCTCCGAGCGCGGCCCTGGATTCCGGGTGCCCGAGCGGTGCGCGCACCTTGTCCTGACGGGCATCTCCGGTGGCGATCATGAATAGTGCGGACTAACGGTCAATCGGAATCCGGCCCTTGTTCTTGTCCAGCCAGGTGTCGAAGGTCTGCAGCGCCGGATTCAGACGGCGACTCGTCTCGAGGCTCCGCGCGCCGCAGAAGTACTCCGAAAAATCGCGGTTGAACTGGAACATGTTTCCGAGATCATCCGCTCCCGGGAATCCGAAACCGCGGTACGCCTCCGGAGTGACGGCGAGGTAGCGGACCTCCTCTCCGAGGGCCCGGGACAGGGACGCCGCCATCTCGTCGCCCGTCAGATGCTCGCCGGCGATGCCGAGCGTCTGGCCGATCTGGGATGCGCCTTCCTTGAAGATCCCCAGCGCGCAGCGCCCGATGTCCTCGGCGGCGATCGAAGGAAGCTTCTCCTGCCCCATCGGGAAGGCGATGGCCAGATTTCCTTCCGGGTCGCGCTTCGGGCCCATGCCGAAGAAGATGAAGTTGTCCCAGTAAAAGGAGGTCAGCAGGTTCGTCGTGGGCACTCCGTGCTCCGCGAAGATCTCATCGGAGGCCCCCTTCGCGTCGAAGTGCGGCACCTTGAACCGGCCCTGCAGCGTCGGCATGCGGGGGTCGGAAAGCGGGACCCAACGGCGCGTGTCTTCCAGGGTCGACCAAATGGCGTGACGGACTCCGGCCGCCCTGGCCGCCCGCGCCATGTTGGCGGCCTGCTCCATCTCCTTGTCCGGCGAGAAGTGTTGCCAGAAGAAGGTGACGAAGTACGCCGCGTGCGCCCCGCGCAGGGCGCGGACCAGCGAGTCCTCATCATCCTGGTCGGCCCGGACGACCTCGGCCCCGGCCGCCGCCAGGGCCCTGGCCGGTTCAGAGTCTGGATCGCGGGTCAGGGCTCGAGCTCTGAATCCCGAGTTCGGATCCGCCAGGATCGCTCGAACCAGGCCGCCGCCTTGAGCGCCGGTGGCGCCCGTTACCGCAATAACCTTCTCGTCGGACATCGGTCTCCTCTCTGAATGGCGGCGCTGAGCGCCGCTGCGTTCCCTCAAGCGCCGGCAGGCCCGCTCGAGCGCGACTCTCGCGCATCCGGCTTCTCCCGATCCTGGTCAACGGTAGAGATCCTTGATCTTGCCCCACGTCCCCTCTTCGCTCGGCGTCGGCAGGGCCACGGTCAGCTTCCCGATCATGCCCTCGGACGCGCAGTGGTAGCGGCAGAAGTACTCTTGGGTGCCGGGGTCGGACTTGGTGAAGGTCCTACCCCAGCGGCTTCCGGGATTGATCGTGCCTGAATCAAAGCCGCCGTCCGCGGTGCAGTTCGCGCCTCTCGTGACCGTATGCGGCATGGTTCCACCGTTCATCCAATCAACGGAATCGCCGGCTGCGACGGCCAGGGAATCAGGCTGTACGCATAATCCACGATCTTGATCTGCCAGATCTTCGCCTGCGCTGCTCCGGCCAGACCCAGCAACGACGCGACCACGGCGACGAACCCCAGCTTTTGGAGTGAGAGTACACCGGCATCCCGGAGACGGACGAACTCTTTCCCCGGCCTGGCGCCACAGAGGCTGCGACGGCCGGGCGCATGACCCTCTTGGCCGAGTGAAATCCGCCGGTCGCCGCCGAAACCGGGAGGACATGCGGGCAAGCGCAAGGCAGTCATGGCGGGCAGATCCGCTGCCGCGGCAGGGGGTTCATGAGCCATGCGGGCCGGGACCGAGGATTGATGCGGGCAGACCATTCCGCTACGGTCGGACGGGTGTCGGTGAAGGCTGCGGAGGCGTCCGCACGGCCGGGCCCCATCGAGGAAGCTGATATGCCGAAGCAAGGGCGGAAAGGCCCGGAAGCCGGGATCGATCCGATGCGCGCGCCGATCTCGAGCGGGCACGCGCGGCGATCGCGTTCGAGATGGCTGCCCGCAGCGGCCCTCGCCGCCATGACTCTTCTCGCCTACCTTCCGGCGCTCCGCGCCGGTTGGATCTGGGACGACGATCACTACGTGACCGAGAATCCCACGCTTCACGATCTGAACGGCCTCCGGCGGATCTGGACCGATCCCCTGGCGACACCGCAATACTATCCGCTCGTGCACACCTCATTCTGGATCGAGCACCATCTGTGGGGCATGGATCCGGTCGGATACCATCTCATCAACATCCTCCTGCACGCGGGCATTGCCATTCTTCTGTGGCAGCTGCTCCGGCGGCTGTCGATGCCGGGCGCGTTCCTGGCCGCCGCCGTCTTCGCCGTGCACCCGGTCCAGACCGAGACGGTCGCCTGGGTCACCGAACGCAAGAACCTGCTCTCGGCGCTGTTCTACCTGCTGTCGCTTCTGGCGTACCTGGAGTTCCGCCCGCTAGAGGAGGGCGCCGCGTCCGGAAGCCGCCGTAGGTACGGATGGTCGCTGGCCTGCTTCGCTCTCGCGTTGCTGAGCAAGACGGTCGCCGGTTCCCTGCCCGTCGCGATCGTGCTCCTTCTGTGGTGGAAGCGAGGCCGCGTCGCGTGGCGGGACCTTCTGCCTCTCCTTCCGTTCATCGGGCTCGCCATCTGCGGTGGAGCCGCCACCGTGGCGCTCGAGAAGTCCCATGTCGGAGCCTTCGGCGAAGAGTGGAGCCTCGGTCCGATCGGGCGATTGCTTCTGGCCGGGCGCTCTCTCTGGTTCTACACCGGCAAGCTTATCTGGCCGGCGAAGCTGGACTTTGAATACCCGCGCTGGCGGATCGACCCGGGGGTCTGGTGGCAGTGGCTCTTCACTCCGGCCTACCTCGGCGCGCTTTTCGTCCTCTGGCGGCAGCGCCGGCGGATCGGCCGCGGTCCCTTGACCGCCGGTCTGTTCTTCGCGGTCACGCTGATTCCAGCCCTCGGGTTCTTCGACGTGTATCCTTTCCGTTTCTCCTACGTGGCGGATCACTTCCAGTACCAAGCCTCGGCGGGATTGATCTGTCTCGGGGCGGCGTCGGCCGCAGCCGCGGTTCATCGGCTGCGGTTCTCCAGGGTTCAGGCGGCGGCCGGAGCGGTCGCGCTGTTGGCGGCTCTCGGCGTCCTGACCTTCAGACAGGCGGGCAACTACCGGGACGCGGAAACTCTCTGGCGCCGTTCGATCGCCGGGAACCCGTCCGCCTGGATGGCCATGAACAACCTTGCGGTCCTTCTGAACGACCAGGGACGGTGCTCCGAAGCCCTTCTGCTTCTGGACCGAAGCCTGGCGCTCAAGCCGGATCATGCCGAAGCCTGCTACAACCGTGGCAATTCCCATCTGGCCCTTGACAGTCTGGACGCCGCCATCGCCGATTACGGACGGGCCATCCGGCTGAATCCGACCTATGTGGATGCGTACAACAATCGCGGCACCGCCCACCTGGCAGGCCACCAGTACCCGGAAGCTGTCCGTGACTTCACCCGCGCCCTCGAGCTCGAGCCCGGATTCGCCGGCGCCTGGTGCAACCGGGCCGGTTCCTATCTCGAGATGAACCGCCCCGACCTCGCCATCGCCGATTACACGCGCGCGGTCGCGCTTCGCATCGATTATGCGGAAGCGTACAGCGGGCGCGGCTCCGCCTTCGCGGCGCTCGATTCGGTCCGACAAGCCGCGAGCGACTTCGATCGCGCCATCGCTCTCCAACCCGCGAATCCACAGGCGTACTTCAGCCGCGGACGCATGTACGCCCGCCTCGGCCGATACGCTGAGGCCATTCTCGATTTCACCCGCGCCCTCGACGTGAGGCCCGGCCTGGCCCCGGCCATCGCCTTCCGGGCGGAGTGCCGCTACCGGAACCGGCAGTTCGAACCGGCGTGGGCCGATGTCCGCCTTCTGCGCCGGATCGGAGGCGTCCCCGACTCCGACTTGGTGCGCCGTTTGATCGCCGCGACGGGCCACCCGGAGTAACCGGCCTGATCGGGACGGAGTGGCCCCAGCCAAAAAACGGGCGCGACCTCCCGGCCACCTTCCGAACGCAGGCGCTCGGAAGGCCCCGGGAGGTCCCGCCTTGACGGACGACGGCGCCGGCGGCGTTCGCAGTGGCACCGGAACGCGGCGAGGACGCCGCTACCGGATGACCTCCTCGGCCGCCGGAACCGAAATCACGTTAGCGCCGGAACACGGAAATGGCGAAATGACCAAGGGCGAGGATGGCCAGCCAGAACATGTATGGACCTCCATGAATCCAGGTGTGAACGTCAAAGCGGTTCTGTCACAGCGGGCCACCGGAAGCCTGCTCAAGGTTCCGGATCCGCCACCTACCCATCGAGACCGCACTTCCACCCGCTGAAACCGCCGAAGTGGGAGCCTCCCGAGATGAAGCAGGAGGATCAACTGCAGGAAGGAGAATCGTCGGCGTTGCGTGGCGGTCCTTCCAAGGTCGATACCCGGGAAGGACCGCCCTCGGCAGTCCATGGTCAATGGAACTCAAGCCTGCGCGAGTCTTCCGCAAGCCGGACACGCTCGGCGGCCTGATCAGCCGGACCTCGCGTGCGGGCACACCACGTAATCGGCGTGCCGGCGAATCCGACCGCGGAGCAAGGCGGCTCTCGGCGCGATCAGCGCGGTGCAGGGATCGCCGAAGTCCGCGGCCGGCGGAGACATGGCCGGGACGCGGCCGGGTTCATCCTGCGCGTTCGGATCGGCCGCGGGGTCCGGATGCGATCCGCTACCGTGCAGAATCCGGCCCGGCCCGTTGCATTCCGCGTTGCCACGAATCTCTGATCTCGATTTCCACGGTGTCCGGCCGGCCTTGACTGATTGGTCGCCCTCGACGCGGTGGATTCTGGGAGTCACGGTGGTCCTCGGTCATGAAGTTGCTACGTAGTCGCATTCTCTGTATAACTCCTGTATCTGAAATTGATCACGCTCTTTGGAGCCGTTACAGTCACGCTATCGTGCCCGTCGGAGGTGTCTCGGCTGGCCGCAAGATTTTACGTTCCTTCATCCACCGGTCGCCGTTCCGGTCCGGATCCGCCGATGGGTCCGGCCAAATCGGAGGGTCCTTGAAAAGTGCGCAGATTCTCGCGCCTCTGGTCGCCGTCATGAGCCTGGCCGCGGCGATGCCGGCCGTAGCGGTGTACGTGATCGATCCCGATCATTCCAGCGTCACCATCGAGGTCACGCATCTGGGTATCGGCTCCGTCGCGGGTCGATTCGACCGGTTCTCCGGATCCTTCGCCTACGACCCGGCCGATCTCGCACAATCGACCGTCGCCGTG
Organism: Candidatus Eiseniibacteriota bacterium; assembly: GCA_963833505.1. Lineage (GTDB taxonomy): Bacteria > Eisenbacteria > RBG-16-71-46 > CAIMUX01 > CAIMUX01 > CAWHYG01. The sequence goes on along the minus strand of CAWHYG010000007.1, from coordinate 122,081 downwards.
AAGATCGACGCCGGAAGCATCAACACGAACCAGGCCTTCCGGGACAAGGACCTGAGATCGCCGTCGTTCCTTGACGTCGACAGGTTCCCGGAGATCACCTTCACGTCCACGAAGGTGACCAGGGTCGGGTCCGACAAGCTCGAGATCGTCGGAGACCTCTCTCTGCACGGAGTCTCCCGCACCGTGACCCTGGACGCGACGATGCGGGGAACGTCGGAGGACATGGACGGGAAGAACCGGATCGGCTTCGGCGCCACGGCCCAGATCAACCGCCGGGACTACAACCTCCTCTGGAGCGAGGTCGTCGGGGCCAACGAGCTTGTTGGGAAGGTCATCACGATCTTCCTGAACGTCGAAGGCGTTCAGCAGGCGGACAGTCCCAAGTAGCTGCGGTCCTCGCGACCGTCGATCGGTTCCGACGCTGTTCTTCGAACTGCGTCCGGGCGATCGGTCGGCGGCGGTCTGGTGATCACGACTTTCTCAACGCGCCGGTCCCGACCTCGTCGCCCCAATCCGGTTCCCTCCTGACTGTTCCGCCCGCCTCTTTCTGATTATTAGTGGCTCACTGACAGGACTTTTGTTATAATAAGTCCGTTGCGCCAAACACTTGACATCTCGAGTCTCTTCAGGAGGAGGGCCCCCATGACCATGTCCGCCGGCCGGCACAACCGGCCTTGGAGTCTATGGCAATCGCGTGTCCGGATTCCCTGGGCGACCCTGGGAATCGGAGTTGTCCTGTCCGCATTGCTGGCCGGGGCCGGTCCGACCGCGGTGCGGGCTGACGCGGTCGACCACGAGGTCCAGCAGATTCAAGCCCAGATCCAGGCCAACGGGTATCATTGGACCGCCGGCCGCACGAGCATGATGGAGCTTTCGCCGGCGGAGAGGCAGGCCCGGCTGGGCTTGAGGCTTCCCGCGGGCATGAGCGGCGTGCTCACTCCCGAACAGCGCGATTCGCGGCCGGCCCCCGGCACCTTCCCGTCCTACTTCAGCTGGAAGGACCAGGGGATCATGACCTGCGTCAAGAATCAGGGGAACTGCGGCTCGTGCTGGGCCTTCGCCGCGGTCGGCTGCATCGAGTCCCACATCAAGATGGTCACCGGCGTCGAGCAGGACATTTCCGAGCAGCAGATGGTCTCCTGCACCGAGGGAAGCTGCGCCGAAGGCGGATGGGAAGATGACGTCTACAACCTGGTGGAGACCAACGGCGCCGTGTCGGAGGCCTGCATGCCTTACGCGGGCACGGACTCTCCCCCCTGCACGCAGGGCGCGTGCCCTCCGCTCGACAAGATCCAGAGCTACTACTACACGGGCGACGACGTCACCTCCATCAAGACCGGCCTTCAGTACGGCCCCGTCTCCAGCAACTTCACGGTCTATGATGACTTCTACGGATACAGCGGAGGCTGCTATCAGCACAACGGCGGCGATGACTCGGTCAACCACAGCATCGTCATCGTCGGCTGGGACGACACCCAGTGCGGCGGCAACGGCGCCTGGCTGTGCAAGAACAGCTGGGGCTACAGCTGGGGCATGAACGGCTACTTCTGGATCGCGTACGGCACCGCCAACATCGGCTACGGCACGGAGCAGATCGTCTACTCGCCGCTCTATCCCGTGCTGGTTTGCCACACGCCTCTGGCCGACACCGGCGACGTCACGGATGACTACACCGTGCAGACCACCGCGACCTCGTACCTGGCGCCGGTTACATCCGTCACCCTCTACTATCGCATCCAGGGCGGGGTCGGCGGAGGCGGGAACTACCAGACCGCCGCCTTGACCAACGTGGCCGGCAACACCTGGCAGGGCGCGATTCCCCATCAGCCCGTCGGCACCTGCATCGACTATTACCTGATGGCGAAGGACTCGCAGGGGAACACCGGCTATTGCCCGCAGGGCGGAAATGGAGCCCACTGCAGCTTCTCCGTCGTCCAGTTCGTCGTGCAGGATCCCTGCGAGCAACAGGGCAAGTGGATCTGCGGCGTCTCGGGAGACAACGCCTACGGCGGCAAATGGGAGCTGGGAGTTCCCCAGGGCACCTGGTACAATCCGTGGCCGCCGGTCGGGCTCATCTGGCCGGTACAGGCGGACAGCGACGCCACGCCGGCCCCGGGAACCCAGTGCTTCGTGACCGGTGCCGCCACCGGCGGGTGCTACTCGTGCAACAGCGTTCACGGCGGCACCACCACGCTGCAGTCGCCGGTCTACGATGTTTCCACCTGCAACGACGCCATCGTCGCATTCGACTTCTGGTACGTCAACCACGTCGGATCGGCCACCATGGATGACACCATGAAGATCGACATCTCCAGCAACGGCGGCTCGAGCTGGACGTCGCTCTACCGGCAGACCCGGGGCGATCTGCCCGGCCAATGGACCCGGCGGCGTTTCGACCTCAAGCGTTACATCACCCTGACCTCGAAGGTCTGTCTGCGGTTCAAGGCGAGCGACACGGGCGTAAACGACGTCGTGGAAGCGGCCGTCGACAACTTCTCGATCGGTTCGCTCGGCGTCAATCCGGCCGCCGCTCCGGAGCCGTCGAACCGCGTCTACGACCTGGCGCTGTCGCCCCCCGAGCCCAACCCGGCGGCAGGAAGCGTCAATCTCGACTTCTACATCCGGACGGCCGGCAACGCGAACATCGGGATCTTCTCCGCCGACGGCCGCCTGGTGCGCAGGGTGGTCAACACCTCGTACGGAATCGGTTCCCATCGGATCGCGTGGGACGGGAAGGACCAGAGCGGCAAGTCCGTCCCCGGAGGCATGTATTTCGTGCGACTCGAGAGCGGAGGAGAAGGCCGGACCCAGACCGTCACCGTGATCCGGTAGCGCGCGAACCGAAGCGCTGACTTCACCCGAGAGGCGATCTTCTTCCGAAGATCGCCTCTCGCCTTGTGTACATTTCTTTCCCGGCCGGTTCGCCGTCCCCGACTTGGACCGCCGCGACGACGCGGCCCGCGGCGGCAGAACGGGGTCGGATCTTCACTCCCAAGGCGCGCCCCCGTGACGACCCGGTCCGGAGAGCGGGACGCGCACCCGAACGGCTTCGGGCCGGGGGCTCGTTTCGAGGCTACCGGGACGAACCAGGTGCCGGAGCCGACCCGCCGGGCGCCGCGGGGTATCCCACCGTCTGCGCCAGTGTGATCTTCTTCTCGGGAGGCAGCCGCAACGCCTCCGCCATCGCTTTGCGGTCCAGGCTCGCCCGCACCACCACCGCCAGCCCCTCACTGGCGCAGAAGAGGTACACGTTCTGCGCGATGAAGGCGGTGTCGGCCCCTTCGTATAAAGCCTCGTCCTCGGCGGAGGCGCCTTTCATTCGCGCCGTATCCGCCACGTAGACCAGGTTGAGCGGCGCGCCGGCGACGAAATCCTGCACCCCCGCCAGCTTGCGCAGGTCGCGGTCGGCCACCGCCTTCAGGAGGTTGCCCTGGGCGTCGTAGAGGAACGCGCCTTCTTCGAGGAGCACATAGATGTCGATCTCCTGCCAGTTGCGGGCCGACGGGGCCGTCCGCTTGCCGGAATCCTGCCGATTGATGCCGTCTGCCGCCCACAGGAGATTCGAAAGGACCTCCGGGGTCAGCTTCTTCGCGGCGAACTCCCGCGTGGAGTGCCGCTCCTTCAACGCCTGCATCAGCGGCATGCCGCCGTCCATCCGGGGCGGCGGAAGCTTGACGTCCTCTTGTCCGCGCACCGCGGCGGGAAGAGTTCCCGGAAGCGCGAACGCGATCACCAGGGAAACGGCGGCCATGCGAACCGATGGCGACATGATACACCCTCCTCGAGCGTCCGGCGGAGGCGCCGCGCGCCAGACGGCCTCCCGCCCGCACGATTCACCCGTGGCGAGCATATCGGACCGCGCGCGGGCCCGCGAGGAGAACATGGAATTGTCGTCCGGACGCGTTTATCATGCTTCCCGGCCTCGAACGCAGGATCGGACTCATGTCGGCCGCGCCGGCGGCGGATGGAGGGGAGTTCATGGACCACGACCCCACGGTCGGTCTGCCACCGCGCCATCCCTTCCTGCGCACCCTTGGCGCGGTCGGGCTTGGAATTCTCACCTTTGTGCTGTCCGGCTTCATCATGGGCGTCCTATTGCACGGCCGCACGGAAATCACGCGCCAGAAGCCGTGGTTGGTCGGGGTGCTCAACCACGGTCCCATGCTCGTCGTTTCAATCCTTATCATGCTCGCGTTGTCCCGCGGGCGGCTGCGCTCGTTCGGATTCCGCCTGCCGTCGCGATTCCCCCTGGGGATCGCCCTTCTGATTCCCGCCGTTGCGTCCGGTCTGGCCTCGGCTTCCGAGCGCCTGTTCCACCTTTCCGGGCTCACGTTCATGAAGGACTACACGACGCTCCAGACGGTCCTGCTGGTCTGGGGGCTGGCCAGCGTGGCCGAAGAGACGCTCACGCGGGGATTGATCCAGGGCTTTCTGCAGCCGGTGCAGGCGTCAGGTCTCTCCCTCGGGCGTCTTCGCCTCAGCCTTCCGGTGCTGGTCTCGGGGTTCTTCTTCGGCGCCATGCACTTGATGTTACGGACCGTCGGGATCCCGTGGCCGACCGTCGCCAGCATCGTGATCTTCGCCATCGTGATCGGGCTCGCCGCCGGCTGGTTCCGGGAGCGGTCGGGCAGCCTTCTGCCCGCGATCATGATTCACGCCACCGCGAACGCCGTCGGAACCCTGATCGACCTGCTGCTGCCGAAATGAAGCCGGTCCGGGAGCGCCGGCTTATCGCGAGCGGTTATCTGAGGGCTTCGCCCGCTGGATCGGACGGCCCTTCCGAGGGCGCCCCGGCTCCGGCAACGGGTCCGAAGTCGCTTTGTCCGGCCCGGACGCCGGCCGGCGCCGGCGTCGCTCCCGTGTCGGGTCCGACGTCGCCCTGCCCGGCCCGGGGGCCGGCTGGCTCCGGCGTCTGAGGGTCCGCAGGAAGCCCTCGACCGGCAGCGCATTCCGGATATCGGTCTGTTCCAGCCAGCCCCGGCGCGCGACTTCGACGCCGTATTCGATCAGCCCGAGATCACTCAGCTTGTGCGCGTCCGAAGAGATGGTCAGCATCACGCCGAGCTCCTTGGCTCGCTTGCAGTAGATATCCGGCAGATCGAGGCGCGAGGGGTAGGAGTCGATCTCCAGGGACACGGCGTGCCGGCGACAGGCCGCACAGACCGCTTCGAAGTCGAAACGAATGGGCTCGCGCCGTCCGATCTCGCGGCCGAACGGGTGCGCGATCGAGTCCACCACGCCGCTCTCGATCGCCCGCAGGATCCGCTGCGTCATCGTCGGTTCATCCAGCTCGAAATGGGAGTGGATGCTGGCGTTCACCCAATCGAGGCCGGCCAGCGCGCGGGGATCGAGGTCGAGCTCGCCGTCCTTCAGGATGTCCACCTCCACGCCGGCCAGCACCCGGATCTTCGTCCGCGCGCGGTCCAGTTCCCGGATCCGATCCGCCTGCCGGAGGAGCCGTTCCTCATCCATGCCGCGCGCCACGGTCACCGCCTTCGAGTGGTCGGTGATGGCCAGGTATTCGTAGCCGTGCGCCTCCGCGGCCTCCACCAGCTCCTCGAGGGACGCCTTCCCGTCGGTTTCGGTGGTGTGCGTGTGAAGATCGCCCCGAAGCGCGCCGGCCTCGAACAGGACCGGGAGCCGTCCCGCGAGGGCAGCGTCGATCTCGCCCCGATCCTCGCGCAGCTCGGGCGGGATGAACGGCAGACCCAGCGTTCGAAAGACTTCCTTTTCGTCCCGCCCCGCCAGCCGGCGATCGCCCTCGAACAGCCCGTACTCGTTCAGCTTCCATCCGTGGCTCATGGCGATCCTGCGAAGCACGATGTTGTGGGCCTTCGACCCGGTGAAATACATCTGGGCGGCGCCGAACGCTTCCGGCTCCGTGAACCGGAAATCCACCTGCAGACCTGACTCCAGGCGGACCGAGGCCTTCTCGTCGCCCTGACCGAGGACCTCGGCGACGGCCTTCAGCTTGACCAACGCGTCCGCCACAGCGTTGCGATCGGCCGTTTCGATGATGACGTCCAGGTCGCCGATCGTCTCCTGCCGCCGCCGGAAGGACCCGGCCGGTGTCCAGCGCCCGATTCCGCGAATCGCCGACAATTCCCGATCGAGAAGGCGCAACGCCTCTTTGGCTTCATGCAAGAGGATCCGGCCCGCCGAACGGCTGATCAGCTCCAGGCCGCGGGCGACCTTCTCCTCCGTCTTCTCACCGAATCCACGGATGTCGCGCAGCCGATGCTCCCGCACCGCCTCTTTCAGCTCCTCGAGGCTCGACAGGCCCAGTTGCCGATGGAGGAGCATCGCCTTCTTCGGGCCCAGGCCCGGCACGCGCATGAATTCGGTCACGCCCTGCGGAATCTGCCGCCGCAGCTCCTCCAGACGGGGCGACGTGCCGGTGCGGAGGATCTCCTCGATCTGGTCGCAGATGCTCTTGCCGATGCCGGGGAGCTCGCGCAGGGCTCTTGGGTCCGCCGCCAGGTCCTCGATGCGCTCCGGAGCGTCGGCTACCGTCCGCGCAGCGTTGCGATAGGAGCGGATGCGAAAGGCGTCCGCCTGCAGCATCTCCAGCAGGTTGGCGATCTCCTCGAAGAGGGCGGAGATCTGCGAATTTTCCATGGGACCTCCCGTTCACTGTGGTCTGCCGGGTGATCCGAACCGGGCTACCAGCGGCTGTTCATCTGCTGGAATCGCCGATCGAGGTCGGCCCGCGACGCCTGCATCATCTCCGCGCTGAACCCGTAGCCGATCTCAAACCGGTCTTCCTCGAGTCCCTTCATGGCCGCCGCGACGAACTCGTCGGCCGTGAGGCCCGCCCGGAAGTTGCCCCGCCGAGCCCGGCCCTCCGGGTTCAATTCGGTGTCAACGGCAGGCGGCACGATCTCGAAGACCCTGATGCCGATCTTCGCGAGTTGATGCCGGAGGGCCATGGAAAAGGCGTGCAGTCCGGCCTTGGTCGCGCTGTAGACCGGCATGCGCGCCGCGGGCACGAATCCGAGCCCGGAGGAGACGTTCAAGACGGCCGGTTCGTTCCTGCCGCGCAGTTGCGGGACGAACAGCCCCGACAGGAGAATCGGCGCCTCGAGGTTGATCCGGATCTCGCTCTCCCCGGCCAGGAACTCGCCCGCCCCGCCGGTGAAGTCGATGTCTCGTTGCACTCCGGCGTTGTTGACGAGGACGTTCAGACTCGGGAGATGTTCGCGAGCCCATTCCGCGAGTGCCTCACAGTCCGCCTGCTTCCCCACGTCGCAGGTCCGGATCAGGCACCCGGGATGTTTTCGCTGCGCTTCGAGAAGGCGCGCTTCCCGGCGCCCGCAGATCAGGACCTCGCTGCCGGCGGCAAGAAAGGCCTCCGCCAGAGCGAGACCGATCCCGGTCGCGCCGCCGGTGATCAGAACCGAATTTCCCGAGAGCTTCATGGCGGGCGTCACCGTCCTTTCCGGGTGCGGGTTCCAACCGTCTGGCCGAAGAGCGCGCGCTGGTCGTTGCGCAAGCCCAGCCTGGCCGCCAGAGCGGTCCGATCGCAGTTGTGAAACCAGGTGGCCAGGCCGGTCGCGGCCGCCTGCCGATCCGACTTCTTCTGGGCCATGACAACCTCCAGTGCGTCCTATCCCCTCGAGGACAGCACGCGCGTTTCGTAGTCCTGCGCCACGGCGATCCAGGCGTCCCCGACCGGAACGTTCATCCGCTCGCAGAAACCATCCCAGACCGCTCCCATCGGCATGGTCTTCGACTCCTCCAGCAGCGCCAGGCGCGCGCCCCGATCTCCGGCGTCTTCGAGCCGCCGCAGCCGCTCCGTCGGCTCCAACAGCGCCGAAAGCAGAGCCCGCTGCGCCGCCCTCGCGCCGATGACCCAGGCGCTGACGCGGTTGATGTCGGCGTCGAAGGAGTCCAGGGCGAAATGCACACGGCCGAGCGCGTCCGCCCGGACGATCTCCTCCATGACCGAGCGCAGCTCATCATTCGTGATCACGACGTGGTCGCTGTCCCAGCGCACACCGCGGCTGAGATGCAGCAGGAGCTCGTCCTGGAAGAAAAGAAGCGCCGGGATCTTGTCCGCGACCGACTCGGTCGGATGGAAATGCCCGAGGTCGAGACACAGCATGGGCGCATGCTCCCGAGGTTTCGCATGGCTGCGGCGCCTCATCGCCCACCCGAAGTAGAACTCGAACGAGCCCGCGACAAACGACTCGCTTCCGATTCCGAAGAGCTTGCTCTCGACCGCGTCCTTGAGCTCCGCGGCGGGAAAGGTCGTGGTGTAGATCTCGTCCAGGCTCTCGGCCAGCGCCCGGCGGTGCGCGAACCGCGACACGGTCAGGTCCTTCGATCCGTCCGGGATCCAGAGATTGTGCACGCAAGGGGAATGAAGCTCCCGGCCCATCCAAGCTGCTATGTCGCGGCACCGGAGCACGTGCTCGATCCAGAACCGGCGCGTCGATCCGTCCGGGCTCGCCAGCGTGTACCCCGAAGCGGCCCGGGGATGCGAGAAGCAGGTGGCGTTGAAATCCAGGCCGACGCCTTCCCGCCGTGCATGGTCGACCCAGCTGAGGAAATGCTCCGGAGTGATGGCATCGCGGTCGATCTTCCGGCCCGCGAAGTCGCCGTACATGGCGTGAAGGTTGACTCGATGGCTCCCGGGGACGAGAGACAGGGCCAGTCGCAGATCGGAGCGCAGCTCCTCCAAGGTTCGCGCCTTGCCCGGATGGCTCCCGGTCGCCGCGATGCCTCCGCCGGCCAGAAGGGACGAAGGCGTCTCGAAGCCGCCGACGTCATCGCCCTGCCAGCAGGGAAGCGACAGCGGGACGGCCGCCAGCTTCGACAATGCGATTTCGGTGTCCACGCCCCAGTCCGCATAGCGGTCCTTGGCGGCTTCGTAGGCCTTCTCGACCGATGTCATGGCTCGATCATCTCCTCTCAGCGAGGTCCGAGATCCAGGAACCGGCTGTAGGCCGCGTCCCACCCGGCCCGATTTCCGGGCAGGTACGTGATCGTCGTGAACGATCGCGCCACGATCGCCCGCAGCTCTTCGAGCGAGCCAGGCCGGCCGGTCGCCATCGCCTGGACCAGGAGGTTGCCGATCGCCGACGCTTCCGCCGGACCGGCCACGACCGGCAGGCCGGTCGCATCCGCCGCGAACTGGCAGAGGAGCTTGTTTTGGGCCCCGCCGCCGATGACATGAAGGCGCCGGATGTCCCGCGGGCCGAGGCCTCGCAGGAGATCGAGCACGAACCGGCACTTGAGCGCCAGGCTCTCGAGGATGCTCCGGATCAGCGCGCCATGGGTCGCGGGCACCGGCTGCCCGGTACGCCGGAAATAGGCCTTCATCGCATCCGGCATCGAGGTCGGACGCACGAAATCGGGATGATCGGGATCGCACAGGGCCGCGAAGGCCGGCGCTGCTCGCGCCGCCTCCTCCAACTCGTCATACGACACCACCGCGCTCCGATTCGGGGTGGCGCCCCCGTCGTCCGCATCGGCATCCGGCCGGGACCCGATCCCGCTTGTCCACGCGTCGGGCGAGGAGCTTTCGGGCTCGCTCCGTTCCGGCGAGGCGCCCCCGGGTGAACCGTCCTCGCACCGGGCCCAGGCCCGGCGGCATTCCTGCGCCAGCCACAATCCGGAGATGTTTCGGAGCACGCGAAACGTCCCGCCGACACCTCCTTCGTTCGTGACGTTCGCGGCGAAGGAAGCAGGCGTGATGATCGGCCGGGGAGATTCCACGCCGAGCAGAGACCAGGTGCCGGAGCTGAGGTAGGCGAAATCCGCATCCTCGACCGGAATCGCCGCCACGGCGGAGGCAGTGTCGTGCGTCGCCACCGCGATGATCTTTGCCCGGGAGACTCCCGTCAGCTCGGCGACATTTTCGGACAGAGGCGCGAGAACCGTCCCGGGCGGAACGACCTCCTGCAAGAGATGTTCAGGCAAACCGAGGGCGGCTGTAATCTCCGGGTCCCAGGCCATCGTCTCCGGATTGTACAGCTGCGACGTGGTGGCCAGGGTGAACTCGGTCTTCTTGACCCCGCCGAGAAGATAGTGGAAGAGATCGGGCATGAACAGCAGGTCGGCAGCGCGGCGCAGGCGGGAGGCGTCATCGCGCAGCATGGCTTCGAGCTGGAAGACGGAATTGATCGCCAGGATCTGGATCCCGGTGCGCTCGTAGAGGCGTAGAGGGCTCATCTTCGCGAAGAACGATTCCGGAGCCCCTTCCGTCTGTCGATCGCGATAGGAGAAAGGAAGTCCCGAAACGCCTCCTCCGGAATCGAGGAGAGCGAAGTCCACTCCCCAGGTATCGACGCCGATCGTATCCGGGGAGATGCCTTCGCGGGCACACTGTCCCAGGGCCGCGATCAGGTTCTCGTAGAGGCGAAGGACGTTCCAGCAGGAGCGTCCGCGCACCTCCAGGATGCCGTTCGGGAATCGGGCGATCTCGCGCGCGCGGAGGCGGCCGGCTTCCAGCTCTCCGACCACCGCACGTCCGCTTTCCGCGCCCAGGTCGAAGGCGAGATGCACGGAAGACGGCATGACCGACCTCCGGCCTATTCCTCGAGACCAAACGTCCGGGCGAGTTCCCGAAGCTGATCGTCGGTCAACCCCCGAGGAACAATCCCGGCGGATCGGCACGCCAGGATGAGCTGCGCCGCCTTGTTGGCGGTGTCGACCAGATCGAACGCCGAAAGAACATCCCGAGCGATCGCCACGCAGCCGTGCCACTGCCACGCCACCACCGAATGCCGCCGCCGAAAGGCCTCGACCGTGGCGGCCGCGAGATCCTCCGTCCCGGGCGTGACGTAGGGGACGAGGCCGAGGCCGCGCGGGATGGCGACCTTCACCTCCGGATGGATGCTCCAGAGGGCCCGGTTCAAGACCGCCTCGTTCTCGAATTCGGGGATGTGCGTGACCGCGATGAGCTCCGTCGGATGGGTATGCAGAACGACCGTCTCCGGCGCGTTGGACTGCTGCAGGAACTCATGGCTCCGCAGGTGGGAGGGAAACTCCGAGGTCGGACGAAAGCGCGCGTCTTCTTCCCCGCCCCGGATCATGCGGAAGGCATTCCCTTCCGGCGTCATCTCGAGCAGACAGGTGTTGTGGGCAACGTCGCGGGCTACATCGCGAAACCGGCGCCCGGAACCTGTGACGAGGTAGGTCCGCCCTGCCAGCGCCGGATAGCGCTGATCCAGCCGGCGCACAGGGCCAGCGGGGGACGGATCCGGGACGCGCGGCGCCGCGTCGCGCAGGAGTCCGGTCACGTCCACGGAGAGGTTTCCGGCGTTGCTCTCCGCCCATCCCTTTTCCCAGAGATAGGAGGACACCTCAGCGAACTCCTTCAGGCAGGTCGCAAGCGCCCCGCCGAACACCGCCCATTCGCCCATGCTCCCCCTTGGACGAGCCGGACCTCTCGGCCCGGTGCTTCGGCGCCTGTCTCTCCAGCCCGGACCTCGCAGCCCGGGTCCTCAATGCCTGTCTCTACAGCCGGAGCCGCGCGGCCCGGGTGCTCAATGCCTGCCTCTACAGCCTGAACCGCGCGGCCCTGGTCCTTGGTATCTATCGCTCCCGGTTGAACTCCAACGTGACCTTCGGCGGAAGACCCAGCACGACGGAAGCGGTATCCGACCTCATACCCATGAAGTGAATCCGCTGGTGCAGGCCGGACGCAGCCTGAAGCGCCTTGACCACGGCCAGCAGGACCGGCTTGTCCTTGTGCTCTTCCAGGACGCGCCGGTACCGGTCCTCCGGCATCGTCCTGGACAATCCGCTGATCTTGAGAACGACGTCGGGGATCGGCCCGATGGCGATCTGGATGCCGTCGACGGAGTAGCCCAGCTCGGCGATCATGGGCACGAGGCTGTTCAGCTCGGTGATGCGGCCCTTGACTTCCTCGTTGGCGGCTCCGGAGATCGAACCCCACGCCTCCGCGGCATCCGCGTGGATTTCCCCGGCTCGATTCCTCAGGCGCTGCACGATCGAATCTTTCGGTGTATCCGTCTGTCCCATGATGGCTCCCCCCGCTCCGGCGTGAACGGCCTTCAAAACGTCCCGACGGGAGACTCGGCCCGGTCTCCACCCGCCCTCAGTGGACCACAGAAGGCGTGGCCACTTGAAGCTCTCATCTTGGCTCGGCGGTCCCGCCCTGGCGCGTCGAAGGTGCGACGGCGGTTGACCTCAGGATTCACCGGCGCGCAGGATCTCCCAGGAGTCGTTTGAGATCCGGCAGGCGTCCGTTGCTGCGCGGATGGATCTCGCGTCACCCGACGGCACCCGATCCGCGCCGGACCGCCTGCGGGCTGCGGCGGGCCTTTAGGATCCGTTCGCGCGTTGCGGCGGATGCAGGAGGCGAACGGTGGGCGATACCCTCTACCCGGACAGCAGGCCCTGGACCCGCTGGTGGTGGTTTTCGGGCGAAATCCGCCGCGAGGACGTCTGCTTTCAGCTCGACTGGATGCGGGACCACGGCTTCGGCGGAGCCGAAGTGGCGTTCCTGTACCCCCTGCCGGGCGGGCGGCCCGGGCCCGCATGGCTCTCGCCGGAGTGGTCGTCGATCGTCGCTTACGCCAAGCGCGAAGCGAACGCGCGGGGGCTCGGTCTCGATTTCACTTTCGGGTCGCGCTGGCCGTTCGGCGGCTCCATGGTCGAGGAGCGCGACGCCAGCCAGACCTTCGACGGCCCGCTGGATCAGCGCCTCACGCGATCGTGGGAAGAGCCCGTGGCAGGACCGATCCTGAACCACCTCGACCGCGGCGCCCTGGAGCGCTATGCCGCTCGGATGGGCTCCGCCCTCTCCGAGGCGCTGTCGGGCCGTCCCTCGGGGCTCTTCTGCGACTCCTGGGAAGTGCCGGTCGAGAGGCTCTGGACGGCCGGGTTCGGAGAGGCCTTCCGCGAGAGGTTCGGCTATGAGCTGGAGCCGTTCCTGAGGGCCGAATCCGATCGAGGCGGGGTTCCAGGCGCCCGCGGCGGCCCGGATGCGCACCCGGAGGTCCGGGCCGAACCCATTCAAGGCGTGGCTCCAGGCTGCGGCAACCTGGATGCGAACCCGGAGGTCCCGGCCGAACCCATTCAAGGCGTGGCTCCAGACTGCGGCAACCTGGATGCGAACCCGGAAGTCCGATACGACTACCGGCGTCTCGTGTCCGACTTCGTCCTCGAGCAGTTCTATGTTCCCTACGGCGAAGCCTGCCGTCGCCTGGGCGGATTTTCGCGCGTGCAGTGCCACGGCGCTCCCACCGATCTGCTCGCCGCCTATGCCGCCGCCGACGTGCCCGAAAGCGAGGCGATCCTGTTCGACCCGCACTTCGCGCAATTCGCGGCTTCCGCCGCTGCGCTGTCGGGAAAAGCGGTCGTATCCGCTGAGACCTTCACCTGCCTGTACGGGTGGATTCCCTATCCCGGCCCGGGACCCTACCAGGGGCAGGAGCAGATCGCGGACCTGAAGCTCCTGGCCGATGCCGTGCTCGCGAACGGCGTGAATTTCATCCTCTGGCACGGCATGCCGTACAACCCGCCGGGCGGCGGGAATCGCTTCTACGCCACGGTCGAAGTCGGTCCGGGCGCCGCCCTCGCCTCCGATCTGCCCGCCTTCAACGCCTACCTGGACCGGGCCTGCGCCGCTCTGCGTCGCGGCACGACCCTGTCCCGGCTCGCAGTCTATCTTCCGCTGGAAGACAACCGGATGCGGCACCGGCTGCCCGACCACTTGCGCCGGCCGAGCGCCGAATACTGGTGGGAGCTGCAGTACCAGCGATTCCCTGAAGACGCCTCACCCTATCGACCGCTCTGGATCACGGCGCCCTTCCTGGAAAAAGCCGACGTCCAGGATGGACGTCTCTGGATCGGAAACGCTTCGTTCCCGGCGCTGCTCCTGGACGTTGGGTGGCTGGAGGCGGCCTCTCTGGCCGAGATCCTCCGCCTGGCGCGCCGGGGATTGCCGGTCTGTCTGCGCCGCGCGCCCTCCGAACCGGGGAGGCGGAAGAGCGAGTCCTTCGAGCGGGATCTGGTTTCGCTCCTGTCGCAGGCCACCGTGGGCCAATCGCTGGATCGCGTCTGCCCGGCGCCCCCGCTGGTGAGCGGGATCAACCTGCCCGAGTACTTCGCCCGGCAGGACGGCGACGACACGCTTTTCTTCTTCGCGCACCCCAAGAGCCGGGAGATCTCCTACCCGATGGAGTACGGCCAATCGCTCTGCCGCGAGGATGAGATTCGAAGGGTGCGCTTGCAGCTTTCAGGCCGGCCGGTTGAGCTCGACCTTTGCTTCCAGCCCTATCAGTCGCTGCTCGTGACAGTGGGCCGGCGCAACGGCGTCAAGGTCGAGGACTTGGGATACGCCCCGCCCGAACCGTCGACCGACAGCGGCCGATGACGTGGCGACCTCAACAGGTCGACGGCGCCGGCGTGAGCCCCATGGCCGGAAGACAGGTCAAGCGCCCGCGCCGTCCATGCCTCCCCGCGATCGCCGTTAAACCCCGGCGCCTGACCCATGCTAGATTCAGGCGGGACACCAACGAAGGAGGCACTCATGGAAACTGAAAACGCTCTGCGTGGAAGGCGTAGCATCCGGCAGTACCTCGATCGACCGGTCCCGGAAGACACCATCCGTGAAATCCTGGATGAGGCTCGGTGGGCGCCTTCCTGGGCCAACACCCAGGGCTGGAACCTTTACGTCGTGACCGCGGAGTCGCTGGCCGACCTCCGGGCCGCGTATCGCGCCAAAGCGGCCGCCGGTGCGGAGCGCGTCTTCGAGATTCCGCGACCCCGCCTCGACTGGCCGCCCGAGTTGGCCGCGCGCACCAAGGAGCTGATGGATTCCCGGGCGGCTGTCCCGCCGGGTCCAGCGACCACTGGGCTGGTCGACCAGTTCGGGGCGCCTTGTGTTCTCTTCCTGGCCGTCGATTCCAGGCTTCAACCCGAGTACGCCTGTTTCGACGCCGGCCTGCTCGTCCAGACCCTTTGTCTTTCAGCGCACGCCAAGGGTCTCGGGACCTGCATCATGGCCATGGCCGTGGGTTATCCGGACGTGCTGCACCGCCTGATCCCGGCGGCGGCCGGCCAGCGGTTCGTGGTCGCGGTGGCCCTGGGCTACCCCGACGTCGAAGCACCGATCAACCAGTTCGAGAGGGTGCGCGCTCCGCTCTCCGAATTCGTGTCGTGGGTCCGGTAGCTCCGCTGGCGCACTGAGGCCATCGACTCGATCCGAGTCCACGCCGACCTGTCGCAGGATCCGTCAACGGGGCCGCGGGACCCGGTCACGGCCGGGTTCCCGACCACCCCTTCTTCGAGAGCCCATCGACCAGCGTCAGATAGCGCGGATCGTCGCGAACGCCGGCGAGATTGACGTCGTTGAGCAGATGCCCCAGATCCGCATACCCGGCGCGGATCGCCTGGTCCAAGGCGTCGATCCCTTCATCCCGGCGGCCCAGACGGCAGAGCAGGCCGGCCCGGTCATAAGAGGCCTGGGCGCGAATCCCCTCCTGCGCCAGCTCCGAGTCCGGGAGCGCCTCGAGGGCCGAGAGCGCCTCCGCCAGCTTTCCCGAGCGGGTCAGCAAGTCGGCCTGCCGCCACTCCAGATCCCCGGTCCAGCCGATGTTCTTCGCCTCCTGTCGCAGGGTCGCGAGCGCCTGGGGAAAACGCTGCACCTGGGTGTATAACTGCTCGAGGAAGTCCAGACGTTGCCGATCCAGCGCGCGGGTCGCGAGCGATCGCGAGAGCCATCGTTCACTTTCGGCGTATAGTCCCAGGTTGCACGCCAGCATGCCGTGGCGCAGGGCCACGCTGTCCGGCGGCGCCGCGTCCCCGGCCAGCGCCAGATAGTCGTGGATCTGGGCCCCCACGCCGGTGTAGAAGCGCTGGTCCGCGGGGTATCGCTGGACTGCATCAACCAGGGCCTGGTCCGCCGCCGCCGGCTGTCCCGTCTGGGCGAGACAGATGGCGATCCGGCTGTTGACCTGCCGGGCCCGATAGGCGGAGGGCGCGGCCAGGCGGTAGAGATCGAGCGCTTCGCCCCAGCGCTCCTCTCCGAACACCGCGTCGGCCAATCCGGTGATGGCGGGCGTGTTGTTGGGGGAGATCTCCACGGCCCGGCGGCAGGCCTGTTCCGCGTCCTTGAACTCCGCGATGTCGTTGAGCGCGGAGCCATAGTCCTGGAGGGCGACGAGGTTGCGCTCGTTCTGCGACAGGACGCGCCGGAGGATGGGCACCGCGTCCGCGTAGCGCCGGTCGTCAAAGGCGCGTTTGGCGTCCTCGAAGTCGTTCAAGGTGCCGATCATCCGCTTGGGATCGGGCAGGCTGTCGGAGGATTCGGAGAGCTGGGTCCCGGCCGAAAGGTAGCCGAGGGAGCGAAGCCTCTCGACGACCTCGGCGGAGACGTTCCTGGGCTGTCCGGTTTCGGCGTGCTGGATCCCTTGCTCGACCCGTATGAGTCGCTGGGAAAGAAGCGTGGCGGTGTCCGGCTGGCTCGAACGGAGGTTGTTCCGTTCGGCGGAATCATCCGTCAGGCGATACAGCTCCGGAGCCGGGCCCCGGATCCACTTCCATCGCAGTCCGGCCAGCCCGGACAACGGAGCCCAGCCGAAGTTCTCCTTCGGGTAGACGGTCTCGAGATAGATGCCGCTCCGCGGCGGCAGCGCTCCTCCGTTCAGGGTCGGAACCAGGCTGAACCCGTCAATGCCGGCCATCGGGGGCAGACCGGCGAGCTCGCACAGGGTCGGCGCGAGGTCGATCGTGGCGACCAGACTCGGAACGCGGCGGCCGGCGTCGCGCCCGTGAGGCAGGCGCAGGAGCCACGGAATCCGGATCGTCTCCTGATAGAGGAACACCCCGTGTTCCATCTCCCCGTGGTCGTTCAGACCCTCGCCGTGGTCGGCCATCACGTCGACGATCGTGCGGTCGAGGCGGCCGGTCGAACGCAGGTGATCGAGCAAGGCCCCGAGGGCGCCGTCCGCCGCGGCGATCTCCCGGTCGTAGCCGGAAGGAAGCGGCAGGGCGGCATACGGCATCGGCGGGGTCCAGGGGGCGTGCGGTTCGTAGAGGTGCACCCACACGAAGAACGGGCGCCGGTCGCGCCGGTCAAGCCAGGCGATCGCCCGCCGCACGGTCTCGCTCCCCCGCCGCTCGGTGAGGAGGCTGTCGTCATACACGTCGAATCCCCGGCTGAGGCCGAACTGGCGGTTCAGGACAAAGGCGCTGACGAAAGCCCCGGTCCGGTAGCCGGCGTCATGAAAGTGCTCGGCCAGGGTGGGAACGTCCGAAGGAAGATCGTAGGTGCCGTTGTTGCGGACGCCGTGGTGCAGCGGATAACAGCCGGTCAGGAGAGTGGTGTGCGAAGGCAGGGTCAGCGGCACCGCGGTCGAAGCGTGATCGAACGCGACTCCCTCCCGCGCCAGGCGGTCGAGATTCGGCGTCCGGGCCTCGCTGTCGCCGTAGCAACCGACATGGTCGGCGCGGAGCGTGTCGATGGTGACGAGGAGGACGTTGGGGCGCTGCCGCTGTAAGCAGGCCAGGGGCGAGCTCGCGACCAGGGCGGTCACGAGAACAAGACGGAAAGCAGCCCGGATTCTCCGTCCGGGGTCCCATGTGCAATGGGCCTGGTTCGTCGAAAACTCCATGGACACCTGCGGACGCACGGATGCAACCCTGGACAACCTGTGGACGCGCCGATGCAGCCCTGGACAAGCCGCGGACGGATGGGGTGCAACCCCTCGCCGCGCACAGCCTGGACCTCCGATCCCGCCGTTCGCGCCCCTGCCCTAGGATGTACGCGCCGGCACGCCATGACAACACCCATGACGCGCTTTCCCTCCCGATCTCGGGCTGGTCCAAGGGCGGCAGACCCGCGAGCCGCGGTCGTCGCCCTGCACCATAGCCTCGGCGGGAAGCTCCGAACTCCGCAAGCCTGGACGACAGCGCGAACGACGAGACGAGCCGTCAGGCCGGGCTGGCCTGGTGGCTGGACGGCCACCGGGCCACCTTCAAGCTGGCCTGGACCGTGCTCAGCAAGAGCGGATCGCCCGACCGCGATCAGTACGTCCTTCAGTACCAGGCGTTCCAGTTCTGATCGACCCACGATTGGCTCTGCCCCCGCGGAACGAATCCCTTTGCGGTCGGCTGCCGGGATGAGGGATCCTGGCAAGGCTTAATGGTTACAGGCGACGGGTGAACGGGCGCCGACACGCCGGTCGCCCCACGCGTCCGGGCCGTCAGGAGGGCAGACCTTTGCCGGTCGACACGAGCAAGGGAGCAGCGACGGTTCGATCCCACCCAGGGCAGGCGTTGCGGAGCTGGGGTCCGCGGAGGCTGGCTGCAGCCGCCGCCATCGCCGTGGCCGCCGTGGGCCTGCGGATCTGGAGCGTTACCCTCCTGCTCAAGGATCTTCGGATCACGGATCCGATCCTGGACGGGCGCTTCTATCTGGACATGGCTCTGCGCCTCGCGCATGGGCAGACCGCGCCGGCCGAACCCTACTTCATGACTCCGCTCTACCCGTCCCTGCTGTCCCTGTTCTTCACCTGGGGCACGCCGACGGTTCAGACCATCCTGGTCGGGCAATCCGTTCTCGGCCTGGCGACGCTCGTCCTGCTGGCGGCGGCCGCGCGGCGCGACCTGGGCGCGAGCGCGGCCTGGGGCACCGCGATTCTCTACACGCTGTGCGGCCCGATCCTGGCCATGGAGAGCCAGGTCCTCGTTGAAAGCACACTTCTTCTGCTCGCGGCAGCGGCCCTCTGGTACTGGCCGGCTCCCGAGAAGCGGCTCTATCGGCTTCCTCTCTTCGGATTGATCTGCGGCGGTCTGACCTCAGGACGCGGGGTCTTTGCGCTTCTTCCCCTCGCGGCGATGGGGTACCTGGCCCTTCGCCTGCGTTTCCGGGTGAAACTCTGGCTTCGCGACTCGCTTCTGATCGCGGCCGGAGTCGCGATCGCCCTCGCTCCGATGTTCATTCACCAATGGCGCACCACCGGTGCGCCTCACGTTCTGACCCTGAACGGCGGACTGAACCTGTACATCGGCAACAACGAGCTTTCCCGCGGGATCTACTCGCAGCCCCCCGAGCTCGACATCGAGCGGGATTTCACCGGCGTGAAGGCGGCTTCCAAGGCCATGGGAATGAAGCTGACCATGGAGCAAAGCTCCCACTACTGGGCGGGGCGGGCGCTTGACTTCATGCACCGGCATCCCTCCAGGGCGCTCTGGCTCTTCGGGCGCAAGGCGTTGCTGTACCTGTCTCCGACTGAGATCCCCCAGCTCGAGGTTTTCAGCGCGCTCCGCCGGTCGACGCCTCCCCTGGCCGTCGCCTTCCTTGACTTCGCCTGGATCCTACCCCTGGCGGCCCTGGGAACAGGATGGTGGCTCCGGGCGCGAAGGGGAATCGTTCCTTCGGCATCGCCCGGCGGAAACCGGCGGGGTCCAGTCCGGATCGCGGACCGGGCGATCCCGGAGGTCATTCCCTGGATCACGCTGATCGCCGTGGGATGGATCTCGACCATCGTCTTCTTCGCCACCGCCCGATATCGGATTCCCTTCCTCGCGGGCTTTCTCGGGCTGGCCGCGCTGGGGATCACGGCCCTCCTCGAGATGGTCCGGTCCCGGCGGGCCTCGCTCCTGCTCGTGGTCCTTCCACTGGCGTTCGGCTTCGAGAGGATCCTTCCCCGATATGACATGAAAAGGGCGGAAGCGCACGACATCTATACGATCGGCCGGCGCCTGGACGATCGGGGCGAGTACCAGGCGGCGCTGGCCCGGTATCAGGAGGCGCTTCAGCTTTCTCCGCGCGAAGTCGCGGCCTGGTACGGGATCGGCTACTGCAACCTGCAGCTCGGACACGCGGCCGAGGCCGCCACCGCTTTCGAAAACGCGGCCAGGAGCATGCCTTACTCCCCTGCCACCTACAACGACCTGGCCGCCGCCTACCTCCAACTCGGAAGAAAGGACGACGCGGTCAGGGCCTTGCAGCAGGCCCTCCGGCTGGATCCCGAAAACCAGCTCCTTCGGAACAATCTCGCCCGGATCCTGGCGCAGAAGGGGAAATAGCGCTCGATCCTCTCCGCCGGGCGCCCCGCGCATCTTCGCGACCTCAGCGTTGGGCTGGGAAGCCGCTCCCTGCTATTGGACCCGCATCATCCTCCCGGAGGCGTGATAGCTCCCGGAGGTGAACCTGTAAAAATACAGCCCGGTAGGAACGCGACGCCCCTTCAGGTCAGCGCCATTCCAGGTGATCGCCGTGATGCCCGCTGTCAGGTTCGGAAGGGAAGCGCTCCAGACCAGTCTCCCGCAGAGGTCGAAGACGGCAAGGCCGGCCGAAACGGAACCGGGAACCGTCAATGTCCAGCTCGTCGCTCCGTGGAACGGATTGGGCTGGTTCGGCTGAAGCTGCAACTGCAGCGGATGACCGAGCGCGCGCTCCAGGATCTCGATCACGGCCCCGCGCGCTGCGGCCATCCCCGGAGCGCCGGCGTTCTCGTCGAGAGCGCGCAAGAGCTCGAGACAGATCGAGGGTTGATCGATCGCCGGAGAAGTCGGTTGGCCCTTCCGTCTCCCCCAGTTCTGGATGATCGCCTGGACATCGTGAGCGTCCACCGTGCCGTCGCCGTCGCAATCCGCGTAGCAGGCGCTCTCATAAGGCTGCGGCCACAATCCCGTCAGCGACTGCGGGCTCCAGGTCAATGAGGCGTTCCGCCGGACCGGGCCGCTCAGTCCGAAGTAGAAGCCGATCGGCAGAATGTCGCGCGCATCGACCATGCCGTCGTTGTTGGCATCGCCCGGGTACACGAGCGTGCCGGCGCCGATGTTCAACAGCACGGACACGGTGTTGGAGTAGAAGTTGGCGGCCACCAGATCCCGCTTGCCGTCGCCGTTCAGGTCCCCCAGAGCGACGGAATTGGGGAAGTTGCCGGTCCCGTAGTCGGCCTTTGTCCCAAAGGTCCCGTCTCCGTGGCCGAGAAGGACCGTGATGGTGTTGCAACCCCGGCTCGCCGCGGCCAGGTCCAACCTGCCATCCCCGTTCAAATCTCCCATCGCTACGCAGCAGGGATAGCTTCCCGTCCTGTAGTCGGTCTTGCTCCCGAAGGTTCCATCTCCACGGCCCATGAGCACCGAAACGGCGCCGGACCCGATGTCCGCCACGGCCAGGTCCAGGTTGCCGTCCCCGTTCAAGTCCCCGACCGCAACGGATGAGGGATTGCTTCCCGTTCCGCACTCGGTCTTCGGGTTGAAGGTCCCGTCCCCGTGGCCGAGAAGCACGGACACAGTGTTGGATCCATTGTTCGCTACCACCGCGTCCGGCGCGCCGTCCCCGTTCAGGTCCGCGATCGCAATGTCTGAGGTTTCGCTCCCCGCGCTGAATTCGGTCTTGGTGCCGAAGGTTCCGTCCCCATGGCCCAGCAGTACCGAAACGGTGCCGGGGTGTTCGTTCGCTACGACCAGGTCCGGCTTTCCGTCTCCGTTCAGATCCCCGATCGCCACCGACAGGGGTTCCTCTCCGGTCGCATAGTCTGCCTTCGTTCCGAATGTCCCCTCCCTTGAATTGCCCAACAGAACCGAGACTGTTTTCGAGCGGTTCCGTCCCGGAACTTGTTGAAAAAGGAGAATGGCGTATTCTCCGGGTGACATAACCCAAAGTCCACAATGGACTTATCAGGAGGAATACGCCATGAAAGATTCTACCGCAGAGTTGCTCTCTCCGCCACGGAATTTCCTGGATCTGGAGACGCTGATTCGGGGCCGGATCCGGGACGTGATCAAGGCGATCCTGGAGGAGGAGCTGGCCTCGGCCCTGGGGGCGGCCAGCCATGAACGGGTTCCGGAACGACGAGGCTATCGTCATGGAACCCGGCCGCCGCGCACGTTGGTGACCTCGCTGGGGCCGACGGAGATCGCGATGCCTCGTGGGCGGTTGCAGACACCGGAGGGAACCAAGGAGTTCTCCAGCCGGATCGTGCGGCGCTACGAACGCCGGACCCGGCGGGTGGACGCGGCTCTGATCACGAGCTACCTGGTGGGAGCGAACACGCGGAAGGTGCGTTTGGCCCTGGCTCCGCTGTTGGAAGGGACGGCCCTTTCCCGGAGCGCGATTTCCCGGGTGGTGCAACGGCTGCAAGCGCTCTTCCAGGCCTGGCGGGAGCGAGACCTGGGTCCGGAGCAGTACCGCCTGGTGATCCTGGACGGAATCCGCGTGCCGGTGCGTTTGGCTCGGCGGGTGGTCAAGGTTCCGGTGCAGGCCGTGATCGGGGTGAAGGAGTCGGGGAAAAAGGACCTGCTGGAGTTGCGCCTGGCGCCGAGCGAGAGCCTGAAGTCGTGGGAAGGGGTGGTGGAAGGGCTGAAGCGGCGTGGATTGACCGCCCCGGTCCTGGTGATGCTGGACGGCAATGCGGGCCTGATCCGCTCGGTGCGGGAAGCCTGGCCGGCGACGCAGATCCAGCGTTGCACCCGGCACAAGCTGGACAACCTCCTGAGCAAGGCTCCCAAGCACTGCCACGACGAGCTGCAGCGGGACTACGCTGCCATCACCCACGCCGACGATCGGGAAGCGGCGGACAAAGCCTACGACGCTTTTCTGCGAAAGTGGCAGAGGCTGGTTCCGGAGGTGGCGGTCAGCCTGCAGGAATCCGGAACCGAACTCCTGACCTTTTACAACTTCCCGGCGGAAATGTGGAAGAGTCTGCGGACCACAAACATGATCGAGCGGGTAAACGAGGAGTTCCGGCGGCGGATCAAGACCCAAGGGTCCTTTCCCAAAGAGAGCGCGGCGTTGATCCTGATCTACGGGCTGCTGGCCTCCGGAACCGTCCGCCTGCGAAAGATCGACGGCTATCACAAGCTGGCCGAGTACCTGGCTCGGCAGGAGAGGAAGCGCGCGTGAGTTCCCTCGCTCTTCATCAGGTCCACCAAGAGCGTGATCGGGGGGATGGTACAGATCAGACCCAATCGCGATCGCGCCTCCTGGGGGCTCTGGTGAAGCCGGCCTCCCGCTCGAACAGCTTGTACAGGTCAGAACCCGATCGATGGGTATGGGCAGGAGAAGAAAGGGCGAAGAGGAATCGCTGGAAGAAAAGGACCGATGGAAGTACGCTTCAGAGGCTCCCGAGGCTACGTCAGACACTTTTCAACAAGACCCGGGACGCCGCCTTTCGAGCTCCAGTTCGCCACAGCCAGGTCCGGCCATCCGTCCCCGTTCAGGTCCCCGATCGCGACGGACACGGGAGACTCGCCGGTCCCGTAGTCAATCCTTTTCGCGAACGTCCCGTCCCCCTGCCCGAGAAACACCGACACGGTGTTGTCGCCCTCGTTCGCCACGACCAGGTCGGACTGTCCGTTGCCGTTCAAGTCCGCCGTTCTGACGCACCAGGGATCGCGCCCTGTCTCGTCTTCGATCACCGTTCCGAAGGCTCCGTCCCCGCTGCCGAGAAACACCGCGATGGAGCTGGAGACCGCATTCGCCACCGCCAGGTCCGGCTTTCCGTCGTTGTTCAGGTCCCCGATCGCGATCGCAAGTGGCGCATACTCCGCTCCGAGATCCCTGCTCGTTGCCCAGGAGCCATCCCCACGACCGAACAACAGCGACACGGTGTTGTCGCCCTCGCTCGTCACGACCACGTCGGGTATGCCGTCGCCGTTCAGGTCCCTGATCAAGGCTGATGAAGGGATGCTTCCGGTCCCGTAGTCGGCCTTTGTCCCGAAGGACCCGTCCCCAAGGCCGAGAAGGACCGAGACGGTGTTCGAGTTCTGATTGGCCGTGACCAGGTCCGCTTTTCCGTCCCCGTTCAGATCCCCGATCGCGACGGACTGCGGCTTGCTCCCGGTACCGAAATCGGTCTTCGCCTCGAAGGTCCCATCCCCGTGGCCGAGAAGCACCGAGACCATGTCATCGCCGTTGTCGGCGACCACCAGATCCAGCGGTCCGTCGCCGTTCAGATCTCCGACCGCGACGCCCCAGGGATAGGACCCCGTCTGGTAGTCCGTCCTCGTCCCGAAGGTCCCGTCCCCATGGCCGAAGAACAGAGAAACCGTGTTGGAGGCATAGCCGGTGACGGCCAGGTCCAACCGCCCGTCCCCATTCAGGTCGCCGATCGCCACCGCGTAGGGATCGAGGCCCGTGGCATAGTCGGTTCTCGCCCCGAAGGTCCCGTCCCCGTGGCCGAGGATCACTGAGACCGTGTTATCGCCCGCGTTCGCCACCACCAGGTCGGCCTTTCCGTCGCCGTTCAGATCCGCGATGGCAACGGATTGAGGATCGACTCCCGTCGCGTAGTCGGTTCTCGCCCCGAAGGTCCCGTTCCCGTTGCCGAGGAACACCGAGACCCCGTTATCGCCCGCGCTCGCTACCACCAGGTCCGACCGTCCGTCCACGTTCAGGTCGGCGGTCGCCACGGACTGCGGATCCGGCCGCGTATCCAGGGACAGGAACGGCGCTGCGAAAAGCAGACTGTCCGCAGACGCCAGAGAGGCGCCCGCCAGCACAGTGGAGAGCAGCAGAAACGCTGGGAGGAGAATCGGTCTGCGTTCACCAGCCGCGGCTGGCGACAAGTCTGGAATCATGTGAAACGCTGACCGGATCGAAGCCCGCGCCCCATCGGAACCCCCAGATCTTCAACCTGCACGTCGAGTCGAAACCGTCACGGGGTCTTTATTACACCGGACGGCACGCTGTCGTCCATCTCCATTCCAGTCCGGCGCATCATCGCGTGCGCCCTGCCGAGACTGCCACCCAGTGCGGACGGCCCTCTCGCCAGCGTATTCATCCACGCGGTGCATCGGTCCGGCGAACCGGCTCAGCCATCTCGAGAAACCGCCATCAGGATCCCCGCCTCGGAAATGAGCGGACGGAGTGGGTCAGCAGCGATCCTCTGCCCACGCGCGCGGCCGAAACATGCGGGATTGTCATCCAGCGCACCGCGGTTCATACTCATTCTCAACAGGATTCGGAGATGCGGAACCGGTCGTTCCGTAGACGTCCGTATTCCCAAGCGCGGAAAGCAATTACGCCAGCTCGAGAAGGAGTGGGACATGAGCGGAGTGCGGGTACTGGTCGGCACGCGCAAGGGCGCGTTCATCCTGACCTCGGATGGGAAGCGGGGCCGTTGGGACATCAGCGGCCCTCATTTCGCGGGCTGGGAGATCTACCACATGAAGGGCTCGCCGGCCGACCCGAATCGGATCTACGCGTCTCAGACCAGCGGCTGGTTCGGTCAGGTGGTCCAGCGCTCGAACGACGGCGGCAGGACCTGGGAGCCGGTGGACAACAAGTTCGCCTACAACGGCACACCGGGAACCCACCAGTGGTACGACGGCACCCCGCATCCGTGGGAGTTCAAGCGGGTCTGGCACTTCGAGCCCTCGCTGTCGGATCCGGACACGGTTTATGCCGGCGTGGAGGATGCGGCCATCTTCCGGTCCACCGACGGCGGGAAATCGTGGCAGGAGCTGTCCGGGTTGCGCGGCCACGACACCGGGTCGCGCTGGCAGCCCGGCGCCGGCGGCATGTGCCTGCACACCATCCTGCTGGATCCGAGCAATCCGGGCCGGATGTTCATCGCCATTTCGGCGGCGGGCGCCTTCCGGACCGACGACGCCGGCAAGACCTGGAAGCCGATCAACCGCGGCTTGAAGTCGGAGTACATCCCGGATCCGGAAGCCGAGATCGGCCATTGCGTGCACCGCATCGCCCTCCACCCGTCGCGTCCGAACGTGCTCTTCATGCAGAAGCACTGGGACGTCATGCGCAGCGACGATGCCGGAGAAACCTGGCATGAGGTCAGCGGAAACCTCCCGACCGACTTCGGGTTCCCGATCGACGTTCATGCCCACGAGCCGGAGACGATCTACGTGGTTCCGATCAAGAGCGATTCGGAGCACTTCCCGCCGGAAGGAAAGCTCCGGGTCTATCGCAGCCGCCAGGGCGGCAACGAATGGGAGGCTCTCACCAAAGGTCTCCCGCAGAGTGATTGCTACGTCAACGTGCTGAGAGACGCGATGGCCGTCGACTCGCTCGATCCCTGCGGCGTGTACTTCGGCACGACCGGGGGCCAGGTGTACGCCTCCCGCGACTCCGGAGACGGCTGGGCCCCCATCGTGCGGGATTTTCCGGCGGTGCTGTCGGTCGAGGTCCAGACCCTGCCATGATCCGGGTCGTCCTGCCGGCGCACCTGCGGACCCTGGCGCACGTCGGCGCCGAGGTGGAAGTCGACGTGCGCGGCCGGGTGACGCAGGACGCGATTCTGGGCGCGCTGGAGGTCCGCTTTCCCGTGCTTCGTGGGACCATCCGCCATCACGGCACGCACGAGCGGCGGCCGTTCCTGCGGTTCTTCGTGGACCAACAGGACCTTTCCCACGAGCCGCCGGACGCTCCCCTGCCGGAATCGGTCGCTGCCGGGAAGACTCCTTTCATCATCATCGGAGCGATCGCCGGAGGGTAGGAGGCGGGAGCGCAGAGTCGCCCCTCCGCCGCCCGCGGGAACCGGGAAGACGGACGGCCGCCAGGAGACAGAGCGGGCCGGCGCGCCCGGCATCGGGGCGCGGGCCAGCCCGCTGCTGTGCATGCGACGTTTATCTCAGGATCACGACCGGCTTCTCGAGCCGGGTTCCGTTCCCGCCCAGATTGAGGTAATAGGCGCCGGCCGGGACCGGCCGACCATGATTGTCGAGCCCGTCCCAGGTGAGAGAATGCTCCCCGCGATCGAGCTTCTGATCGAAGACGGAGCGCACCAGTCGACCGGCCACGTCGTAGATCCGGAGGTTCGTTCGGCCCGCGCTCGCCAGCACGAAATGCAGGGCGATCGTGCCCCGGGCCGGATTCGGGCAGGCCTGCAACCAGGCCCCGGACGCGATCTCTCGAGGCGGCACTCCGGTCAGCCAGGCTCCGCTGATGTTCTTCAGCGTGGACATGGTACTCGCGTCCTGGTTCACCACCACTACGTCCGGGTCGTGGTCGCCGTCCAGATCGCCGATCGCGACGGCCTCGGGCGCGCTCGCCAGCGCACAGTCCTGCCGCAGTCCCAGAGTGCCGTCAGGACGGCCCATCAGCACGGAGATGGAGGACGAGGCATAGTTGCTTGTCACCAGGTCGTTCCTGCCATCGGCGTTCAGGTCCGCAATGGCGACGGAGAACGGCTGCGCACCGACGCCATACTCGACCTGGCTCTGGAAGGTGCCGTCCCCAATTCCATAGAGCACCGAGACATGGGTGTCCCCGGTGTACGCGACCGCCAGATCCGGGATGCCGTCTCCGTTCAGGTCCCCCACCGCGACGGACGAGGCGGCATTGTCGATGGGAAAGCCCGCCGGCGTTCCAAACGTTCCGTCTCCGGCGCCCAGAAGAATCCAGAGGGGGGATGTCTCCGTGATCACCGCCAGATCGAGCTTGCCGTCGCCGTTGAAGTCTCCCGTGGCGACTGCCACGGGATAAGCTCCCACAGGATAAGGCTGCCGATTCGGAAATGCGCCCGAACCGTCGCCCGGCAGCACGCAGACGTTGCCGTCATCGAGGTCGGTGATGGCCAGATCGGGCTCGCCGTCCCCGTTGAAATCCCCGATGGCCACCGAGGTGGGCCCCAGGCCGGCATTGGAGATGTGGGCCGGATAGAAGGTTCCATCCCCGCGGCCCCGGAACATCGAGAGCGTGTTCGAGTCGTAGTTCAGAACGACGAGATCCGGAACGCCGTCGTTCCCTTTCACGTCCCCGATGGCCACGGCGTCCGGCGTCTTCTGCGCCGGATAGTCGGTTCGGGTCGCCAGCGATCCGTCGCCGTTGTTCAGAAAGACCGACACCGTGTTGGAGGAGGCATTCGGCACCACGATGTCCAGGTGCCCATCGTGATTCAGATCGGCCAGGGCCACCGCCTTCGGACTCGTTCCGGTGGCGTATGTCGGATTGACGGCGCCGAAGGTCCCGTCTCCGTTGCCCAGGGCGATGGAAACCTGGTTGTCCAGATTGTTCGCCAGCACCAGGTCCATCTTCCCGTTCGCGTCCATATCGGCCAGGAGAACCGAGCAGGGGGCACGCCCCATCGTCAGGTCCCGTCTGGGGTCGAAGGTGCCGTTCCCAAGGCCGAGCAGCAGCGAGACCGAATTGGAACCCTGATCGCCCACGGCCAGATCGAGACATCCGTCCCCGTTTACATCCGCCGCCGTCACCGAGCCCGGCTGTACCCCGGTGTTGAGATCCCTGTGCACGCTGAAGGTGCCGTTGCCCAGGCCGAGAAGAACGGAAACCGAATTGGATCCGTTGTTCGCGACGGCCAGATCCAGAAAGCCGTCGCGGTTGAAGTCGCCGATCGCCACGGCCGACGGTTGAGTTCCGACCGCGCAGTTCACCTTCGCCGCGAAGGTGCCATCGCCATGACCGAGAAGGATCGAAACCGCGCCATCCTGAGAATCGGTCACCGAGAGATCCAGCCTCCCGTCGCCGTTCAGATCCGCCAAGGCAACAGAGCTCGGCTCGTTTCCGGTCGGGTACTCGCGCATCGTCCCGAATGCCCCGCCGCCGACGCCCAGGAACACGGACACGGTCGCGTCGCCCCAGTTCACCGCGACCAGATCCGGCCATCCATCTCGATTCAAGTCTCCAATGGCCACGCCGTCGCATACCTCACCTGCGGCGTAGTCGGTCTTGGGCCCGAAGGTCCCGTCCCCGTTTCCCAACAGCACGGAAACGGTCCCATCGCCACGGTTGGCCACGACCAGATCCGCGTGGCCGTCTCGATCCAGATCTCCGATCGCCACGGACGCGGGGTCCTGTCCCGTCGGAAAGTCGGTCCTGGGCAGAAAGGACCCATCGCCGGCGCCCAGCAACACCGACACCGACGCGCCGCCGAGATCGGCCACCGCCAGGTCGAGCCTGCCATCGCCGTTCAGATCGCCGACTGCAACCGACATCGGGGTCGCGCCGGTCAGGTAGCTGGAGTACCGTGTAGCGAACATCAGTTCGGCGTGCGCCGGCATCCAGAGCATCAGAAGAGCGCACCCGAGGACTGGGACCATGAGAGCGCAATTCAGGCGCTTCCAAGCCGGGACGCTCTGGCAGGCAACTTTGTGAGCTGCGTGGGTCTTCATTACCACCACCTCCGTTGTCTTGCAGCCCCGCACCTATCCAGGACGGAGTGCACTCCACACGCCAATAGGCACCTCGGACAACCCCCGGTGAACCACCGCTTCTCCGACAATCATGAAGACGTCATGGCCAGCCCCGAATTCGCCACAACTGAGTATACCAGCCACGTTCGGGATGCTCAACGGCAAACCCTGGGTGCATGGCGCTCATGCCAGACCCGGGAGGTCTTCCGGTTGCGCTTCCCTCAGTCGATGTTCGCTGCCACAGAACGGTGCAAAGCCGGGGGCGCCACAGGCCCGGACGACGTGTCCGCCCGCCTATCGTCCCTGCGCCTCGAGCAGTTGGAGCCAGACGCGCCAGGGATCTTCCGGGTTTCGCGTGAGCAAGGTCGACGCCGGAGGGAAAAGAAGCCCCTCCTCGTTCGGATCGACCTCGAAGATGCTTCGGCTGAAGCTGTTGTACACCACGTCCGAGCCGTCGGCTTTCTCGCGCGCCAGACGAAGCTCCAGAACCTGCCCGCTTTCCGGATGAAGGGTCACCCGGGCGCGAGGCTGGTCAAATCCGAACCCGGCGTAGCCCGCCGGATCGCGGACGTCCCGATAGGGCGCTCGCAGCAGATAGAGCGCGTAGTCCAACGCCGCCCTCGAGACCACATCGCTCCCGCCCTGCTTCACGTGCCACTCGATCGCCGGCATGCCCTGCCGCATCTGCTCCGGCGTCACTTTCAGCTCATGCATCTCCAGGACGTAGCTCTCCCCCGACGCCGGTTCGACCTCGATGCGACTCATCCTCTTCATCTGGGCAAGCCAGGCGCCGGGGACCAGGCTCGGATCGAGCATCGGCGGCAGGCGGTTGCCCGATGAATGATCGAGCTCCTGATGGGGATTGGTGTCGACGGACCAGATCCGATTGCTCCCATGCCGGCGGATGTAGCAACCCTCATTGTCCGACGTCGCATTTCCCAGGTCGAGGGAGAGCAGGACGTCGTGCTGGGGATCACTCAGCAAGCCCGGACCGTGCAGGCTGATGCTCCACGCACCCGATGTGTTCAGACCATATTCGACCTCGACTGCGGACTTGTCGCTCTGCACGATTCCTTCCGCTTCGAAGATCTGATGAACCAGGCTGCCGATCTGATCACCGCTGGCGACGGCCGAGTGGTAGCTGAGGCATCGCCACATTCCACCCATCGAACCGTAAAGCTGAGCCGGCTCGGCACCCTTCTGGATGCGAATCCCCGCGACGGGCCGGCCTTCACGTTCCTGCTTGCTGATGAACCGTCCCAGATGGAGGTTGGAACGCCGGAGCGATTCCTCGTGCCGCGTGGCCAGCCCGTCCCAAGCGGCCAGAAGCGCGAACGCGACGGCGAGCGAAATGACGAAGCGGCTCATGGCACCGTCGTTCCGGCATCCGGAAGAGTGAGCGCCATCGGGAGCGAGACCACCCACCGGATCATCTCAGACCCTTCCCCATCGCCGGCGTCCGCCGCCGGAGTCGTTCCAGGCTGATCACTTCAAGCCCTTCCCAGTCGCAGCCGGCGTCCGCCGCCGGAGCCGTTCCAGCAGGAAGCCGAAACCGACCAGAGCCAGCGGGAACGCGGCCACCACGACGACCCGCCACTTGAGGCGCTCCGCGCTCGAAGTCAGATCAAACCCTCGTTCCACCGGCCGCCTGGTCGCGATGCGGGCGAGCTTCTCGTCCAGCGCCAGGGTGGCCACCGCGTTGATCAAGAGCTGATCGCCCCGAAACTCCGGTTCCGCCAGCCGGTAGTTCTTGAACGCCTCCGAACAACCGATGAAGAGGAGCTTGCCCGGCGCGCCCGGAACGGCAGGAGCGGCCGCCGGAGCCCTTGGGGCCGTCGCCAGGCTCTCTTCTTCAGCCGGCATTCCCTGGAGACCGGCAAACATCGGAGAGATGTTGATCCGAAGCGGTTTGCTTGGCAGCGGGAAGTTCCCCTCGAAAAGCACGGCCAGCGGCACCCGTCCCAGCCAGATCGGTTTTCCGTCCGCTCCACGCGGAGGCCCGGCCAGGAGCGAGTCGGGAAGCCACCCTCCCTGCCAGTCCAGGCTCCAGGTGTGAGCCGAGGTGGTGATCAGCGGAGTGGCTCTGAGCCCCAGCTCGGCCAGCCTGGCATCATCCCAACGCAGGTAGCTGGCGTAGAGAAAGCCTTGATCCCCGAGGCTTTGGGTGATGGGCGAAGAAGGCGAGAAATTCGCCGCGGAAGCGCGGAGCATGAACGGCAGCGCGGCCTCCATCGGCTTGTACTCGGTGCGCCCTCCGCGCATGACCTGCGTCTGAAGAGGCAGGTGCGTCCTCAGCTCGTCGAACAGGACCTCGCGCACCAGTTGCACACCGATCTCAGGGAAATAGAGCAGCTCCACGTCCGGAAACTGCGGTTGCGGCCAGTAGACGATCTTGAAATCCGACCCGGGATACTGGCGGGATTGCATGTTGAAGTGCTGCACCGCCAGGATGGCGCGTCCCCCGGCGTGCAGATGCCGGACCAGCTCTTCATACATCTTCGAGGCGTCCCGCCGCGGCTGGAGCCAGACAAGAAGGTCGTCTTCCGCCGGAAGCACCGGATCGTGCGGGTTCACATGGCTCACCCGGAAATCACAATTGGCCACGGCCGCCCGGGCCAAGCTGTAGACATCGGTTCCCATCGGAGAGGAGAGGCCGTGTTGCTCGAACTCCAGCTGCTCGGCCGGGGACATCCGCGGGGTATCGGAAGCGAAGACCACCTGCGGGTGCCGGCCCGTCGCCAGGCGCCACCAGCCAAAGGCCAGCCGGAACTCCAGGTTGTCAAAGGAGGCCGGGTCGGGAAAGCGCAGGATCTCGGTCCGCTCGCCGCGGCGCAGGCGGAGCGCGCTGTAGACGGTGCGAACCTGCGTGACCTCCTGGTCGCGCGTGGTGACCTTCGCCGGGGCGATCCCGGCGGCATCCAACTCGGCGCGTTCCGCCTGGCTCAGGTCAGCCGGGTCGATCCGCTTGATCCGCAGGTTCACTCCCGCGCGCCGAAACTCCTCGAGCATGGCGGCGAGACGCTTGAGGCTGCCGCGCATGGATTCGGGCAGCCGATCGTGCGAGGAGAAGATCAGCTCCGCTTCGATCGGGGGATCGCCTCGCACCAGCGAAGCAATCTCCCGCGACTCGGGGGTGAGCGAATTGAGCCGCTCCCCGGTCAGATCCGCCTGCAGACCGATGCGCCGGCTTGCCGCGACGAGCAGGACGAGGAGGACCAACGCCGCGCCGCCGCCGGCGATGGCGCGTGCCGAATTCGGCCAACGCCGGCCGGACGGACGGACACGGACGGGATGCCGCCGCGACGCCGCGCGAACCGGTCCGCGCCGAAATCTCCCGACAGCGACTCCCAGCGCAATGAGAACGACCGGGGGAAGGAGGATGCAGATCAGCCGCCAGAGAAGGCGGGTTGAAGGCGGCAGCTCCGAAAGCGGCGCCTGCCGGCCCGTCCGCACGCTTGCGGCCACCAGCCGGTCATCGGTGGTGAAGGAATCGAGAAGCACGCGCAGCAGGCGCACATGCGCCGCGTTCGGATGGTTGAGAAGCTCGTTGCGGAACAGGGTCGAGGCGCCCGCCACGAGAAGCCAACCGGACGACGGCTCGCTGTGGTGCAGCCCGACCAGGAGCGCCTGCCTCGGAACCCGGTCGCCGTGCTCCGGAGTCAGATCCGCGAGCGCGACAGGTCCCGGCGGCAGCAGCTGGATCCAGGTCTTGTCCGAGGTCGTGGCCAGGATCTCCGGGTTCCAATCGCGTTCGGCCAGCCGGCCGGCGTCGAGCGACATGGCGGTCGGCGTCTCGAAGAGGAGCGTGCCGTTCGGTTGACCGCGCAGGGTGCGGAAGTCCTGGTCATAGCCGATGCACCGGACCACCAGGGGAACATCCCGCTTGACGCCGTCGATCAGCAGATCCTCACAGGTCTCGTCCAGGACGAGCCCCTTGACGGGATGCAGGCCGAACTCCCCGAGGAAGGTCTCCGCGTCATAGCCGGTCGGCCGCAGTCGAACCTCCGGCCCACCGGCGCCCCGAGTCAACTCCGCGGTGAACACGCTTCCCGCGACGATCGCCGTGCGACCGCCATCGAGGAAGAGGTTCAGCTCGCGCAGGCGGGCAGCGTTGAACCGGCCCGGATCCATCCAGAAAAGAAGGTCTGCCTCCCGCGGGATCGCTGCTCCCGAATCGAGATCGACGGGGATCACCCGACCGCGGCTGGCAAGGGAGTCGCGGAGCGCCGTGTAGCTGCCGGCGGATCCCTGGGGCACCGAAAGGGCGATCACCGGCCGGCGAGGTCGCTCCATCTGATCCAGGGTGCCGGCGATGGTCGCTTGCAGCCGCGGGAGATCGTCTGGAGAGAGACTCGGCAAGAGGGCCACGGGATGCGCTCCGTAGGCGATGGTGAGCCCGCACCAGACCTGCTGCTCACTGTATCCGTCGTGCTCGACGCTGCGGACGCGCACCGGCGAGATCTTGCGCCTGGCCGCGTAGCGGGCCAGGTCCGGGTCGGACTCGGGATCGACGATCTGGTAGTCCAGGAGACCGTGCGAGGCGCCCTGGAGCGCGCCGAAAAGCTGATCCAGCTCCCGGCCCATCCCGCGCATCTGGGACGGCATCCGCTCCGGCGGACTCAGGAAACAGGTCAGGAAGACGTGATCGTGCAGCGTTTCCAGGCGTGAGCGCGTCGCGGGATCAAGCCGCGTGATCTTGAAGCGGCCGGTTTCGATCCGGAACGCCGGATAGTGCCGCGCCACCCGCACGGCGAAGATCACGACGCCCAAGGCAAGCGCGATGCCCGCGGCCGTCGCCACGGACCGACCGGGCTTCATGTGCGGTTGCGCTCCAGCACGATCACCGTGAGTCCCACGAAAAACGCCGTCAGACCCGCGAAATAGATCAGCGCCGGAAGCTCGACGCTCCCTCGCACGAAGGCGTCATAGTGAGGCGCGATCGAAATCGACTGGCAGAGCAGCGTGCCGGGCGAAAGCGCCGGCAAGAGGCCGTCCAGAACCGCCACCACCTTGTCGTTTCCCGTGAGGACCAGGAGGAACGCCACCAGCGCGCTGGAGACGAAGGCCGTGATCTGGTCGCCGGAGAGAGCCGAGAAGAACATCCCGAACGCCAGAAAGAGCGCCCCCAGGCAGGCGACGCCCAGGTAGCCGGCGAGGATGAGGCCGAAATCCGGCTTTCCCAACACCGCAAGCATGACCACGATCGGAAGAGAGCTGGCCAGGAAGACCGCGAGTAGCCCGAGGGCGGCGAGGAACTTCCCCAGTGCGGCCTGCACCGGCGCCACGGGCAAGGTGAGCAGCAGCTCGATCGTTCGCTGACGGCGCTCCTCCGCCCAGAGCCTCATCGAGATGGCCGGCAGGAACACCGCGAAAAGCAGCGGGAGGCGTTCGAAGAACCCTCTCATCTCCACGCGGCCGGCCAGAAAGAACTCGTTCATGAAGACCGAGTTGGCCAGGATGGCGAAGGCGATCGAGTAGACGTAGGCGATCCGGGAATCGAAATAGGCGCTCAGCTCGCGAGCCGCGATGAGCTTCACGCCGTCGATGAACTCGGCCGTGGAGAGCGTCCGCCGCGCGCTCATGATCGGCCGCCCTTCTCGACCGAGCGGGCGGAGTTCGCCTCGCGGACGCCTTTGCGGCCGCCGCCACGAGCCGCCGGCTCCTCTCCGGGCGCAATCGTCGACCCCGTGCCCCCGGCCGCCGTGCCCTCGTCGCGGGTTCTCACCGACTCATCGCCGCCGGTCGTTCGGAACATGTCGAGCACGACCGCCTCGATTGCACTGCCCCCCCTCTCGCCACCGCGTTGCGCCAGCTCCTGCACGCGCCCGTCGTAGAGAATCCGTCCGTGATGGATCAGGAGGACCCGTTCCGTCGTGGTCACGACCTCGCTCAGGATGTGGCTGCTGAAGAGAATGGCGCGCCCCTCGCGCAGCCCGAGGATGAACTCGCGA
Source organism: Candidatus Eiseniibacteriota bacterium (assembly GCA_963833505.1). Taxonomy (GTDB): domain Bacteria; phylum Eisenbacteria; class RBG-16-71-46; order CAIMUX01; family CAIMUX01; genus CAWHYG01. Next base: position 87,084 of record CAWHYG010000007.1, on the reverse strand, counting down.
AAGGCCGCAACCTGCAAGGGATCGAGACCGTGCGTGGGCTCGTCGAGAATGATCACCGGCGGATCATGAATGAGCGCGGCGGCCACGCCGATCCGCTGGCGATATCCTTTGGAACATTCGTTGATCCGCTTCCCCAGCACTTCCTCGAGACCGCAGCGCTGCACCACCCACGCCAGCCGTTCGGCGTAACGCGGCTCGTCCAGGCCGCGCGCCCGGGCGACGAACCGAAGGAAGCGGTCGACGCGCATCCCGTCGTAGAGAGCATTGTGCTCAGGCAGGTATCCAAGCGAGCGGCGCACCGCCAGTGAATCGGTCCGCGTGTCGTGGCCGTCGATTTCGATCGTTCCGTGATCCGGCATGAGCCAGGTGGAGATCATCTTGAGCAGCGTGCTCTTGCCGGCCCCGTTGGGTCCCAGGAAGCCGACGACCTCGCCGCGGCCGATTTCGAAGGATACGGAATCGACCGCGACGACGGATCCGTATCGCTTGGTGACCTGATCGAGCCGAATCATGGCTGGGTCATGCGGCGACCTCTCCTTCAGGGCGAATCCGGCGGCAGGCGGGAACCAGCGGTACGTTCCGGGCCTCATCGAGGATCGCGACCCATGCCGGGCAGTGTAGAAACTGCCACCCTTTGCGTCAAGCAAGCGACGGCTGGTTGACATCGGCTGGTACGCTTGCGACAGCGTCTCATACCGCGGTTGTCCGCATGCCCGCATGACGTCCATCACCGCCGGCGTGGCCCTTCTCGATGCCGAAAGCCATGTGATCGAAGAGATCTGCAGGGACAGGGAATCGCGAGCCAACGCAAGGCGATCGTTCAGGGCCTGCGGGAGTCGGTGCGGGAGTTCGAGCAGGCGGTGGAGGGCGCATCCGCCCAGGATGTCATGGCGCGTGATCCCGGCTTGCACCGGGCCAACGCCTACGGGCGAGGAGGAGGCAGGTTGACGGCTGGCGCGGGCCGCAGCACCCAGAGAACCCACGGCGCGATGCGGGTCTCATTGACCCAGGCGAACGGCTCCTCTTCGCGGCCCAGGGGGCGGTGGTTTGCCACCACCTCGAACCCCGATTCCGCATAGATCTCCCGGTAGGATTCGTCGGACCAGACCACATCCCGTACCGGGCGACGGTCGTCAATGGCCGTGTTGACGATGAGCACGGTGTCGCCGCTGCGCGCGCACCGGTTGTCTGGATAGTCCTTGGTGGTGAACGACACCCATTCGTGGACATAGATATCCGGAGACGAGACGACGTTGACCAGCCGGCCGGTCGGCCGGAGAACTCGCGCCAGCTCGCAGAGGGCCCGGACCTTCTGCTCCCGCGTCGGGATGTTATCGAAGGTGAAGGCCGACAGAACCAGATCGAAGATGGAACCGCCGAATACTCCGAGGTCGCCGTCTCGGACGAGGCGGTAGTCGCCCGCGGGATCGAGAACACGGGCGTGGGCGATCATCTCCGCGGAGATGTCCACCCCAACGGCAGCGAAGCCGTGCTGCCGGAGGAATCGCGTCGAGCGCCCGGCGCCGCAGCCGAAGTCCATCGCGGCGTTCCCGCAAACCTCCCGGCGGAAGATCGCCGGGAGATCCCGGAAGGCGAGATAATAGGTGCCGGGAAACTCCAGCCGGGCATAGGCGCCGGCCATGCCCGGATCCTCGTAGCTGTTGAAGCTCGACATCGACTCCTCCGGGTTGCGCCTTGCTGAGCCGGAACCGCTCCCAGGTCCGGAAGCGATCGCAGACCTGACGTCCCGAGATCCCTGAGGACGCTTGCCGGCGGCAGTCTGCCACGCATACATGATACGCTTTCCGGTCCCATGGCATCCGGCCGCTTGACGTTTGCCCCGGGTCCGCCCCCGGCTAGTGTCTCCGGGACATGACTCATCTCGCGCAGGAAACCGCCCTGCTCTTCCCGACTGGAGGCTATCTCTGGCCGGGCATGGGTGCCGATTTCGCCGCCACCGCAAGGCGAGACTTCTTCGCGCGCGCCGAGGCGGCCGTCTTCTCTGTCGGCGTCTCCCCCGGTTCGCTGCTGAGGCTGATGTCGGGCCAGGATCAGGCGCGCCGGGTGCGCACGCCGGAGGGCTGGAACTGGACCGGCGGGGCGGCGGACATCGGAGCCCCTAGGCTGGAAACCACACAAGTCTCGAAATCACGGTGGGATGGCAGTACGGGCCGAGGCGGGAGCCCCACGGGCCGCGGCAGCGATCCCCGGCAGCGCCTCGCAGGGAATTCAACTTGTCTTCCCGGCGAGAAAGTCTCAGAATCGATCAGTTCCGGACGGACGGGACTCCACCCCGTTTCCTGGACTCCCCGCTCCAGTTCCGCTCCGTCGCATTGGTTCGAAAACCCATCGGGACGTCTCATCCTCAGGAGGAAGTTGCGTCATGAAAAAGCTCCTGACCGGCCTGGCAGTCACGTTGCTTATGGTTCTTGTTGTTTCCGGATGCCTGAACAACGACGCGGGACGCATCACGGCCCCGTCCGCGTCGAACCCTGCCGCCATGTCCTCCGTTCAGGGCCTTTTCTTCCAGAACGACCCGAACATCCTGGTTCCGGAGTCGTCCGTGCCCCGCCCCGGCGAATTGCACACCAACCATCTCATCTACATCGGCCAGACCGGGCAGATGATTCCGTTGGCGAGCCCTTCCGGCTACAGCCCCGGACAGATCCAGACGGCGTACGGCATTCCAGGCGCGGGCGGTTCCGGAACGATCGTGATCGTGGATGCGTACGACGATTCTTACGCCCTGGCGGACTTCAACGCCTTCTCGGCCCAGTTCGGCCTTCCGCAGGAAACCTCGAACAACGTGACCGCATCCACCAACAAGGTGCTGCAGGTCGTGTATGCGTCGGGCTCCAAGCCCTCGTTCAACTCCGGATGGAGCCAGGAGGAGGACCTGGACATCGAGTGGGCTCACGCCATGGCGCCCCACGCCAAGATCGTCCTGGTCGAGGCGGCGTCGAACAGCTACACCAATCTCTTTGGCGCGGAGGACGCGGCCGCCGGCATCGCGGGCGCCCAGCAGTGCTCGAATAGCTGGGGCGGAGGCGAGTTCTCCGGCGAAAAGAGCGACGATGCCCACTTCAATCACGCGGGCGTGACCTACTTCGCTTCCGGCGGCGACACCGGCGGCCTGAGGGAATACCCGGCGGCGTCTCCCTACGTCGTGGCGGTGGGCGGCACCACCCTCCACGTGGACTCCGGCTACAACCGCTCGAGCGAAACGGTGTGGAGCGGAACCGGATGCGGTCCCAGCGTCTATGAGTCCCGCCCGGCCTATCAGAACGGCGTGTCCAACGTGGTGGGCACCCAGCGCGGCATCGCCGACGTGGCGGCGGTGGCCGATCCGAACACCGGAGTCGCAGTGCGCTGGCACGGCGGCTGGTACGTGTTCGGCGGCACCAGCGTCGCCTGCCCGGTGATCGCGGGCATCGTGAACACCGCCGGCGGCAACCGTGGCGGCGCCGTGGCCGAGAACACGTTCATCTACGGGGGCCTCGGCGGTGCCAACTTCTACGATGTGACGAGCGGCAAGGCGGGTTCGTACGGCGCCAAGACCGGGTACGATTTCCCGACGGGCGTCGGCACGCCCAAGGGAACGGCCGGCTTCTAAGTCAGGTTCTTCTCCCGGATCCGGCCGAGAGGCCGGATCCAGCGCTGTTCGGCAGCCCGGGCTGTCGGACAGGGTCGTTCCATACTATCGAAGCATCGTCAGCTTCAGGCGAGACGCCTTCCCGTCGCTGCCAGCGCGAAGGAAGTAGACCCCTCGAGCCACCGCACGATCCGAGGCATCTCGTCCGTCCCATGTGACTGAATGCTCGCCGGCCGCATACGCCCCGTACGCCACGGTCTTCACCAGCCGCCCGCAGAGATCGTACACGGCAACCTCCGTTACCCCGTCGGAAGCGCCGGCGCCCGCGGTACCGCGCGAGCCCGACCCGGCGTCCGGAACTACGAACGTGATGTGGAGATCGCCTCCGGTATAGGGCAGCGGCCAGGCCGCCAGCGCCGGCACCGCGCCCACCGAAAGGGAACCCAGCTCCCACTCGTCGCCCAGGCCGTTGACCGCGCTCAGGCGGTACGTGGAGCCGGACCTGCCGGATGGGTCCGAATAACTCGTTTCGGTGATCAGATCCGGTCCCACCCGCATCTCGTTCGCGCCGGGCAACGTTCGGTACAGCCGGTAGCCGGAAATCCCTTCTGGCCCGACCGGCGGGTCGGTCTTCCAGGCGAGCACCGTCCCGCCTTCCGGGTCCGGCTGGGAGTTGAAGAGCAGGAGCGAAATGGCGCTCTGGATGGTGAAAAGGGAGTCGCTCGCCGTGGCGCCCGTGATCGTGGTGTTGGACGGCGTCAGCTTGATCCGGGCAAAGCGCGTCGGGTCATGCGGCACCAACAGGGCCAGAGCATTGCTCGCCGCTCCGCCCACGTTGTGCTGCAGCATTTGATAGCTGCTGCCGGCGTCGGCCGAGAGCCACAGGTCGGCCGGCTGCGCGCCGAGCCACGAGATGGTCTCGGTCCCGCCCACGTTCCACCTGTCCCCGCCCTGGGGCGAGAGAATCTGGTACCGGTCAAGGTCATACACATACGCCCGGCCGGAACCGCTGCCGTACCCCGGAGCGCCGACCACGATGTCGTCGAAGCCATCCTGCCGTTCATCTCCGGCCGAACCGACCGCTCCGCCGAACAGGCCGTTGGTCGCCTCACCGGTCCACATCATGTCAGCGGTCCCAGCGGTCTTCGAGACGAACCCGGATCCCCCCAGAAAGAGATAGGCGCGACCCTCGTGGTTGAGGTAGCTCGGGTCTCCCACCAGCAGGTCCGCCCACCCGTCGCCATTCACGTCCCCAACCGCGGCCAGCGCCGATCCGAAGCCGCTGCTCCCTCCCTCGCCGGTCATCACCACATCCGCCGACCCGGCACCCTGGGAAACCAGTCCGCTGCCCCCGAAGAAGACGCAGACCCGGCCGGCGCCTGAGCTGGGAGCGGTGCCCAAGATGATGTCGCGGTATCCGTCGCCGTTGAGGTCCGCGGCAGCGATCGGCCCCCCAAATCCGTCGGAGGGGTTCCCGGTCAGGATCACGTCCGCGCTCGCGGCGCTTTCGGCGCCGTTGAACCCGCTGCTATAGAAAAGGCACGCTCGGCCGGCCCCGGAGTTGTAGCCCGGCGCGCCCACGAGAAGATCGGGCCGGCCGTCCCCATTCTGATCGCCCGCGGAAGCGACATATGCGCCAAAACCACTGTCGTCGGAATCGCCGCTCAGGATTTCATCCGCGCTGCCGGCGCCCTTCGAAACCAGGCCCGAGCCGCCGTAGAACACATAGGCACGACCACGGTCGAAGTATATCCTCCCTCCCACGATCAGATCGTTGATCCCGTCCCCATTGACGTCTCCGGCGGAAGCGACGGCACAACCGAACATGCTGAGTATCTCACCGGTCAGGATGACGTTCGCGCTCCCTGCACCCTTGGAGACGAGGCCCGGCCCGCCGTAGAAGACATACGCCCGCCCGTTTTGATTCGAGCCGCCATAGTTGGGCGCCCCCACGACGAGGTCCGCATGACCATCGCCATTGACATCCCCGGCGGCTGCGATCGCGGACCCGAACAGGTCGTTGGCATCCTCTCCCGTCAGCATGACATCAGCGGTCGTGTGCGGCTTCGCTCCTCCGTAGTAGACGGACACCGCACCGGTCGCGTTGTTCGCGTTCGGCGCCGCCACCGCCAGGTCCGGGTACCCGTCGCCGTTCAGGTCGCCCACCGTGACCGCCGCGGATCCCATCCCGCCTTGGGATGAGCCGTTAATGGTGCTGAACAGCCGGGCGGCGGCCGTTGGGGGTGCGCCGGCGACGATGGAGAACGTGCGGCTGCTTTGAACCGAGTTGGAGGTCCTGGCCGCCTGGCCCGTATAGCCCACGCGCACCAGGCCCATGGATGTGCTCCGACCCGGCGCCAGGACCGTGACCGTGTTGTCGGCCTGGCCGCCGACGCCGGTCAGGAGCGTGCTCCAGCTCAGACCGCTGTCCAAGGAGACCGAGACATCGGCTGCGTCCTGTCCCAGCCAGCGTACCTTGGCCGACTGCCCGGCGAGCCAATGCTCACCCCCGTTCGGAGTGATCAACAGGTAGGGATAGATCTCGACCACGTAGGCCCGGCCGGCTGCGTCATTGTATCCTGGAGCTCCGATGATTACGTCGGCGTACCCATCTCCGTTCACGTCTCCGACGCTCGCGACCGACAAACCGAACTCGCCGTATTCGGTCTCCGCCCCCAGGAGAATGTCCGCATTGGAGGCCGACTCCGAGGCCAGGGACGAACCGCCGAAGAACACATAGGCTCGACCCAGACTGTTGTTGTAAAATAACGACCCTACGATCAAGTCCGGGCGGCCGTCGCCGTTGACATCCCCGGCGGTGGCGACGGAATTGCCGAAATCGCTGGAGGGCGCCTCTCCGGTCAGGATGACGTCGGCGGCCGCCGCGCCTTTCGAGTTCAGGGTCGGCCCGCCGTAGAAGACGTACGCTCGACCGGTGTTCGAGCCGTATCCAAAGGCCCCTACGATCACATCGGCGCGATCATCGCCGTTGAGATCGCCCGCCCCGGCGACGGAACCGCCAAAGTAGCTTCCGGCCTCTCCGGTCAGGATGACGTCGGCGCCAGCCGCACCTTTCGAGGTCAGGGTCGGCCCGCCATAGAAAACGTACGCCCGACCGGTGTTCGAGCTGTATCCAAGGGCCCCTACGATCACGTCGGCGCGTCCGTCACCGTTCACGTCGCCGGCGGCGACGGCCGAAACACCGAAATCGCTGCCGGACTCACCGGTCAGGATGACATCCGCGCTTCCGGCTCCCTTCGAAACCAGCGTCGATCCTCCGTAGAACAGGTAGGTCCGTCCAGTATTGCTGCCGTACGATTGCGCCCCGACGATCACGTCCGAACGGCCATCGCCGTTCAGGTCGCCGGCCGTGTTCACCGAAGTGCCAAATCTGTCGGCAGACCCCTCCCCGGTCAAGATGACATCCGCGCTCGAAGCCCCCTTGGAGGTCAGGGTCGGCCCGCCGTAGAAGACATAGGCGGTGGAGCTTTCAGGCTCCCCAACGATGACGTCCTGGTACCCATCGCCGTTGACATCCCCGGCCATGGAGACGGCCTGACCAAACCCAGCGCCGTTCTGGCCGGTCAATGTCACGTCCGGCGTGGCGCGCGGGGAGGGTCCGCCGAAGTAGATGTAGACCGCCCCGTTGAAGTGATTCCAGTAGGGTGCCGCGACGATGACGTCCGGGTAGCCGTCGCCGTTGATGTCGCCGTTCGTCACTCCGACCGCGTACCCGACCTCGTCTCCACCGCCGCCCGTCACGGTCATCAAGGTCCGGTGCGAGATCGCGCGAGCGGGTTGAGCCGCCATCGCGACCCAAAGCGCCGCGCCCAGGACCCACAGGCTACCCGGCCCGAATGCCGGCAATCTGAAGTGAGGCACGACACTGGAGCGCTCAGCCTGAAACCGCATGGTTATCTCCGTTCTGCTTGTGGTGGCGCCGCGCCCGACCCGAAACCTCGTTCCGATCGTCCGGCCGCGCCGGTCTCGTCATCGGCCACGGTGTCCGCCGACCGCGACGGGCCGCGACGCCGTGGATGCGCTAGGGCAGGACGATCAGCTTGGATGACGTGCCTCCTCCCGTGACGGTGCTCAGCCGCAGCACATACATGCCGGCGGCCCCTATGCCCGGGTCCCACGAAATCGTCTGTGAGCCTGCGCCGAACCCTTCGACCGCGCGGTCCGCCAGCTTCCGGCCGGTCACGTCGTACAACGCGACCGTCACGGCGGCGTTCGCCGACAAAGTCAACCCGACCTTCACTGTTTGCCGACACCGCGCCGGGTTGGGCCAGAGCGCCCCGATCCGCAGCGTCGCGCGCGCTCCCGGGCCCGCGACCCCGGATGCGACCGGAGTGTCCACGCCCAGGCTGCGCAAGGTCATCTGGTTGGTCGCTCCCTTCCACGTCCAGACCCGGCCATCCGTCGACGAGGCCACCTCGCCCGTTCCCGCGCCCGCCAGGAGCGTTCCCCCGTCATGGGTAAGGGCCGTCATGCCCACTTGCGACAACGTCCCCAACCCGATCCAGGTCACCCCGGAGTTGGTGCTGGTGTAGACGTCTCCCGCCGCCGTCATCAGATCCAGCGCGCCGCCCACCGCCTGCACCGCCACCGCATCGGACGCCGGAATTCCGCCCGTCTCCGACCAGGTCACGCCCCAGTCGGTGCTCCGCCACACGTCTCCTGTGCTCTGCAACGCGAAGAAACTGAAATTGGAGCGCGATTGGGCCAGGCTCACAAAGCCCGAGCTCGGCATCGCCGCGATGGCGGTGAAGTCGAGCCCCTGATCGATGCTCTGATAGATGGTCCCACTGGAGGTCAAGAGCAACAGCGTCAGGTTGGAAGCGACGACCAGAGCCGACACGTCGCTGGCCGGCGCCGCTCCCACGGCCGCCCAGCTCGTCCCGCCGTCGGTCGAGGCGAACAAGGTCCCGCCGGCGCCGGCCAGAAAGAGCTGGGAGCTGATCGTTCCCGCGCCCACGCCCACGGCGTCCGAGATCGGCAGCGCCGCCCGCACCGTCCAATGCGCTCCCTGGTCGGTGGACGCGAACACCTCCCCGGTACTCACCAGACCAAAGAGCGTGGTCGCTGCCGCCGACCCGGACAGCAGGCACGAGAGACACAGCCCCACCAGCGAGACGGAGATCGACCGCCTCTTTCCAAATTGCGGCTTCTTGGCCATGACAAGGCCCTCCGTGAACCCGACGTTGCCGCCGGTCCTCACCGAAGCACCATCAACTTCAGGTGAGACACCTTCCCGCCGCTTCCGGCGCGCAGGAAATAGACACCGCCGGCCACCGGACGATCCAAGCCATCCCGGCCGTCCCAGGTGACGGAGTGCTCGCCACCCGAATAGACACCGCGCGCCACGGTCTTCACCAGCCGGCCGGAAAGGTCGTAAACGGCAATCTCCGTCAGCCGGCCCGGAGCGTCTCCGGCTCCTGCGGCGCTCGGCACCGAAAACGTGATGTTGAGATCGCCCCCTGTGTACGGCAGCGGCCACGCCGCCAGCGACCGCACGGCGCCCACGGACACGGCGCCGAGTTCCAGGTCCTCGCCCAACCCGTTGACTGCGATCAAGCGGTAGCTGGATCCCGGACCGCCGGCGGGATCCGTGAACGTCGTGGCCGTGATCAGGTCGGGTCCGACGCGCGTTTCATTCGGACCCCGCGCACCTCGGTACAGCTTGTACCCCGAGATCCCCTGCGGCCCGACCGGCGGATCCGTCTTCCAGCTCAGGATCGTTCCGCCCGTCGGATCCGGCTGCGCCTTGAACAGCAGAAGCGAGATGCTGTTCTGGATCGTGAACAGGGAGTCGCTCTGATCGCCTCCCGTGATCGCCGTATCCGACGGAGTGAGCTTGATCCGGGCGAACAGCGTCGGTTGGTGCGGCACCAACTGGGCAACAGCGTTGCTGGCGGCTCCACCCACCTTGTGCTGAAGCATCTGATAGCTGGCGCCACCGTCGATCGAGAGCCACAGGTCCGCCGGTTCCGCGCCCAACCACGAGACCGTCTGGGTTGCGCCCACGTTCCACGTGTCCCCGGCCTCAGGGGAGAGAATCTGGTACCGGTTCATGTCGTAGACATACGCCCGGCCGGATTGATTGCCATAGCCGGGAGCACCGACCACGATGTCGCTGAAGCCGTCCTGCCGCTGGTCTCCCGCTGATCCGACCGCCGCCCCCAGGAGGTTTGTGCCTGTCGGGCCGGTCCAGAACATGTCGGCGGTACCCGCCGGCTTGGAGGCGAAACCAGGTCCCCCATAGAAGAGATAGGCGCGACCGCGATGGCTCAGATAGTTCTGATCTCCCACCATGAGATCCGTCCACCCGTCGCCGTTCACGTCTCCGACGGCAGCCAGCGTCGATCCAAAGCTGCTGCTCCCGGCCTCGCCCGTGAGGATCACATCCGCCGCTCCCGCGCCCTGGGAGTACCATCCGTAACCCCCGAAGAAAATGCAGACCCGGCCGACACCCGAGCTGGGCGCGGTGCCCACGATGATGTCGCGAAACCCGTCGCCATTCACGTCCGTGGCGGCCAGGGACACCCCGAATTCGTCCGAGGAGTTGCCGGTCAGGATCATGTCGGCGTTGGCGGCGCTCTTGGAGCCCGAGATCCCGCTGCCGTAGAAGAGGTAGGCCCGGCCGGCGTTCGAGCTGTAATTGGGCGCGCCCACGAGAAGGTCGGCCCGTCCGTCCCCGTTCTGATCTCCCGCAAACGCTACGGACGCTCCAAAACCGCTGTTGCTGGGCTCGCCGCTCAGGATTCCATCCGCGCTGCCCGCGCCCTTTGAAACCAGGCTGGACCCCCCGTAGAAGATGTAGGCCCGGCCGGCGAGGTTGCTGGCCTTGTTCGCGCCCACGATCAAGTCATTCACGCCGTCCCCGTTGACGTCCCCGGCGGAGGCGACGGAATAGCCGAAGTAGTCGTGCGAAACCTCGCCGGTCAGGATGACGTCCGCGCTTCCCGCGCCCTTCGAGACGAGGCTCGCGCCGCCGTAGAAGACGTACGCTCGTCCCGTGTACGTGGCGTGGTAGGGCCCCCCCACGATGATGTCCGAATAACCGTCGGCATTGACATCTCCGGCGGGGGCGATCGAGAACCCGAACTGGTCGCTGGAAGCCTCACCGCTCAACACGACGTCCGCGGTCGCGTGCGGCTTCGCTCCTCCGTAGTAGATGTACACCGCGCCGGCCGCGCTATTCGCATCCGGGCCTCCCAATGCCAGGTCGGGATACCCGTCGCCGTTCAGGTCGCCCACCGTGACCGCCGCGGTCCCCATTTGGCTTTGGGAAGGACCCGTATCGGTGCTGAGCAAGCTGGCGGCGGCGGCCGGCGTTACTCCGGCGGGGACGATGGAAAACGTGTGGCTGCTCCGAACCGAGTTGGACCGGTTGGCGGTCTGACCGGCATAGACCACGCGCACCAGGGCCGCCGCCGTGCTCTGAGTCGGCGCCACCACCGTGACCGTGTTGTCAGCCTGACCGCCGACGCCGGTCAAGAGCGTGCTCCAGGTCAGGCCGCTGTCCAGGGAAATCGCGACATCGGCAACGTCCTGGCCCAGCCAGCGCACCTTGGACGATTGCGCGGCAAACCACTGCTCGCCTCCGTTCGGCGTGATCAACTGGTAGGGATAGACCTCGATCACATAGGCGCGACCCTTGTTGGAAGCATAGGCCGGGGCTCCCACGATGATGTCGGCGTATCCGTCCCCGTTCACATCCCCGACACCGGCGACCGCCTGGCCGAAGTAGTTGCCCGGCGCCTCCGCGCCCAGAAGGATGTCCGCGTTCGAAGCAGACTTCGAGGTCAAGGACGAACCGCCGAGAAATACGTAGGCGCGGCCCGTGTTGCTGTTGTACCCGCTCGCCCCCACAAGCAGGTCCGGCCGGCCGTCGCCATTGACGTCCCCGGCCGCGGCGACCCGGCCGCCGAAAGCGCTGCTGGTAGACTCTCCGGTCAGGATGACATCGGCGCTGGCCGCGCCTTTCGTGGCCAGGGTGGGTCCGCCATAGAACACGTAGGCACGACCGGTCCCGGCGGAGACCGAGCCGGCTCCAATGACCAGATCGGAGCGGCCGTCACCGTTGAGATCGCCGGCCCCGGCGACGGAGCCGCCGAATGAGCTGCTGATCATCTCTCCAGTCAGGATGACGTCCGCGCTGGCCGCGCCTTTCGACGCCATGGTGGGGCCGCCGTAGAAGACGTATGCTCGACCTGTGTTGTTACTGTACCCGTAGGCCCCGACGATCACGTCGGCGCGGCTGTCGCCGTTGACGTCGCCGGCGGCGGAAACCGAACACCCGAAATAGCTGCCGGCCTCGCCCGTCAGGATGAAGTCCGCGCTTCCGGCTCCCTTCGAGGTCAGGGTTGATCCTCCGTAGAACAGGTAAGCTCGGCCCGCATTGCTGCTGTACGCGGATGCCCCGACGATCACGTCGGCCAGGCCGTCGGCGTTCAGGTCGCCGGCGGTGCTGACCGAATAACCGAAGGCGCTCGACGCCTCCCCGGTCAGGATGACGTCCGCGCTGGAAGCCGCCTTCGAAGCCAGGGTCGACCCGCCGTAGAAGACGTAGGCGCGCCCGCTGCTGCTGCTATAGGTGGGCGCTCCGACGATGAGATCCGGGTATCCATCGCCGTTCACATCCCCCGCCGCGGAGACGGAGCTGCCGAACTGGCTGCTGGCCTCGCCGGTCAAGGTCACGTCCGGCGCGGTACGCGGCGCGGGCCCGCCGAAGTAGATGTAGACCGCCCCCGCATTGCTGCTTGCCGTGGGCGCCGTGACGACGATGTCGGGGTAGCCGTCCCCGTTCAGGTCAGCCGCCGTTGTACATGCCGACGAGCCGGCCTGGTCCCCGGTGTTGTTGCCCGTCACGGTCAACAACGTACGGTGGGAGATCGCGCGGGCGGGTTGAGCTGCAAGCGCCAAACAGAGCATCAAGCCCAGGACCCAGACGCCCCCTGATCCTAAGACCAACAATCTGAGACGAATGACGACAACGGGAAGGTCGGACTTGTACCGCATGGGTTTCTCCATCCTCATAGTTGTGAAGCGACGCCCGACCCTTGGGCCTGGTCCACGGTCGGTGCCCATGGCGATCTGACCGGATGAGGCCGGCTCAACGGACCACGGATAACTATAGCAGAATTATGCGCTAATGGCGAGTTTGTTGTGGGGATGTGGCCGGATGCATGGACGGCTGATCTCTCCCCGGCACTGCGCCGGGGTCTTGGCCAGGATTCACCTCTGAAGCGTCGAATTCGGTTGTCGACCGCTCGTGCGAGCGCGTATCATTCTCAACATCGTTCGGCTGGTCGATCACCCAAGGCACTGCGGTGATGACAGTTACAGGGCATGCAAGAATCGCGGGCGGCCCGCGGAAAGGAACGATGATGTCAAACCTGGCGATCAACAAGACCGAGCACAAGGACTTCTCCCACGCGGATGAGGTTCGGACCTTCGAGAAGGGCAAGCTGGAACTGCTGAATATCGGCGGAGGCCACGGCGATAGAACCTGCCAGTCTCGGACATGGGATTGCCGACGGCATTCCTTCGGTCCCTTTCACGGTTTGCAGCTCGGCGTTTTCAACCTCACGGATACCATGAAGGGGCTCCAGGCGGGCATTATCAACGTCATCCACCAGAAGTCCTCGTTGCCGATCCCGCCCATCGTGAACTGGTCGTTCTGAAACGCTGCGGCGCGGACGGACCGGGAGTCCTCAGAGAGCGACCGGGACCTCCGCCGGATACTCCGGAAACGTAACCGGCATTTCCGCCGCGGCCAGGGCCCGGATCTGTTCGCGCAGCAGTTGGTCCATCTGCCGGGCGAAGGGACCGTAGTGCAGATAGAGCCCGGCCAGCGAAGCGACCATGCGCACCGCCGGTGGGTTGTGCCACATGCAATCCAGCAGGGAACGCAGGAACGGACCGCGCGTGGCTCGATTCTCCACGGCCAGATGCCGCACGATGCGAGCGAACGAGCGCAGGTCGCGCAGCGCGGCGCCCGGCCGCGCGCGGAAGCGGTTGTGCGAGACGTCCAGCTCCCGCGCCATCCTTGACACCCGGGCGAAGAACGCCTTGGGGGCATAGGCCTGCTCCAGCACGGAGTGGTAGTCCTCCAGGATGTTCCGTCGGGGACGGCGCGTGCCGAAGTTCAGTCCGCTCGTGCACTGGTCCGCGTCCGAGGCGTCCTGGTGCCTCCCGAAACCGGAGTGCAAGCGCCCTTCCCGAGCCAGCCGCAACGAGAGCTGGGTCGAGGGAAGAGCGTAGAGCAGCCCCACCATGCAGACGGGAATCGATGTTTCCTCGATGCAGGCGGTCATGGCCTCCGCCACCGAGCCTTCCTCGTTATCGAAGCCGATGATGAAGCCGGCGTTGACGAAGATGCCGGCCCGGTAGATGCGGTGGATGCTCTCGGAGAGGTCACGCCGCGTGTTCTGGCGCTTCCTGGTCTGGATCAAGGTGGCGATGTCGGGCGTTTCCACCCCGACGAAGATGGCGAAGAAATTCGCATCCCTCATCAACTCCAGCAGCTCTTCGTCTTCGGCCAGGTTGATGGTGGCCTCAGTGCTGAACTCGAAGGGGTCGCCCTTCGCCCGGAGCCACTTTCCCAGGGCGGCCAGGAAGGGCTTGACCGAGCGGATATCGCCGATCAGGTTGTCGTCGACGAAGTCCACGTGTCCCCGGTAGCCCAGCCGGTAGAGCGTCTCCAGCTCGAGCAGCATCTGCTCGGTGTTCTTGGCCCGGGGCCGGCGACCGTTCAGTTCGATCACGTTGCAGAACTCGCAGTTGAACGGGCACCCGCGCGATCGCTGCACTCCCACATGCATGTAGTGACGGAGGTTCAGCAGATCGAACCGGGGCACGGGCGAGCGGGAAAGGTCGGGGAAATGTCCGCTGCGGAAGGTTCCTTGTCGTTCCCCGGCAGACCACGCGGCCAGGAACTCGCTCAGGATCTCCTCGGCCTCGCCGAGGACCAGGAAATCCGCCGCGGTGTACATGTCGGGGCTCGCCGTGACGTCGGGCCCGCCGACCACGACCGGTTTGCCGTGACGCTGGGCCTCCCGCACCACCTCCAGACAATCGAGCTGCTGCGGGAGCATGCCGCCGGTCATGACCAGATCCGCCCACTCCAGGTCGGCCTCCGACAGGGTGTCCACATTGCGGTCGACCAACCGGACGTTCCACTCCGCCGGGAGCAGGGCCGCCACCGTGATCAAACCAAGGGGGGCGGCGGAGTAACGCGCGCCCACGACCGCACACGTCTCGTGATAGTTCCAGAACGAGTGAGGGCTGAAGCGGGGATAGACCAGGAGAGCATTGGACGAACTGCAAGGTCGTGGCACTAAGGATCCCCCCGTGGAAGAGCACTGCCCTCACGGGAGTATGGGCGGGCGCCAACCGTGTGTCGAGCGGAAAAGTCCCTGCCTGCCTTCAAGACTGCGACCGGCTGGAGGTCGCTCCGAGGCTGAGAGCCCAGCTCAACGCCGTTTGGAATGTTCTCCGGCCCCGCCACTCCATCCTGCCGGGACGGCGGCACACGGTTCGCGATCAGGGACCGAAGCGGCGGGAATTTCGGTCACTCCGTTTTCAAGGATCTTCGAAAACCTCCGCGCGATCACCTCCGACCCGAACGTCCTCCCTACCCACTCGCGCCCGTGCTCCGCCATCTTCGCGCGCAGGTCTCTGTTTCCGGCCAAGGTCAGAATCGAGTCGCGCCAGGCGGCCACGTCGCCCGGGGGGAGCAGGAATCCGGTGACGTTCGGCACCATGGTCTCCGGAATGCCTCCGAGATCGCTGCCGAGGACAACCACCCCGCAGGCTTGAGCCTCGATCGAGACCCGGCCGAAGGTATCCGGCGCCGTGGAAGGTAGAGCCAGAATGTCGATGGCGGCGTATTCGGAGCGGAGATCGGAAACCCATCGATGGTGAAGATGCCGTGAAGCAAACGGGCCGCCGCCCGTGCGGGTCACGAGCTCCTCCCCCGCAGGCCCCTCGCCGACCCAGAGCGCTTTGATCGCCGGCGTCCGATCCATCACCTGGTTGATCGCGTCGGCCAGGGTGAAGACGCCCTTCTCGCGGTACAGGGAACCGAAATAGCCGACCAGCACCTCCCCGTCGGCGACTCCCAGCGCCTGCCGGGTGGTCTGCCGAAGGTCGGGTCTGGGCTTGAATTGCTCCAGCTCGATCGGGTTGTACAGAAGCTGGATCCGCCGGGGCGAGATGCCGCGCGCAATCATGCGTCTCTGCATGAACTCCGAGATCACGATGAAGCGATCGGCCAGTCGCGGGATGAAATTGTGGGTCATGAACTTCATCGGGAAGTCCATGTGCCGGAACAGCGCCAGCCTGATCCCCAGAGCCCGGGACAGGGCCACGAGCGGCCAGTATTCCTTGCTGTAACTGCCGATGATCCAGTCGGGACGAAACCGGCTGCCCACGGTCCAGACGGCCCGGAGGCCGCGCGGGTCGAGGGCGTTACGGAAGGTGCCTTCATAAAGACGGACCGGGCTCCTCGAGAGACGTGCATGGATCGGCGTCTCGGCCTGGACCACCGCCGCCACCGCGTGCCCTGCCTCCGCCATGGCCCGCGCCAGGACCACGAAGTGGCTTTCAATGCCGCCCCCTCCGGGGCCGGTGCCGACGAAGAGGAGTCTCATCCGCGCCTGTCCTCGTAGGAGGTCAAGATCTTCAGCGCGAACAGATGAAACGGATTTCGCCCGCTGACCGAGACGCGCCGCAGTCGAAGCGGGTCGTCCGAACGACGCGCCCGACCTCGAGCCGTGGTGACCGCGGCGTGGAACCCGGCCTGTCGCACCGCCGTGACGACGCGACCATCGTGGTCGCCGTACGGATAGCAGAACTGGGTCACCGGGCACGCGAGCAGCTCCTCCAGATCGGACTTGCTTCCATGCACCTCCGGAAGCAGTTCGGCGTCCGAACAGGTGGTGAGATGCACGTGGGTGCGCGAGTGGGAGCCGACCTCCATTCCGGCTCGACTCCATTCCCGCACCTGCCCGGGGCTCATGAGCGGCTTGCGGGCATTCAGCTCCGCCTCGTCCCAGGCGTTGTGTCCGCCCATCCGCCGGCTGACCACATAGGTCGTGGCCGTAAAGCCAAAGGAACGGAGCACCGGCAAGGCGGCATCCAACGTGTCCACGTACCCGTCGTCGAATGTGATCACAACGACCCGCCCCTGCTTCTCTTCCCGCAGATAGGGCATGCCCTCGGACATGGAGATTCCGCGAAACCCAAGGATGCGCAGAAAGCGCATCTGCCGGCGGAACGTCCCGGCATCAAGATAGAGACCCCGCAAACGCGCCCCCGAAGGCGCGTTTCCGATGTTGTGGTAGGTGAGAATCGGAACTGCGGTCACCGCCGCTCTCCACGGTGGGGCCCCCCTCTTGACGCTCCGGATGATGCCGGAAGCCCGGCTTCACGCCTCACGAATCTTCGCCGGTCATGCTGGTCCGCGCAAACGGAAATAGTCGGCCCTGACACCGGTTCGGGATCCGTTAACGGACTGCCCCGCGGCCGCAACCCGGCCGACCGATCGACGTTTCCGTTCCGGCGCCCCCCGTCACCGCTCGCTGAGGCGGTGGGATCAGGTCATGATCCACTCGGAGGCCGTCACGCCCCGCGGCGGACACCGTCGGCCCGTAGCCGTCCGGCGCGCTGGCCCTCCCATCCTCGCGTCCGACCCGAAAGCGCGTGGAGATGGTTGGAATCAGTCCGCCAGCCAACCTCCACTTGACCGCCGGCCCGCTCGCTCGGATTCTGGGCCCATGAAGATGCGGTATCCCGGTCTTGAATCCCACTCCCTCCCGCTGGCTTTCGCCGCACTCAAACTGGTTCTGCACGCTTCGGCCATCGCGCGTTTCGGCTACTTTCGGGATAAACTGTACTACATCGCCTGCAGCAAGCACCTGGCTTGGGGATACGTTGACCAGCCGCCCCTGTCCATCGCTCTCCTCGCGCTCCAACGCAAGCTCCTGGGAGATTCGCTCCCCGCTCTGCGCCTCCTGCCCGCGCTGGCGGGCGCGACCACGGTGCTGCTCACCGGTCTGCTGGCCCGCGCCTTCGGCGGAGGCCGATTCGCCCAGGCCCTGGCGTGCCTGGCCGTGGTGCTGGCGCCGGTCCATCTGGTGACCGACCATTTCTACAGCATGAATACGTTCGATACGCTCTTCTGGACGCTGGCATCGCTTCTCCTCTGGCGCGCGCTGGAGAAGGGAACCGACCCTGGCCGACACCACGAGCTGCCCCTATGGCATGCCGTACGAGAACGGCGCGCCGATCTTCGTCAGCCGAGGACTGCGCCGTCCGGTCGCCGCGGTCTGGCGTGAAATCCGTGACTACGAGTAGCGAGCGGCCGCGCGGTGCGGATGAACCCGGTGGTGCCCGGCGGCAGCTCGGGCCGAACGTTCCGGAATCAGATCGGGCGACACCGGAGAAACCCCAGGATCCGGCAACGCCGCAACAACCACAGGGCCCGGCAACGCCGGGGCAACCCCAGGATCCGGCAACGCCGCGGCAACCCCGGGATCCGGCAACGCCGCGGCAACCCCGGGGCCCGACACATCCGAGCTTCCGCTGGAGCGGGCGCACGGCGCTCTGGATCCTCCTTCTGGCTCTCGCCTGTCGGGCTCTGTACCTCGCCGACCTCAGCCACCATCCGGCGTCCGGCCTCCTGTACATGGACGAGGCCTACAATTACGGCTGGGCCAAGTGTCTCGCGACCGGCCAGTGGATCAGTCCATTCGAGCATCTTCGGGTGGAACCGTACTTCCGGGCCCCTCTCTACTCATACTTCCTCGCCGGCCTCATCCTCGTGTTCGGCGGCAGCCTCTTCTGGATCCGCCTCGTCCAGATCGTCCTGGGTTCCGCCTCGTGCGCGCTCGCCTACGGTGTCGGCACGAAGTGCTTCGGATCGCGGGTCGGCGCGCTGACGGGAATCCTGTGCGCTCTTCACTGGGTCCTGGTCTACTTCGACGGGGAGATCCTGCTCCCGACTCTCCTGGTGTTTTTGATCGTGCTGGGATTCCTGCTTGCGCGGATTGCCGCCGAGAGAAACGACGCCCGGCTGGCCGGGGCCGCGGGACTGGTCTTCGGCCTGTTCGCCGTCACGCAACCGACCATCCTGGCCTTCTATCCGTTCCTGGTGCGGTGGGCCTGGCTCGAGCAACGCGGACGGCCGTCGCCAGCGGCGCGCCGGTTCATCCTGGCGTTCGTGGCAACCTCGCTGATGCCCCCGGCGCTGGCGACAGTTCGCAACGGGGTGGTCGGCCACGACTGGGTGATCGTGGCGAGTCAGGGAGGGGTGAACTTCTACATCGGCAACAACCCGGAGTCGAACGGGATGGACGCGGTGGTCCCCGGCACGAGCGCGACCTGGTGGGGCGGTTACAACGACACCCATCGGATCGCCGAGGAGGCGGCCGGTCGACCGCTCCGTCCTTCAGAGGTCTCGCGGTACTGGACGGACCGCGGCATCGACTACATCCGATCCCATCCGGTCCAGTGGCTCGGTCTCCTGGCGCGAAAGGGCCTGGCCTGGATCGGCGACCCCGAGGTCGGAAACAACGAGCCGTACGAGGAGCGCCGAGGCGAGTATCGCTCGCTTTGGATGCCTACAGGCTTCGGTCTCCTGGTTGCCCTGTTCTTCGTCTCGCTTCCCTGGCAGCGGAGGACCCCCGCCGGGCATCGCCTCGATGATGTGGACGCAGAGGAGCGCCGGAGGCGGTTCGCGCATCTGATCCTGCAGTTCCTCGCGGTCTACACGCTGACCTATCTCGCCTTCTTCGTGAACGGGCGATACCGCGTGCCGCTGGTTCCCTTCCTCGCCCTGGGAGCGTCTCTGGCGGTGGTCGTCATCGCGGACCTGGCGCGCACGCGCCGGTTCCGGCAAGCCGCGCTCCTGTCCGCCGTCGCGGCGGCTCTCGTCGTGGCCCTCAAGGTCGACTACCTGGGAATCCGTCAGGGCTCCCAGTGGTACGCCGGGTACAGCGCCGCGGTCGAACAGGTCGATCTGGGCAAGCTGGACGACGGCATCGCGCGTTTTGAAAAGCTCCTCGATGTCGGCGGCGTCTTCGAGCCCGAGGTCTACGCGACGATCATCCGCGCCTACGAGCGTCGCGGGCGCCCGGAAGACCGGCGCGAGATGATGCTCCTGTCGGAGTATGCCCTGCAGTACTACCCGCAGGATCCCGATCTCCTCGGCTATGCCATGCGCGGCAACCTCGAGGCGGGAAACTGGGCGGCAGCGCAGCAACGCGCCAAACAGTACACGCAACTCAAGCCCGACGACCCCACCGGTTGGCACGTATGGATGCGCGCCGCCCTCGCTCTCGGGTCCCGGGTCGACGCCGAGCGGATCTTGCACGAGGCCGCGCAGCGGTGCGCCGGAAACCCGGCCATCGAACAGATGCAGAAGGAGCTGGATTCGCCCGCCCACGGCCTTCCCCAGCACTGACCGGGAATTCGAAGCGTCGCTGTACGCGAAACCGACCCGATGCGGTATCCTCCAGGGTTTGCCTTCGGCCGGGCGCGCGGAGAGCCGCGGCCCATCGGCGAAGGCGGAAGCGGGCCTGCAAGCGGACTGCAACGCCGCGAGACTCCCGAGGAGGAATGGTGAGCACGTCGTCGTCCGGCATCAGCGGTGTCATCGCGGATCGCTATGCCGTGGAGCGCGAGGTCGGGCGCGGCGGGATGGCGGTGGTCTACCTCGCGAACGACCTCAAGCACGGCCGGCGGGTGGCCATCAAGGTCATGGCCCCCGAGGTCGCGGAATTGATCGGTCCGGCGCATTTCCTGCGCGAGGTCGAGATCGCCGCCCGTCTCAACCACCCGCACATCCTCCCGCTTTTCGATTCGGGGATGGCCGGCGACCGGCTCTATTGCGTGATGCCGTTCATCGAGGGGGAATCGCTCCGCGCGAGGCTCCGGCGGGAGATGCGCCTTCCGCTCGCCGAAGCTCTGCGGTTGACGCGGGAGATCGCGGGCGCGCTCGGCCACGCGCATCTCCAAGGCCTGGTGCACCGCGACGTCAAGCCGGAGAACGTGCTTCTCTCCGACGGCATCCCCCTGGTGGCGGACTTCGGCGTCGCCTACACGCACCCCGGGCATGCCTCCTCCCGGACGGCGACCTTGGAAGACGCTTCGACGGAGGCATTGGTTTCCGGACCGAGCGGCGAGGAGGATCCGGGAAGGACCCAACGTTTGACGGCGTTCGGTCCTCGAAGCGGCGATGCCGGGATCGGCACAGGACCGGAGGTGGTTGGAACGCCGCTCTACATGGCGCCGGAACAAGCGCGGGGATCGACTGACCTGGACGGCCGGGCCGACCTCTATGCGCTGGGCTGCCTCTTCTACGAGCTGCTCGCGGGCGAACCGCCCTTTCGCGGTCGCACCATCTACGAGCTCTTGGAGCGACACATGTCGGCCACTCCTCCCGACATCACCGCCGTCCGCCCGGAAGTCCCGGAAGACGTCGCTCGCGCTCTGGCCCGCGCCCTGGCCAAGGACCCCGCGAACCGCTTTCCGGGAATGGCCCAGTTCTCCGAGGCGCTGAACGCGGCGGCCGTTCGGGTCTACGCGCTCGCCTATCGGGAGAGAGGGGCGGGGATTCCCAACAATCTCCCCGTTCCGGCCACGAGCTTCATCGGCCGGGAGAAGGAGATGGCCGGGATCAAGGAGCTGTTGCGCAAGAACCGGCTCCTCACCCTCAGCGGCAGCGGCGGCGCGGGCAAGACGAGGCTGGCCCTCCAGGTGGCGGCGGAGGTGCTGGAGGAGCATCCCGACGGCGTGTGGCTGGTGGAGCTGGCGCCGCTCTCCGATCCCGCGCTGGTGGCCAAGGCAACGGCTGCGGCCATCGGGCTCCGTGAAACGCCGGGAGAAGGGATCGCGCAGACGCTGGTCTCCGCCATCGGCGACAAGCGGGCGTTGCTGGTGCTCGACAACTGCGAACATGTCATCGACGCTGCGGCGCAGTTGGCCGGTCTCCTGCTCAGATCCTGCCCGGCGCTCCGCCTGATTGCGAGCAGCCGCGAAGCGTTGGGCATCGGCGGAGAGGTCTCCTTCAAGGTTCCGTCGTTGCCGCTGCCGGATGCGCAGGGACCCCAAACCCCCGATGCGATCGCAGCGTCGTCCGCGGTGCGCCTCTTTCTCGAGCGGGCCGCCGCGGTCAAGCCGGACTTCGGTTTGACCGCTCACAATGCCATCGCTGTCGCCTCGGTCTGCCGGCGCCTGGACGGTCTGCCCCTGGCCATCGAGCTGGCCGCCGCGCGCGTGCGCACCCTCCCGATGGAACAGATCGAAGCGCGACTGGACAGTCGCTTCCGGCTTCTCACCGGCGGCAGCCGCACGGCGCTGCCCCGGCAACAGACCCTGCGGGCCCTGATCGACTGGTCGTACGACCTGCTCCAGGAACCGGAGAAAGAGCTGTTCTGCCGGCTCTCCATCTTCTCCGGCGGCTGGACTTTGGCGTCCGCGGAGAAGGTCTGCCAGAGCGAGGGCCTCGATTCATGGGAGGTGCTGGACCTCCTGACCTCGCTGGTGGACAAGAGCCTGGCGTTGTACGAGGAGGCGGAGGCGACGTCCCGCTATCGTTTTCTGGAAACGGTCCGGCAGTACGCGCACGACCGGCTGTTGGAGAGGGGAAACGCGGCGGAGTGGAGGGACCGCCATCTGGAACATTTCCTCGCCCTGGCGGAGGCAGCGGCGCCACAGATGACGGGAGCGGACCAGCAGACCTGGCTCGCGCGGCTCGAGGCCGAACACGGCAACCTGCGCGCGGCATTGGAGTGGAGCGAGGACGATCCCGCCCGCAGCGCCCTTGGCTTGCGGTTGAGCGGGGCGCTGCAGACATTCTGGATGACCCACGGCCACTTCTTCGAAGGACGGGAGCGGATGGCGCGCGCGCTGGCGCGTGATTCGGGCGGCGATCTCCCTGCCCGGGCCCGCGCCCTCAACGGCGCGGCCAACCTCGCCTTCGCCCAGGCCGACTATGTCGCGGCGCGGGCGCTGCACGAGGAGAGCCTTGCCATCCGGCGCACGCTCGGCGATCAGACGGGAATCGCGACCTCGCTCAACAACCTCTGTGCGGTCAGCTTCTGTCAGGGCGACATGACCTCGGCCCGGGCGCTGCTCGAGGAGAGCCTCCGGATCCGGAGGCGGCTCGGAGAACGGCGCGACATCGCCTCATCCCTGAACAACCTCGCGCTCATCGCCCAGAAGCAGAACGACCTCGCATCGGCCCAAACGCACCTGGCGGAAAGCCTCGCCCTCCGGCGCGAAGTGGGCGATCGATCGGGCGTCGCCGCCTCGCTCCACAATCTCGGGGTCATGGCGATGCTGCAGGGGGACCACGAGTCCGCCCGCGCCCTTTGGGAGGAGGCCCTGTCGATCCGAAACGAGCTCGGAGATCGGTCCGGATCCGCCACGACGCTCCACACCCTGGGCGCTCTCGCCCTGGCCCAGGGCAATCGTGCTCTGGCCCGCGCGCGCTTTCTGGAGAGCCTGCGCATTGCCCAGGTCCTGGGAAACCAGCTTGGCATCGCCAGCGCCCTCGAAGGGCTCGCGCCCGTCGCCGCCCAGACCAGCGCTCCGATCCAGGCTGTGCGCCTGTGGGCCGCCGCCGCCCGGATCCGCGCCGACATCGGCGCTCCGGCTCCCCCGGAGGAACAGGAAACACGGAACCGTGACATCGAGGACTCCCGTCGGACGGTCGGCGAGGAGGCGTTCGCGGCCGCGTGGGCGCATGGGCAGGCCCTGACGATGGACGAGGCGGCCGACGCCGCGAACCACGAGGTTGTGGCTGAGCCCAGTGTATGATACGCCTTTGATCCGATCGGGCGGCACCTTTTGGAAACGAGTTTTCGAAATTCGTCATGAGCCATCCAGACACCCATTCCCCACACGCCGGCGGCCACGAGCTGGAACGCTTGATGTTCTTCAGCGACGGCGTCTTTGCCATCGCGATCACGCTCTTGGTGCTCGAGATCAAGGTGCCCGAACGTGACGCCGTCGCCTCCGGACCCGCGCTCCTTCATGCGATCGGAGCGTTGACCCCAAAGTTCTTCGCCTTCGCCCTGAGTTTTCTCTTCATCGGCTACTACTGGTACATGCATCACACCATGTTCCGCTACATCCGCCGCTCCGATGGCCGGTTGATCCTCTTCAACCTCATCCTGCTTCTCTGCGTCGCCTTCCTGCCGTTTCCCGTGGCCCTGTTCGGATCGTTCCACCGCTACCTTCCGGCCCTTGTCTTCTATGCCGCTTCCATGGCCGTCACCGGGATCGTGCAGAGCATCTTCTGGGAGTACGTCTCCCGCGGGCGCAGATTGGTGGACGCCACGCTCGATCGGTACACGGTGCGTCTGGTCCGATTGAGACTGCTCGCGCTTCCGGCGTTCTTTGCGATCTACACTCCGGCCGTGTTTTTCAATGAGAAATACGCCCTCTTCTGCGCGGTCCCCTTCATCGTGGTCATGCGGGTCCTGGTGGGACGATTGAAGCGGAGGGCGACGGAGACGCAAGCCGGGCCCCGCCGCGAAGCATCGGCGTGAATCCGTGGAGAGCCCGCCCCGGGAAGCTTCCCGCCGGCTGCGGCACAGCTCGCATTATTCATGAACCCCTTGCTGCGGCAGCGGATCAGGCCGGATCTCGTCGATGCGATCAACCGTGCCAGGTCAGCACAGGACATCGAGGATGACTTCCGCGGCGGGCTCCCGGAGGTTGTAGCGCGAAGCCATGGCGGCACCGTAGGCCCCGGCACAGGCGATGAGGAGCACGTCCCCGCTTCTGGTCGCCGGTAGCCAGCGGTCGCGCCCCAGCACGTCGGCGCTCTCGCAGATCGGTCCGACCACCTGCACGCGCTCGGATGTCGGATCCTCCAGA
Organism: Candidatus Eiseniibacteriota bacterium; assembly: GCA_963833505.1. Taxonomy (GTDB): domain Bacteria; phylum Eisenbacteria; class RBG-16-71-46; order CAIMUX01; family CAIMUX01; genus CAWHYG01. Next base: position 62,597 of record CAWHYG010000007.1, on the reverse strand, counting down.
CGGGACAGGTTGACGATGTGGTGCCACGCGCCGTAGAGCGCCGGGCGGATGAGCGAATTCATCCCCGTGGCCGCGCCCACGAAGGTCTTGTCCCCCTTGCGCCGGATCTGCGTGACCGGCGCCACAAGGACGCCCGCCTCGCTCACCAGGAAGCGTCCCGGCTCCATCCGCAGCTCAACCGGGCCGAGAGCCGCGCGCACCGAGCGGAGGCTCGCCTCCACCGCGGCCAGGTCGAGGGGCGGCTGGCCGGGACGTTCGGGAACGCCGAGCCCTCCTCCCAAGTCCAGCCAGCGAAGCGAGGGACCGGCGAGCGTGGCAGCGGCGCCGAGCGCGCGCGCCACCGCCGTCCAGGCTGAGGGATCGAAGACGCCGCTGCCGATGTGCGCGTGCAGGCCGGCCACGCGCGTCCCCGCCGCTGAGGCGGCTTCGAGCAGCCCGTGCAACTCGGAAAGCGGCTGGCCGAATTTCGACTGCGCGCCTCCGGTGTGGACCTTCTCGTGGTGGCCGAGCCCGAAGCCGGGATCGATCCTCAGGCCGATCTCGACCCCCCGGAAGAGGGCCGGGGCCAGGGCCAGGACCTGCGGCCCGTCCAGGGTCACCTCGGCGCCTGCCTTCAGAGCGATCTCGAACTCGGAGACCGGGCAGAAGTTGGGCGTGAAAAGCAGCGGGACCGACTCCCCCAGCACCTCGCGCGCCCGCCGGATTTCCCCGGCGGAGACGCACTCGATGCCGAACCCGGCGGCGGCTGCGACCTCCAGGATCCGTGGATGCGGGTTGGCCTTCATGGAATAGAAGAAGCGGTCGACGCTCGGAATCTCCCGGCGCAGCACTTCCGCCCGCGCCCGCACCGTGGGGAGATGGTAGACGTAGCGCGGGTCGCCGTCGGAACAGATCTCCAGCAACTCCGTTCGCCGGGCGCGCCACCAGTCGGTCTCGCTGGCGGGAGGTGGAGAGCCCTCAGCGCGCAGCTCCTCCCAGGTGGGCCCGAGGCGCGGGTTCTCCTCCCGGTCGAGCATGAGCTTCTGATGGAGGCGCTGCACGAGCACCGCGCCGTCCTCCTCGTCGACCACGAACGAGAGGTTCAGGTCCTCGGAGGAGTCGCTCACCAGGTGCACCGGCTTCTCCGCGAAGGCGGCCAACGCGCCCCCCAATTCCGGCAGCACCGAGCGGATGCGGCGTCCGACGATGGAGACCACGGCGCAGGGATGCACCACCCGAACCTCGCCCAGCTCGCGCAGCCGTTCGAGCAGCCGGCGGAAGGGCTCCCCCTCCATCCCGCCCGGCAAGCGATCGATGGTGATGCTGACCGCAGCCTGGGACGTGCCGACGAGATCGACGGAGATTCCGAGCTCCTCGAACGGGGCGAAGGTGCGCGCAAGGAACCCGGAAACGTCCCACATGGCCACGGTCGAAAGGGTGAGCAGGGTCACGCCCCGGCGTCCGGTGACGGCGGTGACGGCGGGATGATCATCGCTCTCCGGCTCGATGATGGTGCCCGGCGCGTCGGGCAGGAGTGTGCTCTGCACGTGCACCGGAATGCGGGCGCGCTCCACCGGCACGAGGCACGGGGGGTGTAGAACCTTGGCCCCGAGGGTGGCCAGCTCGCGCGCCTCGCGGTAACCAATGTGGCGGATGAGGCGCGAACTCGGGACTTCCCGCGGATTGGCGGTGAAGAGGCCCGGCACGTCGGTCCAGATCTCGAGCCGCGCAGCCCCGGCCAGCTCGGCAATGACCGCGCCCGAGGTGTCGCTCCCGCCGCGACCCAAGAGACAGGTCTCGCCGTCCTTGGTGCGGGCGATGAACCCCTGGGTAAGAACCACATCCGCGTCCGATGCCGCCTGCTCCACTCGCGCGGGATCGGAAAGCGGGCGCGCCGAAGCCTCGAGATAGCGGCGTTCGGCGGAGGCGCGCGGCGCGGAGACCGTCTCCACCAGCTCGCGCGCGTCGATCCAGCGGGCCTGCACGCCGGAACGGGCGAGAAGGAAACGCCCGAGGGTGGTGCAAGCGAGCTCTCCGGTGGCCAGGACAAGGGCCGTCAGCCGGGGCGAGGCCTCGCCGGTCAGGCGGATTCCCTGCAGGCGCTGTTCGGCGGACTCGAAAAACGGGCGGAGCGCGCTGATGGCCTCGGGCCCCGCGCCGCCCGCGACCGCCAAGGCGGCGTGGCGCTCTTCGATCCAGCGAAGAGCGGCCGGCTCCTCGCCCGCTTTCGCTTGTTCGATCGCGGCCAGAAGCTGGTCCGTGACTCCGGCCAGGGCGGAGCAGACCAGGATTACGCGATGGCGCCCGCTCCGTTCCGACACCTGGCGGGAGATCGTCTTCCAACCTTCGGCCGAAGCGACGGAGGTTCCTCCGAACTTCATCACCACGAACGGCGGCTTCATACCTCCACTCCCGTGTTGCCCAGGCCCCGAGCTCCGGCTTTCGAAAACGCGGCAGTATGGCAGCGGCAAAGCCGGGTCACAACGGCGCAACGGCGCGCCAAGACACAACACGCAATCCACTCGACAGGCTGTTGACCCCGGGCGAACACTCGATCCTGTGGAACGGACAAACCGACCGGGGCGCCGTGGCCCAGAGCGGGATCTATCTGGCTCGCCTCACCATGGCGGATGGTTCGGCGAATCGGAAGTTGCTGTTATTCAGGTAGGGCCATGCGCCGGTGACTGCGCCGGCGCATGCCCCCGGTTCACCTCAGCAGGGCCAACCGCCTGACCAGGGTCTGCCCGCCCACGGTCATGCGGCAGAAATACGCGCCGGCGGGCAGGTTGCGGCCGGCGTCATCCTGACCCTTCCACTCAATCTGGTAGCTGCCGGCATCGTGCACGCCGCTCTCCAGGTGCGCCACGCAGCGGCCGGCGGGATCGAGGATCTCCACCTGTACGGCCCGTTGCTGCGGCAGCCGGTACCGGATGACGGCTGGCGGACGGAACGGATTGACCACCTGCAGCCGCGTCCCGCCACTTGCGGCCGAGAGCGGCACGCCCACGGTCGTGGTGTCGGCGATGGTGAAGTTCGCCGGGCTGTTTCCGGCCCCATGATTCCCCGCGAGATCGTAGGCTGTCACCTGAACCCGGCAGGTCGTGGAGGCCGGGCCGGCAACAATCCAGGGATACGTCCCGGTGTTGGACACCCCTTGCGCGATGATCGTGGGGTAGGAGATCCCGCCGTCGCGCGAGAGCCGGATGGAGACGGAGTCGACCCCGGAGGGGTCGGTTGCGGTCCAGGTGATGTTCTGGTCGCTGCCGATGTTCCAGATCTCCCCGCCGACCGGCGAGGTCACGGCCACCGCCGGCGGCGTTACATCCAGCGGGGCGCGCCACATGCCGCGTCCGTGGCTGGCCGCCACCAGGTAGCTGTTGGCGACATCGATCCAGAGGTTGAACATGGCCAGGCTCGGAATGCCGGCGGTCTTGACCCAGTTCACGCCGCCGTTGATGGACATGTAGACTCCGTAGTCCGTACCGAGATAGAGCCGGCTGGGATGGACCCGGAAGTCGACCGCGAGCGACATCCCCCTTACACCGGTGGGAAGATCGCCGGTGATCGACGTCCAGGTGACGCCGGCGTTCGGCGTCCGGTAGACCCGCCCTCCCGAAGGCGCGGTGACGCAGAGATAGGCGGTCTGCCAGTTCGAAGGATCGACGCAGATACTCGGGATCGCGGCCGCCGGGATACCGTTATCGCGAGGATTCCAGGTGACAGCGTCCGTGGTGACGTAGACCAGGCCGTTGCTGCTCCCGCTGTAGAGCGTGTTGGATGCGCCGTGGGCCACCGCCAACGAAAGAAGGTAGCCATCGGGCGCGGCCAGATCGCCGCTGATCGCCGTCCAGTTGCTTCCGCCGTTGGTCGTACGCCAGACGCGATGGGTGCCGGCAAGGATGGTGTGGGCGCCGTTCGGATCGGCGAAGCAGGGCGCGTTGGCCCAGCTCACGCGGTCGCCGAGCCAGGGACCCGTGTAGTTGCCCAGGTAGTTCCCGTTGTACCACTTGCTGAGCGGATCGAGCAGGACGTAGGACGAGTAGTAGTAGTTCGAGCTGTTCACCTCCACCGGGCAGGGGCCGCCGTCGCCCGAGTCCAGCTGCGGCCAGGCCAGGTTGCCGTCGTAGCGAACGGTCCCGTTGTCCTGGTTGCCGCCGAGCATGAAGTCCGGATTGCTGGGATGGAGTCCGGCGGTGTAGAACTGCGTGATGGCGAGAGTGTGGTTGCAGTCGGTCCAGTGATCGCCGTTGTCGGTGGAGTTCCAGACTCCGCCGTCGTTCCCCAACCAGAGCCGGTCGTCGGGTCCGTAGGAGAGGAAGTGCTGGTCCGGGTGCACCTGGCTGCCGTCGATGCCGATGGTGACGTCGGTCCAGGTCGCGCCGCCGTCGGTGGTGCGGACGACCCCGTAGTAGCCCAGCTGGTAGGGGAAAACCCCGCCGGCGAGGCAGACGCTGGCATCGGCGGACGACGGATCGATAACCACCGTGTTGTCATACCACCCCTGGCCGTTGGGGTAGTTCGGGGTCGACGGAAGCTGCGTCCAGGCGACGCCGCCGTTGACCGACTTGTACATCCCGTAGAGGTTGCCTTCGGCGGTCAGGAAGCCGGCGTAGAGGACCACGTTGTTCTGCGGCTGGGCGTGGCCGACGGCGAAGTTGATGCGGGCGAACCCGCTGACCGGAAGGCCGCCGGAAAGCAGCGCCCAGGTGGCGCCGCTGTCCGTCGACTCATAGATCCCCTGACCGTAGACGGAGGCGTAGAAGTTCGTCGGTGTGATGGGATCGATGCCCAGATCGTTGCCCCAGTTGCCCGAAAGGGCCACGGCCCAGCTGTTGCCGCCGTCGGTGCTCCGCACGATCCCCATGTCGCTGGCGACAAGGATGACGCCGGTGCTGCCCGGCTGCACGAGCACGCGGGCGATGTAGGAGCCGACCTCGGTGGTGGTGGCGATCTTGCTCCAGGTCACGGCCTGGTCGGCGCTGCGGAATAGCCCGTCGCCGTAGAAGCTGTCCCCGGAGTAGTGCTGCTCGCCCGTGCCGTAGTAGATCACGTCGGGATTGGCGGGATCGAAGGCGATCGAGCCGGAAGCCAGCGAGGAGAGACCGTCGCCCATCGGCGTCCAGGTGACGCCGGTGTCAGTGCTCTTCCACACGCCCCCCTGGGCCGCGGCCAGGTAGACCCGGGCGGGATTGCGTGGATCGGCGATCACCGCGGAGACACGGCCGGAAGCGTCGGCGTTGCCCGACCAGTATTCGTTCGTGATCGGTTGCGGGCCGAGGAAGGTCCAGTTGACCCCTCCGGGCGCGCCCGTCTGCGGCCGCGTCAGGATCGGCCCGATCGGGGCCTGCTCGGCCCCGCGGACCGCCCGTCGGAGAAGCTCGTCCGGCGTGATGTGCTGCGGCGGGCCTTCCTGGTCGGGATCACCTTTGGGCTCGCCCGCCCGGGCGAGTCCGACGGCTGCGGCGAGGCCAAGGACAAACGCGAATCCGACACCGAGGACAAGGGAACCATGCCTGGAGAACGGCTTAGCCCGGCGCAATGTGGACCTCCATGGGCTGTTGGGGGACTCTCAAGCGGTAGACGTACCCAGACTCATTATACGACGTTTGGCTGTCGCAAGCGAGGACATCAGAATCGCTCTTGTCGCTACCTCAACACCAACCACCTGGCGAGCCTCTGTCCGGACGGCGCCTCCAACCGCACGTAGTAGCTGCCGCTCGGTAGCGGATGGCCCAGGCGATCGCGAACGTCCCACCTCTCCTGCCGCACTCCGGCCTTCAGCCCGGCAAGGAAGTCCCGCGAGACCTCGCGTCCGGCCGAGTCGAAGACGCGGAGGATCACGTCCCCGCTCTTCGGCAAGCCCAGGGACAGGGTCATCACGCCCGTTCCCGGGTTCGGCAGCACCCTGAGCGCCAGACTCACAGTCGCCGCCTGCGCGGACACCGGGCCGAACCGGCCGATCGAGCCTGTCGGACCAAAGGCCTCGACCTCGTAGTCGTATCGAACGCCGGGATCGACGCCGCTATCCAGGTACCGGCAGGACTGCCCACAGCTCGGAACGCTCGGGGCGATGCAGGTCCACTCGGCAGCCGCTCCCTGCGCCGCGTCGACGCGCCGGTAGATCTTGAATCCAGTCAAGCCGGCTCCATCAGCGATCTTCCAGGAAACCATGATCCCATCCTGCTGAGCTGCGACGGCCGGTTCCAAAAGCACCGGCGTGCTGTCGTCGATGATGTAGAACCAATCGCCCGCCTGTGGATCCGACCGGACGACGTGTCCCTGTCCATCGCGAGCCACGATTCGCCAGTAGTAAAGCTGGTGCGTCTTCAAGGAGTCGGGCGGGAACACGAAGAACGTGTCGGCGCCGGCGGTCGCGGAGTCTGCCTCGGTGAATCCAGGCCCGCGCTCCCAGAACACCGTGTATTGCTCCGAGCCGGCGCAGCCGGGCGTGCCGCTCCACCGCAACTCCGGCTGGGTGGTGTGCAAGGAGTCGGCATTCGCGGGACACACGGCGTTGAACGGATGGAGGCATCCGGAACCGGGTCCGATGTTGAGCAGCGCCGAAACCGTGCTGGAGCCATTGTTCGCCGCGGCCAGGTCCGGATTCCCATCCCCGTTCAAGTCCCCGATGGCCACAGCAAAGGGCTCGCTCCCTGTTCCGTAGTCGTGCTTCGCTCCGAAGGTTCCGTCCCCGTTGCCCAGCAGCACCGATGCGGCGTTGGATTGGGGGCTCGCCGCGGCCAGATCCAGTTTCCCGTCCCCGTTCAAGTCTCCGATCGCCACGGAATGTGGCTTGTGCAGTGTTTCGAAGTCACTTTTCGCCTCGAAGGTCCCATCCCCGTCGCCCAGCAGCACCGACACTGTGTTGGAGCCGTAGTTCGCGACGGCCAGGTCCGGCTTCCCGTCCTCGTTCAAGTCTCCGACGGCCACGGAAGCCGGACCGCTCCCTGTTCCGTAGTCGTTCTTCGTCCCGAACGTCCCATCTCCGTTGCCCAGAAGGATCGACACCGTGTTGGCGCCATCGTTCGCCACGGCCAGGTCCAGGTTTCCATCCCCGTTCAAATCCCCGATCGCCACGGAACTCGGAGCGCTCCCGGTTCCGTAGTCGTGCTTCGCCCCGAAGGTCCCGTCCCCGTTGCCCACCAGCACCGACACCGTGTTGGAGCCGGAGTTCGCCACGGCCAGGTCCGGCTTCCCGTCCCCGTTCAAGTCTCCGATGGCCACGGACTGGGGACGGCTCCCGGTTCCGTAGTCGTTCTTCCCTGTGAGGGTCCCGTCCCCGTTGCCCAGCAGCACCGACACCGTGCTGGAGCCGGAGTTCGTCACGGCCAGGTCCGGATTCCCGTCCCTGTTCAAGTCCCCGATGGCCACGCAACTGGGGTCCATCCCGGTTCCGTAGTCGTTCTTCGCCCCGAAGGTCCCGTCTCCGTTGCCCACCAGCACCGACACGGTGCTGGGGCTGTAGTTCGTCGCAGCCAGGTCCGACTTCCCGTCGCTGTTCAAGTCTCCGATGGCCACGAAGGTGGGGCCGGTTCCCGTCCCGTAAGCGTTCTTCGCCCCGAAGGTTCCGTTCCCGTTGCCCGGCATCACAGACACCGTACTCGACGACTCATTCGCCACGGCCAGGTCCGGCTTCCCGTCCCCGTTCAAGTCCCAGATGACCACGGAACTGGGCTTCGTCCCGGTTCCGTAGTCGTTGGCCGCCCCAAGAGTCCCGTCCCCGTTGCCCAGGAACACAGACACCGTGTTGGGTCCGAAGTTCGACGCAGCCAGGTCCGGTTTCCCGTCCCCGTTCAAATCCCCGATGGCCACGGAAGAGGGACTGCCCCCGGTTCCGTAGTCGTGCCTCACGCCGAAGGTCCCGTCCCCGTTGCCCAACAGCACGGACACTGTCTTGTCCCCGTTGTTCGCCAGCGCCAGGTCCGGCTTCCCATCCCCGTTCAAGTCCCCGATGGCCACGGAGAGCGGCCAGAGCCCCGTTCCATAGTCGTGCCTGGTCCCAAAGGTCCCATCCCCGTTGCCCAACATCACCGACACCGCGTTGGAGCCGGGGTAGCAGCAGTTCGAATTCGCGACCACCAGGTCGGGCTTCCCGTCCCCGTTCAGGTCCCCGATGGCCACGGAAGTGGGACTGCTTTCCGCTCCGTAGTCGTTCTTCGCCCCGAAGGTCCCATCCCCGTTGCCCAGGAACACCGATACCGTCCGGGAATTCAGGTTGGCCACGGCCAGGTCCGGCTTCCCGTCCCCGTTCAAGTCTCCGATGGCCACGAACTCGGGAGAGCTCCCGGCTCCGTAGTCGGTCCTCGCCTCGAATGTCCCGTCCCCGTTGCCCGGGAGAATCGAAACCGTGTTGTCGCCGTTGTTCGCCACCGCCAGATCCGGCTTCCCGTCCCCGTTCAAATCCCCGATGGACACGGAATAGGGACCGCTCCCCGTCGGGAAGTCGTGTTTCTCCCCGAATGTCCCGTCCCCGTTGCCCAGGAGAATCGACACCGTGCTGTCGCTGTTGTTTGCCACCGCCAGATCCGGCTTCCCGTCCCCGTTCAAGTCTCCGACGGCGACGGAACAGGGTCCACCTCCCGCGTCATAGGAAAGGAACGGAGCCGCCATGAGGAGCTCTGCTCTCGCCGGAGAATCGGCCGAAACGGCGCTCCCGACGAGGAAGACAACCGGCAGCACACGCATGACCCGGTTGTTTCTGGATCGACCTACCGTACGCATGACCAATGTGACTACGGATCGACATACGATCGAGGACTTGATCGCCAGCATGGACGCCTCCTTGAAGCGTTGCTCCGAGGACGTACAAGCCATAACGCCGACCAGACCACGACGGCGGGAGGTCGCCGGGCTTCGGCCCATCCAGGCTGCTCTCACATCAGGGACGAGTCAAGAGACGGCACAGGCTTCGCTGTCATCGCACGACGATGGGGCGACTCCTCAGGCTGGCACCATTCTCCCGCAGACGGACCAGGCCGGCCTGAGGCAAGGCGAATCGAATGGTGATCGGTCCCGCGCCGGGTTGGGAAGGACCCCTGCCTGCGCTTCACGACCCTATGAGAACGGTTGCCGCACTTTCCAAATTCATCCACAATGCGCGCCATGGTGAGGAAACACACGCCGCAGCGAACGGATGTGACCCAGGCGATCACCCAGGCGCTGCGGCCGCTGGATTTCGTGCACGCGCTGTGGGAAGCCGGAGCCGCGAGCTGGGGCCGGATCGACCGCTGGTCCGACATCGATCTGAATGCCGACGCCGACGATCCACGGGTGCACGAGGTGTTCCCCGCCGTCGAACGCGCCCTGGTCGCGCTCTCGCCGATCGAGCTCAAGGTGTCCATTCCCTTTCCCGCGGAACACAATTATCAGCAGGCTTTCTATCGCCTGCGCGGCGCCAGCCCGTATCTGATCGTCGATCTGGCGGTGTTCAAGCACAGCGCCGAGGACAAGTACCTCGACCCGGCGGTGCACGGTCCACCGGTGTTCTTGTTTGACAAATCGAAGGTCGGCGTCGCCCGCCCGATCGACGGCCCCGCTTTCTTGAACCGGATCCAGGCCCGCCGGGAGCGGCTGTCCCTGCGCCATCGAATGTTTGGCTGCTTCGTCCAAAAGGAGATCCAGCGCGGAAACGACATCGAGGCGATCGACAACTACCGCAGGGTGATCCTGGACACGCTGCTCGAGGTGCTACGGATGCGCTATGCTCCGTTGCACTACGACTTCGGTTCCCGCTACGTGCACTACGAGCTGCCGCCGGCCGTGATGCGGAGATTCACCCGGCTCTCCTACGTCCGCGACCCGGAAGATCTCCAGCGGAAGAACCGGGCTGCGGGGCGATGGCTGCGAGCGGAGCTCGCAAGGACCGACAAGCGAGAACTTCGGGCCAGACTTGAGGCCGGATCAGCCGGCCGGGCCGCCCGGTGATCATGACCTACGATCCACGTTGGTTTCGTTCGCCTCCGGCTGGTCCTCGAGGATCGGCATGGTCTTGAGCACGTCCGCAGCCTGGAGCCGCGACGACACGGCTCATCCTGGCGAATGCGGCCGTCCCGGAAGGTGATCAGGGAGGATTTCCCCGATGGACAGGAGATCGCCTGTTCACCTCAGTCTGCCGGCAATCTATCGCCCGCGGCAATTCGCGGATCGGGTCGCAAGGCGGGGGGCCGTAGTCCTCAGTCCTCGTTCGGGCTCAGGGCTGCAACGATGACGCGTTCTCAGCGGGCCTGCTTGGTCCGTTTAGCCGCGGTGTCCGTTTTCTTGCCCGCCTTGGCGAAGGTCGGCGCCGGTTCGGAAGAGCGGACGAGCACTTCCATCCGAAGACGCTTCTGGCCGACCACCGGGAACCGGACTTCGACTGAAGTCGCCCCGATGGAGAGAATCACCCCCGTGCCCCAATCCGGGCATTTGGCGTTGGTTACAGCATCTCCCTGAGTCATCGCCATAGGTGTCACCTGACTTTCCTGGATTATTGGGTCACAAGGTCGCTGATGTCCCTCTCGGCAGCAGCATCCCCACATGACACTATGTCCTCAGGACGTCCCTGTCCACCGGAATGGCTCACCGGGGCACGGTCCAGGACCGCCGTGGCACACTTCGGGACTCCCCCGCCCGCTCCCGCCGTTCCGGCTCCGCCGGGCGCCTCACCTGCCCGGATCTCACTTCAAGACCACGATCCTCGCCGTCCTCGTCCCGGAAGCCGCCGAGACGCGAGCCAGGTGGACCCCGGACGCGACGTCACGGCCCGCATCGTCTCGCCCGTCCCAGACGATGGAATGACGGCCGGCTGTCATGAAGCCATCCAGCAGGCGGCGAACCACGCGACCACCGACATCGAGGACCTCGACGACGACGGGTCCGGCGCTGGGACATTCGAAGGAGGAGGGCGAGCTCGGCCAGAGGATGCGCGAGGCCGGCGCCGTGGACTACATCAGCAAGAACGCGCCGATCGACGATCTGATGGCCGTGGTCCGGTCCGCGTACGCGCGGGCACCTATTACAAGATGATACTCAGACAGCACGAGCCAGCCGGTCGCGCAGGCGCCTCCGCAGAAGGAGATAGACCACGAGCTGCAACGTGACGGCGCCGGAGCAGTCCAGCAGCACGTCCAACGCACGGCCCGTCCGGTTTGGCAGGAAGGTCTGGTGGAACTCATCGGCGCTCGCCATGAGCGCGGTTCCCAGGAGCGCGAGAAAGGCGTCCTGGAAGAAACCATAGCGGGGCAGGGACATCCACCAGGCGCGCAGCCAGGCCAACCCGATGGTCCCATAGCCGAGAAAGTGCCCGGACTTGCGGATCAGGTGATGCACGATCTCCCATCGGGCGTTGTTCACGTGCCCGAAGACGGCCTCGAAGAGCCACCGCAGCGGGCCACTGGTGTGCTCGGCGCTCATGAATTCCGTCGACTCCAGCACGATGACAACGGCCCCGAGAACCACCGGCAGCCAGGCGCTCAGCCAATACTTGGGGGCGCGCTTGCTCGTCGACATGATAGCCGGGCACCTCTCGGGTTGATTCGCCCTTCGCGGATCGGTTCGGTGTAGACTTGACCCATGGACTCTACCTACATCTATGAGGATCCGACCAGACTCTACCTCAACGTCACCAACCGTTGCACGAACCGCTGCTCCTTCTGCATCCGCTACCAGCGGGAAGGGCTCGGCGGATCCACCCTGCATGGCGGAGAGGAGCCAACTCTCGACGACCTGCGTTCCGCCGTGCAGGCTCGCGGAGGTCCTGGATCGTTCCGGGAGATCATTCTGGTGCGGATTCGGAGAGCCGACCTTCCGGTGGGATCTGATCACGCAGGCCGCTCCCCTCTTTCATGACGCCGGATGCCGGGTGCGGTTGAACACAAATGGACATGCCTGTCTCATTCATGGACGGGACGTTCTGCCCGAGCTTGCCGGGGCCGTGGACGAGGTGTCCGTCTCGCTGAACGCCCCGAATTGCGCGCGTTACGTGGAACTGAGCCGTCCGGTCACATCCTTCGAGCCGGTGAGGACGGAACAAAAGCCCGTCCCGACCGTCCTCCCCGGCGAGTCTGAGGCGGACGCGCTCGAGCTCGAAAGTCACTTTCGATTGCCCTCTGCTTCGGGACGATCGCTGTCGCCCGAGCGTTTCTGGGAAGCGCTGCTCGACTTTCTGACCCGGGCAAAGACCTACATTCCCATCGTGCAGGCCAGCGTGGTGGGCTTCACCATGACCGCGGGTGAGATCGAGCGGGCCCGCCGCCTGGCGGCATCTCTGGGCGTGTCGCGTTTTCGAGTGCGCTGATCTCCACTCAGCGCCAAGGGCCGCCGAACGAGCCGGGAAGATCACGCGATGGTCGGAAACGACGAGGCTGGGGGTGGTTGGCGGAATCGCCATGCTGTATCCACGGCTTCAAGATGCGTGGGTGGGTTCAGTGTGAACGGCTCTCCGAACCGAGGGTCGATTGCCTGCACTCCATACGCTTCTGGACCAGAGGTAAGCCTGATAAGCTCTCCCTCATGGACCGGCGCAGGACGGCACCCGACGACCGGGCCGGGCGATCGGCACCGCTTGCCGGAAGATCCGATGTTGCACCGGTTCGTGAGATCATGTGGCTGGGCGGTTCGATCGATCGTTTCGACCTGACAGAATCTGCTGTCCGCTCACGAGAAAGGTCTGGCTGGGTTTGGCCCTTCAGAGCACGCTCTTTCGACTTTCCAGCAGCTTGACCGACCGCCTGCCCGGCGCGGGCGCGCGCCTTCTGGACGCGACGATTGTCCCTTTCATTGCCAGCCGCTCGATGGAACGGCGTTACTTTGCTCGGGAAGAACACGCTCTCTCTCAATTGGGGTGCATCCGCCGAATCCTCGTTCTGGCCGACGTCCATTTGGGTGACGCCGTGATGCACCAGTCCATGGTCACCGCATTGCGTGACTTCTTCCCAAGCGCGGAGATCGACTACGCCGTTTCCCGATCCGCGGTCTGCCTGGTCGCGGGCAACCCTGAGATCACTCGATTGCAGCCCCTTTATACCGGGAGCCCGCTGCCCAGCGCATCAGATCTACAAAACGTTGCCGACCTCTGCCGGGGCGGAGGATTCGACCTGGTGGTGAACGCCTGTCCCTTCTTTCATCACGGGAATCCCATTCCGCGCGATCTGCCCGTCCTCGACTTTACCGGACACGCGCCGCAGCTCCTGCGCAACGAGCAGGCGCCCTCGAAGCCGAATCACTTCCTCTATCAGGCCCATGTCTTCTTGCACCGGGTTCTCCGCCGGCGTTTCCACCCCGTTCGCCGGAGACCGCTCCTCGGGGTCGGTTTGGGGCTGACCGAGAGGGCGCGCCTCGAGGCTACGGCCTTTCTTGCGACTGTGCGCGGTGATGCAGAGGGTCCTCTCGTGCTGGTCAATCCCGACACCGGCTCTCCCTTCACCCGCCCGCCCTTCGGGCTCCTGGCGCGGCTGCTTGAGGGAGTCGCCATTGACCCCACGCGCGTCCTGCTGGGAGAGGGGCACACCGACCACGGGGTCGGACACCGGCTGCTCGCGGTCCTTTCGCGACGGGCGGCGGACCGGGTCACCATCGTGCCCGCCTCGCTGCCGGCAGACTCCTTCGCGGCCCTGACTGACCTGGTGGACGCATTCGTGTCGGGAGACACAGGTCCACTGCATTGGGCGGCAGCTCGAAAGTACTTTTCTTCCGTCCGTTCTCCCGGTCGCAATCGGACGTTCGTGGTCTGTCTCTTCGGCGCGACTCCGGCCCGGATGTCGGGTTATGATTCCCGCCAACCGGGTTTCTTGCCTGCCTGGCAGGACGCCCCCTCCATCACCTTCATCTCCGGTGCGCGTTGCCGGAACATCACTTGCCTCAACAAGCTCCAGAAGACCTGCCGCGTACCGCGCTGTTTTGAGGGATTGGAAGCGGACCCCATCGTCGCGGCCATCATGAAGTATCTCGCGGAAGCGATCCCGCAGCGAGCGGAATCGGGACCGCTCCTGGCCGCGTCAGCTCCTGGACCTGGCCAGAGCGCGGCGTGACCGCCGTTCACTGTTGAGCGTTTCGAGAAGTCCAAGCTTCAACCGGAGCGCCGAGGTCACGGAGGCCACGCTGGCATTGCCGTGGAGCCGTCTAATTCGCTGCACGTCATCGACAATCGCCGTCACCATTTCCGACTGCGCTCTGGCCAGCCCGGAGTCGGTCATCGTCAGCGCTTCCAGTTCCATCGTCGGCTCTACCATTGGAATGCCCTTCCTCGCCCCTGCCCCACCGGTGCCTGCCCGTGTCGATTCAAGTTGAAATAACTCTGTATAAGCATAGACGAGTTCAGGCCCGGCATCAATTTCTTCCGGAAGACCGAGACTTGTCGAGATCAAGTCCGCTTCCGATCCGCGGATTCCGTCGCGATGCCGTCCCGGCATCCCACCCGGAAGGTCAACGCCTGGTGAAGTCGCGGGTTGTCGGATCCGCTCAACGCCCTAACCTCAATGCGTCAGAAACAACTGGCTTGAACGTCCGGCCCGGTTCGCAGTCGAACACGAGCTTCTCCGGCGACGGTACGGCCCGCTCTTTCTTTCGGAGAGGCTAACCTTCCGAACGGCCTGCTGCCGAACGTATCGCGGCCAGTAGTTGCTCCGACGGACCTCCCTTGGTCACGCAAGCGACTGCGCCGGCATCGAGCATGGCACTTGCGGCCGCATCGTCCTCAAACGCGGACAACGCAATCACACGGATCCCCGGAAGAGCGGAGGTGATCTCCAGGGTCGCCTCCCAGCCGTTGACCACCGGCATGTTGGAATCCATCAGGATGACGTCGGGACCGAGTTTCCGCGCCAGCGTGATCGCCTCACGCCCGTCGACCGCCTCGGCCGCCACCTCGATGTCCGCCTCCTGGCTCAGGAACCCTGCCAGCAGCTGACGTACGGTCGCACAATCATCAGCCAGGAGTAAACGAATCTTCCCGCTCCGCGTACCCGGACTGCCGAGTGCGGCTGCTGCGATCTCCTCCCGCGGTTGGCGGGCGGCAACTGTCGCAGGTCGAGCCGGTGGTCGCTCCACCTTGACCGCCAGCGTGACGCGAGTGCCGTGTCCGGGACGGCTGTCGATGTCACACGTGCCGCCGATCTGCTCCATCCGTTCGCGGAGACCGAGCAGCCCGAGGCCTGTGCCTGAATGCCCGCCGGCCTGGAATCCGGCCGGGTCGAAGCCGACTCCTTCGTCACTGACCACGATGTGGACCTGGTCATCGGCGTCACGGTCCAACTGGACTCGGGCCGACTGGACCTGCGCGTGTTTGACGACGTTGAGGAGAAGCTCGCGGACCGCCTGAAAAAGCAGGATCGCGACACCCTCCTCGTCTCTTTCCACTTTGGTGTTGATGTCCGTCTGCACGGTCACCCCGTACCGGGTCTGGTTCTGGCGGGCCAGCCACTGGATGGCGGCGTCCAGTCCCCCCTCGTAGAGGACCGCGGGGCTCAACTCCATGGTCAGCGAACGGGTGGCCTCCATGGACTGGTTGAGCAGAGTCTCCATCAGATCGACCGCTTCCTGCGAGAACTCACTTCCCCCTTTCGATCGCATCGTGGCCAATTGGATCTTCGCACCGACCAGGAGTTGCTGCAGGTCGTCGTGGAGCATTCGCGTGAGGCGTTCCCGCTCGCGCTGTTCGCCGCGCGCCAGTTCAGACGCCAGTGAACGAAGCTGTCGCGAGCGATGCATCACCAGGGCCGTGCGGTCCGCCACTCTCTGCTCCAGGTCGCGGTTGAGCGCCGCGAGCGCCGCGCGATCCCGTTCGCGCCGCGTGACATCCTCGATCACCAGAAGGAGACGCGCCGGCACGCCGCCGACCGGTTCAATCCGCCGGCCACTCAAGAGCATGATCTTGCGGCCGATCTGCGGAAACTCGTAGTCCATCCGAAAGTCCTGGAATGCGGATTGACGGGGAATCACATCCTCCAGCAGCTCTCTCAGGTGCGGGACATCCCATAGCCCGTTGCTCAGTTCATAGAGCGGTCGGCCCGTCGCCAGGTCCGATTCGACCTGCGAAATATCGCAGAAGGCCCGGTTGGCCGACGTGACCCGCAGTTTCTCGTCCAGGACGACGAGGGGATGCCGCACCGTTTCCACAATGCTTTCGGCATAGGCCTTCTCGTACCGGAGCTTGACCTCGGTCTGTTTCAGGCGGTTCACGTCAAAAAAGGGGCTCCTCTCGAATTTCCGTGCTGAAAGGGCTTGGGGCCGGAATGTGCTGGTGAGAGCAGGGTTGCAAAGAGAGGCGCTTCCGGCTTTCGGGTGGCCGGATTTGTTGAGTGATCCGGCCGGTGGTACGGTTCCGTCGGGCTGCGGGGGCCCGATGGAGGACCGGTCATGGACGACAAGACGCTGTATGCCAAGCTGCTCGGCTTGATGGATCCTTGGGGTGTCGAGAAGGTGGAGCTGAAGCTGGCCGAGGGAGAGGTTCACGTCTGGGTTGCGCTTCCCGCGAAGGAGCTGTGGGTCTGCCCGGAGTGCCTGGAGCGAGCGCCCATCCATGATCATCGGGAGCGGATCTGGCGCCACCTTGACACCTTTCAGTACAAGACCCTCCTCCATGCCCGGGTTCCGCGGCTGAACTGCCCGACCCACGGGGTCAAGCAGATCCAGGTTCCCTGGGCTGAGGACAGTTCGCGCTTCACCGCCCTCTTCGAAGCCCTGGCCATTGACTGGATGAAGCAGGCCTCGCTCTCTGCCGTGCGAAAACAGCTGCGGCTGAGCTGGGACGAAGCGGCGGGGATCCAGGAGCGATCGGTCCGCCGCGGACTCCTTCGTCGCCAGGCCGAGCCCGTGCCGTATCTCGGAATTGACGAGACCTCCTTCCGGCGCGGCCACCAGTACGTGACCGTCGTCAGCGACCTGGAGAAGCCTCGTGTTCTTTTTGTGAGCCAGGACCGACGCAGGGAAAGCCTGGATGACTTCTGGACCAGCCAGACGCCGGAACAACTGCAGGCCGTCCAGGGCGTGGCCATGGATATGTGGGAGCCTTACATCGGTTCGGTGACCGAGAGTCTTCCCCGGGGCCAAGCGAAGATCGTCTTCGACAAGTTCCATGTGGCCAAGCACCTGGGGGACGCGGTCGACAAGATTCGGCGCCGCGAGAACCGGGCTCTTCAGCTCGAGGGCAAGGATTGGCTCAAAGGAACGAAGTACGACTGGCTCCGCAACCCCGACACCTTCTCCCTCGGTGAGTGGCGTCAGTTCCTCCACCTGGCTCGACGGAGCGACTTGAAGACGGCCCGAGCCTGGAGCCTCAAGGAGGAGTTCATGCGCTTCTGGGATTACCAGTACCAGGGTGCCGCCGATCGCCACTTCCGCGCCTGGTATAGCTGGGCCATTCGCAGCCGGCTCCAACCGATCAAGCAGGTCGCCCGCATGATCAAGAGCCACTACAACAACATCGTCACCTACTTCGAACATCCCATCACCAACGCCGCCGCCGAGGGACTCAACGCCAGCATCCAGCGAGTCAAGAGCATGGCGCGAGGCTTCCGCAACCCCGAACGCTTCTGCATGGCCATCTACTTCCACTGCGGGGGGCTCGATCTACACCCACGCACCACCATGTTTACCCAATGAATTCAGCCACACGGTTTCCGGAAGAGCCCAAAGAGAAAGCTCCTGGTTTTCCATGGTGCCTTCTTCGTCCAAGAAGGAGGGCACGGATGGGTGGCCAGGAGCAAAGAGACGTTCTCAGAAACGTCTGGGGTCTGCAAGGGTTTGCGGTGGTGGAAGTCGAGACCGAGGAGGCGGCCGTGGCCGGGCGGCCACCGATCAAACTTATCCGGATTCGAGATTTGCGTGAGGGGCACCAGTGTCCGGAGTGTGGGAAAAGCCATCGCGAGTTGGCGTTCCAGGAGGCGGAGGAGCGGCGCTGGCGGGAGCGGTCGATGGGCGACTTCGAGAGCTGGGTGGTCTACACGCCTTGGCGCGTGTTCTGTTGCGGTGGGACCCGGGTGGAGCGGATGCCCTGGGAGTCTCCCGGCCACCGGATGACCCGGCACTTCTTCGAGTTGATCGTCGGTCTTTGCCGTCGCCTGGCGATCTCGGAGGTCGCGCGCATGGCGAGGCTTTCCTGGGACACGGTGGCGCGGTTGGACAAGGAGTCGATCGAGCTGGCGCTGGGAGGGCCCGCTCCCTCTCTGGACGGCTTGCGCTGGATCGGAGTGGACGAGGTCTCCCGGACCGGCGGACATGTCTACTTCACGGTGGTGACGGACCTGGAAACGGGCAAGGTGGTGTGGATCGGTGAAGGAAAGAAGGAGGAGACGCTGCTGGCCTTCTTCCGGGAGCTCGGGCCGAAAGGCCGGCGGAAGATCATCGGGGTGGTGAGTGATCTGAGCCAGGCCTATCGCAACGCGATTGATCGCGCCGTTCCCCACGCCATTCACTTGCTCGACCGGTTCCACATCATCAAGTGGGTGAACGAGGCGGTGGACGAGATCCGGCGCGAGACTTTCGGGGCCGCACCGAAGGATGATCTCGGACGAACCCTCAAGGTGAAGAAGTGGATGCTGCTCATGGCGCGGGAGGCCCTTGATCTCTCGTCCAAACGTCTCCTCGGGCGATTGCTCACGCGCAACCGCCAGCTGGAGCGGGCTTACCTCTTGAAGGAGAATCTCCGCGGGATCTTCCACTACCCGTGGGTCCGTCTGGGAGCGCTCCGCAATGCACTTCTCACCTGGTGCCACATGGCCATCTACAGCCGGCTGCGGCCGCTGGTAAAGATCGGCTACCGTATCCGCGACAACCTGGACAAGTTGATGGGTGGGTTCGAGCACGGAATCAAGATGGGGCTGGTCGAGTCGATCAACGGCATTATCGGCCAGATACGCCGCCGCGCTCATGGGTTCCGGGATCCCGAGTACTTCAAACTGAAGATCTACCAACGGTGCTCTCTCGATCATGACCCCTGGGCGCAAATCATCCTATGAGCTTGATTCCACGGGAAATCGAGAGGCGCCAAAAAAGGTGATGACGACTCCGTCAATCCGATCGTCCAGCGTGCGATACGGCAGGATCCGGACCGTGTACTACTCTCCGGCCCGGCTCTCCACCTCGATCTCCCGTTGTGAGAGGCTTTTCAGAACTTCCATCGATTCGGCGGCGAGATCGATGCCCGTGAAGTTCTGGGTGATGTCGCCGACCGGGCGACCAAGATCCGTGCCGATCAGGTTCAAGAGCGAAGTCGCGCCGGCCGTGAAGCGCTTGATCCGCAATCGGCCGTCCAGGAAAACAGTGGCGATCTCCGTGGCCACCAGCAGATTGGCGAGGTCGTCGTTGCTCTCCGTCAACTCGCCCACCTTCTCGGTAAGCTCGTTGTTGACCGTGATCAGCTCCTCGTTGAGCGACTGCAACTCCTCCTTCGATGCCTCCAGTTCCTCGTTGGCCGACTGAAGCTCCTCGTTCATGGACGTGACTTCTTCGTTGGCCGCCTTGAGTTCCTCGCTGGCCGCGTCAAAGCCCTCCGCGTTGGACCGCAGCTCGCTGCGGAGGACCTTGATTTCTGCCTCCATCTCCACCAGCAAAGCCTCGCCTTCGGGTGCGACGGACTCGCCGCCCACCGGCGGGCTCCTCCGCCCGTCCTCGAAGACGATCGCCAGCAGCATTCCGCCGCCGAGGCGGTCCGACACCCTCGACACGGTCAGGTTGGCCAGCGAGGAGCGATCTTGTGGCAACGGAACTCGATAGAGACGAACCGGCTCATTCTGCTGGAGGGCCCTTCCCATCGCCTTGCGCAACCTGGCCGCAAGCGATCCGCCGATCATGTCGAGGATGTTCAGGCTGGCCGGGCTGGTCGGATGGCTAAGATATTTCTGGGTCCGGCCGTGAAAATGCAGGATCTTGCCCTCGGGATCAACCAGCACGACGCTGGCGTCGAAGTGCCGCAGCAACACCTCCAAGTTCGCCTGGATCAAGGCCCCATTGACCTGGGGCCGCTCTCGCTCCATTCCGCCTGGCTGCCTGCCGCCGGGGTAAAGCGGAAACTCCCCGGCCGCCCGCCGGTTGGACCGCATCAACCGATACAGGCGATTCTGTTTGTCGACCGGCTCGAAGAGATCCTCCATCCCGGCGATGCCTTCGGACCTGCCCAAGAGCAGGCACCCGCCGACCTTCAGCCCGAAGCTGAACAGGGTGAGGACCTTCTTTTGAGCCGCCGCGTCGAAGTAGATCATGACGTTGCAGCAACTGATCAAATCGAGCTTGGAAAATGGCGGATCGGTCAGCAGGTTGTGCCGGGAGAAGACCACCGCCTCGCGAAGATCCTTGTCGACCCGGTAGGTCTGGTCCTGCCTGGTGAAGAACGCCTCCAGCCGTGAGGCCGGAACGTCACCGGCAATGCTCGGGGGATAGACTCCGGCCCGGGCCACGTCCAGAGCGTGGTCATCAACGTCGGTCGCGAAGACTTGAATACTGAAGGTCTTGGCGGCATCTGTCCTGGCCTCGAGCAGCAGCATGGCAATGGAATAGGCTTCCTCGCCGGTGGCGCAGCCCGGAACCCACACGCGCAGCGGCTGATCGTCCGACCGGCCTTCCACCAGGGGCACGAGGACCCCTTTCTTCAGCGCCTCCAATGCCGGGGCATCCCGGAAGAACGAGCTGACCCCGATCAGCATGTCCTTGGCCAGTTGCGTGAGCTCGACCGGGTCCTTCTGGAGCAGTTTGACGTAGTCACCCATGGTTTCGACGTGCCGGACACCCATCCTTCGCTGGATGCGGCGCAAGATCGTCGGTCGTTTATAGGACCGGAAATCTCCCTTGGTGCGGACGCGCAGCAGCCTGAGGACGGCGTCCAGATCGCCCGAGGCCCCTTCGACCGCGTCCTCCTCCGGCATGCCCTCGCGGACCTGCGGGCGCGTCTCGAACTCCATCAGTGCCGCGGGCATCTCCGCGGGCCGGAGGACAAAGTCCACCAGCCCGGTGTCGATCGCGGCCTGTGGCATCGACGGAAACTGCGCTGTGCTCGGTTCCTGCGCGATACAAAGCCCGCCGGCGGTGCGGACCGCCCGGACGCCCCGCAGGCCGTCGGATCCGCTGCCGCCTGAGAGGATGACGAAGATGGCCCTGGGGCCCAGGTTGTCGGCCAAAGAAGTCATGAAATGGTCGATGGCTCCTTCGACGTGGCCTCGTGTGGTGCCGCCCAGGCCAAACCGGCCGTCGCGGATCCTCAGAGTCTTGCCCGCCGGGTTGGTGAAGACCGCGTTCGGCTGGACAGCCATGCCGTCCTCGGCCTGCACGACGTTCATCGTCGTGCATTTGTCCAGTATCTCCGCCATGTGGCTCTTGTGGCTCGGATCCAGGTGCTGAACGACCACGAAGGCCATGCCGCTGTCCGGGGGCAGGGCGCCGAAGAACTCCTTCAGCGCTTCCAGGCCACCTGCCGAAGCGCCGATCCCCACGATCGAGAAGACCGGCCTCCGGGCCGATTGCCCGTCCGGTAATGATCGCGCACCGGTCGGAGTACCGCCGGTGGTTTGCGAAGCGGTATCTTCTGCCATGCCTGTGAATTCCTCGCCGCCGGAACCGACCGACCAGGTCCCGGCGGGCCGTCTCGACGACTCGCGTTCATCGGTGATTCCCGCCAGGACTTCGGCGTTGTTTCCCGAATCGTGCGAACGATTGTTCGGTCATCGTCCACAATGACCCAATGACTTGGATCTTGCGATCCGGACCACGTCGTACGGGCCGATGTGGTCGACTTGAGGTCGCCCCCGCATGCGAACTCGGTGAGATCCAACGGAGTTATACTGCTGCCGGAGCAGCTCGTCAACCTGGAACCGGAGAGGGACGGGGTCGAGCTGTTCGTGCAGCGCGCTCAGGCGCAACGATCCGACTTCACGCTGACCGAAGACAACCGCGCCGTCGTGGCCGAGATCGAGGCCACCGGCATCTCTCCTCAGACCGCCGAATTCGCCGTGACGCCTTCCGCCTGGGGAACGGACGGCTCCGGCAACGCCAGCGCCATCGTCCGGCCCGCGTACGGCGACACAAACCCGGTCGACTCCACGTCCCCATGGGTCGCCTGCACGTACTCGTGGAAGTGCTTGTGCACGGTCATGTACGAGACCGCCACGAACAGCTTCTGCACCGAAGGCTCGTGCCGCATCACCCGCCACAGGGTCTTGACGAAGAACTTCCTCCGCGCCTGGTCCCTGGTGAGCAAGAAGTACGAGAGAATGCGGGCCGTCCTGCCCAGATTCCCGCCGGAAAGACGCTTCCACGACCGCTGCGCCATCTCCGGCGCTGCCGTGAACGACTCGAGGGCCTTGACCAGACGATCGCCGTACGCATCGTAGCGGTAGAGGGCCTGGATCATCCACCGGTATCCGTGCAGCAGCTCTTCCGAGGTCATCTGCTTGGGGATGAAGTTCAGATCGGCGCTGCCGTGGACCTGCGCCCTGGTCACGTCAAACGGTCGCAGGCGCCCCTCCCGTTCCATCCGCGCGTAAAGCGGCGTATGCTCGATGGCGAACAACACCCCGGCCGTCGTGAACGGGATCCCGGCCTCCTGCAGGAAATCAAACGTGTCCTGGAAGATGCCGGTATCGTCGCTGTCGAAGCCGACGATCATCCCGGCGATCACGATCAGGTTGTACGACTGCACCCGGCGAATGTTCTCGAGCAGCGGGCCGCGGAGGTTCTGCGACTTCTTCGTCTCAAGCAGGCTGGCGGCACGCGGCGACTCGACGCCGATGAAGACGCTTTCGAAGTTGCAGTCCCGCAGAAGCTCGAGAAGCCGCGGCTGGGAGGCGATGTTGAGCGTCAGCTCGGCGGAAAAGCGGATCGGGTAGCCGTTCTGCACGCCGAATTCTCTCAGGGCCGTGAGAAGCTGCTCCGCATACCGGGGGTTCGCGATCAGATTGGCATCGGAGAAGGAGATGTACTCCCCCCCGAGCCGGTGGATCGTCTCGATCTCGTTCATCACCTGAGCCACGCTCTTGGTGCGGGGAACACGGCCATCGGTGATGATGATGTCGCAGAACTCGCATTGGAACGGGCAGCCGCGGGTGGTCTGGACGTAGTAATAGAGATAGCGTCCTTTCGCCAGCAGCTCGTAACGCGGGACCGGCGAGTCGGTGAGTTTCACTCGTCCCCGTTCCTGGGTGTACACCGGGGCAGGCCGGGTGCCGTCGAGGAGGTCCCGGCAGAACCGCGGCCAGGTGTACTCGGCCTCTCCGACGAAGATGACGTCGGCGGCGTTTTCGAACCGCTCGGGACACAGGGTCGGATACGGCCCGCCGATCACGACGAGTCGACCGCGGCGGCGGAACTCGGCGGCCAGTTCCAGCGCCCGCGCCCATTGCACGTTGAAGCAGGAAATCGCCACGACGTCGCATTTCACCCCGAAGTCTACGGCCTCGATGTTCTCATCCAGCAGCGAGACCTCGATCTCCGGTGGAGTGAGGGCCGCGATGGTCGCGAGGCCGATCGGGGACTGCGCTGAGTCCACCCCGACGAGTTTCTGGATTCCATGGAAACTCCAGAGCGAGTCGGGGAACCGAGGACACACGAGATGTATATGCATGAGACCTCCTGGCGCACCGGGGGAGGCATGAAACCTCCGGGCGCGCGCCCGACGGCAACTTGCCCCCTTGCAGCCCTGTAGACATCCTCGCAAGTCGGAGCCGCGTGCCCCATTGGCCTTTGGTCGTACTCTCGGCGCGGTCCGCGCAGCCCGGAAAGACTGAGCCGGGCTGAATCAACAGCATCGTTGAGGGCTTGTGAGGTTCCAGGGAGGACCGGCCGCGCGTCGACGCGGGATCAATAATGCGGGCCAGCTAGGCGCCGACCGTCTGCTCGATCGCGGCCAGCAGCGCCTGATCGTCGAAAGGCTTGTGCAGGACGATGGCCGACTTGCCGGCGGCAATTTCCTCGTCCTCCGCGTGGGCCGTGATGAAGACGATCGGGATCTGCCGGCCCGAGGCCTGGAGCCGGTCCCGGAGCTCCGGACCGGTCATGCCCGGCATGCGGATATCGAGGATCAGACAGTCGGGTTCGCGGGGAAGGACGGCGGCCAGGAAGCTCTCGCCGGAGGCATAGGCTTCCACCTCCATCCGGGCTGACCGCAGAAGCCGCCGCAGCGCCTTGCAAACGGAGGGATCGTCATCGACCACGATTGTTAAGATGGTCCGGTTCACAAGGCCACTATGGACCGTGGGAGGGGAATGCGATATGAGACCTTGGTGCCGCCGGCCGTCGCAAAGCCGTGAGATTGACACTCAGGGGGGCCCCGGCATCAACCGACTCTAATGCCGGCCTTTTCACAGAGGCGGACGAGATCGGCGACCGATTGGACGCCCATCTTGTGCATGACCCGGCCACGATGCACCTTGATCGTCTTCTCGGCGGTCCCGAGGTCAGCAGCGATCTGCTTGTTCATCCTCCCCGCAATCACCTGAAGCAGCACCTCGTGCTCCCGCGGTGTCAGCATCGCCAGCCGGGCCCTCGCCCCGTGCGCCGCCTCCTGTTCTCCGGTCTCGCGCCGGGCCTTGACCAGGGCGCGGTTCACCGCCTCGAGGAGGTCCTTCTGATCGAACGGCTTCGAGAGAAAGTCGATGGCGCCGGCCTTCATGGCGCGCACGCTGGTCGGGACGTCTCCGTGGCCGGTGATGAAGATGATGGGAAGGGCGCACTCCTTTTCGCCGAGGAGTTGCTGGAGCTCCAGGCCGTTGACCTCGGGCATCTGGATGTCCAGCACCAGGCAGCCCCAGGCTTTGTCTCCGCCCTGGGCAAGGAACTCGCGGGCCGAAGGAAAGGCCTCGACGCGAAAGCCGGCGGCCCGCAGCAACCGCTGCAGACTCTTCCGGACCGATGGCTCGTCATCGATCACGAACACGGTCGGTTCGGTCGCCACTACGACCTCGCCGCTTTCATGGCCTCATTGCCCGCACGGCATCTCCGCTTTCACGATCTCTTTCACGACCTCTTTCACGACCTCTCACACGGCCCCCTTCATGACCTCTTTCACGACTTCGCCTCCTCAAGCACCGGAAGCGTGAACCAGAAGGTCGCGCCCCGATCGTCATTGTTCCGAGAGCCGATGCGCCCGCCGTGGGCCTGGATGATCGATCGGCAGATGGCCAGACCCAGCCCCAGGCCCTGCGGCTTGGTGGTAAAGAGCGGCTCGAAGACCCGCTCGCTCAGGTCGGCGGGCAAACCCACGCCGCTGTCCCGAATGCTCACCTCGACCGCCCGGTCGCCGGAGGGGGCGGTGCGCACGACCAGCCGGCGGATGCCGCCGGATGAATCCTTCATGGCGTCCATGGCATTGACCATCAGGTTCAGCAGGACCTGCTGAAGCTGCACCCGGTCTCCGTGCACCGGCAGGTGATGCGGGGACAGATCGAGGGCGAGGGCGACGTTCTGGATGATCAATTCTCCGCGCAAGAGTCCGATCACTTCGTCGACCAGATCGTTCACTTCCAACTCGGTCGGGCTGAACTCCCCCTTCCGGATCAACGCGCGCATGCGGCGGATCACCTCGCCCGCGCGCTGGTCATCCGCCGCGATGTCCGTCAGGATCTCGCTGATTTCGTCGAGCTGGCAGGAACCGCTGCTGAGCAGGCGCTGAGCGGCCTGCGCGTTGCTGAGAATGGCGGTCAGCGGCTGGTTGATCTCGTGGGCGAGAGACGCCGTAAGCTCCCCCATGGTGGCGACTCGCGTCATGTGGGCCAGCTCCTCGCGCCGGCGGCGCACCTCGATTTCCGCGCGATGACGACGCCGGCTTTGCAGGACGAGGGAGAGGATCAGGCCGCTCTGGAGCAGAAAGAGAACGCTGGTGGTTACGACGAGCAGCAGGTGTTGCCTCCAGAACGAGGGGGGCCGGAAGCGCACGACGCTGTCGGGCGGGAGTTGGCGCAAGCCGGCCCAGCGGCGGAGCTGGCGCCAGTCGATCAGAGGCTTCGCGGCCAACATCTCGACGGCCGGCAGCGCCTCGGCGTCCGATCGCGAGAGAACTTTCAGGACCATCGCGCCGGTGGCCCAACCGACCGTTTCCAGCGGCGTCGTCACCGCGCCCACGAACCCTTCTCCGGCGAGCGGATCGAACGTGCCGTAGACGGGGGCGGTCGAAGCTTCCGAAATCCGCCGTGAGACCACCTCGAGCGGGATTCCCTGCCTTGCGGCGTTCTTGGGATCCGACAGGTCGATCACAAGGCTGTTCTCGGGGAGCCGGCGCAGCGTGTCCAGGAGCGCGGAAAGCGGCTGCGCTGAAAGTCGAGGGAAGGGAATCGGCGCGCCCGGAGCCTCGTGCAAGGTGGAGCTCAGCAACATCGTCTCCGGGCCGCCGTCAGCCGAATCAGGTCGCGCGGACGTGATCACGAAGACCTGCCGGGTGTGGGGATGGAGGCGCAGGGCCAGACGCAAGGTCGCGGGACCGTCAAAGCTGGAGAGCACCCCGGTGACACTGTGGTTCCGGGAGGCCGCGCTATCCCCGCCCGAAACTGCGAAGACGATCGGGACTTCAACACCGGGGAACGCGTCGGAACGGTGCCTCAGGCAAAACGCCAGGCTGGATGATCCGACGGCCACGATGACGTCGGGCGGATGACCGGCGTACTTCGCGCGCAACAGATCGCGCATTCGCTCCTGGTAGCCGTCGGGGAAACGCACCTCATCGAGGAACTCGCCGTCACACTGCAGCGACTCCCGGGCACCTTGGGCGAAGGCGAGCCGAAGACTCTCGTCGAACAGCGTGTTCGAGGAGAGGAGTCGATCCCCGGCGTAGAGAATCAGCACCTGGCGCGGCGCGTTGCCGGACAACGACCGGTCGGAGCGAACTCGCGGCGCCCCGCCGGTCGCCTGGCTTGAACGTGCTGCCTGCGTGACTGGCGGAGGCGATCCCGCGGCGCGGGCCTGGAAGGCCGAGAATGCGACCCCACAGACCAGCAGGAGCCAATACCTGGCTGGCCTGTTTGCGCTTCCTGGCAAGGAACGGAGTCGCGTCATTCGGTGGCTCCATCGCGATTCCCGCTACAGTACCTGCCCATCCTACAAACCCCATCCGACCGTGAAACCGGCCAGAACGCGGGTCCAAGCGATCACCGGATCCCGCACATCCAATGATAGTCGGTCCAGTTCCGGCAGACCAGACGCTGTTTCTCCGGCCGACGGGAATGTCTCGATGACCTGCTGTCTCGTCCAGGCTGCGACATGCAGATTGGCCTGCAACATGCGGCCGATGAGGTCCCGGATCTCCCTCGAAACCGGCGGCCTTCCCAGCGGGCCTGGGCGACTCTCCCACTTTCAAGAATCGGCGGTGCGGCCCTGCATCACGCCGCGACCGATGAAAAGCCCCGCCAACGCCAACCCGAGAGCCAACACGGCTGCGCTCAGAAGTGTCTGGTTCTTCACCGGCCCTCTTGCCTTTCACCGGCGTCAGCTCGCCGGCGCCCCGCGGAATACGGACGAAGTCTTCGCAAGCCAGTATGCCCGCCGAGTCCGCCTTCGGAGCCTTTCGTGCGCCGCTGCCTTCCAGCGGGCAGAGGTGTTCAGCCTTCTCAGGCGGCACCCCCTACCCTCGATGCGTCCACGTGCCCTCAGCCGCCGCTCGCAGGAGTTTGCGGACAGGAGAACATGGCGCATCGTCCGCAGCGAGCCCCGCGGCGCAGCTGTGGCGTTGGTAGCGCGGGTCACGTACGCTGGGGCGGGTTCAGTATCCACAAGGGGGAAAACATGGCGCCTGTCCGAACCCCGCGGCGAGCCACCGGAGCAGCAGGCCTCTTTTCGCTCGCGCTCGGCCTCGGCGCCTTCGTGGTCTACGCAACCACGGCCGCGCGCTCGATCACCTGGTGGGAAGGAAGCCAGTACTCGCTGGCGGCCTGGACTCTCGGCGTCACGCCGCCTCCCGGATCACTTCTGCTCACGCTCTACGGCTGGCTCGTGGCCCACATCCCCTTCGCTCACCCGGTGGCGTTCCGGCTGAACCTGGGCGCATCCCTGCTCGCCGCGATCACGGCGGCCCTCGTGACCCGGCTGTCCATCGACCTGGCCACGCCCGAGGGCAGGCCGGCGGGAAGGCCCGAAGTAGCTGCGGGCGTTCTGGGCGGGCTGGCCCTCGCCTTCAGCCTCTCGATCTGGACGCACGCCGTGCAGTTCAAGCCCTACATCCTGACCGCGTGCTTCACGGCGCTGATTCTGGCGGCGTCCCTGTCCTGGTGGCGGTGCGCGGCGGATTCCGACAGGCCGGGGCGGATCTTTGCGATCTTTCTCCTCCTCGGGCTTGACTTCAGCGTGCACCGCACGAACTCCCTCCTCCTTCCCGGAGCGGTCCTCTGGATCGCCTTGCGCCGTGCCTCCGTATGGCGGCGACCGAAAAACTGGGGCGTCATGGCGGCGGGGCTCGCCATTCCGCTCGCCCTGCAGCTCCTTCTGATCCCGCTTTCACGGCGCGGCCCGGCCCTCGACATCGGCGAGCCCCGGAACCTGGCGCGCCTCTGGTCCTACGTGTCGATGCAGCAGATGGGAGGCGGGTTTCTCCTTCGGATCCTGCCCCGGCAGGCCGACCTGCTGCGGGTGCAGCTCGCGGACTATGCGCAGTTCTTCGTGAAGAACGTGCTTCCGAGCTTCGGCCGGATCCCATTTGCCCTGCTGCCTGCGGCACTGATCGTGACCGGCTGGGTCCTGCATACCCGAGCCGACCGGCGCCGCCTCCTCGGGGTGCTGGCGCTCTTCCTCTGCTCCAGCCTGGGAGCGGTCGTCTATTTCAACCTGCCCGCGCACTACTTTCGGGGCATGGACCGGCACTACCTTCCCTCGCTGGTTCTCTTCACTCCGCTCGCAGCAGCCGGAATGGCGGCGTGCTTCCGGCGGACGACCGCGCTTCTCGCCGCCCGATCAGCGCGGCGATCGCGGGTGTGGCCGGTGCTCCTCGGAGCCGCTTTCGTGATCACCCCGGTCAGCTCTTGGGTGGCCAATCATCGGGCGTGCGACCTTTCACGCTTCCGTTTCGCCGAGAACACGGCACGGGACGTGCTCGCGACGCTGCCGCCGCGGGCCATCCTGATCACCAACGGCGACAACGATACCTTCCCGCTCTGGTACCTGCAGGAGGCGGAGGGTGTGCGCCGAGACGTCGGCGTGGTCAACCTCTCGCTGTCGAACCTCGACGAGTACGCCGCGAAGGTCTGGCGGCGGGAGCTGGCCGGGACGGAGCGGCCGCCCGGACGCAGAGAGTTCGTGGCCAACCTCCCGGACACGATGGTGGCGATCCCGGTGGGGGCGAGCATGCGGGCCGGGCTTCCAGCCTCATTCACCCCGCCGGACTCGATCCGGGTCAAGCTGGGCGGGCGGGTGCTGGCGCAGGATTTCGTGGTCCTCGATCTTCTCCGGTGCTCGGGCACGCGTCCCCTCTACATCGCCAACACGGTGCCTACGTGGCAGCTTCAGTGGCTTCAACCGTACCTTCGTCTGGACGGGATGGCCGCCCGCGTCGTGCCCTCGACCGACCCGCGGGCTCGTGACCTGGAGCACCTTCGCTCCCAACTTCTCGAAGAGGTGCGCTACGGCGGGGTCGCAGATCCGAACGTACCCATGGATCCCGACTCCCAGGGCATGTGCCGCAACTACCTCGATGCTCTCCTGTCCTTGGCGCGGACCCAGCTCGAGGAGGGAGACGCCAAGGGCTGCTTGGAGACGCTGCGCTTCGCGGAGGCAAAGGTCCCGCCCGATCGTGTGGGCCAGGACCCGGGTGAGCTGGAGAGGTTGCAGAAGCAGGCCGAGGACCGCATCGGCGGGACGTGAGGCCTGGTAGATCGACAAGCGGCGGCGGGACCTATACGCCAAGGGCGACCGAATCCCGCGAGCGATCTTCGTTTGACCGGAGCGGATTGCCAACCCCGGATCATTTTCTGTCCGGCACCAGGCCGGGCTCCGGCGTAGAGGAAACCGGGTAGCTGAGGTCGCGGACGTCGCAGCCGCGCTGGTGACGGAACGGGTCTCTGGTCCAAACGAGGAGGGACAGCCCATGAAAACCATCGCTCTTGCGTTCTCGCTCCTGCTTCTCGCCGCCGCCGGCCAGGCGAGGAACATGGGCCCGGTTGCTTCGGCCGCGCGCTGGGCAGGAGAGCGCGACCCGTTCTACTGCCAGCAGCCGGGTGAAGACCGGTGGTGGGCATACAACGCCATGAGCTACTACCAAACCGAGATGGCGGACGACATCCCGCGCAACCTGAATGGCAAACTGATCAGGCAGGTCATCCTTTACGTCTCGGAGTGGGATTGCGCCTCGTGGTGGGATCCGCAAGGACTGGTCGTCAATTTCTACAACCAGGCCTGCCCGCCCGCCATGACGCCTTCGATCCATTTCGAGATCCCGTGGAGCGCCCTGCAGGTCGAAGTCGTGCAGAACAGCGGTCCGCCGTTCTGGTATGTGCGCAAGGTGACGGCCCAGTTGCCCAACGCGGTCACGATCGCATCGCCGATGTCGATCGGGGGGTACGCGGTGGAGAACTGGAGCTACGACCAGCACGGCTGGGCCGGACTTGTGATCACGAGCGCCAACGTGGTGACCGGTTGTGAGCTGTACGTGGACGACGCCTTCCAGGGCTATCCGCGCTGGACCCCGGGATCGCTCTGCAACTGGAGCTACGGCATTCCGGCCGACCTGGCGTACTGTCTGATTGTCGACGAGCCGACTGCGGTGCGCTCCATGACCTGGGGACGCGTCCGGTCTCTGTTCCGCTAGAACCCATTATTCAGGATCGGCCGAAGAGTCGCTTCACCAGGAATCTCCGGTGCAGGGCGTCGGGCCGCGTGCGCACGAACTTCTGGAAGCACGAGCTGAAGAGCCGGGGGCGGCTCGCGTCCAAGAGGACGTACTGCCTCCGACCAAGCTCCTCGAGCACGTCCTTCAGGCTGCCCGGAACCTCGCTGCGCCGGGCCAGACGGCTCACCACCGCACGCTCATACGGTTCCAGGTTCTCCCAAATGTGCTGGAAGTGCGGGCCGGCCTCCTGGAGAAAACGTCGCGCGACGTCCGGCAGGTCGAGCTCCTTCCGGCCGGGCTGCTCCTCCAGAAACTCGATGGCATGGGAGCATGCGATCTGGAGGAAGAAGGGGAACATCCCGGCCAGGTCCAGAAGCTCTTCCGCGTAACGGGCCAGGGGCTTCCCCACGCTCTCGGATGGGACGCTGATCAGCTCCAGCGCCTCCTCGCGCTTGAACGCAGAGAGCTGCATCGGAGTGAAGATGTTGAAGAACGGCGAGTCGGCGATCTCCCGCGTGTGACAGAGAACCTGCAGGTCCCTGGTCGAAGAAGTGAGGTAGGCGACGTTGAAATGGTTGGCCAGGTAGCGCAGGAATGAATAAAACTCGAGGTTGAACTCCCGATTCTGGGTGATGGCCTCGAACTCGTCGAGGATGAGGGCCAGCTTGTAACCGGCCCGGTCGAGACGCTGCACCAGCGTCTTGACTCCGTCCAGGTCGGGCGGACAGTCGGAAATGTCGATCCGGCCCCGAAGCTCCATGCCGGCGCCATCCAACAGAAGCTGGATGAACGAGGTGAGGGCAAGCCCCCTCCGCTCCTGGAAGTCGACGAAGATCATGATGAATCGTTCCGGCCTGGCCAGATGGCGTTCCCGAATCGCCGGGAGTTGGACGTAATTGAGGAGCGACGACTTCCCGATCCGCCGGTCGCCCACGATGGCCATGGATCCGGGGGGATTGATGTTGAGTCGGGTGAAGATGCGGCGGATCTCCTGGGTGCGGCCGAAAAAGTCTTCCGGCCGCTGGATCATCACCCGGTTGAGGTACGGATTGGAGCTTGCGGGAAAGCGCCGCGCGGGCAAGAAGGGTTCGACCGGGCCGGAAACCACCCCCGGATCGAGCGTCGCGATCACCCTCCGGAGTGTCTCCGCGACGTGCTTCATGTCCTGGAGCCGTGCCCTCGGGTCCTTGCGGAGACAGGCTGATACCAGGCTCCGAAGCTCGGACGGGAGATCGCTGCGGTGGACCTCGATCGGCGCCGACTCGGCGTGGACGATGTTGGCCAGCATGGACAGGTAGTGGTCTCCGCCGAAGGGATGCGCGCCGGCCAGCGTCTCATAGAGGAGGATGCCAAAGGAGAAGGCGTCGCTGGCGAAGGTCGCTGGGGCGCCCTGAATCACCTCTGGCGCCAGGTAGGGAATCGTCCCGGCCGGCGCCGTTTCGTCCTCCGCTGTGCCCCGCGGGAGCACGCTTCGAGAAAGGCCGAGGTCGAGAATCTTCGCCACCCCATCCCGCGTGATCATCACGTTGTTGGCCGAGAGGTCGCGGTGAACGATCCCCTTGCGGTGG
Source organism: Candidatus Eiseniibacteriota bacterium (assembly GCA_963833505.1). Lineage (GTDB taxonomy): Bacteria > Eisenbacteria > RBG-16-71-46 > CAIMUX01 > CAIMUX01 > CAWHYG01. The sequence continues at coordinate 30,347 of CAWHYG010000007.1, read as the reverse complement.
ATCGCGGCCAGGCCCCCCGCCACCTGGGCCATGACGGTCAAGGCCGCCGGTAGGCTCGGCCGCTGGGCTGTCTGGAAACCCCGCAGGGTGGGGCCCGTGATGTGTTCCATCACGATGTAGGGCGTGCCGTCGTGAAGGCCGAGCCGGTGGATGACGACGACATTGGGGTGGTTGAGCGAGGCCAGGGTTCGTCCCTCCGCCAGGAACGCCTCGATTGCGGCCGCGCTCAGCGTCTTCGACGTGAGCATCTTCAAGACGACGGTACGCTCGAGGGAGATCTCCTCGCAGAGGTAGGCCGTGCCACTGCCTCCCGCGCCGAGACAGGAGAGGACGCGGTACTCGCCGTCGATCACAGTGCCGATCATGGACGCTGCTTCTCCGCTCCGATCATGGTCGCTGCTTCCCGGTGCCGATCATGGCTGTCGCTTTCCGGCGCGGTTCATGGCCGTCTTCTCTCCGCTCGGGAGTCCGCTCGACTCGTGTCCGCCTGGCCAGAGGCAGGCGCAGGTTGGTCCGGGGTCAGGGTCAACGCCCAGGTTTCATGGAATCGTTGGGCATCCAGCTCTCCCCCGGAGAGAACCATCACCTTGTCCGGCGGATCGTAGATCATCCCCGCGTTCTGACGAGGGGCGGGAAGCGGCCCGTGCGGATCAAGCTGTCGCCAGGCCGGACTTCCGGAGAGGGTGAGCTGCCAGACGTCATTACAGAAGCCGGTCGAGTCCTGGCCGCCGAACAGGATCATCCGGTCATTGCCGGCGTCAAAGACGAAGTTGTGACCCTTGCGCGGGGTCGGCGGCGGTCCAGAAGGATGGAGCTGAGTCCAGGTGATGGGTTCATGAAGGGAAAGCGCCCAGACCTCGTTGGTGTATTGCAAGTGAAAGGAACCATCCGGCCGGTAGTTGCCTCCGAAGTAGATGATCTGATCGCGAACCGGATCGTAATCACCGGCGAAGTCGGAGCGCGGCCAGGGCGGATCGCCGGCGGGCGAGAGTTGGATCCACCGGGGACCGCCAGCCAACGACAAGGACCAGACGTCGTTCATAACATCCTTGTCCGCGGCCCAATCGAACCCGCCGAAGACGATCATACGATACCGCCGCGGGTCGAGCACCGCCACGTGGCTCGCGCGCGGGGGTGGATAGGGCCCAGCCGGGCTCAGCAGCTCCCAGCGAGGAGGTCCGTCGAGCAGAAGGGCCCACGTCTCGTTGTGACGGACGCCGGAACGATCCGCCCCGCCAAAGGTCAGCAATCGATTCCGGGCGGAATCCTGTACCGGCCAGATGCACTCGGTGGCGGTCGGCGGAGTTCCCAGCGGATGAACCCTCGTCCAAACCCCGTGTTGGGACAACGCGAGCTGCCACACATCGTCGTTCCATTTCCGCCGCTGAAAACCGCCACCGAACGCAATCATCCGGTGGCCGCCTGGGTCGTAGACGACCCCCTGCCCGCTACGGGCAGGGTAAGCCGAATCGGCTTGAGCCCATCGCACCCAATGGCCATAGACCAGAGGCGTCCTGGTCGCCGCGACGTGCGCCGTCCGTCCCGTATCTGAGGAAGACTGCTTCGCAGACATTGACCTCGAGGAGAACGCCGGCGCGATGCCCCGCCGGTTTTGGAAGCTGAGCAACCCGAGAACCAGGAGGGCGGCGCCCCCAAGAAGAACCGCCGCGATTCTTCCGAGCTTGGACAGATGCGGGGAGCGCAGGTTCGGGTCCCGGCCCGAGGAGATCTCGCGCACGACCTGCCAGACCGAGTGGCGCCGGGCGATCCAGAGCCGCCAGAGATCCATGCGGAAGGCGTAGCCGGGATCCGGCCCCGGCCCCTTGTCCAGAAGCTCCCGGCCAAAGAGGCTCTCGAGCGCCGATCCGATCCGCTGCGAAGTCAGGTTGGTGGAGTACTTCGAACCGCGGGCCTGTCGCGCCAGGGCCACCGCGGGTTGCTGATCGTCGGGCCCGGACAGACGCTCGGCCAGGTGAGCGAGCGCGAGCTTCTCGTCCGCCGGGAGGCTGTCAAACAACGAGATCATCTGGGGGGGCGGATTTTCCACCACCGCCTCGACCACGGCGGAGACGACAGACCGAGTGGCCCGGTTGGTTCGCCTCTCGTTCAGATGGTCGATCAGATTCTGACAGATCAACTGGGTGTAGAAGGGCTGTCCGGCCGTCAGCCGGCAGATGGCTTCGATGGCGTCCGGATCGTAAGCCACCCTCCCCGCCACAGGCTGCTGAATCAGGTTGACGGCGTCGGTCCGTTGCAGATAGCTGATCCTGCGATAGATCGATTTGGGTAGGATCCTCCAATAACGGCGCCGTCGTTCCTCAATGTCCTGCGACCCGGTGAAGATGAGGAAGACGCCGTATCGCTCCATGATTCCAGCGAGCACGTTGAGGACGTCCTCGGTGAGGATGCCCGCGTCGATCTTGCTTTCAAAGAGCTCGTATTCGTCAAAGAGGAGGATGAGTTTGCATGCAGGGAAGCTCGCGGTCAGTGCGCCGACGAAGTCATAGAGGGCTTTCGCGGGCATGACGGATGTGGAGAGAGCCGGAAGAGGGAGTTGCGCCCGGCGGGAACCGAGCGCAAGCAGGATCTCCTCCATCACCCTCTGCAGGAAACCGGTTTCATTGGCGATCACCATCGACTGCATGTCGATGAGCACCGGAATGAAGTCCGGGCCGAGCCGGCCGGAGACCGCCTGAAAGAGAATCGAGGTCTTGCCGCTGCGCCGCTCGCCGCAGAGCACGATCAGTCCGCCGTGCTCGGATTGCTGGAAGCGGCCGCGGATCAGTTCGAACTCGGCCTCGCGCCCGAAGAACATGGCCGGGTCGCGCACCGGGTTGCCGACGATGAACGGGTTGGGTTCGATGGGCACGAGCGGCGCGGCGCCGGCGTCATTCATCATTCCGTTGCCTCATCGGTCACTGCCGCATTGCGTTCCCGCGTGGGCTTCGGCCGGCGCTACCAGGCCGATACCTGCGCGACCGTCTCAGTAGACCTGACGATCATAACGCGAACGAGGACGCGGTCCAAGGGATCTTCGGTGGGAGCGGTACAGGACCGCGGCTAGAAGGTGATCAAGCCGTCCTGGAAGAGCGCACTACGCAGGCGTGGCCTCGATCCGATCTGCCGCCTCCCGGAAGATCAGGCCGAACGCGCTTCCTTTCATGACCGTGGCCAGATCCTCGTAAAGGGTCCATCGGGCGTCAATGGGGAAGCTGGAGATGTTCACGCCGTGCCTCCCGAACGCGGCAGCGATCGCGGCGTGATAGAGAAACGTCGCGGCCGCTCGCTCATCGTTCCGCTGCGCTTTCAACAGGAGAGCCTTCGCGGCGTCCTTGATCCCGCAGAGCGAGGCCGCCGAGGACTCGGGCGCGCAGACCGCACCGAGAAGAGACGAACCCGATCGGGCCATATCCCCGGTAAGTCCGTCCAGGAGACCTGGGAGCGCCGGGAGATTCATCGCCTGGCTCAGCACCGAGCCCTCAATACCGCCGGGGGCGCGGGCCAGATCCAGCAGCGTCTTGAGTTGGGTCGAGGAGCAGTTTCCGATGGCGGTTCGTCCGAATTCGTCCATGGCCGTGACCTCACAAGTACGCCTGAAGCATCGTCAGCTCTTCGTCGACCGCGGCGCCGGAACCGACCTGCTCATCGATCAGTTCGCGGAGCACGGCCCGGAGATGGCGCGCCACCGTTTCCGCCCGGTGACGGGCGGTCTTTCCATCGATCGCGTAGGTCCGTCCCAACTCGTCCCACGACGGAGGTTCCGCAGAGGCGCAGACATAACGCGCTTGGAAGAGATCGAGATGCTCGCGCTGGCCCCTGCTTTCGCAGATTGATCGCAATCTGACGAACGCCTCCTCGAGGAGGGTGCGGGCCCAGGCGATCTGAAACTCCCGGTCGGGCACCGAAAACGAAGGGAGGCTGATCCGATCCCACCCTCCGGGCGCCGCTTCTGGCCGGACACCCGCGTCCGGTTGACGCCGCTCACCCCGCCAGAAGTCCTTGACGTAGTTTCTGAGCGCCATCTTGAAGTAGGGACGGAAGCCGCCTCTGCTGGCGTCCGCTCTGGCCAGAAGCCCACGGCAAAGCACGGCCACATGGAAGAAACTCTGGACGATATCCTCGGCTTTGGTGCGGTCTCCCACGATGGCGGCGACATAGGCAAACGCGGGCGCGTAGTAGCGTTGGGAGAATTCTTCCAGCGCTTCCTGTCCTTGCTTCCCGCCGAGCCGGATGTCCTGCAGCAACGGCCAGGAGGTGGCCGGAAAGTTCCTCTCCCAGCAGGTCCGGGTCGGCCGCGGGGAAGGAGATTCCATCTTTGCCAAGGGCCGCTCCTTCCTGGCCGGCGCCGTTTCGGACAGAGGCACGGCGGGCCGCCCGGTGACGCCCCCCGGTGCATCCGGCTGTCGTAGCCGAACTCCAAGATACCGCGGCCCGCGCCGCCGGAGTCCGCGAGTCCTCCGACTACTATACGCCGCCGGCAGCTCGTTCCCGCAGGTGAAGCGCTCCAGGAGCATCGCCCACCTCGAAATGTCCAGTCCGCGAGCGGTATTCGCATCGATTCTCCGTACTGGCAGACGACGACGGACAGGGCCTCCGTCGGGACGATCAAGTCTGTTGCGCTCCGCACCCGGCCGTGCGGAGGAAGTCAGGAAAGGAGCTGTCCCATGACCCACGGAATACGGACCTTGCTGGGGAACGCCACGGCCTCTCTCGTTCTGACCCTGCTCTTCTCTTCATTCTGCTGGGGAGCTCTGGTTTCATCTCAGTGGAGCGAGGGCTTCGAAAGCTATCCTCTGGGCTCGTTCCCCACCAATGGTGGCTGGGTTCTGGCCTATGAGGGGTCAGGAACCCAGTACCAATACGTCGACAATACCCATGCCGCGTCCGGAGCCCAGAGTCTCCATCTGGCCGGTTCATCCTGCTGGGCGGCCGAAGCCTACCGGCCCCTCGTCATCCCCGACTCATCCGTGGTCGAATTCGAAGCGGCGGTTTTCGTCGATGCGATCGTCAGCGGCGGATGTACCCCAGCCATTGCCCATGTCGCCCTGAGCAATCCGGGGCTGGATGAATGGGGCACATACTACGGCCTCGTCTATTTTGACAGCAACGGGGAGATCGACGCGTGCACCCGCACGTACCCTCTTCAGCTGGTGCCGCTCATGTCCTATGCGCCTCGACAGTGGTATCGCGTTCGCGTCGTTGCCGACCTCGCATCACGATCTTTTGAGGTATACATCAATGGACAACTCAAGGGCACCGGGCTACCGATCCAGGACGAGGGAAGCCCAACCGCGTTTGAGGCGACCACGGGCCATGGCGACAGCCCCGTTGCGTGGTTCGATGAGATCACGGTTGACATCGGCGCGCCCATCGGTGCCTGCTGCCAACCGTCCGGCAACTGCACGCTCGAGACCGAGGGCGATTGCCTTCCTCCGGGCGTCTGGCAAGGCCCGAACACGAACTGCACTCCGAGTCCTTGTCTCGAAGTGCCGGTTCACCGGAGCACCTGGGGCGCGATCAAGCATCTGTATGAATGATCTGACTCGTGGAAGGGTCGGAGCTGCCGAGGGATCAGCTCCGACCCTAGCTCCGGGGGCCACGAGCGGCGCCGGCCTCATCAGCGATCCGTCCGGCCAACATTGGTGAGATCGGCAAACACGAATCCGTCGCGCGTGACGACCTCGCCTCCGACCACCCCGATCGGCCAGCGAAACATCGGCCCGGCGTACGCGAAGGTGTGGAACTCTCCACGCTCACCACACGGATCCACGGTCGCCGGCAGGTCGCGAAGCAGGGCGTGGTCGAACTCGCGCCCGGCGAACGATCCGTCGAGCTGCTTGGGATCGACGCAGGTGAGGCGAGCCTTCAATCCGCCCGCAATCATCTCACGGGCCAGATCGTGGGTCGGACGCCCCCAGACCGGGAAGAGCGGCTCGATGCCCGTGTCCTTCAGTTTCTCCTCGCGGTACCGGCGGATGTCATCGAGGAAGAGGTCGCCGAAAGCCACGGCATCGATCTTCTCCCGCCGTGCTCGGGCCATCGCCTCCCCCATCGTGCGCTCGTACTCCTCGTTGGAGCAGCCATGCGGAATCGGGACCTCCCAGAGCGGGAGGCCGGCCGCTTCGGCCTGCGCTCGGAGCAGGTCCTCGCGGACGGCGTGCATCGCGACGCGCTTCATGTCGCGGTTGATGGTCGTAAGCAGTCCGACGACCTCGGTGTCGCGGCGATGACGCAAGACGCGCAGCGTCCACGCGCTATCCTTGCCGCTGGACCAGGAGAGGAGCACGCGCATGGCAGGGAATTCAAGGCCAGAGGTAGTCGACGAAGGCCATGGACATGCCGCCGCCGAAGGCGGCGAGCAGGAGCCGGTCGCCCGATTCGAAACATCCCTGCCGCGTGAAGTAGTCGAGAGTGATCAGGACCGATGCGGAGGACGTATTCCCTCGCTCGCGGATGCGCGTAAAGATCCGCTCGGGACGGAATCCCAGGACCTTGCCGATCCCCATCTGCATCGACAGATTCGAATTGTGGGAGAGGAACGCGCTTCTACCGGCCGAGGCGTCGATCCCTTCCTCCTCCGCAAACACCCCCAAAGCCCGAGTCACCTCCCGCAGCCCATACCGATGGATGTCCTTTCCGTGGGTGCCCATGGAAGCGATGGGCCGGCAGGTCCGGTAGTCCGGTCGGGCCCCGATGCCGATGCTCTCGGTCCAGTCGGCGCGCTCGCCATCGGAGAGGGTTCGCGTCCCCAGGATTCCGACCGGCCGCGCGTCCAGTGGATCGAACTTGATGACGAGGGCGCCGGCTCCGCATCCCCACAGGGTGTAATCGAGGGAGGTGGGAAGGTTCGCCTGGGTGCCGACGGTCTCACCGAGGGCCACGATTCCGTAAACCGGCCGCGGCTCGAGGCCCCGGGCCCGCTCCATGGCGGAGACGTGCCGAAGACGCGAGTCGGCGAGGGCCAGACCGTCGAGGGCGCTGGTGCAGGCGAGGGAGATGTCGCGCGCCTCACACCTGCCGACCGGTACATCGAGTGCGTACTGGACGCGGCAGGCGATGGCGGGATAGAGCATGTCCGGCGTCGATCCTCCGCTGTGCACCAGTCGCACTCCGGCGAGCGAAAACTCGGGATCGTTTTCGCGGGCTGCTTCCACCGCCCGTTTGGCAGCATCGCGGGCCAACTCGAAGCTGGAGACAGCAGGAGGTGTCAGCCACCGGGTGGCAATGCCGACGAGCCGCTCCGTCTTCTCCCCCGTCTTGTCGCCGATGTCGAAGCCCGCGGCCCGCAGCACGTCCAGGACTTCGTCGTTGCCGACCATCTCGGCGGGAGGCGGTACCACCTCTCCGGTGCCGACAATCGTGGTCGTGCCGGGCATTCCCATCAGCCGAAGATCGGAAGTGAGCCTTGCAGACATGATCAGCAGTTAACCGTCATCGGGTGACAATGAAAAGCGCTTTTTGGCCCGGATTGAGGTGCGCTCTCCGAGAAGATCATCCCGTGCTCCTCGATCATCCCCCACCTCCTTCCCACCCGGACTTGCCTCGTTTCATGGTACGCTGGACGGCCCCCAGGCGAACACTGATATCCAGTCTCATCGCCCTCCTCCGGGCGACGTTCGTGACCCGGTTTGGCTCTGGAGAACGCGGCCCTCCGCCGGATCACAGGGCTCTCTCCGGGAGCGGGCCGGCTTCATGCTCATGGATCTGATACTGGCACAACACACAACGAATCGATCCGTTGCTCATGCGATTGCGCTTGAAAGGTCTGAGCCCGAACACCCGCTCGAACCCCTCCTCGGCGGCCAAGACCGCGATCTGCGTCCCGGGATAGTCTCGCAGGCGATCCCGAAAGGCACGCCATGAAGGCGCGGACGTCTCCTCGTCCCCAACCCGTATGCCGTAAGGGGGGTTGGTGACCACCCACGCCCCAGGATCCAGGATCATCTCCGCGACATCACGCACCTTGAGCCCGACCATGTCGGCGAACCCGGCGGCGGCCACGTTGGCCCGAGCGGCCTCGATCGACCGCGCCGAGCAGTCCGCACCGCTGATGCGGAGGCCGTCCGGGACCACCACGGCCGACTCGGCCTCGGCCCGCAGCGCCTCGAACCTGGCCCGGTCGAAATCCGACCAGGCCATGCACCCGAATCGCTTTCGCCAATGCGACGGAGGCGTATTGGTCGCAATCATGGCCGCTTCCGTGAGAATCGTGGCGGAACCGCAAAAGGGATCGTGGAGCGGCGAGGCGGGAGTCCAACGCGATTGCAGCACCATGGCCGCCGCCAGGTGCTCCCGGAGGCTGCTCTCGTGGCCGGCCTTGCGGTAGCCCCGCATGTGTAACGGCGCGCCGGCCCCGTCCAGGCCCACCGAGAATCGTCGGTTTTCGAGGTAGCAGGTAACGTCCAGGTCGGCCGATTCCGTGTCCACGTTGGGCCGCCGTCCCCGGCGATCCATCATCGCGTCGCAGATGGCATCCTTGATCCGGAAGAGGCCGAATCGCGGGCTGTGCAGGAGTGACGAGTGCACGTTGAAGGTCACCCGAAACGTCATTTCCGGAGTGAGCCAGCGCGACCAGTCGATGGCCCGGACCACGTGGTAGATGTCCTCTTCGACTTCAACCTGGCAGAAGGACAGTTCTCGAACGACCTTGGACGGGGTTCGGAGCTGAATGAGCGCTCTGTATAAGTCATCGAGCGTTCCGTCGAAACGCACCCGCCCCGGCTCGACCCTGCTCGCCGTGATGCCGAGGCCGGCCAGCTCGCTCTTTACGATCTGCTCAACGCCCACGCCATGGGTCGCGTAGAATCGCTCCATGACTCTCCTTCCGTCGCCCTGATCCTCGAACCGGCCTCATGGGATCAAGCACTTCTTCCCCGACCCGATCAGATCCCGGCGACCCGCCCGGAGAAGGGCTTCGCGGACGAGATCGTGGTTTTCCGGCTTGCGGTACTGGAGGAGAGCCCGTTGCATGGCGCGCTCCCGGGCTCCCCGCGCCACGTGGATCCTTTTCCCCGTGATCGGGTCAAGACCGGTCCAGTACATCGCGGTCGAGAGTATCCCCGGTGTGGGGTAGAAGTCCTGGACGTGGTCGGGTGTGAAACCGGTATCACGGAGGTGTTCTGCGAGTTCGATCGCATCGATGATCCCCGCCCCGGGGTGGGCCGAGATGAAGTACGGAACGAGGTACTGGCGAAGTCCGAGCTGGAGATTCAGGCTCGCATAGCGCTGCGCAAAGGCATCGTAGATCTCGCGGGGCGGCTTGCCCATCAGCTCCAGCACTTTCCGGGAGACATGCTCGGGGGCCACCTTGAGCTGACCGGACACATGGTGCTGGACAAGCTCCCGGAGGAACTCCTGGTCCCCGTCAATCATGAGGTAGTCGAAGCGAAGCCCCGACCGCACGAACACCTTCTTGACGCCGGCCAGGCGCCGGAGTTGACGAAGAAGGCCGAGATAGTCGCGGTGGTCCGGTTCGAGGGCCGGGCATGGCGTGGGCGCGAGACAACGGCGGTCGACGCACGCGCCGGTGCGCGCCATCTTTTCGCAGGCGTTTCGGCGGAAGTTGGCGGTGGGGCCGCCGACGTCGTGGATGAAGCCTTTGAAATCAGGATGGCGGGTAAGGCTCCGGGCCTCGCGGAGGATGGACGCATGGCTTCGGGCGGAGACTTCTCGTCCCTGGTGAAAGGTCAGGGAGCAGAAGGAGCAGGCGCCGAAGCAACCCCGGCTCGATACCAGGGAGAATTTCACCTCGGCGAGGGCGGGAACGCCCCCGTAAGGCGCGTACATGGGATGCCAGTCCCGCTCATAGGGAAGCTCGTAGACCCGATCGAGCTCGTCCGCGCGGAGAGGAAACGCGGGCGGCTCCTGGACGACCCAACGCCCGGAAGTCTCCTGGACGAGGAGATTCGCCGAATGCGGGTCCGTGTTCCGGTACTGAAGACGAAATGAGTCGGCAAAGGCCGCTTTGCCTGCGGCGCCATCGCCTGACTGGTCGGAATTGCCTGCCGCGATCTTCTCGTAGGCGGGTAGGTCGATCGAGGAGCGGTCGGTCCACCTGGGCTTGGAGGAACTCCACCAGACGGTGCCTCGGACCCCGCGAATCGAGGAGGCCTCCTCCCCCGCGGAGAGGCGGCGCATGATCTCCAGGATGGCCGTCTCCCCCATGCCGTAGACGAGAAGATCCGCTTTGGAGTCGAGGAGGACCGAGCGCCGCGGCGAATCCGACCAGTAGTCGTAATGCGAGAGGCGACGGAGCGAAGCCTCGATCCCCCCCACGATGATGGCGACGCCCTTGTAGGCTTCTCGACACTTCGTCGCATACGCGATCAGGGCCCGGTCCGGGCGTGCGCACACGCGATGGAGCCGGCCAGGACCGATGGAACCGTCGCCGCGGAGGCAGAGCCCGGGCCGGCCCCCGGGGGCATAGTCGTCCTCGGCGCGGGGCTTCTTGTTCGCCGTGTAGGACGAGACCATGGAGTCGATGGCTCCGGCCGTGACCAGGAATGCAAGGCGCGGCCGGCCGAGCAGGCGGAAGGCCGCGGAGTCGTCGGGGTCGGGGCGGGCGATGATCCCGACCTTGTAGCCCGCGGCCTCGAGGACTCTGCCGATGAGCGCGGCGCCGAAGGACGCATGGTCGACATAGGCGTCTCCGGTGACGATGACGGCGTCGAGGTCGCCAGGCTCAAGGCCGCGGGCGGCGAGATCGCCGGGAAGTGCGGGCAGGAACGACATGCACTCATCTTAGGGCCGATGTGCGCCCTGGGGCCACAAGGGCCTGCCTGTCCCGGGCCAGCCTCGCCCTGGAGAACCTGCCCTGCACCCGCGGCTCACGATCGACCGACAGGCTCAGACGCATGTTCGACTCCGACCCGCCGAAGGGGTGATCTCCAGCCGTCGCCCGGCTGCCCTGCGCCACGGTTGCGGACAAAGGTGCAACTGCGAAATTGCGGCCCGCCAGGGCCTGTGCCGCAGATGAAGAGGGCTCCTCCCTCGTAGGAGACATTCCCCGTGAAGGTGCAATTGATGAAGTGGTTGGCCCCGGCCAGCCTGAACTCGAACATTCTTCCAATGGCGTTATCTCCCGCCCCGCCGTTTCCCGCCTTACAGGTTGAAGCCGGGAACGACCCGGAATCAGGAACTCGGATACGGCAGCCCCGTGTCCAGACGAAGGGAGACCGAAAATGTCGCCGAACAAAGTCATCCAGGCCTGGAAGGACGCCCACTTCCGCGCGCAGCTCAGCGAATCCGAACGAGCCGAACTGCCGGAGAACCCGGCCGGCGGAACCCGCCTCACCGACGAGCAGCTCTCGCCCATCGTGGGCGGCATGGAACTCTACCGGCCTCACACCTGGTTCGGGAGCCGCAATTTCGACTGCTGCAAGTACGTCTCGACGCGCGGATCGGGAGACTCGGGTTCCACGCTCTTCTAATCGCGATGGACATCGGTTCAGGCCCGCGAGGCTTCGGAGTTCATGGTTTCGCGGGCCTCTTCCTTGCCCAAGCAGACTTGTCCCTCTTCCGCCCCGATCGAGATTCCGGAAACCGCCAAGGGAGGCATTCGATGAAATCCGCCGTCCTTTCCCAGGCTTCGTGGTACCAGGCCCTGCCGCTTCAGGAACGCGTGCAGACTCTTCGCAGGAGCGACAGCCGGCGAGGTTTCGACCCGGACCTGGCGGAGAGACGCCTGGCCTGGTGGCGGGCGCCGCAGTCACCGCTGCCGGGCCGGCTCTTCGATCAGCGGCTGGCCTTCGAAGGTCTGAACGCCGGTGACTTCCTCCAGATTCTGGGGGAGCCGATCGAGGCGGTGCGCGAGCGGACGGAGGTCGCGCCGGCCTGGCTCGAGTTGATCAGCAGGTGCTTCGAAATGCCGAGCGCGGGCTCGGGCGACGCCCCGCCCGGACTGGCCGGCACGGCGCTCTGGTCGCTCATCAGGCCGATCGTGGAGCGGTTGCTGGAGCCGCTCCCGCGATTGATTTCAGCCCTGGAACGGCAGCACGGGCCCCTCCCCTTTGAGGCCGGTAACCTCCGTGAAATCCTGCTCGGTACCCTGCCCGTCGGGCGGCTGTGGACGATGCTCGGCCGCACGCTCGTTCTGGAACTCAACGTATCGCGACTCCGCGGGGAACTGGCGGGAGAAACGCCGGAGGACCGTTTCGAGGCCTTCCGTGCCCGGCTGCAGCACCCCGCGACCGCGCTCGCGCTCCTGCGCGAATATCCGGTCCTGGCTCAGCAGCTCGCGGACGGGCTCAGCGGGTGGATGGACTTTCATCTCGAGATCCTTTCCCATCTGGCGGAAGACTTTCGCCTCCTGGTGGAGCAATTCTCGTCCGGTGAGGCCGTGGAGCGCCTGACCGCGATCGACAGCGGGCAGGGCGACAGCCATCGCCGGGGCCGGACGGTCTCGATCCTGGAGTTCTCCTCCGGCCTCAAGCTGGTGTACAAGCCGCGCTCGCTTTCGGTGGACTGCCACTTCCAGGAGGTCCTGGAGTGGATCAACCGGCGCGGGCCGATGGATTTCCGCACCATACGGATCCTCGACCGCGGCGGGTACGGCTGGGCCGAGTTCGTCACCCGCGCCGACTGTGTGAATCAGCAGGAGGCCGGCCGCTTCTACCATCGGGTGGGTGGATTGATGGCGGTGCTCTGCGCCCTCGATGCGGGAGACATGCACGCCGAGAACCTCATCGCCGCGGGCGACCAGCCGGTTTTCATCGACCTGGAATGCCTCTTCCAATCGCGGCTCTATGCCCTTCGCGACATGGAGGGGAAGAGACTTGCTGACGGCGACGACTTCGTTTCGGTGTTCCGCAGCGGCCTTCTGCCCCGGCGGGTCTGGTCCAACGACGCCCACGTCGGTGTCGACATCAGCGGCCTGGGCGCGCGCGACGGCGACGAATCGCCGGACTTCAACCTCGAGCTTCGGGCCGCCGGCCGTGACGATTGCCGTTACGACCGCCGGAGCGTGGCCACCTCCTCCGGCGGCCACAATCGGCCGCGGATCGGCGGGGTGGAGATGAACGTGGAGGAGTTCACCGGAGAGATTGTGGCCGGCTTTTCCGAGGCCTTCTCCCTGCTGGCGCGACTCAAGGTCGAGTTCTTCGCCGCCGGCGGGCCGGTGACGGCGTTCGCGCAGGACGAGATCCGGATCCTGAGCCGGGACACGCGCACCTACGGCATCGTGCTCGAGGACAGCTACCACCCCGACTTCCTTTGCGACGCCCTCGAGCGGGAGCGCATGCTCGACCACCTCTGGATCGATCTGGAGGTGGAGCAGCGCCGGATTCTCTGTCCGTTGATCCCGTTCGAGCGCTCGGACTTGATCGCGGGCGACATTCCGATCTTTCACGGTCGGCCCTCGTCCCGCGACGTCTGGACCAGCGGGGGCGAACGCCTGCCGGGGATCTTCGACCGACCGAGCCTGGAGACGGTGCTGCTGCAGGCGAAGCAGATCGACGAGCGCCACCTCGAGCGGCACCGGTACGCGATCGAAACCGCGCTGGCCACGCTGCGCATGAACGCCACCCCGGCCCTGCCGATAGCGCGACGCGCTTCGCCACCGTCCGCCGACAGGTTCGACTCCGCGGCCCTGCTGGCCGGTGCGAGGGCGGCGGCGCGGCGCCTGGCCGACATCGCTTACCGCAATGAGGACGGGATCTGCTGGGCGGGTCCCATCCACCGGCACGGAGCCTGGTCGATGGAGATCCTCGGCAATCAGCTCTCGGACGGCCTTGCCGGAATCGCGCTCTTCCTCGCCCTCCTGGCCGACGTCACCGGCGACGGCGATGACTCGGCTCTCGCCCGCCTGGCAGTGCGCACCCTGCGCATCGGAACGTACCATCTCTCCCCCCGGATGCTGGATGCGGTTCCGCTCGGCGCCCTCGAAGGCTGGGGAGGCGTCATCTACACCCTGGCTCACCTGGGCGCGCTCACCGGCGAGGAGGGACTGCTGCGCGAGGCGCACGACCTGGTCGCCGCGAACACGCCGCGAATCCGGGCCGATCGTCTTTTCTCCCTTTGTGACGGGACCGCGGGCCTGCTGTCCGGCGTGCTTGCGCTCCATCAGGTGGCGCCTTCCCGCGAGACCGTGGAGGCCGCGCGGGTCTGCGGCCAGCACCTGCTCCGTTTCGCCGAACGCGACTGCGGGATCGCCCTCTGGCCGCGGCAGCGGCGCGGGAACGAGCCGACGACGGGGCTGGCGTACGGACCCGCGGGGATCGCTCTGGCCCTCGTCCGCCTTGGGCGCATGAGCGGCGACCAGCGATTGCGTCGATTGGCGCTCGAGGCCCTGAAAGGCGACAACATCCTGCCGGACGATCCCTCGTGGGATCGGGGCGCCGCCGGTACCGGTCTCGCCCTGCTCCGTGCCTTCCAAGAAGGGAGGAGCGGCGATACCAGCGCGCAGTTCGACGCGGCGATGGCCATCGCGCGCGCCGCAACTCCGGGTGACCTCTCGCTCGCGCACGGGCAGTTCGGAGTCATGGAGTGTCTGACCGAGGCCGCCCGCCACGGACACTCCGCCGCGGCCGGCAAAGAGCTTCGGGCTCGCGCGATGCGGGTGGTCGCGGACATCCGGACCGAGGGTTGGGTCTGCGGCGTCCCGCTCGGCGCGGAGACGCCGGGCTTCATGGAGGGGATCGCGGGAATCGGATACGGCCTTCTGCGCCTGGCCGCTCCCTGCCGTGTGCCGTCGGTGCTGGCCTTCGATCCGCCGATCCAGGGATCCGTGGCTTCGTCGGAAGGCCGGCCATGATCGCAAGGAGAACGGCGCCGCGTGCGAGCGGGAACGCCGGCCGCCTGTCCGGGATCGCGCCGCCGGATACCGCACTCCCGGTCTCCGCGCCCCCGGACATCGCGCTCCCCTCCCGCGTCCGTCCCGTCATCCTCGCCATCCTGTTCGCAGTGGCGGGCCTGGTTCTGCTCGCCCGCGCATTCTGAGGAGATTGCTATGAACCTTCTTCACCTGGTCGAGTCGGTGGCACGGTTGACCTATGCGGCCCGCGCGGCCATGGCGCGTTGGCGGCGGTCGCGGCGGAGGGTGCCGGTCCTGCACCAGATGACGATGAACGAGTGCGGACCCGCGTGCCTGGCCATGGTGCTCCGGCACCACGGGATTCGCTCCAGCGTGGCGCGCTGCGCGGAATCCTGCGGGGCCGATCGGGACGGAGTCCGAGCCCTCACGCTCCTGCGGGCCGGAGAGGAGTTCGGTTTGCGCGGCGCGGCCTACGAGGTGCCGCCATTGGCGTTGGCTCAACTGTCGATGCCAGCGATCGTCCACTGGAAGCACGATCACTTCGTGGTGGTCGAGCGCTGCCACCGGCGTCGCGTGGACCTCGTCGATCCCGCCGACGGGCGCCGGTCGGTCCCCTGGGCTGAGTTCGAGGAGGCCTTCACCGGCGTGGCCATTCTGTTTCCGTCGTGACGCCTCGCGAACCGGGATCGAATGGAAGGAGCCGGAGGGGAATGCGCGGGACCAACTCGGGCGCCAGATCCTCTCCCGCCGGGCGCTCCTCTATCAGGTGTTCGGCGCATCTCTCGCTCTTCAGGCGCTGGGGCTCGCGGTTCCCTTTTTCACCAAGCTGCTGGTGGACCGGCTCCTCCCCGGCCGCACGATGGCCCTGGTCACCACCGTCGCCGCCGGGAGCCTGCTGCTGGTGGGGGCGCAGGCGGTCGCGGGCTATGTCCGCTCGGTGCTCCTCCTTCATCTTCGCGGCCGGCTCGACGCCGAGATGATGCCGGCATTCCTGGCCCATCTCCTCAGCCTCCCCTACCGGTTCTTTCGGCAACGCACGAGCGGAGACCTCATCCATCGGGTGGCGAGCAACATGACCATCCGCGAGACGCTTTCCGCCGGCATGCTGGAGATGGCCCTCGACGCGCTCTGCTTCTTCGCCTATCTGGGGATCCTGATCTTCGCCGCCCCGAAGCTGGCCCTGATCGTGGCAGCGCTCTCGGTCGGGAACGCCGCCGTCGTGCTGCGATCCAACGGGACCCTGCGAAACCTGACCCACCGCGACCTCGCCAGCCAGGGCCGGGTGGACAGCCGTCTCGTGGAAATGCTCCACGGAATCATGACCGTCAAATCGTCGGGGAACGAGGAGACCGCGCTCGCGCGCTGGACCGGCGCCTTTCGCGGCAATCTGGACATCGCTCTTCGGAGGGGAGACGTCTCCGCGCGGGTCACCGCCGCGACCACCGCACTGCAGAGTTCCGCACCCTTGCTGCTTCTCTGGTGCGGAGCCGCCCAGGTGGCGGCCGGCCGGATGACCATGGGGAGCCTCTTCGCCATGACCGGAATCGGTGTGACCGCCCTCGCCCCCGGCGCGGCCCTGGCCGCGAATGCGCAACGGCTCCAGCTCCTGGGAGCGCAACTCACCCGCCTCGCCGACGTGCTCGAGTCCGATCCCGAGCAGGCGGCGAGCGCGCTGCGGCGGCGGATGAAGCTGACCGGCCGGGTGGCCTTCCGGCAGGTGGGCTTCCGCTACGGGCCGGCCTCCCCCATGGTCCTCAAGGACATCTCATTCGACCTCGAGCCCGGCCGGAAGATCGCCCTCGTCGGCCGCTCCGGGTCGGGCAAGAGCACCCTCGCGCGCCTTCTGCTCGGACTCGAACGTCCCACGGAAGGCAGGATCTCGTTCGACGGCGTTCCCCTGGAGGACCTCGATCTCGGCACCCTGCGCCGGCAACTCGGCGTCGTCCCGCAGGAGACCTTTCTCTTCGACGGCACCATCCGGGAGAACATCGCCTTTCACGAGACGGAGGTGTCTCCCGCCGACATCGAGCGGGCCGCGCGCCTGGCGGCCATTCACGAGGAAATCACGGCCATGCCCCTGGCCTACGACACCCGCGTCGCCGAAGGCGGGGCGGGGCTGTCAGGCGGGCAGCGGCAGCGTCTCTGCCTGGCCCGGGCGCTCGCGCGGCCCCGGGCCCTGCTGATCCTCGACGAGGCCACGAGTCACCTCGTCGCGACCTCCGAGCGAGCCGTCGAGCGAGGACTGAGCCGGATCGGTTACGCCCGGATCGTCGTCGCTCACCGGCTGAGCACCATCCGCGATGCAGACCTCATCCTGGTCTTCGAGGGTGGGCGGATCGTCGAGCGCGGCCGGCACGAGGAGTTGCTCGCCCGCCGGGGCTTCTACGCGTCGCTCGTGCGGGAGCAACGAGACCAGCGCCTCGCGCAGCCCGACTCGGAGGTCCCGCTCCGGGCCGGCGTCGGACGGGCCTGGGCTGTCTGAGCTGCCATCGGAGGCCCGGGCGAGCGAGCGCCCCCCATAAATACTCGACATGCGCCAATTCAGGATGCATTATAGTTCCGTGAGCGCTGGATGGGGAGGGAGATTGACAGAACCGCCCACGGATGTGACCCGGATGCTCTCGCAGTGGCGCCAGGGGAACGCCGTGGCTCTGGAGAATCTGCTCCCCCTGGTCTATGACGAGCTGCGCCGCCTCGCCGGCCGATACATGCGGCGGGAGCGCGCTGGCCACACGCTCCAGGCAACCGCGGTCGTGCACGAGGCCTACCTGAGAATGGTGGGCGATACCGATCCCCGTTGGGAAAACCGGGCCCACTTCTTTGCCGTGTCGGCACAGGTCATGCGCCACATCCTGGTCGATCACGCCCGGAGTCACCGGTACGCCAAACGGGGCGGGGGCCTGCGCAAGGTCTCCTTGGACGAGGCCCTGGAGGTCGGGTTTGAGCCTCCGGACAATCTGCTGGAGTTGGACGAGGCCCTGAGCAGACTGGCGGGTCTGGATCCACGCAAGGCGAGCATCGTGGAACTGCGTTTCTTCGGCGGACTGGGCGTCGAGGAAGTGGCCGGCGTCCTGAACCTGTCAACCGCGACCGTGGTCAATGAGACCCGTGCTGCCCGGGCCTGGCTGTTTGCCGAGCTTTCCGAAGGCACGCATTCCGGATCCACCGGCGCGAATTCGGAGGGGCCTTGAGCTCGTTGTCCGGCCTCCCGGCTGATCCCGAGGAATGAACCCCGAGATCTCCGACCCGACCAACAGCCGTCTGGTCACCGGAATCACCGCGCGCGAAATCCTGGATGACGGCGCCGAGATGGCGGAGCGGGAGCTGGCGGACCAACCGGAGGTTCGGGCCAAGCTGATGGACACCATGGGACAGGTTTACGAGAACCTCGGTTTCTACGCCAAGGCCGACCACCTGCTGCGAGAGGCCCTGAAGATCCGGCAGCAAAGCCTCGGCGCCGACCAGGCCGATGTCGCCGCCAGCCTCTACCACCTGGGCGACAACTCGAATTTCCAGGGCCGCTACCGGGAGGCGGACTCCCTGGTCTCCTTGTCCCTCGGCATCCGTCGCCGGCGGCTCGGCCCGGAGACCGTGGACGTGGCCAGCAGCATGAATCTGCTCGCGAGCGTCCGGAAGAACCTGGGGCTCTTGCCGGAGGCGGGGCGCCTGGAGGACTCGACCCTGGCCCTGAGGCGCAGACTGCTTGGGCGGGACCATCCGGACATCGCCAACAGCATGGACACCCAGGCCGGCATCCTGGTCCTGACCGGCCGATACGCCAAGGCGGAATCCGTCGAAACCGCCGCGTTGGAGATGCGCCGGCGGATCTTCGGCGACGAGCACATCTACGTCGCCAGCTGTCTGATGAGTCTCGGCTGGGCGCAGTACCTGCAGGGAAAATACGAGGCCGCCGAAAGCAACACCCGCCAGTCCGTGGCCATGATGCGGCGTGTCCTGGGCGCGGACAGCTCGCGGGTCGCCGGTCCCCTGGGGAACCTGGCCATGATCGTGGAGCGAAAGGGCGACAACGAGCAGGCGGCAAGACTGTTTCGGGATGTTCTGGCGACCCAGGTCGCAACCCGCGACGGCGATGATCCCCACATTGCAGACACCAGGATCAACTTCACCCAGTTGCTGACCGACATGGGTGAAACCGCGGAAGCGGAGTCTATGTGCCGCCAGGCGATCGCCATCGAGAGAAAGGCGCACGGCCCGGATCATCCCAGCGTCGCCGTCGGCGATGACTTCCTGGCCCACGAGTTGGAATCGGAAGGAAGATACGACGAAGCCATCGCTCTTTACCGGGAGGCGATCGGCATCTATCGAAAGAACCAGCCGATGGGCCATCCCCGGGCCTCCGATCCGCTGCTGCATCTGGGCATGCTCCTGACTGAGAAAGGAGACCTGCGCGAGGCCGATACGGTCCTTCGGGAAGACCGGGAACTGCTGAAGGCCGTCCCCTCGAGTCCGCTGGACGCCGCCGAGGCGGCCTGCGCCCTGGGAGCCTGTTGGTCGGCGGAGAGGCGCTTTGCCGAAGGGGAATCCCTGCTGGTGCGGTATTCCCTGGTGGTCCTGGAGGACAAGGATGAATCGCCGAAGACCAAGCTCAAGATTCTCGACTGGATGATCGCCTTGTACAAGTCAACGGGTAGACCGGACAAGGCTGCGGCCTGTCGGGAAAGGCGCGCCGAACTGGCGGCACAAGCGGTTTCGGCCGCGCCCCGCAATCACGTCACTGATCGCTCACGGCCGTGAACGGCCGCTCACACCCTGGCTGCGTTTCCGCTGGTTCGCCCAGGGTGAATCCAGGCATACTACCCGGACGGCGCTGGACGGGCGTGGGCAGTCCGATCCAACGGCGCGAAGCCTACGGGAGGGACAGGCCATGAGATTGAACTTCCAGCATCACAGTCATCCTCACATTGAGGAACGCAAGCACGCGGGGCCGCCGAAGACCCGTGACACATTTGTCGGCATCAACGGCCGGATCGCCCTGATTCTGACCACAGCGGTCGGGACGATGTGGTGTGCGTACATCTTTGCGCTCCTCGCTCTGCTGGTCCTTCCGGATGCGATCCACGGCGGCCTGCTCACCTTGGTCCAATGGGTAAGCCAGACGTTCATCCAGTTGGTCATGCTGTCGGTGATCATGGTGGGCCAGAGCATTCTGGGGCAGACCTCCGACAAGCGGGCGGAGTTGACGTACAAGGACGCTGAAGCCACCTTTCACGAGGCCGAGCAGATCCAGAGTCACCTCGAGGCTCAGGACGGGGCAATAAACACGATTCTGGAGCGGCTGGAGAAACTGGAAGCCGGGCTGACTCCGCGCCAGGCCTAGACCCAACCGGTCACGCCATAGAGTCGGAGGTCGGCCGAGAGGATCAGTTCCTCTCCCGTGGCCGCCGTGGCCTCGACTGCGCGGCGAAGTCGATCGATGCCCTGCGCGTACTCCTCCGCCGATAGCAGCGTCAGCTGGGAGGTGTAGCCCCGGTCGGCCATTCCCCCTGCCAGCACCTCGGTCGCCGCCCGGCCCACCGGCAGGTGCTGGACTTCTCGAACCTGGATGTCGTGGAACCCGGCGGCGAGCATCTGCGCGCGGATCGTCTGGGTGGACGGATACCGTTCCAGATCGGCGGCCTGCGCCTGCGGAAACCAGTCATAGATCCACCAGCGGTCCAGCCTGGTGTGCGGATCCAACCCCACAATCATGAGTCCGCCCTGCAAGTGGAGCACCCGGTGGGCCTCGCGCACGAATTCGATCCTGTTCTCGAAATGATGATAGGCATTGATGCAGAAGACCCGGTCAAGAGTCCCGTGCTTCCACGGCAGCGACTCCGCCCGCGCGCAAGCGAGCGCCGCCCGAGCCCCGTGATCTGCTCGTTGGAGCATGGCCAGCGCGGCATCCGCTCCGACGACCCAGGAAGCCATCCGGGTCGCGATCTGAAGCCAGTGGCCGGTTCCGCAGCCGACTTCGAGAACCGCCCCCGGACGATCGCCCAGGAAACCGCGCAGTGCCCGCTCGACCCCGTCAAACGCCTGGTCTTCGTAGCGTCGGTCGTAGGTTCCGGCGATGGCGGAGTAGTCGACGCGGCGTGGCATGGCGAAACGCACTAGCCGCGGCCTCGCGACCTGTTCCGCTCCACCGCATTCCGGATGAGGGCCTTGAACGCACGCCCATCGAGCCTCTCGCCTTCATGAAGGTCGATGGCACGCCTGGCGTTGCCCTCGAGACCGGCATTGAAGAGCCTCGACGGGTCCTTCAGTTCAGACCCTTTGGCGAAGGTCACTTTCACGTGGTCCTTGTAGGTCTCGCCTGTGCATATCATTCCGTCGTGATACCAGACCGGAACGCCCCGCCATTTCCATTCTTCGACAACATCGGGGTCGGCCTCCTTGATCAGCGAGCGGATCCGGGAAAGCATCTCGCCGCGCCAGTCCCCCAGTTCCTTGATCCTCGCGTCGATCAAACGCGATGGTGTTTCGGCCTCTTGCGCTGTGTCGCTCTTCCTCATCAAGTCTTCCGCCTGTCTCCCGAATCGATTGTTGCTTTGCGAAGATCCTCAATGATCGCCATGGCTTCTCCCCCGCCGCCGGCCGTCACGCCCAGAAGTCGGCAAGGTCGCCGGCGGTCACGCTGACCAGGTTGTAGACCTGTTGAGAACTAGCGACTACCGGCATCAACGCCGTGGCCATCAGGATGCAAAGCAAGTCTGGTTCTTTCACCGGGGTTTCCCTCATCTCCACGTGCCCGAAGACTCTCATCTTCGGCGGTCCGAAGGGCCGTCGCCGCGGAACGCAACCCACAATCTTAGCATCGCGAAGGTGGTGAGATCAAGCCCCGCTCCATTGATGCATGTGATAATCTCAGGCCAATCTTGGTGAAATAACGATGGCGTTTGTCTGGGAATAGCCGAACGGAATATGTTCACGGCGGCCCGGTGAGATCGATTCAGTGGATCGGCGGATTGGGTTGGCTCCGTGCTGCGCCGGCCGCTCCGGCGGCCCGCCACTGAACCCGGGATTGGCCCCCTTCGTGTCGTCGAGTTTCTGGATGGAGGTGCTGCATGATTCGTCGCAAGAAAATTCTCGTGCTGGCAGCGGTTGTGATCCTGGCGGCCGGATGCTCGCGGGAGGGGCAGACTCCGGCGCCTTCGGGTTCCGCCGTCGGTCCCCTGGATCAGTCAGCCGGGCAGGGAGGCTACGCCACCCGCCTGGGCGACATCCTGATCGCTGACCAGTTCAACAACCGGGTCATCGAGGCCACCGCGACCGGGGACATTGTGTGGTCCTACGGGCTCGGGATCCGTCCCGGATCCTGTGGAAAAGTGGATGTGTAACCTCCGGGTGACTGGATGATACCTCAATCGTCCTCACGGAAGGGCGACTTTCCCTTCTGGAGCCCGGGTCCTCCGACCGGTTCGCCTCGTTCATGAGGGTTTCGTGATTCGTTTCCACCATCAACTTCCGCTGGATTCAGGCCGCCTTCGCTTTCGCCGTGGTCTGCAGGGTCGAGACCTTCCGGTGCCCGTCGATCTTCCGCATCCGGATCTGGCCGAAGGCCACCAAGCCCCAGAGCAGGGTCAGGGCCGAGTCCTCGGTGGAGAACGAGCCCTGGGTCTTGGTTCGCCGGCGGAATTCCCGGTTCAGATTCTCGATCGGGTTCGTCGTCCGCAGCGACTTCCACATCGCCTTGGGAAACTCGAAGAAGGTGAGGAGCTGTTCTCCCGCCTCTTCCAGGCTCCGGGCCACCTCGGCGCAGAGCGAACCCCACTTCCGCAGGAACTTCCCCCGGGCCTCGCGCGCCGCCAGGCCGTCCTTGGAGCCGACGATCGCCTGGTAGTCCCGCTTGAGCTCGGGGCGGGCGTGGCGCGGACAGTGCTGCAGGAGGTTCTGCAGCTTGTGCCAGGTGCAGCGCTGCACCTTCGACTCCGGCCAACGGGCGGTGGCCCGCTTCAACCCGGCGTGGCCGTCGCTCACCATCACCACCGGCGCCTCCAGGCCGCGCTTCGACAGGTCGTCGATCAGCCCCTCCCAGGTGGCGCCGCTCTCTGCCGCTGCCAGCCGGAGCGAGACCAGCTCCTTGGTGCCGTCTTCCCGAACCCCCAGCGCGATCAGGACCGGCGCCGAGACCACCCGACGAACCAGCCGCACCTTCAGGTGGATCCCGTCCAAGTAGAGAACCTTGAAGCGGTCTTCCGACAGATCCCGAGCCGACCAGGTCTCGAAAGAGGTCCGGATCCGCTGTACCACCCGCGAGATCGCGCTCCGGGAGAGGTTCGATTCCCCCAGCAGCGGCTCCAGAGCTTTCTTGATCCGGCGGGTGTTCGCCCCGGCCAGGTAGGCCCCGAGGATGGCGTCGTCGACCCGCTTCGTGCGCCGCTGGTAGCGCGGCAGCACGCTGCTCCGGAACTCGGCCGTCGATCCGTCGGGCTGCTGAACCCGAGCTCGAGGAACCTGCAGCTCCATTGGCCCGTTCTCCGTCGTCACCCGGCGCCGTTCACGACCGTTCCGATACCCGTTGCGGGTCTCCGTCCGTTCATACCGCTGCGAGCCCAGGAGCAGAGCGATCTCCTCCTCCAGGATCTCCTGAACCGCGGCCACGATCTTGACCCTCAGCAACCGACGAATGTCCTCGGGACTGGGCAGGACCCGCAGTCCGGTGGTAGACTCCCCCATGGCGTAACCTCCCTGGCTCGTCCGAGCCTTTGGTTATTGGCTAACTGGAGGTTACGCCATCTCCTCTTTTCCACGGAAGGCGGGACGGATCCCGCGGGCTCGGGCCGAACGACTTCAGTGAGCAGTCGGTCATCGGCGTCAACGATGCCGAGCGCGTCGGCGGGCTCACTCTCATGGCGGGCACGGGGGATCCTCCGGGCGTGATTCCCCAGGCTCCGAACGGGGCAGTCGACAACCGGGTCATCCTGGTCGATCACGGCGGCCACATCGTATGGCAATACGGCGTGTTCGGTCAGACGGGCTCGGGACCTGATTCTCTCAACACGCCGGTGCAGTGTACCTGGCTGCCAGACGACGACGTTCTCATCACCGACCAGGGAAATCAGCGAATCATCGAGGTCACCCCGGACAAGCAGATCGTCTGGAGTTATCCCGGCCTGAACACCAACCCCTCCGATTCGCTCAACAGTCCGAACTCGGCGGAGCTTCTGGCGAACGGCGACGTCCTGATCGCGGATGAGAACAACAACCGGGCCCTTGAGGTCAACCACGACGACCAGGTCGTCAAGGTGTACACGGCGGGCGGGACCCTCGGAGCGTGCGCCTTCGCCAGCCGCCTGCCGAACGGCCACACCCTGCTCACCGACGCCGGGAACTCGCGGGCGGTCGAAGTCGACGAGAACGACATCGTGGTCTGGCAGTATGTGACCAACACCGATCCTTTGAGCGTTCCGGCACCTGCGCCGACCCGGGCCGTGCGTCTGTACAACGGAGACACCCTGATCAGCGATCAGTTCAACAACCGGGTCATCCGCGTCAACCAGGGGGGCACGATCGTGGCGAGCTACGGGCTGCCACTGGCCGGAGGCGGGCCGATCGGGAACAACGTCGGCTATGATCGCTACTCAACCCAGAAGGGCCTGTACGGCCCCTATGACGCCAAGATCATCGGAGATTTCACGGGACTGACTCCGCCCTTCGGCGGCGGCGGCGCCCAGA
Source organism: Candidatus Eiseniibacteriota bacterium (assembly GCA_963833505.1). Lineage (GTDB taxonomy): Bacteria > Eisenbacteria > RBG-16-71-46 > CAIMUX01 > CAIMUX01 > CAWHYG01. Next base: position 5,923 of record CAWHYG010000007.1, on the reverse strand, counting down.
CGGCGAGCCGCTAACGAACGGCGAACCGCTGTCCGCCGGCACGCTCCGAACCGGCAAGATCTGGAGATCGGCCCGCGATCCGCGAGCGCTGGATCGCGGGCCGCTCGACGACAGGCCAGGCACGGCTTCAACACAGACAAGACCACGGGAGTCCAGACATGACAAAGACACCACTTGCTCCGGCGTTCTGCCAGGTTGCCTGGGTCGTCCGAGACCTTGCGGCCGCCGAGAAGTTCTTCGTTGAAACGATGGGAGTCAGCCGCTTCCTGCACATGGACAACCTCACCGCAAAGGACACCGAGGGCACCTATCTCGGGAAGCCGGGGAACTGGGTCTGCAACCTGCACATCGCCTACGCAGGCGACACCCAGATCGAACTGATCCAGCCTATCTCGGGGGCCAGCATGTACCAGGAGTCACTGGATCGGCATGGTGACGCCGTTCAGCACGTGGCGTACTGGCTGGATGATGCCGACTATGAGGCCGCGGCCGCTCACCTGGAGTCCTCGGGCCATCAACAGATCCAGAGCTTCCGGTTGCCAATTTTGCGCGTCGGCTACTACGACACGCGCGGGGTCATTGGCGTCGTAACCGAGATTGTCGGTTCCACCGAGGCCGGCCACGAATTCCGTCGCAATCTGAAGGCGGGGGCCTTTTGAGGGAGTGGTACCGGAGGAGGCCGCCAAACGGGCGGCGACAGGCCTGAGCGCGACCGTGAAGACCGCGGGGTCGGCCCACAGGCACGGTCCTGGCTCTGCGGCTGCTGGTGATCACGAGCGTGTGGCCCGTCGAGCGGCAGCGATCGGTGAGCTGCTGACCGGTCAGACAGCCGCCGGGGTGGTCGCAGGGAAGGCCGGTGCTCGCGAATGCGCCGCTGATCGAGGACGCGGTCAGGATGTCGAACACCGCGCAAGACGCATTGAGGCTAGCCCACACGCTCCCCAACTCCGCTCTAACTCCGTAGTTTGGTGTCTGGCCTGAGGATGATCTCACCCATTGGGTGAAAGATGGGAGACGATTTGCGAGACTTTGGGGGGATCGATCCCCTGGGTGCGTTCGGAAGGAGCCGAGGGGTGGTTGGCGATGGGGTCACGGCACCGACAGGGGTTGCTGCCGTTCCGGATGGAGGCTGCGTCTCGGCCGATGGACATGACGTCTCAGGCGGGCCTGCCCTTGGTGGCGGAACTTCTGCTGGCCTTGGGCATGGACGAGTTGGCGGCGCGGGAGTTGCCGTTGGGTTCCCGGCGGCGGGGTTTCACGGTTTACGAGAAGCTCCAGTGGATTGTCTTGATGTTGGCGGCGGGGGGAGAGCGGGTCGAGGACATTCGGGTCCTGGCTCGGGATCAGGGCCTGAGTCGGCTGCTGGGTCGGCGGGCACCCTCACCGGACGCGCTTTTGGATTTTCTGATGAGCTTTCACGACGAGGAGGTGTTGTCGAAGCGGCCGGCGGGAGGGGCATGGATCGTACCAGAGAGCGTCCCGCTGGTGGGCCTGCACCGATGGAACGTCGGGCTCGTGCATCGCGGAGTGATGATGGATTGTCCGCGGTTGGCCACGCTGGATCTGGACGCGACGATAGTGGAGAGTCGTCGGCGGGAAGCCTTGTCCCACTACGAAGGTGGCCGAGGCTTTCAGCCGGTGGTGGTGGTTTGGGCGGAGGCCGACCTGGTCGTAGCGGACGAGTATCGGGACGGCAACGTTCCCGCGGGGATGGGGAATCGAGAGATCGCCGCGCGTGCGCTTTCGGCTCTGCCCCGGAGTGTGGAGCGCCGGTGTTTTCGCGGGGACAGCGCCTGTTACGACGAGAAGGTGCTGAAGTACCTATGGCGCGAGAAGGTCGAGTTCACGATCTCCGCCGACATGACTCGCGAGCTGCGGAGAGCTTGTGAGGACCCGGCGGTAGGATGGGAGTTTCTGGAAGACCGACCTCGCGAGTACGTGGAGGCGGCGGAGGTGGAGTTTATTCCGGGCGACTGGCCGAAGGATGCACCTCCGATGCGTTACGTGGCGGTGCGGTTCACGGCCAAGCAAGGGGCGTTGTTTTCCGGCGGGCAAGAGTTGAAGCATTTGGCCGTGGTGAGTAATCGGGAAGACCTGTCGACAACCGAGTTGCTTCGGTGGCATTGGCAGAAGGCGGGCACGATCGAGCACACGCACGGCGTGATCAAGAACGAGCTGGGAGGGGGCATTGTTCCCAGTCAGCGATTCGGAGCCAACGCCGCCTGGTTTCGTCTGAACCTGATCACGTACAACGTTCTCAGTCTGCTCAAGCGACACGCTCTGCCCGAGCGTCTCCGGGAAGCCAGACCGAAGCGGCTGCGGTACGAGCTCTTCTCGATGGCCGCGATGATCCGGCAGCATGCCCGGGAGCTGACCGCTCGTCTGGCGGCGCCTCCCCTGACGGTAGACGAGTTGGTCGCGGCGCGAGCCAAGCTGCTGGGATTGGCCGACAGCTGGAGATCGAGCCCGGATGAGTCTCCGGAACTGCCCTTCTCTTAGAGCGGAGATTTCCGGCCCTCCCCAATGCGGAACCGGTGAGGGAGGCGATGAGGATTGCCAAGGACTTACAGCGGGGAAAGCGGGCGGGAAGCCCGCCGAAGGCCCCTTAGAGCGGAGTTGGGGACGCTCCCCAACTCCGCTCTAACTCCGTAGTTTGGTGTCTGGCCTGAGGATGATCTCACCCATTGGGTGAAAGATGGGAGACGATTTGCGAGACTTTGGGGGGATCGATCCCCTGGGTGCGTTCGGAAGGAGCCGAGGGGTGGTTGGCGATGGGGTCACGGCACCGACAGGGGTTGCTGCCGTTCCGGATGGAGGCTGCGTCTCGGCCGATGGACATGACGTCTCAGGCGGGCCTGCCCTTGGTGGCGGAACTTCTGCTGGCCTTGGGCATGGACGAGTTGGCGGCGCGGGAGTTGCCGTTGGGTTCCCGGCGGCGGGGTTTCACGGTTTACGAGAAGCTCCAGTGGATTGTCTTGATGTTGGCGGCGGGGGGAGAGCGGGTCGAGGACATTCGGGTCCTGGCTCGGGATCAGGGCCTGAGTCGGCTGCTGGGTCGGCGGGCACCCTCACCGGACGCGCTTTTGGATTTTCTGATGAGCTTTCACGACGAGGAGGTGTTGTCGAAGCGGCCGGCGGGAGGGGCATGGATCGTACCAGAGAGCGTCCCGCTGGTGGGCCTGCACCGATGGAACGTCGGGCTCGTGCATCGCGGAGTGATGATGGATTGTCCGCGGTTGGCCACGCTGGATCTGGACGCGACGATAGTGGAGAGTCGTCGGCGGGAAGCCTTGTCCCACTACGAAGGTGGCCGAGGCTTTCAGCCGGTGGTGGTGGTTTGGGCGGAGGCCGACCTGGTCGTAGCGGACGAGTATCGGGACGGCAACGTTCCCGCGGGGATGGGGAATCGAGAGATCGCCGCGCGTGCGCTTTCGGCTCTGCCCCGGAGTGTGGAGCGCCGGTGTTTTCGCGGGGACAGCGCCTGTTACGACGAGAAGGTGCTGAAGTACCTATGGCGCGAGAAGGTCGAGTTCACGATCTCCGCCGACATGACTCGCGAGCTGCGGAGAGCTTGTGAGGACCCGGCGGTAGGATGGGAGTTTTTGCCAACATCCAGTGAGACACTTTCCCCCTCGGGTTTAGTGTAGAGGGCATGGAGGTCTTGTCATGGAGAAGAGGAGTTCCAGGAGAGCCGGGAATCTTGCCGAGGTAAGTCGCCCGGAGCGTAGCGGAGGCAACTTACCTCGGTCGCGCCCGTCCCTCTCCCCGGTCCCGATCCAGAGGTTTGCGCCAAGGCGACCCGACGCCGGTTCACGAAGGAGTACAAGCTCTCGATCGTCCGCCAGGCCGACGCCTGCCGCGAGCCGGGCGAGATCGGGGCGCTTCTGCGACGGGAGGGGCTCTACTCGTCGGTCCTCAGCGCCTGGAGGAAGCAACGGGACGAGGGAGCGCTGGTCGGTCAGGGACGGCGTCGCGGCCCGAAGTCGAAGCGACCAGACCCGCGCCTCATCGAGTTGGAGCGTGAGAATCAGCGGCTGCGGCGCGATCTGGAGAAGGCCCATCTGGTGATCGAGCTCCAAAAAACTTGCGACCGCCCTGGGAATCCCGGTCTCCGAGCCTCGGCTCGAAGGGAACAAGCCGTGATCGCCGTGCGTGAAGCCGCACCGGCTCTCGGGGTGGAGCCGTCCTGCACGGCCGTCGGGCTTTCACGGGCCACCTTCTATCGACACACGCGCGTCGCCCAGGTCTCTTCACCGCCGACTCCGGCGCGGCCTGAACGGGCCCCACAGCCGCGCGCCCTGGCTGCGGACGAACGAGCCACCGTGCTCCAAGTGCTGCACTCCGAGCGCTTCGCGACCACTCTCCGGCCGAGATCCACGCCACGCTCCTTGAGGAAAAGACCTACCACTGCTCGGTGCGCACGATGTACCGGATCCTGGACGCCGCCCAAGAAGTCCGCGAGCGGCGCGACCAGCTTCGCCATCCCGCCTACACCAAGCCGGAACTGCTCGCGACCGCACCCAATCAGGTCTGGTCCTGGGACATCACCAAGCTTCTCGGACCCGGCAAATGGACCTACTTCTACCTCTACGTCATCCTCGACATCTTCAGCCGCTACGTGGTCGGCTGGATGCTCTCGCACCGCGAGCAGCGGAACCTGGCCAAGCGGTTGATCCTCGAGACCTGTGTGAAAGAGGGGATCGAGCCGGGACAACTCACTCTCCATGCCGATCGCGGTCCGGTCATGACCTCGAAGACGGTCTCGCAGCTTTTGGCCGATCTCGAAGTCACCCGCAGCCACAGTCGGCCCTACGTCTCCGACGACAATCCGTACTCCGAAAGCCAATTCAAAACCATGAAGTACCGGCCCGATTTTCCTCACCGATTCGGTCGTTCGATCGGACCCGCGCCTTCTGCGCCCCGTTCTTCAACTGGTACAACCGCGAGCATCACCACTCCGGGATCGCTTTCCTAACCCCCGAGGCCGTCCATCGCGGGCGGGCCGAGGAGGTTCTCGCGACCCGCCAGGTGACGCTCGACCTCGCCTACGCCGCTCACCCTGAGCGGTTCGTCCGTCGTCCACCCCAAGTCTCCAGGCCCCCGGAGGCAGCCTGGATCAACCGGCCCGACGAAACCCCGGCGACCGCGGTCACGCCGTCGCCGGAAGAAGTGGCTCACTAAATTCATGCAAAGGTGTCTCATTGTGGTTGACACGTTCGGTTCTGGAAGACCGACCTCGCGAGTACGTGGAGGCGGCGGAGGTGGAGTTTATTCCGGGCGACTGGCCGAAGGATGCACCTCCGATGCGTTACGTGGCGGTGCGGTTCACGGCCAAGCAAGGGGCGTTGTTTTCCGGCGGGCAAGAGTTGAAGCATTTGGCCGTGGTGAGTAATCGGGAAGACCTGTCGACAACCGAGTTGCTTCGGTGGCATTGGCAGAAGGCGGGCACGATCGAGCACACGCACGGCGTGATCAAGAACGAGCTGGGAGGGGGCATTGTTCCCAGTCAGCGATTCGGAGCCAACGCCGCCTGGTTTCGTCTGAACCTGATCACGTACAACGTTCTCAGTCTGCTCAAGCGACACGCTCTGCCCGAGCGTCTCCGGGAAGCCAGACCGAAGCGGCTGCGGTACGAGCTCTTCTCGATGGCCGCGATGATCCGGCAGCATGCCCGGGAGCTGACCGCTCGTCTGGCGGCGCCTCCCCTGACGGTAGACGAGTTGGTCGCGGCGCGAGCCAAGCTGCTGGGATTGGCCGACAGCTGGAGATCGAGCCCGGATGAGTCTCCGGAACTGCCCTTCTCTTAGAGCGGAGATTTCCGGCCCTCCCCAATGCGGAACCGGTGAGGGAGGCGATGAGGATTGCCAAGGACTTACAGCGGGGAAAGCGGGCGGGAAGCCCGCCGAAGGCCCCTTAGAGCGGA
>CAWHYG010000006.1:0-730982 GCA_963833505.1 Candidatus Eiseniibacteriota bacterium | reverse complement strand
TCCGATCAAGATGGGCTTCATCGAATCGATCAACGGCCTAATCGGCCAGCTCCGGCGCCAGGCTCGGGGCTACCGTGATCCCGAGTACTTCAAGCTCAAGATCTACCAGCGCTGCTCTCTTCACGATGACCCCTGGGCCCAAATCGTTCTATGACCCTGATTCCACTGAAAATCGAGAGGAGCCGTTTTTTTCGACGCGACCACGGTGTGGGCCCTCATTCGCTCCCTCGGAACCCGGGGCTCTCCCAGCGGCGTGTTCGCGAGCTTCATGACTTCGAGCCTGCTGCGCACGATCGGGATCGTACCCGGAGGGCTCGGATCGTTCGAGGCGGCCTCCGTGGTCACACTGCACATGGTCGGCGTGCCGACCGCGGTGGCGCTCTCGGCCACGCTTTTGTTCCGCGGCCTCAGCTTCTGGCTGCCGATGCTTCCGGGATTCTGGTTCTCGCGTCGCGGGATGCGTCCGGCTCAAGTCGAGGCCCACCGACCCGCCTAGCGGCTCTTGTCTCCCGACGCCGACCAGAGCGCGCGCACCGCGCACGTCAACGATGCCGTTCTTTCTATCAGAGACCGAAGCGATTCATGCGGCTATAGAGCTTGGTGCGGCTCAGTCCGAGCAGCTTGGCCGCCTTGGACTTGTTGTGTCCGGTCTGCCTGAGCGCGCCCTCGATGAAGCTGCGCTCGATCGCCTCCAGGTCCACGCCGTCAGGCGGAAAGTCCACCGGCGTGGGTTGGACGCCGGACGAGTCCGGTAGCGGCTTGATAGGACTCTTCGTGAACTCGCCGCGCCAAGGCAGGTGTTCGGGATTGATCAGCCCTCCCTCGCATAGAATCAACGCCCGCTCGACCGCGTTGCGAAGTTCGCGAACGTTGCCCGGCCACTCGTAGGACAGCACCTGCTGGCGCACCTCTCGCGATATCCCCGCTGCCGCGCGCCCGGTCACCGCGGCTCCGAGCACCCGGACGAAATGCTCGAACAACGGCATCATGTCTTCCTTGCGTTCGCGTAACGGTGGCAGGTGGATGGCGAAGACGCGGAGTCGGTAGTAGAGGTCCTCCCGAAACGCGCCCCCAGCCATCGCGGCCTTCAAGTCGCGGTTCGTGGCGGCGATGACGCGCACGTCGGCCCTGAGCGTCCCCGTACCGCCGAGGCGATGGAATTCACGCTCCTCGAGCACGCGAAGGAGCTTCGCCTGCACGGCGGCGCTCATTTCCCCCACCTCGTCGAGAAACAGGGTTCCGCCGGCCGCCTGCTCGAGCTGTCCCACCCGTGCCGTGACGGCCCCGGTGAAGGCGCCTCGCTCATACCCGAACAGCTCCGACTCAAGCAATGTTTCCGACAGCGCCGCGCAGTTCAACGCCATGAAAGGTCCTTCGGCCCGCCGCGAACCTCGGTGAATCAGGCGCGCGATGACCTCCTTGCCCGTCCCCGACTCCCCGGTGAGAAGCACGGTTGTCTCCGCCGGAGCCACCTTCGCCGCTTGCGACAGCACGTCGCGCCACGACTTCGAGGCGCCGATGACACCATGGCCATGCGCCGCTTCCAACTCGCCCGTGAGTCGGACCACCCGCGCTTCAAGGCGGAGCGCGCGTTCCTGGGCCAAGGCGCGCCGGCGCTCCTCCTCGGCCAGCCGTTCATGCGCGAAAGCCAGCGCCAAAAGGTCGGCGATCCGGCGCGCCGGCGGTACGGCCGCCACCGAGTACTGATCCGGCGCGCGAGACAAGAAAAGCAGACCGCCGACGACGCCCCCCTTGAGGCGGACCGAAAGGCGCATCCACGACTGGATGCCCTTCATCATCCGGGCCCACGCGGGATCGGCGAGCTCGAGCTCATGGGGCGTGTCGGCGCCGGCGGATGCGATGCGCACCAGCCCCCGGAACCTCGGACTCTTCCCCGGCACCGTGCCGATGTGGTGGAAAAGGTCGAACTCCTCCTCGAGCAATTGTCGCGACATCAGGGACAGTGGCACCTCCGACAGTGACGCCTGCGATTCGTCGGAAAGGGCAATGGCGCGGAAGTGCGTGCGGTCCTCCGTGATCAGGCCGAACACCAGGCGGTCATGCGGGACGGTCTGGACGGCCAGAGCGGAGATCTGGCCGAAGACCTCGCGGATGTCGAGGCTTTGCGCCAGGGTGTTCAGGAGCGGAGCATACGTTTCGTCGGTCGGGTCAGTCGTCATTGCGACGAACATACGCCTCTGTCGATTCCTGTGCACTTCTGTTCGGATTCCCGCACGCCTCTGCCGGGGTCGCACCGGGAGGCGCCGTGGTCTCTTGGCGGAATGCACAGCGGGGCACCAAGTTACCGGAAATGACAGGGGAGCCTGCGTCTGGCACAAAGCGTGCGAAGAAGAGACCCGAACGGCGTGCCGCGACAGCTCGGCGGCTCGCCAAAACGAAGATCACCAGTTGAGGTCACAGGGAGGAAGCCATGAAAACCGACAAGCAGCTACAGGTCGATGTCATCGAGGAGTTGCGCTGGGATCCCAGTGTGTCAGACGAGGAGATCGGTGTCGCGGCAAAGGACGGCGTCGTGACCTTGAGCGGATCCGTGGACTCCTACGCCAAGAAGGCCGCGGCCGAACGGGCCGCCGAACGGGTGAGCGGAGCCAAGGCGGTTGCGCAGGAGCTCAAGGTCAAGGTTCCGGGCGCCTGGGAACGCACTGACACCGACATCGCCCACTCAGCCACGCTGAACCTCGAGATGGCACGCCGAGGTGCCGGCCGAGAAGATCAAGATCGACGTGGAGAACGGCTGGCTTACGCTCCAAGGATCGGTGGACTGGAACTACCAGAAAGCCGCGGCGGAAAGCGCCGTGCGCACTCTCATCGGCGTGCGCGGGGTGATCAACGAGATCAAGATCGCGCCGCGGGTGTCGGCCGGCTCGGTGAGGGACAAGATCGAGGCCGCGCTCAAGCGTAGCGCAGAGCTCGATGCCACGAAGGTGCAGGTGGAGGCGGCCGACCACAAGGTGACGCTAAGCGGCACAGTCCGATCGTGGGTGGAGAGACAGGACGCCGAGCGCGCAGCCTGGAACGCCAAGGGCGTGTCGCAAGTCGACAACCGGTTGACCATCTCAGTCTGAGGGCGGGCCGGGGGCTGGCGGCAGTCATGCCCGAAGCCCCCTACCGTTTCCGCCGCCGGCCAATCACACGATCGCGGTTCAGCAAGCCCAGGCATGAGACAGAAGAGGAGACTCAACGTGGCCATCCGGTATCGCACCCCAACCATCACTTCCACGGGCGGCCGTGACGGCGAAGTTCGCAGCGCAGACGGCCTGATCAATCTGCCGCTGGCGCGGCCTGAAGCCATGGGTGGACCGGGTGGCAACACGAATCCGGAGGAGCTCTTTGCCGCAGGCTACGCCGCATGCTTCCACAGTGCTGTCAAACTGGTCGCCGCTGACCAGGGGATCGTGATCGGCCATTCAACGGTTGAGGCTCGCGTCAGCCTCCGTCCCATGGAGAATGCACGCGGCCTCACGCTCGCCGCCGAGCTGCACGTAGCTCTGCCGGAAGCGGAGGCCGAAACCGCCATCGATGTCGTACGGATGGCGCACACGATCTGCCCCTATTCCAACGCAACGCGAAACAACATCGATGTGACGCTGAGCGTCACGCCCGCCGACGGACACGACTACGACATCATCCTGATCCGGCAAATGTAAGAAGACTTTCAGCCAAGGAAGGTGGACCATGAGCGAACCGGAATCACCGCCCAGAAGACAAGACCGCCACGAGGAGAAGAAACGCCAGGAGCAAAGTCGGCGTCAGTTTCGGTTCGGTGTCAGCTACTTGATCACGAGCTTGATTGTCCTGTGGCTGTTCCAGGCGCTCATCTCAACGACTCTGACCCGGACCACAGAAATCCCGTACAGCGAGTTCAAGAAACAACTGACCGCTGCCCAAATCGTGAAGGTGGCCATCGGCCCAACGGGCATCACTGGTGAGATGAAGAATCCGAAACCGGACCGGGATCATCCGGTCGTCCCATTCAATACGGTACCGGCCCCTGCCGGCGACCGGAAGCTGATCGAGGAGCTGCAAAACGCCAACGTAACCTACCGGTTCGAGCGGCCATCGAATCCCCTGGGCGGCATCCTGCTGAACTACCTTCTGCCGCTCGTTCTGCTCGGCGCCTTCTGGAGCATGGCCTACCGGCGAGCGGGCGGGGCGGCCGGCGGAGGCCTCGGCGTCTTTGGGGTGGGCAAGAGCAAGGCGATCGAGGTCAAGCCCGAGGATGTTCCGGTCACCTACAAAGACGTGGGCGGAGCGGATGAATCCATTGCCGAGCTCCAGGAGGTCATTCAGTATCTGAAGGCGCCGGAGCAATTCACGCAACTCGGTGGACATACCCCCAAAGGCGTGTTGATCGTCGGGCCGCCGGGCACCGGAAAGACCCTCCTGGCCAAAGCTACCGCCGGAGAGGCCCAGGTCGCGTTTTTCGAGACCAGTGGTTCCGAATTCATCGAGATGTTTGTGGGGGTCGGCGCGGCGCGCATGCGAGACCTCTTCGAACAGGCGCGCAAGGCGGCGCCCGCGATCGTATTCATCGACGAAATTGATTCCATCGGTCAGAGCCGGGGCGGCGTGGCGCGCCTGGGCAGCAATGACGAGCGCGAGCAGACCCTAAACCAGTTGCTGGCCGAAATTGACGGCTTCAAGACCGACGCCGGCGCCCCGGTGATCATCATGGCCGCCACCAACCGCCCGGAGGTGCTCGACCCCGCACTTCTCCGCGCGGGCCGCTTTGATCTCCAGATCGCCATCGGCAATCCGGACCTCGTCGGCCGAGCCCAGATCCTGAAGATCCACAGCAGACACCTGAAGCTGGCGCCAGACTTCGACTTCGACCGGGCGGCGCGGGTGACGGCCGGTTTCAGCGGAGCCGACCTGGCGAATACCATGAATGAGGCGGCACTGCTCGCCGCCCGCCACAAGGCCGCGGCGATCAGGTTCGATGATTTCGAGGCTGCGATCGAACGGGTGATTGCGGGCTCCGAGCAAAAGAGCCGGGTGATGAACGAGCAGGAACGAACCATGGTCGCCTACCACGAGTCCGGCCACGCGCTGGTGGCGGCATTGGTACCGCATGGCGAACCGGTCAGCAAGATCAGCATCGTTCCACGCAGCCGTGGCTCCCTGGGCTACACCATGCAAATGCCGACCGAAGACCGCTATCTGCTCACGGTCGACGAACTGCTGGACAGGATCGCCGTCATGTTGGGCGGACGTTCCGGAGAAATGGTGAAGTTCGGCACCTTCAGCACCGGCGCCAGTGACGACATCATGCGGGCAACCGAGCTGGCTCGTCGCATGGCCGCAGAGTTCGGCATGAGTGAAAAGCTCGGCTCGGTGCGATACGCAGGTCAACAGCTCCAGTACCTTGGGGGGGCGGTCGAGGACAACAGCCAGATCAGTCCGGAGACTCGTCAGGTGATTGACACGGAGGTCCAGCGTCTCGTGACCGAGCAGTACGAGCGTGCTCAGGCGCTGCTGAAGGACCACCAGGCGGCTCTTGAGACACTGGCCCAGCAACTGCTGAAGCAGGAGACGGTCAGCGGTAGCGCCGTAAAAGAAGCGTTGGAAGCCGGCTCGCGGCCAGCACCTCGTGCCGATGGCGCTTGCGGTGAACCCGGCGGCAGCCGCGCCTGATGGAGCAGACATGACACGCATTGAGCGAATTCTCTGCCCGGTGGATTTCTCGGAAAGCTCGGCAATCGCATATGGCTCGGCCCAGTTGTTGGCTCGGCACTATCACGCCACGCTGTTGTTGCAGCACGTGGTGGAACTCGGCCTTCCACTCTACGATTATTACGCCCCCGCGAACTACCTGGTCGATCTCCTCAGGGAGATTCGCGCCGGCGCTCTCGAGAAGCTGCATGACTTTGCGAAATCGCATGCGGGCGAAGCCGTGCAGCCGGAATGCTCTGTGTCTGAAGGCCGGGTATCGGACTCGATTCTCCGTCTGGCGGAGGAGCAGAAGGCGAACCTTATCGTGATGGGGACGCACGGCCGCACGGGAGTGGACCGGGCTGCACTGGGGTCGGTGGCGGACAAGGTGCTGCGGAAAGCGCGTTGTCCGGTACTGGTGAGTCGCAAGCCACGGTGGGCGGTTGGAGCCCAGGAAGGCATACAGGGTGCGATTCCTTTGCAGAGAATCCTCTGTTGCACAGATCTTTCCGACGCTTCGCGTCGGGCCTGGGAACAGGCGCTCGGGTTGGCGGCGGAGCTTGGCGCTGAGTTGACCTTGCTGCACGTGCTGGAGCGCGTCCCGACTTCGGTCGACATTGAGGTTACAATCGCGACCGCGACAAAGCAGATCGAAGACCTGTTGGCGCGGGAGAGACGCAATGGCGCCAGGATCAAGAGCCTGGTGCGAATCGGCAAGGCCTACGAACAGATCATTCTATGTGCCTCGGAGATTCACGCTGACGTGGTCATCATGGCGGTACGTGGGCGCAATGGCCTCGATCTTGCCGTGTTCGGTTCGACGACGTATCGGGTGATCCAGTTGGGACCTTGCTCGGTCTTGGCCGTTCACGTTTGAACTCGGCGGCGGGGAAGCCCGTGTGTGGCAGGGGCTCCCGCTCCCGGCCGAGGCGCCGTACCCAAGCGTAGGTGGAGCGGTTCATACGACCGAGGCGTCGCACCCAAGCGTAGGTGAACCGACTCGGACGACCGAGGCGTCGCACCCAAGCGTGGGTGGACCGGTCCAGACGACCGAGGCGGCGTACCCAAGCGTGGGTGGATCGACTTGGACGACCGAGGCGTTAGGCCCCCCAAGCTTGGGTGACCTCCATGACGCCGTGCTGGAATCCGGCGGTGCGGGAGGCACGGCCCCGACCGAGGACGCCGGCCTGGCGGCCCTGGCAGCGCTCCGAGCCGGCGGCGCCGGAGGGGGGTCTGTGGAACCGCGCCCCCTCGCTTTCCCCGGCCCAGAGCCCGAGGAGCCCCTTGTTGCCCTCCCGGGTGATCACCAGGGCCAGGTAGACCGGGGCGCAGAAGCCCTGACCCGAGCCCGGAACCGGGCCAGTCTGACCCAGGCCGAGCTTGCCGAGCGGGTCGGTACCGCTCAGCCTGCGGTTGCCCGCCTGGAAAGCGGGAGCGCCGGGGTTCCGAGCCTGGCTTTTCTGGCCCGCTTGGCCGCGGCCCTCGGTTTGCGGATAACCCTCAGCCTGAAACCGGCCGCGTGATCGCCGACCCGCGCTCACATGGCCTCAGCAAGCAAGTGCGAACATTCACAAACATCGAGCCCTTTGACCGACACTTCCAGGCGTGTATACTGCTCGGATGCGTCGAAGCCACAGCGTGACCGCGACGCCAATCGAGTTTCCCAGACTGTGCCTTTCGGAGGATGTCCCCATGCGAAAAAGCGGATTCCACTGGATCGCGATCATCGCGGCCCTGCTGCCGGCCGCGGCCACGGCGCAGCAGACCTACACCCTGGTCAACCTGACCGCCGGCAGCCCGTACACCCAGACCTCGGCCAACGGCATCAACAACGCCGGGCACATCACCGGATTCGGCGTCCTGCCGGGGTCGGGGCAGACCGATGCCTTCCTCTATGCCAACGGCACCTATCAGGATCTCGGCACGTTCGGTTTCCCGGCGGCCGATGGCATTGCCATCAACAGCACGGATCAGCTCGCCGTGGACGGCATCCAGCCCGGTTCCACCGCGCTCTTGTACTCCAACGGCCACGTGACGCAGGTCGGAAACGTGGACGGCGGCTACACCTACTGCGCCGCCATCAACAACCATGGCGACATCGTCGGCGCCGGCTGGAACGGCGACGGTAACGAGGTCGGCTTCTCCTGGATCGGCGGGACCTTCACCGACCTGAGCCCGCTCGGCTTCGTTCAGACCACGAACTTCAACGACTCCGACCAGATCATCGGCGTCAAAGTCTACTATTTCATCCACTACTCCTACGCCTACCACGCTCTCCTCTACGCCAACGGCGTGGTGACCGACATCGGCACGCTCACCGGCGATCCCCACAGCAACACGGAACCGTACGGCATCAATGCCGCGGGTCAGATCGTCGGGTACTCCCAGTGGTCGGACGGCGTCGACCACGCCTTCCTCTACAGCAACGGCGCCATGCAGGACCTCGGCACCATCGGCAGCGAGTACGCCACCGCCGTGGCCATCAACAACAACGGCGTCATCGCCGGGAACCTGGCCAACGCGTACAACGCCCCCCTCGGTGCGTTCGTCTATGCCAACGGAAAGATGACCGACCTGAGCGCGCTCGTCACCAGCGGCGGCGCGGGCTGGAGCACCCTCACGGTGACCGGCCTCAACGACAACGGCTACATCGTGGGCAACGGGACGTACAACGGCGGGTCCCAGGGCTTTCTGCTCGTTCCCAATGACCCGGCGGGGGTTGGTCCCCTGCGCGTCGCGCTTCCCTCGGAGCTCTCGGAAGCGGCACCGAATCCCTTCCGGGCGAGCACTTGGATCAACTTCAATGTCTCGCGGCGCTCGGCCGGGGGTAACGTCCGACTGCAGATCTTCGATCCGGCGGGACGCCGCGTGGCCACGCTCCTCGACCAGCGACTTGAGCAGGGCGAGCACGCGATCCTGTGGAACGGCCGCGCGGACGGCGGCGGCGCGCTGAAGAGCGGGGTCTATTTCGCCCACCTGTTGCTGCTCGACGGTTCGATGAGTCGAAAGTTGGTTCTGATGAATTGACGGCCGCTCGGGGTGGGGGTCCCGAGACCATCACAGGAGTCGGCTCCTGCTCCGAGGGATCGAAACGGCCGATCGCCGCACGAGAGCGGTTCTGCCACGGCGGGCGGCGTGCGGTGGGCTCGGCTTGATCCGGGCAGGCCGGCACGCGGGGGCATGGGCGAGATCTACCGCGCTCGGGACACGGAACTCGGAGTCGCCGGCGCCCTGAAAACCATCCGATCCGAGGTGGCATCGAATCCCCAGGCGCTGCGCCGCCTCCAGACCCGCCTGGCGCGGCGCTGTGAACGCCTGGCGCGCGATCTGACGGCCGCCCGTAGCGCACTTGCCGAAGCTGATTGATCCGGGCTGTCATCGGTTGACATCAGGGCTGGCCTCGACGCGGCAACCTACATTAGGGCATGCGATTGCGGCTCGGCTGAGTTTCTTTACCCCCCGCGGTCGAAATCACTACACTCGCATGAACGGCCGGAGGTCCTTCGCACACCCGAGGAATCTTCCATGAACTACTTCGCATTGCTCGGCTCAGCGCTCTGGTCGCTGTTGCGAAACAAGATGCGCAGTCTCTTGACCGTCCTGGGCATCACCATCGGAATCGCGGCTGTCATCTGCGTGGTCGCCATCGGCAAGGCCGGGCAGGCACGGGTCGAGCAGCAGCTCAACAACCTGGGCGACAACCTCGTCTGGATCGAAGCCGGCGGCCGCGCCGTCAACGGCGTACGGACCGGCACGCACGCCACCCCTACCCTCACCGTCGGTGACCTCAACGCCATCAAGCAGCAGGTCACGTTGATCAAGAGTGTCTCGGCCAATGTCGACGGCTCGATCCAGGTCATCTACGGCAATCAGAACTGGTATACGGGCTTCCGGGGAGTCTCGGCGGATTACTTCAGCATCAAGCGCTGGGATGTCGACCAGGGCGCGTTCTTCACCTCCGACGATGTCGAACAGACGGCCGACGTCTGCGTGATCGGCCGAACCGTGCGCGCCCAGCTCTTCGGCGCCGAGGATCCCATCGGCAAGGTGATCCGGATCAAGGGGATTCCCAGCAAGGTCGTGGCCACTCTCGCGCCCAAAGGGCTGTCGGTCTCCGGCCAGGATCAGGACGACACCATCATCCTCCCGTACACCACGGTGCAGAAGAAGATCAAAGGGGTCACGTGGTTGGACGACATCCTCTGCTCGGCCGCGTCGCCCGACGTGGTCAAGCTGGCGGGAAAGGAAGCGGGGGCGGTCTTGCGCGACCGCCATCATCTGCGCCCGGAGCAGGATGACGACTTCAACATCCGCAATCCCGAGGACATCATCCAGGCGCAGCTCGAGTCCAGCCGCACGCTGACCGCGCTCCTGGTGGCGGTGGCCTCGATTTCCCTGGTCGTGGGCGGCATCGGAATCATGAATGTCATGCTGGTCTCGGTGACCGAGCGCACGCGCGAGATCGGCGTGCGGGTGGCGGTGGGCGCCACCGAAGCCGCCATCCAGCTCCAGTTCCTGGGCGAGTCGGTCATGCTCAGTCTGGTCGGGGGCACAGCCGGGGTGATCGTCGGAATTCTCGGGACCTTCCTCATCGGGCGCACCCTCGGATGGGCCATGCAGCTTTCGGTCGAGGCCGTGGTGGTGGCGGCGCTGTTCTCCGTGGCCGTGGGGGTCTTCTTCGGCTACTACCCCGCGCGGAAGGCGTCCCTGCTGGATCCGATCGAGGCCCTGCGTTACGAATGAACCGGCCCGTCAACCCGGGAGATCGATGAAACGAAAACAGGTCTGGATCCTGGCCCCGGTCGGGCTCGTGGTGCTGGTCGCGGTTCTGCTCGCGGGCAGCCGGCATGGCGGTCATGTGCAGTTTGTGACCTCCAAGGTGTTGCGCGGCGACATCGAGGATGCGGTGGAGGCGACCGGAACGGTCGACGCGGTCACCACCGTGCAGGTCGGGTCGCAGGTCTCGGGCACCATCTCGCAGCTCAACGCGGACTTCAATTCCGTGGTCCACCGCGGCGACGTGGTCGCGCTGATCGATCCGTCACTCCTGCAGGGGCAGCTGCGTCTGGCCGAGGCCGATCTGGCCAGCGCCGAGGCCAACGTGGCCGTGTCCCAGGCGAGCCTGGCGAAGATGCGGGCCGGATTGCTCCAGGCCAAAGCCGATTACGATCGGACGGTCGTTCTGGCCAAGGAGCAGCTTCAGACGCAGCAGGTCATGGACCTGGCCCAGGCCAACTACGACGGGGCCCGGGCCGGAGTGGCGGGAGCGGAGGCGGCCGTGACCCAGGCCGAAGCGCAGGTGCGGCAGAAAGAGGCCGCCGTCGCCATCGCCCGGACCAACCTGGAGTACACCACCATCCGCTCGCCCATTGATGGGATTGTGGTGGCTCGCAATGTGGACGTCGGACAGACGGTCGCGGCCTCGCTCTCCGCGCCAACGATCTTCAGCATCGCCCAGGACCTGACCAAGATGCGCCTTTACGCCAAGACGGATGAATCCGATGTCGGCCGCATCAAGGTGAGCCAGCCGGTCACCTTCAAGGTGGACGCGTTCCCCCGGGAGATCTTCCACGGTACAGTCACCCAGATCCGTATGGACGCGACCACGGTGCAGAACGTCGTCACCTATGACACCGTCATCGACTTTGACAATCCCGACCGCAAGCTCTTCCCCGGCATGACGGCTTACGTCACCATCCCTGTTGCTTCGGTGAAGGACGCGCTCAAGGTGCCGAACACGGCGCTCCGTTTCCAGCCGCCGCTGCCGCCGGAGGAGGTGCGGGCGCTCTTCGCAAAGTACCGCCTGGATGAGGACCAGCCGGCCCCGCGTTCCGGGCACGCCCCGGACTCGACCCAGGCCGGTGGTCACGGCCCGCGGCGCGACACAGCCGTGGTCTGGAAACTCCGGGCGAACAACACCCTGGAGCCCGTCCGGATCGCGCTCGGCATCACCGACCATGCCTTCACCGAAATCGCCTCCGTTCTCCAGGGTAGTCTCAAGACGGACGACGCGGTGGTCACTGCGGCGGTGGCGTCGAAGAAGTCTGCGCCCGGCGGCCAGAATGTCCGGGGCTGACGTCGGCGGCCCGGCGGGCGCACCGGGGGGCACGAATCCCGCAGTGGCCGGCGCCGTCCTGCAGGTCGAGGATGTCCACAAGTACTACGAGATGGGTGAGACGAGGGTGCACGCGCTACGGGGCGTTTCCCTGAGCGTGGAGGCTGGCGGCTTTGTCGCCATCATGGGCGCGAGCGGCAGCGGCAAGTCCACGCTCATGAACATCATCGGTTGTCTCGACCGCCCAAGCTCCGGCCGGTACCGGATCGAGGGTGTCGACGTCTCGCGGCTGGACAAAAAGACCCTGGCCGGCCTCCGCAATCGCAAACTCGGGTTCGTTTTTCAGGGATTCAATCTGATCTCCCGGACCTCGGCTCTGGAAAACGCGGCCCTGCCGACGCTCTATTCAAGAATGAACAAGAGCGAGCGACAGACGCGCGCGGCCGAGTCGCTGGCGATGGTCGGCCTGGCGGACCGTGCCCACCACTTCCCCTCGCAGATGTCCGGGGGACAGCAACAGCGGGTAGCGATCGCGCGGGCCCTGGTCAACCGGCCGTCAATCCTCCTGGCCGACGAGCCCACCGGAAACCTCGACAGCCGCACCTCGATCGAGATCATGGACGTGTTGCAGCGGTTGAACGACCGCGGCCTGACCATCGTCATGGTCACCCACGAACCGGACATCGCGAAGTTCGCTCGGCGCGTGATCACCTTCCGGGACGGCCGCATCCGTCAGGATGAGCCGGCATCGCTGCGGCTTCAGGCTGTGGAAGTGCTCAAGACGATGCCAGTCCTCGAGGATTAGCCGGACCGACGCTTTCCGGCCGACCGGAGGGTCACGGAGCGCACCGGCAGCGCCGGAGGGTCAGCGAGGGCGCGGGCGTCCATGTCTACGAGCTCAGAACGGCGGGGCAAGCGCCGGGCTCCCAGCCTGGCAGATCTCGAGCAGCACGCCCCCCGTCGTCCGTGGATGGAAGAAGAGCACCCGCTTTCCGCCCGCGCCGGTGAACGGCTCCGCGCTCAGGGCCTGAAAGCCCTGGGCCACGAGCCGATCCCGCTCCGCCTCGATGTCGTCGACCTCGAGCGCCAGATGATGGATGCCCGGCCCTTTCGTCTCGAGGAACTTCGCGAGGGTCGAGCTGTCGCTGGTGGGGTGCAGCAACTCGAGATGGGATTCGCCGATCCGAAGGTGATAGGACCGCAGTCCCTGGCTCGGAATGTCCTCGATCTGCTCGAGCCGCAATCCAAGGGCGTCAGAGAAGAGCGACAGCCCGCGCCCGGGATCGAGGACGGCGATTCCGATGTGATCGATCTTCCGGATCATGACGGTATCCTCCGTGGCGTTTGACCTCTCGGGCGTCCGACCTCTCCAGGGAGGCCGCGGCCCTTCACGGGGTTACATTACGCCGAGGCCTACGTCCAGGGCCGTTGCGCTTGCTTAAAGTGGCCGGGGTCCAACCGCATCCAGCGAACCGGCTTCTCCGCCCGCTTCCGGCGCCCTCTTCGAACCTCTGCCGGGCTGCTGATTTCCCTGGCCGCCGATCAGAGAAAACCCCGGTCGTGGTAGGCGCCAAAGACATTCCGGAGACGCCGACAGATCTCGCCGACCGTGGCGTAGTCCGCGATGGACCGGGCCAGATAGGGCATCAGGTTCGATTCGCCCCGGGCCGCGTTCTCGAGCGCGTCGAGGTCGCGGCCGACCGCCTCGTTGTCCCTCCGCGCCTTGACCGCGGCCAGGCGTTCGGCCTGCCGTTCCGCCGCTTGCTCGCCCACGTTGAAGACCGGCACCGGCGCCGTCTCGTCCATCCGATACGTGTTCACGCCCACGATCGGGATCTCGCCCCGTTCCACCCCCTGCTGGTGCTCGAAGGCCGATTGGTGGATGGCCCGCTGGATGAATCCGGTTTCGATCGCCGGCAGCGCGCCGCCGATGGAGTCGATCTTCGCCATCAGGTCGAGGACCTCGTCTTCGATCCGCCGCGTCAACGCCTCCACGTACCACGAGCCGCCCAAGGGATCGATGACGTCGGCCGCGCCGGTCTCCTCCGCCAGCACCTGCTGGGTGCGGAGAGCCAGAAGGGTCGACTCCTCGCGCGGAAGCCCGAGCGCTTCGTCGAAGGAGTTCGTGTGAAGGGACTGCGTGCCGCCCAAGACCGCCGCGAGGGCCTGATAGGCCACGCGGATCGAGTTCACGCCGGCCTGCTGAGCGGTCAAGGTCGAGCCGGCCGTCTGCGCGTGGAAGCGGAGCATCCAGCTCCGCGGATCTTTCGCGCCGAAGGTCTCGCGCATGATCCGAGCCCAGATCCTCCGGGCGGCGCGGAACTTGGCCGCCTCCTCGAAAAGATGGTTGTGGGCGTTGAAGAAGAAAGACAGCCGGGGAGCGAAGAGGTCGACCGCCAGACCCCGATCGACGGCCGCGCGGACGTAGGCGACAGCGTTGGCGAAGGTGAACGCCAGCTCCTGGACCGCGGTCGCCCCCGCCTCGCGGATGTGATAGCCGCTGATCGAGATGCTGTTCCACTGCGGGAGGTTCTTCGCGCAGTACTCGAAGATGTCGGTCGTGATCCGAAGCGAGGGCTCCGGCGGGAAGATGAAGGTTCCGCGCGCCTCGTACTCCTTCAGGATGTCGTTCTGGATCGTGCCGGAGATCTCCCAGGACGGCACTCCCTGCTTCTCGGCCGTGATCTGATACATGAGAAGCAGGATGGCCGCGGTCGCGTTGATCGTCATCGAGGTGGAGATGCGGCCCAGCGGAAGATCCCGAAGCAGGATCTCCATGTCCTCGAGCGTGTCGATCGCCACTCCGACCTTGCCGACTTCCCCCTGGGCCAGCGGATCGGTCGAGTCGTAGCCCATCTGGGTGGGCAGATCGAACGCGACCGAAAGTCCCGTCTGCCCTTGCGAGAGCAGGAAGCGGAAGCGCGCGTTCGTCTCCTCCCCCGAGCCGAAGCCGGCATACTGCCGCATGGTCCAGAGGCGGCCGCGGTACTGCGTGGGCTGGATGCCCCGGACGAAGGGATACTGGCCGGGATAGCCCAGGTCCCGATCATGATCCAGGCCGGCCGCGTCTGCGGGGGTGTAGAGCGGTTCCAGCGGAAACGAAGAGGAGGCGAAGCGGGCCGGCCGCAGCTGCTGGCCGCCGTACGCTTCCTGCCAGCGCCGGCGCGCCTCCTCGGAGGCGTTGTCTCTGCTCATGATCGCTCCACGATTGAGGGATGGAACCGGCGGGCGGCCGGTGACAGCGGGCCTCGACTCAATCAAAGTCTGGCCACGCTTTTCCGGGGATTCAAGAAAAAGCGTCGGTGAGGCAGGGGCCTTCTAGCCCGTCGTCCGCTCTCGTCGACCGTCACGCGTCTTCCGAACTGCCCGAAGATGGCCAAGGGGGCTGAATCTCCCCCGTCATCGAGCCCTACGGTCCTCGGATGGCGCCTCGTCCTCTTGATCCTCCAGCGTCCATCGGGTGCGCGCGGCTTGTCCGGCTGGAACGGATACTGATCGTACGAAACGGCCAGATTAGCAGATATCTGGACGTACGAAAAGATCAGTTATGAGGTCCGCCGGCGACCCGGCGGGATTCCGCGGCCCTGTGCCTGCCCGCACGGATCGCCACCGGCTGCGCGTCGAAATCGTGAAGTCTGCCCGCAGACCCCCATAGAGCGCTTTCGCCGGCTCCGTTCCTCTGCACGGCGCCCGCCCTGGCTCGACCGCGGGCTTCCGGGGCAGGTTCCATCGTTTCCTGCCGCCAGCCCCACCGACTCACCACTGCGACCACCCTCCGATGAATCGGAAACGCCTTGAAGTCGCCCAGAGCTCCAATAAGCTAACTCCCGGCAACGCGAAGGGGGTCGAGGCGCGATCGGGGGTCATGATCTGTGCCAGGCGCGGAGGCTTCGAACCGGGAGGATGGAAAAGTGACGTTCGGACAACCATCGAACCCACACACGAGCGGTTCTCATACGGCTGCGCTCGCTTCATTGGCGCGCCGCACCCGGCACGGTTTGAACGGGAGGACCGCGGTCCTTGTCGCCCTGGCGCTCGCGATCTCGGGTGCCCGGAGCGCGCGCGGCCAGGTCGTCAACCTCTGGGGCACGGACGGCCCGGTTTACGCCGTGGTGCGCGACGGGAGCACGGTGTACCTAGGAGGGAGCTTCACGTACGTAGGGCCGCGAACGGGGGGCGGCGCCCTGATCGATGCGGGCAGCGGGGTTGTACTCCCCGGGTTCCCACAGGTTACGGGGGTCGTCTCTGCGATTGCCTCAGACGGGTCCGGCGGCTGGTACATCGGGGGACAGTTCACCTCTGTTGGCGGCGTCGCCCGTTCGAACCTGGCGCATGTCGGACCCGACCTGGCGGTCACCGCCTGGAATCCGAGATGCCGACGCATGGGTCATGGCCCTTGCGGTGGACGGCTCGACGGTGTATGCCGGCGGCTGGTTTCACTCGATCGGCGGCCGTCGCGCAGAGGTATCGCGGCACTGGATGCGGAGACACCACCCAGCCTACCCTGAGCTGGCACGCCGCCCGCGCCGGCGCTCCTGCGGACACCGCTACGTACACGGTCTACTGGTCGACCAACCCCAACCTCGCCCTGGCCAGTTCCGCATCGGCCGGTAGAGACACGACCTTTACGTTCCTTCCCGACTCGCTTCGGGTCCATAACACCTACTTCTGGAGGATTCAAGCCTCGGATCCGCATGAGGAGGTCTCTTGGTCCAGCCCGAATGATGGCTGGAGCTTCTATGTCCGGTCGGACGTGACCCCAGTGGCGGTGGAAGTGCAGGCCGCGGGCGATCCTGGAGGCGTCCTCGTCTCCTGGAGCATCCCGGCCGACATGTACGTCCAGGGGGCGAAGGTGTATCGGAAAGCACCGGGGTCGGAGTGGACCTGCATATCGCCTCTTCTGAACGTCAAGACGGGGACAAGTACCTGGACCAGCGGACGACTCCCGGGATCGTCTACCAATACGAAGTCGAGTTGCTGGGGCCGTCCGGCCCGATCGGCCGCTTCGGTCCGGCTTCAGCGCAGGCCGCGGTGCCGGTTGCCCTCTCGCTCCGTTTGGCTCCGAATCCGGCAACAGGTGTGATGAACGCGACGGTGGCCCTGCCGAAAGGCGGCGACGTGACGCTCCGCGTCTTCGACTCGACGGGGCGCGAGGTAGCGTGGGACGTCCTCACCGGCGTGAAGGCCGGAGTGCGGCGGGAGCAATGGGACGTCCGGGACCGGCTGGGCCATCCGCTGCCGAGCGGTAGCTACTACGTGCGGATGGAGGCGCCGAGTGGGCGGAAGATTGCCAGGTGGCTGGTTCTCAGATAGTGGCCTGAACCGGGCTCGAGGTTGTTTCTTGACCCTACGCGAAGTGGCCGTCAGCGGGATCGTCGTTACAGATCCGACACCGGCAAGGCGCGAAAGGGACCAGCTCCCAATCGATATCCATTGGAGCTTCGGCAGATGATGGCGCCGCCGGAGACCCGCGTCGGACCGACGAGCTTCCGAACGAACTCCAGATTGACGGCGTCACCGACGGAGGGGAGCTCGGTCCAGCGGGCCTCGAGCAGCTCCAATCTTCCGGCGTTTTCGATCACGAAATCCACCTCGCGGGTGCGATCGCGCCAGAAATAGAGGCTCTGGACCCGCCCGGTGAGGCGTTCGCGACGCCGGAGTTGAGCGAAGACGAAGGTCTCCCAGACGGCGCCGACCGCCGGCGACTGCCGAAGGGAATCTTCCGTGCGAATGTTGAGCAGCGCGCAAAGGGTGCCGGTGTCGGCAAGGTAGAGCTTCGGGCTCTTGACGATCGACTTCGTCCGATTCGAGAACCAGGGCTCGAGGAGGACGATCTGACCGGACGCTTCGAGCACCGACAACCACTGGTTCGCCGTGGACGGCGCGATGCCGACATCCCGCGCCAGATCGGCTTTGTTGAGCAGGTTGGCCGAACGCAATGCGCAGGCGCGCAGGAAGCGTTCGAAGTCTCTCAGGTTGCCGATGCTGGTGAGGGACCGCACGTCGCGTTCCAGATAGGTTGCGAGATAGGAGTTGTGGAAGGCCTGCGGGTCGATCTCCGCGCTCGCGTACAACTCCGGGAATCCACCCTTCACCACGGCGGTCTCGAGCGAAACCGCGGGGAGCGCGCCCCGGATCTCCGCCAGCGAGAGCGTTTCCAGATCCACGATGTCCGCCCGGCCGGCCAGGGACTCGGAGACCCCATGCATCAGCGTGAACTTCTGGGACCCGGTCAACAGGTACCGGCCGTTGCGTTCCCGATCCACGTCCACCGCCGCTTTGAGGTGGCGGAAGAGAGCGGGAGCGTATTGGACCTCGTCCAGGATGACCGGCGGCGGGTGACGGCGGAGAAACGTGTCCGGTTCCTTTTCCGCCTGCTCTGCTTCGCTCGGCAGATCGAGCGAGACATAGCCGTACCGGCCGAAGAGCCGGCGGAGGGTGGACGTCTTGCCCGTCTGGCGCGCGCCGGTCAGCACGATGACCGGTCGCGTCCGAACGGATCGACGGAGCCGCGGCTCGATGTCCCGGGGAATCCACATGCGCATAATATGCGATCTGATCGAATTATTTGCAATCAGTTTCCCGGGTCGCGTAGGGTCGGAGTATTGGAACGACGCGAAGGGGCGGGTGGAATCGCGAACTCGGTGGGTCCAGCCGAGTCGTCTGGTTGCTCCACGATGGTTGGATAGGCTCCGGCGGGCCGTTTGAAGAAGGGGCGTTTCACTCCACCCGCACGATCGTCCCCGTCTGCATGCCCGCCGGTGTCGCGACTCGAACCAGGTACACGCCCGGAGGGGAGCGCGCGCCCGGACTCATCCTGCCCGTTCCAGAACATGCTGAAGGACTCCGCGCCCGGTTGTCCAAGCAGGTCCATACGCCGGACCACCCGGCCGGCCGCGTCATAGATCTCGGCCGCGAGCGGAACCGCTCCCGTCGCCCGGTACACGATCGACACGGAACCGGTACTCGGGTTGGGGGACAAATGCAGGCGTGGCGCCGTCACGCGTTCCGTGGAAACTGATGACAGCGCGCAGGGTGACGGGGCGCAGACCGCGCCGACTCCCTGCCACGAATTCGGAAGGCGGCACCAATCGGCGATGGTGATCATGCAGGCGCCGTTCGGATGGCAGCAGGCCCCGAGGTACGAGGAGGCACGCAGGGCCATGCTGTGGCTGACTCCTGCCGCGATGGCGCCGAATCCCGAGTCGGGCGCTGGGACATTGCTCTCGCCATCACTGTCGGAACCCCAGGCGATGGCGGAGCCGTCCCTTCTCAGTCCGAGAGCATGGGCAAAGCCGCACGTGATCGCGGTGTAGCCGGAGTTGGGGGAAGGAGGATCGCACTGGCCCCCGGAGTCTCGGCCCCAGGCCACGATGGAGCCATCGTCCTTCAATCCCATGCTGAACTGGCCTCCGGCAGCCACCGCGACGAATCGGGAATTGGGCGCCGGGATATCACACTGGCCGTACGTATCGTCGCCCCAACCCACGATGGAGCCATCGATCTTGAGGCCTAGGGCGTGGTACCCGCCGGCGGAGACCTGGGTGAAGCCGGCATTGGGGGACGGCACGTTGCACTCACCGTAGCCATTGTCGCCCCAGGCTACCACCGACCCGTCCGCCTTCAGCCCGGCGCTGGCGAATCCACCGCCCGAGATCTCCACGAAGCCACTGTTCGGCGAGGGCACGTTGCACTGGCCGTACCTGTTATTCCCCCACGCGGTCACGCTGCCGTCCGGTTTGGGCGCCAGGCCGAAAAGCCCCCCAGCGGAGATGGCGATGAAGCCGACGTTGGGCGATGGCAGGCTGCACTCACCGTAGCCATTGTCGCCCCAGGCCACGAGGGAGCCGTCTAATTGCAAACCCAAACTGAAGAAGCCGCCGCACGAAACCGCGACATAATGTTGGTTTGGCGGGGGAACGTCGCATTGGCCATAGTAGTCGCTGCCCCAGGCGACGATCGTGCCGTCGGCCCTGGCAGTGGCGCCGGCGACGGGTAGGAGAACCAAGAGACCCAGACTCACTGACAAACGGAGACGCTGGAAATTCATTTCAGCCTCCTCTCACCGGACCGAACTGACACCGCCATGGAAGATCCTACACCTGGACCCGGGCTCAGTCAAATGCTCGTCCTGCGGTAGCGGTGTATCGGGCGCGGGGGAGCCGGGGTTCACACCCCGGTTCCCCCGTTCGCCCCAGTCGCGCAATGATCCTTCTTCCGTGCTCAGCCAACCCCGGGCTAGTGTGTGCCCGTGGTTCCACGTAGCAAAATCGCCGGCCTCCTCCGCGCCGGCCCCTTCGTCCTGCTCGCGGTCGCCTCCATCTTCGGCGTCCTCGAGGTCCACCTCTCCACCGACACCTGGATCGCGCTGGCCGCGGGCCGGCAGATCGTCGAAAGCGGTCACGTCCCATTGGTGGATTCCATGAGCTACCTCGCCGCCGGACGCGTCTGGTACAACCAGAACTGGCTCAGTCACGCGGCCCTCTACTGGATCGATTCGAGGATCTCGCCGGCGGCGGTGGTCATCGTGACGTGGATGGCTGGGCTCGGGATCTTCTGGCTGGTGTACGGCGCCGCTTGCCGCCGCTCAGGCTCGCGCACCCTCGGGGCGCTGGCCGGAGCCGCCGCCGCGATCGGTTGCCGGGACTTCCTGAGCGCCCGGCCAGCGACTTTCGGCCTCCTCTGCGTCGCCGCTGTCTGGGCGATCTTGTCGGCGCTGGATTTGCCCGATCCGAAGAAGGACCCGACTCCGCCGGAACCCCGAAGCCTCCGCCGCGAGATCCTGCTCTGGTCGGCGCTCCTCGCGGTCATGATCCTCTGGGGAAATCTGCACGGAAGCTTCGTCTTCGGTTACGTCGTCCTCGGCCTCTACTTCCTAAGGGATTGCGGAGCGCTCGCGACGGCCCGGACGACGCGAACAGAGACAGCCTCCGGACCACCGCTGGGAGATGGCCGGAAAGGCGCCTCTCGAGACGCGGCGCCGGGCCTTCGTTCCGGCGGAGAGAACGCTCGGGTTTTGGGCCCGGGCGGTCGTTCCCGCAGCGACAACGCGCTCGAATCGTTGTCCACAGATCCGCTTCGCCGGCGGATCCTGGGCGCCGCCGTCGTCATCCTCCTGGCCGTCATCGCCAACGTGGTCTTGAACCCGTTTCACGTCGCGAATTTCACCCATCCGGGGAAGGTCGCAGGCAGCCCGGTCTTCCGTTCCGTGGCGGAGTGGCAGCCTCCCTGGAAGGGATCAGGGGTCCACTCCGCGCTTCCGCGCTTCTGGGGCATCCTGGCCGGTTCCGTGATCGCCCTGGCCGCCGCGGCGCGCCTGGGGCGAACCGCTCGAAAGGGGGCGAGCCTCTCCGAGACCGTTCGATCCGGGTCCGTTCAAGCCGGCGCCTTTCCGTTTCTCTTCGACCTGGCGGCGGTGCTGGTCTCGTTGGGGCTGGCGCTCTGGGCGCGCCGGTTCTCCCCCATCTTCTACATCCTGTCGATTCCCGTCCTCGCGGGATGGATCCGGGTCCTGCTGGAACGGGCGCCCCGCGAAACCAGGGATCGGGCGGCCCGCTGGACTCTGGCGGCCTCCTGGATGGCCGCGGTTCTGCTGGCTCTCGTGACCGTTTCCGCGGCGGTTCGGGATCTTGTACAACCCGATCGGCAGGCGATGGCGGCGGAAACCGCCGCGCCGGATGACCTGCTGGAGCGCGTCACCGCCGACCGCATGGCCCCGCACGAGGCGATCGAGTATTTGAACCGGAACGAGGTCGCGGTCAATCTCCTGACCGAGTGGAACTGGGCCGGCCCGGTGCTCTTCCGTGCGCCCGGGGTGAAGGTGTTCATGGACGGCCGGTCCCAGCAGGTCTACTCGGAGGCGGAATACCTGCGGTTCTGCCGTCTCCTGCTGCTGCCCGAGACGTCGCCCGAGGAGCGTCTGGCGATCCTCGACGGGATCGATCCCCGGATTCCGGAGTCCGGGCGTTCGCGCGAGGGCGCCCGTCTTCCCCGCACCGACGCCGTGCTCATTCTTCCGGGTGGAGCGAGCCAGTTTCTCCTGCGGGTGCTGATCAACCGGCCCGAGTGGGGCATGATCCTGTTCGATCCGAACGCCGCTCTTCTCCTGCGGCGCGGCTGTCCCGCCGCTGTCGAGCTGGGCGCGCGCCTGCGCGCGGGCCGGGAATGGCGCCCCGACACGCCGGCTGCGGCGGCCGGCCGGGGCAATCTCTGGATGCTGCTCGATCCGCCTGATCCCGCCCGGGCTCTCGAGTGCTGGAAAACGGCGCTCGCGGGCGAGCCTTGGACCGGGATGCTGCTCTATCCGAGAATCGCCGAGGCTCTGGCCGACCACGGCCGGCCCGGCGAGGCCGAGGAGTTCTTCCGCGCGGAAGAGGCCCGTCTGAGCGGGCCGGTCCCGGGACTCGATGCCGGCCAGCGCGATCAGCTTCTGAAGGCCCTCGAGAACAGCCGCTCGCGGATTCTCGGGCCCTTCGGGGCTGGTCGGCCGGTTCCCTAGCACTTCTAGCCTAGCAGACGACACCGAAAGGTCCCACGGACGTTCGCCCCATAGAGCGTCTCGTGTTTTCGGAGCGCGAAGAAGCTCGCTCTTCTGTCGGGTGCTCCATTGACTGACTTCCTTGGAGTCCGTACGCTCCCATGTGCTCCTTTGCACCACGAACCCTTGGGGAGAACAAAACGCCACAACCTCGATGTGGAGGATGTCATGAGGGTGCTCCTGCCGCTTGTTCTGCTGCTCGCGCCGATGATGATGACCTCTTGCACGGTCACGCTGCACGAACATGATGTATTGCCGGCTCCGCGAGTTCAGGCCGGGGCTTTGGCGGCAACTGGCGTCGAACGGAAAAACGTCGACATTGCGGTTGACGACACCACCCATCTACGTGGGTACTATGTGACGCGGGCGGGCAACAGGCGTGCGATGATCTACTTCGGCCCCAACGGGGGGGTCATCTGGGAAGCGACACCGCTCTATTACTGGATGGCCGCGGAACTGCGCTGCAACGTGTTGGCCGTGGACTACCGTGGCTATGGGTTGAGTGACGGTAAGGCAACTATGGCCGCCATCCAGTCGGATGCGCCCAAGGTGTACGACTACCTGAGGGACAGCCTCGGGGTGGCAAGGCCTCCTTTCGCGTATGGATTCTCGCTTGGGAGTTTCGTGGCCTCGCAGCTCGCCAACGTGCGACCGGTCGCCGGCTTGATCCTGCAGGGGACCGCTCCCTCCGGGGCGGACATGATTCCCGGCTTCAAGAGCGAGATCCCCCGGCCCATCAGGTGGTTTCTTCGCTTCAAGGTGAGCGCCGATCTCGCGCAGCTCGCCCCACAGTTTGAAGTCCATATACAAACGCCGGCGCCCCTGCTGGTCGTTCAAGGGGCGGACGACAAGATCGCGCCGGTCACGTTGGCCCGCCGCGTCCTCGCGGCGGCAGGCTCGACCGAGAAGCACCTCTGCGTGATCCCTGACGTCGGACACAACGATCTCGACCCCACGCGGTCGCCGGCGGCGGACTCCTTGCGGGTGTTTGTGATGCTCCATGGGCCCGAGGAAGCGGGTGGTCCTCGATAGAGTCGTTCGGCGCCGCTGACAACCCCTCGCGCGCGATGATCCCTTCGCCCGCCGTCAGTGGATCGTGACGGTCAGCGGATCCTCCTCGAGGTTGCTGAAATTGTCGATCAGCGATCCGTCCGACTTGCCGATCGACACCATCCCGGGCGTGAAGGCCAGACTGGCCTGTCCTGCGCCCAGCGCCAGGCAGCGAATCCGCAGGAGGACCGCGCTCCCGTTGATGCTCTGTCCAGCTCCCCGTGTAAAAGTGAAGCCGAAGCTGACCCGATCGGAATCCGGCTCGGTTTGCTGGATCCTCAAGACCTGGGTCGAATCGGGGAAGAGCGTCGGGTTGTACACGATCCGGCCGACGCTGATCAGGCTGGGCGGGTAGCTGACCTCGAACGCGGCCCCGAAGGCGTTCGTCAGGCCATATCCCACCAACTTGACGTCGAAGCTGTCGCCCGCCGCATAGGAGGATTGATCGGTGTAGAGCGTGATCGCGAACTTGCCGTTCGCCGCCGGAAAGTCCCAGGGCCCGGCCGGGGTCGTCGATTTGGTGGGGCTGTTGCTGCTGCACCCCGCCAGCGCGAGCACGAGGCCAAAGGCGGCGATCCAGGCGAATCGAGAACCGTTCATCGCTTGTTCCTCCTTCTCATCGCGCCAAGAGGACACGGCCGGAAGCGCGGAAGGCGCCCGCCGTGAGCCGGTAGTAATACACGCCGGCGGGAGCCTTGAGCCCGCGGTGATTGAGTCCGGTCCAGGTGATCGCCGTCGTTCCCGCCGGCAGATTCGGGAGCACGGCGCTCCAGACCAGCTTGCCCGCGGGATCGTACACGGCGAAACGGGCCTCGGTCGGCCGGGGCACGGTCAGCATCCATGAAGTCGCGGTCCGGAACGGATTGGGGACGTTCCGCTCCAACCGATAGGCGAGAGGATGTCCGAGGACCTTGCTCATGTAGTCGACCACCGCGGATCGAACGGCGGCCATGCCCGGCGCCTGGGAGTTCTCATCGATGAACTGGAGGATCTCCAGGCAGACCGAAGTCCGATCCATTTGAAGCGCCGGGAGGCCGGCCCGATCCTTCCAATTCTGGATGATCGCCACGATGTCCCTCTGATCGACGACGCCGTCTCCGTTGCAGTCGGCGTAGCAGGCGGCCTCGTTCGGCGAGGCCCAGGGATTGACCAAGACCTTGGGGCCCCAGGTCAGGGTGGTGTCCTGCCGCGCCGGTCCGGTCAGGCCGAAGTACACGCCGATCCGGAGAAGGTCGCGCGCATCCACCGTTCCGTCATTGTTGGCGTCTCCCGGATAGACGGTGGCCGCGGGCGCGGTCTGGAACGCCCGGGTCGGCGACCAGGAGCCGAACACGTTGCCGTCGGCCGCGCGCACCTGCCAGAAGTACCACGTGAGGGTGTGGAGCGGACCGACCGTCACCGACGAATCGGTGATGGCCGTGAGCGTGTCGGACCCGACCGGGAAGGTCGGGCTGCCCGCCAAAGCCACTTCATAGCTGGTCGCCGGGACGGGATGCCACCGCAGAGACAGCGTGCTGGGCTGGTTCAGAGCGCTGTCGGCGGGCGAGGCGGGCAGAGGCGTGGTCACCCCGCGAACGATGAAGCTCCAGACCGGCGACCAGGCGGAGGAGGTGTCCGCCGCCACCGCCGCGACCCGCCAGAAATAGCGGGTCTCCAGGAAGAACGGGCCGATCGTCTTCGTGGTGTCGGTGATTCCGGACACGTCGGCGGCCGGCGCCGAGAAGAGCGAATCGACCGCCACCTGGATCCGATAGGTCCGCGCCATGACGGCGTGGCGCCACAGCATCGCCACGTTCTTCAGTTGATTGGCGGCGCCGTTCGGCGGCGACACCAGGATCGGCGAGCCCACCGTCCCGGTGGTGAAGCTTCGCGAGTCCGACCACGGGCTGTAGATGTGCCCATCCGTGGCCCGGACCTGCCAGTAATAGGTCTGCCGGTGCCGGAGCAGACCGATCGTCTTGAGCGTGTCCGGAACCCCGGCGCTGTCCGCCACGATCTGGGTGAAGCCGTGATCCAGCGCCACCTCGACCTCGTAGCTGACGGCTCCCATTGCCGGGTGCCAGATCAAGGTCGGCGTGAGAGTCAGGACCGTATTGCCGTCGGCGGGAGACGCCAGGACGGGCGCGGCCGGCGACGCGGAGTCCGCCTGCGCGCTCCGGATCGGCGCCGCCGCCGGCAAAAGGGGACCAGTTCTTCCTGAAGCGCCGGCGCTCATCGCGGGCAGGCAGACGAGAGCCAGAAGCGCCGGGATCCAACACCATCGAGACCGCGCCGCGCTCATGCGACATCCTCCCTGGCGACCGAAATCCTCGTTCGATTCGGGCCGCTCGCTGCAATCGATGGAAACGGCCAGAGGACCAACCCGGGTTGGTTGCGATCACCCGGATGGTAGGTACGAAAACCCATCGGCAACAACCGGAAATCGCGGGCCCTCCGGGGAGGGAGGTCGCGCCCCTCGATCAAGGTCACCCGTCCGGGGCGCCGGACGCGCCGTCAGGGGCGGATCTCGAGCAGGATCTGGTCCGCCTCCACCGCCTGGCCCGGCCTGACGCGGAGGTCGATGACCGTCCCGGACAGCGGCGCGGCCAGCTCGTTCTGCATCTTCATCGCCTCGATGATGAGGACCGGCTGCTCCAACGTCACGACCTGGCCGGCCTCGACCAGGATCTTGACCACGGTGCCGGGCATCGGCGAGCGAAGCGCCAGCGGCCCGGCGTGCTGCGCCCGCGCCAGTCGGGCCCTCTCGGCGAGATCGTCCTCGACCCGGACCAGGACGGTCCGGCCACGCCATTCGATCCGGCAGGCGCCGTCCGGCATCTTCGTCATCCGGACTTCGTGCCGGACGCCGTCCAGGGTGAAGAGCACGCGGCTGTCTCCCAGGTCCTCCCATTCCGCGGCCGAATCGCGAGGCTTCTCCCGTTCCTCCTGCTCCGACGACGCGCCGGTCCCGTGGCGGATGAGATAGCGCTCGCCGTCCTCGGCCACCTCGATCTCGCGTTCGCCATCCGGCAACCGGGCGACGAACCTCTGAAACAGACGTCCCGCCATGCCGGAACGCGCTCGGTCCCCGGCGCTGCCGCCGGCCTCCGAGTCGGGCAGGTCGGCGGCGCGTCCCGAATCGGCGTCTGCAGCGGGCCGATCGGCGGCGCGCCCCGGATCGCGGGCGCCGCGCGGATCGCCGTTCGGTGCGCCAAACGCCGTCATGACCTTCGCCCTCTCAATCCGAGCGCTCGTTTCCAGGGGCTGATGCGCGGCGCCCAGGGATCCAGGGCGCCTGGCGCAACGCCGGAAACCCATCCCGGCGCCGATCCCGATCCGGCGCCGGCCTTCCGGTCGCCGCAGGAAGTCGGACTCAAGGCCCCCGGCGGGCGCTCCCTCTCCCGGAAGCGGGCCACCGCGGCGAGAGAGGCCAGGAAGCTCTCCTCGCCGGGTTCGCGAAGGGCTTCCGGAGTGAACCACTCCTCGATGAAGCCGGTGTGCAACCGGCCCTCGATGAACGCGGGATGGCGAAGGGCCCAACGATGGAACGGAATCGTGGTGGCGATGCCCGCGATCGCGTATTCGTCGAGCGCCCGGAGCATCCTCTCCCGCGCCTGCTCCCGCGTCCGGCCCCAGGCGATCAGCTTGCCCAGCATCGGATCGTAGTGGCGCGAAGCCTCGCCTCCCGATTCGAAACCGACGTCGTTGCGGATGCCCGGCCCCTCCGGCAGCCGGGTCCAACGGATCGCGCCCGATCCCGGCAGGAACCCGCGCTCGGGATCTTCGGCGTTGATCCGGCACTCGATCGCCCAGCCTAGCGGGCGGATCTCCTCCTGGCGCCAGGGAAGCGGCTCGCCCAGCGCGATCCTGAGCTGGGTCCGCACCAGATCGACGCCCGTGACCATCTCGGTGACGGGATGCTCGACCTGGAGGCGCGTGTTCATCTCGAGGAAATAGAACTGACCCTCCGGGCTGAGCAGGAACTCCACCGTGCCCGCGTTTTCGTAACCGATCCCGAGAGCGAGACGGACCGCGGCGGTCCCCATCTCGTTTCGCGTCTCCGGATCGAGCGCGACCGATGGACACTCCTCGATCAGCTTCTGGTGGCGCCGCTGGATCGAGCATTCGCGCTCGAGCAGATGAACGCCTCGGCCGTGCCGGTCGCACAGCACCTGGAATTCGATGTGCCGCGGCCGCGAGATCGCCTTCTCCAGGTAGAGAAGGTCGTGGCCGAACGCGCGCTCCGCTTCGCCGCGCGTCGTCTCGAGGGCGGCCAGCAGCTCCTTCTCGTTCTCCACGAGGCGCATCCCCTTGCCGCCCCCTCCGAAGGCGGCCTTGATCATCACGGAATAGCCGATCCGGTTCGCCCACGCAGCGGTCTCGGCCGGATCCCCGGTCAGGCCGGGCGATCCCGGCACGACCGGGACGCCCGCCCGCTCGGCCGCGGCGCGGGCCGACACCTTGTCGCCCATGGCGGCGATGGCGCCGGCGGGAGGGCCGATGAAGCCGAGCCCGGCGGCCGTGCAGGCCCGGGCGAACTCCGCATTCTCGGAAAGGAATCCGTAGCCGGGATGCACATGGGTGGCGCGCGTCCGCTCCGCCGCCTCCAGGATCCGGGGAATGTTCAGATAGCTCTCGGACGACGGAGCCGGCCCGAGCCGGTGGGCCAGATCGGCGAACGTGACGTGAGGCGACCGCCGATCGGCGTCGGAGTACACGGCGATCCCGGTCCAACCCTCCTCGCGAGCGGCCCGAAGCACGCGGAGCGCGATCTCGCCCCGGTTGGCGACGAGGAGCCGGCGCTCAAAGGGGGATGTTGCCATGTTTCTTCGCCGGCAGGTGCTGCCGCTTGTTCTCGAGCAGGGCCAGCGCGTGGATCAGACGCGGCCGGGTTTCCTTGGGCTCGATCACGTCGTCCAGATAGCCGACGGACGCGGCCACGTAGGGGTTGGCGAACGTCCGGTTGTATTCGTCGACCAGCTCCTTCTGCCGGGCCGCCGGATCGGGAGCGGAAGCGATCTCGTTCTTGAAGACGATTCCGACCGCTCCTTCGGCTCCCATGACGGCGAGCTGGGCTCCGGGCCAGGCCACGTTCCAGTCCCCGCGGATGTGCTTGCTCGACATGACGTCGTAGGCGCCGCCGTAGGCTTTCCGGACGACGACGGTGAGCTTGGGGACGGTCGCCTCGCAGTAGGCGAAGAGGAGCTTGGCGCCGTGCTTGATGATTCCGCCCCACTCCTGCGCGGTTCCGGGCAGGAATCCGGGGACGTCCTCGAAGGTCACGAGCGGCAGGTTGAAGCAGTCGCAGAAGCGCACGAACCGCGCCGCCTTGAGCGACGAGGCGATGTCGAGGACGCCGGCCAGGAACCGGGGCTGGTTGGCGACGATCCCGACCGCGCGCCCTCCGAGGCGGGCAAAGCCGACCAGGACGTTCCGCGCGTAGTGCTCCTGCACCTCCAGGAACGAGTCCCGATCGACCACCCGCTGAAGCAGCGCGCGCATGTCATAGGGACGGTCGGGCTCGCTCGGAACCAGCGAGTTCAGCTCCTCGTCCATCCGCTCGACCGGATCGGCGGTGGGCACGTAAGGAGGCTCTTCCTGGTTGTTCTGCGGCAGGTAGGAGAGCAGCTTCCGGATCGTCCGGATGCAGTCCAGCTCGTCCCGGGTCGCGAAATGCGCCACCCCGGAACGCACGTTGTGGGTCATGGCGCCGCCCAGGTCCTCGAAGGAGACCTCCTCGTTCGTCACCGCCTTGATCACGTTGGGGCCGGTCACGAACATGTGGCTCGTCTCCTCGACCATCACGATGAAGTCGGTGATGGCGGGGGAGTAGACCGCGCCGCCCGCGCAAGGTCCCATCACGGCCGACACCTGCGGGACGACCCCGGAGGCCAGGGTGTTCCTGTAGAAGATCTCCGCGTAGCCCCCGAGAGACTGCACTCCTTCCTGGATGCGCGCGCCGCCCGAGTCGTTCAGGCCGATCACCGGCGCGCCGTTCTCGAGCGCGAGGTCCATGACGTCGCAGATCTTCCGGGCGTTGCTCTCGCTGAGGGTGCCGCCGAAGACGGTGAAGTCCTGCGCGAAGACGAAAACCGTGCGCCCCGCCACGCGCCCCGCGCCCGCGATGACGCCGTCTCCGATCACCTTCCGCCGCTCCATGCCGAAGTCGGCGCAGCGATGGGTCACGAAGACCCCGCGTTCCTGGAAGGTGCCGGGATCGCAGAGAGCGAGGATGCGCTCCCGCGCGGTCAGGCGGCCTTCGGCCCGGATCCGCGCCTGCTTTTCCGCGCCTCCGGCCAGGAGAACCTGCTGCCTCCGCCGGTGCAGCTCGGCCACGGAATCGGCGGCCGGCGCCTCGGCGGAAGGCTCGCGCGATGCCTCCCCGGTCGGACTCGGTGGATGCTCCGGTGGTGTCGGGCCCGCTTGATTCATGGGTCGGCTCTTTCGTTGGGCGTGCTCCGCCTTCTGGGTGTCCGCCGAACAAGGGCAGGACGTCGGGAACCGATCATGCTCCGTTCGATCCCGGCGCCGGGTCAAACGATTTGTTGAAAGGTCGGTCTGTCTTCACGGAGAGCTCCGCTGACTCGGCGCCGGCGTCATTCGGAGCGGCTCGGTCATTGTCGACCGGACATCCGGCAAGGACTGACGGCGGTTCTTCGCCGAGGACTGACAGGGGATCGGGGTCGATGCGGCTGATGTTTGTTGGTGGCCGGAACCGGTTCGGTTACGCTTTCCGGTTGGCTATGGCGCGGGCCAGCCGGCGCCCGGCACACCAGGTCACTCGGTGAAGGATGTCCCTTGCTGACAGCGAAACCTGAGCATCGCCTCGATCCGGACGACGTCGTCATCGTCGCGGCGCGCCGCACCCCGATCGGCCGTTTTCTCGGCGCCCTGGCCGCGCTCACGGCGGTCGATCTGGCCGAAGTGGCCCTTCGAGCCGCGCTGGGGGATGCGGGGTTGGCCACCGACGCGCCCGATCGGACGGGCGCCGGCTGGCCACGCGTCGCGAGGGTCCTCCTGGGATGCGCGCGGCAGGCCGGCAATGGACCCAATCCGGCGCGACAGGTGGCGGTTCGGGCGGGTCTGGGGGATGCCGTCGTCGCCCACACCATCAACATGGCCTGCGCTTCCGGCCTCGAGGCGGTCATCCAAGGGGCGTGCCTGATCCGCTCCGGAGAGGCCGACTGGGTCGCCGCCGCCGGCGTCGAAGCGATGAGCCGGATCCCGTTTCTCCTCGATCGCTACCGGACAGGGTATCGAATGGGATCGGCGGAGGTCATCGACGCCATGGTCCGCGATGGATATCTCTGCCCGCTGTCCGGCCGGCTCATGGGAGAAACGGCCGAGACGCTGGCCGGGGAGTACGGCATCACCCGAACGGAGCAGGATGAGTACGCCTTGATGAGCCAGGAGCGGGCTTGCGCCGCCCGGGACTCGGGGCGATTCGACGACGAGATCGCGCCGGTTCCTGGCCCGCGGGCCGCGCGTCCGACGGGACTGGCGCCGGAATCGCCGCAGGCTTCTGCGCCGAACCGGGCTTCCCAGCCGACTGCGTCTGGTTCCGCCATGCCCGTGCTCTCTCGGGATGAGCATCCCCGGCCCGATACCACGCTCGATCGTCTTTCGGCGCTGCCTCCGGTCTTCCAGAGCGATGGAACCGTCACCGCCGGCAATTCCTCGGCGATCACCGACGGAGCCGCCGCCGTCATCCTCACGCGCGCCCTTGATGCCGCGAACGCGGGGCTCCGGCCGTGGGCGCGGATCGCCGGCTGGGAGACGGCAGGTGTCGATCCGGCACGGATGGGGATCAGCCCGGTGCCGGCCGTCCGCGGGCTGCTGGCCGAAGCCGGCCTGAGCCTCGCGGATTGCGATCTGGTGGAGTTGAACGAGGCGTTCGCCGCGCAGGTCCTGGCCGTGGATCGTGAGCTGAAATTCGATCGTGCCCGTCTCAATCCAAATGGCGGCGCGATCGCGCTCGGGCATCCGACGGGATGCAGCGGAACCCGGATCGTGGTCACGCTGCTTCATGAGATGCGCCGGCGCGGCGTCCGTCGCGGCCTGGCCACGTTGTGTGCGTCGGGGGGCCTGGGACTGGCTGCGCTGTTCGAATCGGTTTGAGGCGGACAGGCCGGCGATCAACCGGTTCGGATCGGAGTGGCTGCGATCTGGTCGCTGGTCCGGGTCGAATCGGAAGAGTCTGAGTTCGGACGAAGAGAGTCGGAGCGAGGCGAAGGAATCGGTAGAAGGGAGGACGAAGTGGACCATCTCGTGCGCGCAGAATCGAACGGATGGCTCGAGATCACGATCTCGCGGCCCGGTGCGCTCAACGCCCTGAACGGCGCGACGCTCTCCGAGCTGGATTCGGTCATCGAAGAGCTGGCGGCCCGGGACGATCTCCGCGGGATGCTCCTGACCGGTGCCGGCGACAAGGCCTTCGTGGCTGGCGCCGACATCGCCGAGCTGGCAGATCTGTCGGAAGCCGGCGCCGTCGGCTTTTCGGCCCACGGGCAGGGCATTTTCGATCGCCTGGAAGGGTGCGGCAAGCCGGTGATCGCCGCGGTCAACGGCTTCGCTCTCGGAGGCGGGTGCGAGCTGGCCCTGGCCTGCCATCTTCGCGTTCTTTCCAGGACGGCGCGAATCGGGCTGCCCGAGGTCAGTCTCGGGGTCATTCCCGGATACGGCGGCACCCAGCGCCTTGCCCGGATCGTCGGAGCCGGACGCGCCTTGGAGATGATCCTGTCCGGCGATCCGGTGGATGCCGAGACGGCTTTCCGCATCGGCCTCGCCAACCGGGTGGTCGAGCCGCCCGATCTCATGGCCGCATCCAGGGAGATCGCGGCGAGGATCAATCTCCGGGCGCCGAAGGCGGTGTCGCTGGCGCTCCGGGCCGTCCTGGACGGGCGCGATCGGCCCCTGGCCGACGCCCTCGCGATGGAGCGGGCGGCGTTCGGGCATGCCGCCGCCACCGGCGATTGGAGGGAAGGCACGCACGCCTTCCTGGACAAGCGGAAGCCCGAATTCCGCGGGCGCTGAGGCCGCTTCAACGCCCGAGACGAGCGCGGGAGCATCAAACACCTTCCCGAGCGCAGGTCAGTACGGCTGAGTCGGGATCCGAAGTGAAAACGGGAACATCAAACCATTCCTTGGCGCGGGCCAGTGCGCCCGGGTTGCGCCGACGCTCCGGCGGGAGCGGGCAAGGACGGGTTGATCGCGATGCGGGACACTCCGCCGCAACAGAAGGAGGTCGCATGACGGCAGACAAGGAAGGAGCTCGGACTCGCACCCATCGGATCGGCATCCTCCCGGGGGACGGGATCGGGCCGGAAGTCACGGATGAGGCGGTCGGCACGCTCGTGGACGCCGCTTCGGCCGGCGGATTCCGTCTGGAGCTGGTGCGCTATCCCTACGGCGGAAACCACTACCAGGCGACCGGCGAGCTGTTTCCGGCGACGGCGCTGGAAGAGATGCGATCCCTGGACGCGATTCTCCTGGGCGCGATCGGGGATCCTCGATACGAGGTCGGCCTGCTCGAGCGGGCCATCGTTTCGGGCATCCGTTTCGGCCTTGATCTCTACATCAATCTCCGCCCGATCCGGCTCTATGACGCCCGCCTCTGCCCGCTCAAGGACAAGACCCCCGAAGACATCGACCTGGTCGTGATCCGCGAGAACACCGAGGATCTCTACACCGGCATGGGCGGCTTCTTCCGCAAGGGAACTCCCGATGAGGTCGCCCTCCAGGAGATGATCCTGACCCGGCGCGGCGCGGATCGCCTGTTCCGCTACGCCTTCGATCTGACGCAGAAACGCGGCCGGCGGAACAAGCTCACGCTGGTCGACAAGGCCAACGCGGTCGCCGCTTTCGATCTCTGGACGCGCGCCTTCGCCGAGATGAGCCGGGAGTATCCGAAGATCGCGACCGACCACGCCTACATCGACGCGGCCTGCATGTGGCTGGTCAAGAACCCCGAGTGGTTCGACGTGGTCGTCACGTCCAACGTCTTCGGGGACATCTTCACCGACCTCGGAGCCGCCCTGCAGGGAGGGATGGGCCTCGCCGCCTCGGGGAACATCCATCCGGGGCAGGTCTCGATGTTCGAGCCGATCCACGGATCCGCTCCGAAGTACGCCGGCAAGGGAGTCGCCAACCCGCTCGCCGCCGTCCTGGCCGCGCAGATGCTCCTGGCGTACGTGGGAGAGGAGGCGGCTGCCGCCGCGGTGGAGAACGCGGTTCGAGGCGCCCTGGTCGAGGCCGAGATCCCGTCCGCCGCGGCCGACAACGGGCTTGGCACGGCGCGCATGGGCGAGATCGTCCGCCGGAGGGTCCGGGAGGGGTTCCGGAGGCCGGCCTGACGGGGACTTGGGGGATGCGCTCCGACCGGCCAGCCCGCAGTGCCCGCTTCGACCCGGACTCGGGCGCGCCGGACATCCCTCCGACCGGCGATCAGGTACTCCCTCGGCCCCGGCGCCGGCCCGAAGGTCCGATCCCGAGAGATTGCGACCTGTTGCGCCCGCCCGTATAATCCGCGGCACGCCTGCCCGGGAAGGCGGGTAGGATGCAGGCGAGAGTGGCGGAATTGGCAGACGCTCCGGATTTAGGATCCGGTGAGGAAACTCGTGGGGGTTCGAGTCCCCCCTCTCGCACAGGGTGGGGCGGTCCCGCGAGACGCGCCGTTTCGCCGGCCACGGGGCGCTCGCCCGCGGGGCATGGGGTCGGGATGGGGTTGGAACGGATTGGAGGACCAGAGTGAAGGCGACGTTCGAGGATGTCGGGCCCTGGCAGAAGGCGATCGCGATCACGCTCGAGCCGGAAGAGGTGGAGCGTGAGATGGAGCGCGTCGTCGCCCGCTACCGCCAGAAGGCGGTCATGCCCGGCTTTCGCAAGGGCAAGGTCCCGCCCGACATGGTGCGGGCGACCTTCCGCGAGGAGCTGGAGTCGGACGTTCTCAGCGCACTGCTTCCCGAGGCGACCGAAAAGGCCGTGACCGAGCATGACCTCCGACTGGCGTCCCCCCCGAAATATCAGAACCTCCAGTTCCGGTCGGGAGAGCCGCTCCGGTTCACGGCCGTCGTGGATCTCTGGCCCGAGGTCGACCTTCAGGGCTACCGCGGGATCGAGCTGGACGAGACGGTGTTCGAAGTCGACGTCGAGATGGTGGATTCTGTCCTGCAGAAGCTCCGGGAAGATGCAGCACGATTCGTGCCCGTTTTCCGCCCGTCCGGCCCGGGCGATTTCGTCGAGGGGGATCTGCTGGCGGTCGACGTCAGCGGAGCGCGGCTGCCTCGGGCCAAGCGGCAGGTCCTGCGCATGGAGGCGGGCAAGGCGAATCTCCTGCCGGAGTTCCACGAGGCCTCCCTTGGGGTCGAGGCGGGCACGACCCGGGTCATCCACATCCGGTATCCCGACGATTTCCAGAACCAGGAGCTGGCGGGGAAGCAGCGGCACTACCGCATGCGGGTCAGGCAAATACAGGAGAAGATCCTGCCTGAACTGGACGATGCTTTCGCCGGAAGCGCGGGCGGGGTGGACAACCTCGAGGCCCTCAAGTCCAAGATTGCCTTGACGCTGGAGGCGGAGGAGAGGCTTCGCGCGCGGCAGGACACGGAGGAGGCGCTCATCGATCGGCTGATCCAGGCCAATCCGTTCGATCTTCCGGCGTCCATGGTCGACCGCAGCCTGGAACGGGCGATGGAGAAGGCCCGGGAGACGCAGCCCGATCTGGACGAAGAGGAGTTCCGGAGGACCTACCTGCCCTTCGTGGTCCGGCTGCGCAAACGAGAAGTCATCCTGGAATCGGTCGCGCGGAAGGAGTCGATCCAGGTGACCGAGGAGGAATTGGAAGAGGAAATCCGTCGATCGGCGCCGCGAGGGGTTGACCCGGGCGTAGTGAGGCGCAAACTGGAGCGGGAGGGCGAAATCGACCGATTCCGGCACGAGGTGCTCGAGCGGAAGATCCTGGCGTTCCTGATCGAGGTCGCGAACGTCCATCGGATCCTGACGCCGCGGCCCCGGGAGCCGAAATCGAACCTGATCCTGCCCTAGGCGTTCCGAGGAGGTGGAACCGAGCATGTCCCTGGTACCTTACGTGGTCGAACAGACCGGACGCGGCGAACGCGCCTACGACATCTTCTCGCGGCTGCTCAAGGACCGGATCATCTTCGTCGGCACGGTCATCGACGACATCGTGGCCAACCTGGTGATCGCCCAGCTCCTCTTCCTCGAGGCGGAGGATCCGGAGCGGGACATCAGCCTCTACATCCATTCGCCCGGAGGCATTGTTTCGGCGGGACTGGCGATCTACGACACCATGGAGTTCATCAAACCGGATGTGGCCACGATCTGCATGGGACAGGCGGCCTCGATGGGGGCGCTCCTCCTGACCGCCGGAGCCAAGGGCAAGCGCTCGACCCTGCCCCACAGCCGGATCATGATCCATCAGCCCATGGGAGGCAGCCGGGGCGGGGCCTCGGACATGTACATCTACACGAAGGAGATCCTCACCCTCCGGGAGAGGATGAATGAGATCCTGGCGCGACACACCGGGCAGAGCATCGAGCGCATCCGCAAGGACACCGACCGCAATTTCTTCATGTCCGCGGAAGAGGCCAAGGACTACGGAATCGTCGATGAAGTCATCTACAAGAAGCGTTGAGCTATAGTTCGTGGCGGGAGGACCGATCATCATGAAAAATGGGGGGGCGCAACGGAGCGCCCGGCCCGGCCGGCACCGGAAGGAGTCCGCATGAAGAAGCGCGCGAGCTCGCCCCACCCGATCCGCTGCTCCTTCTGCGGGCGCGGACAGGAGGAGGTTGCCCGCCTCGTCTCCGGGCCTTCGGTCTACATCTGCAGCGAATGCGTCCGGCTCTGCAACGACATCCTGGAAGGGGAAGGCGAGCCCGCCATCCCCATGAACCGGGAGAACCTCCCGAAGCCGGCCGAAATCAAGAAGGTCCTCGACGAGTACGTCATCGGCCAGGAGCGGGCCAAGAAGATCCTCTCCGTAGCGGTCTACAACCACTACAAGCGGATCAACCAGCCGGCCAGCCTCCCCGGAGACGTGGAGCTGGAAAAGGGGAACATCCTTCTCATCGGACCGACCGGGAGCGGCAAGACCCTCCTGGCGCGCACCCTGTCCAAGTTCCTCAAGGTCCCCTTCGCCATGATCGACGCCACCTGCCTGACCGAGGCGGGGTACGTCGGCGAGGACGTGGAGAACATCCTGGTGCGCCTCCTCCAGGCGGCTGATTTCAACCTGGTGGCGGCCGAGCACGGGATCGTCTACGTGGACGAGATCGACAAGATCTCCCGGAAGAGCGAGAACCCCTCCATCACCCGGGACGTCTCGGGCGAGGGCGTGCAGCAGGCCCTGCTCAAGATCCTTGAGGGGACGGTCGCGAACGTTCCACCCCAGGGCGGCCGGAAGCATCCCCAGCAGAAGTACATCGAGGTCAATTCCAAGGACATCCTCTTCATCTGCGGCGGGGCTTTCGAGGGCATCGAGAAGATCGTGGAAAAGCGGATCGGCAAGAAGTCGATCGGCTTCGGCGCGGAGGCGAAATCCCGCCAGGAATACGGCATCGGAGAGCTTTACGCCAAGATCGAGCCGGAGGATCTGCTGCGCTACGGGCTGATTCCCGAGCTGGTCGGCCGCCTTCCCGTCGTGGCGACCCTTTCCGACCTGGACGAGGACGCCTTGATGAGCATCCTCACCCAGCCCAAGAACGCGATCATCAAGCAGTACCAGAAGTTCTTCGAGATGGAAAACGTCCGCCTGGAGTTCTCCGACGAGGCGCTTCGGGCGGTCGTGCGCATCGCGATCAAGAGGAAGACAGGGGCCCGCGGACTGCGCGCGGTCATCGAAGACGCGATGCTGAACATCATGTACGACCTTCCCTCCAGGAAGGATGTGGAGGCCTGCATCATCGGCGAAGAGGTCATCAGCAGCGGCGAAGCGCCGGTGGTGGCCTTTCGGGAACGTACCAAGAAAGAGGCCTGACCCGTCCCGGGGCCACACCGGCTCCGGAATCCGTCCCGGCTCCGCCGCGGAAGCCGGGTGCGAGCTGGAGGCGAAGCTTTGATGGGATTCTCCGTTCCCGTCGACGGGAAATCCGTGCGCGTGAGCGGCCGGCTGCCGCTCCTTCCCCTTCGCGACGTGGTTCTCTATCCGGGGACCACTCTGCCGCTTTTCATCGGCCGACCGGCCTCGGTCGCGGCGGTCGAGATGGCGGCGGCCTCGTCGCGGCGGCTGCTCTTCGCCGTGGCGCAGAGGCGGCCGGAGGTCGCCCAGCCCCGCCGCGGCGACCTCTACGAAATCGGGGTCGTCGCCTGCCTCCGGCAGCACTTCCGTCTTCCCGACGGCAGCATGCGGGTGCTGATCGAGGGCACGGCCCGGGCGCGTCTCAAGAATCTTCGAGAACACGAAGGCGCCCTCGAAGCCGAGCTGGCCGCCGGCCCCACGGAAGGCAAGCCGACCGACGAGACCAGCCGCCTGCTGCGCACCGTGCGGGCCGCGTTCCTGGACTGGGCGCGGCTGAACCGCCGCGCCTCCGGCGAGGTGCCGGCCGCGATTTCGGCCTGCCGCGATCCCATCGAGATCTCCTTCCGGATCGCCTCCGCGCTGGTGCTCCAGATTCCGTTCCGCCAGGAATTGCTGGAGGCGGGTGGGCCTTCCGAGCGATTGGGCCTGCTCGAGCGTTTCCTGGCGGCCGAGCTGGAAACGACGCCGGCCGATCGCGGTCGTTCCGCCGCGGGACTTCCCGGGGCGCTCCAGCGGAAGGAGCCGCCCGAAACGCTCAACCGGCGGGAGATCCCGGATCCGCCCCAGGCCTCGCGGCGCCGCCGCCTCTGGCATCCGGAAGCCGAGGACGGAATGGAGGAGCAGGCGGAGCTCGAGGAGGCGATCCAGAAAACCCGGCTGCCGGAGCACGTCGAAGAAAAGGTCCGGCGGGAGATGCAGCGCCTGGCCAAGATGGCGTTCCTCTCGCCCGAAGCGACGGTGGCCCGGACCTACATCGACTGGCTCCTGGCTCTTCCGTGGAAGCGGCGGACCCGCGATCACGTGACCCTGGGCGAGGCGGAGAG
The DNA here is from genome assembly GCA_963833505.1 of Candidatus Eiseniibacteriota bacterium. GTDB lineage: Bacteria > Eisenbacteria > RBG-16-71-46 > CAIMUX01 > CAIMUX01 > CAWHYG01. The sequence continues at coordinate 692,607 of CAWHYG010000006.1, read as the reverse complement.
GATCCTGGACGAGGATCACTTCGGACTCCGCCCGGTCAAGGAGCGGATCCTCGAGCATCTCGCCGTGCTCCAGCTTTCGCGCGGCGTGAAGGGCCCGGTGCTCTGCCTGGTCGGCCCGCCCGGAGTGGGCAAGACTTCCCTGGGGCGGTCGGTGGCGAGGGCCCTGGGCCGTCGTTTCGCCCGCATGTCCCTCGGAGGCGTTCGCGACGAGGCGGAGATCCGCGGGCACCGGCGCACCTACATCGGCGCCATGCCCGGCCGGATCCTGCAGGCCATGCGCCGGGCGGGAACGATCAATCCCGTGCTGCTCCTGGACGAGGTGGACAAGCTGGGCGTGGACTATCGGGGCGATCCCGCCGCCGCGCTCCTCGAGGTGCTCGATCCCGAGCAGAACGTGGCCTTCAACGACCACTATCTCGAGATCGACTACGACCTCTCCAAGGTGCTGTTCCTCACGACCGCCAATTCCGCCGCGGGAATCCCGCCCGCCTTGCGCGACCGGATGGAGACGATTCCGCTCCCCGGCTATCTCGAGACCGAGAAACTGGCGATCGCCGAGCGGTTCCTTCTGCCCAAACAGCGGCACGCCGCCGGGCTCGAAGAGAGCGACCTGTCGATCCGCCGCGAGGCCATTCTCCGCCTCGTGCGCGAGTACACCCGCGAGGCGGGAGTCCGCGGACTGGAGAGGGAGATCGCCGGAGTCTGCCGCAAGACGGCGCGCCGGAAGGCGGCGGGAGACCTCTGCGCCGGCTTCGACGTCGGCGCGGAGGACGTGGAGTCGCTTCTCGGAATCCCGCGCTTCCAGGAGTTGCGTCTGGTCCGGCGCGATCGCGTCGGCCTGGCGACCGGACTCGCCTGGAGCGAGACCGGCGGCAGCGTGCTCCAGATCGAGATCGGCGTGCTGCCGGGCAGAGGCAAGCTCCTTCTGACCGGAAGGCTCGGTGCGACCATGCGGGAGTCGGCGCGGGCGGCGCTTTCCTGCGTGCGGGCGCAGGCGCCCAAGCTCGGTATCGAGTGCGACTTCTTCCGGCGCGTGGACATCCACGTGCACATTCCGGAGGGGGAGGTCCCGAAGGACGGGCCCTCGGCCGGCGCGGCCATCGCCCTCGGCATCGTCTCGGCCCTGACCGGCCGGCCCACCCGGGAATCGGTCGCCCTGAGTGGGGAGCTGACTCTGCGCGGCCAGGTCTTGCCGGTCGGCGGGCTGGCGGAAAAGACCCTGGCGGCGCTCCGCGCGGGAGTGAGGACGGTGCTGATCCCGGCGGCGAACCGCCGGAACATCGCCGACCTCCCGGAAGAAGTCCGGGCGGGGATCCGCTTCATCCCGGTCGCTTCGGTCGGGGAGGTGCTCCGCCGGGGACTGGTTCGCGAGAGAAAGCGTCCGGACGTCCCGGAGCGGATCGGGAACGAAGACGCGGATGACGGTTCCATTCCGGCCCGGGCGGCCAATCTCTAGCCGGAACGGGCGCCCTATCGGCGCCACAAGTAATCCTGACGCGATCAGTCGCCGGTGCGATCGCCTGTATCACATTGTGAGATAATGTGTTACAGCGACAATAGCCATTGACCTGGGGTCAAATTTTCGCGATCATCCACCTATGCTTTCGTTCATGCCCACGGGGGCCTCTGAACGTGCTGAGCTGCGAAAATCGAAACTACTCGCCGGTGGTTGCCGATTTTGCAGGGGAAGGGCGCGTTGCCCGAATGTAAAACATGGATCCGAATGGGAGGGTTTAGCATGGGTCACAAGGTAACGCTTGTCGGCATGATGCTCGTCTGTATGGCAGGGTCGGCTCTCGCCGTCCAGACCGCGTCATCTCCGGCCATCACCGCATCGAATCCTGGCTGGGTCAGCGGCCCGAGCCGGGCCACCGTCGCGCTTCTCGAGACCACGACGACGGCTTTGGGCGGCGTGCTGAGTTCGCTGGGCGTCGGCTATGACGACTACCAGGGTCCTCCGTTCACGGGTGTGCCGCTCGGTGGCTACACCGACGTCATCCTCGGCATGGACGGTGGAACCGTCGAGCAGTCTGACGTCCAGTACCTGGCGACCTGGGCCCAGGGCGGCGGCCACCTGCACTTCTTCGGTGGCACCTGCTGGGCGGACTACGTCGACGGGATGAACACCTACCTGGTCCAGAACAACACGAGCAACTACTGCTGGACCATGGACGGTGGCAAGCCGGACGTCACGGTCGTGGACGCGAACAACTGCCTGGCGAAGGGCCTGGCGGCGACCTACACGTTCAGCAACCCGTCGGCTTCGTACTACGAGTTCCGGGCCACCGATCCTGGCATCGCCGTCGCGGCCAACAACGGGGACGGCTACAACCTGCTGTTCTCCAAGGTCATCGGCTCCGGCGTCTTCGATTACTGCATCAACAGCTCCTACGTCTCTTACTGGGCCGGTCAGGATCTGGCGTGGATGACCACGGTCGTCGACAACTTCCTGCACTGCTCAGCTCCGGTTCCGGTTCAGAGCACCTCCTGGGGCAACATCAAGAACACCTTCAAGTAGCGACATCCAGGATGCCGGGGGCCCTCGCGGAGAGCGGCCCCCGGATTCTCCGAGCCGCCTGCTGATTCTCCAAGTCGCCTGATAATTCTTCGAGCCGCCCTGCTGATCCCCGAACCATGTGCTGATCTGCAACAAGTGCCATTCCTCACCCGCAATACCCATCCCAGCGCAAGCTCAGCGCGCGCCCGGGAGCGTGACAATCGCGGTAAAGCCGGATTGTCGGTGCCATAACCTATTGTGTTAGAAATGGATCGGCCGGCGCCTTCGGCGGCGGTCGGGTCCGGCCCAATCGCGCAACATTCAGCGATTCAGACGCAACCGCAATCCATTCCGGTGCTTACCCGATCGCACCGGTTACCGGTCGTCGATTCCGGCGCCGTCCGGATGCGCTCGTCATCCCGCAATGCTGTTGACACCGTTATAGAGATGGGCTATCCTTAAATCGGTTTCGTTCATGCCGGAATTGGGCCTCTGAACGTTTCGGGTGCGAATGAAGAGACCATTCGCCGGTGGTTTCGTCCTTCGCGGGGTAGGGCGTCCGCAGCCCTTGGTTAGTTAGAAAGGCAACGCGAACGGGAGGGACTAGCATGGGTCACAAGTTAACGCTGGTCGGCCTGTTGCTCGTTTGCATGGCGGGATCCGCTCTCGCCGTCCAGACGGCTTCATCGCCTACGATTGTCACTCCGAACCCCGGCTGGGTGAATGGCCCGAGCCGGGCCACCGTGGCTCTTCTCGAGACCACGACGACGGCTCTCGGCGGCGTGCTCAGCTCGCTGGGCTATGGCTACGACGACTACCAGGGTCCTCCGTTCCCCACGAGCCTGTCCGGCTACACGGATGTGTTCCTTGGGATGGACGGCGGTCTGGTTGAGCCGTCTGATGTTCAGAACCTGGCCAACTACGCTTCGGCCGGCGGCCGGCTGCATTTCTTCGGCGGCACCTGCTGGCAGGATTACGTCAACGGGATGAACACCTACCTGGTCCTGAACAACACCTCCAACTACTGCTGGACCGAGGACGGCGGCAAGCCGGACGTCACGGTTGTGGATCCGAAGAACTGCCTGGCGACGAATCTCGCCTCGACCTACACCTTCAGCAACCCGTCGGCGTCGTTCTATCAGTTCCGCGCCACCGATCCTGCAATCGCCATTGCGGCCAACAACGGGGACGGCTACAACCTGCTGTTCTCCAAGACGATCGGCACCGGCTACTTCGATTACTGCATCAACAGCTCGTACGTCTCTTACTGGGCCGGCCAGGATCTGGCGTGGATGACCACGGTCGTCACCAACATGCTGATGTGCCAGAAGCCCGTTCCGGTTCAGAACACCACTTGGGGCGGCATCAAGGCCACCTACCGGTAGTCCTGATCGGATTCTTCAGAAAAATGCCGGGGGCGGGCGCGACCCGCTCCCGGTATTTCGTTTGAACCTGATCCGCTCCCCGATCACACTCCCGGCGGGTGAGCCGGCCCCGATCGAGCCGGCGGACTCGCACAGCTAGCGCGGGAACGGCTGCCTCCGCCACCGGCGGGGCGCGCGGTCCCAACCGAATCACGTTTGGGGCCAAAGACGCCGCCTCCGGCGCCCGCGGGACGCGCCCTTCGGAGCCATGTCCAGAGATCGGAACGCGACCACCCGGAACGACCGGAGAGAGAGCCTCGGCACCGTCAGCGCGGCGCCATCTCCGGGAGCCCGTCGCGGAAGGCGCAGGCGTTTGCCCGCGCGGGAAGCCAGAAGCGGACGACATGGGATCAGACCCATGCTTGCGCCGGCGATCGAGTCCGTCCTTTGTCTGACGGCACTCTGGGCCGCCGGCCGGATCCTGAGAAGCGGCGTCATCGACGACACCTACATCTTCCTGAGGTTCGCCCGGAATCTTGCCGCCGGCCACGGCTTCCGCTTCAACCCGGGTGGGCCCGCGGTCGAGGGATTTACCTCCATCCTCTGGGTTCTGCTGCTGAGCCTCTGGGGGAAGCTCGGAGGTTCGCTGGTTTCCGGGGCTCGCTGGCTGTCCCTGGTTTGCGCCGCTCTCGGCATCGTCGGCTTGAGCGATTCCGTTCTGCAGGGGCCCGGAGGCCCGGCGCGCCTGCAGCGCCTCTTGGTGAAGCTCCTGCTCCTGCTGTCTCCGGCGATGTTCTTCTGGGCCGGAACCGGCATGGACGTCGCCATCTTCGTGCTCGCCACGGTCGTGATCGGGCGATGCCTGGTCGATCCTTCCTGCCCGGCCCGGGTTCTCGGGCTCGTCGTGGGCGCGGCGGCGTGGGTGCGACTCGAGGCGTTCTTCGTCTGGCTGCCATGGGTCGTGATCTCCCTGCTGATCCTGCCGGAACCCACCGGGACCGTCCTGGGTGGGCCGAGCTTGTCGGCCCCCGATTCCGGCCGGCCGGCCCGCAGCCATCGCCGGGAGCGAATCCTCGAAACCGTGCTCTGGGCCGTCGTTCTGATCCTTCCGAATTTCATCCTGCGCCTCGCGGTCTTTCACGCGTGGCTGCCGAACACCTTCTACGCGAAGGTGGCGCTCCCGCTGCCTCAGCGGCTCGCGCAAGGAGCGACGTATTTCCGGGAATCGCTTCCGGTGGTGGGGCCTTGGGCGGTCCTCTTCGTGCTGGCCGGGGCGCTGGCCTGGAAGCAGCGGAATCGGCCTGCGGCGGTCCTGCTCCTTGGCGCGTTCTTTTGGACGTTGTCGGTGTTCGCCTCCGGCGGCGATCACTTCGCTCTTGGGCGGTTCTGGCTGCCGCTCCTTCCTCTGATCGCGATGGCTGTGGGAGCCTTCGACTGGCAGTGGCCGATCGCGGGCCAGAGATGGATCGTTCCGGCGGTGGTCACGGCGGCTCTGGCGTTCTCCTTCGCCGGAGTCTGGTCGGATGGGGGACGCGCGGCCCGGCGCGAGGCGGCCTTGACGCGCGCCTGGGCCAAGGTGGGCCTGTGGCTGGGCGAAACCCAGCCTTCCGGAACGAAGCTGGCCACCATGGTGGCAGGCGCGATCCCCTACTACAGCGGTCTGGACGCCTTCGATCTCTTGGGCCTCGTAACCCCCGAGGTGGCCCGCGAAGGGCAGGTCTACGCGCAAGGCCGGCCGGGGCATCAGCGCTATGACACGGATGCGCTTCTCCGGTACCGGCCGGATCTGATCATCCTGCAAAGCTCCGGCATCTGGCCGGAGCCGCGGGCGGCGCGGCCGGATCTGATCGATCCCCGGTACGCCTACGCCCTTTTCAATGCCTACCAGGATCCGCGGGTGCAGAGACTCTACGAGCCGGCGTCGACCCGGCTGCCGGACGGCACCTGGCTGGATGTGCTCCGGCTGCGCTCCGCCGCCGTCCAGCCAAAGTAAGCGCTATCCAGAAACCCTCGATTCAGGGTATCCTCTCGGCTTGTGTCCGGCCGTGCCGTTCGGAACGGCCGGCTTCTTCGCGGGCGGTCCCGAGCAGAAGAGCCGTGTGGTACCGGGCCTTCGGGCGTTGAGCGGCGCGAGAACGAGCAGCCGGACCGCCCGGAATCCTGCAATCGAGGCGCACGAAGGGGAGTCGAATGCCGGTCACCGTCCTGGTCGGGTGCCAGTGGGGAGATGAGGGCAAGGGCAAGGTCGCAGACCTGCTCTCCCGCCGGATGGACTGGGTCGCCCGGTACGGCGGAGGCCACAACGCCGGCCACACCGTCGATCTGGGACGGGGACGGCGGAGCTTCGTGCTCCATCTCATCCCTTGCGGAATCCTGCAGAAGCGTCCGCGCTGCGTCGTCGGCCACGGAACCGTGATCGATCCGGCCTACCTCGTCGAGGAGATGGATGCCCTCACCGCCCGCGGCGTCTCGCTTGAGGGCCGGCTTTTCATCGCGGAAGCGGCCCACGTCCTGATGCCCTATCACCGCTGGCTCGAGACGCTCGAAGGCCAGGACACCCGGCTCGGAACCACCCGGCGCGGGATCGGCCCCGCCTATCAGGACAAGGTCGGGCGCTCGGGCATCCGCGTGCTGGAGCTGCTGGACCCCAAGCGCCTGCAACGGGGCCTGGAGGAGCACGTCTCGGCGCTGGAGATGCGGTTCCGCGGCGCCGGCCGCGAACCGGTGGAGCCGCTCGATCAGGCGGTGCAGGAGTGGATGGCGACCTATCAGAAGATCGCCGAGCGCCTCCGGCCATTCGTGGCCGACACTGTTGACCTGTTGCAGAACGCATGGCGCAAAGGAGAGCGGATCCTCTGCGAAGGCGCGCAGGGCACGTTCCTGGATGTTGATCTGGGCACTTATCCGTTCGTCACGTCCTCGACCACGACCGCGGGCGGAGCCGCCACCGGTCTCGGCCTCCCGCCTTCCGCGCTCAAGACCGTCATCGGAATCTGCAAGGCCTACACGACTCGCGTCGGGGAAGGGCCGTTTCCGACCGAGCTGCTGGAAAACGAGGGCGAAGCGCTGCGCCAGACAGGCAACGAGTACGGCGCCACCACGGGACGCCCGCGGCGGGTGGGATGGCTCGATCTCGTCCAGGTGCGGCATGCGGTGCGGCTCAACGGGGTGACCTCGCTCTACCTGACCAAGATCGACATCCTGAGCGGGATGAATCCGCTCCGCCTCTGCACGCGCTATCAGACATCCAACGGTCCGCTCGAGACGCCGCCGGTCGACGCCGAACGGCTCGCCTGCTGCCGGCCCGAGTACGTCGAGATGCCGGGATGGTCGGAGCCCTTGAAGGGCGCGCGCAAGATGGCCGACCTGCCGGCGGAAGCCCGCGCCTACATCGAACGGATCCAGGACGTGGTCGGGTGCCGCGTGCAGGGCGTCTCGGTGGGCTCGGCGCGGAGCGCGAGCCTCACCATGCGGAAGGGGTGAGCCTCGACGCCTCTCGGGGCGGCGCCATGATCCGTTCGCGCGCAGGATCGTCGCGGATCCGTCGCGCCCCGATTGCGCCCCGGTCATTCCCCCGGGTAGAATCGGCCGTTATACGAGCCGCTAGCTCAGACGGTAGAGCACCTGCCTTTTAAGCAGAGGGTCCCGGGTTCGAGTCCCGGGCGGCTCAACACCTTGTCACCGCAACCGTCCCGGGGGGGGCCGGGCTTCACGCTGACGGGCCCTTCAGTCTCGGTGGCGCCCCCCGATTATGCGAAGAACCGCGAGGGTTTACGCGTTCGATCAACGCGCCGCCGCCGGGGGCCGATTGCGAGAGAGCACGAGCCGTTCTTGGTGACTCATTCTTCGGGTCGTGGGGCTCTCACGGGCCGGTTTGGGGAGAGAGCGCGGACCACGGGGTTCCTCATTCACCCTCGACGCGGGATCTTCAGTTGCGCGCCGCTCTGTGTTACACCTGCGTCGGATGCGGAGCCGGCGTGAGGCCATGGCGCCGCATGATCTCCGCCATTTTCGCCCGGTCCGGTGGACCGCCAACCGCCGCATTGATTACCTGCGCGGACTCGCGGAAGTACTGCGGGCCGATCGCGGCCGGCGAAATCACGCAGAGTGCCTTCACGTTCTGGCTGCCGTTGTTGTCGAACCGGTGAACGGCGCCGCGCGGAATGCAGAGCGCTTGTCCCGCCCCGACGTCGATTGGCTTTCCGTCAACCGTCCAGGTCGACACTCCGGAGATGCCGTAGATTGTCTCCTCGTAATGGTCGTGGCTATGCGCCGGAGCCATCAGGCGCTGCCCACTCGGGATGAAAAGCTCAAAGACCGCGACGCTGCCGGTCGAGTCGTCTCCGGTGAGCAGGAAGCGCACCTCGAGCGGCCCGAGACGAATGGTCTCAGCGGACGGATCGATGCGAAGTCCGATAGTTGGCGGTGTCATGTCTTGTTCCCTCCATGGTAGATTGCGTGTGCCATGCTAGAACAGTAAACGGAATTTACTGGCCATGTCAAGACCTGCACGAGGAAGATCTCAACCCCTCAGGACCAAGGACATGCTCCTCGGAGCCCTGCTGCGCGTTCCGGGCCAGGCGATCCACCGCCGTATCATCAACGAACTCAACGCAGCAGGGTTTAGGGATCTGCGTGTGTCGCATATGGCTGTCCTTCAGTTTCCGGGTCCAGATGGGGTGCGCCCGGGCACTCTCGCCGAACGCGCCGGGATGAGCAAGCAGGCCATGAACCAGCTACTCGGCAGCCTCGAGAGGCTCGGCTATATCACCCGGTCCGACGCACCGGACCGGGGCCGCGCGCGCATTGTCGGCTTTACCAAACGCGGTCACGCCGCCTACTCGAAGGTTCACGACATCCTCCATGACATCGAGCGTGAATGGAGCGCTCAGCTCGGACCTAGGGATTTCGCCCAGCTCAAAGAACTGCTCTGTCGCGTCTGGGAGAGCTCCTTGATCCGCTAGACCGGCCTCTTGTCCCTCCCACAAACTTCTCATCTCTGCTGGTTCCACCGGGCGCTCGCCAACAGGTGGCCGCAGAGGGGCGACTTGGGTCTCCGGGCCAGTCCTGGCCAGTCCTTGAGATCTTGAGATCGGTCCCTCCACCGGCTAAAGTGGACAACGGTATCGGATTTCCTGCAACCGCCCGGCGTGCCGGTCGGAGGCGCGCCGGACGGTTCCGCCGCCCGCCGCCGCACTTCTGGATTCACTCGGAGCACACATGCAGATCGCATTGGCCGGCCGGCCCGGTGCCGGCAAATCTTCGCTCATGGAGCTTCTGGCCGGAGGGACGGCTGAGCGGGATCAGGCAGCCCGCGGGGGGCTGCGCGTCAGCCACGTCGAGGTTCCCGACTGGAGGCTTTTCAAGCTGTCCGAGGTCTTCCGCCCGAAGAAGACGACGCCGGCACGGCTGGCCTTCGAGGATCTCGAGCAGAAATCGGGGCCGACCTACCCGGCACTGTCTCCGGAGCGGCGCGCCATGCTGGCGCAGGCGGACCTCGTCCTTCTGGTCTGCGACCTTTACGCGGAGGATCCGGACGACTGGGACGCGTCCATCCAGGCCCAGTGGCAGGCGGCCCTGGACGAGTTCACGATCACCGACCTCTCGATCGTGGAGGCGCGTCTCGAGAAGCTCACGAAGTCCCTCCGGATCGGGAATCCCCCCGCATTTCCGGGCGAGCCCGAGCTGCTGCAATCGCTGCACCGGAGCCTCGAGGAGGGCCGGCCGGTGCTCGCCACCGGACTCACGACCGAGGAGGAGCGCGCCACCCGCGGCTATTCCTTCCTGAGCGCGCGGCCCATGCTTCCGGCCCTCAACGTTTCCGAAGAGCGCCTCCAGGAAGCCCGATCGCGGTATCCGTCCCGCGTTCTCTTCTGCGCCCCGGTCGAGAGCCAGATCCTCGAGATGCCTCCGGACGAGCAGAGTGGATTCCTCGAAGCCTTCGGGCTGGCCGAACCGGCCGTGGCCCAGATCATCCGCGCGTCCTATGATCTGGCGGGCCTCCACTGTTTCTTCACGGTGGGAGAGGATGAAGTCCGGGCCTGGAGCGTCCGCAAGGGCGCGCGGGCGCCCGAAGCGGCCGGCGCCATCCATTCCGACCTCGAGAAGGGATTCGTTCGCGCCGAGGTCGTGAGCTTCACGGATTGGCAGCAGTTCGGATCCATCGCGGCGGCGCGGGAAAAGGGCGCCTTCCGTCTCGAGGGAAAGGAGTACGTGGTCCGGGACGGAGACATCCTGAACATCCGCTCGGGCCTGGCGAAGAGTCGCGCCTAGCCCACAGCTTTCCAGCGCGGTCAGGAATCGTGCGGGCCAGGCTCGGGACCACGCTTCCCTTGGAGGGAATCGATGGCACGGAGTCGCACGGTGAAGGGGTCGGGCGACGCGGAGCTCCGATCCAGGGATGCTGGTGGGGCAGAGATCCCGGCGGGCATGCGAGCCGCGCTCCGGGCGGCCCGCCGCGGGGACGGTCGCGTCTCCCCGAATCCTCTCGTGGGCGCGGCGATCCTGACTCCGGATGGACGGATCCGCGCCTCCGGCCACCTGTGTTTCGGCGGTCCCCACGCCGAGGCGCGACTCCTCGAATTGACGGGGCCGCTGCCCGCCGGCGCGATCCTCTACGTCACCCTCGAGCCTTGCGCCGCGGCCGGCAAGACGCCTCCCTGCGTCGATCGCGTGATCCGGGCGCATCCGAGCCGGGTCGTGGTGGCGGCGATGGACCCCGATCCGCGGACCGCCGGCCACAGTGTGCGTCGAATGCGGGAGGCGGGCATTCCGGTCGACATCGGGGTCGGTGAGGAGGTCGCCCTCCGGCTCGCTCTGGCGTTTCATCTGCGGCATCGCCTCAACCGCTCGCTGTTGCATCTCAAGCTGGCCATGAGCGCGGACGGACGTCTCGCCGTGCGGCCGGGGCAGAGCCCGGCCCGCGGTGCGGATCGGTGGATCACCGGACTGGAGGCGAGAACGGAGGTCCACCGGGAGCGTTCCATGTCGGATGCCGTCCTGACCGGGGCAGGCACGGTTTTGACGGACGATCCCGAACTGACCGTGCGGCACCTCCGCGGGCCGCAGCCATCGAGGATTGTGGTAGATTCGACCCTTCGGACGCCTCCTCGCTGCCGCCTGTGGAAGGCCTGGGCTGATGGCGGGGGTCGTCCGGAGCGCCTTCAGCCGGGCCAACGTCGAACCGGAAACTTCCGCTGGGATCCGGCCGCGGGCAGGATCGTGTATCGCCGCAATCCGCGGCTGATCCTGGCGACCGCGAAGGGCGGGGATCGGCGGAAGCTCGATCGTTTCCAACAGATCGGCTGGGAGATCTGGGAGCTTCCTCAGGATTCCGAGAAACGGGGGGTGTCCCTAAAAGCGTTGGCCCGAAAGGCGGCGGCCGAAGGATTCCTGAGAATCCTCGTCGAGGCGGGGCCGGTCCTGACCGGTTCGCTCTTCCGTCAGGACCTGGTGGACGAGGTCAGTCTCTTCATCGCGCCTCTCGTCCTCGGGGGCGAGGCGATCTGGCCCTCCGCCGAGTACGAGGCGTCCTCCATCGGGCAGGCGCGAAGCTTTCAGGTGACGGAGGTCTCGGCCTTCGGAGCGGATACAAGAATTCGCCTCGAGCGTCGGGGTCGCATCGAGGCCGTGCGCTTCACGGCCGGATAGCCAGGCGGACCGGCGTGCATCTGCAGCGCTGCCAGGGTCTGGGCGAGATGAACCCCGAGCAGCGCCGGCGATGCACGGTGGCGCGGAGCGCGAGAGCGGCAAAGGGCGAAACGTCGGAACAGGCGCGTACCCGCGCGCCCGGAGATCGTGGGGCAAGGGAGCCGGCTTCGTGTTTACCGGACTGATCGAGGAGATGGGAACCGTGTTGCGCGCGGCGCGGATCGCCGAGGGGCGCCGGATCGCCGTGCGGGCCGGCCGCGTCTGTGACGGGCTGCGGGCCGGAGACTCCATCGCGGTCAATGGGGTCTGCCAGACGGTGACCAGCCTCTCCGGGTCCGGACTCTTCGAGATCGTGGCCGTCGGCGAGACCTTGAAGCGGACAACCCTGGGTTCGCTCCGGTCCGGGGACTCCGTCAATCTCGAACGGCCGCTTCGAATGGGAGACCGCCTGGGCGGGCACTGGGTCAACGGCCACGTCGACCGCTGCGCCGCGATCGAGGCCATCGAGAGGATCGGTGACGACTTCGCGTTCCGGATCGGGCTTCCGCCCGAGCTGGCCCTCTATGTGGTGGAGAAGGGCTCGATCGCGGTGGACGGGGTCAGCTTGACCGTGGGCGAGGTCGATGATCGGGGATTCCGCGTCCATATCATCCCGGAGACAAGGGAAAGGACCCTGTTCGGGTCCTACCGGGTAGGGGATAGCGTGAACCTGGAAGTTGACATCCTGGCCAAATACGTGCGGCGGGCGCTCGGGCAGGGCCTTGGGCCGGAGCACGGACACGGCCGCGGGTCGCAGCTGGGATACGGCCGCGGACCGGACCTGGCTCCTGGTGCCGGGCCGGGTCCCGGGCAGGGCTCCGGGCGACATCTCGAGCGGCGTCCCAGGCGCGTGAAGAGCCGCGGAACGGAAGACGGCTGGTCCTCTTCGACCGCCCGCAGGATTTTCGAGGCCTGGCAGGAGGAGAACGGACATGGACCCACGGCCTGACAAGCCGGATCCGCCGTCGGAAGAGACCCGTCCCGGGGCGAACCTCGGGCCTGACCGGCCAGCTCGGCGCGAGAAGCCGGGTCCGCCGTCGGATGAGATCCGTTCAGGGGCGCACCTCGGGCCCGATCAGCCATCTCGGCGCGACCGGCCGGATCCGCCGTCGGATGAGACCCGTCCAGGGACGCACCTCGCGCCCGACCGGGAGTCGCGCACCGAGGACCCCGTTTCCCCGCAGGATGAGGCGGTCCCGCTCGCGTCCGCCGAGGAGGCGATCGCCGAGATCCGCGCCGGCCGGATGGTCATCGTCATCGACGACGTCGAGCGGGAGAACGAAGGCGACCTCATCATGGCCGCCGAACGGGCGACCCCCGAAGCGATCAACTTCATGATCCGGAACGGGCGCGGGCTGGTCTGCGTCCCGATGGAGGAGGAGCGCCTGAGGGCGCTGGACCTCCAGCCGATGGTCCACGTGAACACGGCCAAGCTGGGAACGCCCTTCACCGTTTCCGTCGACGCCATCGAGGGCACCTCGACCGGCATCTCCGCCTACGATCGGGCGCAAACGATCCGCGTGCTCATCGATCCCTCGACCCGGCCCCAGGATCTCGCGCGGCCCGGGCACATCTTCCCGCTGGTCGCGGCCAAGGGCGGCGTGCTCCGCCGGGCCGGGCACACCGAGGCCACCATCGACCTCGCCCGCATGGCCGGGCTCTATCCGGCCGGAGTTCTCTGCGAGATCTTGAACGAGGACGGAACCATGGCCCGGCTGCCGCAACTTCTCGAATTCGGGCGGCAGCACGGGATCAAGGTCATCGCCCTGGCCGAGCTGATCGCGGTCCGCAAGCGGAGCGAGAAGCTCGTGCGCCGGCTGGTCGAGACCGAGCTGCCCACCGCCTACGGCGACTTCCACCTGGTTCTGTACGAGAGCGTCCTCGACGAGGAGCAGCACGTCGCGCTGGTTCTGGGGGACGTGACGTCAGGCGGTCCGGTGCTGGTTCGGGTGCACTCCCAATGCTTGACCGGCGACGTCCTGGGCTCGCTGCGCTGCGATTGCGGCCCGCAGCGCGAGCTGGCGCTCGGCTTGATCCATGAGGAAGGGCGAGGCGTCTTCCTCTACATGCGCCAGGAAGGGCGGGGCATCGGGCTCGTGAACAAGATGCGGGCCTATCACCTCCAGGATCTGGGCCTCGACACAGTCGAGGCCAACATCGAGCTCGGCTTCAAGCCGGATGAACGGGATTTCGGCATCGGCGCGCAGATCCTCGCCGATCTCGGGCTCCGGCAGATCCGGCTCTTGACGAACAGCCCGACCAAGCGGGTGGGCCTGGGCGGCTACGGTCTCGAGGTCGTCGAGCGGGTGCCGCTGGAGATTCCGCCGAATCCGCGCAACCGGAAGTACCTCGAGACCAAACGGGAGAAGATGGGCCATCTGCTCCGCCTGGACCTGGAGTAGCGGCGTGACGCGAGCGGCGGGCAAGCGGACAGCCGGATGGGGCGGGCAGTGGCGTGCGGAGATAGGATCCGAGGAGCCCGACGCTGGCCGTGTGATCCGGCGCCTCTGGGACCTCGGGAGCAGCCGAAACCTCCGGCGCCGCGGGGTTCCGAGAGGGCGGCCGCCGGAAGCCATGGGGGGACGAATCACGGAAGGAGCGGAGACGATGCCGATCGAGCACACGGGCAACCTGAACGGGACGGGAAAGCGCTTTGCCCTGGTGGCCAGCCGGTTCAGCCGGGTCATCACCGATCAACTCGTGCGCGGGGCTCTGGAGTGTCTGGTGCAGCACGGATCGGAAGCCGACGCGGTCGAGGTCTTCTGGGTGCCGGGCTCCTTCGAGCTTCCCCTGATCTCCCGCCGGGTCGCGGAAACCGGACGGTTCGACGCGGTCGTCGCCCTGGGATGCGTGATCCGGGGCCAGACGCCGCACTTCGAGTACATCGCCAAGGAGGTCGCCTCGGGCCTCGCCCGGGTGTCCTGGGAGACCGGGATCCCCGCGATCTTCGGCGTGATCACGGCCGACACCATGGAGCAGGCGATCGAACGGGCCGGGATCAAGACGAACGGACGCGGGTGGGAAGCGGCCCAGACGGCCCTGGAGATGGCCGACCTCCTGCATGCGCTCCGGCCGGTCGGATCGTCCCGAGGCCGGAAGTAGCGGGGTCGGAGCATGCCCGGCGGCCGCCGAAAATCGCGCGAGATCCTTTTTCGCGTCCTCTTCGAAACCGAGCTGAGCGGGGAAGACCCGCTCGAGGCGCTCGAGTATGCGTTCGGCCGTTACCACGTGACGGAAGACGGACGCGGACACGCCATTCGGGTTCTTGATCTCTGGCGATCGCGCCGGGAAGAGATCGACGGCGTTCTGGAGCGAAAGCTGGCGCACTGGAAGATCAACCGGCTTTCGGCGGTGGTGCGGGCCCTCCTGCGGCTCTCGGTAGCCGAGCTTCTGGATCCCGAGGCCGTGCCGGCGCGCGTCGTCCTGGACCAGGCGATCGAGCTGGCCAAGAGGTACGGCGAGGAGGGAGCCGACGCCTTCGTGAACGGAGTCCTCGATCCCATCGCGGCGGAGCTGAGGCCGGCGGAGATACACCCCGCTCCCGCGCCGGGTCAATCCCGGGGAGAGGAGACGGCGTGAGCCCGCGGGTGTCCACGCCCGGCCACTGGCACCGGTACTGGGCGGAACGCGAAGAGATCGATGAGGTCTACTCGAACGAGGACCGGATCGGCCGCCAGCTCGCGCCCCTGCCGCTGGAAGGGCAATGGGTCATGGAAGTGGGCGCGGGCTCGGGGCGCGACAGCCTGGAGCTGGCCCGGAGGGGATCGCGGGTCGTCGTCCTGGACTACGTCCGCTCTTCCTTCCACGTCATCCGCCGGCAGGCGAGCGCCTCCGGGCTCGTCGTTCACCCCGTCTGCGCCGACGGCCGGAGGATGCCGTTCCGCACCGGCACCTTTGAGCTTGTGTTTCATCAAGGCCTGTTGGAGCATTTCCGCGATCCAAGACCTCTTCTGGATGAGAACACCAGGGTTCTGCGGAAAGGCGGGCGACTGCTGGTGGACGTTCCGCAGAAGTTCCATGTCTATACCGTGGCCAAGCACGCCATGATCCTGATCGGCCGGTGGTTCGCCGGATGGGAGACGGAGTACACGCCGGCCGCTCTCGAGCGCCTTCTGGGCGGATGCGGTCTGGTGGTCGAGAGGACCTACGGGGAATGGATGGTGCCGGGGTTCTTCTATCGATCGCTGCGCTACGGGCTTCTCCGGGCTCGGATGGCGCGTCTTCCCAAGTATCCGAGGGAGGTCTGGCCGTTCGGTCCGCTCGGCCGGCGCTGCCGCGACTGGCTGCGCCAGCGCCGGATCGGTCTGTATACCTGCGCCATGATCGGAAGCCTGGCCCGGAAACCTTGACGGTGGGCCGCGGTCGATCCGGGGGGAGAGCATTGAAGGGAAGGTCGAGCTTGCGCCGGTCGCGGCCCGAGGGGATCCGGCAGGGGACGGAGACCTCGTGAGCCGCCGGCGCATCCTCGTGATCAGCTACCGCGACCTGCACCATCCCGAGATGGGCGGGGCCGAGATCATCATCCATGAGATCTATCGGAGGCTGAAGGCCCAGGGGCATGAGGTCACGTTCCTGACCTGCCGTTTTGAAAGCGGTCCGGACCGGGACGAGATCGACGGCATGGAGGTCATCCGGGTCGGGAACATCTACAACTTCAACTTCGCGGCCGGCGCCTGCTACCGGCGCCACCTGCGGGAACGCGGCTGGTCGGTGATCGTCGAGGATCTGAACAAGCTCCCCTTCTACAGCCCGCTGTTCCAGAAGGACGTGCCCGTCCTGGTCAACATCCCGCATCTCTTCGGCACCACCGTCTTTTCCCAGGTTCCGTGGCACATGGGGCTGTACGTCTATCTCCAGGAGCAGACGATCCCGATCGTCTATCGGGGCTGCAACTTCCAGGTTCTCTCGGACAGCACGCAGAGCGATCTCATCCGCCGCGGGATTTCTTCCGAGCGGATCAAGGTCGTCCGGAGCGGGATCGACCACGATTACTACGTTCCGCCGCCCCGGCGCGACTCGCCTCCGGGGCCGGTCATCAGCTACCTGGGGCGGCTCAAGAAGTACAAATGCATCGAGCATCCCATCCGCGTGCTCCGGCGTCTCCGGGATCGGGTTCCCGGGACGGAATACTGGATCGTCGGGGAGGGCGACTACCGGAACGATCTGGCCCGGATCGCGCGCGAGGAGGGCGTGGCCGACGCGGTGCGGTTCCTCGGATTCCTCTCCGGGGCGGAGAAGCTGGACCTGCTCCACCGCAGCCGCGTTCTGGCCTACACCTCGCCCAAGGAAGGGTGGGGCCTTTCGGTGATCGAGGCCGCGGCCACCGGGGTGCCGAGCGTGGCCAGCGACTCGCCCGGCCTGCGCGAGTCCGTCCGGCACGGAGCCACCGGCTACCTCGTGCCGCACGGGAATCTCGCGGAGCTGCATGATCGCCTGCTGGAACTCCTGACCAACGATGCGGTTTGGATGAGAATGTCGGTGGCGGGGCTCGAGTGGGCGGGCCGTTTCCATTGGGACCGGATGGCCGAAGAGACGATGGCGCTGATCGAGGAGTCCGTTCGCCGGGGACGCGGAAATCGCGCGACCGTCGAGGCCGTGGCCTCGCGCCCGGCGGAACGTCCGGGAGCGGATGCCGGATCGGCGTCGAGATCGGGAAGGATCGAGGGGAGATGACAACGTGAGGAGCTTCTTGGAGCGGCGGCTGCACTGGATCGGCGCAGCCTTTGTGTTTGTGGTCACGCAGGTGGTGTACCTGCGGACGCTGAATCCGACGGTGCCGTTCTGGGACAGCGGCGAGTTCATCACGGTGGCGAAGATCCTGGGGATTCCGCATCCGCCGGGGACGCCGCTCTATGACCTGATTGCTCGGGTGGCGGCGCTGGTCTTTCCGTTTCCGACCGTGGCGCAGCGGGTGAACTGGCTGTCGTCGCTGGCCGCGAGCCTGGCGGCGGTCTTCACCTACCTGGTGGCGGTGGAGATCTGGGAGCGGGGCCGGGGGAGCTTCACGTCGGCGACCACTCCGGGTTCGAGCGTTCCGGAGCCGGGGACGTCGCTGGAAGGCCGGCTGGTCGGGGTGGTGGCCGGTCTGGTGGCGGCGTTGTTCACCGCGTTCAGCCGGACCTTCTGGTTCAACTCGGTCGAGGCGGAGATGTACTCGACCGTTTCGTTCCTCATGGCGTTGTCGGTCTGGCTGATCCTGCGCTGGGCGCGGTACGAGCAGGACCGGGCGATGAAGAACGGGCTGTTCATCCTGTTCTACTACCTGATCTGCCTGTCGATGGGGATCTGCCTGATGGCGGGACTGGTGCTTCCGGGGATCATCCTCTTCGCGTTGTTGGCGGATCACAAGACCTTCGGCTCGACGCCGTTCCGGGCGATGGTGGTGGCGGCGATCGTGGTGTTGCTGCACCCGGGGATGCTGCCGACGTTGGGGATCGCGATCTGGATGTCTTTGGTGGGGCTGGTGCTGCTTCTGATCCTGTTCTGGGGGAAGAAGTGGCCGATGGTGAGCGGGCGGGGCCTTTTGACCTGGTGCCTGATTGCGGCGATCCTGGGGATGTCGACGCACTTCTACCTGACGATCCGGGCGCTCTATCACCATCCGGTGATCAACGAGGCGGATCCGCGGAGCTGGAGCGCGTTGTGGAAGGTGTTGACGCGGGACCAGTACAAGCCGCCGAACCCGTTCCTGGTGCGGAAGGCGCCCTGGTCGGTGCAGTTGACGAAGCATTTCTGGGACTACGCGCGGGACCAGTATGCGTTGGGGCTTCGGCCGATGTGGTTGGGCTGGTACCTGCCGTATCTGTTGGGGGTGGTGGGCGCGATCGGGAACTTCCGGCGGGAGAAGAAGAGCTTCGCGCTGATGGCGGTGAACCTGATCGTGATGACTCTGGGTCTGGTGTTCTACCTGAACTTCCAGGCGGACGAGGTGCGGGAGCGGGACTACTTCTTTGTTTCGGCCTATCACTTCTTCGCGGTGTGGATCGGTCTCGGGGCGGCCTTCACGCTGGATTGGGTGCGGCAGGGCCTGGGGGACCGGCCGGCGGCGGAGCCTGCGGGGGCCGGGACGGCGGCCTCGGCCGCCGTTTCCTCGGGGACGGCGGGGATGGCGACCACGGCAGCCGTTTCCTCGGGGACGGCGGGGACGGCGACTGCGGCCGTCGCTTCCTCGGTGCCGGCCGAAGCGGCGCCGGCGAGACGCCCGTCCCGCGTGGGACCGGGTTTCCCGGCCTTTGTCGGCGTGGGCCTCGTCCTGGTCTTCCTGCCCTTCATGACGATGAAGCACTACTGGTTCCAAAGGGACGAGCACGGCCTCTACATCGCGCGGGACTTCGCCTACAACATGCTGACGCCGCTCAAGCCGAACGCGATCCTGTTCACCAACGGGGACAACGACACCTTCCCGCTCTGGTACATGCAGGAGGTGGAGCATTGGCGCAAGGATGTCACGGTGGCGAACCTGAGCCTGCTCAACACCGACTGGTACATCCGGCAGCTCCGGGACTATCCCTCGTCGCACGTCGACATCGGGTGGACCGACGCGCAGATCGAGTCGCTCGAACCCTATCTCGATCCGAAGACGAACGAGCCGGTCTACGTCAAGGACATGGCGGTGCGCCAGATCGTCTCCCGGGAGTACGGGAAACGGCCCATCTACGTGGCCGTGACCGTGCCCGAGCTCATGGGGATGGAGAGCCGGCTGGTCATGAAAGGCCTGGTCTTCGAGCTGGAAGACTCGCTCAAGGGCGCTCAATCCGAAGAGCGGATCGACCCCGACCAGACGCTGTACAATCTGGAGCATGTCTACAAGTACCGCGGGCTCCTGCGTCCGGACGGAACCTACGACAACTCCGTGTACAAAGATGACAACGCCAGCCGGCTGGTGCAGAACTACTCGGCCGCCTACCTGCGGGCGGCGGAGGAGAAGGCCGACCAGGGGGACGAGAAGACCTCGATGGCGGCGATCAACGCGGCCGCCCAGATCGCGCCCAACTCCCGGGCCGTCCGCTATTCGGTGGGGATCCTTCTCCTCCGGACGGGCCGCGACGCCGAAGCCGAGCAGTACTTCCAGAAGCTGATCGATCAGGGATGGGGCGAGCCGAGGCTCTGGCGCATGCTCGGCCGGGCGCAGGAGTCGCAGAAAAAGGTCCAGGCCGCCGAGCAGAGCTACCGCCGCGCGGTCGAGTCCGATCCCGAGGACTTCGAGGCCATGCGCGATCTGTTCTCCTACATCTGGCAGGTCGTCGGAGACCGGAAGGCGGCAGTGGACGTCCTGCAGCAGTGGGCGAACCGGCATCCCGACGACAAGCGGGTGCAGGAAGCGATCAAGCAGTACAGCGATTCGATCAACGCCACTCCGCACGCGAATGCTCCGGAGACGAGCAGCAGTGCGAGGTTCTCGCAATGGGGCTTGACGTTCGAGTATCCCCAAGACTGGAAGGAGAGTCGATCCGACCAGGTGACCGCCACAAAAGAGAACCTGGCGCAGTCGCTGACGGCCTTCGGCAGGCGACTCGACGGGTACTCGCTCATCCTGTCGTCGACCGGCGAGGCGGGGCTCATCGTCACGAAGATCATTACCCCAACGCCGATGACGCCTACCGCCGTCGTCGCGGAACGACGCCAGTTCTATGCCGACGCCGCGAATGCAGGTGAAGTCGCCCATGTCAAAGCCATCAAAGACACGTTGATCAACGGTTGGCCCGCCGTGCTGGAGGATGTTGAAAAGAGCAACGGTGGCCGGTGTCGCTCGTACAAGATACTCAGTGGGACGAGCATTTACGAAGTATCGTGCATCGTGATGGACGCCGCTCTATGGTCGAAGTACTCGGAGACCATGGACCAGATCATCTCACGCCTGACGTTCGACGATCGAGGAGCCGACAGCAAGACCAAAGCACGGGGCAACACGGGAGGGCCCGGCAAGTGAGCACTTCGCTCGCGTTGGTGACCGGCGCCGCCGGCTTCATCGGCTCGCATCTCTGCGAGCGGCTCGTCGCGGAAGGGTGGCGCGTACGCGGCGTGGACTGTTTCACTCCGTACTATGATCCGGCGCAGAAGGAGCAGAACGTGTCGGGCCTGGTCCGGGAACCGCGCTTCGAGCTGATCCGCGCCGACCTCCGCAGCTTTGACCTCGCCCCCCTGCTCGAGGGCGTGGAGGTGGTCTGGCATCTGGCGGCGCAGGCGGGAGTGCGGGCGAGCTGGGGACGGACGTTCGAGGAGTACACCACGATCAACGTGAACGCCACGCAGCGGCTGCTGGAGGCGGTGGTCGGCCTCCCGATCCGGCGTTTCGTCTACTCCTCCTCGTCCTCGGTCTACGGAGAGGCGCCGGTCTTTCCGATGCCGGAAGACGGCCCGCTCCGGCCCATCTCCCCCTATGGGGTTACCAAGCTGGCCGGGGAGCATCTGGCACGGTTGTACGCCCTGAACTGGGGGGTTCCGGCCGTGTCGCTCCGCTATTTCACCGTCTATGGGCCGCGCCAGCGTCCGGACATGAGCTTCCATCGCTTCCTTCGGGCGCTGTTCCGGGGGGAAGGAATCGCGATCTACGGAGACGGCTTGCAAACGCGCGACTTCACCTTTGTGGGAGACGCCGTCGAAGCCAACGTGCTGGCCGCGCTGCGGGGCGAGAACGGCGAGAGCTACAATGTCTCCGGCGGCAGCCGGGTCACGCTTCTGGATGCGGTGCGTCTCTTGGAGAAGGTCGCCGGGCGGAAGGCGGAGATCGAATTTCAGCCCCCCAAGAAGGGGGATGCGCGCAACACCGGCGGAGACGCGAGCCGGGCCCGGGATCGTCTCGGATTCCGACCGGCGGTCGGCCTCGAGGATGGGCTCACGCGCATGGGGGCATGGATGAGGACGTTTCTGGGGGACGGGCCGGAGTGAGCCCGGCGGAGGTCGAGGTCACCGTCCTCATTCCCGCCTGGAACGAGGCTGAGTCGCTGCGAGAGCTGGTGCCGGCCGTGGCGCGGGTGCTGAACGCGGCCGGCCGTTCGTATGAAATCCTGGTCGTGGACGACGGATCCACCGATGGAACGCTTGACGCCCTGCGCGGGCTGGCCACGGCCCTCCCGCAGCTTCGCGTCCTGAGCCTTCGCCGCAACTTCGGCAAGTCGGCCGCTCTCTCCACCGGATTCATCGAGGCGCGGGGCCGGTTCGTGGTCACGATGGACGCGGATCTCCAGGATGACCCCGAGGAGATCCCGGACCTCCTGGCGGATCTGGAAGGGGGACTCGACCTGGTCTCCGGATGGAAACGCCGGAGACACGATCCGATCACGAAGACCTGGCCCAGCCGGTTCTTCAACCAGGTGACCGCCCGCGTCTCCGGGCTTCGCCTCCATGATTTCAACTGCGGGCTCAAGGCGTACCGGCGCGAGGTCTGCCGCGAAATCGAGCTCTACGGCGAGATGCACCGCTACATCCCGGTCCTGGCGAACCGGGAGGGTTTCCGGGTGGGAGAGCGCGAGGTGCGCCACCATCCCCGGCGCTACGGCCGGTCCAAGTTCGGCTCCTCCCGATTCATCAACGGGTTTCTCGACCTGCTCGAGGTGATGTTCCTGGCCGGCGGCCGCCGGACCCCGCTGCACGTTTTCGGCCGGTTGGGCACCTTTCTTCTTGGCTGCGGGACGGTCCTCAACCTCTATTTCCTCGGACTCTGGATCGCCCAAGGCAGACTCCGGCTGCGACCGCTCTTGCTCTTCGCCGTCATCCTCGTCATCCTGGGGATTCAGTTCATCTCTTTGGGCCTTCTGGCGGCGCTGGTCCACGTGCCCCGCTTCCGGCGGCAGTCGTTTCCCATCCGGACGCGTCTGCCGGAAGGAGACGGACCGGAGGAGGCCGGCGGGGCTCGGTGACCGGAGATCTTCCGCAACCCGGAAAGCCGGAGGGGCGGTCCGGATCGGCGGATCGGGCGACCAGGGGGATGACCGGTTTGGAGCGAGGCCGGCGCTGGGCGCCGGAGTTGCCTCCTGCGGGCGGCACAGGGGAACGGTTCGGCGGTCGTGCGTCCCTGCGCCGTCGTGCCGGAATCGCTTTCCGAGAACGGGACCATGGGGAGGGCCTGATCCATGCGAGCGGTCATCACGGGAGGGGCCGGTTTCATCGGATCCCACCTGAGCGACTTCCTGCTCGAGCAGGGGTGGGACGTCATCGCGATCGACAACCTCTCGACGGGATCGATCGACAACATCGCGCACATCCGGAGCCCGCGCTTCAGCTTCATCCAGTATGACGTCACGAACTATCTCTACATCGACGGGCCGGTCGACCTGGTCCTGCACTTCGCCAGCCCGGCCAGCCCTCTGGACTACCTTCGCCTTCCGATCCAGACCCTGAAGGTCGGCGCGCTCGGAACCCACAAGGCGCTCGGCCTGGCCCGGGCCAAGGGGGCGCGCTTCCTGCTCGCCTCGACCTCGGAGGTCTACGGCGATCCCCTGGTGCATCCCCAGCCCGAGAGCTACTGGGGCAACGTCAACCCGGTCGGCCTGCGGGGCGTCTACGACGAGGCCAAGCGCTACGCCGAGGCGCTCTCCATGGCCTATCGCCGGTACCATGGCGTGGACGTGAAGATCGTCCGCATCTTCAACACGTTCGGCCCGCGCATGCGCAAGCAGGACGGGCGCGCCGTCCCGGCGTTCATCACCCAGGCCTTGCGGAACGAGCCGCTCACAGTCTTCGGCGACGGCTCCCAGACCCGGAGCTTCGGC
Organism: Candidatus Eiseniibacteriota bacterium; assembly: GCA_963833505.1. Taxonomy (GTDB): domain Bacteria; phylum Eisenbacteria; class RBG-16-71-46; order CAIMUX01; family CAIMUX01; genus CAWHYG01. The sequence goes on along the minus strand of CAWHYG010000006.1, from coordinate 669,346 downwards.
TATGTCACCGACCTGGTGCGCGGCCTCTATCTGCTCGCGCAATCCGGGCTGAACGAGCCGGTCAACCTCGGCAATCCGGAGGAGCTGACGGTCCTCGAGATGGCCCGGCTGATCCGGGAGATCACCGGGAGTCGAAGCGAAATCGTCCATCAAGCCCTGCCCGAGGACGATCCCAAGGTGCGCCAGCCGGACATCAGCCTGGCGCGCCGGGCGCTGGGGTGGGAGCCGAAAGTGGACGTCCGGACGGCGCTCCGGCTCACGATCGAGTGGTTCATCGGGAAGCCCTGAATGCAGCCGCGGAACGCGGGATCATCATGGAGAATCGCATGACGCCGCCGGACGCGGGATCGCCGGAGGATCACGGTGGACGCGCTTCGTCCCTGGCGGGCCGGGACCTGGCGGTCCGGGCGAGGTTGTACAGGAACCACGTGACCCCGGGCGCCGGCACTTCGGGAAACTCGATGTCCTGGAAGAGCCTCATCGTCATTCCGACCTATAACGAGGTCGACAACGTCCGGGAGCTGCTTCCCCTCGTGCTGGCGCTTCCGCACTGGATCGAGGTGCTCATCGTGGACGACGGCTCGCCGGACGGCACGGCCGACGCCGTCCGGCAGATGGCCCGGACGGATGACCGGATCCATCTTCTTTCGCGGCCGGGAAAGAGGGGGCTCGGCTCGGCCTACATCGCCGGCTTCCGTTGGGCCCTCGAGCGCGACTACGAAGTCATTTTCGAGATGGACGCCGACTTCTCCCATGATCCATCGGCCATTCCCGAGTTTCTCCGGGCGATCGAGGACGCCGACGTCGTCCTGGGCTCGCGCTATCTGTACGGCGTCACCGTGATCAACTGGCCGCTCAAGCGCCTCGTCCTCTCCTACGGGGCCAACGCCTACAGCCGGTTGCTCACCGGGATCCCCATCCGCGACGCCACCGGAGGCTTCAAGGCCTTCCGCCGTTCGGTCCTGGCGGAGATCGACCTCGGGAAGATCCGGTCCGACGGCTACTCCTTCCAGCTCGAGGTGAACTTCGTCTGCTGGCGCCGGGGCTTTCGTCTCAAGGAGATCCCGATCATCTTCGCGGACCGCCGCGTGGGGACCTCGAAGATGAGCCGGAAGATCATCATCGAAGCGACCTGGATGGTCTGGCGCCTCTTCTTCATCCGGGTCTTCACGCGCCGGCAGCACCGCCGGCCGCCGGAGTCGTGATGGCGCGGGAGCGGCTCGCCGAGGCGGAAAAGCCGGAAGGCCCGCCGGCCGCGGTGCAGGAGGCTCCGCCCGCCTGCGATCTTTCCATCGTCATCGTGGTGTACCAGACTCCGGATCTCCTCCGGAGGTGCCTCGATTTCCTGGAGGCGGCCGGGATCGCCGTCTCCTGGGAAGCCATCGTCATCGACAACGCCCCGCAGGTCGGGGACTGCGCCGGCGTGGCGGCCGGCCGCCCGCGCGTGCGATACGTGCCCAATCCGCACAACGTCGGGTTCGGGCGCGGCTGCAATCAAGGCATCCGCCTGGCGAGAGGCCGCAACTACCTCCTGCTCAATCCTGACGTGGAGGTGCGGCCGGGAAGCTGCGAGGTCCTGCTGGACTACCTGAAGCAGAACGCCGACGTCGGCATCGTCGCGCCGCGCCTTCATTACGCCGACGGCCGTCTCCAGGAGTCCTGCCGCACCTTCTATACCCTGCCGATCTTCCTGCTCCGGCGCACCTTCCTGGGCCGGCTCTTTCCCAACGCGCGCCTGGTGCGCGAGCACCTCATGCTCGACTGGGATCACGAGGACACGCGCACGGTCGATTGGTGCCTGGGCGCCTGCATGCTCGTCCGCCGCGAAGCGGCCGAGGACGTCGGCCTGATGGACGAACGGTTCTTCATGTACTTCGAGGACGTGGACTGGTGCTACCGGATGCGCCAGCGCGGCTGGAAGGTCGTCTACCATCCGGCCTCCCGCATGATCCATCACTACCAGCGATCCAGCGCCGGCTGGAAGCCGAGCCGCGGGCTCTTGATCCATCTCGGATCGACGCTGCGCTATTACGAGAAGTGGAGCTTCCTGCTCTACTGGCTCAAGCTCCGCAGCCGCCAGCTCCGCCGGGCCGCGCTCTTCGTCAGCGATCTGATCATGGTCGTCGTGTCCTTCCTTTGTGCCTATGCCCTCCGTTCCCTGGCTTCCGGGCTGTTGACCAAACCTCTCTTCGGCCTGGAGTTGTACGGCCGTTTCCTGCTCTTCACCGCCGGCGTGGCCATGGGCTCGTTCCTGGTCTTCGGGCTCTATCGGGAGCGTCTCGGCCCTTCCTTGATCGAGAACGGGCTGCCGGTGTTTCGCGCGCTGGCCTGGACCTCGATGCTCATGATGGCGTCCACGTTCCTTTTCTCGGTCCGGTTCTACTCGCGCGTCGTGGTCCTGCTCTTCTTCCCGCTGGCCGTCGTTCTGGTCACCGCCGGAAGGGTCGTCTTTCTTCGCGCGCTCGAGTCGATGCGGCGGAAGGACCTCAACCTCCGGCGGGTCGGAGTCCTGGGCCCGAGCCAGGCCGTCGAGGACCTGATGGATCGCTTCCGCCTGCGGGGACGCTTCGGGATGGAACCGGTGCTGTTGGCGCAGCCTGCGGGCGAACCGCTCAGTCCGGCGGTGTGGATCGGACGCCTCCGTTCCGAACGGGTGCAGGAGCTCATCCTTTTCGAGGAGTGGACGGGGGACATCCCGGGCCTGCTCCAGGAGCTCCGGGAGCAGCGGATGATGGTCCGGGTGATTCCACGGCTCAGGGACGTGCTGCCGGCGGAGAGCCGGATCGACGACTTCATGGGCTGGCCGGCCTTGACCGTGCCGGTGGAAGGGAAGGCGGTCCTCCGCACGCCGGGGCGAAGCGCAGGGTCGGTTCTGGCCATGCTCGGCCTGGGCCTCGTCGGGTTGATTCCCTACCTCGGAGTGACCGCGGTCCGCCGGCTGCTCGGGCGGCCCCGGGTGGAGCGGGTGCGCATCCGGGGGCAGAGCGGCCGGGTTTTCGAGGCGCGGCGGCTGGCTGGCCCGAGCGGACGGGTCGAGGCGCGGCGGCCGGCCGGCCCGAGCGGCCCGGGGTTCTGGCGGACGCTGGTCGCCTGGTATCCCGGGCTTCCGACCCTGGGCTCGGGACGCCTGAACCTGATCGGCGTGTATCCGTTCACCGAAGAGGAGTGGAGCCGCCTTTCCGACGCCTACCGCGCCGGTCCGCCGGCGGTTGCGCCCGGGATCTTCGGGCCTTGGGTCAGCCGGCGCATGGATCTCGGCGAGCTGGAACGCTGGAGCCGCGCCTATCCGGAGCGGTGGTCCGCCGCCGAGGATTTTCGTATCTTCTGGAGAGCGGTTCTGGGCCTCATGGAGCCTTCCTGATCAGGATGCGCGAGCTACGGACGCACAATGCGGGGGCGGTCCCGGCCGCGGCGCGGCGGGCCGTTCCGGCGGCGGCACATGGAGGAACTTCCTTGAATCCGAACTTCGTTCCAGGCGGGCGGCGCGCCGCCCCGGCGGTGCGTGTGCGGGGGACGGCCGTTCTCGGGTCCGTCCTCTGGTTGGCGATTCTCTTCGGGGCGTCCCGGGCGCAGACCGAGGGGAACTGGAAGGTCTTCCTGAACGGGAATGAGGTCCGGGCCCTGGCGGCCCGGGGAGAGGACGTCTGGGCCGGCACAACCGGAGGCGTGCTCGACTACTCCCCGAGCGGGTCGATCAACCAGTTGAACCGGACCACGGTCGGGCTCCTGAGCGACTCGGTCAGCAGCGTCGCCCTCGACCAGAACGGCAACCTCTGGTTCGGCACCGTGACGTCGGGGATCTCGGTCTACAATCCCGACACCCGGGTCTTCACCCCCTTCACCAGCCTGCTCCAGTCGATCCCCGGGAATCAGATCCGGCGGGTGCGGTTCAGCGGAGCCGCCCAGGCCGAGACCCTGCGGGTCGGGGCGCAGGCCGGCTATGCGGTGTTCGTCTATGCCGACAGCACCAGCTCGTGGCTCTACCGGGGCGGCTGCCAGCAGGGAGTCGACATCTGCAACCTCGCGAGCTACGACATCTCGGGATCTTCTCCAAGAGGGAGACAGCCTCTGGATGGCCACGGATTCGGGTGCGGTGGTCCGCTATCCGCAGATTGGTCAGGTTCCCGGCGGCTATCGCTCGCACTCGAACGGCCTCAACAAGGCTCCGCTCACCCTGCTCGCTCGGTCCGACAGCCTGTACGCTGCGGGTCCTTCCGGAATCTGGACCTGGAGGCCGGGGAGCGGCGGGATCTGGGCCTGGGGCCGGGCCAATCTCGGAGCGGGCGCGCCTCCGGACAGCTTCCAGATCTATGACCTGATCGCATCGCCGACCACGATCTGGGTGGCCGGGAGCGGCGGCGTGTACCGGCGGGACCACGCAACCGGATGGTCCGCCGTGGGCTCGAATTCGGCCTGGAGTCCGAACGCCCGGATCAGCCAGCGAGCCAAGGTGACCTCGCTGGCGCGCACGGCGTCCGGCATCCTCTTCGCCGGGATCGATGATCCCTCGGACGATCCCGGGGTCGGCGGAACCTGGAAATGGACCAACGGCCAGTGGACCCAGTTCTACCTGCCCGGACCTCCTCTGCACTCCTATTACCGCAGCCTGCGCTTCGATCCCGATGGCGCGCTTTGGATGTCCTCGGCCGAGCAGCAGTTCTCGGCGGTCCTCAGCCGGTATCAGGGAGGACGCTGGCGGCGCTTCTTCGCCGGTGGATCGGATCCGCTGCCTTCCTGGACCTTCAACATCGCCGAAGCGGGCAGCGCCCTGTGGCTGGCGCGATGCTGCTGCACTCCCGACACCAACCATTGCCGCATGGAGCGGGTCACGCAGAGCGGCACGAGTTTCAGCTTCGCCCAGTTCAATCCGATCAACGCCTACGACGTGACCACGGATTCGGAGGGGCGCCTCTGGATCGCGACCGAAGGCGCGGGTTCGTCGGGGGAACTGTATGTGCCTCCCAAGGGCATCTTCTGCGTCGATCTGGCGGCCGACTCGACGGTCCAGATCAGCCAGGCGATCGATCCGCGGCTGGTTTCGGACAACGTCAGCTCCATCCGGGTGGACGGCAACCGCGTGTGGATCGGCTACGTGGACAAGGGCGTCAGTTGCTGGAACCTCTCCGGGAGAGGCATGCCCCGCCCCGGGACCGGCACCTGGCGCAACTACAGCGCGAGCAGCGGGGCCGACAGCGCGCTCATCGGAAACTCGGTGCAGACGCTGGCAATCGGACCGGATGGGCGGGTCTGGATCGGGACCACCGCCGGCCTCGCCATCTGCTCCACCAACGGCCTGATCTCCAACGTCACGCCCGGATTTGGCGGGTTGTTGGCGGCCAGCGTGGTCTCCATCCTTCCGACCTCGGACGGCGGGGCCTGGGTCGGCACCTGGCCTGACGGCGGTCTCGCGCGGATGACGCCACGGAGCTTCGGCGGCTTCGACTACACGCATTACCTGGCGCCTCCCTTGCCCAACCCCACGGTCAACGCCATGACCTACGACCCGGACGGCGTCACGCTCTGGCTGGCCACGAGCCGGGGTCTCGCGAGCTTCCTTCCGCCGCAGTCGACTCCCGGTCTGACCGCCTCGCAGATCGGGGCCTATCCGAATCCCTTCCGGCCCGGTTGTGCCGACGGCATCCGTCTGCTCGGCACGGGCGGCTACGTCTCGGGAGTCGTCACGGACATGACCGGCAAGGTCCTCGCGCGCTTCCCGGCGGGAGGGGGCGGCGTGCAGGATCCGACCACCGTCATCTGGGACGGCAAGCACAACGGGCGGCCGGTGGCGCCGGGGCTGTACTGGATGCGCGTGCACACGCCGACCGGGATCCACTCGGTCGGAGTGGCGATCGTGGACGCGCCCTGCGGGCAATGAACCTGCCGGCCCGCATCGACTGAGCGCAACGCGGTCATGGCGGGCAGATCCGATGCCGCGTCAGGGGGGGCCTGAATCATGCGGGCATCCAGGGCCGGCGGTTGAAGCGCGTCCTCTACATCGCGTTCTTCTTCCCGCCGCTCGGCGGCGCCGGGGTGCAGCGCACCCTCAAGTTCGTCCGCTATCTTCCTGATTTCGGATGGCGGGCGACCGTCCTGACCGCCCGCTCCGACTACTGGATGGTCGACCCGACCCTGGCGGACGAGATCGCGCCGGAAACCCGGGTCCTGCGGACCCCGTTTCTCGGGGGTGGATTTCTGGCTGCGGCGGGGCGCGGCTCCGGCCCGAATGCCGGCCGGGGATCACCGCGGAAGGCAGGCGCCCCGACGGACCAAGCGGACTCAAACCGTCGATCGGGGCGCGCGCAGTCGGCGGAGGGATCCGTCACGACCGCCGTCTCCGGGCGCTCCCACGGTCGCGTGCGGTTTCTGCGGGCGGCGGCCCGCGCTCTGCTCGTGCCGGACGCGTATGTCGGGTGGTCTCTGCGCGCGGCCGGGCCGGCGTTGACCGAGCTGCGCTCTTCGTCCTACGACGCCATCGTCACCACTTCATCGCCCGACAGCGCGCACCTTCTGGGGCGGCATCTCAAACGTCGCACCGGCGTCCCGTGGGTGGCCGACTTCCGGGATCCCTGGACCCGGAGGCTGGCCTACCAGCCTCCCACCCGCTGGCACGACCGCCTGCACCGGAGCCTTGAGGCTTCCTGCGCGCGCGAAGCCGATCGCATCATCGTGACGAATGAAGAGACGCGGCGTGACTTTCTCGAGCGGATCCCCGGTCTGCCCGAAGGGAAGATCGCCGTCATCACGAACGGCTACGATGAAGAGGACTTCGTCAAAGCGCGAGGATGGCTGGCTTCGACGGGCGCGGGCTCGCCTGCCGGAGGCCAGGTTGCGCCGCGCGGGGACCTTTCCGGCGGAGCGGAAGGCCCGGCGATCGGAACCTCCCGCGCGTTCTCGATCCTCCACGCCGGCCAGCTCAATCCCGAGCGCCCGATCGGCCCGTATCTCGCGGGGCTGCGCCGTTTCCTCGACCGCTCGCCGGAGCGCGCGGAAGAAGCGCGCACCCTGTTTCTCGGGGGCCACTACGATCGGAACGTCGAAGAGGTTCGCGCGGCCGGTCTCGATGCGGTTGTACAACTGGAGCAAGGGCGGCCGCATGTACAATCGATCGCCGCGCTCCTCCAAGCCCGCGTCCTTCTTTTGATCGAGCATGACAGCGATCGGGGCCGGCTGATCCTGCCGGGCAAGGTCTTCGAGTACTTGAGAGCGAACCGGCCGATCCTGGCCGTGGTTCCGGCGGGGGGCGCAGCCGCGCGCCTCGTGCAGGAGCTGGATGCGGGCTGGGTCGTCGATCCGGCGAGGCCGGAAAGCGTGGCCGAGGGCATCGATCGGACCCTTGCGATGGGCCGCAACGCCGGGGCGGCCGGTGCGGCGCCGCGGGCCGGCGACGCGAGGCCCGGAATCGCGCAGTATGAGCGGCGCGCCTTGACGGAGCGCCTGGCAGCGATGCTGGACGAGGCGGCCGGACTGCCGCTTTGAGTCGCCGCCGCCGGTGCGTGCGCCTCCGTCGCGGTCGGTTCATGGGGGCAAAGAGGGCCTTTACGCCCCCTCCCGCCTCGGAGTAGGCTGGAAGCGCCAACTTCTGAAGCTGGCGCCTGGGCCGCTGCGACATTGGGGGGACCGGTAGACCGCGGTGCCTTTTCGCGAGCGGGCGCGCCGTTCCGCTTCAGCCGCCGTCTGGAAGTTGAGGAGCAGGTTGTGCGCGAGGGCCGCGAGTTGTTGCCTGACGCTGTTCGCTCCGTAGTGGTTCGTCGGGATGGTGTTGAAGGCGAGCCCGGTCTTCAACTCTCCGATGGCCGGTGCGGGTCCGGACCGACCTCGCCCAGGGACAGGTCGGCTCCGTCAGCGGTCCGCGATCTGGCGGCACGGTCGGTGACGGCCACCTCGATTACGCTGACCTGGTCGGCTCCGGGCGACAACGGCACCGTCGGGACGGCCCAGCGGTATGACGTTCGGTATTCGACCACCCAGATCACGGATGCGAACTTCGCCGTCGCCACGGCGGCGGGGAGAGCGCCCACGCCAGACTCCTCCGGCTCGCCGGAAGGCTTCACTGTGTCCGGGCTGGCCAGCGGAACCACGTATTTTCTCGCTTTGAAGGCGGCCGACAGGGCCGGCAACTGGTCGGAGCTGTCGAACGTGGCGGAGGATTCGACCGGCTCGCCCGGGCCGGTCATTCCGGGTTTCGTGCTCATCCGGCCGGGCACGCTCACAATGGGAAGCCCTCTGAACGAGGCGGGGCGTGACTCCGACGAGACGCAGCACGAGGTTACCCTGACGAGGCCGTTCTACCTGTGCGACCACCCGGTGACGCAGGGCGAGTGGCTGGCGACGATGGGTTGGAACGAGTCGACGTTCACCGGGGATCCGAACCGGCCGGTGGAAGGGATGACGTGGTACGACTGCGTGAAGTACTGCAACAACCGATCCCTGAGAGAGGGCCTGGACACGGTGTACGCCGTGAGCAACGTCTCCGTGGCGGGGAACCACATAGTCGGGGCCGGCAGCGTGAGTTTCGACCCCTACCTGAACGGCTACCGACCACCGACGGAGGCGGAATGGGAGTACGCCTGCCGGGCCGGAAGCCCGAGTGCTTTCTACAACGGCCCGATCGCGGGCGCGCCGGAACCGATTGCCCCGATGATCCGGGGTTGGACGCGATCGGCTGGTACTGCGCCGACTCGGACAGTCGGACGCACGACGTGGGGAGCAAGACGCCCAATGCGTGGGGGTTGTACGACATGGCCGGGAACGTATGGGAGTGGTGCTGGGACACGTACGCGGATTACCCGGCAGGACCGTCCACCGACCCGCTCGGCCCCCGGACGATCGGTGGCCGCGTCGCGCGTGGAGGCAGCTTGTTTTGTGCGCCGCTTCTCTGCCGCTCCGCAGGGCGCTATGCCTTCATCCCGGACTTCATCGGCTTCGATCTCGGCTTCCGCGTCGCCAGGAACGCTCCGACGGCGCGGTGAATGCAACGGATCTCGCAGGACTCCCGCTCCCCGCCGCCGCGTCCCCGCCCGGCGGCGTTGGAGACCGACTCACAGGCACCAACAGTCCTCCGGAACCCTCCTGTTCCGCCGAACCATGGCGCCTCGGTCAACCGGGGCGCTCCTGTTCCGCCGAACCATGGCGCCTTGGTCAACCGGGGCGCTCCTGTTCCGCCGAACCATGCCGCCTCGGTCAACCGGGACGCTCTGATTCCGCCGAACCATCACGCCTTCGTCGACCGGGGCGCTCTGGTTCCGCCGAACCATCACGCCTTGGTCAAGCGGGACGCTCTGATTCCGCCGAACCATGCCGCCTCGGTCAACCGGGACGCTCTGATTCCGCCGAACCATCACGCCTTGGTCAACCGGGACGCTCTGATTCCGCCGAACCATGACGCCTTGGTCAACCGGGACGCTCTGGTTCCGCCGAACCGTGACGCCTCGGTCAACCGGGACGCTCTGATTCCGCCGAAACATGACGCCTTGGTCAACCGGGACGCTCCTGTTCCGCCGAACCATGACGCCTTGGTCAACCAGGGCGCTCCTGTTCCGCCGAACCATGGCGCCCTGGTCAACCGGGGCGCTCCTGTTCCGCCGAACCATGACGCCTCGGTCAACCGGGGCGCTCCTGTTCCGCCGAACCATGACGCCTCGGTCAACCGGGATGCTCCTGTTCCGCCGAACCAGGCTCGCCGCCAGTGGGGAGCCGCAAGACTCAATCACGACTAGTACGCAGTCTCACGTGTAGAGCAACACGTTCTCAACAACGAGACGATTTCTCATTCAACCCGACAGTTTTCCTTGACGATTATGGCCAAGTGGAGGATAATGGGTGACAGTGGTCCAGGAGGGGGCCTGGTCCCACTACCAAGTCATCGGGATTGATATCCTATGGGCACCTTCATCGGCCGGTTCGATTTCGCCATTGATACCAAGAATCGCGTTAATGTGCCTTCGAAGTTCATCAAGGAGCTCATCAAGGAAGCGGATATCACACTTCACTGGTTCACTGCAATGGACGGATGCATCTGGGTCTTTCCGAAAAGCGCGGTCGAGAAGTTCCAGGCCAAGCTGGAAGCAAGCCAGTTCTCGGCCGACGGAGAAGCCCGGTGTCTCCAGCGCATGCTCGCCAACGGCGGCGCATCGGGCGAGCCTGACGCCCAGGGCCGCATCACCCTGACCGACGACCAACGCATGTACGCCGGGCTGGAAAAGAACGTCGTGATCCTGGGCAACTTCAATCGCATGGAAATCTGGTCGCCCGAACGCCTCGCCGCGCATTTCGCCGATGCGGCGGCCAGGGGGCACACCATCGACTCCCTGGCGGAGCGGTATCTGGGCGGCCACACGGGCCAGGCCGGCCGGACGGAGCCATCATGAACGAACGTGCAAGCGGGCAGCAAGTCTGGGTCTTCCGGCTGCCGGATCGCGTGGATCACACCATCCTGGAGACCCTGGCCGCCCTCATCGGAAAGCAGCCGGGCACCCACGTGCTCGACTTCGCCGCAACATCGCACATCGACTTCCGTGGCATGCGCGCTTTCGCCCGCCGCGTCCGCGGCATGGGGCCTCTCCACCGGCCGATTCTACTGGCCGGGTTGAACCCCTATTGCCTTGAAATCATGGGCTTTGCCTTGGGTGCGGGCGACAACGACCTCTTCCTGATCGCACCAGGAGGGGCCGCCGGTGTCTGGTCGCGGGGAAACGACCCGGCGCCGGGACTGGATCTGGTAGGGACGCTGGTGGAGGACGAGGCCGGCGGCGCGCTCCGCGCGCTGCACCAGGCCTGTCTGAACTAGCGCAGGTTTCGTCACCGACCCGCGGGGGATTCGGCCAGCTCGGGGCAAGAGACCGCTCCCGGGCACGTCTGGTTTTTCGGCTCCCTGCCCGCCCCTCCTCGGGCGGAGCGGACGGCGGCGCCGGGCTGGCCGATCCACCGCGGCCGTTCCAAGCCGGGGGGGACGTGATCCGTGTCGGATCAGTGGCACGAGCCTGTGCTCGTCCGGGAGACGGTGGAGTGTCTGGTCCACCGCCCGGACGGGACCTTCGCCGACGTCACCGTCGGGACCGGCGGTCACGCCGAGGCGATCCTCGGAGCGCTCGGGCCGGGCGGCCGTTTGATCGGCGTGGATCAGGATCCTACCGTGCTGGCGATCGCGAAGCAGAGGCTGGAGGCGCACGGTGATCGCGTTCACTTGTACAGAGCCAGCTTCTCCGATTTCGACCGGGTTCTGGCGGCGGAAGGTCTGGACGCCGTCGACGGCATCCTGGCTGACCTCGGGCTCAACACTTATACATTGGCGCGAGCGGACCTCGGCCTTTCCTATCAGCTCGAAGGCCCGCTCGACATGCGGGTCGACCCGGATCTCACCCGGACGGCGGCTGATTTCCTGGCCCGCGCCGCCGAAGAGGATCTGGTCCGCGTCTTTCGGGACCACGGGGATGTGCGACGGGCGCGCCTGTTCGCGAGCCGGATCACGGGGGCCAGGCGGGAGCGCCCCATCCGCGCCGTCTCCGATCTGGTGCGCGCGCTGTCCGGCGATCGGCCGGGCGCGGTTCCGGCCGGAGAGCTCAGCCGCCTCTTCCAGGCCATCCGCGTCGAGGTGGGGCAGGAGATGGAACGTCTGGAACGCCTGCTCGAGCGGGCCGGGGACTGGATCCGGCCCGGCGGGCGGCTCGTGGTCATCAGTTACGGAAGTCACGAGGATCGCCGGGTCAAGGAAATGAGCCGGCGAGGGGAGGGAAACCCCGGGGCCTTCCGGCCCCTCCTCAGGAATGCAGTCCGGCCCGGAACGGAGGAGGTGCTTCGAAACCGCCGGGCCCGCAGCGCGAAGCTTCGATGTTTCGAAAGAAGGGGGATCTGATGGACGTGGATACCGGATGGGAGCGGCACCGTTGGGGAGGCGCCGCCGGATTGCGGGCCGAACGGGGCCGCGTGCGAAGGCTCTGGAAGGCCTGGTTCGCCGCCGGCCTGCTTCTCGCCTTCGGGCTGCTCAAGGTGCACCTTTCGGCCCAGGTCGCCGCGCGGGCGAGCCGGATCGATACGCTCCGGTCCGAGATCCGGAGGCTCGAAGTCGATCTGACGGTGGACCAGTCCCATCTGGCCAGCCGGCAGATCTTCGGGAATCTTGTCGGTCCCGCCGCCGATCGCGGATTCGGTCCCTTAGGCGAGTACCGGAGCATCCTGGTCACCGAAGCGAATTCGCCGGCCGCCGACGGTCCCTGGGACCAGTTGGCCGAAGAGCTTCACCGCGGCTCGCAGCTGATTCTGCCCGAAGCCCTGGCGCAGGACCTCTGGGGCGGGAGCCGCGTCCATGGAAAGCGCCCGTAGAACCCGCGTTCTTGCCTGGGCGCTTCTGGGGCTGTGGTGCGTCCTCGTGCTGCGGGCGCTCCAGGTCCAGGTCTTCCAGCACGCCTACTGGGAAGGCGAAGCGGAGAAGATGCGGAAGGGGATCACCAGGATTCCCGCCCCGCGCGGCGAGATCCGCAGCGCGGACGGCCAGGTCCTGGCCCGTTCGGTTCTCAACTGGTCGCTCGGGGTCGATCCCAAGATGGTCAAGGATCCCGCCGCCGTCGCCTCCGCGCTCGATTCTCTCGGCCTGGTCCATCGCGACGCCTTTCTTTCCGAGCTGGCCGAGCGCCGCAACAAACGCTTCTTCTGGATCAGCCGCGAGATCCTCACCGAAGAGAGCTTGAACCAGATCCTCCGGCGGTTCGATTGCCTCTCGGTGCAGACCGAAGGCAAGCGGCTCTATCCCTTCGGGCGCGCGGGCGGCGCGGTCGTCGGCCTCGTGGGGCGGGATGAGGTCGCGCTCGGCGGGTTGGAGACGACCTTCGACCATGAGCTGACGGGCACCGACGGCAAGCTCCAGCGGATCTCCGATGCGACCGGCAAGGTCTTCCAGGGATTCGAAGTCCACGTGCTCAAGGAGCCCCAATCCGGCCTGGATCTCGAGACCACCATCGACAGCCGCCTCCAGGAGATCGCATCCGCCCGCCTCGAAGAGGGCGTGCGCCGCGAAGGCGCCGCCGCCGGGTTCTGCATCCTGACGCGGCCTTCGACGGGCGAGATCCTCGCCCTGGTCTCGACGCCGTCGGCGGATCCGGAGGATCCGTCGACCTGGAACGCCGGCACGCTCAAGGCCCATCCGGTCACCGACTCCTTCGAGCCCGGATCGAGCTTCAAGCTCGTGGCCTTCTCCTCCGTGATCGACGCCGGCTTGTTCAACCCGGACGAGCCCATCAACTGCTACGGCGGGTTGCGTCAGGTCCCGGGAGGGAAGCCGATCAAGGATCATGAGAAATTCGGGGTGCTGAAGGCCTGGGAGGTCCTGGCGCACTCCTCGAACATCGGAAGCGGAGTTCTCGCGGAACGGGCCGGGGCGGAGCGGTTTTACCGAATGGAACGGTCGCTCGGTTTCGGACTCGAGACCGGCATCCCCCTGCCGGGGGAAGGACGGGGAAGGATCCCTGAGCCCTCCGGTCCGGCCTGGTCCGCCCGATCTCTCGTCACCGAGGCGTTTGGTCAGGAAGTCTCCTGCACCGCCATCCAGATGGCCATGGCGTACGGCGCGGTGGCGAACGGCGGCAATCTCATGCGCCCCCTCCTGGTCCGCGCGATCCGGGACGCGAGCGGCCGGGTGGTGAAGCACTGGGAGCCGGAGATCGTGCGGCCCGCGCTCCGCCCGAGCGTGGCCGAGGAGATGCGCACCCTTCTCCGCGGAGTCGTGACCGACGGCACCGGCAAGAAGGCCGAGATTCCCGGCCTCTTTCCGGCGGGCAAGACCTCGACCGCGCAGAAGTACATTCCCGAGGAGGGGGGCTACAGCACCCGGCGGTACATCGCCTCCTTCGTCGGGTTCGCTCCGGGCCAGGACCCCAAGATCCTCTGTCTGGTCCTGCTCGATGAACCGACCAGCTCGATCTACGGCGGCAACGTGGCGGCCCCGATCTTTCGCGAGGTCGTCTCGGACGCCATTCCGATTCTCGAAGGAGAAAGCCCGGCGCCGCTGGCAGGGGAGCCTCGCGTCCCGGAAGCGCAACCCCGGCAGGATATGAGGTGTGAAATCCCGGCGGTGGCCGGCCTGTCCGCGGCGTTGTCGGACCGGCTGCTGCGCGACGCGGGTTTCCTGGTGCGGTTGGAAGGCACCGGGGAGCGGGCGGTGGCCACGGTTCCGGCGGCCGGCGAGGCGGCTCTGCCCGGCACGGTCGTGTCGATCGAGCTGACCGGCGCCGGAGCCGATTCGGCCGGCGCTCTCATGCCCGATCTTCGGGGTCTCTCGTTGCGTGACGCCCTCCTGCGCGTCCGATCGGCCGGGTCGCGAGCGGAGGTGACGGGAACCGGCTGGGTGCTCTCTCAGTACCCCGATCCGGGGACCCTCCTTGCAGCCGGAGCCACCTGTCGTGTGACCTTGGGCCCGGATTCGTGCCGGGCGTGGAAGGAGTATCTGGAGAGTGAGCAGCGTGCCGCTTGGGCGGATGCTGCGGGCAGTCTCCCCGGTGAGTCCCCGCGCTGACCGTCCGATCTCCGACGAGACCGCGCCGATCAGCGGCGTGGAGCATGACAGTCGGCAGGTCAAGGCCGGCGGCATCTTCGTGTGCCTGAAAGGCGGGAGCCGCGACGGGCATGACTTCGCCGCCGAGGCTGCGGCGCGGGGCGCGGTCCTCGTCGTCGGCGAACGCGAGCGGCTTCCGGAGGATTTCTACCCGTCGACTCGGCCGGCCGCCCTGCATCCGCAGGACGCCGGAACCTCTTGGGCCGCGGGCGCCGGGTCGGCTCCACGCGGGTCGGACGCGAGCTCCGGTCGGGCTACGGTGCCCTACGTGCGGGTGACCGACTCGCGCAAGGCCCTGGCCCTTCTCGCCTGCGAGTTCTGCGGCCATCCCAGCCGCGATCTCCGGTTGATCGCCGGAACCGGCACCAACGGCAAATCGTCGTTCACCTGGATGTGCGACGCCATCCTCCGGGCGGCGGGCCTGTCCAGCGCTGTCCTCGGCACGTTGGGGAGCGGCCCGACTGCTCGCCTCAAGGCCGCGGTCCACACGACGCCGGAAGCGAATGACCTGCAGCGGGAGCTGGCCGCCTGGCGCGATCAGGGGATCCAGGCCGGAGCCATCGAGGTCTCCTCGCACGGGCTCGCGCTTCGCCGGAGCTACAACACTCGTTTCGCGTGCGTCGCCTTCACCAATCTGACGCCCGATCATCTCGACTTCCACGGCTCGATGGAGGCCTATCGCGACGCCAAGGCTCTCCTCTTCGAGAAGGAGGAGCGCGGCCCGGAAGAGCCCGCGATCTTCGCGGTGGTGAACGCGGACGATCCCGCCACGTTGGAGATCCTCGCCCGGTCGAGCGACCGGGTGCTTTCCTTCGGGCGCGGCGCGGACGCCGACGTGCACCCGACGCAGCTCGAGATCGGCCCGGAGGGAATCCGGATGCAGGTGGCATTTCGCCCGGGCGGGTGGGATGCCGGCCACGAGATCGACGCGGGCTCCGAGATCGGCGCCGGCCGCGCGGGACCAGGCGAATCCACCGGCGAAGCCCCTCGGTTTCCCTTCGAGAGCGGAACGACCGCGATCGTCTCGCCGCTCCTCGGCAGCTTCCAGGTGGACAATCTCCTCGCCGCCTTCGCGACCGGAATCGTCCTCGGCATCCGTCCCGAGACGGCGGCGCGCGGGCTGGCCTCTCTGGCCGGCATTCCCGGCCGGATGGAGCGCGTCGACCGCGGCGGCGGGATCCCGGTCCTGGTCGACTATGCGCATACGCCGGATGCCCTTCGCCGCGCGCTCGAGGGGCTTCGGCCGTTCACTTCCGGCAGGATCATCCTGGTTTTCGGCTGCGGAGGCGATCGTGACCGCGCCAAACGCGCGCCGATGGGGGAGGCGGCGGCCGCGGGCGCGGACTGGATTGTCCTGACCGATGACAACCCGCGAACGGAGGATCCGGCTGCGATCCGGGCCCAGGCGCGGCAAGGACTGGAGGTCCGCGGAGCGCGGTTCATGGAGGAGGGCGACCGCGAGCGCGCCATCCGCGCGGCGATTTCGGAGGCGCGATCGGGCGATCTGGTGCTGATCGCGGGAAAGGGGCACGAGACAGTTCAGATCCGTGGACACGAGGCCCTGCCGTTCGACGACCGCGAGACGGCCCGCCGGATCCTGGAGGAGCGATCCATGCCGGAGAGGCGCTCGTGAACGCCCTGCGGACACGCGCAGGGGAAGGCGCTCCGGTGAACGCCGCGCCCACGTGCGACCAGGGTGCGCGACGATGCGGGCCCTGCCGATGCGCGATCAGGGAGCGCGACGGGAACGCCG
This sequence comes from Candidatus Eiseniibacteriota bacterium, assembly GCA_963833505.1. Classification (GTDB taxonomy): domain Bacteria; phylum Eisenbacteria; class RBG-16-71-46; order CAIMUX01; family CAIMUX01; genus CAWHYG01. The sequence goes on along the minus strand of CAWHYG010000006.1, from coordinate 653,051 downwards.
CGCCGATGCGCGCCTCGGGAGCACGCCGATGAGCGCCGATCAGGCATACGAGCCAGGAATGCCCGGCCCGTCCTGGACTCTCGGCGACGTCGCGGCTTTGTCCGGCGGCGGGCTGCGTTTCTCGCCGGCGAACGGCGCGGACGCGGCGCGTTTCGGCTGGCCCGGGATCCGCCTCGACAGCCGCGCGGTCGAACCGGGGGATTTCTTCGTGGCGCTGCGGGGAGAGCGCCACGATGCCCACGACTTCCTGGCCGACGTGAGGGACCGCGGGGCGCTGGGCGCGCTGGTCGATCGGCCGCTCGCGGGGCTTCCGCAGGTGGTGGTGGCGGATTCCCTTGCCGGCTGGCAGCGCTGGGGCGCGGAACACCGGAGGCGGCATCCCGATCTGCCCTTGATCGCGATCAGCGGCTCGAGCGGCAAGACGACGGTCAAGGATCAGCTCGCGCACCTGCTCGCAGGGATCGGCGCGGTGCATGCCACCGGCGGGAACCGGAACAACCAGGTCGGCGTGCCCTGGACCCTTCTTGGAATCGCGCCGGGCCATCGTTTCGCGATCGTGGAGATGGGCATGAATCACCCCGGCGAGATCGCCGTCCTTTCGCGCCTGGCCGCGCCCACCGCTGCGCTGCTGACCGCAATCGGCTCCGCCCACATCGGTTTCCTGGGATCGCGCGAGGCGATCCTCTCGGCCAAGCTGGAGATCCTCGAAGGCTGTCCGGGCGGCGCCCCGCTTGTCCTGCCGCATGATCCCTGGGTCTTGGAGCGGCTGCCGGAAAAAGTGCGGCGCCGGCGCCTGACCACCTTCGGGTTCGATCCGGCGGCCGACTGGCATCCGGCGGGGCCGATCGAGTGGTCCCTGACCGGAACGCGCTTTTCCGTGTCGGGCTTGGGTCCCGTCACGACTCCGCTTCTCGGCCCGGGCGGAGTCCTTTCGGCTCTGGCCGCGCTGGCCGGAGCCGACTGCCTCGGCTGCGACGCGGCCGCCCTCGCGCCGCGACTGGCTTCCGCGCCGCGGCATCCCCTCCGCATGGAGCCGCGGTCGATCGGAGGCGTCGAGTGGCTCCTCGACTGCTACAACGCCAGCCCGGAGTCGGCGCGCCTGGCGATGCAGTTCCTTGAGGACGTGCCGCATGCCGGACGGCGGATCCTGGTGCTGGGCGAGCTGGGCGAGCTCGGCGACTTCAGCGCCGAGATCCATCGCGGGCTGGGCCTGGCGTCGCGTCCGATCGAAACGGTTCTCTTCGTCGGCGAAGGAGCCAAGGAGGCGCTGGCGGCGCATCGCGGCGGCGCGGCCTCTTCTCCTTCTTCTTCGGTCGCCGCCTGGACGCCGACGGCCGAGGACGCGGCCGAGTGGCTGCGCCCGCGCCTTCGGCCGGGGGATCTTGTGCTCTTGAAGGGCGCACGCAAAGTCGGCCTCGAACGCATTCTGGAGCGGCTCCATCCCGAAGGTTCGGGAGACCAGATCCGCCCGGGTCCAGGCGGGAGGTAAGCCTTGCTCTACCACCTTCTCTATCCGCTCCGCGGGTCGATCTCGATCTTCAATGTCTTCCGGTACATCACGTTTCGCGCCGTGTATGCGACCATCACGGCGCTTCTGATCTCGTTTGTCCTCGGGCCGTGGGTCATCGGACGGCTGCGCGCCTGGAATCTTGGCCAGCAGATCCGCGCGGAAGGTCCGGCCTCGCACCAGCCCAAGGCGGGCACGCCCACCATGGGCGGCGTGCTCATCGTGAGCGCTATCATCATCCCGACGTTGCTCTGGGCGAACCTGACCAACCGCAACATTCTGGCTCATCCTGTTCACGACCGGAGTGCTCGGCGGGCTCGGGTTCCTGGACGACTACCTCCACGTCGTCCGCAAGGAGCGCAAGGGCCTTCTCGGGCGCTGGAAGCTGGCAGTCCAGCTTGCGGTCGGGCTCGTGGTCGGAGTGGCCATCCTGCTCCTGAAGCCGTTCGGGGCCGAGCCCGCGACGCAGACTTCGGTGCCGTTCTTCAAGAAGGCGGTGCTCGATCTGGGGATCTTCTACGTTCCGTTCGTCATGCTCGTCATCACCGGCTCGTCCAACGCCGTCAACCTGGCGGACGGGCTCGACGGGCTTGCGGTCGGGCTGGTGATTCCGCCCGCCCTGGCCTTCGCCGGCCTGGCCTACGTCTCCGGGAACCAGATCTTCGCCCGATACCTGAACATTCCCTACCTGGAGGGGAGCGGCGAGCTCACGGTCTACGCCGGCGCGCTCATGGGCGCGTGTCTCGGGTTCCTCTGGTTCAATGCCCCCCCGGCGCTGGTCTTCATGGGGGATACGGGCAGCCTTTCGCTGGGCGGCGCGCTCGGATTGCTCGCGGTCCTGGTCAAGCGCGAGCTGCTCCTGGTCGTGGTCGGCGGGGTCTTTGTGGCCGAGGTGCTCTCGGTCGTCATCCAGGTGCTGGCGTTCCGGCACAGCGGAAAACGGGTCTTCCGCATGGCGCCGCTTCATCACCATTTCGAGCTGCTGGGATGGCCGGAGACCCGGGTCGTCGTGCGTTTCTGGATCGTGGGGATCCTCCTCGCGCTCCTGACCCTGAGCACCCTCAAGCTGCAGTAGCGGGAAGAGGCAAGGCATGGCGGAGGAGATGAGCGACCGGTCCGGCTCGCAGCCTCGCGACAGCGCGCAGGATGGTGCGCGCGGCGGCGCCGCGCCGAAAGCCGCCGGCTCGTCCATCCCGCGAGCCGCAGGAGCGCCGGAATCCACCGGCTCACCCGGCAGCCGGCCGGCCGCTGCGCCCTGGCCGCTTGGTCCTCTCGGCCTCGAGCTGCGCCGCGCCGGCGCGACCGTGCCGCCGCCCGCCGGCGAGGCGCCTGCGCCCCGGGTCGCCGTGCTCGGCCTGGCGCGTTCCGGCGTCGCCGCGGCGCGCCTGCTGCTTGATCGCGGCTGCAGGGTCGAGCTGCTCGATCTCGTGATGCCCGTGGATGAAGAAGCTTCGATCCGCGACCTCGAACAACGCGGAGCGCGGCTCCGGATCGGCCCGCACGATCCGGCCTGGCTGCCCGAATTCGATCTCCTGGTCAAGAGCCCCGGCGTTCCCGCCGGCGCGCCGTTCCTGATCGAGGCCAGGGCGCGCGGCGTCCCCGTGATCGGCGAGTTGGAGCTGGCATTTCTGGCCGCCGCAGGTCTGATCTTGGCGATCACTGGGACCAACGGAAAATCGACCACCACGGCCTGGGCCGGGGACATGTTCCGGGAGGCGGGCGTTCCCGTCCAGGTGGTCGGGAATATCGGCCGCGCCATGTCCGATGGAGTCCTCGAGGATCCGGATGCGGTCTTCGTCGTGGAGGTCTCGAGCTTCCAGCTCGAGGACGCGCGCACCTTCCGCCCGCGCGTGGCCTGCCTGCTCAACCTGACGCCCGACCATCTGGACCGGCACGGCAGCCTCGAGGCCTACCGCGAGGCCAAGTTCAAGATCTTCGATCGGCAGGAAGAGGAGGATCTCGCGCTGATCGGTCCCGACGAAGATCTCGCGAAGCTGGCCGCGCCGCGCCTCCACGCCCGGCGCGCGCGTTTCGCGCCGGCGGATCTCGGAGCGGACGGGAGTTTCGTCCGGGACGAGCACCTCTGGCTCCGACTTCGCGGCCGCGAAACCCGGCTCCTGCCGGAGCGCTCGCTTTCGCTGCCCGGCCCGCACAATCTCGAGAACGCGCTGGCCGCCGCCGCCGGCGCGGCGGAGCTGGGGGCCGAGCCGGATGCGATCGCCCGCTCGCTCTCCACCTTCGCCGGATTGCCGCACCGCCTCGAGCCGGTCGGGACCCTCGACGGCGTCCGCTTCGTCAACGATTCCAAGGCGACCAACACCGACTCGCTGGCGGTCGCCCTGCGCTCGTTCCCGGAGCCGGTTATCCTGATCGCCGGCGGGCTGGGCAAGGGACAGGATTTCCGCCCGCTGGCGCCGCTCGTTCGCGCCAGGGTCGGTCTCCTCATCCTGATCGGCCGGGACGCGGAAGCGATCGGACAGGCCTGGAACGACGTTCCGTCGATCCGCGCCGGATCTCTCGAGGAGGCGGTGAGCCTGGGACGCCGGAACGCCCGCGCAGGGGGCGTCGTGCTCCTCTCGCCCGCGTGCGCCAGTTTTGATATGTTCCGAAACTACGAGGATCGCGGGGACCGGTTCCGAAGCCTGGTCCGCGCGCTCCAAGGCCGGTCGTGACGGTCAGGGGGGACGCGATGCGCGAGAGCGGGAGAATGGACGGGGTCCTCTTGACCTTCGTCCTGGTGCTCTGTCTGGCCGGCGTCCTCTTCGTCTATTCCTCGAGCGTGATCCTGGCGCAGACGGAACACAAGCCGGACACAGCGTATCTCAGCTCCCAGGTCGAGAAGCTCGTTCTGGGACTCATCCTGCTCGCCGTCTGCGCGAAGTGGCAGCATCGGTTGCTGCGCGGCCGGATCGCCTGGCTTTGCCTGGGCGTCTCGACCTTTCTCCTGATCCTGTTGTTGGTTCCGGTTGGCCTCTCGGTGGAGGTGCGCCACACGCGGCGCTTCCTCAACCTCGGGGTCATGCAGATCCAGCCCGCCGAGTTCGCCCGGCTGGCCCTGATCGTGTTCCTGGCGGAGTACTTGAGCCGGAAGGAGGACCGGATCCGGGAGAGCTGGAAAAGCCTGATCGTGCCTTTGGGCGCGATCCTGGCGACCGCCGGCCTGACCGTGCTTCAGCCCAATCTCTCCTCGGCTGTCCTGATCGGAGCGATCGGATTCGCTCTGCTCTATCTGGGAGGCCACCCGCTCAAGAGGCTCCTCGTCGTCGCCGGGCCGCTCGCCGTCGTGGTCCTTCTGACCATGAAGGCGTATCAGCTGACGCGGATCCGGCATCTCACGCACCATTTCGAAGGCGTGGATTCGAGTCTCCCGTATCAGGTCAAGCAGTCCCTCATCGCTCTCGGCTCGGGAGGATTCTTCGGCCGGGGGATCGGTCAAGGGCTGCAGAAGTTTCATTATCTCCCGTTTCCCCACACCGATTTCATCCTCGGGATCGTGGGGGAAGAAACGGGGTTTCTGGGCATCCTGGCGCTTTTCACGTGCTTCGGCGTCCTGATTCTCCGCGGCCTCCGCATCGCCCGGACGGCGCCCGATCGGTTTTCCGAGCTGCTCGCCCTGGGGTTGACCCTGAGCGTCGCGTTGAACTTCATCCTCCATTCCGTGGTCGGGCTGGGCATCGGCCCCGTGACCGGAGTGCCGCTTCCCTTCGTCAGTCATGGGGGAAGCTCGCTTCTCATGAACCTGATGGCGATGGGGATCCTCCTGTCGATCTCGCGCCACACCCGCCCCGCCCTGGAGGTTTCGCCCGCGTGGAAGGCACCCGGAGGTTCCTTGAGGGTCCAGTGAAAGTTCTCATGACCGGCGGAGGCACCGGAGGGCATCTCTATCCCGCCCTGGCGGTGGCCGAAGCCTTGAAGTCCCTGCAGAAGGAGGTCGAGATCCGTTTCGTCGGCTCGACCGCCGGCATCGAGAGCCGCGAGGTGCCCGAGGCCGGCTATCCCTTCTTTGGTCTCACGACCCGCGGGTTTCCCCGGCGGTTCGGTTTCCGGTCGGTGGTCGCCCTGTGGTTCTTCTTTCGCGCCGTGCTCTCCTCGCGGCGGATTCTCCGGGAGTTCGGCCCGCAGGTCGTGTTCTCGACCGGCGGATACGCCTCCGCGCCCGTGGCCGTGGCCGCGTGGCTCGAGCGCATTCCGATCGTCCTGCACGAGCAGAACAGCATCCCCGGGCTCACCAACCGCATCGCCTCGCGCAAGGCCGCCGAGGTGCATCTGGCGTTCGCCAGCGCGCGGAGGTTCTTCCCGCGCCGCGGGCATCTGCGCCTGTCCGGCAATCCGCTTCGGGAGCAGGTGACCGCCGGCAGCAGCCTCCGGGCGCTCCGTCTCTTCCGCCTGGAGGAGAACCGGCGCACCATCCTGGTCTTCGGCGGAAGCCAGGGAGCCCATTCGATCAACGCGACCCTGGCCGCGGCCCTGCCGGCCTTCGACGGAAGGGAGGATCTTCAGTTCCTCATCCAGTCGGGGGACACCGACTATGAATGGCTTCTGGCCCGTTGCCGCGAGGTCAACGTGCGCACCTGGGTGCGGAGGTTCATCTCCAACATGGGGGACGCCTACGCTCTGGCCGACCTCGTGGTCTGCCGCGCGGGGGCGATGACGATCTCGGAGCTGGCGGCGTGCGGCCTTCCCGCGATCCTCATCCCGTATCCCTACGCCGCGGGCAACCATCAATGGCTGAACGCGGAGCAGATCGCGGACGCCGGAGGCGCGGTGCTGCTCCCGGACGCCGATCTGACCGGCCCGCGTCTCGCCAAGGAGATCGGGGATCTTCTCGCGGATTCGCGGAGGCTCAGGACGATGTCGGTGAACGCGCTCCGGGTGGCGCGGCCGGAGGCCAGCCAGAAGATCGCCAAGGCCCTGATGCGGTTCCACCCGTCGAGCGAATTCATCGCCGAGCTGGAGCCGGTGCGGCCGCGCGGCGCGCGCCCCGAGCCTCCGAAGCGGGTCGGACCTTCCCGTGCCGGCCCGCAAAGGCCGAACGGCGGGGCTCGCAATGGCCAGACCGGGTCGGGCGGCTCTCGCGGCGCGGGAGGCTCCGGTAGCGCGGCCGGTTCCCGCGGCCCGGGCGGTTCGGGAGTCTCGGGCGGTCCCGGCGGCCCGGGCGGCTCCGGTGGCACGGTCGGTTCCCGGGGTTCGAGCGGCTCGGGAGTCTCGGGCGGTCCCGGCAGTCTGGGCGGTGCCGGCGGCTCAGGCAGCGGGGCTCCGGGCGGCCGGAATTCGGGCGGGGGCGGCCGAGGCGGAGACTGGCGGCGGCGCTCGGGCGACGGCCGGCGGGGGCCGCAACGAGGCGCCGGTCCCGACGAGCGCGCCGGCGGCGTCGCGAACGGCTTGACGAGATCGGCCGGCGGCGATCCGGCCGGCGGATCTCCCGCCAACCAGGACGAGGGCGGAATCCAGTCGGGCGGCGGGAATGGAGGGGCGCGATGATCGTCGCGGAAGGAGACCGGGCATGAGCCCTGCCCGCGTGCGGCGGATTCACTTCATCGGGATCGGCGGGACCGGCATGAGCGGTCTGGCCGAGGTCCTCCTGCGCATGGAGTACGAGATCAGCGGAAGCGACCTCGCCCGGACGGAGGTCACCGATCGTCTCGCGTCCCTCGGGGCGCGCGTGCGGATTGGCCACGCCGCCGTCAACGTCAAGGGGTGCGATCTGGTGGTCGTGTCTTCCGCGATCGGCCGCGGCAACCCGGAGGTCCGCGCCGCGCGGAGGCTCGGGCTGCCCACCTTGAAGCGCGGGGAGATGCTGGCCGAGATCATGCGCCTTCACCACGGAATCGCCATTGCCGGCTCGCACGGAAAGACGACGACCACCTCGCTCGTGGGGCACCTGCTGGCGAAGGCCGGCTTCGATCCCACCGTGGTCGTGGGCGGCCGCCTCAAGATGATCGGCGGCAACGCCCGCATGGGCAGCGGCCGTTACCTCGTGGCCGAGGCGGACGAGAGCGACGGATCCTTCCTGGACCTCTCGCCGACGGTCGCGGTGGTGACCAATATCGATCGGGAGCACCTCGACCACTACCGGGATCTCCGGGACATCCAGAGCGCCTTTCTCAAGTTCATGCGCCGGGTCCCCTTCTATGGTCTGGCGGTGGTTTGCGGTGACGATCCCAACGTCCGGACCCTGCTTCCGCGGATGCGGAAGCGGGTCGTCACCTACGGCTTTGGCGCCGACAACCACCTCCGGGCCCTCGACCTCCGCTCCGACGGAATGCGGCAGGAATTCACGGTGGAGTGGCAGGGAGCGCGCCTGGGCAAAGCCCGCATCGGAATCCCGGGCCGGCACAACGTCGAGAACGCGCTGGCCGCCCTGGCGGTCGGGCTCGACCTGGGCGTGCCGGCGGCCGAATGCCTGGGCGCGTTCGATGACTTCGAGGGCGTCGGCCGCCGCTTCGAGATCAAGGGCGAGGCCGGCGGGGTCGTGCTGGTCGACGACTACGGACATCATCCCACCGAGATCGCCGCGACTTTGGCCACCGCGCGTTCCGTCTATCGGCGGCGCCTCGTCGTGGTCTTCCAGCCTCATCGGTACACCCGGACGCAGGCTCTGGCCCGCGAGTTCGCCGAGGTCCTGAAGGACGTCGATCTGCTCGTGCTGGCCGACGTCTATCCGGCCGGGGAAAGGCCGATTCCGGGCATCGGGTCCGATCTGATCGTGGACGCCCTGCGGATCTTCCCGAGCCGCGAGATCATCCGCGTCAAAGGCTTCGATGAAGCCGCCTCCCAGCTTCCGGGCCTGCTCCGGCCGGGGGACCTGCTTCTCACGCTGGGCGCGGGCGACGTCTCCCGCTGGGGCGAACGCATCCTCGAGCGGTACGCGACGATCGCATCGGGAGTGGGCGCATGAACCGGCGGGTGGAGAACGACCGGATGAGAAGCGCGCTGGATCCGCTTTCCGGCGGCTACGCGGCGCTCCTCGAAGAGCGGAGAGGCCGCCGTTTTCACGGGCTCCGGGGCGGCCTTCTCGGGTTGTCGGCGCTCGCGATCCTGGGAGGGCTCATCTTCGCGCACGCCCAGCTCAGTCCAAGTCCGATCTGGACCGTGCGCGCGATCGAGGTCACCGGAAACCGCTCGCTGGGCCGGGACGCGCTTCTGAAGAGGCTGGGCCTCCGGCCGGGGCTTCCTCTCTGGGCCGTCTCGTCGCGCGCGGCCACGCTGCTCGCGCGGTCGACGCCGCGGCTGGAGTCGGTCCGGATCTCCTGGCGTTGGCCGCGCGATCTCGTCGTATCCGTCCGGGAGCGCGAGAGCGTGGTGCGGGTTCTCACGGATCCGCCGTGCGAGCTGGCCGCGGACGGCGTGGTTCTCGAATCGGAAGACGCCCTGGATCCCGCCGATCTGCCGCTTCTGACCGGGTCGTTCTCTGTCGTTCGGCCGGGGCAGAAGCTCGACCTGCCCGCCTCCGGATGGGATGAGCTGCTCGCGATCGGCCAGAAAGCTCCGGGCCTCTGGAAGGACGTCTCGGAGATCCACTACGCCGGCGGCCGGGATTTCCAGCTCATCCTCCGCCAGGGCCGGAGGGTCATTCTCTGGGAAGCGGGCGTCAATCAGGAGCTGAAGCCGCGCCTGCCGTCGATCCTGGCCGAGCTGAACGACGGTAGGATCAACGACGCGGTCATCGATCTCAGATTCCGGGATCAAGTGGTGGTCCGTTTGCCGGAGGGGGCGCTCGGAGACAGCGCGGCGGCCCCGAGCCGGACGGACGGGCCAAACACATCGGGCCCGAAGAGCCGGGCCAACGGGAGGCGAGCCGCATGACCTCACGACAGATCGCAGCGGGGCTGGACGTCGGCACGACCAAGGTCTGCGCGGTCGTGGCCGAGGTGGCGGACGACGGCAGCCTGTCGATCCTGGGTGTGGGCGACCGGCCTTGCTCGGGGCTGGAGCGCGGGATGGTCGTGAATCTCGAGGCCACGATCCAGGCCGTTTCCGAGGCCGTGCGCTCGGCCGAGCAGATGGCGGGCTGCGAGATCCGATCCTGCCTGGCGGGCATCGCGGGAGAACACGTGCGCTCGATCAATTCCACCGGGGTGATCGGCGTCTCCCGCAAGGACAACGAGATCACCCGGGAGGATCTGAAGCGCGTGCTCGAGGCGGCTCGAGCCGTGGCCATCCCGGGAGATCGGGAGGTCCTGCACGTGCTGCCCCGCGAGTACCGCGTGGACGACCAGCGCGGGATCCGCGATCCGATCGGGATGTCGGGCGTCCGCCTCGAGGCCGAGGTCCACATCGTCACCGTGCAGGTGACCGCCATGCGCAACCTGCTCCGCGGGATTTCCCGGGCCGGCATCGAAGTCTCGGCGCTCGTCCTCGAGCCCCTGGCGGCGGCCGAGGCGGTCGTGACCGACGATGAGCGCTCCCTCGGGGTTCTCCTGCTCGACATCGGCGGCGGCACCACCGACATCGCGGTGTTTCTCGAAGGGACGATCGGGCACACCGGCGTGGTGGGGTTCGGCGGCAACGCGGTGACCAACGACCTCGCTGTCGGCCTCCGGACTCCCATCGAGCAGGCGGAGAGGCTGAAGCTCCGCTACGGCTCCGCCATCGCGTCCCGCGTCCCCGCCGACAGCGTGGTCGAGGTGCCGGGCGTGGGCGGGCGCGACTCGCGGCGGGTGAGCGCGCAGGTGCTCGCCTCCATCATCGAGCCCCGGTGCGAGGAGATTCTCGGTCTGGCCCTGGCCGAGATCGAGCGCGTGGTCGAGCCGTCCTGCCTGGCCGCGGGCGTGGTCTTGACCGGGGGCACCGCGCGGATGCCGGGGATGACCGAGCTGGCCGAGCGAGTCCTGGGCCTGCCGGCCAGGGTCGGAGTTCCCGGAGGGCTTTCGGGCGTGACGGATCTTGCGTTGGACCCCAGGCTGGCGACGGCCATCGGGCTCGTGCGCCACGGCATCGCGGAGAATCGGACGCAACGGGTCCGGCAAGGTCTGTTCGATCGCGTGAGACGGCCGATCAGGGATCTTTTCCAGGAATATTTCTAGCGGGCCCATGACGGGCCTTGCTTCGCGTTCGCAGGGATGCTAAAAAACGACTCGGGACCGCTTCCCCCCAAGAACGGACCCCGAGCATTTCGTGGTACAGAGGAGGTGCCGAGATGCTCGAGTACGACGAGGCCCGCACGTCTCCCGCCAGGATCATGGTCTTTGGCGTCGGAGGCGGCGGGTCGAATGCCGTCAATCGAATGATCCAGGCCGGCCTGACCGGGGTCGACTTCTGGATCGCCAACACCGACCTGCAAGCTCTCGAGCATGCCGTCTGCCCCAACCGCCTTCAGATCGGGTGCGCGGTGACGCGCGGGCTGGGCGCCGGGGGCGATCCCGAGATCGGCCGGCTCGCGGCGGAGGAGGATCGCGAGGCGATCGGCGAGCTGTTGCACGGATCCGACATGGTCTTCATCACGGCGGGGATGGGAGGCGGCACCGGCACCGGCGGCGCCCCGGTGATCGCGGCGGTGGCGCGCGAGCTTGGGATCCTCACCGTCGCGATCGTGACCCGTCCGTTCGCCTTCGAAGGCAAGAAGAAGATGTCTCGGGCCCTGGCCGGGATCGGGTCGCTCTCGGGGAACGTAGACACCCTCATCGTCATTCCGAACCAGAAGCTCCTCAACATCGTGGAGCCGAGCACGCCGTTCCGCGAGGCGCTGCTGGTGGCGGATGAGGTGCTCTTCCAGGCTACGCGCGGCATCTCCGACCTGATCATCGGGCACGGCGAGGTCAACCTCGATTTCGCCGACGTCAAGACGGTGATGCGCAACAAAGGAAACGCCCTGCTCGGATGCGGGGTCGCTTCGGGCAAGAACCGCGCAGTGGAAGCGGCCCAGGCGGCCGTCTCGAGCCCGCTGCTCGAGGAGGTCTCGATCTCCGGAGCCGAGGCGCTTTTGATCAACGTCCAGGGCGGCCCGAGCATGGGTCTCCACGAGGCCGCCGAGGCCGCCGAGTTCATCTCCGAGCGCGTCGGCGAAGAGGCCGACGTGTTCTGGGGAGCGGTCGTCGATCCCTCGCTCGGCGATGAGATGCGGGTCACCTTGATCGCGACCGGCTTTCCGCGCCCCGCGGCGGCCGCATCCGGCTCGACCTCAATTGCGAGCGAGCCGGCGAGTCTGCTCGGCCGGGTCGCCGATCTTCGTTCCGAGCCTCCGATCGAGACGGTGATCCGCCGGCGTCCGGTCGTGGAGCCGGTTCCGATTGCCATGGAGGCGGCCAGCGCCCTGGGAGGCCCGCCTCTCGAATCCAGGTGGCTGGAGTCCGTGAAAGCGGGCGAACTCCAGCGTCCCGAGCCGGAGACGGTGATGTCGGCTGAAGCGGCGATGATCGAGCCCATGTCCATCGGGACGAGAGGAGATGATTCCGGGTGGAGCGAGAGGGCCGAAACCGTGGACAAGGAGACCATGGCGATCCCGGCGGCCAGGCTGGACGCCCCTCAGGCCGCGCCGTTCCGCGGCATCGAATCACGCCTTCAAGGCAGGATCGACCGCCAGCCGGGCGACCCTCGCATCTCCGAGCCGAAAGAGGACGAGCCGCGCCTGGTGATGCCGGCCGGTCCGGAATCGCGTCCGATCATCCCGATCCGGCCGCTCGAGCCGGTCCGCGGACTTCCCACGGAAGAGGACGAATCCGACGAGTTCCTGCCCGCGGGCTGGAGCGCGAGCCGGAAGCCGGAGGGGGACGCATCGGACCTTCTGCGGGCCGAGGAGAACCCAAAACGCCCTTTCGATCGCAGACCCGGATCGGGCGCGGGCTGGAAGCTCTCTTCTCCCGGGTCCGCCCGAAACGGGAGCTCATGGCCGGAACCGAAGATCCTCGTTCTGGGGGAGGAGACGACGAAAGATCATCGGCTCGGGCGCCGGAACGCGATGGACGAGCCGGCCTACCTTCGGAAAGAAGTCAACTGAGCCGGAGGGACGGCCGCTGATCGCGGCCCGTCCCACGCTCGGAGGCAGATTTGTCGCTGCTGGGTCGGCTCTTCTCCCCGGGCGGAATGGACGCCTACCGCCGCGGAATCCTCCTGTTCAATCAGAAGGAGTACGAGGCGGCCGCCCGCCAGTTCGAGGCGGCGCTCGCCGCCATGGGCAGTCGGGACAATCCCTATCGAAGCCTCGGCCGATTCTATGCGGCCGAGGCGCACGCCAAGCTGGGCCTGTCGTTGTACGAGCAACGGCGGCTTTCCGACGCGCGCAGCCACTTCGAGACCGCGCTGGCCGAGGGGTACCGCTATCCCGACCTGCACTGCCTGCTCGCGCGGATCCTCGAAGGGGAAGGAAGCCTGGCCGAGGCCGAACGCCAGTGTCGCGAGGCTCTCACGATCAACCCGGGCTACCTGGAAGCGCGCGCGCTTCTCGCCATCGTGCTCTGGAGGGAGAATCGGCCCGAGAGCGCCTTGGAGGAGCTGCGCGCCCTCGCGTCGACCGACTTCCGGCTGCCCGAGCGCTTGAAGCCGGATTCGGCCGCCGGTCTCGACGAGCAGGTCATCGCCGAAATCCGGGATGAGAGCCAGCGCCGCCAGGAAAGCCAGGAGCATTCTGAAGCGCGCGCTCGAGGCCCACGACCGCGGCGACCGCGCCACCGCCATCGAAGAGATGCGGCGGGCGGTGACCCAGAAGCCCGGCTATGCCGATCTCCGTTGCAAGCTGGGCATCCTCTATCTGGAAGCCGGATCCTTGGAGCTGGCCGAGACCGAGCTTCTGGAGGCGCTGCGGATCAACCCGAACTACGTCGAGGCGCGTTTCCAGACCGGGCTGCTGCTGCTGCGCCAGGACCGGCCCGAGAAAGCGGCGGAGCATTTCGGCGCGGCGGCCGCGCTCCAGCCACATTATCCGGACCTCCTGCTCTGCCAGGGCGTGGCCGAGCTGCGCTCGGGGCGTTTCGAAGCGGCCCGCGAACGGATCGAGGAGGCGTTGTCGCTCCATCCCGGCTTCCATCGGGCGCGGCACTTCCTGGCCCTGACCCTGGGCTGTCTGGGCGAGACGGCGGCCTCTGAGGCCGAAATGCAGAAAGCCTGGAACGGAGATCCGCTCCTCTGGCGGGCCCAGGCCGACCTGGCCCACCTGGCTCTCCAAGGCGGCGACGAAGAAAAGGCCAAGGGGCTGTTCCGCTCGCTTCTCGAGGAGCATCCGGAGCTTCCGGAGGCGCACCTCGGGATGGCGCTCCTCCGTCGGGACGAGGCCGAAACCGCGCGGACCCACCTCAAGAAGGCGGTGGCGCTCCGGCCGGATTTCGTTCCTGCGGTTCGGGAGCTGGCGCGGCTCGAGATCGGCGAGGGGGAGTTCGCCGCGGCGGAAAGCGCGCTCCGGCCGGCGCTGGAAGCGGAGCCGGCCGTCGCAGATCTGCACTTCCTTCTGGGACAGGCGCTCGAAGGTCAGGGACGCCGCTCCGAAGCCATCGGCAGCTTCGAGCGCACGCTGGCATTGGATGCATCCCATCGGGAAGGCCGCCTGGCGCTCGGCATGGCGCTGCTCCGGCAGGGAGACGCGGAGAAAGGACGGATGGAGATGGGACGAGCGCTCCGATCGGACCCCGGCCACCCGCTGGCCAGAGCAATCGCCGATCCGGGGCTGCTGGAAGAGCTCTGAACCGTCGATCCTATGCCTGGGCGGGGGTCGGCTCGCCCTTCTGCGAACGAGGGTTCTTGGTCACTCGTCCGCTTTTGAGGCAGTTGGCGCAGACCCGAAGCCGGACGGGCTTTCCGTCGACCACGGCCCGAACTCTCTGTAGATTCGGCTGCCAGATCCGCCGGCTCAGGTTGTGCGCGTGGCTGACCTTGTTGCCGAACATGATTCCTTTGCCGCAGATGTCGCAGGCGCGAGACATGAGATCCTCCTGTTTCCGACGCAAAGAATCAGACTATCGACTCGCGGTCTTTCAGGCAAGCGGGAAACCGCACCGTCAACGCGAAGCCGTTCCGGCGGCGAGCGCCGCCGATCCCAAGAACTTGCCGGATCTGATCCGACGGGGCGAGGCCCGGGCGGAGCCGGCGGGAAGGCCGGCGACCCGAAGACGGGCGCGGACCGGCTCGGCCACGAATCCGGCCGCGCGGCGGTGACGGCATGGACGGCCGCACTTCCGTTCAGTACCTGCCCGGCGTCGGTCCCAAGAAGGCGGCCCTGCTGGCGAAGCTCGGGATCGCGACGGTCGGGGACCTCCTCTGGCACGTGCCGCGGGCCTGGATCGACCGGAGCCGGATCACGCCTCTTGATGAGCTCATCCCCGGCTCGGTGCAGACCGCCATCGGTGTGATACGGCAAGTCGAGGCTCCGGCGACCCGCCGGCGGAGCGCCCTGGTCGAGGCCGAGATCGCAGATGACACCGGAACGGCGTGGGCAGTCTGGTTCAACCAGCCCTACCTGGCGAGCCGGCTTGTGCCCGGCCGCAAGGTAATGGTGAGCGGACCGGTCCGGCAGCACGATTTCGGGCTCGGCGACCGACGCGGACGAGAAGGTGGGATTCGCTCGGCGGACAACCAGTTCGTCCATCCGGAGCTGGAGATCCTCGGGGACGAAGGGCCGGAGAGGGCGCTGACGGGCGGCCGCATCGTGCCGGTTTATGATCTGACGGCCGGGGTGACCCAGCGGATGCTCCGGAGCTGGGTGCGCGTGGCGCTCGACCGGCTTTCCGGGAATCTTCCCGATCCGCTGCCCCCGGAGAGCCTGGGCCGTCTCGGCCTTCCCGCGCTCGGCTGGGCGTTCGAGCGCGTCCATTACCCGGAAGCGACGGGCGAGGCCGACCGCGCGCGCGACCGCCTCGCCTTTCACGAGTTCCTTCTGCTCCAGCTTGCTTTCGGGCTGGTTCGCGGCCGGAGGGAGCAGCCCCGTTCCGCGGAGCCCCTGCGCCCGGCCGGAACCCTCGGCCGCCCCCTGCGCGCCCGACTTCCCTTTCAGTTGACCGCGGGGCAGGAGGAGGTTCTTTCCGAGATCCTCCGCGACCTGGCGCGTGATCGCCCCATGAATCGCCTGCTTCAGGGAGACGTCGGCTCCGGCAAGACCATCGTCGCGGCCCTGGCCTGCCTCGCCGCCGTCGAGGCGGGCGCGCAGGCGGCGTACCTGGCGCCGACCGAGATCCTCGCCTCGCAGCAGGCCGAGCTGCTCGATGGCTGGTTCACGCCCCTCGGAATCCGCACCGGCCTCCTTCTGGGCCGGACCCGCGCGGCCGAGCGACGCATCCGGCTCGCCGCGCTGGCCGCCGGCGAGATCCGCGTCATGGTGGGCACCCACGCGCTCCTCGAGGATCCGGTCGAGTTCCAGAAGCTCGGCCTCATCGTGGTCGACGAGCAGCATCGTTTCGGGGTCCTGCAGCGCGCGCGGCTCCGCGAGAAGGGACTCTGGCCGCACTGTCTGGTGATGAGCGCGACGCCGATTCCGCGCACCTTGTCCCTGACCTTGCACGGGGACCTCGACGTCTCCCTGCTCCGCGAGATGCCGGCCGGGCGCCAGCCGCCCCGCACGCGCCTGGTCGACGAGCGCCGGCGGGACCGGATGTTCGACTGGATCGCGGACCGGCTGCGGCAGGGGGACCGGGCGTTCTTCGTCTATCCCCTCGTCGAGGAGTCGGAGCAGCTCGATCTGCGGGACGCGACCCGGATGGCCGAAACGATCGCGCGCCACCCGGCTTTCGCGGGGATCGCGGTCGGGCTCCTGCACGGCCGCTTGAAGGGGGAGGCGAAGGCGGATGCGATCGCGCGGTTCCGAAGCGGGGAGACTCCGTGCCTCGTCACCACCACCGTGGTCGAGGTCGGCGTCGACATTCCCCGCGCCACCATCATGGTGGTCGAGCACGCGGAACGCTTCGGACTTTCACAGCTCCATCAGTTGCGCGGGCGCGTCGGACGCGGCGGGGGAGCCTCGCACGTCTTCCTGATGAAGCCGGCCCGGGGCGAGGGGAGCGCGCAGCGCCTGCGCGTCCTCGTGCGCGAGAGCGACGGTTTCCGGGTGGCCGAAGAGGACCTGCGCCTGAGGGGACCGGGCGACCTGCTCGGAACGGCCCAGCACGGGTTGCCCGATCTGAAGGCGGCCGACCTGGTGCGCGATCCCGCCCTGCTGCTGCAGGCGCGGCACGAGGCGGAGCGGATCCTCGCCTCGGACGCTGATCTCTCGCACAAGGAGCACCGCCTCCTGCGGGGGGCGGTGCTCGAACGGTGGGGCGAGCGGATGCCGCTGGTCTCGGTGGGCTGAGCTACTGGACTACAGTGACCTTGATCCCGATCGCCTGGCCCCACTTCGCTTGCGGGCGCAGGCGCAAGACGCGGACGGGGACGCGCTCCTCTAACCGATGAGGAGGTAGATGGCCGTCGCGGATCACTGGGTGATCCAGCGTTCGCTGAGGCCCTTGACGAAACACGATGGCATGACGGATGCATCGAGCAAGGTGCTGCGGACGGCGGGGCGGCTGCGCCACCCGCCGCTGAGTGCTGGCGCTCGGCTTCAAGACTGGTCCGTTCCGCGGCTCACCGAGGGGATGAGATGCGGTTGACGAGTAGACCTGCGGGGGCTACCATCAATATGTGACCTGGCAAGCAACCATATCCGCACGAGCTCGTCGACAGCTTCGGCGGGCTCCCGGATTCATTGTGGACAAGCTCATGGCTTGGATCGAAGCACATGTCTACTGAAAAGAAGACCTCGCGCCGCGTCCGCGTGGCGTCGGATGCCGCGGCCTTTCTGGAGAAGCTGAGTGGCGGCCCACTCACGCTCGCCAAGCTGCTTCGGTCCATCCGTGAAGGCGAGGCCATGACGCAGACGGAGTTCGCCGAAACGCTTGGCATTTCCAAACAGCATCTTTCTCACATTGAGAACGGCCGAAAGGTCGTCAGTCCGGAACGGGCTGCACGATGGGCCGCGCTTCTGGGCTATGCGGAGGCCCAATTCGTGCGACTTGCCCTCCAGGACGAGCTTCGGCGTGCCGGGCTTAGATACACCGTTACTGTCGATGCGGCATGACCGGCCCGACTCCCAGAGACGCCCAGAGGACCAGGGCGCAACGAGAAGCGGTGGGCAGGACGCGCTCCTCTACGCGGCCGTAAGACGGGTCGTCCTCAGACGATCCTGTAGTACCGGCGCTTTCCCAGGCGGATCAGCGTCAGAGGGCCGCACCTGCCCCCTGGCGCGCTGGGCCAGGCCGTGCACTACATGCTGGAACTCTGGCCCGGGTTAACGACGTTCCTGGGCGATCCTCAGAGCCCGCTCGACAACAATGCCATCGAGCGTGGGTGCCCATCGATGGGAATGCCACCTATATCGCCGAAGGCGAGTTCCTCCGCCTGCAAGTTGGAATCGTGGCGATCATGAGGCAAGCTCCACCAGAATCGGGTTCTCCCGGGAAACCCGGACTTTGGAGCTCGTGCAGGACGGCTCGCGACGATCGATAGGCCCCCGGGCACGCCGAAGAGTCGACACGGGTGTCACAAGTCCGCGCGCCTTGCGTTGAAGCCCGGCTGCGGCGTACGCTTGACCTCCGGATGGGCTTCACAAGAGCGGTGTGCGACAGCCGGGGGGGGGTGAGATGGCGGGGACGCGGGGATCGGCGGGAACAGGTCGCCAGGCCGGCACGATCGGGCTGGTTGGACTGATTCCGGTCCTCCGATCGTTGATCATTTTCCTTCTGGCGACGACTTCTCTGGCCAAGGCCCAGGATCCGGCGCATGTCCCGGCGAGCCAGGACACGGTCCGCCAGGCCGTGCCCTCCAAGCCGAAGCTCACCCACGGCATCGAGCTGCTGCCCGAGGTCCAGGTCATCGCCAACCTGAACGCGGCGCGCGAGCGGATCGTGCCCAGCCTCGGAGCGACCAAGCGCACCCTGACCGCCGAGCAGATCAACGAACAGCCCCAGGGAGACAACGCGTCGTTGGATCAGACGCTGTATCACTTCCCCGGCGTTGTCCAGGACGAGCTGGACAAGCGCCTGCATGTTCGCGGCGAGGAAGCCAACCTCCAGTATCGGATCAACGGCGTCCTCTTGCCCGACGGCCTGGTCGGCTTCGGCCAGGAGCTGAGCCTCAAGTTCGTCGATCGCCTGTCGCTGATCGTCGGCACCCTTCCGGCCCAGTACGGAGGCCGCACCGCGGGCATCGTCGATATGGAGACCAAGACCGGCGTCTCTGCCAACGGGGGAGATCTCTCCCTCTACGGCGGCAGCTACAGCACCATCAACCCCAGTCTCGATTACGGCGCGGCCGCGGGCAGGTGGACCTGCTATCTCTCCCTCGGCGGCCCCCATGATGCCATGGGCATGGCCAATCCGACCGCCAGCTTTCGCCCGCTTCATGATGACACCAACCAGTACAAGGGTCTGGCTTCGTTGTCCTATGTCATCGACCCGACCAGCCGGTTGAGTCTCATCCTGAGCAGCGCCTACGCCTCGTTCCAGCTTCCCGACACTCCCGGCCAGACCGCGCTCTTCCAGTACGATTCCCTGAAAACCTTCCCGTCCTCGCAGCTCAACGAGAAACAGGACGAGCGGAACAGCTATGAAGTCCTGGCCTATCAGAAGAAGATCGGCGCCTTGAACCTCCAGGTGGCCCAGTCGGCGCGTTACGGGGACATCCTCTTCGAGCCGGACGTGATCGGGGACCTGATGTTCAACGGAGTGGCGGCGCGCGCCGAACACCGGCTGACGGCGGTCGGGCTCTCGGGAGACGCCAGCTATCCTCTGAACGAGCGCCATATGCTGCGCGGAGGCTTCAGCCTGACCGGCGAGATGGCCGCGGTCAACACCCTGAACTGGGTCTTTCCGGCGGCCTGGAGCAGCTCGTCCTCCTCCTGGGAGCAGACCGGTTTCACGCCGAAGCAGATCGTTGACGATAACGACAAGCGAGCCTCGCTCTACAGCGGCTATCTGCAGGACGAGTGGCAGGTCCGGGATCAGTTGACGATCAACTACGGCCTGCGTTTCGACGGGCTCCATGCCTATCTGGACGAGCAGCAGCTCAGCCCGCGGATCAACCTCGTCTATCACGAAGGCGGTCGGACGACCTGGCAGGCCGGATACGCCCGATATTTCACGCCCCCGCCTCTGGAGCTGGTTCCGACGACGAGCATCGACCGGTTCGTCGACACCACGCACGGCGCCGACCCCGGCAACAGCACGAGCGATCCGGTTCGATCGGAGCGGTATCACTATTTCGACGCCGGGCTGGTGCACCGGATTCTCCCGGAGCTGCAGGTCGGGATCGAGGGCTACTACAAGATCAAGAAGTGGGTGCTGGACGAAGGCCAGTTCGGGCCGGCCATGATCTTCTCCCCCAACAACGCCGAGCGCGGTCTGGTTCGAGGCGTGGAGTTGATGGCGGGCTATGACAAGAACGGCATCGGCGCCTATGCGAATCTGGCCTTCAGCCGCGCGAAGGCGTACGGCCTGACCTCGGGCCAGTTCCAGTTCGATCCCGACGAGCTGGCGTTTCTTCAGACCCACTGGTACCACCTCGATCATGACCAGGACATCACGGCTTCCGCCGGGGTTTCCTGCCAGCACAAAGGCACGAAGGTCTGCGTCGATGCGCTCTACGGAAGCGGTCTATACGGAGGCTTCGGGAACCAGACGGAGCTTCCGCCCTACGGGACGGTCAACCTCGGCGCGGAACGTCTGCTGGGGATGGCCGGCCCCGGTCGCGTGAAGATCCGGGTCGACGTCGTCAACCTCTTCGACAAGGTGTACGAGATCCGGGACGGGCAGGGCGTCGGCGTGTTCGCGCCGCAGTACCTGCCGCGGAGGGGGCTCTACGGCGGGTTGTCCTGGGGATTCTAGACCTAACCCGCATTATTCATGAACCCCCTGCTGCGGCAGCGGATCTGCCCGCCATGACTGCGTTGCGCTTGCCCTCACTCCTCGACATACTGCCGGGAGTATGCCTGCGTCGTTCGGGCTACGCGCGCCTTGTCCTGACGGGCATCTCCGGTGCCTCGCGACGGGCGATCACGAATAATGCGGGCTAAGGCATCGGCCGCTCGTGCAGGACCATCCAGTTGAGCCCGAAGCGATCCCGAACCTGGCCGAAGCGGGTGGCGAAGAAGGTCTCCTGCATCGGCATGAGGGGCGCCCCGCCGTCGGCCAGAGCGGCGAAGATGCGTTCCGCCTCGGAGTCGCTGTCGACGCTCAGGGAAAGGTAGGCGCTCCGCATCGGTTCGGCAGTCGGGATGTCCGCGCCCATCAGTTCGCCGTCGCCGAGCGACATGCGCGCGTGCAGGACCATGTCCTTCCACTCCGGCTTGACGCGGCTCGGGTCCGGCGCCTGCCCGTGGGTCATCATCATGCCGATCCTGCCGCCAAGATGCTTCTCGTAATACCGGAAGGCCTCCGCGCAGGTGCCGGCGAAGTTCACGTAGGTGCGGAATTCCATCGATGTCGTCTCCTTCTGAACGTGAAGTGCCCGGGGCAAGCGCCAAGGAGCCGCTCGGCCGAACAGCGGCCGGGACGTCTTATCCACTGTGCGCGACTCTCCATCGGTTCGCGTCAACCCGGAATCGTACCCGCGATCTCCAGGAAAAGGAAGACACGGGCAAGCCGGGATCACTCCCGCGCCGGTGACTCCGGCGCGCCCGAGCCAGGTCGCGGGGCTTTCGAGATTGACGGTCCAGGTCCCGGCCCGGCCGATCGTTCGCCGCCCAAAACGCCGGAGTGGGCTGCCCCCCGATCGCCTATACTTCCCATCACGCCCGGTGAGTGAGCGCCCGCCGTCCGAGTTGGACTGCGTGCCTGGGTCCGCTGCCACCTGCGACTAGGAGACGTCGGCGATGGACGATACCAAGCCCCCCGCTGGGCCCTCGGACTCTACGGAGATCACTCGAGAGGAGCTGCAGCTCGCGGCCCGAAATCACGGCATGCCGCTGGAGGCTCTTCGCTATGACGTGACGCCGATCGGGCTCCACTACCTGTTGATCCACTATGACATTCCCATGGTCGACCTCGCGACGTGGAAGCTGCAGGTCACAGGCCGGGTGAGGTCGCCTCTTTCCCTGGGCTGGGCGGAGCTCCGCTCTCGTCCCGCGTCCACGCTTCCGATCACCCTGGAATGCGCCGGCAATGGTCGCGCCCGACTTCATCCCCGTCCCGTCAGCCAGCCCTGGCTTTTCGAGGCGGTCGGCACCGGGCAATGGACCGGCACGCCGCTCGGGCCGTTGCTGGAAGAGGCCGGTCTCCTGCCGGACGCGCAAGAGGTGCTGTTCACCGGGCTGGACCGGGGGATGGAAGGCGGAGTCGAGCAATTCTACCAGAGGAGTCTCCCGCTGGAAGCAGCCCTCGGCGAAGGCCCGTTGCTCGCCTGGGATCTCAACGGCGCTCCGCTCCCGCCGCAACATGGGTATCCGCTCCGCCTTGTGGTGCCGGGATGGTATGGGATGGCGAGCGTGAAATGGCTGGGGGAGATCCGCGTGCTTGATGAACCCTTCCGCGGATACCAGCACGTGAACGCCTATCGCTACCGCCGGTCGGTCGAAGAAGAGGGAGGGCCGGTGACCCGTATGGCTCCGCGCGCCCTCATGATCCCGCCGGGGATTCCCGACTTTCTCACCCGCAACCGGCTGCTGTCCGCAGGCCCGGGTCGGCTCGAAGGCCGCGCCTGGTCCGGGCACGGGTCGATCGCACGGGTGGAGGTGAGCGTCGACGGCGGGCGCCACTGGGAACCGGCCGCGGTGGAGCCTTCCGAGGGCCGGCAGGCCTGGCACCGTTGGACCTTCCACTGGGAAGCCAAGGCGGGGTCGACGACCGAGATCTGCTGCCGGGCGACGGACAGCGCCGGAAACGAGCAGCCGAGCGAACCGGTCTGGAACGTGGGAGGCTACGCCGTCAACGCCGTGCAACGGGTCAGCGTCACGGTGGTGACCTGACCTTCGCGGCCGTTGCCAACGGCCATGTCCGGTGATAGGACTCGCGACCAAGCATGATTCCGTTGCCTGCAGAACTCGTCTCGTCCGCGGAGATCGAGGTGCTTCTTCCGAGCCGGCGCTCGGTGGGGCTTCCGCGTGCGAGGTTCCTGCTTTCAGCGGAAGGCGGCCCATCCGCGGCGGACCTCCGCATCGAGAACGCAGCCAGAGCGATGGAACAGGTGATCCGGTGTTTTCGCGGCGCCGGATGGGTCTGCGTTCGGCTTCCGAAGGGGACCCGGGAATCCGGCGTCGATGGAACGATTCCCGCACCGCTGGCCCTTGCTCTCGGCCGGCTCGGTTCTGCGACCCGCGCCGCGCGAGGCGTCTGGGATCTGGGCTGCGTTCGCGGCGATCAGGTTCTCTTCATCACGCTCAAGCAGGCGGGCCGCGATCGACTGCGATTGGCGGAGCTGGCCTGGGCCGAATCCGCGCTTCTCTCCGGCGTTCCGCCCGAGTCCCTGCTCGTTCTGGAATGGAGCCAACCCTCGAAATCCCCGGCTGGCGCCGATTGAGCTCAAGGCGCGACTCGGAACCGGCGTTGTGAGAGGTCCACAGGGAAAGGGCTTGGGCGGCGCGTTGCGGCAGGCGCCGCTCGCACCAGAGGCCAGCCTTGGGGAAAATGCCCCGGCGGCGCGCCCGGCCTCGGTTTGAGCCCTGAGGCCCTTTCTCCGAGGACCTCGCCTCCACGAAACCTCAAAGGGAATGCGGGGATCGCCCGCCACCCGCCGTTCAAGGAACCGCCCGGATCAGCCGAATATCCAGAGAGACGGCATGCTACGCGCCCTACGTCCCGACGCCAGGAGGAGGATCCCCATGGTTCTCGTCAGCTATTCCGGCCGCGAGATCAACGCCAAGCTCGTCTACTACGGGCCGGGTCTGAGCGGAAAGACGACCAACCTGGAGTACATCTACGCCTCCATCCCGCAGACGCAACGGGGGAAGATGGTCTCGATGAAGACCAAGACCGAGCGAACGCTCTTCTTCGATTTCCTGCCGGTCAATCTCGGAGAGCTAGCGGGATTCAAGACGCGCTTCCTTCTCTACACGGTGCCGGGACAGGTCTACTACAACGCCACCCGCAAGCTGGTGTTGAAGGGCGTCGACGCCGTGGTGTTCGTGGCCGACTCGAGCCGCGGGAAGATGGATGAGAACGTCGAGAGCCTGGAGAATCTCCGGGAGAATCTGGCGGAGCACGGCCTGTCCCTGGACGAGCTTCCGTGGGTTCTTCAGTACAACAAGCGGGACCTGCCGGACGTCTACAGCATCCGGGAGCTGGACGCGGTGCTGAACCCCGGCGGCCTGGCTTCCTTCGAGGCCGTCGCCAAGTCCGGCCAGGGCGTGGTGGAAACGTTCAAGGGTGTATCGCGGCTTCTGCTCCGCAAGCTTGCCCGGGAGATCGGAGTCACCGTAGTCAGTCCTTCGGCCGGAATCGTGGCGCCGGTCGGCGTGACGCCGTCCCGTGGAATAGCGACGCCGGCGGGGATGGCGCCATCTTCCGGAGTCGCCGAGGCGCCGGCCGCAGCGGGAGCCTCGAGGACAGCGGAAGCAGGGCTCGGCGGTTCGGCCGGCCCGGCCGCGGATTCCACGACGGATGAGCGCGCGGCGACGTCGTTCGAACCTGCGCCGGCCGCGGCCGAGCCCGAAACGGAGATTGTGCCCGCACGGCCTGCGGTGGTGCGCGAGGCGACGGCCGAATCCACGCGTTCCGCGACGTCTTTCTCGGAACTGACCGGCGGGACGGAGCCCGGCTCGGCCAACGGGCGACCGCTCTCAGTGGGGGAGAAGCTCCGTCGCTGGCTGACGCGCCCCGTCGTGATTTCCAAGACGAGCGCGCCGGAGGAGGCCACGCCATCGGCCGAATTTCCGGGATCGGGTCCGGAGGCCGTGGAAGCGGCCCAGCCTACGGAGGCGACACCCGCGGTAGTCGAGCTTCCCAGCGTGACTTTGGAGTCGGCGGGCGCAAACGAGACCGTGCCGGCGTGGGGGCTGACGGAGAGGTTGAGCGAAACGCCGCTGATGGCGGCGGAGGCGATGACGGAGAGCAGAAGCGAAACGCCGCTGATGGCGGCGGAGGTGATGACGGAGAGCCTGAGCGAAACCTCGCCAGCGACCGAGAGGGAGCCCGGCTTGACCGGCGAGTCGCCGGTGGAAGAGGCGCCCGTGGCGACGGACGAAACGTCGATGGCCGAAACGTCAGTCCCGGCGTCCCCGCCGGAAGAGCCGGCGCCGGTATCCCACTCGATCGCAGACGCGGGCTTCCGGATCGTCGCGCTGGCCGGCTTGAACCCGGCTTCTCCGGCCGAGCTCGAATCCGCGTGTGATCCGACTTCAGAGCTTGCGTTCGCGAGCGGTGCCGCCCCCGATTCCCGACCCGGGACGCGCCCGGGCGTCCCGCCGGCACTCGATCCGTTCGAGGACCGTGGCGCCGCCAAGGCTCCGGACCTCACGGCTCCCGCGGTCCATCCGATTCCGCCGGCGATCTTCCCGGCGGCGCGCCGGTCATCACGGGCGCTCCGGCCCCGGGAGATCCTGTTGCCGCTCTGCCTCGAGCCTGAGGATCTGGAGACGGGCGTGGTTCTCAAGGTCGTCATTCAGCCGCGTCCGGCGGAACAGGAATTCGACGAGGAGGACGACGTCGCGGCCTGATCTACGGTTCCTCGGGGACGGGCGACCCGCTCGGAGCCGGCATCGCGGGACGAGCCGAAAGCGCGGGCGGTGGGCCCGGCCGCCATCCAGGCTCGCGCTCCCTTGACTTGTTCGGGGCGGGTCTCTATCGTGAGCTGATCCGGAGAGCCTCGGACGCCGGTGGCCGCGCCTTGTCCCGGATCGTAAGAGAGGCTCGGCAGAGGGATCTCGAGGGACGAACCGCGCGGCCGATCGCGAGTTTCATCACCCGCTCCTGGACAGGACAATCCGCACCTTGGGATCGGAAGACAGAGCGAACAAGAGAGTCGAGGAGCTGGAGCGGCGGTATCGCGCGCATCCGCAGGACTCCGAGCTTCTCCTCAATCTGGTCAAGGCCTACACCTTCGCCGGTCGCCATGCCCAGGCCGCGGACCTGCTGGAGCCCCGCCTTCTCGAAAGTGCCCCGGTCGACTGGAAGCTTCTCGAGACCTACTGCGAAGCGTGCCGCCAAGGCGGGCGTTCCGATCGCGCTTTTGAGCTTCTCGGCCGTCTGGCCGGAGAAATCACCTTGCAGTCCCGCTACTGGGTCTTGCGGGGCCGCATGCTCGAGGAGATGGGCCGGCTCGACGAGGCGCGCGCCCAGCACGCCAAGGCCATGGCGATCGATCCCAAGGACCCCGAGACGCATTTCCGCTACGGCGTCACGCTCATGAAGGCGCATCGCGGCGAGGAGGCCATCGCCAGCTTCGAGCAGTGTCTCGCGCTCGATCCGTCGATGACCAAGGCCCAGATCAACATCGGCATCCTCCTGGACCAGGCGGGCCAGCCGGAGAAGGCGATCGAGTCCTTCCGCCGGGCCATCGAGGCGAATCCGAACAGCGTGGAGAGCCACTGCAATCTGGGCGCGGCCTACGGCGACCTGGGACGGAAGAAGGAGGCGATCGCCGAATTCCGGCGCGCCCTCGAGATCGATCCGGAGTATTCCTTCGCCCATTTCAATCTCGGCGTGGCCCTGATGGAGGATGCTCCGGAAGAGGCCATGGCGGAGCTGAAACGGGCGCAGACCCTCGATCCCGGGAATTGGGACATCAACTACAATCTCGGGCTGATCTACTTCCGCAAGGGCATGTACGACGCCGCCGCCCGCCTGTTGCAGCAATGCGTTCAGGCCCGGCCCGACGCGGCCAACGCCCTGTATTACCTCGGCGTGACCTACAACAAGAAGGACCAGCCGGGTCTGGCGATCGATTGCCTGAACCGGGTTCTCGATCTGGACGCCCACAATGCCCGGGCCCACTTCTACCTCGGCGTGGCCTACGACAAGAAGGGCCAGTTCGAGAAGGCGCGCTTGAGCTATCAGGCGGCGGATCGGCTCTCCGGACATGCCTGAGCGTCCGGGCGGATCCGATCCGAATGGAGACCCTCGTCCGGGCGATCCGGCCGCGGGCGTTCCCGGGCGGCCGATGAGCTCAGCCCGCCTCGCCCTGGAAGCGCGCCTGGCTCGAGGCGGGCGGGGCCTGATTCCCTTCCTGACCGCGGGCTATCCCGACTGGGACGTCCTCGACGCCGCGATCTCGACGCTGGCCGAAGCGGGAGCGGACGTCCTCGAGCTGGGCATTCCCTTCTCCGATCCGTTGGCCGACGGACCTTCCATCCAGGCTTCTTCTCAGAAGGCTCTGGATGCCGGGGTCACGGTCGAGCAGATTCTCGGGCGCGTCGAGCGGCGCGGCGCCTCCTGGGGCCTGCCCATCGTCCTCATGACCTATGCCAATCCCATCCTGGCCTATGGCGCCGAACGCTTCGCCGCGCGGGCACAGGACGCCGGCGTGGCCGGAGTGCTGGTGTCGGATCTCCCGCCGGAAGAACTGCCGGAGGTGTGGGAAGCGATCCGGGGGCGCGGACTCGAAACCGTCATGCTGGTGGCGCCAACCACGGACCGGGAGAGGATTCCGGTGCTGGTCGAGGCGGCCGGAGGATACGTCTACTGCCTCACGCGCACCGGGGTCACGGGCCAGGGAGGCGCGTTCGCCGCCGACTTTGCCGAGAGGATCGGCGTCGTTCGCTCTTGTACAACTCTTCCCGTGGTCGCGGGGTTCGGGATCCGCGCGCCCGAGGACGTCGCGGCCCTCGGCTCGGTCGTGGACGGCGTGGTCGTGGGGGCGCGCCTGGTCGAGATTCTGGGCGGGGATCGAAAGAAGGCGCTCGAGGACCTGCGGGCGTTGGCTGTGGGACTTCGCCGCGCCCTTGATCGGCGCTGATCGCCGAGACGTGCCGATCGCCGCACCCTGGAGGTGCGCTGATCAGCGACTCCGACACGCCCTCGATCGGCGCTGATCGCCGAAGCTCCACCGCGCCCTCTGGATCGGGACGGTTTCGATCGGGCATCGTGGGACGCGGGGGCCGGGCGGCCCTCCCGTTGGGGATCCGGCCCGGGGCCGCTCTGGTTCCCCCCAAGGAAGCGCTGATACCGGTCCGGATGAGTCTACCCGGCGCCCCCGCGCGATCTCTTGGGCTGGCTCGGGCCGCGGGCCTTCGGGCTCGTTACCGCCGCAGCCACCAGAAGAGATCGATGACCACCAAGGTCAGCACTAGGAGAGACATGGCTCCTCCGATGGCTTCGGCGGAGCGCCTGGGCTCCGTCGGCCCTGGGAACGTCTCCCTGATCCCTGCGCTGAATTCGCCCGTTCTGGCAGTACGGGCCGGCCCTGCTCAGCCCCCTTGGCACCCAACCCCGGCAGGGCCTTCGTGCTCCGGCATCCAATTCGTATAGTTCGGCCGCGGCGGGAAAAACTTGAGGGCGGATTGAGGGAGGATCAGAGCATCTTCACGACCATGATTGTCGTGTCGTCCTCGACCGTGGAGCCGCAGAGGCGCGTCAGCTCTTCGTTGATCCATCCGAGAAGGTCGGCCGCCGACAGGTGCCGCTTCTGGAGCACGGCGTCCACGAGCTCCGGTTCGCCGAAACGCGTGTCCGGTCCGCCCCGCTCGATGACCCCGTCGGTGAAGAGGACAAGAAGGTCGCCCGGGCTCAGCGGCACCACCGCTCCTTCGTAAGGCGCGTCCTCATGGATTCCGAGCAGAAGGCCGCCGTGATCCAGACGCTCGTTTTCGCCGCCGGCATGGGCCAGGATCGGCTGGAAATGCCCGGCGTTCGCATAGGCGAGCTGCCGGCGCGCGAGATCGAGGCGGCCGCAGAAGAAGGAGACAAATCGCTCCGGGGCGTCGATGGTGCAGAGGCGGCGGTTCATTCGCTCGAGGACTTCCCGAGGGCTGCGGCCGGTCGCCGCCTCGGCCCGAAAGGTGGCCTGCACGTTCGCCATCAGGAGCGCCGCGGGAACGCCCTTGCCGGAGACGTCGCCGATGGCCACGGTCAGCTCTTCCGCGCCGGTCTCCAGGCAGTCGTAGTAGTCGCCGCCGATCTCGCGGCATGGAAGATTGGACGCCGCGATCTCGAGCGACGAGAAGCTCGGCAGCTCCCGCGGAAGGAGCTGGGCCTGGATCGAGCGGGCCACCTCCATCTCATGACGGATGTCTTCGCGCCCCACGTTCTCCCGCGCGAACGAGGCGTTCTCGAGGGCCAGGGCGGCCTGGGTCTGCAGCTCCTCCAGCGCTTCGAGATCGGGCCGGGAGTAGGGCTCGCGGTAGCTGCGCGGCCCGAGGATCACGAGGCCGAGCCGGCGCTGGCCCGAGGTCAGGGGCACGAGGACGCGCGCCTCGCAGGCCGCCAGGGCCTCGAGGTCCTGCCGGGGCAGGAACCCGAACGGCAGCTCGGCTTCGAGATCCTCCCGAAAGGTCGGCGCCCCGGCGGCGAAGAGCGGATCGGCGAGAGACTTTCCCACCTGCAGCCCTTCGGGCAGGGGTTTCCCCTCGCTTCCGGGCGCGACCACCGACGCGGCGAGCGCGAACCCCCGGTTCTCCGGTGTCGGGCGAAAGAGAGCCACCTGCCGGACGCTCAAGAGGGATTGCATGGTGGCGAGGACGGCCGATTCCACCCGGTCGGTGCCGGAGGCTTCGCGAAGCTGGACGCTTGCCTCCTTGACCGCGCGCCGGATCTCGAATCGATCCGGGTAGACCCAGCGATCGATCCGCTCCTGCATCCGGCCGCGCAGCGGACTCATGAGGATGAGCAGGAAGAGCAGGGTCAGCCCGTTCCCCAGCCACCCGCTCACCCCGGCGGCGTTGTGGAAGAGCGCTTCCAGGGTGAAGTGAAGGGTGAAGTACAGCAGGATGAGCGCCGCCGCCACGCCCGAGTAGATCAGGCTGCGCTTGACGATGAACTCGATCTCGAACACGCCGTGCCGGAGGATGGCGTATCCGAAGGAGGCCGGTAGGAAGAAGACCATGAGCGTGGCCGTGCGATCGGCGGGGATGTGCAGGCCGGGGCGCACTGTGCGCAAGGCCATCAGCAGGAGAAGCGGAAGCAATCCCAGAAGGGTCCCGGTCAGGGTGACGGTCAGCTTCCGGCGGACCGTGGGCAGCGGGCTGGCGCGGTACGTGCGGGAGAACACGATCACCGAGAGGATGAGCGCAGCGAGGAAATTGACCCCGGCTCCGGTCTCGACGACCTTGGCGGCCAGGGCGGGATCGAGGCCCCGCGACTCCCAGAAGGCGTGCCCCGGAAGGGCCAGCAGGAAGAGGATGACGCCGGGAAGATAGATCGCGACCGGCAGCCAGGGGCGGCGCCAGAGAAGCGGGCGCTCGAAGGGAAAGAGCAGGAAGAAATGGACGAGCAGGCCCGGAAGAAGCGTGGAGAGAAGCTGGCCTCCGGTCGCATCCAGGCGAAAGCCGAAAGCGTTGGGCAGGATGTAGGGCCGGAAGATCAGCACGGCGAGGAAGAGACAGGTCGCGAAGAAGACCGCGGCGAGCTGACCTTCGCGCCGCAGGAGGATCAAGGCCCCGACCAGGATCGTGGCCAATGCGATCAGCGCGTGGGCGCGCAGCCAGAAGATCTCCGAAATGGGAAGCGACTCCGGAAGCACCTCGACCTGGAGCGGAAGACCGTTGCGCTCGAGGCCCAGGAAAATGCCGCGATCCGGGCCCTTCGCGCGGAGGACCGCCGCCGGATCGATGAGCTCTTCGAGGTTCTGGCCGTCGATCGAGAGGATGTGATCGCCGCTTCGGATGCCGGCGTGGTCGGCCGGGCCGCCGGGAAAGATCAGCCCGATCTCCGAGCCTCTCTCGCTCATGCCGAAGTACCGCTCGCGCGGAAGTTCCGCCGCGCGAAACATCATGGCGGCGGCGGTCAAGAGGGCGAGCGCCGTACCCAGCCAGCGGATCAGGTGCGTCCGCACGTTGCCCACGGCTTCCCCCGTGATTGTTGTGGATTCCACCTGCGGGCTTAGCGGCCTCTTGGTTGGCTCAAGATACGCGCACCGATTCCCGGCGTCAATCGAAGGCGCAACCGGGTCGTGGGTCGGACCCACGACCGGCAACCGGCGTTCGATCGCCGGAACCCGAACGGGAAAAACCTGCCCACCCGCCGGTCACTCTTTGCCCGTTGAGCCGTGGTCGCGCCCGCCGGCCGCGATCCGCTTCGCCGGCAGCCGGCCGGCGCCCGTTTCGTCCCGATCCTCGGAACTCCATGCGTTCGCGCGCCTTGTTCGTTGCGCGCTCCTTCGCGCGCGGAGAGCGGGTGCTTCCCGCCTGACTTTGGCATGCGTCCTGCAATTGGATGGCGGATACAGGAGGACCCATGATTCGAGGTCTCTGGATTTCCGCCGGAGCGATGGAGCCGGCGGTGCGGGCCCAGGAAATCCTGGCCAACAATCTGGCGAACGTCTCGACCACCGGATTCCGGCAGGACCGCGTGGCGTTTCACCGGGAGCTGAGCAACGCGGGAGCGGCCGGCGGCAACGAAGCCGGCGGCGCGGCGGTGCCGGGAGCTTCCGGAGCCGCGAGCTCGGCCATGCCCGACGCCGCGTTGGATGGACAAGAGAGCCGATCCCCCGAGCTCGTCAGCCAGGTTGATCTCGCGTCCGGGGCCCTGGAAACGACCAACAGCCCCTTCCATTCGGCGGTCTCCGGTCCCGGATTCTTCGTCGTCCAAGGCCCGAGCGGCGAGTTGTACACGCGCGACGGCACCCTGGAGCGGAGCCCCGAAGGCCTCCTGGTGCAGAAGAGCGGCTATCCCATCCTGACCGAGGGAGGGACGGTGACCGTTCCGCCCTCCGCCGAACTGGCCGTGGCGCCCGACGGCACGGTCCTGGTGAACGGAACCTCCCAGGGCAAGCTCCGGATCGTCACCCTCTCCGATGCTCAAGAGGTGCGGCACGCGGGCACGGGCCTTCTCAGCTCGACCGGATCGGCTGAACCCGACACGACGAGCCGGGTCATCCAGGGTTCGGTTGAAGGCGCCAACGTGGATCCGGTTCTGACCATGGTCGACATGGTCACGCTCTTGCGCGGCTATGAGGCCAACCAGAAGGCGATCCAGGCCCAGGACCGGAGTCTGGGCCAGCTGATCCAGTTTGCGAATGGATAGCGGCGGGAAGCCGCCGGTGACGGGGCCAAGGAGGGCGATTCGATGCTGAGAGCGATGCGGTCAGCGGCGTCGGGAATGCGCGCGCAGGAACTGTATCTCGACACGATCGCAAACAACCTGGCCAACGTGAACACGAACGGCTACAAGCGGGCCCGGGTTGACTTCGAGGATCTGCTCTACCAGACGATCAACTCGCCGACCCAGGCGAACGGAGCGACGCCCGGCCGGTCGGTGGGCCTCCAGGTCGGCCACGGGTCGCGGGCCGTCGATACGGAGAGGATCTACGTCCAGGGAGACACCGATACGACGAACAATCCCCTGGATCTGGTCATCCAGGGGGACGGGTTCTTCCAGGTCATGCTCCCCGACGGCACGACCGGTTATTCCCGGGATGGATCCCTCAAACTGGATTCCGACGGCCGGGTGGTGACGGCCCAGGGCTACGTGGTCCAGCCCGAGATCACCCTGCCCAACGACACCACCAGCATTGCGGTGACGGCTGACGGCAAGGTGTCGGTCGAGCAGGCCAGCACCACCGGTTCCAATCAGGTCGGCCAGCTCCAGCTCGCGCGGTTCCCCAACCCCGGAGGGCTCGTCGCGCAAGGAGGCAACATCCTCAAGCAGAGCCCGGCCACCGGAGATCCGCAGGTCGGGAATCCCGGAGAATCGGGCATCGGAACCTTGATCCAAGGCGCCCTCGAGCGGTCGAACGTCGACGTGGTCGAGGAGATGGTGAACATGGTCGTGGCGCAGCGCGCCTTCGAGATGAATTCCAAGGCCATCAAGACGGCGGATGACATGATGCAGGTCGCATCGAACCTCCAGTCGTCCTAGGAAGAATGGACGGGGAAGCGGCGGATGTCACGGAAGGCATGGAGGACCGAGCGGAGTCTGGAACCTGGTTTCCAGGGGGAACAGGCTTCGCGAGGCTCACTTCTGGAAGGGACTCTGCCGCCGTTTTCCCGTCCACCGTGGTGGAGGCCGTTCCGGCGCAACCTCCCGAGCCGGGGCGGCCTCTGTCTTTTGCTCGCTCTCGCCGCTCTGACGGGAGCGTTTCCGGCCGGCTCCCGCGCCGGCGCAGATCCTCGGGCAGCCGTGCCGGTCGGGATGGAGTCGTCGCCGGCTGCACCGGTCGCGGCTTTGAACACGGATTCGTCGCCGCCAGGAACAGTTCCGGGCTCCTCGCCCGCAGAGTCGGGTCTGGCCTCGCTCGAGGCGCGATTGCGCGCGGCCTGCGGCTGCGACACCTTCCGGGTCGAATGGACCGGCCTCGACGGACTGCGTTCGATCGACTCGGGCGTGGATTCGATCACAGCCGCGTTCGAGGACCTTCCCCGGACCGCGTCGGGCCGGGATTCCTGCCCCGACCGCGTGACGGTGCGCCTGCGCGCCCGCGTTCACGGGGAGCGCCGGGAGTTCCTCGTTTCAGGCCGGCCCCTCTGTCTGGGCACGGCCTGGATGGCCGTTCGAGCGGTGCGATCCGGAGCGTTGATCCAGGACGAGGATCTCGGATTGCGCGCCGGGTGGTTCCCTCCTTCCGCCTTGACCGGCGGCGCACCGGCGGTCCTCGGGACCTTCGTCCTGCGAAACCTCGCCCGGGGGCAATGGGTGGTCCGCGGCGATCTCAGGGACCCGCCCCTGGTTCGCCGGGGGGAACGGCTCCATGTGCTCTATCAGGCGGGCGGTCTTCGCGTGGAAGGAGACGGCGTGTCCCGGCGCGACGGGTGGGCGGGCGATGTGCTGCCGGTGCGCCTCGTCGGGTCGGACCACGACTGCGACGGCGTCGTCATGGGCAGGAACGAAGTGCGGGTCGGAGGCGCAGAATGACGGCAGCGAAAACCGTGGTGAGAACGCTCGGGAAGGTGGCGTTGGCGCTGGCGCTCCTCGCGCCCGCCGCCGGCCTGTCCGCGCGCCTGGCCCGCGCCGACGGGTCTTCTCCATCTCTCTGGAGCGATGAGACCGGCAACCGGTACTCCAACCGGAAGGCGCTGCGGGTCGGCGACCTCGTCACCGTCATCGTCATCGAGAACTCCCAGGGCACGAAAAGCGCCACGCTCAAGACCAACAAGGAAGACCAGACCGATCTCGGCGGAGGCCCGGGCAAGGGGCCGCTGAGCTTCATTCCCCTGTTCAGCGCCAAGTCCGACCTCAAGGACCAGATCAACGGCACCGGCCAGACCTCGCTCTCCGGTCAGCTCAGCACCAAGATCTCGGCCGAGGTGGTCGAGATCCGTCCGGATGGGCATCTCATCATCGAGGGGAGCCGCATGGTCAGCGTCAACGGCGATGAGGATCGCATCACGCTGCACGGGGTGGCGCGCCCGGAGGATATCCAGGCCGACAACACCATCTACTCGACCTTTCTGGCGGACGCGCGGATCACCTACGCGGGGAAGGGCCCCGCCAGCCACGCGGCCCAGAAGGGCTTCCTTCTCCGGTTGCTGTCATGGATCCTCTAGCCGCCGGACAGCCTTCGCGCCTTCGGCGCCGGCGCCTCCCGCGGAATCTGGCCGCGGCGGCCGTTTCGTCGCTTCTGCTCCTGGCCGCAGGATCCGCGCGGGCGGTCCGGATCCGCGATCTGGCGCACTTCCAGGGCGTGCGTGACAACCAGCTCGTGGGCTATGGCCTCATCGTCGGGCTCGACGGCACCGGCGACAAGCGCACCACCGGTTTCACGCTTCGAGCCTTGAGCTCGCTCCTCGAGACGGTCGGCATCACGCTTCGTCCCGAAGAGATCTCGGTCAAGAACGTGGCGGCCGTCATGGTCACGGCGACCCTTCCCCCCTTCGCCCGCACCGGCAGCCGCCTCGACGTCACCGTGGCCTCGATGGGCGACGCCACCAATCTCCGAGGAGGCGTCCTCATCCAGACGCCGCTGCAGGCCGCGGACGGGAAGATCTATGCCGTGGCGCAGGGCCCAATCGTGGTCGGCGGCTATGAGGTGGACAGCCCCGGCGGATCGAGCGTCACCCAGAACGAGGTCACCGTCGGCCGGATCCCGAACGGCGCCCTGATCGAACGGGAGGTCGCGGCTTCGCTGCCAGGGGGCAGCATCGATCTCGTGCTGGAACGTCCCGACTTCACGACCGCGGATCGGGTGGCCAAGGCCGTCAATGAAATCGTGGGCGGAGGAGCGCGCGCGGTCGATCCCGGCACGATCCGCATTCCGTTCGGAGGCGCCCTGGCGGACAGCGCCGCGCCGGTTCCCATCTCGCTGATGTCGCGGATCGGAGAGGCCGAGGTCTCGCCCGGCGCTCCGGCCCGGGTCGTCATCAACGAGCGAACCGGCACGATCGTGGCCGGGGGCGACGTCCGGCTTCTGCCGGTGGCGATCTCCCATGGCAACCTCTCGATCCGCATCAACAACGAGAACCAGGCCTACCCGGCGCCTCCGTTATCGCCGGACGGGACGCAGTCCATGGTCGTGCCCCAGTCCGGCATCAAGGTCTCGGATCAGACGGGAGCGTTTCTCACCACCTCCGGGACTTCGACGCTGGAAGAGCTGGCCAAGGCGCTCAACACCCTCGGCGTAACTCCGCGGGACGTGATCGCGATCTTCCAGGCCCTCAAGGAGGCGGGCGCCCTCCAGGCCGAACTGGTCGTGCTGTGACCGGGGATTTCCCGCCGCTTCAGTCTACGGATGCGCGCATTGCGGCGTCACTGCCTCCGCCGTCCGCGATGCGCGCGTCCCCCCCCGGAACCTCGGCTTTGGGGGTGTCGTCGTCCGCGAGGACGTCCTCAGGCGCCTCCGCTTCGAGCGGCACGGCCGTCGATCCGAAGGCGGCGCAGGCGGCCGCTCAATTCCGCTCCATCCTTCTCATGGAGATGCTGAAGCCGCTGACCTCGAAGCTGGCCGAAACCGGCCTCGACGATTCGGAGCCGGGGGCTCCTTCCGAGATCTACTCCTGGTTCTGGAACGAGGCCCTGGCCGGGAAGCTCGCGGAGAGATGGCCCCTGCCGGCGCTGGACTCGGCGCTCGCCGGCGCGAAGGGAACGACGTCCTCTTCGGCTTCGGCCGCCACCCTGACCTCGTTGCAGCAGGCCGGAGCCCTTTCCGGGACCGATGCCGGGCTCTGGTCCAGCGAGCTGAACGCGGGCGACACCGAAGATGCCCTCGGTTCCGCCGACGGCGCCGGCGAACTCGGATCGGCGACCTTGGGCGGATTGAGCGCCGATGCGCTGCTCGGCGACGCCAGTGGCGCCGAGGATGCGGCGAACCCGATCGCGACGCTCGACGGGTTGAGCGAGACCGGGGCCTCCGGCGCATGGAGTGCGGCCGGGGGGATCGGGGCGCTCAGTCCCGGCGCGGCCATCGGAGGGAATCAGGCCGCGGTGTTCCGCGCCCTCAATGCCGGCGGAGCCCGCATGTTCCCGCTCTCGAACGAGCTGCTGCGCGTCTTGCGGGAGAAGATGGCCGCGAACGGCTCGACCCCGCCGGAAGGCGCGGCGGGGCCGGGAATTCCGATCGCGTCTCTCTCGAAGGGCGGGACGCATGCGATCCGTCGCTCGTCATCGGGGACTCCGGCAGCGCGCGCGGGCGCAACGCCGGGAAGTCCGGGCGCATCCGGCGGCGCCACGCCGGCGCGCGCGGGACCTTCGTCCACCACCGGAAGCGCCAAGAGCCGCGGCGTCGCCCCGACCCCGGCGACGACGGCTCAGGCTTCTCCGGATTCACAGGCTGAAGACGCATCCGGCGTCGAGAAGAACAGCGCGCTCCAGAACCTGATCACGCGGGTGGGCCGGCTCTTCCAGCTTCCCGTCAATCTGATCCGTGCCGTCGTCCACGTCGAATCCAGCGGGCAGGCCGACGCGGTCTCCTCCAAGGGCGCGATCGGGCTCATGCAGATCATGCCGCAGACCGCGCGGGAGATGGGGATCCAGGATCCCCGCGATTCCTGGGAGAACCTGTACGCCGGGACGAAATACCTGAGCCTCCAGCTCGACCGCTTCGGCAGCGTGGACAAGGCCCTGGCGGCCTACAACGCCGGCCCCGGCGCCGTCGCGGCGAACGCCGGCATCCCGCCGATCCGGGAGACGAAGGACTACGTGCGCCGCGTCCTCGAGGCGAAGGCCGCGTACGACCGGAGCCACCCCGAAGACGCCTGAGCCGCTGCCCCCCGACCGCGCTCTCAAGATGCAAGGTCCCGCGACCGATACCTCAACGTAGGAGGAATCCTGGAATGCCGGAAACGAGGAAGCCGGACGTGGACGGCCCGGCGGCGGCGATCCTGCACGAGATCGAGTGCGGGCGCCGATTGCTGGCCGCCATGAGCGACACGGAAACAGCGTTGCGTTCGGGCAGCCCGGGGAACGAGCTGCTCGGGCTGGTCCGCATCCAGAACGATGCGGCCCGGCGGGCCGCGGCGGCTTCGGCGGCGCGCCAGATCTGGATCTCCGGCGAGGGGTCCCTCGAGAGGTACCTGACCGAGAAGAAACCGGCCGATGCACCCGAGCTCAGGCGCCTGGCCAGGGAGGCGGCGTCGCTTCGGGCGGAGATCCTCCGCCTGGCCCAGAGGGGACGCTATCTCGCGCAGCGCAACGTGGAGTGGACGCAGGCCCAGATGGAGCTTCTGGTCGACTGGCTGACCCGAAACGGACCGACCTATCGGGCGCCGGGGACGCGTCCGGATTGGAGAAGAACGCCGTCGTTGATGGATCGCACCGCCTGATCGAATGAGAACCGGGGGACAGGGAAGCCCCCGAGTGAGGAGCCGAGGGAAAGGAAGATGGCCGGCCTATCGCAGGCAATGGATATCGCCCGCCGTTCGCTGCTGGCGCAGCAGGCGGCGATCAGCGTCACCGGCAACAACCTGGCGAACGTCAACACTCCGGGCTACACGCGTCAGACGGCCATCCTGGATCCCTCTCCTTCCGAGCTCACCCCCCAAGGCGTTCTCGGCACCGGCGTGTCGATGGACGGGATCCAGCGGACGCGCGACGTCTTCCTGGATTCGCAGGTCCGCAGCGAGATGGCTCTCGCCGGTCGCTGGGACGCGCGCTCCGAGACCTTGACCCAGGCCGAATCGGTGCTGAACGAGCCGACCGACAGCGGATTGGGCGACCTCATGGACAATTTCTGGAACAGCTGGCTCGAGCTGTCCAACCAGCCCGAAAGCTCCTCCGCCCGCTCCGTGGTCATCCAGAGCGGGCAGGATCTGGCGCAGGGCCTCCAGCAGATCGACTCGCAGATCCGCGCCATCATCAACTCCTCCACCGCCGATCTGAGCCAGAGGGTGGATCAGCTCGACACCTCCCTGCAGCAGGTGGCCGACCTGAACGTCCAGATCACCACCTCCGAGATCGGGGGGGGCGTGGACGGCAATCTGCGCGACCAGCGGGATCTGCTCCTGGACCAACTCGCCCAGTCGGCCGGGGCCAGTTCGACGATCCGAAGCGACGGCACCGCGGTCGTGCGGATCGGCGGCCGCACCGTCGTGGATGGGGACTCGGTGGTGCCGCTCGAGCTCCAGGGTTCGGTCCAGGGCGGCCAGACCACCATGAACCTGGCCTTCGCCGACCATTTGGACGCCCCGGTCGCTCTGTCCGGCGAGCTTGGGGGGATCCTCGAGGCCCGCGATCAGGTGCTCCCCTCGTTCCTGAGTCAGATGGACCAGCTCGCTTCCACGATCGCGTCCACCGTCAACGAAGTGCATTCGGCCGGCCCGACCCATCTCAACTTCTTCACCGGCAACACCGCGGCGACGTTGCAGGTCAACCCCGACATCGCCAACGATCCGAGCCAGCTCAACGCGGGCACGACGGGCGACGCCGGCGACAACGACATCGCCCTGGCCATCGCCAATCTGCGCGATGCCCGGACCATGGACCGTTCCACCGCCACGATGGGCGACTACTACCAGGCCGTCGTCACCAACCTGGGGTCCCTGGGCCAGCAGGCGAACACCATGAGCCAGAACGAGGACGCCGCCGTGCAGAGCCTGGACGCGAACCGACAATCGGCGATCGGCGTCAACATGGACGAGGAACTGACCCGCATGGTCACGACCGAGAAGGCCTATGACGCGGCCGCGAAGGTCTTCAGCACGGTCAGCGACATGTTCGACACCCTGCTCCAGATGTGAACCGGGAGAGGAAGACGATGCCACGCATAGCCAGCCTGACCTTCTACAACTCGATCACGTCGGCGATCACGCAGAGCCAGCAGCGGGTGCTCCAGCTCCAGCAACAGATCGCCACGGGCAAGGCGATCCAGACTCCTTCGGACGATCCGGTCGGAACGGGCGAGGCCATGTGGTTCCAGGAACAGATCCGCTCCAACGACCAGTACCAGAAGAACCTGAGCGAGACCCTCTCCGGGCTCTCGGCCACGGACTCGTCGCTGTCGCAGATCCAGGATCTGCTCGGCCAGGTCGGATCCATCCAGACCAGCGGAGCGGACGACAGCCTGGGCGCCGACGCGCGCAAGGCGCTGGCGTCGCAGTTGAACGGCATCATCCAGAGCCTGGTGCAGCAGGGCAATTCCCAGTACGCGGGCCTCTACGTCTTCGGCGGCCAGAAGACGACGCAGGCCCCTCTTCAGGTGCAGCAGGACGCCCAGGGGAACGTGACCGCCGTGACCTATCAGACGGCGGGCGGCGCGGTCGCCCCCACGACGCGCGCGGTCGCGCAGGGCGTCACGGTCAAGACGAACGTCACGCTTCCGGAGCTTTTCGGCGGCAACGGCGACGTGTTCAACACCCTGATCAACCTGCGGAACGCGCTCCAGGGCAACGACGGAGCGACCGTCCGGGGTGTCGGCGACACGATCGGCAAGATGCAGGACACGGTCAGCCTGGCCTCCACCTACATCGGGTCTCTCGAGAACCGGGTCACCAGCATGCAGAACGCGGCTCAGCAGCAGGCGGCGAGTTACGAGGAGGGCCGCTCCCAGGCCGAGGACCTTCCCGAGGCCCAGGGCGCGGTCGACCTGCAGGCCGCGCAGACTGCCCTGCAGGCCGCGCTCGCGTCCGGGGCCAGCATCCTCAATCTCAGTCTCCTGGATTACATGAAATGAGGTCCGGAGGTGGCGATGATCCTGAGAACCAAATCTCTGGGTGAGATCGATTTCATCGAAGAGGCCATCCTCCATTTTCCGGACGGCCTTCTCGGATTCGAGGGCCTGAAACGCTATATCCTGGCCGAAGTCAATGAGTTCCTGCCCTTCTTCTGGCTGATCTCGGTGGACGAGCCGGAGATCGGGTTCGCTCTCATGGACCCACGGCTTTCTTTCGGATCTTCCTATGGTATAAACTTGAGCGATGCGGACAGGGAGGTCCTGGGCCTTACGGCAGGTGATGCCGTCTCGGTGTTCGTGATAGTCTCGATCTCGGACGGCGGGCGGCGCATCACCGCCAATTTGCAGGGTCCGGTGGTCCTGAACACGCGCAACCGGACAGGGAAGCAGGTCGTCATCTACAGTCCCGGCTATTCCGTTCGCCAGAGCCTGCTGGCCGCGGAGGAGACGGCTCCGAACGCCGGTGGGACTCCAAGGGGCCGGGTGGCGGCTTGATGAGGCCGCCCGCGGACAAAGGGTGCGCGGCAGGGAAGGCCGCCCCCGGGAGGCACGCATGCTCATCCTGACACGGAAGTTTGGAGAGAACATCCGGATCGGGGACAAGATCAAGATCATCATCCTGGATGTGAAGGGCGGGCAGGTCAAACTGGGCATCGATGCCCCCCCGAACGTGGCCGTGCACCGGGAGGAGATCTACGAGAGGATCCGCGAGGAGAACCGCCGCGCCTCTGGGATCTCGGCCAAGGCTCTGCGGGACGTGGCCCAGATCTTCAACAAGGGGAAGCGCCGGCGGCGCGGCACGAACGAGGAGGCGCCGGCACCCGGCTCTTCCTGAGCCTGTTTCTCACCTTCCAGGATCTCGCGGATCGCTCGCGCCGGCCGACCGGACATCCCTCCGTCGGCCGTTCGCATGCCGTCTTCTCCTTTTCCTAAAGAACGTTCCGGGCTTCCCGAAAACAGGTGGTAGGCGCAGCTCCCACTGGGGAAAGCGGGCCAAGCCACAGGGTACGGAAACCCGGTTGCCCGATGGGCGGCCAGAAACAAGGAGAGTCACCCGAGATGGCCACCAGCGACATCACCAGAATCAGGTCGAACATCCAGGGGATGAACATTCTTCAGACCCTGCGTCAGGTCAACTCCGACCTGGCGACCCACCAGCTCCGTTTGGGAACCGGCAAGCGCATCAACACGGCGGAGGACGATCCCGCTGGGTTGAGCATCTCGACGAAGCTCCAGAACGACGACAGCGTGCTCGGAGCGGTCTATGACAACATCGGCCAGGCCAAGAACCTCCTGTCCGTGGCCGAGGGCGGACTCCTCAGCATCAACGACATTCTCGTCCAGCTGAACGAGAAGATCGTGACTGCCGCGAGCGACACCTTGGGCGACGACGAGCGCAAGGCCATCAGCACCCAGCTCGTCAGCATGGTGTCCGAAATCAACGACATCGCCTCGCAGACCAAGCTGGGCAGCAACTACGTCCTGAACTCCAACCAGACGCTGAACTTCCAGACCGGCGCGTCGGACTCGACCCAGTACCAGATGCAAAGCTACACGCCGACCGCCCTGGGGATGGCCAAGCTTTCGGCCCTGACCGACAACGACGTCATCAACAGCTCCAACTACCAGCAGTACTCCGACGAGGTCAACGCGGCGATCCAGCAGGTGAACACCGGTCTGACCGGGATCGGCGCGCTCACCAACCGCTTGACGATCAAGCAGGGGAACATCTCGACCGAGCAGACCAACACCGAGGCGGCGTACAGCCAGATCGCCGACGCCGACATGGCCGCGGAGCAGCTCCAGGTGACGAAGGACCAGATCCTGCAGCAGACCTCGACCACGATGCTGGCCCAGGCGAACCTGAACTCGCAGTCGGTTCTCACCCTGTTCAAGTAGTTTGAGGCTGGTCGCGCTCGAGCCCGGCAGGAGGGTCCGGCGCCGGAAAGGGGAGTGAGGGAGCGAGCGGCGGCCCGGAAGGGGCGGTCGCTCCGGAGGCGAGAGGTCATTGTATAACCAGCCCTACGGGGACCCGCGCCGGATCTACCGGGAGCACCAGGTGTCGGTCCTGGGAACGGGACGCCTGACGCTTCTGGTGCTGGAGACGGCGCTTGGCGCCTGCCGGCGGCGGCAACGCGGATTGCTGACCCGCGCGCTGAGAGAGCTGGCCAAAGGCCTCGACCTCGGGACCGGCGAGATCGCGGTGCAACTGCTGGGGCTCTACCGCTACATGCTCCGGGAGGTCCGCGAGGGGCGGATGGCCGGGATCGAGGGGATGCTGGGGGACCTTCGGGACACCTGGGAGATTGCGCTGCGCCGGGAAGGGGCCCGGGAAGGAAGTCCGGCGGCGCCGGGATCCGCGAGCCTGAGCGCGCCGGCCGAATAGGACAAAGGACAAGGCATGGCGACCACAACCTCGGTCAGCAGCACCGCAAGCGCGTCCATCCAGTCGCAGGTCCAGCAGCTCATGGCCAACGACCGTGTGCCGCTGACCAACCTGCAAAACGAGCAGACCAGCCTTCAAAGCGAGGTCACGGAGTACCAGTCGCTGGCCAGCCGCTTGTCCGGCCTCCTGACCCTCTCGAACGGGCTGGTTGGAACCGGCCCGACTGCGGGGCTGCAGCACCTGACGGTCGAGGGGAACGACTCGAGCGTCCTCGACGTGACCGCGGGCACCGGGGCCGTGGCCGGGGATCTCACGGTGGACGTGCAGCAACTGGCGACGACCCACACTCTGATGTCGACAGCGGTCAGCTCCTCCGCCACCCCGACGGCGCAGCCAGGGGGCGCGGCGGGCGGCACCGCCAGCTTCAAGATCACCGCGGGGGGCAAGACCACCACCGTCTCGGCGAATCTGCCCGCCAACGCGACCTGGGGGCAGATCCTGAGCAGCCTGTCCGACTCGATCAACTCGACCCAGGGCGGCGTCACTGCCTCGGTGCTGTCGGTCGGGAACGGGCAGGAGCGGCTCATGCTGCGCGCGGCGGCCTCCGGAACGGCCGGCGAAGTGACTTCGATCCAGGACGTCACCGGGGGATGGATGGGCGCCCTCGGGCTCACCGGCCTGGACAAGACTGGCCAGCTCAGCGCGACCACCCAGAAGGCCCAGGACGCGCTTCTGACCATCAACGGAGCCCAGGTCACGGCGTCCTCGAACACCATCGCGAACCCGCTCCCCGGCGTCACCCTGACCTTGAAGGCCGCGGGACAGGGCGCCGAAACCATCAGCCTCGCTCAGGACTCCGACGCCACGATCAAGCAGATCCAGGACTTCATCACCGCCTACAACGCCGCGGTCGACGAGGTGCGGACCGACACCCAGGCGGCGGACCAGAACGGGCAGAACCGCGGGATGTTCGCCGGCGATCCCACCATGGACCAGCTGCGCACCAGCCTGCGCAACGCCGTCACCGCGTCGGTGGATGCGAGCAACGGGTCGGGCTACCTCAGCATCGCCGATCTGGGCATCACCACCGACCAGAATGGGCACCTCACGCTGTCCGATACGACCGCCCTCCAGGCGGCCCTGGCGGCGAATCCGAACCAGGTCATGACCTTTCTCGGAGGGTCGAACGGCGTGGCCCAGCGTTTGTCGAGCGTGCTCGACGCCTACAGCCGCACCGGGGGCATCGTTACGCAGGAGACGAACGCGGTCCAGACGCGCAT
Source organism: Candidatus Eiseniibacteriota bacterium (assembly GCA_963833505.1). Taxonomy (GTDB): domain Bacteria; phylum Eisenbacteria; class RBG-16-71-46; order CAIMUX01; family CAIMUX01; genus CAWHYG01. The sequence continues at coordinate 609,865 of CAWHYG010000006.1, read as the reverse complement.
CACTTCGATCAGCGATGAGATCACGACCATGAACAAGAACCTGGCCCAGCGCCAGGATCTGCTCACTCAGCAGCTCGCCTCCGCCCAGGCCACCATCACGGCGCTGGCCTCCCAGCAGCAGTACATCACGGCCATCCTCAACATGGACTACAACAGCACCGCCACCACGACGACGACGGCATGATGACCTCCGATGACCAGCGCCCTCCGGCCTTGGCCGACCCGGGCGATCCTCTCGCCCGGTCCGACCACCAGGACCGCCTCGAGCTCGATCTCGGGCGCGTGGAGAGCTGTCTCGCGGAACGTCGATTCGACGAAGCGACCCGGATCCTGCGAGAGACCGAGGGAGAATTGGTGGTTCTGATCACGGGGGCTCTGCTGGAGCCGTCCGCGCGGGGAGACGGCGCCGCGGACCGTCCGGTGGTCCGGGGCGGGATTGAAGGACGGCTGCCGGACGGCTACGCTTCGGCTGGAATCGAACGGGAGCACCTGCGGCGGCTGGCGAAACGGTATACCTCGGTTCTGGAGCGGTGCCAGGGGCTCCGCGCGGAGATCCTGAAGGAGCTGACGAACGTGAGGAGCCGGCGGAGCTTCCAAAGCCAGCTGGCGCGGGAAGGCGCCTGGTTATCGCGGATCGCCTGAGCGTACGGGCGGCGGCGCGCCGCGGAGAGACGCGGCGGCGCCGGGGATTCGAGGATCACGGACGCGGATCGGTCCGGCATCCCGCCCAGGCCGGAACCGGCGGCGAGGAGAACGCCATGGGTATCGACCAGGTCGGTTCGGGCAACGGCCGCATCATCCCGATCGAGTGGCTCCGGATCCGCAGTCAACTGGCCGCGGCGAAACCCGGGAACGCCGCGGAAGCCGATTCCAACACCATCGGACCCGATGACGATCGTGTTGCAGCGGATGCCTCCGGCGGAGTGAACGGCTCCCAGCAAGGTCCCGGCTCCGAGGATTCCCCGGCCGCGCGTCCCGATCCGGCCGAGCTGCTCGCCCGTTATCAAACCGAAACCAGCGATCTTCCGGACGTGAGAGCCGACAAGGTCATTGAAGCGAAGCTCAAGATCTCGTCCGGCTACTACAACAGCGACGCTGTCCGGCGCCAGGTCATTCTCTCCGTGCTCAAGGACCTGCTCCCGGCTTCACCCCAGGCTTCCACGTCCGGCGATGCCGCGAAGTCCGATGAGGAGTTGCGGTGAGGCGCGGCCGGCCGGCGGCCAGCCGCGTCCATCCGGCCGCCCCTCCGGCGATCGGCGGCCGCGATCCAAGACCGGGAGACCGCGCGCGGCTGACGCTGAGGGGACTCCGGGTCCGCGCCCGCGTCATCTCAGTCGAAGGACGCACCATCACCCTGTGGTTGTCTCCCCGTTCGCGCGGCCTGGATCTGGAATTTCCCCGCCGGTTCAAGATCCGGGTCGGTTCGGGAGATGCGACCTATCTTTGGAAGGCCGTCGGAGCCGCTCCGCCGGAGAGAAGCCGGATCGTTCTCCGTCTGCTGAACGCGCCGATCCGCCGCATCCAGCGACGGGAGTTCTTCCGGATGGACGTGCGGATGCCGCTTGTCGTGGATGCGCCCGCCCCCACTCCGGCGTTTTCTGCGACCGGTCCGGATCTCGCCGGAGTCCGCCATCGCGCGCCCATCTACGTGTTTCCCGTCCAGGATCTGAGCGGCGGGGGCTGTCTTTGCCTCGATGGCTGCGGTTTCTTCACCCGCGGCGCCCTTCATGACGCCCGAATTCTGCTCGATCCCCCGGGCGGATTCCTGCCGGTGCGCGTTCAAGTGGTGCGCCGGACACGCTCAGGAAGCGTCCCGGCGGCCGGTCTCCGCTTCGTTGAGCTTCAGGAACGCGACCGCGAAAGGATCCAGAAGACCCTGTTCGAGGAGTATCAGCATCGGAGATCCAATCGCGTCCTCTCCTCCTCCGATCGGCTCCAGAGCCCACCTCCGCCGCAAACTCCTTGAGCGCCGGCCGGAAGCCGGTTAGGCTTTCTGCATTCCGTGCGAGACCCTTTGGTCCTACGGCAGGATGTCCGTTGGTCACCATGGATCCGGTCCCCTCGGAGGTGGCGCGCATTGAACCAGATCACCGGCCCGCCGCTCGCCAGAAGGAACGCCGTCGTCGCTCCCGGTCTGCCCGCCTTCGTGCGGGGTTTGATCGACGAGAGAATCGGCGATGTTCCCTTTTCGATCTACCAGGCGGAGTCGAACGGCGGCCTCGTCTCGATCGCAAGCTCGGGCCTGATGCTGGAGTCACGGGATCCGTGGACTCTTGAGCTGGAAACCTCGCGCTTGTGGGAACAGGCGCACGCGGAGCGGCTGATCGGCCTGTTCGAGCTGCCCCGCCGGGCCGGGCTGGCGGCGCCGGAAGGGTCGCTCTACGTCCGTCCGATCCACAGCCGGGGCGAGCTTTCGGGCGGTCTTCTCCTGCGCATTTCCGGCCGAGGCCTGATTCCGGATCTGAGCTCTCGCGTGAACGATCCGACGCTGATCGGCGCGCTCGGCCTGCTCCTCGACCTCGGGCGGGCGCAGGGCGAGAACCACGCCTTGAACACGTTTCGCGAAGCCGTGGGGGCGGCTCTTCCCTATGGGATCCTCGGAATCGATCCGCTGGGCCGCATCACCTACGCGGGCGGCCGGGCGTCTTCCATTCTCGGGCTTTCGGAAGTGGAAATGGTCGGCAGCGACTGCGCCCGGGTCTTCCGCCCCATCGGCGCCGAGATGAACCCGCTGGTCCAGGCGCTCCGGCGGCGTCTCGAACCGATCGAGCTCTATGTGGCGCGTCCGGACGGCGGAGAGATCCCCGTCCTGCTCCAGACGGCGCCTTCGCCTCAACGTTCCGGCCGGCCCCGCTCGGTGGTGGCGTTCTTCCAGGATCTGTCGGAAGAGCGCGCGCTCGAGGAGGCGGAACGCCAGCGCGATCGGCTGGCGGTGATCGGCGAGCTTTCGGCCGGGGTCGCCCACGAGATCCGGAATCCCCTGACCGGAATCGCGAATTGCGCCCAGGTTCTGGCCGAGGGATTCGATCCGGAAGACTCGCGCCAGCGGTTCACCCGCATCATTCTGGATGAGGCCGCCCGGCTGAACCGCATCGTCGAAGGGTTGCTCCACTACGCCCGCCCGAATCGGCCCGAGCTGCGCGAGGCGCCGGTGGAGGAGAGCGTGCGCCGGGCGGTCGAGCTCGTCCGGTCCGGATTGGAAGCGAAGGGCATCCGCATCACCCTCCGGGTGAGCGGGCGGATTCCAAGGATCTTCCTCGATGGGTCGCAGATCGAGCAGGTCCTGCTCAATCTCTTCCGCAACTCGGAGGAGGCGATGCCCTCCGGAGGGGAGATCAAGATCGAGATCTCCGTGATCCGGAGAAGTCCCTACCGGCGGCGCATTCCGGGCCGCCGGTCGGACGATCGCGGGACCCGGCTGGCCGGGCCCGGACCGTCGCAGCGTTTCGTTCAGGTCAAGGTCGCGGACACAGGACATGGTATTCCCAAGGACCTTCTGCCGCGGGTCTCCAACCCCTTCTTCACCACCCGCACCCGGGGAACCGGCCTCGGACTCTCGCTCGCCCAATCCATCATGCGCGGGCACGGGGGAATCCTGACGGTGCGGTCGGTGGTGGGCAAGGGCACTACCGTGCAGTTGGACTTGCCGGTCGAGAGGAGGCAAGGTGACCGACGAAAGGAATCCCGATAATCTGGAGTACACGCTCTTGGTCGTCGACGACGAAGAGTCGATCCGGATCACGCTGTCGGAGGCGCTCAAGGACGAGCACACCACGGTTCTGGTCAGCGGCACCGGCTTCGGCGCGCTCGAGATCATGGAGCGCGAGCCGGTTCATCTGGTGCTGCTCGACCAGAATCTGAAGGAGTCGGGAGAGAACGGGATCGAGATCCTCCGGGAGATCCGGCGCCGGTTCCCCGAGACCCTGGTCATCATGATGACCGCCTACGGGCGCATCGAGACGGCCGTCGAGGCGACCAAGCTGGGCTGCTTCCAGTACATCACGAAGCCGCTGGAGATTCCCCAGCTCCGCCTTCTGATCAAGAACGCACTCGCCACCGTCGATCTGCGCAAGGAGATCGAGTTCCTTCGCAGCGAGCAGCAACGCGGATACGACGGGGAGCAGATCTTCGGCTCCTCCGAGAAGATGCGCGAGCTGCTCGAGAACGTGAAGAAGATCGCCCGGAGCGGCACCTCCACCATTCTGATCCGCGGAGAGACCGGGACGGGCAAGGACCTGATCGCGCGGGTGATCCACTATTCGAGCCCGGCCTCGAAGGGGCCGTTCGTCGTCCTCAACTGCTCGGCGGTGCCGGACAACCTCCTCGAGAGCGAGATCTTCGGCCACGAGCAGGGCGCCTTCACCGACGCCCGGCGGCACAAGCGGGGTCTGCTCGAGCTGGCCGACCGCGGCACGCTCTTCCTCGATGAGATCGGGGAGATGCCTCTGGGCCTCCAGTCCAAGCTCCTCCGGGTTCTCGAGACCAAGACCTTCCGGCGCCTCGGCTCGACCACCGACGTCCGGGTCCACACCCGCTTCATCGCCGCGACCAACAAGGACCTGTTCCAGGAAGTGGAGGCCCGGCGCTTCCGAGAGGATCTCTATTACCGTCTCTCCGTCATTCCGATCTACGTGCCGCCCCTGCGCGAGCGGCGCGAGGACATCGGCCTCCTGATCTCGTACTATCTCGACCGCTACAACCAGGAGCTGGGGGGGAAGATCCAGCGCTTCTCCGGCAAGGCGCTCGAGATCATGGCCAACTACTCCTGGCCCGGAAACGTGCGCGAGCTCCGGAACCTGATGGAGCGGCTCGTGCTCCTGCACCCCGGGCCGGAGGTCCAGCCGTCCGATCTGCCCCCGCACCTTCTGGGCGGTCCGGCCCGAGAGGCGCCGGGATCCGAGGGAGAGGTCATCATCCGCTCCGATCGCGTGATCCCTCTGGCCGAAATCGAGAAGGCGGGAATCCGCGACGCCCTCGAGAAGATGAAGGGGAACAAGACGAGGGCGGCCGAGCTGCTCGGAATCAGCCGCCAGACGTTGCGAACCAAGGTCCGGGAATACGCGCTGGGCGGCGTCGAAGAGGACGAACCGGACTGATCTGCCGCCGGCATCTCCAACAGGGCGCAGAGGTTTGGCTCCCTGAGCCCACAGAAGTCGCGCCACAACTAGCGAAGCAGCGTGACGCGTCCGCCGGCGTGATAGGCCCCGGCGGTGAACCGGTAGTAATAGGTCCCGGCCGGGGCCCGCCTTCCCCGCAGGGTCAGTCCGTTCCACGCGATCTCGGAGACGCCCGCCGGCGCGCTGGGGAGCGCGGTCTTCCAGACAAGTTTCCCGCCGGCGTCGTAGACCGCCAGGGTCGCCCGCACCGGCGCCGGCGCGAACAGCTCCCACGTGGTCGTGCCGCCAAATGGATTGGGCCGGTTTCGCTCGAGACGAAGATCGGTCGATCCGAGGGACAGGCTCCGCAGATAGTCGAGCACGACCGCGCGGATCGCCTCCTCGCCGCGGCTACCCGACACCTGGTCCAGCTCCGAAAGAAGATCCTCGCAGACGGCCCTCCGATCGATCCCGCTCGGAGGAGGTTGGCCGACCCGCGCGCCCCAGTTCCTGATGATGGCCGTGACGTCGCCGGCGCGTGGGCTCTCACTCGAAACTCCTCGCGACGATCACTCCCAGTCGAGAACGATCCTAGCAGTTTGCTGCAAGGGACGCCAATCTGCGTTCCAGAAGTGTTGAGAGTGCGCTCTCATACGCGGCACAGGAGGTAAGTGGCGCGTGTGACGTGGCATAGGGCCACCCGAGGGCGCTCTGGGCTGGGCTTTGTGACCAGGCCTGCGGCCGTCCGCAGTTTCCAACGGCGAAACACCTCAGACACTTTCCGTCTGAGACGAATTCTGATATTATCAGGAGTTCTGCTTTGCAGTAGTCCAGGTCAAGAGTCGGTCGTCTGAGCACCTTCGAGAGAAGGAGGGTCCCGTGATCTCGCGCAGGTTTTCGCGCATCCTGGCCGCTCTTTTCTGGCTTGTCTGGCTTCCCTCGACGGCAGCTCTCGCCGATCAGCTGACCTCCAGCGACTCGGGCGGGACCGCCACACTCGGTTCTGATTTCGTGATCACCGGCGCGACGCTTGGGGCTCCCGGCGGCACCCTCTCTTTGAGCTGCCAGGCCACGTCGATGACTCCGGGCTATCCCTACGCGGCGGAGTGGTCCTGCTCCGGAGGCAGCTACTCGCTCGTCTCCTCCGACGGTCTGACCTCGGTCAAGGGCTCCTTCACCTCCGGCCTGCTGACCGAGGAGATCACGGGCGGCGGCCGCGGCGATCCGCGCTTCTACTGGTATGCCTTCTCCGGGAACTTCACCGGCACGATGACCCGGAACGGCGCTCAGCAGCCCATCACCGGTTCCACGAGCCAGACCCTGGCCGAACTGCGCACGCCGCTCGGCGCCGGCACCATCGCCGCCGGAGTGGGCTCGGCCAACTCGATCCTCGGCCCGTTCTATGTCTCCGACACCTACAACAACCGCCTGGTGCACGTGGACGACATGCTGGGCGACGGCTGGATGACCTTCGGCGCCGCCGGCTCCGGCGTCGGCCAGTTCGAGCAGCCCTGGGGCATGGCCGTCGACGCGAACGGCCGGATCTACGTCGCCGACAGCGGCAACAACCGGATCGTCCGCATCGACGACCTGTCGGGCTCCAACTGGACCGTCCTCGGCACGCTCGGTTCCGGGGTCAAGCAGTTCAACTACCCGCATGGAATCTGGGTCGACGCCTCGGGCCGGATCTACGTCTGCGACGGAGAGAACGGCCGCATCGTGAGCATGGACGACATGACGGGAAAGAACTGGCAGAGCTACGGCAAGGTCGGCAGCGGGATCGGCCAGTTCACGCAGCCGACCGGGATCACGCTCGACGCTTCCGGCCGGATCTATGTGGCCGACGCGATGAACATATCGGCTGGTGCGCATCGACGACATGACCGGCGCCAACTGGACGTCCTTCGGCAACGGAGGCGGCCCCGGCCAGTTCTCGTCCCCCTCGGGCGTCTGGATCGACACCGCGGGGCTGATCTACGTGGCCGACATGGCCAACGACCGCATCACCCGGATGAGCGACATGCTCGGCACCGGCTGGGCCGTCCTGGGAGGAGTGCTGGGCGAAGGCGTCGATCAGTTCATCAATCCCTACGCCGCCTGCGTGGACTCTTCCGGGACGATCTACGTGGCCGACTCCCAGTCGGGCCGGATCGTGCGGGCCGACGACATGACCGGCCTGGGCTGGACCACGTATGGCACCGAAGGGATCGGGCAGAACAACTTCATGATCCCGATGGGGATCGTGGTCGGCCGCAGGATGGCGGCGCCGGCTTCGGCGCCGAATTCGTTGAGTCTCCTGTCATCGAGCCCCGTCCGGTTCGCTCCGAATCCCTTCTCCGGCTCGTCCGCGATCTCCTTCGAAGTGCCGGCGGGAGGCGCGACGGCGCGCCTTCGGATCTACGATGCCGCCGGCCGCCTGGAGCGAGTCTTGGGGGGAGGCGCTCTTCCCGCCGGGGCCGGGCGGATGGTCTGGGACGGGCGCGATGAAGGGGGAAGGGCGGTCGGATCCGGAGTCTTTTTCTACCGCCTCGACGTGGGGAGCCGCTCCACCGGCGGGCGCGTCCTCTTGACCCGATAGGTCAGGCCCGGCGCGCCCCCCGTCTGCCGGATGACGCCGGGGGCCGCCGGGACCCGGCCAAGGACTGGCCGGCGCCGGCTTGGTCTTCGCCTGCGCCGGCCGGAAATCCGGAGCGGCTTCTCCGGGAGCGCCGAGGCTCCCGGCGCCGCCGCTTGTGTCATCGACCCGGCAAGAAATTCCCGCTCTTGAGGTTCAACCTTTCCGACCGCGACCGCTCGACCCCTCGTCCGACCTCGGTTCGTTCCTGCGCGCGTTGGCACTCCGCTTGACAGCAAAGAGGTGAAGGAATCTCCCAAGGATCCCGGAGGTGGACCATGCCCTCGATGTACAGCCTCGCGCAGGAAGCTCAGTTGGGCCGCGAAGGAGCCTGCCTCAAGCCGTTTCCCGGACGGAAGGAGGACAGGCGGCGCCTGGCCGAAGCGATAGACCGGCTGCCGGAAACCGGGCGGCTGGTCCTGGGCCTTCGATTCTACGAGAGCATCCGGCCCCGACAGATCGCAATGGTTCTGGGGATCTCCGAGGAGGATGTCCGGCGGATCCTGGTCGACTCGGTCCGCCAGATCCTTCGCCTTCTCGACCCGAAACACGCCGCCGATCGGTCCGAGGAGCGCGCCGCGAGCGATCCCGCTTCCATGCCAACCCCGCAGGGGGCGGATCCGGCCGGAGCCGCGCAACCTCTGGTCCGGCCCGCTGCATCCTCCCGTTCGTCCGCTCGGGCGCCGATGCCGCTCCGCGCGGCCGGAGATTCCGGCGCGCCGTCGTCCCGGAGGTCCCGGTGATCTCCCCGGGCCGTCGAGGTGGCGCCGGCGAGGGAAGGCGGGAGGCGAATCGGATGCGTTCGCCTCGGACCGCCAGGCATCTGATCCGGTTTCTTGCGGCGCTCGAGAGCCCGGAGCTGACGCATGAACTGAGCCGGTTGCTGGAAGGGCTTCTGGGCTCCTCGATGCTCGAGGTGGTTCCGGAAGACGGGCCCATCGTTCTTTCGACCCTGACCACGACGCGTCCGACCCTGGCTTTCATCTCGACGGGGTTGCGCCGCATGGAGGGTCTGACTCTTCTGCGCGCTCTGCCGGAGGCGCTGGCCAGCCGGGTCGTGCTCCTTGCGCCTGACACCCTCGAAGGCTATCGCGCCGCCTGGGAAGGCCTTTTCCTGGGCGCGAGCGATTTCATGGTGAGCCGCGGCAGCCCGCCGCAGCGGTTCAAGGGAGGCATGACGCAGCGGTTGCGTCAGGTGGCGTCTCTTCTCTCCGATCAGGAGCGACGGAACGAAAGAAGCAACTCGTACCCCCGGCCCTGCGCCGGCATCGATCGCGTCGCCGGCCGATCCGGGTCGCTCCGGAAATTCGCGCCGGACGTTCCCTGGGTTGCCGCGCCGGAAACGCGGAACCTCGCCGCCACGACGGAGTGGCTGCGCGGGCTGGACCGCGAGGCGCCGGTCGCCCTCCGCATCCCCGACGGGCCCCGGTTCCTGCGCGTCGCCCGCGAGGGAATCGGACGGTTCGTCAACTGGCCCGTCCGGATCCTGGCTTCGGGGGATCGACTGGTTCCCGGTCACGTTCATCTCTTTTCGGAAGGGGAAAACCTGCGCGTGGACGCGCCGGCCGGCTGGCCGATCGCGGATCTCGCCGCCGCGGCCGCGCCGGGAAGCTGGGGCGCGCAGCTCCAGTTCCTGGAGCGCCTGCGCGCCTCTTCGACGCCTCTCCGGATCCTGGCTTTCGGGGGCGAAGAGCCCGAACTCGAGGATCTCCTCTCCAGGCACGGCACCGGACCGCACGCGGTCCATCGACTGAATCCGGCCCCGACGGACTCCGGCGCCGCGCTCGAGCCGGGAGCCTCCGTCCCGGCGCGCAAGGTCGCATGACGCCGAAGCCGAATCGATCCTCGGGCCGGCCGCGGCTCGCGGCTGTTTCGGCCTTCGCGCTTCTTCCGGCCATCGAGCTTTTTCTGGTCTTCGGGCTTCTGCTGGTCTTCGGCGCGGCTTCCGCGCAAGGCGCCGCGAAGGATGCGCCGCAAACCTGCCAGCTCACCAGCCTCCGGATGGACGACGACGGCCGGTCGTTCGACCTCTCTCTACCGGTTGACGCCTCCTGGAAACAGTCGTTCCTGAGCAATCCTCCTCGGATCGTGATCGACCTGCTGGAAACCACCAGTCGCCTGCCCGGCGCGCCGGGGCTTTATGAGGCGCGGCTGGACCGCGGCGTGGTCCGGGCGGTCAGGACAAGCCAGTTTCGGAACGACCCCGGAGATCATCGCACCCGCGTGACGCTCGAACTGAGCCGGGTCGTGCCGTACGACGTTCGGCGCGCCGGGAACGCGATCCGGGTGCGGATTCCGGACGCGGGATCGAGTCCGCCGGGATCATGGACCCTCGATCGAGAAGGCCTGAAGAGCGGGACGGCTCCGGCTGCGTCCGCCACGGCGGCGAAAGGGGCGCCGGCCGCGAGCACAGCGGACGAGCGGGCGGCGTCCGCCACGGCGGCTCCGGCGGCGGAAGCGGAGACGATGCGGGCGGAATCGCCACGGGCTACGGGCGCCGTGACGGCGCGAGCGGCGGACGCGGAAGCTGTGACGGATGCAGGCGCGGAGACGGCGCGGTCGGAATCGTCGCGGGTTACGGGCACCGTGACGGCGCGGGCGGCGGATGCGGAAGCCGTGAAGGATGCCAACGCGGAGACGGCGCAGTCGGAATCGCCGCGGGCTACGGGTGCCGTGACGCCGCATGCGGAATCGACCCAGGCTGCCAAAGCGGTGTCGGTGCGGGCGGAATCGCCGCGGGTTGCGGAAGCGGTGTCGGCGCGGGCTGCCACGATTCCATCGCCGGCCGTCCCGATCCCGGAGGCGGTTCCCTTGCACGCCGGCTCCGCTCAGGATTCCCTGAGTCAGCCCGGGCCGAATCACCCCGCTCGGACTTTGCTCGAAGCGCTGAGAGCGGCGGTCAAGATGGGCACGGTCGAGCCGGTTCCGGGATCGCGTCCGGATGAACCGCTTGACAACGCAGCGCCGTCCTCCGTGATACGTCACACGGGGCCCGATTCCGTTGGCTCACGCGAGCAGCCTGCCGGCGCCTCGGTGTCAACCGCCGGCACATCCGAGAAGACGCCCGATCCTTCGGGATCGATCGGCGGTTCGCCTGTCCACTCCACCTCGCCTGCGGATTCGGCGGAGCGATCCACGGACGCTTCGAAGCCGGCTCACGGCCATGAGGGAAGAACGCCCCGCGCTCAACAGGGTTCGCCCGCTTCGGATCCCACCGCTCCCGGTTCTCATCCCGCCGCCTCCAAGACGGAGCCGGCGCCGGCGGCCGGCGCGGCGATCAGCGAGTCGGCGGCCATCTCGAGGGCCATGGATGCCGCCGAGTCCCTTTCCACCGAGAAGAAGAAGCCCGGGTCTGAGCCGGAGCCTTCGGAACCGCTTCCTCCGCCCAATCCTGACCTGGCCCGCGAACGGGGAGCCGACCGTCTCGTGCGCGAGATCCGCCGCGCCTGTCTGGCCGAGGAGCCGGTCCGGGCCTGCTCCCTGGCTGCCCGGGCGCGGCACTTCTACGGCTCCACCGTGTCCGGCGGTCAGGCGTGTCTGCTTCTCCGGGAGCTTTATCTCATCGCGGGCGATCGGGCCGACGCCGACGGCGTGGAGTGCGCCGAGGTCGATCCCGACACGTCGATGATCCCGCTCCCGATCTTCCGGTGGCTGATCGACCGGTTGCAGCAGGCCTCCGACCTGACGGAAGTCGACCACCTCCTCCGCACCTGGGGCCGCCGTTACGAACCCACGGAGGCGTTCTCGGATCTTCACCTGAGTCTCGCCCAGGGCTTCCTGAAGGCGGGCCAGAAGGGGCCGGCTCGCGAGCACCTCGATCTGATTCCGCCCGGCGACAAGCTGGAGCCGCGGGCGCTGCTCTTGATGGCCGCGCTCGATGACGGCGACGGACAGACCGACAAGGCTCTGGAGCTCTATGAAAGGGTCACGACTCTGTCGGATGAACCCTGTCGCCGCCGGGCCCTGGCGAGACAGGCCGACCTCGAGTTCCAGCTCGGCCGGACCGCTGACGCCCTTGCTTCCTACGAGAAGGTCCTTGGCGCCTCGCCTCCGTCCGACGAGGAAGCCTGGGCCGTGTACCAGACCGGCAACTGCCATTTCCTGCTCGGGGACTCGGCGCAGGCCCGGGACCGTTACGAGACTGTCGGCAAGCGTTGGCCGTCCTCGTTCTGGGCGCCCTTCGCGCGCGATCGACTGGAGGATCTCTCATGGCGCGATCAGCAATCCGGAAAAGCGACGTCCGGCTTTTGACCGGCGGGACGAGCGCGGAGGAGACGATGCAGGGAATCCAGATCACCCGGCGGGAGCAACTGTCGCTGCTTCTCGAGAGCCTGATCGAGTCCCTGGCCGACGGAGTCGTGGCTCTCGATTGCACCGGGAGGCTTCTCCATCTCTCCGACTCCCTGCGCGAGCCCGCGGGCGAGTCCGCCGTTCCCGGCTTCGCGTCGGATGAGAGCCTCGCGCCCGCGATCCTCGATCGCCTGCGCGCCGAGGCCCTGCAGATCGGAGCGGGCCGGAGCCGGAGCTTCGAGCTGGAGTGGAATCGCCCGGAGATCGGCGTCACGACCTATCGGGTGATCGGCGTGGCCGGAAGGATCCCGGGAGCATCGAGCGAACCGTGGTCCCAGCCGGTCGGGGATCGGATCCTGACCCTCTTCGCCTTTCGGGATCGGACGCGCGAGGCGGCGCTGGAAGAGGAACTGGCTCGAGCCGGAAAGCTGGCCGCGCTCGGACAAATGGCTGGGACCGTGGCCCACGAACTGCGGAATCCGCTCGGCGCGATTGAAGGCTTCGCCACGCTCCTGAAACGCGATCTGGCGGGGCAGGATGGGCCGCTGCATCAGGTGGATCGCATCCTGCGTGGCGTGGAAGGAGCCAACCGCATCGTCCAGGATCTCCTGGAATACTGCCGGCCCATCGATCTGCGCTTGGAGCCGATCTCGATCGAGGGGCTTCTCGCCGAGAGCCTGTCCGCGCTGGAAGCCTCGTCGCGCTGGTCGGATCGGATCGAGGTGGATCTGAACATCGACTCCGGTCTTGCGCCGGGCTGGGGCGATCGCCGGTTGCTCCTCCAAGTGCTGGCCAACCTCTATTCGAACGCCATCGACGCCATGAGCGGCGCGGGGACGCTTTCCATTCGCGCCCGTGCCGTCGGGCCGGCCAGGATTCCCGAGCGCCTCCGCCTCGTGATCCGCGACACCGGCTGCGGGCTCTCCGCCGAGGACGTCGCGCGGATCTTCGCTCCCTTCTACACCACCAAGCCGGGCGGCACCGGGCTCGGGCTGGCCCTGGTGCGCCGCATCGTCGAAGCCCACCGCGGGCACGTGCACGTGGTCAGCGCGCCCGGCCGCGGGACCTCCGTCGTGCTGGATCTGATGACGGCGGGGATGGAAGCCACCGTGCCGGCGGATGAGGCCGTGACCGCGAAGACCGAAAGCGCCTCGCGGCCGAGACGGGCCTATGAGGAGGCCGCGTGATGGCCGATCCCGGCGCGAGCAAGGAGGATGCCCGCATCCTGGTCGTCGATGACGAGCCGCTTCTGCGCGAGTTCCTCGAAGAGACCCTTCGGAGGCGCGGATTCGGCGTGATCCTGGCGGCCAACGGGGATGAAGCGCTGCGGCGTCTGCCCCTGGATCCGCCGGATCTGATCCTGCTGGACATCCGCCTCCCGGGACGGGACGGGCTGACGCTGCTTCCGGACCTTCGTTTGCTCTGCCCGGAAGCGCCGGTCGTCATGATGACCGGCCACGGTACCCTCGAGTCCGCGGTCGAGGCCATGCGTCGCGGCGCCTTCGACTACCTCACCAAGCCCTTCTCGGCCGACGCCATCGATCTGGCGGTGGATCGCGCGCTCTCCGTGGGCGCGCTGCGCCGCGAGAACGCCGACCTGAAGGGCCGTCTCGCCCTGCAGGAGTCGCTCGGCGCGATGATCGGGCGATCCCGCGCCATGGAGAACCTCAGGACCGCGATCCGTATGACGGCGCCGACTCGCTCGACCGTCCTCGTCACCGGAGAGAGCGGCACCGGCAAGGAGCTGGTGGCCAGAGCCATTCACGCCGGTTCGCCCAGGGTCGGAGCGCCCTTCATCAAGCTCAACTGCGCGGCGGTTCCGTCCGGGCTCCTTGAGGACGAGCTCTTCGGACACGAACGCGGCGCCTTCACCGGGGCGATCGGCCGCAGCCGCGGCCGCTTTGAGCAAGCGCACGGAGGCACGCTGCTCCTCGACGAGATCAGCGAAATGGACCCGGCGCTCCAGCCGAAGCTGCTCCGGGCCCTGCAGGAACGGGAGTTCTACCGCGTCGGAGGGAGCAGTCCCGTGTCGGTCGACGTGCGCGTCATCGCGACGACCAACACCGATCTCAAGGCGCGGATCCGGGACGGCGCGTTCCGCGAGGATCTGTATTACCGGCTCGAGGTTGTTCCGATCCGCGTGCCGCCGCTGCGCGAACGGCGGGAAGACATCATGCTTCTGGCCCACCACTTTCTCGCCGCCTTCTCCGCGGAGAACGGGCGCCAGGCCCGATTCAACACCGCAGCGGCTGAGCGTCTGCTCTCCCACGACTGGCCGGGGAACGTGCGCGAGCTCCGGAACGCGGTGGAGAGGGCCGTGATCCTGTGTCCGGATGACGAGCTTCGGCCCGAGCATTTCGTGCTGGAAAGCGAGGACGGCAGGGCGCTGAGCGGCCCCGAGGCGCGCCCGGGCAGGCCTGCGATCGGATGGGGCGGGAGAGGCGAACCCGGCGACCGACGCGCCCAGGTCACGATCGCCTGGGACGGGAGAGGCGAGCCCTCCGCCCGAGCCGTTCCGGCCTCGATCGTCGGGGACGGCAGCGGCGGCTCTGCCGCCGGATCCGCCGGGGGCACGCTCCATCAGCGGGAGCGGTCGTGGATCCTCGAAGTGCTCAGCCGGGAAGGCGGAAACCGCACGGCGGCCGCGCGCCGTCTGGGCGTAAGCGTTCGGACGATCCGGAACAAGCTGGCCGAGTATGAGCGCGAGGACGGGGCGGCCGTTGGCGTTGTCGTCGCCGCTGGCGCGTCTGCCGTCGATCCGGGGCCTCTCGCCGCCCAAGAGTCTGCCGGTTGTGATCGACCAATCCAAGACGACGGCGCGGTGATCGATCGCGGGCCGGGGGGCCGAATCGCCCTCAGAACCGGTTCCGACTAAGGCCTCCGTTCCGAAGGGCGGGATCCATCAGCCTCAAGGGGCGCGCGATCCTGCCGCCGGCCCTCCGGAGTGAAAGCTGCGTGCTCAGCGGATCCGCACGAACCGCAGGGACGCGCTCTTCTTCTCTCCGATCACCCGGCAGTAGTAAACCCCGGATGCGACCTGTTTCCCGGAATCGGTTCTTCCGTCCCACGTGGCCGACAGGTCTCCCGGCTGGGCGGTTTCGTCGATCAAGTGCCGCGCCACCCGCCCATCCACGCTGTAGATCGTGGCGCGGATCCGCTGTCGAGCCCGGACCGCGATCGTGAAACGCATGCTGCCGGTGGATGGGTTCGGCGAGGGTCCGGTCAGGCGCAGGTAGTCCAAATCGAGTGGCGGACTGGCGGCGCTTCCGGACAGCACGAGGCGGAACCGGCCGATCCGGCTGGTCATGGCGATGACCTCGCGCTGAGCCAGATCCAGGAAGCTCGGCAGCGAGTCGTTTTCACAGACGATGCGGAGCCTCAGCGGATCCCTTCCCCGAAGGAACGCATCGTCATATTGGAACTCGACCTGAGCGGGCGCGGCTAGGTTCTCCGGCGGCTGGATGAGGAAGGCCATCGGCTCGGCGGGGTTCAGGGAGTCCACCGGGATCGCGCTGAATCGACGCGGCGCGGTGAGTGCGCCGGGGGGCACGTCGATCCGGAGCCGTCCGTCGCCGCTTTGGATGGTGCCGCCGGCCGAAGCGACGGTCCCGGCGGAGAGAGTCTCCTGCACCGTTCCCAGGTGGCCCACCAGATCGTTGCCGGCGGCGCTCAACGTGAAGACGCCGTTGACCGAGGAGAAATCCAGGCTCGCCCCCCAGACGCGCGCGGCAAAGCCCAGGGGATGCAGCGCCAGCGGATGGCCCCCCGCGGACAGCGAGACCGTGGTTGAATCCAACTTCTCCGAAGCCTCGATCCGGATCGACAGGACGGAGGAGGTGTCCGGTTGGCGTGACAGATCGAGGGTGATGGCGGGCGGAATCCGATCCGGGAGCGCGATCGAAACCGTCGCCGGCTTCGAATAGAGCATGCTGTCTGTATAAACGAAGGCGGTGTAGAAGAGGCTTCCCTGCCCTTGGGTCACGGGCTGCCGGACCTCCATCGATTGTCCCGGGCTGCCCGGAAAGACGCCGCCGGTTTCGCCGCCCGGAACCGCGTCGCCGTCCCTGGGATCGACCGGGAAGCCGTCCGCAGCGAAGCGGACGACGGCTCCGCGGACGCTCGGGTCGTCGGGGAGGGTCCAGCTCAAGACGACCGAGCTCTCCGCCAACGCGGCCTGGAGGAGAACGATGGAGGGCCGGGGCTCGATCCAGAGAGCGATCCCGCTTGAAGGTTGATCGCCGGGACGCTGGAAGGCGCCCCCGATCCAGAGGCTGTCTCCTTCCACGCGAAGAGTGTTGGCCGGTTGGTCGAGCCCCCCGCCGAAGGGATGCCAGGCGGTTCCATCCCAACGGGCCAGGCCGGCGGCGCTGACATCGCCGATCCGGGTGAAGTCCCCGGAGGCGATGAGGTCGCCGTAGTAGACAGAGAGCGCCGTAACGGCGTTGTTGGGCTGGCCGCCGAGCGGCTGCCACGAGCTGCCGTCCCAACGGTCGAGGAAGTACTGATAGGTCGTGCCGTTGTCCGGATCGTCCATGCCCCGCAGACCGGAAACCACGAGCTGATTGTCATAGCCCTGGATTGCCAGGGCACGCCAACCGACGCTGTCCCCGAGGGAGGTCCAGCGGAGGTCATTCCAGCGCAGGATTCGTCCGACCGTGTTCCACGTAAAGCCCTGGTGGACCTCGTCGGTGGTTCCGGCATACAGGGCTCCGCGGTAGGAGGCGACCTGCGTCACTTCGCTGCCCAGGCCCGAGCCGAGCGGCTCCCATCGGCTGCCGTTGTACGCCTCGATGTTCTGCCTGAAAGGATCCGGCGTCGTGAACGAGCCGGCCGTGATGAGCCAATCCTCGAAGAGGGCAAAGCTGCTGAGTCCGCCGGTGAAATCTCCCACCGGGGTCCAGATCGTGCCATCCCATCGGCCGAGGCCCCCGCAGTAGTCATCGCAGCGGGCGGGCAGGGCGCCAACGGCATAGAGATCCCCGTGGTAGGTCGCGAGCGGATGGGCCGCTTCGGCCACGCTGTCGGCGGGGATGGTCCAGGCTCCCGCGTTCCAGAGCGCCCAGCGTTTCGCGGGCGCCGGACCGGCGTAGGTGAAGCTTCCGCTGGCGGCGAGACCTGTGGCGGTTCTGGCCAGGGCCAGGACCGGACCGTTCAGGCCGGCTCCCGACTGGTCGCCCAGAGGTTGCCAGGCGTTTCCATCCCAGGCCGCCAGGTTGCGCAGATAGGGCTCGTGCATCAAGAAGCTGCCCCCGATCACCAGCTTCTGGTTGTAGTCGACCAGCGCCGCCGCGTCCGCAGGCAGCGTGAGCACCTCCTGCCAGTCGGTCCCATCCCACTGGAAGAGGCCGCCTTCCACCGCCACGGTCAGACGACCCTGAACGGTGGCCATCGCCTCCCACCAGGTGTGGTCGGGAAAGTCCTGGCCCACCTGAGTCCAGCCGTCGGCGGTCCACCGGAACACTCCGTTTCCGAACCGCATGTCGTATACGGAGTAGTCGATCACGTAGCTGCCGGCCCCGTAGATTTCGCCCTGGAACGACTGGAGCAGCTCCGGATCGAAGAAATGGACGTGGTCGGTGGATTCCTCTTCACTCCAGCCGGTCCCGTCTCCGGACATGAACTTGAGCTGGATTGTGATCGGTGTGCCGTCCGGATCCGGCGGCAAGTTCTGGCCCGCGTAATATCGGATCGCGTAGATCCGGTCGTTCCAGGCTGCCATGGAGGTGATTTCGTATCCGCCCGGGTCGTCGTCTTTCTGCTGGATGATCGGCCGCCAGGAAGTCCCGTTCCAGACCGCGGTGTTCTGCGCCGGCTGACCGCCGGTGTCCTGGAAGTATCCGCCGGCCACGAGGCTGTCCTTCCACGTCGCCAGGCAGTCCACGCGGCCGTCCAGTCCGGTTCCCATCGGGCTCCAGGAGCCGCCGTCCCAGCGCGCGACCGACCGAACTTCGAGGCTGCCGGAGTGATGGAAGTCCCCCGCGGCAATCAACGTGTCGCCCTGGACGAGCATGGCGTCTACCGGCCCATCGAATCCGCTCCCCATCGGTTGCCAGGAAGCGCCGTCCCAGCGGGCGATCGAATCGACTGTGCGGCCGTCGAGGAAATGGAAGCTGCCGCCGGCGATCACGTTTCCCTGGTAAAGGGCGAGAGCCTTCACGTCGCCGTCGATCCATCCCGGAAGCTGGAATCCGGGGGCCCAGCCGGAGCGGGCCGATGAGAACGCGACAGCGGACGCGAGCAGCGACAGAACGAGCGCGGCAGCAGAGAGGCGGATGGAGGGAACGTCCCTTCGATGGCTCGGATGCGCGCTCACCGCCTTGCCTCCCGGTTCTTGGAGACCTTCGCCTTCGGAACCGACGTTCACAACCTACCAACAACTTTAGCATCGGCACTGAGAGAAGGCAAGGCAAGGAGTGCCGCTCTGTCTCGCCGGCGACCTGAGCGCCTGGTATCGCCGCGATTCCACGGTTTTTTCCCCTTGGCGCCGTCCGATGCCGGATAATGGCCTCATGGCTGGCGGAAGGCCCGACATCCATCACAAGGCGCTCCTGATCAACCAGGACGCGACCCGCTACGGCACCTTCGCCGAGATCGGCGCGGGCCAGGAAGTGGCCCGATGGTTCTTTCACGTCGGAGGAGCCTCCGGCACGGTGGCCAAGACCATCTCGGCCTATGACATGGCGGTGAGCGACGCCGTCTACGGCGCGACCGAGCGCTACGTCAGCCGCGCGCGGCTCCTGGCGATGCTCGATCACGAATACGAGCTGCTCCTGTCCCGCCTCGACGCCCTCCGGGGCGCCGAGACCAAGTTCTTCGCCTTCGCCGACACCGTGGCCACGCGCAGCCCGTCGCATCTTCAGGACGGACGGGGCTGGCTCGGGATCCGCTTCCAGTCCAATCCCCGCGGCGAACCGTCCCAGATCGTCATCCACGCGCGCATGTGGGATCTGCACTCTCCCCGCCAGCAGGAGGCCCTGGGAATCCTGGGCGTCAACCTGATCCACGGGGCCTTTTTTCTCGAGCATCGCGCGGCCGACGTCGTCTCCGCGCTCATGGACGAGCTGACGCGGGACCGGATGGAAGTGGACATGATCGAATTCTCCGGTCCGGCCTTCTCCGAGGTCGACAATCGGCTGATCAGCCTCCAGCTCGTGGAGCAACGGCTGACCAACGCCGTCATCTTCAACTCCGCCGGGGCGGTGGTCGAGCCGGCGGAGCTGCTCCACGACCAGCCGGTGCTGATCGAACGCGGGAGCTTCCGGCCGGTGACCCGGTTGACCCTGGACATGCAGGCCGGCGCTCTCGAAGAGATGCGGAGAGAATCCGGCGCGGCGGCGGAGGAGCCGATCGTGCTCATGGAGATGACGATCCGGAACCTCCTGGCGTCCGGCCCCGCCGTCGATCACAGCGACTTCCTGGCGCGGGTCAATACCCTGAGCGTGCTCGGCTGTTCCGTCATGGTCTCGAACTACTCGAGATTCCACAACGTCGTGGTCTATCTCCGGCGGTATACCAGCCGCCGGATCGGCCTGGTCCTGGGGGTTCCAACCCTGGTTCAGCTTCTGAGCGAGAAGTACTACCGCGACCTGGGCGGCGGACTGCTCGAGGCGCTGGCGCTCCTCTTCCAGGGCCCGGTCCAGCTCTATGTCTATCCCTGGACCAATCCTTCCACCGCCGAAGTGGTCACGGCGGAGAACTTCCAGGTCCCGCCGCACCTCCGGTTCCTTTACGCCCATCTGCGCGAGAACGGGCTCGTGACGCCGCTGCAACGGTCCCGGTTGGCGGATCAGGAGATCCTGCCGCGCGACGTCCTCGCCTGGATCCAATCGGGCGACCCGGCCTGGGAGTCCCAGGTGCCGGAGGCCGTCGTGAGCGAGATCAAGAAGAAGCGGCTCTTCGGTTATGCCGGCGCCGGGCACGAGATCCCACGCGGATGATCGCCGGGGCCATCCGCTCGGGATCGACTCCGCGCGGACGATCACCGGCCTACCTGCGCCGGACCGACGCGGCGCGGATGATCGCCAAGCCACCCGCTCGGAACCGACGCGGCGCGGATGATCGCCAGGCCACCCGCTCGGAACCGACGCTGCGCCGATGATCGTCAAGCCCCTTCCAGCGAGGAATCCCGGGCCGCGTTCCGATTCCTGGGGTCCAACTCCTGATACAGCGGAAATCAGGAGATCCCAAAGGAGATCTTTTTCCCGCAGCGCCCGTTGTCGAATCGCGTGAGATCCGTTTAGTGTCAATCGGGACACGCGATGCAGCCGTCCCAACGCCGCGCTCATTCCCAAACCCATTCGGGAGACCGAACAGCTTGAAACTCCAACGCGGACTACGCCTTCGCCTTCCGGATCGATCTTGCTTGATCGCGATCGTGATTCTCGTCGTCCTTTGTCACGCACCGGACGCTGCGGCCTCGCCGGCGCCGGGCGCTTCAGGAAGCAGCACTGGGACCACGCCGCCGCCGGGCGCTTCAGGAAGCAGCACACAGACCACGCCAACGGCGGGCGCGGGCTCATCGGGCCAGGGAGGCGCGTTGGCATCTTCGGGCGCATCGGGCCGGGCCGGCGCAGCGAACCAGACGAATCCCGCCGGCGGCATCACGCTCTCGGGTCAGGTGACCGACTCTCTCGGAGCCCCCGTGCCCGAGGCGCATGTTTCCATCGAGGAGCTGGGCCGATCCGCGATCACGGGCACGACGGGGCACTATTCGATGGACCGGATTCCGCCCGGCGTCTGGCAGATCTCCTTCCAGCGGATCGGTTACGGCCCCGAGGTCCGCCAGGTGCGGGTGGCGACCGCCAACGTCATCCTCGACGTCGCCCTCCGCGAGTCGCTGCTGGAAATCGCGCCGATCCAGGTCACGGCCACGCCGCTGCCGACCGCCGTTCTGACGTCCCCCCAGCCGACGGCGAGCCTGGCGGGGGCCGGCCTGCGCACGGCGCAAGGGGGCAGCATCGGGCAGACGGTCGGCCAGATGCCGGGAGTCTGGGACCTGAGCACGGGCTCGGGCATCGGCAAACCGGTCATCCGCGGGCTGGGTTCGGATCGGGTGCTGATCGTTTCCGGCGGACAGCGTCTCGAGTCGCTCCCGGGCGGAGACGACGACAGCCCGAGCCTCGAAACCGACGACGCCGAGCGCATCGAGGTGATCCGCGGGCCCGCCAGCGTGCTCTACGGATCGGACGCCTTGGGCGGCGTGATCAACATCGTGCCGCGGGAGCTTCCCACCGCGTTCAACCGGCCGCCGACGGCCGATGGGGAGGTGACCGGCTCCTTCGGCACCAATGATCGAGCGGGGGACGGATCGGTCATCCTCGAGGGCGCCCGCGAAGGGCTGGGTTTCCGCGGCTCGCTGGTGGCGCGGGGGACGGGCGACCTGCATACGCCGGACGGGGATCTGAGCAACAGCGCCGCGCACACTCTCACCGGATCCGCGGCGATCGGCTCGCGGGGCGAGAACGGATCGATCGACTTCTCTTACTCCCATCGGATCGAGCGGCTGGAGATCCATCCGGATCCCGTGGCGGATGCCGGCTCCACGCCGCTCCAGCGGAACACGGAGGATCTGGCCCGCCTGGCCGTGAACCGGCCGATGCGCGCGTCGAGGCTCGAGTTCAGCCTGAGCTACGAGCACAGCAACCGCCGCGAGTACGACCAGAGCGACGCGCCGGAAAGCGACGTCGACAACGGCCTCAAGGCCGGCACCTGGATCGGCGACGTCCGGCTGCATCAGGACATCGCCGGGCTGATGAAGGGCGTGCTCGGATTCAATTGGACGCGCCACGCCTTCTCCGCCTTCGGCGCGAGTCCGCAGCTTCCGTCATCCCATGCCACCGACCTCGGGGCCTATGCGTTCGGGCAGGGCGAGTCGGGTCCGTGGCACCTTTCCGCGGGCGCCCGCTACGACCACCGGGCCCTCGGCGCTCCGGCGGACAGCCTGTTCCATCTCGCCGAACAATCGAGGGGCTACCACGCGGTCACGGCCAATCTGGGGATCCTCCGGAGGATGGGTACTTCGACGGCGGCCGTGATGAACCTCGGGAGCGGCTTCCGCGCCCCGTCCGGCGCGGAGCTCTTCACGCAAGGGGCCGACGAAGGCAGCCAGACCTTCCTGCAGGGAGACCCGGCGCTGCGGGTGGAACGCTCCGCCGATCTGGACCTGGCGCTCCGGATCCACACCGGTCAGATTCGGGCCGAGGCGAGCGGTTTCGTAAACCTGATCCGGGACTACATCTACTCGCGGCCCACCGGATCGCGGGACCCGCAGTCGGGGTTGCCCATCTACGTCTACTCGCAAGGGGACGCCCGCCTCGCCGGTTTCGAGCTGACGTCCGAGGTCAAGGGACGCGGGGGACTGGGCTTCCGCCTGACCGCCGATTACGTTCGCGGCGACAACACGACGACGGGACAGCCTCTGCCCTGGATTCCTCCGCTTCGTTCCACCGCGACCGTGCGCTATGAGGGCCACGCTCGCGGGATCCTGCAGCATCCCTACGTGGAGCTGGGCGCGGAGGCGGACACGAGGCAGACGCGACTGGCGCCGTTCGACACGCCCACCGCGGGATACCTGGTCGCCCGCTCGGCCGCCGGCGGTGAGTTCCTGATCCTGGGGCGGCGGACCACCGCGGACCTCTCGATCCGGAACCTGACGAACCGGCGGTACGCCAGCTTCCTCAGCCGGTACAAGGCCTACGCGCTCGATCCCGGATTCAACGCGGTGCTGGAACTCTCGACGGGGTTCTCTCCGCGCATGTAGAAGCCGGCCGGATGATCGTGACGATCCGGGCTCGGCTCGGCCGGGCGGACTGAATCACGGTCGAGATCGAGGAGCGCGCTGCCGAAGCCGCGGCGCGGATCGCCACCGCGGTGCGGGGGATGCGGGCTCGGAGGCCGTTCCGCAAGGGCGCTCGAAGAGGCGTGATGCGCAGTTCTCTCCGGCTCAAGCCCCGCTCGGCGGCTGGCGCCGGGAAGTTCCGGGCCGTTCCGATTCGATGCCGACCCGGCGCCGGTCGGGACCGAGGCCGCCGGTTCCGTCCCTGTCCGTCTCGGCCCTGCCGGTTTCATGTCCATTGCCCCGGATGCCGGCCCGCGCATCCGCGTTCCTCCGCGCGGCCTCGTTCCGGGTCCAGTCCTCATAGCGCCGGATCGCGTCCTGCACGAGGGCCGAGCGCGCGATGAGGCGGATCATCCCGCGGTTGAGCCCGCGGAGAAACGGCCCCATGGGCCGCTCGAAGTCCACGAACAGCACGACCCTCTGTCCGTTCGTGTCGTTCCAGACTTCATGTTCGTAGGTATCGTCGAAGACGAGGCTTCTGCCTTCTTCCCAGATCGTCGTCTGCCGGTCCACGCGGATCCGGCAGTCGGCCCTGGGCTCGGGCACGATCATCCCGAGGTGATGGCGCAGGATGCCGCCGAACGGCCCGCGGTGCGGCTTGATGTGCGTGTGAGGCTGGAGAATGGAGAAGAACGCCGTCAGGATCTCGGGGATGGACTCGATGATCCGCGCCGATTCCGGGCAAAGACGGCAATTCTCGTCCGCCCGCACGCCGTAGGCACGAAGGAAGAAGGTGTGCCACTGGGCCGGAGGAGCCGAGATGCTGCTGATCCGGCGAGATGTCCGCGAAGCGGGGGATGCGTTCCGGCCGGACCATCACCGCATCCAGCTCCCGGCGGAGTGTGACCCACGATGCCTCGAGCTTTCCGATCCAGGGAAACTCCGCCGGGTCGAAGAAGACGCGGTCTCCGTGGATCGAGAAACGCGCGATGGCGCGGTTGTACATCCGGAGTGCTCGCTGGGCGAGGTTGAGAAGCTCCTCCTGGGGGAACGGGCGGCGGTAGGGTTGCAGCTCCGGGGAGGCCGTTTCGATGCGGTCCTTCAAGCCGGGTTCCATCGCGTTGCATCCTTCTGGCGGCGGCCAAGAGGTCACCATCCGAAAACTCCACTGGACTCCTGAAGGATACGCATTCGCTCGACCGCTTGCCAGGATCCTGCGGCGTCGGTGGCGCACGCGCGCGTTCCCGACACTGCGATGCGCTGGGGCAACGCCGCGGTGGCGAAATGTCCGACGACGAGCGGAGAAGCCGGCGTCGAGATGTCGACGACCAGCACGCCTCCCGTTCCCGCCGCTCTGCCGGCCATCCAGGTAGTACCAGTGGAGAAGCGGCGCCCCCTCGGTCAGGTCCATCGCCACCGCGAGGGCGTTGCCGTGACGGTAGATCTCGAGGAAGGGGGAGATGCTGGCCTTCTTCCCTGAGCGCGTCTGCGCGGGACGCGAATCCCGCAGGAGGGGATTCGAATTGGATGAAGCCCCGCGCGGGCGGTCCGCCTCCGGGGAAGGAGTCCGAACTCGAGGTCGCTCCCGCCGGGGAGAAGCGGCCTCGAGCCTGGTTCAGGCCACCCTCATCGGAGCACCAGCCACCTGGCCGTCTTCTGCCCGGACGGCGCCTCCATCCGCACGTAGTAGCTGCCGCTCGGAAGCGGATGGCCCCGCCGGTCCCGGACGTCCCATTGCTCCTGCCGCACTCCGGCCTTTAACCCGGGCAGGACATCCCGCGCGATCTCGCGCCCCGTGGAATCGAGGACGCGAAGCGTCACGTCGCCACTCTTCGGCAAGCCCAGGGACAGGTTCATCACTCCCGTCCCGGGGTTCGGCAGCACGCGCAGCGCCAGACTCACAACCGCCGCCTGCGCGGACACCGGGCCGAACCGGCCGACCGAGCCCGTCGGCCCGAAGCCCTCGACCTCGTAGTCGTACCGGACCCCGGGATCGACGCTGGCGTCCAGGTACCGGCAGGACTGACCACAGCTCGGAACGCTCGGAGCGATGCAGGCCCACTCGGCATCCGCTCCCTGCGCCCCGTCGACGCGCCGGTAGACCTTGAACCCGGTCAAACCGGTCCCGTCAACGATCCTCCAGGAAACCAGGATCCCATCCGGCTGAGCCATCGCGGCCGGCTCCAAGAGCACTGGCGTGCTGTCGTCGATGATGTAGAACCAGTTGCCCGCCTGTGGATCCAACCGCACAGCATGGCCCTGTCCATCGCGAGCCACGACGCGCCAGTAGTAAAGCTGGCGTGTCTTCAAGGAGTCGGGCGGGAACACGAAGAACGTGTCCGCTCCTGCGGCGGCGGAGTCGGCGTTGGTGAATCCCGGCCCGCGCTCCCAGAACACCGTGTACCGCGCCGCGCCGGCGCAGCCGGGCGTGCTCCGCCAACGCAACTCCGGCTGGGTGGTGTGCAAGGAGTCACCATTGGCCGGGAAGGCAGCGGTGAATGGACGGAGGCAGCCGGAGCCGGGACCGAGATTGAGCAGCACCGAAACCGTGTTGTCAATCCCGTTCGCCACGGCCAGATCCGGCCGTCCGTCCCCGTTGAAGTCCCCGATGGCCACGGACATTGGTTCGCCGCCGGTTCCGTAGTCAGTCCTGGTCGCGAAGGTCCCGTCGCCCCTGCCTGGCAGCACCGACACTGTGCTGGAATTCGAGTTCGCCACGGCCAGATCCGGCTTGCCGTCCCCGTTGAAGTCCCCGATTGCTACGAAGCTCGGAGCGGAGCCGGTTCCGTAGTCCGTCCTGGTCGCGTAAGTGCCGTTGCCGTTGCCCAGCAGCACCGAAACCGTGTTGGCCGGAAAGTTAAAAGTAGCCCTCGTCCGCCACGGCCAGATCCGGCTTGCCGTCCCCGTTGAAGTCCCCGATCGCCACGCAGGATGGGGCGGAGCCGGTGTCAAATGTCGGCCCCGGAAACAGTGGGTCCGCAGACGCAGCTCGTGCAGGGCCTGCGTTGAATCCAGCAAGCAGGGGCAACAAGAGCAGAACGCATGAACCCGTGCCCCCATGACGGCGAGAACCGGGAATCGGCATGCTGACCTCCGTGCGCCGGTCAAACCGGCGAGGTGAAGTGAATGAAAGAGTCATACATCGAAGGGCCAGCCACCCACGATGGCCCCGAGTCATGCGCTGTCGGCCGCGAGGCCGGGAGTGAAGCGTTGACAGGGGTACGGGCGGGCCGGGTATTGAACCGCGTAATCCATGAATCACTTCGGGGTGCCGACGCTGTGGAGGTTAGCGGAAGGCCACACCCTGGGCGTCGCCATGGCGAGACGCCGAGGGACCCCGCGCGGTCAGAGGCCCTGAGCACGTTCGGAGTCACCTTGCATGGGAACCGGGAGATCCCGCCCTCGTCTGGAAGCAGGGTATGCCCAGACCGCATCGGGAAGCCGAAAGGCGCACGCCGATGATGGACGAAGGTGGGAGGTCGGACCGACCCGTAGTACCGGGGAAGTCGCCGAACGGTGCCGGGCGACCGGTGGCGGAGGTGATGGAGGGAAGGGGTCGGGCCAAGGGGAACTCGCTCGAAGCCGACACGCACCGGACACAGAGCCGGGAGTGCGTGCCCAGCGGACTGGAGCGGGTACGACAGGCGGCAAGAAAGGACAGGAAACAGCGGTTCACCACGCTCCTGCACCATGTCTACGACGTGGATCGACTGCGCGCGGGCTACTTCGCCCTGAAGAAGAACGCGGCGGCAGGAATCGACGGCGAGACCTGGCAGCACTACGGGGAAAACTTGGAAGAGAACCTCCGAGACCTTTCCGAAAGGCTGAAGCGAGGAGCGTATCGGGCGAAGCCGGTTCGGCGAGCGTACATCCCCAAGACCGACGGGCGGCAGCGGCCGCTCGGAGTTCCGACGCTGGAGGACAAGATCGTCCAGCGTGCGGTGGTCGAGGTGTTGAACGCCATCTACGAAATCGACTTCCTCGGATTTTCCTATGGTTCCCGACCGGGACGCAGCCCGCATCAAGCGCTGGATGCACTCACGGTCGGGATCGAACGGAAGAAGGTGAGCTGGGTGCTCGACGCCGACATCCGGTCGTTCTTCGATACCCTCGACCATGGATGGCTGCGGAAATTCATCGAGCACCGGATCGCGGACCAGCGGGTCGTGCGCTTGATCCTGAAGTGGCTCAAGGCCGGCGTGCTGGAGGAGGGGAAGCGCATCGCCGGGAGGGTGGGCACGGTTCAGGGCGGGTCGATCAGTCCCCTCCTGGCCAACGTCTACCTGCATTATGCTCTCGACCTGTGGATCCAGCGATGGAGAACGAAGCAAGCGCGCGGCGACGTGGTCGTGGTGCGTTTTGTCGATGACTTCGTGGTTGGGTTCCAGCATCGAGACGTGGCCGAGCGGTTCCTGGTCGAGCTGCGCGAACGCTTCGCAAAGTTCGGGCTGGAGCTGCACCCGGAAAAGACCCGCCTGATCGAGTTCGGTCGCTTCGCCGAGAAGAACCGACGCGATCGGGGGGACGGGAAGCCCCCGACCTTCAACTTCCTTGGCTTCACGCACATCTGCGGGAAGACCCGGCAGGGGAAGTTCACGGTGCTGCGGCAGACGATGCGCCAGCGGTGGCAGGCGAAGCTCAAGGAGATCGGCAGCGAACTCCGGAGGCGACTGCACGACCCCGTCCCGGACCAAGGAGCCTACCTGCGGACGGTCCTGCTCGGGCACTACCGCTATTACGGGGTGCCTCGAAACGGACCGGCCCTCTCGGCCTTCCGCAACGCGGTGTCCTGGCGATGGGGGCGGAGTCTCCGCCGCCGAAGTCAGAAGACGCGGCTCACGGTCGTCCGATGGAAACGCCTGGTGACTCAATGGCTCCCCATTCCCCGGATCTGTCAACCCTGGCCCAATCAGCGCCTGGGCGTGATGACCCAAGGTGGGAGCCGGATGCGGTAGTCCCGCTCGTCCGGTTCTGTGGAGGGGGCTATGGGTGACCATGGTTCCTACTCCGACTCGCTGGTCCGTGAAAGAGCCCGGAATCACCGGGTCCCTTTTGGAAGGACAATCACCAGACGTTCTGAAGACCGCACCGACTGTAGCGCGCCAGTCTCTCTCCGCGCCATGGCATCGCACGTTCTGAGATCCGGTCCAAGCTGCCGCGGTCGAAAGCGCCACCGAATGTCGTTCACCTGACGGGGCGTCGGCCGTCCAAACGCCGAAGGTCCGGCCAACGCCTGCCCGCTTCCGGAGCTTTCGCCGGATCCGGCCGTGGGGATTCTAACAGCGACTCGCCAGGACCAGCGAACGCGTGACCACGGAGGATTCGCGCGCATGCGAAAGGGGACGCCGGCCACCCGGCGTCCCCGGAATACCACCCAAGAAGACCAGCCCCCGGGAATCAGCGCCCCGAAAGCTCCTTCTCGGTCTCGGCGAAGGTCTCTTCGAGGATGTCCATCCCCTCCATGGCCGTGGCTTCATCCACCACGAGCGGAGGATTCACGCGGAAGCTGCTCGTATAGGCCATGGTCAGGAGGCCGCGCTTCAAGGCGCCCAGGA
This sequence comes from Candidatus Eiseniibacteriota bacterium, assembly GCA_963833505.1. Lineage (GTDB taxonomy): Bacteria > Eisenbacteria > RBG-16-71-46 > CAIMUX01 > CAIMUX01 > CAWHYG01. The sequence goes on along the minus strand of CAWHYG010000006.1, from coordinate 581,533 downwards.
AGATCCCCTCACAGGTCTTCTTGTCGAGCCGTTCCCGGGTCTCCTTGCTCTTCACGAATTCGACCCGGATCATGAGCCCCTTGCCGTCCACCCCGTCGACGAAGGAGAACCGCTTCTGGAACTCGAGGAAGCGGGCCAGCATGGCGGCGCCGACCCGGCGCGAGTTCTCGACCAGGTTCTCATCGCGGATGGTCTCGATCGAGGCGCGCGCCGCCGCCGCCCCCATCGGGTTTCCGCCATAGGAGGAGGAGCTGCCCGAGGGATTGCTCCAGGGCGGCGTGTGGGCGATCTTGTCCGTCGTGATCACGCCGGAAAGCGGGAACCCGGCGGCGATCCCTTTGCCCACGGTCATGATGTCCGGAACGACCCCGTCGTGGTCGACGCCGAACCAGGTTCCGCTCCGTCCGAAGCCGGTGATCATCTCATCCGAGATCAGAAGGGCGCCCAGGTCGCGGGCGATCTCCTGGATCTTCTTCATAGCTCCGGGAGGCGGAGCCACGTTGCCGGCCGTGCCCTGGATCGGCTCGACCAGGACGGCCGCGACCGAGTTGGTCGTCTCGAGCTTGATGACGTCGCGGGCGAAATCCAGGCAGTGGAAGTTGCAGTCGGGGTACTTCATCTTGAACGGGCAGCGGTAGCAGTCGGGATAGGGGGTGAGGTGAAGGCCCGACATGAGCGGGCCCATGCCGTGCTTGAAGGTCGAGCCCATGACCCCGAGGACGCCGCCGGTCTTGCCGTGGAATCCCCCCCAGAACCCGATGACCTCGTACTTCTTGGTGTAGGCCTTGGCCAGGCGGATGGCCGCCTCGACCGCTTCGGCTCCACCGCTGTAGAACTGCACCCGGTTGAGGTCGCCCGGCGTCACCTCGGAGACCAGCTCGACCAGCCGGGCGCGGTTCTCGGAGGTGAAGCTGCCGACACTGAGCTTCCGGATCTGGTTCGTCATCGCTTCGACCCATCGGGGATGGGCGTGTCCGAGCGAAGCGACGTTGATCCCGGCGATGAAATCGATGTAGCGGTTCCCGTCGACGTCCGTCAGGGTGGCGCCCCGGCCGTGATCCATGACCAGGCCGGAGAGCAGGGCGAAGCCCTGGGTCCCCGGGGCCATGAAACGCTGTTCCCGTGAGAAGATCTCGCGGGACTTCGGACCGGGGACAGGACCCTGGATGGACGCGGCGTTCCGCGTGGCTTCGGCCTCTCGGCTAATCGATCCGTCCATGAGCACGCGCCTCCTTGATGATCTGTTCCGCGATGCCCTGGGCGGCCTTCTCGCGGAACCGCGCGAAACTGGGCCAATCATTGATGTCGATCAAGGCGATTCCAGAATCGCCGACCACCAGGTCGCCTCCGTAGATGGAGAGACCGACGGCTTCGGCCGCCCGCTCGGCCTCGTTGCGCAGGGCCTCGGGATCGACCGGCCGGGTGGCCGGCCCCTCGGAGTGGTACCACTCGAAGAAGCCGTTGTTGTGGATGGCGTAGAACTTGATCACGTCGCCCTGCAGATGCTCCTGCAGGACGGCGCGCTCGATGCCCCGGCCCCGCATCGCGCCGAGCACGGCGAGGGCCTGGTCGTGATCCTCCACCCGGACGACGTCCCCTTTCTGGGTGGCATGGACGTCCCCGCGCTTGACCCAGAAGGTCCGGAGATCGGCCACTTCCTCGGGGATTTGTTCGATCGCGGTGTCCACCGGGATGGTGCGCGGGAAGGGGACGCGGGCGCGGGCGAACCGCTCGGTCATGGAGATGCGGAAGCAGTTCCGGACCGCCCGGGAGGAGTTGATGAGCAGCTTGCCCTGCTCCTCCAGGCGGCTCAGCCAAACCATGCTCCGCGGTCCCTGGCACATGTGAAAGATGACGGGAGACTCGATCCGAGCCGTGGGCAGCTCGTCCTCTCCGATCATGGCCACGCGGTAGCCGCGGAGCTCCAGGGCTTCGCGCGTCAGCCGGATGATCGCGGCGTCGTTCGACTCATGATTGGGGGAGAACTCGACCGAGCGGGCGATTCCCGTGAATTGCGGCGCCGGCGGCGCGGTTTCGGGCCGGCGCCGGGCGGGCCGGGACCAGGTGTCCAACGGGTGTGATTGCGGCATCATGCGTCTTGCTCCCACAGCGCCACGGCCTCTTCGGCGGCCCGGAGGTCTTCGGGCCGGTCGACATCCACCACTTTGGGAAGGCGGTGGCCGTGGAGCCGGAATCCGGTTTCCAAGAGATGTCCCAGGAAAGCTCGCATCCGGGACAGGCCCAGGCTGGCGGCCCGATCCAGAGCGGGCCAGACGGTGGGCGCGAAATAATACACTCCGGCGGTCACGAGACGGGCTCGCGGCAGGCCGGTGCCGAGCGCGGTGATGCGTTCCCCGGAAAGCCGGGCGTGAAGCGGCTTCTCATCATCCACGTAGGAAGTCAGCCCGAGCGTGGCGTCGGACTTCCGGCGCTTCTCGGCCCCCCGAACCAGCCCGGCCAGGGCCCCGGGCGGAAGAATCGAATCGACCATGGAGACGAAAGCGGCCTGTCCCTCGAAGTTCGGGCGGAGGACCAGCAGGCTGTGCATGGAGCTCGGGGTTGAGCGGACGGTGAAGTGAATCGGGACCGGCCAGCGCAGCCCGAGCATCCGATCCCGCACCTCCACGGAGTCCTCGTTCACGATGATGTGAATTCCCTCCGCTCCCGCCCCCACGAGCTGTTCGATCGTCCTCTGGATGAGGGGTTTCCCCCGAACCTCGACCAGAGGTTTGAGGATCCGGCGTGATCCCCCCTGCAGGCGGCTTCCTTCCCCCGCCGCCAGGATCCCGGCGATCACCGTGCCGTCTCCGGTTCCTGGACCCCAAGGAGAGTGGACAAATCCCGGAAGTTTCTCAACGTGAAATCGGGGCAAAATCCCGGTGCCGGCCGGGTGGGCTCCCGCACCCAGACCGTGGCCATTCCCAAGTCGCGGGCCGGACGCAGATCCATGTCCACGGAATCCCCGATCATCGCGGCCGCCTGCGGCTCCGTCTCCAGGGCATCGAGCGCGTAGCGGAAGAACGCGGGATCCGGTTTGCGCAGCCCGACGACGTCGGAGTCGAAGACGCCGTGGACGAGCGGCCGAAGCCCCTCGTCCCGGAGAGTCCGCTCCAGATTGCCGTTGAAGTTCGACAGGATTCCCAAACGATATCGCTCCTTCAGAAGGCGCAGGACGGCCGCGTTCCGCGCCAGGAAATCGCGGGTTTCCGCCACCAGAAACCGCGTGGCGGCTTCCGTGCCGGGCTCAGCGGGAAGACCGAGGCTCGCCAGCATGAGCCCCGCCTGCCGGCGAAGCGAGGACTCGAGGCCCATCAAGCGGACCGCCGGATCCACCGCCATCGCGTCCTCGGAAGCGCGAAAAGCCCGGGCCAGATGCTCGTCGGAATATTCGAATCCCTGGGTGCGGAACGCGGCGTCAAAGCGCCGGCTCCAGTGCGTGCCGTCGCCGTCCAGGGTTCCCCCGTAGTCGATCAACAGGGCTTTCCAGGGTCCGGCCGTCATGGTCAACGCCTTTCGCCCGCTCCGGGCTCGGTTGGGAACCGTCAACGGAGGTCAGTTCGGCCTGGCCGATGCGCGCGCCTTCACGGCGCGATGCTCAGGACCTGCGCCTTCTCGCGGTGGGCCGGGATTTCCAGAGGCTCCCGCCTCAGATCCCGCACGAGGCCGGCGGAGACTCCGCGCTGGATCCAGGTCATGAGGACGGCGTAGAGGTTGAAGGCCGCGATATTGGCCCAGAGATACCACTCGGGCCGGCGCGCCAGGAGCGCGGCGCTCAGCAGGATGAGATGGGAGTTCGGACCGAGCAGGTTCCACCAGCGGACCAACCGGCCCTGGCGGGCCGCATAGACCCGGGCGAACCCGTCGGAGACCGGGCGCCCGCGGAACCGCTCCGACATCCGGCGCAGGAGCGGCCGGTAGGTCGGAGTCGTCCAGGCCTGGCGGACGGAGTAATCCCGATAGAGAGCGGCCAGCCAGCGTTGCGTCCACGTCTGAAGAAACCGCACCGGCGACGCGGGCGGACCGGTGCGCAACGTCTCGCCGAACCGCGGGCCCGACCCGACCCGGGCGCTCTGCATGGTGGGCGCGGAGAGCACGGCCGGCATCCCGCCCGCTTTGCGAGGCGACAGGCGCGGCGCGTTTCGATCGGCGGCCTGGCGCTTGCGCACGACCCGGACGTACTCCGTGCGGTAGAAATCATAGAGCGCGCTCTGCAGGGAATGGCAGACCGCAGCCCCGGCCGCGGCCAGCATCCAGAGCCAGTGGCCGCTCCGCATCCACAGCCCGATCCCGAGCCCGAGGTAGATCGCGAGATAGAGGAAGGTGCTGCAGACGCCGTCCACCACGTTGCCGTAGGGGGAGCTCTGGCCCCGGAGGCGGGCCAGCTGCCCATCGGCCGCGTCCAGGGTTTCGGCGACCCAGAGAAGAACCACCGCCGTCACCACGTTGCCGAGGTGCGGCCCGAAAAGCCACGGGACCGCCAGCATGCCGATGAGCATTCCGCCCACGCTGACCTGGTCGGGGGTCGCGCCGATCCGCCGGAGCACGGCGGTGAAGACAAGGGCGACCGGCCGGAAGAACGCCCGGTCCAGCCACTCCTCGATCTCCCACGCCTTCAGGGCCTGGCGCGCCTCCAGTTCTTCCCTCAGGCTCCTCCAGCTCATTCCGTCTCCTTCCTGAGGAATCCGGCGTTCCGCGGCTTTGGCAGCGGTTCGCGGCCGCCGAAGACCTGCCCTCCGTGGAACAGAGGTGGGCGCCGCACGCCGAGCGCGGCCACGATGGTCAGTCCGATACCGATCCAGAGCATCTCCCGAACCCGGCCCGCCACGCCGATGTAGACGCCGAGAGAAGGATCGAGCCCGAGCCACCGGAGCACCAGGATCAGGCCCCCTTCCTTCACCCCCAGCTCGTACGGGACGAAGAAGGTCAGAACCATGAGCATGCCGCTCACGTTGTGGACGAAGTAGGCCGTGAGCGGATTGATGTGGCGGCCGACGTTGTACAGCATGATCACGATTTCCATGGCCCAGATGGCGCGGCCGAGGAAGTCCGCGCCGAGCGCCAGACAGAAGGTCGCGCGCCGCCGGCGGTAGAAGCGGGTGACGTTCTCGTCATAGCGCACCAGGCGCTCCCGCCACTCGGCCTGCTTTTCCTCGCTGGCCCGGAGGAGGCGACGCCGTCCCAGAAACCGGAACAGGCGTTCCATCAGCCCGCGCTCGTGGCAGCTCAGGATGACGGCGATGAGAGCGGCGCAGACGATCGTCCCGATGGAGAGTCCCAGGATCCGCCCCGGGGTGTGCGGCAGCAGCCAGAAGCCGATCCCGCAGGCCACGAGAAAGACGAACAGGTGCGACAGGACGTGCAGGCCGTTATAGGCGATCACCGAGCTGACCGCCTCCTGCTTCCCCACGCGCCGGCCCAGGAGCATCATCTTGAGCGGCTCGCCTCCCAGCGCGATGAACGGCGTGATGTAGTTGATCGAGAATCCCGAGATGGAGAGGAGAAGAAGGTAGCCGAACCCCGTCTTCCGCCGGTCGTCCGGCTCCAGCGTGAGCCACCAGGCGAAGCAGAAGAGGACATAGGAGACCGCGGTCGGAATGAGGATGAGAAGGAACCGCGCGCCCTGGCCGGCGATGGCCTCGAACAGCGACGAGATGCCGAAGCTCCGGAGCAGAAGATAGAAGAGTCCGGCTCCCAGGATGAAGAAGACGAACTCGAACCGCTTCACGCCGCCACCGGCCCTTCAACCGACCGGGTCGTGCTGACTCGATCGGGCGCAAAGTCCCCGCTGCCGATTCCGGGCGGCGTCCTGCCGTCCTGCGGCCTCAGGCCTTCGGGTGGCGTCATGCCGTGACCGGCTCCCTGGTGAGATCCTGCGTGGACAACTGAATCGTCCGTCCCTCCGCGGCCGATCGATAGCAGGCCTCAAGCGTGCGGGCGGAGGCCAGAGCCTCGTCCAATCCATCCCTGGAGTAGTCGCGCCGCCGGACCCGGGCCGCGAAGTCCTTGAAGAGCGGCACGAACCAATCCGCGTGGGCCGAGCCGGCCGACATCCCGGCTTCGAATTCGATGGCCCTTTCCCGGCCGCCGGCGGACAAGGCGATCCGGTCGTCGGAGACCCTGATCTCTCCCTTTGTTCCGACGAGGCGACTCGTGATCTCCCTGACCGGGGCGCCCCAGGTGAATCCGAGGCGAGCCACGGCCCTCGGGTACTCTAGAATGACGCTGGCCGTGTCCTCCACCGCATATTGCTGCCCCCGGACGGACTGCATCCGGGCCGTGACGCAGGTGGGGTCGCCGAGCAGGGAGCGAAGCTGGTAGACGACGTGCGCCCCGTGGTCCATGAGGATGCCGCCTCCGGCCACCGCGGGATCCGTCCGCCAGCTCGGAGCCCAGTGGGAGCTCCCCGGGTTGGCTTCGGTCCGCCAGACGGTCCACTCCACGAAACGAAGATCGCCGATCTCCCCGGACCGGACCGCGTCGGCCACGGCTCTCCAAGGGGGAGCGTGGTGATACTGGTGGCAGGGAAGAAATACGATCGGCCGATGGCGGATCGCGGAATCGAGCTCGTCCGCCTCCTGGACCGTGCGGCAGAGGGGCTTTTCGCAGATCACGTGGAGGCCCCGGCCGGCCGCCTTCTTGAGGATCGCGGCGTGGGAATCGGGAGGCGTGCAGATATCGACGGCGTGCGGGTCCTCGGCCGCCAGAAGAGCCTCGACCGTCGGATAGACCCGAAGGCCGGGAATCGCCTCCCGCATGATCTCCAGGTTGCGCGGAGCGAGATCGCAGCAGGAGGTCACCCGGATCGCTTCGGTCAGCTCGGGCGCCGATCGGAGCGCATGCAGGTGACCCCGTTGCGCGATGTTGCCCGCCCCCAGTAGCGCCAGGTCCATCAACGTCTCCTTCTGTCGTCGGCCGCAGGGGTCTTCGGCCGCCTGCGAGAGAACAGGCGCCACCGACCCTAGGAACCCTTCCCTCGGGAGTCTAGTTGCCGAACGGCCGGGTTTCAACAGGGGGGGTGAGCCTTTATAGATACTGAGAATCTCTGTAAGTGAGGCCCAGGGCGGGCTCCACGGGGCTCCGCCGGAGAAGCGAGACTCACAGCGGGCTCTGCGGAGCCCCGGCGGTGAAGCAAGGCTCGCGGCAGGCTCCAGGGGCTCCGACGGTGGAACGTGGTGGATCGGGTTCACAGAGTGGAGCCGGGAAGTGTGTGGAGGCGTCCTCTTGAGGCTCCAACGGCTCGAGATGAAGATCGGTTGTCGGATAACTTCTTTCCGCGCCGCGGGAAGTTTTTTCCCCCGTTCGCCCGGCCGTGCCTGCCGCCTCGCCGCCTGCGCTTTCGCGAGCACGGTTCAACTCCAATCCCGCCAACCAGCTTCGCGATGATGGCGGCATCCCGCCGCTTCTGGCACACCCCTTTCTAGGGCCATCTTGGCCCATTCGGGTCCGGGAGCCCGGGAGTGCCGAGGCCGACTCGGCACTCCCGGCCCTGTGGCTGAACGGGGAAGCCGGGAAAGCCGGCGAGGAGGGTCGCCCGCATGATTCGGTCGGTGTTGTTTGGAGGCCGTAGCTGGGAGGAGGCCAAGGCGGGCCTCGACGCCGGTACTCTTCGCCAGCGGACCATCGCCGCGAACCTCGCGAACGCAGCCACTCCCGGATACCACGCCCAGGAAGTCGCCTTCGAGGAACTGCTCACGAGCGAGCAGAGCCACCTCGCCCTGGCGCGGAGCGATCCCGGTCACCTGGCCGGAACCGAGCGCCCCCTGCCCGCGCCGGAAGTGCTTCCCAGGGATTCCGCTGCAGGGGACGCCAGCGGCGTCAACGACGTCTCGGTCGAAGAGGAAATGACCGACATGGCGGAGAACACGATCCACTACCAGGCGCTCTCGCAGCTTCTGGGGAACAACTACAAGAGCATCCAGACCGCCATCGGCTCGAGCAGCGCCTCGTGAGCCGGCCTCGCCGATAAGGAGGGCGCGCGATGAAAGTCTCCTACCTGGCCGGCATGAACGTCTCCGCCTCCGGGCTGAACCTTGAGCGGACGATCATGAACACGGTGGCCGAAAACCTGGCGAACGCCCAGACCACCAAGACCGAAACGGGGGATCCGTACCGCCGGAAGATCGTGGAGGTCAGCTCCACCCGATCGACTTTCCCGACCACGAGCGAGCTGTCGTCCCAAGGCCTCGATCTCGTCCGGACGGATCCGGGACACCTCACGCCGGCGCAGCCGGAAGTCCAGGAGCCGCTGGAGGCGACCACGGTCCAGGGAACGGTCGTGGAGGATCCCTCGGAGTTCCCGCAGATCTACGACCCCGGACATCCGGACGCGGACGCGAACGGCATGGTCCGGATGCCCAACGTCGAGACCACCCGCGAAATGGTCACCCTGCTCGCGGCCTCGCGCGCCTACGAGGCGAACGTGGCGGCGCTCCAGGCCTCGCGGAAGCTCTCCGACTCGGCGCTGAACCTGGCGCGGTAGGCCTCCGATGATCCAGGGAATCAGCGGACAATCGCTCCCCCTCCAGATGCCGCAGGAGCTCGCGCTGCCCTCGGGCCCCGGTGCAGCCGCGTCATCCACGGGAGAAGGAGCCGGCGGAGCGGCGGAAGGCGGACCGTCCTTCGGCTCGACCATGAAGCAGTTTCTCGGCGACGTGAACGACCTGCAGCTCCGGTCGGACGGCATCTTCCAGGCCTTCGTCCGCGGCGAGGTCACGGATCTGCACTCGGTGGCCATTGCGCAGCAGGAAGCGGGCATCGCGCTGAAGCTGGTGGTGGAGATGCGGGACAAGCTGCTCGGGGCCTACCAGGAGGTCATGCGGATATCGATGTGATCGGCCCTTGAGGCCGGTCCAGGGCGGATCGGTCTCGGGGGCGTTCGGGGGCCGCGGGCGCTCCGCGGCCGGAGCAGGAGGACGGCGACACGATGGATTGGGCGACGCGGATCGGGCGCTTCTGGCAGCGTCTCAACCCGAACCAGAAGCTTCTCTTCGCCACGCTGAGCGTGGCTTTTGTCGTCCTCTTGATCTCGCTCGGCGTCTGGGCCGGACGCCCGCAGTACGGAATCCTCTTCGCCAATCTCGATCCCGCCGACGGCAGCGCCATCATCGACCGCCTGCGCTCCCAGAAGATCCCCTACCGCGTCCAGGACGGCGGCCGGTCGATCATGGTCCCGGAAGACAAGGTCTACGAGACGCGCCTGACGATGGCGGGCAACGGCCTTCCCGGCTCCGGCACCGGCTACGAGATCCTGGACACGAACAAGCTCGGCTGGACCGACTTCGTCCAGAAGCTGCAGTACCGGCGCGCCCTCGAGGGAGAGATCGCGCGGACGATCCAGACCCTGGAAGAGATCCAGGCGGCCCGGGTCCACCTCGTCACGCCGGACAAAAGCCTCTTCGTCTCCGAAGACAAGCCCGCGACCGCCTCGGTGGTTCTGCGGCTGAAGCCGGGCGCCCGCCTGTCCGGAGCCCACGTGCAGGGGATCGTCCACCTGGTCTCCTCCGCCGTGGAAGGCCTGACCCCGGAGAACGTCACCCTCATCGACACCGAGGGCAATCTGCTCTCCCGGCCTTCGTCCGATCCTCTGCTCGGCGCGACCGCCGACCAGATCTCCCTGACCCGCGCCATGGAGGACCAGCTCACGACCAAGGTGCAGACGCTGCTCGATCCGGTCCTGGGGCCGGGCAAGTCGGTCGTCCGGATCGCGGCCGAGATGGACTTCCAGAGGTCCGACCGCACGGTGGAGAGCTACGACGCCGAGAACCCGGTCGTGCGGTCCGAGGAGCAGAGCGAGGAGAAGAAGGCGGACGGCGGCTCGAGCACGCAGACCACCACCAATTACGAGATCTCGAAGACGGTCGAGCACGTCAGCGTGCCGACCGGGACGATCAAGCGGTTGACCGCCTCCGTCTTCGTCGACGGGACCTACAAGGTGCCGCCCAAGGGGGAGAAGCAGTACGTGCCGCGCACCCCCGACGAGATGAAGAAGCTCGAGAACATCATCCAGAGCGCCCTCGGGTTCGACGCCAGGAGAGGCGATCAGCTCACGGTGGAGAACATCGCCTTCGACACCTCGGTCCTCGACCAGGAGAAGAAGGAGATGGAGAAGTCCCAGAAGTTCGAGGTGATCACCCGCCTGGGCGGCAAGCTGCTCACCTTCGGGCTCCTCGGTTTCCTGCTTCTGTTCCTGCTGCGCGCGCTCCGCCGCCTGAAGCCGGCCGCCGGCGGTCCGGGTCTGCCGGATCGGAGGGTCGATTTCCAGGTGATGGACGCGGTCGAGTCCCTCCCCTCGGCCACTCCGGGGGCCGTGCGATCGGTCCAGGTCCAGAAACGGGTCGAGACCCTGGCCAAGGAGAGCCCGGAGAACCTGGCCCGTCTGCTGCTCGTCTGGCTCCGGGAGGAGGTGTGATGGACCGCTCCAAGCCTCGCAACCTGAGCGGGCCGCAGAAGGCCGCCCTGGTCCTGGTCATGATGGGATCGGAGGCGGCCGCCTCCGTGATGCGGGCGCTCGGCGCCGAGGACCAGGAAGAGCTGGCCCGCGAGGTGGCGCGACTGGGGGACGTGTCTCCCGATCTGCGCGACCGCACCCTGGAAGAATTCGACGAGATGATGATGGCCCACGCCTACATCACCGAGGGCGGGCTCGAGAAGGCGCGGGAAATCCTGATCAAGGCGCTGGGCGGAGAAAGGGCGGTCGAGGTGCTCGACCGGGTGCACGGAACGGCGTCGGGCAAGTCGCCCTTCCAGCGCCTGAACGAGGTCGACGAGAAGCAGCTCGTCAACTTCATCCGGTCGGAGCATCCGCAGACCATCTCCCTGATCCTGGCCCAGCTCAAGACCCAGCAGGCCGCCAGCGTGCTCGCGGCCCTGCCCGCCGAGGTCCAGCCCGACGTGGTCGGGCGCATGGCCGTGATGTCGCAGATCTCCCCGGAAATGCTGGGTGAGATCGAATCCGTCCTGGAGCAGAACCTCTCCGTCATGGCCAAGGCCGATCGCAGGCAACTGGGCGGCGTCTCGTCCGTGGCGGAGATCCTGAACCTGGTCGATCGCTCGACCGAGAAGAACATCATCGGCGTTCTCGAGCGGGACAACCCCGACCTGGCGACCCAGATCAAGAACCTGATGTTCGTCTTCGAGGACATCCTCCATTTGGGCGACCGCGAGATCCAGCGGGTGCTGAAGGAGGTCGACTCGCGGGACCTGGCCGTGGCCCTCAAGCTCTCCTCGGAGGAGGTCAAGGCCAAGATCTTCACCAACCTCTCCAAGCGGGCCGCCGACATGCTGAAGGACGAGCTGGAATTCCTCGGTCCGGTGCGCCTCAAGAACGTCGAGGACGCGCAGCGCCGCATCGTCGAAGTGGTGCGGAAGCTGGACGAGTCGGGAGAGATCCACATCTCGCGCGGCGGGAAGGGGGAGGAGCTCATTGCCTGAGATCTTCCAGAAACCCCCCGTCGGACCCGGGATCTACCTGCGCCCGCCCGATCTGCCGGCCTCGCTCGGGCCTTCCTCGCGGCCCGTCTACTCCGAGGACCAGATGCTGCTCGCGCGGAAGGAAGCGGCGCAGGAGGGGCACGAAACGGCGCACGCTCTCTTCACCCGGGAGCTGGCGCGGCTCGAACAGGAAGGGCGCGAGGCGGTCGCTCGACTCGCCCGCGCGGCCGAGGCCTTGAACGCGGAAAGGGGCCGCATCCTCGAAGAGGCCGGAGAATCGACCGTCGAGCTGGCCTTCCTCATCGCCCGCCGGATCCTGCGGCGCGAGATCGCCGCCGATCGATCGGCGATCGTGCCTTTGATCCGGGAGCTACTGCAGCGCTCGGCCGCCGCCGCCGAGATCACGGTCCGCCTGGCCGCTTCCGATCACGAGTTCGTCCGGAGCCATCTCGACCTCATCCCCGAGGCCTCCGGGATGGACGCGATCCGATTCCGGATCGATTCCGCGGTCGAGCCGGGCGGCTGTGTGGTCGAGACCGAGGCGGGCAGCCTGGACGGGCGCATCGAGACGCAGAATGGATCGGGTCGAAGGGGCCCTGCGCGGGAGCAAGGGCGACTCCGGCGCGGGGAACCCGCCGCGCAGCCGCGAGCCGGGGGACGCATGAGCGCGGTCCTGGAAGATCTCGTGGCGGACAAGATCGCCCGGCTGGCCGACCTCGATCCCGTTCGCGAAACGGGCACGGTCGTGAAGGTGGCCGGACCTCTGGTCGAGTCGACGGGACCGCGAGCCGCGGTCGGCGAGATCTGCCATATCTCCTCGTCGAACGGGGAGTCGCCCATCGTCTCCGAGGTGGTCGGCTTCCGCGACCACCGGCTGCTTCTCATGGCCTACGGATCCATGGACGGGCTACGCGACGGGGCCGAGGTGCGGGCCACCGGGAATCCGCTGCTCGCGCCGGTGGGAGAGTCGTTGCTCGGCCGCGTGCTCGACGGGCTCGGAGCGCCGATCGACGGCCGGGGACCGCTGGTGGGAGTCCGGCGCGCCCCCGTCGCCGTGCCGCCGCTCGATCCCCTTCGCCGCCAGCGCATCAAGGAGCCGCTCGGAACCGGAATCCGCGCGATCGACGGCCTTCTCTCCGTCGGAAAGGGCCAGCGGATCGGGATCTTCGCGGGCAGCGGCGTCGGCAAGTCGGTGCTCCTCGGGACCATCGCCCGGCGGACGGAAGCCGAGATCAGCGTGGTGGCCCTGGTGGGCGAGCGGGGCCGCGAGGTCAAGGAGTTCCTCGAGCGCGATCTGACGCTGGAAGGGCTGCGGCGTTCGGTCGTGGTGGTGGCGACCTCGGAGCAGCCGGCCCTCGTCCGGGTGAAGGCCGCCCTGCTCGCGACGCGCGTAGCCGAGCACTTCCGATCCCTGGGACGGCAGGTCCTCCTCATGATGGACTCGCTGACCCGGTTCGCCATGGCCCAGCGCGAGGTCGGTCTCCTCGCGGGCGAGCCGCCCACGACGAAGGGGTACACGCCGTCGGTCTTCGCCGCCCTGCCGCAGCTTCTGGAACGAGCCGGCACGGCGGAGCGCGGGTCGGTCACGGGTCTCTACACCGTGCTGGTGGAGGGAGACGACCTGAATGATCCGGTGGCGGACGCGGCGCGCTCCGTCCTGGACGGCCACATCGTGTTGTCCCGCCGGCTGGCCACCCACAACCACTATCCCGCGGTCGACGTGCTCGAGAGCGTCTCCCGGGTCATGCCGGAGGTGGCGCGGCCGGGGCAGATGGAAGCGGCGGCGCGCGTGCGCGAATGGCTGGCGCTCTGGGCCGAGTCGGAGGACCTGATCCAGCTCGGCGCCTACGTGCGCGGCACCAATCCCCTTCTGGACACGGCGATCGATCGCCGCCCGGACATCCTGCGATTCCTGCGGCAGGCCTCGGGCGAAGGAACGCCTTGGGAACAGACCGTCGCCTGGCTGATCGACCTGGCCACCGGCACCTCGCGGACCGAGGCGCCGGCCGGGCCGAAGGTCGCGACGGGAACAGTTTTGGAACCCGGCCGCGGAGGGGCCGCGGCGTGAAGCGGAGCGGACGCCGGCCGTGAGGCGGGCGGCGTGAACGGATTCAAAGGACGAGCGGAGGAGCGCGGATGAAGAAGTTCCGGTTTCCCCTGGAAGCGGCCGCCCGCGTGCGGGATCTGGCCGTGCGCGAACGCGAGATCGAGCTGGCCGGCGCGCTGCGCGAGAAGGAAGCGGCGGAGCTGGCGCGGCGCCGGTCGGAGGAGAGCTGGCGCCGTTCGCTCGGCCGGGCGCGGCCCGGCACCGTGGTGGACGTGCGTGAGCTGCTCGAAAGGGACGCGGAACGGCGCCGGCTGCGCGCCGTTCTGGGCCACGACGAGGAACGGTTCCGGCGCAGCGGGGACACGGTGGACTCGGAACGATCGCGTCTCCTCACCGCCCGGCGGGACGCGCAGGCGGTCGAGAAGCTGCGCGAACGGCGCTATGTCGAATTCCTTCGGGCCGTCCTGCGGGAGGAGCAGAAGGCCACCGACGAGACGGCATCCAGGCGCGATCAGATGAAGAAGGCGGTCTGAGGCGGACATGGCGGGTGATCGAACCGAGAACAGCGATTCGAAGGACGCTGTCGTCCCCACGGCCGAGGTGTCTCCGGTCCGGACCCGCCTGGTCACGCCGGGGTCGCTCCTGGCCATCCTGTTCGGAGGTGGCGCCGTCATGGTGGTCCTGGCGCTTTTCCTGACCGGTCTGGCCCAGCGCGAGATCATCCCGCGCATCCAGGCCCGGGCCGAGGACGCCATGAACCGCGCCAAGGAACGGGCCAGGCCGCCGGCCAAGGCGGAACCGGCCCCGGCCGCGTCCGCTGCCGCGGATTCGACGCGGACGGCGCCGGCGGACTCGCTGGCCGCCCTGTCGACGCAGATGGAGACGCAACGGACGTTTCTCGAAGGGCAGAAGCAGGAGCTGGCGCGGATGCGCGCCGCCCTGGACAGCGCGAGCGCGGCGCGGCGGGAGATCCGCGGAGAGGAACTGGCCAAGCAGGCCAAGCTTCTGGCCGGCATGAAGCCGCTGGAGGCGGCGCGGATCCTCTCGGCCATGGATGACGCCTCGGTGTCCGCGCTGCTCGGAAAGATGAACGCCCGAGCGGCGAGCAAGGTCATGGCCCAGCTCGATGCCGGTCGAATGGCGCGGCTGACTCTCGCCGCCATCGGCGAGTCCGGGCCGGTTCCGGCGAAGGGCGGCGCACCCTCGCCGGCTGCGCCGCCCGGACCGGCCAATGAAACGACACGGTAGCGGAACAACCGGGATTCGACGGGCGCGGATCGAACAGCCCGACGGATCCAGGCGAAGAACCGGGACGACAGCCAAGAGAGCGGAGATGGAACGAACATGAGCTCCGAAGTGATTCTGACGGCACAGACCGCGGCAGTGCCGGCCCCGGCGAACGCCGCCCCGCAGTCCGGTCGGGTTTCTTCACCGGGGAGAGGCCGCCGGATCGGGGGTTCCGTCACCGACGGGATCAACGCCCCCGGCGGGTTCGCCGCGACGCTCGACGCCTTGACCGGACCCGCCAGGCAAGCGGCGACGCCGGGCGAGACGCCGAACGCGCCCGGTCCCGTCTCCGCGGATGCGGACGACCCGAATGACCGCGGGAGCGCGCCGGTCGGGACCGGCACCGCGCCCGCGGAGGTCTCCGGCGTGCTCACGAGCCCGAACGGAGCAGCCTCGCCAGCCACCGATGCCGCGGGTGTCGCTCCCGGGGCCGGCGGCGCCGCCGGGGTCGTGCCTTCCGCGACCGGCGGAGAGCCGGGGCAGACCGCCGGGACGACCGCCGAGACCGGCCAGCCCCAGCCCACGGGAATCAGTCGCGCTGCCGGCCGGTCCGGAACCGGGAGCGGCGCGGATTCCGCTCGCGCGTCGCGGATGACGGCTCGCGCGGTCCGAATGCTCCAGTCCGAGGCGGCGCCGGATCTGACGCGGTCCTCCGCCGCCGCAGACGAGACCGGGGTCGCCGATCAGCGCGTTGGTACCGGGACGGCGCAGGCTTCCCGGATGGTCCATCCGGCGGCAGACCCGGACGGTGCCGCGTCCGCTGCGCGGAAAGGAAAGCTGTCGCTGGTGGTGACGCCGGCGCCGAGCTTGAGGCCGGCCCCGGCCCAGACTCCGACAGCGCGGCCGGCGCCGGCTGCGGCGGAAACTCCGGCGGCAAAGCCGGCGCAGACGGTGGTGCAGACTTCGGCCGCGAACCCGGCTCAGACGCCGGCGCAGACTCCGGCGGCAAAGCCGGCGCAGACGCCGAAGCAGACACCGGCCGCAAAGCCCCGGCTGTCCCTGGTGGAGTCTCTGGCGCGAATGGACGAGACGCCCGCCGGTCCGGATCAGCGGTCTGCCGCGCCCGACGCATCCAATGTCCAGAAGCGACGCGTCCCGGCCGCAACTCCATCCGACGTCCGGCAAGGATCGGTTTCGAAGGCCACGGCACCCGCCTCGCCGAAGAGCTTGGCGGCATCCTCGCCGAAGAGCCGGGCGCCGGCGCCCGGAGCGGCCCGAGTGCTGACCGGGCCGGTTCCGGCCGCCGCCGCATCCGGTGCTCCCAAGCGCTCGGCGTTGACGTCCGGCGCGCCGCAGGTCCGCGCCGGCCAGACGGCGTTCGCGGATTCGGACGAGCTTACATCGCTTCCAGACTTGGCGGCGGCCGCAGGATCGGATCCAGCCTCCTCCGTGTTCGCAGACCCGGCGGACGCGGGAAGCGCCGGCGGTTCCGGCGGGGCGGAGCGGGCGTATCCGGCCGCAACCGCCACGGGCACGAACGCGCCGGCGACGGATCGGGCCGCGAGCGAAGCCTCGGTTGCGAGCCCGGCCGTCCCAGCAGGCGTGATCTCGGACCGGTCCCCGGCTTCGCCGGAGGCGAATGCGAACCCGACCGCCGCGCCGGCGCCCTCGGCAACGAGTTCGACCACGATTTCGGCGGCCGCGATCGCGGACGCGACGGCAGGTCCGGCTTCCGTGTTCGTGATCTCGGCGTCTCCAAGCCCCGCCCGGGCCGCAACGACGCCGTCCTCGCCCGCGGCTTCCCGGACGGCGCCGTCGCCGGAAGACGGACCCTTTGAGCCCGCCGGGACGCGCCGGATCGTCGCCGCCCTGGTGGGCGCTCCGGCCGCTCCGTCGACGCCGGCCGCGACCGTCGCGGCCGCTGTCGGTCCGAGCGCCGCTCCGGCCCCCGCGCCGCCGGCCGATCCCGCCTCGGGCGTGGCGCTCCGGGACTTCCCATCCGTTCTCCCTCACGCGTTGCGCGTGCTGATGAGGAACGGCGTGAACGAGGCCCGGATCCAGCTCTGGCCGCCTGAGCTGGGGTCTTTGCAGATTCGCCTCCAGGTCGACGGAGATCAGGTTTCCGCCCGCATCATCTCCGATCGTCCCGACGTCCGCGGGCTGATCGAGAAGATGAGCGGCGCCCTGAAACAGGGGATGAGCGACACCGGGCTGAACCTGCGCTCGCTCGAGATCGAAAGCGCCACCGGCCCGGCTTCGCCGGGGGGAACCGTTGCCGCCGGCTCGACCTCTGCCTCGATGACCGAGGCGGTGACCGCCGGAATCGGATCGGCCCCGGGCGCGACCCCTGCGGCCCTCCGGACGGCCTCCGACGCAAGCTCGGCGGTTTCGGCTTCCGCGTCCCGGCAGGGCCTGAGTTCGGCCGCGTTCAAGACTGCCGGTGGACCGTCCGCCGCCACCCGCGCGCCGGAGACGACCGGCGCTGCCGCGGGATCCCGAGCCTCGAGCGGCGCGACCGGTCCGGTCCGCGGCCCGGACGCGACCGTCGCGACGGAACGGGCCGCCACTCCGGCCTTCGCGTCCGCGACCGGCGGGCATGCCGGCGGTTCGCGATCCGGAGCGGGCGGATGGAACGCCCCGGCGGAAGCCGGGAGCGGAAACGGCCGCCAGGGTTCGGGCCGGAGCGGAGCGGACGGCGCAAAAGACGTGGATTCCATCGGGACGGGACAGACCCGTCCGCGAGGATCGGGTGGCGTGGAACGGCGCGGGTCCGGCCAGGTGGATGCCTGGGCCTGATCGGCCCATGTCAGCGAAAGGAGAATCAGTCATGGAAATCACCGGAACGACCAGCGCCAGTCAGGCGGCCGCGCAGAGCACGACGGCGTCCACCGGGACCACCGACGTCAGCAAGGACGACTTCCTCAAGCTTCTCATCACGCAGATGCAGAACCAGGATCCGCTGAATCCGATGGACGACACGACCTTTCTGTCGCAGCTCGCGCAGTTCAGCTCGCTCGAGCAGATGCAGAACCTGAACGAGGCCTTCAGCCAGTCGATGGGCCTGACGCAGACCATGAGCAACTCGGCCGCGGCCGGCCTGATCGGGCGCAAGATCCAGGCCTCCGGCAACAGCGTTTCGCTCGCCGCGGGTGGATCGGCGTCCCTCCAGTACAGCCTGGCGCAGCAGGCCCAGTCGGTCACGATCGCCATCTCCAATTCGTCCGGGCAGGTGGTTCGCACCATCGCCTCCGCGGCGGGGGCGCAGGGCTCCAACAACGTGGCCTGGGATGGGCGCGACAACGCCGGGACCGCGCAACCGGCGGGCACCTACACCTACCAGGTCACGGCCACGGACGCGAACGGCTTGCCCGTCACGGCCTCGACCGACGTGGCCGGAACCGTCACGGGAGTCAGCTATCAGAACGGCGCCGCCTATCTCCTCGTGGGAGATCAGGAGGTGCCGTTGGCGAACGTCACCGAGGTGACGGCGCAGTAGGCCGGTGGAACTGGAACGCGGGCGCGATCTCCTCCGGGAGATCCCGCCCGCGGGACGGGAGGCCGGCTCTTGAGGCAACGGGAACCGCGAACAACAGGAAGGAGGTGATCAAGGATGAGCAGCGTGAACGGATCGGCGCCGCTTCGAGTCTCCCCCGGCCTGGCCGGAACGGGTACGACGCCGGGCGGCCGGACTTCTTCCCTGACCGGTCAGGAAACGGGCGCCTTCGCCCGGACCCTCGACGAAGCGATAGGGACGTCCGCGCCGGTCCGGTTTTCAGGCCACGCCGCCGAGCGCATCCGCGCGCGGGGCATCCAGCTCTCGCCGGGCGACCTCACGCGCCTCGGGCGCGCGGTGGATCTGGCGGCGTCGAAAGGAGGGCGGGACTCGCTCGTGCTTTCGCCGTCGCTGGCCTACGTGGTCCATGTTCCTTCGCGCACGGTGGTGACCGCGATGGCGGGCGACCAGGCGAAGGAGAGCGTCTTCACGAACATTGACAGCGCCGTCGTCCTTTGATCCCGGTGATTGCCGGTCAGGGACGGCTGGGCCTCCACGGAGGAGGCCGGGGACCGCGGAACGATTGAAGCGGTCCGGCGGCGGCGCAGGAGGAATCGGCTGCCATGATGCGTTCGCTCTTTTCGGGAGTCTCAGGACTCTCCATCAACGTGACCCAGATGGACGTCATCGGGAACAACGTGGCCAACGCCAACACCATCGGCTACAAGGCGTCCCGGGTGACCTTTGAAGAAACCATGAGCCAGCTCCTCAAGGGGGCCGGCGCGCCGGAAGGGAACCTCGGGGGATCCAACCCGATGCAGGTGGGCACGGGCGCGAGCCTCGGGACCATCGATCCCATGTTCACCCAGGGAAGCCTGGAGCAGACCGGAGTCGACACCGACCTGGCCATCCAGGGGAACTCGTTCTTCGTCATGTCCGACGGCGCGTCCCAGTACTACACGCGCAACGGGTCCTTCCAGCTCGATGGATCGGGTCAGCTCGTCAACCCCGCGAACGGATTCACCCTCCAGGGCTACACCTACGACAGCGCCAGCGGCACGTACTCCAGCCTTCCCGGCACGCTCAAGCTCCCGCTGGACGAGGTCGAGCCGGCCAAGGCGACGACCGAGATCACGTACCGGGGCAACCTGGACGCCGACTCCCAGCCGGAAGGCACCCACGCCCAGTCAGCCATCTTCTACGGCGCGACCGGGCTTCCGGCCAAGGCGACCGACACCCTCGACAACCTGAAGGCGGATCCGGCCGGGGTCGTCGACCTCCTGAGCCCCGGTGACACGATCAGCTTCAGCGCGAGCGTGGGCGGCACCCCGGTCTCGGGCAGCCTGGCGGTGGGAGCGGGGACGACGGTGAATGATCTGCTCAACAAGATCCAGACCGTCCTCAACGGCGTGCAGGGGATCTCCGGGATCACGGCCCAGATCGACTCCAGCGGCCGCATCCAGCTTCAGACTCCGGACAGCCTGGGCAAGACCGGCGAAGTCACCGGTCTCGTCATCCAGGGGCAGGACGCGACCCAGCGCCCACGCGACGACTTCAACGGCCTCGCCGCGATGACACAGACCCAGGCGGCCCGGAACGCCAGCGTCTTCGGCGAGGACACCACGGTCTACGACTCCCTCGGATTCAGCCACGTCGTGCACCTCGACCTGACCCGGTCGCTCGGCGTCAACCAGTTCACCTGGAAGGCCACCGTCGACGACGGATCGACTCCGATCCTGAGCGGCGGCAGCGGGAAGGTGACCTTCAACTCGGACGGCTCGATCAACGGCTTCTTCTATGACGCAGCCGGGGACACCATTCCCACAAACCTCTCGATCAGCCCGACGACCGGCGCCAAGACCCCGCTCAACATCTCGCTGGCGGCGGGAACGGCCGGAACCTTCACCGGGATGACCCTGTCATCGGGCCCGGCCACGCTGGAAACGACCGGCGACGGGTTCAGCAAGGGCACCGCGGTCAGTTTCAGCATCGACCAGACCGGGACGGTGACCAGCGTCTTCTCCAACGGCGTGACGCACCCGATCGGCAAGGTCGCCCTGGCGCAGTTCGTCAACCCGACCGGGCTGGTGCAGAACGGCGACAACCTCTACCAGAGCTCCGTCAACTCGGGAAAGCCGCTGGTCGGAATGGCCGGCGGCGCCGTCCAGTCCACCGTCTACAGCGGTGAACTGGAACAGTCCAACGTCGATCTGTCGCGCGAATTCACCAACATGATCCTGGCGCAGCGCGGCTTCCAGGCCAGCGCCAAGGTCATCACGACGAGCGATGCCATCTTGAACGATCTGATCAACCTGAAGCAGTAACCGGAGCCGCCCGCCGCCGGAAGCCACCGGCGGCGGGCGCAGCGACAGGGGCGACCGGCGGCCGGATCCGCCAGGCGCCGGAGAGAAAGCGGAGGAGAGCATGGTCGACGAGAACGCCGCAGTCGAAGCCGAACCCGAGGTCCCGCCGGAGGAGGGAGCCGCGCCATCCGCGCCCCGCGGTCCGCTGATTCCGCCCGTCGTGGTCCGATACTCGATCTTGGGCGGAATCCTGGCGGCGCTGGCCGTCGGAGCCATCTTCCTCGTCACCGACGTGATCGCGCCCAGGATCTATCGGATGGGGAAGACGCCGGTCGCCGCCGCTCCCGCTCCCGCGACCAAGGAGACCAAGCCGGGAGAGATCATCACCGTCGCCGACCTCGTGATCAACCCGGCCGGCACCGGCGGGCGGCGCTACCTGAAGGTGTCCGCGGCCATTGAAACGCACGACCCCAAGGTCCTGAAGGACCTGGGACTGCGGGACGCGCAGGTCCGCGATCTGCTCATTCGTGACCTGTCGGCCCGCACGCTGGAAGAGCTGACCGATCCCGTCGCCAAGGAGGAGATGCGCCAGTCGATCGTCTCCGAGCTGAACGAGATCGTCGGCGCGGGCAAGGTCAGCAACCTCTTCTTCACGGAGTACGTCGTCCAGTAGCACCGGAGAGGATCCGCCGGAAGGACCGGCGGGAACCCGGGCCCAGAGCATCGGAGTCGACGCCGTGGCCAACATCCTTTCGCAAGAAGAGATCGACGCCCTGCTCGGAGTGGTGGAGCCGGAACCGGCTGCCGCCGCCACGCAGGCGGCCTCCGAGGATCTCATCGCTCTCGGTTCGATCCTGCCCTATGACTTCCGGCGGCCCAACCGGGTCTCGAAGGAACAGCTCCGTTTCTTCCAGACCATCCACGAGGCCTTCGCCCGCCAGTTCGGCAACACCCTGTCGGGCTATCTCCGCAACATCGTGGACATCGACATCGTTTCTTCCGACCAGTTGACCTACGGCGAATACATCCTCTCGCTGCCGAGCTCCACCGCTCTCTTCGTCTTCAGCATGGAGCCGCTGGAGGGAAGCGGCGTGCTCGAGATGAGCCCGGCCCTCATCCTCATGATGATCGAGCGGCTGTTCGGCGGTCTCGGGTCGGAGAGCGGCCTGAACCGGGATCTGACCACGATCGAAACCGCCGTCGTGACCAAGCTGGTGCAGCAGGGCCTCGCCGTCCTCAGCTCCTCCTGGGAGCGGATCGGGACCTTCCGGCCGAAGCTGCAGGATCTGATGAAGAACCCGCAGATGCTGCAGCTTCTGCCCAACACCGAGACCGTGATCCTGATCAGCTTCGAACTCCGGATCGGAGCCGTGGCCGGGATCCTCTCGCTCTGTTACCCCTACCTCGCCATCGAGCCGATCATCCCGAAGATCTCGAGCCGGCAGGCGCTTCTGGGCGGCAACCGGCGCGTGGTGGAAGAAGGGCCGAGATGGATCGGAGCGCGCCTGGCGGACAGCGCCCTCACGGTCGCGGCGCAGCTCGGCTCGGCGAGCCTCACCGTGGCGGATTTTCTCCGCCTGCAGCCGGGAGACGTCCTTCGACTCGACCGGCGGATGAACGATCCGATCGACGTGTTCGTCGGCAATGAACGCAAGGCCCGGGGACGGCCCGGCCTCACCGGACGGAATCGCGCGGTGCGTCTGGAGACCGCGATGGGCGAAGGAGGCCTCGAGGATGAGTCCTGAAGAGATCCCTGAGGAGAAGGCGGATTCCGGAGAGGCGCCGGCCGGCGGAACTCCGGGCGACGCCAGCGACCAGGAGCTGAAGAAGATCCTGGGGGACGAATACGACGCCGTGGTCGGCGCCGCGGGATCCGCGGATCGGGCCTCGGGCGCGGCGGCGGCGGAGACTTCGGTCGGCCTGGAGTCGGGAGCCTTCCCGTCTGGGGATGGAGTGGATGCCCGGGCGGACGCCACGGAGCCGGCGGACGACCCGATGGAGGACGTGCCGATCGGCGTTCCGGAAGCGGATGGTCCCGGCGCCCCGCCGGCGGGGAGCGGCCCCGCCGATCCCGCCTCGCCGCGCTCGGAAGCGAAGGCGCATCCCATCCAGTTCGGGCAGCTCGAGGATGCCGGGCCGCAGGGCAAGGGGGGCATCGAGGTCCTCCTCGACGTGGAGCTTCCGATCTCGGTCGAGCTGGGACGGACCAAGATGCTGGTCAAGGAGATCCTCGAGTGCGGTCCCGGCACGGTCGTCGAGCTGGACAAGCTGGCCGGCGAGCCGGTCGACGTCTTCATCAACGGCCGGATGGTCGCCCAGGGCGAGGTCGTGGTGGTCGACGAGCACTTCGGGGTCCGCGTCACCAACCTCTTGTCGCCTCGCGACCGCGTGAAGAGCCTGGCATGAGAGACGCGCGGGGCGTCATCACGCCGGGGGGAGCCCGCCGCATCATCCTTCCGGCGATCGCCGGCCTGCTCCTGCTCGTGGCGGCCGTTTCCGCCCCGATCGCGGACCCGGCGTCTCCCGCGTTTCCGGCGTCCGGGACGTCTCCGGCGTCTCCGGCACCCCCGGCGTCGCCGACGGCGGCGGGCTGGGGCTCCGCCGGCGGACACGCGGAGGCCGCTCCGTCCCTCCTTCCCGGCGGAGGGCTCATGGGGCTCAAGCTGCTGATCTCCCTGGTCGTCGTGATCGGGCTCATCCTTGTTCTCCAGCGGTTCGCGCGCCGGTGGGGGGGCGCTTTCACGGGCGGCGCTCGCGCCGACCAGATCCGGCTCCTGAGCCAGCGGGCGGTGGGCCCGCGGCTTTCCCTCGCCGTGGTCGAGGTGATGGGCCGGACGCTCCTGGTCGGCATTTCCCCGCAAGGGATCCGGCCCGTCGCCGATCTCGGGCGGCCGGAGAGTCCTCTGATGCCCGATCCGGCTGATACCGCGGGTCCCCCGGCGTATGACCTCGGGCCCGGCTCGTCGCGGGAAACGAGCGGTTCGCGCGGGCTCCTCGCGAGCCTGATCCGGAGACCTTCGGGCCGCCGCCTGCAGCGCTCCGCGGCGCCGGAGACTCCGTCGACCACTCCGCCGCCGACGCGATCGCAAGGCCCAGAGGCTCCGGAAGAGCCGCAGGCGGCTCCGCCGCTGAATCCGCTGTTTTCCGACGCGCCGCCGGCGACTCCACCGACGACTTCGCCGAGCGCTCAGAATCCGCAGACTCCGGAGGAGCCGCCGGCGGAGAAGGCGTTCGAAGGAGAGCTGACGCGCCGCCTGGCGTCGCTGCGCAAACGCTATCCGTCTCTGGCGGACCTCGAAGCGGGTCGCGCGTGACCGGCCGCCGGCACACGACGCTGGCCTTCGGGCTGGCGTGCCTCTTCCTCGCGGCCGTGGCGGCTCCGGCGCTGGCCGATCCGACGCTCAAGGTGGCGGTGGAAGGGGGCGGTCCCAAGGAGATGGCGACGACGCTGCAGATCATCCTGCTCCTGACCGTCCTCTCCCTGGTGCCGGCCATCCTTCTCATGTTGACGTCCTTCGCGCGGATCGTGGTCGTGTTGTCGTTTCTCCGGCAGGCCATGAGCACGCCGCAGATGCCGCCCAACCAGGTGCTGCTCGGTCTGGCGCTTTTCCTGACCTTCTTCGTGATGGGGCCGACCATCCAGGCGGTGAACACGACGGCGGTCCAGCCCTACATGAACGGACAGATGACGAGCCTGGACGCGCTCAAGACGGGCGCGAAGCCGGTCCGCGATTTCATGCTGCGCCAGACCCGGGAGAAGGACCTGGCGCTCTTCGTCCAGCTCTCGCGGCAGCCGCGGCCGGACACTCCGGCCGACCTGCCCATGACCGTGATCACGCCCGCCTTCATGATCTCCGAGCTCAAGACCGCCTTCGAGATCGGATTCATGCTCTACCTGCCGTTTCTCATCATCGATCTGGTGATCGCCTCGGTCCTGATGTCGATGGGGATGCTCATGCTGCCTCCGGCCATGATCTCCCTGCCTTTCAAGATCCTGCTGTTCGTGCTGGTCGACGGGTGGAACCTGGTGATCCGCTCGCTCGTGGCCGGGTTCCGTTGAGTCAGGAGGTCCGATGAACGCCGCCGACGCGGTCGCCCTCTTTCAGAAGGCCCTCTGGATGGCCGTGCTTCTCTCGGCTCCGATGCTGCTCTTCGGGCTGGTGGCCGGCCTCATCATCTCCATCTTCCAGGCCGTGACCCAGATCCAGGAAATGACCCTGAGCTTCATTCCGAAGGTCCTCGCGGTCGTGCTGTCACTCTTTCTCTTCCTGCCCTGGATGCTCAACCAGAATGATCCGCTACGCGACCGAGATCTTCGGGCGGATCGCCCAGGTGCAGTGAGCGCGGACGCGGCCATCCGAGCCGGGCGCGGAGAAGCGGCGCCATCCGGCGGCTGGGGATGCTTGGCGGGTGGCCCGGCGGGCGGCCGGCCGGACGCCTCCGGCGGGTGACGCATGCCCTCCAACGATCAGCTCGAGACCTTCCTTCTGGTCTTCGTCCGATGCCTGTCCTTTTTCGGCGTCGGACCGCTCCTGAGCGACAAGCGGATTCCGGCGCCGGTCAAGGCTCTGGCGGCGCTGGCGACGGCCTTCGCGCTCTTTCCGACGGTGGACGCGCACGGCTGGGTGCTCGAGCGGACCCTGCTCGGCTTCGCGCTCATGATGGCGCGGGAGGTCCTCCTCGGGGCGGCTCTCGGGCTGGTCGCGTCGCTCGTCTTTGCCGGGGTCCAGATGGCCGGATCCATGATCGGGATCCAAATGGGCCTCTCGATCGCGAGCGTCTTCGATCCGAACTCCTCCGAACAGGTCTCGATGATCGGGGATTTCGAAGGGCTCTTCGCCGTCCTCCTCTTCCTTCTGGCCGACGGCCACCACTTCCTGCTGCGGGCCCTGGCCGCGTCCCTCACGCGGTTGCCGCCGGGCGGCGGCCTCCCCTTGAACGCCCTCGCCGCGGCGCTGGTGCCGATGGCCGGGACGGTCTTTCTGACCGCGATCCAGGTCGGGGCCCCGATCCTGGGCGCCTTGTTTCTGACCGATGCCGCCTTGGGATTTGTCGCCCGCGCCGTGCCCCAAATGAACGTCTTCATCATCGGGATCCCGGTCAAGATCGGGGTCGGACTGGTCCTTCTTGTTGTCACAGCGCCACTTTTCGCCCAGCTCCTCGCCTGGCACTTCGGCCGTATGGAGGGCCAGATCCTCACCCTGATGGGTGGCATGTAGGTTGCAAAACGCGCTTGTCCCCGGAAATCCGGCCAGAGCCGACCGGTCCGGGGGCGGCGAGGACCGCGTCCCCTCGGACGGGCCGGAGGGCGACTCGCCGGTAGAAACGCAGGAATCGAGGCGGAGCCCAGGTGCCACCGGAGACCTACGGAGAACGGTCGGAGCGCGCCACCCCGAAACGGCGGGAAGAAGCCCGCCGCGAAGGGAAGGTCGCGCGTTCGCACGAGCTGACGAGCTCCCTGGCTCTTCTGGCCGGCATCGGCGCCTTGTCGGCGCTCGGAGGCGGCCTTTTCCGTCATCTGGCCGAGCTGATGCGCTCGTTCCTCTCGGGTGGGGGACCGCTGCCCGGGAGCCCCGCGCAGGTCTCAGACCTGTTCCAGGTTGTCGCCCGCGAGATGGCGACCATGCTCCTGCCTCTCCTCCTGGTCCTGACCGGCGTGGGCCTCGCGTCCAACTTCGCCCAGGTCGGTTTCACGCTTTCGGCCCGTCCTCTCTCGCCGCGCTGGTCGGTGCTCAATCCGGTCGAAGGCATCCAGCGGATGTTCTCGCTGCGCTCGCTGACCGAACTGCTCAAGGCCGTCCTCAAGATCCTGATCATCGGCTTCACCGCCTGGTTCACCGTTTCCGGGGACCTCGCGCGCCTCATTCCGCTGGAAGGCGCCGACGGAGGCGTCCTGCTCCAGCGGATCGGGGCGGCCACGGTCCGGCTCGGCCTTCGGG
This sequence comes from Candidatus Eiseniibacteriota bacterium, assembly GCA_963833505.1. Lineage (GTDB taxonomy): Bacteria > Eisenbacteria > RBG-16-71-46 > CAIMUX01 > CAIMUX01 > CAWHYG01. The sequence goes on along the minus strand of CAWHYG010000006.1, from coordinate 555,094 downwards.
TCGGCTGCGCCCTGCTCCTCCTCGCGGTCCTCGATTACGGCTATCAGCGATGGGAATTCGAGCGCTCGATCCGGATGAGCCGGCAGGAGGTGGAAGAAGAGCAGAAGCAGACGGAAGGGGATCCCAAGGTCAAGGCCCGGGTGCGTCTGCTCCAGCGCCTGACCGCGCGCCGCCGCATGATGGCCGACGTTCCCAATGCCGACGTCGTCATCGCCAACCCCATCCACCTGGCGGTGGCGCTCCGCTACGACCGCGTGGAGATGACGGCGCCGCACGTCGTGGCCATGGGGAAGCGGAAGCTGGCCGAGCGGATCAAGGAGATCGCCCGTGCCCATGGCGTCCCCATCGTCGAGGATCCACCCCTGGCGCGGCTGCTCTTCAAGGAAGCGCGCCTGGGCAAGCCGATCCCGCTTTCCCTCTACCGGGCCGTGGCGCAGGTTCTCGCCCATGTGTGGCGGCTGCGCCAGCAAGCCGCGCGAGGGGCCTGGTGAGCGGCGGGGCGCTGATGGAGGGCGCGGCCCGCCTGTCCCGCCGATCGCTCCGGCCCGGAAGGTCCCGCCGTCATGGCTGAGGCGGCCCGGACCAGACCGCGCAACGTGAACGACGTGGCCGTGGCCGGCGTGGTCCTGCTCATCCTGTCGGTCATGATCCTGCCCGTGCCGGCCTGGATGCTGGACGGCCTCCTCGTTCTCGACCTGGCGCTTGCCCTCACCATCCTGCTCGTGACCGTCTACATCCGCCAGCCGCTCAGCTTCAACGTCTTCCCGACCCTGCTCCTGCTCGCCACGCTCTACCGGCTCGCGCTGAACGTGGCCGCGACGCGGACGATCCTGCTCCAGGGCTACGGCGGCCACGTCATCGAGGCCTTCGGCAATTTCGTGGTCGGGGGGAACTTCGCGGTCGGCATCATCGCCTTCCTCATCCTTTCGATCATCCAGTTCGTGGTCATCACCAAGGGCGCGGGGCGCATCGCCGAGGTGGCGGCGCGCTTCACCTTGGACGCCATGCCCGGCCGCCAGAATGGCGATCGACGCCGACCTCAACGCCGGGCTGATCGACGAGCACGAGGCCCGGAGCCGGCGCCAGGAGATCTCGCGGCAGGCCGACTTCTACGGGGCCATGGACGGCGCGGCCAAGTTCGTCCGGGGCGAGGCCGTGGCGTCCCTGATCATCGTGGCGATCAACATCCTCGGCGGGTTCATCATCGGGGTCATCCAGCACGGGATGTCGATGGCCGACGCCCTTCGCACCTATACCCTGCTCACGGTGGGCGACGGGCTGGTGGCGCAGATTCCCGCCCTGGTCGTCTCGACCGCTTCCGGCATCCTGATCACCCGGTCCGACGGGCAGGGAGCCCTGAGCACCGAGCTCGGGACCCAGCTCTTCCGCGAGCCGCGCGCTCCTCTGGTCGCGGGCGCCATCCTGATCATGCTCGGCCTGGTGCCGGGACTGCCGGCGATTCCCTTCCTGGTGCTGGGCGCGGTCTCGGTGGCGGCGGGCCTGACCGCGCGCCGGAACCGCGAGCGCGAAGGGCGCCAGGCCGTGCAGGCGGAGCGCGCCAAGACCGCCGGAGTTCCCGAGAAGGTCGAACGCCTTCTGGCGATCGATCCGATCGAGCTGGAGATCGGATTCGGGCTCATTCCCCTGGCCGACGACAACCGCGACGGAGGCGACCTCCTGAAGCGGATCACCCTCCTCCGCCGCCAGTGCGCCACCGACCTCGGACTCCTGGTGCCGCCAGTGCGGGTCCGCGACAACATCCGCCTGCCCGGAGAGGCCTACGTGATCCTCCTGAAGGGCGTGGAAGTCGCCCGCGGCGAGATCCAGATGGGCCAGTTCCTCGCGATGTCGCCCGGCGCGGGCGCGATCCCGATCGACGGAATCGAAACGAAGGAGCCGGTCTTCGGCCTGGACGCGGTCTGGATCCTGCCGGAACGGCGCGCCGACGCCGAGATCGCAGGCTACACGGTGGTGGAGCCGGCCGCGGTGATGGCGACGCATCTGGCCGAGACGATCCGGGCGCACGCCGCCGAGATCCTCGGGCGCCAGGAAGTCCAGACCATCATCGACCAGGTCAAGCAGCGGAACCCGGCGGTGGTGGACGAGCTGATCCCGGCCCACATCTCGGTCGGAGGCGTGCAAAAGGTGCTCCAGCGTCTGCTCCGCGAGCGCGTTTCCATCCGCGACATGGTCACGATCCTGGAGGCGCTGGCCGACCACGCTCCCGTGACCAAGGACCTGGACACGCTGGTCGAGCGGGTGCGCGAATCGCTCGGCCGCGCCATCACGCAGCAGTTCCGGGATTCCAAGGGCAGTCTGGCCGTCGTTTCGATCGAGCCGGCCCTCGAACAGGAGCTGATCCAGTCGGTGCGACCGGGGGAGGGAGGCAGCCATCTCGCCCTCGCGCCCGACGTCTCCCGCCGGATCCTCGAGCACGTCTCCGAGGCGGTGCATCAATCCCTGGCGCAGACGGCGCAGCCCGCCATCCTCTGCTCGCCCTATCTGCGGCCCTATCTGCGCGCGTTCCTGGAGCGGGCGCTGCCGCACGTGGCCGTCCTCTCCTACGGCGAGGTTCTCGCGGCCGGAACCGTCAAGACCGTCGCCACCGTGAAGGCGGAATATGCACATCAAGAAGTTTGAAGCCGGAAGCCTCCAGGAGGCGCTCGACCGGATCCGCGGAGAGATGGGTCCGGACGCGGTCATCCTCGAAACCGGCGCCCGCGGCCCGTCGGGCGGAATCACGGTTCTCGCTGCGCTCTCGCCGGAGACGGCAGAGGAGCGCGATTTCGTCCGCCCGCGCGCAGAGGAAGGCCGAGCCGCCTCGCGCCCCGGGATCGCCAGCGTGCGCGCCAACGCGGCGCCCGTTCCCGGAGCGGCGGTCGCCCACGCGGCGCCCGTTCGCGCCGGGCTCGCGTCCTCCGCCGGATCCGGCTCCCGCGCGCCCGTCGCCGGAACCGCCGGCGTCCGCCAGGGCAAGGCGCCGACGCTCGGCATCCTGTCCGCGCCTCCCCGAGGCGACGTCGGTTCCCGGAACGTCCGCCCGGCGGCGTTCGCGCCGGCGTTCGGCGCCGCATCGATCCCGCCCTCGCCCCTGCCGGTTCGCGAGACCGAGCCGGCCGGCGCCGCCGAGCGCGAGGAGCTTCACGAACGGATTTCGCAGTTGAGCCGGCTCGTGCGTTCGGATCATTTCTCCGCGGTGCCGATCCCGCTCCGGCAGCTCTACTTCGATCTCACCGACGCCGAGGTCGACGGGCATTCTGGCGTTCCAGATCCTGCAGAAGATGGGAAGCGTTCCGCTGCCCGGCCAGTTCACGCCGACCTCGCCGGAAGAGGTTCTGTCGCTGCTGCAGAGCCTGGTCACGACCGGCGGAACGGTCCGGCCGGGCCAGCCTCGTCGCGTCCTGACCCTGGTCGGCCCGACCGGCGTCGGCAAGACGACCACGGCGGCGAAGATCGCGGGGCACGCCGCGTTCCAGCTCGGCCTTTCGGTGGCCCTGGTCTCCACCGACGCCTATCGCGTCTTCGGAGCCCAGCATCTCGCGAGCTATGCGGCCCTGATGGGGCTTCCGTTCGAAACGGTCGCGTCCGCGGCGGAGATGCGCTGGCTGCTCGAGGGGCGTCTCGCCTCGGCCGATCTCGTCCTGGTTGACACGTCCGGGCGGTCGCCGCGCGATCCCGGCGGGATCCGGGAGATCCATCAGCTCCTCGCGGCCTGCCCGGACCTCGACGTGCACCTGGTCCTCGCCGCGAACAGCCGGGCCCGGGATCTGGCTCTGGCCCTGGAGGCGTTTTCCATCCTGCCGATCGGCCATTTGCTCTTCACCAAGATCGACGAGGCGACCGGACGAGGAGGCGCCTTCACGACCGCGCTCAAGGCCCGGCGCCCGGTCTCCTGGCTGGGCACGGGACAGGAAGTGCCGGATGACCTGGAAGAGGCCACCGTCGGGGCGCTGACCGACGGCCTGGTGGGGGGAGGCGAAGATGTCGGATCAGGCCGCTAGGCTTCGGACCCTGCGGCTCGTCCAGGGCGGAACGGGCGGGCCCGGCGAGACCCGCACGATGGCCGCCGCGCGGAGGCCGGGACCCCGAGCCGCCGCGGAGGAGCCGCCGGGACGCCCGCGAACGCGTTCCATCGCCGTGACCAGCGGCAAGGGGGGCGTGGGCAAGACCTCGGTGGCCGCCAATCTCGCGATCGCCTTCGCCCGCCGCGGAAAGAAGGTCCTCCTGGTGGACGGCGACCTGTCGCTGGCCAACGTCGATCTCCTGCTCGGGGTGGTGCCCCAGAAGAATCTCGGGGACGTCGTCCTGGGCCGCGCTTCCATCGACGAGGTCCTGCTCTCCACCGCGGACGGCGTGCGGCTTCTTCCCGCCGGATCGGGCGTGGAGGAGCTGGCGGATCTCGACGACTTCCGGCGCGAGAAGCTCCTTCGCGAGCTGAGCCGGATCGAGCAGGGCTCGGAGATCATCGTGCTGGACACCGGCTCGGGCATCGGGCGCCAGACGATCCATTTCGCGCGGGCGGCCGATCAGATCGTGGTCGTGACCACGCCCGAGCCGACCGCGTTCAGCGACGCCTACGCCACCCTCAAGGTTCTGAGCCGGGGACGCATGCGAAACCGTCCCGGCCTCCTCGTCAACATGACCACGACGGTCGAGGAGGGCCGCGAGACCGAGCGGCGGATCCGGATGGTGGCCGAGCGATTCCTCGGACTCTGCCCGGAGTACCTGGGTCACGTCTTCCTGGACGGCGCGGTCGGCCGCGCCGTGCGCATGCAGGAACCGCTGCTCAGGGCTTTCCCGCAGAGCCCGGCCGCGGCCTGCATCGAGAATCTGGCCTCCCGCCTCCTGGTCGTGCCGGGCGCGCCCGATCCTCGGGAAGAGGACTTCGAGGCTCCTGAAGACGGTTTCTTTCTCAAGGTCGCGAACGGCGACGAATAGCTTGCCGCCTCGCCGGCGAGAGGAGTGGACATGGAACAGGTGATCGAACGGCTCGCCACGGCCCTGGCCCTCGGGACCGCTCTTCTGGTCGGCCTGGCCGGCGCCATGCAGGAGCTGTCCCCTCTGGTCCTGGCTCTGCGCAGCGTGGTGGCGGCGGTGGTGGTCTTCGGCTTCGTCCGGGTCGGGGGGGATCTCATCGGGAAATCCCTCCTTCGCGGCCTGGCCGAGCACGAGCTGAAGAGGGCGGAACGCCAGGCGCCCCGGCCGGCGCCGCCCGCCCGCGAGGAGCAACGGCCGACGAAGAAGGCGGCCTGAGATGAATCGCGCGGAGGCTGCGCCGGCCGGCGCGAGCTGACCGCATTGACCGGATCGGAGAGCGGCCGAGACCCGGCCGCCGAGCCAGCGGCCATGCAACGGAGGAGAGATGCCCACGACCCAAGCAGCCTTGAAGGCGCCCGAACCCGTCGTCGCGGCGAACACCGTCGCGAGTCCCGTCAGCAAGGACGAGGCCCTTCGCCGGTACTTCCCTCTGGTCAAGTACGTCGTGGACAAGATCGCCTCCGGTCTGCCCAAGTCGATTGAAAGAGGGGACCTGACCAACACCGCGCTGATCGGGCTCTTCGATGCCATGGAGAAATACGACGAGGGGCGCGGCACCAAGTTCGAGACCTACGCCATCTGGCGGATCAAGGGCGCGGTGCTGGACGAGCTGCGCTCGCTTGACTGGGCTTCGCGAACGACCCGTCGCAAGGCCCGCGAGATCGAGCGGGTCTGTTCCGCGCTGGACCAGAGGCTCGGCCGGGCCGCGTCCGAGCAGGAGATGGCCGACGCCATGGGCCTCTCCCTGCACGAGTTCGTCCGGCTCCTCGAGGAGGTGCGCGGCACCGCGCTGCTCTCGCTCGACCAGACCCTTCAGGTCGACGACGAGCACGACCTGGCCGGGCTGGCGGAAATGATCGAAGACAAGTCGACGGCGGATTCCCTCTCCCGGATCGAGGAGGAGGAGTTCCGCCGCGTCCTGCTCGAGATGATCAACGGTCTGACCGAACAAGAGCGCCTCGTCGTGGCGCTGTACTACTACGAGGAGATGACGCTGAAGGAGATCGGCGAAGCGCTGCAGATCTCCGAGTCGCGCGTCTCGCAGATCCACACCAAGGCCATTCTCCGGCTGAAAGGCCGGTTGGGCCGCGCCCTGGCCTGACGCCGGGCGGGAGGCGGGCATGCCCGAGGTCGACTCCATCAAGCAGGTCCTGGCTCAAGCCCAGGCCATGGAACGTGTCCAGGAGGCGGCCCGCCGGCAGGATCAGAAGAGGCGCCATTTCGCGCACGACCTGGAGCGGCAGGCGGACGATCGGGAGGAGAAGCCGGGCGCGGAGGAGAAGGTTCCGAATCACGCGCCCGATCCGGACGGCGAGCGGAAGACGGGTCCGGCGCGCCCGGGGGCAGAGGACGGCGAGGAGGCTCCGGTGGATCCCGAGGGATCCGGTGCGGAAGAGGAGGACCGGGGCCAGCATCTCGACGTGCGGGCCTGAAGGTCCGGGGAAGGAATCCCATGTCAAGAGCGATCAGGCAGGTTTCGGGACGCCGGGCCGCGGCCGGTTCGCGGGGCCGCGCCTGGAGCTGGCTCCTGCTGGCGATCGCGCTGCCCGCAGGGATCGCGGCCTCTCGGGCGGTTTCTCCATCGCGGAGCGCTGCTCCGAATCCGCTCCGGCCGGCCGCGAGCGCGGTGTCGGTCGCGGGATCTCCGGCCGGTCCGGCTTCGGAGCGAGGCCCGGCTCGATCCGCCGGCGCTCCGGAAGGACGGGTCGTGGGATCGGTCCCTCCGGATCCGCTGTTTCCGGAGCAGAACGAGCGCCTGCTCGAGCAGATCGAGACGGCGCGTGCGGGACTGATCGCGCTGGAGGCGTCGCGGCATGCGCCTGCGGCCCGACAGGCCGCCGTTCCATGGACGATCCCGGGATTGGTCCTGAGCCTCCTGGCCGGCGGGGCCGCGATCGCGGCCTCGATCCGAGGCCGGAAGCGCGTCCGAACCACGACTCCGGCAGCTTCGGCGTCCGCCGCGATTCCGCGCGTGAAGGATCCTGCGGCGGACTTGCGCGTGCCGGACCCGGCCACGCCGGTGCCCATCGCGGCCGGGACTCCGGAGCGGGCGGATCCCACCCTCCACCTTCCGGCGCCGGAGCCGGTCGCGGAAACGCGCCGGCCGAATCCGGCGATTTCCCTTTCCGGCGCGACGCGGGCCCCGGAGGCGGTCGAGGGGCGCCTGCGCACGCTCGAGGAATCGCTTCTGGAAGTCATCCAGGCGGTCGAAGCGGTCGCGGCGCGAGTCGCCGAGGCGAGGCCGGAGCCGTCCGCCCGGGACGCCGAGTCCGGGAAGGAACCGAGAGGCCGGGCGGTCGCGGCGGGGCCGGAGTCGTCCACCCAGGACGGCGAGACCGGGAAGGAACAGAGAGGCCCGGCCGAAGATCGGGATCTTTCCCTGCCCGGCCCGCCCGAAGCCGCCGCCAAGGAAGACGAGTCCCGGCCGCCCGCGAGAACGGTGGACGGACGGAGCCTGGCCCGGATCCGGCAGGCGGTTCTTCGCCTCTCCGCGGAAGGGTGGAAGCAGGAGCGCATTGCCGAAAGGTTGCGGCTGGGCGCGGGGGACGTTGCCCTGATCCTGCGGACCGCCGGATCCGAGCCGCGCGGGCGAAATGCGGGATCGACGGCGGGAGCCGTGCGGAAATCGCTGTGATTGGCCGATAACAAGAACGGCGGGTTCGGGGCCCGTCGCGCCGGGAACGAGACAGCCGGTTCCCATCGGGCCTGTTCCCGGGAAAGCCATGCGCGCGCCGGCCTGGAAGTGCGCCGGGGCGCCGGTCAGCGAGGATGAATCATCCATGAGATACGAAGGCCCGCAGGAAGCCGGGCGAGGGCGGAACCGGGAAGGAACGCAGCGGGCGAACGCCGGACCGATCCGGGCCGGCGCCGGGGAACCGCGAACCCGCGAGGAGATCCTGGCCTGTTTGGAAGAGATGCCGCCGGTGGCGCCGGTGGCCCTCCGCGTCATGCAGCTCGTCGATGATCCGAATTCGAGCGCGGCCGATCTCGCCCGGGTGATCTCCCGGGATCAAGCGCTGACCGCGAAGGTCCTCCGAACGTGCAACTCGTCCTTTTACGGGCTGGCGGGGCCGGTTTCGAGCCTGTCCCAGGCCATGGTGGTGCTCGGGCTGCGCTCGGTGCGCAATCTCGTCCTCTTCCATTCGCTTCCCGTGGGGCGCGGCGGCACGATGGGCGACGTCGATCGCGGAATCTGGCTTCATTCGGTCGGGAGCGCGCTCGGCTGCGCTCTGCTGGCCCAGGAGCTCGGATCCTCCGATTCCGAACCGGCCTTCCTGGCCGGGCTCTTCCACGACATCGGACGGTTCCTGCTCAATCGGGCGCTTCCGGCAACCTACGAAACGCTGGCGCGGGAGACCGAGGACGGCGAACCAGGCCCGGAGGCGGAACGCCGGCGCCTGCTCGTCGATCACACGGAAATCGGCGCCTCCGCGCTCGAGCGCTGGCGGCTGGGGACCGATCTGGTCCGGGCCGCCCGCCTGCACCACGAGCCGGTCGCCGCGCTGCCGCCGTCCGTGCTTCTCGTGCGCGGCGCCGAAGAGCTGCTCCGCGAAGAGGACGCGCCTCCGGCGGAAGGCGGGAGCGCCTTGGAACGCCTCCGGATCGATGGAAACCGGCAGAGGAATCTCCGTGAAAGGCTCCGGAACAGCCTGGAGCGGGAGTCCGGAATGTTTTTCGAGGCGGCATGAGCGTGCGGTCTGCGCGCAGGCGCCGCCGGCGGCGATGACAGCTCCGGCCCGGGCTCGAGCGCGGGCCGGCAGGAACCAGCGGGGAGCCCCTTCCCGCGGCGACCACGGATTGGAGTCAGGACGATGCGTCGAAGGAACGGAAACGGATCCCAGCAACTGCAGGATGTGACCGAGAAGCTCCGGCGCGGTGAGCAGAAGCTCGTCCGGGTCATGGAAGAGGAAGGGCTGATCAGCGACCGGGAACGGGTCAGCCTGCTGGAGCAGATCCACCGGTCGGTCGCGCAGAAGCGCTCATCCGAGGTGCTCGCCACCGCCCACACCATCCACAACAAGCTGATCCGGGTGCTGCAGACCGCCAAGGCGGCGGGAGAGAGGCGGGACGTCGGGGAGCTTGACGTGCTCATGGAGCTCTCCCGGCTCATCCAGACCGCGACCGATCGGGAAAAGGTCCTCGATCAGATCCTGGATCTGATCAGTCAGGGCATCCCCTACGAGAACGGAACCCTCTTCATGAACAACCGCCCCAGCCAGGAGCTCACCGTGGCCGCGGTGCGGGGCCTTCACATCGACCTGATCGGCGGCGTCCACTTCGATCTGGGCTATGGTTTCTCCTCCTGGGTCGCCGCGCAGAAAAAGCCGATCCTGCTCAACGACCTGCACCCGGTCAGCCGCGAGGGCCGGCCGGAGATCGGCTCCTTTCTCTCCGTGCCCATGGTGATCCAGGGCGAGCTGATCGGGGTCATCAATCTGAGCCACTCGACCAACCAGGCTTTTACGGAGGAGCACCTACGCCTGCTCACGCTCATCGCCTCGCAGGCCGCGGCGATCCTGCAGCGGGTCCTGATGTATGAGGAGATGGCGCGCCTCGCCGTGACCGACGACCTCACCGGTCTGTACAACCGGCGCCAGTTCACCGAACGGCTGAACGAGGAGATCCGGCGGGGCCAGCGTTACGGTCTCTGCTTCTCCGTCCTCTTTCTCGACATCGACGCCTTCAAGGTGATCAACGACACCTGGGGCCATGCCCTGGGGGACCGGATCCTGGCCGATCTCGGGAAGCTCCTGACGCGGTGGGGCCGGGCCTCCGATCTGGTCGCCCGCTACGGCGGAGAGGAGTTCGTCGCGCTCCTGCCCATGACCGACTCCGAGCAGGCCAGCCGCGCCGCCGACCGGCTGCGCTCCATGGTGGAGGCGCACTCCTTCCCGCGGCGGAAGCGGCTGACCGTTTCGCTCGGCATTGCCTCGTTCCCGGCGGATGCGGCCTCCGCCGAGGAGATCCTGAAGAAGGCGGACAGCGCCCTCTATCTGGCCAAGAAGCTCGGTCGAAACCGCACGGTGGTGAGCAGCGCGATGGCGGCCTGAGCGCCGCGAAGGAGACGCACCCGTGAATTCCAGGCAAGAGGCCGCGCCGTCCCCGGCTCCGGACCGGAAACCGGATCGACCGCCCGCGCCCGCCGCCAGGTCGGACCCGCTTCCGGAAGAACGGCCCTCCATCCTCGTGGTGGATGACGAGGAGGACCTTCTCCAGATCTTCGCCGAATTCCTTGAAGGAGAGTTCCGGCTCGAGCTGGCCCGGACCGGCACCGAGGCGATCGCGAAGCTGGGGCCCGGCCGGTTCGACGTCATCGTGACCGACCTCAACCTTCCGGGGGCGGACGGTCTCGAGATCCTGCGCTGTTCCAAGGCCGCGGATCCGCAGGCCGAGGTGATCGTGCTGACGGGCAACGCCTCCACCTTGACCGCGATCGAGGCCCTTCGCCAGGGCGCCTACGATTACGTCCTCAAGCCTTTCGACCTGTTCGAGATGGATCAGACCGTCCGGAAGGCCCTCGAGCGGCGCCGCCTGCTGGCGGAGAACCGCCAGTTCGTCGACCGCCTCTACACCGCCAACGTCGAATTGACGACCAACCAGGAGGCCCTGCGCCGGCACCGGGACGAGCTCAAGCGCATGGTCGAGGAAGCCACCCTGCGGATCCGCACGCTCTATGAAGTCGGCAAGGAGATCACCTCGTCCCTCCATCTCGACCGCACCCTGCGGCTCATCCTCGATCGGAGCTGCGAGCTGACCCGCGCGGCGGAGGGCGTGATCTTCCTGCTCGACGAAACGAGCGGGGAGCTGGAGTGCCGCGTCAGCCGGGGCCTGGATCGCGAGTCGGCCGTGCCGGAGGATCGCGTGCGCGCGCTGGAGGCGCCCAACGCCGAGGTCCGGCGGGAGCGGCGTCCCTCGGTGGTCCTGATCGGGAAATCGGAGGCCGGCGCCCGGGAAGCGCTGGTGGTCCCGCTCCTTCAGGAGGGCGAGGTCGCCGGCACGATCGCCGTGCTGAGCCGGCCGGCGGAGGAATTCAACGCCGACGACCGCGAGCTTCTGGTCAGCCTGGCGGCCCAGGCCTCCATCGCGATCCACAATGCGCGCGTCTACGGGAAGATCCGCGACCTCGACCGGATGAAGTCGGAGTTCGTCGCCGTGGTCTCCCACGAGGTCCGCACGCCTCTCACGTCGATCAAGGGGACCCTCGAGATCCTGGCCGACCAGAAGTACTTTCCGGTGGGGCCGGAGCAGAACGAGCTGCTCGGCATCTGCCGGGCGAACGTCGATCGCCTCGAGGCGCTCATCGACGACATCCTGGATTTCTCCAAGCTGGAGTCTTCGCGCCTTTCCACGCATTTCATCCGCACGTCGATGGCCAATCTCCTGGAGAACGTCGTGGTCAACATCTCCAAGCAGGCGGAGCGGAAACGGATCCGCCTGGTCACGGAGTCCGCGCCCCGGCTGCCCGAAATCGTCGCGGACGAGCTGCGCATCATCCAGGTGATGAACAATCTCATCGCCAACGCCATCAAGTTCTCCCCGGAAGGCACGGAGATCCGGATCCGGGCCTCCCGTCCCGACCAGGAGGAGGGCGTGCTGGTGGAGATCTGCGACCACGGGATCGGAATCGCCCCGGACGATCTGCCCAAGCTCTTCACGAGGTTCCGGCAGCTCGATTCCTCGAGCACGCGCAAGGCCGGCGGCACCGGATTGGGGCTCGTCATCTCCAAGGGCATCATCGAAGAGCACGGCGGCCGGATCTGGGCCGAGTCCACGCCGGGCCAGGGCAGCAGCTTCTATTTCTTCCTGCCGATCGGCGACCACGCCGGGGAGACGGGTTCGACCGTCGCGGAGTCGAAATCCGAGATGGCTCCGTCCAGGAGCTGACCGAATCCCCCGTTCGATCCCTCGCGGCGGAGGGCCCAGGTCGGCGTCCCCCGTTGGATCCCTCGCCGCGGAAGGTCCAGGTCGGCGTCCCCCGTTGGATCCCTCGCCGCGGAAGGTCCAGGTCGGCATCCCCCGTTCGATCCCTCACGGCGGAGGGCCCAGGTTTGGGCCCGGCTTTAGCGTCCCTTGCCAGGGGGCTTTTACGGTTGCAGATCCCGTTTCGTTTTCCTAAGGTGCTTGGAGTGCGTAGCGCTCCGGCCGAAAGATGGCCGGCCGGCGCAGGATATGATTGTTCCCACGGCATCTTTGAGGGGCGAAGGGACAGGAGGCCTCAAAGGAATGTCCGATCCCCAGGCCGTCCGGTCGCGTCTGGATGGACGTGATCGGGCGCCGGCGCAGCCCGGTGTCGGGAGCCCCAAACGTCTTCCCCGCAAGCAACAGTCGCTGCTGCTCGTCGTCGATGTGGGACTGGCGGAAGCATTTCTCCTCGGATCGCTCTGGCTCGTGTGGAGCTTGTCGGCTCGCGCCGGCCAGGCGACCTGGCCCTCGGAGCCCCTCCTGGTTCTTCTGGCGGTCCTCTTCCCGCTCGTCGTGGTGAACCGCGGTCTCTATCGGTTCGGCCGATCCACGTCGCGGAGACGGCAGTCCATCGAAGGAGCCCGCGTCGTCGCCTGGTCGGTCGGGATCAGCGCCACCGCCATCTTTCTCTTCTCGCGCGACGTCCACTGGTCCCTGAGGGTCCTGCTCGTTCTGTACCACGGGCTGCTTCTCTTCTGGATGGCGGCAGTCCGCCCTCTCCTGGTCAGCCACTGGCAGCGGCGGCTCGCGACCATCTCGGCGCCGGACCGTGTTCTCGTGTACGGATCAGGATCATCGGCGCTCGAGATCGGCCGCAAGCTGTCGCGCGGTCCGACGGCCTCGGCCGTGGTCGGATTCGCCGATCAGGACGCTCCCGAGGACGTCAAGGCCCGGCCGTTCCATCCGATCGCGCTGGATGAGCTGCCCTGCCGCGCCGAACAGATCGGCGCCACGCTGGTCGTCCTGGCCCGCACTGATCTTCCCCGCGAGCAGGTCGTCCGGATCAGCGACGAGCTGGCGATCCGCGGGATCCGCGTCCGCGTGGCCCGGAACATCTTCAACACGCTGGTGGACGGGCTTCCGGGCGAGGGATTCGGCGGGTTGTCCCTGCTGCCGATGGGCCGGTCCCCGCTTTCGCGGCAGGAGCAGCGCCTGAAGAGGGGGCTCGACCTCGCCGGAGTCTGTCTGGGGGGCCTCCTGACCCTGCCTTTCACGCTGGCGCTCGCGCTGCTCGTCCGGCTGTCCTCGCCCGGACCGGTTCTCTATCGCCAGACCCGGATCGGCCGCCAGGGGCGGCCTTTCACCTTCTACAAATTCCGCTCCATGCGGACCCAGAACGACGACAGCGTCCACCGGCGTTACGTCCGCCAGTTCGTGGAGAACGGCGGCGCGGCCGGAACGGACGAGAGCGGCCGGAAGATCTACAAGCTGGTGGACGACGCCCGGGTCACCCGGATCGGCCGGTTTCTCCGGCGGACCAGTCTGGACGAGCTGCCCCAGCTCATCAACGTGCTTCGGGGCGAGATGAGCCTGGTCGGCCCCCGGCCCTGTCTGCCATTCGAGTACGATCTGTACAAGGACTGGCAGAAGCGGCGCCTGGACGTGACTCCCGGGATGACCGGCCTCTGGCAGGTCACCGGCCGGAGCTACGTCAATTTCGAGGACATGGTTCTCCTGGACCTCTTCTACATCGGCAACTGGTCGTTCAGCATGGATCTCAAGCTCCTGCTCCGGACCGCCGGAGTCGTGGTCTGGGGCAAGGGCGGGGTCTGAGAGGGAAGAGCGCATCATGGCACATGTCGGCGTGGTCGGCTGCGGTTACTGGGGTCCGAACCTGGTGCGGAACCTGAGCGAAAACCGCCTCTGCCGCGGGATCTCCCTCTGCGATCTGGACGCCGCCAAGCTCGCCCGGCTCTCCCTGCGCTATCCGGCGGCCGAGACCTTTCTGAGCTACGAGGACATGCTGGCTTCCCCCGACCTGCAGGCGGTGATGATCGCCACGCCGCTTTCGACGCATTACACGCTGGCCCGGAAGGCCCTGCTGCGCGGCAAGCACGTCTTCGTGGAAAAGCCCTTCGCGGGCTCCTCCGAGCAGGGGACGGAACTGATCGGCCTGGCCGAGGAGCGGGGCCTGACCCTGGCGGTGGGCCACACCTTCCTCTACAGCCCGCCGGTCGTGAAGATCCGCGAGATCCTCGATCGGGGCGAGCTCGGCAAGGTGTTCTACATCAGCTCGACCCGGGTCAACCTGGGGCTTCATCAAAAGGACATCAGCGTCATTCTGGGATCTGGCCCCGCATGACCTCTCCATGATCATGTACTGGCTTGGAGAGATGCCCACCGAGGTGCTGGCCACGGGCAAGGACTTCGTCCAGAAGGGCATTCCCGATGTCGCCTTCATCTTCCTGCGTTTCGCCAGCGGCGCCATCGCGCACGTCCAGGTGTCCTGGCTCTCTCCCTCCAAGCTCCGCCGGACGACCATCGTCGGCTCGTCCAAGATGCTGGTCTATGACGACACCGAGCACCTCGAGCAGGTCAAGATCTTCGACAAGGGCGTCAGCTTCAAGGATCCCGACACCTTCGGCGAGTATCAGCTCTCCTACCGGACCGGGGACATCGTCTCCCCCAAGCTCGAGACCTACGAGCCGCTCCAGGCCGAGGTGAACGACTTCCTGAACTGCATTCTTCATGGACGGAAGCCCCGGAGCGACGCCGAGGACGGCCTCCGCGTGGTCCGCGTGTTGGAGGCGGCCGAGCGATCGATCTCCAACTCGGGACACGTCGAACTCATCGGGGAGATCAAGACCTGGGCGTGAGCCCGAATCGCCGCGCCCTTCGCGCCCGTCCGGCCTGATCAGGCGGATCCATCCGCCGGTTCTTCATCGCCTCGGCGATGCATCGGAACGCGGTGCGCTCGCGTTGACACCCGCTCCCGTGCGCTCGACGCTCCTGCCCTGGGCCGGCGCTCCCGGGCGCATCGTGACCCCAACTCCGCTCTAACTCCGTAGTTTGGTGTCTGGCCTGAGGATGATCTCACCCATTGGGTGAAAGATGGGAGACGATTTGCGAGACTTTGGGGGGATCGATCCCCTGGGTGCGTTCGGAAGGAGCCGAGGGGTGGTTGGCGATGGGGTCACGGCACCGACAGGGGTTGCTGCCGTTCCGGATGGAGGCTGCGTCTCGGCCGATGGACATGACGTCTCAGGCGGGCCTGCCCTTGGTGGCGGAACTTCTGCTGGCCTTGGGCATGGACGAGTTGGCGGCGCGGGAGTTGCCGTTGGGTTCCCGGCGGCGGGGTTTCACGGTTTACGAGAAGCTCCAGTGGATTGTCTTGATGTTGGCGGCGGGGGGAGAGCGGGTCGAGGACATTCGGGTCCTGGCTCGGGATCAGGGCCTGAGTCGGCTGCTGGGTCGGCGGGCACCCTCACCGGACGCGCTTTTGGATTTTCTGATGAGCTTTCACGACGAGGAGGTGTTGTCGAAGCGGCCGGCGGGAGGGGCATGGATCGTACCAGAGAGCGTCCCGCTGGTGGGCCTGCACCGATGGAACGTCGGGCTCGTGCATCGCGGAGTGATGATGGATTGTCCGCGGTTGGCCACGCTGGATCTGGACGCGACGATAGTGGAGAGTCGTCGGCGGGAAGCCTTGTCCCACTACGAAGGTGGCCGAGGCTTTCAGCCGGTGGTGGTGGTTTGGGCGGAGGCCGACCTGGTCGTAGCGGACGAGTATCGGGACGGCAACGTTCCCGCGGGGATGGGGAATCGAGAGATCGCCGCGCGTGCGCTTTCGGCTCTGCCCCGGAGTGTGGAGCGCCGGTGTTTTCGCGGGGACAGCGCCTGTTACGACGAGAAGGTGCTGAAGTACCTATGGCGCGAGAAGGTCGAGTTCACGATCTCCGCCGACATGACTCGCGAGCTGCGGAGAGCTTGTGAGGACCCGGCGGTAGGATGGGAGTTTCTGGAAGACCGACCTCGCGAGTACGTGGAGGCGGCGGAGGTGGAGTTTATTCCGGGCGACTGGCCGAAGGATGCACCTCCGATGCGTTACGTGGCGGTGCGGTTCACGGCCAAGCAAGGGGCGTTGTTTTCCGGCGGGCAAGAGTTGAAGCATTTGGCCGTGGTGAGTAATCGGGAAGACCTGTCGACAACCGAGTTGCTTCGGTGGCATTGGCAGAAGGCGGGCACGATCGAGCACACGCACGGCGTGATCAAGAACGAGCTGGGAGGGGGCATTGTTCCCAGTCAGCGATTCGGAGCCAACGCCGCCTGGTTTCGTCTGAACCTGATCACGTACAACGTTCTCAGTCTGCTCAAGCGACACGCTCTGCCCGAGCGTCTCCGGGAAGCCAGACCGAAGCGGCTGCGGTACGAGCTCTTCTCGATGGCCGCGATGATCCGGCAGCATGCCCGGGAGCTGACCGCTCGTCTGGCGGCGCCTCCCCTGACGGTAGACGAGTTGGTCGCGGCGCGAGCCAAGCTGCTGGGATTGGCCGACAGCTGGAGATCGAGCCCGGATGAGTCTCCGGAACTGCCCTTCTCTTAGAGCGGAGATTTCCGGCCCTCCCCAATGCGGAACCGGTGAGGGAGGCGATGAGGATTGCCAAGGACTTACAGCGGGGAAAGCGGGCGGGAAGCCCGCCGAAGGCCCCTTAGAGCGGAGTTGGGGCGTGACCGCTCGCCTTGACGGTTTCTCCCGGCGCTGATACCTTCTGAGCTTCCCTGCGACGGAGCCTGCGGGCGAAAATCAGGGGGAGGACGGCATGCCGGAGCTGGAGAAAGTCTACGACCCGGGCTCCTTCGAGGCCCGCTGGTACGAGCATTGGGAGAAGACCGGCGCCTTCGCGCCCCGGCCTTCCCGGAACCGACGAACCTACACGATCGTCATTCCGCCTCCCAACGTGACGGGCGCCCTCACCATCGGCCACGTGCTGAACAACACGATGCAGGACGTGCTCATTCGCGCCCGCCGGATGCGGGGGGACCGCACCCTCTGGCTTCCCGGCATGGACCATGCCGGCATCGCCACCCAGAACGTCGTCAAGAAAGACCTGGAAAAGCGCGGGATTTCCATGGCGGATCTCGGCCGCGAGCGCTTCGTGGCCGCGGTCTGGGAGTGGAAGGAGCGCTTCGGCGGGAAGATCATCCGCCAGCTCCGCACCCTGGGCTGCTCGTGCGATTGGAGGCGCGAGCGCTTCACGCTGGATCCCGGGCTCTCGCGGGCGGTGGAGGAGGCGTTCCGGCGGCTCTACCGGAAGGGCTGGATCTACCGCGGGCAGTACCTCGTCAACTGGTGCATCGGCTGCCAGACCGCCATCTCGGACGAGGAGGTGGAATACCACGAGCGCCAGAGCCATCTCTGGCACGTGAAATATCCGATCAAGGGGACCGACCGCTCCGTCACCGTGGCCACGACCCGGCCCGAGACCATCCTGGGCGACACCGCGGTGGCCGTGCACCCGGAGGATGACCGGTATCGGCCCTGGATCGGCAAGACCCTGATCCTCCCGATCCTGCACCGCGAGATTCCCCTCATCGCGGACGAGGCCGTCGACCGGGAGTTCGGCACCGGCGCCCTCAAGGTCACGCCGGGGCACGATCCGGTCGATTTCGAGATCGGCCGGCGGCACGGCCTGCCCGTTCTCTCGGCCATCGACCAATACGGCAAGATGCGTGAGATCGCCGGGCCCTTTCTGGGGATGGACCGCGAGGAAGCGCGGCGGGGCGTCGTCCGCCAGCTTGAAGCGGAGGGGCTGCTCGAGAAGAAGGAGCCCTACACCCATTCGGTCGGGGCTTGCCACCGCTGCCACACCGTGATCGAGCCGTATCTCTCCGAGCAGTGGTTCGTGCGCATGAAGGAGCTGGCTGCGCCCGCGTGTGAAGCGGCGCGATCGGGCCAGGTTCGTTTCATTCCTGCGCGCTGGGAGAAGGTCTACCTGCACTGGCTCGAGAACATCCGGGACTGGTGCATCAGCCGCCAGCTCTGGTGGGGCCATCCGATCCCGATCTTCTATTGCGCTCAGGGCCATCAGGTGCTGGCGGGGGAAGAGGGGAATCCGTGCCCGGAGTGCGGATCGACCCGATTCACGCAGGACCCGGACGTCCTCGACACCTGGTTCTCCTCCTGGCTGTGGCCCTTTTCCACCCTTGGCTGGCCGGAGGAGACGTCGGACATGGCCGATTTCTATCCGACCTCGGATCTGATCACCGGGCCCGACATCATCTTCTTCTGGGTCGCGCGCATGGTCATGGCCGGATACGAGTTCACCGGGCAGGCGCCGTTCCGGCAGGTCCACCTTCACGGCATCGTGCGGGACGAAGAAGGCCGGAAGATGTCGAAGTCGCTCGGCAACTCCCCGGATCCGCTCGAACTCATCGGGAAGTACGGCGCCGACGCGCTTCGCTTCACCATGCTCATGCTGACGCCGCAGGGGACGGACGTGCTCTTCGGCGAGAAGAAGATCGAGACGGGCCGGAACTTCGCCAACAAGGTCTGGAACGCGGCGCGGTTCGCGCTCATGAACCTGGGCGACGAGCCGATCCCCCCCGGAACGCCCGACGGGGGCGACCTGTCGGATCGCTGGCTCGTGAGCCGCGTGCGCGACGTCGCGCTTTCGGTCGAGCGCCATCTCGACGAGTTCCGGTTCAACGAAGCGGCCCGGGTCCTCTACGATTTCACCTGGCACGAGTACTGCGACTGGTACCTCGAGATGGCCAAGGTGCGCCTGACCGCGGGCGGAGCCGGAGCGGTGGAAGCGCGCCGTGGCATCCTCTTCGGGCTCTCCTCGGCGCTGGCTCTGCTGCATCCGCTCATGCCCTTCATCACCGAGGAGATCTGGCATCATCTGCCTGGAGTCGACGGGGACCTCATCAGCGCCCCGTGGCCGGAGCCGAACCGCCTGCGGGAGGATCGGGACGCGGAAGAGGCCATGGATCTGCTCCGGGAAACCGTCGTCACCGTGCGGAATCTTCGCAGCGAGATGAACGTATCCCCGGCCCGCGAGGCGGACGTCAGCATTCGCGCGGACGCGCGCACGGACGCGCTCTACCGGGAAGCGGGCTCCTACCTGTCGGCCCTGGCGCGGATCTCGAACCTGAACGTGGGCGCCGACCTGCCCAAACCGCGCCATTCCGCTTCCGGCGTGGTGGGGACCTCGGAGATCTTCGTGCACCTCGAAGGGCTCATCGACCTCGAGCTCGAGGAAGCCCGCCTCTCGCGCGAGCTGGAGAAGACCGAGCAGCTCATCGTCTCGGCGCGAAGGAAGCTCGAGAACCAGGAGTTCCTCGACAAGGCCCGCCCCGAGGTGGTGGAGCGGGAACGCGAGAAGCTGGCCCAGTACGAGCAGGCGCTGGCCAAGCTGGGCCGGGCCCTGGCCGCTCTCAGGGATTGAACGCGCTCGTCCGGAAAGGAACAAAACGGCAGGTGAGAGCATAGGGTGAGGCGAAGGAGGTGTGATGCCATGAAAACCACGTACCGATCGCCTGTCCGTTGCAGCCCCGCCCCGTCCTCGCGTCGCCGCGTTCGTTCGTCCCCGGGCCGAGAGGCGCGGATCCAGCCGGCTCCGGTGATCCGCGCGGCCCTGGTCCTCGTTGGCGCTGGAGCCGCCCTGCTCTTCGGGACGTCGGCGGCTCCTGCCGCCGGTTCCCGTGATCTCAGAATCACGGTGTATAACAACGACCTGGGTCTGGTTCGAGATCAGAGGTCCATCGCGGTGCCGGAAGGCCGCGGGACGGTCGAGATCAACGATGTTCCCGCGCAGATCGACCCGACCTCGGTCCATCTCAAGCCGCTGGAAGGCTCGGCGCAGATCCTGGAACAGGATTTCCAGTACGATCTCGCGAGCGCCGACCGGATCCTGCAGAAGTACGTGGACTCCGAGATCGACGCCGTGCTCAAGGACGGCGCCGTGCGGTCGGGAAAGCTGCTCTCCTACGACGCCGCTTCCGTCGTCCTTCAAGGCAAGGAAGGGGGCGTCGGCCTCATCGCCCGCGATCAGATCGTCGACCTGCGCTTCCCCCAGCTTCCGGAGGGGCTCCGGACGAGGCCGACCCTGGTCTGGCTGCTGGACGGAGGCCGCGCCGGCGATACCCCGGTGGAGCTGTCCTACCTGACCGGCGGCCTCAACTGGCACGCCGAGTACGTGGCCGTGACCGACGAGAACGACACTTCGATGGAGCTGTCGGCCTGGGTCTCGCTCGAGAACAACTCGGGAGCGACCTATCCCGACGCGCAGCTCCAGCTCATCGCCGGGGAGGTGCAGCGGGTGCAGCCTCCGCGGCCGATGCTGGAGAAGGACGAAGCGCTCCGGGCCATGGCGGCGCCGACTCCTCAGGGATTCGCGGAGGAGACCTTTTTCGAATATCACCTCTACACCCTGGATCGGCGGACGACCCTGAACGACCGCGAAACCAAGCAGCTTGCCCTCTTCCCGCCGGCGACCACTCCGGTCAAGAAGATCTACGAGTACAACGGGCAGCGCGACGACAAGTCGGTCCGGGTCATCCTGGAGTCCGAGAACAAGAAGGAACTGGGTCTGGGCATGCCGCTTCCCGCCGGCAAGGTCCGCGTGTACCAGAAGGACGCGCACGGGAACCTGCAGTTCGTGGGCGAGGACATGATCAACCACACGCCCCGGGACGAGAAGGTCCGGCTCACGGTCGGCCATGCGTTCGAAGTCGTGGGGGAGCGGACCGAGCTTTCGGCCAACCGCATCTCGGACCGGGTCAGCGAGCGGGACATCCAGGTCAAGATCAGGAACCACAAGACGGAGAAGATCCAGGTCGTGGTGCAGGAGACCCTCTCCGGGTACTGGACGATCACCAAGTCTTCGGTGCCCTTCACCCGCAAGGACGCGAACACGGCCGAGTTCATCCTGGCGGTCGATCCCGGCCAGGAAACCGTCCTGACGTTCACCGTGCGGAACGAGTTCTGAAGGATCAGGCCGGCGCCCGGGCGACATCAGGAACCGGCCGGTTCACTCGGAGAGGTCCAGAGGGAACAAGGGCCGCGCCCGCGAGTTACGGCAGGCGCCGCAGTGCCGACGGTCAGTCCTGGGAGACTCTTCGGCGCGGCGCCCGCAGTCTGTTTGAGCCCTGATGCCTTTTCGCGGAGGACCTCACCCCCACGGACCGTCGGAGAGAGTGTCAGGTCGAGACTGGTTTCGAGCGAGCCGGCGGAGGGCGCCCTGGGTTCCGGGCCGCCCTTGGCATTTCCCTTGGCGGGATGGACCGCTTGCGACATGCTGCGCCATCGCGTTGGCTCAAGGGCGAGGTTGGATGGCCAGGATGCTCCTCAGATCCGATCCGGCTCCGGCGGCTCTTCGCCGCAAGCTGGCCTGGATCGTGCTGCTCTATTTCGCCGAGGGCTTTCCCTTCGGCGTCGTCTACGATCTCCTGCCGGTCTACTTCCGGACTTCGGGGGTTTCACTCCGCCAGATCGGTCTTCTGAGCCTTCTGGGCCTGCCCTGGAGCCTCAAGGTCATCTGGTCCCCTCTGGTCGATCGTTTCGGTGACCGGCGGACCTGGATCGCGGCCTGCCTGTTCGGCATGGGCGTCATCCTGCTCGTGCTGCCCGCGTTCCCGCCCGCTCGCATCGGCTGGGCTCTCCGGGGCGTGCTGCTGGCCTTCACCGTCTTTGCGGCCACCCAGGACATCGCCATCGACGCCTACACGATCGGCCTCTTCTCCCGCGGCCAGGAGGGACCGGCCAATTCCGCGCGCGTCTCGGCCTATCGCGCCGCGATCGTGGTCGGCGGCGGCGGACTCGTGGCTCTGGCCGCCTTCCTTCCCTGGCGGGAATTGATCTGGACGGGAGCCGGCCTCTGCCTCCTGCTCTCGATGGCGGCGACCCGGACGCCCGCGGTCCCGATTTCGGCGGAGAGCCGCCGCGAGGTCTTCCGGCCGCTCTGGGTCTGGCTGCGGCGTCCCTCGGCGGCGCCGGTGTTCCTCTTCATCCTGACCTACAAGCTGGGGGATGCCGCGCTCGGCCCCATGGTCAAGCCCTTCTGGCTCGATCGGGGACTGAGCCCGGCCGAGATCGGCCTGATCTCGACCAGCGTGGGCGTCCTCGCCACCGTGGCCGGCGCCATGGCCGGCGGATTCTGGATCGCGCGCCTCGGGATCTTCCGCGGGCTCTGGGTGCTCGGCCTTCTCCAGGCGCTGCCCCATCTCGGTTATGCCGCGGTCGCGCAACTGGACCTCCCGCGCGGGTTCATCTATGCCGCCTCGATCCTGGAGAGCTTCGCCGCCGGGCTCGGGACCGCGGCCTTTCTCTCCTTTCTCATGAACGTCTGCGACCGGGAACACGCCGCCGTCCAGTATGCGCTGCTCTCGGCGCTCTTCGGGTTCACGCGTTCCGTGGCGGGAGGGTTCAGCGGCTGGGGCGCCGAGCATCTCGGTTATGGCGGATATTTCACGCTGAGCTTCTTCCTCGCTTTCATACCCTTTGCATTTCTGCCGTGGGTCCGTTCCTGGGTTCGGGCCTGACCGGGCCAGGACGGCGAGGCTCGTTCTCCGGAAATGGCCCGCCGCTCGGCCAAACCTGCGACTCCCGCCTGAGATGCATCCTCCCGGAATCAAGATATACACGTATGAGATGTTGCTTCTCCTGCTTCACGGCAGGCCACTGATATCATTCATCTTTGTATAAACTGTGCGGATCTTCGCTACATCTGCACAAAGATATTGACCTCGGGGGTGCGCGGCCGCAAAATATAAGGCTCCTCTCGAATTTCCGTGCTGAAAGGGCTTGGGGCCGGAATGTGCTGGTGAGAGCAGGGTTGCAAAGAGAGGCGCTTCCGGCTTTCGGGTGGCCGGATTTGTTGAGTGATCCGGCCGGTGGTACGGTTCCGTCGGGCTGCGGGGGCCCGATGGAGGACCGGTCATGGACGACAAGACGCTGTATGCCAAGCTGCTCGGCTTGATGGATCCTTGGGGTGTCGAGAAGGTGGAGCTGAAGCTGGCCGAGGGAGAGGTTCACGTCTGGGTTGCGCTTCCCGCGAAGGAGCTGTGGGTCTGCCCGGAGTGCCTGGAGCGAGCGCCCATCCATGATCATCGGGAGCGGATCTGGCGCCACCTTGACACCTTTCAGTACAAGACCCTCCTCCATGCCCGGGTTCCGCGGCTGAACTGCCCGACCCACGGGGTCAAGCAGATCCAGGTTCCCTGGGCTGAGGACAGTTCGCGCTTCACCGCCCTCTTCGAAGCCCTGGCCATTGACTGGATGAAGCAGGCCTCGCTCTCTGCCGTGCGAAAACAGCTGCGGCTGAGCTGGGACGAAGCGGCGGGGATCCAGGAGCGATCGGTCCGCCGCGGACTCCTTCGTCGCCAGGCCGAGCCCGTGCCGTATCTCGGAATTGACGAGACCTCCTTCCGGCGCGGCCACCAGTACGTGACCGTCGTCAGCGACCTGGAGAAGCCTCGTGTTCTTTTTGTGAGCCAGGACCGACGCAGGGAAAGCCTGGATGACTTCTGGACCAGCCAGACGCCGGAACAACTGCAGGCCGTCCAGGGCGTGGCCATGGATATGTGGGAGCCTTACATCGGTTCGGTGACCGAGAGTCTTCCCCGGGGCCAAGCGAAGATCGTCTTCGACAAGTTCCATGTGGCCAAGCACCTGGGGGACGCGGTCGACAAGATTCGGCGCCGCGAGAACCGGGCTCTTCAGCTCGAGGGCAAGGATTGGCTCAAAGGAACGAAGTACGACTGGCTCCGCAACCCCGACACCTTCTCCCTCGGTGAGTGGCGTCAGTTCCTCCACCTGGCTCGACGGAGCGACTTGAAGACGGCCCGAGCCTGGAGCCTCAAGGAGGAGTTCATGCGCTTCTGGGATTACCAGTACCAGGGTGCCGCCGATCGCCACTTCCGCGCCTGGTATAGCTGGGCCATTCGCAGCCGGCTCCAACCGATCAAGCAGGTCGCCCGCATGATCAAGAGCCACTACAACAACATCGTCACCTACTTCGAACATCCCATCACCAACGCCGCCGCCGAGGGACTCAACGCCAGCATCCAGCGAGTCAAGAGCATGGCGCGAGGCTTCCGCAACCCCGAACGCTTCTGCATGGCCATCTACTTCCACTGCGGGGGGCTCGATCTACACCCACGCACCACCATGTTTACCCAATGAATTCAGCCACACGGTTTCCGGAAGAGCCCAAAGAGAAAGCTCCTGGTTTTCCATGGTGCCTTCTTCGTCCAAGAAGGAGGGCACGGATGGGTGGCCAGGAGCAAAGAGACGTTCTCAGAAACGTCTGGGGTCTGCAAGGGTTTGCGGTGGTGGAAGTCGAGACCGAGGAGGCGGCCGTGGCCGGGCGGCCACCGATCAAACTTATCCGGATTCGAGATTTGCGTGAGGGGCACCAGTGTCCGGAGTGTGGGAAAAGCCATCGCGAGTTGGCGTTCCAGGAGGCGGAGGAGCGGCGCTGGCGGGAGCGGTCGATGGGCGACTTCGAGAGCTGGGTGGTCTACACGCCTTGGCGCGTGTTCTGTTGCGGTGGGACCCGGGTGGAGCGGATGCCCTGGGAGTCTCCCGGCCACCGGATGACCCGGCACTTCTTCGAGTTGATCGTCGGTCTTTGCCGTCGCCTGGCGATCTCGGAGGTCGCGCGCATGGCGAGGCTTTCCTGGGACACGGTGGCGCGGTTGGACAAGGAGTCGATCGAGCTGGCGCTGGGAGGGCCCGCTCCCTCTCTGGACGGCTTGCGCTGGATCGGAGTGGACGAGGTCTCCCGGACCGGCGGACATGTCTACTTCACGGTGGTGACGGACCTGGAAACGGGCAAGGTGGTGTGGATCGGTGAAGGAAAGAAGGAGGAGACGCTGCTGGCCTTCTTCCGGGAGCTCGGGCCGAAAGGCCGGCGGAAGATCATCGGGGTGGTGAGTGATCTGAGCCAGGCCTATCGCAACGCGATTGATCGCGCCGTTCCCCACGCCATTCACTTGCTCGACCGGTTCCACATCATCAAGTGGGTGAACGAGGCGGTGGACGAGATCCGGCGCGAGACTTTCGGGGCCGCACCGAAGGATGATCTCGGACGAACCCTCAAGGTGAAGAAGTGGATGCTGCTCATGGCGCGGGAGGCCCTTGATCTCTCGTCCAAACGTCTCCTCGGGCGATTGCTCACGCGCAACCGCCAGCTGGAGCGGGCTTACCTCTTGAAGGAGAATCTCCGCGGGATCTTCCACTACCCGTGGGTCCGTCTGGGAGCGCTCCGCAATGCACTTCTCACCTGGTGCCACATGGCCATCTACAGCCGGCTGCGGCCGCTGGTAAAGATCGGCTACCGTATCCGCGACAACCTGGACAAGTTGATGGGTGGGTTCGAGCACGGAATCAAGATGGGGCTGGTCGAGTCGATCAACGGCATTATCGGCCAGATACGCCGCCGCGCTCATGGGTTCCGGGATCCCGAGTACTTCAAACTGAAGATCTACCAACGGTGCTCTCTCGATCATGACCCCTGGGCGCAAATCATCCTATGAGCTTGATTCCACGGGAAATCGAGAGGCGCCAAATATAAGCGACCGTGATACGGCGGCTGCACCAAGTCGGATAGCCGCGATCCTCGTGCCGACGACATGCTCGCCCCGGTGAATCCGCTCGCGCGGCTAGGCGCATTCCGGATTCGAGGATGGGGCGCGGAGATCTGAGACCCGGGGCTGATCATGGTCGGAATACTCGGCAACCACCTCAAAGAGGAGGGAGCATGCGAACACTGGTAGCACTTGTTCTCGTGATGGCGCTGGCGGTCCTGGCAGCTCCGGCGGGCGCCGTCGTTCTGGGAGTCGACTGGGGAGTGATCTCCACGAACACCACCTACAACCTGTACCTCGACAACAGCCTGCTCGGAAGCGACTTCGTGGCCGGGAGCCTGGCCGGGTACCTGGGCGGTCTTCCGCCCCAGGGGAACTACATCGGATTGATGTACTGCGTCGACGTGAGTCAACCGCTCACGGTTCCGGCACAGTTCAATGTCGCCGACCTTCTCACGAACGATCCCCACACTCCCTTGACCAACGGCGATCGGGCCGCCTGGCTGTACAACAATGAATTCGCGACCGTGGGAAGCGACACGGACAAGTCCGCGGGACTGCAACTGGCGGTCTGGAACGGGGTCTACGATAATGACTTCACGGTCGGCAGCGGAACGTTCTACGCGACGGGCACCGACAACGCGGCCTTGAACTACGCCAACGATTATCTCGACGATCTCAGCATGGTGAATCCCGCGGGTTCCGTGGCCCGGTACTTCCGGCCGACCACTCCGTACGGCCAGGGGATGATCGCCCCGGTCATCCCCGAGCCGGCCAGCCTGCTTCTCCTGGGCTTCGGGCTCGGCGCCGTCGGTCTGACGATGAGGAAGCGCCGCCCCCGGCATTAGGCCCGCCTCGCCGCCGGGGGGCGTCGCGGGCGCAGCCCCAGCGAATGCCGGCGAAACCTGGCGGTGGATTGCTCTCCACCACCATCCGGCCGCATCCGGCGGATCCTCGGCAAAGATGGATCCGCCGTTTCCTTGCCGGCGTTGACCAGCAAATGAGACGCATGTTCTCGATAGTGCAAGATTCCACTTGACCATGGGTTGCGGTGTGGCGCAATATATTGTAGATCGTGGTGCTCCGGCAGTTGGGAGTCGGGTTGCCACAGCGCTCGCGGCCGACAACCGGCTCACTCCGGAGAATCTATCCGCGCGGTACTGCGTGTTTCGGATTCTGCGAAGGTGTTGAAGGATAGAGGACGCGAGATTTCCTGATTGTTAGACTCAATCACCTTCGGAGGGGAGAGCATGCGAAGACTCGTAGTGCTTATGTTGGTAGCTGCGCTGATGATCCTGGCCGTTCCCGCGGGCGCCGTTGTTCTCGGAATCGACTGGGGTGTGATCAACACGAACGTCACGTACAACCTCTTTCTGAACAACTCGCTTCTCGGGACGAACATCCTCGCCGGCAGCCTCGCCGGATACCTGGGAGGGACGATCGGCCCTCCGCTCCCGCCGAACGACGGCACGTACTTCGGACTCATCTATTGCGTCGATCTCTCCCATGACATCACGGTTCCGACCGAGTACAACGTCAACGACATTCTCACGAACGACCCCACGACTCCGTTGACCAACGGCGCTCGGGCGGCCTGGCTCTACAACAACGAGTTTGCGACGGTCGGGAATGACACCGACAAGTCCGCCGGGCTTCAGCTCGCGCTCTGGAACGCGGTCTACGACAACGACTTCACCGTCAACACCGGAACCTTTGCCGCGAGCGGCGGCGACGCGGCGGCGGAGACCTACGCCAACGCCTACCTGAACGACCTCAGCCAGGTGAATCCGAATGGTTCGGTGGCCCGGTACTTCGCCCCGACGGATCAGTACGGCCAGGGCATGATCGGTCCGACCGTCCCTGAGCCGGCGAGCCTGCTGCTGCTGGGCCTCGGCCTCGGCACTGTTGGTCTCGCAGTGAGAAAGCGGCGGCCCAAGAAGTAGCGGCCGACTTCAAGCGGTCCCGGGCCAAGACGGGGCTGACTGGGCGTCTCGGCGGATCCCCGACCATCGGCGGATCCGCCGATTTCTTTATCGGTGCTAAACTGCGAGCGCGATGCAGTTCAAACTGGTTTCCAGATACCAGCCGACCGGCGACCAGCCGCAGGCGATCGAGGAGCTGACCGCGGGGGTTTTTCGCGGCGACCAGCATCAGGTCCTTCTGGGCGTGACCGGCAGCGGGAAGACCTTCACCCTGGCCAACGTCATCGCCCGCACCAACCGTCCGACCCTGGTCCTCTCCCACAACAAGACGCTGGCCGCCCAGCTCTACGGCGAGTTTCGCAACTACTTCCCGGAGAACGGAGTCGGCTACTTCGTCTCCTATTACGACTACTACCAGCCGGAGGCCTACGTCCCGCAGACCGACACCTACATCGAGAAGGACGCGTCCATCAACGAGAACATCGACCGGCTGCGGCTGGAGGCGACGAGTCTCCTGCTCTCGCGGAGGGACGTCGTCATCGTGGCCTCGGTTTCCTGCATCTACGGCCTGGGAACGCCCGAGGACTTCGAGCGGCAGATGCTGCGCCTCGAGGTCGGACAGACCATCCCCCGCGAGGAGATCCTGGAGCGCCTGGTCTCGATCCAGTACCAGCGCAACGATCTCGAGTTCAAGCGCGGGGTCTTCCGGGTCCGGGGCGACGTCATCGACCTCTATCCTTCGCACGCCGAAGAGGCCTTCCGGATCGAGCTGTTCGGCGACGAAATCGAACGGATCAAGGTCCTCGATCCGGTGACGATGCAGGTGAAGCGCGAGCAGGAAGGCGTCGCCGCTTTTCCCACCACGCATTTCTCGACGCCGGCGGAGCGGTTGACGCGGGCGATCCTGGGAATCGAGGACGAACTGTTGGAGCGGCTCCGCGAGCTGGAGTCGCAGGGGAAGCTCCTCGAGGCGCAACGGCTCAAGATGCGCACGCGCTACGACCTCGAGATGCTCCGGGAGATCGGGTTCTGCGCCGGGATCGAGAACTACTCCCGCCATCTGGCCGGCCGCGAGCCGGGAGAACGGCCGAGCTGCCTCCTCGATTACTTTCCCCGGGACTTTCTCATGATCCTGGATGAGAGCCACGTGACCGTTCCCCAGGTGAACGGGATGTACGGGGGGGACCGCTCGCGCAAACAGAACCTGGTGGAATTCGGGTTCCGGCTTCCTTCGGCCCTGGACAACCGGCCGCTGCGCTTCGACGAGTTCGAGGGCATGATCCATCAGGCCATCTACATCTCGGCCACGCCCGCCGACTACGAGCTGGAGAAGGCCCGGGGCGTCGTGGTCGAGCAGGTCATCCGCCCGACCGGGCTGGTCGATCCGGAAGTCGAGGTCCGCCCGACCACCAACCAGATCGACGATCTCCTGGTCGAGATCCGGCGGCGGACGGCCCGCCAGGAGCGTGTCCTCGTGACCACCCTGACCAAGCGCATGGCCGAGGACCTGACCGACTACCTGGTCGACGCCGGGATCCGGGTCCGGTACATCCACTCCGACATCGGGGCGATCGAGCGGATGGACATCCTTCGCGGTCTCCGGCTGGGGAAGTTCGACGTCCTGGTCGGGATCAACCTCCTTCGGGAGGGGCTCGATCTTCCCGAGGTTTCCCTGGTCGCCATTCTCGACGCCGACAAGGAAGGGTTCCTGCGGAGCGAGCGGAGCCTCATCCAGACCGCGGGCCGGGCCGCGCGGAATGCCATGGGCGCCGTCATCCTCTATGCCGACACCGTCACGGGCAGCATGGACCGGGCGCTGACCGAGACGAGACGCCGCCGGAAGAGACAACTCGTGTACAACCGGGAGAACGGCATCACTCCGCGGACGGTGTACAAGTCGGTCGAGGAGATCCTCCAGGCCACGGCGGTGGCGGACGCCATGCGGGCCCCGGAGCCGAAACCGGTCGAGGTGCCGGCCGATCCCGGCAACCTGTCTGAGGACGAGTTCGTCGAGCTCCTGATCCGCGAGATGAAGGCGGCGGCCGAGAACCTGGAGTACGAGCGGGCCGCCTCGATCCGCGATCGCATCCTGGAGATCAAGGGGGCCATTCTGATGACGGGAGGCCGGAGCCGGGAAGAGCCCGAGCGGCCCGGAGCCGCCGAACTCCGGGGATCGGATGCGACCGTTGGCGGCCGGGTCAAGAACAGCGCTGCGCGCGTCCCGGACGCGACCGGGGCCACCGGAGCCGTGACGGCCATTGTTCGTCTCGCCCTGGCCGAGGACGTCGGAGGCGGCGACGTCACGACCCTGGCCACGGTGGAGGCGGATCGCCGGGCGGTGGGGCGGATCGTCTCGCGGCAGTCCGGGGTGCTGTCGGGGCTGGCGGTCGCGCGGGAGGTCGTCCTGGAGGTCGATCCCGAGGTCGTCTTCGAGACGATGCACGCCGACGGGGATCGGATCCAGCCGGATGAGACGATCGCGCTCCTGCTCGGGCCGGCGCGGAGTCTCTTGACCATCGAGCGGACCCTGCTCAATTTCCTGCAGCGGCTTTCCGGGGTGGCGACCTTCACGTCGCGCTTCGTCGGGGCCGTGGCCGGCACCGGCGTGGCGGTGGCCGATACGCGGAAGACCACTCCCGGCCTGCGGGCGCTCGAGAAGGCCGCGGTCCGCGACGGTGGCGGGGTGAACCACCGGTTCGGGCTGCATGACGCGTGCATGATCAAGGACAACCACATCGCCGCCGCCGGCGGAATCGCCGCGGCGATCGCCCGCGTGCAGGCGCGGCGGCCCGAACTCTGGCTCACGGTCGAGGCTCGGACCCTCGCGGAGGCCGGGGAGGCGGCGCGGTGCGGATCCGATCAGATCCTCCTCGACAACATGGGGCCGGAGGAGATCGGAGCGGCAGTCGCGGCCATCCGGACGATCGAACGGGGCGTGCGGTCAAACGCTCCCGAGGGCGATCGAAGCGCCGCTCGCCCCGCGGCGCCCGCGGTCGCCGGCGGCGCCGGGCCGGAGGGCGATTCCGGCGCCGTCGAAGGAGGTCCGTCCCGGTCCCACCCAATCCGCATCGAGGTCTCCGGCGGGGTCACGCTCGAGAACATCAGGACGCGCGCATTGCCCGGGGTCGACTGGATTTCGGTGGGAGCGTTGACGCACTCCGCTCCGGCCCTGGACATCGCGATGGAGCTGGAGGTCGTGAGGGAAGTCTCGTGAGTCGGTTCGAAGCCGGATCGGACGGAGGCTTCGACGACCGGAGCGGGGGCCGGTCCGGCGGCGATCTGCTCTATTGGTCCGCGCCGCTGGCATCGTGCCCGTCCACCCAGGATCTCTGCCGCGCGCTCGTCCTTGAAGGCGCGCCCGAGGGAACGGCCGTGCGCGCGCTGGAGCAGACGGCCGGGCGAGGCCGCGGCGAACGAACCTGGCATTCACCTCCGGGAGCCGGGCTCTGGATGAGCTTCATCCTGCGGCCGAGAATCGAGGGGTCCGACTGGCCGGCCCTCACCGCGGTCGTGGCCTTATCCGCAGCCGAAGCCCTGGAAGACCTGGCCGAAGCCGGCGCGCCGGGATGGAAGAGCTCGATCAAGTGGCCCAACGACCTCTACGGCCGCGGCGGCAAGCTGGGCGGAATCCTGGCCGAAGCCGCCGGCGACGCCGTCGTGATCGGGATCGGAGTCAACCTCGCTCAGAGCGCCGGGGACTTCCCCGCCGGTCTTTCGGGCCGGGCATCGTCCTTGCGGCTGGAGGGCTTCGATCCGGTACCGGGCGCCGATGCCCTGGCCCGGGCGCTCGATCGGCGGCTGGCGCGACGCTATCGCCGGTTCCAGGAGGGGGATCGCGAGGATCTCCGCGCCGGCCTGCGTGCACGGTTCCAGCTCCGGAACGCTCTGGTCCGGGTGGAAGGTCCCGGCTGGTCGGTCGAGGGCAAGGCGGTCGATGTTGGCGATCGCGGAGAACTGATCCTGCAGACTGCGGAGGGCCGGCGATCGGTGCTGAGCGGGGAAGCGATCACTCTCCGGAGCGCGACCGGATCGGTTTGACCGCCGGGACCGGGCCGTTTCACAATGAGCTCGGGTTCGAGAAAGGCCGGAGGGCCGGGGACGGCGGTTTTGCGGAGGGACAGGCGGGAAGATGCGGTGTCCGAGCTGTGGTCACGACGCCGACCGGGTCCTGGACAGCCGGTCGGTGCGCGAAGGCATGGCGGTCCGCCGGCGCCGCGAGTGTCTCTCCTGCCAGCACCGGTTCACGACCTATGAATACGTGGAAGCGGGAACCTTCCAGGTCGTGAAGAAGGACGGGCGCCGCGAGGCCTTCGACCGCAACAAGCTCATCCACGGACTCTCCAAGGCCTGTGAGAAGCGCCCCATTTCCGCCACCGTGATCGAAGAGGTGGCCGATCGCATCGAGTCGGATCTGGCCCGCCTGGGCCGATCGGAAGTGAGGAGCGCGGACATCGGAGCCCGGGTCCTCGAGGCGCTTCGCGGGCTCGATCCCGTCGCCTACGTCCGGTTCGCCTCCGTCTATCAGAGCTTCAGCGACATCCGGCAGTTTCTGGAGACGATCCAGGAGCTGCCCGGCGGAAGCGGATCAGAGCCCCCCGCGTCCGGCGCGACGGCGCCCGAAGAGGATGCCTCCGGCGGGGGTTCGGGAAGCGGTTCCGGCCGTCGCGGCGCGACGGGCGACACGGCCGGCCCTGATGAGGGGACCTCCGGGAACGAACGGGAGCGAGGCAAGCCTTGAAGTCGTTCTTCCGAAAGATCACCGAGGGATTCAAGAAGACGCGCGCGGTGGTGGCGGATGGCATTCAGCAGGTCTTCCAGCAATACCGCGAGATTGCGCCGGAGCTTTACGACGACCTCGAGGCGGTCCTCTTGCGGGGCGACGTCGGGCCGCAGACGGCGGCGGACCTCATCGCGCGCCTCAAGCAGAAGGCCAAGGATGAGCGGATCGAGGATCCCGCCGCGCTGCGCCGCGCGCTCCATGAAATCGTGCAAGAGATCCTGGAGGGCGCGAACGCCGGCTCGGCGCCGCCGGTCTTCAGCGACACCGGACTGGCCTCCGGGCCGCCGGCCGCCACGGGTGCGCCGGGGAAGGCGGCCGGCGCCCGCGAGTCACCGGCCGGCGCCCGCCCGCCGTCGGCCGGTGCCGGCGATCCATCGGCCGGCGCCCGCGCGCCATCGGCCGACCCCGGAGCCGCGGCGGCCACGCCTGCTCCCGGAGATCCCTGGGTGGTCCTGATCGCGGGCGTCAACGGCGTCGGCAAGACGACCTCGCTGGCCAAGCTCGCCTGGAGAGCGCAGCAGGCCGGTCGCGTTCCGCTCATCGTCGCTTCGGACACGTTTCGCGCCGCCGCCAGCGAGCAGCTCGAGGTCTGGGCCCGACGCCTGGATCTCCACATGGTCAAGAGCCAGACCGGCGCCGATCCCGGCGCGGTGGCGTTTGACGGCATCCGATCGGCCCGGGCGAGAGGCGCCGACCTGGTGCTGGTCGACACGGCGGGAAGGCTCCAGACCAAGGGCAACCTCATGGAGGAGCTGAAGAAGATCCACCGGGTCTGCGGCAAGGCTCTTCCGGGGGCGCCGCACGAGACGATCCTCGTGCTGGACGCGACCATCGGGCAGAACGCGATCTCGCAGGCGCGCCTTTTCTCCCAGGCTGTGCCGATCGACGGGATCCTCCTGGCCAAGCTCGACGGAACGAGCAAGGGAGGCGTCATCCTGGGCATCGCTCACGAGCTGCGGATCCCCGTGCGCTACGCCGGGGTGGGAGAGAAGGCGGAAGACCTCATCGATTTCGACCCCTCGCTTTTTGCTCGCGAGCTGGTCGGCGAGGCCGTTCCGGACGAGGATCCGGAATAGGCCCTGCCTGCCCGGGACTGGTCGGCGCGGCCGTTCCGGACGAGCATCCCCGGTGGGTCCGGTTCGCGCGCTGGCATGCCCCTGGCTTGACCTTCCCAGGCGTCGAGGTCCGATCGGATCCCGCATCACCGACCTTGCGTGGACGTGCCGGGAAGGAACCAGGCCATGCCGCAACGGCGCAAGCAGGCGCATTACGACCGGGTGGGACTCACCGTTCGGGAGGGCAAGGGGCCGCGCGAGCAGATCCTCGAGGTCGGGGCGGAGACCTTGTCCGATCGGGAGCTTCTGGCCGCTCTGCTCGGCACCGGCTGCGCGGGCACGCCCGCGGTGGATCTGGCGGAAGCGCTCCTCACGGACGGATCTCTGGAGGCTCTGACCCGGCGATCGCCTCAGGATCTCAGCCGGCGCCGGGGCCTCGGCGTGGCCCGAGCCTGCCAGCTTCTGGCCGCCTTCGAAATCGGTCGCCGCGCCTTCGGGCGCGCCGGCAACGTCGAACGTCCCATCCGGACTCCGCAAGACCTGCTCCCGCTGGTCCAGCACTACGGCGCCGCTCCCAAGGAGCATTTTCTCACCGTCCTTCTCAACACGCGGCATCTCCCGATGCGGGTCGAGCTGATCTCGGTGGGGTCGCTCAACGCCTCCATCGTCCATCCGCGCGAGGTCTTCCGACCCGCCATCCTGGCGGCGGCCGCTTCGGTCGTGCTGGTCCACAATCATCCTTCCGGGGATGCCACTCCGAGCGAGGACGATCTGGAGATCACGACGCGGCTCTGTCGGGTGGGCGAGATGACCGGGATCGAGGTCCTCGATCACGTCATCCTCGGGGCGGGAACGCCCTTTTCCTTCCGGGAGGCGGGCCTGATCTGACGCTGGCGGGTCTGATCCGACCCGGCGAACGGGCAGAGCGCCGGCCGTTCGACGCCGGAGAGGCCGGAGAGGCCACAAGAAAACCCAGGGGTTCTTCCGACCTCCTTGCGGAGCCCGGTCCCGGATGACGAGTCCGGGAACCCCTGGGTTCGGCTGCCTGTTGGAATTCCGCCGGCGGCCGGCCCGCGGATCAAATCAATCCAAGATCAGCGGGAGGCCGCCTAGCGTTCAGGCACCTCACAGGTCATCGATTTATTCAATGGACCACCTCCTTTCTCGTGTACCCCGAGTATAGCGCGGGCGGGTGCCGGTGCGCGAGAAAAAACACGTAAGGCCGTCGCAAGGGACCGACGCGCGGCGCGATCCCGGCGCCATCGGTCGCGACTTCCCCATCCCGGAATCGACGGTCGCGATTGCGGCGCCGGCTCCAACCCGGAACCTCGCAACGGGGTGCCGAGTCCGCGCACTTCCGATGCCGTCGAGCGGCCTCGGCGCGTGCCATCATCCGCGCAGGAGCCCGGACCAGTGGTTTCAGGAAGCTCAACGCCCAGGACGCGCGCCGGTCACGCCGGTGCACGCCCGACCTGCCCTTGAGCCAGACGTGGGAAATGCGGTAAAATCAAGGTGCTTGAAATTTCCGGACCCTGCGCAGCGAGGGGTCGCGGACCCGCACACCTGTCGTCAGAGCCGATCACACCCGCGGGATGCATCGGCACCCCGCCGTAAGGAGTGGACTCGTGAGCATCAATCGCCATGCAGACAATGGACTGCCGCCGGTCGCGCGCGAGCGGCGGCACGCCTGGAAAATCGCTCTCGCGCTCACGTTGGCGTTGGTCTTCCTGGCGCCGATCAGCCGGATCGTCAAGGCGGCTCCGGCGGAAGACTCTTCGACCTACCTGCTTCAGCTTCAGGGCCGGAGCTTCGTTCCGCCTGAGCATGATTTCACGGCGGCCCTGGCCTATCTGGGAAGCCACGCCCAGGACGGGACGGCGCACCTGATCGTCCAGATGGTCGACGTGCCGAACGCCGACCAGCGTTTTTCGCTGGCGGGACGCGGCCTCGTGCTGCAGGGCTACCTTCCGGAACGGGCCTACTACGCCCTCGTCTCGACCCAACTGACCGCTTCCGACCTGTCCGCCCTCGGCGTGCGCTGGGCGGCGCCCCTGTCCGTCGTGGAGAAGGTCTCCCAGCGGGTCCAAAGCGGGGACTACGCGCCCTGGACCGACTACACGAACGGGCGGAAGATCTTCATCATCCAGTTCCACGACGACATCGCGCGCGAGGCGGCCGAGAAGCTTCTGGCCCCGATCGGCGGAGTATCGGGCGGCTGGATCTCCGGGCTGAACGCCGAGATGCTGGCGATGGATCCGAAGCAGGCGGAGACGCTGGCCTCAGAGGACGCCGTCAAGTGGATCGACGAGCGTCCGCCGGTGCTCACGGCGGTGAACGACCAGGTGCGCGCCGCGCTCGGCGTCAACACCATCCAGGCCGCGCCCTACAACCTGAACGGGGGCGGTTCTTCCGTGCTCGTCTATGACGTCGGGTTCGCCGACAAGACCCATCCCGATTTCGGCAGCCCGACCCGGGTGACCTGGGGCGAGAACGGTTCCATCGCGACCCACAGCACGCACGTCAGCGGGACGATCGCGGGAGACGGCCACAACTCCAGCGGCACCTACAAGGGGATGGCTCCGGCGGCCTTCATCACCTCCTACGAATACGAGTCCTGCACTCCCTACTGCCTGTACAACAGCCCGGGCGACATCGAGGCCAACTACAAGGACGGCCTCTTCAACCACGGGGACAATCTCGCCTCGAACTCCCTGGGGTCGAACATCGCCGCCAACGGCTATCCCTGCTCGTGGGAAGGGGATTACGAACTGACCGCGCAGCTCCTGGACAACATCGCGAACGGCGTCCTTGGCATTCCGTTCCTCAGCTGCTGGGCGGCCGGGAACGAGCGGGGCTACGGCACCTGCGGCACCGGATACAGCACCACCGGAGTCCCGGCGACAGCCAAGGACCCCATCGTGGTCGGCGCCACCAACTCCAATGACCATTCCATGACCTACTTCTCCTCCTGGGGTCCGGTCGACGACGGCCGGATCCGTCCGGACGTCTGCGCGCCCGGCTGCCAGGTGGGAGGCGACAACGGAACCACCTCGACCGTGCCGGGAGGCGGCTACGAGTCGATGTGCGGGACCTCCATGGCCACTCCGGCCACGGCCGGCGTCATCGCGGACCTGTTGCAACAGTGGCGCATGACCCCCGGCCTGCCGCTCAAGCCGGCGCCTTCCACGATCAAGGCCCTCATGATCAACACGGCCTTCGACTACGGAAACGTCGGGCCGGATTACCAGTTCGGCTACGGCGAGATCCGGGCAGTCGACGTCATCGACCATCTCCGGAACAAGGACCTGCTCAAGATCGCGTCCATCGATCAGGGCGGCGAGGACACGTACCCGATCACCGTCAATTCCGGGACGCCGGTCTTGAAGGCCACGCTGTGCTGGGACGACCCGCCCGGGCAGACCCTGGCGCAGAAGGAGCTGGTCAACGATCTCGACCTCACGCTGGAGTCTCCCAACGGCGCCATCACCCTGCCCTGGATCCTGAATCCCTCGAATCCGGGCGCGGCCGCCACCAAGGGCGCGGATCACCTGAATCCCACCGAGCAGGTCGAGGTGGACAACCCTGTGGCCGGCACCTGGACCGTCCATGTGAAGGCGTACCAGATTCCGCAGGGTCCCCAGCGATACAGCGTCGTGGCCAATGCCGTGCTGGGAACCTCCAGCGCGCCCGAAAGCGCGCGTTCGGCTTCGTCCCTCGCGGTTGCGAGCTACCCGAATCCGTTCTCGCCGGTCACCACGATCAGCTTCCGGTTGGCCGACTCCGGCCCGGTGAGTCTGTACATCTTCGATTCCGGCGGCCGACGGGTGCGGGCGCTTCTCTCCGGAGAGGCGATGCCCGCGGGCACGCATGTGGTCACCTGGGACGGACGAAACGACCGGGGTGAGAAGCTCTCGACCGGCGTTTACTTCTACCAGGTCGTGACCGGCGCCGGCAGCGCCGAGCGGAAGATGCTCATGGTCCGGTGATCGGTTCGCTTTCCGGTCTCCGGCCTTCGAAGAACGGGAGGGCGGCGGGGTTGTAGACCCGGCCGCCCTCCCGTTCTCGCTTCAGCCCGCGGTCATCCATGATGCGAGCCGTGCTGTGCTCTTGCTATCGGCCCCGAGGGCACTCGGCCTCGGGATCGATCTCCTTCATCCGGCGGAGCTGGACGCAGTCGGCCTCGTCGCAGCAGGTGTAGCAGACCCGCTTGAAGGCGCGGAAAGACCGCAGCCGCACGTCTTCGGCCAGCGGTGCCGCTTTCGCGGGCACCTCGCGCATCAGGTCGGTGCTCAGGTATTTCTTGTTGTCGTCGGCGAACACCGTGACGACCACCGCGTCGCGACCCATCCGCTCCTGGACCAGAAGCGCTCCGAGGAAATTGGCTCCGGAGGAGATGCCGACGCCGAGCCCGAGATCCCGGGCCAGCTTCTGCGCCATCAGGATGGAGTCCTCGTCGCTCACCGCCACGACCTCGTCGAGAGTGTGCAGATCGACGATCGAAGGGATGAACTCGTCCGAGATGCCCTGGATCTGGTGCTTGCCCACCTTGCAGCCCGTGGAGAGCGTGGGGGAGCTTTCCGGCTCGAGCGGATGAAGCCGGACGGCGGGGTTCTTGAGGCGCAGAAACCGTCCCACCCCCATGATGGTGCCGCCCGTTCCCACTCCCGCCAGGAAGGCGTCCGGAACGAGATCCTCAAGTCGGAGCTGCCACCAGATCTCGGGGCCGGTGCTGGAGAAATGCGCTTCGCAATTGTCTTCATTGGCGAACTGGCGGGGCAGAAACGCTCCCGGTAGAGAGGCCGCCGTCTCTTCGGACCGTTGGATGCTCCCGAGGAACCCGCCCTCTTCCCGGCTCAGGAGCTGGATGTCGGCTCCGAGGCTGCGGATCAGCTCGATCCGCTCCCGGCTCATCCAGTCGGGCATGAAGATGCGAACCGGGTGGCCGAGGGCCCGGCCGATGGCGGCGAAGGAGATGCCGGTGTTGCCGCTCGTGGCCTCGATGATGGGCCAGCCCGGCTTCAGGGCGCCCGATTCATACCCCCGTCGAAGGATGTGCAGTGCCATGCGGTCTTTGATGCTGCCGGTCATGTTCAGGTTCTCGGCCTTGGCATAGATCACGCGTTCCCGGCCCCGAAAGGACGTTTCGATGGCCAGGAGCGGGGTGTTCCCCACCATGTGGGCCAGGCTTTGAAAGCGCAGCTCAAGAGCCGGGTCGATCGCGTGCCCCGGCGCCGTCGGGGCGAGCGGTTGATTGGGCATGGCCGGTTCTCCTTTATTCGGATCCGGTGAAAAGGGATCGTCCGTGCGACATCACGGAGGCTAACAGAACCCATCCCGCGTGGCCAGTGTGCGCCGGGTTCCGGTCGCCGTGGCCGGCGCCCGGTTGCTCGGGCCCACCCGACCAGGCACAGGGAGAGCCGGAGACGCTGCGGCTCCGGCTCTGCCGTCCTCTACCCGCAGATTGCGCGACCTCCTGCCGGACCGGACGCGGACGGCTCGAAGGTCTTGGGCCCTCGTTCTGTCGGATCGGGTCGGCCCGATGGTTTCCAGGCTCCGGTTCTACCGGATCACGACGACCCGGGCGCTCTTCGAAGCTCCGCCTTCTCTCAGGAAGTACACGCCGGGCGGCACGGCGCGCCCGCTTTCATCCCGCCCATCCCACCTCCCGCCGGTCACGCAGCGCACCAGCCGGCCCGCGCTGTCGAGCACCGAGGCCGTGCCCGCGGATCGATCCGCGCGCCGGAAGAAAACGGGTCCGTCTCCCACTCTCGGATTGGGCCAGACGGCAGGGACGATTCGTCCGGGGAGATCCGTCTCGTCGACCGAGGTCGGCGGGCCGGAGGTGAAATTCCCCGTGTGATCGATGCCGAGATGATAATAGGGCCACGGGGTCAGCGTCGGCTGGTAGGCGCCGGGCGCATCCCAGACGTAGACGTTCTGTGAAAACGCCATGACGATCTCGACCAGCCCGTCTCCGTCGATGTCCGCCAGGGCGGGATAGGGAGGCGTCGCGGTGCCCAGGTTGACGGGCCAGCCCGGCTCGAGCGTCCCGTCGGCGCGCAGCACGTAGGCCTGGCTGATCGCGCCGGACGTGCAGCCGGTGGGGGTGAACCCGGAGCCGGAGCCGACGACGATCTCGAGCTTCCCGTCTCCGTCCACGTCTCCCAGAACCGGAGAAGAGCCGTCGATCACGGCATTGGCCACGAAGGGCCAGCCCGACATGACCGTGCCGTCCTTCTTCCAGGCGTAGACCGTCCCGCACTGACCGCAGCTCCCATCCACGATCTCGAGCTGGCCGTCGCCGTCGATGTCGCCCACGGCCGGAGAGGAGCTGACGTACGAGGTGCTCGAGGCGCCGCGTGGAATCGTGTACGGCCAGCCCGGGTAGTCGCTGCCGTCGTAGCGCCAGACGTACATCTTCCCGTTCGTCTCGTAGGTCCCGTCGATGATCTCCTTGTAGCCGTCGCCGTCCAGATCGGCCAGGACGGGCGAGGCGATGACCGAGGTGTGCGTGCTCGTGAGCTTGGGCCAGCCCGGAAGGGTCGTGCCGTCGTGGGCGAAACCGTAGATGCCGCCGGTGCTTCCTTGCGCATAGTCGTACCACGATCCGACGAACACCTCGAGATAGCCGTCGTGGTTGACGTCGCCGACCGCGGGGGAGCAGCGCTCGACGAAGTCTCCCGCCATGACGGGCCAGCCGGGCACGAGCG
This sequence comes from Candidatus Eiseniibacteriota bacterium, assembly GCA_963833505.1. GTDB lineage: Bacteria > Eisenbacteria > RBG-16-71-46 > CAIMUX01 > CAIMUX01 > CAWHYG01. The sequence continues at coordinate 515,097 of CAWHYG010000006.1, read as the reverse complement.
TCCCGTCGGCGTGCCAGGCGTAGACGTGTCCGTCCTGGACGCCGACGATGATCTCGAGGCCGGGGTAGGAAGGATCGAGATCGGCCAGGGCCGGGGTGGAGCGGACGTTGCCGCCGACCGTGATGGGCCAGCCGGGAAGCGGAGTGCCGTCGGCATGCAGAGCCCAGACGCGGTCGTGGCCGAAGTCGCTCACGACGATCTCCGGGAGGCCGTCGCCATTGATGTCGGCGATGGCCGGAGACGCGGCGATCCAGTACCCGAGGTTGATCGGGTAACCGGCCATGAGGGTGCCGTCCTGATGGAAGACGTAGAAGTTGACGCCGCTCGAGAGCGTGCCGACGGCGGTCTCCAGCCCCGGATAGGAGGGGTCGAGGTCCGCGCAGACCGGCGGGGAGGCTCCTCCGACGACGGGGACCGGCCATCCGGGGTGGTTCGGATAGCCGGGAAGGGACGGAGAGCCGGGAAGCAGGGCAGGAGAGCCCGGGGCTTCGAAGCTCGCATTCGGAGGCATGATCGTGCCGTCGGGAAGCAGGGAGAGGCCGGCCGGCAGCGTCCCCGGGCTTCCGGAGGCGATCGCCGGGCCTCCGGTCAGGACCAGGAGAAGCAGTCCGCTCACCGTGGCCAGGCGCGCGGAACCGTGAAAGGGTGCGAGACACCGCCGGTGCATCTGGACCTCCCTGCGCGGATGGCGCGCGTTGTCCGGGCCGCAACGGTCAGGGAAGGCCGGACGCGCTGCCCCTCTTGGCCGCGTCGCGACGGGTTGCGGGCCGGATGTTCCGGATATGAGTATACGGGAAAATGCGGGGGGCGGCGAGAGAAACCCTCGGTTCACTGCTCCGGCCTTGTGCCGTGCCTGTACGGTCTTTCAAGTGCCCTTGGCTGGCCCCGCCCCAATGCCGAGCCGGGACGTAGCGGGCGGCGTGGAAGCAGAGCCCCGCCAGGTTGTACGGTCGTACCGGTTCGGCCGCAGGGCATCCGAGATGCGGCCCGGCGGAACCGCGCCCTGGCCCGGTGTCGACCGCACCGGTGCTTGACAAGGCCTGCAACAGGGCGTAGCCTGCATTCGTCCGTGAACAACTTTCGATAAATCGGGTCTTGTTGAACTCCGCGAGCGCCGGAGGCTGCCCGGACGACCCTGAAAATTCAGCCGTTCGCGAACCCCGTTTCTCTGCGTCTCAAGGCCGTCCTGTGGGCGCCGGCACCGATGGACATCGACGTTCGGATTTTGGACGTCGCCGGCCGCGTCGCCCGGGAGAGTGTGCTGTTTGCCGCCGGTCCGGGCGGCAGGTTCCACTAGGACTTCTTCGACACCAGCACCGTGCCGGGCATCTCCGGCAGGGCATGCCGGGAGGTGTGGGTGAATCCGGCGCTCCGCAACATCGTCTCCAGCTCCGAAAACGTGTAGGCGTCGCCGTGCGCGGTGCAGGCCAGCATGACGAGGCTGAAGGCGGCGGCCCACTCGGGAGAGATGCGGTCCTCGTTGGGCACGAACTCGAGCGTCATGGCCACGCCGTCCCCTTTGAGCGCGGCGTGCACGCGGCGGAGAAGGGCCTCGTTGACGGCGGGCTCGAAGTGATGAAGGAAGTTGGTCAGAAGAACGACATCATAATCTCCACCGCAATCCACCTCGAACGCGCTTCCCGCGATCGTCGAATAGCGGTCGGCGACGCCGAACCGGCGGGCGTTCTCCTTGGCGACCTCCAGCACCGGGGCCCAATCGAGGGCGGTGATCCGGGCCTCGGGATTCCGCCGGGCGATCGTGAGGCCGAACACGCCGTGCCCGGCTGCGATGTCCAGCACCTTGCAGGGTCTGCCGGCGGGGGCTTCCATGAGCCCGGCGATGAACTCGGCCGCCGGGACCTGTAGAACTCCCATGCCGCGGGCGAAAGACACCCAAACGGGGTTCTCGGTCGTCGTGGAATCGTGCTCCCGGCGGGGGCCGCCACGGCGGACCGTTTCGGTCAGATCGCGGAACGAGTCCAGAATGTCATCTCCTCCGAGGAACTGGATGGTCGAAGCCACGGAGGCCGGAGACCGGCGGTCCAGGAAGAGGGCGGACTCGGGAGAAAGCGTGTAGCGATCACCGGTCTTGCTGAGAAAGCCGTGGATCGTCAGGAAGTCGCACAGGGCGCGAGTTCCTCGAACGGAAGCCGAGATGCGCGGAGCGAGATCCGCCACGCGGTCGATGCCTTCTCCGATCGCGGTGAACAGATCCAGCTCAATCGCGGCGCGCATGGCATGGGTGAGCTGATGGGCGGAGAGCGCCTGGAGGATGCGTTCCGGGCTCAGCCGCGGGCCGGCGGCCGGGGCCGGGGTGCTCGTGACGGACGCAGTCGGTTCGGTTCGGCGTTCGATGATGGACACGGTGCAATCTCCTCTGGTGTTGACCTTGCGACCCTTTCACGGTGGAAACCCATCACGGTATCACACCGGACCCAGGTCCCGCGTCATCCGTACGGGAGAATTTTGAGATTGCCGATGCTTCCGCTCGCCGCGAATGACCGGGGTGGACATGGACTCGCGCCGCAGACGGAAGATTCCAAGTGCCCCGAGGACGGCTTGACGCGGCTTCTTGAACACGCGAATCGATCCTGCTACGATGGCAACGTTCCTCACACCAGGCCTTCACTCCGGGAGGTTTGCCATGCGTCGGATCCTGCCTCTGGTCTTCCTGGCGCTCATCGGCGCCGCCGCCGTCGCCCGGGCCGCTTCCGAACCGATTCGATTGGACATCCGGGCCGGGGACCGTCTCGTACGCCGGATTCCGGAAACGATGACCTCTGCGAGCGCGAGTCTCCCTGCCGCGCCCCAGAACGTCGAGCAGGGCGGCTGGCAGCTCCAGGCCACCGTCAGCAACGTGCTTCACGGCGTCTCCTTTGCCGACCCGCTGAACGGTTTCGCCGCGGCCGAGCTGGGGGCGGTCTATCGGACCACCAACGGCGGGAAGACCTGGACCACGGTGATGAACGTGGGCTTTCCGTACTACTGGTACGGTGTGCAGGCTTTTTCGGCCAACACGGCCATGGTTGTCGGGTTCCAGGACCAGTCCGGCGCGGGAATCGCCCGCTGGACCGACAACGGCGGCGCTACCTGGACGAGTGACGTCGTGATCGATTCCGCCAACTGGCTGCTCGCGGTCAAGTACCTGGATGCCAATCACGGACTGGCCTACGGCAACTCCGGCTACGTCTACGTCACGTCGAACGGCGGGCGGAACGCGGGCGACTGGACCAAGGTCACGACCGACCCGCAGCACGGCTGGCTGGCCGGCAATTTCACCATTCTGCCCGACATGAACGTGTTCATCACCGGCATCAACTTCAGCCACTCCACGGACGGCGGGCTGACCTGGACGATCGCGCACTCCGCCGACAGCGTCTTCGACGGCGGCTGCTCCTTCGTCGACGACCTTCACGGCTGGACCGGCGGCGGCCAGATTTCCGCCCCCGTTTCCGGATGGGTGCACCGCACGACGAACGGCGGCGCCACCTGGAGCGCACGCCTGATGCAACCGAGCTATCCGATCCGGATCGCGCAGTTCTACAGTCAGTCCTTCGGATTCGTTGCCGGCGGGAACATCTACGGCGCTGTCGGAGGCATCTGGGCCACGACCGACACCGGCAACACCTGGAGCCTGGACGCCGACACCGGAGCGGAGATGTCGTGGATCGACCAGCAGGCGGTGAGCGCGGACTCGACCGACGTCTGGTGCGTCGGCTCCAAATCCAATTTCACCGGCGTGATCTACAAGAAGCGGATCTCTCTCGGCAATCCGGCCGCGGTGGACAATCCAGTCCGGCCGGCGCCGACCGTGGCCTGGGCCGCGCCCAATCCGTTCCTGACCCGCACGCGCATCACGCTGGCCGCGCCGGCCGCCGCCGTCTTCGACTACTCGGGCCGGAAGGTGCGCGCGCTGGACCTTGTGCTTCCCGGGGTTTTCGCCTGGGATGGCCGGGATGAAACGGGGCGTGTGGTTCCGGCGGGGATCTACCTGGTGCGCCGGGATGACGGGACCGGGCCGGGGGTGAAGGTCCTGCGGTTGCGCTAGAACCGCCCGGAAACCCGGGCCTGATTTCGATAGCGCGCCGGATCGAGGCGCCGGCCATCAGACCCGCCACGGTCCGGATCCGCTGGACAACGTAGGGTGTTCGGCGCAGCGGGTCGACCGGCCGTCGCAAGGAGGATCCGGCGATGTCTCTCCAGGTCGGAATCATCGGAATGCCCAACGTGGGCAAGTCCACCTTGCTCAACGCCCTGACCCACGCCCACGCCGAGGCTTCGAATTATCCCTTCTGCACGATCGAGAAGAACGTGGGCGTCGCCGCGATCGACGACCCGCGCCTGGCCGAGCTGGCCGCCGCGCTTCATCCGGAGGAGGTCGTGCCCGCCACCGTCCAGTTCGTCGACATCGCCGGCCTGGTCCGGGGCGCGTCCCGGGGCGAAGGGCTCGGGAACAAGTTCCTCGGGCACATCCGCGAAGCCGACGCGCTCCTTCACGTCGTGCGCGCGTTCGAGGACGAGGCCATCGTGCACGTCGACACCACCATCGATCCGAGGCGGGACCTCGAGATCGTCCAGACGGAGCTGTTGATCGCCGATCTGGAGACGGTGGAACACCACGCGGAGAAACTCCGCAAGCAGGCGAAAGGCAACCCGAAGGAGGCGGCCGAGACCCTCCATCACCTCGACCTCCTGGCGGATGGCTTGAAGCGCGGCCGGCGGGTCGACGATCTCGTGCCGGAACATCCCGCGCTGCCCCTGGCTCGGGAGCTGTTCCTGCTCACCCTCAAGCCGACCCTGGTCATCGTCAACGTGGACGAAGCCCGAGCCGATCTGGGCGCCGATGATCCGATCCGCTCGGAGCTGGAGAAGGCCTCGGGAACGGAAGTCCTGCCGGTGGCGATCCGGATGGAGGAGGAGCTGAGCCGGCTCCCGCGAGCGGAGCGGGCCGAGATGGTGGCGGAGCTGAGTCTGCCCGGCGACAGCCTGGAACGAGTGATCGCGGAGAGTCGCCGGCTTCTGAAGCTGGTCAACTTCTACACCATCGCCAACGACAAGCTGCGCGCCTGGCTGATCCCGGAGGGCACCACCGCGCCGCGCGCCGCCGGTCGGATCCACACCGACATGGAGAGAGGCTTCATCCGGGTCGAAGTGTTCTCCACCCGGGACCTGCTCGTTCACGGGAGCCGCGCCGAGCTCCATCGACACGGACTCGTCCGCACCGAGGGCCGGGACTACGTGATTCAGGAGGGAGACGTGGTTCAGGTTCTATTTCAAGCCTGAGACTCGATTCAATCCGCGTTCGCGGTCCACGGAGAGCAGATCCTGCACCGGCCGGTCGTGGTCGCGCGTCCTTGCTTCGCGCCTCCCGACGGCAGACGCTGAGGGTCCTCGTTCGGCGTTGCGGTGGGGCTGCGACCGGGCATGCGCGACGGACGTCGTGGTCGCGCGGGCTCACGTGATGACGGGCCGCAACGACTGGTCATCGATGACAACCCCCCGACCCGCTCGACTATTAGTAATACTGTCTTGCTATTGGTGCTATCAACAGCTTTAGTCAAAGTGCGAGTTGGCGCTTGCGCGTCGGGGGGCAGCTCGGGGTTGGGTTGCGCGGGAGTGGGACATGGGCGACGACCAGAGGGCGATCGGCCTCGCGACGGCGGTCCGGCGCTCGCCGGATCCTGCATTCGAGCAAACGGTCGAGAAGCTCTACAAGCTTCTTCAACGGGTCGATCCGGTGCAGGCGAGCTGGCTCGGATTGCACGGCCGGCATGATGCGCACCTTCCGGAGTACAGTCGCGAAGCCTTCGATGCGGCCCTGACGGGGATCCGCGACCTCCTGACCGAGCTGGACGGTTACGATCCTTCCCACCTTGCCCCCGAACAGGAGACCGACCTCATCCTGGCGCGGGGATTCCTGAGCACGCATGCCGCCTTGCTGGAACGCCGTCCCCCGTGGCGGGTCATGCCGCAGGCCTACCTGGAGGATGCGGTGTGGGGCGTCTATGTCCTGGCCCATCGCGACTATGCGCCGCCAGACGAACGCGCCCGCTCCATGCTGGGACGGCTCCGGGAGATTCCCGGCCTGCTCCGGCGCGCCATGGAGAACCTGGAGGAGCCCCCTTCGGTCTTCACGGAAACCGCCGTCCTCTGCGCCCGGGGCGCCGCCGAGTTCTTCCGGGAGGGGTTGCGGGAGTTCTTCGATCTCCTCGGGAGCAACGGCCAGCGCCAGCAGTGCGAACGGGCCGCCGGAGAGGCGGTCGAGGCGATCCACGGTTATCGGGACTTCCTGCTCGGCGCGCTCATGACCCGATCGGTCGGGGAGTTCCGCGTCGGCAAGGTCCTCTTCAACCGGATGCTCAAGGACCAGCACCGGGTGCCGTTCGACGCCGACGAGCTGATCGTGCTGGGCGAGAGGTTCTATCACGAGACGCTGCGCCAGGTGCGCGCGACGGCCGCCCGCATCCGTCCCGGTTTCAACTGGAGTCGCCTGCTCCAGCAGCTCAAGGAGGACCATCCGGCCAACGAAGGGCTGGTGGCGGCATACTCCGGCGCGGTTGAAGCGGCCCGCGCGTTCGTGTCGGCGAAGGACCTCTTGACGGTGCCCGATGGAGATCCGCTCGATGTCGTCCTGACCCCGGCCTTCGCGCGCCCTCTCCATCCTTACGCGATGTACATCGACGGCGGGCTATTCGAGCGGGCAGGGCGTGGAACCCTCTGGGTCACGCCGGTTGATCCCGGCGCCTCCGATGAACGGAGGTCGATCCTCCTGGAAGGCCACTCCCGCTGCGGCATCCCCGTGCTCGCGCTGCACGAGGGTTTCCCCGGCCACCACCTTCAGTCGTGTCTGGCCGGGCGCCATCCGCGCCGCTTGCGGACCCTCTTTCCCACGCCGGTCTTCTCCGAGGGCTGGGCCCTCTACTGTGAAGAGATGATGCATGAGCAGGGTTTCTACGCCTGCGACGAGATCCGCCTGCTCCAGCTACGGGATCAGCTCTGGCGCGCCTGTCGCGTGATCGCCGACGTCGGGCTGCACACCGGGAAGATGTCCTTCAACGACGCGGTCGGCTTCCTGGTGCGGAAGGCTAAGCTGGAACGGCCGAACGCGATCACCGAAGTGCGCCGCTACTGCGCGCACCCCACCCAGCCGATGAGCTACGTCGTCGGGAAGCTCCTCCTTCTGGAGCTGCGCGGCGATTATGAGGCCGAGCGGGGAGACTCCTTCTCGCTTCGGGAATTCCATGACGAGGTGCTGTCCCACGGGACGATGCCCATCGATCTCGTTCGCCGCGAGATGGGGATCATGCGCCGGGCCGACGAAAAGGAGCTGTACCGCTCCCTGACCCGGAACGCGCGTCCGCCGAGGACTGCACGCAAGACGCCGGCCAAGGCGGTGGAGACCGCGCGCCGAACGGGGAACGGGCCGCGGTCGAAATAGCGCGTCGCCACACCTTCGCAAGGCCGCGGATTCGAACACGCGCCGGCACGCGCCTCGAGTGATCGGCAGCGATTGGCTCCGGGTGCGCGGGTATCGTGGACGGACGATTCGCGGGATCGGGCGGTGCCGGCTCCCGAACGCGGAACGGGCCGCGGTCGAAATGGCAAGTCACCCGATCGTGCGGCGTTACCGGCTCAGCTCGGGGCCGCCCGCTTCCGCCTGAAGACCCAGAACAGGGAAAGCAGGAAATTCGTCAATGTTCCCAGGACGATCCCGGCCAGCGCGGCTCCCATGCGAGGCCAGTTGCCGGCCGGCAGCACGCCTCCGAGGACCATGGCCGTCTTCCAGCTCAGAAGGGCGCCGACGGAGTTGGAGCAGAGATAGCGCAGGTACTGGGGGGCCACCTGCGCCGCCCGCGCTCCCTGGAAGGTGAAGCGCCGGTTCCAGGCAAAATTCCAGTTCATCGCGAGGAAGATGGCCGCGGCCCGAGCCGCCTGATTGAGGAGGCCGGCCGCGAGCAGCCCGCGGTAGATTCCGAGATCGACCATGATCCCGCTGGCCCCGACCAGGCAGAAGCGAAGGAACGTCGTTCCGGTCGGTTGAAGGCGCCGGATCAGGGCCCCGACGACCCCGCCTCTCCGGGCCGCCCCGATCACGGGACCGGGCGTGGCGTCCAGCAGGGATTCGGAGGCTGATTCGGGATCGCGGATCATCGCCCGTCGCCCTCCGACCGGTCGGGGATGCATCGGACAGACCTTGGAGTGCTCCGGCCGGATCTCAGGGCGCAGCCACCGGCCCGCAGGGTGCCGCGGCCGGAGTCCTTCTTGCGGTTTTCGACCACACGCATTGGTCCACGGTACCGGGACGCGCGCCCGAGGTCCAACGGTTCGGAGCCCGGTCGCGCCAACCCCTGCGGCATCGGCCGGGCTCATCCCTCTTTTGGCCGGCGCGAGCGCGAGCCGGGGCCTCTTTCCGCGCGGTTGCAGTCGCAAGCCGAGGCCCATGTTCCCAGGCCGTGGCGGGCGCATCCGAAGCGCCGGTCCCCAGGCCGTTGCGGTCGCGATCCGCGGCCCGTGATCCCCGCCGGTGCGGGCGGTCCTGTTCGTTCCACGCCTCTTGGATCCTCACGGACTCTCGCGGGCCGGTCGATAACGATGGGAGACCCGCCAAGGAGGTCCGTCGTGGGAAGATTCGCCCCGGAACCGCTGATCGTTCGTGCGCCGATCGCCGTCATCGCTCTCGGGAATCCCGAATTTCGTGACGACGGCATCGCGCAGCGGGTGATGGGTCGCGTTCGAACGCTCATCGGCGAAATCGGACTTTCCCGTTCACACCCGCACGAGGCGGCCCGGCGGTCGAGCGCCCGGTCGGGTCTCGCGACCCCAAGGACGCCCGCAATCTCCGGACGCGGCCGGAAGGCGCCGGACTCCGCCAGAGGCCGCGTTTCCGTTCTCGGCCCGGCTCCGGAGCGCATTGGACCCCTCTACGACTGGATCGAAGGCGGGAGCGATCCGAAGGCGCTCGACCCGTGGCTCGGCGATCGGGAGCGGGTCGTGCTGATGGACGCGGTCCGCGCCGGCGGGCCGGTGGGAGCGGTGCGCCACTGGCACCTGGCCTCGCGTCCGGGATCGCGCCTCAGCCTGGTGAGGCAGTTCAGCGCGAAGAAATCGGGCTTCGAGCACCTGGCGCTGTGGCTCGAAGACGACCTCCCGGCGCGCGGCACCGACCTGATCGGGATCGAGCCGTCGGACCTGTCGGGAGGGATCGGGCTTTCGGAGGCGCTGGAGCGGAGGCTCGCCACGATCTCATCGCAGGTAGCCGGCATCCTCGTCCGCATCCTCGAAGAAGAGGGCTGGTAGGTTCTGGCGCGAATTATGTTGGGAAACAGGACCAAACGACCGATCCGGAACCCCGGACCGACGCGGGCGGGGTTGGAGTCATCGCGAACTGCGCGAAGTTGAGGATCTGGTCAACCTACAGTCGAAGTGCCACTGCATTGCCGGCCGAACGGCGGTCTGCCTGAAACGACCTGCGTGCCCCCAGGGAGTTTCACACGCAGCGGCGGCGGGCGGCACCTGCCGGCCGCTCAGAACGCGAAGACCGCTCGATTCTCCGTCTGCTCTGCTCGCAACGCGGGCGTCTTGATGCGCCGCCAGTAGTAGCGCCACCAGCAGCCGGGCAGCTCGCTCCTCCGAGGGAAGAGCCGGCGGGCAAAGACATCTTTCCAGCCGAGACGCCGGGACAGAACTCCGGCCCGCATCGCCGCGGTCAGGCCGGGTTTCCTCTCCCGCTGCCACTTGATCGCATTCCGCCAGACCAGGAACACCGCGGCCCGCTCGACTCCCCCCTGCCGCCGCTTGTCGAAGGCAAGGGTCTCCCGGCGGTGGCCGGCCTGGCAGTGGCGAAGAAGCAGATCCGCGAGATTCACGGGAAAGAGCGCGTTGGCCCGAGTGCGCGGCGCGGTCGAAGGAGTCCGCAGGTGCCGGATCGGAGGAGTCCCGGGCCTCTGGCGCAACCGGCGGATGGCCCGCGGATAGGCCGGATGCTCGTCGCTGTGCAGCTCGATGGCCGTGGTTGCGTCCGGCGCCAGCCGGAGCACGGTCTGGATCAGCTCGCGGACTCCGTTCTCCACCGCCTTGGGATCGGGCCGGCCCAGAGTAGCCTCGAGCTCATTGCGGCGCTCCTTCTGCGGGGCCGTCATGGTGCCCTTGCGTCGCAGGGGGCTGTCGGTGAAGTGATAGAGGAACCAGCTGTCGAGGCCGGCCGCGAGGTTGAGGTGATAGGGGGAGAACTGGGAATGCTCGAAGGTCTCGAACCCGTCGAAGGCGATGGGCTCGTTCAGGCGATGGGTGGCGAGCATGTGTCGATGGAAGAGGAGACAGAGTCGACCGGCTCGGGTGAGGTGCCGGGCGACGGTGGCGTGGGAGACGTCGAGGGATCGGGCGATCTGGCGGACGCCGCTTCCGGCGACGGAGAGTCTGGCGATGAGGGCGAAGAGGTCCCAGCGATGGAGCCAGTAGGTGGCGGCGAAGGTGCGGGCGGTGAAAGTGCGACGGCAAGCCTGGCACTGGAAGCGAGGGATGGGCCGAGGCCAGGCGGGAGATTGGTAGAACCCCCAGAGGAAGTACCTCCATTCGGAGTGAGGCAGATAGAAGCGGCAGTGTCGATTGGGGCAATGGGGCGGGCGGAAGCGACCGGCCGGCATGCGGATGACGGGGCCGACGCTTCGGGAGCGCGGACGCCGGGGCTTCGGGGCGTTCTCCGTTCCGAGCGGAGAGCCGGATCCTGAGGCCGGGTTCTTGGACCGTCGAATGGCTGACACGAACGCCGGGTCGCGCCAGAATCGTGCCTTTCCGGCGGCTGCATCGGCGACACACGGTCAGAATATTGGTATCTTCCAGCGGCTTTAGACGTTGGACTATCGGACCAACAGAATCCGTGCCACCTTGGGGCTGGTAGCAGCTACTTTCGCCGGGTTTGGGAAGAGGAGAGTGGACGCCTTGTCAGACGACCTCATCCGCCGCGCCGCCGCGGCCCTCAAGACCGCCCGTTCCCTCATGGTGCTGACCGGCGCCGGCGTCAGCGCCGAATCAGGCGTGCCCACGTTCCGCGACGCCCAGACCGGGCTCTGGTCCCGGTACGATTCCGAGGTCCTGGCCTCGCCCCAAGGCTTCGCAGCCGACCCGGGCCTTGTCTGGCGGTGGTACATGAGCCGGCTCGCCAGCGTCGAGACGGCCCACCCGAATCCGGGGCATGTGGCCCTCGCCCGGTTCGAGGCGGCGATGGCCTCGACCTCCAGACGGCTCACGGTGTTCACGCAGAACGTCGACGATCTCCACGAGCGGGCCGGAAGTCGGGAAGTCCATCATCTCCACGGGCGCATCGCGGCCTTTCGTTGCGCCCGATGCCGCCGGCCTCACGTGCTCGCCTCGGAGGAGCGCACGGCAGAACAGCCGCCCCACTGCGATGTCTGCGGAGCCGCGGTCCGGCCGGATGTCGTCTGGTTCGGCGAGGAGCTTCCACGCGAGACGCTGGACCGCGCCTGGATGGAAGCGGAGCATTGCGACCTGCTCCTCGTCGCCGGCACCAGCGGCCAGGTCTATCCGGTCGCGCAGCTTCCCTCGGCCGCGCGGGAGGCGGGAGCGCTTGTGATCGACGTCAACCCGGAGCCGACGCCCATCTCCGACCTCGCCGGCCTGTTCCTCCAGGGACCGAGCGGAGAGATTCTCTCGAAAGTGCTCGAATTCGATGCCTGAGCTTGCCGAGGTCGAGTACTACCGGCGGCGCTGGGACCCGGGCATCGGCCGGCGGATCCTCGCGGTGAGCCTCCACCCGAAGGCGCGCATCTTCCGAGGACAGGATGTCGAGCGCATGATCGAGCGCCTGCCGGGATCGACCCTGCTGGGTTCGGAGGCCCAGGGAAAACGATGCTCTTTCGATTCTCGCGAGGGCTCTGGCTGGGAATCCACCTCGGGATGACCGGCCGGCTGCGCCTCCTGTCGGGTCCGGATCGCATGGGCCCCGACGGCGCGCGCGATCGGCAGCCCCCCTGGGCCGCGCCGGTCCGCAGGGCTTCTCAGCAAATCTCCTCCGACGTATGGGTCGACCCGCGCCACGCCCACCTCGTTCTCCACCAGCGTGCCCAGGATCTCGTCCTCTCCGACCCACGGTTGTTCGGGCGCGTGCTCTGGGCGGAGGGATCCGCCGTCCCGCGATGGTGGGCCGAGCTTCCGGCTGCGATCTTGTCAGAGAAGTTCACCGCCGGCGCAGTGGCCGCCTTTCTCCGTCGCCGCGCCCGCGCGCCGATCAAGGCGGTCCTTCTGCTGCAAGAGCGCTTTCCCGGGATCGGGAACTGGATGGCCGACGAGATCCTCTGGCGGGCCGGAATTCATCCGCGCACTCCGGCCGGCGCCCTCTCGCCGGATGACGTGAGCCGGATCCGGCTCGAAGCCCGCTCGGTCGCGCGGAGCGCTCTCTGCATCATCGGCCGGGAAGAAAGGCCGCTGCCGTCCGGCTGGCTCTTTCATCAACGATGGGAACAGGGAATGCGCTGTCCGAAGACCGGTGTCCCGCTGGTTCGCGAGCGGATCGGCGGACGCACCACGTGCTGGTCGCCGGGGAGACAGCCGGAGCGCTCCTCGTCGCATCGCCGCCGACTTCACTCCTGATCGACCACGACCTGGCTACGCTGGAGGCGGCGCCTTCCGCCCGGAGCAGGCGCGGCGTCGCCGCGTGACGCAGGGCGGGGCCCGCCATCGCCTCGCTCCCGCCGCGATCGGACGACACGGGTCATCCCTCCGGCATGCAGCAGGACCAACGGAAGGCTCGACGGGTCCCCTGCGATCACATGATCCAACAACGGTGCGCCTCTTCCGGTTGCTTCATGGTGGACCCGCGACTTCCGTAGGTTCACTTCGCGTCCTTCCCGATGCATTCAGGGCGAACGTGCGACCCTGCCTGCGCCTGCGCGATGTCGGCACGCCACCCGTCATGCGTGATGCCTGCGCCTGCGCCACGCCTGCGCGCGACTGGTCCTGCCTGCGCCTGCGCGATGCCGGTACGCCACCCGTCATGCGTGATGCCTGCGCCACTCCTGCGAGTCCTGCCTGCGCCTGCGCGATGCCGGCACACTACCGGCCTTGGCCGCGCCTGCGCCAAGCCTGCGCCCAGCTCATCTCGGCATCTCGACCCCGCCCGCCGCGCGCCCGCAGCGCACCAGGCCCGATCCTGCGGCGCTAGCTTCTCCTCCGGCCGCTGTGTCTCACCAGGATTCTGCCGCGCCGAATCCTGCTGGGAAATGGCGGCTGGTGAATCCCGGCACAATGTGGTTGACGGATTCCCTCATGCTTCACATAATCTCGTGTTTGTGAGTTCCGGCGCCGTACAGCCGCCGAACGGTCCGGGTCGGTTCCGAGGGAGGTCGATTCCGCTCGCGCGAACCGGCGGAATCGGAAGGGGCCGGCAAAGGACGGCGGAATGGGATCGGATCCGGACAATCGGTATCGCTACCTGCGCCTGGTCGGGTCCCTCGGAACGATCCCGACCATCCTCGCCGTCGGCCCGCTGATCGGGTTCTTCGGCGGGCGGTGGCTCGACCGGCGGCTGGGCACGGGAAGCTGGCTGCAGTTCATTCTTCTGGGCCTCGGGTTTGCGGCGGCGGTGCGGTATACGGTGCGCCTCCTGAAAAGGGTCCAGAAAGACATCGACAAGCTCTGAGCTGAGACCGAGGGAACGGGACTGAAACGCCGATTCTCGCCTTTGGATCGGGCGGAACAACGACGATACAACAACCAGGATCGGGACCGGCAGGATGCCGATTCCTGCAGGGATGCGTTGACGGAGGGGCTGCTGGAAGGGATGGGGAGCGCGGTTGACTTCGGGCCCGGATTCCTCAGCCGGGTCCGCGCCACCACGTTGATTCTCGGGCTCCTCGGAGCTCTTTGCCTGACTCTCTACGGCGGAGTCAAGGCGGGCGCGGCCGGACTGTCCGGCGTCGCCATCTCCCTCGTGAATCTCCGTCTTCTGGAAGAGATCTTCCTGCGCGCGCTCCGGCCCGGACCCCGCCGCGGCCTCCGGCTTCTCGTCGTGCTCCTGCTGAAGTTCCCGCTCCTGGCGGGCGGAACCGCGCTCGCGCTCTGGGTTCTGCGGCTGCCCCCCGGCTGGTTCCTGGCGGGATTCTCCCTCGTCCTGGCCGTGGTGATCCTGAAGGTGCTCGGACGGCTTCTGATCTCGACGCCGGCGCGCCCGCGGCGGAGGCGCTGGCCGGCTCTGGCGCTCGCGGCGGGACTGATCCTCGGTCTGGCCGGCACCTTGTGGGCGGCCGGCGAGACGGCGCACGGCGCGGGCGGAAGCGAACAGCCGGAGCTTCCCAACCTGATCCACATTCTGTCCCTGCTCTTTCCGCACGCATCCTGGGCGGCCTTCCTGGTGGAGTGGTCGAATCCGATCTACTCCCTGGTCGTGATCGTCTTCCTGTGCTGGGTGGCCATCCGTGTCTACCGGCAGCGGACCATGATCCCCGGCAAGCTGCAGAACGTGGTCGAGCTGATCATCGAGAGCTTCAACAACTTCATCCTCGGGATCCTCGGACCGCGCGGCAAGGAGTTCATCCCCTTCCTCGGGACCCTCTTCCTGTACATTCTGGTTGAACAACCTGCAGGGGTTGGTCCCCTTCCTGAAAGCGCCGACCTCGGTGTACAACCAGACCGCGGCCCTGGCCATCTGCGTCTTCGGCTACGTGCAGTACACCGGCCTGCGCAAGCTGGGGATCGGCGGCTATCTGCACCACATGATGGGTTCGCCGGAGGACGCCATCGGCTGGGGGATGGTGCCCCTGATGCTGCCGCTGCACCTGATTGAAGAGGTCGCCAAGCCGGTCAGCCTGTCCCTTCGTCTCTTCGGCAACATTCTCGGCGAGGACGTGCTTCTGGGTGTGTTCGCCGGTTTGGGAGTAGCCATCCTGGCGTTTCTGCGGCTTCCCCTGGGGGTGCCGCTGCATCTTCCTTTCATCTTCCTGGCCATGCTCATGAGCACGATCCAGGCCCTGGTCTTCACTCTTCTGGCGACGATCTACTTCTCGCAGATGCTCCCGCATGAAGAGCACGAGGTGGAGACCGGACACGCGGAAGAACATGCCTGAGCCACCGGATCGGGCATGGCGCCGGGGCGGCGAGAGCGGAGCGGCTTGATCGGGCCGAGCGCGGTCGCGACGAAGCCAGGGCCGGCAGGCCGGGCGAAACGGGTCGGGGCCCGCGAAGGGGGGCCGGAGAACAGTGGCATGCCGCCGGATGAGGCCGGCGGACGGTTCGGAACAAGAGGAGGTCATTCGACATGGCGGACTTCAACACTCTCGGCCTCGGGCTTCCCATCGGACTCGGTCTCGCGGCCGTAGGCTCGGGCCTTGGGCTCGGCAAAGCGGTCTCCGGCGCCATGGAGGCCATGGGCCGGCAGCCGGAGGCGGCGGGCAAGATCCAGGTCGGCATGGTGATCGGCGCGGCCTTCATCGAAGCGCTCACGATCTACGCTCTGGTCACGGTGTTCGTGCTCCAGGGGAAGATGTAGCGGCGTCCGGCCTGCAGCCCGGCCCAAGGCCCGGGCGGAGCCACGGCCGGAGAACCGGCCGGCCAGCGGGCCGGAGCGCCCGCCTGAGATCCGCCTGATGCCGGTCTGGAGCTCCGGTTCACGATCGGTGGGCGGGTCGGGTGGGACGACAGAATCGAGGAATGCAAGATGCAGCTCGTCTGGAGCCAGATCGTCACCCACATCATCGGCTTCGTCATCGCCGTCCTGATCCTCAAACGGTACGCCTGGGGGCCGATCCTGAAGCTGCTCGAGGAGCGGCGGCAGAAGATCCAGGGGGAGTTTGATCGGATCGAGACCGAGCGGGCGGACGCGGCCGCGCTCAAGACGGAATACGAGGGCCAGCTTCGCGGCATCGACGCCCAGGCGCGGGTCCGGATCCAGGAAGGGGTCCAGGAGGGGCAGAAGATCGGGACCGAGATCAAGGAGGAGGCGCGCCGGGACGCGCACCTGCAGCAGGAGCGCGCGCGGGAAGAGATCGAGCGCGAGAAGGACAAGGCCCAGGTCGCTCTCCGCAACGAGATGGTCGAGATGGTGGTGCACGCCACCGAAACCCTCCTGCGAGAAACCCTCGACGCCGAGCGCCACCGTCGGCTCGCGGCCGAGTACATCGAGTCCCTGCAGCACCTCGAGGAGAAAGCCCGGTGATCCGGGATCCCGGAGTGGCCCACCGCTACGCCGCGGCGCTCTTCGGCGCCGCGCGGTCGCGGAGCGAGGACGAGGCGGTTCTCGCCGACCTGCAGTCGATCGAGCGGCTCTATGAGCTGGATCCCGCCTTGAAGACGTTCCTGGAGGCGCCCGACGTGCTGGCCGAGCAGAAGGAGGCCTTGATCCGCGGCGTGCTGGGAGGCCGCGTGAGCGAGCTGGTCGTGCGGTTTCTCCTGCTCATGCTCCGGAAGAAGCGGATCCAGCATCTCTCGATCGTCTTCGGCCACTACCGGAAACTGGTCGAGGAGCTGCACGGCATCGAACGGGCCCGGGTCGTGACCGCCGTTCCGCTCGCTCCCGATCTCGCCGAACCGCTTCGGCAGCGGCTCGAGACTTTGTCCGGCAAGCGGGTCCTGCTCGAATTGCGCGTGGATCCGGCCGTGCTCGGCGGCGTCGTCGTCACGCTCGGGGACAAGATCATCGACGGAAGCCTGAGGCACCGTCTGGACGAGATGCGGGATCGGTTGCTGCGCGCCCGCGTCCGGGAATAGGAGAGAGCCATGGCCTTCAAGCCCGAGGAAGTCAGCGCGATTCTCCAGCGCGAGCTGGAGAAGTACGAGAGCAAGCTCGACATGGCCGACGTCGGCTCGGTGCTCCAGGTGGGCGACGGCATCGCCCGGGTCTGGGGCCTGACCGCGGCCATGGCGGGCGAGCTGCTTCGATTCCCCGGCGACGTGACCGGCCTGGTCTTCAACCTCGAAGAGGACAACGTCGGCGTCGTCCTGTTCGGCTCGGATCAGGCGATCAAGGAAGGCGATCCGGTCCGGAGGACGGGCAAGATCGCGCAGGTTCCGGTCGGCCGCGCGCTCATCGGACGCGTGGTCAATCCGCTGGGCGAGCCGCTGGACGACAAGGGCCCCATCGTGACCGACACGTTCTATCCGATCGAGGGCGTCGTCCCGAACGTGATCCAGCGCCAGATGGTCAAGGAGCCGGTGCAAACCGGGATCAAAGCCATCGACGGGATGATCCCGATCGGCCGCGGCCAGCGCGAGCTGATCATCGGCGACCGCCAGACCGGCAAGACCGCCATCGCGGTGGACACGATCCTGAACCAGAAGGGGAAGAACCTCTGGTGCATCTACGTGGCCATCGGCCAGAAGGAATCGACCGTCGCCCGGGTGCTCAAGGTCCTGGAGGACCGCGGGGCGATGGAATACACGATCGTGGTCACGGCCTCGGCTTCCGATCCGGCGCCCCTGCAGTACCTGGCGCCCTACGCCGGGTGCTCGATGGGGGAGTACTTCCGGGACAACGGCCAGCATGCCCTCTGCATCTACGACGATCTGTCGAAGCAGGCGGTGGCCTACCGGCAGCTTTCCCTGCTCTTGCGCCGGCCCCCGGGACGCGAAGCCTACCCGGGGGACGTCTTCTACCTGCACAGCCGGCTCCTCGAGCGGGCGGCCAAGCTCAGCGAGGCCAAGGGAGGCGGCAGCCTGACCGCGCTGCCGATCATCGAGACCCAGGCCGGAGACGTCTCGGCCTACATTCCGACCAACGTCATCTCGATCACGGACGGGCAGATCTTCCTCGAGACCGATCTGTTCTATTCCGGCGTGCGGCCGGCCATCAACGCCGGGATCTCCGTCAGCCGCGTGGGCGGCCACGCCCAGACCAAGGCGATGAAGAAGGTCGCGGGCAAGCTCCGGCTCGACCTGGCCCAGTACCGCGAGCTGGCCGCGTTCGCCCAGTTCGGAAGCGACCTGGACAAGTCGACCCGGGCGCAGCTCACCCGGGGCGAGCGCATGGTCGAGATCCTGAAGCAGGACCAGTACGTCCCCATGGACCTGGCGGACGAGGTCACGATCATCTTCGCCGGAATCAACGGCTGCCTGGACGAGCTGCCGGTGGCTTCGATCGCGCGCTACGAGAAGGAGCTATTCGCCTTCATGCACGACAAGTACCCGGACATCGTCCACGTCCTGACCACGGAGAAGGCGATCTCGGACGAGCTGGAAAAGAAGATGCTCGCCGCCGTGCAGGAGTTCACGGACGGCTTCAAGGGGACGGTCAAGGAGTCATGATGAGGCCACGGGGGTAGCCGCGCGATGGCGACCTTGAAGCAGATCCGGCGGCGCATCCGGTCGATCCAGAGCACGCAGCAGATCACCAAGGCGATGGAGATGGTGGCCGCCTCCAAGCTCCGGCGCGCCCAGGACCGCGTGCTCTCGTCCCGGCCCTATGCCGCCAGGATCGGGGCCATGCTCGAGAGCCTCTCCACCGCCGCCCGAAGCCTGTCCCACCCGCTCTTCGAGACGCGACCGGTCAATCGCCGGGTCATGGTCGTGATCGCATCCGACAAGGGCCTGTGCGGCTCGTTCAACATGAACATCTTCCGGGCGATCGAGCGGCAGTTCGAGGAGACGGGCAAGGACAAGGTCGCCCTCGTGCCGTTGGGGCGGCGCGCCTGCCAGTACTTCGGCAAGCGGGAATGGACGCTGGAATCCGCGGTTCCGGAAATCGGCGACCAGGCCGAT
Source organism: Candidatus Eiseniibacteriota bacterium (assembly GCA_963833505.1). Taxonomy (GTDB): domain Bacteria; phylum Eisenbacteria; class RBG-16-71-46; order CAIMUX01; family CAIMUX01; genus CAWHYG01. The sequence continues at coordinate 496,395 of CAWHYG010000006.1, read as the reverse complement.
CCGATCATGGCCCGGAAGCTCGCGCTCGAGCTGATCCGGCTCTACACCGAGCGCGGGACCGATCTGGTCGAGATCGTCTACACGCAGTTCGTGAGCACGATGTCGCGCCGCGTCCGCTGCGAGCAGATCCTTCCCGTGCCCGAGCCGAAACGGAAGGAGGGGCCGATGCCCGACTACATCTTCGAGCCCTCTCCGGAAGGGATCTTCAGCTCCCTCCTGCCGCGCTACGTGGAGAACCGGATCTTGTCCGCGATGGCCGAATCCCTGGCCTCGGAACACAGCGCCCGGATGGTTTCGATGGGAGCGGCCACCAAGAACGCGAAGGAAGTCATCGACCACCTGACCCTGGTCCGCAACCGTCTCCGGCAGGCGGCCATCACTCGGGAGATCAACGAGATCGTCGGCGGGGCCGACGCGATCAAGTAGGAGACGATCCATGACGCAGGAAGTCAATCAGGGCTCGGTCTTGCAGGTCATCGGACCCACCGTCGACGTGGAGTTCCCGCCCGAGAAGCTGCCCAAGATCCTGAACGCGATCACCATTTCCGATCCGGAGAGGGGGATCGACCTCACGGTGGAAGCGTCCCTGCACATCGGGGACAACGTCGTCCGCTGCATCTCCATGTCCACCACCGACGGCCTCGTCCGCGGCATGAAGGCGCTGGACACCGGCGGGCCGATCACCGTGCCGGTGGGGGACCAGGTGCTGGGCCGCGTGCTCAACGTGCTCGGCCGGACCATTGATGAAAAGGGCCCGCTTCCCGATCCCGGAAAGCGCTACCCCATCCACCGCCCGGCCCCGACGTTGACCGACCAGGAGACCACCACCTCCATCCTCGAAACCGGAATCAAGGTGGTCGATCTCCTCGCGCCCTATTGCAAAGGGGGCAAGATCGGGCTCTTCGGCGGCGCCGGCGTGGGCAAGACGGTCATCATCATGGAGCTCATCCGGAACATCGCCACCGAGCACGGCGGGTACTCGGTGTTCGCCGGGGTCGGAGAGCGGACCCGCGAAGGCAACGACCTCTGGACCGAGATGAACGAGAGCGGCGTCATCGCCAAGACCAGCCTCGTCTACGGCCAGATGAACGAGCCGCCCGGAGCGCGGCTGCGCGTCGGGCTGGCCGGCGTGAGCGTGGCGGAGTTCTTCCGCGACGAGGAGAACCAGGACGTCCTCCTCTTCATCGACAACATCTTCCGTTTCACCCAGGCCGGGAGCGAGGTGTCGGCGCTGCTCGGCCGGATGCCGTCGGCGGTGGGCTACCAGCCGACCTTGTCCACCGAGATGGGCGCCCTCCAGGAGCGGATCTGCTCGACCAAGAAGGGCTCGATCACGTCGGTCCAGGCCATCTACGTCCCGGCGGACGATCTGACGGATCCCGCCCCGGCCACAGCGTTCTCCCACCTCGATGCCACGACCGTGCTCTCGCGGCAGATCGCGGAGCTTGGGATCTATCCGGCGGTCGATCCGCTCGACTCCACCTCGAGAATTCTCGATCCGCGGGTCGTGGGCGAGGAGCACTACAACGTCGCGCGCGCGGTGCAGAAGATCCTGCAGCGGTACAAGGACCTGACCGACATCATCGCGATCCTGGGAATGGACGAGCTTTCCGACGAGGACAAGGTCATTGTGCAACGGGCTCGGCGGATCCAGCGGTTCCTCTCGCAGCCGTTCTTCGTGGCGGAGGCGTTCACCAATCGTCCCGGCCGGTTCGTCAAGCTGGCCGACACCATCGACGGCTTCAAGCAGATCGTCGAGGGCAAGCACGACGGCATCCCGGAATCCTGCTTCTGGATGGCCGGCACGATCGAGGAAGTGGCCGAGAACGCCGAGAAGCTGAGGGCGCAGCATGCCTGAACAGTTCCAGCTTACCGTCCTGACCCCCAGCCGGACGTTTCTGGACGAGTCGGTCGTCTCGTTGATCGCACCGGGTTCGGAAGGCTATCTGGGGGTTCTCGCGCATCACGCGCCCCTGATCACGGCGCTCGTTCCGGGAAAGCTGACGGTGCGGACGGGAGGCGAGACGCAGATCTTCGCGCTTTCCGGCGGGTTCCTGGAGGTCTCCGAGAATCGCGCGGTCATCCTGGCCGACGCCCTGGAGACCCCGGATGAGATCGACGTCGAGCGGGCGCGCCGCGCCGCTCAGCGCGCCACGGAGCGGCTTCGGGACCCCGGAAAGTGGGACGTCGAACGGTGCGAGGTCGCGCTCAAGCGCGCGCTCAACCGCGCGAAGGTCGCGGCGGAAGGCGACGGATAGATAACGGGAGGACCGCCCGCCCGGCCGGCCGCTTCCGGCCGCATCGACCGTTCGATCGGCGGGCGGCCAGGATTCATCGGACAACCGCGGGCCGGCAAAGAAAGTCGCCCCGGGCCGCATGGGTCCGAGGCGGCTTTGTGCAGTGAAGACGTGTCCTTAGCGGTAAAGCGAACGGATGTGGCCCCAGGTCATGGTCTCGACCGGGTTGGGCGCCTGGCCCAGGTCCGCCCAGATCGTCAGGTTGACGACTGAAAACGGATTGCTGCACTGGCAGGTGCTCGAATAATAGCTGTTGCCGTAGGGGGCGCTGTTGTTGTCCTCGCCCGTGACGGCCCAGTAGCTGTTGTCAGGGCAGAGCATGATGCACGCGCTGTGGCCCGAGGGAATGGTGACCGGGTCGATCGGCCAATCGAGGTTGCCACTCCCGGTCACGTACTCCTGCGTCTGTGACACGACCGTCCCGTTATCCAGGACCGTGAGCGTCACGTAGCCCGGAGTCACGATGAACTCGGAGTAGTACCCGATGCCGGTGATCGTCTGGTTATCCCGCGGCGGCGGGACGCTGGCGAAGCAATTGATCCCGAGCTGCTGGCCGAGGCCGAGCGTGTAGCCCGAGCCGATGTAGTCGTCGTTGAAGCCATACTGGCACTTGTCGTCCCGGGAAATCGGGGTCTGGTGCCCCGGAGGTCCCGAGGTGACCTTGGGGCCGGCCGCGAGGGCGGTCCCGGCCACGAGGCCAAGGAGAAGGACGATAGCAAGGACCTTTTTCATGCCACCTCCCATGGGTGTGGTTTGTACGTAACACGTCGACGCGCGCGGTGGCCCTCGGAGGTAGGGCCCCTACGAGCGCCAACAGTATAGCTAATTTCATTCTCAAGCGCAGGAGAGAAATGTGGTCTTGGGAGGGTTTTCTCGGCATTCCGCCGAGTGACAGCCGGCCGGATTCCAACCAGAGTAAACGCACCAAACAGAGTGTAAGACTCAATAGCTCTAGAGGCGCGGCCCTGCCGGTTGCTCTCGCGGTAGGCTCGGGATTGCAGGTTAGCGCCTTGGCGAATCGGGCCCTGGGGCTCAATAGGGGAAAGGGCGCAGACGGATTTCGTTCGAGCCCCTCGGTGATGTCTCGGACGACCCGCCACGATAAAGCCGCCCCGGACTGTTGGTCCGAGGCGGCTTTGTGATGCGAAGAAGTCGAACCCTTAGCGGTAAAGCGAACGGATATGGCCCCAGGTCATGTTCTCGACCGGGTTCGGCGCCTGGCCCAGGTCCGCCCAGATCGTCAGGTTGATGACGCTGAACGGATTGCTGCACATGCAGGAGCTCGACCAGAAGCTGTTGCCGTAGGGGGCGCTGTTGTTGTCTTCGCCCGTGACCGCCCAGTAGTTGTTGTCGGGGCAGAGCATGATGCAAGCGGTGTGGCCCGCCGCGATGTTGACCGGGGTGATCGGCCAATCGAGGTTGCCATTTGCAGTCACGTACTCCTGCGTCTGCGACACGACGGACCCGTTGTCCAGAACCGTGAGGGTCACGTAGCCCGGAGTCACGATGAACTCGGAATAGTAGCCGATGCCAGTGATGGTTTCAGGGCCGAAGCACTGGATGCCGAGCTGCTGGCCGAGGCCGAGCGTGTAGCCCGATCCAATGTAATCGTCGTTGAAGCCATACTGGCACTTGTCTGCCCGGGGCAGCGGAGTCTGGTGACCCGCAGGACCCGAGGTGACCTTGGGGCCGTCCGCAAGGGCGGTTCCGGCTACGAGGCCGAGGAGAAGCACAATAGCAAAGATTCTCTTCATTACCACCTCCGACTTGTTTGATATATGCACGTCGACGCGCACGCAGGGACCGTCGGAGACGGTCCCTACGAACACTCATGAGTATAGCCGATGCTTCTGCCCCAAGGCAAGGAATGGTTTCGATCTCCGACTTTTTCTTCCTCGCTATCGGGTCGGGCTCCATTCGGAAGCCGCTTTCTCCCATTATGTTGAGTCCGGCATTAGCCGATGAGACTCCGTATCCGCATAGGGGATCCAGTTTTCTTCAACCAGGATGCGTTCCTCGTCCGACAACCAGACGGTGAGCCGGGCGAGTTATTGATGACGGTCAATCTCAACTATGAGCCGGGCAGGCTCATTATTGACATCAATCGCAACGGGCCTACTTGCCCACGAGCCGAATCGTCCAGAAATCCGAAGAGAGGCTCGGCTCGGTCAGATAGGCGTACGGTAGAGTAAAGTAACCTTTGAGGCCCCAATCCGTCCCCCACGAGTTCCGGACCAGGAACCACTGGTGGCCGTCGTCGTACCCCACGGCTAGAACCGCATGGCCGCCGATCTGCGACTCGCCCGGCGCCGGCATCGGGGCGTGCCCGGTCTTCGCCACTTCCTCGCTTTCAAAGCTCTCATAGACGGCGATTCCCAGGGTGAAGGGATAACCGGAAGCCAGGCAACCCTTCATCTGCGCAAGGGTTCGGGCCACGCGCTGATAGGTGAGCGCCCGATCCAGGTGCGCGTCCCGATAGGCCTTGGCCGGCGGCTTCTCGGAGAACTTCTGGATGACATAGGGCCAGTCAGTCTCCGCGCAGACGCCCTGTTGCGCCACGCTCTTGATTCCGTCGCGGATCTGGGCCCCGGCATCGGACCCGACCGTCCCCTCGATTTCCCGCTCGTTGTAGTAGATGAAGAGGCGCGACGGGGCGAAATCGGCCAGCTTCTGCTTGATCCGATCGAACTCGATGGCGGCCGCGACGGCGTTGGCGGTGCAGGAGCCCAGCTCGCCCTGGTTGTAGACGGCCGGGCAGCCCCCGGTCAGATCAGCCGCGGCGGGAAGCCCAGCCAGCGACGCGGGCGGGGCGGCGTAGAGATGATCGCGTTGGTCCGGCAGATCCGGAACCCAGCCATAATGGACGATCTTTCGAGGCATGAGCGCGCTCCTTTCTCAGTTCCGAGGCCACCGGGTGGGTGGCGCCGGAGCTTGGATTCGCATCCTGGACAACTCGAACCATTTCACTAGAACCCGGAATCCAACCTTCCGGGCGCGCGCCACCAGATTAGTCCTCCCGGCGATGGAATTCATCCCCCTTGTTCCGGCGTCGCCCGAAGGGGACAATCTCGACTCCCGAACGGGGGGAGGGCACTGGCCCGCATGGTTCAGGATCGCCCGTCGCCGGCACCGGAGAGCAGATCTTCTACCGCAGCCGGGGGTTCATGAATGATGCGGGTCAAGCGGCGCGCCATCCGGTTCGGTTGGCGTAGACACATTCCGGGAGGGGATCTTGACCACTCGCTGGAAGCGTAGATTGCTCATTCCCGTCGGCCTCGTGCTCATTGTGGTCGTCTTGCGCCTCACGGTCCTCAGGCCGAAAGCCGTGCCCGTGACTGTCTACACGGTCGCGAAAGGGCGAGTCGAGGACACGGTCGTCAATTCCAAGGCCGGGACGGTCAAGTCCCGAAGTCACGCGGAAATGAGCCCGGGCATCGCGGGCCTCGTTGCTTCCATCCCGGTCAAGAAGGGCCAACAGGTCCGCGCGGGCCAGGTGCTGCTCCGGATCGACGATCGGGAGTACCTGGCCGACGTCACGCTGGCGAGCCGACAGCTCGATGCGGCGGAGGCGTCGGCCCGACAGGCCTGTCTGACCGCCGAACAGGCGGAACGCGATCGCGTGCGAGCCGAGGATCTGGACCGCTCGAATCTGATTGCGAAGCAGGCGTTGGAAACGGCCCGCACCCAGGCCGAGACGAGCGCCGCCGCCTGCGCCGCCGCCCGGCAACAGGTGAAGGAGGCGCAGGCGACCCTCGAGGTGGCCAAGGCGACCGAGGCCAAGACGATCATGATCGCGCCTTTCGACGGCGTCGTGCTCGATGTCACGACCGAAGTCGGGGAGTGGATCAGCCCGTCGCCGCCCGGTGTCCCCATCCCGCCCGTGATCGACCTGATCGATCCGAATGCCCTGTACGTGGATGCGCCCCTCGACGAAGCCGACGCGGCCCGGATCCGGCTTGGACTTCCGGTCCGGATCACGCTGGACGCGTTCCGGGGCCAGACGTTCCCGGGGACGATCTCCTACGTTTCTTCGTTCGTCGAGACCCAGCAGGAGCAGAACCGGACGCTCGAGATCGAAGCGACCTTCGATCAGAAGAAGCTTCCGCCGAATCTGCTTCCCGGCCTTTCCGCCGACGTCGAAGTCATTCTTGAAGCCCGGGATGACGTCCTCCGGATTCCGTCCTACGCGCTGCTCGAAGGGAATCGGGTCCTGGTCGTCCGTGGGGAGCGGCTCGTGGCGGTGACGGTCGAGCCGGGACTCCACAATTACGAGTTCACGGAAATCGTCTCCGGCCTCAGCGCGGGCGACCGCATCGTGACCTCGCTGGACCGGCCCGAGGTCAAGGCGGGCGCGCGCGTGCGCGTGACGGGCGAGAGCGAGAAGTGATCGAGGTCACCGATCTCGCGCGCACGTTCGTGGTCGGCGGGCGCCCGGTCCATGCGCTTCGGGGGGTCAGCCTCTCCATTCCGCGCGGGGAATACGTGTCGGTGATGGGCCCGTCCGGTTCGGGCAAGTCGACCCTGCTGAACATCCTGGGGTGCCTCGACCGGCCGAGCGCCGGATCCTACAGGTTGGACGGTCAGGAAACCGCCCGGCTCTCGGAGACGGAGTTGTCGCTTGTCCGCCGCCACAAGATCGGATTCGTCTTCCAGTTTTTCCATCTGGTCCCGAGGTTGACTGCGGCCGAGAACATCGAGCTGCCGATGGTTTTCGCCGGTCTGGACCCGGCGGAGCGGGCGCGCCGGATCGCACGCTCTCTCGCCTCGGTGGGCCTGGAAGACCGCGCCGAGCATCGGCCCGACCAGCTTTCGGGAGGCGAGCGCCAGAGGGTTGCGATCGCCCGCGCGGTCGTGATGGAGCCGGCGGTTCTCCTGGCGGACGAGCCGACCGGGAATCTGGACAGCGCGAGCGGGAGCGAGATCGTGGCGCTGATCGAGAGCATGAACGAGGCCGGACTCACCCTGATCGTCGTCACCCACGATCCTGCGATCGGCGGGAGGGCGCGCCGCCGCGTGCGCCTGACAGACGGCGCGGTCGTGGCGGATGAGGGAACGGGCGGCATGGGCGCCCGACCCGGTGGATCCGCCATCACCGACCGGGCTACCGATACGCCCGCCGCCATCGGCCCAAAGACGGGCTCGGAGTTTCCGCGGGATGCGAGGGCTCGTGGACCACACGCGGCCGATGGAGGGCCGGCGCCGTGAGGGCCCTCGATCTCCTGCGATTCTCCTCGAGCGCGCTGCGCGGGCATCGACTCCGCACGCTCTTGTCGCTCCTCGGGGTCGCCATCGGCGTGGCCTCGGTCATCCTGCTGACGAGCCTCGGGGAGGGAGCGCGCCTCTACGTGTCGGGGGAGTTCGCCACACTCGGCTCGAACCTGATCATCGTCATTCCCGGGAAGACCGAGACGCGCGGCGCCGCTCCCTTCGTCAACACGGCCACGCACGATCTGACGATGGCGGATGCGGACGCCATCGCCCGCCGTATCCCGGGCATCGTCCGGACCGCTCCGCTTGCCCTTGGAACCTCCACCGTCTCGTACGGGGACCGCAGCCGGGACGTCACCGTGCTCGGCACGACCTACGAGATGAGGGGGATCCGGCGCCTGGATCTCGCGGTGGGGCGTTTCCTGCCCCCGGGAATGCGGGACGGTCCCGTGGCGGTGATCGGCGCGCAGATCCAGCGCGAGCTGTTCCAGTCCAAGAGTCCGCTCGGCGAGATGATCCGGCTTGGGCCCTACCGATTCCGCGTGATCGGAGTCCTCATGCCCCGAGGCGTTTCCATCGGCTCGAACCTGGATGAAATCGTGGAGATCCCGGTCGAGACGGCCCTCAGGATCTTCAATCGGACCAGCCTGTTCCGGCTCATGGCGGAAGTCCGATCCCACCGGGACATCGAGAACACCCACCGGCAGATCATCGACCTGCTCAAGGAACGGCATCAAGGAGTCGAGGACGTCACCGTCATGACCCAGGACGCGGTGCTCTCGACCTTCACGCAGATCCTGAGCCTGCTCACCGCGGCTCTGGTCGGGATCGCCGCGATCTCGCTGTCGGTCGCCGGCATCGGCATCATGAACGTGATGCTCGTCTCGGTCGCCGAGCGCACCACGGAAATCGGCCTTTTGAAGGCGGTCGGCGTGACCCGCGCACAGGTCGTCGCGGTCTTCCTGATCGAGGCCGCGATCATCTCGACCGCGGGCGGAATCCTGGGGTTGGCCGCCGGCGTCGGGGGAGGGCAGATCATCCGGCACCTCGTTCCGGAATTCCCGATCCAGCCGCCCTTCTGGGCGACGGTGACGGCCCTCCTGGTCTCGCTCTCGGTCGGGATCTTCTTCGGCGCGTTCCCCGCGCGGCGGGCGGCGCGGCTTGATCCGGTCGAAGCGCTGCTGCCGAGGCGGACGTGAAGACGGATTGGCGCCGGGGCGCGCCGCTGGCTCGTCGAGACGACACCGCGAGGGCGAACATGGGCCGTGACCGGGACGCGCCGGCATTTCGCCAGCGTGCCGCCGCCCAGAACGTGAGGGCCTGAGCCATGATGGCGGAAGACGTCGCCCGGCAGGCCTGGCGCTCGATTCGCGGCCATCGCCAGCGCTCGCTCCTGACCATGCTCGGCATCACCATTGGCATCGCCTCGGTGATCCTCCTCACCTCGATCGGGGAGGGGACGCGCACCTACATCCTGACGGAGTTCACGCAGTTCGGCACCAACGTGGTCACGATCACGGAGGGCAAGACGCAGACCACCGGGATTCCCGGCAATTTCGGCGGCACCGTGCATCCGCTGAGCCTCGGGGACACCGATGCGATCTCGCATTTGCCCGGCGTGGCCGACCAGGTGCCGGTGGTCATGGGATCGGCCCCTGTGGTCTACGGAGCCAGGACGCGGAATGTGATCGTCTACGGCGTGACCTCTCCGGCCGAGGACGTCTGGCGGATGCACGTGCGAAGCGGGCGGTTTCTTCCGGGCGGGGACATCCGGCACGGCGCGCCTCTGGTGGTGCTCGGGCCCACGCTCAAGCGGGAGCTGTTCGGCCAGGAGAACGCCCTGGGCGAGCGCGTGCGGATCGGGGGAGAGCGGTTCCTCGTCGTCGGAGTGATGGAATCGAAGGGCCAGTTCCTCGGCTTCGACATCGATGACGCAGCCTACGTGCCCGTGTCGCGGGCCATGCCGCTCTTCAACCGCGACGACCTGGCCGAGATCGACGTCCTGACCCGAAGCTCGGGGGCCTCCGACTCGCTTGTGTCCCGGATCAAGAGGACGCTGCTGTCGCGGCACGGCGATGAGGACTTCACCATCACGACCCAGAACGACATGCTGGCCACGCTCGGACGGATCATCGGCATCATCAGCCTGGCCGTGGCCGGCATCGGCGCCATCTCGCTTCTGGTCGGCGCCATCGGCATCCTGACCATGATGTGGATCTCGGTCAGCGAGCGGACGGCCGAGATCGGGCTGGCCAAGGCCATCGGAGCCACGCCGGGCCAGATCCTCAGCCTCTACCTGAGCGAAGCGGCGCTCCTCTCGACCGGCGGAGGTCTGGCCGGACTGGTCGCCGGCATGGGCCTCGCGCAGGTTCTGCACCTGGCCATCCCGGCCTTGCCGGTGCACACGCCCGTCCTCTACGTGCTGCTGGCTCTTGCCGTCAGCTTCGCCGTGGGCCTCCTGAGCGGGATCCTGCCGGCGCGGAGGGCCGCGCGTCTGGATCCGGTCAGGGCGCTCGCGGCGGAGTAGGCCGGCCGCGCTATGGCGCCGCCGCCCTTTGAGCCGCGATGTCTTCCAGCACCTGCTTCGCGTGAACCGCCGGATCGACCTTCGGATAGGCGCGCTGGATCACTCCTTCCGCGTTGATGACGTAGGTGATCCTTCGCGCGAAGCCGGCGTCCGGGGCGTCGCAGGCTCCGTAGAGCATTCCGAGTTTCCGGTCGGTGTCGCAGAGAAGCGGGAAGTTCAGGTCGTACTTGCGGGCGAAGGCGGCGTTGGCGGCTTGATCATCGAAGCTGGCGCCCAGGATGACGGCGCCGGCGGTGTCGAAGGCGTCCTTCAAGGCGCGGAACCCGCGCCCTTCGGTGGTTCAGCCGGGGGTGTCCGCTTTGGGATAGAACCAGAGAACGACCACGCGGCCCCGGTAGTCTGAGAGCCGGATGTCGTTTCCCTCATGGCTGCGGACGGTGAAGTCCGGAGCGCGATCGTCGACCTTGAGCATCTGTGCCTCTCCTCCGCGACCCGCCAGGATGGCCAGGTCCTTCCACACCCTTCCGAGTTTCACGCGACCTCCTCTGCGAGCGAACCGGACAGTATATCCCCGGGCCGCCTGCCGGGCCAGGAGTGCGACGGGTCCGGTCCGGCCGAAGAGCCGGAGCTTCCGGAACCAAGCACCAGGCGAACCCCCGCGGGTGGTATCAGCGGAGACGAATCGGTTCAAGAAACGCAGATCCTGCGGCGCACCTCTTCAGCCAGCCGGGCATTGGTCGAAAGCGCGCTTCCGCCGCTGTGCGTGCGGCGGCCCTGAAGATCGGTGAACACGCCGCCCGCCTCCTCAACCGTGACCTGAAGCGCCGCGGCATCCCAGATCGCCGCCTTGAAATCGCACATCACCTCGGCCCGGCCGGTGGCGACGAGAGCGTGCCCGTAGCAGTCGCCCCAGGTCCGGACGAGGCCGGCCTCCGCCTCCAGCTCGTGAAACTCCGCGGAAGCGTCCCTGGGTTCGGTGAGGAGGATGGCCGCCCTGGAGATCCGATCGACGTCGGAGACGAATGCCCGGCGCCCGTTCCACCAGCAGCCGAGCCCGCGCGCCGCGGCAACGGTCTCCTCGAGCGCCGGAAAGTGAATCACTCCGACGACGGGCTCGCCCGCCTCTTCCAGCGCGATCAGGACGCCGTAGAAAGGCACGCCGCGGATGAACGATCGCGTCCCGTCGATCGGATCGAGGATCCACCTCCGCAGCGCCTCCGGCCGCTCCTGCCCGAACTCCTCGCCCAGGATTCCGTCCGCCGGAAAGGCGGCGGTGATCCGCTCGCGGCACAGGCGCTCCGCCCGGCGATCCGCCTCGGTCACCGGGGACTGGTCTGGTTTGAGATCGGCCGTGATCCCGGTCTGGAAATCCGCCAGCGTCAGCCGCCCGGCGCGCCAGGCGAGATCGACGGCGAAGTCCAGAACATCCTTCAGCGTCTCCCCGGCCATCATTCACCTGCCTCTCCGCCGGCCGATTCCGTCCTCTGGCTGCCGGAGGATTTCGCTGTACAACTCCGGCCGGCGGTCGGCGATCAGGTCGTTCCGGGCCGTCACCATCTTGTCGCGCGCCTCGGCCAGATCGACGTCCGCGAGGCGGATGTCCTCGTCGCCGGGAGGGCTGTCGGCCAGAACGTTGCCAGATGGATCCGCCAGCACTGATCCGCCGGTGAAGGTGAGGCCCCGCTCGACCCCGATCCGGTTGGAAAGGATGACGAAGACCCGGTTGAGCATGGCGTGCACCGGCACGGCTCGCTGCGCGCGGGCCGGGAGAACCAGGTTCGAAGGATGGCAGATGACCTCGGCTCCTTTGAGCGCCAGAACGCGCCACACCTCCGGAAACTGCCAGTCGAAGCAGATGAGCAGCCCGATCCGGCAGGTCGTTCCATTGGGCACGGGCGAGGTCAGGCTCAGATCGAGATCGAAGACCGGAAGGCCGACGTCGCCCGGAACGAAGATGTCCTTTTCATTCAGGAAGAGATGAGCTTTGCGGTACAGCCCGACGACCCCTGCCGGGCCGACCACGACCGCGCTGTTGTACAGGCGCTCGCCGCTCCGTTCGCAGAATCCGCCGACCAGGTACATCCGGTGTCGGGCGCTCAGATCGGCGAGGAGCCGCACGAACGGGCCGTTTTCGGCGGATTCCGACGCCTCCCAGGCTTCCTCGCGGCTCCGGAAGTGGTAGCCGGAGCTCGACAGCTCGGGGAAGACGAGCAGGTCGGCACCCTTCCGGGGCACTCCAGCGCCGCGCGGTCCCGGCGCTCGGTCCATGTGCGGCTCTCCCGCGCCGCGCGGTCCCGGCGCCGGGCCTGTGTCCGGCCCAAACGTCCGGTTCGCGCCGAAGTCGACCGCCGGCCCGTCGCCGGGTATCGCCGAGGCGGCGGAGGACACGGCGGTCATCCGCGCGGCCTTCTCTGCCAGTCGCTCCACCGCCCGGCGGTTGGCCTCAAGATCCCCGATCACCGGGGCGAACTGGACGTAGCCGATTCTCATGCGTTCTCCTTGGGGTCGGAAGTCGCTCCCGGCGACCGGCGTTCCGGGCGACGCCGGACCTTCGGACGCCGTCGCGCCAGGAGAACAGCCCCGAACCCCGTCATGCTAGTCCGCCGGAGCGGTTGCCGCCAGGGGAGAGGACCCGCTTGGCCCGGCCCGACGGGCGGAAGATTGTTTCCCCCGACTCCAGCCCCTGCTAGACTGCCCTCACATGCGCCGTCTTGATCAAGTTCTCGCGCTCCTGCGCTGGAAGAAGATGATCCTGGTCAACACGATCGTCGTGGCGGTCGCGTCCGTGGCGATCGCTTTCGTCCTTCCCAGGACGTATCGCTCGACCGCCTCGGTCTTCCCGCCGGAGGACGATTCGGTCAGCCTGAACACGATCTCTTCCCTGGTCTCGGTTGCAGCGCTGGGCGCGGGCCGCAAGGGACTGCCGGTCTGGTCTTCCCCTTCCGACGTCTACTCCGCCGTCCTGAAGAGCCGCGCCGTCCGGGACGACATCGTGCGCCGGTTTGATCTCATCACGGTTTACAAAGCCAAGGACATGGACTCGGCCCTCAAGAGGCTTCGAAACAACGTGAAGGTCAACGTCGGCGGAGAAGGAGTCATCACGATCCGGGTCGAGGACCGGTCGGCCCAGCGCGCCGCCGAAATGTCCAACGCTTTCGTCGAGCTGCTCGACAAGGTCAACCGAGAGAAGCGTCATACTTCCGCGGGGCAGGCCCGGGAGTTCATCGAGCAACGGCTGGCCGAGAACCGGCGGGATCTTACCGTGGCCGAGGACACTCTCCAGAAGGTCCAGGAGCGAACCGGAATCCTCGTTCCGGAGGAGCAGATGACCGCGGTGGTCAACGCCGCGGCCGAGCTCCAGAGCCAGCTCGCCATGAAGGAGGTCGATCTCTCGGTCCTGCAAGGTCTGGTCGGTCCGGAGCACCCGGATCGGCGCGAGCTGACGCGGGAGGTGGCTTCTCTCCGGCGGAAGATGGTGGAGCTGGATGCCGGCTTCCCGTCGAACCCTGCGTCCGCGGCCGGCGCGCGCGCGTCCGACGGAACCTTCCAGCCGGCAGCGAGCGGGGGCAAAGCCGGCGATGCGCCATCCCCCGGCGAGGTTGCGCCCGGCAAGCCGATTCCTCTGCACCAGTATCCGGCCCGGTCCATCGCGTACGCCAAGGCCGCGCGCGAGGTCAAGGTGCAGGAAGACCTCTATGAGCTTCTGACGCAGGAGTACGAAAACTACCGGATCGAGGAGAGCCGCGATACGCCCACTGTGCAAGTGCTCGACGTCGGCGTGCCGGCCACACGGAAATCCACTCCCATCCGGTGGCTCATCGTCTCGTGCTCGACCTTGCTCGCTTTCCTGCTCAGCGCCGGCGTGGCCACGGGCCTCGAGGTCCTGGTCCGTTTGCGGCAGGAGGCGCCCGAGCAGTTCGAGAAGATCCGCCGGATCGCCCGCGAACTCCAGCTCGAGGCGGTCCTGGATCGGCTGTAGCCGGCGGATCCGGCCGTGGGACTCGAGACAGTCTGGAGCCCGCCCGCCGGAAGGTCCGCATGGCGGCTCTTCTGGTACCCGGCCATCCTGGGCGATCTGATCCTGCTCGCGCTGCTGCGGCGGGCCCACATGATCGCCCTCCTTGCGCTGAGCGTTGCGCTCCTGCTCTATTTCCTGAAACGGCCGCGATTCGCGCTGGCGCTGGCGGGAGTCGGGTCGGCGCTCTTTGATCCGCTCTACATCTGGACCCGCGCCCCGATCTTCGGCTTCCTGATCGAGAGAGCTTTGGTGATCTTCCCCCTGGTCGTCATCTTCTGGCAGGGGATCTGGAGCTTCCCTGCTTCGAAGACACGGCCCGATGCGTCGGGGGAACCGGCCCGGATCGCCCTCCGATCGCTACGGGACCCCGTCATCCTCTGGAGCGCGCTGCTCGGCGTGATTCTCCTGGCCGGCTCGACGCGAACGGCCGCCCCCATCTACGGCTTCTGGAAGGCCTCGCACTTCTTCGAAGAGAACCTGCTGCTTCTGGTCGGCGCCGCCATCCTGCTTCGCATGACGGCGAATGCAGAGCAGGTGAGGGAAACGGGCCTCAGATTCCTGCAGGCGATCTTCTGGATCCAGATCCTCGTGGCGGCCGCCGCCGTCTGGAACTACTTCACCGACTTCTACACCATTGCGAATCGTCTCATCACCCTCGGGCTCAATCCCATCCAGCTCGACGAGCAGAATGGCCCTCGGGATTCTTGCGCTGGTGGGGCTGGTTTCCGCGGGACGCCTGCGCGCCGCCCTCGCCCTGCCCGCGCTGGGGCTTCTGCTCTGGGTTTTCTACATGGCCGGGTCGCGCGGTCCGCTGGTGGCCCTTCTCGCGGCCCTCGCGCTCTGGATGATGACGGTGCCGGGGAATCGCGGGCGCGTGTTCCGGGTGCTGTTCGGGATTCTCCTGCCGGTCTGCGGGCTTCTCCTCGTTCTCTTGCTGCCCCAGGACACCTCCGGCGTGCTGGCGCCGCTGGCCGGCCGGGAGGTTTCGAACGCCGTCCGGCTGCACCTGATGAGCGTGGGACGCGCCGCGCTGCTGGCCGCGGGGATCCGCGGGCTCGGCACCGGCGCCTTTCCCACCCTGGTCGCGCTCGGCGACAATCGCTATTTCCCGCATAACCTGCCGGTCGAGATCGGGATCGAGAACGGGGTCATCGGGCTGATCGCCTTGTTCGGTTTCTTCATCGCGGTCATCCGGCGCTGGATCCGGGGTTGCCGCGTCCACCTGGCCGAGGGAGCGGATCCCCGGGACGCCGTCCTCTTCCGGACCGCCGGCGCCATGCTCCTCTTCTTCTTTGTGGACGCGCAGGTCGCGGGTGACATCGTGAGGAACTGCGCGGTGTGGCTCTTCGCGGGTGTCCTCCTGGCCTGGACTCCGGAGCGGCCGCCTCGGTGAGAATCCTCTTCCTGGCCGCCCTTGATCCGCTCGAGGCGCTGGGAAACGCCGTGCACGTTCGGAGATTGACAGAGGCCCTGGAAGCGCGGGGACACCCGGTCCGGCTTCTCTGTCTCGCGTCCGGCTCACGCCCTGGCGGATGGCAAGGCCCCGCCGGCGGACTGGAGCCGGTGGTGCGCCGAGGCCCGGCGCATCTCCGGCACCTGCTTTCGGAAGCGCAGTTCGCGCGGAAGATCGTGTCGGCATCCCGCGCGTTTCGCCCCGACCTTCTCGTGGTCCGGCAGGAGCTGTTCACGCTGTCGCCCCTGCTGGCGCATTTTCGCGTTCCGCTCCTCTTGGAGTCGAACGCCTCGCTCACGGCGCTCGAGCGGCTGGCCGGCAGCTCGGCTTCGCGTGTGAACCTGGTCCGGTCCGTGGAAGGGAGCCTGCTCAGAAGAGCCGGCGGCGTCGCGATGGTGTCCGAGCGCCTGCGGCGCATCCAGATCGCGGAGCACCACCTCACGCCGGAGCGGACCGCGACCATTCCGAACGGGGCGTGGATCCCCCCTCTGTCGCCTGCGGAGGATCTCGCGCGCCTCCGCCGCGAACGCGGCGTCCGGGACGATGTGTTTCTCGCTGCGCTCACCGGGAGCCTGAGGCCGCGCCAGGGGCTTGAGCCTCTGCTCCGGGCCTGGAGCAGAGGACTGCACCCGGCCCGCCGCCTCTGGATCATCGGCGGAGGAGTGGAAGCGCCTGCCTGGCGCCGCCGAGTCGAAGAGCTGGGCCTTGGAGCGATGGTCGACTTCCTGGGTCCGATGGAAGAGGCCGAAGCCGCGCGTCACGCGCAGGCGGCGCAGGTCCTGGTCGCTCCCTGCGAGAGAGCCGAATGGGAGCAGGTCGGGATCGACCCGCTGAAGATCCGTTTCGCTCTGGCCGCGGATCGGCCCTTGCTCGTGAGTTCCTTCCCGGAGCTGGAGGAGATCGAAACTGCTTGCGCCGGGGAGCGCATCGCTGTCGATGACGCCGAAGCCTGGGCCGCCGCCTTCTCGCGCTGGGAAACCCGCTGGCGGAGCTCGGGCGCGTCCCTGTCCGACTGGCCGTGGCCGGCGGGCTCGGGGCCGGGGCGAAGTCTGGCCGCCTCCAGAAGCTGGGATCGGACCGCCGCGGATTGGGAGGCCTTCGCTGCAAAGATCCTGGGTGCGGCGGTCCGCTAGATCCCGTGCCGCAGCGCGACCAGCGAGAGCACCAGGGCCACGGCGCTCGTCAGCGGCGTGAGCAGCGTCGTGACGGTATAGGTCCGCCGCTCGGGCACCCGAATCGTGGAGCCGGGGTAGACGGCGCTGGTCCGCTTGGCGGAAGTCCGGCGCTCTCCCTGATTCTGGAGCGTCCAGTCGGAGTTGCGCCCCAGCTCGGTCGCGCCGCCGGCCATGGCCACGTAGTCCCAGGCCGACATGCCGGGAAGATAGGGATACCGGCCCGGTATGCGAACCGCTCCGACCACGAAAACCCATCGGTTGGCCCCGATCACCTCGACCAGATCCTCCTGCACGACGGGAACCGCCAGCGACGAGTCCGCCCGGAGATCGAGCTTTCGCACGGTCGCTCCGTTCCGGATGAGCAGGCCGGTTCCATCGGCGCGCTCCGAGAGTCCGCCCGCCATTTCGAGCATGGTGCCCACCGTGTCCCCCGGACGCCACTCGAAGATCCGGCTCGGCTCCTCTTCCGGTGCGCCGGGGTTATGCACCGGAACCTCGCCCGGATCGATCCCGCTTCGCCCGTTGACCGGCCCGCGCAGGTAGACGGAGGGGCCGCGCTGCATCACATCGATCGAGGTCCCGGGCTCGATCAGAGGGTTGAACTTCGGGTCGCCGTCCACCAGCCACGGCAGCAGATCCACCTCGCGCGTCAGGTTGCCCTCGCCGTCGAGGATCCGGACACTCCGGACGCTGCCACCGCCGGAGATCCCGCCCGCGGTTTCCAGGGCGGTCGAGAGACGATCCACCCGCGTGATCTCGAAGACGCCGGGGTGGTTCACCATTCCGGAAACGGAGAGCCGGAACTTCCCCGGAGCGATCAGGCGGAGAGAGACCCGGCTTCGGGGATAAAGGGCTCCGAGGAGTCCCGTCAGCTCCTTCTCCGCTTCCGCGATGGTCTTTCCAGCGACCGGGATCGGGCCGACCTTCGGGATCATCAGCTCTCCCTGCGGGGACACGGCCAGCGCGTATCCCTTGGCCGCTTCTCCCCACAGGCCCAGGTTGAGCAGGTCGCCCGGAAGCAGCCGGTAGGTGGCCGGATCGACCGGCGTCTCGAGCGGCGTGCCCATCGGACCTGAGGGCAGGCCCTGCTCCTGCAGCTCCTGGTTGGAAGGCTGGAGCGGATGGGTCTGTTCCGTGGGCGCGACCTGGGCCGAGGCGGCCGTCGGGAGTATCGCGAGAGACGCCGCCACGAGGACAGCCAGCGCCCCCATGAGGGTCCTGCGGTCCGGCCGGTTCCGGAGCCTCGGATCTTGAACAGCCTCCATGTGCTTCCCCCCTCGGACCACGCCGATGCACCGGGCCGGCCCGCCGCCGGCCCTCCCGCAGGATAGGGCAACACCGGCGCCGCTCCAAGGGAGGACGCGGGGCCAGGCGCCGCTCCGGCGACGTCCTCAGGAATGCCGCTGGGCAAGGCCGGCCCGGCTCCGGATCCCGGCCGCATTTGGCGCTCCCTGAATGCCGGGCCCAAGCGCCCCTCCGGCGTTGACCCTGGCCGGAGGCTCTCTTACGATCCGCCCCGTGGGCAGAAACTCTCCGAGGATCGGCCGGCGTCGCCGGTCGTCGTGTTGGTCGCGCCTGGGCGCCCTGGTTTCCGCGTCATCCGCGGTGCTTCTGGCTCTTCTTCTCGCTACGGGGCAGGGATGTTCACCCGGCGACGACCGCGCGGTGAATCCCCACACGACCCGTGCCAGCCTATACGACCGGGCGGACACGCTGGGGCCGGTCACGATCGACGCGGACAGGACCGTCCTGTCCGAAACCGGCGGGGGCAAGACCGCGATCCTGCGCGTGGCGGCCAACGACAGCGTTAACGCGATCGCCTACATGCGATTCGACACCTTTCCCGACACGACGGGGCTGACCGGCGCCACCCTTCTCCTTCGGGTGCAAAGGCCCCAGGGCCACAATCTCAGGATCGCCGTCTATCCGGTCGTCTCGGGCGGGGTCTGGGTCGAAGGCGACTTTCTCTGGGAGAACCGGCCGCAGCTCGCCGCCGTCGGGTTCGACACCACCTCCGTCAACACGGTCGGCGTCGCGGATACCGACACGGTCCAGGTCACGCTCGGCGCGCAGATCGACGATCGGTTCCGGAACCTGATCAAGTTGTGGGCGTCCCAGCCCGACTCCAATCGCGGATTCGGGCTTCAGGTGCTGGCGGACGAGCCCGGCGGATCGCTTCAGATTCTCTCCCGTGAGGCGGTCATCACGAACTCTCCGGTCAATCCGGCTCTGACCTACAAGGGAGGGATCTCGGACGGCGTCGTCCGGGCGCCCACGCAGGACACGTTCGTCTACAACATCCTGCCCGGCGCAGCCGCGCCGCCCGATTCCATCCTGCTCGCGTCCGACTGGGTCTCGCGGCGGGCGTATTTCCATTTCACGATTCCCGACTCGCTGCTGCCGGTTTCGGGCCAGGCCCGGGGACTGACGGTGAACCGGGCCAAGCTCCTGCTGCACGTCCAGGCCGCGTCCTATCCCACAGGGGGCAGCATGACGATCGGCGCCTATCAGAGGATCCCGCTGGCTACCGGCCAGGATTCCCTGGGCACCCTGTTCGACAGCGACGTTCTTCCGGCCGCCTTTGACAGCACGAGCAACACGGTGTTTCTCGACATCGGGGCGCTGGTCCAGAAATGGATCGACGGAACGGCCGAAAACGATGGGGTGCTCCTCCACATCGTGGATGAAGGGGCCGGGAACTCCTTCATCCGCTACTACTCCAGCGCCGCCAGTCCGGCGCACCGGCCGGTGCTGACCATGGTCTATGCGCGCCCGGCGGTTCCCCGCTGGGGCCAGAGGAAGAGCCGATGAGCGGCGCATTGGGACTCCAGGTACCTGCAGGCCGCGGGAGCGCGGGTCGTTCGCGCGCGCGTCACGCCTGCTCTCGTGGCGCCCGTCCCGGTCGTGTCACGGGTCGGGTCGCTTTGGTCGCTGCTTGCGTCCTCGCGGCGATCGCGTTCCTCTCCGCGACCGCCCGCGCCGAGTCCACCTGGGACATGGAGGGATTGGGCCGCTGGGTCGACGGCTATGATCTCGCCGCCCGCGGCGCCGGTTGGACTGCGGTCGGCGTGCGCGATTCGCTCGGCACCAGCGTGGTCAACCCGGCGCTCATTGCCTGGGCCGGGCTGCCGACCGCGCATTTCGGGCTCCTCTCCGAAAACCGCTGGATCCAGGACACGGGGCCTGGAGTGGCCGATCGCAGGGCGCAGGTGCGTGTGGTGGCGCCGCGCGTCATCCTGCCCGGCCCCGGGCCGCTCCGCTGGGGGATCGGCTACGGCGATCTGACCGACGCCAGCTACGAGTTTTCCCAGCTTCACAACTCGGGCCGCGAGGACCAGTACCGCCGCACGGTCACCGGCAGCTCGGGGGTCGGCCAGATCTCGGGAGATCTGGCGATCAAGCTCTGGCGCAACCGGCTGGCGCTGGGGGGCCAGCTCGGGTTCCTGGTCGGCACGCTCAAGGATGACATCGTCGACGACTACGTCGACCCCCGCTACATCGACACGCACGACGAGGTCCGGACGCGGGTCAGAAACGGGCATTGCTGGTCGATCGGCACGCAGATCCAGCCGGTGAAGCGCGTCGTCCTCGGGGCCGCCTACACGACTCCGGCCCGGATGCAGCTCCAATCCGACGTGCAATCGACCTCGGGCGAGATCTCGAGCCAGAGGGCTCACTATGACATGCCGAGAGGCATGGCCCTGGGCGCGTCGGTGCTGTTGAGCCCGCGGGACCTCGTCTCGTTCGACTGGAGCACCAAGCGCTGGAGCCAGTCCACGCTGTCGATCGACAATCCCACCGGTCCGGCTCCGATCGGGTTCCCCGATCTCCGGGATGCGGATCGCATCGGGATCGGTTATACACGCGAGCCGGGCGACGTCGGGCCGCGCGATCCTTTGATCCGGCGATCGGTCTGGCGCGCCGGCTTCACCTGGGATCAGGTGCCCGCGCGGCAATGGGATCCGGAGACCGACCAGATCCTGGCCACCGTGACGGAGTGGGCCCTGACCGGCGGGTTGGGGCTTCCCATCCAATACGATCGCGGTCTCATCAACTTCCTGGTCGAGTTCGGCCGGACGGGCAATCTGAGCACGATCGGCGTGCGCGAGACGTTCATCCGGCTCGGCCTCGGCTTCACCTTCTCGAAGTTCAAGAGCGAGTTCTAGCCCGCATTATTGGCGGATCGGCCCGTCACTCCCGGACGCGCAAGAGCGTCGTGCCCCTGGCGGCCTGCGCGCCTTGAATTCGCGCGAAGTAGACTCCGGCTCCGACCTCCCGGCCCCGGTCGTCCCGTCCGTCCCACGTGACCGCGAGTCGTCCTGCCGATCGGGCCTCGACCATCTTCTGGAGAACGGCCCGGCCGGAGGCGTCGAGAATCTCCAGGACGACCGAGGAGGCCCCGGTCACGTCAAAGTAGAATCGACAAGGTCCGGAGGACGGATTCGGAACGACCGCGAGGCCGCCCTTCAGAAGCAATCGGCTGATCGAGTCCGAGCCCGGTTCCGTCGATCCGTGGCCGGGGCGCGGGTTGTGGACGGCCGAGAGCGGATTGCAGCCGACCGGCCAGGCGCCGATCCCGTTCAGACCACAGGTGGGAGAGCCTCCCGGAGCGCAGGGGGAGCCGGCCCACAGCGTATAAGGCTCGTCCGGACTATACGAACCGCAAAAGAGGGGATCCGAGGAGAAGTTCCCATTGGCGCCGAGTTGACTGGCGATGCAGCCCACCCAGTCCCCACCGGCGTTCCCATACACGTCGCAGCAGGTCACAAGGGGCGGTCCATTGGCGCAGCTGATCGCCGGGCCGACCGAGCCGAAGCTCAGGATGGTATGGTCGATGACCGGCTGGCACACGTCGAACACCGCCACATTGGCGCCGAAGGTGGCGGAATTCCCCGAGACGGTGCAGAGTTGCAGATGGGTGACGCCGTCGGTGATGCAGCTCACGCCTCCGCCGGTGACGGCTGTGTTGTTCGTGAAGGTGCAACGAAGAAACTCCACGTTCGAATCGTCGAGGTTGGCCGCTCCTCCGCTATAGATCGCGGAATTGTTGGAGAAGTCGGCGCCCACGATGGTCGGATACGCGGACAGAACATAGATGGCGCCGCCGTTGCCGGCGGAGTTCCCGGTGAAGGTGCAATCGATCACCTGCGCCGTGGACTCCTGAGTCACGGAGATTCCGGCGCCGAAGCTGGCTTGATTGTCCTGAAAGACGCAACGACGGACGATGGTGGGACATCCGACGATCTCGACCCCGGTGCCGATGGTCGCCGTGTTGTTGAGGAAGACGCAGTCCTGAACGATGGCCGGAGAATCGATGGCGGTCGTGACCCCGGCTCCGCTGGTGGCCACGTTGTTCACGAAGACGCAATGCTGGATTTTGGGAGCGGCACCGAATTGGCAGTAGACCCCACCGCCAGAACAGTCGGGTCACGCTCCGCCGACGACGCCGCCCGTGATCGTGATGTCCTTGACCACGGCGGTCGAATCCTCGAGGGTCTGGAAGATGAACGCCCGGTGGTAGTCCGGATAGGATCCCTGGCTGTCCATCGTGCAGGTGGCCGGGTTGCCGCTTTGCGATTCGACGGTGATCAAGCGTCCGCCGAAATCGATGTCGCGGTTGCGATCCCCGGTGTAGACCCCATCCGCCAGCACGATCACATCGCCGTTGGACGAGGCATCCACCGCATCCTGGATCTTGGCGTAGTCGCCGAAACCGTCCGGTTCCACGTATCGGACCTTGGCGCAGGTCGGGGGCGCCGAAAGCAGGAGGAACAAAGCCGCCGGGCAGAGACCTCGCAGCAGGCTGGACTTCATGGCAACCTCCGTGCGCCGGTCAAACCGGCGAGGTGAAGTGAATGAAAGAGTCATACATCGAAGGGCCAGCCACCCACGATGGCCCCGAGTCATGCGCTGTCGGCCGCGAGGCCGGGAGTGAAGCGTTGACAGGGGTACGGGCGGGCCGGGTATTGAACCGCGTAATCCATGAATCACTTCGGGGTGCCGACGCTGTGGAGGTTAGCGGAAGGCCACACCCTGGGCGTCGCCATGGCGAGACGCCGAGGGACCCCGCGCGGTCAGAGGCCCTGAGCACGTTCGGAGTCACCTTGCATGGGAACCGGGAGATCCCGCCCTCGTCTGGAAGCAGGGTATGCCCAGACCGCATCGGGAAGCCGAAAGGCGCACGCCGATGATGGACGAAGGTGGGAGGTCGGACCGACCCGTAGTACCGGGGAAGTCGCCGAACGGTGCCGGGCGACCGGTGGCGGAGGTGATGGAGGGAAGGGGTCGGGCCAAGGGGAACTCGCTCGAAGCCGACACGCACCGGACACAGAGCCGGGAGTGCGTGCCCAGCGGACTGGAGCGGGTACGACAGGCGGCAAGAAAGGACAGGAAACAGCGGTTCACCACGCTCCTGCACCATGTCTACGACGTGGATCGACTGCGCGCGGGCTACTTCGCCCTGAAGAAGAACGCGGCGGCAGGAATCGACGGCGAGACCTGGCAGCACTACGGGGAAAACTTGGAAGAGAACCTCCGAGACCTTTCCGAAAGGCTGAAGCGAGGAGCGTATCGGGCGAAGCCGGTTCGGCGAGCGTACATCCCCAAGACCGACGGGCGGCAGCGGCCGCTCGGAGTTCCGACGCTGGAGGACAAGATCGTCCAGCGTGCGGTGGTCGAGGTGTTGAACGCCATCTACGAAATCGACTTCCTCGGATTTTCCTATGGTTCCCGACCGGGACGCAGCCCGCATCAAGCGCTGGATGCACTCACGGTCGGGATCGAACGGAAGAAGGTGAGCTGGGTGCTCGACGCCGACATCCGGTCGTTCTTCGATACCCTCGACCATGGATGGCTGCGGAAATTCATCGAGCACCGGATCGCGGACCAGCGGGTCGTGCGCTTGATCCTGAAGTGGCTCAAGGCCGGCGTGCTGGAGGAGGGGAAGCGCATCGCCGGGAGGGTGGGCACGGTTCAGGGCGGGTCGATCAGTCCCCTCCTGGCCAACGTCTACCTGCATTATGCTCTCGACCTGTGGATCCAGCGATGGAGAACGAAGCAAGCGCGCGGCGACGTGGTCGTGGTGCGTTTTGTCGATGACTTCGTGGTTGGGTTCCAGCATCGAGACGTGGCCGAGCGGTTCCTGGTCGAGCTGCGCGAACGCTTCGCAAAGTTCGGGCTGGAGCTGCACCCGGAAAAGACCCGCCTGATCGAGTTCGGTCGCTTCGCCGAGAAGAACCGACGCGATCGGGGGGACGGGAAGCCCCCGACCTTCAACTTCCTTGGCTTCACGCACATCTGCGGGAAGACCCGGCAGGGGAAGTTCACGGTGCTGCGGCAGACGATGCGCCAGCGGTGGCAGGCGAAGCTCAAGGAGATCGGCAGCGAACTCCGGAGGCGACTGCACGACCCCGTCCCGGACCAAGGAGCCTACCTGCGGACGGTCCTGCTCGGGCACTACCGCTATTACGGGGTGCCTCGAAACGGACCGGCCCTCTCGGCCTTCCGCAACGCGGTGTCCTGGCGATGGGGGCGGAGTCTCCGCCGCCGAAGTCAGAAGACGCGGCTCACGGTCGTCCGATGGAAACGCCTGGTGACTCAATGGCTCCCCATTCCCCGGATCTGTCAACCCTGGCCCAATCAGCGCCTGGGCGTGATGACCCAAGGTGGGAGCCGGATGCGGTAGTCCCGCTCGTCCGGTTCTGTGGAGGGGGCTATGGGTGACCATGGTTCCTACTCCGACCAGGTGAAATCATGCCGTTTCCCCGGCGACTCCATTCTACGCCGGGTCTGCGCTTTCAAACCGGCGCGGCTATCGGATCCGCACGATTCGGCGGAGGGCCGCGCCGTCGGGTCCCTGCAGCCGGGCTGTATAAACTCCCGCGGGAAGCGCGCGTCCTTCCGCATCACGCCCATCCCAGAAGAGGGTCGTCTCCGGGCCTACGGCGATGCGACGGATCATTCGGCCGCTGGAGTCGAGGATTTCCAGGAGATGGAACTGCCGGGGGGACGAAGCCGATAGAAGGATCCGGCAGCCTCCGCCTGACGGGTTGGGCGCGATGCGGACGGACGAAGACGAGGTCGGAGCTTCCAACACGGCCGAAAGGCCGCAGCCCACGCCCCACGCTCCGATCAGGCCGCAGGTGGGATTCTGGTCGGGACTGCAGGGCGAGGTTCTCTGCAAGGAGTAGGGCAGGCCGGGATTCTCGGGTCCGCAGAACAGGGGGTTGGCTGAGAAATTCCCCGCCTGACCTCCTTGATCCGCGACGCAGCTGAGCCAGTCCCCTCCCTGGTTGCCGTACAGGTCGCAGCAGGACGCCGTGGCGGTGCCCTCATTGCAGCCGACGGCGAACGTTCCCAACCCGAAGACCACGATCGAGTGGTCCAACGTGACGGTGGCGCTCTCGAGAGACATGACTCCGGTGCCCCACTCGTCCGCTTGGTTCGCCACGAAGGTGCAGCTCGAGATCGCTGCGGTGGCGCCTCCGCTGACGCAGACTCCAGCCCCGCTCTTGGCATGGTTGCGGATGAAACCGCACTCGAAGATGGAGACCGAGGCGCCGGACTGGCAGGAGAGTCCCCCTCCTTCGGAAGGTGACTGGTTCGCCGTGAAGGTGCACCCCTGGACAACCGGTGACGCTTCTCCGGCCCAGGCTCCTCCACCGGAATCCTCCGCGTTGTTGTTGACGAACACGCAGTCAATCACGTGAGGGGCGCAATCCGACTCGCAAGCGAGGCCGCCGCCGTCGGCTTGCGCCGTGTTGCTGTCAAGGATGCAGTTGATGATCGTCGGAGAAGAGCCGTCCCGGCAGTGGACCCCACCGCCATCGCAGTCGGGTCAGTTGCCGAAGGCGCAGCCCGCCCGCACGGTCACACCGCGAAGGACCGACAGGCTGTCCTCTCCCGAACTGAAGAGAAAGCCGCGCTGCACCAGTCCTGCCTGCCCCCCAAGGGCGCCGCAGTCGATGATGCAGGTTTGCGGATTCCTGCTTCGGGAGCACACCGTGATCGGCTTCCCTTGGAAGTCGAGGTTCCGATTCCCCCAGCCCGTGAAGACGCCATCCCCGAGCAGGACCGTATCTCCCGGTTGGGCCACGTGAATGGCCGTCCAGATATCAGGTACGTCCCCGCTCGAGTCAGGCAGGACGAGGTAGGTCTTGGCCAGAGCGGGGCTGGCCAGGAGCAGGCTGGTCGTGAACAGGAGCCGGGCGATGGCGACCACGGCGCGCGCGGGCACGGGCATGGAGGTTGGTGATCGGCGCATGGCGATTCTCCTTTGCTCGCGCAGACAAGTCAACCCCGACACCCGCGATGCTACGCCCCCCCCAGTCAGGGTGTCAACCTGCGCGGAAGCGAAAGCCGGCGTGCTTACCGCATCGTCTTCAGCGCCGCGAAGAACCCCGCCAGGGACTGCTCCTCGGCCGGCCGGTGCTGCACGTACTCGTCACGGATCCGGCGACATAACGACAGCGTTCTCGTGGCGTCGCTTGCTCGTCCCGCCTCTTCCAGCTCCTGGCCGAGCTCCGTGAACTTCGGCAGCAGCACGGCGCCCCCGGAGCCCTTGAGCCCGTGGCCGATGCGGGCGAGCGCGGCCAGATTGCCCTCCGCCAGAAGCGTCTCCATGGAGTCGAGCTGCCCGCGGAGATGCTCGAGGAAGAACTGCTGGAGGTCGCTCCAGTCGATCTCTTCCAGCATCGCGGACTCCGATTCCGCCTGCGGACCGGGGTTTCCCGGCGCCTCGTCTCTGTTGGTCATGGCACGCGTCTCCTGTTCCAGATGATGCGTGATTGTCGCGACGGCGTCGCGTTGGAAGCCGCCAGGCATTGCCCCTTTACGGGTACTGGGATATATCGACCGGGTGGCGATGCAGGTTTCGGGCTTTCGGGTGACCTCGGATTCGGGTCCGGCCGCGAAGTCGGCCCTGCTCGGCCCGTCGCCGGCCACGCAACCCCGGCGTTCGGACCCCGCGAGTTCCGCTTGACAGGCAATCGCGCGAGTCCGATACTATTGTGCTGGAGCTCCCTACCATAGATGGGAGCCCTGACTCGACTTGGTTCACCGGGGTCCTCGTCCACCGGGATGCGACCGTGGTTCAACTCCGGCACCGGCGCCAGGCGGGGCAACAGGCGCTTCGACTGCCTGGACCGACCACCGCGATGCGGCCAGCCGCTCCATGAAGCCGTGACCTTCGCCGCTTCCGCCCGACGACCTGCCTTTGACGGGAGAACCTGGAATCAACCGGGCCGTCGGCAACCCGAACGGAGGTGCTTGCCATGAAACGTCCCTCCCGTCCGAAATGCGTGCTGGCCGGTGCGGTCCAGAGATCCGGCCGGCTGTTTCGGTCCGTGTCGGCGGGCCGCCGGGCCGCCCTGGCAGCTTCGCTGGCGGCCCTCATTCTCGTCCCCGCCCCTCTCGCCGCCGAGACCGAGACGGACGCGTGCAGCGGCGGCGATTGCTACACGGCCGGCGCCTCGGACAACACCTGGTGCCATACGACCGGGACGGCCGCTGTCCAGGTTCCGAACAACGACATCACGACCGGTTATGACGGAAAGGTCACGCTCGATTTTCATTACAAGGCGG
Source organism: Candidatus Eiseniibacteriota bacterium (assembly GCA_963833505.1). Classification (GTDB taxonomy): domain Bacteria; phylum Eisenbacteria; class RBG-16-71-46; order CAIMUX01; family CAIMUX01; genus CAWHYG01. The sequence continues at coordinate 469,136 of CAWHYG010000006.1, read as the reverse complement.
TGGAGGATCTGTGCCCGCAGAATGACGCTTCTTTCACGTTCAATCTCTGGGTCAACGGCAACGCGGTGGCCACCGTTCCGTGCGCAGGCAGTTGTGACAACAGCTTCAGCACCGGCGGCTTCTTCTGCCAGAAGGACACGACCCACGTCACACTTACGCTCGAGGCCAAGGTCAACGGATCCGGAAGCACATCAACGCAAGGGAACTTCAAGGTCACGCTTCGCCGGCCTCCCTGTCCGTCGACCACGACGGTCGGGACGGCGGGAACGTACTACCAGAACAGCGCCGGCGCCGTCATCAACGGGACCGTGACGGACAACGGCTGCGGCGCCCAGGTCAATGCGGACCAGGCGGTGAAGATCACCGTGACCGATCCGGACAACAACGCCTCCGAGACGACCGTTGCGGTGGCCAACGGCGCCTTCACCTGGACCTACACGTTCCCCTCACCGAAGGTGGGACACTACGGAACCTATACGGTGACGGCGGACTATCTCGGAAAGAACAACGACCATCCTCTGCAGACCAGCTCCGGCTCGGACAATTTCGTGCTCAAGGAGGAGGTGGGCGTGGGCGGCCCGCCTTGGGGGGCCGACTGGGCGGGCAGCGTTCCCTTCGCTCCGGGCAACCACTTCCTGGTGGCGTTGCAGGCGCAGAAGCAGGTGGTGGCCTATCCGGTCGAGGGTCTGGCGCCCTCCGGCGTGGTCGACTTGAGCAGGTCGATACCCGGATGGGCTGAGGGCGTCGCCGCGGTGACGGCCTTCGGGAACGCGAAGACCTACCCGCTTCTGGCCATCTCCCAGGCCGGGGTCGATTCCCTGGTCTTGATTGATCTGTACGGCAACCGCGTCCTGGGGTACCCCGTGGCGGTCTCCCATCCTTGGGGTCTGGCCTATGACGGCGCCGATCTCTGGGTGGCCAGCAACGTCACGAACGGTCCGATCTGTCTCCTGGCTCCAGAGACCGGAAAGCTCCTTCGCTCCATCTACCCATCCATCGGAAACGTGACCGATCTGGCGTGGGATCCCGGCACGCAGACGCTCTTGGCCCTCTCGCAGGGCCAGCCTTGGATCTACCGCCTCAACCCGGCGAGCGGATCCATCATCGAGCAGCTTCCGTTGAGCTCGCCCAACCACCGATCCATCGTGGCCTACCAGGGCGAGATCCTGGTGGCGGACTACGGGACAAAGGAGTTCTACCTCTGGGGCCAGACTCCCGGGAAGCCGGGAGCGCCCGGCGATCCAGAGGCGAGCTCGAGCCGGCAAACTCCGCACTCGATCCGCCTCACCTGGACGGATCCGGATCAGGTCCCGCCCTGGAGCCGGATTCGGGTCTACCGGGACGGGTCGCTGCTGGCCGCCGTCTCGCCGGGCGCCCAGCAATACCTGGACGGCAACCTGCCGGAACACGGATTTCACAGCTACTTCCTGACTGCATTCCGGCAGAGCGACGGCACGGAAGGCCCGCCCAGCGACACAGTCGGAACCTACGCCGGCTGCCGGCCGCCGATCACCCTGCGTGTTCCCGCCGACTACGCGTCCATTCAAGCCGCCATCGGGGCGGCCGCGGACAGCAACACCGTTCTGGTCTCCCCGGGCGTCTACGCGGCCGGGATCAACTTCCCCGGACGGAATGTCTGTGTGCTCAGCTTGAGCGGTCCGGACACGACCACGATCGACGCGCGCGGGCTTTCCCTCAGCGCCGTCCGCTTTGACTCGACCTCGGGACGCGGCACGGTCTTCTCGGGCTTCGCCATCAGGAACGCCGTCCTGTATCGGGACGGCCTCATTCACTGCGGTCCAACCGCGTCTCCCACCATCGAAGACAACGTCATCGCGGGCAACACGATCTGGAGCGAAGGGGGCGGTGTCGTCTGTGAAGGCGGCGGGTCGAATGTTCCCACGATTCGCAACAACACGATCGTCTTCAACACGATGCTGGCGGACACCCTCGGGGGATTCGCGGGCGGCGGCATCCGCTGCGACAATTGCGCCGCGGCCATCGAGAACAACATCGTGGCCTTCAACGACAATTCCTATGGGATCTATGAACAGGGACCCGTGTTCGGGTCTCTCTCCTGCAACGACGTCTTCGCCGACCGGCTGGGGCCCTACTTCGGATGCAGCGCCGGGGCGGGGGATCTGGCCCAGGATCCGCTCTTTTGCGATTCCGAGAGCTCGGACCTCCGACTCTGCGGGAACTCGCCCTGCCTGAACGCCGGCGGTTGCGGCCGGATCGGGGCCCTGGGGCAGGGATGCGGCGCCTGCGCGTCGTCGATCGACCATGCGGACCATGACGTCGGCAACGTCATTTTCACGATGACCGATCAGGGGATCCTCGGGTTCATGGACGGAACGCAAAGCCAGGGGTCCGGCCTCGTCTTTCCGGCGAACGGAGCGAATCTCCTCTACATCGGCGGGCTCTGGGTCGGTGTGAGTCCCTCCTACGTGGCCAATCGCGACTATGACGCGGATCCGGCGAAGGAGTGGGCGGTCTCCTCTCAACCGGACGGGCACATCTGGATCGACTATTCCGGCGATTCCGACCAGGACATCCATGCCGGTTACACGGATGCCGATGCGGCGCATCCGTTGGGCCTTGCGGCGGACCAGGAATCCTGGGCGTTCGCGGATTCCCTCGACGACGACTCCATCATCATCCGCTACTTCGTGGAGAACCGCGGCAGCCGGGCTTTGACCGGGCTTTACGCCGGGCTCTTCCTGGATCTGGACATCACGACGCCCATCACGGACACCGGCGCGACCGACGCCAACTCCCGGCTGGTCTACATGACCGACGGTGCCGGGACGTATGCGGGCATCTACATGCTGCAGGGTTCCAGGCCTCCGGACGGCGACGGGAACACCGTCCCGACGGCCAATCTGACTCTGATCCAGAATCAGACCTATGTCTGGCCTCAGGGCTACGTCCCCGATCCGGACAAATACGCGTTTCTGACCGCCGCGGATCCGGCGCACGTTCTGACCTCAGCGAACGCTCCGGGTGACTACAGCGTGCTGGCGTCGGCCGGCCCGTTCGATCTGGCGTCGGGCGGCATGCGCGAGATTGCCTTCGCGGTGGTGTGCGGCGGAAGCCTGGATGCGCTCAAGGCCGACGCGATGCGAGCGCAGTTGCGCTATCTGTTCCCGGCCGCGGTCCCCGGGCCGGCCGGGGTCGGGGTGACCGCGACACGGCTGCTCCTGTGCGCCCCGAATCCGTTCCTGGCGAGCACGCAGATCTGGTTCGACCTTTTGCAGCCCGCTCGGGTCAGGCTGGACGTCCATGACGTGGGAGGCCGTCTCGTGCGGGGTCTGGTGAACGGCCCGCGAGGCGCGGGACGGCAGGGGGCGACCTGGAACGGCCGCGACGATGCCGGCCGACGGGTTCCCTGCGGCGTCTATTTCACCACGCTCCGGGCAGACGGCGTCTGTCAAAGCCGGCGGATCATTCTGCTCCAATGAAGCCAGAAAGCTCCGTCCGGCGGAGCGGGCGGGATGCCTGAAAAGAGTCTCTGGCGTCCCATCGGCCAACGAAGGGGCGGGACGACGCGGAAGGACGACCGAGAAGGACGACGGAGAAGGAGAGAGATGACAGGAAACGAGAGGGAGGACGGGAAAGGAGAGGAACGACGGGGCGTGGATCACTTGAGACTTGCCGCCGGGTTCATCAATGGAACCAGAACCCCCAAAGTGCGTCGTGTTGGATGCCGTCCCCCTCGACCCGCACGATCCCGACCGTCCCGTCGTGATCGTACGAGGCGATCCGAAAACCCGGCCATCCGCGGAACCAGCAGGCCAGCTTCTCGCCCGAGCGCTCGGGCGCCACGGAGCTGGAGCAAAGGGAAGGAAGAACGCTCGCGAGAGGATAGCCGCTCCGATCGCACAGGGAATCCGGAAGCGCTCCGTGCTCCTCTACCCAGCCTTTGAGGTCCGTTTCCACGAGGGACTCGGCCGGATCGAGCACGAGCTGATCGAACCAGACGTCCGACGTCGTGGGGAAGTTCGGGGCGCCGAGCAGGCACGTGCGGGCGTTTTCGGGCCGATCGGCCATGACTTCGTCCAACGCGAGCGCGAAGCGCGGGTCGCGCCGGGGATGCTCGGAGAAGAGAAGCAAGAGGCTGCCTACGCCGGACCATGCGGTGAGTCGCGGAGCCGCTCCGGCCGCCGAGCCCGTCGCAACCGAGTCGAGGCTCACGGAGACCAGCGACTCCAACCCCTGCCGCCAAATGTCCGGTCCGAGGTCCACCAGGGAGGCCCGGTAGAGCACCCGCTCGCGCAAGAGAGCCGGAAACTCCGCGTGCCGGCTGTAGGCCAGCGCGGCCTTCTCCAGCTCGGTTGCGATCGCCCTGGCTTCGGGCGGAACGCTGTCCGGAGCGCAGCCCTGGAGATCGGGGGAGCGAGCCAGGACATCCGCGGCGGCCACGAGCACGTCGGCCGACCGCAGGGCCGGTTCGAATCGCTTCGCGTTCAGGTCCTCGATCAGCGAGCGGGTCTTCGAGAAATCGAGGTGGACGTGATCGGCCGTTCGCAAAGAATCCTCGATCGCGTTCCGGGCGGCGATGTCGTCCCGGGTGTTCCCGAGGGCCGCGATCTCGGCTGATGCCGGCCCGGCCAGCGCGAGCCGCGGATCCCAGATCCTCCACCCCGGCGTCAGGGTCAGAATGGCGAACGCGGCAAGCAAGAACTGGAACACGGGAAGCTCCGGTCGACGCGAAGCGCCCGCGGCCGGCAGCCCCCAATGCGCGGGGATCTCCTGTCGACTCGGAATCGCAAGACGGCCCGAGGCGCCCGCCGGCCTCGACGAAGGGTACGTCTCGTGACTGGGCTTGAATCGACAGAACGGGTCCTGGAAAAGCTCCAGCATCGACAATGTCCGGCGCGTATAAGAGCGGCCGGGCCACCCGGAGGCCATCTCCGGGTGCTCCGGCCGCAGATTGCTCTCGCGAGGCCGCGTTATTCCAGAACCACGATGTTGCGCGGCTTGCAGAATGTCCTTGAGCGCCTTCGGCCACACCGTGACGCTGACCTCTCCCAGATGAGCCTTCTGGAGCAGGTACATGACCGTCCTTGACTGCCCGATGCCTCCGCCGATCGAGAGCGGAATCTCGTCGTTCAGGATCGCCTGATGGTAGGGGAGTTTCAGGAAGTCGAGCTGGCCGGAGAGCTCGAGCTGCTTCTTCAGGGTCTCCTTGGTCACGCGGATCCCCATCGAGGTCAGCTCGTGGCGGCGCTTCGTGATCGGGTTCCAGACCAGGATGTCGCCGTTCAGGCCGTGCATGGGCCGGCCGTCCTCGGACACCGTGTCGGTGACCCAGTCGTCGTAGTCCGCGGCGCGCATCTCATGCGGGTAGCCGTCCTTCAGCACCCAGCCGATCCCGATGATGAAAACCGCCGGGTACTTCTGCAGGATCGCCGTCTCGCGCTGCTTCCTCGGAAGGTCCGGATACATGTCGAGGATGTCCTCGGCGTGCAGGAAGGTCAGCTCGTCCGGCAGCGGCGCATGCCCGCTCTGGAGCTTGGGGAACTCCTTGCGGACGAAGGTCTCGGCGCCTTTGATCACCTTCCAGATGTGGCGGACGGTGTCCTTCATGTAGTCGAGATTGCGATCCTTGGCCGTGATGACCTTTTCCCAGTCCCACTGATCCACGTAGGCGCTGTGGTCGTGGTCGAGGAAGTAGTCCTTCCGGACCGCGCGCATGTCGGTGACGACGCCCTCGCCGACGCTGCAATGGAACTGCTTCAGCGCCATCCTCTTCCACTTGGTGGCCGCCTGGACGACCTGGGCCTGGAGCGGCTTGGCCAGTCCGAGACCGCATGGGAACTCGATCGGCGTGCGCGAGCCGTCGCGATCGAGATAGTCGTTGACGCCGCTCTCGCGGTCCACGATGAGCGGAACCTCCACCCGGAACAGGTTCAGCTCCTTGCAGAGGCCGTCCTCGATGTACCGCTTCGCGGCCGTGATCGCCTTCTGCGTCTCCTTCGGATCCAGAAGCGGGTGGTAGTCCGTCGGCAGGATCTTCTCCACCTCCGGATAGGTGCTCACGCCGGGTCCCGCCAGGTCTGCCTTCTTGTCAGCCATCCTCGTCCCTTCCCCTTTCCATTACGGTTCCGAATCCTCCCGCCAGACGGCGTGGCAGCCGATGCGGTCGAGAGTCCTCTGGTCTTGGTGCGGCAGGCAACCCCCGGATGCTAGGACTTTCGGGGGCGGCTCGCAAGAGGGAGGGGCGTGCCGAGGCGTGCCGTTTCGCCGTTCGTCGGGGCGTCGAGCCGCAGCCGAGCCCGCCGGCTCCAACAGCGACTCCCGTGGTGCGCTACGGCGCCACCGCCGGCGATCCCTCGATCAGACGTCCAGGTAGAGCGCGACTTCCCGCGGATGCGGGCGGTTCCGGACGTCTGCCGCTTCTTCTCTCTTCAGCTCGATCCAGGTCCGGATCAGCTCCTCGTCGAAGACTCCGCCCTCAAGAAGGAACCGGTGGTCCTTCTCCAGGGCGAAGAAGGGCCTGCTCCAGATCGAGGGGAAGCAGTCGAACGCGAGCGCGATCCTCCGCCGGGATCGACTCCAACGGCGCCTCGACCGGTCCGAAGCCTTCTTCCCGGGGATCGATCCGCTTCCGGATGCCGTCGAGTCCGGCCAGGAGCATCGCGGCCAGGCCCAGATAGACGTTTCCGCTGGCGTCGGACGGCTGGAATTCGACCTGCCCCGTCCGGGTTCCTGATCCGCTTTCCGGGATCCGCACCGTCAGCGCATGCCCATCCCGGCCGAACGCCAAATGGACCGGCGCCTGGAATCCGGGAACCAGGCGCTTGTAGCTGTTCGTGCTCGGGCAGGTCAACGCGACCAGCGCCGGGCCGTGGTCGAGGAGCCCGCCGATGTAATGGAGCGCAGTCTGGCTCAGGCCGGTCCGCTCGGAGGAGTCGAGGAAGATCGTGTCCTCGCCCCGGAAAAGCTCCTGCCGGACGGGCATGCCTGAGCCGCGTCCGTCATGAAGGGGTTTGGGCATGAAAGTGGCCACCTTGCCGGCGCGATCCGCCGCCATCCGGATCAGATATCTCACCTGCAGGGCTCGATCGGCCGCTTGCAGCAGCGTGGCCGGCCGCGTGGCGATCGCGCACTGCCCGGGGTCGCCTTCATGCCGGTGGTGCCGGACGGTGATGCCGGCTGTCTCGATCAGCGCGGCCATCTCGCTCCGCAGGTTATACAAACGATCGGAAGGCGGAATCGCCTGGTTTCCGCGGTAGGGAGGCAGACCCAGCGCCGCCAGGCCGGAGGCCTCGCGCTCCGAGCCGGAGTTCCAGGGGCCTTCGCTCGAGTCGACGTTGTAGAAGCAGTAGTTGACTTCGCACTGATGCCGGACCGAGTCGAAGACGTGGAACTCGAATCCCGGGCGCATCAGCGCGCGGTCGGCGATTCCGGTGCTCCGGAGGTGCTCCTCGGCCCGCGCCGCCAGCGCGCGCGGACACCATGGCGACGGCCGCCCGGTGACGGCGTCGGAGACGGACGCGATCATCGAGAGCGTCGGCACCTCGCAAAATGGATCGAGGGCCACGGTTGCCGGGTCCGGCATGAGCAGGAGCCGGCTCGAGTCGGCCACGACCTTACCGGAGATCGATCCGTCCAGCTCGGCGCCCTGCTGGAACAGCTCCCGGGTCAACCTGGAGGCCGGCAGGGTGACGTGGCGCCAGCGCCCGGAAAGATCGGCGAGTCGGAGGTCGATCATCTGCACCTGATGGCGGTCAGCCATCTGGAAGGCCCCGGAGATCGGATCGCTGAGAGCTGAATTCGTGGGGCCCTTGGCCATCGAGGAGTCCTCCCGCCGTGCCCTTGCCGCATCACGCCTCCCCGATCGTAATCGAACGGGACTGCATTTCAACGAGGAACCCGGATCTGCATTCGAGAGGCTCGAGATCGACCGCGCCGGTGACAGGACCGGGACTCGTAGGCGCTGGGCCGCAACCACGGTCGGCCCAAACTGTCTCGGGGGAGCCCTGCGGCCGCATCGGCTGGGCGTTCCGCCGCCGATGGCCGAGGCGCCGGTTGGTCGCGATTGCGTCACGGTCGATCTTAAGACGGCCGTTCGTCGTCCTGGACTTCGCTCTCAGTTCGTGCGACAGATTAAGGTCGAGAATGGCCGAAATAGGATTCGGGGCTTGCATCGGGTCGGTCTGACGGAGAGAGGTGGGTATGGATCGGATCCGTTCGCTCTTCTTCCCGCTCGCGGCGGTGGTCGTCTGCGCTGGTCTTCTGGCGTTCGCCGGGATGGTGGGATCGGCCCGCGGAGACACGCTCTCGGTCCGAGTCTACGATGCTCGATCCGGGTCCCCCATGGGCGGAGCCTTCGTCCAGGTCGGTCAGGCGCCCGGCGACCCGTTCTCCGGCAACTCCGGGTCGACCGGCCCCGACGGCAAGATCACCTTCTCGAATCCGCTGCTCGTCGGCCCGCAGACGGTGACCGCGGGCTACACCGGGTACTCCCTCCTGACGATCGTGGAGTCGGCCGTGGACTCGATCGCGCTCGGGCTGACCACGTCGATTGCGCCCACGCATCTGCCGCCGCCGAAGTCGCAGGTTTCCGGAACCGTCACCGGAATCCAGGTCAAGAACAACGACGGCAATCTCGACGTGGGGATGGTCTACCCCGCCGTCCACCTCGCGGATCTGCTCTCGACCGGCACGCTTCCCTTCGAAGTGCCTGCGGACACGGTCAACTTTCCCATCATCGGGAACGTCGTGCTCCCCGGGAACATCGTGGTCCCGACCCAGACCGAGGGTTTCATCTTCGTCTTCTCGAAACCGAACTACCATTTCTACGTTCCGAGCAACCGCACCTACGACTTCATCACGGTGGCCGGACGGTTGCCCGTCACCTCGCTGACCGGCCAGACCCTGCCCTTCGACGCCATCACCATGCGGCAGGTCGGAGCGCAGCGGAACGTCCCGGTCACGGGCGACCTCAACCTGACCCAGGTGTGCGACCTCAATCTCGCGCACACGTTGAACGTCAACGTGCCGGAGGCCCCGAACGGATCGATCGTCTGGGTCGGCTCGGTCGCGCAACTGCCGGGCAACGGCTCTCCGACCGACATCTTCTATGACGCCAAGAACGCGCTTCGCGACACCCTGACCACCTTCCACATGTCGGGGCTCAACTCCACCGGGGAGTTGAGCGACGCCACGCCCTTCCTGGCGGGGTACTACGGCGACAGCTCTAGCGCCAACACCTATCAGTCCGGCCGGATCGACCGGTCGCCGCTCACGCTCCCCACGACGCGGACGCTCGGCTCGTTCTTCCTGGTTCCTTCGCTGACCCAGCAAGGCGACCAGTTCTCCTGGACCAACGTCGCCCGCCCCGGCGTCACGCCGAACCCGACCTGGGCCATGGCGACCTTCCGGGTGCAAGGCGCGAACGGCGACACCTCCGTCACTGCGTCTACTGACTGGCAGGCCTGGGTGCCTGCGGGCAACCTGTCGTTCCGCCCGCCCGTGCTTCCCTCCTGGGCCCCCGGCGGACTGCCCGATCCCAGCCAGATTCCCAGCAACGGCGAGCTGGTCTGGGACCTCTGGCTGGCCGATCCTTCCGGCGGAATCCAGAGCGTCATGACGGATCCCTTCAGCTCCACCACGACGTTCAGCCGCCGCGAGATCCAGATCGAGTCGCCGGTCGTCGATGTGGCGGAGTTCGGCCTCGGCACCTTGTCCAACCGGCCCCTCAAGTTCCGCGTGGCGCCGAACCCCGGCCGTGGTTCCCGGATCATCCTGTGGGATCATCCGCCCGGCGCGGGGCAGCCGGTCGCCTGGAGCTTGTGGGATGCCGGCGGCCGCCGGGTCGCCTACGGCGGATTCCGCGCCTCCGGAGCGACGGAAGAGCGCCCGATCCTCGCGGGGCTCGAGACCATGCATTCGGGCGTCTACTGGATCCGGTTGCGGGCGGGCGAGCAAAGCGGGGCGTTTCCGGTGGTCGTGAGCCGGTAGGCCGCGCTCCATCCGATCTCGGGATCGTGGCCACGCGGTTCGTTTCGTGACCGGCCAGGCGCGATCTTGACCCCGCAGTTTGTTTCGTGACGGATATGACAGACGGGCCGGGCATCCGGCCGTCACAGCAGCCGGGCCATGGGGGGTCATGGGCGATGGCGCAGCCGGATGCAGGTACGTCCCCGCCGGTCTTGCTGGCAATGCCTTCCGGATCTGGGCGCGCTCGCCGCGCGGCGCTCTTGCATCCCGCTTCCGACACCCGATCGAGATCGTTCATGCCCGGCTGACGCTGGTCGACAGCCAGGGCATCGGCACCACGGTCCGGGAGTCGCTCGTGGGAGACTACCTGGCGGTCAGCCTCCTCGCCCCCGGCGCCTATCGGCTGCGCCTTGCGCCGGATCAGCCGGGCGTCGACTTCTTCCTCGACCAGTGGTTCGACGGCGCCACCGGGATCGACGGCGCGACGCCGGTCACCGTGCCCGGAGGCGGAGCGGTCGGGCGGGTGACGGCACATCTGATCCGCGGCGGCGCGATCGACGGCGAGTTCACGGGCGGCTTCCAAGCCGGCGGGGAGTGGAGCCTCGCGGTGACGCCGGCGGACCGGGATACGGTGTGGTGCGTCGTCAACCGGCCGGCGGACAGCGCGGACTTCCAGATCCGCGGGCTGGCGGACGGGGCGTACAGGATCGGCGCCTCTGCCGAAGTGATCTCTGCCTACTCCCCGGCTATGCCGATGTCCTGGTACGGCGGCACGGCGTCCTGGGATTCCGCGGTCGTGATCACGGTGCAGGACCATCAGGTGGTCGGCGGGATCGAGATTCAGCCTCGGTAAGGGGACCGGTGCACCCCGAACCCAGCCCGACGAGCGGGCGCCGCATCCAGTCCGATAAATCCACCTCGCCCGATCGTCACGAAACCAGACAGACTGTCTCGGATCAATGCACAGTTCGGCCAGAAGGTCTTCGGTCTCATTGCCGCCTGTGGATAATCCGTTGTCGATAAATCGTTTACATATCACGTGAACGATTTCACATTGGCATGCATGTTGCTATTTGAGGACTGGGTGATCAGGGGTCCGCCGGAACGGATCCCAAAGGAATCGGGGGCGCCCCGGGGGGCTGGGACGGGTGAGTCGGGTGGGGCGCCCACCTTTTATTACCGAATCTGGATGGGGCGACGGCCCCGGGCAGAGGGCATAGCATGCAGACACTGGTCATACCGAAGGAGGCGATCAGCCACTTCGTGACGGACTTGCAGTCCGAATGGAAGATCGTCGGTCCGACGCGCAAGGAGAGCCAGTTCGTCTTCGAGACCATCAAGGAGCCGGACGAGCTCTGCCTTCACTATCCGACGACGATTCTCCCGCCGGTCCGAGTCCTCTTCCCGGCCCGGGAAGCCCTCCTGGAGTTTCGGGTCAACGAGCCGGGCCGCGGTCGCCAGGTGCTCGAGGCCGAGCCGACGGTCCTGTTCGGCGTTCATCCCTGCGACGTGAACGGGATCAACGTCATGGACGAGGTCATGACCGACGCGCCCGCCGACGCCAACTACGCCGTCCGGCGTTCTGAGTGCCGGATCATCGCGCTCGAGTGCCAGGCTCCCTGCTCGGAGTACAACCTCTGCTCCGACAAGGGCACCCACCGGGTGGAATGGGGCTTCGATCTTCTCATGGTGGACCTGGGCGACCGCTATTTCGTCTACGTGCACTCCGCGCCGGGAGAGGAGCTGGTGGCCGGAAAGGACTACTTCCGGCGCGCCGACGCCAAGGACCGCCTCGAGCTGGAGAGGGCCCGCGAGACGCAGCAGAAGGAGATCACGCCGCGCCTGCCCCAGTCGGTGGCCAAGCTGCCGGGCCTGGTCAAGGAGTCCTACGAAGACTTCCTCTGGGAGGCGATCGGCCGGCGCTGCCTCTCCTGCGGCTCGTGCACGGCGGTCTGCCCGACGTGCAACTGCTATGACACGGTCGATGAAATGGAGCTGGATCTCTGCGCCGGAGTCCGCTGCCGCACCTGGGATAGCTGCCAGTCGTCGCGGTTCGCGCTGGTCGGATCGGGCGAGAACTTCCGCGAGAAGGCCTCGGAGCGCCAGCGGCACCGGATCTTCAAGAAGGAAGTCTTCCAGTTCGAGAAGTACGGCCGGAGCGCCTGCGTCGGGTGCGGCCGTTGCTCCAACGCCTGCATCGCGTCGATCCGCCTGACCGAGATCTACAACCAGCTGATGGAGGCCTGAGAGATGCTTCCCAGTCCCGCCCTGCCCAGGAAGTCCCCCTTCGTCCCGGAGGCCGGCCGGATCCTTCGGGTCGAACAGCTCACCGCCCAGGAGAAGGTCTTCGAGATCGCCCTGGAGGATCGGCCCCTCGGGCACCAGCCCTGCCAGTTCGTGGAGGTCTCGCTTTTCGGCATCGGGGAGGCGCCCATTTCCATTTCGTCCTCTCCCACGGTGAGCGACACCTTCGAGCTCTGCGTCCGCAAGGTCGGCGCGGTGACGACGGCGATGCACGCCCTGAAGCCGGGCGACTACGTGGGGATCCGCGGCCCCTTCGGCAACGGATTCCCGGTCGAGAAGATCCTCGGCAAGGACGTCCTTTTCGTCTGCGGCGGTCTCGGGCTCGCGCCGCTCCGCTCGCTCATCCGCTGGTGCCTCGAGCACCGGCGCTCCTTCGGCCGGCTGATCACCCTGTACGGCGCCAAGAACCCGGGGGAGCTGCTCTTCCAGAACGAGCTCGAGCAATGGAAGCGCGGCGATCAGATGGAATTCCACCTCACGGTGGACCGGCCGGACGAGACCTGGACGGGCCGCACCGGCGTCATCACCACGCTCTTCAACGACATCCGGTTCGATCCGCTCAAGACCGTCGCGGTCGTGGTCGGGCCGCCGGTCATGTATCGGTTCGTCATCCTCGAGCTGCTCAAGCGGGCCATCATGGAGAGCCGGATCTACGTCTCGCTCGAGCGCCGGATGCGCTGCGGATTGGGGAAGTGCGGCCACTGCCAGATGAACGGCATCTACGTGTGCCAGGAGGGGCCGGTCTTCTGCTACAACGAGGTCAAGAAGGTCCCGGAGGCGTTCTAGCGTCCTGATCCGCGCGGGGCCGGGTCCGGTTCGCGCGGGTGATACCGCAAAGAGGCGGAGGAAGCGGTTCATGAAACCAAAGATCGGCGTCTTCAGCTTCACCTCCTGCGAGGGGTGCCAGCTTACCATCCTGAATCTCGAGGACGAGATCCTGGCCCTGCTTGGGCACCTCGACATCGTCAACTTCCGCGAGGCCATCGACGAGAAGCGGGACGACTACGACGTCGCCTTCGTCGAGGGCTCGATCACCCGCGAGATCGAGGTGGAGGAGGTCCGGAGCATCCGGGAACACGCCACCTTCCTCGTGGCCATCGGAGCCTGCGCCTGCGTGGGCGGGGTCAACGGGATGAAGAACCTGCACGACCTCGAGGACACGCGGCGGACGGTCTATGGCGACGGGGCGGGTTATTTCGACACCGAGCCGACCCGGCGCGTGCGGGACGTGGTCAAGGTGGACTACGAAATGCACGGCTGCCCGATCGACAAGAAGGAGTTCCTGCGGGTGGCCTCGGCCCTTCTGATGGGCCAGGTGCCCAAGGTACCGGGGGACGCCGTCTGCAACGAGTGCAAGGCGAAGACCAACGTCTGCCTTTATGACAAGGGGGAGCACTGCCTGGGCGCGGTCACCCGTGAGGGCTGCGGGGCCATCTGTCCGACCTACGGCGAGATCTGCATCGGCTGCCGCGGCTTCGTCGATCATCCCAATCTCGAGTCGATCGTCGAGGTCATGAAGACGCGCGGCCTGAGCCGGCACGACATCGAGAACCGCCTGACCCAGTTCAACGCGCTCACTCCGGTGGATCTGGGCAAGTTTTTCTCCAACTAGGGGCCGCCGCCGGCACGGAGGGAGATCACGGTCATGAAGGGTTTCGAGGTCAACGTCCATCACATCACCCGCGTCGAGGGCCACGGCAACATCGTGGTCAACGTCAAGGAGGGTCGGATCGAAGAGCTCCGGCTCGAGATCGTGGAGAGCCCGCGCTTCTTCGAGAAGATGCTGCAGGGCCGCCGCTGGGACGAGGCCGCCGCCATCACCTCGCGCATCTGCGGGATCTGCGCCCTGGGCCACACCACGGCCGCGGTCCTGGCGGTCGAAGCGGCCACCGGCATCGTTCCCGACGAGGAGACGGTCCTGCTGCGCAAGCTCCTGGTGGACGGCGAGACCATCCAGAGCCACATCCTGCACGTCTACTTCCTGGTCGCGCCGGACCTCCTGGGAGTCGGAAGCGTCATCCCGCTGGCCGCGACGCACCCCGAGGTGGTCAAGCGCGCCCTGCGGTTGAAGAAGCTCGGCAACGGGATTTGCGACCTCCTGGTCGGGCGCAAGGTCCATCCGATCTCCTACCTTCCGGGCGGCTTCACGCGCTGGCCCTCCCGGGCGGACTTCAACCAGGTGCGCGAGATGCTGCTCGAAGCCCGGGCCGATCTCGCCGCCACGGTCGATCTCTTCGCCTCGGTCAGCCTGCCCGACTTCCAGCGCGAGACCGAGTTCCTGGCCCTCACGTCCAAGGACGAATACGCCTTGTACACGGGCGACATCGCTTCGACCACCGGAACGGTCAGCCCGCCGAGCACCTACCGCGAGCGGATCCATGAGACGGTGGTGCCGCACTCGGCCGCCAAGCACGTCAAGGCCGAGAAGGAGTCCTTCGCGGTCGGGGCCCTGGCCCGCTTCAATCTCAATCACGCGCAGCTCCGGCCCTTGGCCCGGCAGACGGCCGAGCGGCTCAATCTCAAGGCTCCCGACTGGAATCCCTACCACAACAGCCTGGCGCAGCTCGTGGAGACGGTGCACTGTTGGGAAGAGGCGGTCGAGATCGCCGAAGAGCTGATGAAGCGCAACTACCGGCACGAGCGGAAGCAACCGGTGAAGTTCGGACGGGGCGTGGGCGCGACCGAGGTGCCGCGGGGCACGCTCTATCACGAATACGATCTTGATCCGGAGGGCTACATCCGCCAGGCCAACTGCATCATTCCGACCGGCCAGAACCTGGCCAACATCGAGAAGGACATGGCGGCGCTGGTGCCCCAGGTCCTGGGACAGGAAGAAGACAAGATCCGGCTCGCCTTCGAGATGCTCGTCCGGGCCTATGACCCGTGCATCTCCTGCGCCACGCATTTTCTGGATGTTCGATTCATCTGATCACACGCGGACCCTGGTTCTCGCGGTCGGCAACGACGCGACCGGGGATGACGGGTTCGGGCCGGCGGTCGGAAGAGCGCTTTCGGCGGATCGGCTTCCGGACGGCGTGGAAGTGGCCCTGGGGGGCGTTCTCGGCATCGATCTTCTGAGCGAGATCGAAGACTTGAGCCGGCTGATCCTGGTGGATGCGATCCGCCCGCGTCGCGCCGGCGACGAAGCGGGGGAACGGGGTTCAGAGCTGGAGACGGGGCGGTCCCGACACTGGGGTGAAAGGCCTGACCCTGTCCCGGGTGAGGTGGTGGTGTTCCGGCTGAGTGAGGTGGAGCTCGAAGACCCCGATCCCCGATTCTCCCTGCACGACCTGTCGCTGGGCGGATGCCTCCGCCTCGCGCGCCTTCTGTCCTTGCGGCTTCCCGAGATCCAGGTCGTCGGATTCGTCCTGCCCGATGGCGCCGGCGGTTCTGCCGAGTCGTCTCTCGATGCGCCATCCCTGAGCGCCGCAGCCGAGCGGGCCGTGCCGGTCGCGGTGGCCCGGATCCACGCGCTTCTCGGCTTGTCCTGACGGCGTCCCCGCGGAACTTCCTGAAGGCATTCCCACGGGTTCCGCCCTGGCCACCGGGCGCACGATGCCGTACGGCGTGCGCAAGGGTACGTCCAGTCCGGCCGTCGCCGGGTTGTCGACGTTGACCTGGAACGGTCGGGCATCCTCTTCGCCGATTCCGCGCCTCAAGCGCACTGTCGCGGAGCACCCATCCGGGCTGTAGAGTCGGGGCATGCGACTCCGTCACCTCATCCGCATCACCGGAATCGTCCAGGGCGTCGGTTTCCGGCCGTTCGTCTACCGGCTCGCTCGCGAGCATGGGTTGGGCGGCTTCGTCCTCAACGACGGCGAAGGCGTGTTTCTCGAGGCGGAGGGTGAACCGG
This sequence comes from Candidatus Eiseniibacteriota bacterium, assembly GCA_963833505.1. Taxonomy (GTDB): domain Bacteria; phylum Eisenbacteria; class RBG-16-71-46; order CAIMUX01; family CAIMUX01; genus CAWHYG01. Next base: position 453,031 of record CAWHYG010000006.1, on the reverse strand, counting down.
AGCATCTGCTGACCTTCGGGCGCGAGCTGCGGGAAAAGGCGCCAGTCGCGTCCCGGATCGACGCGATCACCGTCACGGCCGTCCCCCCGGCCGGATATGGCGAGTTCGAGATCCGGGCCAGCCGGGAGTTGCCGGAACGGGCCACCCGCATCTCGCCCGACCTCGCGGTCTGCTCGTCGTGCCTCAAGGAGGTGTTCACGCCGAACGACCGGCGGTACCGCTATCCCTTCACGAACTGCACCCTCTGCGGGCCCCGGTTCACCATCATCCGGGACGTGCCCTACGACCGGGCCGCCACGACGATGTCCGGGTTCGTCATGTGTCCCGAGTGCCGCGGAGAGTACGAAACGCCCGCCGACCGCCGATTTCACGCGCAGCCGAACGCCTGCCCGCGGTGCGGCCCGGCGCTGGTCCTCCGGAACGCCAGCGGAACGCAACTTCCGGTCCGGGATCCGCTGGCCGAGGCGCAACGGCTTCTCCGCCAGGGGGCGATCGTGGCCGTCAAGGGAATCGGCGGCTATCACCTGGCTTGCGACGCGACGAACGAGCTGGCGGTGCGCACTCTGCGCAATCGGAAGGTCCGTGAGGAAAAGCCGTTCGCCCTGATGGCGGCGAACCTGGCGGTCGTCCGGGCGCATGTGCGCGTTTCCAGGCAGGAAGCGGAGCTTCTGAGCGGTCCCGAAGCGCCCATCGTCCTCTTGCGCCGGCGCCGCGACTGCCGGCTGTCCGATTCGATCGCGCCGGGCCAGGTGCATCTCGGATTCCTTCTGCCCTACGCGCCTCTGCACCACCTTCTCTTCGCGGGAGCCGGAGGGTCCGCGGCCTCCAGGACCCGAGGGCGCCGGAGCGCGACGGGCGACGTGCCTCCGGCCGAACCGGATGTGGGCGCCGCGGCGAGCCTGCTCGTCATGACGAGCGGGAACCGGTCCGATGAGCCGATCGCATTCCGGGACGAGGAAGCCCTCGAGCGGCTGGCCGACATCGCCGACTATTTCCTGGGCCACAATCGGCCGATCCACCTGCGTGCCGACGACTCGGTGGCGCGGATCGCTCGTTCGAGGTTCCAGATCCTCCGGCGGTCGCGCGGGTACGTGCCCCGAGCGCTGCGGCTTCCCTGGCCGGTCCCCGGGCACGTCCTGGCCGCGGGGCCTCTGCTCAAGAACACCTTCGCGCTGGCCAAGGGATTCGACTGCTACGTCGGACCGCACGTGGGAGATCTGGAGAACCTCGAGACCTTCCGCTCCTTCGAAGAGGGCGTCCGTCACTTCGAGCGTCTGTTCGACATTCATCCGACGGTGGTGGCGCACGATCTTCATCCGGACTACCTGTCGACGCGCTACGCCCTGTCGCTCGACCTGGAGGAGTTCGTCGCCTGCCAGCATCACGAGGCCCACATCGCCTCCGTCATCGGGGAGCATTCCCTGGAGGGCCCGGTCGTCGGCGTCGCCCTGGACGGAACCGGGTACGGGCACGACGGGACGATCTGGGGCGGGGAGTTCTTCACGGTCGCGGACCACATGTTCACGCGGGCGGCTCACTTCGTCCCGATGCCCATGCCGGGAGGGGATCAAGCGGTCCAGGAGCCGTGGCGGTCGGCCGTGGCCTACCTGCGTCATGCCCTCGGCGAGGCCGGCGCGGTCCTCCGGGCGCGGTTGCTTCCCGGCGTTCCTCGGGAAAGTCTGGCTTTGGTGGAACGCATGCTGGAACGGAGGCTCAACGCCCCGCTCAGCTCCGGGGCCGGAAGAGCCTTCGACGCGGCCGCCTGCCTGATTCTCGGCCGCATTCGAGCGGCCTACGAGGGCCAGGCTCCCATGGAGCTGGAGCAGCTCTCCCTGACGGTCCCCCAAGGCGGACGGCTCGAGGCGCTGCCCTACCGGATCCACCGGACGTCCGTACCGTGGACGATCGACTTCGGCCCGGCCTTTGCTGAGCTGGCGGACCTTCTCATTCGCGGGAGGGCGCTGCGAAGGGATCTGGCGTGGCGGTTTCACCGCACCATCGCGGATGCGGTGGTCGAGACCGCGGCGGGATTGTGCGAGCGGCACGCAATTCGGGATGTCTGCCTCTCGGGCGGTGTCTTTCAGAACGTGCTTCTCCTGGGTCTCGTGGAAGACGGGCTCAAGGCACGCGGCCTGCGGTCGTACCGCAATCGCGACCTGCCTCCCAACGACGGCGGAGTCAGCTTCGGCCAGATCATCCTGGCCTCCTGGTGGGCCTTTCAGGATGCGCCCGCGCCCCGGAGCGAGGGACGATCCAGACGGGCGCAAGCTCGACGCCTCTAGCTCGCTGCATCTCGCCCGGCGCCTCCAGTTCGCTGCCCCTAGCTCGGCGCCTCCAGCTCGCGCCTCTGGATCCGAGGTAGTCGAAGAGGCCGCTCGGCAACATGGGGTCCAGCAGGTTCGCGGCGGATCTGCTTCGCGGGGATCTTTGAGAATCTTCGTCTCTCAAATCACAGCCGACAATCGCGGGATGTTCTCGACGGTCCCCGAGAATTCCACGGTGGTATTGACAGGGTCGGGAAGGAAGTAGATTCTCATGAGAGAGGATCGCTGCGGGCATCGGGGTCACCCGCGGCGCATGGAGACATGCGACAAACTTCCAGGAGCCCCGATTCGACTGAGAGACCGGCCACGGCGCCGGGCTCGAATGTGGGTTGTTCGCGCTATCCGGGGCATTTAGGGGATCTGCCATTCCCGGCCGCAACCTCCGCAACTGCGACCGGATCCAAGCCAATCCGCCCGCTGCTGGAGTACGGCGATGGATTCTTCCGCCTTGGGCAGACGAATACCCGCTCCGAGCCGGTCCTGTTTTCGACTGAAGTTCTTCCGAAACCTGATGAAGCTGGGTGCGCTCGGGCTGCTCGCTCTCATGATCCCGGCCGTGCCGGCCTGGGCGCGGGACCCCCATCCCGATCTCAACAAGATCTACGACATCGCGCCGCCCAACATATTCCGGGAGAACGAGAACAACCTCGACATCATGATCACGAACGTCGGGGTCATCGGCAACCCCGGCTTTCTCACCGACAAGTACAGCGCGGAGTGGCGCGGGATCGAATACCTGTACGCGGCGGCCCTCTGGATCGGCGCCATCGCCAGCGATAACCTCCCACACGTGTCTACCGGCGCTTACGAGTACGAGCTCAGGCCCAGCCTGGATCCGCGCGACACCATCTATCAGTCCTACGAAGGCGCGCCCGGAGGGGATCGGCCCGGTTTTTCCGCCGACCACGGGGATGACAACCACGATGGGATCATCGACAACGACCCGCTCAACGGCTACGACGATGACGGCGACGGCATCATCGACAACGACTACTCCGCCATCTCACAGAAGATGCTGGCCTGCGAGTACTGGGACTATACCGACGAGGCCAAGGCCCAGTATCCCGAACACCGGCCGCTCCACGTCAAGATCCACCAGGAGGTGTATGCCTGGTCCACGGAGGGTGCGGCCGACTTCGTCGGGTTCGACTTCAAGATCAAGAACGACGGCACCGAGTTGCTCAAGCAAGCCTACCTGGGCTTCTTCGTGGACTCGGACGTCGGACCGAAGGACCATCCGGACTACTGGACGGACGACGCCGGCGCCTACTATTCGATCGACACCACCTTCGTCGATCCGTCGATCACCTACACCTGCACCCAGCGGGTCTCGGGCCAGATCCAGGACTGTTCGGTGCAGAAGCTGCACCTCGACATCTGCGCCATGTGGGACGTTCCCGACGACGGGGTCACGGCCAAGGGCGGCGATGACCCGAACCATGGATACTTCGGCGGGATGTTCCTGGGCCACACCACCGACCCGTTCGGGGTCACCGCCCCGGCCACGGTGCGGGTGCACACCGCCCGTTTCTTCAGTGGCAGCGACCCCTACCCGGCAGGGGATCCGACCGACGACGCCGAGCGCTATGACCTCCTGTCCGGCGGCGTCAAGGACCTGCGGCCGACATCCGAGCCGAACGACTACCGGTATTGCTTTTCGGCCGGCCCCTTCGCCGAGCTTTCTCCCGGCGAGACGCTCACCCTGCAGATGGCCTTCGTGGTCGGAAGCTACAAGAGCGGGATGGTCGCCAATGCGATCAACGCGCAACGGATCTACAACGGCCAGTGGCGGGACAACGACGGCAACCCCCTGACCGGGACCGGCGGCAAGGAGACCCTGTTGTGCGCGCTGGATCCGGGCCAGCCCGAAAGGTGGCAGGATCACTGCGACAGCCTCAACCCGACCATCCGCACCGTCAAGGACACGTATCCCGCGTGCGACATCCCGGACAACTACGTTGACGATGACTGCAACTGCTGCACGCCCCTCTTTCATACGCAGGCCGAATCGGAGTCCGAGGGACTGGAGCTGCTGGTTCACTGGGTGGGCACGGTCGCGCCACCGCCGCCCGGAACGAACCTCGGCCCGATCACGCAAACGGTGGCTCCCGGAACCCACGTCGTGGCCCCGGCCGGCGACCGGAAGGTGATCCTGCAATGGGACAACCAGAGCGAGCTTCATGCCGATCCCATCCAGGGCAAGATCCTGTTCACGGGATACCGGGTCTGGCGGGTGGAAGGATGGGACCGCCCGGTCGGCTCGTCCGGGCCGGCCCCGACGGATTGGCAGCTCATCGCGGATCTTTCGCTCAATCCGCCGGATGGCCTGGGAAAGAGCTCGCCCGACTATCTTCCGAAGTACCGGAACAACATCGACTCGCTGCCGCCGCCGGTCAACACGGGCGCGCCGCCTCCCAACAATCAGAAGTACTACTATCCGGTCGGGAGATACTCCTACGTCGACTCCGTCGGCCTGAAAAACGGGATGGTCTACTTCTACGGAGTGACCTCCTACAGCGCCTATGACGACACCGTGCCGACCGTGCTCGCCCCCGGGGACACGGTCAAGAGCGTGAATCACATCGAGCTGACGAGCCCGCCCTCCGCCACGGAGGACGACGAGGTCATCCCGACCTGGACCGCGGCGCCCGGCGGGGAGGTGGGCGGCGTCTACGTCGTGCCCAACCCGTACATCAAGGGCCTGAATCCGGCCGGGTGGGACCTGACGCCCGACAACGCCGATCCCACGGGCACCAAGATCGCCTTCGTCAACGTTCCCAAGGACGCGTGCGAGATCCGCATCTACACCCTGGGAGGCGACCTCGTGCAGACGCTGGAGCACCGCGCGACCGATCCGGGCGCGGTCTACTGGAACCTGGTGAGCCGGAACGGCCAGGACGTCGTCAGCGGCGTCTACGTGTTTGCGATCAAATGCGGCGGGAATCGCAAGGTGGGACGGTTCGTCCTCGTGCGTTGAGGCGGGCCGAACCGGTCGCGGATCCGCTGCAAACCGGCGGTGCAGAACTGACTGAGCGACCGGGTCGTGGGCGTAGATGGCCTCTTGCCTGATCCGGTGAGCGGCCCCCGGCTTTCCGGGGCATCGGATTGCGATCGGACGGAGAGGCCCAGGATCGGAGTCAGGGGACATGGACGGCCCTCCCGGCGCGGGCTACACTTGCCTCGGGAGGTGCCGCATGTGCCTGGCGGTTCCGATGCGCGTCGTCGAGATCGATCTACCGATGGGAACAGTCGAGCTGGAGGGAATCCGGCGGCGGGTCCATCTTGGTTTCCTCGACGAGCTGGAGCTGGGAGATTACGTTCTCGTCCACGCGGGCTGCGCCGTCGAGCGCCTTCGGCCCGAAGAGGCCGAAGAAGACCTGCGGATGCTGCGTGAGATGCTGGGTGATTCCGGCGGCGAAGCGGAGACGCCGTGAATCTCCCGGCCGATTGGGAACGCGCGTACGGTGATCCCGATCTGGTCCGCGGCCTGGTCCAGCGACTGGCGGAAGCGTGCCGGGGACAACCGGAGCGCACCTTCATGGAGGTTTGTGGCACGCACACCATGGCGATCTTCCGCCATGGGATCCGGTCCCTTCTGCCGCCGAACGTGCGGCTCATCTCGGGGCCGGGGTGCCCGGTCTGCGTGACCCCTACGACCTACCTTGACCTCGCGATCGCCCTGGCCCGGAAGGGCGTCGTCATCGCCACGTTCGGAGATCTCGTGCGGGTTCCCGGATCGCGTTCCAGCCTGGAGTTGGAAAGGGCGCAGGGAGCCGACGTCCGGATCGTCTATGCGCCCATGGACGCCGTCGAGCTGGCGGCGCAGCCGGCGGCGGTCCGGGAGACCTCCGTCCGGCCCACGGGGAAGAAGGCTCCCGGAGCATCGACGCGTTCGGGCGTCCAGGGGCCCATGGAACCGACCGCAACGTCCGGGAAGAAGGCTCCTGGAGCGCCGGCGCGTTCGGGCGTGCACGAGCCCATGGATCCGACCGTGGCGTCCGGAAGGAACGCTCAGGCGTCTGCCGGACCGAAGACCGTGGTCTTCCTTGGCGTGGGATTCGAGACCACGAGTCCCGCGGTGGCCCTCTCCATCCTGGACGCCGAGCGACGCGGGCTGGAGAACTTCCGCGTGCTCGTCGCGCATCGCCGAGTCATCCCCGCTCTCGAGGCGCTCCTGGCCTCGCCCGCTCTTCGCCTGGATGGGTTCCTTCTGCCCGGTCACGTGAGCACGATCCTGGGTTCCGAGGCCTATCGTTTTCTCGAGGACCGCGGCGTCGGCGGAGTCGTCACGGGCTTCGAACCGGTGGACATCCTCCGGGCCCTGTTGACCCTCGAAACCGGCGCCCGCGAGGGACGACCGGCGGTCACGAACGAGTACGCCCGGGCCGTGGCTCCGGAGGGAAACCGGCGCGCGCTGGAGGTCCTGGATCGCGTCTTCCGTCCCGTGGACGCCGAGTGGCGCGGGCTCGGGCTGATTCCCCGGAGCGGCCTGGCTCTTCGCCCCGAGTACGCGAGGTTCGACGCGCAAGCCCTCTTGTCGGAGGCCGAACGCCGCTCCGTCGAAGAAGCGGCGTGGGACGCCGAAGGCTGCCGGTGCGGCGAGGTCCTCACCGGCGCGGTGTCGCCGCCCGATTGCGCGTTCTTCGGCACTCTCTGCACCCCGGAGACGCCCGTCGGGGCTTGCATGGTCTCGTCGGAAGGGACCTGCGCGGCCTGGTACCGGTACGGGCGAACGGCGTCGTGAGCGGGGACCGAATCCTTCTCGGCCACGGGAGCGGCGGCCGGCTATCCCACCGGCTGATCCGGGAGCTGTTCCTTCCGCTTCTGGGCGGCCCTCATCTCGCGCCCCTGAACGATGCCGCCTGCCTGCAGGTGGGTTCGGAGGAGCTGGCTTTCACCACCGACTCGTTCGTGGTCTCTCCGCTGGAATTTCCAGGCGGAGATCTCGGCCGGCTGGCCGTCTGCGGCACCGTGAACGACCTGGCGGTGATGGGGGCGCGGCCGCTCTTTCTCTCGGCGGCGTTTCTCCTCGAGGAAGGGCTGCCTCGGGACCTGCTCGAACGCCTGGTGCGTTCGATGCGGGAGGCGGCCGGGGAAGCCGGCGTCGAGATCGTCACGGGCGACACCAAGGTCGTCGAGCACGGCGGACTGGATCAGGTCTTCGTCAACACCGCGGGGATCGGGCGCTTTATCGATCCGCGCCCGAAGGGCCTGGAAGCGATCCGGCCCGGCGATCGCATCCTCGTGAACGGCACCCTCGGCGATCATGGTCTGGCCATCATGGCGGCTCGCAATGACCTCAATTTCGAGTCGTCGCTCCGAAGCGACTGCGCTCCCCTCTGGGAACTCGTCGAAGCGCTTCTCGGGGGCGGCGTTCCCGTTCGGTGGATGCGGGATCCGACGCGCGGCGGCCTCGGCACGACCTTGAACGAGCTGGTCGAGGGTCAGCCGTTCGGAATCCGCCTGGAAGAGACGGCGATTCCGGTCCGGCCCGAGGTGCAGGCGCTGGCTGACATCCTGGGTTTTGATCCTCTTTACGTGGCCAACGAGGGGAAACTGATCGCCGTCGTGCCGGCGGAGTTCGAGGAGCGGGCGCTCGGCCTTCTTCGCGCCCACCCTCTTGGGGCCGCGTCCTGTTCCATCGGCGAGGTCGTGTCGGACCCGTCCGGCCGGGTCGTCCTCAGAACCCGGATCGGCGGGACCCGCATCGTGGACATGCTTACCGGGGATCAGCTTCCGAGGATCTGCTGAACGCGGAAAGGTCGCCGGCCCCTGTTGGCCAAGGCGCTACCTCCTTTTGCCCCCCTCCGGCCGATCCAGATCGATCGTCCCCGATTCCCGGTCGACGAAGATGCCGCGGTTCCGAGCTTTCACATTGTCGCTGCCAGGATCGTCGGTCAGGGCCACGTTGTTCCCTGCCTGGTGCAGGTGATTGGAGTCCCCGTTCTTGTCGTCGGGTTTGAGGATGTAGGTGTCGTTGCCGCCCACGTCGAGAAAGAGGCCCACTGAGGTCGACTCGGTCCAGTAGATGGACGGGCCGGACCGATTGATAAAGCGCGGATCGAAGTTGGCCAGACCGGGCCGCCGGTTGTCGCTGGTGAACACGTACCGGTCGTCGCCGCCGCCGTCGAGGCAGAGAGCGACGCTGCGATTGATCGAGTGCCCGACGCCTTCGCCGCCGCATTCGTAGACGTCGTTGCCGCTGACGTCGTAGAGGATGGCGACCGTGAAGTCATGGCCGAAAGCGGGACCCCAGTTCTGGGCCACGCTGTGCACGTCGTTGCCCGCCTCGTCGACCACCGCGCCGATGCAGAAGTGCGCGCCGGAAGCGGAGGCCCAGCCGTTGGCCTTGTATACGTCGTCACCGGCGCCGTCCCAAAGGAGACCGGTCCCGAACCAATAACCGCACCCCTGCGCCCAGTTGCCCGCCGTGTAGGTGTCGTTGCCCTCGGCGTCGAGGAGCACGCCGAGCCCGCCGGCCCAGGAATGCCCGTCCGCGCCGTCGCCTCTCCGGCCCATGCCGCATCCCTGGGCGTCGCTGACGGAGATCTTCGCCGCGCTGTGATAGGAAGGACGCGCGGTGATGGCGGGATCCGGCACGGCGAGATAGGTGTCGTTGCCGGTGCGATCGGCCAGGACGCCGACCCCGGCCACGCCGCCGAATCCCTGCCCGTCGCTCCAGAGCGTGTAATGATCGTCTCCAGCCAGGTCGATGAGGAGGCCGATTCCGAAGAAACCGGCTCCCTGCCCACTGTAGTGCTGCTCGTAGACGTCGTTGCCGGCGAGGTCGATCAGCACTCCCATCCCGAAAAGACCGGCTCCTTCTCCCAGGGTCCTGGCCTTGTAGGTGTCGTTCCCCTTGGCGTCGAGCAGGACGCCGATACCGGTGTCCCCACAACCGAGCGCCCGGTCACCGCAGTCGTAGACGTCATCGCCTCCCAGATCGAGCGCGGCGGCGACGGGAAGCCTGGGATTCGAGGCGGCCAGCGAACCGGTGTAGTGATCGTTGCCTCCCAGGTCGACCACGAGAAACGCGCCCTCGCCTACGTCGATCGGATCGTCGCCCGTGCCGTTCACGATCACCCGCCCGGCCGGCGTGTCGACATCGATGTGGATCTTGTCCAGTTTCGGGCCGGCTTGAAGCAGGGAATCGGTGAGCGCAAGCCGCGCCTGGTCCAGGGCTTCGACGGTCTTGAGCCCGGCGTACCAGAGGCTCGCTTCGTCCCAACTGTGGGCCATGTCATCCATCGTCGGCTCATACTCGAGGGCGTCGGTTTCCTTTTCCCCGAGGTCGAGCCTCGTTGCCACCTGCTCGCGCGTCTCGAGCGGGACGTTCCGGAACGCCAGCACCGCCCAGTGCCGCGCGTCGAGCAGGTTCTGGACGAGCTGCCCCAGGATCCCGCTCACCGCGGGGGGCAGATCGGCGCAGGCCTTGTCCAGATCCTTGCCGATCAGCGGGTAGGGAGACTCCTGCGCGAACGTGATGAACTGGACCGGCCTGCCTTCCGCCTTCCAGGCTTCCAGGAGCGCGTCCGGCAGCGGCGTGCGGGCCGCCGTGAGGTTGGCCGAGAAGGGCCGGAATCCCCCGAAACGCTTGTTCACCCCGAGATCATGCACCGCGCTGAAGAGCGCCCCTGCTCCCGTGCCGTTCTTCTTTCCGGCGACGTTCTCCGGGGACAAGGTCTGCTTCAGGGTCGCGCCCATCGCGCGAAGAAAGGGAACCACCGCCAGCGGTTCGGCCAGGAGATCGTCGAAGTGCCGGAGCTTGTACGGGATGTCCTCCGGATAGCGTTCCCACCAGCCTCGGGCCTCCCATCCGAGATCCTTGCGGGTGAGGCCGGCGAGAGCGAGCGCGTCGTCGAGGGCGTCGGGCGCCGGTTCGGGCGTCACCACGGGAGTCGCGCCCCCCATTGAAGGCGCGCTCCGACCCACCGCCGAGGCGGCCCCCGGCAGAGCCCCGCCCGAATCGTCACGAGCCGGCCCGATCGACAGTGCCGCGACCGCGGCCGCAGCCAGGAACGTACCGAGGGTCAGGCGTCGCATGTCTCCTTCTCCTTTGAATTCGGGCCTCATCGAGATTCACGAACCGGGACCGTCGCAAGCAGACCGGACCATCTCCCGGCCTCTCCGGTTTGATCGGCGCCCGCGGCCTTCCGTTCCGCCGGTCGCGAGCCCGCTTGCGCGGGCTGGCCGCCCGTTCCACCAGCCGCGGGCCCGCTCGCGCCGCCCGGGCTGGCCATTGGCTCACTCGATCGCGAGCCGGCTTGCGGCGCCCGGGCCGGCCGCTCCGTGCCGGCCGGCGCGTTGCCTCGCCGCTGGGCCTGTTCTAGTCTTCAAGGTCGAGCTGCGCCATCGGGAAATGGCGTCGCCGAGGAACGGGCCTGGTTCGCGACGGGCGAAGCGGGCCACGACGGCCCGCCGGCGGCGCGACGCGCAACGCCGGGGCCACCGGGTTGAGATTGGGAGGTCGGCATGATCTTCGAGCAGTTCAAGCAGCAGCTTCCGGACATCGATCCCGGCGAGACCGCGGAGTGGATCGAAGCGTTGGACGGCGTCTTTCGCTCAGAGGGCCAGGTCCGCGCCCAGTTTCTTCTCTACCGGTTGCTCAAGCGCGCCCGGATGTTGAACATCGGACTGCCGCCGACCGTCCAGACCCGCTACATCAACACCATCAGCCCGGAGCAGGAACCGTGGTTCCCGGGGGACGAGGCGCTCGAGCGACGGATCCGGCGCCTGGTCCGCTGGAACGCCGTCGTCATGGTGACCCGCGCCAACAAGCGGGACCCGGGGATCGGCGGACACCTCTCGAGCTATGCGTCCTCCGCCAGCCTGTACGAAGTCGGCTTCAATCACTTCTTCCGCGGCTGCGACGGGGGATTCACCGGGGATCAGATCTTCTTCCAGGGTCACGCCGCGCCCGGCATCTACGCCCGCGCCTATCTCGAGGGCCGGCTGACCGAGGATCAGCTCGACCATTTCCGCCGGGAGATCGGAGGCGGCGGCCTGTCCAGCTATCCGCACCCGCGGCTCATGCCTGACTTCTGGCAGTTTCCCACCGTTTCGATGGGCCTGGGGCCGATCAGCGCCATCTACCAGGCGCGTTTCAACCGCTACCTGGAAGCGCGGGGGATCAAGACCACGAGCGGCTCCCGCGTGTGGGCGTTCGTCGGCGACGGCGAGATGGACGAGCCGGAGTCGGTCGGCGCGCTTTCCCTGGCCGCGCGGGAAGGGCTCGACAACCTGATCTTCGTCGTCAACTGCAACCTCCAGCGGCTGGACGGCCCGGTGCGCGGCAACGGAAAGATCATCCAGGAGCTGGAATCCATCTTCCGCGGCGCCGGCTGGCAGGTCATCAAGGTCATCTGGGGCCGGGAATGGGACGAGCTCCTGGCCCGCGACGTGGACGGCGTTCTTCTCCAGCGGATGAGCGAGACCCTCGACGGGGACTACCAGCGTTACGCGGCGGAAGAGGGATCGCACATCCGGCAGCAGTTCTTCGGCGGCGACCAGCGCCTTCAGAGAATGGTGGAGCATCTCTCCGATCAGGAGCTGGAGCGCCTGCGCCGCGGCGGACACGACTACCGGAAGTTGTACGCGGCGTACAAGGTCGCGGTCGAGACGGAGGGCGCCCCGGTCGCCATCCTCGCGCAGACGGTCAAGGGCTGGGCCCTCGGCGACATGGTGGCGGGCCGGAACGTCACGCACCAGATCAAGAAGCTCGGCGCGGACGAGCTGCGCACCTTCCGCGATCGCCTGGAGCTTCCGATTCCCGATGACGCCCTGAAAGACGCGCCCTACTACCATCCCGGGCCCGACAGCGAAGAGGTCCGCTACATGCTCGAGCGGAGGCGGCAGCTCGGCGGCTCGCTTCCGAAGCGGACCGTGTCCTTCACGCCGCCGGCGCTTCCGCCCATGGATCTCTACACGGAGTTCCTGGGCGGAACGGAAGGCAGCGCGGTCCAGGTCTCCACCACGATGGCCTTCGTCCGGCTTCTCCGGAAGCTCATGAAGGATCCGAAGATCGGACGGAGGATCGTGCCCATCATCCCGGATGAAGCCCGCACCTTCGGCATGGAATCGCTCTTCCGCGAGTTCCGCATCTACAGCGCTCTCGGGCAGAAGTACATTCCGGTCGATCACGAGGTGCTGCTGAGCTACCAGGAGGCCAAGGACGGGCAGATCCTCGAGGAGGGGATCACGGAGGCCGGCTCCATGGCTTCGACCATCGCGGCCGGCACCTCCTACGCGACCTTTGGCGAGCCGATGATCCCGTTCTTCATGTTCTACTCCATGTTCGGATTCCAGAGGATCGGGGATCTCGTCTGGGCCTTCGGCGACGCGCGGGGACGGGGATTTCTCCTCGGCGGCACGGCCGGTCGGACCACCTTGAACGGCGAGGGGCTCCAGCACGAGGACGGACACTCCCTGGTCTACGCTTCGGTCAACCCCGCCTGCCGCGCCTACGATCCCGCCTGGGCTTTCGAGATCGCCGTCATCGTCGAGGACGGCCTGCGGAGAATGTACGGGGACGGCGCCGGCCGCGAAGGTCCAGACGGCGAAGACTTGTTCTACTACCTCACCTTGTACAACGAGAACTTCGAGATGCCTCCGATGCCGCCGGGCGTCCGTGAAGGCGTGCTCGCCGGGCTCTACCGGTTCCGGCCCGCGCCCGAAGCGCGGGGTCAGCGCGTGCAGCTCCTCGGAAGCGGAACCATCCTCTCCCAGGCGCTCCGGGCCCAGGAGATCCTCGCCGCGAAATTCGACGTGGCCGCCGACGTCTGGAGCGCGACGAGCTATGGCCAGATGCGGCGCGAGGCGCTCGTAGCCGAACGCTGGAACCGGCTTCATCCCGCAGAGCCCGCCCGCGTCCCCTACGTGGCGCGCGTGTTGGCGGAGACCGAGGGCCCGATCGTGGCCGCGACCGATTTCACGAAGGGGGTGCCGGACCTGATCGGCCGATGGGTGCCGCGGTCCCTCACCGTTCTCGGCACGGACGGCTTCGGACGGAGCGACACCCGGGAGAGCCTGCGCCGCTTTTTCGAGGTGGACGCCGAGCACATCGTGGTGGCCGCGCTTTCGGCCCTGGCTCGCGAAGGCCGATGCGACCCGGTCGTCGCGAGAAAGGCGATGCAGGAGTTCGGAATCGATCCCGATCTCCCCGATCCGGCGATGCCTTGAAGCGCGCCGCAGTGAATCCGATCACGGGCTGCGGGTGGTCGTTTTGTTCTGCGTCCTGGGGCGCGCCCGGAGTGAAACCGATCACGAGCCGCGGGTGGTCGATGCGACCGCGTCCTGAGGCGCGTCCGCGGTTCCGGCGCTGTGTCCTGATCCTGGACACTTTGTGCTGACACTGTACAGGGACCGTCGGGATGAGATCCGGTCTATGCTGGCCGGATGTGTAACCCGTTGGACGTGACCAGGTTGTTTTCGGACCGGCAGCGGAGGTCGTTGCACCGCGCGGTATGCAAATTGCCGCGTGCTCCCTTGAACTCTTCGAACGCCGGAGGCGATTCCAACGGGAGACCTTAGGGTGGTGGGAACGGTTGGGCAGGGTGCTGGGCGGTGGGCTTTGGTGGCGGCGGATGATTCTGAGTTCTGGTTCTCCCTTCGCCGGGAGTTGCCGGAGCTTGATGAGAGGCTCTCCACGGTTCGTTCAGGGCGGGATTGCCTCCGCGCGATCGAAGAGCGGCGGATCCGGATGGTTGTGATCGACAGCTCGCTGGGCGACGTCGGGGGGACCCACCTCGTGCATCTGGTGCGGCAGCTTCGTCCCGACATGGGGATCATCCTGACCTTCGCCCAGTCCGACCCGGTGCAGGAACGAGAAGCGCGGCAGGCGGGCGTTCTGTACTATGGCGATCGCGAAGGCGTCAAGGAGATCGCCCAGGTGTTGCAGAAGGGGCTGTCTTGCTCTTCAACGGCGAAGGCGACGCCGCCGGAGAACCTTGAGGGATCCGCGGAGAAGAGGCGCGCTCCGGCGGATTGACGGGTTGATGGATCGGAATCGGGTGCTTACATGCATGAGCTGAGTCTGGCGTATTCCATCGGCGAGATCGCAATGGCGGCTCTGCGGGACAACACGGGTTTTCAGCCTCCGGAGCCAACCCTGACAGTAGGGGGGGTCTGGGTTCGGGTCGGTGATCTGTCCGGGGTGGATCCGGAGGCTCTTCAGTTCTGCTTTGAGGTGGTGAGGGGGGAGTGGGTGGAAACGGCGGGAGCCGTGCTCCGAATCGAGCGCGCTCCCGCCCGGGTTCGCTGTGCGGGGTGTGGATGGACCTCCGAGCTGTCTCTCGGGGAAGCGGGTTGCCCCTCCTGCGGTGCGCTGGGGCACGAGCTGATCAGCGGGCGCGAGCTGGAGGTCTTTCGGGTGGAGTTGCATCCGGCGGAGTCCGAGCCGCCGGCGGAGAAGCCGGGTTCGCCGTCAGGCGAGCCGCGAGAGGTGGCAGCGTGAAAGAGGCGGAGATCCGGGTCGTCGATCTCGAGCGCAAGGTCACGGAGAAGAATGACCTGCTCGCGGCCTCGATCCGCGCGCGCCTGCGCGCGGCCGGGATCTACGCGATCAATCTCCTCTCGGGCCCCGGCGCCGGCAAGACGTCGCTGCTCGAACGGACGTTGCCCGAGCTGCGCGACCTCCGGCCGTTCGTGATCGAAGGAGACCTCATGACCCAGAACGACGCCCGCCGGGTGGCGCGCCTGGGAGTTCCTTCGGTCCAGATCCAGACGAGAGGCGCCTGCCATCTCGATTCCCGGATGGTCGAGCGCGCGCTTGAGGGCGCGGACCTTGCCAGCATCGGCCTGCTCTTCATCGAGAACGTCGGCAATCTCGTCTGTCCGACGGGATTCGACCTGGGCGAAGACGTCAAGGTCGTCCTGGCCAGCGTGCCCGAAGGAGCCGACAAACCGGCCAAGTATCCTTACATCTTCGAGCGGGCGGCGGCCGTCATCCTGAACAAGGTCGACCTCCTGCCCTACGTGCCGTTCGATGAGGAGGAGTTCAAGCGGGCCGTGACCAGCCTGAACCCCTCGGCGCCCTTGTACCGGATGTCCTGCGCGACCGGGGAGGGCATTCCCGACTGGGTCCATTGGATCCGCCGGAGAGTGGAAGCAGAGAGAGCCGAAGCTACCGGATCCCGCTGACCGACCGACGAGGAGGTGCCCATGGACGAAAAAAAGGCCCCCGCGCCCAAGGCCAGGCCGACCGGCCGGGTCGAAGTCCGGGTGGATGAGTGCAAGGGCTGCGGGTACTGCGTCGAGCAGTGTCCCCCCAAGGTGTTGATCATTTCTCCCGCCATCAACCGGATGGGCTACCATCCCGCCGCCTATCTCGGCGAGGGGTGCACCGGCTGCGGCATCTGTTTCTACGCCTGCCCCGAGCCGGGCGCGCTCACGGTGTACAAGACCCCCAAGGCCGAGCTGGCCGTCGAAGCCTAAGGAGGATCGCGATGGCGAAGGAACTGCTCAAAGGCAACGAGGCCGTGGTCAAGGGAGCCATCCTGGCCGGCTGCCGGGCCTACTACGGCTATCCCATCACTCCGGCCAGCGAGATCGCCGAGGCCGCCGCCCGCTTCATGCCCAAGGTCGGGGGAGTCTTTCTCCAGGCCGAGAGCGAGATCGGCTCGATCAACATGTGCTACGGCGCGTCCGCTTCCGGCATCCGCGTCATGACGGCCTCCTCCAGTCCCGGCATCAGCCTGAAGCAGGAGGGCATCTCCTACGCCGCCGGGTCCGAGCTTCCGATCGTCATCGTCGACATCATGCGGGGAGGGCCGGGGCTCGGGAACATCGCGCCGGAGCAGTCGGACTACTGGCAGGTGGTCAAGGGAGGCGGGCATGGCAATTACCGCGTGCTCGTGCTGGCGCCCAACTCGGTCCAGGAGATGTGCGACCTGACCATGCTCGCCTTCGAGCTGGCTGATCGCTACCGCAATCCGGCCATGGTCCTGGCCGACGGATTCATCGGCCAGATGATGGAGCCGTGCAGCTTCCCGCCGCCGGTCCAGCGGCTTCCCGACAAGCCCTGGGCCGTCGGTCCGGAAGCGTCCCGGCGCGACAACCTCTTGAGTTCGATCTACCTCGAGCCGGACGAGCTGGAGGCGCACATCCAGCATCTCTTCCGGAAGTACGCCGAGGCGGAGAAGAACGAGGTCCGGGTCGAGGAATATCGCCTGGAGGATGCCGAGCACGTGGTCATCGGCTACGGCATCGTCTCCCGGCTTCTCAAGTCGGCCGTGGATCAGGCCCGCGACCGCGGGGTCAAGGTCGGACTGCTCCGACCGATCACCCTGTGGCCGTTCCCGACGCCAAGGATCCGGGAGCTGGCGAACCGGGCCGAGGATTTCCTGGTCGCCGAGCTTTCCATGGGCCAGATGGTCGAGGACGTCCGCCTGGCGGTCAACGGCAAGCGGCCGGTCCGGTTCTACGGGCGGGTCGGCGGGAACGTTCCCTCGGCCGATGAGCTTCTACAGCAGATCCTGCAGCTGGAGGGGGTCGCCAATGGCTAAGGACACGTTCAAGAAGGCCGAGGTCCTGTACGACCTCTTCGCGCGGAAGACGAAGAACGTTCCCGACCAGATCTCCACGCACTACTGTCCCGGCTGCGGCCATGGCAACGTGCACAAGATGGTGGCCGAGGCGCTGGATGAATTCGGCCTGGCCGACCGGACGATCTTCGTCTCTCCGGTCGGATGCAGCGTGTTCGGCTATTACTACTTCCACGTCAGCAACATCCAATCCTCGCACGGAAGGGCGCCGGCCGTGGCTACCGGGGCCAAGCGGGCCCACCCCGACGCGATCGTCATCTCCTATCAGGGGGACGGCGATCTCGCCGGCATCGGAGGCAACGAAATCCTGCAGGCGGCGAACCGGGGCGAGGGCCTGACCGTTTTCTTCATCAACAACGCGATCTACGGCATGACCGGCGGCCAGATGGCCCCGACCACCCTGCTCAACATGAAGACGACGACCTCTCCGTACGGCCGTCATTCGGAGAACGAGGGTTTCCCGCTGCGCGTGGTCGAGCTGCTCGCGACCCTGGAAGCGCCCGTCTATCTCGAGCGGGTCGCCCTGACCGACGTCAAGAACATCAACCGGGCGCGCCTGGCCATCCGCAAGGCCATCCAGAACCAGGTCGAGAACAAGGGCTTCAGCCTGGTCGAGATCCTCTCCCCGTGTCCCACCGGATGGAAGATCAATCCGGTCGACTCGAAGAAGTGGATCAAGGAGAACATGGAGAAGGTCTTCCCGGTGGGCGCCGTCAAGGATCGCTCCGAGCAGATTCCGCCCTCGAAGGCCGAGCCCCGGCCGTTCCTCACCGAGGGTCTTCACGCCCTCCTCAACATCGAGGCCGGGGATGAGGGAGAGATCGCGCCGGCGACGGCGCGCCGCGTCCGCCCGGCGGCGAACTACGCCAACCCGAGGATCAAGATTGCTGGATTCGGCGGCCAGGGCGTGCTGCTGCTCGGCGTGGGTCTGGCCGATTGCGGGATGCGGGCCGGTTACCAGGTGTCCTGGCTTCCGTCCTACGGGCCGGAAATGCGCGGCGGCACGGCCAACTGCCACGTGCGGATCTCCGAAACGCCCATCGGCTCGCCCGTGGTCGAGGAGGCGGACGTCCTCATCGCCATGAACAAGCCTTCGCTCGTCAAGTTCGAGGCCGATCTCAGGCCGCGCGGGCTTCTGCTCTACGACAGCGCCCTCATCGACATCCAGCCCACGCGGAAGGACATCGAGGTTCTCGCCCTGCCCGCCACGACCCTGGCGGATGAGCTCGGCTCGACCAAGGTCTCCAACATGGTCATGCTGGGCGCGTACGTGGCGCGCTCCGGGCTGCTGGATCTCGCGGAGGTCAAGAGCGGCCTCGCCCACTTCATCAAGGCGAAGCAGACGCTGGCCCTGAACGAGAAGGCGATCCAGCGGGGCGCGGACTTCGTGCGGGAGTCGAGCGCGGTCCAAAGCTGATTCGAGTGTGTCCTGGGCCCCTTTCGGAGCCCTTCCGGCCTCGAGCCGGAGGCCCCGGTCGCTGGGTTTCCAAGGAACATCGCCGGGGCGGGTGATCTCGATGAGGTCCCCGTCCCGGTTCTTTTTTCGCCGGGCCGGGTTCAGACCCGCGTTCGGCAGACTCGTGGCCTTCTACATCCAAGCGCGTTGCTAGCCCCACGCCCCGGCACGGCGATGCCTGCGCGGCCAGATCGTCGGCGACGCTCCGCGCGGCTCCGCGCACTTTCGTGCGCTCGCGCCGCACTCCGCGCCCCCTCCTCAATTGGCCGCTCCGGCATCGCTGCGCCGGGGCTCCGCCGCAGATCTGCGCTCGCACCGAAGCGCGTTGCAAGTCCCACGCCCTGGCGCGACAATGCCTGCGCGGCCAGATCGTCGGCGCCGCTCCGCGCGGCTCCGCGCACTATCGTGCGCTCCCGCCGCACTCCGCGCCCCCTCCTCAATTGGCCGCTCCGGCATCGCCGCGCCAGGGCTCCGCCGCGGATCTGCGCCGTTGTGCTCGGGGGAGTTCCGGAGTGGCTTGACTAGCGGAGCGCGATGAGAGCGACGGCGATCCCGAGGATCGCCCCCACGACCACCTGCGGGATGGTGTGGCCCAGAAGCGTCTTCAGCGCCTCGGGCTCATAGCCTTCCTGGAAGAGATGCTCCAGCTCCTGCACGAGCTCGTTCAGCATCTGGGCATGGAGACCGGCGGCCCGGCGGACCCCGGCGGCGTCATACATCGTGATGGCGCTGAAAACAGCCGCCAGCGCGAATTCCACGCTGCCCCAGCCCTTGACCATGCCGACTCCGGTGGCCAGGGCGGCGACCGCGGCGGAATGCGACGACGGCATGCCTCCGGTTTCAAGGAACCGGTCCGGCGCCCACCGGCGTTCCAGGACGAAGGCGAGGAGCACCTTCAGCACCTGGGCCACGACGTCGGCCGCGACCGCCGTCCACAGAATCCGGTTCGAGAGCAGCTCCCTGAGCAAACCCCATCCCTCCGCGCGATCGACCCGGCTGATCCCTCTTGCTCTCCCCGGTGGCAGGCCGGATGCTTCCTCCGTGGGCCAGGAACCAACCTGATCGAGGCAGGATACACCCATGACCGGCGATGATACTGCAACCAGAAGCCCGGCGGATCAAACCGACAAGATCCTGATCGTCGAGGACGACGCGGATATGGCGGAGACCTGCCGGCGGCTTTTCCGGCGCGCCGGACTCACGGCGGAGGCGGTCTACGACGGCGCCGAGGGGCTGGAACGGCTCCGCCGCGATCCCGCCTTCACCATCGTCCTGACCGACCTCCGGATGCCCGGGCTGGACGGCACCGAGGTGCTGAAGAAGGCCAAGGAGATCCGGCCCGACCTCGACGTGATCATCATGACCGGGTACGGGACGATCCAGAACGCCATCCAGGCCATGAAGATCGGCGCGACCGACTACATCACGAAGCCGTTCGACCGCGAGGAGCTTCTGGGCACGGTCAATCAGATCCTCGAGTCGCGCCGGCTCCGTCGCGAGGTGAGCCAGCTCAAGCAGGAGCTGCGCTCGACCTACGGCTTCTCCAACATCGTGGGCCGGTCGCCCGCCATGCAACGCGTGTTCGCGCGCCTTCGGGCCGCCGCCGGACATGACAGCTCCGTCCTCATCGTGGGCGAGACCGGCACGGGCAAGGAAATCGCGGCTCGCGCCATCCACTACAATGGCTCGAGGGCGCAGCGCCCCTTCGTCCCGGTCAACTGCGGCGCCATCCCGCGCGACCTGTTCGAGAGCGAGCTGTTCGGCCACCGCAAGGGCTCCTTCACCGGCGCGAGCCGGGACACGATCGGGCTCTTCCGGGCCGCCGACACGGGGACGATTTTTCTCGACGAGATCATCGAGATGCCGCTCGAGATCCAGGGACGGCTTCTCCGGGTGTTACAGGACAAGAGGATCCGCCGCGTCGGGGACGTCCAGGAGTCGGACGTGGACGTGCGTTTTCTCGCCGCCATGAGCCTGCCGCCCGACGAAGCCATCCGGGAGGGCCGGCTTCGCCAGGATCTCTACTATCGGATCGGGGTCATCACCATCGAGCTGCCGCCGCTGCGGGAAAGGAAGGAGGACATTCCCTTCCTGGCGCAGCATTTCCTCGAGAAGTTCAACAAGGTGTTCCCGAACAAGGTCGACGGGATCGATCCGCGCGCCGTCGACCGCCTTTCCGAGTACGCCTGGCCCGGCAACGTCCGCGAGCTGGAACATGTGATCGAATCGCTCTTCGCCATGGGCGCGCAGGGACGGGTCCGGCCGGAGGATCTCCCCGAGCACCTGGTGGTCCGGCCGTTGGCCGCGGCTCCTTCCGGTTCGGGTCCCGCCCTGGCTGACGCCGAGAAGCGCGCCGTGGAACAGGCGCTGCAGGCGGCCCACGGCAACAAGTCGCGCGCCGCGTCCATCCTCGGGATATCCCGCACGCGACTGTACAACAAGATGCGTCTTTACGGGATCGGATCCGACGAGGGCCCGGAGGGACATTGACGGACGGCGGCGGAGTCCGGCCGGGGGATGCGGGCGGCGCCGGAGCGCGTCCGGCGGGTAGCGGCCTTGCCCGCGCGGATCGCGGTCGGCCGGACCACTCGGCTGGCGGTGGCGCCGAAGGGCGCTCGCGCAGCGGTCGTTCGGACACCGGACGCATCCGTCGCACGCATTCTCTTTACTGGCACGGCGCCGTGGCCGTCGCCGGAGTGGTTGCGATCCTGATCGCCGGCGCGGTGGTCATCCTCCATCTCATCCACGGAGCCTCGGCCGGATCCGGGGGAATCCCAGCCGCCACCGGAGGATCGGGGATGGAACAAGCCCGGGCGATCCGCCTCCTCGGAGGACTCGTCCTTCTCACGGCCCTGTTCCTCGCCGGCATCTTTCGCTGGATCCGCCACCGCATCCTCGACGAGCTCGAGAGCCTGGTGGCCCTGGTCGAGGAGGAGGATCCGGATCGTCCCGGCGGGCGCGTCCTTCCGCCCATGGGCGTCGGGGAGTTCGAGCGCCTCCGCCAGGCCTTCACCCGGTTTCTCGGGCGCTTTGCGGCGAGCCGGGCGCGCCAGGAAGAGGCCGAAGGCACCCTGGGCTCGGTGGTGGAGCACGCCGCCGACGCGATCCTGGTTCTGGATCGTTCCCACCGGATCGTCTCCTGGAACCGGGGCGCCGAGGAGACGTTCGGATTCCCGCCCAGCGAGATCGTGGGGCAGCCGTACGCCTCGTTGATTCCGGTCGGGGACGAGGAGCCGGAGCTGAGCACGCCCCTGGCGCCGGGCTCGACTGTGAAAGACCTGCGGACGCGCCGGCTCCGTCGCGACGGATCGACCATCGACGTCTCGCTGACGCGCTCGAGGATCCCGGCGTCGGAAGATCGCGAAGAGCGGATCGTCGAGATCGTCCGCGACATCTCCGCGACCCGCCGACTGGAAGAAGAGCTTCTCCGGACTGAGAAGATGGCCGCGGTCGGCAAGATCTCCTCCAAGGTCGTGCACGAGATCCGGAATCCTCTGGCCTCCATCAATCTCAACGTCGATCTGATCCGGGACTTCCTGATCGGCTCTCCGGGAGGCGCCGATCCGGAGGCCGAAGAGGTGGTGGGAGCGATCAAGCGAGAGATCCGCCGGCTGAGCCAGATCACGGATGAGTACCTGCAGTTCTCGCGGCTGCCGCTGGCGGCTTTCCGCCGCGAGCGCGTCAACGACATCCTGGTCGAGCTGTACGACTTCATGCGCCCTTCCATCCACAAGAAGGGGATCCGGCTGGTGCTCAACCTGGACGAGCGGGATCCCGAGGCGGTCTGCGATGCCACGCTCCTCCGGCAGGCGTTGCTGAACCTCCTGCGCAACGCCGTCGATGCCACCGAAGGGCAGCGGGGACAGATCCAGATCGGCACCCGGGCGATCTCTCTGGAGGAGGCGGCCGAGCTGGGATTGGTTGGACCCGAGCCCGGGCGCGGACACGGAGCCGAACCCGAACCCGAACCCGAACCTGATCCCGGACGCGGACCCAAAACCGGACCCGGATCCCGATCCGGACCCGAATCCTCCGCGACAGGCGGCGAGAAAAGCGACACCGCGCGGCGTGGCAACGGCGCCGGCACCGACGACGCCGAGGAGGCCATGGTCGGGCCGGGAGCCGTGGGGGACGGATCGGAGTCCTACGCCGGAGTCGAGATCTCCGTGGCGGACAACGGCCGCGGGATTCCGGGCGATCAGCTCAATCGGATCTTCGAGCCGTTCTTCACCACCAAAAAGGACGGGACGGGGCTCGGGCTGGCCCTGGTGATGCGCGCGGTCGAGGAGCACCGGGGGAAGATCGCCTGCATGTCGGTTCCGGGGCGCGGCACGACCTTTCGGCTGATCGTTCCGGTCGTTCCGGCTTCGGGATCGCATCCGGACGAGAGCTGAGGGCTCTCTCGGTGCTTCAGTGATCCTCTCCCGTTCCCAGGGCATTATCCGACCATGGCCAGGCACAACCCGGACGCCATCGTCGCGCCCGCTGGCGGCCCTGCCTGGACCATCGATCTGGTCGACGGAGATCATTTCTCAGCTCCGGCATCCGCCGCGGTTCTTGTCGGTGGCGGATCTGGAGGTCTGAGCCCCTATCGGAGCACCAGCCACCTGGCCATCTTCTGCCCGGTCGGCGCCTCCATCTTCACGTAGTAGCTGCCGCTCGGCAGCGGATGGCCCAGCCGGTCCCGGACGTCCCATTGCTCCTGCCGCACTCCGGCCTTGAGCCCGGGAAGGACGTCCCGCGCGATCTCGCGCCCCGTCGAGTCGAAGACGCGGAGCGTCACGTCGCCGCTCTTGGGCAAGCCCAGGGACAGGTTCATCACTCCCGTCCCGGGGTTCGGCAGCACCCGCACCGCCAGACTCACAGCCGCCGCCTGCGCGGACACCGGGCCGAACCGGCCGATGGAGCCGGTCGGGCCAAAACCCTCGACCTCGTAGTCGTAACGGACGCCGGCGTCGACGCCGCTGTCCAGGTACCGGCAGGACTCCCCGCAGCTCGGAACGATCGGGGCGATGCAGGTCCACTCGGCATCGGCTCCCTGCGCCCCGTCGAGGCGCCGGTACACCTTGAACCCGGTCAAACCGGCTCCTCCAGCGATCCGCCACGAAACCAGGATTCCGTCCGTCTGGGATGTCGCCGTCGGTTGCAGTTCGAAGAGCACCGGCGTGCTGTCGTCGATGATGTAGAACCAATCACCCGCCGGCGGATCCGACCGGACGGCATGGCCCTGTCCATCGCGAGCCACGACATGCCAATAGTAGAGCTGACGTGTCTTCAAGGAATCGGGCGGCAACACGAAGAACGTGTCGGCGCCCGCGGAGGCGGAATCGGCGTTGGTGAATTCCGGCCCGCGCTGCCAAAGCACGGTGTACTGTGCCGATCCGGCGCAGCCGGGGGTGCTCCGCCACCGCAACTCCGGTTGGGTGGTGTGCAAGGAGTCGCCATCCGCCGGGAAGACGGCGTTGAACGGGCGAAGGCAGCCGGAGCCGGGGCCGAGATTGAGCAGCACCGAAACCGTGCTGACCTGTGAGTTCGCCACGGCCAGGTCCACCTTGCCGTCCCCGTTGAGGTCCCCGATCGCCACGAAATATGGATTCTTGCCGGTTCCGTAGTCCGTCCTGGTCGTGAAGGTCCCGTCACCGTTGCCCAGCAACAACGAAACCATATCGGAACCCCCGTTCGCCAGGGCCAGGTCCGGTTTGCCGTCCCCGTTGAAGTCCCCGATCGCCACGGAAACGGGACTGGGGCCGGTTCCGTAGTCCATCTTGGTCGCGAAGGTCCCGTCACCGTTGCCCAGCAGCAACGAAACCGTCGCGTCCTGGTAGTTCGCTACGACCAGATCCGGCTTGCCGTCCCCGTTGAAGTCTTCGATGGCCACGGATTGTGGAAGGTTGCCGGTTCCGTAGTCCGTCCGTGTCGCGAAGGTCCCGTCGCCATTGCCCAGCAGCACCGAAACCGTGGTGGAACCATCGTTGGCCACGGCCAGATCCGGCCTGCCGTCCCCGTTGAGGTCCCCGATCGCCACGGACGTTGGTCCGATGCCGGCTCCGTAGTCCGTCCTGGTCGCGAAGGTCCCGTCGCCGTTGCCCAGCAGCACCGAAACCGTATTAGCATTCTCGTCAGCCACGGCCAGGTCCGGCTTGCCGTCCCCGTTGAAGTCCCCGATCGCCAAGGACACTGGCCACTTGCCGGTTCCACAGTCCGTCTTGGTCGCGAAGGTCCCGTCGCCGTTGCCGAGCAGCACCGAAACCGTGTTGTCATTGCTGTTGGCCACGGTCAGATCCTGCTTGCCGTCCCCGTTGAAGTCTCCGATGGCCACGGAAGATGGATAGCTGCCGATTCCGTAGTCGGTCTTGGTCGCGAAGGTCCCGTTGCCGTTGCAGAGCAGCACCGAAACCGAGCTGGAGCCCGAGTTCGCCATGGCCAGGTCCGGCTTGCCGTCCCCGTTGAAGTCCCCGATCGCTACGGACCTTGGCTGGCCGCCGGTTCCGTAGTCCGTCCTGGTCGCGAAGGTCCCGTCGCCGTTGCCCAGCAGCACCGTAACCGTGCTGGAACCGTAGTTCGCCACGGCCAGATCCGGCTTGCCGTCCCCGTTGACGTCCTCGATCGCCACGTAAATTGGAAGGCTGGTTCCGTAGTCCGTCCTGGTCGCGAAGGTCCCGTCGCCGTAGCCGAGCAGCACCGAAACCGTGCTGGAATAGTAGTTCGCCACGGCCAGATCCGGCTTGCCGTCCCCGTTGAAGTCCCCGATCGCCACGGACTGTGGGCTGCTGCCGGTTCCGTAGTCCTTCTTGGTCGCGAAGGTCCCGTCGCCGTAGCCGAGCAGCAGCGAAACCGTGCTGGGGCCGTAGTTCGCCACGGCCAGATCCGGCTTGCCGTCCCCGTTGAAGTCCCCGATCGCCACGGACTGTGGGCTGCTGCCGGTTCCGTAGTCCTTCTTTGTTGAGAAGGTCCCATTGCCGTTGCCCAGCAGCACCGAAACCGTGCCGGATTCTGAGTTCGCCACGGCCAGGTCCGGCCTCCCGTCCCCGTTGAAGTCCCCGATCGCCACGGATGCTGGTCCGCTGCCGGCTCCGTACTCCGTCTCTATCGCGAAGGTCCCGTCGCCGTTGCCCAGCAGCACCGAAACCGTGTTGGAGTTGTAGTTCGCCGCGGCCAGATCCGGCGTGCCGTCCCCGTTGAAGTCCCCGATCGCCACGCAATATGGATAGCTGCCGGTTCCATAGTCCGACTTGGTCGCGAAGGTCCCGTCGCCGTTGCCCAGCAGCACCGAAACCGTGTTGGAGAGCATGTTCGCTACGGCCAGATCCGGCTTGCCATCCCCGTTGAAGTCCCCGATTGCTACGGACCTTGGCTGGCCGCCGGTTCCGTAGTCCGTCCTGCTCGCGAAGGTCCCGCTGCCGTTGCCCAGCAGCACTGAAACCGTGTTGTCACCGGCGTTCGCCACGGCGAGATCCGGCTTGCCGTCCCCATTGAAGTCCCCGATGGCCACGGACGCTGGAAAGGCGCCGGTCTCAGCCGTCGGATCCGGAAACAGTGGGTCCGTAGAGGCAGCTCGTGCGAGGCCCGCGATGAATCCAGTGAGCAGGGGCACTAAGAAGAGCGTGCACACGCCCATGCGAGCACGGTTGCGGAAACCGGGAATCAACATGCCGACCTCCTCGCTGGCAGGTGAAAGAGCCCGAAACCATCCATCCCCCCGGGAGGACGATCACCAACGTTTTCAAGACCGCGCCCAGTCTAGCAGCGAGGCTGCCCCCCCGCTATAGCGTTCGTAGACTCTGAGATCCTGTCCCAGCCGCCGTCGTCGTGTTGATGACCTCTGAAAACGTTGGAATCGCTGGCCAGAGAGACCCGGGCGGAAGTGGGAGTGCGTCGAACGTCCGACGCACGAGCGTCCGGTGGCGCCTTCGGCCACGGGCGGCGGAGTTCATAGACGACGCGCCCGTCCTCGCCGACCGAGAGGTGGCGTTGGGCGAAGGGAGGCCGGAGGCCGTACCGGCACAACCGCTCGAGCGCTCTCGTCGGCCCGCGGTCCTGCGCGTGGGCTTCATCACGCCACCGTGCTTCTGGTCACTATCGACACGCGGCGCGCGGCGGTCGGGTTATGCTTGAACCATGACGCCGGAACCCCACCTCAAGCCCAGGATCCTTCTGGTGGACCACGATGCCACCGAGGCGGGCCGGATCTCGCGCTTTCTCCAGGGGGAAGGCTGCGAAGTCGTGAGCGCGCGGACCGGCGAAGAGGCGTTCAACGTCCTGGACGACCAGGGAATCGACGCCATCGTGACCGAGGCCGCATCCTCGGGGATCGACGGCCTTCGCCTCATGCAGGTCGCCCGGCGCCGCGATCCGGAGACCTGCGTGGTCCTGATCTCCGATCCGGACACCGTGGGGATCGCATCCCGCGCCGTTCTGGACGGCGCTTACGACTACCAGATGCGGCCGCTCAACCTCGAGAAGATCCTGGCGGCGGTTCGACGCGGCCAGAAGGTCCGGGGGCTCGTGGCGGAGATCAACGACCTGCGGCGGCGACTCGACAAGAAGTACGGCCTCCAGAACATCATCGGCAATTCCCCGGCGATGGCGGCGGTTCTGGCGCGGATCCTCCAGGCGGCCCCGACCGACGCCACGGTCCTCATCACCGGCGAGACCGGCACCGGCAAGGAGCTGGTGGGCACGGCTCTGCATCAGAACTCCCCGCGGCGGAACGGGCCGATGATCAAGCTGCATTGCGGCGATCTGTCGGAAGGTCTCGTCGAGAGCGAGCTGTTCGGCCACGAGCAGGGCGCGTTCACCGGCGCGATCGCCAGCCGCCAGGGCCGGTTCGAGGCGGCCGACGGCGGCACCCTCTTTCTCGACGAGGTCGGGGAGCTTTCCGCGTCCACGCAGGTCAAGCTCCTCCGGGTGCTGCAGGAGCGCGAGTTCACCCGCGTGGGCGGCGAACGCCCGATCCGCGTCGACGTTCGATTGATCGCGGCCACGAACCACGACCTGCGCGGCATGGTGGCGGGCGGCCTCTTCCGCGAGGACCTCTTCTATCGGCTCAACGTGGTGTCGATCGAGATGCCCGCCCTGAGGCACCGGCCCCAGGACATCCGGCCCCTGGCGGAGCATCTGCTCCACGAGGTGGCCGAAGCGTACGGGCGCCGCACGTCCGGCTTTACCTCCCGGGCGATGAGCCGGATGCTTCGCTACCGGTGGCCGGGGAACGTGCGGGAGCTCAAGAACGTCGTCACCGGAATGATCATCAATGCGGACGGCGACCGGCCGCTCGACGTGGAAGACCTTCCGCCGGCGCTGCAGGAGATTCCGGACGAGGAGGGCAGCCTCTCGATTCCGCTCGGAACGCCGCTCGAAGAAGTGGAGCGCCGCCTGATCGAGTCGACGCTCCGCGCGAGCGATTTCGATCTCGGCCGGACCGCCGAGGTGCTCGGCATCAGCCTTCGGACGCTCTATCGGCGCATCGCCGACTATCAATTGATCCGCTGAACGGGCTTTCGCGGACCCGAACCTGGAGCCGTCTCGGGAAACGTCCCAATCCGAAACGATCAGGCCGTCTTCTGTCATCCTGGCACGCGGTGAACGCAGTCCTGTGCGATCACGTATCTCTATGTAACTATATGGAAGAGTGATGGTTACCGAGGTAGAAACAGATGTGTCGGTCGGATTGCCGCTGTGGCGTGACAAGTTGGCACAAAGATGCGTTGCAAACCGGTCCTGTCAGCCCGAACCGGTTCGGTGTCTATCCACAACTAGCTGTGACACAGTCGGTTAGAATACGTCGTCTGGGTGGCACGGATGTTGCAATGATCTATTCAGCCATTTTGACGCACTCTGCGAGAGCCGCGAACAGGCGGGTGTCCGAGATCGTCTGTGCGATGACGGCGGGGTCAGTGGTCCCATGAGAAGGAGGTTTCGATGACGCAGAAGAGCACTGTCAGGGTTCGTCCCCTCGGGGATCGCATCCTGGTCAAGCGGATCGAGGAGGCCGAGGAGGTTCGAGGCGGCATCATCATTCCGGATACTGCCAAGGAGAAGCCCATGCAGGGCGAGATCGTGGCCGTCGGCCCGGGCAAGACTACGGAAGACGGCAAGCTGCACAAGCTGGAAGTGAAGCCGGGAGACCGGGTCCTCATGAGCAAATACGCCGGCAGCGAGGTCAAGATCGACGGCGAGGAGTACGTGATTTTGCGGGAGGACGACGTCCTCGGGATCATCGAGAAGTAGAGCCCTCGGGATGCGGCGCGCGGCGCTCGGAGGAGCCGCCGGCGCGCGGGAAGCGTCCGGAGGAAGCCGGCCGAGGCCGGACGGAGCGGTTTGGAAAGAAAGGATGGAGGTTGGAGAATGCCAGCGAAGCAGCTTCTCTTCAAGAGTGAGGCCCGGCAGAAGATCCTGGAAGGGGTCGAGATGCTCAGCAAGGCCGTGAAGGTGACCTTGGGTCCCCGCGGCCGCAACGTCGTCCTCGACAAGAAATGGGGCTCGCCGACCATCACCAAGGACGGCGTGACCGTGGCCAAGGAGATCAGCCTGGAGGATCCCTGGCGCAACATGGGGGCGCAGATGGTGCGCGAAGTCGCCTCCAAGACCTCCGACGTGGCCGGCGACGGCACGACCACCGCGACGGTCCTGGCCGAGGCGATCTTCCGCGAAGGTCTCCGGAACGTCACCGCCGGATCGAACCCGATGTACATCAAGCGCGGCATCGAGAAGGCGGTCATCGCCGTGGTCGATGAGCTGAAGCGTCTCTCCAAGGACGTCAAGGATCGCGCGCAGATCATGCAGGTCGCGACCATCTCCGCCAACGGCGACACCGAGATCGGCAACATCATCGCCGACGCCATGGACAAGGTCGGCAAGGACGGCACGATCACGGTTGAAGAGGCCAAGGCGATGGAGACGACCCTCGAACTGGTCGAGGGGATGCAGTTCGACAACGGCTACCTGTCGCCCTACTTCATCACCGAGAAGGAGACGATGGAGGTCGTGCTCGAGAACGCCAACGTTCTCATCCACGAGAAGAAGATTTCGAGCCTCAAGGACATCCTGCCGTTGCTTGAGAAGGTCTCCCAGGCCGGGCGGCCGCTGCTCATCATCGCCGAGGACGTCGAGGGCGAAGCCCTCGCGACCCTGGTCGTGAACAAGCTCCGCGGAACGCTGCAGGTCTGCGCGGTGAAGGCCCCGGGCTTCGGCGACCGGCGGAAGGCCATGCTCGAAGACATCGCCATCCTGACCGGCGGCCTCGCCATCAGCGAAGACCTCGGGCGGAAGCTCGAGAACATCCAGCTCTCCGATCTGGGCAAGGCCAAGCGCATCACGGTGACCAAGGAGAACACGACCATCATCGAGGGCTCGGGCAAGGCGGCCGACATCAAGGCGCGGACCGAGCTGATCCGGCGTCAGATCGAGGACTCGACCTCGGACTATGACAAGGAGAAGCTGCAGGAGCGCCTGGCCAAGCTGGCCGGCGGAGTGGCCGTCATCAACGTCGGCGCCGCCACCGAGACCGAGATGAAGGAGAAGAAGGCGCGCGTCGAGGACGCCCTCCACGCCACCCGGGCCGCGGTCGAAGAGGGGATCGTCCCCGGGGGCGGCGTCGCCCTGATCCGCTGCCTGCCCTGCCTGGACAAGGTCGAAGCGAATGCGGAGGAGGCGATCGGCGTCGCCATCATCCGCCGTTCGCTGGAGGAGCCGCTTCGCACCCTCGCCAACAACGCGGGCGTCGAGGGCTCCGTCGTGGTCCAGGAAGTCAAGAAGGGCAAGAAGACCTACGGCTACGACGTGGACAAGGATACCTACGTGGACATGCTCGAGGCCGGCATCATCGATCCGACCAAGGTGACGCGGACCGCGCTGCAGAACGCGGCTTCGATCGCCGGGCTCATGCTGACCACGGAAGCCCTCATCACCGAGGTGCCCGAGAAGGAGAAGGCAGCTCCGGCCATGCCGGGCGGCGGCGGCGACTTCGGAGGCATGTACTAGCATTACCGGCTTCCCGGCCTGCCCCTCCGGGGGATTCGGGCCGGGACGGAAGGCGGGCCCCGGCACCGGTCACGACTGGCGCCGGGGCTACGTCGTACTTGACAGAATCCCGATCGATTCTCACCTTGGCCGATGAGCATTTTTTTGACCGGGGTCCGCGGCCACCGGCCTGCCGAGCGTCTCCATGGGGCTGGTCTCGTCACCGGCCTTCCGAGCGTCTCCATGGCCGGTCTCGCGCCGAGACCCCGATCCGCATCGATGGCAGTGGGACACGCGTGCATGGCGCAGAATGGCCCGCCCTTTCCGAACGCCAGGATGGCGCAGGCTCGTGAGGGGAGCGGGTGCGGAGGACATGGGCATGAGCTACTTGTTCAGTTCGAAAGGTGAGGATCGCGAATCAAGTCGGATGAATCCATCCCGGGATGGACTTCCGGAAAATCAGAGTTGGCGGATCTGTCGGGGCGCCGGGCGCCAGTGGGCCGGGAGAATGCGAGGCGCGAGCGTGGCCGCGGCTTTTCTGCTGATTCCGGTGCTGGCCCTTCCGCCGGCCTCCCGGGCCCAGACCGCCGCCGCTCCCGCGGACACGACCAAGAAGCCGGTGGTGGGACAGTGGGTCCCCGAGCTCGACGCGGGCGTCAACCTCGCGCAGAGCGCCTACAGCATGAACTGGTACGGCGGCGAGAAAGGCTCGGCCGCCTGGACCGCGTTGATCAACGGATCGCTGGCCAATCAACTCAGTCCGAGCGTCAACTGGTCCAACACGCTCAATCTCGCCTACGGCCAGACGGCGCAGCAGGCCGTGGTGGACAACCAGTTGAAGTGGCAGAAGCCGGATGAATCCACCGACCTGATCGCCCTGGAAAGCATCCTCCGGTTCACTCTCGGGGTGTATGTGCAGCCCTTTGCTTCCGTCCGCTACGAGAGCCAGTTCTTCGGCCCGCCCGATTCGCTCGGGCGATCGATCAGCCTGAACCCCATGCGGTTCCTGGAGTCGGGGGGAATTGCGCGGCAGTTCGTGAATCAGACGAACCGCACGCTCCTGAGCCGGCTGGGCTTCGGATTCCGGGAGAGCATCCGGCGCTACTACCCCGATGCCGGCAAGACGACGAAGTCGGAGACCGGGAATGACGGCGGACTGCAGTGGGTCACCAGCTACAAGAGTGTGGCCGGCCGGCTCTCCTGGACCTCGAACCTGACCCTCTACCAGCCGGTCTTCTTCTCCGGGAAGAAGAAGCTCCAGAGCCTCACCGCGGCCTCCCTGACCGCCCAGGGCATCGACCCGGGCGTCGCCGATTATCCAACCAGGATGAGCGCCGATTGGGAGAACATCCTGACCAGCCAGGTCAGCAAGCTGATCTCGGTCAACTTGTACGCGCGGTGGCTCTACGAGAAGTACGACAACACCGTCATCCCGGTCATCGACAACGGGGTGCTGACGAACCCCGGCGCGGTTCAGGGAGCGATCCGGAAGGCGGGCCAGTTCAAGGAGACGCTGGCCCTCGGCGTGACCTATCGGATCCTCTGAGACCCCATCGTTCGACGCCGGCGACCACGAGACGCCGCGCCGCGGGCGCGGTTGCGACGCGTCGCGCTGGTCCGATCGGCCCTTGAATCGGCCGGCGGAGACGTACAAGCTGGAAGCGAGGGCCGGGTCGCGCCGGAGAGATCGCCGGCGCGCGGCAGGTCCGGCCGGAAACGACGGGGAGGACCAAGACGAACAAGGACTCCAGGACTGATTCACGCGCGCCCGAGGCCATCGACGGCGCTGACACCGATCGGCGCGAAGCCGCGACGCCTGGAGACCCGCATTCCCGGCTCCCGGTGACGGAAACCGCCGTGCTGGTCGGATTCTCCGGGCCGAGCAAGGCGCAAGACACTCTCGATGAGCTGGCCCAGCTCGTCGAAACCGCCGGCGGCGTGGTCGTCGGACGTTTCTTTCAGCGGCGCCAGGCGCGGGACCCGGGGAGATTCCTCAGCCGTGGCAAGATGGACGAAGCGGCGAATCTCATCGCGGAATCCGGAGCGGCGCTTCTGGTGAGCGATGAGGATCTCACGCCCGCCCAGGTCCGCCATCTCGGCGACGAGCTGAAGGTCCGGGTGCTCGACCGCAGCGAGCTGATCCTCGACATCTTCGCCCGCCGGGCCCAGAGCCGCGAGGCCAAGCTCCAGGTGGAGCTGGCGCAGCTCCGGTACCTTCTGCCACGTCTCGCCGGAATGTGGGGACACCTTTCCCGCACCGGTGGCGGCATCGGAACGCGAGGTCCCGGGGAAACGCAGCTCGAGGTCGACCGCCGCCGGGTCCGGCAGAAGATCGCCACGCTCGTGAAACGGCTCGAGGAGGTCAAGGTCGAGCGCGCCATCCAATCGCAGCGGCGCCGGAACGCGTTTCGCATCTCGCTGGTCGGCTACACCAATGCCGGCAAGTCGACGATCTTCAACCGGCTGGCGCACGCTTCGGTTCTCGAGGAAGACCGGCTGTTCGCGACCCTCGACACCACGACCCGGCGCGTGATTCTCCCGGGCGAGGTCGAGATCCTGCTGTCCGACACGGTCGGATTCATCCGGAAGCTGCCCCACCACCTGATCGCGTCCTTCCGGGCGACCCTGAAGGAAG
Source organism: Candidatus Eiseniibacteriota bacterium (assembly GCA_963833505.1). Taxonomy (GTDB): domain Bacteria; phylum Eisenbacteria; class RBG-16-71-46; order CAIMUX01; family CAIMUX01; genus CAWHYG01. Next base: position 420,115 of record CAWHYG010000006.1, on the reverse strand, counting down.
TGGAAGAAGCGGACCTCCTGTTGCACGTGGCCGACGTGAGCCACCCGGCGCGGGATGAACAGATCGCCGCGGTTGAAGAGGTTCTGGAGGAGCTGATCGATCGCCCCGTGCCCCGCCTGCTCGTGCTCAACAAGGCCGATCGGCTGCGGGACGAAACCGCCGAGCTGGAAGCGCGCCACCGCTTCCCTGAGGCGGTCCTGATCTCGGCGCTCCGAGCGGAAGACAAGGACGTGCTGCGCGCCCGCCTCGCCGCGGCCATCCGCGACACGCGGGTGCGGGCGCGGGTGCAATGCCCAGAAGAGCGCCGGGCCGAGCTAGGCCTGCTGCTCAGGCGCGGCGAGCTTTGCGCCGAAAGCTACGTCGACGGCCGGGTCTTGAGTGAGTGGTGGCTGGATTCCCGGGACGTAACCCGCCTGGAACGGGCCGGATTCACCGTGAAGGTCGTGCCGTCTGGAATCGGTTCCGCCGCTCCGGGAGATGCTTCCGATGGCGTCTGACTGACCCGGCTCCGACGGAGCCTCGGGTCAACCTTGTTCGGCATCGCATCGTCGGTCAGCCTCGTTCCGATGACGCCACGAGGCGAGTCAGAGCCCGCGGGGGTCGATGCGGGTTCCGATGCCGGGGGTTTCGGACGCCGAGGTATTCGGGGCGCTTGCTACCACGCGCGATTCGCGGTTTCCTCACAGCCCGCATTGCTCAGGTGCGACCGATGGACTCGCGGAAGCGGCTATCGGACCAGGACGAGAGTGCCCCCCTTGACCTCGTCTCCGGCGCGGAAGCGGTAGAAGAAGACACCGCTCGCGAGCCTTCGTCCCGCTTCGTCCCGTCCGTCCCAGAGGATCTCGTGGGTGCCGGAGCCGACCAGCCCCGGCTCGATGCGGCGGATGACCCGTCCGGCGGGATCGAAGATCTCCACCAGGACCGACTCCGGCCTCGCCATGAAGAAGCTGAGCGAGGTCGAGGGACTGAAGGGATTGGGGAAGGTTCGAACCGGGCTCACGGCGCTCTGATCGGTGCGCTCGCGGACGGCTGCCGGCGCGGGAAGATAGACGCGGCAGTGATAGATCCGCCCCTGGAAGGCCGCGGTGTACCCGCAGCCCCAGACGTCGACCGAATCGGATCCGACGCGAACCAGGGACAGGCTGCGCATCTCCGCCGCCGTGTCGATCTCTCGCGTCCAGGTGTTGCCCCCATCGGTCGTGCCCCAGATGCCGCCCGCGTTGGAGTCGATGTCGCCTCCGGCCGCCCAGCCGCGCATCGGGGTGGCGAATCGCACGGCCCGGACCGGATAGGGCGTCACGAGCAGGCGGTCGGTCCAGGTGTTGCCTCCGTCGGTCGTCCGGTGAACCCAGCCCTGGACCCCGGGAGCGATGTTGCCCCCGCCGGTGAATCCGAGGGATGGGTTGACGAACTCGACGGCGCCGTCGAAGACCGGATCGGCGCCGGTTTGCGCTGACCAACTGGCTCCGCCGTCACTCGACCGGCAGAGGTGGGCGCCGGCCGCCATCACCGGAAGATCCTTTTCGAAGGTGAAGTTTCCGGCGAACCATCCGCCGGTGGAATCCGCGATGACGCGGCTCCAGTCGGGCGCGGTCCGGCCGCCGCCGGTGGTCCGGACGATCTGACCTCCGGCCATGGTCGTGGCGATGCCCCGCTCGGAATCGGCGAAGCGGATCTTGTCGAGCCACGCGTCCGGGTGCACCGCGAGGATCGGGCCCCACGTGACGCCGCCGTCTTCGGACCAGCGGACGATCCCCTCGCCTGATTGGATCTGAAAACCCGCCACGACCACGGAGTCGAGGTTCAGGGCCTCGACGCCGTACCAGTAGTAGGGATAGCCGAGGTTCATGGCCTGTTGCCAATGCGCGCCTCCGTCCGTCGTGCGGTAGACGACGCCCAGTTCCCCCGCGACGAAACCGGTGCGCGAGTCGGCGAAACTGATGTCCTGAAAGACGCGGCCGGCGGCGTTGGCGCAGAGGGCCCAGGCCGTGGACGGGGATCCGACCGGCGCTGAGAGAAGGCGTGCCCCGTTCATCTCGCCGGCGGCGTTCGGGCCGAGAACGGGAACCCGGCGCGAGACGATGGTGCCGCTGCCCACGGCCCTCTGCCAGGCCGGAATGGCCGGCGCTTCCGCCGCTCGGGAGAGGGTGACGGCGATCGGCAGGGCCGGCATCATCCAGCCCAGCGTCAGACCGCAGAGCAGGAGGACCGTGCGCCGGGAACCGGGGATTCCGCGCGGCTTCATGTGTCCTCCATTGTCCATTCTCGCCCCATCCTCTGCCAGGGAGGCTACTCCCGTTTCCCGCCCGCGGTCAACCGAGCCGCGATCGAGGCGAACGCCCTCGGCTCGGGAGCTTCGATGATCAAGGGCTCGCCTTCCTTCCGAGGGGCCCCATCCGGCGAAGGGACCCGGATTCCCAGCGGAAGGAGAGAGGCGATGAGATCAAACGCCAGCACGATCCTCCCGGCGTGCAGGCAGAGCCGCGGAACGAGCCGCCGGTTCGATCGGTCTCCATAGACGGGGTCGCCGAGCACCGGATGGCCGCGGGCCGCGAAGTGAGCCCGGATCTGATGGGTTCGTCCGGTCAGGGGTTGGATATCAAGCAAGGCCGCGCCGGGAAGCCGCCGGCGCGTGCGGTAGCGGGTGCGGGCCGGTGCGCCGTGCGGGGAAGGCACCGTCCGGCCGGAGGCGTTGCGCCGGAGAGGCAGATCGATCAGACCCTGACGGGGTTGTGGCCACCCGGCCACGATGGCCGTATATTCCTTCACGATGCGCCGCTCGGCCAGACCGGCCGTGAGCGCGCGGTATCCCTCCGGGGTGAGGGAGAACATGAGGATTCCCGAGGTTCCCCGATCCAGCCGATGGACGACTCCCGGAGAAGAACGCTCCGCTCCGGTCCGCCGGAGCCAGTCTTCCAGCAGCGAGAGCGCGCTCGCCCGGTGTCCCGGCCCGGGCCGGGAAAGGAGACCCGCGGGCTTGTCGATCGCGATCCAGTGATCAGTCCACGAAACGATGGCTGAGGGAAGATCGAGAACCGGATCGGGACGGACTCGCCGCGGAGATGATTCCTCTGCCGGCCGCCGGAAGGGCTTGCCGGATGCGATGGATCCGGGCGCCGCGAACTCTTCCCCGAGAGCGGAGCCTTCCGCCGCCCCGAAGGCTCCCCCTGCGGACGCGCTTTCCGCCGATCCGAAGGTCCCGTCCGCAGCGTCGCTCTCCGGCGAGCCGAACCCGCCGGACGCATCTTCCCGAGGCGTCCGGCCCGGGCCTGTCTCATGGCGATGGTTCGAGTCCGATCGCGGGATCGCGCTTCTTCTTCTCGTCATCGTCTTCCTTTGCGCCGCGCCCGGCGTGCTCCGCTACGGCTTGAGCTGGGACGAGCCCACCTACTTCCACTTCGCCCAGATGCAGCGGGGATGGGTCGGCGACCTCCTGTCGGCCTTCGTCCATCCTTCCCGTTTTTCGGCTGTTTTCGCCCCGGATACGATCACGAAAGTCTGGCTCCAGCACCCCGAGGCCAACGGCCACCCGCCACTCAACGAGTTCTGGATGGCCATGGCCGGCCTGCCGTTCCATTGGGCCGGGGAGCCGGACCTGGCGACCTTCCGCCTCGCGATCACCTTGCTCCTCGCGGGCACGTCCTGCCTGCTCTTTCTGCTCCTCCGCGCCGGCCATTCGAGAGCGGCTTCGCTGGCCGGGGTCTTCGTCTATCTGGGCGTTCCCGCCGTCTGGGCGCACGGGCACTTCGGCGCCACCGAAACGATGCAGAATCTCTTCTGGGTGCTTCTGGCCCTCCTGCTTCCTCGGGCGCTGGATGAGGAGACCGGCGGCCGGCAATGGGTTTTGGCGTGGCTCGGCGCCTGCGCCCTCTCGTTCACCGCCAAGTTCACCAACGTGCTCATCCCGGTCTGGGTCCTCGGTACGGCGGGCATCCTCGGATCCTGGCGGCGCCGGCGATTCTGGATGTGCGCCGGTCTCGGCGTCTTCATCGCTCCGCTCTTCCTCATGATCCTCGACCCGTTCTTCTGGCCGTGGGAGGGCGGTCTCGCCCGGTTCACCGACTATCTCCGCCAGGCCACGACGCGATCCCAGTGGGTTCCCATCAACGTCTTCTACCAGGGAAGAAGCTGGGGATTCCACCCGCCGTGGCACTACCGCCCGGTCATGACCGCGGCCACCCTGCCGATCGCGGCCCTCCTGCTGGTGCTTCCCGGCCTGTACTTTGCCGGACGGGCTCTGTACGGGCGCCTGCGAAACGTCTGGAGGCATCCGCTCGCGCCGGAGGCGGGGACGGGCCTGGCCGCGGTCTGGCCGCAGGCCCTCGGGATCACGGGGTTTCTCTATGCCTGGATAGTGGGACTGCTTCCAGGTACGCCGAACCATGACGGCACGCGCCAGTTCGTCTACATCTTCGTGGCGGTGGCCCTGCTGGCCGCCGCGGGAGCGGAAGGGCTGATCGATCCGATCGCAAGGTTCGCTCCGAGCCGCCTACGCAACGCGCGCGCGGCCGCCACGGCGCTTCTGCTGCTCGCCTTGATCTCCACCGGCGACTCGCTCATCCAGGAGCCCTGGGGCCTCTCCTACTACAGCGGATGGCTCGGCGGCGCGCGCGGCGCCTGGCGGAAGGGATTCGAGCTGACCTACTGGGTGGACAGCCTGACCCCCAAGCTGGTGGCTGAGTGCCTGCGGATCCCGGCGAAGAACGGCCAGCCGCTCATGGTCCACACCATTCCCAAGCTGAACTACTTCGCGGACGCGGAGCCGTTCATCCGGGCGCTTCTTCCCGCCGGGGATTGGAGCCGGCAGCCGCTGGCCAAGGACGACTACTCGGCCTACTACTCGGGTTGGGCCGCGCCGTACCGCGCCGAAGGGAAGCGGGCGGCGGTCCTGGGGCTTTCCTTCGCCGGGCCGGCCGATGCGATCCTGGTGTCCTATCGCCGGGCGACCGTCGCCGACGGTCTCTGGGACTTTCTCGCCGGGCTCTCCAAACGGGGAGAGATCGTCCTCCGGGGAGAGGTTGATTATCAGGGCGTGCCGTTGGCCCGGGTCTACCAGGTGCCGGAAACGGTCTCGACCAGGCTGCCCGAGGATCCGGACAAGCGAACGTGGTACGAGCTGCCGACGATCTACCGCTATGAGGAGCAACTGAAGGCGGCATCACCGCGGTGAGCCCGAACTGGTGAGACGGCGGCGCTTCCGCAGTGGAAAACGCGTCCCCCGGTCCGTAGCGCGCCCAGTCCGTTGGGCGTGGCGCGACTTTTGTTGGTCCCGGTTCTCCCGACCGTACAAGGTGCGCGGACCCGGTTCTTGAGATGGGCTCTTCACGAATATAGTCCGATTGGATCCTATCGATCCGCATGATTTTCTTCTTGAGGAGCCATACTTACTCGCTTATGTTCCCCGAAAGGGTCCAATATCGAAGGGAATGTCGGATGGAGCGATCCGATTGGACTCCTTGGGGGTGAAGTGAAGCTCGACCTGTCGGTGGACCGATCGCTACCGGATCCGCTCTACAAGCAGATCGCGGTCGGAGTGATGGACGCAGTGGCGAAGGGACGCCTCGGCGCCGGCGTCAAGCTGCCCTCGACCCGTGAGATCTCGAAGCTGCTCGGCGTGCACCGCAAGACCGTGGTCCAGGCATTCGAGCTGCTGTCTCTACAGGGCTGGGTCACCTCCGGCGTAGGGCAGGGGACGTTCGTGAGCGATTCCCCGCCGCTGGCGGGTTCACGGACAGGACCTGAGGATTTTCCGCCGGCCCCCGACAAAGACGGCGCGAACCGTCCGGCGCATTCCGGTCCTTTCGCCTGGGAGGCGATCCTCCGGCGTCGCGCCGAGTTCCTGCCGGAGGTGTGGCGCTACTGGACGCAGATTCCCGCGCCGGCAGATTCGATCCGTTTCACGGGCGCCACCGCCGATCCCTCGTTCTTCCCGGCGGAGGACTTCCGCTCCATCATGGACGAGGTCTTCCGCACCCAGGGGCCCCAGGCCCTCGACTATGGTCCGCCCGAAGGCTACGGACCGCTCCGGGAGTGGGTTGCCGCTCGCCTCTCCGCCCGCGGAGTCCGGACCTCGCCGGAAGGCATCCTCATCGTCAGCGGATCCCAGCAAGGTCTCGATCTCGTCTCTCGGCTCTTCTTCCGCGAAGGAGATTGCGTGGCCGTGGAGGAGCCGGGCTACCTGAACGGATTCCGCCTCTTCCAGGCGAACGGCGTCAGGACGCCCGGAGTGCCGTTGGACCAGGGCGGGATCCGCCTGGACGCGCTCGAGGAGACCTGCCGGCGCCATCACCCCCGGGCCCTCTATCTCATGCCGCACTTCCAGAACCCGACCGGGCTCAGCCTCGCGCCCGAGCGCGTCGCCCCGCTGCTCGAGATCTGCGGGCGCCACCGCGTGCCCTTGATCGAGGACCAGTTTGACGCCGACCTCTACTACGAAGGCGCGCCGCCGGTCCCGGTGAAGGCCACGGACCAGGACGATCTGGTGGTTCTCCTCGGCAGCTTCTCCAAGATCCTTTTCCCGGGGCTGCGGCTCGGCTGGCTCGCGGTTCCCGGGCCGCTGATCTCGCCCCTGCGTGAGTTGAAGCAGATGGCGGATTTCTCCTCCGGCCTCCTGGTCCAGTGCGCGATGGATCTCTACTGCCGGCGCGGGCTGCTCGACCGGCACCTCGACCGCGTGCGCGAAATCTACGGGTCGCGCCTTCGCCTGATGCTCCAGGCGATGGAAGAGGAGTTTCCCGAGGAGGTCCGCTGGACGCGGCCGCGCGGAGGTCTGACTCTCTGGGTCCATCTGCCGCCGGGCGTGGAGTCGTTCGACCTGCTGCAGCAGGCGCGCCGCGAGGGCGTGGACTTCTCGCCCGGGGCGTACTTCCATCCCGAAAGCGGCGGTGCGGATGGTTTCCGGCTTTCGTACATCCGGGAGACCGAACCCCGGATTCAAGAGGGGATCCGGATCCTGGGGCGCCTGCTCAAGGCGAGCCTGTCCCGGGGCCGGCCGGCCGCGAGGGCCGGGCCGTTTTTCTGAGACGGCGGTTTGTTGAAACGGCAGGCGGGCCGGAGAACGCGGATTCTCCGCCCGGTGTGATCGATCACGACAGGAGGTGCGGCATGGACTCGAAGATGGAATCCGGCAGCTTGCGGCTCAAGACCGGCCTGGCCGAGATGCTCAAGGGGGGCGTGATCATGGACGTGGTCAACGCCGACCACGCCCGGATCGCGGAAGAGGCCGGCGCCGTGGCCGTCATGGCGCTCGAGCGCGTGCCGGCCGACATCCGGCGCGACGGTGGAGTCGCCCGCATGGCCAGCCCGAAGAAGATCAAGGAGATCATGGCGGCCGTCTCGATCCCGGTGATGGCCAAGTGCCGGATCGGCCACTTCGTCGAGGCGCAGATCCTCGAGGCGCTGGGCGTCGACTTCATCGACGAGAGCGAGGTCTTGACGCCGGCCGACGAGGCGCATCACGTCGACAAGCACGCCTTCAAGGTTCCCTTCGTTTGCGGCTGCCGCGATCTCGGAGAAGCGCTGCGCCGGATCGGCGAAGGCGCGGCCATGATCCGCACCAAAGGGGAAGCCGGCACCGGCAACGTGGTCGAAGCCGTGCGCCACATGCGCGCCATCATGCGGGGGCTGCGGGAGCTGACCATCCTGCGCGACGAGGAGCTGATGGCCCGGGCCAAGGATATCGGCGCGCCCTACGAGCTGGTGCGGCTCGTGGCCCGGACCGGCAAGCTCCCGGTCCCGAACTTCAGCGCCGGAGGAATCGCCACTCCGGCCGATGCCGCGCTCATGATGCAGCTCGGCGCCGAGTCGGTCTTCGTCGGTTCGGGAATCTTCAAGTCAGAGGATCCCGCGGTGCGCGCCCGGGCCATCGTCCAGGCCGCGACCCATTTCCGCGAGCCGGAGGTGCTGGCGCGGGTCTCGGAGGACCTGGGCGAAGCCATGCCGGGTCTCGACGTGGCCAAGATGGAGCCTTCCGAACTGCTGCAGACCCGTGGATGGTGAGCGGCAGGAGAAGCGCGTGATCAGGAAGGCGGAGGAACAACCGGCGGCGCCGGTCGCGCCGGCGCCGAAAACCACATCGGACGCGCCGGAGCGGGAAACCGCGCCGGTCGTGCCGGTGCCGAAGTCGCCGCCCACGCGAGTGCCGGAGTCTGCGCCGGTCGTGCCGGAGCGGACACCCGCACTGATCGCGCCGAAGCCCGCGGAAAGGCCGATCGTCGGCGTGCTGGCGCTTCAGGGCGATTTCGCCGCACACGGCAACGCCCTGGCGGAGCTGGGCGCCCTGGTGCGGGAAGTCCGCGTGCCGCGCGATTTCGACGGTCTGGAGGGCCTGGTGCTTCCGGGAGGCGAAAGCACGGCCCTCCTCCGCCTGCTCCGGCCGGAGAAGATGGATTCTGCGCTGCGCGAGTTCCACGCGCGCGGGGGCGTTCTCTTCGGCACCTGCGCGGGGCTCATCCTGCTGGCGACGCGGGTGGTCGCGCCGGAGCAGGAGAGCATGGGCCTGATCGACGTCACGGTCGAACGCAACGCCTATGGTCGTCAGGTGGACAGCTTCATCGCCGACGGCCGGCTCTTCCTATCCGACGGCGGACGCGGGCCGGGAGATCCGACCGAGATGGTCTTCATCCGCGCGCCCCGGATCCGGAAGGTCGGTCCCGGCGTGAGGATTCTCGGACGGCTCGGCGAAGAGCCGGTGCTCATCCTCAAGGATCGGATCCTGGCCGGAACCTGGCATCCCGAGATGAGCCGGGATCGCCGGGTCCATGCGTTCCTGCTCGACCTGATCCGGCATCCGGATCCCTAGCCCAACTTCCGCAGTTCGAGGGGTCGAAACTAGGTTTTTCAACGACTTAGCGGTCGAAGTCGGCACTACATTTTGGCCAGGTGGGCCGGGATCTTGAGCCGCTCCGGCAGCGTCAGGCCCAGGCGATCGAGCAGGATGGCCTGGGCTTTCTCCGGTCGGACGACGCATCGAATGCGCAGCTCCCGACCGGTCCCATCGGCGGTGGGAAGCACAACGTCCGAGCTCTGGATCCGGCTCAGCTCCTGCAGCACGGTCCGCGGGCTGTGGCCCAGTCCCGCCCGGCTCTGCCATTGCTCCAAGGTCTTCCACAAGACATAGGAGAGGAAGCAGACCAGGATGTGGGCCTGGACCCGTTCGGCCTTCTGATGCCAGATCGGACGCAGGGAGAGGTTGCTCTTGTGAATGCGGAAGGCGGCCTCCGCCTGAGTCAGCTGGATGTAGGTCGTCCAGAGCGATTCCGGCGTCCAGTCGGCGATGTTGGTTCGCAAGATGTAGGCGCCTTCGCTGTACTTGGCCCATTCGTCCCACTCAGGTTGTACGGACCAGTTCAGGCTCAAGCGTGAAGCTCGAGCGGGATCCCCGGACAGCGAGATGCGGTAGCGGCCGGCGGAACGTGCGTTGCGTTCCAGAAGTCGTCCGATCTGTCGCTCGATCTTCCCGCGATCGAGAACGGTTCGGGCTCGCTCGATACGATTTCCCATCCGGCGTAGCCCTTCTTCGAGGCGGGTGCAGAAGCGTTGGTGCATGGCCTGTTCCTTGACCTGCCGGTCGGCCGATCGACAGAGCACGAAGGTCTCCTTACCGTCGGGACCGCGGCAGAGCTTAACCTCGAGCCCCTCCCGCACCGTTCTCCAGTCACCCGCTTCGGAGATTTGGCGGCTCCACTTCCTCACCTCTCCGCGAGGGGTTCCGATCAGATAGCGTCGTCCGGTCTGCTGCAGCCACTCCAGGTTCTCCGCGCTGGTCATGCCGCGGTCCATTACCCAGATCCGCTTGGCCAAGCCGAAGCGCTCCTCCATCGTTTCCACGATCTCTTCCACGGTCGTGACGTCGGTCCGATTGCCCGGGAAGACCTCATAGCCGAGTGGCATCCCCTCGCGCGTGACCACCAGGGCGATACATACCTGCTTGCAGTCCGGCCGGTGATCCCGGCTGTATCCCCGCTGAGCCAGGGGGTTCTGCACCGCCAGTCCCTCGAAGTAGGTGCTGGTCACGTCATAAAGGAGAAGGTCGTAGTCGAGCACAAAGAGTTCACCCAGCCGGCGCACCAGGTGCTGTTCGATCTCGCGCTTATGGGGTAGGAGTCGATCCAGAGCCCGATAGAGCCGGTCGTCGTTGATCCGCTCGCTTTCCAGGCCCAGCAGATCCTCCAAGGCCGTGCCCCGGTACCAGGTCTCGGCTATAGACAACTCGCTCGAAGGCTGACAAAGACGCGCGATCACCAGGATCGCGGCGATCAACGGCCAGGGGGCGCCTTCTCGACCTTCCGGAATCAGCTCCCGGCAAACCTCGTCCAGATGCAACGCCCGCCAAAGTGTCCAACCCAGCCACACGTCACCGAAGGATCGACCCCGCTCGATACGGATCCGATTCAGTTGCACAGGAACTGCGACATTCTCGGATCGGTCCTCGAACAGCTCCGGTTGCCGCGGCCGCCCCGTGATCGCCTGAGCCAGTGCCCGAGCGTCGGCCCGTCCCCGCGCGTCCAGTTCGCCAAGCTGGGCTACCGTCTCCTGAATCACCTTCCCGTTGCGACGGACCGATCGGACCAGACGCCAGTAGATGTGCGTCTTGCCGTCTTTGCGCCGGGTCGAGTGCCGAAGGTACATCCCTGTTCTCCGACCCTCAGATCTAAACCCGCAAGCAGGCCGGTGCAACGGGGTAGGTCGGCACTACATCGAGATTTACGGCCCCCGGAACGCCGGGCCAACGAGTTACGCGCTCGTCAGCCCCGAAAATACCGAAAATCCGGCTCGAACTGCGGAAGTTGGGCTAGCTTCCACCGCGAGAGCCTTGGCCAGCACGCTCGATCGGCCGAGGCTCAGGATCGTCTCGTCATCGGCCAGACGGCAGCCTTCCGGTAGACGGCGGGAATCGGAGGCGATCCGGCCGCTCCGCACGCGGAAACGCAATCGATGGTGCGTGATCTGGTGGCGGAAACCGCCGATGTCTTCCAGGGACGCCTGGCGAAGGAGCGCGGTCAACCGCGGAGACGGCTTGGGAACGGCGGCCCGTGATCCATCGGAATTCCCGTCTTCCAGCACCGGCGGCAGCCAGAGGCGCGGGAGAAGCGGCCACCGGCCCCTCTCGAGCAGCAGGCGGTGCCGATCGTCGCGGAGGAGCGCCACCGTCAGATCGAGCGCGATGACGGCCCGCCGCGCCGGGGGCTTCGGGTAGGCCTCGGGATCCCCGTGCTTCCGAGCGCCGCAGCCGGGCGTCAGAGGGCACTCCGCGCAGCGGGGGCCGCGGGGAAGGCAGATGCGGGCTCCGAGCTCCATCATGGCCTGATTGAAATCTCCCGGTCTGGCCGCATCGAGGAGCCATTCGGCCAGCGCGGCGAGGTGTTTGGGCGAGGCGTCGAGCGGCGGCTCCAGGCGGTGGAGGCGGGAGAGAACCCTCCGGACGTTCCCGTCCACCACCGCTTCCGGCAGTCCGTAGGCGATGGAGAGGACTGCTCTCGCGGTGTAGCGCCCGACGCCGGGAATGGCGACGGCTTCCGGAATTTCCCGCGGGAAGCTTCCGGCGTGGCGGTCGCGCACCACCGCGGCTCCAAGCCTCAGGTTCCGCGCCCGGGAGTAGTATCCGAGCCCGGACCAGAGGGAGAGCACCTTCTCTTCGGAGGCCGCCGCCAGGCTCCGGACATCCGGAAACTCGGCCAGAAACGCGGGAAATCGAAGCGCCACGACTTCCGCCCGCGTCTGCTGGAGCATCACCTCGGAAACCCAGATCGCGTACGGGTCGTGGGTGCGCCTCCAGGGCAGATCGCGCCGGTCCCGGTCGTACCAGGAGAGGAGGGCATGCCGGAGGGGCGCGGGATCAGCGGCGTTTTTCATGGACGGGTGTCTCCGGGGCCGAGCTGGAGGCGTCCCGGGTAGAACCTTCCGGCCAGACCCGGTGAGACCGCGGGCGGACCGGTTCGTCTCAATCCCGCCTTCCCTGCGGGGGAGAATCCGGTTTCGCGTCCCGCGACCGCCGCGAGACTATCACGACGGGAAAGAAGGGCCCACTTTTGCCCTTGACAGGGATGTGCGCCAGAGTGTTTGCTCTACAGCGTTTGTAGCCGGATGTCCGGGGAAGGACTCTGGTCACGCGCGCAGTTCCCCTCCGCAAGTCGCGGGGGAGTGGAGGCGGCGATCCGAAAGGAGTGGAGAGTCTATGCGCGGTCAGTTTGGGGGGGTTCGGGTAACAAGGTCGGCGCTGCTTCTTTTGGGCGCCGCTGTGGTTCTGTCGCTGGGCGTGAGTTCATGCCAGAAGCCGCCGCAGATGGAAGCGGACCAGGCAAAGGCGGCGATCGAGAAGGCCAAGACGGCGGAAGCCGCGGAATACGCGCCTCAAGACCTCTCCGCGGCCCAGGACTCGTTGACCAAGGCCGACACCGAAGTGAACACGCAGAACGGCAAATTCGCCCTCTTCCGCAATTACAAGAAGGCGAAGGCCCTCTACCTGTCGGCTCAGCAGACGGGTGCGACGGCAGAACAGAACGCGATCAAGAACAAGGAGCAGGCCCGCAAGGACGCTGAGGCCGCCCTGGCAAAGGCCAAGCAGGACATTCAGGCGACCAAGGACCTTTTGAACGGCAAGGACGCGCAGGCCCTGAAGCGGGGCAAGGAGACGCGCGAGGCGCTCAAGCAGATCGAGAGCGAGCTCTCCGCGACCGACTCTTCCCTGGTTCAGGTGCAGACGCTCCAGGGCCAGGAGAAGTACAAGCAAGCGCTCTCCATGGCCAACGCCGCGGATCAGAAGGCTCAGTCCCTGATGCAGGAAGTTCAGCAGGCGATTGAAAACCGCAAGTCCATCAGTAGTATGAAGGGTGGAAAGGCGGGCGCCGCGCCCGCCGGTGGCGAGAAGGCCCCCAAGGCCCCCAAGGCGCCCAAGATGCCGAAGGCCAAGAAGCCCGCGCCGCCTAAGTAGTGCAACAAGGTCAACCGATTCCGGGCGGGGCCGACCCGCCCGGATCGGCCCGCAACAAAAAGGGGGCGGGTTCCTGTCCGGGAGCCCGTCGCTTTTTACAACGAAGAGGCAGAGACATGCAGTCCAGTCATCCCGATCCGGGCAAGGATGCAGGCCGGGCCGGGGCTTCTGGCTTCTGGGGTTGGTGCGCGCTGATCGGGATCGGCGCCGCGCTGGCTCTTTCGCCAGGATGCGAGTGGAAGAAGGACGCCCACGCCGAGAGCGGGCCGCCGGCGCCGGCGCAACCACAGATGAGCACGGAGGCCCTGCGCACGGACGTGGCCAGGCTCCACAAGCGGAACGACCAGCTCCAGTCCGGACTCGACAAGCAGCTTCCGGACGGCCCCTACATCGTCATCAACACGACCCTGAACCGCCTGTCCCTGCGGCAGGGATCGCAGGTTCTCCTCGATGCGGTCTGCTCCACGGGGAGCAACACGCAGCTTCTGGACGAGAACGGGAAGCGCCGCTGGTTCTTCTCGACGCCCAAAGGGGTCTTCTCGGTCAAGAACAAGATGATCGCTCCGGTCTGGGTCAAGCCGGACTGGGCCTTCATCGAGGACGGCGAACCGGTGCCGGGACCGCAGGCCGAAGAGCGATTCCAGGAAGGATTCCTCGGCAAGTACGGCCTCAATTTCGGGAATGGATACCTGATTCATGGGACGCTCTTCCAGCGATTCCTCGGACAAAGCGTGACCCACGGGTGCGTGCGGCTCGGTGACGCCGATCTGGAGAAGGTCTACGAGAACTCCAAAGTCGGAACCAAGATCTACATTTACTAGCTTCATCATCGGCGGGGCCGCCATCGGCTGCTGGTTGCTGTCCGCGCCTTCATTGTCGGCGGCCGCCGGCGCGCCGCCGGCAGCTTCCGCCGCGCAGGAAGATCGCTCCGACCTGATCCAGGAGCGAGACCGCCTTCTGCGGGAGAACGCCGCGCTCGAGGCGCGGCTCTCCCTGGCCAAGGACCCGAACATCTACCTCGTGGCCGACCTCGAGAAGCGTCAGCTCGAGCTCGAGCTTCAGGGCGTGGACCTCACTTCACTGCCGATCCAGGAAGTCAGGATGAACCGCCACGCCGAGAGGCTCCTCACCGGGAACGAGCGCGCCGACCTGCTCCAGACGCCATTCGAGCTGGAAGAGGACCGTTGGTTCGAGGTCGCGAAGACCCTCGCGGTCAAGGATTCGGCGGCAGTCCGCTCGCGCGCCGACACGACCGGCGCCCTCATGCTGGCGATCCGCACGAGTCCGGTCACGGCCATGCTCAACTACGATCGGCGGCTGACTCTCGTGCTCCAGGGCATGCCGGAGCTGACGCGCTGGCAGGCGTTCCGGGCGAAGGTTTCCGACTGGCTCGAGTCGTGGTCGTCCGGCACCCTCCAGGGAATCCTCCGCCGGGAATCGACCGACGAGATCATGGTCACGCTCGTGATGTCGCCTTCGGACGTGCGCAGCCTGGCGCCGACGTTGACGGAAGGGACCAAGCTCATCCTCATCTTCTGATCCTCGACCGGGGCAGGACCAGACACCCGGGATCGCCTGGAGGAACTGGCCCTGCATTTTCCCCGACTCGGTTGCCTGCACGTGACGGCGCATTCGCGAGAGTGCGGAAGGATCGACCGTAACCGGCTGTGTTGACCGCTTTTCCCCTTTCGCCTTGACAACCTAAGCAGCGGGGTGTAACTTTATCGTCGATTGCTCGACCGTTGGACATCTTGGGACGGCAGCAAGTTCGAGCGGATCCGGGGGAACGGACTCGGGGATATGTTCTTGCCAGGACGGTTTCCTGGTCGTTTCCACCGCGAGACCTGAATCGTTGGCAAGTTGCTCCGCCTGAAAGGCGGAGGGTGTCAGTGAAACGATTGGAGGTCTGCCATGAACGCTCGAGAGGTGCGCGGGGATCGCCCGCCCGGTAAGCGGTTCCTGAACACAAATGAGTCCCGTTCGCACTCACTCACTCACTCGCTGATTGTTCCGTTCGCCCTGATGCTTGCGGCGGCCGCGGCTTTGGCCGGACCGAACGCCGGTGGCGTGCTCGTGATCCACGCTCCCGGGATTACGTTCGCCGGCGGAAACGTGTGCAGCCAAGGGACGGCGCCGGACTCATGCGGCGACGTTCGGGCGGAGATCGATGACGCGGGGCCCGACACCCTGCGGGTCTGGAAGGTGTACGCGGCCTTCCCGCCGGGCAGCAGCCCGCGTTTGAAGGGGCTCACGTTCGGCGTGAGCTACGATGGCGACTACAGCGATGGAACCGGCACGGTCGTCCGCGCCTATGGCACCTTCACGGACTTCGAACTGGCCATGACCGGCTGGCCGGGAAGCAACAAGGGCTACCTCCCTGCTCTGGGACACCACCCAGACAGGGACGATGGTCCCGTGCTACTGGTTCGCCGGGTACAATTACTACCACGCGCCCACGGAGTTCTCGCTCATCGCACACCCGGAGCAGGGCGGGTACTTCGTCGATGACAGCAAGCCCGGCGTAATGGATCCGATCGCGGGATACGGCACGCTCGGGTTCAACACGGCCGGATCCGTGCCTGACTGCAGCGGGGGCGGGCTGGGCCGGGGCCAGAACAACGCGAACAACATGCTGCCGTCGACCCCAGGCGCCGGCGGCGGCCAGGAGTCGGACGACCCATGGACGTTCGTCGAGATGGGCGCCACCTCCGACAGCGCCTACGCGGCCACCTACCGCGCGTTGAAGGCGGAGTACGGCCTGCACGTGCTCGCCTGGCTCGCGCCGGACGGGCTTTTCTGCCGGATGAGCGAGGCGCAGCGCGCGGCGGTGGCGGCGGATCCGCGGGTCCTCGTCGCGACGACGGATCCGATCGAGGGGGTGGCCGCGAGTCTGCGCCCCGGTGAGCCCGGCTACTCCCAGCGGACCTGGAACCTCTTACTCACCCCGCCGGAGGCGGAGGCCGACGGCCCCCCCGAAACCGTGCCCGACGTTCCGGTGCCCATGTGGACCACCCCGCCGCGCGATCCGAACCGCCAGACCGGGTCGTACCTCATCGGCGACGTCGGGGTGTCGCTGCTCTTCATGGAGAGCACGGACGACGGGCCCTGTGACCGGCCGCACGACATCCTGACCGAGAACTGGTCGTCCACGGGCATCGACAGCGTGGTCGCGGCGGTCACGGCAGGCCTGGCGGGGCTCGCCGACATGGCCCCCTGGCCGGACGTCGGCGCGACCTTCCACATCATGGAAACGCCCCATATCCACACCACCGTCGAACCGGACCTTCTGCCGATATCCCAGGACAGCGTCTGGATCAATCAGGCCATGGATACCCTGCTGGCGGTCAACCCACCCGCATGCTCCTACGAAAGTCGGGTTTATCTTTACGACAACCAGAAGCGCGGAGGTCGGAGCACCGCGTTCGACTGGTGGATCACCGATTTCGCCATCCGCGACTCCTGCAACGCGACCCACCGCTTTCCGCCTTGCTGGCCGGACACGACCCTTCCGGTTTCGTTCAGCCTCGACGTCTTCGGACCGGGATCGGTGCTCCTCGAACACAACGGAAGCGGCACCTACAGGTACGTCAGCGCCCTCCGCGAGATCTCGGCGCACGAGACCTGTCACCTCTTTGGCGCCGAGGACGAATACCCCAACACAGTCACTTGCACCACGCCATGCGGATACCTCGGGGTGACGAACGGGAACCAGGAGGATCCCGACACGAACCACACGTGCGCAGATCAACACATCATTCCCTGCCTCATGGTCGACGCTCATCGCTTCCTCACGGGCCAGATGTGTCCGTATACCCGCGCGCAGATCGGGTGGCGGGACTCGACCGGCGCCGGGGCCTACGACCCGATCGACAACCCGCGGTCGGGGCGGTCGATGCTCGTTGGCGACGCCGACGACCCCGACTCTTCGGGATATATGAACCCCGGTGACTTCGTGGACATCTTCCATGGTTACACGTGGGAGAAACGGCTCACGGCGAGCAACTCGAGTTCGGACCGAGGTCGGTTGCTTTGGGACGGGATCGGATATGACGGGCACGCCCGACCGGTGGGAAACGACTACTCATGGCAGAAGAACAGGACAGGCTCTTACCACAACAACAAATCTCTTATTGCCGACACGCAAGCTCCCAGCCTCTTCGACGTGCGCTTCTACCAGCCCGACGACTCGCTGGGCCACCCAGGGCCCTATCCCGACACAGTCAGCTTCCGCTTCTCGGACAATGACACGCATGCCGGCAGGGTCCGGGCCACAGCCACATCCGTCTTCGGGGGCCTGTGTCCCGAGAAGGTCATCGACGACGAGTTCTTCCGAGCCCGCGGCGAGTCGGACCCGCCGGTCAAGATCGGATACCTGTGCCCGCGAGGTGGACTGTGGCGGGTGGGGCTGTACGTCTGGGATGTCGGAGCGGGGCACTACGCCGCCCAGATGGATACATTTGTGGTTGGGATGGACCCGGCAGGCGTCCGGCCTCGCCAGATCCTCATCCCGGAGCTGGCGCTTTCCCGAGCGCGGCCCAACCCGAGCGGCAGCTGGGTCTACTGGAACGTGCAGCAACGGGCCCCCGGCAAGGTCAACCTGCGGGTGATCTCCGTGGACGGCCGTTGCGTCAAATCCTGGCCCCGGAGGGATCTATCAGCCGGCACGACCCGGATCCTCTGGGACGGCCGCGACAACCGTGGCGCCCGCGTCGCTTCAGGGCGCTACTTCCTTCTCGTCACGGATGAGACTGGGAAGACGAAGAGCAATTCTGTTACCATTGTCAAGTAGTCAAGAGAGCCGTGCGCCCGGCCCCATCCGGGCGCACAGCTTCTCGGAGGCTTCCATGAACACCCTTGCCGGTATCCCTCGGTCGTCCCGGTCCTTGTTCCTCGTCCGTTTCATCGCCGGGCTGCTCGGGTTGGCAGGTCTCGCAAGCCGGGCCGACGCGACCGTGCGGCACGTCCCCGCTGACTACCCGACCATCCAGGCGGCGATCGACAACAGCGCCGACGGGGACATCGTGCTCATCGCTCCGGGGACCTATTCCGGCCCCGGCAACCGGGATATCGAGCTCCACGGCCTGGCCGTGGATGTGACCTCGAGTGGAGGCGCCGGTCAGACCATCCTCGATTGCCAGGGTCTCGGGCGCGGGTTCTGGGTGCATGAGTGGGAGGGCTCCCACTCGCGGATCGAGAACCTCACCATCGAGAACGGCACCGGACTCAACGATGATAACTACCCCGACGGTGGTGGCATTTTCTGCGAGGACTGCGGGCCGACGATATCGCAGTGCCGGATCCTCGACTGCCACGCCTACGAGGGAGGGGGAATCTGTCTGTACCTGTTTGACGGCGTCGTGGACCACTGTGTGATCAGCGGAAACAAGGCAGATAATGCCGGCGGGGGGATCCTGACCCGATTCAACATCGTCGTTCGTATCACGAACTGCCTGATCTCGGGGAACCGAGCTGGAGAGGACGGCGGAGGAGGTGTATGCTTCGCGGACGACTTCGACGGCGACACCCTCGAGGGTTGTACAATTACCGGGAATACAGGAGGCATGGCTGGTGGAGTGGAGACAAGCATGCGCGCGGTTCTGAGCCGGTGTATCCTCTGGGGTAACTGCGCCCCGGAGCTGGGGTCGGAGATGTACGCGGATTACGGGGCCGATTTCGTCTGTACCGACGTCGACACCACGGGCATAGGTGTGTGGGACGGAAACAACAGCTACGACGGTAATTGCGTCTACACGGATCCGGAGTTCTGCGGCCCCGTGGCCTGCTCGCAAACGACGGACGGCGACTGGACCCTGACCAACATCTCCCCGTGCCTGCCGCAGAACAGCCCGTGCCAGCGGTTGATCGGTGCCCGCGGCCAGGGCTGCACGGCGTCCTCAGCTCCGGAGCCGGCGCGAGGGATCGCAAGCCTTGTCCTCTCCCCCGGCCACCCGAATCCCAGCCGCGACCGGATCACCTGGGACCTGCGCGTGCCCTCCGACGGCTGGATGCAGGCCCGGGTGATCGATGTCCTCGGAATCCCGGTCCAGTCCTGGGCTCTCGGCCCGGTGCCGGCCGGCGGGACCACCATCACCTGGGACGGCCGGAACAGCCGGGGCGGACCTGCGCCCGCGGGCCGGTACTTCCTGGTCGTGACGGATGCCGCCGGACGCCGGTGGTCCGCACCCGCGACCCTCGTGCGGTGACCTGGAACGACCCTGTCAAGTCCAGGGTCCACGATGGCCACTTCCGGGATTCCGGGGGTGGCCATCGACGTTTCCTGAAGAGTGCTCGAGGCGAGCACGAAGGTCGGGTGCTTCGACGACGAGTCACGCTGATATTCGCGGGTTGCGCCGGCGTCCCGGGCCGAGCCGCATGACTGTGATTCGCCGGAAGGGCTCGACGCAGCTCGGCTCAGCTCTACCCAGTTCGCCTCGGCTCAGCTCAGCTTCAACTCCGTCAACTCGGATCGACCCGGCGAAGCTCAGCTCTTCGCCGCCTCCGGAAACCTCCCCATCAGCATCTCGTGGATGGTCCGGGCCGCGATCTTCCCGTGCCCCATGGCCGCGATGACCGTGCCTCCGGCGCCGGCCTGGCTTCCGATGATGTCGCCTCCGGCGCAGATGATCGGGACCCGGACCGGCCCTTCCTTCGCCGGGCCGGCGTCTTCCGCCAGCTCGGCCGCTTCCGAAGCGGGATGGTGGCCGGCCTTGCCGTCCAGCGCCACCTGGAGGGTTTTCGGGTCGATGATGAGCTGGCCCCATTTGTTGGTCTTGAGGTAGGGCGTGAGGCTGGCCAGAAGCGGATTCGGACCCTGCCCGATCGCCATGATCACCACGTCGTACGGCTTGCGGAAGTTGGAGTTCTGGATCGTGACCGGTCGCCGCCGGCCCGATTCGTCCGGCTCTCCCAGCTCCATCCGGATGATCTCGAGCTCGCGCACCCATCCGTCGTCTCCGCCGATGATGGCCACCGGGGCGTGCAGGAAGAGGAAGTTGACCCCCTCCTCCATGGCGTGGTGGACCTCGTCGGCCCGGGCCGGCATCTCGGTCTGGGTCCGCCGGTAGACGACGTCGACCTCGGCCGCGCCCAGCCGCTTCGACACGCGCGCGGCGTCCATGGCGACGTTGCCTCCTCCCACGACGGCGACGCGCTGTCCGATCCGGATCGGCGTGGGGTCGACCGGGAAGGACCGGGCGTTCATGAGATTCGCTCGAGTCAGGTACTCGTTGGCGCTGTAGACCCCCGAAAGCTCTTCCCCCGGGATGTTCATGAAGTAGGGAAGGCCGGCGCCGGTGCCGACCATGACCGCGTCGTATTGCTCCTGCAGCTCGTCCATCGTGATGGTCCGGCCGATCAGGGCGTTGCAGATGATCTCGACCCCGAGTTGCCGGAGGTTGTCGATCTCGTAGGCCACGATCTTCTTGGGCAGGCGGAACTCGGGGATCCCGTAGATCAGCACGCCGCCGGGACGATGCAGCGCCTCGAAGATCGTGCACTCGTAGCCGAGGCGGACCAGCTCGTAGGCCGCGGTGAGCCCGGCCGGGCCCGAGCCGATGATGGCGACCTTCCGGCCGTTCCTGGGCTTCATCTCAGCCTTGGGCCGGATGCCGTTCCGGCGCGCCCAGTCGGCCAGGTACTTCTCCAGATATCCGATCCCGACCGGCTGGCCCTTGATCCCCTTCACGCAGGCCATCTCGCACTGCGATTCCTGCGGGCAGACCCTTCCTGTGATCGCCGGGAAGAGGTTCGTTTCCGAGATGACCTGGAAGGCCTGTTCCAGGTCTCCCTTCTTGATGGCGTCGATCATCCCTCGGATGTTGATCTCGACCGGACAGAGGGGAATGCACTTCGGATCGCCGCAGGATATGCAGCGGTTGCTTTCGTTGAAGGCGAGATCGAAGTCGTAACCCAGCTCGACTTCGCTGTAGTTCCCGACGCGGACCGCCGGGTCCTGCATCGGCATCGGGGTCTTCGTCTTCTGCTTCAGCGCCGCTTTCTTGATCTCGGCGGCGTTGTCGGGGACCCCGCCGTGTCCGGAAGCCTTGACTTCCGCTTCGCCGCCGGTCGCCCGGATTTCCCCGTCCTTGCCGGGAACCTCGGTCATCGGTCACCTCCTGCCGCGTCGTTCGTCTCTTCGTGAGGCTCCTGGATCTTCCGCTCCGACTCGAGGTACTGCCGGTTCCGGCGGGTCAGGGTGGCGAAGTCGACGGCGTAGCCGTCGAACGCCGGGCCGTCGACGCAGGAGAAGCGGGGCTCGTATCGCCCCTTCGAGGCGTTCCAGAGCTGTACGCGGCAGCCTCCGCACATTCCGGTCCCGTCCACCATGATCGGGTTCAGGCTGACCACGAGGGGAATCCGCCGGGGGTCGTAGTCCATTGCCGGATCGAAGACGTCCCGGAAGGACTTCCCCGCCATTTCCTTCACCACCGCGTCCATCATCGGGATGGGGCCGACCGCGACGACCTCGGCGATCCTTCCTTCATGCTGCGCGATCACGTCGTGGAGCTGCTGCGTGACGAAGCCCTTGCGCCCGTAGGAGCCGTCGTCGGTGGTCACGTAGAACTCGTGGGAGATCCTCTTCAGCTCCTCTTCCAGGATGAGCAGGCGCTTCGTGCGCGCGCCGATGATCGTGATCACGTGGTTGCCCAGCTCGTACAGCTCCTTCACCTTCGGCCAGATGGGCGCGACGCCGACGCCGCCGCCGACCAGGACTACCGGAGTCTCGTGCTTCTTGACCACGATGGGAGTGCCGAGCGGACCGAGGATGTCGAGGAAGGAGTCTCCGGCGTTCAAGGCCGCCATCTCGCGGGTCGAATGGCCGACGATCTGGAAGATCAACGTGATCGTCCCCGCGTGGGGATCGTAGGCCGCCAGCGTCAGCGGGATCCGCTCGGAGTGCTCTCCGGCGCGGATTATGACGAACTGACCGGCCCGCGCGTGGCGGGCGATGAGCGGGGCGTCCACCAGCGCGAGATGGATGCCGTCCTCGCCCTCGACCAGAATCCGCTTCTCGAGTATGCGGTAACCCTTGCCCGCGGCCGTGCAGACGCCGTGGGACTGCGTCAATTCCATCGGCTGTGACCCTCCAGGCGATTCCACCCCGCCTCAACACCACCGCCGGCTCAAGCACCTGGGCCGGCGAACCACGCCCCCACGCCGCACCCCCGGGTGCTCGCCCGGGGCGCCACAACCAGGGAGAATCCTCTACGTAACGCTTGAGATTAGCATCGGCATTGAGGTTCCGGCAAGGGTCCGGCGAGTCGCAGACCGGTGCTTGAACGTACCTTCGGGATCGGGTCCGCATTGCAGGGGCTGGCGTCGGGAGGAGGAACTGAAGAACGGAATGCTCGAACGGATCACCGGATCCGCACCAGCCTCTGCGGCCGCGCGCGTACCGGACCCTCGCCGACGACCCAGTACGTCCCGGCTGGCGCCAAAAGGCCCTGTGCCGTACGACCGTTCCAGTCGTAGGAGACCGCCCCCGGTTGGACCTGCGCGCCCTGGACGCGGGCGATCTTCCGTCCGGCGGCGTCGGCGACCCAGAGGGCCGGAACCGCCGTCGCGGCGCTCGAGCGCCAGGAGGACGGCGCGCGCAGGAGCAGATGCACGTCGCTGGTCGAAGGATTGGGCCAGGGCGGCGCGAGCCGCCACTCCGCATCGGCCGCAGGCCCCGGCTCCGGGACGCCGGTGCCACCGTAGACGTAGTTCACCTTCTTCAGGATCCAATCCGACGGATCGATGAGGATCTGCTCCGGGCTGTCCGAGACGAGGAAGGAGTATTGCTGGACCCGCGAATCGTTCTCCACCCTGAGCGTTTCGGCCGGAGCGGTGCGGTACTGGAAGACGAGGTCGACCGGCATCGCAAAGACGCTGTCGGGTTGGATCTGCTGCAGGGTGACGTCGATCAGCGGAGGCCCGAAGGGGAACGTCTCACGCGTCCACGCCGCCTGGTAGTCGGGCCGGCCCCTCCCGAAGACCCACGACCGGAAGAACGGGCCGAGATCCTGGCCTGACACCTGTTCGAGGACCGCTCGCAGGTCCGCGGTCGTGGCGTTCCGGTAGGCGTACTGCCGGCCGTAGGTGCGCAGCGCCTCGAAGAAGGTCGAATCCCCGAGGACGTGCCGGAGCATGTGCAGCACCCAGGCTCCCTTGAGGTAGACCGTCGTGTTGAATGTGTAGTCGGGATGGTAGACCGTGCCCGGGTAGTCCGAATCGTCCCGTTCCAGCGAGAGCATGTGTTCCAGATAGCCGGCCCGCCCGCCGACGTGCTCCTCCCAGAGGGATTCGCTGTAGACCGCGAAGCCTTCGTTGAGCCAGATGTCGTCCCAGGTCGCGGGCGTGACCAGGTCGCCCCACCACTGATGCGCCAGCTCATGGGAAACAACGTGCTCGTTGTCTTCCTGGGAGTAGATGAGGTCATAGGAGGGATAGCTGGTCAGGGTCTGGTGTTCCATGCCTTCAGCCGGACTGAACTCCGCCATCCCGTACTTCTCGTTGATGAAGGGGTACTCGCCGAAGAGGCGGGCGAACGCTTGGATCATCTCGGGCGTGCGGGCCCAGGCGATCTTGGCCTGGCTCTCGTCCTCGGGATAGGCGTAGTAGACGATCGGCATGGACTGTCCGCTCAGGGGGGAGACGTAGGTGTCGCTCCAGCTTGCGTAGTTGCTGATGGCCACGGAAACGAGGTAGGTGGCGATCGGGTAGTGCTCGGTCCAGTGATACGTGGCGAATCCGTTCTGTTCCGGCAGGACCTCGGTCAGAAGCCCGTTGGAGCCGGCGACGAGCGAGTCGGGAACGGTGAGCCAGGTGTCGATGGTGAACTTGTCGTAGGTGATGTCCTTGCAGGGCCACCAGGACGGGGCGGAATTGGTCTCGCTCAGGGTCGAGACGATCGGGGCGCTCCCGGGACCCCGTCCCGGAGGATGATATTCAAAAGCCATTCCCTGCAGCCCATCGGGACGCGGGTGGCCGGCATAGTCGACCTCGAGGTGGACCTCCTGCCCGTTCGTGAGCGGCGGATTCATGGTCAAGGTGAGCAGGCGATTCCCATGCTGGATACCGGTGGGGGCGCCGTCCCGAAGCGCGCCGGTGACCGTCAGGGAGTCGACCAGGTCGAGCAGGATGGTGTCGACTCCATCGGCCAGGCTCCGGATGTCGTAGACCACCGATCCTGCGATCGAGCTGTCCGGGATGTCGAAGCGGATGCGAAGGTCCACGTGCAGCAGATCGTAGAGGGCGTAGCGGGGATCGCTGTCGCTGTGATCGTTGCTTCCGGACAGGGCGAGGCGGAACGGCTGCGAGACCTGCTTGGACCGCTGCTCCCAATGCCATGGTGTCGGGGGCCGCTCCTGGGCGGAACCTGGCTGAATCTGACCCGCTTCGAAGAACGGGCGGGGCAGCCGGCGATCCGGAACCGGAGTGGAGGCGCCGGGAAGCGGGCGGTCCGGAACCGGCGCGGCGGCGAAGAGGACCGGAGGGTTCGGAACCGGTGCGACGGCATGGGCGATCGAAATTCCGCGCGGAAGCAGAGAGAACAGGATCGGCAGAATCAGGAAGAGCGCGCGCGGGCGCACTCCCATCCGGGCCGGTGATCGCGACATGGGTCAGCTCCTCCGGCAGTCGGCCGCGCGGTCAGATCTTGGGAGCGGGATGGTCCGGGCCCGGGACGGCCTGGATCGGGCCGGTCCGCCTCTCGGCCGCGATCCGGGCGCCCTGCCGGGCCAGCTCGTCCAGGATTCCTCCGGGAATGCCCCGGAACTTCAAGAGCCGTTCGATGGCGCGGCCGATCTCGCTGTTCGGCGTGGAGGCTCCGGCCGTCACGCCGATGACCAGCGGACCCTCGGAGAGCCAGTTCTCCTCCACCATGGCTCCCGGCCGCCCGAAGGGCTTGTGCCGGATCCAGCCCGGACTGATCAGGTTGTCCGCGTCCTCGATGTGAAAGGTGCGGGTGGAGCGAGCCGAGATCTCGACCAGGTGGCTCGTGTTGCTGCTGTTGAATCCCCCGATGACGATCATGAGGTCGAGCCCCTCGCGGATCAGCTCGAAGACGGCGTCCTGTCGCTCCTGGGTCGCGCTGCAGATCGTGTCGAAGCTGCGGAAGCGATCAGGCAGGTTGCTTTCGCCGTGCGCCCGGATCATGGACTCGCGGAGCAGCGCGGCGATCTCCAACGACTCGGACGAGAGCATGGTGGTCTGATTGGCCAGGCCGATGCGCTCCAGATGGCGATTCGGGTCGAATCCCCCGGAGCAGGCGTTGCCCAGCTCCCCCAGGAGAGCCGGTGCGTCCAGCCGCCCCTCGATGAAGTCGCACACCCGTGCGGCCTCCTGCTTGTCCCGCACCACCAGGTAGTGCGCGCCGGGATACTTCCGGACCTGCGAACAGGTGGCGCGGGTCTCCTCGTGCTCGACCTTGCCGTGGACGATGCTCGTCACGCCGTTGCGGGCGTACTTCTCCACGCTCTTCCAAACCGTCAGGACCGATCCGCAGGTCGTATCGACCAGGATCGAACCCCGCTGCATCAACGTCTCCAGGTCTCCCTGTTCCACGCCGAAGGCCGGAATCAACACCACGTCCTCCGGGCCGACCGCCGCGAGCCGGTCGCCGTCGCCGCCGGCCGGGGGCAGGAATCGGACCCCCATTTCTTCGAGGTGGCGGTTGACGCCGGGGTTGTGGATGATCTCCCCGGTGATCCAGATTCGGCGGTCGGGGAAGCGATCGCGGGCCTCGTAGGCGTACTGCACGGCCCGATCGACGCCGTAGCAGAACCCGAATTCGCGGGCCAGACGCAGCTCGGTGTCCCCATGGCGGAAGCGGTGGCCGGAGGACACGAAGTGCTCGACCAGCCCGCTGTGGTAGTCGGCGTGCAGGATCTCGACGACCTTTTCCCGGTTGCCGAGGCCCCGCCGGAAGTAACGAGACTCGCTCATGAGCAGAAGTATAGGCGATCACAGGGTCGGGAGTTAAATGGCATTGCCTGAACCGGCGTCAAACGGGGCCGCGTCCGGATCGTTCCGCTCCGGCTACGTCGCCATCGCGGGTCTCCCCAACGTGGGCAAGTCGACCCTCATGAACCGGCTGACCCAGGAACGCCTTGCCATCGTCACGCCGAAGCCGCAAACGACCCGGCGCAAGACCCTTGGCATCCTGAGCGCCGAGGGATTCCAGATCGTCTTCCTGGACACTCCGGGGCTGATGAGACCGCGCTACGAGCTGCATCGGGCGATGCTGCGCGAGGCCCGCGAAGCTGCCGATGACGCCGATCTCATCCTCTTTCTGGCGGATCCGGAGACTCCGATCGGGGTGCCCGATCTGATCCGCACGCGGGAGACTCCGCGCGTGCTCGCCCTCAACAAGGTCGATATCGTCCGGCCCAAGGAGAACCTCCTCCCGCTGCTGGAGGCCTGGAACGGCACCGGGCTCTTTCAGGAGCTCGTGCCCATCTCCGCCCTGAACGGCACCGGAGTCGATGCGCTGCTCGATGTGCTCGTCCGGTTCCTGCCGGTGGGGCCGGCCTTGTATCCGCCGGACCAGATCGCGGAGCAGCCCGAACGCTTCTTCGTGGGCGAGATCATCCGCGAGCGCCTGTTCGCGCTCTACCAGAAGGAGATTCCGTACGCCGCCGAGGTCCGGGTGGAGCTGTTCATCGAGCGCCCGGGAGCGAAGGACTTCATCGAGGCGTGGATCTTCGTCGAGCACGAGTCCCAGAAGGCGATCCTGATCGGCAAGGGCGGAAAGGCCATCCGGACGCTCGGGGAAGAAGCGCGCCGGGAGATCGACGAGTTCCTGGGCCGGCCGGTCTTTCTCAGCCTCCGGGTCCGGGTCATGGAGGAGTGGAGGCGCAGAGCGAGCTCGCTCCGGAAACTGGGCTATCGGACCTGAACGGGAAACAGGCTCGCCCCGGAAACTGGGCCGTCGGACCTGAACGGAAAACGGGCTCGCCCCGGAAACTGGGCTATCGGCCCTGAACGGACAACAGGCTCGCCCCGGAAATCGGGCTGTCGGACCTGAACGGAAAACAGGCTCAATCCGGGGAGGGCCTCGGACCTGAACGGAAAGAACATGACGGAACCTCATCCCCTGGCGCGGCATCCGCGTGTCACCGTTGATCCTGAAATCACGTCGGCCTACGCCGCGGACGCTTCGGGTCTTTCGCGCGTGCCCGACGCGGTGGCGCGCCCGGAGAGCGAGGAGGAGGTGGCCGACCTGCTGCGGCTCTGCTCGGCCCACGGGATTCCGGTGACGCCGCAGGGGCTCCGCAGCTCCACCACGGGTGCGTCCGTCCCGGCCCGCGGGATCGTCCTCTCGCTCGAAAGGATGAACCGCCTTCTCGACCTGGACCCGGAGCGCAGGTTCGCCCTGGCCGAGCCGGGGATCGTCACCTCGGAATTCAAGCGCCTCGTGCGGGAGGCGAAGCTCTTTTATCCGGTCGATCCGACGAGCGAGGAGGAGTGCACGCTCGGGGGCACGGTGGCCCTGAACGCCAGCGGGTCGCGCACGTATCGCTATGGTCCCACGCGCCCGTACGTTCGCGCCCTCCGCGTGGCGCTGGCGGACGGAACGGTCCAGGAGATCCGGCGGTGCGACGCCAACAAGTCCTCGACCGGGTACTTCGGGTTCCAGAATCCCGTTGATCTCTGGATCGGCAGCGAGGGCACGCTCGGCGTCGTCACGCGGATCGAGCTCGACCTTCTGCCCCCTCCGCCCGGGTTCTTCGGCGCGATGGCCTTTTTCGGCGGCTGGCGCGACGCGATCCGGTTCGTGATGGACGCCGATCGATCGCGCCGGGAAGGGCGGTGTCAACCGCGCTGCCTCGAGCTCTTCGACCATGGATCGCTCGGGATCATCCGTCCCCAGGCGGGGGCGCTCCGCATACCCGAGAACGCCGGCGCCGCCGTGTTCTTCGAGGAAGAGGTGGAACCCGACCTGGCCCTCGACGCGATGGAGCGATGGGTCGGCGCGATCGAGGAGGCCGGCGGCCTGGCCGATGAGACGATCGTCGCCCCATCCTCTGCCGAGCAGAAGGAGCTCCGGAGGTTGCGTCACGCGCTTCCGTCGGAGATGAACGAACGCGGCGCGCGCGCCGTCCTATCCGGCGGGCGGAAGGTGTCCACCGATTTCGCGGTGCCGCTCGAGCACCTTCCGGTCATGATCGAGGATGCCTACCGGATCATCGCCGAGCTGTTCGGCGGGTATCACATCGCCTACGGGCACGTGGGCAACGGGCATCCGCACTTCAACCTGCTGGCGGAGGATCCGGAAGCGCTGGCCCGGGCGGGGCGCGCGGCCCGCGAGATGGCGCGCCGCGCGATCGAGCTGGGCGGGACCCTGGCGGCGGAGCACGGGCTCGGCAAGCTGAAGGTGCCGCTCTATCGCGCGCTCTATCCGTCGTGGCTCTACCAGGGGATGCTGGCGGTCAAGCAGTCGCTCGATCCGAAGAGGATCCTGTCGCCGGGGAACCTCTTCGAGGAGTGATCACCGCAGATCAGCGCCTCGGAGCCCTTGCGCGCCGACGCCTTCGCGGACCGGTCGTCGGGGGCTGCTCCGCGCGGCTTCACGCACTGGCGCGCGCTCCCGCCGCACTCCGCACGCCCCGCTCCTCCATGGTCCGCTCCGGCCTCGGTGCACAAGGGCGTGGACGGCCGTTCAAGCGCCGCCGCAGCGCCGATCAGTGCCTCGGAGCCCTTGCGCGCCGACGCCTTCGCGGACCGGTCGTCGGGGGCTGCTCCGCGCGGCTTCACGCACTGGCGCGCGCTCCCGCCGTACTCCGCACGCCCCGCTCCTCCATGGTCCGCTCCGGCCTCGGTGCACAAGGGCGTGGACGGCCGTTCAAGCGCCGCCGCAGCGCCGATCAGCGCCTCGGAGCCCTTGCGCACCGACGCCTTCGCGGACCGGTCGTCGGGGGCTGCTCCGCGCGGCTCCGCGCACTGGCGTGCGCTCCCGCCGCACTCCGCACGCCCCGCTCCTTCATGGTCCGCTCCGGCCTCGGTGCGCAAGGGCGTGGACGGCTGTTCAAGCGCCGCAACGGCGGTGATCGCCCGTCAAGCGCCGCCGCAGCGCCGATCGGCGCCTCGGAGCCCTTGCGCACCGATGGGCGCCCTCCGCCGCTACGCTCCGGCCTCGATGGGCACCCAGCGGGCGGTCTCCGCCGATCGGCGGACGGCATCGAGAACGAGCTGGTTCCTGTGGCCGTCCTCGAAGGTCGCGGCGCCGGGAACATCGACGTCGCCAGCGCGGATCGCCGCGACGGTCTCCCGGGCCAGGCGCAGAAACGCGCGAGCCCAGTCGGTGTCGGGGATCCCGAGATCGGTGGACGCGGGAAGATCGTCCGGGGCCGTCACCTCCTCGAAGGGCCCGCGCCCGAAGGACGCCAGGAGCGGCCGCTGCTCCTCCAGCCGGGCCGCGCCTTCCGTGCCCGCCACGACGATGCGGTGGACCCGCTCGCCCTCCACCATCGAGATCTCGATGGTGGCCAGGAGCCCCGAAGAAAAGCGCAGCCAGGCCGCGACGAAGTCGTCGGAGGTCACCCGACGGGGCATTCCCGAAGCGCGATCGGGCCGTTCGGGGATCAAGGTCGCGAGCATTCCGCGCACCGATTCGATCTCCCCGAAAAGGGAGCGCAGGGCGTCGATGGCATGCGAGCCGATGGCGCCGAGCGCGCCGCCGCCCTGATCCTGGTCGCTCCACCAGTTCCAGGGAAGCCCGGGATCGCGCCGTCCGGAAGAGTGCAAGAGGACCTGGGCGTGAAGGATCGTTCCCAACCGGCCATCCTGGATGAGCCGCCGCAGCGCCCGGCGGGTCGGGAGAAACCGCAGCTCGTGATCGATGAGCGCGATCCGATCGGGATGGAACCTCGAGACCTCGAGCATGCGCCCGCTTTCCTGCGCCGTCAGCGCCGTCGGCTTTTCACAGACGACATGGCAGCCCGCCCGGAGAGCGTCGATCGACATCTCGGCGTGACGATGGGGAGGCGTCGCCACGAAGACGAGGTCGGGGTGGGCCGCGGCCAGCACCTCGCGATGATCGGCCGCCGCCACCTCGATTCCGTACTCCCTCGCCGTGGCCTGCACGGCATCCACTCCGGGGCTCGAGAGGCCGGCGAGACGGATTCCCTCCACGTGCCGCAAGCACGGCAGGATGACCGTGCGCGCGAACCCGTGACCGAAGATCGCGACGCGAATCGGAGCGCTCATCGTTCCCTCCATCTCTTGAGCCGATCTCTTGCGGCGGTTCATGCGCCTCAGCAATGCCGATCAACGCCTCGGAGCCCTTGCGCGCCGACGCCTTCGCGGACCGGTCGTCGGGGGCTGCTCCGCGCGGCTTCGCGCACTGGCGTGCGCTCCCGCCGCACTCCGCACGCCCCGCTCCTCCATGGTCCGCTCCGGCCTCGGAGCGCAAGGGCCTGAACCGCCGTTCATGCAGCGCAGCAGCGCCGATCAGCGCCTCAAGCCCTTGCGCGCCGACGCCTTCGCGGACCGGTCGTCGGGGGCTGCTCCGCGCGGCTTCGCGCACTGGCGTGCGCTCCCGCCGCACTCCGCACGCCCCGCTCCTCCATGGTCCGCTCCGGCCTCGGAGCGCAAGGGCCTGAACCGCCGTTCATGCAGCGCAGCAGCGCCGAACAGCGCCTCGAGCCCTTGTGCGCCGATGCCTGCGCGAGTCTAACGCAAGGCGTTCCGGAGTGCGTCTGCGTCGCGGCCGTCTTATGATCCGTTCCGTTCAGGGAAGAACCGTCAGGCGCAGCGACCGCGCGTTCCACGAACCGCCGCCGCGACGACCGGAGAGAGGATGCAACAGCCCATGTCCAGCGGCGGGCGACCGGCCCGATCCCGCGAGTTCCTGGAGGATTGGTGCCGGCGCCTGGACGGCGGGCCCTACCCGGCCTACCGGGATCTCCTGGGCTCCTATCTGCTGAACAGCCTTTGCATCGAGCTTCACCGCGTGCAACCGGATCCGTTCGCCGGCCCGTCCAGGCTGCGGCTCTTGATTCCCTACGCCTCCACCGCGTTCGACGCGTCCTGGGGGGCCCTGGAAGGCGGCGAGGGCGCTCGCGTTCCCGGCCTGGTCGATCGGAACTCGGCCCGCGCCGTCGGCGCGCGCGATTTTCTCGGACGCTGGATCGGCCGCTGGCTGGAGACCGGTGCGCGCCGGTCGGGCCCGCGGCCGGAGGCCGCCATCGACGCCCACGGGCAGCAGGTCCTGGATCGAAGCACGGTCCTTCTGCGGCCGGACCACCTCGAAATCCGATTGCAAGTCGACCTTCCCGCGCGCGGCAGGCGGATCCTCGGCCGCGAAGCCGCCGGGCTTCTCCTCCATCTTCCCGAACGGCTGGCGGTCGAGGCCCTTGGATCCGGAAGCCTCGATCAAGCGGCGCTGCGCCGCCATGCCGATACGGTCGAGGACTTCGCCTTCCTGCAGGAGGAGCTGGAAGCGAGAGGCTGGATCGCCTTCATCGCCGACGGCTCGCGCCTGGCGAGGCGGGCGGGCAACGACGACCGTCCGCTCTCGGAGGAGCCGGTAGTGCCCTTTGAATCCCCTCCGGGGTTTACGACCGCCGTGTCGCTGCCGCACGGCGGCCGGATCGAGGGGATGGCGGTCACCCCCGGCGTCACGCTTCTGTGCGGCGGAGGCTTCCACGGCAAGAGCACCCTGCTTCGCGCGCTCGCCGCCGCGGTTCATCCGCACGTTCCCGGGGACGGGCGCGAACGGATGGCCGTGCGCCGCGACGCGCAGAGCGTGCGGGCCGAGGACGGGCGCGCCGTGACCGGAGCGGATCTGCGCCCCTTCATTCGTGATCTGCCCTTCCATCGTTCCACCGCGGCTTTCACGACCGACAACGCCAGCGGCTCGACCTCGCAAGCCGCCGCCATCCTCGAGGCGATCCAGGCCAGCTCGCGCCTCCTCCTGATCGACGAGGACACCTCGGCCACAAACTTCATGATCCGGGACGCGTTCATGGAACGACTCATCCGCACGGATCAGGAGCCCATCATCCCCTTCCTGGATCGGGCCCGGGCGCTCTTCGAGGGACTCGGCGTTTCCTCGGTGCTCGTCATCGGAGGCTCGGGGGAGTACTTCCGGGTGGCGGACCGCGTGCTCTTCCTCGACACCTACCGCCCGCAGGATCGAACCGAGGAAGCCCGGCGCATCGCGGTGGAACGCCCGGCCGCTCCGGTCGCCTCTGAAGCGGTCGAGGAGCTTCTTCTGGCCACCCGCCGGGATCGGCTGCTGCCCGGCGGGCCGCCCGGGGATCCGCGGATCAAGGCTCTCGACGCGCGCCGGCTCCTGGTGGGCGGAGTGCCCCTGGATCTCAGCGGGATGGAATCGCTGCGGGACGCCTCCCAGGGCCGTTTCCTCGGGCGGGTTCTGGGATGGGCCCTGCGGGAATACCCGGGTCGCTCGCGAAGTACGGGAGAGACGCAACGGGATTCCGCGCCCGCGGCAGGGGCGTTTGACGCGGGTTCACGGATGTCATCCCTCTCGATCGCCGGGCTCGAGGCCGCGTACGCTCACGAGTGGAACGCCCGGCGGCTCGACGGTTTTGATCGGGATCTGCGAGGCGACCTGGCCGCGGTCCGGTTGATGGATCTCGCCGCGGCGGTGCAGCGATTGCGCGTTCAGCCGGCTCCCGGCGCGGGCTGGGGGCTCGAGGGCCATCCGGAAAGAGCGATCGATCGGGAATGAGCAAATCAGGATCCAGAACGCCCGCCGTGGAGAAAGCCGGGCGCCCAAAACGGTCCCGGGCTCGGGAAGGTCCGTTTCGAGGCGGCCGCGCGCGCCCGCTGGCCGCCTCCGTGACCGCGCACGCGCTTCTTCTCATCGGCGCGACCGTGCTGGCGCGGCCGCGGTTCAGCGTGCCCGAGCCCATTCCCAGCATTCCGGTCACCCTGGTCAGCCTGCCGGCTCCTTCCCGCGGGTTGATGCAGCGATTGCATCCGGCTGCGCCCAAGGAGATCGTGCCCCTGCCTCGCGAGCCGAAGCCGGCGGAGAAGAAACTCACGCCCCCCAAACCACCCGAGCCCAAGCAGGCGGAGACCGCGACTCAGCCGGTCGAAACGCCGGGCGACCACTCCGACGCATCCGGCACCGCGAAGCCAGAGCCCAACCTGCCGCTCAAGGGGAGCGCCGACTCCTCCAACGTGATCCGGACGAATCTCCCGGCGGTGGGCGACCTGCACGGCATGATGCAGATGAACATCGAGGGCCCGGTGCTGCCGTATTCGTACTATCTCGGCATCATCCAGGACAAGATCGCGAGCTACTGGGAACCCTCGTCCGCGCTGGAGCCGGGGGAAGGGGAGATCTCCGCCGTCATCTGGTTCCGGATCGAGCGGGACGGCAGCATCTCCGCGTACCATGTGGAGGAGCCGTCGGGATCGAACCTGTTCGACACCTCCGCCCTGCGCGCTCTGGAGCAGGCCAGGCCGCTTCCCCCGTTGCCGGAAGGCTACTCGGGGGATCACCTCATCATTCACCTGCGTTTCATCTACAGTCCCTAGTCCGGAAGGCGCCGGAAAAGTCTCGGGTTGGAAGGAGGGATCTCGTGCGAAGAACGGCTCTCGGCCTCCTGGGTCTCCTGCTCCTGGGAACAGTGTCCGCCTTCGGCCAGGAGGAGGTTCCCCTGGTCATCCGGGAAGGAACGCTGTTCAAGTCCGACCTCAAGGTGCAGGACTGGACCTATCAGGACGTGCCCCGCCGCCTCCTTCTGACCGGCGAATCCTGCGAGGACGTCCTCGTCCAGGATCTGAAGTTCAGCGATTTCTTCCAGGTCGAGCGGACGCCGTTCTTCCAGGCCGCGCCCTCGGACTCCGCCGGCCGGAAAAACCTGCCGCGGGCCGTGGCGACCGGAGTCGTGCACAAGCACGGCGATCGCGTCGTGCTCGAGGGGCAGCTCACCGACCCGGCCACCGGCAAGATGATCTTCGCGCGCACCTATACCCTGGGCGATCCGCCGGACCGCTGGAACATTCACGCCTTCTCCGACGACATCGTGCTTTATCTCACCGGCGAGCGCGGGGCGGCCGAGACGCGGATCGCGTACGTGGGGGACGCCACCGGCAACAAGGAGGTCTATCTGGTCGACTCCGACGGGTCGAGGGTGGAGATGGTCACCAACCTGCGGTCGATCGCCGTGTCTCCGGCGTGGTCCCCCGACGGCCGCGACCTCGCCTTCACGACCTTCGCCAGCGGCCGTCCTGATCTGGCCGGGCTCGATCTCGTCACGAAGAAGCTGTGGATCATCTCGGACCGGTCGGGCATGAACTCGGCCCCCTGCTGGCGTCCCGACGGTCAGGCCCTCGCGGTCAGCATGTCCTTTGAAGGCAACTCGGAGATCTATCTGCTGGATGTTTCGGGAAAGAACCCGAGGCGCCTGACCATATCCCCTGCGATCGACACCGCTCCCGCCTTCAATCCGAAAGGAGATCAGATCGCCTTCACCTCCGATCGCTCGGGCGAACCGCAGGTCTACGTGATGGACGCGGACGGCACCAACGTCCGCAGATTGACCTTCATCTCGAAGCATTGCGATTCGCCGGACTGGTCGCCCAAAGGGGACCGGATCCTGTTCGTGGCGTTGATCGATCCGCTCAACTTCGACATCTGTTCGATCCGCCCGGACGGCACCGATCTCCGGCGGCTGACGGGAGGGGGCGCCAATCATGAGAATCCCCACTGGGCGCCCGACGGGCGACATCTCACCTTCTCGATGGACCAGAACGGCGTGCGGAGGATCTTCATCATGGCTGCGGATGGGTCCGGGATTCGTCAGTTGACCTGGTCCAGCGGGAATCAATACAATCCCGCCTGGTCTCCGCCTCTGTCGCCGGATTGAGGGCGGGATCAAGCTTGAGGAGAGCCCGGAAGGGCAGGAAGGAGTCTTTCGGACATGAACCTGAGGATATGGAGCGGGACGTCTCTCCTGTGGACTGTGGTTCTGCTGGCAGCGGTTCCGGGTTGCTCTCGGCATCCGCAAGCCGTCGTGACGCCGCCGCCGGCCACCAGTGCGGCTGCTCCGGCGCCGGCTCCGGCGCCGCCGCCCCCGCCTGTCGAGACCAAGGTCGCGCCTCCGGTGGAGACGCCGGCCCCGGTCGAGCTGACTGACGTCTTCTTCGACTTCGACAAGTCGAACATCCGCGATGACGCGCGGGCCACGCTGGACACCGACGGGAAGCTGCTTGTGACCGGGAAGGACGTCGCCGTGCTTCTGGAGGGGCACTGCGACGAGCGGGGCACCATCGAGTACAACCTCGCGCTGGGCCAGCGCCGCGCCGAAGCGGTCAAGGGCTACCTGATCCAGTACGGGGTCGATTCCACGCGTATCAGCACCATTTCCTACGGCAAGGAGCGTCCGTTCGCCCAGGGCCACGATGAATCGGCCTGGGCTCTCAACCGTCGCGTCCATTTCGTCAAGAAGTAGGCGCCCCGGCCGGTTGTTTCCGCTCCCTGGATCGGCGGGTCTCATCTGGGACCGGCCTTCGCGGAGGATTGGGATGCGATCGCCCCTGTGGGCTCTGGCCGTCGCCGCTGTGGGTCTCGGAGGATGCTACGGGCAGCAGGTCCTCCGGCAACCGATAACCGTGGAAGACACGGCCCGGGACAACGAGGCGATCCGCCAGCAGCAGGCGCTGCTCGAGAAGCGGATCGCCACGCTCGAGAAACTCGTAGAAGATCAAGCGACGTTGATTCGAAGCATCAAGGCGGAGCAGGCGAGTCGCTTCGACGACCTGAACGGCCGCCTTCTCGCCATCGACTCGCAGCTCCACGATGCCCTGGGATCGCATACCGGGTACTCCCCCGGTGCCCGCTATTGGGGTGGCGCGCCACCCCAGTCGGGAGCGCCTTCGAATCCCGGCGCGCCGGTCGCGGGCGGCGCGGTGGCGCCGGGCGCTGGCGGGGCATTCGTGCCCGGCGAACGCGGAAACCCGGTTCCGGGAGCCGGCATGCAGACTTCCGGGACAACCAGCGCGCCGATGCCCGGATCAGCGGCGATACCGGGTTCGGAGACGGGGCCGGCAGCCGGCGCTTCGGGCCAGTTCATGAACCCGGGTGACGCTTCCGGCGGCGATTCGACCGGCTCTGGGCCGGGTTCCGCCGACACGACCGCGAACGCCGCGATGGCCGCGGCCGACGCCAGGAAGCTCTACGATCAGGCCTATCTCGACTACCAGCGCGGCAACTACTCCCTGGCCGTGCTCGGCTTCCGCGAGTATCTGCGGCGGAATCCATCGACCGACCTCTCCGACAACGCGCAGTTCTGGATCGGAGAGTGCTTCTACGCCCAGCGGGATTTCACCTCGGCGGTTCAGGAGTTCCAGAAGGTCGTGGACCAATATCCCCGCGGCAACAAGGTGCCGGCGGCGTTGCTCAAGATCGGATATTCGTACCTCCAGCTCGGAGACAAGGCGTCCGCCCGCCGCTATCTCAAGGCGGTGATTGATCAGTATCCGAATGCGGACGAAGCGGACACCGCCCGGAACAAGCTCCGTTCCGCCGGACTCGAATAGCGCGCCTCGGCCGCGAATCATGCGCCGTCCCGATCCTCTCGCCCGGCTCTGGGGCGCCAGTCTTCTCATGGACGGCTCCTTCTACCTCCTTCTGACCGCCATACCCCTTCAGGCCGCGGAGCTCCACGCGTCGTCCCTGCAGCTCGGGTTCCTCGCCGTGCTCGGATCGGGCGTGTACGTGGCGGCGGCGCTCCTCTTCGGCCGGCTCTCCGACCGCGGACCCAGGATGGCCATGGCCCGCCTGGGGGCGTGGCTCCGCGCCGGCGCATCTCTCGCGTTCCTTGCCGCCCGGTCCGTGCCGCTCCTGATGGCGTTCATGCCCCTCCTGGGCGTCGCCAACGGCCTGTTCTGGCCCGGACTCCAGGCTGCGGTGGGAGAGGCCCGGCCGGAAGGGGAGCTTCGCCGGAATCTCGGAGGTTTCAACGTCTCCTGGTCGACCGGGAAGATGTTCGGATTCCTCATCGGCGGGATCATCCTGGCTCGCCGCGGAAGTCAGCCGGTCTTTGTGCTGGCCGCGGTCCTGGCCGTCGTCGTGGCGGTGCTCTTGCCCAACGTTCGGCCTCACGCGGACTGGTCCGAGAGCCGGCTCGGCGCGGGAGCTTCCGGCGCCCTGGATCGGGCGAGGCACGGCTCTTCCTGGAGACGGATCGGCTGGCTCGCCAACTTCACCTTCTTCGGGATCGGGGCCATCCTCAACTATCACTATCCCAAGCTCCTGCTCTCGATCGGGCTGACCGGGCAGGATTTCGGGATCTTCCTGGGCCTGATCTACTTCTTCCAGACCCTCGCCTTCATCTTCCTGGCGCGTTGGGCCGGCTGGCATTTCCGATCGTGGCCGCTCTTGGTCGCACAGTCGCTCGGTCTCGTTTCGCTGGCGCTGCTCGTCTTTCTGCGAACGCGTTTCCTCATCTGGGCGACCGCGCCGGGAATCGGTCTGGGACTCGGTTTGAGCTACTCGAGCAGCATCTACTACTCGCTCTACCACGTGCGGGGACGGGGTCGAAGCACCGGGATCCACGAGGGCCTTCTCGGAACCGGCACCTTCATGCTCCCGTTTCTCGGGGGCGGATTGGCCCAGGCGACCGGAAGCCTTCTCGCTCCGTATCTTGTGGGCGCGGGGGCGCTTCTGGTCACGATGGCGATCGAGTTGGCCTGGGCTCGCGATCGGGGCGACGTGGCGCCGGCAACGGCATCCTGATTAAAACCGAGGGGCGGTCACCGGGCGACCGCCCCTGGCGAATCGGCTGAGGGCCATTGGCCCCAACATGCACTGCCTGTCCTGGACTGTCGATCTCGCGAGCAAGATCGGTGCGGAGCGATCGTTATCTCAGCTGATTCCTCGCTTTCCACTCCTGTCGGCGTTTCAGCGAACCGGACGTCCTGCAACGTCCCACCACAACAGAATAGCCCAGGTTCAGCAACCAACAATCAGGACTCTCCCGATAACCGGCTTCGGAATTCCTGATGCCTCAGGCCCGGCGGCGGCGCCGGAGATCAGAGGGACGTCAGCCCCTCGCGAATGGCGTACTTGGTCAACTCCGCAACGCTGTTCAGGTTCAGCTTTTCCATCAGATGCTTGCGGTGCGATTCGACGGTCTTGGCGCTGACGCGCAGGCGCGCGGCGACCTCCTTGGTCGTCCGGCCCTCGGCCATGAGCTGCAGCACCTCCCGTTCGCGGCGCGAGAGCGCACGGACCGACGGAACCTCGGGAGCAGAACCGCGATTGGCCTCGGTCACCATGATGCCCGCGATCGCCGGACTCACGTAGGTTTGACCCTCGATCACGATGCGGATGGCGCGGGTCAGCTCCTCGAAGGCGCAGTTCTTGAGCAGGTATCCGGCGGCCCCGGCCTTGAACATCTGCAGCACGAACCGGCGGTCCGAGTGGATCGAGAGCGCGATCACGTGAACCAGGGGAGTCGCGGCGAGAATCTGGCGCGTCGCCTCGATGCCGTTCAGGTCGGGCATGCTGATGTCCATGATGACCACGTCGGGGCGCCGTTCGCTTGCGAGCTGAACGGCCATGCGCCCGTTGTCGGCTTCCGCCACCACCTGGAATCCCGGCTGGGCTTCGAGCATGGATCGGAGCCCTTCCCGCATGATGCAGTGGTCGTCTGCCAGGAGGATCGCGGTGGTCATGACTCCGCCTCCGCCGGGCCCTCGCGCAGCGGGCGAAGAGGACGACACGGGTTCCCGCGCCGCGCCTCGAGTGCAGCTCCATCCGTCCGCCGATCTGCGCCAGGCGTTCCCGGATGTTGAAGAGGCCGAACCCCGACCCCCGGGCCGTGGAGGTTTCGGTCGCGTCGAATCCGATGCCGTCGTCCCGCACCTCGATCATCACGTTCTTCTCCCGGCGCCGGATGGACACCAGCACGCGCCGGGCTCCTGAGTGCTTGGCTACGTTCATGAGCAGCTCCTGCACGGCCTGAAAGAGCAATCCCCGCAGATCAGGCCCGATCGGTTTGGGCAGGGCGTCGTCGCGGAAGACGGCGGAAACGCCATACTGCTGCCGGAATCGTTCGACCAGCCAGTCCAGAGCCGGTTCCAGCCCCAGCTCGTTCAGGATCGGCGGGCTGAGATCAAAGGTCAGGTCGCGGGTGTCCGCGATCGTGGAATCGATCAGGAGACCGACCTCTGCGAGTTGCGCCTCGAGCGGCAGGCCGGCGGCCTCCTTGCGCAGGGCTCCCAGTTTGAAGCGGACATAGGCCAGCGATTGGCCGATGCGATCATGCAGCCGGGAGGCGAGCTGCCGGCGTTCGCGCTGCTCGGTCAGGGCCAGCTCGGAGGTCAAAGACCGCAGCCGATCCTGGTACGATTCGATCTTCTCCTCGGCCAGCTTTCGCTCCGTGATGTCCGCCGTGATGATCAGGACGGAGGGGGGGTCGCCCGGCGGAGACTCGAGGGGCTGGATCCGCGATTCGTACCAGCGCGACTCACCCCGAACGGTGGTGGGCCGGGCCGCCACGATCATGGATCCGTCGCGGATCGCGCCGCGCACGGTCCGCATTTGCCGGTCCGCGTCCTCCCGGGGAAAGACCTCCCACATGCTCCGTCCGACGAGTCCCGGATGTTCCATGCCGAGGTGCCGGTTGGCCGCGGTGTTGGCGAAGCGGAAGATGCCGCTTTCATCCACCTGCACGATCGGCTGATTCGCGCCCTCCACCAGGGTGCGGTATTTCTCTTCGCTGGCGCGGCCGTGTTCCCGCGCCTGGTTGCGCACCATGACAGCTCCAAGAATGCTGGCGACGGCCCGAAGCGCTTCCACCTCCAGCGGAGTCCAGATCGTTTCCCGGACGAGTTCGGAGAAGCCGATCTCGCCCCAGCATTGATGCTCCATGAAGATCGGGACCATGAGGACCGATCGCAGCCCGCGCTGTCGAAAATAGGCTTGGGCCTCCGGGCCATATTCGCCCAGCGGCTGGCGCAACGCGCCGCCGTGCGCCAGGATCTGCCGCAGCCCCTCAAGCCCCGGGTGCGTGAGGTCGATGGCGTTGATTTCCCGGTACCCGACCCGAGGGTCGAGATCCGGATCGGCCCACGAGGCGACGAGGACCAGGCACAGTTTGCCGTTCGGGGCGTCTTCGTTGCGGTAGATGTGGGCCCGGCTGACGGCGGCGCCGCGGCCGAGCCGTTCGAGACACGCTCCGATGTCCTCGTCCCATTTCTGGGCACGCAGAACGTGGTCGGCGGTGAACCCCACGGCCTCGAGGATGGCGTTCCTTCGGCGCAGCTCCGAGTCGGCCGGAAATGTGTCCTCGACCTTCCGGATCAGGGCCAGCAGACGGCCGTCGGGCAGGAGGCCGCCGTCGATATCCGCCAGGATCATGACACCGTCCCGGCGCCGGACGCGGGCCGCCAGAAACACCGGCTCGCCGGCCGTGACCCGGCGGAGGTAGCTCTGCACCCGGTCGAGCCGGTTTTGATCCGCCAGTTCCTGGATGGAGCGATCGCAGAACTCCTCGCGGGAGTATCCCAGCAGGTCCCCTGCGGCCGCATTGCTCTCGACAATACGTCCGGCGGGTTCGGCAATCACGATCGCGATGGTGGCCCGCTCCATGAGCTCGCGGAAGACCGCTTCGCCCTCGCGGAAGGCTTGCACCAGAGAGCGCGCCTCCGGAGAGTGCGGCGCGGCCGCGCCGGCGTTGGTTTCCTCTGCCGTCATGAGGCCCCCCCGAGTCTCACCAGGACCGTTCGACACCAACACTGGATAAATCCTAGCCCTTGGGATCCGGAGAGTCAAATCGGCGGGAAACGGCCCGGAACCATCGGGGAGACAGCTTCGATCGGCGCCGCGGCGAGAATACCGGTTGACGCCGGCGCCGGCCGTAGTTTCGACTGGAGCGGAAATCACTCGTTCGGCGGGCCGGCAGTGTCGAAGAATCGCTCGGACGAACGGAGGAGAGGTCGGTGGCGCGGATCAGTGGGCTATTTCGCGAGGCCGGGCGGTCCATTCGCTCGCGCATGATCACGGGACTCGTGGTGATTGCTCCGATCCTGATCACGCTCTGGGTGGTCCGATTCGTCTTCAACCTGCTGGACGGCTGGCTCCGCCCGATCGTGCACCACGTCATGCACCGGCGGGTCCCCGGGGTCGGGCTTCTGGCCACGCTCCTTCTCGTGTATCTGGTCGGGCTCATCGCCTCGAATCTGGTCGGCCGGACGTTGGTGGCCTGGACGGAGCGCTTCATCCTGCGCCTGCCCCTCATCGGGGACGTCTACGGTTCGAGCAAACAGATCATGGAAGCCGTCTCCCACCCCGACAGCTTCGGATTCAAGCGGGTCGTCACCTTTGAGTTTCCCCGCTCCGGGGTCCGGGCGATCGGGTTCGTGACGCGAGAAATGCTCTCGCCGGAGGGAGTCCGCCAGGTCGCGGTCTTCATGCCGCACACGCCGAACCCGACCACCGGATATCTTCTCGTCCTTCCCGCGACCGACGTGGAGACGGCGGGGCTGACCGTCGACGAGGCGGTCAAGATGATCGTTTCGGGGGGAGTCGTCTGGCCGGGGAGCTTCCGGCCGCATTCCGGACGGCCTGCGCCCGCTCGAACGCCGGATCCGGAACGGATCGCGGAAACCCCGCCCAAGCTGGGTTGAGCGCTCCGGACCGGGGATCGGCGGCCATCGGGCCGGGTCGATACCGATCCCAGTGGATGCGATAAAGTGTGTAGAACTGATCCGTTCTCTGGCCGATCCCGAGTCCCCCCAGGCGGCGTGTCAACACCGGTTCGAGAACGCCCGGTTCCAGCCCGAGAGTGCCGAACCGATCGGGCGCCGGGTAACGATCCACCAGATAGTCGGGCCGGCCGGCGGCGGCGAAGGCCAGGCTTTCCACCTCCTCGTCGAGCGACCGTGTCCGGAAGATCGGCACGATCGCGGGCGAAACGAGCCCGTAGAGGTCCAGCACCTCGCGTTCGGAGAAGTAGCCGATCGCTCCGATGTCGGCGACCGCCACGGTGGCGCCCTGGGCCGTGTTCCGGTTCAACCAGATGCCGATCGGGATCAACGACTCGTGGAGGCCGCGGGTGAACGAGCGGGCGGAAGGAATCGCGGCGGCGCCCAGCACCGCGAGATTGAGCGCGCCCGCACCGAGCAGAAGAAACGCGGGGGCGCGCGCCCGAAGCTTGTCGCCCGGCGCCAGCCGGGCCCGCAGATGATCCAGGGCGGCGAACCCGAAGAGGACGATCAGGCCGATCGCCGGAAGGAGATAGCGCGAAACCAGGGTGGCGCCTCGAGCCATGTACAGAGCCGGAAGCGCCAGCATCCAGGCCAGAGGAAGAAAACACCGGCGAAGAGGCGGCCGCAGGTGCGATCCGGCCGGGACCAGGATCGCGGCGGCCATGATCGGAATCTCGAAGGCGGTCGAGGCGGTCAGGACCATCGCGATCTTCCGGAAGGTCCTGGCCTGCGCGGCCAGGCTCGGCTTCAGCGATCCGCCCTTGGCGAAGACGGTCACGGGAAGCATCTGCCCGAAGGCGTGCTGCGCGTACAGCATCCAGGGCAGGAGCGAAATCGCCGCGCCTCCGGCCAGCCGGAGGAGCTTACGCCCGCGCCGCGGCGCGCCCGAGAGCATGAGATCGGCTGCGGCCAGCGGGAGAATCCCGAGACATTCCGGACGCGACAGCCCGGCCAGGCCGAACGCGAGCGCCGACCAGCCGGGTGAGGCGTCGCGTTCCTTCTCCTCCATCCAGGCCGCCATGCCCGCCAGGACGAGAAAGACCGCCAGCGGCGTCTCCAGCCCGGAAAGCGCCCAACGCAGGAACCAGACGTTGAGGGCGAAGGTCAACAAGGCGGCGGCCCGTCCGCCGGCGCTTGGGATGATCTGCTTCGCCAGGCGCCGGAAGGCAACGAGAGACAGGCCGGCGAACGCCGCTCCCAGGATCTTCGACGCGAGGACCGCCGCGGCGCCCAGCCGTTCCGCCAGAACCAGCAGGAGAAGCCACAGCGGACTGGTGAAGGCGTAGACGGGAGATCCGGCATTGAAGGAGAACCCTTTTCCGTGCGCGAGATTCCGGGCGAACTGGAAGTAGATGAAGGTGTCGTCCGTGAGATAGGACCGGAACGGCACGAGGAGGATGGCGGCGAGCGCCAGCGGCAGGAGGAGAAAGCGCTTCGAATCGAGCTCCGGGACCTCGGCGGCGAGTCCGGGACCACTTTCCGGATCCCCGGGCCTGAGTCCGTTCACGACGAGCCTTCGGGCCGGGCGCGATGTTGCAGCGAGGCGCGGTCGGGGAGACGCCGCTCCGCTTCCTCTTCGCTTGTTCCGAGCAGATGCGCCAGCGCTTCCAGATGCTCTTGGGCCCGGGCCGCATCGCCCGATTCCCGATAGATCCAGACCAGGGATTCTTCCACCGGAACCGGATCGGCCCCGTTCGACCGGGCGGTCCGAAAGGCCGTGGCTGCGTTCTCCCGCCGGCCCGCCAGCCACTCCGCCAGGCCCAGACTCGACCAGCCATCGGGGGAACCGGGCAGAAGCTCCACCGACTTCCGGAAGGCCCAGGCCGCGCTGTCCGCGTTGCCTTCCGCGAGGAGCGATTCCCCCCAGCCGAAGAACCCGCGAGGCGAGTGGGGCTCGATGCGCACGGCTTCGCGGTAGGATCGGGCGGCCTCGGCGGGATGGCCGGCCTGCCGGAGCGCGCCGGCCAGGTAGAGAAGGATGGAGTTGTTCAAGGGGTCGACCGTGAGGGCCCGCCGGAAGGCGGCCGCCGCCTCCTCGAAACGACCGGCGTAGAGGAGGCCTTTCGCCTGCTCGTACTGGCCGTTGAAGAAATCAACCATGGTCTTGGGATCGGGGAGCGCGCGCGTTCCGGAGGGCCCCGGAGCCGTCGAAGCGCCGGCCGGCTCGGCGCCGGTCGTGATGTAACCGAGCGAACGCAGCCGTTCGAGCTCTTCCGGCGTCGGCGCGCGCGATGCCGCCGCTCCCGCGCCCGCCTGTGGCCCCTCCAGCGTTTGCAGGATCGCAGCCAGGCGGGCCGCCTCCTCCGGTTGATCGGCCGCCAGGTTCTTGAGCTCTCCGGGATCCTGGCCGAGGTTGTACAGCTCCGGCGCCGGCGCCTGGATGTACTTCCACTCCCGGGTGCGGACGCCGCGCAGAGGAGCCCAGTGATAGCTGATGAAGGGGCTCAGGGTTTCACAGTAAAGGGGATCCTCGGGCATCCGGGAGCCTTCAAGGGCGGGGAGAAGCGACCGGCCGTCCTGGTCGGGCAGGCGATCCGGGATGCCGGCCAACGCGCAGAGGGTCGGGGCGACGTCGATCAAGCCGGCCTGCCGGTCGATGACCAGCCGCGGGCGGCCCGCCTCGAACCGGCCTCCGGCGGGCGGGGTCTTGAGCAGCGAGACCACGCGGACGGTGGCGTCGTAGATGAATAGCTCGTGCGTCGCCTCGCCGTGCTCGCCCAGGGACTCGCCGTGGTCGCTGACGACCCAGATGAGGGTCCGCGAGGCTTCGCCCGTCTCTTCCAGTGCGTCCAGGACCTGGCCGACGCAGTGGTCCACGTAGGCCAGCTCTCCGTCGTAGGGGCGATCCGGATACATCTCGGCGAAGGGCGAGGGAGCCTGGTACGGAGCATGGGCGTCGTAGAAATGCACGAAGAGGAAGAACGGCCGGGCGGTCGCGCCGCTCTTCCGGCGGTCTGCGTAGTCGCGGATCCAGCGGCCCGCCCGCGTCGCCTCGATGCCTCCGCGGATCTCCACCG
Source organism: Candidatus Eiseniibacteriota bacterium (assembly GCA_963833505.1). GTDB lineage: Bacteria > Eisenbacteria > RBG-16-71-46 > CAIMUX01 > CAIMUX01 > CAWHYG01. Next base: position 375,493 of record CAWHYG010000006.1, on the reverse strand, counting down.
TTCCCGGTCCGAGGCCGGCTTCCGGCCCGTCCAGCCGGTCGCTGTACGAATCAAAACCCTGTGCCAGGCCGAAGCGCGCGCCCAGAACGAAAGAGGCCACGAAGGCCGCGGTCTCGTATCCGCACTGCCGGAAACAGCCGGCCAGGGTCGAGGCGCCGGACGGCAGCGCGAATTCGGTGTTCTCCCGCACTCCGTGGCGCCAGGGATTCTGTCCGGTGAACAGGCTCGCGTGGGCCGCGAGGGTGACCGGCGCCGGCGTGACCATCTGCCGGAAGAGAAACCCGTCACCCAAGACCCGATCCAGGCCCGGAGTGGGAACCCTGGTGCCGCCGCAGGCCCGGAGCCGGTCGGGCCGGACCGTGTCGAGCGAGATCAGAAGCACGTTCCAGGCTCCCGGCCGGGCTTCGCGGGCCCTCCAGGGCCGATCGGCCTGCGGCCCGCAGCCAAACGCCGCGACGATGAGAATGATCAGGAGGATCGCACGAGGAAGGACGAGGCTCCTTCGGTGGCCCGGGTTGAGAAGGTTGTGTTCGGCCTCCATGCGTGGCACGGTAGCATGGCTGGACCGGACTCTCACCTGATGAGTCCGGACGGAAGCGGGCCCGAGAAAATCCAGAGAGCCGCGGGGCGCCGAGATCGCCGGGTGCCTGCCCCGGCGCGTTCCTGTGTGCTAGACTCCCTCCGACGGGAGGATGCCGGTGAGAGACGCTGCAGACGAAGCCGAACTGCTCAAACGAGCCCAGGATGGGGATCGGCAGGCATTCTGGGATCTGGCCGCTCCCAGCATGGATGCGATCTACCGTCTGGCTCTGCGCCTGGTCAAGAGCGAAGAGGACGCCGAGGACGTGGTCCAGGAGGCGTTCCTGAAGGCGCTTTCCGCGATCAGGGAGTTCCGGGGCCAGAGCCGGTTCACCACCTGGATCCATCGGATCGCGGTCAACCAGGCCCTGATGAAGCTGCGCAAGCGCCGCTCCGAGGTCTTTCCGATGGAGGCGGTGGAGGCCGGCGAGGTCGGGACTCCCATGGACCTGGCCGACTGGGCCGATTCCGCCCTGGACGATCTGGTCAAGCGCGAGGCGGTCGGCGTGCTTGAGGAGTCCCTCGAAACGCTGCCGATCGACCTTCGAACCGTCGTGATCCTTCGCGATATCAACGGGCTGTCCAACGAAGAAGCCGCGCAGGCCCTGGAGCTGCCCATCGGCGCCGTCAAGTGGCGCCTGCATCGCGCGCGGACCCTGCTCCGGGACCGGCTGTCGAGCTACTTCCGGGAAAGACAAAGCGCCAAGGGGGGCCGCTGAGGACATGATGAATTGCCGGGATCTGCTGCGAGTGCTGCCTGACTACCTGGACGATGAGCTGAAACGGGAAGCCTGCCGGGAGCTGGAAGCACACATCATCGAATGCCCCTATTGCCGATCGCACGTCCAGACCATGCAGGAGACCGTGAACCTCTCGCGCGAGCTTGCCACGCCCACGACCCATGAAGAGTGGCTGGTCCGTCTCCGTCGGCGGATCGTGGACGACGGCCTGCGGGCGGACTGAACCGGTTGTCCGCCCGGGCTGTCCGGTCTCGGCCGTGGCGATGGCTCCGGCGTCTCCCGCGCTCCAGGCGCTTCCGAACCCGGGCACTGGCGTGATGAACCTGACCCTGGCGTTGCCAAAGAGCGGCGACGTCCTGCTGCGCCTGTTGGACGCGCAGGGACGGGAGGCGGCGCGACGGACCCTGTCGGGACTCGGCGCCGGCGTGCGGCGGTTCCAGTGGGACGTCCAGTCCACGGGCGGGCACGGGTTGGCGAGCGGGAGCTACTGGGTGAGGATGGACGCGCCGTCCGGAAGCCGGACGGCCCGGTGGATCCTGATCCGGTGAAGGCGGAAGTTGGACGGCCCGGCGGATCCTGATCCGGCGAGGGCGGCAGCCGGCTGCCATCCCCGGAGCTTCCTCGCGGCGGTCGCCCGGCTCAGCTCCCTGGTTCCGCCGGCTTCGAAACCATCGGCAGGAGATCGGGCGCCAGGGCTTTCATGAGCTGCGCCGAGAGCGCGCTGGTGAAGACGTAGTCGGCCGCGTCCGGGCCGTTGACGTGCGCCGTCACGGTGCCGAAGAAGCGATCCCCGATCAGGAAGACGAACGTGGCCGTGCGGTTGATCACCTTGGAGGAGATCAGCCGACCGCCGGGCGCGAAGGTCTCGTACCGGTTGTCTCCCGTCCCGGTCTTCCCGCCGATCGGGATGACACTGCCGTTCGGCAGGGTGAGGGCCCCTTTCGCCCGGATGGCGGTGCCCTGGCCGACCACGTCGAAGAGCGCGCTCCGGATCAATCGGGCCGCCTCGGGGCGCATCACGCGCTCCGGCTGCGCGCCGTCCGCTTCGAAGACGGTCTCGAACGGCGTTCCTTCCGCGAAACGAAGCTGTTCGAGCCGCTCCAGCGGATATCGCATGCCGTCGTTGACGAGGATGCCCATGAGGTCGGCCAGCGCCACCGGCTTGTCGGCCGAGCTCCCGATGGCGGTGGCGTAGGACGGCACCAGCCGATCGAAGGGATAGCCGAGCTTCACCCAGGCGTCATGGATCCTCTCGAACGCCTCCTCTTCGAGCAGGTCGCGAATCCGTTTGTCCTGGGCCGCCTTCCGGTGGCTCTTGAAGAGCCAGGAATAGACTTCCTGGCGCTGATCGCGGCCGGCGTCGGACACATCCTTCCAGTTTGCGCCCGGGTGCTGGTTCAGATACTCGAGAAGCCACAGCTCGAGCGGATGCACCCGCGCGAGATAGCCGAGGTCGTCGAGACCGAAGCGCCCCGGCGCATATTCGTCGTAGAGCTGCGCCGTCAGTTCGGACGAAGGCGCGCCGGAAGGCAGCGATGCCCGGAGAAAGGCGGTGAACCGGTCCAGGGTCGCGTCCGGTCGCACCGTGCGGAAGATCACCGCCAGCCGCTTGGGCGTCGGCTGGATCCCCTCGACCAGCGCGCGGAGCTGCTCGTCCGGTTTCAGGCCCTTGTACTTCTTGTAAAAGCCCCAGAGAAACTCCTTGCCCTCCTTGTCCGCGAACTTCGCCAGGTATTCCGCCCGCTCCGGGTTGCTTTCGGTTTCGAGGATGCCGTTCTGCCAGGCGGGAAGCTCGTCGCGGTAATACCGGACGATGTCGCGCAGCAACCGGATGTACACGAGGTTGACCGAGTGGACCAGGCCGTCCCGAACCGTATAGGTCTGGTCGTCCTCCTGATGCTCGAAGTTCTGGAAGACGTGCAGGCCGCCGCCGGTATAGAAGGCTTCGCCGGGATTGGCGGAGTAGGTCCGGTTGAGGGCGCCGGTCAGCATGGCCGGCAAGGTCGTGTCCGGGGAGGTGGAGAGGAATCCCGCCGCCCACTTCCGGATGGGATCGTCGTCCAGGACGGCCCCCCGGGCGATCTCGGATCGGGGCTTGCCGGCCATGTCGGCATGCAGATCGCCGATGATGCCCAGATAGTTGCACAAAGTCCGCAACTTGGCCGTCGAGCCCAGCTCGAGCTTGACTCCCTCGTTGATGTCGAGCGGCTGATTGAGGTTGTCCGCCTGCACCCGGAGGACGTTGCCGCCGTTCGTGTGCTCATAGAGGTCGAAGCTGTAGATCACCCCGCCGGGATCGCCGTGGACCAGAAGCTGCGGTCCCCGGAGCCCGAGCGAATCAGCCACCGAAGGCAGGCGCAGCCGTTCCAGGGTGCGGGTCACGCGTTTCTGGGTCGCGGCGTCGATCGTGCTGGCGACGGTCAGATCCAGGCGGTCGAGGTCATAGAAGCTGGTGAGGCCGGTCAGAGTGAGCAGACGCGCGCGGATGGCGTTGGTCGCCTTGGCCTCGGCGAACGAGGGCAGGATCCGCGAGACTGAGCTGCGGCGGAAATCGAGCCGGGCGCGGAGAGTCGCGTCCCGCTCCTCCGGCGAGATCATTCCGGCGCGTGCCAGGAGGCGCAGGTTGGAGTTGATCTCCCGATCCAGGCCGTGGTGACCGCCGAGGAGAAACTCGCTCGGGCGCCTCTGGGCGATGAAGAGGCTCAGGACCTCCCGGAACGCCGGTCCCCACGCGGCGGCTCCGGCGACGTCGAGCGGGCTCGCCAGGATCCGATCCACCCGGGCGGGATCGGCGCCGTACCAGACCCAGAGTCCGTCCTTCAGCCCCTGGATCTCGCCGTAGTCCGAACGGGCGGCCAGCGGAACCGAGTTCACGTAATCGAGAATGATCCGCCGGCGGGCCCCCTGGGTATTCCGGCCGTCGCGATAGGCCCGGAGACTCGCCTCCAGCATCTGCCGGACTTTGTCCCCGGCCGTGTCGGTCCGGCCCTCGTTCGAGTGGCGGAACTTCTCGATCTGGGTGGCCAGGGTGCTGCCTCCGGGCTGAGCCCGATGAAGCCCGATGTGGTTCAGGGCGAAATCGAGCGTGGCCTTGATCAGACGGTCCCACTCGACGGCGGGATTGCGGAACGGATGCCCCTGATCGAGCAGGGCCCGGTTCTCCAGGTAAAGCAGGCTGGTCACGACCAAAGGCGGAATCGCGTCGTACGACGGATAGACCCGTTCGGGAAGGCTGGTGTGATAGAGGGGACGCGCTTCCCGGTCCAGGATCAGGAGGCCGGCCTGGGTCTTCTCCGGATAGACCGGGTACAGGCCGTGGTCCATCAGCGAGAGCATCGGAGGAGACATCCGCGCCTGGGCGGCGATCCGCGAGTTGTGGTCCTCGAGCCGCTTCGTGATGTCCGGGAGGCCGACGTAGCCCCGGCGGAGATCGAACGGTCCCGTGGTCGGAAAACGGATCCGATCGCTCGGTCCCGGCGCGATGGACCAGGTCAGTCGCGCCGCTTCCCGATGCAGGATCCAGGACTGCAAGGTCGAGGTCGAGGTCTCGAACAGGACGGCAGCGACCAGGACGGCGAAAGGCAGCAGCAGGAATCCGGCGCGGACGAGGCGTTGCCGGCCCGACGACGGACCGGCCGCACCCCGGCGTGCCCGCCCGTCGGTGGACCTGTTCTCTTCCAGCGCTTCCATTCCCTTGTCTGCGCCGGGCCCCGGCATCCTTGACCGGGCCCCTGCTGTCGAATCTATCGGCGTCCGAGCGGAACGAGCCGAGCCATGATGTCAAGGACGTCGGGGCCGGGCCCGATTCTCAAAGCACGAATGCGATCTTCCCCGCCTGGATGGGATCGTGCGTCAAAAGGTCGAATCCACGGGCGAAATCTTCCAGCGGGAGCTTGTGAGTCAGGACCGGTTGGATGTTGAGCCGCTTGCTGGCGAGGAGATTCGAGACCTGCACCCAGGTCTCATACATCAGCCGGCCGTTGATGCCATAGAGCCGGAGTCCCTTGAAGATGACCCCGTTGTTGAGATCGATCGACAGCCGCCCGTCGGGCAACCCGAAGGCCGAATAGCGACCGCCCTTTCGGACGAGCTTGAGGCCCTGATCCAGCACCGACTGGCGGCCGACCATGTCCAGGACCACGTCGACACCGCCGCCGTGGGTGTCCTCGAGGATCTGCTTCTCCACGTCATCCTTGGACACGTCGAAAATCGCGTCCGCCCCCATCTGCCGTCCGATCTCGAGACGGAAGGGGGAGAGCCCGGCAAGATAGACGCGCGCGGCGCCGGAGACCCTTGCGACGCCGACGGCAAAGAGCCCGGCCGGCCCGTCGCCGTAGATCAGGACCGTGCGAGCCGAAACCGGCTCTACCAGGGCCGCGTAGACCGCGTTGCCGAGCGGTTCCTGCGCGGCGGCGAACTCCGGCGGTATCGCCGGGTCGTTCTTCCAGAGCACGAGCTCGGGGACCGCGATGTACTCGGCGAAGGCGCCGTTCAGGTCCACGCCGAGGATCTTGAGATTCTGGCAAATGTGCATCTGCCCGGTCAGGCATTGGATGCAGTGCGTGCAGGGAATGTGCGTCTCGGCCGAGACGAAATCGCCGACCTTGACCCGCCGGACCTCGCTGCCCACCTCGACGACGGTGCCCGAGAACTCATGTCCCATGGTCTGAGGGAGATGACCGGCTCCGATCCGTTGATCCGCCCACTCGTTCCATTGGTAGATGTGCACGTCGGTGCCGCAAATGGTCGTCGCCTTGACCTGCACCAGCGCCTCGTTCGGCCCGATCTTGGGAACCGGGACCATCCGAACCTCGGCCCCTTCCTTGGGCTGCGTCTTCACCACTGCCCGCATCATCTGCGCCATGTTCCCTTCCCCCCCGCGTCCCTCGACGCTGTCGACCCCGTCCATGCCGCTCCACCGGGCGCTTTCGGATCGGACCGAGACCGGCGCGATCGGCGCCGTGTGCCCCGGAAGCGACTTCAGTATAGGAATCGGCCGGAAGGAGGGTCAAGGAAAGGCCGGGGCGAAGCGCGGCCGGCCGCCCCGTTGCGCCGGACTGGTTCTCGTTCCGGCGCCGGTCGATGCGCGCGGATCTGATGGAAGGACCGGGCTCTCCCGTCGGAATCACCGTTCGTTGAGCAGCGCCTGGACCGCTTCGAGAAGCTCGTGGCGGCCGACCGGTTTGAAGAATGCCCGCGTCGCGCCCAGGTGCACGGCGACGGGGAGAAGGTCCCCGGGAGCGCCGCAGCCCCCGCCGGAAATGGCGATGATGCCGGAATTGGGGAATTCCCGGCGAAAGGCCATGATGGTCTCCAGCCCGTCCTTGTCCGGCATCATGATGTCGGTGATGAGGATGTCCGAGGGACGCTCGCGCTGGAGCCGGATGGCGGCGTTTCCGTCGGCCGCGACTTCGGTCTCGTAGCCGGCCTTTTCCAGAGTCATCTGCAACATGGTCCTGACTTGGGCGTCGTCATCGACTACCAGAACGCGTGGCATCGTCCGCCCCTCCTGTGAGCTCGTGTTTGTCCCGGGCCGTTGCGGACCCGGTCATATCGGAGTGGCTCCGCGCCTCGAAGCCGGTCGCATCGGTGTGGCTCCGCGCTCCGAATCCGTAAACCGGCAGCAGAACGTCGAATCGGGAACCCGTTCCCGGCTCGCTTTCGACCGTGATCCCGCCCTCCATCGCCCTCACGAGGCCGCCGGCGATCGCCAGGCCCAAGCCCGTCCCCTCGCCGAATTTCCTGGTCGTGAAGTAGGGCTCGAAGATCCTCTCTCGTGTCGATGCGTCCATGCCGCAGCCGTTGTCTCGCACCGACAGGCGGATGTAGTCCCCGGCGGGAAGATCGAGGCCCAGCTCCACCGCCTCCGGACCGACCGCCGTTTCCGTGAGGCCGATCTCCAGCCGCCCTCCGCGCTCGCTCATCGCGCGGAAGGCGTTGGAGCAGAGATTCATGATGATCTGGAGCAGGGCGGTGGCGTCGGCCAGCACGGTCCGGCAGCCCTCGTCGATCTCGGCCTTGACTTCGATCATCGCCGGGAGGGAACCCCGGATGAGCTGCAGCGCTTCCGCGAGGACCGCCTGCATCCGCAGCGGCTCCTTGTCCCGCTCGACCGAACGGCTGAAGGCCAGGATCTGTTTGACCAGATCCGCGGCGCGCTTGCCCCCGTCCCGGATCTGCTCCAGGCAACCGTGGGCCTTGCTGTCCGGATCCACGAGGTCGAGGGCCAGGTCGGTGAAGCCGAGCATGGCATAGAGAATGTTGTTGAAGTCGTGCGCGACGCCGCCGGCCATCGTCCCGAGGGACTCCATCCTCCTGGAGTCGGCCAGTTTCTGCCCGAGAAATTTCTGTTCCGTGGTGTCCTCGAGAACCACCACGCAGCGCGAGACCTGGCCGGACGGGTCCTTGAGCGGTCGCCCGGACGCGCGGATCCAGCGGCCCTCGGGCACGGTCGCGTTTTGAAGGAACAACTCGATCCGGTTGGTGGACTCTCCGCGGAGAGCGCGGGACGTGGCCATCTCTTCGGTCGGGAGTCGTGACGATCGGTCGGGACGGTGGATCCCGGCCTGTCTGGCCCATTCCATCCGATCCATCTCGGGGCCGATCGGGCCGATGAGGTCCTTGGCGCCCTGGTTCATGAAGATCACGTGACCGTTGCGGTCCGTGACGAGGAGACCTTCGCTCCGGCTCTCGATGACCTCCCGCAGCAGGCGCTCGCTCTCGGCCAGCGCCGTTTCCGCCTTCTTGCGCTCGGTCAGGTCGATGCCGTTGCCGACCAGGAAAAAGGTGCCGTCCACCTCCATCCGCCGCGCGGTCAGGAAGAAGTGGCGTGGCGGCCCGTTTCGGGAACGTATCCGCGCTTCCACCGACGCCTCTCCGGTCTCGAGGGCCCGGCGCAACTGCCTGGCCACCATCGGCCGGTCCTGCTTGTGAATCGCGAGGAGCGCATCCGCGCCGACCAGCCGGCCCGGCCCAAGCCCGCTCGTCTCCTCCGCCGTGCGGTTCCACTGGATGAGACGGCCTTCCCGGTCGAGGACGTAGAAGATTCCCGGCAGGGTCTGGATCATCGTGTTCGCGAAAAGCTTCTCCCGTTCCATGAGACGTTGCGCGCGCCAGGATTCGGTCACGTCCACGGCGATGACGGCGACCTGAACGACCTGGCCGGCGTCGTCGCGGATGGGGAAGACGCGGTTCCGGAACCGGCGGCCAGCGCGGCTGTCCTCGAAGCGCTGAGGCTCCCCTTCGCGGATCGCGCGGCGGACGAACTCGACCCGTCGCGTCCCTTCCGGGCCGAGGAGCGCCGGCACCGACCTTCCCAAGACCTCGCGGCTCGTGAGGCCCAGGCTCTCGATCAGGCGGTGGTTGGCCATCAGCACGGTCAGGTCGCGATCGAGCAGAACCACGGGATCGGGGAACGCGTCCACGAAGGTCCGCAGAACGACTTCGCTGTTTTCCCCGCTGAGGGCGTGCAGCCCGTCCCGGCGGGACTCAAGCCCGGCGCCGGGAGGGCGGAAGTCGGACGTTCTTCTCCGGCTGGAGCAATGACCCGGGTCCCATGATCTGGCATAGTCGTTCTCGGCCTTTTCTTGCCGGGATACCTGCGGGGCGGGGATGGCGGAACTTCCTTCGGGCCGGCCGTTCGAACCTTCACCCCTGAAATGGGTCATCGACTCATTCCGGGCGGACCTTGATGTTCCGGGCCGGTTTTCGCGCGGGGTCCTCTCCTCCGGCCCGCTCTGAACCCCCGGCGCGACCCTGTCAACCGGGTCGCCGCGAGCCGGTCCGCCGGCAGTCGCTGGGTGCTCCGAACCGGTCCATGAGGTATGGTGAATGAGAATGAGCGTGAGTCCGGTGGACAAGCGATGTCGATCCCGATCGAAGGGACTCTGAGGCCTCGCCGCGACGAGGTCTTCGTGAACTCGGTGGTCGAGAATAGCCCGGCTGCGATTTCCATCAGCCGATGCCGAGGAGGTGACTTTCATGACAGGCGGCCGCAACTCCCCTCGAAGAGCCCGGTTCGGGCCGAACCGCGACATCCTGGTCTATCCCGATGCGGAGAGCCTGAGTCGCGCGGCGGCCTTTCAGGTCGCCCACTATCTCGGCGTGCGTTTGCAGGATCTCGGTGACGGGGCGGTTCCGGGAGCGGCCAGCGTCTCCCTGGTCCTTTCCGGCGGGTCCACCCCGATCCGAATCTACGAGATCTTGGCCGCCGGGGCGCGGGGATCCGCGTCGGGTCCGCCGGCTGGAGCGGAGGGTTCGGCGTCGGGCGCGTCGGCAAGGGAGCACGGATCCGCACCGGGTGCGGCCGTCCGGGCGCGGGGATCCGCGTCGGGCGCGTCGGCCGGGACGCAGGGATCCGGGTCAACCCTGGCAGCCGCTCGCTCTCCTCTGGACGATCCGTCTCTTCCGTGGTCCCGGATCCACGTGTTCTGGGGAGACGAGCGCTGCGTCCCTTCAGACGATCCCGCGAGCAACTACGGGAATGCGCGGAGGGCGCTGCTGGATCCGGCCGGCGTTCCTGAAGAGAACATCCATCGGTTTACGGCGGCCGGGACCCCCGCAGAGGCGGCGTCCGCCGGCGAACGCATGTTGCGGGCCTTCTTCGGCATCATGGAGGGTCGAGGAGGCGAAGAGGACGCCGCCGCCTTCGATCTCGTCCTGCTCGGCCTCGGACGGGACGGTCACACGGCCTCGTTGTTCCCTGACGATCCGGTCCTGAACGATCACGAGCATTGGGTGCGCGCGGTCCGCGCTCCCGAGGGGATGGAGGCGCCGGACCGGATCACGATGACTCCCCCGCGCCTTTGTCGGGCGCGAGCCGTTCTGTTCTTCGTCTCGGGATCGGAGAAGGAAGCGATCGTGGCCCGGGTCCTGGGCGGAGCGAAAGAGCCGGGCGAGGCGATGTTGCCCGCGGAGCGGATTACTCCCGAAGGAGGTGTGGCGCGGTGGCTTCTCGACGAAGAGGCGGCTCGGGGGCTGCCTCCTTCGGTACCGGTCAGACGGGTGCAGGCCGGCGCCGTCTGAGACGGTCGGTTCGGAGCTGCGCCAGGGCGAATCCCAGGATCCAGAGCATCGAAGGCGCCATGGGAAGGTGAAACCGGGCCGTGTTGTTGAAGATTCCGACCGCTTCAAGATAGAGAAAACCGGCCGCGATGATGAGAAAGGCGCCGCGGTCGGCCGGCGGACCCGGGTCGTTCCCGCTTTTGCGGGGAATCCGCCCGGTGAGACCTCGGGCTGCGATCGGAAGCAGTCCGGCGATCGCGAGCAGCAGAAGGACCACGCTGGCGCTGATCCAGAACAGGCGAAGGAGCGTGAGTCCGGGCGCTCTCCGCCAGCAATCCGCGAGGGTGGAGAACCGGAGCGGTCGGATCTCCCCATCGGCCGCGCCCAGGTAGAGCATCGTCTCGTGCGCGAGCCCGGGCAGCGTCCGTTCGATCCCGGCCAGCCCTTGCTCCAGCGTTTTCCGCCGGTAGGTCCAGAGAAGCCGGCGGCCCTCGCGTCCCAGGTTCCGATCGAGCTGCCGCGGGCTTCGAGCGGAGTCCTCGATCGCGGCCTGACTCCGTCTCCAGTCGGCGGTCTGGCCCTCCGCGTCGCGTGTGCCCGCAGCCAGGCTCTCCATGCGCCGCCCATAGACGAAGAGGTTGCAGTTCCCGGCGGCCGTGAAGGCGACAGGTCCTCCCCGGGAGATGTTGCGGGCCGCCCACAGACCGCAAGCGACGACCAGCACCAGAAGCGCCGGCGCCGCGGCGCGGGCCACCTCCCGGACTCCGTGCGCGCCGCGCCGCCGCCAGTGGATCGCCCCCAGCACGAGAAGCAGGAACGGTAGGGCATACTCGGCGATCGGCCGGGTGAAGGCGGCGCCGGTCAGAGCCGCAGCAAGAAACAGGAAGCCGGGACGCAGGCGGCCGGTCCGCAGGGTCCAGAGGGCGGCAGCCAATCCGAGGGTCCAAAGGAACGTGAACAGAGTTTCGGTCATGAGAAGGCCGCAGAAGACCGCTGCGTTCAGATCCAACGCTCCCAGGAGTCCGAGGACGAGAGGGATCGGATCGGGGAGGCGGAGCAGGAGGCGCGAGATCCGGACCGTCAAGAGGACCGTGGCGCATCCGATCAGGACCTGGAAGAAGCACGGAACGAGAATCCAGGCCCGGGTTCTCTCGCCTCCGGCGCCGATGGTTGCGGCGGGCCCTCCGGTCACCGCCAGAAAGGCCGGATAGAGCGGCGCGCGGACGAACTCAGGGAGCAAGGGCTCCCGGACGCTGCTCGAGAAGGCGCCGTGGAGCCAGAGATTCCGCCCGATCTTGAGGTGGTCGACCGCGTCAGGGTTGACCATGGCCCGGCCGGGCCAGCTCCAGAGCATCGCCGCCAGCGCGACTCGCACCGCGAGCGCGAGGAGCACGGCCGTACCCTCGTCCCTTCGGACCGGAACCGGGCGGCGGAAGACATGCGCGGCCGGAGACCGGTCGCCGGCCGCGCTCACTCCCACTCGATCGTCCCGGGAGGCTTCGAGGTGACGTCCAGAGCGAGCCCGGAGACGCCGGGCAGCGCCGGGATGGCAAGTGCCAGCTCGCGGATGAGCGCGGCGGGCAGCGGCGCCGGCAGCGCCGTCATGGCCCGTTCCGACAGGACCGGGCGCACCACCACGAGCTCGCGACCCCGCCCGTCGATCTCGAGCGGAACCAGCACGGTGGGGCACTGCCAGATCTCGTCATAGACGCGATGGCGGCACAGCCCTTCCATGACCAGGTGGTCGGCCTCGCGCAGCAGGTCCAGACGGCCCCGCGTCACCTTGGCGGCCAGGGGTGTCACGCTCTCCGGCGCCCTTGAGCCGAGATTCCAAATGCAGCGGTTCACGCCGGACGACTTCTTCAGGATCTCTCCCGCCGCCTCGACCACCCGTTCGAAGGGCTGGGCGCCATGAAGCATCACCGGCCGCTCATAGGAGCGAAGGTCGGCTTTCACTCCGACCGAGCGGACGGGCAGGACCGCCGCTTCCAACCCGAACTCGCGGGCGACGGCGGTGACCGGAGGCGCCAGCTCCGCGACGTCGCGCGCCGCGTCCCGTCCGTCGGAGCAGAGCAGGCGCACGCCCAGCCCGGGGCCGGGGAACGGATGCCGCCAGAGCACGGGATGGGGGATTCCCAGCCGTTCTCCCAGCTCGCGGACCTCGACCTTGTACAACTCGGCCAGCGGCTCGACCACCTTGCCCTCCCGCACCATCCGGTCGATGATCGGGACGCGGTTGTGGTGGGTCTTGATCGTGTCGGCGCGCCGGGTGCCCCCGGTCTCGATCGTGTCGGGGTAGATCGTGCCCTGCCCGAGCAGATGCCCTTCGATTCCGAGCCGTTCCGCTTCGCGCTGAAACACCCGGATGAACGTGTCGCCGATGATCCGGCGTTTGACCTCCGGTTCGACCGCGTCTTCGAGGGCGCCCAGGAAGTCATCCGAGGCATCCACGAAGTGGAGATTCCGGTCGAGCCCCAGGTCCCGGAAGGTCTCCAGCACCTGCCGGCTCTCGTCCTTCCGCATGAGGCCGTTGTCGATGTGGAGGAGATGCACGCGTTCCGGGCCCAGCGCCATCCCCAGGATCCGGGCGGCCACGGTCGAATCCACGCCGCCGGAGGCGAGCAGGAAGACGGAACGTTCGCCGACCTGGCGCCGGATCCGTTCGATCTCCTCTTCCAGGAAGGTCTCCATCGTCCAGGTCGGGGCGCAGCCGCAGATCTCGAGGACGAAGTTCCGGATGATCTGCTGCCCGCAGACGGTGTCATCGACCTCGGGATGGAACTGCAGCCCATAGCGGCGGAGCCGATCCGATCCGATGGCGGCGTGATGGTGCGCTTCGTTCTCGTCCGTGAGGAAGGTGTAGCCGTATTCCTCGAAGCCGTCGCCCAGCGCCTCCACCGAATCAAAATGGCTCTGGAAGACCTGCTGGACTCCGGAGATCCCGCGGAAGAGGGGATGGTCGCGGACGATGCGGAGGTTCGCCTTTCCCCATTCCCGGCCGCCGTGCACCACGCGGCCTCCGTAGCGCTTCGCGATCTCCTGATGCCCGAAGCAGAACCCGAGGATCGGAATCGGTAGTTCGAAGATCTCCTGGTTGTAGGCGGAGTCTTCCCCCTGGGAAGACAGGGAGGGGCTGCCGGAGATGATGATGCCCCGGTAGCGCCGGAACAGGTCGGTCGGATCTTCGGGCTGGAGGATCTCGGCCAGCACCCGCGCCCGGCGCACCTTGGTGGCGATCAGATGGGCGTACTGCCCTCCAAAGTCGATGACCGCGATGGCGTCGTGTCGCATCCCCGCATCCCCTGCATTCCGGAGAGAATGGAACGGCGAGTGGCTGCCGCCCCTGCCATCCCATTGTCACGGAGGATCGCCGGCGGCTCAAGGCTCGGATGCGACGTCACCCGCCGTATTCTTCCTCGTACCGCTTCTTCAGCGATTCGATTCCCTCCGGATCCGCCAGGGTCGTCGTGTCTCCGAGGACGTTGCCCCGGGCGATGTCGCGCAAGAGCCGCCTCATGATCTTTCCCGAGCGCGTCTTGGGAAGATCGGACACGAACAGGACCTGCTCCGGGCGGGCCAGCGCGCCGATCTTGTTCGTGACGTGCTCCTTGAGCTCGGAGGCGAATTCGAGGGAATGCTGCCGGCCCTCCTTCAGGGTGACGAACGCGACGATGGCCGTGCCTTTGAGCTCGTGCGGGATCCCCACCACCGCGGCTTCCGCCACCGCCGCGTGATCGACGAGCGCCGACTCGACCTCCATCGTTCCGATGCGATGGCCGGCCACGTTCATCACGTCGTCGACGCGGCCCAGGATCCAGAAGTAGCCATCCGCGTCGCGGCGGGCCCCGTCTCCGGGGAAGTAGGTCTGCCGATCCCACTTGCTCAGTAGGTCTCGAGGTAGCGATCCGGGTCCTTCCGAATGCCGAGCGTCATGGCCGGCCACGGTTGGCGGATCGCGAGAAAACCGCCTCCCACCTCGATCGTCTGTCCTGCCGCGTTCAGGATGCAGGCGTCGATTCCGGGAAGCGGCCGGGTGGCGGAACCGGGCTTGGTGGTCGTCACGCCGGGCAGGGGAGAGATCATGATCTGGCCCGTTTCGGTCTGCCACCACGTGTCCACGATGGGGCACCGGCCCCCTCCGATCTGTTCGTGGAACCAGGTCCAGGCTTCGGGATTGATCGGCTCGCCCACCGTGCCGAGGAGCCGCAGCCGCGAGAGATCATGCCCCTTCGGATGCTGCGGGCCCCATTTCATGAACGCGCGGATGGCGGTCGGAGCGGTGTAGAACACGCTGACGCCGTGATGCTCGCAGATCTGCCAGACCCGTTCGCGATCCGGCCAGTCGGGCGCGCCCTCGTACAGGATGATGGTGGCTCCGGCGGCGAGCGGACCGTAGACGACGTAGGAATGGCCGGTGACCCAGCCGATGTCGGCGGTGCACCAGTAGACGTCCTCTTCCCGGAGATCGAAGACCCACTTGGTGGTCGCAGCCACTCCCGTCAGGTAGCCGCCGGTGCCGTGGACGATGCCTTTCGGTTTCCCCGTCGTTCCGGAGGTGTAGAGGATGAAGAGGGGATCTTCCGACTCCATCGGACAGGGCTCGCACCAGGCGGGCGCGTCCTGCATCAGGCGGTGGTACCAATGATCCCGGCCTTCCCGGACGCGCAACGGGAAATCCCCGCGCTGGACGATGATGACGTGCTTGATCGACGGGGTCTCGCGCAGGGCGTAGTCGGCGTCATGCTTGAGCGGAAGGAGATTCCCGCGGCGAAATCCGCCGTCGGCCGTGACCAGCACCTTGGCTTCGGCGTCCTGGATCCGATCGCGGAGAGCTTCGGAGGAGAAGCCGCCGAAAACGACGCTGTGGACGGCGCCGATCCGCGCGCAGCCGAGCATGGCCACCACCGCCTCGGGGATCAGCGGCAGGTAGATGGCGACGCGGTCCCCTTTCTCGACCCCGAGGCTCTTCAGCACGTTGGCGAACTTGTTCACCTGCCGGTAAAGGTCGAAATAGGTCCAGGTCTGCCGGTCGCCGTACGGCTCCCCCTCCCAGATGAGCGCGGCCTTGTTGCGCCGGGGGCCGTCGAGATGGCGATCCAGACAGCTCACCGTGGCGTTCAACCTGCCCCCGGGAAACCACCGGGCGAAAGGAGGATTCCACTCGAGCACGCGGTCCCACCGCCGCATCCACTCGAGCTCCGCCGCCTGCCTGGCCCAGAAGGCTTCGGGATCGCGCTCGGCCTCGGCATAGATGGAATCGTCGCGCACGACGGCCAGGTCCCGGAAGGAGGCGGGCGGCGGGAAGACGCGCTTCTCTTCCAGGAGGACATCGAGATCGGTCCGGATGGGGTCGCGGGATTCGGTCATGGCTCCTCCGGCGGTTGAGGTCTCGGTCGGCGGACGGTGGAGATCAACGGATCACATTAACATACCGGCGATCTCAGTTCGCAGGATTCATCGGCGCCGGCTCCGCGCGGGCCGATGACGACGCGTTGCGTGTCCCCCCGTGGCTCGACATACTTCAGGATGGCGCGGTCGCTCCGGCTCATGAGCGGGCCGGGTCGCGTGTTTCGCCAGTGATTGCGCTCCGCAGGAAACAGGGACGTGAGGAGGACTCGATGATCGAGGAAGAGGTCCGGATCCCCATGCCGGATGGAAGCTGCGATGCCGTTCTCATTCGTTCGGACGATGCCCCGAACCGTCCGGGGGTCATCCACCTGGCCGACATTCGAGGGGTCCGTCCGGCCAATCGTGGGATGGCCGCGCGGCTGGCCTCGGAGGGATACACCGTGCTCCTGCCGAACGTGTTCTATCGGACCGGAAGACCGCCGGTCTTCGATTTTCCCCTGGCGATGGGGGATGAACGGTCCATGAAGCGGATGGCCGAGCTGACCGGACCGCTGACGCCGGATGCCGTCGAGCGCGACGCCGAGTCCTACGTGGGCTTTCTCGCCGGCCTCGATTCCGTCGGTCCCGGCTCCATCGGCGTCGTGGGCTTCTGCTTCACCGGCGGCCTGGCCTTGAGGATCGCGGCGGCCCGACCCGACAAGGTCGCCGCGATGGCCTCGTTCCACGGAGGCAACCTCTACACCGCCGCCGCCGACAGCCCGCATCGCCTGCTGCCGCGGGTCCGGGCCAGGCTCTACTTCGGTCACGCGTTCGAGGACCGGAGCATGCCGGAAGAGGCCATCCGCGGCCTTGAATCGGAGCTGGAAGCGTGGGGCGGCCGGTTTGAGAGCGAGGTTTACCAGGGCGCGCGCCACGGGTGGACCGTGCCGGACAGCGCCGCCTACAACGAGCCAGAGGCCGAACGCGCCTTCGGGAGGCTCAAGGAGCTGCTCGCCGAGACGTTGTAGGCATGGATGCTCGGAACGACTGCGCCCCAGGCGGCGCGCGGCCGTCCGGGTCTCAGCGACGCGGACCGGGCTGGGAATGGCCCAGGATCCGATGGGGAACATAGGGCGCTTCGAGCCGCGCGATCTCCTCCGCGCTCAAATCGAGGTCCACGGCCGCTACCGCGTCCCGGATGTGCTCGTCCTTCGTCGCGCCCAGGATCGGCGCCGTCACCCCCGGCACCGAGAGCAGCCAGGCCATCGCGACCCTAGCCGGAGGAACGCCGCGGCCGCGGCTCACCTCGAGAAGCGCGTCGAGCACGCGAAAATCCTCCTCCGCGAAGTACATGTCGTCGGCGAATGGATCGGACTCTGCCCGCGTGGTCTTCCGGGGCGTCTCCCGGGTGCGGCTGCCGGTCAGGAACCCCCGCGCCAGCGGACTCCACGGGATGATCCCCACGCCCTCTTCCCGGCAGAGCGGAATCATCTCCCGCTCCTCTTCCCGGTAGGCGAGGTTGTAGTGATTCTGCATGGAGACGAAGCGATGCCAGCCTCGCGCCTCCGAGATCGACAGGGCCTTGGCGAACTGCCACGCAGCCATGCTGCTGGCGCCCAGGTATCGGACCTTGCCGTCTTCGACCAGACGATTCAACGCCGACAGGGTCTCCTCGATCGGGGTGTTCGGATCGAAGCGGTGGATCTGGTAGAGGTCGATGTAGTCGACGCCCAGCCGCCGCAGCGAATCGTTGCACCCGGCCAGAACGTGCTTGCGCGAGAGCCCGCCTCGATTCGGCTTGGGGCCGAACGGAAAGAACACCTTCGTGGCGAGGACGTAGTCGTCCCGCGGGGCCATCTCGCGCAGCAGGCGGCCGGTCAGCTCCTCGCTCCGCCCGAGCGAGTACCCGTCCGCGGTGTCGAAGAAGTTGATTCCGTGCTCGAGAGCCAGCCGGATATGGGCTCGGGCCGTGTCTTCGCCCAGGACCCAGGGCCGCCACGCCTGGTCGCCGTAGCTCATGCAGCCGAGAGCAAGGCGGGAGACGGTGAGGCCGGTCCCGCCGAGGCGCGTGTAGTTCATCGGTCAGCTCCTCCCATCTCCGAGATTGCGGCGCGGATGGCGCCTCCTGCCGGACGGTATCAGGCCCCGCGGGGCGTGGTCTCCGATTTTGTGGCCGGGGATGGAGCCATCCATCTCCGTTTCGATTTGAGACTTTTCATCGCCGAAATCGCAACGGGCGAGGCTCGACCGCCGTCTCAGGGTGAGCGGTTGCGTCTCGGGGCCGAGCCGCGGGAGCCGGACCACCGGTCTCGGCGCGGCCGAATCCCGCGGACCGGCTTGACTCGCGATTGAATCTTGATTCGTCGTTGACCCGTCCTCCCGGGGCCGCGTACGCTCCGCGGGTTCGCATGAGAAATTCTTCTCATGGGTCCGCGTGGCCGCGGATGACGCGGGGCACGTGAAGATCGGGTAGGAGGTCTGGCGGGTCGCGTGAGCCGGCGAGGGAAGCCGGCGGCGACTCCATCCGGTGCGGATGCCGGTTACGACACCGGCTGCCGGGAAAAGGGTTCTTGGGGTCGGTCTGGGTGTCGCTCCCGGCGGTCCATGTCCATGCCAGGGCCGCGGGGAATCGCGGTCGCGAGAGCCTGGAGGCGGATGTTGGAGTACTCTTACAAGCCGCTGGTTTTCGTACTGTTTCTGGCCGCCCTGATTCCGGCCGCCTTCATGTTGATCTCCGCGCGTCTCGGTCCCCGGCATCCTGATCCGGAGAAGCTGTCGCCCTATGAGTCGGGCATTCTCCCGCGCACCGGGCCGGACCGGCGATTTCCGGTCAAGTTCTACCTCGTGGCGGTGATGTTCCTGCTGTTTGATGTCGAGGCGGTCTTTCTCTTCCCGTGGGCGGTCCGCTTCCGCGAGCTGCGATGGTTCGGCTTCGTCGAGATGCTCATCTTCCTGGCCGTGCTGGTCATCGGACTGGCCTACGCCTGGCGGAAAGGAGCCCTGGATTGGCGCTGAAACGTAAGCGGGTGGAGCCGCGCGAGACCGGGCCGCTCGAGAACGCCGTCATCCTGACCCGTCTGGACGACGCCGTGAATTGGGGGCGGAAGAACTCCCTCTGGCCGATGCCGTTCGGCACGGCCTGCTGCGCCATCGAGTTCATGTCGGTGGTCTCGAGCGTCTTTGATCTCGCCCGTTTCGGAGCCGAGCTGGTGCGGTTCTCTCCGCGCCAGGCCGATCTCATGATCGTCGCGGGCACGGTCACCTACAAACAGGCGCCGATTTTGCGGCGCATCTACGACCAGATGTGCGAGCCCCGCTGGGTCATCGCCATGGGAGTCTGCGCCTCTTCCGGCGGGTTCTACGACAACTACTGCACGCTGCAGGGAATCGACAAGGTGGTTCCGGTCGACCTCTACGTGGGCGGCTGCCCGCCCCGGCCGGAGGCGCTGTTGCAGGCCCTGGTCGACCTGCAGAATCAGATCACGAGCCGGAAAGCGGCGCTGTAGGAGGGGATGGGATCGGGATGGCCGCCACGGTCGACACGACGCGCGATTTCGCCCCGCTTCGAGCCGCGATCGGCGCCGGGATGCTCGAGGAAGGGTCGCTCGGAAGGATCCCGCTCGTGCGTGTCCGCCGCGAAGCCCTCCTGGACACTCTCAAGTTCTTCCGCGGCGACCCGGCCTTCCGGATGCACCAGCTCTCCGAAGTGACCGCGATCGACTGCCTCTATCTCCGCGACACGGAGCGTTTCGACCTGCTCTACCTCCTGCACAATCTCGAAACCGACCAGAGGGTCGCGGTGAAGGCGGCCGTTCCGGAGGAGACCCCGCGGGTTCCCACCGCGACCGGGCTCTGGCCGGCGGCCAACTGGGGCGAGCGGGAGGTCTACGACCAGTACGGGATCATCTTCGACGGCCATCCGAACCTGAAGCGGATCCTGAACCACCGCGAGTTCGAGGGCCATCCGCTGCGGAAGGACTTCGACATCTACCGGGGCTACTGGCTGTCCGAGGCGGACGATCTGATGGACGAGCTCGAGCGCCGCCGCCGCCGGAATCCCGAACGCCGCGCCGGCCTCGACTCCGGCGAGACCATGGTGTTGAACCTGGGGCCGTCCCATCCCGCGTCCCACGGCACCCTCCGGAACCTGGTCGAGCTGGACGGCGAGACCATCCTCTACGCCGTTCCGGAGATCGGCTATCTGCATCGCGGCTTCGAGAAATCGGCCGAGACCCATGAATACAACCAGGTCATTCCCTACACCGACCGGTTGAACTACTGCTCCGCCATCTCCAACAACATCGGCTACGCCAAGGCGGTCGAGGCGCTCTGCGGGATCGAGGTGCCCGAACGCTGCCAGTACATCCGCGTCATCATGGCCGAGCTTTCCCGGATGATGGACCATCTGGTGTGCAACGCGGCCAATCTCGTCGACCTGGGAGCGCTCACGAACTACTGGTACCTGTTCAACCTCCGGGAGAAGATCTACAACCTGATCGAGAGCGTGACCGGCGCCCGCTTGACCAACTCCTACACCCGGATCGGAGGCCTCTGGGCCGATCTGCCCCAGGACTTCGTCCCGGCCTGCCGGGCCCTGCTCAAGGAGGTGGCGCCCCACGTCAACGACACCCTGAAGCTGATCGCGCGGAACCGGATCTTCATCGATCGGTCGGTCGGGGTCGGGCAGATCTCGACCGACGACGCCATCGGCTACGGCTTCACCGGGCCCTGCCTGCGCGCCACCGGTTTCGAGTACGACCTCCGGAAGAAGGATCCGTATTATCACTATGACCGGTTCGAGTTCGACGTCCCGACCGGCTGGCGGGGCGACACCTACGATCGGATCATGATCCGCTTCGAGGAGATCCGGCAGAGCGCGAGGATCGTGGAGCAGGCCCTCAAGCAGCTTCCTTCCGGGCCTTTCCGGGCCGACCATCCGCTGGCGGTGATGCCGGACAAGACCCAGACCTATGGCAACATCGAAGGGATGGTCAACCACTTCAAGGTGATCATGCACGGGATCAGCCCTCCGGCCGGGGACGTGTACGACTGGACCGAGTCTCCCAACGGCGAGCTGGGGTTCTACGTCGTTTCGGACGGCGGGATGCGGCCGTACAAATGCAAGGTCCGGCCGCCCTGCTTCTACATCTATTCGGGGTATCCCCATCTGATCGAAGGCCGGCTGGTCTCCGACGCGATCGCCGTCCTCGGCAGCCTCAACATCATCGCCGGGGAGCTGGACCGCTGATGCAACCCTTCGCCACGCCCCCCGAGGACATCACTCTCCGCGAGGCCTGCCCGGTCGGGTCCATGGGCCACCCGGTGGAGTTCTCGCCGGAGGGCCGGGCCGAGCTGGAGGAGGCCTTCACCCGCTATCCGATCCGGCGGGCCGCGGTGCTGCCCGCGCTCTGGATCGCGCAGCGGGAATTCGGCTGGATCTCCCGGGAGGTCATCGAGTCCGTGGCCCGGCTCTGTGAAATGCCCCCTTCGCACGTGTACGGAGTGGTCAGCTTCTACACCATGTTCCACCGCAGCCCCAAGGGCAGATACCACCTTCAGCTCTGCACGAACCTGACCTGCCAGCTTCTCGGAGCCGAGCACATCCTGGACTGCCTGCGGTCCCGGCTCGGGATCGGCTTGGGGGAGACGACTCCGGACGGGGTCTTCAGCCTGGATGAGGTGGAATGCCTGGCCGCCTGCGAGATGGCTCCCATGATCCAGGTGAACGAGGGGTTCATCGGCCCCTTGACGCCGGAATCGACCGACGCGCTGCTCGAGAAGCTGCGCCGCGAGGCCGGCGGTCACTCCGGGGAGCAATCGTGATGGCGACCAGGGAGCTGACCATTCCGCTCCTCACGCGGAACTTCGCGAATCCGGAGAGCTGGACTCTCGCCGCCTACGAAAGAGCCGGAGGCTACCGGGTCTTCCGCTCGGCCTTGACGCAGGATCCGGCGGCTCTCATCCAACTGGTCAAGGATTCCGGGCTTCGGGGACGGGGCGGAGCGGGATTTCCCACCGGGCTCAAGTGGAGCTTCGTTCCCAAAGACCCGCCCTCGCCGAAATACCTCTGTGTGAACGCGGACGAGAGCGAGCCCGGAACCTTCAAGGACCGCTATCTCCTCGAGCTCGACCCGCACGCCCTGATCGAGGGGATCCTCATCACCTCCTTCGCGGTCGGGATCCATCACGCCTACGTGTACATCCGCGGCGAGTTCGGCCTGCCCTGGCGGCGCTTGCAAGCAGCGGTGCGCGAGGCTTACGGGCGCGGCTACCTGGGACGGAACATCGCCGGCAGCGGGTTCGATCTCGAAGTGACCGTTCATCGGGGAGCCGGCGCCTACATCTGCGGCGAGGAGACCGGGCTGATCGAATCGCTCGAGGGCAAGAAGGGCCAGCCGCGCACGAAGCCGCCTTTCCCGGCGGTCAAGGGGGTCTTCGGCGGCCCGACGGTCGTGAACAACGTCGAGACCCTGATGGCTCTTCCCTGGATCCTCGAGCACGGTCCCGCCGCCTATCGCGCCTACGGAACGGAAAAGAGCCCGGGAACGAAGCTCTTCTCCGTCAGCGGCAACGTGGCGCGGCCGGGCGTCTACGAGATTCCTCTCGGGCTTCCTCTCCGGGCCCTGGTCTATGATCTCTGCGGCGGCATTCCGGGCGGGAAGAAGATGAAGGCGAACATCCCGGGAGGTTCCTCGGTCCCGGTCTTGACCGGAGAGGAAGCGGAGCGGGTGAACCTCGACTACGAGAGCCTGGCCGCGGCCGGCACGATGCTCGGTTCCGGAGGGATGATCGTCCTGGACGAGGACACCTGCATGGTCTGGGCCCTGGCCGTGATCGAGAAGTTCTACGCCCATGAATCCTGCGGCCAGTGCACTCCCTGCCGGGAGGGCACGGGATGGCTTCGCGACCTGATCTACCGCCTCGAAGCGGGAGGCGGAACCTCGGGAGACATGGACAAGATCCTCTCGATCACGCGCAACATGATCGGAACGACGATCTGCGTCCTGTCGGACGCGGCGGCGATGCCGGCGGCGAGCTTCGTCCAGAAATTCCGCGGAGAATTCGACGCGCACGTGGGGGCGGGACGCTGCCCCATCCGCCGGCGGGCCGCCTATTTCCTGCACGAGGGACACGGACCGGCCGTTTCGGGCGACGGCCGGCCGGCCGCCGCGGCGAGAGGACCGGCATGACGGTCACGATCAAGATCGACGGGCTTCCCGTCGAAGCCGAAGACGGCGAGAACCTCATCGAGATCGCCCGGAAGATCGGCGTCAACATCCCGCACTTCTGCTACCACCCCGGCCTGGGCGTGGACGGCAACTGCCGCATGTGCATGGTCGAGGTGGAAGGGATGCCCAAGCCGGCCATCGCCTGCAACACCTTCCCCCGGGATCTGATGACCAAGGATGGAACGCGCCAGGTCTTCACCACGACCCCCCGGGTCAAGGAGCTGCAACAGTCGGTCCTGGAGTTCCTCTTCCTGAACCACCCGCTGGATTGTCCGATCTGCGACCAGTCGGGAGAGTGCTTCCTGCAGGACTACTACATGACGAACGGGCAGTACCAGAGCCGTCTGGACACGCCCAAGGTGCACAAGCGCAAGGTCGTGCCGGTCGGCCCGCGCGTCATGCTCGACGCCGAGCGCTGCGTGCTCTGCACGCGGTGCATCCGGTTCTGCGATTCCGTGACCGGAACGGGGGAGCTGTACATCGTGAACCGCGGCAACCGCAGCGAGATCACGACCTACCCCGGCTTTCCGCTCGACAACGAGTATTCCCTGAACACCGTGGACGTCTGCCCGGTGGGGGCCCTGACCTCGCGGAGTTTCCGCTTCCGCAAACGGGTCTGGCTCCTCCAGGCGGCCGATTCCGTCTGCACGAGCTGCGCGCGCGGCTGCAACATCTTCCTGGAGCATGCCGACGGAATCGTCTACCGCTATCGGCCGCGGGAGAACATGGCGGTCAACCGCTATTGGATGTGCGATCCCGGCCGCCTCGGCTTCCACTTCTTGAACGAGGACCGGCTGGAGGCGCCGCTCCGGAAAGGCGCCGAGATCCCTTTCTCCGAGGCGCTCTCCGAGGCGGCGGATCTCCTCCGACCCCGTAACGACGGCGGTTCCCGGACGCTCCTCTTGCTCTCTCCGGTTTCCTCGACCGAGACCCTGTACGCCAGCAAGCGATTCGCGGCCGACATCCTCGGGGGCGCGCGGCTGGCCTTCGCCGCCACGCGACCTCCGGGCGTCGAGGACAAGATCCTTCGCCGGAGCGATCCGTATCCGAATTCCGCCGGCCTCAAGCTGCTCGGTCTGACGCGGCCGGCCGAGGAGGAGCTGTCACAGGGCGGGGATCTGCTCGTGGTGGTCGAGGACGATCCGCTGGATCCGCTCCAACGCCCCGCCTGGCGGGATCTCTTCCGGGGATTCGAACGCGTCGTCTATCTGGGAACCGGGGCCGGAGCCACCGCGCTGGCGGCCGACCTTGCGCTGCCGGTGACTCCGCACTCGGAATGCGACGGCACCTTCGTCAACTTCCAGAACCGGCTCCAGCGGTTTCACCGGGCCACCACGCCGAGGGGAGACGCCATCTGGGCGCCCGAGCTCTACCGGCGCATCGCCGCGGCGGCCGGCGGATCCTTCGGCTGGGTCAATCTGAATCAGCTCTGGCGGGATCTCGCCGCGGCTGAACCGGCGTTCCAGGGCGTGGACGTGACGAGCCTGGGGAAGTCGGGTGTCACAGTTCCGATCGGGACCGGGACGCCGGCGGACGGCGGTGGAGGAGCGAAGCCGTGAGCGCCTGGGCCGAGTGGAGCATCATCGCCGGGCGGGCCGTGCTGATCTGGCTCGTCGAGCTCACCTTCATCCCCGTTCTCATCTGGTTCGAGCGGAAGGCCTCGGCCTACATGCAGGACCGGACCGGGCCCAACCGGGCCGCCATCGCGGGCATCCGGCTGGGCGGGCTGGTGCACGCCGGCGCCGACGTCGTCAAGCTGCTGTTCAAGGAGGACATCGTTCCCGCCCGCGTCCACCGCTTCTACTACATGGTCGCGCCCTTCATCGCGATGATGGTCGCGCTCATGACCTTCGCCGTTTTGCCCTTCGCCGACACGCTTTCGATCGGGGGCCACGAGATCCCCATGCAGGTGCTCCGGATCAATCCCGGACTCCTCTGGGTCTTCGCCATCGCCTCGTTCGGAGTCTTCGGGATCGTCTTCGCCGGATGGGGCGCCAACAGCAAGTATCCGCTTCTCGGCGGAATCCGGTCTTCCGCCCAGATGATCTCCTACGAGCTGACGCTGTCCCTCTCGGTGCTCGGCATCCTCATGATCTTCGGCTCCCTCGATCCGAACCGGATCGTCCAGGCCCAGGGCCGGCTGCTCTGGGGATTCCTGCCGCGGTGGGGGATCGTGGTCCAGCCGCTGGGAGCCCTCCTCTTCATGGTCGCGGCCGTCGCCGAGACCAACCGCAATCCCTTCGATCTGCCCGACGCCGAAAGCGAGATCGTGGGCTACCACATCGAGTACTCGAGCATGAAGTTCGCGCTCTTCTTCATGGCCGAGTACGTGAACATCGTCGTGGCCTCCGGGCTCATCACGACGCTGTTCTTCGGCGGCTGGCAGATCCCCTGGCTGCCCACCGAGACCCTGCGCGCCCATGCGCAGGTCTGCGTCCTGGTCGCGCTCGGGCTCCTGCTCCTGGTCTCCGTGGCGCTGCTTCCGGCGACCCGGAAGTGGTCCAGGCGCCTCCGCCAGCTCTACACCGACACGCGGCGCCGCGAAGGGGATTTCTTCACGGTGGTGCTCTCTCTGCAGGCGCTTCTGGCGGTGGCCGTGGCGGGATACTTCTGGACTCATCCGCTGGGTGCCAACGGCTCGGCCGCGGCCGCGGCAGTGCTTCAGTTCGCGACCTTCCTGGCCAAGCTGACCTTCTTCGGCTTCGCCTTCGTCTGGCTGCGCTGGACCCTTCCGCGCTTCCGTTACGACCAGCTCATGGGACTGGGCTGGAAGGGGATGTTGCCGCTGGCTCTGGTCAACATCCTCATCACCGGTGTCGTGGTGCTTCTGGTGACGCGATGAAGATCCCGAGCCCCAAGCTCTCCTTCTGGGAGCGGATCTACGTGCCCGAGATCCTGCGGGGGATGAAGGTCACGCTCGGCCACCTGATCAAGAACGTCTTCGGCCAGTCGCAGATGCCGACCGTCCAGTTTCCGGAGGAGCCCAAGCCTCTGGCGGTGCGCCACCGAAGCCGGCACCGTCTCATGGTGCGCGAGGACGGAACGCCGAAGTGCGTGGCCTGCATGTGCTGTCCGACGGCATGTCCGGCGAGCTGCATCAACATCGTGGCGGAGGACGCGGACGCGCCGTGGAAGGAGAAACGGCCGAAGATCTTCGAGATCGATCTGCTCCGGTGCGTCTTCTGCGGCTACTGCGTGGAGGCCTGCCCGGAGGATGCCATCCGGATGGACACCGAGGAGATCAGTCTGGTCGGGACGAGGCGGCAGGACTTCATCGTCGGCCTCGACTTCCTCATGAGCGGCCATCGGACGGAGTGGAAGGAAGGCCAGGGGGACGAGAAGCTCGCGCCCGCTCCAGGGCTCCCCGAGCCTCCGCCTTCGAGTCCGGAAGACGCGGCGGGGCGCGGCGTCGTCCCGATCGAACGTCCCCGGCCGCCGGCCGACTGGGAGACCGAGGCTCCGAAGTCGCGATGAGAGGAACCGTGGACGCAGCGAGGTTGCGGATGTCCCGAACGCGCGCCGGGGGAGCGAGCGACAGCGGAGGAACCGCCCGATGAACCCGCTTCTGTTCTGGGTCCTGGCCGCGGCCAGCATCGTTACGGGGGTGCTCGTGGCGCTCAAACGGAACCCGCTCGGCTCGGCCCTGGCGCTGGCCGCCAACATGGTCGCGCTGGCCGGGCTCTTTGCCAGCCTGTCCGCCCCGTTCCTCTTCATCATCCAGATCCTCGTCTACGCCGGGGCGGTGGTGGTCCTGATCGTCTTCGTCATCATGCTCCTGAACCTCCGTGAGGAGGAGCTGCGGCACCAGGCCATCCAGCGTGGCAAGTTCCTCGCCTACGCCGCGGCGTGCCTGCTCGCGGTGGCCGTCCTGCTCCGCGCCGTCGGAATCTCGGCAAACCCGCCGCCGCCGGTCGAGTCGGGATTCGGTTCGGTCGAGGCGATGGCGGGGCAGATCTTCACGCGCTTTCTCCTTCCGTTCGAAGTCGTATCCATCATCCTCCTGGTCGGAATCGTCGGAGCGGTCGTCATCGCGAAGAAGGGGGAATCCTGAAATGGGGGACATCGGGCTCAGCCACTATCTGGGCCTCTCGGCCGTGCTCTTCTTCATCGGGGGGTTCGGATTCCTGGGGCGTAGGAACGCCATCACCGTCTTCATGTGTCTCGAGCTGCAGCTCAACGCCGTCAACCTGGCGCTGGTCGCGGCCTCGCGCTGGTGGGCGAACCTGGACGGCCAGGTCGTCGCCTTCTTCGTCATCGCGGTCGCGGCGGTGGAGGCGGCGGTCGGGCTGGCCATCCTGATCGCGGTGGAACGGGCGCGCTCCACCGTGCTCTTGGACGACTTGAGCGCGCTGAACGAGTAGGCGGATGCCGGCGCACGCGTCCTATCTCGGGCTGATTCCTCTCTTTCCGCTGGCCGGAAGCCTGTTCTGCGGCCTTCTCGCCCTCATCTGGGCGCATCGCACGGAAGGGCCGCCCAAGGGGCTGGTCGGCGTGATCGCCACGCTCATGCCCGCCGCTTCCTTTGGTGTGGTGCTGGCCGGATTCCTGGCGCTTCGGGGTCTGCCTCCGGGGGAGCGAGCGCTCACCCAGACCCTCTTCACCTGGATCCGCTCCGGATCCCTGCGGATCGACGTCGGCTTCCTGCTCGATCCTCTGTCCGCCGCCATGTTGCTTTTCGTGACCGGCATCGGCGCCTTGATCCACCTCTATTCGATCGGGTACATGGCGCACGACCGCGGGCAGGCGCGCTACTTCGCCTTCCTCAACCTCTTCATGTTCGCGATGATCCTGCTCGTCCTGGCCGACAATCTGGTGCTTCTCTTCGTGGGATGGGAAGGCGTCGGCCTCTGCTCCTATCTGCTGATCGGATTCTGGTTCGACGATCCGGAAAAGGCCAAGGCGGGCATGAAGGCCTTCGTGGTGAACCGGATCGGCGATTTCGGCTTCATCCTCGGGATCTTCCTGCTCTTCTGGACCTTGAACGCCGGAGGCGCGCCCACCCTCGCCTTCCGCGAGATGCAGGCGCACCAGAACCTCCTGGTCCCCGTCGCCACGGCGGCGGCGCTGCTCCTGTTCCTCGGCGCCACGGGTAAATCGGCGCAGATCCCACTGTATATCTGGTTGCCCGACGCGATGGCGGGACCGACCCCGGTCAGCGCGCTCATCCACGCCGCCACCATGGTCACGGCCGGCGTCTACATGGTCGCGCGGATGAACTTCCTCTATGTCCTCAGCCCGGTCGCCCTGACGGTGGTCGCGGTGGTCGGGGCCCTGACCGCGCTTCTGGCCGCCACCATCGGCCTGACCCAGTTCGACATCAAAAAGGTCCTGGCCTACTCCACCGTGAGCCAGCTCGGCACCATGTTCCTGGGAGTGGGAGTCGGAGCCTTCGCCGCCGGTCTCTTCCACGTGATCACGCACGCCTTCTTCAAGGCCCTGCTCTTTCTGGGAGCGGGCAGCGTGATCCACGCCCTTTCCGGCGAACAGGACCTGCGGAAGATGGGCGGGATCTTCCGCAAGCTGCCGGTGACCGGTTGGACCTTCATGGTGGCCTGGCTCGCCATCTGCGGCGTGTTCCCCTTCGCCGGTTTCTTCAGCAAGGACGAGATCCTCGCCGCCGCCTGGAGCCGGCCGAACGCGGTGCTGCCCTGGTTGCCCCATCTGCTCTGGGCCGCAGGCTTCCTCGGCGCCGGGATCACCGCCATCTACATGACGCGGCTCGTCGTCCTGACGTTCTTCGGGCGATCACGCGTCGCCCCTGAGGCCGCGCACCACATCCACGAATCGCCCCGGACGATGACCATCCCGCTGGTCGTGCTGGCGGCCGGAGCCCTTTTGAGCGGATTTCTCGGCCCGCCGTCGGTGTTGCATCTGGGACCCAACCGGATCGAACAGTGGTGCGAGCCGGTGTTTGCCTCCGGTGGCGTGGCCGCGGGGAACGCCGCGGAATCGGGCGGCGCAGAGGCCTCGGTGAGCGCGAACGCCGTGACCGCTGGCAGCGCAGAGGCCCCGGTGAGCGCGAACGCCGTGACCGCGGGTGGCACCGAACCCGGCGGCGGCGAGAGCGGGGTCGAGGCGTCGCCCTCCACCGATTGGGCGCTCATGGGGGCCTCGCTGGCGCTCGTGCTGCTCGCGATGATCCTGACCTGGCGGACCTACACGCGGCGGCCGGAGGTTCCGGAGAAGGTGGCGCGCTCCTTCGGGGGCCTCTACCGCCTCGCCCGGGACAAGTACCGGGTCGACGAAGCGTACGACGCCGCCGTGGTCCGGCCGCTCGTCCAGGGCTCACGCCGGGTGCTCTTCGGATTCATCGACGTCAAGGTCATCGATTTCTCGGTCAACCTGGTCGGGATCCTGGCGCGACTCGGCAGCTACGCCGTGCGCTTCGCCCAGACCGGCTACGTCCAGGCCTACGCCTTCGTGCTGCTCCTGGGCTTGATCGCCGTGCTGCTCGCGGGACGATAGGAGGCGGAGGATCATGAACGCGAACGCGCTCCTCTCCTGGTTGGTTCTGCTCCCGCTCGCGGGCGGACTGATCCTTCTCTTGATGCCGAAGGACCGGTGGCGCCTGATCCGCGCCTGGACCCTGGTCACGATGACGATCACCTTCGTCCTCTCCGTGCTCGTGCTCCTCCGGATGGAGCCGGGCGCAGGCTTCTCCGAAAGCGTGCGGATTCCGTGGATTCCGTCTCTCGGGATCGACTACTTCCTGGGCGTGGACGGGATCTCGGTCTATCTCGTGCTGCTGACCACGCTGCTCTCGCCGCTCGTCGTCCTCTCGGCCTGGCGCGCGGTGACGGAGCGGGTGCGTGGGTTCCATTTCCTGATGCTGCTCCTCGAGACCGCCATGCTCGGCACCTTTCTCTCGCTCGACCTCTTCCTCTTCTACGTGTTCTGGGAGCTGATGCTGATCCCGATGTACCTCTTGATCGGCGTCTGGGGCGGTCCCCGGAGGGTCTACGCGGCGGTCAAGTTCATCCTCTACACGATCGTCGGGTCGCTCCTCATGCTGGTGGCGATCCTGGCGCTCTACTTCGACCATCACGCCCGGACCGGGGTCTACACCTTCAATCTGCTTTCGCTCTATGAAACGGTCCTGAGCCCGGGCAGGCAGGCTCTGCTCTTCGCCGCCTTCGCGCTCGCCTTCGCCATCAAGGTCCCGATCTTCCCGCTCCACACCTGGCTGCCGGACGCCCACGTCGAGGCACCCACCGCCGGTTCGGTCATCCTGGCCGGAGTCCTCCTCAAGATGGGGACCTACGGTTTCCTGCGTTTCGCGCTGCCGCTCTTTCCGGACGCGGCCCATGCCGCGCAGCCGCTTTTCCTGACTCTCGCCGTCATCGGCATCATCTACGGGGCCCTGGTCGCGATGGTGCAGACCGACATCAAGAAGCTGGTCGCCTACTCGTCGGTCAGCCACCTCGGATACGTGATGCTCGGGCTCTTCAGCTTCAACCTGCAGGGCTTCTCCGGCGGGCTCTTCCAGATGCTGAGTCACGGACTGTCGACCGGCGCGCTCTTCCTTCTCGTGGGCGTGGTCTACGAGCGCCGCCACACCCGCGAGATCGCCGATTTCGGCGGACTCGCGCAGGTCGTTCCCTGGTTTGCGACCGTCTTCGTCCTCGTGACGCTCTCGTCCATCGGACTGCCGGGGCTGAACGGATTCATCGGGGAGTTCCTCGTCCTTTTGGGCGCATTTGGAAGCCATCACTGGGCGGCGGTGCTGGCCGCGGCCGGCGTGGTGCTGGGAGCGGTCTACATGCTGTGGCTCGTCCGCCGGTTCCTCTTCGGTCCGATCACGCAGGAAGAAAACCGGAAGCTCGTCGACCTGACCGGCCGGGAGATCGCCTGCTTCGCTCCCATCCTGATCCTGATCGTGGCCCTGGGCGTGCAGCCGCGACCGCTGCTCGATCGGATGGAGCCGAGCCTCAATGCCGCCCTGGCCTTGACCAAGGCCGGAGCGGATCGGAGCGAGGCGCTCGAAACCCTCCGGCGCTCGGTGCCGGGCCTCGAGGCCGAGGCGGAGAATCGAGGTGGCGCGGTTCTGCCGGTCAGGACGGAAGGAGCGGTTCTGCGGGTCAGGACGGACGGAGCGGTTCTGCCGGCGAGGGCGGATGGTGCGGTTCTGCGGGTCAGGACGGACGGAGCGGTTCTGCCGGCGAGGACGGATGGTGCGGTTCTACGGGTCAGGACGAATGGCGCCGTTCTGCCGGCCAGGGCGGACGCGGCCGCCCGGGAGGCGCTGCGATGATCCCGGTTCCATCCCTTGGCGGCGGCGCCCTGGCCCCTTTGGCTCCGTTCCTGATCCTGGCCGCAGGCGGGCTTTTCGTCCTGGCGCTCGATGCGATTCTCGGGCGCGAGCGGAATCTCCCCTGGGTCATCGTGGCTTCGCCCTTTCCGTTGATCGCGCTCGCCTCGATCTTCGCCCGGTGGCCCCATGGCGGGTCTGTCGCCGGGCCGTTCGGTCCGATGAATCTGTACGACTCCTTCGGAGCCTTCGTCGCCGCCGTGGTCTGTCTCGCGACCGTGTGCTCGATCACGCTTTCGGAGGGCTATCTGCGGAAGCAGGGACGCTACCGCGGGGACTACTTCGCCCTGCTGCTTTTCTCGGCTTCCGGGATGGTGCTCTTCGCCTCCACCACCGAGCTGTTGACCCTGTTCCTGGGCCTCGAGCTGCTCTCGATTCCGCTCTACGTCCTCTGCGGATTCCTTCGAACCGATCCAAAGAGCGTCGAAGCCTCGATGAAGTACTTCCTGCTCGGGGCCTTCTCCTCGGCGATCTTCCTTTTCGGCGGCGCCCTGGTCTACGCCGGCACCGGAACCACCAACCTGTCGGCGGCCTTCGCCTCCACGGCCTCGCCCATGGTCCAAGCGGGATTTCTGCTCCTCTTGGCCGGCTTCCTCTTCAAGGTGGCGGCCGTTCCCTTCCACATGTGGACCCCGGACGTCTACGAAGGCGCGCCCACGGCGGTGACCGCTTTCATGGCCACGGCGGTCAAGGCCGCCGCGTTCGGGGCCTTCGCGCGGATCCTCGCGCTCATGCCGATCGGGTCGGGCGGGACGGCCGCGGTTCTGTGGTGGGTGGCCGCCGTCACGATGACGGTGGGCAACGTTGCGGCCCTGACCCAGAGCAACATCAAACGGATGTTGGCCTACTCCTCGATCGCCCACGCCGGCACCATGATGATCGGCCTGGCGGTGTTCGCGAAAACCGGCGACGCCGAGGCCCTCTCCGGCATTCTCTACTACCTTCTGGCCTACGCCTTGATGAACCTCGGCGCCTTCGGCGTCGTCATCCTCTGGGGCGGTCCGAGCGAAGAGCGGCTCGAGATCGGCGAATGGGCCGGGATGGGTTGGAAGAGCCCGGCGGCCGGGGCGGCGCTGTCCGTCTTCATGATCTCCCTGGCCGGGATCCCACCCACGGCCGGTTTCTTCGGGAAGTACTACATCTTCCGGAACGCGATGGCGCACGGCTTCGGCCCGCTCGTGGTCGTGGCCGTCCTCAACAGCGCCCTCTCCGTGGCCTATTACCTCAGGGTCCTGGTCGCGCTCTACATGCGTCCCGCGGAGGCCCGATCCTTCGAGATCTCACCGTCGATCCTGGCCGGCGCCGTGGTCGCGCTCTGCGTCCTCGGGACCTTGTGGATCGGTTTCGCCCCGAACGGATTCCTGCCCGGGGTGCCCGCCCTCCTCGGATTGGTCAAGGGTTCGGTCCTGACTCTGCGCTAAGATCAGAGGATGATCCGCTGGGTCTTCTTCGATGTGGGGAACGTCGTGATGAACGACGATCCCGTCATGGCGTTCATCTACGATGAGCTCTTCCAGGCCATCGACCGCACGGGTTCGACCCGGCGTTTCGAGGACCTGCTCGAGGAACGCGAGCGGATCATCCGCGAGAACGGGGCCGGCCACTGGTACGTTCTGGGAGAGCGCTACCTGGGAGTGGACGGCCTGCACCGGCTGATGCACGAATGCGCCAGCCGGATCCGCGCCGACTACATGGCCTTCCACAACGTCCTGCCCGGGATGGCGGATGCCTTGGAGGTCCTCGCGCGCGAGGTGTCCCTCGGGATCCTCGCGAACCAGCTCAAGGAAGTGGTGGACGGTTTCCAGACGGCCGGCCTGCGCCATCTCTTCCGCATCCTGGCGGTGAGCGAGCTGATCGGACTCAAGAAGCCCGAGCCCGCCATCTTCCAATGGGCTCTGGAGAGAGCGGAGTGCCGTCCTGAAGAAGCGCTCATGGTCGGCGACCGGATCGACAACGACATCGTTCCGGCGAAGACGGTCGGGATGTGGACCCTCTGGTTCCACGCGCCGCTGGAAGCGAAGGGCTATGCGCCGCCGGCGGGCCGGGCCTGCCTCTACTTCGAGAGCCAGAAGCGCGCGTCGATCGCCGAGATCGGGCCCGCCAGGCCTGAACAGGTTCCTGACGGCGAGGCCAGGTCGGCCGAAAGCCTGCTCACGGAGTTTTCCCGGTTGCAGGCACTCTCGCGCTCGGCTCGTCCCGGAGGGGCAAGCGCGGCCGGAGCCTCCGTGCCGGCGCTCCCGTGAGTTCTCGGATGCGCTTCGTGGCTTCGGTCCCAGCGCTTTCCTGGGTGTCCCGGGAGCGCTTCCTGGCCTGAGTGCCGGCCGTGCCCTGAGTCTCCCGGAAGCCCTTGGTGCGGGCATCAGCTTCCTGTAGCGTCTCGTTCGAGACGCCGGGGCTGGCGGATGGAATCCAAGAGGCGATGCGATCCTTCTGTACGACAACCGCAGGTCTCGGGTCGGAAAACCCGTCGAGGGCGCGCCGGTTGAGCCTGAGGCGGCCGACTGCCGGACTCGGTCTGCTTCTCGTCCTCCTCACCGCCGGCTGCGGCGGCAACAGCACGGCTCCTGTGCCTCCGGCGAACACGGCTCCCCGGATCATCCAGATCTACGTCACGCCCTCCCGGGTGCATGTGCACCAGAAGGTCCTCGGAGTCGTGCAGGCGCAGGATCCGGCGGGAGATGCCCTCGCGTACTTCTGGACGTCGAACCGCGGGTCTTTCCCCGAGGGCAACACCGGTTCCACCGCCTGGTGGGAGACGGCGTCGACGCACGGAATCGACACTCTCATCGTGGAGGTGAGGGATGCGACCAAGGAGACCACCGCCAGGCTGCCGGTGACGCTGAACGAGCTGACCCCTCCGCTCTCGATGAGCTTCACGGTCGGCTCATCCAACGTGGACCTGCAGTGGTCGGCCAGCCCCGACGAGGGGATCGACGACTGGCAGGGCTACGAGGTCCTCCGGTCCTTGCACAGCTTCGCCGATATTCCGCCCGACTCTCTCGACGTTCTGCAGGTCGCGACCGTTCCGGACACCGGGCACACCTACCGCGCTTTCCGCCTTCTGCTCGGGGTCCGCTACTACTACTGCGTCCGCTGCGTCCGCTCCTGGGACGGCACGACGGAGTACAGCGGGTTGAGCTCCGAAGTCGACCTGGCTCCGCGGCCTTCCGGCAATCTGGTCCTCTGGGAGGAGGCGCTTCCGACCGGCGGAACCTGCGTCAGCCTTGCGAAAGGGGAGGTGCTGCCGCTCGATCCGAGCGATCCCTCGGGCATCGCCGACCGGGACCTCTACTTCGGGACGTCCGACAGTCTGGACGGAGCGGGCACGCTCCGCTTGAAGAGCGTTTCCCTTCTGGCGAACCGGAATCCGGCCTGGGCCGGACGGCGGATCAAGCTCAAGGCGATCGGCACGAACTGGAACGTCAACACGACGTCCGACACGCTGTGGACGGATCACGCGACCGTCGTCGTCGGGGAGGTCTACGCCATCCTGCTGCCGGAAGGAAACTACGCGAAGGTCCAGGTCACGAGCGTCGTCGGCGTCTATCCCCGGCGCCAGATCCAGCTCCAGTGGGCCTATCAACTGATTCCGGGCTACGCTCGATTCTGATGAACCCGTCGGATGCCACGGAGCTTTTCGCCGTCCCCTTCGTCAAGGGCGTGATCCTCTCGCCGGATCGAACCCGCTTCCTGCTTCAGCGGCGGCTCAAGGAGGGAGATCCCTACCACGGCTTCTGGGAGCTTCCGGGCGGCAAGATGCGTCTGGGGGAAACGACGGCCGCGGCCCTCGAACGGGAAGCGGAGGAGGAGGCGGGCGTCCATCTCCGGGAGGTGCTCGGCCAGACGGGAGACGAGATCACCGACCGGTTTGATCGCCGGGCGCGGGTGGTCGTCCCGCTCGTCACGGTCGAGATCGCGTCCGGGCCGTGGCCTTTCCTGGGACACTACTTCGTCTGCCTGGCGGACGGAGAACCCCGCCGCACCGACGAGGGCGGACACCATCGGTGGGTGACGGTCGAGGAGTTCCGCGTCGAGTTTCTCGGGCCGGAGCCGGCGGAGGAGTGCACGACCCTCGACCTGCTCGCGATGCGGATCGCTTTGAGCGACGGGCGGTTGGAGGCGTTTCTTCGGGCTCCGTCGTAGGGGTGGCGGCGCCTCGGGTGGTTGCGTGCGGCCGCGTACTCACCGCTTCCAAGCGGCGCCTCTGATCAGCGGCTTCCAGCAACGCCTCTAAGTGGCGCATCCAAGCAACGCCTCGGAGCCCTTGCGCCCCAAAAGCCTCTGCGGACCGGGTCGTGGGCCCGACCTCGCGCGGCTCCGCGCACTGGCGTGCGCTCCCGCCGCATTCCGCGCCGGAACCGCTCACGCGCCTTCATAGACCTTTGCGATGGTCTCGAGCATCCTCTCGATGCCGAACCGGGCGAACGCGACCTGCCGGGCTTGCCGGCTCCGAGCGCAGGCGCCTTCCCGATCGTCAAGCAGCGCGGCGGCCCGGCTCGCCAGCGCGCCCGGATCGCCGCAGGGCACCAGCCAGTCCTCGAAGGAAATCTCTCCGCCGGGCGACGCCGCGAGGAGCGACCGGACTCCGGGAAGATCCGAGGCGGCGACGGGAACACCCGCGGCCAGCGACTCCATGATCGTGAGAGGCAGACCTTCCCACCGCGATGGAAAGAGCAGAACGTCCATGGCTGCGAGCCACGGCACCGGATCGGATTGAAGCCCGACCCATGCGATCCGCCCGGCGAGCCGCGGATCCGTGCCGGATTGCTTTCGGAGCTGCGGCGCCAGCGGCCCATCTCCCACCATCAGCCACCGAAGATCAGGGCGCGTGGCCGAGAGCCGGGCGGCCGCCTCGACGGCGCACCCCGGATCCTTCTGGGGTGAAAGCCGGCCGAGGAATCCGCCCACCCGGATCTCCTCGGGCCAGCCGAGCTGACGGCGGATTCTCGCGCGTTCGGAAGCCAGGCGCTCGCAGGAGAATTTCGCCAGGTCGATCCCCGGCGGCACGATCCGACCGCTTCCCGGCAGCAGGATTCCGAGCCTCACACCCTCGGTGCGGTCCGATTCATTGACGAAAAGAAGCGCCCGCGTGAACCGCGTCTCTCGCCGCTCGAGCGCGACGTAGACGGAGCGCAGGATCGCGGGCGTCTCCGGTGTGAAGCCCCAGCCGTGGACGGTGTGGACGATGAAGGGTACGCGCGCCGAGCGGGCCGCTTCGCGGCCGATGATCCCGGCCTTGCTGCTGTGCGTGTGGAGGCGGCCGGGCGACTCCTCGCGGAGAGCCCGCGTGAGGCTCCGATAGGCCCGAAGATCCCGGGCCGGATCGACCCTCCGGACGAGATCCGGGAAGATGCGGATCCTGACGCCGCGGGCCGCCGCCTCCTCGTGAAGGCTCCCTTCCGGGCCGGTCTCCGGTCCGCACCACAGCGGCGCGTCCTGTCCGCGGGCCGTGAGATAGGCGGCGGTCTCCAACGCAATCCTCTGCGCGCCGCCCCGGATGAGGCGCGTGATGAGCGTGACGATCTTCATCGGGGTCCGCTGGTGGCCTCTTCCAGAACCTCCTCGTATATAGCGCGATAGGCCTGAACCATCGAGTGGATTGAAAAGGCCTTCACGCGCTCCCGGCCGGTGGCGATCAGCCGGGATGCCAGCTCCCGGTCCCGTGCCAGACGGATGATCGCGGCCGCCAGCGCCTCCGGGTTGTCGGGTGGGACCAGCAGCGCTTCGCGCTCATGCCGGACGACCTCAGGGATCCCGCCGGCGGTCGTCGCCACGATCGGGAGGCCGCGGGCCATCCCCTCGAGAAGGATGAGGCCGAAGCCTTCTTCGCGCGATGGGACGACGAGAATCGGCGTGGACGTTTCTTCGTGCGATGAAACGGCGATGATCGGCGTGGACTCCCGGGAGGCAGGTGCTTCGAGCTCCGCGGAGCCGGACTCGTGAGCCGCAGGCCCGTGAAGATCGGCCTCATGAGTCCCGGGCTCGTGCCCCCCGGGCTCATGGAAATCGACCTCGTGAGTCCCGGGCTCGTCAGAATCGCCCTCCAGCGCCGGCAACACGATCCGGATCGCGCGATCGAGCCCAAGCCGCGAGGCCAGTCTGCGCAGTCCGGCTTCCTCGGCGCCGGTTCCGAGGATGTCCAAGGTCGCCGCAGGACAGCTTGCGAGAACGGCCGGAAACGCGCGCAGCAGAACGTCCCAGCCTTTGGCCCGATCCAGGCGTCCGATTCCAAGGACTCGTGGGGCTTCATGGATCCCGCCGCTGTCGGGCAACTCGAGCTGGCGGGCAGTCTCCCGGCCGTTGTCGCTGAGCCCCGCCGAGGCTCCGCTCGCCCATGGCGGGGGAATGCGCCAGCTTCCGGGCCGGCTCGGATCGATTCCGTTCGGCGCCATCCGGATGCGCGCCGCATCGACGCCGAGCCGGAGAGCCTGCCGCCGCACGGCCTCGGAGATGCAGGCGACCCGCACGGCCCGGCGGAGCGCGCGGGCTTCCAGGGCGCGCTCCACCGGCCCCATCCACGAGTCGATGCCTTCCTTCGAGGCCACGTGCGGCAGGTCCCGGCGATGCGCCGTCCGGTCGGCAAGGAGGCGCGAGTGGAAGAGCGTCGAATGGAGAAGATCCGGCCGGGTCTTATCGAGGATGAAGCCGAGACGCCGATCGAGCGTGCCGGAGATCCAGGCGCGGAAGGCCGCCGCCGGACCGTCCAGGCCGAGAACGTGCACGCGAGCGCCCGCTTCCAGGAACAGGGCCGCCATGCTTGTTTCGGAGGTCGGGACCTGCTCCCGATCGGCGCTAGGGAGTTTTGCGGCGGAGGAGTCCCCGAGACTTCGGGGCCTCGCCGCCGGGCTCCGGCCGGAAGCCGATCGCGTCAGCTCGGAGAAAACCAGCACCTCGTGGCGCATCTCCGGAAGGGCGCGGATGCGCTCCAGAAGGATCCTCTGCGTGCCGCCGATCCTGAGATCGGTCACGAGATGAAGGATGACGGGCGCTTCCCGACTCACCGGATTCCACGCGCCGGCGGATACAAAGGTCCTGGCGGCGAAATCGATCGGCCTCCGGCTCCGGTGTCCGGCTCCGAGCCTGAACGCCGCCACGTTCCCGCCGGCGGGATCAAACGGGCGCCGGCGCCGCGCGGCGCACGATCGCAGATCATGATTGCCTCCCCGTGCCTGCCGGTCCGGACGGGAACGAGGACTCCGGAACCGCGCTTCGAAGCGTCCGCGTGAGGCTATTCTGCGGCCGATCCCAGCGTCAAGGCGCAGGACGACGGTGTTGTCCCGGACGGGATCCCGCGGAGATCCTCCTTGATCACGGTCCCAGCCCGCCAGCGACAGCGGCTCCGGTCCAGACGGCGCTTCGCGAGGGCGGCTCGTCTCGCTCGTGCCCCGCCGAGACCGGCTGAGCTATACTGCCGACTCATGGCGTTGTCGCGCGAAGGTGGGCCTTGAGCGGCGGACCTCGAAGCACCGTTCACGTGGCCCGAGTGCGGGCCGGACTGGATTCGGACCCGGGAATCCCGCAGGTCGATCCGGCCCGACCTTCGGTTCTGGCGGACTCCGAATCCCCGGAGCTTTCCTGGAAGGACTGGTACGCCCCGGTTGAGGATCTGGCCGCCTGCCTCCTGGAGCGCGGGCTCGCGCGCGGCGATCGGGTCCTCATCATCGCCGAAACGCGGGTGGAGTGGCTGCTCGCGGACCTGGCGATCGCGGCCGCCGGCGGGATCTCGGTGGCGGTCTATCCGACTCTTCCCGGGCCCCGCATCGAGGAGATCCTCGACGACGCCGGAGCGCGTATGGCGTTCGTATCCCATCCGGCGCTCTTCGAGGAGTTGATGCGGGCGCCGGGAGCCTCCCTCGCTCTTCACACGTGCGTCCTCATGCCGGGTCCGCGGGTCATCGACCCCGATCCGGCCGTGATGCTGGCGCGGGCCGGAGGATGGCCGGCGCCGGGCCGAAGTCCGGCAACAGGAACGATGGGCGGGCCTAACGGCGGCGCGGGAGTTTCCGTGGCGGCGGAGGGCGGCGCCGGTGATCGCCTGCTGACCTGGCAGGGAGCGGTGGAGGCGGGTCGCGCCGCGCCCGCGAGCCTCCGTTCGCGATGCAGCGAGGTGATCGCGTCCCTCGGGCCGGATGATCCGGCCACCATCATCTACACCTCGGGCACGGCCGGGCGCATGCGGGGAGCGCTTCTGACCCACGGCAATCTCCTGGCCAGCGCCGTCTCCTCAGCCCGCGTGCTCGAGGTGACCCGGGACGACGTCTACCTTCCGTTCCTGCCGATGAGCCACGTGCTGGAGCGGGTCGTGCAGCTCTCGATGCTGTGGGCCGGCGCCCGGTTGCATTACAGCGAAGGGCTGGACCGGTTGGAGGCCGACTTTCGCCGCGTGCGGCCGACCGTCGTGGTGGGCGTGCCGCGTCTCTACGAGAAGATCTTCCGCCAGGCCGAGGAGACCGCGCGGCGTCTCAGCCGCCGCCACTTCCTGATGTTCCGCATGGCCGCACGGGCCGCGCTGCGTTCCGGCCGGCGCGGGCCGGGCCGCCGCCCCACCGGCGTCACCGGATGGATCTGGAACGCGCTCGTCTATCGGAAGGTGCGCGCCGCGCTGGGCGGGCGCATCCGGATCCTCATCAGCGGAGGCGCGCCGCTCGGCCTCCGCGAGCTGGTTTTCCTGAACGGCGCCGGGCTGGTGCTCGTCGAGGGATACGGGTTGACGGAGACCGCGTCCGTGATCTCGGTCAACAGCGCGAAAGCCTGGAAGCTGGGTTCGGTGGGGTGCCCGCTTCCCGAGATCGAGGTCATCATCGCCGGCGACGGAGAGATCCTGGTCCGCGGACCGTCGGTGATGCGGGCCTACTGGCGGGATGAAGCGGCCACCCGCGAAACGCTCGTGGACGGATGGCTGCACACCGGCGATCTCGGCCGGCTGGACGCGTCCGGGTTCCTCTTCGTGAACGGGCGCAAGAAGGACCTCATCGTGACCTCCCAGGGCAAGAACGTCGCTCCCTCGACCGTCGAGACCCTGCTGCAGGAGAGCGCGCTCGTGGCGGAGGCCATGGTCGTCGGAGACCGCCGGCCCTTCCTGGTGGCGCTGATCTTTCCGGATCTCGAACGCCTCCGCGCTCGAGCCGATCTCCGACTGGCCCGAGGGCCCGAGCTGAAGGCGAGCCTGAATGCTCCGTCGGTCCGCGCGCTGGTGAGGGCCGAGATCGATCGGCAGTGCGCCGGTCTCGCGCCTCACGAGATGGTCCGGGACTTCGTTCTTCTGCCGGATCCGCCGACGGTCGAAAACGGCGGCCTGACGCCGACCAACAAGCTCCGGCGGACCGAGCTGGAGCGGCGCTACGCGGCGGAGATCTCGGCGCTGTACGAGCGGCCGAGGGGGTGATGCGCTGAGCGGCGGGGAGCGTGGTCGTCCGCTATCCAGTTCATCTCCTGATCAGTGGATGAAACGCGGTCAGGGTATGCTGGCTGCGTCGGGTCTCCGCGTGTCGCTTTCCCATGCTCGTCAGGTTTCTTGCGCCGGCCGCCGCAGCGGGACATCCCTTCGAAAGGAGAGTCCATGCGAAGCTTGGGTGCGTTCTTCCTACTTCTCCTCCTGGGGCCTCAGACCAGCGTGGCGTCGACCGGGGACATCGCCAGGCCGCCGGTCCGCATGGCCGTACGGGGAAGCGCGGAGTTCGGGCTCGATCTCTACGCCCGCCTGACCCGCACCGAGGGCAACGTCGTCTTCTCGCCATTCAGCATCTCGGCGGCCCTGGCCATGACCTGGGCCGGGGCCAAGGGGCGGACGGATGCCGAGATGCGGCAGGTTCTCCACTTCGACGGGATTCCGGACTCGGTCCACGCCGCCTATGGCTCGCTCCTGCGCATGCTGGCCGCCCGCGCGGATAACTCGCGCTATCAGCTCGGCGTGGTGAACCGGCTCTGGGGCCAAAGCGGCGAGCGCTGGCTCGATCCCTTTCTGCGGACCACGCGCGAAGTCTACGGCGCCGAGTTGACGCAAATGGACTTTGCCGGCAGTCCGAACTCATCCGCGATGATCATCAACCGCGCCATCGAGGAACAGACACACCACAAGATCACCCATCTGCTCCACACGGGCGACATCGATGACCTGACCAGACTGGTCCTGACGGACGCGGTCTACTTCAAGGGAACGTGGGAAACGCGTTTTCTGGCGAACGACACGAAACCTCGCGCCTTCTGGACCACTCCGAGCGAATCCGTCCAGGTTCAGATGATGGGGGACCTGCGATGGACCGGATACGCGCATCTCACGGGGCTCCAGGTTCTCGAGATGCCGTATGCCGGTCGTGATCTGTCCATGTTCGTTCTGCTTCCCGACGACAAGGACGGGCTCGCCAGCCTGGAACGTCGATTGTCTGCGGACAGCCTCGACGCCTGGTTGTCTCGGGTCTACGACACGAAAGTGCAGACGGAGATCCCCCGATTCCGCGTTTCCGACAGGTTCGAGCTCAAGGACCACCTGGGAGAAATGGGCATGCCGTGCGCGTTCGAGGAGAAATGTGCGGATTTCTCCGGCATGAGCGGCCCCGGCCCCCTCAGGATCGCGAATGTGATCCACGAGACCTTCATTCGCGTGGACGAGGACGGCACGGAGGCAGCTGGCAGCCACCGCAGTGGTGATGAAGACCTGGGGGAGTATCAAGCAGCTCGACCGCGCAACTCCGCCGCGCTTCTTCGCCGGTCATCCGTTCCTCTTCCTGATCCGTCAGAATTCCTGCGGCGCCGTTCTCTTCCTGGGGCGGGTGACGAATCCGGCGCCTGAATAGCATCCGGTGCCGCGGATCTGGCGTCCACGAGCGTCAACGTCCCCTGGCCCGGGACGTTCTCTTCGATGAAATCCGGAGCCACGCGGCAAAGCCCTCCTCGTCGAGTTCACCGGTGGACAGGGCGAGCATCGCGGTCACGGCGTCGGGCTCCGTGGCTTCCAGGCGAAAGCCGTTCAATTCGAGGAAGACACCGGCCACGGTGAGGGCGAGCCGCTTGTTACCATCGACGAAGGGGTGGTCCTTGGTGAGGCCGTGGGCGTAGGCGGCCGCCAGGCGAAAGACGTCGGGGTCTTCGTAGGCGACGAGATGTTGCGGACGGGCCGGAGCCGCGTCCAGGCGACCTTCATCGATCAGCCCCTCCCGCCCGCCGTGGGCGGCGAGAAGAGCCTCGTGGATGGCGAGGAGGGCGGATTTGGGGACCCAGCGAGGGGCTCGCTTCACCTGGCGAGCTCACGGAGCGCGTTTCGGTAGCGCCTCATGAACCCCTCCGCGAGCTTCATGGAAGCCTCGAACCCGGGGTCGTAGGGGGTGATCCGGAACCCGTCCGGGCTTTCCGTAAGAAAGAGCTTATCCCCCTCCTTGACTCCCAACGCTTGCGCCGCCTGGCTGGGGAGTGTGACTCCGAGCGAGTTCCCGACTTTTCGAACCGTGAGTTGGACCATTCTTCCTCCGATGTTGATACGCACGTTATAACAGTGTTGGGGCCGGCTTGTCAAGCCCCGAGGCACGTTCTGGAGCGCAGATCCGCCGCAGGCGGAAGGCGGTCGAGAACCGCTGGCCAATGCGGGCTAAAGCAGTGCCCGCAACGAGAGCGTGCCGAGCCAGATCCGATGCGGATCGACTCCGGCTCCGGTTCTGCGGATCGTGTCGGCGCGAAGGATCGGAGTGAACGCGGGCCAGCCTTCCCATTGGAAATCGACCGAGTATCCCATGGTGCGATCATCCGGCAGCGACGGGTCGGGGGATTCGATGACGGTCAGCACGCTGTGCCCCTGGGCGAGAAACCGCGGGAGCGGCCGCCCGTAGACGGTGAAGCTCTCGACCCAGGTCGTGACCGGTCCGAAGCGCGGATTCTGGCGCGCCTCGATCTCGCGCACGTTCCGGTAGAAGACGGCAGCGCCTGCGATCTCCTGGCCGGCGCCCGGCCCCGGCCGCAGTCCGACACCGCCGGAGAATCTCCATCCCTGCTCGTTCGGGGCGTAGCTCAGGGCCATGTAGGTTGGCGCGAAATCGGGATCGGTGCGGATGCGATGCAGCCTTCCCCACAGAGAAAGCCGGCCCAGGTCCCGTGACGCCCGCGCGCCGGCGAGATAGGCGGAGGCGTTCACCTGAAGCGCGCCGTTCCGGAGCCGCCAGCCCACGGTTTCGCCGTCGGCGGAGAGGCCGGCCCACGGTCCCGCCGACGCTCGCAGGGTATAACCGGCCTCGTCCCGGCCGACCGGATGCACGGCATCGGGTCCCAGGGTTCTCTGATCGTCCAGCAGGGTCAATCCGCCGGCTCGAACGGACCAGGGAGAGCCCGGTCCGAGATCCAGCGATCCTCCGGCCAGGTTCGATCGATACCGCGCCTGCGATTGCTCCTGCGCCGGAGCGTCCAGGGGCACGGCCTGCTCCCAATGCGGAATCGCAATGAAGCCGCGCACGCTGGCGATCCCGCGGGCGTAGCCCAGGGACATTCCCTCGAAGGTGTAGTCGGGGCCGAGAAGCTCGAGGCTGCGCTCGCTGAGCCCCGTCCCGCCCGAGCCGCAGCCGCACACCGCGATGCCTCCCAGCGAGGGAGCGTCCTCCGCGTCCCAGCGTTGGAGCAACAGAGGAGACAGATTCACCGGGAACGCGCCCAGGCTGGCGCTCGCTCCCGATCGTTCGTAGGAGATCGTCCCAGTGGCATGCGGATTGGAAAGCTGCTCGGCTCCCTGGGAAAGGAAGACCTCATCCTCGTTGCTCAGCCTGATCCAGGGAACGACCTTGAGACCCGGCACGGGCGACCAGACGTAGCGCAGATCCCAGCGATACAGCAGGAGCGAGCCCGGAGTGAGCGTGTCGCCGTAGAGCCCGAGATCGCCCCGGCGGACGCCGGCCGAGGACAAGAGCGCCATGCGACCGTCGAGGAGGAGCCCGGGCAGACCCGGAAGAAGCGGAGGGGACGGCGCCCGACCGTGTTCCGGTGACGGGCCCGGTGGCGCCGGACTCGGCGCGCCGAGGCCGCCTCCCGTCTGCTGTTCCCCGGGGCTCAGCACCTGCGGACTGTTGCCTGCACCAGCGGCCTCGTTCCCCGCGCTCGATCGAAGCGATCTTCCGGACGTCTGGCCGAGGATCCGCCGGATTTCGGGAAGGAGAACACCGGTCAATTCCTCGACTTCATCGCCGTGCACCGCGCGGACCGCGCCGGTGCTGTCGACCAGAAAGGAAGCGAGATGGCGCGTGCCCAGGCCGTAGCCGCGCGCCGTCGCGCCGTCTGCGTCCCAGAGCTGAGGCAGCCGGACGTTGTGGATCCGTAGAAACGCGCGGATCGCCC
The DNA here is from genome assembly GCA_963833505.1 of Candidatus Eiseniibacteriota bacterium. GTDB lineage: Bacteria > Eisenbacteria > RBG-16-71-46 > CAIMUX01 > CAIMUX01 > CAWHYG01. Next base: position 330,998 of record CAWHYG010000006.1, on the reverse strand, counting down.
AGGCCTGATCCGGACCGAAGGCGACGCCGAGAACGCGGGCGCGAAGAGGCCGGAGCGAATCCGCGAGGGCGTCCATCCCGGTCGCGATCTCCGAGCAGCGCGGACAACCACGATTCCAGAAGATGAGGGCGGTGACGCCGGTACCGGAGAAGGCCTCCGGAGTCGCGGCGGTCCCCTCCTGGGAGAGCCAGGGCAAGGTGAACCCCGGAGCGGTATTCCCCGGTTCCAGGGCCAGAGCCGGCCGCGGCGCAAGAACTCCGGCCCCAAGCGCCAGGAGCAACCATAGACACCAACGAAACGACGCGCTTCGAACCCGCCCCCCGTCTTGCTGCATGAAATGCCTCCCGGACGGGTCTATCACAGACGGTCCGCACAGCGCAAATGCCATCGCCGGTGCGCGGGTGCCCAAGTGTGTGGAACGGCGGATCAAGCCCTTGCGCGTCGAAGCCGGAGCGGACCATTGAGGAGTCGCGAATGGAGTGCGGCGGAGCGCACGTCAGTGCGTGGAGCCGCACGGAGTAGCGACGACGATCGGTCCGCGTAGGCTTTGGCGCGCAAGGGCTCCGAGGCGCTGACCGGTGCCCCCTCACCTCGCAAAGCGCCGCAGGATCCGTCGACCGTTCCACTGCGCCGTGACCACGAACTCCTTTCGCGAGACGAGAGCATCGAGGCGGGACTGGAGAATCGCCGCTTTGCCCGGATCGGCGCCTTCGCCGGGATCCCAGACGATCGCGGAGAATTCACGAAGTGAGCGCCGATAGGGCCATCCTCGCCAGTCGCGCCGGAATTCTCCCGGCTCGAGCAGAGGGAACGGCTCGGTCCAGGCGAACAAGGTCCGGGAGAGATCGAGCGCCGCGAACTCCCGGACGACCTCGGGAGGCGTAGAGTCCGACCGGGGGAAAATCGAGAACGCCTCTGCCAGGCTTCGAGCGGCCCTGCCGGCTGGGACTTCCGGGGTGCCGCTTCCGCCCCCGCGATCCGGGCCGGGCGGCGGCGCTGATTGCACCGTCCAGACCTGCGAAGAGAAATCGACCCGGGCGTTGACCTCCGGGAATCGAGGAGGCGTTTCACAGGCGCAAAGAAGCGAATCCCGGCTCAGGAACCTCAGGACGTAGGCGAGCTCCCAGTCGGTTTCGATCCGATTCCGCCCGGATCCGGCAAGCTCGCGCGCCAGGGCCGGCCGAAGCGCGCTCCACGGATAGGGCCAGGCGGGAACGGCGCGCGCCGCGGCGTTCCAGGAGAGAAGAGCCAACCCGGCCGCCGCGACGGCCGAGGCGCGCGGCGACAGACTCAGCGCTCCCCAGGCCGAAGCCACGACGATGGCGGGAGCGAGGCCCAACGTGTATCGGAACCACTGCTCGTCGGCCAGATACTGGGGAGACACGAGGAGCGCCCCAAGGGTGCCGGCCGCAAGCCAGAGCGTCACGGTGAACGCGGGGCTGGCCCCGAGGAACCGCGCCCATCGCTGCCATCTCCCGAACCCCGGGAATCCGGCTTCCGCGTGAGAGCGGGAGGTTCGGATCCAGCTTCGAATTCCGGCGAGGCAGAACGCCGCGAAGGCGACGACTCCGAGGATCTGGAGCACGCGGGCGATCCCGGATGGCCTCCCGCCCGCGAGGAGGGCGGCAGCGAACGCGCGCAACCCATCGATCACGATCCGCGGATGACCGAGCGCCGAGATCACGGGAGTCCAACCCGATCCTTCCGTGCCCGGAGGGCCGAGTCCGAAAGGCGCGAGGCGCGGGATCCAGAGCGGCAGATACCCGGCGGCGAAGCCGAGAGCAAGGAGCGCGCCTTTCCGCCACCAGAGACGGCCTTCCGCCGCGACCAGAACGAGCGCCAACGGGACCAGGATGAACGCCTCATCATGCGTCCAGGCGGCGAGGCCGAGAAGCACGCCTCCGAGAGCCCATCGGAGTGCCCGGCGGCCCACGCGGAGCGGGCTCGACGGAGCGCTGGCGAGCGCCGCGCGTCGCCCGTCTTCAGTCTTCCGGCCGCCATCGGGTCCGCCCGCCGGAGCGCCTGCGAGCGCCGCACCTCGCCCGTCCTCAGTCTTCCGGCTGCCACCGGGTCCGCTTGCCGTGGATGCGCGAACGGAGCCGGCCGGCCACAAGAGCGCCATGGACCAGAGACCGAGGACGATTCCCTCCAGGTTGCCACCGCGCGCTTTCACGCCCGCAAGAAAGAGCACGGCGGGCGGGAATGCCCAGAACAAGCTCAAGAGCCAGGCGCCCCGGCCGCGGGCCAGTGGGCTTCCGGATTGCGCCGCGCCCCGCGCCCGAAAGCCGGCCCCCAGGCGCTCCAGAGCCAGCAGCGCGAGTAGCCCGGGCAAGATCCAGAGCAGGGGGGAGATCCTCGTGGCCGTGGCCGAAGGCCCGAAGAGAGCCAGGAAGGGAGCGGCGAAAAGGCTCTGGAGCGAGCCCATGTAGCTCTGGCCCGGAAGAAACAGGCCGAAGTGCCCGTGAAGGATCTGGGCGGCCTGAACGCCGATCAGGGCTTCGTCCGAATCGAAGTTCTCCGGCCATCGGTGCAGGAAGATCAGGCGAGGGACCAGGGCCGCCGCGAGGAGCGCCAACGCGGCGAGGATGGATCGCCGTAGGCTTGCGTCCGGCGCGTGCCTGGCGGGCTTGGAGTCCGGCCGGTTTGCGTCCGGCGCGTGCCTGGCAGGCTTGGAGTCCGGCCGGTTTGCGTCCGGCGCGTGCTTGGCGGACTTGGAGTCCGGCCGGTTTGCGTCCGGCGCGGACGTGGCGGGCGTGGATTCCCGACGGCTTGGGTCCGACGCGGACGTGGCTGGCGTGGAGTCCTGCCGGCTTACGTCCGACGCGGACGCGGCGGGCGTGAAGTCATGCGGGCTCGCTTTCGGTGTATTAGCGGCCCGGGTTTCATCGTGGCCGTCCTCGGCCGAATCCCCCTTGGTCCCTGATTTCCGCATCCAGGGCAGTCTGCCAGATGATCAGCCTGCTGTCAGGCCCGGGATGACATGGCGCGAGCACGAGAGCGGCCTCGATGCCTGCGTGCCAATGTCGTTCCGTGTCACTTCAGGCGAAGCACGTGCAGGGTTCCGACTGCGCCTCCAGCCTCGACCCGGGCCCAGTACACGCCCGCGGCCACGCGTCTTCCGATGCCGTCGTTTCCGTCCCAGAGCACGCCGCTCAATCCCGCGGGAAGCGAAGCCGAGAAGCTGCGGATGCGCCTTCCCGCCAGATCGAACAGCTCGATGCGGGCCGATCCCGGATTCGCCAGGTACACCTCGAGGCTCGTCTGTGTCTGGAAGGGATTCGGCACGGCGGCGAGGATCGGCCGGGATCCGGTCGCGCCGATGCCGGGAGAGAGGCGGTAGAGCCGGAATCGCCCGGACGACTCCGCGGCGACGGCGAAGCGGGCGCCGATCAGCGCGGCGCCGGATTCGGCTCCGGTCTCGATCGTCGCCCGGAATCCCGACAGACCGCTGATTCCGCCGGGCCCGAGGCTCTCGAGATTCACCTGGCGGAGGGAATCGGGAGAGCCGACCTCGACATCCACCGGGAAACCGCCTCCGGGCTCGTTGGAGCGGAGGTCGAGGTAGGTCCACGCGCAGCCGCCGTCTTCGGGGTTCCAGGACACGGTTGCCCGGGCCAGAGAGAACGAGCCGCTGCCCCAGTCCTGGGTGAACATGGCCGACTGGCTGTCCATCTGTCCCGTGACGTGAAGAACCGTGCCGCTCCCGTCGGAAGGCGGCCCGCAGGCCAACGCGTTGGGACTGCCGGAGGGGATCGACCCGATCGAGGTTCCTTCGCTTCCGCCCGGCGCATCCTCGGGGACGAAGACCAGCCGTCCGTCTCCGCAGATCAGGACGGCGCGCACTGTGCGTCCGAGAAAAAGAGCGGGAGACGGCAGATCGATCTCCCGGACGTCGCCGGATGCGAGCGTCAGGTCGATGTTCCGGGGCACGAGACCTCGCCGCACGAGGGTCTCCTCGATCGCGTCGCGCCGATCGCCGAGCCCGATCCGGTCGGCGGCGCTGAGCAGTCCTTGCGCCGCCTCGGGAAACGTGACCGACGGCCCCTGCTCCATGAAGCCGGCCAGGGCCAGCCGTTCCGCGTCCGCCGGGCCGAGCAACGCGCGGAGATCCCAGAGGGTCGCGCTCCAGATCTCTCCGGAGACGTGGGGATCGGCAGAAAGGGAGGCCGGGTAGACCGATCCGGTGTCGGTGCGACGCAGGCAAGGCGGGGAATAGGCCGTGGCGTCCCAGTCGCCGACGCAGGGATCCCCGGTCAGGGAAGCGGCCCAGAAGTCGCCGAAACCTTCACTGATGGCGGTGGCGTCTCCTCCTCCGAATCCCGGCACAAAGGCGGCGTGGATCGCGTGTCCGATCTCATGAAGGATGATGTCGGCGTCATCGCCGTCGGGAACGCCGCCGTCTCCGAGGACGACCTCGCGAGCGGCCTGGCTGTACCACGAATCATCCATCAGCGTGCCGTGAACGAGGACCGACAGCGGCGTGGGAAAGAGGCCGTGAAAGCCGAGGCTGTCGACCAGCTCGAGCGCGCGGTCTCCGTGAAAATAGGCCATGGCCTCGTCGAAGCGCGGGTCGAACGAGGAGTAGTCGAAGACGAAGCCCGGTTCCTGGGCCGCCGGCGGGCGGTTGGTCTCGCACCGGATCCACTGGCCGCGCAGGTGTCCGGTGTCGTCGAGGCGATGGAGCGGCTCCCACAGCCTCCAGGCGTCCACGGGATCTCCGTACCGGAGATCCCGCCGGCCGCTGGTGACGACCGGATTCGGGTCAAAGACGTGCGCCGAGCCGTCCGCGAAGATCCGCGCGTCCCGCGCTTCAAGGACCGTCAGTCGCGAGGGATCCAGGGTCAGCCGGATGTCCACCGGCTCCGTTCCGCTTGGAACAGCGCCTCGCCAGGGCAGTGCCGCGAGCGCCGCGTCGCCGGGTACTGCGCCTGGCCGGGGCGGCGCGGCCAGCGTCGCCGCGCCTCGCTGGGACGATTCCGGCAGCCCGGCGCGCGCTCCGGCGAGCAGCGCCGGCCGGAACGGGACCTCCATCTCAAGCCGCCAGGGAGTCGAAGCGCCGGGTTCCTCGAGCACGAAGTACGGTTGCACCGAAGCTTCCGGAACGGATGAAGAGTCGGCCCCCGCGGCCGACGGAGACGCCGAACCAGCCGGCGTGGTTGTAGAGTCAATCCCCGCAACGGAAGGAGATGCCGAACTTGCCGGCGTGGTCGCCGGGCGATCGACGATTCCGTGTGGAATCCCCAAAGCCAGCGGATCCAGCGCCCGAACGCGCGGGACCCCCAGGGCCAGCGGACCCAGGGTCCGGACGAGAAGGATGCTCGGAGCCGGAACCCCTGCGGCGACGGCGGCCATTCCGGCCCAGTCCACCGAGGCGGGATTTCGCTCGAGCGTCCAGGAATCCAGATCCTCGGATCCGGAACCGCGTCGTGTGCGGCCGAGATCTCCGTTTTCCGGTTCGCGGGCCTGATCGCGAGAACGATCCTGGCTCCCCGGGCGGGCCGGTGGTTCGGAAGAAGCGCCATTCTCGCGGATCGGTCCGGCCGGCAGGTGAAGGATGCAGTCGCACCCTCGCACCTCCAGTCCGGCGACGAAGGGACGCAGGCGGATGCACTCCTCCCACGGAGTCTGACAGTGGACGACGATGCGCCATTCCGGCTTCTGGTCCATGTCGCCCAGCGCGCGGCGGGCGGCATGGACCGCGCGTTCAGGCAAACGCGGGTCGAGCCGTGGACCCTGGATGTCCGCCCGGCCGACCAGGCCGATTCCCCCCAGGGTGAGGAGGCCGCCCGCAAGCCCGAGAACCAAGCCGAGCCACAGGGTACGTCCCGCGCGGATCCACGGGCCGGGATCCGGGTCGCGATCAGGCCCCGGATTCTTCCTGAGCGGCGAAAATGCCACAGCGCCACCTCGTTCGGGTTCCTGCGCCTGTGCCGGAATCCTTCAGGTGGCGCTGTTTTTGTTGGACCGGCCGCCGCGGGAGCGACGCATCCTGACTGTGCCCCGCGGAGCGATCGTTCGATCGATTCTGTCCCTTGATTCTACACGGTTTGGCTCAATTCGTCAGGACGATTCTCGCCGAGCGGGGCTCGCCGTTGAAATCGAGACGGATAAAGTACACGCCGGCCGGGGCTTGCGCGCCGGAGGCGGACCGGCCGTTCCATGTCTCGGACTGCTCTCCCTGGGAGACGGACCCCTCGCGGAGCATGGCGAGTCGCCGGCCTGAGGCGTCAAAGACCATGACCCGCACGTGCCCCTTCGAAGGAACCACGTACTTCAGAGTCGCTCCATGCTGCGAAGGATTCGGCTGAACCGACTCGATCCGCAGCTCGGGACTCAAGCCGGCGGACGGAACCGGCACGCCGGTCGGATCCCTCGGCGGCGTCCTGAGCTGGGGCTCCGAAGGGACGTTCGGCTGGACCGTCATCCACTGCGTATGGGGAAACCAGGGCAAAGCGCTGGCGATCCGGAGGCGCCAGTGCTGCCAGGTGTTCGGCTCAAGGCCGCCGGCTACCGCCGCCAGCGGCACGCGGCTGCCGGCCGGAGCCACCGGCGCTCCGGTGTCGAGAAGAAGGCCGCGCCGGAGGGGCGTTCCCGAAAGAACCGTCTGGTAATCGGCGGCCTGCCACTCCAGACGGACCTTCGTCCGGCCGCCCGCACTCCGGCCGGAGGCGCTTAGGGCGAACGACCTGGGATCATCCGAGGCGCCGAGAAGGCTGATCGGAGCGCCCGAGAGCTTCTGCTGCTGCGGGCAGAGAGCGCTGCTCGGGATATTCGATGTCCGGTTGTTTCCGGAATAGACGAACGCCTCGCCGACCGTGTGCTGTCCGAAACCGATGGCTCCGGGTGCACCGATCACCAAGTCGGCGTAACCGTCGCCATCGACGTCGCCGGCCGAGGACACGCAGTAGCCGTACGACGTACTGGTTGACGCTCCCTGGCCGGTCCACCTCGGTTGCGTCTCCATGCCGGTGGGGGAACCCAGGTATAGGTAGGCCTTTCCCGCGCTGGCCATCCCATCGATCGTGTAACCAGGCGCTCCGACGACAAGGTCGCTGTATCCGTCTCCGTTCACGTCGCCGGCATCGGCCACGCATGTGCCGTAGTAGGCGTTTCCCTCGTCACCCCAGGTCGTCCAGACCGGTTGGTCGAGGATTCCGTCCGCCGTGCACCGGAACAGATAGACGACGCCGTTGTTCAGGTGACCGTTGGTCGCGTAGGGTGCGCCGGCGTAGAGACACGGACAGCCGCTGGCATCGACTCGGCCCGCGCAGCCGACACTGTACCCAAACCAGGCCGACGTCCTGCCTCCGTAGTGAACCCAGTAGGGCGTTGTCCCAAGGCCGTTCGGTCCCGGGCCTCCCGTGTACACAAAGACCGCCCCCTCATCCTGGTACGTGTGGTCGTAGAGCCGAGCGCCGATGATGACGTCGCTGTAACCGTCGCCGTTGACGTCGCCGGCCGAGCCCAGCTCGTCGCCGTATTCCTCATCGTACTGATTCCCGAACATCGACCAGACGGGCTTGGACGTCAGACCGGTCTTCGTGCCGAGGAAGAGCCAGGCCCCGCCGTTGCTCGCGGAGCCGTTGTTATAGCCGAACCCCCCGATGATCACGTCGGCCAGTCCGTCGCCGTTGACGTCTCCGGCGAAGGTCGCGGCATCCCCGAACGAGGCGAGAGCGCTGGGTCCGTCCGCCTCCCAGGCCGGCTGGGTCGAAAGACCCTTCGGTCCGCCCAGGTAGAGGTAGGCCCGGCCGCCAGGCCCATATTGAGGTGCTCCGACCAGGACGTCCGCATAGCCATCACCGTTGACATCGCCCGCCGGCGCCACCGTCCATCCGTATCGGCCGCCTTCACCTTCCTGGCTCCAGGCGGGCGTGGATGACAGCCCGTTCGCTGATCCAAGGTACAGATAGGCCTTGCCGTTCCCGTCGAGAGGCGCACCCACGATCACGTCTTCGTAGCCGTCGCCGTTGATATCGCCGGCCTGGGCCAGGGAGTAGCCATATTCGGCCCAGGCCGTGTCGCCGATCTGCGCCCAGGTCGGCGCTGTCGCGGTGCCTCCACCGGCTCCCGCGTAGAGGAAAACTGCGCCCTCTCCGGCGGCACTGTGTTGCTCGGCGGGAGCGCCCACCACCGGGTCGCTGAATCCGTCGCCGTTGACGTCGCCGGCTGTCGCCACGCACGTTCCGAAGCCCGCGCTCAACTGATCTCCGACCGCGGTCCAGGACGCTGTGGTCGCCGGACCGGACGGACCCCCGCTCCAGATCAGAATCTGACCAAGGCCGGAGGAGTAGCCGCTCGCGCCGGCCATCAGGTCGGCGTATCCGTCGCCGTCCAGGTCTCCCGCGGTGGCCACCGAGATGCCGAGATGGTCGCCGGTCTGACCGCCCAGCGCGCTCCAGACCGCCGTCGACGAGAGCCCGGTCGGGCTGCCTTCATAGAAGTACATCGCCCCTTCGGTGGCCAACGTGCCGGTATGCCCCGGCGCGCCCACAACCACGTCGGCGTATCCGTCGCCATTGACGTCGCCGCTGCCCGCGACGGACCAGCCGAAGTCCCCGCCCGTCTGGTCCCCTTGTCCGATCCAAGCCGGAGTGCCGGCCAACCCGGCCGGCGAGCCCAGGTAGAGAAATGCCTTCCCTACGTTGGCGAGCGTTCCATCTGCGTGGGGCGCTCCGATCATGACGTCCGCGTAGCCGTCGCCGTTCACGTCTCCGGCCGATGAGACGGAATAGCCGAACGCCGCGTTGGCGAGTTCCGACTCGATGACCGTCGCCGGCTGGGCGGACAGCCCTTGGGCCGAACCCAGGAAGAGGCAGATCCTGCCCTCGCCGGTCTGTCCGTTCGAATAGTCAGGCGAGCCGATGATCACGTCGTCGTAGCCGTCGCCGTTCACATCTCCGGCGGAGGCCAGGCTGAAACCGAAGCGTTCCGAGGATCCGCCGGAGTACGTCCACGCCGGCTGGCTGGAAAGGCCGGTGGCGGAACCGAGATAGAGATCGACCCGGCCGCGCCACCCCGTTCCGTCATTCCAGATCGATGCCACGAGAACGTCGCCGTATCCGTCCCCATTCACGTCCCCGGCCGCGGCCACCGCGCTTCCGGCGCCCGGACATCCGGGGCTGCTCGCGACGCTCCAGGAGGGCTGCTGGGAAAGGCCGGATGCGGAGCCCAGAAACACCATGGCGCGTCCCGGCTCTGAGGTTCCATTCGGGTAGGCCGGCGCGCCGACGATCAGGTCGCTGAATCCATCCCCGTTCACGTCGCCGGCAGTGGCGACGGAAGAGCCGAAGGCCGCGCCGGGCTGGCCTCCGTAAAGCGTCCAGGAAGGAGCCCCGGCCTGCGGATGAGCTTTCGGAACAAGGCCTGCCGGTGGCGGGACTCCCGCCGCCCCGGCCGCCTTGAAACCTCCGAACAGCATCAAGCATCCCAGAATGCCGAGCAGGCAGGTGAAGCCGTTGACCGCTCGCCGGGTACCAGGAGCGTCACGCCGGCTCGAGCCGGAGGTGCAGGGATCTCGCATGCCAGGTTCCTCCTTCGCCGTTGGACTCACACGTGGCACCGCTGAATACGCCCCGGGTCCACCGTCCGAGGAGACGGCCGAACACTTGGGCTCGGGGAGCCCACCGATCCGATGCACGGCGATGGATGCCGTCGCTCTGCTGCTGTCTTCAGCAGACCGAACTCGGCACAGCGTGCACGCCGATTCTATTGTACAGCAGTGAGTGCCGATGTGAAAGCGTCAGATTCCGGCGCTTCCGGCGCGGATTGACGAAGCAGACGGCCCGCTGCGAAACTTTGAGACTTGGTCTAATGCGCTGGCGAGCAACGGCAGCCCAAGGCGCGGCCAGTCGCTGCCGGATGGAAGACCCCGCAAAACCCGCCCGGTTCGGACGGTGCCTCGCGCATCGTCAGGCCGCTCCCGCTGTCGCCGCCCGCCCGCCAGCCGCATCGGGCCAGCGCCGCAGGATCCGGAGCAGAACCCAGAAGAGCCCCAGGGGAAGGAAGCTGCGCAGGAACGACACGGTGCCGGGGAAGTCCGCATAGAATTTGTGATAGCTGTTCCAGCCCGCCCCGATCAGGATGACGATGCCCAAGACCACCCACAGCGCACGATCATCGGAGAAGCCCGGCGCCAGGCCCGCCGCCGCCAGGAGCGGCAGCGCCAGCAAGGCCTGATAGCTCAGCCATGAGGTCGGGATCAGCAGCATGAGCAGGCAGACAAGCAGACACAGCTCGATCGGGCCTTTCAAAGCCGCCGGCACGAGCCGGGCTCGGCGGAGCGCCCGGACCGCGACCACGCCGAGGACCACCGCCAGCGCGAGCCACAAGGCCACGGCGACGGCGCGCGTGGCCGCCGGGCCTTGCTCCAGCACGAGGTCATCCAGCGTCGCGGCTCCGGGCAACGCGCCCCGAAGCTGCATCGCCAGGCGTCCGAAGACCGCCGCCGCGCTCACGTTTTCGTAGCTGAGCGATGTTCCGCCGATCCTGGGCAGGATCCGGAAGAAGAACTCGGTCGAGAGTCGCGGGGGAAGTGCCAGACACGCCGCCGCCAGCGCGGCGGCCGCCCCCGCGGCCACTCCCAGGAGCGCCCGCCACTTCTTGCGGACGACGAAATCGAGGCCGAGAACCCACGGATAGACCTTGAAGGCCCCGGCGACGCCGATCGGCGCTCCCGCTGCGAGAGCCCGCCCGCGCCGCAGACCCAGGAAGGACAGGCCGAGCATCGCCAGCAGGATGGGTTCCATCTGCAGGTCGCTGAGGCTCTCCCAGACTCCCTGCCAGTTGATCAGGAGGATGCCGAGGATCATCCCCCTTTCCCAGCCCGGCCGGAGTGCGCGGAGGACCGCGATCAGAAATACGGCCAGAAGGACGAAATTGCCGGCCAGAAAGACGCGGCCGGCCAGGGCTTGAGGCTTGCCGGCGAACGGACGCAGGAGCGCCGCGAAGGTGGGAGGGTACTTGTACAACGATCGGCTTCCCGGCTGGTAGTAGCCCGGCTTGTCCGTGTCATAGAGAGTTCCCGTCTTCTGGAAGGTCTCGATCCCGAGCCGCCAGATCCGGAAGTCGTAAAAGGCCGCCACGTCCCAGCCGCGCGTGAAGAAAGGCCGGGAGAGATCGACCGCCCGAACGAGCGTGAGCGCGAGCAGGGCAAACACGATGATCCGGGTCACCGATCGAATCGGCCTCGCCTCCGCCACCTGAGCCCCCCTTCTCTTCGTCCCGACCCCGACCGTCCCCGACCTCCGGGGCCGGGATCACGGGTTCTCGCGGTGGATGCGCTCCGCAAACTCCACTTCGCGTTGGCTGCCGATGAAGATCGGAACGCGTTGATGAAGGTCTCCGTCCGGGATCACCTCCAGCACCCTTCCCGCGCCGATGGAGGCGGCGCCGCCGGCCGCTTCAGCGATGAACGCCATCGGAGCCGCTTCCGAGAGGAGGCGCAGCTTGCCGCTGGAGTGGACTCGATCGCGCGGATAGAAGTAGGCGCCGCCGTAGAGCAGGGTTCGGTGGAAGTCCGCGGTGAAGGATCCGACGTAACGGGACGAGTAGGGCTTTCCGGCAGGATTGTCCGTTCCCTTGAGCCGGTCGACCAACATCCGATCGGGTGCGCTCCAGCTTCCATGGTTCCCCTCGTTCACGCTGCAGATGGCCCCGCCGCTCGGGATGCGGATGTCGGGATGGGAAAGCAGGAACTCGCCGACGCTCGGGTCGAGGGTGAAGCCGAAGACGCCCTGGCCGGTCGAATAGACCATCATCGTGGCGGCGCTGTAGATCACGTAGGCCGCGGCCACCTGCCGTTCCCCCGGCTGGAGGATGTCGTCGCGGGTCCCCGGCCCGTCCGGGCTCACGCGCCGGTGGATCGAAAAGATCGACCCGATCGAGACGTTGGCGTCGATGTTCGAGGATCCGTCGAGCGGATCGAACGTGAGGGCGTACTTGCCCTGCCGGTAGTCCGGCGGGATCGGAATGACATCGGCGTTCTCCTCCGAGGACATGACGCAGAGGTGGCCGGTGTGCTGGACGTTTCGGATGATCGTCTCGTTGGCGAACTCGTCCAGGACCTGGACCGCTTCGCCCTGGACGTTGATGTGGCCGGTGAGCCCGAGCGCGTCGACCAGACCCGCCTTGCGGACTTCCCGGGAGATGATCTTGGCTGCGACCATCAATTCCTGGAGCAGGGCGGTGAGATCTCCGGAGGCCTCGGGAACCCGACTCTGCCTTTCCGTCACATGCTGAGAGAAAGTCATTCCGATCTGCCGGCGGTCGCCGGCGCGTCCTGGCCGGGCCGGCGGCGAATCTTGCGATCCCATCGGACCACCTCCTTCTCGCGAACCTCGATCCTGAAGCGGCGAGCGCCCTTCGGAGTATAACCGCCGGGACGTGGCGCGGATTGTATTGGGAACCGGGTTCATGAATCCCGGTGACGTCTTGGGAGCCGGGCTCATGGTCCCCGTAGACGGAGCCCGTGCCCTACAAAAGTCGCGCCACCTAGAAATGCTTTCCGGCGCCCGGAGGACCGCGTATACTGGCGTGCCTGATACGGCGGCGTCCGGGGATCCGAGCACGGCGCAGGCCCGTGGGAGTGTGACGCGAAAGGGATTGGAGACTCCTGCCCAGGCTCCGTCCCGGCCGCGAAGGCATCGGCGGCGTGAATCCGGGGAAGGAGAATCGACATGAGGATATCCCCGCTGGACATCCGTAAGCAGAGCTTCAAGAAGTCCATGCGCGGCGTCGACGCGGAGGAGGTCCGCATCTTCCTCGAGCTGGTGGCTTCCGAATACGAGAAAGTGCTGCAGGAAAACGCCATGATGGCGGAACGGCTCCAGTACCAGGAAGACCGGCTGGTCGAGTACCGCGAGCTGGAGAAGAGCATGCGCAACTCGCTGGTCACGGCCGACCGGATCGCGGCGGAAGCCCGGGAATCATCAGAGCGCGAATCGCAACGCATTGTTCAGGACGCCCACCTCCGCGCCGAACGAATCCTGGAGGACGCCCGGGAGCGGCTGCAGGGACTCGTTCGCGAAATCGAGTCCCTGAAGGCGCGAAAGGAGATCTACGCCCGTCGTTTCTGGGCCTTGGTCGAAAGCCAGATCGGGGTGCTCCAGGAGCACATGCAGGACGCCGGCGAGGTCGAGGCGCTGCGAAAGCGCGTGGAGCAGCTCACGGCGGAAGGCTCGCCGGGAGCGCCGCATTCCAGCACAGAGAGGGGCGAGCCCGCGCTCGCGGTGGCCGAGGAGGAGCCGGCCTCGAATGAAAGCGCCGCAGCGGTCCGGGATTCGCGCGGAGCGGAGACCCTGGCGTCGCCTCCAGCGTCCCGCGACGCCGGGCGGGACTCGTCGTCCGGCGCGGCCGATGGGAAACCGGCAAAGTCCGAGCGGCCGAAAGGACTGCCTCGCGGGTTGAGCCGGCTGCTGCGAGCCCGGCAACAGCCTCAGCTGCCGCTCGACGACAGCCGTCGCGAGCCCGGTGCGACGGCTTCAAATCCGGCGGCCGCCCCGGAAGAGGGGTTCTTCCCGCTCAGGGAGCGACGGGAAGGCTCATTCCGGATCTCTGCTCGCGATTCGACGAACGACGCCGAGCCGGCCGGAGAGCACGGGCCACCGCGGGAGCGGTGATCTCGGGTTTCGGGTCGGGCGGCGGCGTCTGGAAGCGGAGATCGCAGGTGTCGGTCCGAGCGGAGGCGCGTGGGAGCGCCGATCGCAGGCTCCGGCGCCAGGCTCGTGGAGTCAGGACCGCAAGTCGTGTCGGGTAATCCGGCCGGATCGAATTCGGGGAAACGACATCCAATAGCGGTTGGAGCCTGAAAGCGGGCGGAAAAGGAGAACGGAGACTTGACGGACGGATTGCGGGAACAGATCGAGGAGGCGGCCGGCCGGCTGCGAAAGGCGAGCGCGATCCGGCCGAAGGTCGGGCTCATCCTCGGAACCGGCCTGGGAACGCTGGCCGAGCGGATGCAAGCTGAGGTTCGCGTGCCCTACGCGGAGATCCCGCATTTCCCGGTCTCGACCGTCGAGTCGCATACCGGAGAACTGATCCTGGGCCGCATCGGGGGCGTGGAGTGCGCCTTGATGAACGGGCGCGTCCACACCTACGAAGGCTACACCATGAAGCAGGTGACCTTCCCGATCCGGGTCATGCGCGCCCTGGGAGCGGATCGCCTGATCGTCTCGAACGCAGTCGGGGGTCTCAATCCGCTCTTCAGCCACGGGGACCTCTTCCTCACGGTCGATCACATCAACCTGATGGGCGACAACCCGCTGATCGGGCCGAACGACGAGTCTCTCGGGATCCGCTTTCCCGACATGTCCGAGCCCTATGACCGGCGGTGGATCGCCCTGGCCGAGCGAATCGGGATGGAGGAACGGATCCCCCTTCGAAAAGGAGTGTTTGTGGCGGTGGCGGGTCCCAATCTGGAGACCCGCGCCGAGTATCGGTTCCTCCGCCTGATCGGGGCCGACGTCGTGGGGATGTCGCTCATCCCGGAGACGCTGGTGGCGGTCCACGGTGGCATGAAGGTGCTGGCTCTCTCGGTCATCACCGATATGGGGCTGCCGGATGCCCTCGAGCCGGTGGACATCGACCGGATCCTCCGGATCGCGGCCGAGGCGGAGCCGAAGCTGACGCGGATCGTCATCCGCGTCCTGGAGTCCTTGGAGGCATGAGCCCTGCACCGCCGGGAGTCGATCCGGCAGGGGCAGCGCCAGATGAACGGCGAGGCAACTGTGAACAAGAAGGAACTGAAACACTTCGAGAAGCGACTGAACGAGGAGATCGAGAACCTCTCCCGGTCCATCGGGAAGCTCGAGAAATCGGTCTTTCAGCGCTCCCAGCGTGAATCCAGCGGCGACGTCTCCGCCTATACGACGCACATGGCCGATCTCGGCACCGATGCGAGCGAACGCGAGAAGGATCTGCTCCTGGCCTCCGCCGAGGGCAAGGTCGTCCTCCGGATTCGCGAGGCCTTCAAGAAGATCGCGGACGGCACCTACGGCGACTGCGAGGACTGCGGCAAGCCCATCGGGGCGAAGAGGCTCGAGCTGATCCCCTATGCCGCCCTCTGCGCCAAATGCCAGGTGAAGGCCGAGCGGGCCGCGCTTTGAGCCGGCGCCGGGGCGTGTCCCTGTTCCTTGGTTCCGCTCTGGCGGTGGTGGCTCTTGACGTCGCGACCAAGCTGGCCGTCTACCACGGGCTGGATCCCCGGAAGCCGCCGGTGCGCATCCTGGGCGACATGGTCCGCCTCACCTACATTCACAACGCCGGTTCCGCGTTCGGCCTGTTTCAAGGCGGGCGCTGGTTCTTCGTCGCGGTGTCCGCGGTCTCCGCGGGGCTGATCACCCTTCTGGCCCTGAGCGGCCGCCATCACGACCGCGGCATGCAGTGCGCCTTTGGATTGATCCTGGGAGGCGCTGTCGGGAATCTGATCGATCGGCTCTGGCTCGGGGTCGTCATCGACTTCATCCAGATCGGCATTCGTTCCCACTACTGGCCGGTGTTCAACGTGGCCGACATCGGCGTCACCGTGGGGGTCGGCCTCCTGGCGCTTCGACTCCTCGTGCCCGGAAAGTCGGACGATCGCTCGGCGCTCCTGGAGGCCTCGGGAACCGGAGACGCCGAACCGGGGGGCCGGGCCGGCGCCGCGCCGTAGGCAGCTTGGGCGGAGGACGCGCCAGGGCGGAGGTTCCAGGAATCATGCGGGCTGGATCGCCGGAACGCGAGGTGCGTCTCGTGGTCGAACCGGTGACGGCCCCCCTCCGGCTCGATCGGTGGCTGGCCGAGAAGTGCGACGAGTTCTCCCGCAATCGCCTGCAGATCTGGATCCGTGAAGGCCGGGTCCTGGTCGACGGCCGAGCGGCCAGGCCGAGCGCCTCCCTTGTGGCGGGCCAGAAGGTCGTCCTTCGGATTCCGGAGGCTCCCGCCGCGACCCTCGAGCCGGAACCGATCCCCCTCAACGTGCTCTACGAGGACGAGCACCTGCTGGTGCTGATGAAGCCGGCCGGGCTCCAGGTGCATCCCGGAGCCGGGGCGCCTCGTCCGACCCTCGTGCATGCGCTCCTCCATCGGTTCCCCGGCTGGGAGTTTCCCGGGCCTCCCGAACGGCCGGGGATCGTTCATCGGCTGGACCGGGACACCTCCGGGCTGATGCTCGTGGCCCGTACGCCGCTCGCCTACCGCAAGCTCGGGCGCCAGATCATGGCCCGGACCGTCACCCGCCGCTACGTGGCGCTGGTCTGGGGACATCCGGAAGCGGACGCGGGCCTCTGCGACGGGTCGATCGGACGCGATCCCCGCGATCGACGGCGGATGGCCGTGACCTCGCGGGGTCGTCCGGCAATGACGTCCTGGCGCGTCCTCCGCCGGTTCCTTGAGGTCTCGTGGCTCGAGGTGACCCTCGGCACCGGGCGGACCCACCAGATCCGCGTTCATCTCGCCCATCTGGGACACCCGGTGTTCGGGGACGCCGTGTACGGGGGCGGGCGTGGACGGCTGGAGCGGCTGGAAGCGGAGCGCCGGGCGCGCCACTTTGATCTGCTGCGGCGATTGAACCGCCAGGCGCTCCATGCCTATCATCTGACCTTCCGGCACCCGGTGGGAGGAGGGCGATTTCGATTCGAGGCGCCGGTGCCGGCGGATCTGGACGAGATCCTGGTCCGGCTGTCGGGGGAGGGCAGGGCGGAATGAAAATGACCCAGGAGATTCGGGACGGCATCGTCATCCTGCGTCTGTCCGGCCAGCTCATGGGCGGGCCGGACGCTGACGCCGTGCGCCAGACCATTCAATCGGTCCTCAAGCAGGGCCACCGCAAGATCCTCATTGACCTGGAGGAAGTGTCCTGGATCAATTCGACCGGCCTGGGAATCCTGATTTCCGGTCACATGCTGGCGGCGAACAGCGGAGGACGGCTCAAGCTCATGCGGGTGTCCAAACGGATCGATTCGATTCTCGGGGTCACCCGCCTCAACACGGTCTTCGAGATCTTTGGAGAGGAGGAGGCCGCCCTCAAGAGCTTCGCGGCGTGAGGCGGCCCGGGGAAGTGCGCGATGGCCGGACCCAAGCCCATCCTGGCCGATCCTGATCCCAGGCAGCGGGGACGATCGATCGACCTGATCCTTCCGAGCCGGCTCGAGCTGCTCTCGGTCCTCGACAGCCTGGTTCAGGCCATCGCCAGCCAGAATGGACTTCGAGGAGCAGGCGGCGATCGAGGTCGCCAGCTCGATCATCGAGGCCGGAACGAACGCCATCCAGCACGGACACATGCTGGACGAGCGCAAGCACGTGCACTTCCGCTTCGTCCTCGGGGATTCCTGCCTGGACGTCTGGGTCGAGGATCACGGACCCGGCTTCGATCTCGCCGCCGTGCTGAGCCAGGATCCCACCCGGCCCGAGGACCTCTTGAAGGCCCGCGGCCGCGGAATCTTCATCATGCGCAGCATGATGGATTCGGTGGAGTTCGACATCCGGCCCGGGCGGGGAACCCTGGTCCATCTGTGCAAGAAGCTCCCGCGAGGGAACGGCGGACCGGGCTAGGAGTCTCTTGGGATAGCCCGCGAGCGGCACGGCGATGAACCAACCGGAAGGGCCGATTCTGGCCGTCGATCTGGGGCTCCGGCGGACGGGTCTGGCTCGAAGCGACTCGGGCCGGACCGTGGCATTCGGATTGCCCACCTTCGAGACCGCCGCCGGGCGGTCGCTCAAGGCGCACCTTCGGGCGCTCCACGAGGAATCCCGCTTCGGCGGAGTCGTGCTGGGCCTGCCCTTTCACCAGGACGGCCGGCCCGGAGACCTGAGCCCGCGGATCCGCCGACTCGGCGACTGGATCCGGGAGGAACTGGGTCTCCCGGTGGCCTATCTGGACGAGCGCCTGACCACGGTGGAGGCCGTCGAGCTGCTCCAGGATGCGCCCGTATGCGTCCGTCGGGACAAAGGAGCGCGCGATCGCCTCGCGGCCCAGATCATCCTCAGGGAGTTTCTTCAGGCCGGATGTCCCTTCGACCTTCCGGAACGGCCGGTGAGCTAGGATGGCGACATGCGCACGCCGAAGTGGTTGATCCCGGCCGCGCTGGTCCTGCTGCCGCTGGCGGTGCTCCTGATCCTCCGGGGCGTCTACGAGAGCGAGCTGAGCTCGCCCCTCCGGCTGCCCGCGGGATTGGGCGCAAGCGCGTCCGAGTCCGGCGGCGATTCAGCGGGCGGGCCGGCCGAGGCCATCTTGCGAACCCGCGCCTTCCGCGTGCGTCCGAGGGAAGGCTTCGGGACCATCGCCGGGCGGTTGCGGCGTGAAGGCTGGATCCGCCATGCCTGGCCCGTGCGGATGGAGGCGAAACGCCGCCGCTGGGACCGCACGGTTGCGCCCGGCTGGTATGCCTGGAAGCCGGGCGAGTCGGTGCGCGATTTCATCCGGCGGCTGGGCCGCGGCCAGATCGAAGAAACGAAGCTGACCATTCCCGAAGGATGGCGGCTCGGGCGAATCCTGAGCACGGTGGCCGACTCCGCCTGGGTGTCGCTCGATTCCATCCGGGCCGCCGGCGCCGATTCGGCCTGGCTCGCCGGCGAGGAAGTCCCGGGCCCGGGACTCGAAGGCTACCTGTTTCCGGACACCTACCTGATTCCCAAGGGGCAGTCGCCGCGCCGGATCCTGACCGAGCTTCTTCACCGGGGAATCACGCTCTGGCGCGACTCGCTGGAAGCGCCGGCGAAGGCTCTCGGGCTCGGCCGCCGGCAGCTCTGGACCCTGGCTTCCCTGGTGGAAGCGGAAGCGGAGTCCCCGGAGGAGCGGCCCCGCATTGCGGCCGTCTTCTGGAACCGCCTGCGAAGCGGGATGAAGCTCGAGTGCGATCCAACCGTCCTCTATGCGCTGGAGCGTCCTCCGGGCAGGGTCTTCTACAAGGACCTCGAAATCGATTCGCCCTACAACACGTATCGGGAGATCGGGCTGCCTCCCGGACCGATCTGCAGCCCGGGCCGGGCCAGCCTGTGGGCGGCGGTCCATCCGGAGCCGGGTTGCCAGTCCCTTTTCTTCGTGGCTCGGGGCGACGGCCATCATGTATTCTCGCGGTCTTTGGAGGAGCATGATCGCGCTCGACTGGCGCTCCGTCGTTAGGGGCTTCGCCGCCGGTCGGAGAGGAGCGGACCCACGGAAATGAAAGCGGATCGCACGGCGCGAAGGTCGTTCATCGTGACCTTGGCGGCGCTCCTTCTGGGCGCCGCGTTCACGGGCCTCGCGATGGGGGAGGGCCATCCGACGAACGGCGGCGGCGTGCTGATCCTGCACGCGGCCAGCTCCCAGGCCTGGGTGCCCGACACGGTCGACGTCTGCCGCCGGGGCGACCTGGTGAAGTGGTCGGAGGCGCGCACGCGCCTTCCGGCGGACGGTGTGCCCCGGGTCGTCCTCTGCTACGCGGCGTTCGCGTCCGACACCGCGTCCGAGATGAAGGCGGTCACTTTCGGCATCCGCTACAGCCCTACCGTCCACCTCTATTCGTACGGAGCCTGCACCGACGGGGGGCCGGAGTTTCCCACCAACGGGTGGCCCCATTCGGGCGGAGGCGACAGCGTCGTCAATCACGAGGCCCGGAACGGGAGCCTCATTCCCGTCTACTGGTTCGTCTTGTCGGCGACCGGCCTCGGCTTCTTCGAGTTGACGCCGAATCCGCTTCCGAACATGGGGGGACAGTTCGCCAACTCCGACGTCGACCCCCGCGTCGAGTCGGTCACCGGTTTCGGCCGGATCGGCTTTGGCGAGAACGGAACCTTGCCCGAGCCCGGACATCCGGAGCCGTTGGGCGTGTGCTGCGTGGAGAACGGATGCTACACGCTTTCTGAGGGCCAGTGCGCGTCGTTCGGCGGCACCTTTCTCGGCAACGCGAGCAAGTGCAGCCACGCCCCTTGCGGAGTCCTGGCGGTCCGGGGCGCGTGCTGCCTGCCATCCGGCTGCGAACAGCTCACTGGTGTGGACTGCGTGAAGCGCGGAGGTGTCTTTCTGGGCGAGGTGGTTCGCTGCGATTCGATCCCATGCCCCAAACCCGGACCCCTTGGTGCGTCCGGCGCCGCCCCGGACAGCTCCGCCCGCGCCGACTCGACCGGTTCGGCTCGGAGGTCCCGGTGACCCGACGGCATGCTCAGGGCCGCAGCCCGGTTCGATGTCCGGGCTTCCTCCGCCTCGCGGAGGGACCTTTGCAGGGCCGCCGGAGTATGTCGATCCCGGGTGCAACGCCCCGGGCGCCGATGCGAACGGAAAAACGGCGCCTGGGGTAGCGGACAGAATCAAAGGAGATTGAGGAATGGCGGAACGGCGGCGCGCGGATCGGAAATCGGACCGGCCGGGAGGCGTCCGCAAGGCGCCGGCCAGGTCCGTCGATGCTCTTCGGACCCAGGCCAGCCATCAGACCCTCCGGTTCACCCGTAAGAACTGGGTCCTCTTCGGCTCCGGGATCCTGGCGATCGTTCTGGGATTCGGGCTGCTTGCCCTTGGCGACATTACGGTTGCGCCGTTTCTGCTGCTCGGCGGGTACCTTGTGCTGATTCCCTGGTCCTTGATTGCGCGGCCGAAGGGGCGGGAAGAAACGGGTTCTTCGAGTCCATCCTGAGATCGCCGATTTCGTTTCCATCGGTGGAACGTCGGCAACATCCGGTCCCAGCCGGGATCCTGCCGAAGGCGAGGGTCCGAGGGGCGAATAGCTCAGTGGTCAGAGCACCTGCCTTACAAGCAGGGGGTCACAGGTTCGAGTCCTGTTTCGCCCACCAGTTACAGACGGTCCGATCCTCTCGTGCCACAGGGTCCTGCCACAATTGAGTCAATTCAAAGTCTCAATCTCTACCAGGAAGCGCCGTCGCCGAGTTGTTGTGTTTCATATTGCAACAATCTCGCTCGCGGCGGCCTCCATCCTCCTGCGATGAAAGATCTTGCTCTTTTTCGCTGGGTCCGCCCGATCGACGGACCGATTACGGGGATGGGCGGACGGGCTTGCGAAAACGATTCGGCGAGCACGGAAAAGAGGTTGATCTTGCTCCATCGTTGGTGCTACTATCAATTATGTGCAAGCCAGTAGTGGAGTTTGTGGGAAAGGGGGTGTCCTGGAAACAGTCGCCTTCCTGGCTCGACAGACTCGAACATGGTTCGAAACAAACTATGGAAATCCTCAAGAGCGATCCGTTCATCTTTGGATCAACAGCTTACCTGGGAGGTCAACCCTGATGAAGAAGCTACTCTCCGCCCTATTTGTGCTTGCACTCTGTTCATCCGTCGCCATGGCCACCGTGCCCGATCCGACGAAGTGCTCGGTGGTTCCGGCCGATGGTCTGAACGGAATGATCATCTGCCCGGATAGCCCGACCCCGATCACTGCGACGATCTACACCGTCACGGTGCGGAACACGGACAACAACCCGATTCCGAACATTCCGGTCGTCATTGCCTTCGGCACCGGCATTCATGAGTGCACCACCGACGTCCCCACGGGAACGACGAATGGCTCCGGCCAGTGCGTCATCACCATCCGGGGCGGCGGCTGCAACCAGAACAGCGGCGCCTGCGTGGTGACAGCCTCGGGCGACGTCATCCGGACCTACAACAACTGCAAGAGCCCGGACTGGGACGGCAGCGCTGCGGACGGCCAGGTCAACCTGTCCGACCTCGCGGATTTCCGGACGCTGGATGAGTGCCATGACTATGACAATAACGGCGTCATCAACGTCGGAGACCTGTCCATCTTTGCAGGGGCCTATTCACCGAAGCACTCCTGCACCCTGAAGTAGGGGCGTGCGGGATCAGAGTTTTGTCTGGTGTCTTGGTAGCTGTTTCAACCTCCGTGAACTGGGAATCCTCGGAATCGGGTGGTTGGGTGGGCGGATGGAACGGCTCTCCTCACGGAGAGGGTTGGTTCCAGAGTGCATGACAACACGGCTTGGCAGATATAGTCCAAGGAGGTTCGAGACAATGAAGAAGTTTCTACTGGCGATTGCAGCTCTGGCCTTCGTCGGGACGGTCGCTCTGGCCGGTCCCAACGCAGGCGGAACGATCTTTCTGCATAACGCCAATCTGACTTACACAACACAGCCATCGTGCTGCGGTCTGGGCACCCCGCCGGACTCCTGTCTCGGTGCCGTCACGCAGATCGACAATTCCAGCCCTGACAACCTTCAGGTCTGGAAGGTCTACGCGGCGTTCCCGAAGGGCAGCAGCCCGCGTCTGCTGGGACTGACGTTTGGCGTCAGCTATGACGATCAGTACGGCGACGGCAACGGGACGGTCGTCCGTGGTTACGGTGTCTGCGCGGACTTCGAGCTAGCCATGAACGGCTGGCCGGCAAACGACACCGGGGATTCGGTCCTGTGGAACGTCGCTCAGACGGGTCTCATGACCGAGATCTACTGGTTTGCCGGGTACAACTACTACGGCGTGCCCACGCTGTTCTCGCTCATCGCTCATCCCGAGCAGGGCGGTTACTTCGTGGACGATGAGAAGCCGGGTATCTTGGATCCGATCGCCGGCTACGGCACGTTGGGCTTCAACGAGCCCGGTCAGACGGCGTGCCCGGGATTCGTGGGCACAGGCGCCTGCTGCTTCCCGGACGGCTCTTGCCAGCTGCTGACCCCGACCGACTGCCAGAATGCTGGCGGTTCGTTCGTGGGTGGCGCTTGCGATCCGAATCCCTGCAAGGCAGTCACGGGTGCGTGCTGCATCAATCAGGTCTGCACGATCACGACCCAGGCTGGTTGCCAGGGGCAGTGGATGGGTCCGAACACGCTTTGTTCGCCCAATCCTTGCGTCGTGGTTCCGGTCGAGGTCAAGTCTTGGGGCCAGATCAAGAATCAGTACCGCTAGTCTGATCCCCGGACATCGTCAGATCGCCTTACGAGGGCGGGTTCCGAAAGGCTCCCGCCCTCTTTTCACGCCTGCCAGGGGCCCTGGCGCCGGCGCCGCGGGGGACCAGGGCCTGGAGTGGCTGCGGCAGCCGATCGGCCCGCCATGACTGCGTTGCGCTGGCCCTCATTCCTCGACATACTGCGCGAAGCTGGCCTGCCTCTGCGGGCTGCGCGCGCCTGTGCCTTCCGGGCATCCCTGGTGCCCCGCCGGCGGGCGATCACGAATCATGCGGGCTGGCCGCTCTCGGGCCCGGGCTGGGGAACGCCCGGCGCCGGGATGGCCGCTCACTTCGGAGGAAAACGAGGTGGCCTCTCTGGTCCGCGCCCGAATTCTGGATCGATCGGTTCGAACCGGCCGTGCCGCCGGCCCGGCGCGGTGGTCGGAGATCACGCTCACCACCCTGGCTCTCCTGGTCGCGTTGAACGCGGGCTGCGGGCGGAAGGGAGGGGACAAGCTCTTCGTGGTCGGGTTCGACGGAGCCACCTGGGACCTCCTCGAGCCCTGGATCGAGCATGGGGACCTGCCCAATCTCAAGGCGTTCCGGGACGGCGCCGCCTGGGGCACGATGACCTCGGTCATTCCCTATCTCTCGCCTCCGGCCTGGACTTCGGCCGTGACGGGCGTCAATCCCGGGCGCCACGGCATCTTCGACTTTCAGCGCCGCCTTCCCGGACAGAACGTGATCGTGACCGAGACGGCGAAGAGCCGGCGATCCCCCCCGATCTGGAACATGCTCAAGGGCACCGGCAAGAGGGTCGCCATCGTCAACATTCCGATGACCGATCCGCCCGACGAGGTCGACGGCGTCATGGTGGGGGGCTTCCCGCACCTCGACACGGTCGGCTATGCCTATCCGCAGGCGCTGGAGGATCGGTGCAACAAGATGGGATACATCCTCGACTCGATGGAGATGAAGATCCCGGACGGCGAGGAGCAGCAGATTTTCGATCATATCTGCGCGTCCCGGGACAAATGCTGGGAGCTGGTCAAGCAGCTCTACTCCGAGAACGACTACGATCTCTTCTGGGTCGTCTTTACCGGGACCGACCGCGTGCAGCACCTGTTCTGGAAGTTCTCCGATCCAGAGAGTCCGCAGTATGACCAGGCGAAGGCGGCGCAGTTCGGCGACTGCATGCACCGGTACTGGATCGACCAGGACCGCATCCTGGGCCAGCTTCTCGCCATGATCCGGCCCGGCACCTGGGTGCTGGTGCTTTCCGATCATGGTTTCGGACCGATGCGGCGCGAGCTTCGCGTGGGCGACTGGCTCCATGCCCCGGCTTCCCGGTTCGCCCCGAACGAAGCGGGGGACATCTTCTCCCTCGATCGCACCGACGCCGCCCGGCTTTATATCCGGGAACCGGGCCGCGATCCCGGCGGAACGCGCAACGACGCGGATCGGGCCGCGCTCCGCGCCAGGCTGTCGGCCGCGCTCGCGGCGGAGGTCGATCCCGAGACGGGGAAGAAGCCGGTCGAAGCGATCTATCCGTCGGAGGAGGTCTTCAAGGGGAAGCAGGCGGAAAAGGGTCCGAACCTGACCGTCCTGCCCACTTACTCCTACTACATCGCCTGGGGGGACGCCGACACGGGATACAAGCTGCCCGCCTACGGGCCGGTGACGAGCACCCTTTCCGGATGGCACCGCATGAACGGGCTCTACATGCTTCGCGGGCCGGGGTCGCGGACCGGCCACCTGGATCGTCCGTTCAACCTCGTGGACGTGGCCCCGACCTGTCTCTACCTGCTCGGGCTCCCGATCTATACGGATTTCGACGGCAAGCTCATGGAGGGCGCGATCCAGTCCGTGTACCTGAAGAAGCGCCCTCTGCAGATGAAGGGCGTCTTGCCGGAAGAGAACCGGGTCCTGACCCCCGAGGAAAAGAGCTCGCTCAAGAACATCCCCTACGTCGGGGGTTGATCGGCCCGCCCGCTCAAGGCTTGTTCTTGTTCAATTCGGCGAGCATGGCCTGGAAGGACTTGACCCGCACCGAATCGCCCGCCGCCGCCTCCAGCGAGGCGCGAAGCAGAGGCTCGATCTCCTGCCCGCGGCCGGTCTGGTGGTAAAGCGTGGCGAGCTGCTGCACGACCATGGGCCGGCCGGGCGCAAGCCGACAGCAGATCTCGAGCTCGGAAATCGCGCGGTCGATCGACCCCTTCCGTGCCCAGTATCCGGCGCGCAGCCAATGAGGCTGGACGAAGTTCGGTCGGGCTCGTTCGGAGAGCCGGATCAGGCTGTCCGCCCGGCTCCAGTCCTCCCGCTCCAGCGCCGCGCCGGCATCGGCGAAGAGCGCCTGGGTCGAGTCCGTGGGGGCAAGCCGCATGTCGGCTGGAACCAGCATGTTTTCGAGTTGCTGCTGGTAGCTCGAGAGCGTCTGGAGGTTCCGCTGGGCCACCTCGTAATCCGGCTTCAGCGCCAGCGCCCGCGTGAGCGCGTCCTGGGCTCCGGCCATGTCTCCATTGTCGGCCAGGAGCAGCCCGAGCTCGTTCAGGTACAGAGGATTCGTGGGATGAAGCTGGACCAGGCGCGCCATTTCCCTGCGGGCCACGTCCTTGTTTCCCCGCTTCTCTTGCAGCGAGGAGAGGGCGAACAGGACCCCCACGTGGGTGGAATCGATCTGGAATCCCTGCTTGAGCTGGTCCAGGGCCGCGTCCATCAGCCCGTCCCTCTGATAGCCGGCAGCGAGCGCGACCCGGGCATCGAGGTCGCGGGGGTTGATGCGCACCGCCTCTTCCAGCAGGGGCACAGCCTGCCGGTTGTCCTCTCCGAACTGGCTGGCCAGGAGTCGGAGATCCTCGGCTCGGTTCCGCAACCGGGCGGCCGGCGAGATGAGTCCGAACAGGAGGGATAACACCAGCGCCGCCCCCAGAGGAACGACGGAGGCGCGGCGGAGCCGGAGAGCGGACCGCCCTCCGGCGCCCGTGATCCAGGCGGCGCCGAGCGCGGCCAGCAGCGGAATCGCGGCCTGGCGGGATGCGGCCGAGGTCATGCCGAAGAGCGAAGCGAACGCCACCGCGATCAGCCCGAGGGTCAGGATCCGCCAGGTCCGGTCGCCTTTCACCAGCATGAAGCCGGCCGCCGCCAGCGCCAGGAGGACGGCGAAGCTCACACTGAGATAGGAAAACAGGCGCGCCGAGCGGCCGGCCAGGAAGCCGGCGGAGAGATCATCCGGCACGGGCCAGGCCTCGAGGGTCTCGATCCCCTTGGCCAGAAGCACGCCGATCGTGGCGAGGGGATTGCCGATGGCGCGCTTGAGGCCGCGGGACAGGTAATAGCGGTAGATGTCGTAGTGCGTTCCTTCGTGGCCCAGATTCTCCCAGGTCTCCGAGGCCAGGGAGCTTTCCGGTGCCCAGGTCGGCGGTGTCAAAGCGCGCGGCGTGCCGCCTGTTTCCGGATTGAAGGCGTGATCGATCGCGGGACCCCCGCCCCAGGCCAGCACCGGCCCTCCGTCGTGCAGGGTCGAGTTCTTCAACGCGAGAGCCGCGGAAACCGCCAGGATGAGAGCGATCGGAAGGAGCATCTCGGCCCACCCCCGGATCGGGATGCGCCCTCGGGCGGCGGAAGCCGGTCTGGGGCCTCCGGCGGCGCCGGCGCGCGCGTCTTCGGCTCCGGACGCAGAGGCAGGCGGCGGGCCGGATTTCCGGCCGGCGTCCCCGCCGAGAGCCACGGAGTGGAGCGTGAAGACCGCGTAGCCCCAGAGGAGCGCAAGGCCGGCGAAGGGAAGGGGAAGCAGCAGGAACCCGAGCAGGCTGACGAATCCGAAGAGCGCCGCGGACCCGAGACCTCTCCGGCCCAGGCCCCGATCAAGCAGCCAGAGAGCGCCCACGAAGGCCAGGACGGCCGGAGTCACCGGAGAAAAGCGGGCGGCGAAGAACGCCCCGAGAGGATCGAGCCCGTAGAGCAGCCCGGCCGCCAGCGCGGGCTTGAGTCCCCATCGGCGGCGGATCCAGAGCATGAGGACCAGCGCGGTCAGGCCTTCCATCAGGGCCTGAGCGACGCCCAGCGGGCGGCTCCCGCCCTGGGCGATGCCGGGGATCGAGCTGCAGAGAAGCGGATAGAGGGCGGAGCCCCGTGGGAGCGTCGTGGAGCCCAGGATTCCCGAGTGGATCTCGATGACGCGCGATTGATAGGCGGCATCCTCGAGCACCGGACGGATCAAGAGCGGGTTGGTTCCGAACGCCAGGACGGCGCCCAGCCTCAAGAGCGCGACCACGACGAGAACTCCGAGGATCAAAAGCCAGCCGTTTCCGGCCGGACGCAGGGTATTCCGCCGGGACGCCACGGCGCCGCGGGGCGCCGGATGCTGCCGAACCGTCGTGGAAGGGCGGCCGCGATCCTCGGGGCTCTTCTTGCCGGTCATGCGCGCTCTCCTACTTTGCCGATCGCGCTCGGTCTCCGCATCGGTCCTCCAGTCTGCGTTTCATCTCGGAAGGAAGCTCCCCCAAGGCGGAACCGGTCCCTCGGAGGGAATCCGCCCAGGCACGAGCGGCTTCGCAGCCCCGTACGCTCAAGAGCGCCTCGAGCAGCGTGCCGCCGGTGTCCTTGCCGGGCCGGGCCGTGAAGGCCCGCCGCGCCAGCATGAGCCCCCGGGCGGGATCGCGCCCGCTCTTCGTCAGGAACCAGGCCGTGTCGTTACCGACGTCGGGATCAGCCGGCGCCTTCGCCAGCGCTTCGTCGTAGATCGTGGCCGCGCTGTCCGCCGCTCCCGTCTGCCAGAGGGCGAAGGCCCACTCTCGCAGCGGGCCCGGATCTCCGGGAGAGAGCGCAACCGCATTGTGCCAAGCCTTGCTCGCCTCTGGCCAGCGGGATTGCTGGGCCAGGACCGACGCGGTCCCGATCGCGACCCGCGGGTCGCCCGGCGGCAGGAGAGTCGCGGCCGTCCGGAAACAGGAATCCGCCGCCGCCGTGCGCTTGAGCTCCAGGTCCGTGTTGCCCATCTCGAGCCAGTTCCAGGCGCGGCGCGGGTCGTCGGCAGCCAGGGACCGGAAGATTTCGAGCGCTTCCGCCGGACGCCCGGCCTGGTCGAGGGCGCTGGCCCTGGCTTCGCGCGCCACCCGGTAATCCGGGAAGAGCGCGATCGCTTCGGCGCTCCGCCGGAGAGCGTCCTCAACCCGGCCCTCCCGGAGAAGAGCGGTCGAGAGGTTGGCGCGGGCCTTGGCGGAACGCGGCGACGCCTCGACCGTGGCGGTGAAGAGCGAGACGTCGCTCCGCCAGTCCTGCGAGCGCGCCCACGAGCGGGCGGCGAGACCGGCGAGCCAGAGGGACGCGAAGACGGTCAGCCCCACGCGGCCGGCGCGCCCCTTTGCGAGCGGGATCCGGCGCGCCAGAACCACGAGGATCCAGATCGCCCCGGCCGAAGGAAGATAGCTGAGGCGTTCGCCCAGCACCGTCCCGATGGGGACGATCACGTTGGACGTGAGGAGGCCGCCAGCCAGGACGGCGGCCAGCCCCCAGCCGACCGCGCGGTCGCGCTTCGTCACCGCCCGGTAGCCGGCGACCGCCAGCACGAGCAAGAAGGCCACGCCCGCCAGCATCCATCCCGCGTTCGGGACGACCTGCGGATAGCTGTAGTCCGCCGAGAGCCTCCAGGGAACGAGCAGACGCAGGGCGAGCGATCCCGAGAGACCCAGCGCCGTGAGCGCGCGCGTGAGGGCCGGGACATGGGCCAGGACGTTGTCCGAGACGCTCACCGTCTCGAGAGCGAACAGGCTTCCGAGAACACGGGCCCGAAGCAGCAGGACCAGAGCCAGGGGAACCGCCCAGAGCGCGAGCGTCCGGCTCCAGCGGGGACGCGCCGGCGCCTCCGTCGCCAGATGGTAGACCGGCAACAAAAGCAGGCCCGCCGCGCTCTCCTTGGACAGGAGAGCCAGCCCGAAGGCGACAGCGGAGGCGGCCGCCTTCCCCGGGCGGGATCCGGCAACGAATTCGAGAGCGAGCAGGTAGGCCGCGAGCCCGAAGAGGGCGGCCAGAAGCTCGGACCGTCCGACCACCGATACGACCGCTTCGCCGTGCAGGGGATGGAGCGCAAAAAGGGCGGCGGTGGCCAGAGCCTCCCTGCGCCGGGCGGGAAAGAGCTTCGCGAGAACGCGCCAGAGGATCAGGGCCGCGCCGAGATTGAGCAGGAGATTGACCGCATGGAATCCGCCGGGACGGTGTCCGAAGAGCCGGCCGTCGCACCAGAAGCTGAAGGTCGTGACGGGCCGGTACAGACCGGTTCCCGGATGATCGGGCCAGAAGGGCGAGGTCCAGGCTGCCCGAGGCGAGGACGACCAGACCGCGGGATGGTTCACGATGAGCCCTTCGTCGTCGAAGACGAAGCCGTCGTGAAGGGCCGGGAGCCAGGGCAGCACGGCCGCGAGAACGAGAAGCCCGATGGCGATGGCCGTCCATGACCGGGATTCGGCGTGTGCGCGCGCCGGCTTCGAGCCGCCCGCGGCTCTCCCGGCGGCGGTCGCGGTGGCGCCCGTCCCCGTCCGGGCGTGGGCTTCCGAACTGCGCCTTCCCTTCGCTTCCGCGCGCCTCACTTCTCGATCTCCATCGTCGGAAGCGAGTCGGCGGACACCCAGCTCGCCCGGTCGATCCGCAGCACCAGCCGATCGCCCCGCACCCAGTCCTGGCGGTATTCGCAAAGCACGGGGATCGGCCGGAGACCCGCCAAGGTGGCCACGAGGACGTTGGCCGGATAGCTGATGCCGGACGCCGTCTCCATCCGCCGGTCGGAGGGCGGAGGCTCCGGCTCGTGGGGCCAGTCCGGCGGCGCGCCTGGCGGAGTCTCCTGCCGGAGCGCCAGCACCCATACGCGCTGCACGTCCCGGCGATCCCAGGCCGATCGCAAGGCGCGGGCTTCGCGCTGGTAGGCCCCGATGGAGTCGAACGGAGTAGGAGGAACCGCCGCGGGATTCCGGTCGAGCGCGGGGGGAAACGAGCCGACCCAGGCGGGGCGCGTCCACCAGCGCAACCGGCGGCCGTAATACTCCATCGACGGCCGCGCCAGATCGGTGAACACCAGGGCGTCTCCGGCTCGCATTTCATCGCCCAGCCGCCGGGCCAGAGCCGCGTCCGCTCCCTTCGCGATCGGCGACGCGGCGCTCCAGGAGGGAACGATGGCGAGGACTCCAGAGGCGACCCAGAGTGCCAGCAGGGCCGCGGGCGCCCACCGCGCCCACCGCCGCCATCCCAGACGAGTCCAGCCGGAGGCCAGGCAAAGGAGAAACCCGGGCAACGCCAGCGTGTCCGTGCGGCCGAGCACATAGCTCGGTCCGAGCGCGAGCGAGCCAAGGACGAGCGCGATCATCGGAACGAAGGTGAAGAGAAGGAATGCGGCCGGCGCGTCGCGATCCCCGACCCATGCTTCCCGATCGCCGTCCGGCGAGCCCCGCTGTCCGGCCGTTGCAGCGCGATCCCCGGTCCGATGCAGAGTCATCCTCGATGTTCCGGCTTTCGCTCCTCCGGGCCGCTGAGGTCCATGCCGGAGCCCAAGCAGGCACGAGATCAGCCCCGCCGCCGCGGCGAGCCACAGGATCGGACGGATCCAGGTCAGGCCCGGAGGCAGTCCCGGGAGAGGAACCGGCGGCCTGAGCGCCGGTCCGGCGCCGTTCGTGAAGACGGCGCAGGAGTAGAGCGGCGCCAGCGCCAGGGGCCTTCCGGACCACCACTGGCCGATCCAGCCGTTCTCGGCCTCGTGAATCCGGAGCTGACCAAACACGCTCGCCCACCACGGAGCGCTTCCGATCGCAAGAACCGCGAGCGCGACGAGCCCGGCCCGGCGGGGAGATCCGCCGGCGAAGAGCCGCGGCGCCGCCAGGAGAATCGCGGGCAGAAGGAGAAGCGGGGCCAGATTGTGCGTGTAGAGCAGGGCGAGGCCGGCCAGGCCGAAGGCCAGGGCGCGCCGCGGGGTCGGCCGTTTCCGCAGGTCGAGGGTGGCGAGCAGCAGGAGAAGGGTGAACAGGTGGAGAAGGCTGTAGCTTCGGGCCTGCCGCGAGTAGAACGCCGCCATGGACGAGAAGGCGAACAGGATCGCGGCCGCGACCGCCGCGCGGGGACAGTGCCGGCGCGCCAGCCAGAAAGCCGCGCCGACCGCGGCGAGCCCGGCCAGGGCCGGCAGGAGGCGGACCGCGGACTCGGAGGTGCCGGCAAGAGCGAGCGTTCCCTTCTGCAGAAGGTAGAAGAGGGGCGGCGCGTCATCGGCTTGGAGCCGCGTCAGGATCGCTCCCGTCCCGCCCTGCGCGAGGAGCGCCGTGTAGGCTTCGTCCACCCAGAGGCCCTCTTGGCCCAGGCCGTGGAAGCGGAGCACGACGGCCGCCAGGATCAGGACCAGCCATGCGAGCCTGGACGCCGTTTTGCCCGGCCGCCGCATCACGCCGGCCCCTTCCAGCCCGCGAGCCGGCGGCGCGTGGTTCCGGATCCGCGCCGTGGCTGCCCGGGCCGCATCACGCCGGCCCCTCGCGCCGCGCCACGGCGAACAGGCTCAGCCCGAAGGGAAGATCCAGGGCGCGCAGCCAGACGCGTTCCAGGTCCAGAACCCAGCCGAGGATCCGGTCGAAAGGAAGCGGCACCGGCGCGACGTCGCTTGGATCGGGCGCCCGTCCGGGAGAAGCGGCGCGGCCCCTCCGAAGCCACCGGAACAGCGCGATGGCCGGGAACAGGGTCGTGTTCCAGTAGGTGATCCGCACCGGCGCCAATCCGGCTTCCTCGAGGAGGCGACCGAGCTGCCCTCGCCGGTAGCGGCGGCCGGTGTGAATGGCGAGGTCATGCGAGGACCGAAGCGACTCAAAGGCAGGCAGGTTCAGGATCAGGAAGCCTCCGGGCCGGAGACAGCGCCGGAATTCACGCAAGGCCTCGAGATCGCTCTCCACCCCGCGGTGGTAGAGAACGTCCAGCGAGAGGATGAGATCGAAGCTTCCGGAGCGGTAGGGAAGCCGCGTGACCGAGCCTCGACAGAGGGGAAACGCGCCCCGGCGCCTCGCCCGCTCGAGCGCGAGCGGACTGCGATCGAGCCCGAAGAGCCTCCGGCTCGCGCCCAGCTTTCGAAGAACTCCGCCGGTGCCGCAACCGGCGTCTAGAATCAAGGGCGTCGCGTCTCGGGGGCCCGCGGCCGGCCCTTTCTTCCGGAAGACCGCCTCCACCTGCCCTAGGACGAGCCGGTGAAGTCCCCGGAACCACCAAAGGGTCTCTTCCTGCGCAAAAAGGGTCTCGTATTCGGCCGGTTCCATGCCGACGTCACGTCCCTCGCCGGCTTCGTCTCATGACCGGAAGACCAGGACGATCCCGGCGCAGATCACGAGCGCCCCCACCCAGCGGATCATGCTCACGTGCTCCTTCAGCAGGATGGCGGACACGAGAAGGATCAGGATGTAGCCGAGCGAAAGCATCGGATAGGCCCAGGAGAGATTGACCCGGGAAAGCACCGACAGCCAGAAGACCGCGCCCACGATGAAGCAGCCGAATCCGGCCCAGATCCGCGGCAGGCTGAGGGCGCGGCCGAGGGTCGGGAAGAGGGCCGAAGGGGAAATCGAGAGCACCCCGATCCGGCTCATGCCTGATTTCAGGAGCAGCTCTCCCGTCACCGAGAAGCAGATGGCGATGATTTCCAGAATGAAGGCCTTGAGCATGCGATCTCCTCGGAAAGAGTCCATCGGTTGCGCCGTCGACGTTCCCGGCATCAGGCGTCCTCGGGATGAGGCGCTCCAGAGAGAGCCTCGGCGACCGCCCCGACCACGGAATCGATCTGGCCGGCCGTCATCTCCGGGTAGAGCGGGAGCGTCACGACCCGCGCCGCCCGGCGTTCCGCGGCCGGGAATGAGCCCGGAGCGAACCCGAGCCCGCGATAGGCGGGCTGCAGATGGATCGGGATCGGATAATGGATCTGCGTGAGGATCCCCCGCTCCTCCAGCGCCCGCCGGAACCGGTCGCGCTGCGCCACCTGGATCACGAAGAGATGCTGGACCTCCCCGGGATCCTCCTCCGGAACCAGGAGCGGCAGACCCGCCAGCCGGCGCCGGTACTCGGCCGCGATCTCGCGGCGGCGCCGGTTCCATCCCGCCAGGTGCGGCAGCTTCGCCCGGAGCACTGCGGCCTGAAGCTCGTCGAGGCGGCTGTTGAAGCCGACCGATTCCGCCCGATAGCGCGAGCTCTCGCCGTGATTGCGAAGTCGCCGGAGGGCCCGGGCCAGCTCCGGATCGGACGTGACGCAGGCTCCGGCGTCGCCATAGGCGCCCAGGTTCTTGCTTGGGTAGAAGCTGAAGCAGCCGATCGCGCCCAGGGTGCCGGCCGTCCGGCCGTCCCAGGTCGCGCCGTGCGCCTGAGCCGCGTCTTCGATCACCGGGATGCCGCGCCGGGCGGCCAGCTCGAGCAGAGGACCCATCGGCGCGCAGCGCCCGTAGAGATGCACCGGAATCAAGGCCCGCACCCGGGCAGCCGAGATGCTCCTCGACCGACGCCGGATCGAGGAGCCCCGTAAGCGGGTCCACGTCGGCGAAGACCGGAACGGCCCCCGCTTCGATGATGGCGGAGACCGTCGGAACGGCGGTGCTCGGCGCGGTCAGAACCTCGTCGCCGGCTCCGATGCCGGCGGCGCGCAGGGCCAGATGCAGCGCGTCGGTCCCGGAACCGACTCCGACCGCATGGGCCGCTCCGAGATGGTCCGCGAACTCGCGCTCGAAGAGATCTCCCTCTTCCCCCAGGATGAACCAGGCCCGTCCGAGCACGCGGTCGATCCCCTCCCGCAGCTCGCGCTCCAGGGCGCGGAACTGGGCGGTGAGATCGCAGACCGGGATCGGCGGCGGTTTGGGCTCTGTGGTCATTCCAGGTAGTGCTCCAGGTTCTCCCGATAGTAGGCGATCGTCCGCGCCAGGCCGTCCTCCAGCGGAATCCGGGGGGACCAGCCGACGGCCCGGCGGATCTTCTCGTGGCTCCCGTAGTAGTCGCCGATGTCGATGCGGAGCGCGTCGGGAGGGAAGGGCGCGAACCGGTGGCGCGTCCCCGGGCAGAGCCGCTGCAGCCGTTCCACGAACTCGAGGAGGGTGATGACCTCGTCGCTGCCCAGGTTGTAGATTTCCCCCGCCGTCTCGGCGACCGGTCCGACCATGAGCAGGGCCCGGACGGCGTCATCCACGTAGTTGAAGTCGCGCTTCTGCGTGCCGTCGCCGAAGACGCGGATCTCTTCGCCCAGGAGCGCCAGCCGCACGAACCAGGGGACGAAGCCCTGCCGGTCGTGCTTCAAGAGCATGTTCGGTCCGTAGGTGTTGGTCAGACGAAGGCTCGTCGTGCGGATGCCGTGCACGCGGCTGTACAGGATGTGGTACCACTCGCCGGCCATCTTGTTGATGCCGTTCACGTCGACCGGCCGCAGGATGTGGTTCTCGTCCACCGGCAGGTATTCGGGCCGCCCGTACTGCTGGCGGGTCGAGGCGTAGACGATGCGGATGTCCGGATTGTTGCGCCGGCAGGCCTCCAGGATCGTGAGCTGGGCGCGACAGTTGATGTCGAGGTCCGTTTCCGGATCGGTCATCGAGTCGAGGTGGCTGACCTGCCCGGCGAGATTGAACAGATAGCGCTGGTCCCGCACCAGCCAGGCCATGGAGTGGGGATCGCGGACGTCGGCGATGTTGACCCGCACCCGGTCCTCGATCCCGCGGATGTTCCAGAGGTTCCCGCCGTAGGCCGGAATGAGCGAATCGACCAGCGTGACCCGGGCCTCCAGCTCGATCAGGCGCCGGGCCAGGTTCGAGCCGATGAAGCCAAGGCCCCCGGTGATCAGGCAGGGCTGGCCGCGATAGCTCTCCTGCCAGGCGTCGCCTTCCGCCCTCTCGCCCAAGCCCGCGGAACGATCTTCCGGTCCCATGCCTTCCCCCCTGGTCAACCGCGCGCCTCGGCCCGGGCCCGGCGGGCCTCGCGCGGCTCAAGCACGAAGATCCTCCACCAGAGGCCTCCCATGCCCCAGAGGACCCGCGCCACGCGCGGAAAATTGAAGAACTGCGACCTGCCGTGCATCCGGTGGTAGTGATGAACCGGCACCTGGGTGATCCGGAACCGGTTGCGGGCGATCCGGGCCATCAGCTCGACGCAGATCAGTCCCGAGTCGATCGAAAGATGTACGGTGTCGAAGACGGAGCGCCGGATCAGGCGGAAGTCGCAGTCGATGTCGCGCATCGGAATCCGGAAGAGGAGGCGGGTGAAGTGATGATAGACCCGTCCCACCGCGGCGCGATAGAAGGGGTCGGAACGCCGGATCTTGTAACCGTTGACGAGGTCGGCGCGGTCGCGGAGCTTCCAGAGCGCCGCGAGCTCGCGAACGTCGTACTGGGCGTCGCCATCGGTGTAGAAGACATAATCCTTTCGGGCCGCCGCAAAGCCGCTTCGGAGGACTCCGCCGTACCCCCGGTTCACCGGGTGGGTGATGGCGCGGAAGGTCTGCGGATAGAGACGACCCAGCTCGCCCAGGATCCGGTCGCTGTGGTCCGGGCTGGCGTCGTTGACCACGATGACCTCGAAGTCGTCGGTCAGATCCCGCGCGACCACGTGCGCCAGAACCACCATGGAAGCGATCGTGCCCCAATCGTTGTAGGCCGGGAAGAAGATCGTCAGGCTGTCGCCCTTCCGCTCATCCAACGCGCGCGTCCTCGATTGAAGCCCAGGGCCCCGTTCCGGTCTTCCGGCCCGTCCACGATGCCCGGCCGGCGTCCCTCCCGCCTGCTGCCTCCGATGAGCCCGGGCTCGAAAGAGCCTGACGGCACGCGGTCATCGATGGCCCTTCGGTTCGCTTGTCCGTGGAGGCGACGAGAGAGTATCATGCCGCCTTGGAAGCGCGGTCGACAACTTCCTTGACCGGAAACGGCGGTCCCCGGGAGGCATTGTGATGCTCCGATTCCGGGCCGACGGACGGCGCGGGCTCGCCCCGACGGCCGGATCCTCGGCTCTTCTCATTCTTCTCGCCCTGATGGTCCTCCGGCTCGCGCCCGGCTGCGCGCGGAAGCCGAAGCCGGAGCCGATCGCCTTCGAGACGGAGAACCGGGCCATTCCGCTCTCCGAGTTCGAGCGCGCCTTCTGGGCCGCGCAGAAGGCGGACACCTCGCTCAAGGCGGACACGACCAGCCTGCGGAAGTTCGTTTCGACGTACACCGACCACCTGCTCCAGGAGACGCTGGCCTGGCAGGCGGTCCCCAAGCTCACCGGCGATCCGGCGAACAACCTGGAGGGCTTCCGCGAGGGCATCATCGTCGACGCCCTGCGGCAGGACGCCTATGGCAAGGCCTTCGAGGTCAACCCCGCCGATTTGCGGCATGCCTACGACCTCCTCAGCCGGCGCCTTCACCTCCAGTTCATGGTGGTGGGCGACCGGGCCGAGGCGGAGCAGATCGTCTACGCCCTGAAGGAAGGGGCCGTCTTTGACAAGGTCGCGGCGCAGAAGAGCCTGGACACGCAGAGCCGCGGGTCGGGAGGCGACATCGGTTGGATCCTCTATACCGACCTGGAGGCCGGCATCCGCGATCCGATCTTCAGCGCCAAGGTGGGCGACGTGATCGGCCCGTTGCCTTCCGGCGACCAGTTCCAGATCTTCAAGGTCAAGGAAGAACAGCCGAACGACAAGCGCGGCACGCTCGAGGCCGAGCGGCCCAAGCTGGAATTGGGGATCAAGCTGCGTCAGGTGAGCGCGGCCCAGAGCAAGTACCAGCAGGACCTGCTGGACAAGTACCGGTACCACGTCGATCCGGTCCAGCTCGCCTGGATGACCGCGCGGCTGCACGACCAGACCGCCTCGGTGCATCGGGGGCTGCCGCCGGGGTCCACGCCCGGCTCCACGGTCCAGACGACCTCCGCCGATGAGCTGCCGTGGAAGGGGGCGCCCGTCGCGCCGGCCGACACCGGACGGGTCCTTGCCACCTTCGATCCCCCCCGCGGGAAGATCAAGCCGCTTCTGGTCATCGATCAGCTCATGGAATCGCCGGCCATGGCCTGGCCCAGCTTCGACAACACGAAGGACCTGGAATCCATCATCCGCAAGCTCGTGCTGGAGAGGGTCGAGCTCCGCGAGGCCGAGGCCCGCGGGATCGAAAAGCGCCCCGACGTCGCCGGCCAGATCACGGAGCAGGAGAACCAGATCCGTACCCGCGTCTGGTTCCGGACCACGATCCGGGCCCGAGCGCGCCCCTCGGATGACATGGCGCGCGCCTATTATGACGTCCACCGGAGCGAATTCGTTCACCCGGAACGGCGCCGCTTCCTGGGCCTCGCCACCGAGAAGTGGGACACGGCGGTCAAGGCCGGAGACCTGTTGCGGGCGGGAAGGAAGATGTCGGAGGTGGGCCGGGAGTTGTCCCGGACCGATCCCAGCGTAAAGACGCCGGGGGACACGCCGACCGATCCCCTCACCTTCGGCCTGTCCCCCATGCTCGACCGCTTCATCTTCACCCTGCCCTTGAACGGAGTGTCCGACCCGATTCCGATCGGCAATGGATTCACCGTGGCCAAGGTCGTCGAGATCGACCAGGCGGGAACGCAGCCCTTCGACGAAGTGAAGGAGTCCATTCGCGAGAAGCTGGGCACGGCCCGGGTCGACTCCATCCTGAAAGTGGTGCTGGACGACGCGCGCCCGCATCACACGATCAAGGCGCATTGGGACGTGATCCGGCAGGCCCGGCTCAAGTCCGTCGCGCCTCCGCCCACGTCCGGGTCGTCGGGACCGCATTTCAGCTGATCCGGCAGGAGCCTCGTCTCGACCGCCGGCGCCGACGGGCGGCGGCCGGTCGGAGGGATCTGCCTCTTCCGCGGCGCGGCCCGGGCGCGGCGCGCCTTCAGGATCCCAGGGCCTTCTCCAGAATCCGCCGCCAGGCCGGGGCCAGCGCGGCCTTGATGAGCATGTCCAGCAGGAAGAGGACGAAGCTCAAGAGAAGCGCCCGGCGCACGGCCCGCGGGTTCCACGGGATGCGGCCGAGGACGCGGCCGGGAAGGATCGTCGCGGCCGCCAGGGCTCCGATGACGAACGCCGCCACGCGCACGATGGGCCAGATCGGCCAGCCCGTGACGCTGGCCAGGGCCGGATGGGCCGCCTCACGGATCAGCGATCCCACGTAGTAGTTCATGTAGTTGAGCAGGATCGCCCCCAACAGCAGTCCGCCGAAACCGAGCGTGAGCGCGGAAAGCCCGAGCGTCAGGAGGTAGTGGAAGATCTGCTGCGGCACGAACTGGGAGGGAGTTCCCTCCATGCCCACTCCGGTCCGGATCCAGCGGAACATCTCCTCGCGGTAGGCGGTCGAATTCAGGATGCCCGCCTCCGCCGCGCGGGGGAAGTGCACCGAGATCTCGATCACGATGACGGAGGCGAAAAACGCCCAGACCAGCATGTGAGAGGTGGCGCTGCCGAGGCGCCCGCGACGGAGGTCCTGCCAGAGCACCGGCCACGCCAGAAACGCCTGCCCGGCCGGAAGCAGCCAGCAGAGGCCGGTGAAGACGAGCGCGCTACCGGCCGCCGCCGCCAGCAAAAGCCAGATCCACGCTCCGATCCCGCTGAGCGCGCGGTCCAGGTTCAGGCCTCGGGTTCTTTCCATGCCGGATCCGTCCCGGTCAGTGCATCCAGTACTTGGCCAGATAGGCCACGATGAATCCCGCCTGGGCCGCGAACATCATCTTGTACATGTGGCTCCAGGAAGGGTGGTTCTCGGTGCGGGCCAGCTCATCGGGATCCTTCAGGATGAGGGAGACCGTGTAGATGCCCCAGATCACGAGCAGGAGCCCGAGCGGGTAGAGCAGCCAGGGGTCGCCGGTGAGCCAGCCGCGCCAGGTTCCGAGCGGGATGAGCAGGAACGGAAGCACGAACGAGGGGGAGATCATCCAGGCGGCCTTGCGCGGTCCGAACCTCACCGGCAGGGTGATGCAGCCGTCGGCCGCGTCCCCCTTCATGTCGGCGAAGTCCTTGGTCGTGGACGCCCCGAGCAGGAAGGACCCGAAGATCAGGCCGATGTACCAGGGCTCGCCTCCGGCGAGAACGCTCCGGACCGCCGACCATCCCGCGACCTTGAGGAGGAGACCCCGGGGCAGGGCGATCGTGAGGTTGGCGAGGGCGCCGAAGCGCTTGGTCCGGAAGGGCGGAACCGAGTAGACGATGGTGAGCACGGCGGCGGCCGTGGCCAGCACGAAGGTCTGCCAGCCGACCAGCGCGGCCAGCGCCGCGGCCGGGACATAGAGCGCGGCCGTGACCCATCCGGCCTCGCGGATGGTGATGCGGCCCGAAGGAATGGGGCGCTTCGGCTTGTTCACGCGGTCGATGGCCAGGTCGTAGATCTGGTTGATTCCGTTGGAGGCGCCGTTCAGGACCGCCGCCATCAGCGTCCCGAGCAGGATCTTGACGAAAAGCATCGGCTGGAGCGGCAGCGGCCGGCCGGCGCCGAGAGCGGTCATCCCTCCGGAGAGCATGCCGAGGGCGGGGGCGATCAGGGTGAACGGGCGCGTAAACTCCCAATACAGCCTGAAGCGTTTGATCATCGGTTTCGACGAGCCCCCGGGCGCACCGCGGCCACCTTCGCGCCCCGCGCCCCGGCGCGGAGCACAAGCAGACAAAAACGCTACCACACCTGGTCGATCGGGTCAAAGAGACCGTTTCTTGACAGGTCCTGAGACCAGTGGCACCATGATCGCGTCTCCGCCACAATCACCCCATGCCCGCGGACGAAACGCCCATCGAGATTCCCTCGGGACAAGGAACAGGAACATGAAGCCGGGTGATTCCACGCCCGCGAGCATCCGCCTGGACCGCGACGGGTCCTTCGTGGTGGATTGGCGGGACGGCCATCAGAGCGTCCTGTCTCCGGAGACGCTGCGAAGGGGTTGTCCCTGCGCCGTCTGCCGCGAGGAACGGGTGCTGGGACGGGCCGGCACTTCGGCTCCGGCCTCGGGCGCCACTTCGGTCCCGCCCGCCGGCGCCGCTTCGGCTCCGGCCTCCGGCGCCAATTCGATTCGGGCCTCAGGCACCAGTTCGGCTCCGGTCTCCGGTGTCAGTTCGGTTCCCGGCTCGGGAGTCGCGCCGGTGCCCCCGCTCTACCGGATCGAGCGCTGGGAACGGGTCGGGCGATACGGCGTCTCCATCGTCTGGGGCGACGGCCATTCCACCGGCATCTACTCATGGCCGATCCTGCGAGACTTGTGCCAATGTTTTGCGTGTCGTGCGGCGCGGGAGGACCTATGACGCCCCAACAAGGGATCGCAAATGCCAGGAGACCAGTCGGGATGAGCGGACCGACCAATGCCGGCGGGCGCAGAGCCCGCGCCGGGGACCGTCCGCCGCGCCGGCACTCCCGGCCGGCAGCGGTGGCGCTCGGAGTCTTCTTCGCGCTCAGTCTGGCCGTCCTCGGTGGACTCTGCCCGGTGGCCGCTGCCTCGGCCCCGAATCCAGTCCAGGTCGTGCAGTCGTCCGCCGGCGGCGTCCTGCTCGAAGTGAAGGCGCCCCTGCCGAGCATTTCGCGGGAACCAGGACAGGGCCTGTCGTCGGTTTACGTCGACGACTGGAGATCGGACTTCCCGCCCGGCGCGCCCGATCTCCCGGTCAAGGTCGTTCAACTGGCTCTGCCGCCCGGCACGCGGCCGGTCCTTTCGGTGCGCGTTCTCGCGACCACGCTTCTTCCCGGCGTGCTCCCTCGGCCGGTTCCGCATGACGTGATCCACTCCCAGGGCGACGCACCGCCGCTCCAAAGCCTGAGCTGGGAGCGCGACCCGGCCTCTTACGCGAACCTCTGGCCGGCGGAGTGGGCCCGGCTGGACGCGCCGCAGTACCTCCGTTTCCTGCGGGTGCTGCCGGTCGAGATTTGTCCCTATCGCTGGAATCCACGGACCGGCGGCATCGAAGTCGCGACCCAGATGGAGATCGACGTCCGATTCCAGCCGATCAGCGCGCCTCTGGTGGGAAAGCTGTTCCAGCGGAGCCGGCTTCGTCCGATCGCGGACGAGGCCTGGAGCCGGGTGTACCAGCACGCCGTCTTGAATCCGGAGATCGTCACGTCTTCCCTGCGGGCGCCCGCGCCCGGCGCTTCCGCCGATCCGGCCACCGGCCTGCCCACCGCGCCGGTCCGGGTCGCGCGGGAAGGGCGTTCCGGCGGGCTTCGCGGCTTCACCGCCGCGCCGTCCTTCGCCCTCAGCCCCTCCGCCGCCAATCCGGAGGTCGAGATCACGGTCGACCACAACGACCTCTATCGCGTGACCTTCGCGAGCCTGCAGAACCAGGGGTGGCAGCCGGTCGCCCCGGACAAGATCTCCCTGGTTGAACGCACCTACTTCGAGGCGGACTCGAGCGCTCCCTACAATCCGTTCCGCGAGCGCGGCGTGCCGATCATCGTCCGGGACCTGAACAACAACGGCGTGTTCGACTCCGGCGACGACATCCTCTTCTTCGGCCTCACCACCTGGGACAGCCTGCATCCCGGTCCGTCCGACCGCCGGTATGGGCGGAACAACTCCTACTTCATCAACGCGACCGACTTCGGCGGCGCGCGGATGGCTTCCGGGGGCGCCTCGACCCTCGGAGACACGCTGCAGGCGGAAACCTCCTTCGTCTGGACCCAGCACCTCGAGGGAGACGGGGTCTACATGAAATCGTTCGCGCAGGGCGACAGCGGCAGCTTCGTGGCCGGGGCCGCCGGCATCAAGACCGACCACTTCCTCTGGTTCGGCGGAGAGCCGACTTCGCCCGGTTCCCCCGACGCCGTCAAGTTCAACCTGCCCGGGCTCGTCGCCGCCGAATCGCTGGTGGTCGCCCTCCAGGGAATCACCAACCCGCCCAGCCCCTACAGCGGTACTCCGGCCCGCCCGGTCTTGATGATCAAGGTGGGAAGCAACGGCGTGCCCGATACCCTTCCGAACCCGATCCAGGTGCCGGTGAAGAGCCAGGCCTACTACAGCCTGGGCGCGAGCGGTCTCGCTTCCTTTCCCCTGGCCGCGTCGAACGACTACCTCGCGATGGGCGAACCGGAAGACGGATACGGCGCCGCCGTCAACTGGATGGAGTGGACCTGGAGGCGGAACTTCGCGGCCGGTCCCGCGCCGAGCGGGAAGGGGGTCGAGCTCCAGTGGACCGCGGCGGGCCTGACCGGACCGCGCGAGTTCGACGTGACCGGTTTCGGAGCCCAGGATCTGCCTCTGCTGTTCGATCTCAGCGATTCGCTCGTTCCGCGGACCTTCACCGTCGATCCGTCGCAGATGTCCGGAGGCGTGCTCAAGGTGCAGTTCGACTACGGGCAGGCCCAACCGCCCCGGATCCTGCTGGCGCTGAACGCGGCCGCGGCGGCGACGCCGCTGCGCGTGGCGGTGACCGCGACGGACAACTTGAAGGACGGACGGCCGGCGGCCATGATCGTGGTGGTGAATCCCCAGTTTGCGCAGGGAATCCAGCCGCTGGTGACGGCGCGGATCAAGCAGCTCGGGTCGGTCCGGACGGTCTTGACCACCACGGTCTTCGACCAGTTCAACGGAGGGCGGGCCTGGCCGACCGCGATCCGCAACTACCTCCGCTATCTCTTCCGCACCCTGGCCGATCCCCCCTCGTATCTGCTTCTGGTCGGGGACGCCAGCGTGGACTTCGCCGGCGTCACCGAGTTCCACGGCACGAACTACTGTCCGACGCAGACGATCTATTCCTCCGCGTACTCCGATCAGGGATACGAGCTGGTGGCCTGTGATGAGTGGTTCGTGGACAACCTGACCGGCGAGGGCGAGACCCTCGACTGCCTGCCGGACATGCACGTCGGCCGGCTGCCGGTCGGAAGCCAGGACGAGCTCACGAACACCGTGACCAAGATCCTGGATTACGGCAACTACCAGGACACCGACACCTGGCGGCGCCGCGGCCTGTTCCTTTCGGACGACTGCTTCTCCAGCACGATCAACTTCACGGAGAACTACGCCTATCAGAGCGCCTACGCCTATCCCCCGCGGCCGCCCTTCAGCCAGCAGACGGAGAATGAGGCGATCTTCCGGTGGTCCTCCTGGAAGGCCCGGAAGATCATCCAGGACGCGGGCTTCACCGACCTGGAACCGGACACCTTCATGACCGCGCAGTTCATGGACACGGTGGCGTGTCTCGGCCGATGCCAGAACGTGATCAAGCGGGACCCGAACGACTGCACGACCTGGAGGTGCCGGCTCGACACCAACGGGCAGCCCGACACCTTCAACATCGCCGCCCTCAACTACGGAGGAGGCGGGCCACAGGATAATCTTCTGTATGGCGCGAACGTCGTCTCGAAGGTCCTTTTACACAAGTACCTCGACCAGGGCTACCTGTTCGTGGACTACGACGGGCACGCCAACAGGGGGCTCTTGACCCACGAGTACATCTACGAGGACGACATCAACCGCCAGGACACCCCGAACCTGGAGAACGCCGGCCGGCCGTTCATCTTCATGGGATACGGCTGCCACCTGGCGGAGTTCGCGCGCGAGGACGAAGCCAACAGCCCCACCAACGACGCCATGACCGAGAAGCTGCTCTACGACGGGAACGACGCCGGGGCCATTGCCTGCTACGCTTCGAGCGCCTATGAATGGCTTCCCGACAACGACATCGCCAACACGGCCCTGATGGAATGCTGGTTCAGCGATCCGCCCCGGGATCCGATCACGAACCAGACCCGTTGGATCCTCGGGGAGATCATCACCGCAAGCAAGGACTACCTGACGACCAACAACGGCCCGACCGGTGCCGGGCAGGCCCTGACCTACACGCTCCTGGGCGATCCCTCCATGCCGATCACCACGGGGCCGCCGCACCTGGACATCACGGTGAACGGGCAGTCCTGGGATCCAACGCAGCGGGTGGAGGCCGAGTCGGGGACCGATCTCCTCCATCTCCAGGCGCATCTCCACAGCACGATCCACCTCGGGGACGTCACGGTGCTGAACGGCGGGGCCGTGGTCGACACTTCGGCCTATCAGTTGCGGGACGATCCCGTCCGCGTGGGAGACGATCGCTTCAAGATCCTGACCTACGACCCCAAGGTGGTCCTGTCCGACGCGGAGCGGGACATCGAGATCGAAGCGAAGGACGGGTCCGGACTCCAGCAAACCGTGATCCTGCCCCTCAAGCTGGACACGCGCTTCCAGGTCCTCCGCCAGGGGGTGCCCACCGATTTCCAGCCGAACACGGTGATCGAGACCGGGGACACGATCGCGGTCGCGGTCCAGAGCCCGGTCGCCCTGACCGCCAACGCCTTCAGTGCGCGGCTGGACGGAGAGCCTCTGGGCTCGATCCGGTCCGGCTCGACCGACGCCTGGACCTGGACGGCGCGGATACCGCTGCCGGCCGTGCCTTCGGGGACCAGCCACACCGTCCAGCTCGGCGTATCGGCCGGAGACAGCGTGATCACGCGGTCGGCCACGTTTACCGGGCCCGGAACCGGTCCCACCGCCTTCCTGCACGTGTACAACTTTCCGAATCCCTTCGGCCGGGACACCTGGTTCTGCTACGAGTTGAACAAGAGCGGGGTTTCGGTCAAGGTGAGCGTCTTCACGATTGCGGGGCGCCGCATTTGGAGCTATGAGAGACCCTCGGCGCCGGCCGAAGGAACGCTGGCCATCCACTGGGACGGCCGCGACCAGGACGGGGATCAGGTGGCGAACGGACTGTACTTCTACAAGCTGGAGGTTCGGACCGCCGAAGGCACGACGATCAAGCGCGTCGACCGTCTGGCGCGGGTCCGCTAGCCGCCAGGTCTCGCCGGGGTTCGTCGCGAGGCGCCGGAGGCGGTTCCGGCGCCGCAGCAGAACCGTGGTGGGATAGGCGGCCAGGCCCTCCGGCGGGAAGGGGAGCTCGGGCGATGAATCCGGAACGTTTCACGATCAAGACGGCCGAGGCCTTCGAGGCCGCCCGCAAGGCGGCGCGGGACGCCGGCCATCCCGAGGTGACGCCGCTGCACATCCTGGTTGCCCTCCTGACGCAGAAGGAGGGAACGACCGGACCTCTCCTGGCCCGCCTGGGCGTGGCGCCGGAACACCTGCTCGAACGCGTG
Organism: Candidatus Eiseniibacteriota bacterium; assembly: GCA_963833505.1. Taxonomy (GTDB): domain Bacteria; phylum Eisenbacteria; class RBG-16-71-46; order CAIMUX01; family CAIMUX01; genus CAWHYG01. The sequence goes on along the minus strand of CAWHYG010000006.1, from coordinate 286,147 downwards.
CAGCGCGAGCTCACGCGCCTGCCGGTGGTCTCGGGGGACGTCCAGCTCTCCGGCTCTCCGGAGCTGACGCGGCTCTTCGACGCCGCCGAAAAGGAGGCCGAGCGCCTCAAGGACGAGTATCTCTCGACCGAGCACCTTCTCCTGGCCATGGCCGGGGGCGCGAAGGTCGGGCCGGTCTCGTCGATCCTGGGCGAGGCCGGGATCAACCGGGAGGCGATCTACTCCGCGCTCAGCCAGGTCCGCGGCGGCCAGAGGGTGACCGACCAGAATCCGGAGGACAAGTACCAGACCCTGGAGAAGTATGCCCGGGACCTGACCCGGGCCGCGCGCAAGGGAGACCTCGACCCCGTCATCGGCCGTGATCGCGAGATCCGGAGAGTCACGCAGGTGCTGTCCCGGCGGCGGAAGAACAATCCGGTCTTGATCGGCGAACCCGGAGTGGGGAAGACCGCGATCGTGGAAGGGCTGGCGCGCCGGATCGTGGCCGGCGACGTGCCCGACGGGCTCAAGAACAAACGACTGCTCGCCCTCGATCTCGGCGCCCTCATCGCCGGAGCGAAGTACCGCGGCGAGTTCGAGGATCGGCTGAAGGCGCTCCTTCGCGAGGTTGAGGAGGCGGCGGGCGAGGTCATCCTCTTCATCGACGAGCTGCACACCCTGGTGGGCGCGGGCGCGGCCGAAGGGGCCGTCGACGCCTCGAACATGCTCAAACCCGCCCTGGCGCGCGGCGATCTCCGGTGCGTGGGCGCGACCACGCTGGACGAGTACAAGAAGTACATCGAGAAGGATGCCGCCCTGGAGCGGCGTTTCCAGCCGATCCGGGTCGGGGAACCCTCGGTCGAGGACACCATCGCCATCCTGCGAGGGCTCAAGGAGCGCTACGAGGTCCACCACGGGGTCAAGATCCAGGATCGGGCCCTGGTGGCGGCGGCGCAGCTTTCCGATCGCTACATCTCCGACCGGTTCCTGCCCGACAAGGCGATCGACCTGATCGACGAAGCGGCCTCCTCCCTGCGCCTGGAGATGGACTCGATGCCGGTCGAGCTGGACGCCATCACGAGGAACCTGATGCCGCTCGAGGTGGAGCGCGAGGCGCTCAAGGCCGAGCGGGACCCGTCGAGCCGCGAGCGGCTGCGCCAGGTGGAGAAGGAGATCGCCGAGGCCAACGCGGAGAAGAACCGTCTGACCCTCCATTGGCAGCGGGAGAAGGAGCTGGTGGGCCGCATCCGGACCGCGCGCCATCGCCTCGAGCAGCTCGGGACCGAGGAGGCCGGCGCCGAGCGGGACGGGAATCTGGAGCGGGTGGCCCGGATCCGCTACGGCGACATGCCTTCCGCGCGCAAGGAGCTGGAGACGGCTGAACGCGAGCTGGCGGAGCATCAGAAGGACCTCCGCATGCTCAAGGAGGAGATCGACGCCGAGGACGTGGCCGAGGTCGTCTCGCGGTGGACCGGCATCCCGGTGACCCGGCTCCTGGAGACGGAGATGGAGAAGCTTCTGCACATGGAGGAGCGCCTCTCGCGGCGGGTGATCGGCCAGGACGAAGCCAAGCGGGCCGTCTCCGAGGCGGTCCGCCGCGCGCGCGCGGGACTGGCGCCCGAGAACCGGCCGCTCGGATCGTTTCTCTTCCTCGGACCGACCGGAGTCGGAAAGACCGAGATGGCGCGGGCGCTGGCCGAGTTCCTGTTCGACGACGAGGGGGCCATGGTCCGGCTCGACATGTCGGAATACTCCGAGCGCCACTCGGTGGCGCGCATGATCGGGGCGCCGCCCGGCTACGTCGGCTACGAGGAGGGCGGGGCGCTCACCGAGGCCGTGCGCCGCCGGCCCTACGCGGTCGTGCTGCTGGACGAGATCGAGAAGGCGCACCCGGAGATCTTCAATGTGTTTCTCCAGATCCTGGACGACGGCCGGTTGACCGACGGACAGGGGCGCACCGTCTCGTTCACCAACACGGTCATCATCATGACCTCCAACATCGGGACCGAGATCATCGGCTCGGGCCTGTCCGGCCGCGGAGGATCGGAGGCCGCCTCCGATCCGGCTTCGAGGGCGCGGGTGCTGTCCCTGTTGCGCGAGCATTTCCGGCCCGAGTTCCTGAACCGGCTGGACGAGATCGTGATCTTTACCGCCCTGTCCCGGGGGGAGCTGCGCCGGATCGTGGAGCTGCAGCTCGCCCTGCTCAACCGGACGCTGGCGTCGCGGCGCATGTCCCTGGAGGCGACGCCGGGCGCGGTGGAGAAGCTGCTCGAGATCGGCTACGACCCGGAATACGGGGCGCGTCCTCTCCGGCGGACCATCCAGCGCGAGGTGCAGAATCGGCTGGCGACCATGATCCTCTCCCGCGAGGTGGCGGACGGCGATCATCTGGTGCTGGACGTCGATCCGAAGGAAGGGTTCAGGATTCGGCGGGAGGCGGCGGCGGTCTGAAGGGGACTTCTCTCCGACCGGGCCAAGAACGACGGCGATACAGCGGGAGCGGGGGAAGTAGACACCGCCCCCGCTCCGTTCCATCCGTAGGATCCAGGTCGGTCCGGCGTGGCTGCTAGCGCAAGACGACCAGCCTCTGCGTCTTGGTCGGCCCGTCGGCCACGCGCAGCCTCAGGAAGTAGACCCCCGATGCTGCGGATGCTCCGAATCCCGTTCGGCCATCCCAGTGAACCGTGTGTACGCCGACGCCGCCCGAGCCGTGGAACAGGCTTCGGATGCGCCGTCCCGCTGCGTCATAAACGGCCAGATCGATCTGGTGCCCCGCCTGCGCGGTTGGGACAGTGAACTGGACCACCGGTTGCCGTGACGGGTTGCCGCCGATGACCTTCAGCGTGACCTCCCGGGGCTGGTTGGTCATGCGCTTGTCCGGGCAGAGGCCGTAGACGCCGATCTGGCCGCAGGAGCCTCCCCAGCAGGGTGACCCTTCCTGCAGGCAGAAGCTCCCTGCGCGCGGGTCGTCAAACAACGGGTCGGAATCCAGATTGCTGCTGCCCTTGCCCGGCCCCTGCCCCGAGAGGCATCCCGTCCAGTCGCCGCTGCATCCGTAGATGTCCGAACAAGACGCCGTCGCGGAGCCTCCGCCGTTGCACCCCGCCACAGGGCCATTGGCGCAAACGCATGAGTCGATGATCGTCGAATCGATTGCGGCGGCCCCGGAGGACCCGAGGTAGATGGCGCCCGCACCGCTGGCGTTCAAGGACGTGTCGGCGTAGAAGGTGCACCTGCTGACGTGAGCCTGGGCATCCCCGAGAATCTGCACGGCCCCACCGCCGGCGCTCCCCGCGCCCGACTTGTTCGCCCAGAACGTGGTTTTGGTCGCTTGCAGGCTCGTTCCAGCCGACAACAGGCAGGCTCCGCCGACATACCCTCCGTTGGCCTGGACGCGACTCTGGAGGAGCGAAACGCTGCCGTTCCTGACCGCGACCGCTCCCCCTCCGCCGGCGACCGTGGCGCTGTTCCTCGCGAGGACACAGTCTACGAGCGTAACCATCCCTGTCTGCACCTGGACGGAGCCCCCGTACGCGTCCGCTCCGCCGAGGTATCCCCCCGTAAGCGTTATGTCCTGCAGGACGTCGGTACCCTCCGTGGTCGCGAAGCGATGATAGCTGGATGGCGAGCCCCCGCAGTCCACCTTGCACGAGTCCGGGTTTCCGCTTTGCGATCGGATCGTGAGATTCTTGGTGATGGTCAGATCCCGGTTTCCGTTGTGTTGAAACGTCCCGTTCGCCAGGAGAATCGTGTCTCCGTTGCAGACGTTCGCGACCGCGTCGGCGATGTTCTTGAAGTCTCCCGTCGAGTCGGGCCTCACCAGGGCGGAGCCGTGGCAGTAAGGCAGGGCGCCGATCTGGCCGCAGTCCCCCGAATTGCCGATTCCGCAGGGAGAGCCGTAGTGCAGGTAGTACGACCCGGAGCAGAACCTCGGGTCCGCGTGGATGTTGCCGTTCTGGTTGAGCTGGGTGGAGATGCATCCGGTCCAATCCCCGCCCGCGTTGCCGTACACGTCGCAGCAGCTCAGGTGGATGATGCTGTTGAGCCCGCAGATGACGTCCTTGCCGCCGACGGTCCCGGCAATGATGCTCTGGAACAGGTGGACCTTGGAGTTGGTCGTCGCGTACACGGCCGATTGGTTGGTGGCGCCGGTGCACGTGTCACCGGCCAGGGTGCAGCCGAGCAGCCAGGGGTCGGCCACGTTCGCCGCGTAGAGCGCGGCGCCTGTGCCGCTACGGTTGTGTTCGAGGAGGTCCTGCTCGAGGCGGGGTCGGGCGTGGCCGGTTGCGGCCAGGCCCCCTCCGCTCCCGGCCGTATTGTGGTCGAACACGCAATTCGTGATCACGGGCGTCGCATAGTTCGTGCAGAGGATGCCGCCTCCCGCGTCCGATGCGCCCTCGTAGCCGTTGCGGATCGTGATGCCCCGAATCGTGGCCGCGGCGGACTCCCCGCTGTGGAGATAGAACCCACGGTGCCGATTGGAGTTGCTTCCCTGACAGTCAATGATGCTGGAGTCAGGGTTGTCGGCCCGGGAGCAGATGGTCAGGTCCCGGCCCCGGAAGTCGATGTCGACGTTCCCCGCGCCGGTGAAGACCCCGTCGCCGAGGACGATGCGGCTGCCCTGACGCACTCTTGTCGAGTCGTCTATAGCCGCTTGAATGTTGGCATAGTCCCCGCCGGTCCCGTTGTAGTTGACGACGAAGCCCGTCTGGCGCGGCGGCGTGATACCGTAGCTGAAGCCTTCACCCACGGCGTCATCCCAGGCGCTGAGCGGCAGCCAAAGCTCGAAGCCCACGTCGTCGTTTCTCGACAGCCAAGGAACGTTGTTGTCGTCATAGGCCCAGCCGTCGGCGCACACCTGGTGTTGCAGCGTGTCGGTTCCGGCCCAGAGAGGACGGTGGGCGTTGATCTCGGTCCTGACGATGTCCCACGTGTTGTCCTGGGCAAAGGTCGCGAAGTTGATGCTGTCCCGATAGCGCCAGTTGTTGACCAATGGGGAGGGCGTCGGGTCGGCGCTGGACGCCATGCGGCCGTATTGCATGTCCAGGCTCACGCCGACCTTGTAGCAGAAGTCGGCCAGGGCCTCGGAATCTGCCAGCGTGCAGGAGCTGCAGTCCGGGGGCAGCAGGCTCCAGTCGATGGGGCCGCGAAAGTCGGCGGAGAGAGTTGTGTCCATGGGCGCGCAGTCCGGATCAGAGTTGTCAATCCATTCGTATGCGTTGGTGCCCTCGCCGGAGTCCGGGTATGCGTGGAACCGGAGAAGCCTCCCCAGCGAGGAGGCCACGCAGCCGACCACGCAATGGCCGTCGAACGTTTGGCCACAATTGTACTGCTGCGAGCAGACCCCGAGACTTGGGCAGGCGAGATTGTACGGCTGGCATTGATCCCAGGCGATCCCGGTCATGAGCTGAGCCGTCTTGATCTGCGGCGTGAAGGTCGGTAGGTCCTCATCGTCCTTGTCCTGGCGCAGCAGTCGCGCCCAGGCGGCCCGGGCGCGGGGGTCGGGCGCTCGGCTGAGCGACGCGAGAACCGCGCGCGCGAGCGTGTGTCGCAGGTGGACGCCGGGCGAGGCGCTGCCAACCAGTGTCGACCACGACCCGTTGGATGACCAGGCAAACACGGGGTACACGTCGAACGAAGCGGGCACGACAAGGAAACCGGCCGGCTGAATCTGATAGGCCGTTCCGAACAGAGTTCCACGGGCTGCCAGGCGCTGGACCTCGGCGATCCCGGCCGAAGTCGAGTCGTTCCATCCGCCGTTGTGCTCAACGAACAGCTCGATCCATTTCCCGGCGGCGCGATCCATCTCGCTTTCCGTGGGCTGGGAGGCGAAGAGCAATCGGGGCGCAAGGACGAGAAGCAGAAGCGCGACCGAAACCGGTTTCATGGCGACCTCCGTGCGCCGGTCAAACCGGCGAGGTGAAGTGAATGAAAGAGTCATACATCGAAGGGCCAGCCACCCACGATGGCCCCGAGTCATGCGCTGTCGGCCGCGAGGCCGGGAGTGAAGCGTTGACAGGGGTACGGGCGGGCCGGGTATTGAACCGCGTAATCCATGAATCACTTCGGGGTGCCGACGCTGTGGAGGTTAGCGGAAGGCCACACCCTGGGCGTCGCCATGGCGAGACGCCGAGGGACCCCGCGCGGTCAGAGGCCCTGAGCACGTTCGGAGTCACCTTGCATGGGAACCGGGAGATCCCGCCCTCGTCTGGAAGCAGGGTATGCCCAGACCGCATCGGGAAGCCGAAAGGCGCACGCCGATGATGGACGAAGGTGGGAGGTCGGACCGACCCGTAGTACCGGGGAAGTCGCCGAACGGTGCCGGGCGACCGGTGGCGGAGGTGATGGAGGGAAGGGGTCGGGCCAAGGGGAACTCGCTCGAAGCCGACACGCACCGGACACAGAGCCGGGAGTGCGTGCCCAGCGGACTGGAGCGGGTACGACAGGCGGCAAGAAAGGACAGGAAACAGCGGTTCACCACGCTCCTGCACCATGTCTACGACGTGGATCGACTGCGCGCGGGCTACTTCGCCCTGAAGAAGAACGCGGCGGCAGGAATCGACGGCGAGACCTGGCAGCACTACGGGGAAAACTTGGAAGAGAACCTCCGAGACCTTTCCGAAAGGCTGAAGCGAGGAGCGTATCGGGCGAAGCCGGTTCGGCGAGCGTACATCCCCAAGACCGACGGGCGGCAGCGGCCGCTCGGAGTTCCGACGCTGGAGGACAAGATCGTCCAGCGTGCGGTGGTCGAGGTGTTGAACGCCATCTACGAAATCGACTTCCTCGGATTTTCCTATGGTTCCCGACCGGGACGCAGCCCGCATCAAGCGCTGGATGCACTCACGGTCGGGATCGAACGGAAGAAGGTGAGCTGGGTGCTCGACGCCGACATCCGGTCGTTCTTCGATACCCTCGACCATGGATGGCTGCGGAAATTCATCGAGCACCGGATCGCGGACCAGCGGGTCGTGCGCTTGATCCTGAAGTGGCTCAAGGCCGGCGTGCTGGAGGAGGGGAAGCGCATCGCCGGGAGGGTGGGCACGGTTCAGGGCGGGTCGATCAGTCCCCTCCTGGCCAACGTCTACCTGCATTATGCTCTCGACCTGTGGATCCAGCGATGGAGAACGAAGCAAGCGCGCGGCGACGTGGTCGTGGTGCGTTTTGTCGATGACTTCGTGGTTGGGTTCCAGCATCGAGACGTGGCCGAGCGGTTCCTGGTCGAGCTGCGCGAACGCTTCGCAAAGTTCGGGCTGGAGCTGCACCCGGAAAAGACCCGCCTGATCGAGTTCGGTCGCTTCGCCGAGAAGAACCGACGCGATCGGGGGGACGGGAAGCCCCCGACCTTCAACTTCCTTGGCTTCACGCACATCTGCGGGAAGACCCGGCAGGGGAAGTTCACGGTGCTGCGGCAGACGATGCGCCAGCGGTGGCAGGCGAAGCTCAAGGAGATCGGCAGCGAACTCCGGAGGCGACTGCACGACCCCGTCCCGGACCAAGGAGCCTACCTGCGGACGGTCCTGCTCGGGCACTACCGCTATTACGGGGTGCCTCGAAACGGACCGGCCCTCTCGGCCTTCCGCAACGCGGTGTCCTGGCGATGGGGGCGGAGTCTCCGCCGCCGAAGTCAGAAGACGCGGCTCACGGTCGTCCGATGGAAACGCCTGGTGACTCAATGGCTCCCCATTCCCCGGATCTGTCAACCCTGGCCCAATCAGCGCCTGGGCGTGATGACCCAAGGTGGGAGCCGGATGCGGTAGTCCCGCTCGTCCGGTTCTGTGGAGGGGGCTATGGGTGACCATGGTTCCTACTCCGACAAGGGCTACGAGCGGTGACGGTTTCGAATACTGACGTTCGAGGCCGAGCAAGAATTGACGATCGTGTTGTGGTGAGTCAACGCTATTCAGAACCCTCTGGAGTCTGCAAGGGTTTGGCGTCAAGGAAGTGGAGATCGACGAGGTGGATACGGGCGATGGGCGATGCCGCGTGATCAAGCGGATCTTTCTCCTGGACCGACGGAAGTTCCACTACTGCCCGGAGTGCGGGAAGGCGCGTCGGGAAGGACTGTTTCAGGAGGCGGAAGAACGAAGTTGGCGGGAGCGCTCGATGGGAGACTTCGAGACCTGGGTGGTCTATGCGCCGTGGCGGATATCCTGTTGTGGCGGCACGCGGGTGGAACGTCTTCCTTGGGAGGCGGCCGGCCACCGGATGACTCGACACTTCTTCGATCTGGTGGCAGCACTTTGTCGTCGACTCCCCATCTCCGCGGTCGCCGAGATGGCCAGGCTGTCGTGGGACACCGTGGCCCGGATCGACAAGGAGTCGATCGAGATGGGGCTCGGCGGGTCGTCTCCTTCGCTGCAAGGCGTCCGTTGGATCGGCGTGGACGAAGTGACTCGAACCGGGGGGCACGTCTATTTCACGGTGGTCACGGACCTCGAGAAGGGGCGGGTCATTTGGGTCGGCGAAGGGAAAAAGGAGGAGAGCTTGGCAGCTTTCTTCCGAGAACTGGGGCCGAAGGGACGACGAAAGATCGTTGGGGTGATCAGCGACTTGGGGCCGGCCTATCTGGCTGCGATTGCAGCGGCCATCCCGAAAGCCATTCACTTGCTTGACCGCTTTCACATTATCCAGTGGGTGAACGAGGCGGTGGAGAAGATCCGCCGGGGGACCTTCGGAGGCGCTCCCCAGGATGACGTCGGACGAAAGTTCAAGGTGAAGAAGTGGATGTTGCTTCGAGCCTACGAGGCGCTTGGTCTCGGACAGAAGCGGCTCCTGGGGCGGCTCCTGGCCCGGAACCGTACTCTCCAACGAGCCTATCTGCTGAAAGAGAACCTGCGTGGAATCTTCAACTATCCCTGGATCCGCCTTGGTGCCCTCCGGAACGCACTGTTGAACTGGTGCCGGATCGCGGTCCGTAGCCGCCTGCGTCCTCTTGTGCAGGTGGGGTATCGCTTGAGGGAGAACCTGGAGAAGCTGATGGGTGGCTTCGAGCATCCGATCAAGATGGGCTTCATCGAATCGATCAACGGTCTGATCGGCCAGCTCCGACGCCAGGCGCGGGGCTACCGCGATCCTGAGTACTTCAAGCTCAAGATCTACCAGCGCTGCTCGGGTCACCTTCATTGCTCCAGCGACGCGGTCGCAATGAAACCTGTCGGCAACGGCGGCCAGCGCATTCCGCGTTCGTGGCATCGGCCTTCACCGAGTGGGCGAACGGGCCGCTAACGACAAGGGGGAGTGGGGCTTTCGGCGGCGGCACTGGGACGGAGCGGTCGGCACCAGTGGCTGGGGTCCGTCCTTGCGGACCACGAAAGGGCTCTCGGCGAGGCGGCGGCGTGTGTTGCTGCAAGGCCCGCCGCCGATCACGTGCCGCGTGACCGACCGGACAGGAGGGCGGCGGTTCCGTGGCTCAGGGTGTATGATTTCTGCGGGGTGTTCTATCAGCCAGTTCGGCGAGAGGAGGTCTCCGATGAATCCCCTGCGTTTCCGATTGTCGGTGAGTCTGAGCCTCTTTGCTCTTCTCGAATTCGCGTCCGGAAATGCCGGCGCCGCCGGATCGATCGTGCCCTGGGGCAACTGCGTGGTGGATCAGTGCAGGGTCGTGTTGCCCGACTCGGGCTACGTCGCCGTGGCCGCCGGGGACTATTTCGGAATGGGGTTGCGGTCTTCCGGCGCCATTGAAGCCTGGGGCTTCTGTGAGCTCGGGCAATGCACCGTACCGTCCCCGAATCGGGACTTCGTGGCGATCGCGGCCGGGAATTCCCAAGGCCTTGGTCTGAAGTCGAACGGTTCGGTGGTCGCCTGGGGTGCCAACGGCCACGGAGAGTGCAACGTGCCGGCGCCGAACAGCGGCTTCGTATCGCTCACGGGCGGAACCTGGTTCAGCGCGGGCCTCAAGAGCGACGGGACAATTGTGGCCTGGGGTGATGACTCCTACGGCGAGTGTGACGTGCCCGGGCCTGACGTCGGATTCGTCGCCGTTTCGGCCGGCTCCTGTCACTGCCTTGGCCTCAAGGCGGACGGTTCCATCGTCGCCTGGGGGGATGACACCTACGGTCAATGCGATGTTCCGGCGCCCAATTCGGGATTCATCGGAGTCGCAGGCGGAGGCCAGTTCAGCCTCGGCCTCAAGAGCGACGGGTCCGTGGTCGGGTGGGGACGCGATACGTTCCACCAGTGCGACCCGCCGGCGCCGAACGCCGATTTCATCGCCATCGCAGGAGCGCAAGGCGGAACGCACTCGATGGGACTCAAAAGGGACGGCTCCGTCGTGTGCTGGGGCTCCGATTCGGATCACGAGTGTGACGTTCCGCCCCCGGATTCCGGCTTCGTCGGCGTTGCCGCCGGCGCTGCGAACAGCTTCGGACTCAAGAACGCCAACCTCGGCGCCTGCTGCCATCCGAACGGCGCCTGCACGATCACAGTCGTTTCCTGGTGCCCGCTTCCCAACCAGTGGCAGGGAACCGGGTCGGTTTGCGTTCCGATCCCCTGCTCCGCCGCTTCCGTGGAAGCCGCTTCGTCGTTCACGCCTCGGTTGACCCTGTTCCCCAATCCGAGCCGCGGCGTTGTCTCGATCACCTACCAGTCCCCGAGCGCCGTACCCTGTGCCGCTGGAATCTTCGACGCGGCGGGTCGGGAGGTTCGGCGCCTGGAAATGGCATCGCAGGCTCCGAGTGGATCCCTGACTCTGACCTGGAACGGACGCGACGATGCGGGACGGTTGCTGCCTCCCGGGATGTACCTCGCTCGGATTACGTCAGCGACTGGCACGCAGACCGGGACGATCGTACGGGTCGAGTGACGACGGCCAAAGTCCGCCCCAACGACGCGGTGCGCCAGGAAGGCACGGAGGACCTTGATGTCCGTTGGGGCGACGTCTTGGCTCCGGGGTGCTTTATCAGCCAGTTCGGCGAGAGGAGGTCTCCGATGAATCCCCTGCGTCTCGGATTGTCGGTGGGTCTGAGCCTCTTTGTTCTCTTCCAGTTCGCGTGCGGCAATGCCGGCGCCGCGGGAACGATCGTGCCCTGGGGCGACTGCGAGGTGGACCAGTGCAGGGTCGTGTCGCCCGATTCGGGCTATGTCGCCGTGGCCGCCGGAGCCTATTTCGGACTGGGGCTCCGGTCTTCCGGCGCGATTGAAGCCTGGGGCTCTTGTGAAGTCTGGCAATGCACCGTGCCGTCCCCGAACCGGGACTTCGTGGCGGTCGCGGCCGGGGATTCCCACGGTCTTGGTCTGAAGTCGAACGGCTCGGTGGTCGCCTGGGGCGCCAACGGTTACGGGCAGTGCAACGTGCCGGCGCCGAGGGCGGCGTCCCGGGTCTTGTTGAAAAGTGTCTGACGTAGCCTCCGGAGCCTCTGAAGCGTACTTCCATCGGTCCTTTTCTTCCAGCGATTCCTCTTCGCCCTTTCTTCTCCTGCCCATACCCATCGATCGGGTTCTGACCTGTACAAGCTGTTCGAGCGGGAGGCCGGCTTCACCAGAGCCCCCAGGAGGCGCGATCGCGATTGGGTCTGATCTGTACCATCCCCCCGATCACGCTCTTGGTGGACCTGATGAAGAGCGAGGGAACTCACGCGCGCTTCCTCTCCTGCCGAGCCAGGTACTCGGCCAGCTTGTGATAGCCGTCGATCTTTCGCAGGCGGACGGTTCCGGAGGCCAGCAGCCCGTAGATCAGGATCAACGCCGCGCTCTCTTTGGGAAAGGACCCTTGGGTCTTGATCCGCCGCCGGAACTCCTCGTTTACCCGCTCGATCATGTTTGTGGTCCGCAGACTCTTCCACATTTCCGCCGGGAAGTTGTAAAAGGTCAGGAGTTCGGTTCCGGATTCCTGCAGGCTGACCGCCACCTCCGGAACCAGCCTCTGCCACTTTCGCAGAAAAGCGTCGTAGGCTTTGTCCGCCGCTTCCCGATCGTCGGCGTGGGTGATGGCAGCGTAGTCCCGCTGCAGCTCGTCGTGGCAGTGCTTGGGAGCCTTGCTCAGGAGGTTGTCCAGCTTGTGCCGGATGCAACGCTGGATCTGCGTCGCCGGCCAGGCTTCCCGCACCGAGCGGATCAGGCCCGCATTGCCGTCCAGCATCACCAGGACCGGGGCGGTCAATCCACGCCGCTTCAGCCCTTCCACCACCCCTTCCCACGACTTCAGGCTCTCGCTCGGCGCCAGGCGCAACTCCAGCAGGTCCTTTTCCCCCGACTCCTTCACCCCGATCACGGCCTGCACCGGAACCTTGACCACCCGCCGAGCCAAACGCACCGGCACGCGGATTCCGTCCAGGATCACCAGGCGGTACTGCTCCGGACCCAGGTCTCGCTCCCGCCAGGCCTGGAAGAGCGCTTGCAGCCGTTGCACCACCCGGGAAATCGCGCTCCGGGAAAGGGCCGTCCCTTCCAACAGCGGAGCCAGGGCCAAACGCACCTTCCGCGTGTTCGCTCCCACCAGGTAGCTCGTGATCAGAGCCGCGTCCACCCGCCGGGTCCGGCGTTCGTAGCGCCGCACGATCCGGCTGGAGAACTCCTTGGTTCCCTCCGGTGTCTGCAACCGCCCACGAGGCATCGCGATCTCCGTCGGCCCCAGCGACGTCACCAACGTGCGCGGCGGCCGGGTTCCATGACGATAGCCTCGTCGTTCCGGAACCCGTTCATGGCTGGCCGCCCCCAGGGCCGAGGCCAGCTCCTCCTCCAGGATCGCCTTGATCACGTCCCGGATCCGGCCCCGAATCAGCGTCTCCAGATCCAGGAAATTCCGTGGCGGAGAGAGCAACTCTGCGGTAGAATCTTTCATGGCGTATTCCTCCTGATAAGTCCATTGTGGACTTTGGGTTATGTCACCCGGAGAATACGCCATTCTCCTTTTTCAACAAGTTCCGGGACGGAACCGGCGCCGAATAGCGGCTTCGTATCGCTCACTGGCGGATTGTGGTTCAGCGCCGGCCTCAAGAGCGACGGGACGATCGTGGCCTGGGGTGATGACTCCTACGGCGAGTGTGACGTGCCCGGGCCCGACGTCGGATTCGTCGCGGTTTCGGCCGGTTCCTATCACTGCCTTGGCCTCAAGGTGGACGGCTCCATCGTCGCCTGGGGGGATGACACCTATGGTCAATGCGACGTTCCAGCGCCGAATTCGGGATTCATCGGAGTCGCAGGCGGAGGCCAGTTCAGCCTCGGCCTCAAGAGCGACGGGTCCGTGGTCGGATGGGGACGCGATACGTTCCACCAATGCGACCCTCCAGCGCCGAACGCCGATTTCATTGCCGTCGCTGGCGGCGATACGCACTCGATCGGCCTGAAGAGAGACGGTTCCGTCGTGTGCTGGGGCTCTGATTACGATCACAAGTGTGACGTCCCCCCCCCGGATTCCGGGTTCGTCTTCATTGCCGCCGGCGTTGAGAGCAGCTTCGGACTCAAGAACGCCCGCCTCGGCGCCTGCTGCCATCCGAACGGCGCCTGCACGATCACGATCGTTTCCTGGTGCACGTTTCCCAACCAGTGGCAGGGACCCGGGTCGGTTTGTGCTCCCATCCCCTGCTCCGCCGCCTCCGTGGAAATCGCTCGGTTGACCACGCCTCGGTTGACCCTGTTCCCCAATCCGAGCCGCGGCGTTGTCTCGATCACGGTCCAGTCCCCGAACGCCGTACCGTATACCGCTGGAATCTTCGACGCGGCGGGTCGAGAGGTCCGGCGCCTGGAGACGGCATCGCAGGCTCCGAGTGGATCCCTGACTCTGACCTGGAACGGACGCGACGATGCGGGACGGATGCTGCCTCCCGGGATGTACCTCGCTCGGATTACGTCAGCGACCGGTACGCGGACCGGGACGATCGTACGGGTCGAGTGACGACTCGGCGAGTTCGCCAGTTGACCGCGGCGGATCCGGACAGCGCCAAATTGCGCTACCGGGACCGGGAGCCATGTCGACCTTCCACGAGTCTGGAAGTGGCCCCTGGTCCTCCCCGGGTCCGCGCCCACATAGGATGCGGCGCCCAAGCAGGACGCCGCACCGGCCGCAGCCGTTCTCGGAGCTTCGGGCCGGTCTGCTATTCCGCCGGGCTCTCCACCTGCACGTCAGGCGCGGGGTTCCCTTGTTCGAGCATCGCGACGACATTCATCGTCGGCAGCTGAATCGGACCGAACGACCCGCGCATCGTCAGATTGGCGACCATCTCACGGACGTAAGGGAACATGATCGCGATTCCGTTCCCCTTGGCGAAACGTTCGAGGGAAAGCCCCTCGGGCAGGTTGTTGATCCGGAAGCGTCCAATGAACGTCGCCTCGACGTGGTAGGGAAGGCTTGCGTCCCCGGCTTCGGACGGGATCTCGAGGGTGAGCTCCACTTCGAGGAGCTCGGCGCTGGCGGTCCGACATCGGGCCCCGATTCGAAGCGGCACTCCGCCACCCAGGACACGGATCTCGGGATTCCCGGACGGGACCTGGCGCTGCTCGAACACGGCCCTCTTGCAGAAGAGATGCTCGAGGTAGATCGCACCCATGTCCGGAGTCTTCTGCGTCATCAGGCGGCCCTCAGTTCAGGTTCTTCGAGACACGAGGCGGAGGCAGCCGCGCTCGTGAGCTCCGTGGCAAAGGTGACGGTCCAGCCGGATTCGGGAGGCGGGACTCTCGCTTCGATCTCGGCACCCCATTCCGAGATCAGATCGCGCGGCTCACACCCGAGCGCCAGGGCGAGCTTGGCAAGAGCACGCAACGAGATGTTCTCGCCGCTTTCGATCCTCGCGACACGGGGCTGCTTGGAGCCGATCAACCGAGCCAGATCCGCCTGGCTCATGTTGAGCTCGAGCCGGTGCCTCAGGACCCTCTCGCCGACGCAGTGGATCAGCTTCTCCTCGGCGAAGGCTTTTCGGAAGGCCTCATCGGCAAGATTGGCCTTCAAGATCTCATCGAGATTCATTGAATAGGTCCCCTAACTTCCGGTAAACCAGTGAGATTGAAGCTGCGAAACCGGAAGGGACTCCCGCTTTAGCAGCCAAACCCTTCGGTAATTCTTCGCCCTCCCAACCGCTTCGGGGTCGACCTGACCGTTTTTCTTGATGGTACCCTCGAGGACGAGGAAGATTCTGTGAGCCTGCTCGACTGTGAAGAGGATGCGGATCTGTTTGGATACGCGAAGCTCTTTCACCGGACCATCAATGGTGTCCACCAATGGCCTCCGAAGGTTCTTCACTCCAGCTGCCGCGACCCTCCCGAGATGAATCAGCTTCGCGATGACCAGAGCCCGCTCCCTCGGATCGGTGAAGCTAGAGACAAACGCTCCAACAGGGCAGTTCGCTCCCTCCGAGAAGAGCTGGACATCCCATGATCTTTGGTCGGCCGTCATGGCTCACATATCGTATACATTATACCTCTATTGTCCAGGAAATGTCTCCGGAATCACCCTGGTCCGACAACGTGCTGCGGTGGAGTCAGTTGAGCTCTGTAGCGGCGGTATTGGCGGTTGAGAAATGGAGTGGCAACGAACAAGGTGGCAGCCCCAGTCAGCCCTCGCTCGCCGTCACCAACCGCCCATTCCAACAGCGCCCTCTGGGCCTGACGGTTGTGATCACCGGAGCGCTGGGGCGGGGGGCCTCCGGACTCGGAACCGGGGCCTTGCAGAAGCTGCTTCGGGTGGGTCGGCGGACGCTGGGCTGGTGGACGAAGCGCTCGGTGGAGAGCCGGTTCTGGCAGGGGCTCGGGGCCGGCCCGAGGCTCCGATCTTGGCCGCCGCTCTGCCGTGTGAGCTCTTGGATCGCTTCGCCGGTCGAGGCGTCTCAGTTCGGCGGAGGTGGACCAGGTTGGACGACCGAGGCGGTGCAGTTCGGCGGAGGTGGAGCGGCTTGGACGACCGAGGCGTCGTAGTTCGGCGGGTGAGCGTGAGCAGGGTTTTTGAGGGTGGTTTGTTCACGGAAATCGAGGGGACCAGCGACATCGCGGCTCCGCGCGGGAAGAAGGTTCGGCCAGTTGTTGACCGCTGGAGCCGCGCGGGTGTCCCCCAGAGCCAAGATCTGGGGGACAGGTGGCAAGAACCGATCCATGGGACCTCGGACGGACGTGAAGCAACTGCCTGCAGTTCTGTGAGTTGCCATGTTTACGGAATATGAGGGGTCGAGGGGATGGACCATCGCGGTGCGTGCTCCCCAAACGGTAGATTTCGCCTCAAAAGCCGTGCTCACGCTCATTCCGGGTCGGGCCGTCACTGCCTGCAAGGTGCATGAAAATCATGGCCTCCCGCTTTCCGAGCCGCCTCCCGATGCAGGGCGGAACCACCTGTCCCTGAATGAGTTGAGACGACCGAGGCGTCGTACCCATGCGTAGGTGGACCGCTTCAGACGACCGAGGCGTCGTCCCCAAGCGTAGGTGGACCGGTTCAGACGAAGGAGGCGGCGTCCCCAAGCGTAGGTGGACCGGTTCAGACGAAGGAGGCGGCGTCCCCAAGCGTAGGTGGACCGGTTCAGACGAAGGAGGCGGCGTCCCCAAGCGTAGGTGGACCGGTTCAGACGAAGGAGGCGGCGTCCCCAAGCGTAGGTGGACCGGTTCAGACGAAGGAGGCGGCGTCCCCAAGCGTAGGTGGACCGGTTCAGACGAAGGAGGCGGCGTCCCCAAGCGTAGGTGGACCGGTTCAGACGAAGGAGGCGGCGTCCCCAAGCGTAGGTGGACCGGTTCAGACGAAGGAGGCGGCGTCCCCAAGCGTAGGTGGACCGGTTCAGACGAAGGAGGCGGCGTCCCCAAGCGTAGGTGGACCGGTTCAGACGAAGGAGGCGGCGTCCCCAAGCGTAGGTGGACCGGTTCAGACGAAGGAGGCGGCGTCCCCAAGCGTAGGTGGACCGGTTCAGACGAAGGAGGCGGCGTCCCCAAGCGTAGGTGGATCGGTTCATACGAAGGAGGCGGCGTCCCCAAGCGTAGGTGGACCGGTTCACACGACCGAGGCGTCGTACCCAAGCTTGGGTGACCTCCATAACGCCGTGCTGGAATCCGGCGGTGCGGGAGCCCGAGGCGGAGGTGGACCCTCTCCGTCGGCCGGGGCGCGGTTCCCGCGCTGGGATCGTTCGGAAAGCAGGTTGGAATCGTTTCGGGCGTGTCCGTGGTGACCCGTCTTCTGGACGGCTCGGACTGACCCTCCCCCAGTTTGATGGACACCTCGAAAAGGTGGGGTACCTTCCCCCTGGAGGTGTGACATGGCAAAGAAGCGAAGGACATTCTCGCGGGAATACAAGCTGGAGGCTCTCCGGCTGGCCGCGGGCGAAGGGATGACGATCGGGCGTGCCGCCCGGGATCTGGGGATCACTGAGACCTCCCTGCGCCGGTGGAAGGTGGAACTGGGGGCCTCCCCGGAGGCGTTTCCGGGGAAGGGGCGTCGTGCCTCGGAGGCGGAGGAGGTGGACCGGCTCCGGCGGCAAGTCCGGGTGCTCGAGCAGGAGAGGGACTTCCTCCGAGAAACAGCGGCGTACTTCGCGAGAAAGCCGGAGTGAAGTACGCGTGTATCCGAGAGCACTGGGACGAGTTCCCGGTGCGGATGATGTGCCGGCTGCTGGAGGTGACCACGAGCGGGTTTTACGCCTGGTGTCGACGGCCGGAGAGCCGCCGCGCGACCGCGGAGCGCCGCCTGTTGGTCGAGATCAAGCCTATCCACGGCCGCAGCCGCGGGACCTACGGCAGCCCCCGCGTGCACAAGGATCTTGGCGAAACCGGGATCCGGTGTGGCCTGAACCGGACCGCGCGCCTGATGCGGCTCCACAGGATCGCTGGAAAACAACGGAGGAAGTTCAAGCACACCACGGACTCGAACCACCCCTACCCGGTGTTCCCGAACCTGTTGGAGCAGTGCTTTCAGGGCTGGCTCCAGGACGAGGTCTGGGTCGGCGACATCACGTGCCTCCCGACCAGGGAGGGATGGCTCTACCTGGCCGCGAACATGGACCTCTTCTCGCGCCGGATTGTGGGCTGGGCGACGAGTAGTCGGATCGACCGTGGCCTGGCGCTGGAGTCCCTGCAGCGGGCCATCGACATTCGCACTCCCCGTCCCGGCCTGATTCATCACTCCGACCGCGGAAGCCAGTACGCCAGCGGGGACTTCCAAGAGCTGCTGAGAAAGCACCGGATGATCTGCAGCATGAGCCGACGTGGAAACTGCTACGACAACGCGGCCATGGAAAGCTTCTTTCACTCGCTCAAGGTCGAGTGGATCGGGGACAGGATCTTCGAGACCCGGGCGGAGGCGCGGAGGCCCGTTTACGAGTACATCGAGCTCTTCTACAGTAGTTGGCGTCGGCACTCCACTCTCGGCATGGTCAGCCCAGCCGAGTACGAGCGGCTGGCCCAAGTGGCTTAACTGCGTGTCCACAGAACCGGGGGAAGATCAGCCCGGCGAAGATCGCATCAAGGGGAGGCGGGCGTGACTCCGAGCGAGCGAAGCGAGCGTGCGATAGGGCGGACGTAGGGCGAGACCCGCGTAGCGGGTCGAGGTCCGAAGCGCGACCCCGGAGGAGGACCGACCCTCCGCGCGAAGCGCGGAGGGGATCGCCCAGATCCCGGAAGCGGACGCGCGGGACTTCCCGCAGGCCAGGAGATCGCCGGCTGGCTCGGGCGCCGCACGCTCGCGAACGCGTAGACCTCAGGCCTCCACCGGCTCCTCCGCCGGTGAACGCGCCGCCGCGCGCGTCGCCGTCGTCCCCGCCGGCCGCCGGAACGAGGCCCCCGCCCATCCCTGCAGGCGGTCGAGGTAGACGTAGAAGACCGGCGTCACGTAGAGGGTGAAGAACTGCGAGAAAAGCAGGCCCCCGACGACGGCCAGACCGAGCGGCCGCCGCGCCTCCGAACCGGCGCCGACTCCGATCGCGATGGGAAGCGTGCCCATCAAGGCCGCCATCGTCGTCATCATGATCGGGCGGAATCGGACGACGCAGGCCTGATAGATCGCGTCGGCCGCCGTTCGGCCCTTCTCCCGCCGCGCGGCCAGGGCGAAGTCGATCATCATGATGCCGTTCTTCTTGACCAGGCCGACCAGCATGATGATCCCGACGAAGCCGTAGATGTTGAGGTCCACCCGGAAGAGAAGCAGGGTGACGAGGGCACCGAACCCGGCGAAGGGCAGCGCCGAGAGGATCGTGAACGGGTGGATGAAGCTCTCATAGAGGATCCCGAGCACCAGGTAGATCACGAGCACCGCCATGAGGAGCAAAAGGCCCAATCCCTGCAAGGAGGACTGGAAGGCCTGGGCCGTGCCCTGGAAGCTGGTCGTGATGGTGGGCGGAAGGTTCGCGCGCGCGAGCTTGTTCACGGCGTCGACCGCCTGGCCCAGCGAGACGCCCGGCTTGAGGTTGAACGAGAGCGTGACCGAGGGGAACTGGCCGGTGTGGTTGACGCTGAGCGGTCCCACCGTGGGCTTGAGGTCCGCCACCGCGCTCAGGGGGATCAGGTTCCCGTCGGCGGCGCGCACGTAGAGCATGGAGAGGGCGGAGACGTTCCGCTGGAACTCCGGCTTGAGCTCGAGGATGACCATGTACTCGTTGGTCGGGGTGTAGATGGTCGAGATCTGGCGCGAGCCGTAGGCGTTGTACAACGTCTGCTCGATCTCCGAGGTCGACACGCCCAGGGCGGTGGCCCGCTCGCGATTGACGGTCAGGTTGACCTGCGGGTTCTTGATCTCGAGGTCGCTGCTCAGGTCGGTCAGGCCGGGCAGGGCGCGCATCTTCTCGAACAAGGGCGTCGCCGCCGCGTAAAGCTCGCCCGTGTCGGTCCCCTGCAGCGTGACCTGGTACTGGCTGCGCGTCACGCGCCCGCCGACGTTGATCGGGGGCGGGTTGGAGAGGAAGCACCGGATTCCGGGGACCTGGGCCAGCTTGGGGCGCAGCTCGGTGATCACCTCGTCCGCGTTCAGCGCACGGTCCTTCCGGGGCTTGAGCCGGATGAGGAAGCCGCCGGTGTTGCTGCCGCTGCGCGCGCTGCTGGTGCCGACCCGGGCCATGAAGCCGTCGACGTTGGGATCCTTCGCGACGACCGCGGCCAGGTTCTGCGTGTACCTGGACATGGCGTCGAAGGAGGATCCTTCGGCCGCCTCGGTATTGATGTTGATCAGGCCGTTGTCCTGGCTCGGAACGAATCCCTTGGGAATGATCCGAAAGAGCTGGATCGTGGCCAGAAGGACCAGCGCCGAGAAGCCCAGCACCCACCGCCGGTGCCTGAGGCTCCACCGGAGCCCGACCTGATAGAAGCGCAGCATGCCGTCGAAGGCGCGTTCCGAGGCTTCGTAGATCCGGCCGTGGGCCGGGCGGCCCTTCGTCCCGGCGTGAGCGGTCCGCTCCGGGCGCAGGAAGCGGCTGCAGAGCATCGGGGTGAGCGTCAGGGAAACCAGGCCCGAAATGAGGATGGCGGCGCCGATCGTCACGGCGAACTCGTGGAAGAGCCGGCCGATGATCCCGCCCATGAACAAAACCGGGATGAGGACCGCGGCCAGCGACAGGGTCATCGAGACGATGGTGAAGCCGATCTCCCGCGACCCCCGGAAGGCCGCCTCCATCGCGCCTTCCCCCATCTCCATGTGCCGGACGATGTTCTCGAGCATCACGATCGCGTCGTCCACCACGAAGCCGACCGAAAGCGTCAGGGCCATCAGGGAGAGGTTGTCCAGGTTGTAGCCCATCAGGCTCATGACCGCGAAGGTCCCCACGACCGACATGGGCAGCGCCAGCGAGGGGATGACGGTGGCGGAGAGGTTGCGCAGGAACAGGAAGATGACGAGGACGACGAGGCAGAGAGTCAGAAGAAGGGTGAAGCGGACGTCGTCGACCGAGGCGCGGATCGACTGCGACCGGTCGTAGAGGACGTGCAGACTGACCGAGGCGGGAAGCCGCGAGCGGAAGGTGGGGAGAAGCGCCTTGACCGCGCCGGTCACCGCGACCGTGTTGGTCCCGGGCTGGCGTTGCACAACCAGGATGATGGAGCGCTGGTCCACGTACCAGGCCGCCGTGCGGTTGTTTTCGACGTCGTCGAGGACATTGCCGACCTCCTGGAGCCGGACGGGGTTGCCATTCCGGTAGGCGACGATGAGCGGGCGGAAGGCGCCCGCCTGGGTGAGCTGTCCCGAGGCGTCGATCGTGACGGACTTGTCGGGCCCCATCAAGGTGCCGGTGGGAAGGTCGACGTTCTCCCGCTGGATCGCGTCGACGACGTCATCGATGCCGATGCCCTTGGCGGCGAGAGCGTTGGGATCGACCTGGACCCGGACGGCGTACTTCTGCGCGCCGAAGACCTGCACCTGCGCGACCCCGTCGATCATCGAGACCCTCTGCGCCACCAGGGTCTCGCCGTATTCGTCCAGCGTGCTCAGGGGAAGCGTGGGCGAGGTCATGGTGAGGAAGAGGATCGGCTGATCGGCCGGGTTGACCTTCTGGTAGGAGGGAGGCGCCGGCATGTCCGTGGGAAGCTGGCGCTGGACGGCGGAGATGGCCGATTGGACGTCCTGGGCCGCGGCGTCGATGTTGCGCGACAGATCGAACTGAAGGGTGATGGAGGACTGCCCGAGCTGGCTGGTCGAGGTCATCGAGCTGATGCCGGGGATGGTCGAGAACTGCTTCTCGAGCGGTGTGGCCACGGACGAGGCCATGGTCTCGGGGCCGGCCCCCGGAAGCTGGGCGGAGACCGAGATGGTCGGGAAGTCCACGTTGGGCAGATCGCTCACAGGAAGCTGACGGTAGCCCATGACTCCGAAGAGCAGGATCCCGAGCATGACCAGCGTGGTCATGACCGGGCGCCGGATGAAGAGATCGGAGATCATGGACCGGACCGGGTCTTGCCGCCCTCGCCGGGGATCGCGGTCGTGCCGCCGGCCCCACTGCCCGCTGCTTCGGCGCCGGTCCCTCCGCCCGAAGGAAGGTCTCCGTTTTCCGAGCCCGATTTGATCACGACCTTGCCGCCGGGCACCACGCGGAGGTGGCCGTCCGTCACGACCGTCTCGCCCGGCTGGAGCCCCTTCTCCACGATCATCTCGTCGCCGAGTGCCGGACCCGGCGTGACCGGTCTCATCTCCGCCGTCAGATCGGGTCCGATGACGAAGACATAGCTTCCCTTCTGCGACGTCTGGACCGCGGAGGCCGGAACCACCACCGCTCCGCGGCGGATGCCCAGGATCAACGTGACCTCAACGAACTGCCCCGGCCAGAGCTTGCGATCCTCGTTGGGGAACTCCGCCTTCAGCAGCACCGTTCCCGTGGCCGGGTCGACCGTGTTGTTCACGAAGGTGAGCGCGCCGCGCGGGGGCGCGCCGGTCGATCCCGGCGGAGCCGCGTCCACCTCGAGCTCATGACCCGCGCCCGCGTCTCCGGCCGCCGCCATGATCTCGGGCAGGCGTCCCTCCGGCACGGAGAAACCCACGAAGATCGGCGAGATCTGGTTGATGACGAGGAGGGGATTGGAATCGTTCGCCCGCACCAGGTTGCCTTCGTGGATCAGGAGATTGCCGGTCCGCCCGGGGATGGAGGCGCGGATCGTGCAGTACTCGACGTTCAAGCGGGCGTCCTCGAGATTCGCCGCGCTTCCCGCCACCGCCGCGCTGTCGGCCCGCGCCGTCGCCACCGCCTCGTCGTACTGCTCCGGCGTGACGTAGTCGCTCTTCTGGAGAAGCGCCAGCCTTCTGGCGTCGGCGGACGCGCTCGCGCTCTGAGCCTGCTGCCGCATCAGGTCGGCGCGCGCGGCGTCGTAGGCGGCCTGGTAGGGACGGGCGTCGAGGGAGAAGAGCAGATCCCCTTGCTTGACGTCCTGGCCTTCGCGGAAGTGCACCTGGGTGAGCTGCCCGCCGACGCGGGCGCAAACGTCCACCGTGCGAAAAGCCTCGACCGTCCCGATGGTCCGGAGCGTCACCGGCGCGTCCCGTTGCTGCGCCTTGGCCGCCAGCACGGGCGCTACCTCGGCGCGCGGCGCCGGCTGCCGACCTCCGGTGCCGGAGCAGGACAGGACAAGAAGAGTGACCAGGAAAGCCGCCGGAAGAGGACGTCGCGTGAGGCCTGCCCGGACCCGGGGTGGGGGCGCGACCCGCGCGGCGGCCGGCGGCGGTTGGAACCGGATCCCTGATCTGATGGCTGGGCCTCCTCCGGAGAGGTTCGGCGCCGTCCGGCCGCGGCCGCGTTGGGACACGCGATCTTTCCGCACCCGGGCAGACTGGTCGGGCCTGGTGCGCCGAAGTCGGTCCGTTCCGGACGGCTTGTGCGAGGGCCGCCTCTGCGGAGGATGGAGACCGCCCCATGAGGTGTCAAGCCGGGAAGGGTGCGTGCCGGAGGCGCCTGCATCCGGCCGGGAGAATTCGATCGCAGCCAGGCCGGCGACCAGGGCGCCGGAGGCGCCTGCATCCGGCCGGAGCGCGTTCGACCGCGGCCGAGCCGGCGGCACGGACGCCGGCGCCTGCGTCCGGCTCAGGAAGCGTCGCCGGCGAATCGAACCGCGTTCTTGCCCCGCGACTTGGCCTCGAGCAGCAGGCGGTTGGCGCCGTTCCAGAGGTCCCGGGCACCGCGCCCGCTCTCCGGATAGAGGGCTCCGCCGATCGAGACGGTGACGCGGTCGTTCGCCGCCTGTCCGTCGAGCCCGCGGAGCGCCAGCGGCTCGCCGGCCACGGCCGCACGCAGCCTCTCGCAGATGGCGCGAGCTTCGTCCCGCGGCACCGGGGGAGCGAGAATGACCGCGAACTCCTCGCCGCCGTACCGCGCCAGCGTATCGGTGTTCCTGAGCGCGGCCTTGAGCACGCACGCGACCGTGGCCAGGACGCGGTTGCCGCCCTCGTATCCGTAGCGCGTGTTGAACGACTTGAAATCGTCGACGTCGATGATGAGAAGCGCGAGGGACTGGTCGCGCCGTTCGGCCAGGGCCAGCTCCCGATCGAGCTGTTCCTCGAAGTAGGAGCGGTTGTAGATCCCGGTCAGGAAGTCATAGAAGATCAGCCCCTTCAATCGCAGGCTGGTCGAGATCATGCACTGGAAGTGCTGGGCCACGAGATGCGACAGGGCGATCTTCTCGGGCGTGAAGTGCTCGCGCTCCGGCTGGCTCAGCGCGAGGAGTCCCCGCCATCCGGTCTCCTCGTCTCCGAGACCGATGAAGAGAAGCGAGCCGTCCTTGCCGAGGTCCGGATAGAAGACCAGATGATCCCGCTGCGAGGAGAGCGCCCCCAACTCTTCGGGCCGGATCGGAAACCCGTTCCAGGACGGGATCTTTCCCCAATCTTCGCCCGCGGGCGTCTCGAACGGATGAAACCCGGCCCAGGCGACCGGAATGAGCTCGCGTGCGGCCCGCTCCATCCGCTGAACCAGCTCGCGCGGAGTCATGACGCGATCGTAGGTGACGAGGCTCCCCTGGATGGCGAGCAGGCCCTGTACCTGGTGATAGCGAATCCCGGTGCGGGCCGACAGATCGAGAGGCAGCGAAAGGATTTTGGCCTCGGGAGCATAGGGCCGAAGGGGAAGCCGGATATGGATGCGCAGTTTTCGCTCGGAGTCCCTGAGCCTGAGACGCTCCGAGTCACCTTCCCGAACGCGCTCGAGAACCGTCAGGACGCCTCGATCGATCAAGCTGTCGATCAGGGTGCGGGCCGCCTGTTCCAGTTCGCGGGGCCCGCCGTCCCGCAGGACCCGCTCCAGCAGGGCCTGCTCCTCCCATCCCAGCGGAGCCCGCGCTACCACGTTGCGGAGAAATTCATGGTAGTTGATCGGTATCCGCTTCACGACGGAAGCGCCTCCCCGCATTTCGAACCTGCAGATCCTGCCGCCGCCGGACCCGGTCACCGGAATTCTCCCGCGATCCCGCATCCGATCCGGCCAACTTTTGGCCTTTGCCGAGCGTGATCCATGGTACCACCCCCCTCGCCTCGTCTCAAGAGGATTGCCTCGGCGCGCTCCAGCGGCGGCACCGCGGCTTCCAGGGTTCGTCCAGGTCCGGTTCCCAGGGCAGCCCAAGGCGGGAATCGCCTGCAAAGGACCCGCCCCTTCGGAGCCGGGTTCGGGCCCTTCGGAGTTGAGCTCGAGCCGTCCGGAGGTGCTTGACCGGAGTCGAGCACGGCCGGTCCGGGGCCGAGCCCTCGCGGTCCCGGGCAATGTCCCGACCCTTCTGTCAGGAGCGGCCAGGAGGTGTTGTCCCGGAATCGATTGACAGGGTCTCACGGAACGCGATAAAATCCCCTTGGGTTGGCTTGGTCTCCGCACCGTTCGGGCAACTGAACCGTCCAGCGGCTGGAGGTTGTTCATGAAGCGCAACATCAGGGCAGAATTCACGTGGCCCGTGATTCTGGCCGCTCTTGCAGTCTTGTTTCTCTACAGTCCGGTCCTGGGAGCGGGGCCGCTCACGGGTCCTCACGGGAACCACAGCGCGCCGGTCTTGCCGCATGCTTGCGGCTCGCCGAATGGTGGCGGCAGCCACAGTGGCGATCCCGACGAGTTCGGGATCGACACGTTCCCGATGAACCCGGTCAACGGCCAGGCAAACCATCAGGGGGGGCAAGGAGTCATGCCGTCAGGGAATCGGCCTCAGATTCCCATGACCTCAGGAGTGGCTTGGAAGCTCGCACTCCTGGCTCTGTGGTTCAGGCTCTTTTGACAAGGGACTGTCGCGACGCCGAATAGATCCTCGGCGCCGGGAGATTCATGGACTATCTGGACGAAGGCGCGCCGGATTCACGATCCACGAGCCCGCAGCTGAACGCCCCGTTCGGCTCGGACACGCCGGACACGGAGTCCGCCCATCGGCTCCAGGATGCGCTGGGGGTTGGCGACCTCTATGCCCGGGCCGGCGACCATGCGGAGGCGCTGCACACCTGGCTCGAGCTGTGGAATTCGGGCGAATGCCCGCGGACCCTGGGTCTGGCGCGCCGGATCGCGCACTCCGAGGCCCGTCTGGGGCAGCATCTCGACGCCATCCGCCTCCTCGCCCCCCTGCTGGCCTCGCTGCCTGATCCGGTGGAGCTCAGCGCCGAGGATCGCCTGGAGCTGGGCCGCTGCCGCGTCCAGCTCGGCAAGTCCTATCTCGAAGCGGGGCAGCTGAGCGACGCCCAGGCGGAGGGCCTGCGAGCGGTCTCGCTCTTCCAGGATGTCAACACTCCCGATTCCGGCGTCGCCCACAACCTGCTCGGCACCGTCTGCTTCCGCCGGGGGGACATCGACGAGGCCAAGGTCCACTTCCGCGCGGCGCTCGCGCATTTCCGTCAAAGCGGAGACATCGTCAACCTCGCGCTCGGGTACCTGAACCTGGGCCATGTCCACAAGCACGGTTGCGAGTGGGAACGGGCGCTCGAGCACTACCAGGCGGCCTATTACCTGCGCGCCACCGAAGGGGAGTTCCAGGACCAGGGGGCGATCATCCAGAGCCTCGCCCTGGTTCTGATGAAGATGGGCCGCTACGAGGAGGCCAGGGGCCGGCTGGAGATGAGCCTGCGCCACGCCACCGAGCTGAATTCGCCGGCCCGCGCTCTCCGTTCGCACCTCGCCCTGGCCCGCCTCGCCCGCGAATCCTGGGAGTTCGAAGCTGCGCGCGAGCATCTGGCGGCGTGCGCCGGTTCCCTGGATCCGCTGCCGGAACGGGAAGCCTGCCTCCTCATGCTGGAAGAGGCCCATCTCGCCCGGTCGGAAGGGCGCGGAGTCGAGGCGGCGGCCCTCGTGGCCAGGTTGCGCGACCGGGTCGAGCATTCTGGCCGCCCGCGGCGATCTCATGCTCGAGACCCTGCTGGTCGAAGCGAACCTTGATCTGGATCGGGGCGCGTGGCAGCCGGCGGAAGGGGAGTTCAGGCTGGCTCTCGCCCTCGCCGAGGAGGAGCGGGATCGCTACCAGGAGAATCGGTCCCTCCTCGGGTTGATGGAGATCGCCGCCCACCAGGAGCGCTGGAACGACGCCCTGGTGAAGTTCCAGCTTCTCGAGGACCGGCTGCGCCGCAGCAGCGAGCTGCCCTTCCTGGCCGTTCTCTACCAGCGCCGGGCCGACATGGAGGAGTTGCGGTCGAGCCACCAGGAAGCCCTGGGCTGGACGACCAAGGTCCGGGATCTCTGGCGCCGGATGGGCGTCGTCCGGCGGGAAGCGCACGGCGAGCTCCGTCTGAGCCGGGGCCTCCTCCTCCTGGATCGCGGCCGCGAGGCGCGCGCCCTGATGCAGTCGGTGCGCGAACGGTTCGAGGAGTCGGTCCTGGCCGTGCCGGCGATCGCGACCTTGATTCCTGAAATCGATGAGCGGATCCGCCAGATCGAGGAGGAGCGTTCCGCCCGGGCGCTGGACGGCCAGCATGCCTTCCTGACGCTGGAGGAGATCCTCCGCGCCGAGCAGGGTCCGGGGGAGAAGCTCCGGGCCATTCTGACCCTGATGGGCGAAGCGCTCGGCGCCGATGGCGCCGTCCTCGGACGGATCGAAGCGCAGACGCTCGAAGTCATCTCGACGGTTTCGATGGGCCGCCTGCGCGGGCGGAGATCCTTCCCCATCTCGTCGCTCGGGATGGGAGAACCCGCTCGGGCCCAGCTTTTGCGAGCGCCCTGGGAAGACGAAGACCCTCGCGGGGGCATTTCCGCCATGGTCATTCCGGCCGTCTTCTTCGGCCGCGAGCACGTGGTCTACCTGGAGCGGCGGAGCCCGGCGCGCGCCCCCTTCGGCCGCGCCGAGCTGGACTACGCTCTCGTCCTCTTGACCAACGCGTCGCGCCGTCTTCTCCCGATCGGTGCCGCGTCCGCCTCCGAGCAGCTCGGGAAGCTCGAGGGCGGCATCTGGCTGGCCGACGTCATCACCCAGAACAGCCGGATGCTCTCGATCCTCGGGTTGATCCAGAAGGTGGGCGACTCCGATCTGACCGTGCTGCTGCAGGGAGAGACCGGCACGGGGAAGAAGCTCCTCGCCCAGGCCATCCACCGGACCAGCGGGCGCCGGGGCCATCCCTTCGTGACGGTCGACTGCGCGGCTCTTCCCGACAGCCTGCTCGAAAGCGAGCTGTTCGGTCATCGCAAAGGGGCGTTCACCGGAGCGATCCAGGACCGCGTCGGCCTGCTGGAAGAAGCGAACGGGGGCACGATCTTCCTGGATGAGATCGACAAGGCCGGGCAATCGGTGCAGCGGCGATTCCTGCACATGCTCGACTCCGGCGAGGTCCGGCCGGTGGGATCGACCGCCTACCGGCGCCTCGACGTCCGGGTCGTCTGCGCCACGAGCTGCCCCGACCTCGCGCGGGAGGTTGCGGGCGGCCAGTTCCTCAAGGACCTGTACTATCGCCTGAACGACATCTCCATCACCGTCCCGCCCCTCCGGGAGCGGGCGGACGACGTCTCCCTGCTGGCGGACTGTTTCGTCGGCAAGTACGCCGCGGCGCTGGGCCGCGACGTCGCCGGGGTCGCTCCCGCGTTTCACGAGGCGCTCTGCGCCCACACCTGGCCCGGCAACGTGCGCGAGCTCGAGAAGGCGATCAAGAGAGCCGTGACCCTGGTCGAGAACGGCGGAGTCCTCGTGCCCGCGCTCCTTCCGGCGGCGGTGCTGGAGACGACCCACGCCGGGGCGACCGGGTCCACCCTCCGGGAGAAGCTCGAGCGGTTCGAACGCGGCCTGATCAGTGAAGTGCTCGACCAGTTGGACTGGAACAAGAGCCGGGCGGCCGCGAGCTTGGGGTTGTCGCGGAAGGGGTTGAAGAGCAAGATCCAAAGGTACAGACTGGATCGTCGGCATCCGCGGAGATCGTGAACTCGGCGGACCCGCGGCGCCGGACTGGAATGGGGTGGAGCGATCCGCCCCGGCTCGCAAGGCCTCCGGCCAGCGGCCGGACGGTTTTTTTTTCGGGTGGATGGGATGGGAACGCTCTCGAATGCCATGGGCCTGAAAGACCTGATCCGCAAGGAATGCATAGAGCTTGACGTGCCGGCCGCCGACAAGGCGGACCTCATCCGCGCCATGGCGCGAAAGCTGGGGGAAACAGGCGTCGTCACGGACTCCGAGGCGGTGGCCCGCTCCCTCCTCGAGCGGGAGCGCGTCATGAGCACGGGGATCGGCGGGGGCGTGGCCATCCCGCATGCGCAGAACCCGGCGGTCAAGACCCTGGCCGTCTCGCTGGTCCGGCCGAAGGACGGGATCGACTTTGAATCACTGGATGAGAAGCCGGTCCGGTTGATCTTCATGATCGTGGGACCGGAGGAGCGGGGAGGGTTCATCCGGATCCTGGCCCGGATCTCACGGCTGCTCTATTCCGGTGACCTGCAGGTCCGACTGTTGGAGGCCAGGTCCGCGGACGAGGTCATCGAGGTCATCGGCGAGGAGGAAGGGAAGCTTCGCGGTTGAACCGCCGGTGCCGGGCCGCGTTCCCTCGAATCGGGAACGGACCTGCCGCGCCGGTTTCGAATGGAGGCGAATGGCGTCTGAAACCACGTCGAACCGCCCTGCCAGCGGCGGCGGGACGCTGTTCCACCTGGTCATCGGCTGGCTGCCCGTCCTGATCCTCGAGGCGGTGGTGCTTTTTCTCTCCAGCCGGCCCAATCTCGCGCTGCCGCCCCTCTTCCCGAACATCGACAAGGTCGCCCACTTCTGTGAATATGCGGCCATGGGAGCCTTGCTGCACCGTGCCCTCCGGCTCTCGGGGGCGCGACGGAAGGCGTCGATCCTGACGGTGATCGGGCTCGTGGCGGCCCTGGCGCTCGGGGATGAAAAACTGCAGAGCTACATTCCCGGCCGCGACGCCGACCTGCACGACTGTCTGGCCGACGTGCTCGGGGGAACCACCGGAGCGCTCGTCGTGCGCTGGCTGGAGAGCCGGCTGCCGCCCGGCTGGCTCGCGGCTCGCGAGATCCCTTCGGAGCCGGCGCGGCCGGAAGAGGCGATCAAGGGGAGGGCCTGATGCTCGCGCTCCTGGGTGACTGGCGGCGAACCCACACCTGCGGTCAACTCCGCGCCGCGGACGTGGGAAAGGCGGTCCGGCTGGCCGGCTGGGTGCATCGCGTTCGCGATCACGGGGGCGTGATCTTTCTCGACCTCCGCGATCGGGACGGCCTGGTCCAGGTCGTCATCCGTCCGGCAGACGGGGGAGCGGATGACCTGAGCGCCCGCGCGCGGGAGCTTCGGGCCGAGTACGTCGTCGGGATTGACGGTATCGTGGCGCGGCGCCCGGACTCGATGATCAACCCGGGCATGGTCACCGGTGAGATCGAGGTGGAGGCGGGCGCGCTCCTGGTGCTGAACGTGGCCGAGGTGCCGCCCTTCGTCGTCGAGGAGGCGCCCAGCGCCGGCGAGGATCTTCGCCTGGAATACCGTTATCTCGACCTGCGCCGTCCCGAGCTGGCCCGGATCTTCGGCCTCCGCCACCACGCGGCGCAGATCGTCCGCAGGCACCTGACCGCGCTGGATTTCTGGGAGGTCGAGACTCCCATCCTGGTCCGGCCCACGCCCGAGGGGGCGCGGGACTACCTGGTGCCGAGCCGCGTCCACCCCGGGACCTTCTACGCCCTGCCCCAGTCGCCGCAGCTCTACAAGCAGATCCTCATGGTCGCCGGCATGGACCGGTACTTCCAGCTCGCGCGCTGCCTGCGCGACGAGGACCTGCGCGCCGACCGCCAGCCCGAGCACACGCAGATCGACTTCGAGATGTCCTTCATCGGCGAGGAGGAGGTCTTCAGCCTGGTCGAAGGCCTGATGGCCGTGGTCTGGAAGGAGACGCTCGGAGTCGAGCTGGAGCTTCCGTTCCCGCGTCTCCCCTACCGCGAGGCGATGGGGCGGTTCGGCTCGGACAAGCCGGATCTTCGATTCGACCTTCCCCTGGTGAACGTCTCGGACGCTCTTCGAGGCAGCGGATTCCGGGCCTTCGACGACACACTGGCTTCCGGCGGAGCGATCCTGGCCCTCAGGATTCCCGGAGGCGGGGCGATGTCGCGCCGCGAGCAGGACGCGCTGGAGGAGCTGGCCCGGCGCAACGGCGCCAAGGGCCTGGCCCGGTCCCGGGTCGCGGCGGGCGCCTGCGACGGCGGGTTCGCCAAGTTCGTGAGCGAGGAAGCGCAGCGGGCGCTGGTTTCGCTGGCCTCGGCCGGCGAGGGAGACCTGCTGGCCCTGGTGGCGGATCGCTGGGAGACCGCGGCCCGAAGCCTCGGGGCGGTCCGTTCGCAGCTCGGGGCCGCGCACCTCAAGGATCATCCGGAGGCGGCCCGGTGCTGGCGTTTTCTCTGGGTCACCGAGTTTCCGCTCTTCGAGCGGGATCCGGCAACCGGCGCCCTGACGCCGGCGCACCACATGTTCACGATGCCGATGGAGGAGGACATCCCCCTGCTCGAAACCGGTCCGGAGCGGGTCCGCGGCCGTCTCTACGACCTGGTCCTGAACGGATTCGAGCTGGGAAGCGGAAGCATCCGGATCCATCGGCGGGACCTGCAGGAAGTGGTCATGCGCGTGGTCGGGATCGGTCCCGAGGAGGCGGAGAGGAAGTTCGGGTTCCTTCTCAAGGCCTTTCAATACGGCGCCCCTCCGCACGGCGGCATGGCGCTGGGATTCGACCGGATCATCATGCTCCTGGCCGGGCGCAGCTCCCTGCGGGACGTCATCGCCTTCCCCAAGACGACCAGCGCTTCCTCGCTCATGGACGGATGCCCGGCTCCGGTCACGGCCGAGGACCTGGAAGAACTGCACCTCCGTTCCGTGGATGGGGACGGGGAACGGGAAGGCGCCTGAACCATCCGGGAGAGGAAGATGGCCGACCAATCGGAAGAAGCCCGCATCGCGCTGTTCATTGATTTCGAGAACATCGCCCTCGGCCTCCGCGGCAAGAAGTCGAAGTCCTTCGACGTGCACCGGATCCTCGAGCGACTCCTCGAAAAGGGGCGGATCATCGCCAAAAGGGCCTACGCGGACTGGACGCGGTATTCGGACTACCGCGAGGCCCTCCACGAATCCGCCATTGAGCTGATCGAGGTCCCTCGGAGAAGCCAGACCGGCAAGAACTCGGCGGACATCCGGCTGGTCGTGGACGCCCTGGACCTCTGCTATACCAAGGAGCATCTCGACACGTTCGTGGTGGTCTCGGGCGACAGCGATTTTTCGCCGCTCATGTCGAAGCTGAAGGAGAACAACAAGCGCGTGATCGGGATCGGCCTGCGCGACGCCACCTCCTCGCTTCTGGCGGACAACTGCGACGAGTTCCTGTTCTACGAGGATCTGGCCGCCCCGGCGGCCGGACGCCCGCCCGGTCGGGGACGCCCTCCGCGCCACGCCGTCCCGGACAAGAAACAGGAGGCCTTCGATCTGCTCCAGGATGCGATCGAAGCGCTGCTGCGCGAAAACAAGGAGATCCTCTACAGCTCGATGATCAAGGACACGATCAAGCGGAAGAAGCCCGCCTTCAACGAAACCGCCTACGGGTATCGGACGTTCAGCGAGCTTCTGGAGGATGCCGCGCAGCATGATCTGATCCAGATCACCCGGGATCCGAAATCGGGAGGCACCTACGTCGTCACCGAGGTGCGGCTGCCCTGAGGAACCGGCCGGCCGGAGGTTTTCCGGCCCGCCGGACCGGATTCCTCCGGACCGCAATCCGTCCTCGGGCTGTGGTAGGATCGGGAGGTTGTTCGCGGACCTGTTTCGTCAAGGAGGAGGATTGGAATGAGAAAGCGCCTTGCCCTCGCCCTGGGGGTTGTCCTGATCGTGGGGGCGGGAGGATGTGCTCACAACGCGCAGCCCTGCCTCATCATCCCGGCGCAGCTCGACCTGGCGCAGTCGGCGGTCAAGAGCGTCAGCACAGACGTTTCGTCCAAGCAGGGCGAAGTCTCGCGATCGCAGGACAACCTCAACGTCACGCTCGGCCGGGTGAAGCAGATGGAGGAGCAGAAGGCCGATCTCGAAAAGGCCATTGCCGCCGGGCGTGCCGACTCCGCGGCGGTCAGGAGGGGGAAATGACGGTCCGGGGTCGAGGGAGGGGCGCCGGCGGCCGTGAATCGGCCGGCCGGATCGGATGGATCGCCGGATCGATGCTGGCGGCGGGATTGATCCTGTTCGCGAGCGGATGGGCGGGATGCGCGCGGGGACCGGAGCCGCCGGCGAAGGACCCGAGCAAGGGCCAGTACTACACGGCGTACGAGCTGGCCCGGTTGGGTCCAGAGGAACGGGCGCACTATTGCAACTACATGGAGACGACCCTGGCCCAGCTCAAGGCCGAGGCCAAGGAACTCCACGTCCGGTCCGACAGCCTGGATGTGGTTGCCGACACGCTGCGGAACGAATCGGTGCGCGCTTCGGCCCGGACCCGGGATCTGCAGGTGGCCATCCGGGATCTCGAGCTGAAACAGAAGGCGCTCCACACCTACGTGGTCAAGCCGGGAGACACGCTCAAGAAGATCTCCGAGGCGCGTTTCGGCGACGCCAGCCACGCCCAGGAGATCTACGAGGCCAACAAGGGCCTGATCGGGAACGAAACCACGCCCTTGAAGCCGGGGACGAGCCTGACCATCCCGTCCAAGGACTATCCTCGCACCAACGGTGGCACCCAGAGCAGCGGAGGCGCTCCGACGGGTGGGACGAAGTGACCTTCCGGCCGCGGAATTGAGGACTGCTTGGCCCAGCCGACCATCCTCGAGACGATCGACCTCGAAGGCGTGGACGGGCTCGCGCTCTTCGGTTCGGCGGACACCAATCTCCGGGAGATCGAGCGGCGCTTCGGGGTGACCCTGAACGCCCGCGGGGACTCTCTCCAGGTCAGCGGACCCGAGGATCGGGTCCGCGCCGCTTCGATCCTGCTCCGGCAGCTTCTCGAGCGCGCCCGGAGTGGCTCCCTCGTGACCGAGGAAGACCTCGCCTACGCCATTTCCGTGACCGAAGAGGGCGGCGGGGCGGCGAAGGAGCCGGCCTCTCCGGGCGAAGGGATCGTCTACTTCGGCGACAAGAAGGTCGTCAAGGTCCGCACGCTCGGGCAGGCCGAATACGCCGAGGCGATGCGGCGGAATGACATCGTCTTCGGTATCGGGCCCGCCGGCACCGGCAAGACCTATCTCGCGGTGGCCAACGCCCTGAAGATGCTTCGCGAAAAGGCGGTCGAGCGGATCGTCCTGACCCGGCCGGCCGTCGAGGCGGGAGAGAGTCTCGGGTTTCTGCCCGGCGACCCGCAGGAGAAGGTCGATCCCTATCTGCGTCCGCTCTATGACGCGCTCTCGGAGATCATCCACTACGAGAAGCTCCAGAAGTTCCTGCAGCTCGGCGTGATCGAGGTGGCGCCCCTGGCCTACATGCGGGGGCGCACGCTGTCGCGCGCGTACGTCATCCTCGACGAGGGCCAGAACACCACGCTCGGCCAGATGAAGATGTTTCTGACCCGCCTCGGCCTCGGCTCGAGGGCGGTCGTGACCGGCGACGTCACCCAGGTCGATCTGACCGATCCGGAAAGCTCCGGGCTGATCCGGATCCAGCAGATCCTGAAAGGGATCGACGGGGTCCAGTTCTGCTATCTGACCGAGCGGGATGTGGTGCGCCACCGGCTGGTCAAGGACATCATCCTGGCGTTCGACCAGCGGCGTCCCCCCCGGGACGAATCGCCGGAGCGCTGAGGAGTCGAGGCCCGTGCCCGTCACGCCTCCCACCGCCGCCGGCGGACCCCCGAAGGGCGCTGAACCTGCGGCCCGGAAGCCCTCGCTGAAGGACCGGCTGCGCGCGATCCCGATGCCGACCCAGCGGATTCTCGCTGCGCTCCTGGTCGTGGCGGCCGGGCTGGCCCTGGTTCCCTGGCCCAGGACCTCCGGTCCGGCCACCTATCAGCTCGGCGCCATTCAACCCATCACGGTCATCGCCGCGTTCGACTTCCCGGTCCTCAAGGACGCGGAAGAGCTCGCGCGGGAGCGGAAGGAGACGGCCGAGGCCGTCCCGGCCGTGCTGACGCGCTCCGATTCCGCGTCGGCCGCGGCCTACGCGCGGCTGGCCCGCCTTCACGAGCAGGTTCGCACGCTCAAGCTGGCCCGCGGGAGCCGCGAGGAGCCGGTCATGGGATTCAGCCAGGAGACCCTGATCGCGCTTCTGGTCGGCAAGGATGCCGGGCCGATCCTGGACGTCGCCGGCGGGCTACTGGGGGACGTCATGCGGCGCGGGTTCGTCTCTCCCGATCTGGCCGACCAGCTCTCGGAGTATCGGCAGGTCCGGATCCGCGATCCGCTGGGGGACGTGGTGATCCCCACCGACCAGCTCCTGACCGCGGATCGCGTGCGCGAGCTGGCCCGCTCCCGGGCGGTCGACCGGGGGCTTCCGCCCGAGGCCCTGGCCGAGATCGCGGTCTACTGCGCCGTGCCCAATCTCGTGCTGGATCCGTCCACGACCCGGGACATGGTTTCGAAGGCGGAAGAGTCGGTCGAAACCGCCACCGGCCTCGTCCTGAAGGGGGAGAAGATCATCGGGGCCCATGAGCGGATCACGCCGGATCGGCTGCGCGTGCTGCGCAGCTACGAGCACTGGAAGGGCGAACGGGGCGTGCGGCCGGGCTTCCTCTCGCTCATCCTCCCGGCCCTGGGGCGTATGCTCATCGTGCTTCTCACCGTCGCCGCCTTCGCCGGCTATCTGAGCCTGAACCGGCCGCAGCTCGCGGCCTCTCCGTCCGACCTCTGGCTCCTGGCCGCAAGCCTGGCGCTGATTCTCGGCATCGGCGCCATCTTCGTGCGCGTGCTCGAGCTGCCGGCGTCTCTCGTTCCGGTGGCGGCCCTGGCAATCCTCATCACCCTTCTCTTCGACGACCGGCTCGCCCTGGCCGCCTCCGGCCTGGCCGTTCTCCTCATCGGCGTGGTGGCCGACGGCGGGATCCAGTTCGTTGCCGTGGTCGGCACCGGCGCCGTCGCGACCGTCCTTTTGACCCACGCCGTGCGGCGGCGCAGCCAGTTCTTCCGGCACCTGGCCCTTCTGCCGGCGATCCACCTCGCCATGCTGGGCGCCCTGGCGCTGGCCGAGCTGCGGCCGGCCACCGGGCTGCTCCGGGAAGGCGCCGCCGTGGCCGCCAATCCCTTCCTGGCCGCCGCGCTCGCGCTCTTCGTTCTTCCCTACGCCGAGTCGATCTTCGGGCGCTGCACCGACATCTCCCTGCGGGAGTATCAGGATCTGAACCGGCCGCTGCTCAGGCGCCTCATGCTGGCGGCGCCCGGCACCTACCATCACTCGATCCTGGTGGGCGCGCTGGCCGAGACCGCGGCGCAGGCGGTCGGAGCCCATCCGCTCCTGGCCCGGCTCATCGGCTACTACCACGACGTCGGCAAGGTCGCGAAGCCCGAGTACTTCCCGGAAAACCTCGGAATCGGGATGAAGAACCCGCACGACAAGCTGACTCCTTCGATGAGCCGGCTGATCCTCGAGTCGCACATTCGCGAGGGGCTCGCGCTGGCCCAGGAGGACCGGCTTCCCCGCGATGTCATCCAGGGCATTCGCGAGCATCACGGAACGTCGCTCATGATCCAGCCCTGGCGGAGAGCCAGGCGGCTCGATCCCACCGCCCGGATGGAGGAGTATTGCTATCCCGGCCCGCGCCCTTCGAGCCGGGAGGCGGCGCTCGTCCTTCTGGCGGATCAGGTCGAGACCGCCGCCCGAACCCTGGAGGATCCGACGCCGAGCCGCATCAAGGGGCTCGTCCTCCGCGTCTTCCAGGAGAACCTCGAAGCGGGCAACCTGGATGGAAGCGGCCTGACCCTGAGCGATCTGGCCGCGGCCCGGGATTCCTTCGTGCCCATGCTGGCCGCCGCCTTCCGGGGCCGGGTCGTGGGGGATCGAGGAGCCGAAAGTGGAGGCGCGCGCGAGGCCGGTCCCCATCACGTTCCGGCGCCGCATCGCCTGCGTTGAGCGGGAGCCGCTGCGGCGCCTCGCTCGGCGCGTGCTCGACCGCGAGGGCGCGGCCGAGGGAGCCGGCGTGGGTCTGGTGCTGGCCGGAGACCGGCTCGTCCGGCGGTTGAACCGGGAATGGCGCGGCCTTGATCGCACGACCGACGTGCTCTCCTTCCCGTCGCCGATCGGGCCGCCCCTGCCTCCGGGCGAGGCCGATTCCGAGGACCGGTTGCTCGGCGAGGTCGTGATCTCCCTGCCCCGGTGTCTGGAACAGGCCCGCAGTCAGGGGGTCGCGCCCGGAACCGAGCTGGTCCGGCTGTTCATCCACGGGATCCTGCATGTCCTCGGGTACGATCACGAGCGCGAGCGCGACCGGCTCCGGATGACGCCCCGGGAGCGCGCGCACCGGACCTGGTCGGCGCGGAACGGGATCGGGCCTTCCCTGATCGTCGATGCGGGCGGACAGAAGCTCGGGATCGACGGATGAGCGTCTGGCCTTCCCTGCTCGCGGGCGCGCTGATCGCCCCGCCGCTCGGCCGCGTCGCCGCCGGCCTGCTCCGGCATCGGCCTTCCGGACTCCGGCGCGGAATCGCCCTTTTCTGGCATCTCGGCTCGGTCGCTCTCTGGACCGCCCTGGCGCTTCTGGCCGGAGTCTCCAGCGCCGCGCATCCCGGCGGGCATGAAAGCCCGATGATTCCGATCCTGGTCGCCGGCTTCGTCTGGGTCGAAGGGTTCTCTCTTCCGGGTCTGCCTTCGCGGCGGACGGCGTCTGCGCACACCGGTGGCGCGGCGCCGCGGGCCTCCGGCGGCACGGGCCCGGCGTCGCCGGCCGGCCTTCCGCCGCAGACAGCGGAGAAACGCGCCTCCTCGGCCGGGAAGGAGAGCGGGCTCGGGGCCGAAGGCCGCGCATCCCATCAACCCGATTCCGCGGGAGGTCCCGAAGAGTCGGAAGAATCAGAAGAAGAGGCCTTGCCGCCGCGCGCACTGGCCTTGCTTCGCCGGATCCAGAGCCTGGATTCGGTCCTGGTCGATCAGATCATGACTCCGAGGTCCGGAATCCTCTTCGCGGACGGTTCGGAGACCGCGGCGCGCGTCCTCGCGCGCATGCGCGACGCCGGGCACAACCGGCTTCTGGTGGTCGCGGGCGGCTCGCTCGATCGGGTCCTTGGCGTCGTCCACGCGAGGGACCTGGCGCCTCTGGCCGTGGAGGGACGGGAGGGCCGCGGAATCCGCCTCCAGCTTCGCCGCTGCCTGCGCGTGCCCGCCAGCCAGCCGGTCGCGCGGCTCCTCGAGAGCTTCCGCCGGGACCGCGTGCACGTCGGGATCGTCGCCGATCCCTTGGGCCGCACGCTCGGTCTCGTGACCCTGGGGGACGTGTGCCGGTACATCGCCGGACGGAACCACGCCGGCGAGGCGGCCGGCGGCGAGGCCGGGTCATGAGGGCCGACCCGCCGTTCGCGCTCTGGCTGGCGCTGCCCGCGTCCGGCCTCGGGCTCGTCCTGCTCTTCCTGGCCGCCTGGGACGCGGCCCGGACCGGACCCTCATCCCCGAAAGGCGAGCGTCGCCTCGACCGCTTGGGACTGCCGGCCGGAGTCCACGGCGCTCTCGAGATCCGGCTTGTGGTGTGGTGCCTTTTCGTTCTGCTCCTCTGGCTCAGGATCGAGCTGGAGCCGCTTCGAGGGGAACGGCCGTGGCTCGCCGGGACGGTTCCGCTCGGCGTTCCGGCCGCGCTTCTGGCGGTGATGGCAGGTTGGATCGCCGCGGCTCTCGCCCCCTGCCCCGCGGTCCTGCGCCGCGCGCTCGCTCCCTTCCATGGGCTGGCCATGCTTCTGACCCTGGTCTGGGGCGCCGCGGGCCGGGGGCGCCGGTCGCGGCGGCCGGCCCCGAGCCCGGCGGCGAACGAAGGGCTCGAAAGCGCCCGGCGCGGAGTGCGGGACCTGGCCTCGCTTCCGCTGGAAGACCTGATGATCCCGCGCTCGCAGGTGATCGCGCTGGAAGGGAGCCGCACCGGCAGGGAGGCGCTGCGGGCGACCCTGCGGTCTCCGCACACGTTGCATCCCGTCTTCGGCGGGTCGGTCGACCAGCCGCTCGGCGTCGTGCGGATCCTGGATCTGGTTCAGCCGGAAGCCCTCGACCGGCCGGTGTCCGAGCTCGCGAAACCGGCGCCGATCGTCCCGGAGACGATGAAGGGGTTCGACCTCCTCGAGGATCTTTCGATCGATTCCATCTCGGCCGCCCTGGTCGTCGACGAATTCGGGGGCATGGCGGGCTTCGTGACCCTCGAGGACCTGATCGAAGTCCTGGTCGGAGAGCT
This sequence comes from Candidatus Eiseniibacteriota bacterium, assembly GCA_963833505.1. GTDB lineage: Bacteria > Eisenbacteria > RBG-16-71-46 > CAIMUX01 > CAIMUX01 > CAWHYG01. The sequence continues at coordinate 247,131 of CAWHYG010000006.1, read as the reverse complement.
GGCCGGAGAGCACGAGGTGCCCAGGGCCCGGATCCTGCCTCTGTCCGACGGAAGCTATCGGGTCGAAGGGACGACGACGGTCGAAGAGATGAACCGGCGCCTCGGACCCATGCTTCCGGAAGGGGAGTATGAGACGGTGGCCGGGTTCGTCCTCGATCGGCTGGGCCGGATCCCCCGCGCCGGTGAAGTCGTCGCGGTTCCCGGGTTGACGCTGACCATCGAGGAGCGTACGGACCGGAGGATCCTCTGGCTCAGAGCGAGGGCGCGGAGCGGTTCAGAGTCCCCTCGAGCCGCCGGACGTCCGCCACGATCTGCGCCAGCTCGGCGGGCGTGACGCACTCCTGCCCGTCGCTCCAGGCCGTCTTCGGGTTCTCATGGGTTTCGATGAGAAGTCCGTCGGCGCCCGCGGCGATCGCGGCCAGGGCCACCGGGGGTACGATCCGCCGGTCGCCCGTCGCGTGGGAGGGATCGAAGATGACCGGGAGGTTCGATTCCCGCTTGAGGACGGCGATGGCGGCGATGTCGGAGGTGTACCGCTGAAAGCCCTGCGATTCAAAGGTCCGGATGCCGCGCAGGCAGAGCAGGATGTCGGGGCAGCCATGGACCGCCAGGTATTCGGCCGCCAGCAGGAACTCCTCGAGGGTCGAGGCTTCACCGCGTTTCAGGAGCACCGCCTTGCCGGCTTCTCCGGCCAGCCGGCCGGCCTCCGCCAGCAGGCCGTACGATTTCATGTTCCGGGTGCCGATCTGGATGATGTCGGCGGATTCGACGACCTGTTCGAGGACGGAACGCTCCTCGATGGCGCCGCCGGGCAGGGGATGATGGTGGCTTCCGGTCGCTTCCGTGACGATGGGCAGGCCGGTGATCGCCCGCGCTTCTTCCAGGCACGCCAGACCGGCGCGGCCGAGGCCCTGAAACGCATAGGGCGAGGTCCGGGGCTTGTACGCTCCTCCGCGCAGGACCTCTGCTCCCGCTTCCTGGCACGCGCCGGCCAGGGGCAACAGCTGCTCGCGCCCTTCGACCGAGCAGGGACCCGCCATGACGACCGCCCGCCCGCCGCCGAACACCACCGGGCCGACCCGGACCTGCCGGGACCGCGGGGAGTACTCCCGGCTGACCAGCTTGTAGGGCCGACTGATCCGGATGACGGAGTCCACCCACTCCAGCTCCCGGAACAGGTTCTCGTCGAGCTGCCGCGTGTCTCCCACGACGCCGACCACGGTCGTGTCGACCCCGACGCTGACATCCGGACGGCAACCGTTCGCCTCGACCCGCCGGATGACCTCCTGGAGCTGTTCGGGGGTGACTCCCTTGACGAGGCGGATGATCATGCTTTCGCTCCTCTTTTGGGGTCTCCGCGCGCCGTCGGACGGCTCGAGCGTGCCGGCTCGGGTGCCGGCCCATGGCTCGGGCGCGCCGGCGGGGGCGCCGCAGGGCGCGCCGGGCCCGGCGCCCGCCTTTCCGCCGGCGCGGGAACGGTAACCCCCAGGCCCCGGCTTCGTCCAGGAATCGATCGAGCCCCGGAGATCCGCCGGCCATGAGCGCCGCTCTCATGCAGTGCGAGGCGCTGGTCCTCCGGAACCTCCGCTTCGGCGACACCAGCCGGGTGGCCACGCTGTTCACGCGCGAGCTGGGGAAGATCGGCGCGATCGGAAAGGGGGTGCGCGATCCCCGAAGCCCCTTCGGCGCCAGCCTGGAGCTTCTGGCCCACTCCACCTTCGTCCTGTATCACCGCCCCGGCCGGGATCTGCAGTTCCTGAAGAGCGGAGTCCTCGAACAGGAATTCCGTGAGATCCTGCGCTCTCCGCACCGGTTCCTCTGGGGTTCCGCCCTGGCGGAATTCCTGGATCGTGTCCTCCTGGAGGAGCAACCGGCCGAGGAGTTGTTCCAGCTCTCGCTCCGTGGGTTTCAAGTCATCGAGACGTCGCCACACCAGGCGCTGCCCGAGCTCTTCCGGGCTCTCGAGCTGAGAATCGCCGCTCTCCTGGGATACGCGCCTCGGCTGGACGAATGCCTCTCCTGCGGGAGGCCGTTGCCGGACGAGGGGGAGGTCTGGCTCTTCCGGACGGCGGAAGGAGGCGTGCTCTGCCCGCGCTGCGCCGCCGGGTCGGAACCGGGCGGCATCCGGCTCGCTCCGCGCGCTCTTCGCCGGGTGCGGTCGATGGTCCTGGGCCGCGGGCGCGCGGCAGCGGAGGGGGCGACGATCCGGGAGTCCGCCGGACTTCCCTCGATCGCCTGGCTGCGCGCCCTCGACCGGCTGGTGGAGGAGTTCCTTCTGTACCATATCGAGACCTACCGCGGGTTGCGATCCCTGGCGGGGAGAGCGGCTTGGGAAGGCGTCCTTGACGCGCCGCCGCCCGGTTCCGTACCGTGCCCCGGGGATCCTCAGGAGCCGGGCGAGGCCGGCTGATCGCCCTCGAGATCCGGGAAGGACGCGGGAGCAGGCATGTCCAGAGCAAGTACGATGACCGTGTGTCTGGCGCTTCTGGCGTCGGCCGCCGTGCTCGCAGGCGGCTGCGGGCGCAAGAAGTCCGGCCAGTCATCCGCCGGAGCCGATCTCTCCTCGATTCCGGTTCAGACCTTCAAGGTCGACACGACGCTGCTCGGTCCGGCCGTGTCCGACTCCACCCTCAGGATCACCTTCCGGCCGCCTTCGATCTTTGAGGCCATTCCGCCCGCGCGCGCGGCCCAGATCCGCGCCGCGGTCGAGCAGAATCAGAAACCGGGAGATTCCCTGGCCGCCGTGCCCGTCCTTCTTTTCGGCCGCCCCGGCAACGTCGGGCTCTGCACGGTCTCCCGCCTGGTTCTCGCGCCGGCCGGCGGCATGACGCCGGCCTGGATCGCCTGGTGCCGGCAGGCCGTGCGCAGGCAGACGGCGCCGGCGGCAGTCACGGACAGCCTCTTTCGGGTCGGCGCGGACGTCGCCCTGCGCTTCGAGGTCCGGAACCCGAAGATGGTCTTGTATCGTCTGATCCGCCCGGGACCGGGCGGGGCTCTCGTCCAGGTGGACTTTCTGACGCCGCTGCCGGATTTCGACCGGACGGTGCCGGCCATCGAGTCCTCGATCGGGTCGATGATCTTCTTCTGATCGCGGCGACGGGCCGGCCCCGGAGCGGCCGCGGGCGGGACCGGGCCGGACCCTCCGCCGCGGTGGACGCGCGGGATCGAGGAGGACCGTCTGGCCCGATCAGCGGGTCCGCGGATCGGACTTGATCGCAGGGCCCGGCGTGGTATCCTGCGCTCGAAAGCTCCGGCACGAAGGCCTTTAAGCCGGTCCCGCGAGACCGGCAAGGAGCCGGCCATGAAATCGAAGAGATCCCGAGCCGATCGAAAGGCCCGTTCCCGGGCCGGCTCGGGGTGTTTTTTGCCTTCCGGAGGCCAGCGCGCCCGGCCGCTCCGGAGCCACTCTCCGGAACCGGTTCATCCGAGAGGAGGGATCCCGCGTGAAGCAGAAGGCCTTCATCATCAACCAGGAGGACATGCGGCGGGCCATCGCCCGGATCTCGCACGAGATCGTGGAACGAAACCGCGGCGTGGAGCGCCTGGCGCTGGTGGGCATCCGCCGGCGCGGCTTTCCGCTGGCCCAGCGCATCCGGGAGAACATCCGGCAGTTCGAGGGCGTCGAGGTCCCCCTGGGCGCGCTCGACATCACGCTCTACCGGGACGATCTCCAGCTCGCCGCGCAGCAGCCCATCGTGCGGACGACGGAAATCCCGTTCCGGGTCGAGGAGAAGGTCATCGTCCTCGTGGATGACGTCCTCTATACCGGCCGCACGATCCGCGCCGCCTTGGACGCCATCATGGATCATGGGCGGCCCCGGGTGATCCAGCTCGCCGTCCTGGTGGATCGCGGGCACCGCGAGCTGCCGATTCGCGCCGACTATGTCGGCAAGAACGTCCCCACCTCGCGGCGGGAGGAGGTCAAGGTCAAGCTGGTCGAGGAGGACGGCATCGACGGCGTGAGCATCGAGGAGATCGAGGAGTCCCGGGAGCGGATCGAGGAGGAGCCGGCATGAGCCGCGAGTGGGATCGGATGGGACGAGAGAGCGCGGGCGCGATGCCAGCGCTGCGGATCGGCCGGGGAGAGGCCGGGCCGATCCGAACCCCTTCGCGCCGGGCGGACGAAGACGGGCCGCGGGCGCCTCGAGCGGATGAGGAAGGAGCGAGCCGATGATCTTCCGCCGAAAGCACCTGCTGGGGCTGGAGGAGCTGTCCCGGGAAGAGATCCTTCACATCGTCGACACGGCGCGGACCTTCCGGCAGATCCTGGACCGGCCGATCAAGAAGGTTCCCAGCCTGCGCGGCGTGACGGTGTGCAACGCTTTCTTCGAGCCGTCCACCCGCACGCGCCTCAGCTTCGAGCTGGCGGCCAAGAGGCTGTCGGCCGACACGCTGGCCTTCGCCGCCAGCGGATCCTCGGTCTCGAAGGGAGAGACCCTGCTCGACACGGTGCGGAACATCGAGGCCATGAAGGTGGACGTCGTCGTCCTCCGGCACGGTTCCTCGGGGGCCGCGCACTTCCTGGCGCGCCGGATCGACGCCCACGTGATCAACGCCGGGGACGGCTTCCATGAGCATCCGACCCAGGGGCTGCTCGACCTCTACACGATCCGCGAACGGTTCCCGAGCCTCGAGGGGCTGCGCGTCTCCATCGTCGGGGACATCGCCCACAGCCGCGTGGCCCGCTCCAACATCTGGGCCCTCTCCAAGGTCGGGGCGCGCGTGACCCTGGTCGGTCCTTCCACCCTGATTCCGGTCGAGATCGAACGCACCGGGGTCCGGGTCACGAGCCGGCTGGACGAAGGCCTCGAAGGAGCGCAGGTGGTCATGGTCCTGCGTCTCCAGCTCGAACGCATGAAGGGAGGCTTCCTGCCTTCCCTGCGGGAGTACGCCCGCAGCTTCGGAATCCGGCGCGAGGCTCTCGAGCGGGCCGGACGTCCGGTGATCATGCATCCGGGCCCGATGAACCGGGGCGTCGAGATCTTCGACGACGTCGCGGACGGTCCGGACGCGGTCATCCTGGATCAGGTCGTGAACGGCGTGGCCGTGCGGATGGCGGTGCTCTTCCTGGTCTGGGGCGGTTCGGATCTGGAACCGGTTGCAGACGTCTCGTTGAGCGCGCGGGAAAGATGACGTGGAACCGGGGTCCGCGGCCGGGTGATCAAGGTCGCGGGGCCGGCGGACTCGGGTCCGGGGAGATGAGACGATGAACGTCGTGAGCGAACTGGCCGGGGTCTGGAACCGGGCGGGGTCGATCCTTCTGCGAAACCTCCGGGTGGTCGATCCCGGGAACGAACGGCGCGGCCTCTGTGACCTCTGGATCAAGGACGGCATCCTGGAAGCGATGGCGCCGGGCCTTCCGGCCGTCGAAGGAGCCGCCGAAGCCGATCTGGAGGGCGGCGTCGTGATGCCCGGGCTCTTCGACATGCACGTCCATTTGCGCGAGCCCGGCGGGGAAGAGGCCGAGACGATCGCGTCCGGCGCGCTGGCGGCGGCCCGCGGGGCCTTCACCGGCGTGGCCTGCATGCCGAACACCCCCTCCCGGATCGACACCCGTTCGGTCGTCGATCTGGTGCTGGCCCGGGCGCGCGAGGCGTGCGGCACCGCGGTCCATCCGGTCGCGGCCATGACCCGCCGTCTCGAGGGCAAGGAGATCACCGAGATGATCGAGCTGAAGGAGGCGGGCGCCGTGGCCGTCTCCGACGACGGGTTCCCGGTGGACGACAGCGAGGTGTGCCGGCGGGGCATGGAATACGCCCGCATGGCCGGTCTGCCCGTCCTTTCCCACTGCGAGGACCGAAGTCTCAAAGGCCGCGGCGTGATGCACGAGGGCTACTGGTCGACCGTTCTCGGCCTGCGCGGAATCCCCGCGGCCAGCGAGGAGATCGGCGTGGCCCGCGACCTCTTCCTCGCCGAGATGACCGGCTGCACGCTGCACCTCTGTCACCTGTCGACCCGCGGCAGCGTCGAGCTGCTGCGCCGGGCGCGCGAGAAAGGGATCCGGGTGACGGCGGAAACCGCGCCCCATTACCTCACCTTGACGGATGAGAGCCTCCGGAGCTATGACAGCTCGTTCAAGATGAATCCGCCGCTCCGGACGGCGGCCGACGTGGCCGCCGTCCGCCGCGCCGTCAAGGAGGGGTTGATCGACGCCCTTGCCACCGACCACGCCCCGCACGCGACGGCGGACAAGGACGTGGAGCTCGATCAGGCGCCCTTCGGCGTCATCGGGCTCGAGACCGCCTTCGGGGTCTCCTACCGCGCGCTGGTCGAGGAGGAGGGCATGAAGCTGGAAGACCTGGTCGAACGCATGTCGGTCGCGCCCCGGCGGATCCTCGGGCTGCCCGGCAGTCGGCTCGAGATCGGCCGGCCCGCCGATCTGGCGGCCGTCGATCTCGAATGGGAATGGACCGTCGACCCCGCCCGGTTCGCCTCCCTGAGCCGCAACACGCCTTTCGCCGGATGGACCTTGAAGGGCAAGGTCCTCCTGACGATCGCCTCCGGCAAGGTCACGCATGCCGCCGTGTCGCCGGCTCCGGTCGATCGATCGGCCGCGGTGAGCGGCGGTCCGGCCGGGGATCGCGCCCGGCGCTGGAACGGAGATCGCTCGAGGTGAGATCGACCCTGGCGGCGGGCGCGGCCTCCGCGCCCTTCCTGAGAGGCCGCATCCTCTGCGGGCCGCGGCTCCTGCTGCTCCTGGCCGGAAGCCTCCTGGCCTCCGGGCTCTCCGGCGGCTGCGTCTACTTCAACACGTTCTATCTCGCCAGGAAGTACTTCGGCGAAGCCGAGAAGACCCAGGCGCTTTCCCAGTCGGACAAGATCTCGCCCGACGCCGTGACCAAGTACGATCTTTCGATCAAGCAGTGCACCAAGGTGCTCTCGCAGCATCCCGACAGCCGCTGGGCCGATGACGCCGTCTACCTGATGGGAGCCTGCTATTACGGCAAGAGGGAATACGAGAGCGCCCTCCGGAAGTTTGACGAGCTGATGGCGAACTATCCCAAGTCGAAGCTGGTGCCCTGGGCCCACTACCTGAGCGGCCTCTGCCACTACCAGCGCCGGGACTATGAGCTGATGGACGCCTCCTTCCGCAAGGTGCTCGAGCTGAAGCCGGATTTCGACAAGAAGGACGAGATCCTCTTCACGCAGGCCCAGGCGGCGGAAGAGCAGCGCAACCGCCCCGAGGCCATCCACCGCTACCGCGAGCTGGAAGCCGAGTTTCACGGCAGCGGGCGGGGAGAGGACGCGCTCTCGCACATCGGCGGCCTCTATCTGGAGGAGGGGGCGACCGACAGCGCCTATAACAGCTACACGGAGCTGGCCCACACGGCCACCGACGACAAGACCGCGCGGGAGGCGCAGCTCAGCGCCGGGGACGTGCTCGTCACGATGGGAAAACCCGACGACGCCGTTCGTCTCCTGAAGCGGCTCGTGATTCCGGTGGGAACCACGCAGGGCGCCCCGCTGGATGAGTGGCAGGCCGTGGCCCGCCTGCACCTGGCGCAGGCTCAGAATGCCGCCGGCGATCACGTCGGCGCCTTGAAGGCGCTTCGCGAGGTCACCGACAAGTTCGCCACCTCCACCAGCGCGGTCGAGGCGCAGTTCCAGATCGGCTACACCTACGAGGTCTACCTCGATTCCCTGACCGCCGCCCGGACCGCTTACGACCAGGTGAGCAAGATGGGGGGCCGAAGCGTGTTCCGGGAGCAGGCGGCGAACCGGTCGGCGGGGCTGGCCCAGCTTCAGGCTCTTTCCCAGCAGGCCCGCTCCGATTCCGCGACGACCGAGGACAAGACGGCGGAAGCGTCCCTCAAGATCGCCGAGCTCTATCTGCTCACGCGGAACCAGCCGGAGGAGGCGCTTGGGCGGTATCGCGAGATCGTGGAAAAATACCCGCAGTCGAACATGGCGGCGCGGGCGGCCTACGCCGTGGCCTGGATCCACCTCAAGGCGGTGTCGGGCAAACGGGACAGCGCGCTCACCGAGCTGGCCGGCATCGTGCGCAAGTATCCCGCGAGCCGGCAGGCCCGGGGAGCCCTCGACCTCTTGATCGGAGAAAAGGCGGACACGGCGGGACTCGCCGGGCTCCTCGTCGCTCTCAAGACGGACACGACGGCGGCGCCGGCCAAGGCGGACAGTTCCGCCACCGCCCGTCCCGGTTCGCCCGGGCCGCATGGGCCGGCCCCGGGAAACCCGGCGAGGGGAGTCGGGCGCCCACCGCCCTTCCCGGGCGCGCCTCCCGACTCCCTGGGGCGTCTGGCGCCGCTCTCGGGGCCGAATTCGCCCCGATTCCCGAGGTTTGCCGGCTATCGCGGCGGTCGCTCCGATTCGCTTCGCTCCTTGAGGCCCGATTCCAGCGGATCTCCGGACAGCTCGAGAACCAGGGTGCGGCTGAGGTGAACGTCTCGCGCCCCAGTCCCGCCACCGCTCGGGTGGTCTCGAATCGGCGGCTCACGCCCGAGGTGTTCGGGCTGGTGCTCCGCCTCCCGTCCGAATGGGGGCCGGCGCTGCCCGGCCAGTTCGTCCAGCTCGAGTGCCCGCCGCGAGACGCCTTCGCCCTTCGCCGGCCGTTCAGTCTGGCGGCCTGCCGCTCCACCGAGCTCGGGATCGAGCTGTCGATCGTCTATGGCGTCGTCGGCCTCAGGACTCGTGAGCTGTCCCGTTGCCATCCGGGCGAGACCCTCGAGTTGATCGGTCCGCTGGGCCGCCCGTTCACGCCGTCTCCGGGGCGGTTTCCGGTCCTGGTCGGCGGCGGACGCGGCATCGCTCCGCTCCTGATGCTCGCGGAGACGTGGAAGACGGACTATCCGCTCGGCACGATCCTCTACGGCGCGACGACCGAAGCCCGCATCATCCCCGTTCCGGATCCTCCGTACGTCCTGCACCAGGCCACGGATGACGGCAGCGCGGGCTTTTCCGGCACCGTGGTCGATCTCCTGGAGCATCTCCGGAAGCAGAGGGAAATCATCGTGGATGAGACCGCGCTCTTCGCCTGCGGCCCGAACCGGATGCTTGAGGGTCTGGCGCGCTATTCCGCGGAGCACGGCTTCCCCTGTCAGGTGTCCCTGGAGACCCACTTCGGGTGCGGGATGGGCATCTGCGCGGGCTGCGCGATTCCTGTCCGGCCCGCGCCCGGCGAGGCGGAGGACGCCTTCCACCGCTATATCCTGGCCTGCCGTGAGGGACCGGTGATGGACGCGGAGCGGGTCGAATGGGAAGGAGTGCCCGAATGAGCGCGCCGGCTCCCGACCTCAAGGTCCGTCTCGGCCCTCTGGAGCTCTCCAATCCGGTTCTGACCGCGTCCGGCACCTTCGGCTACGGCGCCGAGGCTCCCGAGCTGACGCGGGTCGAGCGCCTCGGCGGGATCGTGACCAAGACCGTTACGCTCGAGCCGCGCTCCGGGAATCCTCCACCAAGGCTCTTCGAGACCCCCTCCGGACTGCTCAACTCGATCGGCCTCCAGAACGTCGGCGTGGACCGATTCCTGGAGCAGACCTTGCCTGAGCTCCGTTCCCTCGGCCCGCCGATCGTGGTCTCGATCGGCGGCCGGCGGCAGGAAGAGTTCGTGGAGACGGCCCGCCGGCTGAGCGGCGCCGCCGGAGTCGCGGCCCTCGAGATCAACATTTCCTGTCCCAATGTCAAGGAAGGCGGGCTGGAGTTCTGCCAGGTGCCGGAGGCGGCCGCGGCGGTTGTTTCGGCCGTTCGGAAGGCCGTGCGCCTTCCGATCTGGGCCAAGCTCAGCCCCAACGTCACCAAGATCGGAATCGTGGCCCGGGCCTGCGAGGAGGCGGGCGCGGACGGCATCACCGCCATCAACACGCTGGTCGGCCTGAGCGTCGATCCGCGCACGCGGAGGAGCCGTCTGGCCGCCGGCATCGGAGGCCTTTCCGGACCCGCCATCCGGCCGGTGGCTCTGGCCAAGGTCCGGGAGGTGGTCCGGTCGACCCGGCTTCCGGTGATCGGCGCGGGTGGAATCGTGACCGCGGAGGACGCGCTGGAATTCCTCGTGGTCGGGGCCACGGCGGTCCAGATCGGCACCGCGAGCTTCCGCCGACCCGGGGCCGGCGCGGAGGTCGTGCTCGGCATCGAACGGTTCCTGATCGAGAACGGACTCGCCTCGGTCGAGGACTTGATCGGCACGTACCAGGAAGGATGAGTGCCTCAGGAGGGATGACCCATGAACGGGACGCAGGGGACGGGATCGCTCGGTCCGGCCCGGCCGCGCGCGGCGCGGGAACGCCTGATCGTCGCGCTGGATCTTCCGGGGAGCCGGGAGGCGCTCGCCCTGGTGGATCGCCTCGGCGAGCCGGTGCTCTGGTACAAGGTCGGCATGGAGCTCTATTACGCCGAGGGCCCCCGACTGCTCGAGGCTCTGGCGGATCGGGGCAAACGCGTCTTCCTCGACCTGAAGCTGCATGACATCCCGAACACGATGTCCTCCGCGCTCCGGAGCCTCTGCCGCCATCCGTTCGATCTCACCACGTTGCACGTTCCCGCGGGAATCGAGGCCCTCAGGGCCTGCGCCGAAGTCTGCCGCCGGATTCGCGATGAGCGCGGAAATGCCCCGGGACTCCTCGGAGTGACCCGGTTGACCAGCCTTCCGCCCCCCGATCCGGATCGGCCCTGGGACGACGTGGTGGCTCTGGCGGGGCAGGCGGTCGAGGCGGGCCTCTTCGGATGGATCGCTCCGGCCGCGGCCGGCCCCCGTCTTCGCGCCGCCTGGGGTCCGGCTCCGGCTCTGGTCTGTCCCGGAATCCGCCTGCCGGAGGGAGGCCGCCAGGACCAGGTTGCGGTCGGCACGCCCGAAGAGGCGGTCAAGGGCGGTGCCGATTGGATCGTGGTCGGCCGCCCGATTCGCGCGGCGGCGCATCCCGAAGAGGCGGCACGGGAGATCCTGGAGCGGATGGGCTGAACGACCTGCTGAATGACCCGGCTTGGTCTCGCGTGGAGCGGCCGGACGCCGGCCGGCCCGAGTCTCCGCGTACCCGCTTCGCGCCCCGCCGACCTCCCGGCGACCCGATCTGCCCACGCCCCGATCCCTGCTCCGGTTGACCCGATGTCGCCGTTGGTCGTACCATGCCCCGGACTTGTTCGCGCGTGCGGGGAAGGGGCTTCGCGGGCGTCTCGGGGCGGTCCCGCGGAAACAGAAGGAGCGGGCATGGAAAAGATCGCCATGGTGGGGACCGGCTACGTGGGCCTGGTCACCGGAGCCTGTCTGGCCGACTTCGGCAACCGCGTGATCTGCGTCGATCTCGACGAAGCGAAGGTCGCACAGCTCCAGCGCGGCCAGCTCCCCTTCTATGAGTTCTCCCTCGGCGAAATCGTGGAACGCAACGTGCGCGAACGCCGGTTGAGCTTCACCTCCGACCTGCCGGAAGCCATCCGCTCGAGCCGGGTCATCTTCATCGCGGTCGGCACGCCGACGGGAAAGAAGGGGGAGGCGGACCTGTCCCAGGTCGACGCGGTCGCCCGGTCGATCGCCGAGCACATGAACTCGTACAAGCTGGTCGTCCAGAAGAGCACCGTGCCGGTCGGAACGGGCGAGAAGGTGCTGCGGACGATCGAGGAGCTGCTCAAGAAGAAGAACATCCCCTTCGACGTCGCGAGCAACCCGGAGTTCCTTCGGGAGGGATCGGCGGTCGAGGATTTCATGCGTCCGGATCGGATCGTCATCGGAACCTGGTCGAAGAAGGCGGAGCAGATCCTCTCGGAGATCTACCGCCCGCTCTACCTGCTCGAAACGCCGATGGTCAAGACCTCGGTCCAGTCCGCGGAGATGATCAAGTACGCCTCGAACGCCTTCCTCGCGACCAAGATCTCGTTCATCAACGAGATCGCCAATCTGTGCGAGGTCCTGGGCGCCGACGTCAAGACGGTCGCCCGAGGGATGGGTCTGGACAAGCGGATCGGCCCGAAGTTCCTCCATCCCGGGCCGGGATACGGCGGGAGCTGCTTCCCCAAGGACACCATGGCCCTGGCCAGCTTCGCCCGCGAGGCCCAGGTGCCAAGCCGGATCGTCGAAGCCGCCATCGAGGTCAATCGCCTGCAGCGCTCCCGCATGATGGAGAAGATCGAGGCGGCCGCGCCCGGCCTCGCCGGCCGGACCGTCGCCGTCCTCGGGCTCTCCTTCAAGCCGCAGACCGACGACATCCGCGACTCGGTCGGAATCGATCTGATCCGCCTGCTCCAGAAGCGGGGCGCCAAGATCCGCGGCTTCGATCCGGTGGCGATGGATCGCGCGGCCCAGGAGGTCAAAGGCGTCTATTTCGCCCGGGACTCCTACGACGCGGCCAAGGACGCGGACGTTCTCGTGATCACGACCGAGTGGAACGAGTTCCGCATGCTCGATCTTTCCAAGATCCGGCGGCTGATGAAACATCCGGCGGTGGTGGACTGTCGGAACATCTACGACGGAGATGCGCTCACGGCGCAGGGCTTCCACTACCAGGGCGTCGGACGCGGGCGGAAGGTTCCGGAACGCGCCGCCGGCGCCCGAGGGAACGGGCGGGGGCCGGGGGGCCGGGCCGGAAGCGCGCGACGGGAAACGAAGGTCGCGACCGAGGCGCGGAAGGGCCGGCGGCCCGCGCGGGAGGACGGGCGATGATCCAGGGCGTCGTGGTCAAGCCGCTCAAGATCATTCCCGATGAGCGCGGCTATCTGATGGAGATCCTGCGGTCGGACGATCCGTTCTTCCGGAAGTTCGGCCAGGCCTACCTGACCGTGGTCTATCCGGAGGTCGTGAAGGGTTGGCACTTTCACAAGATCCAGACGGATCACTTCTGCGTGGTCAAGGGGATGGCCAAGGTCGTGCTTTATGACCGGCGCGAGGCGTCCGCCACGCGGGGCGAGATCAACGAGTTCTTCATGGGAGAGAGGAATCCGATCCTCCTGTCCATCCCGGACGGCGTCCTGCACGGGATGAAGGGGGTCGGAGTCGAGCCGGCGCTTCTGTTGAACCTCCCGACCGAGCCGTACGACTACGCGCATCCGGACGAATACCGGGTGGCGCCGCACGGCGGCGAGGTGCCGTACGACTGGTCCCGGAAGGACGGCTGAGGTGGCGCCGGCGGATCCGGAGTCAGGACGGTATCTGGTCACGGGCGGAGCCGGTTTCATCGGCTGCAACTTCGTCCACGCGCTCTTGCGGCGCCGGCCGCGCGCCCGGGTCACCGTCCTGGACAAGCTGACCTATGCCGGCAATCCCGCCAATCTCGATCCGGTCCGCGATCTTCCGGGATTCCGCTTCGTCCGGGGGGACATCGCGGAGGAATCGGCGGTCGAGCCTCTTCTGGCCGAGGGATTCGACTACGTGATCAACTTTGCCGCCGAGACCCACGTCGACCGCTCGATCGGCGATCCCTCCTCGTTCGTGCGCACCGACGTTTTCGGGGTCTACACGCTTCTCGAGGCGGTGCGGCGGCATCCGGTGAGCCGGTTCGTCCAGATCTCGACCGACGAGGTCTACGGGGAGATCCTGGGAGCGCCCGCGTCGGAAGAGGCGCCGCTGCTTCCGCGCAATCCCTACTCCGCCTCCAAGGCGGAGGAGACCGCCTGGCCTATTCGTACTGGGCCACCTATGAGCTTCCCGTGGTCATCACGCGGTGCTCGAACAACTACGGTCCCTATCAATATCCCGAGAAGCTGATCCCGCTTTTCGTCACCAACTCCATCGACGACCAGCCCCTGCCGGTCTATGGCACCGGACGGAACACCCGGGACTGGATCCACGTGTCGGATCACGTCGACGCCATCCTGGAGATCCTCGAGGCCCCGGGCGTGGAAGGGGAGTTGTTCAACATCGGCGCGGGCCACGAGCTCGATGTGCTCGGCATCGCCTCGCGGATCCTCAAGCTGACCGGTAAGCCCTCCTCGCTCGTGGCCCACGTGGTCGACCGGCCGGGGCACGACCGCCGCTACGCGCTCGAGTTCTCCAAGATCCAGGCCCGGACGGCCTGGCGCCCCAAGATCCCCTTTGAAGAGGGGTTGCGGGAAACGGTGGCGTGGTACCGTGACCACGAGCAGTGGTGGAGGCCCCTCAAGAGCGGTGAATTCCTGGAATACTACAAGCGGAACTACCGTTTTCTGCCGGCGGAGGGAGCTGCCGGAGCATCCCCGGCGCCGGGATGAGATCGTCTCCGGCCGCTTCGCGGCAAGCGGAGCGGGCCGCCGGGAGGTCCGGAGGGACGGCGGAGGAGCGCCCGGAAATGGGAATCGGGTTGACTCGCGGAACGCCGCTGGTTAGCGTGCTTTTGGGCGCGTGTGGGCGCCTGGAGGGGGCGGATCGCCCGGAACGGCCCGGTGATCCGGCCTCGCTCGCAGAGGAGACGCGACCCTGAAAAAGCTCATCCTGGTGACGGGCGGCGCCGGCTTCATCGGATCGCACCTGGTCCAGGCTCTCGTGGAGCAAGGGGACCAGGTCCGGGTGCTGGACGATCTCTCGACCGGCCGTCTCGAGAACCTGGATGGCTGCCGGCGCTCAAGCCTTCTCGACACGGTCATCGGCTCCGTCCGCGATCCCGCCGTCGTCCGGCGCGCGCTCGACGGATGCGCCGAGGTCTTCCACCTGGCGGCCTCCGTCGGCGTCGGGATGATCACGTCCAACCCCTCCGAGTGCCTCCGCAACAACGTGGAAGGCGTGCAGAACCTCTTCGCCGCCGCGGCCGAGCTGAAGGCGCCGCCCGGCATCGTTCTCTTCTCCAGCTCCGAGGTCTACGGGAAGTCCACCGCCATTCCGCTCCGCGAGGATGGGGATCTGGTCCTGGGGCCGAGCGCGGTCCCGCGCTGGTCCTATGCCTCCGGCAAGGCCATGGGCGAGTTCCTGGCCCTGGGCGAGCACGCCCGGACCGGGATTCCGGTGGTCATCGTCCGCTGCTTCAACACCTGCGGGCCGCGGCAGCAGCCGACCTACGGCATGGTGGTCCCGCGCTTCCTGGACCAGGCGCTCCGCAACGAACCCCTGACCATCTACGGGGACGGGAAACAGACGCGGTGTTTCTCCTTCGTGGATGACGTGGTGCGCATGGTCCTGGCCCTGGCCGCGTCCCCGCGCGCCGTCGGCCAGGTGTTCAACATCGGCACCGATCGGGAAACGAGCATCTCCGAGCTTGCGGAGAAGGTCCTGGAAGTGACCGGCTCGCGGGCGGGAATCCGGTTCATCCCGTACTCGGAAGCCTACGGAAACGGATTTCAGGACGTCGTGCGGCGCGTGCCCGACCTGACCAAGATCTCCCGGGTCATCGGCCGCCCCGCCGTGACCGACCTGGATGCCATGCTCCGGATCACGCTGGAGCACCGCAGGAGCCTGCTTCCCCCCGTGACCGGCGCCGCCGCTCCGATGGCGCCGGCGGCCGGAAGCGCCGCGGGCTCTTGATCCCGTTTTTCGTCTCCTTCCTCGTCTCCGCTGCGGCTTCACCTCTCTTTGCCCGTTGGTTGCGTCATCCCGGCTGGCTGGACCTGCCGCGCGCCGATCGACACCACAACCGTCCCGTGTCGCGAGCAGGAGGCGCCGGCTGGCTGGCCGGGCTTCTCGCGGGGCTCCTCCTGACCTCGATCCTGGCGGGACGATGCCCGGCTGCCGCGGCGATCATCGCGGCCGCCGTCGCTCTCGCGTTCGTCCTGGGTCGAGCCGACGATCGCGGGAGTCTCGGACCGGGAAGGAAATGGTGCCTGCAGACGGGTCTCCTTCTGGCATGCCTGGCGGCCTTGCTCCTGGGCCCTTTCCGGATCGCGGGAACCGATGGAGTCGGCATGGTTGCGCCCGGCGGACCCGGGATGGATGGAGTCGGCCGATCCGGAATCGCCGCCGAAGGATTCAGGCTCGCCGGCGCCGGATGGTCGATCGCAGCCCTCTTGATCGCGTTGGTCCTTCAGACCGCGCTCGAGATCTTCGACAATCTGGATGCCGCCCTCGCCGTCGTTTCCGTCGCGGCGCTGATCGTGCTGGCCCGCGCTCCAGTCCCGGCGTGGGGCGCGCGCCTGGCTCTGGCCGGGTGCGGGGCCTCGGCGGGCTTCGCGCTCTGGAACCTGCCGCCTGCCCGGATCTTCCTGGGAAACAGTGGGAGTCACGCGGTTTCGCTGCTCGTCTCGGCGCTCGTCTTCTGCGCCCTGGCCGGTCGGGGAGCGGCGGAGCCGGCGATGGAGCGGGGCCAGCCGCGGCACCTGGCCGTGTTGCTCCCATTGGCCTGGCCCTGCATCGATCTTGCCACCGTGAGCGTGGCCCGGATCCGGCGAGGCGGGCGCCCATGGGAGGGAGGCAAGGACCACACGACCCACCGGCTGGCGAGGGCCTGGGGCTCGGATCGGGCGGCGGCCGCGGCGATCCTGGCCGTCGCGGCCGCGGGAGTCGCGGCGGCGCTGCTCCTGCTCGGGGAGCCATGACTCCCGGCTCGGCGGCGGCGGCCGGCCCCGCGTTGACCTGTATCATGCCCTGTGTTAGCTTGACCGCACGCAAGGGAGTGCCGTCACGGCGGATGCCGATGACCCGCGCGACGCCGGGGAAGTGGGGGGCGATGCTGGACCTGAAGCTCATCCGGGCGGAGACCGAGCGGGTTCGGCGCGGTCTTGAGGCCAAGGGAGGGCCGCACGACCTCGACCGGATCCTGTCGCTGGACGAACAGCGACGCCGGCTCCTGACCGACGTCGAGCAGAAGAAGGGGGAGCGGAATCGCAGCTCCCAGGAAGTCGCCCACCGGAAGGCCGGGGGCGAAGATGCCGCGTCCCTGATCACACGCACGCGCAGTCTGTCCGATGCGATCAAGGAGCTGGACGCGGAGGTCAAGGCGATCGACTCCGCGCTCGAGGATCTGCTGGCGCGCGTTCCCAATCTGCCGCACGAATCGGTCCCGATCGGAACGGATGCTTCGGCCAACGTCGTGGCGAGGACCTGGGGAGAGCCGGCGCATCCCGACTTCCCCGTGGTTCCGCATTGGGAGATCGGGGAACGGCTGGGCCTCTTCGACTTTCACCGGGCGTCGAAGCTGTCCGGCGCCGGCTTCACGGTGTTCCTCGGCTGGGGGGCGCGGCTCCAGCGCGCGCTCATCCAGTTCATGCTCGACTTGCACACGACCCGTCACGGATATCGGGAGGTCTCAACCCCCTTCGTCGTCCGGCGCGAATGCATGTTCGGAACCGGCCAGCTTCCGAAGATGGAAGAGGACATGTATCGCTGCGAAGTCGACGACCTCTTCCTGATCCCGACCGCCGAGGTGCCGATCACCAATCTCTTCCGCGAGGAGTCGTTGGCCGAGGAGGACCTGCCGATTTCCTTCGTCGGGTACTCTCCCTGCTTCCGCCGCGAGGCCGGCGCCTACGGAAGGGAGACCCGCGGGCTGGTCCGGGTCCATCAGTTCGACAAGGTCGAGATGGTCAAGGTCGTGCGGCCCGAAACCTCCTACGACGAGCATGAGTCGCTGACCGCCTGCGCCGAGGCGGTCCTCCAGGCCCTGGAGCTTCCCTACCGGGTCCTGTCCCTCGCCAGCGGCGACCTCTCCTTCGCCGCGGCCAAGTGTTACGACCTCGAGGCCTGGGCTCCCGGCGAGGCCGGGCGCTGGCTCGAGGTCTCCTCGTGCAGCAACTTCGAGAGCTTCCAGGCCCGGAGGATGGGCCTGCGCTATCGCACCGCGGCAGGCCGGTTGGAATATCCCCACACCTTGAACGGTTCGGGATTGGCGCTGCCCCGGGTGATCGTCGCGCTCCTGGAGGTCCACCAGACTCCAAGGGGCGCTGTGCGGATTCCGAAGGCCCTCAGACCCTACCTGGGCGGACGGGAGGAACTGGGCCCGGCGCCGGAAAGTTAGATCCTCCGGGGGAGAAATGTCGCTGTCCCGAACCAGACTTACCTTGCTGCTCAGGGCCTACCTGTTCTTCGGGTCGGTCGTTCTCGTGGGAATCGGGGTCGTCTACACCACCAGCCTGATCAATCGTCTCAACAAACAGTCGATGGCCCTGTCGGAGATCTTCGCCCGCTTCTGCGCGGTCGCCACTCTCCCCGCCACCGACAACCCGGAGGTGCGCCGGATCTTCGAGGACGTGATCAAGCCGGCCGACTTCCCCATGGTGCTGACCGACGAGAAGGGGGAGCCGCGGGTCTGGAAGCTTCCGGTCGAGATCGCTCCGAACGACTCCGCGCGGCTCAAGGAGATTGTCCGCCGGTTCGACGAGCGGCACACTCCGATTCCGATCCGTCAGCCCAAAGACGGGCGGGTCTTCGGCCAGGTCCACTACGGCGAAGCGGGTCTGGTCCGGGAGCTCAAGTGGATTCCGGTCATCCAGATCGCCGCCATCTTCCTCTTCATCGCCCTGGGCTACGTGGGCTACCGGAGCATCAAGACCAGCGAGCAGCGGTCCATCTCGGATCGGCCTGGCCAAGGAAACAGCCCACCAGCTCGGCACCCCGATCTCTTCGCTGCTCGGATGGGTCGAGCTGCTGCGCGAGAAACAGCTCGAAACGGGCCGGCAGGACGGGCGGGTCGAGCTGGAGGAGTCCTATCTCCGCGAGGTGCTCGACGAGATGGAGAACGACGCCGAGCGTCTGCAGAAGGTCGCCATGCGGTTCGGCCAGGTGGGAAGCCTGCCGAGACTCGAGGTCCAGGACGTGGCTCCCATCGTCAGCGAGGCCGTACGCTACTTCCGCCGCCGCATCCCCCATCTCGGACGAGACGTTGAGATTCGCGAACGCTACGAGCTGGTCCCGCCGGTCAGCGTGAACAAGGAGTTGATCGAGTGGGTGGTCGAGAACGTCCTCAAGAACGCGGTCGATGCATCCGAGCACGGCCGGGGTACGATCGAGGTGGATGTCGTCCGCCGGCGGGAGACCGAGTCCGTGGAAATCCGCATCGCCGACCAGGGGCGCGGGATGTCTCCGGCGGAAATGAAGATGGTGTTCGCTCCCGGATTCACGACGAAGCAACGGGGCTGGGGTCTGGGATTGACCCTGGCCAAGAGGATCGTGGAGGAGTACCACGGCGGCCGGATCTGGTTCGAGAAGAGCCAGCCGGGTCAGGGATCCACCGTGGTGATCTCGTTCCCGGTCTGACCGGGAAGCGCCGTTCGTTCGCCGGCGATTCCGTTCCGGGGGAAGAATCGGCTTGAAGGATGGATATGGCCACAGCTCCGAGAAAAGTGCTCTGGGCCGACGATGAAATCGACATGCTCCGGCCCCACATCCTCTACCTGCGGGCGAAGGGATTCGAGGTCGAGGCGGTGTCGAACGGCGAGGACGCCGTGTCGCTGGTCGACCGCGAGCATTTCGACGTCGTCCTCCTCGACGAGATGATGCCGGGGATGGGCGGCCTGGCCACCCTGGAAGCCCTGCAGGAACGCTCCCCTTCGCTCCCGGTGATCATGATCACCAAGAACGAGGAGGAGAACCTCATGAACATGGCGCTGGGCCACCGGATCAGCGACTACCTGACGAAGCCGGTCAACCCCAGCCAGATCTTTCTCGCGATCAAGAAGGTCCTCGAGAGCAAGACGCTGGAGCGGACGCAGCGGACGAAGGACTACGTGGCCGAGTTCAACCGCATCCTCTCCCTCCGGCACGGCGATCTGGACTGGAGGGACTGGCTGGACCTCTACTCCGACGTCGTGGCCTGGGACCTCGAGCTTCGGGGCATGCAGAACGAAAGCCTGCTGCAGGCCCACGCCGACCAGAAGGTGCAGCTCAACCGGGAATTCGGCCGGTTCATCGAGCTGCGCTACCGCCAGTGGGTGGGGCGCCCGCGGGACACCCGCCCGCCGCTGTCGATCGACGTGGTGCCCGAGCGCGTCCTGCCGCTGCTCAAGTCCGGCACCCGCGTCGCGCTGGTCGTGATCGACTGCATGCGCCTCGATCAGTGGCGCATGCTCGAGCCGCTGCTCGAGCCCTATTTCAACGTCAAGACCGACCTCTACTACGCCATCCTGCCCACGGCCAGTCCGTACGCGCGGAACGCCATCTTCAGCGGCCTCTATCCGGCGGAGATCGCCCAAAAGCATCCGGACTGGTGGCTCGAGGACGCTCCCAAGGAATCGAGCCGGAACCGGTACGAGAAGGAGCTGCTCGAGCTGCAGCTCCAGAAAAGCGGCATCGCGCCCGAGTCGCTGCGCTATCAGAAGATCTACACCGTGCAGGAGGGCAATCTGCTCCGCAAGAAGGTGGGGACCTGGCTCAACAATTCCTTCCTGGCTTTCGTCTTCAACTTCCTGGACATGCTGGCCCACGGACAGTCCGAATCGGAGATCCTCCAGGAGCTGGCGCCGGACGACGAGGCCCTCCGGAGGCTGCTCCAGTCGTGGTTCCAGCACTCCGTCCTGTTCGAGGTGCTGCGCATCCTCTCCCGGCAGCGCACCACCGTGGTCGTGACCACCGATCACGGGCTGGTCTTCTGCAAGCGCCCCTCCATCGTCATGGGCAACCGGGAGACCTCGACCAGCATCCGGTACAAGTTCGGCGACAACCTGGCCTGCGAGGAGAAAGAGGCTCTCCAGATCCGCAAGCCGCAGGAATACATGCTTCCGGGGGGCAGCCTGACCAAGAACTACGTTCTGGCGAAGGAGAACTATTTCTTCGTCTATCCGACGAACCAGCACCGGTACGAGAGGCAGCTTCGCGAGACCTTCCAGCACGGCGGAATCTCCCTGGAAGAGATGATTCTCCCCGTGTCCGTCCTGACCCCGCGCGCCGGCCCCGCATGACCGGGCCGGCGGCGCCTCCTCTGGCGGCGCGGCTGGCCTGGTGGAGCCCGGCCGAGGCCGCCACCGCCTGTTTCGGGGAGATCCTGGGGCAATCCCTGGCCGATGTCGCCTGGATCGGCCTGACCGGCCCTCTGGGCTCCGGCAAGACCGTCTTCGCCCGCGGCGTGGCCCGCGGCCTGGGCTATGCCGGCAAGGTGCGAAGCCCATCCTTCCTGCTCGAGCATCGCTACGCCGGGCGCGTCTCCATCCGGCATCTCGATCTCTATCGGCTCGAGGCGCCCGATCGCGATCTCAGGGCTTCATGGGAAGACGAGCCGGAGCGCGGCGCCGGCGGCGTCGTCCTGGTCGAGTGGGCGGAAAGGGTTCCGGATCCTCCCGAAGAGGCGATCTGGGTGCGGTTCGAGCCGGGGCCGCGGGATGGACGATGGATCCTGCTGGAATGGACGCTCGGGAGATCGCCTCTGCGTCACCTCCGGCTTGAGGGCCTGTGGCCCGAGGGACCGGCATGAACGGCTGGATCGACGGGCCGGTGCTGGGTCTCGAGACCTCGGGACGCCTCACCGGAGTCGCTCTGGTGCGGGACGGCCGTCTCGTCGCCGAAACGAGCGCGGATCTTCGGGACCGGGCGGAGGAGATGCTCCTCGAGTTCGTGAGACGGGTGCTGGCCGAGGACCGCCTGGCGCCCAGGGACCTGGCGCGGATCGGCGTCGCGATCGGTCCGGGCTCCTTCACCGGGATCCGCATCGGCATGGCCGCAGCCCGCGCCCTGGCTCTCGGATCCGGGACCGCGGCCGTCGGCGTTCCGTCGCACGAAGCTCTGGCCTGGCCGTGGAAGGACTCGGAGGCGACCCTGGTCCTTTTGTCCGCCTTCCGGCGCGGCGAGGTCTGCCTGGAGGCGGGACGCTGGGACGGAGACGTCTGGGCGCCGTTGATTCCTCTCGAAAACACGCCTATGGCTGAGGTTGCGCCAAAGGTCCGGGCTCTTGCCGTCCGGGGGCGGTTGATTTTCACCGGAGAGGCGGTAGAGTTCGTTCACGGGATTCACCCCGAGCTGAAGCAGATGGGCTTGATCCTGACCGATCGGCTGGCTTTCCACCGCCGTCCGGGCCTGATCGCTCTTCTGGCGGCGCGCCGGGACGCGGTGGAACGGCGCGGAGAGGATCTCGAGAAGCTCGAGCCTCTCTACGTCCGGGGGGCCGACGCCCGCCGTCCCGATGCCCGATGACCTCATGGATGAAGCCCAGGTCAAACCGGAGATCGAAGATCTCACCGAGGAGAGCCTGATTGCGGTCTCCAGGCTCGAGCGGGTCTGCTTCTCCGATCCCTGGTCCCCCGCCGCCTTCCGGGCCGAGCTGCGCCACAAGGGATCGGGCGGCTATCCGCGGGTCCTCAAGCGGGGAGACGAGGTTCTCGCCTACATGATCGCCTGGTTCGTGGCCGACGAGGCGCACCTGGCCGACCTGGCGGTGGCGCCGGGCCACCGCCGCTCGGGACACGCGCGGAGGCTGCTCGACGATCTCGAACGGGAGAGCCGCCAGCGCGGCGCCCGCACGATCTGGCTCGAGGTCCGGGCGAGCAACGTCGCCGCCATCCGACTTTACGAGCGGCATGGATTTCGGCCGGCCGGGATCCGGAAGAACTACTACACTCGGGACAGGGAGGACGCGGTCGTGATGTCGCGATCGCTCGGAGAGGAGGACGACCGTGCCGTGGTTCAGTAACAAGTCGGAAGGGCCGAAGCAGCAGCCCGGGCGCGAGATCCCGGACGGCATCTGGGTCAAGTGCCCGGATTGCGGGGAGATCCTCTACCGCAAGGAGGTGGCGCGCAATCAATGGGTCTGCGTCCGATGCAGCCACCACTTCCGCATCTCCGCGGAGGAGTACATCAACCTCCTGGTCGATCCCGGCTCCTTCGAGGAGTTCTTCCAGGGCGTGACGTCGGTCGATCCGCTGCACTTCAAGGACTCGATGAAGTACAGCGACCGGATCAAGGCGGCCATGGCCAAGGGAAAGAAGGAGGCGGTCGTGACCGGCCGGGGAAGGATCGAGGGCAGCGATCTCTGCCTCGGGGTCATGGACTTCAGCTTCCTCGGCGGGAGCATGGCTTCGGCGGTCGGGGAGAAGATCTCCCGGTTGGCCGAGATGGCCATCCAGAGCGAGCTTCCGCTCGTCATCGTCTCCTCTTCGGGCGGCGCCCGCATGCAGGAGGGCGTGCTTTCGCTCATGCAGATGGCCAAGACCTCGGTCCAGCTCGCCCGACTGGCCGAAAAGGGCATCCCCTACATCTCGATCATGGCGCATCCCACGACCGGGGGGGTCACGGCCAGCTTCGCTTCGCTCGGGGACGTCATCCTGGCAGAGCCCAAGGCCCTGATCGGATTCGCGGGCCCGCGCGTCATCGAGCAGACCATCAAGCAGGAGCTGCCCGCCGGCTTCCAGCGGGCGGAGTTCCTGCTCGATCACGGGATGGTCGACGCGATCGTGTCCCGCCTGGAGCTTCGGGCCACTCTCGGGAGCCT
Organism: Candidatus Eiseniibacteriota bacterium; assembly: GCA_963833505.1. GTDB lineage: Bacteria > Eisenbacteria > RBG-16-71-46 > CAIMUX01 > CAIMUX01 > CAWHYG01. The sequence continues at coordinate 223,939 of CAWHYG010000006.1, read as the reverse complement.
CATCCGCATGTTCAACGACGCGCGAGCGTCCCGGCAACCGGTTTGACGGCAGGCCCGGACTCGCGCCGGAACGACACCTCCGGGGCCGGACGCCCGGGGATCGCGGCCCGCGGAGACGTCGCGCGCGGAGATGCGGCGCCTGAGGCCGCGCCGGCGCGGGCGAACGCCTGGCGCGACGACCCGCCGGATGAAGCCGTCTGGGACGAAGCGGTCCGTTGGCTTTTCGCCCTCGAGCGCCGCGGGATCAAGCTCGACCTCGAGCGCATGCGGGCCTGTCTGGAGGATCTCGGCCGCCCGCAGGAGTCGTTCGCGTCGATCCTGGTCGCCGGGACCAACGGGAAGGGCTCGACCGCGGCCGGCCTGGCGTCGGTCTTCTCCCGGACCGGCCGGACCGTGGGCCTCTACACCTCCCCGCACCTCCTCGATTATCGGGAGCGGATCCGGCTGGACGGCGCCCTGGCTCCGAAGGGGACCCTGCTCCGACTGATCACACGGGACCGGGAGATCTGGGAGCGGCACGAGCTCTCTTTCTTCGAGGCCACGACCGCGCTGGCGTTCGCTTTCTTCCGCGAGGCCGGGGCGGATCTGGCCGTGCTCGAGGTCGGCCTCGGGGGCCGGCTGGACGCGACCAACACGGCGGAGCCGATCCTCTCGGTCATCACCTCCCTCGGGATGGATCACGCGCATTTGCTGGGCGCGACCGCCGCGGCCATCGCAGGGGAGAAGGCGGGAATCCTGCGCCCCGGCGTTCCGGCCATCGTGGCGGGAGGCGCGGCCGGCTCCTTCGGGGCGGTCGAACGGCGCGCGCGCGAGCTTGGCGCGCCGCTTTTCCGCCGGACCGCCTGCCTCCGCGTGGATCAGATCGAGGAGACGGACGGAACGAGCTTCCGCGTCCGCCGGCGCGAGGGTGCGCCCGCCGGATTTGTTCTGCCCGAGGATGGGCTTGAACTGCGGAGCCGGCTCCCCGGGATCCATCAAGCGGTCAACGGATCGCTGGCGGTCCTCGGCCCGGCGCTGCTCCGCGAACGCGGGTGGGGCGTGACCGATGCCGAGATCCAGGAAGGGATCGGGCGCCTGCGCTGGCCCGGCCGATGCGAGGCGATTCCGGGATTTCCGCTGATCGCCGACGTGGCCCACAACCATGAAGGCGCGCAGGTGCTGGCGCGCGCCGTGGCCGGCGTCGCGAGAGGCCGCGGGATCCTGCCGGTCGCCGGGATGATGGCCCAGAAGGACCACGGCGGGTTCTTCCGCGAGCTCTCCCGCGTGGCCCGCGAAGTCCGCATCGCGCCTCTCGCGGTGGAGCGGGCGGCTCCGGCGGCCGATCTCGAGGCCGCCGCCCGGGCGGCCGGGCTCACGGTGCGGTCGTTCCCGCGGATCGCGCCGGCGCTGGAGGACGCTCTCGAGGCCTCGGCGCGGGACGGGTCGCTCGTGCTTCTCTGTGGGTCGTTTCACGCTCTCGAGGAGGGCTACCGGTTCCTCGGGCTGGGCCCGGTGGAGGCGCTCTGGTGAACGGCGCCCAGGGAACACCGGAACCGACCCGGGCCATCGGCGTTGACATCGGCGGAACGGCGATCAAGGCCGGACGTCTGGCCGGCGGAAAAGTCGAGGCGGAGATCGAACGGCCGACTCCGGCGCGGGAAGGCGTGGAGTCCGTCGTCCGCACGCTCGCCGCCATGGTCGAGGAGCTGGCTGCCGGATGGGTTTCGGGACAGGCCGCCTGGAGCCTTGGGATCGGATGCGCCGGCCTGATCGATCCGGAGCGCGGCGTGGTCGTCACGTCTCCCAACCTGCCGGGCTGGAAGGACGCTCCCTTGGCGGACCTGGCCGAGCAGGCGACGGGACGGCGCCCGATCGTCCAGAACGATGCCAACGCGTTCACCCTGGCCGAGGCCCGGCACGGCGCCGGCGCGGGCGCGCGGAACGTCGTCGGGATCACCCTCGGCACGGGCGTCGGAGGTGGCCTGATCCTGGGCGGACGGCTCTGGACCGGGACCCACGGCTACGCCGGGGAGATCGGCCATGTTCCGCTCGTCGCCGGCGGTCCGCTCTGCTCCTGCGGCTCCCGCGGCTGCGTGGAGGCCATGATCGGGACTCCGGCGATCATCCGCGATTATTGCGGGCGCTCCGGGAAGCGGGATTCGGCCAGCCTGAGCCCTGGCGAGATCTCGGCCCGCGCGCGGGCGGGGGATTCCGCCGCCCTCGAAACCTGGCGCGAGATCGGACGGTATCTCGGTCTCGCTCTGGGGGGGCTGGCGAATCTGCTGGATCCGGACCTCTTCGTGATCGGCGGCGGCGTTTCGGGCTCCGCCGACCTCATGTTCCCTTCGGCCCGAACGGCGCTCGAGGACCAGATGCTGGCTCCGGGCGCGCATGCGCCCGGTCTCGTCGCGGCCGCCCTGGGTCCGGCGGCGGGATGGATCGGCGCCGCGCTGGCCGCGTTGGAGCCCATGCCCTAGACTGCGCTTGATGCACGCGCGGTCGCATATCCTCTGGACGGTCCTGGCCTGCATCCTGGGGGCGGGATGCGCTTCGACCGGATCCCTTCATTCCGGTCCCGGATCCGGAAACGACCGCGCCTTGCATGCCGCGCTCCGCCCGTTCCTCGTTCGCGCCCGCGCCGATTCGATCCGCGCCGATTCTCTTCGGATCCTCTCCCGCCGGGATTCGCTGCGCCTGGCCGCGCACGCGGATTCGGCCGACGCCCGGATCCGCGCGAAGGTCGATTCGATCCGCGCCGCGGACAGAGCCCGGGCGGGGTCCGCTGCCCGCGCCGATTCCGCTTCCCGGGCGGAGAACACCCGGTCCGCCTTCCGATCGCTTTCCGAGGAAGGCAACCAGAACGAGCCGTGGATCATCGAAGGCCAGAGCCTGGAAGGGACGAAGACCGGAGGCACCGCGATCAAGCTCCCGGTGATCACGCAGGGCGTGCTCAAGATCACGGCCCAGGACGGGCAGATCTCCGCGGATCGCGACCTCGCCACCCTCCTGGGCAACGTCCGCATCGTCGACACCTCCCGGGTCGTCGTCGCGCAGCACGGCATCTACCAGCGCAGCATCCGGGACCTCAAGCTCATCGAAAGCGTCCATGGGACCGGCCGGGAGGGCACCTTCGACTCGAACGCCCTCGACTGGGACCGGCTGCGCGACGTGATGACGCTGACCGGCTCGGCCAAGGTCACCCAGCCCGACCGCGTGGTGTGGGCCGACCGCATCGTACGCGACAACCTGGCTCACACCGTCGACGCCAACGGCCACGTGCGCGTCCTCATCCTGCCCGACTCCACCTGGGCCTGGGGCGACCACTCCTTCTACAACGAGGCTTCGGCCCGCACGATCCTGACGGGCCACCCGCGCATGGAAAGCCCGGGCGTCCGCGGCGAGGCCCCGACCACCGTCCATGCGGACACCCTTTTCCTCAACGAGAACAACCAGCAAGGGGAGGCTTCCGGCCGGACCCGGATCGTGCGGGGCGACATGCGGACCCTGAGCGACCGGGCGCGCTTCCTCACCGCCTCGGATCAGATCCTCCTCTACGGCAATCCGGTCGCCTGGGATCCCGACGGAGAGATCCGCGCCGACACGATCATGGTCCGGATCCGCGCGCGCGCGGCCGATCTGCTCAAGGCGTTCGGCCACGTGCGGGTCCACTACGCGCCTCGCGACAAACCGGGAGAGAAGAACCTCGTGGTCGGCGACACCTTGACGGCGCGGCTCCAGTCCGGCGTCGTCACCGACATGGAGGTGCAGGGGAACGCCGTGAGCCTCTATCTCCCCGCTCCCAAGGAAGCAGAGGACGGGAGCGGCCGAAACCTGGCCAAGGCCCGCACGATCCACATCTTCCTTTCGCGCGGCGAGGCCGAGAAGGTGGACCTTCGGACGAGCGCCACCGGCATCTACGTCTACCCGAACGACGAGGATCAGCGGAAGCTGCGGAATCCGGGCTTCCGGGATTCCCTGGGCCTGCCGCCGGCCCGATCCAAGGGCGGGACCGCGGGCAAGGCGCCGGCGGACACAAGCCGCGTGGCGCCCGGCAAGGCGCCACCGGAGAGGAGTCGCGTCGCCGCCGGCAAGACGCCCGCAGACACGAGCCGTGTGGCGACCGGCAAGGCGCCACCGGACACAAGCCGCGTGGCGGCCGGCAAGGCGCCACCGGACACAAGCCGTGTGGCGACCGGCAAGGCGCCACCGGATGGGACCCGGGCGACCGCACGAAAGGCGCTACCGGATTCAACTGCCCGTGCCGCCGTCCGGCCCGACTCGACCCGCGTACCGGCGGCCGCGAGCAGGTTCGTCGGGCCGGTTCTCCCCGTCCCTGCGGCCGGCAACGCAACGGCTTCCCCTGCCGCCGGCGACTCCGTCAGCGAGTCTCCGCCAACGCCCGGAGCGGTCGAGCCGCTCCTCGACTTCCTCATGAAGAAGGGAAGCCTCGACGTCCCCGACAGCCTGGCCACGCGCTACGACCGGATCTTCACCGAGCGGGTGGACTATGAGGGGGATACGATCCGGTTCTACGTTCCACAGAACCGGATCCAGATCCTGGGCAAGGGCAAGCTGACCTATCGGGGAAGCTCGCTCGAATCGGAGGAGATCAACTACCAGGCGGTCCGGCACCTTGTCGTGGCGACGGGCAAGCCCAAGCTGAGCGACGCCCAGAGCTCAGTCACCGGGTCGAAGATGACCTATCGCACCGATGAGCGAGACGGGATCGTGTATCAGGGCCGGACCACCATGGAAGGAGGATACTATTACGGCGACCAGATCAAGCGTCTGTCCAACGAGGATCTGCTCGTCCGATCGGGCGATTACACGACCTGTTCCCACGACTCCGTTCCCGACTATCACTTCCACGCCGACCGCATGAAGCTGCTTCCCAAGGACAAGGTCGTGGCGCGCCCCGTCATCCTTTACATCCTGAACATCCCGGTGCTGGCCCTGCCCTACTACGTTTTTCCGGTCAAGCACGGGCGCCATTCCGGAGTCATGCTGCCGGACGTCGAGTTCGGCTTCGGCAATCAGGGGCGTTTCGCCCGGAATCTGGGCTACTACTGGGCGATGTCCGACTACATGGATCTGAGGACCTGGATCGACTACTACGACGAGGGGCCGAGGATCTACTGGAACGCGATCTACAACTACAAGGTGCGCTATCTCCTGAACGGAGGCGTGAACGCCTCCTACCTGCGGGAGGATGAAACCGGCGGGGGAACGCACATCGGCTGGAGCGTGCAGGGATCCCATTCCCAGACCCTGGGAGAAGGGGCTCAGCTCACCGCCCAGGCCAACTTTACCAGCGACCAGAACTACCGCGGACAGCAGGACTTCGCCGCCCCCGTGGACGAGCGCTTGAACCGGATCCTCCAGTCGAGCATCCAGTTCACCAAGAGTCTCTCCTGGGCCGGGCTCAACGTCAGCGGCGTCCGCACGCAATATCTGGATGCGACCACTGCCGGCGGCGTGCAGGTTTCCCAGCAACTTCCCTCGGTCGATTTCAGCGTGAACAGCCGGCCGATCGGCACCGCGCCGGACGCTTCCGGCCACGGCGGGCGCTGGAGCGTCCTGTCGAGCACCTACTTCGGGACGTCTTTCGCCTTCCGCAACACCTACACGCAGAACTTCGGCGCCGCCGGCACCTCCAATCGGGCGATGCAGCAGAACCTCAATCTGACCGACAACCGCAGCCTGGGTCCGTTCCTGAGGCTGCGGCCCTCGCTGGCCGCCTCCTGGGCCGCCTTCGGCAAGGACAATCTGGGGCATCACAATCAGGCCGGCGCCGTCTGGTCCGCCTCGCTCTCGGCCGGGAACACCATCTACGGCAACTTCCTGTTCCCGTTCGGGCCGATCCAGGGAATCCGCCATGTCATCGAGCCGAGCGTCACCTACAACTACAGCCCGGAGTTCCGGCAGCTCAGCTATCGCGACACTCTCGGCAATCTCCAGTCACGATTTCCCAACGTCGGAGGCATCGGGCTGTCGGGCTCCGAGAACTCCTCCATGACCTTCAGCCTGAACCAGCGGTTCCACTTCAAGTGGATGAGCGGCGGCAAAGTGGTCAAGAAGGAGAACCTCCTGACCTGGACGACGTCCAGCAGCTACAACTTCCTCGCCCGTTCCCCGTCGCGCCCGCTTTCGGACATCAGCAACACGTTCCAGCTTCAGCCCTTCTCGAACCTGCAAAGCAGCGCCAGCGTGACGCATGACCCTTACAAGCGGACGCCCCTGGACGTGAGCGTGAACACGAACCTGCGGATCTCGAGCACCATGTTCGGCCACCACGCCGGGGCGGATACGACCGGGGCGGGCAAGGGCCAGGGCCTGCAGTACGGCAACTTCGGCGACGCCGGATTCCAGGGCGCGGATCTGGGCAACCGCCAGAGCGCCAACCCGACCCCGGCGCCGGCCCAGGCCGGGCCGCCCCCGTGGGATCTGTCCCTGAGCCATGCCTGGTCGTTCGAGCGAGGCGCCGAACATCCGTTGAACTCGCTCAACGCGAGCCTCTCCTTGAGTCCGACAACCAACTGGCAGTTCAGCGGAAGCCTCTATCTGGACCTCGTCCAGAGAAAGGTGATCTCACATTCAATCGTTCTGCATCGGGATCTTCACTGCTGGGAATTCCGCTTCGAGTACCGCTCAAGCGGCGGGACCTCGGAGTACTTCTTCAAGATCGACATCAAGCAGCTTCCCGACGTCCAGTACACGCGACAGGGGGGCTCGTCGTGATCGCGGGCGATCCCGGCCGCGCTCCGGGAGGCGGTCCGGGCCGCCCCGGAAGGCGGGGCCGCCGTCAATGTGGGCGTTGAAACCGCCGGTGCTCGGTAGTAGCTTGAGTCCACAGGGGGCGAATGCTACCCTCCAGCGGATCCAGGGTTGCCCTGGCCGCCAGGAACCACAATCAGGAGCTACGGAATGAGAACGATCGCACGCTATTTCGGCCTGGCCGCCTTTGCCGGCCTGCTGCTGGTTTTCGAGGGTTGCGCTGTGCTGCACGGCGGGGGAGCGCGCCGGACGAACGCGGATGTGAATCTGATCTCGTTCGGATCGCTGAACGGTGAACTCGCGCCCTGTGGGTGACACTCCAACCAGAAGGGCGGTCTGGCCCGGCGGGCCAGCTTCATCGATTCTCTGATCGCAAAGAACACTCCGTACCTCCATCTGGAGCTGGGGGACTGGGCGGTGCTCGACGACGTCGTCGGGGACTTCCAGAACCGGTTCATGTGGACCGTCTTCGAGAAGACGAAGGTCTCCGCGACGACTCCGGGGCCGCGTGAGCTCCAGAACTGGCCGACCTACAAGGACCTCGTCGCCGGCGGGACGATTCCGGTCATCTCGTCCAACCTCAAGGTCCGGACGAAGGACGGCAGCGAGACTCCGCTGGGGGTTCCTTACAAGATCTTCACGATCAACGGCGTCAAGGTGGCCGTCATGGGGCTGATGGGCGGGGGCGAGTTCGCGACCGTGCCCAAGGTGAAAGGCACCGAATTCGCCTTCCAGGATCCCTTCCAGCAGGCGGCCGCGATGGTACCGGCGCTCCACAAGAAGGCGGAGCTGGTCGTGCTCATGTCGCAGATGTCCCCCACCGACACGGACCGCCTGATCGCGACGGTGCCCGGCATCGACGTCGCGCTCTACGGCCAGAGGCCCTCCTATGATCAGGACGCGAAGAAGGTCGGCGGGACCATCGTCAACCAGACCGGCGTCCGCGGGCAGTACGTCGGGGATCTCGTGGTCATCGTGGATCCCGCGGGAAAAGTCACCGACTTCGGATCCAAGAACATCACCCTCGACTCCACGGTCCCGGAGGACCAGACGGTCGCGAAGAGCGTTTCGGTGACGAACGACAAGATCACGCAGATGCGCGCGGACAATCGCGCCAAGACCCAGGGGGAGTTCGAGAGCAAGCTCTCCCAGGAGCACTTCCTGGGCACCGAGACCTGCAAGCGCTGTCATGCCGCCGAGTACGATCAGTGGGCGGCCAGCCCGCACGGTCATGCCTTCGCCAGCCTCGACAAGCCGGTCAAGGGCAAGCAGCGGTCCGACGACTGCCTGACCTGCCACACCACCGGATTGGGCCAGGCCGGAGGCTATCAGGTGACCGCGACCTCGACGAGTCCCCCGCCGGAGGCCGGCGGTTCCGCGAGCGCGTCGTCGGGGCAGCCGGACATGACCAACGTAGGGTGCGAGTCCTGTCACGGCATGGGGACCCTCCACCAGAGGACCGGGGCGGTCCATATCGAGGAGGCGACCTGTCGGACCTGCCACACGTCCGAGTGGTCGCCCAAGTTCGACTTCAAGACGGCCCTGGCCGCGGTCAAGCACAAGACGAGCTGATGGCCGCGGGCCGGGCCGACGGGAACGAGGCCGCGCTCCGGCGCGGCCTTTTTGCTGTTCACCGGGGAGGCTGAGCGGAGCGGTCCGGACGGGCGCCGGCCCGTCGCCGCGGGGGAGGTACCGTGAAATGCCATGACACCATCCTGGAGCTGGTCGGCGGAACGCCGCTGGTCCGGCTCCGCAAGGTCGTTCCGGCGGAGAGACCGCTGGTCCTGGCCAAGGTGGAGTCGTTCAATCCGGGCGGAAGCGTCAAGGACCGGATCGGGGTCCACCTGATCGAGAAGGCGGAGCGCGCCGGGCTCCTCCGGCCCGGGGGCACGATCGTCGAGGCCACGTCCGGAAACACCGGCGCCGGGCTGGCCGTGGCGGCGGCGGTCAAGGGCTACCGTTGCGTCTTCACCATTCCCGACAAGATGAGCCGCGAGAAGATCAACCTCTTGAAGGCCTACGGAGCCCGCGTCGTGGTCACTCCCACGGCGGTCCCTCCCGATTCTCCGGAGAGCCATTACGAGGTCGCGAAGCGAATCGCGCGGGAGACCCCGGGGGCCTTCCTGGCCAACCAGTATTTCAACGCGGACAATCCGGAGGCCCACTACGAAACCACCGGGCCCGAGATCTGGAACGCGACGGACGGGAAGGTAACCCACCTGGTCGCGTCGATCGGGACCGGCGGGACGATCAGCGGGACCGGCCGATACCTCAAGGAAAAAAACCCCTCCTTGAAGGTCATCGGCGCCGATCCGGTCGGCTCGATCCTCGCGGAGTACTTCCGAACGCGGACCATGACCCAGCCGCACGGGTATCTGGTGGAAGGGATCGGGGAGGACATCATCCCCGGAACCCTCGATTTCGACGTCCTCGACGACGTGGAGAAGGTGACCGACCAGGAGTCGTTCCACCTGGCGAGGCGCCTCTCGCGCGAGGAGGGGATCCTCGGAGGCGGCTCCTCCGGAACCGCGGTCGCCGCGGCTCTGCGCATCGCGGCCAGAGTCGGGCCCGACGCGGTGATCGTCGTCATCCTTCCGGACACCGGGGAGCGTTACCTGAGCAAGGTGCATTCGGACGAGTGGATGCGGGACAACGGCATGCTGAGCCCGTCCGAGGTCCGGCTCGGAGATCTTCTCCGGCAGAAGAGCCGCTCGGTCCCCGCTCTCGTGACGATCCCGTCGTCGGAGACGTTGGGACGGGCGCTCGAGCTGATCCGGGAGCACGACGTTTCGCAGGTCCCGGTGCTCCACGCGGACGGCACGGTTGCCGGCACCATCCTGGAGGGCCCGCTGCTGGCGGGCCTCCTGGAGGGCAAGGTGCGCGTGGAGGACCCGCTGGAGCGGCTCCTGGATACGCCCCTTCCGCGCCTCGGCGCGGACGAGCCGGTGGAACGCGGGATCCGGCTTCTGTCGGCCAGGAACTCCGCCTTCCTGGTCGAGGAGAAAGGACAGGTCATCGGACTGCTTTCGCGGTTCGATCTGATCGGATTCGTGGCGCGCTGAGCGCGCGGCCGGGAACGGTCGATGCCGCGGCGCCTCGAGGACGAGCGCCCGGCGGGGAGGAGCATCTCGATGGGAATCGGGACCGAGGTCATTCACGCCGGCCAGGAGCCGGATCCGACGACGGGCGCGGTGACGCCGCCGATCTACCAGACTTCCACCTACGTCCAGGAGGAGCTGGGGCGGCACAAGGGATACGAGTACGCCCGCACCCAGAATCCGACCCGGGCCGCCTGGGAACGTTGCGTGGCGGCCTTGGAGCGCGGCGAGCACGGGATCGCGTTCTCCTCCGGACTGGCCGCCATCGGCGCGGTGATGCATCTGCTGCGCGCGGGCGATCACGTGATCGCGGCGGACAACCTGTACGGTGGAACCTACCGGCTCTTTACGCGGGTGTTCGAGGATTTCGGACTCAGCTTCAGCTTCGAGGACACGTCCGATCCCGGACGGATCGCGGCCGCGGCGCGGCCGGAGACGAAGCTCGTCTTCGTCGAGACGCCGACCAATCCCCTCATGGCGGTCACCGACCTCCGGGAGGTCAGCGGGCTCTGCCGCGCGCGCGGGTGGCGCCTCGTGGTGGACAACACCTTCCTGACGCCGTTCTTCCAGCGGCCGCTGAACCTCGGTGCCGACGTGGTGGTCCACTCCTCGACCAAGTATCTGAACGGCCACTGCGACGTCGTGGGCGGAATCGTCGTGACCTCGGATCCGGCGGCGGCGGAGCGTCTCCGATTCGTGCAGAACGCGGTCGGGGCCGTTCCCGGGCCCATGGATTGCTGGCTGGCGCTGCGCGGCATCAAGACCCTGGCCGTGCGCATGCCGCGGCACGAGTCGAATGCGAAGGCGGTGGTGGAGTTCCTGGCCGCGCATCCCCGGGTGCGGCGGGTGTATTACCCGGGACGCAAGGAACATCCCGGATACGAGGTCTCGCTCCGGCAGACCAGCGGATTCGGCGGAATGGTCTCCTTCGACCTGGCCGACCTCAGGGAAGCGAAGACCGTGTCCGGGCGGACCCGCCTCTTCGCCCTGGCGGAGAGCCTGGGGGGCGTGGAGAGCCTGCTCTGCCACCCGGCGACCATGACCCATGCTTCCGTTCCGCGCGAGGTGCGGGAGCGGAAGGGGCTCACGGACGGGCTGCTCCGGTTGTCGGTCGGCCTCGAAGACCCGGAGGATCTGATCAAGGACCTGGAGCAGGCGCTGGCTTTTTGAGTTCAAAGAGGCGGGAATAGTCGTTGTTCCGACGGGAACGTGAATCTTATAATCCGCGAGTTCAGAGCTGTGGAGAGGGGTGGGGCTAAGGAAGAAGGGCGAAGAACTTGGACGCTTTTGACAGCTGTCTGCGAAACGGCCGGCTCAAGAAAGCCGAGCCGGATCCTGACAAGATCGAGAAGGAAGTGGAAACCGCGGTCTCGGAGCTGAGCCGGGCCCGGGGCTGCTTCGTGGACGGCAACTACGAAGAATGCGTGGTCCAGTCCTATTTCGCTATGAACCGCAATCTCCGCGTCATGCTGCTTCAGGCGGGCTATCGCGACACCAACCTGTACAGCCTCGTCGCCGGGCTGGATCGGCTCTACGTCCAGACCGCGCGGATGGAGGCGCACCTGCTCGAAATCCTGAAGTTGGCCAAGGACCAGAAGGATCTGGTTCAGGAAGGCGCGCGCTGCGGCCGGAAGGAAACCCGACTGATCCTGGGCGGAGCGGAGGAGGCCATGGGCCTGGTCCGGGACATGCTCGGACTGGATGATATCCCCGCCCTCGACATGCAGCCCCTGGAAGCCGAGGACCTGGACGAGGACTGAGCCCGGATCCCCGCCGCTGGCGTGATTTCGGGGATCGGGGGAGGGGAGTCGCCGTCTCGATGTGGAGGCCCTCTCGAATCATCCTGAGCCGCGGTGCGCTTTGGTCGTGCCTGCTCGGGTTGCTTGGCCTGGCGGCGGCGCCGCAGCCGGCCCGGGCGTTCGTTCCCCAGGTCGGCAACATCCTCTTGTCCGACGCGGATGCGAATCCCTACGGCAAGTCCGAGGGCGCGGTTCTCATCATCAAGTACGACTCGGATGCCGTCCAGGTCGCGGCGGACAACCAGGGCCTGTCGGATCCCGTCGCCGGCATCCTCGGACCCGACGGCCGGCTGTACATCGCTGACGCCACGGCCGACCCGCTTGGCCTGGGGCTGCACCGCGGGGCCGTGTTCAGCATGGATCCGAAGGCCATCTCTCCGCCGCCCAGCATCCTGTCGGCTTCGGGGATTTTCCGCCAGCCGGCCGATCTCCTGCTCGAGCCCGAAGGCACCATCCTCCTGCTCGACTCGGACGCCGATCCCAACGGTTGGGGCCGGAACAACGGCGCGCTCCTGCGCGTCGATCCCGCGGACGGGAGCACCCGCGTGGTCGCCGCCCCGTCTTCGTGGATCTATCCGCGCTCCCTCACGTTCGACACCGACGGCGACATCCTGGTGGTCGACCAGGTCGCGAACCCCATGAACCTCCCCAAGCCCGCCGGAGCCATCTACAAAGTGAACCGCCTGACCGGCGCCGTCACCGTGTTCCGGGCGCTTTCGCAGCCTCAGTTCATCTCCCCCTGCGCCGCCGCGGTGATTCCCAGCGGTCCGCATGCCGGAGACCTCCTCGTGGTCGACAAGGACGCCGACCCCTTCAACCACGGCACTGCGCCGGGGGCGGTCCTCCGCGTTCCCCGGGACGGCGGCCCTCCCGTGGTCGTCGTTTCCGACAAGTCGTTCGTCGAGCCGATCGACATCATCTGCGGCCTCCGCAACGATTTTCTGGTCCTGGACAAGGTCGCTCGTCCCGATCCCTCGGTGCCGGGAGCCGGCGCGGTCTTCGAGTTCGATCTCGGGACTGCCCAGCTCGAGCACACCTGGACGAACGCCTGGTTCCGCACCCTGTCCGGCCTGTCCCAGGTCACGGGGCCGGAGTTTGCGAATTCCCATGTGACCTGGTCCGATCGAAACCTCCAGGGACTGATCCGTCCGGGCGATCTGTTCGACGTCACGGCCCTGCTCCTCAACACCGGCACCGAGGACGCGGCCTCGGTCACCCTGACCGACACGCTGAGCAGCATGTGGTCCTACGTCGTCGGTTCCGACTCCGTTTCCACCGGAGCCGCAACCTTCGACCCCACGAGTTCGGTCTTTTCCTGGGCCGGCGCCGTGCCGCAGGGAGACACGGTGACCGTCCGGTTCCGGATCAAGCTCGACAGCGCCGCGCCGCTCGGATCCCGCCAGACGCAGTCGGTCTACCTGGTCCAGGGCCCGCGCACGACCGAGTTTGACTTCGCCGCAATGCCCCAGAAGGAGTTCCTGCCGGGGACCGCGATCTTCACGGACGTCGCGCGGGGCAACGTTCCGGGCACGTTCGTGCCGATGCTTTACGAGATTTCACCGCCGGACACGTTTCCCACCACCATCTGGCATGGGGCGCCTCTCTCCCAACCTCGGGACGCCACCTTTCTCGAGGACGGGCGCATCGCGGTCTTCGACATCGGTCGCCCTTCCTCGAACAGCGACACGCTGGCCATGATCCTGGCTTTCAGCCTTCCGGGCGACACGCTTATGCCGATGCTGGCGCTCCGAAAAAGCCAGGGATTCGTGACTCCCAACTCGATGGTGCTGGACCGGGACGGTTCCCTGCTCATCATCGACGCGGACGCGAACCCGAGGCAGTTCCACTCGCCCAACAACAAGCCTGGAGCGGTCTTCCGCTTTCGTCCCGACACCGGCCAGCTCTCCTTCGTGGCCAGCGATTCGACCTGGCGCGATCCGCTCGCCGGCACGGTGGACCGCAGCGGCACGCTCGTCTTGGCCGATCCGGGCCGCGGATTTCCTTTCAACGACCAGCCGATCCTCTGGGAGCTCCCCGGCGAGGCGACGCCATCGATCGGACTCAGCCTGCCCCGGACCATGTTCAGCACTCCGTCCGGGGTCGCGTGCGACTTGAACAACGACCTCTACGTGACCGATCCGGGAGAACGAGCGCTCCTCAAGGTGCATCGGGGGCAAAGCATCGCCTACAGCGTGGCCACGGCCGATTCCGCGTTGGACCAGCCGGCGGACTGCGCCGTACAGCCCGACGGGTCCATTCTCATCGCCGACCGCGACGCCAATCCCATGCATCTGTCGCCGGGGGATCACGGGGCCGTCTTCCGGTGGGACCCCACGAGCGGACACTTTTCGGTGGCGTCGGTCTACGTCACGATGACCCTGCCGGAAGGGCCGGCCGTCTTCCAGGACGCTGATCTCGGCTGGACCGTCGTGCAGCTCAGGACTCCCCACGACCTCGACCCCATGGTCGGCGACACGGTTCAGATCGCCGTGAACGCGATCAACACGGGACTTGGCTCGGTGGGCCAGGCCGAGGTGGCCGTGACTCCTTCCACGACGCTCACGCTGGAGAAGGCGACGGCTTCGTCCGGGACGGCCGGTCTCGATGCCCGCAGCAACCTTGCGTCCTGGAACGGGCGCATCGCCTACGGAGACACCGTGAGGTTCAACGTTCGGGCGCGAGTCAACGCCACTGCCCAGTTTGGCTCCAACGCCCAGGCCTCCATCCTGATCTCAGGAGGCAGGTTCGGGGACTTCGTCCGTTCCGCCTCGCGTCCCATCCGGGCCTACTTCACGCAGCGAACCATGCTCCTGACCGACCCCAAGGCGAATCCAGGCCATGCTCCCTCGCCGACCGGAGCCCTGTTCCAGCTCGGCCCGGCCGGTACCGCCCCGACGCTGATCGACCCGATGACCCCGCTGCCGATCACCGCCATCGACTGGAGCCTGGGTGGCGAGCTGCTCGTCGCGATCCACCATCCGAGCCCGCCGGCCCAGGTCTACCGGCTTGACACCGCTCTCCGGCAGCTCGTGCTCGTGACCCCGGGTGATTCGACCGTCAACCCGCTGCGGAATCCGGTCGATCTGCTGCATGCCCCGAACGGCGATCTGTTCGTCGTCGATCGCGACGTCCGAGGCCAGGCGCCGGGCTCGCGGGGCGCCATCTTCAAGATCCCGGGGGAGAGCGGAGTACCGGTGCTGGTGGACGCGGATTCGCTCTTTCGATCTCCGACGCAGGCGGCCTTCGGTCCCGACAGCCTGCTCTACGTGGCCGATCCTCTCGCCGCCGGCGGACAGGCCGCCGGGAAGGCGGGCGCCCTGTTCGGCCTCGACCCCAAGCGGGGCAAGGTCGTGTCGGTCTTCACGGATCCGGCCCTCTTGGCCCCGACCGGCGTCGCTCCCTTCGACGACTCCACGTTCGTGGTCACGGACAGCGTCAACCGGTCTTCTCCGGGGCACGGCGCGCTTTACTACTACAAGCCGGTGCCGCGGGTCCTGGCGCCGCTCGACACCGTCGGGTTCTTCCGGAATCCCTGGCGCACGATCCTGGATTCGGACGGAGAGCTCCTCATTCTGGATCGGAAGGCCTTTGGGCCCGTCCCCGGCGATACGACCGGAGTGGTCTTCAGCCTGAACCCGTCGCAGATGGTTCTCCGTTATTTCGCCTACAGCGATTCCTTCCGTTCGATCAGCGACCTGATCGAGAAGCCGGGACCGATCGTGGGATTCGATCACTACACGGTCACGGATCTGAACGGACCTCCGCTTCATCCCTCCGATCGCGTTCAAGTGGAGGCGGTGTTGCACAACCAGGGCCCCGTCAACGCCGTGGCGCTGGTCTGGAGCGACTCGCTGCCGGCGGAAAGCTCGCTGCTGTTTTCGACCGCCCAGGCCAGCTCCGGAACGCTGACCAACCCCTCTTCCGGCGTGCTGCAATGGTCGGGCGATCTTCCGTCCCACGGGGCTCTCACCGTGCGCTACCAGGCCCAGCTCAATCCGGCGACGGCTCAGGGAAAGACCCTGCGCTTTCATTCCACCGTCCGGGGGCCGGCGGTGTCGCCCGTGTCCGACGCGGTGCAGGTCCAGACCTACGTGCCCTTGGAGCCGGGTTACATCTACCTGGCGGATCGAAATGCGGACCCCGACGGCAACCCCTCGACCCGGGGGGCGATTTTCAAGGTCGACGACTACATGGGCACAGTGACGCCCTTCGTCACCTCCACCCAGTTCCGGGACATCCGAAGCATCGCGCTGGCCGGGTACTCCAGCGAGCAGCTTCTGGTCCTGGACGACCAGGTAGTCCGCGGCGCCGGCATGGGGACGGGCGCGCTCTTCGTGATGGACCCGGTCACCCACAACGTCTTGAACGCGCTGGGGCACTCCACCTGGATCGCGCCCCGCCAGGTGATCGCGGTGTCGCCGACGGAAGCCCTGGTGTTGGACGGGCGGGCCGATCCCTTCAATCTGCTGACCGGCCCCGGACCGGGCGCCATCTACACGGTGGATCTGAGCCGGAACACCGTCACCCCACTGTTCTCCGACACCGTGTTCAAGGCTCCGGTGTCGATCGCGCTCCTCCGCACCGGGACGCTCGCCATCTGTGACGCGGACGCGGATCCCAGGGGATACGGGAACCAGAACGGCGCGGTCTTCGGGCTCGATCTGAAGACGAACCAGCTCTCCGTGATCGATGAAAGCCCGGACTGGCGAAGCCCGATCGCGATTGCCGCTGATCGGAGCGGCGGATATTACCTGGCCGATCAGGAGGCGACGCCCGCCGAGGTGGGTTCGGCCCACGGTTCGGTCTGGAAGTCGGGCGGCGCCGCCGGGATGGGGTTGCTGTCGGTGTCTCCGTTCTTCCGGATGCTCGTCGACCTGGAGGTCGACGCGACCGGACGGCCTTTCGTCTGCGACGCCGAGGCCGATCCTCTCGGTCGCGGAAACACGGGCGCGATCCTGCGCCTCGAGGACGGCGTCCAGGGCGGCTTCGTTCCGCTGGCGACCTCCGCCCTCTTCAAGCATCCGGCCGGCTTCACGGTCTACCGCGACCCGACGCCGGTCAGCACGCTGACGGCGCAGGCGGCGACGGTCGAGACCGGCATCCAGTTGGGGTGGCATGCTCCCGCGGACGAGGAGGGAGTCCATTTCCTCGTCTACAGACGGGCGGCCACGGGGCCGAACGATCCGGGAGACTCCAGTCCGGCGGGATACGACCTGGTGTCGGGAACCGAGGAATTCCAGGGGCCGGGGCCTCATGTGTTCCTCGACGCCGAGGTCGCCTCGCTCCAGTGGTACGTGTACCTGCTGGCCGAGATCGACAGCGAAGGCAACGCCTCCTACTCGAGCCCGCTCCTGGCTCGGGCTCCCGACCTGCCGCGAGACCTGACCCTCTATCCGGGGAGGCCGAATCCGTTCTTCCCGTCGACCTCGTTGCAGTTCGTGGTGCCGGCGCCGGGCGGGTCGGCCGAGCTTTTGATCTACGACGCGACCGGACGCAGAGTGCGGGTTCTGGTCCGCGGCGTGCTGGCAGGGGGGCGGCACACGGCGGTCTGGGATGGCCGGGACGATGCCGGCCACCGCCTCGCTTCGGGCCTCTACTTCTCGCGCCTCAGCAGCGGCGGAAAAGTCCGGACCGTGCGGCTCGTGCTCCTCAAATAGAGAAGCGGACTTCCAGGACGCCACGGGCGCGGCCGCCTGCGGATCTCCGCCGGCGGCCGCTTCTTCGTTTCCGCTCGGAGGAGTCGTCCTGTGGCCCCAGGGGACAGTGCGGCGCCGCCGCTGTACCGAACGGGACAAGGCGCCGCCCCGCCGAGAGCCGACGCAATCTCTAAGTACCTCGCCAGGTATGGGATACGCCCGGATCCGGTTCCCGGAGTTCTTGGCACGAAGATGGCCACAACATTCCCATGAAGATGAGAGGGGCAGGCGAGGATTCGGAAGGGCGTTGTTGGCCGCGGGATCCTGAAAGGGGTAAGCGATGAAAAGGAATTCTCAAACGTGGATTATGATCGCCGCCGCAGTCGTTCTGGGCACCGCGGCCGGTTGCAGCTCGGATCACAACGGTCCGACCGCTGCGAGCCCCGTTGGGGGAGCCACCCATCAGTTCAACCTGGACGCCCCGAACGGCGGGTTGACGAACAGCAACGAATCGCCGGCATTTGGTGACGCCTCCATCGTCCAGGCGGCCTCCGCGGAGCAGCCGGCGACCGATACGGTTTCCAGCGATCCGGTGGTCGTGGGTTGGGCCGCCCGGCCGACCACGAACTATTACGTCCTGACCGCTCTCTGGGGGCACCTCGAGAGCACCGCCCCGGTGACGCCCGATGTGGGCGGCAACGGAGCCGTCGGGGGCGGAAGCGGCGTGGTCGGTGGAGGCGCCTCCACCACCATGGATTGGTCCGGCGGGGTCACGGTGAGCCAGGGCGCAGTGGTCCTGGGAGCCATGATCGCCTTCGATTCCAACGACCACATCGTGCGCCCGCGGGCGAACCGGCGGGTCCTGGATTGGGTGAGCGCCACCGCCGACGGCTATGCCGGCGTTCGCGTCGACATCCTCGACCCGGACGAGAGCATCACCGCAGCCGATTCTCTCGTCTTCACGGCCGGCGCCTTCACTCGGACCTTCGCCGTCAGCGACCTGGCGGATCTGGACGAGGTGTTCGTCGTGGACGCCTCCGGCGACGAGGTCCACCTTTCGGCCTTCGCGAGCACGCCGGGATCGACCGAGCGCGGGTTCATGCGCGGGCAGTGGTCGACCCTCGCGCCGGTGAGCGCCACGTCGACCGAGGAAACCGGCGTGATCAAGGGCGTATGGCTCAACCAGAGCGGCACGCTGGCCGGCTCGGTGCTCGGGGTCTACGGGATCAATGAGAACGGACAGAAGATCTTCTACGCCAAGCGGATCGACGCGAACGGGGTCTTCCAGGAGTTCATCAGCGGCGAGTGGGGCCAGACCGCGACCGGCCTCGGTGGCGCCGAGATGATCGGCTGGTTCCGTGGAACCATGAGCAGCGGGGCCACCGCCGGCGGCGGCATGGTGCAGGGCCACTGGCGGACCCAGTCGGGGACGGCGGGTTACTTCGCGGGCCGCTGGTGCCTCGACTGCCAGTTCTCCGCCTCGAACGACCGGTGATTCCTGGAACTTCAGGCGGAGTTTTCGGAACGGGAGGTGAGTGATCCGGCCAGAGGATAAACCGATGCCCCTCGAGTCTCTGGCTGGTCGCCGGGAGGAGAGCCGAAAGGCTCTCCTCCCTTTTTCAGTGCGCCCATCCTGGACAGAGACCCGTCTTGTCGGGATGACGCGGAGCCGTGGCCCTCTATAATCCCCGGAGGGAGGTCTCCGAGGATGAAACACGGACGGATGGCGGGGCGCGCAGGCTCGGCTCACCGGCGAACCAGGCCTTCCGAGGAAGCGGACCCGGGGCGGTACCGCTGGATCATCGATGGTCACAACGCCATCTTCGGAGTCCGGGAGTGGGAAGACCTGCAGGTCTCGGGTCAAAGACGGGAGGCGCGACGCGCGCTCGAGGAGAGCCTGGAGGCCTTTGGTCGTGCGGTGGGATGCCAGATCTGGGTCGTGTACGACGGAAACCGGTACACGGCGAATCCGGACGCTGTCTCCTGGCCGCATCTGAGAACCGAGTACTCCTACCCGCCGGAGGAAGCGGACGATCGCATCCGCTTCCTGGTGCAGGTCGCCCTCGACGCCGGGGAAGCTCCCATGGTGGTGACCTCGGATCGCCGGACGCTGGGGGGCAGCCTGCCGCCCGGCGCGCGGCCCATGGAGGTGCGGGACTTCTTTGGCCGGGTCTACGGCGCCGCTCTCCGCCGGCCCGAGAAATGGCTTCCCTCCGGGATGGAGGACATCGAACGCCACTTTCTGGAAGGAGATGATCCCGGAGACGGAGAGCCGCCGGTCGAAGCTTGAGCGGATCCGAGACCTGGGATAGCGTTGCGCCTGCCGGCCGTTTTTTGCAGGGAAAGTGCCGGCAAGGCAGGTCCGGCCGGCGGCGCCGGTGCGGTGCATCGGATCCGGTCCGGTTCGCCGACTCGAAGGTCGTTGCGAGAAGGAGGCAGCTTGAGCGAGATTGATCCGTCCGCTTCGCCCATCGAGCTTGATTACACGGATGTGATGGCCGAGACCATCGGTCCGGAGCACGGCCTGACCCGCGTCGATCTTCGCTCGGTCGCGCCGCGGCTGGAAGATATCCTCGAAGACCTCAGACGCGGTCGCCAATACGGCCGACCCGAGTTTCTCGACCTGCCGTCCCACACCGAGATCACGGCCCAGGTCCGCGCGCTCGAGCCGGTCCTCGCGGGCATCGACACGTTTGTCCTCCTCGGAATCGGCGGGTCGGCGCTGGGGCCCCGGGCCATTCTGGAAGCGGTCTGGGGTCCGGATCACGTTGCTCTGGCCGGAACGCCGGGCGGATGCCCGCGGCGGGTCGTGGTGGCCGACAACATTGATCCGGACACCTTCGCCTCTCTGCTCGATCGACTGGATCTCTCTCGCACCCTGTTCAACGTCATCAGCAAGTCGGGCAGCACCGTGGAGACGATGGCCCAGCTCGCCATCGCCTGGCGCCGCACCGGGGAGGCCCTGGGACCAGCCGCCCGCCCCCGGCATTTCGTGTTCACGACCGACGGGCAGAGCGGCTTTCTGCGGGCGCTGGCCGAGCAAAGCGGCGTGCCGGCTCTCGAGATCCCGAGCGGAGTCGGAGGCCGGTACTCCGTCCTGACCGCGGTCGGGCTCTTTCCCGCGCTGGCCGCGGGGATCCGGCCCGAGGACCTGGTGGCGGGCGCTTCGGAGATGGACGCGCGCTGCCGCAGCCTTCCGGTTGAAGGAAATCCCGCGGCGCTTCTGGCGGCCGCGCATTATCTTCTGGACCGGCGAAAGGGCAAGACGGTCGCGGTCCTGATGCCCTATTCCGACCGCCTTCGTTCGTTCGCCGAGTGGTTCTGCCAGCTTTGGGCCGAGAGCCTGGGCAAGTCCCGTAGCCTGGGGGGAGAAACGCGGGCTCCGGTCGGGCAGACCACGGTTCGCGCCCTGGGCACGACCGACCAGCATTCGCAGATCCAGCTCTTCCTGGAAGGGCCGAACGACAAGCTGATCACGATGATCGCGGTGGAGTCGTCCGCCGCCGATCTGCCGCTGGAGTCGCCGGGAATCACCGATCCGTCCTCGCCTCTCGGGTACCTCCGCGACCATACTCTCGGGGAGGTGTTCCGGGTGGAGCAGCTCGCCACGGAGATGGCCCTGGCCCGGGCCGAGCGACCCACCCTGGTGTGGCGCCTGGGCGGCGTCGGCCCGCATGCGCTCGGCCAGCTTTTCTACGTCTACGAAGTTGCCTGCGCCCTGGCCGGGGGGTTGTACTATGTGAATCCGTACGACCAGCCGGGCGTGGAAGAGGGCAAGGACCTGACCTACGGAGCCCTGGGGCGCGCGGGCTTCGAACACAAGGCCGAAGAAGTGGCCCACTACCGGGCGCGGGCCACGGGTTACAAGGTCTGACCGGGCGTTTCCGGTTGATCCGGAACACCTCGAGGGCAGCCGGAAGGGGAGCGATCGATGAGAAGCGGAATGCGGGGGTTCCAGGCGGCCGTTCTGGCGGCCCTGGTGGGATCGGGACTATGGATCGGCTCGGTTCATGCCCAGGCGGCGTCGGCGCCGGCCTCGAGCAAGGTCACGCCGGGGCAGGCGGTCCCCGCGCTGGCTCCCAGCGCGGTCTCGGAGTCGGCTGACTCCACGGCCAAGGCCACCCGGGACTTCGAGGAGAAGGAGCGGGGCCTCAAGGCCAAACTGGCCCAGGATGCCACCGACTATCAGGCGGCCGAGGACCTGGGCAATCTCTACTACGACCAGGGCAAGCGCGAGGACGCCGAAGCCAGCTACCGGCAGGCGATCAAGATCAAGCCGGATTTCGTCCCCGCGCTGGTCAATCTGGGCGTGGTCCTGAACGAAGGGGCGAAGTCCGACGACGCCGTCAAGTACTTCGATCAGGCCCTGGCCCTGAAGCCCAACGACATCACGGCGCTGTGCAACAAGGGTCAGGCTCTCTACGCGCTCCGGAAGTACGCTGAAGCGGTCGGGCTGTACCTTCAAGCGATCAAGGACGACGACAAGAGCCAGCTCGCGCACTACTGGCTTGGAGTCGCCTTTGCCGACGCCGGCATCTATCGTGAAGCGATCCTGGAATGGCAGAAAGTCGTTGCCATCGATCCCAAGACGGACAACGCCAGCACGGCCAAAGAGGGGATCGACGTGTTGCAGCAGCTTCTGAAGGAGCACTGAGCGGCCTTTCCGGCCGCCCGGCGCGCAATTCGGTGACGCCGGCCCTCCGGATCGGAGAGCGATGAACCGTGGGACCGGGGTCGGATCCTTGTGGCGATGAGCGGCGGTGTCGACAGCTCCGTCGCCGCTTCCATTCTCCGCGACGACGGCTGGGACGTCGCCGGCGTGACCATGAAGCTCTTCTGCTACGGCGAGAGTGCCGGCGCCGACCGGGCCTGCTGCGGTCTGGAAGGGGTGCGGGATGCGCAAGGCACGGCCCGGCGTCTGGGCATTCCCCACGTCGTCCTCGACCTCGAGGCGCTGTTCCAGGCCCGCGTCATGGATGACTTCGCCGCTGAATACGGGTCCGGCCGAACTCCCAATCCCTGCGTGGAATGCAATTCCCACGTCAAGTTCGCGCCGCTTCTGGAGTGGGCCAGGAGCCAAGGTTACGATCGAATCGCCACGGGGCACTATGCGCGGCTGCTGGAAGTGGAGAGGGAGGGCGAGCGAAGAACGCTGATCCGCGTCGCGGCCGACGCGGCGAAGGACCAGACCTACGTCCTCTGGGGCGTTCCGGCCTCGGTGCTGCCGGAGACGCAATTTCCCCTCGGAGAGCTGTCCAAGGAAGAAGTCCGGGAGAGGGCGCGGGAGATTGGCCTGCCGGTCTGGAACAAGGAGGAGAGCCAGGACATTCTGTTTCGTCGAGGGCCGGGACTACGCCCGGATTGTCCGGGAACGGCTCGGGGCCGACCATCCGATCTTCCAGCCGGGGGAGATCCGCGATGCGGAGGGGCGCCTTCTCGGGCGGCACGACGGGCTGGTGAGCTACACCGTCGGCCAGCGCCGCGGGATCGGGCTTGGCGCCGAGGGGAAGGCCGATCTCCGGACGGAGGCGGGATCGGGCGCCACGGAGCCTCTGCACGTCCTGCGGTTGGAGACCGCGACGAACACGCTGCGGGTCGGACCGGCCCGCGCCCTGGGGTGCCGTGGTCTCGTCGCTTCCCGGCTCAATCTCCAGGCGCCGGCGTCGTGGATCGGAGGGAAGGCGGACGTCCGGATCCGCTACCGCCACCAGCCGGCGGAGGCGGACGTTCGGCTGGAAGGGGATCGGCTGCATGCGCACTTCGCCGCGGAGCAGCGGGCGGTTGCTCCGGGCGAGTCGTGCGTGATCTACCGGGACGGATGCGTCCTGGGCGGCGGGCGCATCGAAGGACCGTGCGCCTGCGCCCCGGACCTGTCGGGCGCGCCCGCGACGGGTCCCGACGATGAGGGCAGCCGTTTCGGAACCCCGGTCGCCGAGGGCCTTCCCGTTGACAGGAAGGAACCTCGCTGCTAGCGTGGCAATTCCCGAGGAGGGATGGCCGAGCGGTTTAAGGCGGCGGTCTTGAAAATCGCTGGTCGAAAGACCCGTAGGTTCGAATCCTACTCCCTCCGCCGGCGCAGTAGGGGCCGGAGAGGTGGCCGAGTGGCTGAAGGCGGCACATTGCTAATGTGTTGTGGGTCAAAAGCTCACCGGGGGTTCGAATCCCCCCCTCTCCGCAGTTCGATCTGTGCGCTCATAGCTCAACTGGATAGAGCATCTGACTACGGATCAGAAGGTTGGGGGTTCGAATCCTCCTGGGCGCACACCTTCCTTCCCCGGTTCGCACAGAGGAGACTGGCGAGATGAAACGTCTGGCTGGAATTCCCATGGCGACCGGCCCGCGGCGCGGGCTCCCGGTCTGGTTACCGGCGGCGCTCCTCGGTCTGGCGCTGATTCCCTGGCTGAACGGCGGATGCGCGCACACGGCGGCTCCCGGCGCGCAGGCCGCCAACGCGACCGTCTCACCTGACTGGGACGCGCTCGGCATCAAGACCCTGGCGTTCGTTTGCGTCGGCTCCTCCGGAGCGGATGAGACCGTCCGCCAGACGGCTGAGAGAATCGTCGATGACGAGCTGCAAAGGGACCAGGACCGGTTCGTCATCGTCGCGAAGGACGACGCCAGGGCGCGGGCGGGCGCGGCCGACGCGAGCGATCTGTTTGACAAGGTCGAAGGGGTCTGGAAGGACTCGCGGGTCGCCGACCAGTTCCTGGTGCAGCAGCTCTGCGCCAAGCTCTCGGTGGACGGTTTGATCTTCGGCGACCTCGGCGACTGGAAGACGCAGAAGGCGGATTGGGAGATCGAGAACACCTCCTCGACCCAGGTGACCCTGCGGCTCGCGATCTACAGCGCCAAGAACGGCACCCTGGCGTGGGAGGCCCAGAAGATCCAGCGCAAGGAGTCCATGAAGTACACCCCGCAACAAAGCGGCACCGCGATCTATACCGATCCCTCCGGCGCCTCGCGGGTCGAGCGACCCAACTCGCTGACGCCGGATCCGCCTCCGCCCGAGGAGGTCGCCACTGAGGCGATGCAGGCGCTGATCCAGGCGTTCCCTCCCAAGACCCCCGCTTGATGCCGTCGCGCGCGGCGCCGGCGCTCGGCCGCGGTCCGGCGGGCGCAGGCGGGCGAAACCCGCGGCGGCGCGGTCCGTCGCGGACTTGACGCCGGCGGAGCGATTGCCGGTGCCGATCCGCGAGGAGGACGAGCGCTGGATGCGCCGGGCCCTGGAACAGGCCCGGATCGCCTTCGAATCCGATGAGGTGCCGGTCGGCTGCGTCGTGATCCTGGAGGGCCGGATTATCGGCCGCGGCTGGAATCGGGTGGAGTCGTCGGGAGATCCCACCGCGCACGCGGAAATGCTGGCCATTTCGGCCGCCTCCTCCACCGTCGGGACGTCCCGGCTTCCGGGCGCGATCGTCTACGTCACGGCCGAGCCGTGCGTCATGTGCGCCGGAGCGCTGCTTCTCGCCCGGGTCGCGAGCGTCATCTACGGCGCCTCCGAGCCCAAGTTCGGCGGGCTCGAATCCCGGGTGCGGCTTCAGGACGTCTCCGGGTTCAATCACCGCTACGAGGTGCGCGGGGGCGTCATGGCCGAGGAAGCGAGCGCGTTGATGAAGGAGTTCTTCCGGAAGCTGCGCGAACAGGAGCCGCTTTCCTGACGGTCCTTCTCGGGATCCGCGTCCGTGGCTCCGGCCCGCTCTCATCGGTCGATGACCCCGCGGGGACGTCGGGTGCTCCTCATCCGCTGCGCCCGGAATCGGCGCCCGCGGCCGTGGTATGCTCAGCCGGTTTTGAGCCGGAACGCCATCCTCGAAGAATCTCAATCAAAAGGGGGAGTTCGATGCAGGACTTGCTGGAGGCCATGAAGACGCGCCGGAGCGTTCGTTCCTACACGGCCGAGCCGCTCCGGAAGGGGGAGCTGGAGGAGCTGATCAACCTGGCGGTGCTCGCTCCGAGCGCGATGAACGCCCAGCCCTGGGCCTTCACCGTGGTGACCTCGGCGCCCGCCCTGAATAGGCTGGATGCCATCGCGACGGCATTCCTGCGGACGCCGGAGATGCAGAAGATGCTCGAGTCCCGCACGGGCATGGTTGAGCGGATCAATGATCCCGCCTACAGCATCTTCTACGGCGCTCCCGCCCTGATCGCCATCTCCGCCGACCCGCAGTCTCCCCTGGCCATCGCCGATTGCCATTTGGCGGCCGAGAATCTTTTCCTGGCGGCTCACGGGATGGGGCTCGGCACCTGCTACATGGGCTGGCTCATGCTGGTCCGGCAGGACCCGGCGGTACGGGACCTGCTCCGCCTGCCGGAGGGCCACGAGCTGATGGTGGCCGCGATCGTCGGCCATCCCGACGTGCGCCCCGACGGTCCCCCGAAGCGGAATCCGCCGCGGATCGAGTGGGTGTAGCGGCCACTTTGTCGGCGATGCAGATCGGGGCCAATGGGGCCGGGTGTACCGCGCCGGAGCCGGTTGGAGCCTGCTGCCCTCCGAACCGCGGCTGTCGACTCCTCACCCGTGCCGGGTGCGATGCGCTGCCCGGGACCTACCAGGGGGACGGCGTGGGCTGCTACCCGACTCCTTGCCTTCCGACAGCGGTTGGCGGCTCGCTCCTCCGGGGCTGGAAGGTCAGCGCCCCGGAATTCATGCAGTAGCGAAGCCCGGTCGGGGGCGGACCGTCCTCGAACACGTGGCCGAGATGGCAGCCGCAGCGGGCGCAAAGCGTCTCGGTCCGCACCATGCCATGGCTCAGATCGCGTTTCTCGCGCACGTGATCGGGATCGATCGACTCGAAGAAGCTGGGCCAGCCGGTGCCGGAGTGGAACTTGGATTCGGAGGAGAAGAGGGGCAACCTGCACAACCGGCAGGCGTAGGTCCCCGGCTCGTGCCTGTCCAGGAGCGCTCCGCAGAATGGGGCTTCTGTGCCGCGGCCCAGCAGGATGTTGCGCTCCTCGGGGGTCAGGTCCCGAGCGAGCCGCTCCACCTCCTCTGCGCTGAGCGGCGTGAGATCATGACCGCTTCTTGAAACCATCAGGTCACCTCCCGGGATGCGGATCGCGCGGATCCCGGTCCTCTCAGACCGTCACGAGACTATAGCGACGGCTGCCCAGCCCGAGAGTCTCCGCATAGGAGAGCTGCCGGGTGCCGTCGAGCTCGGGCCAGGCCAGGCGATCCAGCGGCTGTCCGCATGCGTCCCGGACCAGGTCGATCGCAGCCTGGTCCAGCGCGACCGGGTCGAAGGACAAGGCGAACCCGACATCCGCTGCCACGCGCGGCGAGCCGGGCGCCCAGCAGTCGCAGTGCTGCGTCAGGTTGACGAGGCCGAGCAGGCAGACCAACCGGCCCTTGACCGCCCGCATCAGGCCGGCGACGTGTTCGACCATCTTCTCCTGCATGTCGGCCGAGCCTGCATCCCAGCGGAAACCGATGGCGTCGGAAGGGCAATGCGCCAGGCATTCGCCGCACCCGCTGCAGACGGCCTCGTCGAGGATCGTCCGGCCTCCGTTCTGCTGGAGGGCGCCGGTGGGGCAGTGCTCCACGCATCGCCCGCAGGCCGCGCATTCCTTTTCCTTGACGAACGGCTTGGTGCTGCTGTGCTGGAGCCGCTTGCCTTTCCGCGAGGCGCAGCCCATGCCGAGGTTCTTCAGCGTCGCGCCGAATCCGGACAGCATGTGTCCGGTCAGGTGCGAGACCGCGAACACGCCGTCGGCCTGGGCGATCGCCTCGGCGATGCCGACCTGCGAGAAGTGCCTTCCCTCGATCCGGACCTCCACCTCGAGGTTGCCGGCCAGCCCGTCGGCCGGGATGAACACCGCTCCGGCGTGGACGAGGTTGAATCCGTGCTCGTCCGCCACCTCCGTGTGCCCGACGCCGTTGCTCCGGCGTCCCTCATAGAGGACGGAGGTGTCGGTGAAGAACGGGTACGCGCCGGCGCTGCGGAGTCGGCTCGCGACCGCGCCGGCCACCTCCGAGGGGAGCGCCGTCGTCAGGCCGGGCTCTCCGACGTGCACCTTGATGGCGACCCGGTCGCCCCGGCCGGCTACGCCGCGCAGATCGATCGCGTCCAGAAGTCCTGCGACCACATCCTTCCAGACGGCCGGTTGCCCGTCGGGAACGCGCCGGAAATACACGTCGCTCGGGGAGTTCATGAGCACCCTCGCTTCCGGATGTCCTGGAGCCTCGATTGGGGGCATTGGTTCGGCGAGCGTAGGGGAGGGACTCGGCGGCGGTCAAGGAGCGCCGGATCGGGCCGTGGGTCCGTTCAAAGTCATCCACGACCCGGACCGGCTCGGTGGATCCATTCGGACTCACCCAGGACCCGCACCGGGCCGGTGGTGCCTCGCAGACGGCGCCGCTGACCCGAAGGATTCGAGGTGATCCCAGACCCAGATCCGCGAGGACCGCGTGCGCCCTTCGGGAAGCGCCCGGCGCGCCTCGCCGGGCGTGGTTGCAGCCGTCCCGGAGTGGCGCGCCGGCGACCCGTGTGGTACCATGGATCCTGGGTTTCCGACGGACCGATGAGTCCGGCGGGGGGTATGGGTTGGGACGGCACAACGGGAGGTGGGTTATGAAAGACTTGTCGAATCGGATTCTGGAATTGGGCACCGAGAACGCCTTCGTCGTCCTCAAGGAGGTCAATCAGCTCAAGGCCACGGGCAAGGACATCAAGAACTTCTGCATCGGGCAGCCGGACTTCGCGACACCCAGGAACATCTGCGAGGCCGCCAAGGACGCCATCGACAAGGGCTTTCACGGATACACGCCGTCGCCCGGAATTCCCGAGCTCAGGAAGGCGGTTGCCGAGTCCTTCTCCCGGTCACGAGGCATCACGGTGGAGCCGGATTGGGTCGTGATCGGGTGCGGCGGCAAGCCGTTCATCGCCCACGCCATCTTCTGCACCACCGAGTACGGCAAGGGGCACGAGGTCATCTTCCCCAATCCCGGATTCCCCATCTATGAGTCGATGATCCGCGCCCAAGGCGCCGTGCCGGTCCCGCTCTACCTCCGGGAGAGCAAGGGTTTCAACTTCAGCATCGATGAGCTGAAGGCGAAGATCACCGATCGCACCCGGCTTCTCATCCTGAACTCGCCGCAGAATCCGACCGGCGGCCTGCTGTCCAAGGGCGAGCTGGCCGAGATCGCCGCGCTCTGCCAGAAGCACGACATCTGGGTCTACGCCGACGAGGTCTATTCCCAGATGGTCTACGACGGTCGCTTCGAGAGCATCGCGAGCGTGCCGGGCATGCAGGACCGGACCATCATCGTGGACTGCGCCTCCAAGACCTTCGCCATGACCGGCTGGAGAATCGGTTACATGGCGAACCGCCTCCTCGCGCCGCACATGGGCACCCTCATCACCAACACCGACTCCTGCGCGCCGCACGTCTGCCAGAAGGCGGTGGTCGAGGGGCTCACCGGACCCCAGGACGACATCCAGAAGATGGTCAAGACCTTCAAGGAGCGCCGCGACGTCATCGTGGACGGCCTGAACAGCCTGCCCGGCTTCACCTGCCTCAAGCCCGGCGGCGCCTTCTACGTCTGGCCCAACGTCACCGAGGCCTGCAAGGTTCTCGGCGCGAAGGACTCCGAGGAGCTGCGCAAGCTGCTGCTCTACGAAGCGGGCGTCGCGTGCCTGGCCGACATCCATTTCGGGCCGCGGGTGCCGGACGAGGGGCAGCACATCCGGTTCTCCTACGCGTCCTCGACCGAGGACATCCAGGAGGGCATCAGCCGCATCCGGAAGCTGCTGGGCGCAAAGAAGCACTGATCTCCCGCGGGGGGGCGCGCCGGCGGGCGCCCGCCCGAAGTGGAACCGACGAGGCGGCCCGGGCTCTCAGTCAGCGAGCCCGGGCCGCCTTCTGGGTGCCGTGATCTCATCCGCGGCCCTTCGGGCCCCGCAGCGCGCTCCAGATTCTCCAGCCGATGCTCGGGAAGGCCGACCCGGCGCCGGAGCGCCCGCGGGTCACGTCCGCTTCGTGATTGAGGCAGGATGTCGGGAGTGAGTTCGCCGCTGGTGAAAAAACGGAGTCCGCACCCAGGTGCCGCCCCAGGTCGACAGGCCCTTGTCTTCAGAAAGGGACGAGACGAACTGCTGGAGCTGTGGGGTGTCCAACGTGAGGAGAAGGGAGCCCTCGTTCAGGAAAAATGCGGCTCCAGCCGTCGTCGGACCGGATTTGATCACGGACTCGATCCACTGGTCGTCCAGGCTGGAGACCTCCAAGCCACCGCCGGTTCTCTGGATCCCCAGCAGGAAGTGAACAGGACACAAGGCGAAGCCAGGGACTTCCCGGTTGCGGACGGAATCCACATAGTCGACGTCGCCGGACTCCTCCGGCACGGACAGATCGAGGAACTCATGGTTGGAAAGCCGGACCAATCGCGCGTCGTATTCCATCGGGTGCCGGAAGTCGCCGGTGTCGGCCCAGATCAATCGATAGTGATCCGCCTCCTTCCGCACTTCCCAGGTTGTGGAATCAGGATTCCCCTTCATGGCCCAACGGCCACACAGGGTCGAATCGAAAACCGCCGTGTGATCCGAATAGAGAGGATGGAGCGACTGAACAATCGTGATGTCGATGCACCCGCCGGCGAGTGGCAGGACGAGCCAGGCCAGCAACGGCCATGCTCTCTTCGTCCTGATCCGGACGCCCCTGTTTGACCGCCAGCGCACTCGAACCCGAGGGCTCACGCCGATCGCCGCTTCGGGCGACGCGCCTCCGGCGGTGCTCCCGGTCGTACACCTCACGCTGCGCATAGAGCCTCCCGATCAGTGCAGGACCACAACGCGCCGGGTGACGTCGCCGAACTCGGCGGAACGTGTCAACCACAATGAGACACCCTTTGCATGAATTTAGTGAGCCACTTCTTCCGGCGACGGCGTGACCGCGGTCGCCGGGGTTTCGTCGGGCCGGTTGATCCAGGCTGCCTCCGGGGGCCTGGAGACTTGGGGTGGACGACGGACGAACCGCTCAGGGTGAGCGGCGTAGGCGAGGTCGAGCGTCACCTGGCGGGTCGCGAGAACCTCCTCGGCCCGCCCGCGATGGACGGCCTCGGGGGTTAGGAAAGCGATCCCGGAGTGGTGATGCTCGCGGTTGTACCAGTTGAAGAACGGGGCGCAGAAGGCGCGGGTCCGATCGAACGACCCGAATCGGTCAGGAAAATCGGGCCGGTACTTCATGGTTTTGAATTGGCTTTCGGAGTACGGATTGTCGTCGGAGACGTAGGGCCGACTGTGGCTGCGGGTGACTTCGAGATCGGCCAAAAGCTGCGAGACCGTCTTCGAGGTCATGACCGGACCGCGATCGGCATGGAGAGTGAGTTGTCCCGGCTCGATCCCCTCTTTCACACAGGTCTCGAGGATCAACCGCTTGGCCAGGTTCCGCTGCTCGCGGTGCGAGAGCATCCAGCCGACCACGTAGCGGCTGAAGATGTCGAGGATGACGTAGAGGTAGAAGTAGGTCCATTTGCCGGGTCCGAGAAGCTTGGTGATGTCCCAGGACCAGACCTGATTGGGTGCGGTCGCGAGCAGTTCCGGCTTGGTGTAGGCGGGATGGCGAAGCTGGTCGCGCCGCTCGCGGACTTCTTGGGCGGCGTCCAGGATCCGGTACATCGTGCGCACCGAGCAGTGGTAGGTCTTTTCCTCAAGGAGCGTGGCGTGGATCTCGGCCGGAGAGTGGTCGACGAAGCGCTCGGAGTGCAGCACTTGGAGCACGGTGGCTCGTTCGTCCGCAGCCAGGGCGCGCGGCTGTGGGGCCCGTTCAGGCCGCGCCGGAGTCGGCGGTGAAGAGACCTGGGCGACGCGCGTGTGTCGATAGAAGGTGGCCCGTGAAAGCCCGACGGCCGTGCAGGACGGCTCCACCCCGAGAGCCGGTGCGGCTTCACGCACGGCGATCACGGCTTGTTCCCTTCGAGCCGAGGCTCGGAGACCGGGATTCCCAGGGCGGTCGCAAGTTTTTTTTGGAGCTCGATCACCAGAATGGGCCTTCTCCAGATCGCGCCGCAGCCGCTGATTCTCACGCTCCAACTCGATGAGGCGCGGGTCCGGTCGCTTCGACTTCGGGCCGCGACGCCGTCCCTGACCGACCAGCGCTCCCTCGTCCCGTTGCTTCCTCCAGGCGCTGAGGACCGACGAGTAGAGCCCCTCCCGTCGCAGAAGCGCCCCGATCTCGCCCGGCTCGCGGCAGGCGTCGGCCTGGCGGACGATCGAGAGCTTGTACTCCTTCGTGAACCGGCGTCGGGTCGCCTTGGCGCAAACCTCTGGATCCGGACCGGGGAGAGGGACGGGCGCGACCGAGGTAAGTCGCCCTCCGCTACGCTCCGGGCGACTTACCTCGGCAAGATTCCCGGCTCTCCTGGAACTCCTCTTCTCCATGACAAGACCTCCATGCCCTCTACACTAAACCCGAGGGGGAAAGTGTCTCACTGGATGTTGGCACAGAGGGCGGACCGGAATCGATAGAAGTACACTCCGTGCGCGACCCGCGCCCCTCCTCCGTCCAACTCGTCCCAGGTCGCTGCGTGCCTCCCGGGGGGCAGCTGACCATCCAGAACCAGCCGCACCAGGCGGCCCGCCACGTCGAAGACCTCGAGCCGTACCCGCGCCGACCGGGGAAGCGTAAAGGGAAGAGTCCCAGCCGACAAGACGGCCGACAGGACGAGGAGCGCGCATGGCAGCGCTCTGGCTACTGCTCCCCCGACCCGGTTGGGCCTGGAGCCGGGATCACGAGGAGTGCGCCGTTCGGGGGTTGTTCGCCTGACCAATCCGGATGACACCAGCATGACAGCACCTCCGACAAGAGGCCGTTCCTGACGCGAAAGAAACCGGCGAAATCATACATGATCCCGAATCTCGGGGCAACTCGGCGCATCCAGCCGTCCACCGGGCCCTCCGTCTACCGAAGCCCGCGCCGGACCCTCATGGGATTGACTAGTGGCAGTCAGGCGCCCGCTCAGAAAGAACCTCTTTCAATGTCGCCGAGTATGGATTCCATGAGAGCGAGACACTGTCCATCCGGCGTCGCACAACAATGGATCTCGCCGGGGGCAGACGAGGAGCGTTGCCGGCCCGAAGGCGTCAAGAACCCGTCGACCTACGTCCATATGGGCGGCAGCGATCCTTCCCGGCGGATCTCGCCCGGCGCGGAACGCCGGAGCCGATGTTCTACGCGGAGCCGGGGTCCCGGGCGGTCAGCCCGAGAAGATCGACAGGAACCCCGACGCGATCCCCAAAGCCGCCAGGCTCGCCCCGAGCGCGACCGTGATCACGTTGTACAAGAGCGAGTTCGTGTACCCGCCCATGATCCGCCGGTCGTTGATCAGGCGAAGCATGAAGTAGAGGACGAAGGGGAGCAGAGCTCCGTTGATCACCTGGCTCACGTACATGATCCCGAGAAGGGAGATCCCCGGCAGCAGGATCAGCCCGGCGCCGGCGATGATGAGCGCGGTGTAGAGCGCGTAGAACTGCCGCGCCTCCCCGAAGGTCTTGTTGACGCCCGATTCCCAGCCCAGGCCTTCGCAAATGGTGTAGGCGGTGGAGAGCGGAAGGATGCTGGCGGCGAAGACCGACGCGTTGAAGAGGCCGAAGGCGAAAAGGCCGGCGGCGTAGCGGCCCGCGAGGGGGACGAGTCCACGGGCGGCGTCGGCGGCGGTTTCGATGCGGATCCCGCGGGCATGGAGATGGGTCGAACAGACCACCACGATGAAGATCGCGACCACGTTGACCGCGATGCACCCGGCGATGGTGTCGATCCTGGACAAGGCGTAGTCCTTCACCCGCACATTCTTCTCCGCCACCGAGGCCTGCTGGTAGAACTGCATCCAGGGGGCGATGGTCGTGCCGACGAGTCCGATCAGCATGATCAGATAGCCGGTGCTTCGCGTCCAGTGCGGCACGACCAGGGCGCGCCCGATCTCGCCGGTCGACGGGTGGTTGTAGAGCCCGGCGAAGATGTAGCTCACGTAGAAGACGCAGGCCACGAGAAAGACCTTCTCCACCGTCCGGTAGCTGGCGCGGAGCACGATGCCCCAGACGAAGAGCGCGGCCAGCGGCACCGAAACCAGACGCGGGATCCCGAAGATCTCTCCGGCGGCGGCCACTCCGGCGAACTCAGCCAGGATGTTTCCGAAGTTGGTTAGGAGAAGACCCAGGAGCAGGTAGAAAGTCACCCGGGCTCCGAAGCGTTCGCGGATCAGGTCGGAGAGTCCCTTGCCCGTGACCACGCCCATGCGGTTGGCCATTTCCTGGACCACGATGAGAGCGACGCAGAGAGG
The DNA here is from genome assembly GCA_963833505.1 of Candidatus Eiseniibacteriota bacterium. GTDB lineage: Bacteria > Eisenbacteria > RBG-16-71-46 > CAIMUX01 > CAIMUX01 > CAWHYG01. Next base: position 190,383 of record CAWHYG010000006.1, on the reverse strand, counting down.
CAGGAAGACCCAGAGCGTCGCCAGCCCGAAGCGCGCGCCCGCCTGGGAGTAGGTGGTGATGCCGCCGGCGTCGTTGTCCACGTTGGCCGTGATGATCCCCGGCCCGAGCACGGCGAAGAACACGCCGAGGCGAAGGGACAGGCGCCGGAAGAGATGGCGCCGCCGGCTGATTCTCCCGCGGCCTTTCGAGCCGGCCGCCGCCTCCCCGGTCATGGCAGTTCCGTCAACGGATCCCGGTCCGCGGTCTCCCCGCGCCTCCGTCACGCATGCGCCTCACGCCGGAACTCCGGAAGCAGTTCGTCGAAGGCGTGCTTGATCAGGATGACGCCGAGCATCTTCTCGTCCGGATCGACCACCGGGCAACCCAGGAACGAGTACTTGAGGAAGATCTCCGCGACCTCCCGCGGCTCCGCCTCCGGTTTCACCGTGACGAGGCGCGTCTCCATGATCTCGCTCACCTTCTCGCCGGGACTGCAGCGGAAAAGCGAACGGAGCGTGGTCACGCCGATCAGCCGTCGATCGCCGCTCAAGACGTATACGTAGTAGATCGCTTCGATCTCGGCCGCCTGCCGGCGGACCTCCGCGAGCGCCTCTTCGGCCGTGGCCTCCGGCCCGACCGAGACGAACTCCGGGGTCATCAGGGCGGCCGCGGTCTTTTCCTCGTACGCGATGAGCTGTTCGAGCTGCTCGCGCTCGGGCTCATCCACCTCGGCGATGATCTGCTCGGAGTGGGCGTCGGGCAGGCTGGTCAGGATGTCGGCGGCCTCGCCGGGATCCATCTCCTCGAGGATGTCAGCCGCGACTTCCGGATCGAGCTGGGAGATCACCGCCGCCTGAACGTCGTCCTCGGCTTCCTCGAGGGCGTCGGCGGCCGCCTCCGGGCCCAGGGAGTGGACGATGGCGGCGCGCTCGTCACGCCCGAGATCCTCGAGGATGTCGGCCATCTCGCCCGGATGGAGATCATGGATCCGCGCGTGCTCGACCTTGAGCCGGATGGGGCGGCCGGGTTCGTTCGTCTCGGCCAGAGGCTGCACGAACTTCCAGGAGATCAGCTCGTTCTCCAGCGGGCGCCCGAAGGGCCGCAGCAGCGCGCGAAGGAAGCCTTCGAAGCCCAGCCGGCGAAGGAGCCCGGTCAGGCCGACGTCCACATGGACGATCCAGGGCCGCTCCGCGAGGAGGATCTGGACGTCGTTCACCCGCTCGACCTTCGCGCCCTCCACGTCGACGATCTGCTGGTCGAGGAGCAGGTCCCGCACCAGGAATTCGCTCGCTTCGAGGCGGTACTCGCGGAGACTCGCCGGATCGACCGCAAACCCATGCCGGCCCGATTTGAGCCATCCCTGGAGCCCGGAAGCGGGCCTCCTTTGCGCGGGCCCGGAATCCCGCGCAGCGGTTCGCGCCTGGTTCGCGGGCAAGGGAGCGATCTTCTGGCTCCCCTGCCGCAACCGGATGAGCAGACCGTTGATCGAGGGATAGGGCTCGCCCGCGGAAGCCACCAGGTCGACGATCTTTCCCAGGCGCCGCCCGGCGGTATCGGTGACCCGGGAGCCGAGAATCTCGGATGCGAACACGAAGGGATGCCTGGATTCCCGCATCATGCTTCGTCCCCCCTTTCTTCCCGACTGCCCCGCTGACTCGGATGAGAGTAACGGCCGTTCTCGGGCCCCATCAAGGGCGCAGAATCGGGTATACTACGGGGTCCGCAGCGCCCCTGTTCTCTGGAAGCGGAGGTGCATTCATGAAGGCGATCCCGGGGACGGATTCTTCGGAAGGCGTGGTTTCGACGCCGCTCCAGACGCGATTCCTCGGCCGAGCGCGAATCGTGGTGGCTCTGGCCCTGACCCCGACCCGGATCCTCGCCCCGACCCTGGCCCTGACCCTGACCCTGACCTTGCTCTCATCCGCCGCGCCGGCTCGCGCCCAGACCTACCCGAACGTGAAGGTGAACGTCCAGGCCAACAACCCGGAAGAGACCGCCATCGGCATCAATCCGACGAATCCGGAAAACGTGCTCGGGGTGGCCCAGTCCGAGGGCTACCTCTACTACCCCAGCTTCGACGCCGGGTCGACGTGGTCGGAAGGGCACCTTCCGGATCTGTACGATCTCGGTGATCCGGTGATCGCGTTCGGGCCGGAAGGGTACGCCTACTACTCCTTCATCGGAACCTATACCCATGCGGGCATCTTCGTGAATCGCTCGACCGACGGCGGCGTGGACTGGCGGTCGCAGGGAACGGCCGTGATCCAGCACGACAGCGGCGCGCCTTTCGAGGACAAGGACTGGACGGCGGTGGATTGGACCCAGGGCCCGCACCGCGGGTACGTCTACGTGGCCTGGACGCACTTCGACGTCTACGACAGCCGGAATCCCGCCGACAGCACCCAGGTCTACTTCTCGCATTCCACCGACCGGGGGCTGACCTTCTCAACGCCACTCCGGGTCAGCGACCGGGGGGGCAGCGGAGTCGATTCGAGCAACGCCGTGCAGGGCGCGGTGCCGTCGATCGGCCCTGACGGGACCGTCTACCTGGCCTGGTCCGGCCCGCGCGGCATCGAATTCGACCATTCCACCAACGCCGGCCAGTCCTGGGGAACGGACCGCGTCATCACCGATCAGCCGGGCGGATGGGATCTGAACGTTCCCGGCATCTACCGCTGCAACGGCCTGCCGGAAACGAAGACCGACCTCAGCGCCGGGCCGCATCAAGGCCGGCTCTACGTGCTCTGGTCGGATGACCGGAACGGCGACATCGACGTGTGGCTGATCTCGAGCGACGACGGTGGCGTCACCTGGGGACCGCGGACCCGCGTGAACAATGATCCGGTCGGGAACGGCGCGGACCAGTTCTTTCCCTGGATGGACGTCGATCCTGCCGACGGCACGATCTACGTCGTCTTCTACGATCGCCGCGAGCATCCCGGTTCGACCGCGACCGACGTCGATCTGGCCGTGTCGATCGACGGCGGCGCCAGCTTTCTCAACGAGAAGATCAGCGCCAGTCCCTTCACGCCGAACGCCAACGTGTTCTTCGGGGACTACATCGGGATCTCCGCGCTGAGCGGCGAGGTCCGTCCGCTCTGGATGCGGCTGGACGGGAACACCCTCACGCTGTGGACGGCCCTCATCCAGTTCAATCCCGCCTCCGGGCCCGGGCCTCTGACCGCCGGCAGCATCCAGGTGATCCCGAACCCCATGAGCACCGGGGCCCGGATCCTGCTGCCTCCGCTTCTGAGCGGCCCCCGATGGCTGGATCTGGTGGACGTTTCGGGTCGCCTCGTCCAGCGCTTCCGCACCGGTCCGGCGTCCGTCGACTGGGACGGCCGCGACCTCTCAGGGCGCGCCGTTTCCAACGGTGTGTACTTCCTGCGCCTGGACCGGCGGCCGGTCCACCGGCTGGTCGTGGTCAAGTAGCAGCACCGAGTTCCTATCCTGAACCGACGAGGCTTCCCAAGACCAACCGCCGGTGCGAGCGGGGCCCGCCGCAACTCGCCGGTGCGGCCCTTCCTTGCGAACTCTTAGAACGATCCTGCCGGCTCCGGATAACGCATCGAACGCGGCCCCGATGGTTCGTGATCGCCCGTCGCGAGGCACCGGAGATGTCCGGAAGGCACCGGCGGGCGCCGCCCGCAGATGCAGGCATGCTCCCTCGGGTATGTCGAGGAGTGCAGGGTCGGATGGGGCTAAGACGCCAGCCGACAGAGGCAGGCATGCTCCCTGCAATATGTCGAGGAGTGAGGGCAAGCGCATCGCAGTCATGGCCGGCAGATCTCCTGCCGCAGCAGGAGGTCCATGAATCATGCGGGCTGGGCTCGGCCTTTGTGAATTGCCTCGTCCACGGCCTCTTGTTAGGCTTCCTGCGGTTGGGATCACAGCTTGACGCGCAGGTCTGCAAGGGGGCTCGGATCATGGGCTTGGAGCTCGACTGGCGGGGACGAATGGTTCTTGTGACCGGGGGGGCCGGCTTCATCGGGTCCCATCTGGTGGATCGCCTCGTGGCGCTCGGCGCACAGGTGCGGGTGTTCGACAACCTGCAATCCGGGAACGAGAGGAACCTCTCGGACGTCCGCCACCTGGTGGAATTCCTCCTCGGCGATCTGCGTGACCCGGCGGCCGTGGATGCCGCGGTCTCCGGCTGTGAAATCGTCTTCCATCTTGGGGCGAACGCGTCCGTTCCGGCCTCCGTCGAGGATCGCGCGTACGACTTCAGCACCAACACCGTCGGAAGCTACAACCTGGCCGACGCCGTCATCCGCCACCGCGTCCGGCGTCTGGTGCAGGCTTCGACGGCGGCGGTCTATGGCTCTCCGCGGAAGATTCCGGTTTCCGAGGACCATCCGTGCGATCCGATCTCCCCCTACGGAGGTTCGAAGCTGGCGGCCGATCGCCTGATCTTCGCCTACTCCCAGGTGTTCGAGTTCGAGGTGTCGCTCGTGCGCATCTTCAACACCTACGGTCCCCGGCAGCCGCGGTACGTGATCCATGACCTGATCCGGAAGCTCCAAGCCGATCCCGAGCACCTGGACGTCCTTGGGTCGGGGGAGCAGCGGCGTGACTACTGCTACGTCTCGGACGCGGTGGAGGCGCTCGTGCTGGCGGCGGAAGTGCCGGCTCCGTCCCCTCTCGTGCTCAACCTCTCCGGCGGTCAGACCATCACCATCCGCGAGTTGACCGCTTTGATTCTCGAAACCCTCGGACTGACCAGGACGCAGGTCCGGTTCGGTCTGCCCTCCTGGAAGGGGGACATCGACGTCCTTTCCGGGGACATCTCACGCCTGCGCTCTCTGGGGTGGAGTCCAACGGTCGATCTCCGGGAGGGGCTGCGCCGCACCGCCGCGTTCTTCGGCGCCGATAACCGGACATGAATCCGGAACGGGGAGCAAGCCTCGGGCGGCCGTCGCGCCAGGAGGGCCTGACGCGGCCAAGGCTCCGGGTGGCGCTGGTCGGCGAGTACCCGCTGCGGGAGGACGAGATCGATCAGGGCGGAGTGCAGTCGGTGACGCATCAGCTCGCCCATGCGCTGGCGCGTCATGAGGACGTGGAATGTCACGTGATCTGTGCCGCTCGCGGCGCGGCCGGTTGCGATCGGCGCATCGGCGCCCTTCACGTTCACTTCGTGCCCCGACTCCCTCTGCCGCGGCTGGCCACGTGCCGGCTCCATGATGCCCCGCGCCTCGTGCGCGTCATCCGCGCGCTTCATCCCGACGTCGTCCACGGGCAGGGACAGGATCGCCATGGTCTGGCCTCGGTTCAGAGCCGGCTGCCTTGCGTGGTCACGCCCCACGGCGTCATTCACGTGGAGAGCCGCCTTCTGCGACGGAATGCCCTCGATCTTTCCGGCGGGCTGAAGAAATGGCTCCTGGATCGGACGGAGCGCGAGGTCTTCCGACGCGCGGGTGACATGATCCTCATCTCTCCCTACCTGGAGAAGGCCTACGGGCCGCTGCTCACGGCCCGAAAGCATCCGATCGAAAACCCGATCGATCCCGCGTTCTTTGGACTGGACCGTCGGCCGGAGCGGGGGCGGCTGCTGTTTGTCGGCACCGTGGTCCCGCGCAAGTGCGTCCCCGATCTGGTGCGCGCCCTGGCGGAGGCGACTCGGGAAAACGTCGCCGCCCAGGACGGCCGGATGCGCCTGGTCATCGCCGGGCCTCTTCCCGATCCCGGATGCGTGCGGCAGATCGAAGAGGCGGTGCAGGCGAATCGCCTGGCGGAGTCGGTGACCTTGACCGGATCCCTGAGCGAAGGAGCGCTGCGGGAGGAGTATGGCCGGGCGGAGATGCTTCTCCTGTCTTCGCGGGAGGAGACCTCGCCCCAGGTCATCGCCCAGGCCATGGCCTGCGGGCTGCCGGTGGTGGCCTCGAGCGTCGGTGGAGTGCCGTACATGGTCCAGGACGGTCGGACCGGTCTCCTCTATTCCTTCGGAGACGTCTCCGGCTGCGCCCGGGCGATCCGGCGGCTGCACGAGAACCCGGGCCTGCTGGCGACCGCGGGGACTCAGGCGCGGGGCGAGGCGCTGGCACGGTTTCATCCCGATGCGGTGGCGGAGAAGACGATCGCGGTCTATCGCCAGATCGTAAGTTGTGGCGCGAGTTATGTTGGGAAACGGAGCTGAGTGACCGGTGAGCCCGCGGAACCGACGTGATGCGTTGGAGCGGGGAGACGCCGAGATCGAGGCATAAGAGGGCATAAGAGACCTGGTCAGCGACCATCGGTCCGTCCGAGAGGTCGGCCCGAGGGGCCACAGTGCATGCCTGCACCGGACGCCGAGGTGGCTGAGGATGTCCCGCGGCGAGTCAGAACGCGAAGACCGCTCGATTCTCCGTCTGCTCGGCTCGCAACGCGGGCGTCTTGATGCGCCGCCAGTAGTAGCGCCACCAGCAGCCGGGCAGCTCGCTCCTCCGAGGGAAGAGCCGGCGGGCAAAGACATCTTTCCAGCCGAGACGCCGGGACAGAACTCCGGCCCGCATCGCCGCGGTCAGGCCGGGTTTCCTCTCCCGCTGCCACTTGATCGCATTCCGCCAGACCAGGAGGATGGCGGCCCGCTCTACTCCTCCCTGCCGCCGCTTGTCGAAGGCGATGGTCTCCCGGCGGTGGCCGGCCTGGCAGTGGCGAAGAAGCAGATCCGCGAGATTCACGGGAAAGAGCGCGTTGGCCCGAGTGCGCGGCGCGGTCGAAGGAGTCCGCAGGTGCCGGATCGGAGGAGTCCCGGGCCTCTGGCGCAACCGGCGGATGGCCCGCGGATAGGCCGGATGCTCGTCGCTGTGCAGCTCGATGGCCGTGGTTGCGTCCGGCGCCAGCCGGAGCACGGTCTGGATCAGCTCGCGGACTCCGTTCTCCACCGCCTTGGGATCGGGCCGGCCCAGGGTAGCCTCGAGCTCATTGCGGCGCTCCTTCTGCGGGGCCGTCATGGTGCCCTTGCGTCGCAGGGGGCTGTCGGTGAAGTGATAGAGGAACCAGCTGTCGAGGCCGGCCGCGAGGTTGAGGTGATAGGGGGAGAACTGGGAATGCTCGAAGGTCTCGAACCCGTCGAAGGCGATGGGCTCGTTCAGGCGATGGGTGGCGAGCATTTGGCGATGGAAGAGGAGACAGAGTCGACCGGCCCGGGAGAGGTGCCGGGCGACGGTGGAGTGGGAGACGTCGAGGGAGCGGGCGATCTGGCGGACACCGCTTCCGGCGACGGAGAGTCTGGCGATGAGGGCGAAGAGGTCCCAGCGATGGAGCCAATAGGTGGCGGCGAAGGTACGGGCGGTGAAAGTGCGACGGCAAGCCCGGCACTGGAAGCGAGGGATGGGCCGAGGCCAGGCGGGAGATTGGTAGAACCCCCAGAGGAAGTACCTCCATTCGGAGTGAGGCAGATAGAAGCGGCAGTGTCGATTGGGGCAATGGGGCGGGCGGAAGCGACCGGCCGGCATGCGGATGACGGGGCCGACACCCCGGGAGCGCGGACGCCGGGGCTTCGGGGCTGCCTCGGACCGGGGCGAAGTACCGGCCCCGCTGGCCGGGCTCTGAAGACGTCGAACGGGCGACACGGGGGATGAGTCGAGCCAGAGCCGTGCCGTTCCGACGGCCTCATCGGCGATTCACGGTCAGATGCCGGCATTTCCAACAGGGCTCAGAGGTTCGGCTTGCTGAGCCCACAGAAGTCGCGCCACAACCAATGCCCTTGCCGCTGGGCGGGGTTGTGCCTAGTGTCGGTCGCGGCGCACCCGGCATTCGCGGAATCCGCGCGCGCCCGCAGTTCGTGCCCATCGCATCCTGACGAGGCCGGAGAGGAAGGAGGGGGTCGTGGATCCACGCGTCACCAGGCTGGCCGAGCTTCTGGTCCATTATTCCTGCGGCGTGAAGAAGGGAGACAAGGTCCTGGTCGAGATGATCGGTTTCGACGCCCTGGATCTGACCCATGAGATCACCCGGGTGGCCACCCGAGGCGGAGCCCACGTCTACACCAACATCCGGCACGATCGGCTGACCCGGCGCTTCCTGCATGACGCCGACGTCGAGCAGATCAAGGCGCAGGCCCGCTACGATCTCATCCGCATGAAGGAGATGGACTGCTACATCGGCATCCGCTGCGGATCGAACACCATGGAGCTGGGTGACGTCCCGGGCGGGCAGATGAAGCTCTGGATGCAGCACTACAGCCAGCCGGTGCACATGAAGGTGCGGGTGCCCAAGACGCGCTGGGTCGTCCTGCGCTGGCCCAACGAGTCGATGGCGCAGAACGCCAAGAAGCCGCTGCACACCTTCGAAGATTTCTACTTCCAGGTCTGCACCCTCGACTACGCGAAGATGTCCCGGGCCATGGATCCGCTCAAGGCGCTGATGGAGTCGACCGACCGCGTGGAGGTGCGCGCCCCGGGGACCGATCTGACCCTGTCGATCAAGGGTCTCCCGGCGGTCAAGTGCGACGGCAAGCTGAACATCCCGGACGGCGAGCTGTTTACTGCGCCGGTCAAGACCAGCATCAACGGCACCATCCGGTTCAACACCGCGACCCTGTTCGAGGGCCTGGTCTTCGACCAGATCGCGCTGACCTTCAAGAACGGGAAGGCAATCCAGGCGGAGGCGGGCGCGCAGACCGACCGCTTGAACGCGATCCTCGATCGCGATCCGGGCGCCCGCTACGTCGGGGAGTTCTCGCTGGGATTCAATCCCTACGTCAAGGAAGCGATGCTCGACACCCTCTTCGACGAAAAGATCGCCGGCTCGCTCCACATGGCCCTGGGGAACTCCTACGACGAGTGCCCCAACGGGAATCGCTCCTCCATCCACTGGGATCTGGTCCACGTCCAGCGTCCGGAGTTCGGCGGCGGGGAGATCCGGTTCGACGGGAAATTGATCCGCCGAGACGGGGAATTCGTCCCGAAAGCGCTCCAAGGCCTGAACCCGGATCGCTTGAAGTAGCCATTTGTTTCTTGAATAGGCACGCCGGCATCGGTCAGACTCACCGCCGTAGACCGGTGCCGGACCGGAGGAAATGGGGGGCGGTGGACATGGCGGCAGGAGAACCCAGGGCCGGAACCGTCGGCCTCGCAGCCGCCGCCGGCCGCTGGACACTCCGGCGTTCCTTGATCTCCCCTCCGATTCGCGCGTTCCCATCCGATTCCACGCTTTCGCGCCCTCTCACCAGGATTGAACCGACAGGAGCCATCCCATGAGGATGATTCGATGGACGCTGCTCGTGGGCCTGTCGCTGCTCTTCGGATCGGCCCAGGGCCCGGCGGTCGCCTCTTCGCCTCCGGCCGCGCCCCACTCGGGGAGCACGGCCGCGGCGACGTTTGCCCGGACGGCCACGGCCCAGTCGAATCCGGCGAGTGCAGCGCCAGCGAATCCGGCCGCCACGGAGCAGTCCCGTGTGGCGGCCCCGGCCGCGGCCCCAATCAAGGCGCCTCCCGCCGTCTGGGCGGCGCCGACCGACGTCAGGGCCAAGGACACCCCCAACGACGGCGGCAAGAACATCACCGTGCAGTGGAAGGGGGTCTCGGGCTCCATCCGCTACCGGGTGGAACGGGCCGAGCCGGACAGCGCCTTCCATGAGGTCGGAACGGCCGGCCCCAGCGAGTCGGCCTACCTGGACAACTCGGTTCCAGCGGACAACCAGCCGTTCCGCTATCGGGTCATTTCCGTGGGGCCGAACGGCGGCGAAGGCGTCTCCGATCCGAGCAACCCGGCCGCGAGCCGCGCCCAGGTCTTCAATGGATATCTGCTCGGAGTCCTGATCGCGGTCCTGGGCTTCATGGCCATGGTGATCTGGTTCATCCGGAAGGCGCGTTCCGGGGCCCCGCTTTTCATCCGCAAGATCGCCGGGCTCGAAGCGGTCGATGAAGCCGTGGGGCGCGCCACCGAGATGGGAAAGCCGGTTCTTTTCATTCCGGGAACCGGGTCCATCTCGGACATCGCCACCATCGCCACGTTGAACGTTCTCGGAGAGATCGCGAAGAAGACCGCGACTTTCGGCACCGCCATCCTGGTCCCGAATTTCGACCCGATCGTGTACACGGTGGCCCGCGAGGTCGTCAAGGGAGCCTACGTCGAGGTCGGACGTCCCGATTCCTACGACGTCGACAGCGTCTTCTTCCTGGTCCAGGACGCGCTGGTCTACGCGGCGGCGGTTTCCGGGATCATGGAGCGGGAAAAGCCTGCGGCCAACTTCCTCCTCGGCACGTTCTACGGCGAAGCGCTCATCCTGGCCGAAACCGGCGCCTCCACCGGCGCCATCCAGATCGCCGGAACCGACATGACGACGCAGCTACCGTTCTTCGTCGTGGCCTGCGATTACACCCTGATCGGAGAGGAGCTATACGCCGCCTCCGCCTACCTCTCCCGCGAGCCGCTCATGCTTGGGGCGCTCAAGGGGGAGGACTGGGGCAAGGTCGTCTTCATCGCCCTGCTCATCGTGGGGACGATCGTCTCCCTGCTCTTCGGGGTCAACGGCACGCGCATCCTGGCCACTTCGGGCTTCTAGGGGAGGGGGAACATGAAAGACAAGCTGCCTCTCGTCCTCCTGATCATCATGGGGGTCATCGGCTTCACCGGACGGTTCATCGTCCATCCGATAGGGGAGAACTTCAACGAGTACCTGAGGGACGCGTGGCTGCGGACGATCGGCGTTTTCGCCCTCGTCCTGGGGATTGGGAACCTGATCGTTCACCACGTCCACAAGATCCAGACGAAGGCCGAGCACTGGCGCCACTCCTGGGTCATGCTGGGCAGCCTTTTCGTGGCGGGGGTGATCGGCCTCTTCGGCGGCGTCAGCGGGAAGGGACCTCTGCCGACCTCGATCGGCCACTTTCACTTCGACATCAACGTCCTTTACCTGAAGCTGCTCGTGCCCCTCCAGTCGACCATCTTCGCTCTTCTCGCCTTCTACATGGCCTCGGCCGCCTATCGTTCCTTCCGGGCCCGGAACCTCCTGGCGGGGCTGCTCCTCGCGTCCGCTTTCGTCGTCATGCTCGGGCAGGTGCCTCTGGGTGAGCGGATCTGGTCGGGGCTGCCACTCATCAGCCAATGGATCCTGGCCGTCCCGAACACCGCCTCCAAGCGCGGCATCGAGCTGGGGGTGACCCTGGGCGTGCTCGCCACCAGCTTGAAGATCCTGACTGGCGTGGAACGGAGCTGGATGGGAGGCGGCAAGTGAACTGGGACCGCCTCCTCAAGATCGATCGCCGGATCATCTATCTGGTGATGTCCGCCGCGATCATCCTGCCGCTGCTGTTTCCGATGAAGCTGCCCATGGGACTCCAGAAGATGACCAAGGGGTTCTACGACACGGTCGACCAGATCGATACGTCGCGGCAATGCCTCATGATCTCGATCGACTACACGCCGCAGACCGAGGCCGAGAACCATCCCATGACGATCGCTCTCCTCCGGCATGCCTTCGCCCGGAAGCTGCCGGTGCTCATGCTGAGCCTCTACCCCCAGGGGGTGCCGCTCGGGCTCGACGCCATGGAGAAGACCATGGCGGAATTCAATGAGCACGCCGCCTCCTCGGCCGACAGCATCGTCTACGGCCGGGACGTGGTCTTTCTCGGCTGGCAGCCTCCTCCCATCATTCCGATCCTCGGCATGGGACGCGACATCGCCGCCATCTACCCGACGGAGCCCTACCGGAACCTCAAGACCGCCGACCTCCCGCTGATGAAGCGGATGCACAACTATGACCAGGTCGGCGTCATCGCGGCCATTTCGAGCGGCAGCTCGCCGATGTGGTTCGTGCAGTTCGCCCAGACCAAGTTCGGGGTCAAGGTCGGCGCCGGCACCACCGCCGTGAGCACGGCGGATTACTACCCCTACTTCGAGACCCGCCAGCTCTGCGGGATGCTCGGCGGGATGAAGGGGGCGGCCGAGTACGAGAACCTGTTGCGGAAGAACTACCATGTCGTGGGACGGGCGCGGGCCATGGAAGGCATGGGCGCGCAGTCCGCGGCCCACCTTCTGATCATCGCCTTCGTGGTCATAGGGAATGTCGCCTACTTCGCCAACCGGAGGAAGAAGACCCCATGAACCTCTCGCACGATCTCTGGGTCTGGGCCGGGGTCATCCTGACCCTGTGCATCTTCTCGTTCCTCTATCGCGACAACCCCTTCTACCGGTTCGCCGAGCACCTGGCGGTCGGGCTGGCCAACGCTTACGGACTCGCCCTCACCTACCACCAGGTGATCGTGCCGGTGGTGCTGCAGCCCCTGGGCACGGCGTTCAAGACCGCGTTCACGCAAGGGCCGAAACCGGAGCTGTTCCAGCCGATGTCGCCGGCCAACTTCTGGCTGATCATCCCGCTCGTCATCGGGCTCCTCTACTTCACCCGGTTCATCCCGAAGATCTCCTGGATGGTGCGGATCCCGATCGGCATGTTCATGGGGTACTACCTCGGGTATGAGGTGCCGGTCGCCTTCGAAGGATCGGTCTTCCCGCAGATGAAGGGAACCATGCTGACCCGCGCCAGCTTCGTCCACCCGATGGCCGGCGTCTGGGCGGTGGTGGTCCTGATCGGGGTCATCGGCACCCTGGCCTACTTCTTCTTCTCGCGGGAGCACAAAGGGATCCTCCGGACCGCGGCGCAGACCGGCATCATCTATGTGATGATCGGCTTCGGCGCCTCCTTCGGCTTCACCGTCATGGCCCGTGTGTCCCTGGTCATCGGGCGGTTCTACTTCCTGCTCCGGGACTGGCTGGGACTGATTTCCTGACCGGAGCCGGCGCTCACCGGTCGAGACGATCCTCCCACCGCCGCCGGAGGGCGCTCCGCGGCAGCCGGGGATTGGATCATGGTCCCGCCCGATCTCCCGGGCTATCATCCGCGGAATGAAACCGGCGAAGCGGGCCCAGACGGCGGCGAACCAGGCGGGACGAAACCCGCGGTGGAGGGTCGCGCTCCTTGCGCTGACCGCCGCCGGTTGTCTCTTCCGCATCGCCCACGTCCTGGCGACACGAAGCAACCCGTTCTTCCAGTATCTGCCGGTGGACAGCCAGGCCTATGACCTGTGGGGCCAGCGCATCGCGGCCGGGGATTGGATCGGCCGCGGCGTCTTCTACCAGGATCCGCTCTATCCCTACTTTCTCGGCGTGTTCTACCGGTTCTTCGGTCACCGGTTGACGACCCTGACCCTCTTCCAGGCCCTCCTGGGATCGCTCAACGTGCCGTTGATCTGGCTGCTGGCGACGCGCCTCTGGAGTCCGCGGGTCGGATGGGCGGCGGCGGTTCTGGCCGCGATCTACGCCCCGTTCTGGTTCTATGACGGCCTGGTTCTCAAGACCTTTCTCGAGGTGCTCCTCTTGAACGCGTCCCTGGTCGCGCTGCTCCTGGCGGTCGACCGGCCCGATCGGAACGGCTGGATCCGATGGGGCGCGCTCGCCGGAATCCTGCTCGGGCTCGGAACCCTGGCCCGCGCCAACTACCTCGGCCTGTTCCTGCTCATCGTCTTCTGGCTGCTCTTCCTTCTTCCGGAGGGCGGGCGGATCGGCGGTCGCGCGGTCATCGGATCGGGTGCGGAACGGCCGTCCGGTCACGGCGCTTCCGGACCAGGCGCCACGACGGAACAGTCGGCGAAACGCGCACGAAAGGCCGGCTCCGAGCGCGGCCCCCGCTCCGCGCGCGGCCCGATGGCCGGCCGGATCAGCGCGCGAGGATGGACCATCGCCGTCGCCCTCGCGGCCGGCGTCGCCGTCGTCCTCCTGCCCGTGCTCATACGGAACCGCGTGGCGGGAGGCGACTGGGTGCTGACCACGGCCCAGGGCGGCCAGAACTTCTACATCGGGAACAACCCGGAGAACAAGAGCGGCATCTATCGGGCGCCGTCCTTCGTGCGGCCCGATCCGCAGCACGAGCAGGAGGACTTCCTGCGGGAGGCGGAGCGCCGCGCCGGCCATCCGCTGTCGCCCTCTGCGGCGTCGAGCTTCTGGTTCGCCCGCGCGCTGGAATCCATCCGGAGTCGGCCCGGGCCGGCGCTGGCGCTGACTGTCCGGAAGCTGGGACTGCTCCTGCACCGCTACGAGGTGCCGGACAACGAGGACTTCCAGTTCTGGCAGCGGTATTCGCCCTGGATCCGGCTGAATCCCGTGCGGTTCGGAATCCTCCTGCCCCTGGCCTTCGCCGGCCTCGTCTTCGGCTGGAAGGCGCGGCGGCGGCTGGCTCTGCTCTACCTGATGCTCGGCGGATACCTCCTGTCCGTGTGCCTCTTCTTCGTCCTCGCGCGCTATCGGCTGCCGGCCGTCTCTTTCCTGATCGTGTTCGCGGCCGGAGCGATCATGGAGGGGGCCGACGCCGTGCGGGCGCGGAAGCTGCGCCCGGTGCTCCCCGCCCTGGTCGCTCTTCTCGCCGGGGTCGTCGTGGCCCACCGGCCGATCGCGGAGGAGACCGGACCGATGTCGGCCGCCATGTACACGAACCTCAGCTCTGCTTACCTCAAGGAAGGGAAGGTCCGGGAAGCGCTGGAGGCCCAACGCACCGCCGTGGCCATGGCGCCGCACTGGCCGGACGCGCTGTACAACCTTGGCATCGCGCTCTATCGGTCGGGGGATCGGGACGCCGCCATCGCGGAGTTCCGGCGCGTGCTCGAGCTGAACCCGAACTACGCCGAGTCCTATTCGTACCTGGGAAACCTCCTGGAAGAGGAAGGCAGGATGGACGAAGCGGTCGCGGCGCAGAGGAGCGCAGTCGGTCTCCAGCCCGGGAATCCCGTGAATCTGTTCAACCTGGGCCGGTTGCTCGAGGCGACCGGCCGGTGGAACGATGCCGCGGGCGTGGTCGACAGCCTTTTCCGGCTCCGGGATCCGCAGTACGACATCGACGGATTGCTGCTCCGGGCGCAGCTCCTGGCCCGCCGGGGAGACCTGAAGAGCGCCGCGTCGGACGTGCGCACCTACCTGTCCAAGCGGCCGGACTCGCCCATGCGCGATCAGCTCGAGAGCGCGCTCCGCGCGTGGGAGACTCCGGCGACCGGCGCCGCCGGGCGGTGACCGGGCCGGCTGCTCCGCGCCATCTCATCTGGACTCATCGCGGGATCGGCCCCGTTGCCTCGTCCGCCATCCCGCCGGCCGCACGGATCATCACAATCGGCACCATTGCCTTGTCCGCCGTGCGGCCAGCCGCCCAAACCTGGATGCAACGGCGAGGGATTGAGACGGATTGTGAAGCCGCGGCGGCGATGTTGCGGATCCGGAGGCGCGCATGGCATCATGGCGCCACCGTCCGCAACGGGGATCCCATCGGCGGGCTCGGACTTCGCCGGCGAATGGACGCGCTGACAGGAGGACCTTCGCAATGTTCTTGTCCCGTCACTCCAGGGGAGCGATCGCCGCCGCGATCATGCTGGCGTGTGGATCCGCGATCGCTCCGCTCGCGCGGCCGGCGCCGGCCGCCGAGCCGTCACCGGTCGAATCACAGGTCCACGAGTTCCGCCTCAAGAACGGCCTCACCTTCCTTGTGGTCGAGCGCCACTTCGCGCCGATCTTCAGCTTCGTGACCCTGGTCGACGCCGGCGGATCGGACGAATCGTGCGGCAAGACCGGCATCGCCCACATGATGGAGCATATGGCCTTCAAGGGCACTCCGACGATCGGAACCACGGACCCGAAGGCTGAAGCGGCGGCGCTCCAGAAGGTCGACGAGGCCTGGGCCGAGGTCCAGGAACAGATGCAGCTCAAGATCTTCAACCGGGCCGACTCGACCAGGATGGCGGAGGCGCAGGCCCGCTTCGAAGCCGCGGAAACCGGGGCCCAGAAGTACGTCGTCGGGAACGCCTTCTCGAAGATCCTGGAGGAGAACGGCGTCGAGGACCTGAACGCCTTCACCACCGAGGACCTGACCGCGTACTTCTACAGCCTGCCCTCGAACAAGCTCGAGCTCTGGGCCCTCTTGGAAGGGGATCGGATGACCTATCCGGTGTTCCGCGAGTTCTACAAGGAGCGGGAAGTGGTCATCGAGGAGCGGCGGATGCGCGTCGAATCCCCGCCCCGGGGACGGCTCAGCCAGGAAGTGCAGGAGGCGGCGTTCGCGGCGCATCCCTATCGCAACGGAGTCATCGGATTCCGCTCCGATCTGGAGGCATTCGGCCGGAAGGACGCGGAGCAGTTCTTCCGCGGGCATTACACGGCGGCCAACATGGTCATCGCGGTCGTCGGCGACGTCAAGACGGAGGAGGTGAAGAGGCTGGCCGAAAAGTACTTCTCCGCCGTTCCGGCCGGCGTGAAGAATCCCGGCGTTCCCACCATCGAGCCCGAGCCGCTGGCCGAACGCTACGTCCGCACCCGGGAAAAGGCGCAGCCGCTCCTGATCTCCGCTTACTGGGGAGGGCCGTCCTTCACCGATCCCGAGTATCTGGCGGCGGACGCGCTCATGGACATCCTGGCCTCGGGGCGCTCGTCGCGTCTTTATACCAGCCTGGTCAAACAACGGAGGATCGCAACGAACGTCTCCGCGAGCGCCGGGGTTCCGGGCACGAAGTATCCGAATCTCTGCTGGTTCACGGCCGCGCCCGCGCCCGGAGTCTCGCCCGACACGCTCTTGAACGCGCTCTCGGCCGAGCTGGCCCGGATCCGGCAGAAGCCGATCACGTCGGAGGAGCTGGGGGCCTACCGGAACCGCGCCCGCGCGGACTTCATCGAGGGGCTCAGGAGCAACCGCGGCCTTGCCTTCCAGCTCGCGCTCTACCAGACGCGGACCGGCGACTGGCACGACCTCTTCCGGTATCTCGACCGCATCGACCGGCTCACCCCCGAAGAGATCACGACCCAGGCCGAGCGCATCCTGACGCCGATCCATCGGACCGCCGGAATCATGGAAAGCGTCCCGGGCGGGAAGCCTCGGGGCGAAACGCAGAACGGAGGGAGGTGAGCCATGAACGGACGATCTATCCCGACGCGTTCTCAGCGAGGACTCCTCCCGCTGGGGTTGTCCCGGCCCGCCGGTCGGGCCGTCGGACCTCGGATCCAGCTCGCAGCGATCGCCTGGCTTCTGGGCGCGCCGCTTCTCCTTATCCCCGCCTCCGCTCGCGCCAAGGAGCGTTCCACGGAACCGACCTCGCAAGAGCTGATTCCGCCTGCGGCGTTGGAGCCGATCCGGGATCCGAGCCGTCTCCGATTTCCGCCGGTAGGGTCGATCCCCGACGTGCAGGCGGATCGATTCGAGCTGCCGAACGGGCTGGTCGTCTATCTGGCTCGCGATGCCGAGTTCCCGGACCTGGCCGGCAGCATCCTGATCCATGCCGGCAGCGAGGTTGATCCGCCGTCCAAGACCGGTCTGGCTCGTCTGGTCGCGACCGTGCTTCGCTCCGGCGGTACCGCGAAGGTTTCGGGTGACTCCCTGGACGCGCGGCTGGAGAGCATCGGGGCCCGGATCGAGACTTCGACGGATGAGACGTCCACCTCCGCCAGTTTCTACTGCCTCAAGGACCAGGGCGCGGAAGTGCTCGGGCTTCTGGCGGATCTTCTCGAGCGCCCGGCTCTTCCGGAGACGAAACTCGACCTGGCCAAGGTCCAGACGAGGCGGGCCATCGCCGCGCGCAACGACGAGACCGGCGGGATCGCGCGGAGGGTCATCCGGCAGCTCGTGTGGGGCAAGGACAGCCCTTACGCCCGCGAGACCGAGTACGCCACCCTGGATGCGATCGGGGGTTCTGACCTGAAGGACTTCCACGACAACTACTACGCTCCCGACCACGCCATCCTGACCATCTGGGGCGACCTCGATCCCGCCGTGATGAAGGAGCAGATCACGACCCTCTTCGGAGGCTGGGCCCGATCGGGACGGCCGCTGCCGTCCGAACCACCCGCGCCGGCGGCTGGCCAGTCCGGCGGGGATTACTACGTGCCCAAGGAGAAGGTGACGCAGAGCTACATCCTCCTGGGCGAGGCGGGGATCAAGGCGGACAATCCCGACTTTCCCGCCCTGGAGATCCTGGGTGAGATCCTGGGCGGAGGATTCTCATCAAGGATGTTGAACGACATCCGCACCCAGCGCGGCCTGGCCTACGCGGTCGGAGCGGGCGGCGGCGTGGGCTACGCGCACCCGGGCATCTTCACCGCCTACGCGATGACGCGAAGCGATTCGACCCTCGTCACGCTCGGTCTCGTACAAGGAGAGCTCCGCCGGATCGTGCAGGCGGCTCCCTCCAACGACGAGGTGCGGCGGGCCCGGGAGTCGCTTCTCAATTCCTTTGTGTTCAACTACGCCACCCGCGGGCAGGTCGTCAACCGCCGGGCCTTTTACGAGTTCTACGGGTATCCTTCCGACTTCCTGGCGACCTACCAGGATCGCCTCGGCAACGTCACCGCCGCGGACGTGCACCGGGTTGCACAGACGTACATCCATCCCGATCAGATGAAGACGCTCATTGTCGGGGACGAGAAGAGCTTCGCGGCGCCGCTCTCCAGCGCCGGGAAGTTCGAGACGGTGGACGTGTCCATCCCCGGAACGCCGGGGCCGTAGCGTCGTCGGACCACTCTCTCCGACCTTCCGTGAGGGACGAGGTCCTCCGGGAATGGGCCGCTCCGGCTTGAACGGACGGCGGGCGCCGCGCCCAGGAGGCGCCGCTCACCGCGGCCACCAGCCGATGGTGGTGGCAAGCGTTCCCCAGAGGTTCGAGGCGACGGATAGTCCCACCAGGATCCAGACCGCCGCCGGCCGAAGCCGCCTCAGCCCGACCGCGGTCAGGAAGATCCAGAACGGCCAGGCATCGAGCAGGAACCGCCCGCCCCACTGCTTCCATCCGGTGTTGTAATAGAGCAGCGCCGGAACCGTCAGCAGCGCCAGCGCGGCCCAGGCGGACGCGATTGGCGCCTTCCTGAGTTGCACCGGCGCCAGCGTCAGGAAAGCCGCCAGGAAGGCGGGCGTCACGAAGAAGATCCCCATGCCCATGGGATGGCTTCCGATCCAGGGCGGGATCAGCGGCCCGCCGGGAGCCGCCTGGACCAGCACCGGCGGCGCCAGGATAAGCCAGCGGATGTTGTCCCAGAGGAAGACCGGGCTGAAGAGTCCGTGCGCGCGCATCCGGGCCGCGAGATCGGGGGCGGTCTGCATGTAGCGGTAGCCGAACTCGAACGGGGAGCCGAAACGGATCTGGTTCAAGACCAGCATGGCACCGACGAGCAGGCTAGGAGCGACCGCGAACCGGAGGAGCCGGGACCGGAACCAGGGTTGTACAAGGCGCGCGGCAGAGTGAAACCACCCTGCCGGCGACGGCGCGGCGGATTGTACAGATCCAGCGTGTACAGATCCATCCTCCACGGGCCCACCCTGTATAGATCCATCCTGTACAGATCCGTCGTGTACAGATCCTTCCGTCGGCGGGACGCCGCCGCCGGCGACTTTCGGAGCATCCGGACGAGCGAGCAGGGGAAGGAAGAAAGGCAGCGCCAGCGCCATCGACGGACGGCTGGTCACGGCGAAGCCGTAGGCGATCCCGGCGGGAAGCCAGCGGCCGCGCTCGGCCGCGAGAAAGGCCAGGACCAGCCCGGTCGTGGCGACGGTCTGGGCGAAGTGCCAGACGAGTCCGAGGGGAACGATCCAGAACCAGAGCGTTCCGAAACCGGCGAGAAGGACCAGCGGGTTGCGCGAGGGGCCGGCGGTCGATCGGGAACCCGGATCGGCGGTTGCCACCGCGCCCAACCACAGCGCGAGGAGAGCATCCAGAGCGGCCACGGCCAGGCCGCCCAGGACCGCGCTCAGCCACTGCGCCGCCAGCCAGCCGCGCAGGAGCAGTCGGAGAGGCAGGAGCAGAAAGGCCGGCCCGAGCGGGAATCCGACGTGCGCTCGTTGCCGGTTGGTCCCCGGCGCGGGCGGCAGCACGGCGAGATCCAGGCGCGCGATCGTGGCCGGGCCGTGGAAAAGCTCGTCATAGGGTTGCATCCCGAGCGTGTGGCGGCCGGTTTCTTCTCCGAGCCAGCTTCGGACCAGTTCGAGGTGCTGATTGATCGGCAGCCACCGGCCGCAACGGACGGGACCATGAGTGCCGAAAAGCGCCGCGAGCAGGTAGATCGCGGCGCAAAGCGTCCCGACCGCGACGAACCGGCCGGGACGCATGCGCCTGCCGCGCGACTCCGCGCTCATTGGATGTACCCGAGCGACTTGAATCGCTCGAGCATCTCCTCATCCAAGGTGCTCGCAGCGCGCTCCAGATCCCGGGTCGACGCACGGCCGTAACTTGGAATCCAGCGCACCGGCAGCAAGGACGCGGCGCTCTCCGGCGTGAGCACGTCGACTCTCGGCGCGCCGTCAAGCTCCTTCGCGGCCGGGAGCCCGAGAAGCCAGAGGATGGTGGGCGCCATGTCCACGGGACGGACCGGGTGCGTCAGGCGCCCTTTCGATTCGCCGGGACCCACCAGGGCGAAGAGGCCGGAGTCGGCGCGAGCCGAGAGATCGGCACCTCGCTCTCCCGGAAACAGGACCGCGATCTCCTCCGGCGCGACCACCGCGGTGTCTCCACCTGCGCCGAAGCAGGCCAGCAGAGCCGGATCCAGGGCCCGCCAGTAGCTCTCGAGCGCTTCCTGCCTTCTTCGCTCGCGTTCGCTCGGACCGGCGACGGACTTCCCGAGCACGCGCCGGATGATGTCGGGTCCGGGGAGATAGAGCATCCAGAGGTCGGGATTCCGGCGGTCCAGCAGCCAGGCCGCCGATTGCGCGTAGAACAGATCCGAGCGCAGGACGTCGGAAGGAATGCCCAGTCGGGCGAACGCGGCGAGCGTGTCGGGGGGCGGAACCTGACCATACCGGACCGCGAGAGAGTCGGGGACATGGTCCCGCGCGAAAGGCCCGAGCTCGATCAGCAAGGTGGGGGGCCAGGTCTCGCGTTCGAGGAAGAGGGGCTTGCCGTCCGGGCGCAGCGGCACCATGGCGCCCTCCATCCCCGGTCCCGGCGTCTGCACCGCCGAGGCCGCGCGGGCGGCCGTTTCCGATTCCGCCGTTCCGGCCTCAAGGCCCCCTGCCTCCGGCGCGGCGCCGCAGAGCTTGAGCCAGGCATGATCGCTCACCACCGCGCCCTGCACGCGTTCCGCGGGCCAGGAGATCCACCAGTCGACCGCGACCGTTGTCTTGCCCGCGTCGCTGGCCATGTTCCAGAGGCCCTTCGTCTCGCGCATGTAGCTCTTGACCGGGACCTCCCGCGTGAGATGGAAGAAGGGCAGCACGGAGTGGAACAGCTCGAACAGCCCGACCTGGTTGGGGCCGATCTGGAGCGGCGTCGACAGCCCCTTGACCATCTGCGTCTGGAATCCAACCGTTCCCGTCGCTGCCAGGTCCTTTCCGGTGGCGACTTCGGTCCAGAGCATCGGCGGCACGGCGCTCTGCGGCTCGACGACCGAGGCGACGGAACCGGACAGGAAACGATCGCTCCAGGCGAGGAGTCCTCTTGTTCGCAGACGCTCCAGATCCCGTCGCGTCATCCCGTCCACCGCGAGAAGGAGCGTCCGGCGGCCGTTCGGATTGATCGACTCGCGGGTCAGGCCGGACTCGTTCGAGGGACCCCCCGACGTGACTCGCATCACCGCGATGAAGAGGACGAACACCGCCGCCATGTAGAGCACGATCAGATAGACGCGGCGGACGTCTCCCGGCCGCCGTCGCTCCGGTTTCTTGACGTAGACGATCAGAAGATAGAAGGCGTAGGTCATGACCCGCGCCAGGACCAGCCCGATCACCAGGATCGCGATCAAGACCGGAGTCTGGCGCCAGCCCACCGGGCCGCTTGGAGCCAGCCCTCCGATCCGATGCCAGCGGCACCAGAAGAAGGAATAGAGAACGCCCAGGATGAAGAAGGCGACGCCGCTGGCGAAGGCCGCGGTCTTGGTGTCGGAGATCCGCCGGCCGGTGGTCAGGAAGAGCAGCGTCTTGGTTCCCGCCGCCACGAATCCCAGGATGAGGCAGAGAATGAGATAGACGAACTGCAGGCCGAGCACGAGACGGATGGCGTCTCCGGTCGCGCGGAGCAGGACGGGATTGAGCGCCAGGGTGGCGGCCGCGGCCAGGAAGCCGA
Organism: Candidatus Eiseniibacteriota bacterium; assembly: GCA_963833505.1. Taxonomy (GTDB): domain Bacteria; phylum Eisenbacteria; class RBG-16-71-46; order CAIMUX01; family CAIMUX01; genus CAWHYG01. The sequence goes on along the minus strand of CAWHYG010000006.1, from coordinate 168,414 downwards.
GCAGACCGCCTCCGATCAACCCGGTTCCCAGCCCGATCTGGAGATTGTTTCCCAGCTCCTCGTGGAGGCTGTCCCGGGTGATCTTGGGAGGCATGGCGAACCGGATTCTAGCCGCCGGCTGGTGTTCCGGGAAGCTCGGAGTGCCGGGGCGGATCCCCTTCAAACCGGCCCGGCCGAATCACTGCGCCATCTGCTGAGGCGGCCGCGCCGGTCAACCGAGGCAGCGCCTGATCCGGCCCGACAAACTCGGATGACGACCTCACGCTCGATGCGATGTCCCTCCTGCCGTCCGACTGGCCGCTATACACCTGAAGCTGCCCCGCCGATACTATCTCCGACGCTGCATTCGCTGTCGCGTCGCGGCCGGGCTCGGCCGGGCGCGGCCGATCGGTTCTCCGGAGCCTTCAGGTTGGGAAGAGCATGATTCGCCAGTACGAACGACTCATTCATCAAGGGGAGCTGCCGCGGCTCGAGATCGTGGCGCAGGAGCGGATCCTCTTCCACGAGGAGGTCGAGCCGATCCGGGTCGCCCGGGTCGCATCGCGCCTGGTCGACGAGGGACGTTTGCGGCATCCGCCGATCGTCGGGGCGGCGAAGAAGGGTGAGGATCTTCTCCTCGTGGACGGAGCGCACCGCATCTCGGCCCTGAGGCAGCTCGGATTTCCCTACGCTCTGGCCCAGATCATTGACTACGACGATCCCCTGGTCGAGCTGTCCACCTGGCACCATCTCCTCCGACTGACCGATTGCCCGGCGTTTCTCCGATTCATCGAGTCGCTTCCCGGGGTTACGGCCCACCGCCGCGCCTGCCGTCCGGAGGAGAGCCCGTTCCGCCGCGCTCCGGGCCAGCTCGCCGGCGTCATCCTTCCCGACCGATCGGTGCTCCACGCTTGCGTGGGGCCACGGACTTCCCTGAAGACGCAGGTCGAGCTTCTGGGCCGGATCGTCGGCTGGTACAAGGCCGACGGCTTCCTCGACCGGATCAGCTACGACGAGTTCGACTGGCTTTCCGTCAACTACCCGGCGTTCTCCGCTCTGGTGACGTTCCGCATCTTCACGAAGGATGAGGTGCGGCGTCTCGGCCGGGACGGCCGGCGCCTTCCCGCCGGGATCACTCGCCATCTCGTGACCAAGCGCACGCTCCGGCTCAATCTCCCGCTGGATCTTCTCCGCGCAGACGCCTCGCTGGAGCAGCGCAACACCTCGCTGGCCGCGCTGATTCTGGAGCGCTCGCGCCAGGGCCGGATCCGCTTCTACACGGAGTCGACCTTCTCGTTCGACGAGTGAGCCGGCGGTGAGCAGCTCCGCGGAGCTGGGGGGCGTCACCGGCGCCGATCGGCGCTGCTGATCGGCGTTCCGTGGCCGATTCGCCGGGGATTTTCGGTTGACGTCACGGTTCCCGCCCCGCCATCGTGATTTTCGGCGATCCACCGGTGATGATTGGAGGAGGGACGATGACTTCAGGAGTGAAGCACGGCGCATTCCAGCGGCTCTCGGTTGCGCTCGCGATTCTCGTTTCCTTCGGCGGGCGCGCGGACCGGGCCTGCGCCCAGGCTTCCACGCCTTCGTCGCCGCCCCCGCCGGAGCTTTCGGAGTCCCCGGCGCAACTCTCATCCAGCGTGGTGGCCGGAGTGTCCTCGGTGGCGATCAACGACGACGGCACCGCGCTCTTCGTGAATCCCGCCGGCATCGATCGCTCGGTTCCCTGGAGCTATTTCCTCTCCTGGTCGGCCGAACAGCTCGGCCAGTCGAACCTCGGCGCCATCGCCTTGACCGGCGGTCCCTTCGGCATCGGCTACCAGCAGATCCGGCCGCTGGGCCAGAGCCGCGCCGACCGCCTCACGTTCGCCCTCGGAGGCGCCACGCTCGAGCCGCTCTCAGCCGGGATCCGCGCCGTCCGCGAATCCTGGCGGATTCCTGGATCGCATCCGAGCGCGTGGCGCTGGGACGCGGGGCTGCTCTGGCGCCCGGCCCGATTCCTTTCGGTGGGCGCGACCGCGAACGACCTCAACCAGGATCGGCTCCTGATCGACGGGCCGATCTATCACCGCAGCTACACCCTCGGTCTCGGCGTGCGCCCTCTGAGCCATGCCCAGGGGTCGCGCCTGACCCTCTTCGCCGATCTGTCCGGGGCTGAAAACCAGGTCTGGAAGAGGTCCTCGTTCCTGCTCGGAGGCATCCAGGTCGAGCCGATTCCCGGGTTGGAGCTTTCCGGCGGATTCGGCGGACAGGCCGGGAGCCGCGAGCGGACGGTGCAGCTCGCGATCAGCCTGCACTCCGTCCATGGGTCGGTCTCGGCGGGGCTCCGTTATGATCGGATCCCGTTCGAGTCCGGCGGCTCGGGCATCACCTATCAGACGAAGCTGGCACAGGCGATCTACTCCATCGACGGGACCACGGCCCGCGAGCGGACCGCGATACCCGAGCCGACCCTGGCGCGGATCGACCTGGCCGGAGATTACGGGGATGAATCCCAGCACGGGCTCTCGACGCCGGTTCCGTTCGTGGGAGCCGGCTCGAACTCCGGCATCCGCCCGGTGCTTCACCAGCTCGACCTTGCCGCCCGGGACCCGAACGTGCGAGGGGTTTACCTGGAGCTGTCCCCCGTCGGCATGGGCGCTCTCGTGAGCGAAGTGCGCGACGGCATCGGGCGCGTTCGCGCAGAGGGCAAGCCGGTCGTCGCCCACATGAACTCGGCGTTCGGGATCAGCCAGTACTACCTGGCATCCGCCTGCGACCAGATCGTGCTCGATCCGGTGGGCGACGTCTCCGGTCTCGGCTTCCGCGCCGACATCCTCTATTACGGGGCCGCGCTCGATTCCGCCGGCCTCAGGTTCGACAAGATCGCGCACGGCCAGTTCAAGACCGCGGGCGAGCAGCTCACGCGGTCCACCCCGTCCGATGGGGAAACGGAAGAGCTGAACTCGATCATCGACGACCTCCGGCCGAAGATGCTCGACGACATCGCCGCTGCCCGGAAGATCGACCGCGCGAAGCTCGACGAGCTGGCCAACGGACAGATGATCGAGGCTCCGCGGGCGCTCGCGAGCGGGCTGGTCGACTCCCTGGGCGGCGCCGAGACGGCCAGGCGGATCCTGGACCGGCTGGCCTCTCTGAAGAACCAGGAGCCGGTCTCGATCGAGGATTGGACCTACCGGGAGTATTCGTGGGCGGATCGCCCGAAGGTCGCGGTCCTCTGGGTCGGCGGCGCGATCGAGGACGGGGAGAGCAGCCGGGGATTCCTTTCGGGCAATACGATGGGCGCGGTCACAGTCGTCTCGCAGCTTCGGGCGCTGGCGGATCGGGGCGACATCAAGGTCGTCGTGCTCCGGGTGGATTCTCCCGGAGGGAGCGGTCTGGCCTCGGACCAGATCTGGCGCGCGGTCGAAGAGGTGAAGAAACACGGCAAGAAGGTCATCGTCTCGATGTCGCGGTTGGCCGCGTCCGGCGGCTATTACATCTCCTGCGGCGCGAACGAGATCTTCGCCGACCCCTTCACGATCACCGGTTCGATCGGCGTCCTCGACCTGCGGATGAGCGCGGCCGATTTCTATTCCAAGCACCGCATCGGCGTGGCCACCCTCGAGCGCGGAAACATGATGGGCCTCTGGACCTCCGCGGTCGCTCTGACTCCGGAGGAGCGGGCGCATCTGCAGAACGAGATGGACCTCTTTTACGGGCACTTCCTCGATCGCGTGGCGGCCGGCCGCCCGCTTCAGAAGGACGACATCGACGAGATCGCGCAGGGCAGGATCTGGACCGGGCACCAGGCGGTCGGGCTCAAGCTCATCGACCATTCTGGGGGGCCTTCACGAGGCGCTGGCGCGGGCCCGCGAGCTGGCCGGCGTCGCTCCGGACGCCAGGATCGAGAACATCTATCCGCCGGCCGGCGGATTCCTGGCGCGGGCGTTCGGCGGCGGAGGCGACGCGATCGCGCGGGCGCTGGGGTCGAAGGCGCGCGGCCCGGCGGAACCCGGATACGAGACCGGGCTCCTCGTGGGCATGGCGTCATCCTCGGCCGGACGGGAGAGCGAGGGGATTCTGGGGAACGGCGTGACCGGGGGGACCTTGGCGTTCGAGTCCTGGCTCCTGCAGCACTGGCTCGCGCAGCAGCAGCGGGGCGGCGCGGCCGGCGGAAGCTCCGGACTCGTTCAGGGACCGAGGCTGGAGAACCCGGTCATCGATGGTCTGTCCCGGATCTGGTGATCGCCGACTCGACACGACATTTCGATGCGAGCGGCGCCTGCCGGAACTCGCCGACGCAGCCCTTTCCCCGCGGAGCCGGGGCGCTCACCTCGTCGCGCACTGAAGCAAGGCCCTGAGGCGGCTTCGCTCGGGAATGAACGCGGCTCTTCGCGATTTCGGATCAGGCAATAGATCGCGGCCGCCCCGGTACTCCATCCGCCAATAGTCGAGCAGAGCGGACTGGCAGCCCTCGAGGATCATCTTCCGAAGCGCAGCGTCCGCGCTCGTGCGCGCTTCCGTGCGCCATGCTGCGATCCAGGTCGAGTCGGGCAGGGCGCGGTCGTTCTCCTCGCGAAGAAGGATCGACGCCTGAAGCGGCGCCGGTTCCGCGGGAGGCGCCCAGATCGAGTCTGGCGCGGCCGGCTCGGGCGCGGCGATGGTCTCGGCGGGAGCGGTCGCGCCGGGCGGGACACTCCGGAGCGCGCGCCGGTCCCTCGTCTTGACCTGGGTCTCGAGCTCCTCGGCCGACTCCCCGCGTTCGAGAAGAGCGACGACAGCGCGGAAGTGCTGGACCAGCTCGTCAGGAGGGGGGCCGACGGCGACCGTGTTCAGGGTCTTCGACAAGGCGACGGAGAGGCGGGGGGAAATCGCAGCGTCGGGTGCCGGCGGTCCTCCGGTGCTCGGTGTCGAAACGCCTGCCGGAGCCGGGGGTCCTCCTGCGCCTTGTGCCTGAATCGCTGCCGGACCTGACGGCCCGCCGCCGCTCGCGTCCGGAACCGCCCGTGCCGTGATGGGCCGGGCGGCCTTCGATTCGTTCGTGGTCCCTTCACCTCCCTTGGCGGATCGTGCGACCGGAGCAACGTTCTTCGCCGGAAGCCCTCTTTCCATCCGCGCCAGGTCGAGCCGCGGACGGAACGGCGGCGTTCCGACTTCGTGGACGAGCGCCGCGGCGCCCGCCACGACCACGATCACGAAGGCGGTTCGAACCACCGGGACGAGCCGGCCCGGAATCCGCCGTTCGAAGGCGCGGATCCACCTTGCCGCCCGCTCGATCGCCCGCCTCCCCGCCGGTTCCCGATCGCGGAGAGCCCAGTCCGTCTCAAGCGAGTCGAGCGTTTCGCCGTGCTTTCGCAGGAAGCGATCGGGGAATGCTTCGAAGTAGTCCGATCCCGGCGGCGTGGCGGCCTCATGGTCGCCCAAGGCCTCGTCCGCCTTCTGCATCTCGGAGAAGAGCTGCCGGCAGGCCGCGCATCCCGCGAGGTGCCGCTCGATGCGCCTGCGCTCGGCGGAGGCGAGCTCGCCGTCGAGGTACGCGTCGAGCCAGGGACGAACGGATTCGCAGTCCCTTGTCATCGCATCCCCCGATTCGTTTCCGGCGCGGCTCCGATCCGCGGACCGGCCAGAATCACCCGCAGCCCCGCCCGCGCCCGGCTCAGTCTCGACATCACGGTTCCCACCGGAATCCCCATGATGGCTGCGATCTCCTCATAGTGGAGGCCCTCCACCGCCCGGAGGATCAGGACGGCCCGGAAGCCCGGAGGCACCTGATCGACGGCCTCGGCCAGCCGCCGCGCCTCCGCCGGGCGCCGGACCGCCTCTTCCGCGCCGGCGGAAGGCATGACGTCCAGGAGGCGGATGCCCGTCTCGGGATCCTCGTCGTCGAGCGACAGCCAGCGCACCGTCCGCCTCCGCCGCAGGTGATGGAGAGCCAGGTTCACCCCGATGCGATACAGCCAGGGCCGGAACGTGCGGTCCTGCTGAAAGCGGTCGAGATATCGATAGGCTCGGAGAAAGGCCTCCTGGGTCAGATCGTCGGCGTCGTCGTGGTTCTGCACCATGCCCCGAATGAGCGCGTAGAGCCCGCGCTGGTATCGCTGCAGGAGGATTCCGTAGCACTCCCGATCCCCTCGCAGGGTTCGCCGGATCAGCTCCTGGTCGCTTTCGATGTGTCGGGTCTCGGGCAAGGTCCCTCCGCGCGGCTCTCCGACGGCGAGACCCGATACGGTACTAGCCGCCGCCGAGGCTGTCCATTCCCGCCGGAGCCGGTCATATTCTTCCCCCGACCGGCGCCACCCGGCTAGACTGCACGGCATGGAGCCCTGGCTGGAAGAGGTTGAGCGAACGATCGCAGGTCGATCCGGCGATCTCAGAGGAACCGGCGGGATCCGCCGGTCGCGGGATCGGGAACCGCCGGGGGACGGTGAGGATCCGGACGCCTTCCTGCGGTCTCCGCTGTCTCTCGAGGAGGTCCGGTGCCTTCTGCTGGAACGGAACCGATCCGGACGTCACGGACGCGGCTCCGACAGGCCGGAGTCCGGCTCGGAAGGGAACGGGTCCGGACCTCGCGGACATGGCGCTGACCGGCCCGGCGCGCGAAGCGGCGTCCCGCTCGAATTCGACCCGGAACCGCGAGTGGTTGCCGGCGAATGGGTGACGGCGACCGATCCGGCTCGGATTGAAGGCGCCGGGGCCGATCTCCTCCGCGCGGCCGGCCGCCTCCGCGATCGCGTGTTCGGGCGGCGGATCCGGCTTTTCGCGCCGCTCTACTACAGCAACGTCTGCGCGAACGACTGCGTCTATTGCGGCTTTCGCCGGTCCCTGGGAACCACCCGCCGTCACGTCCTGTCGCCGGAGGAGGTGCGCGACGAGGCCGCGGCGCTCTTGAAGCAAGGGCATCGCAGGATCCTCCTCATCGCGAGCGAGGACCCGTCGCCGAAGGGATTTGCGCTCGCCCTGGGCGTGGTCGAAGCGATCGCCGGAATCGCGCGGATCGTGACGGATCGAGGCGACAGGCCCGGCGACGCGAAGGGTGCGAGCTTCGATCCGGCCGCTGCCGGCCTTGAGGCGATTCGCGACCCCGTCCGGATCTTCTCCGCGGAGCCGGAGATCACGCTCGCCCTTGAGATGGCGCCCCGATCCGTTTCCGACTTCCGTCACCTCGCCGGCGCCGGGGTCTCGACCTACGTGCTCTTCCAGGAAACGTACGACCGGGCTGTCTATCCACGCGTCCATCCAGCGGGTCCCAAGGCGGATTTCGATCATCGCCTGGAGGGGCCCGAGCGTGCGGCCCGAGCGGGCATCCGCAGGCTCGGCCTTGGGGCGCTCTACGGGCTGGGAGATCCCGTTCGCGATACGGTGGCGCTGGTGGCCCACGCGCGGCGGCTGGAAGCGGTGACAGGAACGCCGGTGGCGTCGGTCTCGGTGCCGCGCCTCGAGCCGGCCGAGGGCGTGCCGTTCTCGGCCGCGCCGCCCCATCCGGTGCCGGACTGGCTCTGGCTCCGCATCATTGCCGTGCTGCGGCTGGCGCTGCCGTGGAGCGACGTCCTGATCTCGACCAGGGAACCGGCCGATCTGCGCCGGGCGGCGCTTGAGGCCGGAGCCACGATGTTCTCCGCCGGCTCGCGCACCGATCCCGGCGGCTACCGCCGTCCCGGAGAAAGTCGCGGCCAGTTCGAGATCGGAGATGACCGCTCATTGAACGAGGTCGCTCTGGATCTCCGATCCTCGGGCTTCGAAGCCTGTTGATCGTGTGCACGCGGGCGTCGTCTGCTCGCGCGCGTCGTTCGGACGTCCGAGTCGCTTGCACGCGCGAGATGGTGCGCAGACGCGAGGTGCGGCGCGCGTGACGCCCTCCTGGGCGCCGTGGCGCGCCCGGGCCGCGCGGGATCGCCGTCATCGGTTCGTCACGGGGGAGGTGCCATGGTTTTCTTCGGAAGGTCTCCGGCCAGGAAGATCGAGCGGGCCCGCGCCCTGTTCGCCCGGGAGAACTGGTATGAAGCCCGCCGCCAGTATGAGGAAGCGCTGGACGGGCGCGCCGATCTGGGCCCGGAGCATCAAGCTGAAGCGGTGGAGCGGATCCTGGCCTGTCGCCGCGCCATGATCGCGCTCCGGCTCGAGGAAGCCGAGACCTTCCGTCAGGCCGGCGATCTGGAATCGGCCCGCGACCGGTGCCGGACGGCGGTGGACATCGCCGGAGAAGATCTTGCGCGCGACGACATCGAGGAGATGTTCCGCAAAATCAACGCGCCGCGCCGGCCGCTCGGTCCGCGCGGCCAGATCGATGACGCCCTCGAGACCGATCTCCTGCCGGAGCCCGATCGGACGGTCCGGCCGAAGCCCGGTCCGCTCGACCGGCACTCCTCGGAAGAGCCGGAACCGGAAGACGAGGAGATCTTCGGGCCCGATCCCGAGAACCTGCTCGAGATCCACCTGAACACGCTGGATCCCGGGACCGCGAGCCTCTATCGCCGCCTCGGACCTGTGTTCTGCCGGGGCTATCTGGCGCTGGCGCAGGGCTACGGGAAGCGGGCGCTTCAGATCTTCGACGATGTGTCCTGGGAAACCCTGCGCGATCCGCGGCCCTGGCTGGAGCGCGCCCATGCCCTCCTGCTGGCGGACCGGGCCGACGAGGCGCTCGATCTTCTGGACAAGGTCGTCCCGGAGCTGGAGCTGTCATCGGATGAAGTTGGAGAGGAAGACATCGCAAGTGGCGCGTCCGAACCCGGGACGCTTGAAACCCACCCTCCCGACATCGCTGCTTCCGGTTTCGCCGCCGGCGCCCCCGAAGTTGCCGCTTCAGGCTTCGCCACCGAGCGGGTCAGCGCTCCTGATTCCGGCGCCACTGCCGTCGCAGCCGGCGCTCCCGACGCCGGTGTCACCACCGGCGTGGCCGGTGCCCCCGATTCCGGTGTGCCCACTGCCGCGGCCGGCGCTCCCGACTCCGACTTCGCCGCCGATGCCGCCGGCGTTTCCGATTCCGGCGCCGCTGCCGATGGCGGCGAAGGCCTCGCCATCGATCCCGCCGTGGATCCCGGCCCCGACGCAAGGCGGGTGGAAAGCCGGCGGATCTATCTCCGCATCGAGGCGCTCCGCGTCCTGGGCCGCTATGAGGAAGCGCTCGAGTCAGCCCGGATCCTGGCCGCAGACCTGACGAATGCGGCGCCTCCGACCGTGACCCTCTACGCTTGGACCCTGCTGGAAGCGGGACAGGCGGAGGAGGCCTACGATCTGCTTCTGGCCAGGATCGAGGCGGGGGAAGAGATGGATGAGTTCCTCATTCCGGCCGCGGCGGCGACCGCCGCGCTCGGCCTGGCGGAGGAGGAGACCAGGCTCCTGGAAAGACTGATCGAGCGGCGGATCTTCCTGAGCACCCAGACCGGAACCGAGCTGGACTTCCCGGTGGAAGCAGGGCGCCGACTGCTCGATCTCTATGTCGAGACGGACCGGGAGGCGGGAGCGGTGCGCGCCCTGGCGCTTCATCTCATCGATCACGATCCGGAACGCGCGGAAGTCTACCGGCAGACGCTGCTGAACCTCGAAGGCGGCTAGCCTCAATGCGACTTCGATTCAATCTCCTGCTGGAGCGCGATCCGCTCCCGCGTGTGCGAATCGTCCATCCGCGAGCGAAAACGCGCCAGAGCGCGTCCGATGGGCGCGCGCACAGCCTGAGCCAAGCGGAGCGTAGCCGATGCGCTACGTGAGCATTGGCGAAGGCGAGCACGTGACCAGATAGCGTGCTCTGGCGCGAGGTTCGTCACCGGTCAGGCTGCTTGGCCATTGGGACCAATGCCTACATGGCCTGCGACGCCGGTCTGGACGTGTTGGACGTGTCCAACCCGCAGGGGCCGGTCCTGCTCGGAACGGCTTCAACCTGCGATGAAGCGGTTCGCGTGTCGCTTTACGGAGACATGGCCTACCTGGCGGGCGCAAGCGCGGGGCTCGTGGTGGTCGATGTCACCGACCCTGACGCGCCTCAGACGGTCGGGAACGCGATCGTCCATGGTCTGGCCTGTGGCCTGGCGGTGTCGGAAAGCTATGTTTATCTCTCCACCCACTCCGCGTTTCAGGTGGCGTATCTCAGCTGCACGATCCCATCCGCGGTACCTCCGGCTGCAGTCGAAGCGCCGGTTCGCCTGTCGGCCTGGCCCAATCCGTCGGTCGGGCGAGCGGGCACGATGCTTCAGTGGACATCGCCTCGTGGCGGAGAGGACTGGTTGCGCGTGCTGGACGTGGGCGGCCGCCTCGTACGGACCGTGGTGGAAGGACCGATGGCTGCCGGGACCCATTGGGCGAGGTGGGATGGCCTCGACGAGCGTGGCCGGCCGGCCGCCAGCGGAGTGTATTTCATCGCGCTCGGCTCGGGCCGGGGTCAGGAACTCCAGCGGCTCGTAGTCGTCCGATAGGCTCTTTTCGGGAGGACCTCGCCGCCGACGAGCGCGGGTCTCCGTTATCGGCCTCCAGGTTCACACCATCGCCGGCTTCTTCCTCTTCCGATAGGTCCGGGCCAGCTCGAGAAAGATTCCCAGGTCCCGCTCCAGGTGGGACTGCGTCCCGTCGAAGTAGAAGATCCGAATCGGGATCCCGTCGTGGTCGCGGCTGATCTTGGGGTAGATCGCTTCCGAGACGATTCCGTTCATGCAGGTGAACGGACTGATGTCGAGGATGCCGTCGCATCCCTTCGACCAGAGATAGACCGCCTTGCCCGTGCTCATGACCATCTCGCCGTAGACGCCGGAGGAGGGCAGATACGGCTCGGCCAGATCGGTGACGACGGACACGCGCGCCGGCTCCTCCCGGCCGCGAAAGAGCGGACCGAACGGCTCGATCAGGGCGTGCTCGTCCCGCCGTTGCAGCGCGTCCTTCAGGAACGCGCCCACCATGCGGAGGCTGAAGCGCTCTCCGGCTTCGGGAATCCACTTCCGGCGCTGCTCCTGGTTCGTGTAATAGACCCATTCGCCGATGTCGGCGATCCAGGCCTCGCCTCCCTGGTCCTCCAGCCGGCGGATCAGCTCTTCGTTGCTGTAGGTGTTCAACCGGCAGAAGATCTCTCCCACGACGCCGATGCGGAGCCGCGTTTCCCGATGCTGAGGAACGGAAGCGAAGGCCGCGGCCGCCCGCTCCATCACCTGCCGGAGATCCCGCATGGTCTGGGCGGCCGGGGCGGGCCGTTCGAGCACGGCGCACGCGGCGGCGATCGCCTCCTGATGCACGCTTTCCGTGGCTCCTCTCGTCGCTTCGTAGGGCCGCACGCGAAGCAGCGCCTTCCGGAGAATGTCCGCCGCCGCCAGCCCCCGCCAGCAGGTGCGCTGAACTCCGGCGCCGGGGCCGTCCAGCTCGTCGTAGCCCGAGCCGCTGGTGGGAGAGAAGACCATGACCTCCTGGGCGCCGATCGAGTCGAGCGTCCGGCGCAGGAAGGGAGCGTACTGCCCGAAGCGGCACGGGCCGGGCGCCGTCGGCATGAAGAAGGCCAGCCGCTCCGGCCGCGCGCCGGGCGCCAGCACGATCTTGAGCGCGTCCCCGAGCGTGATCCTTTCCGGGAAGCATTCCTCGCCCGAGGTGTACCGGCCGCCGAGCTCCAAGGTCTGCTCATCCGATTCGGGAAAAGGATGGGCGTCGAATCCGGCCGAGCGGAGAGCGGCGGCAAAGCAGCGGCTGGCGGAGAAGCTCATCCGGGGCACGTAGAGCGTGCGCTCGCGGAGAGGCGGGCCTCCGGTGGCCCGGTCGTTCCGAAGCCGATCGGGCTCGATCTCGAAATCCGGATTCATCGAGAATCGGGCAGCAGAGTCCGCGGACAGGACACCCGGCTTGCGCAGTCGGCGCAGTCTCCTGCGGCCTCAAAGACAGGCGCCCGATCCCGGCCGGGCCGCAGCCCCGGCGGCGGCAACGGGGTCTCCGTTCCACTCTCCGAGTCACGCGGCCTTCCGGCCCATCGCCGGAGAATCCCCTGGCTGTCGAGGAAGGCCTCGACGCGCGTGAGCATTCCGGCGTCGTTGGCGTGGCCGTCGAACTGCAGCGTGAGAAAGGCGCGTCCGAAGGCGTCGCGCACGAAGTGCTTGACGTAGGAATCAGGCCCGCACTTGAAGTTCGTGACGTACACGAGATGGAGGTCGGCGTGGCCCGCCGCTTCCCGGGCCGCCGCCAGGATCTTCCGGCCGTAGCTCCAGAACATGTTGGCGTTGACCGCTTCGAGGTCCGTCTCGTCGGCGGCCAGGAACTCCATCGGCAGCACGTTGACTCCGTACAGGTCCCGCATCTTCTTCGGAAGATCCAGGTTCACCACCGGATCGAAGAGGTTGTACGGGCGGCCGACGAGAAGCACGGCGGGCTCGCGCGTCTCGCGGAGGCGTTCCAGCGCCTCGGTCCCGAGCTCGCGAACGCTCCGGCGGAATCGCGCCTGCGCTTCTTCCGCGCTCGCCAGAGCCCGCCGGATCGCGCCGCGGCGCACGCCGTACTTTCGGAGGGCCTGCGCGAGCGGCTCTTCCAGCGCCGGCAGGCCCAAGCGAAACCGGATGGCGGGATGAAGAATCCGATCCGCCCGGCCTTCGAAGCTCGCGGCCGCCTGGACCACGAAGGGCAGGGTCATGCCCCAGGGGCAGAAGAAGCTCTGCACCCGCGGGTGGGCCGACTCCGCGTTCACGTAATTCGGGATGAAGACGAAGTCGGCGTCGAGCGCGAGGGCCTGCGCGACGTGGCCGTGGGCCACCTGCAGGGGGAAGCATGGCTCGGCGGCGGCGGCCTCGACTCCCTCCTGGGCGATCTGCCGGTTGGTCTCGGAGGTGATCCGGATCCCGTAGCCCAGCTCGCGGAAGAAACCGTTCCAGAAGGGGAAGCGCTCATGGAAATAGAGCGCTCTCGGCATCGCCACGGTCACGCGGCCCCTCTCGCCGGGCTCGTATTCGCGGACGAGCAGCTCGCGGCGAAGCCGCACGAGGTCCTCGATCACGGGCTGGAGCTCGACCTTGGCCCGGCGCCGGTAGCGGTCGCCGCACTGGTCTCCCCAGTAGGTCTTCTCTCCTTCGACCCGGAACTCCTGCATGTCGCACCGGTTTTCGCAGCCCTGGCAGGTGAACTCGCGGATCTGGTAGTCGACCGAGCCCAGGTTCCAGCCGCGGAAGCGCGTTCCGGCCAGGAGCTTCTCCTCCTTCTCCCAGGCCAGCAGCGCCGCGCCGACCGCGCCGACCACGCCGTTGTAGGGAGGGACGATGATCTCGCGGTCGAGGATCTGGGAGAAGGCGGCCGCCACCGCATCGTTGTAGGCGGTTCCCCCCTGGAAGAAGATCGTGCCTTCGATGCGGCGGCCGCGCACCACGCGGTTGATGTAATTGGTGGCAACGGACAGCGCCAGTCCCGCCAGCAGGTCGTCGGTGGCGGCTCCCCGCTGCTGCCAGGCGTTGACGTCCCGCTCCATGAAGACCGTGCAGCGCTCGCCCAGCCGCACGGGAGCGGGGGAGGCCAGCGCCCGCCGGGCGAACTCGTTCTTGATCGAGACCCCCAGCTCCTCCGCTCTCTCTTCCAGGAACGAGCCGGTTCCGGCCGCGCAGGCTTCATTCATGGCGAAGTCCACCACGACGCCGTCCTCGATCCGGATGTACTTCGAGTCCTGCCCGCCGATCTCGAAGATCGTGTCGACGGACCGCTGGAGCATGGTGCGGGCGATGAAGGTCGCTCCGGTCTTGTGGGCGGTGATCTCGTCGTTGATCGAGTCGGCGCCGACCAGCTCGCCGATGAGTTCCCGGCCCGAACCGGTCGTTCCGACCGCGCGCACGGTCACGCGGTTCCCCAGCTCCTCCTTCAGCTCCTCGAGCGCCGCCGTGACCACTTCCACCGGCCGCGCCTGGGTGCGGGTGTAGATCTCGCGGACGATCCGGCCCTCGCGATCCAGAAGCACGACGTTGGTGCTGACCGATCCGATGTCGATGCCGAGGGCGACCTCGACGCGCGGGCCGGAGGACGGCAGCCCGATGGGGTGGATCCGGTCGCGCAGGAGGATCACCTTGTCCATCGAAAGGGGGCGCGCCCGCGAGGTCTCGGCGACTCCGGCTCCGGCGCCTTCGGTCTGGATCCCGTCCAGATCCGTGATCGAGAACGGAACGTGCTCGCGCTCCGCCGCTTCGAGGAGCGCGCACCCGATGGCGGCGTGCGCGGCGTGGTGGATGGGAACCTCGAGGTCCTGATCCAGCTCGAAGACCTTCTTGAGCGCGGCCACCACCATCTCGTTCGCCGCGACTCCGCCGACGAAGATCACGGGCGGTTGCGGCGTCCGGCCCCGGGCGACGGCGGACCGGAAATTCCGCGCCACGGTTTCGCAGAGACCGCGGAGCACCTCGGGAGGCAGATAGCCCTTCTGCTGGGCGTGGATCATGTCGCTCTTGGCGAAGACCGAGCAGCGGCCCGCGATCTTCGCCGCCCGTTCGCTCGAGGCGGCGATTCCGCCGACCTCCTCGATCGGATAGCGCAGGCGTCCGGCCTGCTGATCGAGAAACGTTCCGGTGCCCGCGGCGCAATCGCCGTTGGTCTGGTAGTCGGCGATGCCCAGATCGCCCGACGAGGCGTCGCGCTCGAAGAGCAGGAGCTTGGAGGACTCCCCGCCGATCTCGAACAAGGTCCGGGCGTCGGGAGCGATCGCCCAGGTGGCCACGGCCAGCGCGTGGAACTCGTTCGCTTCCGGCAGCGGCGCCGTGGAGTGCAGGAGTCCCGCCCCGGACCCGGTCACGCGGATGCCGTCGAGCCGCCGTCCGTCCAGGCTCCGGAGGACGTCAGCCAGCAGGGAACGAGTGGCGTCGAGCGGACGGCCGCGGGTGCGGCGATAGGCGGCGACTTGAATCCAGGCCGATTCTCCGCTTAGCAGAGGGATCGGGGACGCCGCCCCGGCCCAGATCTCTTCGGGGGCGCCCGACGGGGAAGCGAGTGGGGCTGCCTCGCCGATTCCCAGCAAGGCGGCCTTGACGCTGACGGCTCCCAGGTCGAGTCCGAGAAGAAGCATCTTCCCCCAGGGGCTCATGGGTTCGCGGCGGCCTCCGGCGGGACCCGTCACGCGATCGCGGGCCCTCGCCGTGAGATCCAGCCTGGCCGCCGAACGGCCTTCTTGAGGTCCGTGCGGCGATTTCAACGTTCTCGTCCAGGTCCGCGAGAGAATAAGCGGCGCCTGGGTCCGGCGCAAGTTCAGTGCTGGGCCGAACCGGGAACCTGCCCGCGAATTGCGAGGCGCGGCGGCGAGAGCTGCCGCCGGAGACGATCGGATGGTGGACCCGGCGCCGGATGGTGCCGAAAATCCAGTTCGAGGACTGCGGAGGAGGCTGGTTCGCAGGCGCGACTCACGATGAGTCGGCCACCGGATCGGACGCGGACTGATGTCGGATCGCAGGGTCTGTCCATGCGGCTCGGCCCACGGCCGGCTGTCCGCGATCCCGATCCGGGACTCGGCCTGCAGATGAGCCTCGATCTGGTGCGTCTGAGAGGCAAGCCGGGGGTCGTTTTCTCGACGGGCCTTGCGTGGCCAGAAGATTGCGCCGCGTGTTCGCGCGGCCGATCGGTCAGGTCGTCGAAGCGCCCGGAGGAGTCGATGGCGCAGTGGATCCAAGAGCAGCCCGATCTGGTTTTCAGGGCGCAAGTTGCGGCAAACGCCGGGTTTGGGCGCAGGTCCGCCCGCGGCCGGTTCGAGGGGGCCGTTCAATGAGTTCTAAGTGCTTTTGGGGCAATGGGATAACAGTTTCCCGGAAAAAAATCAGCATGAAGTGACGAGGAAGTTGCCCAAAGCCCTTGTGTCTGATATACTAATTGCGATTGGGGTCTTGGGGGATTGCATATCGAATGGACCGGGCATGGCGGCCTTCCCCCAGGCGGTCGTGTCGTTTTTAGAAGGTGCCGGCTCGGATTCGGACCGGCAGAGGCAGAAACAGCAGCGAGCGATCGGCCATAGGTCGATCGACTGGAGCGTCGGCTCCAGGGAGGAACAAGGCTGATGAAGAAACTACTATTGTTTCTCGCAGCACTTAGCTGTACCGCAACTCTGGCGCTCGCGGGACCGAACGCGGGCGGAACGCTGATCGTCCACTATCCGAGTCTCGCATACACCACCGATACGACGCAGTACTGCGGGGTCACTCCGTTGACCGCGTGCACTGGCGCGGTCGACGAGATCACCGGGTCCAGCAAGACCGCCGTGAAAGTGTGGAAGGTGTATGCCGCATTCGTCCCCGGCACGACTCCCCGGCTCGCCGGCGTGACCTGGGGAATCACCTACAACTGCGTGATCGGAGCCGGCGCCAGCCCCTCGGGCTACTACGGCAAGTGCTCCGATACGGAAGTTCCGGACACCGGGTGGCCCACTTCCGGACTCGGCAACGGGTGCTTCTGGAACACGCCACAAAGCGCGACGTTGGTCGAGGTGTACTGGTTCGCCGGATATGGGGCCAACGGAACCACCTTCGCTCTCGGGCCGAACCCGAGCCTCGGAGGCGGATTTACTGACGACTCCCTGCCTCCCAAGGTTGACAACATCTACGCCTACGGCACGATGGGATTCGGCGTCCTGGGAAGTGATACCTGTCCGGCCCCGGTCGGCGCGTGCTGCTTCTCCACCGGCGTTTGCACGATCTACACATCGGGCGACTGTTCAAGCAAAGGCGGGACGTACCAGGGAAACAACACGACCTGCACGCCCAACCCGTGTCCACAGCCGGGCGCGTGCTGCAAGTCTGATGGCACCTGCGCGGTGACGCTGCAGGCCGCCTGCACCGGCACCTGGCTGGGCGCCGGCACGACCTGCACGCCCAACCCGTGTCCGCAGCCGGGCGCGTGCTGCCAGACGAATGGCACCTGCCAGGTGACGCTCCAAAATGCCTGCACCGGCAACTGGCTGGGCGCCGGCACGGTCTGCAGCCCGAACCCGTGCCCGCAGCCGGGCGCGTGCTGCTTCCCGGACGGCTCCTGCCAGGTACTGCTGCAGAGTGCCTGCACCGGCAACTGGCAGGGCGCGAATACGGTCTGCAGCCCGAACCCGTGTCCTCAGCCGGGTGCGTGCTGCCAGCCGGACGGCTCCTGCCAGATCACCTTCCAGAGTGCCTGCACCGGCACCTGGATGGGTAACAACACGCTTTGCAGCCCGAACCCGTGCCCGCAGCCGGGTGCGTGCTGCTACGCGGACGGGACCTGCAAGGTGACGCTCCAGAGCGCCTGCACCGGCGTCTGGCAGGGCGCGCACACGGTCTGCGACCCGAACCCGTGTCCTCCGCCTCAGGGCGCTTGCTGCTTCGCGAACGGGACCTGCCAGCTTCTGACGCAGGCCGCGTGCACGCAGGCCGGCGGCACCTGGCAGGGTTTGGGCACGGTGTGCAGCCCGAATCCGTGTCCTCAGCCTCAGGGCGCCTGCTGCTTCACGGACGGGTCCTGCCAGCTCCTGACGCAGTCCGCTTGTGCGCAGCAGGGCGGAACCTGGCTGGGCATGAACACGGTCTGCAGCCCGAACCCGTGCCCGCAGCCGGGTGCGTGCTGTCAGCCGGACGGCAGCTGCCTGGTGACGCTCCAGGCCGCCTGTACCGGCGCCTGGCAGGGCGCAAACACCGTCTGCAACCCGAACCCGTGTCCTCAGCCTCAGGGTGCCTGCTGCTTCAGGGACGGCACCTGCCAGCTCCTGACGCAGGCCGCCTGCTTGCAGGCCGGTGGCACGTGGCAGGGCATGAACACGGTGTGCAGCCCGAATCCGTGTCCCCAGCCGACGGGCGCCTGCTGCTTCGCGAACGGCACCTGCCAGCTCCTGACGCAGGCCGCCTGCACGCAGGCCGGTGGCACGTGGCAGGGCATGAACACGGTGTGCAGTCCGAATCCGTGTCCTCAGCCTCAGGGCGCTTGTTGCTTCACGGACGGCACCTGCCAGTTCCTGACGCAGGCCGCCTGCTTGCAGGCCGGTGGCACGTGGCAGGGCATGAACACGGTGTGCAACCCGAATCCGTGTCCTCAGCCGACCGGTGCCTGCTGCTTCAAGGACGGCACCTGCCAGCTCCTGACGCAGGCCGCCTGCACGCAGGCCGGTGGCACGTGGCAGGGCATGAACACGGTGTGCAACCCGAATCCGTGTCCTCAGCCGACCGGTGCCTGCTGCTTCAAGGACGGCACCTGCCAGATCCTGACCAAGGCCAACTGCACCGCGCAGGGCGGCGAGTACCAGGGCGACAACAGCTCCTGCACGCCGAATCCGTGCTCGCAGCCGACCGGCGCCTGCTGCTTCACCGATGGCACCTGCCAGATCCTGAGCAAGAACGCCTGCACGGCCCAGGGCGGCACGTACCAGGGCGACAACACCTCCTGCACTCCGAATCCGTGTCCTCAGCCGACCGGCGCCTGCTGCTTCAAGGACGGCACTTGCCAGCTCTTGACGCAGTCCGCCTGCACGGCTCAGGGCGGGACCTGGCAGGGCATGAACACGGTGTGCAGCCCGAATCCGTGTCCTCAGCCGACCGGCGCCTGCTGCTTCAAGGACGGCACCTGCCAGCTCCTGACGCAAGCGGCCTGCGCGGCGGATGGCGGCACGTGGCAGGGCATGAACACGGTGTGCAGCCCGAATCCGTGTCCTCAGCCGACCGGCGCCTGCTGCTTCAAGGACGGCACCTGCCAGATCCTGACGCAGTCCGCCTGCACGCAGCAGGGCGGCACGTGGCAGGGCATGAACACGGTGTGCAACCCGAATCCGTGCGCTCAGCCGACGGGTGCCTGCTGCTTCCATGACGGCACCTGCCAGATCCTGACCAAGTCCGCTTGCACCGCGCAGGGCGGGACTTATCAGGGCGACAACACTTCCTGCACTCCGAACCCGTGCCCGCAGCCGACGGGCGCCTGCTGCTTCCATGACGGCTCCTGCCTGATCCTGACGCAGGCGGCCTGTCTGGCGCAGGGCGGCACCTGGCAGGGCATGGACACTTCCTGCACTCCGAACCCGTGCTCTCAGCCGACGGGTGCCTGCTGCTTCCACGACGGTCACTGCACGGTTCTCACCCAGTCTGCTTGCACGCAGCAGGGTGGGACCTGGCAGGGCATGGACACCTCCTGCACTCCGAATCCGTGCCCGCAGCCGACCGGCGCTTGCTGCTTCAAGGACGGCTCCTGCAAGGTTCTGACGCAGTCCGACTGCACGCAGCAAGGTGGGACGTGGCAGGGTATGGACACGGTGTGCAACCCAAATCCGTGCACTCAGCCGACCGGCGCCTGCTGCTTCGCGGACGGTTCCTGCAAGATGCTGACGCAGGCCGACTGCACGACGCAGGGCGGGACGTGGCAGGGCATGAACACGGTGTGCAGCCCGAATCCGTGTCCGCAGCCGACCGGCGCCTGCTGCTTCGCAGACGGTTCCTGCAAGATGCTGACGCAGGCCGATTGCACGACGCAGGGCGGGACGTGGCAGGGCATGAACACGGTGTGCAACCCGAATCCGTGCCCGCAGCCTCTCGGCGCGTGCTGCTTCAAGGACGGCTCCTGCCAGGTCCTGACGCAGTCCGCCTGCACGCAGCAGGGCGGAACGTGGCAGGGTATGAACACGGTGTGCAACCCGAATCCGTGCCCGCAGCCGACCGGTGCCTGCTGCTTCCCCGACGGGAGCTGCCAGGTTCTGACTCAGGCTCAGTGCCAGGCTCAG
Source organism: Candidatus Eiseniibacteriota bacterium (assembly GCA_963833505.1). Classification (GTDB taxonomy): domain Bacteria; phylum Eisenbacteria; class RBG-16-71-46; order CAIMUX01; family CAIMUX01; genus CAWHYG01. The sequence goes on along the minus strand of CAWHYG010000006.1, from coordinate 148,823 downwards.
GGCGGCGTGTACCAGGGGAACAACACCCTCTGCGTGCCGAACCCCTGCCCGAAGCCGGTGCCAGTCGAGAAGTCGAGCTGGGGCCAGATCAAGAGCCACTACCGGTAGACCAGTAACTACATCTCGGGTCCGGGCGAAAGTCCGGACCCGGCTTCTTCAGACGATCCCGGTCTTCCCTCAAGAAGGCCGGGATCATCGCGTTCGGATCGTCGACCGGGTCGCGATCGCCGCGTTCGGGTCCTCGACTCGTTCGGGTTCCCTGCGTTCAGATCCTCGGCCGCGTTGGGGCCCCCACGTTCTGGTCCTCGACCGGGTCGGAATCGCCGCGTTCGGGTCCTCCACTCGTTCGGGTTCTCCGCGTTCGGATCCTCGATCGGGGCGGAGTCCCCACGTTCGGGTCCTTGACTTCGCTCCGCCGGATTAGTTCTCTTGCCGGAGGCGATGAAAGACACCGGCTTCCACACGACGCGTAAGGTCCGCCTTCCGCGGGGCACAGGCGGATTTCTCCTGGCCCTCCTCGTCCTCAGGGGTCTGTTCCTGCTGGCAGCGATCGATCCGGAAGAGGACCGGATCATGAACGTGTTCGACTGCGCCGGGCTGTCATGGACCAGCGGACCGGAGCGTCCCCTCTACGACCGCGAGGAGCTGTACGCCGGAGCGGCGGCGGACGCGATCCGTCACGGGGCCGGAATCCCTCTCTGGGCCTGCCGCTTCGAGCCCTATGGCAGCGGCAGCCTTCTCATCGCGCTGGCCGCGGTTCCTCTCTTTGCGCTCTTCGGTCCGACCTTGCTGGCTTTCAAGCTCATTCCCCTGGCCGTGACGATCGCGGGCGGGCTTTTCTGGTTCCTGGCCGTCCGGGCCTGGACCGGCGAAAGCGTCGCGCGGCGATTCGCGCTTCTCTATCTGCTGGCGCCGCCCCTGCTCGTGAGGACCGCCCTGATCGCCAAGGGAGACCATGCCGAGGCCATGGCGCTGGTCGGGGCGGTGATGTTCCTGGCGAGCCGCGCGGCGCGCGAGCCGGCGAAAGGTCGCCTCGCCGGCCTGGCCGGCCTGGTCGCCGGTCTGAGCGTCTACGTGACCTACTCCACGCTTCCGATCATCCTGGGCGTCGGTCTGGTCGGTCTCGCGCGGGCGCGCGCCTGGCCGCGCCGTCCGTGGAGCCTGGCGGCGGCGGGTTTCGGGATCGGGCTGATCCCGTGGCTCCTCACGCTGGTGCAGACGGCTGGAGGGGCGCTCCGGATCTATGGCCGGGCTCCCGGGTCCGGCGTAGGCCTCTCGCAAGCGGCCACCCGCGCGACGCTTCTCTTCAATCGGGGATTCCAGGCGGGATTCGATCTTCCCGGCGGGTCCGGCATCCGCACTCTCGCCGGCCTGATCTTTCTGGCGGCCGTCCTGGTGGGCTGGGGCGTGTTGATCCGGCGAGCGCGTTCGATCTTCCCGTCGTTGGTGCTGGCGGGAACGGCGGCGCATCTGGCCGCCTTCTGTCTGATCGCGCCGGATGCGGCCTCCCGGTATCTCGTTCCGGTCTACCCGTTGCTGCTCCTGGCCGTTCTGGCGCCCTCAGTCCGCTCGGGCCGACTCGCGATCTCGACTTCCTCTCCGGTGGGCCGAAGCGACGTCGCAGGTCCGGTCTCGTCCCCCCCTCCGGCGCGTGGAAGCGAGCCCTCTGGTCCGATCTCGACTCCGCCTCCCACCGGCGGAAGAGATGCTTCCAATCCGGTCCCCGAGAACACGGCGACCCGCGACGGCTCTTCGGTGTCGTCTCGACGGCTGCGGCAGGCCGGACTCGCGCTGGTGCTTCTTCTGGGAGCGTTCTCGCAAGGTCGGGTCATCCTGGGCTCACGATTCCCCGCGCTTCGAGCGCCCCTGAACGGAACCGACTGGTCCGTCTTCGGCGAGGTGGCGGGCCAGAAGCTCTCTCCGGCAATGATCCGGAACCTGCCGGCGTTGATGCGGCCCTTCGCCTGGAAGGGGCGGGGGATCCGCATCTACCGTGAGGAGCCGGCGTCGTCCTGGCCGGCGCTGGCCGCTGAAGCCGAAGCGGACTCGGGCCGGGTCTGGGAAGGTATCGGGATCTCCTGGGCCGAGGCCGGCCGCGTTCCGGAAGCGGGTCCGTTCCTGGCCCAACTGAATGGGGCCCGGCGGATCGCATTGCGTGACGGCCTGGTCGAGTACGGCGAGGTCTTCCTGGCGCCGATGGCCGTGTATGGCGGCGAGAGTGCGCTGCGCTCGCTGTTCGATCGTTTCGCGCCGGAGGACCGGCCTGCGCTCGCTCGCTGTCTCGCTCGGACGGCTGGCATCCTCGAGGTTCACGGGGCCGCGACGGCGGGCGTCGTGCAGGCGCGCGCGCGACTCGATCCGATCGAGAGGGCGGCAGGCCTCGGTTGGGCGCGCTATTGTTGCGGGTACAGAGGACGGATCCGGATGTGGCCGGATCCGGGCAGGAACTCGGATCGCCTGGCCGCGGCAGGACAAGCGGGACCGGAACACGCGAGCGAAGCGGCGGGCGCGCCGGGAAGCGGGAACGGGCGCGGAACAGTGATTGCGCCGGGAAACGGAAGCGAGCGGGAAGCCGCGGTCGTGGCCGGCGGAGACGCCGCGAGCGGGGAAGCGCCCGATCCGGGAGAGGTGTCCGCGTTCTGGGATGGGCTGGCGGCGGCGCATGAATGCGAGCTGGGGTCGCGCGCTCCGATCTGGATCCTCGGACGGGATGGCGATCTGCGGAACCTGGCCGGAGACCTTGACCGGATCACGCGCGGCCTGGCACCGTCTGCGGCGGCTCGATTCTATCGCAGAGGAGGGCGGGCAGCCGCCCGGGCGCTCCGGCAGCCGTTCGTCGCGGGCGCAGGCGGCGCGGGGGCTGCTCCTTCCTGGGACGCACGCTGGCGAGGTTTGATCCCGCCGCAGTTTCAATCCGAGTTCGAGTCGGGGCTGACGGACCAGGGATCCTGACGGGAGGCCGATGTCTTCAAACCAGATCCTCTTGATGTTCTTCGGGCTTCCCCTCGCCATCCTGGGCGTGGGCATGCGCCGGACCATCGGATCCCGGGCGACACTCTATCTGCTTTTGGTCTCGACCGGGCTTGCCGTCTACGCGGTACTGGTGGAATCCGTCCTCCGCGCCGCCGGGCACGGGCTGCCGATTCCGATGCGGGCTTTCGGCGAAGTTCCGGCGCCGGCGCCGAGCGTGGTGGATCTCGCGCGTCACCTGTTCGGATTCAGTCTGGTGGCCGTGCTTCTCGGCGTCTTCGGCGGCGCGCTCGTGCGCTATCGCGGCCGCGGCTCCGATCCCGAGGCCCGGCCATGAACCGCGACCTTCTCTGGCTCGCCTGCGCGTGGCTGCCTCTGTGGATCATCGCGCTCGTGCTCCGGCAGCGCATCCGGCCCGGGCGGTTGCTCATGGGAGCCGGCCTCGTCGGGTTCGTCGGCGGAATGTGCGCGGTCGAGCTGAGGCGCTACGGCCTGCTGGCCAGCTTGCCGGATGCGATCTCCCTCCCGGTGTTCTCGCTTCACGTCGACGAGGTGCTGCGTTTCGCCTTCTGGGGCGCGACCGGCGCGCTGGCCGGAGAGGTCGTCCTCGACATCGTGGAAAGGCCGGCGACCGAACCAAGCTCGAAGAAGTGACGCAGAAGCCCGCGCTGCCGCGCTCGATTGGCGGCGAACACGGGCTTCGGTGCGACTCGCCTCGCGAGTGCCTGCGTTGACGGGAAGGCGGTTCTGCAGCCTCAGATCAGCGGAGAATGAGAACCCGTGTCCGCATGGCCGGGGCCTCGCCGGCGCTTGAGGTCGGCACGGCTTTCACCAGGTAGACTCCGCTCGGAACAGCACGCCCTCGGGAATCCGTTCCGTTCCAGATCGCGCCGATCGGGCTTCCCGGCGGGCCCAGCGCCGGCAGCACCGCGATCTGCCGGCCGCCCACGTCGCAGACCCAGAACTGGCAGGCGCCGATCGGCGTTCCGGCGAGCTGGATCGAGACGGTGCTGGACGACGGGTTCGGCCACAGCAGCAGCCGCGGGCGGTTGGAGCCGCCGGCGAGCGGACTCTGCTGCGTTCGGACCGAGGCGGGATCCGAAGTCAGGTAGAACTGCTGGTACCTTGGGGTCGAAGGGGTGTGATTCCCTGCGCGGTCCTTCGCGGTCACCTTCCACCAGTAGAGCTTGTTCGTGGCCAGGTAGAGGTGAGGCACGTTCCAGTTGCTGGCGTAAAGGATCGGCGAGTTGAGGCCTCCAAGGAAGGTCGTGTCGGCGCAGATGGAGACAGTGTAGGTCACCCGGTCGCCCTGTTCGGGATCCACGGCGTCGTCCCAGTCGAAGAGGACGGGCCCGGCGTCGTTCACGGTGTCCAGATTGGCCGGAGCCTCCAGCGCGAAGGGCCCGGGCGGCACATGGAAGTAGGCGTCGTAAAACGCGCGGGAAGCGTTCAAGTGGGTCACGATGTCCAGGCTGTCCGACCTCGACGGCCAGCCGCCCCGGCGGTTCGCGAAGACCTGGAGCGAATCGACCCAGTCGGCGAAGTACCCGGCGGCCGCCGTGCGCACCACCGGCGAGCCGTTCATGGTGACGTAGACCGGTCCGGTATGGGCGAAGAGGTTGGGCGAAGGCGCGGCCCTCGAGGTCGTTGTCCCCGTCACCTTGAGCGCGATCCACGAACCCTCGGTCAAGGTGATCGGGAAGGTGGATTCCCAGACCGTCCCCGTGGGCCCGGATTGAAGCTTGTAGGAGGCCGCCACCTGGCCGTTCACGATCACCTGCGCGGTCGACACCCCGAGGACGGACTCCACCCGGGCGTGCACGGTGACCGTCGCGGTGGGCCCGGGCCGATCCATCGTGTCCCCGGCATTGGCGCCGTCCACCGTGAAGATCGGGATCAGCGGGAAGTTCGTGATGAAAGAGCGCCCCGCCTTCAGGTTCTGCACCCAGGTCGACGCGCTGTGGCCCTGGTCTTCCTCTACGTAGACGCGATAGCCGCCGCCCGGCCGGCAGAAGTAACGATCCAGCATGGCGTCGTCGCCGGCCGAAGGCGACACATGCAGGCCGAGGTTCAGGAGGTTGTACCAGTCGGGCAGGGCGACGTCGTCGGTGTCGCTGTACGAGGCGATGTCGTACAGGTCCAGGTTTCCGCTCGAGGCCAGCACGGGAGCCTCCCGCCCAAGGCCCCAGGCCGGCCAGCCGTTGTCGTCCCAGAAACCCGCGCCCGTACACGGATGGGCCAGGGCCATCGCCTGGTCCCACCCTGGATTCCAGGATTGGCGCACCTCCGAAAGCAGCGGCCAGGCGGCGCTGGGCGGTGTGCAGCATCCGTACCCGACGTTGTCGGTGATCTTGAGCCCGAGCAAGGCCGCGTGTCCGTAGGCCTGATTCCGCCACTCGGTGGCGTAGTAGAGGATGCTCTGCGCCGTGCTCAGTGGATCCGGGCCGCCGATGAAGTAGCCCCCGTTGTCGAGGCACCACATCATCGCGAGGTCCTCGGCCTGCTGGATCTCGAAGGCCCGCGCCCGGTTGATATTGGGATAGTCCACGGGCGGATGGGCCGTGTGTTCGTGGGTGTCGCCGCCGTACCAGTTACGACTTCTCATGTCGAACACAGGGGTCATGGTGACCACGAAGGAGGTGTCGGTCGTGATGTTCGGCTTGAGCGTGATCGGACGGCATTCCAATCCCTTGCACGCAATGATCGTGGCCGTGCCCGTTCCGACCTGCAGGGAGACCGGCCCGTTCCCATAGAAGTACATACCCATGTAGCTGTCATAATGGGAGAGATTGATGGAATCAGCTCCGGCCGGAACCCAATGACCCTGGCCATCCTTGATGGACCATCGGACCGGCGTAGCGACGCCGCTGGAGTCGACCGCGTCTAGCTGGAGCTGAACAGCGGAAGCCGCCGTTGCAAGCAGGAGGACCAGGAGAGTTCCTGGGAGTGCCAGGTGCCGGATCCATCGCTGCCGCGTCGGGGCCATGACGTGCGTGCGCAGTGCCATAAGAACCTCCATCGACCGAAGGAAGCGCCTCACATATCCCAGGCACAGGCCATTGTCATGATGATTATATCGGAAGCGGCGGTAACTTCATAGCGGAAAAGGCATGAGAAGGAAGAGATCACAGTTGTGATGGCGTCACCAGGGAAACCAAGGCTCATGAACCAAGACTCGTTCGCGGCGGCTGCCGCGGCCGAACTCCGAATCTGGCTCGGATCAGGACTTTGCTCAGGCGACCGGCAGGGACTCAGGGCTCATGGCCGACACCGGGTTCCAGGGTCCCCCACGAGAACCACGCCGGCCCGATCCAGGAGGGAACCACGCCGATCCGCCGATCCGGGGGCAGGCATCGCAAGGTGCGGGATGGTTCGCCTGACGGCTAGGGGGACACGCTCTCCGGGGTCGCGGTTTCGGTCTTGACGGTCTTGAGCGGGTGCACGCGGTTGTAGATCCGGCGATTCTGGAGCGCGCGATTGCAGGTGGTGAAACACTCCTTGCAGATCCACCGGCCGGTGGAGGGCATTTCCAGGCTCAACCGGCGGAATTCCCGGTAGAGCACGCCGTTCCAGATCTCCACGAAGCTCTGGTCGAAGACGTTGCCGAGCTTGTGCTCTTCGCAATAGCAGCAGGGCACGACCACGCCGTCCGGGCCGATCACGCAGAACATCCAGCCTTCGTAGCAGGGAATCTGACGCTGAATCGGATTCTCCTGGGAAGCTCCATCCCGAACCCGGCTGGCCAGGTCGATGGCGAAGGTGGGAAGGGAGTGGACGATTCCGGCTTCATTCAGCCGGCGGCTCCAGTTCGGAACCATTCGGTTGATCCAAGCCAGGTCCTGGCCCGTGAGCTGAAGGTGCCCGGTCTCGGGCAGCTCTCCCATGACGAGGAAGCCGACTTCGTCGACGCCGAGCGTGCGGCAGATCTCGACCATGCCGTCCATGTCGTCGACGTTCTCCTTGGTCACGACGTTGGTGACGCGCACCCAGGGAATCCGGCCGCCCTTGCGGCTGCGTTCAGCCAGCACGTCGCGCAGGAACGCGATCGCCTTGTCCCAGAGATCCCGGTGGTTCGAACGAAGATAGACCTCGCGGCTGCCCGAGTTCAGCGAGACGCTCAAACGGCTGAGTCCGCGCCGCACCAGCGTGGGCGCCAGATCGGGCTTGGCCAGAGTGCCATTGGTCACCAGGGCGCAGTTGATTCCGGCGTCGCGGATGGCGCGAACGATCTCGGTGAGCTCCGGATGGGCGATGGGGTCGCCCTTCCCGGAGAGCTCGACCATGTCCGTTCCCACCTCGGCCAGTTCCCCCGCCAGGCGGCGGATCGTCTCCAGACTCATGGTGACGCGCCCACCGACGTACTCCCGGGTGGAGGTGATCGGCTTGGCCAGCAGGTTGCCATGGGACTCGCAAAAGGAACAGCGCAGGTTGCAGTGGTGGGTGGTCTCGAGGCTCACGACCTGGGGTCCAACCAGTGCGCGTCCCATGGCCACCCCCAGCATCCGCCGGGCGCGTCGAACCGGAGTGTTGAACTCGAACCGCTGCATGACCGCTCCTCGTGGGAATCAAGGACGACGACGTCGCTGCAATCCCGACTTCCTGAGCCGGGACGGCGTGAGGCTACTTTCGAGCCTACTCGACGACGGCACAGATCCGGAACCGGGAAATGGCCGCTTGATGAGTTATACAGGGGATTCTCAGTCCGGAACCAGGCCTTCCGTGTCTCTCGACCCCAACCCTTGGGATCTTGATGAGAATGGCGCGAGGGAATAGCGATCTCAGGCCGCGCCGCTGCCTGCGCAGGACGTACCGGCTGAACGGAAGAAACCCGGGTCACGGAAGCAAGAAGTCCCCGAGGCGCCGGATAAGAGGCCATCGATTCGCTCCCGTGAACGGGATACCGGATGAGGACGCCGGATGAGACGCCTGATGACGGGTCGGATGGGCCGGACGAGGTGAGAGGCCGGATGAGACGCCGGAGAGCGGTCCGCGCGGCGCCAGACTGCCGGAACAGCCGTCCGGCTGTGGCGCCTGGATCGGGGTCGATTGAAGATGGTGCGGAAGAGGGGACTTGAACCCCTACGAGGGAACCCTCACTGGACCCTGAACCCAGCGCGTCTACCAATTCCGCCACTTCCGCACCGTACGCCGAGCAGCTCGAAGATAGAGGTCTGGGTCCGGTCCTGTCAATGCCGCTCGTGCGAGTCGCTTCTGCACCGGCGGGGACGACCACGCAAGACTCCGCGCCGGATGCGTCAGCGCGAAGCTCGGGGCGCGCCACCGCAGAGACGGCCGCCACCGGGGCCCCGAGCTCCCTCAAAGAGGCCGGCTCCGCCGAACCGAAGGCCCTTCGCAGAGACCGCCGCCACGGTGCTCCTCCTCGGCTTCCTCGGGATGAGCGTTGCGCGGAATCGGCGCGTCTGGTACACCTTGGGATCGCCTCGAGTCAGGCATCATGAGCCCCAAATCCGAAGGGAAATCCGACCGCCGGGTCCTCATCGCCAACCGCAAGGCCCGGCATGATTATGAGATCCTCGAGACTGTCGAGGCGGGGATGTCCCTGGTCGGCACCGAGGTCAAGAGCATCCGTGCGGGCAAAGCCAACCTCGGAGACAGCTACGGGATGATCGAAGACGGGGAAGTCTGGCTGGTCCAACTCCACATCAGCCCCTACACCCAGGCCAACGTCTTCAACCACGAGCCGCTCCGGAAGCGGAAACTCCTGCTCCATCGCGCGCAGATCCGGCGGCTCCGGGCCAAGATCCAAGAGAAGGGCCTGACCTTGATTCCGCTGGCGCTCGTGCTGGTCAAGAACCATGTCAAGGTCGAGCTGGCTCTGGCCCGCGGCAAACGGCTCTACGACAAGAGGGAGGCCAAGGCCCGGCAGGACGCGGACCGGGAGATCCAGCGCGCGATCCGTGAGCGGGGGTGATTCCTTTGCCGAGCAACACAGGTCGGACATGCCCGGAGGTTCGGCGGCTGCGCCGGCCGTCCCCGCCATCCAGCGACGCGTTCCTCGGGTCCTCGACGTGCGGCGACACGTTTCTTGCGTCTTCAACATGCGGCGACGCGTTCCTCAGCGATGCCGGGGGTGAGCCCCGTCTGCGACGATGCCTGTGTCTGCGACCTTGGGCCTCCGCCGGACTGGCGTTGCTCGTCCTCTTCGCCGCTGCTGGGCCGGCAGAGGCCCGGCGGGATCGGCGCACGCGGGCACCGAGATCCGCCCCGCCGTCCGAGACGGCGCCCAGGGGCAGACTCGGCCAGAATCCCGGGGCGAATCCCAACGCCGGCGCGCCCGCAACGGCGGAGGCGCCGTTCACCCTTCCCGAGAACCCCTACCGGAACAGCGCGGCGGAAGGGGCCCTCGATTCCGTGCGGATCCTCTTTGCGGACGGCCGCGCGCCACTGAACGCCCGGGTCAACCGGGGACCGGACGGGCCCACCCTCAGCCTCGGCGACCTCGGGCGGATCGCCGGAAGCGGCTTCCGCTGGGATCCGGAGACCTGGAGAGGCAGTTTCACGATCGATTCGACCGACGTGGCCTTTGTCCTCGACACGCCGATATTCTGGGTGCGGAGCGAGGCGATCCAGGTTCCCTCTCCGGTCCGTTACGTCGATGAGACCGTGCAGATGCCCCTGGCGGTGATCGACGGGATTTTGGCGCCGATGCTGGGGAATCGATGTCGGTGGGATCCGGTGACCGGGGTCCTGGCGTTGGGCGGACCTGCTCCCCGCGTGGACGTAGTCGCGCTGAGCGGGGCGGCCGGCGCCGCCGCTCTGACTCTCTCGCCGGTCGGCGATCATCCTCTCCTCGTTCGATGGGATCCGGCCGGCGTGCTCGAGGTCGAGGTCAAAGGCGTCCATCTGCCGCCCGGACCGGTGCGGGCCGAGGGCGGGGCGACCGGCGTCGAGGTGGCCGGCGTTCGGCCGACGGATGACGGGTTCCTGGTGAGACTCCGGCTGGATCCGGGCTGGCTCGCGGTTCGCATTCGATCCGGGCGGGTTCCAGAGTCGCGCGTCGTCGAGCTGACCTCCCGGGTCACAGACTCCGAGCGCGGCGGTTTCGAGGTGCTTGGCGACTACCTGACGCCGCGGCTGCCCGGCGCTGCCGCCGTGACGCCGGCGCGGAAGGTCCTGATCGAGCTGGATCCTCGGGCGAACGAATGGAACGGGGGCGACTGCCTCCGCACGCTGGCGGAGAAGGTCCGCGGAGACCTGAGCCAGCAGTTCGGTGACGACGTGACCCTCGTCGTGAACCGAAGCGAGGATTCGGGACCCCGATCCGCCGACGGCGACGCCGAGCCGCCTCCCGATCCGCCGGCGGATTGCTGGATCGGCCTGCGGCTTCAGGACTGGCCTTCGGCCGGAGTGCGCGAGTTCCTACTGGTCGTGCCCGGACCTGCGCCGTACTTGATGCCGGTGACGGGGCAAGGCGTGCGTGAAGCCGGCCTGGGCGGCGTCCCGGCGACCCTTCCCGGCACTGCATCGTCCGGATCCCTGGAGGGATGGCGGATGACTCCGTACGGCCAGGCGGTGCGGCCGTTCGGCCGGTCCTCCGCCGCGCTGGCGCGATCCATCGACGACCATCTCGGACACTCCTGGTCCGATCGGCCGGTCGAGATCACGTCCCGGCCGGCCCGCATCTTCCGGGGGCTGGCCATGCCCGCGGTCCTCGTCTATCCCGTCGTGCTCGATGACAAGGAGGGCATCGACGCGCTGTGCGACCCGACGAAGAGCGACGATCTGGCGAAGAACATCGCATTCGCCGTCGACGAGTTCCTGCACCTCCAGGCGGAGCGGTAGGAGGCGCGGTGAAGAAGGCGCTTCTCGTCCTCGGTGTGCTGGTTCTCGCGGGCGCGGCCGTTCTCTACCTCCTCGGCCGGGGCCGCGTGGGCGAGGTGGGGCCGACGGGATGGCCGCCGGGCCTCGACCAGGAGGCGCGGCTCATGTCGGTGAGGCTGTACTTCGGCGATCCGCGCGGCATCGGCCTCAAGGCCGAGGACCGCACGATCGCGGCCGGTCCCACGCTGAGCGACCGGCTGGAAGCATGCATCCGCGAGCTGGCCCGGGGTTCGCTGACGGGGAGCGCGCCGTCCTTGCCGCCGGACACGAAGCTGAGCCGGGCGTTCACCGACCCTTGGGGGCTCGGCTACCTGGACTTCACCCGGGCCTTCCTCGGGGACCGACGGCCCGGCGACGGAGAAGAGTGGCTGGCCGTGGCGTCCCTGGTGAGGACCGTCTGCGACAACTTCCCGGAGGTGCGCCGCGTCCGCATCCTGGTCGAAGGCCGCACGGTCACGACCCTCGGAGGGTCGATCGATCTGGAGGAGCCGCTCTCCTCGGAAGAGTTCCCGCTCGAAGGGGAGACGCGATGATGCCGCGCGACGGGAGACGGGATCAGAACGTCCGCGGCTGGTTCACGTGTGATGGGCCGCGCCGAAGGGTCATCGATGACAGCCTGCCGTCAGGCTCGTTCGCCTGTAGTCGAGCTGAGCAGGAACCCGCCGCTGCGAGGCCCGCGGATGTAGCGGAATTCAACCTCGAGAGAGAGGCCCCGCGATGAACCATGATGCGGACCCGCGGTCCGACCGTCCGATCGGCGTATTCGACTCCGGGATCGGAGGCCTGACCGTCGTTCGCCAGCTCATGCGCCATCTTCCGCACGAGCACATCCTCTACTTCGGCGATTCGGCGCGGGTCCCCTACGGCACCAAGTCACCCGAGACGGTGACCCGCTTTGCCTTGGAGAGCGCCCGATTCCTGACCCGGCGCGACGTGAAGTTCCTCATCGTGGCCTGCAACACCTCGAGCGCCGTAGCCCTGTCCGTTCTCCAGCGGCGGTTTGACGTTCCCATGATCGGAGTGATCGAGCCGGGAGTCCAAGCGGCGGTGCGTTCCAGCCGCTCGCGCCGGATCGGCGTCATCGGCACGCAGGCGACCATCACCTCGGGAGCGTACGAGCGCATGATCCTGGGGCTGGCGCCGGATGCCGTCGTCTCCGGAGCGGCCTGCCCGCTCTTCGTCCCTCTCGCCGAAGAAGGCTGGACCAGCGGCCCGGTCGTCGATCAGGTGGGGCGGATCTACCTCGAGCCTCTTCGCTCGAAACGGATCGACTGCCTGATCCTCGGATGCACGCACTATCCGTTGCTCAAGGAGGCGATCGCCGCGATCATGGGGCCGGAGATCACGCTCATCGACACGGCGGAAGAGACGGTGCGTCTGGTGCGTAAGGAGCTCGAGCACCTGGATCTCCTGCGGCGGGAGCAGGATGAAGGAACGCACTCCTTCTTCGTGAGCGACGTTCCGGCGCAGTTCAGCGCCGTGGGAGGGCGGTTCCTCGGGCAGCCGATGCTCGAGGTCGAGTGGGTCGATCAGAGCGACCTTCCGTGGTTCGAGCGGTGAGCGGTCGCGTGGTTACCAGGAGATCGGATCCCAGAGCACCGAGCAGGACGGCGAGGATGACTCGGGCCACGGCTCTTCGTGGTCGACAATGATGGAGCCAAGGCGTGACGAGCGCGCGGAGCGGCGCTGCGCAATGAGGAGATTGACCGGTGACACGACTTGACGGCCGCTCCGCGACCTCGCTCCGGCCGATCCGCTTGATCCGCTCCTGCCTTCGGCTGGCGCCCGGTTCCGCCCTTGTTCGCTGCGGAAACACCCAGGTCCTCTGCGCCGCCACGATCGAGGAGAAGGTCCCCGGGTTCCTTCGCGGGAAGAAACAGGGTTGGGTCACGGCGGAGTATGCCATGCTGCCCGGATCCGTTCCGGAAAGGGCCGAGAGGAAGCTGAGCGGCCGCGGGATGGAGATCCAGCGCCTGATCGGCCGGTCTCTCCGCGCGGTCATCGATCTGGGAAAGCTCGGGGAACGGACCGTCACGCTCGACTGCGACGTGCTTGACGCCGACGGCGGCACGCGGGTGGCCGCGATCACGGCCGCCTACGTGGCCCTGCGCGACGCCGTGAGCAAGCTCATCCAGGGAGGCATTCTCTCCGAGGATCCGATCGTCGGTTCCGTGGCCGCCATCAGCATCGGCAAGGTGGATGGCGAATTCCTGCTGGACCTCTGCCACGAAGAGGACGCCCGGGCCGAGGTCGACTTCAATCTCGTCGCGACCGGAGCCGAGCGGCTGATCGAGATCCAGGGCACGGCCGAGCACGGAAGCTTCTCGCGCGACGACCTCGACCGGATGATCCGCCTGGGACTTCGCGGCATCCGCAGGCTGACCGCGCTCCAGACGCGGTGTCTGGCCCAGACTCCGCGGCCGCCGGGAATGCTGCTTTCGTCACTCTCTCGTTCGGGATCCGCAAAGGGGCGGGAGTCATAAGGATGCGAAGAGGCACCCCCATCACGCTCGTCCTCGCCACCGGAAACTGGGACAAGGTGCGCGAGCTGGCCCACGCCTTGCAGGGACTTTCCCTGAGTGTCGTGCCGGTCGGCGATCTCGGATCGTGGCCCGAGGTCGAGGAGATCGGACCGACCCTCGCGGAAAACGCCAGCCTGAAAGCTCGGGCGGCTCTCGAGCGAACCGGCCTGCCTTCCATCGCGGATGACACCGGTCTCGAGGTCGACGCGCTCTGGGGGGCGCCCGGGGTTCGAAGCAGCCGATATGCAGGGGAAAACGTCACTTACGCCGAGAATGTCAAGAAGCTTCTAGGCGAGATGGAGGGGGTTGAGGCAGGCCGGCGGTCGGCGCGCTTTCGCTGCGTCATCGCCCTCTGCGATCCGGACGGCCGCGAGGCCCAGGTCGAAGGCATCGTCGAAGGGCGGATCCTGACCGCGCCGCGCGGCTCTGACGGGTTCGGTTACGATCCCGTGTTCTTCGTGCCGGAGGCGGGTCGGACGTTCGCAGAGATGGCCGTCGAAGAGAAGTCGCGGCTGAGCCATCGGGGCCGCGCGGTCGCGGCGGCCAGGCGGATCCTCGCGGACTGGTACGGGCTGGGGTAGGGGACGAGGCCAGCGTTGGAGGAGATCCCGGGGGGTCATCGCGGCATGGGCGAAGGAGGGCGCTGCGGCGACGGCGAAGGCGGACGGGAGGTCGGATGCCATCGCCGGCCGCGGGATATGCGCGCCTGGCAGGACTCGAACCTGCGACCGGCGGATTAGAAATCCGCTGCTCTATCCGACTGAGCTACAGGCGCAGAGAGTGGGTGGGTAGTGGGGATCGAACCCACGACACCTGGAACCACAATCCAGTGCTCTACCAGCTGAGCTATACCCACCACCGGGCCCAGGGCCATGAGCTGAGGGATGTCGGGGTGAGAGGATTTGAACCTCCGACACCCTGCTCCCAAAGCAGGTGCGCTACCAGGCTGCGCTACACCCCGATTGTTGTCGGTAAGCAAACGGCAGGATACGGTATCACGGAACGAGAAGTCAAGCAGGCCCGCCCCAGAGTCCGCCCGGGGACTCCGACGGTCGGCGGGAGCAAAGGAGGGACCGCATGAGAAGTCTGAACAAGGTGCTCTTGATCGGCAATCTGGGCAGCGACCCGGAGCTTCGCCACACTCCCGGCGGGCAGGCGGTGGCCTCCTTCCGGCTCGCCACCAATGAGTCCTTCGGCGGCCGGGATGGCACGCCCCAGCAGGAGCGGACCGAGTGGCACCGCATCGTCGCCTGGGGACGGCTGGCCGAGATCTGCAACGAGTACCTTCGCAAGGGCCGGCAGGTCTACCTCGAGGGCCGCATCCAGACCCGCCAGTGGCAGGACAAGGACGGCAACAAGCGGTACACGACCGAGATCGTCGCCCTGAACATGATGATGCTGGGAGGCCGCGGGGAAGGCGCTCCCGCGGGCGCCGCCCCGGCAGCCGGGCGCGTCGCGCGGGCCGACTTCGGGCCGGTGGGCGAGCCGGAGCCGGTGGAGTCCGCCGAGCCGGGAGGCGAGTTCGTCGAGGACGACAACGATCTTCCGTTCTGAGCGCGACGTTCGCTGACGGTCGGAAACGCCTGCAGGCTCGCACCGGCGCTCGCGGCCCTTCTGACGCCGGCGCCCGCGCGGCGCTGATGCCCGCGCTCGCAGCCGGTTCGGATCGCGTTCCGGCTGATGGCTCTTGCGATGGGAAAGCGGCGACTTGGGTCTTGACCGGGTCCAGCGGAGTCCCTACGCTCCATCTTTGGCTTGGAGCGGTATTGTGCGCCGCTAGCTCAATCGGCAGAGCAACTGACTCTTAATCAGTAGGTTGGAGGTTCGATTCCTCCGCGGCGCACGTTCCCGGTTTCTCCGCGGCTGCCCGACTGGTGGCGGCATCGGAGTCGCTGCAGAGACGGCAGCGGCCGGTTCGGCTCTCCCTCGACGGCGCCGCGGCGGCCGAAATCGGGCATCGCGCATCCAAGAAGATGAATGGGGGCGACCTGGATTCGACGGGGTAAGGGAATCAGGGGCTGCGTGCCGAGGGTGTCAGGGGCCTCGTAAAAACTCTGGCAAACGACAACTGCCAATACTGAATTGGCCCTCGCAGCCTAACTAGCTGCGACGTCTCGTGCGGTTCTGTCTGCCGGGCTGCATAGAGACGCTGTTACGGCGGGCTGGTCGGCCGAGCGCCCGACGAGGTCGACGAGAATCTAAGGGCTGGTCCTCGAGGGATCCTGACGGCCGGAGCCTCCGGGGACGAGATCAAACGACCGCACACGCACGTAGAGGTTCTTGGGGATCTTGCTTCGGACGCGGGTTCGATTCCCGCCGCCTCCAAATATAAGTGCTGCAATTAGTTGAGAATCCACGTGGCGTCCTGCCGCGTTTCCACAATGTCCCCATGCGCTGGTCATGGCCGGCGCGTTCGACGCGGTGCCGATGGCGCGTACGGCGCATAGAGCGCTCGGCGGGCAGGTCATCGGTTAACGAAATACCGCGTGATCCGATCACGCAGCTCATCCCGCACCTGTCGAAACACCTCGAGCCGTTCCTCCTCCGAGCCATCGACCGCGGCAGGATCGCGCAGCCCCCAATGGAGCCGCAGGGCCGCCGGTCCGAGGAAAATGGGACACTCCTCCTCCGTGCAGAGCGTGATGACTGTGTCAACCTCAGTCGCAGGAATTTCCGAGACCGACTTCGCCCGCCGGCCCGGGGCGTCGAGGCCGATCTCCCGGAGCACCGTCACGGCCTCCGGCCGTAGGCTGGTCGGACGGGATCCCGCGGACCACACCTTCGTGCCCGACGACACGAGGGAGCGCGCGATCGCCTCGGCCATCTGCCTTCGCGCGGCATTCGCGACACAGAGAAACAGGATCCCCTTCATGAGGCCGGCACCTGGAGCGGGTAGTACTTCCGCCCCAGCCAAAGCGCAACGTTCACGGGCCCGATCAGCGCCGGCACTTCGACCAGAGGCCCGATGACCGCGGCGAACGCCGCGCCATGGTGGATTCCGAAGGTCGCCACGGCCACGGCGATCGCGAGCTCGAAGTTGTTCGACGCGGCCGTGAACGAGAGCGTCGCGGCCTGCCCATAGCGGGTGCCAACCCCGACAGCCATGGCGAGAAAGATCCAGAGGGTCAGATACCGATCGAGAAACGAGAGTCGCTCGTTCCCGGTTGCGCTCATCTGGACCTTCGCACGCTTGTCTCCTTGAGCCACTCCTCCAGCCTTTTCGAGATCTCGTCTCTAGCCTGGCGGAATTGCTCCAGCTCCGCCGGAGAGTTCCCTGCCGCATCCGCCGGATCATCGATCGGCCAGAAGTCGCGGGTGAGGACGCCGGGGAACACCGTGGGGCATTTGGTGACGCACTGATCCTTCACTTGCCCGCAGTCCATGGCGCAGGCCGTGCTCGCGTCGGTCTGCTTGGCCATGCCCTTTCGGCTCACCGAGATGAAGACGGCTTTCCCCGATTGGAGCGCCTGAAGGATCTCGGCCTTCTTCGGCGATGGCACCATGGCGACAAGCCCGTCCGCGGTCATCTGCCCTGAGCATCCTTCTCACAGTGGGAATCTCCTTCCCGGCCGCTGCCTTGAGCGGCATCCGGCGTATTGTCCCCCCGGTGATTGTGAGACGCGTTCCGCAGGCATGCGTTCGGACTCGTTCTGCGAAACTCACTGCAAGAGCATCCAAGCTCCACCGCCCAGGATCAGAACCCCTGCCACCTGCCGAACCCGCCGCGCGCCCGTTTGAAGTCGGTTCGACCGGATCAGCGCCGTGGCGGCTCCGACCGAGGTTCCGGCCACCACAATCAGGAGGGAGTGCCCGAGCCCGTAGAGGAACAGCAGCATCCCCGCCCGCGCCGCGCCAATCCGCGGCACGAGGCCGATTAGAAGCAGTAGAACCGGGCCGGAGCATGGCAGGGAGATCAGCCCGAAAAGGAAGCCGAAGATCACGCCCCCCATCGACCCGGCCAATCGGGAAGTCCCCGGGCGAAGAGAGATCGCGGGGATGGGCAACAGACCGATCAGGTGAAGCCCCACGACCCCACAGATTCCGACCAGGACATACCTCCACCAGTCCGCCTGCAGCCAGCGCGCCGCGGAGGCGAAGACGGTGAAGAGGAGGACAAGCTCCAGGGCAAAGCCCGCCACAAAGAGCAACGAATAGCGCAGGGTCTGCTTCCAGATCCCGGTTCTCGGCGCACTCTCCGCCGCCTTGCCGGCGACACCGGCGGCCAGGCCGATCATCATCGGAATCATGGCCAGGACGCAGGGGTTCAATGCGGTCAGCGCGCCTCCGAGAAAGGCGGCAAGGGGCGCCAGGACGGCGCTGCGTTCGATGGCCCGGGCCAGCGTTTCGGAGAACTGCTCGACCCATGGCATCAAAGAATCCCCTCCGACAAGCCCCCGGGCCTGATGAAGTCCGCATCGCCCGGTCTACGCAGAAGCAACTCGGACGTGTTCTTCTCCTCCTTCTTCGGGGTGGCCGGGATGGGCTTTACTCCCATCTTCTCCAAGAACACCTTCTCGATCTCCTCGCGGGGGAAGAAGCCCTCGTGACGGAAGACCTCCACACCGGTCGAGTCATAGAAGATCTGCGTCGGGATCAAGCGGATCTTGTAGGGCTTCCCTGCCTTCGGATCCTTCCACACGTCCACAAAAATGACGTCGACGACTCCCGCATAGTCCCTCTTCATGTCTTCCAGGATGGGGGCCATTTTCTTGCACGGGATGCACTTCCCCGCCCCCAAGTCCAACAGCCGGGGCAAAACGGCAGTCCGCTCGGCGGCTCCGGCGGGAAGGGTAAAGAGGCCGACGAAGAACAGGGCCATTGCGACCATCATGCGGCGTGCAAACATCGTGGGTCTCCCTCCTAGCTCAGTGCCGTGGTCAGAACCGTCTGGATTTCCGCCTCGGTTGGAACTCGTCCGGCGACCTTTACGGCCCCGTCGATCGCCAGGGCGGGGGTACTCATGATCCCAAACGTCATGATCTCTTTGAGATCGCTGACCTTTTCGACCACCGCCTCCAAGCCGAGGTGTCGCACCGCAGCCTCGGTCCGCTTTGCCAGCTCCTGGCACTTAGCGCAGCCTGGGCCGAGAACTTGAATCCGCATCGTCCACCTCCTCTGATCCATTCCTCAAATGAGAATGTTGAATAAGTACCCGACGATCAGGATTCCGAAGCCCACCACGCTCGCGAAGACAATGATGAGCGGAATCCTGAGAACCTTGCGCAAGATGACCATCTCGGGCAGGGACAGCCCGATGACTGACATCATGAAGGCCAGCACCGTCCCAAGTGCGGCGCCCTTGCCCAGCAGAGCTTGAACAACGGGGATGATCCCGGCCGCGTTGGAATACATGGGGATGCCGATCAGGACGGCGAGGGGGACGGACCACCACACCCCTTTGCCCATGATGGAGGCCATGAAATCCTGGGGGACGTAGCCGTGGATGCCAGCTCCAACGGCGATGCCGGCGAGCACGTAGGGCCAGACCTTGCCGACGATGTCCTTCACGGCGGTGCGTCCTCCAGCCACCCGATCCGCCCAGCGCAGCGCGGGCTCGCGGATCACCTGGCTCGTCCCAGGGGCCATCCCGTACACCCATCCTTCCACCCAGCGTTCGAGGCGCAACCGGCCGATCACCCATCCGCCGACGATGGCGATGGCCAGTCCCGTCCCCATGTAGAGCATGGCCACCTTCCAGCCGAAGAGCCCGAAGAGGAGCACGAGGGCGACCTCATTGACCATGGGGGCGGAAATGAGGAAGGAGAACGTAACCCCGAGCGGGACCCCGGTGGTCACGAATCCGATGAAGAGAGGCACCGCCGAGCAGGAGCAGAACGGGGTCACGACCCCGAGCAATCCCGCGAGCACGTTGCCGGCTGTTTCCTTCTTGCCGGCGAGGATCCGCCGGGTGCGTTCCGGCGTGAAGAACGACCGCACGATGCCGACCCCGAAAACCACGATCGTGAGGAGCATCAAGACCTTCGGCGCTTCGAACAGGAGGAACTGAATCGCCGAGCCAAGATGGCTCCGGGCGAGCAACCCAAGCACGTCAAACGCAAACCACTTCGAGGCGGGCTCCAGGCTTCGGTAAACGGCGACCCACGCCGCGACCAGAATCACGACAGCGATCCATCGACGGACGCGCGTCGGCCGTCGTTTTGGCCGGCCGCTCGGTTCAGGTTCCGGTATGAGAGTCGGTCGCTCGACGTTCGTCCTGGGGGTCAGCGCAACGATTGGCTGCCCGCACGCGCAGACCGGGGCCGCGGGCTGGTCTCCTTGTGCCATTTCAATCTCCCGCGTTGCCGGTCATGGCGACTTGGCCAAACAGGCAACCCATTGGCGAATAAAAAGCTCCGTCTCATCGGGACTCCTTCAAGACCTGCGTCGCGCAGGAGAAGAAGTTCATGATGCAGGGCGTGAGCAGGCGATAGAAGACGACGCTCCCTTCCCGGCGGTCCTCGACGATGCCGTGGGCGCGGAGAACGGCTAAGTGCTTCGAGACGGTCGTCTGGTCCGAACCGATCAGCCGGGTGAGGTCACCCGCGCTGCACTCCCCGCGGCTCAAGCGATCGACGATCATCAGCCGCGACTCGTTGGCAAGAGCCTTCAGGACCCGCGCCTGCGCGCGGAACACGGATCTCTCCTTTGTTGTCGTCCGTTCCATGACTTTACTATATGGCCAATACGCCAAGCCGTCAAGGAGATTCCAAAGGGAGTTCCTCGCTGCGGAGGACAGATTCCCCCTTGACCCTTGACCTCGGGGCGGGTGGGCAAGCCTCCCGGGTGCGCCATCCGACTCCACTATGTCTCCACGACCTGGGTAGATTCAGGCGGACTGGTGGGGACACGAGGGGCGCGGAACACGGCGGAACCCCCCTGGCCCGGAACCCATTGCGCGCCGAAGTCATGCGCCACCAGCGGGTCAGGATTCAGCCGTCGAGAGGGCTCGATTCCCGCTGCCTCCAAATCTCATCCGCGATCGGACGCCGCCCTGCGCTGTCCAGGCCGTCTCTCACCGGCGCTCGGGGATTGCTTCCCACCGGCTCTCGCGCTCATAATGTGTAGCTAGATGTGTGGCCGGAAGCTAAGGAGGCAACATGCCGACAAATCTCCAGCTCGATGATGACCTCGTGGCGGAAGCCAAGAGGCTTGGACACCACAAGACCAAGCGGGCAGCTGTCGATTCCGCTCTCAGAGAGTACGTCGAACGGCGCAAGCGGCGCCGGGTCCTGAGTCTCTTCGGAAAGCTCGATTGGCCTTCGGGGTACGACTACAAGTCCGAACGGAGACGAAGAGGCTGAGAGTGCTCGTAGACACCTCCGTGTGGTCGCTTGCCCTTCGCAAGAAGGGACCCGCCGATCACCCCGACGTCACCAGACTGGCGGAGCTTCTGCGGGACGGGGAGGACGTCTACCTTACCGGGACCATTCTTCAGGAGATTCTGCAGGCGTTTCGAACCGAATCGACATTTCGCAGAGTCGCTCGATATCTCGAGCCCTTTCCGCTACTGCCGCTGGAGCGATCCGGTCACGTTGCCGCCGCCGGAATCCATCGAGCATGCGCCGAGAAAGGCGTGACCGCTTCGACCATTGACTGCCAGATCGCCGCGGCTGCGATTCAGAATGACTGTGCGCTGCTCTCCGCGGACCGGGACTTCGAGCGAATTGCGCGTCACTGCAAGCTCGTGCTGGCGTAGGTGAACTGCGTCTGGACCCGGCCCGAGGCTTCCCGAAATGGACGTCGGAGCCGGCCGGAGTGTCGATCTTGACTCGTGGAACCCTGCCGTGGCCGGACCGAAGACCGCGCACCATCGCACCGGCGCCATACGCGGGCCGGAACGCAGAAAAGATCGAAGATGGGGGAGCCCCCGTCAGAGGGAAGTAGGAGATCATCGTCCAAGCACCCGCTGCCACGGACGAGTGCCCTCACCACCGGCTCTCAATCAACGGTCCGATCTTGCACCGAGATGGAGAAGGGAGTTGCAGATGTACCGAGCGGCGCCGTGCCCCGTCCTCGCTCAGACGAGCAGCCAGCACGCAACCTGAGGTGCCGGCGCCCAGCACAATGTCATCGTGGTGGTTCGAGTCGAGCAAGCGATTCCAAGCAGGTTCATCCGGTCCGGCCAGTGGGCCGACCGGTTTACGCCGGCCGGCCCACGTCGTCCCGAAGGAACGGGAAACCCTACTTGATGATCGTAATGGGCGCAGTCTTCTCCCCGAACGCAGAATTCAGACGGAGATAGTAGGTGCCGCTGGGCAGGGAGTGGCCGGAAGCGTCGGTCCCGGCCCAGGAGACCGAGTGCTTTCCCGCGCCGAATGCCTGATCGGCCAGAACGTTGACTTCACGGCCGGTGGCATCGAAGAGCGCGATTCGCACGTTGCCGGCGGCGGGAAGCGAAAACAACGCGGTGGCCGCGCCGGCGGTCGGGCTGGGCGCCGCGCTCAACGCGAGAGGCGCCAACGCAGGGACAGACACCTCGATCGGGCCGTGTCGTTCCTCTGTGCCGTCCGGCAGGATCGCCCCGATTTCATAGGAATAGCGAGCGCCCGGGGCCGCGGAAACGTCCCGGTATTGGTAGTTCGATCCTATGCCTCGAACCGGCTGATCCGTGAGGAGGTGCCAGTCTGCCCCGCCTTCGCTCCGGTAGACATTGAACCCGAGCGGCGCGATGTCGACCGGCATGGACCACCGAAGCAAGACGCCGCCGTCGGAAATTGAAGCGGACAGACCCGAGACCAAGACGGGAGTCGGTTGAACCGCGGCGAGCCGGATCAATCCGAACAGGCCATGGTCCTCGACCTGGCCGCTTCCCGGAATCCCGGCGGTGAAGTAGAGCTTGTCGGTGTCGCCTCCCGAGGCTCCATTGCCGAAGGCCAGGCCCCAGAGCCCGTGGTTGACGATGTTGTTACCGAGAGAATCGGCCACTGCGCCCAGGAAATCTCCGTTGACCAGCAGGAAGCTGTTGATCGTGCCGTCTCCGAAGTTCCCGACCAACAGTTCGTTGCTGAAGTCTCCGAAATCGTTCGGCGCGAGCGCAAGACCCCAGGGCGAGTTCAGTGCGCCGTGAGAGATCAGGCGGGCCTGCAGAACGCCGTCGAAGTCGTATACATCGACGAGTCCATTTCCCGGTCCCGGCACGTCGTCGTGGCGGGCGGAATCCTGAACTGCATAGGTCACAAGCAGACTGCCCTGGATCTGCTGGATCCCGAAAGGCGCATAACCGGCCGGGACGTTCGGGTCCACGAACGCGCCGGGAAGCACCGCCGCCCAGGTGGAATCGAACGAGTCGACCTTGCCGTTATGGAAGTCGGTCGCGTAGATTCGCGTGATTCCGTTTCGCGTCGCCATCGCCAGCCCTTTGTAGACCGTGCCGGAGGCGGAGTTGTCCACCTCGAGGATTCCCTGGGTGGGATTGACGTTCTTGTTCCAGCCGGAGATCGTTCCATCTTCGGTCGACCAGAATGAAGAGGGCCGGTTGGCCCGTGCCGACGGCGAAGCCTTTCGTAGGATTGTAGAGCTCTCCCGTGGGCGCGGACGGCGGATTGCCGCCGCTGGGGGGCGGAACCGAGACCACCAGGGGAGAAGGCTGCCCCTGGCCGTTGTAGACCGTGGAAAGGCCGCTGCCGTTGTCTGAAATCCAGAACGGGCCGGTGGGGGAATAGGCGATGCCCCAAGGGTTGACCAGGTTGCTGTCCTGGAATGCGGCGGTGTTGGGTAAATCCGAGACGAGGTTGGTCTGATGATACGCGGAAGCGCCGGCGGTGCCGGCGACGCAGAAGGCGGCCAAGAGTGCGAGAAGGCCGGTCAGGGTCGCCCTGGATGAGCGGAAAATCCCATAGGAACGGCGCATAGAGTCGGCTCCTTTCACCTGGTGCACACGCATTGTCTGTCGAATGGGTGCATCGAGCATGCCCGGTCGCCTGGAACAGCGGCCCACCCCGGAGGAGGCGCCACCTTTGGAAGCGTCCCCATGCCGACCGCTGAAAATTCGAATGGCACCGACATTCTCCATGCACTCACTCTCGATCTTGCGGGCATTATACATCGAGCCGCGCGCGATTGCCAGCAGATGCGTGAATTCGTTCCTTTGGTCGGACACTCCATAAGCGGTCATTCGAACGCATCCAAGCCAAAACACGTTCGAGCGGAACGGACCTGGTGGAGTGATTGCAACGACATGACGCGACTTAGACTGTCGATATCAGCCCGCGCGGGGGAGCTGAAGAGACAGCCAGGATGCAGTGGAAGCTCGCACGGGTCGCCACTCACTCGAAAGCGAGCGGCAGGTCCGCCGAAGCCGGCATCGGTGAGGGTCCTCATCAGGACCGCGCTTTGTTTGGGGGGATGGGCGACTTGCTCGCGCTGTTGAGGGCGACCGCCGGGCGCGCCGGCTACGCCGGAGGCGGATCCCCGTAGCGTTCCTTCCACTCGTAGACCGTCGTCTTCCCGATGCCCGCGCGCCGCGCCACCTCTGAGAGTCGGCCTTCGCTCCGCCGCTTCAGATAGAGGAAGTAGCGTCCGGTGATCTCCCGGTAGGTGAGGTCCCCGAATACCCTGCCCTCGCAGACCTCGGGATCGTTGTGGGCCGCGACCTGCGCTTCGCCGGCCCGCGCTGGCGGGGAACCGCCGGGCGGCAGGGGATCCGCGGACGCACCCTTCGTGCCGTTCCCGCCGGAGACCTCCGGCGTCTGCCGGACCTCGTTGCGCCGGACCACCTCCAGCACGTCGGAAAGTGTGATCAAGTAGGTGGCCGAGGCGCCCGCCGCCTCCAGCACCGCCCGCAGCTCCCGGATGTTTCCTTCCCAGGGGAGGCCGCAGAGGTACTCCTGCGCTTCGCGCGCGATCCCCAGCACGCTCCCCTCCTGGTCGCGCCCGACCTCGTGCAAGAACGACCGCACCAGGGCGGGGATATCGGCCTGCCGTTCCTTGAGCGACGGGATGGAGATGGTGTGCCAGGCGATTCGATGATAGAGGTCGCGGCGGAAGCGGCCCTGCTGCACCAGGGCCTTCAAGTCCTGCGATGTGGCCGTGATCAGGCGAAAGCGGGCCGGAAAGCTGTGCACGTCGCCCACGGGCACGACCTCGCTGCGCTCGAGGACGGTCAGGAGCTTCGCCTGCACCTCAGGGGCCAAATCGGCCACCTCATTGAGAAAGAGAGTGCCGCCATCGGCGTAACGCAGCTTGCCGATGAAGCTCTGCCCCGCCCCGGTGTAGGCGCCGCGGGCGTGCCCGAACAGCTCGGCCTCGATCAGGTTGGGGTTGAGCGCGGCCACGTTCACGCTGACATAGGGACGGCTCGAGTCCCCGCTCAGGGCGTGCACCGCGAAGGCCAGGGTGTCCTTGCCCGTGCCCGTTTCCCCAAGCAGGAGGATGGGCGCGGTTGCTCCCAGGGCCTGATGGAGGCTTATCAGGGTTCGGGTGAACGCGGGCGAATCCCCCACGATGCCCAGTTCGCGGAACCGGGCTAGCACTCCCTCGGGCCGGTTTCCGGTGGTTTCCAAGGCGCGCTGCAGGCGCGCGCGCAGGAGATTCGGCTGATCGAGCAAGTCCTCCCAGGCGAGGAAGTCCGCGCCCAGCCCGGCGGCTTCCAACGCCGCGTGTTGATCCCGGTATCCCGTGACCATGATGACCGGCAGGAGGGGGTGCTCCCGGCGGAGCCAACGCATCACGTGCAGCCCCTCGTTGCGGATCTCCTCCGGGGGTCCGAGCAGCAGGCTCGGATCCGCATAGGTGAAGTCCCGATCGAGCAGGATCGCCTCCGCCGCGCAAGGCCGGGCGAGAAAGTCCCGGGCCTCGCTGCCCGTTGCGACCCGGTGAAACGCGTAGGTGTCTCCCAGACTCCGTTCGCAGAAGCGGCTGAGATCCTCGCGATCGTCGATGATGAGCACCGGGATCCGGGAAGCGGGATCGGTATTCATGATGTCTTCCTGACTTCCATCCAGATATCGGTCCGTTGGCCGCGGGTGAAGTGCACCAGAGGACCGCAAGGCATGTGCGGAGTTTCCTGCTGCGCCCGGGTGAAATCCCCGGTGCGCAGCGACAGCGGGAGGAGGTTGCCGTCCAGGCGGTAGATCCGGCCGTCGCTCAATGACAGATCGATGACCCGGGCCCCCTTTTCGTCCACCCCGCTCAGCTCCAGGCGCAAGATGAAGTAGGAGAGGCCGGACTCCAGCGGAGGGATCAGCAGGTAGGCTTTCTCCCGCGCCGGCGGCACACCGGGCCATTCCCGGCATGGGTACGATTGTCCGCTGACCCCTGGTATCTCCAGAAGCGCCAGGCAGTAGATATAGACTTGGGGATTTCGCCGGAAGATGGTGGTGTCGCCGGAGGCGTAGTTGTTGATGCCGTACAAGAGGATCTCCTCTCGTCCGTCGCCGTCGAGATCGGAAGCCGCCACGAAGTAGAGATGCCCCCAGTGGTAATACGCTCCCAGCGAGTCCCCCTGGAGGGTCACGAACTGCATGCAGGAAGGTGTATTCGAACCGTCTCGGATGTTGTACATGAGGACGTTCCGCTTGGACGGCGCCCAAGGCAGCACGACCTGCCAGGGACAGATCAGGTGGCCGAGGCTCTCGTGCAGTGGCCTTTCCCACCGCAGATCGCGGTCCCATACCAATCGTCCACGGGAGTCCAGCAGGCGGAGCCGGCCGGGTCCTTGGGCCGGCTGCGTGGACACCGCGATGAACTGGATTCGATCCCGGGCGTCGTAGACGGCCAGGGGATTGGTCTGGAGCTGCCCCTGTCCGGATGGGGAGTGCAGGGGATGGATGTCGACCCACGGACTATCCTCCACCGGCTGGTTCTCCATGATCTCGTCGCCCAGAGAGCGAGACCAGAGGAGCCGGCCCCGTTCGTCGTAGGCCGCGAGCGCGGACCGTCCACGAATCGTCAACGAGACCGGCGCCGCCGGCCAGAGGGCCGGCAAGGCGGAGGCCACGACCAGGAGGACGACGATCGCGCAGGCCACGAGAGGACGCAGCTCCCAGAGTCGGGGCACGGGGATGGGAATGGCCCGGCGGGCGATCTCCACCCGGAAGACCGTGCCCGCTCCTGGGACGCTCCGAATCTCGAACTGACCGCGGGAGGCGAGAAACTCCCGTTTCTCCTCGGTCAGCCCCTGGCCACGCCCCGGCCCGTGCCGCCCGGAACCTCGATGCCATACCTCCTCCAGCTCCTCGGCGGGGATTCCGCCCCCTCGGTCCTCGACCTCGACTGCGACATCGGAATGGCCCCGCGAAGCGAGGAGCCGCACCATGACCGGCGCAGGTCCGCTGCCGTTCTCGGCCTTCGGATCCGATGCGGGTCCCTCCGAGTCGACGGACATCACGGCCGCGGCGGAGGTTGTCTCCGCCCGTTCCATCGTGGCCTCGACGGCATTGCGGATGATGTTTCTGAAAAGGTCGTGCCACCCTGCCGCGTCCTGATTGGGTATCCAAACTTCAGTGGAGGCGAGCCGATCGTCCATCACCAGGGGAACGGAACCGGAAGCCAAACCTCCGCCGATCTCGCGGCGGGTCTCGTCAGTGGCTCGGCCGACGATATCGGACAGCCG
This sequence comes from Candidatus Eiseniibacteriota bacterium, assembly GCA_963833505.1. Classification (GTDB taxonomy): domain Bacteria; phylum Eisenbacteria; class RBG-16-71-46; order CAIMUX01; family CAIMUX01; genus CAWHYG01. The sequence continues at coordinate 121,937 of CAWHYG010000006.1, read as the reverse complement.
GCGGGCATGACGATGAGAAAGCGTCTCGGCCAGGAGCCGGCCGTTTCGCCGGATGCGATCCATTTCCCGCCCGAACGATCTGCAGTTGCCGCAGGGAAAGAGGTTTTCCGGCACGAACCGGGGCGAGCAGCGCCCGCACGCGCCGGTAGGAATGGTGCAGGGAGAGGAAACGATGGAAGGAGACGAAGCCGGCCGCCGCCAGACGCCCGTGCTGTCGGGTCAGCGCGGTCAGGTCGGACAGGATTGCCTCGGCGTCCGCGGGATCTTCCGGGCGGTAGCGCCCGCGCTTCCATTCTTCCAGCAGTCCGCCCAGACGCGCGACCTTGGCGGACAGCTCATGGGAGAGGTGTCCCCGCAGGAGATCGAGGCTGATTCCGCTCTGACGTTTCAGATAAGTGGCTCCGACGACTCTCTACCGCAAGCGCACCCACATCGTGGATCGGGTACCAGTGTACGCCGCGCCGAGAGCGGTGGTCAACAGGTGACGGCCCGCAGGTGGCGTCCCGCGCAGGCGTCTGCCGGCATGTGCGAAGAAGCCGGACTGTTCGGAATCCGGAATCAGCGTCCGGAAAGCGAACGTCGACGTTCGGAACGCGGACGATTCCGGGCGCCAATAGCCTACGCCGGCTCTCGAACCACCGGCACGCTCCTTGTTTGAATCAGGTCATCGCCGCCCCTGGATGGGGGGTCTGGCGAGAAGCTCAGCCCTTCACGACACCAAAACCCAGAGGAGAATGTCACGATGAAATCGGTCCTGTTGGCCCTCATCGTCTTCGGCGTCCTCATGCCCACCCTGGCCTTTGGCCAGGCCCACTTGATCAATGCCTGGGGCTCTCAAGGTAACGGACCCGGAGAATTCCAGAACCCCAACGGGCTTGCGCTCAGCAGCGCCGGCAACGTCTACGTGGCGGACACGGACAACAGTCGCATCCAGGAATTCTCCGGGAACGGGGATTTCGTGCGGGAGTGGGGCAGCGCCGGCAGTGGTCCGGGGCAGTTCAGCCGCACCTCCGGCGTGGCCGTCGACGCCAACGACCTTGTCTACGTCTCGGACTTCGGCAACAACCGTATTCAGGTGTTCACAAGCAGCGGCGCCTACGTGACCCAGTGGGGCTCGTCCGGCAACGGTGCCGGGCAATTCAATGGTCCAATGGGATTGAAGGTGGCCTCGGACGGGAACGTATATGTGGCCGATTGCTATAATGACCGTGTCGAGGTCTTCACTTCCAATGGCACCTTCGTGACCGGCTGGGGTTCCAGCGGCTCCGGAAACAGTCAATTCATACACCCCTGGGATGTCGCCCTGGACGCGAACGGCGACGTCTACGTGGCGGACGCCTCCAACAACCGGGTCCAGAAATTCACCCACCTCGGCTCCTATCTCGGACAATTCGGGACGTTCGGCAGCGGCAACGGCCAACTCAACAACCCGGATGGATTGGCGGCGGACACAGCCGGCAACATCTACGTGGCGGATTATGGCAACGACCGCATTCAGGTCTTCTCCGACCAAGGAGTCTACCTCACCCAGTGGGGAACTCCGGGAAGCGGACCCGGACAATTTCACAATCCAGGCGGACTGCAGGCAGATGCGATGGGCGATGTCTATGTCGCTGACATAAGCAATGATCGGATAGAGGAGTTTGGCGTGGAACTTCCGAATCCGGTGCAGATCACGACCTGGGGACAGGTCAAGACCCGATATCGATAGCTCCGACCTTCCTCGATGTCCTGCGGCGGGAGACCGTGCTCTTGGGCGCCGGTCTCCCGCGAACCGCGAGGTCCGGCGCGTCGGGTCGCAAACCTCGTTTCCCGTTTAGTAAACCACCATCGTGGTCGTCAGAGTCGACGTTCCCGCCTGGAGCCGGAGAAAGTAGATTCCCGGCACGCGGCCGGAGGCGTTCCAGGTCAACCTGTGGAATCCTGCCGGAAGTGCACTCTCATGCGATTCCAGGCTCCGGCCCGAAGCGTCGTGGATCGACCACAGGATGGAAGTGGCGCGCGACAGGACAAACCCGATGAACGTCTCGCCGCGAAACGGGTTCGGGCTGTTGGCGTACAGCACGCATCCTGGAGACTTTCGGGCAGGGTCACCGTCACGGACACCGGTGATCTGCTCCGTCGCAGTCAGGACGATTACGGTGTTGGGACCGCTGTACGATCCCTGGTGCGCCGCGACGTAGAGCCTCACGTCTCCTGTCCCAGCGCCGGGCGCCGTCCAGAGGAACGAAGCGGTGTCCAGATCCGTCGTCGTGAGATGGATGCCGTTGGTTTCGCCTCCGGTGTTGTAGGTGACGGTGTTGGTCCCCGCGGCGATGACCCCTGCGTTCACGGAGCCGACTCCGACCCTGCAGCTTCCGTTGAACTGATTGATGGGCGAGCCGCCGGAATGACTGATGGTGATGGTGTAGACGTTGCCTGAGGAGTACTCCGCCGGAAAGCCGCTGACCTGCACGGTGCCTCCAGCGCCGCCATGGCAGGATCCGGCGCAGGTGCCATTCGCGCCGGGGGCGCCGGAATACCCGATGTAGCCGGGCACGGCGACGGCGGTGGAGGCCGTGGCGAGAATCGTCCAGACGGCCAGAACTGACCAGATGGGTGCTTTCACGAACCGGCCCCCTTTTCCCAGGTTGAGTTCGGACCTCCGCGAGAGGACGAGATTGCTTCCCGACCCGCGGGGGCCGGTGGGACATCTGCCATATGAGTTTATCACAGGCCGCGTTCCGTGCAACGGTCGTCGCCGGTGCTGGGTCTCCGATAAGGAGTCGCATGTTCCTCACGTTGGCGGCGAAGATCGCGAAGCCCGGAGGGTCCATTCGTTCGCTCCCGGGAACCGGGAAGGGGGGGCGGGCCTACTCTCCCGCGCCGCCCGTCACCGCACGAGCAGAACCGAGCACGGCGCGTGGTAGGCGATCTGACTTCCCGTGCCACCCGAGGAGCGGTGGAACATCCGCGTATGGCCCATCCCGCCGAGCACGATGAGGTCGACCTTTTCCTGATCGGCGACGTGGATGATCTCTTCGACCGGGTGTCCCGGCACGACCCGGCTGGTGACGACGATTCCAGCCCGTTCCGCCTTGGCGGCAGCGCGCTCTTGCAGCGTCTCATAACGCTTCTGCAAATTCTCGACCGCTTCGTCCACCCCGTTCATCGTCTCTTCGGCGTAGTGCGGCAGCTTCTCGATCACCGAGACGAGGCAGAGCGTCCTTTGGCTGCACTTCGCGAGGTCCACGGCGGCCTCGAGCGCCCGCTCGCTCTGGCCGGATCCGTCGTACGCAACGAGGATCTTCTCAAACACCTGGTGTCTCCTTTCTGGAGTGGACCGCGGCCCCGACCATGGCCCGGACCGCGGCCGGCGCCTCTGTCTGACTGACAGTCCGGCCTCCCTCGTCGTCCACCGCCTTCGGCAGCAGGTGATGCGGCAGGAAGAACGCGTTGGCGATCATGGTCGGCACGACCGCGCTGCCGATGACGACCGCGACGAGGTACGAGTATTGAGCCTGCGAGACGATGCCGTGGGAGAGACCATGGAGGGCGGAGATCGTCCCGAAGGTCAGTCCGGTTGACATCATGAGAGTGTAATACCAGCGCTCGCGGCGTTCCGCCCGGAAGAGCCCGATCACCGGGAAAAGCCCGATAATCTTGGCGAACACCTTGCCGGCGAACAAGCTCAGAAAGAGGAGCGGGGCGGCGACGAGCGCGGCGACCGAGACGAACGAACCGGCGCGGAGAAAGTAGAACGGCGTGAGGAGCCCCATCGTGAGCGTGCGAAGCCGGCGGATGTAGGCGTGGTCGCGGCCGACCGAGCCGGCCAGCACCATGCCGGCGATGTACGCCGGGAGCACCGCCTCGCTTCCGGACCAGGCGGCGAGCGCGCCGAGACCGAAGAGGATGAGGAGGATCCACTTCGTCTCGACCTCCGAAGACCGACCCCCGAAGCGGGCGAGGAGCCGCGGCGTGAGGGCGGGCAACACCACGAACGCCGCGAGCGAGACACCGGCGAAGACCAGGGTGCAGATCCCGAAGGGCGCAAAGAGAAGGGCGAGCGCGATCACGGTCCCGAGGTCGTTGATGAAGCAGGCGCCAAGGATCCCCTTGCCGAACGAGGTCTTGTTGAACCCCAGATCGAGGAGAACCGCGTAGACGACGGCCATCGAAGTGGTCGAGAGGGCGACTCCGGTCAGGAGGCTTGCGGGCATCGACCAATGGAGAAGATATCGGGCTACGGCGGCGCAACCGAGGAACGGCGCGAAGAAGCCGACCACGCCGACCAAGGAGGTTTCCTTCCACTTGGCCCTGAGCGCTTCCGGATCGAGCTGGGGCGAACTCCACCGCCCATCGCTTCTCTTATCCGCATTTATACCGATGATCCGGCGGTCGGAAGATCCCAATCGTGCTGGGACTCGCGGTCTCTGCCGTCCTGTCGAATGCCCCCCGCCACCCGTTGCCGGCACCGGCGTCGTACATTAAGCTCAGTCCTGAAGCTTCTGGAACCTCTGGAGAAACCGTCCGCAGCGCCCTGAGACTCGGAGGCGCGAGTGAAGGTCCCGCGCATCAGGCTCGCTGCGGTTCAGAGCGGCCGAGTGCAGGTCCAGCGCATCATACTGGCTGAGGTTCAGAGCGGCCGAGCGCCGGTCAGCGGCATCAGATCACGCGCTCGAATGGAGGTCCGAATGGTCCGGTTTGTCAGGTGGGGTGCTTGGGCGCTGTTTTCCGTCGCGGCGATTGCGGCGCTTCTGCTGGCGCCTCCCCCGGCGCGCGGCTGTGCCTGCGGATGCGATGCGTTCGAGGTCGGCACCGGGTCGATGTTCCCCATCCAGCCGGGAAGTCAGATCGATTTCGAGTACGACTACCAGAACCAGGGCCGGAACTGGAGCGGCGCCTCCTCCTCGCCGGCGGAGAACAACGACGACAAGGACATCCGCACCAGTTTCTACACCGTCGGCGTTCGCCGGATGTTCAGCCGGAGCTGGGGCGTTTCGGTGCGTATTCCCTACTGGAACCGACACTTCCTCACGACTGACGACGGTAACCTGGCGGCCTTCGACCATGGGGCCGCGGGCGACATCCGCATCCAGGCGATCTACACCGGGTTCTCTCCCGACATGTCCACCGGCCTGACCCTTGGTCTCAAGGTGCCGAGCGGCGACCACAGCTACCCCAACTTCGATCCCGACACCGAGATTGGCACCGGCAGCACCGATCTTCTGGCCGGCGGTCATCATCTCGGCCACCTTCCGGGCGGAAGGTTGAGCTGGTTCGCGAGCGTGCTCGGCCAGCAGCCGCTCTGGCACCTGGCCAGGTACCGCCCCGGCGGCGTGGTCGACGGCACGGTCGGCGTCTCCCATCGCGGATGGACGCTGGGCGGCTTCCGCCTCTCTCCCCTGGGCCAGGTTATCGTGGCGGTCCGCGGGCGCGACGCCGGGAGCGGCGCCGATCCCGAGGACACCGGATTCGAGCGCGTCCTTCTCGCCCCCGGTGCGGACCTTCACTGGCGAACCCTGCACGTCCTGGGGGACGTCGGCTTTCCCTTCTGGCAACACGTGCATGGCAACCAGCTCGTGGCCTCAAGTCTGGTCAAGCTGGAGCTCGGGGTTGACCTGTAGGAGAATGCTATGCTGACGGGCGCGGGCCTGTCCTGTGCCGAGGCCAGGGTGAGGGGGCACCCTCGTGTGCCCGCTGGCTCTGATTTGGGATCAACGGTAGCAGTCTCGATTCGAAGTCGCTGGCCCGGAGAGAGGAGAGCTGCCCGCCGGCCCGCGGTATCCCCCCGAGTTTCTTGTTGCCCCTTGCTGCGAACCGTATAGTCACCATTGCGCGTATTCATCAAACCGGGAGTCGGGCACCGACCGGGCCCGATCCTCGCGGCCGGCAGCCAGGAGGTGTTCCCATGGACGACCCCGCTCCACCGGAGGATGCACCGACCTCTGTCGTGCCGCCGCCCGCGGGCCTGTTGCGATGGAGCCGTCTGGCATGGTTGCCCATCCTCGGCCTGCTCGCGGGCATCATCGTCGCTCGAGTTGCGGGGCTGAGCGAAACCTACCGGAACTACGACCTCAGGCTGGTCCTGAGCATCACCTTCTACACGGTCGTGGCGCTGGCCACCCTGTACCTGTTCGGGCGGAGCTTCCTGGGCTCCGGCGCACCCAGCCTGCTCTTGCTCGAGTGCGGCGTACTGCTCTGGAGTCTGGCCGGGACCCTGGGAGATCTGTTCGACCAGGGTGACCAGAACGCCAACGTCACCATCTTCAATGTCGGAATCCTCTTGGCAGGGCTGTGCCACCTGGCCGGAGCGGTGCTGACGCGGAGGCCGGCCCCCGCCGTGCGGGCCAGACTCCGGTGGCTGGCGACAGGTGGGGCGATCTGCCTGGCCGTGCTCGGCCTGCTGACCTGGGCGGCGCGGGCCCACTGGCTTCCCGTCTTCTTCATTCCCGGCAAGGGGGGCACGCTGCTCAGGACCATCGTGCTGGCCACGGCCATTGCGGCGTTCCTGTTCTCCGCCGCACTGCTGGGTACCGGCCGCCGCGGTGCGGAACGCGCGTTCCGGTCCTGGTACGTTCCGGCCCTGCTGGCTTTGGTCGTCGGGCTGCTGGGCATCATGATCCAGCGGGAATTGTGGACCGTTCTGAACTGGCTCAGCCGCTCGGCGCAATGGTTGGGCGGATTCTATCTGCTGGTCGCGGCCATGGCCTCGGTCCGCCGGACGGGCGCATGGCAGATCAGCCTGGATGCGGTCACCTGGAACCAGCGGATCGCCCTCCTGGATGAGCAGTGGCTGCGAGTGCTGACGCCGGAGCGGACGCTGGCCCTGTCGGCTGCCTGGCGATACGGCGTGGCTGTCGTCGTGGTGGCCGCGGCCACGGCCCTGCGGTGGGCGCTCATCCCTTGGCTGGACACGATGGTTCCCTACAACGTCGCCTTTCTCGTGACGATCCTGGTGGTCGTATCTCTGGGATTCGGGCCGGGCCTGCTGACAGTGCTGTTGGGCGACCTCGCGGTTGAAGTGTTTGTGCTCGGCGTGGACCCGACAAGATTCGGTTCAGAAGACCTTGTGCGGTTGGGGGTCTCCGCCATCATTGGCGTGTTCCTCTGTGTCGTCCTGCATGCCCTCCGAGTGGCGCAGCGCAAGGCCCGCCAGGGTCAGGAGCGACTGGCGGCGTTTGCGGCCGCTACGTTCGAGGGGATCGTCGAGACCCGCGGCGGGCGCATTCTGGACTGCAACGAGCAATTCGCCCGCATGTTCGGCTGCGCCGTGGAGGAGTTGAAGGGCACGGCCGTCGCCGACCTGATCGCGCCGGAAGACCGCGAGCGCGTCCTGGCCAACATCCAGGCGAACCGCGAGTCGATCACCGAGCACGTCATGATCCGCAAGGACGGCACGCGGCTGATCGTTGAGGCTCATGGCCGGTCCACCAGCCTCGGTGCCCGCCAGACGGTCGTCCGCGACATCACCGAGCGCAAGCGGGCTGAGGAGGCGCTGGAGAAGGCCCGCGGCGTTCTGGCCGAGGGCCAGAAGATCGCTCACGTGGGCACCTTTGAATTCGTGGCCGAGACCGGCTCGACCGTCTGGTCCGAGGAGGAGTACCGCATCTACGGCCTGGACCCCGCGGGGCCGTCGCCCGCTTATGACGACATGCTGGCGCGATGCATCCATCCCGACGATGCGGCCCTGCTGGACCGGAACTTCACGGTCGCCATGCAAAGCCTCGGGGTCTACGAACTGGAGCACCGCATCGTGCGGCCCGACGGCAGCGTGCGGTGGGTGTACGACCAGGCTCATCCCTATTTCGACACGGACGGCAGGCTCGTGCGCTACGTGGGCACCACGCTCGACATCACCGAGCGCAGGCGGGCCGACGAGGACGTGCGCCTCAGCCGCGACCATCTGCGGCTGGCGCAGCAGGCCGCCCACGCCGGAAGCTGGGAATGGGACCTACGAACCAACGAGAACTTCTGGTCCGAGGAGTTGTGGGAGCTGTACGGCCTGGAGCCGCACGGCTGCCGGCCGTCGTATGAGGCCTGGCTCGAGACGATCCACCCTGATGATCGCGAAACAGCGGCCCGGGCGGTGCAGGCCGCTGCCTCGGCCGGGACCGACCTGGTGGCCGAGTGGCGGATCCGCCCGACTGACGGCCGGGAGCGGTGGGTCATGTCGCGGGGGCGCCCGATCCTCGATGCGGGGGGTCGTGTCATCCGATACCTTGGCATTGTCATCGACATAACCCGGCTCAAGGAGGCGGAGGCGCAGCTCCGCCGGCTGAACGAGACTCTGGAAGCCCGCGTGGCGGAGCAGACCGCCGAGATCCGACGCGGCTACGAAGTCGTCCGGACTGAGCGGCAGAGGCTCTTCGACGTGCTCGAGACCCTGCCGGCGATGATCTGCCTGATGACGCCGGAACATCAGGTGACCTTTGCCAACCGATCATTCCGCGACCAGTTCGGCGAGTCGCATGGCCGCAAGTGTTATGAGTACTGTTTCGGCAAAACCCAGCCGTGCGAATTCTGCGAGAGCTTCAACGTCCTCAAGACGGGCCGTCCGCACCACTGGGAGGTGACCTGCTCGGACGGCACCATCCTGGACGCTCACGATTTTCCTTTCCCCGATGCCGACGGTACGCCGCTCATCCTGGAGATGGACATCGATATCACGGGGTGGCGGAACGCCGAATCCGCCCTGAAGCGGGCCAACGAGGCCCTCGGGCAGCGGGCGGGCCAGCTCCAGGCCCTGGCCGCCGAGCTGGTCCAGACCGAACAGAGGGAGCGCAAGCGCCTCGCCAAGGTCATTCACGATCACCTGCAACAGCTGCTGGTGGGCGCCAAGTTCGGAGTGGCCGCCCTTCGCAGCGATGCCCGCACCGTGACGCAGCAGGAGTCCCTGACCCAGTTGGGCGACGTGCTGGATGAGGCCATCCGGTCGTCCCGGTCACTGACGGCGGACCTGAGCCCTCCGATTCTGCACGAGCAGGGCCTGACACCCGGACTGGAGTGGCTGGCTCGCCGAATGCTCCAGAAACACAACCTGACCGTCGAGGTCGAGACCGGCGTCCGCGTAGCGTTCGAAGCCGAGCAGCTCCGCGTCTTCGTCTTCGAGGCCGTGCGAGAGCTGCTCTTCAACATTGTCAAGCACGCGCACACCGACCGCGCTCGGGTGAGTGTGCGGCGCAAGGACGACGACCAGGTGGAGGTCTCGGTCCGCGACGACGGGACGGGGTTCGACGCCGCGGCTTTCGACGGCGGGGCGTCCGCCACCGGCGGGTTCGGCCTCTTCAGCATCCGCGAGCGGCTCCGGTTTCTGGGCGGGCAAATGGAGGTGGAAAGCCGCCCCGGCCACGGCAGCCGGGTCACTCTGGCGGTGCCGATGCGGCTCGCGGAGACGCCGTTGGATGTCCCGCCGCCCTCTGCTGCAGTGCTGGCTCCCGCGCCGCGAAGAGGCCCGTCCTTCACCAGGGGCAAGGGGATCCGAGTACTCCTGGCTGACGATCACCCGATCGTGCGGCATGGGACGGCGCGGTTGCTGCAGGATTGTCCCGATATCGAAGTGGTGGGCGAGGCCGCCGACGGCCGCGAGGCCGTGGAGCTGGCGCGACGGCTGACGCCCGATGTCATCCTGATGGACGTGAGTCTGCCGCATCTGAGTGGGATCGAGGCCACCCGTCAGATTCTCCGCGAACTGCCCCACGCGCGGGTCATCGGCTTGTCGATGCACGAAGAGGCCGACATGGCGGCGGGCATGCGGGAGGCGGGCGCGGCGGCCTACCTGACCAAGGGCGGGCCGACGGACGACCTCCTGGCCGCGATCCGGGCGGCCCGGCCACCGGCCGATTGAGGTCACTTGCCCACGCGCGCCGCGAGGTTGGCGGGATAGCGCTCTCCCGGCGCCTTGATGGCGGCAAGCGCATCTAGGCCCAGATCCCGAGATCCGCAGCTTCAAGACAGCGCCGCTTTCCAGCCATTCCCAAGACATGTTAGATTGTCTCTTTCATGATGTCGGTTCTTTGCGAACTCCCGATTCCTCGTCTCCGGCGGACTCTGAGTCGGGTCTGTCTTATGGCCGCATTTGTTGCGGTTTCGGTGACGCACGCCCACGCCGTAGGCCCGGATCCGGGCCTACGGCTGCCGCGGTGCGATGGTGTGCGTCCGGGCGACGTAGTTACCTTCCGTTGGGACCCTTCGGACCGATCGATCACCGAGCTCGAGATCTTGCTCTCGGTTGACGGGGGACGTCACTACACCGAGTGGGTGTCTCCGCGGCTGGATCCGAGAAGCGGGGTCTATCGCTGGCGGGTTCCGGATCTTGGAGTCGCCCGCATGTACTTCCGGATCCGTTTCAATCGCGGCGGGCACGAAATTGAAGGCGCGTCCGCGGAGATGATCTGCGCTCTCGATCGCCAACCGGACCCGTGCGACCTTCCGGCGCCGGCCACGGCTGAGGCCGACGCGGCCGGGGGCTCCGGGGATGGCGGGACGGGGGATGGTTCCTCTCAGGCGCCAAGCGGGCCGGCCCTCGGGCGCGACGAGCGGGATCCCGCGCGCGGGTCATCGAGATCCGCCGGCGCGCGGTGCGACTGCACCCGCGGCTTCATCACTTCCGGTTCTACCTGGTCCGTGCGAACCCCAGGAAGCGACTCAGCCCCTCTCTTCATTCCTCCGCGGAAATAGGCGCGCCCCGCTATCGGCGGCGCCATTCCAGTTGGTCCGCGACCATCGCGCATCGGCGGCGCCCTTCCCGTTCACCCTAGGCCATCGCGCATCGGCGGTGCCGTAGCTCGGCCAGCCGCGGCGTCAACGCGCAACCATACACGCCGTGTCCACGGGGCCGGCGCGCCACCTCGGAGTGCGGGCTGCTTCTTCCCCGAGTCCGCTGTTCGGGCCATCGCCCGGCGCGCGGACCCTAGGCCAAGCGCAACGACCGGTCCAAGCGGGCCGGAAATGAAGAAAGGAAATCGCAGTGCACCGAGCAACATTCGTCTACGTCTTCCTGGTCGCCCTCGCCCTACCTGCGATCGCCCGCGCCCAGGCGACCGTGAGGGGAACCGTCCTTGACGAGCAATCGCATCAGCCGATTGTGGGTGCGACCGTACGGCTGCTTGAGCTCGACCGCTTGCAGATTACCGGGGCCGGGGGCCGCTTCGCGTTCCTTGATGTCCCGAAGGGCCGGTACCGTGTGTTCGCCCGGACCATGGGCTACGCGGCGGCCACCCAGATCGTCGAGGTTTCCGGCGGTCAGGCCGTAACCACCGTGGCGCTGAAGCGGTCCGCGATCCTGCTGCCGGAAGTCGTCGTCTCCGCCTCGCCCTATGCCCGGCCGGCGGACGAGCAGTACCAGTCGGCCGAGTCCAAGTCGCAGATCGAATTCGACAACAGCGTCGGGACGAGCTTTGCCGAGAAGATCTCGGATCTCCCCGGCGTCAGCGTCCGTGGGAACGGCTCGGCCCCTTCGCGCCCCATCCTGCGCGGACTGTCGGACAATCGGGTTCTGGTGCTGGAGAACGGCCTCCGCGACGGCGATATCGCCACCTACGACCCGGCCCACGCCACCCCCATGGAAGCCATGGGCATCGCGCAGATCGACGTTGTGCGCGGGCCGGCCACGATTCTCTATGGGCCTAGCACCATCGGCGGGCTGGTCAACGTCATTACCAACATCGTCCCGACCGTTTCCAGCCGGCCGGTGAGCGGCACCGTTTCGATCGAGGGGAATTCCGTCAGCGACGAATACTCCGGGTACTTCAACACCGTCTACAGCGCCGGAGCGAGCGCCTTCCGAATCTCGGCGGGCGGATTGCACTCGCAAGACATCCGGATTCCCTCCGGCACGTACGCGGATCCGGTCAGCGGCATGCCTTTTCCCCTCGACCGCATGCCGCAATCGTTCGACCACAGCAGCGAGGTGGGCCTGGGTTACGCCTTTCAGGGGGACTTCGGCTCCATCGGTCTCGGCGGCAAGCACTACGAGATGAACTACGGCATCCCGGGAGTTCCGCCCAATCCGAATTGGTCCACCGTGCCCCCGGCCACTTCCCGCATCACCCAGCGAAGGAACACGGTGGAGCTCCGGGGTCTATTCAGTTCCAACGGCTCCTGGATCAAACAATGGAAGCTGGAAGCGAATTACAACGACTACAATCACTCCGAATTCCCCACCGTCCAGGATTCCTCCGGAGTTTCCGATCCACAGGCCAACCACTTCCACAAGAGGGAATTCAACGGCCGGCTGCAATTCCAGCATCAGCCGCTGGGCCACCTTCAAGGAGTCTTCGGAGCCTGGACCGACATCCAGAACCTGACCATCGAAGGGGATCAGCCGCTGGGCCCGAACTCGGTGACCACGGGTTTTGCCGGTTACGCCCTGGAAGAATATCGGCTGAGCGGGGGTTCGAGCCTGCAGGGTGGCCTGCGCTACGACTACAACAAGATCCAGACCAGGCCGTATCCGCAGTCGTCCGATTCGACCTTCCAGACCCTGGACGTGTCCCAGCTCTCCAATGCCGTCACCGCCTCGTTGGGCGTCCTGACAAAGTTCACCCCGGGAATCACCGGCACGCTCAGCCTGGCCCGTTCCTTTCGTGCTCCCACCGTGCAGGAACTCTTCGCCAACGGGCTGGATGCGGCCAGCGGCACCTATTCGGTGGGCACCGCGACCCTGGCTCCCGAGACCGGGTACGGCATCGACGCCTCGCTCAAGGGAAGTTTCAACCGTCTCGACTTCTCGGTGTCCCCGTACGTGAACATCATCCGGAATTACATCTACGGGTTCCTGCGCGGCGACACTTTGGAAGGGTTTCCGGTCCGGCAGTTCACCGCCACCGATGCGCGCCTGGCTGGGTTCGAGGCCAGCGTCGAGGTGCAGCCGATGGTCAATCTGGCCCTTCGGGCGAGCACTGACTACGTGCAGGCCGAGGACACCAGAAATAATGTGCCCTTGCCGTTCACACCTCCGTGGCGGGGATTGCTGCGTGGAACATACCAGGAGAGCCGCTATGTGGGGATGATCGAATGGCGGGGAGCGGCCCGAGTGACGCGCCTGGGCATTGGCGACACCCCGACGGGCGGTTATGGGGTGGTCAACCTCGGAGTCGGGGTCCGGCTGACCGAACGCGGGGTCCTGCATGACATCAGCCTGCACTGTGACAACGTGTTCAATCGTGTCTACCGGGACAATCTGTCGGTCATAAAGGACTTCATTCCCCAGCCGGCCAGGGGATTCCGGCTGAATTACGAGCTGATCTTCTAGCTTCAGCAGGACCTTCTTGGGATCCGGGGCGAGCGCTGCAGCTCGCTCCGGGCCGTACCGATACGGGTCACGGGGTAATCCGGGCTGCGAGGCTGGTCCATCCTCCATCAACCTCAGTCGGAGAAGTCCGGAGGTCCTCGGCCGGAAGCTTGTTTCTCCCGATGCCCATGGGCCCGGGATTCGCACCGATTCGTCCGGGAGAATCCTGGACCCCGCGGGCAAGGCCGAGGGACGGCTCTGGGCGCTCGGGCCCGTTCGTCGCGCGGACCTGTGGGAGTCGATCGCCATTCCGGAAATCCGCGTGCAAGCGCAGGATCTGGCCAAGGTGCTGCTACGGAGGCCGGGCGCACGGCCTCCGATCGCGCTTGCTAGACCGAAAGGAACCGATGAAGATAGAGACGAATTGATGTCGCCGGGATGAGCCCCGGGCGTGCCCGCTGACGGCGTCCTGCGGGTGTTTGTCCATGGAAGGGCAGACGGAGGACGCTGAATCACAGCGCTCATGGACGGCATCAGGCCAAGGGGTCCGAAGATGCTCCGTTGCTCTCTGCGCCCACGCACGCATGTGGTGGCTCATGGGCTCATCCTCATCGCCCTTGTCACCGTAACGCTTCCTGGCGGCCTCATCCCTTGCACGCAGAGCCCGCTGGGTTGGCGCGGCGGAGTGTCGGTGGCAAGCGCCCTTGCCGACACGCTGCCCCCGACCGACCAGGTGGCGCTGACCCCCGAGAAGATCCAGGACCTGGTGTTGCTCGGCAAGGTCTGGGGTTTCGCCCGATACCATCATCCGCGGCTGGCCTCGGGAGACCTCTCGTGTGACGACGAGCTCGTGCGGATCATCCCCAAGGTCCTCCAGGCGCGCGACCGGGACGATACCCGCCGGATCCTCTCCGCCTGGCTCGAGCAGGTCGGCGACCCGGCCCCCTGTTCGCCTTGCGCCAAGCTGCCCGACTCCATCCAGGCGAAGCCGCCGATCGACTGGATTCACGATCATTCCCTGCTGGGCCGGGACCTGAGCGACCGCTTGGAGAAGATCTACGACGACCGGCCGGCGAACCCCGACGACCAGAAACACGTGGACCTCAATTCCGGCGTGCGGAATCCCCTTTTCTACGAGGAGTCGGTCGATTCCGCGCTCGTCCTGACCGATGCGCGCTACCGGCTGCTGGCCCTGTACCGATTCTGCGCCACCATCGAGTACTGGTACCCGCATCGGGACCTCGCGAATGAGGACTGGGACAAGGTCATGGCCGAGTTCGTCCCGCGGATGCTGCATGCTTCCACACCGCAGGCCTACCGCCTCGCCTTGATGGCGCTGTCGGCGAGGACCCATGACACCCACGCCGGTCTCCTGAGCTTCATCAACGATCGTCCGCCCGGCGCCGAAGCCCGCCTGCCCATCATCGTCCGCTCGGTTGAGAACCGCATCGTCGTCACCGGCTACCCGCAGGGAGACTCGACCAAGGCCGGCGGTCTCCGCCTCGGGGATGTGATCCTGCGCCTGGACGGCGTGCCGGTGGACTCGCTGATGGCGCATTGGCAGGAGTACTACGCGGCTTCCAACTCCGACGTCCTCAAGCGCAACCTGGCCGGCTCGATCCCATGGGGACCCGCGGGGCCGTGCCGCGTGAGCGCATCGCGGGAGAGCGGGCCGCTCGAGGTCACGCTGGAGCGGGTTCCGGTCGCTGATGTGGATCGTGGGGTGCCCACGTTTCATGATCTCTCGGACGACATCTTCCAGATGCTGACGCCGGAGATCGCCTACCTGAACCTCCACACCCTCGGCTCCGACGACATCGAGGCGTATCTGCAGAAGGCGGAGAAGGCCACCGGCATCATCTTCGACCTGCGGGACTACCCGGAGGATTTTCTGCCTTTCACCCTCGGCGGCCACCTCGTCGATCGCGACACCGATTTCGTGTGTTTCACACACGGCGATCTGGCGAACCCGGGCACGTTCGTCTGGACTTCCCCTCTGACCGTGAAGCCGGTCGCCCCGCGGTTCCACGGCCGGGTTGCCATTCTGGTGGACGAGTCCTCGCAGAGCCTGGCGGAATATACCGCGATGGCTTTACAGGCGTCTCCGGGTGCAGTGGTGGTCGGTTCGACGACCGCCGGTGCGGACGGCAACGTGAGCTACCTCTACTTTCCGGGCGGATACCGCGGAGCGATCAGTGGGATCGGCGTCTTCTATCCGGACCGTCGCCCGGCCCAGCGATCCGGCATCGCCGTCGACGTGAAGGTCCGCCCGACCCTCGCGGGGATCCGGGCGCGCCGGGATGAAGTTCTGGAAGCCGCGGTCGAGAAGCTTCTGGGGCGGAAGGTGGACCTCGGCCCGCGGCTCATGGACCGGTAGCGCCAGTAGCGCGCATCCTTGACTACGCTTTACACCGGGACCATGATCAATACCGGTGATCGAGCCCGGGTTCGAACGCGGCCAGGAACGTGGGGGCGTTGAGTATCGGTCCGCGTCAACGCCGAAGCCGGTAGCAGAAGCGTCGCCGGAGTGGGCGTCCGGTTGGTTCCCGCTGGGAAGTCCTCCAGGGCCCCGTCCGGCGAGCGGCGCAAACGCAGGCTGATCCTCTCGGTTGGAGCGCCTCGCCGGGGTTGGCGGGTCGCCGAAAACCCGCATTTCATACCCAAGTGCGGAAAGCCCGGAGCCGCGGGTCTCTGACGCCCGTCTCGCAGCAGGCAGCAAAGGCCCGCAGCCGCCGGAAAGAAGAGGAGCTCGGCAACCTCGTCGGGACGACCGCGCCCTTCACCTGGGGCATCATGGACTCCGTCATCGTCTCCGGACGCTCGGCCTCGAACAAGTTCTTCAGCAGCATCAACGAGCTGGACAACCTGTACCTGGCGCCCAACGGCGGCAAGCAGGACGCGATCATCCCCGACGGGATCCTGGGACCGGGCACGCGGATCGAGTATTTCGTGACGTCGTACTACGTCTGCACCCCGTCGATCTGTTACCTGCTCCCGGACACGACGCTGAAGCTCGATGACCCGACCAAGCTGCAGAAGCTCTCCGATTTCTGGTGCTGGGTACAGGACCCGAGCGTCCCGGTCGCGGCCGGTGTCTTCTGGAGCCAGCTCACCGCGGGCGGCTACCGGTCGAACAAGAAGATGGTCATTCTGAGATGACGGGGGATCGGGCGCCGATGAGGGGCCCGTGCCCTCCGGCGCCCCGTCCTTTCCATGGCCTTCTCTTCGCCCTGGGCGACCGCGAGAGAGCACCAAGGGCCCGGAACCAGCAGAGGCGGTTCGACCCCGAGGTGCTCCCACCGAGCCACCGGAGTCCTGCGTCTTCGCGATCGAACGCGGTCAGGAGCACTGGATTTCCTGTCCGGTTCGGGAGATCATGAGGCTCGGCTGACCTCGAGAGTGCGGCGCGGCTGGGATCTGATCTTCCATCGGGGGACCGAGGATAGAGCCGCAAGCCCGATCTCGGGCGCGCAGGACGGGGCATGCCGTGCGCTCGGTTCTCGATCGCCGGCAGATTGACGGGCTCAAACCGATATTGCGGATTCGTTGATGATCAGAAACCACGAAGGGTCGGCTCATCCGTTGCCGGTCTTGCTTCTGATCGGGGGGCTCGGTCCAGCCGGCGCTGAACAACAGGCCCGGCTCCTCCTGGAGAACCTCCCGCGGGAGCGGATCCGGGTAAGGCTTGCCTGCTTCCAGGCCCCGCCCGAGGTCGTTCGCGCCTTGCGCGATGCGGGGGTCGAAGTCGACCAGCTTCCGAAGCCCTCGCAATACGTCTGGCCGATCCACACGTTCCAGTTTCTCCAGTCCATCGTGCAGGCGCATGGCATTCGGGTCGTGCACGCATTTCTCCCGGACCTTGCCGTGGTTGCGGTCGCGCTTGGCGTGTCTTCACCAGGACTGGCAGTGGTCACGGGACGCCGCAGCCTGGACGAGTACCTTCCGCCCAGGCAGCTACGCATGCTCCGCCTGCTCTCGTTCGGGGTTCAAGCGGTCGTGGCGAACTCCGAGGCGGTGGCCGCGAGCGTCCGCGCGCACGAGGGCGCGCTCGAGGGCATCCTGCGCGTGATCCCGAATGCCTTGCCGCTTCCGCCTGCGATCACCGAGGAAGAACGGCGGGAGGCGCGGCGATCCTTCGGCTTGAGCGAGGGAGACTTCGTGGTTGCCTACCCTGCGCATTTCCGGCACCACAAAGGACACGACCACCTGCCCGCCATCGCGCGAGCGGTCGCGGTGGCCGGTGTCCCCGTCGGTCTTTTGCTTGCCGGAGACGCCGAGGGGAACGATCATTATCGGAACAACTACCGGAAGTTCGTTGACAGCGCGCGTGAATTCGACGTCGAAGACCGGATCCGTTACGTCGGTCTCTTGGGCAACAGCCGATCGCTTCTGGCCTCTGCGGACGCTGGTGCCAACTTCTCCGACCTGGAGGGGATGAGCAACACGGTCATGGAAACCATGGCCGCGGCGTTGCCGGTCGTGGCCACGGCGGTTGGCGGCACTCCGGAATTGATCGCGGACGGCGTGGAAGGATGGCTCGTTCCCCCGGGGGATTGTGCGACCGCGGCGGAACGCCTCATTCGACTGGCCGCCGAGGCCGAAACCCGAGCTCGCATGGGATGCGCGGGGCGCGAGCGCATCGAAAGGCAATTCGGCGTCAGGGCGATGGCCGATGCCTACGCCGATTTCTACGAGAAGCTGGCGGATCGCGGGAGCAGGACGGATCGGGAAGGTCCTCACGGGATGACACAGGAGCTTCGCAATACCGTTCGATGGGCGGCTCTGGTCGGTGCGGGTGCTGCCGGGTTGACCCATCTTCACGCCCGGAGCCGCCGGAGAGGCGGACGCTGGGGAGTGATCCTCCGGTACCACCGGGTGATCCCGATGGAGGAACCGAGGTCCTACTACCGGATGGGGATCTCGGAACAGCTCTTCGCCCGGCAGATGCGTTGGCTCTCGACCCATCGACGGGTCGTTTCCTTCGATGAGATCCTGGAACGGATGTCCTCGGATCGCACTCCTCCCGAGGATCTCGTGGCCCTGACCTTCGACGACGGCTACCGGGACAATCTGAGCACGGCGGCCCCGATTCTCAGGCGATTCGGTCTTCCCGCGCTTTTCTATGTCGCTTCCAGCGTGATCACGGAGCGGATGCCCTTCTGGCCGGAGACCTTGAGCGCCGCGATCCGGATGACGCGGGTGACCTCGCTGACGGTGACCATCGAGCGAGAGCCGATGGACACGGCTGCGAGTGGCGACGGATCGGACCGCTCCTGGCCGCTCGGCACCGAGAGACAGCGCCGGTCCGCTTGCGCCGAGCTGATCGCAAGGATGCGTACCCTGCCCTCGGCGAGGATCCAGGCCTTGATGTCTCGGATTCTCGATCAGCTTGAAGTGCCGGCCGAGCGGGCCCGCGAGGCGACGCCTCCCGTCATGAGCGCGAAGGATCTGAGAGACCTGGCGGCGGCGGGATTCGCCATCGGAAGCCATACCGTCACGCACCCGTACCTGCCCGCGGAAGCCCCGGATCAACAGAGGTGGGAGCTTGCCCAGGCGAAGAAGGCGCTCGAGGAGACGATCGGTGAGGAAGTCCGGGACTTCTGTTACCCCGGCGGAGGATATGACGCGACCAGCATGAAGCTCGTCCGGGAGACCGGCTATCGATCCGCGACCACCACCGAGGCGGGCTTCATCGGGGCGGGCGACGATCCGGTTCGGATGGCGCGGCTCGGCGCAGGGGAAGCGCTGGCCACGAATCCCTTCGGCCGATTCTCGAACTCGCTCATGAATGCCGAGGTTTCGGGCTATCGCTTGTACGCATTGAGACGGCGGCGGGCGTGAGCGGCCGCGGGGGGCAGCCTCGGCGCAACCCGACCTCCTCCACTACGACCTGACCATCCGAAGGGTTTCCGGGAAAGCGGCTCTTCGTCAATGCCATCGTCCGGATCGTCAATCAGGGCCTGTGTCGTGCCGGCCGAGATGTCAGGTCGCGCCGGCGTTGAGCAATCTCAAGGGCGAAAACCGGCGGGGCTGGGGGACAATGGCAGGTGGAACTCCGGCTGCCGGGAGACAGTGACACGTAGAGTCCCCGGCGACCCGGACGCTTCACGTTCTTGATTCGCACTTTGGCGTCCGACCTTGCAACCGCAACCAACGGGAGAACCCATGGCGTATCTCATCACACACTTCTATAAGGGCGGCACCGCCGCGCAGTACGAAGCCGTCGCGAAGACTGTGCATCCCCAGGGCAAGCTGCCGCCTGGCCAACTCTATCACGCGGCCGGACCGACCGACGGCGGATGGCTGATCGCGGCGGTCTGGGATTCGAAGAGCTCGTTCGACCGTTTCCTCAAGCAGACGCTTCTGCCCGCGCTTCCGGAGGTCCAAGGTGGGTTCACCGGCCCTCCGGAGGAGCGGGCCGCGGAGGTCGCCAAGCTGCAGACCGCTTGAGCCCGGAGCGAGCGGGCGTTGTTCCGGCGTCCGCTCGCGGCTTTGCCGCCCACCACGCCGCTTACAGCATGGGCTTTCTCCGGGCCAACTCGGACCAGCCGGCCCCGGGCGATTTCGACGCGCCACGTGCTCTGTGGTACCCTCCGCCGGGGAGGAGCCGATGGACCTTGATGCCGCCGGACAGGTGATCCTGTCCGACAATCTTCCGGTGCTCCGATCGCTTCCGGAAGCGTCAATCGACCTGGTCTACCTGGATCCGCCGTTCAATACCGGCCGCCGTCAGATCCTGCGGAGCCTCCGGACGATCCGGGATCCGAACGGCGACCGCACCGGCTTCGGCGGCCATCGCTATCGGACGGTCCAGCTCGGCGCCGCCGGCTACGTCGACATGCACGACGACTACCTGGATTTCCTTGAGCCGGTGCTGGCGGAAGTCCGGCGCGTCCTCAAGGACTCGGGCAGCCTGTACTTCCACATCGACTATCGCGAGGTCCATTACTGCAAGGTCCTGCTCGACGCCGTCTTCGGCCGGGAATCGTTCCTGAACGAGATCATCTGGGCCTATGACTACGGCGCGAGGTCCACGAAGAAGTGGCCGGCCAAGCACGATAACATCCTGGTCTACGTCAAGAACCCGAAGGGTTACTACTTCGACCTGGATGCGGTCGAACGCATTCCCTACCTGGCGCCCGGCCTGGTCGGGCCCGAGAAGGCGGCGCGCGGGAAGACACCGACGGACACCTGGTGGCACACGATCGTTCCGCCGGGCGGGAAGGAGCGGACCGGCTATCCGAACCAGAAGCCGCTGGGGATCCTTCGGCGGATCGTCGGAGCCTCGTCGCCCCCGGGTGGCCTGGTGGCGGATTTCTTCGCCGGAAGCGGTACCACGGGAGCCGCCGCCCTGGAGCTGAAACGCCGGTTCCTGCTCGTGGACGACAATCCGGCGGCCTGTGAAACCATGGCGAGACGCTTCGGACCCGAGGCCGGAATCGTGTTCGCCGGCTTCACACCACGCGGCAGCACGCGCGAATCGCCTCGATGAGATCCCCTGACCGCCCGCCCTTGGTCAGGTAGGCCACCGCGCCTGATTCGCGGATGGCGCCGGCCACGTCCGGGTCGAGGTGCATGGAGAGAGCGATGACCTTGACCTCCGGCATCTCCGTCGTGATGATCCGCGTGGCTTCGATTCCGTTCATCACCGGCATGTTCACGTCCATGATGATCACGTCGGGACGGCGTTCGTGCGCCAGCTCCACCGCCCGCCGCCCGTCGTCCGCCTCGCCCACGACCTCGATGTCATCCTCGAACTGCAGCAGGCTGGACAGCCCCTGACGCATGATCCGGTGGTCATCGACCAGGAGGACTCCGATCCTCCGCCTCTTCGGCTTGACGAACAGCCGTGCCTCTCCGCCCTCCGCGGCCGTCGCCACCTCGGCTCTCTCCGGAGCCGCGGGCGGACCGAGCGGGACGGTGAGAACGGCCCGGACGCCCCGGCCGGGCGCGCTCTCGATCTCGAGGTTGCCGCCGAGGTAAAGGAGCCGCTGCTGGATCGAGAAGAGACCGAAGCCGCCCGACTGGCCTGGACGGACGGCAACCGGATCGAACCCGTGCCCCGCATCCTCGATGATGATCCGGCAGAGATCGCCGTCCCTTCGCACCATCGTCAGGTTCGCCTCGCGGACCCCGGAATGCTTGACGGCGTTCAAGAGGATCTCGCGCGCCGACTCGAAGAGGAACACACGCAGCTCCAGCTCGGCCGGCTCGGCTTCGTTGGTGGCGCGGACCCGGACCCTGAACTGGTGCGTCTCCTCCATGCGAACAGCCAGCCAGGAAAGGGCGGCCACCAGGCCGGACTGGTGCAGCACCGGCGGACAGAGCTCGACCGTCAGGGAACGCGAAGCGGCGAGCGCGTCGGCCAGGATCGAATTGATGCCCTGGGCCGCCGACTGGATGATCTCCGGATTGCCGTGCCGGACCAGGCTCAATTGCATCTGGGCGCCGACCAGAAGCTGCTGGATATGGTCGTGCAGGATCTTCGCCAGACGCTGGCGTTCCCGTTGCTCGGCCTGGGCCAGCTCCGTGGCGAGACCGCGGAGCCGATCGGCCAGGTCGCGGACCTCGGCGGTCCGCTCGGCCACCCGCCGCTCCAGCGTGTCATTGATCTCGCGCAGCGCCCTTTCCGCCTTCTTCTGCTCGGTGATGTCCTCGCTGAAGATGATGATTCCGCCGACATCTCCCGTCAGGGCGCGCCAGGGGCAGACCTCCCACCGCAGCCACTGCACCTGACCATCGGCGCGAACGAAGGCGTCTTCCTCGGAACGTTCGACGGAGCCGGCCAGGCAACGCCGATGGATCTCCTTCCAGCGCTCGGGAGCTTCCGGGAAGACGTCATAGTGGCTGCGGCCGAGAATCGGCTGTCCCAGGAGCTGGAAATCCGTCATCCATCGCTGGCTGACGGCGAGGTAACGCAGGTCCCGATCGAGCATGGCGATGGCCGCCGGAGCGTTCTCCACGAAGAGCTGCAGGCGTCCCGCCGCCTCGCGCAGTCCCTTCTCGGCGCGCTTGCGCGCCGTGATGTCCACCAGGGTGGAGAGGATGACCTGCTCGCCTCGGATGTCGAGAAGCTGGGCGGACAGCTCCGCCACGAAGATCTCGCCGGATTTGTTGAAGAACTCCTGCTCCCATCCGCGCACGGCGCCGTCCTTCTTCAACGCTTCCAGGAACCGGTGCGCGTCCTCGTCCGTCGGCCAGATGTGCATCCTCCGGGCGGAACGGCCGATCGCTTCTTCGCGGCTGTAGCCGTTCAGTTTCACCCACGTGTCGTTCACGTCCAGGAACAGCCCGTCTTCGAGCCGGGACAGGGCG
The DNA here is from genome assembly GCA_963833505.1 of Candidatus Eiseniibacteriota bacterium. Lineage (GTDB taxonomy): Bacteria > Eisenbacteria > RBG-16-71-46 > CAIMUX01 > CAIMUX01 > CAWHYG01. Next base: position 99,409 of record CAWHYG010000006.1, on the reverse strand, counting down.
AGGGCGGCCGGATTGGCGGTGAAGGCGTTGGCGAACTTCGCCTCCGAGACGCGAACAGCTTCTTCCGCGGTCTTGATCGCCGTCAGGTCGACCGTGGCGGAGGCCACGCCCACGATCCGGCCCGCGTCGTCCCGGATCGGTTCCCAGGAAACGTCGAGGTAGATCCGACCGGACGGACGATGGAACCACATCTGTTCGCGAAGCTCGATGCCTTCCGCGAGCACGCGCTGCTTGATCGCCGTAACGTGCGCCGCTTCCTCGGCCGTGAAGATGTCGCGATCGAGCCGGCCGATGATCTCGTCCTGACGCGCGCTCCGCTGGTTGTAGGCCCAGATGTAGCGCAGATCGCGATCCTGCGCCGCCACCGAGACGGGCGCGTTCTGAAGAGCCAGGCGGAACCGTTGTTCGGCTTCCCGCAGCGACTCTTCCGCGCGCCGGCGCTCGGTCATGTCGCGGATGATCGCTACGACGCGCGGGCGGCCTTCGGTGTCATGGTAGAGGGTGGTGTTGACCTCGCCGGGGAAGGTCGAGCCGTCCTTCCGTCGATAGGTCAGCTCCATCCGAGCGGCGCCGCTGCCGGCCCGTCTCTGGATCAGTTCCTCGACCGCGGGGTCGCCGGCGTCGGTGATGGCCTCGCGGCCCAGACCGATCAGCTCCTGCTCGGTCCAGCCCAGCAGCTTGCAGGTGGCGGGGTTGGCCGCGATCATCGTGGCGCCGGCGCTCGAGAGATCCGAGAGGATGATGGCGTCCATGCTGTGCTCGTAGAGGGCGCGAAATCGCTCTTCGCTCACTCGGAGGGAGTCTTCGACCTGTTTGCGCGAGGTGACGTCGAGCGCGTAGACGTTCAGATGGGCCCTGTCAGGCAGGGGGACGAAGGACAGCCACCAGAGCTGGCCGCCGGTCGTGTGATCGAAGCTCCGGGTCTGTCCGGATCGCAATGCTTCGGCCGCCATCTTCGCCAGCGACGGCGGCAGGGCCTTTCCCGCGGTAGCGGCCCATTCCGGGACACGCAAGGCGGCGGGATTGGCGTAAAGCACGGTTCCGTCGCTGGTGACGCGGAGCACGGGATTGGGATTCTCGTCCGGGAGGCGCGCCAGCCAGGCCGTTTTCGCGTGCGCTTCCCGCAGCGCCTTCTGGGCCCTCTTCCGATCGATGGCTTCCACGATCGTGGGACCGACGGTCTCGAGCGCTTGCTGGTCCTCGGCGCGGTAACCTCCTTCCCGGTTGCCCACCGCGATCATCCCGATCGTCCTGCCCTCGCGGAACAGCGGCACCCCGAGAAAGGCCGTCAGCGGGGGATGGCCTTCCGGCAACCCGGCGCGAGCCGGATTCGACGCCGGGTCATTGACGATCAGGCTTCGACCCCGGGACAGAACCAGCCCGTAGATCCCGCGGATCCGGAAGTTGCCGGGCGGCGTGCGATGCCCTGATGGATCGCGCATCCGGCAGGCGGCCCATCCGGGATTGCTGACCGCGAGATCGTAGAACAACCCATCGGGTCCGGTCTCTCCGATGAAGCTGACCCGGCTTCCGGTGACTTCTTCCGCCACCCCGAGGAGCGCCTCGCACATCTCCTCCTCGGTGCTCGGACTCACGCTAATTTTCAGCACGCGGTTGATGGCTTCGAGCGCGGCGCCGTGCTCGGCGATCCGCTGTTCGAGCGTGGCGTTCAACTCCTGATTGGCCGCCTGGGCCCCTCTTCGTTCAGCGACCTCCCGGCGGATCTCCTCGTTGGCGCGCGCCAGCTCGCGCGTGCGCCGGCGCACCTGGCGCTGCGGGATCAGAAGCAGCGTCGCTGCTGCGACCGCCAGAGCGCCCAGTAGGATGAACGCGTAGGGAAGGAAGTCCAGTTCGCCGCCGACACGGAGAACGGTCGAAACCCCACCGGCCCGGCAGTCCCCTGTGATCGCCGGAACCATCAGGGTGAACAGGCCGATCCAACCGATCGTGAGGGTCAGAAACACGAGACCCGGGCTCCGCAGCCGGCGCGAACCGATTCTCCCGACGATCCTGGATTCGGTCATGGGCTTCCCTCTGACCTGATCCTGAGCTTCCATGGTTCTTGCGAGGCTCGGCCTCACGCTCGCCGTCGCCGACGAGCGCACACTTGACTTCCGAGCGTAGCAGACGTCTTTCCCCGGTGCGACTTTGTGGGCGTCCGTCGTAAAACCTGCTCCCCGCGACCGTGTCTCGAAAACTTCGTCCCGCGCTTGGATCGCGCGTGCATCTACCTGACCGGCGTTTCCTCGGGCGCCCGGAGCCTGTTCTGGGCGGCCCGGAAATCCTGTCTCCCGTGCGAAAGCATGAGCAGAGCGTTGCGAAGGATCTCGTCGCGATGCCGGCTCACGCGTAGCGACCCCGCCTCGCTGCGGAACAGATCGAGATAGGCGGCTTCCGCTTCGGGAAGGTCCCGCATCTGGATCGCGCGCCCACGAAGTCATGCTGGAGAATCCGGCCCCAGGCGATGTGGAATCCAAGATCCTGATCGGTGACCGGCGCCATCGAAAGGAGCGCGGCGACGGCGAACCAGGCGGCCACCGCGGCTGCGGCTGCGAAGAGGACATATCGCCGGGAGGACCGGTTCGGAGGCGCGGGACGTCCCGTCTGGCCGATTGCGCGCTCCATCGGAATCGATCATAGCATCGTGCGCTCGCCGGCGGTCAGGATCCGCCGGCCCACCCCTGCGACCTCGGAAATCGATCCGGCGCGCCGTCCGACCTGCGCCTTTCTGCATCCAATAGCCAGGGTGCGCTCCGATGGCGTCCCGCGCAGGAGATCGACGACCGGCCAAAGCCCGCATTTCTGCTGCCGTCCGGCCGACGCCGGCGTCCTTGCTGCCGCGCCCGCCGGCGCCGGCCCGGAAGAGCCGGTGTTGGCGGGAATGAACGTTCAGACCAGGAGGGAGGAGTCCCCGTGAGAATCGGAATTTTGGGCACCGGAGACGTGGGCCGGTCGCTCTCCAAGGGGTTTGTCTCCTTGGGCCACGAAGTCAAGTTCGGTACCCGCGAGCCGGAAAGCGAGAAGATCCGGGCGCTGGTCGCGGAAGTCGGAAAGGGCGCTTCGGCGGGCCATCCTTCGGAAGCGGCGGACTTCGGCGAGATCGCGATCATGGCCACTTCCTGGACCGGCACCGAGAACGCCATCGGCCTCGCGAGCCCGGCGCGATTCGCGGGGAAGACGGTGATCGATGCCACCAATCCGCTTCAGTTCCCACCGGGGCAGCCTCCGCGGCTGGCGCTCGGTTACACTGATTCCGGCGGGGAGCAGATCCAGCGATGGCTTCCGGATGCCCGGGTGGTCAAGGCCTTCAACACGGTCGGCCACGCCCACATGTTCCAGCCGAAGTTTCCCGGCGGGCCGCCCGACATGCTGATCTGCGGCAATGACGACTCGGCCAAGACAGCCGTGACCGGGCTCCTCCGCGATTTCGGCTGGGAGGTGATCGACGTCGGCGGGATCGAAGGAGCGCGCCTGCTCGAGCCGATGTGCATGCTCTGGGTGACCTATGGGATCCGCACCGGCTCGTGGAATCACGCCTGGAAGCTGCTCCGGAAGTGACCCCGGCGCCGCCCCGGTATCGAAGCCCGTGGGGGAGCGTCGCCTTCCCTGCGGGCCTTTCAGAATGACCTTGCCGATTCCGAATGTCGCATGGACGCTAGTCAAGGAGTCCCGGTTCCGAATTCGAACCGATTCGCCGTCCACCAGGTGACAAGAGGAGAAATCAGCCATGGACAAGATCACGCCCTGCCTGTGGTTCGACCAGAACGCGGAAGAGGCGGTGAAGCACTACTGCACCGTTTTCCCGAACTCCAGAATCGTCAGCATAAATCACTACGGCGACCACGGCCCGTTGCCGAAGGGAACGGTCCTGACCGTGATCTTCGAGCTGAACGGAATGCCCTTCATGGCCCTGAACGGCGGCCCGCAGTTCAAGTTCACGGAAGCGGTCTCCTTCACCGTGAAATGTTCCACGCAGAGGGAGATCGACGAAATCTGGGAGAAGCTGACGCACGAAGGGCAGCCGGGGCCGTGCGGGTGGCTCAAGGACAAGTACGGCCTGTCCTGGCAGGTCGTTCCGGCCGTCCTGGGCGAATTCCTGCAGGACCGCGATCCGGTTCGGTCGAGTCGGGTCATGCAGGCGGTGATGAAGATGGGCAAGCTCGACATCGCCGGCCTGAAGCGGGAGTACGAACAGGACTGAGATGCCGGGGGCGCTGGCGATCTCTCGGAGCCCGGCGATCGCAGCGCCAGAGCATTCGGCCGGTGATCCTGAGCCTCCGGAATGCGTGGGGGCCCGGCTGCCGATCCCGAACCTTCTGAGCGCGAAGAGGCCCCCGAGATCCGACTCCCGGGGGCCTCAATGTCTGGTCGGTTCTCGCGACCGCGCCGACGCGAGCCGGGCTACTCCGCTTCCGCCACTCCGACGAAGTCTCCGCGATCCTGATAGGCCTCGGCCTTGCGTCCGGTCAGGCGGATCAGGGTCCCGGCGACGCCGCCCGTTGCCAACGCCAGAACGACGGTGGCCACGATCCCGATGAGCTGGGCCAACGCGATCCCGGGAATTGCGACCGCGGCCACCAGACCGCCGAGGAGGCCGGGCATCCCGTGCAGGTTGTGGACGCCGCAGGTGTCGACGATCCGAAGCGAGCGGTCCAGCCGCGGCTGGACGACAGCGTAGCCGATCACGCAGATCGAGCCGGCAAGGAGCCCGATGGCGAAGGCCACACCCGGGCTGACCCGGTTGCAGGTCGCGCCGATGGCGACTCCGCCCGCCAGGGAGGCGTTGGCGATGTCACCGAAGGCCAGCTTGCCCCGCCGAAGGATGTTGCTGGCCACGAAGGCGCTGAGCGTCGCTCCGCAAAGCGCCACGACCGTGTTGATCGCGGTTAGAGGCATCTGCGCGGCAGGAACCAGAGCGCAGCAGAAGCTCGGCCAGAAGATCCAGAGCACCATGGATCCGAGCATCGAGAAGCGATCCGAGGTCTCGTCGGTTTCGACCACGGTCTCGGGGTGGCGCCGATTCGTGAGCGACAGCGCCAGTCCCAGCCCGAAGTAGGCGCCGAAGGCGTGGATGACGATCGAGCCGGCGGAATCGACGAAGCCCTTGGTCAGCCCGAGTCCACCGTCCAGCACGAGCTTCTCGTTGAGCATGTAGGCCGGAATGAGGCACAGGGCGAGCAACAGGTACTGATAGTGACGTAGCCGGCCCAGCACCGCGCCCATCGCGATCAGGGCGGACGCGCACCCGAATTCCGCGAGGAGCATCGCCCGCGCCGAGTTCGGGGAAACCGGCGTCGAGGAGAACCCGCCCCAGGCGCGCAGCGCGAGATACAGCGGAATGGACGCCGCCACCACGAGGTAGGTCCCGGTGGTCGCTCCGTAGCCGTACTTCTTCACGAAGACCATCAGGAACCCGAATCCGACCAGCAGCATCGCCAGGATATGGATGGAGAAGTGGTATTGCTCGACCTGGTTGATGCCGCTCGCCGAGGATTCCGGACTCTGCGCGAGCGCGAAGCCGACCCCGATCGCGGCGCAGCACAAGAGGACCATACCGATGATGCGTACCATTGCCTCCCCCCGGATCCGCTGGATGGGAGCTCGGCCGCTCCCGCCGGCGGACCGCCCCGTTTCCCGCCTTTGGCTTGGAACATCCTGGCGCGCCGTTCCGGAGAAGCAGCCCAGCAACAGAGCCGGGCCGGCCTCGTGATGCGGCGCGCTATGTCGTCCAGCGAGTCTACGGGTCCGACAACATGGACGCAAGGATCGAGTCTCCAGTTCTCAGGCCGGCCGTATCCGCGTCATAAGTGCCCTTGTCGGTGTCGACGACCTCGTGGGACACGATCCGGCCCTCGTCCAGAAGCTGCCGGTCCCGATCGTCAGTGTGGGCTGGTCAGGTCTCTGGAGCCCGGTGCGGTCGGGCCTAGGAATGCAACCGCGGGCCGCGGGGGAGGTTCCCCGCGGATTCGGGTCGGCGGATGCGACATGTGGGATCCGGAGGCGCTGCTCGGCTCCGGAGAAGCTTCGGCCTCGATTCGCGCCGCTCCGTTGCCGTCGACCAGCGTACCGTGAACGCGTGTCTGCCCGGCATGGGCGATGCCGCCGATCGGTACGACTCTCTCGCGGCTCGGTTTGATAATGGACATGTCCACCGCGATCGCGTCGATCACGAAGGTCGCCTTCATGCGCGCCACCGGATCCCAGCCGCTGAAGAGATTGTACAAATCAGTCCGCGCTCGCGCGACCATTTGTCAAACCTTCTGTGGGGTCTTCTCTCGCCGGCTTCAGGTGCTACATTTGCTGTGGGGACCAGGTAGAAATGTCGATGCCCCTTCGGCGCACGATGCGATCGCTGGAAATATGAGCCTCCACCTCCGTCCGAAAGCGCTTGTCCTCATCCTCTCGCCGCCCCTGTTCCTCTTGGCCGCCGCCTGGATCCAGTGGGGCACGGTCGGCCTGCCGCCGATTCCGCCGTGGCCGACACCGAGTCCGGAGACGGCCGCGGAGCCCTACGGCTTCCCCGCCTGGATCCGGGCGACCCACTGGATCAACTTCCTCTTCCTCGTCCTGCTCATCCGCAGCGGACTCCAGATCCTGATGGACCATCCCCGGCTCTACGGAAACGTCCATTGCACGCCGGGGACGGAATGGCTGCGGCTGACGCCGGTCGAGGTGCCCCGGGACCGATTGTGGACAGCCAAAGACGATTCGCGCTATCTCTCCCCCTGGATCGGGCTTCCCGGCCGGCGCCACACCGTGGGGATGGCCCGGCACTGGCACTTCCTCAGCGTCCTCATCTGGGTGGGCAACGGGCTGGCGTTCATTGTGCTTCTCTTCGCCACGGGCCAGTGGAAACGCCTGGTCCCCGTGTCCTGGAGGATCGTCCCTGATGCCTGGGCCGTCTTCGTCCATTACGCCACCTTGCACATGCCGCCGGAGCCCGACACCTTCTATTCCAGCAACCCGCTCCAGCAGCTCGCGTACTTTGTCGTCGTTTTCGTTCTCGCACCTCTGGCGATCCTCACCGGTCCCTCCATGTCACCGGCCCTGACCGCTCGGTTCCGGTGGTATCCCAGACTGCCCGGCAACCGTCAGGTCGGCCGATCGATCCACTTCCTGGTCATGGCCTCCTTCGTCCTCTTCATCATCATGCACGTGTCCATGGTGACGCTCACCGGACTGCTCCGGAACATGAACCACATCGTCCTGGGAACCGACGGTGTCAATCCTGGCGGCCTTTACTGGGGGCTGGCGATCATCGCCCTGGTCGTTCTCCTGAACGCCTCGGCCAACTGGACCGCCTGGAGACGCCCGCGGGCGGTCCAGCACGCCGCCGGAGCCGTGGTCAGCCCGGTCATGCGGTTCCTCCTCGATCGACCCGCGCCGCAGGCGGAGTTCCGGCGCGAGGACATTTCCCCGTACTTCTGGGTCAACGGCCGGATGCCGACTTCCGAGGAATGGACCTCACTGGCGGCCCGCGATTTCCGGGACTTTCGGCTCACGGTCCACGGTCTGGTGGATCATCCGGTCCAGCTCTCGCTGGATGAGCTTCGGGCCCTGGGCATGAGATCCCAGATCACGCTCCATCACTGCATCCAGGGATGGTCAGGCATCGCCCAGTGGGGCGGGCTTCCGATGGCCGAGCTGATGAGAGTGGTCTGGCCGCAACCCGGGGCGAATGCCGTCGTCTTCCATTCCTTCGGTGACGGGATCGAGTTCACGACCGGGCTCCCCGGCGGCCGGTACTACGATAGCCTTCCGTTGCGAACCGCCCGGCATCCGCAGACCCTCTTGGCCTGGGAGATGAACTACCAGCCGCTGTCCCGCCTCCACGGGGCGCCCCTCAGGCTGCGGATTGAAAACCAGCTCGGCTTCAAGATGGTGAAGTGGATCAAAGCGATCGAGTTCGTGCACGACATCCGGTCGATCGAGAAGGGCGAAGGAGGCTACGCCGAGGACAACGAGTACTTCGGCGAGCTGGCCAGCATCTGAGTCGCGCCCGGTGAGAGCCCGGGCCGCCGCGCAACGTACTTCGGCGCGTTGGCCAGCATCTGGGGGTCGGACGGGAACCGTTTCCAGGGGCTCGACCTCGCTTGACGTGACGTGTATCATCGACCTTCGTTCCACCGGAACCCGCGACGCGCGGAAGCCCGACCCAGAAAGACCTGAAGGGAGAAACCCATGACGAACCGCCGCCGAGCAGCGCGCATCCCCCTCGAAGAGCTTTGCCGTCTGCCTTCCTTCTACTTCCCGGACGTCTCCTGGAAAGGCGACCGGGTCGCCTTCTACTGGGACAAGACCGGGCGCATGGAGCTGTACGTCATGGACCTGAAGACGCGGGCGGTCCGTCAGATCAGCCATGGGGAGATGCCTCGGGCGCTCCGCACCGGCTTCGCCTGGTCGCGCGACGATCGCGAGATCGTCTTCGGGAAGGACACGGGGGGGAACGAGCAGCACGATATCTACGCCATCGACGTGGAGACGGGCGCCGTGCGCCAGCTCACGAACGACCCGGGGGCCGAAGAGCACGTCGCCGAGTTCAGCCCCGACGACCAATGGCTCCTCGTCAACACGAACAAGCGCCTGCCCGAGGCACCCGACCGCCCGGGCCAGCTCAATCTCTGGAAGGTGAAGCGCGACGGCTCCGCTTACCTGCCGCTCACGCGCCAGCGTTTCCCTGCCATCGGGACGGGATGGTCGGACGACGGCACGAAGATCGCCTTCATCACCAACGAGGATCCGGACGACCTGAAGAACCGCGACGGGTACATCATCGATCCGGAGGGAAAGGCGCTCCGGAAGGTCTGGAGCGTGCGCCGGGGATCGCAGGATACCTTCGGCGGCTGGCACCCTGACAGCCGGCGCATCGCCGTCACGAGCGACGCCTCCGGAGGGCACCGTGCCGGCGTGCTCGACCTGGAGACCGGTGACGTCCGCTGGCTTTCGCCCGAGGGGGTCGAAGAGCACGCGTTTCGCTTCTCCAAGGACGGCAGGCTTCTCGCCTGCATTCGCAACCGGGAGTCTTCGGTGATGCCGGTGATCTATGAGGTGGCATCGGGCCTCGCCCATGCGCTCAAACTCCCGAAGGGGTTCGCCATCGGCGCGTCGTTCTTCGATCAGGACCGCAAGCTCCTCGTGAACTACAGCACCGACACGACCCGTTCCGGCCTGGTGGCCTACGACCTCGCGACCGACACCCATGAAACGCTTCTCGAGCCCGAGTACGGATCGATCGATCGACAGGTTTTCGTGGAAGCGTCCCACGTGTACTATCCGACCTTCGACGGCAAACGGATCCCGGCAATCCTCTATCGTCCCAAGGACGTCGCCGCCGGCGAGAAGCTCCCCGCCATCGTGCACGTTCACGGCGGGCCGACCGGGCAGTGGTTCCGCGGCTTCGATCCCTTCGCGCAGTTCCTGGTCGATCGCGGCTTCGTCGTGATCGAGCCGAATGTGCGCGGGTCGACCGGCTACGGCGTCGAGTTCCGCGACGCCGCGATCAAAGACTGGGGCGGCGCCGATCTCGAGGACGTGGTTGCCGCGGCGAAGTATCTGGCCGCGCTTCCCTATGTCGACGGCTCGAAGCTCGTGGTTTTCGGCGGCAGCTACGGCGGCTACATGACCTTCATCGCGGCCACCAAGAAGCCCGAGTTCTGGCGCGCGGCCATCGCCTGGGTCGGGATCAGCGACCTGCATCGGATGTGGGACGAGAGCAAGGAGCATTTCCGCTATTTCCTGCGGGAGCAGATGGGCGATCCCGAGAAGGACCGGGTCCTCTGGCGGGACCGAAGCGCCATCGAGTTCGCGGATCAGCTCCGGGCGAAGCTTCTCATGGTCCACGGCGTGAACGATCCGCGCTGCCCCGTGTCGCAGGCCCGCATCTTCCGCGACCGGCTGATCGAGCTCGGTCGTAAGGAGGGGGTCGACTTCGAGTACGTCGAGCTGGCGGAGGAGGGGCACGGCAGCTCGGACATCAATCAGAAGATCCGGACGTTCACGATCCTGGCGGACTATCTGGAACGGGTGCTGGACTGACCGCTTTTCTGCGTTTGTGGCCGCGGTCTCGGCGACTTGGGGGGCAAAGCCCCCCAAGTTACCCCGCCGACGGAGGGGCCAGAGGCTGAGGTCGTGTCGGACTGCCGGACAGCCCGCACGATCCAAGAGCACCTTGGACTTCGAGAGCATTCTGGCCCCACGGATCAAGAAGGTGTGGCTGAGGCCGACATCGATCACGTAGGCGTCTTCCTTGAGGTCCCGCATGTGCTGCTGGACTTCAGTGCCGAGCTTCCTCTGCGGATCATTGAATTCCATCCGGCCCGCCACCGACAGAAGCGCGCCGGACCCCAGGTCGAGATCCGTGCCCAGGCCCAGGTGCCAGCCAAATGATTGGACTGTGTCACTCGTCGTGCCGACCACGGAGGCAAAAGTCGACGAGTAATCATAGGTGGTCCGGTACCAGCCCGTTCCGGCCAGGAAATACGGCTCCCAGCCGGATCCCGCCGGCAGATAGAGCTTTCCGGTGAGAAGCACGGGAACGGTCGTCGTCGACACCGAGCCGGGCATGAACCCGCCCGGGCCGTAATTCTCCTTGCTCCGGTAGTCAACCTGCCCTTCGACTCCGAGGAAGGGAAGAACGGCCACGTCGAGGTGAATGCCGCCGAGCAGGGATCCACTATCCGCATGGCGCGTCTGGTCAAACGCGGCGTCCAGTCCGAAGTTGTTGCGCGCGGCCCGGGCCGGGTTGATCGGGCCGGTGAGCGCTGCAATCGCGGCCACCGCCGCGGAGATCAAGGCGATCCGCCTCAGATGCGATCCGCCGGGCGTCCGTGTGGTTTGCGGTTTCTCAATCTTCTTGGAATTCATGAGTCACACTCCCTTCTCACTGGTTCATCGCCCCCATGAACAAAACAGGAATCATGCCAGCGGCGAGGGAAGGTGGCCGAAACGCGGAAAGGCCCGCCGGAAACGGTTTCGACTCCGTCGGACGGCGCCCCCGTGGATTCCGCGCGCACCGACCCGCGGCCTGCGGCGGAGAGTCCTACAAAGTGGAGGAGGCTCCTACATCGGAGACGGAGAAGGCTCATCCCAACGCGACGACCGGAAGCTCCTCACCCCGGAACCTGCCGAGCCCGCCGCCGGCGTCGTTGCCGAAGAAGCCGATGGCCGGTGGGGTCGCGGTGAATCCCTGGAGGCCGGGAATCCTCGCTCCACCGCTCACGTTCCGCTGCAGGCGTGGAGGCGTTGAGAGATTCTGGTTCCAGAGGCCCGGACTGCCCAGCCAGCTCGCAAATCCGCTCGAACGCGCCACCCCGGGCAATCAGCTCGCCGGGAGCTCCGTCCTGGATGACTCGCCCGCCGGCCATCACGATCACCCGATCCGCGAGCTTTGCCAGTGCGGTTCTGTGGGTTGCCATGATGATCGTGGTCCCCTTCATCTCCCTGCCCAGCCGGGCGAAGATTTCCCGCTCCATCATCGGGTCCAGATGCGCCGTGGCCTCGTCCAGCAGGAGAACTCGGGGGCGGCGCATCACGGCCCGCGCCATGGCCATCCGCTGTCTTTCGCCGCCGGAAATTCCGACGCCGTGGTCACCGATTCTGGTCTCGTAGAGATCCGGAAGGGTTTGAATGAGCTCGTTCAACCCGGCGATCCATGAAGCGCGGGCGAGACTTTCGGGATCCGGATCGGGTCCACCCAGTCGCAGGTTCTCCCGGATCGAACCCGGGAAGACCTGGCATTCCTGATCGACCGCGCTGGTCATCGCGCGCCACTCGCTCAACCGGGCCTCCCGCAGGTCGATTCCGTCCACCAGGATCCGGCCTTCCTCAGGATCGTAGAACCTCTGGATCAGCTTCAAGAGCGTGCTCTTCCCCGAGCCGCTCTCACCTACGATCGCGACCCACTCGCCGGGGTGAACCCGAAACGTCACATCGGAAACGACGGCATTGCCATGTCCGTAACGGAAGGACACGCCCTCCAGATCAATCTCACCCCGAAAGCCGCCGGCCGGAACGAGACCCTCGCCGTGGCCGCGCTCGGGCTCCACGTCGAGGATGTCCGTGGCTCGCTCCAAATAGGCCAGGACGCGCTGGACCTGCAGGCTCGTTCCGACCAGCGCTTGAAACGCGGGAAACATCGAGCCCACCAGCGCCACGCAGGTCACGAGCTGACCCAGGCTGATCTGGTGGTGCATCAGCATCGATCCGCCGCGCCAGTAGATCATCACGATGGCCGTCGAAAACACCAGCCCGTCGATCGCGTTCGGAATCAGTGTGAGTCTCCCGGTCCTGCGTTCCAAGCGGAGCACGTCCAGCATCTTCGATTGGATGCCTTCCGTGACCTGGCCTTCCGATCCGCAGGCCTTGATGGTGGCGATGGCGCCGAGCGCGGACATGGCAGCGGCCTGCACCGCCCCTTGCGCCCCCAGGCTTTCCATGTAGAGGACTTGCAGGCGTTTCCGAATCAGGATCGTGAGCGGCAGGAGCACAGGGAAGAGACAGGTCACGGCAAGAGCGACCTGCCAGTTCTTCAAATAGAGCAAGGTGCCGCTCAAGATGACCATGGAACCGTACAACACGAGCGTCACCGGGATCTGGGCCACGCTCTCCGCGACGTAGAGAAGATTGTTGACACGGTGGACGATGTCACCGCTTTGCCGCGATTCAAAATAGGCCAGAGGAAGGCGCAGCAGTCTCCGGAGCACGGACAGAAGCAGCTCTTTCGTGACTCTCTGACCCAGTGCGATCTGAACCAGTCCATTGGCCAGGGTCATCAGGGCGGTGACGATCGCCAGGCTCAAGAGCACGGTCCCGACCAGGCCAAGCGCCGCGGCGCGCCCCGTTGGATAGACATGGTCGACCAGGTAGCCGAAGAGGTAGGAGCTGCCATAGCTCAGGCCGGACATGGCAGCCGCGCCCAGAACCGCGGCCGCCAGCAACCTCCGGTGCGGCATGATGACCTTGGCGAATCGCAACCCCAGATTCGGCGCTTCGAGCTCCTCGGGCAGATCGCGATCGGGCGATAGGAGAAGCATGGTCCCGGTCCATCGGGCGAGGAAAACCGCCATCGGTTCCTGGTGGACCCCGACGGCGGGGTCCGCGACCCGCACCTGGCCCCTGCGCACTCCATAGACAACGACATAGTGGTTGCGATCGCCGTTCCGGAGATGAGCGATCAGGGGCATCGGCACACCGCTCAAGTCGCGCGTTTCGGACTCGACCATCCGAGCGTCAAAGCCCGCGGCCCGGGCGGCTTCCGCCAGACCGAGCAGACTTGTCCCGTCACGACCCGTTTTCGCAATCTCCCGCAATTTCGACCAGAAGGGACGGCGTCCATGGTAATGAGCCACGCTGACCAGGCAGGCGATCGCGCAGTCGGTCGAGTCGTACTGAAGGGCGCAAGGATACCGAGACATTTATACACCCACCCTTTCCGCCCGTCTGGCTTGCGCCTGCCGAGCCCTTCCGATCTGCGACTCGTAGTGGCGGGTCAGTAGATCGTAGAGAACCAGCTCCTGGGCGCGGTGCGCGGCCTGGAGCATCCGGTTCACATGCAGGTGGATCACGCTGGTCATCCAGTCCTCGGGACTGACCGACAGGCGGCGGTGGCGCACGAGGCTCTGCAACTCGTCCAAGACGGGGGCGAGGCGGTCCGATCGCTCTCGGAGGACGTCGAGTCCAAAGGCCAGCACGTCGTTCTCCCCGATCTTGCGGTCAAGGAGAGCGGCGATGGCGCCGCTGGTGTCCCGGTACTTCCTGCCCAGAAGCACGGTGAGAGGCTTGTCGACCTTGAGTTCGGCCGCGAAGCCCTCCCGCAGCCGTTTCATCAGCGCGAGCTTCGCTCCCACCTCACAGCCCGCGCCTTCGAGAAGCAGATCGATTCCCAGAAGCGTAAGAAGCCAGCGGGCGTCGCCCGTCGGGTTCGCGACCGCCGGGTGCATGAGCTTGATGGTTGCGTCACTGTCCTCGCGGAAGAGACGCTCGGCCAGAAGCATCCCCTCCGGGCCGCCGTAGCGGACGATCTCCCGATCATAGGTACCGAGATCGACGCGCCAGACCCGGCCATCTTTCAGCAGCGACTCCGAAGTCTCGTGGAAGATCGGCAGGAGTCCCTGGATCATGCTCTCCGCCGAGCCGTGGAATCGGACACGCAGGTGGAATTCGGGGTCCTGGAAGCGGATGAAGAACCATTGATCGACCAGGCCGGATCCGATCGCTTTTGCCACCAGGTCCTGGATCGGCCCGCGGAGAAGCTGGTCCGCCGTGGCGGTGCCGGTATAGAGCTTGCCGTAAAGCCATCCGGAACCGGGGGAAAAGCGCCGCGGCAGTGAGCCCGGCGCGAAACGTCCTCGGGCCTCCTGCATCGGCGGATGTTCCCGCACCTGGCGAAGTGGAACGATGATCTCGCTGACGAACCGGCCCTCGGGACCATGAACCGCGAGCTGATCCGGTCCGGGGAGCATCTCCGCGACAACCAGATGGCCGCGACTCTTCAACAGCTCAAGAAAGGATCCGACGCTGAGCACGTTGTCAAAGTCCACCAGCAGCTCGTGATCGAGCTCGACGACCACCACGATTCTCGGAAGCCGGCGCTGGGTCCGCCAGGTTTGAACGGCCCGGAAACCCTCCCCATCCTCCAGCTTCTGCACGCTGGCCAGCTCATCATGGTTGACCCGCCACTGCGCGCGAGAGAGGACGAATCGTCCGTGGACGAGCCGGGGCAGGTACGGAAGGCGATCCAGAGCGCCCCAGAGCATGTGGCTGACGGACTGGGAGTCCTGATGCTGGAGCCAGCAGAGGAAACGGTAGATCCCCTGACGCGAAGCGGAAAAATTGTGGGCGTTGCTCAGCCGGGGGATGACCTCCCGTTCCAGGCGCCGGGAACGGAGGACAATCCGCCCCTCGCTCACGGATACCAGCAGATCGGTCACGGGCAGGGATTGGTCATCGGTGGCGCCGCCGCGGCCGAGGAACGGAATCTCATGGGTATGGAGAGCGGAGCGGGAGACGACGTTGGCGGTTCTTCCCTCGGGAGCATGGACGACCTCGGCGAAGATGGCATCCGGCCGCAGGGCTTGTTCATGTTGAACATGGTCGTGCACGAGCCTGCTGAGCCGCGGATCTCCCTGCGTGAACCGACCGAAAAGCTCCGCGCCTGACGGCCCACAGACGTCACCCAGCAGGAGACGATAGTCGCCACCTTCCAGCGCGTCTTCCGAGGAGGCGGCGATCTTGACCATGACGGTGAAAGCGTCCGGAGGCCCGACCTTGTCTTTCCGACGGAGCCGGTCGATCAGATCGGTTTCGAGGCGGATCTCGTTTTCACCTCGGATCAGGGCCTGCTCTACCAGGGTCATCAGGGCAATTTCCCTGGCCCGGAGCGTGACGGAGTCCTCGCGGTCGATCGGAAAGGCCAGACCTTCGAGGAGGGGCGACGGGTAGGCGGCCGGCGTCGTCGCAGCGTCGAAACCGATTCCGGTCTCCTCGTCCAGGGCCTCGACCAGAGGGACCTCCCGATCGCCGTAGCGGGTTTCGAAGTCGCGGCGGAATCTCGAAAACGGATCGTCCCCCGGAGGAGCGGCGAGATCATAGAGAAGCTCGATGCCACGAATGACCTCATCGACGACCTGCCTGCCCAGGGTGGCGTTCGGAGCCGGCTTGATCAGATTGACCTGGTAGAGCTCCTTGGAATCCAGTTTCGCCGGAAGCCCGGAGAGTCGCTCGGCGATGGCGCGATAGCGCTCGGGCGGATTCCCCAATCCGTCTGCATCCATCGCCTCGATCAGGCGCTGTGCCTCCGCCAGCCGGTCCAGCACCGCGGCCAGATGCGGATAGCCTCGGAGCTGGTCGAGCAGCCCGTGAATGGCTTCCCGGCCGGTGAGCGCCGGCCCGAGGTCCGGCACGAGGAGCCCGCTCTGGATCAGTTCTTCCACATACGCTCGAGCCTCCTCGACGGAGATTTCAGGATCTCTCTCCACGATTCCGCCGGCGATCGCCGCGGGAAGTGCGCCCTGGCCAGCCAACCGCAAGGCCAGATCCAGGAACTCGGTCGACTCGACCGCGACCAGATGGAAGGTCTGGCCATCTTCGGTTACCCGGGTCTCCACGTAGCGCAGGCGGCCGGCCGCGGTGTAGATGCTCGGATTCGGCCGGAATCGGAGCTCGTCCTTGAGTGCCGGGTCCTTCGCGATCGCTTCCGCAACCGTGATCAGGTAGTACATGGCCAGCCGGCTGTGGCGTTCGTACTCCGGTCTTCCAACCAGGGCGAGATTCGTCTGTTCGCCGATGGTGCCGATGGAATACCCCGCGAACAGTCCGAAAGGCGTACAGCGGCTCACGGCCCGAACGAAATAGCGAACCAGGGACTCTTCGGCGCTTTGACCCTTTTCGCTGTCCGGTTCCTCCATCCAGAGCCGGAGGCTTTGCTCGAAACTCGGGGAGGCAATATGGAGGGCCTCGCGGATCTCCGGTCGATCGATGAATCCCCGGAGATGCGCCCGCAGCCGGCCCCGGTCTCGGGCCAGCGCCTCCTTCAGCTTCACCGGGTCGTCCACCGCCGCCGGCGCCGTCATTCCCTCCGTCCAATCCAGGAACTCCTGGTACGGCAGGAGCGGCGTTCGGAAGACAAAGAAATCGGAGGGGATCAGCTTGATTCGACGGGTCTGGTCAAGGGCGGACATCGGCCTACCTCCATTCCTTGACCGGCAGGTTCGTCAGGAGAACCCGGTCCCACTCGGGCTCCACGTCCGTGATCGCGCCGAGGAAGGCCAGGGCGATCCCGGAAGCACCGGTCAGGAAGCCACTTCCAGCCACCCAACCGGATCCTCCCCCTTCCACGGGCTCCCAACTGAGATAGCCGCCGATTCCCGTACCGGGCTCCCTCATGGAGAGGGCGGTAAGAAACCACCGGCGCGAGGCCTCGGCCAGGGCCTCCTCTCCGGTCGCTGCGTAGAGCCGGTTGAAGACGTGGGCAAGGCCCGCGGCGCCGTGACAGAGCCCGGCGTCCGCGACCTCCGAGCTCGGGAACGATCGATTCGCCGCGGCTATCGCGATCTCGGTGGCCTTCATCTCCCAACTCCGCTCCCCCGTGTGCAGCGCGGCGGACATGAGGGCGGCGGCAATCCCCGCATCGCCGTAGCACCACGCGAGTCGCGAAGCCTTCGGCTCGACGCCTTCGATCACCACGGTGGGGAAGCGCGATCGGGACGCGGCGGGAAGTTCCTGCTGGAGGAACCAGCTCATGGCGCCATCCAGAAGAGCCTTCACCTTTTTCCGAGAGATTCCGGCCGCATACGCGGCTCCCAGGAACGCGATCGCACCCGGAATGCCGTGGGAGAGGCCGAGGTTGTAGCGAAGCTCATTTCGAGGTGAACCCACGAGCGTGCTCGGAGTGCGCGCGGCGCCGCTCGGCCACACGATGCCTCCGGGGCTTTTCACCGCCAATTCGTCCAATCGATCGACGATCCGCCTCAGAAGGAGTCTTGCTGATGGCCGGGGAAGCCGCTCCAGAGCGTAGACTCCCAGCCCCGAGAGGCCGGTGAGCAGTTCAAACTCCCCGGTTTGGAACGGGTGGGCCAGGAAGGTCTCCAAGGCTTCGTCGATGGATTCGTTCGGATCCTCGTCACTGGAACCGAAGAGACGGGAACCGAGATGTTCGACCGCCCAGGCGACTCCCGTGAAACCCTCGTGAAGCCAGGGCAGCAACGATTCGACGGCGAGGCTCTCGGCGGATCTGTGCAAAAGCCTGATCGCGGTTTCCCTGTGGTCTTCCCCAAGGCCGGATTGGGCCATGTAGGCATAGAAGAGCGCCAATCCGGCGTCGCCGCTTGCGAGCGTGGCGTCGTCCGGCAAGCGGCCGTCCTGCTCACGGGCATCCTGGAGTTCTCTGACCGGCGGTTGATCGAGGATGGCTTCCGCGATCGCCACGACCGCCTCTCGGGCCCGGGCTGCCTCAGCGCCCCGCAAGAGGGGACGCCACCCGGTTGAGTTTCTCGATGGCACCCGGGTCCCGGCCGCAGTTGCTTGTAGGTTCGTCATGACCTCCTCCTTGCGCTCGATCGGTCTCTTCAAAGGCGAGAACCGGGGCCCGGGAGATGATGAGGTGTCCGGTCCGCCGGTTTTGTGAGACCGGAGATGAACTCCGCCTCCTCGCGTGGCAGAACCGGACACTTCTGCCTGAAACCGCCTTCCAGGCAATCGGAGATCAGATCCCTTAACGAAGACCGTCTTCTGTGCCGTTGTCGCAGCGGAATGGGCAGCGGCTGTAAGCCGTCCCGGGGCAGCCCTTCCTGGTCTGACACCAAGCGATGGACAAGAGGTTGTATCCTCCTCTGATCCGGCTGCCTTCCTCAGTCGTGATGTTGCGAAGCGTCTCCTTCGACAGAACCAGCTTTCCGAGTTTCTTTGACATGGCGTGTCTCCTTGCCTTCAAATTCTCCAGTCGCCCGGGGGCGAGGACCCCTGCCCTCCACCTCGAACGGGGGAAGCTGGCAAGTCCTTGCCCCCAGCCCCTCGCCCACCGAACGTGGCACGCCTCCGTGGTCGTTGCGACGAACGGGGCGTCCTCTGATGGACAGTCGAATGGGAGGGCCAAACCTATCAGAATATTTGGAGTGTGGAAGCAGGCATGCTACTCATGCCCTGCCTGATCGATCCCAGTGAACTCCGAGGATGACTCCAACGGCGAGGCGGATACCGCGGATGATCGGCTTTACGCCTGCCGCTCGGCGAATGGCGGTCCGTTCGCCCGTGGTCACTGGCCCGATCGGACCACGTTCGGATTGACATCCCAGCTCGCCTTGTGGTGAACTCTCCATCTGGCAAGCATTTGACACACGCGGAGAGATGGCCGAGTGGTTGAAGGCGGCGGTCTCGAAAACCGCTGTGGGGGTAACCCCACCCAGGGTTCGAATCCCTGTCTCTCCGCCATCTTATGGTCACCGGGCCACGGTTCCGGGGGCCACGATCGTCGGGGAGCGGCAAACCGCCCTCGGGATTGCGCCGGAACCGCCGGTCGGCTAGAATGCCCTTCCCGGGCGGTCTCCGCGTCCGGGGGGCCGAACGGGCGACCTTAAGCCCGCGCGGCTCCGGGGAGCGAGCAGAACGGAGAGATGTCCGAGTGGTTTAAGGAGCACGCCTGGAGAGCGTGTAGGGACAAAATCCCTCCAGGGTTCGAATCCCTGTCTCTCCGCCATTCATGGGTTTCGTGGGGATGTAGCTCAGCTGGGAGAGCGCCTCGTTCGCAACGAGGAGGCCGGCGGTTCGAACCCGCTCATCTCCACTTTTATTGAAGGGCCCGCTCGTGGGGCCCGAACGTTCGGGGATCCATGGTATCGATTGCCGGGCCGTGCTAGACGGGGAGTTAGCGGTGCCCTGTTGCCCGCAATCCGCTATAGCGGGGTTGAATCCCCTTTCGAGGTCCCTCCCGGGAGAGGGACGGGAACGACACGGGGCATCGAGGGCCAGGCCCCACGCAACGGAGACCTGCCAACCCCGTCAGGACCGGAAGGTAGCAGCGGTACGCAGACATTTCCGGGTGCCGTGGATCAGCCTGACCTGAGCTACCGGCGGGCCTGTTCCTTGACCGGCGGATCGGAGAAGGGTGCACGGCCGGGTCTTGCGGCCGGGGGGATCTCTTCCCCCCGGCCTTGTCTGAACGGCGAGGGACCATGAGCTATCTCGTTCTCGCCTTGAAATGGCGGCCCCAGCGCTTCGCCGACGTCACCGGTCAGGCGCCGGTTTCCAAGACCCTCTCGAACGCCCTCAAGACCGGCCGCGCCGCCCAGGCCTATCTCTTCACCGGACCGCGCGGCGTGGGCAAGACCTCCATGGCGCGGATTCTGGCCAAGGCGCTCAACTGCGAGAAGGGTCCCTCCGAGGAGCCCTGCAACGAATGCGCGCCCTGCCGGGAGATCACGACCGGCCGCGCCCTCGACGTCATCGAGATCGACGGCGCCAGCAATCGCGGCATCGACGACATCCGTGAGCTGCGGGAAGCCGTCCGCTACTCCCCCGCCATCCTGCGCCAGAAGGTCTACATCATCGACGAAGTGCACATGCTGACCCAGGACGCCTTCAACGCGCTCCTGAAGACGTTGGAAGAGCCGCCCCGCCACGCGGTCTTCATCCTGGCGACGACCGAGCCGCTCAAGGTGCCGCAGACGATTCTCTCCCGGTGCCAGCGGTTCGATTTCGCGCGGCTGAGCGCCCGCGACGCGGCCGCGCGCCTGCGGTTCATCTGCGACCGCGAAGGCATCCAGGCCGATGACGACGCGCTCCTCCTGATCGGACGCAAGGGCGAAGGTTCCATGCGGGACGCCCTCACGCTGCTCGACCAGGTCGTGGCATCGGGGATGGAGCATCTGACCGCCGCCTCCGTCCGCGAGGCGCTCGGAATCGCCGGGCTCGAGCTCTTCTTCGACTGGTCCGGCGCCATCTCGGCGCAGGATCCGGCGCGGGCGTTGCGTTCGCTGGCCGGTGCCATCGAGGGCGGGGCCAATCTCCAGGAGCTGGCCGAGGAGTTCCTGGCCCACCTGCGGAATCTCCTTCTGGTCGCGACCGACGTTTCGTTGTCGGAGCTGATCGAGACGACGGCGGAGGAGCGCGCCTCCTACGTCAAGCAGGCCTCGGTCATGGCTGCGGCCGATCTGCTCCGGTACTGCCGGATCGGTCTGGAAGCGGCGGCACAGATGCGGCGGAGCGCGTTTCCCCGAGTCCATCTCGAGGTGGCCCTGGCCGAGATGTGCAGCCTGCCGACGGCGCTCGACCTCCGTCGATTCATCGAGGTGGCCCGAGGCCGCATCTCTGAGGAGCCGGCGGCGCATGCAGCGGGTGCGAGAGCGACGCCGGTGGCGCGTCCGGCGGGTCCAGGTGCGGCGTCCGCGGCCGGTCCAGGTGCCATGTCCGCGGCGCATGCGTCCGGCGGGAGCGCGGGGCCGATGGCGCGTCCGGCGGGTCCAGAATGCGGCGTCGGCGTCGTATCCAACCGGTGCGGGCGAACCACCCGCGTCGTTTCCGACCGACTCGGCGTCCGCGCCGAAGATCCGGGCAAAGGGCAGCAAGGGCAACGAGGCACGGGAGGAGTCGGCCGGTTTGACTGACCCGGCTCTTCCGCCGGAGGTCATCCCCGCAGGCGACCCGGACGATCCCTGGCGGATCGTGCTCGCGCAGGTCGCGGCGGAGAAGCCCGCCCTGGCGGCGTGCCTGGCCCGTTCTGCGTCACGGGGCGAAGAGGATCGGATGCTTCGGGTGCGGGTGCCCGGGCTCCAGGCCTTCCAGCGGGAGCAGCTCGAGCGAAAGCAGAACCGCGAGTATCTTCTCGGGCTGATCGAGAAGGCATTCGGGCGTCCCATGGGCGTACGCTTCGTGAACGAGCCGGATGATGATGTCGCGGGCGCGGCTCCACTGGCGGGCGATTCCGCAAGCCGGGCGCGCGTGCTCGGCGCAGCGGGTTCCTCGGGTGAGATCGGCGCACCGCGCGCGGGCGCTTCGGCGGCGGGCGGGCTGCCAGCCGGCGGATCACAGGTGGGCGGATCACAAACGGGCGGGTCGCCGGTGGGGCGCGCGAGACCGCAGGCATCCCCCGACCGCATTCGAAAGATCGCCGACCTCTTCGGCGGCGACGTGATCGGATCCGCCTGAGCCATCGGGCCGGCGGAAGGAGACAGCATGAAGGACGTGCGGAGCCTGATGAAGCAGGCGCAGCAGATGCAGCAGCGTCTGGCCGAGGCGCAGGAGAAGCTGAAGGAAACCACCATGGAAGCCACGGCGGGAGGCGGCATGGTCACCGCCGTCGTCAACGGCAACCACGAGCTGGTCTCGCTCAAGATCCAGCCTCAGGTCGTGGATCCGGCCGACGTGGACATGCTCGAGGACCTGATCGTGGGCGCGATCAACGAAGCCCATCGAAAGGCCCAGGCCTACATGGAATCGGAGATGGCGAAGATCACCGGCGGCATGATGCCGGGGATGTTCTGAGGAGTTGGATTACAGCTCGCATCATCTGGGCGACCTGATCGACCGGCTCGCCCGCCTTCCGGGGATCGGAAGGAAGACCGCCCAGAGACTGGCGTTTCATATTCTCCGAGTCGAACGTGAAGAGGCTCTGGGGCTCTCCCGATCGATTCAGCGCGTCCGGGAAGAAGTCGCGACCTGCGAGATCTGCGGCAACATCGCCGAGACCCAGCCCTGCCATCTCTGCGCCGATCCCCGCCGGGATCGCTCGATCATCTGCGTCGTCGAGCAACCGGCCGACGTCGTCGCGGTCGAGAGGACCGGCGCTCATCGAGGCCTCTATCACGTCCTCGGAGGCAGCCTTTCCCCGTCCGAGGGCGTCGGCCCCGAGCAGCTCCGGATCCGCGAGCTGGAAGCCCGGCTGGCCTCCGGCGAGGTCCGGGAGCTGATCCTGGCCACGAACCCGACGGCCCAGGGAGAGGCGACGGCGCACTACCTCGGAGAGCTGCTGCGAAACCATCCGCTCCGCGTGACCCGCATCGCCCGCGGCGTTCCCGTCGGTTCCGACCTCGAGCTGTCGGACCAGGCGACACTGACTCGCGCTCTCGAAGGCCGCCGCGAGCTCTGAGCATCGTGGGAAGCTGCCACCCATCAGCCGCCGGCGGCTGCCACTCATGATCGTCGGAAGCCGCCACCCATCAGCGCTGGCGGCTGCCACTCATTGCGGCCGGAAGCTGCCACATCACGGCCCGAGACCCCCGCCGCCTCGGAAGTTCCTCGTCGATCTCTGCCCGGCGGCTCATTTTCCCTTGACACCCCGTCAGTGAGGCGCTTTGTTGCATCGGGAGTGTTCCCAGCCCAGGAAGGCTGTTCCGCCAGTGTCGGTACCGAGGGGTTGGTTGGATTCGGGAGGGATCCAAGCGGAGGGTCCGGGAGGTCGGCCATGGGCAACGCAATGATGCCCGAGGAGTGGGAGCGCCAGTTTGGCGCTGTGTGGGGAGAGCTCAGGCGCACGCTCGATCTCGCGAGCGCTTCCACCGCGGTGATTCTGGACACGTCGGGAAACCCCGTCACCTACTCCGGGGAAGACCCGAATTTCGATCTGGGGGCGTTTTCTTCACTCGCGGTCGGAGATTTTCTGGCTTCGCGTGAGATGGCGGCCGTTCTCCAGGAAGAGGATCTCCGTTGGGTCGTCCACCAGGGGCGGAAGGGCGGCGTCATTCTGGCGCCTCTGCATCCCAATCTGATTCTCGCGGTGCTTTTCGACGGGAGAACGACTCTCGGCCTCGTCCGTCATCAGCTCCGGCGCGACTACGACCGGCTCCAGGCTGTGACGCAGCCGCTGCTGCGATTGATCGCCGACCGGCGCGATCCGGCCGATTCCGAGGATTCACCGCCCGGGGGCGGGCGCGACTGGATCGGCGAAGGGCTCGAGCAGCTCTTCGGGCCGATGGCCTGAGCCCTTGACCCAGGACCTCGAGCAATTGCGCGCCGGCGCCGCCGTCCGCTCCTTGAAGCTCGTCTACTGGGGACCGGGCCGAAGCGGCAAGACCACGAACCTCCTCTGGCTCCACGGCAGGTTGAGGCCCGAGCTCCGCAGCCAGCTCATCACCCTCAACAGTCCCGGCGAACGGACGCTGTACTTCGATTGCCTTCCTCTCGAGCTGAATCCGGCGGGAGGCCAGTCGATCCGGCTCCGGCTCTACACCGTGCCCGGGCAGCCGCGTTTCCGCATCACGCGGCGGATCGTCCTCAAGGGAGTCGACGGACTCGTCTTTGTCTGGGATTCGCGGCCGCGGCGCCTCCGCGCGAATTTGGAGAGCCTGCTGGAGGCGCGCGAGACCCTGGCCGAGCTGGGCCGTTCCTGGGCGACGCTGCCCCGCGTGATCCAGCTCAACAAGCAGGATCTCGACGAGCGACTGCCGAGGGAGCGGATCGAGGCGGTTCTCGACGGCATGGGCGAGATCGTTCCACGGATTGCGGCCGTGGCCTTCGCCGGGACCGGCGTGCTCGAGACCCTCGCGGCGATCGCGAGAGCGGCGGTCAAGCGTAGCTGCATCTCGGGCGACGCGGCGGTCTCGGGTCCGCCCGGGCCGGATCAGCAGGAACTCCGAACCGCCGTTCTCTGACCGCCCGCATCGGTCTCCAACCGCAGCCCCGACCCCGCCCTTTCCGGATCCGATCCCGTCTGATACCCTGCGTTTCGCGGCGGCAACCCGGACCGTCTCCGGTGGACGAGGCACATCCCGCCGCGTTCGTTGACGACGCGGAGGAAATGGACTCGATGAGCGTGGAGCGGCCGGCAGTTTCCAACCCAGGCACGGCGCGGGACTTCTGGATCCGCCTGAGCGCGACCTTCTTCTTCACCGGGCACTTTCCCGTCGCGCCGGCGACCTTCGGATCCCTGGTCACGCTCGCCATTCTGGTGGCTGCTTCCGGCGATTCCCGCCGGCTTGATGGTCGCGATCCTGGTGGCGCTGACCGTGTTCGGCACCTGGGTGGCCGGCCTCGCCGAGCGCCTCTACGGTCATGACGGCAAGTCCATCGTGATCGACGAGGTGGTGGGCGCCCTTCTGACCGTGTCCTTTCTCGGCGGCCACGGCATCGTGCTGGCCGGCGTCGGCTTCTTCCTGTTCCGGATCCTCGACGTCATCAAGCCTCCGCCCGCCTATCAGCTTCAGTCCCTGCCCGGCGGGTTCGGCGTGATGGCCGATGACGTCATGGCCGGCATCTACGGGAACATCCTGCTGCGGGTGGCCGGCCACTTCTGGCCGGTCCTGATCTCGCGGTGATGCCTTCATGAAGATCGAGGTCATCACCATCGGCGGCGAGATCCTGATCGGGCGTACCCTCGACACGAACTTCCACTTCATCGCGCGCGGGCTGGCGCGGCTCGGCGTGCCTCCGCTCTGGCACACCTCCGTTCCCGACACCCGGGAGCTTCTGGCCGACGCCCTGCGCTCGGCCCTGGCCCGGGCGGACGGGATCATCATGAGCGGAGGGCTCGGCGGCACGCCCGACGACATCACCCGCCGCGTCCTGTCCCAGGTGCTGGGCCGACCGCTCGTGCTCCGCGAGGAGGTTCTTCAGGCCGTCGAGGAGATCTACCGCGCGCGGGGCCGCACGCCGCCTCCTTCCGCCCAGGGGATGGCGCTTCTGCCGCAGGGAGCGCAGATCATCCCGAATCCGGTCGGGCTGGCGCCGGGGCTGCTCCTGGCGGGGCCCGGCGGCACCTGGGTCTGCGCGCTTCCCGGCGTGCCGGAGGAGCTGCGCGCCCAGATGGAACAGTTCGTGCTCCCTCTGGTGGAACGACGGCTGGGCGGCGCCCGCGGCTGGGAGATCGTGTTCCGAACCGCGGGAGTTCCAGAGACGGTCCTGGCCGAGATGATCGGAACCCGGCACCCGGAAGGGCACGATGTTGCGTATCTCCCCAACTGGGGAGGGGTCGACTTGAGGCTGATCCGAAAGCCCGAGGCTCTCAGCACCCGGGAAGAGTTCGATGCCTGGGTCGAGGGGATCCGCGGCGCGATCGGGCCGGTGATCTATGCGACCGGAGAGGCGACGCTTGAAGAAGTGATCGGCGCCGCCCTGGTCGAGCGCGGACTGCACGTGGCCGTGGCCGAGTCGCTGACGGGGGGCGGCGTCGGCGCGGCGTTGACCCGGGTGCCGGGTTCGTCCCGGTACTTTCTCGGTTCCGTCACCGCGTATGACGACGGCATCAAGAACACCGTGCTCGGCGTGGGGCGGGGCGTGCTTCTCAATCACGGCGCGGTCAGCGGTCCGGTGGCCGAGGCCATGGCGGTGGGGGCCCGGCGGTTGTTCGGCGCGGACCTGGCGGTTTCCACGACGGGCATCGCCGGACCCACCGGAGCCACGCCTTCCAAACCCGTCGGGCTGGTCTATCTCGGCCTCTCGACGCGCCACGGAGAGACGCACGTCCGGCGGGTGTTTCCCGGACGCAGCCGCGAGGCGGTCACCGCGCGGGCGGTTTCGGGCGCGCTGCTGCTGCTGCACCGGCACCTGGCCGGCCTGTCGCTCGAAACGTGGGAGCGGAATCCGGATGCCGTAGCACCCGGCACGGGGCCGGGAGGCGGCAATCGATCCGGCGGAAGCGATGTCGGTCAACGACCTGGCGATCGCTCCGGCGCAAGCGATGCCGGGCAGCGCGCCGGGGATCGTTTCGGCGCAAGCGACGCCGGCGGGCGTGGCGGCGAGGTTGGCGATCCGCCGGGCGGCGGCGAATCTCGCGATCCGCGTGGCGGCGCCGGCGGGCGCGACCACGACGCGGGACGCCAGGGAGGCGCTCATGAGTGAACGGGTGCGGGCCTTCATGGCGATTCTCCTGCCGCCCGAGCTGGTCGCGGCGGCGGCCGCGGTTCAAGAGCGCCTCAAACCGGTCTTCCCGCCCGGAATGGTCCGGTGGGTGGCGCCGGAGCTCTTCCATCTGACCGTGCGCTTCTTCGGAGACCTCGATCCCAAGGGACTGGAGAAGGCGCGCGCCGTGGTGGAAGGTCTGGACGGCGCCTTTCGCCCGGTCGAGGTCGCGATCGATTCGGTTTCGGCCTTCCCGTCGCCCGCGCGCCCCCAGACCCTCTGGCTCGGAGTCTCCGATCGGTCGGGCGCGCTCGACACGCTGGCCACCGAAACCGACTCCCGGATCCGGGCTCAGGGATTCGGGGCGTCCGACAAGCCGTGGAAGAGCCATCTGACCTTGGGGAGGGTCAACCGCGACTGGACCGGGCGCGCGCCGCAGGGCTGGGCCGCCGGTTTGACTTGGGAGCGGGGGAACTTTACGATCAGGACCGTCGCGTTGATGCAGAGCGAGCTTCGGCCTCGGGGACCAGTTTATACACCCTTGCGAACCGCATCTGCTTCGTCTTGAACAGCGGGTCCGGAGCTTCCGCCGGGGCTTCCGTCGGGAGATTCGGGCCGGCCCACCGGTCGCCGGAGCGCCGCCGCGGCCGTCTCTAATCCAGGCTTTTCCGGGCGCGGGCGGTGCCGCGTCCTCTCGAGGGACGCCCTGATGGGCGGGGGAAGCGCAATCTGCGGAGCACGACCGAAGGAGTCATGACATGGCGGAGCAGGACAAGAAGGCACAGGAGAAGAAGGACTCCGAGCGCAAGGAGAAGGACAAGGCCCTCGAGGCCACCATCACCGCGCTCGACAAGCAGATCGGCAAGGGAAGCGTGATCCGTCTCGGGGCGCGGCCTCAGGTCGAGACCGAGGTCGTCTCCTCCGGCTCTCTCGGCCTGGACATCGCGCTTGGGGTGGGAGGCATTCCACGGGGACGCGTGATCGAGGTCTTCGGGCCCGAATCCTCCGGGAAGACGACCCTGACCCTGAACCTCATCGCCTCGGTGCAGCGCGCCGGCGGCAACGCCGTCTTCATCGACGCCGAGCACGCCCTTCAGCCGTCCTACGCCCGGCTCCTCGGCGTGGACACCGACAACCTCTACGTCTCCCAGCCGGACACCGGCGAAGACGCTCTCGAGATCGCCGATCAGCTCGTGCGGAGCGGTGCGGTCGACATCGTGGCGATCGATTCGGTCGCCGCGCTCGTCCCGCGGGCGGAGATCGAAGGGGAGATGGGGGACGCCCACGTCGGCCTCCAGGCTCGTCTGATGTCGCAGGCTCTCCGCAAGCTGACCGGCTCGATCAGCAAGTCGAACGCCATCGTCGTCTTCATCAACCAGATCCGGATGAAGATCGGGATCATGTTCGGGAATCCCGAGACCACCTCCGGCGGCAACGCGCTCAAGTTCTACGCCTCGGTCCGGCTCGACATCCGCAAGATCTCGAGCATCAAGGAAGGCGAGAACGTGATCGGCAACCGGACGCGGGTGCGGGTCGTGAAGAACAAGGTGGCGCCTCCGTTCAAGGCGGCCGAGTTCGACCTTCTCTTCGATGAAGGGATCTCGCGCACCGGCGAGCTGATCGACCTCGGGCTCGACACGGGCATCCTGCAGAAGAGCGGCACCTGGATTTCCTACGGGCCCGAGCGGCTGGGCCAGGGACGCGAATCCTCCCGGTCCACGCTCAAGTCGAACGGCGGCATGGCGGAAAAGCTCGAGCGCGAGATCCGGATCGCGGCCGGGCTGGTCGCGCTTCCGTCGGCGGGACCCGCGCCGTCGGCCGGGAAGGAAGGCATCGCCGGCGAAGGCAAGGACGGCGCCCGGAAGCTCTCGGCCGGAGAACCCGGCAGGGAGCCGGCGGGCGCCGCGAAGGACCCGGGCCCGAAGGATTCGAAGGACCCGGCCGGCAAGGAGTCCACGACCGGAGGCAAGGCCGGGCCGGCCGCTTCCCGAGACCTCTCGGGCGCCGGGATCTACGCCGGCAAGACTCCGGACGCTCCGGCCGCGCTCCGCGCCGACGGTCCGGGAGGCAGGAACACCGACGGGAAGAGCGCGGACGGGCCGAAGGATCCGATCCGGGAAGTCCGCGAGGCTCCGGATGCGCCTCGCGGACCTCTCTCGGCCGCGCCGCGCGATCGGCGGCCGGGATCCCGCTGACGTGAAAAGAAGAGACCCTGCCGGGGGGACGCCCGATTCGGGCGTTCCCTCGGAAAGCCCCGAGACGCAGGCCCGGAGCCGGGCCCTCCGTCTTCTGGCCCGCCGGGAGAAGTCCCGGGCGGGCCTCTCGCGTATACTGAGGCGAAACGGATTCGACGCCGCGACCACGGGGCGGGTGGTGGAGGATCTCGCGCAGGCCCGGCTGGTCGACGACCTGCGATACTGCCGCCTCTACCTGGGCGAGCAGGCGCGATCGCGGCCCCGGTCGATCCGGCTCTTGAAGCGCGATCTTCGCGCCGAGGGCATCGACGACGAGGTCGTGGACCGGGCGATCGCCGAGATGGGGGACGAGCTCGAGGAACAGGTTCTGGCGGAGGCGGCCGCGCGGAAGAAGCTGCGGGCCGCCGGCTCCGATCCGGAGCGGCTGCGGCGTCTCTTGACCGCACGCGGCTTCGCCCCGAGCGCGATCCGTCAGGCGATTCAAGTGGTTCTGGCGGCTTCGCGAGAAGCCAGTCGGGGAGACGCGGCACCCGGCCCGGGTTCCGGTGAGGACGACGCGAGAGGACCTCACCGAGTCGGCCGGGAAGACGAAACGCCGGCTTCGGCGGACGACAAGGGAGCGGACATCTACGATGAATGACATCTCGACCGGACCGGCCAAGGACACGCCCACCCGTATCCGGGAGGCCTTCCTGCAGTTCTGGCGGGAGCGGGACCACCGGATCCTGCCCAGCGCGCCCCTCGTGCCCAAGGACGATCCGACGCTCCTTTTCACCTCGGCCGGCATGGTGCAGTTCAAGAAGTACTACGCCAGTCGCGAGCCGCTCGAGTTCCGCCGCGCCGTCACGATCCAGAAGTGCCTGCGCGCGAGCGACCTCGAGGAGGTGGGCCACACGCCGCGCCATCTCACCTTCTTCGAGATGCTGGGCCACTTCTCGTTCGGCGACTATTTCAAGCGCGAGGCCGTCCGCTGGAACTGGGAGTTCTTCACCCGGGTGTTCGCGCTTCCGGTGGAGAAGCTCAAGGTCTCGGTCTATGAGGAGGATGACGAGGCCTTCGCCATCTGGCGGGACGACATCGGGCTTCCTTCCGAGAAGATCTACCGGCTCGGGAAGAAGGACAACTTCTGGGGCCCGGCCGGCGACACCGGCGCCTGCGGCCCGAACACCGAGGTCTATTACGACCTGGGCGAAGACCTGGGATGCGGTCGCCCTGATTGCGGCCCAGGCTGCGACTGCAACCGCTGGATCGAGGTCGGCAACGTCGTTTTCCCCCAGTTCGACATGCAGAAGGACGGGACGCTGGCCCCGCTGGCCAATCGCGGCATCGACACCGGCATCGGCCTCGAGCGCCTGGCCATGGTGGTCGAGGGAAAGCGCACCCTCTTCGAGTCCGGAGCCTTCCGGCCGATCATCCGCGTGGTCGAGGAGATGTCGGGAAGGCGCTATGAGGGCGCCGCGATGCCGGCCTTCAACATCATCGCCGACCACATCCGCGCGCTGACCTTCGCGCTCACCGAGCGGATCCTGCCCTCGAACGAGGGTCGCGGCTACGTCATCCGCCGGCTGCTCCGTCGCGCCGCCGTGCAGGGGCACCGGCTAGGCCTCGATCGTCCGTTCCTCTTCGAGCTGTCCGCGGAGGTGGTGAAACTGCTAGGGCCGGCCTATCCCGAGCTGCGGGAGGCGGCGCCTTCCGTCCGGATGGCGCTCGAGCTGGAAGAAGAACGGTTCCAGGCCACGCTGGCGCAGGGCCTCTCGCGATTCGAGGAGGCGGCTTCCCGCTCCGGGCGGGGCGGCGTCATCGCCGGCGACGAGGTCTTTCTTCTCTACGACACCTACGGGTTCCCCACCGACCTGACGGATTGGCTCGCCCGCGAGCGCGGGCTTCGCGCGGATCTCGAAGGCTTCGTGAAGGCGATGGAGGAGCAGAAAGTGCGCTCGCGCCGGAGCGCCAGGTTCTACCAGTCCGCGGGGGAAACCCTGGAGTGGACGGTGCTCTCGGAGGGGCCGCACTCTGTCTTTCGCGGCTACGAGACCCTCGAGCTGGACGTGCGCATCCGCCGCTTCGCGCCCGTGGAATCGGAGTTCTGGGTCGTCCTCGACGAGACGCCGTTCTACGCCGAGTCGGGCGGACAGGTCGGCGACCAGGGAGTCCTCGAAGCGGAAGGATTCCGCGGCCGCGTCCTCGACACCCGGAAGCACGATGCGGAGATCCGGCATCGGGTGCAGGTCGAGGAGGGCGTATTCCCCGACGCCCCGATCCACGCCCGGGTCCTGGAAAGCGCGCGGTGGGACACGATGCGGAACCACACTGCTACGCATCTCCTCCATGCCGCGCTCCGGCGCGTGCTCGGCCCGCACGTCACGCAGTCGGGGTCGCTGGTTGCGCCCGATCGGCTGCGCTTCGACTTCACGCACGCCCGCGCCCTGACGCACGAGGAGATCGCCCGCGTCGAAGACATCGTGAACGAGCGGATCCTCTTTGATGATCCGGTCGTGGTGCGCGAGTCCGCCTATGCGGACGCGATCGGCGAGGGGGTCATGGCCCTTTTCGGCGAGAAATACGGGGATCGCGTGCGCCGGGTGGAGGTGGGCGATTTCTCGCGCGAGCTGTGCGGCGGAACCCACGTCGCCCGTACCGGACAGATCGGCGCCTTCGTGATCCGCTCCGAAGGCGGGATCGCGGCCGGCATCCGCCGCATCGAAGCGCTCACCGGCCGCGGGTCCGTGCGCGAGTTCGGGCGCCTGCTCCAGTTCCAGCAGGGGGCGCTCAAGATGCTTCCGGGCGTCCCGGAAGAACTCGGTCCGCGCATCCAGGCCTTGCAGCAGGAGGCCTCGCGTCTTCGCAAGCAGATCCAGGAGCTGAAGGAGAAAGGCCCGCAGGACGAGTCGGACGCGCTCTTCCAGGGGATCCAACGGCTGCCAGGCGGCGCCTGCCTCACCGGCCGGATGGAGGCGGAGGAGGGATCGGACCTTCGCGCCCTGGGGGATCGGATCCGCAAGCGTCTGGGCACGGGCGCGGCGCTCGTCGCGATTCGCGCCGGGAAGAAGACGACGCTCCTGGCCATCGTCACCGACGACCTGGTGGAGCAGGGCCGGCTCAAGGCCGATTTAGTGGTGAGGGAGGCCGCATCCGCGGTGGGCGGCAGCGGCGGAGGCCGTCCGCATCTGGCCATGGCCGGCATGGGGGATCCCGAGCGGACGGACGAGGCGATCGAAGCTGGACGAAGGATGATCGCCGCGGCGCTCGGGGGCTGAGCGGGGGCGAGCAGGCATGAAGTCCCAGGTTTTGGTTCTCGGAGGGAGCGGGCTGCTCGGTCGCGCGCTTCTACGGCACGCGCCGGCCCGGATCGACGTGCTGGCGCCCGATCAGCCCGACCTGCCGATGGAGGACCAGCCCAAGCTGGCGCAATACCTGCGCGAGCAGGCGGTTGATCGCATCGTGCTCATCGCGGCCTGGACCCAGGTCGACGCCTGCGAGACCGATCCCGACCAGGCGTTTCTGGTCAACGGCATCCTGCCCGGCCGCGTGGCCGGAATGGCCGAACGCCTTGGGCTTCCGCTCGCCTTCATGAGCACCGACTATGTCTTCGACGGCTCGGCCTCGCGCCCCTACCGGGAGTACGACCCGGTCGGCCCCCTCGGTGTCTACGCGCGCAGCAAGTGGTATGGAGAGTGCGCGGTCCGTGCCGCCGCGCGGAACGTCCGCGTCGTGCGCTCCACCGGCCTGTACGGCTCCGGGGGACCCGACTTCGTCCAGGCGATCCTCGACCGGCTGGCCCGCGGGCCGGTGGACGTCGTCACCGACGAGGTCAACGCCCCGACCTGGGTGGATGATCTGGCCCCGGGGCTCTGGACCGTGGCCCTGGCCGACGAGATCGGAACCTGGCATCTGGCCGCCCGCGGCAGCGCCTCGCGATACGAGCAGGCCCGCAAGATCGCCGAGCTGACCGGCCGCGATCCCGCTCTCGTGCGCCCGACGACGCACGCCGTTCTCCGGAGGCCCGCGCCCCGGCCTCCCTATTCCGTCCTCGACTGCCAGGCAGCCGCCGAGCTGTTCGGCGTCCGCCTTCCCGACTGGGAGGACGGCTTGAAGCGCTATCTGATCGCGAACGCCGCGTCGGTTCCGCCAGGCAGCTCGGGGGCCGTTCCGGCAGGCGGTTCGGGTGCGGTTCCGCCGGGCGGTTCGGCGGGCGGTCCGGGGACGGTTTCGCCGGGAGGTCCGGCGGCCGGTTCGGCGGCGGCTCCATCCGGCGGTCCGACCGGGGGAGAGGCGGCCGCGTCGTGATCCGCGCGATCTTCCAGCAGCTTCGCATCCGGCAGTGGACCAAGAACCTCGTCGTGTTCGCGGGCGTCGTGTTCAGCGTCCACTTCATGCAGATGGAGCAGCTCGGACGGGCCGCGCAGGGGGCCCTGTCCTTCTGTTTACTCGCCTCGGCCGTCTACGTCCTCAACGACCTCCAGGACATCGACCGGGATCGGCTCCATCCGAAGAAACGGCTCCGGCCCATCCCCTCCGGCCGCCTCCCGATTCCCGTGGCCAGCCTGCTGCTGCTGATCCTGGCCGCCGCCGGGCTCCTGATCGCGCTGCCTCTGGGGCGCAACTTCGTCATCGTGGGCGCGATCTACTTCGTCCTGAACATCTTCTACTCGATCATCCTGAAGCGCATGGTCCTGCTCGACGTGATGATGATCGCCCTCGGTTTCGTCCTGCGCGCCGTCGCGGGGGTCGAGGCGCTCACGATCAAGGAACCGATCTCCCCGTGGCTTCTCATGTGCGCCTACTTCCTCGCTTTGTTCCTCGCTGTGTGCAAGCGGCGGCAGGAACGGGCGCTGCTCGCCTCCGAAGCCGAAGGGCACCGGCGGACGCTGGCGGAATACCCGCCGGAGCTGGTAGATCAACTCATCCCGGTCGTCACGGCCACCACGGTGATCGCCTACTCGATTTATACAGTCTCTCCCGCCACGGTCACGCGGTTCCGCACCGACAAGCTCGTGTACACCGTGCCCTTCGTCGTCTTCGGAGTCTTCCGGTATCTGTATCTGGTGTACCGCCACCGCCGCGGAGAATCCCCCTCCGAGGTGCTGCTGACCGACGCGCCGACCTTGATCAACATCCTGCTCTGGATCGTGGCGGTGCTGGCCATCCTGGTGTTCGCACGAAGCCGTGTCTGATCCGGCGGCCTACGGATTGCGGCACGCCTCCGCGGGGAGGTCCATGAAGCCGGCAGTTTCCGGGGCGGCCTGCTCCGGCCACGCGGTCAACGTTCTAGCGCCGGCCAAGATCAACCTGGGCCTCGAGGTGGTCCGGAAGCGCCGGGACGGCTATCACGAGGTTGTGACCCTGCTTCAGGCGATCCGCCTCAGCGATTCGCTCCGGATCCGGCTTTCCGAGAAGCCGGGGATCCGGCTGACGGCGCGTCCTGGCGGATTCGATCTCGGCCCTCCGGAAAGGAACCTGGCGGTTCGCGCTGCCGTGCTCCTGCCGGCTCCGGCCGGGCATCCACCGGGACTCGAGATCGAGCTGACCAAGAGGATTCCGGTCGGCGCGGGCCTGGGCGGGGGGTCGTCGGACGCGGCGGCCGTCCTGGTGGGCCTGAACGCGCTCCGGCGGCACGGACTGTCTCCGGAGGATCTCGAGCGCCTGGGCGCGGCCCTGGGTTCCGACGTTCCCTTTTTCATCCGTGGCGGAACCCAGCTCGGAACGGGTCGCGGCGAGCAGGTGCAGGCCCTGCCTCCCTGGCCGGCGCAGCCGGTCCTCCTCGTCTATCCGAATGTCTCCGTTTCCACGCGCGATGTGTATCAGCGCGCAACTTTCGGATTGACGAAGAGCGGTCCGCTTTCTAACGTGCTATCGCATGGATTCCCAACTGATTTCTGGGTCGCGCAGCGGACTGAGGCGGGTTCGAGCTTGCGGAATGACCTGGAGCCGGCGGTCCTCATGGTCGCTCCCGTGGTGGGCGGTGTCATCCGGCAGCTCCGCAACCTCGGGTCGGGATTCGTCCGGGTCAGCGGGAGCGGATCGGCGGTTTTCGGGACGGCGCCGGACCGGCGCACGGCCCTGCGATGGGAGAGGCGTCTTGAGGACGAAGGCCACTGGTGCAAGACCGTCCTTCCGTCCAGAAGGGGGTGTTGTCTCGTAACGTAGACCGGGCGCGCGCGCTTCGAGGGGGAAGCTGGGCCGTGCCAGACTCAGCGCGCAGCACCGAACGAAACGACCCGCGGGTTGGGACCGCCCGCGGCCGTGGCACAGGCGATCATTCAGAGGGATGCTGATCATGGAGATCACGGAGGTCCGGGTATCATTGCGAGACGATGAGAAACTCAAGGCGTTTGTGAGCATCACCCTAGATGGCTGTTTCGTGATTCGCGGGTTGAAGGTGATCCGGGGAAATCGAGGGATGTTCATCGCCATGCCGAGTCGGAAAAAGCCGGAGGGAGGCTATCAAGACCTCTGTCATCCGATCAACACGGCGACCCGCATCTGGTTGGAGGAGAAGATCATAGCGTGCTACCGGGCCGAGTTGGAGCGAGCCCTGGTCGCGCAGTAGCAGAAGACGGACTGGCGGGATCGACGCCTTTTCCGCTAGGATCATCCGGCAGGAGGGCCGGGTAGGGGGAGTGGATCGGTCGGTCCTCGGCGGGGCGCGGGCCGGAACGGCCGGCTCCGGAACCGCGGGTCGGAGATCCGGAGTCCTCGGGGAGTCGCCCACGGTGTGAGCGACTCGCCTTTTAAGCCGGGTGCGCCTCCCGCAGCCATGGCGCGTCCCGCGGGCCGGGTTCGACATACGCTGGGGCGTCGTCAAGTGGTAAGACACAGGACTTTGAATCCTGCATTCGGAGGTTCGAATCCTCCCGCCCCAGCCAGTTGGTCGCGGAGGTTCAGACCGAAGGCGCCGCCGGAAGGGCGGGAACGGAGCGGTAGGCGTGGTTGATTCCATCAGAGTCTTCACGGGCACGGCGAATCCGACCCTGGCTCGCGAGATCTGTTCCTATTTGAAGGTGGATCTTGGCGAGGCCGAGGTCGGCCGCTTCTCCGACGGTGAGATCTCGGTCAAGATCTGCGAGAACATCCGGGGCTGCGACATCTTCGTGGTCCAGCCCACGCCGGCGCCGTCAGACAACCTCATGGAGCTGCTCGTCATGGTGGACGCGATCCGGCGCGCCTCCGCCTGCCGGGTCACCGCGGTGCTGCCCTATTTCGGCTACGCCCGCCAGGACCGGAAGGACCAGCCGCGCGTTCCCATCTCGGCCAAGCTGGTGGCCAACCTGATCACGGTCGCCGGGGCCAACCGGGTCCTGACCATGGATCTGCACTCGAGCCAGATCCAGGGGTTCTTCGACATCCCCTTCGATCATCTCTACGCCGCGCCCGTCCTGGTGGATTACTTCCGCCAGAAGGCCATCCCCGACCTGACGGTGGTGGCGCCGGACGTCGGCTCGATCAAGATGGCCCGGGCCTACGCGAAAAGGCTCGGGGCATCCCTCGCCCTCGTGGACAAGCGGCGGACCGGGGCGGATGAAACCGAGGTCATGAACCTGATCGGGGACGTCGACGGACGCAACGTCGTCATCTTCGACGACGTGATCTCGACCGGGAAGACCGTGGTGCGCGCGGCGGTGGCCCTGCGCGAACACGGAGCCCGGGAGATCTACGTGGGAGCCACCCACCCTGTGTTCTCGGGACCAGCCGCCGAGTTGCTGTCGAAGGCGCCGGTGCGGGAGGTGATCGTCACCGACTCGATCCAGGTTCCGCCGCAAAAGCGCTGGGAGACCCTTCGGGTCCTCTCGGTGAGCGGGCTCCTGGGCGAGGCGTTGCGGCGGATCCACGAGGAGCGCTCGCTCAGCTCGTTGTTTGTGTGAGGCGGAGAATCGCGCGCCCGCCCCTTCGGCCGGCGGTGAGCGGTCATTGAGGCGGCCGAAGGTTCGATGAAGCATCAAGGAGACATTTCATGGCGACGACAGAATTGCTCGCGGAGATTCGCGAGGTCGGCGGAAAAGGGCACGCCCGCCAGCTTCGGATGAAAGGGCGGATCCCCGGGATCGTCTACGGGGCCGGAGAAGAGAACGTGGCGATCGCCGTCGACGCGGCGGCGTTCCATCTGATGCTGCGGCATATCTCCTCGGGCAACGCGATCCTCGATCTGAAGGTCAAGGGGCGCCCGGACACGAAGGTGCTGATCAAGGAGGTCCAGCGGAATCCGATGGATCAGAAGATCCTGCACGTGGATCTCGAGCACATCTCCATGACCCGGAAGGTTCGCGTCCACATTCCGATCCTCCTGACCGGGACGCCCGAAGGCGTCAAGGAAGGCGGGATCCTCGAACACCTCCTGCGCGAGGTCGAGATCGAGTGCCTGCCGACCGAGATCCCCGAAAGGATCGAGCTGGACGTCAGCCACCTCATTCGCGGCCAGTCCATCCACGTCCGGGACCTGCCCCTGGCGGATCTCCACGTTCACGACGCCCTCGAGCGGGTGGTCGCGACGGTCGTCGGCAAGATGAAGGAAGAGGAGCCCGCTCCGGCTGCGGCCGCGGAAGCCGCGACGGCCGAGGAGGGGGAGAAGGCCGCCGAGGAATCGGCCAAGGCGGATTAGCTTGGATCAAGACCTGGCGGGGATTCCGGATCGGGTCATCTTCGGCCTGGGAAACCCGGGTCCCCGCTATGCGCTCACTCTTCATAACGCCGGGTACCTGGTGCTCGACCGCTTGCGGGCGGCCGCGGGGACGGGCTGGCGGGAAGCCGCGAGCGCCGAACAGTGTCTGGCGATCGTCGGCGGCGAGCGCGTGCTCCTGGCCCGTCCGACCACCTTCATGAACCGGAGCGGCCTGGCGGCGTCCCGGCTGCTAGGCGAGCACGGGTTGGAGCCCTCCGCGCTGCTCGTCGTGACCGACGACGCGGCCCTGCCGCTCGGCCGGATCCGGATCCGCTCGGGCGGAAGCCCCGGCGGCCACCGGGGCCTTCTGTCCATCAGCGAGCTCATCGGCTCCGAAGAGTTTCCCCGGGTCCGGCTGGGCATCGGCGCGCCGCCTCCGGGAGAAGACCTGGCGGAGTATGTTCTTCGACCCCTGGACGGAGCCGTCCTGGAAGCGTTCGCAAGTCTGGTCGAGCAAGGGGCGGAGGCGGTTTCGGCCGTCTGCCGCGATGGGCTCGTGGCGGCCATGAACCGGTACAACCCGGCGCCCCCCACTGGGAACGAGGCCGGCGGAGCGACCGCCGGCTAGCCGCCGAGGCCTCCGGCGCTTCCCGGCACCGCGCTGAGCCTCCGGTGGATCCCTGGCGGTCCCGAATCCCGGCGGCGCCCGGTGGATCCTGGCGGATCCCGGGGGACCCCTCGTGGATTCCGGCGGATCCCGGCGAGAAGTGAGCGGCCGGCGGTTCTTTCCTTGCCAGAAACGGTCCGGACCTGAGAAAATCCGCTTTCCGGCATGCGCGATGGGCGT
This sequence comes from Candidatus Eiseniibacteriota bacterium, assembly GCA_963833505.1. GTDB lineage: Bacteria > Eisenbacteria > RBG-16-71-46 > CAIMUX01 > CAIMUX01 > CAWHYG01. The sequence goes on along the minus strand of CAWHYG010000006.1, from coordinate 61,509 downwards.
ACCTTTCCAGCCGCTCATCGTCCGCTTCACGACGGCTTCGTACCTCGAAGCCGGTCGTTCCATCGTCGGCCCCGCGCGGGACGGGGCGGGCGGAAGCAGACAGGCATTCCCGTGGGCTCAGCAGAGCCCGGAAAGGAGCTTCGCTTTTGCGCGAATACGAGACTGTCTTCGTTCTGCACCCTTCCTATGACGAGAAGGAGCTGGAGTCGGAGATCCAGGGGGTCCGGGATCTGATCACCGCTTCAGGCGGAACCGTCGACGACGTGGAGCGTTGGGGCCGCCGCCGCCTCGCCTACGAGATCCAGAAGGTCCACGAAGGCATCTATACGCTGATCCGTTTCCATGCGGACCCGCCGGCCCTGCGCGACCTGGACCGGCGCTTCCGCCTGAACGAGCGGCTGCTCCGGTTCCTCACCGTGCTCAACGAGGGGCTTCCACCGCCTCCACCGCACACCGAGACGGAGTCGGAAGGCCCGGACTCGGGGCATGAGGCCGGCGACTTCGAAGCCCCGCGGCGAGGACGAGGAAGATTCGATCGGTACTCGGATCGGCCGGCTGCGGCTGATCACGGCGTAGATCCTGAGAACGAGAGCTAGGGACGCCCACACCGGAGAAAAAAAATGGACGCCGATTCGTTTCCCCGAATCAACCGGGTTATCGTGACCGGGTTTCTCCAGCAGGACCCGGAGCTGCGCCACACCCCCTCGGGCGTGGCCGTGGCCTCCTTCCGCGTGCGGTCGGGACGCATGTCCCGGGATCGGCGCGGCGCGCCCCGCGAGACCATTTCGTACTTCACCGTCGTGGTGTGGCAGGAGCTGGCGCAAAGGGTCTGCCGCGAAGCGAAGAACGGGCAGGGGATCTACGTGGAGGGGTTTCTCCACTCCCGATCCTTCGTCGCCGCTTCGGGCGAGCGGAAGACCGTCGTGGAGATCTACGCCGATTCGGTCGAGGTTCTCTCCGCCATGCTTCCCGTCCGCGAGGGAAGGGCGATGGCCAGTCATCCCGACGGTGCGCGGCCGGACGAGCCGATGGAAGCCCATGAGGAGATGCGGACGGAGGCCGAACTGGCCGACGGCGACATCCCCGTTTGATCTCGGAGGGGACCCGCCGGCAATCCGGCGCGTGCGGCCGCCCCGGCTCTCGGACGGCGGCGGCAAGGTCATCAAGATGAAAATCGGCGGGTCCGGAATGGGGCCCGTTCCCGGCGAACCGCGAGGAGCGGGAGCCGGCGTGAAGAGAGGAAGCCATGAGGGAACGCGAACCGCGCGATGCGCGGAAAAAGGTCTGCAAGCTCTGTGTCGACCGGGTGCCTTACGTGAGCTATCGGGATGAAAAGCGCCTGGCCCGGGCCGTCACCGATCGCGGGAAGATCGTCCCGCGCAGGATCTCAGGCAATTGCGCCCGGCACCAGAGCCAGGTCACCCGCGCCGTCAAGCGGGCCCGGTACCTGGCCCTGCTTCCCTTCGCAAGCGAGTCCTACCGCTAGGCGGCGAAGACCGGGTTGAACCGAGGGCGACTTCGCCCGCCGAAGAGGAGTGGATTCCATGGAAATCATCTTGCTCGAGGACGTCTACGGTCTGGGCCGGCGCGGGGACACCGTCAAGGTCGTCCGCGGCTACGCGCGGAACTACCTGGTTCCCCGCAACCTGGCCCTGGAGGCGACGAGCGCGGGGGCCCGGGTGTTCCAGGAGCGCGAGCGGGTGGCCGCCATCCAGCGCAACCGGGCGCGCGCGGCGGCGGAGAAGGAGTCCGGCCTTCTGAACAAGCTGACGGTCACGATCCCGGTCCAGGCCGGCGAAGACGGCAAGCTCTTCGGATCGGTGACCAACGCCGACATCGCCGACGCGATCGGCCAGGCCGGGCACACCGTCGACAAGCGCCACATCGACCTCGACGAAACCCTGCGGGAGCTTGGCGTGTATCACGTGCGGATCAAGCTGCATCAGGACGTCGAGGCCAAGGTTCGCGTCTTCGTGACCAAGCAGGAATGATCGGCGCGGGAAGCCGCACCGTGTCCCAGGTCGGGGGCCCTGACGGCCCCCGCGCCGCGGGCGGCGGCGCCTTTGGCCTCGCGATCCAGGGGGTATTGGGGTAATGGCGGATATCCTCCGGGGGAGGCCGCGGCCTCCCGGTTTCCGGGCCGGACTGGTCGCTGGGATCGTGTCTTCGGCGGTGCTGGCGCTCGTGCTCACGTGCGGTCGCGCTCCCGAGCAGAAGAAGGGCGCGGCGGGTTCCCCGTCGAGCGCGGAGGACGAGCGGATCGGCCGGATCGTCATCGCCCACGTGGGCCGGCAGAAGATCACGGTCAAGGACATGGAGTTCAAGATCGGGGTCCAGTTCTCCGGAATGATGAACGGTCTCGAAGGCGGCGCCAGGCTCAGCCAGCAGATGGACGTCCTGAACCAGATGGTGAATCAATACGCCTGGGTGGAGGCGGGGGAGCGCCGGGGATTCGACAAGGACAAGGACTTTCTCGCGACCCTGGAGCTTTCCCGCAAATTCGTCCTCTCCAATGTGACGGTGCAAAAACTCGTCTATGACAAGTGCGAGCCGACCGAAGCCGACATCCAGAGCTACTACGCGGAGAATCCCGACCAATTCCGTCAGGTGGCGGAAATCCACGCCCTGGACATCCTCGCTCCCACGCAGGCGGCTGCGGAGAACGCGCGCCGCCGGGCCCTGGCCGGAGAGGATTTCGGGGTGCTGGCCCGACAGGTCTCCACGGACGACAAGAACAACGAACTCGGCGGCGAGCTCGGCCAGGTCACCCTGCGTTCGGATGTCCGTGGATTCGGAGGCCCCTCCGATCTGAACGCCAAGATCATGGAGCTTCAGGCCGGCCAGATCTCCGAGCCCATCCAGACGTCCCGAGGTTGGGCCATCTTCAAAGCGGTGAGCCGGATCGAAGAAGGAGAGCAACCGCTGGACGACGTCCGGGAGAGCATCCGGAAGAAGCTCTCGACCAAGAAGGCGAACGCGCTGTTCGCTTCGATCCTCGATCAGATCAAGACCGAGACCGGCGCCGGCGTCGATGAGAAGGGCTGGCAGGACTACACCTACGCCGTCCTCACCGACGATCAGATCTTCGAGATGGCAGAGGGCGAAAAGGTGCCGCAGGAGCGCATCAAGATCTATCAGGGTCTGGTCGATCGGCGTCCGAAGAGCCCGCGGGCGGCCCAGGCGCTCTTCATGGTCGGGTTCACCTATGCCGACGATCTCCGCCGTCCGGACGAGGCGCGTCCGGTCTTCCAGGATCTCCTGAAGAAGTATCCCGACAGCGATCTGGCGTCCTCCGCCCGTTGGATGCTCGACAACATGGACAAGGGGCTCGGCAACCTCCCGTACGCGGAACAGCTCAAGCACAAAGCCATCTCCGGTTGAAACCGCGAAGGAGCCGGCATGATCGAAGTCAAAGTGTGGAGCCTGGCCGTGGACGAAAAGAACCAGATCCCCGTGGTCATCCTGCAGAGTCTGGACGGCGCGAAGCGGCTGCCCATCTGGATCGGGCCGTCGGAGGCCAGCGCCATCGCCATGGAGATCGCGGGAAAGAAATTCCAGCGTCCTTTGACCCATGATCTCCTGGTTTCGATCCTGGCCGGGCTTGGGGCCAAGGTCAGGCGCGTCGAGATCACCGACCTGCGGGAAAACACCTTCTACGCGAAGATCTACCTCGAAGCCAACGGCGAGCTGCTCGCCGTGGATGCCCGCCCGAGTGACTCCCTGGCCGTGGCGCTCAAGAGCAAGGCCAGGATCTTCGTGGCGCCGCATCTCTTCTCGACCGAGCTGGACGCCCTGCTCCAGACGGAGGCCGCGGCCCCGCCGGAAGAGCCCACCGACGAAGAACGGGCCAACGAGCTCAAAGCGTTTCTGGAAAACCTGAATCCGAAGGATTTCGGGAGATTCACCTTCTGAGGTCGACGGACCGGCGCGGGGGCCGGCAAGGCCGGCGCCGGGCCGGCAACGGCGATCGGGTTCGCCGGGAGGGCGAGTGATGGCGAGCGAGCCTTCTGCCTCCGGGCACGGAGCGACCCTGGTTTCTCCGGACGCCCGGATCGTGTCCTTTCGGGGGGTCCAGCCCGTGCTGGGCGCCTCCGTCTTCGTGGCCCCCGGGGCCATCCTCCTCGGTGATGTGATCGTGGCCGAGAAGAGCTCGATCTGGTACCAGACCGTGGTGCGCGGCGACATGAACTTCATCCGGATCGGCCGTTCCACCAACCTTCAGGACCACTGCACGATCCACGTCACGTCCGACATCCATCCGGTTCAGATCGGCGACCGCGTCACGGTCGGGCACGCCGCGGTGATCCACGGCGCCACGCTGGGCAACGACTGCCTGATCGGGATGGGCTCGTTGATCCTGGACGGCGCGCGCGTGGGGGCCGGGTCGCTGATCGCGGCCGGAAGCGTGGTTCCGCCAGGGATGGAGATTCCGCCCCGGTCCCTGGCGCAGGGGGCGCCGGCCCGCATCCGGCGCACGCTGACCGATGAGGAGCTGCGCGACATCCACAAGGCGGCCGATCGCTACGTCGAGTACGCGATCCTCCATGCGCGGGAGCTGGGGCTGATCGCCCGCTAGACCGCTCTTCGCCGCATTCCGAAGTTCGAGAAAGCACACGACAGGGCCCGACAGACCCCGGCCGAACTGGCCGTAGCGCCGACGAGCAGAAGCACGAACCGAGGATCAGGCGTTTGCGCCCGTCCCACGCCGTCACGAACCCGTGGGCGAATTGCCGCCGTGGAACGGCCCGAACAAGCGTGCGGCCATCACACCGCTGAGCAGAACGCCCACGCCCAGGGCGATGACGTGATCCGCGGCGCGCGGATCGAAGGTTCCCACACGAACGATGAGAAGGTAGGCGACGACGAAGTTCGCAAATCCCCAGAGCACGTTCACGGTCGAGGACGAAAGACCTCTGCCCGGCGGCTTGGCGAACGGGCTTTGAAAGGGCCGCCCCATCATGCCGCTGACGAAGTGCGGAACGGCGTTTGCAAGCAAAGCGCCGCCGAACAGGTAGGCTGCGTCGTGAAGCCAATCCATGGTCAGGCGCTCCTATCCAGAAGATCGATGATCTCCGGCGTCGTGCCCGTCTCGCCGATTCTCAGATCGCCCTGGGAAGGCGACGCTCAACCGGGCCTTCCCGCTCCAGCTCCGCGAGCATAGCGCCCATCGACTGCGGCTTCACCGACTCCGCGCGACGCGCCCTTCAGCGGACATCGCTCTCACGAGGATCCGGCCAGGCAATGCGATCGCATGGCCGCCATCTTCGAGCGAGGAGCGGAGGAGCTCGAGGGGGCATGATCTCGTCGTGGGTCCTGTCGGATCAAGTTGCACGAATGTGTTGTCGCATTGAGTCCTCCATACCCGGCAGCTCGCCTGCCATTTTCCGATGTACCCCGCCATCAGCCGACGTTGAACGTGAACTGGCGACATAATATCTACTGAAATAGATGTATCAGCCCGGGCTGATCCAGTAATATTATTATCTATTGCTTCATGTTCCCGTTTTGCTTGACCTAGCGGGGTGAATTGCCATAATGACCTATAGATACTGATATATTGGCGAGGGCCAGTTGATAGATATCCATCAGTCGTAATAGATAGTAGCAGGTCGCATCAGGATTCCCCTGTCCCAGTCCGATGAGCGCCGATCCCACCTCGGTCGAACGGTCCCGGGCGTGATCCGAGTTGCGACTCTCCGAGCGGCCGTCCCGGGTTGAGACCCATCCGCGGCCGATGCGGGCTCGACCCTGTCCGCGGCCGGTGCGCGTTGCGACCCCAGGAACGGGTCCTGGTCGCCAGCCGGCGGGGGCTCTGCAGGGGACGCCGTTCCGGATCGCGACCTCGGCGACGGTCCTTGTTGCGGTGCCCGGTGCGTGGCGCGAGACCCGCTTTGCACCCCCGGCCAGCCGCGTCTCGCCTCAACCTCTCCGGGCCGGCCCTTTGGAATTCCCGAGGCCCACGGCAGAGGGCCATACTCCCCGGATGGACTCCCGGCCGCCGAATCGGCTTGACCGCCTTGGAGAATCAGGCGAGCGCCGGTTGGCGCTCGGCCTGTGTCTCGTGGCCGCGCTTCGCGTCTGCATCTGGTCTGCGGCCTTCCCGTTCTTCAACAACGTCGACGAACAGACGCATTTCGATCTGGTCCTGAAGTACTCGCGGGGCCACGTTCCCCGGCAGCTCGAGCCGATGTCGAAGGAAACGGCCCATTTCGTGGCCCTGTACGGGTCGTCGGAGTACACGAAGTCGGCCAGGGACTTCCCGAACGGAGTGTTCCCGCCACCGCGTTGGCGCTGGACCGACGCGGAGCGGGCCGACCTGCTGGCGCGGATGGACGCGGCCCCGCTTCCGATCAATCCCGAGTCGTCGCAGGCGCCGCTCTACTACGCGGCGGCGTCCCTCTGGATGCGGCTCGGCCGCGGGCTCGGGATGCACGGCGGCTTTCTGCTCTACTGGATCCGTTTCCTCAACATCGCGCTGTTCGCCGCGCTGGTCTGGCTCGGATACGTCGTGGCGCGGGCGGTGTATCCCGACGTCATCTTCGCGCGTCTCGGAGTGCCGCTGCTTCTGGCCGTCCTGCCCCAGGACGCCTTCTTCTCGATCCAGAGCGACGTTCTGTCCCCTCTCTGCTTCGGGCTTGCGGTCTGGGGCCTGGTCCGGTGGTTCGGGCCCGGCGTCCCGAGGACGCGGCTCGGGATCCTCATCGGACTCGCCCTGGCCGCCGTCGGCTTGACGAAGATCAGCAACCTGCCGCTGCTGGTGGTCGCCGTGGCGGCGCTCCTGATCCACGCCTGGCGCTCGGCCCGGCCGGGCTGGTTCCGCGCCGCGCGGCCCGCGGTCGCGGGTCTCGCGCTCAGCGCGGGCCTTCCGCTCGCGGGATTCGTAACCTGGAACATCAATCGTTTCGGCGACGTCACCGCCTCCGCGGCCAAGATCCGGTCGTTGGGCTGGACCCGAAAGCCGCCGGCCGAGTGGTTTCATCACCCGATGTTCTCGCCGCACGGCCTCTGGTTCTTCTGGTCGCAGCTTCTGGCCAGGTTCTGGCGCGGCGAATTCGTGTGGGGTTCGCGTCCGCTGGCTTCTCCGGTCGCGGACGCGTTCTACTGGATCTCGCCGCTGGCATTCCTGGCCGCGGCGATCCTCGGCCTGGCGCGCAATTCCGCGCCCTCCGGCGAAGGCCCGTCGCCCGCGACCGTCCGGCGGCAGGCGCTCCGGCTCAGCCTGGCCTGCTTCCTGGCCTGCGTCGGCTATCTCGCCTTCCTGTCGATCCTCTTCGACTTCGGAGGCTGCGCCTATCCGTCCCGCGCCGTACCGTTCTTCACCTCCGGAAGGCTGATGTCGGGAGCGTTGATTCCCTTCTTTCTGCTCTACGTCGAGGGGCTCGGTCGCGTCACGGCGCGCCTCAGACTCGAGCGTTTCCGGTGGTGGATCCTCGCCGGCATCGCGCTGTTTGTGCTCGGAGCCCAGATCGCCGTCGACCGCGTCGCCTTTTCCAGCCCGTACAACCTCTACCACCTGCTGGGAGCCCGTTAGGCGGACTCCGATCCCCTTCCATCCGGCCGGGTGGAGCCCTAGTATCGAGTGAGCCGGGAGGATGCCGGGGTACGCCTGTGTAGGGCGACCGTTTGGGTGGCCCGCGGTCGCAGTGTGGCGCCCGGCCGATTGGCCGCCGGTTGCACTGCCGGGGCGGGTTCGCCCGCAGGTCGGGTTTCGGGGAGGATTTTGGGGAGGATGCGCATGGACGAGAAACAGCTCACCACGGCCGTCGACGCGGTCAAGACCGCGATTCTCACGGAGATGCAGGGCTACGAGCTCTACCGCGGGGCGGCGGAGCGGACCGCGGATCCGGATGCCCGGCGCATGTTCCTTCTCCTGGCGAAGGAGGAGGATGAGCACCAGAAAATGCTCTACGACCAGTTCCGGAGCCTGATGAAGGAGAAGAAGTGGATGCCGCCGCCGACCTTGGCTCACGGGGAGGGATTCGAGGACCTGGTGGCCGACGCGGAGTGGCGGAAGAACCTCCGGTTCGGCACCATGGAGCTTTCCGTCGTGTCGCTCGGAGCCAGCCTCGAAGCGCGGGCCATCGCGTTCTATCAGAAAGCGCGCGAATCGACCCCCGATCCGGAAGGACGCAAGGTTTTCGACTGGCTGGTCGGCTGGGAGCACGGCCATCTGAAGTGGATGGAATGGCTCGAGGAAGACCTGAAGCAACGCTTCTGGGCGGAACAGAACTTCTCGCCGATGTAAGAGCGCGGCGGGAGAGGAGTGGCTCGATGGTCACGGCTCTGGTCCTGATGCATGTCGAGGGAGACCGGGTGGACGAGATCGCCCAGAGATTGGTCGAGCGTTCCGGCGTGAGCGAGGTCTATTCGATCGCCGGGGAGTGGGACCTGGCGGCGATCCTCCGCGTCCCGCACAACGAAGATGTCGCCGACCTGGTGACGCACCACATCCTCAAGACCCCGGGAGTGGACCAAACGGAGACTTTGATCGCCTTCAAGGCCTATTCCCGCCACGATCTCGAGAGGATGTTCTCCATCGGATTCGGGGACAAGCCGACCGCGTGAGGTCCGGGCGGGACGCCCGGACCCGGCCCGCGAGTTTCCGGGGGACCCTGCCAAACCGGCTGCGGCCTCTCGCGCAGGCTCCGGACCGATACCGGGAGCTTGTGGCGGAGATCCAGTCAAGAGCGCCGGTGGCACGTCGCGGGCGACGGAACGGAAGTTGCCCGAACGTCGCGCGGCATCGAAATCCGGAGATCCTGATGGACCACCTCGATCGCGGCGTGCGCGGCCGTCCGGCCGGCGAAGGGGGCTCGCTGAAACCGCCTTCCGAGAAACGAACCCGTTCGTCCCGCAAGGGAGGCCGCACGCAGTTCGTCTGCGCGGAGTGCGGCGAGAGCTTTGCGCAGTGGTTCGGGCGTTGCCCCTCTTGCCGTTCCTGGGACAGCCTCAGGGAGTTTCACGAAGCCTCCGGCGGGGAGCCCGCCCGTAGTTCCGGCGGCGCCATGCTGTCCCGTTCCCCCGGGCCTTCGGGCGTCCCCGTGGCCCGCCTCGGCGAGGCCGCGGAGGTCCGCTTCGGCGACGTCACCGTCGAGGAATCGGCGCGGCTGGCCAGCGGCCTGGCGGAGTTCGACCGCGCGATCGGAGGCGGTCTCGTGGCCGGTTCGGTCGTGCTCCTGGGCGGCGACCCGGGGATCGGCAAGTCGACTCTTCTTCTTCAGGTCGCCTCGAGGCTGGTGCAGCGCGGCGCCCGGGTCCTCTACGTGACCGGAGAAGAATCGACCGCGCAGGTCCGCCTGCGGGGCCAGCGGCTGACCGGCCTTTCGGACGATCTCCTCATGCTCGCGGAAACGAACCTCGAGTCGGTGGCGGCCGCTGTCGCCCGAATCTCGCCCGAGGTGCTCGTGATCGACTCGATCCAGACGGCCTATCTTCCGGCCGTGGGCTCGGCTCCCGGCAGCTTGAGCCAGGTTCGCGAGTCCGCGCTGGCGCTCCTGTCCCTGGCGAAATCGACGGGCACGGCCGTTCTCCTGGTCGGCCACGTGACCAAGGAAGGGACGATCGCGGGCCCGAAGGCCCTCGAGCACATGGTGGACACCGTGCTCTATCTCGAGGGGGAGCGCTACCAGCACTACCGCATCCTCCGGAGCGCCAAGAACCGGTTCGGGAGCGTGCACGAGATCGGCGTCTTCGAGATGACCGGAGAGGGGATGCGCGAGGTTCCCAATCCGAGCCAGGTCTTTCTCAGCGAGCACACCGCCGGAGCGGTCGGATCGATCGTGGTGGCGAGCCTCGAGGGAACCCGCGCCCTGCTCATGGAGGTTCAGGCGCTCGTCCACGCCACGCGATACGGGATGCCCCAGCGCGTCTCCACCGGATACGACGGCCGGCGACTTGAGATCATCCTGGCTGTGCTGGCCAAGCGGGGCGGAGTCGACGCGTCCAGCCAGGACGTCTTCGTGAACGTCGCGGGAGGACTCCGCGTCGAGGAACCGGGAGTCGATCTCGGCGTGCTCCTGGCGGTCGCCTCGAGCTGCCGGGATCGTCCGCCTCATCCGGACATGGTCGTTCTCGGCGAGATCGGCCTCGGGGGCGAAGTGCGGCGCATCGCGCATCCGGATTCCCGGCTGACCGAGGCGGCGCGTCTCGGATATGACCGGGCGCTGCTGCCCGCGGCCAACGTCCGGGACCTGGGGAAAAGCCGGAACGCGCCGCGCCTCGTCGGTGTCTCCTCGGTTGCGGAGGCGCTCCACGAGGGATTACAGTCCTGAGCCCGGAGACTTCCGGGGCGGCCAGGACCGGGCCGGGGGCAGGGCGGTCGCTGGACAGATCCCGAACAGCCGGACCAGCGGTTTGAGGTCAGATCCCGCCCGCCGGGCGCAGCATGGGTCGTGAGGGCCGTTATGAGGAGGAGCGATGGCGGACGTCCGAGCTGAGGACGATTCGGCCGCGGCCGCCGCAGGGCTGCCCTGGGATGCCATCGTGGTCGCGGCCGGCCGAGGCGCTCGTCTCGGCTCCGGATCGCCCAAGGGTCGGGCTCCACTCGCCGGAGTGCCCCTCTTTCTTCATGCGCTGAGGGTCCTCGGAAGCGCCCCGGGCGTGGATCGGATCATCCTGGTCGCTCCGCCGGAGGCGGACGAGCTTGCGGCGATGGAGGCGGACCTCGAGCGAGGCTGGAGCCGCGAGCAGCCCCCGGTCACGATCATTCCCGGCGGGGAAGAGCGTCAGGATTCGGTGTGGGCGGCGCTGAACGCCCTTCGCAAGTTCGAACGGCCGGAGGACGGGATCGTCCTCGTCCACGACGCGGCCCGGCCGCTTCTCAGCCCCGAGCTGGTGAGCCGGTGTCTCGAGGCCATGATGCGTCCGGTCCCCCGCGACGGACAGGACGCGCTCCCCGGACTGGTCCAGACGGGATACTGGGGTTCGGGCCCGGGGGGAATCGTGCCCGGCCTTCCGGTGCGGGAGACGCTCAAGGTGGTCTACGAGGGACGCATCGTCCTGACCCAGCCGCGGGAGCATCTCTACGCTGTGCAAACTCCCCAGGTCTTCCGGTTCGGGCCGCTCTTCCGCGCGCACGACCAGGCCCACCGATTCGGAATGAGGGCGACCGACGACGCGGCGCTTCTGGAATGGCAGGGTATTCCCGTCTTCATCGTGCCGGGCGAGTTCGAGAATCTGAAGATCACGTTTCCCGAGGATCTCGAGCTTGCCGAGCGGCTCCTGAGCTGGAGAAAACGCGAGGCCGGGCGAGACTCGCGCCATGGCGAACCGGGCGATGCCGGACCGGGCTCCCGCCGCGGCGAGTCAGGCGCCGCGGGACGGGACGCCCGCCATGGCGAACCGGGTGACGCCGGCGAACACCCTGGAGGCACGACGCGATGAGCCTTCGGATCGGTTTCGGCTACGACATCCATCGGCTGGTCGCGGACCGCCCGCTGGTCCTTGGCGGCGTGTCCATCCCGTTCGAGCGAGGCCTGCTCGGACACTCCGACGGCGACGCCGCCGCCCATGCTCTGGCGGATGCGCTTCTGGGCGCCGCCGGTCTCGGCGATCTGGGAAGCCACTTTCCCTCGACCGACGCCGCGTGGAAGGACGTCGCCGGAACCAGGCTTCTCGCGGAGACCCGGAGGCTTCTCGCCGAAAAGAACACGATTCCTCTTCAGGTCGATCTCACCATCCTGGCGGAGGCGCCCAAGCTCGCGCCGCATCGAGAGGACATGGCCCGCGCGCTCGGCCGGGCCATCGGCTGCGATCCCGCGCTGGTTTCCGTCAAGGCGCGCACTCACGACGGCCTGGGAGAGATCGGGCGCGGGGAGGCCATCGCCGCGTATGCGGTCGTGCTCGTCGAGGCCCCGGCGGCATGAACCTGCGCGTGGTTGGCGCTGGGCTGAGATCCATGCCCGCGCCGTTCGGGCTGCGCGCGCCCGTGCCTTCCGGGCATCTCCTTTGCCTCGCGACTGGCGATCATGAATTTGCAGGCTAAGGTAACCCGGACATGATCGTCTTCCTGGCGATGGCCGCCGTTTCGATCCTGGTGGCCGTGCTTCAGGCGCGGGACCGGCGGTTTCTGGGATCGGGTCCGGCGCGCTCCGCGTTATTGCTTGGCGGATGCGCTTACCTGGCGGCCTGGCTGGCGCCGGCCATCCTCTATGAAATAGCGCGCGCCTCGGCCGCGGCGCGATCGGCGCTGCCCACGCTCTATCTCATCCAGTCGGTGATCCTGGCCGGGCTTTCGCTCGTCCTGTGGACGGCGTTGTCCCGGCTCCTCTTCGCCGGAGCGGAACGGCGCGACCTGCTCTACATCGTCCCGTTCGGACTGCTGTCGATCGCGGCCGGCGCGGGTTGGGGGATGATGCCCGCGACCTCCGCCCTGCTCGCGCTGCCGCTCCTCCTCAGGGTCCGGTGGCGGAAGGAGCTGGCGCCCGGGACACTCGGACTCGCCAGCCTCTTCGGCGCGCTCTTCGTGCTTCTCCGGTTCGTGGAGCTGAAGGTCCATCCCGGGCCGGAGCAGATCACCGCGGCCGGGGCGGCCCTCGACCGATACGCCGGGTGGATGCGCGACCTGGCGGCCCTGCACATCCTGGTCGCCCTGCCGCGGCTCCTTTGGGGCATGAACCTGCCCATCCGCAGCGTGAAACGGCGGCTCCTCTGGTCGCACGTCCTGACCGGCGTCGTTCCGATCGCGCTGGTGTTGATTTTCTGGGGGCTCAGCACCTATCTATCCGTCACGGCCGACCGGGCGCGCATCGCCGGGCGCCATCTGGCGGGAGAGGTCCGCGAGCTGGGATCCGCGCTCGAGGCCGCGATGGCCCGTCCGGAAGAGGCGCGCGGCGCGCTGGCGGCGTGGGGCCGGCTCGAAGCGACGGCGTTTCCGGGGCTGCGGATCTGGGTCAGAAGCGCTGAATCTCCCGACAGCCTCGCCCGCGTCTACGGAGATCCCGTTCCAGAGGAGCATGCCCTCGCCGCATGGCCCGCCGCGATGGGAAACCAAGGGGTCGTCCTGCTCGGCGGTCGCTCCTTCATCGGAGCGGTCCATCGGAGTGGTCGCGGGCGCGCGGACGCCGCCGTTCTCATCCCGTCCACCTCCTTCCTGGGCGAGAGCTTCCGTTCCCGCCTGGATGCGGACGCCTACCTCGAGACCCGCTTTGTCGTGCGCTCGGCCCGCGGGGAGTTCGCCGTCTCTCCGGCCACGTCCGAGTCGTCGAGCCAGGAGCCCGACGCCTCCGGCGCCGCTACCCACGGCCCGTCCACGGGCGCTGCCCTGGTGCCCGCCTTCGAGTGGTCCGACGGAAGCTGGCACGAGCGGATGGTCCTGCTCTGGGCGCGGGTCGGTTTCTTCTCCTCGTTCCGAGGGTTGGCCCGGAACGTCCAGGGGAATCCCTTCAACCTCATTCCTCTCGTCTTCCTGGGGATCGTGGCGGTCCTCTTCGTGCTGGTCGAGATCCTGACCCTCGGCATGGTGATCTCGATGGGGAAGAGCATTCTTCGGGCGCTGAACGCTCTCAGGGTCGGGACCTCGCGCCTGAGGAGCGGGAATCTCCGCTATCGGATCCCCATCGAAGGGGACGACGACCTCTGGGCGGTGGCCGAGTCGTTCAACGAGATGACCTCGGACCTCGACCAGGCCCGCGATCTCGAGATCGAGCGGGAACGGCTCGAGGGAGAGCTGGATCTCGCCCGCCAGATCCAGGCCCGGCTTCTGCCCGGGGATATCCCTCCTGTTCCGATGACCGATGTGGCCGGCCTGTCCGTGCCGGCGCGCCACGTCGGCGGGGACTACTACGACCTGATTCCCGTCGGGCCGCACCGGGTCGCCCTCATCGTGGCGGACGTTTCCGGCAAGGGAATCCCGGCCGCGCTGCTCATGTCCAGCTTCCGCGCCTCCCTCCTGAGCCGGGACCTCGAACGGGAAGGGCCGGCGCACACGCTGACGCGGCTGAACGCCTTTCTCCATCGCAGCGTCGAGCCGGGGCGGTTCGTGACGGCCTTCCTCGCGGTCCTGGACGCCTCCGACGGCCGATTGTCGTACGCCAATGCCGGGCACGATCCGCCGATCCTGATCCGCGGCGACGAAGAGCCGCAGTTCCTGCGCGACGGCGGGCTCATCCTCGGGCTCTTCGGGGACAGCGTGTACCAGCAGTCCGAGATCCGGCTTGAGCGCGGCGACCTGCTCGCGCTCTACACCGACGGCGTTACCGAGGCGCGGAACGAGGAGGATGAGTTCTGGGGGCTGGAGCGCCTGATCGCGTCCTTGCAGCAGTACCGGAACGAGGACTGCCGGAGCATCCTGCGGGAGATCCTCGGGGACGTGCGCTCCTTCGCCGGCGAGCGCGGCCAGTCGGACGACATCACCCTGCTCCTCGCGCACTGGCGGGGGCCGGGCGCCCGCTCACCGCATGAGGGTGCGGCAACGGCAGCGGCCACGGTGTCGGGATCGGCCGCGCCCGGCGGCTCCGGGCCGGTGTCCGGACCGGAGTGAGCGGCGCGTTTCTTTCGCCGCGCGCCGGCGCCGGGCGTGCGCGAAGGACGGGATCGGAGGCCGCTGCGGCGGGCGCGGAAGAGCCGGGCTGGGTTCCGTCGATCGGAGCTACCTCGCGCCCGCGAGAGCCCGGTTCACGATCTCCCGGGCCTCCGCCTGGATCCGGAACAGGTGCTCCTTCCCGATGAAGCTCTCGGCGTAGATCTTGTACACGTCCTCCGTGCCCGAAGGGCGCGCCGCGAACCAGCCGCGGGCCGCGACCACCTTGATTCCGCCGATGGGGGCGTCGTTGCCAGGAGCGCGCGTGAGCACGCCTGTGATGGGCTCGCCGGCCAGCTCCCGCGCGCCGATCTGCTCGGGGCTTAAGCGCCCGAGCGCCGATTTCTGCTTCGGCGTGGCCGGCGCGTCGATCCGCTCGTAGAAGGCGGCGCCGAAGCGCTCCTCCAGCTCGCGGTAGCGTTCTCCCGGATCGTGTCCCGTGACTGCGGTGATCTCCGCGGCGAGCAGTCCGAGAAGGAGCCCGTCCTTGTCCGTGGTCCAGACGGTGCCGTCCTTCCGCAGGAACGAAGCGCCGGCGCTCTCTTCGCCGGCGAAGGCGAACGCGCCGCCGATCAGTCCGTCGACGAACCACTTGAATCCCACCGGCACCTCGACCAGGCGCCGGCCGTGATCGGATGCCACGCGGTCGAGCATCCCGCTCGAGACGAGGGTTTTTCCGGCGGCGGCCGCAGGCGGCCAGCCGGGCCGATGGTCCAGCAGATAATCCAGCGCGACGGACAGGTAGTGGTTGGGATTGAGGAGCCCCGCGCTCTGCGTCACGATGCCGTGGCGGTCGGCGTCGGGATCATTGCCGAAGGAGATGTCGAAGCGGTCTTTGAGCCCGATCAGTCCGGCCATCGCCGGAGGCGACGAGCAGTCCATCCGGATCTTGCCGTCCCAATCCAGCGTCATGAAGGAGAAGGTCGGATCAACCGCGGGATTGACGACCTCGATCTTGAGTCCCCAGATTTCGGCGATCGGGCCCCAATACCCGATCGCGGATCCGCCCATCGGATCCACTCCGATCCGGATCCCGGCGGAGCGGATGGCCTCCAGGTCGAGGGCCGCGCCGAGATCCCGGACGTAGGCCGAGATGTAGTCGTGTTCCTTCGTGCTCGGCGCGCGCAGCGCGGCTTCATAGGACATCCGGCGCACCCCGCGGCATCCGTCCAGCAGGATCCGATTGGCCCGCTCCTCGATGGCGCGGGTGATCGTGGTGTCCGCCGGCCCGCCGGAAGGAGGGTTGTACTTGAAGCCGCCGTCCTCGGGAGGATTGTGGGACGGAGTGATGACCACGCCGTCCGCAGACCCGACCGCGCGCCCTTGATTGAAGGTCAGGATCGCGTGCGAGACCGCCGGCGTCGGCGTGAATCCACCGCCCGCTTGGATGCGGGTTTCGACGCCGTTTCCGGCCAGGACCTCGATCGCCGTGACGAAGGCGGCTTCCGAAAGCGCGTGGGTGTCCTTTCCCAGAAAGAGCGGGCCGTCGATCCCCTGCTCGGCTCGGTGCTCGCAGATCGCCTGCGTGACCGCCAGGATGTGGCGCTGGTTGAAGGTGCGATCGAGGGAGGAGCCGCGGTGCCCCGAGGTTCCGAACGCCACCCGCTGCCGCGGATTCTCCGGATCGGGCTCGAGCTCGTAATAGGCCGCCATGAGGCGGGGGATGTCGGCCAAGAGCTCGCGCGGAGCCGGCTGTCCGGGGACGGCGGTCCGAGACTCGGGGGAGCGATCGGTCATGTTCGCGGCGCCTTTCTCTGGTCCGGCGCGCCGGATTGGTCCGGTGCCTGCCGGGCTTTGGTGGATGGCCGGGCCGGCCCGCGCTCCGGGCCTCCTCGGTCCTGCAAACGCGGTATCTTCCCATTCGGAAGGCGGGCGGACAAGGAGGCCCGCAACCCGCCGCCCCGCTGCAAGGGGAATGGCGGGGAGTCCGCCGCCGCGGCTATATTTCACGGGCCGGGCCGCTCCGGCCGCGGAAGCGATCCTGAGGCAAGGCACTGGGGTCGGGGGTCCGATGAGAGAAAGCACTGGAGACGGCGCGATGAATCAGCCTGGATCCCGCGGCTCCGTCCATCCGCTTCGCGTCTGCGTCCTTCTGGGCGGCGACACGGGCGAGCGCGATGTTTCCCTTCACTCCGGCATGTCCGTTGCGAGCGCTCTGCTTCATCGCGGGCATGCCGCATGCCTTCTCGATCCCGCCACGGGGAAGACGGATCGCCTCGACGGGTCTCGATCCGAAGCTCCGGACGATTCTCTGCTGACCGCCTACCGGGCCTTGCGGCCGAAGCCTCGAACGATCCTGCAATCCCTGGCCCGGCTTGATCCGGCGGACGTGGACGTCGTGGCGATCGCGTTGCACGGCGGAGCGGGCGAGGACGGCCGCATCCAGGCGATCCTCGATCTGGCCGGGATCCCGTACGTCGGATCCGGTCCCGCGGCGTCCGCCGTCGCCATGGACAAGGTCCTGGCGAAACGCGTGATGGGCGCGGAGGGGATTCCGCTCGCGCGGCAGATCCTCTGGGGCGCGGGATGGACCGGAGAGGCCACGCCTCCTCCTCCCGGCGACCACGAACTCGCTGAAATCGGTGGATATCCGGTCGTGGTCAAACCGATCTCCGGAGGATCGACGATCGGGATCACGATCGTTCGCGCGGCGGGAGACTGGGGCGAGGCGTGGGCGGCGGCGGTCGGACAGGTCGATCCCGAGCGCGGGCTTATGGTGGAGGAGTACATCGCCGGCCGCGAGCTGACCGTCGGAGTGCTGGACCGGGCGATCCTGGAATTGAGCTCCTCCGAGATCGAGACGATCCGCGGGGCTCAGGCCCTGCCGATCGTGGAGATCGTCCCGAAGAGCGGCTTCTACGACTATCGGCGCAAGTACACGGCCGGAGAGACCGAGTATGTGGCTCCGGCCAGGCTTCCGGCCGAGGTGGCGGAACGGCTGGCCCGCTTGGGCCTGGCCGCTTATGAGACTCTTGGTTGCCGCGACATGGGGCGGGTCGACTTCCGGTTGAGCCCGGAAGGCCGGGTCGCCTGCCTGGAAGTGAACACGGTTCCGGGAATGACGGCCACGAGCCTGCTTCCGAAAGCGGCGGCCACCTCCGGGATCGGGTTCGACGACCTGGTGGACCGCCTGTGCCGGAGGGCCTGGTCCCGCCGGGGGCCCGAGCCGGCAACTTGCGGAGAGAAATAGTTATTGACGCTCTCGGACCCCGTCGCTACCATGGCACTCTTTGGTGGCCATCCGGGATGCGGCGGACCCGGTTCCCGAGTCTGGGCGTCTTCGGGGGAACTGCAGGCCGACATCCGTTCCCGGTTCTTTTCTCGAAAGGGCCGGGACGCAGGATGCATTTGCGTTTTTGCCCCGTCCGGCGACCTCGGAGGACCGGCGGTCATGCTGGCGTAGCTCAGGGGTAGAGCAGCTGATTTGTAATCAGCAGGTCGGGGGTTCAAATCCCTTCGCCAGCTCTCCCTTGAGAGGGGCTGCTCGAGATCAAAGGATGAAGAACCGGGAGAGGACGGCGGCTCGAACGCCGCGCTCGTTGGACCGGTCGGAGGTGGACACGCCAAGAGCACGGAATCCGCAGTCGGTGGGGAGGTTCCCGAGTGGCCAAAGGGAACAGACTGTAAATCTGTCGGCAATAGCCTTCGAAGGTTCGAATCCTTCCCTCCCCACCATGATTCGAGACGCGGGAGTAGCTCAGTGGTAGAGCGTCAGCCTTCCAAGCTGAGGGTCGCGGGTTCGAATCCCGTTTCCCGCTCGTTAGGGTTCGCCCACGTAGCTCAGTCGGTAGAGCATTTGCATGGTAAGCAAAAGGTCACCAGTTCGATTCTGGTCGTGGGCTCATGGTTCGGGGACGGATTGGTTGAAGACGGGGCCGCCGGGCCGCTTCCGGCGCGGCCCGCGGACGGCACGCGTCGTGGGATCGATATCCGATCCGGTCGGGGGCGCCGGCGCCCTCAAGGAGGAAGGTCGAGGAGATGAGCAAGGCGAAGTTTGAGCGGACGAAGCCTCACGTGAACGTGGGGACGATCGGGCACGTGGACCACGGCAAGACGACCTTGACGGCGGCGATCACGATGGTCTTGGCGAAGACGGACCCGACGATTCAGATTCGGACCTTCGACTCGATCGACAACGCTCCGGAGGAGAAGGCGCGGGGGATCACGATCGCGACGGCGCACGTGGAGTACCAGACGAAGAACCGGCACTATGCGCACGTGGATTGTCCGGGACACGCGGACTACGTGAAGAACATGGTGACGGGGGCGGCGCAGATGGACGGCGCGATCCTGGTGGTATCGGCGGCGGACGGACCGATGCCGCAGACGCGGGAGCACATCCTTTTGGCGCGTCAGGTGGGAGTTCCGTACATCATCGTGTACCTGAACAAGGTGGACATGGTGGACGACCCGGAGATCGTGGAGTACGTGGAGTGGGAGATCCGGGACCTGCTGAAGAAGTACGAGTTCCCTGGGGACGAGATTCCGATCATCCGGGGTTCGGCGCTGAAGGCGATGCAGAATCCGGACGATCCGGAGGCGCAGAAGACGATTTTGGAGTTGATGGCGGCGGTGGACAGCTACATTCCGACGCCGCAGCGGGACATTGACAAGCCGTTCCTGATGCCGATCGAGGACGTGTTCTCGATCACGGGACGGGGGACGGTGGGCACGGGGCGGGTGGAGCGCGGCCGGATCAAGGTGGGCGACAAGGTGGAGCGGGTGGGGATCCGGGAGACGCGCGAGGTGGTGGTGACGGGCGTGGAGATGTTCCGGAAGATCCTGGACGAGGCGCAGGCGGGGGACAACGTGGGCTTGTTGCTTCGGGGGATGGAGAAGGACGATCTGGAGCGGGGGATGGTGTTGGCGGCTCCGCGGAGCATCACGCCGCACAAGAAGTTCATTGGGAAGGTGTACGTGCTGAGCAAGGACGAGGGAGGGCGGCACACGCCGTTCTTCAACCACTACCGGCCGCAGTTCTACTTCCGGACGACGGACGTGACGGGATCGGTGACGCTTCCGGAGGGTCGGGAGATGGTGATGCCGGGAGACAACGTGGAGATCAACGTGGAGCTGATCACGCCGATCGCCATGGAGAAGGAGCTCCGGTTCGCCATTCGTGAAGGGGGCCGGACGGTGGGCGCCGGCGTCGTGACGGAAATCATCGAGTAGGCGGGACGAAGGTCCCTGAGCTCCCGTTTCGGCCGCGGGCTGGTGTCCGCGGCCGGGCGGCGAGGGAACCGATCGGAAGATCCGTGGTATCGTCGAAGGATCCCCGAAAAGCCGATCGGCCAGGAGCAGGGTTGTGAGAGATCAGATCACGCTTTCCTGCGGCGAGTGCAAGAGGCGGAACTACACCACCACCAAGAACAAGAAGCTGCACCCCGACCGCGTGGAATATCGCAAATTCTGTCCTTTCTGCCGGGCCCACACCCCGCACAAGGAAACACGTTAGGGAGGTACGGGGTCCGGGTGGTTGCGGAGGTCCGGCGGCGTCGTCCGCTGTTGCGACTGATCTCCGCGTCGCCGGCAGGAGGACACGATGGCGTCGACGGTGGCTCGGTTCAACGGATTCATCCGGGAGGTTCGGGTCGAGGTCCGGAAGGTGACCTGGCCGACGATTCCGGAGTTGTGGGAGTCCACCCTGGTGGTCCTGGCCACGGTCGGGATCATCTCGCTGTTCATCTTCGCCGTGGATCGGCTGGTCAGCGGGCTGATCACCCTGATTTTGTAGCGCGAACGGGGCCCGGGGCCGGCCGAGCCGGCTCCGTTCAACCCCCGGGCTGATCGATCGGATGCCCCGGCTTCGCCGGGTCGGGAGAGAGTCGCCGGACGGGCGAGAGATTGCATGACAAAGAAGTGGTACGTCATCCATACCTACGCCGGGCATGAGAACAAGGTGAAGGTCAACCTCGAAAGGGCCATCCAGTATGCCCGGTTGCAGGACCGCTTCGGCGAGATCCTGGTGGCGACCGAAGATTTCGCGGTGATGAAGGACCGCAAGAAGACCATCACCAGGCGGAAGACCTTTCCGTCCTACGTCCTGGTCGAGCTCGAGCTGGACAACGAGACCCGCGCCCTGGTGACCGGCGTTCCCGGAGTGACCCACTTCGTGGGGGACGACAAGAATCCGGTTCCTCTCACCGAGACCGAGATCAACCGGATCCGCGGCCGCGGGGTCGTGGAAAAGGGCAAGGTCACCACCGAGGTCCCCTTCAAGGTCGGAGAGAGCATCAAGGTGGTCGACGGGCCCTTCAGCGACTTCGTCGGCCAGGTGGACGAGATCAACCTCGAGCGGGGCAAGGTGCGGGTCATGGTTTCAATCTTCGGCCGGGCGACGCCGGTCGAGCTTGACTTCATGCAGGTGCAGGCGATCTGACGCCGGGCGATGCGGGACGGTCTGGTCGCGGCGTCCCGCGGTTCCCGAGCGGAGGCAGAATGGCGGAAAAACCGATCACGGCAAAGGTGAAGCTCCAGATCGCCGCGGGCCAGGCGACGCCCGCCCCTCCGGTGGGTCCGGCGCTCGGGCAGCACCAGGTGAACATCGTGGAGTTCTGCAAGCAGTTCAACGCCGCCACGCAGAACCAGACCGGACTGGTCATCCCGGCCATCATCACGGTGTACAAGGACCGGACATTCTCCTTCATCCTGAAGACCCCCCCGGCGGCGGTCCTGCTCAAGAAGGCGGCCGGCCTGGCCAGCGGTTCCGGGCAGCCGAACAAGAACAAGGTCGGCACGGTCTCCCGCCAGCAGGTCCGGGAGATCGCCGAGCTCAAGATGAAGGACCTGAACGCGAACGATCTCGAGGCCGCGATGAACATGATTGAAGGGACGGCCCGGAGCATGGGCATCGTCGTTGGGTAGGAGGCGCCGTGTCAGCGGGTAAGCGCTATCGCAAGATGCAGGAAGACAAGGCGAAGCTCCCTTCGCCTCCGTCGCTCGATGTCGCTCTGGCCTTCGTCAAGGAGCACGCCACGGCCAAGTTCGACGAGACCGTGGAAATGGCGGTGAGGCTCGGAGTCGATCCGAAGTACTCCGACCAGATGGTCCGCGGCACGGTGGTGCTGCCGCACGGCACCGGCAAGTCGATCCGCGTGCTCGTCCTGGCCAAGGGCGAAAAGGTCAAGGAGGCGGAGGCGGCCGGCGCCGACTTCGCCGGTGGAGAAGAGCTGGTCGCCCGGATCCGCGAAGGCTGGCTGGAATTCGACCGCGTCATCACCACGCCGGACATGATGGGCGAGGTGAGCAAGCTCGGGAAGATCCTCGGGCCGCGCGGGCTCATGCCGAACGCCAAGGTGGGGACGGTGACGTTCGACCTGGCGCGCGCCGTGGGCGAGTCCAAAGCCGGAAAGATCGACTTCCGCGTGGACAAGGCGGGCAACGTCCATGTCCCGGTCGGCAAGGCCAGCTTCGGCTCGCCGCAGCTCGTGGAGAACGCACGGGCGGTGCTCTTCGAGATCAACCGGCTCCGCCCGGCCGCCGCCAAGGGGCAATACGTCAAGAGCCTCACGGTCAGCTCGACCATGGGAATGGGTGTCCGGATCGATCTGGCCGAAGCCGCGGCCCCCACCAAGGCTTAGGGGAGGTAGGGCCATGCCCCTGACGAGAGAGCAGAAGCAGAACAAGGTCGTTGAGATCAACGAGCGGCTCACGCGGTCCACGGCCGTATACCTGGCCGATCTGAGCGGAATGTCGGTCGAGCTGCTCACGAATTTCCGCCGGATCTGCCGCGACAACGGGATCCAGCTTGAAGTCGTCAAGAATACCCTGATCAATCGGGCGGCGCAGAACACCCCCTACACCGGGCTGGCTCCGCACCTGGAGGGCCCGACCGCCCTCATGACTACCGAGCTGGTCGACACGGTTGCGCCCGCCCGAGTGCTCGATGGATTCATCAAACAAACGAAGGGACTTCCCAAGGTCAAGGTGGCCTGCCTGGACGGGGAGGTGTACGACGAGGCCGGGGTGCAGGTTCTGGCCAAGCTCCCCAGCCGCGAGGTCCTTCTGAGTCAGCTCCTGAGCGTGCTGAACGCTCCGATGACGCAGTTGGTCCAGGTGCTGAGCGCCACGGCCCGGAACCTGGCCAACGTTCTGGATCAGGTCGCGAAGCAGAAGGGTGAGTCCGGCGCTCCGTAGGCGGAGGCGGCTCGAGGGCCGGCCCCCGCGCGGCGCGAAGCCCGGCGGGCGCAGCTGGAGCAGGTCGGCTGTCGTTCGAGGAAGGTCAATGAGCCCGCCGGCGTTCGACGCCGGCAACGTGGGACGATCGAGGAGGATTCCATGGCAGAGACGACGATCACCAAGGAGCAGATTCTGGAGTGGGTCCGGGGCGCCACCATGCTGGACATCTCCAATCTCGTGAAGGACATCGAGACGGAGTTCGGCGTGACGGCCGCCGCCCCGATGATGGCGATGGCCGCCGGGCCGGCCGCGGCCGCCGTCGAGGAGCAGGTCGAGTTCGACGTGATCCTGAAGGAAATCGGAGCCCAGAAGCTCCAGGTCATCAAGGTCGTGCGCGAGGTGACCGGCCTCGGGCTCAAGGAGGCCAAAGACCTGGTCGACACCGCACCCAAGCCGCTCAAGGAGAAGGTGAGCAAGGAAGAGGCGGCCGCGATCCGGGCCAAGCTCGAAGAGGCCGGAGCGAAGGTCGAAGTCAAGTAGATTGATTCCGCACCGCCCTACCGCCTGGCGGCCTCGCCCCGTTAGGGCGGGGGGCCGCCGGCGGCTTGTCATCTATTAATCCGAGGGAACGCAATTGAGAGAGACCGCCATCCCCACCAGGAGCTTTTCGAAGCTCAGTGAACGCTGGAACATCCCGATCCCGAATCTCCTGGATGTCCAGCTTCGGTCGTTCCATTCCTTCCTGCAGGTGGACGTTCCTCCGGAGCAGAGGAAGAGCGAGGGGTTGCAGGAGGTGTTCCAGTCGGTCTTTCCGATCAGCGACGCGCGGGAGATGTTCTCGCTCGAGTTCATCTCCTACGCGATCGGAGAGCCCAAGTACTCCGTCGAGGAGTGTCAGGAACGGGACCTGACCTTTGCGGTCCCTCTCAAGGTGAAGCTGCGCCTCAGGGTGAAGGAGGAGGTCGAGGACGGCAAGGTGGAGCGCGGGATCACCGAGAGCGACGTCTATCTGGGTGAGCTTCCCATGATCACGGAGAAGGGGACGTTCATCATCAACGGGGCCGAGCGGGTCATCGTGAGCCAGCTCCACCGGTCCCCCGGCGTCTTCTTCGACTCGACGATCCACCCCAACGGCAAGAAGCTCTACACCGCCCGGATCATCCCCTACCGCGGCTCGTGGGTGGAGTTCTCCATCGACGTCAAGGACATCATGTTCGTGCACATCGACCGGAAGCGGAAGCTCCCGGCGACGGTGCTGCTCAAGGCGCTCGGCATCGTCTCCGACCAGGACATCCTCGATTTCTTCTACGAGCGCGAGGAGGTCGAGCTGGGCGATCCGCGAACCAAGCGGATGCAGGGCCTGGTGGGGCGGGTCGCGGCCCAGGACGTGGTCGACCCGGAATCGGGCGAGGTGCTGCTCGAGGCCAACGAGGAGATCACGGCCGAGAAGCTGAAAGACCTGGCCAAGGCCAGCGTCGAGGGCATCCAGATCTACATCATCCCGCTCCAGGAAGAGGCGGACGTCATCCGCAACACCCTGAAGAAGGACAACACGCGCTCGGAGGACGACGCCCAGGCCCGGATCTACGGGCTGATCCGTCCGGGCGAGCCCAGCCGTCCCGAGACCGCCCGCGACATCCTGAACCGGCTCTTCTTCAATCCCAAGCGTTACGACCTGGCCAGCGTCGGCCGGTACAAGCTGAACCAGAAGCTCGACCACGCCCGCCTGCTCGGCGGCAAGGAGCAGATGAAGAAGTGGGGCCTGTCGGTCCCGAATGACAACTGCGAGACCCTCTGCAAGGAGGATTTCATCGCCATCCTCAAGTACCTGCTCCTGCTCCGGATCGGGGAAGAGGAAGGCAACTTCGCGGAGACCGATGACATCGACCATCTGGGCAACCGGCGCGTTCGCTCGGTCGGCGAGCTTCTGGCCAACCAGTTCAACACCGGCCTGGCCCGCATGGCGCGGATCATCCGCGAGCGCATGTCGCTGCAGGAGCCGGAGACGGTCACGGTCTATGACTTCATCAACGCGCGGACGATCTCGGCCGTCATCCAGAGCTTCTTCGGATCAAGCCAGCTCTCCCAGTTCATGGACCAGACGAATCCGCTGGCGGAGTTGACCCACAAGCGAAGGCTCTCGGCGCTCGGGCCCGGCGGTCTGACGCGGGATCGGGCCGGGTTCGAGGTCCGCGACGTCCACTACACCCACTACGGGCGGATGTGCCCGATCGAGACCCCGGAAGGCCCGAACATCGGGCTGATCTCGTCGCTCTCGTCCTACGCCCGGGTCAACGATCTGGGGTTCCTGGAGACGCCCTACCGGAAGGTCAAGGACGGAGTGGTCTCGCGTTCCCAGGTCGAGTTCCTGTCCGCCGATCAGGAGGACAAGTACGTCATCGCCCAGGCCAACGAGCCCCTGGACAAACGCGGCGGGCTGGCCAACCGCAGGGTCTCGTGCCGGCTCAAGGGAGAGTTCCCGTTGACGCCGCCCGAGCAGGTCGACTTCATGGACGTCTCGCCCATCCAGCTCGTCAGCCCGGCGGCGGCCCTGATCCCCTTCCTCGAGCACGATGACGCCAACCGGGCGCTCATGGGCTCGAACATGCAGCGTCAGGCGGTGCCTCTCCTCATCAGCGAGCCGCCCCTGGTCGGAACGGGCCTCGAGCGCAAGGTGGCCGAGGACTCCGGCGCCATGATCGCGACCCGGTCCCCCGGGAAGGTCGTGTCCGTGAGCGGGGACCAGATCATGGTCGAGCCCGATCGGGATCAGGCCGAGAAGGTCCAGGACTTCACCGAGACGGCCGGCTGCGACGTCTACTCCCTGATCAAGTTCAAGCGCTCCAACCAGGACACGTGCATCAACCAGCGCCCGCTGGTGCGCGAAGGCGAGCACGTGGCCAAGGGCGTGATCCTGGCCGACGGGCCCAGCACCTGCCAGGGCGAGCTCGCCCTCGGCTGCAACGTCCTCGTCGCCTTCATGCCCTGGGCCGGATACAACTTCGAAGACGCCATCATCGTGAGCGAGGGCCTGATCAAGCGCGATCGATTCACCTCGATCCACATCGAGCAGTTCGAGCTTCAGGTCCGCGACACCAAGCAGGGCGTGGAAGAGATCACCCGCGAGATCCCGAACGTCGGCGACGACGCCGTCCGGAATCTCGACGAGGACGGCATCATCCGGATCGGCGCGCCGGTCAAGTCGGGCGACATCCTGGTCGGAAAGGTCACGCCCAAGGGCGAGACCGATCTGACCCCGGAGGAGCGCCTGCTCCGGGCGATCTTCGGCGACAAGGCGGGCGACGTGCGGGACGCGTCGCTCAAGGCGCCTCCCGGCATGGACGGCGTGGTCATCGACATCAAGGTCTTCTCCCGGAAGGAGAAGGACGAGACCACGAAGAAGCAGGAGCGTCTCAAGCTCGACCGCATCCAGCGGGCGTACCGGAAGGAGCGCCTCCGGATCATCGAGGGCCGGGACGACGAACTGAAGCGCATCCTCGACGGCCAGATCCTCGAGCGCTGGGATTCCGCCGCCACGAGCAAGCCGCTCATGCGGGCGGGACGGAAGGGATCCTTCGCCAGCCTGGCCGGGATCGACTTCGACGACCTGGTTCCCGCGTCGCCGGTGGCGCGGGACGGCAAGGTCTCGGCGCGGTTCTGGAGGCAGATGGACGCCGCCAAGGACGCGCTGAACAAGCTCGAGAAGAAGCTCGAGAAGGACCGCGAACGGGTCACCCGCGGGGACGAGCTGCCCCCCGGCGTGATCAAGCTGGTCAAGGTCTACGTGGCGAAGAAGCGGAAGCTCTCGGTCGGGGACAAGATGGCCGGGCGGCACGGCAACAAGGGCGTCGTTTCCAAGATCGTTCCGGTCGAGGACATGCCCTTCCTGCCCGACGGCACGCCGGTCGAGATGGTCCTGAATCCCCTGGGCGTTCCCTCGCGGATGAACATCGGCCAGATCCTCGAGACCCATCTGGGGCTGGCCGCCCAGCATCTCGGGTTCCGGGCGGAGACGCCGGTCTTCGCCGGGGCCACCGTCGACGAGATCAAGGCCTGCCTGCGCGAGGCGGGCGAGCCTGAAGACGGCAAGACCACTCTGTTCGACGGAAGGACGGGCCAGTCGTTTGACCACCGGGTGACGGTCGGCTACATCTACATGATGAAGCTCTCCCATCTGGTGGACGACAAGATCCACGCCCGTTCCATCGGCCCGTACTCTCTCGTGACCCAGCAGCCGCTGGGGGGGAAGGCGCAGTTCGGGGGACAGCGGTTCGGCGAAATGGAAGTCTGGGCGCTGGAGGCGTATGGCGCTGCTTATACGCTGCAGGAGTTGCTCACGGTCAAGTCGGACGACGTCCAAGGGCGCTCCCGGATCTATGAAGCGATCGTCAAGGGGGAGAACCCGCCGGAACCGGGCATCCCCGAGTCGTTCAACGTGCTGGTCAAGGAGCTGAAGTCTCTCTGCCTGGACGTGATCTTCGAATAGGCGATCGGCCGGAGGACAAGAACATGCCCGAGAGCCCTGAGTTGAATCTGCCGACCACGGATACGGCTCCCGCGACGGAAGGCCCGGTCCTGCCGCCGATGACCGCCATCCGCGGCGATCGCGAGGCCCGGAAACGTTTCAACTTCACCGCGATCAGGATCCGGCTGGCCTCGCCCGAGACCATCCGCTCGTGGTCCCGCGGGGAAGTGACCAAGCCCGAAACGATCAACTACCGGTCGTTCAAGCCGGAGCGCGACGGGCTCTTCTGCGAGCGGATCTTCGGTCCGGTCCGGGACTGGCAGTGCGCCTGCGGCCGCTACAAGATGATCCGCTACCGCGGCGTCATCTGCGACAAGTGCGGCGTCGAGGTCACCCAGGCCAGCGTGCGGCGGGAACGGATGGCGCACATCGAGCTGGCCGTGCCGGTCTCGCACATCTCGGTATTTCAAGGGCGTTCCGAGCCGGATCGGGCATCTGCTCGAGATGTCGGTGCGGAACCTCGAGCGCATCCTCTACTACGAGTCCTACGTGATGATCGATCCGGGCAACACGCCCTTCCGCGCCCACGAGCTGCTCTCCGAGGACCAGTACCAGGAGCTGCGCGCGGACACGAGCATGCGCTTCGAAGCCGACTTGGGGGCGCAGGCGATCCGGAAGCTGCTCGAACGGCTCGACCTCGACGACCTGTCGAACGAGCTGCGGACGCAGGTGCGGATCGAGACCTCCGTCCAGCGGCGCAAGGACACCCTGAAGAGGCTCAAGATCGTCGAGGCCTTCCGCCAGAGCGGCAACCGGCCCGAGTGGATGATCCTCACCGTGATCCCGGTGCTTCCGCCCGACCTTCGTCCGCTCGTGCCCCTCGAGGGCGGGCGGTTCGCCACCTCGGACCTGAACGACCTCTACCGGCGCGTCATCAACCGGAACAACCGGCTGCGGAAGCTGATCGAGATCAAGGCCCCGGAGGTCATCCTCCGGAACGAGAAGCGGATGCTGCAGGAGGCGGTCGACGCCCTCTTCGACAATGGGCGGCGCACCCGCGCCGTGCGCGGCCAGGGCAACCGCCCGCTCAAGTCCCTGAGCGACATGCTGAAGGGAAAGCAGGGCCGGTTCCGCCAGAACCTGCTCGGCAAGCGGGTCGACTACTCCGGCCGTTCCGTCATCGTCGTCGGGCCCGAGCTGAAGCTGAACCAGTGCGGGCTCCCGCAGAACATGGCGCTCGAGCTCTTCAAGCCGTTCATCATCCGCAAGCTCGAAGAAGGCGGACAGACGGTCAAAAGCGCCAAGAAGCTGGTCGAGCGCGAGCGGCCCGAGGTCTGGGAGATCCTGAGCGAGATCATCAAGGACCACCCGGTCATGCTGAACCGGGCGCCGACCCTGCACCGGCTCGGCATCCAGGCGTTCCAGCCGGTTCTGGTCGAAGGCAAGGCGATCCGGATCCATCCCCTCGTCTGCAGCGCGTTCAACGCCGACTTCGACGGGGACCAGATGGCCGTCCACATCCCGCTGTCGTTCGTGGCCCAGATCGAGTGCCGCGAGCTGCTCATGGCCTCCAACAACATCCTGCTCCCGGCCAGCGGAAAGCCGATTGCGACCCCGAGCCAGGACATCGTGCTCGGCTGCTACTACATGACCAAGCCCCGGCCCGGCGCCCGGGGCGAAGACCGCAAGGTTCCGTTCGGGTCCGGCGACGAGGTCCGCCTGGCCCTCGAGCACGGCACCATCGAGCTCCACTCCTGGATCCGGGTCCGGATCAACGGGCAGCTCATCCGGACGACCGCCGGCCGCGTCCTCTTCAACGAGGTTCTGCCGCCGGAGATGGAGTTCCTGAACAAGACGCTCGACAAGAAACAACTCGAAGAACTGGTCGGAAACTGTTACCACACTTTCGGTAAAGACGTTACCGCATTGCTTCTCGACCGGCTGAAGGACCTGGGCTTCGGCTACGCCACCCAGGCCGGCATCTCGGTCGGAATCGACGACCTCATCATCCCGGCGGAGAAGAAAGAGCTGATCGACGCCGCCTCCAAGGAGGTGGAAAAGATCAACCGCGCCCACCGCGATCTGACCCTCTCGGCCAACGAGCGGTACAACAAGCTCATCGAGCTGTGGACCGGGGTCCGGAACGAGGTCGAGGACGTCACCATGGAGGGGCTGCGCCGGGTCGACAACGGCTTCAACCCGATCTTCATGATGGCCGACTCGGGATCGCGCGGAAGCAAGGAGCAGATCCGGCAGCTCGCCGGGATGCGCGGCCTCATGGCCAAGCCCCAGAAGAAGGTCGTCGGGGCGGTCGGGGAAATCATCGAGCAGCCCATCCTCTCGAACTTCAAGGAAGGGCTGACCGTGCTCGAGTACTTCATCTCGACCCACGGCGCGCGGAAGGGTCTGGCCGACACGGCGCTCAAGACGGCCGACGCCGGCTACCTGACGCGGCGGCTCGTGGACGTCGCCCAGGACGTCATCATCACCGAGGAGGACTGCGGCACGATCCTCGGCCTGGAAAAGGGCCCGCTCAAGGACGGCGAGGAGATCGTCGAGCCGCTTCGCGACCGGGTGCTCGGCCGGGTCACCGCGGAAGACGTCTGGGGCCGCAACACCGACGAGCCGATCATCCCCGAAGGTTCGCTCATCGACGAGGTCCTGGCGGACAGGCTGGAGGAGGCGGGGGTGGAGAAGATCCGCATCCGCTCCGTCCTGACCTGCGAGTCGAAGCGCGGCGTCTGCGTCAAATGCTACGGGCGCGACCTCGCCACCGGGACGATGGTCTCGATCGGGGAGGCGGTCGGCGTGATCGCGGCCCAGTCGATCGGCGAGCCGGGGACGCAGCTCACCCTCCGGACCTTCCACATCGGCGGCACGGCCAGCCTGATCGTGGAGCAGTCCAAGGTGTCGGCGCGCGCGGCCGGCGTGCTTCGTTACGAGGCCGGCCTGCGGGCGGTCGAGACCGAGGACGCGCCGCCTCACTTCGTCAACGTCGGACACCGCGGCGAGCTCGTCCTCTACGCCGATGACGGCACCACCGTGCTCGACCGGTTCCAGCCGCGCTACGGCACGGTCATCTACCACGCGGACGGCGCTCACGTGGACAAGGACACCACCCTCTTCGAGTGGGACACCTGGAACACCCCCATCGTGTCGCGCGAAAAGGGCTCGGTGCGCTTCGTCGACGTGAAGGAGAAGGTCACGCTTCGCGACGAGATCGACGAGACGACCAAGAAGCGCGTCCCGGTCATCGTCGAGGACAAGGAAAAGGTCCTGCAGCCGCACATCGAGGTCGTCAACCGCCAGGAGGTCGTGCTCAACAGCTACGCCCTGCCGACCGGTTCCCGCCTTCAGGTGCGCGACGGCCAGGAAGTGCGCGTCGGCGACGTGCTGGCCAAGATCCGCCGGGAGACCAGCAAGACCCGCGACATCACCGGCGGGCTTCCGCGCGTGTCCGAGCTGTTCGAAGGGCGCAAGCCGAAGGATCAGGCGATCATCAGCGAGATCGACGGCGTCGTGCGCGTGGGCAAGGGCAGCCGCGGGATGAAGAAGATCACGGTCGAGAACGAAACCGACAAGAAGGAGTATCTGATTCCGCACGGGCGCCACACCTACGTGCAGGAGGGTTACGAGGTCCGGGCGGGGGAGCGGCTGACCGAGGGGCCGATCAATCCGCACGACATCCTCCGGGTCAAGGGGATCAATGAGGTCCAGGAGTATCTCGTGGACCAGATCCAGGAGATCTACCGGATCCAGGGCGTCCGGATCGACGACAAGCACATCGAGGTGATCGTCCGCCAGATGCTTCAGAAGGTGAAAGTCGACGATCCCGGCGACACCAACTTCCTGAGCGTCGAGAACGTGGACAAGATCGTGCTCCGCGAGGAGCTCGAGCGGATCAAGGCCGAAGGGGGCAAGCCCGCCACCTATCAGCCGCTGCTGCTCGGGATCACCAAGGCCTCGCTCTCCACGCGATCCTTCGTGGCGGCGGCGTCCTTCCAGGAGACCACGCGCATCCTGACCGACGCCTCCATCATGGGGAACATCGACCCGCTGTTGGGCCTCAAGGAGAACGTCGCCATCGGCCATCTGATCCCGGCCGGGACCGGGCTTCCCGAATACCGGAAGATCCGGACCTACCCGGTGGACGAAGAGGAAGAAGCGCTCTTGGAAGACGAGGAGCCGGCCAAGAGCGCCTGATCGCGAGAGCCCGTCGGCGGCCGCGGAACGGCGTCGTCTCGGGCTCGAGGTCAGTTTCGAACCAGGCTCCGGCGAATTGCCGGGGCCTGGTTTGTCAGGTGGCTCTCCACCGTAGCGGCGCGGGTTCGCGGCGCCGATGGAGCGGCCTTCCCGGTTCTGCTCCAGGACACCATTCCGGCGTTGCTCCAGCAGTGTTCCGGCGCCGATCGTGGCGCCGTTGTTGGCGCAGCTCGCGGCGCCTCGGAGCCGGCGCCGGCCCTCCTCGTCGGGTGTCTCCCTGCGCCGGAACGGCGCGCGCCCTGAATGGGTCGGGGCCAGCGCGCGCCTCAGGCGCGCTTCGCGCGAAGGCTGGTTGGTGGCGCCCTGAGCGGCCGAAGCCGCGCGGCGCGCATGTCCGGCTTCGGGAGACACCGCTCCTCGTCGGTTCGGCACCGGTGCAGCGCCTTCCCGGCGGCTGCTCCAGCTGTCTCCAGGGCCGTTTGTGGCGCCGTTCGTGGCGCCCCGGCGGCCGGTGCAGGGCCTTCTGTTCTTGGGTCCGCGCGTTACGGCACGGCAGGGTTGGCCTCCAGCACCGCGATCACCGGGTCTTGGAGCAGGCTCCAGACGGATTGCGACTGGGACGTGCCGCTCGGACGACCCGCGATCGACGCCTCCTGCGCGTCCGCCGCTTTCGCCGCGGCCTCCGAGCCCCACAGGGAAGGGACGATTCCGCCCGGCGTGATCAGGCCGACGACGTGATAGTTGGCCCGGACCCACTCGTTGATCCACCGAAAGACGGTCTTCTCCGAGTGCGGAAACCACAGCCAGGAAGTTCGAAACGCATAGGGCGCCTTGAAGGTCGGCGAGACCAGCACGACGTATTTCGGCCGCGCCGCCCGGATCTCTCCGATCATTTCGTTCTGCATCTCCAGAGCATGGCTGTTCGGCTCCATCAGCGGATAGGCGTAGATGTATCCGGTCGCCGGCCGGCGGTGCGCATAGAAGTAGATCTCGGGTTCCGAGCCCAGCACCGCGATGCGATCGCCGGGGGAGGTGTGCTCGCGGAGGTAGCGGGCGATGTCCGGCGCTTCGGGAAAGGGACTGGTGCCGTAGACCGATCGGCACGCGTCGATCGGAGACAACTCCAGCAGGAATCTCCTCTGCCCGAACCCGGCGAAGGCCAGGGCCGCGACCAGGATCCCGAGAGGGACCAGCCGAACCGCCGCCGGAGCCCCCGCGGTCGCCAGCCGCCTCCGGGCGAGGCTGACCAGGGCCGCAGCCAGAATCGCCACCGCCGGCAGCATCTGGATGAAGTAATGCTCCCGCCAGTAGAGTCCGGCGGACGTCGCCACGAGCGAACAGGCGACAAGCCCGATGCAGAACGGACCGGGGGCGTGGAGTCCTCCGCCGGTCATTGCGGCGTCGTGACCGCGGGGCACCACGGCCTTGACTCTGCCGGGCATTGTGGCCTTGCCTCCACCGGGCCTCGCAGCCCTGGACGTGGAGGACCCGCGCCTCGCCGCCGCGATGAGACCCGCGACGCCGGCCGCAGCGAGCACTCCCCAGGTCGCTTCCAGCAGCGCCCGGTACCGGCCCAGCTCGCCGGCGGCGCGGCTTGGGTCCAGCCCCGTCGAGAGATCCTGCGCCTGCCGCCAGGAAAGCCACGCCGCCGCCGCGAGGAACAGGTAGACGGCGAGCCCAACGTGGAAAACCGACGCCCTCCGGGCCGCGGGATCCCACGCCACCTCGATCAGGCCGGCTCCGGCGATCAGCCATAGCCAGGTTCCGGGACCCATGATGTCAGGCAGCCTTCCGCAGAACGACGCGATTCCCTCGCGCAGCGGCAACGTGGTCCCGTATTCGGAGGCGTAGGTGAAAGTCCAGTGCCAGAACCGGCCGAACACGCCCGCCGCCGCAAGCGCCAGGGCCGTGGCGACCAGGGGAACGACGACGCCGGCGGCCAGGAGGCCGACATCCGCCAACCGCCGGCGCCGGGTTCGGTAGGGCGGCCGCCGATCCCACCAGATCATGGCGGCGGCGAGGAGGCAGAACAGGGCGCCCGGTTGCTTCATCAGGATCGCCAGTCCCAGGCTGATCCCGCCCAGGAACAACTCCGCGCGCCGCTTGTTCTCGAGGCCGCGGAAGGTGAGCAGCAGCCCTCCCAATGCGGCCAGCACGACAAAGTGCGAGGCGTGCGCCATGAGCCCGAGGACGGTCGGGCTGGTGGACAGGACCGCATAGACCGCCGCCGCCGCGACGCCGGCGAGCGCGTCGAACAGGCGCCGCGCCAGCAGGAACACCAGCAGGATCGCCGCCGCGTTGACCAGGGTCAGCCCCAGGTGGATGCCGGCGGCGTTCTGCCCGAACAGGGCCATGATCGCGGCGTAGGCGGCATAGATGCCGGGAAACTTCATGTTGTAGAGCAGGACGTAGGGCGGCACGCCGTCCAGAAGGAGCTGGCCGCCGAAGGCGTACTCCCCTTCGTCCCGTTCCAGCGGAAGACGCAGGAGGCGGAGGCGGACCGCCGCGGTCGCGAGGATCACCAACGCCAACACGACCCAGGCCCGGATCTTCGCCGGCGAGGAACCGCGGACGAAACGGGATCGATCGGCTCTCGGAGGGCCTTTCGACCCCATTTCCCCCGTCCCGGTTGGATCGCCCGATCGCGGTTGCGGTTCCGGCCGCACTCTCGACTCGGCTTGATCCACGCGCATCACTCCCGGCTCAGGGCAGGCCCGGCGCGACTCTGAAGGTGAGGCGTTTCACCTTGGCCCGCTTCCAACGCCCCGACGGCCGGCGGAAAACGGAAGCCCCACGTTGCGCCGCCGCGGTGGCAGGAACGATCGCTACGATCATGGGCTCTGCGGCGTCGCGATTCAAGGGGCGATGGGATCGAATGCCACCTGTCCGCGCGGCCGGAGCGGGCGATCCGCCGTTCGCCTGCGGCGGTGCCCGCCAACGATCCTGCCCCGCGCAGGAAAAGCGTGAGAATGGCAGCGCCTGGAGCAGCATTCACCGATGAGACGAGATCTCGCAAACGCTACCATCCGGCGCATCCGGTCCTGTCGCCATACCCTCTTGCAGGAAATGAAAAAACGGGTTGACGAGTTTCGGACCCCAACGTACCATCCGGATTCTGTGCGAATGCTCGGGTACGTGGGGTCCGTCAGGGGCGGACGCGGGTATGTCTGCGTCTCGAAGCCTGCCCCGGTCATGTCATTAGGGAGTTGTTTCGTGCCGACTCTGAATCAGCTTGTCCGGCTCGGAAGAGAAGCGGTCCTTCAGAAGACCAGCGCGCCTGCGTTGAAGCAGTGTCCTCAGAAGCGCGGGGTCTGCACTCGTGTGTATACGACGACCCCGAAGAAGCCGAACTCGGCCCTCCGCAAGGTGGCCCGCGTCCGGCTGACCAACAACATCGAGGTCACGTGTTACATCCCCGGCGAAGGGCACAACCTGCAGGAGCACTCGATCGTCCTGATCCGGGGAGGACGCGTGAAGGACCTGCCTGGCGTGCGGTATCACATCATCCGGGGCGCGCTCGACGCCAGCGGCGTCGACGGCCGCAATCAGAGCCGCTCGAAGTACGGAACCAAGAAGAAGAAGGCCTGACGGGCTCGAAAGTCCGGGGCTGAGGGACGAGACCCGAAACACGAAGGATAGCTGATGCCGAGGAAGCCGAATTTCCAACGCCGGGAGCTGGCCGCGGATCCGAAGACCGCCAATGTGATGGTCTCCCGTTTCATCAATTGCGTCATGAAGCAGGGGAAGAAGAGCACGGCGGAGCGGATCATGTACGGGGCCCTCAAGATCATCGAGGAGCGGACCGGGCAGGAGGGGCTGGCCGTTCTGCGGCAGTCCATGAACAACACCCGGCCCAACCTCGAAGTCAAGAGCCGGCGGGTGGGAGGGGCCACCTATCAGGTTCCGGTGGAGATCAAGCAGGAGCGGCGGACGGCCCTGGCCATCCGCTGGCTGATCAGCTTCGCCAAGGCCCGGCCCGATCACACCATGGCCGAGAAGCTGGCCGCCGAGCTGATCGCCTCCGCCAAGAACGAAGGGGGCGCCATCAAGAAGAAGGAGGACACGCACCGGATGGCGGAGGCCAACAAGGCTTTCGCCCACTACCGCTGGTAATTCCAGCGCGGGGCCGGCCGTCAAAGCGGCCGCCCACGAGGATCGCAGAGGACCACCAACGGCCTTACCTTCGGTTCCGTCCGCAAGGCAAGCAGTTATCGGACCACCGGCTCCGACGCCATCGGCATCGAGCCAGCCTCTGCGAAGAGGGACCCGGATTCCGGGTTCCTGATGGTCCGGAAAAGCTTGGGTTGTAGACCCTAGCATCGGGAAAACCGGGATGGGACCGGCGCGCCGGATCGGCATGCTCAGGTCCCTGGGAAGCAAGGTCATGGCCGGACGGCTGCCCGACGGGGCCGTCAGGGCGTCTTGGGGCGTTGAACGAAGCTCGGACTGGGACCTCAAGGAGGCTGGCAGAAGGACATGAGCAAGGCGAAGTTTGAGCGGACGAAACCTCACGTGAACGTGGGGACGATCGGGCACGTGGACCACGGCAAGACGACCTTGACGGCGGCGATCACGATGGTCTTGGCGAAGACGGACCCGACGATTCAGATTCGGACCTTCGACTCGATCGACAACGCTCCGGAGGAGAAGGCACGGGGGATCACGATCGCGACGGCGCACGTGGAGTACCAGACGAAGAACCGGCACTACGCGCACGTGGATTGTCCGGGACACGCGGACTACGTGAAGAACATGGTGACGGGGGCGGCGCAGATGGACGGCGCGATCCTGGTGGTATCGGCGGCGGACGGACCGATGCCGCAGACGCGGGAGCACATCCTTTTGGCGCGTCAGGTGGGAGTCCCGTACATCATCGTGTACCTGAACAAGGTGGACATGGTGGACGACCCGGAGATCGTGGAGTACGTGGAGTGGGAGATCCGGGACCTGCTGAAGAAGTACGAGTTCCCTGGGGACGAGATTCCGATCATCCGGGGCTCGGCGCTGAAGGCGATGCAGAATCCGGACGATCCGGAGGCGCAGAAGTCGATTTTGGAGTTGATGGCGGCGGTGGACAGCTACATTCCGACGCCGCAGCGGGACATTGACAAGCCGTTCCTGATGCCGATCGAGGACGTGTTCTCGATCACGGGACGGGGGACGGTGGGCACGGGGCGGGTGGAGCGCGGCCGGATCAAGGTGGGCGACAAGGTGGAGCGGGTGGGGATCCGGGAGACGCGCGAGGTGGTGGTGACGGGCGTGGAGATGTTCCGGAAGATCCTGGACGAGGCGCAGGCGGGGGACAACGTGGGCTTGTTGCTTCGGGGGATGGAGAAGGACGATCTGGAGCGGGGGATGGTGTTGGCGGCTCCGCGGAGCATCACCCCGCACAAGAAGTTCATTGGGAAGGTGTACGTGCTGAGCAAGGACGAGGGAGGGCGGCACACGCCGTTCTTCAACCACTACCGGCCGCAGTTCTACTTCCGGACGACGGACGTGACGGGATCGGTGACGCTTCCGGAGGGTCGGGAGATGGTGATGCCGGGAGACAACGTGGAGATCAACGTGGAGCTGATCACGCCGATCGCCATGGAGAAGGAGCTCCGGTTCGCCATTCGTGAAGGGGGCCGGACGGTGGGCGCCGGCGTCGTGACGGAAATCATCGAGTAATTCGCTCGGGGGTCCCAGGTGGCAGCTCAGAAAATCAGAATCAAGCTGAAGTCTTACGATCACTCCATCCTGGACAAGTCGGCCGGGGAGATCGTCAAGACGGCGAAGAAGACCGGGGCGATCACCGCGGGACCGATCCCGCTGCCGACGAACCGGACGATCTGGACCGTCCTTCGCTCGCCCCACGTGGACAAGAAATCCCGCGAGCAGTTCGAGATCCGGGTGCACAAGCGGCTGATCGAGATCACCCAGTCGTCCCAGCAGACCATGGACGCGCTGATGAAGCTCGAGCTGCCCGCCGGCGTGGACATCGAGATCAAGCTGTAAAAGGCCGTGGGGAAGCCCGCCCCGGGCGGGCGCGTGGGTGCGGTCGATCCGGCGAGCCGGAAAGGCGGAACGGATCGGAGTTCGAGGAAGGGCCGGACGGGCGGCCCGGTCATGAGAGGTCGGAGATGATTGGATTGATCGGCCGAAAAATCGGGATGACCCAGGTCTTCACCGACAAGGGGGTCTTGATCCCGGTGACGGTTCTGGAAGCGGGGCCGTGCCCCGTGGTCCAGGTCAAGACGCCACAGAAGGACGGCTACGCCGCCGTCCAGCTCGGTTTCGGCGAGGTTCGCGAGCGGGGTCTGACCAAGCCTGAGCGGGGCCACCTGACCCGCCACGGCGCCGGGCTGGTGCGGGTGCTCCGTGAGTTCCACCTGCCCGAGGGCCGCGAAATCAAGGCCGGCGAGACCCTCACGGTCGCCGAGATCGAGATCGGCAGCCGGGTGGATGTGACGAGCACCAGCAAGGGAAAGGGCTTCCAGGGCGTGGTCAAGCGCCATCACTTCCACGGCGGACCGGCCAGCCACGGTTCCAAGACCGGCGACATGCCCGGTTCGGTCGGATCCAGCGCCTGGCCCTCCCATGTGTTCAAGGGCCGGCGTCTCCCCGGACAGATGGGGAACAAGCGGATCACGGTCCGGAATCTCCGGGTGATCAAGATCGATCCCGACCGGAACCTGGTTCTGGTCGAGGGCGGCGTTCCCGGAGGGAGTTACACCACCGTGGTCATCCGTCCGGTCGTGGCCCGGGGCTCAGCCGGGAAGAAGGGGTGAACGGGATGCCTACAGCGATCCTCAAGGACCCGCAGGGAACAGAGCAAGGGACGGTGGAGCTGCCGCCGGCGCTCTTCGATTCGAAGATCAGCCGTCACGTGATGTGGGAGGTGGTCAAGACCCACCTGACCAATCAGCGGCAAGGCACCTCGGCGGTCAAGACCCGCGGCATGGTCAGCGGCGGCGGCCGCAAGCCGTGGCGCCAGAAGGGCACCGGCCGCGCCCGCTCCGGCACGAACCGTTCGAACATCTGGGTGGGCGGCGCCCGCGCGTTCGGCCCGTCTCCCCGCGACTACCACCGCGACCTGCCCCGGAAGGTCCGCCGGCTCGCCCTCAGATCGGCGCTTTCCGTGAAGGCCCGCGACGGGCAGATCACGATCCTGACCGATCCGGGCGTGACCGAAGGCAAGACCCGGGAGATCTACGGTCTCCTCCGGAACCTGAACCTGACCGAGGTCAAGTGCCTGCTCGTGCTGGAGTCCGCCGACGTCCGCGTCGTCAGGGCGGCGCAGAACCTGCCGCGCGTCTACACCACCAGCGCGAACCAGTTGCACACCTACGAGGTGCTCCGGGCCGACCAGATCCTCATCACCAGCGCGGCGCTCGAGGCGCTGAAGGAGACTCGGGGAGAATGAAAGACCCGCGAAGCATCGTCCAGCACGCCATCATCAGCGAGAAGGGAACGCAGCTCAGGGCGGCATCCAACAGCTTTCTCTTCCGCGTGCATCCGGACGCGAACAAGATCGAAATCGCCGCCGCCGTCGAGAAGATCTTCAACGTCACGGTGACCAACGTCCGGACCATGAACCGCCTCGGGAAGCCCAAGCGACTGGGGCGCACCCAGGGCCGGCGGTCCGGCTGGAAGAAGGCGGTGGTCACGCTCAAGACCGGTTCCACGATCGAGCTGTTCGACCAGGTTTGATGAACGGCCGAGGGAGCCGAAGGCATGCGAGCCAGGACGAGGAGCGGAAGGAGCAATCCTGATGGCCTTGAAGAAGTTTAAACCGGTCACTCCTGCGCTGCGGTTCAAGACCGTCTCCGATTTCGCGGAGATCACCAAAAGCGAGCCGGAACGCAGTCTCGTGGCGCCGCTCAAGCGCTCGGGCGGCCGGGACAGCCGAGGGCACGTGTCCGCCTGGTGCCGGGGCGGCGGGCACAAGCGCCGCTACCGCATCATCGATTTCAAGCGGGACAAGATCGGCGTGCCGGCCAAGGTGGCCGCGATCGAGTACGACCCGAACCGTTCGAGCCGGATCGCTCTTCTGCACTACGTCGACGGCGAGAAGCGGTACATCATCGCGCCGCTCGGCGTGGGGGTGGGAGACACCTTGATGTCGGGTCCCGGGGCGGAAGTGCGCGACGGGAACGCCCTCCCGCTTCGGCTCGTGCCGCTGGGCACCGCGGTGCACAACCTCGAGCTCATTCCGGGCAAGGGCGGCCAGGTGGCGCGGGGGGCGGGCAGCGAGTGCCAGCTCATGGCCAAGGAGGGCCGTTACGCCCAGGTCCGGCTGCCCTCCGGCGAGGTCCGGATGTTCGACCTCAACTGCTATTGCACGGTGGGCAAGGTCGGGAACATCGATCACGAGAACGAGGTCGTGGGCAAGGCGGGGAAAAGCCGCTGGCTGGGCCGGCGTCCTTCCAACCGCGGAGTCACCATGAACCCGCACGACCATCCGATGGGCGGCGGCGAAGGCAAAAGCTCGGGCGGGCGCCATCCGTGCACGCCGTGGGGCAAGCCGACCAAGGGTCTGAAGACGCGCAAGAAGCAACCGTCGGACAAGTTCATCGTCCGCCGGCGGAAGTAACAGGCGGAGGCGGGAAGTCGCATGGCTCGTTCGATCAAGAAGGGTCCCTACGTGGACGCCAAGCTGATGAAGAAGATCGAGGACATGAACAAGGCGCGGGACAAGAAGGTCATCCGGACCTGGGCCCGGCGCTCGACGGTGACGCCCGACTTCGTCGGACATACCATCGCCGTGCACAACGGCAACAAGTTCATCCCGATCTACGTTTCCGAAAACATGGTCGGCCACAAGATGGGGGAATTCGCGGCGACCCGGACCTTCCGCGGTCACGCCAAGTCGGACAAGACCTCCGCGGTGAAGTGATCCGGAAACCGGGCGCGGCCCGGGTCTGGATCGAGGGCAACCCACGAGCGGGACCGGAGCCCGCCGAGCCGAAGGGCGGCGGAGGTCCGGTCGACCAGGCCGGCTGAGACGGCCGAGAGGAACAGGGCTATGGAAGCGAGAGCGATCGCCAGATACGTCCGGGTCTCTCCCCGGAAAGCGGACCGGGTTCTCCGGCTCATCCGGGGCCTTCCGGTCGATCGGGCCCAGGAAGTGCTGGCCTTCACGACGCGTCCGATCGCGCGGCAGATCGGCAAGGTCCTGAAGTCGGCGGTGGCCAACGCCAGCAACCGGAAGGAAGAGAAGGTCGCGGTCGAGAGTCTGCGGGTGACGACCGCGGTCGCGGGCGCCGGGCCTACGCTCAAGCGGTTCCTGCCGCGGGCGCAGGGGCGGGCGACGCCGATCCTCAAGCGTTCGAGCCATATCACCATCGTGGTCGGTGACGGAGAGAAGTAGGAGGCTCCTTTTGGGACAGAAGACGCATCCGATCGGCCTTCGCCTGGGGATCATCAAGAACTGGGACTCCCGCTGGTTCGCCAAGAAGGACTACGCGAACCTTCTGGAGCAGGACCTCTTCATCCGGAAGTACCTCAACAAGAGGCTGGCCAACAGCGGGATCGCCAAGATCGTGATCGAGCGGCGCGGCGGAACCAAGGTGGACGTCACGATCTTCACCTCCAAGCCGGGCATGGTGATCGGCCGGAGCGGCACCCAGGTCAACCAGATCCGCGATGAGCTGCAGCACCTGACGCAGCGCGAGGTTTTCGTCGACATCAAGTCGATCGACAACCCGGACTTGAATGCGCACCTGGTGGGCGAGAGCGTGGCGCGTCAGCTCGAGCAGCGCGTCTCCTTCCGTCGGGCGATGAAGAAGGCGGTCTCCTCGACCATGAGGTCGGGGGCGCTCGGAGTGCGCATCCTGGCCTCGGGCCGGCTGGGCGGAGCGGAGATGTCCCGGGTCGAGGGCTACCGCGAAGGACGCGTGCCGCTTCACACCCTTCGGGCGGACATCGACTACGCCCAGGCGACGGCGATGACCACCTACGGGACGATCGGCGTCAAGGTCTGGATCTTTCTGGGCGAGGTCCTGGGCGGAGAAGAGCAGCGGGAGACTCCGGCGCCGGCGCCGCGTCCACCGCGCCACTATCGCAATCAGTAGGGTCGGGGCGGTCAACTACAGGAGTCTGGCGCCATGTTGATGCCGAAGCGGACCAAGTTCCGCAAACAGCAGCGGGGACGGATGGGCGGGCTGGCCATCCGCGGAGGAAGCATCACCTTCGGGGAGTTCGGCCTGACTTCGCTCGAGCCGGCCTGGGTGACCAACAAGCAGATCGAGGCCGCGCGTGTCGCCATCAACCGGCACATCAAGCGGGGCGGCAAGCTGTGGATTCGGATCTTCCCCGACAAGCCGATCACGGTGAAGCCGGCCGAGACCCGCATGGGCAAGGGCAAGGGCAATCCGGAGGGATGGGTGGCGGTCATCCGACCCGGCCGGATTCTGTTCGAGCTGGAAGGGGTTCCGGAGGAACTGGCGCGCGAGGCGCTCCGACTCGGAGCTTCGAAGCTCGCGGTCAAGACGAAGTTCGTGGTCCGGACGGTCCACTAGGGCCCGGGTTTCTGGCCGGATCGGCGATCCCGGGCAGCGGGTCGCCGAACCGGAGCAACGGAGGGAGCGGTGCAGGAGAACAAAGCCAGCGAGCTTCGAAACTCCACGGCGGAGGAGCTTCGGGTGAAGCTCAAGCAGTTGCGGGAGGAGCAGTTCAACCTCAGCTTCCGGAACTCGGTCCAGCAGCTCGACAACGCGCTCAGGCTGCGCGGGATGCGGCGCGACATCGCCCGGATCGAGACGGTCCTGGCGGAAAACGCCAAGGGGATTCGTTCGGTGGCCAAGGCCGAAGGCTGAGGCGAGGCGCTTGGGCCCCGAGGAAGGGATCATGTCGGAGAGAAGCCAGAGAAAGACCCGCGAAGGCGTCGTCGTGAAGAGCGGCATGGACAAGACCGTGGTCGTGGCGCAGAAGCGCCGCGTTCCCCATCCGCTGTACAAGCGCTACATCACGCTGACGAAGAAGTATTACGTCCACGACGAAGGCAACGAGTGCGGTGTCGGCGACCGGGTCAAGATCATGGAGACCCGACCGCTGAGCAAGATGAAGAGGTGGCGTCTCGTCTCGGTTCTGGAGAAGGCGCGCTGAGGCGGCTGGGGCCGCCGGGGGAGTGACAGGCCATGATACAGCAACAGACGATGCTGACCATCTCGGATAACTCCGGCGCCCGCCGGGCCATGTGCATCAAGGTCCTGGGCGGGACCCGCCGGCGCTACGGCACGGTGGGAGACATCATCGTCGTGGCGATCAAGGACGCCCTCCCCGGGGCCAACGTCAAGAAGGGGGAAGTGGCCCGGGCCGTCATCGTGCGGACGCGCAAGGAAATCCGCCGGAAGGACGGCTCGTACATCCGCTTCGACCAGAACGCCGCGGTTCTCATCGACAAGGAAAAGGAGCCGCGCGGCACTCGCATCTTCGGCCCGGTGGCGAGGGAGCTCCGGGAGAAGGAGTTCATGAAGATCGTCTCCCTCGCTCCTGAGGTGCTCTAGGCGCTTCCGGGCGGCGGCGGATCGGATCGGAGAATCGGATCGGAGAAGGGGATACCGACGATGGACATTCGTAAAGGCGACACCGTCATGGTCCTGAGCGGGGCCGAAAAGGGCAAGACCGGCAAGGTCCTTTCGGTCAATCGCAAGAAGGAGACCTTGATCGTCGAACGGATCCGCTTGATCAAGCGACATACCAAGGCCGGACAGAAGGGCGCCATCCAGGGCGGGATCATCGAGCGGGAAGGCGCTCTCCCGCTGTGCAAGGTTGCTCTGGTCGACCCCCGCACCCGCCGGGCGACCCGCATCCGCCATCAGTTCCTGGCGGACGGATCCAAGGTCCGGATCGGGGTCGGTTCGGGCGACGTCATCGAGAAGGGCTGAGCCGGGGCTCGGCTGAGAGGGAAGCATGAGCGCGAAAGCAGTCGCGAAGGGCGCGGGAAAGCCGGAAGAGGCCAAGAAGGGCGCGAAGAAGGGGGAGAACAAGATCGATGCTCCTCCGCCCAACCGGATCCGCGAGCAATATCTGAAGGAAGCGGTGCCGGGCCTGATGAAGCGGTTCGAGTACACCTCGATCATGCAGGTGCCCCGGCTCGAGAAGATCGTGGTGAACATGGGAGTCGGCGACGCCCTGCAGAACATCAAGCTTCTGGACGCCGCGGTGGCCGATCTCGAGATCATCGCCGGCCAGAAGCCGGCCGTCCGCCGGGCCAAGAAGTCGATCGCGAACTTCAAGCTGCGCACCGGGGCCCCCATCGGCTGCATGGTCACGCTCCGGGGCGTCCGCATGTGGGAGTTCCTGGATCGGCTCATGACCGTGGCGATCCCGAGAATCCGCGACTTCCGGGGGATGTCGCCCCGCTCCTTCGACGGGCGCGGGAACTACACCTTCGGGCTCAAGGAGCAGGTCATCTTCCCGGAGATCCAATACGACAAGGTCGAGAAGATCCGCGGGATGGACGTCACGATGGTCACG
Organism: Candidatus Eiseniibacteriota bacterium; assembly: GCA_963833505.1. Classification (GTDB taxonomy): domain Bacteria; phylum Eisenbacteria; class RBG-16-71-46; order CAIMUX01; family CAIMUX01; genus CAWHYG01. The sequence goes on along the minus strand of CAWHYG010000006.1, from coordinate 17,743 downwards.
ACGGCGAAGAACGATGAGGAAGGATACGAGCTCTTGAAGTCTCTGCGCTGGCCCTTCCGGGAGCGCTAGTCAGGCGCGGGCCCGGCCCGCGGAGGGAGGATTCAGGTGGCCAAGAAGTCCCTGGTCGAGAAGTGGAAGCGGAAGCCCAAGTTCCAGGTTCGCGGGTACAATCGTTGCCGCCGTTGCGGCCGCCCGCGGGGCTACCTCAGGAAATTCGGGATGTGCCGCATTTGCGTTCGCCAGCTCGCCCTGTGCGGTGAGCTACCCGGCGTGGTCAAGGCAAGCTGGTAGGGGAGTCGAAGTCGATGAGCGTAACCGATCCGATCGCCGACATGCTGACCTGCATCCGCAACGCGGCGCGCGCCGGCCACAAGCGGGTCGACGTGCCCGCCTCCGGGGTGAAGGAACAGATCCTGGCCGTCCTTCGCCGCGAGCGGTACATCGACAACTACCGTTCGATCGAGGACGGGAAGCAGGGGCTGCTCCGCGTCTATCTGAAGTACATCGAGGGGGAAGGCCCGGTCTTCAAGCACATCGCCCGCGTCAGCCGGCCCGGACGCCGCGTCTACGTCGGCCGCCATAAGGTGCCCCGGGTCCGTTCCGGTCTGGGGACGGCCGTGCTGTCCACCCCGCTCGGCGTTCTCAGCGATCGCGAAGCGCGGGAAAAGGGGACCGGGGGAGAAGTCCTGGCCACCGTCTGGTAGGAGCAGCCGCGGGCATCGCTCCTGAGGAGGGAAGCGTTTCATGTCGAGGGTAGGGAAGAAGCCGATTCCGATTCCGCCGGGCGCTTCCGTGAACATCGAGGATCGGAAGGTGACGGTCAAGGGCCCGCTCGGCCAGCTCAGCTTCGATCTCGATCCGCGGATCTCGATCCGGCAGGAAGACGGCCACCTGCAGCTGACGAACGAGACCGACCCGAGAGACGCGAGGCAGGGAAGCGCCCTCTACGGCGTCTCGCGCGCCATGGTCGCGAACATGGTCGACGGCGTGACCAAGGGCTTCCACAAGGGCCTCGAGATCGTCGGCACCGGATGGCGCGCCGCCCTGAGCGGGCGCGTGCTCGAGATCAGCCTGGGCTACGCCCAGCCGGTGCGGGTGGAGATCCCCCAGGGCCTGAACGCCGAGGTGCTGGACAAGCCGCCGCGGATCATCATCAAGGGGATCCGCAAGGACCAGGTCGGCCAGTTCGCCGCCGACATCCGCGACCTCAAGCGGCCCGAGCCGTACCTGGGCAAGGGCATCAAGTACGAGGGGGAGAAGATTCGCAGGAAGACCGGCAAGTCGGCCGGTTGATCGACGCTTCGGCCGGGCTCCGACCCGGCCGGAGAGGTGGAGACGACGATGACGTTGATCGCAGAACAGCGCACCCGGAGCCGGGCCCGGCGACACCGGCGCATCCGCCGGAAGCTTTCGGGAACCGAGGCCACGCCGAGGCTGGCGGTCTTCCGGAGCCGGTTGCACATCTATGCGCAGTTGATCGATGACGCCGCGGGCCGAAGCATCTGCGGGACCTCCAGCCTGGATCCCGGCATCCGCGAGACCCTGGCCGGGAAGAAGAAGAAGGAACGGAGCCGGCTGGTCGGACTCCGGATCGCGGAGATCGCGAAGAGCCGCGGCATCCTGAAGGTGGCGTTCGACCGCGGCGGACATATCTACCACGGTCGGATCCAGGCCCTGGCCGAAGGAGCCCGCGAGGGCGGGCTGGTGTTCTGACGGCCGTGCCGCCAGAGGCGAGAGCAAGAGGAGGCGCCTTGAGAGCAGAGAGGTCCGATAGGCGGGAGCGCGCCGATTGGAACGTCCAGCCGGAGTTCATCGAGCGGGTCATCAGCATCAATCGCGTGGCCAAGGTGGTCAAAGGCGGGCGGCGGTTCGGCTTCAACGCCATCGTGGCCGTGGGCAATCAGAAGGGCAAGGTCGGCGTCGGCCTGGGCAAGGCCAACGAGGTCTCGGACGCGATCCGGAAGGGGGCTGAGGCGGCCCGCAAGAACGTGATCGAGATCCCCTTGATCAAGGGGACCCTCCCGCACGCCGTCCTGGGAAACTTCGGCGCGGGCAGCGTCCTTTTGAAGCCGGCGTCGGCGGGGACCGGCGTCATCGCGGGCGCGGGCGTGCGCGCGGTGCTCGAGGCGGCCGGGGTCCAGGACGTCCTGACCAAGAACCTCGGGACCCCCAATCCCCACAATGCGGTCAAGGCGACGATGGCCGCGCTCCGCTCGCTGGAGAGCGCCGCGATGGTGGCGCGCCGGCGGGGCCTGCCGGTCAGCCACTTCATCGGAAAGAAGACGAGGGAGCCCCATGAGCAAGCAGCTGAAAATCCGGCAGGTGCGTAGCGGCATCAACGCCAAGGAGAACCACAAGCGCACCATCCGCGCTTTGGGGATCCGGCGCATGCAGCAGGAAGTGATCCAGCCGGACAATCCGCAGATCCGCGGCATGATCCGCACGGTCCGGCATATGGTGGTGGTCGAGGAGATCGGCGGCTGATCGCCAGAGGTGGATCGCGGCCTCGGCCGCGCAGATCCGGGAGAGGACGCAGTCATGAAACTGAATGAACTGAGGCCGGCCAAGGGGGCCACCCATCCGCGCAAGCGGATCGGGCGCGGCGAGGGCTCGGGGCACGGCGGAACCTCCACCAAGGGCAACAAAGGACACAGCGCCCGTTCCGGCGGCGGCTCCCACCCCTGGTTCGAAGGCGGGCAGCTTCCTCTCACCCGGCGACTCCCCAAAGGGGGCTTCCGCAACGTCAATCGGGTCGAATACCAGGTGATCAACGTGGACGATCTCAACCGGTTCGAGCCCGGGGCGGAAGTCACGCCGGGCCATCTGCGGGAGAAGAACCTGGCCCGCAAGCTGACTCTTCCGGTCAAGCTGCTCGCGAACGGGACGCTCGATCGGGCTCTCCGCGTGCGCGTCCACGCCGCCAGCGCCGCCGCCCGCCTGAAGGTGGAAGCGGCCGGTGGGACGGTAGAAATCATCGAAACTCGACCCTGAGGCGACGATGCTAGAGAGTCTACAGTCGATCTTCCGGATTCCGGAGCTCAAGCGGCGGATCCTCTGGACCATGGGGCTTCTGGTGGTCTACCGGCTCGGCGGACACATCCCGACTCCGGGAGTGGACGGCGCGGCCCTGACCGCCTTCTTCCAGTCCCAGGCCCAGCAGAACACGCTTTTCCAGCTCTACGACCTGTTCGTCGGGGGGAACTTCAGCAAGGCCACGATCTTCGCCCTCGGGATCATGCCGTACATCAGCGCGTCGATCATCCTGCAGTTGTTCGGCGCGGTCATCCCCTACTTCGAGCGGCTGCAGAAGGAAGGCGAAGAAGGGCGCAAGCGCATCACCCAGTACACCCGTTACGGCACGGTGCTGCTCTCGGTCATCCAGGCGCTCGGCATCTCGATCTTCCTCGAGGGCCTGAACCGCCAGATCTCGACCCCGATCGTGCCGCATCCGGGATTCGGGTTCCGGCTGCTCACCGTCCTGACCATGACCTCGGCCACCATCTTCATCATGTGGCTGGGCGAGATGATCACCGAACGGGGCATTGGAAACGGAATCTCCCTCATCATCTTCATCGGGATCGTGGCCCGGACGCCGAACGAAGTCATCAACACCATCCGTTCGGTGGCCAACCGGGCGATCAACCCGGTCCTTCTCATCATCATCTCGGCCGGGATGCTCGCGGTGACCGCGGTCGTCGTCGCCTTTACCCAGGCCCAGCGGAAGATCCCGGTGCAGTACGCCAAGCGGATCATGGGCCGGAAGATGTACGGCGGCCACACCACGCACCTGCCGCTGCGCGTCACCACTGCCGGCGTGATTCCGATCATCTTCGCGCAGTCGATCGTCATCTTCCCGGCGACCCTGGCCAGCTTCTTCCCCAACAGCGAGGCCATGCAGGCGGTCCACCAGTGGTTCTCGCCCGGGAGGCCGATCTACATCTGCCTCTACGGCCTCATGATCATCTTCTTCACCTACTTCTATACCGCCATCGTGGTCAACCCGGTCGACATGGCGGAGAACATGAAGAAGGTCGGAGGCTTCGTGCCGGGCATCCAGCCGGGCCGGAACACCGCGGACTACATCGATCGGATCCTTCTCCGCATCACCCTGCCGGGGGCGATCTTCCTGGCCCTCATCGCGGTGCTGCCCGACATGCTCATGCGCTACGCCAACGTGCCGTTCTACTTCGGGGGCACCACCCTCCTCATCATCGTGGGCGTGGCTCTGGACACCTTGCAGCAGGTGGAATCCCATCTGCTCATGCGGCACTACGACGGATTCATGAAGAAGGGGCGGCTGCGGGCGCGCCGCTAGGCCGATCATGCGAATCGTGCTTCTAGGAGCCCCGGGAAGCGGGAAGGGAACCCAGGCGGAACGCCTGCAGGCTCGTTACGGCGTGCCGCAGGTGTCGACCGGCGACATGTTGCGGGCGGCCATCGTCGAGGGCTCGCCCCTGGGCGACCAGGCCCGCGACTACGTGACCGCGGGCGCCCTGGTGCCGGACGACATCATCCTGCGCCTGGTCGAGATGCGGTTCGATCGGGCCGACGCGGCCGGCGGCTTCATCCTCGACGGCTTCCCGCGCTCGATCCCCCAGGCCGAGGGCCTGCAGGCGCTTCTGGCCGCGCGGAACCTGAAGCTCGATCGGGTGGTGAAGCTGGATGTCAGCAAGAAGACGCTGCTCGACCGGATGACGAGCCGCCGGGTGTGCCCCGGCTGCGGAGCCGTCTACAACGTGCTCAGCCAGCCGCCGGCGCAGAGTGGCATCTGCGACCGCTGCGGGACAGGGCTGGTCCAGCGGGAGGACGATACCGAGGCGACGGTCCGTCGCAGGCTCAACATCTATGAGTCGTCCACGGCCCCGCTGATCGACTATTACGACGCCGTCCATCTGCTCTCCATCGTGGGCGCGGAGGCGGACGCCGAGGCGGTTTTCGACCGGATCGTGTCGGCGCTGGAGAAGGCGGCTGCGTCCGTCGGATCCGGCCCGCAGCGAGGGGCATGAGCAGGACATGATCTATGCCCGCAAGCGCGAAGAGATCGAGATGATCCGCGAGAGCGCCCGGATCGTCGCCGAGGCTCTCGACCTGGCCCGGTCGATGGTCGTTCCCGGGGTTCGAACCAAGGATATCGATCTCAAGGTGGCCGAGCTGATCCGCGAGCGGGGAGCGGTCCCGTCGTTTCTGGGGTATCATGACTATCCGGCGTCGGTCTGCGTCTCGATCAACGAACAGGTGGTCCACGGCATCCCGGGGGATCGGACGCTTCGAGAAGGCGAAATCGTCAGCGTCGACATCGGCGCCTGCAAGGCAGGCTGGCACGGAGACGCGGCCCGCACCTTCCCGGTGGGTCAGGTGGATCCGGAGGGCCTCCGTCTCCTTCGGGTGACCGAGGAAGCCCTGGCGGCCGGGATCCAGGCGGCCCGGCCGGGGGAGCCGCTCGGGGCCATCTCCAGCGCGGTCCAGGCTTACGCCGAGAAGAACGGATACTCGGTGGTCCGCGATCTGGTCGGGCACGGGATCGGGCGGAAGCTCCATGAAGAACCGCAGGTGCCGAACTTCGGGCCGAGAAACAGCGGCCCGGTCCTGCGGGAGGGCATGGTCCTGGCGATCGAGCCGATGATCAACCAGGGCGGGTGGGAGGTCTACACCCTGGAAGACGACTGGACGGTGGTGACTCGCGACGGCAAGCTGTCGGCGCATTTCGAGCACACGGTGGCGGTCACGGCCAGCGGCCCCGAGATCCTGAGCCGGCTTTGAAGAGTGAAACAGGAGGGCATCAGGCACGAGGGAAAAGTGGTCGAAGCGTTGCCGGGGACCACTTTCCGCGTCGAGTTGATGAACGGGGTCCGGGTGCTCGCCCACATCTCGGGCCGGATGCGGGTCAATCACATCAAGGTGCTGCTCGGCGACAAGGTCATCGTCGAGCTGTCGGCCTACGACCCGCTCAAGGGCCGGATCGTCTACCGGCTCTCCTAGAGCGGCCGCGGGCGGGAGAACAGAGGACGCCATGAAAGTCCGGGCTTCGGTCAAGAAGATCTGCGAGAAATGCAAGCTCATCCGGCGGGAGGGAGTTCTGCGCGTGATCTGCGAGAACCCCCGGCACAAGCAGCGCCAGGGTTAGCGGCGTTGCGCTCCGGCAGTCTGAGCGCGGCGGAACGATCGGGTTAGAGGAGGATCGGCGTTGGCACGTATAGCGGGAGTCGACATTCCCAACGAGAAACGGGTGGAGGTGGCTCTCACCTACATCTACGGCATCGGTCCGGCCACGGCCCGGAAGATCCTCGAAACGACCAAGGTCGACCCGGACAAGAGGGTCAAGGCCCTGACCGACGAGGAAGCGGCGCGGCTCCGGAACGAAATCGAAAATCGTTACCGGGTCGAGGGCGCGCTGCACACCGAGATCGGGATGAACATCAAGCGTTTGATGGACATCGGTTGCTATCGGGGCCTCCGGCACCGCCGGAATCTGCCGGCTCGCGGCCAGCGCACCCGGACCAATGCCCGCACCCGCAAGGGTCCCAAGAAGACCGCCGGCTCGCTGCGGCGGCCCAAGCCCGGCAAGAAGGGTTAGGAGGTAGCCGCTCGTGCCCAAGCCCGTCAAGAAAGCCAAGAAGAAGGACCGCAAGGTCGGCCTGAGCGGCGTCGCGCACGTGCACGCCAGCTTCAACAACACGATCATCTCCATCACCGACACCGATGGGGCCGTGGTCTCGTGGGCCAGCGCCGGCAAGGTGGGGTTCAAGGGATCGAGGAAGAGCACGCCCTTCGCGGCCCAGGTGGCCGCCGAGAGCGCCGCCAAGGAGGCCCTGTCGGCCGGCATGAGGAAGATCGAAGTCTGGGTCAAGGGCCCGGGCACCGGTCGCGAGGCCTCGATCCGCTCGCTGCAGGCGGCGGGCATGGAGGTCACCGCGATCAAGGACGTCACTCCGATTCCCCATAACGGATGCCGTCCGCCCAAGCGTCGCAGAGTCTAGCCGAAGGTACGGAGGGAACGGATGGCTCGGGATCTGGAAGCGAAGTGCCGGCAGTGCCGGCGGGAAGGGATCCGGCTCTACCTGAAGGGGGAGCGGTGCTACACCGATAAGTGCGCCATCGAGCGCCGCCCCTACGCTCCGGGCGAGCACGGCCAGAGCCGGCGGACGAAGCTGACTCCGTACGGCCAGCAGCTCCGGGAAAAGCAGAAGGCCCGCCGGATCTACGGGATCATGGAGCGGCAGTTCCGCAACTACTTCCATCGGGCGGAGCGGAAGAAGGGGGTCACGGGCGAGACCCTGCTGCAGCTCCTGGAAACCCGGCTGGACAATCTGGTGTATCGGCTTGGAATCTCGGGCTCGCGGGCGGGCGCCCGGCAACTGGTGCGCCACGGCCACGTCCTGGTCAACGGCCACCGGGTGACCATCCCGAGCTTCGGGCTGCGTCCGGGCGACAGCATCACCGTGGCGGAGAAGAGCCGTGAGCTCGCCTTCATCAAGGAGACGGTGGCCAACCGGCGCCGCACCGAGATGCAGGAGTGGCTCGATTTCGACGAGAAGTCCATGACCGGACGGCTCCAGCGGGTGCCGACGCGGGATCAGATCCCGGTGCCCCTGCAGGAGCAGCTCATCGTCGAGCTCTACTCCAAGTAGTCCCGTTTCCATGGGGCGCCACGGCTCCGGACGGATGCCGGAGATCCTTGAGGCGCCGGTCAGCCAGGAGGAACGAAGACCATGAAGTGGAAAGCCCTCCAGATGCCCGAGCGGGTGATGACGGACGAGGCGCGCGCGAACCCGAGATACGCCAAGATCGTGGTCGAGCCGCTCGAGCGGGGATTCGGAACGACGATGGGCAACGCGCTCCGGAGAGTTCTGCTCTCCTCTTTGCAGGGCGTGGCGGTCACGGCCCTGCGCGTGCAGGACGAGCGGGTGCGCCATGAGTTCGGGCCCATCCCGGGCGTGCTGGAAGACGGCACCGACATCGTCCTCAACCTGAAGCAGCTCCGGTTCAAGCACCTGGGCGACGGGCCGCGGCGCGGGGTCTTCTACGCCAAGGGTCCGAAGGAGATCAAGGCCGGCGATCTCGAGATCTCCTCCGACATCAAGGTCCTGAATCCCGACGTCCACGTCGCCACGGTCAACAAGGACGGCGAGCTGCGCCTGGAAGTCGAAGTGGCCAGCGGAAAGGGCTTCGTTCCGGCCGAGGAGCAGCCCGGGGCCATCGACCGTCCGATCGGATGGGTCACGCTCGATTCGCTCTTCTCTCCGGTCACCAAGGTCAACTTCGAGGTCGAAAACACGCGGATCGGACAGCGCATCGACTACGACAAGCTGACGCTCGAGATCTGGACCGACGGCTCGATCCAGCCCACCGACTCCCTGGCCATGGCGGCCAAAGTCCTTCGCGACCACTTCAGCCTCTTCGTCCACTTCGAGGAGATCTTCGAGGAAGAGAAGGAAGAGGTCGTCGACGAGGAGTACCTCCGGGTCAAGGAGATGCTCGAGAAGACGGTGGACGAGCTTGAGCTCTCCGTGCGCTCCGGCAACTGCCTCCGGGCCGCGAAAATCCGCACGCTCGGCGACCTGGTGCAGAAGACCGAGGCCGAGATGCTCCAGTACCGGAACTTCGGCAAGAAGTCGCTCAAGGAGATCGCCGACCTCCTGATGACGATGGGCCTCCACTTCGGGATGGACGTGTCCCGCTATCTGGGACCCCAGGCTTCGACCGGGCCGGTCGGCGAGCTCGACGAGGAGATGCTGGACGAGGCCTTCGATTCCCACGAGGGAGACCTGCCCGTCGAGGACGAGGAACACTGAGGCCTGTCACGAACGCATTGGCCGCCCCGAGGGGAGCGGAGACGAGGAACGAGCCATGAGACACCGGGTTGATCATCGAAAACTGAGTCGGACGTCGTCACACCGGAAAGCGCTTCTTCGCAACCTGGTCACGGCGCTGTTCCTGCACGATCGGATCGAGACGACCCTGGCGAAAGCCAAGGAGGCGAGGCGGCTGGCCGAGAGGTTGATCACCTACGCCAAGCGGAACAACCTCCATTCCCGGCGTCTCGTCGCCGCGGTGGTCAACGATCGCGCGGTCGTCACCAAGATCTTCGAGACGATCGCGCCGCTCTACGCCACCCGTGACGGCGGATACACCCGGGTTCTCAAGACCCGCCGCCGGCTGGGCGACGCCGGCGAGGTGGGCATCCTCGAGCTGGTGAAGACCAAAGAGCAGAAGGACGCCGAGCGCAAGCGCCACGCCGAGGCGGCCGAGGCCGAAAAGCCGAAGAAGAAGGGGCTGTTCAGCGGCCGGAAGAAGTCGGCCGAGCCCAGCGCGGAAGCCGCTGGCGCCGAGAAGGCGGGCAAGGAAAAGAAAACCAAGCCCGAGGCGAAGGAAGGTGCTCCGGCCAAGGCGAAGGAAACCGCTCCGGCCAAAGAGCGCAAGGCGAAGCCGAAGGCGGAAGGCGGCGGGAAGCCTCGCAGCAAGGGCGCGCCCACGCCGGGCGGGAAGGCCCCCCGGAAATCGCGCGGATCCCAGCGAGGACAGTAATCCCTGGAAATGATCCCGGGGCATCGATCCCAGGATCAGGAGGGCGGAAAGGCCTAGGCTTTTCCGTCCTCTCTTTTTACTGCGTCCCCGCCGCCATCCGGCTCCGGGCCATCGCGATGTTCCGCTGGATGCCGGCCACATTTGGGCTCTTCGGGTCGAGGTCGATCGCCTTCTGCCAGGATTCGACCGCCGCCGAGAGGTTGCCCATCTGGGCCTGGACGACCCCCAGATTGACATAGATGTCCTGGGTGGCCGGCCCGACGCGGATCGCCTGCTGGAACAATCGCAGCGCCTCATCGAACCTGTTCTGCTCGGAGTCGATCTTGCCCAGGTTATACAGTGCGGCCACATTCGTCGGGTCGCGCGCCACCACGGCCCGGAAGTTGGCCGCGGCCTCGGCGTTCAGGCCGTCCTGTCGCTGGAACCAGGCCTTCCGGAAGAGCGCGGTCGGATCCGTCGGATCGTTCTGCAGCGCCTGATCCACCAGGCGCCGGGACTCCTCGTTCTTGCCGGAGGCGAAGAGCAGCTCGGCCAGCTTCGCCAGCGCGTCGGCGGACTGCGGATTCACCGCCAGCGCCTTCCGGTACGCCTCTTCCGCCCGGGCGCGGTCTCCCGACGCCCAGCGCAGATCGCCGATCGACACCAGCGGAGTGGCGTCGGTCGGGAAGAGCCGCGCCTCGTCTTCCATGGCCCGCACCGCGTCGTCCGGGCGCTTCTCCGCCGCCAGGACCTGGCCGAGCAGGAGATGAAGCCCATCCGCCTCCGGGTGAGCGCCGATGAGGCTTCGAACGCGCGCCTCGGCCTCGGTGGCGCGGCCCGCGCTGACCGCGGCCGAAACCCATCCCTTCTCCAGGTCGAGCCGGTCGGGACAGTCCCCGCAATCGGCGAGCAGCGTGTCATAGGCTCCCACCGCCTGGGCGCCCCGCCCGACGCGGATGAGGCAGATCGCGCGGATCCGCCGCGCCGTCTCGTCCGCCGCGTCGGTCTTGAACACCGAGTCGCAGAGGGCCAGCGCTTCCAGCGGCTGGTGCTCGGACGCGCGGCTCCGGGCCAGGTTGACCAGCTCGTAGGTGCGGATCATATCCTTGGGATCGCGGGCCGCCCCGGCGGACTTCGTCGTCGCGGCGCCGGCGAGATAGCCCAGGCTTCGCAGCTTCTCGATCGTCTCCTGGTCCATCGCGACCTGACCGGTCTCGCCGCCCACGTCCGAAGCCAGGACGGTCCCAAGGTCGGCCTCCATCGCCCGAACCAGCTTCGGCTCCCGCGAGGCGAGATTCCGCGCCTCCTCCGGGTCCTTGGACAGGTCATACAGCTCGGGCCGCGGCGCGCGGATGTACTTCCAGCGCGCCGTTTCCAGGCCGCGGAGGTCGCTCCAGGTGTACTCGAGCTTCGGGACGAGGGTCTCGCAGTAGATCCAGCGATGGCCGGGGTCCTGGCCCTGGATCACCGGCAGCAGGCTGATGCCCGCCACCGGCGGCCGCTCCGAATCGGTCACGCCCAGGATGTTGAGGGCGGTGGGGAAGCAGTCGACCAGATTGACCAGCGCCGGCACCCGCTTTCCGTGCCAGGAGCCGTCGGCGAAGAGTCCCTGGTGCGGAAGGCGCAGGATGAACGGCACGCGCAGCGTGGCGCCGTAGATGAAGATCGAATGGGTCGACTCTCCGTGGTCGCCCAGACTCTCGCCGTGGTCGCCGACCAAGAGCAGCGCCGTCTTCTCCAGCAAACCGCGGGATTCGAGCCCGGCGACCATTTCGCCGATCGAGGCGTCCATGGAGGCGATCTCGCCGTCGTAGGGCGCGTCGGCGTAGCGGGTCTTGTAGGGCTCGGGCGGCGTGTAGGGCGCATGCGGATCGAAGTAATGCAACCAGAGAAAGAAGGGACGGCCCTGGCGCCCGTCCAGCCACTCCAGCGCGAGACGAGTCACGTCGGCGGCCGGCCGCTGCGCGGTATCGGATCGCCGGCGCACGCTGGTGGCAGGGAACTGATCGTCGTAATGATCGAATCCCTGCGCGAGCCCGAAGCGATGGTCGACCGGGAAGCCTCCCAGGATCGCGCCGGTGTCATAGCCGCGGCTCTTCAACACCTCGGCCAGCGTGACCGCGCGATCGGGCAAAACGTAGGTGCCGTTGTTCCGCACTCCGTGCTGGTAGGGATACTCGCCGGTCATGATGCTCGAGTGGGCCGCCAGCGTGACCGGGCAGGGCGTGGTGCCGTTCTCGAACAGGATGCCTTCGGATGCGATCCGATCGAGGTTCGGGGTCGTCCCCTTGCCGTAGCCGTAGCAGGAGAGGTGATTCCGCCGCGTGGTGTCGAGGGTGAAGATGATGAGGTTGAGCGGCGGAGAGGCGGGAGGCACGGAGAGCCAGGATCCATGGTGCCCGGGTTTGGTTTCATCCGGCGCGATGGGCGCCTCGCGGCTCGATCGGGAGCAGCCGCCCGCGGCAGCCAGGCCGACGAGGCCAAGAACCACGATGGCGGCAAGGTTCCCGCGCCGGCGCCCGCGGCGCTGTCCGGCCCGACGAACGATACGTCCCATGGGGATGATTCTCCTCCGGATTGCGGGGTTCGAGGCTGACTGGCCAACGCCTTATCCGGCTTCAGAGTCTAAGCGGCGATTCCGATCCGCCGCAATGAGCAACGTCCCTTCCCGGCTTGGCCAGAACCGGACCGATCGATCGGCGGGCGAGTGTTTTTCGGGGCTGTCTTTCGGAGAGGATGGGCGATCCCCTCCGCGCTTCGCGCTCCGGGTCGGCCCTCCTCCGGGGTCGCGCTTCGCGCTCCGTCCTTCGCGTCGCTGCGCGCCGCTTCGGACCTCGACCCGCTGCGCGGGTCTCGCCCTCCGTCCGTCCTATCGCACGCTCGCTTCGCTCGCTCGGACCCCCGACCCGGCTTCCTGCTGCTGTGGAATCTACCTCGTCGCAACGGCCGTTCGGGTGAAGTGGAACACCTCACCGAGGGCGGCCCGGAAACGGTCGCGCCGGAGCAGGCAGACGGAACACGTCCATGGGGAATGCCAGTACCAGGCGGGTCGTACCGGTCGGTCGGCGCCGGCAGAAGGGCGGCCTTCTCCTCGGTCTCGAAGTGTTCCCGCGGCATCCGGTGCGTGCTCGAGTGGCGGCGCATGCCGTACTCGGTGAGGCACCAGCAACCGGCGCGGTCCCGGGCCTGTTCGATGGTGTAGATGTGCTCGCCGCCGAAGCAGTCGTCGCGAACGGTGGCCACGGCTCGTTCTACTCGATTCCCCAGGTGCTGCTCGATGAAAACGCGATGGGTCCGGCACAACGCCCACGACTCCCCCGGCGGGCGGCCCGGAACGTCCCGGAAGGCCGCCATCACCGCGATGACGATCTCTTCGGTCAGTGCGGCCCGGGTCCTGGCCGGCTGCGAGCCCGTGCTCCTGGCCGACCCTTACGTAGCGACGCACGGTCTTCGGGTCCACGCCCAGGAAACCGGCGATTGGTCTTGATCCCCATGCCGTTCATCCAGAGCCGCAGCAGTTCCTTGGTCTCCAGCATCGTGACTTCCCTGTAGGTCATCCCGGCACCTCCCCTTGCCGGCCACCATGGCCGGCCGGAGAAGTGTCGCAGACCCGGATCACGTCTGGAGCAGGGGGGGGCAAGGTTCTGAAAAACCTGCCCCTAGACCTAGACCTAGAGGGGGGAAAGGTTCTGAAAAACTCGGCCCGAAAGGGTCCCTAGGTTATGGAAACCGACAAAGTGGTCTCATCCCAGACGCGTCATCATCAAGGCAGAGGTGGTGAGACTGAAGGGAGACTTCCCAAGGACACCCCCCGTTTCGTCGTGACCAACTCCGGCAGACACCCCGCTGGGTCTACGAGCGTGTCTACTGTGAACGCGGGGACGTGGAGAACCGCATCAAGGAGCTCAGGTACGGGCTGGAGATCGATCGCACGAGTTGCTCTCGCTCCCCGGCGAACCAGTGCCGGGTCCTGTTGACCGCCGCCGCCTACGTTCTCCTGCGGGAGCTGCGGCGTGAAGCTCGGCCGACATCGTGCGCCCGGGCTCAGGTGTGGACGCTCCGGGAGCTCTTGCTCAAGATCGACTCGGTTCTCAAGAAAACGGGGGTTCGCCGGCCACCGGGACCTCCCCGAGGCCTCCGGACGGCCCGTTCCAGTCCCTTCACGAACAATCCGGGCTAGGCGCGGCCCATCGGACGTCTTCGCTTCCGGAAAGGGTTCAGGAAAGTCCCGCCGCAGACCCATTTCCGGACCGCCGCAACGCCAGGAGATCCCCCAAAGCCACATTGTGGGGGACAGACCGCAAGAACCGATCCAGGAACCTGGCGCATCTGGCTCATCGAAAGCCTCTTCCTTGCCATTCGGAGATCCGAGGTCCCTCCTCGACGGAGAGGATCTCCCGGCTTCGGCTCGGCTCTCGATACCTGATCGGAATGCCCGGAATCGGCGATCGGGAGCGGAATCTCGATCGATTGATGAGACGAGTTCGTCACGCACCGGTGGGCCGCCCCGGTTGACCAGGGAACCTTGTACCTCGGCCGAGGCGAACCGCCTTGGACGACCGAGGCGTCCTGGCTGGGCGGAACCAGAGCGTCCCGGTTGACCGAGGCGTCGTAGTTCGGCGGAACCAGAGCGTCCCGATTGACCAAAGTGTCATGATTCGGCGGAATCAAAACGTCCCGGTTGACCAAGGTGTCATGATTCGGCGGAACCAGAGCGTCCCGGTTGACCAAGGTGTCCTGGTTCGGCGGAACAGGAGCGCCCCGGTTGACCAAGGGGTCATGGTTCGGCGGAACAGGAGCGTCCCGGTTGACCAAGGGGTCATGGTTCGGCGGAACAGGAGCGTCCCGGTTGATCAGGGCGTCGTGGTTCGGCGGAACAGGAGCGTCCCGGTTGACCGAGGCGTCATGGTTCGGCGGAACAGGAGCGTCCCGGTTGACCGAGGCGGCATGGTTCGGCGGAACAGGAGCGTCCCGGTTGACCAAGGCGTCATGGTTCGGCGGAACAGGAGCGCCCCGGTTGACCGAGGCGCCATGGTTCGGCGGAACAGGAGCGCCCCGGTTGACCGAGGCGTCATGGTTCGGCGGAACAGGAGCGTCCCGGTTGACCGAGGCGTCATGGTTCGGCGGAACAGGAGCGCCCCGGTTGACCGAGGCGTCGTAGTTCGGCGGAACAGGAGCGTCCCCGGTTGACCAAGGTGTCATGATTCGGCGGAATCAGAGCGTCCCGGTTGACCAGGGTGTCATGATTCGGCGGAATCAGAGCGTCCCGGTTGACCGAGGCGTCATGATTCGGCGGAATCAGAGCGTCCCGGTTGACCGAGGCGTCATGATTCGGCGGAATCAGAGCGTCCCGGTTGACCGAGGCGGCATGGTTCGGCGGAATCAGAGCGCCCCGGTTGACCGAGGCGGCATGGTTCGGCGGAATCAGAGCGCCCCGGTTGACCGAGGCGGCATGGTTCGGCGGAATCAGAGCACCCCGGTTGACCAAGGCGTGATGGTTCGGCGGAATCAGAGCGCCCCGGTTGACCGAGGCGGCATGGTTCGGCGGAATCAGAGCGCCCCGGTTGACCAAGGCGTAATGGTTCGGCGGAATCAGAGCGCCCCGGTTGACCAAGGCGTCATGATTCGGCGGAATCAGAGCGCCCCGGTTGACCAAGGCGTAATGGTTCGGCGGAATCAGAGCGTCCCGGTTGACCAAGGCGTGATGGTTCGGCGGAACAGGACCGCCCCGGTTGACCGAGGCGTCCTGGTTCGGCGGAACCAGAGGGGCTGTCCAGAACTTCGTGGAAACGGCCATCTCAGATCCTGGCCCCGGGTCCCAGGCGCGTGACCGGTTCTCCACCGGGCCATCGCCCGGCGGAACCGTACCACCAGTCAAATCAGCCAGCAAAACTAGCCACCCGAAAGCCGGGGGCGCCTCAACTGGAATCGGCTCAACCTGCTGCTGAGGCGGTCGTCGCTTTGGGCAGTCCGAATCATCCACCGCTTTCGGTGATCCGGAATCACTGGCGTGGAACGGCGGGCGGGATGCTTGCAGCGCTTTCGGTCGGAGCCGGGAGCCGGCTTCGACCTTGAAGCAGATTCGCGCCGCCGGAGCGCGGAATCCCTGATAGAATAGGGAGCGGCGTCTTCCGCAGGCGCCAGGGAGGTTTCGAATCGCTCCGATCGCCGTCGGGTCCGCCGGGCGATCGTCTTCTGGAATCAGGAGGGAATCATGCGCTCCGGCTCCTGGGCACTCCGGCTTTGGTGCTTCGGTCTTGTCCTGCTCGCGTCTTCCAGCGCAATGGCCGCACCGGCCTTCCCGGTCGATCCCACCTGCGCCTTCTCGGACCGGTATCCCGTCGACATTTCGGTCCTCGGCCAGGAGCAGGCCCGGCAGGTCGTCGATCTGGGCATCGACGTGGATCAGATCCTGCTGCCGGAGGGGCCGGCCATGCCGGGAACGGTGCGCGCCTACATCGATGACCAGGAGAGCGCGCGCCTCCAGGCGGCGGGATTCGAAGTGACCCCCGTGCGGAACCTGGCCAAAGAGATGTTTCTCGAGGTCAAGAAGCAGTGGGATCAGGAGGAGACGCAGAGGCAGGCGGGCGGGCATCCGCAGCCGCATTTCACGAACTGGCCCTCCTACACCGATCTCCAGGCCGATCTCCAGGCGGTGGCGGCGGCCCATCCCGATATCTGCCAGCTCACCTCCATCGGCACGAGCGTCCAGGGGCGATCTCTCTGGATCATGAAGATCTCCGACCATGTTGGGATCCACGAGTTCGAGCCCGAGTTCAAGTTCACCTCGACCATCCACGGCGATGAGCCTCCCGGCATGGAGATGTGCCGGCGGATGATCCACTACCTGACGGACAACTACGGGATCGATCCCACCGTGACCAATCTGGTCAACTCGGCCGAGCTGTGGTTCCTGCCCCTGAGCAATCCCGACGGCTACGTGAACGGCACCCGGTACAACTACCATGGCGTGGACCTGAACCGGAACTTCCCCGATCCGATCACCGACCCGAACGACAACCCCTCCGGGAGGGAGCCCGAGACGCAGGCCCACATGTACTTCGGCTACGCGCACACCTTCATCCTCTCCGCCAACTATCACAGCGGCTCTTTGGTCCTGAATCTGCCGTGGGACTGCCAGTACACGCTGCCGCCCGACAATGATCTCATCTGGAGCATCGCCGATGGGTATTCGGTCCTGAATCCTCCGATGTGGAACGGCGACGGCGGAATCGGAGTGCACGGGGTCATCAACGGTGCGCAGTGGTACATCGTCCACGGCGGCATGCAGGACTGGTGCTACAACTGGCGGAACGAGATGGACATCACGGCCGAGATCGATCAAACCAAGTGGCCGGCCTACTCCGCCATGGACGCCTGCTGGAGCGACAACCGCGATGCCATGCTCTGGTACATGGGGCGCACGCTCCAGGGAGGGATGGTCGAGGGCATCGTCACGAACGCCTCGAATGGCCAGCCGCTTCTGGCCGAAGTCAACGTGGTCGAGATCGGAAAGCACATCTATACGGATTCCGGGCTCGGCGATTATCACCGCCTGCTTCTGCCCGGGACCTACACGATGACCTTCGCCGCCGACAACTTCCAGACGAAGACGATCTCGAAGGTGGTGGCGACGAGCGGCGCGCCCACCGAGCTGAACGTGGCGCTTCAGCCCATACCGTCCGGCGTGGATGGTCGCGGCCTTGCGGAGGGTCCGGCGGCCCTGGAGCTGTCGGCCCCGGCGCCCAATCCGCTTGGCGTCGTGGCGGGGCCGATCCGGGCTTCGCTTCGCGTGGCTTCGGCCGGGACGGTCATGGCCGGGGTGTACGACATCTCCGGGCGCCTGGTTCGGACGCTGGCCTCCGGGCCGATGACGGCGGGCGCGCATGAGATCCAGTGGGACGGACGGACGGACGCCGGGGCGCGGGCGGCCTCGGGGGTCTATGCGCTGCGGGTCCAGGCCGGGAAAGCGGAGGCGAGCCGGCGGGTCGTGGTGCTGTAGCGGGCGGGACGGGTGGGTCGCCAGGCCGGCGGCCCCGGCCTGAGAGATCGTCCCGGTTGACAGAGGATTTGCCGTCTCCTACAATGCCGGTCTGGCGTCGAGGTTCGGGCGTCGCGGCCATTCAGGACGCGGGCTCTCCGGCCGATCGATGGATCAGTAGTTCGTTGCTCCTCGGTAGCTCAATGGTAGAGCATGCGGCTGTTAACCGCAGGGTTGCAGGTTCAAGTCCTGCCCGGG
>CAWHYG010000005.1:0-704036 GCA_963833505.1 Candidatus Eiseniibacteriota bacterium | reverse complement strand
GTAGCACTCGGTCATCAGGCCGGTCTGGGCGCTGTTCCACAAGATGGAGGTGCCAGTGCTGTCGCCCGGCCAGCCGTTCATGGCAAGCTGGAAGTCCGCACAGGGACCGAGCGCGCGGATGACGACTCCGGTGGAGTCCCCGTAGGAGTCGTCGTAATCGATGCCAAATGTCAGACCCTTGAGGCGTGGACTGGACCCTGGCGGGAAGGCGGCGTAGACCTTCCAGACCCTGAGCGAATCGGGGCTCGAGTTGTCGATCTCCGCTACGACTCCACCGCACGAGTCTGGAGCGACCCCGAGACCGCATTCGCTCGGTTGTCCGAGGACGAGGTTTGCAGAGTGTACGAGAAGCACCCCGCCGGCGTTCGGGCCGGCCAGCGCGAGTGTAGGCACCATGACGAGAATTCCAATCGACAGCCCCGTGATTTTCACTGGACCCTCCCCTCTGGACCGCCGCGGAAGACTCGCAACCGTGGTCCATGACGACCGGGCCAACGGACACTTTGATTCTGGCCCCCGAGCAAGATGTGTTTGGCCAGGGAGGGGATGTCGTAGGATGCGCCGGTGGGCCACGCGAGGAGCCTTGCTCTCGTTTGCGGTATCGAGCCGCCCTGGGCGCACGGCCGCGACGACGCCGAGTTGAAAAGTCGGCAAGCGATTCAGACTTCTGGCGACCAGGAACACTCACGGCAACCTCGTCACCCCGGGTGCGCACTCCGGGCGCGCACGACCAGAAGACCAGGCGAGCTGCTCCGTGGTCCCACCGGAGCAACCGTCTCTTCGTCCGAGAAGAGCATAGGGACGGAGACTTCCTACCTCAAGCGGAATCGTTCGGGCTGCAAGTGTGGGCGAGGACCGGGTCGCTGGACGGGCATCCAAAAGCGGGCGAGGAAGGCGTTGACGGGACGTCGAATCGGGCGACAAGCAGAGGCCCCGGCGCATGGAGGCTGGGGCGGTCCCGCTGGTTTCCGTCCCAGGCACTTGACAAGGCGTGATCTTAAGCCGAGCGCCGTCGGCTTCCGGGTCGGGCCGTCACCGCCCGCAAGGTGCATGAATATAATGGCCTCCCATTTTCAGGTGCTGGCTCTGCTCTCTCCCGGAACCATCTGTGCTGCAAGGTCTTACCGGACAGAGAGTAGTTGCCCCAGCGGCAGAGAGTGGTTCGTAAACAGGGTAAAATGGGGAGCCATCTTATTTCTGTACAATCAGTTACGGCGATTTCGGTTGACGCCCAGCCCCGTGAATTGACCACCCTCGCCCGTCCAAGTCCCGCGTTTTCTGAGGCGTTTACGACGCCGGCCGTTCGGGCCGGACTCTCTGTTCCGGAACCGTCGCGAACGATCACCGTTTCGAACCCGTCGAATTCGACCGTCAGACCCCGGAACTCTCTCCCTCTCGGTTCTCTCGGGCGATCTGGTGAACGACCTGGGGGGAACCGGGGGCCATTCGGATCCGATTTCGAAAGTGGCCGCGTGACACTCCACGATCGAAGTGCTTCGCTTTTCCCATGTAACCACAAGGAACGGTCCTCTGGCCGTCAAACCCATGAGGTGGAGCAGGGATGAAGGTCAAGCAATTCTCGATCACAGGTGCGCAGTTGTTGCAGATGAATCGCGATGACCGAGTCCTCTTTCTCCAGTTGTCCTCGGTTGGAAACTCGATCGCGTATGGTAAAGAAATCCGAACGAGGCCGAAGATCGATCAATGCCGTGGCTTGCGGTGGTCCACGCAACCGATTTCCAGCCGGATCCAGGCACCTTCGAGCCGAATCGGAGCGTCGACGATCCTTCTTGGACGCGGATCTCCACCCGATTTGTCGAACCACGATCCGTGTTTTCGGCGCCAATGACCCTACGCCGCCGTCCTGTAGTAGTAGCGCAGCATGCCGGCGAGGCGTTTCCGGCACTGAATCCGGCCGGCTGCCCGGCCGACTTCCTCGCCCGGTTCGATCAGCCGATTGCCCAGCCCCTGGTGGTTTCTCTCCCCGTGATAGTGCGCCAGGAACTCGTTGGTCGCCCGTCGCAGCGACGCTTCCCCGAAGAAGATCATGCGATCGAGGCATTCCGCCTTCAGGCTCCTCATGAATCGCTCGAGGTGTGCGTTCAGATTCGGCGACCGCGCCGGCAGCCGGACCGATTGGACGCCCGCGTCCTTGAGAATCGACCGGAACGCCGCGCTGAACTTCCCGTCGCGATCCATGAGTACGTACCGGGTGCTGGCGAGGAATCCGTCGTACGAGTCGGTCAGGTTCCTCGCGACTTGCTTCATCCAACGTTCGTCCGGGTTGGTCGTGCAGCCGGCGATGTGGACACGGCGGCTGGCCACCTCCATGACGAACAGCAGGTAGAAGGTGACGAGCCCCGATCTGGTCCAGACCTCGATCGTCGTGAAGTCGATCGCGCCCAGCACGTCCCAGTGCGCCTCGAGGAACTCCCTCCAGGTCGATTGCCGTTTTCGCTCCGGCACTGGCTCGATCCCGTGCTCCCGGAGGATGGTTCCGACCGTCGTGTCGGAGAGCTTGTGGCCCAGGTTGGCGAGGGCGCCCTGGATCCGGACGTAGCCCCAGGTCGGATTCTCCCGAGCCATGCGCAGGACGAGGTCAACGATCTCTGGTCTGACGCGGGGACGCCCAACCGCCGCGCGGCGATCGCTGAAGTCCCATTTCTCGGCGACCAGCTGGCGGCGCCAGCGCAGGATGGTGTCGGGGGTGAAGGCGCTGCCGATCTCGCCGAGAAGCCTTCGGCCGAGGATCTTGCCCTTGACCGCCAAACGGCGCCGCTGGTCGTCGTTGAGCCGGATCCGTCTCTTGCCGTGGGCTTCCTTCAGGACCTGATTCTCGGCGCGCAGGTACTCGATGACACCTTGCTGCTCCCGGTTGATGAGGCCGGCGAGGATGGTGAGGAGGAGGTGCCAGGGCTGAAGGATGAATTCCATGGGCGGTCCGATTCGCGAAAGGGAAAAGGGGAAGCATCGTGCACAGGATTCGGGCCGTCAACCGGCCGAAATTGGTGGCGGGATCTGGACCGCAACCGATTCAGGGATCGGAAGTTGGGGCTCGGCTGAGTAGTTTGACCATACGCGAGCCCCGATCTGGTCCAGACCTCGATCGTCGTGAAGTCGATCGCGCCCAGCACGTCCCAGTGCGCCTCGAGGAACTCCCTCCAGGTCGATCGCCGTTTTCGCTCCGGCACTGGCTCGATCCCGTGCTCCCGGAGGATGTTGCCGACGGTGGTGTCGGAGATCTTGTGCCCGAGGTTGGCCAGGGCGCCCTGGATCCGGACGTAGCCCCAGGTCGGATTCTCCCGAGCCATGCGCAGGACGAGGTCGACGATCTCTGGCCTGACGCGGGGACGCCCAACCGCCGTGCGGCGATCGCTGAAATCCCATTTCTCGGCGACCAGCTGGCGGTGCCAGCGGAGGATGGTGTCGGGGGTGAAGGCGCTGCCGATCTCGCCGAGGAGCCTTCGGCCGAGGATCTTGCCCTTGACCGCCAAACGCCGCCGCTGGTCGTCGTTGAGCCGGATCCGTCTCTTGCCGTGGGCTTCCTTCAGGACCTGATTCTCGGCGGTGTCCCTTCGGCCCGGCTGCGTGATTCGCGCGTAGCCTCCCCCTACCGTCATGAGTCGTGGACGGACCCAAAGGAGGACGACTCATGGCAAGGAAGGACGGAGCACTCCCCGCCCGGGTGCATGGGCTTCGGACCCGCATCGAGCATTGGCGTCGGCATCGCGATTCGCGGGCGATGCCGGAGAAGCTGTGGGAAGCCGCGGTTTTCCTGGCGCGGTTGCACGGCATCGCTCCCATCTCGCGGGCCTTGCGTCTCGACTACGGCGCCCTGAAGCGGAGGGTCGCCGGCGCCGAGGCAGGCGCGGAGAAGAGAGGACCGACTCGGTTCGTCGAACTCGGCGCGGAGTCGTTGCTCGGGCGATCCACGATCGACGGCCCGGCGGTGGAGCTCTGGGGAGCCGACGGTTCCCGGCTCGTCGTCCGGTTGTCGACCCACGAACGTGCGGAGGTGCTGGTCCTGGCCGCCGCTCTCTGGAAGCAACGCTGATGCTCCAGATCACCCCGCAGATGCGGGTCTTGGTGGCGGTGGAACCGGCGGATTTCCGCTGCGGCATCGACGGTCTCTCGCGCGTGTGTCGGAGCGTCCTCAAGGCTGATCCGTTCTCCGGCACGGTCTTTGTGTTCCGCAATCGTCGTGGGACGGGCCTCAAGGTGATCGTGTACGACGGCCAAGGCTTTTGGCTTTGCTACAAGCGTCTCTCGAGCGGCCGATTCCGCTGGTGGCCCGCGGACGAGAAGGAGCGGGCGAGCTCGATGCGGGCGCACGAGCTGGCGGTGCTCTTCTCCGGCGGAGATCCCGGTTCGACCCGGGCGGCGCCGATCTGGCGTCGGGTCACGGTGGGGGCGTGAGACTGGGCGCCCCCCTCTTTTCTTCCGGCGATCGTTTTTTCTCTTGCGTTCTTTTCCGCCCTCGGTTATTCCCTTCCGCATGAGCACGGTTCTGCAGTATCGAGGCCGTCCGATCACCGAGTCGGATGTGCTCTTGGTCCGCGAGCTTCTGGCGAAGAACCCGAGTGCGAGTCGGCGCGCCCTGTCGCTCGAACTGTGCGCGGCCTGGGGTTGGATGCAACCGAACGGATACCCGCGCGATGGTGTCTGCCGCGGGTTGCTCCTGGCCCTGGACCGTGCGGGCGAGATCACGCTGCCGCCGCCGCGCATGAAGATGCCCGACCGATCGCGGCCGTCACCGGAGCCGACGCTTCTTCCGTGGGAAGCCCCGCCGATCCGCGGTTCGTTGGCGGAACTGGGTTCGTTGACTTTCCGTCAGGTGCGGCGGACCGAGGAAGAGCGAAGGTTCGACGGCCTGATCCGAAGACATCACTACCTCGGCTTCACGCGACCGGTGGGCGAGCACCTGAAGCACCTGGTCTTCGCGGCCGGCCGGCCGGTGGCCTGTTTTCTCTGGACCTCGGCGCCCCGCCATCTCGGCCCGCGGGATCGGTTCATCGGTTGGTCGGCTCAGGCCCGGCGCGAGAACATCCGCTTCGTCGGCTACAACAGCCGGTTCCTCATCCTGCCCTGGGTGGAAGTCCCGCATTCTGGCGTCCCATCTGCTCGGTCGGATGGTACGGATGCTTCCGGGGGAATGGGAGTGGTGGTACCACCATCCGGTTCACCTGGCTGAGACCTTCGTCGACCGCACCCGGTGGCGCGGCACCTGTTACCGGGCGGCGAACTGGATCTGCGTGGGTCAAACGACGGGTCGGGGCAAGAACGACCAGACCGGTCGGCCCAACCGTCCGCGCAAGGATGTGCTTGTCTATCCGCTGACCCGGCACTTTCGGGAACACCTCACGAGGTCGGCATGAATCGACGAGAGATGCGGCGCCGCGAGGTCGAGTGGAAGGAACTGGAGGCGATCCTCGAGCGGACCCGAGAAGGGGCTTTGAATGCGGAGGAGCACGGGAAGCTGAGGGCAGCGGTGGATACGCTGGGCTTTCTGACCCGGGAGCTGGAGTCGAAGGGGACCTCGATCGATCGGCTGCGGCGGTTGCTCTTCGGGCCGAGCACGGAGAAGACGAGCCGGGTGCTCCGGGACGTGTTCGAGGGCCATGCCGCCGCCGGTGGAGAGGCCGGCGCGACCGGCTCGCCGTCGAAGGAAGCATCGGCCGTGAAGCCTCATGGGCACGGCCGCCATGGAGTGGAAGCCTACTGGGGCGCGAAGAAGGTGCCGGTGCCGCACGCGTCGCTGACGCACGGCGCCGGGTGTCCCGAGTGCGGCCGCGGGAAGGTGTACCTGCAGAACGAACCGGCCTCTCTGCTGCGGATCACGGGGATGGCTCCCTTGCAAGCTTCGGTCTTCGAGCTGGAGCGCCTCCGCTGCAACGCCTGCGGCCAGGTTTTCTCGGCCGAACCGCCCCCGGGGGTCGGTACGGCGAAGTACGACGAATCGGCCACGGCTATGATCGGACTTCTCCGCTACGGTTGCGGCCTTCCTTTCAACCGGTTGGAGAAGCTGGAGGGCAGCCTGGGCATCCCGTTGCCCGCCGCCACGCAATGGGAACTGGTGGCCGGCGGCGCCAAAGCGCTCGAACCGGTTCATGAGGAGCTCATCCGACAGGCCGCCCAGGGGGAGGTCTTCTACAATGACGACACCACGATGAAGGTTCTCGAGCTGATGAAGTCGTCGAACCGAGAGGTGATGCCAGGCATCCGAACGGATCTCGTGGGGGAAACGGAGGCCGATCCCGACGTGGAGGCCGTCGGCCGGCCGGAACCCGAAAAGGATCCCAAGGAGCGCACCGGGATCTTCACCTCCGGGATTGTCTCACGGACGGGAGAGCACCGGATGGCGCTCTTCTTCACCGGTCGCAAGCACGCGGGAGAGAACCTGGAGCAGGTGCTGAAGCGACGGGCGGAGGAGTTGTCCCCGCCCATCCAGATGTGCGATGCGCTCTCCCGGAACACCAGCGGAGACTTTGAGACGATCGTGGGGAGCTGTCTCGTCCATGCCAGGAGGAACTTCGTCCAGGTGGCCGATCGCTTCCCCGACGAATGCCGCTACGTGTTCGAGACTTTGCGCGCGGTCTACCGGAACGACGCTCTCGCTCGCGAGCGGAAGATGGGAACCGAGGAGCGCCTCGCCTTTCACCGGGACCAGAGCGGACCCATCATGGAGAAGCTCAGGACGTGGGGCCGGGAGCAGTTCGAGGAGCACCTGGTCGAGCCGAACTCGGGCCTGGGCGACGCCATCTCCTATATGGAAAAGCACTGGGACAAGCTCACGTTGTTCCTCAGGAAACCCGGCGCACCCCTTGATAACACGATCTGCGAAAGAGCTCTGAAGCGCGCCATTGTGCACCGCAAGAACTCCCTCTTTTACAAGACGCAGAACGGCGCCCGGGTGGGGGACCTCTTCATGAGCCTGATCCACACGGCCGAGCTCAGCGGGGCCGATCCCTTCCGCTATCTCGTCGATGTTCTCCGACACCCCCGCGAGACGGCCGCCAACCCCTCCGGCTGGATGCCCTGGAACTATCGAGACGCACTGGGCACCAGCGCGCCGGCGACAGGCCCGCCGGGGTAGCCCGGCTTCTCTCCTTTCACGCCCCGCCTCCCTGCCACCCGGGACCGAGACACGCCACCGGACGGCGGCGCCCCGGCCAATCCCAGCGGAATCCCGGGAATCGACGCGCCTACGCACCGGTGCCGAAGGGACACTGTCTACGATCTAGGAGGCCTAACTTGATGCCGACCCTACCCTCCCGATGAGCTTTTCCTCGACCTGCGCCCAAGGAATGACCCTCCGGACCGCCGCTGCCTGCGCGGCAAAGCTCTGCTTCGCCGAGAGAGCAGCTCGCTTGGCCTGACTTACCCTGTGCCTTGGAATCCCCGATGCTTCGCATAGCCACAACACCATGGGAGGGCACACAATGTGGTTGTACACGTATTCCGCCGTTCGACGCCAATCGCGCCGGCCATAGGCTCCCGGTCCGCTGTATTCACCCAGCCAGCCGAGCCAGTGTTCCCTTTGCGAGGAATACCAGGCTCGCTTGCTTCCTTCGGTGCCTTGCCTGCTCAGTGCCCGTTCAAGTGCCGCTGTGATCGGGGGCAAAGCGGGCAGCCGACCGATTCTGGTCCGGAGCACCTGCGGCGTCATCGGCCTCCGGATTCGGGGACCTCTCAGCGGGAGCACAGAGCGTTGCCCGGCGGTAATCGGCCTTTCGAGCCGAACATCCCAATGACAAATGTCGACAACCTTTCCCAGGTGGAGTTCATACTGCCGGGACCGCCGGTTCTTTCGGACGCGTCGTATAATCACGGTTACTTCCGGAGCGTTCGGGTTCATCCCATTGATGAGCCGTAGCTGGAACGATACTCGAACGGCGGACAATCGCCTAGTCCAATACGGCTTCGCCTCCCGGTATTCGACCCGTTTCCGCCCGGCAGCGATCTCGCACAACCATTCTCGTTTGATTGTCGTGGTTATCTTGTCCATCGTCCACCTTGGGTCAGATGCCCTTTGGATCCATCTGCATCGTTACCCCGATGCCCATACCCCCGACAGCACCTCCGCCTGCTCCAGGACCGTCTGCGTGGCCCGCTCCTGCCCTATCGGTGGGTTCACGACGGCTCACTGGCTCTTCTTCTTCAACGTGTCCCAGGCGACGGTGTCTGCGGCGACGGCCTTGTAGTTGGCGTCGAGTTCCGCTTGGAGGGCGATCAGGGCGGCCAAGCGGCGCGCCATCTCCGTCACGTAGCGGACCTCCTCGGGTGAGAGCCCCCGGCCGAGGAGCACCTTCTCGCGGTACGACAGCCACTTCTTGATGACCTGATACCCGCCGATCGTGTACGCCCAGACGGCTTCAGGCACATTTCGCCAGCAGGCCACATCGTTCAGGAACACGTCGTAGCCGCTGTCGGCTCGACGGAGCATCTTGCCTTTCCCAGGCATTGTGACGCCGCCCTTGCCCCCGTGGCCCCATCCGGCGGTCAGGTCCAAATCGCCCTTCTCCGGCTTCGCCGGTTTCCCGTCAACTCGCTGAAAGACCGCGATGCTCCTCAGTTCGTCCCGGATCTTTCCGGCGGTGACACCCGCCACAGGTGCTTCCGTGTCAAGCAGAGCGGCCACCTGCCGACCGAGGGCTGCCGAAGCGGTCAGTGAGGCCTTCGCGTTCGGAAGCGGGATCCGCGGCCAGTCCTGCCGCAACGCCCCGGCATTCTCCGCGCGGTATGCCATCGCGTGCAGGATCGCCAACGTGTGGAAGAAGACGTCTTCCGCGACCCCACCTGTCTCTTCGAGATAGGCCGCCGCCCCGCTACTGAGATTCGCTCTGCTTCGTGCTCTCTCGATGAGCGTGCCGGTGCCGGCCGTCCTCAGGAGATAAAGGGGAAACATGCCGACGTTCGACTCTACGATATGATGGTCCGCAAGCACGCGCGTGAACTGCGGCTGATAGAAATCTTCCTTGCGATTGTGCTGTCCCGCGCTCAACCACAGGTTCCCGTTATCCACATGAGGAAAGTACTCGCTGCGCTTCTCGTCGAGCAACTTGGTCTCGGGTTCCCAGTAAAGCCAGCGAACGTCAAAGGGCCGATAGCAACACCGGATGATGTTCTTCGGAAGGAAGCCGCGCTCGCGGAGGTGATCCCGCACCGCCTCCGCCCTAAACCGGTTGGTGCTGGTCATGACCGATGGCGATATTTGACGCATTTGCTCGTGCGTGATCTCCGATGAGAAGTAGTCCTTCATCCGCTTCACTAGCCGGTCGCGGTCGATATCCACGACGACATCGTCGCGGCTGGTCTTGACCCCGGGAAAAGATACAGGGAAGAGCTCCGGCAGCAATGGCCACCCGAAGTATGCCTCGACGTTTCTCACCGGGTTGAACGTCAGCCCCATCTCCAGACGAGGGGATACGGGCTCGTAGTCGTCAACGGTCGCCGCCAGCAGGTTCTGGCGCTTGTTCTTCCCCCAGAAGTGGCGAAATCGAACTGCGGCGGAAGTGGTCTCGCCTGACCGTGAACCTCTCTTGATGAGTGTCGCGATGGCCGTGCCGACCTGGATGCCCTCGCGGTTGAGCTCCGTGGAGAACACGCTTGGATCGGGTTCCCCGTCCGGAGTCAGCTTACCCGTCTTATACTTGTCCCCGTTCATGCAGTCGATGAGGATCTCATCAAACTCATCGAGATATCTCTCCCGCATGCAGGTGAATGACAGCCCGTCGAGCCACGAGTAGTTGCTGATGAAGGAGACGACTCCTCTGCCCTTTTCCGTGATGCAGCGCTCGGCCATGCGGAAGAAACGCACGTAAAGGTCATTGAGTCCCTGACCTTGTGGCGCGGGCGCGCGCCGGCCGGTACGGTACGCCTGGGACAAGTCGCGTTCCTCCGCCACGGCAACTCCGGCGAATCCGTTCTACGGCGGATTGCCGAGAATGACCAGAATCGGCCTTTCCTTCTTTACTCTCTCGGCCGCGTCCCGCTCCTCGTCGAATCCCGGGAAGGTAATCTGCTTCGGCTTCTCTTTGGGGGGTTCCCATCCAGTGAGCGCGTTCGTCAGGTAGACTCCGACGCGTTCGGGCGGGTCGCTTCGGTCGCTCAGCGGCGCGCCGAGTGTTTCGAGTTCCAGACCGAGTTGGAGATGAGCAATGACGAACGGCGCGGGCAGAATCTCGAAGCCGAAGACGCGATCCATGGCGGCTCTCTTGAGATCGTTCGCGACCAGGGCGTCTCCGCCTTTGTCCCGCAGGGTGGCGGCGATGCGGCGGAGGACGGCCCGCAGGTGGGCCCCGGTGCCGCAGCAAGGATCGAGGACGACGACTTTCGGGTCCGCCAGGCCGTCGGCAAGGCCCAACTCGGAGCGCAGGACGGCGTCCACGCGTTCGACCTGGTACCGAACGATCTCCTCTGGGGTGTACCACACGCCGAGTTCCTTGCGGAGTTCCGGATCGAACGACTGCAGGAAGGGCTCATAGAAGTACTGAACGGCGTGCCCCTCGTCGAAGGACCGGAAGAACGCCGCGCGATCCACGCGATTGAGCGCGGCGGCAGTCCAGTCCAGCGTCTCGATCAGATCCAGCGGGCCGAGCCGGTCGGGCTCGGCGACCTGAACGTACAGAGCCCGCAGCATCGGTACCCGCAGCAGCCAGTGCGCCAGCTGCCAATTGAAGGGACCGGCCGCGTGCGGTGCTCCCGTTTCGCGAAGCGCGTCCCGAAAGGCCTGCTTCTTGGGGGTGCTCTCCTGAAAGTGTGATTGGCCTAACCGTTTGGGGGACATAGCGCACCGGCTTGATCTGCTACCTTTCGTGGAGTTCTCAATCTACGGAAGGAGGGCAGGAGCCGATGCGCCTGGAGACATGTATCAGAAAGGGCCTGGGGTTGAAAGCCCATCGCGTCCGGGAGGTGATCGAAGAGGAGAACCGGCTGGTGGCCGTGATTGAACGGATCCCGAACCGGCGGTTGAGGTGCAGCCATTGCTCACGGGAGACGAGCAAGATCCACAGCCGGCGCCGCGAGCGGGAGTGGCGGGACCTGCGGATCCGAGATCGGGAGCTCGTGCTCCGCTACGCTCCCGTCCGGTTGCTCTGTCCGGCGTGTGGTCCACGGATCGAGCACCTGATCTGGGCGGGTCCCTGGCAGCGCATTACCCACGGACTTTCGAGGGTGATCGCCCAGCTCTCTCGGCAGCTTTCCTGGAAGGAAACAGCCGCGCATTTCGGGCTCGACTGGAAGGCCGTGGCGGCGGCGGTGCGATCGGCGGTGGCATGGGGACTGAAGCGGCGGAGGTGGCGTCCTCTTCATTGGATTGGGATCGACGAAGTCTCGCGGAGCAAGGGGCAGCGCTACCTGACGTTGATCTACGACCTGGAGCGAGGCACGCTGGTCTGGATCGGGGAGAACCGGGACGGCGAGACCATGAAGAGGTTCCTCGCCTGGTTGGGACCGCGCCGTGGCCGCTCGATCGCGGTGGTCTGTTGCGACATGTGGGGAGCCTATGTCGAGGCCGTATGCCAAGCCCTGCCCCGGGCGACCATCGTCTTCGACCGCTTCCACATCGTGCAACATCTCAACCGGGCGGTGGACGACGTGCGCAGGGAGTGCTGGCGCCTGCTCCGGGGAGCGGAGAAGCGGGCCTTCAAGAAAACACGCTGGCTCTGGCTGAAGAACCCTTGGAATCTCGACCGCGAGGAAAAGACGCGACTGTCGGCACTCTGCCGGAAGAACGTACCCATCGTCCGGGCCTACTACCTGAAGGAAGCCTTCCAGTGCTTCTGGGACTACCGGAGTCCGGTTTGGGCCGCGCGCTACCTTGCACACTGGCTCTGGTGGGCGAGTCACAGCCGGCTGCAACCGTTTCAACACTTCGCCCGCATGGTCCGCAAGCACATGTTTGGGATCCTGCCGTGGGCTCGGCTCCGTGTGACCAACGGGGCGCTCGAGGGAATGAACAACAAGGTCAAGGTCGTCAGCCACCGGGCCTTCGGCTATCGCACGGTCGACACCTATGTCACAGCCATTCGGCATGGATGCGGTGACCTCCCGCTCCCGTAATCACACTTTCGGGAAAGGAGCCCTTCTTGGCAGGCTCGGCGTCCTGCCTCCGTGCCCATAGAACCCATGCGGAGAACACGCCATAGAAGAGGGTCTGAACGAGCGTGGAGCGAAAGAAGTGGTCGCCTTTTTCCCCCTCGAATTTCAGACCAAGGGACTCTTCGAGCGCCTGCCGAAGTCCCCCAAGGGCGGGAAGATCAACTTGCTCAAGCCGCAGGCGGGCGTCGTGAGCGTACGATGCGAGGATGGCTGCCACATCCTGCGGGGCTGCCAAGGGAGCGTTGTGCAACATCACGCGCCGGAGGTATTCCACCATGCGCTCGCCCCACTCGGCGGCCGCCTTCCGTGGATGAGCTGCCACGCGCCAGAGATCCTTCTCCGAGTCTGCGAACGAGAACGACTCAAGTGCTCGGGGCCGCCCGGATTCGTCTTTGCCGATCAGCGCGAACGAGCGGAAATTCGTGACCAGCACCATTCCGTAGCGCTGCCAGTACCGCCCGACCTGCTCGGATTCCGCGATGCGCTCTACCTCGTCGCTCGGTGACTTCGCCTCGATGACGCCCCGGGCCGGACCCTCGTCGGGAAGCGAACCCGCCCCTGTCCGAGGATCACGTTCCTTCCGCCGGAACTGGTCCGCGGTGAACAGCCCCCCATCCGGCAATCCGGCCCCGCGGTTGGCCAGGCTGATCACGCAGCGGACCTTCGGGGACAGCCCTTTCCCGATCTCTGTGAGCAGCCCTTCCAGGGCGGGATAGAAGGAGGTCTCCGGCACGTTGGATCCGGTCGCCCGAATCTCCCTGAGATCGGTCAGGTATCGTTCGACGATGCTCTCGGTCAACGCCACCTCTGCCCATGAACTGAGGGCGTCCCACCCGCCGGAGCCCACCCAGGATCACCTGGGCCTCGAGCCGTGTCCGGTCGGTTGGCCAGGAGTATCAGCCGGAATGGAATAGGGTGCAAGGGGATCGGCCAGGCCACCACCTGCCTGCAGGACCACCAGTCTTCCTCCGTTATGCCCCATCCGGCCACGGGATTCGCCTCCGGTCCCGCTTGGCCTCGATTCCCGGGAACCCCTTGCCTCGGCCTGCAAGGGGCGGGAGAATCGGGCGACGGCCGGCTGTGCCCCAACCAACGGCGCTGACTCCACCGTCTAATCTGAGGATCGCAACCATGCTCGTCCTCCGCTGCACTGTCAAGCTACTTCGGGAACTCCGGTCACACCCGCGTTGCTCGCCAGAAGGCGGCGACGATCCGCTCGGCGCCAGCTGGTTCGCCAACCTCCTGTGGCTCGAACGACGCAGGACGGTTCTGTTCACCCACGCAACAACGTACTACTCCTTCGTTGCGCATGGCCTCGTCGCCGACGACTTCGCTGCTTTCGATAGCGTGTTCGCGGAAAACCTCCAGCGCTCGCTCGTCGATGAGGGATTTCCCGCGGACGCTCGGCACAGGCTGATGCTCCTCTGGTCTGATACTGTCATTACAAGGACGAACAGCAGGGTCGTCCTCGGATGCATGAACGACCTCGCCTACCAAATCGAGGCTTACATCGCGGATCCCCGGTTCAGGGCGCCACTCAACCCGTCCCACCTCGGACATCATTCTGCGTCGAACGATCCTCAGTCCGATCGGATATGCTTCCCCGATCGAACGGTTCCGGGATCTCGCCAAGACCATCGCCGGGTGATCAGGGTGCAAGCTACTTTACCTATTTTCATATAAATATGAAACTGGCATCTGAGCGGCAGTTCTACAAGCAGTGCGTGACTGGCTCAGACCACGACGCCCAAGCGGCATCTGGGCGGCAGTTCCTGGCGATTCTGGACGCGGTGGGCGCGAGGTCCGGCAGCCAGACGGCACCTTTCGGCGATTCCGGGCGCGGCCGGGCGGGTTCCCGGAGGCGAGACAGGGGCAGTTCCGGGGCCTTCCCGGCGGAATGGGCATCTAAACGGCACGTTTTGGCCCCGAAAGTCGCGTTTTCACCCGCCTCTGAGGCAGGCACAAATCCCCTTACCTGCGTGGAGGCAAAGAGTTACGTGCCTCCGACGAAGAGCTTGCACCCTGCCGTTTGACCGGATTTCGCCAAAACCGATGCCGCCAAACGGATAACTCCAAAATGGTCGATGCCGCCAAACGGAAGAAACGAAAAAGGGTCATGCCGCGAAACGGATAAGTCCGCGGGACCCCATGCCGCGAAACGGAGGGTGGAGCGGGCCGCCAGTTCAGGAGATTTGGGAAGCGGGCGCGCCGCCCGTGGCCGGCCGAATTTGCCGGCGGATTCAGTCGTGTTGCTTCGATCGACGCGCCCGTCCTGCCCGGATTCTGCTCCCGTTTCGTCCCCGCCGCCAGATCGGTGCCGCGTCTGCGGCAGGATTCCCTTGAACTGTCGCCCGACAGCGCCACCCTTGGGCTCCGGAGGATGCCATGCCCCACCTGAGCCCGCAGACCCTGACCCGCGACGAGACGCAAGCGCTCCTGGCGGCGACCGCCGGCCACGTGCGGGACAACCTCGTCTTCTCCCTCGCCCTCGGCACGGGCCTGCGGCTCTCGGAGCTGGTCGGCCTGGACGTGGGCGACGTCTTCTTCCCCACCGGCCAGCCCCGGCTCCGGGTCCGGGTGCGAGCCGAGATCGCGAAGCGTGGCCGGGCCGGGGACGTCTTCCTGCCCGATGCGCTGGAGCCGAAGCTCCGGCGGTTCTGGCGGTACAAGCTGGAGCGCGGGGAGCGGATCCGTCCGGACGCGCCGCTCTTCTGCGGGCAATCCCGCCGGCGCATCTCCCCCCGGCGCCTGCAGGTGCTGTTCCGGACCTGGCAGGGGCTCGCGGGATTCGATCGGCTCTATCCCTTCCACGGGTTGCGACACACCGCGGTGAGTAGTGTGTACCGCGCCTCCCACGACCTCTTCCTCGCCCAACGATTCGCCCGCCACGCCAGCCCTTTGACCACCGTGATCTACACCCATCCCTCGGACGAAGAACTCCGGAACGGGATCCGCGACCTGGCCTGTTGAGCCTGCGATCGCTCTTTCAGTTCCAGGGATCGGACCAGGACAAGTCACCCGAAATGCCAAGGACCGAGGCCAGGCCTTGCGACCCTCGCCCCGCACCGAAGGCCAGTCTCCAGTCCTCGCTCATCCGGTCGCGAACCACCCCGAGGTCGGAAGGATCATGGATGCAGCCGTCGGGCCTCATGGCCGCCAGCCAGGCGTAGGTGAAGGCCAGGGAGAAGTGGTTGGTCCCCGTCTTGACGTAGCGGTACTTCTTGACCCCCGTCTCCTCGTCCTCATCCAAGACCTTGGCGTCGGCCGCCAGGTGCTGCGCGAACTCCTCGATCCGGGGTGAGCGGCTCGGCAGGACGAGCTTTCGTTCCCGCACCGCCGCCCGGGACATATCCAGAGCCTCGGTGCGATTGAGCTGCACCACGGACGTTTCTTCGTCCCAGCGCGGGGCGCCCCGCTGATGCTCGTTGAAGAAGTTCATGAACACCTTGGATCCGTGGCGGTTGGCGAACTCCCGGGTGGCGTGCGTCTCGGGCAGCCCGTCGATGACTGTTGGCGGTCACCCCGGAGCGTTGTTTTTTGGACCGGCGATTTGATCATGCCGCCGGCTTGTTCGGCGTCCTCTTTGGGCCGCCTCCGCCTCTCGCTTTCGGAAGCTCTCTCCTTCGATGGGGATGATCTCGGCATGGTGGACGACCCGATCGATCAGGGCGGTGGCGGAGGTGGCGTTGGGAAAGATGCCGGGCCACTGACTGAAGGCCAGGTTGGTGGTCAGGATGAGGCTCTTCCTTTCGTAGCGGCGGCTGACGATCTGGAAGAGCAGGTCGGCGTTGCGACTGTCATAGGAGAGGTAGCCGATTTCGTCCAGGGCCAGGACTGTCGTGTTGCTGTAGTAACGGAGCTTGGCGTCCAGGGCGCGGGCGGATTCCTGGGAGCAAAGGTCGAGGAGAAGCTGAGCCGCCGTGAGGAAGAGGACGGAGTGACCGGCCAGGACGGCCTGATAGGCGACGTTCTGAGCGATCATGGTCTTGCCCAGGCCCTGGGGGGCCACCAGAACGAGGTTGCGGTTCTCGCCCAGGAAGTCGAGCTGCAAAGCGGCCTCGACCGCCTCGCGATCGATCTTCTTGGGCCAGCCCCAGTCGAAGTCGGCCATGGGTTTGAAGCGGCCGATCTTGCTGCGGGCCAGGCGCCGTTCCAGGCTTCGCCGGGAGCGTTCCGCGTCCTCGGTTTCCGCGATGTACTCCAGGAGCTGGGTGGGACTCCAACGTTTTCGGGTGGCCAGGGCGATGGTGTCGTCCAGGTGAGCGGCGGTGTGGCGCAGGCCGAGAGTGACGAGCTGTTCAGTCAGTGGAGTCATGTGGATCCGCCTCGCTTTCCATAGGGGAACAGAGGTCGTCATAGTCTGCGAGGGAGTGGGGCGTGACCCGGAGATCGCGGACCCGCGGGTCGTCGGGGAGCACGACGTCCAGCGGCGGGGACTGGTGTCGGGCGCGGGCGCGTCGATCGAGGATGTGAGCGACGGAGACGGCGGAGATGGCCCCGCGAGCGAGGGCCTCGTCGAGGGCGGCGTCGAGTTCGGCGGCCCCGTAACGGTCGAGCAGCTTGAGCAGGCGAGAGGTGTGGCCGGCCAGCGGTTCCCCGCGCAGGGCCAGGGCATCGATGAAAGGGTCGGCCTGGGGGCAACTGGTGCGGAGGAGATCGCGCCCGCGCAGCTCATGGGCGTGACGTTTCTCCCGGGCCAAGGCGGCGAGGTGAGCGGGATCCTCGACCGTTTCTCCGCGATCGTAGCTGCGGGTATGGCGAGCGATCTCGCCGGCGCCGTCGAGGATGCGGACGAGATGTTCGGAAGCGACCAGGGTCAGGACCCGGCCCACCCGGTCATGCGGGATGGAGTAGTCATTGCCGTCGAAGCGCACGTAGGGGGTCTTGCCGGCGGCGACGGGGCGGAGGTGATCGCAGTCGAAGTCATGCTCGGGCAGGGGAAGGAGGCGAGGACGCTCCTCCTCCAGAGCTTCGGCCACCAGACGACCGGTGGGATCTCCCGGGACCTTGCGGGCATGGGCGACGGTGGCGGTCCAGACGGCGAGTTGGAAGTTGAGGTCGGCCACGGAGCGGAAGGAGCGGGCCGCGAAGAAGGAGGAACGTAGGTATTGGATGGTCCTCTCGACGCGTCCCTTCTCGTTTCCTCGGTAGACCGCGCAGGGTTTGGGAGCGAAGTGGTAATGACCGGCCAGGTCCAGCAGACGAGGATGGAAGCGGATATGATCCCCGATCCGCTCCAGCACGACACACTTGAGGTTGTCGTAGAGGATGGAGCGGACCACGCCCCCCATGGACCGGAAGGCGCCCACGTGCCCGCGCAGGAAGCTCTCCAGGGTCTGATCGAGAGCGAAGCGGGCATAGATGGCCCGGGACCAGGAGAGAACGAAGACGAAGCAGGAGAGGTTGCGGGTGGCGTTTCCGATGCGGAGCTTGCCGAAGTTACCCCAATCGACCTGGCCCTCCTCCGCCGGCAGAGTTTGCAGCCGAAGGTAGGCCTCGCGCTGGCGGGCGGGGCGCACCGTGCGCACGTAGCGACGCAGTTGGACGGCGGAGCCGGGATAGCCGCGCGCCCGGATCATCTCGAAGAGGCGGGTGGAGCGAAGGCGGGGATGACGTTGCAGGACCGCAGCGATGAAGTCCTTGTAAGGATCAAGCAAGGTGGGGCGGATCTGGGGAGCCGCCTTGTTGTCGTTGAAGCGTTCACTCTCGATGGCTCGGCGGACGGTCTCCGGATGGACTCCAAGCTCCGTCGCAATGGTGCCGATCCGCCAGTGTTCGGCGAAGAAGAGGCGGCGGATGCGAACCTGCACCTCCGGCGGGATCATCGTGCCACCTCGGTGAAGTTCCACCAGCGGAGTTCATCGTAGTCATGGAGTCCATCCAGGCGGTCGCGCTCCTCGGCCGGGCGGCCTCGGGAGACCGAGATGGACTTCGAAAAGGTCGTGGCGGGTGAACCTGTCGACGGTATCGCGCCATGGTTTCGTGACGCAGGAAGCGCCCGGGCCGTCCACAACCAGCGCAGCGCACACCTTCCGTCCGCACCAGAGCGCCAGCGCCGCGCAAAGCATCTCCACCGCTCGCCGATCGCTCGGCGCCTGCGGCAGACGCGCCTTGAGCAGCGACTGATTCCAACCGTCCTGCACCAAGATCCGGGTGAACTCCAACCCCGGCCGGATCCCCATCCAAAGGCTTCGCATCGGTCTTCTCCTTCCCTCCGGTCGAGACCGTGGCCTGAAGGACCACCTCCACCGGAACTGCGGAGACCTTGCAAAACCAGGACGAGGGTTGAGTACCCTGATGCGTCACTTTCTCACATTGCCCGCCCCGGAGGCGGTACCGACTCTGGCGGGCGGCGTGCTTCCGTCTCCCCTCCCGCCCGGCCTGGTACCGCTTTCCGGCCGAAGATACGCTGCTGCTCCGGGCCAGCCCGGAGCAGGCTCGAGAGCAGTAGCGATTCCCACGGTCACACCACCGGCAAAGGAAAAAGAGCTTTCCGCAAGAAGGTCGCGCGCAGTTGACAAGTCGAAGCGATTCCACGCGTCCCCGGCCGGGGACACATCGGGCTGGACAAACACGGGGACTTCTGGCAAAACGGTTCTACCGGATCGCGTCCCCGTGGTTCGGTTCGAGGGCTCGGAGGTTCCAGCTCCGGGCCCTCACCCTTTTCGCTCCCAGGCTCGGCAGGATCTACCGCGGAATCGCGACCAGAGCAACTGCTTCTTCTCCCGCCCCGTCTCTCGGCGGGAGGGCCGGATTCCTACGCTTTCAGTCGATCATCGACACGAGGAAGCCGAACACGCCGGATTCAGGGCCTGTCCGGTCTGCTTCGCCGCCGAACAAATGCTGCCGATCGAGGGGTATGGACCGATACGCAGGCAGGCCCTCGAGGACGCCCGGCTGCAGGAGCTTGCCTATCCACCGGTTCCCGATCAGGCGGTCCAGGACCGATTGGAAAAGGCAGGCCTCAAGGTCCTGGATCAATTCCCGGTGGACACCAAAGGGTATGACTATGTCTTCAAGGTGCTTCACTCGGAGATCGCCAACGCGCATGCGCTGCCGACGGGCTTTGTCTTCGTGACCGACAAACTCATGGAGGCAATGGAGGATTCCCTGGAGCTCGAGCTTGTTCTGGCTCACGAAATTACGCATACGGAGCTCAACCACCATCCGGACGAAGGTTGGATCACCGGATTGGTCGCCCCGGAGATCCTCCGGCGCCTCGAACAGCGGCGCTTTGAGGAAACGGAAGCCGACCTCCTGGCTGTCTGCTATCTCGCCCGCGCGCACGGGACATCCGGAACCCTGGAGCGCGCGCGGCGCGCCCTCTCCAAGATCCAATTTTCCGAAGAGACGCCTCCGGGAGGCACCGGCGCGTTTTCCACCTATCCCAGCTTCAGAGATCGCCTCGATTTCTTCGACCCTCACTACTTCACGGTGGCTGACAACCGAACCAGCTTCTGCGGCCTGGACGACAACGGGCAGGTTCTGGTCCGGGTCAATCTCATCGGACGGCTCAAGGACAGAGATCCGAAGGCCGCGCATGCGCCAGGAGCGGGTTTCGCCGATGACGCGGTGGATGTCACACCTTACACGGTCTACTTTCTTGTTCAGGCCACGGATCTGGTGAACGATCCGATCAAGAGGGCGGGAGGAGAAATGGAGGGTCAATCGGGGAACAAGTCGAGGTTCCTCAAGTCGGACCTGCTCTTTCCGATTTCGCCCGGAGACGCCGGAGTCGTCGGCCTCCGGGTCGAGCGCGGAGACGCATCCGTCCTTTCTCCGCGTTCCCTGGAATTGGACCTGACCGGCCAGATTGACCGGTGGGTGTCCAGTCAGAGGTGAAGAGAAAGCGATGCGAACGGCAACGAACCCGGCGGCGATTACCGTGGCAGCGGCGGCTGAGGGTTTGACGGTCGGGAACGGGTTGCTGCGCTCGGGCCAGATGTCTTGAGATTCCGGGATCCTTTCAAATTTGACGGAGGATCGAAGATGAAGTCATCGTGCAAGTGGACCGCGGTGGCAGTCTTGGCCCTGATGGGCCTGTCTTCACTCGGCTGCGCTTCCTGGCGCGAACTGAACACGCACGGTCCCAATGCCTCGTCCGGTAGCCGGCCCGATTCCACGAACGCCAGTGGGGCCAGGGCGTCGATGCTTGGCCGAACGGGCTCGGATCAACGCGACGCCGTTGAAGCGCTAGGCCTTGGCGCCTTGATCGCCGGCGCTTTTGGTTTCGCGGGCGCGAACCAACGCCGACTCCGCTTCCGCGGGCCCCGACACGTTCCTCGTGTTCCCGCCCGACTCCTTGAAGACACGCCAGCTCTACTATTGGCGCGTCGTAGCGCGCGATGGACTGGGTCACGTCGTCCGGTCGGATCCGCAGTCGGGCAACTGGTTCTACATCATCGACGACAGCACGCCGGTACTCTTGCAGCCAGCGGCGACCGTCCAGCGGGATGGGATCCTGGTTTCCTGGAGGACTGCTGATGGACCGGGTTGAGCGGGTTCAAGGTCTACCGGCGTGTCGATGGGGCACGGGGAGTGGATGCAGAGTGGACCTGCATCGCCCCGAGCGTTCCGAGCTGTGGGCAGTCCTGTCGGTACCTGGACACCGCCGTCGACCCGGGTGTTCGATACGACGACGACGTCGAGAGTTTTCGCCCGACCAGCTCGATCGGCCGGTTCGGCCCGGTGTCCGCGCAGGCGGCGGCTGTGAGTCTGGCACTGCGGGTGCGTCCGAACCCCGGGAACGGAGTGATGAACCTGTCGCTGGGCTTGCCCAGGAGCGGTGACGTGACGCTCCGGGTCTTCGACCCGACCGGGCGCGAGGTAGCGTGGAACATCCTCGCCGGGCTGAAGGCCGGTGTCCGGCAGGAGCGATGGGATGTCCGAGACCGGCTGGGCTATCCGCTACCGAGCGGCAGCTACTACGTGCGGATGGAGGCGCCATCCGGGCAGAAAACGGCCAGGTGGCTGGTTCTCGAATGAGGACGGCCTGAACCGCGCTCGAGGCCGTTTCTCCTCGGTGGGGACGGCCTCGTGTCCGGGCTCAGCGCGGGCTCTCTATACTGCGGTGACCTCCCGCTACGGCTCTCCGTACTTCATCCGCATGTGTTCCCGGACCGACCGGGTGATCCGCTTCCAGCGCGCCTGCTCTTCCCATCGAGCGCGAGCGCTCTGCTTGCTTTCGAGAAGGCGCACCTCGCGGCGGAGTTTGCGGTATCCATCCATGCGCCCGGCGGAAAGCGCCCCCGATTCAAGCGCCGCCTGCACGGCGAAGCCCGGCTCGCTTTTTCGGGCCGGCAATCCCGGAACCGGCAGCCAGCGGCCGTGGCCTCGACGTCCTCGAACCCCGCGTTCAGGCTGCCGTCGTCCACCCAGAGGAGTTGAGTGGGACTCCAACGCGTGCGGGTGGCCAGGGCCACGGCAACGGGTCGCCTGGCTGCGCTCTCCGAAGCCGACGGCCGCGGGTGCGGCGAAGGGCCCGCGCGCCCTTGCCTGATCAGCGACTGTGTGTCGCATCCTCATCTCCGAAAAAAGTCTCGATTCTCGAAAACACCTTGAGGGGTTTCCGCCGTCTCGCGCGATTCACCTTCGGCGACTCATGCCCCGGATCCGGAAAAGTCGGACGGGCGCGAGAGTCGGGTAGACCTGACGAACGGACCGAAGAGTCGGCTGGCGGTTGACACGGGCCTCTGCTTACACCGATCCGTTCTGGGGGCCGAAAGGGGTCTGAGGGCCGATGGCATTTCTTGGTGGCTCTGGAAGTGAGACAGTCAATCCCACTGGGAGTCGGAGTAGGAACCATGGTCACCCATAGCCCCCTCCACAGAACCGGACGAGCGGGACTACCGCATCCGGCTCCCACCTTGGGTCATCACGCCCAGGCGCTGATTGGGCCAGGGTTGACAGATCCGGGGAATGGGGAGCCATTGAGTCACCAGGCGTTTCCATCGGACGACCGTGAGCCGCGTCTTCTGACTTCGGCGGCGGAGACTCCGCCCCCATCGCCAGGACACCGCGTTGCGGAAGGCCGAGAGGGCCGGTCCGTTTCGAGGCACCCCGTAATAGCGGTAGTGCCCGAGCAGGACCGTCCGCAGGTAGGCTCCTTGGTCCGGGACGGGGTCGTGCAGTCGCCTCCGGAGTTCGCTGCCGATCTCCTTGAGCTTCGCCTGCCACCGCTGGCGCATCGTCTGCCGCAGCACCGTGAACTTCCCCTGCCGGGTCTTCCCGCAGATGTGCGTGAAGCCAAGGAAGTTGAAGGTCGGGGGCTTCCCGTCCCCCCGATCGCGTCGGTTCTTCTCGGCGAAGCGACCGAACTCGATCAGGCGGGTCTTTTCCGGGTGCAGCTCCAGCCCGAACTTTGCGAAGCGTTCGCGCAGCTCGACCAGGAACCGCTCGGCCACGTCTCGATGCTGGAACCCAACCACGAAGTCATCGACAAAACGCACCACGACCACGTCGCCGCGCGCTTGCTTCGTTCTCCATCGCTGGATCCACAGGTCGAGAGCATAATGCAGGTAGACGTTGGCCAGGAGGGGACTGATCGACCCGCCCTGAACCGTGCCCACCCTCCCGGCGATGCGCTTCCCCTCCTCCAGCACGCCGGCCTTGAGCCACTTCAGGATCAAGCGCACGACCCGCTGGTCCGCGATCCGGTGCTCGATGAATTTCCGCAGCCATCCATGGTCGAGGGTATCGAAGAACGACCGGATGTCGGCGTCGAGCACCCAGCTCACCTTCTTCCGTTCGATCCCGACCGTGAGTGCATCCAGCGCTTGATGCGGGCTGCGTCCCGGTCGGGAACCATAGGAAAATCCGAGGAAGTCGATTTCGTAGATGGCGTTCAACACCTCGACCACCGCACGCTGGACGATCTTGTCCTCCAGCGTCGGAACTCCGAGCGGCCGCTGCCGCCCGTCGGTCTTGGGGATGTACGCTCGCCGAACCGGCTTCGCCCGATACGCTCCTCGCTTCAGCCTTTCGGAAAGGTCTCGGAGGTTCTCTTCCAAGTTTTCCCCGTAGTGCTGCCAGGTCTCGCCGTCGATTCCTGCCGCCGCGTTCTTCTTCAGGGCGAAGTAGCCCGCGCGCAGTCGATCCACGTCGTAGACATGGTGCAGGAGCGTGGTGAACCGCTGTTTCCTGTCCTTTCTTGCCGCCTGTCGTACCCGCTCCAGTCCGCTGGGCACGCACTCCCGGCTCTGTGTCCGGTGCGTGTCGGCTTCGAGCGAGTTCCCCTTGGCCCGACCCCTTCCCTCCATCACCTCCGCCACCGGTCGCCCGGCACCGTTCGGCGACTTCCCCGGTACTACGGGTCGGTCCGACCTCCCACCTTCGTCCATCATCGGCGTGCGCCTTTCGGCTTCCCGATGCGGTCTGGGCATACCCTGCTTCCAGACGAGGGCGGGATCTCCCGGTTCCCATGCAAGGTGACTCCGAACGTGCTCAGGGCCTCTGACCGCGCGGGGTCCCTCGGCGTCTCGCCATGGCGACGCCCAGGGTGTGGCCTTCCGCTAACCTCCACAGCGTCGGCACCCCGAAGTGATTCATGGATTACGCGGTTCAATACCCGGCCCGCCCGTACCCCTGTCAACGCTTCACTCCCGGCCTCGCGGCCGACAGCGCATGACTCGGGGCCATCGTGGGTGGCTGGCCCTTCGATGTATGACTCTTTCATTCACTTCACCTCGCCGGTTTGACCGGCGCACGGAGGTTCTTCATGCGATTACCTGTGGTTGCTCTAGCCGTCGTTATGATACTCACGCCTCTCGCGTCATCGGCGGCCGTCTACAAGGTCTGCCCCGACGGGAGTGGAGACTACACGACGATTCAGTCCGCCATCACGGCCGCGGCAAACGGCGACGTGATTGAGCTCTGCTGCGACGTGCCGTTCACCGCGGCCGGAGGGAACATCAACATCAGCTACCAGGGAAAGGCGATCACGGTCACGTCAGCGTGCGGAGATCCGACCAGATGCGTGATCGATCTGCAGGACAACAGTCGGGCGTTCAACTTCACGAGTGGGGAGGGGCCGTCGAGCGTGCTGGAGGGCGTGACCATCGCAAATGGAGATGCCTTCCAAGGACCCGCCGCCATCTACTGCGCGGGCAGTTCACCGGCGATACGGAACTGCGTCATCCAGAACAATGATGCCA
The DNA here is from genome assembly GCA_963833505.1 of Candidatus Eiseniibacteriota bacterium. Taxonomy (GTDB): domain Bacteria; phylum Eisenbacteria; class RBG-16-71-46; order CAIMUX01; family CAIMUX01; genus CAWHYG01. The sequence goes on along the minus strand of CAWHYG010000005.1, from coordinate 679,785 downwards.
CCGAGGGCACGGGCGCGATGGCCTGCGCGAGCGGCTCATCTCCCGTCCTTGAGAACTGTCGGTTCGACGGTAATGGTGTGAACGGGGGCGGGGCAGGCGCCCTGTCCTGCGACGGGAACTCGAACGCCGCACTAGTGGGCTGTGTGTTCTTCGGGAACGATGCCACGGTCGGAGTGGGCGGGATCGAGTGCAACAGCTCCTCGCCCACGCTCACGGGTTGCGTCTTCGACAACAACAACGTGAATGAGGGCGGGGCCGGGGCGATGGCGTTCTACTCCGGCTCTAACGCGCGGGTGAGCCACTGCACCTTCTACGACAACTGGTGTACATCCGGCGCCGGCGCGCTCTGCTTCAACGCCTCCTCTCCCGCCCTCGACCATGTGATCATGGCCTCCTGGAATAGCGATGCTCCAGCCGTGACCTGCGCCGGAGGCGCCGCACCTTTGCTCTCATGCTGCGACATCTTCGGATACTTCTACAATTGGAGCGACTGCATTGCCGGACAGTATAATACGAACGGCAACATCAACGAAGACCCACTGTTCTGTAACCGGGTGGGAGGCGACTACACAATCAACGCCGACTCACCCTGTGCACCTGCACACTCGGGAGGGTGTGGACTGATCGGGGCGCTGCCGGTGGGATGCAGCAGTCCGGTTCCCGTGACCATCATGAGCTGGGGGAGGATCAAACACTCCTACAGGTAGCCTTGCGGCGCGAACGTCCCGCTCTCCTGCACACGGTTGGAGCGGCTTCCATTCATCAACTGAGTTTCGCACACTTTCGATCGGCCGGGAGGGAGATGGTCATGAACGTTCGGGTCGTTTTTTCCACCTGTCTGCTTTTCGCAGGTTTCATGTCCGGGCAGGTCCGGGCGGGATCGACGGACCCGCTGTTTGCCGCGCCGTTCTTGTCGTTCGACACCGGCAGCCTCCCAATGTCCGTTGCCAACGGGGACTTCAACGGGGACGGCCTGCAGGATCTGGCGGTGGCAAACAGCGGATCCAACACGGTTTCAGTGCTGCTGGGCAACGGGAACGGCACCTTCGCGACACGACAGGATTTCGGAACAGGGAGCACCCCCGTGTCCGTCGCGATCGGGGACTTCAACGGGGACGGCAAACTGGACCTGGCCGAGGCGAACGAAAACTCGAATACGGTCTCGGTGTTGCTGGGCAACGGGAACGGGACTTTCGGGACAGCAGCAAGTTACGTCACAGGCAGCTATCCCCAGTTTGTCGCCGTCGGGGATTTAAACGGGGACGGCAAGCCGGACCTGGTCGTGGTCGATCAATCCTCCAGCACGGTTTCGGTGCTGCTAGGCAACGGAAACGGGACCTTTGGCACGAAGTCGGACTACGGTACGGGCAACGGCCCTTCCTCCGTCGCGATCGGGGACTTCAACAGGGATGGGAAGCTGGACCTGGCCGTGACCGACGGCGACCACTCGGTTTCAATTCTGATCGGCAACGGGAATGGGGGCTTTGGCACGCATTTGGACTACGGAACCGGGTGCACTCCACTGTCCGTTGCGGTCGGGGACTTCGACGGGGACGGCAAGCTGGACCTGGCCGTAGCGAACAACTGGTGCAGCACGGTTTCCGTGCTCCTGGGCAATGGGGATGGGTCCTTTGCGACAAAGCAGGACTACGAAACCGGGGCGAGCCCCTCGTCCGTAGCGATCGGGGACTTCAACGGGGACGGCAAGCCGGACCTCGCGGTGGCATGCGCCGTCTCGGGCGACGGCGTGTCGGTGCTGCTGGGCAACGGGGACGGGACCTTCGCCGCGAAAGAGGACTTCGGAAGTGGGGATGTTCCCCTTTGCGTAGCGATCGGGGAGTTCAACGGGGACGGCAGGCAGGACCTGGTTGTGGCGAACGACTACTCCGACACGGTTTCTGAGCTGCTGGGCAATGGGGACGGCACCTTCGGGACAGATAGGCACTACAGTGTGGATAGCGGTCCCAATTCCGTAGCGATCGGGGACTTCAACGGTGATGGCAACATGGACCTGGCCGTGACGAACGTCTTCGATTCTCCTAACCCCGGCTCGGTTTCAGTGCTGCTGGGCAATGGGAACGGCACCTTCCAGGCAAGGACAGATTACCTGACCGGCAGCGCGCCGGCCTCCGTCGCCATCGGGGACTTCAACCGGGACGGCAGGCTGGACCTGGCCGTGGCCAACACCGGTTCAAACACGGTATCGGTTCTGCTGGGTAACGGGAACGGAACCTTCCAGCCCAAACAAGACTTTGTTACGGGCGGCATGCCGAATTCCGTTGCCACCGGGGACTTCGACGGCGACGGCAAGCCGGATCTGGTCGTGGCCAACACCGGTTCAAACACCGTCTCGGTGCTCCTGGGCAACGGGAACGGAACTTTTGGCGCGAAGTCGGACTATGGAACGGGGAACGATCCTTGGTTCGTCACGGTCGGGGACCTCAACAAGGACGGCAAGCCCGACCTCGTCGTGGCGAACTCGGGCGATCCCAGAAACCCCGGCACGGTTTCAGTGCTGCTCGGCCAAGGGAACGGAACCTTCGCGACAAAGACGGACTACGGAACCGGTATCTTTCCGGTCTCCGTTGCGATCGGCAACTTCAACGGGAATGGCAAATTGGACCTGGCCGTGGCGAACAGCAACTCCAACACCGTTTCGGTCTTGCTCGGTAACGGGAACGGGACCTTTCAGGCCAAGACAGACTACTACACCGGCGGTGTGAATTTGAGCGGTCAGCTGGGCGGCGGTGGGCCGACCTCCGTTGCAATCGGTGACTGCAACCTGGACCACATAGAGGACTTGGTCGTGGCTAACGAAAGCCCGAACACGGTCTCGGTGTTACTGGGCAATGGGAAGGGCGCCTTTGGCTCGGTGTTGTATGGCAAAGGGAACGGAACTTTTGGTAGCAAATCGGACTACGGAACCAGTATGTCTCCGTATTCCGTTGCGATCGGGAACTTTGACGGAGACGGCAAACTGGACCTGGCCGTGGCGAACTACCAGTCCAATACCGTTTCGGTGCTGCTGAACATCGGTTTCGCGGACGCGGCCCCTCCTGGGATGGAACCTGTAGGAGCAACTCCGAACGGCGAGCCCCGGGGGGTTCGGCTCCTCGCGCCCAGGCCAACTTCCACCGGCTCCGCCACAACCATTGAGTTCGACTCTCCCGTCCCAGAGATGGTGAACCTGGATATTCTCGACATCTCCGGGCGGCTCACTCGAGTTCTTTCATCCGGGTCGAACTATACCGCCGGCCATCACTCGCTGATCTGGGACGGCAGGAGCGAAACGGGCGAGCCCGTGGCCAGCGGAGTCTACTTTGTGCGCATGCGGGCGGGCGGCCGCCAGGACACCCGGAAGGTCCTGATGTTGAAATAGTGGATCGGTCGCTCGTCAAGCACGCGTGACGCTCCGTCGTCGCCAAGCGATGATTGTCTCGGGCCGGACGAAGACCAGCACCTCACGCCACCGCGACCGGTGGCGGGAGAGCCACGCCTGGAGGATTCGATCGGCCCGACTACGGCTCCCCGTACTTCATCCGCATGTGTTCCCGGACCGACCGGGTGATCCGCTTCCAGCGCGCCTGCTCTTCCCGGCGAGCGCGCGCGCTCTGCTGGGTTTCGAGAAAGCGGACCTCGCGACGGAGCTTGCGGTATCCCTCCATGCGCCCGACGGAGAGAGCTCCCGACTCAAGCGCTGCCCGGACGGCGCAGCCCGGCTCGTTTTCGTGCCGGCAATCCCGGAACCGGCAGCCTGCGGCGATGGCCTCTACGTCCTCGAATCCCGCGTTCAGGCTGTCTTCGTCCGCCCAGACCTGGACCTCCCGCATTCCCGGCGTGTCGATGATGAGCCCGCCGCGCGGCAGCGGCAGTAGCTGGCGCTTGGTCGTGGTGTGGCGGCCGCGGCCGTCTCCTTCCCGCGCTGCCGTGGTCTTGAGTCGGTCCTCGCCCAGGAGCCGATTGATCAGGCTGGATTTCCCCACCCCGGAGGACCCGACCAGCACGGCCGAACCGGATCCGATCAGCCCTTCAAGGGCATCGACCCCGGCGCCGGTGGCGGCGCTGGCGGCCAGCACGGGCGTCCCTCCCGCCACCGCTTCCGCCTTTTGCACCAGATCCTCGATCTGTTCCTGAAGATCCGCCTTGTTGATCACAATGGCGGCCGGAACCGCGCTCTCGCGGGCCATGGTCAGGTAGCGTTCCAGGCGCCGCAGATTGAAATCACGGTCCGCGCCGGCCACGACGAGGACGACGTCGACGTTCGCGGCCAGGACCTGCGCTTCGGTCACCATCCCCGCGGCCCGGCGCAGGAGCAGCGTCTTCTTCGGCAGGACCGCGTGGATGATGCCCGACGATTCCCCGGTCCGCTCTAGGGCGACCCAGTCGCCCACCGCCGGGAAATCCACCTTCGAGTCGGCCGTGAACCGGAGGCGTCCGGCGATCTCCGCGGTCAGCTCGCCCCGTTCATCCCAGACCAGGCACCGGTCCCGATGCTGCTCGGCCACGCGGCCCGGCGCGAAGTCCGTGTACTGTTCAAACCCCGTTAGAAAGAACTCATCCCATCCCAGAGCGGGAAGATCCATGACTGTTGCACCTCATGATGGACTTGGTTTTACTTCCGCCGCCGGACGGCAAGAGAGGAGCCATCCACGGCGAGTGGAATTCTCCGAGGTGCGTCGTTGGTGAGCCGGAAGGGACGAGAGGGCTCGATGAGCCGGAAAGGACGAAACGGCTGGTTGAGCCGGAATCAGGCCGAAACGGCGGCTCGAGGACGCACCACGGTCAGTTCGCGCATGTGGACTGTCATCGGGCGGTGCCTCCTTTCGAGTCTGGACGGTAAATCAACCTCAACCTCGGAATTATAGCAGATCCGGCTCGGAAGTCAACTCCGTGCCGGAAGAAAATACGACCCGCTCACCGGACGGCCGGCCCGCGGCCCCGACGAGCCAGGACCCGAACGCGCCTGACGGCCCGCTGTTGTCAATGACCGTTCGGTGCGCCCTGTCATCCCGCGAGCCCGCACCTCCGCCGATCAGTCCGAGATCCGCGGCAGCCGCCCCGGCCGGATCCGCGGCCGGTCCTTCAGCTCCGGCACCTTCGGCTTCTGCTTCTTGATGATCTTCTCGACCTCGGCGATGGCCCGCTCGAGCTGCGGATCGCGCCCGGCCCGATGGTCCTGGGGACGGATCTCCACCACGATGTCTGGATCGGTGCCGTAGTTCTCCACGCCCCAGCCCACGTCCTTGAACCAGAAGGCGAACTCAGGCTGCGTTGTGATCGTGCCGTCGACCAGCGCGTGGCGCGGCCAGACGCCGACGACGCCGCCCCAGGTGCGCTTGCCGATCAGCGGCCCCAGGCCGAACAGCTTGAAGCAGTGCGAGAAGATGTCCCCGTCCGAACCCGCATGCTCGTTGGTCAGCGCCACCATCGGCCCCATGGGCGCGTCGCTCGGATAGGGCTCGGGCGTGCCCCACCGGTTGGAGTCGTACCCGATCCGTTTCCGGAGAAGCTTCTCCAGGATGATCTGCGAGACGTGCCCGCCGCCGTTCCAGCGGACGTCGACGATGAGGCCGGGACGGTTCACCTCGCTCATGTAGTACCGATGGAATTCGGCGTACCCGATCGGCCCCATGTTGATGATGTGCACGTAGCCGACGCGCCCGTCCGAAGCCTTGTGCACGGCCTCCCGGTTCCCTTCCACCCAATCCCGGTAGCGAAGGTTGAACTCGTCACGGAGCGTCTTGACCGTGACACGGCGGATCAAGCCGGCCGACTGCGGTCCCTCGGCGGAGCCTGCGCCCTTGGCCGTGGCCTTGGCCGCGCCCTTTCCCGCCGAGCTCGAACGAACGGTCAGCTCGACCTCCCTCCCGGCGGTGTTCACGAGCCGTTCGTACGGGGATGCCTCCGGTCCGAGCGGATCCGCGCCGATCGCGAGGATCTCGTCCCCTTCGCGGAGATTGACGCCGGGAGCGGCCAGCGGAGACGAGCGCCTCTCATCCCAGCAGTCGCCGCGGGGGATGCGGTCGATCCTCCACGCGCCGCTCCGGCGATGGAACGAGAGATCCGCGCCGAGGAACCCCTGGAACCAGGCCGGCTCGGGCCGGTAGTCGCCGCCCAGCTCGTAGCAATGGGACGTGCCCAGCTCTCCCTGCATCTCCCAGAGGAGATCGGAGAACTCGCCGCGCGAGCCCACGCGATCGACCAGCGGCAGGTACCGGTCGTGCACCGCCTTCCAATCGTGGCCGGACATGTCCGGCGTCCAGAACTGGTCCCTCTGAAGGCGCCAGGCTTCCCGGAACATCTGACGCCATTCCTCGCCGGGCACGACCTCGATCCGGTTCCGTTCCAGATCCACCCACCCGGAGTCGCGGCCGGGCTCATCCTTGGGGGGCTTGCCATCGGCCTTCCAGGCAAAAGGCACGATCCGGAGCCGGTTGCCCACGCGGATGGCCATCACCTTCGCGTCCATCGAGAGGGCGAAATCGGAGACGCGCTCCGTGACCACCTCGACCTTTTCCTCGTCGAAGTTGTACGCCGAAAGCGTTCCCTTGGCCGGCGGCTCCCCGCTCGTGGCCCAGCCCATCTCCAGGCTTCCTTCGACCGGGAAGGAGGTGAAGAAGACCCGGCCCTTCGCGCCCAGGACGCGGCCGTAGATCCCCTCCGGAACCGGAAGGGCGACGATGCGGTCTTCGATCCCCTCGAGGTCGATCTCCACCGGCTGCGGCTTCTTCTCTTCCTTGGACGGATCTTCCTTGCCGGCGGCTCCCTTCGTTTCTCCCTTGGCGGAGTCGGGCGCTTTGGCCTCGGCTTCGGCGGGCGCGCCGGGAGCGCGGGCCGGACGCAACGCGGCCGAGAACGGCGACGGCAGCTCCCGCTTCAGCGTGATGAGGTACGGGCGGGATCCCTTGGGGAACCCCAGGTCGAAGTAGATGCTGTCATAGACCGGATCGAACACCCGGTAGGAGATGAAGTAGAGATACTTCCCGTCGGGATCGAACGCGGGACCGATGTCCTGGAAGTCGGATCGCGTGACCGAGGTGATCTTCTTCGTCGCGGCGTTCCAGAGGTGGATCCGACCGGTTCGATTGGAATCGGGGCAGGCGTAGGCGAGCCACTGGCCGTCCGAAGACCAGGCGAGCCCGGCGATCCGCTGGAACCTGCTGCGCTCGATGACCTCCGATTTCCCGGTCTCGAGATCCACCAGAACGACCTCGTGCCGCTGGTTGGTCAAGGCCACGCGGTCAGGCCCGGCCGGAGCGGGAGCCAGACTGATGGGACGTCCGAAGTCTCCTTCGATGCGGCGGCGGCTGGTGATTTCCGCGAGCAGATCCGCGCCGCCGGACGGCAAAGCCTCCGCCGCGCGCGCGCGCCGTCCGCCACGGGCGCCCTTCCTCGCTTGCACGCCGCCTTCGGCGGCCTTTTCCGGCGGCGCGGGAGCGGTCGTGAGCAGGACGAGCGATTCCTCGCCCCCCTCATCCGTGACCGCGACGAGACGCCGCCCATCGGGGAGCCAGGAAGCCAGGCGGTAGCGCGTTCCCGAAGCCGACCCGAGCCGCCTCGATGCGCCTTCCCACAAGCCCATCGCGAAAACGCCGCCACGGTGCACCGAGGCGAGCGTGTGCCCCTGGGGATGCAGATCGAAGCCCTCAAGATAGCGGGCGCCGCTCACGAACTTTCGATTGCGCTGCGTGCGCGGGCTGGAGATTCGAACCTCCAGCTTCCGCTCCTCGTGCGTCTCGACGTCGTAGGTGTACAAGTCGGCTCCGAGGTGATACACGATGCGGCGCCCGTCCGTCGACGGGAAACGCACATAGAAGTCCTCGTGATGCGTATGCCGCTGAACGTCGCGGCCGGTCGGCGTGCAGGAATAGAGGTTGCCGTATCCCTCGTGGTCGGAGAGGAACCAGATCCGCCGGCCGATCCACATCGGGCTGGCATGGTTGCCGGGAATGTCGAGAATCGTGGAGAAATCGCCCGAGCCGGTGCGGTCGATCCACAGCCGCCCGGCCGTGCCTCCGCGATAGCGCTTCCAGCGGGCCGGATCGGCGGTATTCCGCCCCAGGACCACGCCGGGGCCGCCCGGCTGGAACGAGATCGCCCGCGCCGGACCGAGCCCGAGCGGCTTGGGAACGCCTCCGTTGACGGGCACCGAGTGCAGGGCAAGAGATCCCTGGAACGGTTGCTGCCAGTTGCTCGCGAAGAGGATGCTCCGGCCGTCCGGATTCCAGCCGGCCACCAGGCTCGAGACTCCGATCCAGGTCAGGCGCCTGGGCGCCCCGCCGTCCGCCTCCGTGACGTAGATCTCGAGCGGGCCCTCCTCGCGCCCGGTGAAGGCGATCCACTTTCCGTCCGGTGAAAAGGCCGGGAAGGCGACCGCTCCCGGAGTCGTCGTCAACCGCCGGGCGAGTCCGCCCTCCGCCGAGACGACCCAGAGGTCATCCTCGCTGACAAAGACGATCGTGTTGCCGAAAATCGTGGGCTGGCGGTAATAGCCGTTTTCCGCAGGCATGGATCTCCCCTTCCTGTTCCAGGCTCAGAACCGGCCGGCAGCTCCCGTTTCCCTTGCAGCCGGCTCAAATCACGCACAAACCGGGCCTCTCCTCGAGGCAGCCTTCAGCCGGGAAGCGCGGCGCGCCCGACTTCGAGAGCAGGACTTTATCAGCTTTCCGGCCGTCGTGCAGCGGGCTTGTGGGGGGGGCCTGGGGCGTTCCGGCCTTCCGCGTCCATGCCGCTACCACGCCGGTTGCGGTGCGCGGCACCCGCCACCAGCCGCTCCAGGCGTTACGCGACCGCCGCCAGAACCGCTTCGGCCAGGATCCGAAGCGAAGGCAGACCGTGAGCAAAGGCCCCGGACCTTCGATAAGCGGAATCGATGCGCTTCCCGATCTCGCGATATTCCAGCGGACAGCCGCGGAGCGAATCCTCCATCCCCCGGAGGATCCACTCGGGAAGGATGAAGTCGCCGCGGAAACGCACCTCGACGGCGGGGGACATCGGCGGAACGGCCGGGAGATCGAAGCCGCGGCCGGCGAGCCCGTCGCCCGGCGGCTCCGCCGGATCCGTTCGCCGATCCGCGGAACCTCGCTCGATCCGGATCAGAGCCTCGAGGAATCCGATCGGGATCTCGGCGACGCCGCTGGCGTTCCAGCCTTGTTCCTCTTCGAGCACGGACGGCCAGGATCTCGCGGAAGCGGCGGTCCCTTGCGTCGGCGGCCGGACCATGGATTGAAGACCCGACGTGGATGCCTGCTCCGTGGTGTTTTCGGGTGCGGACCTGGACGCCGCCGCATCTCGATCGTCTGGTCGATGGGGGCCCCGTCGCTGCTCTTCCGCGGCTCGAAGGGTCTCTTCGAGTTCGGGAGCAGGCGCCGCGCGGCATCCGAAGGCCTCCTCGTACCCTTCCGATATCGCTTCGACGATCTCTTCCATCGATGATGTCCGCCCTCGAATCCGGCCCACCGCGGTCCAGGCGGGTCCCGCCGCCCGCAGATCGGAATGCTCGGGATAGCCGCGGTAGCGGCCCGGCAGCTCCAAGGGCTCATCCATCGCGAGGACGGCTTCGAACAGCGTCGGCCCCACGAGCGCGCTTTGTTGCGAGATGACACCGATCTGCGCGTGGTCCGCCAGAATGAAGTCCCGGCCGGTGTAGAAGGCGCCGCCGGCCGCGCCGAGCCTTCTGAGGGCGGCCATGACCCCACGCACGTATCGGTTGAGGACCCGATCGGCCGGGATCGCTCGAGGGAGAAGCGAGCCGGGAAAAGGCAGGGCCAGGAGGAAGGCAACGGTGCCCGGCGGCGCCAGGATGGCGCGCCCGCCGCCGGCGCGCCGGAAGATCGGGCAGCGATCCGTTTCCACGGCATCGAGGCGAAGCGCCGAGGCCGCGCGCTGATACCGCCCCAGGAGCACGGACGCGCGATCAAGCCGAGCAACCGCCAGGATGGGATCGGGAGGTCCGCCGGGGGCGTCATTCCCGGCTGCATCGGCAGGCCGTTTCATGCAGTCGAGCAACGCCTCCGCCAACGGGAGCAGACCCGCGGCATCGAGGTTCGGGAAGGAAACAACGCGGATGTCGGGATCCATCGTCATGCGTCAACGACCGGCAGGGCGCACCGGACCCGGCCGGCGACCACACCACTCAGCAAGACCGGACCCGTTCCCGGACCAACTGCTGCCGTTGACTCCGATACCGGCCCGACCGGGCCGTCGCTCCCGGCAGAATCAACCCGCCTCGATCGTCACGCCGCCACGTTCGAACCCGCCGGCGGCCGCCCCCCGGCGGCCAGGGCGTCGCGCAGCCCGCTGCCGTAGATCGCTTCGGGAAAGAGACAGGGCGCCAGGCCCTCCAGGAACTGGCGTTTCTTCAGCATCTGGTGGCTGGCGTAGTGCGCGCTGTGAATCGTCCTCAGGTAGCTCTCCAGCGTGTACATCTGAAGCTCGACCGTGAAGAAATACGGCATGGGCAGGCGGTTTCTCTCCGGGTTGTACAGAAGGTCCACCTCCGCCTTGTACACCTCGTAGCCCTGCCCGGACCAGGGATTGAGCAGGGCGCGATCCTCCGGCCGGGTCAGGGTGTCGACGGGATTCCGGATCCGGAAGACGCCCCCGAACAGGGAAAAGAGCATCTCCTTCAGGTTCTCGATCTCGTACAGGTCCTCCACGATGAACATGGCGCCGATGAGATCCTCGATCCAGCGCGGGTCGTTCTCCCCCTTCCGGATCATCTTGCTCACGATGGAGGCGCTCCGGCGCCGGGTCAGTCCGGGCCAGACCTCGATCGGAGCGAGCTGATAGTGGTCGGCGCCGCGCTGATACTGGAAGGGAATGATCTCCCGCTTGAACCGGCAGGAGTAGTAGTAGATGTGAAAGCGCACGGGCCGACCCTCCCGGATCGTCTCGACTTCGCGAAGATCAAAGGCCCAGCATTCCTGCTCGGTTCCGTTCCGGCCGAAGGTGTACTCGATCGATTCGCCGTCCGGCCGGATCCGATAGCAGAGCTCCACCCGCCGCCGATCGACCGCGCGGCTGAACAGCTCCCGATCGAGAATCGCCTCGAAGCTCTCTTTGTGCTCGGCCCCGCGCTGCACCTCCCAGCAATGGTCCACGTCGAAGAACAGCTTGGTGAGATAGAGCTTGCGTTGCGCCTCGAAGGAGATCCGCCGGTCGCCCGATTCGAAGATCATGGTCAGGAGGTCCCGGATGTCCGGGCAGCCCATCACCTCCGGACGGGGGCTCACGGGCGCTCTCGTTTCCGGCGGCACCATCTGGATGAGCTCCCCCAGATAGCTGACTGCCTCGTTCAGGTAGTAGGAGACGGTCACGAGGTTCGTCTGAAGGGGCCGCCGCTCCCCCAGGGGATGGAGGATCTTGTTCAACAGGTCGTTGTACTCGTCCTCATTTTCCCGGATCTGCAGGTACCATTTGTAGAGATGCCGGAAGACGCCGGGGTCGTCGTTGGATAGGTCGGGGTCCAGAAAGGGGTGCGCCTGGTAGGCCTTTTCCACTATTCGCGTTCCTCTGGCCGAGCCGCCGCCGGCCCTTCGCGATCGCCGAACCCGCACTCTCCGCCGGCCTCAGCCGGCGCCTCGCGATCGCCGGATCCCGTCTCCCCGCCGGCCCGAGCCGGCGCTTTGCGATCGCCGAGTCGCTGCCGACCGCCGCCGAAGCTTCGCGATCGCCGGATCCGGATCCGCGACACGCCGGTGACGCCGGGATCGCCTCTTGTCCGCCGCCGTTCCGCCCACCCCGGAACAAGCGCATCATAGCACGCGAATCCCTTGAACAGACGGCGCTCGACCGGCGTCTCTCAGGGTGGAAGCGGCAAGGATCCTCCGGAGGATCGGTGGACGAACGCAGCGACGAGCACCTGGCGGCCCTGAGCCGGGGCGGCGACCCGGGCGCCTTCAACGCCCTGGCGGCGCGATGGGAACCGGACATCTACCGGTTCTTGAGACGGCGCGTGCGGGATCGGGAAGAAGCGGCGGATCTCTGCCAGGAAACATTCGTTCGGGCGTTCCTGGCCATCGATCGGTTGCGCGACGGCAGCCGTTTCCGGACCTGGCTCTACCAGATCGCGCTCAATCTGGCCCGAAGCCGGGCTCGAACCTCTCGCGCGAAAGCGGAAGTCCGCACCTTCCTCGAGGACGGCCTGGATGAAGCCCGGCTGGCCGTCGAGCATCCGGGATTCGAAGCGCCGGACCGGCAGGCCTCGCGAAGCCGCTTGCAGGATTCGCTCCGAGAGGCGCTCGAGGTGCTTCCGGAGCCGCAGCGCAACGCGATCCTGCTCCGGGAGTTCCACGGGCTGACCACCGAGGAGATCGCGGAGATCTCAGGGGTTCCGGCCGGCACCGTACGGTCCCGGATCTTCTACGGATTGAAAGCCGTCCGGCGCGCCCTCGAGGCGCGCGGTTGGACGGCGGATGAGGTTGCGCCATGACCGATGAAGGACAGGATCCGCGGCTCGGCTTGCTCATCGCCCTTCTCTACGGCGAGCTGTCGCCCTCCGAGGCGGAAGACCTGAGGAAGCAGATCGCCGGCGATCCGGCTCTCCGGGCGGAATGGGAAGAGCTGCAGAAGACGCGTTCGCTTCTCTCCCGATGGGACATTCCGGAGGCGCCGCCCCGGGTCGTTTTCGTCCACCGCACCACGGCTGGCGGCGGCGTCTCGGACGGAGCGCAGCGCGTCGGATGGATCGCAGGCACGCCAGGCGGCGGAACGAGCGCGGAAGCGCCGGGCGCTGGCCAGGTGGTGACCCGCCCAGGCCGCCAGCGGTCCCTTCGCCGTTTCCTCGTCCCGGCGTTCACCCTGGCGGCCGCCGCGCTTCTGCTCGTCGGCCTCGGATGGGCGGGGCTTCGGGTCGAACGCATCCCTGGGGGTCTGGCTTTCCGCTTGGGACGCGAAGCGACCTCGGAAACTCCGGCTTCGGTCGCATCGCGTGCTGCTCCGGCCGCCTCGATGGTCACCCAGACGGAGCTCGACGACGTCGTCCGGACTCTGGGCCGATCGATGCTGGTCATTCTCGCCGATGACGCCGAGCGGAGAGACCGGGAGACGGGACGGGTGCTGCAAACGGCCTTTACCGGCCTCAACGACCGGCAGGAGCAAAGCTACAAAGAGCTGCGCGCCCGGATCGAGGCGGTCGGCCTGGGCCTTCAGCAGAACCAGGCGAGGACGCAGGCAGCCATCGACTACCTCCAGCAACAAGGCCCCGCCGGCGCGACTGCGCCGCAGACGGTTCCGCTCGGAACCAGAGAAGGAGACAAACCATGAATCCCAGGTCCTCTTCGCGCTCGCGCGGCCGCATGGCCGGCCTGACCATGGCGGCGCTGATGGCCGCGATCGGAACCGGCGCGGTCGCGGCTCCGGAAGGCACCGCCAAGCAGATTCGCCAGATCGGGATCATGGAAGGAATCCTGGACAAGGTGCTCCTCGACAGCCCGAACTTCCGGGTGAGCGGCCGTGAAAGCACGCACGGCATCTACCTGAACGACTTCGGCGCCGTCTTCACCGTCGAGGCATCTCTCACCTCGGACGATGACTTTTCCTACGCCTTCTCCGGTCCGGCCAGCTTCTTCCGGAACGGCGCGCTCCGCGGGTTCCGGGTCAAGAGGGGCAAGAACGGCACCTCCATGATCTTCGGCGCGGACGCGGACAGCAGCGACACCACGACCATCGCCGCTCCAGGTGCCCCTCCGGCGCCACCGCCACCGCCGAGTTCCGGATCGGCCGCCGAAAGCCTGGAAGCGAACGCCGCCCGGCTGGAGAGCATGGCGGACTCGATCGCTGCCTCGGCCCTGAAATCCGCGAAGTTCATCACCTCGGATCGCCGGGGCCGGAGACATCCGCAGTCGGATCCCGCCGCAGTCTACCAGGCGGGCAAGCAGGAGATCATCCAGACGCTCCTGGATTACGGCGACACGATGACGACGCTGCGCGACGACCAGTCGATCGCGGTCGCGGCCTTCCTGCAGGACAGCCGGTACTTCCTCGACAACAAGTTCTCGCGGCTGCTCATTCGGGCGCGCATGAAGGACCTGCGCGACTATTCGGCCGGCCGGATTTCCGAAACGCAAATGAAGGCGCGCGTCCAGGAAGAGGAGTATTGACGCGGAGCGGCCGGTGCCGATCGCGACGGGTCCGTCCCGAGATTTTCAGGCAACATCCCGGGCGCGCATCTCGTAGAACATCCCAGGAGGGCCGGAGGAACGCGTCCGCCGGATCCGAATCGGACAACGGAGGTGGGGTATGTTCCGCAACCTGATGTTCGGCGCGCTCTTAGCGACCATCACGGCCTCGACGGCACCGGCTGCGCGATCACAAGACTCCCTTTGGCTGCATATCCGCGTCGATTCCAAGAAGGAGAAGGCGGAAGTCGTCCGGATCAACCTGCCCTTCCACCTGATCGAGACGGTCCTTCCCGCCATCCACACGGATCGGGACGACGGCGGGCGCATCCACGTCGTCAACGGGCATGAGCTGAACGAGGCCGACCTGAGGGCCACGCTCCAGGCGATCAAGGACTCCCCCGACGGCGACTACGTGACCGTCGACAGCCCTGTGAAAAAGGTCCGGGTGACCAAGAAAGACGACCACGTCTTCATCCACATCCACCACGACACCGACCCGCCGGAGGACATCGACGTGCGGATTCCGGCCAAGGTGGCGGCGGCGCTCCTGAGCGCGGACACCGATCATCTCGATCTCCTGGCCGCCATCCACGAGCTTGGGAAAGAGGGCAAGAGCGATCTCGTCTCGGTGGATGCGACCGACGCGACCGTCAAGATCTGGGTGGATGACCACGGCGACGATCAGGACGGTCCCGGAGACGGGAAGTCGGATGCCGAGCCCGGCAACCTCGACCGGCCCGATCTGGCCGGAACCTCCATCTTCTAAAGCCGCCCCCAGAATCCTGCTTGCGTCGAAAAGGCCGCGCCCCTACGGTCGTGCCGGCCGGAAAGGGGGGATTCGCGCCGCCCCGTGACGCCCGTTTGATCCCTCCCTTGTCCCGCTCGTTCGATGACGGACCGTCGAAATGGAGGCGACGATGAAGCGCTTGTTTGGGACCGCATTGCTGGTGCTCCTGGTCGGCATCACCCTGGCCGGCTGCAATGACACCACCACCAACGTCCCCGGAACGACCACGTCGGACGGGTCTCAGCCCTTTGAGCCCACCGGCACGATCACGGGCAAGATCGTGGACCGTTGCACGGGCACGCCCATCCGCGGAGCCGTGATCTCGGTCGCCCACAACGGCACCGTCTACAACGCGGAGTCCGACACCTCGGGCAGCTTCTCGTTCGACAAGATGCCGGCGACGATGTACCAGACGACGGGCGGCCATCAAGTGGTGACGGGCGAATACTCCCTGACCGCCTCGCTGGTGAAATACAACCAGGCCCGGTCCGATTCATCCCAGCGCTACCGCGACTACTATTACTCCAGGGTGAACATCACCTTCACCTCTCTGGCGGGGGGCGACTCCATCCCGGTCAACGGGCTCGTGGGATCGACCGAGATCCAGGTGGCGCAGCTCAACACCACGGTCTCGGGAACGGTGGTCGATCAGAATCTGCAGCCGGTGGCCGGGGCGTCCGTCGTCCTGATGGTGGACACCCTCATGGTCCAGAAGACGGTGAGCGCCACCGACGGCACCTTCACCTTCCGCCACGTGGACAATGGAGCCGGGATTTTCATCCAGGCAATCAGCGCCGACGGCTCCTTGAGCGGCCAGCTCGGCTCCCTGCCCTATCCCTACCCGCTCCAGTGCAACGTGCTCTCCTACCGCCTGGATCCGCAGGTGCCTGAAGAGCAGATCATGCTGCGGCCCCGGGACGACGTCCCGCCCGTGGTCATCGGGCTCACGCCCGCGAACAACACCGACGTCCCGACCAGCGGGCTTCAGATCGTCTATACCTTCTCCGAGCCGATCCAGCAAACGCCCTACACGGCCCCCGGCCCGGGCAGCCCCAATATCACGCAGGACATCGTCCTGCTGTACAATGGAATGAAGGCGATGAAGACCGACGTGCCGTTGACCTTGCAATGGAACTCGACCTTCACGCAGCTCACGATCACGCCCCAGGGACTCGTCGGCTCGGCGCTCTACACCCTGGACGCCCGCAAGGCGCTGGCCAACCTCGCCGACCCGGCCGGCAATCTTCTGGTGGACAACCCCGCGATCATCGGCGATCTGAAGGAGGCCCTGAACTTCTCCACCAACGGCGCGTCGCCGGCCCCGGCCGCCCCGACCGTGGTGCGGCGGATGATCCCCGGTCTGTTCGCTCCGCTCAACTACTCCGGGGGCAAGCTGGGCTTGACCTGGAACCTCGATCCCAACGCCCGCAGCTACAACATCTATCGGCAGGTCGGCAGCGGCCCGTTCGAGCTGCTCGATTCGAACATCCAGTCGGTGCAGTACAGCACCAGCGTTCCCGCGCTCTACACCGGAGCCCTGCCCAATCCCTTCGGACCGCTCACGGTCAGCTACGAGGTGACCGGCGTGAGCAAGGATCTCGTGGAGGGAGCAGCGAGCGCGCCCCTCACCGTCGAGGACGACGTCGCACCGCAATGGGCGGCGATCCAGATCGACTCGACCTCGAACGCGGCCAAGGCGAACAACGTCTACTACATGACGCTCAGTTTCAGCGAACCGATGGCCACGGCTTCGATCGAGAGCAACCCGGCGACGAGCTACGTCTTCACGAATCCGATCAAGCCGTTGACGGTGACCAAGGCGGATTATCTCGGCTCCTCCGCCCAATACTGGAACGCGCTCCTGACCGTCTCCCCGCTGAGCGCTCCTCTCCTGCCGAACGGCGTCAACGCCTTGACCCTCACCCTGAACCCGAAGGCCCTGACCGATCTCAAGGGGAACGGGGTGGACACCACCGGCGCGGGCAACGTCCTCATCTTCCCGACCATCATGTACGAGAGCTTCGAGGCGGCCTGGAGCAACGGCGCACCCGCCAAGTGGACGAAGCACCAGGATACCGGGACGAGCAACTGGGACCAGGCGACGGTGCCGTTCGTCGGAAGCAACCCGCCGGCGGCCGCGGTTGACGGCGTGTCCGCCGCGCATTTCTCGTCGTCGACCGCGCCGAACGGGGACCAGACGCGGATCGAATCGCCCTCCATCGACTTCCGCAAGGCGGCGGGCGCGTTCGTGAAGTTCTATCTGTATAATGTCGACGGAACGGATGTGGTGGACGTCCAGGCGTCCACCGATGGCGGCACGACCTGGACCATCCTGCACACCTACGGCACGACCGGCACGCAGTGGACGGCGCACAGCATCGACCTCTCCTCCTATGCGGGGAACTCGAGCCTCAAGATCGGTTTCCGGGCGAACAGCGATCACGGCACCAGCGACATCTGGATCGACGACGTGCAGATCATCGCTCCAGGCGTGCAGCTCGGGCGCCCCGGCACGGCTCTACGCCGGTAGGACGGCAGACTCGACCTGACGGCGGATCTGGGGGCGGAGGGGGCATGGGGCCGTCGGGACGAGCGCGGCGGGCGGCTGGACCAAGGTCCGGCCGCCCGCTTGAGCTCAAAGACCGTCTTCACGCGCCAGCGCCGCCCCGGCGACGTGCGCGCTCGACCACGCCCATTGAAAGTTGAACCCGCCGAGCCGGCCGTCCACGTCGAGAATCTCGCCGATCAGGAAGAGCCGGGGACAGATGCGCGACTCCATCGTGCCCGGATCGATCTCCGTCAGGGGGATGCCGCCGGCGGTGACCTCGGCGGCGTCGTAGCCCCGGCTGCCGGTGACCGGCAGCTCAAACCCGGTCAGGACATGCGTGAGCCGGCGCCGATCCGATCTTTCAAGACGGCTGAGCGGGGTCGTCGGATCGATCCCGGCGGCGCCGAGAAGCGCAGCGGCCAGCGCCTCGGGTAGTTTCCCCGACAGGATCGTGAGAGCGGACGCGCGGGGCCGCTCGGCCTGCGAGGCGAGCCAGCCTCGCTCGACTGAATCAAACGACTCGCCCGGAAAGAAGCTCGCGGTGAGTCGAATCGCCCGTCCCTCGAGCCGGGCGCGCAACCAGTGACGCGACACATCGAGAACCACCGGGCCGCTGGCGCCGAAGTGCGTCCAGAGAAGCGGTCCGGTCCGTCTTTCACGAGCGCGCTCGTCGACCCACAGCGTCAGCTCCACCGGCGAGGAGACACCCATGAGCGTCGGATGGAAATCGCCCGAGAGGACCAGGGGCACAAGAGCGGGGGTCGTGGGGGCCAGGGAATGCCCCAGCGAGCGGGCGAAGCCGTATCCGGCGCCGTCGCTGCCGCTCCGGGGAAGAGACAGGCCGCCGGTGGCCAGCACGACCTGCGCTGCGTCGAGATCTCCCTCGCTCGTTCGAACGAGAAACCCGCGGCCCGTTCGCTCCAGCCCGGTCACGCGATGGCCCGGCCGGAAGTCCACCTCGAGGCGGGCGACCTCCCGGAAGAGCGCGTCCCGCACGTCGCGCGAACTTTCCGAATCCGGAAAGAGCTTGCCGCCGGCTTCTTCATGTAAAGGAACGCCCAGGTCGCGAAAGAAATCCACCGCCGCGGCGGCGGGAAAAGCGGAAAGGACCCGGCGGATGATCGTGCGTTTTCCGCCCCAGAAATCCGCCTCCGTGACCGCGACGTTGGTCACGTTACAACGCGACCCGCCGCTCACCAGGATCTTGGCGCCCGGCTTGCGCGCACCATCGAGGAGGAGAATCCGGCCCGTCCTCCCGGCGGCGCGGGAGAAGATCGCCGCGGCCAGTCCGGCGGCCCCGGCTCCGATGATGATCAGATCGCGTTCCAAACCCATCGAACGACAGGATACCATCCTCGCAGTCGCGGTTCCCGTGACCATGTTCCGCAGCGTCGTCAGCGCTCTGCGCAGCGTCTTGAGGGGCGTCCGGCGCTCCGCGACGGCCGATCATGATCGATGCCGGCGATGGACTCGCAGGCCCGGAGGTTGATCACGTCCGCAGATTCGGAGAGGGTCGAGCCCATTCGCCGATGTACCGGCGCCGAGATCGAGCGGATTCTCCGGGCGCGCGAGCTCCGCAGAGACCACGAGCCCGGCGCCGCGCACGCCGGGGATCGCCGGGCGGAAAACGACATCGGCGCGCTCCAGACCTGGAGGATTCCAGCGATGCGCGGCGGTTCCCTGACGCCAAGCGAACCGGGCGCTCGAACCGATGACGTCCGCCTGATCGACCTCAGAAGCGCATCCGCGCACCGGCGCGATCATCCTCGGGGCGCCGTTTCGATTCCCGCGCCGGTTCTGGCCCGCTCGCTTTTTCTGCTTCCGCCGCGCGACGTTCCAATCCTGGTCTTCGATCGCGATGGCGAACGAGCGCGAGAGGCCGGCGCGCTCCTGGCACAACGGGGCTGGACCCGGGTGGGCTGGCTCGACGGATCTCCGCGCGCCCTTGGTCCCGATTTGCGCACCAGCGGAATCGAGCCGAACCGGATCTGGGAACCGGCTCCGCTTCTCCGCCGGATCGAGCACGCTCTTCCCCGCGGCGGCCCGAGCTGCGATCTCGCCTGCGGCTCGGGAAGAAACACCGTCTTTCTCGCTCTG
Source organism: Candidatus Eiseniibacteriota bacterium (assembly GCA_963833505.1). Lineage (GTDB taxonomy): Bacteria > Eisenbacteria > RBG-16-71-46 > CAIMUX01 > CAIMUX01 > CAWHYG01. The sequence goes on along the minus strand of CAWHYG010000005.1, from coordinate 660,230 downwards.
GGGGGCCGGGACGTGCTCGGGGTCGATCTGCTTCCAGACGCACTGCGCCAGGCCCGGGCCCTCGCGCGCGCGGCTCGGATTCCGCCGCCGGGACGGGTCGCCTTCCGGGGGCTCGACCTCAGCGACGCGGTCCAGGTTCGATCGCTGCTCCGGCCCGCCCGGTTCCGGCTTCTCATTTGCTTCCGCTATCTGGAACGGGAGCTGCTTCCCCGCCTGCCGGCGGCTCTCGACCGAGGCGGAGTCGTGGTCTATGAGACCTTTCTGGAAGAACAAGGCCGCGTCAAAGGAAAGCCCTCACGCCCGGAATTCCTGCTGCGTCCCGGCGAGCTGCGGATGGCTTTTTCGGAACTCGAGATCATCCACGATCGCGAGGGGCTCGATTCCAACGGAGACTGGACCGCCTCGATCGTCGCCCGGCGCCCGATCTGATTGACGGAGCCGGCAGAAACGACGCCGGAGTCCTTCACGCGATCGAGGCCGCGATCGCTTCGGGCGCGCTTTCGAGCGATTCGCGCTGGCCGTCTCCCCTCCGCTGGGATACATTCCGATCGTGCGCCGGGGTTGTGCGCGCGGCGCCGCCTGCATCATGCCGGGCCGGCAGGAAGGGAACGAGGCGATGGGACGAAAGTCCGTCCCCGGCCCGGGCGAGCGGCCGGCAACCCCACCGAGCGTCGCGTCACCGGCAGCTCCGGCTTCACGCGCCACGGCCGGAGACGAGAAGCTCGACCGGAGCTTCTTCGATCGCATGCCGCTCGGCCTCTATCGCGCCCTTCCGAGCGGCCAGATTCTCCGCGCGAACGACGCCTTGGCCCGGATTCTGGGCGCGCGGGACCGCGAGGCCCTGCGAGGCCGGAGAGAACCGGACCTGTTCGCGGAGGCAAACCTCCCGAAGACCCCAAGCTCCGACGCTGCGCTCCGGCGAGACCCCGGCGATGACTCCCACGACCGGGAGATCCGGATCCGCCGCGCGGATGACACCGAGATCTGGATCCGGCACCGAACCTGGGACGTGACGAATTCCCTGGGCCAGACGCTCTACCGAGAAGGCTCGGTTGAGGACGTCACCCTGCGCCGGCGGCAAGCGACGGATCGGGCCGAGACCCTGGAGGCGCTGCCCGACCTCGTCTTCCGGCTGAGCGCTTCCGGAGTGCTTCTCGAAGGCCGCGCGCCTCAGGGCTTCGCCATCGAGATCAATCCGGCACCCTATCTCGGACTCGACATCGCGGTGTTTCTGCCCCCGGAGATCTGCCAGCTCGGCAAACGCGCCATCACGCTGGCGCGAGAGACCGGAGAGGTCCAGGTCTACGAGGTCGAGTCGGACCTGGGTGGCGAACGACGGTCCTGGGAGACCCGGGTGACTCCGTGCGGATTCCACGACGTTATCGCCCTGGTGCGCGAAGTGACTCACCGGCGGCGGATGGAGGAACAGCTCCGCGACCTCGGCATCCGCGACGCCCTGACCGGTCTGTATAATCGGGCCTACTTCCAGGCCGAGATCCAGCGCTTGCAAAAGAGCCGGAAGTTCCCCGTCAGCGTCGTGGTCATCGATCTGGACGACCTCAAAGGGATCAACGACCGCCAGGGACACGCGGCTGGCGACGAGCTTCTCCGGCGGACCGGCCACGTCCTGCGTGCAGCCTTTCGGGAAGAAGACGCCATCGCCCGCATCGGCGGAGACGAGTTCGCGGTGCTCCTTCCTCAGACCGATCAGGCCGCGGCCGCCGCCGCCATTCGCCGCGTGCGGGAGATGCTCGCCGACTCGGCCGATGACGGCCCGATTCCCCGCCTGTCCGCCGGTCTCGCCACCGGCAATCGGGACAGCCTCCTCATCGAGCTGGTCAAGAAGGCCGATGCGCGGATGTACCAGGAGAAGGCCTCGAAGGCGACGGGGACGCGGTGGTCTTCGCAGGCGCAGCCGCCGGGGTAACCTGCGGCACTCGGAGCCGACAAGATCGCTCCCGCGGGTCCAGAGGGTAAGGGCCGCGCCGGCGAGTTACGGCAGGCTCCGTTTGCACCGGGAGGGTAGCGCCCCCTCACCTCGGCAGGACCACGACCTCACGGGCCAGCTTCCGGCCCTCGCCGCGAAGGACGAAGTAGTACACGCCCGCCGGAACCGGCGTTCCCCGGTCGTCCCGCGCATCCCAGAGCAGGGAGTGCGCCCCGGCATCAGACAACGGATCCAGCAGCGTGCGCACCCGCCGGCCCTTGACGTCGTAGACTCCCAGATCGGCCCGCCCGGCCGTAGCCGTCGTGAAGCGCAAGGTCATCGGACCGCGGGCCGGATTCGGGTAGACCTGCGCCGACCAGGCCCCCTCCGAGACGCCGTTCGCGGGCACGCTCGACGGATGGCCGTGGCCGATGTTCTTCAACACCGACACCGTCCCGGCATTGTAGTCGGTCACTGCGAGATCGAGCCTGCCGTCTCCGTCCAGGTCGTGGATGGCCACCGAGCTGGGTCCCCAGCCCACGCCATAGTCCACCCTCGGCCCGAAGCGTCCTTGGTCCAGGCCGAGAAGCACGGAAACCGTGTTGTCGCCGTTGTTCGCCACGACGATGTCCGGCGTCCCGTCTCCATCCACGTCCCCGATCGCCACCGAGCAAGGCCACGTCCCGGTTGCGTAATCGCAGCGCAGACCGAAGGTCCCGTCGCCGCGGCCCAGAAAGACGGAGACCGTATTGGAACCCCAATTCGCTACGACCAGGTCGGCCTTCCCGTCGCCGTTCAGGTCGCCGATCGCGACGGACTGCGGGGCGTCACCGGTGGTGTAGTCACTCCTGGTCTTGAAGCGACGGTCGGTTCCGACCAGAAACACCGACACCATTTTCGATCCGGGACTGACCGCGACCAGATCGGGGCATCCATCCCCGTTGAGATCGCCGAGGGCGACGCAGGAAGGGTCGCTCGGCGTCTGGATCTTGCGATCGGGCCCGAAAGTCCCATTGCCCGCTCCGGTCAGCACCGAGACGCTGCTGGAGAGATAATCGGCCACCGCCAGGTCGGGACGTCCGTCTCCGGTCAGGTCCCCGGCCGCGATCGACACCGGCTCCGCTCCGGTAGAAAAGTCGTGCCGGCTTGGGAAACCACCGGTCCCATCGGCGAGCAGCACCGATACCGTGCTGGATCCGTAGTTCGCTACCGCCACATCCGGCGCACCGTCGCCGTTCAGGTTCGCGATCGTCACGGACCTGGGATTCGGCCCGGTGGCGTAATCCGTGTGGCCGGCGAAGCTTCCATCCCCCTGGCCGAGGAGAATCGAGACGGAGGACGAGCCCTCGTTCGACACCGCCAGGTCCGGCTTCCCATCGCCGTTCAGGTCCTCGACGGCGATGGAGCTGGGATACGAGCCGGTGGCATGGTCGTTCACCGTCCCAAAGGTCCCGTCCCCGTTGCCGAACAACACTGAAACCGCCGCGGAGGCATCCTCCGTCACCGCCAGGTCCAGCCGGCCGTCGCCATTCAGATCCGCGACGGCCAGCCCGTCCAGGTAGCTCCCGGCCGGATACTGGTACCCTTGCGCGAAACCGCCGAATCCGTTCCCGACGAACACGGAAATCGTTCCGAACTCGGAGTAGTTCGCCACCGCCAGGGCCGGCCGCCCGTCTCCGCTGAAGTCTCCGATCACGACCGACCGGGGGTAGCTCCCTGTCCCGTAGTCCTCTCTCGAGCGGAAGCTTCCGTCGCCGGCGTTCTGCAACACCGACACGGATCGGGCACCCCAGTTGGTGACTGCCAGGTCGGGCTTGCCGTCGCCGTTCAGATCCCCGACCGCCACGTAATCGGGATCGCTCTGGGTGGGATAGTCGTGCGCGGCCCCGAAGGTCCCGTTGCCGGCGCCGAGCAGGACCGACACGGTGTTGGCGCCGAAGTTCGTCACCGCCAGGTCGGGGATGTCGTCTCCGTTCAAGTCTCCGAGCGCCACGCACCCGGGATAGGTCCCCACGGGATAGTCGCGCTTGGAAGCGAAGGTCCCGTCCCCGCGGCCAAGCAGCACCGAAACCATGTTCGCGCCTTCGTCGACCACGACCAGATCCGCCTGGCCGTCCCCGTTCAAGTCGCCGATCGCCATCCAATCGGGGAAGCTCCCGGTCGGGAAGTCGCGCCGCATTCCGAAGGTACCGTCTCCGGCCCCCAAAAGCACCGACACCTGGTTCGACCCGTCGTTCGACACCACCAGGTCGGGCTTCCCATCCCCGTTCACGTCGCCGATCACCACGCACTCGGGATAGCGTCCCGCCACGAAGTCGCGGGCGGGCTGGAAGCTTCCGTCGCCGTTGCTCAGGAAGACGGACACGGCCCTGGAGCCGTTGTTGGCCACGACCAGGTCCACCAGTCCGTCGCCGTTCACATCCCCGGCTGCCACGGAGTGCGGATTGGCTCCGGCGCCCAGGGACACGAACCCGGATGCGAAAAGCACCTCTCCGTGCGCGGGAAGCGCCGTGAGCAAGGCAGCTACAGCCAACAAAGCCACGGGCGCGATCAAGGACCGGAGCTGAGACGAAGGGCGACCATCAGCCTGGTGAGTCGTTCGCATCACATCCCCCTTTCGATCGCCACTGGAGGATCTCACGGTCTCTCGATACCTCGGGGCGTCCAGCCGCCGGAACCTGCGATTCAGCCATCGAGAACCTTCGCCCGGATTCCGGACGCAACCCCGTGTAAGGATAACGCGAGCCTCAAGGAGAAGCAAGACCGGAGAACCGTGCGACTGCATGGCAGTCTTGATTATGCGGCATCTCATCATCGCCGGAACCGATCAGACGTTCGTTACACTCGGGTTCATGAGGCAGGCCTCTGCGCCACGGTACAAGGCACCTGATCGCCTGGGCAGGCACCTCAGCGGCACAATTCCGTCCTCTGCCGGCGGGGGTCGCAAGATGAACTTCCGGTCGCCGATTCAGCGGGAATCGACTAGCAGATCATTCCTCGCAGAACGACTTTTGCAATTCTCGAGCCGAACCGGTCTTGGGCGAGGCTGAACACCTGAGGCGACGAAGGTCCGGGCTTCGATCAAGTCCAGGCCTGCAGGCGGGAGCGCCGCCACGCCGTCAGTCCCGATCGGCGAAGACCCGATAGTCCAGATTGGGAAAGAGATTGTTTCGCGATTCCAGGGCGGCCAGCCACTCAGGGTCGACCGCCTCGCCGAGGATTCCAGCGCGCAATCGCCCGAAGTTCTCGATGTGCTCGCGGCTCCGTCGGGTGGCGTATTCCGTGAGAGTCCCGGCCTTGAGGATGAACGCCCAGTCCGAGCTTTGGGCCAGGAGAAGCTCACGGCCGGCCTGGCGGAGCGCCCGATCTCTGAGGGCGATCCGATTCCCGGCCTCGCCGGCCGCGGCGGCGGCGCCGTCTCTGTCCACAGTCAGGTCTTCGGCCCCCTCCGTGGTTGCGGCACGGGGTGTAACGGGCGCGGACTCCGCCGCGAACCGGTTGGCCAGATCGATCATCTCATCGCCCGCGCGATGAAGAAGCGGGTAGATCCAGTCGTTCGACTGATCCAGCCAGTGCTCGGCATAGCCGCGCAACCCCCAGGAGGAGTAACTGGGCAGCGTCACCTGAAGCCGGGGATGCCTCTCGAGATACTCGGACGGCGTGATGGTCTCGACTCCCCGGGTTTCCGCCGCGCGGCGAAGAAGGAATTCGAGCCAGTCCGGCCCTTCGTACCACCAGTGGCCGAACAGCTCGGCGTCGTAGGGCGCGACGATGAGGGGCGGGCGATCCAGAGCCGGGTCGAGCCGCGCCGCCTGCTCGCGGCGGCTCGCCAGGAAATGCTCCGCGTGCTCGCGGGCCTTCTCGCGCGCTCGTTCGAAATCGTAGGGCGCCTTGTCCGCGGTGGGCCCGGTGATCCGGTGGTACTTGATCCCGAGATTGGAGCGGCGCCCGTCGGAGTGCAGATAGGGCCGAAGGTAGTCGAACTCGAGGTCCCATCCGACGTCGCGGTAGAACTCGCGGTAGTTGAAGTCGCCGGGATATCCAAGCCAGGCGCACCAGACCTGACGCGAAGAGATGAGGTCGCGCCCCAGGGCGGCGACGCCGCGCGGCGTGCGGACGGGAGCGTAGACCCCGAAGGCAGGCCGGGGAGAGGCGTTCAAGATGCCGTGGGCGTCCATGAAGAAGAAGTCCAGTTTCGCCTCCCGGAGGATCGCGTCCACGCCCGGATCGAATCCGCACTCCGGCAGCCAGATCCCGCGCGGGGGCCGGCCGAAGTGGCGCTCGTGCTCGCCGATCGCGGTCAGGATCTGCGCTCGCCAGAGGTTGCGCCGCTCCAGCATCAGAGGCAGGAAGGCGTGGGTCGCGCCGCACGTGATGATCTCGAGCGCCCCGGCGTCCTCAAGACGGCGGAAGGCGGCGAGGAGATCGCAGCGGTGGCGGTTGACGAACGCGTCCCGGCAGTCCGTGAAGATCCGGTGATACCGGACGGCCAGAGGGTGAATCTCGGGAAGCCAGCGGGTCCGTTCGATCTCCAGCTCGCACAGCTCAGAGAGCCGCGACACGTGGCGGACGTATCGCTCCCGGAGGAGCGGATCCTCGAGCATCGCGGCGAGCGTGGGCGTGATCGAAATCGTCAGCCGGAAGCGCACGCCCTCATCGAGAAGCTGCTCGCACCGATTGATCAGCGGCAGGTAGGTCTCGCTGATCGCCTCGAACAGCCAGTCCTCTTCCAGGAAGTCGTCGTACTCCGGATGGCGGACGAACGGAAGGTGGGCATGCAGGACCAGGCAGAGATATCCATTGTCCATGGCCCGGAAAACCCGCTCAGGCCGGGCCGCTCTCGGTCGTCCGCGTCACGATCGGCGTGATCACGCGGGATTCAAGGCCGTCGGCCGAGGTCGCGACCGTATCCAGAACCTGCCGGCCGTCGGGCAGCTCGATGCGCACCGAGAAGGTTCCGTCCGGCCGCACGCGAACGGGGATTCCCTGCAAGGTGACGGTGGCTCCCGGCTCGGTCGCGCCGTAGACGATGAGCTCGGTCTTGAGTGTGAACCAGAGGCCGCGGCCGGGTGCCGGAGGCGCCTCGCCGGCGGCATCAGTGTGAGCCGCGGAAGCGGCCGGAACGGCGGCCGGCGGCGCGACCACGGGCGGCGCGGCCAGAGAGCCGGAGCTGGGCAATGGACCCCAGACGTTCCGCTCCATTTCCGGAGCCGGAGGCGCCGGGAGCTTCGACACGGGGGGCGCCGCGGCCGCCGGCATCGAAGCGCCGGCAGCAAATCCGGGAAATTCCGGACGGCCCGGAAATCCGGAGATCTCCCGAGGAAGCTCGGGAGCCGGCGGGATTCGGAGCGGTCGCCCGAACGGCGAGCTCGGCAAGGAGAGAAGCGGGACCGTCCAATCGGCTGCCGGCATCCAGGGCAGCCAGGCTCCGGCGGAAGTCGGTCCGAAATCTCCCGCCCGCGCTTCTGTGAAAGCCTCGAGGAGTCCGGCGCCGCTCGAGGCCTCGCTCCAAAAAGCCGCGCCGCTCCAGCTCGAAGCGGCGCGGCGTTGCTCGTTGGGATTTCCCTCGGCGTCGGGCCCCGCGGGGCCCGCGGAATTCCCGGGCGCCGGTCCCGGCCCCGTCGAGCCGGAACCAGGGTCACCGCCGACTCGAGGCGGATCGGTCCCCCCGGCAGCGGGATCGACGGGCCCGCGCGCACGGTCCGATTCCGGACCGTCCCATCCGCCCGGCGGCCGATCCGAGCGGTCGGCGCCCGAATCCGATCCGAAGCCTTCGCCGCCGGAGGGAACGAGCCCTTCCGAAGAGATTCGCTCGGCTTCTTCCGGGCTGGCCGCCCAGTCGTCCCGCTCGACGTCGCTCTGCCCGTTCGGCGGCGTGATCACGACGTTGCTGGAGGTCATGGGAAAGTAGAGGCCCGAGGCGGCCAGGAGACCGACGTCCGCGCGATATCCGCGCTGCGGCGGACCTACCGTGACGTACCGGTTCGTGTCGTCCTTGCTCAGCTCGAGGTCGACAAACCCCGACAGAGCTTCGCTCGGCTGCTCCCCGGCCGGAAAGTCATGCACGCGGAGGACGCGCCGCGCGTTCGCCCCGGCCTCGCCCAGCTCGGCCCGCGCGCGAAGCTCGGTGCTTTCCTTGATCTCCCAGTAGGCATGGATGCAAAGCGGATCGCGAACCATCAGGCGGCAGCGATCCACGACCTCGGGTTCATAGGCCGGCCGCACGAATTCTCCGGCGTCCGGGCCTTCCCACTCCTGACGAACGGGCAGTTCTTGGTCGGGGATGGGGCCGATCTCGAGCGGCGCGGGCATCTGCGGCTGACTTGTCACCGGAGGCAGGTCGCGCCGGTCGGTGGGCTGCGGCGGCCGCGAGAATCCGGTTCGACGGCGGTGGTCGCCCAAGCCGCGGTCGCGGGAATCTGAATCGCCTTGAGGCGTTCCTTCGGATCGCGGAATGCGACCGGGATGGCGCCGGTCGAGTCCTCTTCGGTCGCGGTCCGGTGACCGACGCTCGAGGTCGCGATCCGGCGGCCGACGATCGAGATCACGGTCCGGTGACCGCCGTTCGAGACCGCGATCCGGCGGCCGACGATCGAGATCGCGGTTTCCGGGCCGCACGCGGATCGGAAGATCGCCCGCGGGCCGATTCCGATCGGATCGCGCCAGATCAGGCCGATCGCGATCAGGCCGGACGCGCTCATCCCGCACCCTGCGATACTGAGGAAGGTAGCCGCCGCCGCGGCGGGCATCGCCGGAGCGGCGCAGCTCATCCCGCGCGCTCTGTGAGCGTTCGACAGCGCGCTGGCGACCCAGCTCGGATCGTTCGGCCAGCGACTGCGATTGGGGGCCGGAAGGCGGAGCGCCGGGACGGCGGTGCCGATCCACGGGACGCCGCGGAAGCGCGCTGCCCGGGTTCAGGAAACGCCCATAGTTCGGATCGCGCCCGAGAGCCGTCGAGTTCCAGCTATCGCCGTCTTCTTCCTCGGACGGCTGGTGCGAGCCTCGAGGTGGCGCGCCGGGATCTCTTGGGGCCTGAGGCGCGCCGGGCACGGGTTCTCTCGGGATCGGAGGTGTGGTGGACGCTGGGTCGTTCGAGGCTGGAGACGCCGTGGACGCGCGATCGGTTGAGGTCCGGGACGCCTCTCCTCGCGCCGGAGGCGCGCCTGGCGTCTGTTCTCTCGAATGCGGAGACGCAGCGGGTGCGGCGGTCCTCGGTCCCCCCGGCGGCGCCGCGTGTTGCGCCGGTCTTGGCGCCCCCGGCGACAGCGGCCTCAATGCGATCTGTGAGTCGTCCACCCTGGGCTCGGCCGGAGACGGCCGGCGCGCCAACGGAGGACGCTCCGCCGCCGGCGCCTTCCGGGCGCTCGGCGGATCGTCCTTCGCTGCGGCGCCGGATGGAACCGCATCGGACGGAGCCGTGCGTGATGTGGCCGTGCCCGACGGGCGAGTGCCTGATCCAGCCGTGCCTGACGGGACTGTGCCTGACGGGGACGCACCGGACGGAACCGCACCTGACGGAGGCGTGCCTGACGCGCCGGACGGAGACGTGCCTGACGGGACTGTGCCTGACGGAGCCGAGCCTGAAGCCGACACTGGAGATGCCGCAGGCTCCGGCGGGACGCCGGCCGAGGTCTTCTGTCCCGACCTTCCGCGGGCCCGCGGCGCCCGCGTTCCCTCCGCGACGCTCTCGGATCTCGCGGCCGGAGACTCCGCCCGAGCCGAAGGACCGCGCTTCGCCGACCCCGACGGCTTCTCCTCCGCCGGCTCGGTCCTGGCGGTAGAGGGGGCCCTCGACGCCGTCTCCCGCTTGCCGCGCTCCGGAGCCGGCGGGCGGATCGCTGCGATGGCTTCGATCAACTCGTCCTTGATCATGCCGGTGCGCCCCTTGATGTCGAGGCCTCGCGCCACTTCCACCAGCTCTGCTCGCGTCATTCGGCGGAGGTCATCCTTCCGCATCGCGTGTCACTCCTCCCATCGATGTCACAACCGGCCGTTCCCGGGCCGGCGGCGATTCTTCGCGGAGAATCGCATCGAGCTGCAGATTCGCATGGCCCGCCAGAAGCCCGAGGGCTTCCAGACCGTCCTCAGGCTCGGAGGCATCCGCGGATCCGGCCGGGGCCGCATCCGGCTTGCGCGCGCCGGACCGTTTTGCCAGGTCCTGTCGGAACCGCTGCACCAGGTCGTAGGTCGCGGCCTCAAACCCGCCCCTCTGGAACGGGAGCTTGAGCCGATCCGCCTGCACCACCGTCGCGTACGCCGCAGCCACGCGATCCAGCGAAGCCTGATCCGCCGACTCCTCCGCCGCGAGGTTCAGGAGCGCCTGAATCCTCTCCGACAGCTTTGCCGCCAGCGGTCCGGCATCCGCGTCGATTCCGAGCAGACGCGCTTCGTCCAGGTTTGCCTGTGCTTGCGTCCAGAAATCGGACGGAAGGTGTTCGGGTCCGTCTCCGACCGCGCCGGCCATCTCCCACAGTCGCTGGTTCAGGACGTACTTGCCGAGTGCCTGATAAATCTCGGGCACCGGAAGCTCCAGGTCAAGCAGGAGTCCGATCGGTCCATGGGCTTCGGCATAGATGTCGCGGATCCGGTCATCCTCCTCCAGAAGGCTCCGCCGGAGCGCCGAGTGGGCCAGCTCCTCGCGCACGTCCCGATCGAAATCACGGAGGCGGAAGGTCGCCTGAAGCGCCGGGACGCTCGCTTCCCGGTCGAGCGCCGGCTGGAGCTGGACTTCCTTCCGGCCCAAGGCGCCGCCCGAGACCCGAAATCCCCAGCTCCACGACTGTTCCACCGCCGGATCGGACACCCGGAGCTGGCCGGTGCAGTCCGTGCCGTCGCCGGCGCAATCCGTCGTCCCTTTGATGGCATACCGATGAATCCGGCGGTTGAGAGATCGCCCGAGGACGGAGGCCTCGATCGCGGAACGCGCCGCGGCGTGCTCCGGCCCCAACCTCCGGGACAGGACGAGCTCGCGATAGACCCGCGCCCCGTGCCTCCACTCCGGGCGATTGGAGCGCGCCTGTTCGAGGTAGCGCAACAGCAGCGGCTCGAGCGGCGTGGTCAGGAAGGGCTGGGCCAGCTCGATGGCGCGGGCGGCATAGGCCAGATTCTGCTGGACCTCGAGACCCGAGATGTCCGCGAAGAACCAGGCGCAGCTCGTGTACATCAGCAGCGCCTGGTGGGTCGCCTCCAGGAGGCTCCAGATCATCCTCCGGGTCGACGAGTCGACCGAGCCGCGCAGGTGGCGGCGGAGAAATGCCCCGCGCGACCCCTCGGACGGATCGAGCAGCACCTCGATGTAGTCATCCCGCGCCGCCCAGGGATCGATCAGGTGCAGGCCCGCCGTCGTCGCGTAGGCCCTCTGGATCTCATCGCGGATCGCGTCCAGGCCCCGCCGGAGAGGCGTCCGCCAGCGCTGGTTCCAGCCCGGCTGCCCGCCGGTGGAACAGCCGCAGTCCCGGACCCAGCGGCCGACCCCGTGGGCGCACGACCAGGCGGTTCCTTCGCCGCTGTCGGTGAAGTTGAGCTCGACCTCCTGCTCAGGTGGATTGAGGTCGAGCATCTCGCCGTAGTTGACGAACCACAGGCCGCGCCGGGCGCCCTCCGACTTGAAGACGTAGGCGAGGCACATGTCCCCGAACGGCTCGTGGTGGCCGTAGACTTCGCCGTCCGTGGCCACGTGCACCAGGCCGCGCTCGGAGAGACGGCGACCGGCGGCATGCAGCCGCTCGACGAAGCCTTCCGCCCGGCGCAGCAGATGCTCGAAGGACACGGCCACGGAAAGCGATCCGTCATAGAAGAAGACGTCGATCGGCCGCACCTGGGAGGCCCGATCCGTCACCAGGCAGCGATATGGGCGGGAGGTGTCGATCGCGCCATTCCGCGCGTCCTGCCAGGCCGTTCCGCCGAGGTTCCGCACGCGAAGCGCCTGATGCGGCGCCAGCAGGAGAAATCGGACCCCCGCCTCGACCACGACCTGCAGCGTCTCGCGATCGCAAGCCGTCTCGGGCAGCCAGAGCCCTTCGCTGGGGCGTCCGAATCTGTGTTCAAAGTCCCGGAGCCCCCAGCGCACCTGGGTTCGCTTGTCCAGGGAGTTGGCCAGCGGGAGGATCATGTGGTTGTAGGCCTGGGCCATTCCGTTTCCGTGGCCGCCGTGCCGCGCCCGGCTGTCGCGGTCGGCTTCCTGGATCCTGCGATAGACCGCCGGAAAACGGCGCTCCAGGTCGAAAAGCAGGGTCGGCCCGAAGTCGAACGAGAGGTGGGCGTAGTTGTTCACGATGGCGGTGATCCGGCCGCCGGCGCCCAGCACCCGGCTGCGGCTGTTGGGCCCATAGCATTCGTCCGTGATCCGGGCGTTCCAGTCGTGGTAGGGCGCGGCGCTTTCCTGGCGCGGGATTTCGCCCGTCCAGGGGTTTTCCCTGGGCGGCTGATAGAAATGGCCGTGAATGGTCACATACATTCGGCAAGGACTCCGGCGCCAGTTTCGGATTCAGGACGCGGCCGTCGGGGTTCTGACGGGCAACCTGCGCGCACCGAAATTCAAGTCAGAGAATTCTAGGTTGGGCGTTCTGCGACCGTCCGATGGCCATTGGCAGGTTCACGCCCGGATCGTGCTGAAACGACGATCTTCTGACCCGGATTCAAACATATCGTTGAGAGGCGGGTCAAGCCAGCTCTCCCGACCCATCAAACCGGCAGCGATCGGATCGGTTCCGTTTCCGCGAATCGGTCGGGCTTCGAGCGGGCGGAAGACCGTCGATTCCACCTTTGCATTTCGGCCCGCCGATCCTGGTCCTGGAGGCTTTCCCGAGGTCTTCCCGACGTGCCCCTACGGGGCCAGCCCGGTTCGTCTCAATCTGGAACAATCGCCTTGTGGACAAATACCGGGCTCCCCACACTCCTGCGGTCGATTTTGTGAATAACCGGCCGGAATCCAGCCCGAGTGACCCTTTCTCGGCGAGACTCGGAGCCCGGAAGAGCGCTATGATCGGATGGCCATGACCGAAGACAGTCTGGTCGTTCAAGTTCGTTCCATCGTCGCCGGCATCCTCGCGCTCAAGGCGCCGGACGCAACGGGCGATCCCCTCTCGGCTGGAAGGCTCGATTCGATCAGCATGGTCCGGCTGCTGGCGGCGTTGGAGGAGGACCTCGCGATCACCATTCCCCCCGAAGAGATCGCGCCGGGAAATTTCACGTCGATTGAGGCCCTCGCTCGGATGATCGAGCGTCTCAGGCGGCCCTGAGATTGGCCCGGAGCATCGCCGATGCTGGTCCCTGATTTCCTGAGCGAATCGGCCTTGCGGCGTCCGGACGCGGCTTTTGTGATCCAGAACGGCCGGCGCGCCAGCTACGGCGAGGTCGAAACCGCTTCCGCTCGGATGGCCCGCCTCCTGCGGGACCAGGGCGTCCGCCGCGGCGACCGGGTCGGCCTCCTGGCCCCGAACTCGCCGCGGTACGTGACCGCCTATTATGCCGCACAGAAGGCCGGCGCGATCGCCGTTCCCTTGCACGCTTCGAGCGACGTCCGCACGCTCAGGCGCCTTCTCGGGGATTGCGGCGGGGCCGCGCTCGTGTGCGGACCCGGCATGGCCGGCCGCGTGTCGGAGGCGGCGGCGGAGCTTCCGGAGCTGCAATTCGTGATCCTGCCTGATGAGGAGATCGGGGCGGGCACCGAAGGTCGGGAAGACTCTCCCGGCAGATCAGGCCGCGGGCGCCAGGGAGATGCGCTCGACGCGCCGGCCTTCCCGGCCCACGTCCGGACGATCCCGGAATCGGCGGCCTTGACGTTTAGAGGAGAATCGGGTGGACTGCCGCGGGGAATCGACCTCGATCGCGCCTGCATCATCTACACCTCAGGATCGACCGGACGCCCGCGCGGCGTCGTGCTGACGCACTTGAACGTCGTTCAGAACACCCGATCCATCCTCGCCTATCTGCACCTGACTTCCGAGGACCGGGTGCTCTGTTTGTTGCCCTTTCCCTACGTGTACGGCCAGTCGCTCCTGAACACGCACGCGGCCGTCGGCGGCTCCCTGGTGCTGCACGACAGCCTGGTGTTTCCGGACGCGGCCCTTGACGTCATGGAGCACGAGGCCGTGACCGGTCTCTCCGGCGTGCCTTCGACCTTCGCGATCCTCATCCACCGATCGCGCCTCGCGGAGCGACGGATTCCTTCGCTGCGTTATGTGACCCAAGCCGGAGGCGGCATGCCGGTCGCCCATGTCCGCAAGCTGATCGCGGCCCTGCCGGGCGTCCGCATCTACATCATGTACGGAGCGACCGAGGCGGCGGCGCGCCTTTCCTGGCTGCCGCCGGAGGACCTGGAGCGGAAGCTGGGATCCGCCGGACGGGCGATTCCCAACGTCGAGCTGTCCGTGCGGCGCGAGGACGGCACCGAGGCGGACACCGGCGAGGTCGGCGAGATCGTGGCCCGGGGCTCGAACATCATGGAAGGTTATTGGAACGACGCCGCGGCCACGGCCGAGGTGCTCGATCAGCACGGCTTTCACACCGGGGATCTCGGGCGGCGCGACGAGGAGGGGTTCTTCTGGATCGTGGGGCGCAAGCGGGAAATGATCAAATCGGGCGCCCACCGGATCAGTCCGCGAGAGATCGAGGAGATCCTCCTGGCGCATCCCGACGTGGAGGAGGCGGCCGTGGTCGGCGTTCCCGATGAATACCTGGGCGAGGCGATCTGGGCGCACCTCGTCGTTCGTCCGCGTTCCGAGCTCCCGCCCGAGGCGTTGATCCGGTTCTGTCAGGAGCGTCTCCCGGCCCACAAGGTGCCGCAGAAAATCCTGATCCGCGACTCCCTCCCGCGGAACGCCGCCGGCAAGATCGACAAGCGCGCGTTGCGGGGAGACGCGGCTGACTGAACCTGGCGCCCACGCGGCGCCCGCCTTCTGTTTGGGCCGGAGCGGCCTTTTCCCGGAGGACCTCGCCCCACGGAACCTCGTGACGAGGTAGTGCCGGCTTACGCCTGTTTGAAGAGAGGCACGACGCGGGCCGGGTTTCCGAAGACGGTCACCCCCGGCGGAACGTCCTGCAGCACGACCGCCCCCGCTCCGACCACCGATCCGGCACCGACCTTGACCGACGGCAGGATCACGGAATTGGCGTTGATCATGCAGCCTTCGCCGATCTGCACCCGGCCGAGAAGGACCGCGCCTGGAGCGACGGTCGTGTGATCGCCGATCGTGATGTCGTGCCCCACGGTGGCGTGAAGGTTCAGGGTCACGTGAGCGCCGATGCGCGTGTTGTGGACCACGATCACCCCGGTGTTGACAATGCTTCCCGGGCCCACCACGACGCTCGGCGCCAGGTCGGCGGTCGGATGAACGGCCGTGGTCCAGCGCGCGCCGGCCTGGTTCAACAGGGCGGCGATCCTCTTCTTCGGCGCCGGAGCCGCGATCGCCAGGATGACGAAAACGTCGAGCGCCGGAAGGTTCTCCGCCAGCCAGGCCGTGGTTCCGAGCAGAGGCACCTCTTCCAGCGGCCGGGCGTCCGCGGCGTCGTCGACCACGCCGACCACATCACACGATCGCCCGGCGCTCCGGGCGCGCCGGAGGATCTCCAGGGCCCCGCGGCCGTGGTCCCCGGCGCCCACGAGCACGATGCGCTCAACTGTGGCCCGGCCCGTCGTCATCTCCCCGCTTCGATCGCTCTGGCGCGCCATGGATCCCCTCCCTCCGCAGCCGGGCCTGCTCCTTCCAGTAGTCGGAGGCCGCCACCGGATCCGATCCCCGGAGCACGACGCCGATGGTCAGAAACAGGATCTTCGCATCGAGAGGCCACGAAATCCGCTCGATGTATTCCAGATCCAGCTCGATCCGGGCCGGCCAGTCGATGCCTTTCCGGCCGCGGACCTGGGCCCAGCCGCTCAGCCCGGGTCGAACCAGGAGGCGCCCCCGCTGGCGTTCGCTGTACAGCTCGGCCTGGTAGCGCAAGCCGGGCCGCGGGCCGACCAGGCTCATGTCCCCAAGGAAGACGTTATACAGCTGCGGCAGCTCGTCCAGGCTCAACTTCCGGAGGAACCGCCCGAGCGCCGTCACCCGCGAGTCGTTCTTCTCGACCAGGATTCCGGCCCCCTTATGCTCCGCGCCAACCACCATCGAGCGGAACTTGAGCAACTGGAACGGCCGCCCGAACCGGCCGATCCTCTCCTGGCGGTAGAGAGCCGGACCGCGGGAATCGAGGACGATCAGCAGGGCGATGAGAAGAAAGACCGGCGAAAGGACCAGCAGCGCCATCCCGGACATCAGGGCATCCAACGCTCGTTTGCCCATGCGGGTGTACAAGGTGCGCGGCACTTCCGGTCCCGATCCCAAACCGACCTCCGATCCGTGTGGCGCGGACCATTTGCTGCGACTGTTATGCGCAGCAGCTTCGCCATCCTGCCCGTTGCGGTTGCGGCCCGCTTCTCGAACTGGACCCTGCTCCCTTGTTGAGCATATCCGTCCCGGGTCGCCTCGTCATGGTCCCGGTTGCCGGGACTGCGGCCCCTGGTCGGACTGCGGCCCTTGGCCGAGTCTGCGGCTCTTGGCCGAGTCTGCGGCCCCCGGCCGAGTCTGCGGCTCTTGGCCGAGTCTGCGGCCCCCGGCCGAGTCTGCGGCCCCCGGCCGAGTCTGCGGCCCCCGGCCGAGTCTGCGGCCCCCGGCCGAGTCTGCGGCCCCCGGCCGAGTCTGCGGCCCCCGGCCGAGTCTGCGGCCCCCGGCCGAATCTGCGGCCCCCGGCCGAGTCTGCGGCCCCCGGCCGGGTCCGCGGCCTTTGGCCGAATCTGCGGCCCTTGGCCGGGCTGCGCCGCTCCGCTGGGACTGCGCTTTGCCCGGGCTGCGGCCCCCAGGCACCGGGCCGAGACGCGCGCAAAGACCCTCAGCTCCGTCTTGTCCGACTCCCCGCCGCAGCGTACATGATTATTCCCGTCCAGAGTTGACACGCGTTCTTGACAAGACCTACACTGCCGTGGTCATTTGTGAAGAAAGGAACCATGCGCCCCTTCACCTTTCCCAGATGGACGAACGATATCCGGCCGCTCGTCACGCTCCTGATCCTGGGCGGGGTGGTTTATCTTGTTGTGCTCGCTGTTTATGCTCTGGGCGGCAAGACGACCAATGTCGGATATCAGCCATCTCAACCTGTCCCCTTCAGCCATGCCTTGCACGCCGGGGAGCTCGGGATGGATTGTCGCTATTGTCACAACACGGTCGAACGGGCCGGCACGGCCGCCATTCCTCCGACTCAGACCTGCATGAACTGCCACTCGACGATTCGGACGAAGAGCCCGAAACTGCAGCTTGTCCGCGACAGCTATGCAACGGGCATGCCCATTCCTTGGGTCAAGGTGCACGATCTACCTGATTACGCCTATTTCAATCACAGCGCCCACGTGGACCGAGGCATCGGCTGCGTGACCTGCCACGGCCGGGTGGACAAGATGGACGTGGTCTATCAGGCCAACCCTCTGACGATGGGCTGGTGTCTCGATTGCCACCGGGCTCCCGAGAAAGCGCTCCGGCCGGTCAACCAGGTGACGAACATGGCCTGGTCCCCGCCGGAAGGCCAGCTTGCCCTCGGGCGCCGACTGAAAGCCGAGAACGGCATTCGCTCCTTGACGGATTGCTCGACATGCCACCGGTAGACGACATGCTCCCAAACGACGGACCACGGGTGATCGGGACCGAGTTCAACGACGAGACGCCGGCCGCCGGAGCCGGGTTAGACAACGAGACGTTGGCGATCAGGACCGAGCTGGACGACGAGACGCCGGCGATCGGGGCCGCGCGGGGCCGCGATTACTGGCAGAGCTTGGATCACTGGCAGGCTCTCGCCGGCAGGCTCGAGACGGCAGCGGACGGTTCGCCCGAGGCGCAGTTGGCCGGCAGGATAGACTCCGAAGGAGACATATCGTCCGGGACCGACGTGGCCGGATCGCCTGCCGCCGGCGAGCCGTCGACTCCCGCCAATTCCCATTCTCGGCGCAGTTTTCTTCAGATCATGGGAGCGTCCTTCGCGCTGGCCGGCATGACCGGTTGCCGCTGGCCCCGCGAGACGATCATGCCTTTCGCCCATCGTCCCGAAGGCCGCGACCCCGGCGTGTCCCAGCAGTTCGCGACGGCCCTCGATTTCGGGGGCGCCGCGCAGGGGCTCCTCGTCACGAGCTACGACGGGCGGCCGATCAAGGTGGAGGGCAACCCGGCGCACCCGAACAACCGGGGCGCGGCAGACGCGTTCGCCCAGGGCATCATTCTCGGCTTGTACGATCCCGATCGGAGCAAGGGAGTGGCGCGGGCGGAAGGCCGGCAGCGGTTCCCTTCGACCTGGGACGAGTTCGCCGACTTCGCCCGAGACCGTTTCGGAGGTCTGCGCGACCGCCGGGGCGAGGGACTGCGCGTCTGCGCCGAGACCTCTTCGTCGCCGACCCTGGCCGCTCTCCGCGCCCGTTTCCTCGAGGTCTATCCGCAGGCGCAGTGGCACGAATGGGAGCCGGTCTCCCGCGACAACGAACGTGCCGGCGCGCGCCTCGCGTTCGGCCGCCCGCTTCGCACGCAGCTCGATCTGGCTTCGGCCGACGTGATCGTCTCGCTCGACTGCGACTTCCTCTTCGATCATCCGGCTGCGATCCAGCACACGCGCGCGTTTGCGGCGGGCCGAAGAGCGCAATCCGGCCGGATGAACCGCCTGCACGCCGTCGAGAGCGGCTTTTCCCTCACCGGTGCCATGGCTGACCATCGATACCCGGTCGCCGCCGGCGCGATCGGCATCGTGACGGGTCGGCTGGCGGCGGAGGTGATCCGCCTGCTCGGAAGCGGGATCCCGGAGGCGGCCGCGCCCCTGGCCGAACTGGCAGCGCGCTTCGGCGACCATCCCTATGCCGTGCCTTTCGCCGGCGCGCTGGCTCGGGATCTGACGGCGGCGCGCGGAAAAGGCATCGTCATCGCGGGTCCGCGACAACCCACCGCGGTCCACGCCGTCGCCCACCTGCTGAACCTGGCGCTGGGGAATACCGGCCGGACCATCCATTATACAGCCGAGATGGATCCGGACCGGCCGTCGCATCCGGAGGCGATCCTGTCCCTGACCGAAGCCATGCGGCAGGGCCAGGTGGACGCGTTGGTGATCCTCGCCGGAAATCCGGTCTACGATGCCCCGGCCGACGCCGGGTTTACGGCCGCGCTGGAGAGCGTCCCCTGTGTCATCCGGCTCGGTTTATACGAAGACGAGACGTCCCAGGCGTGCTTGACCGGACCCGCCTCGGAACGATCCGGCGCCGCCATCCGCTGGCACATCCCGGAAGCGCACGATCTGGAGTCCTGGGGCGATGTCCGGTCCTGGGACGGCACGTGGAGCGTGGTGCAACCGCTCATCGATCCACTTTATGACGGGAAGACCGCGATCGAGCTTCTGGCGGCGCTTTCCGGCGATCCGCTCCAGAAGGGATACGATCTCGTCCGGCGGACGTTCCAGGAACGGCGCGACGCCGGCCAGGCAATGGGAAGCAGCTCCGGGAACACGGCGACCGGTGGCGTTCGTGAATCGAAGCTGCGAGCGAAAGCTCACGGCGCGCCGGAGGAGACGCCCGCGGGGCACCCGATGGATTTCGAATCCTCGTGGAGGACGGCGCTGGCCGAAGGGTTCGTGCTGGAAAGCGCGTTTCCTTTCGAGGACGCAGAGATTCAAACCGCGCCTCTCGGCGCCGGCCTGGCCTCGTTCCAGCCTCCGACTCCGGCCCTCGGACGCGACCGTCTCGAGGTCGTCTTCCTTCCCGACAGCAAGGTCTACGACGGGCGATTCTCGAACAACGGCTGGTTGCAGGAAACGCCGGCCGTGCTCACCAAGCTGACCTGGGACAACGCCGCCATCGTGGGCCCGTCGACCGCATCAGCCCTGGGCCTCAAGGCCGACGACGTGGTCCGGCTCAGGCTGGACGGGCGGGAGATCACACTTCCCATTTACGTGTTGCCGGGGCAGGCGCCGTTTTCCGTTTCGCTGCCTCTCGGCTACGGCCGGACCGCCGCGGGCCGCGTCGGGAATCAGGTCGGCGCGAACGCTTCCCTCCTTCGGACGGCGCGCGCCTTCCATTTCGATTCCGGTCTCACCGTGACCCCGACCGGCTTCGCGCACAAGCTCGCCTGCACCCAGGATCACCACGCCATCAATTCGTTCATCAAGCGGACCATCGAGGAACGAAAGGCGGACCTGATCCGCGAGGCGACGCTGGACGAGTACCGGCGGCATCCCGACTTCGCCCGCGAACGGGACCAGCATCCTCCGCTCGTTTCCCTCTTCCAGGAACGGACCTATGTGGACCGCAAATGGGGGATGGCGATCGACCTCAACTCGTGCACGGGCTGCAACGCCTGTGTCGTCGCCTGCACGGCGGAGAACAACGTCCCGATCGTGGGCCGCGACCGGGTGCTCAAAGGGCGGGAAATGCACTGGATCCGGATCGATCGGTATTTTTCCGGCGATCCGGAGGCGCCCGCGGTGGCCCATCAGCCGATGGCCTGCGTGCAATGCGAGAACGCGCCCTGCGAACAGGTCTGTCCCGTCGGCGCGACCATGCACGACCGGGAGGGGCTCAACGTCCAGGTGTACAACCGCTGCATCGGGACGCGCTACTGTCTCAACAACTGTCCGTACAAGGTGCGGCGGTTCAACTTCTTCAACTACCGCCGGAACCTCACCCCGACGGAGGAGATGGCCTACAATCCCGACGTCACCGTGCGGAGCCGGGGCGTCATGGAAAAGTGCACATATTGCATCCAGCGGATCAAGCGGGTCGAGATCGCGGCGCGCAACGATCAAAGGCCGATCCGCGACGGGGAGATCACGCCGGCCTGCGCGCAGACCTGCCCCGCCGGAGCGATCGTCTTCGGCGATCTGAACGATCCCGAGAGCAGGGTCTCGAAGCTCCAGGCCGATCCCCGGGCCTATGCCGTCCTGGGCGAGCTGAACACGAAGCCGCGCACGCAGTATCTGGCCCGGCTGCGCAATCCGCTGGAGGGGGACCATGCGAGCTGACCTCCTTCCTGACGGCCGGGCCGGAGTCCGCGCCGACGCGGCGCGGCGATCGAGGCAGGAGAATGACGCCCGACGGAATGGCGCCCGGCACTCAAGGCGAATCCGATGACGACTGACGGCATCAGCGCCGGCGTGCTGGCGAACCCGGTCGACGCCACGACCCGGTCCGACCCGTCCATCCGGCAACCGCTGGTCATCGGGACGAACGATCTGACCACGGTCACCGACAAGATCTGCGGCGTCGTCGAGCGGCCGCGGCCTCCTCGCGCCTGGTACATCGCGTTCGGGATCTCCACCACGATGACGGTGGTCCTCCTGGCCATGATCGGCTACCTGTTCACCCGCGGCATCGGAGTCTGGGGCAACAACAGCCCGGTCGGATGGGCCTGGGACATCACCAACTTCGTCTTCTGGGTCGGGATCGGCCACGCCGGGACGCTCATCTCGGCGATCCTGTTCCTGTTCCGCCAGAAGTGGCGGACCGCGATCAACCGATTTGCCGAGGCCATGACGATCTTCGCGGTCATCTGCGCGCTGCTGTTTCCCACGATCCACGTGGGACGCCCCTGGCTGCTCTTCTGGGTCCTGCCGATTCCGAACACGATGAAGCTGTGGCCGCAGTTCCGGAGCCCCCTCTTGTGGGACTTCTTCGCGGTCTCCAGCTACATGCTGGTTTCGCTCATGTTCTGGTATATGGGCATGATCCCGGACCTGGCCTCGCTCCGCGATCGGGCCACGACCAAGGTCCGATCCCTGGTCTACGGGCTGCTCTCCTTCGGCTGGCGCGGATCGAACCGGCAATGGCACCGGTATGAAGTCGCCTATCTGCTGCTCGCCGCCCTGGCCACGCCGCTTGTCCTCAGCGTCCACTCGGTCGTGAGCTTCGACTTCGCCACGTCCCAGTTGCCGGGGTGGCACACCACGATCTTCCCCCCCTATTTCGTCGCCGGGGCCATCTTCGGCGGGTTCGCCATGGTGTTGACCCTCCTGATCCCCTCCCGGCAGTTCTTCGGATTGAAGGAGCTCATCACCCTCCGGCACCTGGAGAACATGGGGAAGATCCTGCTCGCCACCGGATCCATGGTCGGTTTCGCCTACGGGACCGAGTTCTTCATGTCGTGGTACAGCGGCGATCCGTTCGAGCGGTTCACGTTTCTCAACCGCGCGCTCGGCCCCTATGCCTGGGCCTACTGGATCATGATCGGCTGCAACGTGGTCGCTCCCCAGGCTCTCTGGTTCAAGAAGGTGCGGACCAACGTGCTTTTGCTCTTCATCATCGCGATGTTCGTCAACGCCGGGATGTGGTTCGAGCGCTTCGTGATCATCGTGACCTCGCTCAGCCGCGACTTCCTGCCGTCGGCCTGGCGCTATTACAAACCGACCTGGGTGGACGGGCTTACGCTGGCGGGCAGCTTCGGCCTCTTCTTCACGCTGTTCCTTCTTTTCCTGCGGTATCTGCCGATGGTGGCGATGGCCGAAGTGAAGAGCGTCATGCCCCAGGCGCATCTGCAGCGGGCCGGCCACCGGGGGCTGGGCGACTACTGGGGCGACATTCCGCGGCAGCATGAGGTCAGCCACTGCCGCGAGCTCCTGGAAGGGACACGCCGATGAGCCGGCCGGACGAAGACCGTCCTCTACCGGTCGATGGCGCCGGAGGCAGACCCGAGGCCGAAGATCACCTTGCGCCCGTCGATGGCGCCGGAGGGGGGTCCGAGGCCGCGCGGAGCTCCGACGCCGGCGTTCTCGATTCGGGCTCTCGTGAGGGAGATTCGGCCGAGACCCCGGGTGTCTGGGGCGTTTTGGCTGAGTTTCGATCCGCGGAGGATCTTCTCCTGGCGGCGGAACAGGTCCGGGACGCCGGGTTCCGCAAATGGGATGCGCATACGCCGTTCCCGGTGCACGGGCTCAACGACGCCATGGGCATCCGGTCCACGCGCCTGCCGTTTCTGGTCCTGGCCGGAGGATTGACCGGAGGCGGGCTCGCGCTGCTCATGCAGTGGTGGATGAACGCGGTCAACTACCGGTACATGGTCAGCGGCAAGCCCTATTTCGCGCTCCCGCCCAGCATTCCCGTCTTCTTCGAGCTGACCGTTCTCTTCGCCGCTCTCGGCGCCTTTCTCGGCATGCTGGCCATGAACCTGCTGCCCCAGTACTATCATCCTCTCTTCCGGAGCGACCGGTTCCGGCGCGCCACCCAGGACCGCTTCTTCATCAGCATCGAGGCGGACAACGCAGGCTTCCATCTGGATCGGGTGCGGGAATTCCTCGAATGCCTCGGAAGCACGCACGTCGAGAAGATCGAGGAGGAGCCGGAGTGATGGCGCCATCCGCGGGGCGAAGAAAGGGCCGCCTGCCCAACTGGGTCGTCCCGGCCGTCATCGTGCTGACGGTCTGGTCGTTCATCCCTCTCGCGCTGGTCGCGCGAGCGCGCGTCACGCACACCGCGCACACCCGGCTCCAGATCGTCCCGGACATGGACAAACAACCGAAGTTCAAGACCCAGCGGGCCAATCTGCTCTTCGCCGACGGGCGGGCGATGCGTCCGGCGGTCGAGGGAGCGGTCGCCTACGGCCGCGCCGACCTCGATTCGGCCTACACGCTGGGCCGGACCGCGGCGGGTTGGACGGAGAAGCTCCCGGTCGCTCTGACGCCGGAGCTTCTGAAGCGCGGGCAGGCGCGTTTCAACATCTACTGCTCGCCCTGCCACGGCCTCGGAGGCGCGGGCGATGGAATCGTGAATGCCCGCGCCGATCGCCTGCAGGAAGGAACCTGGATTCCGCCCAGCAACCTGACTTCCGATCTCGTCACCGGGCGTCCGGTGGGACACATCTTCAACACCGTCACGAACGGAATCCGCAACATGCCCGCCTACGGGCCGCAGATTCCGGTCGCCGATCGCTGGGCCATCGTGGCATACGTCCGGGCCCTCCAGCGCAGCCAGCACGCAACGCCCGCGGACGTCCCTCCGGACACGCGGGCGACCCTGCATTGAAAGGAGCCGGAACGGTGCGAGCCATCAACATCGATCCGAGCGACCTTGGAACCGATCTCGGGCGGCTGGCCCCTGCGATCGCCCGCGCCGGCTCAATCGCCGGGATCCTCGGCCTGGGGGCGAGCGCCGGCCTGGCGCTGACGGGCGGCGGGATGGCGCGCGCCCTTCAGTCCTACCTCGTGGCCTTCGCGTTCTTCCTCAGCCTCTCCCTGGGCGCGCTCTTCTTCGTGCTCCTGCAGCACCTTACCCGCGCCGGCTGGAGCGTGGTCGTGCGTCGCCTCGCGGAGAGCATCGCCGGGAACCTGCCGCTTCTCGCCGTCTTGTTCATTCCGATCCTCCTCGGATTGCGGGAGATCTATCCCTGGGCCGGCGGGTCCGCGACGGATCCGGGAATCGCGGCCAAGCTCAAGTACCTGAACCTGCCGTTCTTCGCCGTTCGTTGGGGCGTGTTCTTCCTGGTGTGGATCATCCTGGCCCGCTACTTCTGGAGCCGCTCCACGACCCAGGACCGGACCGGAGAGGTCGACCTGACGCGGCGGATGGAGAGCGCCAGCGCCCCCGGCATGCTTCTCTTCGCCCTCACCCTGAACTTCGCCGCTTTCGATCTTCTCATGTCGGTGGACCCGAGCTGGTACAGCACGATCTTCGGCGTCTACTACTTCGCCGGGAGCTTCCTCGGCTTTCTGGCCCTGTTTTCCATCGCGACGCCGCTTTTGCAGCGGTCGGGGCGCCTTCGCGGAGTGACCGACGAGCATTATCACGATCTGGGCAAGCTCGTCTTCGGCTTCACGATCTTCTGGGCCTACATCGCCTTCTCGCAGTACATGCTCATCTGGTACTCGAACATCCCCGAGGAGACCCGGTTCTATCTGATCCGACAGCAGCACGGATGGACCGCCGTCAGCCTGCTGCTCCTCTTCGGCCAGTTTGTCCTGCCCTTTCTCTACCTGCTGCCGCGGTTCGTGAAGCGGCGCCCGAAGCTCTTCGGCCCGATGGCGGCCTGGGTTCTTTTCATGCACTACGTCGACGTCTACTGGCTGGTCATGCCGGCCGTGAGCCCGAACCGTGTTCCCGTCCATCTGCTGGATCTGACCACGGCGATCGGCATCGGGGGCCTTTTCGTGGCGGGGACGGCCTGGCGCCTCCGCCGGACGTCGCTGGTGCCGCTGCGCGATCCCCGGTTGTCCGAATCCCTGGCGTTTGAAAATGCCTGACCAGACGCACAAGAGCGAGGATCCCCGGGCGATGATGACCTTGGTCGTCGCCGTGGTCGGGGCATCACTCGTCTTTGTCATCATCGTCTTTCTGCAATCGGTCTTCTACCAGGCCGAGGAGTCGGAACGCTCCGTGAAAGTCTATGCGGAGGTTCCGGCCGAGCTGGACTCGCTCCGGACGCATCAGCAGGATCTGCTGAACGACTATCGCTGGATCGATTCCGCGCGCGGCCAGGTGGCCGTCCCGATCGAGCGGGCGATGGAGCTGGTGGTCCGGGAGCAGGGCCGGATCCCCGTGGCTTCGCCGCCCGCGGGTTCGCCGGCGCCGGGAAGCTCGACCACACCGCCGAGTTCGCCGGCGCCGGGAAGCTCGACCGCACCGGCCGCTTCGCCGGCAACCCGACCAGCAGGCCCTTCGCCGGGCGCTCCGCCGGCCAGACCGGCGGGCTCTTCGGACGCAGCGCCCTCCCGTGCGCCAGTGCGTTCCGCGGCGCAATCGGTCTCACCCCCGCAGGCAGGCCCTGCCGCCGGTTCTCCGGACGGGCGACCCGGCACGGCGCATGCCCGCGCCGGCTTTCAGACATCCCAAGCGACTCCGAGTCCGCACCCACTCCGGGCCATTCGCTGGCTTCTTCCTTCCATCGCGTTCGCTCAGGGCGACTCGGCGAACAGCCCTTCGCCGGCTCCGAGGCCTGGAATGAGCACGTCTCCAACGGCTTCAGCGCCGGATCCGGGCACGTCGCAAGCTCCGGCGACCGGAACGAGCACGGCTGGAACGAGCATCTCTCCCACCGCCGCCGACCAGACCCCGAAAGAGCTGGAGGGGATCGGCATCACCGAGCACCTGAACGACCGGGTTCCCCTGGATCTCGTCTTCCGCGACGAGAACGGCGAGACGGTGCGCCTGGGCGATTGCTTCGACGGAAAGCGGCCGGTCATCCTCAACCTCGTCTACTTCCGATGTCCCATGCTCTGCACGCTCGTCCTGAACGGCGTGGTCGAGGGCATGAAGGCCTTGAACTGGAATCTCGGCCGGGAATACGTCAACGTGACCGTCAGTTTCGATCCCTCCGAGACGCCGGCCCTGGCGAAGGCGAAGAAGGCAAGCTACCTCTCGTCCTACGGCCGTCCCGGGACCGAAGCGGGTTGGCGCTTTCTCACCGGGTCGGAAGAGAACATCGAGGCTTTGACCCAAGCGGTCGGCTTCGGCTATCGGTATGATCCCGTCCACCAGCAGTACATACACACCGCCGCCACGTTCGTCTGCACGCCCGACGGGCGCCTGGCGCGCTATCTCTATGGCGTCGAGTACGAACAGCAGACGTTCCGCCTGGCGCTCCTCGAAGCCTCCAAGGGGAAGATCGGATCGACCGTCGATCGGATCATCCTCTATTGCTATCACTACGATCCACAATCGGGACGCTACACCCCCATGGCGACCAACATCGTCCGGATCTTCGGCGCCTTGACGGCACTGGTCCTGGCCGGAACCTTGGGCCTCCTCTGGAGCCGCGAGCGCCGGACGAAGACGGCGCGCAAGACCGTGGAGACGCCATGATCGGCGCAAACGCCGCCATCGCCGCCGGCGCGGGGCTTCTGGGCCAGACCGCCCCTCACTTCTGGATGCCGGTCGAGGCCTCGACCTCGGCGGGGCAGGTGGACCGGCTGTTCAACTTCATCCTGGCCATCTCCATCGTCTTTTTTCTCCTGGTCGTCTTTCTCATGACCTGGTTCGTCCTCCGGTATCGCCGGCGTCCCGGCGTGGAAGCGGTCAAGACCGCCACGCACAACACGCCGCTCGAGCTGGCCTGGAGCTTGATCCCTCTCGGTCTGGTCATTCTCATCTTCATCTTCGGATTCCGCAGCTATCTGGACATGACCGTGCCGCCGGAAAACGCGCTCGACATCCAGGTCCACGCGCAGAAATGGGCCTGGCAGTTCACCTATCCCAACGGCTACACGGACGCGACGCTGCACGTCCCGATCGGAACTCCGGTCCGCCTGGTGCTCTCCTCGGAGGACGTGATCCACAGCCTCTTCATCCCGACCTTCCGGATCAAGAAGGACGTCGTTCCCGGCCGGTACAACCGAGATGTGGTTCCAGGCCACGGTCGTCGGCCAGTTCCCCATCTATTGCACGCAATACTGCGGCGCCGGCCACTCGGACATGCTCTCCAGCGTCTTCGTGCACGAGCCGGGCGGCTACGAGAAATGGCTCGCCAACGCGGCCAGCCAGGCCGAGCACCTTCCCCCGCCCGAAGCCGGGCTGCACCTGTACAAGACCCGCGGGTGCGCGAGCTGTCACACGATCGACGGCAGCCGCCTGGTGGGACCGAGCTTCAAGGGCGTATTCGGCCATCAAGTGCCGCTTTCCGACGGCACCAGCGTCATGGCCGACGAGAATTACGTGCGCGAGTCGATCCTGGCTCCGGCGGCCAAGGTTGTCCGAGGCTACGAGCCGGTGATGCCGACCTACCAGGGCCGGATCACCGACAAGGAGATCGACAACATCATCGCTTTCTTGAAGACCCTGCAATGACGACGAACCGGGGGTGCCCATGGAGACGATGACGACGGCCCCGCCCACGGCGGTTCCAAGCCCGGCGGATCAGGAAGACAACTACCTGACCCACGGGCACGGGTTCCGGTCCTGGGCTTTCACGCTCGACCACAAGCGGATCGGGATCATGTACCTGGTCTCGATCCTTTCCGCCTTCCTGCTCGGCGGCGTTCTGGCCATTCTGATCCGGACCGAGCTCCTGGGGCCTCGCCCCGGAATCATGAACGCGGAGACCTACAACCGCATCTTCACGCTCCACGGGATCGTGATGATCTTCCTCTTCATCATCCCGGGCATCCCGGCCGCCCTGGGGAACTTCGTCCTGCCCATCATGCTCGGCGCCAAGGACGTCGCCTTTCCCAAGCTCAATCTCGGCAGCTACTACCTCTACGTCACCGGCGCCATTTTCGCCCTCGTCGCCATCGTGACCGGGGGGGTCGACACCGGCTGGACCTTCTACACGCCCTACAGCACCACCACGAACAGCAGCGTCATCGCGATCGTCCTGGCCGCGTTCATCCTGGGATTCAGCTCCATCTTCACCGGAATCAACTTCATCGTCACGATCCACAAGCTGCGGCCGGCCGGCATGACCTGGTTCCGGATGCCGCTCTTTCTCTGGTCGCTCTACGCCACCGCCATCATCCAGGTGCTGGCCACCCCGGTGCTCGGCATCACGCTGCTGCTCCTGATCGCCGAGCGCGCCCTGGGCGTCGGGATCTTCGATCCACGCCTGGGCGGCGACCCGGTGCTCTTCCAGCACTTCTTCTGGTTCTATTCCCATCCGGCGGTCTACATCATGATCCTGCCCGGCATGGGGATCATCTCCGAGGTCATCTCGGTCTTCAGCCGCAAGCACATCTTCGGCTATCGCTTCATCGCCTTCAGCTCCATCGCGATCGCCGTGATCGGCTTCCTGGTGTGGGGCCATCACATGTTCGTGAGCGGCCAGTCCGCCCTGACCGACATGATTTTCAGCTTCCTCACCTTCGCGGTGGCCATCCCGTCCGGCATCAAGGTCTTCAACTGGCTGGCTACGATGTACAAGGGTTCGATCAGCCTGGAAACGCCGATGCTCTACGCGCTCTCCTTCCTCTTTCTGTTCGCCATCGGCGGTTTGACCGGGCTCTTCCTGGGCGCTCTTGCAACCGACGTCCATCTTCACGACACCTATTTCGTCGTGGCCCACTTCCATTACGTGATGATGGGCGGGACGGTCATGGCGTTCCTGGCCGGACTCCACTACTGGTGGCCGAAGATGTTCGGACGGATGTACAGCGAGAAGTGGGGGCGGATCGCGGTCGTCCTGATCTTCATCGGCTTCAACGTCACCTTCTTCACCCAGTTCCTGATGGGAATCAAGGGCATGCCGAGGCGCTACTTCAACTACCCGCCGCAGTTCCAGCCCTATCACGTGGTCTCGACCCTGGGCTCGTACCTTCTGGCGATCGGATTCGTGATCGTCGCGACCTATCTGATCCGGTCGCTCCTGGACGGACGGAGGGCGCCGGCCAATCCCTGGGGCGGGAACTCGCTGGAATGGAAATGCGCGTCGCCGCCGCCGCATGACAACTTCAAGGTTCCTCCGAAAGTCGAGGATCCCTACGAATTCAGCCACCTGTCCTACGATGAGCGCACCGGAAACTGGTTCGCCCGGGGACCGGCGCCGGAGGCCCATTGAGCACCCGGAACCCGACACATTCTGGCGCACCACTTCGACACGCCCCGCCAGCAGTACGAATCCGGCAAGACGGGAATGTGGCTCTTCCTCTCAACCGAAATCCTGCTCTTCGCCGGCCTGTTCTGCGCCTATGCCGTCTACCGGGCCAACCACCCGGAGATCTTCGTCTACGCGCACCAGTTCCTGGACAAGACCCTGGGCGGGATCAACACGCTTGTGCTTATCCTGAGCAGTTTCACCGCGGCCTGGGCCGTTCGCGCGGCGCAGATGAATCAGAGGCGCCTGCTGATCGTCCTGCTGCTGGCCACGCTGGTCTGCGGCTGCACGTTCCTGGGGATCAAGGGCATCGAGTATGAGCACAAGTGGAAGCACGGACTTCTCTGGGGACGGCACTTCCGGCCGCATGGGTTGGAAGCGGAGATGGGAGCCGCCGGCGCGGCTGCTGGGGGCGCGGAACATGCCGGTGTGGTCAGCCCATCAGGTGCCACTGCGGGCGAGCACGGCGGGGCCGTCGCAACCGTCGAATCCGGCGCAACGGTCAAACCGGCTGAAGGCGGCGCAACACCTGTCGAGGGAGGCACGCGGTCCGGGACGATCGGGCCCGGCGCCACGGTCAAGCCCGGCGCGGCCGGCTCCGGCGGGATTGCCGGTGGGACAGCGGCCCCGGCCAAGGCCGCATCGAACCCCCTGGACGTGCACTCGAACATCGGACCGGCGGCCACGGGACCGCGGGGCCTGGCACATCCTTCGACCGCGGCGGGCCTCCGGGAAGCCGAGGAGACCGAACGACCGCGCAACGTGCAGATCTTCTTCGGGATCTACTTTCTCATGACCGGCCTGCACGGAATCCATGTGATCGCCGGGATGATCGCTCTCACGTGGGTGCTGGTGCGGGCCATTCGCGGCGAATTCGGCAGCGACTATTTCGCTCCGGTCGACTTCGCCGTGTTGTACTGGCATCTGGTCGATCTGATCTGGATCTATCTGTTCCCCCTGCTTTACCTGATTCGTTGACGGCCCGGTTGAAATCCGGGTGGATAGGCTGAAACCGCCGGGCTCAGCCATGAAGGAGAAGACGAGAGTTGTCGACCCACGAGCAACATGGAAACGAGGCGGAGGCCGGCTCGGGCGCAGGATTGGGCGCCCACGTCCTTCCGCTCAAGCTGCTGGCGGGCGTCTGGATCGCCCTGGCCACGCTGACCTGGGTCACCGTCGCCGCGTCCCACCTGAACCTGGGAAGCCTGGGCCTCTGGGTGGCCCTCGGCATCGCCACGACCAAGGCCGGGCTGGTCGCGCTCTACTTCATGCATCTCCGCTATGACCGCCCGATCAACGCGATCATCTTCCTGGGCGCGCTTCTTTTCGTGCTGCTCTTCGTCGGACTGGCCCTCACCGACACCCGGTCCTACCAGCCCGATCTGATCCCCGGCTACGCTCCGGGCATGCAGCCATGAGCGAAAGGCTCTCGCCGAACGGCGGCCCCGACACGAAGCCGGGGCCGCGGCCAACAGCCACGGACGGGGAGCTGTCCGAGCTGCCTGGTCCGGAGTCAGGCACTGCGGGGAAAGGTCCCGGCCAGTCGCTGGCCAGCTCCGCCGGCACGCTCGGCATGATCATCTTTCTCGTGGCGCTGGGCGTTCTCTTCACCGCAAGCCTGGTCGGCTACCTGGTCGTGCGGCTGCGCGCCCACCAGTGGCCGCCTCCCGGCAGTCCACGGCTGCCTGGCGGGCTCTGGATCAGCACGGTGATTCTCCTCTTGAGCAGCGTCACGATGAAGCTGGCGCTCTCGAGCGCCCGGTGGGCTCGGACCAGGGCTCTGGCCCGCTGGCTCGGGGCCACGGCCCTGCTCGGAATCGGATTCCTGGTCAGCCAGACGCTCAACTGGGCCCACCTGCTCGTCGGGCAACACCTGGCCGCACAATCCAATCTGTACGGGTTCACCTTTTACATGCTGACCGGTTTGCACGGCCTGCACGTCATCGGCGGATTGATTCCGCTCGGCATCGCGACGGTTCGAGCGATTCCGAGGCGGCCGGGTCGTCCTTCATACGACGGCGTGCGCTATCTCAGCATGTACTGGCACTTCCTGGACGGCGTCTGGCTCGTACTCTTTGCCGTGCTGCTCATCGCCGCCTGAGCTTGCAACTCTCCTTCCAGGACCAGGGATTGCGATCCGGTCCGTACCTCCCTGCCTTGGCTCTCACCCTCTTCCTGCCGGGTGGACCGCTCCTTCGGTCGGTCAATCTCGCTCTGGTAACCGGGGTGGTTCGATGGCCCCGCCGAAGCGCGTTTTGCTGCCCTGCTCCGGCCCACCCGGACCTTCGCGGACATGCTGGTTGGCAGGTACATCGTGCCTCGGCAAGACGAAGCGACAGCCAGCGCACATGGAAAGGGCCCGGAGGGCAAAGCCTCTCAGGTCAGGATCTCGGCCGGATCCCGCGAGAAGAACTCATCGAGAGACAGCCCTCCGGAGCTCAGGAGCAGGGAGTGGGCCTTGGGATGGCGGCGCAGAAATGCGGCCATTCCGGCCGGTCGGACGGGCCGGTCGCTCTTGACCTCGACCGCCCAAACGCCCCGCGGCGAGCGGACGACGAAGTCAGCCTCGTCGTTTCGGTCCCGCCCATAGCCCCGACCATGCGCCCTGTAGGGCGGCCAGCTTCAGCCCGAGATGTGACTGCGGCGGCAAACCCGACTCCTCGACAATGGACGCGGCCTCCTTGAGCGCCGCCCGCGCCGCCTCCGCATCTCCGAAGAGGGAATCGCACTCGCATCTTGTACAGAGGAGATCGGCCAGAGCGAGCGGCGCGCCCGCCTCGCGCAGCAGGCGTTCCCCGCGCGCCAGCGCGTCGCGAGCCTCCGGGAGGCGCTTCTCCTGCAAGTCCAGCTCAGCCCGAAGCCGGAGGACCCATCCTCCGGCGTGCCGTTCCCCGATCTGGCAGAGAACCGAGATGGCTTCTTCATAGAGCTGCCGCGCCTCCACCTTGAGATCGCGGGCGGCATGCACCATGCCTGAAGTGGCCAGGACGACCACTTCGTCAATGCGGTTGCCGACCTCCCGGTGGATCTCGAGCGCCTGGGCGCAGCAGCGTTCCGCCTCGTCCAACCGGCGCCGGTTGACCCAGAGGATCGCCATGTTCCCGAGGGCTATCCCTTCATCTCGGCGGCTGTGCGTCTCGCGAGCGAGGGCCAGGGCCCGTTGGTAATGGCCCAATGCCTCCTCGCTGCGGCCCTGCTTCTCGTCCACGTTGCCCAGGTTGACACAGAGGGCGCTCTCGGCACGGCGGTTCCCCAACTCGTGGTAGATACGGGCCGCCGTTTCATAGTGACTGCGGGCCTCCTCCAAGCGGCCCCGGTCCGATTGCAGGATCCCGAGGTTGACCAGGGTCGCGGCCTGGAATCGCCGGTCGCCGGTTTCCAGATGAATGGCGAGGGCGGATTCGTAGTGTTGACGGGCCTCCGCATATCGGCTCCGGCGCGCCAGCAGACTGCCGAGGTTGCCGAGAGTGAGACCCTCATGGGGACGATTGCCGATCTCCCGATGGATTCTCAGCGCCTCCTCGTAGAGCGTCTGACCCTCATCCAGCCGGCCTTGTTCCTTGTACACGATGGCCACATTTCCCAGGGTGGCGCCGAGCTCTCGCCGGGCCCCGATCTCTTGCAGAATCCGAAGAGCGCCCTGGTAGAGATCGCGCGCCTCCTCCCCGCGTCCAAGGCGGAGGCACAGGTTGCCCAGATTGCCGAGCACGAGGCCCTCCCGGAAGCGGTCGCCGAGCTTGCGGTAGATCATGAGCGCCTCCTCGTGCAGGCGTTTCGCCTCGTCCATGCGTCCCTCGAGGTGATCGAGGATGCCCAGGGTATCGAGATTGGCGGCGCTTCCGTGCTGATCACCGAGCTCACGGCGGATGGCGAGGGATTCCTGGCAGGCGCGCCGTGCCTCCTTCATTTTCCCCTGGTCGCGATTGAGGGTTCCGAGATGTCCGAGCACGTCTCCCACGGCCGCCCGATCGCCATGAAGCCGGTGGAGCGAGAGCGACTGTTCGAGGACCCGGGCGGCCTCTTGGCCGCGGCCCGCACGGTCCAGCGCCACGCCGAGCCGGCGCAAAGCCACCGCACGGATCCTCTCTTCGATACCAGGCATCCGCGTGACCGTCTCAGCCAGTTCAACCGCCGCCTGCAAGGGGCCGCGGACCTGGAGCACCCGCATGGCGGCGGCCAGAGTGGTGGACGCGAGCTCCGGTTCTCCCCGGGCCACCGCACGGAGACAAGCCGATCGGAGGTTGGGCAGCTCCTCTGTCAGGGCCTCGAACCTGGCCACGCCACCATGACGATCAAGCGCTTCCAACTCCGCACGGGAACCAAGCCGGGCGAAAAAGCTCCCGTGTCGTCCTTCCACGCCGCGCACCGCCGTCGCGCCCGCCGCCGCGGCCGTGCGCAGCTTGCTCTCCACGTACTCA
Organism: Candidatus Eiseniibacteriota bacterium; assembly: GCA_963833505.1. Classification (GTDB taxonomy): domain Bacteria; phylum Eisenbacteria; class RBG-16-71-46; order CAIMUX01; family CAIMUX01; genus CAWHYG01. The sequence goes on along the minus strand of CAWHYG010000005.1, from coordinate 626,385 downwards.
CGCATGACCGATGGAATGACGAAGCGCGGGGATCCCAGCGCCATGCGGATGCGCAACCAGCCTTGATCAGCCAGAACCTGCACGACATCGATCACCGCGGGCGCCTCGCGCCACGGATCAAGGTCCAGAACGGACTCGGCCGCCTCCAGGGTAAACCCGCCATCGAACACCCGGGCCTGCTCCAAAGCACCCCGTTCCCACGGCTCGAGGAGCGCCCAAGAACGGTCGACCACCGCGGGAACTCCCGCTGCGCCGGCCGCCACCGTTCGGCCGCGCCGATCCTGCAGCTCCCGAAGCCGGGCCAGAAGCAGGTCGGGCCCCATGGTGCGCATCCGGGTCGCGGCCAGCTCAATGGCGAGCGGCATCCTCCCGGCCAGCCGGGAGATCTCGACCACCGCAGCCCGATTGCCGTCCGTGAGCTCGAAATCGGGCCGATGTGCCCGAGCGCGGAGGGCGAACAACTCGACTCCGTCCTCTTCCCGATCGAAGGCATCAAGAAGGACGACGGTCTCCCCGGGGACACCGAGCTCGGCACGACTGGTGACCAGAAAAGTCGTCTCTCGCGAACGCGCTGTCCACCGGGACAGGATCGGCACCGCATGGTCGCGAACGTTGTCCAGGTGATCGAGAATGATGAGGGCGCGTCCATGCCCGGCCAGAGCGTGCCCGAGTTGCGCGATCGGGTCACCCTTGCCCAGCGGAACCTCGAGGACGCGCGCGAGCGCCGCCACCAGATCATCCACCGACCTCGCTTCGGCGAGAGAGCAGAACCAGACACCGCCCGGCCATCGATGCCGGGAGTCGCGGCCGTATCGACAGGCGGTTCGGGTCTTGCCTGCCCCTGCCGGTCCCTGGAGCGTAACCAGGGCACCCCTCGGCTCCAGGTCGGCGGCCAGAGCGACCAGCTCGCGCCGCCTGCCCACGAAATCGTTGTACTCGGCCGGCAGGTGACATCCGGCTCGCGCTCCGGAAACCGGCCGGCCCTCCAGCGATGCCTGCGCCTCCGCAGCCTCCACGAACCGATCCGCGGGATCTGCGGCCATAAGCCGGAGGATCGCGGCCTCCCATTCAGCGCTGACCGGCGCCAGCGTGCTCGGCCGGGGAGGCTCCCGGGTCAACCTGGCTAGAGCTGTTTCGTACGGCGTATGCCCGTGAAACGGGAGGGTCCCCGTGACCAGCTCAAACAGCACCACGCCCAACGCATACAGATCCGCTGCCGGACCGATCGGCTCGCCTCGAACCTGCTCCGGCGCCATGTAGGCCGGAGTTCCCGCCACCCGTTCCCAGGGAATCTCCCTCGCCACGTCATCAAGAGTCGCGCCGGACTCCCCGGACGGGCCGAACCTCGATCGGTCCCGGCCGCCTCCCCAGGCGATCGCCGGGATGCGCGCGGCGCCCTCGGACGTTCGCTGGCCGACCGCCAGTCCGAAGTCCGTCACCACCGCGCGCTCTCCGTCGGGCCCCGGAACCAGAATGACGTTTGCGCTCTTGAAATCGCCGTGTATAACCCCCGCCTGATGGGCGGCCGAGAGCGCATCCGTCAGCTGCCGAACCAGCGGCAGCGCCTGCCGCGGGCTCAGGGGTCCCCGGGAGCGGATCCGCGTCCATAAAGTCTCGCCCGGCAGATACTCCATGGTGAAGTAGTGGACCTCCGGACCGTTGGCCGCTTGATGTCGACCGGTGCCGTAGACACGGCAGATGTTCCGGTGCGAGATCAGGCGCGCCAGCATGATCTCCTGCTTGAAACGGCGCAGCCTTTCCGGGTGCGAGACAAGCCCCGGCCGGGTGGCCTTCACGGCCACGGGCAGGCCGAGTTCCTGATCCAGCGCCTTGTACACCTCGCCCATTCCGCCTTCGGCCACGAAGCTCTCGATGCGGTAGCGCTCCGCCAGCAGCTCGCCCGCCGAGAAGAGGTGCGTCGGGCCCAGGCTCGGCAGATCGCCGAAGCAGAACTTCGAGGCCAGGACGTCCTGGGTGGGGATTCCCGGACCCAGCAGAGATTCCAGCTCCCGGAGCAACTCGGCATCTTCCCGGCCTGCACTCCGCAGGAACTCCATTCTGATCGTTTTCGGGCAGGCTGGATGCTCGCGCCAGCAGCTCCTTCATTCTCGAGTAGACCCGCGGATTCATCTCGCGGGTCCCCGGGACAGGCGCTTCTTGAGCCAGAGCTTGGCCGCGCGCCAGTCCACTTCCACCGTGCGCTCGGAAACTCCCAGGACCTCGGCGACTTCCCGCGTCGGCAGACCCGCGAAGATCCGGAGCTCGACCACCCGAGCAGCCCGTTGATCAAGCTGGGCGAACTCTCCCAGCGCTCGGTCCAGGTCCAAGACCTCGGCTTCGGGAACGTCGAACCCGCCGATGTCGGTGTCGAGGGTGACCCGCTCCCATCCGCCCCCACGCTTCGCCGCAGCGCGCCGCCGGGCGCTCTGTACCAGGATCTGCCTCATGGCGCGGGCGGCGATGCCGAAGAAGTGGGCCCGGCTCTGCCATTCCAGCCCGGAGTCGCCTACCAACCGCAGATAGGCTTCGTGAACCAGGGCGGCGGATTCCAAGGTATGTCCCGACCTCTCCGCCCGCATGATGGCGTGAGCCTGACGGCGAAGCTCAGGGTAGACCTTGGCAAAGAGCCGCCGAGTCAGTTCGACTCGATCTTCGTTTTCACGGTTGATTTTGCCAAGAAGACGAGCGATCTCTCCGGAACCCGGGTTGGTCGCAGGGGCCATCCATCCTCCCATGGGACTCTGCGTCGCCAGCAGCCACATCATGGAATAGCACTAGCAGGGGGACGAAGGCAATCCTCGCGAGACTCCCGGCGCAATTCCACTACCCGCCTTCGCCGGATCCTGATAGACCGCGTCGCATTCCCACCCACTTCCGGTAGGGCGGCGGCCACACCGTCCCCGCAACATGTTCCCGAAATAGCCCTGCGCCTCTCAGGCTGATCTTGCACAGGACGCCTGTAGGGGAAGTTGGAATTCGCGCCAGAGAGCCGTTCCGGGCTGGTCGGTGTCGGAGAAAGGGCGAGATCCCCCGGTTCGGTGAATGTGGTCCAAGAATGGCGTCCGCCAGTTGAAATGGGAGGTGCTTCATGAACTGCCGATTCCCTCGGAAGGGACTGCTTTCCGCGCTCCTTGCCTCTGGTCGTCTCGTCCTGCGAGTCACAGGGAATGGAAGGCAACGACGGGCCGGGTTTCTTGTCGGACTCGTTACGCTCGCGGTTGCCGGACTTGTTGGATGTTCCAAGGACAGACCCACCAAGCCTCCCGCCAATCCGGGAAACGGTCTGGCCGACAACGTGGTTCAGGTCGATTCGACCAAGACGGCCCTGGTGAGCGACTCCACGGCGCTTGCTTCCGGAACCTACATCTACCGCGCGACCGCTGGGACCCTGCCGGCCCTCAAGCAAGGGGACATCCTGGCGGGGCTGAGCGACGGGGGCTACCTGCGCAAGGTGATATCGGTCGCTCCGCAGCATGACTCCCTCGTCGTGCACACATCACAGGCGACCCTGGCCGACGCAATCCCGAACGGATCGTTCTCTCTGGTCGCAGATAGCGCAATGATTCAGCGGAGCAAATCGGCGGGTCGGCCCATGGGCACCGAACAGTCGATGTCCGGTTCGGTGCCCTTGGGCGACATTGAGCTCCTATCCGATGGGATAAACACCCTGGCGCTGAAGAACGGCACTCTGAACTACGACTTCAGCAGGTTCTCGGTGACCGGAACAATCGATGGCTACCATCTTGCCACTCTGGATGCGTCCCTCGCCGGCACCACGGCCTTGAGCTGCTCGCTGGTATGGCATTCCGCTCAATCCCTGAACCTCAACGGGAGCAAGACCATTTACACGGCGTCGAGATGGACCACGTTCCCGGGGCCCCTGCCGATCCCGGTCCAGATCACCTACGAGGCGGACGTGAATTGGAGCCTGAAGTGCGACGCCGCGTTCACCGAGACGAAACAGCTCTGCGCGACTTCGACCCTTGATACCGGCGCCTCGTACGGGTCCGCTGGGTGGGATGGTCGCTTCAGCCCCACATTCAATGCCTGCCCTGACACGTCCCGCGCACCCGAGTTCCACGCCAACGCCGAGGCCCGTGTCGAGGTCGTGCCGAAGCTGACCATGAAGATCTTCGGCGTGGTCGGACCCGAGATTGATGCCATTCCTTACGCAGATGCCCAGGCGCACGCGGTGCTGCAGTCGACCGGACTCCTCTGGGACGCGGAGCTGATGACCGGCCTGGATGCTCATGTGGCCGTCTCGGCGGCCATCTTCGACTCCGGCATCACCGGGTATGACCAGCGCTTCACCGGCCCGAGCACGGAGGTCTGGCGGGCTCCCAAGACGGTGCAGGTGGTCAAGGGAAACAACCAGCACGGGATGGAACTGACGGCGCTGACGGACTCGCTGGAAGTGCGGGTGCTGGATTCCACCTCGCCGGGGCACGGCGTGCCGGGAGTGGCTGTGAGCTTTGCGGTCACGGGGGGCGCCGGGAGCGTCCATCCTGCCGTGGCGACGACTGACGGCTCCGGCATCGCACGGACGGCCTGGACGCTCGGGAGAGGTTCTCAGCAGCAGGCACAGGCGACGGCGGTGGACCACCTCGGACAGACATTGACGGGGATGCCAAGCAGCTTCGGGGCGGCGGCGGCACCGAAGGTCTGGGTTTGTGACATCAGCTTCTGCGGCGGCTGCTCGTCCCCGCAGGTCCCTGCGGAGTTCCGCCTTTCGGGATTGGTGAGTTTCGACAGCACGTACACCGGCTACCCCTGTGATGAAGGAGGGCGATATTTCCACGGGGTCCGGGTCACGGAGGGGGGGACGATTACGGTCACGATCGAAAACGTCGCTCACTTCCCCCACGATCGATCGCCCGCGTACGAATACAACCTCGAGATTGACGGTCTGAGCGACCCTGCGGCGGTGTTCCGAAATGGGGAGTACCATTGGGCGTGGCCCGCGTACGTTGACTCCGCGCAGACAACCGACACCTACACGATCGGCGACATCGCAGATACATCCAACGTAAAAACGCCGCGCGCGGCGGTTGTGCCGTCGAACCCGGGCGGCCTGATCGGGCTACGGACGAACCGCCCGTAGCCGGTTCGGCCGCACCTCGAGCGGATGGTGCCGCCACCCACCGCCGGGCGGGTGGCGGCTCCCGACAAAGAGCGCGGCCCGTCCATTCGTGACCCGTTCTCGCCCGACTTGGCTGGGTCATAGTCGAATAACTACTCGACTACGATCGAATGCCAAGGCACTTGGTTCCTCGGGCGGAGCGGCTGCCGGAGAGGCCGTTAGTTGGTCGCTCAGCGGACGAGATCCGTTTCGCCCGGATGCGCCGCGTACCAGGCGAACCAGAAGCTGTAGAGCACGGTCGGAATCGGCTGCGAGTCCGGGATCGTCGCTTCCGGTACCAGGTCGACGAACGCCGCGGCCGGATCCGACCGGCAGGCGAATCGGAGGTCCCAATCGTCCTGCCGGGTCTGCCAGACCTGACCGGAGCCGGCCCGAGCCGCCAGCGACGGCAGCGCGAACGCGGTCCAGCGGCGGCCGGTTCGCACGATCGCGCAGGGCGTCTTGTACGCGAGATCTCCGCCCGGCAGGGGTCGCACGGGATAGCGGAGGATGTCGGAGCCGTCGTAGCTGGAATAGGGATCGCTCCGGTAGCGCTCGACGCGTGCCGGATCCGGGGCCACGACTGTGGTCTCGGGATGGCGCGCGCGCCAATCGGCCCAGGTGATCAGCCCGCAGGGGATCGCGGCCAAAGTCAGACGGGCCTGGGCGGCCGGCCCCGCGATGGCGCGCATCTGGAGCTGGCTCCAGAGGCTTCCGGTTCCGCTTTCGGTTCCGGTTCCTGCTCCGGTTTCGGTTCCTGCTCCGGTTTCGGTTCCAGGTCCGGTCCCGCTGCCGCCTCCCGCACGGCGGTCGTACATCAGCAGATCCGAATTGTACAGAAGGCCGCTGTGGCCGAAGAGCACGACCTCGGATCCGCGCGCAGCTCCGGCCTCCTGACCCGACGACGCCCGGCCGGCGGAAATCCCGCCTCCGAGAACAGACGATGCGTGGCCTTCCGGAATCCAGCGGTCGGAAACGGTCGCCGCATGGCCTTCCAGAATCCTGCGGTCGAAGACGACCGCGGCACCGCAAAGCGGACTGTAGGTCACGGCGATCGGCATCCCCCCGAGGGAATCGTTGACGATCTCATGCCAGTTGAGGACCCGAACGGGATACGCGCGCGCGCAACCGTTCCGCTCGACTCCGATGACCAGGTCGCTCGGGACGAGGTACTTGTCCCTTCGGTGGCTGAGCGAGTCGACCCGCGCGGGCCGCCACAGCGGCGGAAAATCCAGGACCGGCAGCCCGTCGCGCGGCAGGCCGCTTCCGGCGATGAGATCCCGGTCCACCAGGCAATTCGACAGGTCGAATCCATAGGTCGCGGGATTCCGGCCGTCGCCGATCGCGTGGCCGCGGCCCCCGAGCATGTCGCGGAGGCGCCAGACCGCGCCGCCGGCCGCCAGGAGAGCGGAAAGCAGCAGAATCCAGCCCCCGGAGGTCCAGGTCAGCTTGCGTCCGCGAGAGATGGAAGCGGCCTTTTCTGACGTGCGCACGAATGCCCTCCGGCCCGATCGCCACTTGCACAAACCGTATGCCGATTCGAGGCCGTCCCACCGATTGATTGCGCGAGCACGGCCGCCGACTCCAGGGCCGTTCCCACCGATTGATCGCGCGAGCACGGCCACCTTGCCGGCCCAGATCCATCAGCATCTCGCCGTGTGGATCCGCGCTATCGCCCGGGCTGGGAGATCTGCGAGCCTGTACTCGAGCCGGCGTCCTGGCTGGAAGCGGGCGGATTCGCGTCCTCGTCCGTTGAAGCGGTCGAGCTTCGCGCCTTGGAGACCGCGCCAGCTCCCGTCCTGCTGGTCTCCGCGGGGATCTCCCAGGCCGGAATCAACCGTCTCGAGGCCGCGGCAGTCGCGATTCCCGATGAACCGCCGTCCTCGACCGGCGCAGCCTGCACCCGAGAACCGCCGTCCTCAACCGGCACAGTCTGCACCGCACCGCCAGAGAGACCCGGCCCGGCCCACGGATCGCCCGCTTCCACCGGCGAAACCTGAGGAGGGCCACCCATCTTCTCCGGCCCTTCTGCCGGGTCGGCCGGATTGACCGCCGCGAGCCCCTGCTCGACGCGCAGGAAGCCGGCCGGCCCCCGGTCCGCCACCATCAACGCGAGAAGAAGCGGCAGGTACACGAGGCTGCCCAGAAAGAGGCGGCGAGCGCTCCGGTCGGTCAGCTCCTTCTGGAGCCGCCACCCGAGCAGGAACAATCCGGCGCCCAGGACGACCGATCCAGCCAGGAAGCCGAACCCGGCGATCCCGGTCAGCAGAGTCAGCACGCCCAGAGGCAAGAGAGCGATCGTGTATAACACCGCAATGCGGCCCAGGAGCCGCCCGGACGGATCGATCGCGGGCAACATCCGGAATCCGCCTCGGAGATAGTCCGCGCGGTAGAGCCAGGCCAGGGCCATGAAGTGCGGGATCTGCCAGAGAAACAGCACCAGCCCGAGAATCCAGGCGCCGAGGGCGAGCGACCCCGTGGCTCCGGTCCAGCCCATCATCGGGGGAATGGCTCCGCAGACCGCACCGACCAGGGTGCAGAAGGGGGTCCGATGTTTGAGCGGGGTATACACGAACACATAGAGCAGGATCACGAAGGCACCGAGGGCCGCTGTGAGCAGGTTGGCCCCGAGCCCTAGAATCCCGACTCCGGCCAGGGCGGCGATCAGGGACACGATCAGCGCGCGGCGCCGGGACATGATCCCCATCGGCAAAGGCCGGTGCCGCGTCCGTTCCATGCGGGCGTCGCGCAGAACCTCTTCCCACTGATTGAGGGCGTTGGCGCCCGCGGCGCAAAGCCCGGTGCCGAGGAGGGTCCAGAGCATCCGGCCGGCTGGCCCGTGACCGTGCGTGCCCATGAGATAGCCAACCAGCGTCGTGGCAAGAACCAGGGAGGTCAGTCGCGCCTTCGACAGTTCCAGGTAGGGACCAAGGACCGAGCGAGGCCCTCGTCTGTCCGGCGCGGCATCTTGCAGGACGCCGGTTCCTGCCACCGTCACTTTGGATCGGCGCGTGATCATGGCGTTTCATCGTATCATCTGCCGGTGCCGCGACGCACCGGAAAGGCATCTGAGACGAGCCGTCCGGATCGGGCGCGTGCTAGGATGTCGCGACACAGCCACGGGCGCACCGGCACAGGGAATGTCCCGCTCGATCCCATGGCGGGCCACCGGCGCAATCCGCCGGGGTGCAGTGCCATCGCCGGTAGATGGAGGAGGCTCCGTGAAAGCTGCTGAAACAACCGCTGGTCCAGAATCAACGTCCGGCCGGGGCTCCCTCCACGCTCCTCCAGCCGAGGCGGCGGTGGATGGCGGCCACAGCTACATCCTGACCTTTGGATTCGGGACGACCGTCGCCATGTGGGCGATCGGATACGTGAGCCGCATCCCTCCGGTTTGGATTCCGAGTTCGCTCTTGCTGTTCCTTCTGCTCCTTTGCCTGATCGGGGGCGGCTTTCTCGCCGGCTCCATGACGGGCCGCGGCGTCAAGGCCGGCCTGTCGTGCGGCGCGCTCGCCTCCGCGCTGAACCTGCTGGTTCTCGGCAGCCTGCTGGGAGGATCCTCCGCCAACCACCTCGTGCCCTCAGCGCTTTGGTGGGTTCCGGGATCGGTGGCCGTTGGAGCGGTCCTCGGGGCGGCCGGCGGCCTTCTGGGCGCAGCCAGGCGCGGCCCAGCGGTCCGGACCTCGGCCGATTGGACCGCCGGCTTCGCCGCCGTGGCCGCAGCCGCCACGCTGGTCCTGGTCGCCATCGGCGGCGTCGTGACGAGCGAAGACGCCGGACTCTCCGTGGTCGATTGGCCGACCTCCTTCGGTTACAACATGTTCTTGTACCCGCTCTCGCGCATGACCGGGGGCGTCTACTTCGAACACGCTCACCGCCTTTTCGGATCGCTGGTCGGCTTGACCACTCTCGTCCTCGCGATTCATCTCTGGCGGGTCGAGCGCCGGCCGCGGGTGCGGTATTTCGCCCTGGGGGCGCTGGTGCTGGTGATGATCCAGGGGCTCCTCGGAGGGCTGCGCGTGACCGGGCATTTCACGACCAGCACGTCGCCCGCCGACACCCGGCCGAGCCTGGCGCTTGCCGTCGTCCATGGCGTGACCGGCCAGCTCTTCTTTGGCGCGCTCGTCGCCCTGAGCGCCTTCACCTCCGCGACCTGGATCTCGCGCCGGGCTGCCACCCGCGGCGGCTCCGCTTCGACCGACCAAGGGATCTCAGCCGTCCTGGTCGGCGCTCTCATCCTCCAGCTCATCGCGGGCGCGATCCTTCGTCATACCGACAGGGGGTTGATCGCGCACGTTTCGATCGCGGTCTTCGTCACGGTCCTGGTCGTGACGGCTGGAACCCGCGCCACCTGGCTTCATCGCGGACAGCCGATTCTCGAGCGTCTCGGGCGTACGCTGCTCGTCCTCGTCAGTCTTCAGATCGTGCTCGGGATCCTGTCGCTCGTCGCGCGCGGGCCCGAGGGGGCGGACGCCTCGCACGGGTTCTTCCGCGTCCTGGTGACGACCGCGCATCAGGTCAACGGAGGGCTTCTTCTCGCCGCGGCGGTGCTTCTGCTGGCCTGGAATCACCGGCTTCTCGAGCCGGAGTCCGGCGCCTCGCGGGACGTGAAAACGGTTTGATGGAAGTGGACGCCGCGCGACTCCAGCATGCCGCCGTGGCTCGAGAGGCCGACAACCCCGCGGGTCCCGCCACGCCGCGGGAAGCGGTCAAGGCACCTGCCGTTGCGAACGCCCCTGAAGCCACCGCAGCTCCGGACACTGCGTCCCTTCGCCTGGCCTTCGTCGGAGACGTCGGCCTCTCCGCCCGGGTAACCGGGATGCTGCGCCGGGATCTGGCCTCCGAACCGGCTCCTGCCTTTGTACAACTTCTGCGCAGCGCTGATCTCTCCTTTGCCAATCTCGAGGTGCCATTGCTCGGCGACGCCGCCGCTCCGGCCGGCCTCAAGATCCGGGGCCGGGCGGAGGACGCCGCCTGGCTACCGCGGATGGGCGTCCACGTCGTCTCGCTCGCGAACAATCACATCATGGACGCGGGAGTGGAAGGACTGGCCTCCACTCGCGAGGCGCTTCGGGCGGCGGGAATCCAGGCCGTCGGCGCGGGAGACGATCTGGCCGAGGCCCTGGAGCCGGCGATTCTGGAGCGAAACGGGATCCGGATCGGATGGCTCGCCTTTGCCGACGGCCGGGCCGCGACCCACCATTACATCGCCCGGCAGAATCGCCCCGGCGCCGCGCCGATCGATCGGGATCTGATCAAGCACGGCGTTGCCGCGCTTCGGCCGAGCGTGGATCTCCTGTGCGTTTCCTTCCATCAGGGCGTGAACTACGTCCGCTATGCGTCGCCGCGCCAGCGGGAGTTTTCCCGCGTCGCGGCGGACGCGGGCGCCGACCTGGTGGTCGGCCATCACCCGCACGTTCTCCAGGGCTGGGAGCGCATGGGAAACACGCTCGTCTTTCACAGCCTGGGAGAGCTGCTCTGGGATGCGCAGCTCGGGAACGTGGTCGATCCGCGTTGGGCTGAAGTCCGGCGTCAAACCGCCGTTCTCACGATGGAGTGGACGCGCGGCGTGCCCCCGAGCTTCCGGTTCCATCCGTTTCACGCGGCGGATGACTTCGGCATCACGCCGCTGGCGGAGGACGACCGGCGGAAGTTCGACGCCCGGATGGCGGAAATCTCATCCGTGTATGATCACTACGATCCTCAGGTCTACCTGCAAGCGGCGGACAATGGAGTGGTCGAACACTGGATGAAGGTGGCCCGCTACAACCTTCGTCACGGAAACATCCGCTACTTCACCGGCATCCTCTCGCGCGTGCGTGGCCGGCATCTTCTGATCGGTTGGACGCATCTCAAACGGCGCCTCCGGCGGAGGAGATAGGGCAGATTGACTACCGGACCAAGGAGGGCGACAGGCCAGGCGGTCCCGGGACCGGCCGGCGGGCGGTCCGGGCGCTCGCGTCATTCCCATCGGGAACTCTGACGAGACGCCCGCCCGTCCGGCCCGTCGGATGGAACCGATGGGCTATTTGTACCCGGCCTTGACCTGGCCCCAGGTCATGACCTTGACCGGCACCGGCTTGCACGGGTTGGGCTGACAGGTGGTGTTGTCTCCCACGTAGACCCCATGCTGCTGTTCGCACCGCGGCTGGTTCTCGACGACGCAGGTCCCGTTCGTCAGGCAGCAGGCGCCTGAAGACGGCTGGCCCAGCAAGCCGAAGTTGGTGTATATGCCCGAGGCGACGGCGATGAATCCGGTGTTGGGGGCCGGCACGTTGCACTCGCCCCAGTAGTTGTCTCCCCACGCCACGATCGAGCCGTAGGACTTGAGACCGAGGCTGCTGTACCCGCCTGCGGCGATCCCAATGAAGCCGGAATTGGGCGCCGGCACGTTGCACTCCCCATAGGCGTTGAGGCCCCAGGCCACGATCGAGCCGTCCGCCTTCAGGCCCAGGCTGTGATCGCCGCTGGCGGAAGCGATGGCGATGAAACCGGAGTTGGGCGCCGGCACGTCGCGCTGGCCCTGGTCGTCGGCCCCCCACGCGACGATCGTCCCGTCGGCTTTCAACCCGAGGCTGTGGGTCCGGCCGGCGGCGATGGCGATGAAGCCGGAATTGGGCGCCGGCACATCGCACTGCCCTTCGGTGTTCCGTCCCCAGGCGACAATTGAGCCGTCGAACTTCAGACCAAGGCTGTGTTGCATGCCTGCCGCGACCGCGACGAATCCGCTGTTGGGAGAGGGCGCGTCGCACTGTCCATAATCGTTCGACCCCCAACCGACGATCGTTCCGTCTGCTTTCAAGCCAAGGCTGTAGAGCCAGCCTCCGGCGGCCCCGCCGAAGCCGGTGTTGGGCGAAGGCACATCGCACTGGCCCTCGCTGTCCCGCCCCCAGGCGATGATCGAGCCGTCGGAGGTCAGACCGAGGCCGTGGTACCCACCCGCGGCGACTTCGAGAAAGGCGGAGTTGGGCGGGGGCACGTTGCACTCGCCGTTCTCGTTGTCCCCCCAGGCGACGATCGATCCGCCGTCGCCATGGGCCGGAGCGGTCCAGAGGCCAAGACCGGCGACCAATGTCGCCGCGCAGGCCAGGAATGCATGATTGAGTTTCATGGGGTTGTCTCCTCTCCATTCAGATCCGGGTGAACGTGCTATGACCCGACCGTCTGACGCAACCTGCGTCCGGGCGCACCATGGTCCGGCTCACGCCGGTTCCCCGGGCTGGATAGGCGTCGGCTCCCACCATCTCTCGTGTCGCATGCATGCGCCCTCCTCGACCCGGAAACCCGGCGTGTTCGCCTTCTGACTTTCCATGCGCAGACCCGCAACGAAAGCCATGGGTCTTTTTGCGCTTTCCCCCGATTCACGCCCGCTGCCGGCGCACTTTCCGGTTTCCGGGGGACTCCGGGCCGTGCTAATTTATTTCTGTTCTTGCGTATCTGAAATTCTTGGGAGGTCCCACGAGGCCATGCCTCGGTCCAGCCAGGGGGAGATCACCCGGATTCTCTCGCTCTTGCGCGCTCAAGGCGCAGGTCGGGTCGTGACCACCAACCGCCTGTTCGAGAGGGTCTATCCGGAGTTGCGACGTCTGGCCGCCGCCTTGATGCGGGGTGAGCGACGCGCTCACACCCTCGAGCCTACCGGCCTGGTGAATGAGGCCTATCTGCGGATGGTGGGGGGCGCGGATCTCGAGTGGCAGTGCCGTGCCCACTTCTTCGGGATCGCCGCCTCCGCCATGCGGCAGATCCTGGTGGATCATGCTCGCCGGCGTTCCGCGGCCAAGCGCGGCGGCGGGCTGGAACGGGTGACCCTGAACTCCGCGATCCTGGCGCGCGATGTCTCCGAGGTTGACGTGCTGGACCTGGACCGGGCTCTGGCCGAGCTCGAGGCCATGGATGGACGGATCGCACGGATGATCGAGTTGCGGATTTTCGGCGGACTGAAGGCGAGAGAGATCGCCTGCGTCCAGGGCGTCTCGGAGAGCACCGTGGAAACGGACTGGCGTTTTGCGAAGTCGTGGCTGAAAAAGAGGCTTTCGGAAGGAAGCCGGGGGTGAATCCAGACCGTTTCGCGCGGCTCAAGGAGCTGTTCCTTGAGGCTTCCGGCCTGTCCGAAACGGACCGGCCGGCTTTTCTTCTGCAAGTCTGCCAGGACGATCCGGAGCTGGGACAGGAAGTCGCCGCACTCCTGGCTCAAGACGGCGGCACGTGGGACTTCCTGGAACCGGAATTCGACCTGGTGCGGGCACTCCATGCGGCCGCGCCGTCCGAGAGTCTGCCGGACGGGTCGGGCGCCTGGGTCGCAGACGGAGACCTCGAAGGACTCTCCATGCTTTCCCCGCCCGATCAGCCGTTGCGTCCCACGCCAATCGAGCCGGAGATGAATGGTCCTCAGCCCGGCCAGATCTTCGCGGACCGCTACGAGGTCCAGGCGGAGATCGGCCGGGGCGGATTCGGGGTCGTCTACCGTGCGTTCGACGGCGGCCCGCTCCAGCGTCCGGTGGCCATCAAGTGGATGGCCGCGCCGGCGGGCCCGCCGGAGCAAATGGCACGCGAACGGGAGCGGCTTCTCCGTGAGGCCCGGTTGGCCGCGTCGCTCTCCCACCCGGGCATCGCCACCATCTTCGATGCCGCCGCGCAGGGAGGATTCGTCTACATCACTCAGGAACTGGCCCCCGGCCGGGACCTGGGACGCCTTCTGGCCGAGGAAGGTCCGCTTCCCGTCCGGCGCGCCCTCTCGGTCATCCGCCAGGTCTGCGAAGCTCTGGCCCACGCTCACGAGCGCGGGGTGATCCACCGCGACATCAAGCCGGGAAACATCCTGGTCGGTCCGGATGACGGCGTCAAGGTCACGGACTTCGGCATCGCCCAGAGCGCCCGGGACGAGGCCGGAGAACAAGGCTTCTTCGCCGGCACGCCCGGCTACATGGCCCCGGATCAGATCCGCGGTGAGCGGGTGGACGCCCGGGCCGATCTATTCTCGACCGCCTGCGTTCTCTATCAGGCGCTGACCGGACGGGCGCCCTTCGAGGGAGCGACGCGGCGGAGCATCGTGGACAAGACCCTTCACCTGGATCCCCCGGCTCCGACTCACGTCCGCCGGGACCTGCCGCGTTCGTTCGACCGCATCCTGAATCGCGCCCTGTCCAAGCGGCGCGAGGACCGATATGAAAACGTGGCAGCCTTCCTTCAGGAGCTGCTCAGCTACGAACAGTTTGAGTCTCTGACCGACCCGGAATCGGCTCTGGCGGCGCTCGTACCGGCGCTGGAACAAGGCACCTGTGTGTTCTTCCTCGGACTCCGGTTGCCCGTGGATGGATCGGAACGATTCGGCAAGATCGGGGAGGTTCCCGGTTCTTCCCGTCCGGGGGGAAAGCCAGATCCGGGCGGCTCCGGAACGGAGGTGACCGACGAGGATCTTCTGGCCGACTGCCTGGCGCAGCGCCTCGAGGTCGCGGGGGAGCGCGATCTCCCGCGCCTGGCTCAGATGCTGGAGACGGCGCGGGGTCGCGGCGAGCTGATCCGGACCCTTTCGGCGGCGGTTCGGCAGCCCTGGATTTCCACGCGTGAGGCCATCCGCCGCCTCGCTCGGCTGCCTCTCGGGCTGGTGGTGACGACCCGCTACGACGATTGCCTCGAGGAGGAGATGCGCCGCGGAGGTCGCCCCGCCCGAAGAGTCCGCCTCCGCGAGGAGGTCGTGACCCCCCCGCTGCCGGACGACGGTGTTCGCACGCATCCGCGAACCAGCCCATCCGAGCCGACCCGGGACGTGATTCTCGTTCCGCTCTTCGGTTCTCCGGCGGACCGGAGCTCCCTCGTGGTCACCGAAGAAGACCTCTGGCGGTTCTTCGGTTCGTTCCAGAGCCTTCCCGATTTCCTCAAGTCCGCCTTGGCCACGCGGACGCTGGTCTTCGTCGGCTATGACCCAGTGGATCCGAATTTCCGCCACCTCTTCCTCGAGATCGCCGGGTTTCGATCAGGCCGGACGGAAGGCTGTTTTCTGCCGGCCTCGCGCCACTCCCTCTCTGCCCTGGCCTGGGCGGAAAGGAAGGGTCTCCGTCTGATCGAGTGCGAAGCCGGCCGGTTCCTGGAACTCTTGGAGGATCGGCTGGCGGATCGGCGGCGGAGCGCGGCGAAAGCTCCGATCCCGCTTCGACGGGCGCTTCCATCCCGGCCGTACAAGTTTCTCAACCACTACGAACCGTCGGACGAGGCCATCTTCTTCGGCCGGGACGCCGAGAAGGAGAGGGTCCTGAGCCGCATCCACGCCTACCCGCTCAACCTCCTCTACGCCCCTTCGGGGAGCGGCAAGACCTCGCTGATCCAGGCCGGCCTCATGCCCGCCCTTCGTCGCGACGGCTACTGCCCAATCTACGTCCGGGTCTTTCAGGATCCAGGTTCGGAGATCGCGAGCGCGGCCGCGGAGGCCGCAGAGCTGCCCAAGGGGGACTCGCGGCCGTTCGGAGAGGTCCTTGAGGCCGCGGCCGAGAAAACGGGGACGCCGGTGGTGGTCTTCCTGGATCAGTTCGAGGAGTTCTTCATCCGTTTTGACAAGGCCGTGCGTGATCGGTTCGTGGGGGCGCTGTCGGCCTGCCTGACCCAGGGAAAGGGACGCATCCGTCTGGTCCTCAGCCTCCGCGAGGACTTCCTCGCCCGGCTGTCTGAGTTGCAGGGGCTGATCCCGACGATCTTTCACAACCAGTTCCGGATGACGCGGCTTTCGGAGGAGGCATCGCGCATCGCTATGGTCGAGCCGGCGAGACTTCTCGGCCTCGAAGTGGAGCCGGAGCTGGTCGACCGGCTCATCGCCGACCTGGAGCTTGACGGCATCGACCCGCCGCAGCTCCAGATTGTCTGCGACGCTCTCTACGAATCCGCGGGGATCGCCCAAAAGCGACTGACCCTTCGCGGGTACGACAGCCTCGGGGGCACGCGCGGGATTCTGTCCGGCTATCTCGAGAGGACGCTGCAGGAGTTTCCGCCGGATGACCGGCGGATGACCCGGGAGTTGCTCAAGGCGCTGGTGACTTCCGAGGAGACCAAGGCGGTGACGGAGTCCGCCGAGCTGGCCCGGCGGCTCGGGCGCCCGCCGGAAGCCACCGAGCGGGCGCTGACCGAGTTGGTCCGGCGTCGCCTGGTCCGGCGGATCCCGCGGGGGGATGGTTACTGGTTCGAGCTCAGCCACGAGTACCTCGTTCAGGAGATCACGCGCTGGCTTTCCGAGAAGGAACGTGAATTCCAGAAGGTCCGCGAGCTTCTCGATCAGGCCCTGCGCGCCCACCGGCAGCTCGGATTGCTGATGTCCGCCCCGCAGATCCGGATCATCCACGCGCACGAGGACGATCTGTCGCTCCAGGCGGAGGAGCGAAAGCTCCTGCGCGCGAGCGAGGACGCTCTCAAGCGACGCCGGAAGAACACGATCTTGGTCGCGGCCGGATTGGGGCTGGGGGTTGTGCTGGTGAGCCTCGGGTGGAGGTATGCGTACCTGGCCACGCATCGGTTTCTCGAGCCGGTCGACCGGGAGATGTTCGACGCCGGACCGCTCGGTTCAAGGAGAATGGAGACCATTTGCGTTTATCAGGGAGCGCCCGGCCGATCCGGGCTCGACCTTCTTCTCGGCTTTCCCCGGCTGGCCTGGGAGACCGACCTCGATCTGAGCCAGATCGAGCCCGCTTTCCGCGAGAAGGTCAAAGGAGGCCTGCCTTTCGGCGCCGGGACGACGGCCGAGGACGCGCTCTTCCGTTATCTGAAGCCTTCGGAACAGGTCCGATACCTGGTTCTCGCGGGAAACAAGGAAAGGGCGATCGAGCTGTTCGCGAAGCTGGCCTCGGGAACTCTCGAGCAGGACCAGGATCTCAACCGGACCATCGAGTTCCTCGTCCTGAGCGGCGTGACGGACGAGCGCTTCCTGAAGCCGGCCCTGGAGTATGCGGAGAAGGCGACCCTCGGGGGGGACTTTGCCTCCGGGGTGACCTCTTTGGAGCGGCCGTTTGCCAGCACTTCGGGCGAGGCTCTGAGAAAGGAGCTCGTCCCGGCCTTCCAGGAGCGCGGTCTCCAGACATTCGCGCTGATTCTCTCCGGCCTCACCGGCGCACCGGGTGACACCGCTCACATCCTCCCATTCCTTCGCGATCCGGACCCGGTGGTTCGCGATGCGGCGATCGAGGCGCTTCGAGACCTGGGCTCGACGGCGAGCCGTGGAGCCGTCGTGGCCTCGAGTACGGGACCCGGCGACCTGGACTGGTCGGAGCCGGCGGTGGCGACCTGGATGGACCGCTGCGGGATTGGAGCTTATGGGAGCATTCTCCGGCGGGAGGTCGAAAACGCCCATCTGCCCGCTTGGAGAAAGGGGCACCTGCTTGCGCATCTCGCCCTCCAGGAACCGGCGATCACGCTGCCGCTGATCCGGGACCTTCTGGCCAATGCGCACTGGGAGAAGCAGGAACTGACCAACTGCCTGTCCCTCCTGATCGATTGCGCCGACCCGGGGGTCGATCCGGTTCTGCGTGAGGCCAGCCGGAGCCACGACCGCACGGTGGCTCTCATTGCTTCGGTCGTGCTGGCGGCGCGAGGAGACCCGGATGCGTCCCCGATCCTGAAGGGATTCCTCGATGAGCCGGATGCCTGGGAAGCGATTGTCGGTCTCGGCATGTTCCGCGGCGCCGGCGTTCGGCAAAGCCTGCTACGCATCGTGGCGAAATCTCCGCCCCGGGAGCCGCGCGTAGTGGCCGCGGCTCTTCACTCCCTTCGCTGGTACAACGACGCCGAGGTGGTGGAGGTCCTCACCCATGCGCTCGAGGGGTCAGTTCCGGAAACCCGGCAGGCGGCCGAAGACGCCCTCGTCGCACAGGCGACCCCGGAGGCGCGGGCCGCGCTCCGGAAGACCGCGCGCGGGCCGAATCCGATCGCCGCGGTCTATGCGGCGGAGGGGTTGGAAAGGCTGGATGAGCCGGTGGAGCCGAAGACATTCCTGGATGCCATCTCGCGGAAGGAAGTGTACCTCGACTACGAGGCATACATGACAGCGGTCGGAGGCCTCCGCGACGCATGGCTCAAGTCGCCGCTCGATGCTCCGCTCTCCCACGCGGACGATCCCGTGCAATCCGTGCGCCTGGCGGCCCTCTTGGCGCTCCTCGAACATCCGGAGAAGTCGAAGCTGGGTCGGGAAGGCGCTTTCGGGAGGAGGGACCAGGCTCCCGGTTCACAGTCCTTTTGGATCCGCTATCGATGGGCGGTACGAATCGCCGCCCGGGCCGAATCCCTGCGAGCGGAGGCGAAGGAGGGGCTCGAGGGCGGGGACGCCTCTAGAGCCGCGAGTCTTCTCGATCGGTCCGAACGGGTCCTTGGGGTGTGGGGCGATTGCTACCCCGCCGCCGGGCTCTCGGCCGCTCTGCGAACCCTGTCGCTCAGAACCGAGCGATCCGACTCCGCGTGGGTCGAGGTCGATCTGCGCCTGGGAGACGTCGAGGATGCGCACGGGAGGCTGGGCCGCTTGCTCCAGTGGAACCCCGCGCTTCGTGCCGCCGCGGCCAAGGATCCCCGCTTCGTGCCCCTCCGGAATTTCTATTGGTTCCGCATCATGACAGGAATGGAGCCTCCCGCCCAGGTGGACTGAGCTCGTTGCCCCGCGCGACCGAGAAGTAGATCTCGACCTGGTTCAGCCAGCTGGCGTGGGCCGGCGTGCGAACGACGATGAGGTTCGGCCACCGACTTTGCAGGCGAATCTGAGAGCGCGGCGGACGCTCGCCGCCGGCACGGCCTTTGCTCCATTGAGGTTCCCGTCCAAATGCCGACCTCAGCTGGCTACGCGGCTCGTGGCGAAGGGTGCCGGCCGTCGAAGCGCGGCCCCGAGGTCCTTCATGCAGTCTCTGGCCCAGACGTTCACTCTGTTCGGGATCGAAGCCCTGCCTGTGGAAGTCCAGGTCGCGGTCGACAACGGCTACCCGACGACGACCATCGTCGGACTGCCCGACAAGGCGGTGCGCGAGAGCCTCGACCGGATCCATGCGGCCTTTCACGCCTCCGGCTTCAGGAGCTCCGACCGACACGTCACCGTCAATCTCGCTCCTGCCGAGATCCGGAAGGAAGGAGCCTCGTTCGATCTCGCCATTGCGCTCGGGATCCTGGCTGCGCTTGAGGTCTTCCCGGCCGAAGCCCTCGTCGACCGGCCGGTGGCCGGCGAGCTGGCCCTGAGCGGCGAGGTTCGCCCCATCCGGGGTGCGCTGGCCATGGCGCTCGCAGCGTCCCGAACCCGGTGCCGGAACCTGCTACTGCCGGCGGACAACGTCGTCGAAGCCCGCGAAGTCGACGGCGTCAACGCGCTGCCGATCCGGTCCCTGGCCGACGCCGTCGAGCGCATGAAAGTCGACCACTGGACCGATCCGGACTCGCTCCGAGGCGAATCGTCCGGCCCGCAGGCGGACTCGGTCGCGAGCTTTGGCGGAAGGATCCATGAGACCACCCTCGACCTTGCGTACGTCCGCGGCCAGCCCGCGGCCAAACGGGCGCTGGAGGTCGCCGCCGCCGGAGGCCACAACCTCCTGCTCTTCGGTCCGCCCGGCGCTGGGAAGACTCTACTGGCCCGCTGTCTTCCCGGAATTCTCCCGGCTCTCCATCGCGATGAATCGCTGGAAACGACGATCGTCCACAGCGTGGCCGGGCTGCTGCCGGCCGGCGTCGGCCGGCTTCACACGCGGCCCTTTCGCGCGCCACACCACACCGTGACAGGGCCAGGTCTTGTGGGAGGCGGCGTGGTGCCGCACCCAGGCGAGATCAGCCTGGCTCATGGCGGCGTTCTCTTTCTCGACGAGATGCCGGAGTTTCGGCCCCAGGTGCTCAATCTGATGCGCCAGCCGCTCGAGGAGGGGACGGTCCAGGTGGTGCGGGCGGGACGGACTGCCTGCTTTCCTTCGCGGTTCTTGCTCGTTGGCGCGATGAACCCGTGCCCCTGCGGCTTCCTGGGCCACCCCCGCAAGCCGTGTCGTTGTACACCGCATCAGATCAAGTTGTACATGGGCCGGATCAGCGGCCCGCTCCTGGACCGCATCGATCTGCACGTCGAGGTTCCGGCCGTGACGGCCCGTGAGATCACGCGCCAAGGCCGGACCGGCGAGGAGACTTCCGCGGCCATCCGTGCCCGGGTGGAGCGGGCGCGAGAGATCCAGCGGCGACGGTTCGCTGGTCCCTCCCACCAGGACGGCGGGGACTCGGGTGGCGGTCAGGGCAATCCCAGCGTCCCAGAAACCGGCCGCACGGGTTGCAGTGCCGGCCACACCGATGCCGGTGCCATCGACAGAGCCGGCCGTGCTCCGCGCAGAAACGGCCGCCCGCCGATCCACTGCAACGCCCAGATGGGAATCCCCCAGATCGAGGAGTTCTGCCGCATCGACGCCGCCACCAGTGCTTTCCTGCAAAAGGCCATCGATTCGCTCTCTCTAAGCGCGCGCGCTGCGCACCGGACGCTGCGGGTGGCGCGGACGATCGCGGACCTGGCACAGGCGCATGACGTGCAGCTCGAACATGTGGCGGAGGCGGTGCAGTATCAGGAGGGGGAGCGGGGGACGGAATGACGCCAGCCCGCGCGGCCTGGCGGGAAACGGACAAGACTGCGAGGTCATGATCGACCAGAGCCGGACCCTCGACAATCGGCGCTTCGTGCGCGCACTGAAGCCGCTTCCTCGAATCGTTCTGCGTGAAGTCGAAGAGAAGCTCCGTTTGATCGGGGATCTGCATCGTCCGTAATCCAGGTGGGAATCCCCGTCATGCCGTCGGACCGGCGGAACCTTCCCCAGCCGGACGAGCCTGCACCAACACGCGCGCGCGGGGACCGGCTTGAACCAGGCGCATGACCTCGCTCAGCCCGCTCTCCCGACCTCTCAGCGGACCGGCTCCGAACGAAGGCAACCGATTCGGCGCGGGTGGCAGCCCGAACACGCGGGCGAGCTCATCCCGGAACGCCACGGCATTCGGGTATCGATCCGCCGGCTGCTCCTGGCAGAGTTTCGCCAGGATCGGCGCCCAGAGCCGGTCCCCTTCGAGATAGGGGAAAACCCTCCGCAGGATCACGCCGAGGGAATAGAGATCCGCCCGCCCATCGAGCATCCAGCCGCGCCGAAGCTCGGGAGACCAGTAGGGCGGCGTTCCCAGCGGCTCGTCGGCGGAACCCGAGAAGCGATTGATCGCGGATCCAAGATCAAGCAGCCGGATCGTGAACCCCGGCTCCGCTTCGGCGAAGAGGACGTTGCTCGGCTTCAGGTCCGCATGGATCCAACCCAGCCGGTGGAGATGGACAAGAGCTTGGCCGATGGCTTGGACCAGAGCGGGAACATCGGATTCCGGGACCGCTCGGGGTGCCTCATCCAGAGGCTGGCCCGAGACCCGCTCCATCACGAGGGTCAGCCGGCGGCGTCCATCCCAGATCGCGTCGAGCACCTGCGGGGCGATGCCGGCCGGAAGGGCGAGCAGGCAGCGGAGCTCCCGCACCGCTTGCCGGTGCGACGAACGCTTCAGGACGACGGTGCGGCCGGAGAGCCGGTCGCGGCCGAGCGCGGTCCACCGCCCGCGATGGCGGGCAAGATCCTGCAGGATCTCATAGCGTTGATCGAGCGATTGCGGCATGTCGCCCTCCACCGCCCAAATCGTGTCCGTTCCAGGCGCCTCCCACGCCAGAGCCTCATCGGCGCCGGCGGATCGAGCGCGGAAAACGGACGCGGTCATCCTAGACCAAGACTCTGTCGATCGAAAGCAGAAGTTGCTCTAATTAGCAGCTACCTGGCCGATCCCAGCGCCGGCCTAGGGAAGTTGACATCCGCCCTGCAGTTTCCAGGCTTTGAAAGCGTGGAGAATGACGTCTAGACTGGCATGGTGCGGTTCGGGAACGGTCCGTCTTTGCCGGGGGTCAATGCCGAGGGGCTTCTGAGACCAAAGCGGGTCCTTGATTCGCATGATTCACGATCGCCCGGGCTGGACGAGCCATCAGAAGAGCAGAAACAGGAGGCCACGGCGCATGAAGAATACCAGCGGACCCCGCAAGCCCCGCCCAAGACGGCGCGATACACGGGAAAACCTCGCAGCCGGCGAGAGCGCCGTAAAAGACCTGGCAGAAGGTGTCGAAGCGCACGCCGGTCTGACGAATGACCTGGCGCAGTTCCAGGAATTCAAGCGGATGATGGTGACGATGGCGGCGGAACAGTCCCTCCAGACCATCCGCGGACTGGCATCAGCGGTCACCGCCGACCTCGACCTGCGGGCCGTGGTGCGCAAGATCCTTGAAGCCGGCATCCGCGCGTCCGGCGCGGAGCGCGGCATCGTGTTCCTCGGCCGGGGGCCGGACGCAGGCCTCGTTCCGGTGCTGGCGATGAACATCGAGGGCGATGAGCTGCTCGCGCTCGACCGCATCAGCCGCACCATCCTTCGGCGCGGCCAGGACGGACAGCAGTTCGTGACCAAGGACGCGCTGCTCGATCCCGACCTCAAGGACGTGGAGAGCGTCCGCCGGAATCAGGTCCGGTCGGTCCTCTGCCTGCCGCTGCAGAGCCGTTCCGGTCTGATCGGCGCCCTCTATCTGGACGCGCCGGCGGCCGGCATCTTCGGGCCGGACGCCGAGCGGCTGCTGGGTGTTCTCGCCGACGTCGCGGCCGCAGTGCTTCAGAACGCGAGAGTCCACGGCGACCTTGTGCGTGAGAACGCCCTGCTGCGCCGCCAGCAGGATCGCGCGGTGCCGACGGAACGCCTCGTCGGATCGAGCCCCGCCGTGGAAACGCTGCGGCTTCGCGCCGACGCCGCAGCGCAGCTGACGGTGGCGATCCTGATCACCGGGGCGCCGGGGACCGGCCGCAGGCTTCTCGCGCGCGTCATCCATGACGGCGGCGTCCGGGCGCTCGGCCCCTTCGTCGCCTGCGACTGCTCCGCGGTTCCGCCGGACCTCCTCAAAGGAGTCCTCCTCGGGCGCAGCGGAGTCGCGGCGTCCGGGGTGCAAACGGAGACGGCGGGACTGCTGCAGGATGCGGATCGCGGCACGCTGGTCCTCCAGAACGCCGAGCTGCTCGGCAAGGGCCTGAGCGAGCAACTTGCCCGGACCCTCCGCCAGGGGATTTACCGCGCCATGGGCGGCCGAAAGGACGAGCGGATCGACCTGCGCCTCGTGCTCATCACCGCGCGCGACCTCCATCAGGAAGTCAAACGCGGCCGATTCTCCGACGAGCTGTATCGGCGGGTTTCCGGATTGCCGCTTCCGGTTCCGCCGTTGCGCGAGCGGATCCGCGACATCCCGGAGCTGGTCGCGCACTTCACGAGACTTTACCACGACGACCGGGCGGGCGGAGCGCCCGTCACTTTCACGCCGGAAGCGCTTCGGCTTCTCGCGGAGCAGCCCTGGCCGGGCAACGTCGGCGAGCTTGAGCTGGTGGTCCGCCGGGCGCTGCATTTCACGGAGCGGACTGCCATTGGCGCGGTCCAGGTGCGTCACGCACTGCTACCGATCACCGAGGAAGAGGACATCGCCCGCGGACCTTGGTCCGGGAAGGTCCTGACGCTGGCCGAGTGGGAGAAGGAAGCCATCCGTCAGGCGCTCATTGTCACGGGGCGCAACCGGGCCAAGGCGTCGGCGCTCCTCGGGGTGCATCGGAACACCATCGTGCGCAAGATCAAGGAGATGGGGCTGTAGAGGGCCATGGCACCGTATCGTGAGGCCTTGTCGGGGCAGGGCGGCCGGCGCGGTGACGGTGCCGAAGGCCGCTGACCAGCCTTGTCGCTGATCTTCTCCTACCGGAACAACATCCGATTGAGGTGCCGGACCTGCGCTGACTTCAAGCGCCGGCAAGGATCGGTATGCTGATCTACGCTGACTTCAAGCGCCGGCAGGGTTCGGTATACTCTCGCCGAGCGTCGGATGCAGACGCCATGAGACCGGAGACAGATCGGAGGCCACGATCATGAGCATCCCGAGAGAGCAACAACGCGCCTTGTTGCTGCGCGTGGCGCGGCAGGAGATGCTCCAACGCGGACTCGAACCCGACTTTCCGGCCCCGGCGCTGGCTGAGGTGGAGCGTCTCGCCGCCCCGGAAGCGCCCTTTGAAGCCGCGGTGCGTGATCTGAGAGACCTCCTCTGGTGCTCGATCGACAACGACGACTCGCGTGATCTCGACCAGCTCACTGTGGCCGTAGCGCTCCCCGATGGGGGCGTGACGGTGATGGTGGCCGTGGCCGACGTCAGCGTCCTCGTGGCATCGGACTCGGCGGTGGATAGGCACGCCGCCGCCAACACGACCTCGGTCTACACGCCTCCCCAGAACTTTCCGATGCTTCCCGAGCGGTTGAGCACGGACCTCACCTCTCTCGGCCCGGGCGAAGACCGGCTGGCCGTGGTCGTCGAAACGGTCGTCGATGGAGAGGGCCGAAGCGGCGCTTCCAGCATCTACCGCGCGGTCGTGCGCAACCAGGCCAAGCTCGCCTATCCGAGTGTGGGCGCCTGGCTCGAGGGAACAGGGGAGATGCCCGGGCAGGTCGGCGCCGTCCCGGGTTTGGCCGACTGCCTCCGCCTTCAGGACCAAGCGGCCCAACGCCTGAAGTCCTATCGCCACGAGCATGGGGCGCTGGAGCTTGAGACCATCGAGGTACGGGCCCAGTTCGACGGGGACGCGGTGAGCGGGCTTGTGGCCGACGCTCGCAACCGGGCCAAGGAGATCATCGAGGACTTCATGATCGCCGCCAACGGGACCATCGCCCGTTTCCTGGACGGGCACGGCTTCCCGGTCATGCGCCGCGTGGTGCGCTCGCCCGAGCGCTGGCAGCGGATCGTCGACATCGCCCTGGCGCACGAAGACCGGCTGCCTGCCGAGCCCGACGCGAAAGCTCTGCACGACTTCCTGGTCCGGCGCCGCGCGGCCGATCCGCTGCGTTTCCCCGATCTTTCGCTCGCGGTCATCAAGCTGCTTGGCCGGGGCGAGTACGTGGCCAGCTTCCCGGGCGCGGACGTGACCGGCCACTTCGGCCTTGCGGTGAGTGACTACACCCACTCGACCGCCCCCAATCGCCGGTACCCGGATCTCATCACGCAACGGCTGCTCAAGGCGGCACTCTCCGGGCAACCGGCCCCGTACGCGCGCGAGCAACTGGAGACGCTTGCCCTCCACTGCACCCGGAAGGAGGACGATGCCCAGAAGGTCGAGCGGTTGCTGCGCAAAGCCGCGGCAGCCTGCCTGCTCGATGGCCAGATCGGACGCGCGTTCGACGGCATCGTCACAGGTGCCTCTCCCAAGGGGACATGGGCGCGGATCTTCGACCCGCCGGTTGAAGGCCGCATCACCCAGGGATCGCAGGGGCTCGACGTCGGGGATCGGGTGCGGGTGAAGCTCATCCACACCGACCCGGAGCGCGGTTTCATCGATTTCGCCCGCGCCGACCCCAATGTCAGCCGCCACCGCCGCTGAGCGACGCTGGACTTTCCCGTGACCCGATACAGGCATCTCGCGTGAGCATCAGGCCGTCCCGGCAGTCGGGGTTGCATGCCCAAGGGAGAGCGGTGCAAGTTCCCGACGAGGTCCGGGAAAGGGCGCGGGCGGATTCCGAGACCGTCCTGACAGACCTGGTGTCGCGCTTGGACAGGTTCAACGAATGATCGGAAGGCCCGGGGATCCGGACCGGACCGGTCATCGACCTGGCGCCGGTAAGCTCACCTCGACGGTGTGTTCCTGCCGGTCATCGACGAGGGGTACGGCGTCATCCGGACACCTGACTCCGTCGACGGTCACGCTGCCGCCGCCGGGACCCATGGGCATCCGCACGACTTCGATGTGGTAAACCGTCTCCCGATACCGGTAGTGCAGCTTGAATCCCTTCCAATCCTCAGGAAGGCACGGCTCGAATCTCAGGCGATCCACTTCCAGCCGCAAGCCCAGGAGTGATTCCACCATCAGCCGGTACATCCATGCGGCCGAGCCCGTGTACCATGTCCATCCCCCACGAGCGGTGTGCGGCGGGCACGCCGAGACGTCGGCCGCGACCACGTATGGTTCCACTCTGTAGGTCTCCATTCCATGCGGCGACTTGGCACGGTTCACCGGGTTGATCATGGCCAGGAAATCCCAGGCGTGCCGGCTGTCGCCCAGGGCCGCGAACGCCATCGTCGCCCAGATTGCCGCATGGGTGTACTGTCCGCCATTCTCTCTCACGCCTGGAGGATAGCCCTTGATGTATCCGGGATTCAGGGCAGACGTGTCAAAGGGAGGGGCCAGCAGTTGAATCAGCGCGTGGTCCCGGCGCACGAGGCGGCGATCCACCGCTTCCATCGCCATGCGCGCTCGCGTGGCATCGCCCGCCCCGCTGAGGGCGGACCAGCTTTGCGCGATCGAATCGATCTGGCATTCGGGGTTGGTGGCGGACCCCAGCGGCGAACCGTCGTCGAAGTACGCTCGGCGATACCACTCGCCGTCCCAGCCGTTTTGCTCGATATTCCCCAGCAGTTGGGCAGCCTCCCTTCGGCAGCGTTCGGCGAAGGGAGCGTCGTCATGCCGGAGAGCGATATCCGAGAACTGCACGAGGACCTCGTGGAGGAAAAAGCCCAGCCAGACGCTCTCGCCTTTGCCTCGTGCGCCCACCATGTTCATGCCGTCGTTCCAATCGCCGGAACCGATGAGCGGCAGATCGTGCTCCCCGAACTTCAAGCCCTTGAGAATGGCGCGCACACAATGGTCGTACAGGCTGGCCGTCTCCTCGGACCGTCCAGGCAGATCGTAGTAGGAGTCTTCTTCCGCCTTGACCGGGCGGCCTTCAACGAAGGGTATGGACTCGTCCAGCACCCCGGTGTCACCCGTGTTCCGTACGTAGCGGGATGTCGCCAACGCCAACCAGAGGTAGTCGTCGGAACAGTGCGTACGCACGCCTCTGCCCGAAGGAGGATGCCACCAATGCTGGACGTCTCCTTCGGGGAACTGACGCGCCGCGCAGCGGAGCAGGTGCTCACGCAGGATCCACGGCTCGGTGTGGGTGAGCGCCATGGCGTCCTGCAACTGATCGCGAAAACCGAAGGCGCCTCCCGGCTGGTAGAATCCGGTCCGGGCCCAAAGGCGACAGGCCAGAGTCTGGTACAAGAGCCAGCCATTGGCCAGCACGTCGAGGGACGGGTCCGGGGTCTCCACGCTCACCGCCCCGAGCGTATGGTTCCAGTATTGCCACACCGCATCCAGCGCGCCCCGCGCCGCTCCGGATCCCCGGAAGCGACGGACCAGGTTGCCGGCGTCATCGGCGTCTCGCCCTGCGCCGAGCTTGAAGATGATCTCGCGCTCCCGCCCTTCAACGAGTTCGAATGGAACCTGGATCGCGGCACAGGGATCGAGAGCCACCCCCGCCCTTCCGGAAAGCCGCGATCGAGTCATGGCGGCCGGATTTCGTAGGGCGCCGTTGCGCCCAAGGAACTCGGTGCGGTCGCAGGTGAACGTCCGGACCGCATCATCCACGTCGAAGAAGGCAACCCGACCGGCGAATTCGGTGTTGTACGGGTTTCGCCCGAGGAGCGCTCCGGTCTTCGGGTCGGATTCGGTGACGAGGTGCATGGCCGTCTTCGGCCGCAGGTCTCCGATCACCCACTCCACGTATCCGGTGACGGAGAGCCGGCGGGTTCGGCCTGACTTGTTCCGCACTCTCATCACCATGAACTTGACCGGCGCATCCAGGGCCACATAGATCCACAGCTCGGAGCGGATACCCGCTTCCTCGTGCTCGAAGACGCTGTAGCCGAATCCGTGGCGGCAGACGTGAAGTCCGGGCCCGCGGCTCGGCAGCGGCGTGGGCGACCAGAAACGGCCGTCCTCCTCGTCCCGGACGTAGAAAGCCTCACCGGCGGGATCGCTGACGGGGTCGTTGGTCCACGGGGTCAGACGAAACTCGTGGGCATTCTCGCTCCAGGTGCACGCAAGACCGCTCTCCGAAATGACGGTGCCGAACTCCGGGTTCGCCAGGACGTTGACCCACGGCGCCGGCGTGCATTGTCCAGGCGCGGTCGTGATCACGTATTCGCGCCCATCCGGGGTGAATCCTCCCAGACCGTTGAAGAAGATCAGATCCTGGCGAGGCGACTCATGCGCCGGTGGGGGGCTCCAGCGGCGAGCCCGCGCCCGTGTGAGCAGCGGGCCGGGCAAGTCGACCACCCTCGGGCGGTTGATCTGTTCCGCCAGCGCCCCGTGACCGTCGATGATGATGGCGCGAGCCACGGACTGGAGCAGGATGCGGTCCTCGTCCGAGATCTGATCCGCCGGTCTGACAAAGATGCCTCCCGGCCGGTCGGCGATGTTGGCCTCAATGCCCGCGGCAACCAGTCCCATGATCTGGTCATGAAGGAGCTGCCGGTAACCGGCCTGGTCTTCGTTCCAGATCACGAGGTCGACCGCCAGTCCCTTCAGGCGCCAATAGGCGTGGGCCTGGACGAGCTGGCGCACCAGCTCGATATTGGCCGGATCGCTGATGCGCAAGAGCACGATCGGCAGATCGCCGGAAATGGAGTAGCCCCACAGGCCGGACTGGCCTCGACGGTTCCTGCTGATGATGCTGGAGTCGGCACGCAATGAGGAGTTGGCATAGATCACGGAGCCGGCCAGGCGTCCATAGAGCTGGGCATCAGCTTCCGTGGCGTTGAGTTGCCGCAGGACCACCTCGCTGTGGGTCCAGGCCAGGTCGAAAACGCGGTTCGCGAGACGGCGATCATGATACTTTTCAACAAGGCCCATGCAGATCTCGCGGGACGCCCCCACACCGAAGACGATATTCACCGTCGCAGACTCCTCGGGATCGAGAGTTATCCGATGTCTGATCGCGACAATCGGATCACAAACGGATCCCTCGCTGCCGGTGAGTGTGCCTGCGGGGCCCATGGCCTGAGGATCAGCAACGGTATGGCCGCGACCGATGAACCGTTGGCGATCGGTCTCATAGGAGCTCTCATCGACCTGCGCCCCGTGCACGGCCATCAAGTGAAACATCCACATGGTCGACTCGTCGATGGAGCGGGGCCGGCGCGTGCAGAGGATCGCCTGCTGATTCGGAACGATCTCGGTCCGAACAAAGAGATTGCTGAACGCGGGATGGAGCGCGTCCGCCACGGACGAGGCGAGAACGACCTCTGCGTAGCTGGTCACCTCGATCACTTTGCGCTTGGAGGACCCGTTCGTGATCCGGATGCGGCGCACTTCGACGTCATCCTCCGGCGAAACGGCGACCTCCGTGTGCGTGTCGATATCCTGGTCTCGCCGGCGGAATTCCGCTCGCGCCTCCGAGAAGATCGCTTCAAAGCGCTCCGCTTTGCTGAGGGTCGGCTGATGCGTCGTGGACCAGAACCGCCCCGTGCTCTGGTCAAGGATGTAGCAGAACACACCCCAGTTGTCGCAGGTGCCGTCCTCACGCCAGCGAGTGACGGCGATGTCCTTCCAGCGGCTGTAGCCGCCCCCCGAATTCGTGATCATCACGTGGTATCGGCCGTTCGACAACAACTGCACTTCCGGCACTGGTGTGTCCGGCGTGCTGAGCACCCGCATCAGCGTCTCCGGACCACCGGTGGTCGCCTGGGTGTTGGAGAGCTCGGCGGCCTGGGAATAGAACGCCGTGGTCCTTGGCACCCGCTCCTGGAGCAACAACGTCGTCGCCCGGAACAGAGGATCCGACTCGAACCGTCTCTGCATCGGACGATCCAGAAGTAAATAGGCCAGGGAGAGAAGAGTCATTCCCTGGTGATGCGCCATGAACGAGTGAATGATGGCGCTCGACTGTCCACCCGGGAGGCGGCCTGGAGTGTAGTCGACGGCTTCATAGAAGCCATATCGCCCCTCACGCCCTTCGGCGGAGAGGCGCTGCAGGTTCAGGCACGCCTCGTCAGGGGCCACCATCAGTGCCAGGGCCGAGGCATAGGGGGCAATGACCAGGTCCGCGGCCAATCCGCGTCTGAGCCCCAGGCCGGGCACCCCGAACGCGCGGTACTGGTAGTTGAGATGGGCGTCGACCGCGTTGTAGGCGGACTCCGAGATGCCCCAAGGCACGCCGCGCTGTTTCCCATATTCGATCTGTCTCTCCACCGCCGCCTGATAGGTCTGGTCGAGCAGCGTGTTCTCATAGGTCGGCATCACCAGCAGCGGCATCAGATACTCGAACATCGAGCCGCTCCAGGACAGGAGTACCGGTGCCCCGCCGGTGGCGGTAAGCAGGCGTGAGAGCGCAAACCAGGCTTCCTGCGGAAGCTGTTCCTGCGCGATGCCCACGAAAGTGGACAATCGCGCTTCCGACGCGAGGAGATCGTAGTAGCTTGCGTCCCGCCTGCGCTGGGCCACGTTGTACCCGATGGCCAGCAGATGGCGACCCTTGTCAAAGAGGAAGTCGTACTCCGCCCGGGCGAGCTCGCCGGATCGCAAAGCGAGGTCCTCCATCGTCGCCATCCTGGATCTGGCGCGTTGGCCCGCCTCCTTGATGAGCTCTCGAAGTGCTGCCAGCCAGTCGCTCTGCTCGCGGATGGCGTTCGGGCCGAGCCGAGGTGTGAACGCAGGGAGCTGCTCGTCCGTGAACCCCGCCAGCTCGCGCAGCGTCGGGATCGCATCCAGGCCAAAGGAATCGGGGATCAGTTCCCCGGGGACCGGCAGAGAGCTCCAGGGAGCGAGAAAGGTGAGCTCCTCCAGCGCCGCCCTGCATTGCCGGGCGAAAGCGCCTGCCCACCAGTTTCCTTCGTTCGTGGGATCCTCGGTGAGATCGGCCACCACCCCGGCGATGGCCGTGGTCAGACGCTCGAGACAGAGTCGCGCCGCCGTGAGCGTGCTCGGTGGTCCTTCGCATACGGTATCCAAATCCGCCCGGAGTGTTGTCAGATGGACGGAGACGAAGTTCGTGTCCGAGTCCTGGAGAATTCGGAGGGTGTCGCTCAGGCCCTCAAACACGCGTGGTCCCAGAATACTCTGATCGGAAATCGCCAGCAGGCCGGAGCGCAGTGTCAATAGACTGCCCGCCAGGTTGCCCGTGTCCACGGTTGAAATGTAAAGAGGCGGCAGCGGATCCAGTGTCTGCGTGCTGTACCAGTTGTAGAAGTGACCCCGGTGGCGCTCCAGGGCTTCCATGGTGCCCAGGGCGCTCGCCGTGCGTGTCACCAGCTCCCCGGCGGGGATGTAGCCGAAGTCATAGGCGGAGAGGCTGGAGAGCAGCGCGAGTCCCATGTTGGTCGGCGATGTCCGGTGCGCGATCCTGGCCACAGAGAGTTCTTGGAAGTTGTCAGGGGGCAGCCAGTGGTCGTCGGGCCCGACGAAGGTCTCGAAGAACCTCCAGGTCTTGCGCGCGAGCTTCCGGAGAAAGACGGTTTGATCATCCGTGAGCGAGGCTTCTCGGCGGGAAAGCGGGCGGCTGATCCACCACGCGATCACGGGGGAGGCGGTCCAAAGGCCCAGAATGGCACCGGCGGCGATGAGCGCGGACGGCCTCGTGACGGCCAGGGTGATGAACGCCGCAACGGAAATCGAGGGAGCAATCCACATGGATCGGAATGAGGCGGCGAGGCCGGTTCGCGCGGTGCGACGACCGTCGTCGGACGGGCTCCATTCCAGGAGTCGCCGGCGTGTGATCAGCCGCACCATCGTGCGAACGATCGCGTCGACGCTGAACAGCGCTTCATACGGCAGGCAGACGAGGGCGAAGGCGGCCTGGGAGAAGTGGCGGCCGGTCGAACGCGCGGCGGAGGAGACGTGCTGCATCAGGCCTTCGTCGCTCCCCTTCTGCGCCATGTCCTGGATGGAGGCGAAGAGAGGAGGGATCATGATGATCCCGATCACCGCGAGGGTCCAGAACCAGGCCGGCGCGAGAATCATCCACCCCGATAGCAAGAGCAGGGTCAAAGCCGGAGGCACCAGGCTGCGCCTGAGATTGTCGAAAAGCTTCCA
This sequence comes from Candidatus Eiseniibacteriota bacterium, assembly GCA_963833505.1. Taxonomy (GTDB): domain Bacteria; phylum Eisenbacteria; class RBG-16-71-46; order CAIMUX01; family CAIMUX01; genus CAWHYG01. The sequence goes on along the minus strand of CAWHYG010000005.1, from coordinate 594,372 downwards.
GAACGACAGTCCCGACAGCGGGTTCCTCTGTCGGTTCTTTCCCTGACCGGGAACGCGAGGCAGCAGCCACGCCACGAGCTGCCAATCCCCCCGAATCCAGCGGTGCCGTCGGCTTACGTCCGCGCTGTAGCGCGAAGGATAGTCTTCATACAGTTGCACATCGCTCAACAATCCGGAGCGGGCGTAGCAGCCTTCCAGGAGATCGTGGCTCAGGATCCGGTTCTCGGGGAATCGTCCACCGAGTGCCAGCTCGAACGCGTCAACGTCATAGATCCCCTTGCCGATGAACGAACCCTCGTGAAACAGGTCCTGGTAGACATCGGAGACAGCGCGCGTATACGGATCGATTCCGGGTTCACCCCCGTAGAGCCGGGCATACCGCGACCGGTTCGTTCCCGGCAGGCTGACGGCTACGAGAGGCTGGAGGATGCCGTATCCGTCCGTCACACGCTGCTTGTCTTTGTCGTAGTGCGGACGATTCAGCGGATGGGCCATCGCTCCGACGAACTGCCAGGCCGAGTCACGCGGAAGCTGTGTGTCCGTGTCGAGGGTGATCACGTATCTCACGTTCGCCAGAACCGAGGTCGGGCCGACGATAAGCGCGAAATGATCAGCGGATCCGCCTCGAAGGAGCGCGTTCAGAGCCGCGAGTTTCCCGCGCTTGCGCTCATACCCGATCCAGAGCCGCTCCCGGGGATTCCACCTCCGCGGACGATGGAAGAGGAAGAAGGAGCCGCCTTTCCCGTTCCCGTACTTCTCATTCAACTCTTCGATCTTCTCCCGCGCGAACCGGATCAGGGCTTCGTCTTCCGGAAGTGTCTCCATCGGCGCGTCCGCAAGATCCGTCACCAGGCCGAAGTGCAGATACTCGTCCCGATTCGCCAGGAACCGGACCTCCAGAGCCTCGACCAGGTCCTCGATGCTCTGAACGCTGGTGATGATGGTCGGGATCACGACCAGCGTGCGCGATTCCGGGGGGATCCCCCGGGAGAAGTCCATTCGCGGCAGCAAATGCGGCATGACCAGCAGTGCGGCCAGCCAGTTCACCAGGGCGACCGCCAACTGGCTCACGCACAGCAGGGAGAGGATTCCGATCAGCGCGAGCGTCCAGTCCCGCAAGCCGGAGGCCGCCGCCGTCGCCACCAAGCCGCCGGTAAGAAGTGCCACGATGAGCACGATCGGACCCAGATACGCGAGGAGCGGAAAGCGGTCGGCGGTTTGCCGAGCGGTCTCTGCGACGGACAGCCGTACCTTCGCTGCCCGCTCACACTGCGACAATCCCCTGTCGATCAGGTAGAAGCCGACGTGGGACGCGCGGGCGCCATCTTCTTGGTTGGCCGCCCTGGTTTTCGTGAGCTGGATAGCCAGACGCGCCACCTGCTCTTCGGAAAACGGGCTGCTCCTGGCGATTCGCTCCACCACGTGGCGGTACCGATCTCGTGTCGCGAAGTCCATTCTGCCGTAGGCTCCTCCGGGATCCGCTCGCAATGCAGCCTCGACGACGCTCATCGTCTCGACGAACTCGCGCCAATCCATGGCTCCCAAGAACCGGAGGCTGCCGATGCTGTTGCTGATCGAGACCTGGTCGGCCGCCTGTTGCCGGTTCTCCGACTGAACCAACTGCTCAATGGTCTGGCCGGACTGCGACAGCTGATGTTCAATCCAGGTGAGCGGCAGGGCCAGGGCGGGGCTCTGGCCTTGAAGGCGCCGCGCAAGTTCCGCGACAAAGGAGCTGACCATCGGCGGACCGGAGCGCGCCATGTCCGCCACCACGAGGATCAGGCTGTTCGGGTCTTTCTCTGCGATCTCGGTCATCCGGTCCGCCCAGAGGTCGGCTCGGTTTCGGTCGAGGCGGTCGGTTGCGACCCGGGCGGCGACGCGGCGGAGATTTTCGATGAGAGCCAGGCGTAACATGATAGGGATGGCCCATAGCTCTCCGAGTCTCAGAGCGGTGACAGTCTGGTAGGCCGCCACGAAACTGCTGAGGTTCTCCGGATCCACCCGTCCGTCACCGTGCGAGATCGTCTCCAGGGCGATGTCATACACGCGCGGGAATCCGGCCGAAGGACCTCTGACCAGGGAGGGGAACTCCCGGCTGTAGCCTTTGGGCAGGTGACGCCTGGCCGTGCGAATCTGCTCTTCGATCAGGTAGAAATTGTCGAGCAGCCATTCTCCCGCCGGCGTGATCCGGCGGCTCGTCTGGACCGCCTCGGTCAGCAGATTGCGAGTCGCGATCAGGACCCGCTCATTCTCCGCCAACCGCGGCAACAGCCGGTCCGGAGCGCGCTCGAGAATCGGATCATGAAGAGCAGCCAGGGCCTTGCCGTGCTGCTTCATCTGATCCGCGCTGAACAGCTCCGCCCGCAGCGGTTGCTCGTCGCCGGAGTACCTGCCGGCCGATCGCCGGAACCGAATCGCGGGAATCATTGAGGGGTGCCCCTGACACGGGCTCGTGCGACGGTCCCATGACCCACGAGGGCCACAGCGTTGACTCTCATTTCGTCCGTGTCCGGCGTGCCTTTCCGGTTCCCTTGCGCCTGACGACCTTCTCGAGAGCCGGAAGAATGTCCAGAGGATGCCGCCCGGATTGCTTCACCGCGCGCAAGAGCTGGCGAACCCCCGGAGTCGAGGCGGCCCACTCCCGGGTATCCGGGTCCAGACCGGTGGCGAGATGCTCGAGAGCCCCCAAAGTCGCTCCGGCCTTGCGGAGCGCGCGGGCGATCCTCCGAAGCAGATCATCGGAGGGGCGCCGGCGATTGTGTTCGATATCCGAAAGATGCGCGGCCGAGACTTCGAGGATCGCCGCGAGGCCACGCAGCGTGATTCCGGCATCCCTTCGGAGGCGCCGGATCTCCTGGCCAAGATCTGGTGTCTTCATGTTCTCTATGTTAGCTGACAGAGCGAACATGCGACAAGCCCGTTTCCCCGGCCGCCGCGGATCGGACCAAGATCGAGTAGGACCGCCCGACGGGTGCAGTATTGTCTTGCGTCCATGCTCCATCGCGCTGTAGGGTTCCTGAAGTTGGCTTGCCGAAAGAGTCTGGACCGTGCGGGTTGGTGTTTGTCCACGCTGCTTGGCCTCGATCGTCCTGCCTGCTGGACCCACACAGGGTCCCTCTCCAGTGGATCCGGGGAGTCAGAACAGGATCCGCGGTTCGAGATCGAAGGAGAACGACCATGGGCGCCAAGTTGTATGTTGGCAATCTGAGTTATGATGTACAGAATTCCGACCTGGAGGAGATGTTCGCAAGTCACGGCTCCGTCCGAAGCGCGCAGGTCATCATGGACCGCGACACCGGACGCAGCAAGGGCTTCGGGTTCGTCGAGATGAGCGCCGACGGCGAGGCCACGGCGGCGATCTCGGCCTTGAATGGTCGCGATTTCAAGGGACGCGCTCTCACCGTGAACGAGGCCAAGCCCCGCGAGGACCGCGGTGGTGATCGCAGCTTCGGTGGCAGCAGCTCGTCCAGCCGGTACTAGTCTGTCCTCTGCGTCAGCGGGTCCGCTTCACGCTTCAGGAGACGAAGAATCGGTGATTCGTCGGGGAAGGTCACGCCAGTGGCCTTCCCCCTTTTCCTGGGTAATCCGTCTTTCGGCTCGTGTTTCTCCTCTCTTCCGGGACGCCGCCGGCCGATCTTTCAAGAGGGGCCCGGTCTTCCGCCGCGGGGCCCGGGCGGCCGGCGACCCGACGCGCTCTCGCGCCTGTCCAGGGGAGAGGTCCGACATTGAGATTCCTCGACCGCCATCAGCTCCCCAAGCGCATCGGTTCCTTTGCCGTCGCCGGAACGATCGGCGAAGGGGGAATGTGCACGGTCTATCTCGGCCGCCAGGATTCGCTTGACCGTCCCGTCGCCATCAAGCTGCTGAAGGAGAATCTGGGTAACAATCCGGAGGCTCGCGCGCGCTTCGAGCGTGAAAGCCTGATCGTAGCCCGCCTCAACCATCCCAACATCGTCCATGTCGTCGACCGCGGGATCACGGCGGAGGGGGCTCCCTACTTTGTCATGGAGTATCTCGAAGGCACGGATCTGGCCCACGCCCTGGCCGAGCGATCGCTCGATCGCACGCGCAAGCTCGAGATCGCGATCCAGGTCTGCCGCGCTCTGGCCTATGCGCACAGGAACGGCGTCATTCACCGGGACATCAAGCCGGCCAACATCCTTCTCGATCGCGACGGCAACGCCGTGGTGACCGACTTCGGCATCGCCAAGCTGGTGGACGCATCGGAGACCCGGGCCGATCTCGTGCTCGGCACCATGACCTACATGTCGCCGGAGCAGCAGACCGGTGGCGCCCTGGTCGGGCCGGCCAGCGATCTCTACTCCCTGGGAGTGGTGCTGTACGAGATGCTTGCGGGAACCAAACCGTTGGGACGGTTCCGACCTCCGTCGGAGTGCGATCCCACCCTGCCCGTGGAGCTCGACGTCATCTGTCTCCGCTGCCTCGCCGTCGATCCGGCGGAGAGATTCTCCTCGGCCGACGAGCTGCGCGACCGCTTGCTCGAACTCCTGCAGGGCGCCCACCTCGGCAGCGCGGAGCGCGAACGGGCCGGCAGCGGGCTCGAGCGAATCCGGCGGAAGTTCGCGCTTCTCGACATCATCCGCGAGGCGCCATCCGGCGCGCTCTATCTGTATCAGGATCGGGTCGACCGCCGCCTCCTCGTCATCCGCAAGCGGATGGGAAGCGTAGCCGGTTTGTCCGAGGCGCGTCTGCTGGGCGCGCTGCGCCATCGGCACGTGGCCGGGGTTCTGGGCGCTTCGGGCGATGGGCGCTGCTTCATCGTGGTCATGGAGTACCTGGCCGGAGGGAGCCTGCGGGACCGGCTTCTCCTGCCCTTGCCGCTGGACGAGGCGCTGCGCATCGGCCTGGAAGCGGCCGAGGGACTGGCCTTCGCCCATCGCAATCGTATCGTCCACGGATCGCTCCGGCCCGGTAATATCCTGTTCACCGATTCCGAGGCTGTGAAAGTCGCGGATTTCGGCTTTGATGAGCAGGCGGCCGGCGATCCGTACAATCCGTTTCAGGAGCCGCGATCGACCGGGGCGGATGTTCTGGCCCTGGGCATGATCCTGTATCAGGCCACGACCGGCCTCGTGCCCGGATGGAAGGACGGCGTGCTCAAGCTCTATCCCCTGTTCCTCCGCCTGCCGCCCGAAACAAGAGAGGCCCTGGCGGCCATGCTCCATCGCAATCCAGAGGCACGGGTCTCCTCCTTCGACCAGGTGGTGGCCCGCTTGCACCGGGCGCGCCGAGCCCTCGCCGGTGAAGGAGAGGACGAGACCGCGCCGGCGAGCTTCACCGCTTTGGATCCGGGCCGGACCGCCCGCGGAGGAGATGCGGCGGACGAGAGTGACCGGCCCGATCCCGACGATGCCCTTGATGCGGGGGAACGGCGGGAAGAAGGCGGTGAGACGCGAGGGCCGGGGTTGCTGGACCGGCTGACGGGAAGGCAACGGCGCAAGACGGCCGGCTGAGCGCGTTCGGCGTCGGTTCCGGAGTGAAGCCGAGCGGTGGGCGTTCACTCGAGCGGGAGTTCCGCTTCAAGCAGCCACGGGCATTTCGCCCAGAGCCGCTCGCGAGTCAGGACGAAGCACAGCGCGTCATACGACCGCTGTCGGACCTCGCGCCGTCCGACCTCCCGCTCGCATTCCACGAAACCGGCCCGCATGGCCAGACCGACCATCGGGAGGTTGCCCGACCAGGTCTCTGTGTACAACCGCGGGCAACCTTCCGTCTTGAATCGGAATTCGGCGTGAAGCGCGAAGGCGATCGTGGCGACGCCTCGTCCGCCGCACGCCAGGTCGGGCAGGTCGATGCCGATCGCGAGCCGGTCCCGCGCCGGGCCGATCAGGTACCGGTTCGTCCAGCCGAGGTGGACTCCTCCGGGACCATCCACCTCGAGGACGGTACGGAGTTCGGGAAGCGGCCTCTCATACCGATCGCGCAGGGCCTTCCGGATTCTGGCGTCGCGCGCGGCCGCGTTCTCGCCGGGCCGGGGCGGCGTGTTCTCCCAGGGGGCATCCCAGTCCTTCCACCAGATCTGGACCGTGTTCCAGCGCAGGATGTCCTCGAGATCAGCTTCGCACCGGTCTCTCAGCGTCACCGAGCGGCACCGGATCCGCATGTCCATTCCCCTCTCCCTTGGTGAGTGCAAGCGGTTCGCGAAGCTCTGCGCCGCGCCGGGTCAATCACCGATTCACGGCTTGATGCCACCCGGACCAACCGACAGCCCAGCATGATTCCGCGCAGATCGTCATCCCGGCCGTCAAGGTGACGGTCCGGGAGCGGGGCGCCGCTTAGGTGGCTGACCACGGAGCGCCGAATTGGCAGGAACGACAGAACCCAATGGACTTAGACTCCGTCCGGACGGGCTTCGGATCTTCACGTTTTCTTTACGGCCCGGCCGTGAATCTCGACGCTAGGCTTTTCTCTACGGCTCCTTGAGATGGAAAGGAGCAGGTCCGCCGGCGGACGCGCCGCTCTGACCAGAGAGGTTCGGGCTCGAACAACCATGATACCGCCGGTCTTCGGCTCCATCGGATGGATCTGCCTGGTGCAATCAACATTCTGCGTTTGAAGCTTCGCCACCGACACCGCCGAGGGAACTCCGCCGCCCGATCGCCTCCACGAGCCTGGCCCCGGAGAGGGCTCGAGACCGGTTGCCCGTCCTCCCGCGGCGCCCGGTGCGGACTGATCGCGCCCGCTAGTCATGAGCCCACCCGAACTCCTCCGGATGGAACAGCCGGGCAAGGTGCGCGTCGTTCTCATCAGCACGGTGATGCTGTCTTTCATCTCCTACTGGAGGGCGGCGGCCATCGTGCTCTCGGACCTCGGCTCGAGCGCGTTCTACGCCCTCGGCATCGCCCTCCAGGCGGTCGGCCCGTCCGCACCCTGGTTCATCCTCTTCGTCATGCTCTTCGCCTACGCGATCCGGGCGGTCTACATCGAGTCCTCGGGGATGTTCGTCCGCGGCGGAGTCTACCGCGTGGTGCACGAGGCGCTGGGCGAGACCGCCGCGAAGTTCTCCGTCTCCGCGCTTCTCTTCGACTACCTGATCACGGCGCCGATCAGCGCCGTCTCGGCCGGTCACTACGTCGCGGGACTGATCAACTCCCTCCTGAGCTACGCCGGGCTGCGCTATTCGGCCGATCCCAACCTGGTCGCGGTCATCGTCGCCGTTGCGATCGAGCTCTACTTCTGGCGCAAGAACATCATCGGGATCAACGAATCCAGTGAAAAGGCGCTCAGGATCTTCCAGATTTCCTCGGTCCTCATGGTGATTCTCTTCGTCTGGTCGATCGTGACCATCGCCGCCCGCGGGTTTGTCCTGCCGCCCTTCACCATCCAGCTCTCCGACAACGCTCTCGGGCTCCTCAAGCACGTGTCCTGGCTCAAGACGGTGGGTCTCGTCGGCGTTCTCGTGGGCATGGGCCATTCCATCCTGGCCGTCAGCGGCGAGGAGACCCTGGCGCAGGTCTATCGGGAGATCGAAGCCCCGAAGCTCAAGAACCTCTTGAAGACCGGGATGATCATCTTCCTCTTCGCCCTCGTCTTCACCGGCTTCAATTCCCTGTTCGCCTCGATGGTCGTGCCGCAGCACGAGCTGGCCGGACGCTACAACGACAACGCTCTGAGCGGGCTGGCCATGCATCTCCTGGGCACGCGTCCGCTGCTGCTGGTCCTGCAGGCCTTCGTCGTCTTCGTGGGATTCCTGCTGCTGGCCGGCGCGGTCAACACCGCCCTGATCGGGGCCAACAGCGTCCTCAACCGCGTGGCCGAGGACGGCGTCCTCCATGAGTGGTTCCGGAAGCCCCACCGGCAGTTCGGAACGACCTACCGGATCATCAACACCCTGGCCCTCCTGCAGGTGCTGATCATCATCCTGTGCCGGGGCAACGTCTTCCTGCTCGGCGAGGCCTACGCCTTCGGGGTCGTCTGGAGCTTCATCATGAAGGCCTACTCCATGATCGTGCTCCGCTACAAGAGCAAGGCGCCGAGGGAGTGGCGCGTGCCGTGCAACTTCAAGGTGGGCCGGATCGAGATACCGGCCGGTCTGGGAATGATCTTCCTGGTCCTGTTCCTGCTCGGCATCGTGAACCTGTTCACCAAGCCGTACGCCACCGTCGGCGGTGTCGCCTTCACCATCATCCTCTACTTCGTGTTCGCTTATTCCGAGCGGGCCAACCGCAAGGCCGCTGCCATCCGGAACCCGGAGCTTGAAACCTACAACGTGGCGGGTCGCGACCGCCTGACCGCAGAGTCCATCGGCTGCCGCCATCCGGTGCGCAAGCTGGTCGGCGTGCAGCGGCCCGACCGGCTTTATCACCTGAAGAGATGCCTGCAGGAGTGCGACCCCGCCACGACCGACGTCATCGTGGTCAACGCCAAGCTCATCGATGGTCCGGAGAACGCCACGGTCAACAATGCCATTTCAACGGAGCAGAGCCGGCTCTTCACCGACGTCATCAAGCTGGCCGAGGCGCAGGGAAAGACGGTCCTGCCCATCGTGGTTCCCACCAACAACGCCTTCTATGCCATCATGAACACCGCGGTGTCCCTCGGAGTCGACGAGGTCTTCATGGGCATGTCCGAACGCTACCCGCCCGACTACATCCTAGAGCACATGGCGCTGAACTGGGGCATGCTCGAGGTCGACCCGAGCCACAGCCTCGTTCTGCGCGTGGTCGGTGAACGCCGGGAGATGCGGGCACAGCTCTGACCGGCACCCTGACCCGCATCATTCAGGAACCCCGTGCTGCGGCAGCGGATCTGCCCGCCATGACTGCGCTGCGCCAGCCCTCAGTCCTCGACATGCTGCAGGGAGCATGCCTGCCTCTCCGGGCTGCGCGCGCCTTGTCCTGGCGGCAGTGACCCGCCAGGCTACACGTCGATCGCGAAGCTCAGTTTCGGTTCGATCCTTCGCTGCGGCACCAGCCGCCCGCTCGAGTCCCGCGTGTACGTCCATTCGTAGAGCGTCGAGAGGATGAGGAACCGATTCAGCCGATAGCCCGCCTCGGCGTAAAGCAGCGAATTCTCGTCGGCCTTGAAGAACGTGCCGATGTGCTGCCGGTCATAGCCTCCGTCGAGCACGATCGAAGGCACGACCTTGGGCGCCTCGACCACGGCGTGGAATACGCCCTGATTCCGCACGTCGAGGGGAGCGGAGTAGCCGCCCAGCACGTTGAAGGTGTTGAGAATGCCGACGCGAAGTTCGCCGTAGTAGCCCTGGGAAGCCTTCACCCCCGGCAGCGAGTCCGCCTTGCTGACGAATCCCGACGCCGTGCCCGGAGCCGCGGCGTAGCGGTCATACTCGTAGAGCATGTCGAAATAGGAGGGCAGGAACCGGTCCCCCAGGAAGCGCCGTTCGTACTTCGCGTCCAGGGTGAGGAGCCGGCTGGCCTTGGCGTGCACATCCACGCCCGCGGCGGAACCGTGGCCGAAATCCTGGATCCGCGCGACGTCGAAATACAGGGTGGATCGGAGGCTCGACCCGGAAAGAAGCGGAAAGCCGACGTCCGCGCCGTAGATCGCCAGCGAGCTCTTCCGGGTGGTGGATTGGGTCACCGGGTTGAAAACGATGTTGGCATTCGAGTTGTAATCGGCCGCGTAGGTGGCGCCGATCTCCATCCCGCCGATGATGGGAGTCTCCCCGACCGGGGTGAACCGCAGCGGCCGCACATAGGGACGCGCCCCGAAGACCCCGGGTCCGTAACGCCCGAACAGGTCGCTGTAGATCGCTTCGAAGCCGAACTTCTCCCGGTTGATGTCTACTTCGCCGCCCCACTTCCGCAGGTCGTTGCTCGGGCTGTTGCAGTAGTTGTACATGATGAAGCCGTGGCCCAGCTCGGCGTAGTCGAGCTCGCCGACCCGAAGATAAAGGGGATCGCCCTTGCCCGCCCATTCCAGGTAGCGGACGGCGCGGAAGTAGTCCGCCGCGCTCTTGTAATCCTGGGAACGCAGCCGGCCGGTCGTGGCGTTGAACCGGAGATTGAGATCCACGCCGATGCCGAGACGGCCGAAACTGAATTCCGGGGAGAGATTGACAAGATAGTAGGCCTGGCCGTCGATCACCGTGACGCCGAGGCCGCCACCCAGCATCTGCTGGTCGTTCGGCCGCGGGAACGGGCTCGCCCACCCGGAGTACTCGGCCCGGGCGAGACCGGGAACGAGCAACAAGAGCGCGCACGCAACGCGAATCCACCGCGGAGACGTCATGGTACCCCCTCTTTGACTTGTGACCCGCCGGATCCGGCCGGCGAGGCCCCAAAGATCGCGGCAGGCCCCGAACCTCCCGTGACCGGATTCGGGCGGCCGCGGTCCAGTATGGCCGGGGCGCTGGCACGGTGCGAGAGGATTCGCGAGGCACCTGGTCCCCGGCTGTCGCGCCCTGGTCAAGAACGATCAGCCTCAGTCGTTCTGAGGGGTCAGCAGGGAAAGGGCTCCCGGAGGGCCTCGCCCCCACGGAACGTGGGAAAAAGTGCCGTGACGAGGTCAGTCGCGAGGATCGCCGCCCTGGCCCTCGCCGTGGTCGGACACGCTGGCGACCAGCAATCCGCCGGCCACCAGGACCGAAAGCGCGACGATCATCTTCGCCTGCGAACCTGGATTCTTGAAGGCATCCATGACCTGCTCATCGATCGTGCCCATCTTCCCGTAGAATTCGCCCATTTGCCTCCGCTGCGCCCGGTCGAAGTCCGCCATCGCGGGATCGTTCATCACGTTCGCAGATCGGATTCCCAGCCAGTAGACGACGGCGGCGATGACGACGCCCAACGCGAGCACGGCGAGGCTCGCGACCCGAAGCCGGCGCCTCCTCCGCTCGATCAATTCCGGTTGGATTGAGATCTCCGCCATCCCGTGAACCCTACCACGTGCGGGCTTCTTCGGCACGAGCCGTCGCCGGACGTTTTTTGGGCGGGTCGGCTGATTTTCCCGCTTCGCTGCGGGTCATCCCGCATTCCAACTCGGTATCTGGTTCCGCCAACTCGTCCCGTTCCCCGTTGCGATGCCGCCGGTTGCGCTCCGCCATCTCGGAGCGAGGACGAATCTCGCGGGGCGGCGATTCAACTGAAGTGTTGCCCGACCGAGGTTCTCCAGATAAGATACGGATCAGATCCGCCCGCTTCGGCGGACGCCCGCCTCGACGAGACTTGATTGCTCTTCCTGTCTGTCGAAGCCCGGACAATCGGCCAATCTTGATGTATACCAGCAGTCGCGCGGCGCCTTCCATGCGCGGGAACCTGATGTACCTTCCAGGCGTTCTGGGTGTGAATGTTTGAGCGTGTGCGCCGGCGGCACGGTGGTCTGGTCAATGAAAATCGCCCTCTTGAGTTGGGAATCGCTGCATTCCATTCCGGTCGGAGGGGTGGGCGTCCACGTAACGGAGCTTGCCGCCGCCCTCGAACGCAAGGGCCAGGAAGTCCACATCTTCACCCGGATGGGACACAACCAGCTGCACTATGAACGCGTGGACGGCGTTCATTACCACCGATGCCCGTTCCATTCCAGCCAGAATTTCGTCGACGAAATCAACGACATGTGCCGTTCGTTCGTTCATCACTTGTTCGCCACCGAGGATTACATCGGACCGTTCGACGTCGTGCACGCCCATGACTGGCTTGCGGCCAACGCCATGATGTGGATCCAGCAGGGACGCGGGCGGCGTGGCTTTCTGACCATCCATTCGACCGAGTACGGGCGCTGCGGCAACAACTTCTACGGGGGCCAATCGGCCCGTATCCGCGAGCGGGAACGCGCCGGGATCCATGGAGCGAGGCGCGTGATCACGGTCTCGGCGAGCTTGAAGCAGGAAATCCGCTGGATGTATGAGGTGCCCGACGAGAAGGTCTGGGTGGTCTACAACGGCGTCAATCCCCACAATTACGATGGCTTCATCGATCCGGCGGCGATTCGGCGCCGATACGGCATCGGGCCGGTGGATCCAACCGTGCTGTTCGCCGGCCGGATGGTGGCGCAGAAAGGCCCCGATCTTCTCGTTGAGGCGATCCCTCCGCTCTTGGGGTTTCATCCCGGCGCGAAGTTCGTGTTCGCCGGAGACGGCAATCTCCGCGGAGCGGTCGAGTGGCGCGCGCACCAACTGGGTGTGGCCTCCGCCACCCGCTTTCTCGGCTACCAGGCCAACGGCTCGCTGGCCGACCTTTACAAGGCATGCGACGTCGTCTGCGTGCCCAGCCGGAACGAGCCCTTTGGCATCGTGATCCTGGAGGCCTGGAGTGCCGGCAAGCCGGTGGTGTCGACGGTGAACGGCGGACCTCAGGAGTTCGTCTGGCACAACGTCAACGGGCTGAAGGTGTACGCCAATCCCGACTCCATCGGCTGGGGCCTCGGCACGCTCTTCACGAATTTCGAGTGGGCGCGGTGGATGGGGCGGAACGGCCGAATTGCGGCCGAGAGGGCCTTCTCCTGGGACGACATTGCCGATTTGACGATTCAGGTCTACAACTCATGAGTTTTCATTGAGGCCGGGATCCGGCGCCGGGGCGGCCGTCGAAGCCCCGGGGAGAGGACGAGTCGGGGCGCCATGACACGCAGGAATTCGAGTACCCCCCGGGGGGAATCAGACATGGGAGAGACGCTGGACGAAACTCTCGAAGGCCTGCCGAACATCTGCGGATCGGAACCAGCGATCGCCGAGGCCGTGGCGCATCCGGGACCGGCCTATCTTCCGGAGTCCGGGATCGACTTCAGCCGCGCGCGCAGCGCGTTCGCCAACGCGCTGCACATGCACCAGCCGCTGATCCCGGCGGGCGGCGACGACCTGGCCACTGCCGCCGTGATCAGCAATCTCCAGCATATGCGCGATCGCGGCAACGATGAAGCGCGCTACAACGCCGGTATCTTCGCCTCGTGCTATCGCCGGATGGGAGAGCTCATCCCCGAGCTGAAGCGCGAAGGCCGGCAGCCGCGCATCATGCTGGACTACTCGGGTTGCCTGCTGCACGGCCTGCGCGCCATGGGCCAGAACGACGTCTTCGACGCTCTCAAGACCGTGACCTGCACCCCCTCCTACCGGAACGCGGTCGAATGGCTGGGCACGGCCTGGGGTCACGTCGTCGCGCCGTCCACCCCCGTGCAGGATTTCCGTCTGCACGTGCGCGCCTGGCAGCATCACTTCGCCGCCATCTTCGGACTGGAGGCCCTGAGCCGCGTCCGGGGGTTCTCGCCCCCGGAGATGGCGCTGCCGAACCATCCGGACGTGGCCTACGAATTCGTGCGCACGCTCAAGGAGTGCGGGTACCGTTGGGTGCTGGTGCAGGAACACTCCGTCGAGATGGTCGAGGACGTCGGACCGCTGCGCGCGCCGCACCTCCCGCACCGGCTGGCGGCAAGAAACTCGCAGGGACGGATCGCCTCCATCACCGCGCTCGTCAAGACGCAGGGCAGCGACACCAAGCTGGTGGCGCAGATGCAGCCGTGCTACGAAGCCCGGGGCCTGTCTCGGGCGCCGCTCACCGGTCGGTCGGTTCCCCCCCTGGTCGCCCAGATCGCCGACGGCGAAAACGGCGGGGTCATGATGAACGAGTTCCCGCCGAAGTACCTGGAGGTGATGCGCGAAGCGTCGGGATCCGACGTGCCCGCCCTCAATGGAAGCGAGTACCTCGAGTACCTGGAGACGCTTGGAGTCAAGGAAGAGCAGTTCCCCGCCATCCAGCCGCTCCTACAGAGGCGGATCTGGGACCGGTTCGACGGGAAGTCGGGCCCGGAGGCGATGGAGCAGGTCATCGAAGGCCTGCGCCGGGAAGACCAGCGCTTCAACATGGAAGGCGGGAGCTGGACGAACAATCTTTCGTGGGTGAAAGGCTATGGCCACGTCCTGAACGCCATGGAAGAGGTCAGCGCGCTCTTCGCCGAGAAGACCCGGAACGTCCCCACCTCCGAACGGCGCTATCGGAACGCCCTGTTCCACTTCCTGATCACCCAGACGAGCTGCTTCCGGTACTGGGGAGCGGGGATCTGGACGGACTACGCGCGCGAGCTCTGCCGGCGGGCGTCCGAGATCCTACGTTCCGACTTCTAGGTGGCGCGACTTTTGTTGGGTCGATGCCGTAACTTCAACAATAGTATCCAGTTCCGCGGCTGAAACGGTTGCGGGCCGATCTCGCCCCCGCGGAGTCAATCCGAGTCAATCCCAGGCGGACGGCTGCCCGCGATCCCTGAGGCCGAATGCTGCCGATCTGGCTACCCGCGCTCCTACCTTCCCCGCTCCGAATCGGTTCCGGGCCCCCGAGCCGTTCGCTCGGATGGTTTCCCAACATAATCCGCGCCAGAATCTGCAACAATCCGGGAGTTCGACCCGTCTCAGACTTGGCGGGGGCCCCCACGGGCCAGCGCTCCCCCCGACCGGCGGGTCGGAGGGAAGCCTTCCAGTCTTCCAGGAATCGTCTTTGCGGGAGGCATCATGCCAGATTCGACGTCGGCGCATCGGACTCGGGGAGGATGGCTCCCGCTGCTCGCCGCGCTCAGCGTTCTCGCTCTCGCGGGGATCCGGCCCTCGTGGGCCGGGCCCGGCTATCCGCGGTATCCCGAGATCCACGGAAACCAGATCGTCTTCACCGCCGAGGGAGACCTCTGGGTCGCCAGCCTGGACGGGGGCGAGGCGCGCCGGCTGACCTCCCATCCAGGAGACGAGGTGATGGCGCACTTCTCGCCGGACGGGAAGTGGATCGCCTTCGCCGGGAGCTATGACGGCAACGAAGACCTCTTCGTCGTGCCGGTCGAAGGGGGCATGCCGAAGCGCCTGACCTGGCATCCCATGCCGGACGAGCCCCTCGGATGGACGCCCGACGGATCGAAGATCATCTTCCGGAGCCTGCGGGAAGAAGCGAACTGGAACTGGGACATCTACGAGATCTCCCCGACGGGAGGCGACCCGGTGAAGCTCCCGATGGGGTACGCCGTGACCTTCGCGATCGATCCCGAAACCGGCCATTATGCCTTCACCAGAATCGGAGGAGGCGGCACCTGGAAGCGTTACCGCGGCGGGTCCGCCGACGACATTTGGGTGGGCGATCCCGCCACCGGCGACTACAAGAAGGTCACCGACTTCGCGGGCATGGACGCGTTCCCGATGTGGTACCACGGGCGGATCTACTTCCTGAGCGACCTGGGCGGAACGGCCAACATCTGGTCCATGAAGCCGGACGGCACCGACCGGCAGCGTCACACCGACTTCGGGCCCTGGGACGCCCGCTGGCCTTCGATCGACCAGGAAGGACACATCGTCTTCGTTCTGGGCGGCAACCTCCACCTGTTCGACTGCAACACCGAAACCGAGCGCAAGCTCGACATCGACATCCCGAGCGAGGAGAACCTGACCCGGATACGTTATCCCAATCCCTCGCAATACCTGACCGGCTTCGCCCTGGATCCGGGAGGCGACCGGGTGGCGGTCGAGGCGCGAGGCGAGATCTTCTCGATCCCGGCCAAAGAGGGAATCACCCTGCCGATCACCCGGGGAAGCGGCGCCCGAGAGAAGTACGCCACGTTCGACCCGGATGGCAAACGCCTGGCCTACGTCACCGACGAGAGCGGCGAGGAGACGATCGTCAGCGCCGACGCCTGGGGCCGTGGAGATGTCAAACCGGTGGCCGGAACCGGCACAAGCACGTATCACTACCCGCTGATCTGGTCGCCCGACGGCCGGTGGATCGCCTGGTCCGATCAGAGTCAAGCCTTATACATCGTGAACGCGGCCGGAGGCGATCCGATCAAGGTGGACCACTCCGATCAGGCGGAGATCCGGGACTACTCCTTCAGCCCCGACGGCCGCTGGCTCGCCTATGCCAAGGCGAACAAGATCTTCTGGAACGCGATCTTCATCTATGACACGAAGGACAAGACCACCCACCAGGTCACGGAATACGACACGGACAACAATGATCCGACCTGGGATCCGGATGGCCGCTACCTTTACTTCCTGAGCGGCCGGACGATCACGCCGTATTTCGGCGATCGCGACTTCGAGAGCGTCCTCCTGAACGGCACGCGGCCCTACGCGATGCTCCTGCGCCGCGACGTCCCCGACCCGTTCGCGAAGACCGCCGGCACGCCGCCCAAGGAAGGCGAAGAGGTCAAGAAAGGCTCAGACCAGAGCGCGAAGAACGACTCCGCCGAAGATCACGACAAGGACGAGCACAAGGACAAGCACAAGGGCAAGGACAAGGACAAAGGAGCCAAGGAGAAGGAAGGCGAGAAAAAGAAGGCGGAACCGGTGGCCATCGACTTCGACGGCATCGAGAACCGCGTGGTCGAGTTCCCCGTGGAAGCCGGCAGCATCTACGCCCTGGGGGCGACCTCCAAGAAGGTCTTCTGGATCCACTCCCCGCTCGAGGGCGCGAGCGACGACTGGGAAGGAGGCGACCACGCCCCGAAGGCGAGCCTCATCTCGTTCGATCTGGAGGACAAGGAGGACAAGCCCTTCCTCAAGGGAGTCACGGGCTACAGCCTCCCCATGGGATCGGACAAGCTGGCGGTCGAGAAGGAAAAGGGAGAGATCTACGTCCTGGACGCCGACTCGCCTCCGGGCGACGACATCTCCAAGTCGAAGATCGCGACCGATGACATCGTGATCGAGCTGGATCCGCGCGAGGAATGGCGCCAGATGTACTTCGAAGGCTGGCGCAACATGCGCGATTTCTACTGGGATGCCGGCATGCACGGAGTCGATTGGGTCGCGATCCGGGACCAGTACGCAGCCCTGCTCCCGCGCATCTCCACGCGGGAAGACCTGCGGGACCTGATGGCGGAGATGATCGGAGAGCTTTCGAACTCGCACACCTACGTCTGGGGCGGCGATCCGGGCGTCGAGGTCCCGGAGCGGCCGACCGGCCTTCTCGGCGCGGTGGTGACGCGGGCCGGGGACGCCTTCCAGGTGACCCGGATCTATCGCGGAGCGTCGGCGGATCGCATCCGGTCCCCGCTGAGCGCGCCCGGCGTCGAGATGAAAGAAGGCGATTACATCTTCGCCGTGAATCACCAGGGCTTCTCTCCGAACGAGCCCTTCGAGGCGCGTCTCGAAAATCTCTCGGAGAAGGAGGTGCTGCTCACCGTCGGGCCGACCCCCGACCACAAAGGAACGCACGAGGTCGTGGTCAAGACGATGAGCGCCGATAGCGAGCATTTCCTGCGCTATGTCGATTGGGTCCGGCGGAATCGCGAATACGTGTCCCAGCAGACCGGCGGGAAGATCGGCTACATCCACATCCCGGACATGGGAGTCGCGGGATTGCGGGAGTTCTACACCTGGTTCTATCCGCAGCTCGACAAGGAAGGGATGATCGTGGACGCGCGGTGGAATGGCGGTGGATTCGTCTCGCAGTTGATCGTGTCCAAGCTGGCCCGGCGACTGCTCACCTGGGATCGGGCGCGCGCCGGCGGCGTCTCGACCTACCCCGACTGCGTGGTCAACGGTCCGTTCGTGGTGTTGACCAACCAGTTTGCCGGATCGGACGGGGACATCTTCCCGGCGGCCATCCAGACCGCCGGCCTTGCTCCGGTGATCGGCGAGCGGTCCTGGGGCGGCGTCGTCGGGATCCGGGGCAACGCGCGTCCGCTGGTGGACTCCGGCGCCCTGACCGAGCCGGAGTTCGCCTGGTGGAATCCCCAGAAGGGTTGGAGCCTGGAAAATCACGGCGTCGATCCAGACATCGAGGTCGAAGACCTTCCCCAGGACTGGGCGCGGGGCGTGGATGCCCAGCTCGACCGGGCCATCAACGAGGTGATGAAGCTCCATTCGGAGAAGCCTCCGATGGTGCCGATTTTCGGACCGGCTCCCGATCAGAGCCGGAAGGCCTTCCAAAACGAGCACTGATCCGGGAGGAGAAGACGATGCCCGCACTGCTTCTGTTCTTGGCCCTGCTGTTGTCCTTCACGCCGGCGCGGGCCGATTCGCCCGCCGGAAAGGACTCCCTGGCGGCCGGCGTCAAGATCGATCCGCACGACACGGCCACGGGGGGCCAGAATCCCTATTTCGTTTTTCTGCCCGGCTTCTCCCTGTCCCTGTCGGGACTCGAGCAGGGGAAGGAGACCTCCCTCGCGATCGCCGTCCTGCGCGACATGAAGACGATCGATGGCGTTCTGACCCGCGTCGTTCAGGAGACCCGGAAGTCCGGCGCGAGCTCCGAGGTGATCCGGTACTACGTGGCGATGTCGAAGACGTCGAAAGACATCTACTGCCTGGGGCGGGACGTGACCCACTACCAGGGGAAGGAGCCGACGGACCACGACGGAAGCTGGATGGCCGGGCAGGGGGGCGCGCGGGCGGGTCTGTACCTGCCGGGAAACCTCCAGGTCGGCCAGCGTTACGGTCGCCCGGCCGGCTCGGACGGCGCCATGATCCAGGATGAAGTGGTCAGCATGAGCGATTCTCTCGATACGCCGGCCGGCTCTTTCAAGAAGGTCATCGCGATCAAGGAATCGAACCCCCTGAATCCCGGCGTGATCGTGCTGCGGTATTTCGCGCGCGGGCTCGGCCCGGTCAAGGAAAACGGCCTCGAGCTGGTGGAGTGAGTCGGATCCCGCGCCCATCATCCGAGGCCGCGCAGACTCCCGGGAAGCGTCTGTGAAGGCCGGAGAAATCGACCCGATCGAGGTGCACCTCCTGCGCTATCCGCTGATGGGCGCAGAGGATCTGTACAAGCTGGTCCATCAGGCGGTCTTCGGCAGCGAACACGCCGTCCCCGATCCCACCACCGCCCGGCGGTGGTTGGAGGAGGAGCTGGCGGCGCTCGGGCCGGCCCCGGTAGATCACGCCGCGGTGGACCACGCCCGGATCGTCGGGCGATGGCCGGCGGATCACGCCGCGATCGTCGGGCCATGCCAGGTGGATGAGGCCGCGGCAACGGTCGGCCCGCGCCCGGTGCATGACGTCGGCGCTCCGTCGTCAGAGTATGACGCCCCGGCGTCGGTCAACCCGGCTCGGATGGAAGAAGCGCCGGGGACCTCCGGACCCTCGCCCTTGGTTGAGCCCCTGATCGATCCGATCTCCCGCGATGGCACGATCGCCCGCGTCCACCTCCGGCCCTACCTGGCCGCGGGTCGCGATCCGGAGATGCTGCTTCAGGCGTTCGTGCGCACGGCCAATGACCACTGTGGCTCCGCGCCGGAGTTCCAGAGCGCGATCGAGAGAGGGCTTGAACTTGCCGGCCGCCTGCGGCCGTCGATCGACGCCGAACGTCTCCGCCGGATTCTGGAAGATCTCGGCGGTCGGGGATTTCCCGCCATCCATCACTCTCCGGCGTATCTGGCGGCCTACGCGCCGGCCTACAGGGTGGTCAAAGTGGCGTATCTGTCGTAGGCGGACGGAAAAGGCGAGAACCGCTCCAGTTGCCGAGCGACGAGGCGCACAAAGGATGGCTGCGAAAGCGCGATGCGCGTCGCGAGCTGCGCACCCCTACGGCGTGACAGTGAGGTCCCGCTTCATCCCCACGGTGGCGAAGTCCTGGACCGGATCGATGATGGTGTAGCTCCCCGGCTTGAGCTCGAGCGTCAGAACCACGACGTCTCCCGTCTTCAGATCCGCGCCCAGCTTCTGGTCGACGGCGTCGCCCGTGATCCTGAAGTTATGGTCGTAGTCGCCTTTATTCTTGATGACAAAGGCGATGGAGCCCGCGTGGATGCTGGCCGGCATCGTGATCGTATATTCGTCGAGCAGGACGTCGACGCGAGTCGCTCCAGAAGGGATCGGCAGGGGAGGGCCATCGAGGGTCTTCTTGATGCCGGCGCAGGAGACCAGCCCCAGAAGCGCGCAGGCCGCCAGCGCGATCAAAGCCGCCCGCGCCCCCGGCGTCGGTCCGGCGTGGATTCCTTCCAGTTCCCGGCCCTCCAAACGATTCAGACTGCCGCGCAGCATCCCCCGCGGTCCGGCTCCCGCCATGATGGCCCCTCCTGTCCCGTATCTTCTCCGACCCCCCCGGCGCTCGACCGGCGCGCCGCAGCATGGTGGCACCGGGAAATGGTAGCACAGGCAAGGGCCCGGCGGCAGTGGGCCGCCAGGCCCCGAAACGGTAGCCACCCCTTCGAGCGCCGGCGCCGGGCCAGCCCCGGGCTGCTCCCGAAGAGGTCACACGGTGACGCCGTTCCCCTGGTCCTCCGGGAAGTCATAGAGCGGAGTGGACAGGTAGCGCTCGCCGTGGCTGGCCAGGACCGCCACGATCAGCTTGCCCCGATTTTCCGGGCGTTTCGCCACCTCAAAGGCCGCGTAGGCTATGGCGCCCGAGGAGATTCCGACCATGAGGCCCTCCTCGCGGCACAGCCGGCGGGACACCTCGAAGGCCCGCTCGTTCGAGACCTGGATGACCTCGTCGATGATCTTCGTGTTCAGGATCTCCGGGATGAAGCCGGCCCCGAGGCCCTGGATCTTGTGCGGTCCCGGCTGAAGGTCCTTGCCCTCCCTAAGCTGGGTGATGACCGGAGAAGCGGCCGGCTCGACCGCCACCACGCGGACCGAAGGCTTCCTGGCCTTCAGGACCTCGCCGCAGCCCGTGATCGTCCCGCCCGTGCCCACTCCGGCGACCAGAATGTCGACCTTGCCGTCGGTGTCATCCCAGATCTCGACCGCGGTGGTCCGGCGATGGATCTCGGGATTGGCCGGATTGGAGAACTGCCCGATGATCATCGCTCCCGGAGTGGCGTCACGGATCTCCTGCGCCTTGGCGATCGCGCCCTTCATGCCCTTGGCGCCCTCGGTCAAAACCACCTTGGCGCCGAGGGCCGCCAGGACTTTCCGGCGCTCGATCGACATCGTCTCCGGCATGGTCAGGATCAACGGGATCTTCTTCGCCGCGCAGACAAAGGCCAGGGCGATCCCGGTGTTGCCCGAGGTCGGTTCGACGACCGTCGTCCCCGGCTTGATCGCGCCCCGGTCCAGCGCGTCCTGGACCATGGAGTATCCGATCCGGTCTTTGACGCTGGACATCGGGTTGAAGGATTCGAGCTTGAAGACGACGTCGGCTCCCAGGCCCTTGGACAGCCCGGGGGTCCGAACCAGGGGGGTGCGGCCGATCGTGTCGATGATGCTGTCATAGATCTTCATGGATGCTCCTCCGGCTTGCCGCGGGCCATGCCCGGTGCATTTCCCGCTCCGTCCCGCGCGGGCCCGTCCCATCCCCTCTGGATTGCGGCCCTCACCACCGTCTCGTCCACTCTGCGGGGGGATGGAGCCCGACCCGTCAGCCGCTGGGTGCGGCCCCGCCCTCCGAACCGGCGCCGCGCGCGCCTCCGCGGTCCGTGGAAAAAGATCACGGATTCCCAATCAACTCTGGTGATTCGGCTCGACCCGAACCGCCCGCATTTCGTTCATCACCTTGGTTCTGGGCGGCACGGAAGAGGTCACCCACGTGTTCCCGCCGATGACCGACCCCTCGCCGATGACGGTCGCTCCGCCCAGGATGGTCGCTCCGGCATAGATGACCACGTTGTCCCGGAGGGTCGGGTGGCGCTTGACTCCCCGGATCAGCTTGCCTCGTTCATCCTTCGGGAAGGACAGGGCTCCCAGGGTCACGCCCTGGTACAGCTTCACGGAATTGCCGATCTCGGTGGTTTCGCCGACGACGACGCCGGTTCCGTGATCGATGAAGAAGGACTCGCCGATGACCGCGCCCGGGTGGATGTCGATGCCGGTCCGGGAGTGGGCGCACTCCGTCATGATGCGGGGAAGCAGCGGCACGCCCTGGATGTGCAGCTCGTGGGCGATCCGATAGATCGTGACCGCCACGAGTCCCGGGTAGGCGAAGATGATCTCGGCCAGGTTGGGAGCGGCCGGATCGCCGTCGTAGGCGGCTTGAACGTCCAGGATCAGCATCCTCCGGACTTCGGGAAGCCGATTGAAGAAGACCGCAACGATCTCGCCGGCACGGGTGGCGCAGGATTCACAGGGACCGCTTCCCTGGCGGCACTCGAAGTGGAGCGCGCGGTAGACCTGTTCGGTCAGATCGTCGGCGATGTCGTCCAGGGTCGCGCCGATGTGAAAGCCGACGTTCTCCCGGGTCAGGTGCTGAACCCCGTGGTAGCCAGGATAGAATACTCCGAAGAGCCGTTCGAGGATCGAAGTCGTGACCCCGCGCGAGGGCAGCCGCAACTCCGGATCCAGGTTTTCGGCCGGCGACGGACCGCCGCCGTAGGTGCTCACGATCCGGCCGGTGATCTCCCCCAGCTTCTCGGAAAGAGGATGCCGCTTCACACCCGACCTCCTTGGTCATCCGCCACGAACGGATTGCTGCGCCGCTCTTCGCCGATCGAAGTGGCAGGCCCATGTCCAGGGACCACGATCGTCTCGTCCGGAAGGGTCAGGATCCTCTCTCGGATCGACCGGAGGATCGCCCTCTCGTCTCCCATCCAGAGATCGGTCCGCCCGATCGATCCGGCGAACAGCGTGTCTCCGGAGAACAGGCGCGCCTCGGCGGCGACGTAGAGAGAGATGCTCCCCGGCGTGTGTCCCGGAGTGTGGAGCACCACGCCGGTGTCCCGGCCCCAGGAAACCGACTCTCCATCCTGGAGATATCGGTCAACCGGGGCCATCGATGGAGCCCGGAATCCGAAGGCGGCGGCCTGTTCGGGGACGTGCTCCCAAAGCGGTAGATCCGCCTCGTGGAGCAGGATCGGCGCGCCGGTGGCGCGGGCCAGAGCTGCCGAGGCGCCGACATGATCGAGATGAGCGTGCGTGTGGAAGATCGCCTTGAGAACGAGATTCTCCTTTTCGAGCGCCTTCAGGATCCGCTCGACCTCATCTCCCGGATCGATGACCAGGGCCTCGCGCGTCGCCTCACATCCGAGAATGCAGCAGTTGCACTGGATCGGCCCGACGATGAGAGTCCTGATGATCATGGGCTCCGGCAATCTCCTCTTGCGGCGTGGCGAACCTGCGAGTCTAGACGGCCTTGAGCAAATCAGCAATATGTCGGAGAACGTACGTCGGGGAACCTCGATGCCCATACCAGCCTGGCTTGCAATGCGCGAGCGGCCTCCAACCCGCCGCAGGGTTCCCACCTGCCTACCAACCGCGACCGAGATCGTTGGTCCTGCCGGCTGGTTTCCCAAGGCGCTCCCGGCCGCGGTTTCCTCTGGCGGCGCCTTCGGGTCTCTGCTTCCATCTATCTCCGTGGAGACGATCTGCACATGATCCGCCGCCCGCCGGCGCTCGCCCGGGAAGGCATGATCGCGGCCTCCCATCCGCTGGCCGCTGAAGCCGGCGCGTCCATCCTCGGGGCCGGAGGTCACGCGGTGGAAGCGGCCGTGGCGGCCGCCGCAGTCCTGGCGGTGGTCGAACCTTCCGCCAGCGGCCTCGGGGGCGACGCCTTTCTCCTGGTGTATGACCGTGAAGACGGCAGCGTGACCGCGATCAACGGCAACGGCGCCGCTCCCGCCGCCTTGACCCGGGACCGGTTTCCGGGAAGGATGACCATCCCCCTCCGAGACCCGTTGTCCGCCACGATCCCGGGATGCGCATCGGCCTGGGAAGAGGCGTGGTACGGCTGGGGACGCCTGGAGTGGGGTGATCTGATCGAGCCCGCTGTTCGACACGCGGAGGAGGGCTTTCCGGTTTCGTGGCGCCTGGGCCGCGTCCTCCAGCGGGAGCGCGAACTTCTCAGCCGGGATCACGGCCTGACCGCGAGTTTCCTGCACAGGGATGGATCGCCGCTCGCCGCCGGTGAGATCTGCCAGCCTCGGGCATTGGCCCGAACGCTCGCGCGCCTGGCCCGGGACGGAGCCGAAGCGCTCTACGAGGGCGAAATCGCGGAGAAGCTGGTGATGGGAATCCAAAGGGCCGGCGGCGTGATGGCCCTCTCCGATCTCGGCGACCACGAGACGGAGCTTCTCTCCCCGTACGAACTCCGGCTCGGACCGCGGCGGGAAGCAACGGGCGAGCCGGACCAATCCGATCCCGGCGGGAGCGGCCTTGTGCTTTATGAGCAACCCCTGTCTTCACAGGGAATCCTGCTCTGCCTGCTTCTCGCCTTGATGGACTCGATGGACCGGGAACCCAGGCCATGGATCGAGATGCACCGGCAGATCCAGGCGGCGAGGATCGCCCTGGCCATCCGGGATCTCTTCTTGACCGACAAACGTCTCCTGCCCGTCACCGAGACCGAGCTGGTCGAGACGCTCCTCGCCCCGCACACCGTGGCGCGTCTGGCGCGCCTGCTGGATGAGGCCCCGATGCCTGCATCTCAGGCGGCCGAGATCACGCTGACCGCGCTGGAAGACTCCGGTCCCGCGGCCCGGGGGCTCGTCGCGCGTTATCGCGAGGCCGGTTTCTTTCCAACGATCGGAGGCGCCTCCGGAACGGACACCACCTATCTGTGCGCGGTCGACCGCGACGGCAACGTCGCGGGGCTCATCCAGAGCATCTTCCATCCGTTCGGATGCGGCTTCCTGGAGCCGGAGACCGGAATCATCCTGAACAACCGGGCGAGCGCGTTCTCGCTCGATCCGGCCCACGTCAACCGCCTCGAGCCGGGCAAGAAGACGGTGCACACGCTGAACTCGTTCCTGATCCTGAAGGAAGGCGCGCCCTGGCTGGTCGGGGGCACTCCGGGCGCGGATCATCAGATCCAGACGAGCCTGCAGACGCTTCGTCACCTGATGGCGGGGCGGCCGCGCTGGGAAGGCCCGGCGCCGATGGTTCCGGGCCGGTGGAGCCAGGCGAGGCGCCTTTCGTCCGAACGTCCTCCTCTTCCCGAGCCGGAACGGCTGGCGGCGGCGCTCGAGGCGCCGCGCTGGGGGCTGGCCGGCGATCGCGTGAGCATCGAGGGGCGGATGCCGGCCTCGGTTCGCCACCGGATGATGAAGCTGGGGCATGAGCTGGTGCGCTCGGGTCCGTGGGATGGAAGCGGCTTCTTTCAGGCGATCCGTTTCCTCGAAAATGGAGTCTGCCTTGGGGCCACCGATCCGCGCGGCGAAGGGGTCGTGATCGGGCTTTGAGGGCGATCGGCGCATTGGCCCGCATGATTCATGATCGCCCGTCGCGAGGCACCGGAGATTAGGATCGATTGAATCTGGGAGGCGTCTCTGGTCGCTTGGCTGTTCCTGATCCTCTGCGTGGCCGCGGGGGGGTATCTCCTGGCGCGCCCGGCCGTCTCAACCGGCACCTCGGAAAACGCCGCTGCAGGACGGCGGGCCCCCAAGGCTCCGGCCGGAACGCGGCCCCGATCGTCCGCCGCGTCCCGATTGTCGTTTCGGGGATCGACCCTGGCGGGGTTCCTTCTTCTCTCGCTCGGCCTGACCTCTCCGCTGGCACTGCATCCCACGCGCATGATGCTGGCATCGGGGGCCGGCCTCGATGCCTACATCGGCGTCTGGGATCTCTGGTGGGTTCGAACCGCCCTGGCTTCCGGGCACAATCCTCTCGAGACGGGATGGCTGTTCCATCCGAACGGAACCAGCCTCGGGCTTCACACCCTCGCATTCACCTACAGCCTGCTTTCCCTGCCGATCCAGATTCTCCTGGCCGGTCTGTCCAACCCGGGGCGGCTCTTCGTCACGTACAACCTGATCCTGATCGCGTCTTTCACGCTGACCGGCTATTTCACCTACCGCCTCGCGTTGCAACAGACGAGCCACCGGTCGGCCTCGCTCCTGGCCGGGATCCTGTTCGCGTTCACCAACTTTCGCTTCGCGAACACCGTCCGGTTGCACGTGATCTCCACCGAGCTTCTGGTCCTGGCCGTCTGGGCCTGGGCGGCGCTTCTGAATCGCCCGTCTCCCGGCCGGCTGATGCTCTGGGCCGGGTCGATGATCCTGCTGGTTTACGGGTCGCTGGAGTACGCGGCGTACTCGATCCTGCTCTCCGCCTTGCTGGCGATCCCGCCGATCGCGAGCGGGGTCAGAAAGCGCCGTTCGGGTGCCGCGCCTGAGCAAAGGGCGCCGGGGCACGACGGCTCCGCACGGAATCCGTCCAGGCATGACGCCTCGGGTGCGGACGGCACCGCGCGGCGCCAATCCGGCCGGATTGCCTCCGGTCCCGGTGTCTCGGGGCCCGGAATTCCGGTTTCGGCATCGGAGGGGGAACGGTCTTCCGAGCAGGGTTCCCCGTTGCGAGTCGCGATCAGACGGCACTCCGCCGGTCGCCGCGCTTGGATCTGGGCGTCGATTGTCTCGCTCGTCGCCGGGACGGCCCTTCTGAACCCTCTCCTCGTGCAGATTTCCCGGCGGATGGCGGAAGGGGACACGACGTTCGATCCGCGCCTGGCCGCCTTCTTCTCGGCGGATCTGCTCGACTTCTTCCTTCCGAACCCGCGCCATCCGTTCTGGGGCGGCCTCTTCAGCGGGATTACCGGATCGTTTCACGAAAACAACGCGGGCTTCGGCCTTTCGCTGGGATGGATCGCGATCGCTCTTTTCGCTGTCGGGGCCGTGGCCATCCTGCGCGGTCGCCGCCAGCGCATCTGGTTCTGGTGCACGATCTGTTTCTGGGTGCTTTCGCTGGGGCCAGTTCTTCATGCCGGGGGGAGGATCCTGGATCTGCCGATGCCGCAGGCGCTGCTGGCCCGGGCGCTTCCGTTTCTGGCCGGATCCCGGACCCCAATCCGCTACGTCGCACCGATGGGCCTCTGCCTGGCCGTGACGGCCGCGGCCGGATGGGCGGAAATCCGGCGCCGGCGCGGGTTCACGGAATCCGGCGCTGTCTCACGTCTTGAGGTCGTGATCGGGGCGCTCCTGCTCTTCGAGATGCTGTCCGCGCCTTTCCCTCTCACCGCCACGCCGATCCCGCCGGCCTATGCTTCGATCCACGCTTCGCCCGGCGCAACCGCGATCCTGGACGTTCCGGGCACGCCGGCGCGGGAGGCGATGCTGTATCAGACCGTCCACCAGCAGAGGCTCGTTCAGGACGTGAGCAGCGCCGTTCCCCTCCGGAGCGTGCGCGGAGAAGATCCCTTTTCGACCCGGGAGTGGGCTCTCTTGACTCGCGGCCTGGGCGCTTCCGGGCTCTTCTCGACGCTCACGGCGGAACAACAGGCTCGGTTCTCCTCGAATCTCGTCGCTTTTCTCCGCCGGAACTCGATCCGCTGGATCGTGCTCGAACCTTCCCGGTGGTCGCTCGCCGCGGACGGCAAGAGCTTTTCTTCCGAGCCGTCCGTCTCAGGGGACATCGCCGCGGCGTTTCGCGAGAACCTCCGCGCGCTCCATCCCGCAAGCGAGCGCCAGGTCGGAGATGCCACCGTGTTCGAGTTCGAGGTTCCGCCGATCGGGAAGTAGCCGGCGCGAGCCGGGGCATCCGCACTTCGTTCTTGTCGCTCCGGCGTTTCGGGCGGGAGAATTGCCGAACATGAACCAGAAAGGCTTCGAAGTGACGACTCCGGAGGAGCGCGCGGAACGCGAACTCACGTCGCGCTCCGGCGGTGCGCTCCCGCGGCGCGCTGCGGAAGCGTCGGGCCGGCCGGGCTGGTCGAGACGCCTCGGGTGGCTGCCCGTCGTGTACCTCTTGTTCGTGCTGTTCCCCGGCGTGCACGAAGTGGCCCGGACCGGCATCGACGGATCGTGGGTCGTCGGCATCAATGAGCTGTTCGGATCCTCCTATCACTTCGGACGCGACGTTGTCTTCACCTGGGGACCGCTCGCCTTCTTCTTCGCGCCGCTTTCGGTGCGCCACAACTACGCCGAGGCGCAGGTCTTCTGGCTTGTCATCTACGTGCTGCTCGCCTGGTGCATCCTGCGCCTGCGCCGGAGGATCGAATCCGATCGGACCTTCTGGATCTTCGCGGCGCTCCTGGCGACGGCGATGGCCGTCAGCGTCGGCCAGGTCGGCGAGTATCGGCTGCTGACCCTCTTCACGCTGCTCCTGGTGCTGTCGGCCGGGGAATCGCGGCCCTTTTGGCCTCCGGTCGCGTTGGGGATCCTGGCCGCAACCTTCCTCTTCATGAAGACGAGCGTGGGCCTGGCCGCGCTTCTGGTCGCTTTGGGATCGCTGGTCGTCGAGTTCCTTCAGGATCGGCGTCGCGCCCTCATCCGCCTGATGTGGATGTCGTCCGGTTTCGCGGCCGCGCTGGCAATCTGGGGAGCGCTGCTCCTCGGTTCCCTGCCCGCGTTCGTGCTCTGGCTTCGCGCTTCGAAGGAGATCGCCGGAGACTACAGCGTGGCCGAGAGCGTCGTCGGCGCCTCGGAGATCCTGATCCTGGGCCTCCTGGCCCTGGCGGTCCTCGAACGGCTGATTGAACAATCCTTCATCCAGAGAGCCCGCGTGACCGTTCCGGTCTCGGTGGGCGCCTTGATCGCGTTCAAGCATGGTTTTACACGCCAGGATCAGCACGTGCTGGTCTTCTTCGCGTTCGCGCTGGCCCTCCAGGCCATCCTCTACGCCTTCACCGACGACGGGCGATTGCGACGCCGCACCGTCGCCGGGTTCGCCGTGACGCTGGCTTTGACGTTCTCCGTTCTGGGGATCTGGGATCGGCCCACGATCCGGGACTCGGCGAAGTTCGTCGTCGGACGGACCGGCTGGGAGAACCTGGTCGCGCTCGTGCGCCTGCCCGCCGAGGAGAAGGCGCTCGCGGCGAAATCGGCCGCCGCGCTGAAGTCCAGCCGGCTCGACCCGCAGAAGCTCCGTCGGATCAAAGAGGAGGGGGGCAAGGTCGGGGTCATGCCCTGGGAGCTCAGCCTTGTGCCGGTGAACGGTCTGGACTGGCAGCCGACGTGGATGCTCCAGACCTACTCCGCCCACACCGCCTGGCTGGATCAGGAGAACGCGGCCAGCGTGAGCGGATCGCGGGCGCCGCACTGGATGCTGTTCAACTTCGAGGACACCGACGGGCGGAATCTGCTTCAGAGCGCGCCGCTCGCCTCGCGCGCCGTTCTCGAGAACTACGAGCTGGCGGAAGGGACGGACGGCGCCGGATGGCTTCTGCTCCGCAAGCGCGCCGCGCCCCGGCCGATCCGGTTGATGCCCTTCGGAAGCGACCGGATCCGCGACCGGAGCTGGTGCGACGTTCCGGCGCGCGACTCTCTCGTCTTCGCGGGATTGGACATGCGGCTGAGCCTGCTTGGCCGCGCTGCGCAGCTCTTCTTCCGCGTGCCCCCGGTCATGCTGGACTGCCAGCTTGACGACGGCCGTGAATCCACCAGTCGCCTCATTCCGGCCACGGCGGCCAACGGCATTCCCATCGGGTGCGTCATCCGCTCGACGGAGGAATTCGAGGGTCTCTTGAGCGGCCGGAGGGGCCCGCGCGTCGTGCGCTTCTCGATCAACGGCCCAGGCACGATCTACTATCGCTGGCCGATCCGTGTGACCTGGATGGAGGCCTCGGGGCTGCCCGGAACCGGAAACGCCTCTTCCGGGCCGGCGGCCGGCCAGGGCGGATAGAACAGCGCGAGCGCACCGGCCCGAACCCGGGCGGATGAAGCACCGGCGTGTCAGCGGCCGGGTCTTACTCCGGACCGTCGCTGGGCGCCGGGTCCCCGGCACCATGCGCTTGCAGGGCCTTCTTCGTCCTCTTCTCCTCGTACATGAGCCCGTCGGCTTTCGCGAGTAGATCCTCGATCGTGGCCGGTTGACCCGGGGAGAAGACGACCATGCCGGTGCTGATCGAGACGGGCAGCTCCTTGGGACGGCGCCGGTTGTGACGCCGGAGCGTCTGGGCCAGGCGCAGCGACAGAGACTCCGGCGTCCCTCCCGACGTCTCCAGCGCCAGGACGGCGAATTCATCGCCGCCCATCCGTCCCAGAACATCCGCTTTGCGGAAGGTCTCGCGCAGGATCGCGGCGGTCGCGACGATGGCCGCGTCTCCGCCGCCGTGTCCGGAGCAGTCGTTGATCTCCTTGAGGTTGTCCACGTCGGCGAACAGGAGAATGGCGCGGATGCCGGATCGTTCCGCCACCGCGAGCTGCTGCCGGGCGAGCGTCAGAAAACCGCGGCGGTTATACAAATGGGTCAGCTCGTCCAGCAGGCTCATGGATTGCAGCCTCGACTGGGCGCGGTGTCGCTCGATGGCGAATCGAATGGAGCGCACGAGCATGCTGCCGTCCACCTGGCCCTTGGTCAGATAATCCTGGGCGCCGGCCTGCACGGCGGCCACGCCCGTGGCCTCGTCGTCCTGACCGGTCAGCACGATGATGGGCGCCTCCGCCTCAGCCTCGAGGACGGCGTTGACGGTGGCGAGGCCGCGGCTGTCGGGAAGAAGCAGGTCCAGCAGGATCACATCCACGGATTCGGAGCCGAGCGCGGCAAGACCGGCCGACAGCCGGTCCGCGCTCGCGACTTTGATGCTGTCGCCGGCTTCATCCCTCAGGAATTCGCGAATCAGCCGCGTATCCCCGGGGTTGTCGTCGATCAACAGCACTCGAATCGGTCTCACCGCCATGGGATTTCACTCCACGCCAGGAGCCAGCCGTCAGCTTCGACGGGTGTAGTATGAAGATCTGCAAAATTCAAACTCAAAATCGGCTCCATGAGAACTGAGGCCGCAGATCCGGCCCGTCGCGCCGCCCGTCGCTACTCTTCATCTCGGCGGGGAACCGTGAAGAAGAAGGTCGAGCCCTGGCCGAGCCGGGACTCCGCCCAGATCCTACCCCCATGGCGTTCCACGACCTTGCGGCAGATCGCGAGACCGATGCCGGTTCCCGGGTATTGGCGCCCCCCCTGCAACCGCTGAAAGGGAACGAACAGGCGATCGGCATCCGAAGGGTCGAATCCGATTCCGTTGTCGGCCACGGAGAAAACCCAATGATCGTCTTGATCCCTCACCCCCACGTGCACCTGCAGCGGTCGGTCCGTTCGGAACTTCAGCGCATTTCCGATGAGATTCTGCAGCAGGTGCACGAACTGACGGGCATCCGCACGGACCTCCGGGAGCGGATCATTGCTCACCACCGCGCCGGATTCCCGGATCAGCTCGCGGAGGTTGAAAAGAGCCTCCTGGAGCAACTCCTCCATGGGGGCTGGAACCAGCTCCCGCCCGTCGCTGCCCACGCGGCTGTAGGCGAGGAGGCCCTGGATGAGCGCCTGCATGCGCCGCGTACCTTCCACGGCAAAGCCGATGAACTCATCGGCCTCGGCATCGAGCCGGCCCTGATACCTCCGTTGGAGAAGCTGGACGAAGCTCGACACCATCCGGAGCGGCTCTTGGAGATCGTGGGACGCGATGTAGGCGAACTGCTCCAGCTCGGCATTGCTCCGGGCCAGCTCCTGCGCCTGGTGAGCCAGTGCGGCCTCGACGCGTTTACGCTCGCTGATGTCGCGAACGATACCAAGCGCCGTCCACCGGCCCGCGAGCTGCATGCTCGCCACGGACAGCTCGATCGGAAACTCCTCGCCGCCGCGCCGGCGGCCCGTCAACTCGCGGATCCGGCCGACGATCGGCCCCTCGCCGGTGTGCCGGAAATGCTCGAACCCCGTCCGGGCCTGTTGCACGTCCTGCTCCGAGCCGAGGAGCCGGTGCACGTCCTTGCCCAGGACCTCCTCTTCCCGGTAGCCGAAAATCCGCTCGGCAGCCGCGTTCCAGTGCGTGATCCGTCCCTCGTCGTCGATCAGAAGGATCGCGTCCTGGGCCGCGGCGGTGAGGCGCCGGAAGCTCTCTGCCTGCTCCTTCAGGCCCGGGCTTTCATCCGGAACCTGCGATTCGGGGTTGGTCATGCTCTACTCCGCGCCGGTCGGGCAAGGCATCTCATGTCGGGCAAGGCATCTCAAACGTCACGCCGGCCGAGACAAAAGCCAGGATCGTCCGCACCGGCGCGCCCCACTTGAGCGCGGCGGCCTCCGCGTAGACCCTCATCTGAAAAGCATAGTCCACGGCGCGGGCGGAAACTCCCTCCGGACGCACGCGGTCGGTCTTCCAGTCCAAGATGAACCATTCCTCTCCGGAGCGAAAAATACAATCGATCTGGCCCTGAATCAGCACCCAAGCCCGCGCCAGGACCTCGCGTCCGGCCGGGGTCGCCCATCGAGGATCCTCGTCGCAGGCATGGCGCAGATCCGGCAGGAAGGAGGCCAGCCTTTCCACGGACCATTTGAGGGAGAACGGGACCTCCCTTTCGATCCATGCCGTCGCTCCCGCCGCTACTCGGCCTGGTTCGACCGCCGCGTCACGACCCGCCACGCTGCGGCTCGTCTCGCGCGCCCCGATTCCGTCGGGGGATCCCTGCGCGCCCGGGCTCGGCGCACGCGCCGCGTCCGCCAGACGGCGTCCCCATTCGCCCTGTAGAATTGCGAAGATGCCTTTCTCGACCTGCTCGTCGCGCGGCGCGCCGCCCCACCAGGGAGAGGCCGCCATCCGGCGGAACTGCGCTTCCAGCTCCGCCGGCCCGGTCGCCAGGAGATCAAGCCGGGCCAACGCTGCGTGATACAAAATGCCCAGCTCCGCGGCCCCGCGCGCGTCCAGCGGCCTTCCCGAACCAGACCCTGCGCCGCTCCCGTCCAGCGGGGCTCGCGAAACCGACCCCGCGCCGCGCGCGTCCAACCGCGTTCCCGGCGCCCATACGGCACCCTCCTCTTCGAGCAGCCGCCTTCGTTCGGCGTCCTCGGCCTTCTTCAGCTCCGTGACCCAGTACTTGCCCTTGAGCCCGGGAAGATCCGCCAGTCGCGGGACCGGCGCGACGCAGCCGACTCGATCGAGGAGGGAGAGCGCCTTGGCTTCCGCTGCGGAGGACGCCGCCAGGGATCGTCCTTCCTGAAGCGCTCGGCCAAGATTCCGCGCGCCTTCCGGGATCGTTGATGTTCCGGCCTCCGAGGATCCCGGAACCTCGGCGTGCGCCTCGTAGATGAGCGGCGGATCCTGGAACTCCCACCGCCCTTCCTGCGCCTGTTCCCACGGAAGGCTCGCGAGAATCCAGTCCAGGGCGCTTTTCCCCTCGCGGATCCGCTCAAGGACGGCCTCTTTCGGCAGCGCCGTTCCGATCTCCGGCAGCTTCGTCGCGCCGCCGACCAGGATGAGCCGGTCTCGCGCGCGGGTCAGCGCCACGTACAGGATCCGGGCTTCTTCTTCGACCTGCTCCCGCTTCTGGATCTCCGCCAGGGCGCGCCGGGCCGAAGTATCCGTCCGGCCCCATCGGTCGTAGTCGAAATGGCGCAGGCCGATCCACTCCCGCCCGATCCGGATCCGATTCCCCAGTGGATCCGGGCGGAATCTCCACTCCAGGTTGGGCAGGACGAC
Source organism: Candidatus Eiseniibacteriota bacterium (assembly GCA_963833505.1). Lineage (GTDB taxonomy): Bacteria > Eisenbacteria > RBG-16-71-46 > CAIMUX01 > CAIMUX01 > CAWHYG01. Next base: position 561,274 of record CAWHYG010000005.1, on the reverse strand, counting down.
GACCGGGAACTCCAGGCCCTTGGCGCCATGAATCGTGAGAATCCGGACGGCGTCCTCGTCCTCGCCGACGGCGCTCACGCTCTCCACCTGGCCGGCGGCTTCCGCGGTCGCGATCCGCGCCAGGAACCCGTGCAGCGAGGGCCCGCGCTCCTCTTCGTAGCTTTGCGCCAGCGACAGGAATCGCTCGAGCCCGGTTCGTTGCCGGGCGAGGATCCCCTGCCCGCGAAGCATGGCGAAGAAACGCGTGTCCTCGAGGACCAGGGTCAGGAAGCGGCCCAGCTCCATCCGCCCCTGTTCTTCCCGCCACGACTTCAGGCGTCCGAGGAACTCCCTCAGGCGGCGCCGGAGCGAAGGAGGCGTGAGCTTTTCCGCGTCAACGGCTTCCTCGCCGACCCAGAACGCGAGGGTATCGATCGCGCCCATCCCGGCGGCCGGAGGAGGCCAGAAGCATCCGCCTTCGGCCTCCGTTTCTCCGGCGTAGGCCGCGCCCGCCACGGCGTCGAGAAAGCTTCGAGCCTTCGGCCGGGCCAGATGGATGCGGAGAAGATCCGAGTCCGGAACGCCATGGAGCGGCGAACGCAGCACCGCGGCCAGCGCCACGTCGTCCCGCGGGTTGTCGATGATCGCAAGCAGGCTTCGGAAATCGCGCACCGCATCCTCTTCCAGGAGGGACCCGCCCTTGGCCAGGAAGGCCGGAACTCCCGCGCCCTCCAACGCCTCGAGGAACTTCTGGGCCCGCGCGGCGGACCGGAGAAGCAACGCGACATCGCCGGCTCGGACGAGCCTCGGTCCGTCCTTGGTGCGGATCATCGGGCGCTCGTCCCGCAGAAGTCGCCGCACCCGATGCGCCGTGAGCCGCGCCTGGCGCTCGATCGGAGTGAGGTCGTCCGGCGCCGCGGGCGGCGGCTGGTCCACGCGGTCGCGTTCTGAGCCGGGATCGTCGTTGCCGTCCTCGACCGCCGGCGTCTTGCTCCGCGCCGGTGAAATGACCAAATGCAGCTCCACGAGCGCGTTCGGATCCCCGCTAGGCTCATCATCCGGCCAGATCAGCCGCTGCTCGGCATAGCCGGATCCGATCGTTTTTTCATCGAAGAGCCGCGCGAAGACGCGATTGGCGAAGCAAAGGATGTTCCTCGTGCTTCGATGGTTCTCGGAGAGGTAGATCAGAGAGGGATCATCTCCCGGAGGGACGCACGCCGGGCTCTTCACCTCGACGCGGCCTTTCATGAGCTCGAGAAAGATCGTGGGATCGGCCAGGCGGAACTGATAGATCGACTGCTTCACGTCCCCCACGCGGAAGCGCCGGTTCTCGCGCGAGACGCGGCGGAGGATTTCATCCTGCAGGGCGTTGACGTCCTGGAACTCATCGATCAAGACCTCGCGGAACCGATCCTCAAGGCCGAGCGTTCGACCGGACTCCCGGAGAAGTCGGGCCGCGCCGATTTCGAGGTCGGAGAAATCCAGGAATCCGCCTCGCGCCTTGTAATGGCGGTACTCTTCGTCCACTTCCCGGACCAGCTTTACCAGGACCTCGAGGTACCTTCGCCCATCCGTCTCTTCCTGAACCAGCTCCTCGAGGATCCACGGCAGCGCCCGGATCGACGGCCGCAGGAAGGCCTGCTTCGCCGCGTCGTGCAGCAGCTTGAACCCCGGCAGGCTGCCGGCTCCTCTGGGCGCGTCGGGTGGACTGATGTGCAACGAGGGTTCGTCCTTGACGAAGCCTCCCGTTTTCAAGGCATTGATGGCCCGGCGCTGTTCCTCCGGTTCGGCCAACGCTTCGGATGACACGGCGACGCAGCACTCGAGGAACTCCTCCATCCTCGCCACCTTCCGGCCGCCTTGCCGGGCGATCGTGAGCGCGGCCCGGTAGAGTCGCACCGCCCGCGTCCAGTCGCCCGACTCGCCGCCAAGCTGAGCGACCATCTCCCGATACCAGGGAAGATCCGCCAGGCGCACGGCCGGCGGTCGCAAGAGAAGGTGATCGAGATACTCGTCGGGATCGGACGTGGCGCGGGCGTACTCGTTGAGCCGGGAGACCGCGCTGCGAAGAACCTCCCCCTGCCGATCGAATCCACAGACCTCGAGCAGGGACTGGAACGTCCGGCCGAGCCCCGTGTCTCCCAGCAGATACCAGCCGTGAAACACGCGCCGCATGGCTTCATTGAGCGCGTCGCTGCGCCCATAGTCGTCCAGGACCCGGAAGGCCGGCTCGATGCGCGCCTCGAGGAAGTGCTCCCGCAACAGGCGGGCGCAGAAGGAGTGGATGGTCGAGATCGAAGCCCGGGGGAGCTGGACCAGATGCCGCCGCATCCCCGGATCCTCGGACAACTCCATATAGATCCGATTCTTGAGCTCGCGCGCCGCCTTGTCCGTGAAAGTGACAACCAGCAGATCATCCAGGGATCCGACCTGCCATCGCTTCAGCTTGTACAGAACACGTTCGACGAGAACCGTGGTCTTTCCGGCGCCAGCTCCGGCCGTGACCAGAAGATCCCGGCCGTCCAGCTCGATGGCCGCCCTCTGGGCGGGGCTCAACCGCAGCGCGCTCATTTCGGCGTCAACCCCGGCAGCATCCCCTGGGCCGGCTCCTTCCGGACGGCGCGTGACCCGGGACGAAAACGACACAAGGCCGCGAAGTCGCAGTAGGCGCACGGCAGCTCGTGCTTCGTCTCCAACGGCCGCGGCGCGATCCAGCCGCTGCGCCAGGTCGCGGCAAAGCTGGCCAGATGCCCGCGGGCGACCTCGAGAAGCCGATTCAACTCCCCGGCCGAGGACAGGCTCTGCCGGGTGCTTCCCGTCTCTCGGACCAGCATGTTCCGCGCGCCGTCGATCGCGTCCCGTTCGGCGCCGAGGAAGATCCCGTGCATCTGGATACCCAGGGGGTTGACCTCCTCGGTCTTCAATTCTTCGCTTCTCGCCGGGCCAGGCAGAACCGGCACGTAGAATCCGCCCGAGGGCTGCCATCCGAGCACGTCGCGCACGAAGAGAAGATAGGCGGCGAGCTGCAGGTCCAGGCCGCGCTCGATGGTTCCGGGAAGTCCGAGCTTTCGACTGCGTTTGTAATCGAGCACCAGGGCGTGAATCCTGTCCTGTTCCCGGCGAAGATCCAACCGGTCGATGCGGCCGACCAGGAGGAGCGTGTCCCCGGTCGCGAGCGGAATCGCCAGAGGATTTCCTGAGCCCGGGCCGAATGACAGCTCCAGGCTCTCCGGCCGGTAGGACGACTCCTTGAGCCTCTCCGTCTCCTCCATGAGATAACGAACGAGCCGGAGACGCGTGCTGTTCCACTGATACCGGCTGGCCTCGTCGTTCCGAAAGGCCACCAGTTCGGGAATCTCCTCGAGCCCCCGGAACACCTCGCCGAGGCGCCCCTCGATCGCCGCGTGGCCGGGGCGAATCGGAAGGCGGAAGAACCGATCCAGGGCGGCGTGGGCGAGGATTCCGGTTTCGAGAGGAGACACCTGGGCCACCGGCCGCGGAACCAGCCCCAGCTGGGTCTGGGCGAAGCTCTGATAGGGGCACTCCGCATACTGCTGGAGCCTCGTCACGCTGGAGGTGAACTCGCGATCGAGGAAGGCGCGAGCCCGAATCTCCGACGGCAGGTAGTCCTCGTTGGCATACAGCAACGCGGGAAGGCTGGCCCGCAAGCGTTCGGATACCGTGATCAGGGCGGGGAGGGATTGCGGGACGGCTTGCCGGCGCTCGGACTCGGATGGAATCGGTCGGTCGCGAAGCGTGGAGTTATACACGGCTCGGAGGACGGCGTTTTCGTCGAAGAAGGGCCGCGCCGCGGACCTGGAACGGGCGCTCGGGTCCACCGAGGATCCGATCCCCTCGCTTCCGTTGCCCGAGCCCGCGGAGGATGCCTCGCTTCGGTCGAGGTTCCCACCGCCTTCGATCGGCGGGGCCGGTCGCTCCCGGAGAGCGCCTGCCAGCTCGGCCACGAGGCGGTCGCCCAGCTCGCCCGGCGTCTGCAGGCGATCCGGCGCCGCCCGATCCGGATCCGACGGTGCTGGAAACTCGGCCGCATCCGGAAGGCAGCGAAGCACCTCCTCGATGAAGAGGGACCGCGGGACCGACTCGCCTTTGTCGCCGTTCATGCACCAGGTCAGCAGCAATCGCTCCGATGCCCGCGTCAGCGCAATGTAGAAGAGGTAGACCTCCTCTTCCTGACGCTCGGCGGCCGTCGGGCCCAGGTTGAGACCGGCGCGGCCCAGGATGCCGCGATCCTGCTCATTCAAGATCGGATCATCCAGGACCGCGCGCGGGAACACGGCGTCGTTGAGCCCGCCTGCGATCAGACGGCGGACGTCGTGGAGCCGCGTCCGTTGGACGTCCCCGATCGCCACCTGATCCAGGCGAAGCGGCGGGATCCCGACCCGCGCGGACGCGCAGCCCTGACGAAGGGTGCGGGCGAACTCATCGAGGCTCACCCGGACGTCGCGCCACAGCCGGCCGGCTTCGTCCAGCAGCTCGTCCACGACCGCGTCGACCCTGGCTGTCCACTCCGGATCCGGATCCTCGAGCGCGCACCCGGTTGCGCCCAGAGCGCCGGAGCCGCCCTGGGAACCGACCAGCGCTTCTTCCAGAAACCGGATCGCTCCCGCCGCCTCCGGGCCGGTTCGTCCGTCCTCTGGCCAGGCATCCTCGAAGGCGCGAAGCGGAAAGAGCAGACGCCGGCGCAAGGGATCGACGAAGGCGGCGCGCGAGGGTTCGGCCGAGGCGGCGCCCGAGGATTCGGAGGCAGCGCGCGAGGGCTCGGTTGACTCGCGCATTCCGCCGAGTCCCAGATCCTCGTAGCCGTGCGCCTCCGCCGCTTCTTCGGTTTCTTCATCGCCGCCGTTCGAACCGGGCTCGTCTACGGATTCGGCGCGGCGCGCCACACGCTGCCGTGGCAGCGTCTGGTACTCCTTCCATTCGGGCAGGGTCCAGGTGTCAAAGTCCCAGCCGAATTCCAGCGAAAGATTTTCACAGAGGTCGACCGAGGCCGGCGGAGCGCCGAGCAGCGGATTCCGCAGAAAAGCGATGACGGCGTCGCGACGCCATCCGGAGAGAATCACCTCCAGAGCATCGAGCAGCAGGCGCACGCGCGGATGGGCCAGGAAGCTTCGCCTCTCATCCAGAAACACCGGGATCTGATACCGGGGGAAGATCTCGCGGACCAGATCCCGATACGGTTCGATCCCGCGAACCAGCACGGCAACCTCGCCCGGCCTGACCGGGTTCGGGTCCAGCCGCGTCCAGCGATCGATCTGTCGCGCCCAGAGCAGGACCTCGGAGCGGTGATCGCGGGCCGGCTGCAGGCAGACCGAGGCCGAAGCGGGGTCGTCGAGCAGACCCGTGGTGGGTCCGGGAAGTTGCGACGACGCAGCAGAACCGAGGCCCGGCTCGGGAAGTTGTGACGACGCAGCAGAGCTGAGGCCCGGCTCGGGAGGTTGTAGCGACGCCGCGGAAAAGAGGCCCCGCTCGAGCCGCTCCAACGCCGAGCCCGGGTTTTCGCCGACCTGGAGGCAAAGCGGATCCTCGATCCTGGCGCCAGCTCGCCGGAAGGCGTTCGCCAGCTCCCGATGGCTTCTCGCCACCGGAATGAACGGCAGCCGAGGCACTGCCTCGCCCCCGGCACCCGCCGGCGCTCCGTCTGCGCGGCCGGACCGATTCCCCGGCTCCGATGCCTTCCGGGCTTCGCCTCCGGCATCCACCGGCGCTCCGACTGGGGCTGTGCGACCGGAGTCAAGCTGAGGTCGGGTCGGCTCCAGATCCTCCGGACCATCGCAGCAAAGTGAAATCTCAACCCGGGCGCCGGTCAGCGCCACCGCAGCGAGAACCTCTCTCTCTCGCCGGGTCCAGGATAGAAATCCGTCCACGAAGACGGCGATCGGCGCGATCCGATCGGCGAGCCCGGCAATCAGCGGCTCGGCATCGGTGAGACCTTCCTCGGGATCGACGCGACCCAGATTCCGGAGCGCGGTCGCGTAGGCTTCAAAAACCGCGGACAGCGCTTCGATCTTCGCGCGCGTCGCGGAGGGAACACTCCCCTCGGGGCTCAGCCCCAGCCGCACTGCATCGAAGAACGCCACCGCACCGTGCACCCGGACCTCGCGGATGAAGGCGCTCAGCTCTTCCAGGAATCCCTGGCGTCCTCGAAGCGCAGCCAGCGGCCCCAGGGTCTTTTCCGGCATGCGCGCCAGCACCGCCCGCAGGAGCATCGGCCGCACGGCTTCCGGAATCGCCGGCGGCGCGGGTGCGGCCGCCAGCTCGCGCAGCCACCATCCGAACCGGGTGAAAGAGAGAACGCGGACGTGACGCAGCCCGAAGAGATCGGGGTCGTCCAGCAGCTCTCGATCGGCGGAATAGGTGAACTGTTCCGGAACCAGGTAGATTCCCGGGCGCCCTGCTTTCTCAAGCTCGCGCAACGCCAGCAGGCAGTGGCGCGTCTTGCCGGATCCGGCCGGTCCGAGCAGGAAGCGGACGGGCATGCGGCCCCCCCGGTGACAGCGAACACGAGGTCCGCCGCGAAGCGACCGACAGACGGACCCGTTCAGACGGAGACGCCGCAGCCGATCGCGTTACCAGCGGAATCGTATCTCAGGGTTGATCTTGCGGGAAGCGGCTTGAGCCGCCGCTGGTCACGGTTCGGGAAGGCGCACCCCTCCGCGTTGCGAGCCGGTGCCTCGCATGCAATCATGATTCCATGGCTCGAGAGAATTCCGTTCGACGCTTGCCCCTTTCTGTCGGTCCGATCGCGCATCGGGCGCTCTGCGCGGGGCTGGCGCTTTGGTCGGGGCTGGCGCCCTGCGCGGGCCCGACCCTGGGCGCCTCTGCCAACGCAGTCTTGAGCGCGCCGGTCAACTCGGCTCCGACCGACCCCGCCGCCGGGGCTGCAACTGCTTCTGCCGACAATGGTCCTGACGCCCGCACCAGCTCAGCCCTGCATTCGCCTTCCAACGTCGTCTCGTCCGCGCCCGTCCGTGGCATCCCCGAGGTTCTGCAGCTTCAAGACGGCGTGAAGGATCCGGTCTTTGCCATCCTGGTCGGCCTGGTCCAGTCCGACGCCTATGGGACCTTGACCGAGGATCGCGTCCAGTCCGCGCTTCAGACTTGCAAGGCCAAGAGCCGACTGCCGTATGCATCTCTGCAGGACCTCACTCGCACTCCCGTCCTTCTCGGACATACCGCCCTCGTCACGATCCATTTCAACGGAGACCTGGATCTGCCGATTCCGTACAGCATCCTCGGATATCATCCGGGGAGTTTCACGGCCACGCAGACCTGCATCTTTCGCGAATGGAATCTCGGCCGCGTGCGGATGTCGGACACTGAGAAGGTCCACGGCAAGTGGGTGCCGGCAACGATCGACCTCGAGGACGTTCACCTGTTCGGACTCCAACAGGGAACCGTCGTGATCAAGATCGACGCCTTCGTCGACAAGCTGCTGGGCAGCCTTCTCGACACCACCGACGTCACCGCTTTGATGCTGTGCCGCTATCACGGCGACTGGCTGGGATTCGCCATGGGATACAACGACAAGCACAGCGGCCGCTCCGGGGCGTTTCGCTTCGCCCGGGACGAGATCATCTTCCCCTCGCCCGATGCCATGAAAACGGTCGGCCGGACGATGCGCGCCCAGGCCGAGGCCCTGGGAGCGCAGTGGGCCATGAGCGGCGTGAACGCGGGGGCCAACTGAAGGCAGACCGCGAGCCGGACGTGCCGAGGCCGACTCGAGAGCGAAGCGAAGTCGACGCCGGGCGAGGGAGGCTGGCGCCGATCCGACCTTCGGAACCGGCAAGGTCATTCTGAGAGGTCCGCCCGAAAGGTCTACCTCGCCTGGTTCGACGCCTCGAGCCTCACGGTCCATGGGCGGTCCGCGGTTCCGACGCCCGTGTGCAGGCTGAGGGAAACCCGCTGGATTCCCGGCAGGAGCATTGCCTTCCAGCAGCCGACTCCGACTGAAGCTCGCGCAGGGGACCCGCTCGCCGTTGCGCCGTCGACCTGCGGCGAGCCCGCAACCTGCCCAAAATCTCCGGCCAGGAACGCCTCCAGGCCGAGCCCGCGATCGGGAACGAAGGGCAGCCATCCCACGATGTCGCGGTTGAGGTAGAACTCGCCGCCGATGTGGTAGCCGGACCGCCCGGCCAGCGTCTGCTGCCGATAGGCGCGAAGCGTCCCGGGACCGCCGAGATACAGGAACCTCTGGCGCGGCAGTCCGGCCGACCCTGCGAATCCCTGGATCCTCAGGTCCAAACGCCGCGCCCCGGGCAACGTCGGTTGGAACCCGAGTTCACAGTCGCCCTCCCGATAGACCAGGTCGGCGCCGAACCGGCGTCCGGAGAATTCCGTTCTGGCCTTGATCGTCAGCCCCAGCGGCCATTCGGATCCGCCGGCTTGGAGCTGCAATCCTCCGGCCCGGATGCGGCCCGGGTCGATCGGCAGGAGAGGCTTGCCTCTGGAGATTCCCTGGACGGTCCAGAGCGATCCAGCCGGAAGGGTCAGGTCTTCTCCGAACCGAAACGGAAGCTCGAGTTGGAAACTCTGCCGGCGGCGGATCGACGGCTCCAGCTCGATCTGCCGATTTCTGTAATAGTCGACCGGATCGTGGTAGCCGACAAAGGTGAACAGGGCGCCAAGAAGCTGCGGCTGCGCGCCGAAGGTGCTGACCTCATCCCGCACCGAGACTCCGAGCCCCCAGTGCCACGTCTGCCCGCGCTCGTCCGGCGCCAACTCAACGCCCGCATGCCCCAACGCGCGGGCCAGTCCGAAGGCATAGCCGGCGCCGGCGGTGATCCGGTTGATCGGAGTCCGATAGCGGAACGTCCCTTCCAATCCGGTCATGAGACGTTCCGTACGGTTGTAACGCACCACCGGATGCCAGGATTCGAGCCGGAGCCGGCCCGGTCCGGGCCCGGCGGCCAGCAGCGAATCTCCGCGCGATGCCACGCGGGCGAGATCGCCGGAGAAACCGCGGTTCAAGAGCGGATCGGCGCGGGCCTGGGCCGCTTGCATCACGCTGTCCAGAACCGCCCGGACGCGATGGTCGCCCGGCGTCTCCGCCCGCGCGGTTCTGATCGCCGCTTTGCCCGGCTCCTTCTCTCCGGGCAGAATCCCGCCCGCAGTCGAATCGCCCACGGAAACGTCGTAGATCCGGATGCGAGCCTCGACCCGGGACGGAGCGCCGATGCCGAGGTGTCTGAGGCGGATGCTCAGGGCGAATTCCTTGACCAACCAGATCGGACCGTAGGCCTCCCGCCGGATCCAGAACCAGTCGACGTCCTTGATCATCATCGGCATGAACAGGTTCTTGTGCATGTCGCCGGTCTGGAGCAGGACGATATAGTTGTGCGAATCCAACCAGACCTCGCCTTCCGGCACGGCGGTGAAGTCCCCGATCGGGGAGTAGGCGACGCGCAGGAGCGCCCGATCCCCCAGCGGCCGGCGCTCCAGGATCCGATAGCGGTAGTCTCCCCCGCGGACCGAGAAGGGAAGCCCCTCGAGGTCCTCGATCTGCGCGCGGACCTGGACGCGGACCTTCTCGTCGACCTTGTTGGAGACGAGCGAATCGCCGCGCCAGGTCTCTTGATGGGTTTCGAGCCGGATCGACCTCGTCTGGCGGCCCCGGAGCACCTCGACGCGCGAGATCTCCTCGAAGGCGTCGCGGCGCCGGCCGACCTTGCCGGAGTCGTCCCAGCTCGCGACGAATCGAACCTGCTCGGTATAACGGTGCGGGACATCCAGCTTCTGGCTCTCTTCCACCGCCCGGTCGGCCCGGTCGATCAATTCGGCCAGGGTTAGACGCGCGCCGTAGACGTCGACCGGCGGCAGCTCGATCGGCGTCCCTGGGGGCGGCAGCTCGGCGGCGGAACCGAGACCGGCCAAGAGCGAAGGGAAGAGTGCGCCTAACGCGAGGGTGAGCACGGAGCGAACCAGCCATGCCCTCTGGCCGCGGAATCGCGCGGCATTCATCGGGCCGTTCCTTCCGCCCCGACCGGCAGGCCGAACCGTGAAAGAGCGATTAGCTCGCGGGGCATCTCCCGGATCTGGCGGACCGTCGCCTCGAACTGCAGGCGCCGCATCTCCTGGCGACTCAGGTGGCGGGTCTCGCAGGTCGGGGTGTGCATCGTGTACTGGTCGAAATCGCCCGTCCGGCGCCGGAGGCCGAAACGTGACGCCCGGCGCCAGAACGGCGTCCCGGGGAAACACACCAGCACGCCGAATCCGACGCGCGCGAGGAACTCCCGTTGGATCTCAAGCCCGGTCTCGATGGTCGTTCTTACCGCGGCCTCGTCCTCCCAAGGCAGCCCGAGGATCATGCTGCAGACCGGCGTGATGCCCGCGCGATGGGTCGCTTCAAGAATCCCTCGATAGCCGCGCGAGGCGCCCTTGCCGAGGAGACGCTGCGAATCCGCGGAGCCGCTTTCGATGCCGTACTGGATCCCATGGCATCCCAGGCGCGCCATGCGCCGGAGAAGCGAAGGATCCATGGCCTCGATCCTGGATTCGCAGGTCCAGGTGATGCGAAAGCGGCGCCGTTCGAGCCCGTCCAGCAAGTCCTCGAGGTGCTGTCGATCGCCGGTCAACGTATCGTCGAGGAAGACGATCTCTGATATCCGCGAAGCGCGCAAGAAGGCGATCTCCTCGATGACCGCTTCCGGCCTGCGGCACCGGCGCCGTCCTCCCGCCATGGCCGCGGCCGCGCAGAACAGGCAGCGCCCAGGACAGCCCCGGCCGGTGAGGAGGCTGCCGGGAGATCCATATCGCTCCATCGGGAGCAGATCCCGGGTCGGCCAGGGGAATTGATCCAGGTCCGATTCGAAGGAACGATCTTCGGTGCGAACCACCCGGGCATCCTCCGGCCGATCGACGATCGTACGGTCGGGCCGCGCCGAACGACGACTCCGGCCGCCGCCCTCCGTGCGCGTTGCGCCAACCGCCGACCCGCTTCGCTCCAGGAAGCTGATCCCGCGCACGGACCGAATCCCGGCGATCGATGCGACCGGACCGGCTCCGGCTTCGAGAAGAAGAGGCATCAGCTCCCGGCACGTGTGCTCGCCTTCGCCTCTCGCGACCACGTCGAAGACGCCGGTTCGAAGGGCCGCCGCGTCCTCGAACGTGACATGAGGCCCGCCGGCGACGAGCCGGATGCCGGGCTTCGTCACCCGGACCCAGCTCGCGAGGCGGATGGCGTTTCGATACGACTCCGTCATGCAGGAGAGCCCGACGACCTTCGGGCGCTGCAACTCCAGGCAGCGTTTGAAACGCTCCCGCGTCCATCCCGGCACGTTCAGATCGGCGATGCGAACGCGGATGCCGCGCTGACGCAGAACAGCGGCGAGGTAGGCGATTCCGAGCGGCGGGATGCCGGACCTTGATGCCAGGCGGGCCGCGGCCGGATGAGGCGATCCCACGGCAACCAGGAGAACGTCCAGATCATGCCTCTCCCCTCTACCGGCCAGGCCGCCCGCGCGCGTCGCCGTCACGGTCGTGGCGCCTCCAAGATCGGAAAGAACCTTCACCGTCGTGTCTCCTCCAAGAGCAGAACCAGCCATCACGGCCATGGCTCCTCCGAAAACGGAAAGACCAGGTCCCCTTCGGTCTGGATCCACCCGGCGGCAAGCCAGGCATCGAGCTGGCCGTCGAGATCGGAGCGGAGCCTTCGATCCTCCACTCCGCGAACCGTCCGGCGAAGCCGATGAAAGAGGTCGTCGCGGCCGGCGGCCGCCTCGAGATTCTCCCAGATCCAGGCCGCAACGAGGTTCAATCGAGCCAGTCCTTCACCGACCAGGACCTGCATGGCGTCGTCCTCCCCGGGCGGACGGCGGCTCCATTGGATCCACACTCGACGGAGTTTCATGACAGGCGTCCTTCATCGATTCGTTCGTCGTCAAGACGAACCTCAATGCGCCATTCGGAGCCGGCAAGATCGTTCCGAGAGGTCCAGAGGGGGAGGACCTCGCCCCCATGGAACGTCGGAGAGAATGTCCTGCCGAGATTGAGGCTAGCCCAACTTCCCGAACTGCGGAAGTCGGGCCAGGTCCGGCACGGAAGAGACGATTCCCCTCCGTGGAAGCGCCTTCTCCCGCGCCGGAGCCGCGAGCGTGGATCTCGCCCATGCAGTTGTCTTCGAGCAATCACCCGGTGTGGTCTTCCGTGGTGCGACCGGCTTGGCCGCTCAGGCACAGGGGTAGGAAAAGCCGGCCGTCACTTCTTGATGATCACGTCGCCGAGCGTGACCAGGATCACTCCGCAGACGGTGATCCAGTTGATGTTGAGGGTCCCGGAGATCGGGTTCGAGATCAGCGAGTCGATGGTACAGGCCGGAGCGTGGTAGGTCTGCATCGCGCATCACCTCCTTTCAGGTTGAGTTTCCGATCGTGCCGGTCGGTCCGAAGCGAAACGGTGAAACGATCGCGATAATCCGTCCGAAGCAAGGAGGTTGAATCAGCCGTTCGGCAGCGCCGCCAGCACGATCCACAGGATGTTGCAGAACAGGAACCCTGCGATGAGCGGCATGGCGCCGACGGAGCAGGTCGGACCCTGGTAGGGGAGCATCAGTCATCACCTCCTTATGGCTTCCCATTGCGACTCAAGAGACGAACGCGAAGACCGGCCTTCCGGTGACCGATCTCCGCCGGCCTGGCCGGCCGCCACCGGCCATCCTTCGAGAATGCGCGCAGCCAGAGCGGCGGCATTCCAATCCGCGTTCGGGCCGGGCGCGAGCACCTCGCAGCCGGCCGCCCGGCCCACGGTGAGCAGCGGCCTCGGGCCCGTTGAAGGATCCGGATCGAGCAGGATGTTCCATCTCGGCATTCCGCGTCGCGGCGGGTTCGCCCAGGGCTCTTCCTCGCGGTAGAAGATCTCCGCGAGGCCGAAACGCCGGACGTCCTGGAGACATCGGGCCGCGGTATAGCCCTCGAAACGCGCCAGCCAATCGACCCGCACCTGTTCGGAGGGAACGCCACCGTTGGAGTGGATGCGGAGGGAAACACGACGGAGCGCGCGGAGGACGGTTCGGTTGGCCTTCGGGCTGCGACGGGACCCCAGGACCGCGATGGCGATCGGTTTTTTCCCCGGTCGCTCCGGCGGGCCTTCACGCGCGCCGGCCGCCTGTTCCGGTTCCGGCAGAATCGAACCTGGGCCGGCTGGCGGCACGACGTTCGTCTGCGGGGTCCCCACTGCCGCATCCGCGATCCTGACTTTTCCGACCGGCGGCAGGTGCAGCTCCTCGAGCCGCGCGCGGCTTTCTGCGTCGGGCGCCTCGACGACCTGAGCAGTCTTGATGATCCATGCTTGCTGGACGCGGGCGGCGGCGACGCGGACGTGATTCGGATCATCCACCGGATCCGCGATGCAGGCATGAAGCGGCCGCCGCAAAGTCGTGGAAGCCACGGCGCCGAGCAGCGACGCCCGCGTTCCGAACGATCGAATCGCGCTCCATTGGGCGGGATCGGGCACGCACTCCCGCAGGAAGAGCAGATGGATCGCGCCGGCCGTGGGGTCGAATCCCTCGAGCTTTCGGAATGGGCCGTCACGCGGCGTGAGGATCACCCTCGCGGCTGGAACAGCCGCCTGAGTGCAGCGAACCAACCGGTCTTCGGTCAGCACCCACGGCGCGCCTCGGGCCGAGCGAAGCGCGTGAACGCCCAGGCCCCAGAGGCCGTCGATGTCCCCGCGTTCGTGCGGATCGGACAGAAGAATCCAAAGATCGTCCTGGGTCACGGAGAGCCTCCGGGAAGTTGGAGCGCCCCAAGCCGAGGTTGGGGGCGTCGGGAAACCGGCGGTTCGGCCGCCGATGGAGGGAGATTAGCGAAGAGCGTGCCGCAGGGCGAAAAGCCGAGGTTCCGAACCGCTCGCCGGCCCTGTTTGTTGCAGGCGATAAATCAAGTCGAGGCCGGTCGACTCCGCGGAGAAGGAGAACAACAGTGCGCCTACACCGGGCCTACCACCGGCTGCGCCCTACCGGATCACCACGAACGAACGGGTCCGAGTCTCCTGCGCTCCCTCCGCTCTCCGGTAGCACACACCCGACGACAGTCCCACTGTTCCGAACGTCCGCAGATCGAGGTCGAGCCTCGCGCCGGGCTGCAGCGGACCCTGGCCCCGGTCGGCCAGGACCGGCCGGAGGCGTCGATGAGTCGAAGCCGGACCGCGCCGGCGTCGCTTCCAAGTATGGTCAGGGAGACGTCCTCGCCGAACCAGGATTGGGCCGGCGCGCGCCGTCGGACAGCCTCCAGCCGGCAGCTATTGGCGCACCACTTGTCCGAGATCTCGCGATCTTGCCGGTTCAAAACGACGCGCGTTGCTGCTAGTAATCGCTTCCCATGGGCAGTCCCGCCAGCTCAGCCGCGGAGAAGACCGGCCCTTCCTTGCACACGTAGGTTCCGCCGATGTTGCACCGGCCGCACTTGCCCAGGCCGCACTTCATCCGGTTTTCCAGCGTCGTGTAGATCGTCTCCGGCGTGAAACCAAGCTTTTCGAGAATCGGCGTGGAGAACTTGATCATGATGGGAGGGCCGCAGACGAACGCGATCGTGTTCTTCGACGACGGAGCCCACTGATCCAACACGGTCGGGACGAACCCGATCTTGCCCTTCCAATCGGGCGTTTCGCCGCCGGGGTCGACCGTCGTCACCAGCTCGACGTCGGCCCGATCCTGCCAGATGTCCAGTTCGTGCTTGTACACCAGATCCGACACCGTCCGCGCGCCGTAGACGATCTTGATCGCGCCGAAACGGTCCCTGAGGTCGAGGCAGTTCCAGATCAGGCAGCGGAGCGGAGGCAATGCGATTCCGCCGATCACGAAAAGCAGGTCCTTGCCTTCGAAGCTCTCCAGCGGAAAGCGGTTCCCATAGGGGCCGCGGAAGCCGAGGACGTCCCCTTCTTCCATCCGCGCCAGGGAATCGGTCACCTTGCCGGTCTTCCGGAAGGTGCATTCGATGTGGTCCTTCCAGGTCGGAGGCGAAGCGATGCAGAAGGTCGACTCCCCTTCCCCGAAGGCCGAATAGAGCGCGAACTGGCCGGCCTCGAAGCTGAACCGCTCCTGCGCCTCCGGGGCGAGAAAACGGAGCTTGAAAGTCCGAACGTCCGGAGTCTCTTGGATGATCTCGTCGATCTTCATCAGATGGGGCGTATAGAGTCTCATGCGCGTGCCTCCGCCGTCTTGAGGACGCCGAGGAGATCGATGCCGGCCGGACAGGCGTCGACGCATCGGCCGCAGCCGGTGCAAAGCACCCGGCCGAACTTGTCGGGATAGAAGATGAATTTGTGAAAGACGCGCTGCCGGTAGCGATTCCACTGGTGCGGGCGCGGATTGTGTCCGGAGGCGTGCAGGGTGAAATGCGCGAACGCGCAGGAGTCCCAGTTGCGCACGCGCACTCCGCGGCGCCAATCCCCCTCGTCGACCACGTCGAAGCAGTGGCAGCTCGGACAGAGGAACGCGCAGGCGCCGCAGCCCAGGCAGGCTTCCGAGGCTTCCTGCCAATAGGGATCATCAAAGTGCGACCGCAGCCAGGAGCGCGCCTTCTCCAGATCGAGCGGCCGGGTCTCGAAGGGAGCGGCTTCTGGGCCCGAAACGACCGCATCCTCGAACCGCCCCGGCGCTCCCTCGAGTGCGGCCTTTCCGGCCCCGGTCATCGCGACGACCCGAAATCCTGAGGGAAGCTGCTCGATCATGACGTCCGCCTCGGGCGCCCACCGCGGATCGATCCCGGTGGATCCGCAGAAGCAGGAGTCCTTGGAGGCAGGCTGGCGGCATCCGAGGGCGACGAGAAGCACGTTCTTCCGCCTCGCTTCGAAGGACTCATCTGTATAATCCCATCGCATGACCGGGTCGAGGGAGCGGAGCCCATGCACGTCGCACGGCCGGAGCAGGAAGATCGCCGTGGGCGGCGCTTCCATCGGCAGCTCCTCGATCACAGGAGGCTGGGCCGCGACGTCATAGGCGAAGAGCCTCTCCGTTCGCGGGATGAGCCATTCGCGCGGGGACTCCACGGTGCGCCCGTACTCCCACAGGATCTGCTCCGGATCGCTGACCGTCGCCCAGACCGGGCCCCGCGGTCCCACCGCCGGAGCCACCACGCGCCGCGATCCCAGGAGCATTTTGGCCCAGGTCCTGAGATCGGCGGCACTCCAATACGATTCCATCCTCTTCTCCTCGCGCGGTCGCTCCTTGGTCGGCTCGGGGGCTGTGGCTGCTTGCTGTGGTTCCATCGCGACCGCCTCCTCACATGATGAACGGCGCTTCGTCCTGCAGCGTGTAGCAAAGGAGCGGAGAGCGCTTCTCTCCCTCCGGCCGCGGGAACGCCCGTTCGACTGCTTCCCTCAGGTGGCGGTTCAGGGCTTCGAGCGGAATCCCGGCGGGACACGCTTCCGTGCAACCGCCGCAATCGACGCATCGGCCCGCCTGGTGGAACGCGCGCGTGATGTTCCAGATCCAGTTGCCCGCCGGAGTCGGCGACGAATCGATCCAGCGCGGGCGGGTCTTGTCCTCGACGCATTGCACGCAGGAACAAAGCGGACAGGCCTCGCGACAGGCGTAGCAGCGGATGCATTCCGCGAACTGCGCGGTCCAGTAGTCCCAACGCTCACGCGACGGCCGATCGAGACCCGGGATGCCGTGCCGCTCCATTGTGGCGGCAGCGGACACGTGCGCGCCGGCGCCGGCAGCGTTCCCGACAGCAGCACCCGCGGTCGCTGCGCCCGCGCCTATCGCCGCCGCGTCGCCGATTCCACCCGTGGCGTCTCCACCGGCGCCGCCGTCTCCGCCCGCGCCGCTGGCGGCCGAGACATCCCTCTCCGGCCGATAGATGTGCACGCGATCCGCGTCGACCTGCTTGGTTTCGATGAGCACTTCCAGTGCGGCCGCTTCATTCGGACCCGCCAGGATGCCGTAGACGCCCTCGGGCTCTTCGCGCAGGCGGCGGAGCAGATAGCCCGCCAGGTTCGGCTGCGCTCCGGGCGAGTAGCGCAGTTCCTGAACCGCCGCGGCGTTCTTCGCCCATCCGGCCTGCAGCGATCCCGGCCTGCGTCCCGCACGCCGCCCGAGGATCGCGCGGACGGCGCCCGATTCGAGATCCTGCGTGAGCTGCGCGGCGTTCCGTCCTCCGGGCCGCGACGAAACGGCTGCTCCCGCCGCGGCCACGGCCGCGCTGGCCTCGGCCGTCGCGCCCCGCACTGCTCCAAAGCCCGTGCGTTCCGCTGCGCCGAATCCTGCCGCCCCACCTGCCGCGGTGGTCGCACCGCGCCCCATCGCCGAGCCCGTTCCTGTCGCCGCCGCGCGTCCGAACGCCTGATCCGCCGGCGCGGCAAAACCGGGAAACGGCCCTACCGAGCGCACCGCCTCGGTGACCTTCTTGACCACCTCGACGAACTTCCCGCCTTCCGCCGCGGAGACCCAGGAGAAGTGCAGCCGCTCCGGCTCGAGGCCGACGAGCGTGAGCAGCTCGCGGAAGATCACCCAGCGGCGGCGAGCGTAATAGTTGCCGCTGGTATAATGGCAATCTCCCGGATGGCAGCCCGAGACGAGGATTCCGTCCGCGCCGGTTTCAAAACCGCGCAGAAGGAAGAGCGGATCGATCCGCCCGCTGCAAGGCAGTTTCACGATCCGGATGTTGGGCGGATACTTGAGCCGGCTCGTTCCCGCCAGATCCGCGCCCGCATAGGTGCACCAACGGCAGACGAAGGCCAGAATCCGCGGTTCCCAGGATTCCGGCGGCGCCGCTTTCTGACTCATTGCGCTTCCCCTCCCGTCCCGTTCACCGGCCCGCCGCAGCGGGCCTCGGTTCGCTGTCCCGTCGGCCCGCGCCACCTCGCGTCCTCGCCGACGGCCCGATCGGCCCTTTCCGGGTTCAGCCCATTTCCACCCGGCTCTGCCGGCATCATCCGGCCTGATCCACCGCGAGGCGCCCCGGCCTCAGCGGCCGGTGTCTCGGCGCCGAGGCTCCAACAAGCTCATGCCTCGTTACCATGGTCCGGGCTGACTCACGGCGTCAACGCCACGATCTGCGCGAAGATCTGCTCGTCCGTGTATCCCGACAGCTCCACCGACTTCGACGAGCAGGTCGCCTGGCAGGTGCCGCAGCCGTTGCACACGCCCTCGTTGACCTGCGCCACCCGGCAAAGAAGCCGGCCCTGCCGATCGCGGATCTCCTTCACCGTGATGGCTCCGTAATAGCAGACCTCGGCGCAGGCCAGGCACCCGGCGCAGGTCGCCTCATTCACGCGGGCGACGATCGGCTCGCGCTCCAGCTCGGCCTTCGAGAAAAGGATGTGCGCCTTGGCCGCAGCCGCGCTCGCCTGGGCGACCGATTCCGGAATGTCCTTGGGTCCCTGGCAGGCGCCGGCCAGGAAGACGCCGGCCGCCGCCGTCTCCACCGGACGCAGCTTGGGATGCGCCTCGGAATAGAAGGAGTGCCCGTCATAGCCGACGCCGAAGAGCTGCGCCAGACGGTACGCCCCCGGCTGCGCCTGAATGGCCGTGGCCAGCACGACCAGGTCCGCCCGGATCTCCGTCGGTCCGCCTCCCAGGGTGTCCACGCCGCTCACGACGATCTGCCCTTTATCCTCGTAGAGCCGGGAGACGCGTCCGCGAAGATAAAGAACTTCGTCTTCTTCGACCGCGCGGCGGACGAACTCGTCGTACCCCTTGCCCGGCGCCCGCACGTCCATGTAGAAGACGACGGCCTTCCCGTCATGGACCTTGTGCTTGTACAGAAGCGCGTGCTTCGCCGTATACATGCAGCAGATCTTCGAGCAGTACTCGATCCCCTTGTTGCGATCGCGGCTGCCGATGCACTGCAGGAACACGACCGTCTTGGGCACCTTCCCGTCCGAAGGCCGGCGGATCTCGCCGCCGGTGGGACCGGAGGCGGAGGCCAGCCGCTCGAACTGCAGTCCGTCGATGACGTCCGGAATCCGGCCGTGGCCGTACTCCGGATAGCCGCGGATCTTGCTGCTGTCCTGGGGCCCGATCGAATAGAGGTTGTAGCCGGTGGCGAGGATGACGGCTCCGACCTCCTCGGTGACCAGCTCGTCCTCCTGGGTAAAGTCAATCGCGCCCGGCCCGCAGAGCTTCTGGCAGGCGCCGCATTTCCCGTTCTTGAAGTAGGTGCAGCGATCGCGATCGATGACCGGCTTGTTCGGCACCGCCTGCGGGAAGGGAACGTAGATGGCCGGGCGCAGGCCGAGACCCGCGTCGAAGGCCGACGGGATCTTCTTCTGCGGGCATTTCTGCTGGCAGACGCCGCAGCCCGTGCACTTGGCCATGTCGACATAGCGCGCCTTCTTCCGCACGATAATCTTGAAGTTCCCGATGTATCCGCGGACGTCCTCCACCTCGGAGTAGGTATGCAGGGTGATGAGCGGATGCTGCGCCACCTCGACCATACGCGGCGTGAGGATGCACTGCGAGCAATCCAGCGTCGGGAAGGTCTCCGAAAGCTGGCTCATGTGCCCGCCGATCGAAGGCTCCTTCTCGACCAGCACCACCGGCACGCCGCCGTTGGCGAGGTCCAGCGCCGCCTGGATGCCGGCAATGCCGCCGCCGACGACCATGGCCCGCCGCGTGACCGGCACCCGGATCGGGAAGAGATCCTGGTTCCGCTTCACCTTCTGGCACATCATCCGGACCAAGTCGATGGACTTCTCGGTCGCGGTCTCCCGGTCTTCATGGACCCAGGAGCACTGCTCGCGCAGGTTGACCATCTCGCACCGGAAGGGATTGATCCCCTCGCCGGCCGCGGCGCGGCGGAAGGTCGGTTCGTGCATCGACGGGCTGCACGCTGCGACCACGACGCCGTCCAGCTTGTGGTCGCGAATGGCCGCCCGGATCATCATCTGGCCGGGATCGGAACACATGTATTTATAGTCGACCGAATGGCGCACGCCGGGCAGCGCGCCGCATGCCTCCGCCACTCTCTTGCAGTCGACGGTGCGGCCGATGTTTTCGCCGCAGTGGCAGACGAAGACGCCGATCCTAGACATGGGTGGCCTCCTCCGTCTTCGGAGCCGCGGCCTTGACCGGGCCGTTGCCCGCCGGAGCCGCCGGCGGCTGGAAGGACAGAAGCTCCTCGACCGGTACCGGAACGAAGTGCCTCTGAACCCCCAGCTTCTCTGCGTCGATGCCCAGGGCCAGGCCGACCAGTTGCGTCAGATAGAGGACCGGCAGGCGGGACTTGAGCCCGAGCGCCCGGGCGATGGCCGCCTGCTTCAGGTCGAAGTTGGAGTGGCAGAGCGGACAGGCCACGATGAACGCCTTGGCTCCCCGGGCCTGAGCCATCACAAGGATCCGCCCCGACAGCTCGACGACGAGATCGGGCCGCGGGATCGCCATGGAGGCGCCGCAGCAGTCCAGCCGCAGCGGGAAGGCCACCGGCTCGGCTCCCAGCGCGCGGACGATGTCCTCGAGGATCGTCGGGTCCTCGGCGTCGTCCACCGCGGTCGCGCCGCGCGGACGGGTGAGGAGGCAGCCGTAATAGCAGGCCACCGGAAGGCCGTTGAGCGGCTTCCGGACGGCCTCCTTCAGTCGATCTTTTACAGCGGGCGAAGCGAGCACCTGCGCGATGTGCAAGACCTCGAGATCGCCCCGGACGTCGTGACCGATCCATCGGATGGCGCGCTCGGCCGCCTCCGGATGCTCCCGGATCTCATCGCGCGTGGCGCGCAGGCGGGAGAAGCACGAGGCGCATCCGGTCAGGACCTGCGACTCCGGCGCCTTGGAGGCCTGCGCGAGGTTCCACATTCCCAGAACCTCGGCGGCCGTCGGATCGATCGCGTGGGCCGGCGTGGCGCCGCAGCAGCACCAGTCCTCGATCTCGTTCAGCTCGATCCCGAGCGGACCGGCGACGGCGCGCAGGGATTCGTCATATTCCCGGGCGGTGGCGTGAAGCGAGCAACCGGGGAAGTAGGAGTACCTCATGACTTGCTCCTGGCGCGGCGGGCAGCCTGTCCCGGGCCACGCACCTTCTTGCCGGTCAGCTTCACCTTGCCGCGCGTGAGCATGGCCGGCAGCGCATCGAGGTTCTCGAAGGGCGAGCGCGCCTCAAGGTTGAAGAAGGCGCCCAGCTCCATTTCGTTCAGCCGGCCTCCGGCCAGAACCTGCTGGACGAACAGCCGGTTGAACACCGCCATTCTTCGGGCGGCGGCCGGCACCGTTCCCTCGCGGATCGCTTCGGCGCGAAGGAAGTCCATGACCCGGGAGAGATCCAGCTCCTGCGGGCAGCGGGCCGCGCAGGTCTGGCACCCGACGCAGAGCCACGGCTGAAGGGCTGAGAGAACCCGTGTTCCGTCGACCTGAAGCTCGCGGAAGACCTGGTGCGGGAGCAAATCACCCTTGCCGGCCGTGGGACAGCCGGCGCTGCAATTCCCGCACTGGTAGCAGCAGAAGGCATTCTGACCGGTCGCTTCGAGCACCCTGGCCCGAAGCGCGGTCGACGCGCTCGCCATCATCCACCTCCACCCCACCTCCCATAGCGCTCTGGTGGGCAAATCTGAGAGTACTCCTCTCAGGCGGGTAGGTTCAAGGATCGGGACGTTAGGAATTCGTCTACATAGGATGAGGGCTGCTTTACTCGGCGTGAAATCCGGCTTCTGGAGATACAACCAACCATGGCGCTGATCCAGCAAGGGCAAGTGCGATCAAGTAACAAACGCCTCCGGCGAGAATCGTCGCAGTGAAGCCGCTGTTGATCGCGATCGCCATCGCGAGGACCGAGCCCAGGACCGACGCGCCGCCGTTCACGCTCCAGGCCCAGGGGATCAGATCGGATCGGTCGAGCGCCAGTCGGCGCAATCCCAAGGGAAGCGCCATCCCGAGGAAGAATCCGGCCGGCGCAAGAGCGATCACTGCGGCGAGGATCCGCCACGGTCGCTCCAGCGAGACGAGTGCGCGGAAGACCGGTGGCCAGAGCAACGCCGACAGCACGGCCAGGATCATGATGATGATCAGGCGAAGCCGGAGCGCTCGGGTGATTGCCCGCGGATCGTCCGTCCAGTCCGCCTCGCCCGACACGGGCCCGTGCGGTCCATCCAGGCCAGACCTAGACCTCGCATCGCCCCCATCGAAGTGCCGGCCCATCCGCCCGATCGCCGCGCTCCCGAGTCCAGCCGAAATGAGCAGCGTGCTCAGCACCACGCTCAAAGCCAGCGTAGGATTCCCGAGAAACAACATGAGACGTTGCATCATTCCGATCTCGAGCAACATGAACCCGAGCCCGATGGCCGCGAAGTAACCCAGGGCCGGAAGATCGCGGCGCCGCGCCTGATTCCGCCGGCCCAAGGCAGGCGCGAGGAACAGGACGGCGCAGAGAAGCAGGGAAAAGACGAGAAGCGTTCCGAGCACGACGACCGCCCGCGCGTTCATGCGCTCCCCTTCGTGGATCAGCAATCCACGCCAGAACCGATCGGGCTTGACCACGTAGAAGAAGAACGGACGATCGTCTCCCACCGGCGAGATGTCGAACGGATACCGAACGATGACTTCGTGAAAGTCCGACGCGCCGAGCAGATCGCCGTAGATGCCAGGGCCGGTCCGGCCGGGAGCGGCGACCAGCTCCAGACCCGCCTGGGCACAGTGTTCCGCGAGCCGTTCCACGTCTGCGGCTGTGAAAGCGGAGTTCTTGACCAGCACCGAGGCCCGGCGGCCGCGGCGCACAAGAGCGATGTGCACGCTCGGATCCGAGTCACCGCGCTCGGCCAGCGCAGCCAGAGCCAGGCTCACCAAACGGACCGTCTGCTGCGGCGGATCCTCGTAATAACGCTGGATGGCGACGATCCCATCCGGCGACAGGTGAGCGAGATAATCCCGGTAGGCCTGCCTCGTGTACAAGGCATTCTCGACCAGGGAGAACGCGCCGGCCGCCGTCGCTGCATAGGTGTCCACGTAACCGGCCTGGATGATGTCATAACGATCGCGCGAGCGGCGGAAATAGCTTCGGGCTTCATCCGTGACGACCGTCACCTCGGGACGCAGGTAGACGTCGCCGGAGAAACCGGCATAACGGCGGCGCATGAGATCCACGATGATGGGGTTCACCTCGATCGCAGTGACAGATCGCGCGCCCCCGGCCACGGCGGTCAGGAGATCGACTCCACCTCCCGCGCCGATCACACACACGCGGGGCCGGTCGGTCAGGGCATAGGGAACGGCGATGAGCCCGTCGCGAAGGCCGGTCAGCCTTTCGGGGCGGCCGTCCCAGCGCTGGATCCAGGTGTTGGAAGCGCCATCGATCTCGATCAGGAGCGAATCGGGCTGATTCGAACCTGGTCGTTCTCGAGAACCGGGTTGCCGTACGGTCACGCGCGAGAAGGAGTTCCATTTCTCGAACTCGAAGCCGTTCGTCCGCCGGCCGCGGGAGTACCGGAGATGAAGGAGCCCGGTGGATGAGTTCGTGACCGCCATCCCCGTTGCGATCACCAGGAGGACCAGCCCGAGCGCCAGCCTTCTCCGGTTGTGCGCCGCCTTCCCCAGAGCCGCGGCGGCCGCCGCCGCCAGCGCCGCCACCGCCGCGATCGCGCCGGGACCTCCGATCGCGTCGAGCAGGGGCACGGCGGCGATGCAGCCGGCCCCCGCGCCAGCGAGATCCAGGAAGTACAGCTTCCCCGAGCTGCGTCCATGGTGCCGGAAAAGCACGGCCCCGACGAAGCCGCCGAGGAAGAACGGCAGCGTGCTCGTCAGGTAGAGGAGAGCGATGGCGGCGAGGGGGCCGGGGCGAAAGGGAGAGGCGGAACGGGGGGCAGAGTTGAGGGCCGTGCCGGCTGGAGCGCTGACCGCGTGGCCGGCGGATGGGCTGACGGAGTCACCGGCGGGAACGGCGACAAAGGGGCCAGCCGATTGGAGGACGCCGGTTGCGACCCTTGCGCCGACGGCCGAGAAGCTCCGCAGGTATCTCGAAGCCGGATTCGCCGCCAGTAGCGCAAAGGCGACCGGTGCCGCCACGGCCAGGCCCATGGCCGCGGTCCAACAGCATCCCAGGACGCGCTCTTCCCGGAACATCCCGGGCCGGAGATAGACGACAAGGCCGGCCGCGGCGAGCCCGAACAGCGCCACCGAGATCGCGAGGAACGCGAAGTGGTACCACATCACGACCGAGAGGATGCGGGTGAGGGAGACCTCGAGCAGAAGAAGCGCCGCGCTCGTCAGCGAGAGGCCGAGGCCGGTCCACCGATTCCATCTCGACGTAGTAACGGACGACTTGCGGCCGGAGCCAGCTCTGGCACCTGACCGGCCGAAGGGCGAGCCGGTGCCTTCACGGCCGGAACGGCCCCATGTTCGGGTGCGGCCGGACCGTCCGTCGGCGCTCATGCGGTCGGAGCGTCTCCCGGAGCCCGTCCGGTCAAAGCGTCCGCTGGTGCCGTCCGGATTCACCCCGCCTCCTCTGAGCCCGGCCTCTTCCTGGTCTCGAGACGTGGATTCGCGCCGAGACCGCTCGAACAATAGCGGATGTCGGCCTGCGAAGAGCATTTCGACGCAGAGAGCGGCGACCCGAGTCAAACTCGGGACGGTTGTAGCCTCCGCCCCGCCGGCACCGCGACGGGTGGTAGTCTAAAGCTCGCCCGGTCGCCCCGCGGCGACGGGCGCGCCGGTTTGGATCGATCATGTTCGAGTGCCCGGTAGGCGAGGGCGCGGCATCGCCGGACGAACCGCCCCGACTCCGGGATAGGAGGGTCTTGGCGATGACCCGTTCACGTTGTGCCTTGCCGAGGGATCCGGCGCGGCGGCCTTGGAACCACGAGAGTTCGGAGGATACCCGCTCCCGCAGACCCCGCAGCTTCCGGAGGGTCGAGTGGCCGTGGATCGTTCTCGTCCTCGTGGCGGTGGCGTCCTGCGCGTCCTCACGGGCAGCTCGGGCCTCGACGGCCGGAGCGGCCAGCCCACCGACAGGAATCTCCTCGAGCCTCGGCACGCCGCAGGGAGCCGGTGCGCCGGCGGGAGTGTCCTCGACGATGGCGACGCCGCGACAAGCTTCCGTGCCGTCTGACCGGTCGCGTGCACCCGTGCCGTCTGATCCGCCAGAACTAGCGTCCGGACCTCCTGGGCCGTCCACGCCACCGTCCATCCCACCGGAGCAGCCCCCACCGCAACAGTCTTCCACGACAACCGGTGCGCCGGCGCCAACGGCCACCATCCCGGCCGGAGGTCCCGAAATGAACACATTGGCAGCCTCCGGCAACGCCTTCGCCCTCGACCTGTATTCGCGTGTGGCCGGCGGCGAAGGCAATCTCTTCCTTTCGCCCTATAGCATTCACAGCGCGCTTTCGATGGTCTACGCGGGCGCCCGCGGCGAGACGGCCGGTCAGATGCAGCACGTCCTCCACCTGTCGACCGACCAGAACAGGACCGCCGAGATCTACGGCCAGATGATCAAGGATCTGAACCAGGGAGGCGAGGGACGCGGGAAACCGAACTACAAGCTGGTCGTCGCGGACGCCGTCTGGGGCCAGAAAGGGGTCTCGTTCGTCCCGGATTTCCGGAATGTCCTCGAGGACGACTACGGCGCGCAGCTGGAGGTGGCGGACTTCACCAAACCCGAAGACGCCCGGGCGCGCATCAACTCCTGGGTCGCGGAGAAGACGGAGAGCAAGATCCCCGACCTGATCCCGCCCGGCGCGCTCACGCCCGAAACCCGGGCGGTCCTGGCCAACGCCATCTATTTCAAGAGCGCCTGGGAATCCAGTTTCGAGAAGACCGCGACGATCAATGCTCCATTCCATCCGGCCGCCGCGGAAAGCATCCAGGTTTCGATGATGCGGCAGGTGCACAGCTTCGACTACGCGGAGAACGCCGATCTTCAGGTCGTCGCGCTGCCCTATTTCCGCGAGCGGCTTTCCATGGTGGTGCTGCTTCCGAGGCAGGTGGACGGAATCGGCGCTCTGGAGAAAGAGCTGACGCCGGACAGCCTGGATGTCTGGACGAAAAACCTGCTTCCCCACCGCGTGGATCTGAGCCTGCCTCGCTTCAAGTTCTCGGCGCGGTTGAGCTCGCTCGCCTCGACGCTGTCCGCCATGGGCATGACGACAGCTTTCGATCCGAAGACTGCGGACTTCTCCGGCATGGTCGAAGCGGACCGCTGGTTCATCAGCCAGGTGATCCACCAGGCGTTCGTCGACGTCAACGAGGAGGGCACCGAAGCGGCCGCCGCCACCGCGGTCGGTATGGCGACAGCCATCATGCAGCCGCCGGAGCGGCCGATCGTCTTCCGCGCCGACCATCCGTTCTTCTTCGTCATCCGGGACAACGGGACAGGGGCGCTGCTGTTCATGGGCCGCGTGGCGAACCCGAAAGGTTGAGCGCCGCATCGAAAGGACGCACGCCTCCCGGTGATCCCTTCTACATGGGGTTCACCAGGGACGTGTCCCGACTGGCCGCCGACCGGGCCGATCGGCCGCCGGATGGTTGAAAACCCCGGTACCGTTCACCAAGATGGGGCGACTGCAAAGGAGGAGTCCATGGCCGGACCGTTCCTGATTGGCGCTCGTGTGCAACTGCGCCCGCTTGAATCGTCCGATGCGACCATCCTGGCCGACTGGATCAACGACCCGGAGCTCCGGGAGTTCATCATCATGCGGTTGCCGCATTCGGTCGCCGACGAGCGGGCCTGGATCGAGAGCCTCTCCGCCAAGGCGGCCCCGAGCGATCTGGTCTTCGGTATCGAGCTCAAGCGCGGCCGGAAGCTGATCGGCGTCGCCGGGCTTCATGGCATCAACTGGGTGCACCGCCGGGCCATCAGCGGCATGTTTCTGTTTCCCCCTTCGATGCGCGGGCGCGGTTACGGAACCGAAGCCAAGAACCTGCTCATCGACTACGCCTTCGGAGAGCTGGGCTTGCACTCCCTGGCGGCCGAGGCCTTCGCGGGGAATGCCGCCTCGATCCGTGCGTTGGAGAAGCAGGGGTACAAGCGGAGTGGGGTTCGCCGGAAGGCGTTTCTCGTCAAAGGGGCTTGGGTGGATGCGCTCTACTTTGATTTGCTTCTTGAGGAGTGGGAGAAGCTGCCGAGGAGGCGCATGATCGCGAGGACCCGTTGATTAGAACAACGGACGACGCCACCTGGCCCGCGGGCAGTAGGCACCTCCCGCCCTCACCGCAGAAACCTCCTCTGCCAATGCCACGATAGTGCCTCCGCGCTTGGGAGCAGGCGCGAATCCTCTGGAAGCTTCGTCAAACGCCGCCGGTCGTATTCGTAGTATCTCCGGCCGTTATCCCAGTCCTGGCGCAGGCGGGCGGAGATCCGAACCTCATACTCCGGCGTGACCCCGACGTACCCGAGATCGAAGAGCGTGTGAAACTCCTTGGTCAGCAGGAGCCCGTTTTGGACGTGGTTGCTGTCCGGGCCGAGGTACGGCTGGATGTGCGCCGCGTCAAGCACCGGTTCCGTCCGTTCCCCGGTGATCGAACACCGCCGGCCATAGGCATCGAGCAGGACCGCCCGGAACGTGCCCTGTCCCTCGCGCCGCACCGACCGCGCCTCGACGATCTTGCGCTCGTCGACCTCACGAATGCGGAACGGTTGGACCAGCTCCGCAGGCGGTGCCTGATGATCGAACAGGATCTCGCCCAACAGCCGCTCGGCCCGTGCGGGGTCGCGCTCGGTTGCTCCTCGTTGCTGGCTCGAATGCCAGCCTTGCTCCGACCCCCACGGAATCCACCGATCGGCCGGCCAGAATACGGCGTCGCGCAGGATGGTGCAGCCGATGACCGGCGGGTTTCGGAAGGCCTCGGCGACGCTCGTCCCCGTGTGTCCGCCAATCGGCTTGCAGAGGGCCATTAGCGAAGGCGTGCCGTTCTTCTCCTGGAAGCAGACCCAGGCCTCGTCCAACCGAAGACGGGAGAAGTGGGCAAAGAAGCCATAGCCCGCGATGCAGCTCCGGGGCGCTTTCAGCCGGAAGAAGAACGGTTCGCCCGGCAGAAAGCCCTTCAGGTGTTTACCCGTCGGGTTCCAGAAGTTGACCTCGTCCACACGACGCCGTTCATCCACCATCCGGGAGAGAAAGTCGTACCACTCGACGTCGGTGACGGCCACGTAAGGGGTGTGAGACATGGCGAGCCAAGTGTACCACCTTGGCCAGAGGGCAGACAACGAGAACGGCAGGCTCCCCCGAATTGCAACCGGCTGTGGGCTCCGGGCGGGACGACCCGCGGGGACGCCGGGGGAGAACAGCCGTCCGGCACGCGCAGAGCGATGGAAACTCCCGCGTCTGTGACGTTGGCCTGGAATGGTCAACGGGCCCACGTGTCCGGAACGACCCTACTTCCGCTTCCCGTACATCACGCCATCCGCCATCCGCGTCACCGCATCCGCCGGCAGCCCCTTCACGAGCAAGCTTTCCGGCTCCAGATACGATCGAAACGTGATCCGCCGCAAGAAGAGCAGCACCGCGTCTCCCTGCGCCACCTCGTGGGCCACCGCCGCAGACTCGGCTGCCACGTTCGGATTCGGCCGGAGCGTGTACTCCGATCTCTGCTCCGGGATCCAGAGCACCCGTCTTCCGGTCCGAAATGTGATCACATCGGGACCGTTCGAGTAGACCCGGACTCCCGGCGGCAGGCGCCTGACGGCATCGAGGCTCTCGGAGGTCCGCCAGGTGTGCGTCAGGTACATTGCCCCGTCCGAGTGGATCCGGCGGAGGTCCGTCATCGAACGGTCGGCATTCACGCAGGCGAGCAAAAACATCGCGACCAGAAACGCCCGCCAGATCGTGCGGTCCCGCGCCACTCGCGACGCGCGCCAGGCCAGCGAGATCGCGAAAACGACCAGGAACACCTGCACCGGCGCCACGATCCGCACGTCGAACTCGATCGCGGCATCCACGAGGGACGACATGGCAAGGATGAAAGCCAGATAGATCCCGGTGAACCAGTACACCAGGGAATCGTAGGAGCGGGCAAGCTCGTCGGAGATCGCGTTCCCACCGGCCTTCCGGATCACCCGCACGGCCGCCGCCGCCAGACCGAGGACGATCACCGTCTGCACGAGTCGCCATCCGCCGAACATGTCGATGGGAAGCCAGCAGTAGTGGAGAGCGTTCAAGAGCTGCTTGACCTGGAAGAAGCTGGTCGGATGAAACACCAAGGAGCGGTCCGTGGTCGCCCGCGACGTGACCATGTTCCGCAAGAGCCACGCGCCGAGCGGTGCCGAGCCGATCCCAGCCATGATCACCGCGTCGATGAAGCGGCGCCGTGCCGGTCCCGGCCGCCGCACGAGGAGGATCAAAGGCGGCAGCAGCAGCGGAACGCCGGAATACCGCGTCGCGAGGGCCAACCCGATGAGCACAGCCGAGCCGATCAGTAGCGATCGCCGGTTCTTCGCGAGGTAGAGACAGAACAGCAAGTATCCGCCCAGGGCGAACGCAAGAAAAGGCGCCTCCGACCAGGCCATGGAGTAGACGAAAAGGAAGACCGAGCTGGAAAGGAAGAACACGACCGCGGCAGCCACGGCCCACATCGACCACTCGGTGAGAAGGGCCACCGCCAGACCCGTCAGGACGAGGTTGACGCCGTAGAAGACGGCGTGAAACGCCCGCGCGCGAGAGATCGAGCCAAGGCCCGACGCCTTGCACATGGCCAGGAGAATCGGATAGACCGGCGGATAGTGCGTCATGGGCGCGCCGTCGCTCTGGAATCCGTGGCCGCTGAGCAGGCTCCCCGCAACGGCGAAGTAATCGGTCGAGTCGGGGCTGACCCCGGGGCCGAAGGGCGTCGCCCAGTACATCCCAATGGCAGCAAGGAGACCGACGGCGAAGAGGGCCGCGGCCGGTCTCGAGCGCCACGTCATCGACGGGTCTCCGAAGCAGCGGGACAGCCGCGAGCGCCCGAGAGATCCTCCGCAGGTCGATCCTCGAGTCTGAACTGACGCGGCGACCGTACGCAGGTCACCAAGCACCTCCAAAGCTGAATCCGCCGGATCGATCGTCCGCAGCTCTTGGCCCGACGCCCGCCCCCGGCCCTACCTCAGCATCGCCGCCGACCGCTCGATGATCCCCATCAGCGGCCCCCACCAGACGCCGAGCACCAGCGTGGGCACGGCAAACACCGCCAGCATGGCGGTCGACGAACCGTTGAGCGTGAGGCGAGTCCCCGCCCGGAGCGGCTGTTCCAGAAAGCAGGTCCGGACGATCCGGGCGTAGTAGTACAGAGAGATCACCGAGTTCAACACACCGATGACGGCGAGCGTGTAGAAGAACGGCGTCCGCGCCTGGAGCACCGCGGCGAACAGGAAGAACTTGCCGATGAAGCCGGCGAAGGGCGGAATCCCGGTCAGCGAGAAAAGGAAGATCGCCAGCGCCACGGCAAGAGCCGGGCTGGTCGCGCCGAGCCCCCGGTAGGCCGAGATCGACTCCGAACCGGTCCGCTCCCGCACTGCCATCACCGAGAGAAACGCGCCCAGGTTCATGAACAGATAGATCGGCAGGTAGAGCATGACGGCGCGCATGGCCTGCGGACTTCCCACCGCCACGCCCATGAGCATGTAGCCGGCGTGGGCGATGCTGGAGTAGGCCAGAAGGCGCTTGACGTTGTCCTGCGGGATGGCGGCGAGGTTGCCCAGCGTCATCGTCGCGATGGAAAGAATGCCGAGAATGTACGGCCAGGGGAACTGCCCGGCGACGCGAAGTCCCAGGACGGGGGTCCCGAATCCCATCAGGATGAAGCGCAGGAGCGCCGCCATCCCAGCCGCCTTGGGGCCGACCGAGAGAAACGCCACGAAGGGAGTCGGAGCGCCTTCATAGACGTCCGGACACCACATGTGAAACGGCACGGCCGCGACCTTGTATCCGAAACCGACCAGCGACAACAGAAGCGCCACGGCCACCGTGAGCTGCTCGGCCGGGCTGCCTCCCACCGCGCGCCCGACGATCGCATGCCCGAGTCCGGGAAGCTGGAGCGTCCCACCGAGTCCGTACAACAACGAGAAACCGTAGAGCATGAGCCCGGAGGACGCCGCGCCGAAGATGACGTACTTGAGCGCGGCCTCGCTCGACCGCCGGTCGCCCCGCCGGAACCCCGCCAGGACGTACGACGGCAGCGAAACCAACTCGAGCGAGATGTAGATCATGAGAAGGTTCTGCGACGCCGCGAGCAGGCCCATTCCCATGGTCAGGCAGAGCAGAAGCACCAGATACTCGCCGAATTGCCCCTTCTTCACCTCCGGCGACATGGCGCCCAGGACTGCGCCCAGAAGCGCAACCAGAAGGACGAGGCCTTTGAAGTAAAGCGCGAATCCGTCGGTCGCGATCATGCCCCCGAAGATCGACGCGCCCGCTGGCACCACGCTGATGCTGGCCGCCGCGGCGACCAGCCCGACGGCCGAGATGATGAGGAGCGTCGCCGGGCGTCCGGAACGTGCTCGGAGGGCCAGATCGAACATCGCGACCAGGAGGATGGTGGCCGCCAGAACCAGCTCGGGCAGCACGCCCGCGAGGTCAGGCCTCATCGTTGCCTCCCGAATTCGACGCCGCGTCATTCCAGATCGTCGACCTCGCAACCGACGCCGCGTCAGGCCTCATCGCCGCCTCCGGATGCCACCGGTCAAACCGCATACGCGCCTCCCGACACAGATCAAGGGTCTCCTCAGAATCCGGCCTGCATCACGCCGGTCACGACTCCCACCGCCTGGTGAAGGGAAACGTTCACGAGGTTGAAGATCGGAGCCGGATAGACGCCGAGGATGATCGCGCCCGCGGCCAGCGGATAGAGGGTCAGCCGCTCTCGCCAGTTCATGTCCCAGAGGCCGGCCCATTTCTCATTGAGCTTGCCCAGGAACATCCGCTGCATCGTCCAGAGATAGTATCCCGCGGTGATGATGACCGAGATCGCGCCCACGGCCACGAGCACGCGGAACGCGTGATTGGCCGCGCCGAATCCGCCCAGGAACACCAGCACTTCGCCGACGAACCCGGCCAAACCCGGCAGCCCGAGCGAGGCCATGAAGGCCAGCCCGGTGATGCCGGTGTATTCGGGCAGCCTCTCCGCCAGCCCGCCGAATCCGGCGATCTCCCGGGTGTGGGCCCGGTCATAGATGACGCCGGCGATAAGGAAGAGCATGGGAGAGATGATCCCGTGCGAGAACATTCTGGAAGACGCAGCCGGTGATTCCCTGCGGCGTCAAGGCCGCAAGCCCGAGCAGGCAGAAGCCCATGTGTGAAACCGACGAGTAGGCGATGAGCTTCTTGAGATCCTTCTGCGCCATGCAGACAAAGGCGCCGTAGACGATATTGATCACTCCGATCACGCCGATGGCCCAGGCCGCCCATTTCATCGCAGGCGAAAGCATTCTGGAGGTTGAAGCGGAGCATCCCGTACATCCCGGTCTTGAGGAGGATTCCCGCCAGGATCACCGAGATCGGCGTGGGCGCATCCACGTGGGCGTCGGGCAGCCACGTGTGGAACGGAAACATCGGCACCTTGATCGAGAACCCGAGGAACAGCGCCACGAACACCGCTTGGACGAAGGTCAGGCCGAAGATCGCGGGCGCGCCGGCGAAGGCGCCGTCGTGGACCATCCGGGTGAGATAGAGCACGTTGAAGGTGTGCCGGATGGGCGTTCCGTCCGCGAGGGTCGCCGGACCGGATTGATAGTAGATGGCGATCATGGCCAGAAGCATCAAGACCGAGCCGGCCAGGGTGTAGAGGAAGAACTTGATCGCCGCGTACGGGCCGCCGCGCACCCGGCCGCCCTCCTCGACCCGCGGAGGCGCTCCCCAGATCCCGATGAGGAAGTACATCGGGAGCAGCATGACCTCCCAGAAGACGTAGAAGAGGAAGAAGTCGAGCGAGCAGAAGGTCCCGAGCACTCCGGTCTCGAGGATGAGGAAGAGAATCATGTAGGCGGGGACGCGCTTCTTCGAGAAGTGCGGATGATGCGCATCATCCAGCCGCCCCAGCCAGGGGACCGACGCGATGGCTGCGACCAGGAAAACCAGCGCAGTCAGGATGACCATCGAGATCGATATCCCGTCCACCCCCACGAAGTACTCGATGTTCCAGGATCGCATCCAGACCAGGTGATGGATGAACTGCATCCCAGGGGTCGAGCCGTGGAAGCCGCTCCAGAGGGAGAGCGCGATCCCCGTCACGATCGCGCTGGCCGCGACTCCGATGACGCGGCTCGCCTGGTCCATGAACGCCGGCCCGAAGCCCAGGAGCGACCGGATCACATAGAGAGCCAGGATCGCGGCTGCGCCCAGGGCAGGCGTGAAGATCATCCAGGTGAGCAGATGGCTTGTCGTCGGGTAGTCCATGAATCCCCCTACCTCGCCAGAACGTAGCCGAGCACGACCAGGAGCACCGCGCCCACGGTCAGCCCGAAGACATAGGATTGAATTCGGCCGGTCTCGATCTTCCGCACCGATCGGCCCGCCTGCATGGCGGTCGATCCGACCAGATTGACCGCGCCGTCGACCACGCGAGAATCGATGAAGCCCTGTGCGGTCGAGAGCGCTCTCCCGACCGTGCCGCAGAAGTTGACGAGCCCGTCGATCACGCTCCGATCGAACAGGGCCAGAAGCCGGGAGAGTCCCACGCTGCCGTTCACGAAGGTGGCCTGGTACAGCTCATCGACGTAGTACTTGTTGTACACCGTCCGGTAGAACCCGCGGACGAGCGGATTGGGGTTCTGGAGCAGGCGGCCAGGGATCGGATTCCGGGAGGCCAGATAGAGCCACCGCGCCAGGCCGAAACCGCCCAGCGCGATCACGACCGAGAAGAGCATGAGTCCCCATTCGGCGCCGCTGCCGTGTCCCGCCGAGAACACGAGGGGAGCGGAGCTTCCGAAGACCGGCTCGAGCCACTTCTCGAGGAGATTCGGGAGGCCCCAGAGATGCGGCAGCCCGATCCAGCCTCCCGCCACGGCCAGCACTCCCAGAATCGCGAGCACCCAGGTCATCGAACGGGGCGACTCCTGGGGGAGATGGCCGTGAGCGCCGTGGCCCGCGTCCGCGGGCTGGCCCGGCGCCGCATGGCCGGCCGCGCCGCGGCCCTCCGCCTTCGCCCCGTGCATGTCCGTGGCACCGTGTCCCGCTCCGCCGCGATACTCTCCGGAGAAGGTCATGTAATAGGAGCGGAACATGTAGAACGATGTGCAAAGCGCCGCGGCCGCCGCCAGCGCCCAGAGGATGATGCCATGTCCGGGCAGCAGGATGTTGCCGCTGTCAAAGGCCTTCCAGAGAATCTCGTCCTTGGAGAAGAAGCCGGAGAAGAACGGAAATCCGGCGATGGCGCAGGCCGCCAGGAGATAGGTCACGGAGGTGATGGGCATGAGCTTGCGGAGACCGCCCATCTTCCGCATGTCCTGTTCGTGATGGCAACCAAGGATCACGCTGCCGGAACCGAGAAAGAGGCAGGCCTTGAAGAAGGCGTGGGTCACGAGGTGGAAGATTCCGACCCAGTACGCCCCGACTCCCACCGCCAGGAACATGAAACCGAGCTGGCTGACGGTGGAATAGGCCAGGACCTTCTTGATGTCGTTCTGGAAGAGCCCGATGGTGGCGGCGAACAAACCGGTGACCGCGCCGACCGTGGCCACCACCGTCATGGCGGTCGAGCTGCACGCGAAGAGAAAGTGGAGTCGCGCCACCATGTACACGCCGGCCGTGACCATGGTCGCGGCATGGATCAAGGCCGAGACCGGCGTCGGACCGGCCATCGCATCCGGCAGCCAGACATAGAGGGGAATCTGCGCCGACTTTCCCGTGGCGCCGACGAAGAGCAAGAGACAGACCAGCGTGATGAG
Source organism: Candidatus Eiseniibacteriota bacterium (assembly GCA_963833505.1). Classification (GTDB taxonomy): domain Bacteria; phylum Eisenbacteria; class RBG-16-71-46; order CAIMUX01; family CAIMUX01; genus CAWHYG01. The sequence continues at coordinate 526,565 of CAWHYG010000005.1, read as the reverse complement.
TCCGATCCCGAGGACCTTCTCGTTCAGGATCAGGTCCCGCCGCGTCGGATCGGCCAGGATCTGCTGCACCTCCCGGAAGGTGATGCTTGTGAGCGGGGCCGGTTCGGCCTGCTCTTTTGCGCCCTCGCTTGGGAGCCGGGAGCCGGGACGCACGCCGGGGATCACCGCGTCGTGGATCGGGGGCTCGTTGGCCGCGGTTCCGCCGATGCCCGCAGACGGGTTCGACAGCCCCCGCGCCGTGCCGCCGCTTGACGTCCCGCCTGGGCCGCTCTCCGGACTCGCCGCTCCGCCGTTGCCGGCTCCCGCGCCGACGACGTTCGATCGACGGGGCATTCCCGCATTCGGCAGCCCACGCTGTGCGGCCGGCCACTCCTTGTAGCTGCGTTCCGACGCCGGAGCGCCCTGCAGCCCCTGCCCAGCCGCGACCGTCGCGCCGCTGGAACCGCTATCGACGGACGATGTTCCGCTCGGCATCGTGTAGAAGATCTTGTGGCCGAGAGGCCCCGGGGCCGCCGCCAGCCCCCAGAACAGCAGGAACACGCCGAGCGAGAATCCGAAATCGCCGATGCGGTTGACGATGAATGCCTTCATCCCCGCGATCGCGTTCTTGGTCTCGCGATACCAGAAGCCGATCAGGAGGTAGGAGCAGAGCCCCACGCCTTCCCATCCGATGAACATGACGAGGAAGTTGTCGCCGAGCACGAGGACGAGCATGGCGAACATGAAGAGATTGAGGTGGGAGAAGAACCGCCAGAAGCCCGGATCCCTCTTCATGTAGCCGCGGGAATAGACGTGGATGAGGCTCCCCACGAAGGTCACGACCAGGCACATGACCGCGGAGAGCCGATCCATCTGGAAAGCCAGCTCGGCGTTCAACCATCCGACGTGAAACCAGCTCCAGAGGCGGTGGTAGAGAATGCTCTCGGATCCCGCTCCAGCCAGGGTTGCGACCGCGGCCACGGTGATGACGAAGCTGCCCCAGGGAAGCAGGATGGCGGGCCAGTAGATCACGCCTTCGCCCCACCGGCGCTGGAGGCGCGATCCGAAGAGGCCGGTCAGGGCCGCGCCGAGGAGCGGCAGCGCCGGGATCAGCGCGAGCAGCGGAAAGTCCACCAGGTGCATCGATCCTACCCCCTCACTTCAACCCTGCGTCGACGAAGCCGCACGGATCGAGCGGCCCGCCGGCCCCGTGGCATCATCTAGCCCCGCAGCTCTCGCGTCTCGGCCGCGTCGACGGAGTGGAAGGCGCGATAGAACTGCAACACCAGCGCCAGCGCCACCACCGCCTCGGCCGCCGCGAGAACGATCCCGAAGAGCGCGAAGACCTGTCCGTCGGGTTGACCGTTTCCGAATCGGGAGAACGCGACCAGATTGATCAAGGCCGCGTTCAGGATCAGCTCGATCCCCATGAGGATCGCCACGGCGTTTCGCCGGGTAATCAAGCAGAAAAGACCCAGGGCGAAGAGCAGCCCCGAGACCGTCACGTAATGAGCCAGGCCGATGGTCACTTCCCCTCCCCGCGCAGGTCCGGACGCCGGAGCCTTCCGCCTGCGATGGTCACAGCGCCCAGCAGGACGGCCAGCAGCAGCACCGACACCACCTCGAAGGGCAGCACGTACGGGCCGAGCAGCGCGTTGCCGATCGCCGGCGCGGTGCCGCCGCCGGAAGTCTCGATCGTTCGGCCCGCGAAAACGCTGATTCCCGAATAGATCAGAAGCGCCGCCACCGCGAGCAGGATGAGCACGCCGACTGGTCGACCGATGACCGGGTTGCTCACGTTGGCTTCATCGATCCGCGCCGTCAGCATGACCGCGAAGAGGATCAGGACGAGCACCCCGCCCACGTACACCATGAGCTGGATCACGGCGACGAGATCCGCCGAGAGAAGCGCATAGAGCCCGGCCACTCCGGCGAAGGTCGCGAGCAGCGCGAAGGCGCTGTGGACGATGTTCCTGGCAAAGGCCACCTGCGCCGCGCCGCCCACGGCCAGCGCCGCCAGGACGTAGAACATCAGCGCGTGCGCAAATTGCAGGTTCATGACGTTGCCCCCGCTTCCGGCGCGCCCGGATCGGGCTTCGTTGCCTCTTCGGGCTTCTTCGGCGCCGCGTCTGCCGGCGGTTCGGGAGCCGGTGCGGAAGCCGTGACCGGCTTCGGAGCCGGATTCGCCGACGCGGCCCCAGCGGGCGACGCAGCCGGCGTGCCGGCCGCCACGGGCGCGACGGGCGGCGGAGTCGGCGCAACAGCCGCCGCCGGCGCAACGGGCGCCGCAGCCGGCGTGCCGGCCGGTGCCGCGGCGGCGGCCGGCGCCGGTGTGCGCGCGGGCAGCGGCTCCGGGAACTTCTTGAGCTGCGGCTGCCGTCTCCCGAACGCCGGAATGATCTTCGCCAGGATCGATCCCTTCGGTTTCCGAGGCGCCATTTCCGATGCCTTCAGCTTCGTCACCGGGCGCGTCTCCTTCACGAAGTGAAGCGTGAGCTGATCCGCGCTCGTCATCGTGCCCTCGAACTCCGTCGTGTGGTCGATGGCGTCGAAGTTGCACGCCTCGGCGCAGAGCCCGCAGTACATGCAGAGGCCGATGTCGATGTCGAACTTCGACATGTCGCGGCCACCGGTCACCGGGTTCTTGCACACTTCGATGCTGATGCAGCCCAGCGGGCAGGCCTTCTGGCAGAGCAGGCAGGCGGTGCAGCGGTCCAGATCGACTTCCAGGATGCCCCGGTAACCGTCGGGCAGCATCTCCTGCACCGGCTTGGCCGTCTTGTCCGGATACTGGATCGTGGCGGGCCGCCGGAACATCCAGCTCATGGTCACCGACATGCCTTCGAAGGTCGAAGTGACGGCGTTCCGGATGTTGCGGAAATAGGTCCGCGCCGGATGCCGGGCGGCGGTTCGATGCGCCGTCACGGAAGGCGGTACGGCGGGTACCATTGGTCGATCCCCTCCATGTTGCGGTAGCGGTCGCGATCCAACATATACGTCATACGGATGCGCCGGAAGTAGACGAACGCGACGGTCAGGCCGAGCAGGACCATGAGGATGCGAAGCCCCTTGTCCACCAGCCCTCCGTCCGGTACCACGGCCAGGAGCACCAGGACGCCCAGCAGCACGGTGAGCGACAGGGGCACGAGATACTTCCAGCACGTGATCATAAGCTGATCGACGCGAAGCCGCGGCAGGGTCCAACGCACCTGGATCACGACGAAGACCAGGGCCGAGGCCTTGATCACGAAGATGACGAAGGACAGGAGCTGCAAGCCGGCGTAGGTCCAGCCGGTCGAAGCGGCGATCCTCTCCAAGGCGATTCCCGGAATCTGCCATCCGCCGAGGAAGGCGAAGGTCGCGATCGCGCTCATGATCCAGAGGTTCGCCCACTCGGCGAAGAGGAAGAAGAGGAAGCGCATCCCGGAATACTCGATGTTATAACCGGCGACGATCTCGCTCTCCGCTTCGGGCAGGTCGAACGGCGTCCGGTTGCCCTCCGCGATGGCAGACGTGAAATAGAGGAAGAATCCCGCGAAGAGGAACGGATTCTTGAAGACGAACCACTGCCAGGGCCAGCCGCCCTGCGCGCCGACGATTCCCTGGGTCGAGAGCGTCCCGGCCATGATCACGATCGACATCAGGGAGAAGGCGGACGGCACCTCGTACGACACGAGCTGTGCGGCGCTGCGGACTCCGCCGAAGAGCGCCCACTTCGAGTTCGAGCCCCAGCCGGCCATGAGCAGCCCGACCACGACCAGCGAGGTCACCGCGAGGATGTACAAGACGCCGACGTTGAGATCCGCCGCCACCAGAATGCGCGCCGAAGGGCAAAACCACGAAGGCTCCGAACATTCCGGTGAAGACGAGATAGGGCGCGAAGAGGAAGAGCGGCTTGTCGGCGGCGGCCGGGACCAGGTCTTCCTTGATCCAGCATTTGATCCCGTCGGCCAGCCACTGGAGCATCCCTTGCGGCCCCACGCGATTCGGCCCCACGCGCGACTGGATCCGGCCGGCGATGCGCCGCTCGATCCAGCTCACCGGACCGGCGAAGAGAGCCACGAAGGCGAACGTGATGAAGGCGAAGATGCCGACGAAGACGACGTACAGGATCCAGGAGTACGGCCAGGTCGCCGGATCGACGTGGAAGGCCCACCGGAGGAACAGGTCGGCCAGGTGCTGGATCTGGTTGATCGGCTGGTTCAACGGTCAATCTCCGGAGCGATGACGTCGAGCGACCCGATGAGCGCGACCAGATCGGCCAGCATGAGGCCTGGGCTCAGGTGCTCGATGATCGTCATGGCGGTGAAAGAGCCGGTGCGATAGCGGGCCCGGTACGGTTTCTCGGTCCCGTCCGAGACCACGTAGAATCCGCATTCCCCGCGCGGGCCCTCCACCCGCGCGTACACCTCGTTGGCGGCGGGCTTCATCCGGGCGGCCTTGCCGCGGATTTCCCCCTCCGGCATCGAGTCAAGCGCCTGGCGGAGGATCTTGACGCTTTCCCGGATCTCGCGCAGCCGGCAGTCGTAGCGGTCGAAAGCGTCGCCCAGCGCGCCGTGCACCGCCCGGCCCACCACGGTCTCGAAGTCGAATTCCGAGTAGATCGAATAGGGCTCGTCCTTCCGCAAGTCCCAGGAGAAGCCGGAAGCGCGCAGGTTCGGGCCGACCAGGCCGTAGGCGATGGCGTCCTCCGCGGTGATGACCGCGATGCCCGCCAGCCGCCGGACGAAGATCTCGTTGCCGGTGATAAGCCGGTCGAATTCTTCCATGATCGGCAGGAAGTGATCCAGCCACCGCCGGATGTCGTCGATCGTCTGCGCGTCGATGTCGCGGGCAACACCGCCGAACCGCATGTAGTTGTAGGTCAGGCGGGCGCCGCAGATCCGCTCCATGATGTCGTTGATCTTCTCGCGCTCGCGGATCCAGTGGATGAACGGCGTGAAAGCTCCAAGGTCCATCGCCAGGGCGCCGGTCGCGATCAGGTGGCTGGCGATCCGGTTCAGCTCGCTTGCGATCACGCGGCAGTATTCGGCTCGTCGCGGCACTTCGATGCCAGCGAGCTTCTCCCCGGCCAGGGCCCAGCCGTGGTTCGTGAACATCGCGCCCAGGTAGTCGATCCGGTCCGTATAAGGCATCGTGCCGATGTAGCCGATCTGCTCGGCTAGCTTCTCGAGCCCGCGATGGAGATAGCCGACGTCGGGCGTCGCCTTCTTCAGGATCTCGCCGTCGGTTTCGAGCAGGAAGTTGATCACGCCGTGCGTCGCCGGGTGATGCGGGCCCATGTTGATCAGCATGAAGCTGTTCTCGGGCTCCCCTTTCGCAACGTGCTGCGCCACGGCCACGTGATCAACCCGGGCTCCCGCCAGGACCGCCTCGCGGCTGGTCGGAAGACCGTGGTAGCTGTCCGGCTTCTGATAGTCCTTCCGCAGCGGGTGGCCGACCCAGTCGGCCGGCATCATGATCCGCTTGAGATTGGGATGCCCGGTGAAGACGACGCCGACGAGATCGAAGGCTTCCCGCTCGTGCCAGTCGGTCACCGGCCAGAGATCGGACACCGTCGCCACCTCCGGCTTCTCCCGGTCGAGGTGGACGCGGAGCTGGCACCCGTGCCTCCGGTCGTAGGACCAGAGGTGATAGACGACCTCGATGCGACCCGCGCCGTCCGCTGCCGGCCGGTCGATGCCGGTCATGAGGCGCAAGTAGTTCATGCGCGTAGAGTCCTGCTCGCGCAACAACCGGCACACGTCGTGGAGCCGATCCGCTTTCACACGGATCACCGGGTCTAGCAGCTCGGACTCGAGCGCCTCAACCGCGCCGGGCAACGCGGAATCGATGAGGGCCTGGATTTCCGCCGCCGTCATGCCAAGCGCCCCTTCTTGCGGGCGTCCCAGTGCTCGGTCTTCATCAGATCCTGGATGCGCAGGATGGCCTCGTTCAGCGCTTCCGGGCGAGGAGGGCATCCGGGAAGGTAGACGTCGACCGGAACGATGGCGTCCACGCCCGGAACGACGGAATAGGACTGCTGGAAGAGACCTCCGCAGTTGGCGCAGCTCCCCATCGCCATCACATATTTCGGCTCCGCCATCTGCGCGTAGATCAGGCGCACCCGGTCGGCCATCTTGTACGTGATGGTTCCGGCGACGATGAGGAGATCGGACTGGCGCGGAGAAGCGCGGAACACGGCGCCGAAGCGGTCGAGATCGGTTCGCGGACCGCCGGTCTGCATCAGCTCGATGCCGCAGCAGGCGGTGGCGAAGAGCAGATACCAGATCGACGATTCCCGGAACCAGTTGATGACGTCGTCGACCCGCGTGGTGGCGATGAATGGGACGCCGTCTCCGCCCGTCGGGCAGAGCCGGGGTCCGCTCAGTTCTTCTCCCGAAACCAACGCGTTTTCGGGCGGGCCGTCACCGACCATCTCCGCATCCCCTCCCGTCGTTCGCCCCGGCGTTCGATCACGGCCCGCGCCGGAATCACATCCCGTTGCCGTCCGGCGCCAGAGCCGGACAAGAGCCAGACCGCGAACCGACTCCCATCAACCCATCTCAGAAAACGCGGATCCCACGCGCCTCCGTCACATCATTTCCCGGGCCACGGCGACCCGCTCTTCTTCCGTCATCCTTTCGGTCGACTCCTCTTCTTCCGGAGTAATCAGGTCACGGGACCAGTCCAGTTCGCCTTTCCCCCAGATGTACGCCAATGCCGCCACCAGGATAGCGAGGAAGAGGATCATCTCGAAGAGGGCCATGCCGGCGCGCTTCGAGATCACCCAGCTCTTGACCACCACCGCGACCGGATAGGTCAACGCGATCTCCGCGTCGAAGACGATGAAGATGAGCGCGAAAAGATAGAACCGCGGATTGAAATTGAACCAGGCGCTTCCGATGGGCCGCTCGCCGCATTCGTAGGTCGAGGCCTTTTGCGCGTCGGGAATGTGCGGCCGGAGAAAGCGCCCGAGCCAGAGGGCCAGGCCGACGATCCCGGCGCTGACCATCAGATAGATGAAAACTACAGGGAAACCGAGCTGCACAAAAACCTCTGCAAGCTGGTCGACGAACGAGGGGGCGGTGCGCGCCCCCCCAGCGAACGCGGTAGAGTAACCCGCCCGGAACGAACGCGTCAAGAAATGGTGCGTCTCGAAGGCTTGACTTTCCGGAACTTCCACGGGTCCCGTTGCCGCCGCGCCCGGAAAAGGCTCGAAATCCGAAGCTGAAACGCATTCCACGGAGTTGAACGAGACTGAGTCGCTCTTGATCCTGCTGGCGTCGCGCATGGAGGCGGATTCGGCCTGTTCAGCATTCGCGAACGGATGAGCCTGGTCGGCGGTCGCCTGCGGATCGCGAGCGCGCCCGGACAAGGGGCGCGGTTCACCCTGACCGTGCCGGTCAGCCCGGCCGTCGCGCCGGCCCCTCCGCGGGCCCCGGCCAGAAGTCTGTCCATGCCCCCGGTTCCCGTGAGCACGCCACTGCCCGGCGCCAGGGTCCGCGTCCTGATCGCGGATGATCACACCATGATGCGTAACGGTCTGGCCGGCCTGCTCGACGGCGAGCCGGATTTCGAGGTCGCCGGCCAGGCGTCGGACGGCCTCATGGCCGTGGAACTGGCCCGCGAGATCAAACCGGATGTGATCCTGATGGACGTGAGCATGCCGGACGCGAAGGTGATCGGCCTGTTGATGTTCGAAGAGTCGGAACGGGCGCAGACGATGTTTGCCGCCGGAGCGATTGCCTACCTGACCAAGAGCGGGCCCACGGAGGAGATCCTCACGGCCATCCGCGCGTGCGCGTCGGTACGGGAACCGCGGTCGGGGGAAGCGCCCGTGGCGTTTCCTGCGGATTGGCTCCCTCTGCTCTTCGAGGCGGCCCGCCGATGAAACCGTGATTGGTGCGTCGCGGCATCTGCTCTATACTGGTCGCGTGTCTCGAGAGGGGCGTACCTGAACAGCAGGCAGGCGCAGTGTGATCGTCCGCGCGCATCGCCGTGACGCGACAGCAGTCCGTCAGCCTCCGGAACGGAGGAGTTCTGTTCTCCACGTTCCTCAGCCGATCGGGCGTCCTCGGCGATTTGATCCGGAGAATGCCGGCGTGGATCGAGAACGAAGCGGAGGTTCGTTCGTTTCTTGACCACGGCGCGCGTCCGGACCATGCGCCCAGGGGCGGCTTCCGGGGCTACTTTTCCCGCGTCTCGGAGATCAGATCCCTGCACGAGGCGATCGGATTCCAGACTCTGGCGCTTGCCGGGGTTGAACCGGCAATCTCGGCGGACGATGAGAGCTATAACAAGCTCGAGGGACTGCAGCGCGCTCGGTGGCTCGACCTCCTCTTCGAGGTGAGCGCTGACGAAACCACCATTGGCGCGTCGAGGCATGTCCTCTACATTGGTTGCAAGGCCGAAGGGGAAGCGTCCGCGATTGCAGGCCCGTCTTGATGAAACGCAGCGGCGAAATGGGCTTCCGTCCCGTCCGCGGGCAACTTGAGGGCTTGGTGCCGATGAAGGCCCGGTTCGCGAATCAGGTCAGTCCGATTGTCAGCAGTTCCGACTCCGTGTCCGTGCTGCTCGGCAATGCCCCAGTCCGTCGCGATCGCGGATTTGAACGGGGATGGGAGGCCCGATCTGGCGACGGTGTGCTATCCCAACAGCAGCTATCCCTCAGGCGCGGTCTACGTCCTCCTCAACATCGGCCCCGCGCGCCCGCAGCCTCCGTCCGCCCACGGCCCGCCGATGAATCCCTTCACGCGCGCCACGGAGTCTATGATCAGCGCGACGAGGGTCAGAGAGAGGAGGGCGGGAAAATGCACCGGGGGCTCATCATGAAACAGCCGCCGAACGCACGGCTGATCCTCGCGCTGGCCGGAACCGCGCTGTGGTTGCTGGGCAGCGGATGTGCCGCCACGGACCTCGTGGCCGCGTTCCGGCCCGTCTCCAGCTTTCGCCCCTGGCCCGGGGAGCCCCGAATCCGCTTCGAAACGGGAGCGGAGGCGCTGGCGAAAGCCGCGGCCGATTCGCTCCCGGCCGCGATCAGCCGGATCGAGAGAGCGCAGGGACGACCTTTCGCCAAGCCGCCGCAGATCTACATTTGCGGATCGGTCGCCAGCTTCGCCCGGCACGCGGGCGGTCGGAGCGCCGCCGGCCAGACGACGTTCCGAAAGCGGATCTTCATTTCGCCGAAGCCGGAAGACACGCCAGCCCGCATGCCGCGGCTCATCGCGCACGAGCTGTCCCATCTGCAACTGAGCCAGCAGCTCGGGCTTCTGCAGACGATGCGCCTGCCGGTCTGGTTCAAGGAAGGGCTGGCCGTCTACGTTTCCCGAGGAGGGGGCGCCGAGGATGTCTCGCCGGCAGAGGCCGCGGGTCTGATCCTGTCCGGCAGGCATTTCACTCCGCGTCCGTCCGGCTCACTGCTCTCGAGGGGTTTCGGCGCGAGCGCAGGCGTCAGCGTCCACGCGTTATACCGGCAATCCGCGATGTTTGTGCAATTTCTCCACGATCGCGATCCCGCCGGCTTCCAGGCCATGCTGCTCGGCGTTGAAGACGGCCGGTCGCTGGCCGGCGCCTGCCGGAAGAACCTCGGCACGGACGTCGCGACCGCCTGGCACGACTTTCTGGCGTCGTTGTCGGCGCCGGTGGAGCCTTAAGGGCGGAACGCTATCACCGCAGCACGACCGCGGCCGGCTCGTGCTCACGCCGCCCACGCGCACCTGCCCCGAGGTCGCGGACCGAGCCGAGCCAGGGCGCCGCTTTTCGGCGTGTCTGTCGCCTGTCGTGTTCCCGCGCACCGCCAAAGAAAGCGCGTCAAGTGACGTTTAGGTGACCGGACCTCCAACCGCCGTGCGCCATTCCGTTCGCGTTCATGATCTTCCGCAGCTTTCACGCGAAATGTACACGTCCGTTGCGGTCACCCACCGCGCAAGCCGTGTTATACTGCATCCGCGAACTCCGTCACCTGGCTTCACACAGTCGTCATCTCGATGTCACCATCCAGACGAAAGGAGACCCTATGGCGTTCTCTGCCGCTCCGTGGGCCCGAAACGGTTCTCTCGTTCGGAGGCTGCTCCCCGTTCTCCTCCTGTCCGCCCTGCTTGCCGCCTCCGCGCACGCCGTGCCCATCGGAGACCTTCACTGCAACGACTCCAATGGAAAGCCCCTCAGCCCCTACACGATCGGCACCACGGTCTCCGTCGCCGGCACCGTCACGGCCGGAACGGGCACCTTTACGTCCACCTACACCGACGTCTGGCTTGAGGACGCCACCGGCGGGATCGAGATCTACAACGCGGCCGTTCCCATCACCTTCACGCTCGGTGATTCCTTCCAGGTCGGAGGCACAATCGACCAATACCACGGAAACACCGAAATCGACATGACCACCTGGACCAAGGTCGGCGCGAACCACGTGGTTCCCGCGCCCATGGTTCTCACCTGCTGGCAGGCTGCGCACACCTTTCAGACCAACAATTGCGAGCCCAACGAAAGCCGACTGGTGCGGCTCAACAACGTGACCTGGTCCGGAAGCTGGGCCGGAAACACCTCCGTCACCCTGACGGACTCGACCGGCACGTGCACGATGTACATCGACTCCGACACCGGAGTGCAGAATCTGCTTCCTCCGGCCGGGCCTTTCGACCTGGTGGCCGTCCTGAAGCAGTACGACCTGACCTCTCCCTACACCAGCGACTATGAAGTCCTGCCTCGTAGCGGGGCCGACATCATCCTGCATTCCGGACCGCAAATCGTCTCCGGACCGGTCGAGACCGGCCTCGAGGCCCATCAGGTGACGATCACCTGGACGACCGACGTGCCGGCCTCGAGCGAGGTGGACTACGGCCTGACGAGCGGGTACGAGCTGGGCTCGGTGGTCGACCTGACCCCGGTCACCTCGCATGCCCTGGTGGTGAGCGGCCTGTCTCCGGCCACCATCTACCACTACCGCGTCCAATCTGCCGACCAGGGGGACCGGACCCTGACGGGCGACCATTCTGTTCTGTTCCGCATCGGGACCGGAGTGCAGCGGGCACATCATCGTGTACTTCAACAAGAGCGTGGACGATTCCCTGGCCAACGGATATCCCGCGTCGGGCAATGTCGACCTGGCGCAGAAGCTGATCGAACAGATCAACGCCGCCCGGTACTCCATCGACGTTTGCCTGTACTCGTTTGACCTGAGCAACGTAGCGGACGCGCTGATCAGCGCCAGGCAACGGGGCGTCCAGATCCGGTTCATCTATGACAATCGGAGTCCCTACCAGCAGGGGGTCGAAGACCTCATCGCGGCGGGAATCCCGGTCATCGACGACTCGTTCGGAAACAATTCCGGGAGCGAGCTGATGCACAACAAGTTCTGGATCTTCGACCACCGGAACGGAAGCCCCGACGGAAGCGACGACTGGCTGATGACCGGGTCCTACAACGTGACCGAGGAAGGGACCTACTCCGACGCCCAGAACGTCATTCTCTTCCAGGACGCGGCCCTCTGCACCATCTACCAGGCGGAGTTCGATCAGATGTGGGGATCTTCCACCCAGACGCCGGACCCCACGCAGAGTCGCTTCGGCGCCAACAAGCAGGACGTCACTCCGCGCCGGGCAAACGTAAACGGCGTTCCGGTGGAGGTGTACTTCAGTCCGACCGACGGCATCATGCAGGCGGCGATCCAACAGGTTCAGCAGGCCGATCAGTGGATCTACTTTTGCATCAACACGTTCACAAGGACGGATCTGGCCGGCGCCATGCAGGCGAAGTACTACGGCGTCCCGAACTTCGCTCTTCGCGGAGTCTTCGACTCCTCGGAAGGAAGCGACCAGTACAGCGTCTATGCCAACATGAAGGGGATCGGTCCCGCGCCCTGGAATCCGCCGGCTGACGTCTGGCTGGATCAGGAGGCGGGCACGCTGCACGAGAAGTACATGATCGTCGACGCGAGCTTGCACAACGCCAACCTCACGGTGATCACCGGCTCCCCCAACTGGTCATCCGACGCCGAGAACCAGAACGACGAGAACATGATCATCGTCCATGACTTCGGGGTCGCCGACCAGTACTTCCAGGAGTTCGCGATGCGGTATCGGTACGCCGGAGGCACGGGGAACCTGGTTTCCGGCGTGTCGTCGCCCGAGCCGTTCCGTTCCACCGGATGGACGCTGCGGGCGACACCGAATCCCGCGCATGGCCTGCTGACCCTGACCTACTCGGCGCCGTCGCGGGCGACCGGTTCCCTTCGGTTGTTCTCTCCGGACGGACGGCTGGAAGCGACTCTCTATCAAGGCGAGTTCGCGGCCGGGTCTTCGCACAGCCTGAGCTTCCCCGTCAGCGACCACGGTCTGGCTCTACCGGCTGGCATCCACTTCGCCCGACTGGACGCAGGCCAGCGGCAGATCACAGCCCGGATTCTGATCGTGAGGTAACCGAACGGGCCAGACGACCCATCAGGGCCGGCCCGCTACCCCGCGGGCCCGGCCCTTTTCGGCAGGGCGCCGCGGATCCGGAACGCCAGGCTCAGGCCGATCAGCGCGAAGGGCGTCAGAAACGGGGCCCAATAGGCCCAGGACTTCTCGGTAAGGAATCCGAGACCAAGAGACTGGATGCTGGTGCCCAGGTAGACGCAGCCGTCGATCAGGCCGACCGTGGTGGCGGCGTTCTTCGACCCGCCGAAATCCATCGTCGCGGTTCCGGACAGCACCCCGTGGATTCCGATCACGCAGTAGGAGATCATCACGGCGCAGATCCCCAGGGCCCATCGCGATCCCACCGCGCCGTTCATGACCAGCAAGGACGCCAGCACGACGGCGTAGAACAGCGCCGCCACGGGTCCGCGCCTCGATCCGAACACCCGATCGGACAGCCAGCCGGAGGTCATGCCTCCCAGGGATCCGGCCAAGAATAGCACCAGGCCCCAGTTCCTCGAAATGAAGAAATCGTGCAGGTAGCCTCGTTCATTGCTGAAGATGATGTACCATTGCATGACGCCCTGCCGCACTGCGCCCGTGCACAGCTCGATCGCCGCGATCGTCAGGATGATCGGGTTGGTGACGACGCGGCGGAGGGTCGTGATCACCGGATCAGGCGAATCGCCGGTTCCGCTGGAGGCGTCGCCGAGATCAAACGCGGGATGGCCGGCCGCTCGGGGATCGTCCTTGACCAGGAGCAGATCCAACGCGGCCGAAAGCACGAGCAGGCCGGCCGGGATGAAGAACACCCAGTAGGGCGGCGAGATCACCCGGTGGCCCGCGGCGTCAAAGCTGGTGTGTAGGCCGTCCACGATGGCCTGCCCGACCTGATAGGCCAGGAAGATGCCCGCCGAGATCAGGATGCCGAAGAGTCCGCCGAAGACGCCCCGCTCCCGTACGTGGAACCAGGCGCTGTTGATCTTGACGATGCTGACCGCCCCGAAGCTCTGGAAATACATGTTGAGCATGTAAAAGAGAACGAACCAGGCCACGAGGCGGCCGGCGGGATGCGCCAGAGTCACCCAGCCGAGAAGCCCGTTCGCCGCCGCCGCCCCGATCGCGGCGATGAGCAGGGCGCGGCGGCCTCCGATCCGGTCGGTCAGCGGCCCGTTGACGATGAACGCGAAGGCGTAGATGAAGGTGCCCCAGCCGAAGATGATCCCGAAGTCCGCCTTCGACATCGCGTTTCCGAAGGCGTTCTTGGCCACGGTGAGGTTGTAGCGCCCCATGTAGAGCAGGGCGTACGTGAGCCCGACCGGCACCCAGTTGAGGATGCGCCTTCGGAGGAAGCCGGCCGGATGACCCATCGGGTTGCCGGACAAACGGAGGAAGAGGGCCACCCCCAGGATCGTGGCCATGATGGTGAATAGGCTGGTCATGCCGGGTCTCCGCCCGGGCCTGCCTCGAGCCGGTGACGGAGCTGCCATAGCCGGGCGCACGCCTCCTCGAGGTGTGGGCCCAGCGTTTCCGGCCGGTCGGTTTTCTCCGGCTCGTTCTCGAAGACGACGTACGGCACCCGGAACCTGTCGACCCGCAAGTACTCGCCGTCCGGCCGGGAGAACTCCGCCCAGTCCGAATCCCGGTAAAGAAACTCCAGCTTCTTCGATTCGAGGGAGTGATGGAGAATGCTGTCCGGCTTTCCGGGATCGCGACGTCGCAGGTTCCGCCGCTCCGACTCCTCCCAGCCTACGTTCAGGTAGAGAACGGCGGCCCGCGAGAGAACCGCCTCCGAAAGGTGCCGATACGCTTCTGCGAAGCCTCCGTGCTGGGATCCGCGCGCGAATTCAAAGATCGCCGTAGTGTGGCTGAGATGCGCCGGGTGATCCCGCAGACGGCGCTGGTACCGGAGGCAGAGCTTCTCGATCAGGATGTGCCAGAAATAGGGCTCTTGGAAGACGTGACCGGCATGGGTCGTCCCTGCGAACTCGAACGACGTGGCCGAGTACTTCCGCGGAAAGCCGTGCTTCTCCCAGAGGTCGTCGTCCTCGAATCGATCCCAGATGACCGGGAAGTCGTCGAACTCCTCGAAGGAGCCGATGTGAAAGCGCCGAATCCGCTCCCCGACCGGAATCTCCCGGAGGAACTCGATGACTTCCGACTTCCCGGCCGCCGGTCTTCCGTTCAGGATCAAGACCTCAAAGGTCGGATGCGGCGTCATGCTTCTTCCCCGTTTCGCTCGGAGCTTGCTCCGGTTACCGCGACCCTCCGCGCGATCGCCCGTCGACACGGCTCCTTCCCGGATCCGGTTCGCGCGCCGGCGCGGATCAGTCCTTCCACCGGCAAGCTAGGTTTCTGCCGGAACATGGTCAAGGAGGCTCACCCTCGTTCGCCAAAGTGACACCTGACTGCCACCTTGTGGCAACAAAGCGGCCGACCGGGTGGCGCCTTTGCCAATCCCACCGCCGCATGCCCCAGGCCGTTGTCCGTCAGCGCTTGTCAAACAGAGCCGCCGACCGGGTGGCATTCCTGCCAATCCGACGCGGCGGGCGGAGGGCAGCGGATTGTCAGCGTTCGTCATCGGGGTTCATTCGGAAGAGGACCGCAGCGGCGGCCTCCGGAGCCCCCGACGACGCGAAGAATGGCTGTTTGTCAGATCTTGATCGACACGAAAGCCGCCGCCGTCCTGAACCCGAACGAGTACTGCCTCGTGTCGTGATAGAGCTGGTCGGGCTCGGTGTTGAACTCCCACTCTTCCTTGTGCGTGATCACCTCGAAGCCGGCGCGGTATTCCCCTCCCACCGTGAGTGAGGAGGTCCAGGCCCACTCGAATCCCAAAACTCCCAGGGCGCCACCATCGGTCTCCTTGTACGTCACCTTCGTGTTCTGATCGGCAAGGCTGCGGTCGAACATCGGCTTGGTCTTGTTATTGATGTACGTGCCTTCGAGCATGCCTCCGACATAGGGCGACACGGATCGGATCGCCCCCAGGTGCTTCTCCAGCGTCAGGTGCAGGGAAACCTCGGTGTTGTTCAGGGTCTCGTTGGTCAGCACCGGGTGGCCATGGGGAAGCTCGTTCGGCTTGATCAAGCTGAAGGACCAGCCGAAATCGACCTCGGGACGAAACGCCAGGCCGTCACGAAGATAGAAGCGCATCCCGACGCCGCCATCGAATTTGGAGATCTTTCGCGCGGTGCCGCCGAAGAGGAAGTCCTTGGTTCCCTGGGAGGTCGTCACGTCCGCCGCCCGCAGCGCACCCGGTCTTCCGGTCAGGATTCCAAGGGACAGGAAGAGCCAACAGAGCGGGAGATACGGCATTCGAACGGCAGGAATGGACCGCCTCATCGTGATTCCCTCCTTGACCCGAGGCGCCTTGCGGTCTCGCCGTCGGCCACGCCATCTCCACTGCCTTTCGCCGCCCGGCACCCGCGTGGCGCTGTGGCGGAACTTTCGGCCGCTACGCGCTCCGCCTCGTTCTCCTTCACGGTTGACGGCCCTCGGCCGCACGTCCGCCGCCGCCACGCCGACGTCCACTTTTCAGTAGTTGAACGCGCTCCCGCCGATGAACTCCCGGAGAAGCGAGTTCTGCGGCACCTCCTCCGCGAACATGGGCACGATCAAATGCAGGAACTTGAGAATCCGGTAGGCCTCGCTCATGACCGGATCCTCGATCGGCACTTCGAGGAGATAACGCTCGGCGTAGCTCCGGAGCACGGCCGGCTCATAGACCAGGGCGGAATTGAACATGACGTCCGCCTCCTCCTGGAAGGGAAAGATCCAGCGGTCCTCTCCGCTACGGACACTGGGCCACTGGCGGAGGGTCTGCGCCGTCGTATAACCGCGGAAGATACGATCCCGCACGATCCGGCGAAGCAGGCGCACGTCGGAGGTGAAGATCCGGCTGTGATCGTCGATCGAGAGCTGGGTCAGCGCGGAGACGTAGATCTTGTACTTGACCTCCCGGGGGACGCCGACGGTCAGGCACTCGTTCAGGCAGTGGATTCCCTCGACGATCAGGATCT
This sequence comes from Candidatus Eiseniibacteriota bacterium, assembly GCA_963833505.1. Classification (GTDB taxonomy): domain Bacteria; phylum Eisenbacteria; class RBG-16-71-46; order CAIMUX01; family CAIMUX01; genus CAWHYG01. The sequence continues at coordinate 510,184 of CAWHYG010000005.1, read as the reverse complement.
CTTCCGGCCGGAGGCGCATCGGAACGGTCCTCTCCAGGCGCTCTCCCCGGGAAAACGAGTAGATCGGCGTCCCCACCTCTTCGCCCTGGATCAACCGCAGCACGTGATCATTGAAGAGCGCCAGGTCCAGAGCCTCGAGCGACTCGAAGTTGTAGTTGCCGTTCGGCAGCTTCGGCGTGTCCGCGCGGTTCACATAATAGTTGTCCATGCTGAGCGAAGTCGGGCGGAGCCCGAGGACCCGAAGCTGCACCCAGAGGCGCTTGGTGAAGGTCGTCTTCCCGGAGGCGGACGGGCCCGCCACCAGGATCAGCCGGGCCTCCGGCTGGCGCCGCCGGATCTCGTCGGCGATGACCACGATCTTCCGCTCGTGGTAACCCTCGGCCAGGCGGACGATGCTCGAGACCGTGCCTCCGATGACCGCTTCATTGAGCTGGCCGACGTTGGAGATGCCCATCTCGTCATTCGAGGTCCGGGTTTCGATGTAGGCGTCATAGAGCTTGGTCTGGGTTTGCGGCATGGGCCGGATCTGGAACTCCCGGGCCGGGAAGCGCAGGACCATCCCGGAGGCGTACGGAACCAGGTCGAAGCGGCGGATCGTGGCGGTGTCCGGCGCCAGCGGTCCGATCACCAGGTCCCGGAAGGTTCCGACCGAGCCCCACTGGATCTCGGCGCGCCGCGTCGTCTCGAGCAGCTTCACCTTGTCAAAGGCGCCGGCCCTGGTGAAGTACTCCAGGGCCTCCTCGACCGCCACCCGGCGCACCACGACCGGCCGGTCCTCTTTCACGATCTGAAACATGCCTTTCTTGACGCGCGCGACCACATCCGGATCGAGCGACGGCAACAGCACGCCGTTCCGCCGGACGAAGAAGAAGTACCCGCCGGCCAACGACTGGCCGACCACCGGGTTGCACAGCGGATCGAGCTCTTGCATCGCCTCGCACAGGATCAAGGTGGCGGTGCGCCGGTAGATGCTGGCGCCGTCCTTGGAGGCGTAGTCGACCGTCGTCACCCGGCAATTGGAGACGAGAGGGTGATCAAGGGAGCGAAGGCGCCCGTTGACGACCGCGCCGAGCGGATCGAGCTTTCCCGGATGGGGATGCGTCTCGAGAAGCCGGCGGATGCTGATGCCGGCTTCGGTCGAGACGGCGTGGCCGTTCAGCTCGACCTGGATCTTGTGAGCCTCGGTTGTCGTCGCTCCTCTGGGCACGTCCCCTTCCGTCGCCTGATCCCTCGATCTGCGGAGAGATCCAGGCCCGACCATGGCGCGGGTTCGCGCGCCGGCCGCCCCCGCGGTGAGATTCCTGCGCCGGCCGCCCTACGTCCATCCGGGAACGCGGGGATTCCGGCTGCGCCCGATCAGTACAGGAACATCGGTTTTCCGCGCACCCCCCGGATGGTCGGGAGAAACCGCTCGGCGTCGTAGAACTCCCGGACGTTCACCTGGCGCCTTCCGGTCGAGGCGATCTCGACCGGCACGGTGGTATAGCGCCCGTCGTGGATCGCCACCATCTGCCCCTTCTGGCCCCCGGCGATCAGCTCGTAGGCCATCTGGCCGTAGCTGTAGGCCACCATCCGATCGAGGGAATCCGGCGCCCCGCTCCGCATGAGATAGGACAGGCGCTGGACCATGACGTTTTGACCGGTGATGCGCTTGATCTCCGCTCCGACCACGTCGCCGATGCCGCCGAGCTTCCGATGGCCGAACGCGTCCTCTTCGCCGCCCAAGACCATCTCGCCCCCGACCATCGTCGCGCCTTCGCTGATCACGAGCATGGCGTAGTGGCTCGGGTTCTCCATCTTGTCCTCGATCAGGGCCTCGGACAGTTTCGTGATATCGAACGGGACCTCGGAGATCACGATGCGATCGACGCTGGCCAGATAGCCGGTGAAGAGCGCGGTTTCCCCCGAATAGCGGCCGAAGACCTCGATGACGCCGATGCGTTCGTGCGAACCGACCGGCGTTCTCAGCTCGGTCACGAGGTTGACGCTTCGGCTCACCGCGGTCGAGAAGCCGATGCAGTAGTCGGTGCCCATGACGTCGTTGTCCATCGTCTTGGGCACGGCGACAACCGGGTAGCCTTCCCGGTTGAGACGCGCCGCGTACGAAAGCGTGTCGTCGCCCCCGATCACGACGAGGTGGGTGATGCCCAGGCGATCGAGCGCCCGCAGGATCGGCGGGGTGATGTCGATCCGCTCCTCCGGATCCGTGCCCGGATAGGCGGGCTTCAGGTGATCCGGAAGGTCCTTCCGCCGGATCTTCGCGGGGTTCGTGCGGGAGGTGTGCAGGAAGGTGCCGCCGTACCGGTCCACGGTGCGGACCTGCTGCCTGGCCAGAGGCAGCATCCACTCGCGGAGCGCCTCCGGATCCTCCAGGGTCAGGTGGGCGACGCCGCGCCATCCTCTCCGGATCCCGATCACCTCGTGGCCGTCCTCGATCGCCCGGAACGTCAGGGCGCGAATGCAGGAGTTGAGGCCGGGAACGTCCCCGCCGCCCGTCAAGACTCCGATTCTCCACTTCTGGTCCATGCCGGCTCCTTGTTGCAGACCTCCGGTTCGAACCGCGCATCGCTGGAGCGCGATTGCAAAGAGGGATAGCACGCTCCGGGGAAGCGGGCAAGGGGGGCCCGGACCCAGGTCCCGGCGCCCTTGAAGCCGTTGCCCCGCTTGGCCGAATTCGACTAGCCTCCGAAGGGGCGATTTGCCCGCGGTTCAGGACGGCGGAGCGGGAACCGTCCTGGGAACGAGCTCGCGTCGTACCCATCGCAGCGGCCGAGGGGTCGAGGGTCATCCAGGAAAGGAGAAGAGCCTCCAGATGCGCCGGGATCCGTACCGCGACTTCGCGCAGATCTACAACGAATGGCAGGGGCTCTATCCCCGCCCGTTCTCCATCGCGCTCGCGCCGCGCATCCAGTCGACCGTGCGAATTCACGGGAGCCCGAATCGGATCCTGGCCGATACCGCGTGCGGCACCGGGCTGTTCGCTTTCTGGTGGTCCCGCACCCATCCGAGCTGGAGCACCTACGGCGTCGACCGCTCCGCCGCCATGATCCAGGTGGCGCGGAGAAGCGCCCGCTCGAAGGCGCCCAAGGACTCGGAGGCGCAGAGCACCCGATCCGGCGCCATGCCCCGCAGTGCGCAGAGCGCCCGATCCGGCGTCATGCCCCGCAGTGCGCAGGTTGGCCACGTCATGGTTCCGGTAGCGCAAGACAGCGGGCGATCCAGGTCGTCGGCGCCGGTGTTCCTGGTCCAAGACCTGCTGGCCCTCCGCCTGCCCGAACCCGCCGGGGTCATCACCTGCCTGTTCGATTCGCTCAACCACGTGATCCGACAGTGGGACCTGCTCCGCATCTTCCGCCGCGTGCGGGCCGCGTTGGCGCCGGGTGGGCTCTTCATCTTCGATCTGGTGGATGACCTCGACTTCCCGGAGTTCTTCACCGGATCCTCGATCATGAAGGGACCCAACCTCTACCTGGGCATGGAGACCGTCTACGGCGAGGTGCGCGGCGTCGGTCTGGGCGAGGCGCGCTTCACTTTCTTCCGCCGATCGGGCGTGCGATGGCGGCGCATTGAATTCGAAATCCAGGAGCGCCGCTGGTTCCGCGGGGAAATCCGGGATCTCCTCGCCGGGGCCGACCTCGAGCTGGTGAGGCTGGACCGCATCGATCCGTATGAATCAAAGTACTTCGTGGTGCCGCGCACCTACTGGATTTGCCGGAGACCGCGCTCCGGGCCGGCGGCGTGATCATCAGAAGCCCCAGCTCCGGGCCGGCGAGGTGATCTACCAGAAGCCCCAGCTTCGCGTCGCCAGAATGTAGATCCCGAGAGACAGGTTCGACACCGCGTGACTGATCACGCACGCCGTCACGCTGCGGGTTCTCCACAGCAGCAGGGCCCAGACCAGACCGGCCGCGAGAGCCGGCAGCCACTCCGGGTGCGCGAGGGCGAAGAGCGCCGCGGTCACTCCCGCCGACCAGGGAGTCACCCGTCCGATCGGCACCGCTCGGAAATCCTCCCGAACCGCCCAACGGATCAGGAAGGACCTCCAGAAGATCTCCTCCATCAGCGGCACGAGGATCACCAGCCCCATCAGCCTCACCACGAGGAACTCATAGCGGGTCGCGCCCGGGAGAAAATCCGGATCGAATCCCATGCGCGCGCCCGAGAGCGGCAGCCTCGGATAGTGTCCTTGGGCCGCGATCCAGAATGCGGTCACGGCGAGCCCGGTCAGGATCGAGACGATCCAGCCTCCGGTCCGCGGCATCGGCAGGAGATCGATCCAGGTCGACCGACAGAACCAGGCCACGACCGCCACGACCATGAGGAGGACGACAAGAGCCGGCGGGTACCATGCAGGAGAGCTCGAACCCGCCAGCCTCGACAACCACGCCACCACGGACGTCAGAATCAGGAACGTTGCGATCGGCGCCACATAGGGCAGCCAGGCAGGTCGGAATCGCCTCGCGGACATCGCTACCGGATCCGCCCGGCCGGATATGGCGGCCGCCAAGGCGGACGCGGCCAGAGCTGCGGCATGATGGCCTCCCGATTGACGAGCCGGTTCGGTCTTCCAGGCGGCGGACCGGCGGATGATACCAGGGAACGCCTCTCGATTTCAGGTCTGTTCCCTGGAGTTCCTGAGAACCCAGGCCCGGCCGCCCACAGACCGCCGCGCTCCCGAAGGCCGCCATTCCCTCCGAAGCGGCAACTTCGTTCGGATCAACCGCGAGACCTTCGCCTCCGCGATCGGTTGGACCGGGCCGCCGGCACAAGTCGGCGTTGCGCTTCGCCGCTCCGGCGGGCATGCTGCGAAGCCGTAGGACGCCCCGAAGGGCCGGTCTCGGCTCCGGCTGAAATCGAGGATTTCCATCCATGGTCCGTCTGTCGGTCGTGGTCATCACCTTCAACGAAGAGGCCAACCTCGGGCGGTGCCTCGAATCGCTCGGCGATCTGGCGGACGACCTGCTCGTCGTCGACTCCTTCTCGACCGATCGGACGGAAGAGATCGCCCGGCGATTCGGAGCCCGTTTCGTCGCTCATCCTTTCGCTGGCCACGTGGAGCAGAAGAGCTGGGCGACCGAGCAGGCGCATCATCCGCACGTCCTTTCCCTCGACGCCGACGAGGCCCTGTCCGGCGACCTCCGGGAGAGCATCCGCGCGGTCAAGCACGACTGGAAGCACGACGGATACACGTTCAACCGGCTCACTTCCTACTGCGGCACCTGGATCCGACATTCGGGATGGTATCCCGACCGCAAGCTGCGCTTGTGGGACCGGCGCAAGGGAAGATGGGCGGGCGTGAATCCCCACGATCGCTACGTTCTCGAGCCGGGAACCGACACCGCTCACCTCCGCGGAGACCTGCTGCACTACTCGTATCATTCCATCCGCCAGCACCTCGAGCAGGTCAACTATTTCACGGACGTGATGGCCCGGGAGGCTTTCCTGGCCGGCCAGCGACGTACCTCGGCCGGGCTCCTCTTCCGTCCGCCGTGGAAGTTTCTCCGCTCCTATGCGCTCGAGCTGGGCTGCTTCGATGGATTCCACGGGTTCGTGATCGCCGTGATCTCGGCCCACGCCACCTTCCTGAAGTACGCCAAGCTGCGCCAGCTTTGCCTCGAACGCTCCGATACGGATTCCTCGCCGGAAGACCGAACGGGCTCGGAAAGCGCGGACCGGGGAACGAATAGAGATACCCGTCGAGGCTCAGGTCAAGGCGTGGATGCAGGGCGGGTTGAGGGCCAAGGCGCAGGCGGGGACGCCGGCCGGGGCGCAGGCACATCGCCGCCGGGCAGCAGGGCCTCCTGATGCCCGCCACCGAACCTTCTCGGACGTTTCTCCTCAGCCGGTCGGATGGAATCGGCGACGTCGTCCTTTCTCTTCCGGTCGCCGCCCGGCTGCGTCTCTGCTTCCCTTCCTGCCGCATCGTCTTTCTCGGAAGAAGTTATACACGCCCGGTCGTGGAAGCCTGCGAGCATGTGGATTCGTTCCTGGCCTGGGACGAGGGAGCAACGCTGGCTCGCGTGGGCGCCGACGTCATCCTGCATCTCTTTCCGCGGAAGGAGATCGCGCGCGCCGCCTCGACCGCTCGAATTCCGATCCGGATCGGCAGCAGCCATCGGTGGTTTCACTGGCTCTACTGCAATCGCCGTCCGTCCGTTCCCCGGAAGGGATCGAATCAGCACGAGGCCGAGCTGAACCTGCGGCTGCTCGAAGGGCTGGAGAAGGAAGCCGGAAATCGAGAGCCTCCCTGGACCCTGGATCGGATCGGGCGCTCTTACGGGCTGACGAAACTCATGCCTTTGCCCCCCGATCTGGCCGGCCTTCTGTCGCGCGATCGCTTCAATCTGATCCTGCATCCCCGGTCCCACGGGAGCGCCCGCAAGTGGGGCCTGAACCGCATGAGCGAGTTGATCGGTCTTTTGCCTCCGGATCGGTTCTCGCTTTTCATCACCGGCTCCCGCGAGGAAGGGGAATCGATGCGCGGGCTTCTGGAGCGTCACGGCGCGACGCGAGCGCGGCCCGCCGCCGGCGGCCCTCAGAAACCGCGAGGGAACTTGGTCGATCTGACCGGCGCGCTCACCGTCACGGAGCTGATCTCCTTCATCGCCGCCGCCGGCGGAGTCGTGGCCTGCAGCACCGGCCCGCTCCATCTGGCCGCCGCGCTCGGGAGATCCGCCATCGGCCTGTATGCTCCCTTTCGGCCGGTCTGGCCGGCCCGGTGGGCGCCTCTCGGGCCGCGGGCCCGCGTCCTGACCGCCGATCGCTCCTGCCGCCGTTGCCGGCGCGGACAGGCGTGCGACTGCATGGGAAGCATCTCGCCCGCCGAGGTCTGCCGTGCGATCCTGGAGGAGGCGCGCGCGCCCGCCGGGCCTCCGAGCGCCGCGAGAATTCCGGGGTGAGACCCGGAGAAAGGGGTGGATCCATGCCGCTGCTGTTGACCCGTTCCGACGTCGAGTCGGTGCTCACCATGCGCGAGGCCATCGACGCGGTCGAGGACGGCTTCCGCCGTCTGGCTCAGGAGAAGGTCTCGATGCCACAGCGCACCGTGATCCGCCTGCCCGATCACCATGGCGTCCATCTGGCCATGCCGGCCTGCATCGCGGGCGACCCAGGCGTCCTTTCGGTCAAAGTCGTGACCGTCTACCCTGACAATCCCGAGCGATTCGGAATGCCGACCACGATCGGCACGCTGCTCTTGAACGATCCCCGAAACGGCAGCCTGCTCGCGCTCATGGACGCGGGATACCTGACCGCCGTGCGAACCGGCGCGGCCTCCGGAGTGGCCACGCGTTACCTGGCGCGTGAGGACGCGCGGACGGTCGGCCTCTTCGGCGCGGGCGCGCAGGCGAGAACCCAGCTCTGGGCCGTCTGCGAGGTGCGGCCGATCGAATGCGCCGTGGTCTTCGATCCGATCCGGGAGGCGCGCGAGAGCTTCGCCGCCGAAATGTCCGCGAAGCTCAGCATCCCCGTGACCGCCACCGAAGATCCGCTGGAGTGCCTCCGCGCCGATATCGTGGTGGCGGCCAGCTCGAGCCGGACACCGCTCTTCGAAGGCGCCCAGCTTCGGCCCGGGACGCATGTGAACGGCGTCGGCGCCCACTCGCCCGACGCGCGTGAGCTCGACGCCGAAGCGATGCGGCGTTCCCGCGTGGTAGTCGATCATCTCCCGGCCTGTCTGGCCGAAGCGGGTGAGATCATCCTGGCCATCCGCGAGGGCGCGATGAAGGAAAGCCACCTCGAAGCCTCGCTCGGCGAGGTCGTCGCCGGCCTCAAGCCGGGCCGGCGCTCCCGCGAAGAGATCACGATCTTCAAGTCGGTCGGACTGGCGGTGCAGGACGCGGCCACCGCGGATCGGGTCTATCGCTTGGCTCTCGCGGCGGGAAGGGGCACCGAGTTCCGGATCTGAGAACAGGCGGACCCTTCGGCGACTCGGCGGCGGCAAGGGACGCTGCGACGAGTCGCTCGGCAAGGTGCCATTTCGGCTCAAACTGCGACTTGAGCACTGCTCGCAAGGCGTTCGTAGTCGCAAACTGGGTGGCCACTGCGCGCGCCAACTCGCCGCCATGGCCCCTGCGGGCCGCGCCGCTCGTAATCACACGCCCCGCGCTCCAGAGCGTGCTACGCTGCGAGCCATGCCCGCCCCGGAAGGTATACATTTCGTCATTTTCGATCTCGGCGGCGTCATCGTCCGGGTCTCTCCCGGCTGGAAGGACACCTGCGCCCGCGCCGGGGTCCGCTGGTCTCCGGAGCTTGAGGGGTCCGATTTCGCGTCCCGGTTCCGGCCGGTCGTCGATCGGTATCAACGCGGCCGGATCACCACGCCCGCATTCCTGGAGTGTTTCGTCGAGGCGACCGGAGGTCATCTCTTCACCTTCGAGGAGGCGGCTCGGATCCACGACGCCTGGCTGTTGGACGAGGTTCCCGGCGCCGCCGCGATCGTCCGCGATCTTGGCTCCGCCGGGATCCGGACGGCCTGCCTTTCCAACACCAATGAGCGGCACTGGGATTTGATGTCCGGAGACGAGGCACGGCGCGGGGACGAGACGCGGCGCGAGGGTGGGACGGAGCCCGCAATGCGGCGCGAGAAGGGGATGGAGTCCGGGGACGGAGTGCCGACTGCGATCCGGCAGGACCGCGGAGAGCCGCAGTACCCCGCTTTTCTCTCCCTCGACCTCCGTTTCGGCAGCCATCAGCTGGACTGTGTGAAACCCGAGTCGGAGATCTTTGTGAAATGCGCCCGGCAGGCCGGAGCGCGGCCGGAGGAGATCCTGTTCTTCGACGACCTCGCCGAGAACGTCGCTGCCGCCCGGGCGCTCGGATGGCGGGCGGAGACGATCGCTTCTCACGGAGACCCGGCGGGCCAGATCCGGCGGATTCTGGCGCGGCTTGGCCTTTGATCCGCAATCACGGTGATCTCTGTCGCCGGATGTTCCGGGGCGACCATGCTGATCCGCGCCTGTTATCGAGGTCCTTCAGGAAATCGGGTGGGTGAATTCATTGGATCCGCGCCCTCGTCGTCTCCCAACGGATTCGTCCGGGAGGGAGGCGCGATTCCGGGGACGGTCGCTCTCGATGCGACTTGGAGCAGGAACGCAGGATCCGGCCGATCATGAGGCGCGATTCTGGAGACGATCGTTCTCGACGCGATGGCTGGGAGCTTCCTGCTGCGGAGGCGGGGCGGAAGGGTGTCTGCGAGCGAAGCGAGCGCGCTAGGGCGGACGGAGGGCGAGGCCCCCGAAGGGGGCCGAGGTCCGGAGCGAAGCGGAGGACGGAGCGCGAACGCGCGACCCCGGAGGAGGACCGACCCTCCGCGCTCCGCGCGGAGGGGAGCGCCATCCTGCTCCAAGAGCGAACGGCTTCGAAACCAGCGTCCGGATGTCAAGGGAGGCCCTTTCCGCGCTTTCCGCGGAGGAGACTCCCACTTCCGTCATGGGGAGAGCGCCCACGGAGTGGATCCGACCCCTCCCCACCGGCGCGAGCCTGATCGGGGAGGGGTCGATCATCAACGGGTCAGTGAAGGACCACCGCGCGCAGCACGCTCTCTTGCGCGCCCTGCGTCAGGCGCACGAGGTACAGCCCCGCGGCCAGCCGATCGTTCGCAGCCAGGTCCACGATGTGCTCCCCGGCGCCGAGCGAGCCGACCTCGCGGTCCAGCAGTCGGCGCCCGCTCACGTCCAGCACTTCCAGACGCGCGGGGGTTCCGTTCGGCAGCATGAAGACGACCTTGAGCGATCTCCCGGAGGATGGATTGGGCCGCGCCCCCTCCAGAGCGAAGACCGCTGCCCCACCGCCCAAAGCGCCCACCGGGTAGGTCGGACCGAAGGAAGCGTACCCTCCCTCGTTGTAATTCACGTCGACGGCCGAAAGCTTGTAGTAGCTTCCCGAAGGCCCGGAGTCCACAAAGCTGGTGTCGCTCTCCGTGCCGACCAGATTGTCCGGCCCCGGCATGAAATCCTGCGTGCTTCCCCGGTAGATCCGGTAGTACCAGAGGTCCACCTCGGTGTTGGGGTGCCAGTGTAGGAGATTCGAGCCATTGGCATAGTATCCGTCGAACCCGCTGGGCGGAGCCGGCGGAAGGTTGTCGACCGAGTAGCCTGAGTCGGGCGCAGAGTCATAGAAGACGCCGGGCACGGCCGTCGCCGCGCTGACAAAGAAGGTCGCCAGGTGCGATCCGGCGGTATTGGAGTCGGCCAGCGTCGGCACCACGAGGTTGTAGGCCGAGTCCGCGCGCGCGGGCAGGGTGGCCACGAAGTCCCAGCCATCCACCAAAACCCTCGCGCCCCTGGCCGGCTTGGAGGAGGCGCTCGTCTCGCTGCGCGATCGCAGCAGGGACGTTGCACCGATCCGGCGGAAGACGTCGTAGTGGACGATCGGGACGCCTGAACCCAGTCGGTCAAAAGGACTGGCCAGGAAGCGCAGGCGGACCTGGCCCCCCTGGTCGTTCTTCACGTCCGTGATGCCGCTGATCAACGGGATCGCGGTCGCGGTCACGCGCTGCGCCCGCGCGGCCGCGAAGCTGCCGAGGAACTTGCCGTCCCCCTGGTACAGCGCGGTGATCACGCGGTCCCCGAGATAGGGGGCGAAGAGGGCCAGGCCGGCCACGCCGCCGTTCACCGGAGAGGTGCCGAGCAGGGTCGTGCCGTCGAAGAAGCTCACCGTGCCGGTAGGGGTGCCATAGCCCGGAGCCGGCACCGAAGTGGTTGCGGTCAGCGTGAGAGGGGAGCCCAGGACCGCCGGGTTCGGGCCGGCCGCCAGGACCGTTCGCGTCGGCGCGAGCCCCAGCAGCACCGAAATCGTGTTGGAAATTTGGTTGGCCAGCGTCAGGTCGGGCTTCCCATCGCCGTTCACGTCCCCGATTGCGACCGAGTAGGGAGCGGTCCCGGTCGCGAAGTCGGTCTTGGTCCCGAACCCGCCCGCGCCGTTGCCCAGCAGCACCGACATCGTATTGGAACTGGCATTGGCCACGGCCAGGTCGGGATTCCCGTCGCCGTTCAAATCCCCGATCGCAACCGAGTAGGGATTCGCTCCGGTCGCGAAGTCAGTTTTCGTCCCGAACCCGCCCGCGCCGTTGCCCAGCAGCACCGACACCGTGTTGGCACTAGTGTTGGCCACCGCCAAGTCGGGCTTCCCATCGCCGTTCACATCCCCGATCGCGACCGATTCGGGACCTAACCCGGTCGCGAAATCGGTCTTGGTCCCGAACCCGCCCGTGCCGTTGCCCAGCAGCACCGACACCGTGTTGGAACCGCCGTTGGCCACCGCGAGATCGGGCTTCCCGTCGCCGTTCAAATCCCCGATCGCAACCGAGTAGGGATGCGACCCGGTCGCGAAATCGGTCTTGGTCCCGAAGCCGCCCGCGCCGTCGCCCAGCAGCACCGACACCGTGTTGGAACCGTAGTTGGCCAGAGCGAGATCGGGATTCCCATCGCCGTTCACGTCTCCGATCGCGACCGAGTAGGGAGTGATGCCGGTCGGGAAGTCGGTCTTCTTCCCGAACCCCCCGGTGCCATTGCCCAGCAGCACCGACACCGTGTTGGAACCGGAGTTGGCCACCGCGAGATCGGGCGTCCCATCGCCGTTCACATCACCGATGGCAACCGAGAAGGGATTCGTGCCGGTCGCGAAGTCGGTCTTCGTGCCGAACCCCCCGGTGCCATTGCCCAGCAGCACCGACACCGTGTTGGAATTGAAGTTGACCACCGCGAGGTCGGGCTTCCCATCGCCGTTCACATCCCCGATCGCGACCGAGTTGGGATTCTTGCCGGTCGCGAAGTCGGTCTTGGTCCCGAACCCGCCCGCGCCGTTGCCCAGCAGCACCGAAACCGTGTTGGAACCGTTGTTGGCCACCGCCAAGTCGGACTTCCCGTCGCCGTTCACATCCCCGATCGCGACTGAGGCGGGCTCCGACCCCGACCCGGTCGGGAAGTCGGTCTTGGCGCCGAACCCGCCCGCGCCGTCGCCCAGCAGCACCGACACGGTGTTGGAACCCATGTTGGCCGCCTCCAGGTCGGGCTTCCCGTCGCCGTTCACATCCCCGATCGCGACCCAGACAGGATTCGTTCCAGTCGCGAAGTCGGTTTTGGTCCCGAACCCGCCCGCGCCGTTGCCCAGCAGCACCGACACCGTGTTGGAAGCCTCGTTGGCTACCGCCAGGTCGGGTTTCCCATCGCCGTTCACATCCCCAATCGCGACCGAGTTGGGAATCGTGCCGGTCGGGAAGTCGGTCCGGGTCCCGAACCCGCCCGCGCCGTTGCCCAGCAGCACCGACACCGTGAACGATTGGGAGTTGGCCACCGCCAGGTCGGGCTTCCCATCGCCGTTCACATCCCCGATCGCAACCGAGCAGGGATGCGACCCGGTCGCGAAATCGGTCTTCGTCCCGAACCCGCCCGCGCCATTGCCCTGCAGCACCGACACCGTGTTGGAACCGTTGTTGGCCACCACCAGGTCGGGCTTCCCGTCGCCGTTCAGATCTCCGATGGCAACCGACTGGGGATTCGACCCGGTCGCAAAGTCGGTTTTCGCCCCGAATCCGCCCGCGCCGTTGCCCAGCAGCACCGACACCGTGCTGGAAAAGTAGTTGGCCACCGCGAGATCGGGCTTCCCATCGCCGTTCAGATCTCCGATGGCAACCGACTGGGGATACGTCCCGGTCGGGAAGTCAGTCTTGGTCCCGAACCCGCCCGCGCCGTTGCCCAGCAGCACCGACACCGTGCTGGAATTGAAGTTGGCCACCACGAGGTCAGGCTTCCCATCGCCGTTCACATCTCCGATGGCAACCGAGCGGGGACCCGACCCGGTCGGGAAGTCGAGTCGGAGGCTGACGTTGAAGGCCTGGGCCATCGACAACTCAGGCCGGGTGGCCATCAGCATCCAGACCGCGACCACGAAAAAGGCTCCGGCGAATCCTCTGCCTGGGGCATCCCGCCGGGGAAACGGGCCGGGCGATGCAGGAGCGGTATCGCGGCCCCCGGAATGGACGGGCAGCCGCACGAGTTCGCGAACAAAGTTCATGATCTTGACCTCTCCCTTCGCTCAGGGCGAAAATTCGATGACGCCTCCAACCGGATCTGAGCCTGGGGATCGATCAGCCCTGGAGGAGCGTCGTGGAGCGGAGCGACCCTGTCCCTGCCCGCACGCCTGTCGTGCACCACCAGAGCCGATGCACTGCGCCAAGGCCGCGGGACGCGTGTCGATTATACCATGAACGATCCGGAATCAGCGAATCGAATCGGTGAAGCTCGGCCGGCTCTACGGAGCTCCGTTGGATCCTTGAGGAACGAACGGAACTCGTGGGGGACGGGCCACGTGGCCAGCACGCACAACCCCGCCAGTGCGCCCAACCCGGCCATCACGCCCGAAGGCAGGACCAATTCACCTCGAGGCGTGCGCGCGCCTGCCGGGGTCGCGATCGGCCCGCCGCGCCCGGCGCGAGACATCGAGAACCGCCGAATGGACGACGCGGTCGTGAGGCAGACGCCGATTTGGATCCCGCCAGAGGGAGAGCAGGGCCAGACCGAGGCTCGCCGGGATCTCCAGATATCCCACGAACCTCAGGCCCAACGCTCTTGCCGCCTTGGCTGCTTGACGGAGTCTGCCCGTTCCGTGCCAGAACCGAGCCGGCACCGCGCCGACCCTGGCGCCCGCCGGCGGCCCGCGAGTCCCCGCCTCGTTCACTCCTCGTCGATCACAATCGCGCCGTCGGCGTCCCTCTCGACCCGGGTGATGCCGGGATTCTGGCGTTCCAACTCCTGCAGCAGTGAGCGTTGCACCCGGACGGTCTCGGACAGCGTCCTGTTCTCGCTGCGCAGCGCCTTCAGCTCCAGTGCCTGCCGGATGTTGAGCCGGAGATCGCCTTCATGGCAGGGCTTGAGCAGGAACCGGTAGATCTCTCCTTCATTGATCGCCCGGATGACCGCATCCATCCGGGCCCGACCGGTCAGGACCATCCGGACCGCCTCGGGAAAGCGGCGCCGGGCCTCGGAGAGCAACTCGCCGCCGGACATCCCGGGCATTTCCTCGTCGGAGATGATCACATCGACCGGCTCCCGTTCCATCACGCGGAGGGCCTCCGGTCCGGAACGCGCCTCCAGGATTCTCCAGGGCTCCTTGTGAAAGGCGCGAGCAAGCGCGGCCGTCACACCGGGCTCATCGTCCACGAGCAGGACCGTGCCGGGCGTGGCGCCGTCATCCTCCACCCCGGTGAAGCCGGCGCGAGTTCGACGGGCTGCGTGGCCACCAGGAGCACCGGCCCCGGCGTCGTCATGTCCTGGGAGATCTCGGTCGCTTTCGTTCATCGCTTCCTCTTTCACGCCGCCTCGAGCATCCCGTCGTCCTCGACGACCTGCACGCGAAGCGGTTCGATCACGCCCACGGTCTCGGCGAAGTTGCGGAGCCGCAGGATGACCGGCGTGGTGGCTTCATGTCCCTTGGAGACCAGGAGAATCCCGGTCTTTGAGTACACGTCCTCGTCCAGGATCATGCCGGTCGCGAGCTGCCGGACGGACACGATCTGCCGGGCCGGCAACCGCTCTTCGATCTTCAGGTCCTCGAGGGTCTGAAGGAGCCGGGCCGAGAAGTTCGCCCCGTCCCGTTTGAGGTCGGCCAGGGCGATGGCCAGGTTGCGGCCACTGGCGATGCGCTGGTCCAAGGCCAGCGCGAGGCGCAACATGTCTCCGCCCAGAATGACCGCGGGATCCTCGTCCTCGCTGGACGCCACCGGCCCCTGCTGGCGCGCGATCATGCGAGCGACCGGCTCGAGGCGCGGGATGTTGCACAGAAGAGCGCTCCCGACCGACGGGTGCCGCGCGTAGATGTCCGCCTCCTGGGCGGTCAGGGTCTGTCCCGCCCAGGCCTTCTCCAACGTGTCCGGAGACAGGGTGACGCATCCGATGTGTGAAAGAAGCCCGGCCAGCTCGAACTGCCACAGATGACCCACTCCCAGCCGGGCGGCCATGTGTCGAACGTACTGGCGGATCCGCGCAGCGCGCCCGAAGGCGCCGGGGTTGACCAGGCTGAGGATCTCGGTCAGGACGCGGGTGCTTCCCGCCAGGGTCTTCTCGAGAAGCTCGCGCTCCGCCGTCACCAGCGCGTACTGATCGACCGAGGCGTCGAGGACCGCAATCAGGTCCTCGGCCGGACAGGGCTTGGTCAGGAAGCGAAAGACGTTGCCCTCGTTCACCGCCCGGACGGCCGAGTCGAGTCCGCCGTACCCCGTCAGCATGACGCGAATCGTGTCGGGCGTCTTTTCCCGCACCTTGCTCAGGAATTCAACTCCACTCATGCCCGGCATGCGCTGGTCCGAAACCACCACCGCAAAGGGCCCCTGGGCCGTGAGGACGTCGAACGCCTTCTTGGGACTCTCGGCGGTCTCCACCTCGAACCGCTTCTCCAGAAGCCGCCGATAGGTGTCCAGCACCAACGGCTCGTCATCGACCAGCAGGATTCTCCTGGTCACAGGAAACCTCCTCGATTCCGGCCAGCTCATCCCGAATTCCGCGCCAGATCGGGACCTGCTCGGCCATGCCCACCGACTCCAGATACGTGAGGTCCAGGCCCGCATGGCCCGCCCCTCCCAGGATGGCGCCTGGAGCGGCTTGCTCCCGATCGGCGCCCGCTGCTTCTCCCTTGCCGCCGCAAGCCTCCCGATCGAGCGCGCAAGCCGCGTGCACGGCGGTCAGCGTTGAAAACCGGCGATGAACGCACTCCGACGGCGCGTGGTGATAGGCCACAGCCTCGATGATTGCGTTGGGAAGGCCCCAGATCCCCAGGAGGTACGCGCCGACCTCGGCATGCGTCACATTCATGAGGGTCCTTTCCGCGTCGCAGAGTGTCATCGTTCCGCCCTGGCTCAGGATCACGGCCGACTCGTAGGCCTCAGGGAAATTGACGGCCAGGATCAATCGACCGGCGGAGTGGAGGAGCCCGGCGGCGAGCGCGTCGTCCCTCGTTCGTGTGTCCCCGCCCCGGCGCTCCACGATGTCCCGGGCCAGCCTTCCGGTGTTCATGGCGTGGCGCCAGATGGAATCCAGCCCGAGCCAGCTTGCGACGTGGGAATCCACCTGCTTGAAGATGTGCGAGCAGAGAACCAGGGAGGTCACCGTGCCGAGGCCCAGATAGCTGACGGCGTCGGCCGGGCTGGAGATCTCGCGGCGAAGGCCGAAATACGCGGAATTGACGAGTCGAAGGACCTGCGCGGTCATGCCCGGATCCTGGCTCACGATGTCGCCGATGCTCTGGATCGAGCAGGACGGCTTCTGGAGCTCCTCGACCATGGCGGTGAAGAGAACCGGAACGCTGGGCAGCACGCTCGTGCTCCCCACGACGGATTTGAGCCACGGATCCGACAGGAGCGTGCTGAGCGCCTCCGCTCGGAGGATCGTCTCCTTGAGCACGGTCGGCTCGCACGGCTTGCTCAGGAACTGGTGGGTCGGGCCGATCGAGCGGAGGATCGTCTCCCGATCCGAGTTGCCGGAGAGGATGATGCGAATGGTCTCCGGGCTTCTCTCCCGCACCTTCTGCAGGAACTCGGCGCCGTCCATGCCCGGCATCCGCATGTCCGAAACGACCACGTCGTGCGGCTCGCGCTCGAGCAGGGCCAGGGCCTCCGGACCGTTCGACGCGAACGAAATGGCCCATTCCGAACGCATGGAGTGGAGCATGCGGCGGAATCCGGCCAGCACGTTGGGGTCGTCATCCACGAAGAGGATTCGGGTGGACATGGAGATCTCCCCCCGGAAAGGTCCGGAGCGGCCTTATCGGTTGCGGGCTAGAGCCTCTTCCTTCGGATCGGGCGATTCTCCGATCGGCAGGCGGATGACGAAGGTCGTACCCCGACCCACTTCCGAGTCGAAGGCGATCGTTCCGCCGTGGTTCTTGACCACGACCCGGTGAGCGATCGCCAGTCCCTGACCGGTTCCCTGGCCCACCGGTTTGGTGGTGAAGAAGTGGTCGAAGACCTTGGAGCGAATCTCCTTTGGGATGCCCGCTCCGGTGTCACTGATCCGGATTTCAGCCCGATCATCCAGGAATCGAGTGCTGACCCGGATCCTGCCCTTGTCTCCGTTGTCGCCGATGACCTCGGCGATGGCATGAGCCGCGTTGGTCAGCAGGTTCAGGACCACCTGGTTGATGTCGCCGACCCGGCACGAGACCAGGGGCAGATCGAGGTCGTAATCGGTCTCGACGTCGGCCACGTACTTCCACTCGTTCCGCGCCACGATCAGCGTGCTCTCGATCGCCTTGTTCAGATCCGCCGCCTGCTTCCGGTCCGCGTCCGGATGGGAGAAGTCCTTCATCGCTCCGACGATCCGGGAGACGCGGCTCACGCCTTCGAGCGATTGGGAGACGGCCTGGACGATCTCGCCCCGGAGGTAGCCAATGTCGGCGGCCCGGACGGCGGCCTCTACCGCGGTCAAGGTCGCTTCAACCGGCGTCCCGGCGCGAAGGGCCGCGGCCAGACCTTCGTACTTGTCCAGGAGGTTCGCCAGGCTGGTGAACGCGTCCTGGAGAAAATGGATGTTGTCGCCGATGAACTGCGTCGGCGTGTTGATCTCATGGGCGATCCCGGCGGCGAGCTGTCCGATCGACTCCAGCTTCTGCGCCTGCACGAGCTGGGATTGGAGGATCCGGCTCTCGGTGACGTCCTGCTTGACCGCCACGAAGTGCGTCAGGTCGCCCCCGGCGTCGCGGACCGGCGAGATGGTCATCTCCTCGGTGTAGCGGCTGCCGTCCTTTCGCTGGTTGATCAGCTCCCCCTTCCAGACCTTGCCGGAGAGGATCGTGTCCCACAGAAGCCGGTAGAACTCCCGGTCCTGCCTCCCGCTGGACAAGAGTCGCGGACTCATCCCCAGGGCCTCTTCGGGCGAGTATCCGGTCATGTTGGTGAACGCCGGATTGACCCAGACGATCGCGCCTTGCCGGTCGGTCACGACGATCCCGCTGGACGAGGACCTGACCGCCGCATCCAGCAACCGCAGCTTCTGGTCCGCGCGTGTCCGCTCGGTGATGTCGGCGTAGATCCCGAGAACTCCAAGGACGTTTCCCGTGTCGTCCACGAGCGGAACCTTGCTGGTCAGAACCGTCCGGTCCGTGCCGTCCGCGGATTGCTGCGTCTCCTCGATGTTGAGCAGGGGCTCGCCCCGTTCCATGACTTCGCGGTCGCATTTCCGGTACCACTCGGATTGCTCCCGTGTCCAGGCAAGGTCGTAATCGCTCTTGCCCACGATCGCCCGCGGGCTCTCGAAGCCGGCCGACTCGGCGAACCTGCGGTTGCAGCCCAGGAAGTTCAGGTCCCGGTCCTTCCAGAAAACGAAGTGGGGAATGTTGTCCAGAAGATCGGTCAGAAGGCGCGTCTGCTTGCGCAGCGCGTCTTCCGCCTCCTGTGCCGGCGTGACGTCGCGGAAGGAGACGAGGACGCCGTTCTCACCCCCGTCCCCGTAGTAAGGCTCGGGCATCATCAGGAGATCGTAGGTATGGCCGTTCTTCGCGCTGCGCCTCAGCCGCCGGAACGTCGCGTCGGCCAGAACCTCAGGCAGGCAGCAACCAGGGCAGGGCTGGGCGCTTCCTTGGAACTGCTCATGACACTTTCGGCCGTCAAGGGCGCCATGCGCCGCGCGCGCCGCGGGATTGGCGTAGAGAATATCGTAATCCCGGTTGAGGATGACGATCCCGTCGGGCGACCCTTCGAGGAGTTCGTTCCGAAGCGTCCGTGCGGAATGCGCACGTCGGCCGGAAGACACGCTCGAGGGATCAGGTTGACGGTGATCAGGATCCCCACTCGTCTCCGGAGCGCGCTGCCATTCCGGCGTGATCCGCGTCTCGCCCACCGCGAACGCCCCCTTTCGCATTGATATCTTTCATCTCATGACTCCGGGCAGGCGGGTCAAATGCGGCGCGCCCGTCCGGACCTGAAACTGCAGGACAGCTTCGCTCGCTCCGATGCGTCATCCAGGCACGACCATCTCCAGCGGCAAGAAGCCTGGTGCACCATCGTTTTCGTCCGGAACCGAGCCCGTCTTTAGCACCCGCGAATTGCGGCGCGGGTCGTCGGTTGCGACTCAAGCTCGTTTCTCCGCTCTTGTGGTCGCTCTTGGCCTTCTGTCTGCTCTTCGGCACCGCCTCCCGCCATCGGGGCCTGCTGGTTCGACGCGGGAAACAACTTCCGGACGTACTGGTTCGATGACCAGAACCGGTTCGCCGAAATCAACGGGGAAAACGTCGACCCGTTCAACAAAGACCCGATTTCGGACCTCGCCTCCACGGACCGTCGAGGTTATCCGGCGCCGGTTTCCGCCGGCCGGATCGAGCTCTGGAAGGCGGCGCGGAGCCGATCGCGGTTCAGTCGGGCGATGTTGTACATCTTGATCCCCTTCGGGCAGACCGCCTCGCATTCGCGATGATTCGTGCAGTGGCCGAAGCCTTCCCGATCCATGGCCGCGATCATGCGGGCGACCCGGACGGACCGCTCCGGCTGTCCCTGGGGCAAGTGCGCCAGAATGGCTGATCTTGGCCGCCGTGAAGAGCATGGCGCTGCCGTTGGGACAGGATGCCACGCAGGCGCCGCAGCCGATGCAGGCGGCCGCATCCATCGCGCGCTCCGCATCGTCCTTCCGGATCGGAATCGCGTTGGCGTCGGGGGCGCCGCCGGTGTTCAGGCTGATGAACCCGCCGGCCTCGATGATGCGATCGAACGCGCTCCGGTCGGTCACGAGATCCCTGACGACGGGGAACGCGCGGGAACGCCAGGGTTCGACCCAGACGGTCTCGCCGTCCCGGAAATGGCGAAGAAAGAGCTGGCAGGCGGCCGTGCGCGGCTCCGGGCCGTGGGCGATCCCGTTGATCATGAGCGCGCACGATCCGCAGATTCCCTCGCGGCAGTCGCTGTCGAAGGCGATCGGCTCTTGACCGGTGAGCTCCAGACGCGAGTTGAGCACGTCCAGCATTTCCAGGAAGGACATGTCCGGGCTGAGCCCCGTCACCTCATACGAAACCATCCGCCCGCGGGCGCCCGGCCCCGCCTGCCGCCAGACTCGAAGCTTCAGGTTCACTGGTAGCTCCTCCGGGTCGGATGGACCCACTGAAAGTCCAGCGGCTCTTTGTGCAACCGGGGCGGCGCCCCTTCGCCCTGATGCTCCCAGATGCTCACGTGCATGAAATGCTCGTCGTCCCGCAGCGCCTCTCCGTCCGCGGTCTGGCTCTCCTCGCGGAAATGACCTCCGGCCGATTCCTTTCGTTCGAGCGCGTCCCGGACCATGAGCTCGGCCAGCTCCGAGATGATCCGCGACCCGCGCCGCCCGCTCGAGCGTCTGGTTGAGCGACTCCCCGGAACCCGTGACGACCGCGTCCTTCCAGAACTCTTCGCGGATCCGCGGAATCCGTTCCAGGGCGTCGCGCAGCCCGGCCTCGTTCCGCGTCATTCCACATTGGTTCCAGACCAGCAGCCCCAGCTCACGATGGAAGGAATCGACCGTTCTCCGGCCGCGAAGCTCCAGAAGCCGGCGGGTCCGGTCCTTCACCGCGGCCTCGGCTTCAAGACGGGAAGGATGATCGGGAGCGACCTTCTCGAGCTTCGTCGAGGCGAGATAGTCGCTCACCGTGTACGGGATGATGAAGTAACCGTCGGCCAGACCCTGCATGAGCGCGCTGGCGCCGAGCCGGTTGGCCCCGTGATCAGAGAAATTCGCCTCGCCCAGGACGAAAAGGCCGGGGATCGTGCTCATGAGATTGTAATCCACCCAGAGCCCTCCCATGGTGTAGTGGGGAGCCGGGTAGATCCGCATCGGAGATTCGTAGGGGTTCTCGTCGGTGATCCGGTTGTACATCTCGAAGAGATTGCCGTACCGCTCTTCGATGACCGGCCGGCCCAGCCGGCGCAAGGCTTCGGTGAAGTCCAGGTAGACGCCATGCCCCCCCGGCCCGACGCCGTATCCGGCGTCGCACCGCTCCTTGGCCGCCCGCGAAGCCACGTCGCGTGGGACGAGGTTTCCGAAGGTCGGATAACGCCGCTCCAGGTAGTAGTCGCGTTCCACTTCCGGGATCCGGTTCGGGGACCGGTCATCCCCGCCTTTCCGGGGCACCCAGATCCTTCCGTCATTCCGGAGGGACTCGCTCATCAAGGTCAGCTTGGACTGGTGCTCTCCCGTCACCGGAATGCAGGTGGGATGGATCTGCGTGAAACACGGATTGGCGAGTCCGGCGCCGCGTTTGTACGCGCGCCAGATCGCGGTGCAGTTCGAGCCCCGGGCGTTCGTGCTCAGGTAGAACACGTTGCTGTATCCGCCGGTCGCGAGGAGAACGGCGTCCCCGAAATGCGAGGAGATCTCCCCGCTCACCAGATCCCGGACGACCAGGCCTCGCGTCCGGCCGTCGATCACGATCAGGTCGAGCATCTCCGTCCGCGGATGCAGCCCGATCCGACCAAGCCCGACCTGCCGCATCATGGCCGAGTAGGCGCCCAGGAGAAGCTGCTGTCCCGTCTGCCCGCGCGCGTAGAAGGTTCGGGACACCTGCGCTCCGCCGAAGGACCGGTTGGCCAGCAGCCCACCGTACTCGCGGGCGAACGGCACTCCCTGAGCCACGCACTGGTCGATGATATTCGCGCTCAGCAGGGAGAGCCGATAGACGTTGGCCTCGCGCGACCGGTAGTCGCCTCCCTTCACGGTGTCGTAGAACAGCCGCCAGACGCTGTCGCCGTCGTTCTGATAGTTCTTGGCGGCGTTGATGCCTCCCTGCGCGGCGATCGAATGCGCGCGACGCGGCGAATCCTGGAAGCAGAAGCTCTCGACGCGGTATCCCAGCTCGGCTAGGCTGGCCGCCGCGGCACCGCCGGCCAGACCGGTGCCGACGACCAGGATCGTGTGTTTCCGCTTGTTCGACGGATTGACCAGCTTGAGGTCGGCCCGGTGATGATCCCACGAACATTCGATGGGGCCGGAAGGTGCTTTGGCGTCCAGCTCCATGGCGCGCCCGCCTACCGCACCCACCCGGCCAGCACCGCGATCGGGAACGAGATGTTCCCGATGGCGATGATCCAGGCCAGGGCCCGGGAGATCCGGCGGAGCGTGGCGGCCTGTCCGGGATCGTTGAATCCCAGGGTCAGGACCATGCTCGGGATGCCGTGGTTCAGGTGGAAGAACAGCGCGATCTGGCTGGCGATGTAGATCCCGGCGATCAGGGGATGATGGAAGCCGGCGACGATGTTGTGAAAGACGTCCCCATGGACGAAATCGCCCGCATCGACCCTTCCCATGGTGAGATGGAGGAGGTGATAGGCTACGAAGGTCAAGACCAGGAGGCCGCTCCAAAGAACGGTCAGGGACGAGACGCCCGCCTGCACGTGCTTCATGTGCGCGTAAGGGACCGGTCTGGCCCGGCGATCGAGCAGCCAGAGCTGCACGCCGGTGTAGATGTGGAGGAGAACGGCCGCCAGGAAAACGCACCGGAGCGCCCAGAGGAATCCCGGCCGGCTGTGCAGGAAGGCCGCATAGCTGTTGATCACGGCGGATCCCATATAGAGCTGGAGGTTCCCGATCAAGTGCACGATGACGTAGAAAAGCAGGATCGCGCCGGTCACCGCCATGAGCGCCTTCCGGCCGACCGAGGATCGGGGCAGAAGGACGACGACGTTCCCGGATCCGGGTTCGTTCACCGTCGGGTTCGCGGCCGGGGTCGATTGTTCTTCGTGAGCTTTTTCCGCCATGGTGCGATGTGCCGGCATCTCCCTCGCCCGCGTTGTTCACGAACTCCCTGCCGCGGCGGCGGGCGTTCACGGACGGTGCAGGCCAACGTGGGTGTTGACGCGATCGAGCAAGAAAGGGTACCGCGCCGCACCCACCGTCGACAACTGTCGCGGCGGTCGGTTCACGAGAATGACGTGATCAGTCTCGTCTGGATGCCCCGCAACCTGCTTCAGAAGGAACCGACCCGTCGCGTTTCCGCGGCGACCGGAGGAGTCCGGAGCGCTGCGCGCACGAGGTGCGGACCCCGGTGGTTCAGCGTGGGTAAACATCGAGGACCGCAATGAGAGGGGGCCCGCCTCAGCAAACGGAGTCGGGGGCTAGCCCCTCCGGGGCTTGTAGGGTCCAAGAAACTTCGGGCCGTTGAAGTGAATCATGTGATCCGGCTTCTCGGCTATCCAGACTTCGGTTCCCCAAGCGATGTCGCCCGCATACTTGCGGAAGCAGGTCGTGTCCAGAAACGCCGTCACGTAGATGCGGTCGGCGGCGCACTTGGCCAAGAGCTTCTCCAGCTCGCGATGGCGCTTCGGCGAAACGGGTCCGTGTGACGTGACTGCCTCGATCAGATAGAGCCAATTTCGTTGGCGCCAGTAGAGGATGATGTCGGGAAGTTTGTCGTGCTCGGTGATGGGGACTCCAAGCGCCTGGAGTCCCTCCGCGTCGCGAATCACCTGCTTCTGGGCGGTGTCGCCCACGTAGATGAGCTCGGCGCCGGGCGCGAACCGCGGGCCGAATTCCTGGATGACGGCCACTTGGAGCTCGTTGTGCTTTCCCGGGGAGAGGTAGACCGTGCCTCCTCCGGGAATCTTGAGCGGAACACGGAGCGACTCTCGGCTGTCGTCGTAGGCCGCGGCCAGGGAGCCAAACTTGTCGATGAATCCCGCAACAGCTCGCTTGAAGCGTGCTGTGCCGTAGGTACGAAGAACTGCGAGGGCGTCGTCGGTAAGGGCGTAGGCGTTCTTGCCGCTGTTTGTGGGGCGGCTTGGGTCGTCGGGGTTTCGGTCAACAATCCTGGCCTGCTCGAACTGGTGGAGAGTCTGGCGCCGGATGGTCTCGCGGGAGTTCGCGGCGTAGTCCTTGTCGTAGTGCTTCCGCATGAAGGCCATGGCATCGACCGTGCGAAGAAGCTGGCTGCTGGCGTTCTCCCAAGGGGTCTTGGGGAGCACGTTGGCGAGAGCAAGGAGGGTGAGCGCTGAGCGTTCATTCTGTTGGGCGCGGGGCAAGCCCAAAGACGCGAGAATCTCTGTAGCCTCAGTAATCTTGCTCAATGAATGTGCTCCGTTAGGTACCGTCGAATACCAGCCGCTATGCCGAGTTCGTCAAGAGTGACGGCCTCGATGTCTTCCCGGCAAGGTGACTTGAGGCCCCGGAGCCTGGTGCCGATTCGGGCGATCGTGGCCAGGCCCGGAAGGGGCATGGAACGAAGCTCGGTGGCGTTCACCTGGGTGTTACCGCTGATTGAGCGGAAGTACCGGTCGAGAAGAGCGGAGTTGAAGAGGGCCATGAGGCCAAAGGCCTCGGCCTCGGTCAGCTCGCGTTCGGCGTGGTAGACGTAGTTGAGGTGGTTCTCAAGGGCGACGAAGGGCCGAACAGCGTTCTTCCTTAGGTAGCAACTAGCCACCAGGCGTCGGCGCTCCTCCTTGGCAGTGAAGCGGCGAAGGAGCACGTAGTTCTTGGAGGGAAGAAGGAGGGGGTGGGACTCTCGCGCGATCGTGAAGGCTGTGGGCTTCCTGCCCTTCTCCAGTGGCCAGATGGTCTCGAACGGTCTGACATTGTGGACGGAGAGAAGAGGAACCGTCCTGGGGCCATCCAAGGCGGCAAGCAGAAACGGTCGAGCCCGAAAGGCCACAACCGGCCCAGTCGATACGCGCAAGCCGAGATCGTTGAACCGGTGAGGCCAGCTCTCGACAAGGGCCAGTACCTTTGAGTCTTCGGGGTCTTCCGGGATTCGCACGTACAACTCTCCGGCCACGTCGTCGAGGACGACGGGCGCGGGCAGTTCCCGGTGGGGAATTCGCGGGTGAACGTCTTGTCCGAAGCTCGTCGAAACCGTGACGGTGGGGCCCTGCGGCTGCTTCCGGGTCGACGTGATGACGCTCTCTTGAAGCACGTTGGCTTCGCGAAAGGTGTCAGTGCGGGACTCGAAGAGGTGGACGTGTTCGAGAGACATACGGCCAAAGAACCACCTGCGGAAGTCGCGGAAGTAGGGGCCGTTGCAAAAACTTCTTGGGGTAATCGCCACCATCTCCCCATGCAGGCGTAGCAGGTCCGCGCCAAGGGCCATGAAGAGCGCGTAGATGTTCGGTTGCCCGTAGACGACGTTCGCCATGGCGCGGGCGTGGTCGGAGCCTCCGGAAATCTTGAAGTAGGGCGGATTCATAATGACCGCGTCGTAGGGCTCCACTTGGGGCTTTGGCCCAAAAAGAGAAACCTGGGGGGCGTGAGCAAGGACGAAGTCTTCATCGCGGACTTCGAAGGTCATCTTGTGCCCGGCCGCCCGAAGTCCGTCGCGGCATCGGTTCATGCATTCGTGAAGGACCGGCAAAACGGGCCGGTCTGTCTCGAAGAGGTCAAAGTGGATTACCCGTGGGGAGGATAGGCGCTGGAGCCGGTCGCAGATTGCGGCCGAGAGGATCCCGGAGCCCGCACCGGGGTCCAAGACGCGGTAACGCTCTGGGGGAGTCGAGAGGAGGCTGGCCATGAACTGCGCGATGGCTGGGGGCGTGAAGAACTGGCCGTGGCGCTTGCTGTGGCCGCGCACGGCGACGGCCTGGCGCTGCTTTTGCAGCGCGTTGGCTACGCCGAGAAGGGGCTCTGTGTTGGGCGTGCTGCACATGGGGCTTGCTCCTCGCATTCAATCTTGCCGGTAAGTTCCACGCATTGCAATCGGGCGCCGCGGCTGTTGGTCTCTATGGTGTTCGCGTTTTCGGTGCACCGCCAACCCTGCCTGACGAGGCCGGCCAGGATGACGCGGGAGACGAACGGCCGGTCGCAGTGCGTCATGCCAAGAAACCGGTAGTCTGCCACAAGGGCATCGAAGGCTGTCCGAAGCTCGGGGGACAGGGCGGCCCTCGCATGGTCGTGTTTCTCGCTCCTCCGGGCGTTTCCCATGGTCGCTCCTAGTAGTTCGCGAAGAAGGATGCGGCCTTGTCCGGATCGCGGCCGCGTCGGTCGTAGGGCGTCGTCGTCGAACGGTCGGCGTGGCCGACATCCTCCTGCACGTCTTCAATATACGCGCCGTTCTCCAGCGCAGTGGTGATGAATGTGGCCCTCATGCAATGGGCGGAATATTCCCCGGGCACTCCCGGAGCCTTTTTCGCGTACTTCCGAGGTGTCCGGTCAGTGCCGTCGGGGTCGAGGAATCGACGGTCATCCTGGGCCTTCTGGTTCGGCCTAGAGGCTGGAGACTGCCGCAGACCTTTGGCGGATGGTGGAGGGCTTGGCGCCTCGGTCTCTAGCTCTAGCTAGGGCGCGAAGCCACGGGAGAACCGTCCCGCGGTCCACGTTCCGAAGGTCATCGCCCGACCTGAGACCAACAGTTCGGATGAAGTGATGGACGTCGTCCCGGTAGGCCTTCCGCGTCCGCGCGCTCTTCTGACCGGCAAGCCAGAACTCCTCCTCTGAAACTGCGGCCGAGAGGTCGAGCGCCTGGCCGGTGGCCGGTGCGGTTCCTCGAGCCAGCTCGATGGCTCTCGGGCTGGTCTCCCGGAGGTCCCTTCCGGGTCTCTGAGGACGGCTTGCGGGGATCATTTCTGGGCTTCCTGCCGCGCGTGATAGTCCAGTTTATGGCGTGGTAGAATCGCGCTGCCTGCGGGTGGTGGCAAGCAGGAAAAGGGGCCCAGAAACATCGAGCGACGGCAGTCAGGCATCGGGGCGCTAGGCTAGTCCCCCGCCCCGTAATCCGGCACCTGCCCTTCGAAATGGGAGTACTTGGGACTGTCGATCTCCTGGACCCGGTGCAGATACTCCTGGTCGCTGATCCCGCTCCTCCAGAAACGGGCCAGCCGGGCAACCTCGATGCCGCCGAAGAAGAGCGCAAAGACGAGAACGGCGAAGATCGCCGGACGCACCTGCCGCCCGCGTCCGGGAGTTTCCAGGCGGAGCGCAGCCGGCACGGGACAGGCGGCCACGCAGGAAAGGCAGCCGAAGCACTCGTCGGATTTGATGCGACGGGACCGGTCCACCTGCAGATGCGAGGGGCACGCCCGGGTGCAGAGACCACAGTCGATGCAGGCATCCGCGTGCCGCCGGATCCGCACCGGCGACAAGAGCGAGACCGCGCCCAGGAGCGCGCCGTAGGGGCACAGATAGCGGCACCAGAAGTATGGCACCAGGAAAGACGAGAGAACCAGCCCGAGAAGAACTTCCACAGTCAGCGCCGACGGGCGCATGAAGAACCGGAGCATCTTGACGTCGGCCACCTTGTTGTACGGCGAGTTGAGAAAGAGTCCGACGTCCTGCGGCGCCATTTTCACAAAGATGACGTAGACAAAGAAGAGGAGCAGAACGTACTTGAGGGATCGGAGCGGCAGGTCGACGACGCGCGGCAGCCGCACCCGGCGCCGGAAGGTGAATCGGCTGGCCGAACCGAGCGTCTCCGTGATCGTGCCGACGGGACAGATCCAGGAGCAAAATGACCGTTTGAGAAGGAGTCCGTTCGCCACGACCAACCCCAGGAGCACCAACCCGGCGGGATGCACCCGGCTGGCGTGCCCCGTGACAAAGAGGTAGCGGAGGCTGATCAACGCCGAGATCGGCAGGAAGCCTTCGACTCCCGGAGGCCGCGTTCCGGCGATCTGCCCGCGCTCAAGGGCGGCGACCCAGAAGACGAACTGAAACCCGATCCAGACGACGACCAGCGCGGAGATGGCTTGCACCGCCGCTCGCAGGTTCTCGATGCGACTGCGTCGCCGGCGGAGCGCCGGCCCGAAGAGCAGATCGTCCGTTGTCCTGCCAGCGCTCATGGTCCGGACTCTCCAGTCGGGCGCCCACGCGTCCCGGTTTTTCGGGAACGGAGCGCTGTGCTTTCTTGTACGAAGAGCAAGATGTCGACTCGCCGGGGATCCACCCCAAAATTCAGATTCATGGAGTCCGCATCCACGGAGAGGAATGAGATCCGGTCCGCGGCTCTGTCTCCATGTAGAGCTCGGAACGATTCACGCGGGACCATCCGGTTGTTCAATCATGCGATCCCTCGCCGTCCCGTCTTGCCACTCTAGGCATAAGTCCACTCTAGAACATCAACATTTTGAATGTACATGTCGGGATTGGCGCCTTGAACTGATGTCAGGGCGGAGTTAGGCTTCAAGGTCGGCAACGGATGAAGTGCCGCGTTCACGCGGCCGGATGTGGTGGCCGCGGGGGCCGACCCGCCCAGGATTTCTTTCCAGGAGGCAGAGAATGTCTCAGCGCAGAACGGTGACCATCGACGGCAACGAAGCAGCGGCCAGCGTGGCGCACCGGATCAACGAAGTGATCGCGATCTACCCCATCACCCCGTCCTCCAACATGGGAGAGTGGGCCGACCAGTGGTCTTCCGAGGGCAAGACCAACATTGGGGCACCATCCCGGACGTGGTCGAGATGCAAAGCGAGGGAGGCGCCTCCGGAGCGGTCCACGGGGCTTTGACCACGGGGTCGCTCTCCACCACCTTCACCGCCTCCCAGGGTCTGCTCCTCATGATCCCGAACATGTTCAAGATCGCCGGAGAGCTGACGCCGACCGTCTTCCATGTCTCAGCGCGTTCCGTGGCCGCCCACGCGCTGTCGATCTTCGGAGATCACTCCGACGTGATGGCGACCCGCTCGACCGGCTTCGCCCTCCTCGCCTCCAACTCTGTCCAGGAAGTCCACGACTTCGCCGTCATCTCCCAGGCGGCCTCGCTGGCTTCCCGCGTGCCCTTCCTGCACTTCTTCGACGGTTTCCGGACCTCGCATGAAGTCATGAAGATCGAGGAGCTGACCAACGACGACCTCCTCGCCATGATGGACGAGAATCTGATCCGGGCGCACCGCGCGCGGGGCCTGTCTCCGGACCACCCGGTGCTGCGCGGCTCGGCCCAGAATCCCGACGTCTTCTTCCAGGCCCGCGAGCGGATCAATCCCTACTACGACGCGTGCCCAGAGGCCGTGCAGGAGGTCATGGACAAGTTCGGCCGCCTCACCGGGCGGTCGTATCACCTCTTCGATTACGTCGGCGCTCCCGACGCCGAGCGCGTCCTCGTGATCATGGGCTCCGGCGCTGAAGCGGCGCACGAGGCGGTGGAATACCTGAACGCGCGCGGCGAGAAGGTCGGCGTGCTCAAGGTGCGGCTCTTCCGGCCTTTCGCGGGCGATCGGCTGGTGGCCGCTCTTCCCGCCACGGTCAAGCGGATCGCGGTTCTCGACCGGACCAAGGAGGCGGGAGCCGCCGGCGAACCTCTCTACGTCGACGTGATCACCGCGCTGGCCGAGGCCCGGGCCTCGGGAAAGTTTCCTTTGAAGGCGGAGCCGCGCGTGATCGGCGGACGCTACGGGCTCTCGTCGAAGGAGTTCAACACCGCCATGGTCAAGGCGGTCTTCGACGAGCTGGCCAAGGAGCTTCCCAAGAACCACTTCTCGGTCGGCATCGAGGACGACGTGACCCACCTGAGCCTGCCGGTGGATCCGAAGTTCTCCACCGAGCCGGATGACGTGGTCCGCGCCCTCTTCTACGGACTCGGCTCGGACGGGACGGTGGGAGCGAACAAGAACTCGATCAAGATCATCGGCGAGGACACGCCGAACTTCGCCCAGGGCTACTTCGTCTACGATTCGAAGAAGGCCGGAGCGGTCACCGTCTCACATCTCCGGTTCGGTCCGAGGCCGATCCACTCCACCTACCTGATCCGCCAGGCCAGCTTCGTCGCCTGCCACCAGTGGGTTTTCCTGGAGCGCTACGACATGCTCGAGGCCGCCATTCCGGGCGCGACCTTCCTGATCAACAGCACCTTCGGCCCGGACGAGGTGTGGGATCAGCTCCCGCGCGAGGCGCAGGAGCAGCTCATCGCCAAGAAGATGAAGCTCTACTGCATCGACGCCTACGCGGTGGCGCAGGAGACCGGCATGGGGGTGCGGATCAACACCATCATGCAGACCTGCTTCTTCGCCATCTCCGGTGTGCTGCCCCGCGACGAGGCCATCGCCGCGATAAAGCTCGCGATCAAGAAGACCTACGGCGGCAAGGGCGACGAGATCGTTCGGCAGAACTACCAGGCGGTCGACTCGACCCTGGCCCAGCTTCATGAGGTGAAGATCCCGGCCCGGGCCACCAGCACCATCACCCGCCCGCCGGTCGTTCCGGACTACGCCCCGGAGTTCGTCAAGAGGGTGACGGCGCCGATCTACGCCGGCCTGGGAGACTCACTGCCGGTCAGCGCCATGCCGGCCGATGGCACCTTCCCCACCGCGACGACGAAGTGGGAGAAGCGCAACATCGCTCTCGAAATTCCGGTGTGGGATTCGGAAGTCTGCATCCAGTGCGCCAAGTGCGCGATGGTCTGCCCGCACGCGTCCATCCGGGTCAAGATCTACGATCCGAAGCTGCTCGAGAAGAAGCCGCCGACCTTCAAGTCCACCCGCTACAAGGGCCCGGAGTACCCCGGCACGGTCGTGACCTACCAGGTCGCGCCCGAGGACTGCACCGGCTGCGGGCTCTGCGTCGACATCTGCCCGGCCAAGAGCAAGACCGAAGTCAAGCATAAGGCCATCAACATGGAGCCGCAGCCTGCGCTCCGAGCCGCCGAGCGCGACAACTACGCGTTCTTCCTCGACCTGCCCGACATGGATCGGGGGAAGGTCAAGGTGGATTCGATCAAGGGCTCGCAGCTCCTCGTGCCACTCTTCGAATACTCCGGCGCCTGCGCGGGCTGCGGCGAGACGCCCTACCTGAAGCTCCTGAGCCAGCTCTTCGGCGACCGGGCCGTCATCGCCAATGCCACCGGGTGCTCCTCGATCTACGGCGGCAACCTCCCGACCACTCCGTGGGCCCAGAACCGCGAGGGGCGAGGGCCGGCCTGGTCGAACTCGCTTTTCGAGGACAACGCCGAGTTCGGCTTCGGATTCCGGCTGACCATCGACAAGCAGAACCAGTACGCCAAGGAGCTGCTGAAGCGGCTGGCCGCGCGCATCGGCGACGATCTGGTGGCCGGTTTGATCACAGCGGACCAGACGACCGAGGCGGGAATCCTGGCCCAGCGCGAGCGGGTCGACCTCCTGCGGAAGAAGCTGGCCGGCGTCGATCTCCCGGAGGCGCGAGCGCTGGATTCGATCGCGGACTTCCTGGTGAAGAGGAGCGTCTGGATCGTGGGCGGCGACGGCTGGGCCTACGACATCGGCTACGGCGGCCTCGATCACGTCCTGGCCTCGGGACGCAACGTCAACATGCTGGTGCTCGACACCGAGGTCTACTCCAACACCGGAGGACAGGCTTCGAAGTCGACCCCGCGCGCGGCCGTGGCCAAGTTCGCTTCGGGCGGCAAGCTGGTCGCGAAGAAGGATCTGGGGCTGATGGCGATGTCCTACGGAACGGTCTACGTGGCCCGGGTGGCCATGGGCGCCAAGGACACGCAGACCCTTCAGGCCTTCCTCGAAGCGGACGCTTACGACGGCCCGTCGATCATCATCGCCTACTCCCACTGCATTGCCCACGGCATCAACATGACGACCGGCATGCAGAACCAGAAGCTGGCGGTGGACAGCGGGTACTGGACGCTCTTCCGGTACCATCCGGAGCGGGCGGCCCACGGAGAGAATCCTCTCAAGCTCGACTCGAAGGCGCCCAAGATCCCGCTTCAGGAGTACGCCTACAAGGAGACGCGGTACAAGATGCTCACCAAGAGCAAGCCGGAAGAGGCCGCGAGGCTGATCAAGCTGGCTCAGGATGACGTCAACGTGCGGTGGCGGTTCTACGAGCAGATGGCGGAAATGCACTACAACGGCGGGAACGGCGGCGCCTCCACCGGCGCCGCGGAAAAAGCGGAAGACTGATCGGCCGGTCCGGGGCGGCGGCGTGCTTCGCCGCCCCGAGAGACCGCTCATGATTAAGACGCCCGCGCAGGTCGGGCCTCTGTGTAAGGAGCAAAGCCATGGATCTCAGCACGACCTATCTGGGACTCAAGCTTCGAAGCCCTCTGGTGCCCTCGGCCGGCCCTTTCACCGAGAAGCTCGACCGGGCCCGCGAGCTCGAGGACGCCGGCGCGGCCGCCGTGATCTTCCATTCCTTGTTTGAAGAGCAGATCCGCCAGGAAGAACTGGAGCTGCACACGGCCACGGAGCAGGGAACCTACAGCTTCGCCGAAGCGCTCTCGTACTTCCCGGAGCCGTCCGAGTATCGGATGGGTCCCGACGAATACCTCCAGCAGATCAGAAAGGCCAAGTCGGTTCTCGGGATCCCGGTCATCGCGAGCCTGAACGGCGCCACCCCCGGCGGCTGGACCGGCTACGCGAAGAAGATGGAGCAGGCCGGGGCGGACGCCCTCGAGTGCAACGTCTACTTCCTCGCGACCGACCCGGACGAACCTTCCACCGCGGTCGAGCAGCGCTACATCGACATCGTCAAGGAGATCAAGGCGCAGGTGAAGATCCCGGTGGCGGTCAAGCTCTCCCCGTTCTTCAGCTCGGTCGCCTGGATGGCGCGCAAGCTGGATCAGGCCGGCGTGGACGGGCTGGCCCTCTTCAATCGGTTCTATCAGCCCGACATCGATCTGGAGGAGCTGGAAGTCACGCCAAACCTGAGCATGAGCACGTCGGCCGAGAGCCGGCTGGTCATGCGCTGGATCGCCATCCTGCACGGCCGGATCAAGGCGGGCCTCGCCGCCACCAGCGGCGTCCATACCCACGACGACGCCTTGAAGCTGATCCTGGCCGGCGCCGACGTGGTGCACCTCTGTTCGGCGTTGCTCACCCATGGATCCCGGCGTCTCACCGAGATCGAACACGGCATCCGGGCCTGGATGGAGGAGCACGAGTACGAGTCCGTCAGCCAGATGAAGGGGTCGATGAGCCAGCGCAACGTGCCCGATCCCGCGGCTTTCGAGCGCGCCAATTACATGAAGGTGCTGAACGCCTACCGCGCCCTGAGGTAGGCCGGCGGGCGAACATGACGCCCAGCGGCGATCGGATCGAACCGTCAGCCGCGCCTTCGTTCACTCTGGGAGACGTCCGTTTGGTCCTGCGCGCACACGACCGTGTCGTGGCGGCCGGCCCCGCCGGCGGAGGTGCTCACGAGATCGACGCCACTCAGGTGACGGAGATCGGCTTCCCCGATCGACGGACTGCTCCGGTCCTTCTCAACGGCCGCCGGCCTGCTTCCGGGCCGCCACCAGCTCGGCCGGCGTATCTCCAGCCAAATGACGTGGTCTCCAGCCGCAACGACGTAACCTCAGCCAGAAAGGTCGCAACTTGAGCCAGAACGTCGCATTTCCGTCGATCGCAATCGATTGCATGAAGTCCGTCGGGCTGGGACAGCGAGAGAGGAAACGAAGTGCGCTTGGAATGGGAACCGTCCGATCCATTTCGAGAATAGAGAATGGACGATCTGCCAGGCTCTATCGAGGGCCCGGACTCTGGTAGACTCCGTCAGGTTCGGGCGCCCGAAGATACAGCCTCTGAGAAACGGACCCACCGAGCCGCCGGCGAATCGGCGAGAGACCGCATCCAGACCTCATGACGGCCGAGAAGAGCCGATCGAAGATAGAAGGACGAATGAGGAACCAGGCCACCCGGAACGCAAAGAAACCCGTCCACGGAACCAGGTATCAACCCGGTCTGACCTATCGGAAAGCAGACCTGCACCTCCACTCCAGCTTTTCCTACGACGTCCTGAACCTGCCGGAACTGTCGCCGCGAGCGCTCTACGACAAGGCGGTCGCCCGCGGGATGGGTTTCTTCACCCTGACCGACCACGACACGATCCGGGGCGTCGAGGCATTGCAGAAGGAGTTGGAGCGGGACTACGGCGACCACCCGCCCATTCCGGTCATCTCGGGCGTCGAGCTGAAGGTGAAGGATCCGGAGATCGGCCACACCATCCACGTCAACGTCCTCGGCCTGGATCACCGGCAGTTCCGCCAGCTCGCCCGCCGGCGGAAGTCGGTGAGCGCCTTCCTGGAGTATTGCCGCGCGGAAGGCTTGTACCACGCGTACAACCATCCCTTCTGGTTCGAGCGGGGCGAGCGGGGCAAGCTCAGCGTGATCATCCGGCTGATGGAGCAGTTCCCGGTCATCGAGCTGAACGCCGGGCGGATCCCCGCGCTCAACGGCCGCACCCTGGAGATTGCGCGGCGGCATGGGCGGGAGATCGTCGCCGCCTCCGATTCCCACACCGGGCAGGTGGCCAAGGCCTACACGATGGCCCCGGGGGACACTCCGGAGGAGTTCCTGCAGAACATCCAGGCCGGAGTCTCCGTCTCCGTGCCGCACCCGTTGAACTTCCGGGAGTTCATGCGGGAGATCCGCGAAACCATCGACCTCGTGTTCATGAAGCAGACTGCCTTCGAACCGAAGAGGACATTCCTGAAACAAGCCCCGGTGGCCCGCCACCTGGCTCGCGCGACACTCAGGAGCAACCTTCTCATGCGTCCGCGGCGGTTCAAAACGGGCGTCAAGCTGGCGATGACCGCCATGGCCTGGGGGCCCGCCTACGCTTTCATCCTCCGGCAGCGCCGGATGCACCGGCAGCTCGGAGAGCCCACCTGAGCCGGTCGGGCCTCTCGGCATCAGCCAGGCGAACGGCCTCGCGGCGCCCCAGCGCGTCGCGAGGTCGAACCACGAGGGAAAGCGGATCACGCTACCGGTGACAGCCGTCGCCGGCCCTCAGCTCCACTCGTAGAACCCGCGCCCGGACTTCTTGCCGAGCCGCCCCTCGGCCACCATTTGCCGCAGCAGCTCGGGCGGACGGAAGGCTTCCGAACCGAGCGCCTGATGGAGGTGCTCGGCGATGGCCAGTCGGACATCCAGCCCAACAAGATCGGTAAGCCGGAGCGGTCCCATCGGATGGCGATAGCCCAGCTCCATCGCCGCGTCGATGTCCTCCGCCGACGCCACTCCCTGTTCGCACATCCGGATCGCTTCCAGGCCCAGGACAAGCCCAAGTCGGCTGGTCGCGAACCCCGGAGAATCGCGGACCACGATCGACTTCTTCCCCATCCGATCGGCCACGGCCCGCGCGGCCGCGACGGTCTCGGGAGCCGTGCCCGCTCCGGCGACGATTTCGCAAAGCTGCATGCGATCCACCGGATTGAAGAAATGCATGCCGAGGACGCTCTCCGGTCGGCTCGTGACCGCCGCGATCGCGGCGATGCTCAAGGATGACGTATTCGACGCCAGCACGGAGTGCCGGGACGCCAGCCCATCGATCTCCCGGAAGAGCGTGCACTTCAGCTCGAACGACTCGGGCACCGCTTCAATGATGAGGTCCGCTCCCGGCACCGCTTCATGAAGATCGGTGGTGACCGTGATCCTCTCGAGCGCGGCGCGGCCGCCGTCGACGTCGGGAGCGCTCTTCGCCAGTCCGGTCGCGATCGCCTGCCGCGCTCGGACCAGCAGGTCTCCCGCCAGATCCCGAAGCACAACGTCGAAACCGGCGGCGGCGGCGACCTGCGCGATCCCCCGCCCCATGGTACCGGCGCCGAGGACGGCGATGCGCCGGATGCTCGTCGCGGGGATCTCGTTTCTCGGCCCCGGGCCGACCTGAGAGTCCGGCGCTTTGCGGCCATTCTGCTTCATGGTGTGCCTCCCTGTTGAACCCGCGGCCGCCGAGATTCTCTCTCGGCATCGCACGTACCATTCACCATGAATCACGGGGACATCAGGCAGAGCGCCCCCGGTCGCGTTCTCTGCGCGGCAGAGCGAAGTCCGGCCGGAACGAATGATTGTACCCCAGTCTCGGGCCTCCCGCATAATCGGGACGATGCGCTTGACTGCTTGGACAACGCCCGGCGGCCGGCTCCACACCGTTCCCGCCGGCTTTCCAGAGATCCCGGATCGCATGAACTGGGCCGAAGCGGCCTGCCGGGCCAACGGCCTCGAGCCCCGCGAGCCCGAGGGACGGGCTCTCGAGTTCGATTGCGCCCCTGCCGTTGCGGCGGTGCACACCGACCGGCGCCTTGAGAGGTTGAACGAAGCGGCCCTTCCGGGACGGGGGAAAATCGATACCCCGGACTGCCCGGTCAGCGCCGGGACTCCGGCAGCGGCCGCGGCGGCGGTCAAGACGACCTTGATCGCCCTTCGCGAGCTGCTTGAACCTTGGGATCCGATCGCCGGCGGCAACGGCGGCCCGGACCGCGCCATCCCGCATTCCTCTCCGGCGGCGGACGCGGTTGAATCCGCTCTGGTTCTGACGCGACCTCCCGGACACCACGCGACCCCGCGCCTGGCGATGGGGTTCTGCTACCTCAACAACGTCGCCATTGCGGCGCGCGAGGCGCAGAGGCTCGGCCGGCGGCGGATCGCGATCGTCGACTTTGACGTTCATCACGGCAACGGCACCCAGGACGTCTTCTACCGCGACGCGGACGTCTTCTTTGCCAGCATCCACGAGGATCCGCGACGGCAATTCCCGGGAACCGGCTTTGCCGACGAACAGGGCGAGGGTGAAGGGGAAGGAGCCACGCTCAACCTTCCGTTGCTCACCGGAACGGACGGCTTCATCTACCGGGGAGCGATCGACGAGATCGTCATCCCTGCGGTGGAGGCGCACCGGCCCGAGATCCTACTCATCAGCGCCGGCTTTGATTCGCATCGCGCCGATCCGCTGGGCGGATTCCTGCTCAACGGAGCGGATTTCCGCGCGATCGGATCCTCGCTGGGAAGGCTGGCGACCGCTCTGGGGATCCCCGCCCTCATCGTCCTGGAGGGAGGGTACGATCCTCTCTGTTTCACGGACGGGCTGGCGCCGTTTCTCGAAGGCTGGACCGGGGGGAGCTGAGTCGGGAACCGCAGAGGAGGATAGGATGGTGTATTCCTACCGATCTGCCCAAGGAACGCGCGCTTCGGCGCTGCGTCGGACGAGCCGCACGGCGCTGCCCTGCTCCGTTTCCAGATCCCGCTCATCAAACCGGACAACGAGCTGGTGGCTGTGCTGCGCCCTGCTCCCGTTGCTCGTGGCCTGTCATGAAACGGCGCTGGCGCCGGGCCTGCTTCCCACCGGCGCGCGACTCGATCCGGCGGGTGTTTCGCTGCCGCTGGGCTCAATGCCGGTCACAATGACCTTCTCGCCCGACTCGAGCCGGATCGTGACCGTGCTGAGCGGTTTCGGCGACCAAGGCATCCAGATCGTCGATTGCGCCTCGAAGCGGGTCGTCCAGACGTTGGTGCAGCCGGCCGCCTTCCTCGGGGCGACGTTCGCACCGGACGGCCGCAGCCTCTACGTTTCAGGCGGCAATCGCGACGTCGTGTACCGGTACGCGTGGACCAACGACGCTGCCGCCCTGGCCGACAGCCTTGTCCTCGGTCCCCCGCCGGGGCCGGACGGAGGCCGCGCCTATCCCGCCGGCGTCGCGTGCTCACCGGACGGCAGGTTCCTCTACGTGGCCGAGAACCTCGCCGATTCGCTCGCCGTAGTGGACCTCGCCGGCAAGCGCGTGGTGCAGAAGCTTGCGACCGGCCGCTATCCCTGCGACGTGGCCGTGGGATCCGACGGCCGGGTTTACGTGTCGGCCTGGGGAGGGTCGTGGATCGCGACGTTTGCGCCGAGCGGTGCGGCAGAGGCCTCGGGCTCACCCGCCGCAGGTTCAAGCCGCCCGGTGCCGTCAGGCTCGATCCAGCAATCGTCGGGGGCGGCAGCCGGATCAAATCGTCCGACACCTCCGCCTGCCTCGATGGCGTCAGAACCGGTCCAGCAATCGCCCGGACCGACCGGCGCATCGCCGGGGCCGGACGCTCTCGTGCCGGGCCCGAGGATCGCGGTCGGGCGCCATCCGTCCGCCCTGCTGCTTGATCGCACGGGGACGCATCTCTACGTGACCTGCGCTACCGCCGATCGGATCGCCGTGGTTGACACAAGAAGCGATTCCGTCGTCGCCGCTCTCGTGGACTCCGTCCCCGGTGGGCCCGCCGAGGGCAGCACTCCCAACGGTCTCACGCTTTCGCCGGACGGCCGGAGGCTCTATGTCGCCGAAGCGGACAACAATGCCGTCGCCGTCTTCTCTCTTGGAGCCGGATCTTCCGGAGCCGGCGGGTTGTCCTCCGGAACCGGTTTTTCCGGTGCACCCGGCGCGGCGCGTCGCTACACCCTGCTCGGCCGTATCCCGGTGGAGTGGTACCCGACCTCTGTGATGACACGCGGACAGACCCTGTGGGTGCTGAACGCCAAGGGTCGCGGCACGGAACCCAACCCCAAGCGTGGCCAGCCGGGTCACAGGCACCATCCCGACATTTCGCAATACACTCTTGGACAGATTCGTGGCTCGCTGACCTCACTGGCGTTGCCGAACGATGCGGATCTCGCCGGCCTTTCCGCACGCGTCAACGCCGCCAACGGCTGGGACCGTCCGGCCCCGGCCGCAGCGCTGCCTCCGTTCCGGCACGTCTTCTACATCATCCGCGAGAACCGCACCTTCGATCAGGTCCTGGGCGATCTCGCCGGCGCCGACGGCGACACCTCATTGACCTACTTTCCGCGCGCGGTCACTCCGAACGCGCACGCCCTGGCGGAGCGGTTCGGCGTGTTCGATCGGTTCTTCGTGAACGCTGAAGTGAGCGCCGACGGACACAACTGGTCGACGGCGGCCTATGCCGGCGACTACGTGGAAAAGACCTTGCCCAGCAACTACTCGGATCGCGGGCGCTCCTACGACTACGAAGGCGAAAACCGCGACCAGGTGCCCGACGACGACGTCAGCGAGCCCGCCAGCGGCTATCTCTGGGACCTCGCCCAACGGGGGCGGGTTTCGCTGCGCAACTACGGCGAGTTCACCTGGAAGACGCCCGACGGACGGTGGGCCGGGACCAAACCGTGGCTGAACGCGCGGACGGACCCGCAGTTCCCGGGTTGGGATCTCGACATCCCCGACACCTTAAGAGCGGCGCGCTGGGTCGAGGACTTCAGCAACCAGGTGGCAGGCGATTCGATGCCGGCGCTCATGATCATGCACCTGCCGAACGACCACACGGCCGGCGCTCGCGCCGGTTCGCCGACGCCGCGCGCCTACGCCGCCGACAATGACCTCGCGCTCGGGAGGATGATCGAGGCACTGTCTCGCTCGCCCTACTGGACAAGCACGATCGTCTTCGTCCTCGAGGACGACGCCCAGGACGGACCGGACCATGTGGACTCGCACCGCTCGGTTCTGCTCGTGATCTCGGCCTACAATCGTCCGGGAGTCGTGAGCCGATTCGTCAACACGACCGACGTCCTTGCGACCATTGACCGGATTCTCGGTTTCGGCGCGATGTCCAACTTCGACCGGTTCGGGCGTCCGCTTGCCGGGATCTTCGCCGCGGAACCGGACGGCTCTCCCTACGCCGCGCTGCGGCCGGAGACGCCGCTCAGCGAGCGCAACCCCGCCCGAACGTCCGCGGCGACGCTCTCGGATCGGCTCGACCTCTGCCAGGAGGACCGCGCCGACGAAGCGCTCTTCAACCGCGTCCTCTGGCTGGCGATCAAGGGTCCGGACCGCCCGTTTCCACGTCGGCCCGGAAGCCCGCTGGCGCTGATGAACCTCCGGTGACACGGGGCAGATTCGCCGCAGCAGCACGGCTCCGGGGCTAGCCTCAATGCGTCATTCAGAACCGGCATGATCGTTCTGAGAGGATCCGCAACAAAGGGCCGCGCCCCCACAGGATGTCGGCGATAACGTCGTGACGATGCCAGCCCGCATTATTCATGATCGCCCGTCGCGAGGCACCCGAGATGCCCGTCAGGACAAGGCGCGCGCAGCCCGAACGACGTAGGCATACTCCCTGCAGGCAGCGGCTAGTCCAGGTACTCGAACCGGACAGGAATTTCGATGTCCGGGTGGAGACTTCGCCGAACCGGACAGGACTCGAGGCACGCCTCCAGCAGCCGGCGATCCGGCGCGGACAGGCCGGCCGGCATCGTCACGGTCACCGCGAGCCGTGAGATCCTCCGCGGTCCCTCGGTGGTCATGTGCTTCTCGATCCTTGCGCGCAGGCCGGACAGCGAGATGTTCCGTGGCTCCGCGGCGATTCCCATGATGGTCATGACGCAGGCGCCCAGGGCGGTGGCGACAAGATCGGTCGGCGAGTAGGTCTCTCCCCGGCCGTGATTGTCGACCGGAGCATCCGTCGACAGGACGGTTTGAGAAGGACCGTGGGTCGCTCGCACCCGGAGCTGCCCTTCGTAGACCAGATCGATCGGGACCATGTTGCGCCTCCCTTTTACCCTATTGAATCTTCCAGACCCGCCCGCGTTGTTCAGGCATGCTGCCTGCAGTATGTCGAGGAGTGAGGGGAAGCGCAACGCACTCATGGACAGCGCGGCCATTGCAGGCAGATCCGGATAGCGAGGTCCCGGCAGCCGTAGGCCCGGAACGGCGCCGCGCCGGGTAACCGGTCATTTGATTTCGGGCGTTGACCCTCGCAGGCTGACCCGCAACAGCAGGCCACCGGGACTGGCCACGGCGCATCCGTCATCCTATTCTCGGAACGTGGCTGCCTTTCTCGACCTTGCCGGGATCCGGAAGCGGTCCCGACTCCAGCCGTCCGCCGGAGCGCGGATCGATTCGGCTTCCCGCGATCCGGGCTCAGGGGATCGCGTCCCGTTTCGGGTGATCGACCCGAAGAGACCTCTCGGCTCCTCCGGACTCTGGATCCTGGTCAGCCTGATGGCCGCCGCGGCGGCTTTTCGAATCTGGAGCGTGCTCGCGCTTTCCCGCGACCTTCGGATCAGCGAACCAATCCTCGACGGCAGGATCTATCTCGATCTGGCCCGGACACTGAGTCAGGGCGGCGCGTGGCCGGCGGGACCGTTTTTCATGACGCCGCTCTATCCGGCGCTGCTCTCGATCCTTTTTCGGATCGCGCCTCCCTCGACCCTGACCGTGCAGGTTCTGCAATCCGCCCTCGGCCTGGGTACCCTGGGGTTGCTGATGGCCGCCGTCCGCCGGGATTTCGGGAACGTCTCCGCCTGCCTCGCGGCCGGTCTCTATGTCTTTTGTGGACCGATCCTCGCCATGGAGAGCCTGGTCCTGACCGAGTCGCTTCTCCTTTTCCTGGCGGCCGGAGCGCTCTGGTCCTGGCCGCGGCCGGAGAGCCACGAGAGCCGGGTCAAAGACCTCGTCTTCGGCGTCCTCTGCGGTCTTCTGGCGATCGGCCGCGGAGTCTTTCTGCTCCTGCCGGCCGGCGCGATCCTGTCCCTGTGGTTGACGCGCACCGCCGGGCGGCCCGCTCGGCCCGAGAACGCCCCAGCCGGCCGGCCCGTTCGCTCTGAAAAAGCTTCCGCCGGTCGGCCCGCTCACGCCGAAATCGCCCCCACCGGGCCTGTTCGCTCCGAGAATGCGCCCGCCGGCCGGCCCCCTCGCGCCGGGATCGCGTCCTGCGCTCCGAATCAAGTTCCGCCCCGCGGGAAGCCTGCGGGACTCGCAGCCCGAACGGCCTTCATTCTTGCCGGTACGGCCCTGGCTCTTCTTCCCGTGGCGGTTCATCAGACCCGTGCGACCGGCCATCCGGCGCTGACCACGACGAACGGAGGCTTGAACTTCTTCCTCGGCAACAACCCGGCGGCCCGCGGCATCTACAGTCAGCCGCCGGAGATCGACCTGTCCTCTGATTTCACCGCGGCGAGCTCGGCCTCGCGCGCGGCCGGGCGCCCTCTCAGCCTGGAGGAGTCCTCACGGTTCTGGATGGGTCGGTCCCTCGCCTTCATCCGGAACGAGCCGGCCCAGGCGCTGTGGCTTTTCGGACGAAAGGCGCTTCTTTACCTCTCGCCGCGCGAGATCCCGCAGATCGAGAACTTCGATGCGCTCCGTGGCGATGCGCCGGTCCTTCGCGTCGCCTTCATCGGCTTCTCCTGGATCCTTCCGCTGGCTGTCCTGGGAATCATCCTGACCTGGAAGAAGAGAGCTGCGGCCCCCTGGCTCACGCTGATCGCGGTCGGATGGGTCTCCACCGTCCTGTTCTTCGCGACCGGACGATACCGCGTTCCCTTTCTGGCGGGTTTCATCGGGCCGGCCGCAGTCGGGCTGGAGCAGCTCATCGGGATGGCGCGCTCGCGCCGGTTCCGCATGATCGCGCTCGCCGTGCCGGTGATTGCCGGAGTGGAGTGGCTGCTTCCTTCCTATCCGGTCGCGAAGGCTCGGGCTCACGACCTCTTTCAACTCGGCCAGCGCCTGGACGACCACGGAGACCACGCGGCGGCCCTCACGGCCTATCACCGGTCGCTGGGTCTGTGGCCGGAAGGAGGAGAGGCCTGGCACGGGATCGGGGTCGCGCTGGTCCAGATGGGCCGCCCGGCGGAGGCCGTGGAGGCCTTCCGGGGCGCGCTGGCAAGAATGCCGGATTCCGCGCCGACCCACTATGATCTTGGGGCGGTCTACGGCCAGCTTGGACAGGACGGCCGGGCGCTGGACGAGTTCCGCGAAGCGGTTCGTCTCGAACCATCCGATCCGAGCTATCGGTCGGATCTGGCGGTCGCCCTTGCGCGAACCGGCCGGAAGGAGGACGCCATCAGCGAGTTCCGAGAGGTTCTTCGGGACCACCCGGGGTTCGAGCGGGCCCGGCAGGGACTGGCCGCGCTCGGAGCACAACCCTGACGCGGGCGGAAGGTACAGCGGGTCCGGCGATCATGAAGCCGACACTCACGGAGGACACGGTTTTTCGGCTGGGCGTGGCAGCCCTTCTTCTCGTTTGTGTAGCCGGGGCATTCCTTCCCGGTCCCGGCGCCTGGGGATTCAATGAGCTGGCCTATCTGCCCCATCAGGTCCTGTGGGTGTGGATTGCCGGAGCCGCGTTCGCCATCTTCCTGGCCTTCGGCCGGCCTGGGCCGAAGCCCGATCGCTCTTCCACAGCGACCGCGGACGATCGTGCGGCTACACCGCAGCGCGGCACCATCCGCGAGAAAGCCGCTCGTTACGTACTCGATTCCGGGTCCGCGCCGTGGCTTCTCAGCCTCCTCGCCGGTCTCCTGTTCTTTCTTCTCCGCTCCCGATCCAATTTTCTCGGGGATGGTCTTTTGTTCGGCAATCTGACGGGCGAAGGCATCCCGTTCCACGGATACGACGACATGCACTACGCGATCGCCTCCTGGCTCTATCGGGTGTTGGTCCGATGGCGCGCGCTCGACGTGCTGACGACGTTCCGGGCTGGCTCGATCGTGGCGGGAATGCTGGGGATCTTCCTGACCCTGAGCCTCACGAGGAGGCTTTCCTGGGAGCCCCGGCGGAAGCTCCTCGTCCTCGGCTTTCTCCTCGGCACGTCCTCCATCGTCCTCTTCTTCGGGTACGTCGAGGCGTACAGCTTCGTTCTGGCCTTTCTCATGGCCTTCGGCCTGGCCGGGATCCTGGTTCTGGAGGGACGGGCCCCGCTCTGGTGGGCGGGAGCTCTCTTCGCGCTCGCGGTCTTCTTCCAGCTCACCGCCATCTTCTCGGCTCCGGCCCTGCTCTATCTCGCCCTGCGCGCCCCGGAACCTTCCTGGAAACGCCGGTGGGCGGCCCTGATCCTGCCTTCGGTGGCGCCGGTTTTGATCTGGATCCTGGTTCATCTCGTTCTGGGCCGCGATCAGCGATGGGTGCTCCGCGGATTCCTGGGACACGACGAGGCCCGCCGCATCTTCATCCCCTGGTTCGGCCCGCACGCGCTTTTCTCCCTGGGCAACGGAAAGGACCTGTTGAATCTCGCCCTCCTGACCGTGCCCGTCCCCGGCTGGCTCCTGATCAGCCACCCGCGCGCCGTCCGGCGACGGATCGCGGAACCGGCGGTTCAGTTCCTGCTTATACAGGCGGTTGTCTGGGTGGTCCTCAACATCCTTCTGGAACGAGAACTCGGCACCGCCCGTGACTGGGATCTTCTCGCGGCCCAGTCCTCGGGGCTGGTGATTCTCGCGGCGCTGATCTGGGCCGGCCGAGCCCGGCCTGCCGTGGTGCTCGCGGCACGGGTCCGGTCCGGCCGCACCCAGCCTGCGGTGCCGCCCGGGGCGGGTTCCGCGCTAAGCAATCCCGCACCTCCGAAGATCGCCGGCGCGCTGCTCGCCTCCGCGCTGATCACTCTTCTCTGGGTCCTGCTGGTCCACCGCGATCAGGATTCGGGGCGGTGGCTCACCGATGCCGCCCGGGATTTCGGCGATCCGGCCCAGCCCTATGCCTACGAGGCGTTGGGCCAGCACTTTCGGGACCAAGGGGACATCGACCAGGCGGTCCGGATGTATGAGCGCTGCGTCGACACCGGCCCTGACAATCCCCGATTCCGGGTGAACCTGGGCACCATGTATGCCGCTGAGGGCAAGGCCGATCTGGCCCGCCGGCAGTATGACGCCGCGCGCACGGCCTGGGAGGCGGCGCTCAGGGCCGATCCGCAGGATTATGCGGTGAAACAGCACCTCGCCCAGATCCTCGAATGGGAGAATGAACCGGCCCGGGCCGCGGAGCTTTATCAGGAATTGACCACGGTCCTGCCGGCCGACGCTTCTTTGTGGGCCGCCCTCGGCCGTTGCGCCCTGGCCGCGGATCGGTTCGACGTCGCCGCCCGGGCCCTGGCCCAGGCCTTGAATCTCAACCCGCACCTGCCCATCCGGCGTGATCTGGCGGTCGCCTGGATGGCGTCCGGCCGGTTCGAGGAGGCTGCGGCCGTGTTCCGGCGCGCGCTGGAAGAGCAGGATGACCCCGCGCTTCGGCTGGGTCTGGCGGCGGCTTCGGTTTCGGAAGCGGAGGCCCGGTTAC
The DNA here is from genome assembly GCA_963833505.1 of Candidatus Eiseniibacteriota bacterium. Taxonomy (GTDB): domain Bacteria; phylum Eisenbacteria; class RBG-16-71-46; order CAIMUX01; family CAIMUX01; genus CAWHYG01. Next base: position 465,598 of record CAWHYG010000005.1, on the reverse strand, counting down.
ACGCCGGCGAACGGCCGACTCCACGCAACCTGGACGACGCGGAGGAGCAGCTCCGCATCGTGCTTCAACGAAACCCGGATGATTCCGACGCCCGGGATCTGCTGCGGAGGGTGCAGCTCCTGAGAGAAGGCCGGGATCCCGAGGCTACTCCTGGTAGCGAGCCGTGAGCCGTGTTGAGTAGGATCGGGGGCGAGCGTCCAATCTAGTCCACCCGAGCCAGCTTGGAACACGGGGCCACCCGACGAGCCGACGGCCCGAGCGACGGCAGACCGCTCTCGTCCGCCTGGCACCGCAGGACGTCATCGAGCGTGAGCTCGACATATTCCGAACGCCCCGCCCGGCGCGCGTACAGCCGGTTGTAGTCGAAGCAGTAGTCGTCGTACGACTCGACCGCCCGATACCAATCCGCCGGCGCGCCCAGGTTCCGAATTGCGGGGATGCCTGTTCTCTCGATGATCCGAGCCAGCTCCGGCACGAATCGGACGATCGGACACCATGGGTCGAGGCTGAACTCCACGATGTCCCCGTGCACCTCGAACACGACCGGATAGACGTCGCAGAGCACGACCTTGACGTCCGGAATCGTGCACCGGAAGTCTGCGCTCAGGAACGGACACCCGGGCCTGAGCTTGAGCACATCCACGATCCCGAAGGGAGTCTTGATGCCGTCGAGGTACGTGTCGCGGAAACTCCTCAGGTCAATTCCGAGATCCTCCGCAATGTACTCCGCTTCGCCGGGCATGAGGCTTCCGATCCTGTGGATCTCGCATTTGCCTCCACAGCGGGCGCAGACGTCCCAGGTGTCCCCGTGGAACTCCTCATGAAAGGCCGCGAATGCCTCGCGAGCCATCGGCTGGAACATCGACGCGCCTCCTCTCCCGAACGCGGCGAACTGCAGGACGAGGCGAGCATAGGGTTCGCGGTTCCGCCAATCAACCCACGTGGAGCAAGCAGAGCAAGCAGGCGGCGGAGAGGGCACCGGCGCGACCCCGGGGCTCCAGGCACCGGGCTCCGGCCGCTCCGGGAAAGCTCTTCCTCGAGAGCGGCCCGCGATCAGGCGTTCGCGGCCGGACGCCGGAGGTCCAGGCGGCGCAGGAAACGGTCGAGGGACGCCCTGGTCACGCCGAGGTCTCGAGCGGCGGCGGCGACGTTCCAGCCGTTGGTCGAGAGCATGCGGGACACCACCTCAGGATCGAGGGCCCGGCGTCCTGGCGTCCCGGAATCGGACTCGCCCGTTCGGATCCGGTTGTACACCGGCTTGATCTCAGGCCGGCCGGGCGCCTCGTCGATCGGAATCGAGATCGGAGGCTCCGCGACTGCGGCCGGCGTGAAATCCGCGGAAACATCATCCAGCTCCGCCAGAATCCGGTCGGCTTCGCGCCGGATCGGCGACTCGGGAAGATCCAGGAACGCCCGGCAGGTATCGTGGATCTGCTCCCGGGCCCGTCCGGGGGACATGGTTCCCTGGCGGATTTCCAGCCGGATTCGCAACAGCTCCAAACGCGCCCGCTCGAAGGTCTCCCCGAGACGGTCCAGCGTGTCGCGCGCCGTCACGATCATCTCGAGGGCCCTGGCCGGCCGGCCGCTCAGAGCTTCGACCTCCGCCTGGATCCTGGCTGCGGCCGCGACTTCGCACGGATCGCCGAACGCCCGCGCCATCTCCTGCGCTTCTGCGGACAGACGGCGCGCGCTCGCCGCGTCTCCCTGGACCAGGGCGACCTCCGCTTCCCGGCGGAGCGCCTCGAAAAGCAGATCGCCCTCCGGGGCCAGCGTCAGCGCGATCTTCCGGGAGGCCTGAAGGCAGGCCCGCGCGCGCTTCAAGGCGCCGGTGTAGAGGAACATCTCTCCGAGGAATTCGAAGGCGAGGCTTCGTGACCGGGGAGATCGGATCCGCCGCGCCCGCCGCAACGCGGAGAGCAGATAGGAACGGGCGGCCCGGAAGGCCCCGAGGCGCATTTCGATGAGGCCCAGCCCGAGCTCGATCGTGACCACGCGGCGAGCATCCCCGAGCTGGCCCGAGCGCGTAAGCGCCTGGAGAAGCAGGGTCCGGCCGCCGGGAAGGTCTCCGCGTTTGCCTCTGAGAACCCCGAGGTTGACATGGCAGGCGAGGGCCTTGTCCGACTGGCCGAGGTCTTCGTAGCGGAACCGCGCTTCCTGGTAAAGCGCATCCGCTTCGTCCCAGTGGCAATCCAGCATCTGGGAGTTCGCGAGGCCGAGCAGCGTGTCGGCGGCGCCTTCCGGATACCGAAGCCGGTTGTACAGCTCGAGGATCTCCTCGTAGATGCCCCGGGCGACGGCCGGTTGCCGCAACGCCAACGTCGACTGGGCCACCACGGTGGCGATCCGCGCGACCAGGATGCTCGGCTGCGGAGCGCGACCGCTGAAGAAGGCACGGCCGAACTCGATCACATGACGGTAGCGCCCGGTTCGATGCAGGATCCTGAGCTGAAGCAGGAAGCGCCAGTGGGCCAGGCGTTCCCGCCGGCTCGGACCGCGCCGTCTTCCCTTGCGATCTTCCCACAGGGGCAAGACCGGTCCGACCGCCGAGCCCTCCGCCGGAGCTTCCTGGCGATGGGCTTCCGTTCCGGGCCGCTCTGATGAAGCAGCCGAGTCCGACCCCGGAATCAGGGTCGGGCCGACCATTTCTTCGGCCTCAGCCGTGCGCCCGACGCCGAGCAGCGACTCCGCTCGGAGCAGACGAGCTTCCTCGTCCCATGAATTCAAAGCCAGCCGGTCGAGGACTCCGAGCGCGGCGCCGTAGGCGGAGGCTGACACGTAGATCCGCGCCAGCTCCAGCACGCTCCGCCGACCCATGAGGTTCTTGCCGTCCTTGATCGAACCGGCGGAGCGACGGCCTTTGGATGGAGTTGGAACCGCCATGGCGCCTCCCAACCAGGTTTCCGGAGTCTGGAACTCCCTTCGCGTAACGATCTGCCGGAGTCTGAAACTCCCCGCTCGCGTAAAGATCCGGGGCGGTTGCTAGAACGGGCGAACCGCCGCCAGGAACTGAACCACCCACATCAGCGTCGAGACTTCGAGTCCAGCGACCTTCCCTTCAGGAAGCTGCTGGCTCTGGTTTCCCGCCGGATTCCGCGCTCCGGGTGACGCCGTCACAGCATGCGGGCTGTGAGCACCGCTAACGGAGAGAGTGACCGGCATGTACTCCGGTTCTTCATAGGGAGTGCCCTCGCCGCCGTGGGGATCGCCCGGATGCATCGGACCCCCGACCCGGGCCGGGGCCGGACGCACCGATCCGAATGCGAGAAGACAGATCGGAATCAGGAGCCATCCTAGTTTGAAAACGCGAAGCTTGGTGTTGGGTGCGTGATCGGGAGCCATGATGTCTTGCATTCGACTTCTCCCACTCACTGCCGGGACTGCTGCAGGCCGGCTGGAGTTTCAGGGCACGACACTCCATCGAATGATCCGCTTAGAGCTCTCCCAGGCGGGCGTCGCCGCAAGCGAGGATTATTTGGGAATCGGTCCGGTTCGGTTTGCCCCTCGGTCCCAGTGGATGGGACCTATCCCGCCGAAACCGGATTCATCGGTCGCGAAGATAGGCGAAGCGCGGCGCCGTGTCAACCACCAACACCATCTGCCCGAAAATGAAACCGCCCGATCGGCCAATTGCTATCCTTCTCAACTTGACCGGAGCCTGTCGGGGGAGAATATTCCTCGATAGCCGGGGTTTCCGTGGATTATTCTACAGCAGAGGAACCGATGCGTGGACCGATGCGGCGATGGACCGAATCTCGATGAGGAAGGCGCCTGGCGCGAGGATGACTCGTTCCCGCCTCTACGTGGGGCTGGTCTATCTGGCCATCGCTGGGATTTCACTCCTCCATTACCTTGCCCCCGTGCATGCGCATCCGGTGCACGACATCCTCCGGCGTCTCTACTACCTTCCGATCATTCTGGCCGCCTTTCTCAACGGACTCTGGGGAGGCCTGGTCGCAGCGCTCGTGGTCTGCGCCGCCTATGCCCCTCACGCCTTCGGACGCATCTCCATGGATCCTGCGACTCCCACGCAGAAAATCCTGGAGATGCTCCTCTACGTGGCCGTCGGGACCCTCACCGGGGCCCTGGTATCCAGGCTGCACAGCACGCAGCGGCAGCTTGAAGGATCGGCCGCGAGTCTCAAGACGAGCCTGGACCGGCTCGAGCAGACGGAACAGCGCCTCATCACCGAAGCGCGCCTCGCGGCCGTCGGCCGCCTGTCCGCGGGTCTGGCGCATGAGATCCGCAATCCCCTGGCGTCGATCAAGGGGTCGGCCGAGCTTCTGGCCGACGACTTTCCGTCCGGGCATCCGAAACACCGGTTGCTGCAGGTCCTGATGGACGAATCCGTCCGGCTCAATCAGGTTCTCACGAGATTCCTGGCCTTCGCCCGGCCGCGACCGCTCGACCGGCGGGAGTTCGAGATCGCCTCGGAGATCGAGGATGTCTTCTCGCTCCTGCGTGGTCGAGGCGAAGGACAAGACATCCGGCTGGAGCTGCGGGCGGAAGATCCCGGCCTGCGTATCTGGGGGGACCGGGAGCAGCTCCGGCAGATCTTCCTGAATGTCCTCCTCAACGCCTGCCAGATCGCGGGCGCCGGAGGATCCGTCCTGGTGGAGTGCGTCCGGCGGGGTGGCGTCTGTCTGATCCGGGTGCGCGACTCCGGACCGGGATTTTCCCGGGAAGCGCTCGAAAACGCCTTCACGCCGTTCTACTCCTCCCGGGATCAGGGAACGGGTCTCGGGCTTGCCATCTCCCATCGCATCGCCGAATCGCACGGCGGCCATATCCGGGTGCGCAACCATCCCGAGGGCGGAGCGCTGGTCGAGATCGAGCTGCCGGCAGAGACCCTGCAGGTCGGGGAAAGTCGCATTGCGCCTGGGACCCCGCGGGACGCGAACGAGGAGAATCGCAATGTGTAGGACCCTGCGATGCACAGTCTCGGAGAGCCTCGATGCCTAGGATCCTCCTGGTCGACGATGATGCGAGCCTCCGCGAGGTCCTCACCTTCGCGCTTCGTGATCGGGGCCACGCCGTGGAGACCGCCCCGGACGGACGCGCGGCCCTGACCGTGCTCGAATCGTTCCGCCCGGAGATCGTCATCACGGACCTCAAGATGCCCGGACTGGACGGTCTCGAGGTCCTGAAGCGGGTTCTGGAAGTGGATTCGAGCATCCCCGTCATCCTTCTGACCGCCTTCGGATCGATCGAGGACGCGGTCGAGGCAATGCGAAGAGGCGCCTACAGCTACCTGACCAAGCCGTACAACCGTGAAGAGCTGCTGGTCACGGTGGATCAGGCATTCGAGCGCCGCCGGCTCCTTCTGGAGAACCGGACCCTCCGCGACCGCCTCCGGGAACAGACCCGGCAGATCGAGTTCGTTCACGCGTCTCCCGCCATGGACCAGGTGGTGCGGATGATCCGGCGGATCGCCCCGACGGACGCCACCGTTCTCGTGACCGGAGAATCGGGAAGCGGCAAGGAGGTCGTGGCCCACGCCCTCCACGTCTGGTCCGATCGGTGGGATCGCCCGATGCTGGCGGTCAACTGCGGCGCCATCCCGCGTGAGCTGATGGAATCGGAGCTGTTCGGCTACGTCCGCGGCGCGTTCACCGGCGCCTTCAAGGACAAGCCCGGGAAATTCCAGAAAGCGGACGGGGGAACCCTGTTTCTGGACGAGGTCGGAGATCTGGCGCCGGAGCTGCAGACCAAACTGCTCCGCGTGATCGAGAGCGGGCAGGTGGACGTCGTGGGGGGATCGCAGCCGGTGAAGGTCGACGTGCGCCTGATCGCCGCGACCAACTCCGACCTGGGGACGCGGGTACAGGACGGGAGCTTTCGGCAGGACCTCTACTATCGGCTCAACGTGATCCCGATCGTCGTGCCTCCTCTCCGGGAGCGGCCCGACGACATTCCCGCGCTCTGGGATCACTTCGTGAAGAGGTACGCCGGAACCGAGACGGTGCGTTCGTCTCTCGCCCTCATCCGCGCTCTCATGCGGCGGCGCTGGCCCGGCAACGTCCGGGAGCTGGCCAATCTGGCGCAGCGGATGGTGTTGCTCAGAAGCTCCGACAGCCTGGGCGAAGACGACCTGCCGCCCGATCCGGAGGAGGCGGCGCGGAGACCAGCCGGACCGTCGTCACCAGGCGGCCACGCGGCCCCAGCGATGCCGCCTTCACCGGGCGATATCGAGGTTCCCGCTGGGCCGTCTTCACCGGGCGCCCTCGAGGTTGTGGCCGCGCCATCCTCAGCGGGTGGGGGGGGTTCGGCTGCGGGTCTCCCCGCCAACGGGGAAGCCTGGGCAGATCCCGCCGCGGGCTTTCTAGGAGATCTCCCGCCGGACCGGCTTCCTCTATGGGAACTCGAGCGGGAGATCATCGTCCGGGCTCTGGCCCGCCACGGCGGCAATCGCACGCGAACGGCCGACTACCTCGGCATCCCCCGGCACGTCCTGCTCTATCGGCTGGAGAAGTTCGGCATTTCCTAACTCGGTCAACGGCTGGCGGCGCGAGTTCTGAACACAACTCGCCCCATGTCCAGGTCAACGCGGCTTGGATCCACCGGCCGGCGGAGCTTCCGGGCTCGCGCTGGGAGCCGGCGAGCCTGCGGACGCTCCCTTGTGCTGCTCCTTTTCCTGGGCTTCCCGCCGCTGGCTGACCTTGCCGATGAACGCTTCCAGCGACTTCTTGCGCTCCGGGTTGGTTTCCAGCTCCAGCGCCCGTCCCAGGTGCTGCAGCGCCAGATCATCGAAGCGGGAGTTGTTCGAGTAGATGAACCCGAGGTTGGCGTGGGCGGCCAGGTGATCCGGAAACACCTGAAGCATCCGGATGAATCCGGACACGGCCTCGTCGTTTCGATTCTGCTGCATGAGAACCAGGGCCCGGTTGAATTCGGCGCGGGCTTCCACCGTCGTGAACTCCGGCCGGCCGCGGGTGCCGGCCATGGTCCGCTCGAAGGAACGAACCGCCAGGCCCGGCTCGCTGTTGGAGAAGTAGGCTGTGCCCATGTTGACCCAGGCCATCCAGAAATCCGGGTTCAGCTTGACGGCTTCTTGGTATTGCGCGAGGGCGTTGTCCCACTGTCCCTCGATCAGATAGACGTTTCCAAGATCGTAGTGGCCCACCACGCTTCGGGGATGGTTCGCCGTCTGATCGCTCACCAGGGTGTCCCATTCCTGATAGTCCGGCAACCGCAGCGAAGTCCGGACGGACAACGCCACGGCGATCAGGAGGACGACCGCCGTCACCGCCAGGTCGAGCCGCAGGTTTCGGAACCGCCGGAGGCTCAGGTATCCTGCCGCGATCAAACCGATCGCTCCCGGCAGAGCCATGAAGAAAAGCCTCTCGGACGGAAACTCCCCGCCGGCGCCGATGATCCCGGTGGCGCCGAAAAGCGGAAAGAAGGTCAACGCCGCCCAGAGCGCCAGCGGGCTTCCCTTCCGTGCCCACCGCACGAGAAACACCCCGAGAAGAACCAGGATGATCGCTCCCGCCAGTGCCGACAGGACCGGCGCGCCTCCGACCCCGATCTCGTCATGGCTGTAGGCGAGCCCCAGCGGGAGCACCAAGAGCTTCAAGAAGAGCACCACCGAGCTGAGTCCGACGACGGATCGCCGAAGCCAGGACATCCCGGTGGCCGCTCCCACGGCCCGCGCGATCTTCAGGTTCTGGGGCAGCGCGAGAAACGCGGCCTCCCGGTGGATCAGCACCACGACCAGGGCCGCAAGCGATCCAAGGAAGAGGAACGACAGGAAACTTCCGCTCTCGGCAAGACCGGGCTTCTGCGCCAACGGCGGGACGACACGACCGGTACGATCCGGCCAGACGCCTTCCTCGTCGGGAAGGCCCGCGTCCTCCGCCATCGTCGGGACGTCCCCGCCGGCACGATCCCGCCAGGCGTTTTCCCCTTCAGGAAGGCCCGTGTCCTCCGCCATCGGCGGGACGTCGCCGCCGGCACGATCCGGCCAGACGCCTTCCTCGTCGGGAAGGCCCGCGCCCTCCGCCATCGTCGGGACGTCGCCGCCGGCACGATCCTGCCAGACGCCTTCCCTTTCGGAAAGGCCAGTGTCCTCCGCCACAGTCGGGCTACCGGGGTCCGGGAAATACGACCTCGCTCCCTCTTGCTCGGGAAGGCCCGAATCTCCTGGGTTCGCCGGGAGCGTGGCGCCACGCGCCCTCGCCCACAACCAGACCCAGAAGGCCGGCACGAAAGCGAAGGCGGCTTCTTTGCTCAAGAGCGCCAAGAGGAGCGCGACGGCCGCGCCCACGGCCGGGCCCTTTCCCGGCGGCGAGAGGAAGCGCGACCTCCGTCCAAGGAGAAACGCCACGAGCACCAGATTCAAGGCCAGGAGATCACTGGTCCCGGCCACGCCCAGGACGGAAGCGCACGCCAGGGGATGAACGACGCAGAGCACCGATCCCAGGGCCGCAGCCACCATGCTCCCAAGCTCCCGCCGGAGCAGCAGAAACAGCCAGAACCCGGCCAGGCCGAGAAGCACGACTTCGACCCAGGAAAAGCCGGCCCGGTCGGTGCGGAAGACCAGCCATTCCAGGCGCAGGAACAAGGTGGCAAGCGGCCGAACGGCAGGCCGGAAGCCGTCAAGGCTGCTGTCGTAGTAGCGGCCGAGGAGCACGGGTCCGATCGACGGTCCTGTCACCGCCGGATTCGACCAGACGACCAGCTCGTCCTCCGGAAGCCGCCCATGGCGCCCCACGTGGACGTAGAGCAGACCGGCGATCAACACCAAGATAGGCAAGGCAACGAGCAACCATCTGGCTTTCACTGCGAATCGCTCCCTGACAGGCCCACGGCCTTCTCGATCTTTCGTCAACGCCGGGCGAAGCCGCCCGAGCGCAGCCCCCGATTTCCCCGGCGCAAGCCGGGGCATCAAGGCTTCAGCTTGTCATGCGGAGCGGCCACCTGGAAAGAAGCTGTTCTCGGGGATTCGGCGCACCGGCGCCGGGACCGCGAGCGAACATCGGGACGGCTCCCTTTCGGGAGCCACCCCGTCACCTCGTGAAAGCGACGCGGAATCCGACGGTCGGATACGGTTGCGACGGATCCACGGCCGTGCGGGCCGTGACCCGGACGTCGGCTCGGCTGCTCTCGAAGGATCCGCCCCTTACGACTCGAAGCGTGCCCGACTCCGGACCGGTGGGATCGATCTGATTCCCCGATTGATAGAGCCCGTACCAGTCCGAAACCCATTCCGCCGCGTTGCCGGCCAGATCAAAAAGACCGAACGGACTGACCGTCCGAATCGTCCCATCGGTCCCGTCGAAGTGACCCACCGGGGTGGTGATGGCGGTGTTGACCCCGTGATAGTAGTTCACGCGGAGAGGCGCGTCCTCGATGGGAAGGTCCACGCCGCCCGGATAACCCTCACTCCCGTCCGGGTTGACCATGGGATAGCTGTACTCGGGGTGGTGTCCGCGGCCCGCGGCTTCCCACTCGGCTTCGGTCGGCAGGCGGGTGGCGTAAAAGCCGGCATAGGCGTCGGCCCCATACCAGGTGACGCCGACCACCGGATTGTTCCATTGGTTGAGACTGTCGGCGATCGTAAATCTCCGGGTGTCCAGATCCCACTTGATCTGGGAAACCGTCAGGTCAAGAAACTCCTCGCCGGCAACGTCCTTGGACCAGATCACGGTGTTCTTGAGCACCAGCAGGGTGTCAAGGGCCAGGGCCTGATCGATGAAGTTCAGATAGAGGAGATTCGTGACCTCCGTCTTCTCGATCAGCAGATTCTGGCTGAGAGTCGACCCATGCATCGGCACTTCATTCGACGGCGAGTGATAGACGATTCCGTCCAGGGTGTAGACCGAGTCTCCGGTCGTGTAGGTTCCCGGCGGCACGGTGACGAAGTTCAAGGAATCCGGGGGCCGCGGCGTCCCGCCACGCGGACGCACGACGACCAGGCGGTAGGACGAGCCATACCGGCCGGGCAGGTAGGTATTCTTCGCCTCCATCAGGACGCGGTAGGTGCCGGCGCTGGCAAATCGATGGGTGAGGACGTCGACGGCGGTCTTGCCGGAGTCGGGCACGGACGGATTGTTGGGGTCGCCCCAAGGCACGTTCCAGGTCGAATCCACTCCGCTGTTCCAGGACCAGCGGACCCGGATCTTGTCCGGATGATCGATGACGTCCGAGGTCGAATCCGGATTGAAGGAGAACACCGTTTCGACCGTGCCCGAGTTAGGGGTCACGGTGAACCTGGCCACGGGCGGCACGAGGTTCTGCGCCGTGTTGTATATCGCCAGAGGAACGGACGCAGACACGCCCTGATTCCCGGCCTGGTCCAGCGCCACCGCGAAGAGTTGCACGGAGACTCCGCTGTCGATCGGGAAATCCGGGTATCCGGGAGGCAGTCCATCCCGCAGGATGGTGTACCACTTGGTCCAGTACAGGGTATATCCGGTGGGCGGGGTCACGTAGGTACGGGCGTCCGCCGGCAATGTGTAATTCCCGACCGTCGGGATCACGATCACCGAATCGCTGGCCACGGTGACCGGGACCGCCGGCTTGCCGGCCTGTCTCTTCACCACGCTGTCGGGCCGACTGAACATTCCCTGCAGGCTTCGAAGCGAGGGAGCCGGTTGGCCGCTGGGCCCGTGGGTCAGGACCGCGATCAAGACGTCGCTCGAGTCGGCGATGTGCTTGTTGCTCAAGGGCTGGTTGGGCGGATACAGGATCACGACATCCGGCGCGGATCCCACTCCGGGCGAGCGGGCCGGCTCCGAACATCCCGCGCCGTACAGGGGACCCAGAAGAAGAAGAAGACAGAGGAACCGTTTCATCGGATGCCTTACCCCCTCAACATCAGCCCCCAACCCGACCCAATGCACGGCTGATTTGCGTTCTGCCTGCGAATATTGGTCTCTGGCTGCGGCCCCGCAGAGTTTGGACGAGAGGCGAGCGCCAGTCAATTGTGTAGCGTAGGTGGCCGGCCGTCGAGGTGTCAACGGAAAGCGACAGTGGGTCGTGGGTTCGCGACGTATCTCAAGGACCCGGGGCGGATCCTTCCGCGCGAATTGCACAACAACGGAAAAGCGCAGCGGCGTGTGGGAGCCAGGCGCGTGCCGGGCCTCCGCGGAACGCGTGATTCGGAGATGCGTGCCTGGCGCACTCCGGAAACGATCTCTGATTCGAAGGTCTTGACGCCGGTCAGACACCCGCGCTTCCAGACTCTTCCGAGAAGAGCCCCGGAGGGATGCGCCCGCGGCACCAAAGGCATGATGCGGGCTCGGCTGGCGAGGTGCGTGAACGTACCGAACTAAACGATAAGCGGACGCATGCTCAATTGATTGAGAAGGTGCACGTCCTCCATTCCTGGAGCATTGGGAGCCTGTTGGGCACAGTCCCGTGTTCCACGGGCCAAGAAGTGATTCTGGCTGGTCTGTGACTCTTGAGTGTTCTCCGTGAAGCGGATTGACCAACGCACGACACGTGCTAGCCGAGCTCGAGCGCCTCCCCGCCGAGACTGCCCATGGGATCAGACATCTGGTGGTCGGCCGCTGCGGCAGTCTCTCGCGCCTCCGGGGACATGTCGGCAAACCCGTTGTAACGCACGCCACTTTCGATTCGGAGCGCCGGTGTGACCAGGTCCCCCTCCACCGTTGCGCCCGCCTTCAATTCGATCCGTTTTGATGCGACGATCCTGCCCCTCACCGTACCCATGACGATGACTTCCTCTGCATCAACGTCCGCAACCAGGTGCCCACTGGCTCCGACCGTCAGGCACCCCAGCACCGAGACCCGTCCTTCCAACTTCCCGTCGAAGCGCACGTCTCCGTCCGACTCGACCTCTCCGCGGACCCACAACCCATCCTGAAAAACCGAATGCCGAGCTTGGCGCCCTCGCTGAACGTCTGCTTTCCCAGCGGGCATGGCTTCCTCCTCATCCCTGCGTCCCCGGGACCATCCGACCCGCGACCTGAGGACTATTGTCAACTCGCACTAAAATATAAACTTACACCGATCATGAAGTCAGAGCAGGCCGGGCGTCGCCCGACACTACGCTCTCGACTTCCTGCCTGAGGTCTCCTCATTCCAGATCATGGGGATCGATCAATGAACCTGGACGTTGAGGAGCACGATGAGCCTCTCTAGCTCCTCGTTGCTGGAGTAGTGAATTTCTATCTTCCCGCTCTTTGGTCCATGCTTGAGATGGACCTCCGTCCCGAGCGCATAGCGCAGGGCCTCCTCGACCCGCTGCACTTCACGCCGCCTTCTTGACAGCTCGCTCTGCGGTTTCCCGGCGCTCTTCCGATCGCGGCTCGACCTGCGCTTTGAGACCACCAGCTCGGCCCTTCGGACGCTCCAATCTTCCCGTAAGATCCTATCCGCGAGAGCGATCGCATCCTGGGGATCCTCCAACGAAACCAGGACCCGCGCGTGACCGACGCTCAAGGTTCCACGTGCCACATAGTCCAGGAGCTGCTGCGGCAGGCGCAGCAGACGGAGCAGATTCGTGATGGTGGTGCGGTCCTTTCCGACCTGCTCCGAGATCTCCGCATGGGTTCGGCCGAATTCCTCGGCAAGGCGCTGGTAGGCTCGGGCCTCGTCAACCGGGTTGATATCCTCTCGCTGGAGGTTCTCGATCAGCGCCACCTCCAGCGCCTCCCGGTCTGTGAACTCCCGGACGACCGCAGGCACCATCTCCAGACCCGCCAACTCTGCGCTTCGCAGCCTCCGCTCGCCGGCGACCAGCTCGTACTCGCCGCCTCCCACCACTCGAAGGATCAGAGGCTCCAGCACTCCTTTTTCGCGGATGGACGCGGCAAGTTCAGCCAGCCGGTCATCGTCGAACTGGGTACGGGGTTGCCTGGGATTGGACCGGATCTGCTGCACCGGCACCGACAGGATCTGTTGGCCGGTGGGACGTTGGGCGGGGTGAGGTGTCGGCACGGGCGCTGCCGACGGGATCAAGGCGTCAAGCCCGCGCCCAAGCACTTTCCTGGTCATAGGTCAGAATCTCCTTGGCTAGCTGGTCATAGCTAAGTGCCCCGAGACACCCGGGGTCGTACTCCGCGATCGGTTTTCCAAAGCTGGGAGCTTCTCCCAGCCGTACGTTCCTGGGAATCATGGTGTTGAACACCTTCTCTCCGAAGTGGCGACGCGCTTCGGCCGCGACCTGGACCGACAGGTTCAGCCGTCCATCGAACATGGTCAGCAGGATGCCTTCGATCTCCAGCCGCGGATTCGGACCCTCGCGGATACGTCGAATGGTGTCGATCAGATGGCTGATTCCCTCGAGCGCGTAGTACTCGCATTGCAGCGGAATGAGCACGGAGTCGGCGGCCACCAGCGCGTTGATTGTCAGGAGCCCGAGAGAAGGGGGGCAGTCGATCAAGACGTAACGGTAGTTGCCGAGCCGGCTGTCGATCCGCTCACGGAGGCTTCCCTCACGTGCTTCTACCGTGACCAGCTCGACCTCCGCACCGGCCAAACCGGGTGTGCCTGGAACCAGGTCCAGACCCTCAATGCTGGTCTGAACAACAACCTCTTCGATCGTCTGAAGACCGAGTAGCAGATCGTACGATGTCCTGGCCGACATCCCAGGCAGGATTCCCAGGCCCGATGACGCATTGGACTGGGGATCCAGGTCCAGGAGCAGAACCCGAGCTTCGCGTTTCGCCAGGGCAGCGGCCAGGTTTATTGCGGTGGTCGTCTTTCCGACGCCGCCCTTCTGATTGGCGATCGCGATCACGCGACCCCTTGGCTTCCGGGCGGTTGACAGATCAACCATGTCCGACTCGGAATCTACCGCAGGCGGCTGATCGTCTTGAAACGGAATCGGTTCGGGAGTTTCCATCGTTCCTTCGACGGTGAGTCCTTTCCTGTGCCGCGACCCTTCCATTTCGCAGGCCGCTAGGAAGTTGGTGATGGCGGCTGCGTTCCGCCGATCCGGAGCCAACCTATCAGCAGCGGCTACCGGTGTCAATCTGTTGTTTCACGTGGAACGCAGAGCGATCACCTCCTGTACTATCATAGCAACATATTATAATACAGTTTGTTATCGTTCAATTTGGCTGGAGCGCCCCTGACCCGACGACCCATGAGGCCTGGGTCGCGACAGGCGCCCTGATCTCCGCCGGAGACCGGCCGCCCTCCGCGGATCGAACTTCCACAAGGCAAACTGGCGCAAGAGGTTCGCCTTTGTGCAGAGAGTCTCGTGGAGCCCGCGGATCTTCTCAGGAGGCCGGCTTGCGCCAATCCCGAAGCGGGGCTGCTTCCCTCCCCCAGCGTTCCGGGCTCGAGTCGGAAGCTGCGCTCCGAAACGCGGTCACCGGCCGTTCCACAACCGAAGTCAGGTGGAATCCGGTGCCAGGGCTGTGCCGTCGGGCCGGCGCGCGCTCACGTGATGCTGCAAGTGGAAATCGGGCTTAGCTCGTCAACGCCTTCCTGAGGGTCAGCAAGTGTCCGCTCGTCCAGGGAATCCGTGTGGCCGCCTCGAAAGTGAAGCCGGCGCTGGCGAATGCGCCGGAAGCCTGCGCGGCCTCCAGCTCCTCCTTCCATTGCGGGCCCTTGAAGGTCACGATCCTGCCTCCCGGAGAAACCAACGGACCAAAACCGGCGAGGGTCGCGTCCAGCGACGCCACGGCCCTCGCGGTCAGCACGGCGAACGACCCCAGGCCTTCGCCGCGCGCGATGAACGTCTCCACGCGAAGGGGCAGGACGGGAACCTTCCCCAGATCGGTCGTCCTGATCGTGTTCTCGATGAAGAGGCAGCGTTTCCGGGCGGAATCAACCAGCGTGATGTCGAGGTCCGGGCGCATCATCTTGAGGATCAAACCGGGAAAGCCGGCGCCGGTGCCGACGTCGATCCACTTCTCCCCGTGGGACGGCACTGCGACGAGCAGCACTCCGATGGATGCAGCCACGTGCTTCCGGACGACGTTGGGCGCGTCCGCGCGAGAGAGCAGGTTGAGCCGGTCGTTCCAGGAGATGAGATCGCGGGAGAACTTGAGGATCCTCTCGCGCGTCTCGTCGGAGAAGGACAGCGAATAGGGAGCCAGCTGCCTCTCCAGACGCTCCAGGTCCTGCTCCAGAAAGGCATGCCGTGGCCAGTCGTCCTTCTGGCCCGGTTCTTCGCGCATCCACCGAACTCGCCTTCGTCGCATCCCGGTTACCCTCATGGCTCGAGCGGCCCGAGGCCGTCATCGAACTTCGCCGTCCCGGAGGACCCGCGAACAGGCGCGGGCGCCTATCTGGCCCGCCGGCCTTTCGCCGGTTTCGGCTTTCTGCCCCAGGGAGAAGCCTCGGCGTTCTTCGTCGCCGGCCCCGCCGCATTCCAATCATCCATCACCGGCGCCGGCGCTCCGCCGGGGGCCGGAGAATCGGCCAGCGCATCCCGAACCGGAAGCGCCGGTGCCGCCGGCCTTTCGGGCCGCTCGGGCCGCTCGGCTTCTTCCCTCGGCCTTTCGGCCGGTTCGAACGGCGCGCGTTCCTGATAGGCCGTTGTCTCAGCTCTCTTGGCGCCGGCCGGACCGATCCAGATCCTTTTCACCAAGCCCTCTCCCAACGCGTGCGTGGTCACATCGGGGAGGTCCGCCAAAGCACGATGGATGATCCTCCGCTCGGCCGCGGACAACGGCTCGGTTACGACTTCATGGCCGGACTCCCGAACCCGCTGCGCCATCTCTTGCGCCCGTTCGACCAGTTGGCCGTTGCGCCGCTCCCGATAGTCCGCGACATCAACCCGGACCCGGATGAGCTCCTCTCTTCCGTGGCTTGCCATCTTCGAGATGATGTGCTGCAGCGCTTCCAGGGTCTCCCCGCGACGTCCGATGAGGACGGCGTCGTTGTCGCCTCCCTCGATCTTGATTTCGTAGGCGTCGCCTTCCAGCACCGCGGACACGGCCACGTCGAATCCCATCCGGGACAAAAGACCCTTGGTGAAGGAGGCGATCTCCTTTTCCTGCCCGCCGGCGGCCACGGCCGGGCCGTTGGGCAAAGACGGAGTTGCGGGCGGCAACAGAGGTTCCATCCGGTCGGGCCGGATCCGTTCACTCTCTCGCGTGTCCGAAGGCGGAGTCAGCTCGCGGCGGCGAACCCGCAGATCCTGCCTTGGAGCCTGGGTGGCGCGGACGGCCAGCGAGTCCACCGATCTCCTCCGCGGTTCGTCGCTGCTCACCCGGCGATCGGGCGCGTCTCTCCGCAGTTCGTCGCTGCTCACCCGGCGATCGGGCGCGTCTCTCCGCAGTTCATCGCTGCTCGCCCGGCGATCGGGCGCGTCTCTCCGCAGTTCGTCGCTGCTCGCCCGGCGATCGGGCGCGTCTCTCCGCGGTTCGTCGCTGCTCCCCCGACGATCGGGCGCGTCCCGCCGGGGCCCGCCTCGCCGGCCGTTGTCCAACGAGCGTGTGCGAACGTCCCCCGGCCTCCGATCAGGCCCGGCGTCCCGCCGGCCTCTGGAGTCCGGGGCCCTGGCCGACGACGAGTGCCGCATACCGGTGTCGGGCCGCAGGCGGACCCGGACACGGGCTTCCCGGGATCCGATGCCCAGGAATCCGCCCCGGCCTTCCTGAAGGACCTCGATCTCCACTTCGTCCCGCCTCGCCCTGAGGCGGGCGATGGCCGCCTGCACGGCCTCGTCGACCGACTTTCCGGTCATTTCCACCATTCTCGGTGTGTAACTTCTGCGGTGGTCCCCTCGGTTCATCTTCCTTCTCCGGGCCGCGCGTCAGGCGGCCAGCTGTTGGTGCACGGTATTGCGGTTCATCCAGATCTGCTGCCCGACCGTCATGATGTTGTTGACCGTCCAGTACAGCACCAGTCCGGACGGCATCGGGTAGAAGATAAAGGTCATGATGATCGGCATGAGGTAGGCGAGCGAAGCCTGGCGCGGATCGGTCGGAGTGAGCTTCTGCTGCCAGATCATGGTTCCCGCCATGACCAGCGGGAGGACGTGAATCGGAAACCCCGCCACCGAGCCGACCCGATCGGGCGACGACAGGTCGCGGATCCACATGATGAAGGGGGCTTTCCTGAGCTCGATGGAGGAGTTGAGCACCGCGTAGAGCGCGAAGAACACCGGCATCTGGATCAGGATCGGCAGGCATCCGCCCATCGGGTTGACCTTGTTCTTCTTGTACAGCTCCATCATGGCCTGATTGCGCCGCTGCGGATCGTCCTTGTACTTCGCGTTCATCCGGTCGATCTCGGGCTTGAGCACCTGCATCTGCTTCATGCTCTCGACGCTCTTCTTGGTCAACGGGTAGAAGACCAGCTTGCTCAGGACGGACAGGACGATGATGACGACCCCGTAGTTCGGGATGAAGGTGTGCACGTAGCGGAAGAACCTCAGGAGCAGTCGGGTGAAGGGGCTCAGGACCCGCCACCCGAGGTCGACCGCCTTCTCGAGGCCGACTCCGTAGGATTCGAGGGTCATGTAGCTCATGGGCCCGGCATAGATCGTGAACTTGAAGTCGGTAGGCCCTGCCAGGTTCAGCGGCAGCCGGATGGACGACTGGAGGGTGCGGCTGTCCGGGAGGCGCCTCAGCCGGACCTCGCCGTCGGGCGCGCTGGCCGGAACCGCCGCCATCAGGAAGTACTTGGATCGGACTCCGGCCCAGTGGACCACGCCGGACTCATCCTCCTCCCACCCGCCGCTGTTCCGCCCCAGCGTGTGCTTGACGTATCTGCTTCCGAGAAGAGCCACGCCCGCGGCGGAGATATTGTCGACGCGCGCCTCGCGCTCCGGGTAGGTGATGCCCCCGGCGAAGCTCAACTCCAGCGTTCCGCCGCCGCCCTCGCCGGAGACCCCCTCGACGTGAACGTCGACCTGGGTGGAGTACCGGTCTCGTGGGAACAGGTAGGCGATGCGGACGACCGCGCCTGACGGAGAACGCGCGGTCAGGACGTCATGCTCTTCCCCCGCCTCGGTGTTCCGAGCAACCTGGAAACGGGTGCGGGCCAGATCGACCGTCCCCTGTGGAAGGAGAAGCTTCCAGGTGAACATTCCGCTCCCGGAGTCGGGAACGAGGTCGACCGGCTGGTCCTGCGCGTCGGTATATTGGGTCAGGGTCCAGTTTGAAAGCTCGCCGCCGACGGGATTGAGAACGGCCTGGTAGACGCCTCCATTCACGGAAATCGGATGCTCGACGCTGTCTGGTGGGACGAGAGTGTTCTCGATGGTCCCGGGTAGGGTCTTCGAGCCGGCTGGGCTCTCGCCGGATGAGGAGCCCTCTGACGTTCCGGGCGCAGGCGTTCTAGCCGACGGCTCCGCGGGCGCGGGCGCCGCTCCGGGAACTCCACGCGGCGGGGCTTTCGGCGCCAGCCATTGAAAGAGGACAAGAACGAGGGTCAAAAGCACAAACGCCAGTAGGGTCCTGCGATCCATGAGAATTTCCTTTGTCCCTTCCACCGCCGGCCGGGACCGGATCCCAGCCTCCCACATGACCCGGATGACAGCGCAGAATGCGAAGAGTCGCCAACCAGCCCCCCCGGAGCGCGCCATGGACCTCGATGGACTCGGCGGCGTACTCGGAGCAGGAGGGCACATAGCGGCAGGACGGCGGCAGACAGGGGGATACGAACCGCCGATAGAACCGAATGGTGGCGATCAACAGCGCGGCGACAGTCGGCACCCGGTGTGATGTTCCATTCCTAGGAATTTTCGCTCTCTCCAATTCGCGGCGGGCTCTCGGAATTCACGAGGCCCGCCCGTCGATACAGGTCGGCCAGCAGACGACCGAGATCTCGACTGGTCCGATCCGCCGTTCCGGATCGCGCAATGAGGACCAGATCCACACCTGAGATCCGAGCCCCCCGCGTCGCGTCCCGATGGGCCGCCCGGAGCACCCGCTTGGCCCGGTTTCGCCGAACCGCATTGCCCACGCGCCGGCTTGCGACCACAGCACACCGAGCGCGTTCGTCACCCGTGCGCGCGTAGACGAGAACAAGGTCCACGGAACGAAGTCTCGCCCCAGAGTCGAAGACCCTCTGGAAATCGGTCCTGCGTCTGAGGACGTCTGGTCCGGACACCCTGAGTCGGACGGATTGGGCCGCGTCAGATACTGACGCGCTTCCGTCCCTTCGCGCGGCGGCTGCTCAGCACCTTTCGCCCACTGGCGGTGCTCATGCGCTTCCGAAAGCCATGGACCCGGCTGCGGCGCCGGTTATGCGGCTGAAAAGTCCTCTTCATTCCCTCTTCGACCTCGCTCGTGAACGCTTCTTGCCGATTGGAGACCATCGCCCGGACGCGCAAGTTCCATCCAGATCGGCGCAAACAATATCGAAAAGCTGGGTCCCGGTCAACGCGGAATCCGTGCCGGCGCCTCGCAAACCCGCCCTGACAGACAGAAGACCAGCCGTCTCACCTGAAGCTTCCCGGGATGTTCATCCAATTGATTGCGATAGAATGAGTTCGAGCACTTGGTGAAAACCTCAGATTCGAGGTTGTGCGCCCCGGCGCTTCCGTGGTAGCATACCCCCGCTCTGACACCCGAACAGGCTCTGACACCCGAACAGGCGTGTTCATAAGTCGTCTGGCAGGGGGGCCCCGACTTGCACGGTCCGCTCCTTCGAGCTTGCTGCACAGGGGCTTCTCTGCGGGAGCCGTTCAAACTCTCGGTGGGCATCTCGTCTATGATACTCATATCTATTTTTATATCAACGCGTTGTGCTTTCGCCAAAATGTTGGGAATCTTGCCTGAGCATCGGAGTTTCCCGGCGGCGCCGGTTGCTCTTTTGGCAAACTCATTGTCGCCTCTGCTGTTCCACTGTGGATAATTTTGTGGACAACTTTTCCCCTTCGGGGGGCAGGAAAGGTTTGATCCTTGCTGAACGCGGCTTCGGAGGAGACTTGGTCAAAGATACTCGAGGAACTACGTCATAAGGTATCAGAACAGAAGTATGTCACGTTTTTTCGGCCCATCAGGCCGATCGAGGTGTCCACAGATCGCGTAGTCCTCGAGGTTCCGAATCCTTTCTTCGTGGACTGGTTTGAGGAGCACAGCCTCCCGATTTTGCGATCTGCAATTTCATCTCAACTCAATGGGTCGCCCGAAATCCGATTCGCGGTCGCTGAGGGCTATCAGAGCTCCTTTCCCCGGCTGGCGCCGACCGCGCTCGTGCGGCCGCCCGCGGTCGTGACTGTCCCGACTCCTGCTCCGGCGCTCGTGCCTTCGAAGCTGAAGCCACAGTTCACCTTCGATAACTTCGTGGTTGGCCGCGGCAACGAGTTCACCTCCGCGGCGTGCCGCGCCGTCGCCCAAGACCCGGCCCGGGTCTACAACCCGCTCTTCATCTACGGCGGGGTCGGGCTGGGCAAGACGCACATCATGCAGGCCATCGGGATCGAGGTGAAGGAAAGGAACGCGGCCACCAAGGTCCACTACGTCTCGTCCGAGCGGTTCATGAACGAGATGATCGAGTCCATCCAGCGGGGCACGACTCTCGAGTTCCGCGACCGGTACCGCGGTCTTGACCTTCTCTTGATCGACGACATCCAGTTCATGTCGGGCAAGGAGAGCACGCAGGAGGAGTTCTTCCACACCTTCAACTCCCTCTACGACGCGAACAAGCAGGTGGTCGTGACCAGCGACCGGGCCCCAAAGGACATCCCGGATCTCGAGGAGCGCCTGATCTCCCGATTCAACTGGGGCCTGGTCACGGACATCCAGCCGCCGGACCTCGAGACCCGGGTGGCCATCCTCCACCGCAAGGCCGAGCGGTCGAACGTCGAGATCCCCGATCCAGTTCTCTTCTTCATCGCCGAGAACATCCGGAGCAACATCCGCGAGCTCGAGGGTTCGCTGGTCCGGCTCTCCGCTCTCGCCTCCCTCACGGGAAGCGAGATCACCACCGACCTGGCCAAGGAGGTCCTTGGCGACTATATCCGCAGCCAGCAGGCTCGCACCCCCGACGTTCTCGACATCCAGAAGGAGGTCGCCTCCTATTTCGAGCTTCCGGTCGAATCGCTGCGTGGAAAGCGGCGGACCAGCTCGGTAGCCCTGGCGCGCCAGGTGGCGATGTACCTGACGAAGCAACTCACCCATCTCACCCTCGTTGAGATCGGCCGGCGTTTCGGCAACCGGGACCACAGCACGGTCCTTTATGCCTGCACGAGAATCAGCGAACGAACCTCTGCCGACAGCGCTTTCGACGAGCTGGTCGACCGGATCCGACGAAATGTCGTCGGCACGAGTGATCAAAGACCTTCCAGAGACCAGAATTCCTATGATGAGAATAACTTATGAGTTACCAACGTATTTCCGTGGAAAAACTGTTGAAGGGGAAGTCGTCCACCGCCCGGCCGCGTCACGGGTCATTTCTCCCGAGGTTGCCGGTTCCGCGGCCATCGATCAATTTGTTGCCGGAAAAGGAAATGCCCCGACTCCGAGGCGAATTCCACACTTTCCACGCCTCTACTACTACTACTAGTTCATTCTCTCCTTCGAAGTAGATCCGGATCGGTCCGTAACGTGGTAGGCTGCACGTGGTAACCCGTTGTCAGGAAAGCGCGTTCCTTCAGGCTCGGATCGGCGTTTCCTGTTTACTCGGAGGCCGCGGATTCCTATCCTGAACGCACGCTCGTCTCCGAACCACCGGTCCTGCAGAACTGGGACGGACGGTATCTCGATCGACCTCCGTCCTCTTTGGTTCGGGACGTCACGCTGAAGCGCCGGGAGCGACCGGGACCGAGGGGCAAGGGTTGAACCGCGGCGCCTTCGACGAGAGGGTCGCGCCTGGCGAGCGACAGGTGCAGGGGAGGCGGCATGAAGTTTTCACTCGTTCAGAGCGAGCTGTATCGAAGTCTGCAACTCGTGGCCGGGGTCGTGCCGGCGAAGACGGCGGCCCACCACTTGACCTCGGTGCTGGTGGAAGCGACTCCGGAGGGGACTCTAAGTTTCACAGGCACGGATCTTGACACTTTCCTGGTCACGAGGCTTCACGCGACAGTGGAGGAGCCGGGACTGACCGCGATCCCGGCCCGCCGATTCCTCGACGTCGTCAAGGAGCTTCCGGGCGAGCTGGTCGAGATCCATTCCACAGCCTCCGGCATCAACCTTACCTGCGGGAAGGGACGGTTCCGGATGGTGGGACCCGATCCGCTGGAGTTTCCGCCCGTGCCCGAGATCAGCGAGGAGAAGGTGTTCGCCATTCCAGCGGAGGTCATGGAGCGCTTGATCCTGCAGACCGCCTATGCCGTCTCGACCGATTTCACGCGTCCCGAGCAGACCGCCGTGTTCGTGCACGTGATCAACGGGGAACTGCGCTTCGTGGCCACGAACGGACACCGTCTCGCGCTGGCGAACCACAAGGGGGATTATCCGTCCTGGACCGACATCCTGGTCACGCCGAAAGCTCTCGCCCTGCTGCAGCGCCTTCTGCCGGAGTGCCAGGAGTCGATCTCGATGACTACGAGCAAGCGCTATTGCCTGTTCAACCTCGGGAGCAGCCGGCTTTATACGCGGCTTCTGGACGGCCCGTTCCCTCCGTACGAGCAGGCCATTCCCGCGGATTGCGACAAGCGGGTCCGGATCACTCGCGAGACGCTCGCCTCCGGATTGCGGCGGGTCTCGGTTTTCAGTGAAACCGCCACGAAGATGGTCAAGATCGCCCTCGAGACGGACACCGTCACGCTGAGCGCGCAGACCCACGACGTCGGCCAGGGTGACGAGCCGCTGCCGGCGCGGTATTCCGGGCCGCCGTTCCAGATCGGTTTCAACGCGGCCTACCTGCTCGAGCTGCTGCGCACGATGTCGGCCGAGGAGATCGAGATGGCGTTCCGGGAACCGGCCACGGCGGGCGTGTTCACGCCGGTCACGGAAGTCGGAGAGCCGGATCTGCTGTGCTTGGTCATGCCGCTGCGCCTCCCGGAGGAATCACCGGCGGTGCCATCGGAGGAGCGGACGAGTGACTGAGACAGCGGATCCACGGCGTCGCACCGGCCTGAACCACATTTCCGGGGTGCTCGAGCGTTTGCTGCGACAGGCGCGCTTGTACCACGGTGTGGTCAACTACGGCGTGCTCGGTCGCTGGCCGTCCATCGTGGGGGCGCATCTGGCGGAACGAACCCGACCCCTGCGGGTACAGAACAGGACGTTGTGGGTCTACGTCGACAACGCCACCTTGCTTCACCATCTGACCTTTCTCGCTCCGCGTTTTCTTCAACGCATCCGCGAGGAAACGCCGGAGACGACCATTGACGCCATTCGGTTCACGCTGAACCCGGAAGTCTGAGGAATGAACGGCGAACCCGCACCGGCTTACGATTCCAGTCAGATCCAGGTCCTGAAGGGCCTGGAGGGCGTCCGCCGGCGCCCGAGCATGTACATCGGCAGCACGGGCAGCCGCGGCCTGCACCACCTGGTCTATGAGGTCGTCGACAACGCCATCGACGAAGCTCTGGCGGGTTTCTGCGACCGCGTCGATGTGACTCTCCATGCCGATGGAAGCTGCAGCGTGGTCGACAACGGCCGCGGCATCCCCACCGACATCCATCCGGAAGAGGGACGATCCGGGGTGGAAGTCGTCATGACCGTGCTCCACGCCGGAGGCAAGTTCGATCACTCGAGCTACAAGGTCTCGGGCGGGTTGCACGGCGTGGGCGTCAGCGTGGTCAACGCCCTCTCCGAATGGCTCGAGGTCGAGGTCTACCAGAAGCAGAAGATCTTCCACCAGAGGTACGAGCGCGGCGAGGTCGTGACCGAGCTGACGGTGCGGGGAGCCACGGAGCAGAACGGCACCTGCGTGCGGTTCAAGCCCGACCCGCAGATCTTCGATGAGACGACCTCCTTCTCCTTCGAGGTCATCAGCCACCGGCTGCGCGAGCTCGCCTTCCTGAATCGGGGGGTCGGCATCACCCTCAAGGACGAGCGCGACGGAAAGGAAGCGACCTTCCGGTACGAAGGCGGGATCGACGCCTTCGTGCGCTATCTCAACGAGAGCAAGACCCCGCTGCACAAGGACCCGATCTACCTGAGCCGCGAGCGGGAGAGCGTTTCGATCGAGGCGGCGCTTCAATACACCGATTCGTTCGCCGAGTCGATCTTCACCTACGTGAACAACATCCCGACGACGGAGGGCGGCACCCACCTCGTCGGATTCAAGCAGGCCCTGACCCGGGCCTTGAACACCTACGGACAGAAGAGCGGCATCCTCAAGAACGACAGCCTGTCGGGCGACGACGTGCGCGAGGGTCTGACCGCGGTCCTGAGCATCAAGATGGTCAACCCGCAGTTCGAGGGCCAGACGAAGACCAAGCTGGGGAACAGCGAGGTCACCGGCCTGCTCGCCTCGATCGTCGGGGAGTTCTTGAGCGAGTATCTCGACGAGAATCCTGCGGTCGCGCGCCGGGTGGTGGAGAAGTGCGTGGTCAGCTCCCGGGCGCGCGAAGCGGCCCGGAAGGCGCGCGAGCTGGCGCGGCGCAAGGGCGTGCTCGACGGCGCCGGGCTGCCAGGGAAGCTGGCGGACTGCAGCGAGACCGATCCGGAGCGGTGCGAGTTGTACATCGTCGAGGGAGACTCGGCCGGAGGCAGCGCCAAACAGGCCCGGGATCGGACCTTTCAGGCCATCCTGCCGATCCGCGGCAAGATCCTGAACGTCGAGAAGGCCCGGCTGGACAAGGCCCTGGCCAACGAGGAGATCCGGACCATCATCACGGCGGCGGGCACGGGCTTCGGCGAGGACGAGTTCGATCTGATGAAGCTCCGGTACAACAAGGTCATCATCATGACCGACGCCGACGTCGACGGGGCGCACATCCGCACCCTCCTGCTCACCTTCTTCTTCCGCTTCCTGAAGCCGCTGGTCGACACCGGCCACATCTACATCGCCCAGCCTCCGCTCTACCGGATCAAGAAGGGGAAGTCGATCGAGTACGCCTACAACGACAAGGAGAGGGATCAGGCCCTCGATCGGGTGGGGCGGGCCGGCGTGCACCTGCAGCGTTATAAGGGTCTGGGCGAGATGAACCCCGAGCAGCTCTGGGAAACCACGATGGATCCGGCACGGAGAACGCTGCTCCAGATCTCCACCGAGGACGCGGCCGAGGCCGAGAGGATCTTCTCCGTGCTCATGGGCGACCAGGTAGAACCGCGGCGGCAGTTCATCGAGGAAAACGCCCACTTCGTGCGGAACCTGGACATCTGACGGTTTGATCGGGACCGCGGCCGAACCTCCGGGATCGGCCCCGGTAGAGGGACATGGAATCGACTGAAGAAAGAATCTCTCCGACTCTCATCGAAGAGGAGATGAAGAACTCCTACATCGACTACTCGATGAGCGTGATCGTGTCGCGGGCCCTTCCCGACGTGCGCGACGGCTTGAAGCCGGTCCACCGGCGGATCCTGGTCGCGATGAACGACCTGTCCCTCTACCACGACCGCCCCTACCGGAAGTCGGCGAAGATCAGCGGGGACGTGACCGGCAACTATCATCCCCACGGGACCGTCGCCGTCTATGACGCCATGGTGCGGCTGGTGCAGGAATTCTCTCTCCGCTATCCGCTCATCGACGGCCAGGGCAACTTCGGATCGATCGACGGCGACGCCGCGGCGGCCGAGCGGTACACCGAAGCGCGCCTGAACGAGATCGCCGAAGAGCTGCTGAGCGACCTGGAAAAGGAAACGGTGGATTTCCGGCCCAACTACGATGAGACCCGCGAGGAGCCGATCGTCCTGCCGTCGAACTTCCCCAACCTGATCGCGAACGGGGCCTCCGGAATCGCGGTCGGCATGGCCACGAACATCCCTCCGCACAATCTCCGCGAGTGCGTCGACGCCCTGACCTACCTCATCGCCAACCCGGATGCGGACGTCGCGGCGCTGGCGGCGCGGATGCCCGGCCCCGATTTCCCAACCGGCGGAATCATCCTGGGCCGCCAGGGAATCCGGGAGTATTACGCGACCGGCCGCGGGCTCCTCACGGTCCGGGCCCGGGCCGAAATCGACACCCTGCCGAACGGACGGGATGCCATCATCGTCTCGGAGATTCCGTACCAGGTGAACAAGGCCGCGATGATCGAGCGGATCGCCGAGCTGGTGAAGGGCGGCCAGATCTCGGGCATTGCCGACGTCCGGGACGAATCGGATCGGCAGGGGCTTCGGGTCGTGATCGATCTCCGGCGGGACGCCCAGCCCCAGGTGGTGCTGAACCAGCTCTTCAAGCACACCCAGCTTCAGACCACCTTCGGCGTCAATCTCCTGGCGCTGAAGGACGGCCGTCCGGTCGTGCTCGACCTCAAGGTTCTGCTCCAGTCCTTCCTCGATCACCGGATCGAGGTCGTGACCCGTCGCAGCCGGTACGAGCTGCGCGAGGCGCAGAAGCGGGCGCACATCCTCGAGGGGCTCAGGAAGGCGCTGGACGAGCTGGACGCCGTCATCACGCTGATCCGCTCCAGCGCCGACGCGGACGAGGCCCGCGCCGGGTTGATGGAGCGCTTCGGGCTGTCGGAGGAGCAGGCCTCCGCCATCCTGGAGATGCGCCTCCAAAGGCTGACCGGGCTCGAGCGGAAGAAGCTCGACGACGAATACGCCCAGGTCATGGCGCGCATCGCGGAGCTGGAGGAGGTTCTGGCGCATCGCGAACGGGTCCTGGAGGTCATCCTGAAGGACCTGGAGTCGCTGCGCGAGCGTTTCGGCGACGCCCGGCGGACCGAGATCTCGGCCGAGGAGGGGCTGTCCTTCGAGCTCGAGGACCTGATCCCCGAAGAGGACATGGTCATCACCATCTCCCACGGGGGGTACATCAAGCGGGTGGCGGCGACGTCCTATCGCAGTCAACGCCGCGGCGGCCGCGGATTGACCGGGGCCACGACCAAGGAGGAGGACTTCGTCGAGCACCTCTTCGTGGCCTCGACACACAGCTATATGCTTCTTTTCACCGACCGCGGCCGGGCCTACTGGCTCAAGGTCCACGAGATCCCGCTCGGCACCCGGCAGGCGCGCGGCCGGTCGATCATGAACCTGATCTCCGCGCGGAAGGAAGAGCGGATCACGGCCTTCGTGCCGGTGCGGGAATTCCCGGAGGATCGCTTCCTGGCCCTGGCCACGCGCCGCGGGGTGATCAAGAAGACGCGGCTCTCCTCCTACAGTCATCCGCGGCGGATCGGCATCGCCGCGATCGAGCTCTCGGAGGGCGATTCCATGATCGGCGCGGAGCTGTGCGAGCCGGGCGCCGAGATTGTTCTGGCCACGCGGCGGGGTAAGGCGATCCGCTTCCCCGAGTCGGAGGTGCGTCCGATGCGGCGCGCCGCCGCCGGCGTCCGCGGCGTGAAGATGCTCCGGCCGGACGACGAGGTCGTCGGCATGGTCGTGGTCCGCGATCCGCAGGCGAGCCTTCTCGTCGTGACCGAGAACGGCTTCGGGAAGCGCAGCCTGCTCGAGGACTACCGGATCACGCGGCGCGGCGGCCTGGGTGTCCTGACGATTCGCGCCTCCCAGCGGAACGGCCCGGTGCTCACGATCAAGGCGGTGACCGACCAGGATGAGCTGATGATCATAAGCTCCGGCGGCATCATCATCCGGCTCAAGATCAACCAGATCTCGCAGATGGGCCGCGCGACCCAGGGAGTCAAGCTCATCCAGCTCGACGAGGGGGATCGCGTCGTGGACGTGGCGCACATGGTGGCGGAAGACCGCGAGGTCGACGAGGCCAGGTTGAACGGCGGCGAATCCATCGGTGAGGCCGAGGCCCCAGGCGGGGGGATGGCCGACACCGGCGACGCGCGATCGGACGAGGAGGAGCGGCCCGAAGCAGATCCAGAAGGCCCCGGAGACGGAGGGCCGGAGTAGCAAGTGAGCGCGGCGGCACTGAGAGCCAAGGTTTCCGAATCTTCCATCCGGAGACTCTCCGGTTATCATCGGATCCTGGAAGAGCTGGAACGCGAGGGGATCGAGATGGTCTCCTCCGCGCGACTGGCGTCCCTGGCCCGAACCAATCCTGCGCAGATCCGGAAGGACCTGTCCTACTTCGGCACGTTCGGAAAGCGCGGAAGCGGGTACGCGGTCAAGGAGCTGCGCCGCCGCATCCTCGATATCCTGGGCCTCAACCGTCCCTGGCGGGTGGCGCTGGCCGGAGCAGGAAACCTCGGCCACGCCCTTTTCTCCCACAAGGAGTTCGCGCGGTACGGATTCGACATCGTGGCGGTGTTCGACAACGACCCCGCGAAGATCGGCCAGACGTGGGACGGGATCCGGATTTCTTCCCTCGAGGAGAGCCGGGAGGTCGTCGCGGCGACGCGCGCCGAGCTGGCGGTCGTCGCCACGCCCGCCTCGGCGGCGCCGGCAGTCGTGGAGAAGCTGGCCCGGGCGGGCGTGCGCGGGTTCCTCAATTTCGCGTCTCGAAAGATGGAGGTGCCGGAGAGCATCGAGCTTCGTTCCGTGAACATCACGGTCGAGCTGGAAGGGCTGACGTTCGCGCTGCGCCAGCGGGGTCGATAAGATCGAGAAAGCCGACCCGTCTTCGCGCTGAGCCGGCAACTTTGTTGGGACCGACAAGGCCGACAGAACGGGAAGACGAAGCCTCCAGAGCGTTGTCGCGTTTGTGAGAACGCACTCGCGGTGGTCGGTCAGGCAGGCAGACAAGACACGAAGAGGAGACCGATGTTCGATCCGGTTGATCCCAAGCAGGATTTCGTGGCGCTGGAGCACCGGATCCTGGATTTCTGGCGCGAAGGGCAGATCTTCGAGAAACTCATGCGGCGGAACGCCGGGCACGAACGCTGGTCCTTCATCGACGGGCCCATGACGGCGAACAACCCGATGGGCGTCCATCACGCTTGGGGCCGGACGTACAAGGACGTCTTCCAGCGGTACAAGGCGATGGGCGGCTTCGACCAGCGCTGGCAGAACGGATTCGACTGCCAGGGCCTGTGGCTCGAGGTCGAGACCGAGCGGGACCTGGGCTTCAATTCCAAGCGGGACATCGAGAATTTCGGCCTCGACCGCTTCTCTCGCGCCTGCCGCGCCCGGGTGGACAAGTACAGCGAGATCCAGACGGAACAGTCCATCCGTCTCGGCCAGTGGATGCGGTGGGATGACTCCTACTTCACCATGACCGACACCAACATCGAGTACATCTGGCACTTCCTCGGAGTCTGCCAGCGCAAGGGCTGGCTTTATGAGGGCCACAAGGCGATGCCGTGGTGCACGCGCTGCGGCACCTCGCTCTCCCAGCACGAGCTGTCCGACGCCTACGAGGAGATCCCCGACACCTCGGTCTTCCTGGCGTTTCCGCTGCGGGACCGGCCCGGGGAGTCGCTGCTCGTCTGGACGACGACTCCGTGGACCTTGACCTCGAACGTGGCCGCGGCGGTCAATCCGGATCTCGAGTACCGGCGCGTGCGCTATCAGGGGCGCGTCTACTACGTCAGCGCCGGAACAGTCGCGAGCATCTTCCGGAAGGAGGCGGAGATCCTCGGATCGGTCCACGGCGCGGAGATGATCGGCTGGACCTACGACGGACCCTTCGATGATCTTCCGGTGGCGAAAGGCCTGGAACATCGCGTCATCCCGTGGGAGATGGTCGGGGAAACCGAAGGCACCGGGATCGTCCACATCGCTCCCGGATGCGGGGCCGAGGACAACGAGCTGGGAAAGATCCACGGCCTGCGCGTGATCGCGCCTCTCGACGGCTACGGCATCTACCTCGACGGATTCGGCTGGCTCACCGGCATGGACGTCCACGAGGTGGAAAAGCCGATCCTGCAGAACCTGAAGGAAAAGGGCGTCTTCTTCCGCCAGGAAACCTACCGTCATCGCTATCCGTTCTGCTGGCGCTGCAAGGAAAAGCTGGTCTTCCGCGTCGAGGACGAGTGGTTCATCGCCTGCGACGAGATCCGGCCCGAGATGAAGAAAGCGGCCGAATCCGTCCGCTGGATTCCCGATTCGGTCGGGAAACGCACGCAGGATTGGTACAACAACATGGGGGATTGGTGTATCTCCCGGAAGCGGTACTGGGGGCTGCCCCTGCCGTTCTATTTCTGTCCCGATCGACACCTGACCCTGGTTTCGAATCGCGCGGAGCTGCGCGACCGGGCGGTGGATCCGGCCATCGTCGACGCCCTGCCCGAGCTGCACCGTCCCTGGATCGACGAGGTCAAGATCCGCTGCGCGACCTGCGGCCAGGTGGCCACGCGGATTCCGGACGTAGGCGACTGCTGGCTCGATGCCGGAATCGTCGGGTTCTCGACCCTCCGCTATTTCGAGGACCACGCCTACTGGGAGAAGTGGTTCCCGGCCGAGCTGGTGCTCGAGATGCGCGAGCAGGTGCGCCTCTGGTTCTACGCCATGATGTTCACGTCGGTGACCCTGGAGGGATGCGCTCCCTACCGCACGGTCTTCGCCTACGAGAAGGTCTACGACGAAAAAGGCCAGCCGATGCACAAGTCGACCGGCAACGCCATTCTGGTTCGACGAGGCGGTCGAGAAGATGGGCGCCGACGTCATGCGCTGGCTCTACTGCGCCTTCAATCCGAATTACAACCTCCGGTTCGGGTACGCCGTGGCCGACGAGATCCGCCGGCGGATCATCACGCTCTGGAACGTCTATGGTTTCTTCGTCACGTACGCGCGTCTGGACGGATTCGATCCGGCCGCGACCCCGCCGGCTGAGACGCTGGGGAAAAGCCCGAATTCCCTGGACCGCTGGATCCTCTCCGACTTGTACAAAACGTGCGAGGAGATCACCCGAGGCCTCGAGGAGTACGATGTCGCGTCTTCGATCCGCTCGGCGGACGCGTTCCTGGAAGCGCTTTCCACCTGGTATCTCCGGCGTTCGCGCCGGCGGTTCTGGAAATCGACGGCGGACGAGGACAAGAGCTTCGCCTACCGTACGCTCTTCCACGTCCTCGTGACCTTCTGCGAGAGCCTGGCGCCGCTCCTGCCGTTCGTGACCGAGGAGATCTACCGGAACCTGACCGGCAGCTTGCGGGAGAAGTCCGGCTGGCCGGAGAGTGTTCACCTGAGAGCGTGGCCCGACATCCGCCGGGATCTGGTCGATCCGGAGCTGAATGCCCGGATGGATCAGGTCCTTTCCGCGGTGAGGCTGGGCCGCTCCGCGCGCGAGAAGGTGCAGATCCGGGTGCGCCAGCCGCTTTCACGCCTGTGGATCCTGTCGGTGGATGGCACCCGGCCGGGCCTCGACGACGATCTGCGCGGTCAGATCGCGCAGGAGCTGAACGTCAAGGAAGTGCTGCTCGACGGCCGGATGATTGAACTGGTCCGGCGGGAGGTCAAGCTGAACTTCCCGGTTCTCGGCGCCAAGCTGGGTCCGGCGATGAAGGAGGTCAGCAAGGCGGCTCGGGAAGGAACCTGGAATCTCCGGGCGGATGGGATGCTCGAGATCGGCGGCCAGACGCTGGCGCCGGGCGAGTACGATCTGCAATTCGTCGGCGTCGGGGACAAGGCGGCGGCGCAGGACCGCGGGCTCGTGGTGGTCCTCGACACCGTGATCTCCGATGCGCTGCGGCGCGAGGGCTATGCCCGGGAGATCGTCCGCTGCGTGCAAGATCTGCGGAAGCAGGCGGGTTACAACGTGGAGGATCGGATCGCTCTCTGCTACCGATCGTCCGATCCCCGCGTGGCGGAGGTCTTCTCCCAGCACGGCGGAACGATCGGCGAGGAGACGCTGGCGACCCGGATCCACCCCGAGGAGGAGACCGTCGATCAGTCCGACGAGCTGAAGCTCGACGACGGGCTGACGGTCTGGGTCGGCGTCAGGAAGGGAAGCTGAGTGAGCCGGCGTGGTGCCAGGAGGAGATCATGGACAGGGAAGCGATTGCGCAGCTCTATCAGTTCACGCATGCGGTCTTGACACAGAATTGCCGGGACATCAGCCATGAGGAGAGCCTGCGCGCGCCCGCGCCATCAGGAAACTGCCTGAACTGGGTGCTCGGCCACATCCTGTCGACGCGCACACCGATTCTCCGCCTGGCGGGACAGGAACCGATCTGGACCGCGGAGGAGGCGGCTCCGTACAAGCGCGGAAGCTCTCCGCTCGCGCCGAATCGGACGGTCGAGGCCCGGCCCTTTGAAAGCCTCCTCGCGGATCTGGATCGCAGCCAGGAGCGGCTTCTCGCCGGGTTGAACAGCCTGACCGAGGCGCAGCTTGCTGCGGATGGGCTCCCAGAGGTTCCGGGCGGCCTGCAGCCGGTCGGGAACCAGCTCGCGATCTTCAACTTCCACGAGGCCTATCACGCGGGCCAGACGGGTCTCTTGCGACGGATCATCGGGAAGGCGGGGGCGATTCAGTAGAGTCGAGCGAACCGGTATCGCTCCGCCTTAGCCTGGACCGTCCAGATAGTGGCAGGAGCCCGCGCCAGCGGGCGCATCACGGACACCTCTGAATCTCAGCGCACCGACGGGCGCGAGCCGGCGGCGCGGCCCTTCACGACGAGGAGCGGGACGGTCCAACCGCAGCCACGCCTCGCATTGCTATCCGAAGATCACCGCCCGCATCGACAACGACCCCAGGTCGAATCCCGTGATGGGAAAGCGCACCGGGTCGCGGTCTTCCGAAGCGCCCTGGGCATAAAGCAGCGGCAGGTAATGATCGGGCGTCGGGTGCGACCGGCGCCCGTTCTCCCCATCGAGCCCATGGACCAGGAAGCCACGGTCGTGCTGGCTGAGTGCCTGGGCTACGTCCGAATCGAAAGCGCCGGCCCAGTCGGGGGTGGAGAGATCGCCTCGTCCCGCCCGTGTGAAAGCGTCCCGCAAGTTGTGCGTGATGTTGCCGCTCCCCATGATCAGGATGCCCTCGTCCCGAAGCGGCGCCAGGGCCTGGCCGAGCGCGAGGTGCCGTTCCGGCGGCAGCGACTGATCGATGCTGAGCTGGACGACGGGCACATCCGCTTTGGGCCGTAGATGGAGGAGAACCGCCCAGGTGCCGTGGTCGAGACCCCAGTCGGACCGGAGATCGGCTTGCTCGAGCGCGGCGGCCCGCCGGGCCAGTGCGGGATCCCCCGGCGCCGGGTATTCCATTCTGATAAAGCTCGTCCGGAAATCCCCCGAAATCGTGAATCGTCGGCGGCCGATCGTTTCCGGTCAGATACGTTCCCGGGATGTACCAGTGGGCCGAGATCGAGACGATTCCCTTGGGGCCAGGCAGCATCCGGCCGAGCTCGCGAAAGCCGCGGCTCCATTCATTGTCCTGGATCGCGTTCATGGGAGAGCCGTGGCCGACGAAAAGAACCGGCATCCGTTTCGGCTCCAGGCCCGGCCCGCGCTGTTCCGCCGGAGCGGTTTTCGCCTTCTCCTCCACTTCTGCCACCTCGGAAAGGGAGGCGATCGCCTCGCGCACGGTGGCGAGAAGCGTCGCGCCGGAAGTGGCCAGCAGGGCTTGCCGGAGAAAACCGCGGCGGCCAAGGCTGCCTTGTCGCATCTTGCGGCGCTCCTTTCCATCCTGAGCGTCAACCGGTCAGGAATCGCTCTCTCGTCACCCACCAGCGGCGGCCGCAACGGGGGCAGCTCACCTCAACCTGCTCCTCGCCGTGAAAAAGCTCTTCCGGGTCCTTCGCATAGACCCCGTGAAGCGCGTCGAGCATCTTCCGTGGAGTGCAACCGCATTCGAAACGAAAGACCCGGTCTTCCAGAAACGTGGTTCGTTCCATGATCTCGGGGAGGTCCTCGCGCCGCAGAGACTCCAGCCAGGAACGATTCACGCCGGGCATGCCCCGCGCCTGGACAAACCGGTCCTCCTCGAGCTCGAAGAACCGGACCGGATTCTGCACCGAGCGGGCGAACCACTGTTCGAAGATGTAGAGCACGTCGAGGCCGACGACCTCGAGGATGCTCAGCGACGGTTCGTCGCCCGATCGGACCGTCTCGACGAAAAGCCGGCTCGATTCCACGGTCTTGACCGCCTCGGTGAACACCCGGCCGGTCACGATGGAGGCGCGCGAGTCGCCGGTCAGGAACAGGTTGGTCGGCGGTCGCTTCAGGTTGAGAGTCCACGCGACGGTCTCTCCCCGCGGGCGATTCGCGAGCGTCAGGGCGGCCGACGCGAGCCCCTGGCGAACCAGCGTGATCGAGAGCCCATCCGGCAGGGAGTCCCAAAGCGTGACGTGCCGGCGCCAGGCTCCGATGAGATCGGCAAAGTCGCCTTCGGTCACGAGGATCGAGCGGAGATTATCGAACCTGCGGTGAAGCACGACCTCCGCGGGGCCCGCGACCAACGGCAATCCGGCCTCTCCCTCCAAGCCGCCGGGCGTGGAGCCACTGTCGGGCGTGGCACCGGCGTAGGGCTCAGAGCTGCGGTCGGGCTCGGAGCTGCCGTCGGGCGAATCCCCGGGACGACGATTCTGATGGTCATCGGCCATTCCATGCCTCATGTGCGGCCCCGTCATCCCTCCAGCGAAATCTGCGACTCCAGCCGCTATCCACTTTGGATTGTCGATGGACGGCACCCCAGACGCGACAGTAGGCCCGAACTTCCAGCTTCCATACAGATTGGATCGTCGACGGGCGGATCAGATTGGCCGTCGTGAGGCCAGAGTTCGATTGGCCACCGCGAAGCGGGAGTCTGCAATGTCCCAAAGCGGCACACCGTTCCGGTAGCCCGCCATCTTTGGCGTGACCCGCCTTCTCGAATATGGCAGAGTTCCCGGGATGTCGATTTCGCGAGAACGCGATCGGGAAACGGGCCGGACGGGGACCGCGCTCGGCGGGCTCCAGGGATTTCTCCGGCGCCGATCGCCTTGTGGGCGTCAAGGATCCCGCTGGCGTCGGTCGCCTTGTGGGCATCAAGGATCCCCCGGTCGCCGGTCGCCATCCCTGCGTCGACAGTCACCTTGTGGAGAATGGACGTTGCGGCCCGAAGCGGCCTTTCGGCGGCTGGTTGTCCTGTTGGCGCTGTGGGTGGCCGCTCCCATGGCGGCCGTGGCGGCCCGGGCGGCAACGAAGGGCGAGTTCCCCGAGCCGACCGGTTACGTCAATGACTTCGCCGGCGTCCTGGATCCGGCCGCGCAATCGCGACTGGAAAGCCTGCTCGCGGGGATCGACCGCACGCTCGACGTGCAGTTCACGATCGTGACCGAGCCCAATCTCGGCGGAGACGATCCGGCGAACTTCGCCAATCGGCTCTACGCGGCCTGGCACGTGGGGAACAAGAAGACCAACCGCGGGCTGCTCCTTCTGGATGCCGTCTCCGAGCGCCGGTTGCAGGTCGAGGTGGGCTATGGCCTCGAGGGGGTTCTTCCCGACTCGAAGGTGGGCCAGATCCTCCTTCAGGACGTCAGGCCCTACGTCACGCAAGGCCGGCGGGACCTGGCTTACGTTTCGGCCGTGCGGAACCTGATCGGGCCGGTGCTTCAGGACATGGGCCGGGATCCGGCGTCGCTGGATTCCCTGATCGACGCCCATGGCTATCGCACAACAGCCTTGACTCGGAGGGCGAACACCGACTATCGCCCCTTGTTGGCCATCGGTTTCGTGCTCTTCGTCTTCATCACCCGGTTGTTTGGAGGGGGCCGCCGTCGCCGGGGATCCGGCTGGATCGGGCCCTGGGGAATGTTCGGAGGCATGGGAGGCTTTGGCGGAGGCGGATTCGGCGGCGGTGGCGGAGGATTCGGCGGTTTCGGAGGAGGGTCGAGCGGCGGTGGCGGGGCGGGAGTCGGGTACTGATCGAGAGGCGGAGGGAAGCATGAGCGACCATGAAAGCGTATTCACGGGATTCGCCGCCGACGTGCAGTCCATCGCCGGTCCCGCATTGCGCTCGGTCACGGTCTATGGGAGTTCGGTGATGGAACATTTCCGTCCCGGAGTCTCCGACTACAATTTCCTGATCGTGGCCGACCCCGTCGGGACGGAACTCCTGGCCCGCCTGGGCGAACAAATGCGCGCCTGGCGGAAGAAGCGGATTGCTGTCCCTCTGGTCCTGGATCCGGCGTTCTTGAAGGAGTCCCTCGACACCTATCCGCTCGAGTTCCTGTCGATGAAAGCGCACTACCGCGTGCTGGCCGGCGAGGACGTCCTCCAAGGCCTGTCCTTCGATCCGAAGGACGTGCGGCTCCAGTGCGAGCGCGAGCTGCGTTCCAAGTTGCTTCTCTTCCGCCGGGCCTACGTGGACGCCGCGGCGGCTCCGAACCGGTTCCGGATCCTCGGCCGCGGCGTGCCGGCGCATCTCATCGCGCGTTCGGTTCCGTCTTTCGCCGCCGTGTTCCGGGGAATGCTCTTCTTGAAGGACGGCCCGTGGCACGAGTCGGGACGGAAGTTCTGGGAGGCCTGCGTGAGCCATTCTGGACGTCCCGGCGGAGATGGTGGCCGAGCTCCACTCCGTCCGAAATCGCCGGGGACGGATGGTTCGTGACGATCTGCGGGCCCACTTCGCGCACCTCATCGCCGGTCTCGAGAAGCTCTGTGAAGCGGTGGATGGATGGTAGCCGGCTGACATGGTGACGCAGCAGTCCTTCACGATCCGGACCACGCACCCGCGCGAGCTTCTGGACATCACCGACCAGGTGCGAACGTCCGTGCGCAGCTCCGGCATTCACGCCGGGATCTGCCACGTGTTCGTCGCCGGGGCGACGGCGGCCGTCCTCGTGCATGAGGGAGACGATCCCGCGCTTCGAGACGATCTTTTGGACCTCCTGGACCGTACTATCCCGGAGGGACATTGGCGTCACGACCGGATCGATGACAACGGCGCCGCGCACCTGCGATCGGCGTGGATCGGTCCGTCGGAGACGCTTCCGGTTCGAGGCGGGGATCTGGCTCTCGGAACGTGGCAGAGGGTCTTCCTCTGCGAGTTCGACGGTCCGCGGCCCGCACGGCCCCTCTGGATCACCATCGTTGGAGAGGAGGATTCTCGATGAAGGGGTTACTGATCGGCCTGGCGGTCATTCTGATCCTGATCCTGGCGATCGGCGGATGGCTCAAGGGGACCTACAACGGCCTCGTGCAAAGCGACCAGCAGGTCAAGGCAGCCTGGGCGCAGGTCCAGACGGTGCTGCAGCGGAGGCTGGACCTGATCCCGAATCTGGTCGAGACGGTCAAGGGATATGCGTCCCATGAACGGGAAACGCTGACGGCGGTCACGGAAGCCCGCGCCAAGGTGGCGGGCGCCACAACGCCGGGGCAGCAGATCCAGGCCAACCAGGAGCTGACCGGAGCCCTGGGCCGGCTGATGGTGGTGGTCGAGGCCTATCCGAATCTCAAGGCGGATCAGAGCTTCCAGAACCTCCAGTTCGAGCTGGCCGGCACGGAGAATCGCATCGCGGTCGAGCGCGGCCGTTACAACCAGACGGTCCAGGAATTCAACACCCGTGTGCGGTCGTTCCCGGCTGTTCTCGTCGCGGGGATGTTCCACTTCCAGCCGGCGCAGATGTTCGAGGCGACGCCGGAGGCGGCTCAGGCGCCCAAGGTGAACTTCTCGGGACAGCCGGCGCCTGCCGGCCAGTGACGGAGTTTCTCGACGCGCAGCCTCGCGGCCGAAACCTCAGATGCCTCGGGTGGCCCCGGTTCGTTCTTAGCCGGTAGTCATTTCCCGTGCGCATACCGGTGTGGTCCACTGGTCCTTCGCCGGCGGTCACTCGCTCGGT
Organism: Candidatus Eiseniibacteriota bacterium; assembly: GCA_963833505.1. Classification (GTDB taxonomy): domain Bacteria; phylum Eisenbacteria; class RBG-16-71-46; order CAIMUX01; family CAIMUX01; genus CAWHYG01. The sequence continues at coordinate 428,118 of CAWHYG010000005.1, read as the reverse complement.
CGCAACGCACGGCCGCCGAGGGCGCTCAGACATGGAGAAGCAGGAAAAGCTGGTAGCCGATCACCCCGGCGAAAATCACGAACAGCGTGGTGATGCCGGCGCGGACGTAGGGGAAGTTCTTGTGCACCGCCAGGAACGACAGGCCGATCGCCGCCATCCCCAGCTTGGCCCCGACGAACGCGAACGGCCCCAGCGACAGGAAATAGCCCATGATCGGGTTCAGCTCCCGGCCGTTCCGGGCGAGGTGCGCCAGGGTGAGGATCGCGTCGAGGCAGTGGAAGACAAAGATGGAGAGAACCAGAATCGCTACATCGAGGCCGAGGTCATCGACATAGACCGCCTTGGGATCCCCGGCGCGGCGGGGTCCTCGGCGCCGGCCACGAAGGAACGTGTACCGGCTGATGGCTGCCGTGGGACGGCGCCGGCGGTCTTGAGTCGAGCGGCGTTGGTCGGTCATCTTCTTCCTTCATATTCTACGACATGACGGATATTGCGGCAAGTTCGAAGCTCGAGATCAGGGCGCCATCCCTGCTGAAGATGTACCGTGTCGAGTTCAGCCATGGAAGTTCTTTCCATCTGTCAGTTCACGAGTTAGCCCTCTCGGAAGGGGAGTTCCTTGGGATACTCGGTCCCAACGGATCGGGGAAGTCCACGTTTCTAAGGCTGGTTGCGGGTCTCGCCAATCCTTTGGGAGGAGTTGTCTACATCTGTGGAAAGGCTGTGGACAAGTTGCCGGCGCGGGAGCGCGCCCGCCTTGTGGCCTGGGTGCCCCAGAGGGCGGAGACGCCGTTCGAATGGACCGTGCGGGAGATGGTCGCCGCCGGCCGGCATCCCCATCTCGGCAGCCGGCTGACCGACCGCGCGAAAGACCGCGACGCCGTCGAGCAGGCGATCCAGGCGGTCGGGCTCAGTGAGCTGGAGCGGCGACCGGTCAGCCAACTGAGCGGAGGGGAGTGGCAGCGGTCCCTGATCGCCCGTGCCCTCGCTCAGGAGGCGAGACTTCTTCTGCTCGATGAACCAGTCGCCAACCTCGATCTCGGCTACCAGCGGCAGATCTACGAGCTGGCGGTTTCCCTGACGAGGACGCAAGGCATCGGGATCATCGCCGCGGACCATCACGTCGACCTTCAGTCCCGATACTGCGATCGACTCCTGTTGCTCGATCACGGTGAAGTCCGGGCTCAAGGCGCTCCGCGAGAGGTCCTGGTCCAGGAGCTTCTGGAAGCTGCGTTCCGGACGCCGCTTCGTGTCGATCCTGATCCCGTCACTGGACGGCCGATCGTGCAGTGGAGGTTTGAGACGTGATGTCGGCGGCGGGAGAGGTGAGGCCATTCCTGACGGGCCCACGCCGGTGGATCGTGGCGGTGGCTCCGCGACGGAGCGCAAACCTCGCGAAGGGCGCGATTGGTCGGAGTGCGACCGGCGCCGTGGCTCGGCTGTCGGTAAACCTGGGCCGGGCAAGCGCCACCCTGGCTCGGCTGTCGCGGAACCCGGGCCGAGCGGAGGCCTCGCCGCCCGGCGGAGGGCCGTCCGCGTGAGCTTGGTTATCGCCATCACACTCCTGGCGAGTGCGCTCGCGGGCGTGATCCTAGGGCCGGCCACAGCTCTGGCGAGCGCAAGCGCTCTGGCGTTGGGCGCGGTCACAAGCGTCGGTCTGCCGGGCGCGACTGCCAGCGCCGCACTGCCGGGCGCGACCGCAAGCGTCGGTCTGCCGGGCGCGACGGCCACCGGCGCCGGCCACACGCTCCTCGTCGATGCGCTCGGGGACACGCTTCCGGCCGGGCCGTATCCTCGTCGGATCATCTCGCTCTCGCCGAATCTGACCGAGGTGCTGTTCGCCGCGGGTATCGACACCGGGCGGATCGCCGGAGTGACCTCCTATTGCGACTACCCTCCGGCGGCGGCCTTGCGACCGCGAGTCGGGGGCATCGTGGATCCGTCGCTGGAGCGGATCGAGATGCAGCGGCCGGACATCGTGCTGGCGGCGCGCGGCAATCCGATCGACACCTTGGATCGGATCCGCGCGCTGGGGATCCCCGTTTTCGCCTTCGACGATCGCACCGACCTCGAAGGCATCGGGCGGCTGGTGGGCGAGCTGATCAATCTGGTCGGGATGGACAATCCGCCGCGCGCGGACAGCCTAAGGCGGAGGTTCGATTGGGAGCTGCCGGCTTATCGCGCTTGGAGCGAGTTGATCCCGGCGCCGGCGCGCCCATCCGTGTATTACTGCGATCCGGAGCATCCGGTCTGGACGGCGGGCCGCGGGTCTCACGTGGACGACCTGATCCATCTGGCCGGCGGCCGGAACGTGGTGGACGTGGATCAGGCCTGGCCGCAGTACTCGGCCGAGAAGCTCCTCTTGGCGCAGCCCGACTGGCTTCTCCTGGCTCTGCCCAAGGGCTCGACCCGGGAGAAGGCGCTGGATGTGCTCCTCACATCTCCCGGATGGAAGCAGCTTCGGGCCGTGCGCGAAAAGCGCATCTGCTGGATCGATTCGGAGACGCTGCTCCGCCCGGGGCCGCGCATTCTCCTGGCGCTCGAGGCGGCCGCCGCCTGCCTGCAACCGGGCCGCGCTCGTCCCGAGCCGCCGGCGTCGCTCTTCAAGCCATGAACGCGCGCCGGCGTCCCGATTCAAGCCATGAGCGCCCGAGTCGCTCTCAAGCCATGAGCACCGGCGGACATTGGGGACGGCTGCTTCTCCTTCTCTGCGTGCTGGCCGCCGCGGCCGGCGCCTCGTTGTTCGTGGGCGCGGCCGCGCTGGCACCAGGCGACGTCCTTCATGCCCTGTTTCGCCGGGGACCGGCGGATCCGGCGGCCATCCTCGTCACGACGATCCGGTTGCCTCGGGTCGCCCTCGCCGTCCTGGTGGGAGCGGCGATCTCCGTGAGCGGCGCCCTGTTGCAGGCGTTCTTCCAGAATCCGATGGCGGGGCCGTACGTGGTCGGAGTCAGCTCGGGCGCAGGCCTCGCCGCCGTCGCGGTCATGACCTTCGGCCTGACGGTTCGCCTCGGCCCCCTCGACTCGGTGCCGCTGGCCGCTTTCATCGGCGGGATCGGTTCGGTCGCGCTGGTCTACGCGCTGGCTCGGAGGATCCGGTTTCTCCAAGCGGAAGGCCTGCTTCTGATCGGCATCGCGGTGGGTTCGGTCTTCTCCGCGGTGACGTCCATGATCCTCATCTTCGGGCCGGGAGGCGCGGAGTCGGCGCTCTTCTGGATGTTCGGGACCTTCTCGACCGCCCGCTGGTCGATGGCCATCCTCGTGGGGGCGATTCTTCTCGTGGCCGGTGGGGCATCCATGTGGCTCAGCCGGGACCTCAACCTCATGCTCTGGGGGGACGAGGTCGCCCAGAGCCTGGGAAGCCCGGTCCGCCGGATCCGGCTTTGGGTCCTTTTGCTGTCCTCGCTCCTCGCGGCGGGATCGGTGGCGGCTTGCGGGGTCATCGGCTTCGTCGGGTTCATGGTGCCCCACTTGGCGCGCGGGTACTTCGGAACCGCGGATCACCGCTACGTGCTGCCGGGAAGCGCGATCATCGGAGCGATCCTGACCCTGCTGGCGGACGGCGTAGCCCGGACCGCGCTCGCGCCGGTCGAGCTTCCGGTCGGCGCGATCACTTCGGCGTTGGGGGCGCCGTTTCTCGTTTTGTTGGTGGTGCGGCGGCATCGGAGGCTGAGCGGGTCGTGATGGGCGTGTGCCCTCCCGCCTGACCGAATCCTGGTCCTGACCGGTGCCCGCCAGACCGGCAAGACGACCCTGGTCCGCCGCGCCTTTCCCGACCTCCCCTACATCTCGCTGGAGGACCCGACCTTGAGGCCGGGTTTCACCCGCCTCAGCGCCCAGGACTGGATCCACCGCTATCCGACGGCCATCCTCGACGAGGTGCAGAAAGCGCCGGGGATCATCGAGTCGATCCGGGCTGCGCATGACGCCGCGGAGAACGTGCGGTACATCCTCCTCGGGAGCAGCCAGATCCTGCTCCTCTCACAGGTCAAGGAGAGCCTGGCAGGACGCGCGGCCCTCGCCGAGCTGATGCCGCTGACGCTCCCGGAGATCCTGACGGAATCCTGGGACGAGCCGCTCCGCGCCTCGCGTCTCATTTCCTGGCTGGGTATCCTGAAATGCCGATCCGAGGTCGTGGAATCGCTGCGGGAGTGGGCAGAACGGGTCACGAGCGAGGTTCGCGCCCTGGCCCCTGACCACGGTTGGAAGCGAGCCTTCCGGATCTGGAACGCCGCGTTGTCTCCCGAAGTCCAGGATGCCTCGTTCGTCGACCGACTATGTCAAGATCATGAGACGAGGTCATCGTGCATCGGTGCACTGAGGTCAACGCCGGTCTTCCAGCAGAGGATCCATGCGATCGCCGAGCAGGCCATGCGGCTGATCGGGCAAGACGATCAAAAGGGGCCCGCGACCTGGTGGAAAAGACGCGCCAGGGAGATCTCGCGACCATGATTCGACTCTTCCACGAGTTCCGGACCAAGATCCGCGAATCCCGCGTGGAGACAGCCGTCGTGCTCGAGGGAAAGGCAGGGGCCTGCACCGTCGTGGTCGACGCCGTGGAAGCGGTCGAGAGCCTGAACGCCGGATCGCTGGGGCCAATTCCGGAGTCGGCCGCATCGGCAGATCATCTGGTCGCGGCAATCGGACGGCGACAACTTGGCGAGGATCTGGTCTTGATCCTGGATGTGGAGCACCTCGTCCGAGAGCTGGCGGCCGGGGAGACGAACGACTGCAATTCGGAACGGCTCGGGATTTCGTGCTCCACAGGAACGTAGCGGTCAGCCGCGCCCTCAGCGGCCACGCCTTCCCTTTTGCCTCTTGGCAACGAGTTCCGACCTTCATAAGCTCGCAGGTCGCTTCGTGACCGTGCGGGGGCTCTGGCGGGACCCGCAACTCCGCGGCGGCGCGCACTGCGGGCGATCGGAAGAACGCGCCTGGGAATCGGCACGCTCTCCGGCCGCCGGAGCTCCGTACCCGTTCGAAAGGAGAGAGTCATGGCCATCGTGGCGTTACTTGAGGTCAAGGGGTCGACCGCAGCGAAATACGATGAGGTGATCCGCCGCCTTACAGCCATCGGTCTTCGTGTACCCGACGGGCAGATGTACCACATCTGCTACGGCGACCGGCAGAACGTGCAGGTGATCAACGTTTTCGAGAGCCAGGCCAAGATGGACGCCTTCGGGGCGAAGCTCGTGCCGATCCTGCAGGAGATGGGTATCGAGGCCAAGCCGGCGGTCTTCGAAGTCTACAACATCATCGAGGGGCACTAGCTATTTCTGCGCCGGTGCCACCAGTGAAATCACCTCACAGCGCAGGCGGCTCGTCGACAAAGTCCTCCGGATCGAGATCAGAGTCGGGCGGCAGCTTGTCCAGCTCGCGCTTGACCAGCTCCTGGTGCTCGATCTCCTCCAAGCGAAGCTCCTCGAAGAGCGTCTTGACCGCCGGATCCTTCAGGTGCGGCAGGGCGCTCTGGAAGTAGTCGTGGGCCTTGACCTCGGAGTTCAGTGCCACCGTGAGCGCCTGCCGCGCAGACATGAAGGCACGAGCCCGGTCATAACCCGGAGCTTCGACCTCCCAAAGCAGATCGCGCCCGACCGCGGCGGGGGCGTCGGCGAAATGCGCCTGCCGGCGCTCGCGGAGGCTGGCGCCATGCTTAGCCTCGTTGGCAGCCATGAAGTGGAAGAACCGGGCCGCATCCGGGGAGTCGTAGAACTCCATCTGCTCGGCGAACTCCAGGTAGCGCTCCTGGGCTTCATCCTCGATGAGAATGGCGAGATCCAGCGCATCTTGGAGCGTGAGTGCGGAAAAGTCGATCTCCCTGGTCATGAACCATCCTCCATTCCGATCGATCGCTACCCGTCGTCGACCGCGAACTCGCATCTCGGAGTATCGCCGCCTCGGGGCGCACCTTCCAAGCAAGTTCCGCCGCGACATGCCGGATCAGCAAGCCGGTCCCCTTGTCCACGCTCCGGATGACTTAGCCGGTGGGATGCTGCATCCAACGGGCTCGGACCTCAGGCAGCGCTCAGGCTCGGATCACCAGGCACCGGGCGATGAGATCGTGCAGGGCCTGACGCCGCGGCGTGAATCCCGCCGCGACAAATCCCAGATAGAGGAGCACGCCCGAAATCACCTTGAAGAGCTGGCGAAAACCGGCTCGAAGGAACCCGATCCGATGCCCGTCCATGTCGGTCACCCGGAGATGGAACAGACGCTTTCCCGGCGTGGCCTGCAGCGGGGATCCTTCAAACGCCGTGTAGTAGACCCACGAGAGGGCAAAGGCGATGGCGAGCAGGGCCGGGTCCTTCTGGAAGTCCATCGGGTCGGTCATCTTCGAGACCTTGGGAAACCAGGCGATCGTGAGGATGATGGCCAGGACGAGGGAATCGAAGAGGTAGGCTCCGAGCCTCAGCCAGAAACCGGCGTAACCGGCGACGCCGGCCGGCGGAGGCAGCATCGCCGCTGAAAACAGGGATCCGGGCGCGGTGCCAGGGAAGCGGCCGGTGGAAGCCGTCCCGGATCCGAACTCCGCCAGCTCAGCAACCGGCGTCCACTCGGTCATTCCCGAGCGCCAGAGCAGATCCTGGGGCGAAAGGAATCCTGATCCGAGCCAGGCCCGGATCGACTGCTCGGGCACGGGGCCGAGCGTCCGCCCGTTCTTGAGGTAATACCAATCCATCCGTTATGTCCCTAGCTTGTTCCGGGCCCGGCCGTCGCTGGCCGCTTCCAACACCGAGTCGACTTCTTTGAATCGACCCCGCGCCGCGGCGGTCGCCGGGCGCTTCCGAAATCGGGCCAACTCATTCGAATCTCCCGCACGTGCCGGCGGTCGCCGGTCGCACCGGGCCGACTCCTTCCAACACCGGCCCGGCGGCCCTGCTCCGATCTCAACGAAGGAAGAGCAGGGTCATAAGCACGAAAAGCGGACCGAGCACCGCCGCCGACCAGGCCATGTATCCGAAGAACGATGGCATAGGGATTTTCCGCTCCTCCGCGATTGATTTCACCATGAAATTGGGCGCATTGCCAATGTAGGTGTTGGCTCCCATGAAGACGCAACCGAGGCTGACGGCCCGGAGAAGCGCCTGCCCGCCTTCATTGCGCACGAGGAAGAGGAAGCTCGACGGGGCGTGGCCCGCGGCCCTGCCCACGCCGAGGGCGAGCGAGCCGAAGGCGAGGTACGCGGGGGCGTTGTCCAGGACCGAGGAGAGCCCGCCGGAAAGCCAGAAAAACTCCCAGGGATGGGTGATTCCGAGAGATCTCCCGCGTTCCCCCAGAATCACCAGGACCGGCGCCAGGGTGATGAAGATCCCGGCGAAGAGGATGGCGACCTCGAGCATCGGCTCGTGGGAAACGCGGTTCTCCCGGCGCGTCTCCTGCGGGGTCGTGAGGTGGCTCAAGATCGCGAAGAGGCCCATGACGACCGGGCGGGCGAGCGCCAGGCGCGCGGGCGCGAGGACGGCCAGAACGATCCCGCCCAGGGGAATCAGATTGTGCGCGCCGCGAAGGCGAAGCGGTCCGGCCGGATGGCCCGAAGGAGCGTGGCCGGGTTCGCGCCGCAGCATCCGCGAGTCGAGGACGTAGAAGATCGCGAGGAGGCTTGCGACCATGAACAGCCACGCCGGGAAAAGCCTCAGGGTCCAGAAGAACGGGATCCCGCGCAGGTATCCGAGAAAGAGAGGCGGGCCGATGGGGGTCAGGCAGCCTCCGATGTTGCTGACGAGAAAGATGAAGAAGATCGGGATGTGGCGGGTGTGTTCTCGCGGCCGGTTCGTCCGAAGAAGCGGGCGGATCAGGAGCATGCTGGCCGCCGTCGTGCCGACCAGGTTCGCGAGGATCGCTCCGACCCCGAGAAAAGCCGTGTTCACGCCCGGCGTTGCTTTCAGGTCGCCCTCAAGGAGGATGCCGCCGGACACCACGTAGAGGCTCGCGAGGAGCGCGATGAACGGCACGTAGTCAGACAGGGACCGGACAAGCGCGGCGGGAGCGTGCCAGCCCAGGTAGATGGCGACGGGAGCGGCCGGGATCAGAGCGACCAGAGCCTGGTTCCAGGATCGCCTCCACCAGACCGGAAATGCCGGCGGCAGGACGGCGATCGCCAGGATGAGGAGCACGAAAGGCGTCACCCAGAGAAGCGACAGATTTTCCAGCAAGGCGGTCGGGATCTCCTCTGAAAGGTCCGGAACGATCTCTTGATCGGACGATGGTGGAACCGGAGCCGATCGACATCGGGATCGTCCGCGAGGTCCCGTCCACCCGAGCAGACTGTTTCCGCCAGCCTCTGGGTCGGCGCGGATATGCCGATCGACCGGCCCGACACCGCCGGGCGGCCCGACTCGGGTGACGGAGCGGCGGCTGATTGCGTCGAGTCTATCGGCTCGGGTGCCACGCCGGGAGCGGAACCGGCGACGCCGAGGAGTTGCGGAAGCAGCTCCGGTAGGTGGAGGCCCAGATCGCGGAGCTGGGCGCCCAGGAGCCGTGAGCCAAACCGGAGCGAGTGATGGTCGTCGCCCACGTTGAGCCCGAGTTGAGAGGCGATTCGAGGTGGAACCGGGCTGGTCATGCCAGGGCGCGACAGGGCAGCCCGAACGGTGAGGTTCGCTCAGGCCCCCAGCGCTCCGAGGATGGCCAGTCTTGATTAGGTTGACGGCCCGATGCGGCGGGTCTATGATCAGTTCCGGTTATCCCTGCCCGGATTCGAGAACGGCCGGGACGTAAAAGGGGTGCGCAGGTTCGATTTCCCTGGGGTTGGCAGCGCTCTCTTCGTGGGTTGGCGGGCCGCCGAAGCCGGCATTCCATGCGCGAGGGTAGAAACTCCCGGGTCCGCGGGTGGGGCGCCTGTCCCGCAGCGAGAGGCAGAGCCCCGCGGACATCGGAGAGAAGAGGAGGCCAACCGTGAGGATACAGTCTGTGCCGTCGGTCCAACTCCAGTCAGCGACCACGGCGAACCTGATCGCGATCGCCTCGGCTCTGCTGGTCATCTCCTCGGTCTTGCTCACGACGACGGCAGCTTTGGTCGTGACCGCCGCGCCGGCCTGGTCGAAGTCCGATCGCGGCGTCCCGCTTCCCGCTCAGATGTCTCCAGATGCGCAATGGCAGTACGGCATTCCAGCGAGGATTCCCGGGGGCGCCCCCGCGACCCCGGACACCGTCAACTTCGGGTACTTCACCGTCATCGGCGGCAACACCTACGCGGTTCAGGGCGACACCTGGACCTTCGACCACGACCCCAGCCAGCCGTTCGAAGGCTGGTACTGCGTCGATGAGAGCTTCGCACACGGTACTTTCTTCCGCCAGATCACCCAGGCGATCTGGAGCAGCGACCCCAACAACGTCGAGCCCGCTCCGATCATCGACGGCGCGGGAAGCGCCTGGGTGGGGCTGTTCGAGAGCAGCGCGGATTCGCTGTGCTGGAGCGCCGGCCTGGGTTACGGCAACTACTGGTGCCAGAACCTGGACAGCCCGACCCTGCAGTACAGCGGAACCGGGTCTGTCACCGTCAGCTTCAAGTACTTCGCGAACTCGGAGCTCAACTACGATTATACCCACGTCTTCCTGAAGATCGGGTCCAACACCACCGAGCTGAACAAACCGGGTTTCACGAGCACGATCGGGACCTACGATGCGCCCGCCGCTTACAGCCATGACATCAGCCAGGGCGACTTCGGCGGCGCGCCCACGCCCTACACGATCGAGTTCGAATTCACCTCGGACTACGGCTGGTCCGACGAGGATGGATACCGGCCGACGACCTATGGTCCGTTCTGCGTCGACGATGTCTCCATCGGCGCGGACTTCTATGACTTCGAGGACGGCCTGCAGGGTTGGACTCCGAGCGAGTGTCCCGGCATCGGCTCGTTCTTCACGATCGCGGACGTCGGCAGCTACTCGCTGCAGAATCCCTGCACGTGCCGGTTGAGGGGCAATGTGATGGGGTTCGCTGACGGCCATGGCAAGCACCCGGTGGGAGAGGTGGAAGGCGCCCACTCGCCGCCGGTTGACCGCAGCAGTCAGTACCTCCAATCCCACAACGAGATCTTCGCCGAGTGGGACTCCTACGCCGACTTGCCCAAGACCAACGGCGTGTTCTATCGGCCCGGTTGGTGCTACTACCCATACATCTGTCCGGTGACGGGCCGATCGATCTGGACGACCCGGGTGGGTCAGACCAAGTGGTTCTACGTCGGAAACACGCCGGAGTGCTTCCCCTGGCGGACCTTCGCCAACCTGTGGGGGATTCCTCCGACGTGCCAGGATATCTCTCTTGTCTATGAGCTGTACTCCTCCTGCGATGCATTCGGGATTCCGCCCAGCGGGTGCTCCGGCGTCACCAACTTCTCGCCCATCATCGACAACGTCCGGATCCGGATGACCACGGTTCCGAACGCGCCGGTGATCGGATACGGGGACGGCACCTACTACCAGGACGGCTTCGGGCAGGAGCTGCTCCTCAGCACGACCAACGCCGGCAATGCCGACGTCGTCCTGGATCTGCGTTTCCCGGTCACCGACGGATTGCCGGTCTTGTTGGGAGACTCTCTGAGCGTTGCCGGTCCACGGCCCACCGCGAGCACGCAGTGGCTCTCGAATCTCTGGTTCCGGCTGCGCCGGGAGGGGCCGGGCAACTCCAGCATAGGGGGATACTCGACCTGGAAGAACCGCGTCACGCGCGGTCTGCCCGGCGGCATCGTCGGCGCGACCGGGAACTTCACCTGGGGCATCATGGACTCGGTCCGCATTTCCGGGCTCTCGGCCACGAACAAGTTCTTCAGCAACTTCAACGAGCTGGACAACCTGTACATCGCCCCCAACGGAGGCAAACAGGACGCGATCATCCCCGACCACATCCTGGGGCCGGGGACCCAGATCGAGTACTTCGTAACGTCATACTACGTCTGCACACCGTCGATCTGTTACACGATCCCGGACACGACCGGCCGATTCTACAGCGAGTTCGAGATCCTGCCGAGCTATCGGAAGGTCTCCGGGGTGGACAAGTTCCCGCTGGTTCTCTACGTCGATGCCGCCAACCTCGAGGTCAACCACGCAGCCCTGGCCGTGACGAACGCGCAGTTCTATGTCGAGCGGGCTCTCAATGCCGTGGTGATGGGTGCGCCTCCGTCGAGTCCGATTCCCAACCCGGCGCCCTGGGACCGATTCGATTATCTGGATGCAACCAGCAACTGGCATGGATGCGTGATCCGGAACCACGGCGACGACGGCGGGGCCCCACTGCAGCAGCTCCTCGGGTACCAGTTCATCTTGTGCGAAACCGGCACGGATCCGGCTGGATCCATGGACGCCAAGGACTGGAAAGGTTTCGGCGACTGGCTCAGCGCGGGACTGTGCGGGCAGGCCGGGACCCTGCAGGGGCTGATGATCAGCGGCGACCGGGCGGCTCCGGGCATCGCGATGGAGTATCCGGCGCTGCTGACGATTCTGGGCGCCTCCGTGAACTGCGCAGCGCCCTACTGGGATCCTTCCTGCGCGAACGACCCCAATGGGTGCGTCATGCTGGACTATTGCCCGAATGGCCCGTGGACGCCCAGCGTTCCGTCGGATCTCTGGGGCAACGGCTGTCCGCAGCAATTCGGGTTCACCGTGCTCGGGACCTCCAACGGCGGCGCCGGAAACAGGACCTTCGACAATGTCGGCACCGGCAAGGTCACACCGTACGCCGAGGTGACGATGGACGGGAGTCACGGCGAAAGCAAGTATCGGTCGGTGCTGGACGGATATTCCCTGATGCACCTGACGGCGCGCGATCTCGATCCGAACGATCCCACGCAATGCCCGAGCGACACGACCTCGATCGTCACGGCCGTCATCGGCGAGCTGCACGACGCCATCGACTGGACGCTGAACATCAGCGACCCCACGAGCTTGCAGAAGCTCAACACGAACCCCTGTCTGATCGAAGGCGTTCCGGCCGGGGGAGCGGATGATCGCCGGGCGAATCGGCTCGACCAGAACAGCCCGAATCCGTTCAACCCACGGACGGCGATCCCGTATTCGTTGGCGACGGCCGGACCGATCAAGCTGGTCATCTTCGACGCGGCCGGCCGCGAGGTGCGGACATTGGTCGATGGACCGCGGCCGGCCGGATCTCACCGCGAGATCTGGGACGGCACGGATAACGCGGGCCGGAGGATCGCGGCGGGGGTCTACTGGAGCCAGCTCACTGTGGGAGGTTACCGGTTGAACAAGAAGATGGTCGTGGTGAAATAGGATGTTCAGTCGACAGGCATCGTGAAAGGGACGCGATATAGCCCAAGATCCGCCGCCTCTGGCCGGCTCACCATAGCGACGGCGGTTCGATCCCCAGGAGCCTCAGGTACGACGCGAGCTGCGCGCGGTGATGGATCTCGTGCTCGTGCACGCGATCGAGGATCCAGTGCACGGTGTACCGGCGGCCCTTCGCCTCGGAGTTGATCTCGCGCGCCAGCTCCGAGTCCGGACGGTCGAGCCACGCCTGGGTCGGGCGGTGCCACTCTTCGAGCATCGCGAGCAGACTGGCGCGGTCCGGCGCCTCCACCGCGAGCCGGAATCCCTGCGCCGGGTCCTCCCGCGGCACGATCCATTCCTGATCGGTGCCGCCGTCGATCACGCAGTGGACCCATGCGAACTCGGCCTCCGCGACATGCACCACGACCTCGCGCGCGGTCAAAAGCTCGGGGCGCGGCTTGAAATCGAAGTCGCGCTCCGGGAGGACATCCACCAGCCGCACCAGGCCGGGCCGCACCTGGGTGTCCCACCAGGGGAAATAGGCCCGGATGGTGCCGGCGTGTTCGTTTCCGGAACGCCGGCGCTCGGCCAGCGGATCAAACTCCGGCGCCGTCATCGCGCGGCCCTTGCCGGGCGGCGTGTACCCTGGCGGAGATCCTGGTCTTGGGACTCGTGCGTCATGACTGTCTCCCTGCTTCTCTCGTGTCTGTCGCTCATCCTTTCCCGTGTCGCTGCAGAATTCTCAGGATGCCAACGGATCGGACCCGCAAGCGTACCACGGCCGTCAGGCAGTGACGCAGTGACGCCTGGCGGAGAGGCAACGCGCCCCGTCACGCGGCGACCCTGCCGGGCGAGGGCCAGGATCTGAAGCCGGTTGCGGCTCTCTTGCCGTTTGATCAGTTGCGGATCCAGACCAGCTTTCGCCTGGCCTCGAACCCCTTCGCCCTCATTCGCACGAAATAGACGCCGCTGCTCATCGGGCGACCGGAGCTGTCTCGGCCGCGCCATGCAATCTTGTAGCGCGCGGGAGCGGCCGGCCCGTGCATCAACTCGGAGATCCGGCGGCCGTCCACTCCGAAAATCTCAATCTGCACGTCGCTCGTCGTCGGGACGTCGAACTCCAGCGAGACGGATCCTTGAGCCGGATTCGGATACGGCGCATGGAGCGCGAAGACCCTCGGCGCCAGGCCGTCCTCGACACTGGAGCAACGCTGCCCGCCGAATTCGTCCGCCCCGATGTCCGGAGCGGTCCCGCTTCCGTTGTAGCCGGGCGAGCCGGCGCGGATGTCCCCCTCGAAGTCCGCATCGATCCCTGCGACCACGCTGCCTCCCGACTCCAGCCAGGTCAGAGCCGTGACGTCGATCTTGAGGTTCGGCGGCGTGGCCGTAGGATTCAGGAAGTGGGGATCCTGGTTCAGACTCAGAGTGTCGATCGTGACCGTGGCCTCCCAGACGTCCAGGGTCGGGATATTCCCATCTGTGGCTCCGTCCAGAGTCGCCGGTTCCGTCCCGGAACTTGTTGAAAAAGGAGAATGGCGTATTCTCCGGGTGACATAACCCAAAGTCCACAATGGACTTATCAGGAGGAATACGCCATGAAAGATTCTACCGCAGAGTTGCTCTCTCCGCCACGGAATTTCCTGGATCTGGAGACGCTGATTCGGGGCCGGATCCGGGACGTGATCAAGGCGATCCTGGAGGAGGAGCTGGCCTCGGCCCTGGGGGCGGCCAGCCATGAACGGGTTCCGGAACGACGAGGCTATCGTCATGGAACCCGGCCGCCGCGCACGTTGGTGACGTCGCTGGGGCCGACGGAGATCGCGATGCCTCGTGGGCGGTTGCAGACACCGGAGGGAACCAAGGAGTTCTCCAGCCGGATCGTGCGGCGCTACGAACGCCGGACCCGGCGGGTGGACGCGGCTCTGATCACGAGCTACCTGGTGGGAGCGAACACGCGGAAGGTGCGTTTGGCCCTGGCTCCGCTGTTGGAAGGGACGGCCCTTTCCCGGAGCGCGATTTCCCGGGTGGTGCAACGGCTGCAAGCGCTCTTCCAGGCCTGGCGGGAGCGAGACCTGGGTCCGGAGCAGTACCGCCTGGTGATCCTGGACGGAATCCGCGTGCCGGTGCGTTTGGCTCGGCGGGTGGTCAAGGTTCCGGTGCAGGCCGTGATCGGGGTGAAGGAGTCGGGGGAAAAGGACCTGCTGGAGTTGCGCCTGGCGCCGAGCGAGAGCCTGAAGTCGTGGGAAGGGGTGGTGGAAGGGCTGAAGCGGCGTGGATTGACCGCCCCGGTCCTGGTGATGCTGGACGGCAATGCGGGCCTGATCCGCTCGGTGCGGGAAGCCTGGCCGGCGACGCAGATCCAGCGTTGCATCCGGCACAAGCTGGACAACCTCCTGAGCAAGGCTCCCAAGCACTGCCACGACGAGCTGCAGCGGGACTACGCTGCCATCACCCACGCCGACGATCGGGAAGCGGCGGACAAAGCCTACGACGCTTTTCTGCGAAAGTGGCAGAGGCTGGTTCCGGAGGTGGCGGTCAGCCTGCAGGAATCCGGAACCGAACTCCTGACCTTTTACAACTTCCCGGCGGAAATGTGGAAGAGTCTGCGGACCACAAACATGATCGAGCGGGTAAACGAGGAGTTCCGGCGGCGGATCAAGACCCAAGGGTCCTTTCCCAAAGAGAGCGCGGCGTTGATCCTGATCTACGGGCTGCTGGCCTCCGGAACCGTCCGCCTGCGAAAGATCGACGGCTATCACAAGCTGGCCGAGTACCTGGCTCGGCAGGAGAGGAAGCGCGCGTGAGTTCCCTCGCTCTTCATCAGGTCCACCAAGAGCGTGATCGGGGGGATGGTACAGATCAGACCCAATCGCGATCGCGCCTCCTGGGGGCTCTGGTGAAGCCGGCCTCCCGCTCGAACAGCTTGTACAGGTCAGAACCCGATCGATGGGTATGGGCAGGAGAAGAAAGGGCGAAGAGGAATCGCTGGAAGAAAAGGACCGATGGAAGTACGCTTCAGAGGCTCCGGAGGCTACGTCAGACACTTTTCAACAAGACCCGGGACGCCGCCGAGTCGCCAGAACGCCGCCGGAGCCGTTCACGTAATAGTCGTTGTAGTTCAGACGGAGCAGGCCGCCGATCCCGTCCGTCGAGATGCCCCAGTGCGTCCCGGAGGCCGATCCGCTGTTGGACCGCGCGTTCATGAAGATGTTGTTCCGGATATCGAATGAGTAGTTGGAGCTTCCCTTGCAGAAGGCCGCCGAGTTGGCCGATCCTGAGGCCGGCGTCCCGCCCAGATAAACCGAGTTGTATTGGATGTCGAAGAGCCCGGAGTAGCCGTTCGGGCTCGCGCAGATCCCATAGATCGGGACGTCCGTCGGTTGGATGCCCGAGCCGAGATCCACCCGGTTATTGTAGATCCGAACTCGATCGCCGCTGCCGTTGCCGGGGCCCAGGTAGACTCCGCTCACCGAACCCGAGGCGTTGATCAGTTGAATGTCATGGATGAAGTTGTCGTAGACCTGCGCCCCCGCCATCTGCGTCGACTCAAAGTCGATCCCGGCAAACGGGCCGGCTGCGGGTTGCGTCACAGGCACGAGATGACAGATCTCGTTGCCGTAGACCGCGGCCGCCTGGAACGACGCATCACCCAGGTGGACTCCAGTGTGGGCGAAGGCGTTGATCAGGTTGTCTCTCACCACGAGGCCGGTGTTCCCGCCGTTGCTAGCGGACGCGACGCTGACGCCCGTCCCGCGACAGTTCGAGGCGTCGCTTCCCGTGCTCTGGATCAGATCCCGCTCGAGGGTCAGGTTCGACACCATGTAGGCCGGCGTTCCCGTGACGGCGAGAATCGCCGAACTCTGGTTCGCCGCCTCTCCCTCGAGGACACAGAATCGAACGGCGTCGTTTGTGATCGGATTGCTGCCGCCGTCCAGCCGAACGGCGGACTCTCCGAAACCGCCCGCACCCGGCCCGGTGCAACGGATCGTCCAGTCCTGAGTCCCGCTGACGCCTCCGGCTTGTCCCTCCAGAGCCACGTAACTCCCGGTCAGCCGGATCGCGGACCGGCTGTCGTTCGTGCCGGCCACCGAGGTCATGGCCGTAAAGCCCGTCGCAGGGCGAATGGTCAGCCCCAGACCGGCGTTCAGACCGCCGATCACCGGAATCCACAACGGGCCCGGCTCTCCGGAGTAGCCAGGGCTCAGCTCCAGGATGATCTGGCCCGAACCGCTCGCTCGATTGACGTTCAGGTAGTTGACCGCGCTGGTGAGGGTGGCGAAGGAAGTTGGAGGGCTGTCCACCCCGTTGATCGGGTGGGTCGTGCCCCCGACCAGCGGAGTCAGATAGAAGTGCGTCCCCTCGAACTCATCTGCTCCGATGTCAGGGGCGGTGCCGGTGCCTTGGTAGCCCTGAGAACCCCAGCGGATGTCCCCCTGGAAGTCGGTGTCGATCCCGGCGATGGCCACTCCACCCGACTCCAGCTGGGTCGGGATGGACGGATCGACGGTCAGATCCGGAGGCGTTGCGGTCGCATTCCGGTAGTGAGGATCCTGGGTCACACTCTGGGTGTCCATCGTCACGATGGCCTGCCAGCAGGCCAGGGTCGGTTTGTTCCCCGAGGTTGAGCCGTCGGTGGTTCCGAGGACGCCGCCCGCGCCGTTCGCGTAGTAGTCGTTGTAGTTCAGGGTGGTGAAGTAACTCGTGCTCTGGATCGAGATGCCCCAGTGCGTCCCGGTGGCCGAACCACTATTGGAACGCCCGTTGAAAAAGACGTTGTTCCGAACACTGTAGTACGGGGAATAGACATTGTTGCTGTAAGACTCGAAGAAGGCCGCCGAGTTCCCCGATCCCGTCGCCGGCGAACCACCGATGTAGACCGAGTTGTAGTCGATGTCGAAAGGAGCGTAGGTGTAATAGGCATAGGCATAGATCCCGTAGAGCGCCACGGCCGTGGACTGGATTCCCGCCCCCAGGTCCACCCGGTTGTTGTAAACCCGAATCCGGCTCCCGCTCTGGTTGCCGTTGTAGAGGTAGATCCCCGCCACCCACGAAGAACCGTTGGTCAACTGAAGGTCATGAATGAAGTTGCTGTAGATGGCCGTCCCCGCCATGGTCTGGCTGTTGAACTCGATCCCCCAGAACGTGTTCGCGCTCGGCTGGGTCACCGGCACCGTATGGGAGATCTCGTTCCCGTAGACCTGCGCCCCCTCGCTGCTCGCCGTCAGGTTGATCCCGCCGTAGGCCACCTGGTTGACCACGTTGTTCCGGATGATCAGGCCGCCGTTGCCTCCGTTGGTCGCTCCGGAGAAGTCGATCCCGTAGCCCCGGCAGTGGGTCCCGTCGCTCCCCGTGCTCCGGATGAGATCGTTCTCCAAGGTCAGGTTGCTCAGCGTGTACGTCCCGGTGCCCGTCACCTCCAGGATGGCGTTGGTCCCGTTGGCCGCCTCCGCCTCCAACACGCAGTACCGCACCGCCAGGTTCGTCATGGTGTTGGAGGTGTTGTCGAACCGCACCGCCGACTCCCCGTAGCCGCTCGTCCCGGATCCTGTACAGCGGATCGTCCAGTCACGAGTCCCGCTAGTCCCTCCAGCCTCCCCTTCCAGGGTCACGTAACTGCCGGAAATCAGGATTGCATATCGGTTTCCCCCCGTTCCTGACACCGCTGTCAGGGCGGTGTATCCCGTCGCGGGGCGGATGGTCACGCCCACGGTCGAGCTGGCTCCGGCGATCACCGGGATCATGACCGGTGCCGATTCGCCCAGATATCCGGGGGAGAGCTCAAGCAGGACCTGGCCGCTTCCGGTCACCCCATTTACATTGAGGTAGCTTACCGCGCCGGTAATGCTGGCGAACGATGTCGGAGGATTCTGGGTTCCGTTGATCGGATAATTGATGCCACCGACCAGGGGGTTGAGGTTGACCGGGATCCCTTCGAACTCATCCGCGCCGATGTCCGGGGCGGTGCCGGTGCCGTTGTAGCCGGCCGAGCCTTGTCGGATGTCTCCCTGGAAGTCGGTGTCGATCCCGCTGATGGCCGTCCCGCCCGACTCCAGCTGGGTCGGGATGGTCGCGTTGATGGTCAGATCGGGCGGGGTCGTGGTCGGGTTCTGGTAGTGCGGGTCCTGGCTCACGCTCTTGGTGTCCATGGGAACGACCGCCTGCCACTGGGCCATGGTGTACCGGTTGCCCGAGGTTCCACCGTTGTTCGTCCCCAGCACCCCGCCCGCCCCGTTGGCGAAATAGTCGTTGTTGTTCAGGGTGGTCAGAGCGCTGGTGCTGTTGAGCGCGATGCCCCAGTTGGTCCCGCTGGCCGTGCCCCCGTTGGAACGGGCATTGAAGAACACGTTGTCGCGAACGTTGAGGGTGAAGTAGCCGCCGTCGTACCGGCCGAAGGCGACCGAGTTGGCCGATCCCGAGGTCGGGGTACCACCCACGTAGACCGAGTTGTAATCCAGGTCGAAGAGACCGTTGCCTCCACCGGCGGTGTAGATCCCGAAGATCGGAACCGTGGTCGGCTGGATCCCCGCTCCCAGATCCACCCGGTTGTTGAACAACCGAACGTGATTGCCGCTCGAGTTGCCATTGTACAGCAAGATCCCCGCAACCCAGCTCGATCCGGTCGTCAGCTGAAGGTCGTGGATGAAGTTGTTGAAGATCGAGGCCCCCGCCATGTTCTGCGTCTGGAAGTAGATCCCGGAAAACGCGTTCGCGCTCGCCTGCGTCACCGGCGCCGTATGCGCAATCTCGTTCCCCGAGATCTCCGCCCCCGGACAGGCCCCGGTCAGGTTGATCCCGGCATAGTAGATCTGGTTGATCACGTTGCCCCGAAGGGCCAGACCGCTGTTGCTCGTGTTGCTGATCCCGGAGATGTCGATGCCCACCCCCCGGCAGTTCGTGGCTCCGCTCCCCGTGCTCCGGATCAGGTTCTGCTCCAAGGTCACGCTCGTGAGCAGGTTCCCCGCCCCCGTCACCCCCAAGATCCCCGAGGTCGTGTTGGCCGCCTCCGCCTCCAGGATGCAGTACCGCACCGCCAGGTTCGACATCGCGTTCAGGCTGTTGTCGAAACGCACCGCACTCTCCCCATAGCCTCCCGTCCCGCTCCCGGTGCAGCGAATGGTCCAGTTCTGGCCCGTCCCCACACCCCCGGAACGGCCATCCAGGGTCACGTAGCCTCCCTGCAAGTCGATCGCGTAATGGCTCCCGCTCGTCCCCGCCACCGCGGTCAAGGCGGTATAGCCCAGGGTCGGCCGAATGGTCAGACCCAGGGTCGAGCTCAGCCCCGTGATCACCGGAATGGTCACTGGCGCCGGTTCCCCCGCATAACCCGAGCTCAGCTCCAGCACGATCTGACCCGTACCCGTTACCCCATTCGCCTTCGCGTAGCTCACCGCATCGGAGATCGAGGCAAAAGAGGTCGGCGGACTCGAGATACCGCTGATCGGGTAGGCGTTTCCACCGACGAGCTGCGCGTGGGATGTCGCGAATGCGGCGCCTACGAGGAGGAGACCAACCAGTGCTCTGGTCCAGACATGCGCTTCCGCCCGGAAGGCCCCCGACTTCCCCGGCCTTTTCTCGGTCTCCCGGGCAGTCCGAGCGAATCTCGTGGACGGCGCACAGCAGCGGCGGATTCGGGTGCCCAACTTCAGAAGAGTCGTGTCCCATCCCATGGTTGTCCCCCTCGCGTGACTTCACCGTAACCGGGACTCTGAGCGGCGCTTCGATTCACGCTGGGTCGGAAGACCGGCGTGCAAACGCCCGATTTGGTCACAACTAATTCTAGCGTCAGGGCAGTGAGGAACCGCAAGAAATGTGACGAAGCGACAGAATCTCATCGAGTCGAGGAAGACGGCCGTTCCCGGATGGAAGCCTGAGCAGAGGTTGGGGGTTGAAGCCGAGGTCAAGGCGAAGAGCTGCGCTGGCGGTGCTACCGGATCAGATAGATCAATCCGACCACCCCCCCGATGGCCACAACGATCCAGCGCAAGACCACGGGTCTGACGCGACCGGCTAAGCGTCCGCCCAGGGATCCGCCGGCCAACGCCGCCACCGCCATGACAATCGCGGCCGGCCATACGACGCGCCCTGAGAACACGAAGAACACAGTCGCCGCCAGGTTGACGCCGAAGGCGATCGCCTGTTTGACGGCGTTCAAGCGGGTCAGCGAGTCCTCGATCAGGAGACCAAGAACGGCGAGCACGATCACACTCAGGCCCGCGCCGAAGTAACCGCCGTAGGCAGCGGCCAACCCGACCGGAAGCATGGTCCAGAGCGGGAACTCCAGCGCTGCCCCGGGAGCTTTCGGTTGGATGGATGACCGTGCCCCCGCCGACCGCCGCACCATCCAGGCGCGCAGCGGGCCCTGGGCCGCGAGCAGAGCCGACGCCAGCAGGATCAGGAACGGCACCAGCGTTCGGAAGGTCCGCTCCCCGCTTTGGAGCAAGAGCCATCCGCCGACGACCCCGCCGATGATTCCGGCCGGCACAAGAGTGTACAAACGCCGTCTCTGGCCGCGCAGGTCTTTGGATTGCGCCAGGGTTCCGCCCAGGTATCCGGGGCAGAGCGCGACGGTGTTGGTCACGTTCGCGGCCACGGCCGGCAGTCCCACGGCCATGAGCACGGGAAAGGTGATGAGCGTTCCGCCGCCGGCGAGAGCGTTGACGGCTCCCGCCGCAGCGGCCGCCAATCCGACCAGAAGATAGTCAACCACGCCGGTCATGACGCCGAACCGGTCTCCGCAGCTCCCTGAAGGGAGCCCATCCCGGCACGGGCGCTCCCGATGCTCGGGGGTGACATCTCACCGTCATGTTTCGGCGAAATCTGGCGGCAGTTCGACAGAGAGACGCGTCGTCTCGCCACGACGGATCTGCACCACGATGGGCTTCATCCAGCTACTCGTTCTGCCCGACCGGACTCACCACCGCCGCCACTAGCCCCTCGAGATCCAAGAGCCCCTCGGCAGCCTTGGTATCGCCCCGCTCCTCCACCGGCGTCGACAGAACCTCCGCCATGGAATCCGCCAGCTTGTTGGCCAGATCGTTCCTTCCGGCTTGTGCAAGCAAGGAGGCGACCGCCTGCTGAGCCGCATCGATGCCTTCGGGCCAGGAGATGTCGATCGCCTGCGCGCGCAGCCAGGCGGTTTCGCCGACGAGCCGGAGCAGGTAGAGCTGATTTCCGGAGGTCGACAGTTCCGCGCACCAGGCCAGGGAGGCGTCCGCCAGCATGACGGCCGAGCGCGCCGCCGCCAGCGGATCCTTGTCTTCCGAATGGACCATTTGCGCCATTTCAGCGTCCGCGTCCTGGAAGGCGGCGTCGGGCATCTGCCGGGCGAAGCGGCCCCGGTTGTCGCGCCAGAAGATCGAGACCGCCTCAACCGAGGACCGGACGAGATCCGGCCGGCCTTGCATGGCTCCTTGGACCACCACGTCGAGTTTTCCGCGAAGGAGGGCGGATGCGCCTTGACAGGTGGCGCCGACCCGGGCCGTAGTGCGCCTTCTGGCCTTCGCAGGCTGAGAGGAACTGGCGCGGGCCACGCCGGTCAGGACGAGCGCGAAAGCGATGAGCAGGCAGGCGAATAGCCGATTTCTGGTGGATTCGGGCATGGGAGAGCTCCTTCTCGGGCCGAACGGCCCGGATCTCCCTAGTTATCGGCAGCCGGCGCTCAATCCTCCTTGACCATGATGACCAGGTACTTGACCTTGCGGAACTCCTTGGGGTCCTTGATGACCAGCTTGGATCCGTTCGCGTACGGCTGAATCTCATAGCTGGCCGCGGGTTGCGCGCTCAGGACCTGCGGCTCCTGGCCGTGGATCGTGATCTCGCGCAAGGAATCGGTATCGAGGGGGGTGAAATCCTTGGAGCTGAAGGCCCCGGAAACCAGCGCCGCCTTCCCCAATCCGATGACGCCGCCCTTTTCCACCACGATCCCCTTGTCTTTCAGGTCTTTCTTGGTGCCGATGACGTAGAAGATCGAGCCGATTTCCCGATTCTTGGTCTCGATCACGCCGGCCTGTTGGGCGATCGTCTCCTGCCCCTGGTGCACTTCCGTCTGGAGCCCGGCCACCGTGACGTTCAGGGAGTCAATTCGAGAGCTGAGGCGCTGAATGGTCGCTTCCTTCTCCGCGACCGAAGCCTTGAGGTTCTGGATGATCCGCTTCAAACCAGCCACCTCGGTCTTGCTCTTCTTCAGGCTCTTCTCGAGCTGACCGATCCGCTTGTTGCTGTTGTCGATGCTCTGCTTCAGGTCGGCGATGGCGCCCAGCATCTGCTCTTTCTGGGTCTGCGACACCGCCTGGCCGTTCTCGGCGTTCTGGGAGAGGTGGATCACCCGCGTCTCGGCCGGAGTGATGGCATCCAGGCTGTCCTGGATCTCGGCGATCGACTCGAGCGCGGCGTTGAACTGGCTCCGGACGGTATCTTCGGCGGCGCGGGTCTCGCCGTACTCCGCGGAGGTCCGCTTCACCCGCACCGCGAGAACGATGATGACGGCCACGAGAACCACCCCGGCAACGCTCAGGGCGGCGATCACGGATCTTTTCATGAGACCTCCGTGCGCCGGTCAAACCGGCGAGGTGAAGTGAATGAAAGAGTCATACATCGAAGGGCCAGCCACCCACGATGGCCCCGAGTCATGCGCTGTCGGCCGCGAGGCCGGGAGTGAAGCGTTGACAGGGGTACGGGCGGGCCGGGTATTGAACCGCGTAATCCATGAATCACTTCGGGGTGCCGACGCTGTGGAGGTTAGCGGAAGGCCACACCCTGGGCGTCGCCATGGCGAGACGCCGAGGGACCCCGCGCGGTCAGAGGCCCTGAGCACGTTCGGAGTCACCTTGCATGGGAACCGGGAGATCCCGCCCTCGTCTGGAAGCAGGGTATGCCCAGACCGCATCGGGAAGCCGAAAGGCGCACGCCGATGATGGACGAAGGTGGGAGGTCGGACCGACCCGTAGTACCGGGGAAGTCGCCGAACGGTGCCGGGCGACCGGTGGCGGAGGTGATGGAGGGAAGGGGTCGGGCCAAGGGGAACTCGCTCGAAGCCGACACGCACCGGACACAGAGCCGGGAGTGCGTGCCCAGCGGACTGGAGCGGGTACGACAGGCGGCAAGAAAGGACAGGAAACAGCGGTTCACCACGCTCCTGCACCATGTCTACGACGTGGATCGACTGCGCGCGGGCTACTTCGCCCTGAAGAAGAACGCGGCGGCAGGAATCGACGGCGAGACCTGGCAGCACTACGGGGAAAACTTGGAAGAGAACCTCCGAGACCTTTCCGAAAGGCTGAAGCGAGGAGCGTATCGGGCGAAGCCGGTTCGGCGAGCGTACATCCCCAAGACCGACGGGCGGCAGCGGCCGCTCGGAGTTCCGACGCTGGAGGACAAGATCGTCCAGCGTGCGGTGGTCGAGGTGTTGAACGCCATCTACGAAATCGACTTCCTCGGATTTTCCTATGGTTCCCGACCGGGACGCAGCCCGCATCAAGCGCTGGATGCACTCACGGTCGGGATCGAACGGAAGAAGGTGAGCTGGGTGCTCGACGCCGACATCCGGTCGTTCTTCGATACCCTCGACCATGGATGGCTGCGGAAATTCATCGAGCACCGGATCGCGGACCAGCGGGTCGTGCGCTTGATCCTGAAGTGGCTCAAGGCCGGCGTGCTGGAGGAGGGGAAGCGCATCGCCGGGAGGGTGGGCACGGTTCAGGGCGGGTCGATCAGTCCCCTCCTGGCCAACGTCTACCTGCATTATGCTCTCGACCTGTGGATCCAGCGATGGAGAACGAAGCAAGCGCGCGGCGACGTGGTCGTGGTGCGTTTTGTCGATGACTTCGTGGTTGGGTTCCAGCATCGAGACGTGGCCGAGCGGTTCCTGGTCGAGCTGCGCGAACGCTTCGCAAAGTTCGGGCTGGAGCTGCACCCGGAAAAGACCCGCCTGATCGAGTTCGGTCGCTTCGCCGAGAAGAACCGACGCGATCGGGGGGACGGGAAGCCCCCGACCTTCAACTTCCTTGGCTTCACGCACATCTGCGGGAAGACCCGGCAGGGGAAGTTCACGGTGCTGCGGCAGACGATGCGCCAGCGGTGGCAGGCGAAGCTCAAGGAGATCGGCAGCGAACTCCGGAGGCGACTGCACGACCCCGTCCCGGACCAAGGAGCCTACCTGCGGACGGTCCTGCTCGGGCACTACCGCTATTACGGGGTGCCTCGAAACGGACCGGCCCTCTCGGCCTTCCGCAACGCGGTGTCCTGGCGATGGGGGCGGAGTCTCCGCCGCCGAAGTCAGAAGACGCGGCTCACGGTCGTCCGATGGAAACGCCTGGTGACTCAATGGCTCCCCATTCCCCGGATCTGTCAACCCTGGCCCAATCAGCGCCTGGGCGTGATGACCCAAGGTGGGAGCCGGATGCGGTAGTCCCGCTCGTCCGGTTCTGTGGAGGGGGCTATGGGTGACCATGGTTCCTACTCCGACTTCAGGACTTTGAGGACTCCGCCCCGGAGGCGGAGCGATGGGATGCGCCCGTCGTCCCCGCCAGCGAGCGGTTCCAGGTGGGGGATCCTACCCGATCCGGCTCATTCGGTCACGCGAAGAAGGCGAGAGCCTCCGGCGATGAGAACGAGCGCGTAACCGAGGAGAACGAGGCACGGCGCGACGATGGCGCTCGCCCCTCGGCCGAACGAGATCAGGCCGTGCATGCCGTCCATGGCCCAGGCCGTCGGGGAAATGTGCCCGACCACCTGCAGCCAGTGCGGAACCAGCTCGAGCGGCCACCAGGTTCCCCCCAGGGCTCCCAGCAAGAGCGGGATGATCCACGCCACCGCGCCGGCCTGCTCGGGAGTGCGAATGAGCCCGCCCAGGAAGAACCCGAGCGCCGCCGCCGACAGGCCCAGGCAGACGAGCAGCACGAGAAGCGCGAGCGGATCGGGCCCCCACGAGACGTGGAAGATGAGACTCCCCAGGACGATGACCACCGCGGCCTGGATCAGCGAGATGCCGAGCAGGCCCAGGATCTTCCCGGCGAGAATGCCGGCCCGGCTCACCGGAAGCGTGGCGACGCGGGCCAGGATGCGATTCTGCTTCTCCCGG
The DNA here is from genome assembly GCA_963833505.1 of Candidatus Eiseniibacteriota bacterium. Lineage (GTDB taxonomy): Bacteria > Eisenbacteria > RBG-16-71-46 > CAIMUX01 > CAIMUX01 > CAWHYG01. The sequence goes on along the minus strand of CAWHYG010000005.1, from coordinate 402,818 downwards.
GTCAGCGTGATCGCGCCGGTCATGCACGTGTTCATGAGCAGCATGAGAACGAGCATGGACTGTGCGCTGCCCGCGAATCCGACCGGAACGGTCTGCCCGCGGCCGGCCGTCCGCACCGAGGCGTGGATGAGGTCGGGGCGACTTGCGACGGATTGATAGCGACTCTGGAACTCGGGCGATGAGACCGCGAGGACATGGTCTCCGGAAACCGTGTCGATCTGCGCCAGGGTCGCGAGCAGGCGCGCGATCGCCTGATAAACGTGGACCTCTGCGGACAGGTCGTACCGCGCGTCGGCGTTCGATGGCGTCCGATACGGAAGCCGGATGCGCCGGCCCGAAGCCAGGCTGTCAGCAAAGCCTCGCGGGATGATGAGCGTGCGGTCTTTCACCTCCGCTGTCGAGACGGTGTCGGAGCGGGGCGATGCACTCGAGGGCGCAGATCCTGCGGCACCGGTCGCCGCTGCTGACACAGGTGTGCCTCCGGAAGCGGGAGCGCTGCCTGGGCTGCCCGAGTCGGCCCCTGGAGTCTCGATGCGCAGATCCAGGTCTTGCGCTTTCAGATGTCCGCAGAACCTCTGGGAGAGGAATGATCCGTCCCGGTCCTCGACGGTGAGCGCCGGCTTCCGGGCCTCCGTGCCGTTCATCATGCCGCCGAAGATCGCGATGAAGGCGATGGGCAGGGCCACCATCCAGAAAAGATTCGATCGCTCCCGCAGCTCCAGGCGGAGAAGACCCGCGGCCAAGGCGAGGATGATGCGAAGCTGCCTCATGGGATCATCCGCCCGTCGAGAAGCGGCGCTGGAAGCGCGCGAGAGCGACGCTCGTGAGGACCGCGCCGAGAATGGCCAGCACCGCGAGATTCGGCGCGATCCGGCCGATGCCGGCATGGTCGAAGAGAAGGGTCCGGTAGCCCTCATTGCCCCAGTAGTTCAGCGTGAAGGGCGCGATCTTCCGGGCGAACGCCGGCAGCGAATCCAGCGGAACGAAGGAGCCTCCCATCATGGACATGATCATGACCAGGATGCTCCCCACGACCGAGCCGGTCCGTTCCGACCGGGAAAGGCACTGGAGAAACGCGGCAAAACCGGTCGTGGCGAGGGAGAAGATCACCGAGAGCGCGAGGAAGCCGGCGATGGAGATTCCGGCCCCGACCCAGAAGATGGCGAGCAAAGCCAGCACGAGGATGCAGAGCAGCGAGAGCATCCAGGTGGCGGCGAGCTTGCCCAGGATGATCGTGAGGAACGGTACCGGGGCGACGAACTGACGGGAGAGCGTGCCGCGAACCGACTCGCGCTGGAAGTCGCCCATCAGGACCAGCGAGAGCATGAGGAGCGCGAACACCGCCATCCCGGGAAGGACATAGGCTGCGATCTGGAAAGGCGAATCGTCGCTCTTGCCCTTGGCGGGAGCCTTGGACGCGGGCTTTTGCAGCCGGACGGCGGGCGGTATCGCATACCGGGCGACGCCTCGCATCCTCCGGCTGATGGCGACCGATACTGTCGAGATGAAACTCTCCGGCGGCCCGACGCCGGCCCGGGTCGCGTTTCGGATCTGCTGGAGCGGTCCGTTCAGCACCTGCACTGCCGCGCTCCCGAGTTGGGCCAGCACCTTCACGTATTGTTCGGCGATCTCGGGGTAGATGCCCTGGGCCGGATTCTTCACGAGTACGAGGCGGGTGGGGTGCGACGAGAAGACGCTGTCGGAGAATCCCGCGGGGATGCGCAACATGGCCGATACCTTGTTCGCCTCGACCAGACGAAGCCCCGCGAGGGAATCGGGCGCCAGCACCAGCTCGAACCGGCCGGCCGCCTGATTTTGGGTGAAGGACGAGCGGATGAGATTGGACAGGAACCCGCCGTCTTCGTCCACCACGGCGATCTTCACGGGGGCGATCTTCTCGCCATGGCTGCCGAAGGCCAGGCCGATCAGCAGCGAGAAGACGACCGGAAAGAGCAGCATGATGACGGGCGCGAGGGGCGAACGGACCCGGCGGAGGAGATCCTTGCGCACAGCCGCCCAGAAGAAACGCATAGGCTCAGTCCCTCAGCTCGTGTCCGGTCAAGAAAGGCATAGGCTCAGTCCCTCCGCTCGCGTCCGATCAAGGAAGGCATGGCCTCAATCCCTCAGCTCGCGCCCGGTGAGCTTGATGAAGACGCTCTGGAGGCTCGGTTCCTGCATCGAGATGTCGGCCACTTCGAGGCCGAGACGAAGAACGTGCGCGAGCAGCTCCGCCGCCTGCTTGTGCTCTCCGGTCACGGAGACCATGGCGACGTTGTCCTCCAGCGAAAGGACGTGCAGGTTCGGGCGCTCCGCGACCGCGCGGCGCAGCTCGTCGGCTCCGAACCGGCCCCGCAAGGTGACCACCGTCCCTTCGCCGACCAGACGCCGAAGCTCGCCGATGGTTCCTTCCGCCAGCAGCCGGCCGTGGTCCATGATGCCCACCCGGTCGCAGAGCGTCTCGGCTTCCTCGAGGTAATGCGTCGTGTAGAGGATCGCCGAGCCCTCCTGCTGGACCGCCCGGGCCACGTCGAGGATGCGAATGCGGGCCTGCGGATCGATTCCCACGGTGGGTTCATCCAGGAGCAGGGCGCGCGGGTGGCTGACCAGGCCGATGGCCAGGTTGAGCCGCCGTTTCATCCCGCCGGAGAACGCGCGGGCTTGCTGCTTTCCGCTTTCGCTCAACCCGACCCGCTCAAGGGACTGGTCGACCCGGCGGCGCCGTTCCGCGCCGGAAAGCCCGTACAGCGAGGCGAAGTAGTCGACGTTTTCGCGAGCGGAGAGCGTTTCGTAGATCGCGGTTTCCTGGGGCACGACGCCCAGCGAGCGCCGAGCTCGGATCGGTTCGGCGGCCACGTCGACGCCGTCGATCACGAGGCGCCCCGCGTCGGGTTTGAGGAGCCCGGCGAGGCACGAGATCGTCGTGGTCTTGCCTGCTCCGTTCGGTCCGAGCAGGCCGTAGATTTCCCCTGGCTTGACTCGAAGGGTGACCGAGTCCACCGCCTGGACCGTGCCGAAGCTCTTGCGCAGGTTCTCCACCTGGATCATCGACGGTTCTCCCCTCCCTCCGGCGATACCGCCTCGCCGATCCGGTCAACGGGTCGCGAAGAGCCTAGGGCCTTTCCGAGATTCTGTCCATCCGGTTGAACGGGGTTCGCGGTGGCCGGCGCCTCTACCGCAGCGTCCATCCGGATGAGGGACGTAGGGAAATCCGCAGGCGTCCGGCGCAATCGGCGGAAAAGTGACGGCGGTCGCCGGCGGGATGGCCCTATCCTCAGGGAAACCGAGGAGGACCCGCATGATCTTCGAACAGATCCCCATTTCCGGTGATCGGAACTTCGCCTATTTGATCGGGGATGAAGCGACTCGGGAAGGAGCGTTGATCGATCCCGGCTCCGATCCCGACCTGCTCGCGCAGCGCGTGAGGGAGCACGGCCTCCGGCTCGCGTGTGTGATCCACACCCACGGGCATCCGGACCACACCGGAGCCAGCGAGGCGGTGCGCCGGGCGACGGGGGCGAAGCTGGCCGCTTACGGCAAGGGCGATCGGTCTCTCCGGCATGACGATCGACTGGCGGTGGGCAATCTCGAGGTTCAGATCCTGCACACGCCGGGACACACCGAGGACAGCATCTGCGTGCTGGCCGCCGGGAAGCTCATGACCGGCGACACGCTCTTCGTCGGAAAGATCGGCGGAACTGCTGGCGAAGCGGCCGCTCGCACGGAGTATGGCTCCCTGCACGATCGCATCTGCGCCCTGCCTCCGGAGACCGAAGTCTGGCCGGGCCACGACTACGGCGTGCGTCCGTCCTCCACCGTGGGCGAGGAGATCCGGACCAACCCGTTTCTGCTTCGGGACAGCTTCGAGTCGTTCTTCGAGCTCAAGCAGAACTGGGCGGAGTACAAGCAGATTCACGGCATCCAGTGACGCCGAAAGGCCCCGTTCCGATCCGATCGGCGTGGCGGGTCGCACAGATTGGGATTGAAGCGGCGCGGTGGCCCGCATGGATCTCATCCGCGGGACGGGTCGCACAGGCTGGCCTGAAACAAAACGGCCGGCCCGCATGAGTCGCGGCCGGCCGCACGAATCAGGACCGGATCAGCGCCCGCTTCCTGTCAATCGGCCCAGTTGTACGTCTGGTACACGTGGCCCAGATAATCCAGCTTCTTCTCGATTCCGGATCCGTGATTCCAGCCGACGGAATCCAGGAGGGCATAGACCGAATCGTTCCACGTGTAGAAGCGGAACCAGCCCACCTGGCCATCCAGCGAGATCGAGGCCTGGCGCATGATCCGGGCCGTCCCCAGCCCGACCGGCGGGGTCAGCCACTCCCAGGACATCTTGGTGGTGTCGGCCACGACCTGGGTGGAGAGATTGAGCACCGGGTTGCCCGTGCCGATATCGCCGGACCAGTAGGACCAGGTGTTCGGGCCCGGGCTCGTCCGGGTCCAGTTCCAGGAGATGAGCGGAGTGGCGGTGTTCTTCTGGAAGACCCGTTCCTGCCCGCGGCTACCGTCGATGACCATGCGCCCGCTGTACTGCACGGAATCCGTATAGGCCGTGCCCAATCCGCAGGTTCCGGTCGACCGCCGCGTCCAGTCGTAGACGCTGTCGTCCTGGCAGAGCTGATAGATGGTGACGCATCCATCCTCGTTGTAGGACCATTTGACGCAGTTTCCATCGCGGACACCCCACGCGGCGTTGCTCAACGGACCTTCCAAGCTCGGAGCCATCGCGACCTGCTTGGCCACCGCCTTCAGTTCCGCGTCACACGTCGTCTCCAGGACCACCGGCTCCGCGGTGGCGGAGTCCGCGGAAACCTCGAAGTCAACGGAGGCGGAAACCTGCGCGACCGGAGGGACCGCCGGCAGTGCAATCCCCGAGTTCGGTTGGATCGGACCTTTGTCCGAGCCGTTGCAGGCCAGAACCAACAGGGGAAGGACAACCAGGACCCGCAGCGGAACACGCACAACGTTCGGGATCATGTCAGCTCCTTGTCTCGGACCTCGGCCCAGATGAGGGGAGCGGCTGCCATGGACGGCGGAGGACGCGGCCAACCCCGAACGCGCCGGCGCAATCCAATGCGCGGCGCCACGGCGCCTTGTTGGGGGAAGATCGGTTGGCGCCCGCCTCGCCGTGGGCGCTCCAAACCGTCGAGAAAGCCCCTGCATATCCCCCGCTCCCTACCCAACCCCATGTCTCAACCACGGAATGCGCGGCTCCCGACGGAATCTTACACATTCCGGGTAGCGTCGCGACAGTCGAATGCGAAGGCGTTTCGGTTCCTGTTGGGCCGAGCCCGAAATGATTTCAAGACTCAGATTCGCACCCGATGAACTGTCGTGCGCGAATTGCGAGACTTTATCCCAATAATCGGTAGAGTGACCCGTCCACTCGAAGTTGATCCTGGCTCCCGGTTCACGCTCGGGATCATCGGATCATGGGCTCAACCGCTCGCTGATGGACTTCGCCCCCGGGATCGCCCAGACTCAAGAGTCCACCACCGGGGGGCGGCCCGATCCGGGTCAACCCGGTCCCAGACGGCGATGACGGGTCTTCTCAAGCTGATCTCAGTTCTGCTGCCGCTGCTCTATGGGCTGGCGTGGGCGAACTACGCGCTGCTTTTCTACCGGGACGATCCTGTCTCCCGGCGAACCGCGACCCCGCTGTTGGCGAGCGTTGTCGGCCTCCATCTCCTGGGATTGATCGTTCAGGCCGCCGCCCTACGGCGCTGCCCCATGGGCAACCTCCCTGAGGTCCTGTCCGTCATCGCGCTGGCCGTGGTGGCGATCTATCTGGTGCTCGAGGCTCTCCAGAGGAATCCGTACACCGGCGTCTTCCTGCTCGGGCTGGTCACGCCGATCATCGTGGTCTCCTCATCCCTGACCCCGCCGACGGCGCCGGTTTCGCCGCTTCTCAAGAGCCCGCTCTTCAGCGTGCACACCTTCCTGGCGCTGACCGGATACGCCGCTTTCGCGGTCTCCATGGTGTACGGCGTGATGTTCCTGCTCCTGCACCGGACCCTGAAGCGGCAGAACTTCGGCCTGGTCTTTCAGCGGCTGCCCTCGCTCGAAGGCCTGGCGCAGATGACGGTGGGCGCGGCCGTGATCGGGTTTTCCGCCCTGACGCTGACCATCATGGTTGGCATGGTCTGGGGCTCGCACGCGCTTCAAACCTCGCAGCTTCCGGCCGGAAGCTTCTGGCGGGATCCCAAGATCGCCCTGACGTTGCTGGTCTGGGTCGCGTACGGCCTCGGTCTGCTTTCACGGTTCGTGCTGCGATTGTCGGAACGCCACACCGTCACGCTCCTGGTGGCCGCCTTCGTGGTGGCGGTTCTCGTCATGGTGGCGCTCAACACCGTACTTCACACCTTCCACAACTTCAGCACCTGAGATGACCCCGGATCGGACAGATGCAGGCCCCGAGCGGCTTCCCTTCGACCTGTGCGTCGTCGGGGTCAACCATCAGACCGCGCCGCTGCGCGTGCGCGAGAGCCTCAGCTACACCGAGAGCGCAGCCATCCACCTGCTGCGGCTCGCGCTGGAGGGCGCTGCTGATCCGCGTGGTCTTCGCGTCAGGGAAGCGGCCGTGCTCTCGACCTGCAACCGCACGGAGGCGTACCTGATTCTTGCGCCGTCCGGCGCTGAGGGTTCCCTCTCTGCATTCTTCAAGGGGACCGGATCGGAAAGCGGGATCGGCGCAGTGGCCGCCTCGGGAATCGCCAGTGCAGGCGCGGGCTCTGGCGATAGCGCGGGCGCGTCCGACACGATCGAGCGCCGGCTCTCGCGCCTGCTCTGCGGCGAGCATGGCGAGATCGCCCGCGAACACCCGCAGTCCTTCTACCATCTCTGGGGACGTGAAGCGGCCGATCACCTCTTTCGGGTCGCTTCCGGCCTGGATTCGATGGTCCAGGGCGAAGCGCAGATCCTCGGGCAGGTCCGGCGCGCCCATCAGATCGCGCGCCAGGCCAAGGGGATCGGCCCGATTCTCGACCGGCTGTTCAGTTCCGCCTTTCACGCCGGGAAACGGTCCCGTTCGGAGAGCGCGATCGGCCGCGGAGCCGTTTCGATCGCCTCGGTGGCAGTGGAGCTGGCCGTCAAGGTGGTCGGGCCGCTGGGCCGCCGCTCGGCCCTGGTCATCGGAGCGGGAGACACCGGCCGGCTTGCCGCGCAGCACTTGTCTTCCGAGCAGCCGCATCGGCTCTGGATCGCCAATCGTACGCTGGAACGAGCGCAGGCTTTGGCGGACGAGGTCGGCGGCGTGGCTCTGCCCCTCACGGACGCTCCGGCAGTCATGGCCGAGGCCGACGTTGTGGTGGTCGCGGTGTCGTCCCCCGACCCATTGATCACCGGAGCGCTGGCCCGGGCCGCTCTCCGGCGCAAGCGGCATTCGACCGTCTTCATGGACATCTCGGTGCCCCGAAGCATCGAGCCGTCCGTTCGGGAGCTGGACGGAGCCTTCGTCTATGACCTCGATGCGCTGGAGAAGGTCATCAAGGAGAACCAGGCCCGGCGGTCCGAGGAGGTTCCGCGGGTCGAGCTGATCCTGGAAGAGGAGCTCGGCCAGTACTCCCGCTGGGTCGCGTCTCTCGGGGCCGGTCCCTTGATCACGCAGATCCGGCAGCGCTTTGAAAAGGTCCGCGAAGAAGAGGTGCGCCGCTACGCGCGGAACGCCGGGTCCGAGGAGCTGCAGCGGATCGAGCGGATCACCAAGGGGATCTTGAACAAGCTCCTCCACGGTCCGACGGTTCATCTGCGGAACGGGGGCGCGGCCGACCCGGATTCGCTCGAGCTCTTGAGGCGGATCTTCCAGCTCGACTCGGATGCAGAGGTTCCGCCGGAAATCGACGAGAAGGACCAATCGTGAGTCGCACCTTCATCATCGGCACCCGCGGGAGCGATCTCGCGCTCTGGCAGGCGCGGCACGTCCAGCAGCGGCTTCGGGATCTCTTTCCCGCCGAGGAAATCCGCCTGGAAATCGTCCAGACGAAAGGGGACCGCATCCGGGACGGCGCTCTGTACAAGTTCGAAGACCGCGGGTTCTTCACCAAGGAGATCGAGGACGCGCTATTGGAAGGTCGGATCGATCTCGCTGTTCACAGCCTGAAGGACCTGCCGACCGAGAGCCCCGCCGGGCTCTTGATCGCCGCGGTTCCATCCCGCGAGGATCCGCACGACGTCTGGTTGTCGAACGACGGTTCGGGACCGGGCGAGATCGCCGCGGGCCGGCGGGTGGGCACCGCCAGCCTCCGGCGCCAGGCGCAGCTCCGGGCCATTCGTCCCGATCTCGAATATGTGGATCTGAGGGGGAACGTGCCGACTCGCGTCCGGAAGCTCGCGTCCGGAGACTATGACGCGGTCGTTCTCGCCCGCGCCGGTCTGGCGCGCCTCAACCTGCTGCCGGAGAAGGCTCGAGTGCTTCCGTTCGACTGGATGTTGCCGGCGCCGGGGCAGGGCGCGCTTGGCATCCAGGTCCGAGAAGCCGACGCGGAGACTCGCGAACGCGCCCGCGTGCTCGAGGATCCGGGGGCGCGCCTCGCGGTGACGGCCGAGCGGTCGCTCCTGGCCCGCCTCCAGGGGGGGTGTTCGGTGCCCGTCGGCGCCTTCGCCGAACCCGAGGCCGGCGATCCTCACGGGCTTGCGGCGGGCGATCCGCATCGGGTTGCGGCCGGTGATCCGCATCGGCTCCTCCTGCGCGGGATGGTCGCGGATCTTTCCGGCAGCCCGCTGTTGCGCGGCGCGCGGGCGGAGGTTTGCGTCACGGAGGCGGACGCCGCTCTCCTTGGCCGGGCTCTTGCCGACGAGCTTCTTGCGGCCGGCGCCGGGCCGATCCTCGAGCGGGTTCGGGCGCTGTTCAGGCGGGCGGATCGTTGACTCGAGGGGAAGGCGAGAGGCCGCAGCCGGCACCGAAGGATGAGCGATTGCAGCCGACGCCGAGGAACCAACGATCCCGGCCGGCGCCGACGGATGAACGATCCCGCCCGACGCCGAAGCATGAACGACTGCGACCGTATCCGAAGAGTGAACGATCGCAGCCGGACTCCCGCGGAGAGGGGGGCCGGCCGGAGACCGAAGCGGACACGGCCGGCAGTTCGGGGACTCTCCGCGGCCGCGTGATCCTTCACACTCGTGAGGTGGCCGGCGAAGACCGGTTCATGGAGCTGCTGCGCGCGGAAGGAGCGCAGGTGACGGTGGTTCCATTGTGCCGCACGGTTCCGATGCCGCCGCCCTCGCCTCTCCATGAGGCCGCGCGCGACCTCGGTTCGTTTGATTGGATCGTGCTCACCAGCAGCCGCGCGGTCGAGGCTCTGGCCCAGGCGGCCGGGCCGGCGGCGAGTCTGCCGGGTGGGGCGAACGGCCACCCCGGACGTCCTCCGTATCGCGTCGGGTTCTCCGGTCCGGGGCAACGGAGACCGCGGTGGGCCTGCGTCGGGCCGGCGACGGCGAAGAGCCTGGAGCGCGCCTTCGGTTTTCCGCCTGATCTGATCCCGGAGACGGCGAGCGGGGCGTCGCTGGCGGAGGCGTTGCTGGCGGCGTTTCAGCGGGGGGCTCCGGCTACGTCAGTGGAGGGGGCCTCGGCGGTCACGAGGACTTCGGCCTCCAGTCCGGAACAGCTCGGCACAGTTGGGAAGGCTCCTGCTCCCTCAGGTTCGGAGGCGTCTGCTTCGGCAGCATCGACCGCGAGCATTTCCAGGCCATTGCCCCGCGTCCTGTTTCCCGCCGCCGAGAACGCGCGTGACGAATTGCCCGCCATGCTCCGGGCGCGGGGAATCGAGGTCACCCAGGTCACCGCCTATCGAACGGTGCCGGAAACGCCGCCGCCGGAGGCGCTGGATCCGCCGGAGGGGCGGGATCACTGGGATGCGATCACGCTCACGAGCGGGCTGGCGGCAGAAAACCTGGTCCGGATCGTCCGGGAGTCTCGTGGCGAAACGGGCTTGGAATGGCTGCGGGCGTCGCATCTTGCGGTGCTGGGCCCGTCGGCCGAGACCGCGCTGGCGCGATTCGGGCTCGCGCCCGCGATCCGCGCCGACCGGCCGGACCTGGAGCGCCTGGCCCGAGCCGTCATTGCCGCTCTGGCCGGAGCAAAGTAGGGTCGCCAGCACAAGCAGCAAGGAGGAGCCGATGGAATATCCGACTGTCCGCATGCGGAGGCTGAGGCAGAGTGAACCCATACGGCGCCTCGTGCGCGAAACACGCCTCGATCCCGCAAAGCTGGTCCAGCCGCTCTTCGTCTGCCCGGGCGAGGGGATCGAACGCCCGATCGAGAGCATGCCGGGAGTCGCGCAGCTCTCGGTCGATCGGCTCGTCGAAGAGTGCCGCGCGCTGGCAGGGCTCGGGACCGGATCGGTCCTGCTGTTCGGGATTCCGGATCGAAAGGATGCGACCGGCTCCGCCGCCGTGGACGAGAAGGGAATCGTCCCCGAGGCGGTCCGCGCGATCAAGGAAGCGTTTCCCGACCTCCTGGTCTGGTGCGACGTCTGCCTCTGTGAATACACCGACCACGGCCACTGTGGCGTGCTCGCAGGCGATCACGTGGACAACGACGCGACCCTGCCGCGACTCCAGGCGATGGCGCTGGCCTGCGCCAAGGCGGGAGCCGACGTGGTTGCGCCCTCGGACATGATGGATGGGCGCGTCGGCGCCATCCGCTGGGCGCTGGATGCGGCCGGCCTGCAGAACACCATCCTCGTCTCCTACGCCGCCAAGTACGCTTCGGCGTTCTATGGCCCCTTCCGCGAGGCGGCGGAATGCGCTCCGCGATTCGGCGACCGCAAGTCGTACCAGATGGATCCGGCCAATTCCGACGAGGCTCTCCGCGAAGTGGCGCTCGACCTTGAAGAGGGCGCTGACATGGTCATGATCAAACCGGCGCTGGCCTACCTGGATGTGATCCGCCGCGTGAAAGACCGGTTTCAGGTGCCTGTCGTCGCGTACAACGTCTCGGGCGAATACGCGATGGTCAAGGCGGCGGCTGAGCGTGGATGGCTCGACGGGGCTCGCGTGACGGAGGAGATCCTGCTTTCGATCCGTCGGGCCGGGGCGGACGTCATCGTGACCTACCACGCCAAGGAGGTCGCTCTGGTGCTGGGGGGCGTCCGCTGACGACAACGTGCCCGATTGGCTCGCGGTTCCGATGGACTCGCGCCGCGCCCCCGTAATGGCACGCGTTGAACCCGGGCTCGCGGCCGTCCGGCTGTCCCGACCGGCGCGAGCTCCGTCAGGGCGAGGCGAAGGGGCCGGATGGAATCAGAAGATCTTCCCCGCCAAAGCCGCCACGTAATCCCGCAGGAAGAGCACCCGCTGCACGAGCAGCGCGACGCGCCCCATGACCGTCAGGCCGAAACCGGCGCCGAATCCGACCATCAGCGTGTAGATCCCGACCTTGGAAACCACCCCGAAAGCGCCGGTTTGCGGCTTCGAGAAGAAGAAATAGGCCATCGAGCAGAGGAATCCGATCAGGACGAGGATGAACCCGATGCTGGCCGTGCCGCCCAGGATCGGGCGCACCGTTCCTTCGGTCTGCTGGAAGATGCTGGCCTGGAAGGCCAGGGGAATGTAGATCCCGGTGGAGATCCCGATGAAGAGGGCCAGGGCGTATCGGCTCAGCCAGCCGTATTTCGCCGACAGCCGGAACCACATGAGGATGCCGAGCGCCGTCGGAATGAGATAGATCCAGTGATGCCGCTCGACCAGCTCGCCCCAGACCTTGTCCCTGAAGTTGGTGTGGTAGAGCAGCATGGTCCAGTAGCCGGTGGAGACGCCGACCCACAGCCTCTCGGCGAATTTGTACACGGGGTTGTCACCGAGCAGGAAGGAGAAGATCGCCAGCGTCATGAGCGCGGCGGCGCCCTGCCAGATGAGAGTCGGCCAGGTCGGATTCACCGGCTCACCTCCCGCTCGAGATCCGGCCGCGGGCGCGGCGTTGCGCCACATAGCCGATGTTGGTGATGACCATGAAGACCAGGATGACGAGGTGGGTCATGACCTGGAAGGGGATGCCTCTCGAACCCATCCCGGGCTTGCCCAGAAGCTGCTCGTACTCCGCCGCCCCTTTGATTCCCGGGATCAGCCCGAAGACCTGGCCGGTCTGGAGGTAGGGGTAGTAGTCGGCGCTCATGACCCCGGTCAGACCCAGCGCCACCGGCACCCCGTACTTGGCGTTACCGTAGGTGATCCACATGTCGGCGACGTTGCCGGCCGCGAAGGAGACGACCGCCTTCACGTCCTTGTAGTTGTGGAGGTCGCGCATCATCGGAATGGAATCGAGGGGCGTGCCGAAGTAATCGGTCGGGAAGGGAACCCGGAAGTCGCTGCCCATCGACATGATCACGATGCCCGGGTAGGGCTTGTAGCCAAGGAAGGTGTAGTCGATGTCGCGCTTCTTGCCCATCCGGCCGGCCACGTTCTCGAGGATGTCCTGGGTCATGGCCGGGCCGAACTGGGATAGGGCGGTCACGATCACCCGGGCGCCGTGGCCCCAAGCTTGTTGCAGGATGGCTTCGGTCATGGGCTGAAGCTCGGCCAGGGTGGAGGGGTCGTAGTCGACGGCGAGAAAGAGCGTGTCCCCGGGCTTCAGGCTGTCGACGAAGTTGTAGACGGAGCGCACTTCCTTGGAGACGCCGACCTTGACGTGGAACGGATGGATGGCCGGGATGATCACGGCGATCGCCATGACGGCGTAGATCCACCGGCGATCAACCACGAGCACGCGATCGTACCAGCGCTGCCGTTCGAGTCCGGGCGCGTCCGCCATCCCGTCCTCCTCAGTCCCGCCCCATGTAGGAGCGCTCGATCCCGAGCAGGATCTTCATGCTGTAGGCGATCGACCCCAGCCCCACGCCGATGATGATGGCCCGCTTGGCCGCGAGATTCGGCACGGAGAGGATCCAGCGGACGATGCCGCTGTTCCAGGAATAGAGCGGGCCGGGCAGCGGCACCATCCGGAGCATGACGATGAAGGCGGTGCCGAGGAGAATGCCGGCCAGCCAGGTCCGCACTCGGAAGGCGCGGTAGGCCGCGCTCGCGATGTAGAAGGCGAGCATGGAGAACAGGGTGGCCTCGGCCGGCACCAGCACGTTGCCGAAGATCCGCCGATGCAGCCCGGTCGGGGCGATCGTCCAGTCCCGCTTGAGGCCGCTCAAGACCATGACGAGGAATCCGGCCAGAGTGACGATGGCGTAGAGCCGCTCGTTCGGCTGGTGGCGGGCTTTCTGCCAGGTGACGTTGAGAAGGGAGAAGATTCCGATGGGCAGGGCCAGGATCCCGATCACGATGACGAAATCGTTGGCGTAGGTCAGCAGCGACTGGGAAGCCTGATGGGGCACGAAGTACTGCATGACCATGACCAGGCCGGAGACGAAGACCAGGGTGATGGGCAGTTGACGTTTCATCGCCTCTTCGACTCCACTAGCCGACGGTGTGCACGAGGAATCCCAGGACGTTGTGGCCGGTCAGCGTCCAGAGGATGACGGCCAGGATGATGAAGGCGAGGATGGTGCCCTTGGCCCAATCCTGCGCCTTCAGCGGACCGAGAAGGACCGGCTCCTGGGAGAGATAGGCCGAGGCCGCGTACAGCTCCTCCGCGATCAGCGTGTAATCGGTCGCCGCGACGAAGAAGGGAATCTGGGAGACCTGGTCGGTCCCGGAGATCTGGATCGAACCGGTGATGCTGCCGGCTTCGGCCAGAAGGAGGCTCTCGGCCGCGAAGGAGCCCATGTAGAAATTGGTCGCGGTCCGTTCCCTCAGCATGAGGCCGTTCACCGCCGCGACATAGGGGAACTGCATGGCCGAGATGTAGAAGATGCTCTCCGGGCGGTAGACGTCGGGCCGTCCGGCTTCCAGATACGCTTCCCGCACCGTCTCCTGCGCCATGGCCATCATCACCGGGTCGTTCACCGGCACCATGATGTTGGTCTGATACTCGGCCGTCCGCTTGGCCACGCGGGCCAGGATCGTGTAACCCGCGATCGTGGCGATGTCCCCGGCGCCGCCGGTTCCCAGCACGAACAGGATGGGGCGGCCCATCTCCGTGGCGCGGCCGATGGCCTCATCGACCGCCGAGATCCCGGGAATCGGCCGGATGTAGAGGTGCTTTCCACTCCGCGCCCGATTGATGAAGAGGACGGTTCCGAATCCGAACAGGAGAGTGGCGACCAGGATGTTGAAGTAGGTCCAGTTGAACCAGTTTCCCCTGGCCACCGCAGTGACGGGCGCGCTCCAGGGAGAAGCCGTGCCGTCGGGAAGTTTGGCGCGGACGACGACGGTGATCGCCGTGCCCGCCTTGATGTAGAGGGGATTCGGCTTGCCGCCGGCTTCGGCTTCATCGGCCGAGTACTCGAAGGAGGAGGTGCCTTTGGGGGCGAGGCCGACGGAGATCCATTGATCGGGGGGCGAATCGGGGGCAGGCACGCGGGCGATTTCATAGCCGAGGAGCCTGGCGTCGTCGGGGCTCAACTGCCAGCGCACGACGATCCCGTTGCCGGCGTCGTTGGGAAGATCCGAGGCGGAAATGCCGCTGGGAGCCGCCGGAGGATTCGGGGCGGGAGTGCCCGTGGGAGCCGCCGCAGGATTCGCTCCGGGATCCCGGGCCTGCCCTGGCGGGGTCGCGTCGGCCGCGCGAACGATGCCTGCCGCCGCCCAGCCCAGAGCCGCCAGCGACAGAGCGCCCGCAATGAACAGGATCGCCGCCCTTGGGATACCGCGCATCCGCCCTCGATCCGAGCCCGGCGCCTCTACATCCCAACCCTTCCGTCGCGCATTGTCAGCGGAGACGGAGCCGGAGGCAACACCAAACTTGGATCGATCGCCCCTCTCAGCGAACGTCGAAAGGAGTGAATCCCGTCGAAGCCGTGGTCCGCCCGCCCGAGAGCCCATCCACCCGGAACAGGAATGAGCCGCCCTCTTTGACCACCGGCAGGCTGGCTAGGGCCACGCGGGCCTCCGGCTCGGACAGCTCCTCTGAAGTGTAGAGAGTTTCGAGCTTCGGAGTCAGGATCGTCAGGCGGTAACGCTGAACGCCGTCCATGGCGGTCCAATGGAAAGACAGCTCTCTGCCCTCGGTTTGAACCCCGGCGCCGTCGATCTTGGCCGGGGGCGGCCCCGGCGGCGGCGTCGGCACGCTGGTGGCGGCCATCGCCTGCGTGGGAGTCGCCGGCGGCTGACTCTCGCTCCAGTGTGCTGAGCTACCCGCGTGCCAGGCCCTCCACAGGGCCACGACGAAAACGAGAGCCGCGACGATGACGATGCCGGCGGTGACTCGGGAGCGCAGCCATCGCGAAGAGGGAAGGAGCTGGCGCCAGTGGGTTCCGGCGGCAAGCGCCGTCGAGCGCTGATCGCCGAACTGGGCTTCGAGGAAGTGCGCCAGTTCCACCGACACCTGGTCCACCCGGGCGCGGGTACAGAGGTCCCGGTCTTCGGGCAGCTTAAGGAAGCGCTGATAGTCGTCAAGCAACGCCCGGCAGCGGACGTGGGCGTCCAGGTGGCGGTCCACGTCGTTCGACGCGCCGGGGGAAAGCACGCGCCAGGGCTCAGGACACTCCGGGGAGGTCGCCGCGGGCTCACGAAGGCTGAGATAGATCCAGACGGAAAGGGGGCAGCCGTCGGGGATCTGATTCAGCGTTCGGGCCGCCTGGAGGAGGGCCACCCGGGTCCGATCCACCGACGGGCCGCCGCCGCGGCCGCCGGCGAAGCAGTACAGGTAGACGCGCCGCACCTGCTCCTCGAGCAGCTCGCGCAGGATCGGTCGCCGGCGCCCGTCCGATTCCCAGCCGGCGGCCGCGAGGATCCGATCGTGTTCCGCCGCCGAGTCGGGACTCTTCGTCCGATCATCGGGACTCATGGCCTTCCGCTCCCTTTGCCGCTGTGCTGTTTTCCGGTGAATTCCTGTCCGATTTTAGGCCGCCGTCAGGCCAGCGTCACCTGTTTCCTTGAGTCCCTCGCCCGAAGCCGATTTGCGGTAGACTGGCGAGTCGCGGCCATACCGCGTCGGAGGAGAACCCTTGGCTGGAAAATGCGATCTTCCCCTGCACGGGCTGACCGTCGTCGTGGACACGCCGGGACCCCGTCTGTACATCGGTCGTTATGATTCCGAAGACGACGAGAAACTGGTGCTCAACCACGTCGAGGTTCACGACTTGACTCCCGGCGAGAGCAAGGAGGACGCCCTGGCCCGCGCCGCCCGGTTCGGCGTTTTCGTCCAACACGAGCGGCTGCGGATCCCGAAGGGCGAGATCGTCTCGATCCGCCGGCTGTCCGAGATCAACCCGGCCGGGTGAGGAGGCGTGATGCAGGATCGCAGGGCCGCCGGAGATGACCGCGGTGATCAAGGCGGGCGCGGTGCGGACCGGACCGGAAGGACGCGGCCGGACCGCCGGAACGCGTCGCCCGCCGGACAGCCGGATTCGTCCGGCGAAGACGCGGGCGACAGCCGCGAGATTTTCGCGCGCATGCTCGAGCAATGGGAAAGCGGGCGCGAGGCCGAGACTCCGGAGATCGGACGCCAGGTGCGCGGGAGGATCATCCTGATCGGCGACGAAACCAGCTTCGTCGACTTCGGCGGGCGGAGCGAGGGCGCCATCGAAACACACCATTTCCGCGACGAAGCCGGAAACCTGACCGTGCAGGTCGGGGACGAGGTCTCCCTCTACGTGGTCGACAACCGGGATCAGGTCATCCTGGCGCCGTCGGTGCGGGCCGATCCGGCCGTGGCCCTCACGCAGATCCTGGACGCCCGCCGCGCCGGAATGCCGGTCAGCGGAAAGGTCAGCGCCTTGAACGCCGGCGGGCTCGAGGTCGAGGTGGCGGGAATCCGCGCTTTCTGCCCGGTGTCGCAGATCGAGGCCGGTTTCTGCGAGGAGCCGGCCGGCTACGTCGGGCGCACGCTCGAGTTCCTCGTGACCGAGGCGGCCGAGGGCGGACGCCGGATCGTCCTTTCGCGAAAGGCCCTTCTGCGGCGCATCGAGGAGGAGCGCGTGCAACAGCTCCTCGGCAGCCTGAAGGAAGGCGCCGAGGTCGAGGGAACGGTGTCCCGTCTCGAGAGTTTCGGCGCCTTCGTCGATCTCGGGGGCGTCGACGGGCTGGTGCACGTTTCGGAAATCCGCCATGAGCGGACGGAGAAGCCCGAAGAGGTCTTGACCGTGGGACAGAAGGTCCGGGTCAAAGTCCTCGACGTGCGGCAGGAGAAAGGCCGTTCGCGCATCTCGCTTTCGATCCGGGCGGCGGCGCCCGATCCGTGGGACGAGGTCGAGGAGATGTACTGGGTCGGACGCCGCGTGCGCGGAACCATCGTTCGACTGGCCGACTTCGGGGCCTTCGTCAATCTCTCCCCCGGCATCGACGGGCTGGTGCACGTGTCGGAAGCCGCTCTGCGCCCGATCGGACATGTCCGGGAGGTGTTCAAGGCCGGCGAAGCGGTCGAGGCGATCGTGCTCTCGATCGATCGCGAGAAGCGGCGCATCTCGCTTTCGGTCAAGGACGCGTTGGCGGCGGATTCGGGAGAGCCGACGGCAAAGTCGGCCGAGCCGAAGACGCCGGCCGCCGGCGACCTCGCGGATGGGTGGGTGGCCGGCATCCAGCCGTACGGGCTTTTTCTGGACCTGCCGGCCTACGGGCACCGTGCCCGCGGGTTGCTGCCGCATGCGGAGACGGGGGAGAAGCCGGAGACGGACCTCAGCCGACGGTTCAAGATCGGCGATCAGCTTCGAGTCGAGATCACCGGCGTGGACGAAGAGGGCAAGATCCGCCTGAGCCTGATCCGGGCTCGCGACCGGGCCGAGAAGGAACGCTTTGAGGAGTTCCGGAAGGCCGTCGGGGGTGGAAGCAAGGCGCCCGATTCGGCCATGGCCGAGGCGCTGCGGCGGGCGCTCGAGGATCGAGGGAAAAAGGGAAGGGCTGAGCGGGGCCGCGCCGTTCAGGCTCGCAGGCATCCTCTCGGACGAAGGCCAATCTCGCAGCCTTTCTCGTTGATCAGGGAAAGTACAACCAGGCGGAACGCTGCTTCCGGGAGGCTCTCGCCATGAGGCGACGGCTCCTCGGTACGGAGCACCCGGACATCGCCTCCAGCCTGAACAACGTCGCCTATGTCCTTCTGCAGGAGGGGATCTTGGGAGGAGTTGAAGAGGCGGCCAAGGTCGAGCCCGGAGTGCGCTCTAGACTGGACCAATGACTTCCCAGATGAAGAAAGCCAGGCGCCAATATCAAGCTCATGGCACCACCCACGCGGATTCGCTCAACGGAGTTCTATTGGCGACATTCTGGCAGAGGCTTCTCGGCTACATCGTTGACCTGCTGATTGCCGTTATCGTCTGGTGGCCTCTTGAATTCTCGTGGCGGCGTTTTCTTTTTCACGAGACGAACATGCACCTCGTATGGAACTTCCACGAGGTCGGGAATGTCATTGTGATGGTTCTCTATTGGGGATTGGCCAATTATCTTGGCAACGGTCAGACGCCGGGCAAGTGGGTGGCGCGCACCAGAGCGGTGTCGATCACCAGCCCGCGCATGGGACTGTGGCAATCCATCGAGCGCGGGCTGGGGTACGGTGCGGCCGTGTTGGAGTTGGGTATGGGGTTTCTGCAGTTCTTCTGGGACCGCAACCGGATGTGCGCGCAGGATCGACTTGCCGAGACGATCGTGGTTGACGTGAGAAAGCTGAAGTCCCGATAGGCGAGCCTCGAGGAGTTCCGGAAGGCCGTCGGGGGTGGAAGCAAGGCGCCCGATTCGGCCATGGCCGAGGCGCTGCGGCGGGCGCTCGAGGATCGAGGGAAGAAAGGGAAGGGCTGAGCGGGGCCGCGCCGTTCGGGCGGCAGGGGCCGCGCTTCCTGGACCAGGTCAGTGCATGACGAACCCTAGCGTCCAGCTGTTGCCTGCGACGGTACCGCCGAGCCAGGCACCTTTCATGAAGACGACACGGCGCGCGATCAGGTGACTGCGACCGCGTCATCATTGCACGCGACCAGGCCCGGGGCATCCGGCGTGTCCCATCTACGACTCGATCCCGATTGACAAGGCCCCGATGCCCAGGTACAAGCTACGTCGTGCAATCGTCGTCCTTTTCCAAACCACGGGACCTGGTCAGGGTCTGTGGAAGAAGGTCTCCCCCAGTCCTACGAGCGGTCTGACGTCACGCCCAACCGCTGGGGCAGGAGCCGGAGCTCGTGACAGGAAGGTACGCGAACTCAGGGGGAAACGTGCATGCAGGAACGACTTCGGGCCAAGGAGCGGGGGGCGAGGAACCTCCCGGAAAACTTCCGGGTTGGGAAATGCTGGACCCGGACGAGATCCTGCGGAAGGAGTTCGACTATGCGATGCAGTCATCCCTCCAGGCGAACACCGACCGCACCCAGGTTGTAAGTCTCTTCCTCATCCTCGTTGGCGCCATTGGCTCGCTCTCGCTGGCCCTCATGCAGATACCCGACCACGAGCGTCTTCATCTATCCGCACGCCAATCAGGAATCGGGGCGCTTCTGGTCGCTCTCGTCGGCTTCTTCACGGTCATGAAGCTGGTCCGACTGCGTGAGGCCTGGTTCGACAGCGTGCTGGCCATGAACTTCATCAAGGACTACTACGCCTCGTGCTTCCCCTGGCTGAACCAGGCATTCCATTGGAAGACGGCGACGATTCCCCGTCCGGACAAGCTCTGGTCCATCAGTTTCGATCTCGTTCTTCTGGTCGCGACCCTCGACAGCATCGCGATCGCCGGAGGTCTGGCGCTGGTGTTTCCAGGCGGTCTGCCGTGGATCGGCCCGGCTGCCGGGATCGTCTTCTTGATCGCCCAACTCGCGATGTTCCATTTGGTGCTGAGACGTGTCCATGGGGGTAGCTCTCGGTGACGTCAGCGGAACCTATAGCACCGGGGGACAAGTCGGGACCTGGACCGGCGCGCTCTCGCAGCAGGCAGGTGGCCCGGGCGGCGCTGCTCTCGAATGGGATCTACGCCGAGCCGAGGAGGAACCTGCCCACAATCCGCGAACCGAGGCAAGAGGAGGACGTCGCCACGCGAAGATACTCCGCCTTCCGGCAGGGAAAGAAAGTCCCCGGATCGCGGCGGACCGAAGCCCCTCCGTCCCATGGTGCCGATGCCCTGTTGCGCCTACCCGCGTCGACGCTTGTTCTCAAGTGAGCATAGGGGTATCATTCTTGGTGGGTAGATGGGCGGTTCTTTCTCGGGCAGGTGAAGCATGGCCATCATTGCGTCCCACTCCCAGGCGGGGCCGATCCCGCGGTCGACCACTCTGCGGCGTCTCTGCCGGGTCTTTTCAGTGGCCGCAATGATGTTGGCCACCGCCACGGCCCATCGGGCCAATGCCGGCATCGTCTGGGGCCCCGCCGAGGTCGTCGACCAGGGCTCCATTGCCGTGTCCTCGAATTCCAGCTCTTCGGTGCAGTTCGGGAACGGCCTCTGGCACGTCGTATACTGCCGCGGCGGTCAGGTGATGCATCGCGCTCGTTCGACCGCGTTCTGGCTGCCGGTCGAGACGGTGAGCACGGTACCGGGTTCGGCGTCCAATCCGCATGCGGCCTGGGATGGAACGAGCCTCTACGTCGTGTGGGAAGACAACCGGACCGGGATTCCCGAGGTCTGGCTGGGATCGGCGGACCGCCTCCGCTGGTCCTCTATCCCGGCGGCGTTCCCGCGGACACCCTCCGGGTCATGGACACCTGCGCAAGTCTTCCGGTGCCGGGCGTCGACGTGCACCTGTCTTTCAGCAGCCAGCTCAACCAGCACCTGACGTGGGATCCGACCCAGAAGCATCCCGACCTGTACGACTATTCCGACGCGCAAGGACGAGCGATCTTCGTTCTGCGCGGAGGCGGTTGCTCGCAGGCGGGCGGCGCCACCGCGGACTGCGGTGGGGACGACTATCTCACCCAATGGAGCGGGGCGAAGTCCCCCGACCTGAACGGCGACTGCATCGTCGGACAAGATGACGTCAACGCCGTCAAGAAAGCCATCGGCACGAACAACTTCTGCGCCGATCTGGACGGCAACGGGATCGTCGATTCTGCCGACGTCGCGATCGTCCAGGCGTTGGTCGGAACGCACTGCTCGAATATCACCGGAGTCGAGGCTTCAAGGGGAGTCGGCCGGGTCGCTCTTCGCCTCGATCCCAATCCGTGTCACGGCAAGGCAGAGTTGCTGCTGACCGGCGTTCCGGCCGGACGGTCAGCCTTCCGCATCTTCGACGTCAACGGAAGGCTGGTGCGGTCGATCGACAGCGCCGGTCCGAGCGCTGAGTGGGACCTGCGCGACGGCCAGGGACGACCCGTGGCTTCGGGGGTCTACGCGGTGGTCGCTGGAAGCGCGGGAGCCCGCGTCCGCGGGACGTTGATCGTGCTGGAGTGAGCCGAGTTCGAATCGGACCAAGCGACCCTGGCCGGCTCGGACGCTCCGCTACCCGGAACCGGAGCCGCTGGGCGATGAAACATCCTTTGTCGAAGAATTGATCCTCGTTCAGCACCCAGCGGGCGAACTTCAGATCATCCTCGGCCTGGGCCTGCCAACGCATCCCTTCGTACTCAGGCCGCCTCAAAGATCACCCTCCCATGTTCGACGGCATCGGCCACGAAGCCGGAATTCAGGCGCATGTCTTCGAACTCCGCCGGAGTGTAGGCCAGGATGTCCACCGCGATCGGAAGGTCCCACAGGCGGTACAGCTCTTCCAACCGATCGAGGAACCGCTTGGAGGTGTCGTAGACCAAGATGAGATCAACGTCGCTCGCCTCGTCGGAGTCGCCGCGGGCCCGTGATCCGAAGAGGATGAGGGCAGAATGCCTAGGTCCGACCCTGCCCGGTGAGACCGTGTCTACGCGACGGGCGCGCGACGGCGCGACGGCCGCGGGTTGCTGGAATGTCCCTTGCGTGATAGCATTGAGTGGCATTCCATAAGGTGCGCTGTTCACCCACAACCGCTGTGGCCTCGGTCCGTTGGATTCTCTGTGAATTCTCCACCGCCGGCGCCCCGGCTTCAGGAGGCGTCCGCATGCACACCCACCGGCATCACGAGGGAGCTTCTGCCGCGCACGGATCCTGGATCAGCCGACATCTTGGTCACACCGTGGCCGGCGGCGTGCTCGCGCTGCTCTGGCTGATCCTCCGCAGCGGAACCAAGCCGAGTCGGCTCTCCTACCCCTGCCAGCGCGCCGCCATGGGAACCGCATCCGCTGCCTTCGGCATCCCGATCGTGGCCGCGGTGGTAGCGCTGCGCCGTCGGCTGGGCCTGGGTTCGCGCCGCGCGGCCCTGATGACGGCGGCATCCACCGGGCTGTTGCTGACCGCGGGATTGACCATCTATCTGGCCCACGCCGCCTATCACGGGCCGGTGTTGTCGCCGCCGCGGGACTATCGGGCCCAGCTCTACCACGTCACCTCCTGCCCGCAGGATACCGCCGGAGACCACTTTCTCGGCCTGAGCAACCTGCTCGGAGTCATGGGACGCGGGGGGCTGAAGTTCTACAAGTCGTCCACCGCGTCGCCGGTGGCGGGACCGGACGGGATCGTGGCCGCCAACGACGTGGTCGTGATCAAGATCAACTATCAGTGGGACGAGCGCGGCGGGACCAACACCGATGTGCTCCGCGGGCTCATCCGCTGCATCGTCAACCACCCGGACGGCTTCACCGGCGAGGTGGTGGTCTGCGAGAACGCGCAGTTCAACTCCGCCGATGGTTTCGACCGCCCGCTGAACAACGCCCAGGACCACGCTCTCTCGCCTCACCGGGTGGTCGTCGGCTTCCAGCAGCTTGGCTATAATGTCTCCCAATACGATTGGACTTCGATTCGCACCGTGCAGGTGAACGAGTATTCGTCCGGCGATATGAACGACGGCTACATCGTCGGTTCGTACAACTCCAACTATCAGGGGAAGCTCTCTTATGCCAAGTTCCGTTCCGCGGCCGGCACGGACATCAGCATCCGCTACGGCGTCTGGGATCCAGTGAAACACACCTACGATCGCTCGCGCCTCAAGTTCATCAATGTCCCGGTGCTGAAATCGCATCATGCGACCTACGGCGCCACCGCCAGCACCAAGCATTACATGGGAGTGGTCACGGACCAGTTCTCGACCAATTCCCACGCCGGCATCCATTACGGCATCATGGGAGCGCTCATGGGCGAGATCCAGATGGCCGACCTCAACATCATCGATGCCATCTGGATCAACGCCAATCCCAACTCCGGTCCCTCCACCACCTACGACGGCGCCACGCGGCGCGACGAGCTGGTGGCCGGCCGCGACCCGATCGCCCTCGACATCTGGGCAGTGAAGAACATCCTGGTTCCCGGGTTCATCAGCAACGGCTATTCGCCCCCGTGGCCCTCGCCCAGCGCGGATCCCGACCTGCCCACGAGCGCGTTTCGCGAATATCTGGACAACTCCATGAGCCAGCTTCTCGCCGCCGGCTACACCGTCACCAACAACCTCAACCAGATCGACGTGATGAGCGGGAAGGGCGGCGCCGGAGACTTCGACGGCAACGGCACCGTGGACATGGCGGACTTCGCGCGCTTCTCGGCCTGTTTCACCGGCTACAACGGCGGTCCAGTGGGACCGGAGTGCGCGGCCGGAGATTTCGATGGGGACGGCGACGTCGACTGCGACGACTGGCACCTTTTCCAGTTCGTCTGGACCAGCACGGATCCGATCCCAGCGTTCGATCCCTGCGGCCCGGCCGGCGTGCCGGGTGAGGCAGGGCGCGACTCGGCCTCCTGGTTGCGGACTCCGGCGCCCAATCCGGCGGGCGGGAGTTGCGCGATCCAGTATTCCGTGAAGAACGCGGGGCTGGTCAGGCTCGGCGTCTTCGACGTGGCTGGGCGGCCGGTTCGACTTCTGGTGGACCGGTTCGAGAATGCCGGCGACCATGTCGCTCCCTGGGACGGCCGCGACCTCGCCGGCCACCTCGTCGGCCCCGGCGTCTATCTGGCCCGGCTCGAGGCCGGCGGAACCACCAGAGCGGTCAAGATCGTGCGGCGGTAGAGGTCGTTATTGGGCGGGACGGTCAAGATGGTCCGGCCGGCGCTGATCGCCGCCCGTCCGCCGCAGGAAGTCCGAATGGAGCCTCGGAGGTCGTGCCCGCGGGACCTTGATCGCGCTCGAGTGGGCGGATGCGGTGTCCGTCGCGCGAGGCTGCTACTTCAAGGCGTGGACGTAGGCTCTCCCGGGACCGGAGTCGTTCCCCCAGGCTCCCACGAAGACGTCGTGGAAGCCGTCGCGATAGGCGGATCCCGCGCGGCAGACCGAGATGCCGAACAACGTGTTCCGTCCTTTACCGGTCAGGATCCGGTCTGCGGCGGCGGCGTTCTCGTCCTTCAAGCCCGGACGCGCCAGGAACACGTAGGCCCGGCCCGTGTTGGATTGAAACCCATAGCCTCCGACGATGACGTCTCCACGGCCGTCCCCGTCGACATCCCCGGCCGATGCCACCGAGTATCCGAAATCATTCCTGCTGGTTTCACCGGTCAGGATCACGTCGGCGTCGGCGGCGTTTCCGGCGCGCCGATCGCGCCCTCCGTAGAAGACATAGGCCCGGCCGGTGTTGTCGGCATATCCGGGGGCGCCCACGATCAGGTCGGTGAATCGATCGCCGTTCATGTCGCCGGCCGCGCTGACGGACGTGCCGAAGTTGTCGTTGGGCTGTTCTCCGTTCAAGATCACGTCGGCGCCCGCCGCCTCCTTGGAACGGAGGGACTGCCCTCCGAGGAAGACATAGGCCCGGCCGGTGAAGTGATCGTGTCCGCATGCGCCGATGATCAGGTCGGGGTTGCCGTCGGCATTCACGTCTCCGGCCGAGGCGACGGAGATGCCGAAGCGATCCTCGCGCTCCTCACCGGTCAGGATCACGTCCGCGCTCCCCGCCGGCCGGGCGCCGGAAAGCGCGGAACCCCCATAGAACAGGTAGGCGCGGCCGATGAAGGCATCGTGATCGCAGGCCCCGACGATGACATCGGCTCTGCCATCCCGATTGACGTCCCCCGCGGTGGCCACGGAGTAGCCGAACAGGTCTCCCTTGGCTTCGCCGGTCAGGATCACATCGGCATGCGAAGCATCGATGATCCGGCCCTTTTCCTTGAGCCAGGCCCCTCCGAAGAAGATGTAGGCCCGACCCGTATCAGCGCCGTAGCTGAACGCTCCCACGATGATGTCCGTGCGACCATCTCCGTTCACGTCTCCGGCCGAGGCAACCGCCCACCCGAATCGGCTTTTCGGCTCTCCCTCAAGGATGACATCGGGTTCCGTGTGTTCCCTGTGGCCTCCGAGATAGACATAGACCGCGCCCGCGCCGTGGTTCGCCTCCGGGGCTCCGACCACGAGATCCTGATAGCCGTCCCAGTTCACGTCCCCGGCATCCGCCACCGAGGTGCCGAAACGGTCCGCTTTCGCGGGACCGCTGAAGGACACCTCCACGCGCCGGTGATGCGCCAGGGCAGCGGTCCCGATCGTCGCGGCGACTCCGAGTCCGAGAAGGGAGATCAGGAGCGGACGCATTCGAGTCAGCCGGGTTCGGGGCGAGGATCTCGACGGAACGGTGACGGGGATGCCTTCGGCGCCGTCAAGCACGGCCTCGAGGGCGAGGACGACCTCGCGCGCCGAGGCATATCGTTCCGAAGGGTTCTTCGAGAGAAGGCGGAGGATCACCCGCTCCCATCTCGGATCCACGGGAGCGAACAGGCTCGGAGCGGGGGCTTCCCTGGTGATCTGCGCGCGCGCGGTTTCCAGCGGGCTTGATCCCCGGAACGGCAGACGCCCGGTCGACATCTCGTAGATCATCACGCCCAGGGCATAGAGGTCGCTGGCCGGGCCCACGCGGCCGCCCATGACCTGCTCAGGGGACATGTAGGCAGGCGTTCCCACGAGCCCGTAGATCCGAGGGAGAGGATCCGCTCCGGCGCCCCGCGGCTCCTGCCCGACCGATGACAGGTCCGGAAACCGACCCAGGACGGTCCCGCCATCCGAATCTTCCGATGCCCGGCTGTTGGCCACAAGTGAGGGGAAATCCGCGCCTCGTGCTTCATCCATCAGGCCGATCGACATTGCGGCCCGGCCGGCTGAAGGGCCCGCGTCCGGCCCTCGCCAGGCCGCGCCGCCTTCTTCGCCGACCGCCACGGCCAATCCGAAATCGGTGACGACCGCCCGCTCTCCCGTCTCGTCCGGAACCAGCATGACGTTCGCGCTCTTGAGATCGCGATGGACGACACCGGCGCGATGGGCCGCGTCGAGCGCACCCGCCAGCGGCGCGATCAACGCGAGGACCTCGGCGGGCTCCAAGGTTCCCCTCTCGTGGATTCGCGACGCCAGGGTTCCGCCGGAAAGGAACTCCATGGTGAGGAACGAGACGTCCCGGGAGTCATCCCGGCCGAGGTCGAAGATCCTGCATACGTTCGGGTGGGAGACGGACCTTGCGAGGAGAACCTCCTGCTTGAATCGGTCGAGCGACGCCGGATCCGAAGAGATCTCACGGCGAATGGTCTTGAGCGCGATCGGAACGGCCAGCTCGAGATCCGTGGCCCGGTAGACCTCTCCCATCCCTCCGCGAGCAATGAGCGATTCGATTCGGTACCGGTTGGCCAGCAGGTCCCCGGGGGCGAGGCCGGCGCCCTGAGGTCTACCACCCGAGAGGAGCCAGCCCGGGCCATCGGGGTTGGTCGGGCCTTGCATCAGTTCCTGGAACGCCGAAGGGGGATCGGCCAGGAAATCGGCCCGTTCCGCCTCGCGGTCATCTTGGAGCATCTGATCGACGAGGACGCGAAGCTCGGGCAAGCCTTCCGAGGACGCGGCGACGAACCTGTTCCGGTCGCCCTCCGCCAGCAGCAGCGCGGCGGAGAAAATCTCCTTGGCTCTTGGCCAGAGCGCAGGGTTCACGGTTCGGGATTCAGCCGACGGAACAGCAACGCCCGGGCCGAGCGCCAGTCCTTTTCGATCTGGGACTTGGACAAACCGAGCTGATCGGCCACCTCCTCGACCGTCAAGCCGAGAAAGAAGCGGTATTCAACGATCGAGCGTTGCCGAGGGTCGATCTCGCCCAACTCCTCGAGGGCTTCCGCGAGGTCGAGATGCCAGGGCTCAAAAGCCTGCTGGACCGGCGGATCCTCCGGCGGGCCCGGCGTTCTCTTGCGGGCTCCCCGCGCCCGCGCGTGGTCGATCAGAACCCGCCGCATGGCATTGTGAGCGGCGGCGAAGAGCTGGCGACGGTTGGCAGCATCGGTCAAGTGGGGCCGAAGCCAGGCTTCATGGACGACCGCGGTCGGCTGCAGCGTGTGGCCCTGTCGTTCGCGCTTCATCATCGCTCCGGCCGACCGTCTCAGCTCCTGGTAGATCCGATCGACCAGCGCCCTCTCTGCGTCCGGATCCCCGCGATCGAGATCCGCCAGCATTCTCGTGACGTCATGTTCGATGTCTTCGGACACGAAGCTCTCCTCACGAGGACCGGGAAAAATCAGAAGGAACGCGCGCTTTGGGATCCCTTGGGCATGAAAGAGGACGATCGCGCTGGTTCATGGTGTACGCGACATCCTGGACCTGTCCAGCGCGATTCGACGGAGGGCGGAGTCCCTGGGTCGGAGCGGCGCCGTCCGCGGTCGGGGCGCGTCCGAAACGAGTAAGGGTGGCATGGCCGTCTTGCGCTTGAAGACGTGGAAACGTGGGCCGGCGAGGCTGGTTCGCGAGTCGTTCGCGAAGCCCGGGGGGCAGGCCCCCTCCGATCCCATGGGACTGACCCGGCAAACGATAGGCCAGTCGGAAGCATGTGCCCACGTTCACAAGTCGGAAACGACGCGGGAGCTACCAAAGGCAATGGTCAATCAGGGCCAAAGGAGGCGTTTCATGATGTTGGATAGAACGGGAGCAGGATGGCGACGCCGCGAGCAGGATCCCGGTCAGGGCGAGCCTGTAACGGGTCTTGCCGCCGGTTACGGACGACCGTCCGAGAAGCCCCACCGCCGGTTTCTGTTTGCTGCGTGCATCGCGATGATCGCCTGTCTGGCGTTCGCGTGGTTCGGTCCGGCCGCCGGCGAATCGAGCTCAGCCGGCAGTCTGCCGATCAGCTCGAACCTCTCCAACCGGCTGCGGTCGGCCGCCGCCGCCCCCGGGCTGCAAGGATGGAAGCGGGATTTCATGTTGAGGATGGCCCAGGACGGGCACCCGCCCGCATCCTCGCCCGACGAGACCCCCGGAATCCTCAATCGACCGCTCGGCGGACCCAACCCGGAGGACGGAGATTGGAGCCAGGCGACTCCTTCAGGGTCGACGCCCGGAGCACGGACCGGCCACACCGCCGTCTACGACCCGTTGAAGAACCGCATGATCGTCTTCGGGGGGACGGATGCTCACGGCAATCGGTACAACGACACGTGGACGCTGTCGCTCGAGGGCATCCCGGCCTGGAGTCAGCTTGCGCCGGCCGGAATCCTGCCGGCCCCCCGGGCGAGTCGGCAACCCCGGGGTCGTTCTACAACGATGCCTGGGCACTCTCGCTCGCCGACCCGCCGGCCTGGACGCAGCTCTCGCCGTCCGGGAATCCGCCGTCAACGCGGGCGTACGGCAACGCGATCTATGACCCCATCCGCGACCGCATGGTGATCTTCGGAGGACTGGACGGTTCCCATGGATATCTTGGCGACGTCTGGGCGCTTTCCTTCGCCGGTGCGCCGTCCTGGAGCCAGCTTGCGCCAGCGGGAACGGCACCCGTTGCACGGTACCTCGAGGCCGCGATCTATGACCCCGTTCGCGATCGGATGCTGATCTTCGGCGGCGTGGATGCCGCCATCCAGTACCTCAACGATACCTGGGCGCTCTCATTCTCCGGGGGGCTGTCCTGGAATCAGCTCGCGCCGTCGGGGCTGCTGCCGATCGGACGGACCTCCGCGCCGGCGATCTACGATCCGATCCGCGATCGCATGGTGATCTTCGGCGGCAACGACGGGTCCTATCCCTACCACAACGATTCCTGGTCGCTGGCTCTCGCCGGCGAGCCCGCCTGGAGCGAGCTGGCGCCGTCGGGAGATCTCCCGCCGGCGCGCTACGGCGCCACCGGAGTCTATGATGCCGCCCGTGACCAGCTCGTGATCTTCGCCGGCGCCGAGTCCGCCTATCTTTTCAACGACACCTGGACGCTGGAGTGGACGTCGCCGACTTCGGGAGTTGATCCGATTCCATCGCCTGGAGCCGAGGGCACCGCGCCAACCGGATCCAGGTCCGGCTTTGCCCTCCAGGACAACGTTCCGAATCCGTTCCGCTCGGAGACGTCGTTGCACTTCGTCCTTCCGGGATCGGGGGCGCGGGTCGCGCTGCGCGTCTTTGACGTCGGCGGCCGCGTGGTCAAAAACCTCGTCGAGGACCAGCTCGGGCCGGGGGAGCATACGGCGGTCTGGGACGGCCGGGATGCGCACGGGCATCAGGCCGTCTCCGGGGTGTACTACGCGCGGCTCGAGGTCAACGGCTTCAGCCAGACAAGGAAGATGGTTCTGAGCAGGTGAACCTGATCGAACGACTGTGAAAGGGAAGCATCGGGGCGCGGCCGGCGACGGCGGCGCCCCGATGCCGCTTCCGGCGTCGTGAAGGCTGAGCCGCGAGATGGTATCCCGGTCTGATCGGCCTCGAGTCGCGCAGCATATACCGGAGGAGCCAACATGTCCCAACTGAGCGAGCTCGCCGCCTGCGCAGGGAGCTGGCGAGGCAGCAACCGCCTGTACGATCCGACGACCAACCGGCCGGAGGATTCCGCCGCCACGGCGAAGGTCTCACCGGTACTGGGGGGGCGCTTCCTGCGCCTGGATTACGCCTGGAGCTACCAGGGCGCGCCGCAGGAGGGCTCGTTGCTCCTCGGCTGCGTGACGAAGACCGGCGTGCTGAGCGCCCACTGGATCGACACCTGGCACATGGGGGAGATGGTCTTGGCCTGCCGTGGCGAGCGGCGGGACGGTGGTGCGCTCTCACTCACCGGGTCTTACGCCGTGCGTCCTGGCCCTGACTGGGGATGGCGCATCGTCCTTCATCCGGTCGAGGCGCGCGCGCTGCGCCTCGAGATGTTCAACATCACGCCGAACGGGCAGGAGAAGATCGCGGTGGAAGCGTCGTTCGGGCGGGAGTGACATCATGGGGGACGCCCCATGCCCGAGCCCCGGTCCGGTTGACGAAGTTCTGGCCTCGGTTCAAACAAGGCCCCGCGCCCTGCTGTCGTGGCCGTTCGAAGTGGCCTATCCAGGATAACAATCATATATTTCAAATAGTTACGACCTTGGACGACCCGATCGACCACCTTCGATTCGAGCCGGAACGGAGCCTGCAGGGTTCTTGTTTGACTTGCATCTCTATCCGGGTTAGGTTTGTTATCTCAAACCCCAATTCAAGACGGCGAACAGGAGGTTGCCATGACATCCCGGCCCCTGCGGCAGCGACACGATCTGGCGGTCAGCACGGAGCACTACCTCCGAGCGATCCTCGAGCTGCGCGAAGAGCGCGGCTATGCCCGCGTCGTCGACATCGCGACGCGAGTCGGCGTGACGAAGGGATCGGTCTCCGTCGCACTGGCCCAGCTCGCTCAGAAAGGCCTGGTCCGGTTCGATCAGGCCCACTTCCCGACGCTCACGCCATTTGGCCGACGCGTGGCTCAGGACGTCCGCGGACGCTACCGCGTCGTCCTCTCCTTTCTGACCGACATCCTGGATTTCTCTCCGGAACGAGCCGCGGCCGAAGCGTGCCGGTGGGAGCACGTGATCAGCCACGACGCCGCCGACCGGCTGCGCGAGCTCCATCGATTCGCCACCGAGGTCAACGGACACCGAGCGTTCGTGGAGGGCTTCCGGGCGTTTCACGGGGCGGCCGAGAGCGGCGAACCGGATCCGTCCGAGCCGAACGTCCTGCATTTGGAGCCGCGCAACGACGACGCCGCGGACATGGCTTGATCCGGGCGAACCCTGCCGGCGCACGTCGATAGGCCGGCGCATAGAGGTGGAGAAGTGGACCGGAAGACGAACCAGCGCACGACGAGTTCTGCTTGCTCGCCACAACAGGGTCTTCGCCCGGCGACTCCCGACTGCCTGCCCCGACGGGACCTCCGCCCGGCGGAAGAACGCAGCGGCGCGCCCTTTCCCCTGAGCGACCTTCCGCTCGGTACCGGCGCGCGAGTGGATTCGGTGAGCGGGGCCGAGGATCTTCGCCGGCGACTGCTCGAGATGGGTTTCTGCAACCGCGCGGTCGTCACGGCCATTCGCCGGGCTCCCTTGGGCGACCCGACGGAGTTCTCCGTTCGCGGCTATTTCGTATCGCTGAGGAGGGACGAAGCCGGTTGCGTGCTCGTCGTCGCGGAATCCGATGCCCCTGATGATGGCCCGGCGCACAAGTAAAGGGAAGGAACGCCCGCGTGTCGGCCTGCTGTGACGATTGCTCCCTCTCGAAAGTGAATCGGGGCCAGCCTTGTCGGCCCGGTGACGCCTCGAACGGCTCGGCCCGATTCACGATCGCGCTGGCGGGCAATCCGAACAGCGGAAAGACTACGATCTTCAACGCCCTTACCGGGCTTCGACAGAAGGTCGGGAACTATCCCGGCGTGACCGTGGAGCGGAAGCTCGGTCTCGTCCACGTGCCCGGACGCGGCTTCGTCACGCTGGTCGATCTGCCGGGAACGTACAGTCTGGTCTCCCGCTCGCCCGACGAGCTGGTCGCGCTGGAGGTCTTGAAGGGACTGCGACCGGAAACGCCGGCGCCGGACGTCATCGTCGCCGTCGTCGACGCGAGCAATCTCCAGCGGAATCTCTATCTGGTGAGCCAGCTCATCGACCTCGAGCGGCCGCTCGTCATCGCCCTCAACATGGTGGACGTGGCGGAGCGCCGCGGACAGGCGGTGGACGCGGCGGAGCTGAGCCGCCGCCTCGGCCTTCCCGTCGTGCCGGTCATCGGCCACAAGAGGCGAGGGATCGCCGAGCTGGTGGCCGCCATCGACCAGGCTCGTCTGACCGCGGCGGACGGTTGGACCCGCGTGGAGTTGACCGCCGGGCTGGACCCGATGCAGGCGGACATCGAAGCGCGATACCAATGGATCGAGGAGATCGCGGAGGTCTGCGTCGCGCAGCGCGGCGTGCCGGCGGACGCGGATTCGTTCGAAGCCGCGGGCCCCGAACCCGAGCGTCTGCGATCCGGGCGTGTCGAGTCCCCGCCTCAGGAAACCGGGCCGGCGCGGTCCGGGCGCCTCGAGTTCGCGCCTCAGGAAACCGGGCCTGTGCCGTCCGGGCGCGTCGGGGCCGGGCGCGTGGAACCCCGGCGTCTCTGGCCCGGTCTCGATCCCAGGCGACTCCGGTTGGGGCGGGTCGAGGCAGAGCCCTCCGGACCTCTGAAGCCCCGCTGGCTCCGGTCCAAGGCGCTGAAGCTAGGACGCGTCGAGTCCGCGCGTTCGGATCCCACTCGCGTCGCGTCCCGGCATGAGGCTCCTTTACACCTTGCGTCCCAACATCGCAATCCTGCGCGCCTCAAGTCTCGAAGTCAGGATCCCGGACGCGTTCAGGCCTTGCGTCAACCGGCGAACCTCGCATCCCCCTGGTCCGTTCCCCTCACGGAGCGGGTCGACGCGGTTCTTTTGCACCGTGTGTGGGGCCTCCTCATCTTCCTGCTCGTGATGGGATCGATGTTCGTTTCGATGTTCTGGCTGGCCAAGCCGATCCAGGACCATCTCACCGATTGGATCAGCGCCCTCGGTTCGTTGGTCGCGGGGCTCGCGCCCGGGGCTGCGCTGCAAAGCCTGGTGCGGGACGGCATCTTTGCCGGCGTCGGCTCGGTGGTGGTCTTTGTGCCGCAGATCGCCATCCTGTTCCTGTTCCTGGCGGTGCTCGAGGACAGCGGATACCTCGCGCGGGCCGCGTTTCTCATGGATCGACTGCTCGCGCGCGTCGGGCTCCACGGCAAGAGCTTCATCCCGCTCCTGAGCGGATTCGCCTGCGCCATTCCCGCCATCATGGCGACGCGGACGATCGAGCATCGCCGCGGGCGCCTGGCCACGATCCTGGTGCTTCCCTTCATGACGTGCAGCGCCCGCCTGCCGATCTACGGGCTTCTTGTCGGGACCTTCTTCGCGAGCCTGGGCCCGCTCCGCCAGGCCGGGATCATGCTGGCGCTCTATATCCTCGGCATCCTCTTCGCCGCCGCGGCCGCGTTTGTCTTCCGGCGCACGTTCCTTCGGGGCCGGGATTCCGGATTCATCCTCGAGCTTCCTACTTACAAAGTGCCGCAAGCGTCGCTGGTCGCTCGCCAGGTGTGGTCGAACAGCGGGCGGTTCCTGACCCGCGCCGGCACGACCATCTTCGCCATCTGCCTGGCGCTCTGGGCGATTTCGTATTATCCGCGATTGCCCGCGAGCGCCGCCGCGCGATTTCCGGATGCGAACGCGGCCGCGATGGCGCAGTGGCCAGACGCCAACGCGCAGGCGGCGGCGCAGCGCGCCTACAGCCTGGCGGGACGCTTCGGCCGGGCGATCGAGCCGGGCATCCGTCCTTTGGGATTCGACTGGAAGATGGGGGTCGGGTGCATCGGCGCCTTCGCCGCCCGGGAAGTCTTCGTGAGCACGCTCGCGATCGTGTACGGCACCGGCGAGGCCGGCGGCGAGAACGGCACCCTGGCCGCGGCCATGCGCTCCGACCGTCGCCCGGACGGCAGCTCCGTCTGGACGCCTCTCGTCGCGGGCAGTCTGCTCCTCTGGTTCGTGCTCGCGATGCAGTGCCTGAGCACCGTCATGGTGGTTCGGGCGGAGACGCGAAGCTGGCGGTGGCCGATCTTCATGCTGGTCTACATGAACGGCCTGGCCTATGTGGCTTGCCTCGTCTTCTACCAGATCGGATCGCGGGTGCTCGGGGGGTGAGGCGTCGTGCCTCGCAACGGGGCGATCATGAGCGGGTTAGCGCTGGTTTGACGAAGGTCGTATCCACGTTGGCAAGCGTCGTATCGGGCGCGTTGTTGCCCCTGTTTCCAGGTGTGGAGAAGATACCGCCACCATTGCTCTCGCTGTTCGGTCCGGCCGCCGGAACGGCCGGCGCGAGCAACAGCGGAATCAGCAGGACGAGCAGAGCACAGGTTTGCATCACGCCCCCGTCCAGGCCCATGCCGATTCTAGTCTAGCGCTGGGGCCTTCCGGGCGTCATGCCAGATCAGATCGCTCTGGATCGCTCCGAGTCAGACCCCTCCGGCAACGGTCGATCCAGGATCTGGAGACGGCAGTGGATCCCAGGCTTGTTGCCCGACATCCAAGCGGGAAGTTCCAGGCGGGACTACCAGATCCCCAACATGGCCTTGGCGTCTTCCGACGCGTGCTCGCGCGGATCCCAGCGGGGGACCCAGACGAGCTTGATGCTCGATTGGGCGATACCGGGGATGGTTCTGAGGGCCGTTTCGGCGAGGGCGATCAGCTCCGGGCCGTAAGGACACATGGGCGTGGTCAAGGTCATGGAAACTTCGATCGTCTTGCCGTCCTCGCTGATGTCGACGCCGTAGATGAGGCCGAGGTCTACGATGCTGAGGCCGATCTCCGGATCCTCGACCGGGCGCAGGATCTCCAGGACGTCTTGCGCCGAGAGCTTTCCAGCCGGGGCGGGCGATGCGCTGGCGTCTCCCGGGGCGTGCTGATCCACCGGTTCCGCGCGGGGCTCCCGGTCAACCGGTCCCGTAGTCTCGTCGGGCCCCTGGCCCGCCGGCTTGTCGGGATGCTGGTCCGCCTGCACCTTGGGACGCCGGTCCGTTGGCTCGCCGGACCCCGAACCCGCAGGCTGGCCCGAACTCTCACCCGCGGAGTCCTTGGCCGGCCGGCTCTCCGGGGTGGAGTCGGACTTCCTGGAAGGATCCGTTTGATTCGAGAAGTCGGGTTGAGGTGTCATTTCAGCCGTTCTCCTTTCCGCCGGCGGTGCCCGTCTCGCTGGTTTCGGAGGCATTCGTGCCGGCGGCATCCGTCTCCTTTGCGTCTTTGGGCGCCATCTCGTCGCCTTGGTCGGTCTTGTCCGCGAAGGAGGCCAGCGCTTCCTGGAGCGTGGTCCAAGCCAGAAGCGCGCACTTGATTCGAACCGGGAACTGGCGCACTCCCTCGAGCGCTTCGAGATCGCCGAGATCCAGGCCCGGCTCGGGCTCGCGACCATGCATGACGGATTTGAAGCTCTCGGTCAGTTGTGCAACCTCACTTCGGGACTTGCCCACCAGCAGCTCTGCCATCATCGAACCGGACGCGACGCTGATGGAGCATCCGTGGCATTCCACCTGGATGTCCTTGATCCGGTCCCCTTCGACCGCCAGGGCGACCCGCGCCTGGTCTCCGCAGGTCGGGTTGTAGCCTTCCGCGCTCACGTCGGCGTCGGCCAGCTCCTTGCGCCCTCGCGGATGGCGGTAGTGGTCGATCACGACCTCGCGATAGAGGTCGTCCAACCGAGGCAACTGGCGGTTGATCGGGGCGTTCCCAGGGCCTTCGAGCCGGCTGGCGTCTTCCGATCCGCTGGTTCGCCTCGAGCTCTCCGATCCGTGTCGCGGTTCCCGCTCTTCCGACCCGTTCGGCCGCTCGGGGCGCGCCTGTGCCGGGTGCGGGTCTTCCGATCCGGTCGTTTGGTTCGGGCGCTCCGACCCGTTCCGCCGGTCCGGGTTCCCCGGATCCGGCGTCCGGTCGGATCCGCGTTCCGTGCTCCCGCTAACCAAAGTACTTCCTCGCTTCGACGAGACCCTCTGAAAGCGCGTCCACGTCGTCTCGATCGTTATACAGATAGAAACTGGCCCGGGAGGAGGCCACCAGCCCCAGCTTCCGATGCAGCGGCTGCGCGCAATGGTGGCCGGCGCGGATCGCGATGCCCCGCTGGTCGAGCACGGTGCTGAGATCGTGCGGATGAACCACCGGATCGGCGAAGGCGATCACCGCGGTGCGATCCCCCGCCTGGGTAGGGCCGAGGATGCGCAGGCCGCCCAGCGCCCGCAGCTTCTCCAGAGCGTAGCGCATCAGCTCGTCGTCATGGCGCTGGAGCGCAGCGAAACCGATCCGATCCAGATAGTCGAGCGCCGGTCCGAAGGCGATGACCGCGGCGATGTTCGGCGTCCCGGCCTCGAACCGGTGGGGAATCTCCGCCCAGGTCGCCGTGTCGAGCCGCACCTCGCGGATCATCTCTCCGCCTCCCTGGTACGGTTCCATCTTCTCGAGGATATCCGGCCGCACCCAAAGCACGCCGAGGCCGGTCGGCCCGAGCATCTTGTGCGCGGAGAAGGAAATGGCGTCGCAGCCGAGCCTTTGCACGTCGAGCGGCAGATGCGGAGCGCTCTGCGCGGCGTCGACCGACACGAGCGCGCCCGCGCGGTGCGCGGCTTCGGCGATCTCGGCCACCGGGTTGATCGTTCCGAGAACGTTGGACACGTGCGCGATCGACACGATCCGGGTGCGCGGGTTGATCAGAAGCGGAAGAGCGGCAAGATCGAGCTTCCCCTCTCCGGTCACCGGGATATGACGGATGACCGCTCCGGTCGCGCGCGCCGTCAGGAACCACGGGACGAGATTGCTGTGATGCTCCATCTCGGACAGCAGGATCTCGTTGCCAGGCTTGAGCTCGTTTCCCCAGCAATGCGCCAGCAGATTCAGGGAGCCGGTCGTCCCGCTGGTGAAGATCACGCCCCGTGGATCCGGCGCGTTGATGAAGCGGGCCACGCGTTCCCGGGTCGCTTCGAATTGCTGGGTGGCCTCCTCGGCCAGGCGGTGGATGCCCCGGTGGATGTTGGCGTTCATCTGGCGGTAGTAGTGGTTCAGCCGCTCGAGAACGACGAGCGGCTTCTGCGAAGTCGCCGCGTTGTCGAGATAGACCAGACGGTTTCCGTGGACCTTTCGGGTCAGGATGGGAAAGTCGCGCCGCACCGCGGCTACGTCCAGCCGCTGAGCGCCCAGGTCCGCGCTCGCGGTCCCGTGGAGCCGGGACAACGGCGTATCGGAGTCCTGCGTCTCCGGCGATTGTTCGGAGCCGAGCCGACCAGTGTCTGGCGAGTCCGCGCTCGGTCGTTCCGGGCTCGACGCGTCGGAGTTCGGCCGACCGGAGCCCGGCCGGTCCTTCCCGGAGTCAGCCGGCGCGATCGCTCCGCGGCCGGGCGTTTCAGCCGCGCGCCGGTCCGGCGTCTCCGCCGCAGTCTGTTCCTTCCGGCTCATCGCGGTTCATCCACCTCCAGCTCGACCAGGACGTCTCCTTCTTCGATTCGCACGGGGAAGGAGGCGATCGGCGCTATCGCCGGCATTCGCCGGACCTCGCCGGTGCGAACGTCGAAACGCGCTCCGTGCCGCGGGCACTCGATCTCGCAGCCGTCCAGCTCGCCCAGTCCGAGCGGGCCGTCGTCGTGGCTGCAGATGTCCTCGATCGCGTAGATCTTCCCGTCCACCCGGCAGAGAAGGATTCCGGTTCCCTCGATCGAGTAGTCCCGGGCTTCGCCCTCGGCGATCTCGGACTCCCGGGCGACTTTCACGAACGTCCTGGTCATGCTGCCCCCTTGCCCCCGCGGGGCGGAATCCTCAAAGCTCCTTGAGCCTGTCGCGCAGAGCCTGCGTCAACCGCTCCCGAAGCCCGGTCGGCAAGCGCCGCAGCGCCGGCTCGAAGTGGCCTTCGACGATGATCCGGATCGCTTCCGCCCGGGGAATGGCCCGGCTCATCAGGTAGAAGAGGTGGTCCGGATTCAGCGGCCCGACGGTCGCGCCATGCTTGCACTGGACCTCCTCGTTCAGGATCTCCAGCTCCGGGATGGACTCGGCCCGGCAGTTCTCCGAAAGGAGGAGGTTGCGATTCTCCTGGTAGGCCTCCGTGAACCGGGATTCACGTTCGATCCGGATCAGGCCGGTGTAGGCGGAGCGGGATCTGTCCTTGAGCACGGTCTTGAAGTCGAGGTTGCTCCGGGTGTGAGGCGCCTGGTGGAGGTGGACGGTGTGATGATCGAAGCGCTGGCGGCCGATTCCCGACACGAAGCCGATCATCTCGGTCTCGGAGCCCTCGCCTTCGAGGACGGTGCCGGCGTCGATCTTGGCCAGCCCCGCGCCGAAGGAAGCGATGACCGGAACGAACGACGCGCCTCGCCCGAGACGCGCGCGCTGCGTCAGATGAAGAGTCGCGGTGCGGGCGAGATTCTGGACCGACACGAAATGGACCCGGCTTCCGGCGCCGGCCACGATCTCGACGACGCCGTAGATCTGCGCCTGGCCCGCCGTCGGGCCGCTCTCCAGCTCATCGATCAACGTGAGCGAGGCACCGTCCTCGACGAGGACGGCGAGGCGGCTCGCGCCTAACCCCGCCTGGTCGAAGAACCGGCGCAGGTGGATCGGCCGGGAAGGGGCTGCGCCGCGGGGAACGCGCAGGAAGACCCCTCCGCGGAAAGTGGCGGCGTTCAACGCTTCGAACTTCCCGAACTCGAGGCCGACGGCGGCGCCGAAGACCCGTTGCAGCTCGTCCGGCCGCTCGCGGGCGGCGGTGCGAAGATCCGTCAGGACGATTCCGGCAGCGGAGACTTCCGGATCCAGCCAGGTCGGACCCAGGGTGCCGTCATGCACCAGGGCGACGCCGCCCAGGTCCTTGCCGGAAATCCCGGCGGCGAGGTCGTCCGGCCATTCCGCCGCTCCGGCGCCGTTCCCACTCGGCCCGCCGTTCACGCTCGATCCACCGCCGTCAAAGGGATCGACCGTGGGCTCGAACAGCTCCGGATCGGTGTATCGCCAGAGGTGATCGGCCCGGATCGGGAGAGGCAGTTCCCGGTAGATCTCATAACCCCGGCGTCGCCACGCCGCGAGCCAGTCGGGCTCATCGCGCCGTCGCGAGAAGGCGGTGACCACTTCCGGAGTGGCGCTCGCCAGCATGTGCGCTTTTCCAGATCGGCTCGCGCCGGCATCCCGACCCACGGTACCCGGTTGTTCCCGGCCGGCGGCGCCTGGCTGCTCCCGCCCGTTCTCTCCGCGCGGCCCTGTCCCGCGGGAGCTCTCCCCGAGCGCGTTCTGATCCATCTTCCCGCTCACCCGACGCTCCCCTCCATTTCCATCGCGATCAGGCGGTTCAGCTCCACCGCGTATTCCATGGGCAGCTCTTTCGTGAACGGCTCGATGAAACCGTTGACGATCAGGAGCCGCGCCTGTTCCTCGGTGATCCCGCGGCTCATGAGATAGAAGAGTTGCTCGTCGCCGACCTTGCTCACCCGGGCCTCGTGCTCGATCTGGACGTTTTCCTCATCAATCTCCATGGTCGGATAGGTGTCGGATCGGGCGCCTTCCCCGATCAGAAGGGCATTGCACCGCACGCTCACCTTGCATCCGGTCGCCTTCGGATGGACCTTGACCAGTCCGCGGTACGACGAGCGGCCTTCGCCCTTGGAGATCGACTTGCTCGTGATCGTCGATGACGTGTTCGGCGCGGCATGGATCACCTTGGCGCCCGTGTCCTGGTGCTGCCCGGTGCC
This sequence comes from Candidatus Eiseniibacteriota bacterium, assembly GCA_963833505.1. GTDB lineage: Bacteria > Eisenbacteria > RBG-16-71-46 > CAIMUX01 > CAIMUX01 > CAWHYG01. The sequence goes on along the minus strand of CAWHYG010000005.1, from coordinate 363,408 downwards.
GGCGAACGCCACCGAAAGCACCTCGCCCCGCGCGCCCTCGCCCACCAGGTAGATGCAGGGAAACTTCATGGTCAGATGGGACCCGATGTTTCCGTCCACCCATTCGACCGTCGCGTTCCGGTGGGCCACCGCCCGCTTGGTCACGAGGTTGAAGATGTTGTTGGCCCAGTTCTGGATCGTGGTGTACCGGATGTACGCGCCGTCGAAGGCGATCAGCTCGACCACCGCGGAGTGCAGGCTGTTCGAGGAGTAGATCGGCGCCGTGCACCCTTCGATGTAGTGCACCCGGGAGCCCTCGTCGGCGATGATCAGGGTGCGCTCGAACTGCCCCATGTTCTCCGCGTTGATCCGGAAGTAGGCCTGCAGCGGGATCTCCACCTTGAGCCCCTTGGGAACGTAGATGAACGACCCGCCCGACCAGACCGCGGTGTTGAGGGCGGCGAATTTGTTGTCCGCCGACGGAATCACGGTGCCGAAGTACTTCTGGACGATTTCGGGATGCTCCCTGAGCCCCGAATCCATGTCGAGGAAGAGCACCCCGAGCTGCTCCAGGTCCTTCCGGATGGAGTGATAGACGACTTCGGACTCGTACTGCGCCGAGACGCCGCCCAGGAACTTGCGTTCCGCTTCAGGGATGCCCAGCCGATCGAACGTCTTCTTGATGTACTCCGGGACGTCGTCCCAGGTCTTGCCCTGCTCCTCCATCGGGCGGATGTAATAGTAGATGTCGTTGAAGTCGATGGAGCCGAGAAGCTCGGTGTCCCCCCACTTCGGCATGGGCTTGGCCAGGAAGATGTCGAGCGCTTCATGGCGGCGGAGCCGCATCCAGGCCGGCTCCTTCTTCATCCGCGACATCATCTCGACGACTTCGTGGTTGATTCCCTTGGCCCCTTTGTGAAAGTACTGCTCCGGGTCATGGAAGCCCCATTGGGACGCATAGTCGTCCCGGATGTTGACTTCCTTCCGGACGGGGCCTTGAGTGACTGGGTTTGCCATCTTGTCCTGCCTTCCTCTATGGTCTTCAGGCGGTCTCTCCGGATCCGCTCATGACCTCGCGCTCGATCCACTCGTAACCTTTCTCTTCCAGCTCGAGCGCAAAGTCGGGGCCGCCGCTCCGGACGATCCGGCCGTCCATCAGGACGTGGACCCGATCCGGTTTGACGTAGTTCAAAAGCCTCTGATAGTGCGTCACGACCAGGGCTCCGGTTTCGGCGCCGATGACGCGGTTGATCCCGTCCGCCACGGTGCGAAGCGCGTCGATGTCGAGCCCCGAGTCGGTCTCATCCAAGAGCGCCACGGTCGGCTTGAGCATGTCCATCTGGAGGATCTCGATCCGCTTCTTCTCGCCGCCGGAAAAGCCCTCGTTGAGGTAGCGTCCGGCGAAGGACGGATCGACGTCCAGGGCCTGCATCGCCTCGGTCAGCTCCTTCCGGAATTCGCGGATGGGAACGTCCCGCCCGCGGCGCGCGTTGACCGCCGAGCGCAGGAAGTTGGCCACGGAGACTCCGGGGATGGCCACCGGGTACTGGAAGGCGAGAAAGAGGCCCCGCCGCGCCTTCTCATCCGGGGGCATGGCGGTGATCTCGTCGCCATCCAACCAGATGCGCCCTTCCGTCAGTTGATATCCCGGATTCCCCATGATGGCATTGGCCAGCGAGCTTTTGCCCGAACCGTTCGGCCCCATCAAGGCGACCTTCTCGCCCGCCGACAGGGTCAGGCTGACACCTTTGACGATCTCCTTCCCCTGAACCGAAACGTGGAGGTCCTCGCAGACCAGGAGCTGTTTCGCTGCGTTCATCTAGTCAATCTCCCCGCGCGAGGGCGCGGCTCAGTCGCCGTTGGTGTCGGCCACGAGGGCGATTCGGGACTTTCCCGGAAACTCCTCCCGCTCCATGCGCACACGGATGCGGGTGCCATAGGTCCCCAGCAGGTCGGCCAGCGTGACGCTGCGGAGAAGCTCATCGACCATCGAGTCCACGGTGCCCCAGAGCGACCGGATCGCGCATCCGCCGTCGTGGATGCAGACTTCCAGTGCACCCGGATAGCGCCGGCAACCGGTCGGCTCCCAGACCTGGCCTCCCAAGGCGCCCAGGGCCTCCGCCACCGAGATCTGGTCGATGCCCCGATCGAGTGTATAGCCCCCGCTGCGTCCTCGCACGCTTCGCACGAGGCCGGCCACCCGCAGGAGATTCAAGAGCTTGGCCACGTACGCCGTCGACAGGCCCTCCCGCCCGGCGATCTCCGCGATCGTCAGCGACTCCTCCGGCGCCGGACGGGCAAGCTGGAGCAGGCACCTGAGACCGTATTCTTCCAGTGCTGTGATCTTCATATTCTCGACCGCTGTTCCGGTGGAAAGGGTAGGTCTCACGCAAAAGGGGCCGACGGCCCCACCAAACCCGACCACCCATTCCGGCCATCGGCCCATTCTCTAAAATAACTACACTTTTGTAAAGTATTTTCTCCGTGCCTTGTGAAGGACGTTCGTCTCATGAACAGCCGAGACTGCCGTTGCCGCCGATTCCGCGCTCCCACGACCCGCTCGGCCATTCAGGCCGAGCCCAATGCCGGGTGCGACGCTGAATCCGGGCCCGTCCGGCTTCCCAGCGTGAACGACTGCCGGGATGTTCCTGCGTCGATCCCGACGGCTCTGCTCGCTCTCAGATGGGTTCCGGAAACGCTCCGTTGCCCCTCCATCGCAGGCGCACGCCGCAGCCGCCGGCGCCAGCCAGGCGGTGGGCCGATTCTCCTTCCAACGGGACGACCTGAGCGCCGGCTTCCAGAGCCGCCACCACCATGCGATTGACCAGACGCGGCTCGGGCACGGTGGCGCCCGTTCCCGATGGCTCCGACGGCTGCAGGCGAAGGCGACCGGAGGCGTCGCGGAATCCGCTCGCGCGCAATCCCCTGCAGAAGTAGAGCCGTTCGACCCTCTTCTCATTCAGATGATCGAGACTGGCTGCGAGCCCCAGACGCGAGCGCCCGGCGGCGGTCGCTTCGTCGATCAACTGATTCACTTCACGCAGCTCGTCCGTCCTCTTCCAATCATGCAGCCGGCGGCCGGCGGCCACCGCGATCTCGGATGAAGGAGCATTGATAAGGTTGCGGTCGAAGGGATCAATGAGAAGTCGCCGGAGCCGGTCGGGCAGCGCCGCGACGACCGCTTCGATCACGGCGGGACTTCCGATCAAAAGCAGCCGGGCCCAGCCATGGCTTCGGCCCAACTCGCCGAGGCGCTGGGCCACAAGAGAAAGCCGGCGCCGATTCCGGTCCGCGACCCGGCCAGGCAGAGCGCCGACGCGGGCGCCGCCGGGGCCGGCCGCGAGGGTTCCTGCAGGCGCGGTCGCATGGACGACATCGGCCTCGAGGCCGGGAATCTCGTGCTCCTCGACCTGGCCGTTGGTCCAGGTCAGCGCGCGGGCCTTTTCCTGCGAGAGCACCGCCACGCCGAGAACGGGCGCTTCGTCGAGCAGCGCCACCAGGTGGAGCACCTGCGGCGAGGAGTCGAACGCGAAGAGATCGGAAACGTGGAGGTGCAGACTTCTCCAGAATTGCCAGTCTGGATCGAGCGAACGATAGTAGACCAGGGTCCGATGCCTCGCGTCGAGCGGCAGCTCGGAAATTTCGGTCAGGGCCGTTTCGAGCAGAACCGGAGCCGGTGAATCGATGACCCAGATCCCGCAGGCCCGAGCGCACGGAAGAGAGCCACTTCTGCGGCTCGTGCGGACTGGAGTGATCGAGACCGACGTGAACACTGAGGATCCCGGACGCCGAGCTCTTCTGCAGAAGAGTCATCAGGTCGTCCCGTGTGATTTGGTGTCTGCCGTTCATGAGGAACCTCCCTTGAGTGCCTTTGGGCGAGCACCGGGAACGGGAGTTCGCAACCGCCCGTTGAATATCACTGCTGTGGTCAGCGACCTCTTGCGGTCAGGACGAGGTTGAGCTGGGGAAGGAATGGACTGGCGCGCGAATGTCCTGCGGTGTCGGGTTGAAGTCCGCCTGGGGTCGAGTCGCACGCCGACCATCACGAGTCCAATCTAGCATCAGGATCACGATGGCGCCAACAGTCCCACTCTTCATGTGCGCGATTTCACTCAAGAGCAAGGACTGCTCAGGAGAGCTGCCGAGATCGCGGGTCGCGGTGGGTCGGATCTGGAAGTGCAAACCGTCAGGCGCCGGAACCGCTCTCGCCGTGTCGATGGGTCGGCCCGGGAATAGACACAGGAATAGAAAGCCGTCAGCTGCCGGAGCCGCTCCTCTTCGCCGCTTCGGGAGTGGTCTCAACCTCGGTGAAAGGCACGTCCAGAACGTCACCTTCGGAAACGTCAAAGCGGGTCTCGCTCGATCTCGGTTCAAACGCCGCGCCCCGGACACCGGGCTCCTGCCGTCCTTGGAACAGACGGGCCACGACCCGCAGAAGAGAACGGGCGATCAGGACTCCGATCACGACCAGAAGGAGGCGAAACAGCATCGCGGCGAAACTCCCATCCCTTCTCATGCGGGCTCCTCTCGAATCGTCGGGCGTTGCGCGCCCCTCGCTTTCATCGTGGCACAGCGCGACGCGGAAACCAAGGGCGCGACGCGAGGATGCCAGCCCGGCGACATTCGTGAACCTCCTGATGCGGCTTCGGATCTGCCCCCATGACTACGTTGCGCTTGCCCTCGCCCCTCCCTAGGTGAGCCTGCTCTCGACCCGAGCCATCCGCGGAAGTCCCTCCAGGGCGGCCTCGATCTCTCCGAGCATGACGGACAGCCGCTCCTTGGGAATGTCCGCTCCGCCCGCCGGGGCGAAGGAGACGAGCCGGCCGCCCGCCAACCGGGTGATGGCGTTCGCCAGGCGATCGCCGGCCGGCGCGGGGCGATCGGCGGCCTCTCGCGACTGAAGACTCGGCTGGATCACCAGCAGATGAACCTTCTCCTTGCGGTACAGGGCGGCGGCGTTCATCGCCTTCTTGAAGGCGGGCTCGTCGAGAAGATCCGGAACCTTCATCGTAAGCGGTTCGGGATAGCAATCGCTCACGAGAATGACGAGAGGCCGCGATCCCGGATTGCGAAGCCTCTCGAGTCGCGCCATGGCCAGGGCCTTGGAGAGACCGTCGGCCAGCGGAGACTCCCCCGCGACCGCGAGCCCGGCCAGGCTTCTCGTCACGACGCGGTAGTTGTGCGTCGGGTGATTGAGAATCCGAGCCTGCCGGCCCTGGAGCGAGACCAGACCCATCCGGTCGCGCTTCCGGTGAAAGTGGCCGGTCAAGGACCGCAGGATCTTGACCAGCGCGGAGAGATAGAGATGGGTCGACCGGCTCAGGTCGACGAGAAGGATTAGGGTCAGGCTTTCCGACTCGACCTTGTCCCAACCCAGGAGATCCCGCTTTCTCAGCACGATCCTGCCCTGAGCCGGCCGCGCGCGGCCATCCCGAAAGGCCCGAAGGACGGTGGGAAGCGGCGCCAGCAGGTTCTCCCCCGGGCGATAGTCGACGACGCGGATGTTCCGCCCGGCCTGCCGGTTCACGATCGGCCGGCGTCGTCGACCTCGGATGGCGCCTCTCCGGACGGTGCGGAACGACCGGAGCATCCGGTGGAACATCCGCCGATAGGACTTGTACAGAGACGAGAGCGCGGAGCGTCCGGCGTCGGCCAGAGGATCCTCGAGCGACAAGCGCAGCGGGCCCGGATCGATGGGAATGGCCAACCGCGTTTTCGGCCGGAAGAGATCTCTCAAACGCTCTCTGAGCCTGGCCCCGAGCGACGCCGGTTTCTTCCGAATCGCGGCGCCGGAGGCCAGGCCCATTCTTTTTTGAAAAGCGCTTTCCGGTCCCCGAGTCCGTTCTTTCGGGATCGGCGGCGGCAAACGCCCCGATGGTCTTGTCGATCCCGTGACGCGAATCCGGCATCCGCTCGGAGGCGGGTCCAGGTCCGGGGGGCGCCGCCGCGCTCGGCTTCTGAGGGGCCGCGCCGCTTTCCCCGGCGGCGCGAGCGACCTGCTCCCGGGATCCGTTCGCTTCAGGGATCGTCGCCAGATGTTTGTGAAAGACCGTCTGGATCTCCTCGAAGGAAGGAGGATCCAGGAGCCCTCCGTCGCGCGTGCGGTGGTTGAGCGCCGCGCGTCCGGCGAGAAGGACGTGCTCGGGGCCGACTTCGGGCCGACCGTCCAGAGCCGCCACGGCCCGAGCGGTCTTCGCAATGACGATGTCCGGCCTTTGCCCATCCACCTTGAGGTCCGCGCAGGCTGCCGAGATGGCGAAAAGAACGCTATCGGAGACCTGGATCTCGCGCAGGCGGCGGCGGGCCTCGACCAGGCTTGCGCGCAGGGTATCCTGCTCTCCCGCGAAAAGCCGGTGGAGCGCAGCCGGATCGCTCTCGAAGAGGAGGTTTCGCTTCACGATCTCGACCCGCTCCCGCGGGTCGCGCACCGACTCCAGCCGGATGCAGAGCGGGAACCGATCCAGGATCTGCGGGCGGAGGTCCCCCTCCTCCGGATTCATCGTGCCGATCAGAACGAATTCCGCCGGGTGCGAGACCGACAGCCCTTCCCGCTCGATCGTGCTCCAGTGGCTGGCGGCCGCGTCCAGGATGTCGTCGACCAGATGATCGGGCAGGAGATTGACCTCATCCACGTAGAGGATGTTCCGGTTGGCCGCGCCGAGGATGCCCACTTGCACCTCGCTCTTGCCCGAATGGAGCAGGGACTCGATGTTGATGCTGCCGATCAGACGGTCTTCCGTGCAGCTCAGCGGGAGATTGACGATCACCATCCGCCGGTTCCGGGTGGGAAGGGACGGTGCACCGGTTGGAGCGCTGGTCGGACGGGAATCCGCACGCGAGTCCGGATCCGGACGGAAATCCAGTCTCTCGCGACACAACGAACAAAGACGCTCCTCACGAGCGGAATCGCAGTTGAAGGGGCAGCCGTCGACCGCCGGATATTGGGGAAGCAAATCGACCACCGAGTGCACGACCATGCTCTTTCCCGTGCCCTTCGGCCCGCTGATGAGGAGGCCGCCGATCTCGGGATCCACGATGTTGGCCAGATAGACCGTCTTGAGCGAGTCCTGGCCCACCACCGCGCCGAGCGGAAAATGCCGCTTCGCCTCATCCATGGAGGACTCCTTGGTTCATCCAGTTCGGATCGCAGGCCGGCGCCCGATCGTCAACTCTTCTTCGAGGTGATGGGCACGAACGCACTGACCTTCTGAACCACGGTGGAGGATGAACATTTGGGGCACTTCACCTTGGCCTTCTCGTGTTCGATGACCCCCATCACCAGATTGAAGCTCTTCCCGCACTTGGCGCATCGGTAACCATACTCGGGCATGGGACACCTCCTCAGTCCTGACGCGCTGCGAGGATAGCGCCTTGCCGCGGGCGGCGGAAGGGGTGTTCGCGGGGGCCAGCGTCCGGCGTTCTCGTGGATGTCGGGAACGGGAGCGACTCGGGATTCAACGCCCGCCCCGTTTGGGCCTGCGCGGTCGCCGGTGGCGTCAGGAGAGCGGGGCGGGAGCCGATGCCCGCTCGGACCGGGAGCGCGTTGCGTCAGGCGTCCGCAATCTTGGGCAAAAGCCGGTAGAGGCTGGCGCGGGAGATGCCCAGTCGCGCCGCTGCCAGAGAACGATTGCCGTCCGCCGCGTGCAAGGCGCGGCGGGCCTCCTCCGGGCTCGGCCGCGCGGCAGGCGCGCCGTCGGACAAGGCGCTCCAACGGCGCAGGAGCTCCCGGATTCCGTCTTCCGCGAACGCCGCGTTTCCGGCGCGCACCGCGTGCAGGCGCAGCCGCCTGAGGAAGTGATCAAGCTCCCGCACATTGCCGGGCCAGGAATGCGAGCGCAGCACCGCGATGCCCTCCTGGCCGAGGAGAGCCGATGGGGCCTCGCGATCGACGGTCTGCCGCCTCCAGAGATGGGGGACGAGAAGATCCAGGTCGTCCGGTCGCTCGCGCAACGGGGGCAGTTCGAGCAGCCCCTGGGCGAGCCGGTAGTAAAGGTCTCTCCGGAAGTCGCCGCGGCTCTTCATTCCGGCCAGCGGGTGGCAGGTGGCCGCCACCACGCCGAGCCGGACGATGCGGATCACGCTCGATCCCAGGGCCCGCGCTTCGCCCGAGTCCAGGAACCGGAGAAGCGCGGTCTGGGAACGCGCATCCAGGTCGCCGATTTCGTCCAGGAACAGGGTGCCGTTCTCGGCCTCGACGATGAGGCCGTTCCGCTTGCGGTCGGCCCCTGTATAAGCGCCTCTTTCAACCCCGAACAGCTCTCCCTCGAAGAGCCCGGCCGGACATCCTCCCGAGTTGAACGGGAGAAACCTCCCCGGCCGCCGGCTGAAGTGGTGGATGCCGGCGGCGAGAAGCTCCTTGCCGGTGCCGGTCTCGCCCAGGATGAGCGCGTTGGCCCCCGAAGCCGCCAGATCGCGCGCCTCTTCCAGCATGGCCAACATCCGAGGCGAACGCGTGAGCAGCCCAAGCTGCGCCCAGACCGGGTCCGGCTCCGGTCGGGACGGACCGAGCTGCGCCCGGACCGGGTCCGGCTCAGGCCGGATCGGACCGAGCTGCGGCCGGATCGCGGCTGGGTCCGGCTCCGGCCGGGTTGGACCGGGCTCTCGCACGCGCGGCACTTGGGACCTGCGGAGGGACAAGGATGGATCGGACGTCCCCGATTCTCCGCCGTTCATCTGTCTTCTCGGATCCAGCGGACCCGATGACGCCATCAAGACCTCCTGAAGATGCCGCGGTCACGGACGGGCCTCGATGAGGACTCGAGCGCGAGTTGCGCTGTCGTCCTTCACATGCGGTCCGGAACCGTGCGGACCTGCCCGCGGCTGCCACTTCGTTTGAGACGAACCGGGTTCTTCCCTGACTGGAGTGCGCCGGAGCTTGCGAGCGGGCCGTCTGGCCCGAAGCAATCGCCGTCGATTCACTCGAACGAGCCGGAAGAGGATCTGGTCCACCGGAGCAAGATCGGCTCGTCGTTTCTTAGTACAACAAGAATAAGACAACGGGTCAGGGATTGTCAATGGATATGAGATCACTCGGACGCGCGCCGCCCCGCAACGGGATCAACCTCGGGAATTGCCTGTGGCCCCCCAAGCAGGCTATCTTCTTGCCGGAACAGTCCCAGCGGCCGCGAATTACGGGACCGCGTTGGAACCCGGATCAAGCCGGGGGAAATGGCCGAATTCGACCGGAGGCCGGTGGGCCGACGATCTGGCTGCCGGCGGAACTAGCGACCGATCGATGGCCCGCTGAGCCGGTCGCCGGCGGAGCGCTTGCGCTTCGGGGCGAATCGCGCCTGCCGCCCTCGCTGACGGCGCCGGGGCCAGGGGGATCACGGGCTCCTTCGAGCCTGGAATGGGTTTGGAAAAACACTTGCACACGGAATCGACCGTGTCGGCCGCGCCGGACCGGGTTCGGCGCGCCGCGATCCTGATTGCAACCGGCCTGGCCGTGCCGCCGCTTCTTCCGTTGCGCGCCCGGGTTTGCGGTCCGCTGGTGTGGCCCGGGCTTGTCCTCTGGAGCGCGGCTCTCTTTCTGGTCCTGCTGGATCGGGATCCCGCCTTGCGCCGGCGGATGGCCGTTCTTCTCGGCGTGATCCTCGTCCTGGCCCTGGCGCCGATCAACACCGGCACCGGCAACCGTCATTTCCTCGTCCTGGCAGGCTTCTTTCTCGCGGTCCTCCTGGCGCCCGCGCTGCTCCTGCGGCGAAGCGATCCCGGAGTCATCACCTGGAGGATCCTTCCGAGGAGGTTTCGCTGGCGGGACGTCATCTACGTGCTCATTTCGATTCCGCTGTCCTGGGCTGTCTTCCTCTTCTATTTCCGGGTCAACCCCGGCGTGCCCTATCACTGGGTCCTTCCGGCCCTGCCTTTCCGGGAAGAAAGCTGGCGCCTCATCGTCGGGATCAATCTGGTGGGAATCTGGGACGAGCTGTTTTTCATCAATACGGTCTACGCGCTGCTTCGCTCGGTCTACCCGCGCAGACCCGCCATCGCCGCCCAGGGGGTGGTCTACGCCTCCGTGCTCACGACCATGGCCTTCACCGGTCTTGGCCCCTTCCTGGTCTACCTCCTCGCCCTGACTCAAGGAGCGATGTATGAGGGGTCGCGATCCCTGATCTACGTGCTGCTCGTTCATCTGATCATCGACGTCTTCCTGGTTGCGGCGATCCTGCACGCGCACTATCCCGGGATGGCCCTCGGCCTGTTTTGACCACGGCGCGCCGAGTCCGCTGGCGGTGAGGCGGGCAGCGAACTGGTCCACGGCGGCACTCGTGATGCGCCCCGCGGAAGGCCTTGGGGGCGAGCTCGCGATGCGATCCCGGGCCTTGGCGAAGGCGCCCTCAGCCGTCGGCCGGCCGCTGGCCGCCACTGGGTCCTTGACGCAGGCATCTCCTTGGTTTACCACTCTTTCGGTCTCTCCATGGGCGTTCTGTCACGGATGAGTGAACGGTCGCGGCCGGCGGTGCGCTCCGCCGTTCGACGAGCCGGATGTAGCTGAGCATTCGAGCCGGCGCACGCGCGCCCGGCTCGGCGAGCGGGAGGCGGGTGTGAAAGCAGCAGTCGCGTTGGTTCTGGCGGTCGCCGTGTCCCTTCCCGGCGTGGGCGCCGCCCAGCAATCGAAGTATCTTCCCGAGGGCTCGTTCGCTCTTCCGGCCCAATCCTCCGCCGGATTCGTCTCCCATCCCAGCGCGATCGCCCTGGCCCCGGACGGCAATGTCCAGGTCGCCGATCAGGACGGCCAGATCGTGGTCTTCACCGGGCAGGGCAAGTTCGTCCACTCCTACGGCAAAGGCGTTCTGATCCGGCCGGTCGCCCTGCTCATCTCTCCGGCCGGTCGGGCTTTCGTGGTCGACGCCAAGAGCCGGAGGGTCTTCGTGTTCTCCGCCGCCGGGGAGAAAATCGGCGAATTCGGCCAGGAAGGAGGCGGACTCGGCACCTTCGACAGCCCGGAGCAACTGGCGTTCGGACCGGGTGGCCACCTGTTCGTGTTCGATTCCGGCCGGAAAGCCGTGCTGATCTTCTCTCCCGACGGTCTCTTTCTTCGCGAGGTCCTGCTGCCCGCGTTCCTGAAGGATCCCGGATGCCTCGCCTCGAGTCCCGACGGATCGGTCTATATCTGCGATCGGAAGGCGCTCGGCCGGATCTACCAGATCCCGGATTTCGAACAGGCACCCGAATCAGGGCCTCTTCCCGACAATCTGGTCCACGAGATGCCGATCCCGGCGAGTGGAGGCGGAGAGACGCCGACGGCCGAAATCGTCGCGGCGGTCGGGCACGCCGATGGCGCCGTTCTCGTCCTGGAAGGGGCGAAGGGAAGGCTCTGGCGCTGCGGTCCGCCTTCGGAAACTCTCAAGGACGGCTTCATGTATGGAGGTCAGGGCAAGGGTCCCGGCTCCTTCGACAAGCCGGTCGCGCTGTCCCTGGCCGGAGATCAGCTCGTCATCCTGGATGCGGAGCTCCGAAAGGTCGAGCGGATCAGCCTCCTGACCGAGGCCGAACTCAAGCCTCTCGCCGCGCCACCGCTGGAAGTGCGGATCTGCTCGTCGCAGCCGTCGGTCATTCCCGGCGCGATCGTGGCCGTCCGGGCGGATTCCGCGGGCCCCTGCCGGTTCTTCTTCCTTGGTCAGAAGGGCGGCCTGGTCTCGCGCCCGGCCCGCAGCGTCCCGTACGTGACCGCGTATGGAGACAGCGCCATCGGGTTGCGTCCCGAAGAAGGCAAGGGGTCGGTTTTGTATACCCAGGGGATCTCTTCCGTCGCGTCGGTCGATCTGGGAGACAGCCTGGTGGCCGTCGCGGATCCGGGAGCGCAGCGCTTCGACGTCCTCCGGATTCGGGACGGCGCGTTCCTGCGTTCCGTCGGAGACAACTGGACGGACGAACGGCGATTCAAGCCGGGGGCCGCGGCGTTTCTGCCCGATGGCCGCGTGGTCGTGACCGATCCCGCGAAGGGCCGGATCTGCTTCGTCGCCATCGACGGGACGACCTTCTCTTCCCGGTTGGCGCCGATGAAGGATCCTTCCGGGGTCAGGATCTCCCCCGGAGGCGAGATCCTGGTGTGGTCGGAGAATGGGGGCAACGGAGTCCGGATCGATCCCAAGACCGCGGCGACCCAGCCGCTTTCGCCCCCCGATTATCCCGCGAGGGTGGGCGGAGTGGCCTTCGATCGGCTCGGAAACTCCTTCGTCCTTGATGCCGCGACCGGGCGGATCCACGTCGTGGGACCGGACGGGCTATCCCTGATCCCATCCTTCGGGCCGGCCACCTTGTACAAGGAGGCTTCCGGAATTTTCACGGACGGCCTGGGCAACCTCTACCTTCCCGACCGGGGAACGGACCAGACCTACGTCTATCACTGGTCGCTCTTCGCCCCGGCTCCGGGGGCCGGTGTCGTCCGATACACGACGAACGGCGTCGACTTGAGCTGGAAGGCCAGCCCGGGCGCGTTTACGCGGGGTTACCTGGTCCGCGAGAAAGCAGCCGCGGGGACCTGGCGGGTGCTGGCGAAGGCGACCGGGCTCACGGCTCACATCCCGACCACAGACGCCCGGGGCGAGACGCCGGAAGCGGTGCAGATCGTGCCGATGACCGCCTCGGGCAGCGGCGGCGAGGCAGGTCCGGAGATCCCGCTGCCCGGGCTCGCGGCCCTGAAATGGCTGGAGTCGGATCGGATCACCGGAGCGCCGGAAAAGGCGGAGGCGGCCCTGCTGCAGCTTCGCGACGCGCAGGCCTTCCAGGCCGAACCCGCCGCGATCTCGGCGTTCAAGCTCATCCGGCTTTATGAGCTCGATCGCCGGGGGATGTGGGATGCCGTTCTCTCGGTGGGCGACTCCCTGCGTGCCGACGTTCCGGCCGGCCATCGGGTGCGCTTTCAGAAGGCGATGATCCGGGCCTGGCTCGGCGCGAAGAAACACCCGGCCGCGGCGCGGGAGCTGCTCGATCTGGCCCGGCAGGAGAAAACAAGCGCGACTTTCAGGGACACGAGCGTGGTTCGCCTGGTCTTCCGCACCTACCACGATCAACTGGCGGTGCAGGACACCAGCGGCGGCTTCGCGTTCCTCACGGGTCTGGCTTCGCTGCTCCCGGACAGCCTGGCCACGCTCCGTGAGGCCTTCGCCGACACCCAGGAGGCGACCCACATTCGCCCGCGGTTCGTCGTGCCGTTCGTTCTACTTCAGCAACGGAACTACGGGGGTCTGGCGAGCCACCTCGAGCACGTGCCTGCCGGGGCGACTGCGGATACCGCCGACGTCCGCGCCGCCGTGCTCCGCCATGAGATGGAAGCGGTCGCGCTGTACGTCACGGGAAAGAAGGACAAGGCCGCTTCGGCATTTGCGAAGGCGACGCAGCTCCGTCCGGGAATCTCGATGGACGCGGAACGCGGTCATTTCCGGCGAATCTACGGATTCGACCTTTGCGATTCCACCACGGCGGCGTGGTTCAAGGGGATTGGGGCGCCGGCTACTGTGCCTGCCCCGGGAGCAGGGCAGGGCACAACGCCCGGATCGACCGCGCCCTCCGGAACCCCCGGTTCCGCACCGGGATCGGCCACCGGAGCGACAGCGCCTGCGGCCGGATCAGCGGCGGCATCGGCCGCGCCTCCGGCCTCCGCGACCGGGACCGGATCAGCGACGCCGGCAGCGCCGTCGATATCGCCCACGATGCCGGCGGCCAATCCGGGGGCCGCTCCGGCGACACCCGCCCCAGCACCGCCGGCTGCGCCCCAAGGTGCGCCGGCGTTGCCGGACACCGCGCAGAAGCCGGCCCGGCACTGACCGGCCGCAGGGGCCGACGCGGGTGCGGCTGCAGACCCGTGCGGAGGGTGCCGCACCCTCTGCAGCTCACCGGACTCCGATCACGACCCTCGCTCCCATCACCGCGCCTCCGGCCTCGACCCTCGTCAAGTACAACCCAGCGGGCACCGTCCGTCCCGCATCGTCCCTCCCGTCCCACGTGACCGAGTAACGGCCCGCGAGATGCGTGCCCGCTTCGATCCGCCTCACCAACCTGCCCGCACTGTCGAAGATTTCGATCGCGGCGCTTCCGGCCGCCGCCATGCGGTACCCGATCGTCACCGGTCCGATCGCCGGATTCGGGGTCGGCCCGAGGTGCCAATTCGGCTGTCCCCCCACCGTCCCCCAGGGAGTCGCGGGCAGTAATCACGGGAAGCTTGTCGTCGTCGGGACACCTTGTCGCCCGACAGGCGGGTTTGGGCTGGTCGGCAAGGGGTTCGGTCCATCGCGACTCTGTTTCAGCTCTCCGGATCCCGCAGGAATCCCCGGCTCTAGAAGCGCAAACCTGCATCCGACACCCTCACTTCACGCGCAGCAGCGCAGCCCCCTCCCGCCGGTTTGTTCCCGGGCGTCCCCGTCCGGTAGGCTCAGACATGGTGCCGGCCGCGTTCGCCCACCATGAGGAGGTCATCCATGGCACGCCGACGGTCGACGTCCATCCTGCTGTCCGGTCTGGCGCTTCTTCCGGCGCTCCTGCTTCCCCCGCGGGCTGCTCTCGCCCAACCCACCGTCTGGACGCCAAGCGGGGTCGGCGGCGGCGGATCGCTCTTCTGCCCGAGCTTCAGCCCGTACCAGAGCGATGAGGCCTACATCGCCTGCGACATGGGGGAGATGTTCCACACCACCGACCTGGGAGCGACCTGGACCGTCCTTCCCTTCTCGCAGATCCAGGGCGGTGATCTCACGGACGTGCAGTTCACGGCCGAACCCTCGGTCCTCTACAGTTTGCACAACAACAACAACGGCTACACTCCATACAAAAGCACGGACGGAGGCGTTCACTGGACCGCGCTTCCGGGCGATCCCACCGGTGGAGGCGCCTGGGGGCTGGCGGCGGATCCGGAAAGCACGACGCGGGTGATCGTGACCGACTACGGTCGCCTCTATCTCTCCACCGACGGCGGCAATACCTTCGGCGCGCCCAAGTACAGCACGGGATCTCCGGGTGGCTGCTATATCGCCGGGGTCTGGTTCGACGGAACCAACATCTTCGTCGGGACGAACGAGGGGATGCTTACCTCCACCGACGGCGGCGACAGCTTCCATCTGGGATCTCTCCCTGGGATCCCGGCGGGACAGGCGCTTCTCTCCATGGCCGCGGCGAAAGAGGGGAACACCACGCGCTTCGTGGCCACGGTGGCCGACACCTCCAACATCTACACCGGAATTCCGGGAAGCGACTACTATGGCCTCTGCACCGGAATCTACACCTATGACACCGGCGCCGGAACCTGGGTGCCGAGATCACACGGGATCAATCTCTCCAACGACTTTCCCTTCTACGCCGCCATGGCGCGCGACGACATCAACACCGCCTATGTGGCCGGGGGAAGTTCCGCCGGGAACCCGGAGATCATGAAGACCACCGATGCGGGAAGCCTTCAACCCCACGAACAACAACGAATGCTACGTGACCACCGAAGACCAGGGACTCTGGGTGAGCGAGAATATCGGCGGCGCCAGTCCCACGTTCTCCCTGGTGGACAGCTACCCGTTCGCCCATCCGATACGCTGCTTCTTCAATCCCGAGGCGACGAGCCAGCTCTGGGTCGCGAGTTTCGGAGACGGGCTGCGGATGGCGGACCTGAGCGGGAACTCCGGCGCGCCGGAAACAGCGGCGCATGCGCCGGTGGCTCTTTCCGTCTATCCGGTGCCGGCGCGCGATCGGATCACGCTGGTGTTGCGCCGTCCGGGGATCGGGCCGGTCACCGTGCGGGTTTTCGACGCCTCCGGGCGGGAGGTGCTCGGGCGTCGGTTGGCCGGCTTGAGTGGCGAGATCACTGCGTCCCTGGACGTGCGCGGGCTGGCTCCGGGTGTGTATTACGTCAGGGCGGTTTCGGGTGCGCTGGTGACGGTGGGCAGGATCACGGTCGTGCGGTGAGCCGTTGAGCTTGTAGCTCCCCGCGGGCGCCCGGTCCAGGTAGCCGGTGTTGCTGACCGCCGCGATCAAGTCGTCCGGCTCCTGGCGCAGGATCCGAGGATCGGCATACGTACACCGGCTCTATTACCTTGCGGCTCCGCCCGAGGTGATTCCGAATCAGTTCACGAGAATGACACGGGCCGAGCGGACCTCGCTTCCGGAGTCAAACCGGATCCAGTAGGCGCCGGATGGGACGCGGCGCCCATTGGCGTCCTTTCCGTCCCAGTCGGTCCGGCCGGAATCGGCTTTGGAACGCCCGTCGGCCAGCACCCTCACGGTGCGCCCGGTTGCGTCGACGACCGTCAATCGCACCCGCGAAGGAGAGGCCACGCGAAAGGCGATGGTCGTCGACCCGACTCCGGGATTCGGCCAGACGGCAAGCCCTTGAACGACCGATGCTCCCGCGTCGGCCAGGCTCGCTTGGGCGGTCACCGGTCCGTACCAGGCGCAATCCAGCCCGTCCGGACGGATCTGCTCCAGCCAGTACTGGCGATTCCGGACGCCCGGGTACGCGTCGTCATATACATAGGATGAGCTACCTTGACGGGGCGTCAAAGTCAGAGTCACCGGTTCGGCGCCAGGGTCCTGAGCGTGAAGTCGCCAGCCGATGGAATCCCATCCCGGCGCTGTGTCCCAATGGATGGTCGCGCCGCCGTCCCGGCCGGTCACGCGGAAGGAGAGCGGAGCCGCCGGCACCGCCGGATCCGTCCACACGGCGATGGCGCTCGATGGAGTCTCCCCCGCCAACTGGAAGGTGCCTCCCGCCGCAAGCTCCGAGCCGCGGACCGCCAGCGCGAGGACCGTCTGCTCCGTCTCGGCCTCGAACGGAACAAAGGTGGATCCATCCCAGACGAAGAGCGAAGAAAGGTCGAGGCTCGGGGCACCGGTCTTTGCGGCCGCGATGAGGTGGCCTCCGTACACAGCGAACGAGCGGACCATGCCGGAAGAGCCGTTCAAGTCGCAGGAATGCCAGGCAGTGCCATCCCACCATTCCAGGACTGAGCTCTGCCCATTTTGCCGAATGATGAAGACGTTGCCGCCATACTCCTGGATCGCGATCACGGGCGATTCCGCGCCGCCTGCGAATGGTTGCCAGGAAGAGCCGTTCCAGACGGCCAGGCGGCCGTGAAACTCCCCGCCCGCCAGGAGATGGCCCTGATAGGTCCCGAAGCAGCGAACGGCGCCTTCGACGCCGTCGTCCATCGATCGCCACGCAGCGCCGTCCCATCGCGCAATGACTCCGATGGGATCGTTTCCGGAGCGGCTGAACCATCCGCCGGCGATCAGCTCGCCGTGATAGACGGTGACATCTCCGATCCAGCCGCGTTCCAACCCGTGGCCGATGGGCTGCCAGCTTTGTCCGTCCCAGAAGGCGAGCGCCGATTCATCGGAGGTGGAGTCTCCGACCGCGACCAGACCCCCATTGAACGGAACCAGGTGGGCGATCTTCTCGCTGAACCCCGCTCCCATCGCGTGCCACGCGGAGCCGTCCCACCGGGCGACCCCGTTGACCGCCTGATCCCCCGCCTCGAGGAATGAGCCCGCGGCAATGAGGTCCGGGCCCAGATACGCCAACGCGTCCACCTCGCCCGTGATCCCCTGGCCGGCGCCCGTGACGGAGGTCCAGGCAGAACCGTCCGAACGCTTGAGATCGGGCATCGAGACGCCTTGCGGCACCGAGAACGCGCCGGCCGCGTAGAGATCCCCCTGGAAAACCGCCAGCGGCCAGAGGTCTCCTCCCTCCTCCGTGCCTCCACCGGGCATCGGAGTTCCAGGCCACAAGCAGATCGAACGGGAGTTGCATCTCTCGGGGCCGGCGAAGCAACCGGAAACGACGAGATGTCCCTGCCACTCCAGGGCCGCCTCGACGGATTCGTATTCGTTGTAGTAAGGATCCCCGCAACCGTCGCCATAGCCGAGATCGCGCCAATGGTCGCCGTCCAGGACCATGAAAAGTCCGCCGGTCACTCCGATGTTCCCGGTCTCGTCGCCGAAGACGTAGAGATGGTCCTCGTCGACAGAAAAACCGTTGATGCTGAAGCCAAATCCTTCCGGGGCGGACCCAACCGGGGACCAGGCGCTCCCGTTCCAGCGCAACACGAAGCCCGCGTGATTTCCCAGACTGTCCGTTCCCACGCAGGAGCACCCGACGTACAGCGAGTCGTGGTACACGGCCAGGCTATAGCCGGACGCGTCCGGCAGGTTCCTTCCCAGGGCGCGCCAGGAAACCCCGTTCCAACAGGCCACGCGCGTTCCCTTGGCGTTCGAGGCCTGGAAGGTTCCGGCGGCGACCAGGTCATCACCGAGCGCGGCCAGAGAGCCTACCGTACCGTTCAAGCCGGTTCCGAGCGAATCCCAGCTCGATCCGGTCCAGCGGGCCACGTTCTGGGCCGGCTGTTCGTCAGCCCGGCTGAACGCGCCTCCGGCGATGAGATCTCCCCGGTATTCACCCAAGGCGTAGACCGCTCCATTCATCCCTTGCCCGACCGCGGACCAGTTCTGTCCGTCGTACCGCGCCACCCGAGCCGCTACGACCGGGCCGATCGCGGTGAACTCGCCTCCCGCGAAGAGGGAATTGTCGTGAACCAGCAGGGCGTCGACGAAATCATTGAGCCCGAGCGGCGCGAATGCGGTGCTCCATGCGCCGGTGGTGCCGGCGGATCCCGACGCCAAGAGGCCTCTTGGACGGGATACCTGGCGCGCGGCGGCCGCTGCGGCGAAACTGATCAGACCGGCCAGAGCCAGAACGAGCGCCAGAGCCATGCCTTGAGCCAGAGGGCTCCGGAGAACCCTTCGGAGGACGTTGACGCCAGATCCGGCCGAACACCTCATGTCAGGCCTCCGCGTTCCGCCGGGCCTCAGACATCGAGCGCACGGGATCCCGCGTCGGTCCGAGCCCGGCGAGAACGACGCTGGCCATCGAGGTTCTCAAGGCGCACCCTCCTCGCAGAAGAGGAAACACGATCAGTCTGGCGTACCTGAGTATACTGCGCCGAGGCAAATGGGGCAACAGGGGGTGCTCGACCCGGCAGTTCGTGATCGGCTACAATGACGTCGTCCGGAGTTGGGAGGCGCGCATCCTACGAGGCGGAGGAGGGCCGCAACCAGGGCGGCCAGGTCTAGAGGTCAGGAGCGAGCGTGCCGGTCGCGGTAGGAATCCACGGGCAAGCAGAGACCGGCGTCGGAGATCGTTAAAATGGAGAACCGGCTCAAAGTAGCCCCGTCCGCTCTCAGAGAGTTCTGCGAGCGACACAGCATCGTCCGTTTGGCACTTTTCGGCTCCGTCCTCACGGGAACGGGGCGGCCTGACAGTGACGTGGATCTGCTGGTCGAGTTTGCGCCTCATGCGATCCCGGGCCTGATCGCCCTGGCCGGCATAGAGATGGAATTGTCCACCCTTCTCGGAGGGAGGCGTGTCGACCTGCGCACAGCCCAGGACCTTAGCCCACACTTTCGCGAGGATGTTCTGCGGAAAAGCCGAGGTGCAGTTTGCAGCCTGAAGATCGGATCCGCATCGAACACATGATCGAAGCGGCCGAGACAGCGATCAGCTGACGGACTCGCCGGACGACCGGATGGGCCGGCGGGGGGAATCAGTCATCGCGGTGCACGGTTTCCAACGAGAACGCCGGCAAGCACACCGAGATGTACTCCGCGCCCGCGGGAGTGCTATAGCGGACCCACTCCTTGGCGCGAACATGGACCGCCTGGCCCGATTCGATCTGAAGCATGGATTCCTTCGTCTCGACGCGGAGCGCGCCCGCGAGCACGATCGTGTACTCGTCGAATTCGGGTGTCTGGCCCGGTTCCATCCACCCGGGAGGGCTCTTCATCCGAGCGATGCTCACCGTCTTGTCCGAGGAATTCACCCGGCCGATGAATTCCTCGATTCGCTTGGGCGGAACTCCCGCCGCCTCCACGAGGGAAGGTCCCCGAATCAGCCTTGCCATGACGGCTCCTATTGCACGGTGACCGACCCGTGCATGGTGGTATGGATGGCGCAGTGGTAAGGATAGCTCCCGGCCTGGGCGAAGACGTGCACGTAGGTCTGGCCTTGATTGACGGTCGAGCCGAGCTCGCTCCCGGAATCGGAGGTCACGGTGTGGGTCGTCGTGTCGTTGTTCGTCCACGCCACGGTATCGGCGACGGAGACAGTAAGCGCCGAGGGCGAGAAGGCGAAGTTCTGGATCGACACGGCGTGGTAGTGTGCGGTGTGGCTCGTCTGCGGAGGCGTCGTCTTGGTGGAATTGCCGCTCTTGCCGCATCCGAGAATCCCGGAAAACGCCAGGCCGACCGCCAGGCACATGGATGCTCTGACGTAAAGTGCTCTCACTGTGTGATCCCTCCTGGGTGATGCTTCATGCTTCGGAACCGGGCCGAGCGCAACCGGCCACTCCTCGGAACCGGGCAGAGTGCAAAACCGGCCCCCGGGTCTCCACGTCGGGCAATCCCCCGCGCTGGATCGGATCCGGCTCGGAATCGTCTTTCGCGTTCCTTGCCATTGCGGCGGACGGCCCCTGCCACCTAGGATCATAGCCGGTCGATGGGGCGGGGATCATCCGTCGAATTGACGAGGAGGCGAAGATGGCAGCGACAAAGAGAACCACCAGGAAGACCCCGTCGAATCGCAGAGCTGCGAAGCGCCCCCGCCTGGCCCCCGGCGCCAGCGGCGACTTCGGCGTCGGCGTGCTGGTCCATGATGGCACCCTGTATGACGCGGACAACGACTTCGACTGGGATCTGCCCTTCTATCTCGCCCAGGCCCGGCGCGCCCGCGGACCGGTGCTCGAGCTCTGCTGCGGCACCGGCCGCCTGACCGTGCCGCTGGCCAAGGCCGGCATCGACATCTCGGGGGTCGATCTGGCGAGCTCCATGCTCGACCATGCCAAGGCCAAGGCGCGCGCCGCTGGGCTCAAGATCCCCTTCCATCGCCAGGACATGCGCCGGCTCTCGCTGAAGACGCGATTCCAGTTGATCTTCATCCCATTCAACTCCCTGCAGAACACCTACCGGCTCGCGGATCTCGAACACGTCTTCTCCGGGGTCAGGCGGCACCTCGAGCCGGGCGGCCGCTTCATCGTCGATGTCTTCAACCCGAGCATCGACGTCATCGTCCGAGGGCGCAAATTGCAGAGGGGAGTGTCCCGTTTCCGGCTCCCGAACGGGACGCGGGTGACGATTGATCAGCAAACCCGGTACGACGACGCCCGGCAGATCAATCGAGTGAGCTGGACGTGGCGGGGCCGGCGAAGGAAGCCCCTGGCTTTCCTGAAACGCTGTGTGGTATAATACCGCCGGTCTGGAGTGACACATTCCAGTGTCCATGGGTCCGATCCCGTTGTCTCCGGTTGCGAATCAAGGAGGTGACACCAATGAGGATTCGGAACGGGAATCAATTCCTGTCGACCGCAAGGTCTTCGGTCTGCGCCGGATGGCTGCTGCTCGTGGCCGGTTTCGCGGGCGTCGCGGGACTGGGAGTCCCCGTGGCCAGGGCGGAGATTCTCTTCGCCGCGCCCTTTCTTTCGTTCGATTCCGGACCGTCCCCCCACTCCGTGGCGATTGGTGATTTGAACGGGGACGGGATCCCGGACCTGGTGATCGCGAACTCGGGCTCCTCTGACGTGTCGGTGTTGCTCGGCAACGGAGACGGGACTTTCGGGGGACAGCAGGTCTACGGCACAGGAAGCGCCCCCAATTCTGTGGTCATCGGGGACGTGAACGGTGACGGGAAGCCGGACCTGGTGGTGGCGAGCACGAACTCCAGTGCCGTGTCGGTGCTGCTGGGCAACGGGGACGGCACGTTCAGGACGGCGCATAATTTCCCGACGGGAGCGTATCCCTACTCCGTGGCAAGCAGAGACCTGAACGGGGACGGAAAGCCGGACCTGGCGACGGCGAACCATGGCTCCAGGACCGTGTCGGTGCTCCTGGGCAACGGGGACGGGACCTTCCAGACGAAGCAGGACTATGCGACGGGAGTGTCTCCCTACTCCCTGGCGGTCGGGGACTTGAACGGGGACGGAAAGCCGGACCTGGTGACGGCGAACTTCGACTCCTGTAGCGTGTCGGTGCTGCTGGGCAACGGGGACGGGACCTTCCGGACGAAGCAGGACCACCTGACGGGACTGAATCCCTACTCCGTGGTGATCGGGGACGCAAACGGGGACGGGAAGCCGGACGTGGAAACGGCGAACTCCGGCTCCAACACCGTGTCGGTGCTCCTGGGCAACGGGGACGGGACTTTCGGGACGGCGCATGATTTCAGAACGGGAGCAGATCCCCACTCCGTGGCGATCGGGGACTTTAACGGGGACGGGAAGCCGGACCTGGCGACCGCGGACTTTGACTCCAGTAGCGTGTCGGTGTTGCTGGGCAACGGGGACGGGACTTTCGGGACCAGGCAGGATTACGGAACGGGAACGTATCCGTATTTCGTAGCCATCGGGGACGTGAACGGCGACGGGAAGCCGGACCTGGCCGTGGCGAACCACATCTCCAATACCGTGTCGGTGCTGCTGGGCAACGGGAACGGGACCTTCGGAGCGACGCTGGCCTACCCGACCGGACGGGAACCCATGTCCGTGGCGATCGGGGACTTGAACGGGGACGGGAAGCCGGACCTGGCGGCGGCGAACGTCGGCATCCATACCGTGTCGGTGCTGCTGGGCAACGGGAACGGGACTTTCGGGACGGAGCGTGAGTTCAACACCCAATACGAACCCAGTTCCGTGGCGATCGGGGACTTGAACGGGGACGGGAAACCGGACCTGGCGACGGCGAACCAATCCTCGAATAGTGTGTCGGTGCTGCTCGGCAACGGGGATGGGACCTTCCAGACGATGCAGAACTACGCAACGGGAACGGCGCCCGTCTCTGTGGCGATCGGGGACTTGAATGGGGATGGGAAGCCGGATCTGGTGTCGGCGAACAGCACCTCCTCCAACGTTTCCGTGTTGCTCGGCAGCGGGGACGGGACCTTCCAGACGAAGCGGGACTACGGGACGGGATCGTATCCGGCCTCCGTGGCGATCGGGGACGTAAACGGAGACGGGAAGCCGGACCTGGCCGTTGCGGACGACGGCCACGATACCGTGTCCATTCTGCTCGGCAACGGGGATGGGACCTTCCAGACGAAGCAGGACTACGGAACGGGATCGGAACCCTCGTTCGTGGCGATTGGGGACTTGAACGGGGACGGGAAGCCGGACCTGGCGACGGTGAACGCGAACGCGTTTACCGTGTCCATTCTGCTCGGCAACGGGAATGGGACCTTTGGGGTCCACCACGACTACGGGACGGGACCGTATCCCACCTCCGTGGCGATCGGGGACTTGAACGGGGACGGGAAGCTGGACGTGGTGACGACCAATGCCTCGAACACCGTGTCCGTGCTGCTCGGCCGCGGGGACGGGACCCTCCAGACGAAGCAGGACTACGGAACGGGATGGTATCCCAACTCCGTGGCGATCGGGGACCTGAACGGGGATGGGAAGCGGGATCTTGTAACAGCGAACCCAGGCGCCAGTACGGTCGAAGTGCTGCTGAACACAGGCTCGCTGACCGATGTTGCCCCCCGGCAACCGATCGGAAATATCCAGCGTTTGCAGGCCTTTCCGAGCCCGACGCCCGGACCGGTGAATGTCCGGCTCGACCTGCCCGATATGGGAAAGGTCGATCTGAGGATTGAAGACGCAACCGGGCGAGTCGTCTGGTCAACCATTGAAATGACCACGGCGTCCGGCGTTCATTCTCTGAGCTGGAATGCTTGCGATCGCCGTGGTCACCCTGTGCCGTCAGGCGTCTACTACCTTCAGCTCCAGACGGGCGGAGAGAGGCTGGTCCGACCGCTGGTGATCGTGCGCTAGTTCCTGCGCGCGCAGAGCTCACCGGGCGCGGGGCCGGAGCTGAGGTCTATACGTCTGCGGGCTCCGTGCGGGGGGGGCGAATCGCCCAGCGGCTCCTGATCCTCAGGTAAACGACCCGAGACCGCGATCGGGGGAACCGAACCGGCGGCAGCCGGCCCGGCTCCCTCCTGCGTAGAAGACACGTCAACGAGCGCTGCGTGCCGCCCCTCTCCAGCCGGATGGCGTCCGGTTGCGCAGGCGGGCGTTTCCCTATCTCGCCAGCATCAGCTTTCGCGTCTCCTGCCGTCCCCCCGTGGAGAGACGCGCGACATAAAGCCCGTTGGCGACTGTTGCTCCCGCGGCGTCGCGGCCGTCCCAGATCAACGAATGGGGTCCGGCAGAGAGGCGCATTTCCGAGGCGAGCGTGCGGGTCAGCCGGCCGGAGAGGTCGAAGATCTCCAGGGTCACCGGGGCGTTCGCGGCCGCCTCGAACTCGAGCGACGCGGCTCCCGCGAACGGGTTCGGCGCCACGGTCAGCTTGCGCGCCGCCGGCGCGGTGCCCGCTACCGACGCCGACGGGCTGGTGTTCAGCAGCACCGAGACGGAGTGGGCCCCGGCGTTGGCCACGGCCAAGTCAGGCCTGCCGTCTCCATCCAGGTCGGCGATGGCGACCCCGGCCGGGTTGTAGTTCACACCATAGTCCAAGCGGGCGCCGAACGTCCCGTCGCCGTTGCCCGACAACACCGTGACCGACTTGGATCCGTAGTTGGCCACGACCAGATCGAGCGCGCCGTCGGCGTCGAGGTCGGCACAAGCGATCGAGCGCGGCCCGGCGCTCACGCCGTACTCGACCTCGGGCTGGAAGGTGCCGTTGCCGCTGCCAAGCAGGATCGAAACCGCGTTCGATCCGGCGCACGCCACGGCCAGGTCGAGGTGTCCGTCCCGGTTGAAGTCACCGGCAACCACCGCGCAAGGACCGGATCCGGTGGCGTAGTCGACCTTGGGCTGGAAGGTCCCGTTGCCGTTGCCCAGCAGCACCGAAAGGGTGTTCGAGAGCGAGTCGGCCACCGCGAGGTCGAGCTTGCCGTCGCCGTTGAAGTCGCCGGCCGCGACGGCGCTGGGACCGGCGCCGGTGGCGTAGTCGACCTTGGGCGCGAAGCTGCCGCTGCCGTTGTTCAGCAGGATCGAAACCGTATTGGAGGCCATGTCCGCCACGGCCAAATCCGGCTTGCCGTCCCCGTTGAGATCACCCGCGGCGATGCCCCGCGGGCCCACACCGGTCGCGTTGTCCACGTGCGTGGAGAAAGTGCCGTCGCCGTTGCCCGCCAGCAGCGAGACGGTATTGGAGCTGAAGTTGGCTACCACCTGGTCGAGCTTGCCGTCGCCGTTGAAGTCGGCCACGGCCAACGCCCGCGGACGGGCGCCGGTCACGTTGTACGAGGGGCCACCGAAGGTGCCGTTGCCCACGCCGAGGAGCACGATTGCCGAGTCGGCGGCAGCGTCAACCGTGGCCAGGTCGGGACGGGCGTCCCGGTTGAAGTCGCCGATGGCGATCGCCTCCGGCGTCTGGCCGGCGTAGAACTCCGCGTTCGTGCCGAAGGATCCGTCCCCGTGCCCGAGGAGGACGGAAACAGTGTTGGTGTACTGGTCGGTCATGACCAGGTCGAGCTTGCCATCGCTGTTGAAGTCCGCCGCGGTGACCGCCGCGGGAGTCTCCCCCGAGGCGGATGTCCGTTCCGGATCAAAGGTGCCGTCGCCGCGGCCCAACAGAGTCGCGACCTCGGCGCCGTTCCAGACTCCCACCACCAGGTCCGGGTGGCCGTCCCCGTTGACGTCGGTCACGGTCACGGAGAAGGGCGCCGATCCCGTGACGTACTCGACCCGGCCGGCGAAGGTGCCGTCGCCGTGCCCGAGCATGACCGCGACCGTGCCATCGCCGGCCTCGGTCACCGCCAGATCCGGCTTGCCGTCGCCGTTGAAATCGCCGGAGACCAGGAACCAAGGCTCGCCGCCGCCGTCGATGTTGGTCGCCGGAGCAAAGGTCCCATCCCCGTGTCCGAAGAAGATGGAGATGGTTCCATCGGAGTAGTCGGACACGGCGATGTCGGGAATGCCGTCGGAGTTGAAGTCGGCCACGGTCGCCGAGCTCGGGTAGGTGCCGGTCGCGTACTCCGTTTGCGGGGCGAAGGTGCCATCGCCGTTGCCGAGCAGCACGGACATGGTCTCGGAGCCTCCATTGGCCACCACGACGTCCGGATGCCCATCCCCGTTCAGATCGGCGATGACCACACCAAAGGGGCTCGTGCCCACTGCGGACTCATGCTCCGAAGAGAACGTGCCATCACCGTTGCCCAGGAAGACGGACACGGCGTCACTGCCATAGTCGGTCACGACCACGTCCGGCCGCCCGTCGCCGTTGAGATCCCCGGCCGCGACGTAGTTGGGATAACTGCCGGTCGGGTGATCGGTGCGGGAGCCCAGAGTGCCGTTGCCGTTACCGAGCAGCACCGTCATCGTGTTGCCGTTCAGGTCGGCCAGGGCGACATCGGGCACGCCGTCTCCGTTGAAGTCGGCCACCGCGAGCCCCTGGGGGGCCATGCCGACATCGAACGAGAGGTAGGGCGCCGTCAGCATGGGTCTCGGAACCGCGGCCAGAGCCGGCCGGCCTGGCAGAATCGTGAGCAGGACGATCGCGAGAACCGCCGGCAGGGCCCGGCCGGCACGCGCGATCCCTCGGTAACACAGCATGAAAAACCTCCGCGATAGGGTGCTGGGAAGCGACTCTGCGATTTGAGGGAAACGGTTCCGTCGGGCGGCCGAACAAGACTTCGCCATGGAACCGCCTAAACCGGAACAGAGAACGGAATATAAACGAACGGCAGGTGCGGAAAGCACAGAAAGATTATCCAAATCTCTTGCCGGGTGGCTCCGTATTGCTTCTGAGACGAGCAGGATTATCAAAGCCCGTCCGATGCCCAGGATTGATTGACCGCGGATTTCATCACGCTGTCCGCGGGAGCACGGTTCTATCCCTGGATGGCTGGAACCGAGGTCGCCCGTCCGTTCCTCGACCTGGCCCCGGTGTTCTGTCTGTCCAGGTGGGAATCGCTTCTCACTGAGGACTACCAGCTTGCCGGAAGGCGTGTCTCCTACACGTATCGCGAGACGGCGGTCCGGGGAGAGCGAGGCCTTGCCGTGAACGTCGGCTTTGAGTTCCACCCCGCGCCGCACCTTCGCGACGAGATCGGCTTGGGTCACGTTTCCGCAGCTTCCCCCGGTCGGATCGATTTCGTCGCGTCTCAGGGCGCTGTAAGCGGACTTTCCCAATGGATCGCCTTTTTCGCGCTCGGATGGGAGCTCTGATCACCGGAGGGCCCGCGGCCCGCCGTCTGGGCTCGACGTCCGCGTAACCCTTGATGATGCGTCCGGATCATGGTAAGATCGTATCCGCTCGGGAAACGTAGCTCCCAAGCGCAAAAGGAGGTCCGAATATGAAGACGCGATTCTCGATCCTTGTCCTCCTCGGTCTCACGCTGGTGTGCGGGGGAGCGCATTCCACGATGGCAAAATCGGTGCGAGGGTCAATCGGCCCGGGCCATGGCATCGCCCCGCAGCGAGGAAGAACGAGCCCGTGCCCAGGTGCCACCCTTTTGCAGAATGCGGACGGCAGCTATGAGAACGGCTACACCTGGTGGTACGGCGGTCAAGTGGCTCCGTACTACGGCGCATTCGCGGAAGGCTACAACACGATTGGTACCGTGTGCGGCCAGCAATGGGCCATCACGACCGAGTCCGGCATGTATTTCGGTCAGAAGGCCGATGCCTACATTGGAACTCCGACGGCACCAACCCGACCAGCGTCATCAACGTCGACTACGGCATGAGCGTCTCTACGCCCGCGATCTGGCCGAGCATCACGCTGGCCGACATCGACACGTCGGACCAGATGGTCAACGGTGGCTTCTTCGTGGGTTACTGGGGTGAGTGGCCGGGCGCGATGGCCGGCTGGTTCATCGGCGCTGACCTCAATGGCTTCGGCGGCATGCCTCGGACGAACATCGCCCCCGGAATCGGTTACCCGACCGGCTGGAACAACGTTTCCGTCATTTGGGGTCCGACGGCAGCCATCGGGATCGACGCCTACACCCTCTGCTGTCCAGTCCCAGTGGAGAGGTCGACTTGGGGGCGCGTAAAGTCGACTTACTGAGCGAGGGGGCTGTCCGGGTCGCCACGCGCGGGGCCGGAGCTCCATTGGCGGGCGGGGATCGTCGTGACGGTCTCGCCGTCGCCCTCCGTCCTGCTTCGAGACTGCACATTTCTTTCTCTCGGAAGCGAACTCGTCCTGGCGCTGTTGTTCGTCTCGGTGCTCGGAAGGATCGCGCGTGGCAGCGTTTGAACCTGCCTGAAGGAGCGTGGCTGTTCGGACTCGCGTGAAATCGGGGCCGGTTCCGGACGGAGCCGATGGACCGATCGCTGAGGCCCTTACAGCTCTCCTGACCAGAATCTGGACGTCGACCGACCCGGGGTCGGCCTCTTCCCGGACGCGCCGGCGTGGGCCAGGGCCCGGGCCGGATGGAGGAGGGGTGCTGGTTCAGGGCCAGGCCGCACGGAAGACCGGGTCGCAGGCCGGCGGGACCGAGAAAGACATGGCGCCGAACCGGCCGCGCCGCTATGCTGGCTGCCGATAGCTTCCACGCGTCGACCATGCGGACGGAGTGTGAAATCACCCGATAGATTCCATGGCAAAGACCATATTCATCAGTTACGCGAACCCTGAGGACATGAAGTTCGCGCTCGCGATCAGTTCCGCGCTCGAGTCGCGGGGCATCGACTGCTGGATGGCCCCCCGGGACGTTTCACCCGGAACGAAGTACTCCGTAGCCCTGGTGGACGCCATACCAAGCTGCCGCGCCTTCCTGTTGCTCCTTTCGCGCGCCTCGAACGCCTCGAAGTTCGTCCACAGCGAGGTCGAACGCGCGTTTCACCACGAGAAACCCATGCTGATCTTGCGTCTCGAGGACGTTCAGCCGTGCAAGGAGCTGGAGTTCTTCGTCTCGCTGCCCCAGTGGCTGGATGCGTTCGGGGGACCCCTGGACCATTACCTGGAGCCCATGATCACAGCTCTGGAAGTCATGCTGGCCGCGTCCGCTCGCGACCGGGATGGCCAGCCCGGGTCCGGGGCGCCGGCGGCGCCAGGATTGTCCACCCCGCCGTCTCTTGCCGGTCGATCTCCGCTCCCCGAACCGGCAGGTGCGGCGAAGCATCAACCGGCTCCGTCCGGGCCTGCTCCTGGCTGCCAGAGGACCGTCCTGCTCTACAAGCGCAACTGCGATCCGGACGAACGCCTCCTGGGGCTGATCGAGAACCGTCTCCGCGTCAGCGGTCACCGGGTCTTCATCGATCGACACCTGAGCGTCGGAACCGAATGGGCGAAACAGATCGTCGAGGAGGTTCAACAAGCGGACGCGGTCGTTGTTCTCCTCTCCCCCGATGCCGTGAAAAGCGAGATGCTGGCCTATGAGGTCCAGGTCGCCAATGAAGCGGCGCAACAGCGCGGGGGGAAGCCGAAAGTCCTTCCGGTCCGCATCGGTTTCGAAGGCCCGCTTCCTCCGGAACTCGAGAACTGCCTCGGTCACCTCCAGTACTTCCTCTGGGAGGGATCGGAGAACGACGAGAAGCTGGTCTCGGCCATCCTCGAGGCCTTGAACGCGCCCGCCTCCTTCGCCCCCCGCCGGGAGAAGCTCGAGGCGGCCGGAGGAGCCGTGCCGCTCGACTCCGCCTTCTATGTCGTGCGGCCGCCCGACGGGGAGTTTCACACCGCCCTGCTTCGCGGAGACGCGACCATCCTCATCAAAGGCGCCCGCCAGATGGGCAAGACCTCGCTTCTGGCCCGGGGCCTCAAGACGGCGCGGGAAGCCGGATGCAGGGTGGTGTTCAGCGACTACCAGAAGCTCACCAATGTCCAGCTTGAAACCCACGAGAATTTCCTGATCGCTCTCGGCGAGCTGATGGCCGATCAACTCGACCTCGAGGTCTCTCCCAGGGAAGGATGGACCCCCGCCCGGGGACCGAACAGCAATTTCGAGCGGTTCATCCGTCGGAATGTGCTCGCCGAAGCCCAACGGCATCTGGTCTGGGCCATGGACGAGGTGGACCGGCTGTTCAGTTGCCCGTTCGGTAGCCAGGTGTTCGCGCTCTTCCGGACCTGGCACAATGAGCGGGCGCTGGATCCTTCCGGACCCTGGTCCAGGTTGACTCTGGCCATCGCCTATGCCACCGAAGCGTACCTGTTCATCAGCGATCCGAACCAATCCCCGTTCAACGTCGGAACGCGGGTCGCCCTGGATGATTTCACCCTGGACCAGGTGTCGGATCTGAACGGGCGATACGGCTCGCCGCTCTCGGCCGGAGAAGTCGAGCGCCTCTACGACATCGTGGGGGGACAGCCCTATCTCGTTCGTCGAAGCCTGAACGAGATCTCGAGTCGAGGCCTCAAGCTGGATCAGTTCGAAACGGTGGCGGATCGGGACGACGGACCTCTGGGCGATCATCTCCGGAGGATGCTCGTTCTCCTGGTGAAGGACGCATCGCTCTGCGATGCGGTCCGAGCCTTGTTGCGCGGCGCCTCCTGCCCGGATTTCGACAGTTTCTACCGACTGCGGAGCTCAGGCGTGATCCTCGGCAACGATCGGGACCACGCCCGGCTGCGATGCCGGGCCTATGCTTCGTATTTACGGAGTCACTTGTCATGACGGAAGCTGCGCGTCCGTTCTATGTCCTGGGCGGAACCCTGGCGCGCGACGCTCCATGCTACGTTGCGCGACAGGCCGACATGATCCTGCACGACGCCCTGGCCCACGGGGAGCTTTGCCACGTCCTGACGAGCCGCCAGTCGGGCAAGAGCTCGCTCATGGTTCGCGTGGCCACGCGGCTTCGCGGCGAAGGAACAGCCGTCGCCGTGGTCGATCTCACCTCCCTGGGCCAGAACCTCACGCCCGAACAGTGGTATGAAGGGATCCTCTCGCGGCTCGGGCGTCAGTTTGACCTGGAGACCGAGGTCGAAGAGGCCTGGACCTCGGGCAGCGATCTCCCGCCTCTGCAGCGGTGGACCCGCGTGCTGCACGAAACCATTTTGCCCCGGCTCGACGGTCGGATCGCCATCTTCATCGACGAGATCGATTATGTCCGGAGTCTGCCCTTCGCGGTGGACGAGTTCTTCGCGGCCATCCGCGAGATCTACAACCGGCGCGCGGACGAGCCTCCGCTGGCCCGGCTCACCTTCTGCCTGATCGGCGTTACGACGCCGTCGGACCTGATTCGCGACTCCCGCACCACCCCCTTCAACGTCGGCCGGAGAATCGAGCTGGACGATTTCACGCCGGCAGAGATGGAGATCCTGGCCCCCGGTCTGGGCCGCCCGCACCGGGAGGCGCGGGCGATACTCCGCCGGATCCACCATTGGACCGGCGGTCATCCCTATCTCACCCAACAGCTCTGCCAGGCGGTGGCCGAGGACCCCGCCGTGTCCGGCGACGCCGGGGTCGACCGGGTCTGCCGAACCCACTTTCTTTCGTCCCAAGCTCGGGAGCGCGACGACAACCTCACCTTCGTCCGCGAACGGCTTCTTCGGAGCGAGGTCGATCGCGCCGCCGTGCTCGACCTCTATGCCAAGGTGCTGCGCGGAAGACGGGTGCCGAACGACGACGCCGACCCGGCGCATTCCGCGCTCCGCCTCTCCGGGATCACCCGCGTGGTGGCCGGCGTCCACCTGCTGCGAAACCCGATCTACCGGCGGGTCTTCGATCGAGCCTGGATCACGGCCAACCTGCCGGATAGCGAGGTGATCCGCCAGCGCGAAGCCTTCTGGCGCGGCGTCCTTCATGCCACCCTCATCGCCGGGGTCGCGCTGCTGGCGGTTCTGGCCGGCGCCTGGTGGTACTACGACACCTACAGTCGGGTGCATGTCGAGTACTACACCAGATTCGACTACCAGTGGGGTCTTCCCCGCGGGATCAACCGCATCAGCCGCGAGGAGGCGAGCCATCGCGCCTTTACCTACCGTTTCGTGCGCGCCGGTCGCAAACACCCCGTGACTCGGGTTCAGGCCGTCAACGGCTCGGGCGCTCTGACCACGGATCACGATCTCAAGTCCTTTCTTCGCGAACCCGCCGACCAGGACAACCCTGCCCTGAACGAATGTGATTGGGAGTTCGTCCATGACGACAACGGCCGGGTCGTCTACGAGAAGCAATACAATCGCGTCGGGCATCTGATTTCCGGGATGATCTATGCGCCCCGAACCGACCGTTTCCACGCCCGCGCCACCTTCGTCGGGCCGTCCGGTTTTCCCCAGGCCCAGATCACCTCGTCCGCGCAGTACATCGCCTTCACCTACGATTCGCTCGGACGCGAGATCCGCCGGGACTATACGGACCGGAGGGGCCATCCGCGCCCCGGCCCCGACCACGCCTACGGCCAGAGTCGTGAATATGATGCCCTGGGCCGCGAGGTCAGCTGCCTGTCCCTCGATTCCAGGGGGAATCCCATGGTGGATCGATATGGAAACGCGCGCTATCGGATCAAGCTCAGCCCGAAAGAGGGGTGGGTCCTGGGGGAAACGGCCTACGATGATCAGGACCGACCGACCCTCACCCGGGACGGATGGTTTCGACGGACGTTCGAGTACGACCGCTACGGCAATCGGACCGGGGCTGCTCAATACGACCTCGATGGTCGGCCGACCTTGAACCGCAATGGCTATTTCTCCTGGACCGCGAAGTTCGACCGTCACGGAAACAAGGTCCAGGTGATCCACCATGACACCGCCGGCGCGATCACGACGACCACGGACAATCACTCAGGCACCCGGTCCAGGTATGACGGGCAAGGGAACGAGGTCGAGGTGGCGTTTCTGGACACGACCGGCGCTCCCGCTCCGACCTCGGCGGGCTACACCATTGAACGCTGTCGGTTCGACTCTCTGGGCAACTGCAAGGAGAAGCGTTTCTATGATGAGGCCGGACATCCGTTCATCCTGCAGGACGGCTCTGCGCTCTATCGGTGCAGGTATGACCCAGCCGGCAACGAGGTCGAGCGCACCTACTGCGATAGCGCCGGGCATCCCGTGGTGACGGCCGGGAATTACGTGACCCGCCGGTCCGTCTACGATGAAGGAGGCCGCGAGCTGGGATGTGTCTACCTGGATTCACTGAACAATCCGGTGACCTCTCCCGGGGCGATGCAGTGGTACGAATACAATGAGTTTGGAAGCCTGCTTTCGATCCGTTATCTCGACGCCGAAGGTTCTCCCTGCACGGGTCCGCGCCGTTACTCCTATGTCATGGTCAGCCATGACAGCCTGGGGGACGAAACCCGAAACGACTACTTCGACCCCCTGGGTCTGCCCGCGCTTTCGACCGATGGAGACGCGTCGGAGGAGATGGGGTACAACGCTCTCGGGTACCAGACCTTGCTCCGTAGACTCGGGCTTTATGGCGGTCCGCCCGTCGGAGCCGTTCCCGTGAGCCGCTCGACGGTCGACGCCTACGGAAATGAGCTGGAAGTCCGCTACTTCGATGTGGACGACGAGCCCACCAAGAGCGACCAGGAGGTCTTCGGAATCAAGCGGGAATACGATCACTGTGGAAATCCGATCCGGATCCTCCTGTGCGACCGGACCGGTCATCCCATGCGCGGCGATGAGGGATTCGCCGAGCTGCGCGAGCGCTTCGATTCCCGGGGGCATCTGATCGAGCGGCGCTTCTTCGATGAAGACGAACAGCCGACCCGCATGAAATGGGGATACTGGATGTGGCGGGACACCTATGATCGATGGGGGCGACAGATCCGCCGGGAGTACTTCGATCGGGATGGGAATCCCATCAACCACATCGACGGCAACGCCCGGGTGGACAAGAAATACGACCTCCGGGGAAACCAGATCGAAGAGGCTTACTTCGACCTAGAGGGCCGATTGGTGTACGTCGAAGGCAAGGAGATCAGGAACCGGAATCCGTGTGCGCGGTGGACCGCTTCCTATGGTCGCACCGGGGAGTTGATCGAGAAGCGGCGATACGGGGCCGACGGCGCCTTCCTGGGATTCGGGATATAGCCGGCCTGCGGAAGCGGGCAATCGGCGGGCGGGGCCGACGGCAGGGAGGTTCTTCGATGCACCAGGCCGCTCAGACCGTTCTTCCGGTGAGGCCCGTCCGGGAATCTCTCGAGCCTGGGGTCTGGACGACGCCCCCACCGCCGGTCCTCGCCTTTCGCGTGGGCATCGTCGGACACCGGCCCAACCGGCTTCTCCATGCCGACCCCAGCAGGCTGGCCGCGACCATCGGTTCGGTGCTGTCCACCGTGCACGATACGGTGGAGTCCTGCCACGGAGAGGCCAGCCCACACTACGCTCCAGATCCTCCGGTGCTTCGAGCCATCTCTCCCCTGGCCGAAGGAACGGACCGGATCTTCGCGCAGGAGGCGCTGGCTCGTGATTATGCCCTCTGCTGCCCTATGCCCTTTCCCAAGGAGGAGTACGAAAGGGATTTCACCGACCTGCGATGCTGCGGGGAAGGATCCATCCGGGAGTTTCGCGCGATCCTGGAGAAGGCCCGTTCCGGAGCGGGACTGGTTACCTTCGAGCTGGACGGTCGTCGGGAAGAGGCCGGCGCGGCCTACGGGGCGGCCGGCCGCGTAGTCCTGATCCAGTCGGATCTGCTGATCGTGGTGTGGGACGGCGGCGAGGCCCAGGGTTCCGGGGGCACGGTGGAAACGATGTACGAGGCGCTGCGGTCCCATCTGCCCGTGGTCTGGATCGACGCGTGGAGCCCTCATTCCTGGCGGCTTCTGCGCTCGACCCACGAGATTCCGAGCCTGCGGACCGCGGTACGCGCGACTCCGGATGCGAGCGGCGCACCCAAGGGTCCGGAACTGGCGGAGGTGGTCCGCGGCATGATCGAGTGGCCACCCGAACGTGGACAGCACGCGGACCCCAAACGGCTCTGGGAGCAGACCCGGCTTCACTTGAGATACCTGCGCGCGCACAAGCCCGGGTGGAATCTGGCGTTCATCTGGAAGTTCTTCCGGGACCTCATCGGGTCCGGGAAGCTCACGATCCAGCCGCTCCGGGTGCCGCCGATCGAGGAGACGGTTCGGGAAAGCTGGCCCACCGAACCGCCGGACAAGATCCCGGCGATCGCCCGCTGGGTGAACCTGCGCCTTCGGGCGCACTTCGCCTGGCCCGACCGCCTCGCGGACCTTCACGCCGACGCCTACCGGAGCGCGTTCGTGTACGCCTATCTGGCGGCGGCGATGGCGGTCTTCCTGGTGCTGGTTCCCGGAGCGGCCGGGTGGCCCCGGGAGGGAGATCCCCGCCCCGCGATTTTCTACCTAGGTGAGTTCGTTCTGGTGCTCGGAATCGTGCTGGCCTTCATCTGGGCGCGCGTCCGGCGCTGGCATGCAGGCTGGATCGACTACCGGACTCTGGCGGAAATGATCCGTCAGATGCGCTTCCAGATCCCGCTGGGCGGCGCCCGCTCCCGGACGCGGCAACCGGCTTATCTCGGCGCCTACGGCGATCCCTCCATGACCTGGATGTTCTGGCACAAACTCGCAGTCGAGCGCGCGTGCGGACTCCCCACGGCGAGGGTCGATCACAATCATCTGGATCAATGCCTGGGGTATTTCGAGAGCCTCGTGCGCGAGCAGGCCGCGTTCCATCACCGAACCTTGGAGAGATACGAGAGGATCCGGAAAACCCTGGATGTGACCGTGCTGGCCCTGGTCGGCGCGATCTTGATCTGCATCCTGATCCATCTCCGACCCGTTCTCCTGCACGCGCGACCGCTTCCCGGCCGGTGGGAAGGATGGCTCACAGTCGCCTGCGCCGTCATGCCGGCGTTGGGCGCGGCCCTCGCCGCGATCAATGAGCAGGGGGAGTTCGCTCGCGTGTCCAAGCGATGTCGGGCCATGCATGATCGACTCGCGCATGTCCTGCACGAGATCAAGGAGCTGAGGGAGGCGGCCGACCCCGAGCGGAATCCGCTTCGGCTGAGCCAGGTCGCGGGCCTGGTGGCCCCGACCGCCCAGCTCATGGCCGACGAGGTTCTCGACTGGCGGGTGATCTTCCGGGACCGCCCGATCATGATCCATCCCTGAGGTCACGTGCGGGGTGAGACCAACGTCTGGTTGCCGAAAGCCTCGCGGTCCTGGGCACGAACTGCGCAGCGCGATCCCGTGGGCTCAAACCCCTTCCGGATCCGTGACGCTCACCCCCAAGATCGCCTCGCCGCCCGCCCGGGAAAAGGCCGCGGCCGCGGACCGCTGTCCGGCCAGCGCCGCCTGGACAGTCTGGGTGAACCGCGCATCACTCCGGACCGAAACGAGCCAGGGATCCCGCATCAGGGTCGGACCGCAGTAGAATCCGGCCCCTACGACCCGCGCCAGGAGGTCGAGCGCGTCATCGGCCGCGCTGGCGTGTGCCAGGGCCCGGGCCGCATGCAGGAGGCCTTCGGGGTCGTGGAATCTCGAGGCGAGCACCTCGCGGGTTGCGGCCACGCACTCCTCTCGCTTGCCCTCGATGGCCGCTCGGAGGGCAGTCGAGATGGAGCGCTCGACCCCGGGGAGGCGGCCCTCCTCGAGATCCCGGTAGCGTACAACCGCCTCCGCCTCCCGGCCGATCAAGGGGAGCGAGTAGTTGTACACCCAGCGCATGTCCTCGTCGTCCGCCAGCATGGCCCGTTCATAGTCTCCCAGCATCCAGTAGGTGTGGGCCACGCTGGTTCGGACCGCTGGATCCAGCCGGCGGGCCAGCCGGTCGGCCGCGAGGGAGACTTCGTACAACCCCACGAACCGGGCCGCCACCACCAGCGCGGAATAGAGCTCCGCGTCCTGTCTTCCCTGGCGGACGCGCTCCAGAAGGCGGAGAAGCGATTCCTGGGAGCGGCCCAGCTCTTCCAGTTCCAGATAGGTGTATAAATTGTGCGCCATGGTCAGATCGGGGTTGATCTCGAGCGCCTTCCGGAACGCCTCCTCGGCCAGACGGAAGTTCTCCTGGCTGTCGCCATGGCCGTACTTCGCCATGACGCGATAGACGCGGCCCAGACGGGCCCAGGCGGGGGCGAATCCGGGATCGTCCCGAAGGCAGGCGAGATAGAGGTCGCGTGCGTCCGCCAGACGACGGTTGCTGTGGGCGAGCTGATTGGCACGGAGATAGTGCTCGTAGGCGGCGGGATTCGCGGGGGCGTCCCGGCGCCAGGCGCTGCGTTCGCCCGGGGTCAACGGGATCGCCATCGCCTCCACGATCTCGCGCGTCACCAGGTCCTGAAGCTCGAAGATGTCGGTCACGGAAGCCTGGACCACCTTGGAGCTGATCAAGGTGCCGGCCGGCGCCTCGATGAGCTGGGTCGTCACCCGGAGAGTGTCGGCGGATCGAAGGATGTTGCCGCAGAGCACGAGATCGACCGCCGCCTCCTCGGCGATCTTCCGGATGTCCGGATTCGGCCCGGCGAAGGCCGCGGCCGCGTGGCTCGATCGCACGACCAGCGATTCCAGCGCCGAAAGCGAGAGGGTGACGGCGTCGGGAAGGCTGAAGGAAAGGAAGTCGATCTCCGGGTCGGGGCGGAGCATCCGAAATGGGAGGACGATCAGCCTCCGAACCGAGCGAATGCGGGGAGATTCGTCTCCACCGAGCAGCGGGCGGACGTTCTTGAGTGCGACCGCCATGCTCTTCGCATCCGGAAAGCGTCTCTCCGGGGCCTTCTCGACCGCTCGCTGGATGACCAGGTCCAGCGCTCGAACCCCCGGCCCGCCGGCCAGCGGTGGAGGCGGATCATTGAGGACCGCGTGCAGGATGTCGACCACCGACTTTCCGCTGAAGAGTGAGCGTCCGGTCACCATTTCAAAGAGGATCACGCCGAGGGAGAAGAGATCTCCCTTCGGCCCGACCTCCTCGCCCCGGCATTGTTCCGGCGGCATGTAGCGGGGCGTTCCCACGATCGTGCCGGCCTGCGTCACCGTCCGGGTTGCCGAGCGGCCGGGATCCGACGATCGCGCCAGACCGAAGTCGAGCAGTTTGACTCCGTGAGGTGTGAGAAAGACATTCCCGGGCGTGAGATCGCGATGAACGATCGAACGGCTGTGGAGCGCCTCCAGCGCCGAGAGGATCTGAATGGCGATGTCGATCGTCTCATCAAGTGGGATGGGTCCGGAGGCAATTCTCACTGCCAGCGATTCCCCCTCGAGCATTTCCATGGCGATGAAGATGTCGTCCCGGTGGTTTGAGACCTCGTAGATCTGGCAGACGTTGGGATGGTTGACGCTGGCGGCGAGGCGGGCCTCGCGTTCCAGGCGCTCGCGCCCTCGCGGGTCTTCCGGCCCGCGGATGACCTTGATCGCAACGAGGCGTTGCAGGGCCTCGTCGCGGGCGGCGTAGACGATTCCCATGCCGCCTTCGCCCAGCTTGCGGACTACCGAGTAGCGGCCGATGGAGTCGGTCATGGGTCACCTCAGTGGAATGACGGTGGCTGGCAGGGGCCCTCGGAGACAGCGGATCCGTCAGGACCCGGGGCCGGGCGGCTGCCGGCGGAACTGGGGAGTATACGGGATTGGGGGGTACGCACGGGAGTGAACCTCTGCACCGTCACCGCTCCCGCCCTGCCCACGAGCCGAGCCCTTCCGGGAGATGCGGGGGGCGTAGCCTGCCTCGATCATTGTAAAGACGCGACATCTCAGGGTCATTCCCCGGAGAGCTCCCCTCTTCGAAAATAATTCGGGGCATTCTGCTGTCTCGCACGATTCCCAATCGGTGATCCATGCCCCGAGGCCCGGAAGAAGACAGCCATGCCCGGGCGCGGGGGACCTTGAGGACATTGAGCTCATCGGCAATGGGGAGGCTCCTGCTGAAACGCCGTTCCCAAGCACCGGCGGTCCACCCCGGAAAGGTAGAAGGAAATGAAACGTCCACTGTCCTTCACGTACCTCGCCGCCCTGGCCTTGGCCAGCGTCGGACTGTTCCTGCACTCTCTTCCGGCAGAAGCGACCATAGGTCCCATCACCCTGAAGACATTCACCGATCCAAACCTGGTCCCGGGGCTGTTGAATGACGGAGGGCCTATTGGGTTTTGCGGGTGCTCTCCTGAAAGTGTGATTGGCCTAACCGTTTGGGGGACATAGCGCACCGGCTTGATCTGCTACCTTTCGTGGAGTTCTCAATCTACGGAAGGAGGGCAGGAGCCGATGCGCCTGGAGACATGTATCAGAAAGGGCCTGGGGTTGAAAGCCCATCGCGTCCGGGAGGTGATCGAAGAGGAGAACCGGCTGGTGGCCGTGATTGAACGGATCCCGAACCGGCGGTTGAGGTGCAGCCATTGCTCACGGGAGACGAGCAAGATCCACAGCCGGCGCCGCGAGCGGGAGTGGCGGGACCTGCGGATCCGAGATCGGGAGCTCGTGCTCCGCTACGCTCCCGTCCGGTTGCTCTGTCCGGCGTGTGGTCCACGGATCGAGCACCTGATCTGGGCGGGTCCCTGGCAGCGCATTACCCACGGACTTTCGAGGGTGATCGCCCAGCTCTCTCGGCAGCTTTCCTGGAAGGAAACAGCCGCGCATTTCGGGCTCGACTGGAAGGCCGTGGCGGCGGCGGTGCGATCGGCGGTGGCATGGGGACTGAAGCGGCGGAGGTGGCGTCCTCTTCATTGGATTGGGATCGACGAAGTCTCGCGGAGCAAGGGGCAGCGCTACCTGACGTTGATCTACGACCTGGAGCGAGGCACGCTGGTCTGGATCGGGGAGAACCGGGACGGCGAGACCATGAAGAGGTTCCTCGCCTGGTTGGGACCGCGCCGTGGCCGCTCGATCGCGGTGGTCTGTTGCGACATGTGGGGAGCCTATGTCGAGGCCGTATGCCAAGCCCTGCCCCGGGCGACCATCGTCTTCGACCGCTTCCACATCGTGCAACATCTCAACCGGGCGGTGGACGACGTGCGCAGGGAGTGCTGGCGCCTGCTCCGGGGAGCGGAGAAGCGGGCCTTCAAGAAAACACGCTGGCTCTGGCTGAAGAACCCTTGGAATCTCGACCGCGAGGAAAAGACGCGACTGTCGGCACTCTGCCGGAAGAACGTACCCATCGTCCGGGCCTACTACCTGAAGGAAGCCTTCCAGTGCTTCTGGGACTACCGGAGTCCGGTTTGGGCCGCGCGCTACCTTGCACACTGGCTCTGGTGGGCGAGTCACAGCCGGCTGCAACCGTTTCAACACTTCGCCCGCATGGTCCGCAAGCACATGTTTGGGATCCTGCCGTGGGCTCGGCTCCGTGTGACCAACGGGGCGCTCGAGGGAATGAACAACAAGGTCAAGGTCGTCAGCCACCGGGCCTTCGGCTATCGCACGGTCGACACCTATGTCACAGCCATCTGGCATGGATGCGGTGACCTCCCGCTCCCGTAATCACACTTTCGGGAAAGGAGCCGGTTTTGCTATGCGGGCGACAGGTTCGTGGGTTCGGCCTACAAGAGCGGCAACAACTTCCTGTTCCAATGTGACTTGCAGGGCAACACCGTGCAGCTCCTCCAGTATTACTACAATATCCCCGGCTCGGTCGAGGAGCACATGGTTGCCAGCTCCTTTGGCATCGCAGGCTGGCCGGACCGGGATATCTATGTCGGATACATGGATCCCTCGCTTGGACCGAGCATCTACCGTATCGATCGGTCAACCGGATCAATCACGAATCCCGCCCCCGGCACCGGCCCGTTTGCCTCGTTGCCGCGGACGGTAGGCCAGGTAACCGGAGTCATGTTTGACCCACTAGGCCCAAAACAAGCGCGTATGCGCGCGATGGTAGCCGGGCATCAAATCTGTCTTTACGAGACATTCGTTTCCTGTAAGGCCTTCGATTCAGCCAACTGGTTCTCTCGAGTGTCGCGGCTTGCGGTTCCTTCTTGATCGATCGATGTTCCTGCCAACGTGTCCGCCCCACACCTCCCCTACTTTGTCTTCAACAGCGGATCACACGTAGACGATCCACGGCCCGGAGAAGTACATGCTGCCAGGGATTCCAGGCCAGCAGTCGGTAGACGATTCTCCGGCCCGTGCGGACGATCTGGACCGGGGTCTGGATGATCGCATTGACGAACCCCTTGAACTCCATGCGGAGCAGTCGCCTCTTCTCGTCTTGATACTTCTCGGACCAGCGGCCGGTCTCCGGCAGCAGCAAGGCGAACCATGCCTTCAGGGTCCAAGCCAGGGTGGCCATGATCATGTACGCCCAGTTGCTGTTCAGATTGTCGACCGGCATCCGCAGGGCTTTGACACCGTTCTTGAGTTGCTCGATCAGATTCTCCTGGTCACATCGATCGTTGGCCAGAAAGACCAGTTGATCGGGCGACGTCGCCCAGTCGTTGGTGATGTAGAAGAAGTACCGCACGTCGTCGAAGAGTGCCAGATCGCCTTTCTCGACCGTGAGGTTCTTCCGCACGGCCACGATCCGGTAGGCCCTGGTGCAGGCCGCGGGTTGATAGGGGAAGCACGCGACGTCTTCCGAGCGCAGCCGAATGTTCTCGAACTCCCGCTCGCGGACGATCTGCTCCTTGACCCGCGGAGGACGGGTTCGGGGCCTCGTCCGGAGCCGGTACTTCGGCGGGCGGTTCAGGCGACCCCAGCGCCACGCCGGCAGGGTTTCGGCCAGACTCACGAGAGCCGATGTCGCATCCATGCCGAAGAGAAACCGCACCCCCTCTTCGCTCCACCGATCCAGGTGCTTCGTCTGGCTGAAGTCGGTGTCTCCCCGGAGAAGGATCCGGCGAAAGCCCGCTTCGCGACACAGGTTGATCGCCTGATCGAATCGAGCGCTGGCCCCTTCATGCGAGGGCCGGCTGCCACTCCGGTTCACCAGATACAGAGGCTCCGCCGTGTTCGCCAGCGACACGATCAACGGGTGATAGCCCCAGACCCCGTTGTAGGCGATGTCCATTCCTTCTTTACGTTCACCGCCGGTCGGGGCCATCGTCCCGTCCGCCTCAATAATGGCCTCGTCAAAGAAAACGTCCGCCTGCTGACGCCAGACCCGGAGCCTGGTGCGATTGACAACCGTCATGAGGATCTCGAGATCCTGCTCCTCGAAGCGTCGGCAGAAGTCCCCCTCGGTCGTGGGGTCTGGAATCGTCACCGCACCGAGCGCGTTCAGGTAGACTTCGTCGTTTCGACGGAGCTCGATATCCTCCAGACACGTCCCGCCCAGAAGGATGTTGTACGCGATGTTCAGGACGTGATCCGACTCGTGGTAGGGAACGTGCGCTTTCAGAAGATGCAGATCAGCGTCGATGGCTTCGACCAGCCCCGTCCGACGCGCGAGCAGGTGCATGGCGCCGATGCCGCCCACCGCCAGGCCGTGATTCCGGTCGCTTCCCTCGTATTGGATGTTGCGGGCCTTGAACATAGGAGCCGGCTGGTCGGAGTAGTTCCGCCTCCGGTTGCGGTGAGCTATTCTCCGCTTGCAATTCCTCTCCCGATGTTGTTTGCTCTGACTCACTTGAAATGCCCTCCTTGGCGTGGTGAGAAGTATTGCTTTCACAACCTTCTTAGCCGCAAAGGGCGGGCATTTCGAGCCTTTTCTCGCTTCTCTATGCGAAAAACCGCGCTTGATCAGGGACTAGGAGGAGCATTCGGAAATGACCTGCTCGTCAGTACCCAGTCAGGAGACATCTACCGGGTGAATTACAAGGGAC
This sequence comes from Candidatus Eiseniibacteriota bacterium, assembly GCA_963833505.1. Taxonomy (GTDB): domain Bacteria; phylum Eisenbacteria; class RBG-16-71-46; order CAIMUX01; family CAIMUX01; genus CAWHYG01. Next base: position 320,939 of record CAWHYG010000005.1, on the reverse strand, counting down.
AGGCTACACTAGTGGGTAACATCGGACATGAAAAAGCGGAAGGAATGGATATGGTTCCATCCGGGGACTGGGGTGGCAATTTCAACGGCCAGGTCATTGTGTCCTCAGAAGGAAGCGGCAAGTTGCGCGCAATTGGCACCAGCGGGGTGCCTACAACGCTCCAGAGCAATGGTGTAGATCTCGTCATTCCGGAAGCGGAAGAAGTGAGCTTTGTTCCTTCCGACCTTGATCCGAGCAATCCACTGCAAGGGTTCTACGGAGCGAACTTCACAAGTCCGATACAAGGGGGCACCGGCACCGTTCTGGTGGCAGGAGGCAAACAGTTCTACAACCCCCCCATCGATGACCGGGGGGACTTGATTGTCACCAGCGAGACGTTCCCGAACGGTCCGGTCTATGACGTCCATTGGGTCGGGACGGCAAAGAACAACTTCAGCGTTACGCAGATTGGGAATTTCCCCTATCAACCCGAAGACGGCATCTTCGTGACGGACGCCATCATCCACCCCAAAGGTTGCGGACGGATCGTCGGAAACAAGTTCAGCGACGAGAACTGCGATGGGCTACGAGACGGCAGCGACTACGGTCTCTCCGGCTGGACCATGAACCTGAACGGTCCCTTCGGCTATTCTGCGACGACCACGACCGACAACAACGGCAATTTCCACTTCAGTTCGATCCCATTCGGCAATTACACGATCAATGAGACCACGCGGCCGGACTGGATCGAGCGTGCTCTCGGCAGCATCGGAGGCCAGTACCCGGTGGTGGTCGACTCGGCCTTCTGCCAGCAGGACAGTGCCTACTTCGCTTTTGGCAACTCGCTCTGCGAGGACACTCCGTACTGCAATCCCCTCAAACCGTGCCTCAGCTCCTGGTTCCCGTTTGACGACGGCGCCAACTCGCCGACGGCGGCCGATGTGGCGGGATCGGGTTACGAACTGACCTTCGCAGGCAGTCCGCCACAATACAGGTGGACCCAGGACCAGTGCGGCCGTGGGGCGGCCGATCTGAGCGCTTCGAGCCCCCCGCGCTATCTTTCGGAGCCCGATTATCCCCAGGAGGATTTCGGCGCGGGCAGCTTCTCCATCTTTGCCTGGGTCAAGATGAACAGCTTCACCCAATTCGGTGTTCGTACCCTGGTGGATCACAGGTCGAGCCTGATGTTTTGGTGTCCCAATGGGACCAGTTCTTGGGCGGGCTACTGGCTTTTCATGGAGAACGGCAAGCTATACGTTCAGCTAAAACAGGGTGGCTGTAACCTTTACCAGCAGTACGATTCGAAGAATCTGACCGTTCCCGTAAACCAGTGGTGCCACGTCGGTGTGACGGCGTGCCGCGGAGGGATTGGGGGGTTGGACACCTTGAATGTCTGGGTCAACGGCCAGTACGCCCAGTACACCGGTACTTCGATGGAAGGCGATCTGACCAACTGGGGGCTGTTCCAGGTCGGAGAGCAGTGCCCGGCCTTCAATCCCGGTACTTCCTTTGACGGCGCGGTGGACGAGCTGCAAATCTACAAGTGCTGTCTGAGCAACTCCGAGGTGGCCGCTCTCTATGGCCATCCCTGCGATCCGTGCCGGGAGTATGTCTACGTGCCGCCCATCGTCACGAACGACGCAGGGTGGTTCGGGAACCTGCCCAACGCGCCGGCCGACGGGGCGTTCCGGATCTGCAACGACACCTTCCAGCCGGTGACCTATAATTGGACCATCGCCGGGCTGCCCAAGAGTCCGGGTGGCTCCCCTTGCACGGTCGACGGTCCCACCGTGTTCTCGCAGTACGCCGGCACGGTCTATGTGGGGGCTTATCAGTGCGCGACCATACCGATCACCTTCTACTATCCCGCCGGGTTCACCGAATTTGACGCCGGATGCTACCAGGTGACGGTGAAGAACATGACGACAATGAAGTGTCTGAGCGGCCAGGGAACGCTCAGGGAAGGCCCGATATGGGTACCATGCTGTCAGTTGGTTCCGGCCACCCTGTCGGCCGAGGTTCCGGTCCGTTTCCGGGTGCATAACCCGAGCAACGTTACGGAACAACTGCCGGTGGAGCTGACCGCGGTGTCCAGCAGCGGCGACCAGTCCGACCCGGTCGTCTCCCTGAACGGCTTGACGCCGGGCACGCCCTGGACTTCGGTCCTGACGCTGGCCCCGGGCGATTCCGCCATCGTGCAGGCGACAGCGAAGTTTACCGAGTTCCAGGGGCTCTATCCGACGGACGTGGTGTTGTCGGTCGATTGGGACCACTCCGGCAGGTATGTTCCCAGCGCCTCGCAAGGGCTGGAGTGCGTGACGGGCGAGGACAAGCATCCGGCGGACGAACGGAGCGCTCCGCCCTCGCTGCTTGCTCCTTCGACCTCGCTGACGGCCGGCCCCAATCCGTTCCTCGACCAGACCGGCATTCACTTCAGCCTGGGTGCGAGCCAGGGTCTGGTCCGGATCGGCGTGTTCGACGTCGGCGGGCGTCTGGTGCGGGACATCTTCTCCGGTCCGCTGGAGGCCGGCTCCCATCAGTACCAGTGGGACGGTCGGGACGGGCAGGGGATGAGGAGCCCGATAGGGATCTACTTCATCCGAGTGCAGACTCCCAGGTCGCTGCTCACGACCAAGATCGTGCGCGTGGAGTAGGGCGCAGATACGGGGGGCGACAAAGGTGAAGTCGACGAGGAGTCGGTGACACCTGTTGTCGGGGCGGGACGGCCGGGCCGGAATCACGGGTCCGGCCGTTTCGTCGGTGGTACGACCGGCATGGGCCGCTCATTTGCGGCGGCGCCGCTTCCGGCCAACGCCAGGTTGTCCGGGGCTTCTATCCGCCCTCCGACGGCTTCGGGGTGAGATGAATGTCGTCTTTCGGTCGCGAATGTGATGGAATCTTGGGCGGCAAGTCACCTCGGGGTCATTTACATGGAGGTCGCTCGTTCGCCCCGGACGGGACTCGAACGCCCTCGACGTGCCCTTCGTCCTCGGGGACGCGAACGGGGGCGGGGATGGATCCCCTGCTGCGCCTCTACGTACTTACCCCGACCGGGGCCGATGCGCCCGGATACACGGTGGTGCTCGCCACCCTGACGGGAGGTTCTCTCGGAAGCCAGATCCGTCCTGTAGCTGTCCGGATTGGGCCACGATGTGCAAGCATGCGGCCGCCGTCATTTATGGGATCGGAGCCCGGTTCGATGAACGGCCCGAGCTCCTCTTCAAGCTGCGTGAGGTGGACGAGAAGGACCCTCGCGGGGCAAAAACCGGGCGCCAAGAGACGTTGAACGGGTAACTCCCACCAGGGCGCAGCCAGGAAGCGGGCCGTGAACCGACGTGCGCTCCGCGGGCACACAATATCTGCGCAGCCGGGAGGTAACCACGGAGGCTTCGATCCTTGACCGGCGCCGGGGGAAGAAAACCAGGCGCCACTGGTGTCATTTGACCCACACCCCGATGCCCATGGCCTGGGTCGGGCCAAAAATAGGTCCTACGCTCGCCCAGCCTTTGATGACCCCGGGGCCCCAGACGTATGTATAGGGGCAGCCTCCGAAACCGTTGAGGTCAGCGGCCAGAGCGAAGGAGCCGGCCGGAGGGGTGCCAGTATCCTTGCAACCGACCCAAAAGTGCTGTCCCGGCGGAATATAGAGGTAGGAGGCGAGGGAGAGGCAGACAGTCACCTCAGCAATGCTCGGCCACTGACTGACGACATAGGGGGTGAAGTTCATCTGGCGTAATGCCGCCCCTGGTATACCTCCGGCATCGGCCCAAACGTAGGCGACCGAATAGTGTAAAGGTAGCGGGGGGATATACGGCCCCTTGGAGGTCACCCAAAATTGGAACCCCACAACCGTGCAGCCGTTCGGACTTGGTGACACATAACATTCAGCGAACGCACCGCCGGGCTTGCCGACGTTGAATGGCGGGTCCCATACGCCCGTCCACTGATACGCATTCTCCGCACCTCCATCGTAGTTCTGCATCAGATACGACCCTGGGGCGATGCAGCCGGGGGGCAGGCCCGGCATGGCCACGCCTTGACCGGGGCCCAGGCTGACGGCCCCGTGGTCGGTCGCGGTATCCGCCGCCGGGGACGAATGAGGCGTGCGCCGGTCGCCGGAGACGGGACCTCTGTCCGCCGCGGTGAAACCGGTCAGGAACACAAAGCCGAACAGAGCCGGGAGCCACAACGCGGTTCTTCTGAACATGACTTCTCTCCCTTTCAAGACGCGGGACATGAGCCCGTCCGGGCTCAACGTGTGTTATTCCCGAGGGGCCTCGAACGACGGGCGACAACACCTCCTGAGTACACGGGCCTGCCCTTCGAGGCGCCCCTATCTCCGCCGGTGAGACAGATGTCCTCAAGTGCCGAAGATTCCGGGTACGATCAAGGCCGTCCGACTTCCAGCTCCGAGGCGTGGATCGTCAAACGTGATTCGTACGAGGGGTGGAATTCTATCGAACGATCTTCGAGAGGGAGACTGCCGGACGTGAATTCAGCCGGACATTTTCCGTTAGGAATCGCCTTCTCGTGCGACTCCCAATCAACCCGGGCAAGCCAACCCCGGAGCAGCTCGTCAGGGCCGTCGAGATCGAGGAGGAATTGTCATGAAAACCCCGGCTTTCATTCTTGTGCTGACTCTCTGCGCGATCTGCCTGGCGAGCCTGCCCGCGCTGGCCGACCCTCTCGGCACCGCGTTTACCTACCAGGGGTCGGTCAGCCTCCAGGGCCAGCCCTTGAACGGTCTGGCCGATTTCGAGTTCGGCCTCTGGGACTCGGCGACCGGCGGATTGCAAATCGGAACCACCCTGGCCATCAACGGGGTCACGGTGACCACCGGCGTCTTCGCGGCGCTCCTGGATTTCGGGGCGGCGGCCTGGACCGGCGACGCGCGCTGGCTGGAGATCTCGATCCGATATCCGTCGGGAGGAGGAACCTACACGATCCTGACACCTCGAGTGAACGTCACCGCAACCCCGTACGCGCTCCAGACCAAAGGGATCTACGTCGATAATTCCGGGAATGTCAACATCGGCCCGGTAACCGGGCAGGGACCCGGCGCGCAAAGGGGTCCGCAGGCGGGGGCACGGACTAACGCCGTTGGAAGCCAGCCGATGAACAGGCCAGGCCCGGCAAAGACGACCATCACCACGGATCCGAACACGCCGACGGCTCTGGTCGCGCAATCGACGAACCCATCGGGGTTGACCTTCGGGGTCTTCGGGACGGCGGATTCTCCGACCGGCGAGGGGATCCACGGCGAGGGGTCGACCGGCGTACACGGGATCGCCACGACGGATGGTGACGGTGTCCTCGGCGAGGGGAAGAACGGCGTCCACGGCGCCAGCACGGACACCGCCGGTGTCGGGCTCAAGGGAGAAGCGACCGCCACTTCGGGACACGCCATCGGCGTTCACGGGACCAGCGCGGCCAACTCCGGCGAAGGTGTGAAGGGCGAGGGCGCGACCGGCGTGCACGGGATTTCAACGAACGGCGAAGGAATGCGCGGTGAGGGCCAGACGGGCGTGCACGGGCTCTCGGCGAACGGCGAAGGCATGCGGGGTGAGGGCCAGACGGGCGTGCACGGGCTCTCGACGAACGGCGAAGGCATGCGGGGTGAGGGCCAGACGGGCGTGCACGGGCTCTCGACGAACGGCGAAGGCATGCGGGGCGAGGGTGCGACCGGCGTGCACGGGATTTCGACGAACGGTGAAGGAATGCGCGGCGAGGGCGCGACGGGCGTGCACGGGATTTCGACGAACGGCGAGGGGATGCGCGGCGAGGGTGCGACCGGTGTGCACGGCGTCAGCAGCCTCAGCGGCGGCAAGGGCCTTTTTGGCGAGACGACCACGGCCAGCGGCACCGCCGTCTACGGCGTCGCGAGCGACAGCAGCGCGACCGGCATCGGCATCTACGGCCGCTCGGGCGCACCCAACGGATTCGCAGGCTACTTCCAGGGCCGCGAGTATGTGAGCGGCTCGCTCGGCGTGGGAACGACGAATCCGAAGGCCAAGCTCCACATCGCCGGCGCGCCGGGGGTCGACGGCATCATGTTCCCGGACGGCACCCTGCAGACGACTGCGAGTCAAGGCGGCGCGCTCTGGCTGATCAACGGCAACAACCTGTATTACAACAACGGCAGCGTGGGGATCGGGACGAACACGCCTGCGGCAGGTGTCGACGCCGAGAAGACCACCGGTACTGCCATCCAGGGCGCGACCGCGGGAGCCGCCGGCACGGCCGTCTACGGCTCGGCCACCGGAACCGGCGCCACCATCGGAGTCAGCGGAGCCAGCGCCTCGACCTCCGGGCAAGGCGTTCTCGGGGCGGTTTCGGCGTCTACCGGGTCCACGATCGGCGTCCATGGGACGAGCGCATCCGCCGTGGGCGAAGGTGTGAAAGGCGAGGGATGGAACGGCGTCCACGGCGTCAGCAGCCTCGCGGGCGGCAAGGGCATTTTCGGTGAGGCGACCACGCCCAGCGGCACCGCCATTTACGGGATCGCGAGCGACAGCAGCGCGAACGGCATCGGCGTCTATGCCCGATCGGGCGCTCCCAGCGGATTCGCAGGCTACTTCCAGGGTCGTGAATACGTGAGCGGCTCGCTCGGCGTGGGAACGACGAATCCGAAGGCCAAGCTCCACATCGCCGGCACGCCGGGGGTCGACGGCATCATGTTCCCGGACGGCAGCCTCCAAACGACCGCAAGCTCCGGAGGCGGATCGCTTTGGCAGGTCAACGGATCCAATCTCTACTACAACGGAGGCAACGTGGGGATCGGGACGAACAATCCCGCGGCCGGGGTCGATGTCGAGAAGACCGCCGGCAACGCGATCCAGGGCGCGACCACAGGCCCCACCGGGGTCGCCGTCGAGGGGGATGCCAATTCGCCAAACGGGCCAGCCATCGGAGTTCATGGGAAGACCTCGTCACAGGGCGGGGGAGGAGGCGCTGCGATTGGTGGAGTCGGCGTCGAGGGAGACGCTACGTGGAACAACCCGCCGAACGGGGCTCCCTCCATCGGAGTTCTCGGGACCAATGCCGGCCAGTTCGGGGCCGCGGTTGAGGGTTTCGCGAACAACATGGCGGTGCCGCAGCCGCCGCCCTCCCCGGCCATCGAGGTCGGCGTCTACGGGGCGACCACGGCCTACAACGGGGAAGGCGTCACGGGAATGGCGACCTCGGCAACGGGGCCAGCAATTGGAGTCCACGGGACCAGCTCGTCCAACACCGGCGAAGGCGTGAGAGGCGACGGACTGAACGGGGTACACGGCGCCAGCAGCCTCTCGGGCGGCAAGGGCATCTTCGGTGAGATGGCCGCGTCCAGCGGCGCCGCCGTCTACGGCGCCGTGACCGACACCTTCCCGGCCGGCACCGCCGGCGTTGGCGTTTACGGCCGGTCGGGCGCCCCCAGCGGATTCGCGGGCTATTTCCAGGGGCGCGCCTACGTCAGCGGCTCGATCGGCGTGGGAACGACGAATCCGCAGGCCAAGCTCCACATCGCCGGCAAGCCGGGGGTCGACGGCATCATGTTTCCGGACGGCACTCTCCAGACGACCGCGAGTCAGCCAACCTCAGCGACCGGCACGATCACCGTTGGTTCTGTGGGATGGACACAGCTCTCCGACTGCAACCAGATCGCCGTGGGTTTTGGCGCCAACCTGACCATCAACAACCCTCTCATCGCGTCAACCAGCCTGGTGTTCCTGACCGCGACGATGCCGGAGATCAACACGAATCCGCAAGCCGTCAGCGCCTATTGCATTGGCGTATCCGCAGGGCAGGCCCAAATTGCAGTTAGCGTAATGGGGTGGGCTTATCCGGCCAACGGCTGCGTCCCGCCGACCGCGGGGAGCTTGTCCATCCACTACATGATCGTGAACCCCTAAAGAAAGGAGCGGACGGCATGAGAACTCCAATCGTGTTTCCCTGCCGGGCGGCCGGCGCCGCCCTTGTGCTGTCGTTCCTCGCCTGCGGAGGGGCCGGAGCACAGTACCAGCTCATCCGCAGCACCGTTTACGGCAGCGGAGGGAACAGCCAGTCGGGCAATCTGAGCTTGCAGACGACGACGAGCCAGCCCGATGCCGGCATCGTCGCCGGGGGCAACTTCAGCCTGACCGGGAGCTTCGCCAAAGGAGACCCGGCGAGCTGCATCGTTCTGAACCCCGTGGCCGGAGTGCAGGCGAGCAAGACGTTCTGCGCCGGCGTGCGCGTGACCTGGATCGAAAGCGGCGACGGCGAGACCGGATACCGGATCTACCGCGACTCGGTGCTCCGGGGGGCGACGGTGGCCGGCGTGACTGCCTGGATCGACTCCACCGCGGTTTCCGGTATGAACTACAGCTACTACGTCGCCGCCTTCGACCCTTGCGGCGAAGCCAATCCTTCCAACATCGACATAGGCCACAAGCCGCTGCCGCCGGTCGCGCCCACGGGCGTCACCATCACGCAGCTGCAATCGGTGGACGACTCGCTTCATGTCCAGCTGGCCTGGAGCGATCACTCCCCGGACGAGGTCCGGCAGGTCGTCTACCTGATGAATCCGTCGCCGGTCGCCCTGGACTCGCTGCCGCCGCATGTCCAGACCGCGACGATCTCTCTTCTCCAGCGGGGACTGTACAACTACTGTTTTGCCATCTCGGCCGAGGATTGTGGCTTCGAGGCGCGCAGCGACTCGGCCTGCAGCGTCCCGATCGTCTCGGTCGCTCTGACCCTCCCGAAGGAATTCCGCCTCGGGCCGATCCTGGGCTCGGTGGGGCCGGCACCGCTGCATGTCCTTTATGAGGTGCCGGTGACCCGGATGACGAGCATCGAGATCTATGACGTCGCGGGCCGCCAGGTGCGTGCGCTTGTGAATGGCCTGACGGTGCCCGGTCGGTACTCGGCGACCTGGAACGGTCGTGACGGGCGGGGCTCGGCCGCGGCCAGCGGGGTTTATTTCGTCCGCATGCAGGCGGGGAGCTTCAAGGCGGTGAAGAGGGCGGTGTTGCTGAAATGAGGTGGGGCGCCGGGCTCCGGCTGAAACGTACAATGGCTGGTCCGCGGTAATCACGATCCCCCGCGGCCAGACGCCGGAGATGTCCGTTCTGATCGGGCGTGCGACCGGAGCCGGCCCGCAGAGCGCGGCAGCCGCGGCCGGATGCGCCGCTCGCGCCGGGCCCCAAGAACGTCGTGTGAGGTCAAGATTCCCCAGAATCTCCCAGAAAAAGTGAACGCCGCCCAATACGCCGGGTTGGAAAACGGCCGGCCGCTTTCGGCATCGCGATACTCGCGCAGCCAGTGCTTGGCCTCCCGCAGGGCGACGGCTTTCGGCATCGCCTGGCCGAGGAGGCCCATGCGGACGTCCCCGTAGGAGCCGGTCACGTTTTCATAGAACCGGCCCATGAGCAGGGCCGTGGCCTCATCATCCACGTTCCATTGGCTCACGAGCAGGCATTTCGCGCCGGCATGGAACAGTCCCCGGGTAAACCCGAGAATAGTCTCTTGTTTCTGAGTGTGAAGCTCTGTCGGGCACGTGCTCAGGGTCACGAGGTCGGCCTTCAGCTTCCAGGTCGACCGGATCTCCTCCGACGTGAGCAAACCGTTTTTCGCGGGGGAGACACCCGGGTCGGCGCTGCCCGCCGCAGAATCCGCCGGGGAAAGAAGGATCGCGGAGCGCATCTGAAGAACCACGTCCGGGTCCATCAGAGAATGGGTGGCGAGGTGGATCAAATCGTACTCTTCCAGCTTTCCGCTCATCGCCAGGCGAGCGATTTCCCTCTCCGATGCGTCCCTCCCGAGCAGGACGGTGCAGGACGGGAATATCTGGGCGATCCGGCGGATCTCGTTCCGCGATTCGGGCAGACGGGAGACGCTTTCCCGCGCATCCTCCTCGCGGGTGAGCGCCCGGGTCGAGTGCCCCGGATTCACCCGGCGGGAAGACGCCGATCCTACCGGATCGCCGAGCTGCCGGGCCGCCAGATCCGGTGTCGGTTCCACGTCCTTCGTTCCCGGTCCGAACTCCGGATCCCCGACGGCCAGCACGCGCCACGTTCGCGGGTCCCGGACCGGGCCACGTTGCTTCCGCATCCAGGCAAGCAGGGTGGCAGAGGGTGTATAAGAGATGGCAAACCGATCGCCGATCCAGGTGCCGGATGAATCCATCAGCGCGTCGAGGGGCAGCGAGCCGATGAGCATCGCCTGGACCACGACGAGCTGATCGACGCCGCGCAGACACTTCTCCAGCGGGGCCAACACTTCCTCATAGGTCGACCGGGCCTCCTGCACGAGTTCACCGCTGGCCGGACTCCGGAACGGCCAGCCGGCCTGGTCACAAAGCACGTTGGGGAGTTCGCCGACCTTCCGGCTGGCGGCCCGCTCGTCCACCCCGGCGGGGGGACCGATCCGCACCCATTGAATCGGCCCGGTGTGGCGGATCACATAACCCCAGAGCGGATAGACCGAGTCAAACGAGTAGCTGCGGTACGAGTCGAGCCACCCGATGAGAGCGGCATGATCCGAGAGAGCGGCCTGAACGGTCTCCAACTTGCAGTTCCGGGGATCCGAGGCGCGATCGGGACCCGAATCAGTCGATGATCCCTTCCCATCCGAAGGAGCGCACTCGTCGAGCAGGCTACGGTTGAGGCCCCGCTCCAGCGAGGCCCATGCTTCCTCTCCCTTTCTCTGCATGAGCTGCGTGGTTGCCAGGACGGCATAGGGACCAAAGTTGTGGGATGGTGGAACACCGCTCCCCGATCTCCCCGCCGTTCCCCCTCTTCGTACATCACTTCCTCACTCGGATCACTTGGCGCAAGACGGCATCGTACACACCGACTGTAGTTTCCGGTTGGCCCGAAGGTCAATTCATTCAGCGACTGCGACAGATAAGCTCATCCTGCTCATTGTACATTCTTTCACAAATGAAACGTCTCGGGGCCGCTTCCGTGAGAATCTGGTTGGCTCCTTCATGACCATGAGATTTCAGGCTCCTCTCGATTTTCAGTGGAATCAGGGTCATAGGACGATTTGGGCCCAGGGGTCATCGTGAAGAGAGCAGCGCTGGTAGATCTTGAGCTTGAAGTACTCGGGATCACGGTAGCCCCGAGCCTGGCGCCGGAGCTGGCCGATTAGGCCGTTGATCGATTCGATGAAGCCCATCTTGATCGGATGCTCGAAGCCACCCATCAGCTTCTCCAGGTTCTCCCTCAAGCGATACCCCACCTGCACAAGAGGACGCAGGCGGCTACGGACCGCGATCCGGCACCAGTTCAACAGTGCGTTCCGGAGGGCACCGAGGCGGATCCAGGGATAGTTGAAGATTCCACGCAGGTTCTCCTTCAGCAGATAGGCCCGTTGGAGAGTACGGTTCCGGGCCAGGAGCCTTCCCAGGAGCCGCTTCTGTCCGAGATCGAGTGCCTCGTAGGCTCGAAGCAACATCCACTTCTTCACCTTGAATTTTCGTCCGACGTCATCCTGGGGAGCGCCTCCGAAGGTCTGCCGGCGGATCTTCTCCACCGCCTCGTTCACCCACTGGATAATGTGAAAGCGGTCAAGCAAATGAATGGCTTTCGGGATGGCCGCCGCAATCGCAGCCAGATAGGCCGGCCCCAAGTCGCTGATCACCCCAACGATCTTTCGCCGTCCCTTCGGCCCCAGTTCTCGGAAGAAAGCCGCCAAGCTCTCCTCCTTTTTCCCTTCGCCGACCCAAATGACCCGCCCCTTCTCGAGGTCCGTGACCACCGTGAAATAGACGTGCCCCCCGGTTCGAGTCACTTCGTCCACGCCGATCCAACGAACGCCTTGCAACGAAGGAGACGACCCGCCGAGCCCCATCTCGATCGACTCCTTGTCGATCCGGGCCACTGTGTCCCACGAAACCCCGGCCATCTGGGCAACCGCGGAGATGGGGAGTCGACGACAAAGGGCTGCCACCAGATCGAAGAAGTGTCGAGTCATCCGGTGGCCGGCCGCCTCCCACGGAAGACGTTCCACCCGTGTGCCACCACAGCAGGAGATCCGCCAAGGTGCGTAGACCACCCAGGTCTCGAAGTCTCCCATCGAGCGCTCCCGCCAACTTCGTTCTTCCGCCTCCTGAAACAGTCCTTCCCGATGCGCCTTCCCGCACTCCGGGCAGTAGTGGAACTTCCGTCGGTCCAGGAGAAAGATCCGCTTGATCACGCGGTATCGCCCGTCGCCCGCATCCACCTCGTCGATCTCCACTTCCTTGACGCCAAACCCTTGCAGACTCCAGAGGGTTCTGACACCCTCCAGGTACTCCTGGCCACTCATTGGTGCCCTCCTTCTTGGACGAAGAAGACACCAGGGGAAACCAGGAGTTCTCTTTCCGCAACTCCTTCCTCAGCAGCCGAATCCGGCCTCAAACCCAATCATTACGGGATTCCGAGAGGCGCCAGATTTCAGAAGCTGATCATCGCGACGGTGCTCTCTCTCAGCGCGGCAGGCGGCGTCCCGGGTCTTGTTGAAAAGTGTCTGACGTAGCCTCCGGAGCCTCTGAAGCGTACTTCCATCGGTCCTTTTCTTCCAGCGATTCCTCTTCGCCCTTTCTTCTCCTGCCCATACCCATCGATCGGGTTCTGACCTGTACAAGCTGTTCGAGCGGGAGGCCGGCTTCACCAGAGCCCCCAGGAGGCGCGATCGCGATTGGGTCTGATCTGTACCATCCCCCCGATCACGCTCTTGGTGGACCTGATGAAGAGCGAGGGAACTCACGCGCGCTTCCTCTCCTGCCGAGCCAGGTACTCGGCCAGCTTGTGATAGCCGTCGATCTTTCGCAGGCGGACGGTTCCGGAGGCCAGCAGCCCGTAGATCAGGATCAACGCCGCGCTCTCTTTGGGAAAGGACCCTTGGGTCTTGATCCGCCGCCGGAACTCCTCGTTTACCCGCTCGATCATGTTTGTGGTCCGCAGACTCTTCCACATTTCCGCCGGGAAGTTGTAAAAGGTCAGGAGTTCGGTTCCGGATTCCTGCAGGCTGACCGCCACCTCCGGAACCAGCCTCTGCCACTTTCGCAGAAAAGCGTCGTAGGCTTTGTCCGCCGCTTCCCGATCGTCGGCGTGGGTGATGGCAGCGTAGTCCCGCTGCAGCTCGTCGTGGCAGTGCTTGGGAGCCTTGCTCAGGAGGTTGTCCAGCTTGTGCCGGGTGCAACGCTGGATCTGCGTCGCCGGCCAGGCTTCCCGCACCGAGCGGATCAGGCCCGCATTGCCGTCCAGCATCACCAGGACCGGGGCGGTCAATCCACGCCGCTTCAGCCCTTCCACCACCCCTTCCCACGACTTCAGGCTCTCGCTCGGCGCCAGGCGCAACTCCAGCAGGTCCTTTTCCCCCGACTCCTTCACCCCGATCACGGCCTGCACCGGAACCTTGACCACCCGCCGAGCCAAACGCACCGGCACGCGGATTCCGTCCAGGATCACCAGGCGGTACTGCTCCGGACCCAGGTCTCGCTCCCGCCAGGCCTGGAAGAGCGCTTGCAGCCGTTGCACCACCCGGGAAATCGCGCTCCGGGAAAGGGCCGTCCCTTCCAACAGCGGAGCCAGGGCCAAACGCACCTTCCGCGTGTTCGCTCCCACCAGGTAGCTCGTGATCAGAGCCGCGTCCACCCGCCGGGTCCGGCGTTCGTAGCGCCGCACGATCCGGCTGGAGAACTCCTTGGTTCCCTCCGGTGTCTGCAACCGCCCACGAGGCATCGCGATCTCCGTCGGCCCCAGCGAGGTCACCAACGTGCGCGGCGGCCGGGTTCCATGACGATAGCCTCGTCGTTCCGGAACCCGTTCATGGCTGGCCGCCCCCAGGGCCGAGGCCAGCTCCTCCTCCAGGATCGCCTTGATCACGTCCCGGATCCGGCCCCGAATCAGCGTCTCCAGATCCAGGAAATTCCGTGGCGGAGAGAGCAACTCTGCGGTAGAATCTTTCATGGCGTATTCCTCCTGATAAGTCCATTGTGGACTTTGGGTTATGTCACCCGGAGAATACGCCATTCTCCTTTTTCAACAAGTTCCGGGACGGAACCGCGCGGCAGCGGCGGCCCGAGCGCAGCTTGCGGGCGACTGGAGGGTCGTCACCATCGTGCCGACTGCGACAAGCTACGAATCCCACATACACGCCTGCGCGGAAGATGCAGACTTCTCCAGCGCGAGGCTCTATGTCGGGTGCGATTACAACAAACAGAGCGGTGCCGGCCGATCCTACGCAACCCAGTTCGACCCCGGCTCCTTCAATGGTGGCAATCCACCGTGGACAGTGCCGTTGCCGCTGGGAAGCCCCTACTACTATGAGTCGCAGTGCTATGGAGTTCGGAGTCGAACCGCATGTGGTGTGGTCCGTGACACCAACCACCAATGGTGGTCGTGCCTGTGGAGATGGAACGGGTCCTGGACCGGACCCTTTGTCCTCACTGCTCCCAACGGTTCCACTGAGACCACTGCCAATGACACAAATGGCTACGAGGGCATCGCCGGCGGAGTCGAGACCACGGTCGGCGACCTCTGGTCCAGTATCAATGGTCCGTCCCTGCCCTACTTCTGGACCGGGACCACGCCCACGGCCCTGTCGTTGACGGATAGCAATGGCAACCAGTATGTCTCCGGATCTGCGACGTCGATCGACACCCAGCTCATCGGGGGTTACGTGGTCAATACGGGTGGCTCTCCCCAGCCAGCCCTCTGGCACCTGGGTCCCGTGAACCCATCGCTCATCGTGCCTTGGTACAGCGGCGGGTTCACTGGGGGAAAGGTCAACGACACGTTCCGGTGGATTGCATGCGGGGTGATTGGCACCGGCCCTTCGCTCAGCAACAGCCACGCCTTTTACTGGCTGTGGGACGGTGCCGGCGCTGATCTCCACCCGACCAAAGGGTATACGTCATCCGCAGCGAATGGAACGAACGGTAACGCCGTGGTGGGAAGCGGAGTCAGCAGTAAGGACCAGCACACGCACGCGCTCTATTGGCCTCTGACGGTGGGCACGGCCGGCGGCGGCCCCAATGACGCTTTGGTTGAGCTCCCGATGCCGAACCAGCCCAACGGGACGCCGTATCTGAACTGCCAGGCCAACGACGTGTCCGCCGGTGGAGACAAGGTCGTGGGGATGGCCTGGAACGACGCCGGAAACGAACAAGCGGTGGCCTGGAGCTTCAACTGACGGCCTGGCCCGAAGCTGGGATGCGATGATGCGACGCGGGAAAACGCTGGACGGAAAGGCCTGCGGGTTCCACATCCTTCGACCAGCGATTTCCGGAGATCCTGGCCACATCGGGCTATTGCACAGTAGTAGACCCGTGCATCGATGTCCTCCGTCCGGTCAGGAATCGAGCTGTGCCTTCCGGGTTCGAAGTCCCGCCCGCGTTCCCAAGATCGTGATCAATGATCCCGTTCGATTCGTCGGGGTCCAACGGGCGGAGGTTATCGTGGAGGCGATCCGGAGGATCGGAAGATCCGCGACCGACAAGGAAATCTTCCCTCGAGCGCCGGAACCCTCGTCGCTACACTGGAACCCGATCTCGAGGGCCGATTGAACGCCGCTCCCGGGACGGTGGGGGACAGGAGGAGGACGCGGCGCGCCGGCAGGCGCGACACCGCGCCGATGAAATCGGGCACGAGGTGAAATCAAGACTGGACCAAGAAGGAGATTGACGGCGACCCGGAACGACCCCAATCCCGGTGCGGGACCGGCGGAGAACCTCACCTCCGTCGCCCCCACCGTAGCACGCCTGCTGGGACTGGCTCCCCCCTTGCTGGCGCGGGGCGAGCCCCTCGCGCCGGTCCTGCGGGCGGCCTCGGACGCATGGAGTGACCAGGGGGGCCTCGAAGCCGGCGTTTCGCGTTCTGCCCTGATCTATCTGCCCGACGCCGTCGGACGGTTCCTTCAGCCGCGCTTTCCCGATCTCTTCCGCCGGGTCCGAGCGCTCCTCCCGGTGGAGATCCCCCTGCGATCGATGGTGCCTCCCAAGACCCCCGTCTGCTTCGCTTCCATGTTCACCGGCGCCGCCCCCGACCTTCACGGAATCCGCCGCTACGAACGGCCGGTGCTCGCCTGCGATACGCTCTTTCACGCCCTGGCCCGGGAGGGGTGCGCCACGGCGCTGGTTTCGGTGCGGGACTCCAGCATGGATCTGATCTTTCGGGGCAGCGGAGTGGAACACCTGAGCGGAGCCGATGACGCCGAGGTCACGCGGCTGGCGCTGGATCTGCTCGACGACGGCCGGCATCGCGTGATTGTCGCCTACCACCAGGAGTACGACGACGCGCTCCACGCGGAGGATCCCTTCAGTCCGGCCGCGGTCGGCGCTCTCCACCGACATGTCCAATCGCTCGAAATGCTGACGGCGGCCGCGGAGCGGGCCTGGGCGGGGCGGGATCGGTTCTACCTGTGCGCGCCCGATCACGGCGCCCACATCGATCCCCATACCGGGCGCGGCGATCACGGCGAGGACATCCCCGAGGACATGGAGGTGAGCCACTTCTACGGATTTCGCGGCGCGAGGCCCGGGCCGCCTCGTTGACCCCCCCCGAGGCCCCGGCCGGCGGGGAGAACCGGGCTTGCCAACCCCAAGGACCAACACGTGCCGCCCTCAAGGCCAAGGCCAGCCGTTGGGTACGCCGCCTCGGTCGTGTGAAGCGGTCCACCCAAGCTTGGGTACGACGCCTCGGTCATGTGAAGCGGTCCACCTAAGCTTGGGTACGCCGCCGCGGTCGTGTGAAGCGGTCCACCCAAGCTTGGGTACGCCGCCGCGGTCGTGTGAAGCGGTCCACCCAAGCTTGGGTACGCCGCCGCGGTCGTGTGAAGCGGTCCACCCAAGCTTGGGTACGACGCCTCGGTCGTATGAAGCGGTCCACCCAAGCTTAGGTACGCCGCTGCGGTCGTGTGAAGCGGTCCACCCAAGCTTGGGTACGCCGCCGCGGTCGTGTGAAGCGGTCCACCCAAGCTTGGGTACGCCGCTGCGGTCGTGTGAAGCGGTCCACCCAAGCTTGGGTACGCCGCCGCGGTCGTGTGAAGCGGTCCACCCAAGCTTAGGTACGCCGCTGCGGTCGAGTGAAGCGGTCCACCCAAGCTTGGGTACGCCGCCGCGGTCGTGTGAAGCGGTCCACCCAAGCTTGGGTGCGCCGCCGCGGTCGTCCAACACGGTCCACCTCCGCGTGAGGGGCTCGTCTCATAAATCGAGGTGGATTTCTCCCCGTCTCCGTTCGGAAACCAAGGCTCCGATGTCCGGCCTCCGCCACGAAAGCGATCCATTCCCACCCGACTCCCCTCACCCCGCCAGAGGAATCACGAGCAGACTCGCGTGGATCCGATGCCGGAGCGCCTCGGCCGTCGTCCCGTGGATCACGTCCGACAATCCCCGGTGACCGTGTCCTCCGAGGATGACCAGCTCCGCCCCGAACTCGTCGACCAGGCGCACCAGCTCCCGCACGGGATCGCCGGCGCCGAGCCGCGTTTCGACCTCATAGCCCATCGCCCGCAGCGGGGCCGCGAAGGCTTCGAGCCGCTCGCGATCGGTCCGCGATTCCACGTCCAGCGCCTCGTTTCCGAAGGCCAGCGCGGAGGCGCTCTCGCTCACATGCAGAAGCGCGACCTGGGGCCGGCCGGATCCGAGAAAGCGCACGGCCCCGTTCAGCAGCCGCTCTTCCCGGCCGGAGAAGTCCAGCGCGATGGCCACCCGGCGGACGTCGCCCGATGGCGCCAGGACGACCCCCGGGGCCGCCTCGCGATGGACGTCGGACACGGGCCGCGCCGCCCGGCGAAGAAGCCGGTCGAGGACCGGGTGCAGCCAGATCCATCCGAGCAGAGCCGCCAGGGCGACCCCGACCAGGAGCAGGAGAATCCGGACCAGTCCGCCGTATCGCCCCGCGGAGGCGATCCAATCTCCCGACGTCTGGATGATCAGCCACATGTTCATCCCCAGGATGACGAGGGCGGTCAGCCACGCCGCCCACTGGGTGACCGGGCCGATGGCATGTTCTCCCATTTTCCGGCGATCCGACACGAATTGAATGAGAGGAACGACCGCAAAGGGAAGCTGCAGCGAGAGGATCACCTGGCTCAGGATCAGCAGTTTTCCCGTCGCGGCCTCGCCGAAGAGGAGAATGACGAAGGTTGCCGGCACGACCGCGGCCAATCGGGTCAGCAGGCGGCGAAGCCAGGGGCGGATCCGGATGTCGAGGTATCCCTCCATGACGATCTGGCCGGCCAGCGTCCCGGTCACGGTGGAGCTTTGCCCTGAAGCCAGAAGGGCGATGGCGAAAGCCAGAGGCGCGACCGCCGCGCCCAGGATCGGCTCGAGCAGGCGATACGCGTCCTGGATCTCCGCGACCGACCGCTGGCCGTGGCGATAGAAGACCGCCGCGGCCATCACCAGGATGGCGGCGTTGACGAAGAAGGCGAGATTGAGCGCGAAGGCCGAATCCAGCGTGTTGAGCCGGATGGAGCGGCGCGTCGCCTCCGGGCCTCCGGTGAATCTCCGGGTCTGCACCAGCGCGGAGTGCAGGTAGAGATTGTGGGGCATCACCGTCGCCCCGATGATGCCGACCGAGATGTAGATCGCCGCCGCATCCGGGAACCCCGGAACGAATCCGCTCGCCATCGTGCTCCAGGCCGGCTTCGCCAGAATGATCTCGAGCAGGAAGGCCACTCCCATCGTGCTGACCAGGGAAAGGACCACCGCCTCGAGCTTCCGGATTCCGAATCGAAGCAGAAACAGCAGGAGAACCACGTCCAGCGTGCTGAGGAGCACGCCCACGATGAGCCTCAGGTGGAAGAGGAGCTGAAGCGCGATGGCGGAGCCGAGGACCTCCGCCAGGTCGCAGGCGGCGATGGCGATCTCGGCCAGGGCGTACAAGGCGAGATTGACGGGAGCCGGGAACTCCTCGCGCGAGGCCTGGGCGAGATCGCGGCGGCGCACGATCCCGAGTCGCGCGGCCAGGCTCTGCAGGAGCACCGCGATGAGGTTCGACATGAGGAGGACCCAGAGCAGCCGGTATTCGTAGCGGCTGCCTCCGGCGATGTCGGTCGCCCAGTTCCCGGGATCCATGTACCCGACTGAGACCATCAGCGCCGGGCCGGTCACGGCCAGCCAGCGCCGCCAGGTCGGTCCCCGGGACGGAACCGTCACCGTGCCGTGGACGTCCGGCAGGGAGACACCCGCCTCGGATCCGGTCGATCCTCTTGTCGATCGCGCCACGCCTTCCCCTTCAACGGAGGCCCCGCCGGCTCCCAGCGCCCTGGCCGCATCAGCCAACAACTCTCTCCGATCTCGTCCTGCAGGGGTGGAGAGGTTGCCGTCGGTCTGAATGCTCAGAAAGCCCGCCCTGCAGTCTGGGGATCACGGGATAGTAAACGAATCGACCGGGAGTTGATCCCAGGAATTGCGACTGTGACCCGGATCCACGACGGGCGGCCGACGGTTCCTTATGCCGGGAACGAGCCAGAAACGGTCAACCGCGGAGTTCTTCCACCAGTTGGCGGCGATCCGATCCGCCAGGTCCCGGCTGAGTCCACGGGCGCGTCCAGGTCGCGGAGGGCTCTCGGGGTGTCCCGTCCAATCCCGGCTCGCCGGAGGCAGCAGGTTTGCAGCCCCACAGTCCGCCGAGCGGATTCCGGCCCAATTTTGACGACAAGCCCATTTTTGGAAGAGTTGGTCTTGTCTCCAATGCCGTTTGGAGGTATAAACGATTGCGCGCGCTGCTCGCCTTGGCTCGGGCCAGGGGACAGCTCGATGAACGTGAGTACGTTGATTCCGATTCGGGCCTAGTGTGACTAGGCCCATTCCGGGACGGACTCTACCGTTCTTCCGCTGTTGCCTGGGTCCTGGGCCCGCCTCCACCGGGGGACAGCACCCTGGGCGTGATCCGCACGACGGGCGTTAGACCAAGCAGCAGAGGAGAACCGAATCATGCGCACAGATCACGACCAACGAACGAGGAGGAAAATCCACCGCAAAACGACGTCCTCGACCGGCATCGCCGACACCGAGGACGTTGGCGCGAATCCGGAAAGCCACGAGGAACCCGGTCCCGAAACCGGCGTTCGCCCGGCTGCCAGGCCGTTGCCTGACAGCGGTCGAAGGAGCGAGGACCACGTCCTGGATGCGCTGAGGGAGGCGGCGACCTCGGTCGGCGCCCAGCTCGATCTTCAGCCTCTGGGCCGCCAGATCCTCGAAACGGCCCTCAGAACGGCCGGCGCGGAGCGGGGCGTTCTGCTCCTGGGAAAGTCCGGCTCTTCCAATCTGGTTCCGATCGCGACCGAAGGGATCGGATACCAGGAGCTGGAAGCCATCGAGCGGGTGAGCCGGACCGTGCTCAACCGCGCGCGGGACGGCCAGGTCCTCTGGATTCCCCACGCCGGAAACGACGAGCTCTACCGCGAACTGCCCGGCGCAGCCGAAGGAACCATTGGTCCGGTGCTGTCCGTGCCGCTACTGGCCTCGGGCGAAGCGGTCGGATTGATCCACCTGGACGCTCCGGCGGGATCGGCCGTCTTCTCCACCGAGTCCACGCGAATCCTGGAGGCGTTCGCCGCTTTCGCCGCCGCCGCCCTGGAAAACGCCCGGGCGCACGGCGACGTCGTGGCCGAGAACGCCCTTCTGCGCCTTCGGACGGCGCCGGAGAGGCCGTTCGCTCGCATCCTCACGCTTCATCCGGGGATGCAGCAGGTCCTGGCCCGGGCCGAGCTGGCGGCCCGCCTCGACTCTCCCGTCCTCATCATGGGAGAACCGGGAACCGGGCGCACGCTCATGGCGCGGTCGATCCATGAGGCCGGCCGGCGGGGCATGCATCCCTTCATCGTGTATAACTGCGCGACGGCGATTCAGGATCGGGCCGAGCATCTGCTCTTCGGCTTCCGCGACGTCCAAAGTCTCGGGGGCAAGACCGAGGTCTCCGGGCTCTTCCGCCAGGCGGACCGCGGCACGATCCTCTTGAACGAGATCCGGACTCTGGAACCGGGGCTTCAGACCAAGATCTGGGCTCTCTTGGACAGCGGCATGATGCGTCCGGTGGGAGGTCGGACGAACGTGCCGATCGACGTCCGCGTGCTCGCTTCGACCGACCGCGAGATTCATCACGACGTTCTCGGAGGCGGCTTCCACAAGGAGCTGTTCGATCGGCTGCGGGTGCTCGTCCTGTGCCTGCCGCCGCTCCGGGAGCGGCCTCAGGACATTCCGCTTCTCACCCGGTACTTTCTCCGGCGCCATGCCGCGGCGGCCGGCCGTTCCGAGGAGATGGCCTTCGCCTCGAACGCGATGGATCTGCTGCAGTCGCTTCCCTGGCCGGGGAACGTCCGGCAGCTTGAGACGGTCGTGCGAATGGTACTCTTCTCCGTGGGTGGGCGCTCGGTCGACGCGGCCACCCTGGAGAAGATCCTGGCGATGAGCCCGGATGCGGGAGCCTGGACGACCGCCGGCCTCGCCGGCGGCCCGGCCGGCCCTCGGGTTCGATCGATCGCGGAGCACGAAGTCGAGGCCATCCGCGAGGCGCTCATCCAGACCGGAGGCAACAAGTCGCGAGCGGCCGAGCTTCTCGGCGTCCACCGGAACACGCTGATGCGCAAGGTCCGGAGCATGGACATCCCGTGGAGGACCCGCTCGCGATAGTCGCGGGGAACTGGCCCGCATTCTTCATGGGCCAACATACGCTCGATCCACGATTCCCCGGCGAGCCGACGGAACGCGGACGAGAGAACGCCGGCGGCGCCGGCCCCGGATCCTGCGGAGACCCGCACCGGGGCGGCGCCGCCGATCTCAATGAAGGAGCCGGGAGACGATGGCGAGCGGTTCTTCTGAATCGACCGGAAGCGGCGCGGATCCGCGGGTTGCTTCCATCCGGGAGACGGTGCGGCGGCGGTACGGAGAGGCGGCCGCATCCGTTTCGGGGAAGTTCCTCTACCCGACCGGCGCCGATGGGGCCCGATTCCTCGGCTATGACGAGCGCTGGATCGCGGAGGCCCCGGAGGGCGCCCTTCGGTCCTTCTGCGGCGTCGGCAATCCCTTCTCGCTCGGTGATCTCCCGCCCGGGTCCCGCGTGCTCGACCTGGGCTGCGGAAGCGGATTCGATCTCTGGGTGGCCGATCGATGGACCGGCCCGTCGGGCCTGGCCTGCGGGCTCGACTTCACGCAAGAAATGGCGGCGGAAGCGCGAAAAAGCCTGGCCGCGTCCCGCCCGGACCACGCCTTTGTGGCGCGGGCCTTGGCCGAGGAGATTCCGTTCTGCGACGCTTCCTTTGATGTCGTGATCTCCAACGGCGTGTGCAACCTCTCGCCGGAGAAGCTCCGCATCTTCCGCGAGGTCGCCCGTGTGCTCAAGCCCGGAGGACGGCTGCAGTTCGCCGACATCGTGCGGACGGGCGGCCCGCTCGGAGAGGATGCAAGCAGCCTGGACGCGTGGTCGCAGTGAATCGGGGGCGCGATCCCGGTCCGGGATCTACTCGACCTCATGAGCCGCGCAGGACTGACGGGCGCCGAGTGCGTGAGCGGGACCGGCGTGTCGACCTCCGCGCGGACGTTCGGGGCCCTGTTCCGGGCCGAGCGAGCCGCCGCCTGAGAAGCGGCTCTTCGCGAGGACGTTCGAGGCCCTATTCCGGGCCGAGCGAGCCATTTGAGAACCGCGAGGCTGCCTTCCATCCTCATTTCCGTCGATCGTTGGCCGGATTCGGGCGAGCCCCGACGGATCCGTTGCCTCGCTTGATCGCCCTGGGCCGCCCGCATTGCCCAGCGTCGCGTGAGCTTGTCCGGGGCCTTCGCCTGGCCGGATTGGCCGGATGGCTCTTCTTGCGCACCGCCGGTCGCGGTGGTTAAGATCCGCCGACGCGTCGGGCTGCGCCCGGGCCATCCCAAGGTCAGCCGGTGGGTCGGGCTCCGATCCCCGGAACCGGACCTGGCTCCGGGCAAGCGAGTTTGACCCGCCTCAAAGTCCCGGAATCAGTTCCTTCTCAAAGCGCCAGGAGGTCCGGTATCCGCATGCGCGCTCTGCTTGCCCTCGAGGACGGCAGCGTCTTCCACGGTCGCGCCTTCGGCTCTACGCGCGAGACCGGCGGCGAGGTGGTCTTCAACACGTCGATGACCGGCTATCAGGAGATCCTGACCGATCCTTCGTACCACGCGCAGATCGTCGTCTTCACCGCGTCTCATCTGGGCAACTACGGGATCCATGAGTTTCACGGCGAATCGCTCCGGCCGCGCGCGGCCGGAATGGTGGCGCGCGAGGTCTCGGAGGTGCCCTGCCATCCCGGTTCGATCCAAAGCCTGCCGGCCTGGATGCGCGAGCACGATCGCTTCGGTCTGGCCCAGATCGACACACGGGCGCTCACGCTTCTGCTGCGGCGGAAGGGATCGCTCCGCGGGTGGATGACGACCCAGGTGGAGGATCCGGACGAGGCCGTCGAGCGCGCCCAGGCGATTCCGCGGATGGAGAAGATCCAGGCGGTTCCGGCGGTCACGACCCGCTCTCCGTACCTGTGGCGGGAGATCTCCGGGAGCTTCGGCGAGCTGGAGCGTTTGACGCTTCGCGCCGGCGTGCGGCGTCCCGAAGAATCCGGCCCGCGCGTGGCGGTGCTCGATTGCGGCGTGAAGTTCAACATCCTGCGACAGCTCTCCGTGCGGGGTTGCCGCGTGACCGTCGTTCCGGCGGAGACGCCGGCGGCGGCGCTGGAAGAGATGGCGCCCGACGGCCTCGTGCTCTCCAACGGTCCGGGGGATCCGAGCGCGCTGGCGGAGATGGTGCCGCAGGTGCGAAAGCTGGTCGAGCGCTTCCCGACCCTGGCCATCTGCCTCGGCCACCAGCTCGCGAGTCTCGCTCTGGGATGCCGGACCGTGAAGCTTCCTTTCGGCCACCACGGCGGCAACCATCCGGTCAAGGATCTGCGGACCGGGCACGTTCTGATCACGGCGCAGAATCACAACTATGCCGTCGATCCGTCGAGCCTTCGCGGCGAGCTGGAAGTCACCCACGTGAACTTGAACGACGGGACGGTCGAAGGTTTCCGCCATCGGGAGCTGCCGCTCTGGAGCCTCCAGTATCATCCTGAGGCTTCGCCCGGACCGCACGAGGGGGAAATCGCCTTCGATGACTTTGTGGGAGCGCTCGGAGGCCATGGAGAGCAGTCCGATGCCGCGGGGTCGGGCCGGCCTGGCGGCACGGGAGATCCCGATGCCGCGCGATGAGTCCGTCCGGTCGATCCTCGTCCTCGGCTCCGGGCCGATCGTGATTGGACAAGCCTGCGAGTTCGACTACTCCGGAACGCAGGCGGTCAAGGCTCTGGCCGCGGAAGGGCTGCGGGTCATCCTGGTCAATTCGAATCCCGCGACGATCATGACCGATCCCGATCTGGCCAACGCGGGCCCGGGGTCGCTGCGCACCTACATCGAGCCTCTGACGGAAGCCGTCTGCGCCCGGATCATCGAACGCGAGAAACCTGACGCGCTTCTTCCCACCGTGGGCGGCCAGACCGCGATCAACCTCGCGATCGAGCTGGCGGAGGCCGGCGTCCTCGATCGGCACGGCGTGCGCCTGCTCGGAGCGGACGTCGGCGCGCTGCGTCTTGCCGAGGATCGCCTGAGCTTCAAGACGGCGATGGAAGAGATCGGGCTCGAGGTGCCGCGAAGCGGCCTGGCGGGGTCGCTGGAAGCCGCCCTTGAACTGGCCGCCGAGCTGGGATATCCGCTGGTCGTGCGGCCGTCGTTCACTCTTGCGGGCATGGGCAGCGGCATCGCCCGCGATCGGGAAGAGCTGATCCAGGTCGTCACCCGCGGGCTCGAGCTGTCTCCGGTGCGGCAGTGCCTGATCGAGGAATCGGTCCTGGGCTGGAAGGAGTACGAGCTCGAGGTCATGCGCGACCGTCACGACCAGGCGGTCGTCGTCTGCTCGATCGAGAATTTCGATCCCATGGGGGTGCACACGGGGGATTCCATCACCGTGGCCCCCGCGATGACGCTGAGCGACCGCGAGTACCAGGAGCTGCGGGACCAGGCCTTCCGCGTGATCCGCCGGGTCGGCGTCGCCACCGGAGGATCCAACATCCAGTTCGCGGTCCATCCCGTAACCCGGCGGATTCTCGTGATCGAGATGAATCCGCGCGTCTCCCGGTCGTCGGCCCTGGCCAGCAAGGCGACGGGATTCCCGATCGCCAAGATCGCCGCCCGGCTCGCCATCGGCTATTCGCTGGACGAGATCGCGAACGACATCACGCGCAAGACCCCCGCCTGCTTCGAGCCGGCGCTCGACTACGTCGTGGTCAAGATTCCCCGCTGGAACTTCGAGAAGTTTCCCGGCGCCTCCAATCACCTGGGCACGCAAATGCGGTCGGTTGGGGAGATCATGGCGATCGGCCGCACGTTCAAGGAAGCCCTCATGAAGGGGCTGCGCTCGCTCGAGATGGACACCTCCGAGGGGACGGACTCGACGCGCCGGCGGATCGAGGCGCTGGAGGACGCGGAGCTGAAGGAGGTGCTGTCCGAACCCTCGCCCGATCGCATCGCCGCGATCCGCGAGGCCCTCTGGCGGCGTCTCGCCAGAGAGCGAGCGCCGAAGGGCCCGGTCTCCGCCGACCTGGCTCCGAACGGCTCGGAGGGCGTCGAGTCGGCTTCGCGGCACGAGGGATCCGCCGGCACGGCGCCCTCGGAAGGAACTCGAGATTCTCGCGCCGTTTCGTCCGATGCCGGACCCGGCCTTTCGGTGGAGGAGATCGCCGCGGCCACCGGAATCGAGCGTTGGTTCCTTCTCCAGATCGCCGAGATCGTCGCCTTCGAGCAGGGCCTCGACGGCCGCGATCTCCGGGAGCTTTCCGGCGAGCAGCTCTTGGAGGCCAAGCGTCTCGGGATCTCGGACCGGCGCCTGGCGCGGCTCTTCTGCACCGGCGAGGAGGAGGTGCGGGCAACTCGAGAAGTCCTGGAGATCCAGCCGGTCTTTCACCGGATCGACACCTGCGCCGGGGAGTTCGAGTCTTTCACGCCGTATCTCTATTCCACCTATGAACTGCAATGCGAGGCGGACGCGAAGGCGGGCCGGAAGGTGCTCATTCTCGGCGGCGGTCCGATCCGGATCGGCCAGGGCATCGAGTTCGATTATTGCGCCTGCCACGCCGCGTTTGCCCTTCGCCGGGCCGGGATCGAGGCGATCCTGCAGAACTGCAACCCCGAGACCGTCTCGACCGACTATGACACGGCGGACCGATTGTACTTCGAGCCGGTGACGCTCGAAGACGTCATCCACGTCGTCCGGACGGAACATCCGCTCGGGGTGATCGTCCAGTTCGGCGGGCAAACCCCCCTCAACCTGGCGCATGGGCTCGAGCGCGCCGGCGTGAAGATCCTGGGCACGTCGGTCGAGTCCATCGATCTGGCGGAAGACCGCGAGCGATTCGGCGGCCTTCTGGTCAGGCTCGGGATTCCCCGTCCGGAGATGGCTGTCGCCTCGAATCCCGAGGAAGCGCTTCAGGCCGCGCGTGGCATTGGCTATCCGGTGATCGTACGGCCGTCGTACGTGCTGGGCGGGCGGGCCATGCAGGTGATCTACGACGACGTGAAACTGCGCGAGTATCTGGGCGCCGCTTTCCGCGTCTCCTCCACGCGGCCGCTGTTCCTCGACCGGTTCCTCGAGGATGCCTTCGAGGTCGACGTCGACGCCCTTTCCGATGGGAACGAGGTCCTGATCGCGGGCATCCAGCAGCACATCGAGGAGGCGGGGATCCACTCGGGGGACAGCGCCTGCGTGCTGCCTCCCTTCAAGGTCCCGCCGAATCACCAGCAGACAATGCGGATCTACACCGCGCGTCTGGCCCGGGCCCTTCGCGTAGTCGGGCTGCTCAACGTGCAGTTCGCGATCAAGGATGATGTGGTGTACATCCTCGAGGCCAATCCCCGGGCCTCGCGCACCGTGCCGTGGGTGAGCAAGGCGAGCGGCCTGCCCCTGGCGCAGCTCGCCACGCGCGTGATCCTGGGGGAGAGGATGAGTTCGCTGGTGCCCTCCGAATGGCTTGAGCCGGACGAGGCGGACGCTCCGGAATCAGACGAGACGCCGGCGGGCGCGATCGGGGCGCGGAGCCGCGCCAACCTGCCGGATTCGAGCGGAGCCACATCCGGCGGCATCCTTCCGGCCGGCCGGATCTTCGTCAAGATGCCGGTCTTCTCCTCGAACCGGTTTCCGGATGTCGACACCCTGCTCGGTCCCGAGATGCGGTCGACCGGAGAGGTGCTTGGCATCGGTCCGACGTTCGGCCATGCCTTCGCCAAGGCCGCGGCCGGCGCCGGGCTGCGGCTTCCCCTTGAGGGAACCGCCTTCCTGACCGTTCACGACCTGGACAAGGAAGAGTTGCTCCCTCTGGCCCGCGACCTGTCCAGCCTGGGTTTCAAGCTGACCGCCACCCGCGGCACGGCGATCTTCCTGAACCAGCGCGGCTGCCCGACCGAGCTCGTGTACAAGGTGAACGAAGGCCATCCCAACGCCGCCGACCGGATCGCCTCGGGGGAGATCCGGCTGGTGATCAACACGCCGCTCGGGCGCGATTCCTTCTACGACGAAACGGCCATCCGGCGCGCGGCTCTGGCTCACGGCGTTCCGTGCATCACCACGCTTTCGGGAAGCCGGGCGGTCATCGACGCCATTCGGACTCTTCGCGAGGGCACCTGGGACGTCGAGGCCCTTCAGGATCTGCAGCCGGCTCGCGACCTCGGCGCTCGGGCGGAATCGGGGTCGGCTCGTCGCTGAGCGGGACGGATTCCACCCGAGGCGGTTTCACCGTAACCGGCGGGCCCGAGCCGGCGGGGGCGGAGTCGGCTCTTCACCCGGGTGAAGCATGAGGGGACGCCCCCGCAGCAGCCCGCTTGCCGTGTCCGGTACCTGGCGCCCCCTAGCGCCGGATCGTACCGCGGCGGTGCGGTCCTTGCCCCTGCACGAAAGGCCTCCCTGGGCCGAGGTCAGCGGCTATCCGGACGTCAAGGTCGTGGATCCGAACCACTGCCTGGCGGAGCAATTGCCGGCGACGTATGAGTTCGAGAATATTGCCGCGTCCTACTATCAATTCCGCGTCACGGATCCGGTCATCGAAATCGTGTGCGACAACGGGGACGGCTACCACATGCTGTTCTCCAAGGCGATCAGTTCCGGCCACTTCGATTACTGCATCAACAGCTCCTACGTCGCCTATTGGGCCGGCAACGATCTGGCCTGGATGACCGCGGTCGTCTACAACATGCTGCGCTGCCAAGTGCCGTGCTGCGTTCCGGTCCGGACCGCAACCTGGGGAGGCATCAAGAACACGTATCGGGATGCGACCAGGTAAGGGGTCTCCTCGGCATCGGTCTCCTGGGCGGACTGGAACGGCGACGGCATCGTCGATCTCGTCGTCACCGGAACCGACGGAACCAGTCGCCATACGATCTTCTACAAGAATCAGCCGGCCGGGACGCTGGCGGCGGACGGCTCCCATGGCCTTCCCGCCGTCTGCTTCTCGGATGCCGCCTGGGGCGATTTCAACAACGACCAGCACATCGACCTGGCGCTGACCGGGGAAGTCGACTCGGAGACGCGGATCGCGCGGATCTACCAGAATGACGGCGCCGGGATCTTCACCCAGGTCGGCGGCAACCTGATGAGCATCTATCGCAGCTCCTGCGCCTGGGGAGACTATGACAACGACGGAGACCTGGATGTCATCTTCTGCAAATACACCGGATCGGATGTGGCTCTGGGCCTCTTTGGCAACACATCGACCGGATTCGTCCAGCAGAATCCCAGTCTCCCCGCCATGCGGGAAGGATCCCTGACCTGGGCCGATGTTGATCGGGACGGGATCTGGATCTGCTCATTACCGGAGCCGATTTCAGCTCGAAGTATGCGAACCTCTGGAAGAACGTGGGTGCGCCCTACGACTGGGCAGGCCGTGATCGCCCTCGCTGCTTGAGATAACTGCCAATCAACGGTCCACGTGCAAGGTCAGCGCCGACCGGCGTTACAAAGGTGTCGCCTCCGTGTGACGTCTATGGCCGTGGCGTGCCAACTCCGCGACGCGGTCGAATCCGCTTTGACGCTGGACGGAGCCGGCCCTAGCTTGCCGGCGACGGAGGCACGCGCCGCGACGCTCCGGTCGGGCGACGCTCGAAGCGGCCGGGGTTCCTCGCCGGCGGTGCCCGCCAAGAGCGCGAAGTCTTTCAGGGGGATCCATGGAACGACGCTCTTCCACGACGAGGACCGATCTCCCCGCCTCGCGATCGCATTCCTCGGGAAGGCTCGGAATCCTGCTCGGAGCTGCTTTGACCGCAGTCGCCTGCTCGCTGGCGCCCGGCGTGGTCCGGGCGCAAAGCGGCTCGATCGCCGGCACGGTTACGGATGCAGGATCGGGCCGGCCGCTTTTGTACATCAACGTGATTGTCGTGGGCACGTCCCTCGGCGCTCTCACGCAGGGCGACGGATCCTTTCTCATCAAGTACGTGCCGATCGGAAACCAGACGGTTCAGGCCTCCTGTCCGGGCTACCGGACCGAGTCCCTGTCGGTGCCGGTGGGAGCGGGTCTGGTGGCCGAAGTGAAGTTCCGCTTGCAGCAGACGGTGGCCAAGACCGAGAAGGAAGTGGCCGTCACGGCGAAGCGACCGCTCGTGGACGTCAAGAAGGCCTCGACCACGCGCTCCTTCGACGAGAACGAGCTGAAATCCATGACGGTCCAGCCGACGTTGGACAGCGTGGTCGAGCAACAGCCGGGCGTCACCCGTGAGAACAACGAGATCCACATCCGGGGCGGGCGGTCCGACGAGACCCTCTACATCGTGGACGGCATCCAGATGCGGGATCTGCTGTCGGGCACCTCCAGCGGAAGCAACGTCAGCGCCCGGTCCGTGGCCGAGGTCAACATCATCACTGGTGGTTTTGATGCCAAGTACGGTCAGGCCCTGTCCGGCGTCATCGAAGCGAAACTGAAGGAGGGAACCCAGAGCTACAAGGGCTGGCTGGGGGTACAGACGGACGCGCTCATCGGCACCCGGCATACCGGCTTGTACGAGGCGGAGTACGGCGGTCCCTTCGGCCTGTTAGGCACTCTCTTGCATCCCCTCGGAGCTGCCGACCAGTCGAGGCCGACGTTCTATCTCGACGTCGGGGTAGACCTCGAAGACGGCTACCTGCCCTCGATCAAGGACGTGTCCGGACATGACCACCTGGACTCGAGCTATCACGAGTCCATTCTCGGTCAGAACGTCCGATACGGGAGCTTCTTCTATCCCCGCGCCAACAACGACTGGCGGGTAGTCTTCAAGACGGCCTGGAAGGCCTCGACTCGGCACAAGTTCAGCTTCTCTCTGACCAAGAGCCTGGCCTTCGATCAGGGATTCGGGGACACGGATCCATCCGAGGTCGACCGCAACGTCGACCACTATCCGTGGGAGTTCGGCTCGAACACGCCCGGGCAGTACGGGTTTGACCGGTATTACACCGCGACCAAGGATCTGAACAGCGCCTCCTTGAGCTGGATCCAGAATCTCCGGTCCGACCTCATCCACACGCTGCGGATAACCCGCTTCTTCTCGGCCCGGCACCAGGACGTTCGGGGACTTTCCTGGAACCAGTACAACGTCGAGGCCGACTCGGTGCTTTGGGCGGTCAACCGCAACCTGGACCGCCCGTATTTCAAGGACGCGGGAGACGCCACGGAATACCGGGACCAGTTTGTGGACACCTGGAGCCTCGACTCGGATTGGATCAAGAACTGGCGGAAGCACGACATCCGCTGGGGCCTCCATGCCCAGTACGAGACGGTGCAGTACCTCAGCCTGGACGCGACCACCGTTTCCCAGGAACACCCGCTGGGCACGGCGTTCGACCTGTTCCGGGTCACGCCGAACACGGGCGCGTTCTACGTCCAGGATCGCGTGGAGCAGGAGGGGCTCATCGCCGGCGTCGGCTTGCGCTACGACTACTGGTTCCCCGGCCAGCAGGTCGAGGACGAGTTCCGGGATCTGGCCCATCCGCCCTATGACGAAACCACCCGGGAGGAGTGGCTGGCCGGCACCCACTCGCTGTTCGGACACCGCTACAAGGGACACCTCTCGCCCCGGATCCAGGTGTCCCATCCGATCTCGGAGCATGACCATCTCTTCTTCAACTACGGGCACTTCAGCCAACGGCCCGCCTACTATTACGTCTATTCGCGCATCCAGTCCCAGCCGGGCCAGGAGTTCCCCGACATCGGCAATCCGAATCTGAACCCGGAGATCTCCGTCCAGTACGAACTGGGAGCGGAGCATCAGTTCCAGTCGGACATGGCCGTGAAGGCGTCGCTGTTCTACAAGGATATCTACGATTACCCCACCAGCGCCACGGTCACGCTGCCGACCTCCGGACAAAGCAGCTACTTCGTCTACATCAGCCGCGACTATGCCCGGGCGAGCGGCGTCGAACTCGAGCTGCGCAAGAGGTCCGGCAACCATACGTCTTTCTCAGCCGCGTACACGTACTCCCTGGCCCGGGGAAAAAACTCGGACCCCAACGACCTGGCCTTGATCCATGCCTTGGGCGGTAACACCGCCGAGACCGACGTCGGCGAAGTCAACATGTGGTGGAACCGGCCGCACAAGCTGACCCTCTGGTTCGACTACAAGATCCCCGAAGGGGACCACGAGGCGCGCCCCCTGGGCGTGCGCCTGCCCGCCGACGTGGAACTCAACCTCTACTATCTGCTGCAGTCCGGCGTGGCCTACACGCCGTATGACGTGATGGGAAACCAGACCGGCCCGGACTACTCCCGGAACGGCCCGGCCGAGACCACGCTGGACGGAACCCTGAGCAAAGGCCTTCATCTGGCGGGACGGCGGTGGGAGCTGAGCCTGCGCGCCTATAACATCTTTGACGCGCGAAACCTGACCAGCGTCGGCAGCATCGATCCGGCGACCGGCAAGCTCTACCAGGTGGGCCAAGGAACGCTGGCGCACTCCAGCTATTCCCTGGCCTACCTCATCAACAAATACTCGGATCCTTCCCTGCGGTCGGCGCCCCGCTATCTGCGAATGGGAGTGGGGGTGGATCTATGACCAGGGTGCTGCGATTCCGGCGGTTCGGAGGTCGGGCGGTTTTCGTCCTGGCCGCGCTGGGCTGGGCGGTTTCGGCGGCGTTCGGTCAGACCGACCTGGGCGGGCAGCGCGTGGGCACGGCCAGCGGAGCGTTCCTCAAGATCGGGCTGGACGCGCGGGCGGCCGGTCTGGGCGGCTCGTACGACGCCGTCGCCGCCGGACCATCCGCGGTCTTCTACAACCCGGCGGGGATTCTGAATGGTCCCGCCAGTCCCGCCCTGACCGCTGGAGCGGTGCAGTGGCCGGGGGACCTCACCATCAGTTCGGCGGCGTTGTCCTGGTCGATTCCATCCGTGGCGGGGCGATTCGCCTTCGGCCTGGCCTATCTGGGCACGAGTTTCGAAGAGACGACGGAATACGACCCGACGGGGACAGGACGCTCGACCGATTACTCCGACTTCCTTGTCTCCGGCACATTCGCCCGCGAATTCACCGACCGTCTCGACATCGGAGTGACCGCAAAATACTTTCGAGAGGATCTGGGGTCGAACGTCGGCGGTCCTGTCGTCAATGCGATCTTGTTCGACGCCGGATCGATCTACACGTTGGGCTATCGAAACAGCCGCCTGTCGGTGACGGTGTCCCAGTTCGGAGCCGATCTGACTCCAGGAGGCAGCTTCGACAGCAACGTCTTGCACACCTCGGTCGCCTACACCGGGTTCACGCCTCCCACCCAGTTCCAGCTCGGTTTCTCCATCGATCCGTGGAGCTCGGGTCAGAGCCGGCTGACCAGCGTCAGCCACATCGTGCACTCCGCGGACAACGCGGAGGGGTTCCGCAGCGGCCTCGAGTACTGGTACCGGGAACTCGTGGCCCTGCGTTCCGGCTACGACTTCCAGACGAATGCCATGGGATTCTCGGCGGGCGTCGGTTTCCGGCTGAGCCTGGGCGGCCGAAGCGGAACGGTGGACTACGCCTATACGGACGGCGGGCATCTCGGCGCGATCCACCGGATCGGGATCGGGTTTTCCATATGAGCTGGGAGCGAAGCAGATTGGGCGTTGCGGCCGGCCGGCGTGGAGCGAAGCGGCTTGTTGCCGGCGAGAGGAGTCGCACCGAACCGGACGTCGTTCGCGCGCGGGCTCACGTGATGATAGGCCGCACCGAAGGGCCATGGATGACAGAGTGCCGTCAGGCTCGTTCGAGTTCCGGCTCATCGGGGCCGGCAGGCTCCGGGCTCCGGCGACTCCTCTTTGTCCTTCTGATCCTGTTGCCGATGGCTTGCGGCCAGGAGTACAAACTTCCCCCGCAGCCGTCTCCTCAGCCGATTCCGGAGGCGGGCCGGTACCATTACGACACGACCTGGAGCCTGCCCTCGCCGGGAGACCTGGCCATCTGGGGCTCCTATCTCTTCGCCATCGTCAACACCAAGGCCGACACCAGCCAGCAGGTGGATCGGCTGCAGGTATTCCTGACCTCGCGGCCGGAGCCGACTCCTCCGCCGGTGGGAGGGTTCAGACCGTTTCTCGGATTGCTGCAGCCGGTGAGAGTCTGCGTGGCGCTCCAGGAGTCCATCTACGTCTTTGTCGCCGACGCGGGGGACATGAAAGTGAAACGGTATCTGTTTACGGGCGGATCGCCCCGTTTCGAGTTCACCGACCCGCACTGGAAGGATTTCTCAGGTCTTGCGGCCGACAGCAACCTGACGGTCTACGTCTCGGACGCAACCAGGGACACGATCGCGGCCTACGACCGGGAGGGACATCTGTCGCGCGTCATCTCTTCCTGGGGACGGGGCAGCGGGTTCGTGATCCACCCTCACGGGGTCAATTGGGACGGAGAGGAGCTGCTGGCGGCCGATACGGAACAACAGCGGGTGGTCCGCCTGCGCACCGACGCCACCGCGACCTCCTTCGGCGAGCCTGTATCGGGGCAGGGGTCGCTTCGGCCTCTTGCGCCGGTCGACGTGGGCGCGGATCCGGACCACCAGTTCATCTACGTGGCGGACAGCGGCGGAGGGCATGGTCCCACCCGGATTCTCAAGTACCTGCTGAGCGGCGCGTTCGTCGATTCGGTCTACAGCTCCCGGGTCCCGCCGGCCGGCATGGGTGCGCCCATCGACAGCGTCCGCTTTATTGCGATCCAGGACAAGCTCGTCTTCGCCTCGGATCCCGACAACAACCGCCTGGTCGCTTTCGTCCGGGCGGATTCCCTGTAGACGGAGAATCGAGATGCTCCAACTGCGCGGAAAACCGGAATCTCCCTCCGCCGCGACCCGGGCCCGTAGCCTCGGAGGCCTTGGCGTCCTGGGAACGTTGCTGGCGGCGCTGACGGCGCCTTCGCCGGCCGGCGCGGCTCTGGAGTCGCATCAAGCCCCGGCCGCGGCGCTTTCGGTGGCGCAGCCGGCATCGGTGCCGTTGGATTTCGAGACGACCTCGGGAAACGCCATCGGCCTCTGCTTCTACAACAACGGCTTCGTGGGCAACAACTTCAATTCGCGATCCCCTTCGTTCGAGTTCCCCTTGGGTTCCAACATCGATCACATGGTCCGGGGCGGACTCTGGGTCGGGGCCAAGACGGTGGACAACGAGATCAGGGTTTCCACCGCCACGGTGGACGGCCGCGTCGGCGACATCAACATCACGAGCGAGTTCCTGCCGATTCCCGGCGACGTCGTCCAGATCAAGTCGACTCTGGACAACAAGTACTATGACCCCACCGCGCGCAGCGAACAGGACTTTCTCTGCTCCTATGCCGACACCGCGGCCGAGATCCTCGAACCGGGCACCAACGTCCGCCACCTCGCCCTCAACATCCGGGTTGATCTGGAGACGCTGCTCTGGAGCTTTCCGCCGTTCGATGACATCGTCTTCGCCAATTTCAGGATCACGAATCTCAGTCCCACCGACCCGCTCTATGACGTCTATGCCGGCTTCTACGCTGAGCTGGCCTCGGGATACAAGGATCCCGCCAACGCCAACTGGACGAGCGGGTGGTTCAAGAAGAAGGCCCTGATCTACGCCGACTCGCTGCACTACGTCGGCGAGCACAACTACAACTACGACGGAGGCCTGGCTCCGACCTGGGGCGGCATCCAGTTCCTCGGATTGAATCCACCGGTTCCGGCCGATTCCGCGCGGATCTCCTTCAACTGGTGGAACTGGCAGCCCGATTCGCTCCGATCGCCCCTCTGGCGCTACCACATCCTGTCCAACGGGGACAGGGACGCGACCAACGGGATCACGCCGGGGACGGACGATCCGGTCGAGGTGGTGTCGGCCGGTCCGGAATCGATCCTGGGGCCCGGCGCCAGCATGGTGATCTCGTTCGCGTTTCTCGGCGGGGCCGCGGACAACGTGGCCCACCGCACGGCCGAGCAGAATCTGGCGTATCGCGCGGGCTGGGCCCAGAACGCCTATGACCTGAACTTTCGGATCCCGCTGCCTCCTCCGTCCCCCGCCCTGACCGTGGTTCCGTCCCACGGAAGGCTCAGCGTGCGCTGGAGCGGCGCCGGTCCGGAGCGATTCAAGAACCCGCGAAGCGGCAAACGCGACTTCGAGGGCTATCGCGTCTACATCAGCGAGGATCGTCTCGACAGCGACTTCCGGCTCATTCTCGAGCGCGACAAGGTCGACCACGTGTTCTCCGACACGGGTTTGGACGACATTCGCGACAGTCTGATCGCTCCCGAGCAGATCGGGTGGACCGACTCGACGCATACCGTTCGCGATACGATTCCGGCGGTCTATCACTACCGCTACGACATCACCGGCCTGCGGGACGGATTCAGGTACTACGTCGCGGTCACGTCGTTCGATCACGGCGACGTCGACATCGGCTCCCTGGAAAGCGGCATCAGCCAGAACCGGACGTTCGCCATTCCCGGGGGCGCGCCCTCGGCCAACGACGCGCCGAAAGTCGTGGTCTTTCCCAATCCCTATCGGGGAGACGCCGTCTGGGACCAGAGCCTGGAGCGCGGGCGCTACCTCTGGTTCGCCAATCTGCCTTCCCGCTGCACCATCCGGATCTACACGCTGGCCGGAGATCTGGTCAAGACCATCGAATTCGACGGCGCCACCTACACTCCCATGGACATTCGAGGCATCTACGATCCGACCGATCCGCGCCATCCGCAATCCGACCTGCCGGCCCTTTCCGGCGGAATGGCGGCCTGGGATCTCGTGACGCAAAAGGACCAGGGCGTGGCGAGCGGGCTTTACCTGTACTCGGTGGAGGACCATGTCACGGGGCGCAGGCAGATCGGGAAGTTTCTCATCATCAAGTAGGACGCCGGGAATCGCCGGAGTCGAGGCGCCGGGCGCGTGAAGGAGCCGAGGGAAGCCATGAATCCTGGAAACGACCGGGCCCGATCGTCCGGGGCCGGCTTCGCGCTCTGGATGCTGTTGGTCTGCGCGGCGACGGCGCACCTCCTGGGCTGCAGCAAGGAAACGCAGCCCAGGCCCGGGGACGCTCCGCCGGTGACGTATCTGTCCATCCAGGGGACGAGCCTCGACACCCTTTCCTATCACATCGTCCTGCACTGGTGGGGCACGGATCCGGACGGCCAGGTGGTCGGCTATCTCATTCGCTGGAATGGAGCCTGGAATCGGCCGTCGAATTCCCGGCCCTGGGGCGCCGATTCGACCTGGGCCTTCACCACTGCCGAAACCGACACCTTTGATGTTCCCATCGCGGCCACCTACGGCGAGCGGACCTTCACGGTGCGCGCAGTCGACAACGCCGGACAAGTGGACACACCGGGAAAGAGCCAGACCTTTCGCGTTCGCGATTCAGCGCCCACCATCGCCTGGAGCGCGACTTTGACCCTGCCGGACACCACGCTGCCGGTGACCCCGTTCGCGATCCACGTCTATGACGCGGACGGCGTGGACACGGTGCGCCACATCCGTTACTGGCTGACTCCCGACCCGGCGTTGCATCTCGCGGCTCCGGATACGGTCGATGGTTCCGACACCCTGCTGGTTCTCAAGAAGTCGGACTTCGGCGCCGACTCGACCAATCTGAGCGGGCGCTGGACGGTCCATTTCCAGGCCATGGACGCCGCCGGCCTGCGCAGCGGGATCCTCAGCCACCAATGGTCGGTCATCATGCCGACCGGTGATTACCTCTTGATCGACGAGGCTCCCCATACCGTTCCCGGTTACGCCGTGGAGGACACGACGTATCGCGCCCTGATGGATTCCCTGCACGCCGCCTACACCACCCAAGACCTCGAGGTCCGCGGCCATTTCCAGACCCCGGAGGTCGTCTATCCCTTCTTCAAGATGTTCCGCGGCGTCGTATGGTACAGCGCGATCCATGACGTCACCAACGACGCCGCGGTGGTGCAAGATATCGGCGTCGCCGAGAGCGGGATCAGGGAATACGTTCAGTCCGGGGGTCGATTTCTCTTCATCGCCACGAACGCCGTGGGCACGGGGGCCGCTTTCTCCGATCCATTCAGCAGCCAAGTCCTCGGCGTGCAATCCGTGTTCCAGGACGCCTTGATCGGGAGTGACATCGGCGTGATGAATCGCAGCATCCTTCAGGTCGATCTCGGGCAGGGACCCGATTCCGTCAAGACCTCCAACTCATCCCCCGACGCCGACTTCGTGGCCTTGAACGCCGGACCGTCGGCCCTCATTTTCGTCCCGCCCGGCTATCTGGCGCAAACCTATCCCCAGCTTCAGATTTCTCCTGACCAGTCGCAACAGCCGGCGGTGCTGGGGCTCATGAACTCCTACGGATCAGGCCGGATTGGCCTCGTCACCTTCATGCTCTCGCGGGTCCGGGGCTTCTCATTTGCACAGGGACGACGGATCCAAACCGCCCTGTTTCGCCATGTGTTACTGGATTGAGTTGGTCAAGCCACCAAGTGTCTGATCAGACACCGGTGCCCGACTCATCGCTGGTCCTTGCAACATTGACAACGGAGAACTTCCGTTGTACAATAGGAGAGGGTCTTCGGGGGCTCTCTCCTCGCGGCTACACAAACGAGGAGGTAACGGTCATGAGATCGCGTGCGACGGTCGTCCTGGCGTTGGTTCTCGCCGCGCTTGGCCTGGCGGGAATTCCGGCTCACGCCGACACCAGGATCTTCGACATCCGGCTGGGACATGTTCCGCAGAACACGATCGTGGAGTGTGACAGCGTCGTGGTCACGGCGGTGGGTTATTGGGGTTTCTTCATCCAGGAACCGATTCCGGACAAGGTCTATGGACGGATGTACAGCGGCATCTGGGTCTATGCCGGCGCCAACCAGACCTGCCACAAGGGGCAGATCGTCAACGTCTCCGGGACGTATAATGAATACTTCGGGGAGTCCGAAATCGACCAGACGGTGGCCGGCGCCAACGGCTGGACGCACTATGTCGGCCCGGGGACCGTGCCCGACCCGGTCGAGACGCGGATCTCGGAGATCAACAACACGGGCAAGCTGGGAGAGGCCTACGAGTGCGTCTTCGTTCGGGTGGACAGCCTGGACAATTCGCTCTGGTCCTACTCCCCGGTGAGCAACATTTGGCAGCTCAAGACGAACAACGACAAGACCGGAGACTCCCTGGCCGTCTTTCATCACTCGGCCAAGGTGGGCGACGATTTCCAGTACGACAACTTCCCGCCGCTGACGGAGTTCTACTGGGTTCAGGGAATCATGGAGTACGACCACAGCCAGCGGAAGCTGGCGCCGCGCAGCTGCCTGACGGACTTTGGATTCTACAGCTACGGCTGCAAGCCCGTTCTGGACGGCGCCTACTGCACGGGCAACACCACGATGAACGTCGAGTTCGGCGTGGGGGTGGATTCGACCACGGCGAATAACCCCGCGAACTATGAGCTGGCTTCCGGTTACTCCATCTATACGGCGAAGCGGGACAACAAGGACCACACCGTGGTGCATCTGACCACGGACTACCTGCCGAACGCCAATCCGGACCAAGTCATCGTGAGCGGCGTGAAGTCGGAACAGGGTCTCATCCTGATGGATCCGAACGAGACCTTCAATTTCCTGGATGGCTTCACCTCGATCTACCAGATCCAGTACGTCGCGAACCCGGCCCAGAACGACGCTTCTCCGCTGGTCGGGGACGTCTGCACCATCTCCGGCCGGGTGACGGCGTTGGATGGGAAGTACTGTTACCTGCAGGACGGCGACGGGACGGCCTGGCATGGTCTGTATTCGCGGGTCTCGACGGGTTCGGCGGTCGTGGCCGTGGGCGACTCGGTGCAGATCACGGGCGCCGTGGCCGAGTACAACGGCGACACGGAGTTCGACTATCACACGGGCTGCGACAACTTCCAGGTGCTGGGGCACAAGCGGCCGATCGTGGTGAACACGATCACCGCCCATCAGCTTCCGTTCCGTGGCTCGTACACGGGCGAGCCGTGGGAGGGCTGTCTGGTGCATCTGACGCAAGCGACCATCCTGGATTCGATTCCGGGAATCGGCGGACCCTATTTCCACGAGTTCCCGATCA
This sequence comes from Candidatus Eiseniibacteriota bacterium, assembly GCA_963833505.1. Taxonomy (GTDB): domain Bacteria; phylum Eisenbacteria; class RBG-16-71-46; order CAIMUX01; family CAIMUX01; genus CAWHYG01. The sequence continues at coordinate 281,507 of CAWHYG010000005.1, read as the reverse complement.
AGCAGGGCGCGTACGTCGATACGGCGTGGGTCAAGTTGAACGGGCTGGGCGGAAATCTGGTTGAGTACAACCCGTGCCCCGGGAACATCATCGACGTGACGGGCGTGGTCTACGGACCGTTCGGCATGTACAAGATCCTGCCGAGGACGGGCGAGTTCGGCGACATCACGCCGGACTACAATGCGCCGGGGTGTGACGACGTCGGCGGAGTGCCCGGATCGGTGGCGGTGGGCGTCGCTTTGGACCAGAACCGTCCGAACCCGTTCGGAGCGGCCACCTCGATTCGCTTCGAGCTGCCTTCGAACGGGGCCGTGAACCTGGAAATCATGGATGTGGCAGGTCGTTTCGTGAGGTCGCTGGCGTCCGGACCTCTCAGCGCAGGCCCCCATGCCTACACCTGGGATGGGAGGGACCACGCCGGCCGCCCGGTCGGGGCCGGAACCTACTTCTATCGGCTGCGCAGCGGCGGAAAGGTCATCTCTCGAAAGATGGTGCTGATTCCGTAATTGATCCCCGGACCGACCGTAGACGGAACGCGGGACGGGCTTCGGCCCGCCCGCGTTCCGGCGTTGTTGAGCGGAAACGGACGGTCCCAATGGAACCAGGACGGGGTTCGCAATGTAGGAGATCCATCCGGTCACGAAGCTCGAAGTGCTCCAGGCCATGTGACAAGCTAACCCCCCGGCTCGGGCTCACGAAAAAGGGAGAGCTGAGCGGGCCGGGGAAGGTGCGAGAGAACGGTGGCGATCCAATTCCCGCGATCGTCCGGCCGGAGGCGGAGAGGCCGCGCCTCGAAGGTTTCGATCAGGGCCTGGATGACGGTTTCAATCCTCCGCTGGTATTTCCGATCGGTGTCGCGAAGTCCGTCGAACCGGAGGCCGTCCACCGCCGGAACCCAGACGAGAAGACCGTATCCCGGCAGCCAATGTCGGACCAGGGAATCGAACGGTTCCAGGCGGCCGAACTTCTCGACGAGGTAGGCATAGTTGTCGAGCACGCTCCGATCGCAAACCAGGATGTCCTGGCCGAGGACCGCTTCGATCTCCCGGGCAATCTGCGTGTGCAGAATCCAGGCCTGGGCGTCGATCGTCGTCTTCTGATTGAGCGGGAGAGGGCACTCGCGCGCCACTTCCTTGACCAGATCGACCCTCAGGTCGCGGCGCTTGAGACACGCGGCCAGCTCGTAGCACAAGGTGGTCTTGCCGACTCCATGAGCGCCCACGAAGGCCACCTTGTAGCCTCCCGGGAATCTCGGGACGAATTCGGCGGTCTCGCATTCATCCACGGCAACGCTCCATCCCTGGGCCGGACCGGGCGATTCGGACGGGCCGCCCCCGGTAACTTCCGCCTTTGCCGGCACCTGCACGCCTGCTGAACGCGCCGCAGGTTTCAAATCGGCGCGAGCCGATCCGGCTATGGTATCATCTTTGCATGGATAATGGCATCTCTGCAGCCGCCGTGGATCAGTTCGAAACCGAATGGCAGTTCGACGCGAGCGACCTCGAACCGGTGCGCGAGTGGTTCCTTCGCCTTGCCGGGACCGGCGGACCTGCACCGGTCGCGCCCGACGCCAACGAGCCCCTGCCGGCCCTGCCGGACAAACGCGAGCTGGCGCGGGCGGGCCGGAAGGGTGCGGGCGAAGCTCCGGAGCCCCCTGAGCTGACGGTCGGGGTTTCCCGTGCCAGGGAAAACCTGGACCTCTACCTGGACACCCCGGACTGGAAGGTGTTTCGGGCCGGATATGCGCTCAGGATCCGAACGGCCCAGGGCCGCTCGGAAGCGACGCTGAAGGAGCTACGCCCTCCGGAGGATGGCCGAGCCGTCCGGCGCGAGATTACCCAGCCGATCGAACGGGAGGGCTCGGAGATCCAGCGCTCCGCGGCGCATGCCCCCGGACCCCCGAGCGCGGCGGAACCGGATTCCGAGCCGGCCGCGCTCCTGGACCGGTTGTTCCAGGCGAACGGACCGGTCAGCGATCGTCTGAGGCTGATCCTTCATCCCCAGGAGCTGCGCGCGATCGCGGCGATCCGCACCCATCGCGAGTGCTTCGCGCTGGTGCGGGATGGCGTGACGGAAGGGGAAGCGACCCTGGATCACAGCGCGTTGGTGGAACGACCCGATCCGGTGGGAGATCTCGGAGCGAAGCCGCGCGGCGGCCGGCGTCACGGTGTTCCTCTCGAAACGAAGAGAGGTCTGCCCCCGGCCGAGAATGGGGCGAAGCGCGCGAGGGAGCTGCTCCGGGTCGAGATTGAAGCCACGGGTGAGCCGGCCTCCCTGATCGATTTTGTGAACCGTCTGAAAGAGGCGGTTTCGCTGGTCGAGGCCGGGGAATCGAAGTTCGAGTGGGCCCTCAGTGCCGAGGGACACGACCCGACCCGGAAAAGGGACCTCGGCCCGACCGAGCCGGACCCGGCGATGACCCTGGGGGAGGTCGCGCTGGCGGTCCTGCGCAAGCAGTACGCGGCTCTTCTGTGGCACGAACCCGGAACCCGCCTGGGAGACGACCCGGAACATCTTCACGACATGCGGGTCGCCTCGCGCCGGATGCGCGCCGCGCTTCGCCTCTTCACGGACGCGCTGCCTCCCGGGACGCATTGGCGCCAAGAGCTCCGCTTGCTGGCCCAGACCTTGGGTGAAGTTCGCGATCTCGACGTGCGCATCCAGCAGATGGAGGAGTGGGCGCGGCAGCTCATCACGGCGACCGAGCGCGATCTCGATCCGGTGCTCGATCTTCTTCGAGAGAGAAGGCAGGCGGCTCGAGTCGAGATGATCCGCCTGCTGGATTCCCGGCGCTTCCTGCTTCTTCGGGACGCGGTCGAGCGCCAGCTCCAGGGCGGAATGCGGCTGCGGCGGCCTGCGGCGTCGCTTCCGATCCGGGCGGCCGGTCCCATCCTGATCCGAACCGGCCGCCGGAAGTTCATGAAGACCGCGAAGGGCCTCGAGGTCTCGTCCCCCGCGCCGAGCTATCACGCGGCTCGCATTCGGGGAAAGCGGTTGCGGTATGCCCTGGAGTTTCTCCAGCCGATCTACGGCCCGCCGGCCCGCGCTTTGATCGAGGCGCTCCGGGATATCCAGGACATCCTCGGATTGCACCAGGACGATCAGGTGTCCATGGCCTTTCTCCGGCGCCTCATCGCGGAAGAAGGGGATTCCCTGCCGGAACCCGCCCGCCGAGCCGCGGCCGAGATGGCGCAACTGCATGCCGCGCGGGCTCGACGTCTGCGAGAGGAGTTCCCCGCGGCTCTCCGAAAGCTGGAGGGGAAACGCTGGAAGAAGTGGAAGCGGGCTGCGCGCGAGGCCAGCCGGGAGCTGGCGGACGATCTGATCGGGAACGCGTCGGTCCAGCTTTCCAGCGGGCGATCGCGGGGAGGCCGGACAACGCCGCCCTCCGCCGCCGCGCCCGACCCTCACCCGGACCCGGCCGCCCCTCGCCACGGAACGGAACCGGTCCTTCCCGCGGCGGGTGGCGATGGATCGGCGACCACCGGCGGTGAAGCCGTCGCGGGAACAGAGGAGTGATCCCGCGCCGGCTCAGCGCGTCTTCGTCTCCGATCCGGCCGCGGCCTTGTTCGGGAACGGAGGCGGCGCCGGTCTGACGATCGGTTCGGCCTGGAACTTCTCCTTCAGGTACTCGATGGCCCGATCGAGCTGCGGATCCTTGCCCGCCATGAGCGCGGTCGGATCATCCTCCACCACCATGTCAGGGACGACGCCGGTTCCCTCGATCACCCACTTGCCGTCGGGCGCCCATTCCGCGTAGTTGGGAATGTAGACCCGGCCTCCGTCGATCAGGGGATAGCCTCCGCCGCTTCCGACCTCGCCCCCCCAGCTCCGCACGCCGATGACCGGTCCCAGCTTGAGCCGTTGGAACGCGTCGCAGAACTCCTCCGCGTCCGAGAAGCTGTGGTCGTTGCACAGCGCCGCGGCGTAGCCGGCGAAGGCCCAGTCCTGGCGGGTCCAGGAAGCGCCGTAGCGCGGCTTGAACCAGGTGTAGGGCTTGGACGCCATCTGAAGCAGCAGCATTCCGTCGATGAAGCCGCCGCCGTTCTGCCGCACGTCATAGATCATGGCGTCCTTGTCCAGGTTCGGGTAGTAGTGCTTGGCGAACTCGCGCAAACCACCGTCCCCCATGTCGGGAATGTGCAGGTAGCCGAAGTTTGCGCCGCCGTGCTCGCGCACGTACGCGCGGCGGCTCTCCACCCAGTCGAAGTACCGGGCGCGGTTCTCGCTGTCCATCGGCTTGATCAGCACTTCATGCGCGCCCGTCAGTGAGGGTGTGGAATTCACCGTCAGAACGACCGCCTGGCCGGCGGTTCCAACCAACAGGGCCTGGATGTCCTGATCCGCGCGCACCGGCTTCCCCGCCACCTCCAGGATGTAGTCGCCCGGATTGACCGCGATGCCGGGAGTGAGCAGCGGCGAACGGGCCTCGAGGTCGAACCCGTCGCCCGGGAAGATCCGGGTCACCCGATAGGCCGGCGTCGATCCGGGGACCGCCTCGAGGTCCGCTCCCAGGTATCCCATGGGAAGCCTCGGCCGATCGGAAAGATCTCCGCCGAAGACGTAGGCGTGGCCGCAGTTCAGCTCGGAGATCATCTCTCCGAGGATGAAATTGAGATCGCTCCGATCCGCGACCGCAGGAAGGAGCGCCTCGTATCTGGTTTTCACGGCGTTCCAGTCGACCCCGTGCATGCCGGGGTCGTAGAAGAAGTCGCGGCCGATCCGCCACGTTTCGTGGAAGATCTGGCTCCACTCCGCGGCCGGATCGACGGTCAGCTCCCAGGCCCCGGTATCGACGTGAAGCTTCCGGTGTTCTCCGCGCCCGTGTCCGTCGTCGCTTCGGTCGTCGGACCCGTCGCCATTGATCTGGTCGGCGCCGGCGTCCACCACGGTGAAGGTCTTTCGAACCTGGATCAGGAGCTTCTTGCGGTCCTGCGACACCTGGAAATCGCTCAAGGAATCCAGCACCACCTTGACTTCCTTCTTCTTGAAGTCGAAAGCGCGGAGCTGGTACTCGAGACCGGACGGCCGTTCGCCGCCGCCCGCGGTCAGGAGGAGAAGCCGCCCCGCGACCGGTTCGACGCGCGCGTAGTGGTCGGCCGGCACCGGCACTTCGACCACGCGGTCGGCCAGCCCTTCCGGATCCACGGTCATCCTCGGCAGCGGCTCTTCCGTATCGCCCTTCCCGCCGTGGTGTCCTCGCGCCCCGGCGTTCTTATCGGAACCGTCGTGACTTCCCTGGCCGCCGCGCCCCGCGTCCTTCTCCCCGGCCGCGGCCGCATCCCACGGGTTGTCGATGGAATCGGGCGGAGTCCCCTCCGTGAGGTTGCGGACCAGGAAGGGAGATTTCTCCTTGCGGGACAGGGTAACCAGCGAGACCTTGGTGAACCGGTCGTAGCTGAAGTAGCGGTTCACGTTGACGGTGCGTGGATCGAAGGCGCGGTCGGAGAGAAAGTAGAGATATTTGCCCTTGGGATCGAAGGCCGGCTGCGAGCTGTTCATCTCCGGGCTCGTGACCTGGACCGACTTGCCTCCGGCGATGTCATAGAGGCGGATCGTCCAGTTCCAGTTCGGTTCCTGCCGCGCGTAGGCGAGCCACTTGCCGTCCGGGCTGAAGCGGTAGGAATCGAGAACCAGGTCGTAGGAGCCGCCGCGGTCCGCCTGATCCACCTTCGTCATGGTTCCGCTGGCCACCTCCACGAGGAAGATCCGCATCTCCCGATCGCTCGTGGCAATCCACCTTCCGTCCGGCGACCAGGTGAGCGGCCCGAGCGGCCCCTCGTGATCACGCGTAACCTGGCGGGCCGGGCCGCCGGACGAGGGCTCGACCCAGACCTGCTCTTCGCCCGACTGGTCCGAAACGAAGGCGATCTGCTTGCCGTCGGCGGACCAGGCGGGATACTGGCAGCGGCTTCCCGGCTGGGACGCCACCGTGCGCACGTCCCCCTCGTCGGTCGGGGCGCTCAGGATCTGGCCGCGAGCCGAAACCAGAAGACGCCTCCCGGTGGGACCGAGGGCGACGCCGAAGAGGTCGTGGAGCGCGGGCACCCGGCGCTCGCGCTCGTGGATCCGGTCGGAATGAAGGTCAAAGCGCAGGTCCTCGGCGCGGCCGGTGGCGGGCGTATACAGGGCGAGCCCGTTGCCGTGCTCGAAGATCACCCGGGTTCCGTCCGTCCCCGGATAGCGCACGTCATAATCTGTATAAGTCGTGGCCGGCGTGACCGCGCTGCCGGCCGGATCCAGCCGGTAGAGGTTGAAGCGGCCGCCGCGTTCCGACACGAAGTAGATCTGATCCTGGATCCAGACCGGCTCGGTATCGACCCCGGGGTCGGTGGTGAGGCGCCGGAACGTGTGCGCCGCGAGATCCGCGAGCCAGATGTCGTCGGCTTCCCCGCCGCGGTAACGCTTCCAGTGCTGCCACTCCGCGCTGACGGGGACATAGGCGAGCCGCTTGCCATCCGCGTTCAGGGCCGCGAATTCTCCATAGGGAACGGGAAGCAGGCTGGCCGGCCCTCCGGCGGCGGGCACGGTCCAGAAGCGGTTCCTTCCCGTCGGGGAATCGCGCCGGGACCGGAAGATCACGAAGAGCCCGTCCGGCGTCCAGCCGAGCACGATCGCGCCGCTGGGATCCCAGGTGAGGCGGCGCGGGAGGCCGCCGGTCACGTCCATCAGGTAGACGTCGGTGCCCCCGTCGTACTGCGCCGTGAAGGCGATCGTCCGCCCGTCAGGCGAGAAACGCGCCGGCCCCTCGGTCCCCTCGTCCGAGGTGATGCGCTCCGCGGAGCCGTGCTCGATGGATCCCAGCCAGAGATCTCCTTCGCTGGTGAAGACGACCTCGTCCCCGTGGATGTCGGGGCGCCGGAGAAACTGCGGGAGCGCGTCGGCCCGGGCGGCCGGCGACAGGGCCGCATGCAGGACCAGCAGCCAGGAGAAAAGGAAAAGGCGGGCTTGGCGAGTTTCCATGATCGATCTCCGGTGTTGCCTGGATCGGGCGGGTCGCGATTCCTTCGCCCGCTCGGGATCCCCGTGCGCCGCTCGGGGGCATCTCCGAGCGGAGAGAACGCGGCCGGGTTTCCGTCCGGTCCCGGGTCGGTCGAGTACCCCCGGCGGGAAATCCGGGCCACGTCGCAGTGTAGCGGGCGCCGGGGAAGGTTGCCATCCTCGCCCGCCTGTGCCATCATGCCCGCGCAGCAGGGAAAAAGGGGGACGGGAGTGCCGGCAAGCTCGCATCCGGGCGCGAATCCAGAGGACGTGGGCGCGGAGAAGGACAAAGGGTTTCCTGAGATCTCGATTCTGGACCTGCTCGCGCTGCTCTATCGCCGCCGGCGGCTCTTGATCGGCATCACCGCCCTTGGCACCGTCCTTTCCCTCGCCACGGCGGTCTTCTCGCCCTACCTCTATACCGCGAAATCGAAGGTCGTCCCCTCGAATCTGATGGAAACCTCGAGCGAGTTCGAGGCGCTCGGCGGGCTTCGGGGCGCCGCCAGCCAATTCGGTTTCAATTTCGGAGGCTCGGGCACGAACCTCTCCTTGCTCTTCCCCGACCTGCTCAGCAGCCACGACCTGACCGCGCGACTCCTGACGCGAACCTACCCGGTCACAGGCGGCGGCGAAGTCACGCTCCTCGACTTCCTGAAGGTGAAAAAGGGCGAGCCGCAAAGGCGGCTGGAACGCGCGGTCTCCCGGTACTCCCGCAGACTCGTGCAGGTCCTCTACGATCCCAGGACCGGCATGACCAGCATTTCCGCCACCTTCCGCGATCCCCAGCTGGCCGCCGCGGTGGTCAACGCTTCGGTCGAGGAATTGAACCACGACATCCAGATCCTTCAGTCGTCCCAGGCCGGCGACAAGGTCCGGTTCGTGGCGCGGCGCATCTCGGAGGTCCAGGATTCGCTGGCCACGGCGGAGGAAAATCTGGAGGCGTTTCGCGAGCACAATCGGGTCACCGCCGGTTCGCCCGAGCTGATGCTGGAGGAGTCGCGGCTGAACCGCCAGGTGACGATCTACGAACAGCTCTTTCTGACGCTGAAGGGCCAGTACGAGGTTGCCCGCATTGAACAGTTCCGGAATCTCGCCAACGTCACCGTGCTGGAGAAGGCCTCTCCCCCTCTCTTCCGATCCTCACCGCGCCGGTTCCGCACCGTGGTTCTCGGAGCCGTCGGCTCCGGCTTCCTCGCGCTCGTAGCCGCATTCGCGCTGGAGCTTGGCCTGGCGATCTACCGCAGGCTGCGGCCGGCCTGATCGCAGTCGATGGATGGCAATCCCATGACCCGCTGGAAGGTGCAGCTTTTCGAGCTCAACTACGACGAACGCGAGGAGCGGGCGGCGATGGAGGTGCTGGCCGGCCGTTGGATCACGATGGGCGAGAAAACCATCGCCTTCGAGAACCGGTTCGCGGAGTTCCTCGGAGAAGGAACCGAGGCGCTCGCGGTCTCGAGCGGCACCGCGGCGCTGCATCTGGCGCTCCTGGCGCTCGGCCTCGGTCCGGGGGACGAGGTGATCATTCCCGGCCTCACCTTCGTGGCCGATCTGAACGTGGTGGAGATGGCCGGCGCCACTCCGGTGCTGGCGGACTGCGCGTCGCTGGAGGACTGGAACATCGATCCGACCGACATCGCGGCCAAGATCTCGCCGCGGACGCGCGCGGTCATGATCATGCACTACGCCGGCTTTCCCTGCGACGTGGAGCGGATCGTGGCTCTCTGCCGCGAGCGTGGACTCCACCTGATCGAGGACGCGGCCCACGCGGTGGGGGCGAGCCGGGGCGGGCGCCGCTGCGGAACCTTCGGAGACGTGGCCGCGTTCAGCTTCTTCACCAACAAGAACCTGTCGGTGGGCGAGGGGGGCATGTTCGTGGCGCGCTCGGAAGCCCTCGGCCGGCGCGGGCGCAATCTCCGCTCGCATGGGATGAGCACGCTCACCCTCGATCGTCACCTCGGGCGCGCGATCTCCTACGATGTGATCGAGCCCGGACTCAACTACCGCCTGGATGAGATCCGGGCCGCCATCGGCCTGGTGCAACTGGAGAAGCTTCCCGAGGCCAACGCCCGGCGCCGGATGCTCACCGAGCGGTATCGCCGCGGTCTGGCCGGCGTGCCCGATCTGGTCGTTCCTTTCCGCGCTCCCCGCGACGATGTCCCCGCCTATCACATCTTCCCCGTTCTCCTGCCTTCCGAGGACATGCGCCTGCGGGCGATCGAGCGGCTGCGGGACGAGGGAATCCAGACGAGCATCCATTATCCCGACATGCACCGGTTCCACGCCTACGCCGGCCGGAACCTGGGGGCCACGCCCCGGGCCGACGAGATCTCCCGCCGGGAGATGACCCTGCCGCTTTACCCGACGATGTCCCTCGAGGCGGTCGACCTCGTGATCGAGGCCGTCCGCCGCGCCTTGTCCGCCGGCTGAGCCGCATTCGGCAGGTGCCACGCGCTCGTAGCGGGCAGATCCGGCTCGTCAGCGGGGTTCGTGAATCACGCAGGCTACGGGCGGTCTTTCCCTGACACTATTCTCTCCGACCGGTCCGAGCTCTCCATCGGACCGCGCCCGCGGCCAGGCGCCACGGGCGGATCACGTGGTGCAGCGGTTGGAGAAATCCGGGCAGCGGAACCGCCTGCACGTCTTCCACGGTCGGCAGGAACAGGCGGCCGCACAGATAGCGGATCCGGTCCCTCGTTCCGTCCAACGTTTGAAGCCGGAAGCGTTCGCGGCCGATGGATCCGGCCGGCAGGCCGGCGGCGCCGCCCCAGAGCAGATCATCGGTGACGAGACGCCGCAGGGAGGCGACCTGGTCCAGCCCGGCGTCGCGGGGAACCTTCGCGGCGAAGTTCGTGCCCGTGACGTCGTCCACGATCGCCAGCCCGAGGAGCAGGATCCGACGCGAACCCGCCGCCGCCGCCCGGTGTACGAGCGCGCTCCAGTCCCACTCCCGCTGCGATTTCAACACCGCGGCGAGATCGCAGATGAACTGCAGCCGCTCCCACAGGTGTCGCGTCGAGTGCAAACAGAGATACAGGACCTGATCCTCCGGGGCGAGCACCCGCAGGCGCCGATCCAACACCTGGGTCCTGCCGCGCCGGGCGAACAGCTCCTCCACCGGCAAGGCCGGGTACGCCGGGCCGACCGAGGCGGCCCAGTGGATGTCGATGGAGTATCCGCGGGCGTTCAAACGGAACGTGAGCTCATCCTCGCGCTGAAGATGGACGCGTTCTTCCTTGTCCGTGAGAGGAACCAGCCGGGCGAAGCCGGCTTCCTGCAACGCGGCCGCGGCGGGCTGGACGTAGGACGGAGGCACCAGAAAGTCGAGATCGGTGAACTGGCGCATCAACAGGTCGCCGTACGCCGCCTGAGCCAGGGCCGGCCCCTTGAGACAGAGGACGGGAATGCCCCGCGCCTCCAGGAGGGAGACGATTCGCACGAGCTCGGCCGCGAGCAGGAGGCTGCGACGGGCTTGACCGCGGAAGAGCTCCTCGAGGCGGCGGCCCGGTTCCGGTTCGAGAAGGTCCGGCGGTTCCTTCAGCCGGACGGAGACCAGCGGCAGGATCCGATGCTCGAGCGCCAGACGAAAGACGGCCGGCCAGTCGGGCGAGACGGCCGCGCCCCCGGGGAAGGCCGGCGGCCCGTTCCGGGAACGGTCCCGCACGCACCAGAGGAGGATGCGCTCTTCCAGGGTCCGTTCGCGGGCGCCGTTCATCCCTACCGAGATCCGAATCAGTGTCGCCGCGGCACCCGCCGCCCGATCTGGACCGGCGTTTCCGGAATTCCCGGCAGCAGCTTCAGGTGCAGCCGGCTGGCCGGGAAGAGGACGACCCAGACCGTGACCAGGATCAGTTTCAGGTCGAGGAGGAAGCTCGCGTGGTCGATGTACCAGATCTCGAGCTCACCCTTGTACGGAACCACGTCTTCCTTGTAGCAGTCCAACCAGTGTTTCCGGCTCGCCGCGATCACCGCCTCCTCGTCGCGGAAGACCACGGAACCGAGACCCGTCAATCCCGGCCGGACCGAGACGATCCGCCGCGCCGTTTCGGGCGTGTAATACCCGAAGTCCTCCCGCGTCATCGGCCGCGGGCCGACCATGCTCATGTCACCGGTGAAGACGTTCCAGAGCTGCGGCACCTCGTTGAGCTTGGCCTTCCGGAGAAAACGTCCCACCGGAAGCACGCGCGGGTCGTTCTTGAGCGTGATGGAGCCGGATCCGAGCTTGGGGCTGTCCTTGAGCATGGTCACGAACTTGAGGACGCGGATGAGCTGGCCGTCCCGGGCGACCCGCTCTTGGCGGTAGAAGACCTCCCCCTCGCCGGTGACCCGCAGCACCGCTGCGATCACCAGGCCGAACGGCAGGAAGATGACGAGCCCGACGAGGGAGAGCAGGAGGTCGAAGGCTCGTTTCATGGATTCCGTCCGCTGGTTCATTCGCGCGTTCGGCCGGCCCGGCGGTGGCGTCGTCCGGTCACATCCGGCCGTCAAGGTAGCGGTTGGTTTCGCGATGCTTGAGGCCGTCCGCCACGGCCCGGCACAGTTCCACCAGGTCCTGTTTGGTCCACGTCCCCGACTCCCGCAAACGTTGCACCGAGCGAAGAAATGCCGCCAGCGCTTCCGAGTCGGATTCCGGCCGCGAAAGGATCACGCCGATGCCGCGAAAGCGATCCTGGTCGAGGAGGTCCTGATCCGTGAAGAACTCCTCCGATTCCTTCTCGCCCGTGGTGTCGCTGGAAAAGAAGTAACAAGGCCATTCCCCTTGCGGGATCAGCTCCTCGCAGCGGTTTCTCGCCTCCTCTTCGGTTTCACAAAGGTGAGGCCGGTATCCGAGCGCTTCCAGGTAGCGTTCCGCCAATTCGGGAAATCCGATCAGTCGCAGCCGGCCGTCGAGCCTGGGGAAGAAGATCTCGCGGTCTCCCCCGAGAAGGGCGGACATGAGACACAGCTGTCCCGACTCCTGGGCCGTGATGAAGTACCGCTGTACGTCGCTGGGAGCCGCGATCGGTTGCCGTTTGCGGACGCGCTGGGTGAAACCAAAGGGAAGGCTGCCGTCCGAGAACAGCACGTTGGCGAAGCGCGCGGTCGAGACCGCGACATCGTGCCGCGAGCGGACCAGGAACCTCTCCATGATGCTCTTGGTGGCGCCCATGAGACTGACCGGGCGCACCGCTTTGTCGGTCGAGACGGCGAAGTACTTCACCGATCCGGCTCGGGCGGCCCGTTCAAGCAGCGCGACCGCGTTCACGATGTTGACCTGGATCATGCGCATGAGCGTGAACGGGTCCTTCTCGCTTCGCACGTGCTTGAGGGCGCTGAGGTTCAGGATGTAGTCGTAGGATCCCTGTTCGGCCAGGAACGCGTCGAACTCCGGCGACCCGTAGTCGAGCGGCAGGGCCTGGAACTCTCCGGTGGTGTAGCCGGTCGAGCTGCGCAGGTCCCGAACCAGTTCGACGAGGTTGTTCTCGCTGATGTCCACGAGGTGGAGTCGACGCGGGTCTCGCCGGAAGATCTCCCGGGTGACCGCTTGTCCGACCGAGCCGGCGGCTCCGACCACCAGGAAAGAGCTTTGGTGGACGATGGCGGCAAGCGTCTCCTCGACGTCCGCCAGGTCCTCGGTAAACAGGCTTTCGTCCCGTCCGATCAGGAGGAGGGGCGCGATCGCCGATGGCGCCTCAGGTGGCACGCGCGAGCCGCGACGTCGGATGGACGGCGTGTTCATGTCTCCGGAATGACCCCGTGTTCGTGCGCTCGGGTTTTGGTCGGTACCCATGCCCCGCTACGGACTGGACATCCTCAGTTAATACCCGATCAGGGACGGGCCGTCTACGGCGATCAACGCCACGAGCGCCGTCGCGGGGCCGATGGCCGATCAACGCCGCGAATGCCGGCACGTATCCGGCGCCGATCATGCCGCGAAGCCCTGGTCCGGGACCAACGATGAGAGCGCCCGCGGCGGCCTACCCCTGGTAGTGCACGAGCCGCGTCCCCTCGTTCTCGAAGCGGAAGGAGACCTCCTGCAGGTCGAGCGCTTCGCGCACCGCGTCCCGACGACCCGCTTGGGCGAGAAAAAGAAGGAATCCGCCTCCGCCGGCGCCGAGGAGCTTCCCCCCGACCGCGCCCGCCGAGCGCGCCCGCTCGTAGAGGAAGTCGATCCGGTCATTGCTCACCCGGGTCGAGAGCCGGCGCTTGATCTGCCACCCTTCGTGCAGCAACGCGCCGAAGTCATCGAGCGGCCCCTCGCCCAGAAGGACCTTGATCCCCTCCGGCACCAGCTTGCCCAAGGCGGTCAGGTCGCCCGTGTTCTCCTCCCGCCGCGTCCGGTCCATCTGCTCGTCGAGGATCTCGTGCGCGTGCCGGGTCACGCCGGTGTAGAAGAGCATCAGCCGCTCCTCCAGCTCGCGCAGGCGCTCGCTCTTGACCGCCAGCGGCTCCTGGCGGATCGACCCGTCGCGCAGGAAGGAGAGAACCCGCACCCCGCCCAGCGCGCAGCTGTACTGGTCCTGGCAGCCGACCCGTTCCCCGATCATCCGCTGCTCCACGTGGATCGCCTCGTCGGCCAGGCGGACCTGGCTCACCAGCTCCCCCTTGAAGGCGTGCAGGGCATGGAGCAGGCCGACGGTGAAGGAAGAGGAGGAGCCCATGCCGGTGCGCGCCGGCAGGTCGCCGACGTAGTGGATCTCGATCCCGTGGTGCAGCCCGAGGAAGCGCAGGCACTCGCGCACCGCCGGATGCTCCACCTGGTTGATCTCATTGACCAGCTCGGTTTTCGAGTAGCTGATGCGTAGCCGGTAGTCGAAGAGGCCGCAGAGAGGGTTGACGCTGACGTAGGAATACTTGTCGATCGCGCCGGTCAGGGTCATCCCGCCGTGGCGGGTGAAGTGATCCGGGTAGTCGGTGCCTCCGCCGAGGAAGCTGATCCGGACCGGAGTCCTGGTGATGATCATCCTTCGCCCTCCAACCCATCGAGGCCGCGTTCCCGGCCCGGTCCGCTCCCCTGGTGCCCGTCTCCGCGCCTGATCCCGGAGCGCCGTCAGACGGAATCGGCGGTTTGCGCCACGCGGCGGAAGAGCTGATCGAACTTCCGGCTGCAGACATCCAGCGTGAAGCGGTCGAGGAAGACCGCTCGCGCCCGCTCGCCATAGGCCTCCAGCATCCCGGGCGACTGGTGCCAGCTCCGGAGCACCGCCACCACCTTGCCAGCGTTCCCCGGCGGAACCACCGCCCCGAACCCTTCCTCGACGATGAGGTCGGCGCCCGCGGCCTCCGCTTCCATCACCGCCAGGATCGGCCGGCCCGCGGCCATGATGTTGTACATCTTCCCCTGGCTCGAGACCTGGGTCGCGACCGTGGTCAAGGTGATCAGGGCGACGTCCGCGCTGGCCAGGACGTGCGGGAAGACGTCGGGCGGCTGCAGGTTGAGGAAGATCACGTTGCTGAGGGCCCGCTCCCGGGCCATCTGCTCGTAGAGCGGCCGCTTGACCCCTTCGCCCACGAGGACGAAGACGAAATCGGGGGTGTCCCGGAGCTGCTCTGCGGCTTCGATCACCGACTCCAGGGCCGACGAGTAGCCCATGCTGCCGGAATACAGGACCAGGAAGCGGCCCTCCAGCCCGAGTCCGCTGCGGAACGAATTCGACTTGGGGCGCGGGAAGACCGTCTCCGGATTCGCCCAGTCGGGGATGCAGGCGATCTTCCCCTGCGGGATCCCCAGGCTTTCCATGTAGCGGGCGTGGGCCTGGCTGATCACCTGCACCTGGTCGGCGGCGCCAAACATGCGCGGCTCCAGGCTGGCCCCGAACCGCACGACCAGGCCCGCCTTTCTCCCCTGGGCCGCCACCCACCCGGAGAGGAGATCCTTGGCCCCGATCACCAGCCGCGCCTTGTACAACCGGCTGACCAGCCATCCCGCAAGCACGTGCGTGGCCGGAGGCGAGAGGGAGTAGACGAGATCGACGCGCCCGACCAGGGGGGCGTAAAGGAGCGAGGTGAGCGAGAAGGAGATCACCCCGAGGCCGCGCAGCAGGAGCGGCCGCTCGCGGCGGACCGGGAGGATGAAGCAACGGCAGATGCGCACGCCGTTGTGCCGCTCGGTCTGGAAGAACCGCCCGCGATAGCCGTCCCGCACCCTGCCTTCGGGGTAGTTGGGAAACGGCACCAGCGCGGTCACTTCATGCCCCATCCCGGCCAGCGCCTCCGCCAGCTCGGTCACATAGATCCCGGCGCTGAAGTTCTCCGGCCAGTAGTTCGGGGAAACAATCAGGATCCGCATGGCGGTTCTCAAAGCCTCGCCCGGGCCGGGTGCCGCAGAAACCACTCGATCGTCATCCGGAGCCCCTCTTCCAGCCGGGTGGCCGGCGTGTAACCGAGCCGCTGCCGCATGCGCTCGACGTCGAAGAGCTTCTGCATCTGCCCCTCGGGCATGGAGGTGTCCCAGACCACCTCACCGGCGTACCCGCAGAGGCGGACGATCGTCTCGACCAGATCGCGAATCCGGGTCGGCTCGCCGCTCGAGAGGTTGATGATCTCTGATTCGTCGTACGTCTCCGCGGCCAGGACGAGGGCCTGGGCCACGTCGCCGGCGTAGATGAAATCGCGCACCGCGTGGCCCGAGCCCCAGACGGGGATCCGGTCGCGCTTCTCCGCCTTGGCCTCGAGCACCTTTCGGATCAAAGCCGGGATGACGTGGGAGGCGGTGAGGCTGAAGTTGTCGTGCGGGCCGTACATGTTCCCCGGGACCATGACGATGCTGTTGAAGCGGTACTGGCGGCGGTACGACTCCGACTGCACGATGAGCATCCTCTTGGCCAGGGAATAGGGCGCGCTCTCCGGCTGCGGGTAGCCGTTCCACATCGAATCCTCGCGGATCGGATTGGGCGCCTGCGCCGGATAGGAGCACCCGCCCAGGACGCAGATCATCTTCTCCACGCCCGCCCGCCACGCCTCGTGGAAGGTGCAGACGTTCATCATCGCGTTGCGATGGAAGAACTCCGCCGGATAGTCGCGGTTGGCCAGAATGCCGCCGACGTATCCGGCGAGGTGGAAGAGGATCTCGGGCCGCAGATCGTGGAACATCCGCCGCACCGCCTGCTGATCCTCGAGGTCGTAGTCGCGCCGCGTGACTCCGGTGAAGGGCAGCTCGCGCTGCAAGAGGCTCGCGCCGAGGTGCTCGCCGAGGAAGCCACCCGCCCCGGTGACCACGATTCTCCTGTTCCTAAGATCCATTTCTTCCCCGCTGGCCCGCGGCCGCGATCAAGGAATCGAGCAGCGCGGCCGTGCTCCTGGCCCGATGAAGCCATGAATGCTGCGACTCGACGAGCGCGCGCCCCCGCCTCCCCATGGCCGCGGCGGCCCCGCGGTCGCGCCACAACTCTGCGACCGCGCGGGCCAGCGCGGGGGGATCGTCGGCCGGTATGACCAGCCCGCACCGCCCCTCGCGCACGATCTCGACATGACCTGGGAAATCGGTCACCACCACGGGCACGCCGCAGGCCATGGTCTCGAAGAACTTGATCGGGCTCATGCCGCCGAGGGAGGAGCGCCCCAATCGGTCGTTCTGCGGGCTGAGTCCCGCGAGGCTCCCCGCGGTCAACGCCGCCACGTCCGCCGGCGGAAGCTGGCCCAGCCAGACGAGTCGCGGATCGCCCGCCGCCGCGGCCTCGACCCGCGGCCTTTCGGGCCCGTCTCCGATCATCAACAATCGGACTTCGCGGGGCCACTCGGGGCAGTGGAAGGCGTCCAGCAGCGTGTCGATCCCCTGCCACCAGCCCATGAACCCGAACCAGACCGCGTAGGGCCTCTGCACCTCGATCCTCGTCGTGGCCCCGGGATGCATGACCCGCGGATCGGCGGCGTTCGGGATCAGGTGCACGTTGCGTTGCTGGCCGCTGTCCAGCAGGGAACGCCGCAGGACCGGGGAGACGACCGCCACCGCTCCCGAGCCCTTGATGCCGGCGCGGGCCACCCAGAGGATGCAGCGACGGACCAGGGGAGGGATGTTCGTGCCGAGAACCCAGTCCTCGAACGGCCCGTTCATTTCCTGCAGCACCGGAATCCGGCGCATCTTCGCCCAGAGCACGGTGGCCAATGCCGCCGGGTGATGGCGGATGTAGATCGCGTCCCAGCGCCGGCCCGCCGACCACAGGCGCAGCTGCACCGAGATAAAGCTGAAGGCGTGCGCCGTGCGAGTCCGTCGCCGGCCGGGAGCGAGGGCCGGGGGCTCGAACATCTCCACGTTCCAGCCCAGCTCGCGCAGTCCGCCCACGATTCCCATGACGTGGGCGGATACCGCGGATCCAAGTCGCAGATAGGCGACCCGGCGAACCACGCTTACCGATCCTTCTGAATCCCGGCTTGTTGTGTCGCCCGACGCGTTGGTCAGAAACACCGAGTTCGCCTCGGGAACCATCCCCTCAGCCGTCCTCCCGGGGAGCCTGCGCTCCCCCGCGTCGCCCGCCTCGGGCCGTTTGCTCCATGTCTCGTCCGGGTTCTCGTTCCTTGGGCAGGAGGTAGAGTAGCACGATGGTCGCGGCAATTCCATGAGTGAGCATCCAGGTGAAGAGGGAAGCGTTGGCCAGGCTCATGCCGCCGACGCTGAAAACGAGAATCACGAAACGCGGATCCTTCCCTGCGGCCACGCTGTCCATGATCCAGAAGATCAGCGCCCCCAAGAGCGACACGATCAAGACTCCGAGGACGCCCCAACCCGCGAATCCGTCGGCCCACAGGTGGCCGTTGGCCACGGTGTCGCGTCCGCTCCAATACCGGCCGATCATGTTGATGACGCCGTCGGGGTAGGGGTAGGGGATCAGGTGGCTGATTCCCCGCACGTGCGCGAAGTGGGTGAAGGGATTGCGGGAGAAGAAGCTGACATACTCGGCGGTGATCAAGGCGGAATTGTAGAAGCCCCTCACCATGACGAACGCCGTGAGCAGCCAGTCCAGCGCAGCGCCTCCGGCCTGGTGGATCACCCGGTAGATCGCGAAGACGGCGACCACGAGCCAGACCAGCCGGGCGCCGACCAGGCTCAGGCTGCCCTTCAGGAGCAGCCAGGCGAGCGGCAGGAAAACGATGAGGAAGATGTACGTCTTCCAGGCGCCGATGGCGTAGATCAGCACCTCGCCTCCCGCTCCCAGCAGGAAGTATCCGTAACGCCGGCGGCTCAGGCCGCGCGCCATGAAGAAGGGATTTGCGACATAGCCGAGGAAATTGACCGTATACGCGATCCAGGATCCTTCCCCCAGATCGCGGAAGGCCGTCCGCTGGCCGTAAACGTCCTGGAGGCTGACCAGGTTCATGGTCCCGTGCAGGCGCGCGAAGAGAAGCCCTTCCAAGGCGACCGTCAAGGCGATCAGGCCGGCCCAGAAGACCCGCGGAGAAATCCGGATCCGGGGGAGTCGGAGCAGCGGGAGGCGGAAACACCCCTCGATGATCAGGTATCCCAACACCATCGCGGCGACGTACCCCGGGAGCTGCGCCTCCGTCGAGGGGCCGAGAATGTAAAACGGCACCAGGAGATTCGGCACGACCACGAACAGGAAGAGAGACCACTGGACGATCCTCGCGGGGCGATCGCGGACCGAGATCAGGGACCAGCCGAGCAGCAGGAGCAGCAGGGTCGCGGCGATCTCCCAGACCGGAGACGCCGGGTGGTACTCCAGGCCGAAGTAGGCGAATCGCGGCGAAACGATGTCGATATAGGCCCGGCGGAGGAGCAGCACGTAGAGAAGGACGCCGAGCGGAAGAAAAACGAGGCGCGCCGGCAGGGGTAGCGCGAGCAGGTCTTGTCGAAGAAACGCGCTCGATGCCGTGGGCAAGCGCAGGCGCGAGGACGGGACGCCCGCATCTGGACTCGACAACCGCAGCAGCGTCGGGCTCCTTGGTGGAGAACCGGATCGAAGGGGTTCGCTCTGCCTCGCGGGCGCCGCGTCCGCCTCCTTGCAGTGGATCAAGAACGACGCTATCAGCCGTCTTTCCGGCGTCAAGCCAATTCGAGGACCCGCGCGTCCGGGGCGCAGGCGAGCGAACCCTGCTCGCGCGCTTCACTCGCGAGGCGCGGTTTCCGACATTGACAATCCCGTCTTGCCGCTGCGACTCTTCCATGATTCGTCGTGAAACCGAGCGCGCGGGCCGCGCAACGCGCGAGTACGGATCGGATGACGCCTCCCGGAGACCGATTCGTCGCCGTCGGTTCGGGGAATGTCAAAGGACTTCGCTTGGCTGCATATCCGCAGAGGACGGGACTGGCCGCGCGGCTCGAACGGATGCTTCCCCAGGGAAGGATGGCTCGCGGCGTCGCGGTGCTCTCGGGGGGAACCGCCCTGGGACAGGGCGTGGCGGCTCTTGCCTCTCCCTTCCTCACGCGCATCTACGATGCTTCGCAGTTCGGCCATCTGGCCGTCTACTCCGCTTTCCTCTCCTTTCTCATCGTGGTCGCGTCGCTGCGCTACGAAATGGCGATTCTGCTGCCGAGCGACGATGACGCCGCCGCCGGCGTTCTCCGGCTGGCGCTCGGCCTCGTCTGCCCGGTCACCCTGCTGACCGCGCTGGGAGTGTGGATCGTCTCCCGGACCGGTTACGCGGCGGTGAAGATGGCCGGCTTGCGCCCCTATCTCTGGGTTCTTCCGCTCAGTCTTCTCGGCGCCGGGTTTTATCAGGCCTTGCTTTACTGGTCGCTGCGCAAGGGGGCCTATCGGGACGTGGCCGGCACCAAGGTCACCCAGGCGGTGGGACAGACGGCGACGCAGCTCACCGCGGGCATCCTCGGCCTGGGGACACTCGGGCTGCTCATCGGGGACGCCGTGGGCCGTTCCGCGGGCCTCTGGGCCCTGGCCCGGAGGGCCTGGAAGCAAAGCAAGGATCACTTCCGCGCCGTCACCTGGACCGACGCGCGGCAGGCCGCGGTCCGCTATCGCAGGTTTCCGCTGATCTCTTCCTGGTCCGCGCTGGTCAACACCGCGGGCTTGCAGGTTCCGGTGCTGCTCCTCGCGTCCCACTTCACCCCGCAGGTCGTGGGCTGGTACGGCCTGGTCGACCGGATCATGTCCGTGCCGATCGGCCTGGTGGGACAGGGAGCGTCGCAGGTCTACATGCGCGAGGCGGCCCGCCTGGCCTCCGAGGACCTGCCGGCGCTGCGCCGGCTCTTCTGGCGCTACGTCCGGCGGCTGCTCCTGCCGGCCCTGGCGTTCGGCGCAGGCGCGGCCGCCGTCGGCCCTTACGTGTTCTCCTTCGTCTTCGGCGCCCGCTGGTTCGAAGCGGGAGTCTACGCGCGCCTTCTGGCCGCCTCCCTCACCGCGTCCTTCACGGTCTGGCCGCTGACCGCGACGCTGGTGATCCTGGAGCGGCAGGATCTGCAGCTCTATTGGGACGTCGGGCGCCTGATCCTCATCGGGGGCGCGCTGGAGCTGTCCTTCGCGCTGCACGCAGGTCCGCGCGGCACCGTGTTCGCGCTCGGCCTGGCCATGACCGTGGCCTACCTGGTCAATCTCTGGATGGGCCACGCCGCCATCGGCGCGGCCATCCGCCGCCCCCGGACGCGCTCCGCGGTCAACGGCGAAGAGGGAGCATGACCCCCGAGATCTTCGCCGAATGGCTGCGGCGCCAGGGGCACCGGGTCTTCCGCACCCCGAGCAGCTACTGGTTCGATCAGGGACCGCGCGTCTACCAGGGCTTCCCCTACCACTGGATCATCCGTCCGGAGCGGGCCGAGCTGGATCGGTTTCTTCGCGGCGCGCGCGCCCTCGGCCTGCGCTATTCCACGGACGTGGACTTCCCCGATGGCTGTATAAGCTATCACGCGGTCTACCAGGGGAAGGAATATCATCTGGAGCAGCTCGGCCGGTGGGCGCGCAAGAACGTCCGCCGGGGCTTGAAGAACTGCGTGGTGGAGCCGATCTCCTTCGCCCGTCTGAAGGACGAAGGTTGGGACCTGCAGATCGACACCCTCGACCGCCAGGGACGGAAGCTGGAGCTGGAACGCCGGGTGTGGGAGCGCCGCTGCCAGGCCGCGGGCGAGCTGGCGGGGTTCGAGGCCTGGGGCGCCCTGGTCGAGGGGAAACTGGCCGCCTCGGTCATCACCTTCCTGATGGACGACACCATCTACATGCTCTACCAGCAGTGCCGCCGGGAGTACCTGGCCGCCCACGTCAACAACGCGCTGGGCTTCGAGGTCACGCGAAGGGTGATCGGGCGCCCGCAGGTGCGGGGCATCCTTTACGGGCTGCACTCGCTCGACGCCCCTCCTTCGGTCGATGAGTTCAAGTTCCGCATGGGCTATGAGGCGAAGCCGGTGCGACAGCGGGTCGTTTTTCATCCCTGGCTGGCGCGGATGTTCAACCCGCTGACGCATCGGATGCTCTGTCTGGCGCGGCGATGGAAGCCGGGAAACCCGACCCTGGCCAAGGCCGAAGGGATGCTGCGCTTCCATCTGGAGGGAAGGTTGCCGCTCGAGAGGCAGTCCTGGCCGGAGGTTCTGCGCGGCGCGGGAGAACCGGATGAAGACTGAACCGCGGGAGGCGCGCACCCAGCGTCCGGGCGCCTCGGGCGGCGGGCGGCTCGGGCGGCGACCCGTTCCACTTCCGCCGGGAGGGGTCCGCGAGGGGAGCGGTATGAAGATCGGGAGGCTCCTGTCGCGGCTGCGCGAGAGCGGGCCGCTGCGCGCGGCCAAGATCGCGTGCACCTTCGTCGCCGGAAGATGGTTCGATTTCGCTCACGGCACCGACACCTTCGAGCGCGTGCCCCTCGACCGGCTCGTCCTCCCTCCGGACAACCGGGAGCACGCGCGCAAGTACGATCCGTCCCCCATCGGACCCTTCCGCCGGATCCTCGCCGGCCTTTCGGTCCAGCCCGAGGACGTCCTGGTCGACTTCGGCTGCGGCAAGGGCCTGGTTCTGCTGCTGGCGTCGCGGTTCCCCTTCCGCAAGGTGGTGGGGGTGGAGTTTTCCCCCGAGCTTTGCGCCATCGCCCGGGCCAACGCCGAGGCTTACACGCGACGGAAAGGCCGGGGAGCGCCCATCGAGATCGTGACCGCGGACGCGACCCGCTTCAGGATCGAGGACGAGCAGACCTTTTTCTATTTCTTCAACCCGTTCGACGAGTTCCTCATGCGCTCGGTCTTCGCGCACATCGCGGAATCCTGGCGCCGCGCCCCCCGCCGCATGATCGTGATCTACTACCTCCCGTTATGGCGCGCCGCGATCGAGGAGCTGGGCCTCTTCACCCTGCGCGGGGATCACACGCTGATGGGGCGGAGGTTCCTGGTCTACCAATCCCGCGCGGGCTCGTGAGAGCGACCGGGGAGCGGACGAGCCCGACGCCGTCCCCCCCGGCTCTTGCCCCGGCCGCGGCCGCCTGACTACACTGGCGGGCAAGCGGCGCCACCTGGCACGCGGCACGGCGGAAGGAGGGTCCAATCGCATGGAAGATGGCAGCGGGGCGGTATTTCTTCTCGGCGCGCGCGGATTCGTCGGTTCGGCGTTTGCCCGGCTCTTCGCCCGCCTCGGGCGGCCATGCCACGCCCTCGAGGTCGACAGCTACGGCGCCCACGCGGGGGAGGACTGCCCGATCCTCATCCACGCGGCGGGCAACTCGCGCAAGTATCTGGCCGACGACGATCCGGCGGCCGACTTCGAGCAGAGCGTCTCCCTCGTGATGCGCGCGCTCCGCGACTACCGTCCGGCGCTGTTCATCCTCATCTCCACGGTGGACGTGTATAACTGCCTGGACG
Source organism: Candidatus Eiseniibacteriota bacterium (assembly GCA_963833505.1). GTDB lineage: Bacteria > Eisenbacteria > RBG-16-71-46 > CAIMUX01 > CAIMUX01 > CAWHYG01. The sequence goes on along the minus strand of CAWHYG010000005.1, from coordinate 258,808 downwards.
ATCCGAACCGCAACCACGAGGACGCGGTCATCGACCCGCTGGGGCTTTCCGCCTACGGCTTCCACAAGATCCTGGCGGAGTACTGCGTCCGCCGGCACGCGACGCGGTGGATGATCGCTCGCCTGGCGGGGATGGTCGGACCGGGACTGGGCAAGGGACCCATCTTCGACATCCTGCACCGCCAGCCGCTGCGGATCCACCCCGATTCCCGGTACCAGTTCCTGCCGACCGACGAGGTGGCCGACGTCGTCTGGGAGCTGGCGCAGAACGCGCCGGGCGGGATCTACAACGTCTGCGGGACCGGCCTGGTCTCTCCGCGAGAGATCGCCTCCCTGGCCGGCCGCGCGCTCGATCTGAGCGCGCTCGGCTCCGGGGCCCGCCCCCGGATCGTCCATGTGGACAACGGAAAGGTGAGGAGCCGGTTTCGTCTCTCCGACTCGCGGGGCGCGGTGACGGACTTCCTGCGCGCCACGGGAACGGATGCTGCGCCTGCGGCGATGTTGTAGAGTCTCCCTGACCGGGAGGGCGCGCCGCGATCGGTTTTCCGGCGCGCGCCGGCGGCGCGGCGGAGGGGGCCGTCGGCCGCGTGCCGGAACGGCCTGTCGCGGGATCCCTCTGGAGAAGCCGCGGGACGAGGAGACGAAATGGACCAGCAGCTCAGAATCCTGGTGACCGGAGGAGCCGGCTATCTCGGATCGGTCATGGTCGGGCAGTTCCTGGCGCGGGGCCACCGCGTCACGGTGCTCGACAACCTCCTGTACAACCAGTACAGCCTCTTCCAGTACTCCGCGCAGCCGGGCTTCGACTTCGTCTTCGGCGACGTCCGCGACGAGACGGCAATGAAGACCCTGGTCGGGACCCACGACGCCATCGTCCACCTGGCGGCGGTCGTCGGGGCCAAGACCTGCAACCGCGACCCGATCCTCACGCAAACGGTCAACTACGACTCGGTCGTGCTGCTGAACCGGCTGCGCAGCCGCGATCAGATGGTGCTCTTCCCCTGCACCAACAGCGGCTACGGCACGAGGAGCGGCGAGGTCTACTGCACCGAGGAGACCCCGCTCGAGCCGATCAGCCTTTACGGCCGGACCAAGGTCCAGGCGGAAAAGGCGCTGCTCGACCAGGGATCGGTCGTTTGCCTGCGCCTGGCCACCGTCTTCGGCATGTCCCCGCGCATGCGCCTCGATCTGCTGGTCAACGATTTCACCTACAAGGCGGTGACCCAACGCTATCTGGTGCTCTACGAGAAGCACTTCAAGCGCAACTACATCGGCATCGAGGACGTGGCCCGCTGTTTCTGCTTCTGCCTGGACCATTTCAGCAGCATGTCCGGGCGGCCCTACAACGCGGGACTCAACGAAGCCAACCTGAGCAAGGAAGAGCTGGCCCTCAAGATCAAGGAGTACGTGCCCGATCTGTACATCCACGACGCCGAGGTCGGATCGGATCCGGACAAGCGCAACTACATCGTCTCCAACGACCGGATCGTGGCCGCGGGCTTCCGCACCACCCAGAGCCTGGACGACGGCATCCGCCAGCTCCTCAAGGGCTACAGCATGATCCGTCGCTCCGAGTTCACCAACGCCTGAGAAGGAGAGGGGCGGAGAAGGACGCGCCGGCCGCCGGCGTGGACTCATTCCGGTCCGTTACGATTTCTTCTCGCACCTCACTTTTTCTTCTCGTACGTCCCCATGAGCTGCGTGCTCGCGAGCACGTGCCCTTCCATGGCCTTCAAAAGCTGCGGCTTGGTCGGTTGCTTGAGGTCGGGCAGAAGCGTGTCGAGAGCATAGAGCTTGAAGTAGTAACGGTGCCGTCCGATCGGAGGGCAGGGTCCGCCCCATCCGACGCGCTTCCAGTCATTCGATCCCTCCAGCGTTCCCGAGGGAAGGCTGTCCGGTTTGACCTCCTCCGGCAGCGCCGTCGAGGCCGGTGGGATGTCGTAGAGGATCCAGTGCACCCAGGTCATCTTGGGCGCCTTCGGATCGGGGGCGTCCGGATCGTCCACGATCAGGGCCAGGCTCTTCGTAGCCGTGGGCGCGCCGTTCCATCGCAGAGCGGGCGAGACGTCCCTTCCCTCGCACGTGTGGCGGATCGGGATCTCGGCGCCGTCGGTGAAACTGGATGAAAACAGGGCGAGTTCCAACTTGGCCTCTCCTTTCTCAGCGGCAGGCGATGTGGCGACAAGGCAGGCGGCCAGAAGAGACAGCACGAGTCCGGCCGGAAGCCTGAATCGGATCAGGGGGTTCGATTTCACGTGGATGGCCTCCCGAACGACCTCTACGCCCGATCCGACGGATGACGCAAGGGGCATTCGGACCGCGCTGTTTCCAAGGCTCCGGAACGTCTTCAGGCGATCCGATTGAAGCAGGGAAGGGCGGACTCCTTCCGGCAGCGCGTCGTCTGATCGGCTCTCGACAAGCGCTCCGTCTTCTGGTCCAGTTGGCGCGACTGAACTCGGGCCGACCGTCGCAGCGCGGTTGAACTCCGGCGGGCGGTCGCAGAGTGCAGCGGACCATTCGGGCGCGGAAGGAGGAATTGGATTGGCGTTGCGATGGACACGTGAGCTGTTGGATCTCGAGCGGGAGTGCGCCATCACGCCCTACCGGTCTTCCGGCCCGGGAGGGCAGAAGAAGAACAAGACGGAATCATCCGTCCGCGCGGTTCACCGCCCGACCGGCATCACGCGGATCGCCACCGAAAGCCGGAGCCAGTCGGCCAACCGGCTTCTGGCCCTGGAGCGGATCCGGCTCGCCCTCATGGCTCGGAGGAGGCGGCCCAAGCCGCGGCGGGCCACGCGTCCGACCGCGTCGTCTCAAGAAAGGCGCCTGGAGGAGAAGGCACGGATCTCGGTGGTCAAGAAGACGAGGAAGGCTCCTGACTCCGACTGACACCGGATAGGGAGCCGTCCGCCGCAAGAAGGGGGTCGCGGGCCGGCTCCAGGGGTGTGGGCCGAACCGGATCCGGAAAGGAATCGAGCCGCGGCGCCGTCGTTGAGCCGAGGCGCGGCGGATGCTACCCTCACCATCCCAGTGAATGGAAACAAGCACATCGAGCCGCCGGGGGCGCCGGGGGCCGCGGCCGGCCTCAGGGGCTGGACCCGGCGGCGCCTGTCGGCGGCCTCGGCGATCTGGATCGCAGGACTCTGGAACCCGCGCACGGCCCGCGCCGCCCAGGAGATCCGGACCAGCACCGCGCCCGGATCCGCGGTCTACACGTTCCCGGCGGTCATCGTCTCCGCTCTGGTCATAAGCTGGGCCGCAGAGGCCGCCCAGTTCGTCATGGCCCAGGGGGCGGCTCTCGCCATCCTCGCCTGGCTCCAGACCCTTCCCGAGTACGCGGTCGAGTTCGTCATCGCGAAGAGCGCCGCCCGCGATCCGGCCCGAACCCACCTCTTGATCGCCAATCTGACCGGATCCCTCCGGCTGCTCATCGGGTTGGGGTGGCCGATGATCTTCTTCACCGCCATGGCGTTTTCCCGGAAGGACGGGCGCCGGTTCTCCGGCGTCCGGCTCGAGCCGGAACACGCGCTCGCGGTGGTCTGCCTGATTCCCGCCGTCCTCTATTGGTTCGTCATCTTCTTCAAAGGAAGCCTGTCGCTGGTCGACGCCGCGGTGCTTCTCGCGATCTATCTGTTCTATCTCTGGAGCTTGCGGAAGGTCTCGCCCCAGGAAGAGGAACGCCTGATCGACGCCGATCCGGTCACGCGGTTCATCGTGCGGCGCGGCCCCCGCGCTCGGGCCTTGTTGATCGGGCTCTTCTTCGCCGGCGGCGGCGTCATCCTCTACCTCGTGGCGCGGCCCTTTCTGGAGAGCATGCTGGCCCTGTCCATCGTCCTGGGCATGTCCCAGTTCACCTTCATCCAGTGGGTGGCGCCCTTCCTGTCCGAGTTCCCGGAGAAACTGTCGGCGTTCAACTGGGCGCGCAAGATCAGGACGGCTCCGACCGCCGTGATGAACATGGTTTCGAGCAACTTCAATCAATGGACGGTTCTCGCGGCCACCCTGCCGATCGTGTACTCCGCCTACGGCGGCCGCGTGCAGAGCATCCCGTTCGATGCGTTTCAGCGGTCGGAGATCCTCCTGACCATCTCGCAGTCCATGGTCGGAGTGGCTCTGCTCATGAGCCTGCGGCTGGACGCGGCCGGGACGGCGGGGATCTTCATCCTCTGGCTGATTCAGTTCCTCTGGCCGCGCTCGCGCCCGGTCATCACCGGCATCAACTTCGGTTGGGCCGCGTTCCTCATGGTCCGGATGGCGCTCTCGAAGGAGCGTTTTCCGGCCCTCCGTGAAGGAGCGCGGCTGCTCCGCGGGAGGCGATCGGACGCCCGTTCCTGAATCAGGCGATTCAGTTGCTCCCGCCCGGAGGTCCGGAAGGCGCCGCGGTGCCTGCCCCCGGCGGTCCGGGCGGATCCTGGCCCGGTGGGGCCGTCCGCTCGCGCGCCTTCTCCGACTCCTTGCGAGGAGCGCGCGTCGCGCCCGGTTCGCCGCCCGGCTTCGCGTTCGCCGGAAGGCCCGATCCAAGCAGGTTCTGGAAGTCGTCCGGCGAGGTCGCGGGGATCTTCCGCACCAGGGCGGTGAGCGCGAGAAGATCCTCTTCGCCGAGCGATGGGCCGAACGCGGGCATGCCGGTCATCTTGATCCCGTTCTTGATCGTCCAGTAGGTCTCCCGGTCGGTCAATCCCAAAGCCGCCACCACGAGATCGGGAGGGCGCGGATTCAGTCCTTTGCCGATCGGACCCGGCGCCACGCCCGGCCCCCCGTGGCAGCCGATGCAAAGCTCCTGATAGCGGGCGGCGCCCGACGCGAGGGACGCCCGGCTCAGATCGAGCTCGGCGAGCCGCGCCGCGTGCACGTCGATGGATCGATCCGAGACCACGCTGAGCATCCAATCGATGGGTCCCGACTCTTCCCGGATGGCGTCCACGTTGCAGATGCCGGACACGGCGACCGCGGCGGCCACCACGATCTCGAACAAGAGCACCAGCAGGATGGTTCTGATCGTCTTCACCAAAGCTCTCCATCGCCGGGAAGCCACGTTCTGCGTCCCAGGCGCCCGAAGGTTGATGGCAGGAATCTACACCGGGTCCGGCCGGCGCAGAAGAACGGAGCCACCTCTTCCGTCGCGCATCCGGTGGCGCGGCCTCCCGGGCTTCGATGGTCCGCCGGCCATGGACTCCGGTTGATGATGGCGGGTCTCCCTGACCTCTCGGCAACATTATATGATATTGCGGCTCAGTACCGATGCGATTGTGACTGTTCACCAACGTCTAATTTCAAGCAGGTATAGAAGTTCCTCCAATCACCGGCGCAAAAATGTTCAACTACCTACAGGCGGAGAGAGCCCACAATCCATACGCCGGTCCAGGGTTGTAGAGGATTTTCCCTTCCGTCTGTTGCGTTTCAACGCAACGGTGTTCAGATGGCCCGGATATCCGTTGTCTACCATAGACCGGGTGATACAATCAGGCCGGCTCTTCCGCTGTTCGGGCCAAGAGGTGCGGTCCAGTGGCGCGAGGGACGGGTGAGATCCGCAAACATGGAGGGAAGCATGAAGGGTCTGGGATGGCTGGGGATTCTCAGCATTTCGGTACTGTTGGTCCTGGGCGCGGCAGTCGTCTCCAATGCGCTGGCCGCTGACCAGGCGAAGGCCGATTCGGTCAAGACGCACGACTTCGTCGGCGCGAAGACCTGCAAGATGTGCCACAACGCGGCAAGCAAGGGCGCCATCTACGACGCCTGGGAGAAGACGCTCCACGCCCAGTCGTATGCGCATCTCCCGGATGCGAACAAGAAGGACCCCAAGTGCCTGGTCTGCCACACGACCGGCTACGGGAAGCCCGGCGGCTTTGACCCGGCGGTGGAAGCGACGACCACCGCGCGTCTGGATGCCGTGGGCTGTGAGGCCTGCCACGCTCCGGGCAAGGACTACAAGTCGATGACCATCATGAAGGACAAGGACAAGGCGATCGCGGCCGGACTCATCATTCCGACCGCGGCTGTCTGCAAGGGTTGCCACGAAGGGGCCTTCCCGGAGGGTCACAAGGCGGTTCCTAAGTTTGACTGGGCCACCATGCAACCCAAGATCGCCCACCCGAAACCGGCGGCCACGCCGCAGTAACCGGGGGATCTCGCCCGGAATCGACTCCAGTGAGGGGCGGCCGTTCAGGCTGCCCCTCGTTGCGTCCGGACCGAGGGTTCCTGTCCGCCTCAGTCCCCCTTTCTGCCCGCTTGCGCAACGGTCCCGGGCGTGAAAAAGTGGGACGGCGCTCGGGGCGGACCCATCCGACGGTCCGCCGAGAGGAGGCGAAACGCATGAACGAAAACGTTCCGTTCCGGCAGGTTTCGGCGGGCGCGCCCTTCCGTTCGGCGCTTGCCGGCATCGCTGGGATCGCGCTTGTGGTCCTGATCGCGCCGGCTCAGGCCGTGGTGCTGACCGGCAGTTCAGAGACTTCGATCTACACCGAGGAATCCCGGCTCGGCGCCGGGTCCTTCGAGGTCAAGGCGAATCAGTTCGGACAGCCGCTTCCTGAGTCCGAGCTGAACCCGTTGCAAGGACGCGCGCAGGTCCTCGAGACGCTTCGCCTGGACGCGCTTCAGCTCGGACTGCCTCAGCTTTCCTTTCACACCGCGGTCAATGGGAACAACGTCGTCACGGATCAAAGCGCCCGAGACACGAACTTCCGCCTGTACCGCGCGTTTCTCCAGGCCTGCAGGTCCGGCGTGCGGAGCCCGCTACGATTTTCGCGCCGGACGCCAGTGGGTGGAGTCGGGCGCGGGGACGGGCCTGATCGACGGCGTTTCCCTGGGCCTGAACCGGAAGCAGTGGGGCGAGATCAGCGGGTTCTTCGGAACGCTGGGTGCGGACCGGCTGTTCACCACCCACACCTTCTGGAGCCTGGATAAAACGACCGAGTCGCGCAGCGCCGGCGGCCGCCTTCGCGCCGATCCGGTGCTCGGATCCTTCGCGCCGGACGTCTCGTTCTGCTTCGCCTCGGTTGACCGGACGCCGCATGAGAACCTGGTGACGGACGCAGAGAGGATCGGAATCGACGGAGAGCTGCGGATGGCGCCGGGCGATTCGGTCGGACGCGTGCTCGCGGGCGCGAGGTTGTACGGGAGCTGGCGGCAGGACCTGATCTACGGGAAGACGCTCTCCGCCGTCGGAGGCCTCGAACTGACCGGCGGCCCGCGGGATCTCTGGGGCTGGGTGGAGTACGACCGCACCCGGCCCGACTTCATGGCCACCGACTTCTTCGCTTCCTTCGAGAGCGATCCGGTCGACCAGGTCCGCGCCGGCGTCGGGTGCGACGTCTACCACCGGATCCGCGCGAGCGTGGACGGCGACGTCCTCACGTTCTCCGGAGACCAGAACGAGCAAGGGGCGAGGCTTCTCCTCTCCTATCAGGGTTTCGCCGCGGGTTATCAGCTCCACAGCGGGTACGGGGGCGACCTGGCCGGCCTCATCCTCTCCGGGCACCGGGACCTGTGCGATCGGGTCACGCTCGACGCCACCGTCGGCCACACGCAGTACAAGTACGGCGAAGGGGAACCGCAGACGGACGACAACGAAACGTCGGGGATCATCGCCGTCGGCTATCGGATTCTTCCTACCCTGACCCTGACCGGCCAGGTGGAAGGGTTGCACAACGTCGCCTTCGATCACGACGTCCGGTTTCTCGGCATCGTCCACTGGCGATTCCGGACCGTCCTTTAGGGAGGTGAGCTGACCATGAGGAAATCCACGCGCATCGCCGCCGTCCTCGTCCTGGCCGCCTCCGCCCTCCTGGTGCTCCGGGCGTGGAGCGGGTCTCGGATCCCGTTTCCCCATGCCGTCCACCAGCAAGCCGGACTGGATTGCGCCGCCTGCCACGCCGCCGCGGAGTCGAAGAACCTGAAGAAATCCCTTCTGCCCGCCTCCGACGCTTGCGGGAGCTGCCACGAGAAGACCGACTTCGAAAAGTGGGGCTATTCCCGGATGCCGCGCCGGCATACCGGATTCCGGAAGTTCTCCCACGAGGCGCATCTGTCCGCGGGCCTGAAGTGCCAGGACTGCCATGTGGCGATGGCCGCGGCCGTCGGAACCGTGGAGCGTCCCTCCGCCGGGCACGAGACCTGCTTCCGCTGCCATGACGGCGTGCAGCACTCGAACGCCTGCAAGGACTGCCACTCCGATCTGCGCCAGGGCCGGCTCAACGGGTTCGAGCGGGATCCGTCGATCATGAAGCCGATGGACCATCACCCGGGGTTCCTGCATTCCCATCAGTTCGAGGCCCAGCTCGCGGGGAAGAAGTGTGAGGAGTGCCACCGGCAGGAGGATTTCTGCAGCACCTGTCACGAGGGGCCGAACGTGGAGATGATGGTCCACGAGCGCAACTGGCTTTATACGCACCCCGTGGCCGCGCAGAAGAACCTCGCGAATTGCCGGTCCTGCCATGAAATCGAGACCTTCTGCGAGGACTGCCACGTCGCCCAGGGGGTCGAACCGGTCAGCCATCAGACGAGCTGGGCCAGCGCCGGCGGAGGACCGGCCGCCAATCGCCACGCCGTAGAGGCTCGCCGCGATATCGGCGCCTGCGCCGCTTGCCACGAAACGGACGGCGACGCGGTGTGCGCCCGTTGCCACCGCGACGACGGCATCCGGGGAAATCAACCGGAGCTGAACCCTCATCCGCCGGGGTTCCGTCAGGACGCCGGCCACGGCTATTGGCACGAGGACGATGCGGCCGCGTGCTTCGCGTGTCATACCGACACGCATCTGGCCGGGCAGGGCTTCTGCGGGTACTGCCACGGGAAGAAGAACTGAGTCCCGGGCGAACCCGGCTTCCGGTTCGCGGCGAACGCGGCCTGAGCCCGAACTGCGGGATTCTGCTCCCAGGCGAAGGCGGCATGAGTCCGGATCCTGCTGCAAGGCGAATCAGGCGTGAGCCCCAACGGCGGGATCCTGAAGGCGGCGTGAGCCCGGATCCTCTCCAAGGCGAAGCCCTGGATGCGCCCGCCGGCGGAGTCGGCACGAAACACGAGCCTGTCGTTCCGCTGGAGCTGAGATCGCCGCTCAATTACACACGTTCAGAGATTGTAAATTAATAAAAATGAAGGTTCGGCCGCCACGGAGTCACCTATACTGCAGCCTCCGGCCGGAGGTTCTTCCGGCAGGCGTCCGGCGGGACATCGGGGTGGAGAAAGGGAAGGGGTCGGGATGAAGGGTGTGGGCGGACTCTGGGCCGCGGTCCGGGACTACTTCGGCGCCACGATGCGCCACCCGGTCGGCTTCATCGGCATCAATCTGACGAGCTTTGCCGGCGTCCTCCTCGTCATCCTCCTCGTCCTCGGCCTCCTCGGCCTGGCCGGCAATCCTTATCTCGGCATCGTCACTTTCATGGTCCTGCCCGCGCTGTTCGTCCTCGGCCTCCTCCTCATGCCACTCAGCCACTACCTGGAGAGCCGGCGCGGACACGAGGCCGTGGCGTCCCTGTTTCCGGTCGTCGACTTCAACCAGGCCCAGGCGCGCAATCGCTTCGTCTTCCTTCTGGTCGGCACCCTGGTCAACCTGTGCATCCTGGCGGTCGTCAGCTACCGCGGGCTCGATTACATGGACTCGGTGCAGTTCTGCGGCCAGACCTGCCACGCCATCATGAATCCGGAGTTCACCGCCTATCACAACTCTCCCCACGCCCGGGTCCGGTGCGTCGACTGCCACATCGGGCCGGGAGCCTCCTGGTTTGTCAAGTCGAAGCTGAGCGGCACCCGCCAGGTCTTCGCCGCCATCCTCAAGACCTATCCGAGACCGATTCCGACGCCGGTGCACAACCTCCGTCCGGCCCGGGAAACCTGCGAGCAGTGTCACTGGCCCCAGAGATTCGTGGGAACCCGGCTGGTGGTGCGGACCCACTATCAATCGGATGAAGCCAACACGCCGCAGCAGACGATCCTGAACCTCAAGGTGGGCGGCGGCACCGGATCAAGCATGGCGACCAGCATCCACTGGCACGTCAACAACCGGGTCGAGTACCTGTCCGACGAGTCCCGCGAGAGGATCTACTTCGTTCGCGCCACGCTTCCGAACGGCGAGGTCAAGGAGTTCTTCCGCCCCGGGCTGGCTGACTCCGCCGGAAAACTCCCGGACAGCCTGAGGATTCATCCGATCCGCCGCATGGATTGCGTCGACTGCCACAACCGGCCGACCCACATCTACAAGCCGGCCGCGACGGCGCTGGATGAAGCGATGACGAACGGGCTCATCCCCGTGGATCTTCCCTTCCTGCATCGCGAGGCCATGGCCGCGCTTACGGCGCAGTACCCAGGGAAGCCTGAAGCCCTGGCGGGCATCGGCGACAGCCTCCGAAACTTTTACAGCGCGAAGTATCCGGACGTCGTCAAGAACAAGGCGGACAAGCTCGCCTCGGCGGTCGCCGGCGTACAGAAGATCTATGCCGACAACGTCTTCCCCTCGATGAAGATCGGTTGGGACACTTATCCAAACCATCTCGGACATCAGCAATCCCCCGGTTGCTTCCGGTGCCACGACGAAGAGCTGGCCACCCGGAAGGGAGAGACCATCAGCCAGGACTGTTCCCTCTGCCATACCGTGCTGGCACAGGAGGAACAGAATCCGGCGATCCTGAAGGAACTGTTTCCGGAGAACTGAATGAGTCTTCCCGCCCGTAGGATTGGAATCATGGGAACGCGCCTCGTCCGTGGGCCCGCGCGCTGCGGGATTTTCGCGTTCCTGGCGCTGCTCCTGGCCGCCGCTCCGGCCACAACTCCGGCTGCTGTTCCGGCCGGCAGTCCGGCCGCTGCTCCGCCCACCGCTCCGGCCGCCGCTCTGACCAATGACGACTGCCTCCAGTGCCACGGCGACAAGACCCTGACCGGACCCGGTCTGGGGGGCAAGGAGATCAGCCTCTTTGTCAACGCGGATTCCTTGAAAGCCTCCGTCCACGACGGGCTGAGCTGCACCGACTGCCACGCGGACATCAAGGAGGTCCCGCACGGCGAGAACCCGGCGAAGGTCTCGTGCGGAACCTGCCATTCGAACGAGCAGGCGCAGTACGCGGCCAGCCTGCATGGGACGCAGGCGGCGGCGGGCAATCCGGATGCGCCCCGGTGCGCCGACTGCCACGGGACCCATCACATCCTGGCGGCGTCCGATTCCCTGTCGCGGGTCGCGAAGCCGAGGTTGATCTATACCTGCGGCGCCTGCCACGCCAACCCGGCGGTGGTCCAGAAGCTCCCCTTCGGCACGACGAATCCCGTGCAGGAGTACTTGAAGAGCGTTCACGGCCAGGCGCTGCTGGTGCAGCACAACCCCAAGGCGCCGAGCTGCGGAACCTGCCATCCGGCGCACAACGTGCTGCCGCCGACCGACCCGAAGAGCGCGATCCACCGGCAGAACGTCCCCCATGTCTGCGCCGAGTGCCATTCGGACATCTACGCGGTCTACGCCGCCAGCGTTCACGGAACCGCGGTGGCCGCCGGGAACGCGGACGCGCCCACCTGCACGGACTGCCACGGCGAGCATCAGATCGAGAGCCCGAAGAACCCCAATTCTCCGGTGTTCCCGGCCAACATCGCCAGGACGACCTGCATGCGCTGCCACGCCTCGCAAATCCTCTCCCAGCGCTACGGCTTCCAGGCCTCGAGGGTCTCCTCCTACCTCGAGACCTATCACGGGCTGGCCAGCCAGAGGGGCGATCTGGCGGTGGCCAACTGCGCCTCCTGTCACGGCGTTCACGACATCTATCCGTCGAGCGATCCCCGTTCGACGGTGAACCGGGCCAACCTTCCCAAGACGTGTGGGAAGTGCCATCCCGATGCCGGCGCGCAGTTCGCCTCCATTTCCGTGCATCCCCGGATCGGCGGAACGCCGAGCGGGCCGCGCCCTCCGGCCGAGACCGTGCGCTGGATCTACGTTCTTCTGCTCGTGGTGGTGATCGGCGGCATGGCGATCCACAACGGGCTCATCTGGTGGTACTACGTGACCGAGAAACGCCGCCGCGAGCGGACCCTGGCCAAGGTCCGGCGTTTCACCCGCCTCGAGGCGATCGAACACCAGTTGAATCTGATCGCCTTCTTCGTGCTCGTCTTCACCGGTTTCGCCTTGAAGTATCCCCAGGCGAGTTGGGTCCGCCTGACCGAGAAGCTGGGCATGTCGGAGGGGATCCGCAGCCTGACCCACCGGGTCATGGCGGTGCTGATGATCACGGTGGCCGTTGTCCACGGCTGCTATCTTCTCTTCACGAAGAGGGGGCGGCGCGATCTGGTGAGTCTCATGCCACGCGCCGCCGACGTCCGTGACTTCCTGCATACGATGGCGTTCCATCTTCGCCTGCGGCGGGACCGGCCGCTCTATCCGAGGTTCGATTACACGGAGAAGGCGGAGTACCTGGCCTTGATCTGGGGTACGTCGGTCATGGTCGCCAGCGGCCTCATCATGTGGTTTCCCGCCGTGGCCACCCGCCATCTACCGTCCTGGGCCTTTGCCGTCGCCCAGGTGGTCCACTTCTACGAGGCCTGGCTGGCGTTCCTGGCCATCCTGGTCTGGCACTTCTTCTTCGTCCTGTTGCACCCCGACGTCTACCCCATGAACATGACCTGGCTGGACGGGAAGACCACGGTCGAGCACGCCCTTCACCGGCACGGCAAGGCGGAAGACGAATGAGGCGTGTCCTCCTGCCGGGAAATCCGCCCGACGCGGGGAACCCCCGGCCGGGACCGGTCCGTCCCGCCCCCCGCCGCGGCCTCGGATGCGGAGGCCGGATCGCCTCCCAGCGGCCGGGCACGACGATCTGGCGATTGCCGGTGCTCGCCGCCTGGGTGCTCTGGTGCCTGGGTCCGTCCGCCGTCCTCGGGGCGCCTCCGGCCCCGGCTGCCTTGCCGCCGGGATCGGAGACCTGCACGGAATGTCACGAGCCCGGTCCGGCCGCTCCCCGGGAAGCCGGGACGCCACCCCATTTCGACGCCGCCGGCCTGCTGGCATCTCCGCACGCCGGTCTGGCCTGCGTGGACTGCCACACGGAGCTCAAGAAGGGGGATTTCCCCCACCCGGAGAAACTCGCGCCCGTGGACTGCGGTTCCTGTCACGCCGACGAGCAAGCGCAGTACCGGGAGAGCCTGCACGGCCAGGCCGCGAACCGCGGCGACAACCTGGCCCCGACCTGCAAGAGCTGCCACGGCCGGCACGATATCCTCCGGCCTTCCGATCTGAGCTCTCCGACCGCAATCATCAACGTGCCCACCCTGTGCGGTCGTTGCCACCACGAAGGTTCTCCGGTCCAGTTGACGCACGCCATTCCCCAGGACAGCATCCTCGAGAACTACAGCGAGAGCATCCACGGCGAAGGCCTGTACAAGAAGGGCCTGATCGTGACGGCGGTGTGCACGAGCTGCCACACGGCCCACCACCAGCTCCCCCACACCGATCCGAGATCCACCATCTCGCGCGAGGGCATCGTCAAGACCTGCACTCATTGCCACGTCCAGATCGAGCAGGTCCATCGCAAGGTGATCCGGGGAGAGCTCTGGGAGAAGCAGCCGCATCTGATTCCGGCCTGCGTCGACTGCCACAGTCCCCACAAGGTGCGGAAGGTGTATTACACCCAGGGGATGGCCGACCGCGATTGTCTGAGCTGCCACGAACGCAGCGACCTGAAGTCGGACCACGGGGTTGCGAGCGCCCGGCTGCACGTCGAGGCCGGGGAGCTGGAGCACTCTCGCCACGCCCGCGTCGCCTGCGTCCAGTGCCACGCCGATTGCTCGCCGTCGCTGGTCCGTCCCTGCGCCACGGTCGCGGAAAAGGTCGACTGCTCGGTCTGTCACGCCGAGGTCGTGGCCCAGTACAGGAAGAGCACGCACGGTAAGCTGGTCGCGGAGCAAAATCCGGACGCCCCCGATTGTCGGGACTGCCATGGAACCCACGGGATCCTGGGGCCGACCGACACCAACTCCCCGATCTATCCGCGGAACATTCCGGCGCTCTGCGGCCAGTGTCACCGTAAGGGCCAGAAGGCGGCCGTGCGCTACACCGGCCGGGATCAGGGCATGGTCGAAGCCTACACGGAATCGATCCACGGCAAGGGCCTTCTCGAGAGCGGGTTGACCGTCACCGCGACCTGCGCCAACTGCCACACCGCGCACGGCGTCCTGCCCGCGTCGGATCCAGCCTCCTCGGTCAACCCGGCCAATCTCCCCAAGACCTGCGCCCAGTGCCACCGCGGGATCTACGAGCTGTTCGTCAACAGCGTACATTCACCCACCGTGACCAAGACCGACCGGAAGCTGCCGGTCTGCGCGGACTGCCACACCGCGCACGGAATCAGCCGGACCGACGCGGCCGACTTCAAGCTGTCGATCATGACCCAGTGCGGCAACTGCCATCAGGAGATCGCCAAGAGCTACTTCGAGACCTACCACGGCAAGGTCTCCAAGCTCGGCTACGTGAAGACGGCCAAGTGCTACGACTGCCACGGCGCGCATGACATCCTGCCGGTCTGGGACCCGCGATCGCACCTCAGCCGGGCGAACATCGTGCGGACGTGCGGGCAGTGCCATCCGGGCTCCAACCGCCGGTTCGCCGGCTATCTCACACATGCCACCCACCACGATCCCAAGAAGTATCCCTTTCTTTTCTACACGTTCTGGGGCATGACGGTCCTGCTGGTGGGGACGTTTTCCTTCTTCGGGTTGCACACCCTGGCCTGGCTGCCGCGCTCATTCCAGTTCCGGCGGCAGGTCAAGGCCATGGACCTCGCCGCCTCGGGGCTCTACGTCCGCCGGTTCACCGCCTTCTACAGCCGGCTGCATCTCATGGTCATCGTGAGCTTCTTCGGTCTGGCCTTGACCGGCATGACCCTGAAGTTCTCCTACACCGGGTGGGCCCGGGTGCTGGCCCGCCTGTTCGGCGGATTCGAATCGGCCGGCATCATCCACCGGACCTGCGCCGCGATCACGTTCCTCTATTTCGGGCTTCACCTTTGGGATCTCCTCCTCCGGAAGCGCCGGGCGGCGGGCGGATTCCGCAAGCTCATCACCGGCAGGGGCGGGATGCTGCCGAATCGGACCGACCTGCGGGAGGTCTGGGGCTCGGCGCGCTGGTTCCTCGGACGGGGACCGCGGCCGGAATACGGGCGCTGGACCTACTGGGAGAAGTTCGATTACTTCGCCGTCTTCTGGGGAGTGGCGGTGATCGGCGCCACCGGACTCCTGCTCTGGCTGCCCGAGCTGTTTACCAGGATCATCCCGGGCGCGGTCATCAACGTGGCCACGATCATCCACAGCGACGAAGCGCTTCTCGCGGTCGGCTTCATCTTCACGATCCACTTCTTCAACACCCACTTCCGGCCCGAGAAATTCCCCATGGACCCGGTCATCTTCACGGGCCGGGTTCCTCTGGAGGAGTTCAAGATCGACCGGCCCCGGGAATACGCCGAGATGGTCGCGAACGGCACGCTGGAAGACCATCTGACGGGCCCTCCGTCCCCCCGCGAGCTGCGGGCCTGGCGCATTTTTGGATTCACGGCTCTCGGAGTGGGGCTCCTTCTGGTCGGACTGATCCTCTACGCGATGATCTTCGCCTATCGGTAGGGGCGGCCCGCCGCGGCCGGGCGTCGGTCCGAGCCCGGGCCGGCGCAGCGCGAGCGGCGGGGACGCCATCCCGTCGGCCCGGCGAACCGTGCCGGCGGTGCGGTCGACCGACAGAGGCGCGGCCCATCAGGCCGGCGCGCTGATCGTGGCCAACCTGTGGCGGCGCGAACGGCTCGGGTCCTGCGCCTACTTCAGCGCTTCTTCCACGGCGAATTCCCGGTAGGGGCTTAGCTCTTCCAGAACGGCGGTGTCTTCAGGAGTGAGCGTCCGGGTGATCATCCGGGTCACCAGGCCGCCGACGCCCGGCCCCAGCATGTAACCCTGGCCGCACATCCCGGCGGCGTGGATGAATCCCTCCAGCTCCTGCGCGCGGCCGACGATCGGCGAACCGTCCGGAGTCATCGGGTAGAGGCCCCGCCAGGTCCGGCGGACCTTGACCTGAGCGAGCTTGGGCATGAGATCCACCATCTGCGCGGCGATGACGGGCAGGAAGATGGAGGTCTCCCGTCGATCGGTGCCGACCACAGGCGGATCGGGAGTGATGCAGAAGACGATCGGGCCCGGGCGGTGCTGATAGAAATAGTAGTTCTTGGAGCCGGGGCGGGGCCGTACGTCCACGACCATCGGGCCGAGGAACGGGGCGACCGGTTCGGTGATTCCGGCCTCGTGGCTGTCGGGCACGACCGGGATGTCGAGCCCGCCCATCTGCGCCAGGGATCGAGCCCACGCTCCGCCCGCGTTGACGACCGTCTCCGTAGCGTAGCCGCCCGCTTCGGTCCTGAGCGCGGCCAGCCGCCCGCGCCGCCGGATGATGCCGATCACCCTCTCGCCGAAACGGAATTCGACGCCGAGCGCCCGCGCCCGATTGTAAAAGGCCTGGGATGAAAGCAGCGGCGAGGCCGAGCCATCCTCGGGCGAAAAGGTCCCGCCGATCAAACCGTCGGGACTCAGATCCGGGATGACGGCGAGCAGCTCATCCCGGTCGCACCAGCGGATGTTGAGCCGGTAGCTCTGTTGCGTGCGAAGAAGATCCCGGAGCGTCCGCTCCTCCTGCTCCCGGTAGGCGACGAAGGCATAGCCGTTCCGCTTCCATTCGATCGAGTCGCCGTGGGTCTCCTCCCAGGTCGAGAAAACCCGCAGGGAATCGAGGCAGAGACGGATCTTCGCCGGCGAGGAATGGGTCGCGCGGATGCCGCCGATGGCCGCCTTGTTGCTGCCTTGCCCCGGCCCCGCGAACTGGTCGATGACGACGACCTTGAGGCCGGTCTCGGCCAGGAAGATCGAAAGCGGAAGGCCGACGCTGCCGGCTCCGACCACCGCCACGTCGAAGGTCTGCGTGCTCATCACAGGCCTCCCTCGTGCGCGCCGGTGGCGTGGCGAACGGGCGCATCCTCGGCCGGGCCTTCACCCGCGGCGACCCCGGCGAAAGCGCCCAGCGGAACCTCCATGAAGAGCGGTCTCCGCGTGTTCCGGGTGACACCGTCGAGATTCACGCCTTCTTCGTGGAAGAGCCGCAGGATCAGGTTCGGGCAGGTCTTGCCGCCGCACGCTCCCATGCCCGCGCGCGTCGCGGCCTTGAGCTGGTTCATGTCCCGCACGCCGGACCGGATCAGCGTTCGGATCTCGCGGGCGCTGATCCGCTCGCAGCGACAGACGATGGCGTCGTCTTCGAGGCGCCCGGTCTTCTCTTCCACCTGCGCCTGCGCCCACGGCTCCTGCACCCGGATTCCGGCGATCCGGCGCGCGATCTCCCGGGGAGCCCGGACGCGGACGAGGAGGGCGCGGTCGGCGAATCGGGGCGAGCGCACCTTGATGACCTCGACGTTCCCGAGGATGGCGCCCTCGGTGTCGAGGACCGTGACGACGTCGCCGGGCTTGATGCGACCGGAGGCTGCGCCCCGGTCCGGTTGGCTGGAGAGGTCCGGCCTGCCAGTGCCCTGGTCCGGTTGGCCGGAGAGATCCGGCCTGCGAGCGGGTTCCTCGAATTCACCGCCGCCGGTCCCCGGCGGCGACTCGGAGTCGGTCTGACTCATGGCGCCGCGCGCTCCGACCCTCCACTCGGAGTACTCGAACGGGATCGTGACGATCGGATTCGCCGGATCCTCCCGGTAGTCGACCAGCGTGACCGCCAGGCCGGGGCAGATCGCGACGCACTGCTCGCAGGCGATGCAGTCGTCTCCCGTGAACTCCGGGAGGCCCATGATCTCGTCCCCTTCCATCCGGATCGCGTGATTCGGGCAGATCGAGATGCAGGGATTGCAGGGAATTTCCTGGGCGCAGTGGAACACCGGAAAGACGCCCGATTCCTCTTCCGGGATGTCTTCCGTCACCGTGGCTCCGGGACGCGACTTCAACACGTCCGCGGTGCGGTGCCACTCGGGCGGCACCTCGCCGACGTCCCGGCCGAGCGCGGCGGCGATCTCCAGGCCGCGGATCCTCCCCATGAACATCGCGGCCGAGGCCTCGGCGATCTCCTCGGCGTCCCCGGCGGCATAGACGGGAAGTCCGAACTCCCCGGCCTTCCGGTGGAACTCGTCCACGGGATCGAGCCCGACCGCGACCAGGATGGTGTCGCAGTCAAAGGCCCGTTCGGTCCCAGGGATCGGATTCCAGGAGGCGTCGATCTTCGCAATCGTGACCGATTCGACCTCGTCCCGGCCGTTGGCGCTCACGACCGTATGGGACGTGAGGATCGGAACGCCCATCCGCGCGAGCTTGTCCCGGTGGACCTTGTATCCGCCGCACTCCGGAAGCGCCTCGCACAATCCCGCAACCGCGATGCCCGCCTGGAGGGCGTGGTATCCGGCGATGAGTCCGACGTTCCCTCCTCCGACGATGAAGAGCCGATCGCTCGCCCGCACCAGGTCGCGGTTCACGAGGGTCTGGAAGGCGCCGGCGCCGTACACGCCGGGCAGCGTGTTGCCGGGAAAGACGAGCGATTTCTCCCGCGCGCCGGTGGCCGTGAGCAGAACCTGCGGCTGGATGATGACGTAGCGCCCTTCGCGGAGGACGCCGACCTTCCGGTCGGAGAACACCGCGAGGGCCGTCGTATTGAGCCAGACGCGGACGTTCTCGAACTGCATCACCTCGCGCGCGAGCTTCGAGGCGATGTCGATGCCGCGGGTTCCGGCGTGGCAGGCGTCGATCGAACCGAAGAACTTGTGCGTCTGAAGGACGAGCTTGCCGCCCAAGCGGTGCTTGTCATCGACGAGAAGCGTTCGGACACCGGCCTTGCCCAGCTCGATCGCGGCGGACAGGCCGGCCGGCCCGCCGCCCAGGATCAGGCATTCGACCTCGAGGGTCTCGACGGGACGCCGGCGATGAATCGCCGGCGCGGGGCGCTCGTTGGTTCCGGCCGCTGCCGGCAGCGAGGGACGTTCGTTCACCTTGGCCGCGGGTGCCTGTGAGGATCGGTCGTTCGTACTGGCCGATGCTGGCGCCGCGGTGTCCGCCGGGCGCGCGTCCGGAAGCACCGGAAGGCCCGAGAGCGGTTCGACCCTCATGCCCGGAGCGACCGGCGTCATGCAGGCCTTCACCGGCAGGCCGTCCGCCATCACGGTGCACTGCGCGCACTGACCGTTGGCGCAGAAGATCCCCTGGGGAGCGCCGTCCTTCGGGTGCCGGCCGAACGTGCGGACGCCGTTGGCGAAGAGTGCAGAGGCGATCATCTCGCCGGCGCGCGATCCCAGGGAATGCCCCTGCCAGAAGAACTCGACCTCGGATCCGGCCGGAATCGGCAGAATCGGATGCTCCCGGATGCGATAGTCCGCCACCGCGCCCCCTCCTCGCCTCTTCCTCGACCCGCCGGATGCGGCCAGCCAGGACCCCGAGTCGAGGATACGCTCGAACCCTCCGCCTTGACACGCCCTTTGGCCAACTCCGCGCGACTAGGCTTCCCTTTGGCCGGGTCCGCGCGACCGGGCTTCGGCCGTCCGCCGGATCTGAGACCGAGAGGCGGGAAGATCCGGGCAGACCCTCGCGCCCGGGCCCCCACGGCTTGAAGGCGGACTTCCGCCGGGCTGCGGAACGTTTCGAGAGGCGGCGAGCTTGAGATTCCCGAGGCTCGCGGCTCCGTGTTAGAGTTGGTCCGTTGCGATTCAATCGAGCCCCGGGGACCGGACGTCTCCGGGAGCAACAGCGAACCTGGGGGTGAGTTGTCCTCGCTCGCTGGCGCCGCCTGGATCCTTCCGAACCCTCAGGCGGTATCATGGGGCACGAAATAGGGTCTCACTTTGCCGCGAGGAGATCAGCCGGCCATGAGGCTTGCACACAAGCTTTCTTTAGCGCAGCTCGTTCTCATTTGCGTGATTCTCTTCGTCAATGCGGAGGTCCAGCTCCGCCGGGAGATTCGTCTGTTCGACCTCGATATGCGACGGGACCACCACGTGAGCGGCGCCGCGCTGGCCGCGACGGTGGCCGACGCCTGGAAGAGCATGGGGTGGTCGCGGGCTCGCCGGTTGGTCTATGACGCCGACGCGGCGGAGAAGTCGGTCGACATCAACTGGATCTGGCTGGAAGGGGACTCGGCCCGCGTGTTTCCGGATCCGAGATCGGCCGCCTTTCAGAGCGCTCTGCTCGCCGGCGGCTCCGCCTGGATCGACAGCCTTCTCCTGGGTCACGAGGTCGTCCGGGTGGAGCACCTGTCGAAGGGTCCGGGAGACCTGGCCACCTACGAGCCGGTCCGCATCTCGGGCGCTCCGGCCGGAGCCATCCGCATCTCGGAATCGCTTCGTGAAGAAAAGCAGTTCGTCCACACGACCATCCTGCACATGGCCGTGACCACCACCCTCATCGCCATCGGGGCCGTGACGATTTCGATCCTGTTCGGTTCCTCGATCATCGTGCAGCCCATGAGCGAACTGGTCGGCCAGGCGCGCCGGATCGGCCAGGGCGACCTGTCTCAGCGACTCCAACTCGAGCAGCACGACGAGATCGGCGTCCTCGCCGGCGAGATGAACCGAGATGTGCGAACACCTCCAGGAAGCGGATGAACGCGTGCGCACCGAGCACGGAGCCCGGATCGCCGCGCTCGAGCAGCTCCGCCATGCGGATCGCCTGGCGACCGTCGGAACCCTCTCCTCCGGCCTGGCCCACGAGCTCGGCTCACCCCTGAACGTGGTCGCCGGACGGGCGAAGATGATCGAGACCAGCCCTCGGGCCGTCGCGGATCTGGTGGACAACGCCCGGATCATCCGCGAGCAGTCCGACCGCATGGCTCGGATCATCCGGCGCCTTCTCGATTTCTCCCGGCGGGGGGTCCAGGAGAGAGGATGGGGCGATCTCCGCCTGCTGGCCGGCCAGGTGGTGCAGATGCTGAGGCCGTTCGCCGAGAAGCGGGCGGTGTCCCTGGAGGTCTCGCTGGGCGGCCCCGATCCGGCCGGTGCGATCATGGATCCGGATCAAATCCGCCAGGTCCTGATCAACCTGATCCTGAACGGCGTGCAGTCGATGCCGGGAGGCGGACCGATCCTGGTGCGGCTCGACCGCAGGAGGGTCACGCCGCCGGTGACCGTCGGAGGCCCGGATCAGGATTGCATCTGCGTGGAGGTCGAGGATCGGGGAAGCGGAATTCCAGAAGAGAACCTCTCGCGGATCTTCGATCCGTTCTTCACGACCAAGAGCGTGGGAGAGGGAACCGGGCTCGGGCTCTCGGTGAGCTACGGGATCGTGCGGGAGCACGGAGGCTGGATCGACGTGGCCAGCCAACCGGGCCGTGGAAGCCGGTTCCGTGTGAACCTGCCCGCGGCGGAAGAGGCCGCCCACGGGCCCGGGGCCTGAAAGGGAAGCAGGGAGGAGCCATGCGTGGCCAGGTTCTCATCGTCGACGACGAGCCGGAGTTCTGCAAGCTGCTGGAGGACGGCCTGACCCGGCTGGACTTCGGCATCCAGTGGGCCACCACCATCGAGGAAGCCCGCGCGAAGCTGGCCGAGCGCCCCGTCGATGCGGTCCTGGCGGATCTGCACCTGCGGCTCGGGAGCGGACTCGACTTCTGCCGGGCGCTCGCGAGCGAGCGGCCCGACCTTCCGGTCGTCATCATCACGGCCTTCGGCAGCCTGGAGAGCGCGATCGGCGCGATTCGCGCGGGCGCGTACGACTTCGTCACCAAGCCGGTGGAGATGGAGACGCTGGAACTCACATTGGATCGGGCCATCGGAACCCGCACGCTGCGCGAGGAGGTCCGCCGCCTGCGGCGGGCGGTGGCGGAGGCTCAGCGCTTTGAAGAGATGCTGGGGGCCAGTCCCGCGATGCAGCAGAATGTTCGACATGATCGCGCGCGTGGCGGATTCCGAGGTCTCGGTGCTGATCACGGGCGAAAGCGGCGCCGGCAAGGAAGGGGTGGCGCGCGCCATCCATCGCCGGAGCCGCCGGCGCGACGGACCGTTTGTCGCCCTCAACTGCGCGGCCGTTCCGGAAGGTCTGATCGAGAGCGAGCTGTTCGGCCACGTGCGTGGCGCCTACACCGATGCCCGCGACGAAAGGCCCGGCCTGTTCGTCCAGGCCAACGGGGGCAGCCTGTTTCTCGATGAGATCAGCGACCTGGCCCCCGGCGTGCAGCCGAAGCTGCTGCGGTCGCTGCAGGAGAGGCGCGTCCGGCCGGTCGGAGCGACGAAGGAGATTGCTTTCGACGCCCGGCTGATTGCGGCGACCAATCGGGATCTGGCGGACGAGGTGCGGGCGGGCCGCTTTCGCGAGGATCTTTTCTACCGCGTCCAGGTCGTGCACATCGACGTGCCGCCACTGCGCAGCCGGGGCAACGACATCCTCCTCCTGGCCGGACACTTTCTGGAATCCTCGGCGGTCCGGGCCGGACGCCCGCTGCTTCGAATCTCGAGCGAGGCTGCGGCCAGGCTTCGCGACTATCCCTGGCCCGGCAACGTCCGAGAGCTGCAGAACTGCATCGAGAGAGCGGTCGCCCTCGCGGACGGCGAGGAGATCGTGCCCGAGGATCTTCCGAAGACCATTCTCCGCTACCGCGGCGCCGAGGCGGCGATTGAACCTCCGTCGGCCGGCGGCGCTCTCCGCTCGCTCGAGGAGGTGGAACGCGCGCACATCCTCCGCGTCCTGGACATCGTCGGGGGCAACAAGACCCAGGCCGCGCGGGCTCTGGGCCTGGACCGGAAGACCCTCTACCGGAAGCTCCAGATCTACGGAGTGATCTCGGAGATTCCGGAAAAGGAACAACACTGACGGTTCTAGGTGGCCGGCGCGGCGCTCGCCGCGAACGGTGCTGAATTCGGCACAGGCCCCGGCTCAGGCGTGCCTGGATCTGGTCCGGAGTGTCGGGACGCGAGTCCGGTGCCGAATTCGGCCCGAGCACCGACTCGGGCGTGTCTGTCGAACTGGATCGCGCCGAGCAGCACCGGGGGGTGCCCGGGAAAACCGAGCGCGACCGTGGCAAATCTCCCCACCGTGGAATTTCGCGACGGGTGAACATTCCCCGAAGGCCTTGATGGGGCATCGCGCGGTAGCCGGATTTCTCCGCCAGCCCAACCTCTGCAGCGTCACAACTCCTTGATCCGTATATTGTTGTGCCTTT
This sequence comes from Candidatus Eiseniibacteriota bacterium, assembly GCA_963833505.1. GTDB lineage: Bacteria > Eisenbacteria > RBG-16-71-46 > CAIMUX01 > CAIMUX01 > CAWHYG01. The sequence continues at coordinate 235,693 of CAWHYG010000005.1, read as the reverse complement.
GGCCGGACGATGTTGACGGGAAACGCGTGAACCGGCGATCGTGGCACGGAATCTGCGCAGCGGAGTATTGGCTCTGAGGCAAGCAGCGTCCATGGCAGCGGGAGAAGGATGAACACGACGGCAGCGCTGCGGCTCTTCGCGAATGAACTGGATGCAGAGGAACTGACCGGCCCGATGACGGCGGCTCACGAACGGCGAGCGATCGAGGCCGAGAGGCCGGCGCGGATTCTGCTTGCTGAAGACGATACGGAAATGAGGAGCATGCTGGCTTCCGCCCTGCGTGCGGACGGGTATGAGGTAGTCGAGGCTCACAGCGGGCTCGCTCTCCTCGAGGAAATCGGCATGCTCCTGTTTCGTGGGGAGGCTTTTCCGGCGGACGTCATCATTTCGGATGAACGAATGCCGGGGATGTTCGGGTTGGAAGTGCTGAGCGGCCTCAGACAGGCGCGCTGGCCCATCCCGTTCATCCTGATCACGGGGTTCGGCGACGCCCAGATACATGATCGTGCCTCCCGTCTGGGCGCCGCCGCCGTTTTTGACAAGCCGTTCGATGTCGATGCTCTTCGCGAGGCGGTTCTTCGGCTCTTGAAGGAACGCGCCCACAGGGATACAGCAGCGGGAGATGACGGGGCCGAGCCGGCCGCCGGCTCTCGCAGCGCTGGATAAGGGGAGGCCCGTGGTGACGCGGGGGGTGAGAGATCACCGCCTCGACGCATCCGGCACCCCCCCGATTTGCTGGGAGGACCCGAGCCACTCGATCGGTCGTTGACTCGTGATCGGCCCGTACCGACATCGGTCGACCAACCAGGAGTTCGGGTCAGGGTGTGAAATGATGGACCGCAAGCTTATACTTCGCTGAGGAACGAAGCTCCACGCGTTCGAACATTCGCCCGACCCCCGGCATGGAAACGCCCCTGTGTATTCGGGGGCGTTTTCTTTTGGGGCGAAGGCGACGAAGGCCATGAAAACGGCTGCCGGTCCGTCCAGGACCGATCTTCGAAGCCGGCGGATCCGTCCGACCCGGCCGGGACCCGCCTCATTGCAGGTCGCGGCCGGAACCGCCCGATGGTATCCTTCAGGCAGGAAATGAGGAGGCCGGCGGCGTCGCCGGTTCCCTCGCTCGCGGAGGTGGCCATGTTGGATGGATTCATTGTGGTTTACCGGGCCTCCGGGCTCGCCGAAGCGGAGATCGTCAGAGGGTATCTCGAATCGGAGGACATTCCGGCGGAGCTCGACTACGAAAGCGCCGGCCCGGTCTATGGCGTGACCATGGACGGACTGGGCGAGGTCCGGATCCGGGTTCCGGCGGACTGCGCCGAAGCCGCCCGGGAGGCGCTGGCGCGGCGCCCCGGCAATATCTTTCTCAACGAGGAGAACGGTCCAGATGCAGCATGAGGCCGAAGGTCTCGAAGAGCGCGAGTGGGAGAACCAGGGACGGGCGGAACGCCTCGACCCAGAAGCTGATGCCCGACCGCCGATCGACACCCGGAGCGGAAGGAAGCTCCGCGTGCTATCCGGGGTCCAGCCTTCCGGCCGGCTCCATCTGGGAAACTGGTTCGGAGCCATCCGGCAGCACCTGCGTCTCCAGGAGGAGGGCCACCGCTGCTTCTATTTCGTGGCCAACTATCATGCCCTGACCAGCCTCCAGGATCGGGCCGCGATGGAGGAGTCCACGCTCCACGTCGTCTTCTCCTACCTGGCTCTGGGCCTCGATCCCGAGCGGAGCGTCTTCTTTCTGCAGTCGGACGTGCCGCAGGTCACCGAGCTGTGCTGGATCCTGAACACCCTCTGCCCCGTGACCCTGATGCGGAACGCCACCAGCTACAAGGACAAGGTCGCGCGCGGCCTCAACCCCAACATGGGGCTCTTCGACTATCCCGTGCTGCAGGCGGCCGACATCCTCATCTACGACTCCGATCTCGTCCCGGTGGGCCAGGATCAGAAGCAACACATCGAGATCACCCGCGACCTGGCGATCAAGCTCAACCTGGCGTACGGGGATGATCTCCTCATCGTTCCGGAACCGTACATCCTTCCCGAGGTTGCCGTCGTTCCCGGCCTTGACGGGCAGAAGATGTCCAAGAGCTACAACAACACGATCGAGCTGTTCACGACTCCGGAGGAGACCCTCCGGCGGTGCCGCCAGATCGTCACCGACTCGACTCCGCTCGAGAATCCCAAGGATCCGTCGACCTGCAACGTCTATTCCCTCCTCCGGCTCATGGCCGAGCCGGCGGAAGCCGAGGAGATCGCGGAGCGCTACCGGCGGGGCGGCTACGGCTACGGGACGGCCAAGACCCGGCTGGCGGAGCTGATCAATCAGCGCTTCGAGGAGCCGCGGCGGAAGTACGCGGAGCTCGTGCGATCGCCCGAGCGGGCCTACGAGGTCCTGGAACAGGGAGCGAGGGTCGCCCGCGAGACGGCCGAGCGGACCATGGTCCGCATCCGGAAGGCCACCGGCATCCTCACCTCCAGCCATCGCTGAATGACCTCGGAAGACCGGATCATCGGCGAAGCCCGCTACCTGCGGCTGGTCGCGCGCCGGGGGTGGGAGTTCACCGAACGGAAGGGCATCTCGGGCATCGTGGGCATCGTCGCCGTGACCGATTGCGACGAGCTCGTGCTGGTGGAGCAGTACCGGCCTCCGGTGGACAGCCGCGTGGTCGAGCTGCCGGCCGGTCTGATCGGCGACGTCGCGGGATCCGAGTCGGAAAGCGTGGTCGAAGGCGCGCGGCGAGAGCTGCTCGAAGAGACCGGCTATGACGCCTCCCGCTGGCAAGAGGTGACGCGCGGGCCGCTTTCTCCCGGCACCGTCGACGAGGTCATGACGCTGCTCTTCGCCACGGGGCTGACCCGGCTCGGGCCCGGCGGCGGCGAGCCGGGCGAGGACATCCGCGTTCACGTGATCCCGCTCGCGGGGGCCGATGAGTGGCTGCAAGCCCGCCAGGCGGAGGGGCTCCTGGTCGATCCGAAAGTGTACGCCGGGCTCCATTTCGCGGGGCGTTTCCGGGGTTCGCCGGGCAGTCCTTGACGATCGCCCCCTTCGAGGCCGGTAGGCCGCACGGTTCCGTCTCGCGTCCCCGATCGTCCGATTCGGGCGCTCGCAAGGTCTGTGTCGCTCTGAGCCTGAAATCCCCTTGTCGCCTCTTCGCGAGACCGTCTATCCTCCAAAGGTGCTGTCTGAGCGCCGGGTTGCGCGCCGTTGGAACCGCCGGATCCGAGGACGGCGGGGCTGCGCGCCGTTGAGCCGCCGGACCTGAAAACGGCCTGGGGCTTGGCGCCGTTGAGCCGCCGGATTTGAGGACGGCCCGGGGCGGCGCGCCGCCGAACCACCGGATATGAGGACGATTCAGGTCCATGGGACCTCGGTTTTCGCCCCGAGCGGACGTGAGGAGCTCGATGCTTCTGTCGGTCATCGTTCCCTGCTACAACGAAGCAGGCACCATCCGTGAGCTTCTCGCGCAGGTGCAGGCGATCCGTCTCGACAAGGAGATCATCGTCGTCGACGACTGCTCCAAGGACCGCTCCGCGGAGATTGTCCAGGAGGTGGCCGCCGCCGATCCCCGGGTGCGCCTCCACCGCCAGCCGCGCAACCGCGGCAAGGGCGAGGCGATCCGCTCCGGGCTCGCTCTGGCCCGAGGGGACATCGTGGTGATCCAGGACGCCGACCTGGAATACGACCCCACCGACTATTACGAGCTGGTCCGGCCCATCGTCGAGGGCAAGGTCAACGTCGTCTTCGGGTCGCGCTTCATGGGACGGCACACCGGGATGTATTTCTGGAACGCGATGGGGAACAAGTTCCTGACCTTCCTCACGAATCTCCTGTACAATGCTTGGATCTCCGACATGGAGACCTGTTACAAGGTCATGCGGACCGAGATCATGCGTTCCCTGGACCTCCAGGGAAACGACTTCCGGATCGAGCCGGAGATCGCCGGCAAGGTGCTGCGCCTGGGCTTTCGCATCTGCGAAATCCCGATCAGCTACCTGGGCCGCACGTATGAGGAAGGGAAGAAGATCAAGAAATCGGACGGAATGAAGGCGGTGGCCGCGCTTCTGCGCTACCGGCGCTGGCGCGGAGCGCGGCCGCAGATCCGCCCTCTCGATCCGGAAGCCGTCGCCGCGGCGCTGCAGGCGATCCGGGAAAGCTCCGGGCGGGACCGGCCGGCCGCGCGGTGAGTGAACATCGGAGAGAGGAGCCAGAAGATGGTGGAGCGGAAGCGGCCCGGCGCAGCCGGTGCCCCCGGGACGAAGCGGTCCAACGCCGGCTCGCCGGCAACGAGGGAGTATTGCGATCGGGAGGGAGTCGCCCGCTATATCGAATCCTCCCGCCAGGAATACGAGGCAGCGCTTGAACGCCTGGTCGAGATCCCGACCATCAGCAATGATCCCGGGAAGCGGAGCGAGATCACCCGGGGCGCGAACGCCGCGGCGGAGATTCTCCGGCGGTTCGGCGCCTCCGCCGAGATCGTTCCGACGGCCGGGAATCCCGCGGTGCTGGGCGAGTTCCGGTCCGGGCCGGGCAATCCGACCGTCACCGTGTACAACCATCTCGATGTGCAGCCGGCCGACCCTGAAGAGTGGGTGAGGCCGCCTTTCACCTTCCGCATCGATGGAGATCGCTATTACGGGCGCGGCTCGACCGACGACAAGGGGCCGGCGCTGACGGCGCTCTTTGCCGCCCGGTTCGCTTCGAGGCAGGGCGTTCCGCTCAACATCCGTTTCCTTTGGGAGATGGAAGAGGAGATCGGCTCCCCGAGTTTCGAGGGCCTGCTGAAAGACCGCCGGGCCGCCCTCGCCACGGATTCGATCCTGGTGTCGGACACGCTCTGGGTCGCGGCCGGCCGGCCGGCCATCGCGACCGGCCTCCGCGGGTTGCTCGGCGTCGTCTTCCGGCTTCGGACCGGCTCCAAGGATGTGCATTCGGGAGTGACCGGAGGCGCGGCGCGTAATCCGTTCGGCGAGCTGGTCGATCTCCTCAGCCGCTGCTTCGACGGCCGCACCGGAAAGGTCCGGATTCCGGGCTTCTACGCCGACGTGGAGAAGCCGGCGCCGGAGGAGATGAAGAGCTTTCTCGCGAGCGGCTTCTCCATCGCGCGCTTCAAGGCCGCCCATGGGCTCAAGAGCCTGCGGAGCAACGATCCGAAGACGATTCTCCGGAGCGTCTGGACCCAGCCGACCTTCGAGATCCATGGCTTCGGGGGCGGCTACGGCGGGCCGGGCATCAAGACGATCGTTCCGCCGATGGCCGAGGCCAAGGTGAGCATGCGCCTCGTGCCGCGCCAGGATCCCCGGAAGCTGTACAAGCTGGTCAAGGCGTTCGCGCATGAGGTCAATCCCGACGTCGAGGTGATTCCCCACGGATTTCTCGAGCCCTACCTCGGTCCGACCGGCGGTCCTCTGGCCTCTGCGGCGGTGGACGCCTTGCGCGAGGCCTTCGGCCGCGCTCCCGCCTTCGTCCGCGAGGGCGGCTCGATCGGCGCGGTCCTCTGCATGCACCGGGTTCTCTCGGCGCCCATCCTTCTGCTGGGGCTGAGCCTGCCGGAGCATTCCTATCACGGGCCCAACGAGTACTTCGACTGGGGCCAGGCCTCGGGCGGCATCCATGCCTTCTATCGCTATTTCGAGAAGCTGGCGGGGCTCGGCCGGAAACGCACCGGAGAATGAACCTGCCCGATCGAGGCGCGGGGGACGGCAGAGGCCGATAAGAGCCCCGCCGGAAAGGAGCTGAGATGGATTACACAGTGCGCCGGATCGGTATCGCCTCCGTCTTCAAGGTCAGCTTCATCATCTACGCGGTCATCGGCCTGATCCTGGCCTTCTTCTTCGGGTTCTTCTCCATTCTCTTCGCGCAGCTTGCGCCCGCGATGCCCGGGCCGATGTTCGGAGACCTCTTCCGAGGCGGAGCGCGGTTCGGCGCCATTGCGATCTTCCTTCTGGCCATTCCGGGCGCAGCCGCCTACGCCGTGTTTGCGGCGGCCCTGATGGCGCTCGGAGCCGGCGTGTACAACCTGATCGCCTCTTGGGCGGGCGGGATCCAGGTTTCCCTGGTCGCGGAGACGGCGCCCGGCCTGGTGGTGGGCGGGGCGCCGCTTCAGGCTGCGCCGGGTCCGGGGTGGGTTCCGCCCAGTGCGACTCCTCCTCCTCCGGGATCGTCTTCGCCCTTCGAGACGGCCTCGCCGGGCGCCATGCCGGGGCCCACTGGCCCTGGGACCGCGCAGGGCTCGCCGAACGCGCCCCCTCCTCCGTGGACGCCGATCGACTCACCCGCGCCGCCGATGCGGCCGGGCGAGCCCACGCCTCCGGCGCCGCCGGGTGCGCCTGTTCCTCCGCCGGCCCCGGCGGTTCCGCCCGTCTCAAAGAGTTCGACGGCGCCGAGCCCGCCGTCCGGAACGCCGGGGTCTCCGCCGGACGACAATTCCCGATGGCGGCCGCCCTCGGATTGGCGTTCACCGTTTGCGCCTCCGAGCGGGCCTCGGGATTCTTCAGCGGAAACTCCACCTGCGCCGGAGGCGCCTCCGCGATCGCCAAACGCGGCCGCCGGGTCGGGGGAAGCTGGTCGCAAGGAGGCGGAGCCGGGCGCCGGATCGTGATCTTGCCGGCGCGTTGTGCGGTCTGGCGGTGGCCTGGGTAGCGCCATGCCCCGCCGCCTCACCGTCTATCTCGCGTCCGTGTTCCTGCTTACCTGGGCATGTTGGGGAACGCTGGCGTTGCTCACCCGGGCTCAACTCACGCGATACGGCCAGCCGGCATTCATGCTGCTCTACCTGCTGGGCGGTCTCGGGCCGGCGCTGGCCGGGATCTTCGCGGTTCGAAGCACCTGCTCACAGCCCTCGCTCGCGGAGTTCCGCAGGCGATGTCTGCGCTGGCGGATATCACCCGCGTGGTATGCCGTCGCCGCCGGACTTCCTGTGGCATTGGCGCCGGCTGCCATCGGGCTCGCGCGGCTTCTCGGCCTGGACACCGGCGAGACGCTTTCACTCCGGCCCTGGTGGGCGTACTTCCCCTTGCTCGTGGCCATGGTCGCAGGCGGTGGGATCGAGGAACCGGGCTGGCGCGGTGTGGCCCAGCCCGAAGCGGAGCGGCGGCTCGGCCGACCGTTGGCCGCGCTGCTCGTCGGCCTGATCTGGGCCTGCTGGCATCTGCCGCTGTTCTACATCCCCGGTGTCGGGCAATATCGATCCAACTTCCCGGTGTTCGCCCTGGGGATCATCGGAAATGCGCTGATCCTGGCCTGGCTCTACGGGCGCACGAAGAGCGTTCTTCTGTGCGTGCTCTTTCACGCGAGCTGGAACGCGATCGTTGCGCTCGGGTGGACGGTTCCATCCGACCGCCCGATGGCGGGCGCGCTGGCCGACTGCGTGCGCGTGGCGGCGGGCGCGATCCTGCTGGCGACGGATTGATAGGTCCCGCGTCCGGAATCGCCGCGGTTGCCGCCTCTGCTGGATCGGCCCCGGAATCCGCCCTAGCCCGCATTATTCAGGATCGCCCGTCGCGAGGCACCGGAGATGCCCGTCAGGACAAGGCGCGCGCAGCCCGAATGACGCAGGCATACTCCCGGCAGTATGTCGAGGAGTGAGGGCAAGCGCAACGCAGTCATGGCGGGCAGATCCGCTGCCGCAGCAGGGGGTTCATGAATAATGCGGGCTAGCGGGCCTCCCCCAGCAGGATCAGCTTGCGCTCCTCTGACTCGGTGCCCACGCGCACCCGCAGGAAGTAGAGGCCGCCGGGCACGCGCCGTCCGTCCGTGCCGCGCCCGTCCCAGCGGAGGACGGAGCCGGAAGGCCCTGGTTCACGGATCGCGGGCACGACCTCGCGGCCCCCGGCGTCGAAGATCGCCGCCTCGACCTGCCGTCCGAGCGGAAGGGAGAGAAGGGCGGCAAAGGATCCGCCGGATGGATTGGGGGTGACTGCTCCGAGCCACGCGCGAGTCGCCGGGATGGTGCCCGCGCCCGAAATGCCCCGCCAGACATCGAGGATGGGGTTCTGGCCGGAGGCCAGGCCGATCGGGGCCAGGGAGAGCCCGTCGCCGATCGTGCGCAGCACCGTGTAGTGGTTGATGACCGTGGTGGAGATGTAGCCGCTCCTGACCAGCGGGCCGGCGAACACGGTCAGGATGTTGTTGCCGTGGGCGTCGTCATCCTCGTCCCAGGTGAGGACGAGGAGGCCGTTGGGGCCGAGCCCCGCCAGCATCGAGGGCACGTTCTTGGAGAGCCAGGTGTCGCCGACGGAGGGAGCGCAGTCGTGCATGTCATCGCACATGTTCGGAATCACGAAGGCGAGGTTCGGCAGGGTGCCGTTGGCAAGATCCGTGGCCAGGTCGGAGTAGGGACGTTCGTTGTTGTGGTTGAGATTGCCGAAATCGGTCCAGGGGGCATGCTTGCGCATGTAGAGGCCACCGTCGGCGGAGCAGCCGGTGTATCCGTCGGAGGGCAGGCCCTCGCAGTAAGCCCTCCAGGTGAGGCCGGCGGCCTCGCAGGCCTGTCCCAGATTGGGAGTGGAGAACGGTGAACCGGGCGCGGGACAGGTGTCGTCCGTGATCTTCTGGGTGCTGCCTGACCAGATGGCGAGATAGTTCGGCTGCGAGGGATGGGTGATGGCGTAGGAGTCGGCAAAGGACGAATAAGCGGAGATCAGGGTCGAGATGTAAGGCAGGGTCTTCATGTTCACGTACGCTTGATTCTCCATCATGATCACGATGACGTGGCTCAGGGGCGGAACCGAGTTCGCCTGAGCGGCCGCGGCCGCCGGCCGGCCGAGGAAGAAAAATCCCGCGATCAAAGCCCGGAACAGGGAGATCCGGGCCCGTGAACCCGCGCCAGGGAAAGACCGGTGGTTCATGTTTTCCTCGTCGGTGTGGGAACTCTTGTGCCGCCGTAATCCATTCACTTTGATTCTATTATGCATCAGATTCATGCACAAGTGCCGCACGGCCATCCTGCCGCTCAGAACGGGTTCGTCGCCCAGACCGCCAGTTCCGGAATGAACCCCCGATCGTCCATCTCGAGCGCGCCGACGATTGCGTCGGCGATCTCCTTTCCGCGGAGCTTCTTTGGAGAGTCCTGGTGCGGCGGCGAACCGGCCTTCATCGCGAAGCTCGTCTGCACCTCGCTGGGCGAGACGAGCATCACGCGGACGTTGTGGCGGCGAAGCTCGTCCCGCCAGCATTCCGTCATCCCTCTGAGAGCGAACTTCGAGCCCGAATAGGCGGTGCCGCCGGAGGAGCCGCGGAGTCCCGCCGTCGAGGAGATGTTGATGAGGTGCCCCTTCTTCTGGCGGATGAAATGGCGCGCCGCCTCGCGCGCCATCAGCATCGCGCCCACGACATTCACGGCGAAGATCCGGTTGAACGCCTCGAGCTCGGTGTCAGCCAGGGACGAGAATCGGCCGATTCCAGCGTTGTTCACCAGGAGATCGATCCCCCCGAACGCCTCGACCGTCTCGCGAACCGCCCGCACGGCGTCCGCCTCGACACTCACGTCGCCGCGAACGGCGCGGGCTCCAAGCTTCTTCGCGGCCCGGGAGAGCTGCGCCTCGTCCCGCGCCATGATCGCGACCTTGGCTCCCTTGGCGATCAGAGCCTCCGCGATGGCGTACCCGATCCCGTCGCTCCCGCCGGTCACCAGTGCTCTCGTGCCTGCAATCTCCATGGCTCATCCCTCCGGCGACCAGACGTTGAGGACCTTCCTCAGGTCCACCATCTGGCCGAGGTGATACGCGTTGTGATCCGCCATGAGCAGCGCCTCCCGAAGCAGGTTCTGCCCGGTGCCGTGGGCGAAGATGGTGAAGAGGTCCGAGGCGGGATCCGCCACCAGCTCGCGCATGGCCTTGAGGTCGCTTCGGAAGGCCGCCACGCTCTTGTCCCAGGCATGCGCGTCGGGCGGCTCCAGGCCGTCGGGCCAGTAACCGTCCGGCCACGCCGGCGACTTGTGCTTGGGATTCCGGCTGAATTCAAGGATGTCCTACTGGGCGATCCTGAGGTGCTCGAGGAGCTCCCAACCGCTGTGCAACCCGGCGGCCGGACGCTTGCCCCGCATGTCCTCGGGGAACGAAGCCGTGGCCCTTTCGAAGCTGACGTGCGCCTCGCCGCCGTCGAGAAGCTCATCCAGTCGTTTGCGGAGTTCCCGTGTGGAATCCATGCTCGATCCTCCTTCCATGAACCGTCACTCTCCGATCCGTGCCGATCCGCCGGCGTTGCCGACTTCGCGTTTCACCTCCGGCCGTGATCCATCATTCGACTGCCCCGCTCGGCGCCTCACCTCCGGCCGCAAGATCCGTCACTCGACCCGCACCGCTAGCTCAGCCGGAACTGTCCGCCTTGCCTTCCGAGTGTACATCGGAGATCGTTTCCGGGATGACACCGTCGCCCGCATCATTCAGGTTTCGGCCTGTCAACCGCCGTCCTTGGAGCGCGTCAGGCGCGACGGCTTTTCTCTTCATCGTTCAGTGCGCAGGGCCTTTCTCGGTCTTCGGAATGGCCGGTGCCCACGCCGATGTCGCCGCCTCGGGAGCGAGGCCGGCCCCAGCCACCGCGGAAATCCCGGAGAGCGCCTCCACGGCCAGCGCGCGACTTCCGGAGGAGCCCGGACTGCCGGACAGCCACCCTCGCGATCCGAAGCTTTCCCTCCGCACGGATCTGCCGCTCCTCGGAGCGGGCGGCGGGCTGATCATTCTCGGAGAGGCCCTCCCGACCCACGGGCGACTCGTTCCGCTCGCCGGGCTCGACCGATCCGGGATCCTGCTTGCGCTCGATCGCCACGCGGTGGGAGAGCGGCACGCGCACGCGGCCGCAGCGAGCGACGTCGCCGTGAGCGCCGCCATCGCCTACCCTTTCGCGCTGAGCTGTTTGTCGGCGTCTTCCGGAGAGCGCCTGGACGCTCCAGTACGAAGGTTGGTGCCGTATCTCGAAGCGTCTCTTCTGGCCGAAGGCGCGACCCTGACGCTCAAGTCCGCAGTTTCCCGGCCCCGGCCGTTCCTCTACCTGCCCGTCTCGGAAAGAACGCCGGCGCAGCTGGGCGAGAGCCCGTTCGACTCCTTTCCCTCGGCCCACGCGAGTCACGCTTTCTGCGCCGCTGCGTTCGCGGTCGTCGATCACCTCCGATCGCATCCGGACGCGGGATGGAAGGAGCAGGCCGTCGTCGGTTTCGTCGGGGGCGCGCTGGCCGCCACCACGTCGTTGATGCGCGTCGAAGCAGGGCTGCACTTCCCCAGCGACGTCACGGCCGGCGCCCTGATCGGAACGGCCGCCGGCACCGCCGTGCCGTTGCTGCACGGGTATGACGGCGGGACCGGACCGGCGGCCCGCGCGCCGGCGAAGAGCTGGTGGGCTTCCGCCCTGGGGTTGGCCGGCGGAGTCCTCGCGGTCGTGCTCGTCGACGCCGCGGTGGAGTGAATCGGCCCTTACTGGACAGCGTCTGCGTCTTCGTGCAGAATGTGCAACCGTGGCGCGAGGGGGATGACCGTGCCGTCCGCTCTGGAGCGCCGCCCGACAACAACATCCATCGGGGAGGTTCTTGACATGGATCGGGGAGGTGCATTCTCCAGCTTCCGGGATCAGCTCATCTGCCGCCGGGGTCTTTACGCTCCCGGAAAGTGGACGCGAAAGGACGAGCCGCCCAAGTACGAGCCAGACCGCACCTGCGACGTCGAGCATCTCCGGCTGGACCTCGAGGTGGATTTTCCCGCCCGCGCCGTCGAAGCGACTTGCCGGCAGCGGCTCGTGCCGTCCTACGGGCCGTTCGATTCCATCGTCCTGGACGCCTGGGATCTCCAGATCCGTTCGGTGCGGGACGGCGCCGGCCGCGACCTGCCCTATACCTTTCACAATCGAAAGCTGACCGTCCGTTTTCTCGAACCGGTGACCGGGCCGGTCGACCTGGTCATCTCCTATCGAGTGGAGGATCCGATCGACGGACTTTACTTCCAGGGGCCGAACGAGGCCGAGCCGCATGCGACCTGGCAGCTTTGGAGCCAGGGGGAAGATGAAGGCGCGCGCCACTGGATTCCCTGCCATGACGCTCCGCACGAACGGATGACGACCGAGCTCCTTGCGACTGTCCCGGCCGAATTCACGGTCGTTTCGAACGGCGCGCTTCTCGAGGTCAAGGAAGCGGGCGGCCTGAAGACCTGGCACTTCCGCGAGTCGATCCCGCACGTCTCCTACCTGATCTCCCTGGTCGTGGGCGTGTTCAACCGGATCGCCGACGGCTGGAACCAGATTCCGGTGGAGTATTACGTCGAGCCGGGACGGGAAGAGGAGGGACGGCGTTCCTTCGGACGCACGCCGGACATGATCGAGTTCTTTTCCCGCAAGCTGGAATGTCCGTATCCGTACGAGAAGTACTCCCAGGTGACCGTCCGTCATTTTCACTTCGGCGGCATGGAGAACACCTCGGCCACCACGCAGACCGAAACCACCCTGCATGATGAACGGGCCGCGCTGGATTTCTCCAGCGATGAGCTGGTCGCGCACGAGCTGGCGCATCAGTGGTTCGGCGATCTCGTCACCTGCAAGAGCTGGGCGCACGCCTGGCTGAACGAGGGGTTCGCGACCTACTTCGAAGCCCTCTGGAAGGAATGGGACAAGGGCCGCGAGGAATTCGACTACGAAATGATCGGGAACGCCGCCGCCTACATGTCCGAGCCCTACCGGCGGCCGATCGCGACCGCGAAGTACGGCCATCCCTTCGAGATGTTCGACATGCACCTTTATCCGAAGGGTGCCTGGGTCCTGCACATGCTCCGCCGCCGGCTGGGAGACGACCTGTTCTGGAAGTCGATGCGGCTTTACCTCCGGCGTCATGCTCCCGGTCCGGTCGAGACGCTCGACCTCGAGCGGGCATTCGAGGACGCCTCGGGCAAGAGCCTCGCGGGATTCTTCGATCAATGGATCTTCTCTCCCGGCCATCCCGAGCTGGAAGGGGAGGTTTCCTGGGACGAGCAGAACAAGTGGGTCAAGCTCGCGATCAAGCAGGTCCAGAAGCGCGAGGGCGGCACGCCCATCTTCCACCTGCCTCTGCGCCTCGAAGCGCGGCGCGCGGACGGAAACGTGGAAGCGACCTTCGAAATGGACCGCGAGCAGCAGACTTTCTACCTGCCTTTGGCCGAGAAGCCGGTGTGGGTGCTGCTCGATCCGGAGGGCGCGATTCTCCGGGAGACCCGGTTGAGGCGATCCCGGGAATGGCTGGAAGCCGCGGTGATCGGACGGCATCGCGACGATCGGATTCCGGCCCGGGTCGACGTCGTGCGCCAGCTCGCGGAAGACGCGGGCCCGAGCGCCGTCGCCGTGATTGGCCGTGTGCTGCGCGAGGATCCCTTCTGGGGCGTTCAGTGTGAGGCGGCCAGGGCTCTCTCGCGCATCCACACTCCGAATGCCCTGGCCGAGCTTCTCGGCGCGGTCTCCTTGCCCAATCCCAAAGCGCGGCGGGCCGTGGTCACCGCTCTCGGAAGCTGGCGCGATCCCCAGGCGGCCGGCGCTCTCCGGCGGATCGTGCGCGACGGCGACCCGAGCTATTTCGTGCAGATGGCCGCGGAGTGGTCCCTGGGCCGCGCCGGCGGGGCCGAGGCATCGAAGGAGCTTCGGGAGCAGCTCCAGGAGACACTCCAGCGCCGCGACTGGCATGACATCATCGCGACCGGGGTGGTGGAAGGTCTGGTGGCGGCCCGCGATGAAGGCGCGATCGAGGATCTTCTCGCGGTCGCGCGCGACCGGTCCCGCTACTGGGGTCTCCGATCAACGGCGCTTCGCGGGCTGGGCGAGATCGGCGCGGCCCGTCCCATCCTGGCCAGAAGGCTGGCCGAAGAGCTGATTCCGATCCTCGACGATCCGGAGTACCTGATCGCGGCGAGACTGCCCGGAGCCCTGGTCAAGCTGGGCGATCCTTCCGGCATCGCCGCTCTCCGGCGGAAGGGAGAGACGACCTCCCGGCTCAGCCTGCGCGAATCATGCTTCAAGGCCGCCGATGAAATCGCCGCGCAGCTCCGGCCCGGCGAGGACGTGGACCGGCTTCGGGAAGAAATGGAAAAGCTAAGGGACGAGACCCGGCGCCTGAAGGAAACCGTGGAGACGGTTCGGGCCAAGGTCATGCCCGAGCCGGAGACGCCGCCGCCGGCCGGGGCGAAGGCTCCGGCTCGGACGAAGGCGGGAGTTTCGGTAAGGGCGCGAGCCAAGACACAGGCGAAGGCGGGATCTTCAGGGAAGGCGCGGGCCAACGCACGGCCGAAGGCTCGATCTTCTCCGGCTCCTCGAGACAAGCGATAGCGTGATGCGAATGCCGGAGTCGTGGGAAGCGCAGCGGGGGCATCCGATGCGCCTCCGGCTCTCCAACAACCGGATCCGGGCCGCGCGCGGCTCGACGCCGGATCAGGCCACGGGCCGCGTTCTGCTCACGGCCAGACGTGATGGGCGTGGATGTAGAAGCCCATCTTGATCGTCTCGGTGATCACGGAGAGCGCGTCGGACTCGCGGTCCCACCATCCGACTGGATTCTGGCTCGATCGACCGATCGGCAGATGATAGGTCCGGACGGCGACCGAAGAGTCGTGAAACACCTTGCGGAAGGTGGCGCGGGCACGGCGGGTGTGAAATGGATCGGTCACGATGACGATCGAATTCCACCCGCGCGCGTGACATTCCTTGAGGGCCGTTCGGGCTTCATCCCAGGTGCTGGTGGCCCCCAGGGACAGGAAGATGGATTCCGGCGGTATCCCCCGGCGGATCGCGATTCTCCTCTTGGCTTCGCCCTGGGTCAGCGAGTCCTCTCCCGTGTAGATCTTGAGCAGGGGGACGTCAGGCCCGACGACGAGCATGGACCCGGCTTTGCCCTGTTTGTACAGCTCGATGGCAGCGAAGAGGCGCTCGCCGTCCCCGCCGGACAGGACGACCAGGGCGTCGCTCTTCACCACCGGATCCTGCACCACGAGCCAGCGGGCGTAGCCCTCGAGCAGACAGGGCGCCGATTTCCAAAGGACGATGAGGACGACGGCGATCCCGATCAGGACCAGAAGCGCCGTGAGCCGCCCGCGGCGGGCGCGGCCGAAACGGCGGCGGCTCGATCTGGAACCTGGCACCTGGGCGGCCTCCGATCTGTGGCCACGGGCGAGCCGGTTTCCGGAACCGGCGACGCGCCGGAAGCTTCGGCGCGCGGATGCCCGCCGGAGTCCAGGATCTCTCGCTCGCTGGAACCTTCGCCGGAGGAGATCCATGGCCCAGTATACAGGATGTCATCCAGCTCGGTGATCTTCCCCGCTTCCGCTTCACGCCTGTTTGCGGCGCGCGATCCGATCCTCGGAACGCCCGGCGGACCCGTCCCAGATTCCGGAAAAGACCGGGTCCGTGAACAGGTCCCGCGGGTTCAGCGCCGCGTCGGCGAGAAGGCGGTCGACGGTGAGGTCCCCGGCGGATCCGGTTCCGACGACAACGAAAGAGACCGGAGCGGGGCCACGGAGAATCCCCCGCCCCTCGTTCTGAGCGCTCAACAGGCGTCTTCGCAAACCACGCAGAAACGACGTCGCGCCGGGCTCGTCCTCGAGATTGAGCAGGATGGCCATCTCGAACGGAGCGAGCAACGTGTAGAAGTCCTGGGGCCGGGTGATTCGATCGAGCTCCTCTGATAAAGCGGCCTCCGGCGCGGGAAGGCTGCTTCCGTTGTCATCGCCGAGGTCGGCCGGCCGGCTCCAGGAAAGCCGGATCACGGCCAACGGGGTGCCGTAGGCTCCTCCGCATCGGAGCGCTTCCGCGCAGCGGTCCAGGAAACGAGGTCGCGGGACCGCCCGAGATTTCGCAAAGTGGAGCAGCGTTTCGAAGCCGGCTGCTGCGGCGTCAGCCGGTGTATGGGTCGAGCCGCCCTTCCGGCCGGAACGTGACCTTCCCAGGATCCAACCTGCCGGCGACGGCCGTCGAGACCGTGCAGCGACGCGCGCCCGGCTGGATCGAAGAATCGACTCGGCGATCTCGCCGAGGCCGGAAGGCTGCGGAATGGTCTCCGTGGCTCCGAGAAGCCAGGCTCGAGGCACGGCATCGGGATCGGAAGGGCGGCCAAGCAGGAAGATCGGGATCTCCGAACCGTTCTCTCGCAGGGAGCGGCACGCCTCGTCTCCCGTGACGTCGGGAAGCTCCGAGTCGAGGACAAAGACGGCGAATCGTTCCCGGCCGGCGATCGCGAGAGCTTCGCGCCCGCTCCGGCCGCAGAAGACGCGATAGTCCCGGCCCAGCTTCTCGGCCAGGAACCGGCGGGCGAGCGGATCGGCGGAGGCGAGCAGAAGCGGTTCTCGGAGATCATTTCCCGGTGGTTCAACCGGCTCGCCACCCATCCTCATCAACGCCTCCTCCCTCAATCCTGGGAGTCCTGGACCGGTCCCGGTTCTCGGAGACTTCGGAATCGCCGCGGCTCGTTCGTCCTTTTCATCGGCTGAGATGGGCCGATTCTTGAGCGGGAGTGCGCGCGGAAGACGAGCCCCTGACGTCAACCCCTCGTTGCAACCGCGTCGCCGAAGGCGCATGATCATTCGCGGGAAGGGGGATCCCATGAACTGGACGAAAGTCCGGCCCTGCGGCCGGGCCGCGGTGGTGGCCGGGATGCCGTTGGCGGCCATGGGGATGGTGCTCCTCGCAAGCTGCGCGCCCCGCCAGACTGTCAGGCCTACAACGAGCGCGGCGCCGCGGGCGATCCCTCCGGCCGAGCTGATCCGATTCGACAATCCTTCCCGATCCGCCATCGTCCGCCATGACCTGCGCGCGCGACTCGATCCTTCGACGAATCACCTCGATGTGATCGATACCCTGACGGTGCTCCACGCTCCCGGAGTCCCGATCTCGCAAGGCTTCCCGTTCCTCTTGTGGAAGCCGTTGGCCGTCGAGTCGGTCGAGGCCGCCGGCGCGCCGGCTCATTTCACCTCGGCTGATCCGATGGTTCCCCGGCGGTTCTGGAAGAATCCTCCCTACGACGAGCTCGAGGGCTACCAGAACGCGAAGGAGGTCCAGGTCTTCCTGGATGCGTCCTCGGGGAAGTCGGGAGTCGGCAACGGACGCGGCGGGAGCAGAGCCGGCTCAAGCGGCGGGGGCGGAGCCGGGCCAGGCGCCGCCGGCGGAAGCGATCAGAGCGGCGCCGGCGCCCCTGCTGGACCAAGCTGGCCGGAGTCGATCCGCCTGATCGTGCGCTATGCGGGCACCGTCATGGACTCCCTGCGTCCGCCCGCGGTCGCCTACGACCGCTCCTTTGAGGAAACGGCCGGGCTGATCACGCCGCAGGGAGCCTATCTGGCGGGATCGACCTTCTGGGTTCCGACCCGTCCGGATGAGGTCTTTACCTTCCGCTGCGCGGCCGCGGTTCCCGCGGGCTGGCATGCCGTCTGTCAGGGCGGCATGGTCGCGAGCGGCGCGCGGCCCGGCGGGGCGGATGAGGTCCTCGACGTCTGGGACTGCCCCCATCCCATGGAAGAGGTCTACCTCGTGGCCGGGCCCTGGAAGCTGCATCAACGGTCGCAGGACGGCGTCATGGTGCAGACCTTTACCTACGCCCAGACCGATTCCGCCTTGTACACACGGTACCTGGACGGCACCGCCCGCTATCTGAAGTTGTACGGAGGACTGATCGGCCCCTATCCCTTCGAGAAGTTCGCCCTGGTGGAGAACTTCTGGCAGACCGGTTTCGGCATGCCCTCCTTCACACTTCTGGGCGATCGCGTCATCCGTCTTCCCTTCATCCTCGACACCTCCTACGGGCACGAGATCCTTCACGACTGGTGGGGGAACGGGGTCTTCGTGAAGGAGGAGGAGGGCAACTGGTGCGAAGGGCTGACGGTCTACGGCGCCGACTACCTGTACAAGGTGAAGGAAGGCGCCCGCGCGGCGCGCGACTACCGTTTGAACTGCCTGACCGCGTACCTCGACTACGTCAACGCGGGGAAGGAGATCCCCCTGAGCCGCTTCCGCGGCCGGCATGATTTCGCCACCCAGGCGATCGGGTATTCCAAGTCGATGATGGTCATCCATCAATTGCGGCGCCGGGTTGGAGAGGAGCGCTTCTGGGAGGCGCTGCGGGCCTTCTACCGGCGGAACCTCTGGCGCCGTGCCTCGTGGTCCGATCTTCTGGCCAGTTTCCACGATGTTGCCGGAATCGATCCGGCGCCCTTTCTGCGCCAGTGGATCGAACGGACCGGGGCGCCCAGGATCAGCGTCTCCGGAGTCGCCTGTGTTCCGGAATCGGGAGGATTCCGGGTGAGCGCGACCCTCGAGCAGACGCTTCCGGACGGATCGCAAAGTGGCGAGCCGTTTGATGTGAACGCTCCCGTGCGTCTCGATTGGGCTGATCGCGACTCCACCTGGGATGTTCCGCTCTCGACCTGGAAGACCGCCTGGTCCGTCCGGGTTGATCGACCGCCGGTCCGTCTCGAGGTCGATCCCGATTTCGACATGCTCCGGCGCATCGATCGGGACGAGATTCCGCCGACCTTGAGCCGGGTTCTAGGCAGCGACAGCGTGACCGTGGTGATCGCTGCCGGCCTGTCGCCGGACATGGCGGCCGCGGCGCGCGCTTTGGTCGCGGACTGGTTCAAGAACGGAAGCGCCCGCGTGGTCGACGAGACGAATGAACCGGCCGGATGGATTCCGGCCACCAGCGCCTGGTATATCGGCCTCGGTCCCGCGGCGCGCCGGTTGATCGCAAGTCGAACAGACGTGGAGATCCGCCCGGAGGCGGGAACGCTCGGGAAAGGGGCGCCATTGAGCGGCTCCGACCGCGGCGCTGCCAGTCCCGGAGGCCAACCCGGGGCCGAGCCCGGAGCGACGGATACCGGTGGCGGATGGCGCATCTCCGATCGGGAATTCCCCGGGACCTCGGGCGTCGCTTTGACCGGCACATTTCCGACCAGACCCGATCAGGCCTGGGCCGTGATCGTGGCCGGAGATCCTGCTCAGCTCAAGGCGATCGGCGGGAAGATTCCCCATTACGGCAAGTACAGCTATCTCGTTTTCGACGGCGCCAAGAATATCGGAGAAGGGATCTGGAACCAGACGCAGAGCCCGCTCAAGGTCGACCTTCCACCTGGCCGGTGATCCAACCAGTTCATCGCTTTTACAGCGGATGCACCCTCATTTTGCGGAACGGATTCACGCCGCCAAGTGTTACAGTTGAGTGTTATGGCGTTCGCGGTGCTTTCCAACCGCCATCGCAACGCCTCTTCCGTTCACGTGTCTCTCGGAGGGGAGTGCCGGAGCCCCGGCGGGCATCATTTGGTGGTTCCCGTCGCAAGATCGCAGGGAAACGTCGGCGCCGAGAGGGTCGTCGCGGAACCCGGCGGAGGCACGAATCAAGGATGTACTCACCAGGCCTCTGATGATGAGAGTTGGCCATGCAGATAAACAGGCGAACAAGTGTCGAGATACCGCCGCACACGTCCCGAATCCGCGTTCTTCTGGCCGACGACGAGACGATCATTCGTCGCACGATCGGAGCAGCGCTTCGTGAGCAACCGGAGATCGAGCTTGTGGGCGAGGCGTCCGACGGGTTCGAGGTGGTGGAGATGATCCGCCGCGTCCGGCCCGACGTCGTGCTCATGGACGTCAACATGCCCGGATTCGACGGCATTGAGGCGACCCGGACCATCCAAAGGGACTATCCCGAAGTCCGGGTGATCGGCCTGTCGGTCTACGACAAGCCGGAAATGGCGATCCGGATGCGGGACATCGGAGCGGAGGACTACTTCCCCAAAGGGCACTCTCTGGGCGGGCTGGTCGCTGCGATCCTCCATCGCCAAGAAGCGCGTTGACAGACCCCTTGAGGTGCGATTCTCTCGATTGATCGGACCGGGGTGAGTTTCCGCGTCGCGGCACCCGTCCTCCGATCTGTCCCAAGGAGAGAATCGATGTCCCCGATCATCCGCCGGGTTTCCGGATTCCTGGTTTCTGGCATTCTGGCTTCCGGAATCGCGATTTCTCCGGCACTCGCGGACACCGCCGATTCGGCCGGCGTCGCGGTTTCAATGAAGACCCTGGTCGAGACGCTGGCCGCGCCGGACATGGATGGTCGCGGACCGGGCAGCCCGGGTTTGGAGAAGGCCGCGGGCATCATCGCCCGGCGCTTTCGGGAGGCCGGCCTCAAGCCGGCGCTGGCCCCGGACCAGGACCCGGCGAACGCCGCGAGCTGGATGCAGCCGTTCACCCCTCCCGCCGGCCAGAGTTCGGGCGACGGCCACCTCGCCGCCGGCACGAAGTGGGGCTCCGTCACTCTCCGCAACATTCTCGGCGTGCTGCCGGGCACGGGCGGCCCTGGCGCGGGCTGCATCGTCATCGGCGCCCACTACGACCATCTGGGCGTGAACGAGGCGGGCGAGCGTTTCCCCGGTGCGGATGACAACGCCTCCGGCGTCGCCATCGTCACCGCGCTCGCCGCACGCCTGGCGTCGAACGGCCCCTATCGGAACACGATCATCTTCGCGGCTTTCTCGGGCGAGGAGGAGGGCACCCTCGGCTCGCGCCATTACGTGGAGCACCCGGCTTGTCCGCTCGATCGGACCGTCGCGATGCTGAATTTGGACGCCGTCGGCCGGATGGAGGGGAAGAAGCTCTTCGTCTTCGGCTCGGGTTCGGCGGTCGAGTTCGCCTCCATGCTGAAGGGCGTCAACCTGGGAGTCGGGTGCGAGCTGGTCACGCCGGAGGCCGGGGCGTTCGCCTCCGACCAGATCCCGTTCTTCGAGAAAGGAATCCCGGTTCTTCACTTCTTCAGCGGCCCGAACGCCGATTACCACCGGCCGACCGACACCGCGGACAAGATCAACGTCGCCGGAATGATGAAAGAGCTCGACTTCATCGGCGAATGCGCCTCGTTCCTGGCCGGGCGCGAGGAAAAGCTGACCTTCGTGCCTCCGGGCGCCATGAAGGCGCCTCCGGCGATGGCCGGCGCGGGCGGCGGAACCCGGCGGGTCAGTCTCGGCACGATTCCCGATTTCTCCAGGGAATCCGGGGGCGTTCTCCTCTCCGGGACGATGCCGGGAAGCCCGGCCGAGGCCGCGGGACTGATGAAGGGCGACGTCTTGATCCGTCTGGGCGATGCGCCGATCGACAACCTGGCCGACTTCTCGGCCGCTCTGAAGGAGCATCAACCCGGGGACTCGGTTGATGTCGTGTTCAAGCGGGGCGATGCCGAGATGCACCGCCGCGTGCGCCTCGTGGAGCGGAAGTGAGCCAGGGACCCGCGGTGAGCGATCGCGCTTCCGGGGACCTCTGGTGCGCGGAAACGAGCTTCGTGAACCGGAAATGGCCTCGGCGGCTTGCGGGACCCGGTATGATCCCCGGTGAATGCCGATGACCCGGACGGCCCAGCGGATCCAAGACCCAGAGGACCAAGGGATCAAGAAGACCAACAGACCACGAAGATCAATCGATCAAGACCCAGACGACCAGGAGACCCAGAGTCCAAGAAGACCCGGCAGACCCAGAGACCAAGAGAGAAAGGACTGGATCCATGCGCGATCAAATCCATCGGCCCGGCTTCCTGTTTCCGGCTGTGACGCCTCTCTCCTCGATCGCGCTTTCGATCGCAGTCTCGATCCCGGTCTCGATCGCGCGTCCGGTCCAGGCCCAGGAAAGCTCGGGGAAAGCCGTCCCTGCCGCGACCTCGCAAGGAACCTCGACCGCGTCGACCGGCACCGTCTGGCGCGACATCTCCGTGGACGACGCGCTCAAGGAGGCCGCGGCGAAGAAGAGCATGGTTCTGGTCGAGTTCTGGGCCAGTCACTGCGGCGCATGTCTCCAATGGATATCGACGTCTGGCAGACGGCGATCGGGCGGGATCTGACCAAGGATCTCATCCCGCTCAAGGTCGACACCCAATCGCCCGAAGGGCAGGCGATCATGGACCGCTACCCGATCCTGGGACTTCCGACGTCGCTGTTCCTGCTGCCGGACGGGACCGAGCTGGATCGGGTCGAGGGCTACTTCAGCCGCGATGCGTATCTCAGCGAGGCGAGGAATCTGGCCGCGGGAGTGGATCCTCTTCCGGGCATGGAAGCGAGGCTCCAAACCCGGCCCGATTCCCTCGACCTGGTGCTCGATGTGCTTGAGCGCTACCTCCACAGACGGCGCGATGCCGACGCGGAGAGCCTCTACGTCCGGGTTCTCCGCGATGATCCCCGAAACGCCAGGACCTACGCGGAACGGGCGATCCGCGACATGGCGCGATACGCGGAGTACGGACGGCACCAGCCGGGCCAGGCGGCCGACTACTGGGCCACGATGGTGGACCGTTTTCCGATGTCGACCTCCGTCGGCGCGGCGGTCGAGGGCGCGTACGAGGGCTGGAGCACCGCGGGGCAGGCCGATCGCTGGCTGCCCTGGATCTGCTCCGCGCTCAAGAAGTACCCGAACGTGGCCTACCTCCAGCGGGCCGCGGCCATGACCGGCTATCGCGGTGGATTCCGGGATCCCTGCCTGGCGGAGGCCGCCCGGACGGCCCGACGCCTCGGTCAGGTGCCGGCAGCCTTGCTGGACTCGATCGCGGTGATCATGGACAAACCGCGCTGACGGTCTCAGCTCCCGGTGGGCATGGTCTCCCGCGCCGCGCTGACGTCTCAGCTCGCGGTGACCACTCACGAGTCGCGCAGGCATCTCGCCCTTGGCTGATCCCGAGATGCACTGATACGACTGTCTCAATTCTCGATCAATCTGTGCATCCGCTTGGAGTTCAGCGGGATACATCCATTTGCGAGTGTGTCTTTGTTGCGACAGTATAAGCAATCTCGCTCCTATGGAAACCCTCAGATGTGCTATCATTTAATTGCTCAGCAATCGTCCGCGGATCGCACCGAGAACCGGGAGTCGGATCGAACCGGCTACAGGAGGGAGAGGAAGCAACATGAGTTGTTCACCAGTCATGAACAGGGTTGGGGCCGTGCGGCGTTCGATCCTCGTTGTGGGCCTGCTGCTTGCGGGTCTGGTCATCCTGCCCACGGCGCGAGCGGCCGATCCGGGTTGGAGCCAGGATCAGGAGCTGGCCAAGATCCGACAAATGATTGCGGATCAAGGGATGCACTGGGAGGCCGGCCCCACCGAGGTCGGAGCGATTCCGCCCGACCAGCGCGAGGGGTATCTCGGTTATCGTCCGATTTCGGATCAAGAGCATCGGTCCAAGGCGTCCAGCGTCCTTGAATCCCTTCCGGCCGTCGATCTTCCGAGCTACTGGGATTGGCGCCAATCGACGCCCGATCATCCCATCGGCGTAACGCCGGCCAAGAACCAGGGGGGATGCGGATCCTGCTGGGCCTTCGGCGCGGTCGGCGCCCTCGAGTCGATCTACCTCATCACGAACGGTTACACCCAGCTCTTCTCGGAGCAGCAATGTATTTCCTGCAATGAGGCGGGCGACGGCTGCAGCGGCGGAAACAGCACCTCCTGCTATGAGCTGTGGGAGAGTTACGGCGCCGTAGCCAGCACCTGCATGCCCTACCAGGGCAAGGATGGCGTTGCCTGCATCCAGAACGAGTGCGACGTCCCGGCGCGGCTGACCGGCTACACCTACGTTCCCTACAGCGAGACCTCCCTCAAGACCGCGATCATGACCGCTCCGATCGCGGTGACCATCTACGCGACCAACCCGATGTTCAACTACAAGAGCGGGTGCTACGACGGCCCGAACGGACCGACCAACCACGTCATCCTGCTGTGCGGTTGGGACGACACCGCGTGCGGCGGCATCGGGGCCTGGCTGATCAAGAACAGCTGGGGCGCAAGCTGGGGCCAGCAGGGCTTCGGCTGGATCGAGTACAACACCTGCTCCATCGGCGGCAACGGCGATCTGCTGCAGTACGCGCCCTATCCCGCCTCCAAGGTCGGGTATGCCTCTCACCAGGTCCTGGACAACGGCAACGGCGCTTTGGATCCGGGCGAGACGGATCAGGTGTCGGTCACGGTCACGAACTTCGGCGTCGGGAACGCGACCGGGATCACCGGCATCCTGCGTTCGTTGACCCCGGGCGTCACCGTGATCGACAGCGTGGCCACCTTCCCCAACACGGCGACCTGGGCGAACTCGACCTGCCAGGCGCCCTATTTCACGGTCCAGGTGTCCCCGGACCTGGCCAAGGGTGTGCGCGCCGACTTCCAGCTCGTGATCCAGGACGCGCAGGTTCCTTCGGAGGTGTCGACCTTCTTCGACTTCATCGGTCCGGTCGCGACCATCTACCAGAACGACTTCGAGTCGGGAATCGCCAACTGGGTCAGCGCCGACTCCGTTGGTTCGAACGACTGGCGGTGGGCGACGCCCAACACCCACATGGGTCAGTGCGATCCGATGAAGGCGGCCAGCGGTTCCAAGGTCATCGGGAACGACCTGAACGAGACCGACCCGAACAACCAGTGGGACGGGCTCTACCAGAACAGCACCACGAACTACATCGATTCGCCGGCCATCGACTGCACCGGGCAGAAGGGCGTGGAACTGGTCTTCAAGCGCTGGCTCGGTTCGGAGAAGTCGCTGTATGACAAGGCCCGTGTGCTGGTCAACGGCACCGAGGTCTGGCGGAATCCGCACGACGTGGACCAGTGGGACCAGATGTGGATGCCTTTCGTGGTCGACATCAGCAAGATCGCGGACGGCAATCCGTCGGTCAAGGTGCGCTTCGAGATGTCGGCCGACCCCGGTTTCCGTCTCGGAGGTTGGACGGTCGATGACTTCAAGATCATCGCCACCAACAGCCCGGCCGGCATCGACAACTTCCTCTTCTCCGGCTTGACGCCCAGCCTGAGCGTCTACCCGAATCCGTTCGTCAATGCGACCGGTCTCATGCTCAGCCTGCCGAAGGGCGCGTCGGCGGCCCGCGTCGATATCTACGACGCCACCGGCCGGCTGGTGCGGACCCTGGCCACCGGCTCCATGTCGCCGGGAGCGCACAAGCTGACCTGGATCGGCACCGACGGCGCCGGCCACCACGTGTCGGCCGGTACCTACTTCTGCCGCGCCGACATCGACGGACGGATTACCACCGCGCGAATGGTGCGGACGCAATAGAGATCCGGAGTTTCCGCGGGCGAAGGGAAGGCGGCTCGATCTTCGAGCGACTCACCTCCGCCCGCATGGTCTTCGAACGGGCCCCGCAAAGGCCGCGTCTCTTCCGGAGGCGCGGCCTTTGCTCGTCGTCCCTTATCCGATTGGCTTCAGCCTGGTCCTCCGTCCCCCTACACCCTTCATCTGCAGGTTCGACTCGTGGATCCTCGCGAAGCTCCTGCCGCGTCGTCAGGGCCTTTTTCCGCCGCGCGTCGTGACCGGATCCGGGTTAGGGTGGAGGCATGGGTGACCGGCTGAAGGTGGGTGAAGCGAGAGATGATGGCCGACTGGATCGAGCTGGAGGACTTTCCCCCGCCCGATCCGCCCGGCGCCATCTGGGGCTTCCATCCCATCCGGCCCTACCGGAAGAAGCTCTATGAGTCGATCGCCTCGGCCGAGCCGCTGTTGGCGCGCGTGTTCGCGCACGGAAAGGTGGAGTGTGACTTGCCGCCCCTGACGGAGCTTCGAGGAAGGGTCCGGCGGCAGCTCGATGCGCTGCATCCGACCATGCGCCGGATCCTCAACCCGCATGCGTACAAGGTGTCGATCGGTCCGGAGCTGCAGCGACAGGTGTTGCGGCTGAGGGAGATTGACGAGCCCTGATGCGCGGGTCCAAGCGGCCCCCGGTGGCTCCGAGCGACGCACGGTCGGGAGCCGGGCCGGCGAATTCACGATGCGGGATGACGGCCAGCCGGGTGAGAGGCCGGGGTCAAACAACGGATCGCGTGGCCTCGGCGCATCCCAGAAAGGGAAACCTACCCGGCGACTCGAGGTTCGCGGATCTCCGGGGGGCTCTCCCCATCAAGGGTAGATGAGATCCAGCGCCCCGAGCCGCCGGTCCGAACAGCGGTCCAAAGAACCGGCGCCGGCGCCGCGCGCTCTCGACCGCCGGGGATAGAATGCGAGGAAGCCGGATCTGATGCACGCCACGATCTGATGTCGTTTGGATGACGTCGAGGTGTCGCGGGCGGCTTCAAGAGGGACGTGGCTGCACGCGGTGCAGCGGGGGACCGGGCGGGCGAGGACGGGCTCGGGTGGCGCGCGAAAACCGACCGGTGGCGCAACCTCAGGGGCTCCCGGGACCGATCGCGGGGCCTTGGTGAACGCCGCCGTGCAAGCGGATCGCCCCGCCTTGATGGACGCAGCCAGGCGGCGAATCCGCGGCTCGGAAACGGAGTATATTCCAGGAGCGGGCGGAGTCGGTCCGATCCGCTTCGTCCGGGAGGTTCCGGTTCCCGTTGACCCGCGCCGTTGGTCGTCGCACGGCGGATCCGGCGCCGGACGGCAAGGAGATCGCGATGAAGACCGCCGATCAGATGGAAACGCATCCGGCC
This sequence comes from Candidatus Eiseniibacteriota bacterium, assembly GCA_963833505.1. Classification (GTDB taxonomy): domain Bacteria; phylum Eisenbacteria; class RBG-16-71-46; order CAIMUX01; family CAIMUX01; genus CAWHYG01. The sequence goes on along the minus strand of CAWHYG010000005.1, from coordinate 209,319 downwards.
CGTTGGTGGCACGCCGAGGCGGACGGGAAGATCCTCTGCACGTTGTGCCCTCGCTTCTGCCGTTTGAACGAGGGCCAGGCCGGATTCTGCTTCATCCGCCAGAACGTCGGCGGATCGCTGGTTTCCACGGGCTACGGGCGTCCCACCGGCTTTGCGGCGGACCCGATCGAAAAGAAACCGCTCAACCATTTCCTGCCCGGGACCGCGGTGCTTTCGTTCGGCACCGCCGGGTGCAATCTCGGGTGCCGGTTCTGCCAGAACTGGGACATCTCGAAGAACCGTCTGGACGAGCTTCACAGCCACCGCGTGACGCCGGGAGACATCGTGGAACTGGCCCTCCGCGAAGGCTGTCCCTCGATCGCCTATACCTACAACGATCCGGTCATCTTCGCGGAGTTCGTGATCGACACCGCCCGGGAGGCGCGGGCGGCCGGACTCCGGAACGTCCTCGTGACGGCCGGCTACGTCACGCCGGAGGCGCGGCCCGAGCTGTTCGAATACGCCGACGCCGCCAACGTCGATCTGAAGGGGTTCACCGACGAGTTCTACCACAAGCTGAGCTTCGCCCATCTCGATCCCGTTCTCGACACGCTGGTCTGGTTGAAGAGGGAAACCGAAGTCTGGTTCGAGATCACGACGCTGCTGATTCCGGGCAGGAACGACTCGGAGGACGAGATCTCCCGTGAATGCGCCTGGATCGCGGAGAATCTGGGCGACTCCGTTCCGCTCCACTTCACCGCCTTTCATCCCGACTTCAAAATGCTGGACGTTCCGCCGACCCCCGCCTCGACCCTGCTCCGCGCCCGGGGGATCGCGTTGAAGACGGGTCTGAAGTTCGTCTATGTAGGCAACGTGCATGATCGCGAGGGACAGACGACCTGGTGCCCGGGCTGCGGCCGGGCCGTGATCGAGCGCGACTGGCACGCCGTCCGCCGCAACGTCCTCTGCGATGGAGCGTGCCCTTCCTGCGGCACGGCCATCGCGGGCGTGTTCGATCGGAGCGGAACGGAAGCGGGGTTCCCGCGGCGGGTCAGACCCTGATGGCGGCTCGGGATCGCGCGGCGGAATGCACGCCCGAAACTGCGCCGGTGAATCGCACGCTCGAAACGGTGTCGACGGGGCGCACGCCAGCGCCGGTGAAACGCACGTCCAAGACCGCGTCGACGGGACCCACGGCCGAAACCGCGCCGGTGAAATGCACGTCCGAATCGCTGCCGGGCGTTCGGGTCCGCCGAAAGCCGGGTTCGTTGGCCCTCTCGGTACTCGTCGCGGTCATTGCAGTTTTCGCCCCGTTCGTCATGAGCTGCGCCAAGACCGAACCCGGCACGATGGAGCGGATCCACCGGACCGGCGAGCTGGTCGTGGGAACGGACGCGACCTATCCTCCTTTCGAGAGCATCGACCCGAAGAGCGGCGACATCGCCGGCTTCGACGTGGATCTGGTGCGGGCGCTTGCCGTTGAGCTCGGCCTCCGGCCCCGGTTCATCATCGTGCCCTTCGACGGCATCATCCCGGGCCTCAAATCGGGGAAGTACGACGTCGTCGTCTCAGCCATGACGATCACTCCGGCTCGCGCGACCCAGGTTGGCTTCACGAAGCCGTACGTCGTGGCCGGCCAGTCCGTCGCCGTGCGCGCGAATGACGCGACGATCCAGGGCGCGGCCGATCTGACCGGCCGCCGGATCGGATGCCAGCTCTCCACTACCGGGGAGATCGAGGCCCGCAAGGTCCCGAACGCCCGCGTCGTGAGCTTCGACGCGATCGGCTCGGCCTTCCGCGACCTCGAAAACGGCAACCTGGACGCGGTCATAGCGGACACGCCCACGGCCCGCATCTTCATTCGGGACCATCCGAGCATCCGCCTCGCCGGCGAGCCCCTGACGCGTGAGGAGTTCGGGATGGCGGTGCGACCCGCCGACGGCGATCTCCTGGGAGCCCTGAACGGAGCGCTTGACAAGGTCCGCGCGAACGGCCAAATGGATCAGATCATGGGCCGGTGGGGGCTGGGCAAGTAGCGGCGATGCGCGCGACGCCGACCGATGCGGCGCCTGGCGGGGTGGCGATTGCGGCAGGAGCCTCCGGTCGGTTGAGGCTTGGGGCGCGGGCAGGTCGGAGGCGGCGATGAGGGCTCTCGGTCCGTTCGGAAGGATCTTCCTCTTTCTTCTGCCCGCCGTGCCTCAGACCCTTCGCATCACGCTGACGTCGTTCGTCCTGGCGCTTCTGCTCGGCCTCCTGGTCGGGATCATCCGGATTTCCCGCCGGTTTCCCTGGACCTGGATCGGGCGCGCCTGGGTGGACGGGATCCGCGGCGTGCCGTTGCTTGTCCTCATCTTCTTCATCTACTTCGGGCTCGGGCGCGTCCTGCATCTGCCGCAGATCGTCGCCGGCGTGATCGCGATCGGAGTGTGCTACAGCGCCTACGTGGGCGAGACGATCCGGGCCGGAATCCAGGCGGTGCCGCGCGGCCAGTGGGAGGCGGCGCGCTCGCTCGGCCTCGGCACCGAACGCACGCTGCGGCACGTCGTCCTGCCGCAGGCGGCGCGAATCGTGATTCCGCCGGTGGTCAACGACTTCATCGCGTGCCTCAAGGACTCCTCCCTGGTATCGATCATCGGGCTTCGCGAGCTGACGCGGGCCGGGCGCGAGTACTCCTCGAGCACTTTTCTTGATTTTGAGACGTGGCTCATGGTCGGGATCCTGTACCTGGTCATGACGCTGGCGCTGTCGCGTCTGTCGAGCCTGCTCGAGGAGCGCCTCCGGAGGGCGGGATGAACGCCGGCCCCATGATCTCGGTCGAAAACGTCTCCCGCTCGTTCGGCGACCTGGCCGCCGTGGCCGATGTCTCGTTCGCGGTCGAGGCCTCGACGGTGACCGTGGCCATCGGGCCCTCCGGTTCGGGGAAGAGCACGGTCCTTCGGATGATCAACGGTCTCGAGCGGATCGACTCCGGCCGGATCCTTCTGGATGGAATCCCGCTGGACCCTTCGGCCCGCAACGTCGATGCGGTCCGCGCCGAGACCGGGATGGTCTTCCAGCAGTTCAATCTGTTTCCGCACCTGCGCGTGATTGAGAACCTGTGCCTGGCGCCGCGGGTCGTTCGCGGGAGGCCGCGCGACGCAGTGGTGGAGGAGGCCCGCGCGCTTCTCTCCAAGGTAGGGCTCTCGGACAAGGAGGACCGCTATCCTTCCCAGCTCTCGGGCGGCGAGCAGCAGCGGGTGGCCATCGCCCGGGCGCTTTGTATGAAGCCGAAGGTCATGCTCTTCGACGAACCGACGTCGTCTCTGGACCCGGAGATGATCCACGAAGTCCTGGCAGTGATGAAATCCCTGGCGGGCGAGGGAATGACCATGGTGGTGGCCACGCACGAGATGGGGTTCGCGCGGGAGGTCGCGCATCAGGTGCTTTTCCTGGATCACGGCGCGCTCGTCGAGAAAGGGCCGCCGGCGCAGATCTTCGGCGGGGCGCGGGAGACTCGGACGCGGGAATTCCTGGAACGGGTGTTGTGAGGCAGGGCTGGTGTCTCTGAGGGCCGCTCAACGGCCAGGGGCGTGGTGGGATCGGAGGATCGCGGTGCTCGACCAGTATTGCGGCTCCACCGTGTGGGTATAGAAGGTCGTGGAATCGCTCTTCATGACGAACCCGACGGAGTCCTGAACGACCCAGGTGGTGCCATACCCTTCCGTCGTATCGTGGTCGCCGAAGTCCACCCACGTGGTCAGGACCGTCGTCCAAGCCCGATAGGATATGCCACCCGCCCCTCCTACCGCCGCCGGACCGATGCTATAGGCTCTTGCTTCGAGATCATCAACGCCGTTGTTATGGGAGTACAACTTCCATTCCTTTCCCACCGAGCCGCCGAGATCTACGACCACCCAGGGGTACGAGACCGCGACGCTGGACGCAGTATCGGCTGGATCGACCTTCACGATCAAGTTCCCGTCCTGTCGGAGGTAGAGGTCTTCGGTGCGGGTGCCCCTGGGAGAGACCGTCAACTGTTGCAGCACCGCATAGTCCTTCCCTCGAAAGCGGGCCGTGCCGACAATGCGGTCAGTTTCATGCGAGAACCATCCATCCGGCCCGAGGCCCACCTCGTACTTGTCATAGGTCCACACATTGCCGACTTCGAGGGGGAAATAGATCGGATGGTCCATCGGCGGCGCCTGGCCGGTCACGCGTATCACCGCCGAATCCGGCGCGCCGATCAGGAGGGAATCCTCCAGGCGGAGCACGAGACCACCGGATGACGGCACGTTGGAATCCCAGCCGATTGGAACCAGCACGGAGCGCTGTCCGGAGGAAAAATACAGCGAATAGCCACCCAGGGACCATGGCATTGCCCTGTTTCCGGTTGACGACCAAACGACATCGAACGGCACCGTTCCGACGGTGTCCGGTCGGTCCACCCGGACCAGCAGGGTCCCGACGCCGACCGCCAGATCATACTCAGGGGCGTCAAAGTGGACGCCGGTCTTCGTCGGGCCGGACGGCGTCGACCGCGAAGATCCTGGCTTGGTGGTGTTGTCCAAAGAGCAGGAGGCAGCCAAGGCCGAGGCCACGACGACCACCGCTGGAAGTCTCAGGGTGCGGCGGCCTCTCGGAAGAACAAGCATCGTTCAACGTCCAGGCGCATGATGGGATCGGAGGACCGCAGTCCCGGACCAGGGGGCCGGGAACAAGTTGCGGGAACTGTCGGAATCGCTCTGCATGACGATGCCAACGGAATCCTGGATGGTCCAGGTCGAGGTGTGCCAATGGTCGGGCGCATCGCTTGTGCTCACTCGCGTCGACCATGCCCGGTAGGAGATGCCCGCCGCCTCTCCGACGCCGGCCGGGCCGATGCTCCAGGCGCGCGCCTCAGGCCACGCGCTGTTGCTGTCCGGAGGCAGCGTCCAGGACTTGCCGGTCGAGCCCCCGAGGTCCGCCACCACCCAGGGATCGGAGATGGTCCGAAGAGCGCCCGGCGCGACTTCCAGGAGCGAGTCACTTTCTTGCCTGAGATAGATCGTGGTGGAGTCAGCCCCCGCAGGAGACGCGATGATCTGCTTCAGCACCGCATATTCCTTCCCCCGGTAGCCGACCGTGCCGATGATCCGGTCGGTTTCGTGGGAGTAGCCGGGGAAGAATCCATAGCTGGTCTCGACCCTGTCATAGGCCCAGACGTTGCCGACCTCCAAGGGGAAGTACATCGGTTGCCCCAACGGAGGTGGGGCCTGTCCGGTCACCCGCACCAATGCCGTGTCCGCCGCGGACGGGTTGGCCGCCACCCGGAGACCGAGCCGTCCCACGGTTCCGGATGTCGGCAGGGGATGCGCCCACCCGATGGGAATCAGGGCCGAACTCTGACCCGATGGAAACTCTAGCGAATCCGCCCAAGCCGAGGCCTCGCCTCCCCCTGACAACCACACGAGCGAGAACGGCAGCGGCCCGGCGGTGCTGGATCGAACCACCCGGACGAGCAACGTTCCGACGCCGGTTGCGAGATCATACTCGTGTGTCTGGAAGCGGATGTCGGCTGATGGAATGGAAGGCGAGGATCGCGGAGCGGTGGTCTTCTCAGCACTGCAGGAGACAAGCAACAGCGCCAGCAAGGACACAGTGAAATACAACCTGCGCGGGAGTGCCGACATGTGGCCTCCTCTCCGTCCTCTTGATCCCCAGCACAAGTAAGTATATCAGGCCTGCGGGGTTCCGGGCAAGGGAACGGTCGGGGCGAATCCAGGCCTCCGGATCGCACCGGTGCTCCTGAGGTCGCGCCGCGGTCGACGGCCTTCGGCGGCATTCGGTCGCGCGCTGCCGGACGGCTCCGAGAGTCTCGCCTCGGCTCAGCCGACCCACCGGGCCCTCAACCTCGCCCAGGAGATCCGCCCGATGACCAGGAGCAACGAAGTGCCGAGACACCCGGCGCTGATCACGGCATCCCTGGTGCTCGGGGCGAAGATCCAGGCTCCCATGAACGCCAGGCCCCCGAGCACGAGGCTCCATGCGACGAATCGCCGCACGGCCTGGACCCTCGCGGGATCGCAGGTCGTTTGTGACAGAGGCGTGAGCGCCTTGGGAATCGCGTTTGCGTTGCAGACGACGATCAGTCCCGAGGCCACTCCGATCACGCGGCTTGCCATGTCCCGGCCGAGGCCCAGCGCGTGCACGAGCTTGAGCGCGACGGCCAGAACGAGAATCACGCCGGCGATGATCGCACCGCGGGACAATTCGGAACGAACGTTGGACGGTGTATCGGTCGTCATTGTTTCCTCCGATGAGCCGGGCGCCCAGGGTGGCGGGCGCCGAGGGTCTGCGTGAGACCGAAGGACTGCGCCAGTGCCAGCAGCGCTTCTTCCAAGACCGACAGGCGGAGTCGGTAGGTGATCGACCGACCCTGCCTGTCCGCCTGCACGAGGCCCGCGGCGGTCAGCACCGCAAAGTGAGCGGACATGGTCGGTTTCGTGACCTCAAAGTGGTCGGCCAACTCACCGGCAGTCATCGGACCCTCCTTGAGCAGTTGGAGGACCCGACGGCGGGTCGGATCGGCCAGGGCTTTCATGACCTCGTTCATCGATTCGATTGTTAGCTAATCGTCGAACCATCGTCAAGCCGATTTCGGAGGGCAAGTCGCCGCCTCTTGAGAAGGCGCGCCTCGGATCAGGGCTGGATCCTCCGCAGCGTCACCAGACAGGACCGGCTGCTCAGGCGCTCGCTTGACTCATGCTGGAATCCGGCCTTCCGGCCCCACTCGGCCATCTCGGCGATCGTATAGGTCCGGCCGCCGTCGGTGCCCGCCAGCATGTTCACGGCGAACAGCGCCGCCTCGATCGGAGAGGTGCGATCCGGCTCGACCACGTTCTCCTGAACGACGATCCGGCCGCCCGCGCTCACCAGAGGCTCAAGGGTCTTCAGGAGGAGCTGATTGCGCTCGGGAGACTCCGCGTGAAAAACCGCCGAGATGAAGACGAGATCGAACGCGGGCAGACCGGAAGGAGCCGGGTCGTGATAGAAGTCCCATTCGACGAATCGCACCCGGTTGAAGACGTCGTTGTCCGCCTGGATCTTGCGGGCGACGGTCAGTGTCATCGGGAGATCGATCAGATACGGCGTCAGGGTCGGTGAACGGCGCGCGAACTCAGCGAGATAATGCCCCGGGCCGCCTCCGAGATCGGCGAGGACGCCGACGCCGTTCAGGTCGATCCGGTCTGCGACCGTAGGGGCGTTCTTCGCCCCGTACGCATACATCGCCCGGATGAAGTTCTCGTTCGCCGTCTCATCCAAGACCACGCCCCGCGATTTCACCTGCTCCGGAACCGGCTGTTCCCTGATCTTCTCTTCGATGAAGGCCCAGGTCCGGAACACGCGATTGCGATGGCGAAGTCCCCCGAGGAAGTTCTCGCCGGCGCCGGTCGAGGTCAACAAAGGCTCGAACTCGGCCCGGTTCCGGTAGAGGCCGCCTGATTTCACCAGCACGCCGATGGCGACCAGGGCGTCGAGGAGGATCTCGGTGCCGCGGAGCGTGCCGCCGACGGCCCTCGCCACGTCCTGGGCGCTTGTGCCTTCGCGCGCGATCCGGTCGAAGACTCCCAGCTCGGCACCGGCCAGGAGCACCTTCGCCTCCATGAATCCGGAGGAGATCTCTATCAACCTCTCCGGACCGCGATCGGGATCGCTCACAGACTCCCTCCTTCTCGAGGCATTCGGACACCTCTTTCTTTCGTTGATCTCCAAGTACTCTGCGGATCAGTCCGCACCGGTGGATCAGCACCTGATGCGCCCACCGGTCTCGCGCGGCCGATCAGTGCCGCGCGCGTCCACCAGTCCGCACCGCGGATCAGCGGCTGATGCGTCCACCGGTCCGCACGACCGATCAGTGCGTCGTGTCGCCCGCCGCGCGGGTCAGTCCTGATGCCGCTCCCGAAGTTGCGGAGCCAACCGCATCATGAGAAGCGCACGTTCGAAGATCGCGACCCACTCCTCCAGCTCCGCTCGAAGCTGCTCCGGCGACGAAGTCGGCAGGCCCGCATCGCAGGCCGGGCCAACCTCCCGCAGCGCCTTGGCCCGATAAGCGGCGAGGGTGCGGTCGCCGAAGCGCGCGACCTCATAGAAATCCTCGGAGAGAAAGACGGCTACCGGCACGCGAAGGCCGCCCAGGACCCGCAACTCCTCTCCCAGTTCCTCCGAATCTCCCCGCTCGACGATCCGGAGGTCGGCCGAAGGGCCGCACGCCTCCACGATCCGGCGGATCATCGGGCCCTGCCGGACGCAGTCGCCGCACCAGACACCCGAGTAGAACAAGACGTGCAGGGTCCGGCCGTGGCCAGCGAGCCTTCCGCGCTGCTCGTCGGTCAGCGCGGGGATCCGCTCCTCCATCGCCGCCCACTTGCGCGCCTTTTCCGGGTCGGCCCGTTCGAGCGAATCCTTGTAGGTCAGCCCGTTCTCGAAATGAAGCTTCCAGAACCCCGCTCGCCGATCCTGATAACGCGGGAGTTCGCCCATGGTGACGCACCTCCTCTTCCCGTCCCGGCCGGATCTTCCGGGCCGCCACCTGTCCCCTGACATCCTAATTGGCTACCACCTGGATCGCATGGAGTTTCACGCGGCGTACCCCCAAGGGTCGCGGGCGTCCACTTCCGTCGAGTAAGCGGATGTCGGCCGCCGGCGGGTCAGGAGGACCGCTGGGACCAAGCTTGATGGGGCGGCTCGGGAACCGCGAGCCGGAGCGCCGTCGTGTGGCCCACGACCTGCCACGACATTCCGGAGGACGATGAAGCCGCAATCAGCGCCGCACGCCCGTCCTCTCCAGCGTCGGATCGACGCCCGAGACCACCGGGCGGCGGGCTTCCGCGTTCCGGCCCGCGGTGGATCCCCGGCGGTAGGACCGCAGATAGTGCGCCAGCGTGGAGAGGAATTCCCGCGGGCTGAATCGGTAGGCGACACAGCGACGGAGATAGTAGCCGTCGAGAATGTCGCCCGCCCAGCGATAGATCGGATTCGGCGGGACGTCCAGGAAGGGCTCGACCAGCTTGCACAATCGACCGTGCCGCGCCAGCACGCTGAAAAAGCAGCGGAGATTCAGCACCTTGCGCCGATCCTGCTCCGTCGCAAACCTCAGGACGGAATCGTGATAGTAGTTGTGATTGAGCCGATCGTAATCGCCGTCGAAGTAGCCGTTCTCGATCGCGAAGCGGGTCATCTCCAGCTTGGGATAGGGCGTGAAGATCGAGGCGTTGGCGACGTCCGGGCGGATCTTGAGATTCAACCGAAGGGTGCGGCGGGCGGTCTCGTAGGTCTCCCCGGGGACGCCGATGATGTTCTCGGTCAGGAGCCGGACGCCGTGTTTTCGATACAGCGCAGCGGCCCCCACGATGTCCTGTTCCGACATCTTCCGCTGCATGACCGTGTTCCGGATGTGCTCATCCCCGGATTCCACGCCCGCGTAGACCAGGCGAAGCCCGGCCCCGGCCAGGGCCGCGACGATCTCGGCGTCCACGTTGTCGAAGCGGGCGTTCATGCTGAACGGAATCGCGCAACGCCGCCCGTAGATCCGCGCGAACTCGAGGGTCCAGGACCGGTGGAGGGTGAACACGTCATCCACGAAAGACACCATCCGGACCGGCATCCGCTCCCGCAGCCAGAGGATCTCGTCGCAGATCGAATCGGGGCTTCGGGAATTGAGGACCTTGCGGTCTCCCGCGTCTTCCCGGTAGATGCGGTTGTATCCGTCGTTGAAGCAATAGGTGCACTTGTACGGGCAGCCGCGGTGCGCCATGAAATGCTTGATCCCGTGGCGATGGAGGATGGGAAACCGGCTGGTGTACAAATCCCGCGCGGGCCACGGCAGCTCGTCCAGGCTTCGGTTTCGCGACCGGACCGGATTCCGATGGATCACGCCGTCGCGGCGGACCCAGAAGTTGGGTACGTCCACAGGGATCCGGCCGCCTTCCCGGTCGAACCGGGTGGCGAACTCGGCCGCGGCTTCTTCCCCTTCGCCGACGCAGACAGCGTCGACCCAGGGCATCTCGACCATTTCGGGGAAGAAGGTGGGATGCGGTCCGCCCCAGATCGTCGGAACCGGAAGGCGCTCCTTGAGCGCGCGGGCGAAGGCGTAATAGCCTTGATGGCTCCCCGACAGGACGCTGAAGGCCACCGCGTCGGGAGACCAGTTGGCGATCTCTTCGATGGTTCGATCGAAGTTGCGCTCGATCGGGAAGAGCGAGACCTCGTGGCCCGACTTCCGCAGCATGGCCGCGACCCCGGTGATCCCGAGAGGAATGGAGAACCGGATCGTCTGGTCGACGAAGGCCACGCGCATGGCGCTCTCTCCGTAGTTTCAGTCTTCGGGTCGGACGCTCCGGCCGGCTGCGCTCGCCGCGCCGACGGATTCTGAAATGATTATACGATGAATGAGCTCGACGCAGGCCAGGAAAAGGGGTCTGCAGCCGGTTCGCTCCGGCCGGCGAGAAAGACGGCCTCAGTCCCTTTGCTTCCGCAGAATCTCCGGCCCTCCCGGGCGGCCCACGACCAGGATCGACGTCATGCCGAGGAAGAGCCCCGTCTCGATCACACCGGCCCGGCTTCGGAGGGTCTGGTCCAGGCGCCGGGGCTCAGAAAGCTCGGCATGAGGCCCCGGACCGCGAAAATCCAGGTCCAGCGTGTAATTCCCTTCGTCGGTCAGGAACGGCCGGCCCTCGCGATCCAGCCGAAGGGCCGGCACGCAACCGAGCGATCTCAGGAACTCCTCGTGGCTGTCCCAGCCGAACCGGACGATCTCGATCGGCAGCGGCATCCTGCGCCCGAGGCTCTCCACCAGCTTGGAATCGTCGACCACGATCGCTTCCACGCTGGTGGCCTGGGCCACGATCTTCTCGCGCAGAAGCGATCCGCCCCCGCCCTTGATCAGGTTCCAGGCCGGATCGACCTCGTCGGCGCCGTCCAGCGTGAGGTCGAGCCGCCGCGTCCGCCCCAGCTCGATCAACGGGACGCCCTCTTCCCGGGCCACCCGCGCGATGCTCTCCGACGTCGGGACTCCGCGCAGGTCCTTGAGCCGGCCGTCCCGCAATCTCCGGCCGATCTCCCGAACGATGAGGGTCGCGGTCGAGCCGGTTCCGAGACCCAGGGTCATTCCGCTCCGAACCAGGTCGGCAGCGGCGATAGCGGCCAATTCCTTGGGGTTCATGCGCCTCCTCCGATGTTCGAGACCCGCGGCCATTCTACCCGGAAAGGGTCAAGGGGCCAACACCCGCCGGACCGCCCGACCCGGGGCGGCGGAGCGCAGAAGCGACCACGCGCGCGTCCGACCAGGCACGGCCTGACGGCTTGAATTGCCGGCCCTTCTGGAGGATGATCGCACTGAAAGGGACCCGGACACCGCTTCACGGCGGCGGCGCGCGAAGCCATCGAGAGGTCGGGCGAAGAGGCCGATGGTTGGATCGGGTCGTGGGCCGGTTGAAACCGGGAGCCCACCAGCGGCTGGATGACAAGGGGGTCGATGATGGAGATTGCGCTGCGCAGTTCAGGATTGGACGCATCCAAGGCGCGGAACGCTCTCAAGCAGGATCTCGGGTTCGGGCGCATCTTCGCCGATCAGATGTTTCTTTCACGCTGGTCCGAGAGCCGGGGCTGGCATGACTCCGAGATCGTGCCCTACGGCCTGCTCCCCATCGATCCGGCGGCGATGGTCCTGCACTACGGCCAGGAGATCTTCGAGGGGCAGAAGGCCTACCGCTGGGCGGACGGCCGCATCGGTCTATTCCGTCCGGAGGCGAATGCAGCCCGGATGAATCGTTCCGCGCGCCGTCTGGTCATGCCGGAGATTCCGGAGGAGCGGCAGGTCGAGGCGATTGCACGCCTGGTCACTCTCATCAAGGAGTGGGTTCCGGAGCCGCCCTCGAGCCTCTACATCCGTCCCACGATGATCGCGACCGAGGCCGCCCTGGGCGTGCGCGCGGCCAAGGAGTTTCTCTACTTCGTCATCTGTTCGCCGGTCGGTCCTTACTTCCCCAAGGGATTCGCGCCGATCCGTGTGCTGGCGGAGTCGAAGTACGTGCGCGCGGCCGAAGGCGGAACCGGCGAGGCCAAGACCGGCGGGAACTACGCCGGCTCGCTGCTGGCCGCGACCCAGGCGAAGGAAAAGGGCTACGACCAGGTCCTGTGGCTCGACGCCAAGGAGCATTCCGGCGTCGAGGAGATTGGGGCGATGAACATCCTCTTCGTCGCGGACGGCAAGCTGGTCACGAGCCCGCTCCACGGCTCCATCCTGCCCGGAGTGACCCGGGATTCGATCTTGAAGCTGGCGCGCGACGAAGGCCGGACCGTCGAGGAACGCTCGATGAAGATCCACGAGGTCATCGAGGGTGCGCGGAGCGGCCGGGTGACTGAAGCCTTCGGCGCCGGCACCGCGGCGGTGATCACGCCCATCGGCGCGATCGGCTACCAGGGGCAGGATCAACGCATCGCCGATGGCAACCCGGGCGAGTGGACGACGCACTTCTACAAGACGCTGACCGACTACCAGTACGGAAAGGCCAAGGATCCCTACGGCTGGATGCACGTGATCGGCTGAGGCAGCCGACGTCCTCCACGGCTGAAAGCGGGTGATCGGCTGAGGCGCTGCGCCGATCCGGTTTCCGAAAGCGATTCAGAGGCGGCTCCGGTTCCGGCCGGGGCCGCTTTCTGTTGCCTGTGCGATTGGCCTCCTTGCGCGCCTCGCCGCAATCGCACATCGCCCTATCACGGCCAGGCGCACCCGCGCTGACTGAGACGTGCCATGTCGATGCGAGCCGGGCATGGACGACTCCATCTCTCGCCGAAAGCGTGATCCCTCCCGTCGCTTTCGATCCGATCGCATCCAAGCGGTTGGAAAGAGGGCGGCCGCGACTCACCAGAAGAAGGGAGACTTGAAGTGCCTTATCCAGCAGAGATGGTCGAGCCCATGAGGGCGGAGTTGACGGAGATCGGAGTCCGGGAACTTAAAGAGCGCGAAGGAAGTCGACGAGTTCCTGGCGGCGGAAAAGGGGAACGTTCTCGTGTTCGTCAACTCCGTGTGCGGTTGCGCCGCCGGTTCGGCCCGACCGGGTCTGGCGATGTCCCTGAGCCATGAGGTGGTTCCGGACGTCGTGGCCACGGTCTTCGCGGGGGTCGATCTGGAGGCGACGGCTCGGCTCAGGGGTTATTTCAAGCAGTTTCCGGCCAGCTCACCACAGGTGGCCTTGTTCCAAGGAGGCCGTTTCGTCCATCTGATGCAGCGGCACCAGATCGAGGGACGTCACCCCGAAGAGGTGGCGTCGGCCCTGGTGGAGCTCTACGATCACCACTTCAAGTCGGAGGAGTAAGGTCGAGCAGGTCGATCCCGCGCTCCAGAGCTTCCCGAACGACTCCGATCGAAGCCGCCGGGCTCGCGAGCTCTTCTGTGGTCAGGATGAACAAGTCGACCGGACAGGGCAGCGGCCGGAGAGCCTCCAGCATCTCGGGAATCCGGTCCCGGAGCTCCGCGCGGCTAGACGAGACCACTTCGATCAAAAGGTCCGCGTCCGAACGGGGCCCGGCGAGACCGTGGGCCAGGGAGCCGAACAACAACACGCGGCGCACCTCCGGCCGACGGTGGCGCAGGCGTCCCGTGGCCGCGCGGATCGCCGCGAGCCGGGCCTCACGATCGAGGAAGTAGACGCCGGCAGAACTCCCGGATGATCTCCTCATCGGCGATGGCCGCTTCGGCCTCTCCTTTCGTGTACAGCCTTCCCGGGTAGCCCGACGCAAAACCGTTGGGATAGCGGGTCGGGATGTAGTGCTTGTCCAGGCGCTGCGCGGCTTCCAGGACTTCGGTCGGAACCGGACTCCGCGTCGCCACGGCCTCGAGAAGGTCGCTGATCAGATGGCCCCAGGGCTCGCCCTCCAGGGCGAACGCCAGGGACATGACCGATTTCTCAGCCGATTGCTGGGCGGCAAAGCAGGCCCACTCGTAATGTGACTCGCGGAGAGACGCCTCCGCATGCTCCTGATCGCGACGCGCCTGCTCCCACCAATCAGCCCATCGGTTCGTGAGATCCCCTGGAGGAGTCCGAACGAGACCCGCACCTTTCCCGATCCAGGATGGTGGATCCGGGAAGCGGGTTCCACGTGCGCCTTTTCGTGAGCCTTCTGATGCGAAGTTCTTCCCCAAAGGTCGCCCCAACCGGGCGGCGGGCGCGGGCCCGATGAATCGGCCCGATCCGGGTCGCCTCGATCTGCGCACGCGGGCTAGACTCCTGGACATGACGAGCCGGGCCGATCAATCGTCCGCAGACCATGCCGCGCTCTCCATCGCGATGTTCCGCGCCGCCGAACCGGGCGCCCGGGCCGCATACGGGAGGAGCGCGCCGTGATGACGTCCCCGCCGGCAACCCCCGCTGCCGTTGCGCCACCCGCCGCGCCGTCCGCCGGGCAGCCCGATCCCGGATCGTCCCGGGCCATCCTGGCCGTGCTCGCCGTCTGGTCCGTCGCGTTCGGGTACGTGGAAGGGGCGGTCGTTGTCTACCTCCGCGAGATCTATTACCGCGGCGGATTCCGATTCCCTCTCGTCGCGATCTCCGACCGCATCGCACGCGTGGAGGCCGTGCGCGAGGCCGCGACCATCGTGCTCCTTTGGGGGGTCGCCCACCTCTCCGCCCGCGAAGGCCTGCGGCGCTTCGGCGCGTTCCTGTTCTGCTTCGGGATCTGGGACCTGATCTACTACCTGACCCTCAAGGTGACGCTGGGCTGGCCCACCTCCTGGCTGGAACCCGACATCCTCTTCCTGCTTCCCGCGCCCTGGATCGCTCCGGTGCTTGCACCGATGCTGGCGGCGGCAGCCATGGTCGTGGCTGGCGGGCTGGTCGTAGGGCATCCCGATGGATCCCGTTTGCGGATGAACCGCTTTGATTGGGCGATCGAAATCGCCGCTGGCCTCATCATCCTGACGAGCTTCCTCTGGAGTGCCGGGACTGTGGTCCGGGGCGGCGCGCCCCGGGGCTTTCCCTGGGCTTTGTTTGCCGTCGGATTCATTCTCGGCGCCGGCTGGTTCGCGAGGATGTGGATGGTCCGGGCCAGGACCGAGTCAGACCGCATCCGGGGAAGCGCTCCGGCCGCTCGTTGACCTCCATGGAAACAGGTTCATCGGTTCCGGAACAGCACTGAGCTCGGGTCGCAGTCCGTCTTTCCGGCAGCCACTGTGTATAGCATTTTCTAATCCGTGCCGAGACCGTTGCCGTTGAAAGCGCATGATCGCTGTTGCCACGCCCGGTTTCGTCTGATAGTTTGAAGCCGAGTTGAGAGGATCCTGGACGCGTCGGTCCGGTCGTGCCTGACGGGACGGCGGCCGGCGCGCGCGGGTCCCGGTGGGGAAGTGTGGTGGGTGTGTCGGTCTTTCGGACCTTCGATTCGGTCCCCCTGGACGCCGGCCCTCGTCCGGAGAGGGACCGCTCCGGGCTGTTCTTTCATCCTGCCGATTTCCCCCTGCCTGCAATGATCTTCGGGCGGCCTTTCCAGGCGCTCCGCGTTGGCTAGACCTGAGGGGCGGGAACAGATGATGAATCAGCCGAAGAAATGCCGGTACCAGATGGTCAACGTCCGGCCCGGACACATCATCGTGGAGCACGACATCCTGAGCCGGGCGGTCCGTTCCTACTTCTCGGACGAGCCGGTTCCGCCGGTCGAGGAATACCGCGAGGGGAAACGGATCTGGCAGTTCGTGGGCATGGCCCAGTCGTTCCAGTTCGACGTCCGGGACCAGCAGACGACGGAGACCATCCCGTTCCGGGAGCTGCTCGGACTCCTCTACTACGGCTGCTGCAAGGAGGAGAGCGACATCCGGCGGATCGGAGAGCTGGCCCACGAGAACCGGATCTCCATCTACATCGCCATCACCTACGAGACGCCGGACGGATCGCGGAGCACGCTTCCGGACGAGAAGCTCCGGATCCTGAACCGGTTGTTCAATGAACGGTTGCACACCCCGGACAAGAAGATACTGGTCCTGCCGGATCTCTTCGACCTGTACAGGACCATGTCGTACGGCGAGATCATGATCGACTTCGGACTGACGTCGATGGAAGAGGAACGCTGACCCGAGCGGAGGGGACTCGAGCATGAAACTGGGCGAACTGGCGGAAAAACTGGAGCTGAAGCGCGTCACCGCACTCTTCGAGAAGGAGATCAGCGGGGTTTACATCTCCGACATGGTGAGCGACGTCATCGCCAACGCCAAGCCGGGCAACCTGCTGGTCACGGTGCAGATCCACAACAACGTCATCGCCGCGGCCAACCTGGTCGACATCAGCGGCATCGTGGTGACCCAGGGGAAGCTGCCGGCCGACGACGTGGCCAAGATGGCGGAGAAGGCGGAGATCAGCATCTTCTCGACCGATCTGAACCGGTGGCAGGTCGCGACCAAGTTGTACGAAGCCGGGGTCCGCTGAGGACGCGGCCGGCGGAAAAGGATGCGCCTTCGGGAGATCATGGCCCTCCTGGACTGTGAAACAGTCTGGGGAACGGATGCGGACCTGGATCGCGAGGTCCTGACCTGCTACGCCGCCGACCTCATGAGCGACGTCCTGGCGTTCTCGCATCCGGGAGCCCTGCTCGTGACCGGTCTCACCAGCATCCAGTCGGCCCACACGGCCGACGTGGCCGACCTCTGCGCCATCCTCTTCGTTTCGGGGAAGCGGCCGCCCGCGGTGGTGATCGAGCTGGCGAGGGAGCGCGGGACCCCGCTTTTGACCACGCGGGCCTGCATGTTCGACGCCTGCGGCATCCTTCATGCCCGGGGTCTCAAGGCCGCGCACCGGACATGAGGCGCAAAGGAGACATGAATCGCCGACCGGCTACGAGCCACCGACTCGACATGACCCATCCCGGGCGGACGCGCTCCGTCCCGAGGGGAAGCGGGGTGACTCGTGGATGAGGTTCTGTACACCGAGCGGTTCACCATCAAGGGCGACGACTTCGAGCACGGAGGAGACGTCGCCGCCCGGGTCAAGACCATCTTGAAGCAGTTCGGCCTGGCCCCGGAGGTCATCCGCCGGCTCTCCATCGCCAACTTCGAGGCGGAGATGAACGTCATCATGTACGCCGACGAAGGAGAGCTGGAGCTGACCGTGCTGCCCGGCGAGGTTCGCATCGTGCTCCAGGATCGGGGCCAGGGAATCGCGGATATCGAGCTGGCCATGCAGGAGGGTTATTCGACGGCGACGCCGGAGATGCGCCAGCGCGGATTCGGGGCCGGTTTGGGGCTGCCCAACATCAAACGCAACGCGGACCGGTTCGAGATCACTTCGGAGGTCGGCCGGGGCACCTGCCTTCGATATACGGTCTGCTTCCAGGAGAGCTGAATGACGCCGCGCCGTCCTGCGCCACACCCCGGCGCGGGGCCGATCCGGCCGGAAGCTCGAAGCCTCGAGCGGGAATCAGGCGAAGCGGCCTAGCTCTTCGAACGCGGGTCGCGCACCAGCAAGTACGGGAAAACAACGCAGTCCCGGGATCGACGGGACGACGGTATAGACAGGCACATTCAGAATGACCGAACGGGATCACACCATCGCCATCGACGCCTCGCATTGCATCGGGTGCGTCGCGTGCACGATCGCCTGCCCGGCGCGGGCGATCCGGGTTCGAAGCGGGCTGGCGCGCGTGAATCCGGATCTGTGCATCGATTGCGGCGCCTGCGTGCGCGCCTGCCGCTACGGAGCGGTCTCCGCGAGCACCTCGTCGCAGGCCGATCTCAAGAGATTCAAGCACACGGTGGCGATTCCTTCGCTGACCCTCTACGGCCAGTTCGGGCGGGAGTTTCATCCCGACCAGGTGCTCCGCGCCCTCCGGAGCATCGGATTCGACAGCACCTTCGACCTCTCCTGGATGTGCGAGATGGTGGCCTCGGCCACCGACGCCTGGCTTTCCGAGTGCGATGCGCCCTGGCCCAAGATCTCCGTGACCTGTCCGGCCATCGTCCGATTGGTCCAGCTCCGCTATCCCGACCTGCTGGATCATCTCGTCACGATCGAGACCGCCCGGGAGCTGTCCGGCAAATGGCTCCGGCGGAAGCTCGCCCAGGAGCTGACCCTGGCTCCCGAGGAGATCGGGATCTTCTTCATCACGCCCTGCACCGCGATCATGAACTCGATCCTGGCGCCGGTCGGACTCGAGCAGTCCTACCTGGACGGAGCGCTGGCCATCAACGACATCTACGCGCCGGTGCTCAAGGCGATCAAGCAGGGCGGCGATGAGCCCGAGGAGTTTCCCGACAACGGCGGCGTCAGCCCGAGCGGAATCCTCTGGGCCATGGCGGGCGGGGAAATCGCGGGCATGCGGAACGCCAACACCATGACGGTGCGTGGAGTCGAGGACGTTCAGTTCGTCTTCGATCGCATCGAAGCCGGCCAGTATCAAAGCGTCGATTTCATCGAGGCCTACATCTGCCCGGACGGCTGCGTCAGCGGTGGGCTGACGGTGGAAGGGCGCTGGTCCGCCCAGCGCAACATCCAGCGGATCGCAAAGCGCCTGGGCGACCAGGAGCTGGTGAAGGAGGAGAAGGTCCGAGCGCTCCTCCGCGAGCATTTCTTCGACACCGAGACCGAGATCCGGGCCCGGGCGGTCAAGCCGATCGCGCGGGACCTGCGCGCCGCCATCGCCTGGAAACGGGAACGCTCGGCGCTGCTCGATCGGCTTCCCCGCAAGGACTGTTCCGCCTGCGGGGCTCCGAACTGCGAGGCCCTGGCCGACGACGTCCTGCGCGGAGACGCGTCGCTGGACGATTGCGTCTTCCAGAAGATCGCCCGACTGGACAACGAACGGCGGGCGCGAGAGGAGAACCTCCATGAGTAGACGAGATGCTCGTGCTCGAGCTGTGCTGCCCTCAGTGCGGCGAGACCTTGACGGAAGGCAACAAGGTTCCCCTGGATGCCTACATCAAGGAGACGCATCAGGAGGGCGTGATGGTCCTGAGCGCAATCTTCGGCGACTACGGAATCGATACCGAGCTGGTCATGCAGCCAGGCACCGTGGTGGAGTTCCGCTGCCCGAAGTGCGAAGCCAGTCTCATGCTGCCCCTGGCCTGCAAGGTGTGCGGGGCGCCCATGGCGTCTCTCAACCTGAAGAGCGGGGGCTACGTGGAATTCTGCTCGCGGCGGGGCTGCCGGGGACACGCCCTGGGTGGGGTCGGCGACATCGACGAGATGATGAAGCTGATGAACCGGATGTTCGAGACGCCGTATGACTAGCGCGGCGCCCGCCGTCTGTTCGAGCCGGAGCGGCCCTTTTCCGTAGGACCTCGTTCCACGAGCGGTCGGAGAAAATGTCAAATCGAGGCTGACCTCGAAGGATCCGGATGAGGAGCGTTTGATGAGTGCGCATCGAAAGCTGGAAATGAAGACGCTGGAGTATACCGGGGAGGCGGGAAGCCTCATCCCCGCCCTCCAGGCCGTCCAGGAAAAGGACGGGTACATCTCGCGCCGGCGCATCGAGGAGATCCACCGCGAGTCGGGGATCCCCCTGTCGCAGATCTACGGCGTCGCCACCTTCTACTCCCAGTTCCGGCTGCATCCGGTCGGGAAGCACATCATCCGGGTCTGCCACGGCACCGCCTGCCACGTCAGCGGAGCCAACGGGATCACCGACGCCCTCGAGGACAACCTGGGCATCAAGACCGGCGAAACGACCGCCGACCGGCTCTTCACCCTCGAGATGGTCTCCTGTCTGGGATGCTGCTCGCTTGCTCCCGTCATCATGGTCGACAACGCCACCTACGGGAACCTGACTCCGTCCGACATCAAGAAGATCATCCGGCAATACCGGAAGGCCGCCGAGGAGGTTGTACAGAAATGAAGATCCTGGTCGGGCTGGGGACCTGCGGGATCGCCGCGGGCGCCGAGGAGACCTACCGGGCCCTCCGGGAAAGCACCGCGTCCGACGGCCTGCCTTTCACGGTCGAGAAGACCGGCTGCGTGGGCATGTGCTACCGCGAGCCCGTGGTCGAGGTTCGGGATGATCAGGGACATCGCTGGCAGTATGGCGGAATGACGCAGGACAAGGTGGGCCGGCTCCTGAGCGAGCACGTGGTCCAGGGGCGGGTGATCGACGAATGGCTGCTCTGGAGCGACAGCGGGGCCGGAGCGGAATCCGCGTTCCTGAGCCGCCAGAACCGGATCGTTCTCCGCAATTGCGGCCGGCTCAATCCGGAGTCGATCGACGACTACCTGGAGGCCGGCGGCTATCAATCCCTGGAGAAGGCGCTCTGCGACGCCGATCCGGACACCCTGATCAACGGCATCATCGAATCCGGCCTCCGGGGCCGGGGCGGCGCCGGTTTTCCCACCGGAATGAAGTGGCGTTTCACGCGGCTCGCGCCGGGGGATCACAAGTACGTGATCTGCAACGCCGACGAAGGAGACCCGGGCGCGTTCATGGACCGCTCGGTTCTCGAGAGCGATCCGCACGCCGTCCTCGAGGGGATGGCGATCGCGGGATTCGCCATCGGTGCTTCCCAGGGCTACATCTACGTGCGGGCGGAGTATCCCAAGGCCATTGAGCGGCTCACCATCGCCGTCCGCCAGGCCGTCGAGCGCGGCTACCTGGGCGATCGGATCCGGGGGGGCGACTTTTCCTTCTCCATCCGCCTCAAGGAAGGGGCCGGCGCTTTCGTCTGCGGCGAGGAGACCGCGCTCATCGCTTCGATCGAAGGCCGGCGCGGCATGCCGCGTACACGCCCACCATTTCCGGCCTCGCGCGGGCTCTGGGGTTGTCCCACCAACATCAACAACGTCGAGACGTTCGCCAACATCCCCTGGATCGTCCAGCACGGCGCATCGGCGTTCAATTCGCTGGGCACCGCGAACAGCAAGGGGACGAAGGTGTTCGCCATGGCCGGCAAGGTGCGGCGCGGCGGGCTGGTCGAGGTTCCCATGGGAATTTCGATCCGCGAAATCGTCTACGAGGTCTGCGGGGGGATCAAGGAGGACCGGAAGTTCAAGGCCGTGCAGATGGGCGGCCCATCCGGAGGCATGATCCCGGCGGAGCTGGAAGACACCGTCATCGACTACGAGTCGATCACCAGGACGGGCGCCATCGTCGGCTCGGGCGGACTCGTCGTCATGGACGAAACCACCTGCATGGTGGACATGGCGCGGTTCTTCCTGGATTTCACGCAGCGCGAATCCTGCGGCAAGTGCACTTTCTGCCGGGTGGGGACCAAGAGGATGCTCGAGATCCTGACCCGGATCACGGAAGGCAAGGGACGGGACGGCGACATCGAGCTTCTGGAACAGCTCGGCGTCCTGATCAAGAACAACTCGCTTTGCGGACTGGGCCAGTCCGCGCCCAATCCGGTGCTGACCACCATCAAGTACTTCCGTTCGGAGTACGAGGCGCACATCACCAACCGGAAGTGCCCGGCCCATCATTGTACGGCCCTGTTGACTTATACGATCACGGAGGCTTGCAACGGCTGCGCCGCGTGCGGTCGGGTCTGTCCGGCCCAGGCCATCACCGGAGAGAAGAAGCAGCGTCACGTCATCGACCATTCGAAGTGCATCCAATGCAACGAATGCTACAAGACGTGCAAGTTCCACGCGATCGTCCGGAACTGAGAGGAAGTCATGGATCTGGTCAAGCTGGAGATCAACGGCAAGAGGGTCATCGCGGACAACCGCCAGACCATCCTGGAGGTGGCCCGGGCCAACGGCCTGGGCGACATCCCGACCCTCTGTCACGACGGGCAGCTCGAGCCCTTCGCCTCGTGTTTCCTGTGCGTGGTCAAGGTCAAGGGGGCGCGGACGCTGCTGCCGGCCTGTTCGACGCGCGTTTCCGGCGGCATGGTGGTCGAGACCGACACGCCGGAAGTCCGCCGCGCGCGCAAGGCCGCGCTCGAGCTGATGCTCTCGAACCACTATGCCGACTGCATCGGGCCCTGCCAGCTCGCCTGTCCGGCGGGAATCGATATCCAGGGGTACATCGCGCTGGCGGCCCTGGGCAAGTATCGGGACGCCATCCAGCTCATCAAGGATCGCAACCCGCTGCCGGCGGTCTGCGGCCGCGTTTGTACACGGCCCTGCGAGGTGTCGGGCTGCCGCCGCAACCTGCTGGATGAGGCGGTGGGCATCGACTATATCAAGCGCTACCTTGCCGACCTCGACCTGGGGCGGGGCGATCCCTGGCGGCCGGCGACCTTGCCCGCGAACGGGCACAAGGTGGCGATTGTCGGCGCGGGTCCGGCCGGCCTCTCCTCTGCGTATTACCTGGCCCTTCGCGGATATGCCGTGCAGATGTTCGAAGGCCTGCCCGAAGCGGGCGGCATGTTGCGCTACGGCATTCCCGAGTACCGGCTTCCGAAGGAGATCCTCGACCTTGAGATCAACCAGATCCTCGATCTGGGCGTGAAGCTCTCCACCAACGTCACCTTGGGGAAGGACTTCACCATCTCCAGCCTCAAGGAGCAGGGCTTCGAGGCGATCTTCGTCGGAATCGGCGCCTGGGAGAGCTCGAAGATGCGCGTCCGGGACGAGGAGTCCGAAGGCGTGCTTCCGGGTATCGACTTCCTGAAGGAATACGGCCTCCGCCGGGCGGCGCCGCTCAAGGGCCGCGTGCTCGTGGTGGGCGGCGGAAACACGGCGATCGACTGCGCTCGCACCGCGCTTCGCCTGGGCGCCGACGAAGTGCGGCTCCTCTACCGGCGAACGCGCGCGGAAATGCCCGCCAACGAGATGGAGATCGTCGAAGCGGCCCACGAAGGCGTGCAGATGGATTTCCTGGTCGCACCGGTCCGGGTCATCAAGACGGACGGGCGACTCTCGGCGCTGGAATGCCTCCGCATGGAGCTGGGCGAGCCCGACCAGAGCGGCCGGCGCAGCCCCAAGCCGATCCGCGGCAGCGAATTCGTGATGGAATGCGACTGGGTGCTGGCCGCCATCGGGCAGAACACCCAGGTGCCCAAGCTCATCGACGGCAAGATCTCGAACTTCCTTCCTTTCGGCGAGACCTTGAACCTGACCCGCTGGCAGACCATCCAGATCAACGACCGCACCTTCGAAACAAGCGTGGAAGGCGTCTTCTCGGGGGGCGACGTCGTCACGGGCGCGGCCACGGCCATCGAGGCGATCGCGGCGGGGCGCAAGGCCGCCCACGCGATCCACACCTATCTCACGACCGGCAAGGCCCAGCCCGAGCCGGTGGAGTTCTTCAGCCGAAAGGACTCCTTCCGCAAGGTCACGGTCGAGGACCTGCGGGACGGCGCCCGGCATCCGCGCCGGTCGATGTCCGTCCTGTCGCCGGAGGAGCGGATCAAGACCTTCGCCGAGGTCGAGCAGGGCTACAGCACGGCCGACGTCCGGAGCGAAGCGGCGCGCTGCCTCGAATGCGGCTGCACGGCCCTCTTCACCTGCGACCTCCGGCGCTACGCCACCCAATACCAGGTGGACCTGGCTTCGTTCCTCGGGGAAGCGCGGCAGTACCGGATCGATCGGCGCCATCCGCTCATCGAGCTGGATCCGAACAAGTGCATCCTCTGCGGCCGGTGCGTCCGCCTCTGCAGCGAGGTGGTCGGAGTCGCCGCCTACGGCTTCATCGATCGGGGCTTCAACACCGTGGTGAAGCCGGCGCTGGGCGGGGCGCTCCTCGAAACCGAGTGTGTAACCTGCGGGCTCTGCATCGGGACCTGCCCGACGGGCGCCATTGCGGAGAAGATCCCGTTGGCGAAACCGGGGCCTTGGCCCACGAAGCCCGTGCCGACCGTCTGCGATTCCTGCGGGACCGGCTGTCGGTTGAACTACGAGATCTTCGGAGATTCCCTGGTCAAGGCGTCGCGCCTGGACGGGGACGGCCCCACCTCGGGCAACCACTGCCGGAAGGGCCGGTTCGGATACGGTTACGTGCAGGATCCCGATCGGCTGCGGACGGCGCGCATCCGCGCCGGGCGGGAGCTGCAGGATGCCTTCCTGGAAGACGCGCTGACGCACACCGCGCTTCGCCTGAAGGAGCTGCGGCGGAAGTACTCCGGGTCCGAGATGGCGGTCTTCGTTTCGCCCCGGATGACGAACGAGGAGATCTACCTCGCGCAGAAGTTCGCCCGGATCGTCCTCGGCACCCATCAGGTCACGACCCTGGCCCATCTGGTCAACCAGGAGCTGTTCTGCCCCGAGGTGGTCTCGACCGCCGGGTACAGCGACGTCGAGGATGCGCAGGCCATCCTGGTCGTCAACTCCGAGATCGACACCGAGCATTTCGTCGTCGACCTGATGGTCAAGAAGGCGGTCAAGAAGGGGGGCCGGCTGATCTACATCGGGCCGAACGAGAACCGCGTTTCGCGTTTCGCCGACGTCCATCTGTCTTGTCCCGACGGGCGGCAGATGCAGGTCGTGGTCGCGATCATGAAAGCGCTCGAGGCGGAAGGCGGCACCGTGGACAGCGGCGCCCTGGCGTCGACTGTCGAGGCTCTCGCGCGCGAGGCCGGGGTCGATCCCGGGGATGTGCAATGCGCCGCCCGTATCCTCGCCCGGAGCATCCTCAAGGTCGTCATCACGAACCGCGACTATCGCGGCTCCAGGGTTCCGGATGACGAGCGCTTCCTCTCCGCCGCCGCGGTAGCCATGGGTTGCTCATTCCTGGCCCTGCGCGAGAAAGCAAACATGCAGGGGCTTCTCGACCTTGGTGCGAATCCGGGGTGGCTGCCCGGCTATGCGCCGGCCGCGGACGCCGACGCGCTGGCGGCGTTGGAGAAGGAGTGGTGCGTCGCGCTCCGCGGGCTCGGCGGGGCCGGCGCCGACGTGGCCGCGCTGTTGCGCGAAAAGAAGATCCGCGTGGCCGTCCTCCTCGGCGAGGATCCGATTGGAGAAGAGGGATTCCCGGAGGACCTGAAGGAAGGGCTGTGCGCGGCGGACTTCCTTCTCGTGGGCGATCTATTCCTGACCGAGACCGCCAAGCTGGCCAACGTCGTTCTGCCGCTTTCAAGCGCGGCTGAAACCAGCGGAACGATGACCAACCAGGAACGGCGTGTGCAATCGCTTCAGGCGGCCATCCCGCCCCTGGCCGGTCTCGAGACGTGGCAGATCCTGAGCCAGCTCGCCGCCCGCATGGGTTATCGCTTCAAGATGCGCTACAACTCGGTGGCGGAGATCCAGGAGGAGATCCGCCGCGTCGCGCCGCTCTATGCCTCGATCATCACCGATAGCCGCGAAGCGGACGGAACCTGGGGCCTGAGTGGTCTCCGGCTGCCCCCGGTCCGCTTCCACGGCCGTCTCGATGCCACCGTTCGGCCCGTGCCGACGCTCTTCCTTGATCATCTCGAAGGACGATTCTCGCGATGGTTCGAGGAGATCATGACGCGCGCCAGCGCGCTCCTGGAGCCGGTGGCCGAAGGCGCCGAGGCAGCGGAGCAGGCGGCGCAGGTGGCGGGGACAAAGAAAGCGTGAAAGCGTAGCCGGTTTCCTGTTCTCCCACGTTGAGCCCAGACTCGAGGCCGCTCCCGCCGGGGAGAAGCGGCCTCGAACCTGCTTCAGGTCGCAGTCATCTCAGAAGCAGCCACCTCTCATCTGGGAAGCCCGCCACCTCGCATTCTGAGAAGCGGCCACCTCATCTGAGAAGCAGCCACCTCGCCGTCTTCTGCCCGGACGGCGTCTCCATCCGCACGTAGTAGCTACCGCTCGGCAGGGGATGACCTAGCCGGTCCCGGACATCCCATTGCTCCTGCCTCACACCAGCCTTGAGCCCGGCGAGGACGTCCCGCGCTACCTTGCGTCCGGCCGAGTCGAAGACGCGGAGCGTCACGTCGCCGCTCTTCGGCAAGCCCAGCGACAGGTTCATCACTCCCGTTCCGGGGTTCGGAAGCACCCTGAGCGCCAGATTCACAGTCGTCGCCTGCGCGGATACCGGACCGAACCGACCGATCGAACCGGTCGGGCCAAAACCCTCGATCTCGTAGTCGTATCGAACGCCGGGGTCGACGCCGCTGTCGAGGTACCGGCAGGACTGCCCACAGCTCGGAACACTCGGGGCGATGCAGGTCCACTCAGCCCCCGCTCCCAAGCCTCCATCGACGCGCCGGTAGACCTTGAACCCGGTCAAGCCGGTTCCGTCAGCGATCCTCCAGGAGACCAGGATCCCGTCCTGCTGGACCGTCACCGCCGGCTCTAAATTTAGAAGTACCGGCGTGCTGTCGTCGATGATGTAGAACCAATCACCCGCCGGCGGATCCGACCGAACGGCATGGCCCTGTCCATCGCGAGCCACGACGTGCCAGTAGTAAAGCTGGCGTGTCCTCAAGGAATCGGGCGGGAATACGAAGAACGTGTCGGGGCCGGCGGACGCGGAGCCGGCGTAGGTGAATCCCGGTCCGGGCTCCCAGAACACCGTGTACTGCGCCGAGCCGGCCCGGCTGAGCGTGCCCCTCCACCGTAACTCCGGCTGGGTGGTGTGCAAGGAGTCGCCAATCGCGGGGAAGACGGCGCTGAACGGGCGGAGGTAGCCGGGACCAGGGCCGAGATTGAGCAGCACCGAGACCGACTGGGAGTCGTTATTCGTCACCGCCAGGTCTGGCGTGCCGTCCCCATTGAAGTCCCCGATGGCCACACAGTGCGGACCGCTGCCGGTCCCGTAGTCCGTGTTGCTCGCGAAGGTCCCGTCGCCGTTGCCCAGCAGAACCGAAACCGCGTCGGAACGCACGTCCACTATGGCCAGGTCCGGTTTGCCGTCCGCGTTCAGGTCTCCGACCGCCACGGATGCCGGAAGGTTGCCGGTTCCGTAGTCCGTCCGTGTCGCGAAGGTCCCATCGCCGTTGCCCAGCAGCACCGAAACCGTGTTGTCGAAACCGTTGCTGTTGGTCACGGCCAGGTCCGGCTTGCCGTCCCCGTTGAAGTCCCCGATCGCTACGGACTCTGGAAACCAGCCGGTTCCGTAGTCGGTCTTGGTCGCGAAGGTCCCGTCGCCGTTGCCCAGCAGCACCGAAACCGTGTTGACACCATAGTCCACTGCGGCGAGGTCGAGCCTGCCGTCCCCGTTGAAGTCCCCGATCACGACGCAGGTTGGATCGGTGCCGGTTCCGTAGTCCGTGTTCGTCGCGAAGGTCCCATTGCCCTTGCCCAGCAGCACCGAAACCGTGCTGCCATTGCCGTTCGCTACGGCCAGATCCAGCTTGCTGTCCCCGTTGAAGTCCCCGATCGCTACGGACGATGGACCGCTGCCGGCTCCGTAGTCGGTCTTGGTCGCGAAAGTTCCATTGCCATGGCCCAGCAGCACCGAAACCGTGTTGGAACCCCAGTTCGCCGTGGCCAGGTCGAGCTTGCCGTCCCCGTTGAGGTCCCCGACCGCTACGGATGCTGGTTTGTAGCCGGTTCCGTAGTCCGTCTTGGTCGCGAACGTCCCGTCGCCATTGCCCAGCAACACCGAGACCGTGCTGCTGTTACCGGCGGTGTTCGCCACGGCCAGGTCCAGCTTGCCGTCCCCGTTGAAGTCCCCGATCACTACGGATTCCGGATTGTTGCCGGTTTCATAGTCCGTCCTGGTCGCGAAGGTCCCATCGCCGTTTCCCAGCAGCACCGACACCGCGCTGGAACTCACGTTCGTCAGGGCCAAATCCGGCTTGCCATCCCCGTTGAGGTCCCGGATCGCTACGGATACGGGTTGGTCGCCGGTTCCGTAGTCCGTCTTCGTCGCGAAGGTCCCGTCGCCTTTGCCCAACAGCACCGAAACCGTGTTGGAAACGTAGTTCGCCACGGCCAGGTCCGGCTTGCCGTCCCCGTTGAGGTCCCCGACCGCTACGGAATACGGATAACTGGCGGTTTCGTAGTCCGTTTCCGTCGCGAACGTTCCGTCGCCGTTGCCCAGCAGCACCGAAACGGTGTGGTCCGTGCTGAAACCATTCGCCAGGGCCAGGTCTGGCTTGCCGTCCCCGTTGAAGTCCCCGACTACTACACAAATGGGAGCGCCGCCGGCTCCATAGTCCGTCTTGGTCGCGAAGGTACCGTCTCCGTTGCCCACCAGCACCGAAACCGTGTTGGAGCCATAGTTCGCCACCGCCAGGTCCGGTTTGCCGTCTCCGTTGAAGTCCCCGATTGCTACGCAATAGGGATAGGTGCCGGTGGCGTAGTCGGTTTTCGTCGTGAAAGTCCCGTTGCCGTTGCCCAGCAGCACCGAAACCACATTGGAACCCTCGTTGGCCACGGCCAGGTCCAGCTTGCCGTCTCCGTTGAAGTCCCCGACAGCTACGGATCGTGGAGAGGCGTCGACTCGGTAGTCCGTCTTGGTCGCGAAGGTTCCGTTCCCGTTGCCCAGCAGCACCGAAACCGTGATGTCACTCCCGTTGGCCACGGCCAGGTCCAGCTTGCCATCGCCGTTGAAGTCCCCGACCGCCACGGATCCTGGACCGGCGCCGGTTCCGTAGTCGGTCTTGGTCGCGAAGGTTCCGTTGCCGTTGCCCAGCAGCACCGAAACCGTATTGGCGACAACGTTCGCCGTGGCCAGGTCCGGCTCGCCGTCGCCGTTGAAGTCCCCGACCGCCACGGATAGTGGAGAGGCGCCGGTTCCCATGGTCGGCTCCGGAAACAGCAGGCCCGTGGACGAACCTCGTGCGGGGCCCGCGATGAATCCAGTGAACAGGGGCAACAGGACCAGAGTGCACAAGCCCATGCGGGCCTTGGTGCGGGAACCGGGAACCATGCCGACCTCCTCGCTGCCAGGCGAACGAGCCAAGGGCATCCGCCCCGTGAAAAGACAATCTACGGACGCTTTCAAGACCGCGGCCATTCTAGCACACCGGATCGGCCCATCGTCATGGCTCGGCTGCCCCCGGTCCGCTTTGAAGGCCGTTTCGACGCCACCGTCCGGCCCTCCGCTCCGGCACCTTCGGACCCACATGACTGCGCGGCGCACCCGGCATCAAGACAACCGCGCTTAGAGCCCCGCAGACCGAAAATCGAGCCCTCTTCGCCTTCTAACTTGCGGCCGGTTCAATCGTTGGCGAGACCACGGGCCCGTTCCGGCTTCGCGCCGCTCGCCATGGGTTCCGGGGTGGCGCACCGGTGCGGCACGGGAGTATAATTGTCTGTATCCATCATCGGGGGGCCGGGGTTGGGCATTCCCAGGTCATCCGATCGGCCGGCGACGTTACCGGAGCGCTTTCTGACCTGGGAGATGCATCATGAGCTTGAATCTTCGTACCTCTCCGTCCGCATCATCACCGCACGTCCGTCTCCTGGCCGCGACCGGAGCCCTGCTCCGCAGCGCCCGGGCGCCGGCCGCGCCTGCCGGGCGTCGGCCCGCAAAGCCGCGGGCGCTTGCGCCAATGCTGCTGGCGGCGGCACTGGGCGGGTTGCTTGCCGGGTGGCCCGCACTCGCGCCGGCGCAGACCTTCACGATGGGGGTCAGGCTTGACTTCGCCACGGGGAACAGCGCCGTTGCGGTTGCCATCGGAGACGTGAACGGCGACGGAATCCCGGACCTCGTGGCGGCGAACCTGAGCGCCAATACCGTGTCGGTGCTGCTCGGCAACGGCGCGGGGGGCTTCTGGGCCAGGACCGACTTCGCGACCGGCACGGGCCCCAGCGGCGTTGCGATCGGGGACTTGAACGGGGACGGGAGGCCCGATCTGGTGACGGCGAACCAGAGCGCCAATACCGTGTCGGTCCTGCTCGGCAACGGCGGCGGCGGATTCGGAACCAAGACCGATTTCACGACCGGACCAGCGCCGTACTCCGTGGCGATCGGAGACTTGAACGGGGACGGGAAGCCCGACCTGGTGACGGCGAACTTCTCCGGCAGCACCGTGTCGGTGCTGCTGGGCAACGGCGCCGGCGGGTTCGGCGCCAAGACCGACTTCACCACCGGGAAACAGCCCGAGTGCGTGGCGATGGGAGACGTGAACGGGGACGGGAAGCTCGACCTCGTGACGGCGAACCGCGGGGCCAACACGGTGTCGGTGCTGCTCGGCAATGGCGCGGGCGGTTTCGGGCCCAATACCGACTTCGCGACCGGCACGGGCCCCAGTCGGCGTTGCGATCGGGGACGTGAACGGGGACGGAAAGCCCGACCTGGCCGCGGCGAACTTCAGTTCCGCCACGGTGTCGGTGCTCCTGGGGGACGGGACCGGGAGCTTCGGGACGAAGACCGACTATGCGACGGGAACCAATCCCATGTCCGTCGCGATCGGGGACATGAACGGGGACGGGAAGCCAGACCTGGCCACGGTGAACGGCGGCCCCAACACGGTGTCGGTGCTTCTCGGCAACGGCGCCGGTGGGTTCGGGACCAATACCGACTTCGCCACCGGTACGAGTCCCCGGTGCGTCGCCATCGGGGACTTGAACGGGGATGGGACGCCCGACGTGGCGACGGCGAACCTCGACAACACGGTGTCGGTGTTGTTCGGCATCGGCACCGGCAGGTTCCGGACCAGGACCGACTTCACCACGGGGACATCTCCTTACGGCGTGGCGATCGGGGATGTGAACGGAGATGGGATGCGTGACGCGGTGACGGCGAACTCGGGCGCCAGCACAGTTTCCGTGTTTCTCGGCAACGGCGCCGGCGGGTTCGGCGTCAAGACCGACTTCGCCACGGGGACAGGTCCCGAATACGTGGCGATCGGGGACGTAAACAGGGATGGGGATCTCGACCTGGTGACGGCGAACTACAGCGCCAACACCGTGTCGGTGCTGCTCGGCAACGGCACGGGCGGGTTCGGGACCAAGACCGACTTCACGACGGGAACGGGTCCTGAATGCGTGGCGATCGGGGACCTGAACCTGGATGGGAATCCCGACCTGGTGACGGCGAACTACAGCGCCAACACGGTGTCGGTGCTGCTCGGCAGCGGCGCCGGCGGCTTCGGGACCAAGACCGACTTCACGACCAATACCGGTCCCGCCTCGGTGGCGATCGGCGACGTGAACGGGGATGGAGATCCCGACCTGGTGACGGCGGACTACGGCCGAGACGAGGTGTCGGTGTTGCTCGGCACCGGCACCGGTGGGTTCGGGACCAAGACCGACTGCCCCACGGGGGCTGGTCCCAGGTACGTGGTGCTCGGGGACGTGAACAAGGATGGGAAGCTTGACGCGGTGACGGCGAACTCCGTTGGCAACACGGTGTCGGTGCTGCTCGGCAACGGGACGGCCCACTTTGTGTCAAAGACGGACTTTGCGACCGGAACGCATCCCAATTCGGTCGCGATCGCGGACCTGAACGGGGATGGGAGTCTCGACCTGGTGACGGCGAACCAGACCGCCAATACGGCGTCGGTGCTGCTCGGCAACGGCGCGGGCACTTTCTGGCCCAAGACCGACTTCGCGACCGGCAACGGTCCCCTCTCGGTGGCGATCGGGGACCTGAACGCAGACGGGAAGCCGGACCTGATGACGGCGAACAGCAGCAGCAACTCGGCCTCGGTGCTGCTCGGACCGACGCCGACCCAGATATCGCTGGCCGCGAATCCGAACCCGGCGGTTCTGGCGGCGGCGGTCACCCTGACCGCCTCGGTCTCGGTGCCGTCTTCCGGCATAGCGGCGCCGACGGACTCGGTCCGGTTCTTCGACGGCACCACCCTTCTCGGCACCTCTCCGGTCCGTGACGGGGTGGCAGGAATCGCGTTCTTCAACTCCCGCCTCGGGAACCGCGCTCTGACCGCGGCCTACAACGGGGACAGCGAGTTCCTGGGCCGGATCTCGGCTCCGCTGACCCAGCGAGTCGTGGCGACGGCGGCCCCCGGCATCACCGGCATCAAGGACGTGGGCAACGACCAGGGGCGCCAGGTGCGCGTGCGCCTGCGCGCCAGCCCCTACGACTATGCAGGCTCGGGCACGCCGATCGTGCGCTACGACGTCTACCGCCGGATCGCCGGGACTTCCGGGCTGATGGAGATGGTTCCTCCGGCGACGGATCGAACCAAGCCGGTTCCCCAGCCGGTTGCCTCGAGATCGGTTTCACCGACGCCGGTCCCGTCGACGCCGATCCACGACCGGCCGGCCGCAGGTTCCGCACGGGTTCAAGCCCTCCTCATCGATGGCTGGGACCTCGCGGCAAGCCTGTACGCGTCCGCAGATACGGTGTACAACCTGGTGGTGCCGACCCTGGCCGACTCCAATACATCGGGGAATCACTGGACGAAGTTCTTCGTGAGAGCTGCCACCGCCACACCCGGCGCGTACTTCGATTCACCGCCCGATTCGGGCTACTCGGTGGACAATCTTCCGCCGGCGCCGCCCTCCAACTTCGCGGGATACTACAACGACGGCGGTTCCCACCTCAGCTGGTCGGCCAACCTGGAGCCCGATTTGTGGTATTACCGGCTTTACCGGGGAAGCTCGGCGAACTTCGTTCCCGGGCCGGAGAATCTGATTGCCGCGCTCAGCGACACCAACTACGTGGACCAGGTGGTTCCGGGGAGCTACTACAAGGTCAGCGCCGTGGATGTGAACTACAACGAGAGCGGTGATGCGGAGGTGGGGCCCTTGGACAGCTCCGGCTTCCCAGGCAACGGGCGTCTTGGATTCGCGCTGGCGGGCGCGCGGCCGAACCCATCCCGGAGGGGACAGCTGCAAGTGAGCTTCTCCTTGCCTGACGCGGCTCCGGCGCGCCTCGAGTTGCTGGACGTCGGTGGACGTCTGTTGGTGAGTCGTGACGTCGGCTCATGGGGAAAGGGCTGGCACTCGATCGAGTTCTCCCCGGAACGGGATCTGTCCAGCGGGGTCTATCTGCTGCGGCTCCGGCGAGGGGACGAGGTGCAGGTTTCAAGGGTCGCGGTGCTCAAGTAGCCTGCACGCCCATCGGCATCTGCCGCGGCCCGAGCGACTCTCGATGGGATCCGGCTTTCAGATCACCGCAGGATCACCAAGCGCGTTCCCAGGCGAAGCCCGGGCATCTGCAAAGCGGCAAAGTAGACGCCGGAGGGAACGGGCGAGTTGTCGTCGTCCCGTCCATCCCAGAAGAGGGAATGCGCGCCCGGCGGAAGCCTCTGATCAAGCGCCGTCCGAAGGAGCCGTCCACCCACGCTGTAGATCCGCAAGCTGGCTTTGCCGGCGCGAGGCACAGCGAACCGGAACGTAACCGGTCCCAGAGATGGATTCGCCGATGTCTGCAACAGGAAAGCTTCCTCCGGCGACACCGTGGAAGGGGTGCTGGAGGGGTTGCGGCCGATGTTCATCAGCGCCGATACCCTGTCCGAGCCATCCTCGGCCACCGCCAGATCCGGACGTCCGTCCCCGTTCAAGTCGCCGATCGCCACGGAACTGGGGTTCGTCCCCGCCCCGTAGTCGCCCTTGACCTCGAACGTGCCATCCCCGCGGCCGAGCAGCACCGAGGCCGTGTTGGAGCCGTAATTCGCCACCGCCAGGTCGAGATGGCCGTCCCCATCCAGGTCGCCGATCGTCACGGAGCGGGGATTGCTCCCGGCCACGTAGTCGTTCCTGGTCGCGAAGGTTCCGTCAGGGTTGCCAAGCAGAACGGACACGGTGCCGGCGTCGTAGTCCGCGACCGCCAGGTCCGGATTCCCGTCCCGGTTCAGATCTGCGATCGCCACGGAAAGAGGATGGACTCCCGTCGCGTAATCGTGCCTGGTCCCGAAGGTCCCGTCTCCGTTGCCGAACAGCACCGATACCGTGCTGGGGCCGTAGTTGGCGACCGCCAGGTCCGGGTTCCCGTCTCCATTCAGATCCGCAACTGCCACCGAGATGGCGCCGAATCCCACGGTGTAATCGTGCTTGATCGCAAAAGTCCCGTTTCCGTTGTTGAGCAGCACCGACACCGTGCCGTCATCGTAGTTGGCGACCGCCAGGTCCGGATTCCCGTCCTTGTTCAGGTCGCCGATAGCCACGGAGGACGGACCAGAGCCCGTCGGGTCGTTGTTCTTGTTGCCGAAGGTTCCGTCCCCGCGGCCGAACAACAACGTCACCGAATTGGCGCTGACGTTCGTCACCACCAGGTCCAGGTTCCCGTCCTTGTTCACGTCCCCGACCGCGACGGACGATAGACTGCCCTGCGTCAGATAATCGGTCTTCGCCTTGAAGGTCCCGTTCCCGTTGCCCAACAGCACCGAGACCGTGTTCGAGAATTCGGCGGAGTTCGCCACGGCCAGATCCGCATGCCCGTCCTTGTCAAAGTCGCCGATCGCCACCGAGATGGGACTGGGCCCCGTGACGTAGTCGTTCTTCGTCGGGAAGGTCCCATCTCCGTTGCCGAGCAGCACCGAGATCGTGGTAGCGCCGCCGTTCGCCACCGCCAGGT
The DNA here is from genome assembly GCA_963833505.1 of Candidatus Eiseniibacteriota bacterium. Taxonomy (GTDB): domain Bacteria; phylum Eisenbacteria; class RBG-16-71-46; order CAIMUX01; family CAIMUX01; genus CAWHYG01. The sequence continues at coordinate 175,131 of CAWHYG010000005.1, read as the reverse complement.
CCAAATGCCCGTCCCTGTTCAGGTCTGCGATCGCCAACGACCTGGGGCCGCTTCCGGTCTCGTAGTCGGTCTTCGCCCCGTAGGTCCCGCTGCCATCGCCGAACAGCACCGATGCGGTGGCGGAGCCGCCACACACCGCGAGGTCGGGGTGCCCGTCCCCGTTCAGATCTCCGATGGCCACCGAACCTGGACTGGTCCCCGCGTAATAGTCGCTGCTTGTCCCGAAGGTCCCGTTCCCTTGGCCGAGCAGCACGGAGACCGTATTGCCGCTGATGTTCGCGACCGCCAGGTCCAGATGCCCGTCCTCGTTCAGGTCCCCGATCGCCACGGAGGAGGGACCGGCCCCCGTCCCGTAATCGGTCTTGGCCCCGAAGGTCCCGTTTCCGCTGCCGAGCAGCACCGAGACGGAGCTGGAGAACGAGTTGGCAACCACGAGGTCCGGATAGTGATCTCCGTTGAAGTCTCCGATCGCCACGAACCTGGGACTGTTCCCCGTACCGTAGTCGTTCTTCGGTCCGAAGGTTCCGTCTCCGTTGCCGAACAGCACGGACACGGTGTTGGAGTTGAAGTTCGCCACCGCCAGGTCCGGTTTGCCATCCCCGTTGAAGTCCCCGATCGCCACGGAAATGGACCCGTTTCCCGTCCCGTAGCCGTGCATTGCTCCGAAGGTTCCATCCCCGTTGCCGAGCAGCACCGACACCGTGTTCGAGTTGTAGTTCGCGACCGCCAGGTCCGGAATTCCGTCCCCGTTCAGGTCGCCGATCGCCACGGCGTAGGGATTGACCCCCGTCCCGTAATCGATCTTCGGTTCGAACGTCCCGTCCCCGTGCCCGAGCAGAACCGATACCGTGTTGGAGCTGTAGTTCGCTGCCGCGACGTCTGGAATCCCGTCCCTGTTCAGGTCTCCGATCGCGATAGAGGAGGGGACGCTTCCCGCGTCGAAGGAGAGGAACGGCGCCGAATACAGGACGTCCGCCTTCGCGAAGGAACCTGCCACGAGAGCGCCTGCGGCCAGCGCAATCGGGAACATAAGCCGGGCAAACGCACAGACTCTGGTCACCGGCCGATCCGGGGTGGCGACCACGTTCGTAGGCATGGGCATCTCTGGCATCTCCCTTCGCAGCAACATCAGAGGTCGTCGATCCCATCACGGTAATGCCTGCACGTTGCGGGCTCGCCGTGCACGCCGCATGTCTATTCTAGTCGAACGACCCTTGGTTGTGAAGTGGGGAAAGCGATCGTGTTCTTGGACTGGGGCCGAGAATGCGTGCGTCAGGAAGCCCCGCCCTCTGTGCCAACATCCAGTGAGACACTTTCCCCCTCGGGTTTAGTGTAGAGGGCATGGAGGTCTTGTCATGGAGAAGAGGAGTTCCAGGAGAGCCGGGAATCTTGCCGAGGTAAGTCGCCCGGAGCGTAGCGGAGGGCGACTTACCTCGGTCGCGCCCGTCCCTCTCCCCGGTCCGGATCCAGAGGTTTGCGCCAAGGCGACCCGACGCCGGTTCACGAAGGAGTACAAGCTCTCGATCGTCCGCCAGGCCGACGCCTGCCGCGAGCCGGGCGAGATCGGGGCGCTTCTGCGACGGGAGGGGCTCTACTCGTCGGTCCTCAGCGCCTGGAGGAAGCAACGGGACGAGGGAGCGCTGGTCGGTCAGGGACGGCGTCGCGGCCCGAAGTCGAAGCGACCGGACCCGCGCCTCATCGAGTTGGAGCGTGAGAATCAGCGGCTGCGGCGCGATCTGGAGAAGGCCCATCTGGTGATCGAGCTCCAAAAAACTTGCGACCGCCCTGGGAATCCCGGTCTCCGAGCCTCGGCTCGAAGGGAACAAGCCGTGATCGCCGTGCGTGAAGCCGCACCGGCTCTCGGGGTGGAGCCGTCCTGCACGGCCGTCGGGCTTTCACGGGCCACCTTCTATCGACACACGCGCGTCGCCCAGGTCTCTTCACCGCCGACTCCGGCGCGGCCTGAACGGGCCCCACAGCCGCGCGCCCTGGCTGCGGACGAACGAGCCACCGTGCTCCAAGTGCTGCACTCCGAGCGCTTCGTCGACCACTCTCCGGCCGAGATCCACGCCACGCTCCTTGAGGAAAAGACCTACCACTGCTCGGTGCGCACGATGTACCGGATCCTGGACGCCGCCCAAGAAGTCCGCGAGCGGCGCGACCAGCTTCGCCATCCCGCCTACACCAAGCCGGAACTGCTCGCGACCGCACCCAATCAGGTCTGGTCCTGGGACATCACCAAGCTTCTCGGACCCGGCAAATGGACCTACTTCTACCTCTACGTCATCCTCGACATCTTCAGCCGCTACGTGGTCGGCTGGATGCTCTCGCACCGCGAGCAGCGGAACCTGGCCAAGCGGTTGATCCTCGAGACCTGTGTGAAAGAGGGGATCGAGCCGGGACAACTCACTCTCCATGCCGATCGCGGTCCGGTCATGACCTCGAAGACGGTCTCGCAGCTTTTGGCCGATCTCGAAGTCACCCGCAGCCACAGTCGGCCCTACGTCTCCGACGACAATCCGTACTCCGAAAGCCAATTCAAAACCATGAAGTACCGGCCCGATTTTCCTGACCGATTCGGGTCGTTCGATCGGACCCGCGCCTTCTGCGCCCCGTTCTTCAACTGGTACAACCGCGAGCATCACCACTCCGGGATCGCTTTCCTAACCCCCGAGGCCGTCCATCGCGGGCGGGCCGAGGAGGTTCTCGCGACCCGCCAGGTGACGCTCGACCTCGCCTACGCCGCTCACCCTGAGCGGTTCGTCCGTCGTCCACCCCAAGTCTCCAGGCCCCCGGAGGCAGCCTGGATCAACCGGCCCGACGAAACCCCGGCGACCGCGGTCACGCCGTCGCCGGAAGAAGTGGCTCACTAAATTCATGCAAAGGGTGTCTCATTGTGGTTGACACGTTCCGCCGACCGGATGAGACGGCCCTCCGCCGGGGCAATCGACAACCCAAAGAAATCGTGGGAGGCGACCTTCAATTCGCCCACCTTTATCCCTCTCGATTCGAGAAGGCCGCAGATGTCACGAACCGGTTCCGCGGCTCCCGGGCGGAATTCCTGTCTTGCCACGACCGCGGCCGCTTCGCCGCGGTCTCTGCGTGCTCTGATCCGGCCCCGGACGGTGCAGCTCCTAACCGATTGTCAGCAGGTTTCTTGTGCCACTGTTCGTTCGGCTGGTTGCGCCGGCGGCGAGTTGGCAACACATTATGTTTGAAAACATAATGGCTTTGAACATAATAACGCGCCGTGGCGCGGCAGGCGCAACTGACTGGTTGGCGCGGACCGCTCGTGATCGACGAATTCCCCTACCTGGTCGCCTCCAACGCGGCCCTGCCGAGCATTCTGCAGGGCTTTGTTGACCATGAGGCTCGAGAAACCGGCCTCTGCATCGTTTTGGCAGGCTCATCACAACACGTGATGCAGGGGCTTCAGCTCGATCGTTCCTCTCCCCTCTTTGGTCGCGCGGCCGAGGCGATGGAACTGCCCCCGCTCCCGGCGGGCTTGATCGGGGAGGTGTTCGGGACGAAGAGCCCGGCCCAGTCCGTACCGGAGTGGGCGGCCTGGGGAGGCATTCCGCGGTACTGGGAGCTCGCCGAACCTTTTGGACCGGATACAGAGAGCGCGGTGCACGCCCTCGTTCTCGATCCACAGGGGCCGTTGCATCTCGAGCCGGACCGCCTCGGCGTCGCTGGTGCCCCTCCAGCGGGCTGCGCGGCGGTCCCGGCACGCTCGAACTGGTTGGTTTCCCGGCTTCTGGGCTGGAAGCCGAATCGGGGTGTACGACGGGCGCGGCCGGTGTAAGATCTGTCGTCCAAGGGGATCGGCCCCTGGATGGGCCATAGGAGAGGTAGTGGACTTCGAGGAATACGGCGTTGAGGAGCTTCTGGGGCCTCTAAACGAGGTCGAGAAGAAGAACGCACCGGCACGTCTCTTCGTGGCTGGCCATCCTGAGATTCTCCGCGTTGGGCCGCGTGTGTCGGTGGTCGGTTCGAGGAAGGCTTCGAAGAAGGGGCTCGATACCGCGCGGTTTTTCGCCGAGAGGCTGGCCAGGCAGGGAGTCGTGATCGTCAGCGGCCTCGCTGAGGGCATCGACGCCCAAGCCCACATGGCGAGCATCGGTGCCAAGGGTCGGACTGTCGCCGTGCTGGGAACCCCCCTCGATGAATCCTATCCGGCAAAGAACCGTGATCTTCAAACGCTCATCATGCGCGAGCATCTCTGTCTCTCGCAGTTCCCCAGCGGCACTCCCTCTCAGCGGGGGAACTTTCCGATGCGAAACCGGACCATGGCGCTCATCTCCGACGCCACGGTGATCGTCGAGGCGGGGGAGAAGAGCGGGTCGCTGCACCAGGGCTGGGAAGCGCTCCGTCTGGGTCGTCCGTTGTTCTTGTTCGAGGGAATTCTGGAGGACGCGACCCTGGGCTGGTCGAAGGAAATGGCCCGCTACGGCGCTCAAGTGATCTCGGCCGCAACGATCGGTCTGATGTTCGAGTTCCTTCCTGAGAGAACCGGTGAAGAAGCCTCCTCGCTTGCTCTCTGAGGTCCAGTTCGGCTCATTCCTCGCATACTCCCCCCGCGGCCGATCGGAAGTCTCGAAGAGGTCACGAAGGGTCCGTGACGCGGTCAAGAACGATACCCCGGGATTCCTCAAGAGCGTCGTCGACCGATTGCAGCAGGAGCTGTCGGGAACCGGGCTTGACGCGTTCTTCGGGCCGTCGGTCGCACTCGTTCCATGTCCGAGAAGCGCCCCTCTTGTGGGGAGGGATGCGCTCTGGCCGGGAGAACGCATCTGCGAGGAGCTGGTTGCCGTCAGACTCGGAAGCGAGGTCCTTCCTTGCCTCTTACGAGCCAAGCCGGTTCCGAAGTCGGCGTTCGCGGCACCAGGAGAGCGGACTTCAGCCCAGAAACACCTGGACTCCATGGAACTGGAACGGCTGCTCGTCGCTCCAGATTCGATCACGGTGGTCGATGACTTCCTGACCAAGGGAGCGACGCTCCTGGCCGCGGCTTCCTTGGTGAAGGATGCATTTCCACTGGCGGAAGTCCGAGTGTTCGGTCTGGTTCGGACGATGGGGCTCGTCCCAGAAGTGGAGGCGATCGTGGCTCCATGCATCGGGACGATCCGGCTCGAGGGCTCCGACGTCCGGCGCGATCCCTGAGGTCCTGCCGGCTCGCCGCGAGGCTTGGCGGGTCCTTGATCAGGACCGTGAGCGGCTCCCGGCTTCTGCTGGGCCCTCGAAGAGTGGTCGAGACAGCTACGCACTCACTCCTTGACTGTCTCGTTCATAGAGGAGGATTCCCTCATCCAGGGCTTCGCCAATCAGCGGATCTCCCTCCGCGTATTGCCGGCGTACATCCTCGGGCCGCCTGTCCTCAGAGGCCGATTCTGTCCGTCTTCCGAGCTGGCGCACAACCCTGCTCGGCAGGCACGTCCATGATGGCAGAAGGACGCCGGGCTGCCAAACCGCTCTGACTGGTCGGCCTCCGAGCCGCGGTGCCGCATCTGCCGCCGACGCCCGACTCCATGATCTCAACGATCGTGCGAACATCGATCTTCCGCCGATAGCGCACGAGCCGGGCGCCGGCCGGCACCGCATCGTCGCCGCAAGCGCGGTCCGCATCGAGGCAGAGGATCAGGTTGTCCAATCCGGCCAGACGGAGGTCGCGAAGTTTGTGCTCCAAATACCGCGGCGTCCAGAAGCCGGCGATCTCCAGGAGCCAGCGCCGCGAGGGATCCTGCCGGTGCCGAAGCGCAAAATCGGGGAAGATCCAGCGGCGCCCGACCGCCACCGGTTCCGGCTCACGGATCACCTCCCACTCCGGGGCGGTGCGCTCCATGTCGCGGGCGAAACGTTGCTCCAGCTTGCTGTCAAACGCCTTCGGCTCTCGCCCCGGCAGGAGAGCATCCCCCGATCGGACCTCCAGGAGAAGAGCCTGTCCCTGATAGAAACAGCGGGCCCGCAGGTGGAAGTGGCTGCACCACGCGAAGAGGGGGATCAAACTCGCCAAAGCGCGACCGTAGAGCGTCGTGTGGTGGATGACCGAGAGGGGACCCGACAGACCGAGAACGACCTCGTCGGAGGCGCTGGGTCCACCGGAATCGAAGGGCCTTCCGGGTCCCTCGACCACGCAGAGGAGGCCTCGCCAGCGGGCCGCGCGGACGACCGCCCTGGTCTCGCCTCGAAGCTGGACCCGACAGCCGATGGAGCGCCGGATCAGCCGTTGTACAAGCTCGAGGTTGCCCCGCGGCACCAGTTCCGCCACCGTGAGGTCCGGTGTCGAACTGACGATGCGTTCGCCGGGGAGATCGGCAAAGAGCGCATCCTCCAGAACCTCCCGCGTGATCCCGAGTTTTGCGGCCGCGGATTGCCAGACCTCGTCGTCGCCGGCGACGCTCGTAACGCGCTCGCCGAACAGGGTCTGGCGGAGCAATCGAGACGAGAGCCTGGTGCGCTCCCGGTCGGACTGGAGGCGATCGAGGACTTCCGTCATCAGGCGGCGTTTGGGTTCGGGACCGGACGGGAACAGGGGCTCGCGCCAGCGCTCGCGGAGACATCGGCGGGGCAGTCCGACACAGGCCGCCTGTTGCTCTAAGAGCGCCCGCAGCCAGGGGAGGTCTTCCGGACCGAAGTAGTCGGGAAAGACGCGGCCTTCCCGAATTCGCAAGGGGATCACGGCGACGGGGCCCGGGCGGGCTGTTGGCCGCGCCGCCTCGCCGAACCGGGCGACGAGGATTCCACCGATCCGATGCTCAGCGATTCCTGGAGCCGTTCGGTTTTTCTGACCTCGTTGGTGTTGCGCGTAACCAGCGCGTAGACGACGGCCCGCTTGCCCGGAGCCGGCCGGAGCAGGCGCCCCACCCGTTGGACATGCTCCCTCTCCGTCCCCGTCCCTCCGAGAACGATGGCGACCTCGGCATCCGGAACATCGATCCCCTCGTTCAAGACCTGTGAGGAGACGAGGGCGCGGAGCTCGCCCGCCGCGAAGCGGCGCAGCGCGTCTTTCCGCTCTTCCCGCCCGATGTCGCAGGTAATCGGCATCACGAGATTCGCGCGGGCGATGGCGTAGGCGGCCTCGTTGCTGCCGGTGAACACCAGCGTCCTCTGCTCGCGGTGGCGGTCCAGAAGCGAGCGGACGATCCGGGCCTTCCCCTGATGGAATCCCGCCAGCCGCCGCGCCCGCCGCCAGGCTTCCAGCGCCTCGCGCCCCTGCGGCGACCGCACCGCCTCCTGGCAGAAGTCCCGCCAGGTCGCATCCGGTGAAGCGGCGAAGAAGGCGGCGAGATAGGGGTGAAACAGATCCCGATCCCGCCGATACCGGGCACGGTCTTCGGGTGTGAAAGCGACCTTGACGGTCAGGAGATCCAGCGGCGCGAGGAAGCGGCCCGTCAGGTCGGCCACGCGCAGCTCGTACAGAAGCGGCCCGATCGAGATGCTCGAGCGCCCGCATGCGGTCTGGACCGGAAGGGGGCGTGGCCGTAAGTCCGAGGCGGAAACGGGCGATGGAAAGCTCCAGCGCTTCGGTCCTGAGGACCGATCCCAGGTGGTGCGCTTCGTCCACGACGAGAAGGTCGAACCGGTTCCCGATGCGACCCATGTGACGGCCCGCGCTCTCGAACGTGGAGACGGTCACGGACGCGAGCATATGGGAACCGTCTCCGAGGATGCCGACCTCGCCTTGGTAGAACCCGCGGAGCGCCTCCTGCCACTGGCTCAGCATGACCCGGGTCGGCACCAGGATCAGCGTGCTTCGCGCCGCTCGAGCCAAGGCCGCGATGGCCAGGCGCGTCTTGCCCGCTCCGGTCGGGAGCACGATGAGGCCGCGCGAGCCGGCGGCTTCCCAACCGGCGAGGGCCGCGGCCTGGTAGGGCCGAAGCTCGACCTCGCGCCACTGGCCGCCTGTCCGACTCCAGTCTCCCGCGGCCGGATCCCAACCTCCCGCCGTCCGATCCGCGGGACGCACGCGGTCTTCGAACGGGATCGCCTCGGCGCGGAGCGCGTCAACCACGGCCGGGTAGAGCCAACCGGGACAGCGGTACCGGGAAATGCGCCGATCCCAGACCACGCCGGAGAGATGCCCCGGGTGGAAGCCCGGGGGCGGGTCCTCGAAGACTATGGTTCCGCCGTCGAAAATGAGGCGCACGGGCGGGTGCTGGCAAGAGGTGCGCCATCGGAACCCCGGTCCTCAGCCGACGGGAGCCCGTTGCGACGACGCGACGGGCCAGAGCGCGGTGACCACGCAGGGCGGTTGCCGGGCGCCCCTTAACCTGGCAGGGGCCGGGTATGAGCTGCGCGCCGAATCCTTGCACGCCGCCGGTGCCGACGCAGGTCGCGCCGGCGGGTCGGATCGCGACCCTTGGCTAGGCCAGACCGCTCAGGCTTTCCGCCGCGCCGATCACGAGCACTCGCATGCCGCCAACCGCATGGACACGCCGGACCGGTTTGCGCACAATCTGCAGTCCTTGCTTGCAGGGCAAGAGCGGGCCTAGAGCCTTCCAGCTCTCGGATGGCGCCAGCTCCCCGGACTTCACCTCGACCGGCAACCAGGGGACACCATCGCGCACGATCAGGAAGTCGATCTCCTGCTTCTGCTTGTTCCGGAGATAGCGCAGTTCGAACTCCCCGTCGCCGCGATCGGTCCAGAAGTGACAGGTCTTCAAGAGATGACTGGCGACGAGGTTCTCAAACCGCGCGGCTTCGTTCGGAATAACGCCGTAGTCCCACAGGTAGACCTTGCCCTCGCGCCGCAGCGATCGGCGGATGCCGCGATGCCACGGCTTGACCTCGAACAGGTAGTAGAGCGCCTTCAAGTAGGTGATCCATCGCTTCACGGTAGGAATGCTGACCTCGAGATCGCGCCCCACCGAGGCCAGGCTGAAGAGCGATCCGACCCGATCGGGCAACAGCGCGTTGAGCATCTCGATCCGGTCGAGCTCGGGAAGGCGGCTCAAGTCCCGAAGATCCTCCCGGACAACCAGCCGCTCGTGGCTGCGCCGCCATAGGCGAGCCTTCCGCATGTCCTGGGCCAAGAGCGGCTCCGGGAACGGGCCGTAAACCATGAGGGCCGTCAGGTTGCGCTCAGCGGCTTTGCTGCTTTGAATTCCTCCATCAAACAGCAGGCCCAATGCCGCCTCGGGCGTCGGCACATCCGGCCGCTGCAGCTCGCGCAGTGAGAAAGGGTGCAACCGGAAGCTGAGATGCCGCCCCAGGAGGCTGTCGCCTCCCTTCTTGTAGATGTCGAGTCTGGCGCTGCCGGTCACCAGGATGTCGCAGGGATCTACGAGAGTGTCAAAGACGCCTTTCAAGCTGCGTTTCCACAGACGGTGCTTGTGGATTTCATCCAGGACCACGAGTGGGACGCCGCTTCCTCTCGCGGCGGGGATCGCGGCAGATGGGTCTTGGGCCCAGAGACGGCGGAACTTTGTCTCGTCCCAGTTCCAGTACGCGCCACTGCCCCGCTCGCGGAGGAGCATCTTGCCCAGCGTTGTCTTGCCGCATTGCCGCGGTCCGGAAACGAGGGCCATCTTGTGGGCCGCGAATGCCAGCTCGGTCAAAGCGAGTGCCAACGATCTCTTCTTCATCCTGTCCATTCTAACGAATGACGTTAGTTTGGTCAAGAATCCGGGTCCGGTACAGCGAAGCCCCGAGGGCTCTCGCTTTCAGGGTTCTCCGCTAACTAGGGCGAACGCAATGAAGACCTCACTCCACAACGTATTGTCATTAGGTCTGTTACGGCGCTATGCGTTGGCCGGCCCCGCCCCTGTCCCTGCATGTCTTGAGCTGGTTGCGGATGCGCTCCCTGGATCAGCGCACGGCTGGCGTGCGGGGGAAAGGCGATGCCGCACGTAGCGGAGGCTGGTACCCTCGACCCGTGATCTACCGAAACATCCTTCATATCGACGGCCCGGCCGGTTCCGGCAAGACCAGCCTTGTCGAGGACATCCTGCGCTCCACCGAGGTGGATGTGGCCTGCCTGCGCGCGATCCGGGACGACAAGGTGCCGCGACCGCGGGAGTCGTGCCCCGGCGTCCACCCGGAGCTGGATCGCTACCGATCGGCCGGAGCCACGGGCGTCGCGCTCTACTCCTTCGCCCGTCCCGACTCCGAGGCTTTCTACGAGTCCGATTTCATGACGGACTATTCCGAGGCGGTCGTGATCGAGGGAGACCTTCCCCTCGAGGGGGCTGAGTCCGTCGTCTACGTCGCGCGACCCGCGCTCACCGGACCGAACCTCTTGCGTCGGGTCTCACGGGACCACACGAAGGAACGCGAGAAGACAATCGCCGCCCTCGAGCTCGCCGCCGAGAATCCGGAGTCGATGGTCCGCGTCCTTCTCGGGAAATTCGGGGACCGAGCGATCGCGACGGACCCGAAGATCTTGGAAAAGGCGCGGAACCTGCTGGCGTCTCAGCTTGCGGAGATGCGCTCGAAGCCGTGGCCCGCTCCGACGGAGCACTGGGCGCTCTGTCCTGAGTATCATGGGATCGAGCGGGCTCAGGTGGTCGTGGTCAACGTCCACGGGGAAGTCGAGCGCAGCCATGGGGAACGCTTCATCGGGGAGGTGAAGCGCCTGCGTGGTGATGAGGCGGTCTTCCGGGACATTCTTCATCCCCTTGGCAGCAAAATCCCCATCACCGCCGTGGCTGCCGATCTATCCGATCCCCGCGACCCGGGTCTCCGCAGAGCGTTGACCCGCATCAAGCGGGACCTGAAGAGCACGGATTGAAGGCCAAGGGCGGCGGGTATCCCTGGGAGTTCAAGGCGCGATTCCGGCGACATTCCTTCGGATGGCGCTCGCAACCCGCGGTGCTGCGCGTGAAGCAGGCGGTGGCCGAAATCAAACGGGTCGCGCGCAAGGATCCTACCCTGGCGGCCGAGGGGGCGGTCACGTTCCTCGAGCGCGTCTCCCCTGCCCTCGAACAGGTGGACAGCTCCTCCGGTGCGATCGGCGCCGCGGTGAACAACGCGATCGGGCAACTCGTGCCCATCATCGCGTCGGCTCCGGCCGAGGAAAAGGCGCGCGAGGCCTGGCTCGAGCGGCTCTACGAGGCGCACGCCGCGGACGAGATCCCCTACATCGAGACGCTCGCCGACTACTGGGGCGAGCTTTGCGCCTCCAAGGAGATCGCCTCCGCCTGGGCGGATCAGCTCCTCTGGACCACGAAGATGGCGCTCAGTCCGGATCCGGACATGCGCGGGCATTTTCACGGCGCTTCCGCCTGCCTGAGCGCCCTCCTGCGTGCGGAACGATACGAAGAGATCATCGACCTGCTCGCGACGGAGTCCTTCTGGCCCTACAAGCTGTGGGCGGCGCGGGCCCTCTTGGCCCAGGGAAGACCGGACGAGGCCATCCGACTTGCGGAGTCGTGCCGGGCCGGCGGCAGCTATGACGCCCACATCAGCGGATTCTGCGAGGAGATCCTTCTCGCCCAAGGACGCGCGGACGAAGCCTATCGGGGGTACGGCGTCTCCGCCGGAGCCCGCGAGGGAACCTACCTGGCTTCATTCCGCGCCATGTGCCGCAAGTATCCTCAGAAGAAGCCGGAGGAGATCCTCGATGACCTGGTCGGGTCCACACCAGGTACGGAGGGCAAGTGGTTCGCCGCGGCCAAGGATGCCGGCCTGTTCGAGGCCGCGCTCTTCCTGGCGCGGCGCAGTCCGTGCGATCCCAAGACCCTGACCCGGGCGGCGCGGGACCATGCCGAGGACCAGCCGGCGTTCGCGATGGAGGCGGGCATCCTGGCCGTCCACTGGCTGATCGAGGGCTACGGGTACGACATCATCGGCGCCGATGTCCTGTCCGCGTGCTCGTACGCCGCAAAGGCGGCCGAGAAGCTCGGCGTCCGATCGGAGGCGCGGGAGCGGATTCTGGCGATGGCCGCCGGGCGTTCGGGTCTGGTGACGGATCTGATCCTGCGGTGGGGCGCTGGCGAGCGGGGGTAGGGCTTGCGCACGCATTTCGGACCTGGGACTCACTGCCGTCGACGCTGGAGCCAACGTCCTGCTGATCGAACCGACGTATCAATCGCCCGCCAAGCATGAACGGCACCCGTTGCCAAACTCACCAGCAAAGTTCGCCTTACCCCCAATCCCCTGCCCGATGCTTCCCGGTTCCACCCCGTCTACTAGCCACGCTCTCTCCAGGGGCGACTTTTCTCCCTGCGTAAGATGTTGCGGGAACTCCAGATCCCGGCAGGGAGCCAATGGGGCAAAGGATGACGGCCCGTCTCAGGCCGCGCCTAGCTGACCGCAAAGGGCCATTGGCTCACGGCTCCCCGAGAGCCTCCGCCTTGCGCCTCAACCGATGTTTCTTCGCATCGTACCCTTGAAACGGAACGAGTCTGATGGTATAGATACCAATAGTGAAGACGAGCAGGATACTACATCAGAAGATGGCGGTCAGACACACCTCGGAAGATCGCTTGGCGATTTTCGAGGTAATCGTCTGGCGTGTGCCTCGATCTCCGGATTATCCGGACGGAGTGAGATATAGGGCATGGTTGTCGGAAGGCGGGGTGACCTTGTTCGGTTTCGACAATCACTCGCCCAAAGGGCCACACCTCCACGTTCGCGAGATCGAGGTCGGGTACGTCTTCAGAGGCTTGGATGCGCTTCGAGAAGACATCATCGCGATGATCCGCAGAGAGGGGTTCGCATATGAAGAGTAGGGCTCTCCTCGTGGTCGAGCCTCAGAAGCAAGCGATGGACCGTGTGTTCTCCACGATCCGGAGGCCGTCTGCCAGGCATGCGGGGATGGTCATCATCAGCTTTCCGGACTTCGAGACTCTCGGGCGGGTCATCACCGGAGCCCGGCTGGAGCTGCTGAGCGCGATCCGAAGCCACAAGCCGGAGTCGATCCAGGAGTTGGCTCGTCTGGTCAAGAGGGACATCAAGAACGTCCATCAGGATGTCCGGCTGCTGGCCGAATTCGGTTTGATCACACTTCGCCAGACAGGACCGCGAAAGGCGGCTGCGCCTAGGGCCAAATTCTCGGAGATCGTGTTAGCGGCTTGATCTATCGCTGATGTCGAAGTCGCAGTGCTGGCCGACCTCGAATTCCGCCGCCTGCTCGATGCCCATGCCGTCGACGCGCCGGGCAAAATCGCCGCCGTAGTTCCCATCGCGATCACGGACCAGGTACCTCGGCGCCGTATCCAACGGGAACGCCTCGATGATCCGCTGCCCCGTCCACGATGGGCTGGGCTTCGCCGCTAACCAGGGGGCCCTCTGGCCAAGGAGCTGCCGCGGGAGCGGTGGCCGCATGCCGTTACCACTCGTCACGCGGCAATGACCTCTTGCAGGAACCGAGTGATGCGCTCGCGGTTTCGCAGGGCGAGCGAGGTTGCCGAAATGGCATGAGTTGCCAGCTCAAGGCAACATCGGGATCTCTGGCAACTTGAACTCAAGGCCGCATTTGACTTTTGCCACCCCTCACCTTCCTTGGCATCCTCCGCTCATGACCCCAAGCACCGATCCTGACCGGCCCGAGGGATCCGGCGGCCGCCGGCAAGCGGGCGAACCGATCGACCGGGAGAAGCTCCGGGCGGCAGCACGCAAGCTCGGGCCCGAGTACATCTTCTACATGCTCGATGACGCCATCGACCTGCTGCCGGCAGACCGCCTCGCACGCCTTGCCCCGCCGTACCTGCACCTGGACCAGCTCCGGCCCGACGCGTCACCGAAGAAGAGCCTGCCTGACCAGGTCCGGGCATTCCATGATGCGGCCACGGGGGGCGAGTACTACGTGGAGTTCGAGGTGAACTCGCGGAATTGCACCGAGAAGTCGGCCGGCACGCTCGCCTTCATCGCCGACGCCAACCGGCTCCTTGGCGGGTGCGCTCGGCAAGCCTCACGCGCCGGTGCGCCCGAGATCCGTCAGGCCTTCGAACTCGTCTTTGACGTCCTGACTGCCTTCAAGCGGGGCGACGCGACCATCATCTTCTTCGGGGACGAGGGCGGACTTGAGGACCTCGGGATCGACTGGGCCACCGTGCTGCGGGCTTACCTCGAATGCCTCTCCTGCAGCGCCGAAGCTGATGAATATGCGCGGCGGGCGGTCGAGGTCGTGGGTGAATTCCGCCAGCCGTTCCGCGAGGAGTACCTGAGCCTGGCGCTGAGGCTCGGGAGTGGCGCCCAACGCCGGGAGCTGCGGCGCGCGATGCGGCCGGGCCGTTGACGGGCAGCAGAACGCGATCTACGGCGGTGGGTTCATCTTGGTGGATCTGCCTTCGGGATCGTCGTACGCGACGCGAGCTCGCCCCCGCAGCGGTCGTACCAGGTGGTTCTGCTCAGCGGGGTCCAGTCGCCATCCTTCCAGACATCCGCCGGGACGCTAGGGGGCTTCGTCGTTGATACGTCGGGCTATGTTGACGACAACGGCGGCCAGGCGATTGTAACTCTGCAGCTCCTGCAGCCCCTCACCGGAGCTTGCTGCGCGCCGGACGGGTCGTGTTCCGTGACCACCACGGCCGCGTGTCCGTCTCCCGGACAATGGCAAGGGCCGGGCACCTCCTGCAGTCCGAGTCCGTGCCCGCAGCCGACGGGGGCCTGCTGCAACCCGACGACCGGCGCCTGCACCGTGACCACGCAGGCCGGCTACCAGGGTCCGAATGTCTGGCAGGGTCCGAGCACCACGTGCAGCCCGAATCCGTGCTTGCAGCCAACCGGCGCGTGTTGCAACCCGCCGACCGGCGTCTGCACGGTGACCACGCAGGCCGATTGCCACGGTCCGGATGTCTGGCAGGGCCCGAACACGACGTGCAGTCCGAGTCCTTGTGCGCAGCCGACGGGCGCGTGCTGTAGCCCGACTACCGGCGTCTGCATGGTGACGACGCAGGCCAACCGCCAAGGCCCGGATGTCTGGCAGGGTCCGAACACGACATGCACTCCGAACCCCTGTCCTCAGCCGACGGGAGCTTGTTGTGACGAGGCGACGGGCCAGTGCGAAGTGACCACGCAGGCCGGTTGCCGGCTGCCCCTAAGCTGGCAGGGACCGGGCACGAGCTGCGCGCCGGATCCGTGTAGCGACGCCGGTGCCGACGCAGGTGACGTCCTGGGGGCAGGTGAAGGCTCGGTATCGGTAGCTCGCGGTGAGCAGACCTCTGGAGAACCTGGGCGCGGAGGCAAGCCCTCGCCCTATCGGATTGCTGATCGGTTCACGCGGACATGGTTCCGTCTCGTGGAAGGGACCGGCCCGGATTGGCATGTCGTGGCGGCGACGCTGGACGGCCGTGCATTTCTGCTCGGGGAGATCAAATGGACCGGGCGCCCTGTGAACGAAGGGGAACTGGACCGAATCGGCCGGATCCTGTTGGCCAAGGGTTTGCCGCAGGAGCAGTGGGCATCAGCGGCGCAGATTATTCATGCCGTGCTTGTGCCCGAGGTCCTGCGACCGCCGCGCCCGGGGTCGAGCCGGCGCCCGTTTCTGATGATCACGGCGAGGGACGTCATCGGCTCGCTTCAGTGACCTCGGCACGCCGGACCGTGTCGCGTTAGGCCTGAGCTGGCTGCGTCCCGTGCCGGCCCCGCGGCCCAGATGGCGGAGCAGCACGGCCGATTCGCCGCGGTTCTTGCGTGCTTTGAGCTCGCCACGGATGCCGTCGAGATCGAGCCAGGCTGCGCCCTATCGCTTTTGTCTCCAGAATAGGAGAATCCCTTGGTGCGGAAGCAATGTGGAGGTCAGGTTCGCCCGAACCTGGCTGTTGCTCGTGTCGATGGGAGCCTGCCTCGGCAGCGGCGTAAGCAAAAAGCTCCCCTCCATCGAGATGCGATCTCGCGGATACCAGAAACTCAGCTTCATTCCGCTGCATGCATAGAGCGTCCGCACATTGTAATAGTCGGTGAGTTCGAACCCGACTGTTTTCACCACGTAGGCTCTATATCTGCGGCGCTTCCGGCTTTCGGGTGGCCGGATTTGTTGAGTGATCCGGCCGGTGGTACGGTTCCGTCGGGCTGCGGGGGCCCGATGGAGGACCGGTCATGGACGACAAGACGCTGTATGCCAAGCTGCTCGGCTTGATGGATCCTTGGGGTGTCGAGAAGGTGGAGCTGAAGCTGGCCGAGGGAGAGGTTCACGTCTGGGTTGCGCTTCCCGCGAAGGAGCTGTGGGTCTGCCCGGAGTGCCTGGAGCGAGCGCCCATCCATGATCATCGGGAGCGGATCTGGCGCCACCTTGACACCTTTCAGTACAAGACCCTCCTCCATGCCCGGGTTCCGCGGCTGAACTGCCCGACCCACGGGGTCAAGCAGATCCAGGTTCCCTGGGCTGAGGACAGTTCGCGCTTCACCGCCCTCTTCGAAGCCCTGGCCATTGACTGGATGAAGCAGGCCTCGCTCTCTGCCGTGCGAAAACAGCTGCGGCTGAGCTGGGACGAAGCGGCGGGGATCCAGGAGCGATCGGTCCGCCGCGGACTCCTTCGTCGCCAGGCCGAGCCCGTGCCGTATCTCGGAATTGACGAGACCTCCTTCCGGCGCGGCCACCAGTACGTGACCGTCGTCAGCGACCTGGAGAAGCCTCGTGTTCTTTTTGTGAGCCAGGACCGACGCAGGGAAAGCCTGGATGACTTCTGGACCAGCCAGACGCCGGAACAACTGCAGGCCGTCCAGGGCGTGGCCATGGATATGTGGGAGCCTTACATCGGTTCGGTGACCGAGAGTCTTCCCCGGGGCCAAGCGAAGATCGTCTTCGACAAGTTCCATGTGGCCAAGCACCTGGGGGACGCGGTCGACAAGATTCGGCGCCGCGAGAACCGGGCTCTTCAGCTCGAGGGCAAGGATTGGCTCAAAGGAACGAAGTACGACTGGCTCCGCAACCCCGACACCTTCTCCCTCGGTGAGTGGCGTCAGTTCCTCCACCTGGCTCGACGGAGCGACTTGAAGACGGCCCGAGCCTGGAGCCTCAAGGAGGAGTTCATGCGCTTCTGGGATTACCAGTACCAGGGTGCCGCCGATCGCCACTTCCGCGCCTGGTATAGCTGGGCCATTCGCAGCCGGCTCCAACCGATCAAGCAGGTCGCCCGCATGATCAAGAGCCACTACAACAACATCGTCACCTACTTCGAACATCCCATCACCAACGCCGCCGCCGAGGGACTCAACGCCAGCATCCAGCGAGTCAAGAGCATGGCGCGAGGCTTCCGCAACCCCGAACGCTTCTGCATGGCCATCTACTTCCACTGCGGGGGGCTCGATCTACACCCACGCACCACCATGTTTACCCAATGAATTCAGCCACACGGTTTCCGGAAGAGCCCAAGATTCAGACGTTGGTCCAGTACAGAGGAGGTCGGGGACCAGCCGCCCATGATGAAGGCGTGCTCCCAGCTCACCCACCCGCCCAACGGATTGCAATGGCGCGGCGGGACTGACACCGGGGACCGGTCTGTGGAAGTAGGTGAGGCAACGGCCTTCCAGATCGGAAGGCGGTCAGGAGCACGCAGCTTGAGCAGACTTCCGTCGCCGCCGGGTGCCGCGTGGTGTCAAGGAGAGGCCCCGCGACGCACGGCGCTACTTCACCCGGATCACCCATATGTCCCTGGGGGATGTCCAGACGTCGTCGTGCTGGTACGCCACCTTGGTCCCGTCGGGAGACCACGTGGGAAAGTAGTCCTCTCCGGGGTCAAAGGTAACTTGGGTCGGGTTCTTCCCGTCCGACGTCATGATCCAGATGTGGGAGTGTCCCGACCGGTCCGAAGCGAACGCAATCTGCTTGCCGTCTGGAGACCAACGCGGGTCTTCGTCGTTCCAGGAGTCCTGGACCAGTTGGGTCGTTTCGCTCCCATCGTCCTTGACGGTCCAGATCTGGAACGAGCTTCCGCCCCGAGTGGAATAGAGGGCGATGCGCCCCAGGGTGCCCGGCCAATCCGAGACTACATTCTGCGACCCGGTAATCACCGTCTGCGCGGCGCCCCCGGAGAGAGGACAGACCCGGATCTCCGAGTCCATGTGGACATCGGTAATCACCGAATACGCGATGCGGCCTCCGTCAGCAGCCCAGACGAGTCCGGAGAGACTCTCGTTGTTGTTGATGGCGACTACCGTCGTCGGGTTCGCCCCGGGAATAGGCGTCATGTACACGACGCTCCAGGTGTCGTACGGGAACTGGCTCTCGTCGGTTAGATACGCGATTTCGGTTCCATCAGGCGACCACCGCGGCACGGCTGGCAACAAGGTCGAGTTGGTCAGCTTGACGGGAGTTCCCCCGCTTGCAGGTACCAGGTAGATCTGTGACTGGTATTGGATGTCGAAATCCGCGGCGAACGCGATGTTCAGCCCGTCCGGAGACCAATCGGGATCTGTTGCGCCGATGGGTTGCGTGCTGGTCGTCAAACGCACCGGAGTCGGGCTCTCCGTAGAATCGGCGGCCGCGTTGGACAGGACGGACCAGTTCCCCGCGCCATCCGCCGTCTTAAGAGCAAAGTAGTAGAACCCAAGCGAAAGGCCGGTGACGGTGAAGGACTGCTTGCTTCCGGCCGGTTGCGGCGCAGGCAGATCCGCCACCCGGATGGCCGCGGCCCACGTCTGCTCGGTGATCGATGTTGTGGCGTACCGCAAGTCATACTGGGACGCTGTTCCCGTGGTGCCGTCGTTGCCCGGGGACGTCCAGCTCAGAGTCACGGTCGTGGCAGTCGAAGAGACCGCGCTCAGATCCGTGACCTGTCCGGGCGGAATCGTGTCTCCAACCGCGGCGCTGACCATGTTGGAGAGAGCCGACCAGTTCGGGACCGCATCCGCCGTGCGGAGGCGGAACCACCAAGTCCCGGCCGATAGCCCCGAAACCGTGAAGCTCTCCTGCTGTCCTGCGGGTTTGGGTGCTGGCACCGAAGTCACGACGGTGGCGGAGTCCCACGCCTGGATCGTCAGCCGATGTTTGTAGTAGCGGAGATCGTACTTCGTCGCCCGTCCCTGCATCCCGTCGTTCCCGGGTGCGGTCCAGGTCAAGACCACGCCGTTGTTGCCGCTATGGGCCCCGAGGTCGGAAACGGCCGCCGGTGGAGTCGTGTCCGGCGGGCCTGGTTTCGTGGCGGTGTCGCTATGACAGGAGACAGTCATAAGGACAATAGGAAGTGCCAAGACCATGAACCCGATGAGAGGCCGCCGCGCCGGATGCGAATGAGGATCCGGCGCGCTCCACCCAACGGCCCAAAACGGAAATCGGAGTCTGCTGCCGCTCCGCAAGTGTCTCATTGGCTACCTCCTTTTCGCGCGCCGCGGTCGCTCGCCTCCGGGCTTCGCGTTCCGCCTTGACACAACGGGGAGAGACATCCCGTCGTTCGGCGGTGCGTGGTCGAAATGTCCTCTCCCCAACAGTTAGCTAAGCTACTGCCCGCAGGGTATGCAATACTGTATATACTGCTGGCAGTTCTCCTTATTATGGACAATCACGCCCCCGGCGACGTAGGTTCCCGTCGAAACGTGGAAGTTGAACACCGGGGCCGGCATGTCGACCCGCGTCACCGCGAAAACCGTGACCGCCCGGCCGTCGGCACCAGTGAGCACGTCACCCACCTTGAGGCAACCCACAGCCACCCACTTACCCCGGCTCAGGACCGGATGCGTCGCAGTGCATCGAATCCTGCCGTTGATCTCGTAGTACTTTTGGGGCGCCTCTCGATTTCCCGTGGAATCAAGCTCATAGGATGATTTGCGCCCAGGGGTCATGATCGAGAGAGCACCGTTGGTAGATCTTCAGTTTGAAGTACTCGGGATCCCGGAACCCATGAGCGCGGCGGCGTATCTGGCCGATAATGCCGTTGATCGACTCGACCAGCCCCATCTTGATTCCGTGCTCGAACCCACCCATCAACTTGTCCAGGTTGTCGCGGATACGGTAGCCGATCTTTACCAGCGGCCGCAGCCGGCTGTAGATGGCCATGTGGCACCAGGTGAGAAGTGCATTGCGGAGCGCTCCCAGACGGACCCACGGGTAGTGGAAGATCCCGCGGAGATTCTCCTTCAAGAGGTAAGCCCGCTCCAGCTGGCGGTTGCGCGTGAGCAATCGCCCGAGGAGACGTTTGGACGAGAGATCAAGGGCCTCCCGCGCCATGAGCAGCATCCACTTCTTCACCTTGAGGGTTCGTCCGAGATCATCCTTCGGTGCGGCCCCGAAAGTCTCGCGCCGGATCTCGTCCACCGCCTCGTTCACCCACTTGATGATGTGGAACCGGTCGAGCAAGTGAATGGCGTGGGGAACGGCGCGATCAATCGCGTTGCGATAGGCCTGGCTCAGATCACTCACCACCCCGATGATCTTCCGCCGGCCTTTCGGCCCGAGCTCCCGGAAGAAGGCCAGCAGCGTCTCCTCCTTCTTTCCTTCACCGATCCACACCACCTTGCCCGTTTCCAGGTCCGTCACCACCGTGAAGTAGACATGTCCGCCGGTCCGGGAGACCTCGTCCACTCCGATCCAGCGCAAGCCGTCCAGAGAGGGAGCGGGCCCTCCCAGCGCCAGCTCGATCGACTCCTTGTCCAACCGCGCCACCGTGTCCCAGGAAAGCCTCGCCATGCGCGCGACCTCCGAGATCGCCAGGCGACGGCAAAGACCGACGATCAACTCGAAGAAGTGCCGGGTCATCCGGTGGCCGGGAGACTCCCAGGGCATCCGCTCCACCCGGGTCCCACCGCAACAGAACACGCGCCAAGGCGTGTAGACCACCCAGCTCTCGAAGTCGCCCATCGACCGCTCCCGCCAGCGCCGCTCCTCCGCCTCCTGGAACGCCAACTCGCGATGGCTTTTCCCACACTCCGGACACTGGTGCCCCTCACGCAAATCTCGAATCCGGATAAGTTTGATCGGTGGCCGCCCGGCCACGGCCGCCTCCTCGGTCTCGACTTCCACCACCGCAAACCCTTGCAGACCCCAGACGTTTCTGAGAACGTCTCTTTGCTCCTGGCCACCCATCCGTGCCCTCCTTCTTGGACGAAGAAGGCACCATGGAAAACCAGGAGCTTTCTCTTTGCAACCCTGCTCTCACCAGCACATTCCGGCCCCAAGCCCTTTCAGCACGGAAATTCGAGAGGAGCCACTTTTGGGCAGTGAAGGGAGCGTGGACGGACAGAACCTCGCCAACGACCATCTTGCCGGTCTTTTCGTCCCACGAAAGGACGCGGTCACCCGCCCTGATCGCTTCGACAGGCTTCGTGCTTCCGTCCGCCATGGTGATCGGCGTGCCCGCGAGCATGCAATCACATCCGGTGCCGCCGCCCGGCTGGCCCTGGTTATAACAATCACAGGGCTGCCACCCGTCTGGGCATTCCCATCGTCCCCACCCCGTGCACCACCAGCAGCACTCATATTGGCGTGTACCGTCGTCGCAGGAGCCTTGAAACCGAAGCTCGTACGAACAGTTTGGATACTGCGAGCAGAACCATGAGGCGTTGTCGGCGACCTGCTGGCAGGTGGGGACGGCACAAACTCGACCCGGCAGCGCCAGCGTCAGCACCGCCAGGACCGTTACCGCGGGCATCAGACAGGCCGGGGATGTCCCTCTGAGCGTAGAAAGTTGACGGCGGTCCTCCGCCCGGTGAGATCATCGGGCAACCGCCTAAGTCCAAGGGAGGACCACCGTCATGAAGAAGATGCCCCGGGGGAGTCGTTCCCCGCAACGCCCGATTACGTCCGAGAGTCCGGACGTTCCGACCGCTTCCCTTCTCTTCACAGTGCTCTCGGATTCCCGGGAGGATCTGCATGAACTCATCGTTCGTACCGGCTTGGACGTGTTTCGCGCCATGCTCGAGGACGAACGGACTTCGGTCTGTGGGCTCCGGTCCCGGCCGTCGGCCGATCGGACGGCGTACCGTCACGGCTACGACGATGGGGAGCTGGTCCTGGGAGGCCGGAAGGTCCTGGTGAAGAAGCCTCGCGTGCGCAGCGCGGACGGCGCGCGCGAACTGGGGCTGCCGCTGTGGAACAGGATGGCGCGCCGGGATCCACTGACCGATCGCGTCCTGGAGCAGATGCTGGTCGGAGTGAGCACGCGGAACTACGCGCGGAGTCTTGAACCCCTGCCCGCCCCCCTTCGTTCGCGGGGCACGACCCGGTCGGCCGTCTCGCGCCACTTCGTGGCTCGAACGCAGGCCCAGGTGGAGAACTTTCTTTCCCGAAGCTTGGAAGACGAGACGTATCCGGTGCTGATGATCGACGGCAAGGGGTTCGGAGAACATTCTGCTGATCGTCATTCTGGGCATCGCGCCGGACGGTCGGAAGCGGATCCTGGGGATCGCGGAGGGTAGCACCGAGAACGCCGCGCTCTGCCGCCGGCTCCTGGGCGATCTGGTTGACCGAGGGCTTTCGGCCGAGGAAGCACGGCTCGTGGTGATCGACGGAGGCAAGGGGCTCCGCAAGGCCGTCCGCGAGGTGTTCGCCGCCCGCGCGGTCGTCCAACGGTGCCAGGTGCACAAGATGCGCAACGTGCTCGAACACCTTCCCAAAGACCAGCAGAGCTGGGCCAAGACGGCGATGGAAGCCGCCTACGGCTGCTCGGATCCGAAGAAGGCGAAGGAGATGCTGGAGCGGCTGGCCAAGCGTCTGGAGGAGAAACACCCGGGCGCGGTCGCCTCCCTGCGCGAGGGGCTCGAGGAAACCCTGACCGTCAACGGCCTGAACCTCACCGACGCGCTCTGGAAAACACTTCGGTCGACCAACGCGATCGAGAATGTCCAGGGAACGCTGGAGAAGAAATCCGCGAACGTGAAACGGTGGCGCAGCGGATCGATGGCGGTCCGATGGGCAGTGACCGCCGCGATCGAGGCAGAGAAGAAGTTCCGGCGGATCCGAGGCCACACGCAGATGCCTCAGCTCCTGGAGGCCCTGAGGAGAAAACTCGATACACATCTCGACACCGAGAAGGCCGTAGCGTAAATGTTCATCCCAGTGGACCGCTGCCGACTTTCAACGCCGGACGGGACATCCCCAGACAGGCCACCAGCTCCGTTCTTGACCAACGGCCCCAGAAGCAGGCCACCCGACGAAGACCTCGACAAATCGGCAGCATCACGTACCTCCCGTCGTTGGAACATCCTGAGTCTTCCCAGAATCTTCTTTCGAGAGGAAACTGCCCCGGGCTATGATGGCACATGGGACTTGTTCCGCCGCGACGGGGGACCCTTGAGCTGGCCTCCGAACACGGGGTGGGGCAGGTCCCTCAACCCATCAGATCTGGAACCCCTCTCTAGATCGCCTTGAACCTCCTCAACTCCGCCGATCATGGCTGCAACGGCGTTGCACGCCGCAACACCCACTCACGGCGGCGTTAGAATTAGAGCCAATCTGCGCTGCGGCACCCCCCCCTGCGACGGCCGACAGGCGCCGAGGGTCTGCTCCAAGTCGTAGGTCACCGACGACCCCGCCGTCGAAACTTGAGTCGTCGTATGCGCAACTCGGCCGCAGGCGGGAATCAGAATGGAAACGGGCGATGACCGCGCGGCTTTGGCACTCGCACCTGGGGGAGCGTACGGCCATGCTGACTCACAGCGGGCCCATTCCGCCCGTCGCTATACCGACCCGATCCCCAATCCCGCAGAGAATTTTCCATCATCAGGACGGTGCTGTCAACAGCGATATTGATCGACTTGTTCGCGATAATTCTGTGACGAGTCCGAGGCCCGGATCATGCGACCAGCTCTCAATCTTCATGCGGCCCTGCAGCTCCGGCGCAGTCGAGCTCGACGCTTCGGCCTAGGTGGGCACCAAGAGGTTCCGAGCTATAACCGTTACAATCGTAATATATTGACTAGTCGACTGGTTGGGTCAGTGATGGAATGTCCGCCGACGCGCTCCTCGGCGCGCCTGGTCGGCCCGGCACCGCGCCGCGGACGTCCCGGCCGGGGAAATCCGGCGCTCCAGAACAGCCCTGTTTCTTTATCTGGCGCCTCTCGGAATCCCGTAGTGTGCCACAATTCAGCCGGGCGTAACCTTCATGGCTGCATAGAATTCCAGGCCAGGAGTGGCGGCCGGCACGGCCCAAGGTGGCACCCAGATGATGTAGATTCCGGGGCATGAGCACGTTCCCTCTTCAGTTTCTGATCCTTACGGTGGCCGGCTGGGTGAACCGGCAGCAGCAAGACGTCATCGAATACCTGCAGGAAGAGAACCGGATCCTCCGCACGCATGTCGGCGACCGGCGTCTCCAATTCACAGATGCCCAGCGGAGGCGTCTGGCAGTGAAGGCCAGGAAGCTGGGCCGCAGGACGTTGGCCGGATTGGACCCGATCGTGACCCCAGACACTCTGCTCCGCTGGTATCGCAACCTGGTGGCCCGGAAGTACGACGGCAGCAGGGCTCGGAAGGCAGGCCGCCCGAGGACAGCGAGGAACATCGAGGAGCTCGTGGTCCGGATGGCTCGGGAGAATCCGAGCTGGGGCTATACCCGGATCCGCGGCGCTTTGCGCAACCTCGGCCAGGAGGTCGGCCGGAACACCATCAAGCGGATTCTGGCCACCAACGGAATCGAGCCGGCTACGGTGCGTCGCAAGGGCATGTCCTGGGAGACGTTCCTGAAATTGCACTGGGGCGCGATCGCAGCCGCCGATTTCTTCGCGGTCGAGGTGCTCACCCACGCGGGCCTGATCCGCTACCTCGTGTTCTTCGTCATCGACTTGAAGAGCGGACGGGTCAAGATCGCGGGCATCGCTCCGGAGCCGAATGGTCGCTGGATCAAGCAGGTGGCGCGCAACCTGACCGATGTGGACGACGGATTCCTGAATGGCACTTGCTACCTCATCCACGACCGCGACCCGTTGTTCACGATGGAGTTCCGGCAGATCCTGCGGTCCAGCGGGGTGAAGACCGTGAAGCTCCCGGCGCAAAGCCCGGACCTGAACGCCTACGCGGAGCGGTTCGTGCGCTCGATCCGGGAGGAGTGCCTGTCGCGGGTCATCCCGCTCGGCGAGCGGCACCTTCGGTGGGTAGTCGGCGAATACGTGAAGCACTACCATTTGGAGCGGAACCACCAGGGTCTCGGCAACGAGCTGATCGAGCCCGATGGTGCGCCCGGGCAGGGGCGCGTAGCCTGCCGGGAGCGACTCGGCGGTCTCCTCCGGTACTACTATCGGCGGGCGGCGTGATGTCGTTCCTGTATTGGCACACTACGGGATAGTCTCTCTGTCCCGGCGGCGCTCGACCGCGGGCTGGCCCGTCACGCCCGCTCTTGCGGCTGCCGCGCCGCTCCGGAACGGCTGATGCGTAGGCGGTCGCGCCCGCCTAGAGCGCCTTGTAACAAACGAGCACGGCCCGCGCTTCACGACCGGTGCGGAGCCGAGCGGAAAGGAAGGGCAGCGGATCTGGGGCCGGTGCAACGGACCCGGGATCCTTGGTCATCGCCTAAGACCCGACATGGTGAACTAATCGGGAAGCGGTCCCCGCAACCCGTCCGTGTGCAACTGCCTTCGAGTGTCAACCCACCCGGGCAGCCAAGGGATTGCATATCCCCGTTTTGGAGGCACGAGTTGGCCGTTCGGTGCCCCTGCGCATCGCCCTTGAGATCATTCAGACTCCACGTTCGAGACCACGTCATGGTCGGGCCGTCGGATTCTCTCCGTCCGTGCCTGTTGCTGTCGCGTGACACTTGTATGCAAGTCAAGATCATGATTGACAGCCCCGCTCTGATGCGGGATGATTATGTACGGTCCAATGAACCGAGCCGTGCGGCGTGCCGAATGCTCAGCGAGCGAAGGCGAGTCATGAGTCGCGAGGTCCCACGGGTGGCGAAACTTCTGGCGGACTTCCATTGCCGCGCCCACAACCAACACCGGACCCGCTTTATATGGTTGAAACCAGCCAATAGCGCCGGTCGTGCATCTCCCGTAATGGCGTTCATCGGCCCGAAGTGGCCAGGTCCAGACGCCACGCCACGGCCGCAGCGGGCCGAAGTCGGCCGAGCAACATCATCACCAGGTCCCATGAAGGTCAGAGATGAGCTTGCTTGTTGAAGGAGCGTCGCGGACAGGTCGGCGGGGCTTCCCTAGATTACGGGCATCCGGCAACCACCGGCCCGTAAGCCACGGCGCTTGGATTCTCTGGCTGGGGATTGCCGGCCTTCTTGTGCTTCCGTGCCAGTCCCGCGCTGATTGGTGTGGCACCCTCGGTGGTCTTTGTTTCCCGCCTAGCGAAACCCCAGTATGGGGACTGACGGTCTATAACGGAACGCTCATTGCGGTGGGCGAGTTCTACAGCATACCCCCGGACAACGCCTCCTACGTCGCCCAATGGAACGGCGCGGGTTGGCAGCCGCTCGGGTTGGGCGTGAGCGGCACGGCAAACGCGGCAACGAGCTACGCGGGACAGCTGATCGTAGGGGGGTACTTCGGCTATGCTGGTGGTCGCCCGGCTAACTCCATCGCGAGGTGGAACGGCGCTTGGTGGCCGCTGGGTTCCGGCGTTGTTGGCTCCGTCTGGGCGCTGCTCCCGTACGGGTCGAACCTGATCGTCGGAGGAGGCTTCGGCACCGCCGGTGGGTACGCCGCGAACTACATCGCAGAGTGGAACGGCACCACGTGGGCCCCGATGTCATCGGGAATGAACGGCGGGGTTGAGGCCCTGGTCAACTACAACGGCGCGGTTGTCGCCGGCGGTGGCTTTACCCAGGCGGGCGGTACTCCGGTCAACAACATTGCACTGTGGGACGGAACCACGTGGAAGCCGCTTGGGGCCGGCGTCGGTGACTGGGAGTCCGGGGTCTACACCCTGGCCGTCTACAACGGCGACCTGATCGCAGGCGGGCCCTTCACGCAGGCCGGGGGGGGGGGGCACGCCAGCCACATCGCCCGGTGGGACGGTACGTCATGGTATCCTCTTGGGTCTGGACTGAACAATGCTGTCGTGGCCCTGACCATCTATGACGGCGACCTGATTGCGGGCGGGGATTTTACGACCGCCGGCGGGGACAGCGCGTACTCGGTCGCCCGGTGGGACGGGACATCCTGGAGCGCCATGGGCTCAGGATTGCACAACGACGATCCAGAATACCCGGGACCAGCGTCGGCCCTGGCTTTCGCAGCTTACGACAGCGGCCTCGTTGCGGGAGGGAACTTCATCAACCCAGGGTTTCCGGAGGGAGGATGCGTCGCCCTCTGGAGCGACCCTCCTGTCGGCGCCTGTTGCCATCCGGATGGGTCCTGCACGGTTACGCCGCTGGCGGGCTGTCCGGGCCCGAGCAGCTGGCAGGGATCGTGCACCACGTGCGATCCGAATCCCTGCCCTACCTCCTCCCTCGAGACCGGGGGCGTCGCTCGGTTCTTGCGACCCGAGCCCGAACCAAACCCGAGCGCGGGCCCGGTGCTGATCCGGTACGGATTGCCATCCGTTTGCCATGTCGTCCTGGACATCTTCGACGTCTCCGGCCAGCAGATCCGGCACGCGGTGAACGAGCGCGAGGCCGCCGGCCTCCACTCCATCTCCTGGGACTCTTGCAATGACGCCGGTACGCCCGTGCCGTCTGGAATATACATGATCCGGCTGAAAGCTGACTCTGGAGTCTTGACCGGCGCAGTGACCTTGATCCGGTAAAGCAATGTTCCTCTAACGTTCTGGGGGGCACAATCTTGGCGGCTAGACCGGACCTTCGGAGAATGGCAAGGTTCGTCACGCCCGTCGCCCATACCGCCCGCCCTCAGCGTCGGAAGTGGGAGATTTCCTTCACGCGAGAGGGGCGGCAGGATAACTGGGTTGCGGGCCGAACAAAGTGGCGAGGCGGCTCGACTCTCGCCCTTCGCCGGAATGCGACGGCGCGTGCTACCATGGGGATGATTGGTCAGTGGGCGGGCATCGTGCCGCCCATCGTCACATGGGCAAGGGCCTCAAGATCGGTATGCCCGAGTCGTCCGATGGGCTCGCTCTGTCGGCGGGGCTCGATTTTCGGCAAAGAGCCCACGCCCCTTTCACTGTCAGGGCGGGCCGGGGGATCGAGTGGCCAGGAACAGGCATCCGCCGCCTCCTTCCGGCGGGCCCCCGGAGCCGGCGGGCAGGGATCCCGCCGGTGGTCCCCCGGATCTCGAGTCGACCAAGACTTTGATTCTTCGGATGCGGGAGGGGGACGAGGCTGCCCGGGAGCGGCTCTTCTCCCGCTTCTTGCCCGGCCTGCGGCGGTGGGCCCACGGGCGCATGCCCGATCGCATCCGGTCTCTGGTCGACACCGATGATCTGGTCCAGGTCTCGTTCTATCGGGCCTTCACTCGGATGCATGACTTTGACCCCCGGCACCAGGGAGCGTTTCTGGCCTACCTGCATCAGATTCTGATGAACGGAATCAGGGAGGAGATCCGCCGGGCCTCGCGCCGTCCGGGTGCCGCTCCCTTGCCCGACGATCTGCCCGAAGACCGCCCCTCGCTTCTCGACCGGACCATCGGCCGTGAGGCGCTCGGGGCCTATGAGTCGGCCCTGGCCCGCCTGCCCGAAGAACAGCAGCGGTCCGTGATTCTGCGGATCGAATTTGGTTTCTCCCACCAGGAGATCGCAGACTCGCTAGGACGTCCCTCGGCCAACGCGGCCCGCATGCAGGTGGCGCGCGGCCTGGTTCGCCTCTCGGAGATGATGGATGCCCACAGGTAGGGGGAACCCGCTCGAGCGCGTGGCGCGTGCCATCACGGATGGCAAGACGATCGACTGGGACGGTCTCATGGCTTCGCATCCTGAACTCCGTTCCCGCCTGGAGAAGCTTCGTCTGATCCAGAGCCTGGCCGACTCCTCCCGAAGGCCGGCTCCTACCGACCGAGGGAGTGCCTCGCCGATGGAGACCGTCGATGACACTCCGTGTCCCTTCACCTGGGGTCCGCTCGAGGTCCTGGAGCGAATCGGCCAAGGCAGTTTCGGCGAGGTTTATCGGGCCTTCGATTTGGTCTTGCAGAGAGAGGTCGCGCTCAAGCTCAGACGTCTGCGCGGCGAGGAGACGCAACGGGCCTTTCACGAGCATCTCGAGGAGGCCAGGCGCCTGGCCAGGGTTCACCACCCGCACGTGCTGACCATCCACGGAGTGGAGGTGCACGGCGAACGGGTGGGACTGTGGACCGACCTGATCCTTGGTGAATCCCTGGAGGAGCGGATTCGGACCGGAGATCCGATGTCGGCGTCGACGATCCTGGAGATCGGAATCGACCTCTGCCTGGCCCTGGCGGTGGTCCATGACGCCGGACTGGTGCACGGCGACGTCAAGGCCGCAAACGTCATGCGCGCTCCCGATTCCCGCACCGTCCTGTTGGATTTGGAGCGGGCTCGGCACTCCGAGTTTCCCCTGACCGCGCCCAGGACCTGGACGCGGGACACGGGTCATCGGGTGGGGAAACGTTCGCCGGCACGCCCCTGGTCATGTCGCCGGAGCTCCTCGCGGGAGCGGCTCCCTCGGTGGCCTCGGACATCTACGCCCTCGGGGTCCTGCTCTACCGATTGGCCAGCGGACGGTATCCCATCGAGGCCCGGACTCGCGATGAGCTGCTCCAGGCGCACCGCTCGCCCGGGACGATTCCCCTCTCCGAGCTGCGGCCGGATCTGCCCGATTCGGTTCGGGAAGCAATCACGATGGCGCTGGCGCCGGACCCCGCCGCGCGGTTTCCCTCCGCCACCGGGATGGAAGCGGCCCTGCGCGCTGCCGGATTGCGTCATGGAGCGTTCGCGTCCCGGGACGCGCCGTCGCCGCGCCCGAACAATTTGCCCTCGCCGGAATCACGATTTGTCGGACGTGAACGTGAACTGAGGGACCTGCGCGAGAGGATCTGGGACACCCCGCTCCTGACCCTGGTCGGACCGGGCGGAACGGGCAAGACTCGCCTGGCGCTCAAAGCCGCCACGGAGGTCCTCAGTGGTTTCGCCGATGGAGTCTGGTGGATCGAGTTGGCCGCCCTGGAACGGGAAGAGCAGATCCTGGAAGAGACCGCCCGCATTCTCGGTGCTCGAGCCGGGCGCTTTCAACCTCTTGGTGAGGCTCTGGAGGAGCGGCTGCAGGGCCGTTCCCTGCTCCTGGTCCTGGACAATTGCGAGCAGATGTCGGAGGCCTGCCGCCACTTCATCGGGACCCTGCCGGCCTGGCCCTCCGGCATACGGATCCTGGCGACCAGCCGGGAGCCCCTCGGCCTTTCGGGGGAACACGTTTGCGCGGTTTCGCCCTTGAGCCTCCCGCCCCCTCCCGCCGCCGGCGGCAAGGAGGAGGGGTTGGAAGTCGGCCACTCGGAGGCCGTGCGCCTGTTCATCGACCGTGCCTATCGGAACCGCCCGGCCTTCGCATTGACGCGGGCCAACTCCCCTTCCATCGCACGGATCACCCGCAGGCTCGAAGGAATCCCACTGGCCATCGAGCTGGCCGCCGCCCGCGTCAAGACCATGAGCACCGCGGAGATCGAGACCAGACTCGAAACGAGCTTCTGCGTTCTTTCCGACGACGAGGAGGGAAGGCCGGCCCACCACCAGACGATCCGCAGGTCGATTGAGTGGAGCTACCGCCTGCTCAACGACCCGGAGAAGGCGCTGCTCCGCCGCCTTTCGGTCTTTGCAGGAAAGTGGAGCCTCGATGCCTGCGAAAGGATCTGCGGAGACGACGCGGGCCAGCCTGGAGAGGTGGATGGCACCCCGGTCCTCAGCCTGTTGGCCAGCCTGGTCGAGAAGTCAGTGGTGTCGTTCGAAGCCCCGCCGGAAGATCGGCGGGATCTCCACTCCACATCCGACGGCCCATCGGCCTATCGCATGCTCGAGATGGTCCGTCAGTTCGCCGCCGAGGAACTCTCTGCGGGCGGCGAAGAAGCGACCTTTCGGAATCGGCACCTGGAGTATCTCGTCCTTTTGTCCGAGGAGGCCAACCAGCAGTTCATGGGGCCGAATCAGGATCACTGGTTCGTGCGCCTCGAGAGCGAGCGCGACAATTTCCGCTCGGCCATCGCCTGGGCCGGCCGGGGCGGAGGCGAAGCCCGCCTGGGGCTTCGTCTCGCGGTGGCTCTTCGAGGATTCTGGTTGGCCCGTGGATACCGGGTCGAAGGCCTCCGAATCTTCCGGTCTCTGCTGGACGCCCCGGGAGTGGATCCTCTTCTCCGCAGCCAGGGGCTGATTGCGGCGGCAAGCCTGGCCTGGTCACAGGGGAACTTGCGCGAGGCCCGTCGGCTCTGTGAGGAATCGCTCCCTATTCTGCGTGATGGTGGGGATGAGCGCGTGGCGGCCAACGCGCTGGCGCTGCTTGGAACGCTCGAATCGGACGAGGGGAACTACACCCAGGCCATCGAACGGTTGCAGGAGGCCCTGGAGATTCGGCGCAAGCACAGGCAGGACTCGGCGCTGGCCCCGGCCCTGATCAACCTGGGTGTGGTGTATGCGCGACAGGGAGACATGGAGTCAGCGGCGAGAACGTATCAAGAAGCTCTGGCTATTTCCCGCGAGCTGGGGATTCGCTGGGCCGAAGGCGTCTGCCTGGGCAATCTCGGCGCGACCGCCCGGGACAACGGGGACCTCGATCGAGCGCTGGCCCTCACATCGGAGTCTCTTGGCATCCTGCGATCGCTGGAGAGTCATGCGCATCTGGGATCGTCGCTGCGGACGCTTGGGCTTATTCGTCTGGCCAAGGGCGAGCTCGCGCCCGCGCGCGAAGCCCTGGAGGAGGGATTGCGCCTGGAACGGACGTTGGGTGACCCGGTGGCCCTGTTGGATGGGCTCTCCGCCATGACCCGTCTACTGTTGGCCGAGGAACGGATGGAGGAAGCGACTCGCCTCCTGGGCGCGGTGGAGGGACTGAGGGAACGGTGGCGGATTCCGGTGCCCGGGTTCGTGCGCCGTCCGCTGGAGCAAGTCCACGCCGATCTGTGCGCCGCGCTGGAGCCCGATCGGTTCGCCTCCCTCCTTGCGGGGGGCCGGGGAATGACTCTGGAGGCATGCGTGGCGCTGACCCTTGGCGAGGGGGCTTCGAGTCGGTCCCTTCCCTGAATCCCCTCACTTCTCCGCCCGGATGAGGGCAACGGTCGCATCTCCGCCGCTCCTGTCCGGTTGCCCAGCCGACCGCGAAGGCCCTCGCGCGAGGATTCCCCTGTGCGATTCCGCGCCTGGCGGCATTGATTCCTAGTGAAAGGGCGAAGTTCCTCGCCAGGACCCGAGATGACTCTCTGTCGGAACAAGAGAAGGGAACCTGAAGCGCCCTTCACTACGGGATGCGGCAACTTCGCGACTCAATACCCGAACAACGAAACGACGGGCCCAGGAGGCCCTGGAGGCCGAACATGAGCCGAATCTGGACAGCATTGATCTTCAGCATCATAACGGCAGGGTCGGTGGGGGCCCAGGATTGGACGGTCATTTCCAGCGGAACGACCGAGGACATTCACTCCCTCTCGTGTGTACCCAGCTTGCACGGTTGGCTGGCCGGGTCCGGCGGCTATGTAGCCGAGTCGGACTTCAGCCACACGATCTGGACACAAGTGAACGTGGGCACGACAGCCGACCTCATCAGTATCATCGAGCCCGGAACCCAGATTGCGAGCGGCAGCGGAGGGACCGTCCGGGTCAATTACAACGGGAGCTGGGTCGGGCGGAACATTCCCGACGCCACCCAGGACTTTGTCCTCTTCAGCCGGCAGAACTTCGCTGCCTACGCCGTGGGGAACAAAGGGAGCATCTACTACACGCAGGATTTCGAACAAAACGGCAATGTCTGGACCTATCGAGGGAATCCCACCCCCAATGCTCTCCACGCGGGTGCCGACGGGGCTTATGCCGTCGGAGACATGGGGACATTCGTCAAGTCGACGGACCAGGGAGTCCACTGGCTTTCCTACCCGACCGGGACCACCGCCAACCTCTACGCGTTTCTCGACGGCAACAGCTTGTTTGAGCTGGCGCTGGGCGAGGGCGGCACCATCATCAAGAGCACCGACGGGGGCGTCACCTGGAGCCCGCGCAACAGCGGGACCACGTCCACCCTGCGGGCGATCGGCTGGGCGGATGGATACAACTTCGTTGCCGTGGGAGACTACGGCACTGTGCTCAAGACCACGAACAGCGGGGACACCTGGTGCCGCCTCAACGCCGGCACGACCGCAAATCTCTACGCCGTCGCGTATCCGGGCTACACGGACCTGCTCGTTGCCGGCCAGGGCGGGCTTCTGCTTCGCTCGACCACCGGAGGAGGTCCGTGCGTGGATCCCGCCGAAGTCGAGGCGATGTCGCCTGGTCGCGGTTCGCTCTCCATCGCGGGGCCGTTCCCGAACCCCGTTCGATCGGATGGAGAGTTCGAACTCGCGTCCCAGCGAGACGGAGTCGTGCAAGTGGACGTGTGTGATGTCAGCGGCCGGTTCGTGGCCAGGCTCCTCGACGGTCCCATGCGCTCCGGCGAGCGCCGCCTGCTCCAAATCCCGGCCCGAGGCTGGCCGCAGGGTACCTACTTCATCGATGCGCGGGAGTCGGGCACCAGGTTGGCAAGGCAGGTCTTGATTCTTCGATGATTCGAGCCTACTCCTGCGCTCATTCCATTCGGACGACTTCATCGAGACGCCGGCGGGGGCGACCTCGGGGAACCGCCTGGCGGCGCTCCTGCCGGCACCTTATGCAAACCAGGCCAGGTACCATGGTGTCTTTGCCAACCGCAGTTGCCGCCGCCGCCGCCTCCCGGGGTGGCCCGTCACTCCACAGATTTCACAATTGGCGCTGCTGGGTCCGCCCGCCATTGACCTGCCCGGCCGCCCTCCGGGACTCGCTCTTCCGATCCTGGGATAACAGGGACCAGATACTCAGAATCCAGATCTCTCGCCGTGTCCATCCGCCTTGCCGCCCCCCTCGACCGGCGCGCCGCGCGTATCGAAGGCATCGTAGTTTGAAGACTCATCGCTCCCCTTACCCCGGACCTCATCGGATGGGATCGGTCTCCACTCCCGGCCAGGTCGGCTCCTGACCAAACAGCCTGCGTCGAATCGCGAAGTAGTTGTCCTGCTCGGGCAACAGCCCTTCAAATCCCCACATTTCCGCGAAGACCAGGAAGGAATAGAGGAGCCTCATCTTTCCAAAGAGCGGGATCGCCGCCAGGATACGGTCGTCGAGAGTCGTTGCGCTGGCGTACCCGCGGAGCACGTCGTCGTAGACTTGCCGGCGCGTGCCCGGGTCCTGGGCGCCGAAGTAGTGAAGAAAGGCCGCGATCTCGTATCCGAACCAATGCTCCGAGCAGGAATCGAAGTCGAACAGCGTGACGCGCCCGGGGAGGATCCTCATGTTCACGATGGTGAGGTCCCCGTGGATGTGTCCGAAGACGGCCGGTTCGTGGGAGAGGCCTCGCGTCCATTCCTGGATTTCGCGGTAGAGATTCCAGGCCTCCTTTTCGCGCTCGGGGACGATCTCCGGAAAGCGCGCCCAGCGATCCTCCCACCAACGGGTTCTCAGGAATCCCGGTGACGGAGTGAATCCGCGACTTTCGTGGTGAAGCCGCCCGATGGTTTCTCCGGCGAGTCGAAAGAATCCCCGCCGCTCAGGGGCTGAAAGACCCGTAAACGGGACGCCGGGGGCCTCGGCAAAGACAACTCCGTGTAGCGGATTTCCGTCGATCACGACCGTATGCACCAGCCTGCCCGCGAGCGACGGCACCGGCTCGCTGACCGGGATGCCGCGACTCTTGAGGAATCGCACCAGCTCCAGCTCGGATGCAAGCTCATGCTCCGAACGGTGGTCCACGGGGGTGATCCGGAGATACAGCCGTGGCTCCGCGAGGGGCAGCAGGTAGACGTAATTCGAAAACGCCCGGATGAACTGCGGCTCCGCTTCCGGCCGCCACTCGGCCGCAATCGCTCGGGCCGCCTTTCGGGCAATCTCCGGCTCTTTGTGCTCGAAGAGGTTCATGACGAGCCCTCAATCTGTTCAGGCTGGTCGGTCAATCATCCTAACAGAGCGGATCCGCCGGATCGATCCGGCACAGATGCTCCGGAGTTTCGCGGGCCATCCGCGCATCCGGCGTCCGGCGGCGCCTCACCGCCATCATCGGATGACGAGAGTCCGGTGGGTCTTCCGCCGGCCATCGACTCGCCCCGCAGCCGACCAGCCGCCGTCCGAACCTGGCGAGAACCGTCGCAACGTCGACGGAGGATCAGAGGGGACTCTCAAGACTGGCTATGAACGGAACCTCACCATCGAATGTCACTTTCGCCGTCCGCTCGAAACGCCGCGGCGTACGCCTCTTCTGCCGAGACCACCTCCGCATCGGTCATCTGTGCGAACTCCTGGTCGCGCCTGCACTTCGAGAGCTTTCCCCCGTTCTGCCGGAGGAAGCGAAAGAGCAAATCGATGGTCGTGTCCGGCATGTCCACGATCGCCTGGGTGTACTCTCGAAACCGATCGTAGCGCTGCAGAAAATCCGTCTCGCGAGGCAGGTCCTCCTCGATGGTCTTCTTCACGCAGGCGTAAAGAAACTCCGCGTGCGGCGTCGCATCGAAGAAACGATAGAAGTCCGACGTGTCATTGAGCACGTTGATGTTGCCGTCCCCCGTCGGTTCCCATCGGATTAGAGGTAGAAGGCGCCGGGAGTAATCCTCCAGCACGACGCGATAGTCATCGATCCGTTCCAGAATGGCGGCCGACACCGGAAACACCACCCCGGCCGGGTTGTAGCCGCGCTGGGCCAGCACGTGATGGATCAGGTAACGATGAATACGGCCGTTTCCGTCCTGAAACGGGTGGACATAGACGAACCCGAACGCCAGCACGGTGGCAGCAACTACGGCATCAAGACGCAACGCCGCGCCTCGCGCGTACGCGACCATGCCCTCGATCAGCGATGGCAAATCCTCCGGCCGGGCGCTGATATGATCGGGCAGCGGCGTTCGGGACTCGCGGTCATGCTCACCGACGAAGCCGCCGTCCGACCGCAATCCAAGCTTCACGAAGCGCGCGTCGCCGATGACGATTCGCTGCAACCGCAGGAGTTCATCGAGACCGACGGGGCGAAGACCGGCCTCCCCGACCGCGCGTCCCCAGCGCTCAATTCGATCCATGGGCGCGCGATCCCCCTCGATGGCGTGGCTGGCCTTTGAGTCTTTCAACAGAAGAATGGCGGCGGTCCGCGACAACAGATCGCGCGGGACCTTGGCGACAATGGATTGAGCTCGCTGGACCAGGTCCATGGCAATGAACTCTTCCAACGCCGGGGTGCGAAAGACCAGCGGACAGAATGTCGGCGTCCCCGGCAGGTTGTTGCGGACTCGGTGACGAGAAGATGGTTCGCCCCGGCTCGCCCATTGCCGGCTGGGATCAACGACGGGCGCATAGGTCCCTCGATCGGCATGGACCAGGATTGACCCTCGCGGCCCGGGAATCCTGTTCTTTTCGAAGGCTCTAATGACCTGGTGCAACGTTGGTTACGGGATCTCCCTCGCGGCCTGATGATCTCTCGACAGAGTCGATCCGCTCCAGGTTCGACTCATCCTGGCCACGTTCGCCGTTTCGGTAACTCGCAAGTGGGCACAGGAATCGAGCGATCTGGTCGAGGAGAACTTGATCCATTTGACCATCTTGAAGCCGAGCTGATTCTCGACCCGAAGCCGCAACGGAGCCCCATGCCGCCTACCGAAGCCCCTTCACAAGGTACAGCTCCGTCGGGCAGTGCCCGAAAGCCGGCAAGGTAGCGTTCCCCGTCCGGCGTCGCCAGGACCGCGTTCCGCGTAATCGAGCGCTTCGTCCCGGAGCGTCCGCATGAACCGCTCGACGTGAGGACTTGCGTTCGGCGCTCCGTACAGAATCGGCAGCCCCTGGACTCCGATCACTTCGTGCAGCCAACGATCAAGACGGCAGCAGTAGCTGCGGGTCTTGCCGTCCCGCTCCACCTTCACCGGCGTGCCGAACTGCCCGAAGATTCCGTCGTTGTCGTGGACGAGGAAGCAAGGAGTCTGACCCCAGACCGTGGCTTTGCGGATCTGCTGCTTCAGCCAACTGGCGGGTCATCGCGAACGAGCAGACCGAGGCCGGCCAATGATCCCGTGGGCCCACATGGCGGAGTGGCGCTCCCTTTTTCCTGCAACCACCCTCCCTCCAGATGCGTAGAGTTCTCAGTGCGTCCATCCGCGCGGCCGGACCAGGTGCCACGAAGGAGGTCCCGATGCTCGTCATCCGCGATCTGATCAAGGTCTACCCCGGACCCGTGCCCGCCCTTCAAGGGATCCGGCTCGAGATTCCGAACGGCATGTACGGCCTCCTGGGCCCCAACGGAGCGGGCAAGACCACCCTCATGCGGATCGTGGCGGGCCTCTGCGAAGCGACCTCCGGCGAGGTGCTTTTGGACGGCGAGGACATCCTCAAGAAGCCCGAGCGGGTCTGGTCCTGCCTCGGATATCTGCCGCAGGAATTCGGCTTCTATCCCCATCTGACGGGCGAACAGATGCTCGCCTATCTGCTCGAGATGAAAGGGGTCGAGTCGCCCGGCGGAATGAAGCGCCTCGTGGCCGCGTTGCTCGAGCAGGTCAACCTGACCTACGCCGCCCGGCGCCGCGTGAAAACCTACTCGGGCGGCATGCGGCAACGGCTCGGGCTGGCCCAGGCCATCGCCGGCAATCCCCGCCTGATCATCGCGGATGAGCCGACTGCGGGCCTCGATCCGGAGGAGCGGCTCCGGCTCTATCGTCTCCTGGCCGAGCTGTCGGCCGATCGGATCGTCCTGCTCTCGACCCACATCGTCGAGGACGTGGCCGTGCTCTGTCCGCGCTTCGCCATCATCAGCCGGGGACGGCTCATCGCGGAAACCAGCCCGTCCGAGGCGCGCGCCGCGATCGCCGGGACGATGTTCGAAGGAGAGATCGACGAAGCCGGCATGCGAAGCCTGCCCGCCTCCGCGCGGATCACGCAGTCCATCCTCGTGGAAGGGCGAAACCGCGTGCGGATCTACCAGGCCGCCGGCGCCCCCCCTCCCGGTTTCACGGTGTCCGAACCCACGTTGGAGGATGCCTATCTCGTGATGACCGGATCGAACGGCGCGGCGGAGGGGAGATGAAGCCGCCGAGCCGGATCTCCCTGATCTACCGCCTCGATCTGTCGGAGAGCCTGACCCGCCCGCTTCTTTGGGTGCTCGTCGTGGTCGTCTTCCTGACCTCGTGGGGCCTGTCCACCGGGCAGATGACGATCCAGTCGGGCAACAGCGCCGTCGGCGGAACCAAGGCCTGGGTCACCTCTGAATTCGCCATGGCCAAGATGCTGTCGATCGTGATCTTCCTGTTCTACTCGTTCTTCGTCGCGATCGCCGCCGGCCTGGCGGTGATGCGGGATGACGAGTGGAAGGTCGGAGAGCTGCTGCACGCCACTCCACTGCAGCCGCGGGAGTACGTCTGGGGCAAGTTCCTCGCCGTGATCACCGCCTTTGTCGGAGTCCTTTTGGTTCATCTGCTCTCCGCGGCCTTCTTCAACCAGATCATGCCGAGCGCGAAGGCGATCGAAATCCGCGGTCCCTTCCAGGCCATCAACTATCTTCGCCCCGCGATCCTGCTCGGCCTTCCGTCGCTTCTCTTCATCGCCGGGACGACCTTCGCCATCGGCGAGCGGTCGCGGAAACCGATCCTGGTCTTCGTGCTGCCGGTGGCCCTGGTGCTCGT
This sequence comes from Candidatus Eiseniibacteriota bacterium, assembly GCA_963833505.1. Taxonomy (GTDB): domain Bacteria; phylum Eisenbacteria; class RBG-16-71-46; order CAIMUX01; family CAIMUX01; genus CAWHYG01. Next base: position 136,617 of record CAWHYG010000005.1, on the reverse strand, counting down.
GAGCGCCTTCTTCCTCTGGAATTGGACGCCGAGCTGGCTCGATCCGAGGATCAACCGGATCCTCATGCTGATCGACCCGTCCGGCGTACGCTGGTTGAGCGAGACCTGGCTGAAGGTCGACCGGGGAGTGGACTTCTACAATCACGCGCCGGTTCACTACGATGCGGGCTTCCTGCTGAGCCGGCTGGTCTTCGCCCTGGCCGGACTTCTGGCGGTGGCCTGGGACGCGCGGAGATTTGAAGCAAGCCTTCGGGGGACGGTCCGGGCGCGGAAGACCGCGGGAGCGGGAACCGGTGCCGAACCCGTCCGTCACCGCATGGCCGCCGATGAGGCCGGCCGCGCGCCGGCGGGACCGTCCGACCGTCTCAAGGCCTTCCCCGGCCGGTCGGAAGCGGCGTCCCTCGCATCCCTCGCGATGCGCATCCGCCCCCCCGGACTGATCCGCGGCCTCTGGACCGTGCTGCGGTTCGAGCTGAGGGAGCTGCGCAACCAGCCGGGCCTTTATCTCTTCGTCCCGATCATCCTCCTGCAGACGCTCGGGACGTCCCTGGTGGCGCTCGGAGCCTTCGACACTCCGCTTCTGCTCACGCCCGGGATGCTGGCGGTGCGAAGCATGAACACGCTGACCCTGCTTTTCTGCTTCCTATCGCTCTTCTACACGGTGGAATCGCTTCGCCGGGAGAAGTCCGCGGGGGTCGCGCCGGTCTATTACGCGACTCCGGCGCCGACCGTCTCGATCCTGGCGGGGAAAGTTCTGGCCAATGCCGTGGTCGGAATCGTCATCCTGCTGGCGACCTTTCTCGGGGGCGCGATCACGATCCTGATCCAGGGCAAGGTTCCGCTCTCGATCGGCCCCCTTCTCGTGGTCTGGGGACTTCTCCTCGTGCCCACCTTCCTGGCGTGGACCGCGCTCGTCATGGCGCTCTATGCGATCTCCGGCAGCCGCTATACCACGTATGCGCTGGGCCTGGCCGTTCTCGCCCTGACCGGGTGGTTGCAGGCAACCAATCACATGAGCTGGGCCGGAAACTGGGATCTCTGGAGCGTGCTCCAGTGGAGCGACATGGGACCGCTCGAGCTCAATCGGTTTCCGTTGCTCCTGAACCGGATCGCCGTCCTGGGGTTCATGGCGCTCTTTGTGGCTCTTGCCCTCCGGTTCTTCCCACGCCGGGAGCGCGACGCCGTGTTGACCCTCCACCGCGCCGCGCCCGGACGTTTCTCTCGTTCCATCGTCCGCCTGCTGCCCTACCTGCTGGTTCCGGCGGTTTTCGTGATCGCGCTATGGGTGATGGTCAACCAGGGGTTCCAGGGCAAGATCGAGCAGAAGCGGGAAAAGGACTATTGGAAGCAGAACCTCGCGACCTGGAAGGACGCCGCACTGCCGGCCATGGTGCATGCCGATGTCGATCTGGATCTGGATCCCGCCCACCGGGGATTCCGGACGAGCGGCAGCTTCCTGCTTCGGAACGACACGGCCAAGCCGCTCCGGCAGATTCCCCTGACCGGGGCGTACCACTGGGAGGACATCTCCTGGACCCTGAACGGAGCGGACTGCAAGCCGGACGACCGTTCCCACCTCTTCGTTTTCACGCCGGCGTCGCTGCTCGCTCCGGGGGACACCACGCGCATCGGTTTCCGGTTTCACGGGCGGTTTCCCCAAGGGATGACCAAGAACGGCGGCGGAAACATGGAGTTCATCCTGCCGGGAGGGGCCGTCCTGACCAGTTTCACACCGAGCTTCGTCCCGGTTCTCGGGTACCTCGAGGACATAGGCGTGGATGACAAGAACCGCTATGAGCCGCGGGTCTATCCCGATGACTTCTACAAGGATATCCTCAAACCAGCGTTCGGCTCGGGAACTCCTTTCACAACGCGGATCCGCATCTCCGCTCCAGCGGTCTACACGATCAATTCCGTCGGGACCGAAGTCAGCGACGTGGTGGAGGGCGGGCGCCGCACCGCCGTCTGGGTCAGCGACCAGCCGGTGCGGTTCTTCAACGTGGTCGCCGGGCGCTGGAACGTCCGCCGGCAAGGAGACGTTGCTGTCTACTACCATCCGGGCCATGGCTTCAACGTCGCCGAGATGACCGACGCGCTGCAGGCGGCCCGCAAGTGGTATTCCGAGTGGTTCTATCCCTATCCCTGGAAGGAGCTGAAGCTCAGTGAGTTTCCCGCCAACGCCTTCTACGCCCAGGGATTTCCGACCAACATCACCTTCTCGGAAGGGATCGGATTCCTCACCAAGAGCGAGCCGAAGACGAACGCCGCGTTCTTCGTCACCGCGCACGAGTCGGCCCATCAGTGGTGGGGCAATCTGCTGACCCCGGGAAGAGGCCCCGGCGACGACATCCTGTCGGAAGGGATGGCGCATTTCTCGACGATCCTGCTGTTTGACCAGGTGAAGGGCGCCCGCGGCCGGATCGAATTCTGCAAGCGGATCGAGGAGCACTACGGGAACAACCGGCGCGTGGACTCCGAGCGGCCCCTGGTCAAGATCGACGGTTCGCGGAACGGCGACGAGGCCGTGACGTACGACAAAGGGGGCTGGGTCTTCTGGATGCTCCTCAATCGGATGGGGCGCGAGAACGCCTTGAAAGGGCTTCAGGGATTCATCCGCCAGTACAAGGACGGGCCGGACTATCCCGCGCTGCAGGATTTCACTGCGTTCATGCGGAGCTATGCCCCCGATACCACCGCCTATGATGAGTTCGTGGATCAGTGGTTCTTCAAGGTCGTCGTGCCGGAGTACAAGTTGAGCAGGGCGGAGCGGACGCAGGCGGGCGCCTCGGTGCCGGGAAGCAGCGCGGGGCGCGAACCGGGAGCCGAGGCCGGTACGCCGTCCGGCGGCGAGCGGTGGACGGTCCACGTGCACGTGGCCAACGCCGGCGATGCGCGCATGCCGTGCGACGTGGCGGCGGCGGCGGGCGAGCGATTCCAGAAGGACGGGACGCCCTCAACGGCCTATCACGAGGCGCGCGCGACCGTGACGCTCGGCAAGGGGGAAGAAACGGACGTTTCGATCACCTGCGACTTCAAGCCGGATCGCGTGCTGGTCGATCCCGACGCCGAGGTCTTGCAGCTTCGGCGGAATGCGGCGATCGTGCGGTTCTGAGCGAGGCGCGCGCAGCTTGCGGAATCCCAAGCTTGAGTTCTCCATTCCCGGGCCCGGGGAGGTCAACGCGCTCCGATGATTCCGGTCGTCCCTATTCCGAAACCTCTGGTCCGGAACGGCCGGAACCGAACAGGACTCCGGAATGGCCGAGAAGACCGAGTTGTCCCTGAGCCGGGTGGTCCGCCGTCTCGGAGTCCGGCAGGGTCAGTTCCGTCTAAACGACCGTTCCCGCATCGGGCGGCATGGTGAAGCGCACCTCGACGCCGCCGGCGTCAACGAAGGACTCGGAGATCGGCTCTTCGTAGGCTTGCTCCACGAATTGGGCGCCGTGCCGGACGAAAAAGGCGGCGAGCGCGACCGCGATCGCAGTCACGACCTCGAGGTCCCGGCCCGTGAGCGGCCGGAGCACGCCGTCGCGGTCCCGGTGCTCCACCACCGGATAGGCCCGGGAATCGGCCACGGGCCAGCCGCGGGTCGTCGCCTCGCGGCGCATCGTCGGCGGCAGATCGGAAGCGGCTTCGTAGTTGAGGGCGAGCATCGTCGTCCCGAGATCGACCGGCCCCGCATGGGAATGCCGTTCTTCGGCCGCCATGCAGAAGCTCTCGAAATCGGCGACGGAGGGGAAGAGCAGGAACCCGAGGCTCTCCCCGAGCGCGCCGATGACGGACAGGCACGCGCCGTCGATGCCGAGGGCCGGGATATCGACGCGGAGGACCGCGTCGTCGTCGGCGACCTCCCAGGGCGCGACCGGATACAGGGCCGCGGCCGCGCGGAAGAGGGCCGCGACCGCATCCGGGCCGATCCGGCCGGGCTGGACGTAGCGCGGCTTCTCGTCGCCACTTCCTGGCATCGATGCGGCCATGGTCCTGACGACTTCGTCCAGTTCCGGTGTCGGCGCATGTTCGATCCGAGCCCCGGGGAGAACCCGCTGGACCTCCTCGACGAGGGCCGCGTCGGCCACACGAACGATCCCCGGCCGTCGCGGTGGTCCGACGAGCGGCGACGCGATCGCTTGGAGCAGCGAATCGCCGAACGCCCTCGACTCCTCCGCCGGGCCGGCGAGCCGGAAGCCGAGAATGGCTCCGCTGGGCAGCTCGATCCAGAGGACGATGTCGGGGCGGTACGGCGTGCCTTCCGCGATGTAGAAGGGCGTGCGCAGCCGGCCGCCGATCCAAATGGGTTCATGTGGGACAGCGGGGGTGCGCCCGGCCGCCCGGTCTGTTCGCTGGCGTGGGTTCATGGCGGGTATCATACCGCCTCGTACCTCTGACACAAGAACCGGTAGATCACCCAAGATCACCCAGAAAAGACTCCTCTGGACGGTTTCCGATATGGCGTGATACAATCAGTATCGCATGACTCGTCGCGAGGAGCTCGAGACAGATGCTGTCGCGGCGCAGGGCACGCGACCGCGGCCAAGACCGCGCGCGTTTCGCGGGGGATCACCACATCGCCGCGGTCGGGTCCCGTCCCGCTATGGGAGGATCTCTCATGTTCAGCCGAATCGCCCTCCGTCAGTCCGTGTTTGGCCTCTCTCTTTCCGTGGCGTTGATTCTCCTGTCGTACGGCCGATTCGGCAGCAAAGAGGGATCGATGACCCCTCATTCTTGCTGGAAGCCGGAACCGGTCAGTCCGGTCCAAACATCGCCGCCACCCTCGGACTCCCCCGCCGAAGCTACCGTCAAGCGGACTGGTGCGGACCAAAACTGGTTCCGATTGGTGTCCGCTAGAATTGACCTTGAGGAGTACAACGCGACGGTCAACTCCCGAGGTCTTCAGGCCCCGAACCGTGAGCACAATCTCAGAACCTACTTCGGTAATGGCGGAATCAAGGTTGTTCCTCGCGTAGGCGAGGGCTCGGACCCATGGACCTTTACCTGGCACACAATGGGGTGGGGGCGTCTCGACCCGTCGACCAGGGTGGCCACGGGCGTAGCCGAACCGACGCCGAAAGGCGCGCAGGTGACGTATGCCTGGGGTGAGATGGTCGAGCGGTACGTGAACAGCAAGGAAGGCGTGGAACAGACCTTCAGCGTCCCCAAACGCCTCCCGGGTGACGGGCCTTTCCGCGTCGAGGGTGCGATCGGCGGCTCCCTCCGCCCAGAGCTTCGTCCAGATGCCAAGGGGATCGATCTGCTGGACCCAAACGGGATGCGTCGGCTCCGTTACGCGGAACTCCTGGTGAAGGACGCGGGTGACCATGTGGTCCCATCGCGCTTCGAGCTCTGTGGAAACCGCATTGCGCTCCTCATCGATGACCGGAGTGCGTCATATCCGATTACCATCGATCCGCTCTTGACCACACCCTCCTGGACGGCAGAGAGCAACCAGGCGAACGCCCATTTCGGTTACAGCGTGGCCACGGCTGGAGATGTGAACGGAGACGGATACTCGGACGTCATCGTCGGTGCTCCGGGTTACGACGACGGTCAGGTGGACCAGGGGCGGGCCTACGTTTACACCGGGTCGGCGAGCGGTCTTTCGACGAACCCGTCCTGGGTGGTTGCTGGCAGCCAGGGCGGTGCCCAGTTTGGTTGTTCCGTAGGAACGGCCGGGGACGTGAATGGGGACGGTTATTCGGATGTCATCGTGGGCGCCGACCACGGTGGCACGGATGGGACCGGATGATGGCCGGGCTTACGTCTACCTCGGTTCCGCGGGTGGACTTTCGGCAAGCCCCTCCTGGACGGCGGCGAGCAGCCGGACCGGCGCCGATTTCGGATGTTCCGTGGGAACGGCAGGAGACGTGAATGGGGACGGTTACTCTGATGTGATCGTGGGGGCCGACCATGATGGCGCAGGCGGGACCGACGAAGGCCGGGCTTACGTCTACCTCGGCTCCGCGGGCGGTCTCTCGGCAAGCCCCTCCTGGACGGTGGGGAGCGGCCAGGCCGGCGCCGACTTCGGTTGTTCCGTGGGGACTGCAGGAGATGTGAACGGGGACGGCTACTCCGACGTCATCGTCGGGGCGGGACATTATGACGATGGCGAGACCGGCGAAGGCCGAGCCTACGTCTACCTCGGCTCGACAAGCGGGCTTTCTGCTCACCCGCACTGGACGGCGGAAGGCGGCCAAGCCGGCGCCGATTTCGGTTGTTCCGTGGGAACGGCGGGCGACGTAAACGGAGACGGCTTCTCAGATGTCGTTGTGGGGGCCGACCATAATGACGACGGCGAGACCGATGAAGGGCGAGCTTGCGTGTATGAAGGGTCGGCAACCGGACTCCGGGCAAGCCCGTCCTGGACCGTCGACAGCGGCCAGGCCGGCGCCGAACTCGGTTGTTCCGTGGGAACGGCCGGGGACGTGAACGGGGATGGGTACGCGGATGTCATCGTAGGCGCTCGGCTCTATAACAACGGTCAAGCCTCGGAAGGGCGAGTTTACGTGTATCAGGGATCGGCGATGGGGCTGGCGCCCGACCCGGATTGGACGACAGGGTGCAGTCAGGCTGGCGCCCTGTTCGGCTGTTCCGTGGCGACGGCTGGAGACGTGAATGGGGATGGCCGTTCCGACATCATCGTGGGTGCCAGCGGCTACAGCGATGGCGAAGCCGCCGAGGGGATGGCTTTCGTGTACGACGGGCTGTCCTCGGGGACTGCGATGAATGCGTCCTGGTCACAGAGGGGCGACCAGACGAGCGCCTTTTTCGGTCATTGCGCCCGGACGGCCGGAGATGTGAACGGAGACGGCGGTGCGAGATGAACCGACGAACGAGAAGATGTGGACTTCGCTCGCCGCGGTTCAGATCGAGGCGCGAAGTCACGTAGACGCCCTTGCTTCGCTTCGCCGGGCCGTGTCGATCTATCCCGATTCACCCAAGGCGCACGAGCTTTTCGGCCTGGTCTATCTCCGCACCGGTCAGGCCGACTCGGCCCGTGTCGCCGCAGATTGGCTGCGGCGGAACGGTCCGGACAGCAGCATCCGGTCGTTCGTGCTGGCGGAGGTGTTGCGGGGGGAGGGCCGGTACGAGGAGTCGGCGGTCGAGGCGAAGTCTGGCCTGCAGCGCGATGAACAGTTCGAGCCTCTCTACATCTCGCTGGTGACAACATACGAGCGGATGGGCCGAAAAGCCGATGCGGTTTCAACAGCGTTGCATGCCCTCGAGACCCTGCCGAAGTCGGCGACTTTGGATGAGAGCGTCGGTCCGGTTCTGGTCGAAGGCGATCAGTGGGCTTCGGCCATCGAAGTTTATCGGGCACTGGTTCGAAGTGATCCGTCATGGAGCAACGCCAACTATCTCGCGTGGAGCTTGCTCGGCCGGTATCGCGCCGTCGGTGCGACACCGGGGATGAGGTCCCCGGCCGATCTGGAGGAGGCCGTGAAGCTATCCGAACAAGCCGTCGGTCTCGCGCCCGCAGAGATGCGTCCATTCGCCCTCGACACCCGCGCGCAGGTCGAATGGGAGATGGGCGATCGATCCGCCGCCGTCCGCACGTTGGAAACTCTAGTCGCGGAACTGCCCAGAGGCACGGACGGGACGGAGTTCGAAGCACGGCTGTCACAATACCGTGAGGCCCTGGCAAATCCGGATGGGTCGGCGGGGCGTCGAGATGCATCGGGATCAGGCTGTCGGTCCCGAGAACCGGAAGCGCACCCACGCAGCGGGTTTGCTGGTCACCGGAGCCTAGCTCGCAGTTCCCACCAGCCTTCTGCCGCGGCGCCGGATCTGCCAGCCCTCCCTGCCCGGCAGTAGAGCCCGGCCGGCCCGAGCTGATTTTGTTGGCCAGTCGGGTCGCAAATCACCGCCGGCGGATCCAAACATCTGGCCCGCGAGGCAGCCGCTTACCTAGACTCCATCCTATGAGACGTTGGCGGAGCTCAGGACCGATCCCGACCCACACGCGCAGCGGGAAATCGCGTCGCGCGGCGATGTGCGCGTCCGGTGGTCTGGCCTTCCTTCTCGCGGGGCTGTCGGGCGTAGTCGGGTGCAGCCGCGAAAAAAGCTCGCCGACCCAACCCTCCCAATCCCGGCCCTATCTCGGTTACGCCCTGCTTCCGGACGACGGCATGGTGCGGGTCGGAGGCTCCGCTCTCGTCCACCTGATCGCCGTCGACTCCTCGGATACGGCTTCCGTCGCGAGCTGGCGATGCGACCAGGGGCAGATCGACGGCGGCCCCGTGAGCGCGACCTTCAAGGCCCCGGACAAGCCTTGCACCGCCGACATCTCCGCGCTGGTCCGGATGGCCGATGGAGACACGGTGAGCTGCAGGGTGAGCCTGCCCGTCTATCGCCAGTGGGTCGTTCTCAAGGCGGACGACATGACCTCCAGCCACGGGGACGTTCCTCAGGGTTTCGACAAGCTGTTCACGTTTCTCGAAGGCCGGGACATCGTGGCCAGCGTGGGCGTCATCGGGATCTCGCTCAGAAGCGGCGGTCCCCGGTACGTCACGGAGCTTCGGTCCGAGCTGCAAACCGGCCGCATCGAGGTCTTCAGCCACGGCTACGATCACTCCGGCGGCACCCAGAAAGACTCCCTCGGCCGCGTGATCTACGAGTTCCAGAACACGCCGTTGACGGCCCAGCTCCAGCATCTCGAGCTGACCCAGGATCTCGCCCGCTCGCAGCTCGGCGTGACCATTCACGCTTTCGGAGCCCCTTACAACGCGATCGATTCCGTGACCGTGCATGCCCTTCAGGAGATTCCCGACATCGAGGTCTGGTACTTCGGTCTTCCGGGGGCGGGCAAGCTGGTGCTTCCCCGCGTGGCGGACGCGGAGTTCCCCGCCTTCTATCCGAATTTCACCAAATTCCTTGCGGGCTACGATTCCACGCAGCAGGTGATCACGCTCCAGATTCACGTGGTGGCGTACACCGACTCGCTCTGGGGGCAATTGGGGCAGGTCGTCGACTTCCTGAAGAACCGCGGGGACACCTTCGTGCTGCCGTCCGATCTCTACGGCTACTACCATCCCGACGCCCAGAAGAGATTCGGGGTGAAAGACGACCAACCCGGCGCCCAGCGAAGATCCGGAGTGAAGTAGCTCGGCGCGGTTGCCGCAGGGCTCGATCAGGTCACGGATCGGGACATCGCCGATGCGGGCGCTCGATCAGGTCCAGCAGATCTTGCTGTTGGGGGAGCAGACGCGCAGTCCGGTCTGCCGGATCGGTCCGCCCCTGGGGTCGAAAGTGCTGTGGCCATTCCGGCGACGCGATGAAAGCGTAGCTGGCGGGCGTTGCCGCAGATTCCCGCCGGGTCAGCCCCGGAGAACCTCCACCACCAGCTCGCGGAAGGATTCGGCCTCGCGCTCCCACGGATGGCGCTCGAAAAACGCCAGGGCCCGTGTCGCCTGGGCTTGGCCGCCGTTCGGCGAACGCCTCAGGGCCAGGATCGCCCGGCCCCATTCCTCGGGATTCGACTCCTCGAGGAGCACGGCCTCATCCGGGCGCACGTATTCCCGCACGGTCAAGGTCGCCGTCGTGATCGCGGGAATCCCGAGATGGAGGTACTCCAGCAGCTTGGTCGGCAACATCAAGTCGGTGTCCCCCTCGCGCAAAGCCGGAACGAGCCCGAGCGACGCGCCCCGAAGGCGCGCGGGAAGCTCTTCCAGAGGCAGGAAACCGTCGCTGAAGAGGACGCGGTCCGCGAGGCCCAGGGACTGCGCTCTTTCGATCAGCTCGGGACGGGCGTCGCCGTTGCCGTAGATCTCGAATCGCCACGGGCCTGCGGCGTCCATCTCCTTCCGGATCCGGGCCAGCCCTTCCAGGGCTACCGACAACCCGAGGCGCCGGGCCAGCGTGCCGTGATAGGCGACCCGGTAGCGGTCGCGATCGCGATCTTCCAGGAACGCGCCGGGAGATCCGAAGATCGCCGGGTCGGGCAGATTGTGCAGCAGGCGGATCTTCGCCGGCGGGATTCCGTTCGCGGCCAGCCTTTCGGCCTGAGTCCGGGATGGAGTGAGAACACGGTCGGCCCGGTTCGCCGCCCACCGCTCGGCCCGGCGGAGCAGGCGGATCTTCCAGTGGCCGGGACCGAGGCCGAACTTCTCCGCGTAGATCTCCGGCATGTTGTCATGGATGTCGAGCAGCACCGGGACACCCGCCCGGCGAAGGGGTTCCGCCGCCAGCACGATGAGGTCGGGCATCGTATGGCAGTGCGCCAGGGCATACGGCGCGACGCGATGGGCCCGGGCCACGGCGCGCCGGACGCGGCGGATGAACTCCGCGTAGCTGCGGAGGTAGTTGACCGCCGAATCTCCCCGATAGCGCGGCAGCTCGATCGGGTGGAGGCGGATTCCGGGCGGATAAGGGCGGCCCGTGTCGCGTTCCGCCAGCGCGAAGACGTCCACCTGATAGCCTGCCCCGGCCAGGATGCCGGCCTCGCGGCGGACACGGGGGTCGTAGGCGAGTTGCGTATAGGCGACGGCGGCGATCCGGAGGCCGCGGCCCTCATCTCCCTTCAAGGACATGAAGGAGGAGACTACGCAAGACCGGAGGTGGCGTCCAGGGCGGCGTCAGTCTGGTGGCGCGACATGGGCGCGGGGCACGGCGGCGCTGGATTCCGTGCCGGCCGGTCGTGACTGCTGCGACGCGCTCGGGCCGCATGGGCTTACCGGAGAGATACCGAGCAGCAAGCACTGTCAGTGTCGAGGGCGTCCCGTTCCGCCGCTCCGGATACGGCCCCGTCCCAGTCCCCAGACCGACCCGACGACACAGTGTGGAAGTAGCGCACTATGCCCCACAATTCGCCCACTCTCGCCAGCCTCTCGGCCGTCACGCGGTCCAGATTCAGACCCGCCATGACACCTCCTGCCCCGGGCCTGGCGGCGACGATCCATGCGGGCCCGCGCGATTTACCGGACGACCATCCATCGAACCGTTTTCTGCCCCGCCGGCGCCTCCATCCGCACCCAGTAGCTGCCGCTCGCGAGCGGGTAGCCCAGCCGATCCCGGACATCCCACTGCTCCTGCCGCACACCGGCCTTGAGTCCGACAAGGACGTCCCGTGCCACCTCGCGTCCGGCCGTGTCGAAAACGCGAAGCGTCACCTCTCCGCTCTTCGGCAGGGCCAGCGAGAGGCGCATCACGCCCGTCCCCGGGTTCGGCAGCACCTGCAACGCCAGAGCAACCGCCATCGCCTCCGCGGACACCGGTCCGAAGCGGCCGACCGATCCCGTTGGCCCGTAGCCCTCGACCTCGTAGTCGTATCGGACCCCCGGATCGACGTTGGTGTCCAGGTACTGGCAGGACTGGCCACCACTTGGAACGCTCGCGGCGATGCAAGTCCACTCCGCATCCGCTCCCAACGCCCCGTCGGTGCGCCGGTAGACCCTGAAGCCGGTCAAACCCGTTCCGTCAGGAATCCTCCAGGAGATGACGATGCCTTCGCCCGAAGCGACCGCAGATGGTTGCAGCAGAACCGGGGTGGCGTCTCTCCTGATAGAGATGGACCAGCCCGACGGAGGATCGGACCAGCGCTCGCGTCCCTGGATGTCTCGTGCCTTTACATGCCAGTGATAGGTCTGACCCCCGATCCAGGACCCGGATGGAACAACATAGCTGGTGTCGCCGCCCGCGTCGGCCGAATCGGCGCCCGAATAGTCCGCGGCCTTGGACCAGAACAACTCATAGTGCATGGCCCCCGAACAACTCGAACTCCGGGCGCCGAACCAGCGGAGATGCGGTGTTGTGAAGCTGATGGAGTCGTCCCAGGCCGGAGACGCGAGAAGGAACGACCCGGGACAAATCTCCCCCAAGCCGATGTTGTACAGGATCGAAACGATGCCGGAACCCTGATTCGCCACGACGAGGTCCGGTTTGCCGTCTCCGTTGAAGTCGCCAATCGCGACGGAAACCGGCGCATACCCGGTTCCGTAATCGTTCCCGGACTCGAAGGTTCCATCTCCGTGGTTCAGAAGGACGGAAACCGCATTGGCGCCCTGGCATGCCACGGCGAGATCCGGCGTGCCGTCTCCGTTCAGGTCTGCGAGCGCCACGGAATAGGGATAGTCGGCCGTTCGGTAGTCGGTGTTCAGCTTGAAGGTCCCGTCCCCGTTGCCAGGCAGAACAGACACCGCATTACCCTCCGTGCACGCCACAACCAGATCCGCCTTGCCGTCTCCGTTCACATCCCCGAGCGCGATGGACCGCGGAGAGTAGCCCGTGCCGTAGCCGCGCCCCTTTCCGAAGGTCCCGTCTCCCTGGCTGAGAAGAACCGTGACCGTACTGGAGCCGGCGTTCGCCACCACCAGGTCAGGCTTGCCGTCCCCGTTCAGGTCGCCGATCGCAACCGCCGTAGGATCGCTTCCCACCGCGATGTCTGTCTTCGCCCCGAACGATCCATCCCCGTTTCCAAGCAAGATAGAGGCGGTGTTCGACTTGCTGTTGGCCGCGATCAGGTCCGGTCTGCCATCCTCGTTCAGATCTCCGATGGCAACGGACATCGGGGTGTCACCGACGCCGAAGTCGGTTTTCGGCCCGAAGGTCGCATCTCCCTGGCCGAGCAACACAGAGACGGTGTTGCCGGCTGTGTTGAAACCGCCGGCGTTCGCCACCACCAGATCAGGCTTGCCGTCCCCGTTCAGGTCCCCGATCGCTACGGCCTGAGGGCCGTTCCCGGTTCCGTATTCCGCCTTGGCCGGGAAGGTCCCGTCCCGGGCGCCTGGAAACACGACTACGGTGTTGTCGTCGGGATTCGTCACGGCCAGATCCAGCACCTTGTCCCCGTTCAGATCCGCGACCGCCACGCATGAGGCGGTGGATCCCGCTTTGTATTCGTTCGTTGTTCCGAAGGTGCCGTCTCCGTTACCGAGATGGACGGAAACTCCACTCCCGTCAGCCACCAGCAGATCCGGGTTTCCATCTCCGTTCACGTCCCCGATCGCCACAGAGCCGGGACCGCCCCCCGTCTCGACCGCCGTCTCGGTGCCGAGCGTGCCGTCCCCTGCGCCGAGAAGCACCGAGGCGGTGTCATACCACGAGTCGGCGACCACCACGTCCGGCTTCCCGTCTTCGTTCACATCTGCGATCTGAACGGAAACGGGACCCGGTCCAGTGTTGTAGTCAGTCCTTGCTCCGAATGTCCCGTCCCCACTGCCGAGGAACACCGAAACGGCGTGACCGCGGCCGTCCGGATACTCACCTGTGTTGGCTACGACGAGATCCGGATTGCCGTCCCCGTTCAGGTCTCCAATCGCCACGGACCGCGGAAAGAGTTCCACGCCATAGCTCGTCCTCGACCCAAAGGTCCCGTCTGATTGGCCGAGCAAGACCACGACAGAGTCGTCGCTTGCATTCGTAACGGCCAGATCCGGCCGGCCGTCCCCATTCAGGTCTCCGACTGCGACGGCAGAAGGGTCATTTCCTGCGCGGTAGTTGATCCTCTCCCCGAACGTCCCGTCCCCGCGGCCGGGCAATACGGAGATGGTGCCCCCGTCCGTCATCACCAGATCCAGCCGTCCGTCCCCGTTCAGGTCCACGATCACCAGGGAGGACGGACCGCCGCCGGTCTTATAGTCGCGCCCGGTCCCGAGAGACCCGTCTCCACGGCCGAGAAATACGGAGACCGTGTTGGATTCGAAGTTCGCCACGGCCAGGTCCGGTTTTCCATCTCCGTTCAGGTCCCCGATCGCCACGGATGTTGGACCCAACCCGGTTCCGTAGTCCGTTCCGGGCCCGAAGGTCCCGTCTCCGCGGCCGAAAAGCACCGAGATGGCCAGGGCGGCGCTCGCCACGGCCAGGTCCGGTTTTCCATCGCCGTTCAGGTCCCCGATGGCGAGGCATTGCGAAAGAGGCCCCGGGTCGAAAGACCGAAACGGCGCCGCGAAGAGCGGTCCGTCTGCCCTTGCGCCGGGTGCTGCGGCAAGAAGGCATGCCAGCGCCAAGCCGAGGCTCATCAGCAGGGCCTTCGGCCGGACCGTCATATTGCCCGCCCGAGCGGTGAGATTCCCGGAGCCTTCACCCGTCGACCCTCCGACCGAATTAGATCGGATCCAAGTCCTCCTCACCGACGACTGCGGTCTACGCCCCATTTCGGGTCTTGTCAAAGCGTCGGGTCGCGACGACGATCGACCAGTGTTGTATTCGCGCGCGGGCACCGTGATTGACAACCCACGAGAACCGGGTCGAGAATCGCCGCACCGCCGCTACGCAAGGGCGGATCACGGCGGGCGCATTGAGGGAATCGGTGCAGGAGGAGGGACTCCATGGGAGCCATGGCGGAAGCAGTTGTCGCCTACGCCAAGCCGCTTCTCGACCAGACGGACGGCACCCCGGATCGGGTGAACACGGCGTTGATGCTTGCCCAGTTGTGTTGGAACCTGGCGCTGATGCCCGAGCAGGAGCGCGACGAAACCATCGCCAGTATGCGTCCGACCCTGAAGCTGGGTGACGGCGAGTTCGAGGCGTTCCAGCGGTCCGTTGTCGCCCCGATGATCCGTCGCCACCACGAGATGTTCCCACACCTGCACCGGCTTGGTTCGACGGAACAGGTTGGTTTGGTGGACGCATCGCAGACGAAGGCGGCGACAGCAGCCCGGGCCGACAAGTACCCGGGGACCGGTCGCAATGCACCGTGTCCCTGCAAGAGTGGTAGGAAGTACAAACGGTGTTGCGGACGATGATGGCGCCTGGTGGTCGGTCGCCGGGAGGGAATCGGTGAAGATCTGGCACGTGGTCGGCGCTCGTCCGAACTTCATGAAGGTGGCGCCGATCATCCGGGCGATGAAGAGCCGGCCCGACCGCTTTGACAGCGTCCTCGTGCACACCGGCCAGCACTATGACGAGTCGATGTCGGAAGTCTTCTTCGAGGACCTCGGACTTCCGCATCCCGATTACCATCTCAACATCGGCTCCGGGAGCCATGCCGAGCAGACCGCGCGGGTCATGCTCGCCCTCGAGCCTTTGCTCCGCGACCGGAATCCCGATCTCGTCCTCGTCGTCGGAGACGTCAATTCCACGCTGGGCGCGGCCCTGGTCGCCGCCAAGCTGGGGATTCGCCTGGCGCACGTGGAAGCAGGGCTGCGCTCCTTCGATCGCTCCATGCCCGAGGAGATCAACCGGGTGCTAACCGATGCTGTCGCCGATCTGCTCTTCACCACCGAACGAACCGCGGCCGACAACCTGGCGCGGGAAGGGATCGATCGGTCGCGGATCCACTTCGTCGGAAACGTCATGATCGATACGCTCCTGGCCCAGTTGCCGCGGGCGACCGCCTTGGGGATGGCCGGGCGACTGGGGCTCGAGGGTTCTCCTTTCGTGCTCGTGACCCTGCATCGGCCCTCCAACGTCGATCAGCCGGACAGCCTGAGCGGGATCATCCATATGCTCGAGCGCGTCCAGACCCGGGCGCGGGTCGTGTTTCCGATGCATCCGCGAACCCGGGCGCGGCTCGTGGAGTTCGGCCTGGAGGAGCGGCTGAGCCGCCTGCCGGGCGTGATCCTCCTCGAGCCGCTGGGATACCTCGAGTTTCTCGGGCTTCTGGCGGAAGCCCGGCTGGTGATCACCGATTCGGGAGGGCTGCAGGAAGAGACCACGATCCTTGGCATCCCGTGCCTGACCGCGCGGGCGAACACCGAGCGCCCCGTGACCGTGACCGAAGGAACCAACGAGCTTCTCACCGGCACTCCGGAAGATCGTGCCCTCGCCGCCTTCCGCATCCTGGACGGCGCGACCAAGGCGGGGCGAAAGCCGGAGCTGTGGGACGGCCACGCGGCCGAGCGCATCGTCGAGATCCTGGACTCGCATTGTTCATGAACGCCCTGCTGCGGCTTCGGACTGCGGGGTAGTTGATGGAGCGACCGCCGCTGTGGAAACGGGGGATCGGGCGCGCGCAAAGAGCGTGGGAGGGACGGGCCCATGCGAGCGCCGATCGTGCCCTGCTGGCCCGAATCCCGTCGTTGCTCGCTCCGGATGAGGAGGCGCGGCTCGTCGATCGTCTGCGGAGGCGACCCGGCGAAGGTCCGCTGCCGGCTGATCCGCAGCGGCGGGATGAAAGCGGCGACCTGCTGCCGGTCGATCTGCGACGGCGGGTCGAGGAGCGGAAGAAACAGGATCCGCTTTGGGAAACCCGTCTGGCGCGCGCGGCCGCGCCCCTGCTTCGCGATGAGCTGGACTGCATCGGCGGCGCGCGATCCTTCGCCGATCCCAGGTCCTGGAATCTCGAGCCCTCCCGCCCGCGCGCCTGGCCCGTTCGCGCGCACGCCTCCATCCTCCTGAACGATCCGCGAACGCCGGGAGATGTGCGCCTCGCGTGGGAGCCGGCCCGTTTCCATCACGCTCCGGCGCTGGGACGGTACTGGCTGGCGTCGGGGGATCCGGCCGCGGTCGAGGCGTTTCTGCGGCAGACTCGTTCCTTCGAGGTCGGAAATCCGCCGTTTGAGACGATCCACTGGGCCGTCGGTATGGAAGTGGGGATCCGCGCGGCGGCTTGGGTTCTGGCCCTCGAGTTCTTCCGGGGCGCGCCGGAGCTGTCCGAAGAGGAATCCCGCCGCTTGCTCCAGGGCCTTCTGCGGCATGGTGCGTTTCTCGAGGCCCATCCGGATCGGCATCCGCACGGCTTTACCACCAATCACGCCTTGGCGGCCGCGGCCGGGCTCGGCCTGATCGGACGCTTCCTGGACGGCGCAGTGATTGGAGAGGCCTGGCGAAAGCTCGCGGCAGAGCGAATGGCCGAGTGCCTGCGCAGCCAGGTCCTCGAAGGAGGCGCGCACGCGGAAGGCGCCCTTCCCTATGAACGATTTGTGCTCGAGGCCGGGCTCGTCGGATTCCTCGCCCTGACGCGCGAGGAGCGCGGGCCGCTTTGCGCTCCGCTTGCGTCGTTGGCCCGCCATCTGGCGGCGGCGCGGCTTCCTTCCGGCCTTCCCTTCATCGGCGATGGAGACGACTCCTGTTTCCCTCCGTTCGGGATGGCGCCCTGGTCGGAACGCAACCCGCTGGATCCGGAGGGCGCATTGCAGACGGCGGAAGTCGTGCTGGGTTTGTCGGGGCTGCGGGAGAGACGGGCGGTGGAGGAGCCGGCGTTCTGGTTCGGGGCCGAGGAGGTTAGAGCTCGGAGCGAGTCGGCGGGGGATTCTGGCGCCGGCGCCGGACTGACCGTTGGTTCCCACATCGGCGACTCGGCTGCTGGTGGCACCAGAGGACCCCGCATCCAGGACCTTCCTGCGGGGCCGACCGTCGGATCCGACATCGGCGACTCCGCTGGCGACACCGTCGGAACCCACCTCGGGGACTCCGCTGCCGGTGGCCCCGGAAGACCCCGAATCATCGAGCATGCTGACGTCGCACCGACCGTCGGATCCCACATCGGGGATTCCGACCGCTGGATCGCCGAGCAGCGCGGCATTGTCCGCTTCCGATCCGGCGCGTTCGAAGGATGTCTGGTCGCCCGCTCGCGCGATGAAGGCATGCGATATGGAGGCTGGCTACCGACACACGAACACAACGACCTGCTCTCGCTGGTCCTCGATGCGGCCGGCGCGCCTCTGTTCGTCGATCCGGGTTGTCACGGCTACGCGATCGATCGCTCGCTCCGGAATCAGCTTCGCTCGACCGCCGCACACTCCACCTTGCAGTTTGAAGATCAGGAGCAAAGCCCGCTCAGTCCCCGCTATCTCTTTCTCGGGCCCGCCTCGGTGCCCGGCGGCCGGCGTCCAAAGGCAGGCCGGATGCCCAGGTTCGAAGCCTGGCACGACGGATTTCGCGACCCTCAGGGCGATCGCGCGGCCATGGTTCGCCATCTGCGACGGATCGTGCTCGGATCCGCCGGTCACGGGCGGGACGCGCTGGTCATTCTGGATCGGTTGATTCCGCAGCCTGATCCGGATGCCGGGCCGGTCGATCCAGTCGAGGGGGCTCGATCCACGATCCGATTCCGGTTTGCGCCGGGGCTGAACCCAGTCCTCCATGACCGCTCGCTGGATGCCGGTCGAAAACCGTCCGACAGTGGGTCGCCGCGGCCCTACGCTCCGGCGGTCAGCCAGTCGTGGCGACCCGACGCCCCGTCGCGACCCGACGCTCTGTCGCAAACCGGCGCCACGGAACCTCTGACCGGCGCGCCACTCGACGTCGCCGCAGCCGGCTCTCGGCAAGGGGGCCCGTCGGATCGGGTGCCGAAGCGCGCCTCCCGAAGCTGCCGCGTGCCGCTCCCCGGCGGAGACGTGGAGATTCTCCTGTTGCGACCCCGAAACGCCTCCTGGCAGATTGGAGCCGGCATCGTGTCCAATCGTTACGGGGTCCGCGAGGAGGCCGCCATCCTGCAGGGAACCACGGAAGGCCCTTGGGATCGCGGCTGGTGCGTCGTCCTCCGATTTGTGCCTTCGGCGCGGGCACTGGAATGAGCCCGGAATGAAACAGCTCTTCTTTCAAAAGGGACAGCCCCGGATCGTCGAGATCCCTCCTCCGCTGGCCGGAGCGAAGGGCGTGGTGGTCGACGTCCACTACTCCAGCGTCAGTCCGGGGACCGAGGGCGCGCTCCTGTCTTCCAGCGGCCGGTCGTTTCTCTCCCTCGCCTTGGAGAAACGAAATCGAGTGGATCGCCTGGCCGAAGCCGTGCGGCGCCGCGATTTCAGTGACGTGCGCCGGCGCTTCCAGCGGCTGGCGGACCGGCCGCAGGCGCTTCACGCGCCCGGCTACTCCGCCGCCGGGGTCGTGCGCGCGGTCGGGCCGGAAGTCACGGCGTTCGCCCCAGGCGATCGCGTCGCGATGGCCGGAGCCGGCTACGCCGTGCACGCCGAGCAGGCGGTCGTCCCGGCCAATCTGGTCGTGGCCGTTCCCTCGGAGCTGGATCTCGCCCCGGCGTCCACGGTGGCGCTCGGAGCGATCGCGCTGCAGGCGGTGCGCCGGAGCGAGGCGCGCATCGGCGAGACCCTGCTGGTGCTCGGGCTCGGCTTTCTCGGGCAATTGACGGCGCGCATCCTGCTCGCGGCGGGATGCCGCGTTCTGGGTTGGGACCCTCTGGAATCGCGCCGGAAGCTCGCAGCGCGGCACGGCGTCGAGCTGCTGCCGGTGGATGCGCTGGAACAGATCGAGGCCGCGGCTCGAGCCGCGACGCAAGGCCATGGAGTCGATGCCGCCATTCTCGCGGCCGCGGGGGGCGCGGCCCTTCCGGAGCAGGCGGCCCGAGCCATCCGGGGAGGCGGAACGCTCGTGCTGCTCGGCAACACGCCCGTGACCGTCGAGCGCGACACCTCTTATCCGCGCGAGCTGACCATCCGGATGTCCACGTCGTACGGCCCGGGTCGCTACCACCCGCGTTATGAAGAAGAGGGAGTGGACTATCCGTTCTCCCAGGTTCGCTGGACCGAGAATCGGAACATGGCGGCCTGGCTCGATCTGCTCTCCTCCGGGCGGGTGACGGTGGACGATCTTCTCGGCCCGATCCGGACCCTCGAGGAGGCTGCCGAAGCCTACGTGACGCTCCGGAGCGATCCGAACGCGCCGCCCGGATTTCTTTTCCGTCATGGCGCGGCGGGTGTTCCCCAATCTGCGTCGGCCGTTCCGTCTCCGGAAACATCGGCGGGTGGTGTTCCCCAACCTGCAGCACGTGTTCGGCCTCCGGGCTTCCGCGAGGCATCCGGTGGGGTCAGTGCGGGACCCCGGTCGTCCGACGCCGCCCCGGCCGACTCCATCGCGGCCCGCCGCCACCCGCCACGCCGTGCTCCCTTGCGGGTGGCGCTTCTCGGCACCGGAGCCTATGCCGCCACGGGGATTCTCCCGCCGCTTTCGGCGCTGGGAGAGCGGATCCGGTTCGAGCTGCTGGCCGGCCGCGTGCCTTCACGTCGCGAGCCGCTGGCAGAGCGCTATGGGTTCGCCCGCACGTCGAGCGACTATGATGTGAGCGCGGTCGATCCAGGCGTCGATCTCGTCGTCATCGCGACCCGTCACGATCGGCACGCCGCGCTGGTGAAGCTTGCCCTCTCCGCGGGCCATGCGGTCTTCTGCGAGAAGCCGTTGGCGCTCCTCGATTCAGACCTCGATGCGATCGAGGCGGAGCTGGCGGCGCGCCGCGGATTCCTGGCCGTCGGATTCAATCGCCGCTTCGCCCCCGCGGTCAGCCGCTGGAGGGAGGAACTGGCGGGACGGTGCGGGCCGCTTCAGATCTCCTATCGCGTGCAGGCCGGGCCGCTTCCCGAGGAGCACTGGATCCGCGGCCCGGAAGGCGGCGGACGGCTGATTGGGGAAGCCGTGCACATGATCGACCTGCTTCGATTCGTGATCGGCGCGCCGGTGCAGTCCGCTTGGATTCTTCCAGGCGGCGGCGGAACCGGCCCGGCGGCGGATGAGTTTCAGGCCGGTTTCCGCTATGAGGATGGATCGACTGCGACCTTGCTCTACACCGGCCGCGGATCGATCGCCCATCCCAAGGAGCGGATCGAGAGCCACGGCGACGGGCGGTCCTTCGAGCTTGTGAACTTCTCCCGCCTCGCGGAGAGCGGCCGGAGCGGAGCGCTCTACACCGCGCCGGAGCCGCGGAAGGGCGCGCCGGAGCTTTGGCAGGCCTGCGCGGCGGCGCTCTTGGAGGGCGGGCCGGAGCCGACGCCTTCCGAAGAAGTGATCGAGACGCACCGGGTCGCGTTCGCCCTCGAGAGGCAGCGTCGGGGGGTGGTGAGCCCGGTTGCGATGCGCCTTGACAGTCGCATCACGGGTGCGGATTCTCGACCCTGACCCTGCGGGGATGCGGGGACGGTTCGCAACACGGAGATGTCTTGCAGAGACGGCTTCTGATCATCCTGCTGGCGGCCCTGGGCGCGGTCAGCCCGAGCTATGCCCAGCAGGTGCCCCAATCGATTTCCGATGCTTTGAGGGCCCGCGTCGCGGGCGCGAGACCGGCTGCAGGGCAGAGACAGACTCCTGAGACGGAACAGCAGCCGCAGACCGGGCTCCTGCCGGAACAGCCGACCGGGCCCACATCCACCAACTTGCAGACGCTCACGATTCCTGAGCACATGCCGCTCCAGGAGGGGCCGATCGATCCGAACCAGTATGTGCTTGGCCCGGGAGACGTGTTGGCCGTGACGATCCAGGGCGCGTTCTCCACCGCCGAGGAGCTGCCGATCGCCCCGGACGGCTCGGTGCTGGTGCCGGGCGCGGGCGTGGTGCAGGTGGCCGAGATGACCCTGGCCCGCGGGTGCGAAGCGGTGCGCCAGGAAGTCCTCCATGCCTTCAAGAACGTGCAGGTTTCGGTGATGCTGGTCACGCTCCGCCGTTTCACCGTCCACGTGATCGGGCAGGTGGCGCAGCCGGGCGACTATGACTTGAGCGCCGTCGACCGCGTTTCGACGGCGATCGACCGCGCCGGCGGCGTGCTGACGGGCGCATCGCAACGCGTCGTGCGCGTCCAGCGCCGGAACGGCGTCACGATCATCTCGGATCTTCTCCTGTTTCGGCGCGCCGGGGATCTGAGCGCCAACCCCACCCTTCTCGGGGGAGACGTCATCAACGTGGGCTTTCCCAATGCCGGGATCATGCTCTCCGGCGAGGTGCAGGTGCCCGGGATCTACGAATACGTCGAGGGCGACAGCCTGGGCGGGCTGATCGCTCTGGCCGGAGGGCTGACCGACCAGGCAGTGCTCGACACGGTCGAGATCGGGCGGTACGTGGAAGGCTCCGACCGCCCCCGCATGATCAACGTCACGTCCGGCGCCGCCGGAGGACGGGCGGGGCTCATGCGTTATCCTCTCCAGCTCCGGGATGCCGTCCTGATCCGCACCCTGCCCCACTGGAACGTGCGCAAGACGATCAAGATCGATGGAGAGGTGGTGTATCCGGGAACGTACGTCATCGACGAGGGACGGACGACCCTGACCGACGTCATCCGGCGGGCCGGCGGTTTCACAGACGAGGCCTCCCTGCGAGAGGCGAGTTTGATGCGCGCGAACGACAACACGGCGAAGGACCAGGAGTTCGCGCGGCTGCAAACCATGCTTCCCACCGAGATGAGCCACGACGAGTACGACTATTTCAAGATGAGGAGCCGGCAGCGGAGCGGGCTTATGGCGGTCGATTTCGTCCGGCTCTTCCAGCAGAACGACGCCACCCAGAACACCCTGCTCAAGGACGGCGACCAGGTTCTGGTCCCGCCCAAGAAGGGCTGGGTGACCCTGGCCGGACAGGTGGCGTTTCCCGGCAATCTCACCTACGAGCCCGGACTTGGCGTGGCGGACTACGTGCAGCGGGCCGGCGGGTTCGGCTGGAACGCCTCGCCCGGACGCACCAAGGTGATTCGAGCCGCGACCGGCGAGTGGGTGGCGGGATCAAAGGTCGTCCGCCTCGGTCCGGGAGACACGATCTGGGTGCCGGAAAAGCCGGAACACGAATGGTACGCGACCTTCAAGGACGCCGTCGTGACGGTGTCCCAGCTCGCGACCATCTACCTCGTCATCCACACGGCGACCAAGTGAGCGGAAGGTGAGCCAGAGTCGATCGGACACGGGATCCGTTCCCGGATCGAGCGCTTCCCCGGACGGAAGGTCGGAGCGCTCGGGATCGCCGCCGGGGGGCGGGATCGAGCGCCCGGTGTCGCCCTCGACGGGGGGCTCGACGCCGGCATCGCCGTCGCCGGGGAGCCGGATCGAGCGCTCGGCACCGACGTCCCCCTCGATGGGGGGCGCGATCCGCGGCCGGCTGCCGATCGTGCCGTTCCTGGAGAGCCTGTTCCGGCGGCGGGGAAGGATCGTGCTTCTCACGCTTGGGGCCGGGTTGGCCGGGGCGATCGCCACGATGATCCTGCCCGCGGCCTACCAGTCAACGCTCACGATCCTGCCTCCCGACAACAGCTCACCCTTCTCCCTGGGCGGAAGCATTGAGGAGAACCTCGCCCATCTCCAGCTCGGCTTGAATTCTTCGATGTCCGCCGACCTCTACGCGGACATGCTGCGCAGCCGGTCGGTCTTTCGCTACGCGATCGACAAGCTCGACCTGATCCACCGCTATCACCTGGCTTCGAAGGACTCGCTGAAGGCGTACACCTTCGCCTTCGACATCCTGAAGAAAGACGTGACGACCCACACCGCCAACGACGGCATCCTGACCCTCGACGTGCGGGCCCGAACCGGCTTCTTCCCCGGAAAGAGATCCAAGCTCGAGGCCGGACGGCTGGCCGCCGCGATCGCCAACACGCTGGCCGAGGGTCTCGAGCAGGTGAACCAGACCAAGAATACGAACCAGGCCCGCCAGGCGCGGTTGTTCCTGGAAGGTCAGCTTTCCACGGCGGACCAGAAGCTTGAGCAGGCGAGCACCGCCCTGGCGGACTTCCAGAAGACCAACCTCGCCATCAGCCTGGACGATCAGAATGCGGGTCGGGATCGAGACCGCGGGCAAGCTGGAGGGAGACCTGCTGGCGCGGGAGACCGCCCTCGGGATCGCCGAGAACACGATGCGGTCTTCGAATCCCGAGATCCTCCGCCTGCAGAGCGAGATCCAGGAGATCCGCCGGCAGTTGACGGACATGCAGCGCGGGTCCGATTCCGGCAACGGAGACGGGCTGGATCGGAGTCTGGAATCTCTTCCCGAGCTGGGCAAGCAGTACGCCTACCTCCTGCGCGAGGTCACGATCCAGGAACGCCTCTATGAGCTTCTGATCGAACAGCTTTATCAGGCCCGCATCAAGGAAACGGAGACGATGCCGGTGGTCCAGGTGCTGGACGAGGCGAGCGTCCCCGTGTACAAGAAGAGCCTGCCGGTGGCGAAGGCGGGGATCCTGGCCGCGCTGCTCGGGTTCCTTCTGGGCGTGTTCCTGGTGCAGGCGGAAGAGTGGTGGCGCCGCTACGAATGGCGTCAGGCCGATGCGGTGGGTCTATCCCGTCTCTGGAGAAACCTGCCCCGGCGCTCCCAAGACGGCTGACGATTCCCCGATCGAGACCGCCGCCAGAAGCCACCACCAGGTCGATGCCACCAGGGAAGCGCTGACCACGTTCGTGGCAGCCACCGCGTACAGGCAGACCTGGCAGGCGATCAGCGCGAGCAACCGCGGCTCCCGGGGCGTTCCGTGCGCCGCCCGGGCGGCGCGGGCGGTGCGGACCAGGACGAGAACCTGAAAGGCGATCAGGAGCAGAAGCCCGACCGCCCCTGTGTAATAGGCCAGCTCCAGATACGAGTTGTGAAGCTGCCGATTGCTCTCCCACTTCTCGACGCTGAGATCGTAATAGGTGAACTGCCGCCCCAATCCAAGGCCGAGCACGGGGCTGTGGGAGAGATCCTTGAGCGCGACGCCCCAGACGAACACGCGCCACATCGCGGTCACGTCGGTGTTGACCTTTCCCAGGCTGGCGGCGCGTTTCGCCAGGTCCCCGGTCAGATCCCGCCCGAGGCCCGCCCCTACAACGGCGAGCCCGATCAACACCGCCACGACCGCGCCGGCGATCAGCCGTCGCGCCAGCTTCGTCCGGGAGGCGGAGCTGGCCACCGCGACGATCACGGCCGCCACGACGCCGATCCAGACCGATCGCGCCTGGGAAATGAGGATGCCGAACAGGCAGAGCGCTCCGAGCGCAAGGCTCCAAGGCGGCCGGCGGCGGCTCCAGACGACGCTCAGGATCGCCAGGCCGAAGACCAGCACCGTCGCCTGCAGGCCCGACAGGTAGCGGTAGGTATGGCTTCCGGTCTCGCCTCCCGCGGGGGTCCCGGTGACCAGATTGCCGATGCCGATGATCCCGATCGCCCCGGCCGCGATCAGGACCGCGATTCCGATCCGCCGGCGGGCCGCCGGCTCCGCGAGCGCCGCCCGGCCCAGGAAATAGAGCAGGCCGTAGACGAATTGCAGGCGGAACGGAGACAAGGCCGCCGAGCCGTAGGTAGGCCAGCTCCTGGCCACCGAAAAGACTCCGTACAAGAGGTAGGCCGCCAGGACGAAATCGATCGGATCGCGCAGACGCCCAGGCGCTCCTCCGTGGCGGAGAAATCGGATGAGGAGCCCGAAACCGAGCAGGAGGACGAGCAGATCGTCCGGAAAGAGGTTCAGTCCGCCGAGCGAGAAGTTGGCGTGCGCGATCCCGTACTCTCCGCCGATCATCGTGGTCAAGAGGAGCGCCGCGATCGGCCACGAGAGATCGATCAGGGACAGCCCCAGGAGCATGACGCCGCCGACCGCGATGGCGGCGAACGGCGCCCGGTAGGCGGTCAGGAATCCCGTGACGACGGCGGCCGCCAGGAGCGCCGGCCAGACGGCGCGCGAGGCGCGGGGCCTGGCGCCGGGAAGGTTCACGCGCGTTTCCGTGGCGCCTCCATCCGCAGGATCATGTCCGTCAATCGCTCCATGTTCCGCTTGCGGTCGGCCCGGCCGGCGATCCGCTCCGCGTTCAGCTCCGGCGCCGCGGTTCTCAGACGTGTGTCGGTCAAGAGAGCGTTGAGCGCCCGTCCGACGGCGGCGGCATCCGATGGATCGACCAGGAGCCCGCTTTTCCCGGGGTCGATCCATTCCCGATTCCCCGGAATATCCGCGGCCAGCGGGATCAATCCCGCGGCCATCCCTTCCAACAGACTCTGCGAAAGGCCGTCGGGAGACCAGAGGGAAACGACGCCGTCCGCCGCCCACGCGAGATCCCGCAGGGTCTCGGCGGGCACCACTCCGACGTCGAAGTAGCTCTCCTTGAGGCCCAGAGATGCCGCGAGCGCGAGACAGCGCGGGCGCATGCCCCGATCGCCCGGTCCTGCCTGCACAAGAAGAACGTCCGGAAGAGCGGCGGCGGCCAGCCCGCGGAGCAGACTCTCCTGGTGTCCGCGTTCGGCCACGGCGCGCGGCGAAAGAAGGCAGGGGGCGCCCTGACCCAGCGACAGAGTCCATCCCGGCCGCATCGAAGTCAGGCGCGCGCGCGCGGCTTCGCGTTCTTCCCGCGATGGGGGCCGCCAGAAGGAACGATCCAATCCTGTGAAACCGAGTTTCACGCGATCGGCCGGGGCGCCGAGGGATCGCCATCCTTCCAGAACAGCCTCGGTTTCCCCCAGGAAGAGGTCCGCCGCCCGCACCGTTCGGCGGGCGAACCATCGATGCGCCGGATGCCGCAATGCATAGTGGAGGACGTCCTGCCCCCAGGACATCACGGCCAGCGGACGGACGAAACCGAAGGAGGCGAGATAGCCCTCCGGTTGCAGCCGGAGCGCCACGATGCGATCGGGCCGGACTTCGCGCAGCCAGCGGCGGTACGACGGAATCAGACGAAGCGCGCGTGTGATCCAGCGCAGCTCCCAGGTCGAACGTCGGGATCCGGTGGCGATGGTCCCCGGGAGTCCCGGCGCCAATGCGCTGACGCGCTCCCGGTCGGATCGTGCCGGCTTGGCCGCTGGGTTTCCGGCGTTGGGACCGACACCGGCGGCAGACGGGTCGGAAGCAGATCCGCCCGCCGATGCGAACGAAGGTGCCGAACCCTCCGGGAAGGGTCCGGCGCTTCGAGCCGTCCCGGCACCCTCCATGGCGCGGAAGGTTGTGGACACGAGCGGCGCGGTCACATCGCAATCGAGATCGGCGAGAATCTCCCCGCGCTGCACCGAGAAGAGGAGGACCTCGTGTCCCGCTTTCCTGAAGGCATCGACCCAGGGGCGGGTGTGCAGGCTTCCCGCGTCGGCCACCAGGCCCAGCCTCATCCGTTCCCCTCCCGGGCCGGGAAGAGCCGCGGCCGGATCATGGCGACCGCTCCATCCACGTCGGACCGGCGCAGCAGGATGAGCCCGCCCCACGAGAATCCCCGCTCTTCGTGGAGTTTCCAGATCAGGAGGGCAGCTACCAGGGAATAGCCGATGGACGAGGTCGCGGCTGCGGCGCTCGCGCCGTACCGGGGAATCCACAGGATGTTCAACCCGACGTTGACCGCGAGCCCGACGCCCGAGATCCAGGCGTTGATGCGCGGCCGGCTCCGATTCTGGGTCAGAAAGAGCGCCAGCGGCGCCGCCACCGACCCGGAGATGATCCCGGGCAGAAGCAGGAGAAACGGCCGATAGAAGGTCGCGAACGCGGCTCCGAGGAGAATCCGCACCAGAAAGCGCGCCGAAAGCGACAGGACGATTCCGCCCACGATTACCGTCCAGAGCGCGGTTCGAGCCGCCCGCTGCACCAGTTGCACAGCCTCCTCGGCGCTTGCGGCCGCGACTCGCTGGCCCAACGCGAAGGTGAGCGACCGGGGGACGTACCAAAGCAGCTCCGCGAGGAGCACCGCGATCGAGTAGATCCCGACGTCGCTGGCCCCGCGTATCGAACCGAGGATGAGGCCGTCCGATCGGAGGAGAAGCGCCCAGAGAAGGTTGGACAGATACGCCTCTCCGCCGAAGGCCAGCGAGGCGCGAAGGCAGGGACCGAGAGCCCGGAAGCGCGGCCGGAGCGTCCGGAGGACCCAGATCACCGCCGCGACCCCCGAGCAGACCTGAGCCGCCATCCAGGCCAGCGCGCCGACCGTGGCGTTCCGCCGCAGCCAGGCCAAGAGGACGAAGGCCGCGGCCAACCACAGCAGCGGCACCAGCGCCTGGATGCGGTTCGCGGCGCGGACGCGATTGGCTCCGATCATCACGCCGATGAGGTTGTTCTGGAGCAGCGAGGTCAGGATGACCGCGGAAAAGGCGACCGCCAGGACCGGCGCGATCGCGATGCGAGTCGGGAAGGCGAGGAGCACCGTGGTAGCGAGGGCCCCGGCGAGCAGTCCGGCGATCGCGCCCAAGACGAGTTGGGCGGCCGCGACGGATTCGGCGGGAAAGCTGCGCTTGCCGAACTGCTGGATGGCGGCCGACTGCAGCCCCAATCCGCCGATGCTGATCGTCACGAACAGGGCGTAGCCGAGATAGGAAAGGAGCCCCTTGCCCGACGGACCGAGGGTGCGGCCGACGATCACGTTGGTCAGAATGCCCGCGCCCAGCCCGAAGAGCTGGAACAAGAGGGTGCGCAAGCTGTCGCGTTTCACGCCCATCAGGCGATGCTCCCTGACGATGCTGGTGGGGGTTTTCCCGATCCATCGAGGCGCCGCGGCGCCGATCCGGTACGGAGGTTCGCCTGGCTGATCGAGCGCCGCTCGGTCGACCCGGCAGGGTCACGCCGCGCTGGTCCCGCCACGCGCGACGGACGTCGTTCGCGCGCGGGCTCACGTGATGATAGGCCGGCCCTGAAGTTGCGTGGCGGTTCGTCGGCTTGCCCTCGGCGACAGACCGCGATCATCTGCTCGCCGTCTTCCGGCGCGCCCCAAAGATATCGCCCGCTCAACCCGGCATCCCGTTCTTGCAGGCCGCGGGACACCCATTCCTCGATGCGCGGCTCGAGGTCCGGGCCGGATGGAGACCACGATCCGATGTCGGCCGTGGAGCCGGATGGCGCCGGCGGTCCGGGAGTTGCGGGTTTGGGAGTCGCCGGTCCGTTCGCGGCTGCCGTTGTCGTTGCTGACCGGGTCTCGGAAGCTGCCGGCGCGCCGGAGATCGTTCGGGATGTCGCCGTCGCATCCTTACGGTCCCGGAGCAACGCTCTCATCGCAGCGCGCAGCCCTGCGGGGAGAAATCGTCTCGGGTTGATCCCGAACATCCGCTCAAAGGCCAGCGCCAGAGCAAACCCGCGCCTTCCGCGGCGCCGCTCCGCCACGAGAGATTGCCCTGGAATCTGGCCCCACAGCTCGACCTCCGGGAAGGCCGGCGCCAGCAAAGCGCGGAACTCATCCGGCGAGTACTCGCGCGTGTGAAACCGGTTCGGCGGCAACGTCCATCCGGGGGAAACGAGCAGGCGATTCGGCGTCGAGAGAATCAGCTCTCCTTGGGGCGCGAGGACGCGCGCCGCCTCCGCCAGAAACCGTTCCGGATGGTCCAGGTGCTCGATCACCTCCAACGCCACGACCAGGTCGACCGACGCGGAGCGCAGCGGAAGCTGTTCCAGGTCCGCTGCGCCGAAGTCCGGGGCACGGCCTCCGTTGTCTCTCGCGGCGCGCGCGTTCCGGGAGGCGGCGCGCGGCGCCTCGGCGGAACGATCCAAAGCCAGCACGGCCGCGGCGCCGAGCCGCGCCAGGAGGAGCGCGCCGTACCCGTGCCCGCAACCGCCGTCCAAGACCCGCCGGCCTTCGAGGCCCCCGGTGTGGCGCCCTTCGGCGGCGCCGAGCGGACGATCCTCCCGGACCGAGGCGGCGGCGATGGCGCGCCGTTCGGGACTCACCTCGGCCCATCGGCCCTGGCCCGCGCCGGGCTGTAGTGGTGTCATCAACCCGGCCGCGAAAAGATACCGGGACAGGTGCTCGAGAGCCCCTTCCTCTTGCGGATCGACCTCGGTCCGCTCCGGATTCCGATCTTCCCGCGCGCGGTACGTCCGCTCCGCCTCGATCGAACCGGGCGGGAGCAGGATCGTCCGGCCGTATCGGTTCCAGGTCTTGCGGGGTTCAGGCACCGGCTTCGAGGTTCTCCTTTCCCGGCGGCCTTCCCCGGACTTCCGCCGGTCCGCTCTCAGAGTTCCAACCGGCCTCCGCTCGCTCGAGAATCCGTTCCACCTTCTCCGACAGCGCTTCCCAGGAGTACGGCCGCACCGCCTCGCGCCGCGCCGCTTCGTCTTCGGGGCGCGCTTCGGCCAGCGCCGCGCGGAGGGCGGCCACGAAATCGGTCGGGGTTTCCGCGAACCGGATCCGCTTCGAGATCGCCTCCCCCTCCAGCGATTCCATCGGCGTCGACACCACCGGCTTTCCGCGCGCCAGGTACTCGTACAACTTGAGCGGATTGACCGCCCGGCGAACCGGGCCGGGCCGAAACGGGTTCAGGCAGACGTCGAACCAGGAGATGTAGTCGGGAACGGCGTTCTGCGGCTTCGGGCCCAGGAGATGCACGTTCGGCTCCGCCGCCAGGCGCGCGGCTGAAGCGGGCTCGAGAACAGGCCCAACCACCGTCAGAGATCCCGTAGGAAACGCGCGGGCCGCCTCGATCATCAGGTCGTAGTCGAGATAGGTGAAGACCGCTCCAACAAAGCCGAGGCGAGGATGCGGGAGCCCCTTCAGATCCTCCGGTTCCGGTCCCAGGGGCCGGTCGATCCAATCCCCTTTCACACCGTTGGGCACGACCGGCATCTCGCCCGTTCTCGTGCGGCCGGCGTAGCGGGCGCTCAGGATCGCGGAGGTGGTGAAAACCAGATCGGCGCTCTCGATCGCCGTCTCCACGCACGCGCGGATGGTGCGCGCGCTCTGGAAACGGCCGGCGTAGGCGCCCAGATCGTCGACGAGATCGAAGATGATCCGTTCCGGGCGCAGCGTGGATGCGGATTGTATGAAGTGCGGCTTGTAGATCCAGAGCCAGGTGCGGGAGAACCCGAGGGAGCCGGCCGAGCGGCGGAGCATGTCTCCCCAAAGACGATATTGAAGACGGCTGACGCTCGGGTGGGTCCAGAACGGAAGACCGCGCGGTGGAAGCAGCGTCCAGAGACTCGGGCCCCGGGAGATGATGCGAGGCCGGAACCACGGATTCGGCGCCGGGCCTTCGGGGCGCCGGAGCATCGAGTAGGAGGGCTCAACGTAGAGGACCGGCCTTCTCTGCGCCAGCCGGCTCATGAAGTGCTGCTTGCGGAACCAGGTTTCTTCCCAGGCTTGCGTGGACGCGCAGACGATGAGCGGGTGGCTCGCCGCCTGCCCGCCGCGCCCCGGCGTCCGGGATGGAAACGGCGCGGGGCCGGGTGGATCCTGGGTTTCTTCGATCACGTCGCCGGTCACCTCCGGGTCAGGCCCCTTTTGCGGTTGCGGCAGAATCGGATTATGCTCGCGGCTCCGGTTCCACCGCAACGATCGGCGGGCAGGACTTGGGGACAAGGATCGGAAGGCAAGGATCACGTGTCGCCGTTTCGAGCGCGCCGGGCACAAGGTTCGGTATTTCCGGGGAAGTCGGCGGACGGTCCCGCTCCCGCTGGTGCGCCCTTCCTTTCATGACGCCGGCTGTCCTGCATCTCCTGGAAGGCCTGGATCGGGGCGGAATCGAGACCCTGGAACTGGACCTCGCCCGCACGGCGCCGTCGGCGAACCTGGACCTGACCTTCCTGGCCACGCGGACAGGCACGCTCTTCCCGGAGTTCGCGGCCCTCGGGCCCCGGTTCCTGCCGGCCCGACGCCGCTTCCCGCTCGACCCGTTCCTGGTGCAGCGCCTGCACGCGTGGATTCGCGAGCGCCGGTTCGAAGTGCTGCACGCGCACCAGGCGGTCACCGGGCTTCACGCCTGGTGCGCCTCCCGGGGCACGCGCGCGGCCTGTTGTCTCACGATTCACGGATTCCGCCGATCGGCCCGGAGGGACGCGCGGGCGCTCTCGTTTCTTCTCCCCCGGATGGACCGGAGGATCGTCGTGGGCGCGGGCTTTCTCGAACGACTGCGACAGCAGCTTCCGGCGGCGCGCGGCCTTTCGTTCGAGATCCTGCAGAACGGCGTCGATCCGGCCCGCCTGGAAGTTCCCGCTCACGATCTGCGCGCCGAGCTGGGACTGAGCCCGGAAACAGTGCTCCTGGGGATGGTCGGGAACTTCCAACCCGGCAAGGACCAGGCGACGATCTGCCGCGCGCTTCCCGAGGTCTTCACGCAGTCGCCGGCGGCGCATTTCATCTTCATCGGGGCTCCCTCACGGCCGGAGCTGCAGGCGGAATGCCGGCGGCTGTGCGCCGGGGCCGGGATCGAGGCGAGAGTGCACTTTCTGGGAGCGCGCGCCGACGTCCCCGCGCTCTTGCCCTCGCTCGACCTCTTCGTGTTCGCCAGCTTGGAAGACTCCTTCGGCCTGGCTCCGATCGAGGCGATGCTGCGAGGAGTTCCCTGCGCGGTGTCCGACATCCCGTCACTACGCGAAGTGACCGGCGACGGAGCCGCGGCGCTGCTTTTCCAAGCGGGGGACGCGGCAGCGCTTGCGTCTTCGATCCGCTCCCTGATCGCGGATCTTCCCGAGAGGCGCCGCCTGGCGGAGACCGGGCGCGCCTGGGCTCGGGAAAGATACGGGATCCAAACGCACGCGCGAAATCTGGCGCGGCTCTACGATTCGCTTCGCCGGCCTGAATCGGATCGGAGGGTCTGTTGAATTCCAGAGGGTCCCCATGTGCGGGCTGACCGGGATTCTCTGCTTCGGTCCCGGATCGTTCCGCGTGACGCCGGCGCTCCTCGACCGCATGCGGGACACGCTGGCGCACCGCGGCCCCGACGGGGCCGGCTCGTGGATCTCGCCCGACGGACGCGTGGGGCTTGGGCATCGCCGACTTTCCATCCTGGATCTGTCCCACGCCGCGGATCAGCCGATGGAGAACGAGGACGGCTCGGTTCGCATCGTCTTCAACGGCGAGATCTACAACCACGCGGGGCTGCGGCGCGAGCTGGAGCGGGCCGGAGGCCACTTCTGGCGGACGGACCACTCCGACACCGAAGTCATCATCCATGCCTATGAAACCTGGGGCATCGACTGCCTGAAGCGCCTCCGCGGCATGTTCGCGCTGGCGATCTGGGATGAACGCGAAAGGCTCCTCTGGCTGGCCCGGGATCGGGTCGGTGTGAAGCCGCTCTATTACACGCGGCATCACGACCGTCTGGCCTTCGCCTCCGAGATCAAGGCCCTTTTCGCCGACCCGGAGCAGCCGCGCGCCGTCAACGAGGAGGCGCTGTCCGACTATCTCTCCTTCCTGACCGTTCCCGCGCCCAACACGCTCTTCGCCGGCATCCACAAGCTTCCGGCCGGGACCCGCCTCCGCGTCACGGCGAACGGCGAGATGCGGATCGACCGCTGGTGGGACGTATTCACCGAGGTTCGGCCCGTCCCGTCGATTTCCGAGAAGGAGGCGGCGGTTCGCGTTCTCGACAAGCTTCGCGAGGCAGTCGTGTTGCACAAGGTGAGCGACGTGCCGGTCGGCGTGTTTCTCTCCGGCGGCATCGACTCCAGCACGAATGCCGCCCTTTTTTCCGAAGGGGAAGAGCGTCCCGTCCACACGTTTTCGATCGGCTATGACGGAAGCTACGAGAGCTACCGGGACGAGCTTCCGTTCGCGCGTCTGATGGCGGAGCGCGTGGGCGCCGAGCACCGCGAGCGCATTCTCTCGGTGGATGACCTGCTCGCGTTCGTGCCGCGGATGGTCTGGCTGCAGGACGAACCCATCGCCGACTGGGTCTGCGTGCCGGTCTACTACGTTTCCAAACTGGCGCGGGACGCCGGGGTCATCGTGTGTCAGGTCGGCGAAGGCGCCGACGAGCTGTTCTTGGGATATCCCGACTGGCAGAGGGTGCTGGCGCGGCAGAGAATGATGAACCGCTTCTTCAACCCCGGCGTCGCGCGCCTGGCGCTGGCCGGGGCCCGCGCCGCAGGCAAGGCGGGCAGCCGATCCTACGAGGTGATGCGTCGCACCGCCGCCGGGCAGCCGATCTTCTGGGGAGGTGCAGAGGCCTTCACCGAGGAGCAGAAGAAGCGGCTTCTGTCGCCGCGCCTCCGGCGCCTGACGGAGGAGCGCACCTCCTGGGAAGCGCTGCGGCCTCTGCGCGAGCGCTTCCTGGCGACCGCCTGGGAGCCGAGCGACTTTCACTGGATGACGTTTCTCGACCTGAATCTCCGCCTGCCCGAGCTGCTCTTGATGCGCGTGGACAAGATGGCCATGGGAGTGAGCCTCGAGGCGCGCGTTCCCTTCCTCGATCACGAGTTTGTCGAGCTGGCGCTGTCCCTTCCGACCTCCCTGAAAACTCGCGGCGGAGAGCTGAAGCGGATCCTCAAGCTGGCCGTGCGCGGATTGATCCCGGATGAGCTGATCGATCGGCCCAAACAGGGTTTCAGCGTGCCGGTGCGCGAATGGCTCTACGGCGCGCTCGGCCAGCGGATCGAATCCGAGCTGGAAGACTTCTGCGCGCGGACCGATCTGCTCGACGGGAAGGCGGTGCGGGCCCTGGTCGCTACGCGTTCCGATCCGCGGGTGTGGTACCTGTACAACCTGGCGCTTTGGTGGAGGACGTACTTCGGCTCGGAGAGGCAATGGAGGGGATGACGCCGTCTGGTCGCTGTCCCTGGCGGGCGCGCCGGTCTGGTCCAAGCTCACCACGTCGGGGGATCCGGGATGGCGTTCCGGACACACTTCCGTCTATGACCCGCTCCGCCGTCGACTGCTGATTTCGGGCGGATACTGTAACAAGCGCTATTGCGACGATGCTTGGGAGCTAAACCTCGAGACGTTGGCCTGGCGGGAGCTTCAGCCGTCCGGCGCGCACGATACCCTCTGGACGTGGGCCGTCGCCGTCTGGGATTCCACCGAGGATGCCATGGCGTACTGGGGAGGCGGCCGGGACGTGCCCCTTGGGCAATACCCCCGCGGAACCGCCGACGGCTCCATCCTCGTCTGTACACCGGATCCGGCCTCGGTTGAGCAGGTTGCGATTTCGGACCGGTCGTCTGCCCGCCTCCGGGCTGCGCCCAACCCGAGCGGGGGCGAGACGCTCATCTGGCTGGCCTCGGCGAAGCCTGCGACGCTCCCGAAACCCGGCGCAGCTTCTGCGTCCAGCAATCTGGAGATCTTCGACGCCGGCGGGCGGCTGGTCGCGAAGCCTCCGCGTTTCACGGGCGGAGCGGGCGTGGCCGATCCCCTCATCTGCGCCTGGAAGTGGGATCGACGCGATCTCGGAGGTCGATTGGTGACTCCCGGCGTTTACTTCGTCCGTCTGCGGGGATCGGAGGAGCGAGGGACGAAGCTCGTGGTCATTCGCTGACGGGCACGGTTTCAGTTGCTTCCATGATCAGGTCGAATATCGTTCCGCGAGCGGCGGGACGAGTATCGTCTGGGACGGCCGGAACAGTCGGGGGGCGCAGGTAACGCCGAGCCGGATGCGCTCACTTCCGTGGAGGATCCGGATCGTCCGGCAGAATCTTCCCGCAGATCCGCGCCCGAAGCGAAGCGGACGGGCACGGGCGCCTGATCATCTCGCAGAGACGGCAGAAGACCTCGGCGTCGCGGCGGGCGGCGCGGCACTCTGGGCAGCATTGCAGGTGCACTTCGATGCCCCTGCGCTCCGGTTGCGGCCCGAACCTTCCACCGGTTCTCTTGGACTGGCCGGCGACGGATCGAATCCGCCGCGGGCGTGTCCGTTGATCTGCCTCCAGCCAGTCCAGGATCTGGCTCCAGGAGGGATGTTCCATCACGTTGGCTCCCCGGCTCCCTGAGCGCACGGGTCCTACCTGCCCGGGCGTCTCTGTCTTAGACGCGGCGGGCGCGCGTTCGGCGGGTCCGGAAACTTCGCGCCCGGCTCCCTCGTTCTGCTAGACTGCCTTTCGACCGATCCGGCGCGGTGGGAGGATGACGGCGGAGCGAGGATCGGCGCCCGGAATCCGCAGGAATCGCGCGGGTCGGCGCAGGCCGAACAGCCCGGCCGGCGCGCCAGACCGCTCCCGTTCCCCGGCCGGTCGGCCAGGGCAGAAAGCGACAGGAGGACGCCCCATGGCCATTCGAGTTGATGGCGAGAGCCTCAAGATCGAGGATGTCGTCGCGGTCGCGCGAGGCGGCGAGAAGATCGAGCTGGTGCCGGAGGCGGTCGAGCGCATCCGCACCTGCCGGCAGATGCTCGAGAAGAAGATCGTCGCCCACGAGATCATGTACGGGGTGAACACCGGGATCGGTGAGTTCTCCGAGATCGTCCTCTCCGACGAGCAGGTCCAGCAGTTCCAGAAGTATCTGATCTACAACCACGCCGCCGGCATCGGCGTGCCCTGCCCGGTCGAGCACGTCCGCGCGGCCATGCTCAGCCGGATCAACGTCCACGCCAAGGGGCACTCGGGCTGCCGTCCGGAGATCCCCCTGACCTACGTCGAGATGCTGAATCGGGGCGTCACGCCGGTGGTCTGCGAGAAGGGAAGCGTCGGCGCCTGCGGCGATCTCGCCCCGATGAGCCAGCTCGCCCTGTCTCTCCTGGGCGAGGGCGAGTCCTTCTACCAGGGCGAACGCATGCCCACGGCCAAGGCGCTCGCGCGCGCCGGGATTCCCGTTCCCGGCCTTCAAGCCCGCGACGGACTGGCCGCCATCAACGGATCGAACCTGATCACCGGGATGGCCTGCCTTCTGCTCCACGATATCGAGCGCTTCATCAAGCAGGCCGAGATCGCCGCCGCCATGACGCTCGAAGCGCTGCTGGCCAACATGAAGCCGTATGACGAGCGCCTGCACGTGCTGCGAGGTTTCCGAGGCGCCGTCACCTGCGCCGAGAACCTGCGCGCGGTCATGGCCGGATCCGATCTCGTCACGGGCAAGCTGAAGGTTAAGGTGCAGGACGCGTACTCCATGCGCTCGACCCCCCAGGTCATCGGCGCGCTCCGCGATCTCATGGCTTTCACGCGCCGCCAGGTCGAGATCGAGCTGAACGGCGTGGCCGACAATCCGATCTTCCTGCCGGAGTCGGATACCGTCCTGACCGGCGCCAACTTCCAGGGAACTCCGGTGAGCCTGCCGCTCGATGCCACCGGCGCCGGGTTGACGATGATCTGCGTGCTGTCGGAGCGGCGGCTCAACCGTCTGTTGAACCCGGCCCTCAGCGTGGGGCTGCCCGCCTTTCTGACCAAGGGCGCGGGGATGTTCTCCGGGCACATGCTCAGCCAGTACACCGCCGGGATGCTCGTGGTCGAGCAGCGGATCCTGAGCACCCCCTCCTACATCCAGTCGATTCCGGCCGCCGCCGACCAGGAGGACTTCGTCAGCATGGGCATGAACGGAGCCCTGAAGACGAAGCAGATCCTGGAAAACGCCTTCGGCGTGCTCGGCATCGAGTTCATCGCGGCGGCGCAAGGGCTGGATTTCCGCGAGCTCACGCCCGGGCGGGGAACGCGAACGGCCCACGCGGCCGTCCGCCGGGTCGTCGCGCATCTCGAGGAGGACCGGCCGCTCTTCACCGACCACAACAACATGATGGCAGCGGTCAAGGACTGCGCGATCCTCGAGGCGGTGGAGAAGGAGATCGGGGCGCTCAGGAGCTCCTGGTAGGAACCGGGGCCGGCCTGCGCGGGGACGGGACCTGAGTGTGCGGGCAGACTTCGGGCTGGGCTCTTGGCGGGACCGGCGTTATCGAACCGACCGGAATCACCTACCTGCCCGGAGTGCAGCCCATGTCGCCTCGCCCTGGTCGATTCGCCGCGAAGCGGAATCGGCTCTGCCATGGTGTAATGCGGAGGCGGCTCACGTGAGCTGCCGTGCCGTCCTGTAGCGGTTGACGAATTCTTCCTTGGGCGCCGCATTCCTCTCCTGGTCGATGACCTGCCCCGAATGTAGCTTGATCAAGATGTGACCCCGTCCCTTGGTGCTGAAACTATAGCTATCGATATCACTTAGTGGGATCACCACTGGGCCGGACTGGATATCGTTTCTTGCGAACAAATAGAGCGTTCTGTCCGTCAGGACTGAGTGGTCCTGCGCGGGGTTGATGGTTGCGTGCAAGATGAACTCATCCGCCTCCCACGCGTGCCGGCTGACGATGGACTGAATCATGCGGCCGGTTTTCTTGATATACCCGTCCACGAAGGCCTGTTCGGAGAGCTTGCCAGCTTCAGCCTGCGCGACCGGAGCGCCCTGGCCCGCCCGCCACGCCCGCCATGTGGATGCCCATGCCGCTCGAACCGCGGGGTCGGTGAGGGCTTTCTGGTTGTCCGTCGCCTCTTTGGATGCCTTCTTCGCATCGATCAGGCCTTTGGCATCGAAACCGTACCAGACAAGGCAGAGGATGACGAACATGCCTTCGGGAATGGACTTGCCGAAAAAGGCTATCTGATTGCCACCGCCATAGACGGAGAAACCCCACAAGAGGATTCCGGTTGTGATCACAACGCCCAGCACGGCGCCCGTGATCTTGGACGCGCGCGAAACGAAACTCTGCATCAGAATGGCAAGAATGATGACAGGATTGAACATCATCAGTCCTCGCTTTCGGGTTCTGCCGGTAAGAAATCCGATCGCCCCCGGGTCGGCCCTCGCCCCGCTCCGAATGGCCGACCTCAAGTATAGGGGATCGTTTGGGCGATCTCCAGGCCGTTTTTTCGTTCGCCCCGCGGCCGGCTTGTAGCCAACTTCGACGGCTTCCCACAGGGTCGGGCATGGCCAGGGTCATCTGCGGCTGTCTCCGATCACAGAGGGGAGTTGCCGGCGATGAAAGAGCCAGAAATCCCGCGGGCTAGGCTCCACGCCCCCAGCAGCAAAGGTTTCCAGCGACTTGTACCCCCCCCTCCAAAGGTGTAACATCATTGACACGCAGATTAAAGGGCCTCGGACGCACCCGCGGGCCGGACTGCGGCCGCGGCGGGCACCTCGGCCTCCAGGCATCTCGACTTCCAAGGAGTGCTTCATGCGCACCCGCCCCACCTGGTTTGTCCTCGCCATCCCCGCTGTCATCCTTTTCGGCGCCGCCGCGTCCCCGGCGGACCATCACCGCTCCGATGCCTCGCGGCCCGCTTCGTCCGGCTCTTCCGTGATGCCCTCCTCCGGATTTGATCTGCCCCGCGCGTGTTATGTCCCGAACCGCTCATCCCGGGCGCCGCTCACCCACACGGTCCGTTACTACATGGTCGCGATGAGCGACAGCGTGCACCTGAACACCGACGTGGCCACGCCTTCGGACGAAGCCGGGCCGTGGCCGGTGATGCTCTACCGCACCCCCTACGGCATCCAGAGCAACAACATCGACGAGATGGCCGATCAGGGTTACGTTGCCGTCTCGCAGGACACCCGGGGGCGTTTCGGCTCGGAAGGGGTCGACCGGATGTTCCGGGACGAGGGTTATGGACCGGACCACCGCGACGGGCTGGAGACGGTCCAGTGGATCCTGCGGCAGCCCTGGTGCAACGGCCGCGTCTGCGGGTCCGGCGTTTCCGCCTCGGCCATCAACGAGAACCTGCTGGCGGCGGCTCTGCCCGAGTCGGCTCGCTGCACGCTGGTCTACTTCGCGGGGGCCGACTTCTACAACGACCTGGTGTTCCCCGGAGGCGCCTTCAAGCAGATCGACGTCACGACCTGGTTGCGCGATCAAGGTGCGGAATGGAACCTCGACTCCATTTACGCCCACCCCGACCACGACGACTTCTGGAAGTGGCTCGACACTACGGGCCGCTTGTCGCAGGAGACGATTCCCACCTATCAGGTCGGCGGCTGGTTCGACATCTTTCCCGACGGGCCGATCCATTCCTACACCGGGTTGCAGTTCGGCGGAGGGCCGGGCGCGGCCGGCAACCAGAAGCTCATCATGGGTCCCTGGACCCACTGCACGGACGGAGGCCAACAGGGTCAGCTCGATTTCCCCAACGCCTCGTCGTCCTACGCCGCGGCAATCGTGGGCTCGCCGAACGACTTCTTGAACTACTGGGTGATGGGCGTGCAGAACGGCGTGATGAAACGCTCGCCGGTGGCCTACTACCTGATGGGCGACGTCGACGATCCGACCGCGCCGGGAGACGTGTGGAAGGTGACGTCCGTCTGGCCGCCTCCTTCCGTTCCGACCAACCTCTATCTGACGTCGTCGGGTGGGCTCTCCCTCACGCCGCCGGCTTCGGAGGCGCCGCAGACGTACACCTTCAATCCGCACCATCCGGTTCCGACCCTGGGAGGCGGGAACCTCGTGATCGCGGCGGGTCCGTACGATCAACGGCCGGTCCTGTCACGTCCCGACGTCCTGGTCTACGAGACGCCGGTCCTGACCGAACCCTGGGAAGTGACGGGCGAGATCTCGGTCGAGCTGTACATCTCGTCCGATTGCCTCGACACTGATTTCACGGCCAAGCTCTGCGATGTCTATCCCGACGGGCGGGCCATGCTGATGACCGACGGCATCCTGCGCGCGCGCCATCGGATATCGATGGACGAAGAGGATCTGCTCGTCCCCGGACAGATCGTTCCGGTGACGATCCGCCTGCCCGAGACGGCCATCGCCTTCAACACCGGGCATCGGATCCTGCTGGCCGTGTCCAGCTCGAACTCGCCCCGCTTCGACGTCAACCCGAACAACGGGAAACCGTTCATGCAGGACACGACGACGGTCATCGCGCACAACACCGTCTATCACCAGCAGGCGTATCCCTCGCGGATGGTGCTGCCGCTGACCGGCCACCTGCCCTCCGCGGTCGATGGCGGGACGGTCGTGCTTGTTCCGCCGGCGGTCCGGCTGATCGCCGAGCCCAATCCCTTCGTCGCGCGGACGGCGTTTCGATTCGCCCTTTCCGAGCGGCGCCGGGTCGATCTCTGCGTCATGGATCCGGCGGGCCGGCTGGTGCGCGCGCTTGCCGGCGGCTGGTACGCGTCCGGGTTGCACGAGGTACTCTGGGACGGCACGGACGGTGGCGGACGCCGCATGCCCTCGGGTGTGTATCGGGTTCTCCTCCACGATGGAGCGGCGGAGACGGTGGGATCGGTCATCCGGGTGAAGTGACGGGCGTCGTCCTTTCAGGGGGTCGTGCAGTTCCGGGTTCGTTATGCCTTCGGCTTGGATCGTCCGGCGTGCTTCTTCTCATGATCCAGGAGCCACGCCTTGCGGTCGAGGCCTCCTCCGTATCCGGTGAGGCCGCCGTCGGCGCCGATCACGCGGTGGCAGGGCACGACCAGTCCGACCGGATTCCGGCCGTTGGCTGCGCCCACGGCCCGGACCGCCTTGGGATTCCCGATCCTTCGCGCCAGCTCGGCATAGGAGATCGTGGTTCCAGCGGGAATCTTCCGAAGCTCCGCCCAGACCTTCTTTTGGAAGTCGGTGCCTTCCGCCTCGACCCGGACGGAGTCGAGCGCGGAGAGATCTCCATCGAAGTACCGTTCCAGCGCGCGCTTGATCTCGGGGGGCAGCGCGCTGCCGCCGTTCGTCGCGCCGTTCTTCTTGGCCAGCCTGGCCACCAGTCGATCGCGGCCCTCCTCGAATTCCAGCGCGGTGAGCGCGCGCTCGTTCCAGGCCAGGTGGAGCATGCCGATCGGCGAAGGGATGGACGTCATTTGGGCTTTCATGTCATTCCTTTCCGGACAGGTCTCGCGGGGCGCGCGGCCGACCGCGGAGCGTCCCGTCCCGTCCTCTCAGCCAGATTGATGCCACGCGCGCGCGACCGGCCGTTTGGACCAGTAGCGCAGTCCTTCACGCCGGCATTGATGTCACGTGCGCGCCCCCGGCCGCGTTCCGGGCGAAGCCGCTCGCGGTCCGGCCGCGGGGAGATCCACAGGTGCATCGCGGCGTAGGCCCGCCAG
The DNA here is from genome assembly GCA_963833505.1 of Candidatus Eiseniibacteriota bacterium. Lineage (GTDB taxonomy): Bacteria > Eisenbacteria > RBG-16-71-46 > CAIMUX01 > CAIMUX01 > CAWHYG01. The sequence goes on along the minus strand of CAWHYG010000005.1, from coordinate 95,467 downwards.
GGGCGCCAGGCCTCGGCTCTGCGCGCCAGGTCCGCCGTGGACAGGATCGGGCGACTGCGCGCACCTGGAGTCGGTGGCGCAGACGTTGCCCTGCCGGGTGCACCTCGAGGCGCATGGGCCGCCGGCAGGACGCCGGCGACCACTGTCGCGCTCCGCAGCCCCAGGTCCGAGGAAGGAAACGCGTCCGGATCCCTGAGCGCCCGCATGGCCACGTACTGCGCGGTCCACTCGCCGACGCCGGGAATCGCGCGCAGCCGGCGCAGGGTCTCGCTTTCGTCCGCCGCCGGCGTCAGATCGAGTTGACCTGATGCCGTGAGGCGCGCCAGCTCGCGAACGGCCTCCCCCCGCGCTCTTGGAAGGCCGATGCGGTGGACGTCCGCCTGGGCCAGGATCTCCGGCGTGGGGAAGAGCCGGGACAGACCCGCGGACTCGAACGGAGCCGGCTCGCCGAAGGCGGCGGCCAGACGTCCCGCCAACGTTGTCGCACCCGCCACCGTGATCTGTTGTCCGAGGAGCGCTCGGACCGCCAGTTCGAATCCGTCCCATGCGCCCGGGGCGCGCAGCCCGGGATGCGCCTGAAGAAGCGGAGCGAGCATCGGATCCCGGCCGAGATGATCGGAAAGCGCCAGTGGATCCGCCTCCAGGTCGAAGAGCTGCCGGACCCGCTCGACGAGCCCGACCAGCTCGCGGCCGATCGGTGCGTGGACTTCCAGTCGAAGCTCGAAAGACCCGCGCCCGTGCGGCATCTCGGGTCGGATCTCCAGCCAGCCGGGTCCGTCGGGAAGGCGGATGGACCGCCGGTAGAACCCGGGTTCGACGACTTCGACTCCCGGAGTCGCACGGGGCGCGAGAAACGAGATCATCCCGTCCCAGTCGAACGGCGCGCGATAGGGCAGCCGCAGGGAGAGATGCGGGATCGCGGTGCTTGTTGGCAGGAGGACGCCAGCGCCGACCGGCCAGGGATCGCCGGGGCCGATCGGTCGAGGATGGCCGGTCCCGGGGCTGTTCGGTCGAGGATGGCCGGTGTTGCCGATCGGCCGGCCCAGGAGCCGGGATCCCCCGGCGCGAAGCTCGGTGGGAGCGCTGCCGAAGGTCTCCCTCATGGTGGCGTTGAACTGCCGCAGGCTGGAAAAGCCGGAGGTGAACGCGGCCTGCGTCATGGAGAGAGACGTCTGGTCGATCAGCCTTCGCGCGAAATGCGCGCGCCGCGTCCGCGCCAGCGCGAGCGGCGACGCTCCCAAGTGACGGGTGAAGAGCCGGCGCAGTTGCCTCTCGCCGATTCCCAAACGGCGCGCCAGATCCGAGACGTCGGCGCGATCCAGCGCTCCCTCGGCGATCAACCGGAGGCCCCGGGTCACGGTGGCGGAAGTGCCCAGCCAGGCGGGCGAGCCCGGAGAAGATTCAGGACGGCAACGGCGGCAGGGACGGAATCCCGCCTCCTCTGCCGCGGCGGCGCATGGGAAGAAGACGACGTGACCGGATTGCGGCGGTCGCGCCGAACAGATCGGCCGGCAGTAGATCCCGGTCGTCGTCACGCCGGTGAAGAAGCGCCCGTCGAAGCGCGCGTCCCGGCTCCGGAGAGCCCGGTAACAGAGCATTGGATCGAGGTCCATATCCAGGATGATACCGGGGGTCGAATGGAGACGCTGGCGGTTTTCGGACCTGCATGTGGACCGGGGCGGATCGGGCGGCTACCCTGAATGGGCCGGTGCGGCGCGAACGGCGGAAGCTCGAGCGCCTGCCACGCCCGCGGGGAAACCACCTCGCGCGGTGAGGGAGCACGATGGGGGCTCTCGCCGGCGTTCGCGGAGGGGACAGACCACCGCTCCGGCGGGGGAGCACGACTGCGACTCCCGCCCAGCGCAGAAAGGACCGCCGCGCGTGGTGGCGGAGCACGATCGGGGCTCCCGCCCGCGCTCGCGGTGGCCGAGCACAACCGGAACTCTCGCTGGCCCCGGTGGGGAAGAGACGCGCATTGACGACGACCCGAAACGCAGGCGGTTCAGCCGCCCATGAAGCCGCTCGAAGTGGAACCTCGTCGAGTGGAATCTCGTCCGGTCCCTCCTGGATCCGATCGTTCCCGCTCGTTCCCGCGGCCGTTCTGCTCGGCCTCGCCGTTCCGATCCTGCTGATTCTTAACGCGCATCACGTCAACGGCCGATTCGGCTTCCCGCTCGACGACCCGTGGATCCACCTGACGTACGCGAGAAACCTCCACGATCATCACGCGTTCACCTATTTCCCTGGTGATCCTCCGACCCAGGGATCAACCTCGCCTCTCTATACCTTCCTGCTCGCCCTGGGCTTCACCTTCACGCGGAACGAGAAGCTGCTGAGCTACGTCCTCGGGATCATCTCCCACGGACTGTTCCTGGTCGCCTTCGCGGCCTGGGCGCGCCGGCGTCTCCGGAACGATCTTTGGGTCGTCGCGGCCGTTCTTCTCGTGGGTCTCGATCCCAACCTGGGGATCCTCGCCGCATCCGGCATGGAGACCAGTCTCTTTCTCGCCCTGATCGCGCTCGCGTTCTGGGCGCGTCTGTCCGGCCGCAACCGGCTGCTCGGAATCGCGCTCGGACTGGCGGTCTGGACCCGGCCCGACGGACTCGTCCTGGTGGCGGCATTCGCGATCGAAGGCGCAGTGTCGGCGGCCATGAAGGCCCGATCGCGGCGCGCGCTCCTCGAGACGGCGCTGCCGGCCGTCGTTCTCCTGGTCCTTTATGCCGCCTTCAACCTGGCGGTCGGCGGGCGCGTCGTGCCGAACACCGTGGCGGCGAAGACGGCCTTCTACGCTCGAAATTCGCGGGCGACCTTTCTCAAACTGGAGGTCGTCGGACTCTACCTCGGTCACGCGTGGCGGTTGATCGTTCCCTTCGCCATCCTCGCCATGGAGCTGATGCTCGTCCGGCTCTTCCGGCGCGGCGCCCGGGGCGACGCCGGATCGTCGGCCAACCGGAGCCAGTCGTCCGGCGGAAGGGCGTTGCTGCTGGCAGGGTCGAGCCCGTCGGCCGACGAAAAGGCCCCGCTGCTGGCAGAGTCTCTCTGGGCTCTGGGGCTTCCACTGGCCTACCTGGCTTTCCTTCCGTTCTCGCATCGATTCGAGCGCTATCTGGTGCCCCCGCTGCCCGCCTTCGCGATCCTGGGCCTTTGCGGGATCCGGTTCGTCCTGGACGCGGCATCAAGCCGAATCAGAAACCACGCGCCGAGCGGTCGATCGCGGATGATCTTCACCTCGGTCGCGGCCGCGCTGATCGCCGTCGCGCTGGTCATCCAGGCGCGCGGGACGATCCTGGGGAGCGCCGACTACACCTACTTCTGCCAGTACACCTGGGAGCGTCACGAGCGGACCGGCCAATGGCTGGCCGAGCACACGCCGCCCGGCTCTGTCATCGCGGCCCACGACGTGGGAGCCATCGCGTATTACTCCGGACGCAAGGTGATCGACATCGTCGGCGTCGTCTATCCCGAGGCGGTCTCGCATCTCAACGCCACCGGCTATCTGGACTATCTGCGCGACCTGTTCGACCGGAAGCACGTGACCTACCTGGCGTGCCTTCAGGACTGGCTGGACGTGGCCAACGTCGAACCTCTGTTCACAGCGGATCCGAATCCGGAGGTCCTGCAGGTGTTTCCCTGGATTCCGGGGCGCACCCACCTGGTTCCGCAGGAAGTGCCCTGGCTCCAACAGGGGGCCCTCGACGCCCTCCAGTCGAATGATCTGAACCGCGCCGCCGGTCTTCTCGACCGTTCTCTCAACCTGGACCGGGACAATTCCCGCACCTGGCTGCTTCTCGGAGTGGAATCGCAATCGACCGGAGACCTCAAGGAAGCGGAGCGCCGCTACCGGCACGCGCTCGAGCTCTACCCGGAGTTCGGCGAGGCCCGGCTTCAGCTCGCCGAGCTGCTGGCGACCACCGGACGAAGCGGCGAGGCGCGGGACCTCGTCAAGAGCGTGCTCGATCGGCGGCCGGACTTTCCGGGGGCGGCTGATCTGCTCAAACGGATCGGAAGCTGACGAGGCGTGGCGCCGCGCGCCGCCTCCTCGGGCGGATGCCGCCGTTCCGCCTGCTCTCGGCGTGCCCGGCGCAGGTGCCGCTGGCCTTCCCGGCCCACTTGGCCTGCGGAAGGCATGGCTCGTTCGCTCCGGGCCCGGATGAGCCGTGGTCGCTGACCACCGTTCCGACCGTTCCGGCGCAGCCTTTACAGCTCGACGGCCTTCGTCCAATATTCCGGGAGCCAAGCTCCCACCGAGCCGGTGTTTCGCCCACTTTCGATCCCAAGGAGGATCTCGTATGACCCTGACTGAAGTACTCAAGCAGGATGCGGAGAACATGTACCGGGTGACCGAGGGCCTGATGAAGATGGTTGACCCGGACGAGCTCAACTGGAAGCCTGCGACGGGCAAGAACTGGATGACGACGGGCCAGGTCGTCAAGCACTGCACGAACGCCTGCGGCGCGATCGTCAAGGGTTTCGTGTCCGGCGACTGGGGGCTGCCCCCCGGGACGAAGATGGAAGACATGAGTCCCGAGGAGATGTTGATGCCGGCGGAGAAGATGCCGACCGTTGCCAGCATCGACGAGGCGCTTGGGCTCATGGCGGAGGACAGGAAGACCGCGCTCAAGTACATCAGCGAGGCCGGCGAGTCCAATCTGCTGACTCGGAAGATGGGGGCTCCCTGGGGCGGGCCCGAGCAGACGCTCTTCCAGCACATTTCCCAGATGATCGGTCACCTCGGCCAGCACCGGGGCCAGCTCTTCTACTATCTCAAGCTCCAGGGCAAGGACGTGAACACCGGCCACCTCTACGGGATGTGAGGTGGCGCGACTTCTGTTGGGAGACATGGGATAAGTTCTGTATCCGCAGGGAGATACTGGCTCTTTGATGGACACGTGCCGGTTTCCCAGTCCCGTGGGGCCGCACCGGTTGGCTGGGGGTGCCCGTCGGGCCGCCTCCAGCCCGCTGCCCAGAATCCGCTCCCCTTGGGTCGGCTCTGGGCTCCGACCTGCCTTCCCAACATAATTCGCGCCACAATCTGGTCGGCCAGCGCCGATCCTCTCGGCGGGGCGTCAGAGCCGGTGGACGAGTCCATCCAGGGACCGCCGGCCCGGCTCCTCTGGATCCTCGGCCGCCTCGCCGATCGGCAGGATGATGATGGGCCTCTGGCCACTCGGCAGATGCAGTGCCGCCGTGACCTTGCCCTCGTCGAACGCTCCCACCCAGCAGGTCGCCAGTCCGAGGGACGTTGCGGCGAGCTGCGCGTAAGCCGCCGCCAGGGTCGCATCCTGGATGGCGTAGAGGCTCGCGCCGCGTTCCGCGTAGCGGCGTGCCCGCTCAGGATGGGCGCAGATGACGAGGGACACCGGCGCCTGCCGGATGAACTCCTGTCCGTAGGCGGCCTGGGTCAACGCGTCGAGCAAAGGCGGTGACGAGACGTAGTAGATCTCATACGCCTGAAGGTTGCCCGCTGATGGAGCGGCGTTGCAGGCCTGGAGGATCTTCTCCTCGTCTTGCTTGCGGAGAGAGCCGGGACGAAAGGCCCGGACGGATCTCCGCTTGCTCACCGCAGTAAAGAAGTCCATGGTCGCCTTCCTTTCGACATCGGCAGTCCGCCCGGATGAGATCCGCGCATTTTACGATCTGGTCCGTTCCATCTGATCCGCTTTGGGAAGACAACGCGCGTACATTGACCAGGCGGGTTCTGCCATCTCATCCAGACTCCAGCATCTCATCGGGCCTTTAGATCATGCTCCGGGAGCCGGCCGATCTTCCGGATCGCGATGGGCGTGCCGGACGATGCCTGGACGGATGATTCCTTACCGAATGGAATTCTGGTCTCGTTCTCACTAAAGCTCGCGAATCTCAAGGCGCGACAACACTGATTGCCTCATTCACAAAAGCACATTCTATTATTTGCCTTGCCGGAGCATCCGGGAGAGAATCCGGGCTGTTGATGCAAATGACCCCGGCCAAGGCCATGGGTGGTTGGGGAGGTGAACAAGGAGGGGAAGATGGCCCATAACGCCAAGTCCTTCATGGAGTACGTGGTCGCTCGGAACCCCAACGAAAAGGAGTTCCACCAGGCGGTCCACGAAGTCGTCGAATCAATCTGGCCGTATCTCGAGCAGCATCCGCACTATCTCGAAGCCGGCATCATGGAGCGGATCGTCGAGCCCGAACGGGTCATCATGTTCCGCATTCCGTGGGTCGATGACCGCGGCCAGATTCAGTGTAACAAGGGCTACCGCATCGAGTTCAGCAGCGCGATCGGCCCGTACAAGGGCGGCTTGCGCTTCCATCCCACGGTCAACCTCAGCATCCTGAAGTTCCTCGGGTTCGAGCAGGTGTTCAAGAACAGCCTGACCACGCTGCCGATGGGCGGCGGCAAGGGCGGTTCGAACTTCGATCCGAAGGGCAAGTCCGACCTTGAAGTCATGAAGTTCTGCCAGAGCTTCATGACCGAGCTGAGCCGGCACATCGGCCCGGATACCGACATCCCCGCGGGCGACATCGGCGTCGGAGGCCGCGAGATCGGCTTCCTCTACGGGCAGTACAAGCGCCTCCGGAACGAGTTCACCGGTGTCCTGACCGGCAAGGGCCTCAACTGGGGCGGCAGCCTCATCCGGCCCGAGGCGACCGGCTACGGGTGCGTCTACTTCGCCCAGGAGCAGCTCGCCACCCGCGGCGAGAGCTTCAAGGGCAAGATCGTGGCCATCTCCGGTTCGGGGAACGTCGCCCAGTACGCGGTCGAGAAGGTCAACCAGCTCGGCGGCAAGGCGGTCTCCCTCTCCGACTCCAGCGGCACGATCTACGATCCGAACGGGATCAGCGCCGAGAAGCTCGAGTACGTCATGAACCTGAAGAACGTCAAGCGCGGCCGCATCCTGGAGTACTCGCAGAAGTACAAGTGCGAGTACAAGGAAGGCGAACGCCCGTGGGGCATCAAGTGCGACATCGCGCTGCCCTGCGCAACCCAGAACGAGGTCAACGGGAAGGACGCGCAGACCCTGGTCGGCAACGGCTGCATCTGCGTGGCCGAAGGCGCGAACATGCCGACCGAGCCGGAAGGCATCAACGTGCTCCTGAACAAGAAGATCCTCTACGGCCCCGGCAAGGCCGCCAACGCCGGCGGCGTGGCCACCTCCGGTCTCGAGATGTCGCAGAACTCGATGCGGCTCGCCTGGACCCGTGAGGAGGTCGATGCCAAGCTGCATGGGATCATGAAGAGCATCCACACCTCCTGCGTGAAGTACGGCAAGCAGTCCGACGGCTTCATCAACTACGTCGCGGGCGCCAACATCGCCGGCTTCATCAAGGTGGCGGACTCGATGCTCGATCAGGGGATCGTGTAGTCGAACGAAGCTTGGGACCGGCTTTTACAGGCGGTTCCTGGGTGGGGACGTGGTGGGGATGGCCGGGGCGGTGCAAGCCGCCCCGGCCTGTTTAACCGCAATGCGTTGGTCGGAGCCGGCAAGATCGTCCTGTGAGGTCCGCGGGGAACGGTTCGCGCCGGCGAGTTACGGCAGGCGCCGCTCGCACCGGAGGTTCGTTTTGGGAGGCTCCTCGACGCGGCGCCCGCCTTGTGTTTGAGCCGGAGTACCGGAGGACCTCGCCCCCCACGGAACGCCGGAGCACCCGCCGGCCAAGGGGACAAAGAGACAGGGCGCCCGGGCTCAGGCCCAGGCGCCCCGAATGACGAGGAACGTCGAAGGGTCGCGAACCGGCTAGCGGCTCAACACGACCTTTCCGGTCTGCACTCCGCCGGCGGTCTCCACCCGGGTCAGATACACGCCGCCGGGCATCCTCGAACCGGCGTCGTTCCGGGCGTCCCAGGAGAGCGAGTACCGGCCTGCCGGCTGGCTGCCGTTCATGAGAACGCGCACGACCCGCCCGGACACGTCCAGGATCGTGACCCGGGTCGCGCCGGCGGTGCGGTTCTCGAACGACACGACCATCGGTCCGCTGCTCGGATCCGGAGCCACTCGCAGGGCCATGTCATGCGAGACACTCGCCGGCACGCTGGTGGCCAGGCCGAGGAGCGCGTCGATCAGTGCTCCGGTCGGCGAGCCGAACCCGGTGCACAGGTCATAGCCCGCGACGGCGATGAACTGCGAAGGGCTTTGGCGCCATTCGTTGTTGCCGACAATGGTGTCGTGGAAGAGGAGGGCGCCCAGGGGGCCGCCGCCGATCGTGTAGAGCGGCGGGTTGGCGAAGCCGACGTACGAGAGGCTGTTGTCCACCGCCTTCTCATTGACCAGCGCGAAGAAGGCTGCGTACAGCGGGGTCGCGCAGCTCGTGCCGGTCACGTTCTCCGAGCCGCCGCCGCCGTAGTAGACGGTGACGTTGTCAGCGCACGCGCCGACGTCGGGGAGATTGCGGTAGGTGGTCGAACCACCGTTGGTCGACATGTCGATGGGGGCCTGCCAGCTCGGAATCGTGTAGTACCGGCTGATGCCGCCGCTGCTGCCGACTCCCTGGTAGTAGCTCTGATTCCACACCACCTCGGAGACGTAGGCTCCGCCGCCCGTGGTCATGCCCAAGGTCGTGCCGCCCACGATGGTGATGTACGGATTGTCGCCGGGCGAAGGAACGTAGCTCGTGTAGGCGTCGGCGTCGCCCGAGGCGTTGAAGAACGACTGCCCCTGGGTCGCCATCTCCTGCCAGAGCTCGTTGGAGACGACGTTGGCGCTGTAGGACCAGGAGGCGCCGAACTGCTTGACGTAGCTATCCGCGACCATGGCGGACAGGATGTCGTTGGGGGCGTCGCCCTCATAGACGCGCACCGAGGAGAGCCCCTCGGCCATCGAGACGGCCATTTCGATATCGAGGGAGACCTCGATGTTGCCCGATCCCGGTCCACCGCCGTATCCGTCGATCAGAACCGGGGTGATCGTGATGGGGGAAATCCCCGCCGCGGCTTCATAGGAGGAGATGTCGCTCTGATAGAACCCGGAGTCGAACTCGAGGAGCCCGACCGTCTGGCCGGCGCCCTGCTGGGGCACGCCGGGGACGTAGGCATTCCGGAAGTCCTTGCCCATGTAGCCGCCGTGGAGCCCGGAACCGTTCATGGGCTTGTTGGGGTCGAGGGATCCGACCGGATGCACGTTCGGGTGCGGAAGGATGTAGTTGTCCAACCCATCGATCGCGGCCACCGTGGTGGCGAGGTCGAGCGTGGGATTGGTGTCCGGCGCGTAGAAGGTGCGGTTCTCGGTCGGGTGATTGTAGGTCAGCAGCCGGACATGGAAGGCCTTCTCGATGTCCGCGACCGAGGCGACGACGTCGAGGACCACCCGGTTCGGGGTGGTGGCAGAGACGGTGAGCCCGTTCGCCGCGGCGAACGACGCCACGGCCTGATAGCTGTCGACCGTAGGGCCGAACTGGTCGGTGAATTCGCTCAGAGACAGGTACTGGCGGTAGCGCGGGCTGGACGGATTCGAGAGGTCCTTGATCAGCTTGTCGAGCGCATCCGTGTTCCGGAGCGGCAGGCCGATGGCCAGGCGCAGCTGCTGGGTGGCGGGAAGCTCCCCGATCGGCTGCAATCCAAGCTGTTGGATGGCTGCGGGTACCTGACCGGCCACAGTCTGCAATGCCGCCGCGGGGGTCGGGGCGACCGACCCGAGGAGCGCAAGCAGGCCGAGAACGCCAGCCAACGATATCAAGTGTCTGCGCATCGTGTTCCTCCTGGAGATCTTGTCAATTGGCTCGGGCGGGTGCCGAGCCGTTGAAAATGGCTGATGCTACCCGTGGATTCTGATGACAGTGATGGGATGGTTCTCAGGACGAGTCTATGGATACAAAGCGTCGAAGGTCCGCCGTCTGCTGCTGTAAGGAGGCCAGGATCAACGAAGTCTCCCTGAAATCCGAATGGCGCAAGCGCGGCTCCCGGCGGCAACCGAGACCTGCACGCAACGTTGATTCCCCCGCGACAAAGGATAGTATACAGGATCAGACGCAGAAAGGCAAGTGCTTGCTGAGACTTCGCATCAATGAGACGATTTCGCTCGACAAGCATCACGGAAGTCTCAACTCGGTGCCATTTTGCTGCCTGCGGGCCCTGTGATTGCGGATCTCGCGGAAGAGGCGATGTGGAACGGCGCGAAAAGACGAATCGGAACGGAACGCCGGATCCGGATCCATCCGAGAATCCTGAACCCGGGAAGCAGGTCGGGAATCAGGAAGTTCCGGACCTGCAGAGAGTGACTCGGCGCCAGCCTCCCCAATGCCTGGCCATCGGAGGCTCCGACTCCGGCGGGGGCGCTGGAATCCAGGCCGATCTCAAGGCCTTCCACGCCAACGGAGTCTATGGGACCACGGTGATCACCTCGATCACCGCCCAGAACACCGTCCGCGTGTCCCGTTTCTGGAATCTGCCGCCAGACCTCGTCCAGGACCAGCTCGCCGCCGTCTTCGAGGACTTTGCGATCGCTTCGGCCAAGACGGGCGCGCTCGGGTCCCCCGAGATCGTCTCGACGGTCGCCGACTTCTGGCGGAGCCTGAAGCGACCGGCTCCGCTGGTGGTCGATCCGGTCATCATGTCCTCGAGCGGCCATCCGCTGCTCGCCGCCGAGGCGATCGAGTGCCTTCGCTCGGAATTGATCCCTCTGGCGTCGGTGGTCACCCCGAACCGCTCCGAGGCCGAGGTCCTCTCGGGCCTGCCGATTGGGGATCGAAAGGCCGTCCTGGAAGCGGGCCGGAGGATCCTCGCGCTCGGCCCGCGGGCGGTCCTCATCAAGGGCGGCCACCTGGAAGGCCCCGGATTCGACCCGGAATCGGCCGTGGACTTTCTCTTCCAGGGAGACTCCGTCGAGGAGCTGCCATCGCCCCGACTTCGCACCCGATCCACGCATGGAACGGGATGCACGTACTCGGCGGCCATCGCAGCATGGCTCGGACGAGGCCTGCCCTTGAGGCTGGCGGTGGCCCGGGCGAAATCTTATACACTCGAAGCCATCCGCCACGGCCTCGCGATCGGCCGAGGCCGCGGGCCGACAGATCATTTCTGGTTTCTGGCCGATCGCGGTGACGCGGCCGTCGGCACAGATGAACCGACGGCGGAAGACGGGGGGTCGACATGATCCGGATCGGCAGGCTGCACGTCTTGACCGATGCGACGCTCCAGACCCGATTCGGCCACGCCGAGCTGGCCCGGCTCGCGCTGGAGGGGGGAGCGGACACCGTTCAGTATCGACGCAAGGAAGGATCGACCCGGGTTCTGCTTCAGGAGGCGGCGGCGATCGGCGCGGCCTGCCGGCGAAAGGGAGTGCCGCTCATCGTGAACGACCGGGTCGACGTCGCCTGGGCGGCGGACGCGGACGGAGTGCACCTCGGCGCCGGCGACCTGCCGGCCGCGCTGGCGCGAGAGCTGCTCGGCCCGCACCGGATCATCGGCTGCTCCGGCGACAACGCCGAGGAAGCCCTCGCCTGCGGCTGTCTGGGAGCCGATTATGTCGGCATCGGACCGGTGTTTCCGACCGGGTCGAAGGCGGATGCGGGCCTGCTTCTCGGTCTGGACGGCCTGGCGCGCGCGGTTCGGGAAAGCCGCGTCCCCTTGATCGCGATCGGAGGGATCGCGGTCGACAATCTGGCCTCGGTGCTGGAGACCGGCGTCCATGGAGTCGCCGTGCTTTCCGCAGTCTGCCGATCCGACGATCCGGCGGGCACGGTGGCGAAGCTTCGCGCGATCATCGACCGGATGCATCCGTCCGTGACGGTCGCCCGATGAGACGACCGGCGAAGAAGCTCCCGCGAGCAGGGAGGTCGGCGACGCGACCGGCGAAAGAGATCCCGCCAACAAGGCGGTCGGCGACGCGACCGGCGAAAGAGATCCCGCGAACGAGGCGGTCACTGACGCGACCAGCGACAGAGCCGCCGCGACCGGCGAAAGCACTCCCAAGAGCGAGACGCTCGATGACGATCGCGGACATCGGCGAGTTCCCCCTCATTGAACGGATCGACGCGGTGCTGCGGAAGTCCGCTCCGCAAGGGCTCGATGAGGTCGTCCTGGGCGTCGGCGACGACGCCGCGGTCCTGCGCTTCGCATCCGGCTGGGACCGGATCGTCACCTGCGACGTTCAGGTCGCCGGAAGGCATTTCCGTCCCGACTGGATGGACGCCCGCATGATCGGACGCCGGGCCATGTCCGTGAACCTGAGCGATCTTGCAGCGATGGGCGCCGAGCCGCGCCAGGCCCTGATCTCGCTCGGATTGCCGGCTGACATGCCGGTCGCGGAGGTTCTCGATCTCTATCACGGATTCACCGACGCGCTGGCCGGCACCGGCGCAGTGATCGTCGGGGGCAACCTGAGCAGTTCCGGCCCGGAGTGGTTCTGCGACATCACCTTGATCGGCCGGACGCCGGAAGGCCGCGCGCTGCTTCGCTCGGGATCCCGACCGGGAGACGCCGTGGTCGTGACCGGCTCGCCCGGCCGGAGCGCGGCGGGACTGGCCTTGCTCCAACGGCTCTTCGAGGAGCTCACGCAGAATCGGCCGGGGAAGATGCAGGCTCGGTCACGAGGGGCCTCCCGGCCGGTGTCCTATCCTGACATCCTCGCAACCCGTCGCGAAGTCATGCAGGAGATCGAGCGCTTTCTCCGCCGGGAGCCGTGGGCCCGGGTCCTGGTGGACGCCTATCGGTCGCCCGTTCCCAGGCTGGAAGCAGGCCGCTGGCTCAGGGAACGCGCGTTCGAGAGATCGTCGGGCGCAGGCGATCCAAACCGGCGAAGAAGTCGGAGCGGCCCGAAGAAGCCCGGTTCCCTGCGACCGATCAGCGCCTTGATCGACCTCAGCGACGGAATCCTGGGAGATCTCAGCCGGATCTGCGAGCGCAGCGGCGTTCGGGCCGTTGTCGACGCCCGGCGCCTTCCGGCGGATGCAGAGCTGGAGCGGGCTTCCGCCCATCTGAGCCGGTCGCGGCCGGAATGGACGCTGGTTCCCGGCGACGACTATGAGCTGCTGTTCACCGTCCGGCCGGAGGAACAGGAGATCGTCACCGCGGGGCTGGAAGCCGCGACCGGCCTGGCCACGAGCGTGGTGGGTCGGACCGCGGAACAGGACTCGCCGGCGCGGTCGGCCGAGAAGCATCCCCGCAGGCGCGGCGATGCGGCAGAAGAGGGATCGCCGGTCTCCGTTCAGGGGATTGCGAGGTGTTCGGCCTCGGCGCATGGTTGGGATCACTTCCGGGGACGGCCTGATCGCTGACGCGGTCATCGATGACGGTCATCGATGGCCCTTCGTTGCGGCATGCTATCCCGTGAGCTGCGCGCGAACGACGACCAAGCGTCGCGGAACCCCGTGATCAGGATGAACGGAGTCAGCCAGCGCGCCTGCCTCGTCTGATGCACCTGAAGTTGCGGCCGGTGTTGAGATCGTGCTATATTTTCCACAGCCCTGTGATGTCAGGGCGTACCGGGGGGTGTCCGTACGCGCGGTGACGACCCGCCGAACGGCGCACTCTGGAGGGATGACAACGCGGGATGGCTCGGGCCGTACCAGCCGTCAACCGCCGCGGATCTGTCGCCTCCTTGGGCCGAAGCTCCCGGATTCCCGCTGTAGCTGAGGGGAGAGCGCGCGATGGGGCATACGGTCTTTCTCGTTGAAGACGTCGAGGCGACGCGGCGTCTCTATCAGCTTGCCCTGGAATCGATGGGCTACGAAGTGCGCGCGTTCGGACAGGCCGAGGCCTGCCTGGCCGCGCTCGAGTTCAGCGAGCCGTCGGTCGTCTGCCTCGACATATCCCTGGCCGGCATGTCCGGGATGGAAGCGCTCGAACGCATCAACACCGTCCGGCCGCACCTTCCGGTCATCATGGTGACGGGCGAAGCCGACATCAGCGTCGGGATCCGGGCCATGAAGCGAGGGGCGGTCGACTATCTGACCAAGCCGGTCGACCTCGACACCTTCGAGAGGGCGATCGAGACGGCGGTCCGGCGCCATGACGTCGTGGTGGCTTCCCGCCGTGAGCATCCGGATGAGTCCGACGGACAGGCGGAGACGATCATCGGCCATTCCACCGCGATGAAGAGGATCGAAGCCCAGATCTCGCTCATCCGCCAGAAGGACATCTCGGTGTTCCTTCACGGCGAGACCGGCACCGGGAAGGAACTGATTGCCCGGAGGATCCACGCCCTGAGCTCCCGGGCCTCCCGTCCCTTCGTCGCCGTGAACTGCGGGGCCCTTCCGCGCGAGCTGCAGGAGAGCCACTTCTTCGGCCATGAGAAAGGAGCCTTCACCGGCGCGGTGCAGAGGCACATCGGCTACTTCGAGGAAGCCGACGGCGGCACGATTTTCCTGGACGAAGTGGCAGAGCTGACCCCCGCCGCCCAGGTGAGCCTTCTCCGTTCGCTGCAAGACCGGCGAATCCGGCGAGTGGGAGCGAGCTCTACCGTGCCGGTCAACGTCCGCGTGATCTCGGCAACGAACCAGGATCTCAAAGCGATGATGTCGGCCGGGGAGTTCCGGGAGGATCTGTTCTATCGATTGGTGGTTTTCTTGATCGTCGTGCCGCCGCTGCGGTCTCGTCCGGAGGACGTCCCGCTCTTGATCGGACATTTTCTCGGCCGGTACTGCGAGGAGATGCAGCTTCCCTTGCCCAGGGTATCCGACGACGCCATGTCCTGCTTCCTGAACTACACGTGGCCGGGAAACGTCCGTGAGTTGCAGAACGTCGTTCAAGTGACGATCCTGGCCAGCCAGGGCGATGAAATCCGGCCCGAGCATCTCCCGGCGGCGATTCTCGAGACGCCGACCTATCCGCGAGCGATGCCGAATGGATCCGGAAACACCATCCAACTCATCGATCCACTCACCGGGCGCATCAAGTCGCTCGACCAGATCGAGCTCGAGGTCTTTCTGCGAGTCAGGGAGATCGCCGCCGGCAGCGTGACCCGAACGGCCGAGATGCTTGGGGTAGGACGCGCGACGATCTACCGCAGGTTTCAGAGTCTGGGGAAAGGCGATCCTGCCAACTCCCTGAAGGACGCCTCAGATTGAGACAAATGTCGAGTCCGAATCTCATATTGACACGTAGTCGCGCTCGCATTTTTTTCTAACTGCTTGAAATTACGTCGAGCCATCGATGGCACGATGATTGAAGCACAAGAAGTGTGATTGCGCGATAGTGAACGTCGAGGGGACTCGGGAAACGGGTCGCCGGACCGCTCAAGAGGGTTCGGATCGGCGCAAAAGGGCAAGGTGGGGTGTGCTCGGCCCCCCGGCACACCCGCCAAGCCAGAGAACTCGAGTGGATCGCCCCACGTGATGCGGATGCCAGAAATTGTGGGAGGCGCAGCGGGAGCACCCGATGCGTCTCCCACTTGGCTGTCCCGCCGTTGTTCTCGAAACACATCCCCCGCGACGTCATCCGAGGCGCATCACCGGCGAACACTTCCAGAGGGCTCCAGTCGCCGGAAGACTCCCGAGGCTACGGAGTGCGGCCAGCGCTTTCTGCAGGGAGAGCACGGAACGGCGACGGGGCCCCCGGTCACCGAGGCGCGATCGAGATGGACGGTGTCGGCTGCTTGTCCGGCACAACCCGGCACAACCCCGGCACAACCGGATTGGAGGCCCGGGGCTGGAGGCTCAGGGAGAAGCGGGACGAGGGCCCGGGTCCCGACGCCGACTCGGTCGTGCGGAACAGCTGCATACCTCGGGAACGGCTTCTATGATGTTGAGCACGATGTCTCGCACTGGCCGTCCCATTGGAGGTGTGAACTCAATCCGGACCCTCATCACGCCGGGCGCAGGACGCTCTGCGTTCCGCGCCCAAGTTCATCTTCGGCAGGCAGCCCGCTCCGCTTGAGCCGACAACCGTCGCAACCCGCATGAGCCGACGACCGCCGCATTTCGCTTGAGCCGACGACCGTTCCGCTCCTCACGAGCCGACCGTCGCACTCCGCCGAGCCCGCGCTCTTCCACCCCGCTTGAGCCGGCCGTGTCATGAAGACGCGGCCACCGGTCACGCCCTGCGCCGAACGGCCAAATCGTCGGCCAGATCGCCGGCAAGATCGTCACGCCTGACCGGTACCCTCCGGGTCTCCCCCGGTGAAGCGGCGCAGCGTCTCCAGGGATGCGTCGAGGTGGGCGCGAATCGAATCTCCGGTCTCGTCGATCGGTTCGAAGAGGACGAAGAGCAGCCGGCACGTCTGCATTGTAATCCTGGTCCGGTCGGAGTCCGAAGAGGGATTTCCAAAAGGCCCCTCCCGATCGACCAAGGTCGGACGGCCGAAGACGGAGATCCTGTCCTTGTTGATTCCGGGATAGCTTTCCCCTTCACGCCCCAGCCGGAGGGTCACCGTCCGCACGGCACGGCCGGCGGGACCGGAGGACTCATCCGCCGAGATGCGGTCCGCGTCGTACAGGCCGACCGGACGAAAGTGGGTGATCGACGCCAGATTGGCCGCGTCCACCGCGGTGTTGACCCGGTAGAGGTCCCTGCCTTGGAGGATTCTTCGAACCAGAGCCTCCGAGGAAGGCCGATGCCGCGTCGGATCGATTCCCATCCGCGAATAGAGCCGTCGTGCGCCCGCGAAGATCGAGGTCGCCAGGGCCGGAGAGCTGAAAAGCGACCGGAGCTCCCCCGCTCTCGCGTCGAACGCGGCGTCGAGCTCCGCGCTCGCGGCTCGAACCTCCACGTCACGCAGAGCGAACCAGGCCACGATCGTACGGTCGGTGATCTCGTTACGGATGATCCAGTCCACCAAGCGAGTCTACCTTGGCAGAGAAGGTAGACGGGAGTGGCCCCGCGGGCGGATGTCGGCGCCGAGGCTCCCCGGGAGATCCCGGACAAACTCGTCCATCCCCCACCACCCGCAGAGCCCTCCCAACACAAGTCCTCCTTGGCGTCCGTGAGCTCACCGGCCTCTCCGAGCCGAGCCAGCTCCGCCTTTCGGACCCATGCTCTTCTACGCCCGGAGGATTCCCGCCGTCAACAGCGATCGAAACCGGGCCGAGAAGAGCCGGCGCCTCGGGTACGCCGGAGTCCCGCCCCGGCTGGTCCTGACCTGGACCGAAGCGGCAACGGAAGCGGCCTGAAGGGGATCGACGGACTCCCGGAATCACACCGCCGCGACTTGCTCCGGCTCGTCGTCCGATTCGTCCGCGGCATCGCTCTCGGGACGCGTCGCGCTGCGCTTGATCGCGTTGCCGATGTCATCGAAGAAGGTGTAGACCACCGGAATCACGACCAGCGTGAGCAAGCTGCTCGTGATCAGCCCGCCGATGACGGCCCGGGCCATGGGAGCCCGGAACTCCGCGCCTTTGCCCAGCGCCAGGGCCAGAGGAAGCATTCCGAAGATCATCGCCAGCGTCGTCATCACGATCGGCCGGAGCCGGATCTCTCCCGCGTCGATCAAGGCATCCCTGCGGGACGCGCCTCGCGACCGTGACTGGTTGGCGAAATCGACCAGCAGAATCGCGTTCTTGGTCACGAGCCCCATCAAGAGAATGACCCCGATCATGCTCATGATGTTGAAGGTCGTTCGGGTGAGCAAAAGAGCGACCAGCACGCCGACCAGCGAGAGCGGCACCGAAAGCATGATCGCGAGCGGCTGCAGGAAGGATCCGAACTGGCTGGCCAGGACGAGGTAGATGAAGATGAGCGCCAGAAAGAGGCTTTCCAGGATGTAGCCCACCGTCTCCTCGAAGCTCTGGGTCTCGCCGCCGAACGTGATGGAGTAGCCGGCGGGAACCGAGATCGACGCCATCCGCTTCCGGATGTCGTTGCTCACCTCGGTCAGCGTGCGGCCGTCGAAGTTGGCCTCGACCGTGACCACGCGCTTCATCGCGCGGCGCTCGATCTTCTGGGGGCTCGAGCTTTCCGTGATCGACGCCACCTGTCCGAGGGGAACAACCGGCCGTTCTCCGGTGCGAAGATCGGGCCGCCCCGCCGCGACCGGCAAGGCGGCGAGCTGCGCCACCGACCTGCGGGCCTCCTTGGGCAGGCGGACGAGGACGTCATGCTGCTCGCCCGTGGGGTCCTCCCAGGTCGAGGCCTTTTCGCTTTCGAGAAGCGGGCGGAGGGTGCTGGCCAGGGATCCGATGCCCACGCCCAGCTCGCTGGCCAGATCGCGGTGGACGTCGACCCGCACTTCCGGCCGCTCTTCTTCCAGCCCCGACTGCGCCTCGATGGCGCCGGGCGTCTGCCGGACGACTGCAAGCAGCTCGTTCGAGATCCGGCGCAGCTCCTCCATCTGATCGCCGCGGACGTAGATCTGGATCGGCCGCTCGCTGCCGCCGAACCCTCCCGCCTCGAGCACGGCCACTTCCGTCCCGGGAAGATTCTCCAGCTCGCGGCGGAAGACGCGGGACATCTCCTTCTGCGACAGCTTCCGTTTTCCCTTGTCCACCAGCTTGACGTAGATCTCCGCCTCGTTGACCTGGCCGGTGTAGCCGCCGGCGATCGTCTCGTAGGTGTACGCGACCTCGGGATGCCTTCGGAGCAGGGCGGAGACCTCGCGCACGCGGTCGCGCGTGTAGTCGAGGGTCGAACCGACCGGAGCCTTGACCGTGACCGAGAGCTGCGCCTCGTCGGCGTCCGGCATGAAGGTGCCGCCGACCAGGGGGAACAGCACCAGGGCGGCGACGAACGCCGCCACCGCGATGCCAAGGGTCTGCCAGCGATGGGACAGCGCCCAGCCGATGATCCTCCGATAACGCCGGCCCAGCCCGATGAAGCCGAGGTTGAAGCGTTCGAGCATCTTCCCGATCGGGCCGCGCGCCGCGTGGCCTTCGGCCACGGGGTCGTACCAGACCGAGGAGAGCATCGGGTCGAGGGTGAACGAGACGAAGAGGCTGACCGCCACCGCCGCCGCCACCGTGAGCCCGAACTCCTTGAAGAACTTCCCGACGATGCCGCCCATGAATCCGACCGGGATGAAGACGCAGAGGGTCGAGAGGGTCGTGGCGAGCACGGCCAGCCCGATCTCGCTCGTCCCGCGCCGGGCCGCCAGGTAATGGTCCTCGCCCATGGCCACGTGGCGGACGATGTTCTCCCGGACCACGATGGCGTCGTCGATGAGAATCCCGATGGCCAGGGACAGCGCCATCAGGGTCATCGTGTTGAGCGTATAACCGAACGCGTACAGGGCCAGAAAGGCGGCGATGACCGAAACCGGCAGGGTCAGGCCGGTGATCACGGTCGAGCGCCAGGAGTTCAGGAAGGTGAAGACCACGAGCACGGTCAACAGCGCTCCGAAGACGATGGTGGTCTTGACGTCGTCCACCGAGTCCTTGATCCAGACGGAGTCGTCCCGAACGATGGTCAGGGTCACGTCCTCCGGGAGGTTCCGCCTCAGCTCTTCGACCTTCTTCTTGATCCGATCGGCCACCTCGACGGTGTTGGCGCCGGTCACCTTGCGCAGGTCGATGCCGATCGCGGGGACGCCGTTGACCATGGCGGCGGAGCGCGGCTCTTCCGCGGAATCGCTGGTGCGGGCCAGATCGCCGAGGTGGATCGGAACGCCGCCGCGCTGGGCCACCACCAGCCTGTCGAAATCGGCCGGTGCGATGAGCCGCCCGGCCACGCGGACCAGCTTCTCCCCCGGACCCAGCTCCAGCCGGCCGGCGGGCACTTCGAGGTTCTCCGCCGCCAGGGTCGACATGATCTCGGGCACGGTCACGCCTCGGGCGGCCAGCATCTCGGGCTGGATCTCGACCACCATGGCGCGCTTCTCCGCGCCGACCAGCGTGACCTGGCCGACTCCGTTGACGGCTTCCAGCTCCTTCCGGATCGTCTCGTCTCCGATCGTGGTTAGCTCGCGGAGAGATCGGGTGTCGGAGCGCAGGCTGAGCGAGACGATGGGAATGTCCGCCAGGTTGAAGCGCGAGACCGTGGGCGTCTCGATGTCCTCCGGGAGGTCGGAGCGGATCCCCTCGATCTTCGAGCGGACGTCCTGCTGGGCCAGGACGTCCTTCACGTTGAGCTCGAACTGGATGAAGACGGTCGAGAGCCCTTCGAGGGAGGTCGAGGTCAGCTCCCGCACTCCGGCGATCGGATTCACGGCCTCCTCGATCTTCCGCGTGACGTCCCGTTCGACCGTCTCGGGCGAGGCGCCCTTGTACACCGTCTGCACGAGGATGAAGGGGAACTGGACGTTGGGCCACTGGTCGATCGAGAGCCTGCGGTAGGAGAACAACCCCAGGGTGACGAGCGCGACCATCATCATGGTCGCGAAGACCGGGCGCTTGATCGAGACGTCGGAGAGGAACATCAGGGCCTTCCTAAGGCTGGGCGCCGGCGGGCCGGCCCGCGATCACCCGGACCGGAACTCCGTCCTTGAGGCCGGGAACGACTCCGGAAAGCAGCGAATCCCCGGGCGACAACTGGCCCTTCAACTCGACGACGGCGGCTTCCTCGTCAATCAGGCCGGGCTCGATCGGCGTGCGGACGGCGCGCCCGTTCTTCAAGCGGTATACCACCTGCTCGGTCCCTTCCTTCCGGAGCGCGCTGACCGGCGCGGCCAGGGCCTGCTCGTGGACCTGATCGATGACCCGTCCGCTCGCGTAGAGGCCGCCGACCAGCCTTCCCGACGGGTTGGGGATGCGGGTATAGATCCGGACCTGCCGGGTGCCGGGTTCCGTCGTCGGGTTGATCCGGTCCACCTGGCCCTCGATCAGGAGATCCGGAAAGGCCTCGAGCCGGGCGCGGATGAGCGATCCGATCCGCACGCGCCCGAGGGCTTCGGAGGGAATCGTCGCGGAAAGCTCGACCGTGTCGGTGTCGACGAGGGTGAACAGCCGATCGCCCACCGCGGTCCGGCTTCCGCGATGCACGAACACCGCGCTGACGCCTCCGCTGATCGGCGCCGGGACGTCGAGCTTCACCACGTTGTCCTTGGCGTGGTTGGCTGCGGCCACGGCCGCATCGACCTGCGCCTCGGCCGCCGCGCGGTTCGACTTGGCCGCTTCGAGATCGCTCGGCGCCAGCGCGCCGGCGTCCAGAAGCCGCTCCGCCCGGCGCTGGTTGTTGTCCGCCGCCGCCAGATTCGCCTTGGCGGCCATGAGTTGGGCGCCGGCGGTGTCGAGCGCGTCCTGCACGTCGACCGGCCGGTAGCGCGCCAAAGCCTCGCCGCGGCGCACCTTCTGCCCTTCCCGAACGAGCACGTTGTCGAGATCTCCATCGAAGTGGGCCACGACCTCCACCACAGCGACCGGGGCGATCTCACCGGTGAAGCTCGTGCCCGATTCCAGGCGCCGGGAATCCGCCCGGACGACGTCTGCAGCGTTCACGAGGATGGCCGAAGCGCCCGCGGCCTTGTCGGGATCCGCCTGCCGCCGCGCGCAGGCCGGCGCCAGGAAAACAAGAAAAGCGATCGCGAGAATCCGGCCGGCTCTTTCGGCTGCCCGTCGATCCTGTCGTGGTTGATTCATCGTAGGGCCTCCTCAGCGCATGGCCGGGGCATGAGACTCGAACAAGGGCTGGCCGGTGTAGCGCTCGAGCCGGGCCAGGGCCGCGAAGTAGTCGCGCCGCGCCTGCGCTTCGTTGGTCTGCGCCATCTGCCAGGCGATCCGCGCGTCGGAGACCTCGAGCATGCTCGAAGCCCCTTCCTGATATCGAAGATTGGCGAGATCCAGAGCCCGCTGCGCCAGCTCGACCGTCCGGGAACGCGCTTTGAGATCCGCGGCGGACTTCTCCAGCTCGTAGCGTCCCAGGATGACGGCCTGCCGCACCTGGGACCGGGCCTGGGTCAGATCCTCCAGGCTCTGGGTCTGGTTGGCCTTGGCCTCCTGGATGGCACCCTTCGTCTGCAATCCGTCGAAGAGATGCCAGGTCACGGCGACCCCCGCGTCGGCGTTCCGCAACCAGTCCCCCCGCTTCGGAAAGACATCCATGGGATAGGCCTGTTCGCCACCGTCGAAGAAGAGATCCAGCTCGGGATATTTGCCGGCCGCCGCCACCGTGACCGCGTGACCCCGGGCGGCGTAGGCCTGTTCCAGCGCTTCGACCCCCGAGGTGTGCATGGCGTTCTCCACCAGGCCGGTGGTGTCCACGTCGGTCGGCTCCGCCGGGATGGCCTCGGAGTCGAGCAGGGGCGTCGTCAGCAGAAGCGTTCCGGCGGCCGGGAGCTTGCAGATGCGGCGCAGCTCGAGGTCGGCCGCCTCCTGCGCTGTATAAGCGTTGCGGACGATGGGAACCTGATTGTCCGCTTCGACCTCGGCCTGCAACAGCTCGAATTCGGAAGCCTGTCCCGCATCCTGCCGGAGCCGGACCTGGGTGAGGTGGTTGTCCGCCTGGTCCCGGCCCAGCTCGGCGATCGTGACGCCGCGCTGCGCCAGCAGCGCGTCCAGGTAGGCCTGGCGCACCCGGAGGATGACATCGGACCGCGTGTCGTCCTCGAGCAGGCGGGCGGCATCGAGTCCGTGGTTGGCCGCCTCGACCGACGCCCAGATCGATCCGCCCTGGAAGACCTTCTGCCGCAGGCTCAACGCCGCGATCCAGGAGTTCTGGCTGGCGAAGGAGCTGGAGCTGAGCAGCTCGGAGACGGCGTAGAAGCCCGAGTAGGGAAGGGCGCCTTCGAGCGCGCGGATCCGGCGGAGAAGATCCGCCATCGTGGTGTCGTGGGCGGTCGTATCCGGCTTGAACGGGGAGATGTTCTCCTGCCCCTGGAAGACGCTCTCGATCTGGCGCGTATAGGTCGTGCTGAGGGAAAGCTGGGGCAGGGCGGTCGAGCGCGCCTGCAGATATCGGGCGTGAGCCGTCTGCCGCTGGGCCTGCGCCCGCGCCATGTCTTCTCCCACGAGCAGAGCGCGGTCGATGCAGGCGTTCAGCGTCAGTTTCAAGGTGTCGGCGCCCGCGGGTGGGTTGCCGGGAGCTGAGCCGCTGGAGGGGGAACCGCTGGTGGTTGGGCCGCCTGCCGGCGCGGCTGTCGCTCCGACTCCAAGAACCAGAACGGCGATCGCCGGCCAGAGGGCGAGACCGGTCTTCATCTTCCGCTCCGGACCGGCATTCCGGCCGCGCCGCCTGTAGTGTTTGGCATGGTCTTCCGATCCCCACCCGGCCCCGTTGCACCCCAGTACACAGTAGCCGTCCCCGGTCCGCGGGTCAATCGGGCGGAAGCGATGGTCGTGGGTCAAACTGACCCACAACGAAGGGACGGTGATGCCGCTGCTTTGTGTCATCAGCGAATTCCCCGCACTTTGGTCTCCTTCGACCGGATCGCAACCGGTAGGCTGGGCTTCATGAAGTTCGACCTGCTGGTGATCGCGAATCCCGTCTGGGAAACCGCCGGGTTTGTCCCTTCCCTTCCCCTGGACGGTTCGACTGGTTCAGGAGTTTTGCCCTCGGATCGGTCGCTCCCATCTTCCGGCCCGACGCAAGTGAGCGACGGCGGAGGCAGCGCCCTGAATTCGGCCTGCGCGCTCTCTCTCTCCGGCCGCGCGGTGCTCGCGGTGGGACGAGTGGGGGACGACGAAGCCGGCCACGCCGCCGTTCTGGCGCTTCTCCGCCACGGCGTGGAGACACGGATCGGGATCTCCCCGGGGCGGGCGACCAAGTGCAACGCGCTCTACGTCGAGCAGGGGACGGGCGCCACGGCCTTTCAGGCGTTTCTTCCCCCGATGACCGTTCCGCCGTGGGAAGAGGACGTGACCGATCTGACCTCCGCGAGGATTCTCCTGCTCGATCGTCTGGCGGCGGCGGCCCCGGGCTGGCTGGCAGCTCGCCGCGCCGTCGCCGGCCTCTGGAACGCCTACACCCGAAACGGACCCTTCGGGACCGCGCGGTCGGCGGACCGATTCGAGGCGGCGTTGCCGTTCCTCGACTATCTGCAGGTGCCGGAACGGTCACGCGAGGATGAGGTCACGCCGGTCACCGGGCCGATCGCTCCCGGGAAGATCCATCGGCCTCAAGCGCTCTCTCGAATCAGCGAAGATGACGTGGCGCGCCTTCTCTCGTCGGGTCTCCGAATCCTCGTCCGAACGCGCGGAGCAGAGGGCGCCGTGATCCATCCATCGAGCGAGGCATCCCCGGGAGAGCGGATCATCGTGGTTCCGGCGCGGCCGACGCGCGTGCTCGATCCAACCGGCGCGGGCGACGCATTCGCGGCGGGATTTCTGGAGGGCTTTCTTCGCGGCTGGGATCCGGAGAAGGCTGGCGCGCTCGCCGCAGACTGGGCGGCGCGAGCCTGCCGCCACCTCGGAGCGCGGGGCTGGTTGGATCACGAGCCGCCGGCGGCCTGAGTGTCGCTTCGCCTGTCGAAGCTCCGACTGACCGACGGGAGCGATGGCGCTCGCCGGGTTCGGGGCGCGCGCGGGGCAGCGCGCATGCCGGGCTCGACGCGCATCGCCCGAAGGGACACGCCGAACTACGACGCTTCGGTCGACTCCTGGATCTTCCGCTGCGCCTTCCGATCGCCGGCCGCGCCGATGGAGAGGATCATCCGATATTTTGTCACCGTGCGGCGGCTGATGGGGAATCCGCGCTGCCGCAGGAGGACGGAGATCTCCTGATCGCTCCACGGATGGCTGGGATCCTCTTCCTCGCCGATCAGCCGTGAGAGGGCATCCATGACCGCCTTGTTCGCGACCTTCTCTCCCTTGCGGTTGGTGATCGAGCGGGAGAAGAACGCGCTCAGGGGAATCACGCCCCTCGGCGTCTGCATGAACTTTTCCTTGAGGATCCGCGAAACCGTCGCCTCGTTCAGTCCGAGGCGCTCGGCCAGCTCCTTCTGGAGAAGCGGCTTCAACGCCTCCTCGCCCTTTTCCAGGAAGTCGCGCTGCTCGCGCACGAGCTGGTTCCCGATCTCATACAGGGTCCGGTCGCGGTACTCGGTGGCGCGGACCAGCATCCGGGCGTCCTGGCGCATCTGGCGCAGGCGGCGCAGGATCTCGGCCGGATCCTCGCTGTCTCCCTTATCGGAGGCCTCGCGATCAAGCGCGCTTTTCCTGGGAATCCGGGTTTCGCGGTAGCGATAGCGCCCCGACAGAGGATGGCTCAGGCTGACCTGCCAGTCCCCGTCCACCCTCTCGACCACGAGATCGGGATACCGCGTCGGCTCGACCGTCTGATCAAGCAGCGAAAGAGGATTCCGGCAGAGCCGATGGAGATCCTCCAGGGCCGCGTGGAGGTCGGTCACGGTGACGCCCAGCTTCCGCGCCACCGATTCGAGATTCCGCGGTTTGATGTGGATCAAGGCGCCTTCGCGGATCAGGCGGGCGGCCAGCGAGTCTCCCTTTTCGTGCCGCTCGAGCTGGACCAGGAACGAATGGCTCTGGTCCCGGCAGCCCAGGCCGGGCGGATCGAGCTGATAGCGCAGGACGTGCAGCGCCTGGTCCAGAACCGGCCGCTTCTCGGGGGGCATCCCGAAAGCGGCCAGCAGCTCCTCTTCGGGAAAGGACATGTATCCGTGCTCGTCGAGATTCGGCAAGAGCTGGATCGCCAGGGTCTGCACCTCGCGGGAAAGATCCAGTTCGCGGATCTGGACTTCGAGCTGCTCGTAAGGGGAAGGATTGTGGATCGCGACGGCGCCGGACGTCTCGTCCGCCGGGAATTCCTCGTGCGTCCAGGGCGTGGCTGCGACCGGATCGAGCCAGGTCTCCGCATCCGAATCGAACCAGGCTTCGGCTTCCTGGAAATCGGCTTCCTGCCTGGGAGTGGGCTGCGTTCCCGTCGATGAGCGGTCGGCGTCGCGCACGAAGCGCGGGTCGGTCGCCTCCTCGTTCCGCTCCAGCCAGGGATTGACCATGACCTTCTGCTCGAGCTCTTCAACCGCTTCGAGGATCGGCGCCTGGATCAGCTCCAGGTTCATCCGCATCTGCGGCGTCAGCGTCTGAGTGAGCCGAAGGCCCTGATAGATGTGGAGGCCTTGACGCATTGTTCCCTTCGAGGTTCCGGGCCTGTGGATCGAACCCTGTCAATATAAGGGTCCAGCCGGCTCGACTCAAGCGACCTGGTTCTCCGCCGGTCTCTGCCGCTCTCCCCCGTGCCGCACTCCGCCCGGTTTCCTGGTCCCATCTTACATTTGCGGATCCGACTCGCGCGACCTGAAGGATTCTCTCCCGCGGCGGTTTGTTTTTCGGTGGCTCGGTGGCTTGATTCAGCCATGCGAGACGCTGCCGGTCGCGCGGGTTCGCATGCCGCGGTTGAGCGGTTGCTGTGTTCCCGTCGGATCGCGGCGCGATCGGCCGCTCGGATCGTCTCCTCCGCAGGTGGCCGATGCATTGCGCAATCCTGGTGCTCTTCGCAACGAGGGCCGCCGGCGCGCACGACGAAACGCCGATCCGGGTCGCGAGGACGCATTCGGGCCGGAAAGGCCGGGAAAGGACCGGTGATCCGGATCTGCGCCTTGTTCGAGGTTGCGCCTGGCGAGAGCGCGAAGCGAATCCCGCCGTTGATGGCGCCAGGATCGGCGGTCGCAGGAGCTGCCTTCTCCGCTCCCGCGCCTCGCAACGCGGTGCCGGCTCGGAGTGCGCCTTGCGACCTGATCCACGCGGCTGGTAGGGTCTAAGCGATCCGCTCGCATTGAAGGAGGAGTTCATGAGAGCAAAATCCCCGGAGTTGTCATCCCTACGCCGGTTCGTTCCGCTCCTGGCTGCGGCGCTGCTGCTTGTCACCTCGACGACCTGTTCCAAGGAGAAGAAATCCGCGACGCCTGCCTCTGGGTCCGCGAGCGCCCCGAGCCCGGCGGTTTCCGATACGTCCGCCATCAAGTCGGCAGTCGCAGTGGCGGACACCACCGCGCGACTGGCGGCGTTCAACAACTTCCTCTCCCAGTATCCCAACAGCACGTTCCGGGCGAATGCCCTCGCGCAGGTGGTGGGCATCCTGGGGAAGAAGTCACCAGAGCAAGCGGACGCCTTCGTCCAGGAACACCTGAAGTCGGAGACCAACCCGGCGTCCGTCGGGCTGCTTTACTACTTCTCCTATGTTCATGCCCGGGATCACCAGCCGGACGCCCAGGCCGGCGTCATCGAGGCGCTGCTCAAGGATCCGCGCCCGGATTCCCAGGGATTCAACGACGTCGCCTGGGACCTCGTGGATCACAACACCGATCTGGATGACGCCATCAAGCTGGCCGACACGGGTTACGCGCGCGCGGCCGACAGCACGTCGAAGGGCAGCATCCTCGATACGAAGGGTTGGGCCTGCTACCAGAAGGCGGACTATCCGGCCGCGGTGCAGGCGCTCGAAAGCGCCGCGGCCTATCAACCCGACGAGGAGATCCGCGGCCACCTGGCGAAGGCCTACGAGAAGGCCGGCCGGGCCAAGGACGCGCGGGACGTCTACGCCGACCTGCTCGTCTCCCAGGAAGATCCCGAGATGCGGGCCAAGGTCAAGACGCTGACCCAGAGTCTGCACGGGTCGGTCCCGGAGGTCTTCGGCCGGATCGACGCGCAGCGGAAAGCGAATGCGCGCCCCGCTCCGGATTTTGCGCTCAAGGACTGGAACGGCTCGACCATCCATCTGGCCGATTTTCGAGGCAAGATCGTGATGCTCGACTTCTGGCATCCAACATGAGGCGCCTGCCGTGCGGAGTTCCCGCACCTTGAGGACATTCACAAGCGGTACCAGAAGCAGGGCTTTACCGTTCTCGCCGTCGACACCACCAACCGTCCTGGACTCTCCAAGCAATTCGCCACTTCTGTCGGCATCACCTTCCCGATCGTCATGGACGACCAGCACGTCAGCGGCAAGCTCTTCGGAGTGAAGGCGACCCCGACCACCCTCGTCATCGATCGGGACGGGCGGATCATCTTCCACTCCCTCGGCTACGAGCCGGGCCATGAGAAGGCGCTGGCGGCGGAAGTGGAGTACCTCCTGAAGGAGTCGCGGAGCGGACTCTCCGAGAGGATCGGGAGCTAGCCGAAGACTGAGCGAGATTCCGGAGGCCGTCCGGGCCTCCGGAATCCTGCTGGGGGGCAAACGTGAAAGTCTTCATCTCCGCCGACATGGAGGGGATCTGCGGGATCACCTCCTCCAAGCAGACCGGGTCCCAGAGCCCGGACTACGGGCACGCGCGGCTTTGGATGACGGAAGACGTCAACTCTGCCGTGACCGGCGCGCTCGAAGGCGGAGCGACCGAGGTCGTGGTCCGCGACGCTCACGGCTCGGCGATCAACATCCTTCCCGACCGGCTTCACCCGGCAGCGCGGCTCATCGCCGGGTGGACTCCCGTGGTCGACATGCTCCAAGGCCTGGACGAGAGCTTCGGCCTCGCTCTCTTCATCGGTTACCATCCGGGACCGCCGGCCGCCGGCGGCGTCCTCACCCACACCTATTCCGTCGAGGCCGTTCGCGAGGTCTGGCTGAACCGGATCTCGGCGGGTGAAACCCTGATCAACGCCGTTCAAGCGGGCGCCTTCAACGTTCCAGTCGGGCTCGTGACGGGCGAGCGCGCGCTCCGGGACGAGATCGCAGCGGTTCTCCCCGAGGTTGAGTTCGTGGAAACAAAGCTCGGGTACGGTTATCAATCCGCGCTCCTCGAGCCTTTGGAGGCTTGTCGAGCAAGGATCCGCGCGGCCGCGGCGCGGGCGGTGGCCCGAGCCCTTCAGGGAGATTGCCGGGTCTACCGTCCGGAGCTGCCGATCCGCGCCCGCATCGAGTTCCACCGCGCCGAGGCCGGACTGGCGGCGCGCCTCGTCCCCGGCGTCGAGCCGGTCGATTCCCGCTCCGTCGATCTCGTCGCGGAAAGCGCCTGCGAGTTCATCCGGCGCTTTCATCTGCTCATGCAGGTCTTCTACGGGATGCGGGGGTGAAGGGGCGCGGCGGCCGGGGGGTCCGGCCATGAGCTCGGCGGGAACGGAGGAGCGGGTCCCGAGCGCCGGCGGCATGGAGGACCAGGAGTTCCCCACGACGGAGCAGATCAACCGCGATCTCGGTTTCGGCACCCGCGTGGCCGAGCAGTCCAGGCTCCGGTTCCTCAACCGCGACGGTTCGTTCAACGTGGTCCGATCGGGCCATCCTCTCTGGCGGCGGCTCAATCTCTTCCACGCGTTCCTGACCATGCCATGGCCGTACTTCTTCACCATCCTCGCCGGAGCCTACTTCCTCACCAACCTTCTCTTCGCCCTGGCCTACACGGCGTGCGGGACGGATGCGCTCCTTGGATCGGCGGCCCACACGCCGGGAGAGCGTATCCTGGAGGCGTTCTTCTTCAGTGTCCAGACTCTGGCCACGATCGGCTACGGGCGATTGAGCCCGAGCGGGCTCGCCGCAAACTCCGTGGCGACGATCGAGGCATTGGTCGGCCTGCTGGGGTTCGCTCTCGCAACCGGGCTCCTCTTCGCCCGTTTCTCCCGGCCGAACGCGCAGATCCTCTTCAGCCGCCACGCGGTCATCGCCCCCTATCGCGGCCGCACGGCGTTCATGTTCCGGCTGGCCAACGTGCGAACCAGTCAACTCATCGAAGGGACGGTCACCTTGGTTCTGGCCTGGACCGAGAGGGACGGCGGCAGGAGCGTTCATCGTTTCCACCCGCTTTCCCTCGAGCGTCCGAAAGTCGTCTTCCTTCCGCTCCAGTGGGTCGTCGTTCACGATATCGACGAGTCGAGCCCACTTCACGGCGTCAACCCCGAGCAACTGGCCGCATCCGAGGCCGAGTTCCTCATCCTCTTCACGGCGGTGGACGAGACGTTCTCCCAGACCGTGTACAGCCGCTCCTCCTACAAGCATCACGAAGTGCTGTGGGGGGCAAGGTTCGCGGATATGTTCCTGCCGTCCGGGGATGGGAGGGTCGGGATCGACCTGAGGAAGATTCATGACGTGGAGCCGGCCGGGGCAGACTCCCGCTGACTCGACCCAGTCCGATGGCCCGCCGCGCGGCGCCGCAATTCCGCAAATCCGTCGGATCGCCGGCGTTCGGTTTGGCCGTCTGCGGCGTTCTGGGGTATAGAAGTTACCAGATCCTCGCCTGGGCGAAGGCCACCCCCGCCCGCAGTGGAAAGTGGCCCCAGTGCCCGCCTTGACCGGTCGTTCCCGATCAGCGGATGAGCACGCCCCTCCGGCATTCCGTCAGGCCGCCTGCGGTCGTCAGGCGGAAGAAGTAGATTCCGTTGGGCGCCGCCGCGCCGCCGTCGAGCCGGCCGTCCCAGCGGACGCTATGCTCTCCGGCCGGCAGATCCCGCGCCAGCACGGTCGCGATCTCCCTTCCTGAAATGTCCGCCACGGTGAGCTTGACCGGCCCGGCGACGGGGATCCGGAAGCGGAGCTCCGCTCCATCGCGGAAGGGATTCGCGCCGGAGAGAGACAGCGCGAAGGGCGCCGGGACCGATCCGGCGGGAACGCCGGCCGTGTCGAGAACGCGGACGGAGTAGAAGCCGGCGGGCGCCGAGGGGGGGCGCGTCTCCCGGCGGTTCGATTGATCGGCGGCGAAGACGTAGTACTGGACGAGAGTTCCGGCCGGCTGGGGCGGAATGTTCACGTAGAAGGAGTCGGGCGCGCCGGTCGGGGCCATGGTGAGGGGCGTGAAATTGAGCTGGCCGAATGTCCGCCAGTAAACGAGAAGGGAATCCGGCTTGAGCCCGGCTCCGCTGCGATCGTCGACCAACGCGTCCAGCCGGATGCTGCCCGTGGTCATGACGGTGTCGGGAAGCGGCGCCACATCCACCCGCAGCATGTACTTGTCATGGATTCCCATGATCCGGCAGTGGATGGCGTCATCCGGCAGCCAGGATCCGGTGTAGCCGATGACCTCGTAGCCGGGCAGGGCGTTCTGGTAGGTCTGGAGCGCCGCGGCGTCGGTCGAGATGCCGAACTGCGGGACGAAGCACTTGTTGTTCAGGAGGATGGAATTGGTGTAGGAGGCGACGTCCCCCTGGGTCGGCCCGCAGAGCACGCGGACGATCTTGTACGGCTGGCCGTAGGCGTCCGTGAAAGTCCTGAACAGCGCGACGTCCTGCTCGATGGCGTTGTAATACGGATTCGTCGGATCCACCTGCTTGACCAGAAGGGTCCGTTCGTCCAGGAACTTGGCCCAGCAGTCGATGTGGTGGATGCCGCTCGGCTCGATGTCCGGCACCACGTGGTAGGTGTTGATGCCCAGATAGCTCTGCATGATGGCGGCGATCTGGTCGTGGGTCAGGCTCGGGTTCTCATCCCAGACCAGATCGGTGGAGATGGCATTGTCGTGCCCGTCGCACATGTAGTTGCCGCCGGTGTGGACGAGAGGCGTGCCGTAGACGGGAAGGTCCCAGGCCGGTCCGAGGTAGTAGTTGACCTTGTCATCATCCGGCCGCGGGCGGTTGTAATGGTGATCGATGATGCCCTGATCGCCGTTGGCGTCGAACTCGAACTGCGGGCCGTAGTCGCGCGTCCAGATGGAGTTGGTGGCGCACTGGACGAATCGGACGTTGGCCATGTTCACGCCGTTGCTCTGCAGAGCGGCGGAGCAGGCGTTCTGTTCCGACTGATCCGCCACCAGCACCCAGAGCTCGATGTTCTTCGCCATCTCCGCCAGGATGTCATAGGGCAGGCCGAACGGGTACCGGACCAGGGCTCCGGTGACCGGTTCCCACTCGGCGCACTGGCGGATGCCGGGCCCGGGCGGCGGCGCCGTGTCGAGCGTGTAGGTGCCGATCTGATCCTTGAGCTTCTCTTCTTCCGGGGTCATGCCGATCGGAAGCGGATTGGCCTCGGGAGGATTCGTCGCCGGAGCCTGCTGGGAAATGTCGGCGGGAGCGGCGTCTCGCGGGGCGACGGCGGCCCCAGCCGCGCCGGAAACGAATGCGCACAGAACCAAAGCCAAGACGAGAGGAGCAAGATGCCAGAGTTGCCCGTGGCGGGACATCGACGCCGTCCTTTCCGTTGTCGGAGGTGGAGACAGGACACCGGCGGCCGGCCGGAGAAATCGCCCAAAGACGTAGTCATTATAGCTGATTGGTGGAGCGAAAGAAAGCCCGGCGGACGACGTTCGGGGCGTGGTGGATCGATGACTCCCGCGAGGCTCGGGTCAGGGCGCGGGCGATGAGCGGGGTCGCATTGCCGATCGCGCGAGGCGTTGGCGGACCGAAGGGAGGGCGACACGCCCCGAGGATGGCCGTCGACGGAGGCCCGCTGAGGCGCCCGGATCGGGGAACCGGCGCGACCGGATCCGTGTTGCCTTGCTTTGAACAGCCGCAAGTGCAACTTGAATGCAACTTGATCCGGGGTGCCGCGTGTTCCGCCGCCGGCGCGATCCGATCCCGGCAACGGCAATTGGCTCGACCGAACAGGGGCTCTGACCCTAGAATCCGAACCTCATGAGGGATCGACTCCAACGCCTTCGCCGGATCCACACCTCCGTGCTGGATTTCCTGCGGGACCGGATCTGGGACGCTGACGTCGCCCATCTGCCGCGCTGGCAGGCGTTTGCCTACCGCCAGCTTCGTGTTGGAGTTCTCTTCGTCAAGGGATTCACGGCCGGCCGGATCCAGCTTCGCGCCGCGGCCATGACCTTTACGACCCTGCTCAGCTTCGGCCCGGTGCTCGTGATCGCTCTCTCCATCCTTCGGGCCTTCGGCGCCCTGCCCGGCCTGCAGGACCGGCTCGAGACCTTCCTGATCGACAACCTCTCGGCCGGTAGCCAGGAACAGGTGCGCGCCTGGCTCTACACCTTCTTTGAAAGCGCCCGCTCCGGAGCCTTCCGGGGCCTGTCGATCCTGGTGCTCGTGGGCGGGATGCTCGGCCTCTTGAACGCGATCGAGTCGGCGTTCAACGATATCTGGGGCGTTCATCGCGGCCGGTCGCTCTTCCAGCGCTTTTCGACCTATACGACGCTCGTGGTCTTCGGCCCGATCCTGATCGGGCTTTCGCTCTCCGCCACGGCCAGCGTCCGGACCTGGGCGGTCCACACCTGGATCGCGTCCCTTACGCCCGTCATCCGGCAACTGTGCCTGGTCGGATTCCGCCTGGTGCCGCCGGTTCTGACCGGACTTGCGCTCACGCTGCTCTATACGATCATGCCGAACGTCCGCGTGCGGCTCCGGGCCTCGCTGCCCGCCGGCCTGGTGGCGGGAGTCCTCTGGGACATCTCGAAGTCAGGCTACGGCGCTTACATGCGACATGCCTCGCAGTACGGAACGCTCTACGGCTCCCTCGCGGCGATCCCCCTCTTTCTCATGTGGGTCTTCGTGAGCTGGATCGTCGTGCTCTTCGGGGCCCGCTCGCGTTCGCGCGCGACGCGGCCGAGGACATCCGGCTCGAAGAGGGGGCGCTTCGCGCCAGCATGCGGGAGCGGATTCGGGTGGCCCTGCATCTCGCTTTGGCGTCGGCCCGCAGCTACCACGACGAAAGCCAGGCTCCCGATCTCGTCAACCTCGCCCATCGTCTGCGACTGCCCCTCCGTCTCGTGCGCTCGGTGGCCGAAACGCTGGTGGACGGCGGCATCCTGCACGTCGTGACCGGCGCCGGCCGCGAGGTCGGTGTCGCGCCGGCCCGTCCCCCGGATCGAATCGCGGTCCATGACATCGTCACCTGCCTGATCGAACAGGGAACGTCCCTGCGCCGAGCGGCCACGGCCCGGCCCGATGCTCCGGCCGATCGGGTCCTTCTCGACCTCGAGGCCGGCCTCAGGGACCGGTGGGCGACGGTGACGCTCGGCGATCTGCTGGAAGAAGAGGAGCAGCGCGTCGCCCAGGACGTGCTTCGATTGCCGGTCCGGAACCGGCGAAGGGACGAATCATGAACGAGGGCTCGATGCGTTTGCCTGGCCGGATCGCCTTCATCACGGGTGCAAGCAGCGGAATCGGGCGATCCGCGGCCCGGGCTCTCGCTCGGGAAGGAGCCCGTCTGATCCTCTCCGCCCGCAGGCTGGACCGGATCGAAGCCCTGACCGCGGAGCTGCGGGGCGAGGGATGCGATCTCCTGGCCTTCGACCTGGACGTCCGCGATCGGGAAGCGGTAGAAGACGCGGTGGCCGGACTGTCCGACGCCTGGAAGCCGATCGACGTTCTTCTGAACAACGCCGGGCTTTCCCGGGGCCTGGACAAGCTGCACCTCGGCGAGGTCGAGGACTGGGAGGAGATGATCGACACCAATGTGAAAGGGCTTCTCTGGGTCACCCGGGCGGTCGTGCCGGGGATGGTGGAGCGGGGACGCGGGCACGTGATCAACATCGGCTCGATCGCGGGCCGTGAGGTCTATCCGGGAGGCAACGTCTACTGCGGGAGCAAGTTCGCCGAACGCGCCATCACCAAGGGCCTGATGATCGACTTGAACGGGACCGGAGTCCGGGTCACGACGATCGATCCCGGAATGGTGGAAACGGAGTTCAGCCTTGTCCGCTTCCATGGCGACCTTGATCGCGCCGCCAAGGTCTATCAGGGAATGACGCCCCTGACTCCGGACGACGTGGCCGATGCCGTGGTCTATTGCGCGACCCGGCCGCAGCACGTGAACGTGGCCGAGATGGTGCTGCTTCCGGGCGATCAGGCTTCGGCGACGGTGGTGCATCGGAGACCGGCCTCCAGGGCATGAAGCGGCGCTCTTGACGCGCGCGGCGGCCGGATCCAGGCTGTTGTTGTCATGCCTTCCGTTCTCATCGTCGAAGATGATCCGCGCATAGCCCGCCTGGTGGAAAAGAACCTCGAGGCGGCCGGGCTCACCTGTCGGATCGCGGCCGACGGCGACACCGCTCTCAAGGAATTCGGGCGCGAGGCGCCTTCTCTCCTTGTGCTCGACCTGATGATCCCGGGCGCGGACGGGCTTGAGGTCTGCCGGCGGGTGCGGAGGGAGAGCGAAGTTCCCGTCCTCATGCTGACCGCGCGCAGCAGCGAAGCGGACAAGGTTCTTGGTTTCGAGATCGGGGCCGACGACTATCTGACCAAGCCGTTCAGCCCGCGGGAGCTGGTCGCGCGGGTCCGGGCGCTCCTCCGGCGATCGGGAGCCAGCTCGAACCATGAGCCGATCCGGCGGGGCAGCCTCCTCATCGATCCCGCCCGGCGAGTCGCTGAACGCGACGGCCAGCGCATCGAGCTGACCACTCTGGAGTTCGATCTCCTGCACTTCCTGGCGCACCGCCCCGGCCGCGTCTTCACGAGGGATGAGCTTCTCCGTCACGTCTGGGGCGAGGAACGGGTCGTGGACGCCCGTTCGATCGACAGCCTGGTCAGCCGCTTGCGGCATCGGATCGAGGCCGATCCCAGCCGGCCCCGATATATCCAGACGGTCTGGGGAGCGGGCTATCGCTTTCCGGAAGGGGCATGACGAGGCACTCCCGAGAGGGCATGGCGAGGCGCGCCTTGAGACCATTTCGATCCTCGAGTCTGCTCTGGACCTTCAGCGGCGCGTTTCTCGCTGTTCTGGTGGTGGGGATCGCGCTCCAGGCGCTTCTGGTCTTCGCCGTCGTGCGACCGGCCGCGCGCCACTGGGCTGAAAGCCAGGCCGAAGCCTTGTCGCGGGCCGGAGCGGCCGCCGTCTCCCGGGCACTCGAAGCGGATCCCCGGGCGAGAATCGACCGTGTTCTGGCGTCCGTGACCCAAAGCCGGGGGCCGATCCTCCTGGTTTATCGCAGCGCGGACGGAAAGGTCGTTGCGGCCGATCGATATCTCGGGCCGCGAAGACGCGAAGCCGCCGGCCTGCTCGCTCAACAGCCGCCTCCGCCGGAAGCCGAGGTCGATCATGTCGGCGGGCCGCCCAGGCCGGGTGCCGAATCGGCTGACAGCTCGCAGCTCGAGCGGGAGCCGGCGGGCAATCCCGAAGCGGGATCGCCGGGCGAGCCTGAACCCCGGTTCGGAGGCGCGCGAGGGCCGGGTCTTTCCCGCATCCTCAAGCGCGCGCCGGTGGAGCTGGCCGGAGGACAGGTCGGGACCGTCGCGGCCCTGGTGCCCGGGCGCGAGGCGTTCCAGTGGCCCGCGGGAGCGCCGCGCCTTGGCATCCTGTTCCTTCCCGTGGCCGCGCTGCTGGCCGGAAGCGCTGGATTCCTGCTGTTCCGGATCCTCACGCGCCGCCTGCGAACCCTGGAGGAGCACGCGCTTCGCGTGGCGTCGGGGGATTTCGCGGCGCGCGTGCCCGACTCCGGCCGGGATGAAGTCGGCCGCCTGGCGGAGAACCTCAACCGGATGACGGAGAACCTCGAGTCCGCGCGCCGGACGGTGGAGGCGGCCGAACAACAACGCCGCCGATTCCTCGCCGATGTCACCCACGAGCTTTCCACGCCTTTGACCTCGATCCGCGGGTATGCCGAAACGCTGATCGATCCCCGGGTGCCCGCGACCGAAACGGAGCGGGAGTCCTGGGTGCGGGACATCCTCGCGGAATCGCGGCGCATGGACCATCTCATCGCCGATCTCCTGGACCTCGCCCGGCTGGAAGCCGGCGCGGCCGGCCCGGATGTGGTCGACCTGGACTGGGCCGGACTTTGCTGCGAGTCGATGCGACGGTTTCAACCGCTGTTCGCGGAGGCGGGCCTTCGACTTCGCTGGACTGGTCCGGATGGGCCGATTTACGTCAAGGCGGACGGCCGCAGGCTCGAGCAGGTCCTGGACAATCTCCTGACGAACGCGCTTCGTTACGTCCCTCGCGGGGGAGAAGTTCAAGTCTCCGTGGAGTCTGGAAACGGCGGGCCCCCCGGATGGGCGCGCCTCTTCGTGTGCGACGACGGGCCGGGATTCCCGGCCGCGGACCTGCCGCATGTTTTCGACCGTTTCTACCGGGCGGATCCGTCGCGCAGCAGCGTGGGAACCGGCCTGGGGCTGGCCATCGTTCGCGAGATCGTCCGCATGCACGGCGGGACCGTCCGAGCCGAGAACCGCTCCGAAGGCGGGGCGCGGCTGGTCGTGGAATTGCCGGTCGATCCCTCCTGACGACGCGGTCGCGGCCGGTTTGTTTCCTCAAGCTCAAGAAGCCCCGACCCCCCGTCGATTAACCACCCAACGCGCGCAGCGCCGGACGCGAGGCCTCATCACGTTTCGGTGATGAACCAGGGACTCGGTTCGTTGAGGTTTCCGGGACACGAAACCAGCTCAGGAGGTCGTAATGAAGAGACTGTCGGTTATCGCCCTGCTGATCATCTGCTCTGCCGGTGTTGGGTTCGCTGCAACCGGGGCCAAGAGGTCCGCGGCCAAGGCGACTCAGTCGGGAGCGGCCAGGGCGCAAATGCTCGGTCACATCCAGGTCATGAGGTTCCCGTCAGAGGCGGTGGCCGTGGTCGAAGAGCGAGCCTCCGACTACACGCCGCCGAGCGGTTACAGACCGGGAATGGCCGGGATCGGCGAGGCCTATTCAGCCATGGTGGGCGACGCTTTCACCAAGATCAATACGTGGTTCATCAGCGGAGGCAAGCCCACCGGGCGGCCGTTCGCCGTCCTGCCGGTCGATCCGACCTCGACGACCCCCTCGAACCTCGCCTGCAAGGTGGGCGTGCCCACGGTGGCGAACGTTCGCGGTAAAGGGGCGGTCAAGATCGAGAAGATGCCGGCCATGAGGTATGCCGCCGTGGCCAGATTCCGCGGGCCCTATGACGGTTCCATGAACGTCTGGAACGCCCTGGGCAAGTGGGTTCCCGAGCACGGGTACAAGCCGGCCGGGCCTCCCGTCGAGGTCTACATCGTCGGTCCGGGAGACAAGGTCCCGCCCGGTGAGTACGTTACCGAGATCCGGGTTCCCTTGCAGAGAACCTCTCCGCCGATGAGCGCGAAGGCCCGAAGGGCGCACGAGGCGAAGAGCTCCCAGAGGACCCACTAGCCTCGCAAGAACAACGCCCCATCGCCGTTTCGGCAGCCCGGGTCAACGATCCTCCGGATCCGGTGGCTCGTGCCGGATTGAGATGGGATCGACGGGCAGGGCGCGCTCCAGGCGCGCCCTGCCTTGGCTTGTCGCAACGTTCGGGCTCCATCCGCCGGTGGCCCCAGAATCCGCGGGGCGCCGGTGAGACACGGCCGCCAGTTCCTCATCCATCTTTCCCATCCGGCCGCCACATCTCTGCAACATCGTCTGGGTAGTTTCAGGTGTTCACAACGAGGTGGGACGGGAACCGGGCCGGGTGTGACCGCCAGCGGCGGAAGGCCTCGGCCAGGGTTTTGAGATTGGAGGAACCTTATGAGGATCCCGGCCATGCATTCACTTTCTCGGGTCACGGCACGATCGGTCGGGGCGGTGGTCCGTGGGTCGTCCGGCGCGCGCCTTCTGGCCGTTCTGGCGCTCACGGCCGGAATGTCCACCTGGATCGCGCTCTCCGGCTGCCAGAACGAATCCTCGAGCCAGAACAACGGGGTGAACGCCGTTTCGGCGCCGATGTCGGCCAACGTCCAGGGGGGGGCTCCGGCACTGACCCTGAGCGACCTGCCGGCCGATCTGAATCTCTCGGCGGATCAACGCACGCAGATGTCGGCCGTGCTCGACAGCTTGAATGCGGCCCGGCAGGCGCGGGTGAAGCAGGGCCACGCCGGCGGCGCGAGAGGCTGGTTCCGCGGCCGCGGAGCGCAGAACGCCGAAGGATCCGGTTCAGCCGACCTGGCGCCGCCGCCGATGATGACGTTTCTCGAGCAGTCC
Source organism: Candidatus Eiseniibacteriota bacterium (assembly GCA_963833505.1). Lineage (GTDB taxonomy): Bacteria > Eisenbacteria > RBG-16-71-46 > CAIMUX01 > CAIMUX01 > CAWHYG01. The sequence continues at coordinate 57,075 of CAWHYG010000005.1, read as the reverse complement.
TCGCGGATTCTCTCGCCCGATCAGTTCATCGTCCTGGCCAAGTTCCTGGCGGCGCGAAGGACGGCGCAGCATCCGACGAACGGCCGCTGGATGGGTCCGGGTCGGCCAGGCACCGGAATTCCCGGCAAGCTGGCGAAGTCGCTGAATCTGTCCGCGGACCAGAAAGCGAAGCTCCAGGAGGACTTCACGGCGATGCGGACCAAGCTGGAACAGATCCACGCCGCGGAAAAGGCGGGTAGCCTGACCGCCGACCAGGCGAGGACCCAGACCCAGGCGGCGCGCCAGGACCTCGATACCCAGATGCAATCGATCCTGACCGCCGATCAATGGGCCCAGGTGGTCCAGATGCGGAAGACCCGCCTCGGCGACATGGTCCAGCAGAGGCTCCAGAATCTCGAAACCGAGGTGGACCGGCACGTGGCCTTCCTCGGCCGGGTTCTCGGTCTCTCGGACAGCCAGACGGCCCAGGTGAAGCAGATCCTGGAGGGGACGCTTCCTCAGCGCCGCGCCTTGCTGCAGCAGGTGGGCGCGGGAACGCTGACTCTCTCCGATGCCCTCGCGCAGGGCCGGCAGATCGAGAAGCAGGCGGTCTCGGCGATCGAGGCGCTTCTGACGCCTGAGCAAGCCGGGCGCTTCGACGCATTGCTGCTGCTTCTACCGGATGGTTTGAGTCCGCGCTGAGCGGGCTCGGCCGAGGCTCAGGGTCAGGGGCGCCTTCGGGCGCCCCTGATTCGTGACCAGCCCGGCGACCTCTTTCGGGCGTCCCTGACTCTCGTTCAGCCCGGCGATCCGTTCCGGGCGTCTCCGTCCCTCGTCCCGCTCAGCGTCTCGCGTTCAAGAAGGTCCATCCGGCGGTGATCTTGAGGTCGGGCGAATCCACCAGCCCCACCTTCATCTCGGCGAATACCCGGTTGCCGGGCATGATCTCCTTTTCGACGCCGCCCAGGAGGTTCAGCCCCAGATCCGTCTCCGAGTCGTGGTGGAATCCCTCGCCGCTGAAACTGACGAGGTTGAGGCCCAACCCTCCTCCGAGATAGGGATTCCAGAGGTCCCCGTCGGGCAGAAACCGGTAGAAGGCCTCCGCGTTGATGGCCCCGACCCTCTCGTGATCTCCGAACCCCAGCTCCACGTTCGGCTGAAAGCGGACCCGCGGCGCGAAGTCCCCGAAATCGGCGTGGAGTCCGAGATGGACCTGATCCGGAGTGACGGTCAGGCCGAGGCGCGGCCCCCATCCGTGAAAACCGAAGCTGGTGCGGACCTGGGCGCAGGAACTCCGGGGAAGTCCCGGGACCATGAGCGACGCAACCAGAACCGCGAGTACGAAAGGCCGGCGATCGGCCGGAAGTGCCAGGCGCACAGTGTCTCCTTTCCCGTGAGGCCGTGAGCGGGCCGCCCGCAATTTCATGATCGCCCGTCGCGAAGCATCGGAGATGCCCGGAAGGCACACGCGGGCGCAACCCGATTATCCTCAGCCTAACCGGCCGCGCGGATTCCCGCCCATGATATCCTCCATCCGGCTCACGGGGAGCCGAGGCGTTCCTCGCGATGCAGGGCTGGAGATTCGAAACGAAGGAAGGACTCCCATGGATGCCGCCGGAAAGGCCAGATCGGGGTTTCGGGGATTCCTGATCAACCTCTGCTTGCTCGCCGCGACCGCCGTCCTGATCGGCGCGCTCGGAGAGGTCGGCGTTCGCCTGTTCGAGCCCCGTTCGGACCGCCAGCCCCTGGTCGAGATGCTGAAGGGAAGCGACCGGCTGTGGGGCTATTTTCCGGACCGGACCGTGCTCCGCAACGGAGTCATCATCAGGACGAACAGTCTCGGCCAGCGGGGCGGCGAGGCCTCGCGCGAGAAGGCGCCGGGCACCTACCGGATCCTCGGGTTGGGAGACTCCTACACCTTCGGAACCGGCGTGAAGTTCGAAGACACCTATCTCCAGGTGCTCGAGCGCGAGTTGAACGCCAGCGGGTCGACCGCCCCGCGGTACGAGGTCATGAACGCGGGGGTCGAGGGATATAACACGGTGCAGGAGCTGGCGACCTATCGGGAAAACGGTTCGGGCCTGAAACCGGACCTGGTGCTCGTCGGCTATCTCTTCAACGACGTCGACGAGCCCTCCGGCCCCGGCGCCGAAGGCGGCGGCGGGGGCGTCGCGCCGGCCTCCGAGGGACTCAGCGGGAAGATCGTCTCCCTGAAACAGCGATCCCACTTCTTTGCTTTTCTGTCGCCGCGGGTCGGAGCGCTTCTCCGAAGGATGGGCGTGAAGAGGACGGGCTACGTCGGCGCCTACGTCCGGCAGTTCCGGGACGGCAGTCCCGGCTGGCGGAAGTCGCGCCAGGCGCTGCTCGATCTCAAAGCCGACACCGGGAAGGACGGCGGCCGTGTCGCGGTCCTGGTCCTGCCGGCCCTGGTCTCGCTGGGGGAGGCGGACTATCCGCTCCATCCCTATCACGACGCCGTCGTCGGCTTCTGCCGCGCGAACGGCATCCCGGTTCTCGACCTCTATCCGGTCTTTGCCGGAGAGCGGGCCGAGCGCTACTGGGTGAGCATTACCGATCCGCACCCGAACGCCGCGGCCGATCGGAAGATCGGGGACGCGATCTATCGTTTCCTGGTCTCCGAACGGCTGGTGCCGGCGAGCTGAGAAGCCGATGTTCCTTCTGGCCAACTCCTGCGCCCGGAACGGAGTGACCATCGGCGTGGATGCCCTGCGCCGGCGCGCTCCTCTCCTGGACGTTCTGGAAGCGACACTGAGGGAAGCCGAAAGCGATCTCACGGAACGATCGGTCGGTCTGGGCGGATGGCCCAATGCGCTCGGCTCCGTGGAGCTGGACGCGAGCCTCATGCACGGGAGAACGCGGCTGTCCGGTTCGGTCGCGGCGCTCCAGGGATATCTGCATCCGGTTTCGGTGGCGCGGGCCGTCATGGAACGCCTTCCGCACGTGTTCCTGGCGGGAGAGGGAGCGGCCCGCTTCGCCCGGGAGATCGGCGCCGAGGCCGCGGATCTGCTGACTCCCGAGAGCGTTTCCGAATGGCAGGAGTGGATCGCTCAAAACGGCTATCAGGCGGCCGACCTGGAGAACGCCCCCCTGGCGGATCTCGTCTGGCGCTCGGCCGACCGGATCGCGGTCAAGGATACGGCGATCGCCCTGGCTTCCGACGGACTGGACCTGGCCTCGGGCACGACCACCTGCGGGTGGGGCTTCAAGTATCCCGGCCGGCTGGGAGACTCCGCCATCGTCGGCGCCGGCCACTATGCCGACTCTCGAGCCGGCGCCGCGGCCTGCACGCACACCGGGGAGATGACGATCCGGGCCGTCACGGCGCGGGCGGTGGTTCTCCGTCTTCAACAGGGCGCCACGGCCGAGGAGGCGTGCCGCGAGGCCGTCGACGACCTGAAGAAGCTCGAGGGCGGCTTCCTGGCGGGGGTCACGGTCTATGCCGTCGACGCGCGGGGAACGCACTTCGCCGCCTCGACGGGCGTCAAAGGCGAGTATTTCTGGTGGACGCCGGATCTGTCCCGGCCGGAGCCCCGGGAATCGATCGTGCTCTGAGTGTCCCCTCCGACCGCGATCCCGTCCCGATCGGCTCGGGCCCCGCTCAGTGAGCGAAGAGCAGGGCGTACTCCTTCTCGGGAAAACCGACCAGGAGGGTCGATCCCTGGCGCACGGTGGGCGCCCGGAGGTGCCCCGTCGGTCCCAGCAGGTGCACGAGAAGGGTCCGGTCATCCGGAGGATCGGTCTTCATGTCGAAGACCGTGATCTTCTTCCCCTTGGCCACGACCACGCGGTCCGCTTCGCGAGCCATCCGGAGCGCTTCCCGAGCGCCCAGCTTGACCTGGTGGGTGAAGACGATCTCGTTGTACAGGACCTTCCGGCGCGCAAGAAACTCCTGCGTCTTCGCGCAGGTCGTTCAGCCCTTGCGGAGGTAGCTCCAGTCCACCTGTTTCGGCATTTCATGCCTCCTTGTCGTACCTGTCAGGCTCGAAACAACAAGGTCTGCCTGGCCGGCTCCGGTCTCGCGGTCTCCGATCGCGCCGCCTCTTCGATCCCGCGCCATGCTCGTTCCAGCTCCGTCTCGAACCAGCGCAGGTAGGTGCGTCGTCCCGCCGTCCGCCGCTCGATCGCCTCGCGCGCCAGCCGGCAGAATAGCCCCGCCAACCGGCCCGGCTGCTTCCCGTGCGCGGCCCGGAGGGACCGCGGGACGCGCAGGTAGCAGGGCAGATCATCGACCAGCACCGGGTGGCGCGCCAGCGCGTAGAGATCGGCGCTCTTCTCTCCGCCGGGGATGAGCCCGCGCGCCTGCAGCAGGTGGATGAGCTCGTGCGAGATCGTGTGCCGGCGCATCCGATAGGGGTTGATCCAGATCCAGGCTTCGTCGCGCGCGGCGAGCCCGGCGGCGCGGCGGGTCAGCCCCACCTTGATGGGAACGCCGTCCAGCTCGGGGAAGAACGCCCGCACCTGCCGGATGGCGTCGAGCACACGGGGGCAGGAGCGGTCCCGCAAGAGAGCCCGCGTGGGAACGAGGTCGGTCGGATTACCCGAGCCGGTCCCGGGCCAGATGCTCATCTGGGACCAGCTCGCGGCGGCGCGACGCCTTCTTGCGCCGCTTCTTCTGCGGGTCTCTGCCATCTGGCCGGAAGCCTAAGCAGAAAACCGGTGGCGGGTCAACCGGACCCGAAGGCCTGCCGAGGCTAACGCACGACGACCACGCGTCCCTGCCGCAGGTCCTTGCCCCGGCCCATGGAGTAGAAATAGACCCCGGAGGGAACGGCCTTGCCGGTCGCGTCGCGCTCGTCCCATACGAGGACCTTGATCTCTCCTGATCCGGAGTTCATGGGAATCCGCCGGATCTCGCGGCCGGTCACGTCGAACACCTGCGCCTCGGAGGCGACGCCGCTGACGTACGGGATCTGCAGCTCGGGGCCGTGGACCAGCGCATAGGGCGACATCCAGACCGGCTTGCCCGGAGGCGGGTCCTCCGCCAGGAGTTCGAAGTCATCCAACGCCGCGCCGACCAGAGAGGGCGGAGGATTGTCGGACGCGATGAAGCGGAACTGCACCAGCTCGAGGTTCGGGCCGAGAACCTGCTGCAGATCCACGGAGACCTGCTCCCACCTGTTGCTTGATTGGTACGTTCGTTCGAGGTCGACCCAGGGGCCGCCGATGCGGCGGACCTGCGTCACCCAGGGATCGCTACTCGGATTCATCCCCCGATTGTTCGAGTACCAGCGCCAGTACTTCACCCACGCGGACTTCGATCCGGAGAGGTCGTAGATCGGACTGGTCAGGGTCGTCTGGCCTCCGTCGACGTCGTCGTCTTCTCCGGGCTTGCCCTGGCCCGTCATCCAGCACTTGCTGCCGCCGGGGGTGTGATTGGAGCTGGGCTTGGAGTCCGATCCGATGGGAGCGACACAAACCCAGATTCCGTTGGTCGCGGTGTCTTCGGGGCCTCCCACCGTCCAGCCGCTCACGTCCCCCTCGAAATCGTCCCAGATGCGGGCGACGTCAAAGCTGTAGGTGGCGTTCTGCGGAGCGCTGGGGGAACGGCTGGAATGGTGATTCTGGTCACAGGCCGTGAAGTAGTAGTCCACCGTCGCCGGCTTCGGAGGGGCGTCGATCTGCGTCTCGTAGACCCCGGCGTCCTTGTCGGCTCGCAGAGGCAGCGGGTTCCAGGCGCCTCCGTTGACGCGGTACGTGACCTTGACGGAGTCCTGGTTGACCGGAACGTTGGTGTTGCTCACGACCTGGGCCTGCAGGGTGATCTGCCCGCCGGTCTGGGTCCGGGTGTTGACGGGAACCGGATCGATCTCCACCACGTTCTGCGGGTCGGCGACGAAGACCACGGCTCCGTCGCCGATCGAGCAGCAGCCGTAGCCGATCTCGAAGAATCCCATGTCTCCCCAGCCCGTTCCCCAGGAGTTCTTGCAGATCCAGGCTCCTCCGCTGCAGACCAGATCGTCCCAACCGACGATGACGACCGCGTGATTGACCTCGCCCATCGTCGTCCGGTCGTTGTAGCAGCCACTGGTATAGGACATGAAATCAGGGAGGACGGCCAGGCCGCAGGCCACAGGTCCGTAGGTGTAGACCGCCGCCTTGATCGACTCCACGGATGTGTCCAACTGGATCATGCTGTCCGCCATGACCTGGGGCCGGCAGGTGTAGCTGCAGTTGATTCCATCCAGTCCGAGATAGGGCATGCAATCTTCGGAGACCGCGCCCAGTCGATGGAACACGTCAAAGGCGGCGTCGAAATCCCCGCCGCCGCAGCCGTCGCCCAGGTTGTTGCACGAGAGAACCTGCTGTTCGCTCAGGTCGTAGACGACGCCGTCGTTCAGGAGCGCTCCGGCTTCGAGCGCGCCGACCGAAGCGAAGGCCCAGCAGCTTCCGCACTGCCCCTGATCCTTGACCGGGGTCACTTCGTTCTTCCTGCGCCAATCCCAGTACGTCGGCAGCGGCGCGGCCTTGTTCAACGTCCGGGACATGTCCACCTTGGGCCGCGTCGCGTAGTCGGCGGGAAGCCGGAAGGTGAGGGAGCGTTTGAACTCATCCCAGCTCCGGTCCGACACCGAGGTATGGCCGGACGTCCAGGTCCGGGCGTCCTCTCGAGTCGCCGGTCCGGTTTGTCCTCCGGTCGGGTCTCCGCCGGCCCGAGCGACGGTTCCGGCCAGGAGCATCAGAGTCGAGAAGATCACCGGAAGGTCTGATAGGAGACGCAAGTGACGCATGACAACCTCGCTGCTTGGAGGTCGGCCCCGACGCCCTCCAAGTTGGGATTCTACGCGGCCACACGCCGGAAGTCCATTCTGGACAGGTCCTGGGGGCCCGCGGGCCTGAGATCCCTCCGGTGTCCGGGGCCGCGGAACCGTAGTTTCACGGCAGATCGCATGCGGCTTCCTGATTGCCGGGAAAACCCCGGCCGCGCACAATCTCTTCGGATTCCTGAGATGACGTCTTGCGAGCGCGGCGGCAGGATCGACGGGCGGCGCTGGGATGCCGCGCCGGCAGGATCGAAACGGGACGCCGGGCCGGATCGAAGGATCGCTGACCGGCCGGATCGAAACCGGATCGCACGCCGGCCGCATCGGCGACACACAGAGGAGGTGTCGGGTGAGTTCTGGAATGGAGCGCGCGACACGGTCGCGGCGGCATCGGAAGCGCGGTCCGATCGCGCCGGCAGTCGCTGGATGGATCGCGTTGACGGTTGCGATCTCGATGTTGTCCGCGGGGCCGGCGGCGGCGCGCGAGGGGATCTTCGTCCAGAAGCTCTCGAACGGCCTGACCGTCATCCTGGAGGAGAACCACGCCCGGCCTTTGATCGGCGTGTCCCTCTGCGTGCGCGGCGGCTCCCGGACCGAGACTCCGGAAATCGCCGGGCTCTCGCACTATTACGAGCACCTGATCTTCCGCGGAGGGTCCAAGGATCAGGCGCCCCTCGAATTCCGGCGGCACATGCAGGAGCTGGGCGAAGAGAGCGGCGGTTATACGACCGACGACTACACGAACTTCGGGTTCACCGTGCCGCGGGAGAACTTCGACGAGGCCTTCCGTCGGGCCACCGACGCGTGGCTGCACCTCGTGCCGACGCAGGAGAAGATCGACACTGAGCGCCACGTCGTCCTCGAAGAGTACAACCAGGATGAAGGTCTCCCCGATTACCAGCTCTCCTATCAGCTCGAGAAGCTGGTCTGGCAGGTCCATCCCTACCGGAACGACACGATCGGGTCGCGGAAGGTGATCGAGGGCGCCGATCTCTCGACCTTCCGGACCTTCTACCAGGAGCGGTACGTGCCCAACCAGATGATCCTGTCGTTCGTCGGAGATTTTGACGCCGATTCCCTGCTGGCGCGGATCGCGGCGGGCTGGGGCGCGGTGCCGGCCGGCGGCGCCTGTTTCGAGCCGGGGCGGCCGGAACCGGAGCAGACCGCGTTCCGATCGGCCGAGAAGGCGATGCCGACCGCGACGACCCGCGCGATCCTGGCCTTTCCGACCCCTCCGGCTTCCCACGCCGACATTCCGGCGCTGGAAACGGCGGCGGCGCTTCTCGCCTCCGGCAGCTCCTCGCGGCTCTGGACCGCTCTCAAGGTCCGATCGAATCAAGCCGTGTCCGTGTCCGCATGGGTCGAGCGGCGGGTGGATCCGGCGTATTTCGGAATCAGCCTGGAAATGGAGCCTGCCCACACCGGCGAAGTGCTCGGAACCATCGCGCGGGAGATCCAGGCGCTGGCGGATCATCCGCCGGGAGCGGACGAGCTGTTGCGCGCGCAGAAGATCCTGCTGGCCCAGCACGAGCGGGGGATGGAAACGGTCTTCGACCGCGCGACCGGGCTGGCGATCTCGGAGCTCACGGGAAGCGCGTTCGATCTGGATCGGTATCCCGCGCTGATCCAAGGCGTGTCGGGCGATGACGTGAGCCGGGTGGTCCGAACGTACCTTCGTCCGGAACGGGGCAACCTGTCGATGGTGCGTCCCGACTCCGCCGCCGCGTTCGATCCCGCGCCTTGGATCGAGGAATGGCGTGGGCTCGCCAGGGTCGGAGCGGCGGCCGCGGAGCGCCAGTCGGCGTTGCCGACCCGGATCACGCTTTCGAACGGGACGATCCTGCTCGTGAACCCGATTCCCGGCGCCGCGATGGTCGGAGCCGCGGTCCTGGTTCGCGGCGGACAGTGGGCCGAGGCGCCCGGACAGGCCGGGATCGCCAACCTGACCGCCTCGCTGTTGAGCCACGGCGCGGCGGGGCTCAGCGTGACCGACATCGCGGATCGGTCCGGCGCTCTCGGCGCGTCCCTGGGCGCCTCCGGAGGACCCGACTTCATCACGGTCGGGCTCGACGTGCCGAAGGAGAACTGGCAATCGGCCCTCGATCTCATGGCGGACGTCGTGACGCGGCCGACGTTCCCGGCGGAGGAGATCGAGAAGGTCCGCGACGACATCCTGGCCTCCATCCGCACGGTGCCGGACCGGCCGTTCGAAAACACCAACCGCGCGTACTTCGCGGCGCTCTACCGCCGGTCCCCGTACCGGAGTCCGGTGGAAGGAAACGAGGAGACGATCCGCTCCATCACACCGGACCAGATCCGGGATTTCTGGAAGACGAGTCTGGCCGGCCGGAACCTGGTCATCGTGGTGGTCGGTCCGGTCGATCCCGCGACGGTGGAATCGTGGGCGCGCCGGCGGTTCGAGTCGCTTCCCGCCGGCTCACCCATCCGGATCGGAGGCGTCCGGGACGAGCCCCCGCTGAAAGCGCTGGACCTTCACGTTCTTCGGGACCAGGAGCAGACGACCTGGAACAACGGGTGGCTGGCGCCCGGCGCGGCCGATCCCGACTATGTGCCGATGCGGCTGGCCACGGCGATCCTCGGCGACCGGTTCTTCTACAAGTACGTCTATGACGAAGGAGTCGCCTACCGGTCGTGGTTTCACATGGACCGGCGGATCGGGCAGGGATCGGTCCAGAACGAAATGGGCGTGTCTCCCGGAGTCTATCGCCGCGTCTCGGCGGAAGTGGACGCCGACATCCTGCGCTTCCTCAAGGAGCCGATTTCGGCTTTCGAGCTGGAAACCGCCAAGAAGAAGGTCCTCGCCCGATATGACCTCGACGTGCAGACGAGCAGCGCGCTGGCGGGGGAGCTGGCCTTCTGGGAAATGGCCGGCCTCGGGCTGGACGGCTATCGGGGATATCCGGCGGCGATCCGGGCCGTGACGCCCGCCGAAGCGGCCAAGGTGGCGCACAAGTACCTGCTACCCGATCGGCGCGTGCGGGTCGCGGTGGGAGAGGTGCCGGGCGAGGGGGTGCGGTAGCGGCTGGGCGGCCGTTCGCGGCTCTTTACCGCCAGCGGGTTGGGGTCGGGCAGCAGACGATCTCCAGAGGGAATTGAGCGCGCGGATTCCGCACCCAGCGCATCGCAACCGGATCGGAAGGGCTCTCGGGCGCCGCGATCCCTACCGGATCAACAGCACCCTGTTAGACAATACGCCGGGTCCGGCTACCAGTCGAATCATGTAGATTCCAGACGGCACAGGCCTGCCGGCATCGCTGAAAGTGTCCCAGGAAATCGAGTGGACACCGCCGTCCTCGCGTTCCTTCACGAGACGCCGGATCTGCCGGCCGGAAACATCGAGGACGTCCAGGACGACTTCCCCTGGAGCAGCCAAACCGTATCGGATCGTCGTCGGGCCTCCACTCGGATTCGGCTCGGCCTCTGGCCGCAGAAATCGAGCGACCTCCCCGGTCCGGACCGAGGATGTTGGGCAAGGATCCGTGCTGCAGGAAACACCGTAGCCCAGGAAGGTTCCTCCGTTTTGCTGGCACGTTGCGGGCGAAACCTGGACGCAGCCCGATCCCGGCAGACAGCAGGCGCCCCAGCCCGCCGGGCATGGATTCGGATTACAGGTTGTGCAGGACCCTTGCCAGGTGCTCGGTAGGGTGCAGTCCACCTGAGTCGTGACCGTGCAGCTTCCGTCGGCGTGGCAGCAGGCCCCGATCGCGGGGTCGTCCCAGCGGGCGACGGCGTAGGCGCTGTCGCCGCCGGCCATGGTGAACACTCCGCCAGCGATCAGGTCGCCGTTGTAGACGGTCAGACAGGCAACCGCCCAGTTCAATCCGGTTCCCAGGGGGGACCACGCGGTCCCATCCCACCGGGCGATGTACCCCGCAGGATTTCCGCCGGCCTCAGTGAAACCGCCACCGGCGATCAGGTCGCCATTGTAGACAACCAACGCGCCAACATAACCATTCATGCCCGAACCGAGGGGCTGCCATGATGTCCCGTTCCAGGCAGCGATGTAGTTCGCCGGTTGACCGCAAGCCAGGGTGAAGTATCCGCCGGCAATCAACGTGCCATAGTAATTGGCCAGTGACTGAACTTCGCCGGTTATCCCCGAGGACATGGGTGCCCACGTGGTACCATTCCACGGCGCGATACTTCTTGCAGGGTTTCCCCCCGCCGTGTGGAAACCGCCGCCGACAACGAGATTCGACCCGAAGGGAAGGAGCGCATACACTAAGCCATCACTGATCCCTGGCCCGAGCGGCCACCAGGCCGTGCCGTCCCATCTCGCGATCGAGGCCGCAGGACGGCCGCCAGCGTTGGTGAAGTACCCTCCCACGACCAGGTTTCCGGAGTACACGTTCGCCGCGTACGCCTCGCCGTTGATCCCGAGATTGAGCGGCTCCCAACTACTGCCGGACCACCGCGCAACGTACCAGGCGTTGTCCGGCGGTATGTTGGAAAATGTTCCCGCCGCGATCAGATCCCGTTGTAGACCGTCAGACCGTACACCGGGGATTCTTCGGGCGGCCCACACAACGAACCGAGCATTCCACACCAATCGGCGCGGGCTGGCCCGCCTGGTCTCCTGATGGCCGGAGCATCGCCCTTGCAGCGGACTGGGGTGTCGCGAACGGCCATTTCCAGGTGTACGTGGTGCCCGTGAACGGGGGGCTCCAATCCGAGATGACCAGCGGATACTGGTCGGCACTGTATCCAGCATGGTCACCGGACGGAACGGAGATCGCCTACTACTTCGACCAGAATGACCTCCCTTCCCCACAGGACAATTGGGGTGTGGCCATCATGGCCGCCGTCCCCGGAGCCCAATCGACGACGGCCGTCAACTCCGGACACGACCAGCTCGGCGGATTTGTCTGGTCGCCGGATGGAACCCGCCTCGCTTACACGATCTTTACGGGGGGCCCTGGGAAACTCCACCGACCCCGGTCGCCTCGGATATCCGCATCGCCTTTCTCTCCGGAGGGCCGGCGCGGCTTGTCACCACCGGTTCGGACAACAACGTTTCGGATTGGTCTCGGATCCAGGCTCGAATTGCGTTCAGCTCCAACCGGAGCGGAAACTACCAGATCTGGACCATCCGAGAGGACAGTACGGGCGTGAACCAGGTGACCCATGATTCCTGGAACGACGAAAACCCCCGCTGGTCTCCGGACGGCAGGCAGATCGCGTTCTCTTCCGATCGATCGGGGCATGATCACATCTGGATCATGACCTCCGACGGGGAGAGTCCGACCCAGGTCACCTTCGACCCGGGAGATGACTGGTTCCCGTCGTGGTCGCCCGACGGGACCAGGCTGGCGTACACCCACAGCGAGAACGGCATTTCGGATATCTGGATCCTCTACGTGAAATAGGGTGGCGGCGGCGACTCGGAGCCGCCGGAGCGCCAAACCGCCTCGATTCCGGGCGCCAAATCCATTCCCGTCCGCCCGGAGGGTAACCGAGCGCACCGGCAGCGCCGGAGGGCCAGTGGTGCCCGCGAGTCGCCGGTCGGTCTCCGACGGTGACGGGCGGGACGGAGCGGGGAGGCTCGACCGCACCGGCCGAAGCGGCTCCTACGGCCGGAATCGGCTCTTGATCCTCCCCCAGGTCGTCTCCTCGATCGCCGTGACCAGGCATGGGTTCGGATAGCAGCCGAAGTTGTCGCCTTCGTAGATCCCTTGGAGCCCCTGGCACTGCTGGCGTGTCAACACGAGGCAGGAGTGGTTGGCGAGGCAGCAGGCGCCGACCGGCTCGGACGCCGTGCAGCCCAGGCCGTACGCGCCGATCTGCTGGCCGCAGGGGCTGAACTGCGGGAGGCAGGGGGAATCGGAACGTAGCGTCCAATCTCCGCCCGGAGAGATGTCCTGCGAGGTCGGGCATGGGAGCGGCCCACAAAACAGCGGATCAGCATGAACCTGCGGTCCCATGGCTGCAAGATGGTAGTTGTGGCCCACGACAAGTCCGGTCGAATCGTAATCGGAGCACTCGACCTGGACCAATCCGTAAATGAGTCCGTCCCGGGCGGACGGCGCGCAGTTCCCCCATAGAATCGTACGGGCCATTCGACACTCGGCAAGCAGCACGCCCCCCTCGGAGATCCCGGCCCCGTTCATGGCGATCGTGCAGCCCATGATGTCCGCGGAGCATTGTAGATACAGGCCCCCCGAGTATTCGGCGTAGTTCTGCGTGACCTGGCAGTTCTCCATGCGGATGGTCTCATTCACCGACGCGAGACCCCCGCCGGCATAGGCTGAGTTGCCGGAGATCACGCAGTTGCGGATCAGCATGGAACCGGATGCGCCCACTGTCGCGCTCACGCCGCCTCCAAAACCGAACATCGCTCCGCCGCTATTCTGCGTGATCGTACAATTCAGAATCTGTGGCGTCGCACCTTCAGCGCACGAAATGCCGCTTCCGCCGCCACTGCAACTGTTCCGCGTTATAAGGCAGTCCTCGATGACGGGTGCGGATGACTCGCCGCACAGGATCCCACCACCGCCGAAGTTCTGGAAATCGACATTGTTGTTCGTGAAGACGCAGTGCCGGATCGTCGGAGCGGTTGTGCCCCCGCAGGCGATGCCGCCCCCATCCGTTGTACCACCGGTGAGCGTGAAGCCGTCGATCACGGGAGAACCCTTGGAAAACGTCAGGTCGATCCCACGGCAGTTCGGAACACCCTGGCAGTCGATCACGGTTGCTGCCGCTCCCGACTCAGAGACCAGGGCCACGTCCAGCCCATGGAAGACCAGGTTCCGGTTGGCGGGTCCGGTGTACGTACCGGCCGTCACCAAGACCGAGTCCCCCTCGGAGCAGGCGTCCAGCGCCGCCTGAATCGTCGGATAGGCTTGGGGTACTCGAAGGACCTTCGCGGCTGCCGAATGGAAAGATCCCGCCACGAGGCCCGCCAACAGCAGGAGGGCGCCAGATCCGCGACGCTGATTCGACCGAACCCAGCCAGCTCCATCGTTCATTGCAGACCTCCATTCGTCGCCGCGTGCTACGGTGCCCGCCTATCCAATCAGCGAGGAACGGCCGAGCGCTTTGCCAAGTCGCCTGCAGAATGCACCTGTGCCACAATTGTACGCTTCAAGACCGCAAACGGCAACGCGTAAACCCGCCTTGGGAGTCGTCCCCACAATAAAGGTGGGGACCCCAGTCGCGGGCGGGAGCCCACCAGCGGGAGCACAAATCTCGACATGGCCCCCTGGGTCAACCGCACGTGCCGCCCCAGCCGCTACGGCCGCCTCAGATTGTACATCCGGATCCGGTTGTAGACCGATTGGCGGCTGAGCCCCAGGACTTCCGCCGCCTTGCTCACGTTCCACTCATAACGCGTCAGAACCGCCTCCAGGATCTCCTGATCCGTCCGGAGGGTTTCCGCGGCCTCGGATTGTTCAGACCCCGTCCGGTCGGACGGACGGCCCGACGTGGAACTCGGCATCCGGCCTGCTCCGTGCTCCATCGGCCTTCCCCAGGTGGAGCTCGGCATCGGACCTGTCATGGGGTCCGTAGCCTGGCTTGGCGTGGCGTTCAGCATCCGGCCCGTCAGGGGGTCCGACGGCTGGCACGACGAAGTCGATCCGCCGGGCGCCGGAGACGCGCCCGGCGACGTAAGCTCTCCGGCCGGGAAGAGGATCCTGAGGAGCGTCTCATCCACTTCCTGCCCTTCCGGAACGAGCGCGCAGGCGGCTTCGACGGCGTGCTTGAGCTGGCGCACGTTGCCGGGCCAGGGATGGCCGAGAAGAAAGGCGCGCGCTCCCGCGGTCAGCCCGGCGCTCTTCCGGCCCATCTTCCCTTCGGCCCGGGCGGTGAAATGAGAGATGAGAACCGGCAGATCCTCGCGCCGGTCGCGAAGGGGTGGGACCTCCACGCAGACGGCGGCCAGGCGGAAGAAGAGATCCTCCCGGAAGGACTTCTCCCGCACCAGGGCCCCGATGTCCCGGTTGGTCGCCGAGACAACCCGGACGCCCGCCTTCCGCAGATCCGATTCTCCCACCCGCCGGTATTCCCCCGATTCGAGGAATCGGAGGAGCTTGACCTGGAGGCTCAAAGGCATGTCCCCGATCTCGTCCAGGAACAGGGTGCCTCCCTCGGCCTGCTCCACCAGCCCGGGCATGTCCTGGACGGCGCCTGTGAAAGCGCCCTTGCGATGTCCGAACATGAGGCTGTCGAGCAGCTCGCCGGGAAGGCCGGCGCAGTTGACGGGGACGAAAGGTCCGTCGCGGCGGAGCCCCTCGTAATGCAGAGCCCGGGCCGCCAGCTCCTTCCCGGTGCCGCTTTCCCCCAGGAGCAGGACGGGCAGGTCCGTGTCCTTGAGAAACCGGATCCGGTCGAACACCTTTTGCATCGCCGGGCTCTGCCCGAGGATCTCCCCGAGCGGCTTTCGGGCCTGGACCTCGGCGCGCAGGTCGGCGTTCTGTCGCGAGAGGATGAGCCGCGACTCCTCGGACTCGCGGAGCAGGCGGGCGTTCCACATCGAGATGGAGGCCTGGGCGGCGAACGCTTCGAGAAGCGAGATCTCCCGGGGCGAGGTCTTGACCCCGGGCGTGGAGCTGTCGAGGTACAGAACGCCGCGGGCCACGCCCCGCTCCCGGAGGGGGACGCAGACCGCCGACTCCAGGGACAGAGCCCGGATCGACCGCACTTCCTGGAATTCCGGCTGCGTTCCCAGGTTGTCGTAGGGGATCACCCGATTCTCTTCCAGGCAGCGGCCGGCCAGCGTTTCGGAGACGAGCACCGTATCCGGGTCGAGGGAATCCTTCCGGTCGCCGCGCGCCAGGACGACTCGAAGGCGGCCGTCCTCCTGTGCAAGCAGGAGCCCGCGGCGCGCTCCGGTCAGGAGGATCGCCGAATCCAGGATGGCATCGAGAAGGGCGCCGGGCTCGAGGATCGAGGACAACCCCCGAGACACTTCCAGAAGGCGCCGCAGCCCTTCCACCTCGGTCCGGAGGGAGCCGAGCTCCTCGAGGAGCCGCCCTTCCCGCGGAACCGCGCACGTCTCTCCGTCCGGCCTGTCCTGCACGGGTGACCTCCTTTGTCCGAGCCCGCCCCGGCGTTCGCCGGGAGCGGAACCCGGAGGGCCGCTTGGCTGGCGGGCAGTCTAACAGTCGCCGATCGCGGGTGCAAAGGGGGCTGATGGTCGGACGGCGGACTTTTTTCCAAGCGGGTCGATCATTTTTATTGCGCTTCCTTTATGCCCCCGGCATACTGCGCGTCCGAGAGCCCCAATGGAGCTTTCACACCGGGCGTTCCCGGAAATTCAGGAGACACGCCAACCGATCCAAGGAGGGAATCATGGCAGGAAGCACGAAGTCCCCGGCGAAGAAGAGCCCGAAGAAGCCCGCCAAGAAGGGCAAGTAGCGCGGGGTTCAACGAAGGCGCGGCGGTGGCCGCGCCCTCCGAAGTCGAGGCCCTGGGGACCGGATCACTCTCCGGCACCCGGGGCCTTTCTCCGTTCCCGCGGCGCCCTCCATGCCCCGTGGCTCATCGCTCCGCTTCGAGTGGATTCCGTCTCCCGTGAGCGGTCACTCCGATTCGACCCGTTGCCGTGTCCGCCAACCGGAATGGGACGATCCTCCCGCCGGCCGGTCACGAACCGCCCGTTGGGTGTAAGCTTCCGGTAGGCGGAGGTCCATCCGCGGGGAGGATCGGGGACATGTCAAACCAACGACCGGGCCGGTTCGGCGGGGTCATCCGCGCCCCGCTTCTGGGGCTGTTGCTGATCGCCTTCATTCTGGCGACCTTCACGGCGGTCCGACGGTACCGGCTGGGGGTCGAAGAGAAGTCCCGGAGGCTCGTGCAGGCCCGGGAGGAGGCGGATCCCTTGTCGCATCGGGCGAACCCGGGGGAAGTACCCCGCGTGTCGACCGTATCCGGCCAGTTGAACGTGAGCCTCTCCGATCCCGCCGACCGGCGGCCGGCTCCCGACTTCGCCCTGGCCGACCTGGGTGGCCGTCTGATCCGCCTCTCGGACTACCGCGGCAAAGTCGTTCTCATCGATTTCTTCCGGACGGATTGCCAGCCCTGCCTGACCGAGTTACCCCGCCTGGTGGATCTGGGGCGGCGCCTCGAGGCCGAGGGCGTTCAGGTTCTCGGCGTCTCTCTCAGCCCGGGCGGCGCCGGCGCGGTTCGCCCGCTGGTTCGGGAAAGCCGGGTCGGTTTTCCCGTCCTCGTCGACGAAGGGACGGCGTCATCCCTTTACGGCCCGATCGAGACCTTGCCGACCACCGTCGTCATCGATTGCGAAGGCGGAGTCGCGGCTCGGATCGAGGGGCCGAAAGAGGAGCCGATCTTCGAGGCGATCGTGAAACGAGTTTTGCAGGAGGACTGAGCCGGCGGATCGGGCGTTGCAGCAGCTCGCGCGGCGCTCCGTGCACCTCGTGGTCCAGGAGCACCGTCGGGCCAGGTACGCCAGCGACCCTGCAACTGCCGACACCTACGACGGTTGTGGAAGCGCTGTTCATGAGTCGATATCGCAGCAAGCCCGTCGCTCCGAACGAGCCCCCCACGCGGAGGTGGGCCGTCCTGGTTGACCAGGACGTCGTACCTGGGCGGAGGTGGACCGGGTTGGACGACCGAGGCGTCGTACCCAAGCTTGGGTGGACCAGTTCAGACGAATGAGGCGTCGTACCCAAGCTTGGGTGGACCGCTTCACACGACCGAGGCGTCGTACCCAAGCTTGGGTGGACCGACTTGGACGACCGAGGCGTCATGCCCAAGCTTGGGTGACCTCAGAACGCCCGTGCTGGAATCCCGCGGTGCGGGAGGCCCGGCGCCGCTCCATCGACTTGGCGATCAGCGCGTTGCGCCGCCGTCTTCCTTGGGGATGAACGTCTCGAAGAACGAGGCGACCGTCCGCGCCACGGTCCGGTCGCCCGTCTCGGTCAGATGGACCTGGTCGGCCAGGAGTTCTTCCCGGCCGGAGTACTGACCGGACAGATCCAGGAGCGGACAGGCTTTCTCCCGGCTCACGTCCCGCGCGGCTTCCTCGCACTGCTCGAAGGCCCGGCAGACGGCCGGGTGGGTCAGGAGCACGTAATCGTATCGGACCTTGCGCTTGACCCGGGACTCGTTGCCCGGCATCGGCAGATGCGGTTGCGTGAAGAGCACCGGTTGCATGCCGCCGTTCCGGCAGATGTCGACGAAGTTCCGGAGGTTGAAGCGGTACTGCTCCGGGCCGATCGCGGAAACCGTGTCGCCGAGCGCCCCGGCGCGGTGATAGCCTTCCAGACCGGCGTTCCGAAGGCGGCGCCCGAGCGCGAAGAGCAGCCGGAAGGTATGCGTTTGATCGAGCAGGCTGCGCAGCCAGGCCAGCGTATAACCGCGGTGGGTCGGACGGGTCATCGGCCGGATGACCCGCATCGGCGTCTCCCGCGGACTGATCTCGTTGAAGTACTTGATGTCGTTCCAGGCCTCGCATAGTACGACGAGGTCCGGATGAAGCAGGTCGACCTCGCCGGTCAGCCGTCCGATGGCGTCGAAAGTGCTGTGCCCGGGAACGCCTCCGTTGATCACCCGCACCCGGGGATAGCCGTCCCGATGGAGCAGCTCCTCGACCTGATGGGGCCAGTCGTTCTCTCCGGACGCGTAGATGTCGAAGACGAAGGATCCGCCCAGGATCGCGATCCGATACTCTCCGGGCGGCTTCTCCGGCGGAAAGGCCGGTCCGCGATAGCCGCCATGGAGCGGGTACCGGATCGAACCCCGGTCGGTCCCCTGGACGTCGTAATCGAAGGAGGCCAGGCGGTTGATCGAGAAGGCCGAGATGTCATAGGGGACGGACTGGTGGAGCGAAGGAACCGGATAGGCCGCGAAGAACAGCTCCAGGACGGTGATGACGAAACCGGTTCCGGTCAGAATGGTCAGCCACCGCGCCAGCCGGCGCCGCCGATCCAGCAATCGGAAGAAGCGGAAGCGCGCGCCGGCGAGGCCCAGGCCGAGGAGCGCGACTCCCAGGCAACTCAAAGCGATTCGGGCGCGGCGCAGCCCGGACAGGATCCCGGGAGCGAGTGAGTTGTCCTCGGCCCAGCGGCTCAAGAGCGCCGGATTGACGGCCAGAACGAGGAGAAACGCGACCAGCCCGACGAAAGCCAGCCAGATCGCGAAGCCCGATCCCCGGCTCTCCGCCTGGCGGCTCCGGTCAGGCTTCCCATCGGAAGACATGCCAGCAGGCTACACGATCGCGCTGCGGAAAGAAACGGAGAACGGCGGCGCCGCGCGGTCCCGAAAACGGAAGCCGGCCGCCCGGACGATCACCCGAGCCGCCGGCGGTCACGAACGACGCCGGCGTTGCGGCGCCGCACGTCCTGATCACGGAAGCCGGCCGCCCGGACGATCATCCGAGCGGCCGGCCATCCATGGACAGGCGGAAGCGCGTCGGCTACTTCTGCAGGATCTGCCGCCGCTCTTTCTCCCGCTCCAGGACCTCCCGGTTCAGGACCTTGAATTCAACGCGCCGGTTCTGCGCCTTTCCTTCCACCGTCGCGTTCGAGGTGACCGGATTGGTCAGGCCGTAGCCCTTGGCCGTGAACTGATCGGGTTTGATCTGCTGGAATTTGTGCAACAGATAGTCCATCACGGCCTGGGCCCGTCGCTGAGACAGATCCAGGTTGGATTTGGCGGAACCGACGTTGTCGGTGTACCCGCCGACTTCAATCCGAAGCTCCGGCCACTGGACCAGGATCCCTCCGATTTCGTCCAGGATCGGATCGGCGTCGGGCGGAACGTCCGACTTGCCGGTCGCGAAGTGGATTTCGTGGACCGTGATCTTGCCGGTGTCGAGGAGTTCCACTTCCTTCTCGTTCACGACGATCGGGCAGCCGTCCTTGTCCACCTTGGCGCCGGCCGGCGTGTTCGGGCACTTGTCGAGGCCGTCGCAGACGCCATCGCCGTCGGAATCGAGCGGGCAGCCCTTGGCGTCGACCAGGCAGCCTTTCGGCGTGTCGGGGCACTGATCGAGCCCGTCACAGACGCCGTCGCCGTCGGAGTCGATCGGGCAGCCCTTGGCGTCGACCTGACAACCCTTGGGCGTGTTGGGACACTGGTCGAGCCCGTCGCACACGCCGTCGCCGTCGGAATCGAGGGGGCAGCCCTTGGCGTCGACCTGGCAGCCCTTCGGCGTGTTGGAGCACTGGTCCAGGCCGTCGCAGACCCCATCGCCGTCGGAATCGATCGGGCAACCCTTGGCGTCGACCTGACAGCCGTGCGGGGTGTGCGGGCACTGGTCGTCCTTGTCCGGCACTCCGTCGGCGTCCTCATCCGGCAGGATCACCGAGCCGCCCAGCGCAAATTCCACTCCGAGCGTGTAAACCTGGTTGTGCGTCAGGTTCGGCGTCACGAGCATGGCCAGGCCGGGTTCCGGTGGAGGGTTCTTGGAGTTCCACATCACGTCGCGGCCTTCGACCCGGATGGCGACCCGAGGAACGACCGGGATCCTGAGGCCGCCGCCGACCTCCGGTCCGGCCTTGCTGGTATTGGTCAATGAGGCGGGGTTGGGCTTGAAATAGACGCCCTGCCATCCGCCGAGGGCGTAGGGGATGATCGGCCCGCTGGGAAGAAGGTTGACCAGCAGGTCTCCGCCGTACTGCAGGGTATTGAAAATGATGTCATGACCGGCGAGCTCGGGAGTGACCTGATACTTGTTGTCGGTGGAGATCCGGCTGAGATACCCCTCGATGCCGACCCACCGGTTGGCCATGATGCCAACCCGTCCGCCGATCAGGAACTGGTTCTCCAGAGCGATGTCAGAGCTCCAGAAGATCCCGCCCGCGTACGGCGTCAACGTCAGAATGCGGGCCATTGACCGGCGTGACGTCGGCCCGGGCGGCGGTCGTGCCGCACAGCAGCACGACGGCAAGCATGAATCCCGAAATCTTCAATAACTTCATCGACGATTCCCTCCTCTGCCACTTTCGGATAGCGGGGCGGAACCACGCACGCTTCCTTCGAGCGACCTTCGGACGGAGTCCTTCCGGCCGACGGCGCACACCACGGGCTGAGAAATGATCCAAGTCCCAGCACGGACTGATTTTCCAGAAGCAGGGGTGGGGTGGCAAGGAGTTTCTAGGGCCTCGGCCAGGCGGCCGGCTGCGGGCTGGCAAGGAGCTTCTGGCCCCGGCTAGGCGGCCCTCGATGAGCCGGGGAAGGTGGGTCCGCCCGGTCGATCGGCCTCGGAATCGGCGTTGGCCGCGATCAGACGGTTGATCTCCTCATGGATCCGGTCGATCTGAAAGGGTTTGAGGACATAGCCGGACGCTCCCCGCTGGATCGCCAGCACCACGCTGTCCCGTTCGCCCTTGGAAGTGACCATCACGATCCGGGTCTTCTTTCGATCCGGGTAGTTCTTTCCCAGGGCCACGACCTGGGTCAGGAGGTCGAGTCCGCTCACCGAGGGCATGACGATGTCCAGGAAGAGGAGGTCATAGGGCTGGTGCGTGATATACGCCGCCCAGAGGTTCTCCAGGGCCTGATCCGGATTCTGGAAGCTGTCGACCTGGCCGAAGCCCTGGAGCGCATGTTCCAGGAGGCGGATGTTCATCAGGACGTCATCGAGAATCATCATCTTCATGGCGTCGAACTCCCTTCAACCGTTGTCGAACCGCTCCCACGATCCCCGGCGTTGGCATTCCGCCCGTGCCGACCTGCGAAGAGTCGTGGACGAGCGCCTGGTCAGGCCGCCAGCGGCGGCTCGGTCTTCTTCCTTTCGCCTTGAAGCTTCGCCAGGATCTCCTGCAGCTCCCGTTCGGTCTCGACGTATAGGCGATCCGCCCGCGCCCAGAGGTCGCCTGTCCTCTCGAGATGTCCGGCGCGTCCGGCGGTCTCCAGGTCGGACAGCGTCTGGTGCAGCTCGCGCAGATCCAGATTTCCCGCCATTCCCTTGAGGGCGTGGGCATGGAAACTCGTTTCAGCCGCATTCTGTCCGGCGACGGCCCGCTGGAGGGAAGCCCGATGCGCTGGCGCCTCCTGGAAGTAGATCTCGATCAACTGGGCGGCCAGATCCGGACCTGCCGGATGGCGCCGGCGGGTCTTGTCCTCGAGGGAGGCGGCCGCTGGTTCCGGAACGGGAGCCGATTCCGGCTTCGCCTCGCCGAGGACTCGGGAGAGCACCAGGGAGAGCGCTTCGGGACGGAAGGGCTTGGCCAGGAAGTCATCCATGCCCGCCGCCCGGCATGCCTTGCGGCTTTCGGGGGATACGTCCGCGGTCATGGCCACGATGGGAACGCGCCCCTTCGATCCTTCCCGGGCCCGGATCCTGGCGGTGGTCTCGAGCCCGTCCATTTCGGGCATGAGGCAATCCATGAGGATCAGGTCGTATCGGAACTGTTCCGCTCTTTCCAGCGCGCGGCGCCCGCTGCCGGCGACATCCACGATGCAACCCAGGTCGGCCAGGGCGTGCTCGGCCACCAACTGGTTTATGATGGTGTCGTCCACGACGAGAACTCGGGGAACGCCGGACCAGGGCATGCGGGACGGGGTCTTCGCTTCATCCAGCTTCGCGGGATCGGATCGGACGTCCGGATCGATCGACAGCTCCAGGGCGTGGAAGCGCCCGCCGGTCAAGGCTTCAAGGATCTCGATCGGGCTGGCCGGCTCGGACAGGCGAGCCACCACGCTGGAAGCCGAGTCCTCCCCGGAATCCGGCTGCGCCAGAGAGGAGTTCAGGAGGATGATCGCGGTTCCCTTCAAGCCGGGGTTGGCCTCCAGGCCGTCGTGGAACGCGCTGCCGTCCAGATCCGGCAGAGGATCGTGGAGCAGGACCGCCCCGTACGGGTCGTCTTCCGCCGCAGCCTCTTCGAGAGCGTCGAAAGCCGAGGCGCCGGAATCCGCCACGGTCGCGCGAAGACGCCAGTCCGCGGCCATTTCGAGGTAGGCCTCGCGCTGATCCGCGTTGTCGTCGACCATGAGGACGCGAAAGTCCGACCAGTCCGGCGGCGAATCCGCCGCAACCGGATGATCCGAAAGGGGAAGAGCGACGGTGAAGGTCGAGCCCTCCCCCAAACGACTGGCGACTTCAATCGTGCCGCCCATCAATTGGACGAGACGCCGGGTAATGGCCAGGCCCAGCCCGGTTCCTCCGAATCTCCGCGTCGTGGAAGAATCCGCCTGCTCGAACTCCCCGAAGATCCGGCTGGTTCCGTCCTCCGCGATGCCGATGCCGGTGTCCCGGACCTGAAAGCGCAGGAACCCGTCCCGGCCCTCGCGCTCATCCCGCCCCGCCGCCAGCACCACCTGCCCGCGTTCCGTGAACTTGATCGCATTGCCCACGAGATTGTGCAGGATCTGACGCAAACGGACCGGATCGGCGACGATCCACCGGGGCAGATCCGGCGCCGCCCGAACGACCAGCCGCAGGGACTTTCCGGCCGCCGCGAAGGAATGGAGCCTTCCCACCTCCCAGAGGAGGTCCTCGAGGTCCATCGGGATCGGATCGACGCTCAGGCGTCCGGCCTCGATCTTGGAGAAATCGAGGATGTCGTTGATCACCGAGAGCAGGTTTTCCGCCGACCGCTCGATGTGCCCCGCGATCTCCTGTTGCTTGGCGGTCAGCTCCGACCGCAGAAGGGTGGCGGTCATCCCGATCACGCCGTTCATGGGCGTGCGGATCTCGTGGCTCATGTTGGCCAGGAAGTCCCCCTTGGCCTTGCTCGCCTGCTCCGCTCTCTCCCGCGCCGCCTGAAGCTCCTGCCCTTCGTGCTCCAGGGCCTCGAGCATCAGGTTGATTCCCGCCGCCAGGACGGACAGCTCATCGCGGCCGGGAGCGGGCACGCGCTCGGCGACGAAACCGCGCGCGGCGATCCGCGTCACGATGTCCGACAGCGTCAGGAGCCGTTTGATGAGGAGGCTCCGCAGAAGCAGGATGCTGATGAGGCCGACAGCCAGGCCGACGCCGAGGAGGCCGACCGCGAAGATCCGCAGCATGGCCTCCTCTTGCAGATGAACGACCCTCGGCAGATCGATCCGCAGCGAGGCCGCGGGATTCCCGGCGAGATCGGGGAGCACGGTCGTGGCGGTAAGAGTCTGATCGCTCGCCGGCCAGGCGATCACGGAGCCGGATTCCAGGCGCGCCGAGGCGGGGACGGCGGTTTCCGGGGCCCGGGCCGGTCCCTCCCACGGCGCGACCGAGACGGTGAGCTGGGTGGTCTGGTCCAGTTCCTGGATCTGCTTCCCATCCAGAAAGAGCCCGAGAATGACATGGCCGCGGCACGGGCCGCTGCCGTCGGTATGGAGAATGGGCCGGGACGCCAGCAGAACGGGCCGGCCGCGATAGATCTCCAGGCCCTTGACCTCGTCCTTGGGCCCGCTTTTCAGCCGCAGCAGCTCGGGAAAAGGGAACGGCGAGCCTGCGGCGAGCGGGCAGGGCACCTGGATGCCGCGCTCGAGATCATACCCGGTGCTGTAGAAGACCGAGCCCGCGGTGTCGGCGAAGACCACGAGGTTGACGTCGAGAGTGAAGGCCTCCGTCGTGGCCGCGAAGTTGGAGCTGATGAACGACGCCTTGCGCGTCCGCATGAAGTCGTAGCAGTCGTCCCAGATGGCGTAGTCCCCCGCCATCTTGCTGAGATTGTCCGTTTTGTCGTCGATGGCGCCTCGAGCGCGCTCGATGTTCAGGTCGGCGGACTGGCGCTCGGCGATCCGGACGCTGTGCGCCACGAGGCGCAGGGAACCGGCGTACTGGAACATCATCAGGACGAGGAACGTCCCCACGATGGTGAGCCCGATCTTCGGCCGCAGATTCAAGTTCAAGCCCTCTCGAACGGCAGTTCCTGGCCCGAAGTCCTCTGGAGCTTCGGTTTGACTGCGCCGGAGTCCGCTCGCTCCCTAGGCGGACTCGCCGCCCATGGCACTGTGCTTTCAATCGGTTAGTTCGGCTGACGGCGGCGTGATGCTGAGCGCTGAGATCCGATTCCCGCCGGTCGTTGTCCCGTCATCTCCCGGGCCCTCGCCGCGTCCCTGGTCGGGCCGAGTCGGAGATGGGGAAAACGGAACCGGATGTGCGCCAGCCGGATTCGCCGGAGGAGTGCGGCATGGAGGCGGGGTCCGAGAAACGCCGTCAAGAGCCCGAAAACCAGACCCGTGAGCGAGTCGATGGCGTAGTGGAACCCCCCGTAGACCGTGCCCACGGCGATGCCGAGCGCGAGAAGAATGAGGGCGTAGGAAAGCCGGCGGGAGAATCGGTGCGCCATCACCGCCACCATGATGGCGCCGGCCACGTGCGAGGAGGGAAAGGCGGCTCCGACCGCCGCGCCGTTCTGCAGGTAGGCCTGGACCAATCCGGGAAAGAACCCCGTGAGGTGCAGCCTCGGGAACGTGTAGTAGGGGCCCTGGACCGGAAAGAGCATGAAGGTGAGGTAGCACGAGTACATGGTGAGGGCCGCGGTGGTCGCGAACACGCGGAAGACGTGGACTCTTCTCTGGAAGTAGAGGGTCAGCCCGAGGATCGGCACGAGCAGGATGTAGAAGAGGTAGCAGAAGTGGAGGAACTCGCTCAGGGGCGGATAGGAGAACCGGGAGGCCAGCCAGGCGTTTGGATGCGTGCCGAAGAAGGCCTGGTCCAGACGGAGCACCCAGACGTCGTGATAGCGGCCGGTGAGCGCGAGGTCGATCCGGCCCAGCTCCAGATAGGCGGCCGCCATGAGCCAGAGCGGATAGGACTCCCGCAGGAACTGCAGGGGTTGCGGTGGATTCCGGGGCGCCAGACGCAGGAGCCCGATCCCGGCCAGCAGCGCCAGGTGCGCCAGAAGAATCGGGGCCCAGAAGGGAAGGCGGGCGTGGCCCACCGCGATGATCGCGCAGACGGCCGCCAGGTAGGTCATGACGACGACGTCGGCGGGCTGATAACCCCAGAGGGGCCGGCCGGCCAGCGAAATCGGCCCGGCGGATTCGCTTCGTCCCCGGGCCGTCGTCAGCTCGGCTGGGGTCGCGAAAGGACGGCTATCCGGCGTCATTCTCTCTCCGGCCAGGCGGGGGCATCCGCCGTTCGGGCCGGGCGTTCCTGATGAGGCGGACTACAACCACTGGTTGAGCCGGTACCACGTCAGAGTCTCCTCCAATCCACGTTCGAGAGGGAAACGGGGCTCGAAGCCCCAGTCACGTTTCGCTTTCTCGGGCGAACAGACCCAGTGGGCCTGCCAGATGTCGTGGACGCGCGCCCGGCTGAGCACGGCCGGACGCCGGGTGAGGAACCCCCAGGCTTCGGCGCCGGCGGCGGCCAGCATGGCCGCCAAACGCGGCACGCGCACGTGTCTCACCTCCACGTCCATGAGATCGGCGAGCTGTCTTCCCACCTGGGCCCAAGTATAGACTCCGCCGTCCGACAGATAATAGGTTCCACGAGCCCCGACCTCCGCCGCTTTGAGCGCGCCGTCGACGAGATCGGCGACGTAGATGAGACTGAGCCGGCTGGCCGCGGTCATGGGCGCGAGAAGAAATCCATGACGGATGATGCTGAAGAGGAGAAGGACGGCTTCGTCGCGCGGACCGTAGACGGCCGGCGGGCGCAGGATGACATGGCGGAAACGCCCGTGTGAATCAGCCACCTCGCGAAGTCCGACCTCTCCCGCCAGCTTGCTCCGGCCGTAGGCCGTGACCGGAGTCGGCGGATCCGATTCGGTGCGGACGGGCTCGGGATCGCGCTCGACGGCCACGGCCGGGCCTGCCGCCGCCATGCTGCTGCAGTAGACGAAGAAGCCGCCCGGAATGCCCCGTTCGGCCAGGGCCTCAGCCAGGTTGCGGGTGCCCGCGCCGTTCGCGGCCTGGAAATCGGCGGCGGAGTGGGCCCGGATCAGGCCGCCGAAGTGGAAGACGCTCTTGATGCCGATGCAGGCGCCGGCGAGCGACGCCTTGTCGCGGACATCCCCGTACGCGTATTCGACCGGAATCCCTTCCAGCCAGCGCAGGCTGCTCGTGCGGCGGATGAGCAGACGAACCTTGTAGCCCCGCCGGACCAGGGCTTCGACCAGGTGCGAGCCCACGAATCCCGTGCCGCCCGTTACCAGCACCGGGTGCGTCTGCGCGAACAGGCTCGTCTGCTGGACGGTCTGCGGGGACGGGATCGAACCCGCGGCCCGGTCCCTGGTCTCAGAGCGGGGCCGCGGCGCGGCCGGCGAGGGGCTCACGGCGCGAGCGGGTAGTCGTAGACGCGATAGGTCTTGTAGACGCGCGCGCCCAGGTTCTCCATCGGCCTTCGCATCGCCTGATTGTCCTCCAGGATCCAGGAGAACTCCCCGGCCGTGTAGCCGCGACGGACTCCGTTCTGGAACAGGCGGAGGTACATCAGCGCGTCGATGCCCTTGCGCCGATATTCCGGCACCAGCCCGAGGGCGAGGACCCGAAGCTCATGGATCTTCTTCGCCTCGATCAGGATCTTGATCAGGCCGAAGGGGAAGAGCCGGCCGTTGGCCTTCTGGAGCGCGCGGTTGAGATCGGGCAGGGCCATGGCGAAGCCGACGGGACGGCCGTCCTTTTCGGCGAAGAGAAAGATGTCGGGATCGACCGCGGGCTTGAGCTCCTTGGCCATGTGCTCGATCTCCGCCTCGGTCATGGGCACGAATCCCCAGTTCCGCTCCCAGGCGGAGTTGTACACCTCCCGCACGCGGCCGACCTCCTCGGCGAAGCGCTTCATGTTCAAGGTCCGGATCACGACTCCGCTCTCCCGCTCGAGGCGGTCGGCCGCCCGGAGCAGGCGCTCCGGTATGGTCTGGTTGTCGAGGTAGTAGGCCACGAGGTCCTTGGCCTTCCGGAAACCGAAGTCCTCCAGGTAGCTCGCGTAGGCGGGAGGGTTGTAGGTCATCATGACCATGGGAGACCGGTCGAAACCGTCCACCAGGAGCGACCACTCCTCGTTGCTGGAGAAGCTGGCCGGGCCCCGCATCCGCTCCATCCCCTGCTCCTTGAGCCAGCCGGCGGCGGCCTGGAAGAGAAACGGCGGCACGGTGGGATCGGGCAGGGTCTCGAAGAATCCGAAGAAGCCGGTCTTCTCGCCGTGAAACTCGTTGTGAGCCCGGTTCACGATGGCGGCGATCCGTCCCACTACCTGTCCGGCCGGCCGGCCGCCGGATCGGGCGCCGCGCCGCGCCAGGAAACACTGCACCTGGGCGTGCTGGTGGAAGGGGTGGTGGGCGGGATCGAGCATCTTCTTCACGTCGGCCCGAAGCGGCGGCACCCAATGAGGGTCGCCGCGGTAGACGGACCATGGGAACTCGACGAAGGCCGAAAGGTCGGCGCGGCTCCGCGCCGGCTCCACCTGGATGTCGGGAAGAGGGCTCATGCTCGGCTCAGATCAGGCCGACCTGCCGGCCGGCCTTCTTGAAGATGTCCAGGGCCTCATCGATCAAGGCATCGGTGTGGGTGGCCATCACGCTGGTCCGGATCCGGGAGCTCTTTTCCGGCACGGCCGGCGCGATCACCGGGTTGGAGAAGATCCCCAGATCGAACAGGACCTTCCAGAACATGAAGGTGCGTTCGTTCTCTCCCACGATGATCGGGATGATCGGAGTCACCGTGCCGCCCAGGTTGAAGCCCAGGGACGCGAGTCCCGCCTTGAGGCGCGCGGCGTTCCGCCAGAGCTGTTCCCGCCGTTCCGGCTCGGCCCGCATGATCCGCAGGCATGCCTGGACGGTGGCCACGGCGTACGGCGGCATGGAGGCGCTGAAGATCATGGTCCGGGCGTGATGCTTGATGTAGTGGATGATCTGATCCGCCCCGGCGGCCACGCCTCCGATCGAGGCGAAGGACTTGGAGAAGGTCCCCATGAGCAGGTCGGCCTCCTCGGTCAGGCCGAAATGCTCCGCCACTCCGGCTCCGGTCGGACCCATGACGCCGATGGAGTGCGCCTCGTCCACGAGGATGCGGGCGCCGTAGGAGGCGGCCAGCGCGACGATGCGCGGGAGATCGGCCAGGTCCCCCTCCATGCTGAAAATCCCGTCGACCACGATGAGGACTCCCGATTGCGGGCGGGTGCGGCGCGCCTTTTCGAGCATCCGCTCGAGATGGTCCATGTCGTTGTGGTTGTAACGCAGGATGGATCCCTGGGAGAGGACGGCTCCGTCGACGATGCAGGCGTGGTCGAGCTTGTCGATGATGACGAGATCGTCCCGTCCGACCACGGCGGAGATGATCCCGAGATTCGTTTGAAATCCGGTCGAGAACACGAGGGCTGCGGGCTTGTGCAGGAACGCGGCCAGCTCCTCTTCGAGCTGCTCGTGCAGGTCGAGGGTGCCGTTCAGGAAGCGGCTTCCGGTGCAGCCGGTGCCGTACTTCCGGGCGGCCTTCTCGGCCGCCTCCATCACGCGCGGGTCATGGGTGAGACCGAGATAGTTGTTCGAACCCAGCATGATCTTGCGGTGCCCGTCGATCCAGACCTCGGTGCCCTCGGATCCGGAGATGGCGACGAAGTAGGGATAGAGGCCCGCCCGCTGGGCGTCCCGGGCCCGGGTGAACTTGACGCATTTGTCGAACAGGTCGACCGGAAGACCGGTGTTTTCCTGCATCTCCCGCTCCGCGCGAGGCTGGTTGGCTGGCATGGGATTCCCTCTGGGTTGTCTTCGGAATTCGTGCGGATGCTAGGGGCAGGAACGAGGCGAGTCAAGCGGGGAGCCGGCGCTCATCCGGCCGCGGGATCTCGGCCGGTTCCGCGTCGAATGCGTTCTCGGACTGCCACCGCAGCCACTCATCCAGGACGATGATCGTCCAGAGGGCTCGGGCGTGATCCGCGCGCCGGGCTTCGTGTTCCGCGAACAGCTCGAGCGCCGCCTCCGGATCGATGCCCGCTCGGGCGAGCAGAGGATGGCCCAGGCGGTCGCGGGCCCAGTCCCGGAGAGGACCGCGCAGCCAGCGGGACAGCGGCACGGACAGCCCGCGCTTCCGGCGGTGGACGATCTCCGCCGGGAGGTAGCGGAGCGCGTAGCGCTTGAGAAAGACCTTGGTCGTCAGGCCCCGAACCCGCTCTTCTTCGGGAAGTGCGGCCGCCCACTCCAGAACGGCGCGATCCAGAAAGGGAGCGCGCAGCTCCACCGCCGAGGTCATGCTTCCCCGGTCGGCCTTGGTCAGGAGCCCTTCCGCCAGCGAAGTCTCGAGGTCGTTCCTTTGCAGCAGATCGAGGAGACGCGGGCCGTCCGAAGGGCCGCCCGGTTCGGAAGCGGAGTCCCCGTTTCCGAGGCTCGCGGGCGCAGCGATTTCGGAACTGAGCTGCCTCGACTCCGGCGCAGTCGGCTCGATTCCCAGATTGGCGAGGAGATCCGGCGGAATGTTCGAGACCCATTCGAGGTGGCGGGCGATGCCGTCCCGGCCGGCCGCGGCCACGAACCGCTTCAGCAGGAAGGAGAGGGTGACCTTGTTGTCGCTGGCCGGCCATCGTTCCACGAGCGCGCGCACCGCGCGGCGGGCCATCCGCGGCCACCGGCCGTACCAATCGGCCGCGCGGGCGCCGAGGTAGGTGGGATAGCCGCCGAAGATCTCATCCGCGCCTTCCCCAACCAGAGCCAGTTTCACGTCGAGGGCGGCCCGTCGCGCCAGGAGCGCCGTCGGCACCCAGGCCGGATCGGCCAGCGGCTCCCCGACCATCCGAACCAGGTCGGCGATGCCGGCCGGAAGATCCTCCGGGCGGACCCAGACCGCAACAGAACGGCAACCGAGGATTCGCGCCACCCGCTCCGCCCAGTCGCCTTCGTCGTAGGACGGTTCGCCGAAACGCAGCGTGTACGCGGTCAGGGGCCGCTGCGGCCGGAGGCTTCGGGCGACGGCCGCCACCAGCGAGGAGTCGATGCCGCCGCTGAGGAAGACCCCGTAGGGCACGTCGGCTTCGCTTTGCCGTCGCACCGCTTTGCGGAAGACGGTGTCGAACCCATCGACCGACGGCGCCTTCTTGGGGACTTCTCCGACCTTCCACCGCCAATAGCGCCGGGTCGAGATCTCTTCCGGCCGAAAGGTCACGATCTGCGCCGGCCCCACCTTGCGAACCTCGCGGAAAGGAGAAGAGGGCGCGGCGAAGAAGCCGAAGCGGAGATAGGCGGCAAGGGATTCCGGATCCGGATCAGGCGGGTCGCCATCGGCGAAGTCGGGGCCGACCATCGCGGCGATCTCGGTGGCGAACCGGACCCATCCGTCGCCGGCCTGGAAGAAGAGCGGCCTTTCGCCGGCCCGATCGCGGGCCAGGAGCAGACGCGGACCCCGCGGATCCCAGACCGCGACGGCGAACGCGCCGGCCAGCCGCCGCACGAATTCCCCGCCCAGCTCGAGATAGAGCGCGGGGATGACCGCGACGTCCGTGGTTTCGTCCACGTGCCGGCCGCGCGCCGCCAGCCAACGGCGCAGCTCCGGGGCGTTGTCGATCTCGCCGTTGCAGGCGACCAGGACGCCGGTCTCCCGGTCGAGGATCGGCTGCCGGCCGCCCGCGATCCCGCGGATGGCGAGGCGGGTCGCGCCGAAGACGGTCCCGTTCGTTCTCTGGATTCCGGTTTCGTCCGGACCGCGATGGATGAGGAGATCCATCATGCGCGCCACGTCGTCCGGTTTCACCGGAGCCTCGCGGCTCAGTCGAACGAAACCGCAGATCCCGCACATCACCGTTTCTCGGGCGCCTGCGCCTGTTCACTTCCAGCCGGGGCGGCCGGAACCGCGAGGCACCAGTAGTGCGGAGGCAGCTTCACCGGCTGGCATCCTCGGGCCGTGCCGATCGAGTCCAGGAGTCCGAGACTCCGGGCTTGTCCGATCAGAAACAGCCGTCCATGGATGCTGTCGAGCCAGCGGTCCCGCCGCGCCATCGGGATGAAGCCGGCCGTGCTCCGGCTTCGCCCATCGGAGTAGAGCAGATAGTTGCTGGTCAGCTCATGCCCGTCCTTTGAGATCAGCGCCACCGGGGTCCGGAGGTAGAAAGGAAGCCCGGGCGGAAAACATTCGATCGCTTCGACCGTGGCGGACCCGCCGGGGACGCCTCCCCCGCCGCCGAGGATCCACTCGGCCACCGTCTTGGAGGTCCGCACCCCGTCGCAGAGCCCGTCGAGGCAGACGGTCACGATCAGGAACGGGAGCAGCACAAAACCGGTCAGGGCTGCCTCGATCCGGCGCGCGCCGACCGCAAGCCAGCAGGCGAATCCGACGGCGCAGAGGGAGATCGCGACCGGACCCATCGTCGGACGCATTCTCTCGAGCTCCGCGCTGTGAAAGTGGAAGAGCGCTTCCAGACGTCCGGCGTGATGGACCTCCAGCAGGAGCAGGGCGGACAGGACGGCGCTCGCCCCCAGCAGCGCCCACGTGCCGTGCCGGATGATTCGTCCGGCGGCGCCGCTCTGATCCTGCAGAGCGCGAGCGAAAAGGCGCCCGGTCAGGATCCCGAGCGCGATCACTCCGGTGAGGATGTATCCCGGCAGCTTCGACCGGGACAGGCTGAAAAAGACGATGACGACCACAGCCCAGATCAGGAACATCCGGTCCGCCGGGTCGAGGCGCTTCCGGCACCTCCAGGCCAACGCGGCCGATTCGGGAAGCAGGAGGCTCCAGGGAAAGAAGACCCCGGCGATCACAGGGAGGTAGTAATAGAACGGAGCGGTCCGATGGAATTCGGGCGTGAGGTACCGGCGGACCGACTCCTCGACGAGTCCGTACCGAAGGAAATCCGGGCGCGCGCGGCAGAGCAGGATGAACCAGGGAAGCGTGATCGCCAGGAAGAGAGCCAGATTCACGGGCGCCAGCCACCGCTTCAGGAACCCGCGCCGGCCCGAAGGCAGATGGACCGCGAGGACGACGAGGGCCGGCAGAAGGAATCCGACCGGCCCCTTGATCAGAGTCGCGATTCCCGCCGCTGCGGCGGCCAGCGCGTGAAAAGTTCGAACCTGGAGGCTTGCTCCCGCCGACTTCGCTGCGGCCCCGCCCGCTTCCGCCGGGGTCCGCAGCGCGAGGGTCGAAACCGGAACGTTCACCGGGTCTGCCCCGGTTCCGTCCGGGGGGGCCCGACTCGTCGTTCCGCCTCGAAGACCGCGAGAATCGCCGCCGAGACAAAGAGCGCCAGGGGCATGTCGAAGATCACCGCGCGGGCGAAGATGACGACCAGGGGCGAGGCCGCGGCCACGAGGACCGCGAGCGCCGCGGCGCCGCCTCCCCAGATCCCGCGGCAGAAGGCGTACAGAAGCCCGAACAGCGCCAGGGCGGAGAGGACGGACGGAAGGCGCGCGGCCCATTCGTGGAATCCAAAGGCGCGGAACGAGGCGGCCACGGTCCGGAAGTACAGGGCCGGCTTGTCGAGGTAGGGAACCCCGTCGTAGGTGGGGACGATCCAGGAGCCGGAGACGAGCATCTCCCGGGCCACCTCGGCGTTCCTGCCCTCGTCGGGATCGGTCAACGGCAGGCGGCCCAGGCGAACCGAGAAGAGGACTGCGATCAGAAGGAGTGCAACTCCTCCTGGAGAGAGAATGCGTCGCATTTCGGTGACACGTTAGGCCGCGATTCCGGTTTCGTCAATCCGTGCCGCCGCCGTTGTCGAGGTTCGGCAGCGCCAGCCCGAGCAGGCGCGGTCAGTGCCCCGTGACCCCGGCAGGCGGAGTCGCCTCCGGCACCGCATTCTTGATCGGCGGGATCGAATGCAGGTAGGCGGAAATGGCTTTGAGATCGGCGTCGTTCAAGGCCTTGATCCACTGCCAGGGCATGGGGGGAAGCATCGGGCGCCCGCCGCCGTGGTACTGCCCGTTCCGCATCGCGTCGATGAAGAGGGCGTCGTCCCAGGCTCCGATGCCGGTCTCTTCATCCGGCGTGAGGTTGGCGGCGTAGCTGATGCCCCAGGGACCGGCGAACGCGGTGTTGGTCTCGTTGGCCATGAAGCCCCAGCCGGGCGGGAGCGCCGGCATCGACATCTTGAGGTCGGCCGGGTGGCCCGAAAGCATCCGCGTCATGTCCGGCTCCGGACCGTTCTGGCCCATCTTGAACGGCGTGTGGCAATCGTTGCATCCCATCGCGGTGACGAGGTACTTGCCGCGTTCGATCGGGCTCGTGGCCGATTTCGGCGTGGCGGCCCGAGCGGTGCCGCCCAGTTTCGCCGCCTCGCTTTTCACCTGCTGACATCCAAGCACCATAAGGACGAGGAGAAGAGAAACAGCCGGCAGACACTGCCGATGCCAGGTTGACCGCATGGTTTACACCCTCCTGCACGCAAGGAAGTCCACGATCAGGCGCGTCGAGAGGCCGAATCTCCCGCGCTTCCGGGAAACGCCCATGATATTCCCTCCCGGCGGTTCGGGAGAATCGGGTTTTTTCATGCGACCGGCTTGATCAACACGGGTCGACCTCGACCCGGGACCCGCCCTCCATCTTCCACGCTGCCTCCGGCATCGATGTCACCGAAACTTCACATGGCCTCCCGCATTCGCTCACAAAGAGGGAGCATCCTTCGCCGGACGCCAGGAACGAGACGCCGGAGCGATCAGACCCACGTCGAATGGAGCAGGAACCATGCTTACCCACGATCTCGTCCGCAGAGCCGAAACCGCCGGTTCCGGGGCCGATTCCCGGGCCGAGTTGAGAACCCAACCGGATCCGGGCGACCGCGATGACTTCCAGACTGGGCCGCGCCTTTCCGTCCGGGAACGCCCCCGCCCGGAGCTGATCCGCATCCTGAAGGCTCTGGCCAACCGGTCGCGCTTGATCATCATTGACCGTCTGAGCCTTGGAGAATGCACGGCGGGCGAGCTCACGCTGCTCGTCGGCTTCGACAAGACCACCGTTTCCAAGCACCTCGCCGTTCTCCGGCAGGCCGGAATCGTCGAGGGTCGGAGAGACGGAAGCTGGGTGGTCTACAAGCTCATCATGCCTTCGGTGACCAGGGCCTTGGGGCTCGTGCCGCCGATCAACCCGGGGAACATCCCCGAGAGCGCCGGTCCGGCCATCGTCTCGTCCTGGTCCTAGCCTCGTTCCGGGTCGGGGGCGCGGTCCTCCGGAAAAGGGCCGCTTCGGGGGCGTCCTTCGCCCCTCGATACCCCGCGCCGATGTTTTGGCCGATCCGCCAAGTCCAAACTTGACACTGCGACTCGCAATGTGAAGACTGCTCCCGTCCTGCACACAATCCACGGCATGCAAGGGGGAGCACATATGCGCCAGACAATGGTCGCCGCAGTCCTCATGACAGCGTTGTTTGGTCCGGCGTGGGATCCGGCCCACGCATCGACCGGGGGCAACACCGATCCTCCGGCGGTCCGACAGCCGGCCCATCCCGACACCTCCGTCTATATGAATCCGTTCGAGATCATCGTGACCGCATCGAGGGACCGCCTCCCGCTGAAGAAGGTGCCCGCCGCCGTTACGGTCGTGGGCCCCGAGCAGCTCGAGGCCATGCCCCGGGGAGTCTCCATCGATGAAGCCCTGCAGACCGTGCCGGGCGTGCGCATCGACGATCAGATGGATGCCGAGCGCGTCCACGTCTCCATCCGGGGCCAGGGAATCCTGACCGAAGCCGGCGTCCGCGGCATCAAGGTGTTGATGGACGGACTGCCCCTGAACGATCCCAGCGGCGTCGCGCCTGATCTCTACGATGTGGACTGGTCCGTCGTGAACCGCGCCGAGGTCATCCGCGGCCCGTCGGCCGCCCTTTACGGCGGCGGGGGCTCGGGCGGCGTCATCAACCTCACGTCGGAGGACGGTCCTTCGGGGACGTTCCACGGAGGGGTCTCGACGGAGTTCGGCTCGTACAACTTCAACAAGACGACCGCGACGACCGGGGGCACCTACGAGCACGCCAACTATGAGATGTCCTTTTCCCGGGCCGCCGGTGACGGCTACCGCGATCACACCGCCATGTTCGCCCGGAACTTCTACGAGAAAGTGCACTGGAACCCGACTTCCAACGTGCATCTGACCCAGATCGTCGGCTGGACCGATTACTACGACGAGAATGCCGAAGGTCTGAACTGGACGCAGGTGGTCGAAGACCCGCGCCAGGCCAACCCCGACGCCAACACCTATGACGAGTACTACCGGACCAACCGCTTCTATTCCGGGATCACCGGGCGGGTCCGGATCAACGATCACCACGATTTCCAAGGCGCCACCTACTTCCGGATGACCCGCGGCGCCGTCTCCGTGCCCGACAACGTGGCCCACGACAGCTACCTCACGCCCGGTTTCACGCTGCAGTACAACTATCATCAGCCTCTGGGGACGATCGGCTCGGGCCAGATCGTCAACCATCTCAGCGCCGGCAGCGACGTCCAGTGGCAGACCTTCGACGAGTACAAGCTGGCCAACCTGGGAACGGCCCGGGAAGGCGGGCTCGAAGCCAACCAGCGGGTGAATCAGCGCGGCGTGGGCGTGTTTCTCATGGATCGCCTCCAACTCGGCCAGGATTGGGGGTTGACGGCATCCGGTCGCTACGACGACATGAAGAACCACCTCGCCGACCTGATGTTCCCGATCCCCGACACGGTCAGCCAGACCGGCGACGCCAACTTCCACAAGGCGACGGGGCTGGCGGGGCTGGTCTATTCACCCCGGAGCGAGCTGAACCTCTTCGCCAACTGGTCCGGAGGCTTCCTGCCGCCTTCCACCGAGGAGCTGTCCAACAACCCCGACGGCTACGGCGGGTTCAACACGCACCTGGTGCCGGCGACGTCGCAGGGACAGGAGGTGGGCGCCCGGGGAACGCTCAAGGACTATCTGTCCTATGACGTCACCGGGTTCCACCTGAAGACCGAAAACGATTTTGACCGGTACCGCGTCGACTCGCGGCCCCTGGAGACCTTCTACAACAACGTGGGCACCAGCCAGCGTTACGGCGTGGAAGTCCAGCTCCGGTATCATCCGGTGCAGAAGGTCATGACCGAGGTCGCCTACACCTACAGCCACTTCGAGTACACGAGCGGAAGCGAGCTCGGCGTGCCTCTGGACGGGAAGCTGCTGCCGAACTGTCCGGCTCACATGCTCACCGTGGACGTGGAAGGGCATCCCATCTCGCCGGTGACGCTGGGCGTCACCTGCGAGGTGCAGACGCAATGGCAGGTCGATTCCACGAACTCGAGCGGCCTGCACGTGTTCGATGGGCAGCCTCTCTTCGAGGGTCCGGTCGACGGATTCACGCTCTGGGGCGTACGCGGTTCCTACGAGTTCCGGTTGAACGGCCTGGACGCCGAGATCCGCGTGTCGGGGCGGAACATCTTCGGCCGGAAGTACATCGCCTTCTCCGAGCCGGATCCCGATGGAAACTCCTACCAGCCGGGTCCGCGGCAGGAGTGGTTCGGAGGCCTGAGCCTGCACCTGTAGTCGGGCACGAGGATCGACCGGATCCTTCGCTTGGAGAACCTGAGCAGGGCTTTTGGGATGAGCCGGAGCGCCGGGCCTCGAAGCGATTCGGGGATCGGATCAGCGCTCCGGCGATCCTGTTTCGGGGATCAGCTCGCGGCGTTTCGGCGATGGGATCGTCTTTCGGAAGCTGTCGCGATCGGATCAGCTCTCGTGGGCTTCTCGATTGGACCGGCCTCGGGCGTTTCGGCGATGGGATGGCCTGTCGGGCGCTTCCGCCACCGGAACAGCGCGCCAGCGATTCCGGTCTCAGCTCTGCGGCGAACTCTGCTTGGAGAGCCTCTCTTGCATGACCGTGCCGATCAGGCCCCAGGTCTTCCGATCGGCGAGATAGAGCGTCGCCAGGTAGAGATCGACCTGTTCCGGCGGGTGCTTTTCATACAGCGATCCGGTCGCCTGGGACAAGCGGGATTGATCGGTCAGATGCACCTCGTACTCCGGGTCGATGAGACCGTCCTTGTGGGGGATCTCCAGGGCATCCAGGAACTGGGTCATGAGCGGCACCCGGTGGGCGAAGTGGTACGCCGAAAGCAGGGACGCCGCCAGCTCCGGCCCGGGCCGGGTCGAGAGCGCGAGGGATCGCGCCCGCCGTCCGACCGGGAGCTTCCGGACCGCCACGGGCCGGAATCGCAGCGCGGACGCCACCAGCGCATCCGCCTGCGCGTGCTTCGCGCCGTCGTCTTCCCAGTCGTGCGCATAGAGCGCTTCGGCCGCGGCCAGCCGGGTTTCCTGATCCTGATGGAGCCAGAGCTTCCCCAGGTTCAGACGGTTGCCGAGGATGTCGTCCCACGTAGCCATGTCCGCCTCCGCTGTGATCGCCGGTTCCCGAGCGTGCCCGTCCGATCGGGGCGCGTCCCCGAGAGGAACCGGGTGCAATGACCGATTCATCATTGCGGATCAACGGTTCCGGCGCAAGGATTGTTCCGCCACGGTGGTATCCTGATGACGAAGCCATGTACAAGATCCGCCAGAAGCCGGAGGTTCTCGCCCCGGCAGGAAGCCCGGAGTCCCTTCGCGCCGCGGTCGCGGCCGGAGCGGACGCCGTCTACTTCGGCCTGACCGATTGGAACGCGCGGATCCGGGCCCGGAACTTCGAGCTCGGAGACCTCCCCGATACGTTGCGCGATCTCCGGCGCTGGGGCGTCCGGAGCTACCTGACCTTCAATACGCTGGTCTTCACCGAAGAGAGGGAAGCGGCGCGGGACGCCATTGAAGCCATCGCCCTGGCCGGTCCGGACGGAATCATCGTGCAGGATCTGGGCATGATCCGTCTCATTCGCGAAGTCGCCCCGGGCCTGCCGATCCATGCTTCGACCCAGATGACGCTCTCCTCTCCGGGAGGCCTCGCACTCGTCTCCCGGCTCGGCGTCACGCGGGTGATCCTGGCGCGGGAATTGACCCTCTCCGAAATCGGCGCGGTGGTCGGGGCCATCCGGCGGGAGTCGACTTCCCTGGAATGCGAGATCTTTGTACACGGCGCGCTCTGCGTCTCCTGGTCGGGCCAGTGCCTCTCTTCGGAAGCCTGGGGCGGCCGCAGCGCCAACCGCGGCCAGTGCGCGCAAGCCTGCCGTCTCCCGTACGACCTGATCGTCGACGGGCGGCGGGAAGATCTGGGCGACCGGGCCTATCTGCTCTCTCCGCGCGATCTCGAGGGCTATCGGAGGATTCCGGAGCTGACGGCGCTCGGAATCGCCGCGTTCAAGATCGAGGGAAGGATGAAGAGCGCGGAATATGTCGCCTCCGCGACCGCGCTGTATCGGGCGGCGGTGGACCAGGCGTGGGGACAGGTGGGCGGCGGTCCAGACTCTCACGATCGAGCCGGTTCCGGGCTTGCCGATCGAGCGGGCGCCGCGCTTCCCGATCGAACCGTCCCCGTCCCGACGGAGCGGGTCGCGTCAGGGTCCGGTCGGAGGACCGATCCGCGCCCGCGCGGTCGAGATTCCCTCCTCGCGCGTTTGGCCGCGGAAGCGGGCCAGATCTTTTCCCGAGGGGAGAGCGAGGGATTCCTGGGCGGCGTGAATCATCAGAAGCTGGTGGACGGGATGACGCGCTCTCACCGGGGGCTTCCGGCCGGCCATGTTGTCGGCTTCGAGAGAGATCGAGCGGGCGCGCCGGTGGCGGTCCTGATGGAGCCGGTGCGATCACAGCCGGGCCGGCCCGCCGTCCGCCTCGCGGCCGGCGATGGCGTTCTCTTTGCGGTCTCGGCGCTGGAAGAGGATGAAGTCGGCGGGCGGCTGTCGGCGGTGGAGGTGGACGGGGTCGGGGAGAGTCCCTCCGCGGTCCGAAAAGCGGACCGGGTGCTCCTGCGCTTTCCGCGAGCCTCCATGCCCGATCTCGTCCGGGTGCGTCCGGGGACACCGGTCTTTCGCACGTCGCAGCCGACTCTGATCGCGCGGCTCGATGCCGCGATCGCTCGGCCGGAGTCGGCGCGGCAGGTGCCGCTTTCAATGAAGGTCGAGGCCCGCCTTGGGGAACCCTTGCGAGTCGAGGTCCGGGATCCGGAGGGCCGAACGATCAAAGTCCGGTCCGGCCTCGCGCTCGAACCGGCCGCGCGGAACGCGATCGGCGGGGAAATGCTTCGCGCGCAGCTCGGCCGGCTCGGCGGGACCCGCTACCGGCTGGCGGATCTGGAAGCGGATCTCGAGCCCGGCCTCTTCCTGCCCGTCTCCGAGCTGAATCGCATGCGGCGAGAAGCCGTGGAGCGGCTCGAGGTCATACGCGGCGCGCGGCCTGTGGTCGGCGAGCCGGTGGCCGGTGCGGTCGATGGCACGTCGGCCGCCCCTGGGCGATCCGCTCAGAGGTCGACTCGCCCGTCCGCGGATACGAACGAGCCGCCGGATGGCCGGCCGGAGCCTGGAGCCCCTTCGACATCGGCCTCGCCGATCCTCTGGGCGGTGGAGCGCGCCGACCTACGCGGCCGAGCCCTCGCTCCCGGGAGAAACGAAGGCGGCCAGGCCCCTGCTTCCGTCCGTGCGCCGGCACCGCCGCCGACGGACTTCGAGGATCGCTTTGTCATCCTCGTCCGGAACCGAGAGCAGATGTCCGCAGCCGTGCGCTCCGGAGCGCGGCGGCTCGCATTGGACTTCCTCGACCTCGTCGGGCTGCGAGAAGCCTCGGCCGAGCTGGCGGACCGGGGAATCCGCCGCACGCTGGCGCTGCCTCGCGTGCAGAAGCCGGGAGAGGAGCGCATCGAGTCCTTCTTCCTCGGTCTCCGTCCGGAGGAGATCCTCGTGCGAAGCCTCGGAGGATTGGAGCGGTTGCGAAGGCTGCGCGCGGAAACGCCCGATTTCCCGAAGCTCGCCGGGGATGTTTCGTTGAACGCCGTGAACCCGGATTCACTCGACGTCCTGTGGGGTCTCGGCCTGGATCGGGTCACGCCCGGGCTTGATCTCAACGGCGAGCAGTTGGAGCGTCTCGTGGAGGAGACGGACGCGACCCGCCTCGAGGTTCCCGTGCATCAGCACCTGCCGGTCTTTCACACCGAGCACTGCGTCTTCGCGGCCTTCCTGAGCGACGGCGCCGACTTCCGGAGCTGCGGGCGTCCCTGCGATCGTCACCGGATCGCGCTTCGCGACCGGACCGGCCAGACCCATCCCGTGATCGCCGATGTCGGCTGCCGGAACACCGTGTTCGGCGCCCGGCCGCTGAGCATGTTGCCTCATTCTGGCGGCGCTCCGGAGCGCCGGCGTGGGCGCGTTCCGGATCGAGCTGGTCGACGAAGATCCGGAGACGGCGGCCGACATCATCGAGACGTATCGCGCGGTCTGGGAGGGGCGGCAACGCTGGCGGGACGCCCTGTCCTTCCTGCAGGCGGAAGCGCGGTACGGCGTCTCCACGGGATCGCCGGAGCCTTCGCGGAAGAAGACGCGGGGGTGAGGCCGCCACCCGGCGGCCGTGAAACAGGGGAGAAACGCAGGAGTGGGTGGAAGCGCACAGGAAGATGCCCGAGTTCAAGTGGGCCGGCGGTTCCCAGAGGCAGCGGCCCGGCCAAAGGACGGCGCCGGAATGATTCCGAGTCAGGCGAGTCCGTTCGGGTCTTCCCATCGACGAGCCACGAATGCCCTTCGCCGTCCTTCGTTCAGCTCGGAGCCAAGAACGCTCCACATCTGGTAGGATCGGGGGCTCGGCGAGTTTTGAGGTCCAGCAGGCGGAGCGGGATCATCCAAGCGGAACGACTGGGCGGCCAGCCCGCTGTCGGATCGGGACCCCGGGGAGATTGATGCCTGACCCGGCCGCTGGCCTCTGGCACAGGAAGATCCCAAAGGAACGTGATCGATGGAAAGGTCTTGTCCATGAGCGACTTCTATCACGAGGGAAACCGGCGGCTTCAGGACGCGTTCGACACGAGACGCCTGGCGGATCGGCTTCTGGAGGTCAAGGTCCGCGACGTATTGTCTCCGGAGGATCGCGCCTTCATCGAAGCCCGCGACATGTTCTTTCTGGCGACGGCCGATGAGCACGGGCAGCCCAATTGCTCCTACAAGGGGGGCGATCCCGGTTTCGTGCGCGTGATCGATGAGCGAACCCTGGCGTTTCCCTGTTATGACGGAAACGGGATGTTCGTGTCCATGGGCAACGCCGTCGTGAATCCGAACGTCGGGATGCTCTTTCTGGACTTCGAGCAACCGCGCCGGATCCGCGTCAACGGAACCGCGTCCATCAGGTCCGACGATCCGCTTGGCGCTGCCTACCCGGAGGCCCAGTTCGTGGTGCGCGTTGCGATCCGGCAGGTGTTTCCGAATTGCCCGAGGTACATCCATCAGTACCGGTTGGTGGAGCGTTCGACCTTTGTGCCGCGCGCGGGCGCGCGGACTCCGGTGCCGGGTTGGAAGCGGACGCCCTGGGCGAAGGACGTGCTGGCCGGGAACGATCCGGCGCGGGAGATGCAGGAGTAGACGCGAGGCGCTGCCGTTGACGGGGCCGGCGCCCTGCGCAGGCCGGACGACAGGTCGTCGATGATGGCTTCGGGTCTTACGCGCGCCACCGCCATTCTCTTCTACAAATCCCAGGGGTCGGTCCGGATACAGGATCCGCTCGATTGGACGACCTGGGATACGACATCATGCAAAGGGACTTGTCCTGGGATCCCCTCCTCGGGAGGCGGATACTTTCTGGTCGCTCCGTCCAGCGTGCCGCCGGCGCCTGACCTTCCGAGCGCCCGCTCCCATACCTCCGCGGAAAAAAATCGGCCGCGCTTTCTCTTGATACTGCAACAGGCAGACGCATGCATATCCAACGGATCTTCGGTTCCGGATCCACATCTTTAACAAACACGGAGCTTCATCCCGTTATGACAGCTTTTTTCCGGACGGCGTTCTCTCCGCTTGGCCCGGATGCCGCTGCCGCCTACCATGGGGAAGGTGCCGTTTCGGCGATACTGGGCCTCGTCGGCTCATCGGGTTGCCGGCGGGACCCCCGGTGATTGATCCATCACGAAGACCCACCAGTGGACATTCAAGGAGCACGCCATGCCCATAAACATGCAAGGTTCATGGACCGTATCGGTCAAGTCGAAGAGTGCGGCCTTCGCCCAACGCTTTATCATCTCCGGGGCCGCCAGCGGCAACGGGACCTACCCGGGCGATGTCTCGACCCCGCCGGTGGCGGTCACGGGCGACGCCTGGGCCATCACCATCCAGAACAATCCCGGCACGGGCTTCATCAACTCGGCCGACCAGATCAAGTTTCCGGTCAAGACCGGCGGCCAATACAAGTTTGACATTGAATCGAACGACGCCGGCCCGGACCAGGACTTCAACGACCTGATCCTGAGCTGTTCCACCCCTCAGACCGCGACCGACTTCATCATCTACGGCAACGTGAGCACGTACTCCGGGTTCTGCATCTTCAACCCCTGCCACCGCTGGTACGTGGTCATCGACACCCTGGCGGGACTGCAGGCGGCGCTGAAGAATCCGATCCTGCGCGAGCCGATCAGCCGGCTCTATCCCGACCGGCTGCATGTCCCGCCGGTCCCGCCTCCCGGACCGATGCCCGATCCGCCGCCTTTCCGGCCTCTCATGATCCCGCTGCGCGATCAGACGGCCTTGCCCATGCCTCGAGCCCAGCTCTTCAAGATCGCCCGGGCGACCGGA
This sequence comes from Candidatus Eiseniibacteriota bacterium, assembly GCA_963833505.1. Classification (GTDB taxonomy): domain Bacteria; phylum Eisenbacteria; class RBG-16-71-46; order CAIMUX01; family CAIMUX01; genus CAWHYG01. The sequence continues at coordinate 13,931 of CAWHYG010000005.1, read as the reverse complement.
TCGGCCAAGGCGAAGGCCGAAGAGGCTCCTCCCACGGTCACGGCCATGAACACCTTCACTCTCGCTTCCAACTCCCCTGTCCAGACCGTGGATTTCGACCGTCTTGCCGTGTCGCGCCTGGTGGACAAGATCAACTTCGGGTGCAGCGTCCAGGCCCTGCCCGGCGTGGCGCTTCGGATCCAGCAGTATGACCGGACCGCGGCGGAGCTGGCCGGCGGCGGATACACGGGCACGGGCGACCGCCAGGATCTCGGCATCTGCGCCACCGACCGGAACGGCAACTACATCTTCCGGTTCACCCGCAGCATTGCCGACATCGCCCACGAGGTGGCGGTGGACGTGGCGCCGGGCGAGGATCCGGCGGTGCAGGCCTTCCCCGATCTCATCCTCCAGATCCTGGATCCCATGCAGCCCACCGGCGTCTGCTACGAGAGCGCGCTCTATGCCAACGTGGGACTTTTCGACGAGATCGACCTTTGCGCCCCGCAGGGCTGCGGCCGGCCCCCCAGCGCCTGCCAGGGTGGCCGCGCCATTCAGGCCATCGGCGACATCTTCATCGTCGATCCCAACAACAAGCTCGGCCCCACCGGAACGATCACGGCCAAGAGCAGTCTGCCCAACACGCCGCCGGCGCGCTGCGCCGCCTGGGCGGGAACGCTCGACTTCTTCGCCTGCTTCCTTGACCATCCCGACGCGGTCTACTACACCATCCGCTACCGCAAGCTCGGGGACACGGCGTGGAACTTCTTCCAGGAGAAGTACACCGCGCTGGAAGTGGCCAAGCTCGGCATCCCTGGTTACACAGGCTCCCTGGTCGGCCCGGACCCTGGAATCCCGGCCCTGCACATCGACGGCGGCGCCGCCGTCAAGGCGCCGGCCTATAACAACATCGAGAGCGACCCGGCCTGGGTGCTGACCCATCGCGACCGCAAGGCGGCCATCTCGAGCTGGCTCTACGCCCCGATTCCGGCGGCGGTGCAGTTCCGCATCGAGGGCTACAACTCCGCCGGCGCCAAGATCGCCGCGGCCGACGACATCATCACCCTCTACCTCGACAACACCACGCCGGATTTCGCCATCGACTCGGTGAACCTGCTCGGCCAGTTGGGGGGCGACTGCGCGCTCTTCTCCCTGCCGGCGGACCAGCCGGACGCGCCCTTCACCGTCCGCTTCAAGGCCAACCAGCTCGAAGGCTTCATGAACCAGTACCTGCTCGGGGTGCGCAAAGGGAACGTGGGAGGCTTCCCCATCACCGGCGAGGGACCGGGGCTCATCCAGGGACAGTACGTGCATGGCGACGACGTCAACTGCACCCTTTTCGAGGGGACCTTCGACGACCCGACAGTCGACGGGTTCGGCTACGTGACGGCCGACATTGTGCCCGCTTCCGGCGACTGGCTGGACCCCGACCAGCCTTTCTGTACATTCGCCATCCAGCTGAGCTGCAGCACGCGGGTGACCAACGGATACAACGCCGCGGTCTACTCCTACGGACCGATCGAGTACCTGCTGGGGCTGCAGAAGTCCTGAGCCATGCGCGCCTACTGGCTTGCGCTCGGACTGCTGGCCGTCTGGAGGGTGGCCCACCTGCTGACGGCGGAGGACGGCCCCGGTGATCTGCTGGTCCGCCTCCGCCGGGCGGCGGGCACGGGCCCGCTGGCCGGCCTGCTCGACTGCTTCTACTGCGTGAGCCTCTGGGTCGCCTTACCCCTGGCCTGGTGGATCGGACAGAGCTGGAAGGAGCGAGGACTGCTCTGGCCGGCCCTTTCGGCCGGAGCGATCCTGCTGGAAAGGCTGCATGGGCGCCTCGATCCTTCCGCTCCGGCCGCCTATTGGGAAGAAGAGGATTCCGGAAATGCCGTGTTGCGGAGGGAAGAGAACCGGCCTCCGGCCGACCAGCGCCGACGGCCGGGGACCGGGCCCGGACCCTAGTCCGGTCGCGCGGACGAGAGCGCCGCTCTCTGAGGCCGTTCTGTTCGAGTACACCGGAGAGACGGCCCTGACCGCGGAAGGGCGCATCACCCGGGGCCGCTACCGCTTTGCGCACCCGGGAGCGCGCGTCCTGGTGGATGCGAGGGACGCCCCGTCGTTGGCGGCGGTGCCGATGCTGCGGCCGGTGCGGACAAAACCCTGAGCCCGGGCTGGAACGGTGGGGACCGGGCTGCAACGCATCGAGACCCGCTACCAGTGGTCCGACAACAACAGCTTCCTGCGGTTCACCACCCACTTCGTTTTCGACCGGGGACGGTCCGCAACTACGATGGAAACCTGTTCTGGAGCCCGGCACAAAACTCGCTCGCCATGTGGTACATGAACGCGCAGAACGAAATCATCGAGGGGCCGATGCAGGTCGAGGGCGACCTCTGGACGATGACATTCCGCGGCACTGGCCATGACGGAGCAGGAACGGATCCCAGCCGCTGCCGCGCACGCGTCTGGGCGTACTTGCAGTCCTCCCGTGCTCGAGTCAGATCTCGCATCGCTTCGCTCTCCGTGTCGGGGACCCAGACCGCCGTCAGTTCACCCGCTCGATGGAGGCGCGCCAGCGTGATCGCATCCCGACGATCGTTCTTGATCCGGTCGCCCGGCCGGCGCGGCGTCTTCGACGGCGCCACGACGGTGCACTCGGCCCCCAGCGACACCGAATGCCGATAGGTCCCGTACCCGCACGGACCGGCCTCACAGACGAAGCTGAGCTCCCGCGGCGGTCGGCCCAGCTTCCGGACGAGCTTCGTCAGAGCTTCCGGCGTGTTCGGGATGCCCCCGTGGGCCCGCACCTCACCCGATCGACCAGGCTCGGCAACCGCCACCTCGATGGATTCCTTCGCTTCATCCAGACCGGTGTACAAAGTAGACTTCCTCATGACCGACCCTCCGTATGTGGCTCTGCGCCACGGTTGGTTTTGCCCACCCGCAGCGTAACCCACGATTTGCGGATGGGTCGGTCAATCCATGATGTCTAGTTGGTCCAGAAGCCCAAAGAGGAGGAACAACATGCCGGCTTTCTCCGGCGCCGCCATCGTCCGCAAGGAGACGAAGATCGTGGCCGCCTTCCGCGAGGCCGGCGCGACCGGCCCGGATCGCGGGCTCACCGCGGCCTCGCTCGGGGTACACCAGGGGCTCGCCTTCCGGATCCTGCTCCGCCACGGCGTGCTGCGGGAGGCCGGACCGTCACGGCTCTACCTGGATGAGCCGAGCTGGGAGGCACTGCGGGCACGCCGACGGCGAACGGCCATCGTAGCCGTTTCGATGGTGGTTCTGGCTGTAGTCGTGGCCCTGCTGCTGGCAAACCGCCGCTGACCCGACGAACCTCGGTTCGCCAGATTCGTGACCGTGCGGACGGCGCGTGGTCAACGTCGCACGACCATCTTCGCCGTCACGGTCCGACGGCCCAGCTCCAGGCGGGCCAGATAAACTCCTGCAGGGACAGGTCGGCCGCCGGCTCCTCGTCCGTCCCACGGCACCGATTGCCCTCCGGCGGCTTGGAATCCATCGACCACGCTGCTATGATCCCGGCAAGCGGCAGGCCCAGCGGCCACCCGGGCCGACCTTCCCGACCGCCGTTTTCTCCCGACAAAGGATCGCAATTGGAGCAGGTTTCGAAGATCAAGGATACCGGCGCAGGCGGAAACGAGACCGTGCCCCGCGGCGTCCGCGCGGATCGCCGGGGCATCGCCATCGTGGCCCACGTCGACCACGGGAAGACCACCCTGGTCGACGCGCTTTTGCGCCAGTCCGGGACCTTCCGGGCCGGGGTTCACACCGAGGATTGCATCCTCGACTCGGGCGAGCTGGAACGCGAGCGCGGGATCACCATCCTGGCCAAGAACACGTCCATCCGCTACCGCAACGTCGTCATCAACATCGTCGACACGCCGGGGCACCGCGACTTTGGCTCGGAGGTGGAACGGATCCTGTCCATGGTCGAGGGGGTGTTGCTTCTGGTCGATGCGGCCGAAGGCCCGCTTCCGCAAACGCGCTTCGTCCTCAAGAAGACCCTGGAGGCAGGCAAACAGCCGATCGTCCTCATCAACAAGATCGACCGCGCCGATGCGCGGACCCTGGAAGTGGAGGAGGAGATCCACGACCTTTTCCTTTCCCTGGCGACGCATGAAGATCACCTGGAGTTTCCGGTCTTGTACGGTTCCGGAAGAATCGGGTTCGCCTCGTTCGATCCCGGCGCCAAGTCGGGGGACCTGCGCCCGCTGCTCGAGGCCGTTCTTGAGCACATTCCGGCTCCACCGGTGACGGACGCGCCGTTCAAGATGATCGTCGCCAATCTCGACTACTCCGACTACCTCGGCCGGCTCGCCATCGGTCGGATCCATTCCGGGAATCTCGCTTTGACGACCGAGATCGCCGCCGTTCGCCCGGACGGCGCCACCATCTCGCGGGGTCGGGCCGGCAGGATCTATTTCTTCGAGGGCATCGAACGCCGCGAGGTTCAGGAGGCTTCGGCCGGCGACATCGTCGTCATCTCGGGTTTTCCCGACATCGAGATCGGCGACACCCTCCTCGATCCCATCGATCCGACTCCGCTCTCCGGGATCGCGGTGGAGGAGCCGACGCTCTCCATGGAGTTTCGGATCAACGATTCCCCGTTCTCCGGCCAGTCGGGCCGGTACATGACGAGCCGGCATCTCCGCGAGCGTCTCGACAAGGAGCTGGAACGCAACGTCGGCATCCGTCTGGAGCCGACGGGCGAAGCCGATTCGTTTCGCGTGCTTGGGCGCGGAGAGCTGTCCCTGTCGATCCTGGCCGAGACCATGCGGAGGGAAGGATACGAGTTCTCCCTGGGCCGCCCGCAGGTGATCGTGCGGCGCGATTCCGAAGGTGCACTGCTCGAGCCCTACGAGGAGCTGGTCATCGACTGCGCGGAGGAGTACACGGGAGCGGTCATCTCGGCCCTGGGAGACCGCAAGGGAGAGCTGCGCCACCTCGGACGGCACGCCGACCGGGTCCGGATGGAGTTCTCCATTCCCTCTCGCGGCCTCCTCGGGTTCCGGACGGAGTTTCTCTCCCTGACCCGGGGCACCGGCCTGCTCAACCATCTCTTCGACGTCTACGGACCGTGGAAGGGGCCGCTCGGCGGCGCCCGCAAAGGCGCGCTCATCGCCAAGGAAGCGGGGGAGGTCACGTCCTACGCCCTGGATCAGCTCGCCGACCGCGGCGACTTCTTCGTCCGCCCGATGGAGAAGGTCTACGCGGGAGAAATCGTCGGGGAGCACTCCAAAGGCAATGACCTGATTATACAGATCTGCAAACGGAAGCATCTGACCAACATGAGGTCTTCGACCCAGGAGATCGACGAACGACAGACTCCGCCCCGGGTTCTCACCATCGAGAGCGCCATCGAGTGGATCAACGACGACGAGCTGGCCGAGGTGACTCCGGCGGCGCTGCGGATCCGCAAGCGGATCCTGGATCACCACAAGCGAAAGGATGCGCGGGAGGTCTGAGTCCCTGGGGACGCGCGAGGAGGATGCAGCCGTTGACCAGTCCGACGAAACCAACGAAACCGGCTACGAGCGCCAGCGCGATGTCCGCCGCATAGGGTCGACCGGTTACCGACCCCGCAGCCCCGAAAGGAGCCGAATCCGAGGACGCACTGCGGGATTGGGTTGTCGTGCCGTTCCGATCACGGTAACGAATTTGTTTACAAGCAGTTACGTGACGTCTTGCGTGATTCGCGGATCGCGCGCATTATCCTCGGGTATCGCTGGTCACTATGATACTGTGTTATCGCGTTGACATGGGGGGTGCTTTGGAATCGAAAATTCGGGGGCCGAAGGAAGCCCGTGCTCTGCTGCGGCGCCTAAATGGCTCGTCGCAGGACATCCTTCTCGGTACCTTTGCTTCAGCGCAGACACGAGAAGAGATCTTCGCGCTCTTCGCCGATCTGCTTACGGGTCGCGAGTATCGGAACATGCACCTGCGGTTGAGAGCGGCCCTGGCTTACCGGGTATCGGCGGTCACGAACTGCCCAGAGACTTCCGTGGCTCACCAGATTGGCCTCAGCTACGGTACCTATGCTCGTGCCAAACGTCTATGGGGCGGCAAGCACGGAGGCATCGATGCACTTCTCAGAACTGCGTGCTCTCGTTTTCCAGAGCTGAAGAGGCTCGAATCCACCTCAACAAGTAGAAAGGGGGCGGAGCACCTTGTTGGCTAGCTCCCTTCTTCTCGGCCCGCGCTGCCTCGCTTGCCGGCATTTGCCTGAGCGTCTCGCCTATTCCCTTTTGTGGAGGTCTCGTCATGCGTACCATCCAGGGCAGGGCTTTTCTTACGCCCCATGAAGTAGCTAACCGGATAGGTATCGATCGCCGTACGGTAATCAGATGGGTCAAGCGACCGGCTCAAGGCAACGCAGCGCTGGATGAGCTCAAGGTGTTCATAGATCCAACGAATAAGTACATGTACTTCGACCGGCAGTCGGTGGAGCAACTGGTAGCAAGTCACCTTGTTCCCATTTCCGCCCGGGAGCTTGCCTTAGAACAGGACGGAAACCGGGGACGAAAGAGACGGACCAACGCGAGCGCGGTGGACCACGGCGCTTTCGACCTTCTCGACGAGATGGATGACGCCCTCTCCCGCCTTCTCAAACTGCGCAAGCCCCAGGATCTTTCCAAAGAGCTCAGGGAACTCCACGACAAGGTCATCTCGGTCAAGGCGGCGGTAGGTTCCAAGGGGAAGCGGGCCGAGACGGTCGCCTAGGCCTAGGCCGCAGCCGAACAGCCAAGAGCGATCATGCCCCCGGCGGCCACCCAAACTCCCCCACCCATGGCCACCTCAAAATCCCCCACCCTGGCCTGATCCTCTGACCGCCTGATCAGCGCCGTCCGCGGCGGGACGTTACTCTAGCCCAACTTCCGCAGTTCGAGGGGTCGAAACTAGGTTTTTCAACGACTTAGCGGTCGAAGTCGGCACTACATTTTGGCCAGGTGGGCCGGGATCTTGAGCCGCTCCGGCAGCGTCAGGCCCAGGCGATCGAGCAGGATGGCCTGGGCTTTCTCCGGTCGGACGACGCATCGAATGCGCAGCTCCCGACCGGTCCCATCGGCGGTGGGAAGCACAACGTCCGAGCTCTGGATCCGGCTCAGCTCCTGCAGCACGGTCCGCGGGCTGTGGCCCAGTCCCGCCCGGCTCTGCCATTGCTCCAAGGTCTTCCACAAGACATAGGAGAGGAAGCAGACCAGGATGTGGGCCTGGACCCGTTCGGCCTTCTGATGCCAGATCGGACGCAGGGAGAGGTCGCTCTTGTGAATGCGGAAGGCGGCCTCCGCCTGAGTCAGCTGGATGTAGGTCGTCCAGAGCGATTCCGGCGTCCAGTCGGCGATGTTGGTTCGCAAGATGTAGGCGCCTTCGCTGTACTTGGCCCATTCGTCCCACTCAGGTTGTACGGACCAGTTCAGGCTCAAGCGTGAAGCTCGAGCGGGATCCCCGGACAGCGAGATGCGGTAGCGGCCGGCGGAACGTGCGTTGCGTTCCAGAAGTCGTCCGATCTGTCGCTCGATCTTCCCGCGATCGAGAACGGTTCGGGCTCGCTCGATACGATTTCCCATCCGGCGTAGCCCTTCTTCGAGGCGGGTGCAGAAGCGTTGGTGCATGGCCTGTTCCTTGACCTGCCGGTCGGCCGATCGACAGAGCACGAAGGTCTCCTTACCGTCGGGACCGCGGCAGAGCTTAACCTCGAGCCCCTCCCGCACCGTTCTCCAGTCACCCGCTTCGGAGATTTGGCGGCTCCACTTCCTCACCTCTCCGCGAGGGGTTCCGATCAGATAGCGTCGTCCGGTCTGCTGCAGCCACTCCAGGTTCTCCGCGCTGGTCATGCCGCGGTCCATTACCCAGATCCGCTTGGCCAAGCCGAAGCGCTCCTCCATCGTTTCCACGATCTCTTCCACGGTCGTGACGTCGGTCCGATTGCCCGGGAAGACCTCATAGCCGAGTGGCATCCCCTCGCGCGTGACCACCAGGGCGATACATACCTGCTTGCAGTCCGGCCGGTGATCCCGGCTGTATCCCCGCTGAGCCAGGGGGTTCTGCACCGCCAGTCCCTCGAAGTAGGTGCTGGTCACGTCATAAAGGAGAAGGTCGTAGTCGAGCACAAAGAGTTCACCCAGCCGGCGCACCAGGTGCTGTTCGATCTCGCGCTTATGGGGTAGGAGTCGATCCAGAGCCCGATAGAGCCGGTCGTCGTTGATCCGCTCGCTTTCCAGGCCCAGCAGATCCTCCAAGGCCGTGCCCCGGTACCAGGTCTCGGCTATAGACAACTCGCTCGAAGGCTGACAAAGACGCGCGATCACCAGGATCGCGGCGATCAACGGCCAGGGGGCGCCTTCTCGACCTTCCGGAATCAGCTCCCGGCAAACCTCGTCCAGATGCAACGCCCGCCAAAGTGTCCAACCCAGCCACACGTCACCGAAGGATCGACCCCGCTCGATACGGATCCGATTCAGTTGCACAGGAACTGCGACATTCTCGGATCGGTCCTCGAACAGCTCCGGTTGCCGCGGCCGCCCCGTGATCGCCTGAGCCAGTGCCCGAGCGTCGGCCCGTCCCCGCGCGTCCAGTTCGCCAAGCTGGGCTACCGTCTCCTGAATCACCTTCCCGTTGCGACGGACCGATCGGACCAGACGCCAGTAGATGTGCGTCTTGCCGTCTTTGCGCCGGGTCGAGTGCCGAAGGTACATCCCTGTTCTCCGACCCTCAGATCTAAACCCGCAAGCAGGCCGGTGCAACGGGGTAGGTCGGCACTACATCGAGATTTACGGTGTCCCTTCGGCACCGGTGCGTAGGCGCGTCGATTCCCGGGATTCCGCTGGGATTGGCCGGGGCGCCGCCGTCCGGTGGCGTGTCTCGGTCCCGGGTGGCAGGGAGGCGGGGCGTGAAAGGAGAGAAGCCGGGCTACCCCGGCGGGCCTGTCGCCGGCGCGCTGGTGCCCAGTGCGTCTCGATAGTTCCAGGGCATCCAGCCGGAGGGGTTGGCGGCCGTCTCGCGGGGGTGTCGGAGAACATCGACGAGATAGCGGAAGGGATCGGCCCCGCTGAGCTCGGCCGTGTGGATCAGGCTCATGAAGAGGTCCCCCACCCGGGCGCCGTTCTGCGTCTTGTAAAAGAGGGAGTTCTTGCGGTGCACAATGGCGCGCTTCAGAGCTCTTTCGCAGATCGTGTTATCAAGGGGTGCGCCGGGTTTCCTGAGGAACAACGTGAGCTTGTCCCAGTGCTTTTCCATATAGGAGATGGCGTCGCCCAGGCCCGAGTTCGGCTCGACCAGGTGCTCCTCGAACTGCTCCCGGCCCCACGTCCTGAGCTTCTCCATGATGGGTCCGCTCTGGTCCCGGTGAAAGGCGAGGCGCTCCTCGGTTCCCATCTTCCGCTCGCGAGCGAGAGCGTCGTTCCGGTAGACCGCGCGCAAAGTCTCGAACACGTAGCGGCATTCGTCGGGGAAGCGATCGGCCACCTGGACGAAGTTCCTCCTGGCATGGACGAGACAGCTCCCCACGATCGTCTCAAAGTCTCCGCTGGTGTTCCGGGAGAGCGCATCGCACATCTGGATGGGCGGGGACAACTCCTCCGCCCGTCGCTTCAGCACCTGCTCCAGGTTCTCTCCCGCGTGCTTGCGACCGGTGAAGAAGAGCGCCATCCGGTGCTCTCCCGTCCGTGAGACAATCCCGGAGGTGAAGATCCCGGTGCGCTCCTTGGGATCCTTTTCGGGTTCCGGCCGGCCGACGGCCTCCACGTCGGGATCGGCCTCCGTTTCCCCCACGAGATCCGTTCGGATGCCTGGCATCACCTCTCGGTTCGACGACTTCATCAGCTCGAGAACCTTCATCGTGGTGTCGTCATTGTAGAAGACCTCCCCCTGGGCGGCCTGTCGGATGAGCTCCTCATGAACCGGTTCGAGCGCTTTGGCGCCGCCGGCCACCAGTTCCCATTGCGTGGCGGCGGGCAACGGGATGCCCAGGCTGCCCTCCAGCTTCTCCAACCGGTTGAAAGGAAGGCCGCAACCGTAGCGGAGAAGTCCGATCATAGCCGTGGCCGATTCGTCGTACTTCGCCGTACCGACCCCCGGGGGCGGTTCGGCCGAGAAAACCTGGCCGCAGGCGTTGCAGCGGAGGCGCTCCAGCTCGAAGACCGAAGCTTGCAAGGGAGCCATCCCCGTGATCCGCAGCAGAGAGGCCGGTTCGTTCTGCAGGTACACCTTCCCGCGGCCGCACTCGGGACACCCGGCGCCGTGCGTCAGCGACGCGTGCGGCACCGGCACCTTCTTCGCGCCCCAGTAGGCTTCCACTCCATGGCGGCCGTGCCCATGAGGCTTCACGGCCGATGCTTCCTTCGACGGCGAGCCGGTCGCGCCGGCCTCTCCACCGGCGGCGGCATGGCCCTCGAACACGTCCCGGAGCACCCGGCTCGTCTTCTCCGTGCTCGGCCCGAAGAGCAACCGCCGCAGCCGATCGATCGAGGTCCCCTTCGACTCCAGCTCCCGGGTCAGAAAGCCCAGCGTATCCACCGCTGCCCTCAGCTTCCCGTGCTCCTCCGCATTCAAAGCCCCTTCTCGGGTCCGCTCGAGGATCGCCTCCAGTTCCTTCCACTCGACCTCGCGGCGCCGCATCTCTCGTCGATTCATGCCGACCTCGTGAGGTGTTCCCGAAAGTGCCGGGTCAGCGGATAGACAAGCACATCCTTGCGCGGACGGTTGGGCCGACCGGTCTGGTCGTTCTTGCCCCGACCCGTCGTTTGACCCACGCAGATCCAGTTCGCCGCCCGGTAACAGGTGCCGTGCCACCGGGTGCGGTCGACGAAGGTCTCAGCCAGGTGAACCGGATGGTGGTACCACCACTCCCATTCCCCCGGAAGCATCCGTACCATCCGACCGAGCAGATGGGACGCCGAGATGCGGGACTTCCACCCAGGGCAGGATGAGGAACCGGCTGTTGTAGCCGACGAAGCGGATGTTCTCGCGCCGGGCCTGAGCCGACCAACCGATGAACCGATCCCGCGGGCCGAGATGGCGGGGCGCCGAGGTCCAGAGAAAACAGGCCACCGGCCGGCCGGCCGCGAAGACCAGGTGCTTCAGGTGCTCGCCCACCGGTCGCGTGAAGCCGAGGTAGTGATGTCTTCGGATCAGGCCGTCGAACCTTCGCTCTTCCTCGGTCCGCCGCACCTGACGGAAAGTCAACGAACCCAGTTCCGCCAACGAACCGCGGATCGGCGGGGCTTCCCACGGAAGAAGCGTCGGCTCCGGTGACGGCCGCGATCGGTCGGGCATCTTCATGCGCGGCGGCGGCAGCGTGATCTCGCCCGCACGGTCCAGGGCCAGGAGCAACCCGCGGCAGACACCATCGCGCGGGTATCCGTTCGGTTGCATCCAACCCCAGGCCGCGCACAGTTCGAGCGACAGGGCGCGCCGACTCGCACTCGGGTTCTTCGCCAGAAGCTCGCGGACCAAGAGCACATCCGACTCGGTGATCGGACGGCCTCGATACTGCAGAACCGTGCTCATGCGGAAGGGAATAACCGAGGGCGGAAAAGAACGCAAGAGAAAAAACGATCGCCGGAAGAAAAGAGGGGGGCGCCCAGTCTCACGCCCCCACCGTGACCCGACGCCAGATCGGCGCCGCCCGGGTCGAACCGGGATCTCCGCCGGAGAAGAGCACCGCCAGCTCGTGCGCCCGCATCGAGCTCGCCCGCTCCTTCTCGTCCGCGGGCCACCAGCGGAATCGGCCGCTCGAGAGACGCTTGTAGCAAAGCCAAAAGCCTTGGCCGTCGTACACGATCACCTTGAGGCCCGTCCCACGACGATTGCGGAACACAAAGACCGTGCCGGAGAACGGATCAGCCTTGAGGACGCTCCGACACACGCGCGAGAGACCGTCGATGCCGCAGCGGAAATCCGCCGGTTCCACCGCCACCAAGACCCGCATCTGCGGGGTGATCTGGAGCATCAGCGTTGCTTCCAGAGAGCGGCGGCCAGGACCAGCACCTCCGCACGTTCGTGGGTCGACAACCGGACGACGAGCCGGGAACCGTCGGCTCCCCAGAGCTCCACCGCCGGGCCGTCGATCGTGGATCGCCCGAGCAACGACTCCGCGCCGAGTTCGACGAACCGAGTCGGTCCTCTCTTCTCCGCGCCTGCCTCGGCGCCGGCGACCCTCCGCTTCAGGGCGCCGTAGTCGAGACGCAAGGCCCGCGAGATGGGAGCGATGCCGTGCAACCGCGCCAGGAAAACCGCGGCTTCCCACAGCTTCTCCGGCATCGCCCGCGAATCGCGATGCCGACGCCAATGCTCGATGCGGGTCCGAAGCCCATGCACCCGGGCGGGGAGTGCTCCGTCCTTCCTTGCCATGAGTCGTCCTCCTTTGGGTCCGTCCACGACTCATGACGGTAGGGGGAGGCTACGCGCGAATCACGCAGCCGGGCCGAAGGGACACGGTCATCCGGACTCTGCGATCGATCGACCGCGCCTGCCCTTGAGTCACTTCCACCGTTCCGTCCTTCGTCGCGACGTGGGCCCACTCGGGCGGAGTGAACCCGAGCATCGCGCGGAGGACGATGAAGGAGACCGGGTGCGCCCCAACCGTTTCAGCCACTGCATCCGCGGAAAGTCGACGGAACCCCTTCGTCGTCTTCTTCAGCGCCTCGTAGGCAGTCTCAAATACCGGGAACTCTATGAACCCGTCACCCTTCGGCATTACGAGAAAGTCGGATTCGAGAGACGCAATGAGTGCGTCGGCGTAGCGGTCGAGATTCAGCTCGACTTCCCCAAACGGAACTTCAAAAGCGAACTGCATTCGATGGTCGATTCCTTTTCTCCGCGAATAGCGGCCCGGGGTGTCTTCTCTCGCGGGCGTTGAGCGCTTGCCCCACATCCTCGACGGTAGGGAGTGCCGCCAGGGCTTTCCGCAGCCGTTCGATCCTCTGCGGCACCGGCAACAGTGGATTCCACGTCTGGCGCGACCCCCAGATCGCCAATCGCACGAGGTGCCCGTAAGTCACGCACCGCGTGTCACCATTGGAGGGCTTCACGCCGCCTTCCACGAGAAGGTCCAGGTCTCGGCCGACCATTGCGGCGACGGCGGCCTCGGTCGTTCCCAGGTCCCGTGGATCGACCTTGCCGTTGGCCCGGCAGACGAAAATGGAATCAACGACGGACGACCCCGTGCCACTGATGTGGATAGAAGCTCCCATCTCGGCTGGGCACGGAAGGCTCGCGGAACAGGTGAGACCGGCGTCCAGAATCGCCACGGCAACGGGCACGTAGGCGTCCAAGTGATTGTGGTGGTAGGTGAAGGCGAACGGAGCGCCCGGCTTCATGGCCTTCGCCATCCGAGTAAACACTTGCGAAAGCCCGTCCGTGAAATGCTCGATGCCGCGTTCCAACGTCTCGTTACCCGTAAGTTCGTTCGGATTCCGCGTCGAGCCCCATTGGAAAGCCGGATACTTGTGTCCGACTATTTTCCGCAGCCACACGTAGCAGAAGTCCATCAGCTCTGCGTACTGGACGTTGGCGAAGTAGGGCGGGTCGGTGAAGACCGCATCAAGGCTGTGGGGTCTCAGCTTCGCCAAAGTCGCTGACGAACAGCGCAGGTCGACCTTGCGCCCCTCATTCCCGATCGTCTCATCCGGAATGGGCACGACAACCTTCTTTGATCCCTCATGACGAATCTCGAACGGGCGGACACAGTAGTCCTTCGCCCGGAGGTACTTCTCGATGATGTTTCCCCAACCGCCGCTCCCGACGCTTGTCCCCCCACCGTTCGCGATCCCGAGGAAGTTCGATTCGCAGGCTATGAGCCCGACCGGGAATCCGTGCACGGAGAAGATGTCGAGCGATTTCAGCGCCATCGTATCGTAACGACAAAGCAGGTTCTGGTATCTCAGCAGGTCCGAGAGGTTTGTCGCCAGCGCCTCGCGAACGAGAAGGTCCTTCGT
>CAWHYG010000004.1:0-683100 GCA_963833505.1 Candidatus Eiseniibacteriota bacterium | reverse complement strand
CTGTGTACGCTTCGCGGCCTGCGTTGCCGCAGGTCTCGCGCAACACTCGGTTCCGGCTGCCGGCCAGCTTTGCCGGGTGAGATTTCCACTCACCGGGTCGCATAGAAAGGTTTCAAGCTAGGCTCTCGCTTTCACTATTCCCCTTTCCCAGGCTTCGCCTGGCGCACAACCAGTAGCACTCGGTCATCAGTCCGGTCTGGGCGCTGTTCCACAAGATGGAGGTGCCGGTGCTGTCGCCCGGCCAGCCGTTCATGGCGAGCTCAAAGTCCGCGCATGGGCCTAACGAGCGGATGACGACCCCAGTCGAGTCCCCGTAGGAATCGTCATAGTCCACGCCGAAGGTCAAACCCATCAGTCGGGGGCTCGACCCCGGCGGGAAGGCGGCGTAGACCTTCCAGACCCTGAGCGAGTCAGGGCTGGCGTTGTCGATCTCCGCGACGACTCCACCGCACGAGTCTGGAGCGACCCCGAGACCGCATTCACTCGATTGTCCGAGGACGAGGTTTGCAGAGTGTACGAGAAGCACCCCGCCGGCGTTCGGGCCGGCCAGAACGAGTGTAGGCAGCATGACAAGAATCCCAATCGACAACCCCGTGAATTTCACTTGATCCTCCCCTCCTGGACCGACGCGAGATATTCGCAAATGTGGTCCATGACGACCGGGCCAACGGACACTTTGATTCTGGCCCCCGAGCAAGATGTGTTTGGCCAGGGAGGGGATGTCGCAGGATGCGCCGGTGGGCCCCGCGAGGAGCCGTGCTCTCGGTTGCGGTATCGAGCCGCCCAGCGCGCACGGCCGCGACAACGCCGAGTTGAAGAGTCGGCAGGCGATTCGGACCCGTGACGGCCAAGAGCACTCACGGCAACCTCGTCACTCCGGGTGAGCGCTGATTGCGCCCACGACCAAAGAACCGGGCGAGCTGCTCCGTGGTCCCACCGGAGCAGCCGTCTCTTCGTCCGGACAGAGCATAAGGACTCTGTGCTTCAATTTCAAACGGAATCGTGCGGGCTCTGGATGCAGATCAGCCCCGGATCGCAGGCCTCCGTCCCGGGTGCTCGGCCCTACGCGCTCTTAAGCGAGCCGACGCAGGCCCGTCATCCGCGAAAAGTCCATCGCTCATGATTTCCAGGCAAAGCGGACAGGGAACGCAGGGACCGATGCTCACCGGGACCGAGCGCGATCTCCACGGCGGGTCCGCCAGACCGAGCGGTTGGTGTCCAGGCCGGGAGTGGGGCATGGTTCTCCCGGTGGTGGATTCCGTGAGCCCTTGATGTCGAAGGAGACCTACGCCGCCAAGCGATAGTCATGGAGCAAGCCGCGCAGTACCGGAAGCGCCACGAGGCGCCCGGATGCCGGCGGCGGCCCCTTCAAAAGGAATGCGCGGCCGACCGACGTGCCGGCCGCGGCTTCGACGCCGCCAGATCGGGCGGACTCGGATCCCTCTGATTCCTTTGGTAAATGGCAAGTTGCTGGCGCAAGGCCAGGTTCTCCAAGGCCAGGTTGGCCCGGGTCCGAAGCGCGCTCCATAGGACGGAGATGAGAGTCGATATCAGGGTTGCCACGAGGTCTCGGAGTGTATCTTCGAGGGGCGGCAACTCCGTGTGGAATGGGAGCTACCGGGTTTCCGCGGAGGACGGGGGGCTCAAAGGCTCCTCCGCCTGGGTGCCGGGTAGGGAAAGGAGCCTCTCCATGCCTCGAAGGAATCTGCTGCGCGGGCCGCTGACCGACTTCAAGCCGTACGTGGTGGGCAAGCCGATCGAAGAGGTGCGCCGGGAATACGGCCTGACCGGCCGCATCGCGAAGCTCGCGTCGAACGAGAATCCTCTGGGAACGTCTCCGCTCGCGCTCGAGGCCATGCGGGCGGCTCTCGACGACGTCTGGCTCTACCCGGATGACAACGCCTATTACTACCGGACCAAGGTGGCCGGCCGGTACGGCGTCGGGCTGCCCAACGTCTTCGCCGCCTCCGGCTCGGTCGAGATCATCGAGCTGTGCGCCATCGCCTTCCTGAACCCCGGCGACGTCGTGGTCAGCTCCGAGAAGACCTTCGCCATCTACAGCCTCTCCACCGCCAAGGCGGGCGCGGTGCTCCGCGCCGCCGCCATGCGCGACGGCGGATACCGCTACGATCTCGAGGCCATGGCTTCCTTGATCGACGAGCGCACCAAGATCGTCTTCCTGGCCAATCCGACCAACCCCACCGGGACGTGGTTCACGCGGTCGGAGTTCGACCGGTTCATGGAGAAGGTGCCGGACGACGTTCTCGTCGCCTATGACTCGGCCTATGAGGAATACATCACCGAATCGGACCTGCCGGATCCCATGGAGCATTACCGGCGCGGCCGCCGGATCCTTCTGCTTCGGACCTTCAGCAAGGCGGTCGGCCTGGCCGGCATCCGGATCGGCTTCGGCGTCGGTCCCGAGGACATCATCCACGGGCTCATGACCTGCCGTTTCCCCTTCAACGCGAACCTGGTGGCGCAGGCGGGCGGCATCGCGGCGCTCGACGACCATGAGTTCATCCGGAAATCGAAGGAGCACAACACCCGGGAGCTGGCGTTCCTTCGCCAGGGCCTGGCGGATCTCCCGGTCACCGTGCCCCCGTCGCAGACCAACTTCGTGTTCATCGACACCCGGAAGAGCGCCGTCTGGCTCTTCGAAGAGCTGCAGAAGGTCGGGGTCATCGTCCGGCCGATCACCAAGACGGGCATCCGGGTCAGCACCGGGCTCAGGGAAGACAACGAGAAGTTTCTTGAGCACTTCCGGCGTCTGGTCCTGTCGGCGGAGGGGAACGCCTCCGCGTGAGGCGCCACCGGGGACCGCGCCTCCGGACGACCTCGGTCTTGAACAGCCCGATGACGTTCTCCGCTCCAACGCCTTCAGCCGGCCCCGCTCATCGGTCGTGAACTCCGGGCGGAGTCCCTGGTCTCGCTCTGCCTGCCGTCCGCCCGAGAGGGTCGTCCGTACCGCGGGCCCAGATCCCAGGGCCTCCCGCGGAAGATGGAACCGCGGGACGTGTCGGGAAGCCGAAAGGCGTACGCCGATGATGCACGACCCTGGGAAGTCGGACGGCCCCGAAGTACCGAGGAAGCTGCCGAACGAGGTCGGGCGACCGGCCAAGGAGGCGGCGGAGGGAAGGGGGCCGGCCAAAGGGAACCCGAGCCAGCAAAACGCGTTCCGGACACAGAGCCGGACCGACGCGCTCAGCGCGCTGGAGCGGGTACGTCAACAAGCCAGAAGAGACGGGAAGATGCGGTTCACCGCGCTCCTGCACCACATCTATGACCCGGTCCGACTGGAGCTGGCCTACTTCGGTCTGAAGAAGGACGCGGCGCCCGGGGTGGACGGCGAGACGTGGCGGCACTACGGCGAGAACCTGGGAGCAAACCTCCAGGTCCTTTCCGAGCGGCTGAAGCGAGGAGCCTACCGAGCGAAGCTGGTCCGCAGGACGTACATCCCCAAAGCCGACGGGCGGCAGAGGCCGCTCGGAGTGCCGGTGCTGGAAGACAAAATCGTCCAGCGGGCCACGGTCGAGGTGCTGAACGCCATCTACGAGACGGACTTCGTCGGGTTCTCGTACGGCTTCCGGCCGGGACGCAGCCAGCACAACGCGCTGGACGCGCTCTATGTCGGACTGCTGACGAAGAAGGTGAACTGGGTGCTCGATCTGGACATTCGTGGCTTTTTCGATGCCATCAGCCAGGAATGGCTGGTCAAGTTTGTCGAGCACCGCATCGCGGACCGGCGCGTCGTGCGGCTCATCCAGAAGTGGCTGAACGCGGGCGTGCTGGAAGAGGGGAAACGTCTGCGGATGGAGGAGGGAACACCGCAGGGCGGCAGTGCGTCGCCCCTGCTGGCGAACATCTATCTCCACTACGTCTTCGATCTGCGGCACACCGCTGGCGACGGAAGCGAGCCACCGGTGACGTGATCATCGTCCGGTTCGCCGACGACATCGTGGTGAGGTTCCAGAACCGATCGGACGCCGAGCGCTTCCAGGGGGAACTGAGCGAACGCTTCGCGAAGTTCCGACTGGAGCTGCACCCGGAGAAAACGCGCCTGTTGGAGTTCGGTCCGTTCGCGATCGAAAACCGCAGGCGGCGTGGCCAGGGGAAGCCGGAGACGTTCAACTTTCTCGGCTTCACGCACATTTGCGGGAAGAAGAGAAGTAACGGAATGTTTACCGTGCGCCGGACGACGATCCGCCAGCGGTTGCAGGCCGAGCTGAAGGAGGTCAAGGCGGAACTTCGGCGGCGCATGCACGACCCCATCCGTGAACAGGGAGCATGGTTGCGGAGCGTGGCCGGTGGGCATCTCCGATATTACGGCGTGCCCATGAACGGCCACGCGCTGAGTACCTTTCGCTTCCAGGTCGGTCATCTCTGGATGCGTACGCTCCGGCGTCGCAGTCAGAAAGACCACCTGCCCTGGGCGCGCATGAAGCGGCTCATCGATCGGTGGCTGCCCCCTGCGCGCATTTGCCATCCCTACCCGCTCAGGCGACTTGGCGTCATCACCTAAGGTGGGAGCCGGATGCGGGAAATCCGCTCGTCCGGTTCTGTGGAGGGGGCTATGGGCAACCATGGTTCCTACTCCGACTTCGGTACAGGAATCCTGACGGCTACGCCGCGGCAGGGCTACATGGGGTCACCGGACGGATTCTCCAGTGACGCAGGGCTACGGTCGAGCACCCCAGTTTCTCCGCGACCGAGCAGATCGTCGCCGATTGCGAATCGCGCTGCCCCCGGTGCTCCAGGACCATCCGCGCGGCCCGTTCCCGGACCTCCTCCGAGCGCTTGCCGGGTCTTCCCATGGTCCCATCCAACCAATGAGGCCCCGGAAAAGCCGCGGCGGTTCAGGGTGAGATTGCCGGGGATGGGGCGGTGGGGTCCGAGCGAGCGCAGCGAGCGTGGGTTAGCGCGGACGGAGGGCGAGACCCGCAAAGCGGGTCGAGGTCCGGAGCGAAGCGAAGGACGGAGCCCGAAGGGCGACCCCGGAGGAGGCGCGACCCGGAGCGCCGCGCGAAAGGGAACCCCCTGCTGCTCCTGCCCGATTTGCTCCTTCGCCCGGGTGCGCCGACGCCACCGGCCTGGGTCCCAAGCCCCCCAAGCCAAACTCCCCTTGCCGATGGGGCGCTGCGGATGTTAAATCTGCCACGGATGTCCTCTGCAGGGCTCCGCGCAGCTCCGGGGCCGGCCTACCTTGGGACCATGGGTTGGGTGAGACGACTAGGGGGTAGCTCTACGTGAAGATCTTCGAAACCGCCGATATCAGGAATCTTGTGCTCGTGGGCCACAGCGGGTCCGGCAAGACGACCCTGGCGGAGGCGATGCTGTTCGCCGCGGAGGCCGTCACCCGTCAAGGACGGATCGCGGACGGCTCCAGCACTCTCGACTTCAGCCCGGAGGAGCAGAAGCGCCACGCCGGCGTCTACCTCGGGCTGGCCCAATTCGAGTTCTCGGGGCGGAAGATCAACCTTCTCGATGCCCCCGGGTACGCCGACTTCATCGGGGAGGTCTATTCCGGGATCAAGGCCGCCGACTGCGGGATCGTCGTGGTCAGCGCCACCTCGGGCGTCGAGCCCGACACCGAGCGGGCCTTCGAGCTGCTGGCCGCCGACGGCAAACCCAGCTTCATCGCCATCAACGGGATGGACAAGGAGCAGGCCGACTTCGGCAAGGTCCTCGCGAGCATCGGCGAGCGGCTGACGGATCGGGCCGCGCCGCTCTACTACCCGATCGGCGCCGGGCCTGATTTCCGCGGGATCGTCGACGTCATGGCCCAGAAGGCATATCTCTTCGGTTCGGGAAAGGACATCTCCGAGGCGCCCGTGCCGGCCGACATCGCCGGAATGGTGGCGGAGGCAAGAGGCAAGCTGGTCGATCTGGCGGCCGAAAAGCGACGACGCCCTGCTGGAGAAGTATCTCGAAACGGCGGAGCTGAGCCCGGAAGAGGTGCTGACCGGGCTTCGGAAGGGCATCAACAGCGGCCGGATCCACCCCGTCATCCCGGTCAGCGCGGAAAAGAACCGGGGAGCGAAGAGCCTGCTCCGGATGGCCGTCGACCTGGGCCCGAGCCCGCTCGAGGCCCCGGGCTCGCTTGTCCACAAGCCCGGCAGCGACAAGCCCGAGCGGCTGCCCGGTTCGCCCACCGGCCCGCTCGCCGCCATCATCTTCAAGATCTCCTCCGAGATCATGGCGCAGGAGGTCTCGCTCATCCGCGTCTTCTCCGGCACGATGACGAGCGGAAGCGAAGTCTATGACTCGACCCGGGACGTGACCGAGAGGATCGGCCAGCTCTACCACTTCCTGGGCAAGGAGCGTTCGGACGCCGATCGGCTGGTCGCCGGCGACATCGGGGCCGCGGCCAAGCTCAAGGTGGCGTCCCTGAACGACACTTTGACCACCAAGGACCAGAAGCTCGTCGTGGTGCCCATCGCGTTCCCGCCGCCGGTGCACGAGGTCGGGGTTCGCTCGAAGAACAAGGGGGACGAGGAGAAGGTTGGAACCGCGTTTGCGAAGCTCCGGGACGAGGATCCCTCCTTCCAGATCGAGGTTCAGAGCGATCTCCACCAGACCGTGCTCCGGGCGATGGGCGACCAGCACGTCGACGTGATCGTGGAACGCCTGCACCGGAAGTTCGGAGTCGACGTGGAGACCTTCCGCCCGCGGATTCCCTACCGCGAGACGATCAAGGGGAACTCCGACGTCTCCCACCGCCACAAGAAGCAGACGGGCGGCCGGGGACAGTTCGCGGACGTCTCGATCAAGGTGGAGCCGCTCCCGCGGGGCGGCGGCTTCGAGTTCCTGGACGAGATCGTCGGCGGGGTGATTCCGTCGAAGTTCATCCCCGCGGTGGAGAAGGGCATCGTCGAGACGATGCCCGAGGGCGTCGTCGCCGGGTACCCGGTGGTGGACGTGCGCGTCCGCCTGTACTACGGCGGCTATCACGACGTGGACTCCTCCGAAATGGCGTTCAAGATCGCCGGCTCGATGGCGTTCCGAAAGGGCATCCAGGAGGCCAGGCCGATCCTCCTCGAGCCGATCATGCAGATCCAGATCAACGTTCCGGAGGACTACACCGGCGGGGTCATGGGCGATCTGTCCAGCCGGCGAGGCAAGATCATGGGGATGGAGCCGGGCCCGAAGTCCCAGGTGATCAAGGCCGCGGTGCCGCAGGGCGAGCTCTATCGCTACTCCACGACGCTGCGCACCCTCACCCAGGGGCGGGCTCGCTTCCAGGTCGAGTTCTCGCACTATGAAGAGGTTCCGAAGGAGATCGCGGAGAAACTGATCGAGGAGCTGAAGAAGGAGCGCGAGGCGGCCGCCTAGCGTCTCCGCGTTCGGGCGGGCCGCCCGGATGCCGGATGCGCGGCGCGGTGGGCTTGGAACGGGGGCGTCCCGGAGCGATCCGGCCGGGACCGCCATGAGGATCTTGAGATGAGCGGACATTCGAAGTGGGCGACGATCAAGCGGAAGAAGGGCAAGCTCGACGCCGAGCGCGGCAAGACCTTCACCAAGGCGATCAAGGAAATCACGATCGCGGCGCGCAGCGGCGGGGGCGATCCCGACGGGAATCCCCGTCTCCGGACGGCCATCCTGACGGCCAAGGCCGTCAACATGCCGGCGGACAACATCAAGCGCGCGATCATGAAGGGGACGGGCGAGCTTCCCGGCACCAGCTACGAGGAGCACTCCTACGAGGGCTACGGCCCGGGCGGAGTCGCGATCTACATCCAGGTGCTGACCGACAACAAGAACCGCACGACCTCGGAGCTGCGCCACCTTCTGACCAAGCACGGCGGAAGCATGGGCGAGGCCGGGTGCGTGGCCTGGATGTTCGAGCAGAAGGGGTTGATCACGGTCGAGAAGTCCAAGGTCGAGGAGGACCGCCTGATCGAGGTGGCCCTCGACGCCGGGGCCGACGACGTCAACTCCGAGGAGCCCGACGTCTACGAGGTGTATACCCCGACCGCCAGCTTCTACGCGGTGCAGAAGGCCCTGGAAGCATCGGGGATTCCGCTCGTCACCGCGGAGCTTTCCCGAATTCCGCAGAACACGGTCGCCATCGCAGGGGAGAAGGAAGCGGAGCAGATCCTGCGCTTGATGGAGATGGTCGAAGATCATGACGACGTCCAGAAGGTGTGGGCCAACTTCGACATTCCCCAGGAGCTGCTGGAAAAGCTCAGCGCTTGACCGGGCGGGCCGGCCGTGAAGGTCCTGGGCCTTGATCCGGGCAGCCGGAACCTGGGGTTCGGCGTGGTCGAGCGAACGGGCCACCGGTGGCGCTGGATCGAGAGCGGCGCCGTCCACCTCGACGGCAGGAAGCCGCTGCCCGAGCGGCTGACCGCGATCTATGACGCCACCGTTCGCCTTCTCGAAACCCACCGGCCGGATCTCGTCGCCATTGAAGAGTGTTTCGTCGCCCGCAGCCCGCGGGCCGCGCTCGTGCTCGGGCAGGTCCGCGGCGTTCTTTTCCTGGCCGTGCATCAGGCGGCGACCCAAAGCGTCGAATTCGCCGCACGCTCGGTGAAGCTGGCTTCGGTCGGCCAGGGCGGCGCGGTCAAAGGCCAGGTCCAGTTCATGGTTCCGCGCCTCCTGGACGGCTGTCCGGAGTCCCTGGGAGAAGACGAGGCGGATGCACTGGCCGTGGCGTGGTGCGGCGCCATCCATTCTGGTGACGGGGGACGGACGTGATCGAACGGCTGGAAGGAAGGCTCGCCGGCAAGGCTCCCACCGTCGTCCATCTCGACGTCGGCCCGGCGCGATTCGAGATCCAGGTGCCGCTTTCGACTTCCCGCGAGTTGCCTGAGGAGGGACGGATCGTCTCCCTCTGGACCCACCTGCAATGGAAGGAGGACGGGCCTTCCCTCTTCGGCTTCGCCTCGCGATCGGAGCGGGAACTGTTCCGGTTGCTCATCCTGGTGCCGGGCGTCGGACCCCGCACGGCGTTGTCCCTGCTCTCGCATCTCACGGTGGCCGAGCTCGTGAAGGAAATCCGCCAGCGCTCCGTCCAGGGGCTGATCAGGGTTCCGGGCATCGGCCAGAAGACGGCCGGCCGTCTGCTGGTTGAAATCGGTCCCAGGATCGACCGCCTGGATCTGGCCGGACAGAATGGGCGATGAATCGACGCCGATTCCGCGATCGGAGTCGGATGACGCCGTGCAGGCGTTGACGGCGCTCGGCTACGCGGCTCGGGACGCACGCAATGCGGTGGATCGCATTATGCACGACATGCCGGAGCGATCACTGGACGAGACCATCCGTCTGGCCTTGCGACAGCTGACCTCGGGTTCCGGAAGCAGATAAGAGTATCTCTTTCCGCATGTTCCGGTGTTCCATCCGCGCTTGCCGAGATATCAGGGCCTCTGGTATGCTCTTTATAAGTTCCTGCGAAAACGAGGGATCGGAAGCTACCGTGTGGCGGCCGCGCGACTTCGCCCGGAATTCTTCCGGGCGACGCACAGTCTGGACCGAGCAGTTGGAGGCGGGTGGCGCGGACAGCCGGCCACGAACCGTCTTCGAACGAGGACGCCGTCATGAGGGGCAACGCTTGCGGGAGTTCGCTTCTTATTCTAGCCCTGATTCTGTGCTTTTCTGCGGTGGCGACCGCGCAAGAACTGGACCCGGCTCTGTCCCGCGCTCTCGCTCGTGCGGACGCGCATACGAAGATCCCGGTGCTGATCGTGATGCAATCCCAGGGCCTGTCTCCGGCGCGGCAAGCCGCCCTGCGGCAGCTCTCGCGTCACGCGCGCCGGGCGCAGGGCCGGGCTGATCTGCAGAACCTGGCCGCGAGTTCCCAGCTTGCTTTGAACCATCGTCTGGCCGACCTGGTCAAGGCGGGTCGGGCCCAGGAGGTCCGTCCGCTCTTCTTGCTGAACGCCGTGATGGCCAAGGTCGAGGCTGGTGCCGTATCGGATCTGCTGTCGATCCCCGGCGTCCAGCGGATCCGCTGGGATCCTCCGGTGCCGCTGGATGAGATGATCGACAACCAGTCCGGGCCGGTGTCCGCGCCGCCCGTGGCGCTGGCGTCCGAGGCTTCCCCGCAGATCTGGTGGCAGGTCACGCGCGTGAACGCCCCTTCGGCCTGGATGCTCGGCTACAAGGGCCAGGGCGTCGTCGTGGCCATCGTCGACACGGGTCTTGATTACACGCACCCGGATCTGGCCAGCCACATCTACACCAACCCCGGGGAGATTCCCAACAACGGGATCGATGACGACCACAACGGATTCATCGACGACGTGCACGGTTGGAATTTCGTTGAGAACGACAACGATCCCATGGGCGACGGGCCGACCGACCATGGAACCAGCGTGGCCGGCATCGTCGCCGGCGACGGAACCTCCGGAACCGCCACCGGAGTGGCCCCGGAGGCGATCCTGATGCCGGTCAAGGCGATCGGCGGAACCTGGGGACAGCTCTACGAGGGTCTCGACTACGCGGTCATGATGAACGCCGACATCATCCAAATGTCGGCGTCGGAGAAGTGGTGGAACCAGGATGGGTCCTTGCCCGACTACGCCTCCTGGCGGGTCATCACCGACAACGAGCTGGCGTTGGGCATCGTCCACGTCAACTCGATCGGCAACGAGGGGAACAACCAGGACATCGAACCGATTCCCCTCAACGTGGCGACGCCGGGCAACTGCCCGCCGCCCTGGCTCAATCCCAACCAGTACATCGTGGGAGGGCTGAGCAGCATCGTCGCGGTCGGAGCGATCGCCTATTCCCAGAACATGGTCGTCGACGGCTCCAGCCGCGGGCCTTCGGCCTGGGAGGACTTCTCCCAGTACTTCCCCCAATATCCGTACAACGTGCCGCCCCAGTACCAGGACTATCCCTACGGTGGAGGGCAGGGGGGCTTGATCAAGCCCGACCTGGTCGCCCCCGGCTATTACGTGCAGGGGTACCAGTACAACACCCGATCGACCCAGGAGGGAGGCGGGTACGTGGACTTCGGCGGCACCAGCGCCGCCACGCCGCACGTGGCGGGGGCCATGGCCATTCTCCTCAGCGCCGACTCGACCCTGACGCCGGACAAACTGGACATGCTTCTCGAGACCACCGCCACCGACCTGGGGGCGCCGGGCAAGGACCCGTGCTACGGCGCCGGGCTGGTGAACGTTTTTGCGGCCCTGATCAAGACGCTCAACCAGAAGCAATACGGTTCCCTCAGCGGAACCGTCCGCGACGCCGTGACCGACTCGGTGCTCTGCGGCGCGAAGGTCAACGTGGTCGGCCCCGTGCCCGGCATCGTCTCGAACTCCGTCGGGGGGTATTGGTTTTCACTTTATGCCGGCTCCTACACGATCGGGACGAACGCCTTCGGTTACCAACCGGACAGCACCGTGACCTCGATCGTCGGAGGCACCGCGACCTATAACGACCTGCTCCTGACGCCGATTCCACGAAGCATGATCGTGGGGACGGTCAAGGGCGTGACGGGAACGCCGCTGGTGGGCGCCCGCATCACGGTTCAGGGAACCCCGCTGCCGACCGTGCTCTCGGACTCGAGCGGGAGCTTCCTGATGAGCCGGATACCCGTCGGCATCCGCTACAACTTGCAGGTTGCGAAGTTCAACTATCACACGACACTCGTTCCGTTCACCCTCGCCCAGGGCGTGAACGACACGGTTCAGGTCCAGCTTCCGCAGGGACTCTACGATGACTTCGAAGCGGACGAAGGATGGACGCGGGGAAGCAACGACAACGCCACGCTCGGCTGGTGGGAGCGGGTGGCGCCGGTCGGAACCTGGTGGGGCACCAGCCCGGTCCAGCCCGATTCGGACTTCTCCTCGAACGGAACCCTGTGCTATATCACCGAGAACACGAATCCGGGCTCAGGGCCGACCCTCTCCGAGGTGCGGGGCGGGAAAACCACGCTGCTCTCGCCGATTTTCGACGGGACGCTCTATCGGGCGCCTGTCCTCAGCTACCGGCGCTGGTATCACAATGACCAGGCCGGCGGCCAGCAGGACGAGTTCCTGGCCGACGTGAGCTCAGACGGGGGGAACACCTGGGTCAACCTGGAGACGGTGACCGCCTCCAATGCGGCCTGGACCCTCAAGAATTTCACGCTCACGAACTCGGTGCCGCTGACTTCCACGATGCAGATCCGCTTCACGGCTCAGGACAGCAAGAGGGTCCCGACCACGGTGGAATGCGGGATCGACGAAGTCAAGATCACCGACGCGACCTCCGGCGTCCAGGCCGGCGGGGCCGGGGGCAGCGGCTGGCCCTTCCGGCTGTACGGGAACTCTCCCAACCCGTTCCTCGACGCCACCGTCATCCGCTTTGACCTGCCGCAACCGGCTTCCGCGCGCCTGGCGATCTACGACGCGAACGGCCGGTGGAAGCGCGACCTGGCCCACGGGATGCTCGACGCCGGCCCGCACGTCGTGTCCTGGAACGGGCGCGACGCCTCCGGACGTCCCTGCGCTTCCGGAATCTACTTCTACAAGCTCGATCAAGGGACGAATCACGCGCAGGGACGCCTGGTGCTGCTGCGCTGATCCGGAACGACCCTGGGTCTGGCGGAGTGAGATGGCGGTCTCTCGCGGGCGGATTCTGGCCCTCCTCGCGATCACGGTGGCCGGCCTCGCGGACCGGGCGTGGGCCGGCTCGCCGTCGCCGAAGGACCTTCTTCAGGACCGGATCCAGGCGCTCCGAGCCCACGCTCGATATGCGGAAGCGCTCCAGAGCGCCCGGCAGTTGCTCCAGATCCAGGAACAGGACAGCACGACCCGACCGTACGAGATCAAGAACACCGTGCAACTCGTCCGCTACGCGGAGGAAGCCGGGGCCGCGCCTGTTTCCGTCCGTCTCGAACTGGCGCGGGCCGACAGCGCGTCCGGAGCGATCGACTCGCTGCTCAATGCCGGCGACTTCCAGAACGCCGAGGTTCTGGCTCGGCGCCGCCTGGCCATTCGGGAGCGCGCGCTCCGGCCGGACCATCCCGAGCTGGGCCGCGCGCTCGCTGACCTCTCCTGGATCACCGAGGAGCTGGGTCACTACGAAGAGTCGCTCTCCTTGGCCCGCCGCGCCCTGGACATCGCGCGGAAGACATTCGGGGAAAGCCACCCGGAGGTGGCCGCGTGTTTGAGCGCGGAGGCTCTTGCCCTCGGTGACCTGGGGGATTGCGCCGGCGCGGAGCCCCTCTATCGCCGGGCCCTGAGCATTCTCCGGTCTTCCCTCCGGCCGGATGATCCACAGCTGCCCCGCACCATCAGCGATTTCGCGGCCCTGCTCATCACCGCGGGTCGCTTTCACGAAGCGGAGGAGATGAATCGGGAGGCGCTCGCCCTCCGGCGCAGGATCCTGGCCCCGAACGATCCCGAGATCGGCCAGAGCCTGAACAACCTCGCGTATTCCCTGCGCCGCGAGGGGGACTTCGCGTCGGCCGAAGCCCTCTACGGGGAAGCGATCTCGATCTGGCGCCAATCCCTCTCCCCCAATGATCCGAACCTCGCCAGCGCCTTGAACAACCTGGCCGTCCTGTATCAGTACCAGGGAGACTACGGCGCGGCGGAGGGCCTCTATCGTCGCGCGCTCGATCAGCTTCACCGGGCCTACGGCGAATCGCATCCCTTGATCGCCTCCGGGCTGGCCAACCTGGCCGAGACGCTTCGCCGGGAGGGAAGGCCGGAGGAGGCGGAGCAGTCGATCCGTGCCGCTCTGGACATGCACAGAAAGCTGCTGGGGAACGAGCACTTCATGGTCGCCTCCGACCTCGAGACCCTGGCCGGAATCCTGAGGGAGGAGAAGAACCTGCCGGAGGCGGAGCGCGTGATGCGCGAGGCGCTCGCGCTCCAGGAGAAGGTCCAGGGCCCGGATCATCCCGAACTGGCGGGCACGTTCCAGGACCTCGGAGAAATCCTCTACGACCGCGGCGATCTCGCCGGCGCGGAGGACGCGTACCGCCGGACCTTGTCCTTGCAGCGGAGGCGCTACGCCGCCGATCATCCCGCGGTGGTGGAAGCGCTGGTGAGACTGGGCGACCTCCAGAGACAGGAAGGACGCCTGGCCGCGGCCGAATCGCTCCTCGCCGCCGCCGCGGAGCGATTCGAGAGCGCGCGGGTCCGCGCCGGCCTTGGTGTGGCGCGCGCGACTTTTCTGGATTCTCCCTACCCGGCGCTGGCCGCCTGCCGCCTCGAGCTGGCGAAATCCCAGGAAGCGTGGCGGGATCAGGAGGAGGCGAACGGTCGCGTCCTGGCCGATCTCCTCCTCGCGGCCGGAGGTACCGGAATGGAGCCGGCCGATCAGGCCCGCCAGGATTCGCTCGCCCGCGCCCTAAGCCGTCTCGAAGATGCGGATCTGACCCTGGAAGGCGGGGGGCAGGGAACGCCCGGTTCCGCCGCCGACTCTTCGTCGCGCCGCGTGCGGGCCGAGCTTTCCGCCGTACAGCGTTCCTGGAGCCTTTTCCAGTATCGCAAGGCCGCCCTGCACCCCGTGGAGCACGGGAAGGCCTATTCGCTCTCGCGCATTCAACGATCGCTTCCGGAATCCACGGTCCTCATCGGTTGGTTGGACGTCGCGGCCGAACACGGCGGAATTCGATCCTGGGTCTATCTCGTCCGCCCGAGCGGACCCGTCATCTGGGAGCCCTGTCTCTCGGCGCCCTCCGACTCGGCCTACGGGAATCCCATGGAAGTCGGATCCTCGTACCGCCGCCAGTTGGCCGAGGCGGGAGAGTCCGCCTTGGGTCCGCCGACCGGTCGAGAGGATTCCCCGCTGGCCAGGGCCCTCTGGAGAGAGAAGATCGAACCCCTGCTTCCGTATCTCGATGGGGTTCGGAATCTCATCGTGGTGCCGTCCGGGGCCATGCTCGGCGCTCCCATCGAAGCCTTGATCGATGAGGACGGACACGACCCTCTGGACCGGTTCGCCATCTCCTACGTTCCTTCCGCCACGCTCCATGCCTGGCTGGCGGAGAAGTTGGAGGCAAAGGACCGAGCGAGGGTGGGGGCGAACGCCCGGCGCACCCTTCTGGTGGGCGATCCCGCCCGCGCCGCGGCCGTGAGGCCCGAGGAAGCGGCCGGTGACGACCTTCCGGCGCTCCGCTGGTCGCGCGAAGAGGTCTCCGGCATCGCGACGCTCCTCCCAGGGGCCACCATCCTCCTCGGGTCGGAGGCTTCGGAACAAGAAATCGTGAGACTCGCCACAACCGGCGATCTGCGCCGCTTTTCCATCCTCCACTTCGCCACCCACGCGCTGGTGGACAACGTCCGGCCCGAGCGGTCCGCCATCGTCCTTTCGACCGCGGATCTGCCCGATCCCGTGGCCTCCGCCCTGCGAGGAGAGAGGATCTACGACGGCCTGGTCACCGCCGGGAAGATCGTGCGGGAGTGGAAGCTGGATGCGGACCTTGTCGTCCTCAGCGCGTGTGAAACCGCCCTGGGAAGGTCGGTGAGAGGAGAGGGATACGTGGGGCTGGCCCATGCCCTCCTCCAGGTCGGCGCTCGCAGCGTCATCGTCAGTCTATGGAGCGTCAACGATCGGGCCACCTCGCTTCTCATGCAACGGTTCTATCACGACTGGCTCGGCGGCGTGGCCGGCGGCGGAGTGATTGGGGCGCGGCGGGTCACCAAGGCGGAGGCCCTGGCCGAGGCGAAGCGGTGGCTCCGGGACTACACCGACCCTGACGGCCGGCATCCCTTCGCCCACCCGTTCTACTGGTCCGCCTTCATTCTGATGGGAGACCCGAGCTAGCCGCGAGATGACATCGACTCCCACTCAGAACGATCTTGCCGGATCCAAATGTCGCGCTCTGGCTTGCCAGCCGGTCAGCCCAGCGTTCGCGGCGAAGCGCCCCGGACGATTCCACCATGATGTTGAGGCGGCACCCTCATCGGCCGGCCCCGGCATCCTCATCGGTAGATCGACTTGATCCTCCCCCAGCTTCCCAGCCGCACCGGCACCGGCGCGCACGGAGCCGGACTGCAGGTCGTACCGTCGCCCATGAAGGTGCCTCCCTGGGCGATGCAATCGCCATCGGACTCGACCAGGCACTCGCCGTCCGGCTCGCAGCAGGCGCCGGTCTTGCCCAGGTCGAAGCAGGTCTTGCCGGGAATGAACTGCCAGCCCGGGGGACAGCCGGGCACGTAGGTATTGAGGCATTTGACGCAGACTGCTGGATACGGATACCTCCGAACCCAGAGCAGGCAGGATCCCACAGGTTGCGGGGGGAAAGCGGCGCAGAACCCGCCGCCGCAAGGCGTGTCGTACCCGGCAAAGACGCCGCCGCCATTGTCGCAATCGCCCTCCGTCAACAGGACGCACGTTCCGTTGGGCAGGCAGCAGGCGCCGGAGTCCGAGCATGGCCGGGGACAGGATTGGTTGTAGGTCCAGTAGCCGTCGAGCTCGCAGCAGTCCAGCTCGTCGGTCATGATGCAAGAGCCGTTGGGAAGGCAGCAGGAGCCGACGGAATCGCTGGCCACGGCGGTCAGGGGAACGGCGGGAGTCGAGATCCCCGCTCCGGCGCCCGCGTGAGACACGTTCGGGGGCGCCGAGCCCGATTGGGTTGCACGAGTTGCCGAACCCAGCGAGCACAGGATCAGGATCGCGCACGCAACCAGCCAGGTTTTCATGTCAGAGGTCTCCTTTGAGGGGTCGATCGAAACCGAACGAGCGTTTGGTCGGAGGCGAGCCCCAGCCAGCCAGCACCATCGAACAATTATATGCGATTGGTTCTCGATAGGTCAAGAAGCGGCGAGCGAGCGGCTGCCGGCGCTCCGCCTCATCGCAGCAACGGCCCGGACGGGCGGAGCCGTCCGGACTGCGGGTCGACACTGCGCTTCAGGTCGAAACGGTCCGAACGGCCTGAGC
Organism: Candidatus Eiseniibacteriota bacterium; assembly: GCA_963833505.1. GTDB lineage: Bacteria > Eisenbacteria > RBG-16-71-46 > CAIMUX01 > CAIMUX01 > CAWHYG01. The sequence continues at coordinate 666,273 of CAWHYG010000004.1, read as the reverse complement.
CGTCCGGACCGTCGGTTCAATCTGCTGGCGAAGGCTGTTTGCCCTTGACCGAGAGCGGACGTTCCTGACCGAATCTACTTGTAGAGAGCCTTGAGCTGACCCCAGGTCTTCTGCTGCACGGGCACGGGCTGCTGGCCGTACAACTCCGTGAGGCAGTCGATCTCACCCTGTGTGATGACTCGCCGGACATTGGGCATGAGGCTCGGCAGCATCACATTGTTGTTCCCGTTCTGATGCATGAGGCCAAGGAGATGGCCCAGCTCGTGCAGCATGACGGAGTAGAAGTCATATCCGTTGACCACCGCGCCTCCGCTGTAGTCCCAGTCGATCGGGTCGCAGTTGTTCCCGTCCAGGAGGTGCGTGAACCAGAGGATGTCCGCCTCCGTCATCTCGACCGGCGGATTCTGGGGATTGCCCGTACCGTCCGGGACCGGGTGGCACTCGGCCAGACGCCCGTCAACGACGTAGCTCTGGATCTCGTCGCCCCGGATCCAACCATGTTTGGGAGGATTGCCGTTTGGATCGCGCCCGGTCGAAGCCTCGTTGACCCCATCCGGAAGATACGGCGTGTCGTCCTGGTCGTAGACCGGATCGTTCCCATCCTGGCAGACGGCCTGGTTCTGGTTGGCGGCCCAGGCGTTGTTGTCCAGCATCGCCACGATCTGCGGTCCGTTCGGGTTGATGGCCGCGAGCACGTTGTTCCAGGCCGCGACCGCCGCCTGGAAGCAGGCCCATCGCGTATTCGCGTTGCCCTTTCCGGTCTCGAGGTTCGGGTCGAGCGACGGATTGAACCGCACCGTGATATTGCCGATCGGCCAGCGCTGTTCGTTGTCGTAGATGCTTCCGGCACCGCAGTCGGCGCGGGAGACGACGGGAAGAGTGGGCAGGGCAGCGCAAAACAACACGATGGCGGCCGAGAGCTTCCGATAACCATTGAGCTTCATGACTTCCTCCGGATCGGACGGCCCGATTGTCTGCCGGGCTCCGAACTGACTTGAACTCCTTCTGACTGACTCTGTCTGGACTCGGTGGCCGGCTGGCCCGCTATCCGGCGAGAGCCGTAAGGCGGCACCGGTCCGACCGGTCATCATCGTTTCCGCCGCAGACCGGGCGGCCGTTGCGAGAGAATTCGAATATCAGAAGGTGGTCGCGAAGCGCGTTCAGACCCCGGGGATTACCGCTGATGGTCCGTCCATCGGTCGTGATCCTCGGCGGCGCACTCCGTCATCCGCGAAGGTCCGGCCGGGACGCGTCGCCCGGTTGTTCGACGATGCGGCGGGCAACCGGATTGTCCGGATCCTCGGCCAAGGCGGCTTGCGCCAGGTCCAGCGCGCGCGTCTCCAGGCCGGGCGCGTCCTTTCCCCCGGTCAGACGGGCCTCTTCGAGGATGAGTGCCGCGTACAGGGCGACCTTCTCAGGATCCGCGAGCAGGAGGGCAACACCGGGGACATCCAGCGCGGCGAAGAGCGATCGGTCCGGTCCGAGCAGTTCCCTGTAGGCGCTGTCCAGCTCGCCGGCGGCCTCACCGGTGTGCCCGCTCACCCGCAGCCCCATGATGCGGGCCAGCATGGCGCCGACCGCGCGGAGCTGGCGCATCAGGTAGTCTTCACGTTCGGACGGACACATGGCGGGGCCGCAGTCACCCTCCAACCGGCCTCATCGAAGAAGCCGCAACGCAGTCATGGCGGGCAGATCCGCTGCCGAAGCCTGCGGGTCATGCATCATGCGGGCTACCGGTAGAGCGACTTGATCGCTCCCCAGGTGCTGCGCGCCACCGGCACCGGGCTCGACATCACGTAGGCGCCGATCCCGAGGTTGCGGATCGGCTCGAAGATGGTCGACACGTCCTGCCACCCGGTGGGATAGCCGATGCCGGGGGCGATATTGGTCCGCGACATGCCCTGGGGGCCGTCGAGGTCGAAGCAGGTGTACCAGCCGGGCCACTCCGCTCCCGGCCAGTCGCCCCAGAACCCGACGAAGAACGGACCGTTGACCGGCGTGTCGGTCATGGCAACGTCGACCGAGGTGAAGTCATTCCAGTAAGGGATCGAGCCCGGATCGATGCCGGTGTTCACCGTGAGAACCGTGGTGGGATTGCTCCCGTCCGAATCGAAGAGATAGGCGTCCATGGTCATGCCCGGCGTGGAGTAGCCCTCGACGGCGGTGAAGTAGTACCGGATCCCGCAGACGGTGCCCAGAGCGTCATATCCTTCAGCCCAGGCGCCATAGTAGGGAGGGGCGACTCCCACGCCCAGCCAGGCGGAGGCGTCTTCGGGGCTGCCGTCGAAGGTCAAGAGGAGCGACGAACCGGGACACGGATTGTCCTGCCTTTGCGGGACATATGTGCCGATGCCCGGAGACGCGCTGTGCCGGGACCCGGCAGCGAGCGCGGAAACCGTCCCCAGCGAAAGAGCCAATGCAATGATGAGCCACCGTTTCATGGTCCCGCCCCTCCGTCCGATTCCGCCATGGGCATCTCTTCAATCGGGTCAAGTTCGACCAAAGCGAGTCTATCACTCTTGCCGGCTCGCGTGTTCAGAAAATGGATTGTGGCGCGACTTCTGTGGGCTCTGGGAGCTGAACCTCCGCGCTCTGTAGGAGATGCCGGCGCCAAACGGTGAGTCGCCGATGAGGCCATCGGAACGGCACGGCTCTGGCACAACTCATCCCCCGTGTCGCCCGTTCGACGTCTTCAGAGCCCGGCCAGCAGGGCCGTCAATTCGCCCCGGACCGCGGAAGGTCCGAAGCCCCGGAGCCGTTGCGGTCCCGGCCCCGTCATCCGCATGCCGGCCGGTCGCTTCCGCCCGCCCCATTGCCCCAATCGACACTGCCGCTTCTATCTGCCTCACTCCGAATGGAGGTACTTCCTCTGGGGGTTCTACCAATCTCCCGCCTGGCCTCGGCCCATCCCTCGCTTCCAGTGCCAGGCTTGCCGTCGCACTTTCACCGCCCGTACCTTCGCCGCCACCTACTGGCTCCATCGTTGGGACCTCTTCGCCCTCATCGCCAGACTCTCCGTCGCCGGAAGCGGTGTCCGCCAGATCGCCCGCTCCCTCGACGTCTCCCACTCCACCGTCGCCCGGCACCTCTCCCGGGCCGGCCGCCTCTGTTTCCTCTTCCATCGACAGATGCTCGCCGAACATCGTCTGAACGAGGCCGTCGCCTTCGACGGTTTCGAGACCTTCGAGCATTCCCAGTTCTCCCCCTATCACCTCAACCTCGCGGCCGGCCTCGACAGCTGGTTCCTCTATCACTTCACCGACAGCCCCCTGCGACGCAAGGGCACCATGACGGCCCCGCAGAAGGAGCGCCGGAGTGAGCTCGAGGCCGCCCTGGGCCGGCCCGATCCCAAGGCGGTGGAGAACGGAGTCCGCGAGCTGATCCAGACCGTGCTCCGGCTGGCGCCGGACGCAACCACGGCCATCGAGCTGCACAGCGACGAGCATCCGGCCTATCCGCGGGCCATCCGCCGGTTGCGCCAGAGGCCCAGGACTCCTCCGATCCGGCACCTGCGGACTCCTTCGACCGCGCCGCGCACTCGGGCCAACGCGCTCTTTCCCGTGAATCTCGCTGATCTGCTTCTTCGTCACTGCCAGGCCGGCCATCGTCGGGAGACCCTTGCCTTCGACAAGCGGCGGCAGGGAGGAGTAGAGCGGGCCGCCATCCTCCTGGTCTGGCGGAATGCGATCAAGTGGCAGCGGGAGAGGAAACCCGGCCTGACCGCGGCGATGCGGGCCGGAGTTCTGTCCCGGCGTCTCGGCTGGAAAGATGTCTTTGCCCGCCGGCTTTTCCCACGAAGGAGCGAGCTGCCCGGCTGCTGGTGGAGCTACTACTGGCGGCGCGTCAAGACGGCCGCGCTCGAAACCAACCAGACGGAGAATCGAGCGGTCTTCGCGTTCTGAGCTGTGCTGAGCGGTGCGTAAGGCCCAATCGGCTCCGTCAGCAATCGAGGTCTGCGCCCCTCGTGACCCCCTTGTTCATCCCAGGCGTCGTGCTCGTGCCTGGAACCTCATTCCGCGGTCGAGCCGCAACCGCGCTGGTTCCGTGTGGGGCGCGAGCCATAGCCCGTTTCCAACACAATCCGCGCCAGAACCCAGAAGATGAAGTCGGTCGAGAGAAACTCCGACCGCCGTCTCCGGACGATCTCGCCCAGAAGGCGCTGGTTCGCTTCGTCGCCCTTGGCCGCGACCAGGGTCCGGATCGAGAACACGCGCAGTGCATCGGAAATCGACAGCGTTCCCTCGGCGGAGTCCTTCCTTCCGGTGTACGGGAAGCTGTCGGGCCCGCGCTCGCATTGGCTGTTGAGGTTCACCCGGCACACCTGGTTGACCAGAGGATCACCGTCCTTTCCATTCGAGACCGGAACTCCCGCCTTCCTGATCACAAAGGAACCGGGCCAGGGCCGTCCCCGCGATCCGATTGCCCCGAACGTTCCAGTGCGTGTCATTGGGAAAGTAGAGGGTCGAATCCGCCCGATGCGCGGCGCGAAGGATCGGAAGCAGGTCGAGGGCCGGAACCTGGAGGCGAGCCGCCAGGTCCAGCAGAACCCGCTGGGGGCGATCCCAGTCGAAGCGGTCGCGTTCCCGGCCGAGGCGGCGAAGGGCCTCGGCCCGGACGCTCGGATCCACCTGGATCTCATCGGGAATGATCACGAGATTCCACGGAATGTGCCGCGATCGGCACTCCTGATCGAACTGTCCCAGCACGTCTCCGGTCGCCTTCCAGAGCCCCTGGATCCTCTCGGATGGATCCGTCCGGAAGACCGGAAGGCGATTGTCCAACACCGCGAGGTAGGCGGGAGTCAGGCCCGTCCGCTCCGGAGCGGAGCCGCTCGGACGCGGCTGCCCGGCGGACTCCTCTTCGCGAAGACCGGCGCGCACGCGCGCGACCCGAAGCCGGTAGAGCGTCCACTTCTCCAGGAAGACGAAAAGACGAGAGTGACGCAGGAGATTGAGCCAGGGGTTGGAGGAGCTGACGCTGTAAAGCTGGCCGTGCAGGACCACGCTCTTGGTAAACAGCCCGGTGATGTCGTTGCCGACGTACAAACACATGAGGACGCGGTCGGGATCGACCGAGAGCCCGACCGAACGCAACACTCCCAGGTATTGTACGGGGCTGTATCCGCCCAGGCCCATCAGGAACATCTCGTGCGGCTGCTGTCGCCCGGCAGGAGATGGAACCGCATTGGGGCCGGCGGACCTGAGAACCGAATTGGCCGTAGCTCCATCGGATCCGGTCGCGCTCGGTTCGATGGATGCGGGAGCCGCGTTCTCGAGAGCCTGGGTGGAACCGACTGGCGACCGGACAGCCTCATTCATGGCCCTTTCCGCCACCCGCAGGAAATTGTCCGCCAGCCTCACCTCTCCGAAGACGAAGGAATCGCCGATTCCCAGCACGCGCTGGACGCCGGCCGCCTTGACCGGGCTGTGCTCGCGATCGCGGAATCCCAGCGCGTTGACGTGGTACTCGTTGCCTGCCGTGTCTTCTCGAGCCGGTTCCGGTTCAAGCCGGTAGGCGGCGAGCGGATCGGCCACGTAGCCGGCGTGTTTTCCGGCGGGCAGGACATCCAGGTAGATCCGGATGATCCCTTCACAGACAAGAAGCGCCACCACGAGACCTAGGGCGAGCCGCAGCAGCGCTCCGCCGGCGCGGCCGATGAGCCGGGTGGACGTCAGACCGGAACCTCCTCTCCGAGCGATTCCTGGCCGCGGTACTCCAGCTCGTAGTAGCGGGCGTAGATGCCGCCGAGGCGGAGAAGCTCGTCGTGCCGTCCCTCTTCGACCAGCACGCCGTGATGCAGGACAAGGATGCGGTCGACGTGCCGGATGGTGGAAAGCCGGTGCGCGATGATGATGCTGGTCCGGCCGCGGAGGAGCACTCCCAGCGCCTCCCGGATCCGCTGCTCCGACTCCGTGTCCACGCTCGAGGTCGCTTCATCCAGGAGCAGGATGGGCGGATCCGCGGCCAGGGCCCGCGCGAACGAGATGAGCTGGCGCTCTCCCACGGAGAGCTGCGAACCGCGCTCTCCGACGGTTCCGGGCGCGCCCGCCGGCTCGTCTCCGTCTCCGCCTCCGTGGAAGCGGTCGGCGAGCCGGTCGATCCCGACTAGACGGATGGCCCGCTCAACCTGCGACGGATCGCGCGCGCCTCGGAGGCCGATGTTCAATCGGATGTCGCCGCTCCAGAGAAAAACCTCCTGGGGGACGATCCCGATCCGCCGGCGAAGGTCGGACAGCGGCCAGGCGCGCACGTCGCGGCCGTCCACCAGGATGCTGCCTTTCTGGATATCGTAGAAGCGGCCCAGAAGAGCCGAGATCGTCGTCTTGCCCGCGCCGGTGTGTCCGACCAGCGCGATCGACTCGCCGCGACGGACGCGGAAGGAAATGCCCTTCAGGACCTCTTCCCCCGGCACGTAGCTGAAATGGACGTCCTGGAACTCCACCGCATACTCGGACGAGGGCGGTTCCGCCGGGGCCTCCGGCGAAACGATCCGCGGGGGCGTGTCGAGAAGATCGAAGACCCGCTCGGAAGAGGCCATGGCGCTCTGGAGAATGTTGTAGCGCTCCGAGAGGTCCCGGATCGGCCGGAAGAACCGCTCGCTGTACTGCACGAAGGCCACGAGCGAGCCCAGGGTGAGCGCGTGTCGGAGCGCCTCGCCGCCGCCGTACCAGAGGATCAACGCCAGCGCCAGCGACTCGAGAAACTCCACGATGGGGAAGTAGATCGAGTAGTACAGAACCGATCGGATGAAAGCATCCCGGTGGAGGACGTTGAGCCCGAGAAACCGCTCTTCCTGGATCCGCTCCCGCCCGAAGAGCTGGACCAGGGAGATGCCGGTCAGGTTCTCCTGGAGAAAAGCGTTGATCGCGGCCACGCGGACGCGGATCAAGGCATAGGCGGTGCGGACCTTGGCCCGGAAGACCATGGTGGACGAAATCAGCAGCGGCACGACGACCAGGATGACCAGCGCCAGCTTCCAGTTCAGCCAGAAGAGCACGCCCGTGATTCCGAAGAGCGTCAACAGGTCGCCGAAGATCGAGACCAGCCCGGAGGTGAAAAGGTCGTTCAGGGTTTCCACGTCTCCGGTCAAGCGGGTCATGATCCGGCCCACCGGGGTCTTCTCGAAGTAGGTCAGATCCAGCCGCTCGAGATGCGCGAAGAGTGAGGATCGGAGGTCGGCCATGATGCGCTGTCCGGTGGTCTGCATCAGAACGGTCTGGATGTAACGGAGGCCGAAGACCGCGAGAAGCAGGACCAGATAAAGGAGCGAGATATGGGCCAGGCTGACCAGGTCTCGATTCGTGATGGACTGGTCGATGGCTCTCTTGGTCAGGAGCGGAAAGACCAGCTCGCCTCCGGACACCAGGAGCAGCAAAATCACGGCGACGGCCAGCATTCTGCGGTAGGGGCGGGCGTAGGACAAGAGCCGGCCCAGAACGGCTCGATCCACCTTGGGCTGATAGAGCTGCTCGATCTCCGGGCCGTGGGGAAGGGTCGGCTCCCGACGGGCCTTTCGTTCCCGTTCCGCCCCGGTTCCGTCCGGTTCCGCGTGAGCCGGTTTGGCGTCAGGCGGCGCCATCGGAATCCTCACTGGAAGCGGGAATCGGCACGCCGTCGTCGCCGGTGGAGGGGGGGAACCGGGATCCGTCACCGCCGTCGGGGGCCCGGGCCGGCACTTGGGTCGTGTCCAGCTCTTCGGCCAGCGCCTGTCGCCGCGCCAGATCGGCATAGGGTCCGTGCGAAACCATCAGCTCGGCGTGCGTGCCGCGCTCGACGATCCGCCCGCGATCCAGCACCACGATCTGATCCGCCTCGCGGACGGTGGAGATCCGATGACCGATCAGGATCACGGTCCGTCCGGCCCTTTCCGCTCGAAGGGTCTCGAGGAGGGCCTCCTCCGTGCTCTTGTCCACGCTCGACAGGGCGTCGTCGAGGATGAGGACGGGCGCGTCCTTGAGCAGGGCCCGAGCGAGCGAGGTCCGCTGCTTCTGCCCGCCGGAGAGCGTCACGCCACGCTCGCCGATGCGCGTGGCCATCCCATTCCCGAAGGTCTCGATGTCCGGGCCGAGCCGGGCTGCCAGTGCGGCACGTATGATCTCGTCCAGGGTCGCTTCTTCGCGCCCGAAGCGGATGTTCTCTTCCAGAGTCTCGGAGAACAGGAAGGAATCCTGGGGCACGAACGCGATGGCTCCGCGCAAGGCGCCCAGGTCCATCGTCCGAACGTCGCGGCCATCGAGCAGGATTCTGCCCTCATCCGGGTCATGAAGCCGGGGGATGAGGTGCACCAGCGAGCTTTTCCCCGATCCGGTCCGGCCGACGATCGCCAGGGTGGAGCCGGCCGGCACGTGCAGGCGGATATGCTGGAGAACCGGAGTTCCCCGTTGATAGGAGAAGCTCACGTCCTCGAAAACCAGGTCTCCGCGGGCGCGGCCGTCGAAGGCGACCTCGCCGCTCCGGACTTCGGGGGTTTCACGCCAGACCTCGAGGATCCGCTGCATCGCCGCTTCGCCCCGCTGCACCATCGAGATCACCCATCCGACCGCGATGAACGGCCAGGTGAGCTGGCTCAGGTACCCCATGAATGCGATCAGCTCGCCCAAGGTGACGCGACCCGAAATGACCCGGACTCCGCCGATCCACAGAAGCAGCAGCGAGCCCGCCCCGAGCAGCAGGGCGATCGAGCTGAAAAAGAGGGATCGGTAGCGGATGAGGGCCATGTTCCGGTCGAGATACTCGCGGTTCACCCGGCCGAACCAGTCCTTCTCGGGCTCTTCCTGCACGTAGGATTGAACAACCCGGATGCCGGCGATGTTCTCCTGGACGGTGTTGGAGAGGACGCCGTACTCGTTCTGGACCAGAAGGGACTTGCGGTGGACCTGGGTCGCGAACTGGGACACGATCACCGCCATCACCGGGAACGGGACCAGAGCGGCCAGCGCGAGGGCGGCATCCAGCCGGACCATGAGGAAGAAGGCCGCGACGACCGTGACGATCGTGGTCAGACCGTACATCAGCCCCGGACCGATCACGTCACGGACGGCGTTGAGATCGTTCGACGCCCGGGCCATCAGGTCGCCGGTGCGGTTGCGCTGGTAGAAGGACTGCGAAAGGCCCTGCAGGTGGCGGAAGAGGTCGTTCCGGAGGTCGAATTCCACGAACCGCGAGGCGCCGATCAGGATCCGGCGTTTCAAGAAGAGGAAGATGCCGGAAATCACGCTCAAGCCGAGGATGATGCCGGCCGTCTGGAAGAGGAATGCCGGAGGTGAGTGGCGCTCGATACCGTCAACGGCGCGCTTGATCATCCATGGGATGGTCAGGGAGGCAGCGCTCTGGCAGACGACGCACACGAATCCCTTGGCGATTTCGCCGCGGTAGCGAACCAGATAGGGCTTCAGCGAGCCCAGATAGGGGAAGAGACGCACGGTCCTCGCAACGGTTCGGTTCCGCCGGTCTGCGCCGGCCCGCAGGCGCGGATTTCGCCACCCGCAAAACTCCAGATTACCGTTTGGGGTGGAGGGCGGCAAGGTGGCAGCTTCCGGAGCAGCTTCCGGATCCGGCAGCTCCATCTTGATGAAATGCTTACGCCGAACCCGACTGTCCTTTCATCCTCTTGACGGTCCCGCGCCCTACACTGACATCGAAGAAAAGCGGAATGCTGCAACGGCCGGAAACGCGGGAGTAACGTGTGTCGTCGGTCGGAGCGGCGGCGCGCCCGGTGAGGTTTTGGCGAATGTCCGGGGCCGACCGGTGCCGCCAGGCGCAGTCCGAGTTGAGCCAGGGCTTGTGACCGGGTCGGGCAGAGGCCCGTGATCGAGTTGGGCCAGGCTCGTGGACGGAGTGGCGCTGGACCACCGCCAGCCGGCCCGGGCCGGGCGGCGGAACGGCCGGATGGGATCCGGCCAGGAGAAAGTGGCGATGTTCGATCTGTTCTTGCTTGCCATGATCGTCCTCTTCTTCGTGGTCGCGGCGGCCTTCACCCGCGGCTGCGAAGCGCTGGAACACGAGAAGGAGTAAACCCATGGCGGACTATCTCTGGACGGGAGGCGTCGTCCTCCTGCTCTTGACCTACCTGACCTACGTGCTGCTCAAACCGCACAAGTTTTGAGAGGGGAAGATGACTGCGAACGGCATCCTCCAACTGGCGATCTTCTTCGGCCTGATCCTGCTGTTCACCAGGCCGATGGGCGCCTACATGGCCCGTGTCTTCGAGGGGGAGCGCAACTGGCTGAGCCCGGTGATGAGGCCGGTCGAGCGCTTCTTCTACAAGCTCTTCGGCGTCCGGGAAGACGAGGACATGAAGTGGACGACCTACGGGTTCGCCATGCTCATGTTCAGCCTGGTCGGAGGGGTGTTTTCCTACGCCCTCTTGCGCCTTCAGGGCCATCTTCCGTTCAACCCCCAGCACTTCTCCGGCCGGGAGATGACTCCGGATCTCTCCTTCAACACCGCTGTCTCCTTCACCACGAACACGAACTGGCAGAACTATGTGCCGGAGGCCGTCGTCAGCTACCTCTCCAACATGGTGGCGCTGGCCTCGCACAACTGGATGTCGGCGGCGACCGGAATCGCCGTGGCCATCGCCTTGACCCGCGGTTTCGCCCGCCGCGCCGCGGGCGCGCTGGGCAGCTTCTGGGTCGACGTCACGCGATCCATCCTGTATGTGCTGCTGCCGCTGTGCCTGGTGGGCTCGCTGCTCCTGGTCTGGCAGGGAGTGCCGCAGAACTTCCATCCCTATGCCCAGGCGACGACGCTGGAAGGCGCGAAGCAGAGCATCGGGCAGGGACCGGTCGCATCCCAGGAGATGATCAAGGAGCTGGGGACGAACGGCGGCGGGTTCTTCAACGCCAACTCCTCGCACCCGTACGAGAACCCGACTCCGCTGTCGAACCTGCTCGAAATGCTGGCGATCTTCTTGATTCCGGCAGGTCTGACCTACACGTTCGGAAAGATGGTGGGCAACACGAAGCAGGGATGGGCCATCTTCGGGGCGATGGCGTTCATGTTCCTAGTCGGGGTGGGCGTCTGCTACCACGCTGAGTCGAAAGGCAACCCCAACGTGACCGCCCTCGGCGTCATGGCGCATCCCACCGCCGGACAGCCGGGCGGCAACATGGAGGGCAAGGAGACGCGCTTCGGCATCGCCAACTCTACGCTCTTCGCCACGATCACGACCGACGCGTCGTGCGGAGCCGTCAACTCCATGCACGACAGCTACACCCCGGTGGGCGGCATGATCCCGCTGGTCAATCTGATGTGCGACGAGGTCATCTTCGGCGGCGTGGGCGCGGGGCTCTACGGGATCCTGATGTACGCGGTGGTGGCTGTGTTCCTGGCCGGCCTCATGGTGGGTCGGACGCCGGAGTATCTCGGCAAGAAGATCGAGAAATTCGAGGTCCGGATGGCCATCCTGGCCATTCTGCTTTTGTTCGCCGGCAACGTCCTCTGGACGAGCCTCGCCGCCAACCTGAATCTGCCGCCCGGCGCCTCCTCGCAGACCTTCACGGACGACCAGAAGGGAGAGGAAGCGCGCCTTCCCGCGCTCGCCCACTGGAACCACGTGAACGGCAGCAGCCCGAGCACCTACGAGGGCGCGACCTGGAACAACGTCAACAACAACGGCGCGCACGGGTTCTCCGAGATCCTCTACGCCTACTGCTCGACCACGGCCAACAACGGCTCGGCCTTCGCCGGACTGACCGGTAACACGCCCTTTTACAACGTGACCCTCGGACTCGAGATGCTGATCGGAAGGTTCCTCATGATCGTGCCGCTTCTGGCGATGGCGGGAAGCCTGTCGCGCAAGAAGATCATTCCGGCCTCGGCGGGAACGCTCGCGACCGATTCCGCGACCTTCGCCTTCCTGCTGGCGGCCGTGGTGATCATCGTGGGGGCGCTGGAGTACTTCCCCGCCTTGGCCCTGGGCCCGATCGTGGAGCACTTCCAGATGGTCGGCGGGCATTCTGTTCTAGGCCACTCCGGAGAGAGGAGAGATCGTTTCATGCCCGAAGTTCTGACCGAAAGCGCTATGCCGCCCGTCGCGGCGACTCCGGCCTACCAGAGGCCGAAGCACGCTCCGAAGTCGCTCTTCCACGGCCCCATCGTGCGGCGGGCCATTCCCGACGCCTTCCGGAAGCTCGATCCGAGGCACATGGTCCGCAACCCGGTCATGTTCGTGGTCGAGGTCGGCAGCGTCGTGACCACGCTCCTCGTGATCCGCGATATCGCGGCGGGAGCGCACCAGCTTCTCCTCAACATCCAGATCACGCTCTGGCTCTGGTTCACCGTTCTCTTCGCCAATTTCGCCGAGGCCATGGCCGAAGGGCGCGGAAAGGCCCAGGCCGACGCTCTCCGCCGGACCAAGACCGAGACCGTCGCCCGGCGGCTCAAGAACGGGCGGCAGGGCGTCCAGGCGGAGGAGCGCGTGCCGGCCACCGATCTTCGCAAGGGCGACTTCGTCGTCTGCGAAGCCGGAGATCTCATCCCGGGCGACGGTGACGTGGTGGAAGGAATCGCCTCGGTGGACGAATCCGCCATCACGGGAGAGAGCGCCCCGGTCATTCGCGAAACGGGGGATCGCAGCGCGGTCACGGGCGGAACGCGCGTTCTCTCCGATCGCGTCGTCATCCGGATCACGTCCAACCCCGGGGAGACCTTCATCGACCGGATGATCGCGCTGGTCGAGGGGGCCAAGCGCCAGAAGACTCCCAACGAGATCGCGCTGACCCTGCTTTTGGCGGGTTCGACCATCATTTTCGTCCTGGCGGTGGCGACGCTGCCGGCGTTCGCGGCCTACGCCATCCGCTCGGTCGGAGCGGGCACTGCCCCGAACATCTACCTTCTGGCCGCGCTGCTGGTCTGCCTGATTCCGACCACGATCGGCGGCCTTCTGTCGGCCATCGGCATCGCCGGGATGGACCGGGTGATGCAGCACAACGTCCTGGCCATGTCCGGCAAGGCGGTCGAAGCAGCCGGCGACGTCAACACGCTGCTCCTGGACAAGACCGGAACCATCACCCTCGGCAACCGCCAGGCGGTCGAGTTCATTCCCTTGCCCCGGGTCGACATCAACGAGCTGGCCGACGCCGCTCAGCTCTCTTCGTTGGCGGACGAGACGCCGGAAGGACGGAGCATCGTCGTTCTGGCCAAGGAGAAGTACGGTCTGCGTGGCCGCGAGCTGGCCGACCACAACGCGGAGTTCATCCCCTTCACGGCGCAGACCCGCATGAGCGGCATCAACGTCAACGGAATGCAGATCCGCAAGGGGGCGGGAGACGCCATCAAGCGCTGGTTGGGTGAGCAGGGCGGCGTCATTCCCCCCGCGCTCGACACGATCACGACAAGGATCGCCCAGGCCGGGGGCACGCCCCTGGTCGTGGCGGCCGGTTCGCGCGCGCTCGGCGTGATCCACCTCAAGGACATCGTCAAGGGCGGGATGCGCCGCCGGTTCGACCAGCTTCGGGCCATGGGCATCAAGACGGTCATGATCACGGGCGACAATCCGCTGACCGCCGCGTCCATCGCGAGCGAGGCGGGCGTCGACGACTTCCTGGCCGAGGCCACGCCTGAAACGAAGATGGCGCTGATCCGGAAGGAGCAGCAGGGCGGCAAGCTCGTGGCCATGACCGGCGACGGCACCAACGATGCGCCCGCTCTGGCGCAGGCCGACGTCGGCGTGGCCATGAACACCGGAACCCAGGCGGCCAAGGAAGCCGGCAACATGGTCGATCTCGACAGCAATCCGACCAAGCTGATCGAGATCGTGGAGATCGGCAAGCAGCTCCTCATGACCCGCGGATCGCTCACGACCTTCAGCATCGCCAACGATCTGTCCAAGTACTTCTGCATCATTCCGGCGATGTTCGCGGTGACCTATCCCATGCTCTCGGCCATCAATTTTCTCAAGTACGGACCGGGCAGCTCGCTCTCTACGCCCGGTTCGGCCGTGTTGGCCGCCGTGATCTTCAATGCGATCATCATCATCGCGCTCATTCCGCTGGCGCTGCGCGGCGTTTCGTACAGGCCGATGGGCGCCTCCCGGGTGCTGCAGCGCAATCTGCTCATCTACGGCGTGGGCGGCGTCCTGGTGCCGTTTCCCGCCATCTGGCTCATCGATCGGCTTCTGGTCCTGTTGCACCTGGCGTGAGGGATGTCATGTTGAAACAACTCAAACCCGCCGTCCTCTCCGTTCTCGTTCTGACCGTCTTCTGCAGCGCGCTGTTTCCGGCCGTGATCACCGGCGTGGCGCAGGCGCTGTTTCACCGCCACGCCAACGGCAGCCTGCTGACGCAAAACGGCGTGGTGGTCGGTTCCGAGCTGATCGCGCAGGGATTCGCGGCGCCCGGCTACTTCCATCCGCGGCCGTCGGCGGCGGGCTCCGGCTATGACGCCACCAATTCCTCGGGGACGAATCTCGGGCCGACCTCCGACAAGCTGATCAACGGCGTGCACAAGAAGCTGCCGAACGGGCAGGACGACCCCGGCAACTTCGACGGGATCCGCGATCTGGCCGCGGCCTATCGGCAGGAAAACGGGCTGGCGGCGGATGCGCCCGTGCCGGCGGACGCCGTGACGCGCTCGAGCAGCGGGTTGGATCCGGACATCAGCCCGACCAACGCGGCGTTGCAGGTGGCGCGGGTCGCGAAGGCGCGCGGGCTGTCCGAAGAGGCCGTGCGGGCGCTGGTGGCGCGGAACTCGCAGGGCCGCCAACTCGGGCTCCTCGGCGAGCCGCGGGTGAACGTGCTCAAGCTCAACCTGGCGCTGGACGGTGCAGCGCCGATGCGGTCGGGGGTGCCGGCGACGAAGAGCTGACCGCGCGTCTTCCGAGCGGGCTCTCCCAAACCAAGGCGGCCCGGGGATTTCCCCGGGCCGCCTTCAATCCGCTGGGCGGGATTTCCGTCCGTGCCCGAACGGTGTTACTTGTACAGGTTCTTGATCTGCCCCCAGGACGCCTGCTGGACCGGAACGGGTTGGATGCGCGGTGGCCGGATTGTAGAAGATCACCCGTGTGTCGACCTGGCAAGGAGTTTGGCGAATCGGGTTGCCGCTGAGATCGAACGTGTTGGTCTGGTCCGGCGGCGAGTGCCCACCAGATGGTGCAGAGAAGGCGATTCGCAGGCACGGCGAAAGCCGCTCAGATTTTGCTATCGCGAATGACTACGACCCGGCGCCGCCGTCCCAGGAAAGGCCGATAGGATCGCGTCGCCAGGAACTTGCCGCTCGCCGGTGAATCCACCTCTTCGACCAGGTAGCGATAGTGGAGCAGGGGATCCCAGGGAAATGAGCCTTCTTCGAGATGGAACGGTGGACGGGCCCCCAGCTCGTGCAGGGATCGCAGGAAGAGATGCGCCCCCTCCCATTCGAAGCTGGCCTGAATCTCCTCGGGCGGTGTTCCGGCGCGCACCAGGTCCTCCGCCGCGTTCCACCAGGCGCAGGCGCGATCGACGTAACCGCGGGTCCATTCGACGGACAATCCGCCGAGAAGGACGAGACCGGCAAATCCTGCCACGATCGCCCGGCGGCCTGCCGGCACCCAGCGCGCGGCTGCCACGATCAAGGCCGGCAGGATCGTGATGAAGTAGCGGTCGTAGATGCTCGACGCGGCGAGCATGGGGGCGATTTGCGCGAGGCCCGCGATCACGACGAAGCGGGCGGTCGCGGCCCCTCCCATGGACGGCGCAAGAGTCGATTCCATCTGCGGACCCGCTTGGCCGGATCGGGCTGGGTGCCGGCTCCGTTCTTCGCGGGGCCGAGCGGTGGCGCGTTCGATTCCGAGACCGCCCAGAGTCAGGAGCAGAGCCGCGGTCAAGCCAGCCGTCACGATCGATGCGACCGGGGTCAATGCCGTCCAGACCGCCTGTGGTACGGGAACGAGACCCTGCTCCATGGCCGGCAACGCGCCGCGGCGCGTCAGGTATGGCATTTGATAGGGCCATCCCTTCTGCCATGGGTACTGGGTCCGCATGAACCAGAACGTGGCCGCAACGAAAGCGACGCAAAGCGGCAACCAGAGGGCCCAGAGAGGGCGGGGCTTCCGCCGGATTTCCGGAAACCCCGCCGCGATCGCCACAGCCAGGGGAAACAGAAGCATCCCCTGACCCTCCAGTCCGGCCACTCCATCCCGGATTCCGCCGGCGAGAAGATCCAGGAAACCCGCGTTCGTGTGGGTGCGGAAGAACGGGTGCAGGTTCATGAAGCTCGTCGCCGTTCGCCCTCCGGTCACGTGCCGAAACCACAGGGAGTGGACCAGTACCGCCACGGCGGTCGGCGCCAGCAATGCGGACGCGCCGACAAGACGATGCGCCGGCCCGCCGCCCCGATTTACTCCCTGCTGCGCCGGGTCATCGAGAGACGCGCCGAGTCCAGTTGCCGCCCCGCGATTCCCGAGGGCGGATCCCCTCTCTGCCGGCGGGGCATTTCGGGGCGCCTCCATCCCCAACCAGAGGAACGCCGCCGCCGCCAGGAAGGCGGCCTGCTGTCGAACCAGGTAGGCGCAAGCCGCGCAGAGTCCCGCCAGACAGTAGCCGCCGGCGCTCTTTCGATCCCGCGCTCTTAGAAGAAGCCAGGTCGCCAGCGTGGCCAGCGCGAGATACGGAGCATCGGTGTTGAAGGAGTAACTGAGCGTCAGGTAGACGGGGTTCAGGAGCAGCGCTCCGGCGCCCAGCAGAGCGATAGCGCGCCCTGTTCGAACGTGTCGCAGAATGCCGTAGAGCGAGAGCACGCCGGCCAAGGAGAGCGCGAGGGTCGAGATACGGAGAGTGGTGTAGCTGAGTCCGAAAAGGCGGGCGAAGAGTGCACCCCAGGCCACCAGGAACACGAGGGTCGGGTCGTTCCAACCGAGGTGCTCGAGGTGGCCGGTGCTCAACCAGCGCTGGACCGTCAGGTAGTAGGCCCAGTCATCGTTCTGCGGAACCTCGTAGACGGGCGGAACCAGGATCAGGATGACGCCGAAGGCGCCAACAAGGGCGAGAATCGGCCACAACTCCCCGAACGCCGTGTGCTCCGGCTGGAGGCGTCCTGGTCCCGAAGCTGACGCGTCTTCCACAAACCCATCCGAAGGAATGCCCCGGGGATCGTCATGGTCTTGCCGAGCCCGCGGTAGACCTCTGGATCCCCTGTGATCCAGCATACCCCGCCGGGCGTTTGGCGGCCAGATGGCACTCAGTAAAGCCATGCCCGGAGAGCGTCAGCGACATTCGTGCCTCATCAAGACCAGGAGGTCGTAGGCGGACCGGTCCCGTGCGGTTTCAGGAGATCAATCCGCCAGCCCGATCTTCCGCAGGAACGGAATCCACCGCGGGTCGTCCCGCAGGGGAGGAAACAGCGGCTCGCTCACCACGGAGGGGAGACCGGAGTCGCGCTGTGCCAAGGCCCGGCCCAGCCATGTGAAAGCAAGATCGGGCTCTCCGCGAGCCGCGTGGACCACAGCGACCTGGTAGGCCGAATCTTCCGAGAACCCCTCTACCAGCTCACGCAAGGCGGCGTCCGAATCTGCCTTCTGCCCCAGCGCGTGGTGAATCACCGCCAGGGCGGAAAGCCGTGCCCAGGCCGCCGGCTCGGCCTGCGCCTCGTGCAGGGCCTCCTCATAGCGGCCCTCGGAGTAGAGGACCAGCGAGATCAACATGTGGGTGGCGATCTGCTGCGGCGCCAGCTCCAGCGCCTTCTGAAACGCCTCGAGGGCTTCGGCGCGCAGTCCCGCGACGCGGCAGATCGCCCCGAGGCGCCCGTAGCCGGTTGAGCTGAGCGGATCCGTCTCCACGGCGCGGCGTCCGAGTTCGACCGCCTCGTCGAGGCGCCCGAAATACTGCGCGAACGTGCTGGCGATGCGGAGCACCATGTGGCTGCCCGGAGCCAGCTCGAGGGCGCGGCGGCAGGAGGCTTCCGCGTTCTTGAAATCAAACTCGTACGAGGCCTGGATCCGGCACAGCGCAGCGTGAGCCTCGGCCAGATCCGGAGCCAGCGCCAGGGCCCGCTCCGCCGCGTCGCGGGCGCGGCCGAATCCCGCGTCGACCGGAACCCATCCGTATCCCGCCTCGGTGGCGAAGGCGGTAGCGAGCTGAGCCCAAGCCATCGCGTTTTCGGGATCGAGCGCCAGCGAGTCTTCGAGGTACCCGATCCCCTTGGCGATGTCCTCGCGCGACAACCGATCCAGGAAGTACTTTCCCCGCAGGTACAGCGCATGGGCCTCGGGATTTCGGCCGCGCCCCTGGGCCGCCGCCGCCACGACGGCCCTGGCCTCTCCGCTCGCTTTCGAGTCCGCTTCTTCGCCCAGCCAGGTGGTGCGCAGCTCCTTCACCACGGAGCGGGCAATGTCGTCCTGGACCGCGAAGATGTCGTCCAGCGTGCGGTCATAGGTCTCGGACCAGAGGTGAAATCCATCCGCCACGTTCACGAGCTGCACCGCAATCCGCACTCGCCGGCCCGCCCGGCGCACGCTACCTTCCAGCACGGTGGCGACGTTGAGGGCGTGACCCACGTCGGCAATGGTGGCGTCCTTGCCCTTGAAGTGGAACGAGGAGGTGCGCGCCGCCACCCGGAGCCCGCGGATCTTGGCCAGCACGTTCAGGAGCTCATCGGCCAGGCCGTCGGAAAAGTACTCGTCATCCGGGTCGCGGCTGCGATTGACGAACGGCAGAACGGCGATCGACGGTGTCTCCCGGGCTGGGATGGCCGGCCGGGTCGGTGGGGTCGTCCCGCGTTCCAGCGTCCGCTGGAGAAGGCGCAGCTCGTTCATGACCTCGAGCGCCGACTGAAATCGGTCCGGCGCCGACTTCTCCAGGCACCGCGCCACGATGCGGTCGAGATCGCCGGGCAGCTCGGCGCGAAGGCCGATCAAAGGCTCCGGCGCGTCGCGCAGGATGGACGAGGTCACGTCCGCGAACGTCGCGCCGGCGAAGGGACGCCGGCCGGCGGCGAGCTCGTAGATGATGATCCCGAGCGCGAAGAGATCCGTCCGTGCGTCCACCGACTCGCCGCGCACCTGCTCGGGCGCCATGTAGGGAGCCGTGCCCACGATGAAGCCCGCGCCCGAAATGGGCGAGGCCATCGTCATCGCCTGGGTGGCGCCCAGCGCGCTTTCCGCGCGCGCCAGCCTCGCCAGACCGAAATCCAGGACCTTCACGCGGCCGTCCCGCGTCAACATCACGTTCGCGGGTTTGAGATCGCGGTGCACGACCCCCTTCTCATGCGCGGCCGCGAGCGCGCCGGCCAGCTCCATCGCCAATTCGACCACGCGGTCGGCCGCCGGCGCTCCGGGTAGGAACTCCTCGGCCAGGGTCCGTCCTTCGACCAGCTCCATCGTGAGGAACCGAATGCCGTCCGCTTCCTCGAGGGAGTACAAGGTGACGATATTCGGGTGGTTGAGCGCAGCCAGCGCCCGCGCCTCGCGCTCGAACCGCGCCAGCCGATCGGGATCCTGGGTGAACGCCTCCGGCAGCACCTTGAGCGCTACGTCGCGGCCGAGCTTCGTGTCCCGAGCGCGATAGACCTCGCCCATGCCGCCCGCGCCCAGGGGCGCGACGATCTCATAAGGGCCGAGCCGGGTTCCGGAAGTCAGGGCCATGGTTCCCCCAGGTATTCCCGCCGCGCGAACG
This sequence comes from Candidatus Eiseniibacteriota bacterium, assembly GCA_963833505.1. Classification (GTDB taxonomy): domain Bacteria; phylum Eisenbacteria; class RBG-16-71-46; order CAIMUX01; family CAIMUX01; genus CAWHYG01. Next base: position 646,684 of record CAWHYG010000004.1, on the reverse strand, counting down.
GCGGCTCCGACCAATCGACCCGGAACAAGCGGTTGCCGCGATCTGATCCAGGATGACCGGTCGCAGCAGCGCGATGCCGGACGGGCTGTCCCGTTCTACGATCCCGCGGGCGGCTTCCCGGCGCGGGCAATCGCGGGAGCAGCCCGCTATCATCTCACATTCCGCGACACCCCGGGATGGGCTCTGCTCTTGTGATGGGCTCCCTCGTGGGCGGCTGCCGAAATGACGTGCGGGAGCTGATCGAGGCCCCGAGACCATCCCGGAGGTTCCGGAGCTTATCGATTCCGTGTTCGAGGGAAGCGACGCCCTTGCCGACCACGCGGTTGCGAGTTCACCTCCGAATCTGTGCTTCGATGGCAGCCCTGGTGCCAAGATCGTGCGTGCCACTGCCTTCGATGCAGAAGTCCGGAAGGGTAAAGGACGCGTTGTCCAGCCACCATACAGCAGGTCCGGGATGAGTCGGCTCCCAGGAAACCCCGGCACGCCGCAGGAACACCAACACCGTCTGGCCCTTGCGCAGTTCCGCTACGACGTACGTCGATGTGACACCCCCGGTCGGCAGTGCCACCCGAAGAATAACGGTCGTGTCAATCAGGGCCTGGCCGCGATAGATTCTGTCGATGTGCAAGTCAATCTCTCTTGCAATGTGCGGGTACGTAACAACATCGCCTAGGACGACGGCATCCGACCGCGCGGCCAGGGCGGCGGCAGACGGTGGGGCAGAGTACGAGCGCAGCGTGTCACGGAACTGCGGCCAGTAAGACGTGACAAAGCGGACGCGGACCGAAATGCTGTCTGCCCCACGCAGGTAGCCAATCGGCTGCGACTGCCACATGCCATCGCTGCAGCGGTACAAAGCCAAGACGCACCGGCTGCCGGGAGTCTTCAGGCCCATGCTCGGCATAGCATTGAACGTCCGGTAGACCAGCGTGTCGCCGGGCACTGCTTCACCCTTGATGTAGTCGTCGATCGCCAGCGTGATGTCGAGTATGCCCGTCGTGCTGTTAGAGTGCGACGCCGTCACGTGTCCCGCGACGACAAGCGCCGATCGGGCGACCAGCTCCACAAGGTAGGTGTTATAATCCTCCTGCGTTGCATGTCTGTAAATCGTGGCGCAAGCCGGAGCCTGCTCCAGAGCCAGGACAAGGCAGGCCACCCCGAGGAGCCTCGGGACCTGGGCCATCAAGAGGCGACCTCTCTCTTTCATAAGACCCTCCTTGGCGAGCGCGTCGCGAGGGCCGGATCTGGCGCCGGTCCCTGCTCAGACGACGCCCCGAACGGAACCGTGTAGCCCGACCGCCGCGAAGAATGCTAAAGCGCGGTCGCAGCAGCGTCAAGCAACAACCCGGCGCGGAGCCGGAGACGATTGCACTGTAAGCGTGTGCCTCGGCAACGGAAGGGGGGACCTTCACTCCGTCCGGCGGAGCCCCGTCACTGACCTGGAGCCCGCGCATCCCTGCGTTCCGGATCGCGCCGAACCCGGGAACGGGTGTCATGAACCTCTCGCTGGCCCTGCCGAAAGGCGGTGACGTCACGATCCGGGTCTATGACTCGAGCGGGCGGGAGGTAGCGCAGAAGCTCCTTTCCGGACTCAAAGCCGGAGTACAGCAAGACCAGTGGGATGTCCGGGACCGGACGCGCCGTCCACTCGCCAGCGGAGGCTACTACGTGCGGGTGGACGCTCCATCCGGGGAGAGGTTCACCCGGTGGCTGGATTTGAAGTGAACGCACGGACATGCTAGAGTTAACCGAGGCCCCAAGAACATCCGGTCGACGTCCGGAAACCCAAGGTCGGGTTCAATGGCAACCCTGACCATCGGGACCAGGTTGAGCGGCAGCGACGTAATTCCTGGTGCGCTTGGGTCCGTTGTCGGGACCGGATTTTCCGTAGTCTGAGGAGACGATGATGTGGACGAGCCGCCGCGCGTCTCGATGTTGTCTCGTGTTCATGGTGAGGTGTTGTGGGCGGGGCAGCGGCCCTGCCTTTCTTTTCCTTTTCGGTCTCCTGACTTCCGGCACCTCCGCATCGGCCGGCAACCTGCTCTTCGCCGCGCCCTTCATGTCCTATGACACCGGTAACATGCCGATCCATGTGGCCGCGGGAGATCTGAACGGGGATGGCCGACCGGACCTGGTCGTGGTCAACAACCAGAGCGGCAATGTCTCGGTGCTTCTCAATGATGGAGACGGAACGTTCAAGGCGAAGACGGATTACGGAACGGGGTCCTATCCCATGTCCGTGGCGATCGGCGATCTGAACGGCGACGGAAAGCCGGACCTCGCCGTGGCGAACAGTGAGTCGAACTCCGTCTCGTTGCTCCTCGGCCGAGGCGACGGGACCTTCGCGACGAAAGTGGACCTCGCGACGGGGGAAGCGCCCGTGTCCGTCGCGGTCGGGGACCTGAACGGGGACGGAAAACCGGACATCGTCGCGGCGAATGAGACTTCGAACACCGTGTCGGTGCTGCTGAGCAACGGGGACGGGACCTTCGCGACGAAAGCCGACTTCGCGACGGGGCGCGATCCCGAGTTCGTTGCAATCGAGGACCTGAACGGGGACGGCGTGCCGGATCTGGCGGTCGTCAACGTGACCGGCAACTCGGTGTCCGTGCTGCTCGGCCACGGGGACGGGACCTTCGGGCCGAAGATGGATTTCGGGGTCGGGAAGTGGCCGGATATGCTCGTGATCGCTGACCTGAACCGGGATGGGAAGCTCGATCTGGTCGTGGCCAACAGTGATGACACGACCTCGGTGCTTCTCGGACGCGGAGATGGGACCTTCGAGTCCGGAACGACGGTTGGGGCAGGGAATGACCCTGTTTCCAATATTGCGGTCGGGGACCTGACGGGTGACGGAAATCCGGATCTGGTGGTTTCAACGTATTCCGGGCTCGCGGTGCTTCCCGGCCGCGGCAATGGGACCTTCGGACCGAATGTCGAATCCGGGTTGGACATCGCCGGTGCGCTCGCCATTGCGGACCTGAATGGGGATGGAAAGCCGGACCTTGCCGTAACGGGGCAAGACGCGGTCCTGGCGTGTCTGGGCAACGGGGACGGGACCTTCGGGACGCAGATACGCTGCTCGGCCGAAAGGGGCAGCGAGCCGCACGCCCTGGCGATCGGTGACCTGAACGGCGATGGAAATCCGGACCTGGTGGCCCTGGACGACGCGAATTACGCCGTCACGGTCTGCCTCGGCCGGGGATTCGGGACGTTCGGGTCGATGACTGGATCCCGCGTCGGCGTCAATCCCACAGCGATCGCGATCGGAGATCTGAACGGTGACGGGACCCAGGACCTGGCGGTGACGGGCGGCAGGGCCGTCTCGGTGATCCTCGGCCACGGAGACGGAACCTTCGGCGCGAGTACCGACTTCGCCGCAGGCGTCGGCGCCCAGGCGCTCGCGCTCGGGGATCTGAATCTGGATGGCATCCTCGACGTGGTCGTACCCAACCCCGAGAATGGCAACGAGTACCATCCCCAGGGAACGACCGTTTCCGTGCTTCTCGGCGTCGGCGACGGGACCTTCGAGCCGAGAACGGACTTTGGGACGGGCAATGGCCCGGACGCGGTCGCGATCGGAGATCTGAATGGCGACGGCAAGCCCGATCTGGCCGTAGCGAACTTGACGGATCACACGATTTCGGTGCTGCCCGGGCAAGGAGATGGGACCTTCGGAGCAGGGACCGACCTGCAGACCGGAAACCTGCCCACCTCCATTGCGATCGCGGACTTGAACAACGACGGCAGAGCGGACCTCGTGACGGTGAACTCGGGTGACGCCGGCGTGTCGGTATTCCTCGGCCGCGGGGACGGCACGTTCGGATCCAAGACCAACTACCCGGTCGGCCAGGTGCCCCTGTCCGTTGCGATCGCGGACCTGGACATGGACGGCAAGCCTGATCTCGCTGTGGCGGACAATGGCGCCACGACGGTCTCGGTGCTCCTTGGCCAGGGAGATGGGACGTTCGGAGCCAAGGCCGACTACGGGATCGGAGGCGACCCATGCTCGGTCGCGATCGCGGACCTGGACGGAGATGGACGGCCCGATGTAGCCGCGACTGATTCGGACCTCGGACGCATCCGGCTTCTCCTCAGCGGTGGTCCTCCCAGGGTGGTCTATCCGGGCGACGCGAACAACGATGGCGTCGTCGACGCGCGCGACGTCCTTCCCATCGGCCTCTATTTCGGACGCACCGGACCCGCCCGGCGGAACGCGTCCCTCGCGTGGAGCCCGCAAGTCCTCCCATCGGCCTGGCCTACCGCGTACGCCAAGGCCGGCTACGCGGACTGCGACGGCGATGGGACGGTGGATGCCCAGGATGTTCCGGCGATCGTCGAGAACTGGGGCCGCCGGCAGGGGCAATCCGCGCCGGCGCCGGTCGATCGGATGTCGATCTGCCTGGAACTTCTGCGGACGATCGACGACAACTCAGGCGGGCCCGGCATGGCCGAAGCGCGCGCCGCGGTGGCGGAATACATGGAGCGAATCCTCGGCTATCGGCCGGAGCTGCGGCTGGAGCCGAACCGGCCGAATCCGTTCCGCAATGCGACGACCTGGATGTTGACCGTCCCCGGTCCAACGCCGGCCAGACTGGCCGTCTACGATCTCGGCGGGAGACTCGTGTGGAGCAGGTCTTTCAATTCGGCGATGGACGCGACGCCGATCACATGGAACGGTGTCGATCCGCACGGAAGCAGGGTTCCCGCCGGCGCGTACTACTACAGGTTCAAAGCCGGAAGCTACCACGCCTCGGGCCAGATCATACTGGTAAGGTAAGGTAACAACCTCCACCAGCCGTCCAGGGAGGTATCGATGTCGGCGAAAGGCTCCACGGTTCGGGGCCGCTTCGGCCCGGTGTCGGCTCAGGCGATGGCGCCGATGGCGCCGGCGTTCCGGATCGCGCCGAACCCGGGAACGGGTGTCATGAACCTCTCGCTGGCCCTGCCGAAAGGCGGTGACGTCACGATCCGGGTCTATGACTCGAGCGGGCGGGAGGTAGCGCAGAAGCTCCTTTCCGGACTCAAAGCCGGCCTGCAGCAAGAGCAGTGGGATGTCCGGGACCGGTCGGGCCATCCGCTCGCCAAAGGAAGCTACCATGTGCGGATGGGCACTCCATCCGGCGAGAGGTCCGCCCGGTGGCTGGAATTGAAGTGAACGTACGGACGTGCTAAGATCAACCGAGGCCCCAAGAACATCCGGCTGACGCCCTGACGCCCAAAGAGCGTACGGGAGACGGCGCCGGCGGGAGATCGGATCGATGCGACAGGAGGGCCCGCGCATGTCACCGTTCTCACGTTCAGAGCGCACGAGCTTGCTGCTCCTCATGTCCCTGGTTCTGGCCCCGCTGGCCGCCGGCTGTCACGACGGCGGTGGTGTCACCGCCCCGGGAATCCCCATCGTGGAGTCACCGCAAAGCTGCCTGGCTGCGCTGCGTCAGGCCTGCAGCGACCGTAACCTCAACGAGTATCTGCAAGTTCTCACGGACGACTTTGTCTTTGTTTTTTCGCCGGGAGACACATCGAATCCGGCCTGCCCGACCCCCGCGCAATGGTCCCTCGGAGACGAGCGCATCGCGGTGGAGCGGATGTTCGCGAGCTTCTACGACGTATCCGTCAATTTTGTCCTGACTGACACCGCTCCCCTGGGCGGCGCAGATGCGCATCACTACCGCATCCAGGCCGAGACCACGGTGGCTCCCGCGATCCGCACACCCGATGGAGGGGGGCTCACCCTCATGCTTCAGAACTCCGTGGAGGTTTTCTACCTCAAGCAGGTGCCGACCCTCGGCGGCGGACCGGTGTGGAGAATCTACCGCTGGGAAGAGAAGCCGGCGGAGAACAGGCCTAAGGCGGGGATTGGATCAGCGACTGGCTGCCTGGAAGATTGGGGTCAACTCAAGTATCGCTGTCGTTATCATTGACGCGTTCGGGTTCATTCCCGGAGCGGATCGGTTCCACGGTTGAAGGAGGCGACGATGATGATGAGCGGCCGCGCGTCCCGAAATCGGTTCATGGCCACGAAAATTGGGGGCGGGCGGGGTTTCTTTCCCGCCTTCTTGCTTCTCTGTTGTCTCCTGACGGCCGGGACTTCCGCGCCGGCGGCCGGCCTGCTTTTCGCCGCGCCGTTTCTGTCCTTCGATGCCGGAGCCAACCCGACAGGTGTGGCGACCGGAGACCTGAACGGGGACGATAACCCGGACGTCGTCGTGCTCAGCAACCAGAACAACACAACCTCGGTGCTTCTTGGTCACGGAGACGGGACCCTCGGGGCGAGAACGACGCTCGAAACAGGGGGTTATCCGATGGCCGTAGCGATCGGAGATCTGAATGGGGACGGAAGACCAGACCTGGTGCTTGCGGACCTCGACAACTCGGCGGTGTCGGTGCTGCTTGGCCATGGAGACGGGACCTTCGGGACGAACAGAGACTTCGGGGTGGGGAGCGACCCTTGGTCCGTCGCGATCGCGGACCTGAATGGCGACGGAAATCCCGACGTGGTCGTGGTGAATGAGGGATCGAACACGATCTCGGTTCTTCTTGGTCGTGGGGATGGGACTTTCGCGGCGAAGGCAGATTACACGACGGGCGCCTATCCCATGTCCGTTGCCATCGGCGACCTGAACGGGGACGACAAGCCGGATCTGGCCATTGTGAACCAGATCGATAACTCGGTCTCTGTGCTGCTCGGCCACGGGGATGGGACCTTTGGCACGAAGACCGATTTTGCGGTTGGGAAGTGGCCGGGATCTTTCACCATGGGTGACCTGAACAGGGACGGGAATCCGGATCTGGCCGTGGCGAACAACGGCGATGGCACGATCTCGGTACTCCTTGGCCGCGGAGACGGGACCTTCGAATCGCAGACCCAATACCCGGCTGGCGGTTCACCCGGTCCCATCGCGATCGGGGACCTGACCGGCGACGGAATGCCGGACCTGGTGGTCGCGTCCGACGCCGGGATCTCGGTGTTTCCAGGCCGCGGAGACGGAACCTTCGGGGCAAAGATCGATTTCAGCGGGGGGATCGCCGGTGCCTTCGCGATCGCGGATCTGAATGGGGACGGAAGACCGGACCTGGCCGTAACGGGTTACGACATGGCCACGGTGAGCGTGTGCCTCGGCAACGGAGATGGAACCTTCGGGACTCGGATTGCCTACGGGACCGGGACGAACAGCGACCCTCTGTCCATCGCGATCGGAGACCTGAACGGAGATGGCACGCCGGACCTGGCGGCGGCGGACAACGCGTCCAACGCCGTCTCGGTGTTTCTCGGTCAGGGATACGGCACCTTCGGTCCGCAAGTCCAATACCCCACGAGCGGCAGTCCCAACCTCGTCGCGATCGGGGACGTGAACGGCGACGGGAAGCGGGACCTGGCGGTGACGAACGGCGATGCCCTCTCGGTGCTCGTCGGCCGCGGGGACGGTACCTTCCATTTGGGATCCGAGTATCACAGTACAGGGGCCGGTTTCCAGGCGATGGCAATCGGTGATCTGAACCTGGACGGCGTTCTCGATGCGGTCGTTGCCAACGCCGAACCGGAGTACGCCAACGTGGGAACCGTCTCGGTGCTTCTGGGATCCGGCGACGGGACCTTCCAGCGGAAGTCCGACGGCATAACGGGCGTTGGTCCCCAGGCAGTCGCAATCGCGGATCTGAACGGGGACGGCAAACCGGATCTCGCCGTGGCGAATCTGAAAAGCAACACGATCTCGGTGCTGCTCGGCGAAGGGGATGGAACCTTCGGACCGAAGACTGACCTGCCGGCTGGAAACCAACCCTCCTCCATTGCGATCCAAGACCTGAACGGCGACGGCAAGGCGGATCTGGCGGTGGTAAACCTGCGCGAGGACGACGCCTCGGTGTACCTCGGCCAGGGGGACGGGACGTTTGGAGCGAGGACCGACGATCCGGTGGGCCACTTTCCCCTGTCGGTCGCGATCGCGGACCTGGACATGGACGGAACGCCCGACCTGGCGGTGGCGAACAGCGGCGGCGCCAGCGTCTCGGTGCTGCTCGGCCGTGGAGACGGGACCTTCGGGACGAAGATCGACTACGGGACCGGAGGCTACCCGTGGTCGGTCGCAATTGCCGACCTGGACGGCGATGGAAGACCCGACGTGGCTGCGGCCAATTGGAGCGCCGATTGTGTCTCGCTTCTCCTGAGCGGTGGACCGCCAAGAGTGGTCTATCCGGGCGACGCGAACAACGACGGCGTCGTCGACGCGCGCGACATCCTTCCGATCGGCCTTTACTTCGGACGCACCGGCTCCGCCCGGAGGAATCCCTCACTCACCTGGGGCGCGCAACTCCTGCCCGTGGCGTGGCCGTCTCCCTACGAGAACGCCTGCTACGCGGACTGCGACGGTGACGGCGCGGTGGACGCTCACGACGTTCCAGCGGTCATCGAGAACTGGGGCCGCCGGCAAGGGCAATCCGCGCAGCCGGCGGTCGCTCGTGTGTCGATCTGCCAGGAGCTTCTGCGGACGATCGACGAAGATTCGAGTGCGCCCGGGATGGCTGAGACGCGTGCCGCAGTTGTGGATTACATGGAGCACGTTCTCGGCTACCGGCCCGAGCTGCGGTTGGAGCCGAACCGGCCCAATCCGTTCCGCGGCGCGACAAGCTGGATGCTGACCGTTCCCGGTCCCACGCCGGCCAGGCTGTCTGTCTTCGATCTCAATGGAAGGCTGGTCTGGAGCACGTCGCTTTCCAACCTGACGGAGGGCACGGCGCCGATCACCTGGAACGGCGTCAACCAGCTGGGAAGTCGGGTTCCCGCCGGTGTGTACTACTACAGATTCACTGCCGGAAGCTATCACGCCTCGGGTAAGATGAGCTTGGTTCGCTAGGTTCGCTCTGACATCATCGACGAGCTCCAGGAACTCGAGCCCGAGGACGCTCGTGAGTGCCTGCGATATGCGGCGTGGCTCGCCTCCGGGCGAGTTCTTGAGCTATCGCCGCGGCATGAGATTCCTGGCGGACGTCAACTTCCCCCGCCTTGCCCATTCTCCGGGTCCAATCGCCGTATCACGCTGCCGGCTTCCACCTCATAGAGAGCCTCTTCTTCGTCGCCGCGCATTCCCGTAAATACAGGTTGATAAGCGTCTGGTAGGGCACCCCGGTTTCGGCCGCGAGCTCCTTGAAGTAGTCGATGGTCACGTCATCGAGTCGGATCGTGACCTGCCGCTTGAGTCGTGCCGCGTAGGGATTGGGCTTGCCCTGGGAGAAGTCGTACTGCTTTCTCATCGCAACCACCTCTTGCTGTACTGCCCCCGCTCGGGCCGGGTCGCCGGTCGGGCGGAGATGATCCGGATGACATCCTCCCGTTCGAAGCGGAGGTCATGCATAACTACAGTGTACTTACATCGGAGGTGGTTGTCAAGACCACGTGTGCTCGCCTAACGCCCACCTGCAGACGGCGCGAAACACCGGCTGGCGGATGGTGGCACTTGTCGGGCGAATCGCTCAATCCGTCCCCTCCCCGCGCAGGGGCATCAAGAAGTAGACCCCTTGTTCATCGTTCCCATGAGCGTCCTTGTGAACCTCAGGCTGCGCCGCAAAACCCAATGACAGCTTGATGTGATAGTTGGCCGTCCTGTCGTAGCAGCTGTACGAAGCCACCTGGTAGCATCCCAGGCGCCGAGCACGCGCGATCGCCAACTTCTGTAGTTGCGTGCCGATGCCGCGACCTCGGGAGGCCGGACGCACCGCGAACACGTGGATCTTCGCCTCTATCAGCTGGCCCCCGTCGTGCTGCAGGGTGGGACAGCGTGCCTCGGGGCCGATGGGTTGCAGGGCGAAGCGAATGGCTCCAGCGACCTCTCCGGCCTCGAGACCCACGATCAGGGGCGAAGTGTGTCGGGCGTAGTATTCACCGACAACAAACGGGACCTGCTCAGCCGCTACCGCGTCGAGGAATCGAAGGAATTCCGGAAAGCGGGGATGGTGATCGTCCCATTCCTCGAACACCACGTCGTCAGTGGGTTTCTGCGTCATGTCGCTCCCCATGGCACGTTCCACCGGGCGCCAATTGCCGCCCACCGGTAGCCTCAGCGGCGGGACGCAAAGTGGACCGGCCGCCAGAGGCCAGCGTTGGACCTCTGGAATCGTCCCACCAAATGGGGTTAGCCGCAAACCGCGGCGGCGCGGCTACACCTCGTCGGGTGGATTCTGGCCTTCGCCCTCCTGCTGCCATTCCCTCTGGACGCAGTTCGATGCCTTTGCTGCTGACGACCAGAAGCTGGGCCGTTTGACAGTGCGGTTCAAGTCAGGTCACGCCTCCAGCCAGATCCGTCAGCGGTTGAACCGATTTCAGCCACATCATCATAGGCCGAGAGACACGACGCCTCAAGTACCTCTCGGAGACGACGCGGAGCACTCCTGTTCGGGTATCCTAATCGGCTGTCAGAATGCGGGTTGCAAAGGAACGCCTGCGTCGCCGCGAACACCCGCTGACAAGCCACCGCTGATGGCTTATACTTGAGACGGTGAAATCCGGGGTTGCCACAGGTCAGGGCCCGCGCCCGTTTGGAGGGTTCCATGAACGGCACGCAGAGGATTCTGCTGGCGCTCACGCTGATGCTCGCCTGCATGACGACCCTGGCCTTTGCTGGGGTTCCGAAGGCCGTCTTCATCGAAGAGTTCTCCTTCCTGACCTGACCGGCTTGCCCTTACGCCCGGTGCGGGCTGCAAGAGCTCCAAGAAGCGTACCCGACCCCGGTCATCTACACCGAAGAGGACATCTGCCAGTACTTTTCCAACGACGACACGGTTGCGCGTGCCGCCTGGTACGGGTTCAACATGTCCCCCACGCTCGTGTTTGACAGTGGGCTGGAGATGATCGGCGCGGGGAGCTGCCAGGATTCCTTCAACAATTATCGCTTGAGGTTTCTGCGCGACGACGAAGACTGCAACAGTTCGGCTCCGGTCTCCATTGACGGCAGCGTTCAGATCGGTGATTCCACCATCGTCCTCTGCGCGGACTACGTGAAGGCGGATCCGGACACGCTCGGCAATACCCGGGCCGCCTTCTTCGTCTACGAAGACAGTTGCTCCTTCAACGGCGTCAACTTCATGCGCATGTGCCGGAAGATCGAGTACGAACCGGTGACGCTGACCCACGTGGGCGATCGCGCGACGGTGGTCAAACAGGTCGCTCTCCAGCCCGGCTGGGTCCCGTCCCATCTCCACGCCGTCGCCATTCTGGAACGCAGCGCGGGCGCAAAGCAGGTCTACCAGGCCGCCAACCTGCCCCGTCTTCCGGACATCGCCTTCGACCTGCCGGTCCGGCAGCGTTCCTGCCCGCAGGGTAGTTCGGACCTGCTCTTCTCGGGGAGCGTGACGAACATCCTGGCCGGAACCGACGTGATCACGCTGTCGATCGCTCAGGTTCCGGGCTGGACGTCGGCGGTGCAGGTGGAAGGAGATCCGAACTGGTACTCATCCCTCCCGATCACCCTGGCGACCGGAGCTTCCCGGAACTTCACGATCCGGGTGTCGACGGACGGTGAGCGCAAGATCGCTGATGATCCATTCACGTTGACGTCGGGATCGACCGGAGTCAGTGAGACCACGAACCTCCACATCTTCAACGGTTCGCCGGCGATCCTGCTGGTGGACGACGACGGAGACGCCATCGGCTACGATGAACCGGATGAGACGATCTTCCTGCGGGGCTTGGACCAGGCCGGACTTCTGGAGGATCTGTGGGACATCCCCTTCGGCCTGGACATCTGCGCGCCCGCCGCGGCCTTCATGGCGCGGTACGATGCCGTCATCTGGGAAACCGGCTACAACTTCACCCCGTTCAACGCCGACAGGCTGAGCAATCTGGCGCAGTACCTCGATGGGGGCGGGCGGCTGTTCCTGAGCAGCATGGACGGCCTGTCGTCGCTGACGAGCCCGGATCCGTTCGTGAGCTCCTACCTCGGCGTGGCTTCCTGGACCGTCGACACCGGCGCCAAGATCGTCACCGGGGTGGCTCAGGATCCCATAACGAACGGCATGGCGCTGCCTCTGACCTATCCCACCCAGCGGAAGAACCGGGTGGATAGCCTGGTCCCCGGCCCCTACGCCGAGGTGATCTTCAATTCGGAAATGTATGCCCCGGCCGCGGTGCGGGTTCGGCCGAACGCCACGGCGAGGGTGGTCTTCTCGACTGTCCCGCAGAACGTGATCAGTGAGACGGATCCCGATCCGGACAACTCCGAAACGGTGATCGCGCGCACGGTGGCATGGCTGCTGCCGTCGAATCCGGCAGGCATCGATCCTCTGCCCGTTCGCCGGGATGTCGCCTTCCTGGTCCAACCGAACCCGTGTCGTTCCTGGACGAGCTTGAGCTTTCAGCTCGGCCCTGTTGCGGCCGCCGGACCGGTAAGCTTGAGCCTGGTGGATGTGACGGGACGCCTTGTCCGCAATCTGGTCAACGGAAGGCTGACTCCGGGCCTTCACGAGCAGATCTGGGATGGGCTGGACGGCGCGTCTCGTCCGGCCGGCGCGGGAGTGTACTTCGCCCGGCTGAAGTGCCAGGGAGGCGTGTTCACGACACGATTCACGCTGTTGAAGTAACTTCACCCTCTAGCCGGGGCGCTGCCGAGCGCGCCCAGTCGCGTCGGAGCGCACCTCCGCCTGCCGACGGTAGAGGTCCGATCCGCAATCAGCGCCGGTTGACCACCTTGCCGGTCGCCGTCACCTCCGGTCATCCGAATCAGGTGGATCCCGGTTGCCACGGGTCGTTCGTTCCCACGGGCGGCGTCCTTCGCTCGTTCCACCGGGTCAAGGAAAAGGTGGACCGGTCCTGGAGAAACTCCGCGGCCTCCGGTGTTCCCGAGGGTTTCCACAGTCGGGTCTGCTCGTATGCCCGGGGGTTTTTCGGGCGGCCAGGCCGTTCGGAACGCACGGAATGCTGTTAGACTCGGCCAGACCCGACGCGATTCTGGAGGCCCCAACGAAACGAGGGCAGGAACATGAGAAAGATCTTCTCGCGCGAGATCACGCCCTATTCCCTGTACCTGCGCCGCCGGGAGTTCCTCGCGCTCGGAGCCGCCGGAGCGGCCGGAGCGCTCCTGGCCTCGCTCCCGGGCTGCGCGCGGGCGGACGCGCCGTCCGGAGCGCGCTTCGCAGACATCCACCCGGGTCCCTACGGGACGGACGAGCAGCGCACCTCCTACGACGACATCACCACCTACAACAACTTCTATGAGTTCGGCACCGACAAGTCCGATCCGGCCAGGGAAGCGAAATCCCTCACGACCCGCCCCTGGACCATCTCCGTCGAAGGAGAGGTGAGCAAGCCTCAGGTCATCGACATCGAATCCCTCCTCAAGTGGTTTCCGCTGGAAGAGCGGGTCTACCGGATGCGCTGCGTGGAGGCGTGGTCCATGGTGATCCCCTGGGTCGGCTTTCCCTTGAAGGACTTGATCGCGCGTCTCGAGCCGACCGCCAACGCGAAGTATGTCGCCTTCACCTCGCTCCTCCGGCCGTCCGAGATGCCGGGACAGAAGCGCGGCGTCCTCGACTGGCCCTATGTCGAGGGACTGCGGATGGACGAGGCGACGAATCCACTGACCTTGATGGCCGTCGGCCTGTACGGCGCCCCGCTTCCGAATCAGGACGGAGCCCCGATCCGCCTGGTGGTGCCGTGGAAGTACGGTTTCAAGGGCATCAAGTCCATCGAGAAGTTGCGGTTCGTGGAAGATCAGCCCCCCACGTCCTGGAACCTGACCGCGCCCGATGAATATGGGTTCTACGCCAACGTGAACCCCGACGTGGATCATCCGCGCTGGAGCCAGGCGACCGAGCGGCGCATCGGAGAATTCCGGCGGAGAAAGACCCTGCCCTTCAACGGATATGCCGAGGAGGTCGCGAGCCTGTACACGGGAATGGACCTGCGGAAGAACTTCTGAACGGCCCCGGCGCGCGGAGTCGGCCGGCCGTCTTTCATCCGCTATCAGGCCGTGGATAGGCCACGATTCACGACTCGAGGGGGTTCCGGGGGCGCCTTGAAGAAGAACTCGATTTTCTCCCAAGCGGTCAAGCCGGCGGTGCTGGCCGCCGTCATCGCGCCCCTGATCTGGACCGGTGTGCAAGCGATCGAGGGCCGGCTCGGCGCCGACCCCATCGCCAAGGTGCTGAACCGACTCGGCTGGTGGACCTTGGTTCTTCTCCTGGCTTCACTGGCTTGCACGCCGGCCAGGATCCTGCTGCGATCGGGATGGCCGGTGCGCCTGCGCCGCATGCTGGGCCTTTCCGCGTTCGCCTACGCTCTCCTGCACTTCTGCTTCTACGTCGGAGTGGATCAGTTCTTCGATTGGAAGACTCTCTGGGCGGACGTCACCCGCCGGAAATTCATGGTCGTCGGGTTCGTCGCGCTCTTGATGCTCATTCCCCTTGCCGTCACCTCGACGAACGGCATGATCCGCCGGCTCGGCTCGCGAAGATGGCGCCGCCTTCACCAACTGGTCTACCCCGCGGCCGTTCTGGGAGTGATCCATTTCGTCTGGCGGGTGAAGGCGGATCGGCGCGAGCCATTCGTCTTCGCCTGGATCCTGACCGGTCTCTTCGCCGTGCGCCTCGTGCATCGCTACGGACGAATGCGGAAGGGCGCAGCCGCTCGGCGGGGGTGAGGGCGACGCGGCGGCCCAGCCTCGTCCAGGGCCGAAGAGTGACGCTTCCGGGACGAAGCAGCCGTTTCGGGACTGACTCCGAGACCGAGCCGTAGCGGCGAAACAGCCGTTTCGGGACTGAGTGTTGGGATCGAGGGCCCAAGGAACGTCCTTGGAAACGAGGCGGGAAAGCCCTACCGTGGTAGATGGCTTTGGTTGCAGCGGAGCCCCGTTTCCCGACCGGGGAACGGGGGCTTTGTATGCGGCTCCGGGCGCAAGACGCCGGGTAGTGGGGATCAGGGCGGGGTCCAGAGTCTTCCGATCGGGGGCCGTCCTCTCATCCAGACATCCTGCCGGGTCGACCGGGGTTCCGCCAATGAGGAGGTTCCTGGGATGGAGTATGTCCGAGACTTCGTGATGGGCATCGGTGGGGAGTCGGGCGAGGGGATCATGCTCGCGGGCGACATCCTGGCCCTGGCGGCGGCCCGATGCAACCTGCACGTTTCCAGCGTGCGGATCTTCCCGGCGGAGATCCGCGGCGGGCCTTCCCTGCATCGCACCCGCTACGGCGTCGACCATGTGTTCAACTCGGGCGACGCCTTCGAGATTTTCGTGGCCTTCAGCGCCGGGCATTACGAGCGCCATCGCGCCTCCCTCGCTCCGGACGCGGTCGTGGTCATGGACGGCGAGCCCGAGACGTTCGATCCGACCCAGGCCTACCCTGAGCTGAAGAATCGGATCGTCTACGTGGTTCCGATGGACCGGATCGCGCGCCAGGACGTCGGTGACCCCCGCACGAAGAACATGGTCGCGATCGGCGCCTGCACCTCGCTGTTCAACTTCAGCCGGGAGGCCATCGAGCAGAATCTGGCCGAGCGCTATCGGCGCAAGGACGAGCGGATCTTCCAGCACAACCTGGGCGGTTTCATTGCCGGCTACGATTTCGCCGAGTCCAGCCTGGAGAAGAAGGACCGCTACCGGCTTCAGCCGCAGGAAGGGAAGGGGCTGCTTCTCCTGACCGGCAACGAGGCCATCGGCCTGGGCGCTCTCTGCGCCGGCTGCCGCTTCTTCGGCGGATATCCGATCACTCCCGCCTCCGAGATCATGGAGTTCATGGCCGCCGAGTTGCCCAAGGTGGGCGGGGTCATGCTCCAGGCCGAGGACGAGATCGCCTCGATCGGCATGGTCATCGGCGCGGCCTACTCGGGCGTGCGCGCGATGACCTCGACTTCGGGTCCGGGGCTTTCCCTCATGACCGAGCTTCTCGGCCTTTCGGCCATGACCGAAATCCCGGTGGTGGTGGTCGACGTGCAGCGCGGCGGGCCTTCGACCGGACTTCCCACCAAGACGGAGCAGGCCGACCTGGCTCTCTCGCTCGCCTTGAGCCACGGGGACAACCAGAAGGTCATCCTGGCCCCGATCTCCATCCATGACTGCTTTGACGTGATGTTCAAGGCCTTCGACATCGCGGAGAAATATCAGGTGCCGGTCATCGTGCTGAGCGAGCAAGCCCTGGGCCACCGGCGGACGGATCTTCCCAAGGACATTCTCTACGAGATCCCGCAGTTCGACACCAGGCGTCCGGTGCAGCAGTTCGACCCCGCGACCTACCAGCGCTATCAATTGACCGACAGCGGCATCTCTCCCCGGAGCATTCCGGGGGACAAGGGCGGAGCCCACGTCGCCACGGGGCTGGAGCACGCGGAGAACGGCGCGCCGCGCCATGATCCGGAAAACCGCAAGATCATGATGGAAAAGCGGGCCCGGAAGATGGCGGCGATCGAGGAAGAGCACGCGGCGGCGTTCACCTTCGGCCGCGACGATTCCAAGATCGGAATCATCGGCTGGGGAGCCACGGCGGGCGCAGTGCGAGAGGCGGTCGCTCGGGCCAACGCGTCCGGGCTGTCCGTTTCCGCGCTCTATCCCAAGATCCTCTCTCCGAACCCGGATGCCGCTCTTCGCCCCTACATCAAGCGTCACGAGACGATCCTGGTGGTGGAGGAGAACCAGAGCGGCCAGTACGCCAACTTCCTTCAGTCCATCTACGGGCCGGAGCTCGGCTTCCGCCCGGACCGGCTGAACAAGTATGACGGGACCGGTTTCGAACCGGGCGAGATCTTGATCAAGATCCGTGAGATCGCCGCCCGAACGGGTATGGCGGCGAGGACGCGGACGACCGGCGGCCGGAAGGCGTAGAGGAGACAAGAAATGCACGAAAATCCGAATCCCAGCGAGCGGATCCCCTCGGACGCGGGCGGCGCCGGCGCGGCCATGGCGAACTCTCCGGGCGCGCGCACTTCCGCGGACTATCGAAGCGGGCGCAAGCCCATCTGGTGTCCCGGGTGCGGCGATTACGGGGTCTTGAATTCGATCTTCGGCGGCCTGGCCGAGCTGCAGCTTGATCCCGACCGGTTGGTCGTGGTCTCCGGCATCGGATGCTCCAGTCGCATGCCGGGATTCATCAAGGCCTACGGCTTTCACGGCGCACATGGGCGGGCCGTACCGGTCGCCATCGGGGTCAAGGTGGCCAACCCGGCGCTCGACGTGCTCGTCGTGGGTGGAGACGGCGACGGCTTCTCCATCGGCGGCGGTCACCTTCCACACGCGGCCCGGCGGAACATCAACGTGACCTACGTGGTCATGGACAACGAGATCTACGGCCTGACCAAGGGACAAGTGTCCCCGACCTCGCCGGTCGGCGCGCGGGCCAAGAGCGCTCCGTACGGCACGGTGGAAGGGCCGATCAATCCGCTCCTTCTTGTCCTGGCCTACGGGGCGACCTACGTGGCGAGGGCTTATTCGTCCCAACCGAAGCAGATGGCCGAGCTGATCGCCGGCGGCATCCGCCACCGGGGATTCTCCTTCATCCAGGTGCTCAGTCCCTGCGTTACGTTCAACAGGACGGCGACCTACGACTGGTTCAAGGAGAGGGTGGCTCCGCTGCCGGCCGAACACCGGTCGGACGATTACATCGGGGCGCTCCGGCTGGCGGCTGACCTCGAGACGTTCCACCTCGGGCTCTTCTACGAGATGGACAAGCCGGAGTACACCGATTCGCTGGAGCGCGCGGGAAGGCGGATCGCCAGTCCTCCTCCGGTTGACGTGGAGGCGCTCATCCGCCAGTACAGTTAGTCGGAACCAATCCGGCGCAAGGCCGTTCAGGCGGGCGGGCCCGCGGTCGCGCGACTTCGAACGCCGGGTCCGCCCGTCAACGCAGAATGGCCATGAACCTGGCCCGGCTCATCAAGCCGGAGAGAGTGCAGCTCGAGCTCGAGACCCGCGATCTTCCCGAGGAAGAACGCGAGGAGATTCCGCGCGACCAGTACGTCTGGATGATCAAGGAGAAGGTCCTTTCTGAGCTCGTCGATCTGGTCAGCCGTTCCGGCCGGGTCAGCAACCAGCACAAGCTCTTTCACGATCTGATCAGCCGGGAGCGCAAGGCGACGACGGGCCTCGCGAACGGCGTGGCGATTCCGCACGTTCGCACCATCTACGCCAAGGAGCTGCTGGTGGGCTTCGCGCGCTCGACGCCGGGCGTGGAGTTCGATTGCCTCGACGGCGCACCCGCGCATCTCTTCTTCATCATGGTGGCGCCGCCCTACGATGACACCGCCTACCTCAAGCTCTACCGGCAGCTCGCCGAAGCATTCTCCATCCGCGACTTCCGCGCGGAATTCATGAACGCCGAGAGCGAAGGGGAAGTCATCCGGATCGTCAAGCGGATGAACCAGTCCTGAACGTCACCTGAACGACCCGACCAACCACCGGATCTACGCTGCCGCAGCCCAGCTCGACCACGGTGCCCTGGCGGATACCCGCCCGAGGTCCGGCGGATCAGCCCCCGGGACACCGTCCCGGGCGCCTCCAGAGATGACGAACGGCCCCTAGTCCGAAAGGCATGGCGGCGAAAGATCTCCGCAATCCCAATTACGATATTGACTTACTCTTCCGCTCATCGTAGGATCCCGACCAGGAAATCGGAGCCCCGGAAGGCGGCCGGATCCGAAATCGAGCAGGCGACGGGATTGGTCCCAGCAAAGGAGTTCCCCATGCGTTCCTTCGTCATTGCCCTTGTTGCCATCTGTGTCATCGCTGGATCCGGCCAGGCTGTGACCGTCGTCAACATCACGAGCGACGTGAACAGCGATCAATCCTGGGGGCCGGGGGGCACCGTCAACGGCGACGTCTTCTGGATCAAGTACAGCATTTCGGTCGGCGCCACCGCGAAGCTGACGATCCTTCCCAACGCCGTGTTGAAATTCGAGATGGGCACCAGATTGACGGTGAACGGAAAGCTCCGGGCGCTCGGCACGGCGAACCAGCAGATCGTGATCACGTCGATCCGCGACGACAACACGATCGGCGGCGACACCAACGGGGACGGCAACCAGACCCAGCCCGCCATGGGCGACTGGTACGGCATCACCTTTGCCGACTCCAGTCCCGATTTCATGAGCCTGCTCCAATACTGCGACGTGCGGTACTCCGGCAATCCCTACGCACAGACGGGAGCCCTGTTCTTCCAGAGCTCGTCCGACAGCGTCTCCAACTGTGTAATCCGACGCTCCTATTACGGGGTGGATTGCCACGGTACCGCCTCGCCCGTGGTCGCCGGCACCTCCATCCAGGCGTCGGCCGCCACGCCGATCGCTCTCGACTTCGCCTCCCAGCCGATCTTCGCCAGCCTGGTCTTTTCCAGCAGCGACAACGGCTATGACGCCCTCGGGATCCGCGGGGGAACCCTCGCGTCCAGCGCCGAGCTGATCCAGAGGGGCGCCACCGTCGGGGCCAATCCGATCTCGAACGTCACCTACGTGCTCCTCAGCTCCCTCACCATCAACAACGGCGCCAGCTTGACGGTCGACCCGGGCGTCGTGATCAAGCCGTCGTCCTATGCTTCCATCACGGTCAACGGGAACCTGACCATGAACGGGTCGCCGGCCGACACCATCACGGTCACCTCCATCAACGACGACAACTTCGGAAGCCCGAGGGACACGAACAACAACGGCTCCAAGACCGCGCCCGCGCCCAACGACTGGGGCCAGATCGTCTTCAACCAGGGGTCGACCGGCTCGCTCAGCTATTGCCGCCTCAAGTTCGGCGTCGGCTACTACACCTACGGCATGGTCGAGATGACGAACGACAACATCCCGATCAACCACACCATCCTGAGCGACGCCGAGATCGGGACCGTCTTCCACGGGGTCTCCAACCCGGTGGTGGATAACGTCTCCTGCGCCAACATGCTCTCCGTCCCCATCCTCATGTCGGCCGCGGCCAACCCGGCTTTGACCAACATCACCTTCAGATCCAACGCCATCACCGCCCTGGGCATCATCGGTGAGGACGTCTCCACCGATTCCCGCCTCTACCGCCGGAACGTGGCCGGATACAACAACATCACCTACTACGTGCTGGGGAACCTCCACATGCACAGCCCGGCCGTGCTTCGGGTCGACCCCAGCGTGGTGGTCAAGTTCTCCCAGTACAGCGGCGCCTTCACCATCGACGGCGGCCTGATCGCGGACGGAACCCCGGACAGCGTGATCGTCTTCACCTCCTTCCGCGATGACCAGTGGGGCAATCCCGCGGACACGAACGGGGACGGCTCCAATACGAATCCGAGCGCCGGCGACTGGGTGGGGATCCACTACACCGCCACGAGCAACGACGCGGTGGACAAGATGGACAACTGCCGGGTCAGCTTCGCCGAGACCGGCCCGTACCTCAACTCCTACGGCTACGTCTACGGCAACCTCTGGATCACGAGCGCAGGGCCGACGATCACGAACTGCACCTTCACGCAGGGCGCCAACGGCATCGTGATCGACGGCAACTCGACCCCGGTAATCCAGAATTGCACGATCAGCAACTGCAGCTACGCGCCGTTTGCCATGTCCGTGCTGTCGAACCCCACCATCGGCACCAATTCCTACGTGAGCAACGGATACAACGGCATCGGCCTCCTGGGCGAGTCCCTCTCCCAGAGCGCCGTCCTGCGCTGCAAGCAGAACGTGGGCACCCCACCCTACGCCTACATCCCGTACGGCACCCTGGACGTCGGAACCGGCGTGACGCTCACGGTCATGGACAGCGTGGTGGTCAAGCCCCGCTACGGCACGTTTCTCCAGGTGGATGGACTGCTCCACGCCGTGGGAGCGCCCGGACCGGGCCGCATCGTGTTCACGTCGTTCGCCGATGACAGCTACGGCGGGGACACCAACGCGGACGGCAACAAGTCTTCTCCCCAGCCGGCGGACTGGGGCAGCATGACCTTCACCGCCACCAGCGACTCCAACTCTGTCCTGCGGAACTGCCTGATCCAGTTCGGTGGGACCTCCAACTCGGCCGGCGCGGTGGTGGCCACCAACGCCCGCCCGCGCCTCAAGAGGTGCGAGTTCTTCTCCAACCGCACGGCGATGACCTTCGCCGGGAACTCGTCCCCGGTGGTCGATTCCGTGACCGTGCTCAACTGCACCTACCTGCCGATCGTCGCCTCCCTGGTCAGCAGTCCCCGCTACGGACCGGACATCGTCCTCTCCAACAACTCCTACACCTGTCTCGGGATCCTGGGCGAGACGGTGGCTCAGAACGTGCACACCACGGTCCTGAATCTGGGTTCCATCCAGAACATCGCCTACGCCCCGAGCGCGAACCTCAAGATCGCCTTCGGAGCGACCTGGACGATCGATCCCAGCGTCGTGATCAAGCTGGGACGGGAGTGCGGCTACGATCCCATCGGGACGGACATCACGATCGACGGGGCCTTGGTCGCGGTCGGGGGGGGCCAGGGCAATCCCGGCCATTCCATCTTCTTCACCTCCTCGGCCGATGACGCGCACGGAGGAGACACCTACGGAGACGGCGCCGCCACCCACCCGGCGCCGGGAGACTGGGGGGCCGTCACTTTCTCCAACGTGAGCGACGACGTGAACACGCAAGTCACCGACTGCCAGTTCCTCTACGGCGGAGGTTGCTACAGCCACAGCGGCAGTCTGGTCCTGGACGACGCCGGACCGACCCTCACAGCCTGCCAGTTCCAGAACAACCAGTACGGCGTTTCGATCGAGGGCGCGTCCACGCCCCGGCTCCAGAACTGCACCATTGCCGGGTCGGTCTATTCTCCGGTGGAGATGTCGCTTTCGAGCAATCCGACCTTCTCCGCGGTGACCTTCCAGAGCAACGGGTACGACGCGCTCTCCATCATCCCGGAGACGATCGCGGCCGACCTGACCTGGAAGGTCCGAGCGGTCTCGGGGCGGAAGAACATGCCCTATCTCCTCGAGAACGGGACGCTTTCGGTCGGTCTCGGGGCCACGCTGACCCTTCAGCCGGGTCTGATCATCAAGGGCGGGAGCAATTCGCTCCTCGAGATCCAGCGGGCCATGATCGCGGAGGGCAAGGCGCGTCCGGAGAGCCTGATCGTCTTCACCTCCGTGCACGACGACTTCTTCGGCGGCGACACCGACGTGGGCTTCGAGCAGGCGCCCCAGGCGGGCGACTGGCGCGGCGTGCAGATCGACGGCACGGCGATCGACGATCAGGTCCGGTTCAAGGATTGCATCTTCCGCTACAGCGGGGCCTACTACAACACGGGCGCGCTCCGGGCGATCAACTCGTCTCCCTCGGTGGATTCCTGCCTGGTCGCGAACAACTACATCGGAGTATCGGCGGAAGGGTCGAGCAACCCCACCATCCATGATTCCAGCATCTATTCCAACCTCACCTGGGGTGTGGCCAACTTCGGCACCGGCTTCTGCGTCGACGCCCGCAACAACTGGTGGGGCGATGCCAGCGGACCGCGGGACACCCTGGCCACCGGCGACCTCTGCGGTCTGACCACCAACTTCGGCAGCGGCGACCGGGTCACCAACAACGTCAACTACACGTCCTTCGACACCAACGGCATCATGAGCGCGCTCCTGGGCGACGTGAGCCTGAACGGAAGCGTCACCGCCCTGGACGCGTCGGACATCCTCCAATACCTGGTGGCCATGATCACCCTGTCCAGCCTGCAGAAGCAGGTGGCGGACGTGGACGAGAGTGGGGACATCACCGGGGGGGACGCCTCCCTCGTCCTCCAGTACGTGGCCGGGGGCATCACGACGCTGCCGGGCGAGGAGCTGGCGCACGGGACGGAGGAGGCGGGTCTTTGGGCGGCTCTGATGGAACGGATGAGCCGCGCGCAGGGAGACTTCCAGGTTTCGGTCGGAGCGGCCGTTCCACAGGGGGACGGCGTGGACCTGCCCATCCAGGTCACCGGCTCGGCGCCGCTCTACGCTCTGGAATTGAGGCTGGGCGGCGAGGCCGCGGCCGACTTCCAGGGCCTGACCCTGCCCAGCGCTTCGGCGCTCTCAGCCCAGAACGCAGGGAACGGTCTGATTCGAATCGCCATGGCTTCGGCCTCCGAAGTGCCGGCCGGTCAGGTCATGGTCCTGCACTTCACGCCGGCAGCGGGAAGGGCCTGGGTCGCGCCGACCCTGGACTGGTCCCGCGTCAACGGGGCCAAGACGCCCGACAGCCCGTCCGGTCCGTCCGCCCCGACGGCGTCCTACCTCTCTCATCCCTACCCGAATCCGGCCCGTGACCAGGTTTCCTTCAACCTGGGCCTGGCGCGCACCGACGCCGGGACCATGGCCACCGTCCACGTCTTCGACGTGGCCGGACGCAAGGTCCGGTCGCTCCTGGACGGCCGGAGCGCGGCCGGCGTGAGCGGGTTGACCTGGGATCTGAGGGACGCCCAGGGCCGGAGAGTGCCGGCCGGGATCTACTGGGTGCGGGCGGAGTCCGGACGGTTCACCGCCATCGAACGCCTGGTCGTGGCCCGCTAAGCGGAAACCCGGAGGAAACGCGAGATGAAAGCACAGCGCAGACCGGGGTGGATCCCCGCCTGGTTGCTTGGCGGGCTCATGCTCCTCTCGGGCGTTCCGCAAGCGCAGGCGGTCAAGCTCACGGCCGGGACCGGAACCGGGCTGGCCGGCCAGCAGGTGGACGTTGATTTCACGGTGGGAGACCTGACCGGCCTTCACGTGACGGCGTACAAGTTCAGCGTTCAGTATTATGCCAACACCGTGACCGCGGTGGACGTTCTGGAGGCCGGGACCCTGACCGGCAACGCCGGATGGGGCGACGCCCAGTTCAGCGTTGCGAACGGTCAGATCACGGTGAGCGACGCCGGCGCCGCGCCCCTGAGCGGTTCCGGCGTGCTCGTCCGGTTGCGTTTCGTGATCCAGCCGACCCTTGGGAACGGCGGATCCACGCCGCTGACCCTGCAGAACGTCCTCTTCAACGAGGGGAATCCGCCCGCCACCACGGCCAACGGCAGCATCCAGGTCAATCGGACTCCCCGGATCCAGGTCTCCCCCGACTACGGAGAGCTGGCCAAGGGAGAGACCCTCCAGTTCAGCGTCTCGGGGGATGTCACGCCCCCGACCACCTGGGGAACAACCGCTCCGAGCGTGGCCGGCGTCTCCTCCGGCGGGCTTCTGACCGGACTCGGGCCCGGTTCGGTGCGCGTCTTTGCCGTGGACCATGCCGGACTCAGGGACACGACCGGAGGCGTGGTGCAGGTGCGGGGGATGCGACTCACGGTCGGAACGGGGTCGGCCTACCAGGGGTTCTCCCAGGACGTGTCGGTCACGGTGACGAGTCTGACCTCGCTCTCGGCCACCTCCGGCCAGTTCACGGTGAGATACGACACCACTTACGTTTCCTGCGCCGGCGCGACTCCCGGCGCCCTGTTGACGGGCTACCAGTTCAGTGTTGCCAGCAGGTATGACAGTGGCACGTATTGGACGAGCACGGTAAGCTTCGCCAGCACGGCGGCGCTCTCCGGAGCCGGAGAGCTTTGCCGGATGACCTTCAAGGCCAATCCCCGACGTTACACCTACTCCACCTCCCTGCAGCTGACCACCGCGGTCTTCAACGAAACGCTGACGGCCGCCAGGACGAGCGGGTCGTTCACCGTCAATCAACTCGGCAACATCACGGTGTCGCCGAGCGCCGTGACGCTTCTGGCCGGCCAGACCCAGCAGTTCCAGGCCAATGGAACGTTCCAACCTCCGTTGACCTGGAGCGTGCTCAATCCCGTGGTCGCGACGGTGAACCCGACCTCGGGACTGGTGACGGCGGTGTCGGGAGGCGTGACCAAGGTCGAGGCGACCGACGCGCACGGCGTCATCGGCGTCAATTCGTCTCTCGCCGTCTACGACTTCGAGCTTTCGCTCCCGGCTTCCGACATCGTCGTTGCGCCGGGCATGCCGGTCCACGTGGCGCTTACGACCGATCGGGACCTGGGCAATCTGGGCATCCGTTCCGCCCAGGGGACGATTGCGTTCAGCGACGCCATCGTCTCGTCGGCCGGGGCGGATTCCACCGGCCTCCTGGCGGTCTGGGGCAAGCCCGCCGGCTCCGGCGCTCAGAAGGCCGCCTCTTTCTCCGCCGCCGGGACCTCGCCGTTGCCCCACGGAACCGGCGGCGCCACCGTGGCCTCGGTCCACTTCGTCATCCCGCCGAACACCCCGTCCAATCGGTACATCTACATCACGCTGCAAAACGTGCTCTTCAACGAGGGGCATCCGTCGCCGCAGCTCGGCACCGGGCGGATCCAACTCATGCCGCCGATCAACACCTTCCAGCTCGCCTCGCCGCCCGACGGGTCGGTCTTCTTCTACGACCAACCTCCCAGGCTGGCCTGGCAGGCCGCGGTCCCGTACGACCCGACCGACACGCTCGACCACTACCTCCTGACCTGGTGGGGAGGGGCCGTTCCGGCCCACGGCGACACTGTGTTACCCGCGAGCGGGACCACCTTCGACTTCCCGCGGCCACCGCATGATCAACCTGCGACCTATCACTGGCGGATCACGGCCGTCGACGTGAGGGGGGACACCACGCAGGCCGTTCCGGCCCAGGGGTGGAGTTTTTCCTTCACGGGCAATACCCCGACCGGCCTGTCCCTGGAAGCGACGCCGGGGGAGGGGAGCATCATCATCTCCTGGGACGTTCCGGCCGACCTCAACGCCCTCGGATACCGCGTCTATCGCCGCATGCCGGGATCGGATTGGGTCTGCATCGACTCTGATCTTCCGGCCGGAACCGGCGCGGTGATGCGGTACGAAGACACGGAGGCGGAGCCGGGCGTGATCTACGCGTATGAGGTGGAGGTGCTCGGACCTTCCGGACCGGAAGGGCGCTGGGGGCCCGTGCAAGGGCAGGCGCTCTCCCCGACGGCCCTGAGCCTGCGGGTGGAGCCGAATCCGGGCCGGGGCGATCTGATCACGTCGATCGAGCTGCCGCAGTCCGGACCAGTGACCCTCCGTTTGTTCGATGCGGCGGGGCGGGAGGTCTGGAATCGGGAGATCGACGGATTGAAACCCGGACGAAGCGAGATCACCTCGGTTCCGGACGGACTCGGGGGATGCTTGCTCCCCTCCGGCGCCTACTGGGTGCGGCTCGAGACGGCGACCGGAACACGGCTGGCTAGGTGGGTCGTGATCCGTTAGCGCGAAGCGACGTCTGACGGGAACCGGCAACCCAGGATAGCCGCTCAGCGCCCTCCGGCTGTCTGCGCGGGCCGGCCCGGATTCCGCGCGGGGGGAACTTCACTCCATCTATCGCGACCTGTCGCTGCAATTCCTGGACAAGAACACCGGGCGCTCCGGACTTGGGAAGAAGTTGAGCGGGTCCTTCCTCAACACCTTCGTGCTCAAGTCCGACAATGAGCGCTCCAGCACGGACGCGCCGCGCGCGGGTCCGATCGAATGGGTGCATCCCGCCGACGAACCGTTCCTCGGATACTGGTGGCGATCCATTCGAAGTGGAATCCTCTCGACCGTCGCCGGCCGAGCACCGCGTTCCTGCGGCGCCCTGCATCCTGATCAAAGGGGCGTAGCCGCGGCTGCGAGGCCGGTTTGATCCGCGCAGGGGGCGTGCCAACGGGACCGGCCCCGGTGCCTGGGCACCTGCGCGGAAGTGGCCCCGGGGGCAGCCAGTGAAAGTCTGTGAGAACTTCCGCAGGTCTGTAGACTGAGCCGCGGATTGCGATGCGCAGCAGCTTCAGCGCTAGGGCATCCGCATCTCCAGCTTGATCGCAGCAAGAACCGCCCCGGCGGGATCCCCGAAGATCGTGAATCGTCCCACCTTCTCGATGGTCTTGGGCGGCACGTAGGTCTCTCCGCCCAGCTCTGTCACGTTCCGGGCAACGGCGTCGCAATCGTCGACCATGACGTAGGGCATCCAATAGGAAGGGCCGTTACCCTGCTCCGGCATCATCGCCATCATGCCGGCGATCGACTTCCCGTTCGCCTGGAACTCGGTGTACTGATGCTGCGGATCGGCCTTCGCCGTCCAGTTGAAGAGCTCGGTGTAGAACGTCTGCGCGCGGGCGGTGTCTCGCGTCGAAAGCTCGCACCAGCCGAACGGGCCCTTTTCGGACGTGCCGGGGTGGGGATCCAGGCGCGCGACCGCGATGACGGCGCCGGTGGGATCCTGCAGAATCGCGATGCGCCCGACGTTCGGAATGTCCCTCGGCTCGGCCATCGCCTTCCCGCCGAGGGTTGACGCGTGCTTCGTGGTCTCGTCGACGTCATCGACCGCGACGTACGACAGCCAGTGGGACGGAACCCCCTCGAAGTGCGGTCCGGACATCTGGTAGAGGCCCGCCACGTCCTCGTTGCCGGACTTGAGGATCGTATAGGTTCCGCCTCCACCGGGCATGGGCATGTCGACCGCGTTCCAGCCGAAGACGTGGGCGTAGAACGGCTTCGCCTTCGCCGCGTCCTTCGAGCCGCATTCGAACCAACAGAAGGTGCCGGCAGGATGATTGGACTTCGCCATTTTCGACCTCCAGAGATTGCTTGTGTTACGTGAGCCCGGAGCCCCGTCCCCGCACCGGAAGGAAAGGACGAGGCGACACGGTAGTGCTGTTCAGGATAGCGCGAGACCTTTGCGGACCAAAGGGCTTCCGGAGCCGGATCCGCTCTGGTCCTCCGCGCGGCCGATCCCTATCCTCAACGGATGGATGGCTCCCGCACGAAAGATCCCGGTATGGGTGCCCGCGCGCCTTCTGAGGCCTGGAGATGAGACCGGCCCACTTCCCGAGGGGGGAGCGAAGCGGGAGCGCGGGGCGTGGCCCCCGAGCCGGCGCTTCCGCGGCATCCGACGCCGTTCCCGACAATCGCCCGCGCTCGGAGCGGATCCGCGCCCTTCTACCGGACATCATGGATCTCGTCCGGCCGCGGCGCGCGGCGCTTCTCGTCGGCCTCCTCCTAATGGCCGTGAATCGGGTGAGCGGCCTCGTGCTCCCCGCGTCGACGAAGTTCCTCATCGACGACGTCATCGGCAAGAAGCACGTGAAGCTTCTCCTCCCGATGGTCCTCGCCGTTCTCGCCGCCACCCTCGTGCAGGGAGCCACGTCCTTCGGCCTGACCCAGATCCTCTCGAAGGCGGCGCAGAAGCTGATCGCCGAGCTGCGGATCAAGGTCCAGCAGCACGTCGGCCGCCTCCCGGTCGCGTTCTACGACGCGAACAAGACGGGGAACCTCGTCTCGCGGATCATGAGCGACGTCGAGGGGATCCGGAACCTGATCGGCACCGGACTGATCGAGCTGATCGGCGGGATCATGACGGCGCTGATCGCCTTCGTCGTCCTCCTGAAGATCAGCCCCCTGATGACCGCGGTCGCTTTCGGGACGCTCCTGCTCTTCTCGGTGGGGCTCAATCGAGCCTTCACGACGATCCGCCCGATCTTCCGCGAGCGCGGGAAGATCAACGCCGAGGTGACGGGACGGCTGACCGAGTCGCTCGGCGCCGTGCGGACGGTCAAGGGCTACCACGCCGAGGCGCGGGAGGCGGCGGTCTTCGCCGGGGGCGTGTATCGCCTCCTCGAGAACGTGATCCGGACTTTGACAGCGACCTCGCTTCTGGGCCTCTCCTCGACCCTCCTCCTCGGTATCGTCGGCGCCTCGATCATGTTCGTCGGCGCGCACCAGGTCTTGTCCGGCGCGATGACGCTGGGAGGATTCTTCACCTACACGGCCTTCCTCGGTTTCCTCGTGGCGCCGATCTTCCAGATCGTCCAGATCGGCACCCAGCTCACGGAAGCCCTGGCCGGGCTCGAGCGGACGCGCGAGCTGCTCCGCGAGCGGCCGGAGGACGAGGACCCCGCCCGCACTGGAGACATCGGCGTGATCGAGGGGCGCGTCGCACTCGAACACGTCAGCTTCGCCTATGAGGGGAACGCGGAGGTGCTCCACGACGTGAGCTTCGTCGCCCAGCCGGGGACGGTGACCGCGCTTGTCGGCCCCTCGGGATCGGGGAAATCGACGATCATCGGTCTGCTGGCCGCTTTTCACGTTCCGCAGAAGGGTGTCGTGCGGATCGATGGAACCGATCTCGCGACCGTCCGCCTCGATCGATTCCGGACGCAGATCGGCGTCGTCCTGCAGGAGACGTTCTTGTTCGACGGCTCGATCCGCGAGAACGTCGCCTTCTCGCGCCCCGATGCGAGCGCGGATGCGATCCTCCACGCCTGCCGCACGGCCAGGGTTGACGAATTCGCGGAACGCCTGCCGGAGGGGCTCGACACGGTCGTCGGCGAGCGCGGGGTCAAGCTCTCCGGGGGCCAGCGGCAGAGGGTCTCGATCGCCCGGGCGATCCTCTCCGACCCGCGGATCCTGATCCTGGACGAGGCGACCTCGCACCTCGACTCGGAGTCCGAGGCCCTGATCCAGGCGGGTCTGGCGGAGTTGATGAAGGGACGCACGACGTTCGTGATCGCGCACCGGCTCTCGACGATCCTTCGCGCGGATCAGATCCTCGTCGTCGAGGAAGGACGGATCATCGAGCGGGGGACCCATGCGGAGCTGTACAAGCTTGGCGGCCGCTACTTCGATCTCTACACGCGACAGCGGGGCCTGGAGACGAATCTCTTCCTGGCGCCGGGCGAGGGAAATGGCGCGGGAGACGGCTCCGCCGACAAGACGGGGACCGGGACCACGCCCCGCTCCGTCGGGGCGCCGGAAGATCCGCTCGGGCTGTTGCGAAGACCGGGAGGGTAGGCTCGCCGGCGGCGGACCTCTCCCCGCTCCCGCTCTATCCCCGAACCGTCCACGGGCAGGCCGAACCCCCACCGGCCGGAAGGCACCCGGTTGTCCTATGGACCGGGCTTCACCTCGGTCCCCCGGTTTCGATCCAAGTCGTAGATCAGCCAGTTGTATCCCACGCGATCGACCGGCTCATAGGACTCTCGCAGTCGGCGATACCTCCGGGCATCGAAGATGCCGACAAGGTCGTTCACGCTCACCGCCACCCGTCCGGAAGCGGGAAGCGTGTCCGGCTCGACGAGGACGTCATGCTGGCGGGCATACTCCCGCACGCGGGTGAGATTCTGGCCCCAGTCAAGATTGGAATCCGCCAGGTATCGGTATCCCTGGCGCGGCCCGCCGATCAGCTCGTTGAAATAGGCCAGGTGGTCCGGAAAGACGAGCACGGACGCCAGGATGTGCCAGGCGAGGAGCGTTCCGACGGCCAGCGTCGTCAGGCGCCGGGCCCGGTCGCGCAGCCGCACGACCTTGGAGGCGAACACCATCAGGAAGGGGAACGCGGGGAGCACGTAGCGCAGCCCGATGTCCACGTGTCCGACGAAGCTGAAAACCGCGAAAAAGACAACCGGCGGCAGGAGGAGCCACAACTCGTTCGTCCAGGAAGAGCGGACGCGCTTGATGAAAACCACGCTGGCCGCGAGAAGGAGCTGAAACGACAAAGTGGCCTTGATGGCGAAGGCGATGAGGAAGTAGTACCACCAACCGGATTTTGACAACCTGCCCATCAAGTAGGAAGTCCAGACTCCCCGGGCGACCTCCAATTGCCTTCCCACCATCCGCAGATAGGAGAGCGGAAAGAAAGGCAGGACGAGCCGCGACAGGATGGACTCGGGAAACCTGTCGGGCACTTTCCCGAGAAGGGCCGACTTGCCGCCGGCCCCGACCATCCCCGTAAAGCCGTAGCCTGCGCAAAGCACCAGCCACGCGACGGCGATGCCTCCCAGCAGCGAGGCCAGCCCCTTCCGGCGCGACCAGGGCCGGCCGCCGGCGGGAAGGAACCAGAGAAGTGAGAGGCTCAGCACATACAGCCAGGCCGAGGCCTTCGTCAGAAGGGCCAGGCCGAGCACCGACGACCAGGCGGCAAACCGCCGCCAATTCGCGCCCTGACAACAGCGGCATCGCCAGCACAGGTACACGGCGATGAAGCCCATCGAGGTGAGCGGAAAGTCCACGGTGATGAGTCCGGCGTGCGCCAGCAGGTTCGGCGAGAACGCGGCCAGAGTCAAAGCGACCAACGCCGCGGTTCTGCCATAGAGCTCCTTCGACCAGGCGTAGATCGCCAGCAACAGCGGGAGGCCGAACACCAGCAGCGAGGCCAGCCGCGAGGCGAACAGCTCGCCCCCTTGCGGAGTGGCGGGCAGGTCTTTCACGAACAGAAGCGGCACGCTGTTCACATAGAAGCTGAGCGGAGGGTGGAGGAATGCCGCCGGAACGGTCCAACGTCCGGTGGTGAGAATCGAACGGCCCACGCCGAAGTACTCGTGCTCGTCGTACGTGTCGTCCTGGTTCAGGACACTCAAGCCCGCCTGCAGGACGAACAGCACGGGGAGCAGTGCGGCAAGCCAGGTGGATACTCGAGAGACCGGTTCGTCGGTCTGGGCCAAGACGCACCTCTCTTCACCCAGCGTGGTCGACCGCGTGGACCGAGCTGGGAGTCTCCTCAAACGATCCGATAGTACCGGCGCTTTCCCAGGCGGATCAGTGTCGTGGGGACGGGGTTGTACACGGCCTTCTCGTCCGTGACCGGCTCCTGCTCGACGTAGAAACCGCCCTGCTTCATGAGGCGGCGGATCTCGCTCTTGCTCGCGGCCAGCTTCTGCCCGTCGCACTCGAGCGCCACCAGAAGATCGGGCCAGGGAACCGGACGGCCGCGCAGACCCTCGGGCACCTTGACTTCCGGCACGTCCTCCGGCGTCTCCTTCTCCTGCACGAGGGCGCGGAAGCGCTCGGCGGTCGCGTCGGCTTCAGGCTCGCCGTGGTACTGGCGGACGAGGCTCAGCGCCACCTTCTTTTTCACGTCCATGGGATTGGTCCCGTGCCGGCCCAGGCTCGCCTTCAAGGCGTCGGTCTCCTCCGGAGGATAGTCACAGGTCAGATCGAGGTAGCTCGGGATGAGATCGTCCGAGATCCGCATCGACTTCCCGTACATGTCATCGGCCGTGTCGAGGATGTTGATGGTGTTGCCGAACGACTTGGACATCTTGCGCCCGTCCGTTCCCATGAGCAGCGGATAGGTCCAGATGATGTGCGGGCGTTCCTCGAAGTGCTCCTGGATCCAACGCCCGGCCAGCATGTTGAAGTACTGGTCGTACCCGCCGATCTGGACGTCGCAGCGGAGGGCGTGGGCGTCAAAGCCCTGCATGAGGCAATAGAGCGCTTCGTGCAGGCGGATTCCTTCCCCTCGCTCGAGCCGTTCCTGGAAGTCGCGCCGGCTGATCACCCATTTGAGGGGAAAGATCGCCGCCAGCTCGACGACATCGGCGAAGGTGAGCCGCGACAGCCATTCGCCGTTCCGGTGGACTTCGGTCCGTTCCGGGTCCAAGAGGCGGAAGGCCTGCCTCTGGTAGTCCGCGGACATTTCCAGAAGCTTCTCGTGGGAAAGCCTCTGCCGCTCGCTCTTCCGTCCGGTGGGATCTCCGATCAGGCCGGTGTAGTCGCCGATCAGGAACACGATCTGGTGACCGAGCTGCTGGAAGAGGCGGAGCTTCTGCACCGCGACGAAGTTGCCGATGTGCAGGCTCGTCGCCGTCGGATCGACACCGAGGTAGACGCGAAGCGGCCGGCCTTCCTTCAGGCGTTCGCGCAGCTCCTCCGTCATCTGCTGGCGGAGAGAGCGTCCGGTGACGCCGAATGCTGCAGCAGGTTCTCCGGCGTGATCGGTGCCGAGCGATTCAGCGTCGTCGGCTTGGCCGCCCCCGGGAGGAGCTTCGCCGTGTCCCTGGACCTGGGCCAGCGAGACGGCGTCCCCCTCGCCTCCCGCCACCTCGTCGGCGAACAGGGTCCCGCGCAGGAGAAGCTCAATCTGCTTATCGACGTCGATCATGGTCTTCCTTTCGGCCCGATTCCTGCGATTATCCAGGCGGGGCTTTCCAGAACCGCGTTCCGGATGACGAGGCCGCCACCCGCATTCGGGGCCGGCTACCAGGCGTACGCTTCCGGCGCCCGTCCCCCCGGACCGGGCCAGATCTGATCCAGGTGCTGCACGACCTCATCGGTCATCGGGATCTCGAAGGCGCGAAGGCTCTCCTCGAGCTGTTCCACGGTTCTCGGTCCGATGATCGGCGCGGTCACCCCCGGCCGCGAGAGAACCCAGGCCAAAGCCAGGTCGGCCGGCTTTTCTCCCAGCTCGTGGCAGAACTCCTCCCACTTCTCGAGGTTCGGGCGGTGCCGCTCGATCCGCTCGAGCACCAGCTTGGAAGCGCGGCGGCCTGAACCGGCGTGTCCGAGAACCCCCCCGAGCGTCCCGCCGGCCAGCGGGCTCCATGGGATCACGGCGAGGCCGAGCTCCTGGCAGGCGGGCAGCACCTCGAGCTCGATCGAGCGCGCCGACAGGTTGTACAAGCTCTGCTCGGAGACCAGCCCGAGAAAGTGTCGGGACTCGGCCACGGCGTTGGCCCGCGCGATGTGCCAGCCGGCGAAGTTGCTGCTTCCGACGTAGATGATCTTGCCCTGCGCGACCAAGGTCTCCATCGCCTGCCAGATCTCTTCCCAGGGAGTGTCCCGGTCGACGTGGTGCATCTGGTAGAGGTCGATGTGGTCGGTCTGGAGCCGCTCCAGACTCTGCTCGCACGCGCGGCGGATGTGATAGGCGGAGAGCTTCTGGTCGTTGGGTCCGTCGCCCATGCGCCCGTAGACCTTGGTGGCGAGGACGACGCGATCGCGCCGGTTTCCCTGCGCCAGCCATCGGCCGACGATCTGCTCGGTGGCGCCCTGGCCGCTCTTCCCGCCGTAGACGTTGGCCGAATCGAAGAAGTTGATCCCGAGCTCAAGCGCCCGATCCATGATCCTGAAGCTGTCTTCCTCGCTGGTGAGCGGGCCGAAGTTCATCGTGCCAAGGCAGAGACGGCTGACCTTGAGGCCGGTGCGGCCGAGGCGACTGATCTCCATTCTGACCCCCAATGTGACGGTTCGCGAACAAGCCGGACGGGCGGATCGCCCGCACGATTCGGTGATCCCTGACGTTTCCGGAACCGATTGGGCCATTCTAGTCGGTGCGGCGGTGCCGGGCAACACGCGCTGCGGCGGGTGCCTCGGCGCGTCCAGCTGCGGTGCGCGCGGCGGAGGTGTGGCGCTGGTGCGGTTGCGCCGCGGCGGCTTGGGGATAGGGCGGTTCCGGCTGCTGCGGCGTCACCAGTGTGCGGGGCACCGTCTGATGCGAGGCGGCTGTCGCGGCCGCCGCCGCGGCCGGAGTCATCACCCCTTGACGACGCCGATCGGACGAAGCCGGGCCACCTTGAGAGAGATGCCCGCTGCCTCCATGATGTCCACGACGCGCGTGACGTCCTTGTACGCGCCGCGCATCTCTTCGGCCAGCGTGGCCCGGCCGCGGGCCATGACCGTGATCCCTTCCTGCTTCAGCTCGGCGATGAGGTCGCGGCTGCCGAAGCGCTTTCGCGCCGCGGTGCGCGAGAGCAGGCGCCCGGCGCCGTGGCAGGAACTGCCGAAGGTCTCGCTCAGCGACCGGTCGGTCCCGACGCAGAGATAGCTGACGGTCCCCATGTCGCCGGGCACGATCACCGGCTGCCCGTTTCTCCAGGGCGAGGGCCGCCCGCGAGGCACATGCGCGCGGGTCGCGCCCTTGCGATGGACGCAAAGCATCTTCGGCCTTCCGTTCACCAGATGCTCTTCCATCTTGGCCACGTTGTGGCAGACGTCATAGATGAGGCGAAGCGACAGCTCCCTCGGACTGATGCCGAGCGCCTCCAGAAAGGCCTCCTCCGCCAGCCCCTGGATGGCTTGCCGATTCGCCCAGGCGAAGTTCGCGGCGCAGGCCATGGCGGAGAGATAGCTTCGCCCCTCGTTGGAGTTCACCGGCGCGCAGGCGAGCTGCCGGTCGGGCAGTTCGATCCCGTGCACATGGATGGCGCGATTCATCACCCGGAGGTAGTCGTCGCAGATCTGATGGCCGAAGCCGCGGGAACCGGTATGGATGAGAAGCGCCAGGCTACCGATTTCGATCCCGAATTCCTCGGCGGCGTCGGCGTGAAAGATCTCCTCGACCCGGTCAAGCTCGAGGAAATGATTGCCGGAGCCGAGGGTGCCGATCTCGTCGTGACCGCGCTCCCGGGCGCGCTCGCTGACCAGGCCTGGATCCGCTCCGGGGATGACGCCGCCGTCCTCGATCGCGGCCAGGTGATCGGAGTGGCCGTAGCCGCGCTCGATCGACCAGGCGGCGCCCCGCGTCATGACGCGGTCCAGCTCGGCGATGCCGACCTTTCCGACCGCGCCGCGGGCGCCGATGCCGCAGGGGATCTTCTGGAAGAGGCGCGTCACCAGCGCGTCGATCTTCGGCAGGACCGCATCCGCCTGCAGGCTCGTGGCGCACAGACGCGCGCCGCAGTTGATGTCATAGCCCACGCCGCCGGGTGAGATGACCCCGCCGTCCGCCGGATCGGTGGCGGCCACTCCGCCGATCGGGAATCCGTAGCCCCAGTGGATGTCCGGCATGGCCAACGAGTAGCCGACGATTCCGGGTAGATGAGCCACGTTCACGACCTGCTGCAATCCGCCTTCGTCCTTGAGCGGGCCGAGCAGTGAGGGGTCGGCATAGATCCGCCCGGGCACCCGCATGCCGCCCGAACGGGGGATCTCCCAGAGATAATCGTGGATGCGCCTTAGTTCCATGGAGGGAGCCTAGTCCTGATCCGGCCATGGTCCACGGACAAATCTGTTTCGCCTGTGGCCCGGCGAAGGGCCCTTCCGCCGCCGGCGAAACACCTTGCGTTTCATTTCCCTGCCCACTAGAATGGGACGCGCGGAAATGGGGTGATATTTTGCGCCTTTCGATGGCCGGCCGGTTGGCACGTCCGGGATCTCGAATCGTCCTCGAGTTCCAAGGGTGACGTCAGGTGAAGCCGGTCCCGAAGGAGATCCTTGGAGGTGAAGGCATGAGTCGAATCTCAGCCGTGATTCTTGCTCTGGTCTGCGTCAGCTCGGTCGCCCTGGCCGGTCCCAACGCAGGCGGAACGATCTTTCTGCATAACGCCAAGTTGACTTACACGAATCAGCCGACGTGCTGCGGCCTGGGTACCCTGCTGGAGTTCTGTCTGGACGCCGTCCGGGAGATCGACAACTCCGGCCCTGACAATCTCCAGGTTTGGAAGGTCTACGCTGGGTGGGTGAATTGCAGCAGTCCCCGGCTGAAGGGTATGACCTTCGGCGTCAGTTATGACGATCAGTACGACGATGGCAACGGCGTCATCATTCGTGGCTACGGCCCGTGCTCGCAGGTCGAGCTGCCCATGGCGGGTTGGCCCGCCAACAACACCGGTGACTCGCTCGTCTGGGATACCGCCCAGACGGGCCGTCTGACCGAGTGCTACTGGTTGTGCGCCAGGCGAAGCCTGGGAAAGGGGAATAGTGAAAGCGAGAGCCTAGCTTGAAACCTTTCTATGCGACCCGGTGAGTGGAAATCTCACCCGGCAAAGCTGGCCGGCAGCCGGAACCGAGTGTTGCGCGAGACCTGCGGCAACGCAGGCCGCGAAGCGTACACAGGGAGCGAGCAGGCCGTGGGAATGAGCCCCGTAATAGCAATCGTGGCGAGAGCCGACGCCGTAACCAGTGCGGAAGGCAGCACTTTCACATCGCATGGCCTGGTGTGGAGGTCTCGCCGGGGTCAGAGGCCAGGGCATGCTCGCACGAGGGTCGTCCAGGAACCTGGGAGGCCCGGTCGTCTCCTCCGCATGAGGCAGGATAGGACAAAGGAAACGGAGTCCTTCCGTATGGGCGGTCGGGCGTCAGAACACCTGCGTAGTACCAGGGAAGTCGGGGAACCGATCCCGAGGGACCCGATGGAGGGAAGGCGGGTGTCGGAGCACGGAACCGCTGGGGGGCAAGTCGGATGGGAACCCTGAGTCCCCGCTACGTCTCCACAGGACTCCAGCGGATAGCGAAGCTGGCGCGAGAGGCGCCGGAGAAAGTCTTCACGAGTATCCATCACCATGTGGACCTGGATTTGCTCGGGGAAGCGTATCGGCTGACCCGCAAGGACGGTGCCCCGGGAGTGGATGGGCAGACGGCGGTAGCATACGCCAGCGATCTGGAGGGGAACCTTCGGAGATTGCTGGACCGCTTCAAGTCCGGAAACTACCACGCGCCGCCAGTCCGGCGAGTCCACATTCCGAAGGGGGACGGTACGAAGACGCGCCCCATCGGAATCCCGACCTTCGAAGACAAGGTGCTTCAGCGTGCAGTTGCCATGGCGCTGGAATCCATCTACGAGCGGGACTTTCTGAACTGCTCGTACGGCTTCCGCCCCGGACGCTCTGCGCACGAGGCGCTTCGACGCCTTCGGGACGGAGTGATGGAGATGAATGGGGGCTGGGTGATCGAGCTGGACATCGAGAAGTTCTTCGACACGCTCGACCACAGACATCTCCGGAACTTTCTCGACCGGCGGGTGCGCGATGGTGTTCTGCGTCGAGCCATCGACAAGTGGCTCAAGGCAGGAGTGCTGGAAGATGGGACAATAAGACAACCGGAACGCGGGACACCCCAGGGAGGCGTCATCTCCCCCCTACTGGCCAACGTGTACCTGCACGAAGTGCTCGACCGGTGGTTCAAGGAGTATGTCAATCCTCGCCTTGACGGTCAGGCTTTTCTTGTACGGTATGCGGATGACGCGGTTCTGGTCTTCGCCCAGGAGCGTGATGCCCGTTGGGTCTTGGAGGTCCTTCCGAAACGGTTTGCGCAGTTTGGCCTGACCCTTCACCCGGAAAAGACGCGGCTGGCGAGGTTCCCCCGACCCACGCGGACGGTTGTTAGGCGCCTGCGGCCGGCGGACGGTGGGCCGGAGAGCTTCGATTTCCTCGGCTTCACCCACTACTGGCTGAAAGCCCGGAGTGGGTACTGGGTGGTGCGTCAGCAAACGGCGGCCGACCGTCTACGCCGTGCGCTTCGGCAGGTAGACGTCTGGTGTCGCTGGAACCGGCATGCACCGGTTCGGTGGCAGCATCTTCAACTGAGCCTGAAGCTGCGTGGTCACTACGGGTACTATGGGCTTACGGGAAACTACCCTCGCATGCGAGCGTTTCTTCACTTTGTGAAACGCTCCTGGCAGAGGTGGCTCAACCGTCGCTCACAATACCGTTCGATGCCCTGGCCCCGCTTCAACCGGCTGCTTTTGCGCTATCCCTTGCCTCCAGTCGTTGTTGTCCACTCGATCTACCGTCATGCAGCGAATCCGTGATTCGAGGAGCCGGATGCGCCAAATGCGCACGTCCGGATCTGTGCGGGGGGCGCCGGGAACCGGCGTCCCTACCGCGATCGCCGGTTACAACTACTACGGTGTTCCCACGCTGTTCTCGCTCATCGCCCATCCGGAGCTGGGCGGCTACTTCATCGACGATGAGAAGCCGGGTAGTTTGGATCCGATCGCCGGCTACGGCACGATGGGCTTCAATGAGCCCGGGCAGGTCGCCTGTTCGGGCGGAGAGGGCTGCGCCTGCTGCTTCCCCGATGGAATCTGCCAGGTCATGGAAGGCGGCGAGTGCTCTTGGAAGGGAGGCATGTGCAACGGTTGCACGTGCGATCCTTATCCGTGCCTGCCCGGCTTGGGGGCTTGCTGCTTCTGCCAGGTCTGCACGGTCACGACTCTGCAGTCCTGTGAGGTGGAGGGTGGCGTCTTTCTCGGATACGGGACGGGCTGTAGTCCCGCCCCATGCCTGCCGCCTCCAGGAGCCTGCTGCTATCCGGACGGGCGCTGCGAGTTCGTCCCGGAGTGTGTCTGCCATGCCGGGAACTGGGTTCAGGGGC
Organism: Candidatus Eiseniibacteriota bacterium; assembly: GCA_963833505.1. Classification (GTDB taxonomy): domain Bacteria; phylum Eisenbacteria; class RBG-16-71-46; order CAIMUX01; family CAIMUX01; genus CAWHYG01. The sequence goes on along the minus strand of CAWHYG010000004.1, from coordinate 607,995 downwards.
CGTGCGATCCGAATCCGTGCGTGCCGACGGCGGCACGGATCACGACATGGGGAGAGATCAAGTCGAGATACCACTAGCCGGCAGTGTTCACCGCCCCGTGATCGATTCGAAGGCCCGATCCAGGAGGCGACCAGATTGATTCGGGCCTGACATGCGCGTATCCTGGCGACGCCGAGAGGCGGCGGGCATGCGTCCGCCAACGCCTTCGAAGCTTGGAGGCAAGCCATGGTCTGGAAGATCCCTCGGAATACCGGCTCGGTTGTGGTCCTTGCGGCGCTGCTGCTGCCGGGGATCGCTCCGGCCGCCGTGACCAACGTCCCCGCTATCGCCACCTTCTCCATCGTCGCGTGCGACACGGTCGACGGGATCTGGGGAGTGGCGGTCGCATCGAAGTTCCTGGCCGTGGGTTCGGTCGTGCCATGGGCGCGCGGCAACGTCGGCGCGATCGCGACCCAAGCCTTCGGCAACACCAGCCACGGTCCGCGCGGTCTCGATCTGCTGGAACGCGGGCTCACGCCGAATGAAGTGCTGACCGTGCTCCTCCGCCCCGACACGCTGCGTGATCGCCGCCAGATGGGCATCGTCGGCCCGCACGGCCTCTCCGCCACGTACACTGGGAAGGGATGCCAGAACTGGGCCGGGGGAAGGTGCGGGAAGTGCTACGCCGTCCAGGGGAACATCCTGACCGGGCCTGAAGTCGTGGAGGCCATGGCCCGGAGCTTCGAGTCCTCCAATGGCTTCCTGGGCGATCGCATGCTGGCGGCGCTGGAGGCGGGCGATGCCGCGGGGGGCGACAGCCGCGGGCATCAGGCCGCCGCGATCTATCTGGTCCAGGTCGGCCGCGGATGGCAAGGCAACAACGACCGCCTCTGTGACTTGCGCGTGGACGACAGTCCGGATCCCATCCGCGAGCTGCACCGCGTGTATAACATTCTGGCGGCCCACCGAGGCGATCGACGAAGGCTACCGCCTGCTCGACCAGGGGAAGTATGCGGAAGCGATCGCGCTCGGCGAGGAGGCGCTTCGCCTCGAGCCGGATTCAGCTCAGCCCTACTACCATCTGGCCTGCTATGACTCTCGCGCCGGCCACGCGGATCAGGCGGTCAGCTACCTGGCGCAAGCGGTCCGGAGGGATCCGACGCTCAAGAAGTCGGCCTCCACCGATTCCGACCTCGCACCGTTGCGCGCGCGGGAGGACTTTCGGAAGCTGACGAGGCAGTAGCGGACCCTGCCCGGGATTCCGGAGGGGGGGTCGCGAATCGTCGTTCTGGACACGGGTCCGTGCCTGGCGAGACCGCTGCTGTGCCTTGCCGCGCCGCCTCCGGGCCGGATATGCTCGGGCTCATCCGAAGGAGGACGGGCAGGTGCCGAATCCAAAGAGCCCGGATGTAGCCGGCGGAGGCGCGAGCGCCGGGAAACCGGATGCGGCCCGGCGGTCCCTGAGTGCCGCGAGATCGGATGTGTCGAAATCGGTTCCGAGTTCGGCTCCCCCGAAGTCGGGTGCGTCCCCAAAGGGCTCGGCTGGCAGCGCTGTTCGTCCTCCGGCTGGAAGCGCCGACTTCCCGAACCCGACCGTCCGCGCCCTCGTTCCCTACGCCGCCGTCTTCGTTGTCGCGCTGGCCCTGCGGCTCCTGTTCCTCATCGAGACCGCGCACACCGATGCGGCCTCCTTCCTCATGGGGGACGCTCGGGCCTACGACCTCTGGGCGCGCCAATTGGCCGGCGGAGCCTGGCTCGGCCAGGGGGTCTTCTACCAGGCGCCGCTCTACCCATACCTCATGGGCTTGGTCTATGCGCTGGGGGCGTCGAGCCCCGTCGTGATCAAGGTGCTGCAGTGCCTGGGCGGCGCGGTCGCCTGCGTGCTCCTCGCGCTCGCGGGAGGCTCCTTCTTCTCCCGCCGAGTCGGCCTCGCCGCCGGTTTCCTTCTCGCAGTCTATCCGCCGGCCATCTTCTTCGACGGCACCATCCAGAACACGAGCGTGGCGTCCTTCCTTCTGGTCGCGCTTCTCTATTGCCTGGCCGACTCCGGAAAAGGGCTGTACAAGTCCATCCGGATCGGAATCGTGCTCGGACTGGCCGCTCTCACCCGGGAGAACGCGCTGATTTTCGTCCCGGTGGTCTTCCTCTGGCTGCTTCCCGCTTTTCCTCGGAGCGGTACTGCGTCCCCCGCGGCTCGTCCCTCGGCTCGATGGGTCCTGCTCGGGCTGGCTATCGTCCTTCTGCCGGTTCTGGCGCGGAACCGGATCGCCGGCGGTGAATTCGCGCTGACCACCTCGCAGCTCGGTTCGAACCTGTACATCGGAAACAGCCCGACGGCGAACGGCGGCTATGTGGCCCTGGTCGAGGGCCACGGCGACGTCACCTACGAACGGGATGACGCCACGCACCTGGCCGAGCAGGCGACGGGACGGAAACTCTCGCCCGCTCAGGTGTCCCGCTTCTGGACCGGCCGGGCGATCCAATGGGCGGCGAGCCATCCCGCGGCCTGGTTGCGGCTGTCGGGGCGCAAGGTCGCCCTGGCCCTGAACTCGGTCGAGATGTCCGATACCGACGACATGTATACCTATACAGAGACGTCCCGGACGCTTCGCTGGACCGACCACCTTCTGCCCTTCGGCGTGGTCCTGGCGCTGGCGGCGGCCGGTTTTGTCCTGACCTGGCCGGAACGGCGGCGCCAGTCGCTTCTCTACCTGCTGGCTGCGGCTTACGGCGCGACCCTGGTCCTCTTCTATGTCATGAGCCGCTATCGGCAGCCCCTGGCTCTCCTGGCCATGCTCTGGGCCGGGGTCCCGCTGGCCTGGCTGACCGACCCGGCGGGACCCACCGGCGCCTGGCTGAGGCGGCTGTCCAGAAGCGCCGTTCGCCCGGCGTCCTTGCCCGGCGGAACGGCGCGAGTGACGGCCGCGGATGCCGCGTTCCCCACTGCGCCCGGCGTTTCCCGCCGTTATTGGATCGGGGCCGCCGTCGCGGCCGTGCTTGCCGCCGTCATCGCCTTCCACCCGATGGCCGACCCGCGCTATTTTCGCGCCGTGATGCACTCGAACATCGCGCTCGGGCTGATGGACCAGAACCGGCTCGACCGCGCGCTGGAACAGGTCGGGACCGCGCTTCAGCTGGAACCGGAGAACGCCAACGCCCATCACCTCAAGGGCGCGATCCTGGCGGGAATGGGGAAATCGGACGAGGCCGAGCGTGAGTACCAGACCGCGACCGCGCTGGATCCGGATCGGTCGCTGACCTGGTTCAAGCTCGCGGAGTTGGACACATCGCGCGGCGATTTCGAACGCGCGGTCCTTGCGTATCAAAGGGGTCTGGCGCTCGAGCCGGATGATGCCGAGTCAGAGAGCAACCTCGCCACCGCTCTGGCGCGGCTGGGCCGATATCCCGAGGCCCTGGCCCATATCAGCCGGGCTCTGGCCTTGAAGCCCGATCTGGCAGGCGCGCGGTATGACCAGGGTCTGATCCTGGCGCAGGCGGGACGCCTGCCCGAGGCCGAAAAGGTCTTTCGATCGCTCCTCAAGGACGAGCCGGGCAATGCGGCGGCCCGCCAGAACCTGGCCTTCGATCTACTCCATCAGGGACGGACCGCCGAGGCGGTGGAGCAATACGAAGAGGTCCTGCGGATCGATCCGGCGCGCGGCAACGTCAAGGTGCGGCTGGCATGGATTCTCGCGACCGCGAGGGACGACCGCGTGCGGAACGGGACCCGCGCGCGTTCGCTCGCGGAGGAGTCCGTACAATCCTCGCGCGATCCCCGGGTGCTCGCGGTGCTGGCCGCGGCGTGCGCCGAGACCGGGGACTTCGGCCGAGCCCTGGAGGTTGCCGAACGCGCCCGCGCTTCCGCCGATTCCGCCGGATGGGTCGATTTGTCCCGCGCGGTGGCGCTCGAAGCCGATTCCTACCGGCATCATCGAGCCTGGCGGGCGGACCCGGCCCAGAGCTTCTGATCTGGGAGTCGGGTTCTGCCGATTCCACACAGAGCTCTCGATCGGAGCGTCGGTCGGCTCCGACCCGGCGCAGAGGCCTTTGATCAGGAAACCGGCTTCCCCTCCAGCGCCCGCAGGCGCGCGATCCTCTCGGCGATCGGGGGATGAGTCGAGAAGAGCCCCTTGGCCCGCGCTTCGAACGGTTTGAACGGATTCACGATGTACAAGGGCTCGGTCGCGCGGTTCGCGACCTTCAGCACCTCCTGATCCGAGCCCAGCTTCTCGAGCGCGGAGGCAAGCCCCTCCGGATACCGGGTCAGCTCGACCCCGGAGGCGTCGGCGAGATACTCCCGTTGTCGCGAGGCGGCAAGCTGGATGAGCTTGCCGAGCAGGGGCGCGAGGATGGCGAAGATCAGCGGCAGAACCCAGACGATGATCATGATCGGTCCTAACCCGCCGTCTCTCGACCCGCGTCTTCGGCCGCCGCCGCCCCACCACATCCAGTTCCGGAAGCCTCCGGCCAGAAGCGCGAGCAGCCCGACCAGAACCACGAGCAGCAGGTTGAACCGGATGTCGAAGTTCCGCACGTGGGACATCTCGTGTGCGACCACGCCTTGCAGCTCGGCGCGGTTCAGGCGCTCGCGCAGCCCGCGGGTCACGGCCACGGCGGCGTGGGCCGGATCCCGTCCGGTGGCGAAGGCGTTCATGGCCGAGTCTTCGATCAGGTAGACCTTGGGCATCGGGAGCCCGGCGGCGATCGCCATCTCCTCGATCACGTTCCAAAGCTGGGGGTCGTCCTCCCTCCGGATCTCCTTCGCGCCGCTCATGGAAAGGATCGCGCCGGCGCCGCCGTACCAGGCGAAGACGGTCAGGAGAAGGCCGATGCCCACCACGACCGCCGCCGCGACGAGGCCCTGCTCGGGGCGGCTTCCCGATCCGGCGACGAAGAAGGCCCAGGCGACTACGGCGATCAGGATCAGGAAGGTCCCGACCAGCAGCGCCGAATTGCGCCGGTTCTGCGCGATCAGATCTTGAAAGGTGCCGGCCATCCTAGAACTTCACCTGCGGCGCCTCCCGCTGCGCGGGCGCCTCGATCTCGAAGAACGCCTCGGGCTTGAAGCCGAACGCGGCGGCGAAGAAGACGGCCGGGACGGTCTGGATGTGGGTGTTGTACGAAGCGACACTGTCATTGTAGTGCTGTCGGGCGAACGAGATCCGGTTCTCGGTCGTGGCCAGCTCTTCCTGGAGGGCAAGGAAGTTCTGGTTCGCCTTCAGGTCAGGATACCGCTCGGCCAGGGCGAAGAGCTGCCGCAGGGCGCCGCTCAGGACGTTCTCCGCCGCCGCCTGCTGCGGAATTCCAGCCGCGGCCACCGCGGCGTTCCGGGCCTGGACCACCCGTTCGAACGTCTCCTTCTCGTGCGCGGCGTAGCCCTTGACCGTTTCGACCAGGTTCGGGATGAGGTCGTACCTCCGTTTGAGCTGGACGTCGATCTGGCTCCAGGCGTTCTTGACCTGCTGCCGCTGGCCCACCAGCCCGTTGTAGATCGCGATCAGCGCCAGGACCAGGATCACGACCACGATGAGAAGCACGAACACAGCCATCAGATCCTCCTCGGCCCGGGCGTCCGCACGCGGCGGGCTTCCCTCATTGTGACGGAACGGCGGCGGTGGACGACGCGACCAGCCGCTTCAGTTAGAGGCGATATCGGCTCAAACGCCTCGCGAGCCGCCTGCGAGGCACTCCTGTTCTCCGCCTCTGCTCGACTCGCCGCTCGGAACCGCCAACCGGTAACTTGAGGCTAACGTCCATGCACCTGAGCCTCCAGATGCTCCATCAACCACTTCAGGACTTCGTGATACCAGACCTCGGCGTTGGCCGGGCTCAGCACCCAATGCCCCTCGTCCGGAAAGACGAGGAGCCGGGAAGGCACGCCTTGGATCTGCAGCGCCGTGAACATGCCGATTCCCTCCGAAATCGGACAGCGAAAGTCCTGTTCACCGTGAATGACGAGAGTCGGCGTCCGGAAGTTCCGGACAAAGAGATGGGGGCTCCAACGGCGGTGCTCGGAGCCCTTCTCATACGGGAGACCGCCGTAGTCATGTTCGTCAAACCAAAGCTCTTCGGTCGTGTAAGCCATGGTTTCTGCTTGAAATATGCCGTCGTGGCAGACCAGCGCCTGGAAGCGGTCGGTGTGGCCGGCGATCCAGTTGATCATGAAACCGCCGAAACTGGCGCCCGCCGCCGCCACCTTCCGGCCGTCCAGGAAGGAGAACCGCTCAAGCAGGTGATCGAGCCCGAGCATGAGATCACGATAGCAGCGGCCGCCCCAGTCGCGCGAGATCTGGTCGGTGAAGGTCTGCCCGTATCCGGTCGAGCCCCGCGGGTTCAGGAAAGCGACCGCAGCCCCGCTTGATGCGAAGAGCTGGTAGTTCCAGCGGTAGTGGAAGTGATCGAGGAACGCGCTCTGCGGCCCGCCGTGGATGAGCAGGATCAGCGGGATCTTGCGCCCGGCGCGAAAGCCGGGCGGTCGGATGAGGAATCCCTGGATCGGATGGCCGCCCGCTCCGGAGTACCAGAACTCTTCGGCGGGGTTCATCTCCACCGCCGAGAGGACATCGCCGGTTCGGGTCAGCCGCTCGGTGGTGGCGCCGGCATCGGCCGGGGTCGCTCCGGCCGCGCGAGGTCCGAGCTTGAGGATCGGCGCGATCCCTGATCCCGGCCGAAGGAGATAAAGGTCCGCCGGCTCGGTGGTGGATTCGCGGGTGACGAGAAGCTCATCCCGGTTCGGGATCAGGCGCACGAGGCCGTTGTAGGTGCCCTCGGTGAGCTGCCGGACGTCGCCGGTGGCCAGGTCGAGGCGATAGATCGACTGCCGGCCGCGATCCTGCGCGATGAAGACGACCTCGCCCCCGTCGGCGGCCCTGCCCGCCTTGCCGGCGCGATGGGCGTCGCTCGTGCGCGAGCTCACGTGATGAAAGGCCAGGTTCCTCGGTACGGCGCCCGCAATCTCGAAGGCCGACAAGCTGCGATCGAAATCCGCCAGGAGAACCCGGGTCTTTCCGGATTCCCGGTTGTACAACTTGATCCGCTGGCGGTCCGCCTCGAAGCCGGGAACCTCCATGGCCAGGTAGAGCAGGTGGCGGCCGTCGGGAGTCCAGCGGGGCGAGTTGTCGCAGGCCTCGGAATCGGAGATGCAGGCGGGCGCGCCGTCGGCCTGAACGCCGCGGAGCTTCTGCAGGAAGATGGAGTTGTTGGTCGAGCGGGCGACCACGGCATTGGGGTTCATGACGTAGGCGATCTCGCACCCGTCGGGGCGGAAGTCGTAATCGACCTCCGAACCCAGCGCGATCGGAGGGACGTCGCAATCGAACGGCGTCAGGTCCTCGACCCGCCCGGTGACGATGTCGGCCAGGAAGAGATGGCGGCGACGCCGCTCCCGCCACTCGTCCCAATGGCGGAAGAGAAGCTCGTTTTCCACGCGGGCCGAGGACTTCTCGTTGATCAGGCCATACACCCGGGCGCGCGGCGGTCCGCTCTTCGGGTCGGCGGATTCACTCTTGTCGGGCTTGTAGTCGGGAGAGACCACGACCTTTCGAGCCAAGGCGATCCGGCGGGAGTCGGGCGCCCAGCGTGGATGATCTGCGCCTCCATACCCTGACGTGATCCGGCGCGCTTCGCCCGGCCCGAACGGCAGGACCCAGAGCTGGGATCCGAGCTTGTCGTCCCGATCGCTCACGAAGGCGATCCATTGCCCGTCCGGGGACCATGCCGGCTGCTGGTGATTGCCCGGCCCGGGCGTCAGCTCGCGAGTTTCCCGCGTCGCCAGATCGAGAAGCCGGATGCAGTGGCGCGTCTTGTTCTCCTTCGGATCGGGCCGGCTCACGACGAACGCCACGAAACGCCCGTCCGGAGACACCGCGGGCTGGCTGATCCGTTCGACCGCCATCAGGTCGGAAAACGTCAACGGACGCCGGCCGGCGGAAGCGGCGGCTCGAGATCGCGGAGCGGATGTCGGGCTCGCCGATCGCTTGCGCCGGGCCGATGGACCGGACGTCGGGCCCGCCGATCGCTTGCGCCAGGTTGATGGAGCGGATGTCGAGCTGACCGGGCGCTTGCTCCGGACTGATGGAGCGGACGTCGAGCCGACCGGGCGCCGGCTTCGGGGTGAACGTGCGGACATTGTGACCTCCGGATCGTGCTCTCGTTTGGGCAACCGAACATCGTCATCGAACGCGGCCGGATCGGGCATTTCGTCCGTGTTCACGGACGCGCTGTCTCCCAGCCGAACCCAACGCATAGTAACCGAAGCGACCGGAGCGTCGGGGGATTTCGGCTCCGATCCGTACAGCGATTCCGCCGTCTCGGCGCTCGGATCCGCGACTCCCGCAGTGGGAGATGTCCCGGCGTTCGGCCGGTCCGCCCCAGAATCCGGTGCAGAGGCGGCCATTCCCGGCCGATAACGATCTCGGATCCGCCCAAGGCCCGGATGGGCGCACGGATCCGACCGGCAACCGAGGGAGGAGAGGCCGCACATGCAACACCCTGCGCTGAGGATCCGGCTCACCCTGAAGGGCCGTCTGATCCGCGATTATGAGTTCACGCAACCGATCGTGCACGTCGGGCGGGATCCGGAGGCCGACCTCTGCCTCGACAATATCGGGGTCTCCCGGTCCCATGCGCGCTTCGAATGGACCGAGGAAGGCTGGATCCTCGAAGATTCCGGCAGCGCCAACGGGACGTTCGTGAACGACGCGCGAACCGATCGGGCGCGCATCCGGCACCGCGACATCGTGACCATCGGAAAATTCTCGCTCGGCGTCGGCCTCGGGCCGGAAGCTGCCGGCGATGCCCAGCCCGCACAGTCCCGGACCCAGTCGGAGCGGTTCGAGCAGCCAGCCGCGCCGGCGCACCGGGAGATGATTCCCGATGCGGTCCAGGGCACCACCGTGCTCACCCGCGGGCAGCTCGCGAGGATGCTCGCCGGAGCGCGGGAAAGCCAGCCGGGCGCGCCGGAAATGGATCCGATGCCCCTCCTCGCCACCGGTTCGGCTCTGGAGGTTGAGTCCTTGTGGCGGCGCTGGGGCCTTTCCGGGCTCGTCGTCCTGGTCGCGATCGCAGTGGGTTTCGTGATCGGAGCCCTCGTGCGCTGACCGAGATCGCGGGCCTGATCGAGGCTGGTTGACCGAGGCCGACCAAGGCTGACTGAAACCCGACCGAGGCTCGTTGACCGAGGCTGACCGAGGCCGACTGAAACCCGACCGAGGCTCGTTGACCCAGGCCCGTTGACCAAAGTCCGCGCCGCCATTGACGGAGCCGTCCGCGCTTGCGTTCGACGACGCTGGAACCGACACTGTCGCCGGCCGATAAAGTGCGGACGCGAGTTGGTGAGTTCCCGGTCGGGGACAATCCCTGCTCCTGCCAGGGAACGGCGTCCACGCGGTCAAGGGGGGTCCGGTGAAAACGGCGCATGTCCTTTTTCTGACCCTGAGTCTGGCCTGGATGGCGGGCGTGGCGGAGGCTGAGGTCACGCAGTATGTGTTCGGGCTGGTTCCAAACGCCAATTTCGATGTTCGTCGGGACGGGAACCTGATCGGCTCCGCTCAGTTCTCGGGGCCGGCGGGGAATCTCACGTTTACTTCACCGGGACCTGGCACGATCTCGATCCTGCCCGGGGGCACGGACGAGTTGATTCCGCCCTCGCCCCAGCGGCCTCCCGACAATTCCCTGGGCCAGTCGAGGTATCCCCGCCTGGGCTGGCATCCCGTGGCCGGAGCGACCGCCTACGAAACCCAGCTCTCCGGGGTCCCGGATTTCTCCCAGGTCCGGATCGACCTTACGGGACTGGCCGACACGACCTGCGCGATCGGCTCCCTGCCCGAAGAGATGCTGTGCTACTGGCGCGTGCGGGGCGTTCGGAACTCCGTTCCGAGCGCGTGGTCACCGATCTGGAGCTTCCGGACCAAGGGCGGCTCCCTTTGCCTCGTCTATCCGGGAGACGCGAACAACGATGGCATCGTGGACGCGAGAGACATCCTTCCCTTGGGGACCTATTACGGGCTCGCCGGCCCGGCTCGAACAGGCGGGACGCTCGCGTGGCAGGCGCAAGCGCTGGACTCCACCTGGACACCGGAGGACGCCGGCTACGCGGACTGCGACGGCGACGGCCAGGTGTCCGCCCCTGACGTCTCATTGCTGGTGCAGCACTGGTCGGGAAGACACACGCCGAGTGGAACGACTCCACCCGAGGGACTGGATACAGCCGACGTCTGTCGCTCTCTTCTGCAATCCATCGGCGACTCCGGCGGAGGTCCCGGGATGGATGCTGTTCGCGCCGTCCTGCGCGGGCTTCTACAGTCCTCGTTGACGGCGCCCCGTGTGTTCCTCGCGCTTGCGCCCGAGCCGAATCCTTTCACCGTCTCGACCACGATCCGGTTCGCTCTGCCGCAGCCGGCTGAAACGGTCCGTTTGGTCATCTACGACGCCGCAGGACGCGAGGTCTATCGCGCCGGAGGCGCCCATCTTCCGGCGGGGATGCACGATCTGGCCTGGGACGGGCGGACCGCGGCGGGAAAAGCCGCGGGCGGCGTCTACCTGTACGCCCTCTCCGCCGGCGAGCGCTGCGCCACGGGCAAGGTCGTCGTGCGATAGGCCCCCGCTACTGCACCGACACCCACCGGATCGTCTTCGACCCCGCCGCCGTCTCCAGGCGCAGCCCGCAGCCGGCGGGCAAGCGAACGGGACGCCTGGAAGCCACTGGAAGCCATCCTGAGCTTGAAAACCGCCGTCGCGTGACGTAATGTCTTGTTTGATTCGGCTTCGGCCGAATTCCCCTTTCCGATCAATCCGGAAGAAGGAGGAATCGTGCGTTCATTCTTCACAGGTTGAGGAGCCACTGGGCGGCCGGTCCGGCCGCTTGCGATCTCCAGACACCGGCTTCTTCCGACCTCCTAGCAGACCTCCTGCCTGGCGGGCGCGGAAGGGCCCGCAATCGCCAGCCAAGGAGGTTTTCCATGTCCGCCCCTGCTACCGATTACCGATCCATGTGGTCTGACCTCGGTCTCGATCTCGAGAAGCACGACGCGCTTCTCGGGGTCCTCGGCCAGGCGTATCAGTCCACCTTCCTGACCCAGAAGCAGCGTCCGTCCGGCATGGGCTATTTCGATTTCGTCATGAGCGAGGTCCACGGCCTGCGGATCAAGGAGTTGCAGGACGCCAAGGCCGCCGGCCGCAAGGTGATCGGCTCGTTCTGCGTCTTCGTGCCGGAGGAGCTGATCCTGGCGGTGGACGGCGTCAGCGTCGGGCTCTGCGCCGGTGCCGAGTTCAACAACGAGGCGGCGGAACGCTATCTTCCGCGCAACACCTGCGCGCTGATCAAGTCGTTCTTCGGTTTCACGCTCGAGCGGGTCTGCCCCTATCTGGCCTCCTGCGATCTCGTCGTCGGAGAAAACACCTGCGACGGCAAGAAGAAGGCCTATGAGATCTACGCCGATCTGGTGCCGCGCCTCCACGTGATGGACCTGCCCCAGACGAAGAGCGACGAAGGCAAACGCCTCCTCGCGAACGAATACGCGCAATTCGCCCGGAAGCTGGAGGAGATCTCGGGGCGCCGGATCACGCTGGAGTCGATGCGGAAGGGCATCCGGACGGCCAACGCCAAGCGGTCGGCCCTGCATCGTCTCGCTGCTCTCCGACATGCCGATCCGGCTCCGATCTCCGGCCTGGATGCGCTGCTCGTGAACCAGGTTGCCTTCTACGACGACCCGGTTCGCTTCACAGGTTCGGTCGAGGCCATCTGCGCGGAGCTGGAGACCAGGGTGTCCGAGGGGCAAGGGATCAGTTGCAAAGGAGCGCCGCGGATTCTCCTTTCCGGCTGCCCCATGGCCGTCCCGAACTGGAAGCTGCCCGCCATCGTGGAAGGGGCCGGCGCGGTCGTCGTGGGCGAAGAGTCCTGTGTGGGCGAGCGCGGAACCCAGGCTCTGGTCGATGACTCCGGGCGCACGATCGAGGAGCTGATGGCGGCGCTGGTCGAACGCTACTGGAAGATCGACTGCGCCATCTTCACGCCGAATCCCTCCCGGCGCGAACACGTGGCGGAGATGGCCCGCAAGTACGGGGCCGGCGGGGTCATCCACTACGCCCTGCAGTTCTGCTCTCCCTACCAGATCGAGTCCGGCCTGGTCGAGCGCGATCTGGAAGCGGCGGGCGTGCCTGTCCTCCGAATCGACACCGACTACAGCCAGGAGGACGTCGAGCAGCTTCGCACCCGGGTCGAGGCCTTCATCGAGCGGATCGGGCGGTAGTCGTGCGCGTCGCGGGAATCGACATCGGCTCCCGGACGGTCAAGGCGGTGGTGGTGGAGGACGGCCGGATCCAGGACCGGCGCGTCCTCCTCAACACCCACGACCCGCTGGCCGCCTGTGACGCGGCGCTCTCGGGACTGCGATTCGATCGGATCGCCGCGACCGGATACGGCCGCCACCTTTTCCGGGGGTATCGGGACTGCCCGGTCATCACCGAGATCAGCGCCGTGGCGCTGGGCGCCCGCCATCTCCTGCCGTCGGTGCGGACCGTGGTGGACATCGGAGGGCAGGACACCAAGGTCATCGCGCTGGATGCCGGCGGGTCCGTCCGCAAGTTCGAAATGAACGATCGGTGCGCCGCGGGAACCGGACGCTTCCTCGAGGTCATGGCGATTGCGCTGGCCTACTCCATGGGGGATTTCATCGCGGCGGCGCAGAACGCCGAATCGGCCCAGAAGATCAACTCCATGTGCACGGTCTTCGCCGAGTCGGAGGTCGTGTCTCTCGTGGCCCGCGGGATTCCCCGGGAGCCGGTGGCCCTTGGCCTTCACGAGGGGATCGCCGGCCGCGCGCTTGGACTGCTCGAGCGGATTCCGGTCGAAGACGACGTGATGTTCTGCGGCGGCGTGGCGCTCAACGAGTGTGTCCGCGCCCTGATCCAGCGGCGCTTGAAGAGAGAAGTGCGTGTTCCCGAAGAGCCGCAGATCGTGGCCGCCCTGGGCTGCGCGCTGCATCTGGCGCGAGACGTGGGTTGACCCCGGATCCGGTTCCAGCCCACACATTCAGCTTGAACGATCCCGCTTGAGGTTGGAAGTCTGCGTCCTTGTACTCGTTTCGGACGAAGTGAGCCAGAGGCCACGCCAATCGTGTCGGTCACCGACCCGGCTCAATTCGCATCGCCACCGCCCCCGAGCCGAACTCCAGCCGGCTCACGAGCTTCAAGTCGACATGCTTCGATAGCCCCGCGAACAACGTCGGGCCATGGCCTGCCAGCCTGGGGTGCACCACGAACTCGTACTCATCGATCAAGCCCAGCTCCGCCGACGCCAGCGGGAGCTTCACCCCTCCCACGAACAGCGCCTTGCCCGATTCCCGCTTGAGCTGCTGAACGGCCTTCCCCAGATCCCCGCGCACGAGTTCCGCGTTCCTATCGACCCGGTCCAGGGTGCTCGCTACGACGTACTTCCTTGCCGCGTCAATCGTCCGCGCGAAGGCTTCCATCCAATCAGGCCCCGCCCCCGCCGGCGGCGGCCGCCGCCACGCTGCCTCCATCATTTCGTAGGTCACCCTGCCAAAGATGAGGGCATCGGCCCGGGCGAGGTTCTCGACCGCGTGACGATGCAGCTCTTCGTCCGCGAGTATGGCACGATGATCGCATCACCCGCCCAAGGTGACGTTGATGGAATACCGAAGGGGTCGCGTTACGTGAGAGTACCGCCGACGGTGTAGCGTAGCAAACTGTGCGCTTCGCCCCCCTTCACCCCAGCCGCCCCGCCCTGGGCTTGTCCAAGGACGGCGGCATGACGCTCCTTGTCTTCGACTCGACCACGGCCGCGGGCGAAGAGCTGCCGCCGGGGTAGTGATCTCCGTTGACCAGATCGATGGTCCAGGCCGGTCCGCCGGTGGGCGCGACGATGGCGTCCAGGTCGTGCCTGGCCAGAGTCGAGTCGATCCCCTTGGCCCGGGAGAGCTACCGGCACTTGCTGAGCGCCTCAGATGGGCCTTGTCGGTGAGCGGGTCCCTCGACTCCGCCTGGATGAAGAGCTCCGCTGGTACCGGGACTTGGCAGTTTCCGGATCCGATCGCACAGTCACGGGTCTGCGAGCAGGCACGCCGGGCGCCCCAACCACGGCCTCAAGAACACCCTGGTCTGCGGCGGTCCGACCATGAGCGAAGGGCCGGCCTTCCCACATTCGAGCCTAAAGGCCTTGGGGCCGTCCAACTCGCCGTTACGCGCTCCAGGTGAAAAGCGAGAGGCGGGCTCCGTGGAGCCCGCCCAACTCGCACCGGAAATCGCTTCCGGCCCGATTCGGCCTAGCGGCCCGCAGCCGCGGGCGCCCCTGGCGACGCCATCGGCGACCGGACGGAGGCAGCGCGGGGCGACCTTATCTGACGATCGTCACCTTGCTCACCGCGCGCTCTCCCAGCATCGTCAGCCTGTAAAAATAGATGCCTGGAGCCACTCGATTGCCGCGCTCGTCGGTTCCGTTCCAGTGCACGACCTGCGAACCCGAGGCGTGGAACCCGTTCACGAGATTCCTCACCTCGCGGCCGGTCACGTCATAGATGGACAGACTTACGTTGCCCTCGTGTGCGATCGAGAAAGCGATGGCAGTCTCACCCGACGCGGGATTTGGGCTCGGGACCCCAAGCCCGAAGCGCACCACGCCTGGCGCAGCGGCCGGAACGGAGCTGGGGTTCTGGACAACCACAGCCGCTCCGTACCAGAAACCGCTCCCCATCCGATAGGAGGAGGAGCCGGCAGACCCGGTGATCGATTCGCCGACCGAAAGCCCGAGCTGGTAGCTGTGCGAGTTGTCATTCCCGCTCCCCCCACCGTTGATGGAGAGCCAGTTCAGTTGATACGCGGCGGAAGCCTGGGCCGCCGCGGCCGCCTCGAGTAGACCGATTACGATTGAGAAGACGATGACGCGCCTCATCCTATCGCTCCTTCGAGCCGGCCGGTACGCAGTTGGCCACCTCGGAACCTGTTACGGTCCGGCCACCGTGGACCTGAGCGAGGACGGTCTGGACGGAACCCGTCAGCGCAGTCACCTGGGCTCTGAGCGCGTCAATCTGACTCACTTTTTCCCTCAGGGCCGTGTTTTCCGCCTCCAGCTCCTTGACCGCTTCGACCAGAAGAGGCGTCACCCGACTGTAATCGACTGAATAGTAGCCGTCGCTGTCCTGCAGCACCACCTCGGGGAGAACCTGCTTGATCTCCTGCGCGATGAACCCCACTTGTCGTTCCTTGGAGAATTTCTTCTCAGGAAACTCTTCCGTCCTCCACTGGTAATATACACCACGCAGCCGCAACACCTTGGCCAGGGCGCCCGACAACGGTTCTACATTCCTCTTGTAGCGGGCATCCGAACAAGTCGTCACGACACCGGAAAGTCCGATGTCGCCCATGACGCACAACGCGTGGGTGGGAGTGGTCGTGTTGATGCCGACGCTGCCGCCCAGGTTGCCCGATAGATTCAAGATGTCGCGGAAGCATCCGCCACCGTCCCTCACCTGGAGGGTAAGCCGTCCATTGTAGACGGCGGTACCGTCATACTTCGAGTAGATTCGCGCCGTATAGTAATTCGTATTGGTGAGGACGCTGTTATTGAAGGCGAGTCCGGTTTCCGTGTAATCATTGCCCAGACCCTTATTGGTCAAGCGGAGCACCGCTCTCGGGTTTGTACATGATGGATGTGTCGTGTCAGAGTACTGAATTTCCGTCCTGGTGGTCGGCAGGTTCGTGCCGATGCCGACGTCTCCCGGCGCCGTAATCGTCACTCTCTCGGCCTCGTTCGACGTGCTGCCGGTGGTGAAGCGAAAGCCGTTGACGCTTCGGTTGGAGAAGATGATGTCGCCACCGGGCTGGGCGGACTGCCTTATGACCGCATCCCCCACTTTAGCTATGGTGGAATAACAGGTCGTGCACGTCGCAACAGCGAGCTCAAGGCTGCCCTTGCCAGCAGTAGGGTAGATGCCGATTGCAGGATAAGCGGGGTCCTCGACGGTTAGCTTCTGGCCGGGAGTCGTCGTGCCGATGCAGACGCTGTGATTGTTGGGCCAATTCCCCCCTCCTGGACATGCCCCTCCCTGTTGCGTGACGACATCACCGGCCGTGGTGACCTGCCAGTCGCAATCAGCCCCTCCGCCGATGGTGCTGGCGTCTCTTGTGTACAAACAGCCCGTGGCAGGGTCGGTTACCACCACCTTCGTCAGCGTGTTGCTGAGGGGGAGACTCTGCAGTTGCGTCCAGCTGGTTACCTTCAGGCCACCCCCTACCGTTAGAGCGGGAGAGACGCCGCAAGCGGTTTTTACGGCGGAGGTATCGCCCTGGATCGTAACCCCGCCCTTGATCATGCCGCCGGCCGCGCCGTCCACGGTGGAGATCCGGTTGGAGTAGGCCACCGAGGCCAGCCTCTGCCGCGGGACCATTTCCGGGTCGGGCGAGACCTTGATTCCAAGGAAGAGGGAGCTGTCCGCAAAGACCGAATTCGGCAACGGGGTTACGGAACCCAGAAGCGCGTTGAAGAGGCCTTTGCTGGTGGTTATCGGTTGGGTTTCCGTCCAACCCGCGGTTCCGCCGGTAGGAGCGTTGTAGATCGTGAACGTGACCGAATAGGTACTATCGCGGACGGACGTGCCTCCGGGGGTACTCAACACGCCTTGGAAGTTGATTACTGGGGGAACGCCGGCGTGGGCTTCCCGTGGAACCAGTGCCGAGGTCGCGGCAACCAGGACCAGGACTATCGACAAGCCGAACAGTGATGCGAAACGGTGCATCGTAATCCTCCGATGTCTGAGAAGGCCAAAGGTCAATTGTCAGTGCCGAACACTTGAGGAATGTCCTCGAGGCATCCGCAGGTCGAGGTGGTTCTGGCGACCGAGGGGCACCCCGTCCCGTCCCGCCCCCTCTCACCAGCGAACGTGAGGGCCGCCAGAAGACGCGCTGGCGGGTCTCTCCAGTTCTCAGAGCGACACGATTCGTCACGGCGGCTTCGCGACGAAAAGCGACACGCTGTGAGTGACAGGCCGAACTCCTGCGGCCTTGACTTTCGGTGCATATTCGCGGGCAGCCCCATCCGGTGCTGGGGCCGTGGAATCTCCTGCGATCGATGTGATAGACACCGGTGGGGTGGCCGACATGGATATCCCGATTCGGCGAAAGGCCGACAGCATGGGCCAGACCAAAAGGACCGCGCGAATCGCGGTCCCAAGCGCTTCGCGGCTTGGAGGCGTGAATCACCACTTGTAGGTCGCGCGAGGCGGCAAAAACCTATCAAACTATTTTCGAAAAGGGGAAGTTTTGTGAAGCGCCAGCCTGAGGTGCTGCGTCTGAAGATCGCGGGAAGAGCTGCGACGCGGTGCCTCTCGAAGAACGTGTTTTCTCGAGTCGCTCATGGCCCCCCGGGCTCGCATTCGCGGCAAGTGTCCGCAATGGGTTCTTGCCCGCGAAGCTGAGTCCTTCGTAAGGTCGCTTCGTCCGGTGGACGGAAGATCCCGGGCGCAAGACCTCGGGAGGAGACGCGGGAGATCGGAGGCGCCATGCGGGATGACCCGATGCGTTTCTCCCACGACAACGTGGCCGAAACCTACGATGCCGAGGCGCGATCGTCCGGGCGGGCGAGAGCTCCCCGGTCCATCCTGGCCTTCCTGTCCGATCCGGCCGTGGTCGGGAGAGCTTGGCCGGAAGGTGTTCGCCGGGGCGGAGGACACGGGGTTTCCCGCCCTCGGACCGGCCAGCGAGGCTCACCCGACCGCGCACCTCCAGGGAAGCGAGCCCCAGGTCAGTTCAGAAGCTGACCGATACACCAGCGACAAGCCCCTTGGTGGCATCCGGGCCGATCCCGCCCCGAATCGCGAGTCGGACGTCCCAAGGACAAGGCCCGGCTCCTTCCGTTCCTGGAGGCCGGGGTACTCGATGCGGTGCGCTTCCAGAAACTCTTGGAGAGGCACGGGCTGGAATCTCGGTGGCGGAGATTCACGGAGCAGTTTCTGGAAGGAACAGGATGATTCCGCGACTGCGAGAGATCCTGCTGAGCAAGCGAAAGCTGCGGCGGGAGCTCGCGAGCCTTCCGATCGTGGAAAAGCTGCGGATCCTGGACCAGCTGCGGGAGCGCGGCGTTCTCATCGGGAAGAGCCGTTCCACCGGAAGACGTTGGGACGGCCACGCGGCGGACGGCGGGTCGTCCGGCGCCGACCGGAGAAAGGGGGCCGCCCACGGAGCTGATCAGGATCGATGACAGGGACCGGATCGAGCAGGCGTTGCGCCGGGATCCGTTCCTCCACCTCTACGAGCTGGGGGATCTGGACGACTTCTTCTTTCCGCACACGGAGTGGTACGGACTCGAATTCCAGGGCGTGCTGCGGGCCACGGCCCTCCTCTACCTGGGCAACAACCCGCCGACGCTGATCCTGCTCGGTCGGGAAGAGGAGCCGGAGCTGCACACGCTGGCCGAGGCCCTGGCATTGCGCCTGCCCGCCCGGTTCTATGCCCATCTCTCTCCCGGGCTCGGCGAGGTCCTGCGCCGGCGGCATCGGGCCGAGCCGCGTGGTTCCCATTTGCGCATGGCGCTGACCGACCCCGGGGCCGCCGAGAGAGTGGACTCCTCCGACGTCGTTCGCCTGGCCCCGTCGGACGCGGAGGAGCTGCTGGACCTCTACCGCGATTCGTATCCGGGGAATTGGTTCGATCCGCGCATGCTGGAAACGGGCTTCTACCTCGGTGTCCGCGAAGCGCGCCGGCTGGTCGCGGTGGCGGGTGTGCACGTGTACTCGAAACGCCACGCCGTGGCCGCGCTGGGGAACATTACCACGCACCCGGACTTTCGCGGACGCGGCCTGGCCCTCCGAACGACGGCGCGGCTCTGTCTCGACCTTCGACCGACGGCGCGTCACGTCGGACTGAACGTGAAGGAGGACAACGCCGCGGCGATTGCCTGCTACGAGCGACTCGGGTTCGAGCGGATCGCGCGCTACGAGGAGTGGCTGTTCATGGCCACCGAGGAGCCCCCGAACAGTGCCGCTCAGTCATTCCGCGACGGCGCCCGGGAATAGCCGGGATCGCGTGGGCAGGAGTTGTGCGCGCCATCAAGGCGCGCTTTCATTGGAGTGGAAGCGCAAGGGCGGTTGGGCACCGGACGGAGGATTCCTGTCGCAGGAACGTCGATGTGTCCTCTCTCACCTCGCCTCGCTCAATCTCATCGTCCCGTCTGGATTCCAACCCCATGGCTTCCTAAGCCATCGCTGCGTTGCGATCTTCCATGCCGCCCGACATAATGCCTGCGAGTGTTGAAGTGGGCCGCGCCGCGACCCGTCCCGGCGTCGGGTCGGGTCGAGATGTGTCCGCGAAGTGGAGGGAAGGTTGTCATGAAGTAGAGGCCCCGTCGGCGATCAATCAGGCCATACGTCAGGCACTCGAAGCGCAGGGGTACGTCGTCGAGGATGATGCCCTGGAATACCCCGATCTCGCGGGGGAAAACGAGTTCACCTGCCTGGCTTCCCTCGTCGTTGCGTTGGACCCGACCGGAACGCCACCGGTGGGCCTGGTCGTCTCGGTCACCGATTCCGGGATTACCTTGCGCGGGGTCGCGCTGACCGATGAGTGCGAGCTTCCGACAGCGGTGGAGACGGGAAGCTGGGGCCGGATCAAGAGCCTGTACCGGTGATCACGATCCATGACGCGGAGGGCCGCATCGTGGCGAACCTGTTCGATGGAGAGGCGTCGCAGGGGCTCCACGAATTGATCTGGGATGGCCGCGACGAGGCCGGCCGGCCCGTTTCGTCCGGGGTGTATTTCGCCCGGATCGGGTCCGGAGCCCAGAGCGCCACGCGCCGGATCGTACGCATCCGAAGTTGAGCCGGCGAACCGAAACGCCGGACAGGTTCGAACCCAGGCCGCGCGAGCGGCAGCGGCGCTACCTGCCCCTGGGCGGTAGGTCCTGTCTCGCGGCGTAATGACCCGGTTGCCGAGTCCCTGTGGTTCCGCTGCCCGTGATGGTGGGCAGGTAAGCAACTGACGCCCTCCGCAAGGACGGCTCTCCGAAGATGACTTGTCCGCTCCCAGCCCCAGCCTGAAAGTCGGAGGCAGATCCTACCCCTCACGGTATTGCAGGAGATAGAGGTTGTAGTAGATCCCGCGCCGCGCCAGCAGCTCCTGGTGGTTGCCGCGCTCGACGATCCGGCCGTCATCGATCACCAGGATCTCGTCCACCCGCTGGATGGTGCTGAGGCGGTGGGCCACGATGATGCTGGTCCGGCCCCGCATCAAGGTCTCGATCGCCCGCTGGGTGAGCCGTTCGGTCGTGGGATCGACGCTGCTCGTGGCCTCGTCCAGGACCAGCACGCGCGGATCCCGCGCCAGGGCGCGCGCGAAGCACAGAAGCTGCTTCTGGCCGGTTGACAACGTCGCGCCGCGCTCCGCCATGACCTCGTCGTATCCCCCCGGCAGCTCGGTGATGAAGTCGGACGCCTGCACCATGCCCGCCACCTGCGCCACCCGCTCCCGCGCGACCGGAGCGCCCAGGCGGATGTTCTCCTCCACCGAGCGGCTGAAAACGAAGGAGTCCTGCAGCACGACCGCGATGTTGTCGCGCAGGGTGCGGAGCCGGAGGTCACGCAGGTCGACTCCGTCCAGGAGCACGCGCCCCTCGTTCACGTCATAGAACCGGCAGAGCAGGCTGATGATCGAGGTCTTGCCGGCGCCGGTGGGCCCGACCAGAGCGACGCTTCTTCCCGGATCCACGGTGAAGGAGACGTCCTTGAGCACCGGCTTGTCGGCGGAGTACGCGAAGCTGACGTGCTCGAAGTCGATCCGGCCGCGGCAATCCGGAAGCAGCGTGACTTCCTTGGACTCGACGATCCGCGGCGGGGTGTCGAGCAGGCCGTAGACGCGTTCGGCCGAGGCCATGGCGCTCTGCAGGATGTTGTACTTCTCGCTGATGTCCGCCACCGGCCGGAGCATCTGCCGCGTATAGGTGATGAACGCGACCAGCGCGCCCAGGGTCAGCGCGCCGCGCAGGACCGCGCCGCCGCCGTAGATCAGGACGAGAGCGAGGCCGATGGTGGAGAGCAGCTCCACGGACGGCCGGAAGATCCCGAACAGCACGAGCTGGCGCATGCCGGCTTGGAAGTACTGCAGGTTCGTCTGCTGGTAGCGGGCTTGGCGGGCCTTCTCGCGCCGGAAGATCTGGATCACCTTGATGCCGGAGAGGTCCTCGGCGAGGTTGGCGTTGAGCTGCGCGAGCAGCCGCCGCACCTCCCGGAACGCGCCCCGGACCTTGACGGCAAAGAGGCCGGAGATGAGGACGAGGAGCGGAATCACGGTGGAGGCCACGAGGGCCAGACGGAGGTTCATGCTGAACAGGATCACCAGCGTTCCACCCAGGAGCAGGACGTCCTTGAGCAACGTCAGCAGGACCGTGGTGAAGAACTCGTTGAGGGCGTCAATGTCGTTGGTCACGCGCGTGACCAGCCGTCCGACCGGGTTCTTGTCGAAGAACTCCAGCGACAGCCCTTGCAGATGCCGGAAGAGGCCCATTCGCAGGTCGTACATCGAGCGCTGGCCCGCGATCTGGAGCGTGATGACGTTGCCGTACCCCGCGAAGAAGCTGATCACGATGAGCGCGGCCGTGAGCCAGGCCAGCCGGATCATGCCCGCGCGATCGGCCCCACGGACCCGCATCAGCACGGCGGGCGGGACCCGGCGAAGCGACTTGTCCGGCACCAGCCAGTACGCGCCCCGGACCACTCCCACGTCGGACGACTTCGACTCCTCCGGGAAGAGGTAGTAGGTCTCCGGCGACAGGTGGCCGCGGCGCTCGATGACGTGCCGGGCTTCAGGCGGCAGGTCTTCCAGGAAGCCGCGCCGGAGGAGGATCGTGCCCGGCTCCACGCGGAGGAGCTTTTCCTGTCCCGACCCGGCGGAGACCAGGCTGTCGCAGACGGCGGGCGGGGCTTCGTAGACCTGATAGAGGCGGGCCAGATACCGGTCGATCCCGATCTTGGTCAGATAGGGCAGCAACAGGTCCACGCTGGTCGAGATCGCGAGAAAGATCAGCGCCAGGACGACGAGCCCGCGGTAGGGCATGATGGCGCGCAGCAGGCGGCGGACCAGGCGCCCGTCATAGATGCGCCCGACGATCTGATCCGATTCGAAGGGATCGTAGGGCATCAGTGCTCCTCCGCGCTGACGGTCGAGGTGCCGGGCGCGACCTGATCCGCCGTTCGGGCCATCTGGCGCGCCTCCTCCTCGAGTTGCTGGAGTTGATGGATCTCCTGGTACAAGCCGTCGCGAGCGATCAGCTCGTCATGCGTGCCGGCTTCCACCAGCCGCCCTTGCTCCAGCACGAGGATCCGATCGGCGTGCCTGAGCGTGCTCGTGCGGTGGGCGATGATGATCCGGGCGCCGTCGCCCCGGTCGGCCTGAAGCCGCTCGAGGATGACCTTCTCGGTTTCCGTGTCCACGCTGGAAAGGGCGTCGTCGAGGACGAGCAGCGGCGGGCGAATGGCCAGGGCCCGCGCCAGGGCCACGCGCTGTTTCTGGCCCCCGGACAGCGTGACGCCGCGCTCCCCGACGAGGGTCTCGTATCCCTCCGGGAATGCCTGGATCTCCTCATGGAGCTGGACGGCGCGGCCCAAGCGCTCGACCTCCTCCGGCGCCAGGCCCTCGGTCCCGAAGGCGATGTTCTCCGTGATGCTCTGAGCGAAGAGGAAGGTCTCCTGCGGAACGTGGGCGAAGAGTGCCCGCAGATCGGAGAGCCCGAGATCCAGGACGTCCGCTCCGTCCACGAGAACCGTCCCCCGTGGAGGGTCGTACAACCTGGCCAGCACCTCGATCAGGGTGGTCTTCCCGGAGCCGGTGCGCCCGACGATCCCAAGGGTCATCCCGGGTTCGAGCGAGAAGGAGATGTCCCGGAGCACGTCCTTGTCCGTGCCCGGATAACGGAACGTCAGTCCCTGCACGCGGAATGCGGGCGCGAGGCCCCGGCGGATCGGGCCGTCGACGACGTCGGGCCGCGTGTCGAGGAGCTTCCGGATCCGGTCCAGGCTGGCGGTTCCGCGGGTGAGGACATTGACCACGAATCCCACCGCCAGCATCGGCCAGATGAGCATGTTGAGGTACCCGGTGAAGGCGACGAACTGGCCCAGGGTGATCTCGCCGCGGACCACCCGCGCGCCGCCCGCGCCGAGCAGAATCGCCATGCTGGCGGTGGCGAGCGCGCCGATCAGGGGATCGAAGAGCCCCCAGGCCTGGGCCAGGCGGACGTTCTCCCGGGCGCACGAGTCGGCGTCGGCCGCGAAATAGCGTTCTTCCGAGGCCTCGTCTCCGTACGACTTGACCACGCGGACTCCGGAGAAGCTCTCCTGGGCGCGTTCGGTCAAGCGGGAGAAGGCCTCCTGGACCGCGGTGAAGCGGTGGTGCACGACCTTGCCGAAGCGGAACATGAGGAGAGACAGGAACGGGAGCGGGATCAGGGTCAAGAGGGTCAGGCTCGGGTTCATCGCGAACATGATGCTCACGCTGGCGACGGAGAGGACGAGCGAGTCGAGAGCGGCCAGCGCCGCCATCCCGGTCGCCATGCGCACCGCGGTGAGGTCGTTCGTGGCGTGGGCCATGAGATCGCCGACCTTGGTGCGGTCGAAGAACTGCGGAGACAGCGTCTGGAGGTGGGCGTAGAAGTCCCGGCGCAGATCGCGTTCGATGCGGTTGCTGGTCCCGATGATATAGTAGCGCCAGCAGAACCGGCAGCCGCCCATGGCCACGGAGAGGACGATCAGGCCGCCCGCCAGGAGTCCCAGGTTCTCGAGCGTCGCGTCGCCCCGGGCCAGCCGATCCACCACGATCTGGATGATGCGGGGCACGAGGAGCTGGAGCAGATCGACCAGGATGAGGGCGCCGAATCCGATCCCCATGGACCGGCGGTGGGCGGCCATGAGCCGGACCAGCTCACGCAGGCTGGAGCGCGAGATGCGGGGTCGAGCGGCTTCCTCGCTCATCGGTGATTTCCTCAAGACCGGACCAATCCGGGAATGGAAGCTGGAGATTACCGGAACTCGGGCGGATCGCCAAGGGCCATGGAGGGGCGCCGCCATCGTCTTGCGCTCCGCCCGCATCTCCGTTAGATTGGCACCGGTTGCTCGGACCGGCCGTGGATCTTCCGGATCCGTCTCGATGTCGCCGGCACGCGAAAAGCCGTCCGAAGGGATGCGGCCGTCGCGGGCTAGCCGGCGGGATGGCCGAACGACGCGGCTGTCCCGGGCGGGTACGTGGCAGGCCCGGGGACGGAAGGGAAGCGGGGGCTGATCGATGGATCTCTTGTTCCTGTCGCGCCTGCAATTCGGCCTGACCATCGGATTCCACTACATCTATCCCCCGATGAACATCGGCCTCGCCGTGATTCTCGTGATCATGGAGGCCTTCTGGCTTCGCACGGGCAATTCCCTCTATCACCGCATCACGCATTTCTGGGTCAAGGTTTTCGGCCTGACCTTTGCCGTCGGGGTGGCCAGCGGCATCGTCATGGAGTTCCAGTTCGGAACGAACTGGTCGACCTACTCGCGGTTCGTCGGGGACGTGTTCGGCAGCGCGCTGGCGGCGGAGGGGATCTTCGCCTTCTTCCTCGAGTCCGGATTCCTGGGGGTGCTGCTGTTCGGCTGGAACCGGGTCAGCCGGCGGATGCATTTCGTCTCGACCTGCCTGGTCGCGTTCGGGGCCATCTTCAGCTCCATCTGGATCGTGGTGGCG
Organism: Candidatus Eiseniibacteriota bacterium; assembly: GCA_963833505.1. Taxonomy (GTDB): domain Bacteria; phylum Eisenbacteria; class RBG-16-71-46; order CAIMUX01; family CAIMUX01; genus CAWHYG01. The sequence goes on along the minus strand of CAWHYG010000004.1, from coordinate 583,302 downwards.
AATTCCTGGCAGCAGACGCCCGCCGGTTTCCATGTTGTCCAGACCCCGGTCGGCCCTCGCGCCGAGGTCACCGACTTCTGGGCCGTCGTCTTCAATCCCTCGACCCTCGACCGGCTGAGCCACGTCCTCGGCGGCGCGCTGCTGGCCGGCGCCACCCTGGTCCTGAGCGTGAGCGCCTTCTACCTGCTCCGGAACCGCCATCGGGATTTCGCCCGGGCCTCGATCAAGATCGCGCTCGTGGTCCTTGCCGTCGGGTCCCTTTTGCAGCTCGCCACGGGAGACCGGAACGGAGTCATGGTCGCGCGCCACCAGCCGGCCAAGCTCGCAGCGCTGGAGGCGCACTTCCCGGCGAGCGCGCCGGCCGGTCTCTATCTCTTCGGGTGGGTGAACGAGAAGGCCGGGACGGTCACCGGGCCGCATGTGCCCGGCCTCCTGAGCTGGCTGGTCACGGGCCGAACGGATGCGCCGCTCCCGGGCCTGGCGTCCTTTCCGCCGGGGGATCTTCCGCCGGTCCAGATCGTCTTTCAGGCCTATCACGTCATGGTGGCGCTCGGCATGATCCTCATTGCGCTAGCGCTCGCCGGACTCATCCTCTGGTGGCGGAAGGCGCTTTTCAACTTCCGGCCGTTTCTCTGGATCCTCGTTTTTTCGGTTCTGGCGCCGCAGCTCGCCAACCAGCTCGGATGGATGTCGGCCGAGATCGGCCGGCAGCCTTGGATCGTCTACGGCCTGCTCCGGACCTCCCAGGGGCTCTCCCGGGTGGTCTCCGCCGGCGCGGTGCTGACATCCCTCATCCTTTTCTCGCTGGTCTATCTCCTTCTCTTCGTTCTGTTCCTGTTCCTGCTCGACCGCAAGATCAGGCACGGCCCGGAGGAGGACCATGAGCCGGCGGTCGCGGGGCGGGCCGACGCATGACTTTCGACCTCAATTCCGTGTGGTTCGTTCTGGTGGGCGTGCTCTTCACCGGGTACGCCATCCTCGACGGGTTCGACTTCGGCGTGGGCGCGTTGCACCTGTTCACGCGCGGGGACGCCGAGCGGCGGGTGATGTTGAATTCGATCGGCCCGGTGTGGGACGGCAACGAGGTCTGGCTCGTGACGGGCGGAGGCGCCCTCTTCGCCGCGTTTCCCGAGGTCTACGCCACGGTTTTCTCGGGCTTCTACCTGGCGCTCATCCTTCTTCTCTTCGCCCTCATCTTCCGGGCGGTGGCCATCGAGTTCCGGAGCAAGGAGCCCATGCTCTGGTGGCGCCGGATGTGGGACGTCAGCTTCGCCGCCGGCAGCGTGCTCTCGGCGCTCCTGATCGGCGTCGCCATGGGGAATCTGGCCTGGGGCATCCCGATTCGTCCCGACCACGAGTTCGCCGGCAGCTTCTGGAGCCTGCTCAAGCCCTACACGCTCCTCACCGGCGTGACCACGGTCGCCCTGTTCATGATGCACGGTGCCATCTACGCGGTGATGAAGACCGAGGGGGACCTGCACCGGAAGATCCGCGGATGGATCCGGCCGACCATCATCTTCTTCGTGATCTGCTACGTCACGACGACGATGGCGACCCTGCTCTACGTGCCGCACATGACCGAGACCATCCGGCGCCAGCCCGCCTTCTTCCTCGTGGCCCTCGCCAGCATGCTCGCCATCGCGAACATCCCGCGCGAGATCTACCGCGGCCGGGATTTCCGGGCTTTCCTTTCTTCCTGCGGCGCCATCGTGACTTTGCTCGCGCTTTTCGGGCTGGGAATGTTCCCGAATCTCGTCTACTCGAATCCGGATCCGGCCAGCAGCCTGGACATCCGGAACGCGGCTTCCTCTCACGGAACCCTGGGCACGATGCTCGTCATCGCGCTCCTGGGCTTTCCGCTCGTGCTGATCTACACCGCCCGGATCCACTGGATCTTCCGCGGCAAGGTCAGGATGGACGAATCGAGCTACTGACCGGCTTTACCCGAAGCGTTTGCGCGCGTCGCGCTGTTGACTCACGTCACCCGAAGTGTTTGTCGGTGTCGAGTGAATCGCGCCATCCGAAACGTCTGCCGGAGTCGTTATCCGCCGGAGTCGATCCGGTCTCTCTGTTCTTGCGTGTGCGACTCCGTCTTGATGTGGCCTGCGATGCCGCGAGTGAGCAGCGCCGCCATTCCTGCGTCGTCCGCCAGCAGTTGTGTCTCGTGAAAGCCGGTCCTACACCCGCGACGAGGGACGGAATGAGCTTGGGCTGATAAAGGCCTTTACAGATGCGCCGGCCGAGGCCGATGATCTTCCGTTGATTGGCGGGAGCACGGGATGGGAGGTCGGGCAAGGGGGCCGACGGTTCCCGCCGCGAACGACACTGGAGGGGATCGGGATCATGGCGTACATCATCACTGAAGGCTGCAACGCCTGCGGCACGTGCAAGGAGACTTGTCCTTCCGAGGCCATCCTCGAAGGCGATCCGCACTACAAGATCGACGCGGAGACCTGCGTCGAATGCGGAGCCTGCGTCAGCGAGTGTCCGAACGAGGCGATCAAGGAGGTCTGATTCCGAATCGTTCCTTCGCGGATAGACGAAGAGCGGCCCTTCCGGCGGGAAGCACCGCTCTTTCGCTTTCAGCGTCGCGAAGGTCGTTACTGGGCGGCTCTGGCCGCCCGGGAAATACCGCTTCCGCCGACCACCGCGCCCCGGCCACCTTTCGTCACGCTCCTGGCCGATTCCGCGGCGTGATCATGGGCCGGGAGAACCACGACCGAGTTCTCGCTTCCCCAGCAGTTGGGGACATACTTGTGGGCTGCGGAGTCGTTGAACCAGAGACAACCGCACTTGTACTTGAACTCGAACTCGCCCGATTCCAACTGCATGAGGATTTGATGCGTACCGTCCCCCCGACGATCCATGACATGAGAGGTTTCATTCCAACCGTTGAAGTCCCCGACCAGGTACACCGGGGTATCAACGGCCTGTTCAAAAGTAAATCGGACCCAACCCGTGCCCATTACTTCGATCATGGCATTCCCCGTCCCCGCCGGACCGCGTCTGCACCATTGGCTTTCGAGGAGGCTGCCCCATCCCTGGGTTGTTTCTGGTCCGGGCGGAATCCGGATCGGAAGGTCCCCTCGACGCCTCGATCCACCTTGAGCCCACCGGGGAAATCCCATTCCTCGAAACGCTCAAGATCTCCCGACGGGTCCGCACTATGCGCCGCGTATCGGGGAAACGCAAGAAAGACCCGGTGACGGCCGGGAAAACTTCCCGTGACCGGGCGAGGACGGTTGTTCCGGATTATCTGTCCGAGCGGCGACAGAGTCGGTCGCCGCTGGCACCGGCCGGCGCAGCAGGGTATGAAAGATCCGGTGAGAGCGCACGGCTCTCAGGAGGAGGCTCAGGTGAAACCCGAGGTGCAGGAGTCGGCGCAGGACGGCAGGCCGGAAGAGCCGGAGGCAGTGGCGAAGGGTGACAAGATCCTCGCCGGATCGGGCGAGCCGCACTCCGGGCAGGGCACGGGCTCGTCTCGCTCCTGCATCGGGCGCAGGACCTCGAAAACCTCCTTGCATTTCGCGCACTTGTACTCGTAAAGCGGCATTCTTCGGTCCTCCTGGTGCTCATTGTGTCTTCGTCTCGAGGCGCCGGCCCCGAGGGCTTCCGATCAATTACCGTCCGGTCCGCCGAGCCTGGCGGGGCGCGGTCGGAAAATCGGGAGCCGGTGCTTTCCGGCCCTTCGTGTTCCGGCGCAGGGATTCGCCGAGCCGCTTCCAATCCCAATCCGCGGGAGCCGGCTCCCCGGACTCCCCGCAGAAGGCCCGGAGAACCCGTCGCACGCGATCCTCGCCGACCTGAAACACGACCTCAGTCCCTCTCCGCTCCTCGACCAGGATCCCCGCCCGGCGGAGCGCGCCCAGGTGCAGAGCCACCGTCGAGAGGGGCGCATCGAGGGCCGCGACGATGCGCGTGAGGTTGCTGGGTTCCCGGCACAGGCCGCAGACCAGCCGCAGTCGGAGAGGATGGCCGAGCGCCTTGAAGATCTCGGCGGCAGTTCCGAACGGGAGCCTGGCCGCAGCCTCGTCAGCGGAGCGGGCGAGCGGGCTCATGGCTCTCGCCGTCCTGGCCGGCCGGTTGGACGTTCGTCTCATGGGACACCTTGCAGGCCGATCCTCCGGATCGACCGGACGCCGAGGCTCAAGTCGGCACGCCCAGCCGTGGAAGGATGACCCAGACCAGAAGGACGTAACCGGCGATCAGGAGCGCCGCCTTGAGGGCGTTGGACCAGTTCATTTCGACCTCCCGGCCTCATTTTCTGATTTTTATGAAAACAAGTAAAGCGAAAAGTCCTGCGGGCCGGACGCGCTTCAGACGCAGGATCCGGGCTGCCGGGCCGGCGCAGGAGCTGGCTGGCATGCCGGAGCAGGCGCCCGAGCCACGGGCTGCCAGCCGGCGGGAGTCGCCGTCCCGGCCGCGATCCGCCGTGAATCGCCGCTCATTTGATCTGGATGACCACCAGACCCCCGTCGCCCGCGGCGACGAACGCGTACGGTCCCGAGATCGCGACCCGGGAGAGCGTTCCCGGAGCGACGGCGCTGTCGAGAAGGCGGGGGGATGCGGGATTGCTGACGTCGATGGCGAGGAGGCTCGAGCCGTCCGCCACGTAGGCGGTGGAGCCGTCCAGGGCGAGCCCGCGGGCCGGCCCCGGGGTCGTCAGCGAGCCGGTCAGCTTGGGCATCTCCGAATCGCTGATGTCGACGATCTGCAGGCCCTGTTCTCCCGCCGCCACATAGGCGTAGGTGTTCTCCACCGCCACCATCTCGGCGCGGGTGGGAACGAAGATCGTGCTCACGACCTTGGGGAAGACACCGCGTTCGATGATGGCGAGGCCGGCCTCCTGGCTGGCGACGTAGGCGTGCGATTCCGTGAGGGCGATGGAGAGGGACGGCCCGGAGATCGGGATGATGGCCCGCCGGACGGGATCGTCGGGCCGCGAGATGTCGACGACCACGATCTGGTAGCCGCCCGTGGCCAGGAAGGCGCCGTTCCGTTCTACGGTCACGTCGACCGCGCCCCGCGGAACGGCCGCCGTGCCCACGATCCGCGGCTCGGCGGGGATGGAGAGGTCCACGATCACGAGGCCGGTCGCACCGGCCGCCACGTAGGCGAGGGTCCCGGCCATGGTCACCCCGGATGCGCCCGATATCGGCGCGTTCGCCTCGATCCGGGGGAAATCGGGATGGGTGATGTCGATGATCTGAAGGCCGGCGTCCGACGTGGCCACGGCGGCGATCGATCCGGAAAGTGCCACGCCGACCGCGTCCCATCCTCGGACTCCGCCGATCTGGTGCATCCGGACGGGCTCGTCCTGGTCGGAAGCCGATCCGCCACCGGCCTGAGATCGCGGTCTGAAGTACGAGCAGCCTTCGACGGTCAGGAGCAACAGGCCGAGGAGGATTCCGATCCGCATTCCCGAGCGATACATCTTCGCCACCTATCCGACCGCCGCGTGGGGCGCGGTCATTGCGCGGCCTGAGCTGCCGGGTCCAGGAACCATCTCCCGAGCATCATATGCTTTCCCCTCAGGCGAAAGACAGCCGTGTTCGGGGCAGCGCCGGTGAGGCGCCGAACCCAAACACGAAGTCGCCCACGAAGCGCGCTACGACGGTGATCAGCTCCGAAGAAGCTCCCGCAGAGCCCCCGCCAGCCGGACGTACTGGCTTCGGGAGTTGTAGAGCTGCGCCGAAATCCGCAGCCACCGCTGCGGCGGCTGCGGAAAGTACGAGATCGGCACTTCGATCCTGTACCGGAAGCGGAGCTCGTCCTGCAGCGGATCGATGAGCAGCGGCAGGGGCGCTCCCGCCGGGTCGCCGTCCGGGAGGGCGAACGACGCCAGGGTTCCGATCATCGAGTCCGGGCACGGCGGCTCGACTCCCAGCGCCGGGCAGAGGATCCGGCGGGATTCCAGGGCGAGCGCGCGGTTGCGGGCCATGAGATCCGGCCAGCCGCCGGGGAACACCGATCCGAGATGGCGGATCGCCGTCGGAATCGTGAGATACGGGGTCGGATCCATCGTGCCCGTCCAGTCGAACTCCAGGCGGAAGCGGGGCCGATCGCGCCGGGCGGAATTGGCGCCGTGGCTGACGATGAGCGGCCGGATCCGCTGCTGCCGGTCCCGCCGCACGTGCAGGAAGGCCGAGCCCTTCGGCGTGCAAAGCCACTTGTGGCAGTTTCCGGTGTAATACGCGGCCCCGAGGGAGGTCACATCCAGCGGGATCATCCCGGCCGTGTGCGCGCCGTCGACCAGGCAGTCGATGCCGCGGACTTCCATCTCGCGCACGATCCGGTCCACCGGGAGGATCAGCCCGCTCGGGCTGGTGATGTGGTCGATCAAGAGAATCCGGGTCCGGGGAGAGACGCGATCGAGAATCGACTCGACCGCCTCTTCCGGCGATCGGATCGGAAAGGGGATCGAGATCGCGACGACGCGGGCGCCGGTCCGTTCCGCGACGAAGTTGATGACGTTCCGGCAGGCGTTGTACTCGTGGTCCGTGACGAGAAGCTCGTCGCCGGGACCGAAATCCAGCGACCGCAGGATGCTGTTGACCCCGGCGGTGGCGTTGGGCACGAAGGCGAGGTCGTCAGGATCGGCCCCGATGAACTCCCCCAGACTGCCTCGGGCTTCATCCAGCCGGATCTCGAGCCGGCGGTGGAGAAAGTCGATCGGCTCCCATTCCATCTCGGCTCGAAGCTCCTGCTGCTGGTCGAGAACGGCTCGCGGACAGGCTCCGAACGATCCGTGGTTGAGGTAGTCCACCTCCGGATCGAGAGCCCAGAGGTGGCGATAGTCCGCGTCGAGATCGAAAACCGTGGCCGCGCCCGGAGCTGGATCCGGACGAGGGGTAGGATCGGCCGATCGGGCGGTCCGCGAGTCGGGGGAGTCTTTGGGGGTCATGTCGGCCTCTTCTCCGTTCTGGTGTTGTGGCGGGCTTCAAGCCCGCTGTCGCCGGTGCTCGCGGTCAACCGCAGCCGGTCCTGAGGTCCCGCCGGCGCCGGCGGCCCGTCTTTGCGGCGCTCCTTCGATCGCCGGTCCTTCGGCCGCGAACGCCGGGATCCCGTCTCGTTTCCGGATCGCCCGGAGGCCATCGCGGACTTGCACAACGGGTCGGTTCGGACGCCATCCCGCCCGAATCCGCGCTGGAGCCGATCGAACCGATACTCTACAATGATTCCAGGCAGTTGCGAAGCCCGCGAACGGCGCCCGGTCTGGATTGCGGAATCGTCCAGCGGCCGCGGACCGTGGCCGCGGGCGAGCAGAACTCCGGAAACGGCGCGCCGTGACCGAGGAGAACCGGATGAACAGACCTCCGATCGGAACTCGCACCGGCATCATGGCCGGAGTCGTGATCCTGGCCGTCCTGCTGAGGTTCCCGCCGGCCGCTCAGGCACAGTACATGCTGAACGGCCTGGGAACGTTCGGCGGCCTCTCGGCCGTGGCGAACGGGATCAACGACTCGGGCCAGATCATCGCGACCCAGACCGGCCTCTGAGGCTGCGTCTACCAGGCCTTCTTCTGGGATCCGGATCGCGGAGCGACCCAGATCGGGACGCTCGGCGGCAAGAGCTCCGAGGCGACAGGCCTGAACAACCTGGGTCAGGTTGTGGGATACAGCGAGATCGACTCCGCGACGACGGTCACGCATGCCTTCCTCTGGGATCGGCAATCGGGCCTGCGCGACCTCGGGAGCTTCGGCGGCTCGGATTGCGAAGCGCGGGCCGTCAACGACTCCGCACAAGTGGTCGGGCTCGCCTGGACCGCGCAGGGGCACGAGGTCGCCTTCATCTGGACCGCGAAAGCGGGCCTGCAACCCTTACAGAGCTTCGGCGCCAACGCCGAAGCCCACAGCATCAACCTTCGCGGCGAGATCACCGGCGTGATCGGGGTCCAGCCGGTCAGATGGGCCCGGTTCGATGCGCCCCCGCGCAATCTGGGCTACGTCCTGGTCCAGGGATCGCCGGTCACCGTGAATGACGCCGGCCTGATCGCCGGGACTTCCGATCTTCCGGGTCAGGGCCAATACAACGAAGCGGTCATCTGGAAGCCCGACAGCACGCTGGTGCCTCTCGGAGTCTGGAGCGCGGCGGGCAGCGCGGCCGAGAGCATGAATTCGCTCGGAGAGGTCGTCGGCAATTCGGCGCACGGGCTCTTCGATTCCCAGGTGGCCGTTCTCTGGGACCAGCAGCACAACATGATCGATCTGAACACGGTGGTGACGCCCCAGTGGAGCCTGGTCGACGCCTCCGGGATCAACGACAACGGGGACATCACCGGGCTGGGCTACTGCGGCGACTCCTACCAGGTCTACGTCCTCTGGTACGCCGGGCCGAGCGGCGTGCCCGGTTCGTCGCGCGGCGGACGCAGCGACCCGAACGGTCCGGCGGCCGGCGGCGCGCCAGCGGATCGCGCGCGCGGTCTGGTCCGCGTGCTTCCCGATCCGGCGAGCGGACCGGTCGGGCTTCGCTTCGAGAATTCCATCCCGGGTGACGTGGGGATCACGATTCTTGACCCGGCAGGACGTGTGCTCGACCGGTTGGATCGCTGGGAGCCGGCCGGCGTGGTCTCGCTCTCCTGGGATCCCGGGAGCGGCCAGGCCGGGCTCAGGTTCTTCCGGGTGACCCTGCCGGATGGGCGCGTGGCGAACGGGAAGGGGATGTTCCTGCGGCGGTAGGAGATTCCGGTCGGGGGGAGGCCATGGAAAAGGAAGCGACAACCAAGTATACTTGAAGGGGTCGCTTCTGAGGCTTCGGAGCCACCCTTGGGCGACAGAGTGGCGCCGTGGAGTGGCCTTCGGCCCGGGTGACCATGCCGCCGTGAACAGGAGGGATTGACATGAATCGCAAGTCAGCGTTGGTCGGCCTCTTGCTCGTTTGCGTGGCGGGATCCGCTCTCGCCGTCCAGACGGCCTCATCGCCCACGATTCCCACTCCGAACCCCGGTTGGGTCAACGGACCGAGCCGGGCCACCGTGGCTCTTCTCGAGACCACGACCACCGCTCTCGGCGGCGTCCTCAGCTCGATGGGCTACGCCTACGACGAATATCAGGGTCCTCCGTTCCCGACGGCTCTGTCCGGATACACGGATGTCTTCCTTGGGATGGACGGCGGTCTGCTTGAGCCGTCCGACATCCAGAATCTGGCCAGCTACTGCTCCGGCGGCGGCCGGCTGCACTTCTTCGGCGGCACCTGCTGGCCGGACTACGTCAACGGGATGAACACCTACCTGGTCCAGAACAACACGAGCAACTACTGCTGGACCGAGGTCTACGGACAGCCGGAGGTCAAGGTCGTGGATCCCGGGAATTGTCTGGCGAAAGATCTGCCCGCGACCTACAACTTCAGCAACCTCGCGGCGTCGTTCTACCAGTTCCGCGCCACCGATCCCGCCGTCGAAGTGGCCTGCGACAATGGGGACGCCTATCACATGTTGTTTACCAAGGTCGTCGGCGAGGGCTTCTTCGATTACTGCATCAACAGCCCATACGTCACCTACTGGGAGGACCAGGACCTGGCTTGGATGACGACGGTCGTCGAGAACATGCTGCACTGCTATATGCCATGCTGTAACCCGGTTCGAGGCACGACCTGGGGAGGCATCAAGAACACGTACCGGTGACGGCGCCGAACTCAGATCCGCGCCGCCCGAAGCCGCAGCGAATTGCTGACCACCGTCACCGAGCTGAGCGCCATCGCCGCCGATGCAAGCATCGGGTTCAGGAGCAGGTGGAAGGCCGGGTAGAGCGCTCCGGCCGCGATCGGGATCCCGACCCCGTTGAAGATGAAAGCCCAGAAGAGATTCTGCCGGATGGTGGACAAAGTGCGCCGGCTGAGGCGGATCGCGCGCGCCACCGCCGCCAGATCGTCCCCGATCAGGGTGAGGTCGGCCGCTTCCAGGGCGACGTCCGCGCCGGTGCCGAGGGCGATGCCGACGTCCGCCTGGGCCAGGGCGGGCGCGTCGTTGATGCCGTCGCCGACCATGGCCACAACCGAGCCCTCATCCTGGAGGCGGCGGACGGCCTGCGCCTTTTCCGCCGGCAGGACCTCAGCGAGAACGCGATCGATCCCGGCCTCGCGGGCGATGGCCTCGGCCGTTCGCCTTTGATCGCCGGTCAGCATGACGACCGTCAGACCCATGGCCCGCAGTTCGGCGACCGCCGCGGCCGCTCCCTCCTTGAGCGGATCGGCCACAGCGAAGAGCCCGGCGATCCGCCCATCGACGGCGATCACCATCGGCGTCTTCCCTTGGGCCGAAAGCGCGTCGATCCGCGCCTCGAGCGCCGCGTCGAACGCCGCCGCACCCGGTTCGGCTCCCCCGGACGCATGGGCGCCCTCCGGCTTCTGACCCGCTTCCGGTTCGCCTCGGAGCCCGCCGGCCGGGTAGGCACGCCCGGTCCGCTCCCGCAGAAAACGCAGGTTGCCCACGAAGACCGGATGCCCCTCGACCGTGGCTGCGATCCCACCCCCCGCGGCCGCTTCAAAATCTGTGGGCTGGCTCAAGGACCACTGCCGGCGCCGGGCCGCTTGCACGACCGCCTGTCCGAGTGGATGCTCGCTGCCCTGCTCGGCGCTGGCGGCCAGCCGAAGGACCTCATCGAGATCCAACGACCTCGGTCCTGATGCGATCGACCCGTCCGATCGGATCGCCCCGGCGGTTCCTGAAGATCCGGCCGATCCATGCGGAGCGACCGACCCATCCTGCAGCCCGCCGGGTCCGACCGCCTCGGCATCCGTCATCCCCGGTTCGCCGCGCGTCACCGCCTCGGCGTCCGTCAACTCCGGCTTCCCGAGCGTCAGGGTGCCGGTCTTGTCCAGGACGACCGTGCCGACCCGGTGGATCCGCTCCAGGCTCTCGCCGCCCCGGATGAGGATGCCGGCCTCGGCGCCCCGACCGGTGCCGACCATGATCGCCGTGGGCGTGGCCAGCCCAAGGGCGCAGGGGCAGGCGATGATGAGCACCGACACGAAGGCAAGCAAGGCGGCCGTGAAGGTAGCTCCGAGGGCCATCCAGAGGATGAAGGTCACGACTGCGATCGCCATCACCACTGGCACGAACCGGCTTGCGATCCGGTCCGCCAGCCTTTGCACCGGGGCCTTGGAGCCTTGGGCGGTCCGGACCAGACGGATGATCTGGGCCAGGGTCGTCTCGGAACCGACTCGCGTGGCGCGAAACCGGAAGGTCCCGCTGTCGTTCAAGGTCGCGCCGGTGACCCGGTCTCCTTGCGTCTTCTCGATCGGCAGCGCCTCTCCGGTCAACATCGATTCATCCACCGAGGACCGCCCGTCCAGCACCTCGCCGTCCACCGGGATCCGCTCTCCGGGTCGAACCACCACCGTGTCTCCGGCGCGCACTTCCGCGATCGGGATGTCCACCTCCTGGCCGTGGCGGACGACGCGCGCGGTTCGCGGCTGAAGGCCGATCAAGGCGCGGATGGCCTCACCCGCGCGGAAGCGCGCCCGCGCCTCAAGGAGCCGGCCGAGCAGGATGAAGGTGATGATGACTGCGGAGGTGTCGAAGTAGACGTCGGGATGTCCTCCGTGTCCGGTGAAAGCGGCGGGGAAGATCGACCCGAGAAAGGTCGCAGCGGTGCTGTAGAGGAACGCCGCCGACGTGCCGACGGCGATCAGGGTGTTCATGTCGGCGGTCCGGCGCCGGAGGGAATGGATGGCGCCCCGGTAGAACTGGGCGCCGGCCCAGAACTGAACCGGGGCAGTGAGGACGAACAGCACCCGCGGATCGCCGAGGAACGCAGGCACGAACGGAAGCCACCGCCGATGACCGCCCAGGAGGGTGAGCGCCCCGAAGATCGCGGACCCGATGACCAGGTGGCGGAGGCGGGATTGCTCCCTCCGGCGGAGTGCGCGCTCCTCGTCCTCGGATTCGGCTCCTTCCGAGGCCATCGGAATGACCTCATAGCCCGCGTCGATGACGGCTGCCTCGAGCTGAGGGGGCTGAGCCGCGCCAGGATCGTATTCGACGGAGGCGCGCTCCGTGGCTAGGTTCACCGAGGCCAGGCGGACGCCCGGAACCTGCTGCAGGGACTTCTCGACTCGCGCCACGCAGGATGCACAGTGCATTCCGCCCACGCGGATCTCGAGTCTGGCCGTATCTTCCCTGCCTGCGCCCGAGATCTTTGTCCCAGTTCCAGCGCCTCCTCGGGGCTCGGTCTGCGTCATGTTCGGTCCCGTCCGATCCGAAGGCATCTTATCCTTCCATGTTCAGGCGGTTGCGCCACCTCAACGGATGCCGGGACGACCGTTCCGGCACGTTCGGGCGGCTGCGTCACCCTCAACGGATACCAGGACTGCCCTTCATACGTTCCGGACGCCGCGGAAGCAACTCGCCGGCTCCCGGCGCCGACGCTCAGGCATGCACCCGCGGCGGGTGCCTTTGGCGGGCGGGCAGCCCGCCTGCCTGGGGCTACCAGCGTACCGCTGTCGCTCCCCAGGTGAAGCCCGAGCCGAATGCGACAAGAATGACAAGATCTCCGGGATGGGTGCGCCCTTCCGCGATGGCCTCGCTCAGGGCGATCGGGATCGAAGCGGCGGTGGTGTTGCCATACTTATGCACGTTCTGGACGATCTTGGAGGGCGGAAGCTTCAGTCGCTCCCCGACGGCGTCGGAAATCCTCTTGTTTGCCTGATGCGGGACCAGAAGGTCGATGTCGTCCCGGGTTCGCCCGATGCGGGCCAGAACTTCGTCGGTGGCCTCGACGAAGCGCCGGGTGGCGTGCTTGAACACCTCCCGGCCGTTCATCTGGGGGAAATGACGTCCCTGGGCCACCAGCTCCGGCGTCCGGCTGGTCGGCAGGAGGCAGGTCGGCACTTCCATCCACAGCTCTTTGCAGTGAGCGCCCTCCGAATGCAGGACCGTGTCCAGGACGCCGGGTCCGTCGTCCTCGCCCGGGACCAGCACGGCCGCGCCGGCGCCGTCGCCGAAGATGACCGCCATGTCGCGCCCCCGGGTGGTCAGATCCAGCCCCATCGACTGGGTCTCGGCGCCGACCAGGAGGATCCGCTTGTACATTCCGGTGCGGATGAAGGCGTCGGCGACGGCAACCCCGTAGACGAAGCCGGTGCATTGGGTGCGGACGTCGAGCGCGCCGATGTTGTCGCACCCCAGCTTTTCCTGCAGGAGGACGCCGCAGCCGGGAAACATGTAGTCGGGGGACAAGGTCGCGAAGATGATGAAGTCGAGGTCCTTCGGGCTCAGGCCCGCGGCCCGGAGCGCCGCCCGGGAGGCATGGAGCGCCTGCTCGGAGGTTCCTTCCCCTTCGCGGACGAATCGGCGCTCGTGCACCCCCGTACGCTCGACGATCCAGGCGTCCGTCGTGTCCATGAGGGCTTCGAACTCGGAGTTGCGAACGACCCGCTCCGGCACATAATGGCCGACCCCGGCGAACCTGGCCCTCATATCGCTCCTCCCATGTCGGATGGCGGCAAAATCAGCGCGGATCCGCCAGTGTACCCGTTCCGGCCGGTCCGGCTCTATCACGGAGGCTCGGGGCCGTGTCCAACCTCGGCATGGCGCGGTTCTTTCTCAGGCGGGGCGTCCTGCTTCGGCGCAGCGTCGTGCTCCGGCGGGGCGTACGACTCCGGCACAGCGTGCTAACCCAACTTCCGCAGTTCGAGCCGGATTTTCGGTATTTTCGGGGCTGACGAGCGCGTAACTCGTTGGCCCGGCGTTCCGGGGGCCGTAAATCTCGATGTAGTGCCGACCTACCCCGTTGCACCGGCCTGCTTGCGGGTTTAGATCTGAGGGTCGGAGAACAGGGATGTACCTTCGGCACTCGACCCGGCGCAAAGACGGCAAGACGCACATCTACTGGCGTCTGGTCCGATCGGTCCGTCGCAACGGGAAGGTGATTCAGGAGACGGTAGCCCAGCTTGGCGAACTGGACGCGCGGGGACGGGCCGACGCTCGGGCACTGGCTCAGGCGATCACGGGGCGGCCGCGGCAACCGGAGCTGTTCGAGGACCGATCCGAGAATGTCGCAGTTCCTGTGCAACTGAATCGGATCCGTATCGAGCGGGGTCGATCCTTCGGTGACGTGTGGCTGGGTTGGACACTTTGGCGGGCGTTGCATTTGGACGAGGTTTGCCGGGAGCTGATTCCGGAAGGTCGAGAAGGCGCCCCCTGGCCGTTGATCGCCGCGATCCTGGTGATCGCGCGTCTTTGTCAGCCTTCGAGCGAGTTGTCTATAGCCGAGACCTGGTACCGGGGCACGGCCTTGGAGGATCTGCTGGGCCTGGAAAGCGAGCGGATCAACGACGACCGGCTCTATCGGGCTCTGGATCGACTCCTACCCCATAAGCGCGAGATCGAACAGCACCTGGTGCGCCGGCTGGGTGAACTCTTTGTGCTCGACTACGACCTTCTCCTTTATGACGTGACCAGCACCTACTTCGAGGGACTGGCGGTGCAGAACCCCCTGGCTCAGCGGGGATACAGCCGGGATCACCGGCCGGACTGCAAGCAGGTATGTATCGCCCTGGTGGTCACGCGCGAGGGGATGCCACTCGGCTATGAGGTCTTCCCGGGCAATCGGACCGACGTCACGACCGTGGAAGAGATCGTGGAAACGATGGAGGAGCGCTTCGGCTTGGCCAAGCGGATCTGGGTAATGGACCGCGGCATGACCAGCGCGGAGAACCTGGAGTGGCTGCAGCAGACCGGACGACGCTATCTGATCGGAACCCCTCGCGGAGAGGTGAGGAAGTGGAGCCGCCAAATCTCCGAAGCGGGTGACTGGAGAACGGTGCGGGAGGGGCTCGAGGTTAAGCTCTGCCGCGGTCCCGACGGTAAGGAGACCTTCGTGCTCTGTCGATCGGCCGACCGGCAGGTCAAGGAACAGGCCATGCACCAACGCTTCTGCACCCGCCTCGAAGAAGGGCTACGCCGGATGGGAAATCGTATCGAGCGAGCCCGAACCGTTCTCGATCGCGGGAAGATCGAGCGACAGATCGGACGACTTCTGGAACGCAACGCACGTTCCGCCGGCCGCTACCGCATCTCGCTGTCCGGGGATCCCGCTCGAGCTTCACGCTTGAGCCTGAACTGGTCCGTACAACCTGAGTGGGACGAATGGGCCAAGTACAGCGAAGGCGCCTACATCTTGCGAACCAACATCGCCGACTGGACGCCGGAATCGCTCTGGACGACCTACATCCAGCTGACTCAGGCGGAGGCCGCCTTCCGCATTCACAAGAGCGACCTCTCCCTGCGTCCGATCTGGCATCAGAAGGCCGAACGGGTCCAGGCCCACATCCTGGTCTGCTTCCTCTCCTATGTCTTGTGGAAGACCTTGGAGCAATGGCAGAGCCGGGCGGGACTGGGCCACAGCCCGCGGACCGTGCTGCAGGAGCTGAGCCGGATCCAGAGCTCGGACGTTGTGCTTCCCACCGCCGATGGGACCGGTCGGGAGCTGCGCATTCGATGCGTCGTCCGACCGGAGAAAGCCCAGGCCATCCTGCTCGATCGCCTGGGCCTGACGCTGCCGGAGCGGCTCAAGATCCCGGCCCACCTGGCCAAAATGTAGTGCCGACTTCGACCGCTAAGTCGTTGAAAAACCTAGTTTCGACCCCTCGAACTGCGGAAGTTGGGCTAACCTCGGCCCGGCTCGTGTTCCGACGTGGCGCCCTTCTCCGGCGCGACGCCCTACCTCGACGCGGCATCTTTCTCCGGTGCGACTCAGCGTCCGCTGCGTCCCTTCTGCTCGCCGGAGGCCGTCCCGTTCCCGTCATAGAGCGCGTCGATGGCCGCCCCGTATCGTTCCCGAAGCGCCGGCCGCTTCAGCTTGTAGGTCGGAGTGAGCAGCCCGTTCCCGATCGTCCAGGGTTCCCGGACCACGAGGAATCGCCGCACCCGCTCGGGAAGAGCGAGACGTGCGTTCGCTCGTTCCACGGCGCGGGCCAGGAGTGGCCGGAGCGCCGCCTCCGCTTGTTCCCAGTCGCCATCCGGCCTGTCCGCCATGAGCTCGGCCGCCGGGACCAGCAGGGCGACCGGGTAGGGTCGCCCGTCGCCGGCCGCCATGGCCTGGGCGATCTCGGGCTCGGACGTCAGCGCCGTCTCGATCTTCAGCGGGGAGAGCATCTCCCCGCCGGAGTTCTTGATGAAGTCGCGTTTCCGGTCGGTGATGCGGAGATGGCCGTCGACCGTGATTTCGCCCACATCGCCCGTGTAGAGCCAGCCGTCCCGGATCGCCTCCTTCGAGGCCTCCGGATCTCCGCAGTAGCCCTGCATGACGGAAGGACCGCGGACCAGGATCTCCCCATCCGCCGCGGTCCTGATCTCGACCCCGTGAAGCGCGGTTCCGACCGTGTCGACCCGCGCATGACCCGGCGGGTTGCAGCTCACGACCGGCGAAGCCTCCGTAAGCCCGTAGCCCTGCAGGATCGGAACTCTGAGAGCGGCGAAAAAGGTGCCGGTCTCGAGCGCGAGGGGCGCGCCGCCCGACACCAAGGCCTTGAGCCGGCCTCCCAGGCGGGTGCGGACCTTTCTTCGGATCATCCGTCCGAGCAGGGCATCCACGGCGCTTTCCGGAAGGGAGAGACCTCCCGGCGCCAGACGTCGTTCTCCGAGGCGGAGCGTGGCCTCGAAGAGAAACCTGCGCAGGGGTCCGGATCGCCTCATCTCCGCCAATATCCGTTGCCGCAGCATGTCGCAGACCCTCGGGACGACGATCAGGATCGTCGGTCGGGCATCGACCAGGGCGGCCGAGACGCTGCCGGGATTGTCGGCGTACCAGATCTCTGCTCCGATCGCGATGGGAAGAAGCTGCCCCGCCGTGTGCTCGTAGGCGTGCGAGATGGGGAGCACGGACAGGAAGACCTCGTGCTCCGACAGCCCCAGCGCGAGAAGCAGGCGGCAGGCTCCGTCGAGGTTGGCGAGGATCGCATCGTGGGTCAGGACCACGCCTCGCGGAAGGCCTCCCGCACCCGAGGTGTGGAGGATGCAGGCCACGTCCTGGCGCCCGACCCGAGCGACGGTCTCGGTCACGTCGTCGACGAGCCGCTGTCCTCTCACGATGACGTCCTCCAACAGATGCACCGGGGGAGTCGGGCCGCCCGCGGTTGCGCGCTGGGGGAAGTCCATCTGCACCAATAGGTTCAAGGTCGGCGGAGAGGCGGCCAGGATCAGATCGAGCAGTGCCGGGCCTGACACCACGGCCGCGCGGACCCCCGCATTTCCAAGGACGTGGCGATGATCTTCCACCGTGTTCGTCACGTACGCGGGCACGGTGACGCCGCCGGCGGCGAGAATGGCGAGATCGACCAGGATCCACTCCGGACGATTCTCTGAGATCACAGCGACGCGATCGCCCGGCCGGATTCCGAGCGCCTTCAAACCCATGGAGAGAGCCCGCACCTCGACTTCCGCCTGCCGCCAGCTTCGCCATCGCCAGTCTCCGTCGCGGCGCGCCCGGAGGAAGGGCTGATCCCCCTTTCGTGCGGCCTGTTTCAGGAACAGCGCCGCCAAGTTCGGTGCTTCCGCAGGGCCCTGGAGAAACTCGGGGCCGCGCGCTTCGATGGTGTGCACGATCGACCGTCCTGATCCGAGGGGTACCTCGGAGATTGTGTCCGGTTGCGGTCCGCCGCAGGGCGGGACCAAACGGAGAGCATTGACAAGCCGGCCGCAAAGATCAATCCTTCTACGAGGGAAAGGCTGCCAAGGAGCGGGGATCCAGGCAGCAGGTGGGGGACGAGCGGCGTGCCATGGTGTGTCGCAACCGTGGGCAAGATCCGACCCGGCGAGTGGGCGCCGGGGACCTCCCAATTCGCAGTTGAACCGGCGATCGGCCGGTTCCTGAGGGCATCCTCTGGAGGTTGGCAATGGACTTGAGTCTGGGCGGACGCATCGGTACGGGTTTGGCCGGCCGCCGGTCGGCAGGGCCGCGCCGAGTCCTTTTACGAACTCTGGCGGGGTTGGCCTTCCTGACGCTTTCCGGATCCATCGGGCCGAGCCTGGCCCGGGGCCCGGTCGACCTGAACAAGATCTACGACATCTCGCCGCCCAACATCTTCCGGGAGAACGTCGGCCTGGTGGACATCATGGTCACCAACGTCGGCGTCATCGGAAACCCCGGATTCCAGACCGACAAGTACTCCCTGGAATGGAATGGTGGCGAGTATCTCTACGGAGCCGGTCTCTGGATCGGCGCCATCGCCGCCGACAACCTGCCCCATGTGTCCACCGGCCTCTACGACTTCGAGCTCAGGCCTTCGCTGGATCCGAGGGACACGATTTACCAGTCGTATGAAGGGGCGCCGGGAGGCAACCGTCCCGGTTTCTCCCCGAACCGCGGGGACGACAACAACGACGGGGTTCCCGACAGCGACCCGCTGAACGGATACGACGACGACCACGACGGCATCATCGACAACGACTACTCGGCCATCTCCCAGCAGATGCTGGCCTGTGAGTACTGGGATTACACCGATCAGGCCAAGAACCAGTACCCGGAGCACTATCCGCTTCACGTCAAGATCCACCAGGAGGTCTACGGCTGGTCGACCGAGGGCGCCAACAACTTCGTCGGCTTCGATTTCAAGATCAAGAACGACGGGGATCAGCAGCTCAAGGAGGTCTACCTCGGCTTCTTCGTCGACAGCGACGTGGGTCCGAAGCAGCACCCGGACTACTGGACGGACGATCGCGGGGCCTATTTCGGGATCGACACGACCTTCACCGATCCGTCCATCTCCTACACCTGCCAGCAGCGCGTGTCCGGAGAGCAGGTCGATTGCTCGGTGCAGAAGCTGCACCTCGACATCTGCTCCATGTGGGACGTGCCGGACGACGGGGTCACGGCGAAGGGCGGCGACGTGGACGGGTACATCGGAGGGATGTTCCTCGGGCATACGACCGATCCGTTCGGAGTGACCGCCCCGAGCAAGGTGCAGGTGCACACGGCGCGGTTCTTCAGCGGGAGCGCGCCCTACCCGGCCGGCGATCCGACGAACGACGCCGAGCGGTATGACCTCTTGTCGGCCGGAACGAAGCCGACGCGTCCGACGACGGAGCCGGACGACTACCGGTTCTGCTTCTCGGCCGGGCCGTTCAATCCACTGGCTCCGGGAGAGCAGCTCACCCTGCAGATGGCGTTCGTGCTGGGTCACGGAGAGAGCGGGATGGTGTCCAACGCGATCAACGCCCAGCGGATCTACAACGGGAAGTGGCGGGACGTCGACGACAACCCGGCGACGGGGAAGGACGGAAAGGAGACGCTGCTCTGCGCTCTCGACCCGGGGTCGCCTTCGCGGTGGAAGGATCACTGCGACAGCCTGAACCCGATTGTGCGGACGATCAAGGACACGTGGCCGGCCTGCGACATTCCGGACAACTACGTCGACGACGACTGCGATTGCTGCACGCCGCTGTTCAGCTCGAACGCCGAGGCGTCCTCGCAGGGCCTGGAGACCCTGGTGCACTGGGTGGGCACGGTGGCACCGCCCCCGCCCGGGACCAATCTGCTGGCGCTGAACAAGATTGCCAGCCCTCACACCTATATCGTGGCGCCGCCGGGTGACCGGCGCGTGACGGTGCAGTGGGACAATCTGAGCGAGCTGACGGCGGATCCGATCCAGCGGAAGATCCTCTTCACAGGATATCGGATCTACCGGGTGGAGGGCTGGGATCGGCCCGTGGGTTCGGCTGGGCCGGCGCCCGAGGACTGGCAGCTCATCGCCGATCTGTCGTTGAAGCCGACGGACGGTCTGGGGAAGAACTCGCGCGACTATCTGCCGCGGTACCGGCAGTCTATCGATTCGATTCCGCCGGCGGTCCAGACGGGAGCGCCGCCTCCGGACGACAAGAAGTACTACTACCCGATCGGGCGATACGTCTATCGGGACACGCTCGGGTTGAAGAACGGGATGGTCTACTTCTACGGGGTGACCGCCTACAGCGCCTGGGACGATACGACGTTTACCGGACCCGACAGCGTCATGTCGACCAAGCATAACGAGCTGGCCGGACGGCCTTCGGCGACCGAAGACAACAAGGTCGTTCCGACCTGGGCGCCGGCGCCGGGCAACGACATCAGCAAGGTCTACGTGGTTCCGAACCCGTACATCAAGGGACGGAACCCGGCGGGATGGGATCTGACCCCCGACAACGCGGATCCGACCGGCACCAAGATCGCGTTCGTCGGCCTGCCTGCCGGCGACTGCGAGATCCGGATCTACACCCTGGCCGGAGACATGGTACAGACGTTGGAGAAGTCGTCGAGCGATCCGGGCGGCGCGGTCTACTGGAACCTGGTCAGCCGGAACGGGCAGGACGTCGTCAGCGGCGTCTATATCTATTCGGCCAGGTCGAAATCGACCGGCAAGTCCAAGGTCGGCCGCTTCGTGCTGGTGCGTTGAGCCGGGTCGGATGACCGACCTGGCCGTCCGCCGACCATGGCGCGTCCCTGCCGGCGGCCCCGTTGTGCCAGTTCGTTCCGGTCACGATGATCGACGAGCAGCCCGGGCGTCCTTCGCGCCCGGGCTCCGAGGGGCCGCCCCCGGATGGCTCGTGGTTCTCCTGGCCCTGATCCTGCCGTGTTTCTTGGACGGCGCTCAACCCGGAGCGGCAGCCGCCGCGGCACCAGACTTCTCCGGTACCTGGAACGGCTCCATCGAGATTCCGGGAACTCCCCTCGCGATCGCCGTGCATCTGGAAGTGTCCGGCGGAAGCTGGTCCGGGACGATCGACATCCCGGCCCAGAACGCCAAGGGCCTGGCTTTGTCCGCCGTCCGGGTCGCGGGGGACAGCCTCTCCTTCGAGATCGCGGGAGTGCCGGGGGAACCGACCTTTCACGGGGTCTGGTCGGGCGGACAGGTCAAGGGAGCCTTCAGCCAGGGCGGCCAGCAGTTCAATTTCTCTCTGAGCCGCGAGGCCTCCGCCGGTCCGGAACACCCGGACGAGCCGAAGCCGCCGTATCCGTACAAGACCGAGGAGGTCAAGGTAACGAGCGGCGGCGTGACCCTGGCGGGAACTCTCACCGAGCCGGAGAAGGGAGGACCTTTCCCGGCTGCGATTCTCATCACCGGCAGCGGTCCTCAGAACCGCGACGAAGAGGTCTTCGGCCACAAGCCCTTCCTCGTTCTTGCCGACTGCCTGACCCGGGCCGGGATCGCCGTTCTGAGAACGGATGACCGCGGTGTCGGAGGATCGGGAGGCAGCCTCTCGGAATGCAACTCCGAGACCCTCGCCCAGGATGCGTTGGCTGAGGTCGCATTCCTCCGGGCTCGATCGGAGATCGCGGCGAGCAAGGTCGGCCTCATCGGCCACAGCGAAGGCGGCCTGATCGCCCCGATCGCCGCCTCGGAGTCGAAGGACGTCGCGTACATCGTCATGCTGGCCGGTCCCGGCGTTCCCGGAGACGAGATTCTCCACCAGCAGGCCGCGAAAATCTACGGGATGAAGGGGGCCCCGCCCGACTCGGTCGCGGCGGTGCTCGACCAGCATCGCAAGGTCCTCAGCCTGGTCAAGGCCGGGGCGGACAGCGTCGCGCTCCTTCCGGAAGTGAAGCGGCTCGTCCGGCTCCAGGTCGGTCTTCAGGGCGGAAGTCTCTCCGGGGACAAGCTGGATCGCCAGGCGCGCGCCTCAACCCGTCAGATGCTCGGTCCCTGGTTCAAGTTCTTCGTGAGCTTCGACCCGCGCACCGCTCTGGCCAAGGTACAGGTGCCGGTGCTGGCGCTGAACGGCGCTCTGGATGTGCAGGTCGATCCGGACCAGAACCTTCCCGCCATCGAGGCGGCCCTCAAGGCGGCCGGAAACTCGCGGGTCACGGTGCGCCGGCTTCCCGGCCTGAACCACCTTTTCCAGAAGGCGAAGACCGGGGGGATCGAGGAGTACGCGACCATTCCGGAGACGATGTCGCCCGAGGCCCTGCACGTCATCCGCGACTGGGTGCTTTCCCACACCGAAGAACCGTAGCCTCGATTGGCGCGGTGGCCGCCGGGGCGCATCGCGAGCCTGACCGGCCATGACCGCGCACGCGACCCGCCGCTCGGAGCTGCCATGGCCGGCATCCTGCGTGACGGCTCGAGGACGGGTTCCGGCGCCGAAGAGCCATGGTCTCGATCTGCGCGGCGTTCTGCTGCCCCGGATGGGGACTTGAGCAAGACCTTGCCGCGCGCTGCGGCCCGCTGGGAAGGGCCGGGATCAGCTCTCCGTCTCGATCGTCCTGACCGCGCGTTCCATGGCGTCCCGGAACACGGCCTCCTCGGGCAGCAGGCTGGTCACGAGAAATGCCTCGGTCTCGAAGTCGAAGAAGTAGCCCGGGTGCAGGAGAATCCCATCGTCCACCAGGCGAAGGCACCACTCTTCTTCGGAGCGGACCGCCGGCACGCGCAGCACCGCTGACCAACCTCCATCGCTTGCCAGCAGGCTCCAAGCCGCAGGGGCTCGCGCTTCCCGGGCTTCCAGCCAGGCGCGGTTGGCGCGCGTCCGTTCCCGGATTTCGTGCCGGACGGCTGCGCCCGCGCGGAGCAGCTCCGGCAGGGCCCACTGAGCCGGCGTGTTCACGGAGAGGTAGGTGTCGGCGATGATCTCGCACCGCGCCAGTGCCTCGCGGGTCAGGTGGGGCGGTCCCGCCACGCGGATCCAGCCGATCTTGATCTGAGGGAGTCCGGCGGCCTTGGAAAGGCCGTCGAGCGCGAAGGTCAGGCACGGCGAGTCGGTCGCGAGAGAACCGGCTGCGACGGTTGTGTAATCGAGGAACACCTCGTCCGAGATGAGGGCCAGGTCGCGCTCCGCGCAGATCCGGCGGAGGCCGTCCGCCTCGCTCCGAGACAGAAGACTGCCCGTCGGATTGTTGGGATGAACCACGATGACGGCACGCGTCCGCGCGTCGATCGTCGATTCCAGCGAGTCGAGATCGATCCGCCAGCGTCCCTCGTAGCGCAGCGAATAGCGCCGGAGGGACACGTCCTCCAGCTCGGCTAGAAAGTCGAGCAGGGGATAGCTCGGGCGCGGCACCAGGACGTTGTCGCCGCGCTCGCAGAGGAGCTTCAGGAGCCAGGCGTAGGCTTCGCTCGTGCTGGCCGTGAGAAGGATCGAGGAAGGATCCACTGGGCCGACGTCGGAGGAGGCGACCAACGGAGGATCGACCGGAATGACGCCGGGGAAGGGGATCACGGAAGGATCGACTGAGACGTCGGGAGAGGCGGACGATCGGGCCGAGGCTTTTCGCCGCGTCAGATGCTCGGCCACCGCGGAGCGCGCGTGCGGCAGGCCCGCCGGCGTCGGCTCGTATCGAAGCGATCGAGGATCGGACAGGGCCTGCCGGATCTCGGCCTCGGGGTAGGAAAAGCCGCACCGCGTCGGGTTGGACTCGGTGAGGTCGGCGGCGGGAAGCCCGGCGGCGAGGCGGCGATTCCAGGCTTCGGTCAGCCGGTTCGGGCTCTGATCCCATCGGGTTCTCGCGGCGAACATGAAACGGATTGTGACACGCCGCGATGGGAGCGCGTCAGGGCAATCTCTCGATTGTGGCGCGACTTGTGTAGGACATCGTCTCCAGGAGCCGTTCTGGTCTGCGCCGTTCCCGTGTGACAGAATGCGAATCATGCCAAAGCGGCGGAATTCGCTCCCGCTCGTTGCCGGCCGGATCCGGGCCGTCCAGCTCCTGGTTCCGCTGGCCCTGCGGCTGATCACGCTCTGGGAGCTTGAGAAGAGTCCTTTCTTCCGCCTCCTGGTCGTGGACGCCCGCACGTACCACGAGATGGCGGTCGCCATCGCCCGGGGCCGGTTCACGCGTCACGAGCCGTTCTGGCAGCCGCCGCTCTATCCCTACTTCCTGGCCCTGTTGTACAAGATCGGTGGGCCGCACCCCGACCTGGCGCGGATCGCCCAGGCTATCCTGGGAAGCATCGCCTGCCTGGTCCTCTTCGAGCTGGGGGGGAGATTTTTCGGCCGGAGAGCGGCCTGGATCGCGTGGGGCGCGGCGGCATTCGCCGGGCCCCTCATCTACTTCGACCTGCAGATGCTTCCCGCGAGCCTGGCCGTTTTCCTTCTGCTGCTCGGGATCGAACGACTGACCGCTCCCGCGGGCCGCCTGCGGCATTCGGCTTCGGGCCTGGCCTTGGGCCTGGCCTCCGTGACAGTGGCGACGATCCTGCCCGTCATCGCGATCGGCGCCGTCTGGCTCCTCCGGGATCGAGGACGGCGGCCCCGGCGCTTGAATCTGGCGACGTTTCTGGCCGGGGCCCTGCTGCCGGTGCTGATCGTGACCGGCAGCAACCTGGCGGTTTCCGGGGAGCCGGTGGTCATCTCGTACAACGGCGGAGTCAACCTCTGGATCGGAAACAACCCGGACTATGACCGAACCGTGGCCGTCCGCCCGGGCCGCGCCTGGATCGCCCTGATCAATTCCCCGGCCGCCGCCGGCGTGACGACTCCGGTGGCGTCATCCAGCTGGTGGACGCGGCGGGCGTTGGCCTGGGCCTCCTCGCATCCCGGCGCCTGGCTCCGCCTGCTTCTGTACAAGATCCGGCTCCTCCTGCGCGGTGATGAAATCCCGCGGAACCAGGAGATCTACCCCTTCCGGGCCAGTTCGTTCGTCCTGCGCTCCCTGCTCTGGATCCATGGGATTGCCTTTCCGACCGGCATTCTGCTGCCGTGGGCGGCGGCGGGGGCTTACACGCTGTTCCGGCGACGATCGGGCCGGCGGGCGTTGCCGGCCTCGGCCGATCGCGCCGCCGCGTCGAACCCGGGGACCGACGTCGCCGCTGGTGCCGCCGGCCTCGTCCTGACCATCACGATCGTCCTGAGCGTCCTCGTGGTTCTGTTCTTCGTGACCTCCCGCTACCGCGTGACGGTGATTCCGTTTCTGATTCTTCTGGCGGCGGGCGGAACGAGCGCGTGGATCGAGCGCGCGCGGACCCGCGACCCCGAAGAGGCGCGGCCCGGCCGCCGATGGAAGGCGCTGGCGATTCCGGCTCTCGTCTTTCTCTCGGTGGGCGCATTGGCGAACACCGGGCTTCCCGCGATGCCGTCGGAGTTCAACAGCGATGCCTGGTCCGATCTGGGGACCTATGACAAGGATCACGGCCGCGCCGCTGAGGCCGAGGATGCCTATCGGACCGCGCTCCGACTCGATCCGGCGAATGCCGAGGCGGCGCACAACCTCGGCGTCCTCCGGCTGACCGACGGAGAACTTGCCGGCGCCGAGGCGCTGTTCCGCCAGGTGCTGGCGGCGTGGCCGGAGGACGCCAGCGCGCTCCTCAATCTCGGGACGGTCTGCTACCGTCGCCAGGACCTTTATACAGCCGGCGACTACTATCGCCGGGCGGCCGTCGCCGATCCGGGTCTGGCGGCGGCGGCGAGCAACCTGAAGGGGATTTCCGGAGCCGCGGCCGATTACGAACGGGAGCGATTGGTCCGGGATCCGGAGGCTTTTCTGGCGGAGCTCGAGCGCTCCTACCGCGCCGATCCCGACAACCTGTTCCTGTTCGCCCGTCTCACCGCCCTCTTCGTGGAGCGGAATCTGCCGGACCGCGCGCTCACGATCGTGGGGCTGCGCCTGCGGCGGGATCCCAAGGATGATTCGGCGCGGGCGGCGGCGGTCGAGCTGCTCCGATCGGAGGGGAAGGCCGAGGAAGCGTCACGGGTCGAGCGCGGCGGAGATTTCTGAAGCCCGGCGGCAGGCTCCTTCCATTTGGCTCAGTCAGGGTCTAACGCGAGTGTCAACTCATTCGGGAAGCCACGGGCTGCGTATCCCCGCTTCGGAGGCGCGAGTTGGCCATTCGGTTCCGCCCCGGTGGAAGCAGAGGGCTGTTGCCGCTCCGAGCAGGAAGGAGAATCGACCAACTGTTGACCGGCCGCGCGGGTATCCCCCAGAGCCACGTTGTGGGGGACAGATAGCAAGAACCGATCCAGGAACCTGGCGCATTCTGGCTCATCGAAAGCCTCTTCCTTGCCATTCGGAGATCCGTGGTCCCTCCTCGAGACGAGTTCGTCACGCGCCGGTGGGCCGCCCCGGTTGACCGAGGCGTCATGGTTCGGCGGAATCAGAGCGTCCCGGTTGACCAAGGCGTGATGGCTCGGCGGAATCAGAGCGTCCCGGTTGACCAAGGCGTCATGGTTCGGCGGAATCAGAGCGTCCCGGTTGACCGAGGCGCCATGGTTCGGCGGAACAGGAGCGCCCCGGTTGACCAGGGCGCCATGGTTCGGCGGAACAGGAGCGTCCCGGTTGACCAGGGCGTCATGGTTCGGCGGAACAGGAGCATCCCGGTTGACCGAGGCGCCATGGTTCGGCGGAACAGGAGCGTCCCGGTTGACCAGGGCGTCATGGTTCGGCGGAACAGGAGCGTCCCGGTTGACCGAGGCATCCTGGTTCGGCGGAACCAGAGGGGCTGTCCAGAACTCCGTGGAAACGGCCATCTCAGATCCTGGCCCGGGTCCCAGACGCGCAACCCTCCTTCGGACAGCCTTCAACTCCCCCCTCACAACACCCCAGGGAGCCATCAGGCCCAGCAGTCTGGTGTACAGCGTCTTGTCGTCCATGACCGGTTCTCCACCGGGCCATCGCCCGACGGAACCGTACCACCAGTCAAATCAGCCAGCAAAACTGGCCACCCGAAAGCCGGAGGCGCCCAGTATTGTTGCTCGTAGGGCAAATGGACAAGCCCGGCGTCACTCAGATCCCCCCAAGCACCGTTTCCGCCGCGATCTTGCCCGACTCCATGGCTCCCTGGACGCTGGAGTTTCGTGTGTAGTCCCCCGCCAGATAAAGCCCGGACACCTGGGTTCGCGCTCCGGGGAGATGATCGAGGATTCCCGGAGGCTGCCGGAACTGCGCGAACGGGATCTTATAGGTTGCCAGCCATCGCCACCGGCCGGTGTCGGCCTCGGGAAACCAGACCGCCATCTGGCGCCGGACGCGAACCGCGAGGATGTCCCCGCCGGCTTCCGGCGTGCCCAGGATCGTCACGGAGACGAGCTGCGTGCCGGCCGGGGCATATTCCGATGCGATGTTGCTGAGAAAGACGACGTGGTGGCCGGGGCCGGAGCCCCCTCCATTCAGGAAGATCCGCCGCTCACTCGTAACCGGGCGATCCAGGGCGAAGTAGACCACCGAGACTCCCAGGGGCTCGAGCAGAGGAAGGTCCAGTCCGGAAAGGCGCCGCGCTTCTTCCGGACCGGTGGCGAGAATGATCGCGTCGGCCTTGACCTCCCGGGCCGGGGCCTTGGGATCTCCCGCCGCGCCCACGGAAAGGCCGCGGACGGTGCCCTCCTCGAGGAGCAGCTTCAATGCGCGCGTGCCCGGATGATAACGTCCCGCCGGGATTCCCTCCGCGATCTGCCGCGGCGCTTCTCCGATGCCGCCTCGGGGAAGCGCGATGTCCCCGATGGCCAGGCAGCGGAAGACGAAGTGGAACATCCTCGTGCTGACCTCGAGAGGCGGGTCCAGAAAGACGGCGGAGAAGAAAGGGAGCCAGAACGTCGAGACGAATCGCTCGGAAAAGCCCATTTCGCGCAGTTCGTCGGCCGCCATCCGGGCCGGAGCGGCGAAGATCGACTCAATGCTCTCCGATCTGAGCCGGTTGCGCAGGCTGCGCGTTCGCACCTTGTCGGTCAGGGTGGCGAGCGGGTAGCGCAGCGCCTCGAGCCATCGGTGGGGAGTGCGGAACGGATCGGGAAGCGAGTGCTGTTTGCCGTCACGAACGATGACTGCCCCCGGCTCGAAGGTGCGCAGGGCGAGCGCCTCGAGATCCAACTCCTCGCGAATCGCCGGAAAGCCCGTGAGAAGCACCTGAAATCCGAGGTCGAGCCGGAAGCCGTCGATGCTCTGGGTTCGGACGCGACCGCCCGGGTCGGGAGAGGGATCGAAGAGATGGACCTCGCGCCCGGCCCGCGCCAGCCGGCGTGCCGCGACGAGCCCGGCGAATCCGGCTCCCACGACGGCCACCTCGACGTGTTCCGGAATCGAATCGAACGCTTGCGAGCTTTCGTCCATCACGGTTCGGGCTCCATGCCTTCCTGCGTGACCGGCCCGGTCCGGCCGGCGGGGACCGCATCGGGAACCTCCGGATTCCCGCGACCGGCAGGATACCAGACGGCCGCCGGCGAGCGAAGGCCGAAGGGGAGGCCGGCCAGGAGACGCACGGCCAAAGCCGCCAGGAGGAGCCGCGGCACGATGATCCAAAAGAGCGAGGCTCCCAGGGCGACGAGCAGGATGGTGTCCTCGAAGAGGGAATGGCTGATCCCGATCGACGTGTGGAGGTCGCGCACGGCCCGCGGTTCGTAGCCGTGATTGTCCCGCATCTCTTCGATGATGAGCCCGGATCCGTAGGCCACGCCGAGAATCTGCGCCGTGAGCCAGAGATAGGCCACGGAATCGGCGAGGCCGAAGAAACGGAGCGCGGGCCGGCATCCACGCTCCAGCCGCGCCAGGATTCCGCGGGAGCGGATCCACTCGGTGACGATCATCATGGCGGTGACGATCACGGCCACCTTGAGGATCAGCGTGCCGGAGTCGCGAAGCCATAACAGGATGAAACCCCGAAACCCGGCCGACGGAGGGACCGCCGTCTGCGGCGACGAAACCACGCGCAGCCACAGAACGGGCAGGTGCAGGGCGGCGAGGCCGGCCAGAGACCAGGCCACTGCGATTCCGAGGAGGATGGAGCCGAGCAGGCGGACCGCCAGCACCCAATACCAGGGCGTTCCGGCCCGGTGTTGAACCGCGCATTCCACGATGAGGTTGTGGGCGACCAGCGCCATGGCCGAGAGGACGGTCACCTCGACCGGTGATGGGGAAATCACGACCATGGCCGCGACCATGGCGTAGATCCCCCCGAGAAAGCCCGAGAGGAGGGGCATCGCCGCCTCGCCTCGGAGATGAAAGACCGCCATCGCCGGGGTGAGGAACCTGCCCGCGGCGGTCAAGGCGCCGGGATCGGCGTGGTCGCGGCCGGACGCGCGGTTGCGTGCCGGAACTCGCCCATGTTCCCCCCGCCCTCGGACGAACACCACGATTGGCCTTTCATATCGTTTGCGCAGCGACTAGAAGCAGTGCCATATTGTAAATGGGTCGTAGGTCTGCTTCGCATCCTCACTGCCTCGACCGCACGGGGGCGTTCCCGGTAGATCCACACGATTCGGGGTCATGAATTGCCGTTACCAGTCGTCAGGCTCGATTCGAAACGTGGCTCTACGTTGTTCTCTGCGGCGGCGTCGCGCGCCTCGACCGGGCCGTCAATCAAACTGAAAAACGTGTGGGATTTGCGACCACCGGTCTGTAAAAGGCCGGACGGTCCTGGAAACCAGCTTCTATAGGAGGACCATCATGAGACCAAATGCCTCTGCGCTGGCGGCGGCGTTGGGCGCGTTCGTGCTGACCCTGGCGTTTTCTCCGGCCGTGGCCGCCGGGCTCCAGCCGCTCGACACGATCGTGCCGAGCGAGATCCACGATCTGAACCTCCAGCCGATCGGGCGTCTGCCCGGCACCCAGGTGCTCAAGCTTTCCATCGGCCTTCCGATCAGGGATCGCGAGGGCCTGGCGCGCTTTGTCGCGGACGTTTCCGATCCCGCAAGCCCCAATTACGGCCACTACCTGACGAGGGACGAGTTCACCGCGGCCTACGGGCCCACGAACGAGGCCTATCAGGCCGTGGTCGACTTCGCCCGATCCAACCAGCTCGAGGTGACCGCGACCTTTGGCAATCGCGTGGTCGTATCCGTGCAGGGTTCAGTGGCCGACATCGAAAACGCCTTGCACGTGCGAATGATGGTCTACCAGCATCCGTCGGAGAACCGCACCTTCTTCGCCCCGGACGCGGAGCCGACCCTGGACCTGGCCACTCCGATCCAGGGCATCCAGGGACTGACCGACTTCGTGCTGCCTCACGCCCTCGTGCATCCGACCGGCTCCCTCCAGTCTCCGCAACCCCAGGACGGCTCCGGACCGGGCGGCGGCTACATGGGGAACGACTTCCGGCACGCCTACGTTCCGGGCTACACCTCGAACGGAACCGGCCAGAAGGTGGGCCTCCTGGAGTTCGATTCCGGCTTCTACCAGGCCGACATCTCCTACTACGAGACGCTGGCCGGCCTTCCCAACACGACGATCACGCCGGTCTTGATCGACGGATACGGCGGAGGGGGCGGTGGAGGCGGCAACGTCGAGGTTTCGCTCGACATCGAGATGGCGATCTCCATGGCGCAGACCTTGAGCGAGGTCCGGGTGTATGAAGGAGATCAGACCGACGACATCCTGAGCGCGATGGTCAACGACACCTCCGTCCTGCAATTCGGGGCTTCCTGGACCTATTCCATCGACGGGACCTCCGACGTCCTCTGGCTGGAGATGGGCGCGCAGGGACAGTCCTTCTACAACGCTTCGGGGGACGGGGACGCCTACGTCGGCTCCGTGTCGACTCCGGCGGACGATCCCAACATCATCAGCGTGGGCGGAACCACCCTGACCATGACGTCCGGCGGAGGCGCCTACGTCTCGGAGACGGTCTGGAACTGGACCCATCAAGGGCAGGACGGCGTCGGCAGCAGCGGAGGCATCAGCACCCGCTACGCGATTCCGATCTGGCAGGAGGGCGTGAACATGACGGGGAACCAGGGTTCCAACTTCAAGCGCAACCTCCCCGACGTGGGCATGACCGCGGACAACGTGTACGTCCGGTATCACAATGGCCGCAACACGACTGTCGGCGGCACGAGCTGCGCGACTCCGCTCTGGGCGGCCTTCACCTCCCTGGTCAACGAGCTCGGAGCGGCCAACGGCCATGCCGCGATGGGATTCATCAATCCGGCCGTCTACCTGATCGGCAAGGGCCAGTACGGGACCTGCTACTTCCACGACACGACGACCGGAGACAACACCTGGAGCCGGAGCCCGAGCAAGTTCCACGCCGAGCCCGGCTACGATCTCTGCGTGGGCTGGGGCTGCCCGACCACCGACCTGGTCTACGGACTCGTCCAGATCGGCAACAACTGCCAGCAGTTCAGCAGCAGCGTGGGCGCCGGCCCGGCGGTCAAGAACGCGACCGCCCTGGTCATGCCGAATCCCGCGCCCGGCCGGTGCACCGTCTCCTTTGACGTCGCCTCCGCCGGACCCGTGAGGGTCGAGGTCCTGGATGTCGGCGGGCGGGTGATCCGAAGTCTGGCCAACGGATCCATGGCGGCCGGTCCTCACAGCCTCGCCTGGGACGGTCGGGACGAGACCGGTCGCGCTCTGGGCAGCGGCGTGTACCTCGCCCGGATCCTCAGTGGCAACGGCGCGGCCACGGAGAAGGTCATCCTGGCCCGCTGAGGCGAAAACCACCTCGGCCCGGCGCCGAGGAGTCGATCCAGAGGGCCGCTCGTTGCCTCGCGCGGGAAGCGGCCTTCGTTGTCCCGGCGGCAGGAGCGACGCTGCCGGGTGAGAGCGCGATGGCGCGTCGCACGATCCTGCGGTATAATCCAGAAGGGTTCGGGACATGCCGCCTGAGTGCCGGCACGCCCATCCGGACCGTTTTCGCCGGGGTCTCTAGGAATTGCCAATCCCAATCCGCGGTCACGTCCAGGGCATGCGCTGGCGGCGATCTTCACCACAGGCGCGGGGACACCAGGCCACCCGCGACAGCCGGCTTTTGGGCATTTTCGGCGGATCACATCATCCCGCACAGGAGGAACATCATGAGAAGGCTCGTCCTGGCGTCGATCATGACGCTTGGCGCAATCGTCTGGGCGGTTTCCGCGTTGCCCGCGGCCGCGAGTTTGCAGCCGCTGAGCGGAACCATTCCGGGAGCGATCAAGGACCTGAATCTGCAGCCGATCGGCCGCCTGCCCGCTGATCAGACGCTGAACCTCGCCATCGGCCTTCCGGTGCGCGACCAGGACGGCCTGATCCGATTCGTCGCCGGCGTCTCCGACCCAAGCAGCCCCGATTACGGCCACTACCTCGCTCCTGGGCAGTTCGCGGCCGCGTACGGGCCGACGGCGGGGGATTACCAGGCCGTGATCGACTTCGCCCGAGCGAACCAGCTCGCGGTGACCGAGATCGTGGACGGCCGGCTGGTCGTGGGAATGCGGGGCACGGTGGCGGCAATCGAGAAGGCGTTCCATGTCCGGATGATGGTCTATCAGCATCCGACTGAGAACCGCACCTTCTACGCGCCCGACGTGGAGCCGGCTCTGGACCTGGCCGCTCCGGTGCAGGACATCCAGGGCCTGTCGGATTTCGTGCTGCCTCGCGCCCTGGTGCATCCGACCGGCTCTCTCCAGTCTCCGCAACCCCAGGACGGCTCCGGACCGAGCGGCGGTTACATGGGGAACGACTTCCGCCACGCCTACGTCCCGGGCTACACCTCGAACGGAACCGGCCAGAAGGTCGGCCTCCTCGAGTTCGATTCCGGCTTCTACCAGGCTGACATCACCTACTACGAGAGCCTGGCCGGTCTTCCCAACACCACGGTCACTCCGGTGCTGCTGGATGGTTACAACGGCGGCGGAGGAGGCGGCGGCAACGTCGAGGTTTCCCTCGACATCGAGATGGCGATCTCCCTGGCCCAGACCCTGAGCGAGGTCCGGGTCTACGAAGGAGACGTGACCAACGACATTCTCGGCGCCATGGCCAACGACACCTCCGTCCTGCAGTTCGGCGCCTCCTGGGGCTATGACATCAACACGACCTCCAACAACCTCTGGCTGCAGATGGCCGCGCAGGGGCAGTCCTTCTACAACGCTTCGGGAGACAGCGACGCTTACACCGGCCCCATCCAGACTCCGTGCGACAATCCGTACATCATCAGCGTCGGCGGGACCACGCTGACCATGACCTCGGGCGGAGGCGCCTACGTTTCCGAAACGGTCTGGAACTGGACCCATGACGGAGACGACGGCGTCGGGAGCAGCGGCGGCATCAGCACCACCTACAGCATTCCCCCGTGGCAGGGGGGCGTGAACATGTCGGGCAACCAGGGTTCCAACTTCAAGCGCGACATCCCCGACGTGGGCATGACCGCCGACAACGTGTATGTCCGCTATCACAACGGCCGCAACACCAATGTCGGCGGCACAAGCTGCGCCACTCCGCTCTGGGCGGCCTTCACCGCCCTGGTCAACGAGCTGGGAGCGGCCAACGGCCATGCGGCGATGGGATTCATCAATCCGGCCGTCTATCAGATCGGCAAGGGGCAGGATGAGTCCTGCTACTTCCATGACACCGTCACGGGAGACAACACGTGGAGCAGAAGCCCGAGCAAGTTCCACGCGGTGGCCGGTTATGACCTTTGCGTCGGCTGGGGCTGCCCCACCACCGACCTGCTCTACGGCCTCATCCAGATCAGCAACAACTGCCAGCAGTTCGGCAGCAGCGTGGGCGCGAATCCGGCGGTCAAGAACGCGGCCGCCCTGGTCCTGCCGAACCCTGCGCCGGGGCGCTGCACCGTCTCCTTTGAGGTCGCCTCCGCCGGGCCTGTGCGCGTCGAGATCCTGGATGTCGGCGGGCGGGTGATCAGGAGCCTGGCCGACGGATCCATGGCAGCCGGTCCTCACAGCGTCCGCTGGGATGGCCGGGACGAGACCGGTCGGACCCTGGGCAGCGGCGTCTACCTCGCCCGGATCCTGAGCGGCAACGGCGTGGCCACGGAAAAAGTGATCCTGGCGCGTTAGAACGCGAGAAACCGCTTCGGCCTGGCGCCGAGGCTTCCATCAGGAAGGCCGCTCTTCGCCTCACGCGGGGAGCGGCCTTCAGGTTTGGGTCGCGTTTCGCGCCAGTGCCTTCAGGGCAGGAAATGCTTCGCCTCGAGAGTGGCACGCAGTCGGGCGGAGTCGCGGCGGAACTCATCCGGATCGTACTTGACCGTGCTGGTATAGAACTGCGCCAGCGACGTCAGCCCCAGCTCCTCGACCTTCGCCTTCAGCTCCGGATCGGCCATGTAGCGCTCCCAGCCGCGCACTTCCCGCTCCCGGTAGATGTCGGCCAGTTCCTCCTCGGTGGGCGCGGAGTATTTCTCGTCGTGCACGAGCGCTCGGAAGGGCAGCCGGTCGCGCTTGGGCGGGTCCTCGGCCGGATGTCCGACCACGAGCGTCGTGACCGGCAGACAGGTGTCGGGAAGCTCGAGAAACCCGCCGATGTCCCCCATCGAATGCAGGGTCGTGCCGAGGTAGCAGAATGCCCAGCCCTTCGGCTTCGAATCCGAGGCAGACGTTCTGGGCGAGGATCATGGCGTCGAAGGAGGCGACCAGATAGCCGATCAGGTTGTTGAAGTTGTCGCGGGCGCCGCGCAGCCGCAGCCATTGCCGGGTGCGGTACCAGTCGGCGCAGAAGGTCAGGACGAGCGGCGCCTCGAGTACCATGTCCTGCTCGAAGTGGAGCTGAAAGAGCTTCTGTTTTCGCGCCGGATCGGTCGTCCGCACGATCGAGACGCTGTTCAGGTTGCCGGACGAAGACGCGCCGGCGATGGCGTCACGCAGCACCCGGTTGACCAGCTCCGGGTCCACTGGATCGGGCCGGTACCGCCGGATCGAGCGATGGCGGTTGAGAAGGCTTGACAGGTCGCTCATGGTTTCCCCCCTTCCGTGGACGTCCGCGTCGCCGGGTCTTGCGCTTCCGGGCGATCGGATGGGGATCGTATCATCCGGAGGAACACGCGGGCGCTACGAACACCGCAAGCCCCGGATGCGGACCGCCCATGGAGGGCGGCTGGGGTTGAGAGTCGTTGGAGGAGGTTGATCATGTCCCAGGGTCCGTCGGTCCTGTCTCTCGAGCCTGAGTCCGTCTGGAGATTCTTCGCCGGGATCTCGGAAGTGCCGCGTCCCTCCGGGTCTGAAGCGCGCGCCCGCGCCTGGGCTCGATCCGTGGCGGAAGCGCACGGGTTCGATGCGGCCGAGGACGCGACGGGAAACCTGCGCATCCGGGTCCCGGCGACGCCGGGCCGGGAAGGTGCTCCGACGATCGTGCTCCAGGCGCACCTGGACATGGTCTGCGAGAAGAACACCGGGACCGAGCACGATTTCGAGCGCGATCCGATCCGGCTCGTCGTGGAAGAGGTGTCGGAAGACGGCAAGCCGGCGACCATCGTCCGGGCCGACGGAACGACGCTCGGAGCGGACGACGGACTCGGAGTGGCGATGGCCCTGGCGGCCGCGACGGACCGCACAGTCGCGCACGGCCCCCTCGAGCTTCTCCTCACCGTGGATGAGGAGGTCGGCATGTCCGGCGCGAAGCACCTCGATCCCGGCCTCGTCACGGGCCGCATCCTGATCAACCTGGATGCCGGCGACGACGACGTGTTCGTGGTCGGCGGCGTCGGCGGTTGCGACAGCCTGCTGGTCTGGGATCTGCCGGCGACGCCGCTATCGGAAGCAGGCCCGGACCTTCCGGCGGTGCCGCTCTCGGGATCGGGCGCGGGCCCGGAACCCCAAGACTCAGCGCGAACGAACAGGATCGAGATCTGTTCCGTTGCCGTGCGAGGACTGACCGGCGGGCACTCCGGCGGTGACATCCACAAGAACCGCGGCAACGCGATCGAAACGCTCGCGCGCGTGCTCCTGAGCGCGCCCGGGCTCCGGATCTCCCGGATCGACGGCGGAAGCCGTCGCAACGCGATTCCGCGCGAAGCCGTCGCATTTGTCGCCGGACCTGCAGGCACGATCGCGCTGCTTCGGGACGCGGCAGAGCGCAACGCCGTCGAGCTTTCCAGCGAGCATGGTGAGAGCCAGTGCGCGATCGAGGTGACCCCGGCGGCTGCGACCTTGCCCGATGGAGCAACCGCGGTCCGGGATGCCACCTCGGCCGGCGGAGCAACCGCGACTCGCGATGGCGCCTCGGCCGGCGGAGCAACCGCAGCTCGGGATGCCACCTCGTCTGATCGAGCGAGCGCAGTCCGAGACGGCACCTCGGCCGATGGAGCCAACGCCGCCCGGGATGGCGATCGCCGCGATCCGCCCTTCCTTCTTTCCGCCGCCGACACCGCGCGGGTGCTGTCCGCACTCATCGCCCTACCCAAGGGCGTGCTCGGGATCGATCTCCCGACCAGCCAGGTCGAGACCTCCAGCAGCCTGGCGACGATCGGCACGGCGGTCGGGCCAGGCGCCAACGGACGGAGTGGCGACGCCCCCCGGGGTGCCAAACGCCGGAGTGGGGAAGGCCCACGCGAAGGCGACCGGGGGCTGACCCTCCGCGTGGCCTGCTTGTCCCGGGCGTTCTCCGACGTGCGTCTGCAAGAGGTGCTTCAGCAGATCGCCGCCGTGGCGCATCTGGCCGGCGCGACGGTCTCGACCGACAACCTCTATCCCGGATGGAAGCCGGACCTCGACTCGAAGCTCCTCGGTCTGTGCCGATCGGTCTACCGGAGCCTCTTCAACGGCGAGGTGCGTACCGAAGCGGTGCACGGAGGGCTCGAGTGCGGCGTCATCGGCGGGCGCGTCGGGGGGATGGACATGATCGCGATGGGCTCGCGCGTCACCGGAGCGCACAGCCCGGATGAACGGGCCTATGTGAGGTCCGTCGGAAGGATCTGGTCGCTGCTCGGTGCGGTCCTGGCGGAGCTGTCGGCGCAAGGTTGAGCCGGGGTTGCCACGCGAGCCTGCCGCTCGACCATCGCCCGTTTCGTCCGGCTCTTCGCGCGACCGCCAACGTCAATACGGCCAGCGCCGCCGCCGTCACGGCACGGTGAAGACGGCCCCGGGGTAGCCGACGAAGTGATACAGACTGGATGGCGCCGAGGGCGTCATCCCGAGATCGCGGAGCGGCAGCTCAGGGCCGCTGATCGAAGTTCCGTAGGCGATCGGATGCCCGATGACGCCGCCGCTGCCACGGGCCAGGCGCTCCAACGTCAGCAGGCCGAGAGGCAGCGAGAAACGCCCGCACCAGGTCCAGCGGTAGGTGTCGGGATCGTCCGGATCCACGAACTCGGCGAAGAGAGCGCGAAGGCGCGACACCGTGATCGGTCCGCTCATCGGTCCGGCGAGCAGGTCGCGATCGTGGGCCGTGGCCTGCTCGTAGGCGGAGACGCCCCCCGGCCCGAAGCGCGTTTGCTGGAAGTCCGGGCCGTAGTGGATCGCGTCGGCGGAGATCGCCAGGGCCAGATCGCGGCCGAGAAGCCAATCCCGCGCCGTCATCTCCTCCGAGAGAGCGGCTGCCAGATCCTCAGCCAGCGTCTCCAGCCGTTCGAACCCCGCCGCCGGCACGAGGATGGGGACGATCTCCAGGTCCGCGTTCTGGTGACGCAGCCAGCAGACCAGGGCTTCCAACGAGTGCTCCTGGTCGTGGGCCGCGGCGTCCTGGGCCCAATCCTCGCGGGGCAGGCGCGCGATCAGCGCCTCGCGGAGCGCCGAGACCGGCACCCGGCCGTCCGGCGCGGTCCAGAAGCGATACGGATCGAAAACCACGCGATTCCGCTGAAGGAACTTCCTGTAGCGATGGAAGACGCCGAACAGGATCACCGTGCGCGCCGTCAGGAGAGGCAGGACCTTGCGATAGACCCGTCCGGCCAGACTGAAGTCGTCATGGGGGCAGACGGCGGCGGCGACACCCGGCGGCAGCGCCGGTCCGAGACAGTCGATCCCCGGCTCTGATTCCGACAGTTCCCACACCTTCGCCATCTGCTCGGGATGCTGCGCATAGCCGGTCGTTTCGACTCGCCCGCGCACGTCGCCCTCGGATGGAATCGCCATCCCGCGCCGGACCTCTTCCAGGCTCGGAGGCGCGGATCCGGGTGGAGCAGCCATTGTCTAACTCCCTCCGTGTCAATCGGATCGACCGGCCCGACCAGGATCTCCGCCGGCAAGGAGGGCTGGCGAATCCCGCGTCCCCGACGGCGACCGCGATCTTAGCAGATTCGCTGCCGCTGCAAGGGGGGGCACGAGTGATCCAGACTCGCATGGCGCGTTCCAGCGGTGAGCGCCAGTGCACCGGCCGGGAGCCGGCGAACGGAAAAGACTGCACGAGCCGAGATCGATGAAACGTCCGGCCGCCTTTCCGCGTCCTACAATCCGGAGCAGGATTCAGCCGGGCCGCCGGCGCGACTTCGGGGGAACGATCGTCTGTGGCCGCCTGAATGGCGGCCAAGGTAGGAGGAGGCCATGATGTCCTCGTCAGGATGGCTCACCGCGCTCAGTTCGTTGGCCTTTGCCAGTCTCGCCGTCCTGGCGGTCGCCGCCCAGGACTCCGGAGGGTCCCGGATCGAGAAAGACCTGACCCTCGCCCCCGGGGGGAAGTTCATCCTCGATGCCGACGTCGGCAGCGTCACGCTCAAAGGAACCTCCGATTCCGGCGCCCATGTGGTGATTACCTCCAAGAGCGGAGATCTCAACTCGAAATACGACATCTCTTTCGATCAAGGCTCCGACTACGCCAAGGTCACAGTGAGGAAGAAGGGTGCGCACTGGCTCTGGAGCTTCTCCGGCAACCTGCACTTCGAGATCTCCGTTCCCCGGCAGACGAAGCTGGATCTGAAGACCGGCGCCGGTGCGATTGCGGTCAGCGGGACGGAGGGTGATGCGGGACTCAGCACGAGCGGCGGATCGATCGAGGTCTCGAGTCTCCAGGGCGTCCTGCAGGCGGAGACCTCGGGCGGCGGCATCAACCTCGGGTCGATCCGTGGGAAAGCGGAGGTCAGCACTTCCGGAGGCAGCATCGAGGCGGATTCCATCGCCGGACCGCTGAAGGCCGAGACGAGCGGCGGCGGCATCCGGATCAGCGGCGTGACCGGCGACCTGGAGGCCGAAACCTCCGGCGGCTCGGTGCATATCGAGAACGCCGGTGGTCACGTCGTGGCATCGTCCTCCGGCGGATCGGTATCGGTTTCGTTCAGCGCCGGCAACGCCAAGGGCGGCGAGATCAGCTCGAGCGGCGGCTCGGTGTCGGCGAGGATCGATCCGTCGGTCAGCCTGGTCATCACGGGCGACACCACCGGCGGGAGCGCCCGCACCAATCTGCCGCTCACGACCGACAACCGGAACGGGCAAGGGAAGCTCTCGGGCACGCTCGGTTCCGGCGGCGCCACGCTTACCCTGCATACTTCGGGCGGAGGCGTTTCGGTCGAGGCGCTCTGAAGCGGCGCCCGGAGGGCCGGGCGACCGGCCGAGAGGCGGTCAGCACTCCGGGCCAGCGCCGAAACGCCGGCGGGGTCTCGGCAATGCACGGTGGCCGGCCGCCGCGCGCATCTTCGCCGGGCGGTCGCCTGCGCGAGTCCGGGCGAGGCCGGCCCGCATGTCCTTGCCCGCTGGCAGTCGTGGGCTCGAGGATGGCCACCGGTGAGCCCGGATGGCGCCGTGCCCCCCCGCGCTTCAGGGCCCGAGCGCTTGACCCGGAGTCTGTTATGATGCCCCCCGTGGACGAAGGACGCCGCGCACGGGTGAAGGAGCTTCGCCTCCTGATGGACCATTTCTCCGTGTCTGCGCCCGACGCCTCGAACCGAGCGGCCGGGGGCCGCGCAAGGGAGGTCCATGCCTGACGCGCTGACGATTCGCGGGATTTCGAAGTCGTTCGGCGATCTGCTCGCCGTCCAGAACCTGGACCTGTCGGTCCGGGCCGGATCCGTCTTCGGATTGCTCGGTCCCAACGGCGCCGGCAAGACGACCACGATCCGCATGATCATGGACATCATCAAGCCCGACCAGGGGACGATCAGCCTGCTCGGAGAAACCGATCCGGATCGGCGCCGCGACCGCATCGGCTATCTTCCGGAAGAGCGGGGTCTGTATCGGAAGATGAAGGTCCGGGAGCTGATCCTCTACTTCGCCCGGCTCCACGGCGTCGAGGCCGGGAAGGCGCGCCGCGAAGCCGATCGCTGGCTCGAGCGCATGGAGCTGTCCAGCTGGGCCGAATCCAAGATCGAGGCCCTCTCCAAGGGCATGCAGCAGAAGATCCAGTTCATCATCACGGTCCTGCACGAGCCCGAGGCCGTCATCCTGGACGAGCCGTTCTCCGGCCTCGATCCCGTCAACGTCGATCTGATCCGGTCGATCATGCTCGAGCTGCGGGATCACGGCACCACGTTGCTGCTTTCGACCCACCAGATGGACATGGTGGAAAAGGTGTGCGACTCCATCTGTCTGATCAACCGCGGCCGAAAGGTCCTGGACGGCCCCATCCAGCAGGTCAAGGCGGCCCGCGGAGACCGGGCGATCCAGATCGAATACGAGGGCCGGCCCACGTTTCACAAGGACCCGGCGCTGGTGGCGCGTTGCAGCGACTCCGGCCGGTTCATGGAGGTGACGCCGGCTCCCGGGGTCGTCCCCCAGAGCATCCTCGAGGCCGCCGTCCGCGAGGTCCGGATCAGCCGGTTCCAGATCATGGAGCCGTCGCTGCACGACATCTTCGTCGAAACGGTCCGCTCCCAGGGCGGCGAGGAGGGCTGAGGCATGGAT
Organism: Candidatus Eiseniibacteriota bacterium; assembly: GCA_963833505.1. Taxonomy (GTDB): domain Bacteria; phylum Eisenbacteria; class RBG-16-71-46; order CAIMUX01; family CAIMUX01; genus CAWHYG01. Next base: position 542,993 of record CAWHYG010000004.1, on the reverse strand, counting down.
TCCCGCGTCCTGACCGTGCTGCGACAGGAGTACCGGCTGAGGGTCCGAACCCGACTCTTTCTTTTCACGACCCTCGTGCTTCCCATCATGATGGGTGCGCTGGTCGCGTTGCCCGGCCTCTTCATGAGCATGAAGGTGGGGCAGCCAACTTCCCTCGCCGTGGTGGACCAGACCGGGCTCCTGTTCCGTCCGCTGGCCCGGTCCCTCGCCGATTCAAGCAAGACGGCGAAGAAGGCCTTCACGCTGGTGGCGGAACCGGATTCCGGCCGTACCCGCGAGCAGCTGGCCAGGGAACTGGGAGCCCGGGTGACCGCGGACCGGATCGGGGGATTCATCCTCATCCCGTCCAATGGGCTCGGCGGGGGGGAGTGCGCCTTTTACGCCAAGAACGTCTCCGACTTCCAGAGGAACCTGACCATCGAACGGGCTTTGAACACCGCCGCCCGGGAGGTCCGGATCGGGCAGTCGAAGCTCGATTCCAGTCAGGTCAACGCCATCCTCAAGGACGTCTCCTTCACGACGTTCAAGGTCGGCGCCGGGGGGCAATCGCACAAGGACACGGGGATGACCTTCGGGCTCGCCTATGCCGTCGGCTTCGTCTTCTATCTCTCGCTGATCATCTACGGCATCGCCATGCTGCGGGCCACCCTGGAGGAGAAGACCTCGCGGTCGGCCGAGCTGATGGCCGCGACCGTGCGGTCGTCGACCCTCATGACAGGGAAGATCCTTGGAATCGGGGCGGTCGGGCTGACCCAGATCGGGATCTGGTTCATCATCGTCGCCCTGTTCGGGGCGTACAGCGCAGCCAGCGGTTTCTCTCCGCTCGGCTCTCCCCTGTCGCTCAGCCAGATCGGGATCACGGCTCCCTTGGCGATCTTCTTCGTGCTCTATTTCCTTCTGGGATTCCTGCTCTACGCCGCGCTTTTCGGCGCGATCGGCGCCATGGTGACGAGCGAGACCGAGGCCCAGGGCCTCCAGACGCCGATCTACATGCCGATCATCATCGCCTTCATGCTCATGGCCCTGGCCATCCGAGATCCGAATGCCGTCCTGATCCGGGTCTGCTCGATGATTCCGCTCTTCGCGCCGATCCTGATGATGGTGCGGATCACCGTGCAGATGCCCCCCTGGTGGGAGATCGCGCTGTCGCTGGTCCTCCTGGTCGCGGCCATCGCGGGAGCGCTCTGGATCGCGGGCCGGGTGTTCCGGGTCGGCATCCTCATGTACGGGAAGAGGCCGAATCTGCCCGAGCTGATGAAGTGGATCCGCTATGGCTGATCCGGAGTGCGGCCGTTGACCGAGGCTCGGGGGGGATCGGGGCCGGCGGGCGCGACGCCGGATCTGCGGCGCTCCCGGGTCTATTCCAGCGTCCTCATCCTGCTCGTGATCCTCTTTTGTGCCGTGACGCGCTGGGGACGCGGCTACCCGACCTTTCTGCACCGGACCTGGATCCTCTGGTCGTCGGGGCGGTCTCTTCCCGATGAAGCGCGACGAATTTCCGGCTATGACTCCACCTATCCGATCGCGCTGTACCTGAAGGAGAACACACCGCCGGACGCCGTCATCCTCCTGCCGCCGAAACAGCTCATCAGCGACCAGACGGAGAAGGCGGCCCCGACCGACATCCCGATCCTGGCCAGCCCCTCATCCGTGTACAACTTCATCTATCCGCGGGTGCCGGTGCACTGGGGCGATCCGTCGCCCTGGAAGGGCAAGATCAACTACCTCCTGGTCTGGAACTGGTGGGGCCTCGATCTCGTGCAGCCCGGCGTGCCGCACACCGAAGAGAACCGGATCCAGATCTTCCCCTGGCCGGCGGGAGTGAAGGCGCCGTGGTGAGGCCGGCTGCCTCCCTTTGGTTCAGTCCCGGCCTGGTCCTCGGCCTCGTCGCGCTCGCGCTCGCGGGGGACGGCCTCTATCGAATCCTGAGGCGCGCCGGGATTCTGCCGGACGCAGACCCTGCCGGGGCGGATCCGGCCGCGGATCCGGCGCCCGTGTCGGCTGAGCGCGAGCGGCTCCGGGCGGAACTTCGGCTCGGAGAGCAGGAATCCGCCGGCCTCCGGATTCTCCTGGCGCTGTCCTTCGTGCCCTGGGCGGGAATGCTGCTCGACCTGGCGCGGATTCCGATCCGGCAAGGGACGCTGCTGGCTGTCGCGGCTCTCGTCTTCTCGGCCGGGCTGGCGGCGGACGGCTTTCTCCGGCGCGGCCGATCGGTCTCGTTCGCGAGCCGTTTCCCCAAGATGCCCCGGCTTCGCTGGTCCGTTGTTTTCGCGGGCCCGGGGCGGTCCCCGGCGGCGTGGCTCCTGTCCCTGGGATGCGCCAGCCTGATCTTCATGAGCTGGATCCACACGACCCTTGTGCCCGAACGCAACTACGACGCCCTGGTCGGCTATGACCTGGTGGGCAAGGTCATGGCGGCGGAAGGCAGGCTCCGTTCGAGCATCTTCTCCCGGATCGTGTTCAACGCCCAGGCCATCTACCCGCCTTTCACATCGGTCAACGACGGCTTCTGGTATCTGTTCCACCCGGCGGCGCCCCGCTTGTGGGTTCCGTTGCTTGCCGCCGGGTTCCTGCTGGTCTTCGGCGCTCGCGTTCGCCGCTGGACGGGGTCGCCGACGGCGGCGGCCCTGGCATCGTTTCTGGTCTTTCTTCCCACTGCGCTCCTGTTCCAGCTCACGGTTGCGCAGACCGATCTTCCGAGCATGGTCTTCATCGCCCTGGCGGTGATGGCGGTCGCCGAATGGCCGGGCGGGAGCCGGGTCGCCACGGGCGGTGCAGCCGGCACCGCGACGCGAGACCCGGCTGCCGGCGCCGCTCCCGCGGGCTCCGCCCGCGCCGGCGTTGTCGCGGACGACTCCGCCCGGGCCGGCGAACGCATCCCGGCTCCGCCCGGCGTGACACCGGCGTCGAGCGGTCCGATGCCGGCCGGGCCGGTGGCGTTGTATCTGTTCCTCGCGGCCACCGCACGAACCGAGAACGTCGTCTTCGGCGCCGCCCTCACGGTGATCGCGCTGCTCCGAGGGAAGGCGGGGCGCTGGAGGGGCCTCTGGTGGACCGCGCTCCCGCTGGCGTTCTTCCTGTTCTGGAATCTTCTCTATGTCAAGACGCTGTTCGGATACAACCCGTCCGCGCACTTCCGCAATCCCGGCCTGGATTTCGGGCGCATGGCGGAGGTGCTCGGGCGCGCGGTCACGATTGCGGCCCAGCCGAAATGGTTCGGGGAGTTCTCCTGGCTCGTCGTCCTTCTGGCGCCGCTCTGGATGCTCGGACGGCGCGGCGAGCGGCGCGGCGCCTGGCCTTCCGCACCCGACTACACCGGGCGGATTCTCCTCTTCTCCGCCGTGATGTTCGTCTTCTACATGCCGTATTTCTACTTCTGGGATCCGGTGTTGAACCCGCTCACGACCATGGATGACACCTTCAAGCGCGGCTTCTTCCGTTTCATGCCCGGTGTCATGGCGGCGTTCGTGGCGTGTCCGCCGGTGCTCCGGTTCCTGCGAAAGTGCGAGGCGGCGCCTGATCCGGCGTGATGGCCTATACTGCATGGAGCGTGCCTGCGTCGTTCGGCCGGCGCCCGCCCAGCTATTTCGGGCACCTCCGGCCGTTCGCGGCGCCTTGGAGCGCAAACGACAACCGGGCTTTGGCGCGGGAGGATCCGACGTGATGAAGGAAGGACCGGAATGATCGAGGACACGATCGGCAAGATCGAGCAAGCCATCAAGACCGCCGGCTCCGCCGATCCCGAGCATAGGGCGGAGCTGATCCGTCTGCTGGAGGAGCTGAAGGCGGAGATCCATGACCTCCCGTCGGCTCAGGAGGAGCGGGCCGCCAGCATCGCGCACTTCGCCGAGACGGCGGCGCATGTCGCGTCACGGCGCGAGAGGTCGCCCAGGCTTCTCGAGCTTTCGCGGGAGGGCTTGAAGGAATCCGCGGTCGGATTCGAGACGTCCCATCCCCGGCTGAGCGGGATCGTCAACGAGATCTGCAGCCTCCTGTCCAGCATCGGAATCTGATTGAGCCCGGCCCGGCGCGAGCCGGACCGGGCCCTCCAATCTTGGTCGCGGAACAGCGTCAGCGCGTGATCACGAACCGCCTCGTCGCCGGGGCTCCGGAGTCCCGGACCAGGCGCACGAGATAGATCCCGGCGGCCAGGGGCGCGCCCGCGTCGTCTCGTCCGTCCCAATCCAAGCTGTGCAGCCCGGCCGAGACCGACCCCGAATCGAGCCGGCGTACCAGGCGGCCGCCCGCGTCGAACACGTCCAGTTCCGCGTTGCCTTCCCGCTTCAACCGATAGAGAACGTGGGTGCCCTGGCCCCGGGCCGGGTTCGGGTACACCCCAAGGACTTCATGCGAGCCCAGGAGCGCCTGGGCGATGCCGGAAAGCGGGTTGTCGATCTCGAAGTTTCCGTCGCTCGCGTCTGAGGCGGAATGCCCGGCGGCGTCATGGGCAGTCACTTGCACCCGAGCCGTCGTGCTCGCCGTATCCGGAATGACCCAGGCGTAGGTCCCGGTGTTTCCCAACCCCGTCGCGATCGAATAGGGGTAGCTGGCACCGCCGTCCAAGGAGTAAGCAAGATCGATGCTCGTGACCCCGGCGTTATCGGTCGCGACCCAAGTGATGTTCTGGGTCGTGCCGTCCTGCCAGTCCTCGCCGCCGTTCGGGCTCGTAAGGGTGACCTGCGGTGGTGCGACGTCGACGAAGACCGCCGTGATGTTCTTGTTCCTATCCATGACGATCTTGAGCGGGTTGTCGCTCCCCTCTGCGTCGCCGGTCCAGTGGTCGAACTGCCAGCCGGGGTCGGCGTTGGCCGTGATCTGAACCTGGGTGCCGCTCGGATAGCTCGGGAGATTCGGGTCAATGATCAAGGAGCCGCCGCCGATCACCGCCGTCGTCAGGATGAAGTTCTGGGTCGCGAACTCCGCCGAGATGGTGTGGTTCGCCTGGACGTTGGTGAAGACGTAGCTGGTGACCGGTCCCTGCGAGACATTGTCGACCTTGACGTCGCTGATGTAGAACCCGGTGAGCGGGGCGATCGCGAAGGACTGATCGCTCCCGCACCCGACCGGCACGTTGCCCGACGGCGTGATCGTCCCCCCTGCGCCGGCCGTGGCCGCGATCGTGAAGGTCTGGGGCTGGAAGGTCGCGGCGATCGTATGGTTCCCCTGAACGTCATAGAACGTGTAGGTCGTGACCGCTCCGACCGAGCTGCCGTCCACCTGAACGTCGGCGACGGCATAGCAATGGTCCGGCGTGATCGCAAAGGTCGCGTTGGAGCCGGCGTTGGCCACGACGTTGCCGGCGGGCGCGATCGAACCGTGGTCTCCGGCCGACGCGGTGATGATGTAGGTCACGAACTCATCCGCCCCGATGTCGGGCGGATTCCCGCGGGGATCTCCGTCATAGTCATTGGTCAGCGCGCCGAGCGACACACCGGTCCGGGCGACGGGCGACGCCGGAAAGACCGCGGGATTGATGTGAAGATCGCCGGTGTTCGCGTTGCCGGAAGCATTGAGGAACAACGGATCGGCCGAGATGCTGTTTCCGTCCCGGCCGGTCCCGGACCTCCAGGACGGGAGGTCAGGGTAGTCCGCGATGACCCCTCCGGAGCCCACGCCGCCGAGAACGCCTCCCGTGCCCGAAGCGAACAGGTCGTTGTAATCGGAGGTCAGGCCGCCATCGACCGCGGCGTAGCGGATCGCGTAGTTCTCGGCCGTGCTGGAACCATTCGAGCGCGCGTTTTCGAGAATGTTGTCCTCGTAGGCCCGGGCGTTGTTGGTGACGCTGCTCTGAAACGCGTAGGTGGCCTGGGAGGCCATGACTCCGCTCCCTCCGAGGTACACGCTGTTCCCAAAGAACTTGTCCGTGCCGGAGGCCTCGTTGACGCCGGTGATCGGATAACCGGTCGTGAGAGGGTTGCCGAATGAATCGAAGCCCAAACGCACCATGTTGTTGAGGTAGGTGGTTCCCCCGCCGTTGACATGGATCCCGGTGATCTGGCTGACCCCTGGAGTGGTGTCAAGGCCGCTGGTGGAGAGGTTCAAGCTGTCGATCAGATTCCGCTGGACGACGTTGCTGCCGGCGGCGGGGCCCGAGTAGAACAGGCCGGATACGGCCGTGGCAGCCGTGGCGGCGGTATTGGCCAGGGCGTAGATGACGTTTTGCGAAACGTTCTGACCGCCCGTGGTGGCGGCGGTCATCCCGATTCCGATCACGGAGGCCGAGGCGCCGACGCCGGTCGACGCGGACGAGGAAGTCAAGTTCCGAACCGTGTTCCCGGTGATGCTGTAGACGCCTCCGGAGGAACCCGGCGTGTAGATCCCGATGAGCGGGAAGTTGCCGTTGCTGGTTCCTTGATAGGAGAGGTTGGCGACCACGTTGCCGGAGACTGTGTTGGCGGATCCTGACGAGCTCCCGTAGATCCCGTCGAGGACGTTGGCCGCGGTGCTGGTGAAGCTGTCCGGCACATTCTGGCTTCCGATCACGTTGTTCGCGATCGAGTAGGTGCCGCCTGAGCCGCCGAAGCTGATGCCGCGGGCGGTCGGGGCCCCGGCTCCGGCAATCCCGGAAACGGCGATCCCGCCGATCTGGTTGTTCGCGACGGTGATGACTCCGGGGGTGCCGGTGCCACAGGAGATGGCGTTGAACGCCGCCGTGCTCGTGTTGGACATCGCGAAGGAGAGGCTGCCTGTCATGGCCTGGCTTCCGATCACGTTGCCCGTGACCGTCCCGCAGTTGAACGATCCGGTGATCAGGCCGATCAACGTTTGCGAGGAGGAGGCAGAGGTGCTGGCGACCGCGATGTTCTGAAAGGTATTGCCCTGGATTCCCGTCGCCGTGGTCGCTCCGACCGTGAGCCGAAGCGCTCGGACGACGGCATTGCCGGAGTACGCCATGGGGCTGCCGCCGCACTGCGGTCCGGACCCACCGATGTAGTTGCCGATGATCTGGAGGTTGTTGGTCGAGCTGCTGGAGGACGCGACCGCCTGCCACTCCAGGGTGCCGGTTCCACCCATGACCCGGGGGACGGTCTCATAGAAGCTGTTTCCCTGGATCGTCCAGTCCTGATTTCCCGAAGCCAGGGAGATGCCGACGTGGGTGCTGGTCGCATTGAAGAAGTTGTAGATGTTGCAGTTGGAGATCGTGTCGCCGCTGTTGTTCTGGGCCTGCGCGCCGGTCGAGCCGGCGGAGTACACCAGGTCTGTGGGCGGGCTGACGCCGTCGCGGAGATCGCAGCTGTCGATCGTGTCGCTGTCGTTGCCGTTGGCGCCGGTGGTGGTGCTGAAGAGAACGACTCCGGAGGAGGTGCTGGTGTTGGCCCCCTGGATCGTAATGGACTCGATGAGGTTGAACCGGGCGTCGTTGATGAAGCGAAGGGCGAATCCGGAGGTGGCGCTGTTGTCGATCGTAAGCTGTTTGGCGTTTCCGGTGCCTCCCGGTCGTCCGTCCAATGTGACGTAGGTGGCGCCGTTCAGGTCGATGGTTCCAGTGGTGTTGGCGCTCGTGATCAATAACCCAGGCGCGCCCGCCGCCGGCCGGATCGTGACGCCGGCGTTCGGGCCGGCCCCGGTGACGTTGCCCAGGGTCAGGGGGAAGGTCTCGCCCGCGCAGGTATAGGCGGGTTGGAGCTCCAAGATCAGACTGCCGGAGAGACCCTGCGCAGTGAGGTCCGCCCAGGCGGAAGTAATGCTCGGATAGTCTCCGGTCGGGCCGACGCTCTTGGTGCCGCTGAGGCCGGCATGGGCGGGCAGGGCGGCCGTCCCTGCGAGAAGGCCCGCGATCAGGACGGAAAGGAAACGACTCGAAAGGCGCATGATGCTTGCCTCCTGACATGACGCTGTTTCATACGGTTTCGAAGGACCCGGAAAGGAGCTGGAAGGCGCGGACGAGGGTTCGCGCCGCCAGCGGTCATGCTAGGGAGAGATCGTGAAAGGCGCGGCACGAACGAGTGAACACTGCATCGCGTTTCGGTGACAAAAGCGGGCGCGCCGGCGGCGCTTGCCGGGTCTCGCCAACGCGGCCCTTTCCCGCTGGGCCTCTCAGAACGATCTTGACGGTTACGAAAGTCCCACTCAGCCTATCAGGGTTCTCGTCGGCTCTGGACGTGTAAACTTGGCCGAGGAGGCGGCGTACGGGATTTTCGCGGACTACGGACCCGGGAATGCGCCGACCTGCCTGGGTCATATTCGGGGGTAATGCTGTGGGTGACATCACTACGATTCGGCTCTACCTGCTAAGGGGCATGTACCTGCTCATCGCGGCCGGCCTCGCGGTGACCATCTGGCCGCACATCATTTCACCGCCAGATTTGGTGGCTGGGCCGAATTCGGTCATCCGAGCTCTCCTGGGAGCGCTTGCCCTTCTGTCGCTCCTCGGGCTGCGGTATCCGTTGCAGATGCTTTTGCTCCTGCTGTTCGAACTGCTCTGGAAGCTCATCTGGGTTGTCGCATCGGCCCTGCCCATGGGTCTCGGACCAGGTCTGGACGCGTACGCCTCGGAATCCCTGTTTGCGTGCCTCATGGGCGTGGTTCTGGTCCCGATCGTCATCCCTTGGGGCTACGTGGTCCAACGCTATGTGCGCTCGCCGGGCGAGCCCTGGAGCGCGTGAAATCGCCGTCCCGGCCGACCTGCGAACGATTGGGGAATGGGTTCCGCGATATCATCTCGTCAGAGAAATGGCCTGGACCGATGGGCCGCGTCAGGTGGCAGAAACTCGGCCATACTGGGGGGATATGGGGCGGCTCAGCGTGCGGCAAGGGGCGGTGGTTGTGGGGCTCGCACTGGTTGGCTGGGCTCTCTGTGCAGCCACCATGGGAATCGGCATGTCTCTCCTGGGCTTACAGGTGACGCTGGTCGTCCATGCCGTCGCTGCTCCGATCGTCTTCGCGACCATCTCGTTGATCTACTTCAAGCGATTTGCGTACACGAGCCCCATGGCGACCGCGGCGACATTTCTGGCCATCGTGGTCTTCATGGACGTCGCCGTCGTCGCTGTGCTCGCGCTGCACAGTTTCGCCATGTTCGCGAGCTTCGTCGGCACGTGGCTTCCGTTCACGCTCATTTTCGCCTCGACCTACCTGACCGGTCGGATCATCCCGCCGAGAGGTCGCGCCGGCATCGGGTCGTGAATGCGCGGCCCCCCTACCGCCCGAGCACCTGTCTGCCGGGAGGCGGCTGGTTCCCGTGCGGCTTGGGCACGTAGTCGACCTCCCGGCGAACCGGCTGCGCCGTCTCGGAGGTCCAACTGGCATTGAAGCTCCTTCGCGCTTCCAGAGCGAGAGCGCGGCTCCTGATCGTCACGGCCACGTTTCGCGAAGTCGAGAAGTAGCTCGGTTCCCAATTGCTGGTTCCAATCCACGTCAGAAGCGTGTCCACGACCATGTACTTGCAGTGTTCGACCCGCCCGAACGGAATGTAGGCATGGCTCCACTCCGGGACGGTTCCGAGGCGCACGTCAAGGTGCGGAATGCCGACCAGGGCCTTCAGGGCATCGATTCCCGGGTGATTCGTGTTCCAGTCGGAAACCAGGAGGTCGACCTGGACTCCGCGTGCGGCCGCTCGCCGAAGAGCGTCATCGAGCGCGGTCTCCTTCAGGTGATAAGCCTCCGGGGAGTAGGTCAGGACCTGGATGGCGATCTCGCTCTTGGCCGCGTCGATCGATTCGACCAGGCTGCTCAGGTCCCATTTCGTGGAGTCGGGAAGCCAACCCCGCGGATCGGCGGCCGGGCGGATCTCCAGATCCTCGGCTCCGTTCCTGACCCGATAGACCGCCGGATACCGGCGCCGGGCGGCCGCCAGAACGGCCTGGTCGTCGGTTCCGGATCCGGCGAGCTTCCAATCCAACTCGAACAGATCCTGGAAGAACCCGGCCAGCGGCGCATCATGAATGCAGACGCCCAGCTCATGGATGTGCTCCAGGGACCGCCAATCCAGGTTCGGGCTCCCCAGGACGGTGGTGGCGCGATCCACCAGGAAGAACTTGGAATGTTGGATCCCGCCCCCGATCCTTCCGAAGTCGATCCAGCGGACTTCCCAGTTCGGGAGCTTTCCGAGGGAATCCGCGGGCGAGGGATAGGTCCGACCCATCCTGGCGTCCAGGATCAGCCGAACGTGGACGCCTCGCGCCGCGGCCCGCCCGATCTCATCCAGGATCGGGTGGAGCGCCTCCCCAGGAAGATCGGAAAGGTAGTACTCCTCGAAATCAAGCTCGGAACGCGCGGCACGAATCTCCGTGATCCAGGCTTGCCCGGTCTCCATGATTTCCGGATTGCCCAGATGCGTCTCGAATGGACGGGATTCGAAAAGATAGACCGGCACCCTTGCGTCCGCCCCGGCCTTCACCGCGCCGGACAGGGCAAGGACGCCGACGATCACCCCGAGGCGAATGATCCGTGCTCCAACCGAATTGCTTCGGATCCTCCAGCCTCTGGTGCGCTCCGATTCCGGCCCATCCAATCCCCGTGTTTGGCTCATCGTTTGCTCCGCCCGCCCGAGCAGGGTTTCCAGTCAGAGACTTCTGCGGCTCCTGTTTCACCCGGCCTCCGTCTTCGCACCGGCTTTCATTAGTTCGTCGCCGCTGGTCCACGTCAAGTGACGAGCCCGTGACGGTTCCGCGAAGCTGTCACAAGCCAACCCTCGACCGGCAGGCGGAGGCGGGATACAATCAGGGGTTTCCCTCCGGCGGACTGCCTGCGACGCGCATCCGCCACTGCGGGGCCCACCGGCGGGAAGGCCGCGCGACCGAGGGGCAAGCGGGGCGGGCCGTCGGGGAGTCCGCACGACAGTGGCGGCCGGTCCAAAGGCCGGGGTAGAGCGACCGTGGAGGTGTCTGATGAAGGATTGTACGCATCTGGACCAGGTCAAGGACGTGAGGCCGCAAACGCAGGGATGCGAGGAGTGCCTCAAGACGGGCGACACGTGGGTGCACCTGCGGCTTTGCCTGAGCTGCGGCCACGTCGGCTGCTGCGACTCTTCCAAGAACAAGCACGCCTCCCGGCACTTCCGTTCGGCCGGTCATCCGATCGTGCAATCGCTCGAGCCGGGAGAGGACTGGGGCTGGTGCTACATCGACGAGGTGGAACTTGACCTCGCCTGAGTGGCCTCCGCTGCCCTACGCGGATTGGGAAGACACCTGCGACACCCTGCACCTGTGGACCCAGATCGTGGGCAAGACCCGCATGGCGCTGGCCCCGCGCGAGAATCACTGGTGGCATACGACCTTGTACGTCACGCCGGTCGGGCTCGGCACTTCCCCGATTCCCTCGGGACGCCGGACCTTCGACCTCGAGTTCGATCTCGTCGCGCACAAGCTTCTCATCCGGACGAGCGAGGGGGCCCGTCGCGAGATCGGGTTGTTCGCGCGCTCCGTGGCCGACTTCTACAACGAGTACATGTCCACCCTCGGGTCGCTCGGAATCGAGGCCGCGATCCATCGGGTTCCGGATGAGTTTTACGACCGGACGCCGTACGACCAGGATCGCCATCATGCCTCCTACGATCAGGATCAGGTCGAGAACTTCCGCCGCGTCCTCTTCGGCGCCGACCGGGTGATGAAGCGATTCCGGGCCGGATACACCGGCAAGACGAGCCCGGTGCACTTCTTCTGGGGAAGTTTCGACCTGGCCCTGACGCGATTCTGCGGCCGGCGGGCCCTCCTTCCCCCGGAAGTCGATGCCGTGACCCGGGAGGCCTACTCCCAGGAGGTGATCAGCTGCGGATTCTGGCCCGGCGATCGCAGGTATCCGCATGCCGCCTTCTATTCCTACACCAAGCCGGCGCCGCCCGGGATCGAACAGGCGCGCCTGCGACCGGCGGTGGCTCGCTGGGATGAGTCGATGGGCGAGTTCCTGCTGAATTACGACGACGCGTGCGCGGCATCGTCACCGGAAGAGGCGATTCTGGAGTTCCTTCAAAGCGCGTACGAAGCAGGTGCCGCCTGCGCGGTCTGGGATCGCAAGGAACTCGAGTGGGATGGATGATGGTTCGCGCAAACGCGGCGCCGCCGCGGTCCGGGTTTCCCTGAGCTAGAGCCAGGCGTCCTGCCACTCGGTACGGAGCAGTCCGTACCACAGCCGGTCGACGATCGCTCCATCCTGCTTGCGCGCCCGATGCCGCAACCGTCCTTCTCGAAGGAAACCGCAGCGCTCCGCGACCCGGATGCTGGGCTCCACTCACCTCCCACCAAGAAATGGATCTCGGCCATCTTCCGCTCGGATGCGGAAACGACACAACCGATCGGCCCAAGTTCGAGATGGCGGATCTCGACGCTATTCGTGATCGCCCGTCGCAGTTCGGGTTCATGAACATTGCTGACTCGTAATCCGCGCCCGTCTGAGACGATTGGGTTGCTGTTGAACAAACTCCGGGTTACAGTCTCGCGTTCGCCCCGATCCCGGCCCGGTCCGGCCGGTGGAAAACAGCAGCGAGACAGCCGAGATGAACCGACGCACTTGAAAGAAATGCCCGCCTGAGGGTCTCAGGCACAGCTCGACAAACGCTGTTTCCCGCCTCCTGACCTGGGTTCTCCGGTCAAGCGCCGGGCAGCGGCGTTTGTTCCTGGAGGTAGACCGATGTCCCCTGTTTCTCCCGAGATCCTGGAATCGATCGATCGAATTGCTCGCGAGGTCACTGCGCCCGCCGCTCCCAAGGTGGACGCCGAATCGGCGTTTCCAGAGGAGACGATCGACGCCCTGGCCGCGGCCGGGCTCCTCGGCGTCTTGAGCGCCCGCGAGGTCGGCGGGCTGGGGCTTGGACCCCGCGCGGCTGCGGCCGTGATCGAACGCCTGGCGCGCGAGTGCGGCTCTTCCGCCATGGTCGCGACGATGCATTACTGCGGGACCGCCGTGTTGGAAAAGCATGCGCCCATCCAGATCCGGCGCGACGCCGCCTCCGGGCGCCACCTAAGCACCCTGGCGTTCTCCGAGGCCGGGTCGCGCAGCCAGTTCTGGGCCCCGCTGAGCACGGCCGACCGCGCCGGCGGCCAGATCCAGCTCTCCGCCAAGAAAAGCTGGGTGACCTCGGCCCACCAGGCCACCGCGTACGTCTGGTCCAGCCGGCCGATCCAGGCGGACGGCCCCAGCACGATCTGGCTCGTGCCTTCCGATGCCGCCGGGCTCGAGGCTCCGCCCCGCTATGACGGCCTCGGCCTCAGGGGAAACGACTCGACGCCGGTCACGGCGGAGAAGGTGCGGATTCCGGAAACCAACATCCTGGGCGAGGACGGACAGGGGTTCGCGATCATGATGGGCATCGTTCTTCCCATCTTCAACATCCTGAACGCCTCCTGTTCCGTCGGATTGATGGAAGGCGCCACCGAGCGCACCGCCGCCCATGCCGGGGGGACGCGCCACCAGCACATCGGCTCATCCCTGGCCGATCTTCCGACGATCCGGGCCTACATCGCGCGCATGCGCATCCAGACGGACATGGCCCGCGCTCTCCTCTCGGAGACGGTCGACGCGGTCGAGACGAGTCGGGAAGACGCCATGCTCCGGGTGCTCGAGTGCAAGGCGGCCGCGGCCGAAAGCGCTCTCATGGTCACCGCGACGGGGATGCGGGTCTGCGGCGGGGCCTCCTATCGCCGCGAGGTCGGAGTCGAACGGTTCTTCCGCGATGCCCAGGCGGCCAACATCATGGCCCCGACGACGGACGCGCTCTTCGACTTCATCGGCAAGGCGGTATGCGGCCTGCCGCTGTTCTAGACCCTGGCGCCGGCGCGGGGGCCAGATTCGATGCCGCCGCCGGGGGTTCGTAGATGATGCGGGGCTTGGGCTGAGTTCCCGGGCTTGGGCTGAGTGCCCGCCGGAGCGGGTCTCGACAGTTCCGCCAACAACGAGGAGTGCCATGGGCGATCGAAACGAAACCCTGATCCTGGGCGCCGTCGCCTATGACCCCAAGGTCGTGACCATCTGGGACGGATTCAAGGACTGGTTCCAACGGCACGGCCTGGATCTCGATTACGTGCTCTTTTCCAATTACGAGCGGCAGGTCCAGGCCCAGCTCGACGGTTCCATCGACATCGCCTGGAATTCGCCGCTGGCCTGGATCCGGACGGAACGCGCGGCCACCGCGCAGGGGCGGAGCGCCCGGGCGCTCGCCATGCGCGACACCGACCGGGACCTGACCTCCATCCTCCTGGTCCGTGCCGGCAGCGCCGTCGCCCGTCCGGGCGATCTCCGGGGGCTGTCGGTCGCCGTCGGCGCCGGCGACTCCCCGCAGGCGACCTTGATCCCTCTCCTGCATCTCCACCGTGAGGGACTTCGGCCCGGCGTCGATTTCCGGGTGGTGCGGCACGACCTGCTCCTGGGAAAGCACGGCGATCACATCGGAGGCGAGCGGGAGGCGGTCCGCGCCCTCCTGAAAGGAAGCGTGGACGCCGCCGCCATCATCGACGGCAACCACCTCCTCTTCTCGAAGGAGGGGCTATTGGCCGGTGGATCGACGCGGATCATCGCCCAGACCGGACCCTACGATCACTGCAACTTCACCGCGCTGGACGGTGACCCGACCGGGCGGATCGAACGATTCCGCACGCTTCTTCTCGCGATGTCCTATGACGACCCCGATCTGCGGTCGCTCTTCGACCTGGAAGGCCTCAACGCCTGGCTGCCGGGACGGACCGAGGGCTACGGCCTTTTGAACGAGGCGGTGGACGCGTTCGGGCTCGGGAACGGAGCGGCGCCGGAATGGCTGCGTTAGTGGGTCGCGGGGACGCGAGCGGAGCGTCCGACGAGCCCGGCCAGGAGCCAGCGCCTCCGGTCTCGGACCGGGATCGGGCTCCCGAGGTGTCCGGCCGGACCGCAGCGGCTGCGGTGCTGGATCTGGGCGATCTGGCGTTGGACCAGGGAGGGCATCTCCTGATCATGCGCGCCCTCGCTTCGCTACGGCCGGGCGAGCGACTCCTGGTCCGAGGAAGCAACCCGGCGCTGCGGGTCCAGCTTCGCGCCTGGTGTCGCAAACAGGGCGTGGCGGCGGAGGGGGAGATGCCCGGATCGGAATCCGGCAGCTCTGTCGCGGGCATTCTGGTCGCCGGTCCGGAATCCCTCGGCCGGTGGCGCGGCGCGGATCCGGCCGGAGAAGCCGATCCGACACGGCCGGGAGCCGTGGTAGAACACCCGCCGGCGCACTGGGGGCTGGCCGCTCGAGGCGCGATGGTCGAGGCCGGCTCGCCCGAGTTCTCGTTCCCGTTGGCGGAGAAGGACGAAGTCTGGGCCGACGAGGCGGCCAGGATCTACGCGCAGGCGGCCGCGGCGCAGTGGGATCCCGAGACCGCGGTTGATTGGAAGGCATCGTTCGACCTGCCACCCGAAGTCGAGGACGCGGTCGTCCAGGTCATGACCTACCTGATCGAGAACGAGGAGGCCGCCCTCATCGTTCCGGCGCGGTTCCTTTCCCAGATCCATCCGCATTTCCGGGAGATCCTCCAGGTCCTCGCCATCCAGGCCGCGGATGAAGCGCGTCACATCGAGGTCTTCACGCGGCGGGCGCTCCTGCGCCGGAGCCGGCTCGGGCTCTCGACCGCCGGGGGACAGGCGTCGCTCAAGACGCTGCTGGACGAGCCGGATTTCGGGCTGGCCGTGTTTCTCCTCTCCGTGCTGGGCGAAGGCAGCTTCCTCTCGCTTTTGTGGTTTCTGCGCGAGAACGCGCCCGATCCGGTCACTGCCCAGGTCGCGCGCCTGGCCGCGCAGGACGAAGCCCGGCACGTCGCCTTCGGTCTGGCCCACCTCGGTCGCCAGGTCGGCCTCGATCCGGGCCTGCGCGGGCGGCTGGCCGGCGCGATCGAGCGGCGGCACGCGGCCCTGCGGCACACGGCCGGCCTGAACGAGGAGGTCATGGACTCCCTCGTCCTGCTCGCGGCCGGATCCTGGGATCCGGAGCACATCCGTCGAGGCCACGAGGCGGTGCAGGGGCTTCAGGCGGACATGGACGACGGTCGCCGCCGCCGATTGCGGAGGCTCGGGTTCTCGGAAACGGACGCGGCCGCGCTGTCGGGATTGCACACCCGGAATTTCATGTAGCCCGCTGTGATGTAGAATCGCCCGTTCCTGCGCTTCCGGTGCGTCACCGGCGCACGAAGGCGCGCCGAGCCGTTCCGAGTTGCGTAGAGGGCCCGATCCGCCGGCGGATGGCCGGCAGAGGAGAGGCAACTCCATGAGCGTCGAGTCGACCCCGTTCGTCGTGGCCGCCGTGCAGGTCGCCCCGGTCTTTCTCGATCGAGAGGCCACGATCGACCTGGCTCTCGGACGGATCCGTGAGGCTGCGGCCGCCGGGGCCCGGCTGGCCGTCTTTCCGGAGTGCTTCCTGCCGGCGTATCCCTTCTGGGTCTGGCATGTCCCCGCGGGCGACTCCGTCACGCTGCGCGACCTCTACACCGAGCTGGTGGAGAACGCGGTCGACGTTCCGGGCGTGGCGGTGGACCGTCTCTGCCGCGCGGCGCTGGAGTCGCGGATCAACGTCTCGATCGGAGTGAACGAGCGGAACCATGAGGCGAGCGGGACGACGCTGTACAACACGAACCTGCTCATCCGCGAGGACGGGACGCTGGTGGCGCGGCACCGGAAGCTCGTCCCCACGGGCGGTGAACGCCTGGTCCACGCGCAGGGAGACGGCAGCACCCTCGTCTGCCCCGACCTGCCGATCGGGCGGACGAGCGCGCTGATCTGCTGGGAGAACTACATGCCCCTGGCGCGCTATGCCCTTTACGCCTGGGGAACGCGCATCCACCTTGCACCCACCTGGGACCGGGGCGAGCCCTGGACCTCGACCTTGCGCCACATCGCCAAGGAGGGCCGGGTCTATGTCGTAGGCTGCGGCATGGCCTTGCGAAGGGATGACGTGCCCGACCGCCTGGCGTTCAAGGCGAGGTACCTGTCAGGATCCGATGAGTGGATCAACCCGGGGGACAGCGCCATCGTGCATCCGGACGGGAAGTTCGTGGCCGGGCCGCTCCACGGCCGCCAGGAGATTCTCTACGGCGAGATCGATCCCCGCCAGTTCATCGGGCCGCGGTCGCAGCTTGACGTGGCGGGACACTACGCGCGGCCGGATGTCTTCGAGCTGCGGGTGCGGCGCGTTCCGAAGCCCATGATCCTCGATGCGCCGGCTCCAGAAGGCGAGGCGGCCGAAGCCGGTGGGCCGAAGGCAGTGGATCCAGGCAGCTCATACTAGAACGCGGATCACGAACGTCGTCCTCTGACACCCCCGGGCCGCCGCATCAGGCGATCGTGCCGGCTCAGGGATTTCCGCGCGATCGAAGGAAGCTCGCGATAGCGTCGGCAGCAATTCCATGGCCTTGGACGTTCCATTGATGATCGTCCTCACGCCGTCTTGGGCAGCTCCTCCGCCCCAGGCACGAGAACCCGGAACGGCTCGACCACGCCGACGCCGAGCGCGAAGCTCCGGAGGCGGACGATGACAGGTGCGGACACGTCATGCCCCTTGGCCACGATGAGGATTCCGTTCTTGGCGTAGACGTCCTCGTCCAGCACCATCGACGTGTCGAGCTGATGGACCATGACCATGCGGACCACGGGCGGCGCGCTGTCCAGATCGAGATCGTCGAGGGCGGCGAGGAGTCGAGCCGGGTAACCCTTTTCCGGCTGTTTCCGGAGGCTCGCCAGTGCCTGTGAAAGCGTGCGGCCCGCCGTCATTCCCTGATCCACCGCCAGAGCGGTCCTGAGCATCTCCCCACCGAGGACGATGGCGGGATCCTCCGGCGGGTCGGCGGGCCTTTCCCTCGCGGACTGGATGTCCTGGCGCGCGATCATGCGCGCGACCGGTCCGAGCCGCGGGATGTTCTCGAGCAGCGAGGCGGCGGCCTGGGGGTGGAAGGTCAGGATCCGCTGCTCCGACGGCGTGAGCGGTTGTCCGGCCCAGACCTTCTTGAGCGTTTCCGGAGACAACGTCACGCATCCGATCTGGGACAGGAGGCCGGCAAGCTCGAACTGCCAGCGGTTCTCCAGGCCGAGCTTCTGGGCCAGATGGCGCAGCATCCGGCGGATTCGGGCCGCGCGGCCGAAGGCGCCGGGGTTGACCAGGCTCAAGACCTCGGTGAGGACGCGGACGCTGCCGGCCAGGGTCTTTTCCAGCAGCTCCCGTTCCGCTTCCGCGATCCGGTATTGGGCGAGACAGGCTTCCACCGTCATGACCAGCTCTTCAAAAGGGCACGGCTTGGTCAGGAAACGGAAGACGCTTCCCCGATTGACCGCGTCCTTGGCGGCGTTCACGTCTCCGCAGCCCGTGAGCATCACCCGGACCGTGGTGGGGTTGCTCGCGCGAACCCGGGACAGGAATTCCGCGCCGCTCATCCCGGGCATGTTGAGGTCGGAGATGACGACGGCAAACGGGCCACGCCTGGACGATCGCTTCCAGGCCGCGCCTGGCTCCGTCGGCGATCTCGATGGAGCAAAGCGGCTGAAGCAGCTCGGCGTAGGCGGAGAGGAGCTCCGGCTCGTCGTCGACCAACAGCACTTTGCGGTTCATGGCCAGGCTCCGCCAGGGGCCACGAGATGGCGCCCCGCCTCGAGGTGGCTGAACTCCGCCCCTTCCGGCGCGGAAGGTAGACGCCCCCGATGTGTGTATCGGACGATCTCGCGACGGGCTTGAGGGGAAAGTGAGCGGGACGGGACGGCAGTCGGAACCGGCAACGTCGTTCTGAGAGGTCCGCAGGGAGAGGGTCACGCCGGCGAGCTACGGCAGGCGCGGCTCGGCACAGAGGTTGGGAAGCTCCTCGGCGCGGCGCCCGCTGTCTGTTTGAGCCGGAGCGGGCCTTTCCCGGATGACCTTGCCCCCACGGACCGTGGGAGACAGTGTCAGGTCGAGGTCAGCCGGCAAGATCGGCTGATCGCCGGACGATGGCGTTGATGCCAGGCGGCCTCGACGACGTCAGCGGAGCTTGACCACCTTCAACGCAGCCGCGTCCCGAGCCTCCGGCTTCAGGAAGTAGATGCCGGGCGGGAGCCCGGCGCCGATCCTGTCTCCGAGATCGATGCCCGCCTTCGCCCCCCTGAGGTCGAAGAGATCGAAGCGCTCCGTTTCGTGGCCGGGGATGGTGGCGAAGGAGACAAAGGGGTTGGGAGCGGCCAGGATGGCCGGGCGCGGCCGCGCGCTCACCCTCGCCGCCACGCCTGAAATTCCCAGAGAGTCGGTGTCGACAAGGTAGACCTTGTCTCCATTGCCGTAATTGTCTGTATAACCAGCGATAACGCAGCCCCCATTCGAGGTCTGTTGGACCGACATGCCGAAGTCGTAGTCGAACCCCGGATAGGCAAACGTCCGCTGCTGCTTCAGGACTCCGGAAGCATCGGTCTGAAAGAGGTAGACCTGGAAGGATCCGGTCCAGCTATTGGTGAATCCCGCGGCGACATAGCCTCCATCCGAGGTGGGCTCGACCGATTGGGCGTACTCCGTGCCCGTGCCCCCGTACTTGCCCGTCCAGAGGGTGTCTCCGGAAGCATCGGTCTTGATCAGCCAGGCCTGGTAGCTCCGAGCGGGATCATAGGTCATGCCCGCGACGATGAATCCTCCATCGGAAGTCGGCGCGACGGAGTAGGCCTGGTCCTGGGCCGGTCCCCCGTAGGCTCTCTGCCAGACCAGGCTTCCCGAGGCGGTCGTCCGGGCGAGGTAGGCCTGTAGGCCGCCGCCGAAGGACTGGGTCAAACCCGCTACGATGTAGCCGCCGTCCAAGGTCTGGCGGACGGAATAGCCGTAGTCGTTGCTGCTCCCTCCGAACGTCCGGGTCCAGACGGAGTCGCCGGCTGCATCCGTCTTGACCAGGTAGATATGGCGGGTCCCGGGAGTCGCGGTGTCGGTATATCCCGCGAGAATGAAGCCTCCGTCCGAGGTCTGCTGAACGGAATAGGCGCCCTCGTTTCCTTTGCCGCCGAACTTGCGGGTCCATTCCGTGCGCCCCAGCTCATCCGTCTTGATCAGCCAGGCCTGGTAGCCGAACGGATAGCCGTACATGGTTCCCGCGACGACGTATCCCCCGTCAGCGGTCTGCTGCCCCTCGACAAAATCGCTGTACGACATGACCCCATTGGGATCCGAGATGGCGCGGGTCCAGAGGGTGTCCCCAGAAGCGTCCGTCTTGACGAGGTAGATCTCCCAATCGTTCTGGGTGTCGAAAGAGGTGGTGATGCCGGCGACGATGAATCCTCCGTCGGTGGTCTGCTGCACGGAGTAGCCGCGATCCTGGCCGGAGCCCCCGTAGATCCTCTGCCACGACCCCGCGCAGAGTCCCGGAAGAGCCAGGAGCAACGCAAGAAAGAGCAAGCTCGGCGCAAGGCGGGAGATTGAGTGACGGGACCCGCGTCGATCTTGAAACATCCGCGCCTCCGATCTGCCTGCGCAACGGAGGTCCGCTTCGTTGCCGGCTGGATGATCATACCACGGCGGACTTCCGCGCGATAGTGGTGCGACCGGCGGACGATCCGGTCGCCACGTCGTTGACGGCCGGCAATTCGGCTGCGGGTGGTCGGTCGGTGCGACAAGTGGGCCGCAGCACCTTCCGACCACTCCAACTGGGGGTCACCGCCGGTTGGGGCCGGGTTCGGCGCGGCGGCCGGCTCAGCCTCAGATGGTCCTCGGCGCTTTCCCGTCGGCTCATGACCCCCCGGGCGGACGGCCCTCGGTACTATGTCCTCTGCACCAGGCTGAACCAGTTGCCGGAGTCATCCTTCAGGAGTGCCTCGATGCCGTAAGGGCGTTCCGTCGGCGGGAAGACGAACTCGACTCCGCGCGACTTCAGGTCCTCGAAGGTGGCCCGGCAGTCCGCGGTCGCGAAGATGCCGACGCCGAAGGCTCCCTTGGCCACCAGCTCGCGGATCCTCTCGCAGGCCGTCTCGTCGAGCATCGGCCCCGGCTGGATGCCCATAAGGATCATCTCGAACTCGGGTTGTCCCTTCGGGCCGACGGTCAGCCAGCGGAACGACCCCATCGTGTCTTCCCTGCGGACCTCGAAGCCGAGCTTCTCGGTGTAGAATGCCTTCGCGCTCTCCTGGTCGAGCACGTAGATCGATACATGCGACAGCCTCTGGATCATGGGTTTGTCCCTCCTTTCAAACCGAGATTGCCGCATCGGGCCATCCGGACGCTTCTCGGGAATTGCCTTTTTGCGCGTTTCGACCCGCCGGATATGCCCGACCGGAGGCGGCGGCCCAAGGTGGGCGATCGGGGACCTGTTGGCCGAGCGGTATCTGCGCCATCCGGTGGCCGAGAGGCGCGCCGGCGCCGCGCCTCCCTTAGGTCCGGATGTCCAACCCTGTGTGCTGTCGCCAGAAACAGCAGGGGATTCCGAGGCGGGCGAGGCCGTAGGGATGGGCCTGGATCCGCCAGACGCGCCGGCGCCACGCGCTCGGGGGACATCCGACGCGCTCCGCGAAGAGCGTGCTGAACGATCCCAGGCTGGAGAAGCCGACCTCGAAGCAGACGTCCGTGACCGACGCGCGATCGGCGGCGAGGAGCGCCTTCGCCTGCTCGAGGCGGAGCCGGATCAGGTACTGGTGCGGGGTCTCGCCGAAGGCACGATGGAAGAGCCGCAGGAAGTGATAGCGCGAGAGACTCGCCTCCCGGGCCAGAGCAGGGAGCGCGAGCGGCTCGGCGCGATGCTCGTGCATGTAATCGCGAGCCTCGCAGAGCCTGCGGAAGACGTCATCGTGGAGCAACCGGCTTTGCATGACCGGCGATCATAGCATCCCCGCGTGCCCTCAGTAGGACCGCAGACGAGTTTTCGGGTCATCCTGATGAGATACGGCGGATCGGGATCGCTGCTGCGAAGCGTCAATCGCCAAGCGCGGATTCAGGCTTCCGACCTACCGGTTCCAAGGAGATTGTCCCGATCGTTTCCAGACGCAGAGCATCCCCGCGACCTTCATCGTCGATCGGTCGGGGCGGACCGCCCTCCGGCACGTGGGCTGCGCGCGTTGGGACGACTCGTCGGTGATCGACTTTGTCCGGGGGCTTGCGGCGGTGTGAGCGACAGGGCCGCATGGTGGCCGCGGCCGTGGGCGACGGCCCCAGGCCAGGGGTCCAGGGACGAACCTACTCTCGCACCAGCTTCCCTTCGGCCACCTGTTTCCCCGCCTGGAGCCGGTAGAAATAGACTCCGGGCGCGAGACCCTCGCCGCGCACCACCGCTTCGTGCTCACCGGGCCCGCAGGGACCAGGGGAGAGCTCCCGGGCCATCCGGCCGGCGGGATCCACAAGCGTCAGGCGAACCGCCGAGGCCTCGCTCAGGTGAAATCGAAGGACCGCATCGCCCGATGTGGGAACCGGCGAAAGTTCGGCCCGAAGTCCAGGGAACGCCGGTGGCGCGGGAATCGCGGAAGGAGCTTCTTGATCGTACTTGATGGTGGTGAAATTGACGGCGGTGCCGGTGCTCCAGCCGGTGACAATCAGGTTGTTCCTGGAGTCGAGCCCGACCTTGACCGCGACGTCGATATTGTTCCCTGTGCCGTTGTAGCGCTCGACCCATTGTTGTACGCCGGTGGAATCGTACTTGATCGTGGCATAGTCGTAGTTGACGACCTGGTTGGGGCTGCCGTCGCTGTATCCGGTGACATAGACGTTGCCCGCGAGATCGACCGCCACGGACTGGGACTCGCTGGCTCCGGCCCCGGGACCATGATAGGTCTCCACCCACTCCTGATCGCCGTTGGCGTCATACTTGATCGTGAGGTAGTCGATCGTCGGATCGGCGATGCCGGTCACGTAGATGTTGCCCGCTGAATCCAACGTCAGAGCCTTGCCCGCGTCGTTGCCGTGGTTGCCGTCGTAGGTCCGCAGCCAGAGCTGCACGCCCTGCGGGGAGTACTTGATCGTGGTCGCGTCATAACGCGTGCCGATGCCGGTGCTTTGTCCGGTGACGCACACATTCCCCTGGGCGTCCAGCGCGAGGGCGACTCCGCCGTCGTTCCCATCGGCCGGGCCATTGTAGATCTGCACCCATTGCCGAACGCCGTTGGAGTCGTACTTGATGGTGGTGAAGTCCATGTTGCCGCCGGTTGGTGTGCGCTGGGTCTCGCCCGTGACGTAGACCGAGCCGGCGCGATCGACGGCGATGGCCTCGGCCTCGTCCCCCAGGTTGCCGGCGCCGTTGTAGCGTTGGGCCCACAGGAGGTTTCCGGAGGCGTCATATTTCAGGGTCACCATGTCCGCGTCGGTCGCGGGCTCGAACGACTCCCCGCAGGCGTAGACATAGCCCAGGGAATCGGTGGTCACGGCGTAGGCGGCGTCGTACCCGAAATTGCCCTGTCCGGTGTAGATCCGGACCCACTGCTGCACGAGGGTCGAATCGTACTTGATGATGATGAAGTCCTGGTTGTCCTGGGAGGACTGTGCGCTGGTGCCGCAGACATAGACGTTTCCACTGCGATCCAGGGTGATGCCGAAAGGCACGTCGTCCCCGCGCCCCGGGCCGACGTAGTGGGCCGAGTCGAGCTGGCGCCCGCCGGGGCTGTATTTGACCGTGGCGAAGTCCCAGCCGTTTCCGGAGGCGTAGCCGGTGACGTAGGTGCAGTCATGGACATCAATCGCCATGTTCGTGACCTTGCTCAGGTTGGGGTAGCGGACGACCCAGTCGAGGGTGGGATCGGCATGGGCGGCTGCCGCAACCGGGAGCAGAAGAACCAGCAGCAGGAATACGCGAGCGGCGGGTCCAACCGGTGAATCCATGAAGTCCTCCCATGGAAAGCGCCGCGGGGCGGCACCGAGACAAACACCGTCATCGTACGCGGCACCCTTGAGCATACTCCAAGGCGGTCCTCGTGTCGACCTTACCGTCCGATCTGTCCGATCCGGAGATTGCTCGTCTCTTCCGGTGACGCGCGCCGGGCCACGGTCCCGGCCGAACCTCGAAGGACCGCCGCCCTCCTGGGTCGCTCGTGGCGCAGAATGATTTTGCTTGGCATGCGGGTAAAATTGAACGAATTTTACCCACATGTACGGACGAGCGATCAGACCGCTCCTGGCTCAGGGGAAGCGAAGCCTTCTCCTCCTCGGCCCTCGTCAGGTGGGAAAGTCGACGCTGCTCCGGTCCCTGGGCCCGGACCTGGTGCTGAATCTGGCCAGTCCCTCTGAGTTCCGCGATTACGCCTCCAAACCGGAGCGGCTCGAGTCCGAATTGAGGGCGGCGAAGCCGTCGTGCCGGACGGTCTTCCTCGACGAGGTGCAACGGGTTCCTGCGCTCCTGGACGCCATTCAGGTCGTGCTGGATGAATCGCCCGGGCGCTTCCGGTTTCTTCTCTCCGGCTCGAGCGCGCGCAAGCTGCGCAGGGGACAGGCCAACCTGCTGCCCGGGCGGATCCACGTCCACTCCCTCCACCCGCTCCTGGCGGCCGAGATGGCGAGCGACTTCGACTTGGACCGTGTCCTCGCTCACGGAACCTTGCCCGGAATCTACGCCGAGGGCGATCCGGAGGTCCGAGGGCGGGACCTGCGCTCCTACGTGGACACCTATCTCCGCGAGGAGATTCAGCTGGAGGCCCTGGTACGGGATATCGGCGGGTACGCCCGGCTGATCGAACACATGGCGGCCGCATCCGGGAGAATCCTGAATCTACGGGCACTTTGCGGCGACGCGGGGGTCAGCTACGAGACGGCTCGGCGGTATCTCGAGGTCCTCGAGGACACGCTGGTGGCGTTCCGGGTTCCGGCCTGGAGCGGATCGGACCGCGCGGGGCTGATCGCGCATCCCCGCGTCTACCTTTTCGATCTGGGGGTCCGTAATGCTCTGCTGCGGCGTCCCCTCGATCGGCCGCTCGACGATGAACGGGGGCTGCTCCTCGAACATCTCGTCGCCTACGAGCTGCATCGAAGAACCGGGGATCTCTGGCCCGAGGCCCGTTTGCGTCACTTCCGCACTCACGGTGGCTCCGAGGTGGACTTCGTCCTGGAAGTCGGGCGGGAGCTGTGGGGAATCGAGGTCAAGGCCTCGCGCGACGTTCACCGGACCTCGCTGGACGGTCTCGCCGCGCTGGCAGTGCGCGCGAAGAAGCTGAAGCGGCGGATCGTGGTGTTCCTGGGCCGGCGCAGGCAGTCCATCGACGGAGTCGAGATCCTGCCGCTATCGGAGTTCCTCTCGGAGCTGCCGATGTGAGATCGGATCATGCTCGGCACCACGCCGGGATCGACGCCGTGCGCCTCCCGGAGGTTTCCACCTGACCCGCCGCGTTCGGAGGTCCGGGGAACCAATCCAGCCCGAGGACGCGCCAAGACAGAGAGAGCCGACGCCCCTCACACCCCCGCCGCCGCCGGCTGCTCGGGCTTCGCCAGCGTCTTCTCCTTCCCGTACCGTTCGAAGAGTCGGCCCCAATGGGTCGAGCGCTTCCACTCCTCGAAGACCGCCCGATCCTTGGCCGGCCAGCGGAAATAGTCGTGGTAGGCCTCGGACCCGAAGATGAAGACATTGACCAGCGGAGTGCGGAAGAAGAAGTTCTGGACCTTCTTGATCGGGCTGAACCAGAGGAGATCGCCCACGCGGGAGGCGAGATTGTCCCCGACCCGGAAGCCCCAGGATTCGCGGGAAACATCGGCCCCGACGACCTCGATCTCCCGCGGATCGCCCACGCCCAGCTTGCGCTCGTGGGCCAGGCGGATGTAGTCGATCTTGAGCGGATCGAACCCCATCATCCGGGCGGCGACCGCGTCGATCGCCACCTGATCGGCCGAAGCGAGCATGAAGTCCTTGATGACCGGGAACATGGTCCGCGGCCCCGGCCCGTTGCCCGCGGTCGTGCCGTCCATGACCGCGAAGATCCCGCGGTGGATCTCCTTCTGGATGGCCAGCAGATCCACCAGGGTCTGGTGGATCCAGGAATGCGTGTAATGCCGCTTGGTGTTGAGAAGCCCGCCGAAGGCGTTCTTCATCGCCCCGGTCGTGGTGGTGTAGATGTGGCACTTGACCGTAGGTAGATGGACGATGTTCTTCCCGAAGAAGTAGTCGGGGACGGTGATCCCGTCCGGAAAGATCTTGTGCAGGACGAGCATCGAGGCCTTGGGCCGGTAGACCACCCACTTCATCTCCGTTTCCTTGAAATTGTACAGAACGGGGATGTCGTAGGCGCGGAAGATCGGCAGGTACTGGTTCAGGTCCTCGCCCTTGAAGGCGTTGGTCACGACCGTCTTGTTCTGGACGCAGGAGACGTCCCGATAGCCGGCCCCGCGCAACGCCCGGATGACCCCTTCAAGCTGCCAGGGCGTGGTGTTCGCTCCCGGAAACGGGAAGTGCCAGGAGATGTTGTCCTTCAGGATGGTGACCGCCTTGGGGTCAAGGCTCTGCCGGAAACCGGCCAGCTCCATGAGGCGGCCGGTCTCCTCGAGGATGTTCTCCGGAGTGACCTTGAGGACGGCGACGCGGGACTTGATCATGCCGGCTCCTTTGCGCAAATCCGGGTCAAGGGACGATCACCTGCTCGAGCTCGTCGTGACGATCCATGGGACGATCACCCACCCGGGCTCGTGTGATCCAAGGGACGATCACCTGCTCGGACTCATGGTGACGATCCACGGGACGATCACCTGCTCATGGTCCCATAGCGACGGGCCATGTCATCCAGGGAAACCCGGGGAATCTGCCCGGCGTGCCCGGCCTGCCCGAACGCGATCATCCGCGCCTCGCAGACCTTCTGCATGGCGGCGCGGGCCTCCTTGAGGTAGCTCCGGGGGTCGAACTCGGCCGGATGCTCCGCAAAGCACCGGCGGATCGCGCCCGTCATGGCCAGGCGGCTGTCGGTGTCCACGTTGATCTTGCGGACGCCGTGGCGGATGCCCTCCTGGATCTCCTCGATGGGGACGCCGAAGGTTGCGGGCATCCGCCCGCCGAACTCGTTGATGATGTCGATCAGCTCCTTCGGCACCGTCGAGGAGCCGTGCATGACGAGGTGCGTGTTGGGAAGCCGCCGGTGGATCTCGGCGATGATGTCCATCTTGAGAACTTCCCCGGTCGGCTTTGCCTTGAACTTGTAGGCGCCGTGGCTGGTGCCGATCGCGACCGCCAGGGCGTCGACGCCGGTGTCGTGGACGAACCGCTCGGCCTGCTTCGGGTCGGTCACATGGGCCATGGCCTCCTCTCCGGTCAGCCCGGCGCCGACGCCGTCCTCGATGCCGCCCAGGGTGCCGATTTCCCCTTCAACCGTGACTCCGCGCGGATGGGCGTATTCAACGACCTGCCGGGTCACCTGCACGTTGTACTCGTAGGTGCTGGGAGTCTTGCCGTCCTCCGCCAGGGATCCGTCCATCATGACGCTCGTGAACCCCTGCTCGACCGCGGAGATGCAGGTCGAAGGGCCGTTGCCGTGATCCTGGTGCATCGCGACAGGGATCCGCGGGTACAGCTCCACCGCGGCCAGCATGAGGTGGCGCAGATAGGCGTCCTGGGAGTAGGAACGCGCTCCGCGGGAGGCCTGGATGATGACCGGCGACTCGGTCTTCTCGGCCGCGGCCATGATGGCCTGGATCTGCTCCATGTTGTTGACGTTGAGCGCCGCCACCCCGTAGCCGTGTTCGGCGGCGTGGTCGAGGAGGACGCGCATCGGGACAAGAGCCATGAGTTCACCTCTTCCTTGGACCCGTGTCAGGCCGCCACCGGCGCCGCGAAGCGCGATCGGGCGAACCCGCTCCACCCGCAACCGCGCCCGGGTCGAGTCGCGCGGCCGTCCCTTCTAGTTCTCCGTTGCTGTTTGCAGGTTCCGCCCGGCGGGGCATCCGCCCCCTCGGGTCCAGTCGCACCTTCAGGAACCGCAGGCTGCTCTCAAAAGTCTCCGATCCGGCCGGGAACGGTCAACTGGCACTTTCCGCGGCCGGAGACCGTAACTTGCTCGCCGTTGCCCTGCGCTTCCTGCCCAACCGCCGGCGGAGGTTCCCTTTCCGTCGCCTATTCGTTCCTGCCCAACCCCGGCGGGGTCTTCCGGCCATTGCCCTTGGGCTTGTGGCACGGCCCGGCGGGTCTGCGTCTGACGCAGCCGGCACACCCTTCCCATCGGGCCCGTCCCGGGAAGCGCTGCAACCTTTCTCGTGAATTCCCCGTAGCAATGGAGGATTGTCTTTGGCGGCTTCGCCCGGCCCATTGCGACCGAATTGCGAGGCGCCCGGCCGGGCCGACGCGCTGGAGGCGCCGGGCCACGGAACAAGGAGGGTGCGTGGACTCTCAACAGCCCGAACCTGTCCCGAGGTTCGAACCTGCGATGGCGCGGCTCGCCGCGATTCTCCTGACCGCCGGCATCCTGGGCGGCGCCTGGATTCCGCGGGTATGGGCCGCGCCGGCCGCCGGCCCGGTCCTGGTCACAATTGACGGCATCAGCGCTGCGGGCGCCCACGAGCAGGATTTCGCCCTTTCCGCTCCCACGCGTCTTCTCGTCCGTTCCGAGGGTCTGGCCGACTCCAAGGGCACCGTTTTCCTGGCCCAGGGCTGGATCCTCGATCTGAACTCCCGGAAGCCGGTCTGGAGTCTCAGCCAGGCGCACGGCCGGTACGTGGACAAGACGGGAGACTGGAGCGCTCAGGAAGACGTCACGCTGCCCGCGGGAATCTACTGCGCCTGGTTCGCCGCCGAGGGAGGCAACGTGCCTCTCAACGAGACGATTAAGGTCCTGGGTCTGCCCATCGGGAAGATCGAGGGCAACGTCGGCCACATGGTGCGGTGGAATGAGAAGGGCTCGCCGTCCCTCTGGGGCCTGTGGATCCAGGCCGAAGAAGCGGGTGCGGAGACTGCGCCTCTACCGGCTTCGCTTCCGGGCCCTGACCCGGGGGCGGACCTTCGGTTCCTCGGGCTCCCGGACAGGACAGCCAAGCGCGCCGAGATCGACTGTCGCGTACCGGTTGCCTTGCAGGTGCACTTCACCGGGGAGTATTCGGCCGCTGCCCGGGCTTTCGCCGATGTGGCCATGATCACCGACCGTGCGACCTGGCGCCGTGTCTGGGAGCCGGACCGCGATTCGACCCAGTGCGCCGGCGGCGACCAGAAGAACCGCGTCTTTCGCGGAACGGTGCGGCTCGCGCCCGGAAGCTATCTCCTCACGGTCCTCACGGACGGCTCGCATGCGCCGGGGGATTGGAACGCGCCGCCTCCGTGGGATCCGGATTCCTGGGGCGTCTCACTCACTGCCGAAGGCTCGGATCGATCCGGGTGGCGGATCGTTCCGGACGCGGGACTGCCCGCGCCGGTCATCACGATCGATCGGGTCGGAGACAACCAATGCATCCGCCGGCCGTTCCTGGTGAGCCGGCCCGTGCGCGCGCTCGTGAGATCCTACGGCGAGCGCGCCTCGGACGGAGGATGGGCCGACCACGGCTGGATCGAGAGGGCCTCCGATCTTGAGGCGATCTGGATCCCCGATCAGGACAGGTCCTCCTTCGCGGGAGGCGCCGCCAAGAACCGGCTGGTCGAGAGCGTCGTCGATCTCAAGCCCGGCGCCTACGAGCTGTGTTTCGCCACCGATGATTCGCACGCTTTCGGCGACTGGAACGCGGAGGAGCCGTGGGAGCCGGAGGCCTGGGGAATCACGCTGGCCGAGCTGGGATCAGGGTCGTGGACGCCGGAGAACTCGGGAGAGAGGACAAAGGGCGCGGCGGCGAGCGAAAAACCGACCGGGGCGGTTCGGGCCGGCAGCGAGACGAACCCGCCGACCCAGGTTGCGCTCGCGCCGGTGGGAAGCAGCCAGCATCTGGTCAAGCGGTTTGACATCACGCAACCGGCCAAGGTCCTTCTCGTGGCGGAGGGCGAGGGCCGGGACGGCGATCTGACCGACTACGGCTGGCTGGTCGAGGAGTCGACCGGACGGACCGTCTGGACCATGAAGTACGACGACACCGTTCCGGCGGGGGGAGCCGAGAAGAATCGCCTGGTCCGGACCGAGCTGAGTCTCCCGACCGGATCGTACGCGCTTCACTTCCAGACGGACGATTCGCACGCCTACGGCGACTGGAACGAAACCCTGCCGCTTCAGCCCGAGCTGTGGGGCGTCACGCTCATCGAACTTCCGTGAGCGCGTACTCCTCGATCCATCGCTCCTGCAGCTCCTGAAGCTTCGGGATGTCCCACGCGGTTCCCGGCGCGGCGTTCATGAGGAGGACGAACGCGATCGGGCTCTGCTCGTGATCCTCGAGATACCCGGCGATCCCGCTCACTCGCGGATCTCCCATCGTGCCGGTCTTGGCGCGAAGAACCGGACCGTGCGGAAACCGCCGGCGCAGGGTTCCCTCCTCGCCCGGCGACGGGAAGGAGGAGGCGAGATCAGCCTGGATCCGCAGATCCTGCCACTCCCGGCTCAGGATCCGGAGGATGACCCGGCCAGTCACACGGTCGGCGGGATTGAGGCCGCTGCCATCCAGCAGGCGCACGGAATCTCCGGCCGCCACGGTCTCCAGCCACGCAGTCAGAAGGCGCGCCCCTTCCGTGAGGCTCGCAGGTTTCGAGGAATCCGCGCGGCTCAGCTCCATTGCGATCAGGTCCGCCATGAGATTATTGCTGTACCGATCGGCGCTGCGGACGATGTCGCTGAGGGGCGGCGAAGGAAAATCGAGAAGCAGGCGGGCCTGATCGGTCACCGTCCCCGCGACGGTGGGGCCGTCGATCGCGATCCCGGCCTCGCGAAGGAACGCCGCGAGGAGCGAGGCTGAGAACCGCGCCGGATCGGCGACGCTGCGGTAGACCAGCTCGGGCTCGGCGCCGGCGGAGATCATCCCCTCGGCCACCAGCGTCTCGGCCGGCGCCTCGGGCCGGCGCCCGCGCGCCGGCGCTTCCGCCGGAGTCGGGATCCCTTTGGCCGGCTCGAGACGGATCGTCCATCCGCTTTCACCCGCGCCGGACGCGCCGCCCAGATCCCGGTCGGCCCGGTGCGCCGCGGCGCCGGCCGGCGGGCCGGTCACGAGGCGATTCTCGATGCGCAGGTAGTCGCACGAAATCGGGTCTTGGACGACCGACGCCGGATCTCCGGCCTTCAATCCCGGCGCGACGCGGACGGCGGCGGCGTTGAAGTTGATGGTGAGTGGCGAGAGACGCGCCGCGTAGGGCCGCGTCGAAGCGTCACGCGCCTGCGATCGGCCCGGATCCAGGGCGTCCGGGACGAAGCCGGAGCCGTCGATCACGAGCCGCCCGCGAACCTCGCGGATCCCCGCGTTCCGGAGCTGGTCGGCGAGAAGCCAGATTCTCTCCGAGACGAGATAGGGATCGCCGCCAGCGCGAACGAAAAGGTCTCCGCGCAGGATTCCGTTCTCGATCGGGCCGCCGGCGTAGACGCGGGTCTCCCAGACATGAGCCGGGCCGAGCCGTTCCAGGGCGCAGGAGGCCGTGGCGATCTTGGCCAGGCTGGCCGGAATGAGCGCCTGGTCCGCTCCGATCGAGAGGACGCGCGAGGAATCCGCGGCGGCCGTGCACCCGACGGGAGCGAACAGCGCGCAGAACGACAGCCCGCGGGACTCGGCGGAAGCCCGGAATCGGATCAGCTCGCGATGGAGCGAGGCCGGAGACGCCTCGGCGACGCCGGGTAGAACGGAAGAGCCGTTGGGCTTCAGGCAGGGCTCGAGGCCGAGCGCTGCCAAACCTGCCCCGAGGACCAGGGCGCCGGTTCCTGCTGAAATGCCCCGGCGGCGCCGCGCGACGGAGATCCTCAATGACCCGAAGGCGCCACCCGCGGCACCGGCGCCCGCGGCGGGGCTCCCGGAATGGCGAACGGAGGACGAATCCCACCCGCATTGGCCGGCACGAACCGCCACCCGCTGTCGGCCCACACGTAGGTGAACGGTTCGCTGCCGGTGAAGCCGGGGTCCCCGCTGCACTTCGTCATCGGGGCCACCTTCCAGGGACATCCGCGAAGCCAGGAAAAGACCGCGTCGAGCAGCTCGTTCGGCGCCGGGGTGCCCTTGAGCTGGGAGAGGGTCGTGAGGCGTCCCCAGATGTCCGCATCGTACTTGACCAGCATCCAGCAGCTATCGGGCTGGCCGGCCGAAGGCTTGGGGAGATGCAGAAGGGCCGGAGGAGTCAAACGGGGATCCCGGAACGGCCGGGATCCGGTGGGGATCGGGATGCTCGGGGACGCCTTGATCACACCGACGTCCAACGTGGAATCGCCGGCGCCTTGAGACCGCGGGAAGAGCGCCCAGCGCGCGCACCAAGGCTTGCCGCCAAGACCCATCTCCTTGGGCTCAAAGGTCAACCAGCCCCGCTGGCCGGTCCAGCCGACGAGGAAGTTGCCGTTGACGTCCGTCATGGCCGCGACGTCGTCCGGGTGGACGGTCACGCGGCAGTCAGCCTCTCCCTTCCAGTCATCGGAGGGCGTGGTCGTACCCAGGCTGCCGACGACGATCCAGCCGGCCCGCGCCTGCAGCGCCTGGCCGAACAGGACTGCCAGAAACAGCGCCGGAATGCACAGGACGGCATGGCGCCGCCATCGGATCTCGGACCGTCGTTTCATCGCGACAAGCCTCCTTGATTTGCCGGTCAGGGACCGGCAGGCCGAACGGACCCCCTCGCTTTCCGATTCGGGCGCCCTCTAGCGCGCACCCGGGCATAATATCACGGCCGGTTGCGCCGGGAAGGGGCCGATGGTTTTCCAGTCGACCGGATGGGATTCCCGGCGAACGGTTTCTCGGGGAGCCGGTCGGACGCCATCCGATCCCGCCGAGCTGCGGGCCGCCCGCCATGCCGCCCGAAAGATGCCAACCCAACGCCCTGGTGATGATGTAGAATCATACTGGGTCAAACGGCGGGCTCCGAGCGTCCAGAGATCGCGCTTCCCCAGGCATTCTCGCCGCCGACGAGCGGCGCGCGCGTGGTCTTCGCGCCCGATAGCCGCGGCGCTCGCGCGCCGGTTTCGGAGCCCTGGACCTGGGAACCGGAAGCGGTGTTCACCGAGCTCTGGTTCTTGTTTGCGGGCGGCTTCTCTCCTGATCCCATCCTCGAACCTTACCGGGTGGACTTCCCCTTGGATCCGTGGGGGGAGGTCCGCCCCGAAGTCTGGTCGCGGTGGATCGAGCACGACCCGGCGGAACTGGCCCGAAACCTCACGCCCGCGACGGCGCCAGCTATCTACTTCGACTGCGGGATGAGCGACGAGCTGTATTTCTATCCCATGAACCTGCACCTGGACCAGCTCTTGACCTCCATGGGCATTGCACACGAGTTCCAGTCCTATGACGGAGGCCACTTCCAGCAGTTGCCGTCGCGGTTCCCCATTTCGCTGCGGTTTCTGGACAACGCCCTGCACAAGCCCGCGTCCGCGCCGGAACCCGTGGACCCGGAGGCGCGAGCGTGGCTCCGACTCGAATCCGGCATTCTGATCTCGGGGGCAGGCGAGGATCACCCTGGATCTGCCGAAAGAGCAGCCCGTGTCCTTGCGGGCGTACGACGCTGCGGGCCGCCAGGTCGCCACGCTCCTGGAAGGGCTCGAGCCGGCAGGCGAGCATGAACTCGTGTGGAGCACGGCGGCGCTTCCTTCCGGCGTCTATTTCTGCGGCCTGCGGGCGGGAGGTCATCGGGAGGATCGGAAGCTCGTCGTCTTGAGGTGAGTGCCGGGACGCGGCGCGGGGCCGCGCGATCCTCGGTCGCCGCCTCGGCCGGAGACGACGCTCAGCCGGCGTGCCCGCCAAGGACTTGGAATCGGCCACGGAGCGCCTGCCCCGTGGCCGCTTCCAGAAAGTGACTCCAGCCCTGCATTGTTCATGAACCCCTTGATGCGGCAGGGGATCATGAACCCTTGCAGGCTAGGTCTTGACCTTGTCCAGCGCCGCCATCTCGAGCTTCACCACGGCGTCGGGAAGCGGAGCGTAACCCAGATCCTGGCAGTACTTCTGCCCGTCGGTCAGCGCCCACTTCATGAAGTCCACCATGGTGTGGGCCTTGTCCTTCTCCCTGGCCGACTCGTACAGCAAGAGCCAGGTGAAGGACGAGATCGGATACACCCCCGAGCCGGGCGCGTTTGTGATCGAGACGCGGAAGTCCTCCGGCATCGTCTCTGCCGCCTGGGCGGCCGCCGCCGTGACCGACTCGACCGTCGGCTTGACGTATTCGCCCGCCATGTTCTTGACCGAGCCGTACTCGATCTTGTTCTGAAGCGCGTAGATCAGCTCGACGTAGCCGATCGACCCGGGAGTCTGCTGGACCAGGCCCGCCACGCCCTCGTTGCCCTTGCCGCCGATGCCGGCCGGCCAGTTCACCGAGGTGGCCACGCCCACGGTCTTCTTCCAGTCCGGGGAGACCTTGGCGAGGTAGTCGCAGAAGACGTAGGTGGTGCCGGAGCCGTCCGACCGGTGCGCCACGGTGATGTCCTGGGCGGGAAGGTCGACCCCCGGATTCTCGGCCAGAATCGCCGGGTCGTTCCACTTCGTGATCTTGCCCAGGAAGATGCCGGCCAGGAGCGGGCCGCTGAACTTGAGCTCTCCGGTGAAGCCGGGGATGTTGTACACCGGCACGACGCCGCCCAGCACGGTGGGGAAATGGAGGATCCGGCCGGGCGCGGCGAGGAGCTGATCCTTGGTCATCGGTCCGTCGGTGGCCCCGAAGAAGACGGTCTCGTTGGTGATCTGCCGGATGCCGCCGCCCGAGCCGATCGACTGGTAGTTGATCTCCACGTCCGGATGGAGCTTGTTGTACTCGTAGAACCACTTCGAATAGATCGGATAGGGGAAGGTGGCCCCGGCGCCATCGATTCTCATGGCCTGGGCGAGCCCGGCGGCGGCGCCGGCCAGGCCCAGCATCAGGGCCGCTATCATCAGACGCTTCATGGTAACTCCTTTGCGTTTCTTGGGATCGCCTCTCGTTGTTCTTGCCGCCTGTCGCTCTCTGCCGCCGCATCGCGGGCGCGCGGATCAGAAGTTGAACAGGCAGTGCAGCGCGTAGCGCTGCTCGTACGGGCTGTTCAGCGCCTTGTCGTACTTGACCTGTTCGTAATCCGCCAGGATCGCCGCCGTCACCGGCGCCTGGGTCTTGAACCAGTAAGCCACGCCGAGGACCCCGCGGTTCTTCCGGGCGTCCACGGACTTGTTGGGCTTGAGGCTGTCATAGCGCAGAAGTCCTTCCAGGCCGACGGTCGATCGCGGTACCGCCCAGATCGAGTAGCCGGCGGCGTCGACCTTGGCCGTGCTCTTGGAGGTCTGGTCCTGCGCGCTCAGGTAGTCGAACCCCCCGTTGAAGTACTTGTGCTCGAAGGTCAGGCTGCCCACGAAACGGTTCCGCGGGAAGTCGCTCAGATACTCGTCGGCGTCGTAGAAGGCCGTCAGCCGGAGACCGCGGAAGAAACGATCCATAGGGAGCGGCCGGACCGTGCCGCGGGCCTGGACCGCTTTCCGGTCGTTCACCTCGGCCTTGCTGTAGCCGTCGCCGTTGTAGACGCCAAGATGGAAATCTCCGTAGTTGCCGGGGAAATTGAGGTGGCCGGAGGCGCCGAAGTCGGAGGAGGTCAGGAATTTCTCCGCGTCCACGAAGATCGGGTTCTGGAACCGGTACCGATAGACGCCTTCCATGAAGTCGACAAAGGGCGTCTGCTGGAGGCCGAAGCGGATCCAGGAGCCCTTGGGCAGCCACTGGTCCAGACTGAGCTGTCCGAAGGCGTACTTGAGCCGGAAGGCCTCGCTGCCGTCGACCGAAGTGGACACGGACTGGTTGCTCGCGAGCCCCTTGGCCGTGGTCACGAGCCGGGTGACGTCGGGGGTGATACGGTACGAGAGCAGATGCGAGAGGTTCCCGGTCACGTTGAGGTAGGCCCGGGTCACGTCGAATGAGTTGGCCCGGATGACGGAGCCGCCGGCGTCCTTCGTGGTCGGCGCGTTGGAATACGTGTAGTTCGTGAAAATCGTCCCGCCGACCTTGACCGACGGGGTGTCGTCGGGAGGCGTGTAGCCCTGGGCCGGCGTGACCTGCGCGGTTGCAACGGACGGTGCGAGCGCGAATGCGACGACAGCACCGATGATCCACAGGCGAACCCCGGGGGGCGCCGTTGTCAAAAGCCTGGACACTGTTCCTCCTGCTTTGAAGACCGAGGATCCAAGGAGGCAGGACCCTTTCGCACGGCGCGATCGGAGATGCCCCCGGCTATGACGGGAGCAGGGGAAAAAACCCGGCTCGAACCCGTCAGTGATCCATTGCACGCGAATTCCGTGACGGCTTGATGACGGGGACGTGAGGTTTTGACGAAGATGCGGGAGGCCTTTCGATCGTGGGACGGCCGGAAGGAGCTTGATCAAGTGTTTCCGGACGGCGAGCTTCTCCTTGGCCTGCATCCGGTTGACACGAACGTGTCAAGTTGGTGACGGGCTTACGTGTGTTCCCGGCCGCGGAACTCCGCGCTTCCCGCGTCGCACTCGAGGTAGGATGCACGGAACGAGTGACGTCTTCCGGAATCTGACGT
Source organism: Candidatus Eiseniibacteriota bacterium (assembly GCA_963833505.1). Classification (GTDB taxonomy): domain Bacteria; phylum Eisenbacteria; class RBG-16-71-46; order CAIMUX01; family CAIMUX01; genus CAWHYG01. The sequence continues at coordinate 506,660 of CAWHYG010000004.1, read as the reverse complement.
GCGAGGTTTTGACCCTTCGTGAGCCGAAGCCATGAATCGCTGGACCGGCGGGATCTGCAACTGCTGCACGAGGCCCTGACCTACCTCGCGAAGCGGTCGTTTCAGCCTGCCGACGCGGTGCGGATCCACGGGCTTCAGGAGCGCGTGGAGGATCTGCTCCTCGATGCCGAGGCCGGCCCGTCGTCGCTCCGCCTGTCGCCGCCCGAACAGGACGTGCTGGCGCGGGCGATCCCGGTCTATTGCGACGCCCTAACCCAACGAGGCGGGTCTCTCCAAGGGTCCGCCGAGGCGGAGAGGCTCCGCTGGATCGTCCGGCGGATCGCTCCAGCACCGGGCGCCTGGTGGCGGAAACTCCTGGGCCGGTCCGGGCGCTAGCCGGCCCACCGGGGTCCGTTGCCTGCAGCCGGCTCCTGGCGGGGCATGGCCCGCGGCCGGATTCCAATTCCCATTGTGCGGGGCGCCGACCGCGGAGCAGGTTTCGTGAGCATGCGATTGGGCGTACACTGGGATGCGAGGGGCTGCGGGGCGGACGCGGGATCCGCTGCCGGATTCGACGGAGGGTTCGCCTCCCATAGGCAGGATAGGAGACGAAGCGGATGGTGGATGAGCGCCCCTATTCGATGGCGGTTCGACTGGGAACGGGTTTCGAGGAGAGCAGACAGCGCGCCGTGGAGGCGCTGGCGCGGGAAGGATTCGGGATCCTCTCCGAGATCGACGTCACGGGGACGCTCCAAAGGAAGCTCGGCGCGGACTTCCGGAAGTACGTGATCCTCGGCGCCTGCAATCCTCCGTTGGCCCACCGGGCGCTTTCCGCCGAGGCTGATCTCGGCGTGCTCATGCCATGCAACGTCGTGGTCTACGCCAACGACGATGCGACCTGCACGGTCGCGGCCATCGATCCGGTCGTGCAGTTCAGCAAGGTGGGCAACCCGGAAGTCGAGCCCGTGGCGGTCGAGGTGCGGAACCGGCTCCGGCGCGCGCTGGAGAGCCTCCGCGCCGGCAACTAGGAGCCAGGCACATTGACTTCCCCGCACATCAGCGATGGGAGCCGCATCCTGGCGATCGAGACCTCCTGCGACGACACCTGCGCGGCCGTTCTGAGCGGCAGCGGCCGGACCCTGGCAAGCGTGGTCTCCTCCCAGGGAATCCACGCGGAGTATCTGGGCGTCGTTCCCGAGCTGGCCTCGCGCGAGCACTTCACCCTGCTGCTCCCGGCCATCCGTCAGGCTCTCGCGGACGCCGGCCTGGCGCTCTCCGACGTCGACGCCATCGCGGTGACCCAGGGCCCTGGACTCATCGGATGCCTGCTCGTCGGCCTGGCCACGGCGAAGGGCCTGGCGCTGGCCCTCGACGTTCCGCTGGTGGGGGTCAACCACATCGAGGGGCACATCCACGCCATTCGCGCCGTGCGCGAGCTGGACCCTCCGTTCGTGGCGCTGGTGGCGTCGGGCGGGCACACCGAGCTGGTCCGGGTCGACGGCTGGGACCGCTTCGTCCTGCTCGGCTCGACCCGGGACGACGCCGCCGGTGAAGCGTTCGACAAGGTGGCCAAACTTCTCGGCCTCGGTTTCCCAGGCGGACCGCTCATCGATCGGATGGCGCAGGCCGGAGATCCGGCGGCCGTTGATTTCCCCCGCGCCTGGCTCGACCTCAACAAGGGCGGACTCGATTTCTCCTTCAGCGGGCTCAAGACCGCGGTCAAGAACCACGTGGAAAGGACGGTGCCGGCGGACGGACCCGGACGCGAGCGGTTCGTGCGCGACGTGGCGGCCTCGTTTCAGGCCGCCCTGGTCGACGTGCTCGTGGCCAAGATCGAGGCGGCCTGCCGGCGCACCGGCGTGACCCGGATCCTGCTGGCCGGAGGCGTGGCCTGCAATTCGGAGCTCCGCCGGCGATGCGGCCTGCTGTCCTCGACGCTCGGAGGGGAGTGCATCGCGCCCCCGCCGGCGCTGTGCGGAGACAATGCGGTTATGATCGGGATGGCCGGCCTCGTCCGCCTGCGTCGCGGAGAACGGGACCCGTTCGATCTGGAGGCGCGAACCAACCTGGACGAGTTCCCGCGCTGGCGCGAGGAGGTTCCGTGCGCTGCCGAGAGGACCTGACGGTGCTGCCGACAGCCCGCGAACCGGATCGAAGGCGACCGGGCGGAGCAGACGATCGAGCGTATCGGGGAGCGCGCCTGGCCCTCGTTCTTCTCGCCGCGCTTCTGGCTTGTCCCGGAGCGTGCCTGGGGCAGAACGTGCTGGCGGCGGGCAACACGGGCGGTTCGGCCGGACAGGTTGTTTCCCTGCGTCTCGACTTGACCAATCAGACCGCGGTCAAGGGACTTCAAGTCGACCTGCAGTTTGACCCCACGGTGATCGGGTTCGAATCCACCGTCACGACGCCCAGGGCCGGCACCATGAGGGACACGGCCTCGGTCATGGGCGGGGACATCGTCCGGATCCTGGCGTTCTTCGAGGACGCCCATTCGCTGCCGCCCGACACCGGGGCGGTCTTGAACGTCAACTTCAACCTGATCGGCGCCGCGGGCATGCGAACGGCGATCCGGATGACGGGCGCGGTCCTTTCGGATCCGAGCGACAACAGCCTGCCGGTGGGCACCGTCGACGGCAGCGTCACCATCGCCGGCGGCAGCAACCAGTCCGCGACGGTTTCCCTGGGCACGGGCTCCGGCGCCCCGGGGACCGAGGTCCGCGTGCCGATCAACCTCGTGAACGACGGGCCGGTCAAGGCGTTTCAGGCCGATGTCCTCTTCTCTCCCAACGTGGCGCGGTTCGTCGGCCTCGGGTCGGAGCTTCGAGGCGCCGGAGCGGCCGACTCAAGCACGGTGACCGGAGATTCCCGGATCCGATTCATCTTCTATTACCCGGGCACCGGTGTTCTTCCGGCCGGAACCGGGCCCGTCTGCGATCTGCGTTTCATCCTGTCCACGCTCACGGAGGGCCAGTCGCCGCTCACTCCCGAAGGCGTGATCGTGGCCGACTCGGTTGGAGCCGGGGTGACCGTGACCTCAGAGCCGGGGCTCGTGACGATCGGACCGCCCGGACCGCTGATCCTCCATCTGGTTGCCCTCAAGAACCCGGGCCGGACGCGGACGCTGCAGGTCTTCCTGTCCGCCAGCGCCGGCTTGACCTCCTCGCCGATCGTGACCGCGGGCGACATGCAGGTGACCATGACGGAGATTCCGGGCGGGGCCGTCTACCAGGGCACTCTCTTCCTGCCCGATACCACGACCGTGCTCCCGATCGCCGCCAAGGCGACCGCCGGGACGTTCGAGGCCACGGCCACGACCACCGTCCGATACTGAAGGGGGGAAGGCCCAATGGTCCGATCGAGCGGAGAGGCGGTCCGCCATCCCGTCCACGCTCGATGGCATGCGCTCGGTGCGCGAGCCCGGGCCGGCGCAGCGGGCGTGATCCTGGCCGCGGCTCCAATGCTCCTGGCCACGGCGGTGTGCCTGACCACGAACGCCGGCTGCGGTGGCGGGACGGCCACGTCGCCGTCGAACGCGGTGGGATGGACCGCGCGAGGATGGTCCGAGTTCCAGGCCGGCTACTTCTCTCAAGCCCTGTCGAGTTTCAATGCCGCGATCCAGCAAGATTCCCTGTACAGCGCGGCCTACGTCGGTCAGGGCTGGACTCAGCTTCAACTCGCCTTGACGCCGAACGCTCTGGCCCAGGCCCTCGCCGACTTCAATCAAGCTCTGGCGCTGGGTCAGACGAGCGCCGACACGCGCTCCGGACGGGCGGCGACCCTGCTGGGAATCGGCGGGGCCAGTCTTCCCGGCGCCGTGGAAGACGCGCGGGCGTCGCTCCGGATCGCTCCCGCCTACACGTTCCAGTACCGTCGATCCTTCGATATCCACGACCTCCGGCTGATCGAGTCGTTTGCGCTTGCCGGGCAGGGGAGCTTCTCCGCCGCGCTGGCGGCCGCCGACTCGATCGAATCCAGCGTGATCGACGAGAACAATCCCAGTTCGTGGATCATCCAGGGGATCCGCTACGAGACCTTCGAGAGCGCCGTGCTGGCGTTTCTCGAGCAGCTCTCGAACCTGTATGCGGGGTGAGCGGATGAGAAGATGGATCTTCCTGGCGCTTCTGCTCGCCGTCTCGACCGGATCGAGGGCGGCGTTCCTGCGCGACGTTCCCCTCGATGTAGTGCAACCGGACGGCCGCGTTCTTCATGCCTGGACCACCGGGGACGAGAACTGGAGCTGGCTGCACGACCAGGCCGGGTATCTCATCACTCGCGACGCCGCGGGGCGCTACGTCTATGCGTTGCGTCAGGGCGGCGAGTGCGTTCCCTCGACCTTCGAGGCCGGAAATGCCGATCCGGTTCGGATCGGCGCGATCCGCGGACCTTCGCCGCCCGATCCCGGATTGGCCGAGCGCGCGCGCCTGCGCGCCGAGGGCCGGCCGACCCTGGCTCCGGGCCAGGCCAACATCGGGCTGTACCGGAATCTGGTCATCTTCATCCGGTTCAGCGACCAGACGGAGTTCACGGACACACCTTCCCAGTACGACGCCTGGTTCAACGGCGAGGGCGCCGCGGTCAACTCGGTGCGCCACTACTACGAGGAAGCCTCCTACGGCCAGCTTCACATCCTGAGCAGCCTGATCGGCACGGCGGGCGGCCAGATCGTCTCCTATCAGGATTCCCATCCGCGCAGCTACTACCAGCCGGAGAGCCCGACCAACCCGGGCGGCTACACCGACCTCCCCGACTCCACGGGATGGGGCTTCCGCGAACACGCCATGCTCGCCGGCGCGGTCCGAGGGATCGAGGCCGAGGTCCCCGACACGCTGAAGCTCGACGAAAACGGCGACGGCCTGGTCGACAACCTCTGTTTCATGCTCCGCGGGACGCTGGACAACGGGAACCTGATCATCTGGCCCCACACCTCGGCCCTGAGCGGCTCGGTCCAGATCCACGGGATCCCGGTGAACACCTACAACATCAACCTTGACGACCTGATGAAGGAGAGCCAGCGCGGGGTCGGCACGGTCTGTCATGAGATGTTCCACTCCCTGGGCGCTCCCGATCTGTACCACTACAACAACAACGGCGACGCCGTCGGCCCCTGGGACCTGATGTCCGAGCAGTTCAATCCGCCCCAGCACATGGGCGCCTGGATGAAGTACAAGTACGGCGGCTGGATCCCGGAGATCCCGGTCGTGAGCGTGTCCGGCCGGCGAGCGCTGGCGCCCCTGGCCGGAAGCGGGAGCGCCTGGAAGATCTGGTCCCCGAACTCGCCCACCCAGTTCTTCGTGGTCGAATACCGCTCCCGGGGCTCGTCCATCTTCGATCGATCGGTGCCCGGCTCGGGAATGCTGGTCTATCGCATCGATGAGGCCACCGGCGTCGGACACGGCAACGGCTTCGGCCCGCCCGACGAGGTCTACATCTACCGGCCGAACGGCTTCCCCGCGCCGGACTCGACCGGCGACGGCGAGATCACCCGCGCCGTCTTTTCGGCCGATTCCCTGCGGACCGCGATCAACGACACGACGAACCCGCGCGACTACCTTGTCGACGGGAGCCTGGGAGGCCTTTCGATTTCCGGAATCGGCTCTCTCGGCGACAGCATCCGCTTCACGGTGACGACCTCCGGCGTGCCTGGATGCCCGACCACGCTCGGCGACGCCAACGGCGACGGCAAGGTCGACGTGTCCGATCTTCTTGCGGTCGTGGGCCAGATTCTCGGCACCGACTCGCTCTCGGCCCACGGTAAAGCCTGCGCCGACGTGGTCACCGACCAGACGATCAACGTTCTCGATCTGATCGGAATCGTGAACGTGATCCTGAATCCGGGCGGGCAGGCTCCGCTCGCGCAGTCGCTGCTGGCTCCCCGGCTCCCGGCGGGGCCCGGTCATCCGGTCGGGCACCTCGGCCGGTCGAACCCCGGATCGGACGGCGCCAACTCCGTTCCCTGGACCTGGGCGGAGACCGATTCCAGCCTGGAGCTCTCCGTCGAGGCGTCGTCCGTCGCCGGTTTGGAGCTGACGCTGCCCTGGCCCGCGGGCTGCTCGCTGCCGGGTCACCCGTCGCTCGGAGGCGCGGCCGCGGGAGCGCGCCTCGATTGGCAGACGGGGGGCGGCGCGTGCGTTCTCCTGGCTTGGAGCTTGAGCGGCCAGAGTCTCGGACCGGGGTGGCTCAGCCTGCAGGTCCCCTGGCGCGGATGCGGCGAAGTCGGACCGCCGGCGCAGAATCCGGCGGCGGGTTCTCTCCAGCCCGCCGTGATCCTGTGCGGAACGAACGGGGAGCCGCTTCGGCTGGGCGCGGAGACGCCGCCGGAAAGCGGGCCGGGCGCGAACCCCGGAGCGAGGATTCTCGGCATCGCGCCCAATCCCACGGCCGGCGGCGCCCGCCTGACCTTTGAGCTCGGGCGCGGAGCCCACGTTTCGCTCGGGATCTACGACGCCGCGGGACGGCGCGTCGCCCTTCTGCTCGATCAGTGGCGGCCGGCGGGCGAGTTCACGGCGGCGTGGGACGGCAGCGACAGCCACGGCCGCGCCGTCAGCGCCGGAATCTACTTCGCCCGCCTCCAGGCTGGTGAGATCAGGGCCTCTTCGCGGATCCTCCTGGTGCGGTCGTCCCGCTGACTCCGGGCTTTCCGCCGGCCGCCTTGCATCCTGCACTCCGTCCGGAAGGGTGAAGGGCAGAGTGCGAAGGGTTCGCGGGAGCGGAATCGCGCAAACTGCCGCATGGGTCCGCCGGTGTGGGAGGGGAGCGACGGGCGGACCGTCGCACCCGAGAGGGAATTCACCCATCGAGCGGGCCGGATGCCCCGAAGGCTCTTCCCTACCCTTCGATTCTTTGGGCTGAGCCGGACCTCAACTTGATCCCGCACGAGGCGCCGTGCTTTCCGCGGGCCGGACTATCTTCCGTTTTCGGCCCGTTTGAGCGGCGTTTCCGCGCACCCCGCGATGGCACGGGCCTTGAAGCTTCCGCCTTTGGAGATCCGCGAGCATGAGTCCGCGGGAGCGCTCAACATGAGGTTCCGCGGGCCCGATAAGGGCAGGGAACCGATCAGCGGATCGAAGCGACGTTTCGCGATTCCAGTCGCAGCGGGACCGCCCACCGGGAGAGCCTTTGTGGTGACCACGATGTCCAAGAGCACTGGGAAGATCCTCGTGATCGAGGATGAGGATTCGCTCCAGGCTCTGCTCCGGTTTCAGCTCGAACGAGAGGGCTACGCCGTGGAGACGGCCGCGGACGGCGAAGCGGGCCTGAATGCCGTTCACACGTTCGCGCCGGACCTCATTCTTCTCGATCTCATGATGCCCGTCCTGGACGGCCGCGAGCTGTGCCGGCGGGTCCGGGCCAATCCCGAGACTTCCCACATCCCGATCATCATGCTCACGGCCCGGGCGGGAGCCGATGACAAGGTCGAAGGCCTGCAGAACGGCGCCAACGACTACGTGACCAAGCCCTACGAGCAACGCGAGCTCCTCATGCGCGTCCGCAACCTGCTGGAGTGGGGGCGGCTCCAGAGGGACGCGAATCCGCTGACCGGACTTCCGGGCAACGTCGCGATCGAAGCCGAAGCCACCCGGCGACTGGCCGATCGCGGCGCCTTCGTCCTCATGCACATCGACCTCAACGACTTCAAGGCGTTCAACGATTTCTACGGCTACCAGAAGGGGGATCAGGCCCTGCGCCTGGTCGCCCATTGTCTGCGGCGCGCCGTGGAGTCGGAAGGAATGCCCGGCGACTTCGTGGGCCACATCGGAGGAGACGACTTTGTCCTCATCCTGGACGCCCCACGCGCCTCCGCCGTCGCCGACGACTTCCTGCGGCGCCTGGAGGACGAGATGCCAAGCCTCTACTCCAAGGCCGATCGGGCTCGGGGATATATCCAGGTCGTAAATCGCCAAGGGGAGCTCAGCCGCTACCCGCTCATGTCGGCGACCGTCGCCGCGGTCCTGAGCGAGGCGCGCCGTTTCCGCCACCTGGCGGAGATGTGTGACGTGGTCGCCGAGTTGAAGCGATTCGGAAAGCAGCAGAAGGGAAACATCATCGTCTGGGACCGGCGGGCGGCCTAGGCCGTTCCATCCGGATCCGAAACCGGGAGGTAGCCCGTGGACCGGAAACGAATCCTCGTGGTGGACGACGAGATCTACATCGTCCACATCCTTGAGTTCACCTTGACCATGGAAGGATACGAGGTGGTGACCGCGTCGGACGGCGAGGAGGCGTTGCGCCGGATCGAGCAGGATCGGCCGGACCTCCTGGTCCTGGACATCATGATGCCCAAGCTCGACGGCTATGAGGTCTGCCGCCGGCTCCGGGAGGACGAGGAGCTGCGCAACCTGCCGGTCATCCTCCTGTCCGCCAAGGGCCGGCCCATCGATCGCGAGACCGGCCTCGAGGTGGGCGCCGACGACTACATCGTCAAGCCGTTCAGTCCGCGGCGCCTGCTGGAGAAGATCCGCGACCTTCTGGAACGGCAGGAATTGAGGCACGTCTCGAACTTCTGATCGGATTCCGACCCGAAACGCCGCCGGAAACTCCGTCAGCCGGAGCCGATCCGGCGTCAGTCGGAATGCGGAAGGCCGCACCAGCCCACGGGGGCGCATCCCCCGCGCTCCGGGAACTTCCCGGGCGCGGGGGATGATCGCATCGGGTACTCTCGGTCCCGATGTCAGGTCAAGGCTCTCGATACGCCCGGATCGCGGTGCCGGCCGCCCTCCGGCGGACCTTCACCTACTCGATCCCGCCCGAGCTGGAGACCGTTCTCGAAGAAGGCCATCGGGTCCGGATCCCCTTCGGCCGCCAGAAGACCTTCGGGTACGTGATCGGTTTCACCTCCGAGGCTCCCGCCGCCGCGCTCAAGCCCATCCAGGCCGTGGATCCCATCGAGCCCCTACTTACGCCCGAGATCCTGCACCTGACGGAGTGGGTCGCCGACTACTACCTGGCGCCGTGGGGGCAGGTGCTGGAGGCCGCGCTGCCGCCGGCCGTGCGCCGGAAGTCGGCCCGGACCTCCACGGCGATTGCGTCGGTGGCCGCAGAAGACCCGGCGGCAGGCCCGGCCTCCACGGCCTCGGCGCTTCCCCGAACGATCCTCGAGCCCGAGCAGACCGAGGCGGCCAACGCGATTCTGGCGGCGATCGCCGCCGAGCAGTATGCGGCGTTCCTGCTCCTGGGCGTGACCGGAAGCGGCAAGACCGAAGTCTATCTGGAAGCGGCCGAGCGAGTCGTCCAGGCGGGCGGCGGAGTGCTCTTCCTCGTCCCCGAGATCGCCATGGGGACGCAGATCCTGTCGCGGGTGCGAGATCGCTTCGGCCCCTCTGTGGGGCTCTTCCACAGCCAGATGAGCGAAGGCTACCGCCGGAACGTGTGGCGCCAGGCTCGGGAAGGCCGGCTGCCGGTCATCGTCGGGGCCCGCTCCGCCGTCTTCGTGCCCATGCCCCGCCTGCGCCTCGTGGTCGTGGATGAAGAGCACGAGAGCGCCTACAAGCAGGAGGAGACTCCTCGATACCACGGCCGCGACACCGCCGTCTATCGGGCCGGGCGCGCCGGGGCCGTCGTCGTCCTCGGCTCGGCCACTCCCTCGCTGGAGAGCTTGTACAACGTCGAGAAGGGGAAGTACCGGCTGCTCCGCCTGAACCGCAGGATCGACGGCCGCCCGCCCGCGCGCGTCACCATCGTGGACCTCCGGGAGCCGCCCGACGCCGCGGGATCGGCCGCCGGACCATCGACGGCCGGCGGCGCGGCTTCCCGGCGGAGGCCCTCCCGGCCCGCCGTGCTCTCGGCGGTGCTTCTGCGGGCCGTCCAGGAGCGTCTCGATCGCGGCGAGCAGACCATCCTCTTCCTGAATCGCCGCGGCCATTCCCCGGTGGTGCAATGCTCCGACTGCGGAACCCTCGTCCAGTGTCAGCACTGCGACGTCGCCATGACCCTGCACAAGTCCGACGGGATCCTCCGCTGCCACTACTGCAACGCCATCCTGCGCGGGGTCAAGACGTGCGCGGAGTGCGGCGGCTCCCGGTTCTTCTACGGCGGGGTCGGAACCCAGAAGCTGGAGGAGCTGCTGCACGACGCCTACCCCGGAGCGCGCATCGCGCGCATGGATTTCGACGCCACGCGGAGGCGCGGCCAGCACGCGAAGCTGGTCGGGGCCATGGAGACGGGCGAGCTGGACATCCTCGTCGGGACTCGAATGGTGGCGAAGGGATTCCACTTTCCGCGCGTGACCCTGGTCGGGGTCATCCAGGCGGACCGGGAGATGATGCAGCCCGACTTTCGCGCCGCGGAGAAGGCGTTCCAGATCCTCACGCAGGTGGCAGGCAGGTCGGGCCGGGGCCGGATCCCCGGCGAGGTCATCTTCCAGTCCCTCATGCCGTGGCACCACGTCATCGGCTGCGCCGCCGAAGAGAACTACGCCGGTTTCGCCGAACAGGAGATGGAAGCCCGCCGCGCCCTTCTCTATCCCCCCTATCATCGGATCGCCGATCTCCTGGTGGACGGAGCGAAGGAAGACCTGGTGCGGCGGCGGGCGGAGGCGCTGCGCGAGACCATCGAACGGCATCTCGGGGACGAGCACGCAGGGCGATCGCGCCGGCGGTCCGTCGAGGTGCTGGGACCCGCTCCCATGCCGCGCGCCCGCCTGAAGGGCCGCTACCGCTGGCATCTGACCCTCAAGAGCGCGTCGGTTCAGGCGATTCACGCGGCCGCCGCGACTGCGCTGGAGGCCGCCGCTCCGCCGGGGCTGTCGGCGACCCGGGTGCAGGTGGACATCGATCCGCTGGGAATCGCCTGAGGCGGGCCGTGGTAAGCTCACGATCCAATGAATCCCTTCATCGACGCGCCGCTGGTCTGTTTCGACAACGACGGCACTCTCTTCCCCTCCGACGAGGTCGCCAATCCTGCGATCCAGAGATCCTTTGTCCGTTTCTGCCGCGCCCTGGGGCATGAGCTGGAGCCGCCGACCGACGAGGACATCCGCCGCCTGACCGGAAAGCCGGGGCCTGAGTTCTACCGGGAGATCCTGCCGGAGCCGCTCCAGGAGCTGGCTCCCCGGTTCCGGGAAGCTTGCCTGGACGAAGAGACCCGGGAGGTCCGCGAGCGGGGCCGGCTCTATCCGGGGATCGAGGATCCTGCTTCGGGAGCTCCGGCGAAGAGGCCGCAAACTGGCGCTGGTCACCAACGGAGGGGAGCGGTACATCCAGGCGGTGACCTGGCGGGTCGGTTACGAAGCCCTGCTGGATCGCGTCTACCATTACGGCAAGGACGATCTCTGGCGGAAGGGCGACATGATCCGGCGGGCCATGGAGGACCTGGCAGGAAGCACTGGCCCTCTCCCGGATCCGGTCGCCGAAACGGTCGGGGAACGCGCCACGGCCGCCAGCTCCGGCCTCCAGCCGGCTCCGGTTGCCGTGATGGTGGGAGACCGGGCCAGCGATCTCGAAGCGGCGCGCTCCGCAGGGATTCCCTTCGTCGGCTGCCTCTACGGATACGGGTCGCTCGAAGAAATCCGGGGAGCGGATCGCCTCGTGGAGACGGTGGAGGATCTGGCCCAGGCCCTGCTGGGACCGGCTGTGCCGCCGCAGGTTCGGCCCGGTTCTTGACACTCCTTGCCTGCCCCTCCTAGGCTGATCCCGAACGGCCGCGAAGCATCGGCCTGGGCGGGGGATCATTTCGGGACGCGGACGCGGGAAAGAGGTGGAGAGATGAAACGCTGGAGTCTGCTGGCGGGGCTTCTGGGCGCCACGGTCTTCATTTGGTGGGCGGGGTGTTCGAACCCGAACCTGGCCGGCGGCAAGCTGCATTTCGATCAGGCCACTCGGCTGCAGGGGGAGGAGCAGACCGCCCGGTTCGAACGAGCCCGGGACGTATTCAAGCTGGCGTGCCAGCAGATGCCGGATAACGGAGAGCCGCGGCTGTGGCTGGCCAAGACCTACGCCGAGCTCGGCAAACCCGATTCCGCCGTCATCAACTTCGATCTGGCGGAGAAGCTCGGCCCGGCCACGCTGCTCGAGGAGATCCACACCGACCGGGAGCACTACTACGGCCTCCGCTACAACGACGGACTGGCTTCGGCGACGGCGGCGGCCAAGGCTCGCGCCGCCGGCAACGACGCGGACGCGACGAAGAGGTTCCGTGAAGGTCTCAGCCTCTTCCAGACGGCGGCCCGTTACGCTCCTTCCGAGCCCAAGGCCGTCGTCGCCATCGGCAAGATGTACTTCGGTCTCGGCCAGGTGGACAGCGCGGTGGTGTTCCTGAAGGAGGCGCGCGTGCTGGGGCCCAACGATCAGAAGACGGTCGAGGTGCTCTACGACATCTATCTCGGGCAGGGGGAGAAGTACTACAACGACGGCGACGGCAAGATCACGGCCGGCCTGCATTCGGCGGACGATACCACCTCCGCCCGGGCCTCGCTGGAGAAGGCCTCCTATTACTACACCAAGGCGGATTCGCTCGAACCGGGATCCTCCGACCTGAGCTTCCGGCGGGGGGTGACCGCCTCCGATCTGGCCGCTGTCTCTCCGGACAAGAAACCGCAGTTTCTCGGCGAGGCGGAGAGCCGGTTCGATGAGGTCTTGAAGCAGAATCCGGTCGACAAGGACGACTTGTACAACCTGATCCTCGTGCTGGAGGATCTCGGCCGCTACAAGGACGCCCGCGATCTGGCGGTTCGGCTGGTCGACCTGTATCCGCGGGAAAGCTCGTATCGCGAGATTCTCGGCGAGTTGGACTCGAAGGCGACGAACAGCCGGCAGGGCATGATCGACCGGGCGATCTTCGGCCGGGCTCTTCGGAGCGGCACTACGGTGGATCCGGCCACGGCGGGCGAGATCGCCGAGAAGTTCCCCGGGAGCGACCTCAAGCGGCACTATCTCGAGGACAGCAAGCCGGATCAGATCCTGGCTTTCGACGACTCCGCCGGGAAATCCTATCAGGTCTGGTTCTACTGGCAGCTCGGGCTGGCCTACGGGTTCCTGAACGGCACCGAGCAGGCCAGCAGCAAGTTCGCGCCGGAGGGGGCGATCGTCTGGGCCAAGGCTCCGGAAGTCTCGACCAAGGTGGTCAAGACGACGGCCGTCGCGAAGCCGCCGGTCGCGGGCGCGAAGGCCGGCGCCGCCTCGAAGACCTCCAACGCCAAGACCACCGGCGCCAAGGGCGCGACCGGTGCGGTCGAGGCATCCGCCGGAGTCACTTCGACGACGACGAAGATGATCGTGGGAACCGTCGCCAACAAGGGGAACCGCCGGTACCAGTACGTGCGCGCGGAGTTCATCCTGTACAACGAGGCGGACGAAGAGATCGGCCGCGTGCACGTTTCGACGGACCAGCTGTTGCCGCGCGGCCAGTGGAAGGTGGAGCTTCCCTTGACCGGGGACGACGTCGAGGCGACGGCGGTCAAGGCGAGCGGCCTTCTCGGATACTGATCCCGGGACGGACGTGAGGCGATGCTTCCCCTCCTTCGCGCCGGCGACTGTCCGCCCGATTCCATTCGGGGATGGACCCTGGCCATCCTTGGATACGGCAACCAGGGGCGCGCCCAGGCGCTGAATCTCCGGGACTCCGGCTTCGCCGTGGTCGTGGGAGCACGCCCCGGCGGAGCCGGCGCGGACCGCGCCTCGGCCGAGGGATTCGCCGTGATCGCTCCGCAGCATCTCGCGGGGCAGGCGGATCTCGTGGCCGTCCTGACTCCGGATGAGACGCACCGGAAGATCTGCGAGGCCCTGGCCTCGGACCTGGGCGCCGGCGCCCGCACCAAGGCTCTCGTCTTCGCGCACGGTTTCGCGCTCCGGTTCGACTCGCCCGGATTTCATCCCTCCTGGGACGTCGTCGTGGTTGCACCGGCCGGGCCCGGCGTGCAACTGCGCACGCGATTCGAGGAGGGGAGCGGAATCCCCGCGCTCCTGGCGGTGCATCGGGATGTTTCCGGCGAGGCGCGAGACCGCGCCCGCGCCTACGCCGGCGGCATCGGCTGCGCGCGCGCCGGCGTGCTCGAAACGACCTCCGGGGACGAGGCCGAAGTGGACCTGTTCGGCGAACAGGCGGTTCTCTGCGGTGGAATGAACGCCCTGTGCCGGGCCGCCTTTGAAACCCTGGTCCAGGCCGGCTATCCGGAGGAGATGGCCTATCTGGAGTGCGTTCAGCAGTTGCGATTGACCGCGGAACTGGTGGAACATTTCGGAGTGGAGGGGATGAGGCGGCGGATCAGCCCGACCGCCCTGTTCGGCGACCTGACCCGGGGAGAGCGCGTGATCGGTGCGGACGTGCGCCGGCGGATGGATGCGGTCCTGGAGGAGATCCGGTCGGGAGCCTTTGCTCACGAGTGGCTCACAGCGGTCCGAAATGATCCGGATTGGGCGGCCGCCCGGCTCGGCGGGCGGGCGGAGGACCCGATGGAACGCGCCGGAAGGGCGATCCGGGGCCTCTATCGACAGAACCAGGATGAGGCGATGACGGCCGACGCCGGGACGAATCCAGGGGCCGGGACAGAGGAGCCGGGGGAGAAACTTCAAGACAGCCGTTGACAGGCGAGGCGGGTGGGGATACGATGTTTCCCAGTTGCCGCCGGGAGGGCCCGCTCGGCCCTTCCACCAGGAAGTCTCCCCTGTTTGACAAGTCGCCGGTTGATTGGTTGTCCACGGCGGTAGGCCTCCACGGCAACGGCAGGTAAACGCGGGGCCCGTTCGGGCCGTACCGCTCCTAAACCAACCACCCAGAGCACATACCGACCAACGTCATGAAGAACCAAACGACTGAAAACGACATTACGGAAAGCCCGGTCGCGCCCGTCTCCGAGACTGCGCCGGGGGCGGAAGCCGCCTCCATGGACATCAGTGAAATGAAGCGGCGGACCGTTTCAGACCTGATGCGGGTCTCCCAGGAGCTCGGAATCCAGGGGGTCAGCGGCCTTCGCAAGCAGGATCTGATCTTCAAGATCCTGGAGGCGCAGACCCAGAAGAACGGATTGATCTTCTCGACCGGCGTGCTCGAGATCCTGCCCGAGGGATACGGTTTTCTCCGGTCGCCCGATTACAACTACTTGCCGAGCGCCGACGACATCTACGTCTCTCCTTCTCAAATCAAGCGTTTCGACCTCCGGACCGGCGACACGATCCAGGGCCAGGTGCGCCCGCCGAAGGATGGCGAGCGCTATTTCGCCCTGCTGCGGGTTGAAGCGGTCAACTTCGAGAGTCCGGAAGTCGCCAAGGAAAAGACCCTTTTTGACAACCTGACCCCGCTCTATCCGCTCCAGAAGATCAACCTGGAGATGAAGAACCGCGACCTTTCCACGCGGATCATCGATCTCCTGGCGCCGGTCGGAAAGGGCCAGCGGGGCCTGATCGTCTCCCCGCCCAAGGCGGGCAAGACCATGATCCTCCAGAAGATCGCCAACGCGATCACCGAGAATCATCCGGAGATCATGCTGATCGTGCTCTTGATCGATGAGCGCCCCGAAGAAGTCACCGACATGGAGCGGTCGGTGCAGGCCGAGGTGATCTCCTCGACCTTCGACGAGCCGGCCGAGCGGCACGTGCAGGTGGCCGAGATGGTCATCGAGAAGGCGCGCCGTCTGGTCGAGCACAAGCGGGACGTCGTCATCCTGCTCGATTCCATCACGCGTCTGGCCCGCGCGTATAACACCGTCGTTCCGCATTCGGGCAAGATCCTCTCCGGAGGCGTCGACGCCAACGCCCTGCACCGGCCCAAGCGCTTCTTCGGCGCGGCGCGGAACATCGAAGAGGGCGGATCGCTCACGATCATCGCCACGGCGCTCATCGAAACCGGTTCGCGCATGGACGACGTCATCTTCGAGGAGTTCAAGGGAACCGGCAACATGGAGCTCGTGCTCGACCGGAAGCTCTCCGACAAGCGGATCTTCCCCGCCATGGACCTGAACAAGAGCGGAACGCGGAAGGAAGAGCTTCTTCTGCCCGAGACGGATCTGCGGAAGATCTGGATCCTCCGGAAGTTCCTCTCCGAGATGAACGCGGTCGAGGCGATGGAGTTCCTGGTCGAGAAGATGAGCCAGACCAAGACGAACCGGAAGTTCCTGGAGTCGATGAACGCCTGACGGACGGGTGAGTGCCGACGGCGATGCCGGGGCCGCCGACGGGCGCCGGAGGGCTCCAGGAACGCGAGAGGATTCTTCGGCGGGCCGGCGGCGGCCTCAGTCGGTCTCACGTAGCTTTCGATCTGGCAATTGGTTGCGACCGGTTGGCGTCTGAGCAAAACCCGGCTGGCCACCCGAGCCGGGGATGCGCTACACTAAAGCGGTTATGTCCAGAACGGCTTCCGGCGGAGGAGGTAAGGTTCGATGAAAGCGGATATCCATCCCAACTACCGAAAGACGCGCGTCACCTGCGTGTGCGGTTTCAGCTTCGAAACGCGCTCCACGATGGGCAAGGATTTCCATATCGAAATCTGCTCCAACTGCCACCCGTTCTACACGGGCAAGCAGAAGCTGATCGACACGGCCGGCCGGATCGAGCGGTTCAACCGGAAGTACTCCCGCGAGAACACGGCGGCTGCGGCCGCCGGAGCGGAGAAGACTTCGAAGTAGCCGGCTTGGGGCAAGAGCGGCTCCCGGCGGTTCCACGCTGCCGGGAGCTTGTTTTTGAACCGATCGCCGGCGGGATTCCGGCCCAGGCTTCGAACGACCGGTCGATCGAGGAAGGCCCATGCAGGAGCTCTTGAGAACCCGCGATCAGCTCAAGGAAAGGCTGGTCGAGCTGGATCGGCAGATTTCCGACCCCAAGATCCTCGGGGACGCGCGGGAGATGCGCCGCGTCGGGCGCGAGAGAAACCACGCGATCGAGCTGCTGGATGCCATGGCTGAGCACGACGCCGCGCTCCGGTCGCTTCAGGAGCTCGACGAGGTCCTCGCCAGTGGAGACGATCCCGAGCTGACTGCGCTGGCCCGCGAGGAGATCGACGGCGCCCGGAAGCGCTGCCAGGAGACGGAGGAGAACCTCAAGCTGCTCCTCATCCCGCGCGATCCGGCTGATTCCAAGGGCGCCATGGTCGAGATCCGGGCGGGCACCGGAGGCGAGGAGGCCGCGCTCTTCGCCCGCGACATGTTCCGCATGTACACGAAGTTCGCCGAAACCAAGGGGCTTCGTTTCGAGCTCTTGAGCTCAAGCGGCACCGAGCTGGGCGGATTCAAGGAGGTCATCTTCCTGATCGAGGGGGAAGAGGCCTTCGGGACGATGAAGTTCGAAAGCGGCGTCCACCGCGTGCAGCGCGTGCCGGAGACGGAGGCGGCGGGCCGCATCCACACCTCGGCCGTCAGCGTGGCCGTGCTTCCGGAAGCGGAAGACGTCGAGGTCGACGTCAACGAGCGGGATCTCAAGGTCGACGTGTTCCGGTCCTCCGGTCCCGGCGGGCAGAGCGTGAACACCACCGACTCGGCGGTGCGCATCACCCATCTGCCCACGGGCCTCGTCGTGCAATGCCAGGACGAACGGAGCCAGCTCAAGAACAAGGCCAAGGCGCTCAAGATCCTCCGGGCTCGGCTGCTCGACCGGGCGCAGCAGGAGCAGGAGAAGGCCACCGCCGCCGCCCGCAAGAGCATGGTCTCGACCGGGGATCGAAGCGCCAAGATCCGCACCTACAACTTCCCTCAGGGGCGCGTCACCGACCATCGCATCGGGCTGACTTTGTACAACCTGGCGGCGGTCATGGAAGGGGCGCTGGATCCGCTGCTCCAGGCGCTCCGCCTGGCGGACACGGAGGCGAAGCTCAGCAGCGCGGTGTAGCGCGCATGATTCATGAACCCGCCGCGACGATCCAGTGACGGACGGTTGTGAACGGCGACGGGCCGAGAGGATGGGGCCATCGGGCGAGGCCGCGTTGCGGCCCGCGGCGGTCGCGATGAAGCCGGTGTGACCATGAGTACGTTGGAGATTCGTCTGGCGAGGCCCCGGCCCGCGGCCGTGTCGCCATGAGGCCGGTGTGACCATGAGTGCCTGGGAAACCGCGCCCGCGTTGATCCGCGACGCTGCCCAGAGGCTGCGGGAGATCGGCGCCGGCAATCCGCTTCTCGAAGCGGAGTACCTTCTGGCTCACGCGGCCGGATTCGATCGCGTGACGTTTCTCCGTCGCGATCCCTCGGTGCCTCTTCCGGAGGAGGCGATCGCCCGGTTCACGGTTCTGCTCCAGCGAAGGCTCGTCCGCGAGCCGCTTCAGTACGTGCTGGGCGGTGTGCCGTTCTGTGAGGTCGATCTCGAGGTGGGACCGGGGGTGTTGATACCGCGGAGCGAGACGGAGATCCTGGTGGAGCGCGTCAGCGCGGCCATGCGGGCGATGGAGCGCGATCGCGCGCGGGGATTGTCTGCCGTTCGATCCTCCGGAATCGATGTTGGATTCGGCGCCGGCGCGGAGCCTGGATCGGCGGCCCGGCCGGTCGTGATCGACGTGGGCACGGGCTCCGGAGCCATTCTCCTCGCGCTTCTGCACCGATTTCCGGAGTGGATCGGAATCGGATGCGACCGATCGCCCGCGGCGCTCACGTGGGCATGCCGAAACCTGGAGCGATGCCGGCGCGGGCAGACGGATCCGGACGAGGCGGGGAATGTCGGTGGTCTCGGTCAGAGACAAGCGGCGACCCGATCCCAAGCGAAATCCCCGAACGGTCCCGGTGATCTCGCCGGGCGCGTGCTTCTGGCGCAAGGGGATCTGCTCGCCGCGTTCGGAAGCGGACGTGCCTCGGTCATCGTGTCCAATCCTCCCTACATACGAACGAGGGACATCCCATCACTGGCGTCGGAAATCCGGGATCATGAGCCGTTGGAAGCGCTGGACGGCGGGCGGGACGGCCTGGGTCCCTTTCGGGCATTGCTCCCGCAAGCGGCGCAGGTGCTCGCGCCCGGCGGGCTCTTCGCGGTCGAACTGGCTCCCGATCAAGTAGACTCGGCGCTGGATCTCATGGCGGCGGGTGGTTGCTTTGAGAGGATGGAGGGTTTTCGTGATCTCGCCGGCCGATGGCGAGGGCTGTTGGCGTGGCGGGCGCAGTCGGCGCGGATGAGACGAGTCCCCTGACTCCGAGATCGGATGGCGGCCGGACGGCTCTCACCGGGGAAAGGAGACCGGCAATGGCGACGACGCCATGAGGAGGATGTGCCTTGCGACCATCACCTGACCTGGCCGCCAGCCTCCTGTCCGCCTGGCGGACGAACAACCAGGTCACGATGCGGCTCATCGGGGACCTGCCTTCGGAGCTCTGGGATCTCTCCGTTCCGGAGGCCGGTCGTCGGACGGTCCGTGCGATCGCGGCCCACCTGCACAACAGCCGGTGCGGGTGGCTCAAGACTCTGGGTCGGGAGCATGGAATCACGACCCCGGCTCGCGTCGATCATCATGGGGTCACGATCCGCCAGCTTGTCGCCGCGCTACCGCGAAGCGGCGCCGGGATGGAGGCGCTTCTCGAGCTGGGCCTCGCTTCGGGAGGCCGGGTTCCGCCGTCGAAGGGCTACGTCTGGCGGAATCTCTCCCTCGATGTCGGGCACGTGTTAACATACTTCGTGGCCCACGAGGCGCATCACCGTGGGCAGATCGTGATGGTGGCGCGCCAGACGGGTCACCGGTTGCCGAGGGCGACCACGGACGGACTCTGGCAGTGGAAGATGATGACGGAGCGGAGACGGACGGACGCCTAGGCTCGTCATGACACCTTCTCCGACGTTGCGTGGGGGCGAGCTCCTCCGGGAACTGGCGCATTGAGGCGCGGCCTGGGACATCAAATGAAACCACCTGAAAAGCAGCTGGGCGGCTTCATCGATCGATACACACCGGACATTGCCGCCTTGGCCCGGGAGGCCTTCGGCAAGCTGCGCCGCCTGCTTCCGGGCGCCCTGGTCCTGGTCTACGACAACTACAACGCACTCGCCATCGGATTCGGGCCGAACGATCGGGCGTCCGACGCGGTCCTGTCGCTGGCCCTCTTCCCGCGGTGGGTCAGCCTGTTCTTTCTCCAGGGGGCGTTGCTCCCCGACCCGGATGGCTTGCTCACCGGGTCCGGAAAGAGGGCCCGGCACCGGGTGCTGAGGGAGGCGAGCGAGTTGGACCAGGCCGCCCTCCGATCGCTGATCGCCACTGCCGTGCGCCGAGCCCGGGTGCCCATCGACCCCGACGGCGAGGAGCAGGTGATCATCAAGTCGATTTCGGAGAAACAGCGTCCCCGTCGACCCGCGCCGACCAAGGACAAGTCCGCGCCGACGGCTGGAGCTGGTCGCACCGCCAAGCCGGGCGGAGCGGCTGAGACCCGGCGCACCCGCAAAGCCAGCCGGGGCGGCTGAGACCAGGCGCACCCGTAAAGCCGGGCGAAATGGCCAAGACCTGGCGCACCCGCAAAAGCCGGGTAGAGCCTCTGAGACCCGGCCTTCGCCCCCCGTTCGCTCCTTCCCCGTGGCGCCGTTTCGCCCGCCGATTGAGGCCGCGCACGATCCGCGCTACACTGCGCCCGGTCCGGGAGCGTCGGGTTCAGCGGGCAGCAGGCAGGCGGGAGAGGCGGGGCATGGACGCATTTCGCATCCGCGGGGGAACGCGGCTCGAAGGCACGATCGAGATCGGCGGCGCCAAGAACGCCGCTTTGCCGATGATGGCGGCGGCGCTTCTCATCCCCGGGCGCACCTTGATCCGCCGCGTGCCGCACCTGAAGGACGTCGTCACGATGCTCGAGCTGATCGAGCGGCTCGGAGCGCGCGGCGGCTACACCGACCACTGCTTCGAAATCGACGCCTCGAACCTCAGCTCCCACGAAGCCCCGTGGGACATCGTCCGCAAGATGCGGGCTTCGGTCTACGCCTTGGGTCCGCTCCTGGCCCGATTCGGGCGCGCGCGGGTGTCGCTTCCGGGCGGCTGCGCCTGGGGACCGCGGCCGGTCGACCTGCACGTGCGGGGCATGCAGGCTCTGGGCGCAATCGTCCGGCTCGAGGAGGGCTACATCGCGGCCGAGGCTCCTCCCGGCGGACTCCGGGGAGCCCTTGTCTCCTTTGATCTCTCCAGCGTCGGGGCGACCGGCAACGTCCTCATGGCGTCGGCGCTGGCGCGCGGGACGACCGTCATCGAAAACGCGGCGCGAGAGCCGGAGATCGCCGCCCTGGCGGATTTCCTGAACGCGGCCGGAGCGCGCATCTCGGGCCAGGGGACGACGACGATCACGATCGAGGGCGTCGAGGCGCTGCATCCGATCGAGTTCGAGAACATCCCGGATCGGATCGAAGCGGGGACGTACCTGGCGGCCGCGGCCATCACCGGCGGCGATGTGACCCTGACCGGCGTCCGCGCCGATCACCTGACCATTGTCCTCGACCGGTTGCGGGAGATGGGCGTGCCGGTGGCGGCGGACCCGAACCGCATCCGGGTCGGAGCTTCGACGTTTCCGGACGAGAGCGCGCGCTCCCAGGCCGAACCGGCGGCCGCTCCGGCCGACCGGCGCTCAGGCCGGGATCGGCGAGGCGCCGGGGCGGCGGTGTCGACGACGGCGTCCTTGTCCGGCGGAACGGCGACGCGCCTGCGGTCGATCGACGTCACGACCCAGCCCTATCCCGGTTTTCCGACCGATCTCCAGGCGCAGTTCATGGCCCTCCTCTGCGTGGCCGACGGCACCGGCGTCATCACCGACACCATCTATCCTGATCGATTCACGCACGTGCCCGAGCTGCACCGGCTCGGGGCCGACATCCGGCTTCAGCACAGCGTGGCCACGGTGCGCGGCACCGATTCGCTTTCGGGCGCTCACGTGACCTCCACCGATATTCGCGCCTCCTCCGCCCTCGTGCTCGCGGGGCTGGTGGCGACGGGGGAGACGCACGTGCATCGCGTCTATCACATTGATCGCGGCTACGAGACGATCGAGAGCAGGCTTTCCGCGCTGGGCGCGGAGATCGAGCGGTATAACATTCCCTGGGTGTGATCGATCCGGAACGGAGGCGCGAGCTGCTCGAGGCAGGCGGCCATCGCGGGCAGCGGACAGCCAAGGAGTCGAGATGAAGCGAGAGACGGGGTCTTCGGGCAGAAGCTGGAAACGGCGGGATTTCCTGCGCGCCGGGGCGCTCGCAGGCGCGGCGGGTCTGACCGGGCGGGCCTTCGGACAGACCGAGGAGAAACGGCCGGCGGAAGAAGAGGGAAAGCCGGCTCCTCCCGGAGGCGAAGAGGAGAACGAGGAAGCCCCGCCGTCGCCCGTGACGAAGGCGGCGGCGCACTTCGAGCTGGAGGAGATCGACCTCGCTCATCTCCAGAAGATCCTGAGCGGCGGCACCTACTCGTCCCATTCCCTGGCCGTGCTCTATCTGGCGCGGATCGGTCTCCTCGACGTGGACAGCGGCGGCTCCGAGAAGGAGCAGGAGCAGGGCATCGAACGGCACACCGGGCTCCGGTCCGTCATCGAAACCAATCCCGATGCGCTGGACCTCGCCGCGCAGATGGACGAGGAGAGAAAGGCCAAGGGTCCGCGCGGGCCGCTGCACGGCGTTCCGGTGTTGATCAAGGACAACATCGGCACCGCCGACCGCATGATGACCACGGCTGGCTCGCTGGCGCTGCTCGGGTCGACCCCTCCCAAGGACTCCTTCGTGGCTCGCCGCCTGCGCGACGCCGGAGCCATGATCCTGGGCAAGACCAATCTGAGCGAGTGGGCCAACATCCGCTCGACGCATTCCAGCAGTGGATGGAGCGGTCGCGGAGGCCAGTGCCGCAATCCCTACGCTCTCGATCGCAGTCCCTGCGGATCCAGCTCCGGCACCGCCGCCGGCATCTCGGCGAATTTCGCGGTCGTGGGCGTCGGGACGGAGACCGACGGTTCGATCGTCTGTCCGTCCTCGACCTGCGGCATCGTCGGCCTCAAGCCGACCGTGGGCCTGATCAGCCGCGCCGGGATCATCCCGATCTCCCATACGCAGGACACGGCCGGCCCGATGGCGCGGACGGTGGCCGATGCGGCGACGCTCCTGACCATCCTGGCGGGCCGCGATCCGGATGATCCGGCCACGTTGACGCAGCCGGCCAAGGTCGAGGATTATACCGGCTATCTTGATCCGGGCGGACTCCGCGGAGCCCGCATCGGCGTGGCGCGCAGCTTCTTCGGCTTCAACGACAAGGTCGACCGGTTGATGGGGGAGGCGCTCGACGTCTTCCGGAAGGGCGGCGCCGAGGTCATCGATCCCGTGGTCATCGAGACCATGGGCAAGTTCGACGATGCCGAGCTGACCGTGCTTCTCTACGAGCTGAAGGCGGATCTGAACGCCTACCTGGCCGCGCTGGGTCCCGGCGCTCCGGTCAAGTCCCTCGCCGAGATCATCGCGTACAACGGCCAGCACGCCGACACCGAGATGCCCTATTTCGGCCAGGAGCTCTTCACCCAGGCGCAGTTCAAGGGCCCGCTCACCGACAAGGCTTATCAAAAGGCGCTCAGCAAGTGCCGCAAGCTCTCCCGGATCCAGGGCATCGACGCGACTTTGGCCAAACACAACCTGGACGCGATCGTCGCGCCGACCGGAGGCCCGGCCTGGACCATCGATCTGGTCAACGGAGACCACTTTACCGGCGGCAGCTCGTCCCCCGCGGCCGTGGCGGGCTATCCCGACTTGACCGTTCCGGCCGGCTACGTGTTCGGCCTTCCGGTCGGAATCTCGTTCTTCGGCGCGGCCTGGAGCGAAGGCAAGCTCATCCGCCTGGCCTACGCCTTCGAGCAGGCGACGAAACTGCGGCATCCGCCGCGGTTCCTGCCGGCGGCGGATCTCGCGGTCTGAGCAAACCGCGTCGTGGTCGTGGACACGTGGTGAGAGGCTGCGGCTGCTTTAGCTACGCCGCGCGCGGAACCTGAATCGGCTTCCGGATGCGGATCACGACCTTCTGCCCGGCCGGCAGCCGATCCCGCACCATGACCGGCGTCACGTCGATGCTGAGCGGCGCCTGCGACGGCAGCATCAGGGTGTGAAATTGAAGCACCCGGAGAATCCGCGCCCGTCCCGATCTGTACGGCGCTGTTCCGTGCTCCTTGCCGCCGCCGTCCGCCCTGCCCGCGGAGTCCGCATCTCCGCGCTTTCCGGCGTCGCCGATCTCGCCCTCGACCATCGCGCCTTTCGGAACCGCCACCCGGCCGTCGATCCAGACCGCCTGGGAGATCAGGGCATCGAGCCGCTGTCCGGGTCGCTCCAGGGCGGGAACCAGGGTCCTTTCCAGGGTCGCGACCATCTCCGTGCCTCTGGGAACGGTGATCAACTGCTGATGGCGGCTGCAACCGGGCAGGAGAGCTGAAGCGAGGATAACCGGCGCCAGCAACCACCAGCCGGGTGTGCGTGTTCCGAAAGCCGCGTGTCCGCCCATCGCCTTTCCGCCTTCTTTTCCGCGCCGAGGGTTACTGGTCGCTGGTTGAGGCAAACGCCGTGCCGCCCCCTCTCAGCCCCGATCCAGCGCGCCGGATGTTCCTGATCGCCCGTTGCCGGCCCGACCGCGCTCTGCCCGCAATGCGCGTTTGTAAGACGCTCCTTCCCCTTGTAGCGGTTGCACATCCAAATGAGAACGTCGGGTTCGGATGGAGTCCTTCGACCGCAAGGGCAAGGGATTGCACGCGCGAGAGGCAGACCGGGGACTCCGGCACGTTTCGTGTTTGCGAACCTCCCACAAGCTCGAAAGTGAAGCTCGTCGGCCCCTTTTGAGCTCAAGCCCGTATTCAACGGTGAGCGCCGTGATCGCGCCGGGCCTGGGATCGAGCGTCGTGCTTCGAGCGCGGCGTCGGGCTGAAACCACGAAACCGGAGGATAGGGAAGATGAGACCATACAGGTTGTACTGGGGCGCTCTGGCGGCGCTGTTCGTCTTGGGCTCCGCCGGGTGCGCAACTCGCGGATACGTTCGCGATCAGGTCGCTGACCTGGATCGCCAAATCGCGCAGGCGAACGGGCAGCTCGGGGCCAGTCTGCAATCGACCCAGGGAACCGCGACCGCGGCCGCGGCCAAGGCGGATCAGGCGTCCAACGCCGCCGATGCCGCCGGCAAGATGGCTCTCGGCGACGTCGGGTATCGGGAAGCGGCGCGATTCCGCATCCACTTCGCCTTCGATAAGGATGCGATCTCCGACTCGGCGCGGGCGATTCTGGACCAGGCGTCCGATCAGATTCAGAAGAACCCGCAGTACCTGATCGAGCTGCTTGGCTTCACCGATCCGATCGGCACCGAGGCCTACAACCTGGGGCTCGGTGAACGCCGGGCGGACGCAGCGCTGCGCTACCTGGCGAGCAAGGACCTGGACGAGATCAGCCGGTACCAGACGGTGAGCTATGGCCAGACGCCACCGGAGTCCGAAGAGAGCGGGTGGGGCCAGGGCCCCGACCGCCGCCAGGTGGCCATCGTGCTCGTGGAGCGGACGCCGGGGACCGGGATCGCCGTCACCCAGAACGTGGGAGGTTCGGAGAGCTCGGAGAGCATGGCCAACCAGGCCATGTCGGCGGAACGGCCGTCGAATGCGCCGACGTTCTACGGGCCGACCGAGCCGGGTTCGATGCGCATGGATCCGAAATAGGCTCCGCTCGAAGTGGAACGCTCAATGCGACCGAAGGTTTGCCGCCAGGAGCCGCGCTTTGTGGGCCAGTGCCGCCGCCGCCTGCAGGTCATCCCGGCCTTCGGCCGCTTGAGCCGCTTTCATGAGGTCCTTGATGGTCTGTACAAGATCGGCGACGCCCCCCGAGCCGCCATCTCCGAAGGAGGTGAGCCCGGTCTGGGCGGATTCCAGGTCGAGGCGCGCAGCGCTCAGGAGGCGGTTCCGTTCTTCCTCGGAGAGGCCGATGGAGATTCGCCCGGAAGGCGCGACGGGCGCGGTCTCTGCAACCGCCGGGGAAGGCGTCGCGGGCGCGGGCGCCGTCGCGGCCGCCGTGTTGGCCATCGCGCTGTCCGGCGACGCGGGACCAGCCGAATCGCTGCCGGCAGGCAATTGAGGCCCGACCGGCAGTTGAGGCCCCACCGCCGGCGACCGAGGCCCGATCAGCCCCGCCGGCCCCATCGGTTGGTTGGCTGCCGTGGTTGACGATGGTTTGTTCGGCTCGACGGGGACGGAGTGCCGCAGGAGGGCGCATCCGGGGGATCCGAGCACGACCATGACCGTGCCGATCAGCAGGGAGCGCTTTCCGGCGAAGGAAGGAATCATCTGCTCAGAACGCCCGCCTGAGCGGCAATGCCAGGACGACCTCGGTTCCCCTCCCGTCCGCGGAGTGGATCTCGACCTCTCCTCCGTGCATCTCCGCCGACTGGCGGACGATGGACAATCCGACCCCGCTGCCGTCCGTGCGGGTCGTGTAGAACAGATCGAAGGCGTGGTCGAGCACTTCAGGCGGAAAACCGGAGCCGTTGTCAATGACAGAGATCTCGATCGTCCCGCCGGAGACGGTGGTGCGAAGAACGATCTTTCCGTCCCTTCCGCTCAGGGCCTCGAGGCCGTTCCGGATCAGATTGTGAATGGCCTGTCGAAGCACTTCCGGGTCCGCCGCGATCTCCGGCAGCGCCGGGTCCAGGTCGAGCTCGAGGCGCACCCCCGCGACGAGACACTCCACCTGCGTCTCCTCGCCGATGTTCCGGAGAAGGTCGTTGACCTGAACCGACTGCAGCGCCAGCGGCCGCACCCGGGCCACCTTGAGGAAGCCTCGCACCGCGCCGCCCAGCGACTCCACGCCGCGCGCCGCGCTTTCCACGTGCTGTTTCCATTCCTCCGGAGTCAGGTGGTCGCGGTGCTTCAACTGGTCAAGCTCGAGCTGCACAACCTGCAGGTGATTGCGAAGCTCGTGGGCGACGCCGGCCGCGGTCTCTCCGAGTCGGGCGAGCACGCGGGCCTGGTTGGCGCCGGCGGCGTCGAGCGCCGGTCCCGGGCCGCCGTTCCCGCCGCCATCTGGGGGTGCCTGCAATCGAGGGCCTTCTCTGGCGAATTGGGCCCCGAGAAGGTTCAGCTCGCGCGCCAGCATCCCGAACTCGTCCGCACCGGTTTCCGGAAGCCTCTCCTGAAACCTCCCTTCCCGGATGGCCGCGATTCCTTCCTTGAGGAGCCGGGCCCGCCCCTCGGCCACGCGCGCCAGGAGGATTCCGGCGAGCACGGCCAGAGAGATGATGATGACGGCCGCGGACAGCCCGCGGCGCGCGGCTTCCTTGACCGACTCCCAGAGAAACGTGCCGGCCAGGGCCACCCGGATGGTTCCGAACGCCCGGCCGCCGCGCTCCAGCACGGTCTCCACCTGATACACCGTGGGGTCGCGCCGGAGCTGATGTAGAACTCGGAGCGCCTGAGCCAGGCTCCGCACGTCGGGCAGCAGAGGGTAGGGAGGGACGATGGCGCCCACGAGCGAAGGCTCCGAATGAGCCAGGGCCCGACCGGTCGTATCGATAACAGCCACGCTCAGCACGGATGGCGCCAGGGCCAACCCGTCGGTGAAGACGTCCCGCAGGCGGGCGTCGCGGCTCCACGCCGGCAGCGAATCCGGAGGCGCTGCCACAAGCGACTGCGCAAGCTGCCGGCGCACACTGCCGGTGACGAGCCCGGCCTCGACCCGGGCCTGCCGGCATCCAAGAACGACCGCGTCGGTCAGCACGACCAAGCCCGAGACGGCCACCAGGAGGAGCGCCAGAAGGGGAAGCACGAGGAGCGATCGGCCCTGTGAATTCAAACGCATGATGCGTTCGGCTCCTGTTCTTCTACTGCGGAACGTCTCGCTGGATGGCGGCGTCGGCCGCAGCCGCCCCGGCGCCTTCCACCGGGATGGAGTGGCCGGCGGACTCCGTTCCATAGGCGTGCAGCCTCGTGTACAACGTCTTGAGACTGATCCCGAGAACGCTGGCAGCTTTCGGTTTGTCGCCGCCGTAGACTCGCAGGGTTTCGGTGATCAGGGCCTGCTCCGCCTCTCCGATCGAGGCGCCGATCGGAACCGCGATCGATGGCCGGCCGGTCGGAACCGCGACCGCGGGCCGCGTGCGCACGGTCGAGGGAAAGTGCTCGGCCTGGATTTCTCCTCCTTCGCAGATGATCACGGCCCGCTGGACCGCGTTTCTGAGCTCCCGGACGTTGCCCGGCCAGCGATGCGCCAGGAGCAGGTTCATGGCCGAATCGGAGAAGCCGGTCACGCCGGGACGCGTTTCCCCCCGGAACTCCTCCAGGAAGTGCTCGGCCAGGACGGGAATGTCCCCCGGCCGCCCGCGCAAAGGGGGTAGTTCCAGGGTGACAACGTTGAGGCGGAAATAGAGATCATGCCGGAGGCTTCCTTGTTCGAGAAGCCGCTCGACAGCGGCATTGGTCGCAGCGAGGACTCGGACGTCCACGGTGACCTCGCGGCTGCCGCCCAACCGTTGCACCTTGTGATCCTCGAGCACGCGAAGCAGCTTGCTCTGGAGATCGGCCGGCATCTCTCCGATCTCGTCCAGGAGTATCGTGCCCTCGTGGGCCCGCTCAAAGCATCCGGCCCGGGCCGCCGTTGCTCCGGTGAACGCGCCCTTCTCGTGGCCCAGGATTTCGCTCTCGAGAAGCGTGCTGGGAATGGCGGCGCAGTTGATCGCCACGAACGGACGGTTGGTTCTCGGGCTGAGGCGGTGCAGCGTCCGAGCGACCAGCTCCTTGCCCGTCCCGCTTTCGCCCACGATGAGAACGGCGGCGTCGTGCGGGGCCACCTGTTCGATCATCCGGTAGAGCGACATCATCTGCGGCGAAGTCCCGATGAGGGAATCGAGCCGGCCGCTTCTCATGATCTCGCGCCGGAGCTCGAGCACCTCGCGGCGCAGGGAGGTGCGTTCCAGGCCCCGGTCGATCACGGTCTTCAGCCGTTCGGGCTGGACCGGCTTGATCAGATAATCGAAGACCCCGCGTCTCGTGGCCTCGATCGCACTTTCAATCGACCCATGACCGGTCAAGACCACCACGGTCGCGTTCTCGCCGCGTTCCTGCAACTCGGCGACGAGCTCCAGCCCGTCCTTGCCGGGAAGATTGAGATCGACAATGATCAGATCCGGAGACCAGGACAGCGTGTTCTCCAGCGCGCTCTCGGCGTCCGGCGCCGACGCGGTCTCGTGCCCCCGGTCGGTCAGAAGCTTCTGCAGGCCCAGGCGCACGGACT
Source organism: Candidatus Eiseniibacteriota bacterium (assembly GCA_963833505.1). Classification (GTDB taxonomy): domain Bacteria; phylum Eisenbacteria; class RBG-16-71-46; order CAIMUX01; family CAIMUX01; genus CAWHYG01. The sequence goes on along the minus strand of CAWHYG010000004.1, from coordinate 477,611 downwards.
CCTGATCGTCGACGATCAATATCCGGCTGCGGTTGCTCACGGTGGGTTCCGTTCATTGCTGGTTCAGACCACGGTTGCCACCCCGAGAATAGCATCACGACGCTCAACCGGCATACCCCGATCGTCGGGGTCCGGATTCAGGATGAGAAACGCGAGCGGAGTGGAATGAGACACGTGGGTGCGGGACCATCTCCGGCGCCTCGCGACGAATCCTGGTGAGACACTGGCGGCTGGCCGACAAGCGGCTGGCGTAACCGAGATCTCATCCGGCCCGGCCAACGCTACGAGGTGCCGGCACAGGATTGCGCGCCGACGACGAATCGCCAGGGAGCGGATCCGATGTAGTGGAATGGATAGCAGGTGATGAGGGTGAGATCGGGCGCGTCCGGTCCGGATGGGAGCGCCAGTCGCCGTTCGGTGTCCACGCCGATGGAGGTCACCCGGTAGAGATAGGATCGGGCCGGCGTTTCCACCTCGATGAGATCGTTCAGGCGCACATCCTTGAGCGGGCGAAAGACCGTGTCACGGTGTCCCGCCAGGATGACGTTGCCCGGCTGGCCGGGCAGAGGAGATCCGGCCAGGTGCCCTGCCCCGGCGAGGAAGGAGCGGCTGCTCCATCCTTCCACTACGAGGGCGGAAAGGCCGATGCGGGGAATCTCGATCCGGCCCAGAGGCGTTCCTTCTTCCGGCGGAAACCGGCCGACCCCTGGTGCCGGGTCGGAACGACCGGTCGCGGGCCGGGCCAGGAGCCTCTGGGCCGTGTAGTCCTGATAGAGACGGCTGCCGAATATGGCGATGATCCAGATCGCGAGCAGGAGCACGGAAAGGACGATCAGAGCACGGTCGAGAAGCCTGAGCGGGCGTCGCCACCCGCCTTTCGCCCTGTCGCCGCTGATTGTTACCGGTTTGTCCGTTTCAATGTCGGAATTCATGTCGGGATTCATGATGCCTCTCCGGTTCCATCGCCTCACGCGCACCCGCCGGGATTGCCGGTCGGGTGCGCGGTCGGCGGATGGAACCTGGAGTCGTGGGTCACGACCGCGACGCCAGGCGCAGGCCGAGGCCGGCTCCGAGCGCCAGCAGACCCGAGAGCCCGATCAGGGGCAGCGGGCTGGCCGTGGCGGGACGAGCGGTGTTGTTCAGAGGCGCCGTCGCGCTGGTCTCGGCCCCGGACTGATTCGATCCGCCCATCGACGGACTGGTCGCCGGCTGATTCGTCCCGCTCGGGCTCATCCCGTTTGAGCTCGGCGCGCTTGAGCCCGGCCCACTCGAGGCCGGAGAGCTGCCTGGCATGCTCAGGCTGGCGACCTCATAGGTGCCATCGCTGAGCTGGCGGTACTGAACCTGGACCTTGTCACCGGTGGTGAGGCTTGCGGGAACATTGCTCTGTGAGTCGACCTTGAACGACATGCCGCTGCCGCTGTCGGTCGTGATCACCAGCGCATCCGCCGTGAGGTTGCTGATCGTACCGGAGATGGACTGGGTGGCTGCGTTCGATCCCTGGCTCTGATCCATGCCGGACGATGAATACTGCGCTGCCGATCCGCCCGCGAAGAGCAGGAGCAGCGCGCCTGAAAGGAAGAGCCCTCGTAGTCCCATTTCAATTCCTCCTTCTCTGAGACCCGGGGAGTGACCTCCGGCCGGGGGCCGCTCCGCGGCAACATCCGGATCGAAGCAACTCCGGTGCCAGCCGCACGGCCGCTCGCAGCGACCGGCGAAAGCGCAGGCACGCCGCGTTTACGGATGCCTTCCGCCTCCGGCGTCCTGGACGGCCCCCGACTTCCGACCGCCGGCCCGGATTGGGCGAACTTTTCCGTCGGGGCCGAGGAGCGGATTTTCAATAAGCTTGAAAGTTCTACCAGCGGGGAGACGGAGGACTGAGGAGCTCAGAAGAGCGATCGGCCGAGCGACGGTGGCGCGCCCGGTAAATCGTCAGCGGGCGGGAATCGCCTTCAGCGCCTCCTCTGCCGCCTTCTTCAGCTCCTGTTCCACCTCCATGTAGGTCCTGGCCAGATACTGCAGCGAGGTCAGCCGCTGCCGCATGGCGGTCTTGTCGGCAGCCGACGTCGTCATGAGGCGGATCCAGGAATCTTCGATCCGATCCTTCCAGCCGTTGATCTCATAGAAACGGGACGCCGCTTGCACCGTGGCCAGGTCCATGTGGGCGATCGTCCCGGTGGACATCGCCGCCGTCCAGGCGGAGTTGTACAGGGCCGTGGGGTAAAGCGGCTCTTCAGCCTTCGGCCAGGTGCCCGCGTCCAGTCCCGCCAGCTCGGTCGAGAGATGGTCGACGACCTCCTGATGCCTGACCAGGCCGGCGTCGATCCGGGAGAGGTCATACGTCAGCTCGGCGCGTATGTTCTCCAGCGCGTGCCTCGCCAGTTCCCTCTGCGCGTGCCGCTCGTGCCACGACTCGAGACTCAAGGCGAGCAGAACGCTGAAGACGATCATCGCCGCATCGATGAGCAGATGCCGGAAAGACAGGGATCCGGACGCCAGATGAACCCGCTCGACTGGGTGCACGTCTTTTCCCTCCTCGGCCGGATCGGCCTGGACCTCCGGCACGGACGGCTGGGGTTCGTCTGTCTCGGGCGGAATGATCGTCAGCGCCCCTTTCGAGCTGCGGCCGGAGCGTCGAAGAGCCCGGGACTCTCCGGCGCCTCCTCCTTCACGCGTGGAGCCCGCTTCAGCGTGACGTTGATCGGAGGACAGTCCAATCGCGCGCCGACGAGGAGCCCGGCGATCGTCAGAATCTGACACCGCGGATGCTTGCCGTAGACCGACTCATAGAACCCGGCCTTGACCGCTTCCGTCCTCATGTCGCGCGTCGGTTCCTGCAACGTGAGCAGAACGCCGATCTGGGCCTTCTCGCGCTCAACCACTCCGAGGAGGTCCCGGACGTCACGGGAGCTCGTCTTCCCCGATTTGACTGAGAAGATGATTTGCTTCGTCTTTCCCAGCTTGCCCGAAAGGTCCTCGTCATGAAAGTACAGGCGGCCGTCGACGCCCTTGTCGGCGCCTTTCTTCTGGTCGGCGGTTCTAGCCCCGACGAGGCCGAGGGCCCAATACTGAAACTGGAACGGGCTCTCCTTCGCCAGCGCCTGAGCGCCGGCCAGATCGGTCGGTTCGCCCACGACCGTGAGATTTACAGGGTGATCGAAGGCGGTGGCCAGGCGATGCTTCATGAGCGAGATCGCCAGATGGGTGACATCGATGCCGATCCAGCGGCGCCTCAGACGTTCCGCCACGGCGACCGTTGTGCCGCAACCGCAGAAGGGATCCAGGACCGTATCCCCCTCGTCGCTCGAGGCCGCGATAATGCGCTCAAGCAGGGCCTCCGGCTTCTGGGTCGGATACCCCAAACGTTCCGCGGTGCCGGCGACGATCGGCGTGATATCGGTCCAGACGTCCTGCAGCGGCACGCCGGGCATCTCGTCGAGAAACCGCTGGTATTCCGGCGTTCCATCATAGGTGTGACGGAGGCGCCCCTGTTGGGCGAACCGTCGCATGTTCTCCAACGAGTACGCCCAGTAGCGACCCTTGTAGGGAAGCACACCCTTGTATTCCCAGCCGGGTGCCGCGTTCAGGTATTCGTCGTCGAGGTCGGCCTGCCACCGTTCCCTGAGGCCGGCCCGCTTCTTCACGCGCCATTCATAGTGGGTGTCGCCCCCGGGCCGAGCCGCCGTCAGGTTGTCGCGGCGGAAACGCCGGCCGGTGTCATGGTCGACCAGTCGATAGTCCCGGTCGACGTAGGACTCTTCATACGGTGTGAACAGGTCGTTCCACTTCCAAGTATCGCCCTTGGTGTAGAAGAGAAGGACGTCGTGGATGTGGCCATGGATCCGCCGCCCCTGCTTGGCGTCGCTGTGGGCGCTGGATCGTTTCCAGATGATCTCGCTGCGAAACCTCCTGGGATCGAAGATCGCGTCCATGAGAAGCTTCAGATAGTGGCTGGCCGTCGGATCGCAATGAAGGTAGATCGACGCGGTGGGCTTCATGGTGCGGCGGAGCTCCGCCAGTCGCGGCGCCATCATCGCCAGGTAGGCCATCATGTCGTTCTCGCCCAGGAACATGCGGAATGCCTGCATGACCTGGCTGGCGCGGCCGCCGGCCTCGACGATCTCGAGATAGGCCGCTTCGGCGCCTTGGTCCCAACGCCAGGTGTCCTCGAAGGCCATGATCTGGGCGGCGGAACGGGTTCCATTCCGTTCGGCGAAGAGGACGTTGTAGTCCTGATTGCTCTTGAAGGGTGGATCGAGGTAGACGAGGTCAACGGTCTCGTCACGCACGTGACGGCGAAGGACGTCGAGATTGTCGCCGTAGTAGAGGATGCTGCCTCCCTCGGAGCCGTCGGCCATGCGTCTCCTCCCTTCGCGAGTGCCATAACCGTGCCGCCGATTCAGGACCGGCCCGCTGGAGCTTATGCGATCTCGGAGGTGCGGGCAAGGCGGCCCTTCCGGCGGCGCCAGCGGCCGGGGAGATCGGGCAGTCGGCGGAGCCGGGGCGAGGGCCGGAGACGCGGCGGGCCTGCGAGTCGAGACGGTTCCGACGGCCGGAACGGAACCGCCGCCGGTGCGGCATTCGTTCCGGTCGTTCTGATTCGGCTCAACGCCCCGTCGGGTCTCCGCAGGCTGCCGGCCAGCCTCCGCCCAATGCCTTGTACAACTGGACCACGGAGGTGAGCTGGCTGAGCTCGGCCTGGCTCGCCTCGAGCTGGGCGTCGAAGAGGCTTCGTTCCGAGTCGAGGACGTCGAGGTAGTTGGAGACGCCGGTGCGGTAGCGCAACTCGGCCAGATCCAGAGCGCGGCGAAGAGCCGTGACCTGCAGGTCGAGCGCGGCCGCGTTCTCGCGCGACGTCCGCACGCCGGCCAGCGCGTCCCCGGCCTCGCCCACCGCGGCCAGCAGCGTCTGCTCGTACTGGTCCCGGGCCTCATCGGCTCGAGCGCGCGCGGCCTGGACCTCTCCCTGAAGCCGCCCTCCGGCGAAGATCGGAATGGAGATTCCGCCGAAGAACTCGTAGATCTCCGCCCGTTTCTTGAACAGTCCCTCGGAATTCGGGGACTGCGAGCCGTAGGCTGCGGAGACGACGAAGGAGGGGAGCCTGGCGGCATCGGCGACGCCGATCCGCGCCGTGGCCGCCGCGAAGGCGCGTTCTGACGCCTGCACGTCGGGGCGCCGGAGAAGAAGCGATCCCGAAACCGAGTCCGGCACGGTTACGGTTCGGGCCATGGCCGCCAGCGACCCGCCCCCCGGAATCGATATCGCTCCTGCGCCCATGAGGACGTCAAGTCCGTGCTCCTGCTCGGCCCGAAGCTGTTCGACCTGCGCCAGGCGGGAGGCCGCCACCGCCACCTCGGCTTCGAACTGGCGCACGTCCAGCTCGGAGATCACGCCCTGGGCGAACCGGCGCCGGGCCAGGCCCAGCGTGACCTTCCGCGAGGCGACGGTCTGGTTGGCGATGTCCCGTTCCTGATCCAGCTCGAGAAGCTGCAGGTACCCGTCCGCGACCTGGCTGATCAAGGACAGCACCGTGGCCTGCTCGAGGTCTTCCTGCGAGGCCCGATCGGCCTGAGCGGCCTCGAGACCGCGGCGGGCTCCGCCGAAGACATCCAGCTCCCAGGAGACGGTGGCTTCCGCGTCCATGGCTGTATAAGGCGGGACGAGCGTCGTGCCCAGGGTGATCTTGTTCCGGGACACGCTTCCAAGAAGCGACAGATCCGGCAACAGGGGCGCCCGCGCGACCCGAACCTCGGCGCGGTACTCGCGAATCCGGGCCCGCGCCTGCTCAAGGTCCCGGTTCCGGCTCAGGGCGATGGTCACGAGGCGGGTCAACGTGGAGTCGCGCAGCACGTCCCGCCAGTTCAGGTCGGCCATCGAGGCCGGAGTCAAAGCCAGAGGCGGGAGGGCGGGAAACACCGGCAGCCCGGCCGTGTCCGCACGCGCCGCCGTGGCCAGGGAATCGAAGTACGTCCGGGTGCTGTCCGGAGTCACCGTGATTCTCACCGGCAGCGTGGCCACAGGCTCCGCGGGAGGGCGATAGTGCGGCCCGGCGGCGCAACCCGCCAACAGCGCCGGAAGCCAGAGGAGAGCCGCGCGGAACTTCATGCCTCACCTCCAGCCGGCGTTTCTTCCTTCCTTCGCCGGCCCTCCGAAACGCCCCGGATGATCCGGAACGAGAGCGGGATGAAGAAGACTCCGATCGTGGTGGCGAAGAGCATGCCGACGAAGACGGTCGTGCCGATGGAGCGCCGGCTGACGGCGCCGGCTCCGGTCGCGAAGAGCAGCGGGCTGACGCCGAACATGAATGCGAGCGACGTCATGAGAATGGGCCGGAAGCGGTCTCGGGCGGCGTGAAGCGCGGCCTCGATCACCGACATGCCCTGTTCGCGGAGGGTGTTTGCAAACTCGACGATGAGGATCGCATTCTTGGCGGCCAGGCCGACCACGGTGATCAGCCCGACCTGGAAGTAGACGTCGGCCGATTGCCCGCGCGCCCAGATGCCGACGAGCGCGCCCAGGAGGCCGATCGGAACCCCGAGCAGGACCGCGAAGGGCAGGGACCAGCTTTCATACTGGGCGGCCAGAACCAGGAAGACCACGACGAGGCCGAGCACCAGCACCAGGCCGGCCGCTCCGCCCGAGGTCCGCTCCTGGTAGGACTGGCCCGAATAGGCGAGGGCGAGGCCCTGCGGCTCGAAGCGCGAGCGCACCAGATTGTCGAACTCCCGCATGACCTGGCCGGAGCTGTGACCGGGGCGGGGCGTGGCCGCGATCAAGGCCGAGGTGAAACCGTTGAAGCGGGATAGAAGCGTGGGCGCGGAGCGGAACTGGGTGCTGGTGAGGGAAGAGACGGGAACCATCGCGCCGTTCGATCCCGGAACGTACAGACGGCCGATATCGGCCGGCGACTGGCGGAACTGCGACTCCGCCTCCGCCTGCACGCGATAGGTGTGGCCGTACAGGTTGAAGTCGTTGATGTAGAGGGTGGACAGAAGCGCCTGAAGCGTGCCGAACAGATCGCTCAGGTTCACTCCCCGTTCCTTGGCCGTGGCTCGATCCACCTTGACGAAAAGCTGCGGCACGTTGGCGCGGAAGTTCGATTGCACCCCCTGGACGGACGGAAGCTGGTTGGCCGCCTGCACGAAGGACTGGACCTGGTTGGCGAAATCGGCCACCGGCTGGCCCGACCGGGCCTGGAGCTGCGCCTCCACTCCGGAGGTCGTGCCCAGTCCCGGAATTTCCGGGAGATTGAAGGCGAAACCCATGGCGTCGGTCATCCCGAAGAGGCGTCCGCTCAGCCGCCGGGTGATGGCGTCGATCGAATCGTTCGCCTTGCGTTCCTTCCAGGGTTTCACGTTCACGAAGATGACTGCGCTGTTGGGCTGGCTGGTCCGGCTGAGAATGTCGAGGCCCTCCAGCGCGACGATGTTCTGCACCGCCGACTCCTGCCGGAGATAGCCTTCCACGCGCTTGACCACGGCGTCGGTCCGCTGGAGCGAAGCCGCGTCCGGGAGCTGCACGGCCACGGCGAAGTAGCCCTTGTCTTCGGTCAGGACGAAGGCGGGAGGGACATGCCGCCAGAGAACCAGCAACAACACGACCACGATGGGGAAGAGGGCCAGCCAGCCGCGGGGCCGCCTCAAGACATGATCCACTCCGCCGAGATAGCCGCGCGTCATCCGGGCGAACCCGCGGTTGAACAGTCCGAAGAAGCCCTTCGTGTGGGCGGTGTCGCTCGCTTCCCGCAGGAGCAGCGCGCACAGGGCGGGCGTGAGGGTGAGCGCCACGATGCCGGACAGCACCACCGCGATCGTGATCGTGATCGCGAACTGCTTGAACATCTGGCCCGTGACTCCGCCGGTGAAGCCCACCGGAACGAATACCGCGACCAGGGAGAGCACGATGGCGATCAGGGCCGGCGCCACCTGGCGGATGGCCTTGTCCGCCGCCAGCCGCGCGGGCAGCTTCTCCGTGGCCATGATCCGCTCGACGTTCTCGATCACCACGATGGCGTCGTCCACCACGATGCCGATGGCCAGGACGAGGGCGAACAGGGTCAGGACGTTGATCGAGAGTCCAAGGAGATAGAGGCCCATGAAGGTCCCGATCACGCTCACCGGCACGGCCAGCATGGGGATGAGCGTGGCGCGCCAGCTCTGCAAAAAGACGAACACGACCAGCGCGACCAGGAGCATCGCTTCCAGGAGGGTCTTGGCCACCTCCTCGATCGAGGCGGTCACGAAGGGCGTGGTGTCGAACGGCATGCTGTAGTCCACGCCCGGAGGGAAGCCCTTGGACAGCTCTTGCATGCGCTGATCCACCGCGTTCCGCGCCTGAAGCGAGTTGGCGCCGGGGCGAAGGAAGAGGAGCTCGATGGCCGTCGCCCTGCCGTTGAGCCTTCCGGCCGTGTCATAGTCGCGCGAGCCGAGCACCGCACGGCCGATATCCTGCAGCCGGACGATCTGACCTCCCGGCGTCGCCCGCACGATGATGCTGTCGAACTGGGCGGGCGTCTCCAGGCGGCCGATGGTCGTGACCGGCAGAGTGAGCTGCGTTCCCGGAGGCGACGGCTCCTGGCCCAGGCGGCCGGCCGGGCTGGTCGCGTTCTGCTCCTGCACCGCCTTCTCGACGTCCGAGACGGTGATGCCCAGGGCGGCCATCTTGTCGGGATCAAGCTTGAGGAGCATCGAGAACTCGAGCTCGGCGAAGGTCTGCGCGTTGCCGATGCCCGGCACCCGCTTGATCTCGTCTTCCACGTAGAGTTTGAGGTAGTTGGTCAGATAGGCGGCATCGTAGCGTGGATCCTTCGAGGAGAGAGCCACGACCCCGAGGATGTCGCTGTTGGCCTTGAGGATGGTGATGCCGTTCTGACGGACGACGTCGGGAAGCTGCGGTTCCGCCACCTGGACCGCGTTCTGGACGTCCACCGCGGCCAGGTCCTGGGGGCGCGTCACGTCGAAGTAGACCTGCAGGTTCATCGTGCCGTCGCTGGCGTTGGCCGAGGAATAGTAGATCATTCCCTGCAGCCCGGAGAGCTGCTCCTCGATGGGCGCCGCGACCGCCTCGGCGACGTCCTGGGCTGTCGCTCCGGGGTAGACCGTCGACACTTGGACAGCGGGCGGAGTGAGCTGCGGATAGCGCGAGACCGGCAGCAGCCGGATGGCGAACGCGCCCATGAGGGTGATGAGGATCGAGACGACCCCGGCCAGAACGGGGCGGCGGATGAAAAAGTAGCGGATTTCCTGGTCGTTCCGCGCCGCGCTCATCGCGGGGGTCCGCCGTGCTCCGTGGTCGGATTCGACGAGGCGCCGCCGGGCTGCGCCGCCGTCGTGGGCGCCGAGGACGAGTCGGCCGCCGCCACCGGATGCACGGGCCGGCCCGGCATCACCTTCTGCAGGCCGTCCACTACCACCCGATCCCCCGGTTTCAGACCCTTTTCGATGATCCAACGGGAACCGCTCCAAGGGCCTGTTTCGACGTCTTGCGCCTGGGCGGTGTCACCGGGCGTGACGACCAGGACGAACTGCTTGCCGAGCGAGGTCTGGACGGCGCGGGTGGGAACAGCCAGCGCCTTCTCCTGGGCAAAGCCCAGGAGGCGGACTCGGACCGGTTGTCCCGGGACGAGCACCAGGTCGTGGTTGTCGAAGATCCCCCGAAACTCCTGCGTGCCCGTGCTGGGGTCGAGCGCCGGGGCGACGAAATCGAGCTTCCCCGTTCGGGGCAACACGGATCCGTCCGAGAGCACGAGTTGAACCTGGAGGCTGCTCCCCGGAACGATCAAGGCGCGGGAAGCGGGATCCGCCCTCCAGGCCAGGAGCTGCGTGGCGGAAGGCTCGAAGGAGACGTAGATCGGGTCGAGCTGATCGATGGTGGTGAGAAGATCGGCCGGCCCGGTGACTCGCGCGCCCACTTCAAGCCGGGTGCGGCCGACGCGCCCGCTGATCTCGGCCCGGACTTCGGTATCCGAGAGGTCCTTTTGGGCTTCATCCGCCAGCGCCCGGGTTGATTCGTATTGATAGCGCGCGTTGTCGACGTCCTGTTGCGCTACGGCGTGCTGCGCCAGAAGCGGCTCCAGGCGCTCGTAGGTGCTCTTGGCACTTTCGAGACGGGCTTCGGCGTCGCGATAGGCGGCGTCATATCGAACCTGGTCCAACTGGTAGAGAAGCTGCCCCTCCTTGACGATGGACCCTTCGGTGAACGGACGCTTCTCAATAATGCCTTCCACGCGAGCCCGGACTTCCACGCGGCGATAGGCCTCGATCTCGCCGGGGAATTCAAATGTCTCAGGAACGGATTGCGGCGTGACCGTGACCACCGCAACCTCCGGGGGCGGGAACACCATGCGTTGCGCCTTGCTTTCGCGACATCCGGAATTCAAGGCCAGCGCAGCGGCGAATGCGATGACGCCAAGCTCACCGCCGAAAACGCGGATTCCTCTGCTCACGCTACAGTCTCCCCACATTCGGGATCACCGACGGCCGTCGCAACTGACACGACGGCTTGGACCATGCGGGTTAGATGCCGAGGGGGTCCGTTCGGCGGGACACAGTTTCAAATCTTTTGGGGGGCGGGTTGTCCCGAGGGGGCGGGATTCCCGGATCGCGAAGCACCGTTGCCGGAACGGACGACTGGTCACGGGCTCCCCGCGCCCAGCCAACCCCGATGAAGCACGTCCGCCAGCGTCAGGAAGACCATGATGAACAGCCAGATCAGGCCCACGCCGGCGAAGAGGCGGAACACCCCGCGCCGATAGCGCAGATGCATGAAGAACATGCCGACCAGGCCGGCCTTGACGACGGCGATGGCCATGGCGATCAGGAGGCTGGCCGGCCCCAGGTCGAACTCGCCCGCCGCCACGGTGAGAACCAGCAGCACCAGAAGGGCCGCGCCCGTTCGGAGATAGACCTTGGTCGGCAGGACCTGCGCCGGCATCAGGGCTTCACCAGATAGAGGAGGGGGAAAAGGAAGATCCAGACCACGTCCACAAAGTGCCAGTAGAGACCGGCGACCTCGAGCGGCGCGTAGTCGGCGGGATGGAAGCGGCCGCGCCGGGCCAGGACCCACATCACAGCCAAGACGCCGACGCCGACCAGGACATGCACGGCATGCAGCCCGGTCATGATGAAGTAGAAGACCATGAAGAGCTGCACGTGGCGGGCGTCGGCCGGACCCTGATAATGGAAGTGCGCTCCCGGAACGAGGTGCTCACGAAAGTCGAGGCTGTATTCGATCCCCTTGAGCGTGAGAAAGGTCGCCCCCAACAGCACCGTGACCAGGAGCAGCGCCTGCAGCCGGCGGCGCGCGCCGGTGGCCGCGGCCCGGATGGAAAGCGCGAGGGTCAGGCTGCTGATGAGGAGGACGGCGGTGTTGGTCGCTCCGATCCACATGAAAAGGTGCCGGCTGGCCTCGGCAAAGGCCCGGAGGTGCAGCGTCCGGTAGACGATGTAACCGTTGAAAAGGACGCCGAAGAAAAGCACCTCTGTGGTCAGGAACGTCCAGATGCCCAGGCCGACCGCTTCTTCCTGCTGTTCCAGGTCGTCGAAGTGCTCCGCCAGCCGCGCTTCAGACATCGCTCTTCTCCTCGAACGGCAGGCCGTCCGGCGGTCCGTAGGCGTACGCCTCCTGGGTCACCACCGGGGGAACAAGGAAGTTCGTTGTCGGCGGCGGGGATGGGGTCGTCCACTCCAACCCGGCCGCTCCCCATGGATTCGGTCCGGCCGGCTTCCCATACCGGAGCGACCACGCCATGTAGCAGAGCGGCAGCAGATACCCGACGCCGAGGATCGACGCTCCGGCGGTGGAGAGCACGTTCAGCACCTGGAATTCCGGCGGGTAGATCTGATACCGCCGCGGCATGCCCAGGTAGCCGAGAATGAACTGCGGGAAGAACGTCAGCGTGAAGCCGACGAAGAGGATGATGGCGGAGACCACCCCCCATTGCTCGGGATACATCCGCCCGCTGATCTTGGGCCACCAGAAGTGCATCCCCCCGAGATACGCCATGACCATGCCGCCGACCATGATGTAGTGGAAGTGGGCGATGACGAAGTAGGTGTCATGGACGTGCACGTCCACGGCCAGGGTGGCGAGGAACAGGCCGGTCAGGCCTCCGATCGTGAACACGGTGATGAACCCGAAGGCATAGAGCATGGGCGTCTTGAACTGCACATGGCCCTTCCGGAGCGTGGCGGTCCAGTTGAAGACCTTGATCGCCGACGGCACGGCCACGAGGAAGCTGAGAATGGAGAAGATCATGCCGGCGTAGACGGACTGGCCGCTCACGAACATGTGGTGGCCCCAGACGAGAAAGCCGATGAACGCGATGGCGAGACTGGAGTAGGCGACGATCTTGTAACCGAAGACCCGCTTGCGGGAAAAGCACGCGATGATCTCGCTCACAACTCCCATGCCTGGCAGGATCATGATGTAGACCGCCGGATGGGAATAGAACCAGAAGAAGTGCTGGTAGAGAATCGGGTCTCCGCCCAGCTTGGGATCGAAGATCCCGACTCCCCAGAGCCGCTCGACCCCGAGCAGGGCCAGGGTGATGGCCAGAACCGGCGTCGCCAGGACGAGGATCAGGCTGGTTGCATAGTTCGACCAGATGAAGAGGGGAAGCCGGAACCAGGTCAAACCGGGCGCCCGCATGGTGTGCGTCGTGACGATGAAGTTGAGCCCGGTCAGGATGGAGGAGAAGCCGGCGATGAAGATCCCGGTGATCATGTAGATCACCGCGGGGCTGGCGAAGGCGCTGCTGTACGGGGTGTAGAAGGTCCATCCGGTGTCCACGCCTCCCAGAATCAACGAGGTGACGGTGACGATGGCGCCGGCGATGAAAAGGTACCAGGAGAGCAGGTTGAGCCTCGGGAAGGCCAGGTCTCGCGCCCCGAGCATCATCGGGACCAGGAAGTTTCCCAGCACGGTCGGGATGGAAGGGATCAGGAAGAACCACACCATGATCACGCCGTGAGCGGTGAAGAGACGGTTGTAGATCTCCTTGCTGACGACGTCGGCCTGGGGAGTCAACAGCTCCAGGCGAACGAGCGAAATGGCCGCGCCGCCGAGCGAGAAGAGCGCCGTGATCGAGAACAGGTAGAGCAGGGCGATCCGTTTGTGGTCGGTGGTCAGGAGCCACGAGCGGATGGACCACCCGGCGTTGAGATAGTTCGTGCCGGCGGCGGCCGTTCCGGCTTCGGCGGTCCCGGCGTCCAGGCCCGTGCTCGTCATTGTCTCGTCTCCTTGACCGGCCGATCGGCCCTCAGAGCCTTGACCGCTTCGACCAGGAGCTCGATCTGCTCCTCATTCAACAGGCCTTTGTAGGTCGGCATGACGGCCGGGTAGCCCGCGACGATCTTGGCCGCGGGATCCAGGATCGACTCGCGGATGTACTGCTCATCCGCGATCACCGTCGTTCCGTCGCTCAACTGGACTCGCGACCCGTAGAGCCCTTCGAGCGAAGGCGCCAGCTCGGCGTTGTCGGGCCGGTGGCATTGGTTGCACCCCAGCTCGCGGAACGTCGTTTCGCCGTTCGGATGCAGAGGCTGGGCCGTCGGCGCCCTGGGCTCGCCCCGCAGCCACATCTCGTAGTCCGGACGGCTCATCACGTAGACCGTGCCGGTCATGCGGGCATGGTCGACGCCGCAGTACTGGGCGCAGAACAGGTGATAGGCCCCGAGCCGCGTCGGTTGGACCCAGGTGCTGGTATACCGGCCGGGGACGGCATCCTGTTTGATCCGGAAGGCGGGGACGAAGAAGCTGTGGATCACGTCTTCCGAAGTGATGACAAACCGGATCGGCTCTCCGATCGGCACGTGCAGCTCGTCGATCTCCCGCCGGCCGTCCGGGTGCTCGATCTCCCACATCCACTGCTTGCCCACGACGTAGTAGGTCGCCGCGCCCGGGGGTGGCTTGCTGAGATCGAAGTAGAGCTTCGCCCCCCAGATGAAGAGGCCCAGGCCGATGACGGTGGCGCCCGCGATCCAGGTCAGCTCCACCTTCCAGGATTTCTTCAGCCGATCGGTCCGGTCGGCCTTGGAGCCGGCGCGATAATGGATCGCGAAGTAGATGAGCATCGCGTGAATGAAGATGAGGAAGAAGAGGGAGATCGCGATGAGCGCGAAGAAGAGGATGTCCACCTTGGGAGCTTCGGTCGAGGCTTCCGGCGGGAAGAGTGGAAAGCTGAAGGCGAGAAACACCCGATCGGGCGGGTCCGCGAGCATCCGATGGATGGCGCCCGCGGCCGTCCGAAGCCCACGGCAGACGCGCCGAAGCGGGTCTTCCAACTGCGTGGAAGCGGCGGCGGTGGAACGCCGGAACGGGGTTTGCCCGCGTCTCATCCCGCGGCGCTCCGCGGCCGGCGCCGCTCGCGTTGAAGCAGCCCGCCCACCAGGACTCCCAGAAGAAGCACGCTCACCCCCGCCGCGATCCGGACGACCCGAAGCGCCGCCCGGCCCGGCGCAGTCTGGGTGGGGTCGTAGGGATAACAACGCGCCTGCGGGCCCGGATCGGCCGGACCGATGTCTCCGGATGCAGCCAAAGACAGGCGTTGCCGCAGGGTTTCGGAGTCGAACTCCGTTCCCAGGAAATAGGCGGAGATGCGGCCGTCCGGGGTCAGGACGATCAGCGCCTCCGGCTCAGCCCAGTTCTTCGTTCGGGGATCGAAGTAGTAGCGACAGCCCACGGCTTCGGTGATCCGGTCGATGTCCCGATCGACGCCGGCGAGGAAATGCCAGCCCTCCGCGGCGCCGGAATGCGCGTAGCGCCGCATGTACTCCAGTTTCTTGAGCCCGGCCAGGTCCGGGCCTTCCCCGGAATCGAGACTGACCACGACCCAGTCATAGTCGCGTCCGGGCAAGAGGGAGAGCGGTTGCAGGGCTCGCACGGTCCCGTTCAACAGTTCGGGGCAGAGCCGATCGCACCGGTATCGGACCAGGGAGAGGAGGACCGGACGCCCTTGGAACAGAGAGTCCGACTCCACGACCTTTCCGCTGGATTCCGTGAAAGACAGATCCAACGGCACCTGCGACCCCAGCTTCTGTTCGTACCGGACCTGCGGAAGAACTCCGGACGGAATCTGGGCTCGCAAGGGGGACGAGACGACGGCGACGAGCAGGAAAGTCGCGGCCGCCTTGACCGGTAGGCCGACACGGGCCGTTCGGCCGTTCATCGCGATCCCTCGGGGCCGGCGAGAGCCGCGGTCGGGATACCGACATGGCGCGCTCGCCGGTTCATCGCGATGCCCTCGCGGCCGGTTTGCCCCGGCCGGCCATCTCGAATTCCGGAATTCCACGAGTGCCCACGATCGCCATCGCGCTGGCGATGGGGATTCCGGCGATTCCGTTGCCGCGGTCGATCCAGCGGTAGCCCTCCAGACGGCTGCGCTCTTCCTGCTCGAGCCGGCGGCGCTGAGCCGCGAGCGTGTCCATGGCGCTGGGACCGGGCGGGAGCGTCGTGGAGGGCGAAAGGTCCGTCGCCGGAGCGGAGGCCGCGGGAAGATGGCGGTTCAGGTCGCGGCCGATGGCGCCGACCAGGAACGAGATCGCAACCAGTGACACCAGGACCAGACCAAGCACCAGGGCCGCCGGACCGGCCCGGGCATTCTCGGGCTCGTGTCCCTCGGATCGGGCGTCCGAAACCGCGCCGCTCTTCGCCGCTTTTCGTTCGTCTTCCGTCATGCCAGTTCCTCCGGCGCCGGCGTGAACAGCTCTCCTTGACGACGCCACTGTCCAAGGAAGAGCCACAGCCAGAGACCGCCGATCCCGGTCACGGCGCAGCCGGCGATCCAGATGGGTCGTGATCCGCCCGGGGCGAAGGCCGGCAGCACCAGCCAGAACGCATGGAGCAGGCTGGCCGCGAAGATGACGACCGATAGCACAAGAAGGCGCCGAAAGCTTCGTTTGACGCGTTGGAAGATCAGGCCGGCAAACGGAACGCAGAACTGCAGGCAGAAGATCACGACGATCACCGCGCCCCATCCGTGGTGGATCCGGTGCTCGTACCAGCTGATTTCCTGGGGCAGGTCTCCGTTCCAGATGATGAGCCACTGGGAAAAAGCGATGTAGGCATGGAGCATGACGAAGGCCAGAAGGAGATTGCCCAGATCGTTCAGGCGCGCGGTCGAGATCGGATCCGGCTCCGACTGCACCCGGCGAGCCGAGAGGATCAGGACGATGAGCAGACAGGCCAGCGCGGACAGCCCCTGGTCGATCAGGATGTACATTCCGTAGATGCTCGAGTACCAGTGGACCTCGAGCGATCCCACCCAGTCGATGAAGGCGAAGGAGACCGTGAAGGCGTAGGCCACGAGACCGCCCGCGGCCAGGCGTTTGAGGGAACGCCGGAGGGCAGGCGTGGGAGATCGATCTTCTTGCATGGACCAGCGCCGCAGGAAGGACACGCCCATGATCCAGAGGATGAAATAGACGGCGCTTCGGACCAGAAAGAAGGGCAGATTGAAGTAGATCACCTTGAGCTGCATGATGCCGGGACTGTAGAAGTGGTCCCCGTGGATCCAGGCATACAGAACGCGCAGGCCGAAGAGGATCGGCAGGAAGAGCAACACGAAGAGGGGCAAGGTGGATGAGCCCGCCTGCAGAAGCCGCCGGAGCGACCAGCCCCAGTCGCCGCCGGTCAGGAGATGGATCATCAGGATCGCGGCGCAGCCGAGCGGGATTCCGATCCAAAGGACGAAACCGCTGAGGTAGCCGCGGAAGAAGCCGGGACCGTCATGGACGCCGAGGACGGTCGCCAGAACGAGGCCCAGGAGACCCACGACCAAAGCCCAGAGCTGGACCCGCTTCAGGGAACCGGATGGGCTGTCGCGGTTCACGGGCCGGCGGGAATCCTCGTTTCGAGGCCGATCGCTCACGGTGTGGCGCCCTCCACCCTCCGGCGCTCCTCGGGGGGAAGCGTCTCGACCGCCGCGTGCTGGCTGAGCTGCAAGGCGCGGACATAGGCCGTGATCGCCCAGCGATCGTTCGGTTCGACCTGCGCTTGATAGGAAGGCATCCGGCCGAGGCCATAGGTCATGACCTGGAAGATCCGTCCGGCCGGCACAGCCCGAAGCGAATCGGTGTGAAAGGAAGGCGGCGCCGTGAATCCCCGGGCCACGACCATGCCGTGCCCGTAGCCGTCCAGGCCGTGACAGGGCGCGCAATAGATGTCGTAGCGTTCCTGACCGCGACGAACCAGTTCGGGAGTCACCGGGATCGGGAACCGGGTCAGCGCCGAGTCGCCCGATACGCCGGTAGAGAACGACTCCATCCCGGGTTGGAACGACCGATCGATCACCCCCGGAACGAGCGGGCGCGCGGAGCTGCTGTCGCTGAAGAAGCTGCTGGCCGCCAGCGGCTTGTAGCGCGGCTGGTCCCGCATGTCGTAACCGCTCTGACATCCGGCGGCCAGGGCCAGAAGGAGGGCCGCGTTCACGAGGATCATCGAAGACGATCGGAAGTCATGGGAGGTCCAGATGACCGGGATCCGTCCTGGTGACCGGCGCCGGCGGGTCGCCCGGAGCCCGGCGAAACGGAGACGGAGAGAAACAGTCCGACGGATCCTCACTGCGGCACCTCATGAACGGCCACCGCTTCGGTGGCTTCCAGCTGGGCGCGGGTTCCCGCCGGATCGAAGCGCGGATCCTCCGCCTCGACGCAGAGGAAGAAGCGGTCCCGCGACGCCCGCAGAAACGCCGGTGCGTTGAAGACCGGGTGGTGCGGCCGGGGAAACCCGTTCAAGGCCAGCATGCTGAAAACGGCGAAGAGAGAGGCGCCGAGAACCGTCAGCTCGAACGTGATCGGGATGAACGAAGGCCAGCTGTTGTGGGGACGGCCTCCGATGTTCCACGGCCAGTCGATGACCGACGAGTACCAGAGCATGAAGTAGGCGCCGCCGCCGCCCAGGATGCCGCCGATCAGCGTGTATAGCGGCACCTTCGAGGCGGGCAGATGCAGGACTTCCGGCAGCTCCTCGATGGGGAACGGGGAATACCCCTCCAGATGGACGTACCCGGCGGCCTTGATCGTCCGGGCCGCCTCGATGAGGGCCTCGGGTTGTTCATATTCGGCGAGAAGGCCGTAAAGGCGCGGGGCCGCGGTCCCGGCGCCGGCTCGCGCTGCGCTCATGGCCTGCCCTCCGGGGTCGCGGTCCCAGTGCCCGCCGGCGCCACGCTCATGGCAGGCCCTCCGGGGACGCCGGATCGTGTTCCAACCCCTTCTTCCAGATGAGCTCTCGCACCTCGGAGATGGAGACGGCCGGAAGGAACCGCAGAAACATGAGGGTGAGCCAGGCAAAGCAACCGATCGATCCGATGAGGGTCATCCAGTCCCACCGTGTCGGCGCGTAGTCGCCCCACGACGAGGGCACGAAGTCCCGGTGCAGGCTCTGCACCACGATGATGAACCGCTCGAGCCACATCCCGAGATTGATGACCAGCGAAAGCAGGAAGAGAGCCACGGTGTTGATCCGGATGCGGTGGAACCACAGCGCCTGGGGCAGGACCACATTGAAGAGAATCGTGAGCCAGACCCAAAGGGAGTAATGTCCCACGCCCCGATCGAACATCATGTAATGCTCGTAGACGTCTTCGCTGCTGTAGGAGGCGAAAAGCTCCATGATGTAGCCGTACGCCACGATGAGTCCGCTCAGGAGCATGATCTTGGCCATGTCGTTCAGATGCTTCTCGGTGATCAGATTCTGCAGGCCGTAGAAGCGTCGCAGCGGGATCGCGATGGTGAAGACCATGGCGAAACCTGAGTAGATGGCGCCGGCGACGAAGTACGGGGGGAAGACGGTGGAGTGCCAGCCGGGGACCAGGGCCACGGCAAAGTCGAGCGAGACGATCGAGTGCACCGAGATGACCAGCGGCGTGGCCAACCCCGCCAGAAGCATGTAGGCCCGCTGATGATTCCGCCAGTGCGCCGCTGATCCGCGCCAGCCGAGCGCCAGGACGCCGTAGAAGCGGCGCACGAACCGATGGGCGGCGGAATCGCGCAGGCTCGCCAGATCGGGAAGAAGGCCGGAGTACCAGAAGATGAGCGAGACGGTGCCGTAGGTCATGACCGCCATCACGTCCCAGGTCAGGGGGCTCCGCCATTGGGGCCAGAGTCCCATGGAGTTCGGGTAAGGAAGAAGGTAGAAGAACTTCCACGGCCGGCCGAGGTGAAGGATGGGGAACATGGCCGCCATGGCCACGGCGAAGAGCGTCATGGCTTCCGCGAACCGGTTGATGGACGTGCGCCAGTCCTGCCGGAAGAGAAGGAGAAACGCGGAGATGAGGGTGCCGGCGTGGCCGATTCCGATCCACCAGACGAAATTGACGATGGCGAATCCCCAGGCGACCGGGATCATGATGCCCCAGACGCCGACGCCCCGGTAGAAGAGCCAGGTCACCGCGACCAGCAGCATGCCGATCAAGAGGGTGGTGAGTCCGGTCAGACCCAACCAGCCCCACATGATCCGGCGGCGCAAAGGCAGGCCCGCGATCTGATCGGTGGCCTGGCCGTAGGTCAGCGATCCGACCACCACGGGCGCCGTCTCCCCGATGCGACCTTTCCGGTTTCGCGCGGCCATGGCGTCAGATCTCCTCGATCTGCGGATTCGGATTCCGCAGGTGCGCCAGGTAGGTCGTGCGGGGCCGGGTGTTGAGCTCGGCCAGCATGGCGTAGTTGTGGGGTTCGCGAGTCAGGCGGGAGACCTCGCTTTCCGGCCGGTTGAGGTCGCCGAAGGTGATCGCCCGGGTCGGGCAAGCCGACTGGCAGGCCGTGACCACCTCGTCCGCGCCGATCAATCGGTCGGTCTTCATGGCTTCGATCCGGGCCGTCTCGATCCGCTGGACGCAGTAGGTGCACTTCTCCATCACGCCCCGACTGCGGACGGTGACGTTCGGGTTCCGCTCCAGCTTCAGGCTGTCCGGCCTTCCCGAGGTGAAATCGAAGAAGTTGAACCTCCGGACCTTGTACGGGCAGTTGTTCGAGCAATAGCGCGTTCCCACGCAGCGGTTGTAGATCATCTCGTTCAGCCCCTCGCTGCTGTGCACCGTCGCCCCGGTGGGGCAGACAAGCTCGCAGGGAGCGTCTTCGCAATGCATGCAGGGCACCGGCTGGTGGCGAAACGCGGGTCGGTCCGGGTCTCCTTCGATATAGGAATCAACCCGGATCCAGTGCATCACGCGGTCAGCCAGCACCTGCGTCTTGCCGACCGACGGGATGTTGTTCTCGGCCTGGCAGGCGATGGTGCAGGCGTTGCAGCCGATGCAGGCCGTGAGGTCGATGTTCATTCCCCACTTGTAGCCGTCGTACGCGACCGGCGGGTACAGCGAGGCGGGCGGCGTGCCCTGGTAGTCGCCGAGGACGGCGGAGGGGCTGCGGCGGAAGGACTCGAGCGATCCGTGGCGCAACATGTCCCGCCCTTCGATCTGCTGCTGCCCTTGCGTCGTGGCGAGCTGGTAGGTCCGGCCCGTGGGCTTCAGCTCACACCCGGATCCGAACCAGGGCGCCGCGGAGGATCGCAGGCGGTAGGCGTCGAAGCCTGCGCCCTGCGCGGTCTGTCCGGCCTCGCGGCGGCCGTACCCGAGATGAACGACGACGCTGGCGTCGGCCACGCCGGGAAGGATCCAGATCGGCGCCTCGACGCTGCGGCCCTGAGCGCGGATTTCCACGACGTCCATGTTCCGGAGGCGCAGCCGCGCGGCGGTCGACGGATTCACGAGAGCCGCGTTGTCCCACGTCAGCTTGGTCACGGGTCGGGGAAGCTCCTGAAGCCAGGAGTTGTTGGCATACCGTCCGTCCCAGACGCTCGGGTCGGGCTTGAACACCAGTTCGAGATCTGCCGGGCCGGTGGGCGGTGCCGCGGCCGCCGGGATGGGCGCCGATGGCGTCGGCGGTGCCGCGGCCGCCGGGTCGGACTCCGCTCGCATCGGCGCCACCGCTGACCCCGAGACTTCATCTCCCAGTGGGCGCGACGCCGGCGACCCTTGCGCCGAAGGGTGCGGCGGCGCCTCCGTGCCGGCGGAGGACAGCGGCATGGCCGCCGTCCGCGGGACGAACCCGTCGCGCAGGGCGCGGCGCCAGAACTCCTCGAAATCCCCATCCTGCGGCCCGCCCCAGTGTTCCCTCCAGTAGGACCGGACGATCTGGTAGGAGGTCACGCCGCTCAAGCCGAGAAGAGCGGCCAGCACCTCGTGATGCGGGCGTCCTTCATACAGCGGAGCGATCAGGGGCTGGATGAGGCCGGCGGTTCCGTCGTGTCCACGGGCGTCGCTCCACATTTCCAGCTCGTGGGTGGCCGGCAGATGCCAGTGGCAGAGGCGGGCGGTTTCGTCATTATACAGGCCGTGATGCAGGCGAAGCCGCACGCGGTCCATGGCTCGGGCGAAGTCCAGATCCACGCCGGCGTCGTAGACGGGATTGCAGTCCAGCACGGCCAGCATCTCCACCTGATCCGAGCTCATGGCGGCCACGAGCGCTTCGATGGGTTCGGCTTCGCTTTGAAGCGCTGCTTCCACGGGCTCGAGATAGACGACACTTTCGCCCTCGTTGCCCAGGAACCGGTTCATCTCCCGGGCCAGCAGGTGCACGGAAGGCGGCTGGGACGCTCCGGCCACGATCAATCCGCGGCCACGGTGGGCCTTCAGGTCATCGGCGACGGCTTCGATCCAGTTCTGGTGGCCCGGCGAGGTCGGTCCCGGGCCGCCCGTGGAATCCGGGATTCCCAGCCGAAGGGCCACCCCCCGAGCCAGAGCTTCCATGGCGGAAGCCTGCAGCGGCAGCCGATGATCGGCATTGGATCCGGTCACCGTCGGTAGGGGCTCCGCCACGTAAAGGCGGTTCATCTCGGCGCGGCCGGCCCGCACCCGCCGGCCGTCCGCGAACTCGCGCGCATGGCGCAGGCTGCCCGGCTCGTCGTAGAGAAAGTCGCTGTCGAGCGCAAGAATCACATCGGCGCGATCAAACCGAAGGAGCGTCTGAAGCCGGGCCGCGCCGGTCCCGGGCGTCGCCGGGGGCGAGACCTGTACCGGATCGTGCACATGCCAGTGGGCCCGTGGAAGCTGACGGAGAAGCGCGCGGACCTGGTCGAGCAAGGTCGGAGAAGTGAAGTTCCCGGTCAAGAGGCGAAGTCCGCGCCCGCCGTTCCGCCGGAACGGCTCCATCTCCGCCTCCAGCGCCTGGAAGAACACCGGCCAGGGAGTGACCTCGCCGACGTGAAGAATCACCTGCGAGCGGTCCGGGTCGTACAAGTCGAGGATGGACGCCTGGGTAAACACGTCCGCGCCGCCGAGGCTCGAGGGATGATCGACATTTCCCTCCATCCGGGTGGGGCGCCCTTCATGGCTTTCCACCAGAACGCCCCGGGCGTAGCCGCGAAAGAGGCTGGAGCTGGCGAAGTGGAGGGAGCGGCCCGGCACGAGGCCCGGCGGCTGCTTGACATAGGGAACGATCTCCTCAATGGGCTGTCGCGAGCAGACTGCGATCCCGGAGAGAGCGAAAGTGGCCGCGGCCTGGGCGAGGAACTGCCGCCGGGTCCACCCGTGCGAAGGGCCGGAATGGCTCGGCGCCATCCCGCCGGACCCGTCGCGCGGTCCTGCCGCCCTCTCTTCCCTTTCGTCGCCTCGTTTCAAGTCCGCCCTCACTTCATCGATGGCAGGTGACGCAGTCGGTCAGCCCGGTCGTTCGGATCTGGTAGGCCTGGACGAGTTGTCTGCCGCGCTCCGGCTGATCGGCCGGAGGCGTCCAGGTCATGTCAAAGACCTTGTCTTCCGGCCGGATGTACTTCTCCGGATCCCGGTGACAGCCGATGCACCAGGACATCACCAGGGCCTGGTTCTCCTTCGTGAGCGGCATCTCGTCGATCCGGCCGTGACAGGTGCTGCAGCCGATTCCCTTGGAGACGTGAATCGAGTGATTGAAGTAGACGAAGTCAGCCACGTCGTAGACGCGCTTCCAGTGGATGGGACGGTTATCCGCCCAGCTCCGGCGATCCTCCGCCAGCATCGGGCTGTTCGCCCAGATGTCGGTATGGCAGTTCATGCAGATCTGGGTGGCCGGGATCCCGGCGAAGGCCTCGGTCTCAACCGAGGTATGGCAGTAGCGACAGTCGAGCCCGACGCCCTCCACATGGTGCTTGTGGCTGAACGGGACCGGCTGGGCGACGACCTGCCCCGCCCGGGTCATGTAGGGAGATTGCGTGAAGATATAGTACAAAGCGCCGCCACCGCCGACGACCGCGACCCCGAGAAGAATCAGGCTGGCGCGGGCGATCAAATTGACGCGTTCGTGAAAGAGCTGCATTTCAGGAGTGCCTTCGCGCCGCCGAGGTCCGGCCGTGGAATGGCCCGGGGATGGCGGACGGATCGCGACCCCAAGGCGTTTGCGCCCCGGCGAGCGGTCCGGCCGCCAGACCGTATAATCCATTCTGTCCAACCGGCGGGTGACTCACGGGCATGACCGTTCATCATACACACACGGAGCGCCAATGCGAAGCCGACTTGAAGGCGAAACAGAAGGAGCAAGCTACAACCGCAATATCAGGACGCGAGTGCGCATGGTGTTGGCCCGATAAATGACTCCATGTCCGGGACCCGGAGCGCGGGGGGAAGAACCGGCATTGTTTCGGCGGATCGCAATCGCATTCCGGAATCTGGGCTGTCCGATCCGGAATGGGACCGGAAGGTGAAGGTGGATGAAAGCGGTTGTCTCGCTCGATCCGTTCGCAGCAGTGGGCGCCGGGATTCTCAATCTGGCCGCGTCGGCCGGGGCATGGTTCCGCTCATCTTCGTGGGGACCGTGCGGGCCAAGTCGGTCTTCATCGAGGTGGGCCCGGTGCTGACCGCGCTCATCGGGTGATCCAGGTCGATCCGGGCCCGCCGGACCAGGCAGTCGTGCCGCCCGACAACCTCCACTTCGCCGGAGCCTACCAAGCGGGCATTCCGGAGGTCGTGGTGGGCGCTGAGCCTGTTCTGAGCGCCGCGCCAGTTGCTGCGACGTGGGATCCCGGCGTCGTACACTGAGCCATGCGCGAGGGCGCGGACTGCACGAGGGCGCGGAAAGGCGAGTTCAGGAGCGTCGGATCGGAATGGGTCACTGGGATCGGAAGAGGCTCGACCGGGCCGGAATCCGGCCGCGGCTTAGCAGCACGCTCGTACATTCCGGGTGGATGCTGCTGCTCGGCCTCGTAGCGGCGCGGGCCGGAGCCGCCACCGGTGTGATCTGGCGGAACGACGCCTCCCAGTACAACCAGTGGCAGGTCTCCTCGATCCGGATCCAGGGTCTCCCGGGAAGCCTCGCTGCCGAGCTCAAGCCCGGCCTCTCGCTTGCCGTCAAGCACGGGCTCTTCCGCAAAGGCCCGCCCTTCCGCGAGCGTGCGCTGGAGGATGACGTGGACCGCACCCGGCTCTTCCTGGCCCAGCGGGGCTATCCCGAGGCCAGGATCGAGGTCCGGATCCAGCCGAACGCCGGGAAGGAGCGTCTCGATCTGGTGATCGACATCACGCCGGGCGAGCCGGTGGTCGTCACGGAATTCTCCATCTCGGGGGTGCCGGAGCGGTTGGTTCACCAGGCCGGCTCCTCTGCCGGGTTCAAACCGGGTTCCGTCTTTGACGACGCGTCGGTCCAGGCCGCGGCCCAGAGAGTGTCCGATCTGCTCCAACGCAACGGCTACGCCGAGGCGAAAGTCGAGATCGCGCTGCACCGGCTTAACGCAGGGAAGGTCTCCGTGGAATTCGCCGTGACTCCGGGCGAGATCCACTACTTCCGCCACGTTCTGGTTTCCGGTCTGCCGTCCGACCTGACTCACGTCGTCCGGCGCACGATTCATATCCGGCGGGGATCGCGATTCCAGCCCGGGAAGATCCAGCGAGCGGATGAGCGCCTGACCCTGCTCGACCTGTTCACGCGAAGCCAGGTGCAGGCCACGATGATCCCACCCGATTCGGTGGACGTGGTGGCCGCGCTGACCCGGCGGAACTCGGAGGCCTTGCAGGTGGGAGGCGGCTACTTCACCGACGAATTGTGGAAAGGCAACATATCGTGGACTCGGCGCGACATCTTCACGCACGGCCGGTCCCTGACCGCAGCCGGGTCGTACTCCATGTTCAACCAGAACGTCACCGCCTCCACCCGCTGGCCGGATTTCGGCGAACAGCTCGTGGCGGAAGCGCAGACCACCGCCGCGCGTGAGGTGGAGAAGAGCTTCAACCTGACGGACACCGAACTGGATCTTTCGGGAACCTATACCAGTTCCCTGCATCTGAGCCTGCAGTTGGGAGTCGCTCTTTCACGAATCATCGTGCACATCAAGCAGGCCGATTCCCTGGCCTTCGAATCCAGAGGAGGGACGCTGACCGACTTTTTCGTCCACTGGAACCGCAACGACGCCGACAACCCGCTCAATCCGACGCGCGGGTACGTGAGCACCGCCGACGTCGAGTGGGCACCGGTCGGCTTCGGGCCGCCCGCGGACAGCCACTACATCCTGGGGGAGGTGACGGGCACCGCTTACTTCTCCCTTCCCGGCGCCGTCGTGGCG
Source organism: Candidatus Eiseniibacteriota bacterium (assembly GCA_963833505.1). Taxonomy (GTDB): domain Bacteria; phylum Eisenbacteria; class RBG-16-71-46; order CAIMUX01; family CAIMUX01; genus CAWHYG01. Next base: position 452,093 of record CAWHYG010000004.1, on the reverse strand, counting down.
GCCGCCCACGTGGACGCCGGCGCGGCCAACCCGCTCGGGAAGTCCACCGACCTGCTTCCGAACAAACGGTTCTACGCCGGCGGGGAAAAATCCATGCGCGGTTTCCACCGTCACCTGCTCGGCCCTCTCGACCCGACCGGCGCTCCGCTCGGCGGGGACGCGCTTCTTCTCGGATCGGTCGAGCTGCGCGTGCCGCTGTTCTGGCTCTTGCGCGCCGCCGGTTTCGCCGATGCGGGACAGGTGTGGTCGAGGCCCATCCTGGCCAAGTCCAGCGAGATCGAGGTTGCCGTCGGTCCCGGGCTCATGGTCGAGACGCCCGTGGGTCCGATCCGCGCGGACTACGCCCACCGCATCACTCACTTTGTGAATGGCCAACCGGCCAATGTGCTGCAGCTTTCCATCGGAGAACCGTTCTAGGCGGGGCGCCCGTGGACGAACCACGCGACATTCGAGTTTCGCACGGCGGCGGCGGCGGGTCCGGTGAACCGCGGCCCCGAGGAACCGGTGTGCTTCGGAGACTCTTCCTGGCGCTGGGCGGACTTGTCGCCGGGGTCGTTGGTCTCTGCCTGCTCATCGTGCTGCTCCTGCTGATCCCAACCGTGCGTTCGGCGGCGCTGTCGACCGGCCTTCGATTCGCCTCCGCCCAGCTTCCCGGGCGGCTCTCGGTGCAACGGGCGACCTGGCCGACTCCGGAGACGTTCCTCTTCGAGAACGTGCGCTGGACCGCGGAAGGCGACACGCTTCTGTCCATCCGCCGGCTCTCGCTCTCGATCGGTTTGCGAGCGTTGCTCGACCGCGATCTGGCTCTTCACGAGCTGTCCCTGGATGGCTCCCGGCTGGACGTTCCGGGGATCCTCGCTCATCTCCCCATGACGCAGACGAAGCCGCCGGCGACGTCCCGCCGGTCGTTTCCGCGGGCCGGCTCGTTGCCGTTTCTTCCCTCAATGGCCCTGGAGCAGGTCCATCTGCACATGGACCAGATCCATCTGCCGGACTCTTCGTCGGTGCGCGGCGCCGGACTTGACGGCCGCATCGAGCTTCGGGCCGGGCGCGTGCCGGAGATCCGCGTCAATCGGCTGTCGGGTCGGGATCCGGAACGCGGCTGGGGAGTGGATACCGCTCGAGTTGCCGTTGCGCCCCTGGAAGGCCGGATCGAAGCCATGGCTACGGGTTGGTTCGGGCGGGACTGGCCGTTCTTCTTTTCCTGCGTTCCGGCCGGGAAGAACACCTTTTCCCTTCTTCTCACGCGTTCGAAGGAAGACCGCGTCCCGGAGTCGGCGGGGATCAGGCTCGACGGCAACCTCAATCTGGAAGGCATTCACCTCAAGGAGGCCGTGATCAACGGCGTGGTGAGGGCTCCCGGAACCTCCGAGCTGGAGCGCGTGCCCGCGCTGTCCGCCGCATTGTCCCGCCTTCCCAATCTGGCGGGTCCGACCCTCCTGACGCAGGTTTCGCTGCGCTTCGATCCGGAGCTGTCCGGCGACGCGTCGATCGAGCTGGCCAAGAACGACTGGGAGGACGGAGGCGTGTTCCGGCTCGCCTACCGCGAGAACACGCTGTTTGTGGATACGTTGCGGCTGGGCTTGCCGGATCTGCGCCTGGAAGGGCGCGGGCTCATGACCCGCGGCAACATCCAGGCGGACGCCCGCCTGCTGGCGAGCGGCGCGCGCTGGCTGGAGCTGCTGCGTCCGGGCGTTCCGGGACCGGCCCCTCTTCGCGCGGAGCTTTCCGTTCATGCGAGCGGGAAGCTGCCGAGGCCGGCCGCGACGCTTTCACTCCGCGGCGACGTCGGCTTCGGCCGAACCCGGATCGACACCGTCGAGGTCGAGGCGAGCGTCAGCGACGGATGGAAGAAACCGGCCCAGGCGCGGTTGAGCGCCAGCGCCTATGACCTGTGGTGTGAAACCTCGGTCGAGGCTGCGCTCGACCAACAGCCGCTCGAGATCCGCGCCGCGCCGATCCGCATTCTCGCATCCCCGGCGCCGGCCGGGCCTCCGGAGCCGCTGGAGGCTGTGATCCGCCTTCCCGGCCCGGATGAGAACCTGCTCATCCGCAACCTGCGCGTGGAAGGCGTGCTGGGCGCGCTTCAGTGCGATGTGCAAGCGGGCCGCCGTCCCGGAACGTTCCAGGTGTCCTGGTCATCCGCCGGGCCGCCGGACCCTCTGCTCGAGCGGATCAAGCGGAACGTTCCGATCGATTCCCTGCGCGCCGCGTGGCTGCGGAACGGTCCGTATCAGCTCGCGCTCGCCGGGACGATCGGACCCCTGGCAGGGTCGACTCCGCCCATCCAGGCTTCCGGGTCGTTCACGCTGCCCGGACCGGCCATGTTTTCGTGGCTTCTGCCTCCGAAGAGCGACGTCAGCGGGATGGGAGCGGTCAAGGGCGTGATCAGTCTGACGACGTCGTCCGGCGCCGAGAACGCCCGCGCGGGGATCGATCTAGGATCCACCGCGTGGGTCGACACCGGGCGCGTCGAGATCGAAAAGACCGGGACCCGCCTCGCGGTGGACACGCTGGATCTTTCGCTGCCCGGACTGCGATTGCGGGGGAGCGGCCGGATGGCCGACAGCAATCTGGTCGCCACGGGAGAGCTGGTCGTCCCGGACACGCGGCTCATCGCGCGGTTCGTGCCGGCATTGCGGTCGAAGGCCGAACTGAGCCTTGACGCCCAATTCCAGTTTCACGGCACGCGCACCCATCCGGAAGGGTCTTTCACGCTGAAGGCGAAGGCGGCGACGCCGGGATTTTCGATTCCCGAGCTGACCGGCGGGGCCGAGCTGACCGGGGCGGGAGCGCAATTCCGCCTTCGCGCGCCGGCGGGCCTTCAAGTGGGGGCGGTTGATTTCGACAGCGCGCGCGTGGACTATGCCTCCGCCGGCGCGCCCTTGCTTCCGGGCGCGGTTCGGCTCACGTTGCGCGGGCCGGATCTCGACCTTCGGGAGAGCGCGCGGATCGCGCAGACTTCCGGGTCTCGTTCCGAAGACACCGGCGGCGCGCGCACGGAGACCTCCGGTTGGGAGGTGACGACCGACACCTTGCGCCTCGGAATCGGGGACGAGGAGTTGCACTCGGCGCATCCGTTCGTCGCGGCAGTGGAGGCATCCAACGGCGGGATCCTCATCCGGAACCTGGATCTGGAAGGGAGTCTGGGCAAGGTCCAGGCGGAGGGCACGCTCTCGCCCGGAGGCTCGAACCTGCGGGCTTCGGCCCAGATCCATCCTTCGGCGGGCGCCCAGCTCCTCGGCGACTTTCACATCAATGCATCGGCCTTGCCCAAGGAGGCCTCGCTCGATCTGCGCGTCTCCGGAACCGACAGCCTGATCGTCGAGGCCGGACTTACGGGCCTTCCGATCGGGAACGGTGCGCCGCTTGACGTCCACGCCCGGGCCCGGAGCGGCGGAACCGGCATCCGGGGATCCTTGACCGCGACGATGACGGCCGACACCACCGCGCGCGGCCAATTCACCATTCCGCTGGAAGTGACCGTTTTTCCGTTCCGAACCGCGTTTCGTAACGGTCCGCTCGACATGGAAACGCAGTTCGCACACTTTCCGGTCGTGTTTCCGGCCGGGGAGATTTCTTCCAAGCAGGCCATGCAGTTCGACGGCGTGCTTCGAGCGCGCGGGACGCCGTCCGCGCCTTCGGTCTACTTCGACGGGACCGTTCATTTCCCGAAGTGGCGCAAGCTCGACCGGTACTCCGTTCAAGTCTCCGCCCTGGCGCAGCCGCCGGGTGGAGCCGATACCTCGGTGACCGCTCTGGCCGGTCCCACGTCGCTGCTCCGGACCAAGCGCATCGAGATTCCGCAGGAGCCGGGCGTGGTGGTCGCCGTTTCCCTGCAGCGGGAGCAGACCGAAGTCCTGAGCGGCCTCTTGAAGTGTCCCCTCGAGTGGCCCTCGGGCCCGGGTTCCGGCGCCCCGCGGCCGGTGGCTCCGTTGTCGTTCAGCCTCGAGGGGGACAAGCTCTCCCTGGAGGATTTCGACGGCCTGCTCCCACCCGACGTCTCGCTGAGCGGGACGGCGGGAATCACGCTCTCGGCCGGCGGGGACCCACGAGACCCGACCCTCCAGGGATCCGCGAAATCCAAGGATCTGAGCGTGGATCTGGCCGACGGCACCAAGGTCGACGCCGAAGTCAACATCACCTTCGGCGGGACGGCCCAGCAGCCTTCCGCCACAGGCACGATCAACGTGCACCACGGCGTGTTGATGGTGCAGTCGCAGGTGCCGACCGCTCTTCCCATTCAAGGGGATGCGCTGCTCTGGGACTTGCAGGGCGCCCATGAGGCGGGCCGGGATTCCATCCTGGCCACGGCGACGGCTCCGGCAGCCGAGAACGGGCCCACGGCTCCCGCAGGGTTCGTCGAGCCCGGAAGGAAACCACCTTCTACGGAAGGCGCCGCGCCCGGGAACGAACCGGCTTCCTCGGGAGCCGCCGCGCCTGGGAACAAGCCGGCTTCTTCGGGAGCCGCCGCGCCTGGGAACAAGCCGTCTGCGCCGGCGTCACCCGCTCCCGCGCCACGGGCCCCGGGGCCTTATCCGGCTACGACCGTGCAGGCCAGCTATGACGTGACGGTCGACATTCCCTCCGGCTTGTACGTGCGAGGCCAGGGTCTGGACGTCGAGCTGAACGGCAATCTCCACGTGGCGCAACGGGGGCCGAGGCCGACGATCTCGGGGGAGCTGGACGCGGCCAGCGGGCATTACGAGTTCCTCGGACGGCAGTTCCAGATCCAGGACGGGAAGGTCATCTTTCAGGGCGGCGACGAGATCAATCCCACCCTGGATCTCACGCTGGTCGCCCAGATCGGCTCGACCCAGGTCACGATCCACCTGACCGGCACGGCGCTGGTTCCGAAGCTCTCCCTGTCGTCCCAGCCGGAAATGGCGGAAGGGGACATCATGTCCCTGGTCGTCTTCGGGATTCCCATGAACGACCTGAACACGGCGCAGTTCAACCTGCTCAAGAACCGCGCCTCCGAGGTCGCGACGACCTACGCCACAAGCCAGTTGACCTCCCGGCTCAGCCGCCAGCTCGGAGTGGACATCCTTTCCGTGCAAGAGACGACCGGCCCGCAGTCGCAGACGCAGAGCGCGCTCGTGGTGGGCAAGTACCTCAATCCGAAAGTGCTGGTGAAGTATCAGCAGACGCTGGCCCAGGGCGGCAGCATCCTGCTCAACCTGGAGTACTACCTGACCCGCCGCTGGACCTTTGCCAGCGTCATCGGTTGGGAGACCGGATCGGGGTTGGAGATCCGGTGGACGGATGAGAGGTAACCGGCCCCCGGGAGCGCCGGTGTCACCGGGCCAGAGGCTGTAGGGGCATGTCCGCCGCTGGGGAGCGTGACAGGAGCCAGCGAGATCAGAGTAAGCCGGTTTGAAGTCCTTGTTGGATCTCGGCCCTGAGCCCCGATTTCAGGTTCTCCACGTTCAGCAGATGGTCTCGTACGGCGTCAACCAGGATTCTCCTGACCTCCTGTTTCGCGAAACTCCGATACTGCTCTCTAGCCAGCCCGCGAAACATCAGCGTGGCAACCTGTCCGAGTCGAACGAGGTCGAGACTATCGACGTTCCTGTGCCGCTCCGCGAGTGCTACAACTGGCGTGTTTCCAATCGTTGCGGTGACGTGAAGATGCCTCTGCTTGATCGTCTTCAACCCGATCCATGCGAGCTCCACCCGGTCAAGGTGATCGAAACCCGCGGCGAGCGCCAGAACGACCACCCGTAGTTCCTCGTCCGAATCGATCGAGCAGTGCCAGAAAGAAAGCCCGTTATCTGTCGTCCTGAGGTCTCCTGTGACGGCGTCAGCGGGTATTCGAGATTCGCCCAGCTCCGGAGACGGCCCCCACCTCGCTCGCTTGATCTTTCGCGCCAGCATGAGCCGGGGCTACGCAAGGCCCCGCAGGACCCGAGCGATGTGGTCAGCCAGCCAAGGTAACGGCTCGTGGTGCGTTCGCAGCAGCTCGGACGCTCTTGGGTTCTCCCACAGCTCGATCACGTGGACAGCCGCGTCGCGAACGTCCAGGCTCGGCGATGCCAATGCGGTCCGAAGGATCGGTTCGAACTCCTCGGCGCGGCGCACTTGAATCCTTCCCAGAAGCCGCAGAAGATCGGCGATCCGGCCATTGCCCAGGCCTGACTCAAATAGCTCTCGATACAGCCGGCCCGCTCCGTAGCGCGCGAGGAACTCTCCGAGAGCTGGCTCGGCTGGGTGAGTCACGCCATCCTCCACCGGTTCCGCATCGATCTCCCGAGTCAACCAACCGACCGGGGATCTCCGGGAAGTCACGACCTGGTCCCCCGCTGCGATCCTGTTGCCAAGCAGCGGGGCGAGCATCGGATGCGCCAAAGCGGGATCTTGGGAAACCAGGGAGGCTGCCGTCACCGCCATGATCAACCAGTTTCGCGGATCGGCGGAAGAAGAAGCCCCCTGCGTCACCGGCTCGTCGGGCACCCGACTCGTCACCATCTCGCCGGACGAGCCACTGACAACGATTCTCGGAAAAGTGACCGCGCGCGCGGCCGCGGTGCCTGCCGAACGCCGGCGACTCGAAGCGGCGCTATAGACCATCAAAGACCTCCCGAGTCGCATCGGTGATCGTTGCTTCGAAAGCTGTCCCCTCCCTCTCGTGAAGAAGCTCAACCTGACTCATCGCCACCCCGATCGGCAGAGACTCAGCCCCTTCCCAGCTTACGTCCAGGTCGAGAACGAACGCTGGCCGGTCCCCCGAGGGCTCCTCGACGTTTGCGAATGTCAAAAGAAGCTTGACCGCTTCATCGAACGCATACTGCGTGCGATTCAGGAAGGCACCGATGGTATTCGGCAGCCCATCGATCCGGGGCGGACCGCAATGAAAGTAGTTCCCCAGGTCCATCGCCGATTCCGGTAGAACGATCTTGTTGATGTACCGAACCCCCAGACGAACCATCCGACTAGCGTGTGCGATCGTCGCATAGGCCGACAACGCGGCCTCAATCCGGGGTCGAAACTGGCCCCACCCCGAGTATGGGCGCAGGTCACTCACGCCCAGAACGTCGGGCCCGACGGAGACCAGGCGCCTGCCTTCCTGATCGAGAAGCTGCACGCGGGCCACCCCTCCCACTACCGACAGATTGGCCGTCTGATCGGATCCCCCGCTGAGTGCGGCCTGGATCACCCTCTGTTCGCGCGGCTTGCCTGAGTAGACTCCATGCAGGTCGGGGTGGCTGTGGAGCTTGCCCGGAATCGTCGGATCCCATTCCTGACCCGGCTCGAACCGGAACTCGACAACTGCCTCCTCGATCGGGGGAGTTCGGTACCGCCGCTTTCGGGCTGGCTCGTGCATCGTGTTCTCCGGTCGATGGTTCTGCTCCCGAGTGGCGCCGAAGGGACGCTACACCAATATACCAATCGGCCAAGCCAAAGATCCAGGGATCGCGACTGCCGGCCAATCGGCGGGTAGACTGCGGTTCGGCGCCGCATCCCGTCGGCGCTTCGGTACCTATGACGGCAGCCGCAAGACCCAGGCCAAACTCGAACGATCGAGGCGGGGGACTGGGGGTTCGCGGGGTGCCGACGGCACAGGAGTGAGGTCGCCGGCCCCTGAGGGATGCCGTGCAAAGGCGCGCGTGCGACGGCCAGTGCCCGGAGCGGGCCGACGGTGCCGGGCCGGGGCCGTTGCAGCCTCAGAACTGCCGCTCGTACCTCTCCGGCGCGACCGGCGCTTCGGTCCGATGCACCCAGTAGCTTTCCGCGCGGCGGTTGAACCGGCGGTGCATCAGGTCCCGCCCGAAGACGCGCAGGAGAATCGCGCCCGGCGTCAGGAAGATGAAGAAGAGAAGCCCGAGAATCACCCGGTTCATCACGTAGCCGAGGGCGAGCGAGAGCTTCATCCAGAGGAAATGGAACGGCCGGAGCAGGGCCGGGGCCAGGAGCCCGAGCAGGATCAGGACGCCCGACACGGCGAACAGGATGGCCGGGCCGGGCGGCTTGCTCAGCTTCCCGTGGAGGAGGATCTGGAGGACCGCGAGAACCCCGAAGGCGATCCCCACGACAAGGCCCGTGTTCCTCAGCTCCTTCCGCGTCGCCTGGCTATAGGATGACATCACCTCTCCCGTTGTCGGTTCCGTTCCGGGTCGCGCCGTCAGCCGCGGTCAGCATCAGCGCTTCGTCCTTGCCCTCATGATCCTTTCGAAGCCGGATCCCGTCACCCTCTTCCACCTCGTGAGTGTTCCGGCGTAGATCGACCCCATCATCGCCAAGACTCCCCAGGATCAGTCGAGCTGGAATTCCTTTCGCCAGTCGGAGTCCCCCTTCAGCTCCGGCTGCTCCTTCTTGTCGAGGATGCAATCGTTCAGCACGAGGTAGTCCATGTTGGTCCGCATGAAGCAGCGATAGGCGTCCTCTGGAGTGCAAACGATCGGCTCGCCCCGCACGTTGAACGAGGTGTTGATGATCACCGGACAGCCGGTCTGCTGGCGGAAGGCCTCGATCAGGGCGTGATAGCGCGGGTTGTCCTCCTTCCGGACCGTCTGGAGCCGCGCCGAGTAGTCCACATGCGTGATCGCCGGCACGGTGGAGCGGACGACGTTGAGCTTGTCGATGCCGAAGAGCTTCTCGGTTCCTTCGGGCACCGGCAGGCGGTGCTCCTTCCGCACATCGGCCACGAGGAGCATGTAAGGGCTGGGCCGGTCGATCTCGAACCAGTCGGACACGTATTCCTCGAGCACGGTCGGCGCGAAGGGCCGGAACGACTCGCGGAACTTGATCTTGAGGTTCATGGTGGTCTGCATGTTCCGCGAGCGGGCGTCGCCGATGATGGAGCGGTTGCCGAGCGCACGCGGGCCGAATTCCATCCGCCCCTGGAACCACCCGATGACGTTCTCGTGGGCCATGAGCTCGGCCGTCTTCTTGATCAGCTCGTCGGGCGCCAGACGGCGATACGGCGCCCCGGCTTTCTTGAGGAATGCTTCGATCTCGTCGTTCGAGAACTCGGGACCGAGATAGGACGCCTTCTGGCGATCGCGGAGAAAACCGTTGCCGCGGGCCTTTCCGGCGATCGCGTTGTCAAGCGCGCTCGGGATCAGCGCGGCGGCCGATCCGCCCGCCGGAGTCCCGGTCGCGGGAGCCGTTCGTTGGTGGCCTGCCGGAGTCCCGGTTACGGAAGCCGTGCGTTGTTGGCTCGTGGAGCCCGCCAGGTTCACGGCTCCGGCACCGACTGCGGCCGCCTCTGGCACGGCTGCCACGGAACCAGCGTGCTCCACCGACGCCCTCGGCTCATTCAGATAGTGATGCCAGATCGCGTAGGCCGCGCCCAGGGCGCCCCCGGCATCGCCCGCCGCCGGCTGGATCCAGAGGTCGTCGAAGATTCCCTCGCGGAGGATCTTGCCGTTGGCGACACAGTTGAGCGCGACGCCTCCGGCCAGGCAGAGATACCGCTTCCCGGTGACCTTGCGGATGTGGCGCGCCATGCGGAGCATCGCCATCTCGGTCACGACCTGCACGGAAGCGGCCAGGTCCATCTCGCGCTGGGTGAGCTTGGATTCCGGCTGGCGCGGCGGACCGGAGAAGAGCTTGCTGAAGCGCCCGTTGGTCATCTTGAGGCCAGTGCAGTAGTCGAAGAAATCCATGTTCATCTTGAAGGAGCCGTCATCCCGGAGGTCGAACAGCTCTTTCAGGATCGCTTCGACGTACTTGGGCTCTCCGTAGGGCGCGAGGCCCATCACCTTGTACTCGCCCGAGTTCACCCGGAAGCCGGTGAAGTAGGTGAAGGCGGAATAGAGCATCCCGAGCGAATGGGGGAAACGGATTTCGGAAAGGATCCGCACCCGGTTGCCTTCGCCGACGCCGAAGCTCGTCGTGGTCCATTCGCCCACGCCGTCGGTGGTCAGGATGGCCGCTTCATCGAACGGGGACGGGAAGAAGGCGGAGGCGGCATGCGACTCATGATGCTCCGGATAGAGGATCTTGCCGTTCCAGTCCATCTCCTTCCGGATGATGTCGGCCAGGAAAAGCTTCTGCCGGGTCCAGAGCGGCATGGCCGTGAGGAACGAGGTGAAGCCCTTCGGAGCGAAGGCCAGATAGGTCTCGAGCAGGCGTTCGAACTTGAGAAGCGGCTTGTCATAGAAGGTGACGAGGTCGAGATCCTTGACCCCGATGCCGCCCTCCCGGAGGCAGTAGGCGATGGCGTTTCGAGGGAACTCGTAATCGTGCTTCTTGCGGGTGAAGCGCTCCTCCTGGGCCGCCGCGACGAGAGAGCCGTCGACCAGCAGGCAGGCCGCGCTGTCGTGATAGAAGGCAGAGATCCCGAGAATCCTCATGGGCGTGCGGCGTCTCCTCTGGAATCTGTTTCCGCGAATCTGTTTCCGCGTTCCGGGACGTCTCTCGATCACCCGCGTCGGCGCCGGATGGGCAGATTGCGTCCGCGGCTCCGGCGCCGCCCCGTTCCGAAGCCCTCCGGCCCATCAGAGGATCGGCGATCGCCGGTGGATCTTCCGCCTGGCCCTGGCGTTCTTCCCGGCGCCGACGGTGGGCGGACAGTATCTGAGCGTATCAGTGCTGGAGGCGAGGGACAAGATGAGGGGTAGGATCTGCGGTGGAAGGCCGGGGTGTGTTACTTCAGACCAGGACGAGCTCCTGGGGTCCCTTGCTTCTGAAGAACCTCGCCAGAGGCTCTCGACGTGACTCGTTCACGACTTGCTGAAGTGACGCAATCATAACCGGTGTAAGTACTTCCAATCCTACGAGATTATGGTTCTCGTCGTGGCGTCGGCGACGCCGCTCGTCCACCGCCCGACCATCTCGTACAGGAGGGCGGGAGAAATCGGCTTCGTCAGATAGTCGTCCATCCCCGCCTCCAGCGCGATCTCCCGGTCGCCTTTCATCGCATGCGCCGTCATGCCGATGACCGGAATGTGCGCGCCTGGGCCCTCTTCCCGGCGGATCGTCCGCGTCGCCTCGTAGCCGTCCATCTCGGGCATCTGGATGTCCATGAGGACGAGGTCGTACCCGCCCGAGCGCACGGTCGCCACCGCCTGAGCTCCGTCCGGCGCGACGTCGACCCGGTGGCCGGCGCGGGCGAGCAGCGCGACGGCGACCTTCTGATTCACCACGTTGTCCTCGACGACGAGGATCCGGAGCGCGGAACCGCCCGCGGCGACCGATGCCGGTCGGGTTGAGCTCCGGCGGGACCGCTCGCTTCTGGGCTGCCTGGCGGCTCCGCGGGAGATCAGGCGCTGCATCGCGGACTGAAGCGCGCTGAGCTTGATCGGCTTGGTGAGGACGCTCGCGAAGCCCGCGGCCTCGGCGTCTTCGGTGCGCAAGGACATCATCGAGCTCAGGAGGACCATGGTCATGCCCTGGAATTCCTCGCGCGACCGCACCACCCGGCCCAGCTCCATGCCGTCCATGCCGGGCATCAGGAGGTCGATCAGGGCGACGGCAAACGCGCGTCCCTGCTCGTGGGCCTCGGCCAGCGATTGAAGCGCCTCGCAAGCGCCGGGGACCGCGGTGGGCCGATATCCGAGGGAGCGCAGCATCTTCTCGAGCACCTGACGATTGGTGGCGTTGTCGTCCACGACCAGGATCTCCGGCCCGTGGGCCGGAGCCGGGCGGCGGGCGGCCCGCGCCTCGGGCACGCGCTCGAGAACCAGACGAACGGTAATGGTCGTGCCGGCCCCGAGTCGGCTCTCCACGTCGATCTCACCGCCCATGAGCTCGACCAGCCGCCGGGAAATCGCGAGTCCGAGACCGGTGCCCCCGAAGCGCCGGGTGGTGGATCCGTCGGCCTGCACGAACGGCTCGAAGAGGCTGGACACCCGGTCGGGCGCAATGCCGATCCCGGTGTCGCGGACGATGAGGCGCACGGTGACGTGCCCCTGATCCACGGGCTCGAGCTCGGCCATGAGCGTGACTTCGCCGGTTTCCGTGAACTTGACCGCGTTTCCCGCCAGATTCAACAGCACCTGGCGGAGCCGCGTCGGATCGCCCCGCAAACCGGGACAGAACCCGACGGGGACGACGCAGACGATCTCGATCTTCTTTGCCTGCGCCTTCGGGGCCAAGAGGTCGCCGATGCTCTCCATCAGGTCGCGGAGGTCGAAGTCCACCGTTTCGAGCTCGATTCGCCCCGCCTCGATCTTGGAGAGGTCCAGGATGTCGTTCAGGACGGCGAGGAGGGCATCGCTCGAGCGGCGCACGATCTCCAGGGAGGCGCGCTGCTCGTCCGTGAGGGGAGTGTCCAGCAGCAGCTCGACGAAGCCGACGATCCCGTTCATCGGAGTGCGGATCTCGTGGCTCATGTTGGCCAGGAACTGGGCGCGGATCCGCGCGACCTCCTCGGCCTGCAATCGGGCGGCCGTGGACTCCTCCAACCTCCGGTAGGTCGCCTGGACCCCGCTCAGAAGTTCCTTTTCCAGCGTGGCGTCGTGCACCAGGGCCAGGGTGAGATCTCCGCCCGCCGCTGTCCGTTCGAGCTTGAGCCAGCGGATCAGGAGAACGCGCCCGGCGGCCGGCGCGTCCACCTCCTCGACGAGGAGCGTGGAGAAACTTGGAGGCCGAATTCCCAAGCGGGTCGCGATCTCCTCGTCGGAAAGCCCCGGCCCCGGCACGAGGCGCCGCAGGGCGGGACTCATTTCCCGCAGCCGGCCGTCCCGGTCGAAGAGAAGAAACGTGTCCCCCACGTCGAGCAGCGAGGCGGCCAGCGTCTTGCGTTGTCGGAGACGCGGGTCGATGTCCTGCTGGATCAGCTCCAAGAGCTCGACCGCGGTCACCGTTTCCGGTGTCTTGCCCAGCCGGCGGAGCGCGGTGTTGGCCAGGGACCGGCCGAAGAGCGGCTCGACCGTCGCCAGTCTGGCCAGGACGCAGTCGAAGAGCGCCCGCTCGGACCGAGCCTCCGCGCGCACGTCAGGCGGCGCGGCGCTCGGCCTGGTCCGGTCCGGCATGGGAACTCAGCCAGGCTTCCACCCGCTGATCCAGAAGGTTGCGGGGCGCCATGATGAATCGGCAGGCGGCGTCGCCCCGAGCCCGGCAGAGGATCTCGCGAGCGGCGAGATCCAGACCGAAGCTCTCTGAACACCAGCCGGAAGAATAGCCGGCGTTCATATGGCACACGCAGAATGTCGTGGGCACGCCGCGGCTCAGCCACGAATCGGCCTCGAACGACTGCGGGTGATCGTAGATCAGCGTGAAGGTCTCGTCGGGGACGGCGTTGCTCTCGGGAGAAATGTCGACGAAAGCCCAGCCGGTGTGGGCGAAGTGCACGGGTCCGGAAGCCAGCTTGTCGGCCGGGCTTTCCACGTTCAGCCGGGCGCAGAAGGCGCGGGCATCGCTTCGTCCGATGGCGAACGCGATGTCGAAGAGCACGTTCCCCGCGCCGTCCAGGGCTTCTCCCTCGGTCAGGCCGGGATACATCTCCTTGATGAACTCGAAGAAGTGAACAGACAGCGACATCGCCCGAACCAGGACGTATCGCTCGCCGCCGATCACGATGACTCCCTGGCTAGGATCCCGTCGCATGGAGTCGAAGTATCCGGCTACGACTTTCTCGGCGGCCAGAAAGGGCGGCTCGAAGGGCGGTGGCACACGTACGCTTCTGAGGTCCAAGAAGGCTCCTTTCTTCGATTTGCGGACATTGATTTCTTCGGCTTACGGGGAGCGGTACTTGACGGGGACGCGCCAATGCGGCGGTCGGCCGAACCCTGCCAGGCGTTCGAATCGGGGCCTGGCGAGACGGCGCCGGTGGGTTCTTGGATCCAGAATCGGACACGGCGGGTTCGCCCAGGTCTTTGAGGCCATCGCGGACTTCGGTCTTCCAACTGGTCCATCCATTGACCGTTGCCGAGAACGAGCGGTCGTCCCCCGGCGGCCACCCCAATTCCCCCACCCAGGCCTGATCTTCTGATCGCCTGATCAGCGCCGCCCGCGGCGGGACGTTACTCTTGCCCCCCACCTTGAAAAGGGGGATCGGAGCAAACGTCTTGAAGAGTCATCTGCGGGTAACCATCGAGATTTTAGCGAGTTGCGGCGACGGCCATCGGGAGATCGCCCGGCAGACCGGAGTCAACCGCAGGACCATCTGCCGGTAAGTCCGGCAGGCAAATTCCCCCGGGGCAGCCCCGGCCCCTCCTGTTCCGCCGAACCAGGGCGCCTCGGTCAACCGGGGCGCTCCTGTTCCGTCGAACCATGACGCCTCGGTCAACCGGGGCGCTCCTTCCAAGAACCCGCCATCCTGCTCGCTCAAGCTGCCTGTTTCTGCGTCGGTCGCTCGGTCCGAAGGAGCTGGAAGGCCAGAGGTCCAAGCTCAAGATCGCCAAGTCGATGTAGCGACGGAGGGGCGACGGCCCTCCGGGGACCGCCCCCGCTGTTCCCGACGGACCCATTCGAGGCGATCCCCTCGGAGAACATCGCCCACGTCACGGGCGGCGAGCGCCGCCAGCGCGCGTCCGAACTCCTCCGGACCACCATGGGCACGGCGCTGGAGCGACCCCCGGAGGCCCTCCCAAGGTCCCCACCATCGCCGAACCCGGTGCGGGGAGTGGCCCTTCCCGCCGGTAGATCCCGCCACCGCCCTTTGCTACCCTCCTCCTCACCATGCCCCGGGCATCGATCATCGGAACAGCCGGCCACATCGACCACGGCAAGACCCTGCTGGTCAAGCTGCTGACCGGCGTCGACACCGACCGCCTGAAGGAAGAGAAGAAGCGCGGCATTTCGATCGAGCTGGGCTTCGCCTCCATCACCCTCCCGAGCGGCCGCCGGTGCGGCGTGGTCGACGTCCCCGGCCATGAGCGCTTCATCCGGAACATGCTGGCCGGCGCCGGGGGAATCGACCTCATCCTCTTCGTCATCGCCGCGGACGAAGGCGTCATGCCCCAGACCCGGGAGCACCTGGACATCCTCGAGCTTCTGGGGGTCTCGCAGGGGGTCGTGGCCCTGACCAAGATCGACATGGTCGACGCGGACTGGCTGGAGCTGGTCACCTCCGAGATCCGCGATTACCTGGGCAAGACCGTGCTCCGTGGGGCCCCGGTCGTGCCCGTGTCGTCGATGACCGGAGAAGGGAAGGACACGCTCCTTCGCGAGCTGGACGCCCAGCTCGACAAGCTGGAGCAGATCCAGCGCGGGCGCTTCTGCCGGCTGCCGATCGATCGCGTCTTCTCGATCGAGGGATTCGGCACGGTCGTGACCGGAACGCTCTGGGGCGGCCGGCTCAGCGAAGGCATGCGGGTCCACGTCCAGCCGCGGAAGATCGAGACCCGCATCAAGGCCCTGGAGGTCCACGGCCAGCGAGTGCCCGAGGCCCAGCCGGGGCAACGCGTGGCCGTCTGCCTGCACAGCGTTTCCCGGGACGCGGTCGAGCGCGGCGACTGGCTTGTCCTTGAGGAGGACCTGGAACCGGTCCAGAAGATCGACGTGCGGCTCAGGGTCCTTTCCGGCGCCGCGAAACCGCTCGAGAACCGCACCCGCATCCGCTTCTATCTCGGCGCCAGCGAGGTCATGGGGAGGGTGGTGCTCCTCGACACGGACGAGCTGGCTCCGGGCAAGGAAGGCCTGGCCCAGATCCAGCTCGAGGCGCAGACGGTGGCCGAGCGGGGGGATCACTTCGTCCTCCGCACCTATTCTCCGATGCGGACGATCGGCGGCGGTCGCGTTCTCGACGTCTCCGGGAGCCGCCGGCGCCGCTTCCGCCAGGAGGATCTGGAAGCCCTCCGCGTGGCGGAGGAGGGCAGCCTCGATGATCGCGTCGTCGCGCGCATCCAGGCCCGGGGCGGGCTCGGGCTGCTGGAGCCGGAGCTGACGCAGCAGCTCGGACAGCCTCCCGCGGAGATCCATGCGGCGGTGACGGCGCTGCTGGCGGACGGGCGCCTTCAGCAGGTGGGGCGCAATCGCCTCACGACCCGGGAATCGCTCGAGGAATCGGGGGAGCGGATCGCCCGGACCATCCTTGACCTCGAGCGCGCCCAGCCGCTGCGGTTCGGGCCGACCAAGAGCGAGGTCAAGAGCCGGCTGGAAGCCAAGGTGCATCCCGACGCAGAGTGAAGCCTGGATTCAGCAGGCCATCGCTTCGGGAACGCTCTTTGTGAAAGGGGATCGCCTGCGGCGGAGCGGGCCGGAGCTGGTCCTGCGTGGGCCGCTGGCGGAGCTGCGGGGGCGCATGCTCGCCGATCTGGAGGGACGCGGATTCGCCGGTCCGACCCAGAAGGAGTTCCTGGAGCTCTACCGGGCGAATCCGGAAGCGGCGGACATGCTGCAGCTCCTCCTGGCGGAAGGCGCCGCGGTCAGGATCCCTCCGGACATCCTGCTCCAC
The DNA here is from genome assembly GCA_963833505.1 of Candidatus Eiseniibacteriota bacterium. GTDB lineage: Bacteria > Eisenbacteria > RBG-16-71-46 > CAIMUX01 > CAIMUX01 > CAWHYG01. The sequence continues at coordinate 435,808 of CAWHYG010000004.1, read as the reverse complement.
GGACGGATGCCGGAGGTGCTCCATGGAAAGGTGGCGGAGTTCTTCCGCCGGCGGCCCGAGATGACGGTGGCCGACCTCAAGGAAGTCGTGGGGGTGTCGCGCAAGCAGGGAGTCCCGCTCCTCGAGTACCTCGATCGCCAGCTCTGGACGACGCGAATCGGCGACGTGCGGGGACCGGGACCGAAACTGGAGGCATCGTAGTGAAATACGTTCGAATGCTCCTGACGCCGGTCGGGGCCGGAATCGCGCTTTTCTGTTTCTTTCTGCCCTGGGGCCGCTTCTCCGTCAGGGTCATCCACAAGACCATGAACGGAGCGGGCCTCCATCTCTGGGGGCTCTTCTGGGCGGCGCTCCTCATCCTGGTCGCGGGCGGAGTCCTGGTTTTTCTGAGCCGCATCGCTCTTGCCCGCATCGTGACCGCGGTTGCGTCGCTCGCGTCGCTCGGATTCCTGGTGGCGCAAGCGATCCGTTTCACGCAGGGGATCCACACGCCGGTCGGCGCGATTCATCCCGAGCATTTCGGTGTGTCGCCGGGACCGGGCGGCACCGGCACGGCGATGGGATTCGTCCTGGCGCTTTTCGGAGCGCTCCTGCTCCGGCCGGTTCCGTGGGAGGAGCTGCGGGCGCTGCTGCAGCTGCAGCGCGGAGGCGTGGCTCCGACAGTGGATCAGGCTCTCGAGCGGGCTGCGGCTTCGGCGGTCTCGGGCCAGGGACGGATGGTCGCTCCGGCCGCGGCGGCGGAGCCCGACCGCGAGAGCCCAGCGGGGTGAGCAGACCGGCGTGAAGAGAATGTCCGATCCCATCCGCCCAGGCTCTGCCGACGCCCCCCGCGCCGACTCCATGAGGGCGGGCGCCAGCGAAGCCGCTGCCGAGGCGGTCCGCGCCGGCGCAGGCGGACCCGCTTCCCGCTCTGACCTGATCTGGGCCGGCATCTGCGGCGCGGTCACCGCTCTCTTCGCGGCGATCCTCGCCAGCGTCGTGTTCGCGCGGATCCCCCACGTCCAGGATTCCGTCGCCCAGCTCTTTCAGGCGCGCATCTTTGCGCGGGGCCGCCTCTGGGCTCCGAGCCCCCCGCTCAAGGAGTTCTTCAATTACACCCAGATGATCAACGACGGCCGCTGGTATTCCCAGTACCCGCCGGGCCATGCCTTGCTGCTGGTCCCGGGCGTCTGGATCGGGGCCCCGTGGTTGATCAATCCGCTCCTGGCCGGAATCGGCGTCTTCGCTTCGGTTCTGCTCGCCCGGGAGCTGTTCGGCTCCCCGGTCGCGCGGATCACCGGGATGCTGGCGGTTCTCTCTCCGTTTCTGGTTCTCATGGCCGCGGAGTTCATGTCGCACGTGAGCGGATTCGCCGTGCTCACACTCTTCCTGCTGCTCTACTTCCGCATCCTCCGGCACGGCCGTTCCCGGGACGGCGCCATCGCGGGCGGGCTTTTCGCCCTGGCCATCCTGATCCGCCCGTACACGGCGGTCGCCGCCGCCGCGCCCATCCTGCTGCACGGCGCCTGGCGGGCGCGCCTCGACCGGCGCCTGCTCGGTCCGGCCGTCTGGATCGTTGCGGGCGGCGCGGCGGGCCTGGTCCTGTTTGGTCTGTATAACTGGGGGACGACCGGAAGTCCCTTCGTGCCCGGCTACGTCAAGTTGTACGGTCCTTCCCATGGACTCGGATTCGGCAAGGGAACCTGGGGGCCGCCTCACACCCTGACGCGGGGATTGGAAGGATCCGGCCAGCAGATCGAAGCCTTGAACTCGGCGCTCTTCGGCTGGCCCCTGTCGTCACTCTGGCCCCTGGTTCTCGCTTTGCTGCCGATCTCGATCGTTCGATTCCCGGGCGGGCGGCGAGGCTCTTCCGCGCGTGACTCGGCAGGCGCCGGCAAGCCGGGCCGGCAGGGGATCGCTCCGGCGCGTGACTCGACGGGTGCCGGCTCCGGCGGGCGAGGCGATCCGCGACCCGGAGATCAACGGCCAGGAGGACCGAAAGGCCGGCGCGATCTCCGATCCGGCGCACCGGAAAGCCCGAGCGAGCGTCTGGCGTCCTTCCGGCTGCGATGGCTTCTGGCCGCCGTTCCGGTGTGCCTGCTGGCGGCCTACGTCTTCTACTGGTATCGGGATCTCTGCTTCGGACCGCGTTTTGTCTACGAAGCCCTCGGGCCGATCCTCATCCTGACGGCCTATGGGCTGGTCGTGACCGGACGATGGCTGGCCGGCGTCGTGGTTCCTCAAGCGCGGGGCAACCTGAGAGTCGTTCCGGGCGCCGTCGTCGGTGGGGCGCTCTTCGTCTTCGCCTTCGCCGCGCACTGGCCGGGGCTTTTCCGGATCCCGGACGACGCGCGGGCGGCTCCGCCGGCCTCGCAGCTCCGGATGGCCTCCTATTTCCAGGCGTTCGGCCCGAACTTCTGGGGCGTGGGCCCGGCGCTCGGCCGTCTGGTCAAGAGTCAGGGCCTCACGCACGCGCTGGTCTTCACGCGAATGGCGGAGCCCGAGTTCCAGGACCCGCCGTACCGCTACCTGTTCTTCGGCTCGGCGTTCGCCCACGAGGAGCCGGACGTCTGGCGCGCCGACGTCGTCTACGCGCGGGATCTCGGGCGGGAAAACGCCAGTCTGGCGGCGCTTTTCCCCGACCGTAGAATCTATCTCTACACCGGCTCGATCGAGGGAGGATCGCTCCACGAAGTCCGGCCCGGAGGCTCCGTTTCGTGGTAAACTGGATCCGACGCCGGGCGCATCGCTCATGAGCGCGCTGGAACGGAGGGGCAGATGAGCGAGAACGGGCGCGGGCGGGAGCCTTCCCTCGCGGACCCGCGTCAGGGCCGGATCGGGTATTTCGATTCGATGGCCGATCAGCTCAGCGAGCGCGGCTTTCTGCTCGAAGAGCTGACCAAGGTCCTTCGCCTCAAGGAACGGCTGGGCGACCTCCAGGGGATGACGATCCTCGAACCGGGCTGCGGATGCGGCCGCCTGACCCGCTTTCTCGTGGAATGGGCGGGACCTCAGGGCCGGATCATCGCGCTCGACGCCAGCTCGAGGATGGTCGATCTGGCCCGCCGGGCGGTGGGCGAACGGGGCGCGCGCACGTGCGAATTCCACTGCGCCGATGCGGCGTCCTTTCCGATGCCTCCACGGTCCGTCGATCTGGTTCTCGTGTTCTGTGTCCTGCCGCACCTTGAGGATCCGGCCGCGGCGTTCGCCGCGTTCGGGAAGATGCTGGACCCGGGCGGCCGCCTCATCGTGGCCAACCTGGAAGGCAGCGAGTGGCTGAACCGAATGCATGAGACGGCCGGGGAGGCCGTCTGTTCCGATCGGATGCCCACGCATTGCGATCTTCTCCGGATGCTGGACGCGGCGGACCTTCGCCTGGTCGAGCTGGTCGATCGGGAAGACGACTTCTACCTCGAAGCGGTCCCGCGCGCGCATTGAGCGGTGGGCAAGGCCAGTGAGCGTGCGGGCACGAAGGAAGGTCGGTCGGTCTGCTGCCGCCGGGCGAGGATCTTCTGGTGACGGCGGGTCCTGATCCGTGACGAGCGCGGGGGCGGGAAAGCCGGCGACCGCTGCGGATCCGAGCGTGAAACCCGACGCTTCGAGACGGCCAACGGACGCGCCGGGCCCGGGCGGCGATGGTCGAGTGGTGCTCTGGCCCGCCCTGGTCGCGGCCGGCGTCGGCCTCGTGATTCGCCTCCTCTTCCTTATCACCGGCGCGGGCGATCCGTTCAGAACCCACCTCGGGCTGGACATGGCGGGCTACGATTCGTGGGCGCGCGCGATCCTGCACGGACAGGGTCCGGCGCCGTTCACGCAGGCGCCCCTGTTTCCGCTGCTGCTGGCGGGCGTCTACGCGATTCTAGGCCCCGATCCCGTGCGCGCGCTCTGGGCGCAGCTCGTGCCGGGCGTGCTGGCGGTGTTCCTGGTGGCCTTGGCCGCCGGCCGCTGGAAGGGGCCGATCGCGGGCTGGGCGGCCGGGCTCCTTCTGGCCCTGTACAAGCCGGCGATCTTCTACACGGGGGTGCTGCTGCCGCCGGCCTGGGTTCTGGCGGCAGCGGCGCTCTGCCTCTGGTTGACGCTGCGGATCGCTCAGCCGCGCGACCGGTCGAATCGGGCGTCAGGCGCAGCGGGCTCCGGACAGGCGCCGGCATCACGCGAGGCGCGTGCGGCGGTCGCATTGCTCCTGGCCGGCCTCAGCTTCGGGGTTCTCGCGCTGGGACAGCCGGCTGCGTTCCTGGCGGTCGTTCCGGCGGCCTGGTTTCTCATCCGGCCTGCTGGAGGCGGTGGCAACTCGGGCACCGCCGGGCGCCCCGACGTCGCCGGACGGACGAAACGCCTCGGCGTCGCCGGCGGCGCTGGTCCCGCCGGCACTGCCGTCCGAGCTGGTCACGCCGGCGTCGCCGGCCGAGCCCGACCCGTCGCGTTCTTCGCCGCTGGTTGCCTTCTTCCGTTGATCCTGACCCTGTTGCACAACGGGATCAGCGGCGGCGTCTGGTCTCCCGTCGCCGTGAACGGCGGCATCAACTTGTACATCGGCAACGGCCCCGAAGCGAACGGCGCCTACGTGCGACCGGCCGGGATGCGCGAGGACATGGATCTTCTCGGCCTGAACGCGGCCCGGCGCGGCCTCGGATCGACGTCCGGCACCGAGGGCGGGGCGGTCGTCGGAGGCGACATTTCCCCGGGACAGGCGGATCGTTACTGGACGTCCCGGGCGCTGGCGTTCGCCGCGTCTCATCCGATTCGCAGCCTCGGCCTTGGGCTTCGCAAGGTGTTCTTCTTCTTCGGCGGCTATGAGATCCCGGAAATGGAGTCGCTTTCGTTCGAGAGCCGCTATGCGGGGTTGTTGCGGTGGCCCCTGCCCGGAATGGCGTTGCTTTCGGCCCTGGCTGTCGTGGGCGCCTGGCTTCTCTTTCGCCGGGATTCCGTGGCGCGCTGGCTGACGGCATCAGCGGCGGTGGTCGCGATCGGCGTCTGCGTCTTCTTCGTCGCCGGCCGTTTCCGGATCCCCGTGGCGCCGTTCCTGGCGGTTCTGGCGGGAGGCGGGCTGGCCGAGGCGGCGCGGATCGCCCGCGGCGCGCCTGCAGATCGCCATCCCCAGGGGATCGACCCCGCCGGCCCGGCGAGGAAGCTTGCCGTCCCGGTCGCGGTTGCGATCGTGACGGGAATATTCCTGAGCTTGAACCTGGCGGGCATCGACGCCAAGGCGAGCGACGGTCAGTACTACTTTCGCCTTGGCGCCATCCTCGAGCAGGAGAACAACCTGAGCGGGGCCATGGACGACTACCGATCCGCTCTCTCCCTGGATCCCTCTTTGGGCAAGGCGGAGGTGAACCTGGGCGGACTCCTGGCACGGCAGGGGAAGTTCGACGAGGCGCGCCGGCACCTCGAGCGCGGCGTGGAGCTCGATCCGTTGAGCGCGCCGGGTCTGGTCAATCTGGGTCAGCTTTATGTGCTGGAGGGCAGGGCCGGCGATGCCCTGGATTGCTTCCAGCGGGCGATGGCCGCCGATCCCGCCTCGATCTCGGCTCGGGAAAACACCTGGATGACGCTGTACGAGATGGGCAGGATCGACGAGGCCTGCGGTGGGTGCAACGGGATCCTCGGGCTGGTTCCGAATGGTTCCGGCCAACCGGCCGGCGTGCGGGCGCGTCAGCTCCTCCAGATCGTCGGGTCGAGAACCGGCCTGGATCCGATCTGGCGGAAGGCGCTCAATCTGCGGCGGGCGGACCTCCGGCTGGTTCAAGGCGACAAGGACGGCTCCATGCGCCTGTACAAGCTGGCCTTCGCGGATGCCGATTCCAAGGAGGCGGCGCGCAGGATGCTGACGGCCATGGGCGTGGCAGGCGGACCATGAAAGGCCATTCGCCGGTGGGCCTGACGCTCGTCTTGATCGGCGCCGCCCTGGCGGTGATCGGGGTCATGGTCTGGCTCGGCCTGTTCTCGTGGTTCGGCCACCTGCCGGGGGACATCCGCGTCGAGCGGCCGAACGTGAAAGTCTACGCCCCGATCGTTTCGCTGTTGATTCTCTCAGCCGTCTTGAGCCTCGTGCTTTCGCTCATCCGGAGGCTGCTTTGAGTGGTTGCGGTCGCCGATGACGGCTCCATTACTCTTCCATCCACTCCGGCTCCCGGCCTTCGGTGGGATCCTTCGGGGTCACCATGATCGACTTCTCTCTCGTGCAAACGGCCAGTCCGGCCTTGGCTCCCCTCGGCTTGCGCACGTACTTCTTCAGGGTGTAGATCACCGGGGTCTTTCTGGAGTGACGCGCCTTGCTGTAGAAGGCGGCGATGGATGCGGTTTCCTCGATGGTCCGGGCGCTGGGATTGTCCTTCCTTCCCTCGCGGCGGAGGACGACATGGCTGCCGGAGACGCCGTGGGCGTGGAACCAGAGATCCTCGGCCCGGGCGAGCCGGTGGGTCAGATAGTCGTTCTCTTCGTTGGAGCGGCCGACGAGAACGGTCCAACCATCGTGGGTTGTGAAAGTGCGGGGATGAAAACCGGCGCCGGCCCCGCGAGAAGGGCCTCGCGGACCCGGGCCTGCCGCGCTGGAACCGGAGCCGGCAGAGGAGCCTCGAGGAGTGAGGCCTGCGGCGCTGGGGCCGGAGCCGGCAGAGGAACCTCGAGGAGTGAGGCCTGCGGTGCTGGGGCCGGAGCCGGCAGAGGAGCCTCGCGGGCTGGCGCTCGCGGCGCTGGAACCGGAGGCGGCAGAGGAGCCCCGCGGGCCGATGGCACGGCCGATGTCGGCGGCGGAGCCCGCCGCGTCCGCCTCGGTCTCGCCCCGGCCGCGGCCGGTCGCGCCGGTCGGCGACTTCACCCGCGCGGATCGTCCGCCTCGGCCGAGAAACCCCAGGGCTTCTTCCAGGCGCTTCGACACGACCGTGTCCCGGAGGGCAGGATCGGAGTCCTCGATCCTCGAACGGAGAATCGAGAGACGGGCGGTGGCCCGATCGATCTCCTCGATTCGGCGTTTCCGATGCGGCTCGCCGCGCTCCCATCGCCGCGCCTTCCGGAAGTAGACGTCCGCGTTCTCGGGCGCGGTCTTCGCGGGATCGAGCGCGATGCGGAGATGCGGCGCGTCATCGCCGGCCGACCAATCCTGGCACTCCAGCATCGGCTGGCCCTTCCGGATTTCGACCAGGTGGCTCAGGATGGCCTTGCCCGACCGGCGGAGCCGCTTCCCTTCGCCGGCGGACCCGCGCTCCGCCAGGAGGTTCCCGCGAAGTCGCAAGAGCCGGGCCGATTCCCGATCGATCCCGTCCAGCCCTCGTCGCCGCAGCTCATCGTCGGCCTCGCGGGCGACCTGGATCGCATGAACGCGGGCCAGAGCTTCCATCAAGGATGGGCAGATGGTTTCAAAGGCCGCCAGAGTGGGCAGCTCGCGATCCGTAGCGATGGCGGACGGCAGTCCGAGCGTTGCCGCCGTCGCCTGAAGCGGTCCCGGAATCGCCGCCCGGCGCGGAATCTCGATGACGCGGATCTGCGTTTCACCCTGACCCTGCCTGTCAACATGTGCGTTCGCGAGGATCGCGGCGAGCTTTTCGATCGCCAGTTCGGGGCCGCTCTCTTCGCTCGATCCGGAGTCGCGGCCGGCCAGAACCTGGCTGATCGCATCGACGGCGTCTTCGATCGAGAGGTCTCGGCAGGCGCGAACCAGCTCGCGCGGCCACGCCGACGGTGAAGACTGTTCCAGGCGCTCGGACAGAATTCGCCGATCGAGGGCGTCGAAGAACGGCCGGGAATCCGCCGCCGGCGGATGATAGAGGTCGCCCGGACGCGGTCCGCCGGCGCGCAGGCACTCGAGCACCGTGCCTTCCGCATCCAGGAGGCGGAGATTTCCGGACCGGCCGGTCCACTCCGCCACCAGGATGTTCTCATCCGATCCGGCCGGTCGATCCGGGCGCAGGCTGTCCGGAGACGAGCCGGCGGAACCAGATCCTCGACGCGTCCGGGCGACGGATCGGGGTCGAAACCGGAACCATTTCACGCGCGGCTCGCTTCCCGCCTGCAGAGCGACCAGTCGGGCGCCGAGAAGCCGCTCGGCGAAGCCTCCGGTCGGGGCCCATTCCTCGCGGAGGGGCGGCGCCAGGTGCAGTGTTGCGTGCGCAGCGCTGATGTCCAAGACCAGCCGGCGCCGCAGCTCCGGATTCTCGAGCGAAAGAGCCAGGCCGGTCGGGCCAAGCCGGGTGACCGAGGTCACGAGAGGCAGGGATGCGGCCAGCACGGCGATCTCTCCCGCCGCCATGTCCAGGATCCGTGTCTGCATCCGGGCTCCCGATGGGGATGTTCCAAACCAGAGAAGTAACTCAGCCCGCATTATTCGTGATCGCCCGTCGCGAGGCACCGGAAATGCCCGGAAGGCACAGGCGCGCGCAGCCCGAACGACGCAGGCATACTCCCTGCAGTATGTCGAGGAGTGAGGGCAAGCGCAACGCAGTCATGGCGGGCAGATCCGATGCCGCAGCAGGGGGTTCATGAATAACGCGGGCTGGCACGGAGGTGAGGCGGCCGGGGCACAGGAAGAGGCGATCCCCCTTCCGGGAGAGGATCGCCTCCTCACCGCGACCATCCCGCCGCGTGCCGCTTTCAGAGTCTGATCGAGGGGTAGCCGGCCAGTCCTTTCAGATAGTTGTGATCGGCCTTGATGTAGACGATCACCGGATAACCTGAGCCCAGGAAGGTATCCAGGACGTCCGGAAATTCCCATGGACCAAGTCCACGGTGTCGCTGCTGGCGACCTTCCGCCAGACCGTGTCCACCACGGAGCAGCCGAGATCGCGCCAAGTGTAGCCCTTGTCACCGTTTCCGTGGTTTCTGACTTTTTCGCCAAACGGTCGAGTGCTATAATCCGATCGTCGCGAACGACTGACCACCCTGCCTCGATGGGCTCATCGCGAGACCGGATCCACCGGCGCCCAACGCTCGTGAGATCTGGCGGTTGGGTGCGCCGGATCGTCCGCGGAAAAGGAGGAGGCCGTGCGATTTCCATCGTGTCTGGCCGGTTTCGCGCTCATGGGTGGACTTGTCGCTTCACCTCCATGTCTCGCTGATTGCGTCGACTACAGCCACTACCCGCACGTGGTGGGAGCGGTGTCCACGTACGGTGAGTGCGACCTCGCGACGGACGGCCAATACGTCTACGTCGCGGCTGGGAACTGCCTCCAGATCGTCGATCTTTCGGATGCCAGCAATCCCAAGGTGATCGGAAGCGTGGACACTCCAGGCGGCTCCGCGGGCGTCGCCGTCTCCGGCTCGTACGCCTATCTGGCTTGCTACCACTGCGGTCTGATGGTGGTCGACGTCAGGAATCCCCGGAATCCCCGCAGCATTGGGAGCGCGGCCGCCAGGAATTATGCTCAAGGGGTGGCGGTTTCGGGGAACCGCGCCTACCTCGCCGAGCAAATCGGCGAGGGGGAAGGCGGCACCCTGGAGGTGATCGACATCACGGACCCGGCCCTTCCGAAGGTTCTCGGCGGTGTCGACGTCCAGGGTGATGGTTTCCTGAACGTGGCCGTCACGGGCGGCTATGCCTACGTCGCGGCCAACCGACTGGGGCTCGAGGTCATGGACGTCCGGGATCCGGCCGACCCACGGGTCGCGGCGAATCTGACCTGGGGGAACGACTGGGTGGAGGACGTGGCGGTGACCGGGGACATCGCCTGCGTCGCCGCCGGGGATGGCGTCAAGATCGTGGACATCACGACGCCGGAGAAGCCTCAGGAAGTGTCCCAGGTGGCGATGTCGGGATTCATCCGTGGCATTTCCGTGATCGGCAACCAGGCGTACGTGGCGGAATCATACGTCAGCGAATGGGTTCCCAAGGGTCTCTTCGCGGCGATCGACGTCAGCGACCCAAAGGTCCCGACGGTCGTCGGTACCGTGCCGATGCCGGATGACGCCTATGACGTCGTCCTCTGTGGGGACTACGCCTGCGTGGCGGACATTACCTCCGGGCTTCAGGTGGTCGACGCCGCCAATCTGCTTCACCCGCCGGTCGTCTATGGGATCGATCTGCCCGTCGCCCCGGGTAACATCGTCATAGGAGACTACGCCTATGTGACCGGCGGTGGATTCATGGTGATCGACGTCTCCGATCCCGCCAATGCCCACCTCGTGGGAAGTACAATCACCCCGGGCAACGCGGCAGGCCTGGCGATTTCGGGCGCGTATGCCTACGTTGCCGACCAGTATCCTTCCGGGCTGTGCGTGATCGACGCCCGCGATCCGCGTGATCCCAGTCCTGTCGGTTTCGCTTCGACCTCCTCTTGTCCCTTTTCGGTTGTCGTCTCGGGACACTATGCCTACGTTGCCGGTGAGATCTACCAGGGTCTGAATCCGGGCGCTCTCGAGGTTATCGATGTGTCGGATCCGGAGAATCCGGTGGACGTAGCCGTGGTCCTTGCGCCTTCGGGCGCCTACCAGGTCGCCGTGTCAGGCGGGTACGCTTACGTCAGGTCCGAAACCGCCCTGGAGGTGTTCGACGTGACCGATCCGCGGCACCCTCAGGCGGTTGGCGGCCTCGCATGGCCGAACGGGATCGGAGGGTTGACGCTCTCCGGCGATCTGGCGTATTTCGACGACGGTTCCCCGAGCTTCAACGTCATCGACCTCAGCAATCCCCGCGATCCAAGGGTAATGGGCTCTATACCTTTGGCTCAGAACGGGGGGCCGGTCTCCGTGTCGGGGGCCTGTGCTTACGTGGCCGGCTTTGAGCTGCAGACTGGAAATGTGCTTCAGGTCATCGACATCCAGAATCCGTCGACGCCCCGGTACGTTGGCCAGGTGGGGCTTCCGGGGTCCGAAACGTGTGTTGCCGCCCGGGATCCCTACGTTTACGTCGGCGATGCGGTCAATGGGGGACCTGTCAGCTTGAAGATCCTGGACGCCCAGTGCCCCGATCCGAGCCAGGTCCCGGAGGGATCGGGGACGGCGGCTCTCCCGTTGCTGCGATGCCAGCCCAATCCGAGCGCAGGCCGCACGACCATCCGGTTCTATACGGGCGCGATCGGGACGGTCCAGCCCAGCATCTATGATGCCACCGGCCGATTGGTCCGCAGGCTGTCTCTCGATGTTCCCGGTCCAGGTGACCACGAGCTGATGTGGGACGGCCGCGATCAGGCCGGCCGCGACGTGGCCTCCGGCGTCTATCTGGTCCGGATCTCCGCGAGAGGGAAAACCGAGGCGGCTCGAGTCGTCATCCTGAAATAGAGAGCCGGCCTGGGACATCCAGCCGCCGTGCGCTACGACAAAGGCACGTTTCGCACTGTCTTCAACACGATCGAGCAGGATCCCGTGCCGACGGACCACTCCCAAGACCGGTCAGGATCGCCGGCAAATTTGCAGGTCGAGGTGCCGCCCGACAGGTCCTCGAGACGGCCTCCCGGGGCAGGACGAGGTCCACCGGGAACCGAACCGGCCTTCGCATGCAGCCCGGAACTCTTCTAGGATCCGGGAAACGGATCTCACGAGACGGTCGCGAAACAGGTCAGACGCAGCGGAAAGGTCGAGCACCGGATGAGCCCCCGGATCGAACCCATCAAAGTCTCCCGGAGCGAGCCGTCCCGGCGGCGGGCTGGGCGCGACGCCGGGTTGTGGCATCCCTATCTCGGGGCCCATATGTCGATTGCGGGGGGCTTTCACCACGCGCTGGAGAGTGCCGCGCGGTATCGCTCCGGCGCCGTCCAGTTCTTCACCCGCAACACCAACCAATGGAAGACCCGGCCGATCTCCGAGGTGGACGTCCGGCTCTTCCGGGAGGCCAACGAGAGGCTCGGGCCTTTCGAGATGGCGGCCCACGATTCCTACCTGATCAATCTGGGCTCGCCGGACGCATCCCTTCGAAATAAATCCCTGCGGGCGTTCATCGAGGAGATCGAACGCTGCGCATTTCTGGGCGTCCCGCGCCTCGTGTTCCATCCGGGCGCCCATATGGGCGCGGGAGAAGCGGCCGGCCTGGCGACGATCGCGCAGTCCGTCCGGGCGGCGCTTTCGGCGACGGCGGGTCTGGAGACGGTCGTTCTGATCGAGAACACGGCCGGACAAGGGACAGTCCTGGGCTACCGGTTGGAGCATCTGGAGGCGCTTCTCGGTCAGATCCAGGCGCCCGGCCGGGTCGGAGTCTGCATCGACACCTGCCACCTGCTGGCCGCAGGGTACGACTATCGCAGCGCGGAAGGGTACGCTGCGGTGCGCGCGGAGTTGAAGGCGCGGATCGGGCTCGAATCCATCGGCTGGTTTCACCTGAACGACTCCAGGACGCCGGCCGGCAGCCGCGTCGATCGCCATGCGCACATCGGCAAGGGCCACGTCGGCGCCGCCTCCTTCCGGTTCTTCCTGACCGATCCGGCCTTTCGGAAGGTGCCGATGGTCCTGGAGACGCCCAAGGAAGGAGAGGCGGATCGAAGAAACCTCGCTTTGCTCCGGCGCCTGTCGAGGATCCTGTGAGGCCCGGCGACATGATGACGGAGCCGTGAACCGTGCGGCCGAGTGACGTGATGCACGAGCCTTGAACCATGTGGCCGAGCGACGTGACGCAGGAGGCTTGATCCATGCGGACGAGTGACGTGACAGGGCGGTCATGACAGTGCGGTCGAGGGACATCGCTCTCATTGCCTTCGACGTGGACGGCACGCTGGTCGACCACCCGGAAGGGAAGATCATCTGGGAGCTTCTCAACCGCCGTTTTGCGGGGGGCGACGGCGTGAATGTCGCCCGCTACCTCGACTATCGGGAAGGCCGGATCGACTATGCCACCTGGGTGGCTCTCGACGTGGAAGGCTGGATCAGCGCCGGCGCCACCCGTGAGGAGATCCGGAAGGAGGTTCTTCGCCTCAAGCCGGTCGATGGCGCGAAGGAAACCCTGTGCACGCTGCGGGCCCGCGGCTATCGCCTGGCTGTCATTTCGGGGACCCTCGACGTCGTCCTCGATGAGTTCTTCCCGCGCGCCTGGTTCGACGCCGTCTTCACCAATCGGCTTCGTTTCGACGCTGAAGGCCGGCTCTCCGGCTGGGAGGCGACGCCCTACGACATGGAGGGCAAGGCCCGCGCGCTCATCCATCTGTCGGAGCTGTACAACCTGCCGCTTGCGCGGTGCGCCTTCGTCGGAGACAACGTCAACGATCTCAAGATCGCCGCCATCGCCGGCTTCACCGTCGCCTTCAATCCCAAGGTGGCCGAGCTGGAGGCGCTCGCGCACGCCGTGGTTCGATCTCCTTCGTTGAACGAGGTGGCCGGACTGTTTCCGGAGCGGGCGGGCACGTAGTTTCCCGATCGGCCTCCTCGCGCGTGACCGTGCCGGCGTCCGAGACCGCGCCCGAGACGGCCCCCGGGACGGTGTCCGGGACCGACCTCAGCGCCGGCACGCAACCGGATCAGACACGGGATTCGACGACCACCGGTCCGGCCTCGTGGGATCGGCCAGCCGGCGAGCCGGATCAGAAGTCGGACTCAGCGACTGTTGACGCGGTCACAGTTGACGCCGCGGCCGGTGAGCCTCGAGATCCACGCGTGAGGGCTGGTGGCATCGGGCACGGAACCGGTAGGACGGGACGCGGCACGGCTGGCATGGAGCGCGGAACCGGTGGGACGGGGCGCGCCCACCCGCCGCGACCGGGATTATCAGGAGTGGTGGGTCCCGGCTCAGCAACGAGGACAGCTATCACTGGTGCCGCCGTGGGTGCCGCCGGCAGCCGAAGTCGAGGCGGCCTCCCTCGCGTCGGTGGTTCCTCGCTTGACTTCAAGCCATCCGGATCGCCATCCTCTGTGTAACTGACGAGCTTCCACCCGCGCAACCGGAGGAGCTCGTGCTGTCAACGGAGTTCCCATCCACGAAGGAAGGTCCTGTGTCCGGTCAATTCGGCAGCCGCTGAGTGGACGCGCCGGGCGCAGGTCTGCGCCCGCCGCCCTAGCTCTCCGGTCCGGAAAAATCAGGCTCTCCTTCCGGGTCTACAGTCCGGTCATCCGCGCTGCGCCCGGAAGGGAGCGGGAATGGAGATTGCTCATGAAGATCAAGGCTCTTCTTGGCGGTGTGGCGCTGGCCCTGGCCGTCTTCTCGGCGGTGCGGGCGGACGGTCCCGACACCAGTGTCCGGCATTACGATCTGCATTGGACGATCCGGGTTGATCAGGCGCCGGAGGGCGCGAAGGAAGCGCGGGTCTGGATCGCGGTTCCGCAGACGCTGCCCGAGCAGCAGGTGTCCGACCTCAAGATCGAGACCGCCTGGCCATGGAAGCTGGTGGAGGATCCGACCTTTCACAACCAGGTGGCGCTGGTGAGGATTCCCTCGCCCCCGGCGAGCTTTTCCATCGAGCTTTCCGCCCGGGTGGTGAGGCGGCCGGTCGAAGGCCCGCAAGCGGCGAGGTTGAGCGCCGAGCAACGGGCGCTCTATCTGCGCCCTGAGGCGCTGGTCAGCCTCAGCCCTCGCCTTCAGACGCTGGCCGACAGCGTGGGCGGAACCAGCCGCACGCGGTTCGACTACGTTCGGACCCGGATGGTCTATGACAAGTCCGTTCCGGGCTGGGGCAACGGGGATTCCGAACGCGCCTGCTCCGTGGGCCGGGGCAACTGCACGGATTTCCACTCCCTCTTCATGTCGCTCTCGCGGGTCGAAAAGGTGCCGGCACGGTTCGAGATGGGCTACGCCACCCTGCCCGGCGGGGAGACAAACCACGCCGGCGGTTATCACTGCTGGGCCTGGTTCTACGATGAAGGGGCCAAGGCCTGGGTGCCGGTCGACATCTCCGAAGCGAACCAGCATCCCGAACAAGCCCAGTTCCTCTATGGGCACCTCGATTCCGACCGCATCACCTTTTCGCGCGGCCGCGACGTCCTCTTGCCGGGCATGGCCGGGAAGCCGCTCAACTATCTCCCCGCCGGCGCCTACGTGGAGGTCGACGGGCGCAAGCTCGGGTCCGTCACGCGGGTCATCAGCTATACAGTCGATGGATCGACCGCGGAGAAGGGGAACTGAGAGCGCGCCGGCCGTGTTGATGTACCGGCAATCGGGGAACGCGGGGGACGTGAGGTCGCGGTCACCGGGCGATCCTATTGGATCCGGCCGAGCACCTGCCGCGCCGCGTTGGCGAAGATGCCGGTCGGCTCGAGCTTCAGATAGTCCGTGAGCTCGGACTTCGCCTCCGGCATGCGTCCCTGGTTCCAGCGGAGCATTCCACGAACGAATCGCACGCGGTAGAGCTTCGCATCGAGCGCGGCGGCGAGGTCCAACAGGCTGTCGCACTGGGTGTAGTGATGGGCCAGGAGATTGGCCTGCGCCATGTTGAGATCGAGTTCCGCCCGTGGGCCCCAGTACGCTTCACAGAGGCGGTAGTTGTCCATCGCCTGGGGCAGGATGTTCTGGGCCAGCGCCCGATGCGCGATCTCCAGGTGTCGATAGCCGTAGTCGTAGCCGTTCTCGAAGCGTCCGGCGACGAAGTCGGCGAAGACGCCGGCCGTGATCGGGTCGAGTCCGGTGGTGAGCTGGTGGATCCGATCGTTCAACCGGGCTGCAACCAGACCGTTTTCATACGCGCCGGGAAACGGCCACTTCGAGAGCTTGAAGCGCACGGTGAGGTACAGCCCGACGGCCTCTTCGACATTGGAGATGCCCAGGCTCTGCATGTAGTCCGCGGGCTTCCGCAGCCGCGAGAGGTCGGCCGGCCCGAGCCTGGCTTCGAGAGGGCTGTTGCTCAGATCGCGGCAGATCCGCTCCGCCAGGAACTCGTGACCGAGGATGATCGGATGAACGTGCTCGGTCATGATCTCATTGCCGGGAAGGCCCCCGGGAGACACGGCTTCCAGCTCGCGCTCGAGGTCGACGAGCAGCAGGTGCGGGCCCGCGTTCCTTGACGCCACCTCGCGGACGATCTGGTTTTCATCGGTACAGGATCGGAAATGGACGATATCCTCGTCGCGCGCCGCCCGATACTCCCGGCGCTCTTCGACGAGCAGCGTGGAATCGCCTCCCGCCCGCGCCAGCGCGTCTTCAGAGCGAGCGATCCGGAACCGCACTTCCGCATAGCAGGAATCGATGGCCTCGGCCTGCTTCAACGGGGGCAGGGCGTCCTTGAACCGGCCGCTCTCCATCGCCGCCTTGCCCTCGGCCAGGCACTTGTCCCACTCGCCCTGGCGGCTCTGCGAGAACCGCGGGCCGTGAGCGGAGCCGAACGGAGACTGATCCCGTTCGTTGGTCACCTCGGTGCAGAGAAGGACGTCCACGCCCTTCCGCGTCGCCCGATCGACCATCTCTTCGAGGTTGCCCCGATAGATGTTGAGCATCTTCCGATGCAGGGCGCTTTCATGCGGAAGAACCTTGCCGCGCATCAGCTCCATGCCGAAGGATTGCGGCGCCTTGCCCTTCTGGACGCGCGACTGGTAGACGACGTTCTGCAGGAGGCGGCCGATCCGCGTGTTCCGCAGCCAGATGCGCGCCTTCATCTGCCAGCGGGTATCGACGGTTCCGCGCACGCCGGACAGGACGGCGTCGGCGCCGTAGGCCTCGTTGTGGCCGGTATAGATGAGGATGGCGTCCGGCTCGTGCTTGAGCACCTCCGGCAGCAGATTCAGGACGTCGGCGCTCGAAACGGCCACGATCCCGAGGTTGATGACCTCGATGGTCCGGTCGGGATGAAGATCCTGGAGCATCGGCTGCAGGAACGCGGAGTAGGAGGCCTCGGCGCCGTAGGGATCGCCGGCCGTGGTGGATTCGCCCAGTGAAAACACGCGATAGGTGCCGGGCGCCTTGGTCGCGGGGAAACGGGCGAAGCCGGGTTCCTTGGCCATCCCCAGCGGAAAGTACCGGAGGCTGATGTCCCGATTGAACTCCCAGAACTTCCGGCCGAGGATCTCGGTCGGCTTGAAGACGCGGAGATCGGGCCCGTACCCGGCCACGCGCAGGACCAGCTCGAGGCAAGCCACCATGAAGACCGCCATGACGATCCCGAACACGCCCCGGAGAACCTTCTGGGGCGTGCTCAAGGGAGGCCGGCGGGAGGCGGAGGTGGATGGCTTTCGGGCCTTGCCGGGCCGGTCCGGGCGCTTGCTCATGTTTTCCCCCCTTGGGTTGCAACGACCCCGCGGCCGCCGCCGCGATCCTTCCTGCGCTCCATGTTATCAAGAAAAAAACGTGAAAGTGAGCAGAGAGTGAGCAGCTCCCGGTCTGTCGGGTGAGCAGCGATTCCTGGGACCATTCTGTCGTCGGCGGAAACCCGGGCCCGTTGGGGCCGGGCCGGCCGGCCTCCCGCGGACGGGTTCCTGGTCCGCTTGAGGGAGTCACAGCCATGAACACCGACAGGAGGATCCTCATGCATCGTTCCTTGCTCCACCGTACGGCCGCGACCGCCGGCGCCGTCCTCGGCCTGGCCGTGATGGCGTTGGTCCCGAGCGCGCTTCTGGCCTCGAGCCACCGGGAAGCCCCGCTGATCAGCGAGGACCCGACCGCGGACAACACCGACACCTACGCCTTTGTCAGCCCGGACAACCCTTCGACCGTGACCCTGATCGCGAACTACATCCCGATGGAGGAGCCGGCGGGAGGTCCGAACTTCAACCGCTTCTCCGACGACGTCCTCTACACGATCCACGTGGACAACAAAGGCGATGCCCAGTCGGACATCGAGTTCCAGTTCACCTTCAACACTTCGATCCGGAATCCCAACACGTTCCTCTATAACACCGGGCCGATCCTGAGCCTGGATGATCCGAACTGGAACGTCCGTCAGTTCTACAACCTGACCTTGGTCCGCCAGGGCTCCTTCTCCTCGGTCCTGGGGACGAACCTGCCGACGCCGCCGTGCAACATCGGTCCCAAGTCCACTCCGAACTACGACAACCTGGCGAACGCCGCGATCCAGACGCTTCCCAACGGGATCAAGGTGTTCTGCGGACCTCGCGACGATCCGTTCTTCGTCGACTTGGGCGGGCTCTTCGACCTCTTGACGATCCGCGTCCTGCCCGGAAACATGGGCGGCGGCATCGACGGCCTGGCCGGATTCAACTGCCATACGATCGCGCTCCAGATTCCGATCAGTCTCCTGACCAAGGACCGCAAGACCCCCTCGGGTCCCAGTGACCCCGATGCCGTGATCGGAGTCTGGGCCACCGCCAGCCGCCGCCAGATGACGACGCTGAACAACATGGGCAATCCCCCGCAAGGGAGCGGGCCGTTCGTCCAGATCTCCCGCCTCGGCATGCCGCTGGTCAACGAGGTGGTGATCCCGCTCGGCAAGAAGGACCTCTGGAACAACTCCTATCCCTCGGGCGACGGGCAGTTCCTGCCCTACGTCGAGACTCCGGAGCTGGCCGGCCTTCTTCATGCCCTCTACGGGCTCAACGTGCCTCTCACCGGCCGCGACGACCTCGTGGCGGTCTTCCTGACCGGACTTCAGGGCTTGAACCAGCCGCCGAACGTCGTTCCGTGCGAGGAGATGCGCCTCAACGTCGCCATTCCTCCGACGGACCGCCACAGCCAGCAGTTCAGCCGGATGGGCCTGCTCGGCGGGAACCTGGATGGATTCCCGAACGGGCGGCGTCTCGAGGACGACGTGACCGACATCGAGGTCCAGGCGGTCGCGGGCGTGACCTACAAGCTCTTCCACCCGGACTGGAATCTCGATCCTCTGGCCAACCAGCTCGGAGACGGAGTTGATCACAACGACGTTCCCTTCCTGGATCAGTTCCCCTATGTCGCTTCGCCGCACCAGGGATTCGCCGATTCCCATGGTCTCCCCGAGGGGCCGAGCGCGGCCAGGAGCACGCCGGTGAACGGTCTGGACAAGCTGGGAAGCCCGCTGGCGGCTCCGACCGCGCTTTCCAAGAGCGAGGCGGACGTCCGGATGGCCCAGACGGCCAGCCCGAATCCGTTCAGCGGATCGACCCGGATCGCCTATCGCGTGCCCACTGCGGGCCCGGTCACGGTCGAGGTGATGGACGTGATGGGGCGGGAGGTCCGCGCGCTCGTCCGGGAGGACAAGGCGGCGGGCGACTATGAGACCGTCTGGGACGGCGTGAACGCAGCCGGCCAGCAGGTGGCTTCCGGCACCTACTTCTACAGGGTCGATGCCGGCGGCCAGTCGATCGTTCGCAAGATGACTCTCGAGAAGTAGAGGTTCCGGTTCCCGAGTCCGGTCCGGACCATGAACGATTCGGATCGAGGGGGCCGGTGTTCACGGGAACTCCGGCCCCCAAACTCAAACCCGATGATCCGGCCCGGCTCCGCGTCACTCCGGATCCTGCATCGCCGTCCAGGAGGTATGTCCAGATGATCCTCTCGCGCACGGGCGCCGTTCTCGCCGCGGCCATGGAGCTTGCGATCTTGGTCCCCATGTTCGGATTCCTGGCTCTCCCCGCCGTCGGATTCGCGGATGAGCTGGTGCTGCCGGTGCAGCAGGATCGCGACTGGGAGCAGCCGGAACCTGGAAGCCGGGCCGCCACGCCGGCGAATGCGGGCGCCGCACCAGGAACCCCTGCCTCCGCTCAGGGGAACCGGGCGGCCGATGGCGTTTCCGCGCCGAGAGCAGGATCAGGACCGTCCTCATCCGGAGGATCCCCATCGCCGGATTCTCTTTCCACGGCGCGGAACCCCGCGGCGGGGCTTTCGGCGCCGCCCATCATGCCCGGCGGCCCGGGACGGCCCACCGTCATCAATCCCCAATCGTCCCTCGGGATGGAGGACGACCCGGCCGGCGATCGGAAGATCCTGCAGCTCCGGCTCCGCCTGGCCAAGAACCCGACGGATACCGAGGCGATGGGCAAGCTCGGTCTGGTCTATCTGGATTTCGCCCGATCCACCGCCGATCCCCGCTTCTACAGCTCCGCCGACACCCTCTTTCACAAGGCGCTCGATCAGGATTCCCACGATTTCGCCGGGCTGTTCGGGATGGGATCCCTTTGCCTCTCGCGCCACGACTTCCGATCGGCCCTCACCTGGGGCCGGAAGGCCCTGAGTGCGTATCCCAGGAGCGCCCCGGTCCTCGGAGTTCTGGTGGACGCGAACATCGAGCTCGGCCGGTATTCGGAGGCGCAAAAGGTCCTCGATGCCATGCTGGCCATCCGGCCGGGACTGACGAGCTGTTCCCGGGCCTCCTATCTCCGCGAATTGCACGGCGATCTCGATGGCGCCTGTGCGGCCATGGACATGGCGGCCCGGGACGGCCGGCCGGGAAGCCTCGACGTCGCCTGGTGCCGTTCCCAACTCGGAGATCTGCTCTTCCGGCAGGGAAAGGTGGACGAGGCGGAAGGCGTCTACCGGGAAGTCGACGCGGAGCGTCCGGGATATCCCCGCGCCCTGGCCGGGCTGGCCCGGGTGGCCGAGGCCAGGGGGAACCTGGGGGCGGCGGGCCGCCTGCTGGGCGTGGCGGTGGATGCGTTTCCTCTGGCCCAGTTCGTCATCGAGCTGGGAGACCTGAACGCGGCGCTCGGGGATCACGAGCAGGCCGAGCGGTATTACAGCCAGGTCCGGAAGGCCGCGGAGGACGCCCGGCGGAACGGCCTGAACGTCGATCTGGAGATGGCGCTCTTCGAAGTGGATCACGGCGCGGATCCGGTGGCGACGGCGGAGCGAGCCGCGAAGACGTACACGGACCGCCCGAGCCTGCAGGCCGCCCACATGTACGCCTGGGTTCTCTACCGGGCCGGGCGGATCAAGGAAGCGACCGCGATGATCGATCGGGCCCTCAGCCTGGGCATGCGGGATCCGGAGTGGTTCTATCACGCGGGGATGATCTACCGGGCGGCGGGCAAGGAGACGCAGGCGGCGCAGTATCTTCGAGCCGCTCTGGCCATGAACCCGGCCTTTTCCCTGGTCGATGCGGCAGAGGCCCGGAAGGCCCTGGCGGAAGTGAGCGGCAAGAGCGCTCTCGCGTCAAACGACAACAACGGCCTGCTCACCCTGGCCCCGATCGAGATCAGCGCGTCCCGTCCGCGGCATCCCGCGGATCCCGCGTCGGCGTCCCAAGGGGAGATCGCATCGAACACGCTGGCCTCCCGGCCGCTCCAGCGGACCGGGGATGTGATGGAGGCGGTGCCGGGCGTCGTCATCAGCCAGCACAGCGGCGAGGGGAAGGCGAATCAGTACTACCTTCGCGGGTTCAACCTCGATCACGGGACCGATCTCTCGATGGCCGTATCCGGAATGCCGGTCAACCTCCCGACCCACGCGCACGGGCAGGGTTACGCCGATCTCAATTTCATGATTCCGGAGCTGGTCAGCGGCATCCAGTATCGCAAGGGAACCTATTTCGCCGACGAAGGGGATTTTTCCGCCGCCGGCGCCGCCAACATCAGCTACCGGAACTCCCTCGACGCTTCCGAGGTGAAGCTCACCACCGGCGGGGACGGATTTCGCCGGGGCCTGCTCGCGGGATCGGCGGGATTCGCCGGCGGTCAGGCGCTGGCCGCGCTGGAGCTGTCCGAGAACAACGGCCCCTGGGTGCATCCGGATCAATTCCGCAAGGTGAACGGCGTGCTGCGCTTCAGCCGGAACGACGGCCCTCGCAGCTACAATCTGACGGCCATGGGATACGACGGCCGGTGGAATTCGACCGATCAGGTGCCGGTCCGCGCGATCGAGAGCGGGATGATCTCGCGGTTCGGTGCGATCGATCCATCGGACGGCGGGTGGAGCCATCGCTACAGCCTTTCCGGCGAATTCCAGCAGGACGGACCGGGCCGGGTCACCAAGGCGAACGCCTATGTCTTCAACTACCAGCTCAATCTCTATTCCGACTTCACCTATTTCCTCGACGATCCCGTGAACGGCGATCAGTTCGAGCAGGCCGACCGGAGAAACGTGGCCGGTTTCGGGCTGAGCCAGCTCCGCAGCGCAACCTGGTTCCACCGGAAGGTCGAGAATACGTTCGGGGCCGGAGCCCGGAACGACGACATCGGCGGAGTGGGTCTTTATCACACGCGGCAGCGCGAACGGCTCGAAACCATCCGCCTCGATCGGGTGATGGAGACGTCCGGGGCGGTCTGGGCCCAGAACGAGATCGCCTGGAGTCCGAAGGTCCGCACCTTAACCGGTCTCCGGGCCGACGATTATCGATTCGACGTGCATTCCAGTCTGCCGGTCAATTCCGGCCGGAGCAATGCCGCCCTTCTCAGCCCGAAACTGAGCGTGCTTCTTGGACCCTGGGACGGCACGGAGATGTTCCTCAACGCGGGATACGGCTTTCACAGCAACGACGCTCGCGGAGCGACCATCCGCCGGGATCCCAAGACGGGCGATCCGGCCGATCGGGTGACGCCCCTGGTGCGGGCCAAGGGCGGGGAGATCGGGATGTCGAGCGCGGCCGGAACCCGCCTCTCCGGGTCGATCTCCCTCTGGGATCTGGATCTTCAGTCCGAGCTGCTGTTCCTGGGAGACGCCGGCACGACCGAGCCGAGTCGTCCCAGCCGCCGCACCGGCGTCGAAGTCAACACGGTGTACGCCCTGACCCGAAAACTTCGGGCCGACGGATCGGTCGCGTTTTCCCGCGCCCGGTTCACGAATGCGGATCCGGTCGGCAATCGGATTCCGGGGGCTCCAGAGGAGGTCATCTCGGGGGGGCTGTCCTATCAGAACGCGCGCGGGTGGACGGCCGGCTTCCATGTGCGCCAGTTCGGATCCCGGCCGTTGATCGAGGATAATTCCGTCCGGTCCAAGCCCTCGACGCTGTTGTCCTCGTCGATCGGCTACCGGTTGGGCGGGAGATGGACGGCCACCCTGGAATGTTTCAACCTGGCCAATGCCAAGGCCAGCGACATTGACTACTATTACACGTCCCGGCTGCCCGGAGAGCCGGCCGATGGGGTGGCGGGAATCCATACCCATCCCACCGCGGCGCGCACCTTCCGGCTCGCACTCACCACGGATCTGAGGAAGTGATGTCAGCTTTCGCCGATTTCCAGCTCCCAGAGGATTTCCGCCAGGCGTTTCACTCCTCGGGCCAGATGACGCCGATACGTGCTGAATGGGAGGTCGAGACGCTCCGCCGCGGCCTCTTGAGTCGGAAGGGGCGTAATCCATGTGTAATGGACGGCCCGGAGGAGCTTGAGATCGCAGGGCGAAGCCTTCATCTGGTTGGCGGACTCCTTGATGATCGCTCGAAGCGCCTCGATCCGGGCCGCGCGGCTGCGCCCTTCCGATCTTCGGGCCACCAGCCTCGTCTTGAGGAGGGGATTGCCGCTCAAGGTGTCGGGGCGGACGTAGCCGCGGAGCGCTGCACGGACCGCCTGCTCGAACTCTTCACGGCTCAGGACGAGGTGCTCCTCCCGCGGAGATTCCTCACGGGCAGGGGCTTCGAATCCGACTTCGCGCTCGCCCAGGAGCGCCAGCCAGGCAGGCGGCGGCACCTTGCGCCAGTCGTGCCCGTAGATGCCGAATTTCCGCCCGCCCATCTCGTAGTCCGCCTCCGGAATCCGCGCCAGATCGGCGTAGGTGTAAGCCGGGTACCAGAAATCGACATCGGCGCAGGGGACGAAGGTATAAGCCAGCGCGGGCGTGGTCAGGTAATGCTGCACGATGTGGACGACGAGCAGGCTCTGGACCGCCGACACGTGCTGGTAGGTGTCCCGCGCCATCCAGAAGCGAAAGAGGGTGGCCGCCTCTCCTTCCCGAAGCGGGGCCCTTTTTCTGCAGGAATTCCCGGCATGGGCTCGCCCCGGGATCCTGTTTCAGGTCCTTCGGATCCGCTTCCGCCATGGCCAGGGCAAGCAGGAAGCCCACCAGCTCGTTCTTCTCATCCCGGCAGACGAGGAACCGGCCGCGCTGTCGCCGGAACCAGAATTCCATCCACCGGGCGGATTCCTCGCCTTCGTGCGCGGCGGTCATCGACCGGAGAAAGGGCAGGTCCTCCTCGCGCGCGGCGTCGGCCTTGAGAGCGCCGGAGGATTTCCATTCGAACACCGGACGGACGACCGGATTCTCCCGGTGAAGATAGATCAGCTCGACCAGAAACGCTCTCTGGACCGGTCCGGTCGTCTCTTCGAGCTTGCGGGAGTAGTACGCGCGGGCGCGGCGATGCAGCTCGGCATAGAGATCGGGATTTCTCCACCGCAGCTCCGCGGCCAGGACCTCGCGCACGAGATCGTGAGGGAAGAGCCCGTGGCGGGACGATTCCATGAAGGAAAGTCCGCGCAGCCATTCGAACAGCTGATCGGAGTCCGGCCGGTCCAGGAGCGCGGCGAAAAGCGGTTCCGTGGTGACGCGGACGAGAGCGGAGGCCTCGAGCCCCAGCCGGTGTTCCGGGCTGGGCAAGGTCTGCACCAGACGCTCCAGGAGGCCGCGGATCAGTCCGGGGTCCTCTTCCGGGCGGGAGAAATTCGAACCCGACTTCGAGACCGAATCGGCCACGAGGGAAAGGGCGAGCGGATGCCCGTGGGTGAATTCGACGATCGCCTGCCGCTGCGATTCGGGCACCGAACGGCGGGCGAGGTACTCGAAGCTCTCCTCCGGGCTGAGGTTCCGGAGCGCGAGGGGGTGAAGGAGGCTCTGCCATCCGGGATCGGCCCGCCAGGCGTTCTGCGGCGGCTCCCGGCTCGCCATCACCACCACGGCGCTTTCGGGAAGACGAGGAAGGAACTGCTCCCGCAGCCAGGCGTCCATGCCGTGGAGGTTCTCGCGGTGTCGAGCAGGAGCACCTGCGGTCCCGCGCGGTCCTGCAAGGTCAGAAGAGGATCGCGGTCCGCCACCTCGAGGATGCTCTGGAGCTCTCCCAGGAATTCGTCCGGTGACGGATCGAAATTGCGGGCATCAAGATAGAAGGAGGAGACGCCGGCCGCGCTGCAGAGACGTTGGAATTCGAAAAGAAGGGTGGTCTTTCCGACGCCGCCCGGCCCGTGCACGTGGAGCACCTGGAAATCCGGGCCAACCCCAGTCCGAGAAGCCGGATTCTTCGCCCGGCCATGGATCTGTCCGGCTCGTTCATGGTCCCATCATAAGGGATCGCGAGGGACAGAATCATCCGGAAGGGATGATGTCTCGTTGAATTCATCCCCCGGAGCGTCTTTGGTACTGCCTCGGATCCAGCCTTGTATATCGCTCCGGAGAAAACTCATATCATCAGACACACTGAAGCAAGACGGCCGGTCGCACCCCGCGGACGGAGTTGATCACATGGATCGAGGCCGGGCTGCGCCGGCGATCCAAAAGCGACTCCTTCATCACGACATCCTCTTCCAGCTCTCCCCGTTCCAGCATCCACTCGCGATAGGTCCCGGCCAGCAAGCCGGAGCCTTCGGCCGGAGTGACCCGGCGTTCGTCCAATCCGATGACCAGATTGGCCACGGTCGTTTCGGTGACCTCGCCCCGTTCGTTCCAGAGCACGACGTCGTCGCAGTCCTCCACCTCCCGGCGGGCGCTTTCGTAGACGAGCCGATGGGTCGTCTTGTGCCGGAGGAACGGATCGCGGGAATCGACCGGGGTTCGCGCCATCCGAAGGCGCACGGGGGAAATCGGAGGAGAATCGAGGGCTCTCGACCCCAAGAGATGGGAATCCCGGGCCAGAGGCTCACCCGTAATCGACGGCCGGCCGTCGGAGGCCACCGTCAAACGCACTCGTTGCGGGATCGACCCGAATCCCCGAGCCTGCTGATCGAGCAACGCCTCGATTTCGCCGGCATCCACCGGAAAGCCGAAGTACTTCGCCGATCCGCGCAGCCGCCGGAGATGCTGTTTCAGCAGGAGGTAGCCGGCGGTCGGGTCCCAGAGCATCGTCTCGAGGAGCGCGAACTCCGGGCGTTTCACAGTCAGGATTCGAGCCTTGGCCTTCCACTCGCGAGCTTCTCCCCGGACCGAGGAATCCCAGACGATACCGCCTCCGACTCCATACTCGGCCAGGCCAGACTCCCGGTCCACCAGCACGGTCCGGATGGCCACGTTGAACTGGGCTTGCCGGTCAGGACCGAAGTACCCCAGGCAGCCGGTGTAGATCCGTCGCGGGGAGCGCTCCAGGTCGGCGATGATGGACATGGTCGAGATCTTGGGCGCGCCGGTGATCGAGGCGGCCGGAAAGAGCGCCGAAAAGACGTCCAGAACCGATCGATCCGTATCCGCCTCCACCGTTGAGATCATCTGCCAGATCGTCTGGTACCGCCGCAGCTCGAAGAGACGGGACGCGCGAACGCTTCCGGTCCGGGCGATCCGCCCGAGGTCGTTTCGGACCATGTCCACGATCATCAGGTTCTCGGCGCGATCCTTCTCCGAGAGACGAAGCCGCCGCGCCTGCTCGGCGTCGTCCCGAAGAGTCAGACCTCTCTCGGCCGTCCCCTTCATGGGCTCTGAGAGCAGATGGCTTCCCTCCAGGCGGAAGAGCAGCTCCGGTGAAGCCGAACAGATCGCGAAACGGCCCAGGTCGACGTAGCCGCCATAGTCGGCTTCCTGGGCCCGGAGGAGGTCCAGAAAGAGATCCTGCGGCCGGCCGTGGAACGAGCTCCGGAGCCTCAAGGTGTAGTTCACCTGGTAGGTGTCGCCGCGCGCGATCAGATCCCTGATTCTCCTGAGAGCCCCGGAGTATTCGGCATCGTTCACCGACGGCTTCCATTCCAAGGGCGCGGCCACCGACGGGGCCTCGCGCATCTCTCCGGCCCGGATGGCAGTGGAATAGAGCCCGAACCAGAGCAGGGGGAATCCGGACCGCTCGGTCAGCGGATCGGGCGTGCGCATCGCGGGGTCGAAGGCCGGCGCCGCTTCGTAGCTGAGGAATCCCGCGGCGTAGAGGCGCTTCCGGGTCACCTGGCGCTCGACCTCTTCGAGCGCGGGCAGTACGTCGGCGAGCCCATACGCGGCAATCACCGCTTCCGGATTCCGGAAGAGAAGCCACCGCCCGGCGGCCGCATCCCGGATGAGGGCCAGGCCGGTTTCATCGCGCATCAGGGGAAGCTCGGGAATCCCGGCCCGAGCCCGGGTCCGGTTCCGGCTCACCCGAGTGAACTTCCCGTCAGCCTCGAAATCCTGCATCGGCTGGAGGAGGGCCCGATTCCCGTTCTTCGGCATCTGATCGTTCTCCTTCACCGGAGCGGACGGGTTGCGGGTCAAGGTGCAGACCGGGCCACGGGGGCGCGAATCTCGAGCCCTACATGACGAACCCTGAGCTAGTACCACACTCCACGATCCACCTTCGAAACCGGCGTCCCGTTCCGGATGTTCCGGAGAATCCGGGCGAGTTCGGCCCGCCGGTCGGCTTCCTGACGTTCCGAGTGAGCGGCGCGGTGCGGGCTCAGGACGACCTGCTCCAGATCTCCGAAGGGAAACCGGGAGGGCGGGGTCGCCGGCATCGCTTCCGGCGATTCCGGATAGACCCACCACGCGTCGATGCCCGCCGCGCCGACGCGATTCGAGAGGATCGCGTTGTAGAAGGATTCCTCGTCGACGGCCGCGCCTCGGGCGATGTTGACCACGATGACGCCCATCTTCATGCGGGCGAAGGCCTCCGCGTCCAGGAGACGTTCGGTTTCGGGCGTGTCCGGAACGGCCAGGACGATGACGTCCGCCTGCGGGAGAAGCGATGGAAGTTCCGATGGGCCTCCGATCCGCTCCGGTCCTGCCGAGGCGAAGCCGCCTGCTTCGTCCGGGAGGCACCGGCGAAGCATCTCCGCCTCGGGCCTCCTTCGCACTCCGAGCACCCGCATGTGAAATGCCGCCCCGATGCCACCGATCCGCCGGCCGACCGCGCCCCAGCCGACGACGAGCAGCGTCTTTCCGTCCAACCCGATGGACTTCGTGCCGTCCGTCCGCGGGCTCCAGTCTCCACGGCGGAGCTTGCGGTCGCAGGGAATGACGCGTTTCGCGGCCGCGAGGAGAAGCGCCCAGGCGTGCTCGGCCGTGGCGGCGGCGTTGTAGTGGGAGTTGTGGACGGCGAGATCCGGGAAACGGGTCAGGACCTCGCGCGTGCGGCGCGGAACTCCGGCGAAGGGGATGACCACATCGGTCAGCCGGCCGGCGGCCCGCAACCAGGATTCCGGGACAAAGCCCGCCACCACCGCGTGAAACCTGGATGCTTCGGCGACCGAGGAATCAAACGAGGCGTCGCCGGACACCTTCAGATCGGGCGGGAGACTCGTCTCAAGTTGCTCGATCCAGGTCTGGCCCTGATCGGTCAGGACGAAGACTTCCATGGTGCCTCGATTGGTGTGCGTCATCTGACCCTCGAAGTACGGCGGTCAGGCCTGGGAGCGTGCCTCCAACCTTACCGTACCAGCGCAGCGGCGCGGAGGCGGGTTCTGCTACGAGAACCCCTTCATGGAAGTCCGTATCTGCCGTCCCCGACGCGGGCGGTCTGATGAGAAGGACGGAAACCGATTGCCTGCCGGTTTGTTCTGAAGTCTGTGGACAAACGGCCGATCACTTCAGTACTCTATCGTCGTCTTACAGGCGGACATTGATCGAAGACGAAACTATATAACTTATTGTAAATAGATATGTTATGATGGACATAATGAGGGACGTCAATGCGGACATATGAGGAGACGCATCCGTGGATCACCATGACTCTGGACGTGAACCGGGCGCAGCCAGGCCTTTGGATTCTCCTCGGGGAAGCCCAGTCCAAGTCCGAGCACCTGGCCGGAGTGCCTCTCGAACCGCAGGTGGCGGACGAATTCTACAAGGTGACCCTTGCCAAGGGGGTGCTGGCGACCACGGCAATTGAGGGGAACACTCTCACCGAGGAAGAAGTTCGCGCCCGTGTCGACGGGCGGAGAGACCTGCCTCCTTCCCGAGAATACCTGGGTCGTGAGGTCGACAACATCCTCGATGCCGTCAACAAGATCGGCGCGGCAGTGCTGGCCGGACGACGCGATCACCTGTCGGTCGATGACATCAGAGAATACAACCGACTGGTCCTCAAGGACCTCTCATTGGAAGAGCAAGTCGTCCCAGGTCAGATTCGCAGGTACTCGGTGGGTGTCGGAACCTACCGCGCCGCCCCCGCTGAAGATTGCGAGTACCTGCTCTCCAAGCTTTGCGACTGGCTCAATTCCGATTGGCTTGATCGCTACGCACATTTGCGCGACTACAGCATCGCCTTCGGTATTCTGAAGGCCATCATCGCGCATTTGTACATCGCATGGATCCACCCGTTTGGTGACGGGAATGGTCGCACCGCCCGATTGATTGAATTCCAGATTCTCTTGGCGGCAGGAATCCCCAGCATCGCGGCCCACCTCCTGAGCAATCACTACAACAACACTCGAACGGAGTACTACCGGCAACTCACGCTCTCCTCTCGCAAGCAAGACGGTCCCCTTGCCTTCGTCCATTATGCCTTGAGAGGCTTCGTCGACAGCCTGCGAGAACAGATCGAGACAGTCAAGGCTCAGCAGTTGATCGTTCATTGGCGCGATCACATCTACCGGACGATTCGTGGTGACACACCCACCTTCGAGCGTCGTCGGCATCTGGCCATCGATCTACCTATCAGTCATTCGGTTGCAATCGACGACATCGCTACCTTGTCCACGAGACTCGCCCGCGAGTACTCCCAAAGGACGTCGAAAACCATCCGCCGCGACTTGAATTACCTGCAGAACAGGAATTTGGTCACGGTGACGAATCAAACGGTCGAGACAAACCGCAACGCTTTGCGAGCGTTCCTGCCGTTGGTGCGTCCGGCGGGGTCGACTGAGGAGAGCAGGTCGTGACCTCCATCGGCCCGAGGGCGCCGTGCAGGACCATGCAGACATCGCCAGGCTCGGCGGGGTCAGCCGGGCGAGGGCCTCTCAGAACATGGACCTGCTGAATCGGGCGCCGGTCGCGGACGATGGCATCCAGGGCCGGCCAGTGGATGAACCGCCGAGCGCCGCCACGCCCCGAAATCCGGTGAATCAGCCCCCGAGCTGCTGCAGCATCCGCCGCGCCGCCGCGGCGTGGTCGCCGTTGGGATCGAGTCGAAGATACTCGCGGAGCTCGCCCGCCGCCTCATCCGGCTGGTTCTGATCCGTCCGAAGAACGCCGCGGAGGTAATGCACCCGCGCGAGCGCGGGGTCAAGCGACTGCGCCAGGTCGCAGAGGCTGTCGGCCTCGGCGTAGTTCTTTTCGAGCAGGAAGGCCTGCGCCATGTTCGCCGTCAGCTCCGCGTGCGGTCCCCAGTAGCGCTCGCAGAGACGGAACTCGCTGATGGCCATCCCGAAATCGTGCGCGGCCATCGCCCGGGCGGCGATCTCCTGGTGGCGATACCCGTAGTCGTATCCCTCCGGAAGACGTCCGGTGGCGAAGTCCGAGAGGACGTCGGTGGTGATCGGATCGAGTCCGTGCGCAATCTGCTGGATGCGCACCCGGAGGTAGTCCTGGGCGGCCTGGTTCTCGTAGGCGCCGGTGAAAGGCCATCGGGTGAGCTTGTAGTTGAGGGTGAGAACGAGCCCGGCGGCCTCGTCGCCGTCCGACAGGCCAAGGCGGCTCATGTAGGCATCCGCGGTTCCGAGCCGGGAGAGGTCGGCCGCACCGAGCCGGGCGCCGAGCTGGCTTTCCGCAAAGGTCCGGCAGATCCGATCAGCCAGGAAGGCGTGGCCGCGGATGTAGGGGTGGACGTGCTCGGTCATGAACTCGCGGCCGGGAATGCCGTCGGGAGAGGCCCGGGCAAGATCCCGTTCGAGGTCGACGAGCAGGAAGTGCGGGCCGGCGTTCGCCGCCGCGACCGACCGCACGATCGCGTTTTCATCGGAGCAGGCCCGGAAAGGTACGATGTCCTCGTCGAGGGCGGCCTGGTATTCGCGGTTCGCCGGCTCGAGAATGGAGCCTATGCGCGATGCAGGGATCGCCGTCCTGCTGCTGTCGGACGCGGTTGGCGGCGTCCCGTCGTGCCCGTGGTCGGCTCCATCCAGGCAGCGGGCGGCGCGGAAGCGAAGCTCTGCATAGCACGAATCGACGCCTTCCGCCTGCTTCAGGAATCCCAGGGCCTCATCGGGCCGGCCGACCTTCATGGCGGCCTCGCCCGCATCGAACGCGCGGTCCCAGGCGCTCGAGGGGACCGACGAGAATCCCGGGCCGTGCGCCGAACCGAACGGCGATTGGTCCCGCAGGTTGGCGACCTCCGTGCACAGGATCACGTCCACTCCGCGCCGGCGGGCCATCGCGATCATCTCCTCCAGGTTCTCGCGATAGATCTCGAGCATCCGCCGGTGCAGCCGGCTCTCGCATGGCAGCACCTTTCCCTGCATCAGCTCCATTCCGAAGTTCTTCGGGGCCGTTCGCGGACGCGTCCGCAGCTTGTACAGGACATCCTGGGCGAGACGGCCGACCCGCGTGTTCCGGATCCAGAGCCGGGCCTTCATCACCCGGCGCGAGGAGACCGTTCCGCGCACTCCGGAGAGAACCGCGTCCACGCCGTACGCCTCGTTGTGGCCGGCATAGATCAGGATGGCGTCGGGCTCGTGTTGGAGGATCTCCGGCAGAAGATCCAGGATGTCGATCGTGGATATCGCCACGATTCCGCAGTTCACGACCTCGATCGACCGGTTCGGGTAGGCGTCCCGGAGCATCTCCTGGAGAAACGCCGAGTAGGAGGCCTCGGCTCCGTACGGGTCGCCCGCGGTGGTGGACTCGCCGAGAGAGAACACCCGATAGGTGCCGGGAGCCTTGACCGCGGGAAAGCGGGAGTAGCTCGGACGCCGGGCCATCTCCTTCGGGAAGAATCGGAGCGCGACATCCCGGTTGATTTCCCAGACCTTCCGGCCCAGGACCTCGGTCTCGGTGAAGAGGTGCAGGTCGGACCCGTATCCGACCAGCCGCAGGACCAGATCGAGACCTACGATCGCAGCCATTCCAAGAACGATGCCGAAGAGCGCAAGGAGCGCCTTGCGGCGGAAGGTCAGAGACGAGCCGACGGTCCGGCGGCGCGAGGGGCGAGGCGTCGGACCTGGCTTTGAGGAACGAGCATCCCGCGAGTTCCCCCCGCTCCCGGAGCTGTGGTTTCTCGGCCTGGACATGGCGTCGTGAGTATGCCCCGCGACGACCGGGCTTCGCACGCGTTCCGTCTCGGACCGGACCCGGGGCAATCGCCGGCGCCGTCGGTGCACGTTGCCGGACGTCGCCGGCCTTACTGCGTAGGCCTTCACGGTTGCGGCTGCGCGGAATCCCGTGCGGCCGAACGCCCTCCAGCCACGCCTGACGCTTCCGGGCCGAACACCGTCGGGGCCGAATGCCCGCTGCCGCGCCGAAGGCCGCTGCGGCCCAAAGCCTGCTGCGGCTCTTGGCAACGGCAGGATTCTGGTCGATAATCAACAGAGACGCGATCAGCCCGACTTCCTGGTTTCAGAAGGAGCGCCGACCTTGAGCCGAATGAGCATCATGAAAGAGCTTTGGCTCTTCCTGAAGGAAGGGAAGCGCTGGTGGCTGGCCCCGCTCATCATCATGCTCGTCGTGCTGGGGATCGTGCTGGTCCTGGCTCAGGGCTCTGCTCTCGCGCCCTTCATCTACGCGCTGTTCTAGCCGCGCTTCCAAACGCCACGCCCTTGGGCCCGTCCGCCTCGTCGGTCCGATGCGTCCGGCTGTCTCCCTGCGCCGCCGAGCCCGTCCGTCAGCCCGTCCGTCAGTCTTGACACCCGTTTGCCGTGCGCGGATTCTCTAGCGGGACCATCCGGCACCGGTCTCGCGCCGCCGGTTGCGAGTCCCCCGGCCGCGTTGTCGCGCAAGCTCCGGGAGCCGTGTTGTCCCATGGGCTTGAGGCCAGAACCCCGGCGTACTCGCTGCGCCTCGGAGGGCTCGTTCATGCGAGGACTCATCGTCCGTTTCGTCATCAGCGCGGCCGCGCTCGGCGTCACCGCCTGGGTCGTCCCCGGCATTCATCGAGGAAGCCTCTCCGGCCTCCTGGCGGCCGCCCTGATCCTCGGGATTCTCAATGCGATCATCCGGCCGATCCTCATCCTGCTCACCCTGCCGATCAACCTGCTGACCCTGGGACTCTTCACCTTCGTCATCAACGCCTTCATGCTCAAAGGGGTGTCGTGGATCGTGAAGTCGTTCCGGATCGACGGCTTCCGTCCCGCCCTGATCGGAGCGGTCGTTCTGGCGATCGTTTCGGCCTTGCTCAACTGGCTGGTCAAAGACGTGCGGGAGCGGGCTCAGGAAGACTAGGGGATACGAAGACGCCGGTGACTGAAGCGAGGTCAAGCCGGTGCCGCCGAGGGGCGAGCGGAGCAGATGGCGGTGGATTGGGTAGGGGAGACCAGGGCGCCGCGTTCGGCGAAGGACGTGGACCGACGTTTCGGATCGTGAGGATGTGACGATGAACGAGATCACATTCCAGGTCGGCCACGGCGAAATCACCTTGGTGCAGGGGGACATCACTCGCCAATCGGTCGATGCCGTCGTGAACGCGGCGAATTCAAGGCTGGCGGGAGGGGGAGGCGTCGACGGCGCCATCCACGCCGCGGCCGGACCGGAGCTGATGAAAGCCTGTCGCGCGATCGGAGGTTGTCCCACCGGCTCGGCGGTGCTGACTCCGGGCTTCGGCCTTCGGGCCGGGTTCGTCATCCACGCGGTCGGTCCGGTCTGGCACGGAGGCGGTCAGGGAGAGCCGGAGCTGCTTCGCTCCGCCTACCGGACGAGCCTCGAGATCGGTGCCCAGCGGGGTATCGCCTCGATCGCGTTCCCGTCGCTTTCGACCGGAGCCTTCGGCTATCCGATCGATCCCGCCGCCCGCATTGCGCTCTCCGAGGCCAAGGCGCACCTGGAGGGCGCCACCACGATCCGCCTGGTTCGCTTCGTCCTTTTCGATGCCGGCACGTTCGAGCGGTTCAAGAGAGCCGGGGAGGGGATCCTCGGAGGGATCTGACGCGGCGTCACGGCGGTTCGGCGCCCGCCGTCTGTTTGAGGTGTCGCGGCCGTTTCGCGCGGGGCGTCGCCCCACGGACCGTCGGAGAAACCGCCATGTCGAGCTCAACCTCCGCAGTTGAAAGGTGGGTTACCCGTCCGTGCGGATCAGCTCCTCGCCGATCTGCCGGACCTCGGCAAGCATCCGGTCCAGCAGGGCGTCATCGCAGCGCGGATGCAGGATGACGGCGCGCAGGATGCTCTGTTTCCGATACCGGGGAAGGCTCAGCCAGGCGTGGCCGATCCGCTCGACCCGTTCTTGGATGCGGGCGTTCAGCCGGTCCAGCGGCGATTGATCCTCGACCCACTCCGGACGATTGGGCGATCCGCGGTGGCGGAAGCAGACGATGTTGAGGTCCGGCTCCGACACCAGCTCCAGATCGGGATGCGACGCGATCGCCGAGGCCAGACGAGCCGCGGCCCGGCAGTTGGTCTCGATCATGCGCGCGAGCCGCTCCTGTCCGAGGTGCTCGAGCGTCAGGTAGAGCTTGAGCACGTCGACGCGCCGCGTCCCCTGAAGCGTCCACTCACCCAGGTTGACGCGCGTGGAACCGCCGCTGAGCGCGCGGTTCGACGTGCCGTAGACGAACGGCTCCCGCAGGTGCCGGCTGACTTCCTCTCCGTTCCGAAAGAGGATCGAGGCGCAGGTCTTGGGCACGAACAGCCACTTCTGCGGATTGAAGGTGATCGAATCGGCCGCCTCGATGCCGCGGAGGCGTGGCCGCAGATTCTCGGACAGGGCGATGGCGCCGCCGTAGGCCGCGTCGACGTGGAACCACAGCCCTTCGCGGCGCGCCAGGGCGCCGATCTCTTCCAGCGGATCGAGCGATCCGGTCACGGTGGTGCCGGCGACCCCGACCAGGCAGAACGGCTGCTTGCCTTCGTCGCGGACGCGGCGGATCTCTTCTTCCATCAGCTCGACCCGCACCCGCCCGCGTTCGTCCGCGGGGATCCGGATCCAGGCCTCGCGGCCCAGGCCGAGGATGTTCGCCGCTTTCTGGAAGGAAAAGTGGGCGTTCTCGGAAGCGAGAAAGACCAGCCGGCGCTCCGAAGCGGCCAGCCCGAGCCCGGCGACCTCATCGCCGCCCCGCGCGTTGCGAGCGACCAGAAGAGCCGTGATGTTCGCCAGCGTTCCGCCGCTGACCATCTGTCCGATCGGCCCCATCCCACGGCGGCTGATCTCCGCCGCGCTATCGTCGCCCGGGCCCTGGTCGAGACCGAAGAGCGAACAGGCCCACGACATCACGCGCCGTTCCATCTCCGTGAAGACGGGGGACATCTCCCAGGCGAGCATGTTGTTGTTGAGGGCGGAGACGAGAGCGTCGGAGAAGATCCCGACCGTCGAGGCGATCGAATCCATGTGCCCGAGATAACCCGGATGCGCCGGGTTCATCCCGCGGTTCAGCATTTCCCGGATCTCGTCGAGCAGCGAGTCGATCGATCGTCCGGTCTCGGAAGGGTGATAGGGGCCAACCGCGGGCCCCGGATCCCGATCCAACGGAGGGCGATTCCCGGCTTGCGAGGCGGAGTCCACCAGCAGGTCAACGAAGCGGTAGCCGAGCTGCCGGATCTCCTCGCGGTTGCTTCCGTCAGGCTCGATGAAATGCAGCTCCCCGGCGGGCGTTTCGCCGCGATCCGGTTTCTCCCGGCCGGAGATGTCCGGCGCGGACGAATCCGACGGCCCGGCGGATGGTCCTGCGGCACCGGCGGCGGCTGGCCGTCTGGAATGCGACATCTATGGTCTCCCTTCCGGGTTCGCCCGGGCCACGCGATCGTAGCATGACGAGGGGAGACGCAGGATCGGCAAAGAGATAGGGGGCCGCCGGATGATCGGCCGCCCCCGAGCCCGGCTCAGATGTGGAACATGAGGCCGACGCCGATGTCGAAAAGCCGGTTGTGGTTGGTGCTGCCCTCGATCTTGGAGATATTCAGGAGGCCGAGACCGTATCCCAGATCGCCGAAGAGATCCATCTTCGGCGTGAGGTTGAAGTCCGCTCCTCCCCGGAAGTTGAGCCCGAGGTCGAAGGTCTTGACTTGGTCGCTGATGCTGCTCGATTCGCTATAGGGCTGGCCGTCGATGGTTCCGTCGGTGCTCTCCTTTTGGAGACGCAGATCCCGATCTCGGGACCGGCCTTGAGGTACGGATGAACCATGCCGGTCACCGGGATGATGAACTTCGCCATGATCGGGACCGTCAGATATCCCAGCTTCTCTGAGCTCGTCAAGTTCAGGTTGTGCTGCGCGTTGTCCGAAAGGACGAAGACGCCCTGATACGTGAGATCCGTTCCTTTCATCGAGTAGTTCAAGCCGCTGTCGATGGCGAACATCGAGCTGAGCGGGAAGGAAATCCGCCCGCCGAGGGCGATCCCCCACCGCATGGAGTTGTCCTCTCCCTGCTGAAGGTTGTCGAAGGAGACGTTGGCTCCGTTCAGATTGAATCCGAACCCGATCAGCACCGGCGTCTTGGCTTGTCCGGAAGCGGGCACGAGGCAGGCAGCCGCGGCCAGGACAATGATCATCAGAACCCATCGATTCATGGGGACTCCCTTCCATTGCAGGATACTTGGTCGTGGATCCGTCTCCGGACTATCCGATAGCCCGCGTGCGGACTATGAAAACGGATCGCAACAACTTCAGGGAATTATCCCGGGGGATCCCCGACCATGTCAAGACCTCGGAGAAGGTACCGCCGCTTCACCTGGGCTCGGGCGTCGGGCCCCGAGAGGACATCGCTGGCCGGACCCCGATCCGGTTGTCAAACCCCGGGGCGCCTTGCTGTCTGAAGCTCCGATCGGGCGTCAGGCACTGCCGGAGCCGCCGGGTGCGGGGGCGGCCCGATCGGAGCGGCGCTCCGAGTCCCGCGCCTGCCTCCGGTCGGAGGCGGTGACCATCGCCAGTCGCACGAATCCGAGGACGCCGCCGAGCGCGCAGATCGTCGCGCCGGCCACGCACAGGAGGACCGGAGTCCCGTGGACCGGCGAAATGCGGATCAAAGAGGTGCGAAGAGCGAACAGCCCGATGTCTCCGAGAAAGTGGAGAAGCAGCGAGGGCAGGATCGAACGCGTGAGACAGGCGAGCGTTCCGTAGACGATGCCGGCGGCAAGGTAGAACGGCGCGTAGAGGGCCAGCGATCGCAGGCCGTGGCTGGCGTGGATCAGCACAAACAAGACGGAGGTCGCGGCGATCGCCGTCTTCGCCCCGACTTGCGCTTCCAACGGAGCCTGCATGAATCCCCGCAGGCCGGCCTCCTCTCCGATCGCCGTGACCGCGGCACTCGCGACCACGAAGGCGATGAGAAATCCGGGGCTGAGCGCCGCCTCACATCCGGGAGCCGGAGCCCGAGCGAACCCGCCCGCGGCCGCGAAAACAAACCAGAGGGAGGCGACAGAGGCCGCCCCCGCAAGAAGCGCCCAGGCCAAAGCTCGCAGCCCCGGGAATCGCGCGCGAAGATGCCGGCGTCGGAGGCCGGCGGTGGAAGACGGCCAGCCTCGCCCCTGCAAGTACAGGAGAAGCACAGCTAAATAAGCCGCCGTGACTGGAATCGCCCAGGCCGCGTGAGGAGAGAGTCGGAGGTTCCAAGGCGCCAGGATCGACCACGGCGCGGTGACCAGGACCATCACCAGGAGTCCGATCAGCGCGTGCCGCGCAACTGCCAGAGCGTTCCGGATCACGGGCGCCCCCTCCGGTCCCGATTCGCGGCCGACAAGAGACGAATTTCTTTCAGGTACGACAACCGATGGCATACCCCCGCCACCACACTCTGGACGATCAGGATGGCGGAGCGGGGCAATACCGAATGTGACCCGAGCGCGCGCTGAACCCGAGAGGGCGCCTCGCCCGCCGTCCTGATCCCGGCCCGACCGGCCATCTGCGGCCGCCAGCCGAAGCCCACCCCGGCCCGCGTCGACCATCTACGGCCGCCAACTGACCGCCACCCAGCCCACGGTCGTGTTCTTGAGCGGTTGGTCCAACACGCGGGCCGCACCGAGAATGAGGCGGCAGCCGGGCATCCGGAAGACCGGCTCCGGATCGAATCGGACGTTCCACTCGATGCCGGCGAGCCGGAGCCAGGGACCGAAGGCAGCGCCCGCCGTTCCCATTCGATGCCGGGCGAAAAAGAGGGGCAGGCTCCCCAGGTCCAGTCTGGCGGTCTGTGATTCGTAATCGTCGCCGATCAGGATACCCGCGGGCAACGCCGGAACGGGAATGCGTCCACCGGTCGCCTCGGCCGGGAGCACGGAGCAGAAAGCGCCGCCGAGCTGCAGGCGGTCGAAGGCGAGCGTCGCATCGCGCTCGCGGTCCCGTTGCCAGATGAGTTGGAGTCCGAGCCATTTCCGTGCGGCGCCGGCGCTCAGAACGCCGCCAACCCTCTTCCAGGCGTCATCCCGGAATCGACCCGCGGCGCCGTTCGCCGTGAGCGCGAGCGAAAAGTGCCAGGAACCGAGGGAAGGCGTCCGGGTCAGGCCGCCCGACAGAAACGCGCTCCGCTCCACCCCCGCGCCGACGGTCGCGGGCTCGAGGCGATCCAGCAGGCCGCCGCCTCGAAGACCGAGCATCGTGATGCGCCACCATCGTTGCCAGGAGGCGGACAGCTCCGCTCCCCGGTGGGCGAGATCGAGGTCAGGACCAAGGCCTTGCACTCTTCGCGGCTGGCGCGACGGCTCCTCGATCGCATCAAAAGCCTGAAGCGAGAAATCCATCGGCCTCCCGCGCCACACCGCGGCGAGCGAGCCTCCGCGCGGACCCGCCGGCGTTCCGACGGAGCCCATGGCCACCACGTCCATTCGTCCAAGCAGATCGCCCGCGCGCAGGCCGAACTCCACGCTGCGCGACGATGCGGAGAAATCTCCTCCGAGAAGCGGAAGGAACTCCGGGCGCCCGATACCGTAGGGCCTGGGCTTTGCAACCGGAGCCGAGCCGTATGGAGGCTGCGGCGCCGGCGGCACCGGCCGCACCGCGGGCGCGAGGTCGGCCGCCAAGGTCGCGCTCGGAGGCTCCTGGGCCGCCGCATCCAGGGAGATGCGGCGAATGGCCAGGCCGTCCGCCTCCAGTGAGAGGAAGAACAGCCCCGAGCCGTCCGGAACCGGCGCCGGCGCCAGGGCGGCGCCGATCATGGCGGTGACCGGAGTCGATCCGGATCCATCCGGCCGGAACCGGCGCACGTCCATGAATCCGTTCTGTCCGACGCAGGCGAAGATGCTGGAGCCGTCCGCGCTCCAGGCCGGATCGGCGACCAGGGCGCCCACCGGCGCCGGCAACCGGGACTCCCGACCTGATGCGATCTCGCGGACGATGAGCGACCAGGCGCCATCCTCATGCCGCACGAAGGCGATCCTGGAGCCGTCGGGGCTCACGCGCGGTTCCGCCACCACGGTCTCGAGCGATGGTTGCGTCATGTCGGCGACGACGCCGCTGGAGAGATCGACGCGCACGAGCTGGGAGAATCCGTTCCGGTTGCGCACCGCCACGGCCCAGGCGCCCTCCGGCGCCGGGTCGGGCTCGCGCACGTCGGCGAGGTGCGTCACCCGCTCCACCCGGCCGGTTTCCGGCGTCCAGCGGAACAGATCGGGATGAAGGCACAGGCGCAGGAACGGATTGTCCAGCATCCTGCCGGCCGGTTCGAAACGGACGAAGAGGATCGACTTCCCATCCGGCATGAACCGGGGGCTCATCGGTTCCGCGCCCTTTCGGGTGACCAACTCATGCAAGGCGTGGCGCGGAAGCGGCCTGGTCTTGACCGGGGCGATGTCCTCCGGATCCCGTTTGAGCATCGTCTCGTTCCGTTCGTTCCAATCCTTGTCCGCCTTTTCGTCGGGCGCGGTGGACCACACGACGAGCCGTGACGGCTTCTCGCGATCGCGGAGAATGACGGCCATGGTCTTCCCGTCAGGCGACAACACCGGCCCTTCGGTATGCCATTTCAGATCCTGCCAGAGCTCGCCCTCCCGCGCGGCAGGCGCGAGCCGCCGTTCCGCCTCCATGGCTCGCCAGGTCAGTTCGGCCGTGAAGCGCCGGTAGAGCGTCTGCGGCGGATCGCCGAACACTCCCGTGAACGCCGCGGAGAAACTGCGGTCGTTTCGGGCCGTCATTCGGGCCCACAGGCGATCGAGGGCGCCCGGTCCGTTCCGCTGTTCCAGCCACTCGAGATAGGCGGACCCGGCCAGATACGCCATCGACATTCCCGCGTAGGTCTGCGTGTCCTCGGACATCTGGGCGTAGGTGGGGAGCTTTCCCGCCCGCGCGCGCTGGCGCAGGATGGCGGCCCGGGCCGTTCCGTTCGGACGTCCGAAGCCCGTCAGCTTTCCTTCGACCAGGGTGGCGTAACCTTCATCGACCCATCGGGGAGCGCGCTTCGCGATCGGGCCGAACGGCAGGACGCGCCCGATCAGGCGCTGCAGCGGGCGGCGCGACGGCCGGAGCATATGAGCGAGGTGCGTCTCCTCGTGCGTGATGAGCAGTTGGAACCAGTCGTCGTAGTCCTCCAGCTCGCTGTCCGGACCGGGAGGACTCGTGAAGAGGATCATCCTCGGCCAGCGGAGCATGGGCAGCGCCATCCCGTTGGCATCCCGGATCGGATCCATCACGAGGACGTCGACGATGTCGGGCGGGGCGTAGCCGACCTCCGCGCTGACGCGGGCGCGGATCGCTTCCAAACGTGGGGCGACCCGAAGCGTCCAGGCCTCATCGGGCGCGGTGTAGTGGACGCGGAAGTGCGGCGTCTCGATCGTGCGCCAGTCGGCGCTCGCGGCCTGGGCGTGGGCGGGAGCGGGCATGAGCGCGAGGCTGAACGCGAGTCCAAGGCCGAAGGTGAGTGCGAGCCCGGACGCCAGCGCGACGGTGAGCGCTGGGCGGGGTGCCAGGAAGGCTTCTGCTCGCGATCGCGGTCGCGGCAGCCGGGCTGCGCGAGAGCATGACGGTACCAGACCATCGTTGCCGGCCCAGCGGCAGAGCATGGCGACGCGGAGTATTGCGGACGGCAAACGGCTCATGGAGAACCTGGCCCCCTTGATTTGCTCAACCCCCGGTCACCCCCGGGGACACCGGTCCAGCGGAGTCCGGGCCGCCCCGGAGACGCCAGAGCGCCTCAGGGCAACCGCACGTCGATCCCCGATACGATACCGTGATTCTGGATTGTAATCACCGTTGCTGAATCCCAATCGGCCGTTCCGTTGTACCAGCGGACTGGCAGACCCGGCGTGTAGGCGTTCAGATTGCCTGCGACCGCGCCGAACTTGTACGCGCCGTCCGGAAGACCCCGGAGGCGGAACACTCCGATGCCGGACCAGTTC
Source organism: Candidatus Eiseniibacteriota bacterium (assembly GCA_963833505.1). GTDB lineage: Bacteria > Eisenbacteria > RBG-16-71-46 > CAIMUX01 > CAIMUX01 > CAWHYG01. The sequence continues at coordinate 394,762 of CAWHYG010000004.1, read as the reverse complement.
ACGAAGGCCCAGGCCGTCTGCCGGTTGGCCGGCGTCAGGATCAGGGTTCCACCGACGTCCTGCCCCTGGGCATTCAACAGCTCTCCTCGGATCTCTCCGCCGCGCACGAGATGGAACGTGATGTCCGTGTCGGTTCCGTCTCCGGCCACCTCGACCGGGGTCGCGTCCTCGATCCGATCGACGCCGTCGTAGCATTGGCTGAGAAAGAAGCCGGTGCCCTCCTGCCTCGGTCGAATCTGCACGAGGCAGGTTCCCGGCGAAAGCAGGCTGGCCGTCATGACGTCGCTGGAGATGGTCTCCGTCACGCGGTTGAATCCCCCTCGGAATCGACGATGTGCAGGGTCGGCGAAACCGATTCCGGGGTTCCGTCATAATCGAGGTGCACGCGCAATCCGCCGCTGCCCCAAGGAGGCACGTGGGTCGTATCTCCGGGCGGGACGGCGAACCGGGTGGCGTCGGAAAAGCGGTGGCCGCCGATCCAGCAGCTCCCGTCCGGCGCCTCCACGTGCAGACGCACCTCGCTCTCCTGTGGAAGCTCGATCGTGAAGTAGCCGTCCACGTCGCCGTAACCGTAACCGACCAGTACGGAGTCGGGGTTCATGGCCAGAACAGTGATCATTCCACCGCTCCAGACCCGCCAGTTGCCGGCGACCTGTCCCTGGATCCAACCCGGCGACGTCTGCAAGGTCGCATCGTAGGCGACGGCCAGACCGTTCGATCCGACGCGGATCGTGTCCGCCTTCGACGGATCGTGAACCCCGGGGCTCCAGAAATCCCCCAGCCGTCCGAAGCGGAGCAGGTACCTTCCCGCCGGAACGTTTACCAAGGTGCAGTCGAGCTGATCCGAGACGACCCTGACGTTGTCCTCCTCGATCCCGTCGTTGGAGTCCAATGTGCCGTCCGGGCGGATCCAGTCGGCGAGAACGGCCATGGTCAGTCCGTCTGGGGCGTGAGGCACTTTGATGGAAACGGTGATGGCGCCGAGGACGAAGTCCGCCCGAACCGTATCCGCGGGCGTTTCCGGGATCACAAGGGTTTCGGCCTGCGCCGGAACGAAAGTCGGACCGGTGGCTCCCAAGTAGACATGGGGGCCGAGACGGAGGAGCTGGGCGGCCACGACGTAGTTCCCGGGGGGCAGGGGGACGGCAAAGTGGCCCGACTCTGCCCACACGTCCGCGACCTGGGCGGTCGGGCCGGGTTTGACCCTGTACACATCCACAATGGTCCCCTGATTGCTCAGGCCGCACATGACCCACCCGGCCAGCCACCCACCGCTCGAAAGGACTGGCGCAGTGGGCTTGGTCTTGCTGCTGCAGCCGACGAGCGAAAGGGCTGCCAGGACAATCAGGAGCCTGCGGAGGCCGGTTTTCATGGGTAGTTCCACACCACGGCCGGCGGGCCGGTCAGGTTCTGCACTTTCAAGGTGTCGGCGCCGGCGGCGCCGTTGCTGCCGGGATACCAAGAACCCGGATTGGCCATCTTGACCAGATACGGGCCGTCCGCGAGCCCGTGGAAGCTGAACCGGAGAGTGGTGTCGAGAATTGTCTCACAGACGGAATGCATCGTGTCTCCGGCGGCGTAGAGGAGAATCTCCGAATACGGTAAAGGCAGGCCCGCCGCCTGTCGCCGGCCGTTACCTGGATGGGATCCAGTCCCAGTCCGGCGGCATCCGCCGTGTAGAAATACCCGAATGACGCAACCTCAATCGTCGCGTGCGCCGTGCTCACCGGCAGACCGTCGAACACCACGTCGCTGACCAGGGAGTCCGGCGGCACCGGAGTCGCCGTGCCCAACCTGGCGCCGTGGTCATCTGTGAGATCGATCCGTTGCTGCTGTCCGCGCAGGGACGCGGGCCAGTGGATCCGGATCCGCAGCGCGCCGCCGGTCGGATCCGCTTCGACGTCGGGTTGGTTGGACGAGACAGCCAGCGTGTCGAACGTGCCGGGGTGGGCGGAAAGTCCGGCGCGCGCGTAGTACCTCGGTGTGGTTGTGCCTGCGGGAGTGACCGCAAGCTCATAGCGGCCGAAAGGGACGACCAGCGAAAAGACTCCCGAGGAGTCGGTGCTTCCCAGGATCGTGTGATCCGGCGATCCGATCTCGACCGCCTGCAGGCTGGCGCGAAGCGCGCCCGTGCCTCCGCTGACGTGCCCGTGAATTGTGCCGTACCCACTGGGAGAGGGCGCCGGGGCGGTGGTCCTTTCCTTCCCGCAGGCCAGAAGCAGAAGGGACAGAACCGTGATCGAGGCGCGGGAGGCGAAAAGAAATCGTGCGGACTTCGGCTGCAGGGGCGCGGGTCTTGAGCGCAGTCGCGCGGAAATCCGCCGAGGGCGCGCGGACTTCGGCCGCAGGCGTGCGGGCCTCGACCAGAGATGCTCGAACTGTGACCAGAGACGCGCGACTTTCAAGCGACCGCGCAGTGGAAAACCCACGGCGCGTGGTCCGGCAGGCGCAGACTGCGGGCAGGCGATCATGGCACCCGCACCTCGATTCCCGACACGATCGCATGATCCCGGATCGTGATCACCGTCGCCGAGTCCCAATCGGCCGTGCCGTTGTACCAGCGAACCGGCAGGCCCTGCGTGTAGGCGCCGATGAATCCGCTGATTCCGCCGAGTTTGTAATCGCCGTCCGGAATGCCCCGGACACGGAATGCATCATCGCTGATCCAGTCAACAATACCCCAGGCGACCTGCTGGTGAGCCGGCGTCAGGATCAGGCTCCCATAGATCCGTTGGCCCTGAGAGCCGATCAGGTCTCCGCGAATCTCCCCTCCGCGCACGAGGTGGATCGTGACGTCATCGATGGTTCCCGGGCCGGTCACCTGGATCGGAGTCGCGTCTTCGATCTGATCCACGCCGTCATACCACTGGCTGAGGAAGAAATCTGTTCCCGTTTCGAGCGGCTGAACCTGTACGCGGTAGAACCCAGGGTTCAACGGGCCGACCATCATGGCGTCCCCGCCGATGAAGTGCAGATTGTTGATCGAAACTCCCGCGAAATCAACGAAGTGCAGAGTCATCTGGACGGGCTCGAGGACGCCCTCGCAGTCAAGGTGTACACGTAAGGCTCCGCCGCTCCATGGAGGCACATGAGTCGTGTCTCCAGACGTGAGAGTGAATCGCGTAGCATCGGCAAAGCCTTGGCCACCCAGCCAGCAGCTTCCGTTTCCTGTAGACAGCAGCAGGCGCGCCTGGCTTGCTCCCAGGACCTCGACCGTGAAGTTGCCTTCCAGGTCGCTCTGGCCGGAGCCGATCTCCACTGAGTCCGGCCCGAAGGCGGCGACCTGCACTTCGCCTCCCCAGATCTGCGCGCTTCCCAGCACCTGGCCCTGAATCCAGGCCACGGGCAACTGAAGCGTGGCGTTGTAGTCCGCAGCGAGTCCCCTGGTTCCCACTTGGATGGTGTCCGCCTTGGCGGGATCATTGACTCCCGGACAAAAGAGCGAGATGGGCTGCTCGAACCGAAGCAGGTACCTTCCAGCGGGCATGCCGGTCAAGGTGCAGGAATACCGGTCCGATGCCACCTCGCCGGAGCCACTCAACATCTCATCCTGTCGATCCAGGGTCCCGTCCGGGCGGATCCAGTCCGCCTCGATGTCCAGGAATTGCCCGTTCAACTCCTGAGGCACTTTGAGATTGATGGCGATGGCGCCGAACACGAAATCGGCGCGGATGGTGTCCACCGGCGTCTCCGGAACCGTCAGGGTTTCGGCCAGGGACGGGTTGAGCGTGGGGCCGATCGGGCTGAGGTAGATCGGGCTGGCCTGGACGGCGGCTTCCACGACATATCTCCCTGGAGGCAGCGGGACCGCGAAATGTCCATAGCAGGACACGGTGGCGACCGGCGGCGCTGGACCTTGCCCAACTCTGAGTACCTCCACGACCGCCCTCAGACTGCTCAGACCGGAGGTGATCCACCCGGCCAGCCAGGCGCCGCTGGAAAGGGCCGGCGCGGTCGGCTTGTTCTCGCCGCCGCAGCCGGACAGGAGGATGGTGACCAGCACGACCAGCAGCTTGTGAAAGCCCGTCCTCATGGCAAGGTCCATTTGATTGCGGGAGGGCCGGTGAGATTCCGCACCTGCAGGGTATCGGCGCCCGCGGCGCTGCCGCGGCCGGGATACCAGGAGTGAGCCGCCCGGGTGTATACCTCGAGCAGGTAGGCGCCGTTGCCCAGCCCGCGGAAATAGAACTGGGAAGCCTGGTCGAGATCGGAGGTGCAGACAGGCTGGGTGGAATCCGCCGCGGCGTAGAGGCGGATCTCACATTCCTGCGGGAACGAGCCCAGACCGATACTCCCCTGGATCGTGCCGCCGGTGATCAGACTCCAGGTCAGTTCCTGGACGTCCCCCGGGTTCTGGATCTCGATCGGCGATGCCTCGGACAAGGTGGTGGCCGCGGGATACCAGATCGACACCCAGCGGAGCTGGCAGCTGACCAGGCTCTCGCGGAAACGAAGGTAGTAGCTTCCGGGAGCCAGGCCGCAGAAACAGAACAGGTTCGAAGTATTGTAGCCTGGCTGCTCGGAGAGTGTGCTGTAAGTGCTGATGAGATTGCCGTTGGCGTCGGTCAGATCGACGGCAAAGTCGGATCCGGGGATGGCGACATCGGGATCCACGTAGCCGAGAATCCCGCTTTCCACGATGTCGGGCAGGACCAGGGTCTGACCGGATTGGAATGTATAGACCGGAGCATCGCCGAGGCGGGTTCCGCCCAGCCACCACGAGGGAAGCGGCGACCACGGTCCCGGCAGGCTGATTCTGAGCCGGGCGCTGCATGGCCCGTAGACTCGAAAGGAGAAGGCGCCGTTGCTGCCCGCGAGGTTCGGGATCCCCGCGCTGAGCACCTGAGTCGAGTCCCCGGCGAAGCCCGTGACGCCCACGGTGCCGGAGAATAGCCCGCTGAACGGGTCAGACTCGGTGGCGCCGAGCTGCAGCCAGCTTCCCTGCCACCGGCCCTGCACGGTGCACGCTTCCGGCAGGGTCGCCTCGACGTTTTCCACGGTGCCGGCGGTCACCGGAATCGCGTTCAATCCTGGTCCGGCGACGCCGGGGACGTAGTAGTAGCCGGACGACCTCGGCTCGATGGATATCTGCACTGTTCCTGCGGGAAGACCGTCGAAGATGACATCGCTCACCAGGGAATCCGGCGGAACCAGGTTGTTCCCCCTTGACCCATGGGTGAGGCTTAGCCTGACCAACTGCTCCTGCCCGCGCAGGGACGCCGGCCAGTGGATCCGCATCCGGACCGTGCCGGCGATCACGTTCGCCTGGACATCGGGCTGAGTGGTCGACACGACCAGGGTATCGAAAGCGCCCAGAGAGAGCCCGGCGCGTGTGTAGGACCCGCCGATGCCGAGCGTGAGTTCATACCGGCCGAACGGAACGAGCACGGAAAACTTCCCGGATGTATCGGTGTCCGCGCTAAACCTCCGATCGTCGGAGCCCAGCTCCACCATGGTCAAACTGGTTCGAAGCCCGCCCATCCCTCCGGTGACCTGACCGTAGATCCGGCCGAACCCGCCGGTGGCCGGCGTTGGGGCCGTGGTCTTGTCCCGGCCGCAGGCGAGGAGAAGCAGGAGGGGCAGAATCGCGAGTGTAAGCCCTGGACTGCGGCCGCGTCCCGCAGATCCCGGCCGGGGGTACAATGCCACAAGCGGGGTGCGGGTCTCCGGACGCGGCCGGAGGCGATCAGGGGCGGGAACGCCGAGGCCCATGAAACCCGAGCTCGAGGGTCGGGGAAGATCGCGCGGCATCGATCCGTTCATCGCAACCAAGCATAGCCGCATTTGGGGGCGGGTCAACTCCCAAACGCCGCCGGCGGCGCCGCTGTTGGCTGATATGGAGTCGTGCCGGCTTTGCGCTACCTCGGGCCGGCATGCTGGGTGACTCCCCTCCAGGCCTGGTGGCGCTTCGCGGGCTGTAGAGGACCACGATGGCGAGCAGGAGGATCCTTGACCGGGATGGGCGATCGATGAAGACCGACGACAGGGAGAACCCGGAGAGCGGGCAGCCTCCCGAAATCACCCAACTCGCCTGCCTCGCGGCCGCGCTGGTTCTCCGCCGTTCGGACACGGTCCGGTCGCTGATCGAATCGCTCCGGAGCCGCGGCTTGGCGCGTGTCGCGCTCACCGAGGTCATCCTCCAGACCTACCTGTTCGACGGCTACCCGACCGCCCTCGAAGGCTTCGAGCTTCTGGAACAAGCCTGGCCGTCCGTCGAGATCGGCCACGCCGGTTCCGAGGCCGGGGCCGCGCCACCGGATTCCTGGGAAGAATGGGAACGCCGGGGCCGGACCCTGTACGAGCGGATCTACGGAGACGTGGCCGCGCGGCTGGAGCAACGGACGCGCCACCTCAGTCCCTACCGGGCGTTCGCTTCCGAGATAAGCGCCACCCGGTAGGGAAACACCTGCGCGGTCATGACGCCTTCCCGGACCACCGGGTCATCGTTCGCCAGGGCCCGCGCTTCCCCTTCGGATGCGGCATTCATGATCGCGATTCCGAAGCAGTTCTCGTCGGGGTTGACCGTCCGCCCGGCGAGAATCAACACCCCTTGAGCCAGCAACCGTTGCAGGTACTCGAAGTGACGTCCGACGACATCCGCTTCTGCCGGTGTCGGGCCCTCCGCCACCATTCCAAGTCGAACCGGCTTCAGGACGGTCAGGAACTGCATGGGGTCCCCCTTTTCGTCGCGATCGAGAATCGGAAGCTTCCGTTGTCACACAGACTCGCGCCGAGCACCCGGCGATTCCACCGATCGACCCTGCCCGCGGGAGGCTCCCGATGGCGGGACCGATCGACCCTACCCGCGGGAGGCTCCCGGTGGCGCGACCGACGGGCCGTGCCCATGGGGATCTGCCGGCGGCTCGATCCAGCGGCCGTGCTCGCGAATCAATTGCACCAAGGTCTCCGCGGCCTCGGTTTCCGGAACTGCTTGCCGGACCCGGTCCTTGCCCACGTAGAGGTCCACGCGCCCGGGTCCGCTGCCGACGTAGCCGAAGTCCGCATCCGCCATCTCGCCCGGGCCGTTCACGATGCAGCCCATGACCGCGATCTTGACGCCCACGAGATGATCCGTTCGGCTTCGAACCCGCCCGGTGACCGTCTGGAGGTCGAACTGCGTCCGGCCGCAGGAGGGGCAGGCGATGAACTCCACCTTGGTCAGGCGCAGACGGCAAGCCTGCAGGATGGCGAACGCGGATGCGACCGGCGCTTCGGCCCAGGAGCGTCCTCCGGGCGGCCAGGGTGAGCTTGCATCGCGAGCCCGAAGAGCCGACTCATGATCGACCGGCGAGCGCCCGGCGGCAGACGCAGTACTGGCGCCGGCTGAGGCGGACTCGATTGCCGCCCCGGCACCGCGTCCACCTTTGGGACCCGGGACGGACCCCAGTGCCGCCCCGGCTCCGAGTGCGGGACCTCGCAGGCAAATCGCGTCTCCGAGCCCGTCCAGAAGCGCCGAGCCGGCCAGCAGGGCGGGATCCGGACCGAGCGCCGGAACCTCGAGGAAGAGCAGGTCTCCCGACTTGCCCAAGGCGCCCGCGACGGCGCGAATCCTCGGGATCCAGCCGGGGCCCGGCTCGAGAAGAAAACCGAGAGCATCGTGCCCCTCATCGCGGCACGTCTCGGATATGCGGCGGGCCAGGCCACCGGGATCCGCAATCGAAGCCGCGAGGCGCCAGCGCACCGGCTTCCGAAGACGGAGCAGGAGGCGCGCCATGAGCCGAACGCGGTCGGAGGACGGCTCGTCCGCGCCGACCGCCAGGCTGAGGCCGTCCACGTGGGGAAGCGCCGCCTCGATCCAGTGGATTTCTCCCTGCCCGGCAAAGGGCGCCTCGAGGAGGATGGGCTTGCTCGCGAAGACGTCTCGGCTTCGGATCTCCTCGATCGTCTGGATGATCCTGGCCACGAATTCCGAGTCGGGAAATCCGGGTTCGCGTTTCGAGTCGCGGAGGCTGCCCGGCGCGGACCCTGGATCGACGTTCTTCGGACTCTGGAACTCGCCCGCTGCGGTCTCCGGATCGACCTTCGTGGCGTCACGGAACCTGCCTGGCGTGGGTGCCGAATTGATGGCCGCAAGCGATCCACCAAAGCCGAAATGAAGCGAAAGGAACTCCGACGCGGCGCCTTCCTGCGATCCGGACACATCCGGGTGGCTCGGCGGATCGTTGGCCTCTTGAGCCGACCGTCCGGCACCGGATTTGCTGCCGACGCGATCCATCTGTCCGGCGCTGGGATTGCTGATGAGACCTTCCAAGCGCCGGTCGCCGCCGGCAGTGCCGCAAAGCTCCAGCCGGCGCTCCACCCGAACGGGAAAGCCCCCGCCGAGTCCCAGCTCGCCGAGCATCCAGGGAGATGTGCGCCGCCGGGTCGGAGTTGAAACGATCGGGCCGGCCGTCCAGGGGAGCGTATCGATCCAGCCGACAACCCCGGCACGGACCCCGGGCCTGCTGCCCCCGATCAGCCCGGACGCGAACGAGCCTGACGGCGCGCTGTCATCGGTGGCCCTTGGCTCCGTACCAGAATCGGCGCGAAGCCGGGACGTGGTGACCCTCGGATCGCCCGGAACCGCATTGGATTCCGAACGCCCACCGGAGAGCGCCTCCGGAAGCGCCTGCTCTGTTTCGGCCTGTAACGGTCGCCCCAGATCCTGTTCGGTCCCCCGCCGGCCGAGCTCCCGTTCCGCGGCTTCGAGAATGGCTCGAGCCGCTGGAATCTCGTGCCGGGAATCCTCCGCCAGCGACACGCGGATGGTGTCGCCGATCCCATCCACGAGAAGAGAGCCGATGCCGGCGGCGCTCTTGATCCGCGCTTCCAGGCCGTCGCCGGCCTCCGTCACTCCGAGATGGAGCGGATAGTCCATGCCCAGCTCGTCCATCCGCCGGACGAGCAGCCGGTAGGCCGCGATCATCACACTCGGGATCGAGGACTTCATCGAGAGGACGATGTCGCGGTAACCCTCGGCCTCGCAGATTCCGACGAACTCCAGCGCCGATTCGACCATGCCCGCGGGCGTGTCCCCGTACCGGTTCATGATCCGGTCGGAGAGAGACCCGTGATTCGTGCCGATGCGAAGTGCGGCGCCGTTCTCCTTGAGCTTGCGGACCAGCGGCCGGAAGGTCTCCGCGACCCGCTCGAGATCCTCCGCGTACTCCCGATCGGTGTACTCCCGGACGGCGAACTTCTTCCGATCGGCGAAGTTCCCCGGATTGATCCGCACTTTCTCGACGATCTCGGCGGCAATCAGGGCCGCATTCGGCGTGAAGTGGATGTCCGCGACCATCGGAACGTCGAGGCCGGCGCTCGCCAGGCGGCGGCGGATCTCGCGGAGGTTCTCCGCATGCTTCACGGAGGGAGCGGTCAGCCGGACCAGGGGACACCCGGCGTCGACCAGCTCGCGGATCTCGGACACGACCGCGTCAGTGTCCATGGTGTCGGAGACGGTCATCGACTGGATGAGAACCGGATGATCGCTTCCGATCCGGAGCGGACCGATCCGGACCGTCCGGGCCGGCCGCCGGCGGGGTAGGTTCAGACTGAAGCCCTGGAGCATCGGCGCGTCTCCTCGTCCCGGCGCGTCCGCCGCCGGGTTCCGGCTAGATTACACCAGCGCGCCTTAAAGCGAACGCGGCAGGCTGGGGCGGCGAGTCGTAAGGGGGGGAGAACGACCCGGTGTTGCCACTGCCTGCCACGTCGAACCGAAGCAGAGCTTCGTGAAACGGAGAGCCAGTGGACTCGGGGGCGTCGTGGACCGTTGAAGCCCGCTTCATTGCGGCTCGTTGGGTCCGATTGACGCTCAGCCCAAAGGGCCCAGCTCTCAACCTTGGAAGCCCCGGCTCGTCTGTTGAAGAGTCGCCGATTGATGTTTCGCGGTCGAGGCCGGGGCTTTCGAACTTTCCATTCGATGCCGGTCCCCGAGGGGCGATTGCGCTTTTGTGGCGGGTTTCTCCAGCGACCGGCGGCGTCCCGCGGAAGTATCCTCAACTCCCATGAGCCTGTTGACTTTCCGTGGAGTCCGAAAGAGTTTCACCGGTTCGGGCGGGCGGGTCCGGGAGGTCTTGCGCGGGATCGATCTGACGGTCAGCCCCGGCCGGACGATCGCCGTCATCGGCCGGAGCGGCAGCGGCAAATCAACCCTGTTGCATCTGGCCGCCGGGATCGAGGTGCCGACGGCGGGGGACGTCGAGGTCGAAGGCCGGAACCTGGCCCGGCTTTCCGAACGGGAGCGGACCCTGTTCCGGCGGAACATCATCGGACTGATCTTCCAGTTCTTCCATCTGCTTCCGCATCTTTCGGTTCGGGAGAACGTGGCCCTGCCCGCCCTCATCGCCGGTTCGGCTTCCTCGGAGTGGGAGCCGCGAGTGCGCGAGTTGCTCGATCGCGTCGGGCTGCTCGATCGCGCGGGAGATCGGGTCGAAAAGCTCAGCGGCGGGGAGATGCAGCGCGTCGCGATCTGCCGGGCGCTCCTGAGACGCCCGCGGCTTCTCCTGGCGGACGAACCGACCGGGAATCTGGATGACGAGAACGGCCGGCTGGTCGTGGACCTGCTTTTCCGCCTTTCCGAAGAGGAGGGATCCACCCTCGTTCTCGTCACCCACAGCAGCGAGCTGGCGGCCCGCGCCGGCGAGATCCGGCGCCTTCACGACGGGCTTCTGGAAGCGCCGTGAACCGCTATCTGCTCCTGGCGCTCCGGGCGCGTCTTCATTCCGGGCGAAGTCTCTACCTTCTCGCGCTCCTCGGCGTCGCCCTCGGGGTCGCCTCGGTCCTGAGCATCCAGATCATCAACCAGAATGCCCTGGCCGCCTTCTCCGGCAGCGTGCACGCCGTCAGCGGCGACGCCGATCTGAGCGTCCTCGGGCAGACCCCGACCTTCTCCGACACGCTCTATCCCCGGATCCTCGGGACTCCCGGCGTCGCGGCGGTCTGGCCTCTCGATCGGATCCAGGTGGCGGTTTCCGGACGGCGAGACCTCTACCTCGAAGTGATCGGAGTCGACTTCTTCGCGCCGGTCCGTTTGCCGGTGCGCGAATCCGCCGACTCCCTCGCCTCCGCGCTGTCCCGTCCCGGCTGGATCGCGCTTACTCCATCCCTGGCCGCCGAGATGGGATGGAAGGTCGGCGATCCGATCGAGGTTTCGAGCGGCTCCCGAACAGCGACCCTTGTGATCGGCGCTCTGGTCGACTTCCAGAAGGTCTCTCCGCTCGCCAGCCGGACGATGGCGGTGATGGACATTGCGCAGGCCCAGAGTTTGTTGGGACGGCGCGGGCAGATCACCGAGGTGGACGTGCGCGTGGCGGGCGGTACGCCGGCGCCCGAGGTCGAGCGGCGTCTTGCCGCCCGGCTGGGTCCTTCGGTCCGCATCGTCACGCCGGAGCAGCGCGAGAATGAAGCCGCGGGTCTGATGTCCGCGTTCCGCCTCAATCTCACCGCGCTCAGTCTGATCAGCCTCGTGGTCGGAATCTTCCTGATCTACACCAGCACCCAGGCTTCGCTGCTGCGGAGGCGGCCGGAGTTCGGCCTGCTCCGCGCGTGTGGCGCGACCCGCGGCCAGCTTCTCCTCGCCATTCTGGGCGATGTCGCCCTCATGGGCGGCCTCGGCACGGGGCTCGGTCTGCTTCTCGGCTACTGGGCGGCGCGGGCCAATCTGAGCGCAGTCAGCGCCACCATCACCAATCTCTACCTGCTGGAGGAGATCGACACCCTGCGGCTGCCGCTCCGCCTGTATGCGCTGGCCGGAGTCATCGGCGTGGGAGGCGCTCTGGCCGGCGCCATCTTCCCGGCGCTCGACATGACCCGGCGAGACACCCGCGCCTTGCTCGTTTCCTTCACCCTGCACGAGAAGATGGGATCGCTGGCGGGCCGCCTCGCCGCCGCGGCCGTCGCCATCCTCGCGGTCACCGGCCTCTGGTTCGCTCTTTGGGGGCGTGGATGGCGTCCCGGCGGTTTCGTGCTCGGATCGGCCATTCTCGTGGGGCTTCCGCTTCTGACTCCGCTCCTCGTGCAGGCCGTCTGCGGCCGGATCCGGATCCGAAGCTTCGGCCTCGGCTACAGCTTCAAGACCCTGGCCGTGCGGTTGCACACTACCGCTTTCGCCGTCGCCGCCCTGGGCGTGGCCGTGAGCATGCTGGTCGGGATCACCATCATGGTCGGGAGCTTTCGCCGCACGGTGGCGACCTGGATCGGCGCCGCGGTCCGCGCCGACGTCTATGTCACGACCGAATCCTGGGCGCGCGCGGGCGACACGGCGACCCTGTCGCCCGAACTGGCGGCCGAATTGACCCGGCAGCCGGGGATCCGCGGCGCGGATCAGGTGCGCCAGTTCAAGGTGATGAGCGGCGACCGGAGGATCTCTCTGGCCGGGATCTCGATGGGGCTGCCCGAGGGATCCGCGCGCTATCCGCTGATCAGCGGAAACCGGGATGAGGCGATCCGGCGCCTGTGCGAGACGGGCGCGGTTTTGATCGGAGAGCCGCTCGCCCGGAAGGAGCGCCTGGCCGCCGGCGACAGCCTCGTTCTGGACACGCCGGCCGGACCCCGGCGGTTCTACATCGCCGGAGTCTACTTTGATTACACGACCGAGGCCGGATCCGCCGCCATGGATCTGAGGACAATGGATCGGTTTTTCGGACCCGGCGCCATCACGAACCTTGCACTCTACCTGCAGCCGGGAATCGATGCCGAACGCGAGGTCGGCCGGCTCCGGACGCTCTTCGCCGGCCGGCCTTTGGTGATCCGAAGCAACCGCGATCTCCGGGAAGAGATCCTGCGCATTTTCGATCAGACCTTTGCGGTGACGCGGCTGTTGGAAGCCATGAGTCTGCTCATCGCGGTCACCGGGATCACGTTGACGCTGCTCGTTCTGGCGCGGGAACGCGTGGCGGAGCTGGCCCTCTATCGCGCCCTGGGCGCTTTGAGACGGCAGATCTTCCGCGCGTTTCTCGGCGAGGGGCTGGGCATTGGTCTCCTCGGGTTGATTCTCGGGGCGTTCGGCGGGCTCGGTCTGGCCGCGATCCTCATCTTCGTGATCAACCGCGCCTATTTCGGGTGGACCATCCGCTTGTACGGGCCATATGCCGCGTTGATCCGGCAGGCTGCGAGCATTCTCGGGGCGTCGGTTGTGGCCAGCGTCTATCCGGCGGTGCGCGCCAGCCGCGTGCCGGCGACGGAGCTCAGCCGGGAGAACGTGTAGATTCCACGGGCAAAGGTCCGACGGGTTGGCACGACTGGATTTGGAGCGATCGACGGTAGCGAGGCCGGGTGGCAGCGGGACCTGCAGGCCGCGCCAATTCAGTCAAACGTCTGGTGGGCGCCGCCAACCAGCGCATCCGAAAGATGGATGCTCAGCCGGTCCCCCACGCTCTGATTGATCGAGTAGCTGATCTTTCGCGGGGGCGCCGGTGGAATCGATTGCGGCGCGCTGCCGCGAAGGATCTGCACGGCCATCGCTCCGCACTGATCGCCGAGGTCGACGTAGTCGCACTCGAGGCAGTAGAGCGCGCCGGCCTTGACCCACGCCGAGGAGAGTCCCACTACAGGGATGCCCGCTTGCGCTCCGAAGAGAAGAATGCGCCGGGCGCAGTCCGGCGTCATGAGAGACGGCTCGTAGATGGACAGAATCGTGTCCGTACGTCCCTTCAGACTCCCCAGCGCCTGGTCCAAGGCGTCCAAGCTGTTGACCCGGCGCGCCTCCAGATGCAGCTTCATGGATTCCGCCACCTTGAGCGCGGCCATGAGCGTTTCTTCGTTCTCTCCGGAACGGTAGAGAATGCCCACCCCGGCGGCGTTGGGCAGGAAGCGGCGGAGCCAGAGGAACTGGGTTTCACATGGGATCTCGAGATAGACCCCGGTGACGTTCGGTCCCGCGAGCTCGCTGGGACGCGGCACCATGCCGGCCACGATCGGGCTGTCGGGCATGTCCTTCCTGCAGATGGCTGTGCTTAATGATCCAAGAGTGAAGACGAGATCGGGAGACAGGGCGCGCATCTGCGACACGGCGTCAGCGGCCCGGAGCGAGTCGCCCAGGAGACGAAACACGGTGCTGTGCGCCTGGATTCCCTCGCGGTGCAGTGCCTCCTGGAACCCCTGTAATGCCTGGTCAAAGGCCTCCCCGTCGTGACTGATCAAGATGGCGACGTTGGTCGATCGCGTGGACTGGGCCGCCTGCCCTGCAACCGGTGCCAGGATGCCGGCCGCGGCAGCCAGGGCGGCGAAGAGGCAAACCAGTTCCGAGTGACGGCGTACCAGCATCAAGCGTCCGACCTCACGGTTTCTGATTCCCGGCGAGCTGCAGCCCGAGAAGGAAGCTGCGCCCGACTCGGGGAAGGAGGTCCTCGGTGAGCTCTTCTCCACCCGGGTCGCCCAAACGCTCATCGAAGAGGTTGTACACGCCGGCGGAGGCGCTCAAGTTGCGCCAGGGGAGCCGGTACTCCAACGTGACGTTGGCCACCGCCTGAGCCCCATCCGTTTGGCCCTGCAGGGTCCTGCGGGCGCTCATGTACTGGACGTTGGCGCCGGCCTGCCACCGTTTCTCCTCCTCTGGCAGGCGAACCTCGACTTTGACCATGTGGCGGGGAGAGTTGACCAGCGTCTGTCCGGTCAGGTTGTCCTTGCTGATCTGGAACGAGTAGCCGATCCGGCCGTCCAGGAGCTTGCAACGCCGGGTGGCCAGCTCCACCTCGCATCCCGAGCTGCGGATCCGATCGCTGTTGCGGTAGATGATCATGCTGTCGGCCGCGTCCATCTGCTCGCGGATCAGGTCATGGATCTGATAGGTGAAGACGGACAATTGCGCGTGCAGGTGACGTTGCACCAGTCGGCCCAGGTCGAACTCGCCGGTGAGGATGGTCTCGGGCCGGAGAGACGAGTTTCCCTCCTGAGTAGCGTGGTCGTCGTAGTACAGCTCGTAGGCGTTGGGCGCTCGGAAGGAGCGTCCGAAGATCAGCTTCGCGTCCGTCCGCGGGTCGGGGTTGTACACGAGCGCCAGCCGAGGATTGGTGGTGCCCCCGAAGCTCTGGTCCTGATCGTGCCGGCCCCCGGCGTAGAGGACGAGGCCGGGCCGCAGGGTGAAGGCGTCCTCGGCGTACACGCCCCAAACCTGGCCTTCACTTCGATCATTCAGGAAGAGCTGGTAGGGGAGAAAATTGTAGTTCTGCTGCTCGATGAGGAAATCGTCCCGGTACTCCGCACCCGCGGTGAACCGGTGAGCGGACCCCAGATCCCGGATCAGCCTGCCCTCGAGACCCCATCGTCCCGTCTTGCCGATGTCCTTGTCCAAGTAGCGGAACGGGGGAACGGAATCGACCACGGAATCCTGGTAGGCATAGGTTCCGGTGTAGTCGTCCCAGTCGTAGTAGAGCCGTCCGCTCCACTGCAGCGGTCCCCGTGGCGCCGGTTGATAGCTCAGGTCGGTGAAGGAATAGATGTCCCGGGTCTTGCTCCCCGGGTCGCCGAAGAGCGTCCCGTACGAGGCGGTGGGAATCGTCTTGTCCCGTTGGCCGAAGGCTCCTCGCAGGCAGAAATCATGGAGCGACAGGGCCGTCCAAAAATCGGACGAGGCATCTCCGTCCAGGCCGCGCGCCCAGCCGTCCTGCGTCGCCGGTGTGTCGAATTCGCGGAAGTGGAGGTCCTCTCCATCGCTGTGATAGCGGGTGGCCGAGACCAGGGCGGACAATCCATCGGAGAACTGCCGGCCGGCGGTAAAGCGGCCGCGGTAGGTCCCATGGTCGCCGGCCTCTCCGGCCAACTCGGTCTCCTTCTGGCTGGCGCCCGTTCGCGTGATCACGTTGACCACGGCGAAGAACGCGTTGCTTCCGTAGAGACAGGAGCTGGGCCCGCGGACGATCTCGATCCGGTCGACCAGCGCCAAATCCAGCGGAAAGTCCGTTCCGATCGGAGCCATGTCGTAGACGGTGTCGTTGATGCGGTGGCCGTCAATGAGAACGAGGATGCGGGTGTTGTAATCCCCGGGCGGGGCGAATCCGCGGACCCCGACGTAGGAGTAGTTGCGGTCATTGGTGACGTAGAATCCCTGCTGGCCCATCAGGACGTCGGCCAGGGTGTGGTAACCCTGCGCCCGGATCTCGGCGCCGGTCACGATGCTGGCGTAGGACGGAGCCTCGGTCACCTTCTGCTCGTACTTGGATGCGGCGTAGACGGTCGGGATCTCCTCGAAAAGGAGCATCTCGTCCTTCGGTGCCGAGGCGGGTGCGTCCGCGGCGCGCGTGTTCGGGATCAGAAAGAGGCACCCGAGCAGTGCCCAGGCGGCTATCATTCGCGCTTTCGGCGATCGTGGTCGGGCCATGAGCGATCTCCTGAGTCAGGCGTTTCGGGCGAAGCCCTTCGGTGTGCGGGCTGCCAAGCGGGCGACCGGCGCGGTCGCTCTGCATCTCTTCTATCGGCCGGCCGGGCGGCAGCTCTGAGAGGGACTGGGCGTGACGCCGCCTCCGGGTTTCGGGCAAAGCTCTTTTTCGCAAGAGAAGGGCGGGATCAGCCGATCAAGAATCGGGGGACGGCGGCGTTCTCGGCCCAGCCCGAGAGGTCCGCACGCCTGCGGCAGGCTCGCGCCTTGCCTGGAGGCCAAGTCGCCCGTTCGGGCGGCAACAAGAAATGATCCGGCTTCAGAACATCAGCATCAAACACAAGCTGACGCTCGTGCTGATGATCACGAGCGGCGCTGCTCTGGTGCTGGCCTGCGTCATCTTCGGAATCTACGCCCGGGGCATGTTCCGCGGAGCCATCGTCGAACAGAAGGCGACCCTGGCCGCCCTGGTCTGCGCGAACGGAACGGCCTCCCTCTGTCTCGACGACCAGGAGTCGTCGCGAACGGTTCTGGCGGCCTTGCGCACCTCGCCGCACGTTGTGGCCGCCTATCTCTTCCGCCTGAACGGTGCAGTTTTTGGGCGCCTCTCGATTTCCCGTGGAATCAAGCTCATAGGATGATTTGCGCCCAGGGGTCATGATCGAGAGAGCACCGTTGGTAGATCTTCAGTTTGAAGTACTCGGGATCCCGGAACCCATGAGCGCGGCGGCGTATCTGGCCGATAATGCCGTTGATCGACTCGACCAGCCCCATCTTGATTCCGTGCTCGAACCCACCCATCAACTTGTCCAGGTTGTCGCGGATACGGTAGCCGATCTTTACCAGCGGCCGCAGCCGGCTGTAGATGGCCATGTGGCACCAGGTGAGAAGTGCATTGCGGAGCGCTCCCAGACGGACCCACGGGTAGTGGAAGATCCCGCGGAGATTCTCCTTCAAGAGGTAAGCCCGCTCCAGCTGGCGGTTGCGCGTGAGCAATCGCCCGAGGAGACGTTTGGACGAGAGATCAAGGGCCTCCCGCGCCATGAGCAGCATCCACTTCTTCACCTTGAGGGTTCGTCCGAGATCATCCTTCGGTGCGGCCCCGAAAGTCTCGCGCCGGATCTCGTCCACCGCCTCGTTCACCCACTTGATGATGTGGAACCGGTCGAGCAAGTGAATGGCGTGGGGAACGGCGCGATCAATCGCGTTGCGATAGGCCTGGCTCAGATCACTCACCACCCCGATGATCTTCCGCCGGCCTTTCGGCCCGAGCTCCCGGAAGAAGGCCAGCAGCGTCTCCTCCTTCTTTCCTTCACCGATCCACACCACCTTGCCCGTTTCCAGGTCCGTCACCACCGTGAAGTAGACATGTCCGCCGGTCCGGGAGACCTCGTCCACTCCGATCCAGCGCAAGCCGTCCAGAGAGGGAGCGGGCCCTCCCAGCGCCAGCTCGATCGACTCCTTGTCCAACCGCGCCACCGTGTCCCAGGAAAGCCTCGCCATGCGCGCGACCTCCGAGATCGCCAGGCGACGGCAAAGACCGACGATCAACTCGAAGAAGTGCCGGGTCATCCGGTGGCCGGGAGACTCCCAGGGCATCCGCTCCACCCGGGTCCCACCGCAACAGAACACGCGCCAAGGCGTGTAGACCACCCAGCTCTCGAAGTCGCCCATCGACCGCTCCCGCCAGCGCCGCTCCTCCGCCTCCTGGAACGCCAACTCGCGATGGCTTTTCCCACACTCCGGACACTGGTGCCCCTCACGCAAATCTCGAATCCGGATAAGTTTGATCGGTGGCCGCCCGGCCACGGCCGCCTCCTCGGTCTCGACTTCCACCACCGCAAACCCTTGCAGACCCCAGACGTTTCTGAGAACGTCTCTTTGCTCCTGGCCACCCATCCGTGCCCTCCTTCTTGGACGAAGAAGGCACCATGGAAAACCAGGAGCTTTCTCTTTGGGCTCTTCCGGAAACCGTGTGGCTGAATTCATTGGGTAAACATGGTGGTGCGTGGGTGTAGATCGAGCCCCCCGCAGTGGAAGTAGATGGCCATGCAGAAGCGTTCGGGGTTGCGGAAGCCTCGCGCCATGCTCTTGACTCGCTGGATGCTGGCGTTGAGTCCCTCGGCGGCGGCGTTGGTGATGGGATGTTCGAAGTAGGTGACGATGTTGTTGTAGTGGCTCTTGATCATGCGGGCGACCTGCTTGATCGGTTGGAGCCGGCTGCGAATGGCCCAGCTATACCAGGCGCGGAAGTGGCGATCGGCGGCACCCTGGTACTGGTAATCCCAGAAGCGCATGAACTCCTCCTTGAGGCTCCAGGCTCGGGCCGTCTTCAAGTCGCTCCGTCGAGCCAGGTGGAGGAACTGACGCCACTCACCGAGGGAGAAGGTGTCGGGGTTGCGGAGCCAGTCGTACTTCGTTCCTTTGAGCCAATCCTTGCCCTCGAGCTGAAGAGCCCGGTTCTCGCGGCGCCGAATCTTGTCGACCGCGTCCCCCAGGTGCTTGGCCACATGGAACTTGTCGAAGACGATCTTCGCTTGGCCCCGGGGAAGACTCTCGGTCACCGAACCGATGTAAGGCTCCCACATATCCATGGCCACGCCCTGGACGGCCTGCAGTTGTTCCGGCGTCTGGCTGGTCCAGAAGTCATCCAGGCTTTCCCTGCGTCGGTCCTGGCTCACAAAAAGAACACGAGGCTTCTCCAGGTCGCTGACGACGGTCACGTACTGGTGGCCGCGCCGGAAGGAGGTCTCGTCAATTCCGAGATACGGCACGGGCTCGGCCTGGCGACGAAGGAGTCCGCGGCGGACCGATCGCTCCTGGATCCCCGCCGCTTCGTCCCAGCTCAGCCGCAGCTGTTTTCGCACGGCAGAGAGCGAGGCCTGCTTCATCCAGTCAATGGCCAGGGCTTCGAAGAGGGCGGTGAAGCGCGAACTGTCCTCAGCCCAGGGAACCTGGATCTGCTTGACCCCGTGGGTCGGGCAGTTCAGCCGCGGAACCCGGGCATGGAGGAGGGTCTTGTACTGAAAGGTGTCAAGGTGGCGCCAGATCCGCTCCCGATGATCATGGATGGGCGCTCGCTCCAGGCACTCCGGGCAGACCCACAGCTCCTTCGCGGGAAGCGCAACCCAGACGTGAACCTCTCCCTCGGCCAGCTTCAGCTCCACCTTCTCGACACCCCAAGGATCCATCAAGCCGAGCAGCTTGGCATACAGCGTCTTGTCGTCCATGACCGGTCCTCCATCGGGCCCCCGCAGCCCGACGGAACCGTACCACCGGCCGGATCACTCAACAAATCCGGCCACCCGAAAGCCGGAAGCGCCTCTCTTTGCAACCCTGCTCTCACCAGCACATTCCGGCCCCAAGCCCTTTCAGCACGGAAATTCGAGAGGAGCCAGTTTTTGCCGAGTACCACCGAGACGGCTCTCCACGGGCGGCGGCGCCGCCGGCGCCGGCCGGCGATTTTGCGGCCTATCGCAACGGACGTCTCGACCTTGGCCGCCCGGTCATGCTGGACGGGTCGCCCATCGGCTCCGTCCTCATCGAGTCCGACACGACCGAGCTGCGCGCGTTCGTCCTGCACTTCGTGGAAATCGTCATCCTGGTGCTCGTCTGCGCCACCGGTATGGCGTTTCTCCTCACGCGGAAGCTGCAGCGGATGATTTCGGAGCCGCTTCTCAGCCTCGCCGCCACCTCCCGGGTCGTTGCCGCCGGTCAGGATTTTTCCGTGCGCGCGGCGCGCTTCGGCGGGGACGAGCTGGGTCAACTCGTGGACGCGTTCAATGAGATGCTCTCCGGTCTGGAAGAACGGGATGCGGAGCTGCAGCGGCAGCGGAACAAGCTGGAAGAGGAAGTGGCGACGCGGGAATCGATCAACGCGCAGTTGCTCGAGGCCAAGGAGAGGGCAGAGGAGGCGAACCGGCTGAAGAGCGAGTTCCTGGCCAACGTCAGCCACGAGATCCGGACGCCGATGAACGGAATCATGGGCATGACCGAGCTGACCCTGGACACCGAGCTGACGGAAGAGCAACGCGAGTACCTCGGCCTGGTCCAGAGTTCCGCCGACGCCCTGATGGTGGTGATCAACGATCTTCTCGACTTCTCCAAGATCGAGGCGGGCAAGCTGGAATTCGATCCGATCGTCTTCGATCTGCGTGCAGCCCTGTCCGAGACCCTTCGGACCCTCCTACCGCGGGCTCGGCAGAAGGGTCTGGAGCTGACCTGGGAGGTGGAATCCGGGGTTTCCGCGCGGCTTCTGGGCGATCCCGGCCGTTTGCGCCAGATTCTGGTCAACCTGGTGGGAAACGCGATCAAATTCACATCGCAGGGCGGTGTTTCGGTCATGGTCGCGCCCGATGGCGGGGCCGAGGCGGGACGCCTGCACTTCGCGGTCCGCGACACGGGAATCGGGATTCCTCCGGAGAAGCAAGCGCTGATCTTCGAAGCCTTCCGTCAGGCCGATGGTTCGACGACCCGGACTTACGGCGGAACCGGCCTGGGCCTCAGCATTTCGACCCGTCTGGTCGGGTTGATGGGCGGCCGCATGTGGGTGGAGAGCGAGGTGGGACGCGGGAGCGTGTTTCACTTCACCGCCTGCCTTTCAGCCGTCGAGATGCTGGTTGGGGAAACCTCGGTGTCGTCGCGGCCGGCGGGCACGGGCGGCGCAATCGTGAAGCTCGCGCCGGAGCAGACCCGGGACATGGGGCGGGCAGCGTAGATGCCCATGCCAGGGGGATGTTGTCGGGCGTGAAGGCGCTGCCGCCCTCACCGGCGGGCCTTCTGCTGAGGATCTTGCGGCCAGATGTCTCCGCTGGATCGTGGTCATCGACTCGAGCGCGGTCCTGGAGGGTGTGGTCATCCAGGGATAACAGCTCTGGAGGACCCGAATCCGTAACCGAACTTCCGGCCAAGAACCGGCGGATCGCTGGAACGGCCGGCTCCGGTCTTCAAACAGGGCCGGCCGTGCCCCCCGCCCCGGTCTTTCGAAGATCCGCGGGCCTGCGGCGGCCGCTCGAATGCGCACTTCGGCGCGCTTCGCGTTGTTTCCCTCGTCCCGGAGGACGATCAGGGTCTTCTTCATGGACTGGCACCACTGCCGCACGTCCTTCTCAAACGTGGGGCAATCGGCCACCACAATCAACGTGTCCCCCGCGTTGACTTCCTTCTTCATGACCAGGTTCGTCATTCTGAGGACCGGAATCGGGCACTTCGCGCCCCGAACGTCGATCTGCATCGTTGCCATCGCTTCTCTCCTTCTTTATCTCAGGTTAAGCGGCCTGCCTCTGCTTCACCGGACCGAGCTTGCGCACGGCCTCAACCATCTCCGTGATGACCTGGGCGTACTTCTCCCCTTCCGCCGCGGAGACGAAATCCAGCCGGCATCGTTCCTCTTCGATTCCGAACTGCTTGAGAAGAGGCAGCAGAAACCGGTGGCGTTGAATCATCCGGAAGTTCTGCTCTTTGTAATGACAGTCTCCCGGGTGGCAACCCAGGATGATCACCCCGTCCGCCCCTTCCTCGAACGCCTTCAGGACGAACTGGGCGTCCATCCTTCCCGTGCACATCAGGCGGATGATGTGGATGTTGGGCGGATAGGCCTCTTGCGCGGCTCCGGCCTTGTCGGCGCCCGCATAGGAGCACCAATTGCACAGGAACCCCACGATACGCGGTTCAAAGCCGATCGGGGGCAGGTCATCGGCGGCGGTTTCTACGGCTCGCTTGTTCATGCCAGCGCTCCTTCGATCTCTGCGAAGATCTGGCCCGTGGTGAAGTGTTTTCCTTGAATGGCCCCGCAGGGGCAGGCGGCCACGCACGTGCCGCAGCCGACGCATAGCACCGGACTGACCTCGGCGACGTTCCTTTCCGAATTGAACGAGACGGCCCTGTAAGGACAGATGGACAGGCACGACTTGCAGGCGGCGCAGCGCTCCGGGTCCACTTCGGCGTGGATCGCCTCGAGGACCAGCTTTCTTCCCGGCACCAATCCGGCCAGGACGGCCCCCGCAGCCGAGGCGCCCTGGGTCATCGCTCGACCCAAATCCATCGGCGCCTGGCAGGTTCCCGCCACGTAGACCCCGCGCACCTTGCTCTTCGTCGCATCAACCCGGCCGTGCAGCTCTTCGACGTAGCCTTGCCGGTCAAGGCCCACATCGAAGACGCGGGCGACCCGCCGGACGTCGGGGCCGGGCACCAACGCCGCCATCAGGATGACCAGGTCGAACTCCGAGGAGTCAGTTCCTTGTCGCAGAACCGGGCCGCCGCGAGGTCCGGGCTTGATGGAGAGCCCGCTGATCTCTTGGTAGGGAACCATCTTCGTTCGCGGGTTCGTGACCACGCGGTTGTAGAGCTCGTACTCCTCCTTGCCCGAGACGGCGACGGTCTTGTAGTAGTGGGTGACTTGGGCGTCAGGGAGCTTGTGGGAAAGAAGCGCGTTGAACTTGAAGGCGTTCAGGCAGCAGACGCCGGAACAGTATTCCCGGTGATCGCGATCCAGGCTTCCCACGCAATGCACGACGGCGACGCGGGAGGGAACTCGGCCGTCGGAAAGCTGGACGGCCCCCCCGGTCGGCCCGTTCGCCGCCAGGATCCGCTCGAATTCCAGGCTTGTGACGACCCCCGGCACGGTTCCGTATCCCAGATTGGGAAGTTTCGAGCAGTCGTACAGATCCCCGCCGACGGCCAGCAGGACGGCACCGACTTGCCGCTCGAGAACCTGCTCTTCTTCGTCATAGCGTATCGCTCCCTCGACAGGGCACGCGTCCCGGCAGCTCGTGCATTCGCTTCCCCGGAAACGCTCGCAGGCCTGGAGGTTCAGATACGGGGCGTTCGGCAGGCCGCCGAAGAAGACGAAGTCAATCGCCTTGCGTTCGCTCATGCCGCAGTTGACCGGATTCGGCTCGGAAGCGGGGCACGCCTGGATGCATTCCGCGCAACCGATGCACGTGTGCAGGTCGACATGGCGGGGCCGCCGGCGGATCTTGACCATGAAGTTCCCGAATGAGCCGGCCGCCTCCACAACTTCGGACTGGAGCAGGATCTCGATGTTCCCCGAGTACGGGCCGTGGAGAACCTCGGCCATGAACGGCTCGAGCACGCAGGGTCCGCATTCCATGCGGGGAAACACCTCTTCATAGCGGATCGGCATCCCCCCGAGAATCGGGCTCTTCTCGACCAGGATGACCTTGCGCCCGGCTTCGGCCAGGGTGAGCGCGGCCTTGAGGCCCGCGGGGCCCGCGCCGATCACGAGCGTGTCCGTCACGACGTCGACCTCGACCCTTTCCAGAGGCTCGTGCAACGCGACCCGGGCGGCCGCGGTTCGCACGTAGCGGATGGCCTTTTCCGTGGCCGCGCGCTTGTCCGGAGTGACCCAGGCCACCTGCTCGCGAACGTTGACCATCTGCATGAGGAAGGGATTCATGCCGGCGTCCGACATCACGCCACGGAAGGTCTCTTCGTGCTCCCGGGGAGAACAGGCCGCGATGACGACGCGGTCAGGCCTCTCCTTCTTGAGATCCTCGATAATGAACAATCTGCCCCCGGCGTCACACGCCAGCTCCACGCTCTTGACGTAGGCGACGTCCCCCGTGCCGTCCACGCGGCGCGCCAGCTCCTCGCCGTCGATCTGGTCCGAGATGATCCCGCCGCATCGGCAGAAGTAAACGCCGACTCTCATGTCAGGCTCCTTTGGGAAGCTGCAGTTCTTCCAGGATTGCTTCGGTCGCCCGCGGTACCGCCTGCGCCACGGGCGCCGTGAACTCCTCGCTCAGGGCGTCCACGTTCTCCACTTCGATTCCCCAAATGGAGATCTCCGGCGGCACCGGGGCGTCCAGTCGACGCCAGATTTCCAAAGCCGTGGGAAGAGTCGTGTCATGGGCGCACGCCAGCGTGCGGGCGCCTTCGAGATCGGTGAGGGGCACCCGGCGGATCGTCCCCGGTGCGTTCTGTCCCGTGCGAAGCGCATCCACCACGATGGCCTTGTCATATCCGGACATCGTCTCCACGAGCCGCAGTCCCCCGGCCCAGAGCTCGACCACGTCCACGTCCGGCGCGTCACCCAGGCGTTCCCGGAGGTTTCGCGCCACGGCCAGGCCGACCCCGTCGTCAGCCCGCACCGGATTGCCCATCCCGATGACGATCGTGCGCATCCCTCAGTCTCGCCGCAGGGTTTGAACCACTTCGCCCCCGGCGTCCCGGATGGTGACGGACAGAGGCATCTGTCCCGGCAGCGAGTGAGTGGCGCAGGAAAAACAGGGATCGTAGAGCCGGAACGCCATCTCGATCTTGTTGAGCAGCCCGTCCCCAATCGGGCCGTCGCCGGTGATCAGCTTCTCCGCGGCTCGCCGGAGCGACATGGTGATGGGCGCGTAGTTGTTCGTCGTGCCCACGATCAGGTTGGCTCGCGTGACGAGGCCCCGCTCGTCGGCCTCGTAGTGGTGGGTCAGGGTGCCGCGAGGCGCTTCCACCGAGCCGATGCCCCCCGCCGGATTGATCCGGCCCGACGGGATCCGCCGGACCTCCGGCGCCGTGATCTCGGCGTCCCGGGACAGCTCCAGCATCCTCTCGGCCGCATAGAGAAGCTCGATCAGTCGCGCCCAGTGCGTAGCCAGGCGATGATGGACCGGCTGAAAACGTCCGTTGACCCGCTGGCTGCCAAACGTGGCATAGAACTTCTCGAACTGTTCCTGCGCCTGGGGGGTCGCCAGTCCGTCCGAGACGTTGAGTCGGGAGAGAGGCGTGGCGCTGTAGATGCCGCTATCCTTGCCGTCCACGAAGCCGCGCCAACCCACCTTCCTGAGGTACGGGTATTTCAGGTAGGTCCACGGTTCCACGTGCTCGGCAATGTGCTCCGCATACTCGCGGCACGGGTACTTCAGGATCTCCCGTCCGTCCGGATCCACCACCCGGATCAATCCCTCATAGAAGTTCGCGCGGTTCTGCGGATCCACCGTACCCATGGAATAGGTCTTGTGCAGGTAGACATCCGAGAGGATCAGATCCAAATATGCGGAGTTCTTGAGCACGATGTCATGGAACGCCTGGAGGCTGAAGAGCGCAAAATCCACGTTCTTCCGCGCCACCTCCCCGAACTCCCGCCGATCCTCCCCGGAAATCGGCTTGCTCCAGCCTCCGGGAAGTCCGGCGGTGGGATGGATGGCCCGACCGCCCAGCTTTCGGATCACTTCGTGGTTGCGGGCCCGGCAGGCGATGACCTCCTTGGCCGCGTCGAGTCCCACCTTGGCGATGACTCCGAGGATGTTCCGTTCCGAGGCGGGCGCCTCGGGTCCCACGATGAAATCAGGGCCGCCCAGGACATAGAAATGCGTGGTGTGGTCGGTGACGTAGAAGGCGCTGTAGAACAGTTCCCGGATCTTCTTCGCCGCCGTGGGAGGCTCGACCATGAAGAGATCGTCCAGGGCCTTCGTCGCGGCCAGATGGTGCGCCTCCGGGCAGACGCCGCAGATGCGGTTGGTGATGACCGGCATGTCTTCCACCGGGCGTCCGACGACAAATTGCTCGAAGCCGCGCAGCTCGGGCACCTGGAAGTAGACGTTTTCCACCCTTCCGGCATCGTTCAGGAAGATCTCGATCCGCCCGTGTCCTTCCAGCCGGGTGATCGGGTCGATGGTCACGCGCTTGCGAGTGCCCGGCGTCGCTTCTTCCTTTCGGTCGGCGGGCCGGGTTGTCGCGTCCGTCGCCAGGGTCTTCATGACTCTTCCGTCCTCTTGCGGGCGGCCTTTCCGGGAAACGCCGTCGCCAGGTTGAACTTGCACGCAACCCCGGCCAGGTCGGGAATTCCCTGGCTCGATGCCTGCAGGCGCGCGTGCATCTGCTCCATGTCGCGCAGGTCACGAATCGGCTCGATGTCGAGGATCGAGCCGATAGTGGAAGCCATCTTGCCCGCCTGGTTGTACACGCCCTCAGGCGGTCCGTAGCACCCGATGCAGGGCATGTTGGCCTGCGGGCACTGTCCGCCGCATCCGCTGCGGGTGGCCACACCCATGCAGGCGATTCCCTGCTCGAGCAGGCACTGGTCCGTTTCGGGGACGAATTCCCAGATCCGGCGGAAGTGCGAGACCTTCTTGTCCGTGCGCTGCCGGGAGCACTCCTCGCAGACGCTGGAAGAGCCGGCTCCGAGAATTGATCCCGGAGGCGGCAGGGCCTGGCCGCGGATGAAGACCTGCAGCACGTTCCAGATCTGCTCGGTGTCCGGAGGACATCCGGGAATCGTGTAGTCCACCGGCACGACCTGGGAGAGCGATTGCACGCGTTCGAGGAATCGGGGAAGCGTGAGGGTTCCCTCGGGCACCTGGACCCTCTCCTGCGGCAGGATGCCGCCGGGATTGTCCACCGTCGGGGCCGTCAGGTAGCTCGCGTCCAGATGGTCCTGGCGGTGGTGCAGGTTGGACAGCGCCGGAATGCCCCCGCCGTACGCACAGGAACCGTAGGCGATGAGCAATTGCGACTTCCGCCTCATCAGATGGGCCATCTCCTCGTTCTCTTCCGTGCGGATCGCGCCGTTGAAAAGAGTGACGGTGATCTCTCCGTCGGGAAGGGCTTCGATGTCCTTGCGTTTCGTGTCGAGAAGGCAGGGACAGAACATGAAGTCGAAGAAGCCCACCACCTCGAGGAGCCGTTCGTGCAGGTTGGCCACAGCGATCTCGCAGCCCCCGCAGGAGGATGCCCAGTAGATTGCTAGCTTCGGTTTGTCTGGCATGTGCAGTGCCCTCGTGTCCCATGGGAAGGCGCGCTTCCCCGTGCCCCCTGGGGATAGCGGCGGGACGTGGCCTTGGCGGGGGCAAGGCGCGCCCCTTCGACAGGCGGTGGATTCAGCATGACGTCGGAAAGCCTCCGTTCGCTGCCCTCGATCTGCGTCTCCTGACGCGGTGTGCGGCCGCGGCGTTAGAAGGCTCAGACGGCGTTCGGACTGTGATCTCTTCTTGAAGTTCTCGTCCCGGAGGCCGGCTATCTTGAAAAGTGAAACGCGTGCGCTCGATGCCGGATCGAACGGCCTTCCACTTGCCGAAGACGAAGTGTTCGGGAGGGATCCAGGTGATCACAAAGATCCGATCTCAGCGATCACGATGGACCGATCTGGGCGTTCACGGTGGTCCGAAGCCCACACCCAGCGCGTCCCCGCGGTTGAGAGTCCGGCACACTTGGGCGAAGATGTTCTCGGCGGCCACACTCACGGCGCGGTTGAGGAGGCGAGGAGGCGCATCCGGGCGTGGATGACCATCGCGGCCATCGTTCCATCCTGGGCTCCAGGGGTCTGCTGGCCCTGGTCGTGCTCCTGGCCGCCGTCGGTCCCTACCTGGGCACGCTGGGCCACGATTTCCTCAACTGGGACGACGCGGAATACGTGCCGCAGAACGAGCTTCTGCGCGATCCCGGCGGGCTCCTTCGGATCTGGACGAGCTTGGACGATCCCCAGTTCTACCCCATGGTCTTCACTTCGTATTGGCTGGAATTCCACCTCTGGGGCTCGGCGCCGGCGGGCTACCACGCGATCAACATCCTCCTGCACGCGATCGCTTCGTTGCTGCTTCTGCGGCTGCTTCTTCAACTGGGACTTCCGGCGTCCGTCGCGTTCGCCTCGGCCCTGCTCTTCGCGGCGCATCCGACGCAGGTCGCTTCGGTAGCCTGGGTAAGCGAACGAAAGAACGTGCTTTCAGGCGTTTTCTACTTCCTCTGCCTGCAGCAGTACCTGAGCGCGCTCCAGGGGCGGGGGCGCGGGCATCTGGTCTGGAGCTGGATCCTGGGCGCCCTGGCCATGCTTTCCAAGACGACCACCGTGACCTTGCCGTTGACTGCGCTCCTGCTCGAGGCCTGGGTGGCGGGAGAAGCGCTCGCAGCCGGTCCGGTTCGCCGCGCGGGGGTTGCACAGCGAACGGAAGGCGCCTGGAAGAGGTGGGCGCGCCCGGCCGTCCTCTTCGTGCCGGCGTTGCTGGCGGCCGGCGTCACCTTGTTCCGGGAACACGGGCCGGTCTTCGTCTCCGACGTGTCCTTGCCAGAGCGGATCGGGATTGCCGCCCGAGCCCTCTGGTTCGACGCCGGCAAGCTCCTGGCGCCGATCCGGCTCAGCGGCGTCTATCCGCGCTGGGATCCCGGATCCATTCTGTGGCCCGGGATTCTATCCTGCCTCGCGGTGCTCCTGGTGGCCGCGGCCCTGTTCCGCTTTCGAGCGCGCTGGCCCCGCGCCGTGCCGTTCGGTCTGGCGCAGTTCGCCATCGCCACGATCCCGACCAGCGGGATCATCGCGTTCGGTTACATGGACAAGAGCTTCGTGGCGGATCACTTCCTCTATCTGCCCTCATGGGGCTTCTGGATGGCCTTCTTCTCCCTGGTTGAGTGGATGGGCGCGCGCGCGCTCCGGCGACCCGCGCTTACGCTCGGCCTGGCCATGACCGCCGCTTTCACGCCTCTGACCGTCGCGTATGCGCGAAGCTGGCGGGATTCGGAGACGTTCTGGACGCACGTGCTGGAACGGAATCCACGTTCCTGGGTGGCCTACGGGGACCTCGGGCAGTGGAACGCCGGCAACGGAAGGCTGGATGCGGCGTTGTCGGATCTTCGCGAAGCCGTCCGCCTGAAGCCCGACTACGTGGAGGCCTGGTTCAATCTCGGATATACGCTCGATCGCCTCGGCCGCATGGAGGAGGCCGAGCAGGCCTACCAGGCTTCGCTCCGCCTCTCGCCCGAAAATCCGGACGCGCACAACAATCTCGGCGTCTTGTACCTGCGATCGGGGGACCTCGCGCGCGCCCGGGGCGAGTTCCAGGCCGCGCTGGCGCTGACTCCGAACGATCCCAGGGCGAGGCTGAACCTCCGGCGCCTGGAGACGGCCGAGCAGCGGGCAGCCGGCGGGGCCGCCGGGCCTCCGACCCGCTGAGCATGGCGCCGCTGAGGGCGGCGCCAGGTTGGGGTCGCTCCGGCGCCTGGCGTCATCGCAGATCCAAGCCAACGCCGTCAGGCACCTGCTCCACTGTGCCGTCGGCACCCTGTCGATCCTCCTTGTGCTTCGGGCGCAGGCGCTGGATGCCGATGCTGTCGAGCATGGCCTACGCCACGGTAGGACCCGCCCAGGCCATACACCGCTGACAGGCGGCGGCCTGGTCGAACCTTGGAGGGCCCATGCGACCGGTGTAATCTGATTCCATGTCTTCAAGAACCCGCGCGGCCCTTCTGCATGGCTCCTGGGAACTCTGGTCGATTCCGATCGTCGCCGTCGCGCTCGTGCTCTACTACCGGCTGTCCGCAGGCGGAGGGTATCCGCTCGACGACTCCTATATCCACCTGGCCTTCGCGCGACGTCTGGCCCACGGACAGGGATTCGGCGTCAACCCCGGCCAGTGGAGCACCGGCTCCACCGCTCCGCTCTGGTCGCTCCTTCTGTCCGCGGGCCTGGCCGTGGGCCTGGGCCATGCGGTCTGGCCCTGGCTGCTGGCCACGGCCGCGCTGGCCGGAACCGGCCTGGCCGGGGCGCTGGTGGTGCGCCGCCTCCTCGAGCTGCGTGTGGAAGTCGGCGGCACGACCGCAAGCGCCGGGGTGCGCGCGCACCGCGACGGAACGGCCGTGAGCGCCGTCGCGCTTGTACAGCGCGGCGGGCCGGCCGCAGGCGCGGGCGCGCGTGTCCAGCGTGACGAGATGACCGCAGACGCCGGGGATGCGTCAGCTCGGCGCTTCGCTGGCGCCTGGCCGATCCTGGGCGGGCTGCTGGTCGTGTCGACCGCCGGGCTGGTCTGGAGCACAGCCGCGGCCATGGAAACACCTCTCTTCACCACGCTCCTGCTTCTGGCCTGGGCGGAGCGGCTGCGGGAAGAGAAGCGATCCGCAGCCGGAGGCAGCCTGTTCCCGCTTTGGGGACTCTATGCCGGGGCTGCCCTTCTGGCCCGCCCCGAAGGGATCCTCTTTGCGCTCCTGCTCGCGCTCACCTCGCGCCGCCTGGTCGCCGGGCTGGCCAATCTGGCGATTGCCTTCGGGGTCTATGCGCCCTATGGCGTCTATTGTCTGATCCTGAGCGGCCGCATCTGGCCGGCCACGTTCTTCGCCAAGACCACCCGGGCCTTTGGCGGATGGCCTGATCTCGGATACATGAGCGGTAGCGCAATCCTCCTGGCCCATCTCACCCCGCTTCTTCTGGCTCTTCTGGCGCTGGGCCTTCTGCTTTGGGCGGCCGGCGTCGTGGTCTTTCCGGAGGCCGCGCGGCCCACCACGTCGCCTCGAGCGAAGCCGCCACGTGCAGATTCGAGACTTGGGAGCGGCGCCCTCCCATCGGACCGGGGGCGATTCGCGGCCTGGCGGGCCTATCTTCCCGGCGTTCTCTTTCCGGTCGCGCTTCCCCTGGCGTACGCGAGCATGGGACGGACCTTTCTCTTCGCCGGGGGAGCGGGCAATTTCGGCCGCTATTTCTTTCCGCTGGAGCCTTTCGTGGCCATCACCGCCCTGGCCGCGGCCATGGCGGGGATGAAACAGTGGCGCGGGAAGATCGCGCCCCTCGGGGGCATGATCGCAATCGCGGGACTGGCGTGCGCCAACGCGATCGCCTCCGCAAGCGAGAGCGGCCTCTACGCTCACAATGTGCGTGACGTGAACGCGATGCAGGTGGAGATGGCTCGAAGGCTCTCCCGGGACCTGCCGCCGGGGTCGGTCGTGGCGGCGAATGACATCGGGGCCCTGGCCTACTTCACCGATCTGCGGGTGCTGGATCTGGTCGGCATCGTCAGCCCGGAGGTGCAACGGGTGCTCTTCCCCCTCCGCGGGAGCGACGAACGCACGCGCATGAAAGCGATTTTCGACCTGCTTCTGAGACAGCGACCGGCGGCCATGGTCGTCTTCTCCGGCTGGTACCGGGACATTCTGCGGTCGCTCGGCCCGGTGCCGCAGCCGCTGGAAGAGATCCACGACCCGGAGAACATCTCCGCGGCCGTGGACGATCTTCTGGCCTATCGCATGAACTGGGCGGCGGCGATGGCGCGGCCTCCGGCTGGCGCGCGCGCGGGCAACAGCGGGGGAATGCCCGCCGGCCGTTGAAGCCGATGCGGAGCGCCGAGGTTGGAAGACCTTCCGGCAAAGGAAGGTCGACGCGCCGGCATGAAGCCCGGAGATCTTCCGCCCTGCCAGCCCGCGGCCGCTTTCAACTTCATTGGATCACGATGAGCTTCCGGGTCATCGTGCCGCCCGGTGGTTCGACCCGGACGAAGTACAAACCCGAGGCAAGCGCATGGCCGCCCGTGTCGGCGGTGGACAGCGTATGAGGTCCGGCGCCGAAAGGCGCGTCGGCCAGGGTGTGGACCAGGCGACCGGTGAGGTCGTACATGCGTACGCGCGTCCGTCCGGAGTTCGACTGGAACCATGAGATCGTGGCGTTCCCGCGGGACGGATTCGGGGCGACCGCAAGGCGCTCCGAACTGCTCACCTCAGGGATCAGGCGCTCGTCCCATTGGGCTAGCCCACCGGATGGCGCGCGGCCGGCGAATGCGAAATTGCCGGCCAGATACAGGCTTCCTCGCCACGGCGCAAGGGCCGAGATTATCGGCCCAGTGAAAACACCGCTCCGGACGCCGGACCCGAGCCGGCGCCACCGCGCGCCATCGTACTCCATCAGGGGCAGGTCCCCTGTGCCGAGATCGCCCGCCACCACCAGGCCGGCCCTGGTCGGAACCGGCGAATTCGATCCAGGCAGGGCACGGCAACGCCACGGGCCGCCACGCGAGCCCGTCCCATGCGGCCAGACCGTTCGCCGAGGCCCCGGACGCGTGGGTGAATTCGCCGGAGACGACCAACCGATCGTTCCAGATTGTGGATAGCTGGACCTGCGCGTAGCCCGTACCGAACGCCAGGTCCGCGTCGAGGCTGCTCCATCGCGCGCCGTCCCATTGCGCGACCGATTCGGTGTTGGCATCGTCATTGACGGTGAAATCCCCGGTGGCGACCAGATTTCCCGCGTAGACCTGGAGGGATGTGACTTCGCCGACGAGCCCCGGGAATGCGGTCCATTGACTTCCATCCCAGGCCGCGACGGACGAGGCCGGCTGGCCGCGGGCGTGGGAGAAGGACCCGCCGGCGATCAATCGGTTGTTCCACGCCGCGAAGGAAGACACGTCACCATCCACGCCTTCGCCCCGCGGCTTCCAGGAGTCGCCGTCCAGCCGCGCCAGGCCTCCGACTCTTTCGGCTCCGAGCGAGTCGAAGTCGCCACTCGCGACGATCTGTCCGCGCCAGAGGACGGAGGTGCTGACGTTTCCTTGCAGAGATGGTCCCACGAGGCTCCAGGACGTTCCGTCCCAGCGACCGACCCTGTAGTGTGGCATGTCGTCATCGGAGGTGACGAACGGCGCCACGGCGAGGAGAGCGTCGCCTTGTGGGATCAAGGCAGCCGGACTTGAGGCCAACGTCACGGCTGCCGGATGCATTGAACCCCACCGCGCCCCATCCCAACTCGCCAGGCTGAGCTGGCCCGCAAACTGGAATGCGCCGCCCACCACGATCCGGCTTCCGTACGAGGCGATCGAATTGGCGATCCCGTTGGAAGCCTGCAAGCCATGACCCAGCGCGTGCCAGGCCGTGCCGTCCCAGACCGCGATTCCGGAGGCGGGTTGAGCGCCGGCGGAATCGAACAGTCCGGCGACATAGAGATCGTTTCCCGACGAGAACAGGGCAAGGGGGTTGGATACCCGTCCCCGGGAGGAGGCGAGTCCGGCACCGAGGGCGCTCCAAGCTGTACCGTCGTAGGTCGCGATCGCGCGGAACGGCTGCGTCCCGACGGAGTCGGTCTCGCCGGCATCAGCGGGTCCAATCCGTTCCGGCGATCCGTGACCTGCGAGGTGTCGGCGGCAACAGGATGTGCCGTGCTCGTGCAGGTATTCGACGCGGGCGGACGAGTCGTGCGGGATCTCTTCGGCGGCGAGACCGCCTCCGGGACCATATCCCTGCGGTGGGATGGAAGCGACGCCCGCGGGCATTCCGCGCCATCGGGGTTTTACTGGATCCGGGCGCGCTCGCAGGGGCAGTGGTCGGCTCGACCGCTTGTGATCGTGCGCTGAGGACGAGCGCCGACCACAGCTCGTCCGGAACTCATCGCGGGTGATTCCCTACTGAAACCGAGGCTGAGAGAGCCGCGGGCCCCTCCCAGCCTCTCGCGCATGCGTCGCTTGGAGTGAAGTGCCGATTACTTGAAGACGGTCATCTTGTGCGTAGCACTCCGCCCGCCCGCATCCAGGCGGTACAGATAGACCCCGCTGCTCAGACCGCCGGCGTCAAACACCGTCTGGTTCAAGCCCGCGGTTCCCTTGATCTCGACCGGTCGGCCGATCTCCCTCCCGGTGAGGTCGAAGAAGCGAAGCGTAGCGGGGCCGGCGCTCGGCAGATAAAAGATGACGGTGGTCTGTCGCTGAACCGGATCGGGCCGGTTGAAGAGCCGGAACGTGGACGGGCCAACCGAGGACATCGGAACCTCCGCGGGGGTCAGCTCCATGGCCCAGCCCCGGATCTCGCCTCCGGGATTGTTGACGGTGTGGGCGTTTTCATAGATGTCCCCGAGATAGATCTGCTCGAAGAGCGCCGTGGTCAGAGGCTGGGAGTCGGTCGCCATCCAGGCCCCGTTGCCGGTCTGGCCGTTGAAGTCCGGTCCCAGATCCCGGACGATCGGCCCGTTGCTTCCCGGAGCCGCGTTGTGAAAGTGCTCGCCGGTCAAGGCGCTGGTCAGGTTGCTGACCGTGGTGCGGAAGACCAGTCCCTGGTCGGTCAGGACCGCTGCGAGCACGCCCTCGCCGTTGGTGGAGATGGGTGGGACCTCGGCGCCGCCGATCAGGTAGGCGCTTTCACCCTGGCCTCCCGCCAGCGTCACCTGTCCGCGCACCTCGCCGCCCGGAGTCTGGGCGGTGTGCAGGTTGACGTAGATCCCCTCGCTCAGCAGCGAGGCCATCTGCGTCGGGTTGAGGGGCGAGGGATCGGACGCCGTCCACACCCCCGCGCCGGTTGTGCCGTTGATCTCGTTGCTCGTGATCACACGGATGGGAGCGCCCGGGTTTCCGCGCTGCCCGGAGTGGAAGTGCGCCGCGATGATCGGGCCGGTGAGGTCGTCGGCGGTGAAGTTGAAGACAAACCCGGCCTGGGTCAGGCGGAAAGTCCCGGTCGCGGTGCCGGCCGTGTTGTTGGGCGGAACCTCCTGCGGGCCGGTCATCCGCGTGTCGAAGCCGGCCCCGGAGGCCGGCATCAGCTGGCCCCTGATCTCGCCGCCCGGATTGTTGTTGGTGTGGACGTTGCAGTAGATGGTGCCCAGCAGGAGGTTGATGACATCGGTGGGGTCGATCGTCCAGGTGCCGCTGGCGGTGTTCCCGGTGAAGGTGATGGCTTGAAGGACGCCGCCGCTCACCCCGATCGGGCCCAGGTGGAAGTGCGCCACCGTGATCGGGCTGGTCAGCCCGTCCACCGTGATCTGGTAGGCGAGCCCAGTGCTGGTCAAGGTGAAGAAGCCCGTGCCGAGCCCGTTCGAGGCCACCGGCGGCTCCTCCTGGATTCCGGTCAAACGGGCCGCGAACGTGGTGGCGACCGAGCCCGGGTTGAGGTTGACCTGGGCGCGGATCTCTCCGCCGGGATTCGCCGCCGTGTGCACGTTGACGTAGATGTTGCCCGCCAGCAGCTCGGAGATGAGCGCCGTGGTCAGAGGCTCGGAGTCGTCGAACCGCCAGAGCCCGGAAGCCGTGGTCCCGTTGAAGTCGGACGTGATGGTCCGCACCACCGGGCCGTTCGATCCCGAAGCGCCGTCATGGAAATGCGCCGCCGTGATCGGGCCGGTCAGACCGGTCACGGTGATGTCGAATTGAAGGCCGGCCGGTGTCAAGGTGAAGATTCCGGTTCCGGTGCCGGCGGCGCCGGTCGGCGGGACCTCCTGGCTTCCGTTCAGGGCCCCGGTGAATCCGATTCCGTCGGCCAGCAGCAACTGCCCCCGAATCTCGCCTCCCGGGTTGGCCGCTGTGGAGCAATTGAAGTACATCCGGCCCGCCAGAAGGTCCTTCACCTGCACGGCGGTGAGGGAGGCGCGGGGGATGAACCCGGTTGCGCTGTTGCCGGAAAAGCTGCCGAGGATGCTCTGGACGACCGAGCCGTTGACCCCGATGGCGCCGTCGTCGATGGAGGCGACCGTCATGGCGCCGGAGAGCTGGGTCACGGTCAGCTTGTACTCCAGGCCCAGTTCGGTGAAGACCGCGCTTCCCGTCCCGGTTGCGTTCGTGCTCACCGGCGGGTTCTCCTGGTTGGGATCCATGGGCGCGGAGAAATGCACGCCGGCTCCGAATTCGATCTGGCCTCGCACCTCGCCCGAAGGATTGCCGAGGGTGGAGACGTTCACATAGAGATTGCCGTTGTGCAGCTCGGCGATGAGAGTTGGAGTCAACGGCTGGGAATCGGAGGGTTTCCAGATCCCGGTCGCCGTGTTGCCGGAGAAGAGGATCGTCCTGACCGAGGGGCCGATGAGCCCGGGCGCGGCGTCGGCGATGGTGGCGGTCGTGATGAAGCTGGTGAGGCCGTCGACAGTGATGAAGTACTGCAGTCCGGCGTCGGTCAGCGTGAAGGTCGCGCTGCCCGCGCCCGTTCCCGAGACGACAGGAATCTCCTGATACCCGGTGAGCCGAGCCATGAAATGCGCCTGGCCCAGTGTGATTCCGGGCAGAACGATTGAGGCGAAGAGCATCGTGAACAGCAGAAAAGTGCGCTTCATTGGGGGGCCTCCGTCATGAGCGTGGATGGTTCACCTGCGTACCGAAGGGAACTGGATATTGTAAGCGCGTCGCTTCGGTTCGGAGGAGCAAATTGCGAATTGAGGAGGGCCGGCAAGAGGGACGGAACAGGCTGGTTGTGACGGGTCCAGGAATTGCCGTGTCAGGCGGCACGGGTGAGACCGTGAGTATCCTGTGAGTGGCGGCGTCGCGCCTGGAATTTGCGGCCGGTGAACGGCCCTGCGTCCCGGGCGTCCTTCCGCCGACGCCCCTCGCTGGTGCGGAGCCTCGCCGAGCCCCACGGTCGACGCTCAGGCGCTGGTGTCAAGGCCCACGGGAGATGCTCATCCGCGGTCGAACCTCGCAGGCTGCCCACCGGCGACAATCGGCCACGCGTCCTGAGCGTCCCTATCGCCGGCGCGCCAGGACCAGAGTGATGTCGTCGGCTTGGGGGCCGGAGGCGCTGAAGTCCTGGATCGCCGCGACGATGTCTTGAAGGACCTGGACGCAAGACCGCCCGCGGACCCTCGTGAGCGTCTCTCCGATCCGTTCCGAACCGAAGAAGTCGCCTTCGGGGTTGCGGGCCTCGGTGACGCCGTCGGTGAAGATCGTGAGCAGCGAACCGCGATCCAGCGTGGTGCAAGCCTCTTCATAGACGATCTGCGGCAGCAGACCGAGGATGAGGCCTCCGCCGGTCAGCTCGGACAAGGTGCCGTCCGACCGCAGGACGAGCGGAGGATCATGGCCGGCGTTGGCGTATCGAAAACGCCCGGTGGCCGGGTCGAGCAAGCCGAGAAACGCCGTGATGAATTTGCCGGGATCGACGCTCGAGTGGATGAAGCGATTGACCCGGCCGAGGACCTCAGCCGGACCGAGAGCGGCCAGGTCCTGGCTTCTGAGCGAGGCCCGAAAAGTCGACATGAGGAGCGCGGCCGGCGCGCCCTTGCCGGAGACGTCCGCAATCGCCAGGCCGACCGGACCTCCCTCGAGCACGAGATAGTCGAAATAGTCTCCGCCGACCTCCCGGGCCGGCAGGCTGATTCCGGCCAGCTCCACGCCTTCCAGCTCGGGAGGCGCGGCCGGAAGCAAGCGATCCTGGATGGCGCGAGCCAGGCGCAGCTCCTCCTCCAGACGTTCCGCCTCGAGCTCCATGGAACGCATCTTCTCCAGGCCGTCCGCCATCTCGTTGAACGAGGCTGCCACCCGCCACAGCTCGTCGTCGGCCTCGAGGGTGATGCGGTGCCGGAGATCTCCACGTCGAAGCGCGCCCGTGGCCTCGGTCAAGGCGCGCACGGCGCGCGTGATCGAGCGGCCCATCTGAACCACCATGCTGGAGGTGACCCAGGCCGCTCCGATCAAAAGGACGGCCACCAGCGCGAGCGCCACAAGCGCCACCGTCGCCAGAGGATTCTCTCTCCCGATCCGGAACAGGGAAACGATCTGCTCACCCAGCGCCGTCGACGCGGACAGCGGCATCGCCGAGGCGGTCCAGGGACCGGCGTCCCGGCGCAGGCATCCGATGATGGCGCCGCCGGGAATCCGAAGGGCGTGGCCTGTGTCCGGAGGGCCGATCGCGTCCGGGACCTTCGCGCGAGCGGTTGGCGTCGAGCCTGCGCCCGTATCCAGGCCCGCCGCCGGGCTGGACGGCGGCGTGGTCGCGCCCGCGCCAAGCCCGGGAGCAAGGCTGGACGGCGGCCTGGTCGCGCCCGCGCCAAGCCCGGGAGCAAGGCTGGACGGCGGCCTGGTCGCGTCGGTATCCAGGCCCGCCGTCGGGCCGATGGAGATGCCGGCGGAGGTGTGGACCACCCGAAGATGCGGCTTGGCCCGTACGGGGCTCCCGATCATCCGGCAGAGTTTCGCCATGGTCGCGGAGTCGACCGGAGCGAGGGCTTCGACCCGGACGTTCCGTCCTGCCACCACGGTGTCGCAACGTGCCCGCAGAAAGAGCGTCCGGTTGTCCCAGAGGAGCGGCGTCTTCGACGAGGGCTCATCGCAGGCCAGAAGGGAATCGGGATTGAACGGCGCCGCGCCGGCCAGCGTGCGCGCGGGCCCGGCGTCCTCGCGGAACAGCACGAGCTGCCCGGGCAGGTCGTCTCCGAACGGCGACGGAGGCAGGTTCTCTCCTGTGGCCAGGGCGCGGGCCAGCCGCGAGCGGCCGGCCTCGGAGATCCCGGTCAATGTCCGCGCGGCGATCGAGCCCCGGTAGGTCGAGAGAAAGAGGGCGCCGGACAGAAGGAGAAAAACCGTGGTCAGGATGAAGGGGACGACGCCCGCCAACAGGTGCGAGCCGACCAGCCGCGGGCCGATCCGGCGGATGGATAGATGGGCGCGGCTCGCCGTGAGCGGCAGAGCGACCAGGCTGTAGATCAAGACAAGATGGCCGACCAGGTCATGCGCGGCCACCGCCGATGTGGTCCGCGTAAACGCCGCGCCCCCGAACCCGACCTGCGAGAGGACGAGCGACACCAGCGCCGTGAACCAGGCGAGCGTGAGTCTTCCGGCCCCGAGCTGGAAGCGCCACCGAAACGACCAGACGAAAGGCAGAGCCAGCGCGGCCCAGAGTCCGGATAGCCGCGGTTCGAATCCCTCGAGCAAGACCGCCAGCCCGAACGCGATCGCTCGCACGAAACCCCATCGGGTCCACCGGCGATCCCAGCGCGCGAATCCGATCAGCGCCCGCAAGACCAGGAACGTCCCGAGCAGGCAGATCAAGCGGAAGGCGCCCGCCAGGCCTGGCGCTTCGTCGATGGATCGGTCGTGGAGCAACCAACCCAGGATGGGACCGGGCGCGAGGCGCATGAGCAACAGGCCCGCGAGCCACACCACCCAGAGGGCCCAGAAGGGCAGCCGGGGTTGTCTCCACAGCCAAAGCGCGAGCACGGCCATCCCGATCAGATTCAGCGGCCATCCGCTCATCATGGCTCCTTCTCCGGAGTTTCAGGATCTCCGTTCAAGCGCTTGGACTGCAGCGCAGTTTCGCGCTTGGACCCGCCGTTCCTCGGGCCGGATCGACCGCGGCGCCCGTCCGTGTCCGTTCCTGCTTGCGGGCGCGGCGAGTCATTCGCGCTGCCCATCCTATCAGGTCCGTTCCGGCTGAACACGCTTTCCGGCGGGAAGCTTCCAGAGCCCCGCGCTCAAGGAGACGCCGATCAAGGTCACGGTTCCAAACCCGGCGGTGGCCCAGTGAAAGCGCTCCGTTCCCCAGAGCGCTCCGAAGAGCGCCGTGAACGGCGGGTTCAGGAAGACGAACGCCGCCACCGTGGACGCGGGCAGGTATCGAAGGGCCCAGAACCAGACGGCGAATCCCACGATCGTGCACAAGACCGACAGATGGATGAGCGAGACCCAGCCCAGGACCGGCATGGTCGCGAGCAGGTGGTGGACACCCCCGGTTCCAGCGAGGAAGGTTCCGAGAAAGGGCAGGCTTCCGAGGCCCGTGGCCGCGAAGCTCACCAGGAGCGGATCGCTTCGCTGCGTGAGGCCCTTGCCCAGAACGGTGCCGCTCGCCCAGGACAAAGGGGCCGCCAGCACCACCAGCGCGGCGAGGAGATATCCGTTGCCATAGGCGCCTCGCTGGGTCTGCACGAGGAGATAGACACCGAGAAACGCGAGTGCCATCCCGATGAACTTGCTTGGGCGGGCGGCCTCGCCCAGGAAGGCCAGCGCCAGCACGAAGGTGAACACCGGGTTCATCGCGATGATCAGGCTGGCGGTCGCGGGCGGAACCCAGCCTTGCCCCCAAAAGAGCGCGAAGTTATACGCTGGAACAAGGAGGAGCCCCACGGCCAGGATCCGCCATCCGTCTCTCCGGATCAGCTCCAGGAAGGCCCGGCGATGCGCCAGGCAATAGCCCAGGCAGAAGACCGCGACCGGGCCGTAGCGAAGGGTGACGAGGCTGCTGGTGGAGACTCCCAGGTTCTTCCGGAAGTAGGCGACGGCGTGAAAGGAGTTCGACCACAGAACGAAGAGCCCGACCAGGGAGGCGACGAGCGCAACGCGGCCCGGTGTTTGCGGCGGACCGGGTCGCGCCGGCGTCGGGGTCTCGCGCCGCTGATTCCCCCTGCTCAATGGTTCGCTGCGAGGATGTCTTGAAGAACGAGCGGGGGCAGCGGTCCCGGAAGGGAGTCGTTGTGTGCCGCGCTGGCCTTTCGGATCTGGTCGAGCGTCTCCACGTCGTCCGGCGACGTGCCCCACCGGTAGCGACGTCCGAAGAACATGAGGCGATGTTGCCGGAGGTCTCCCGACAGCGTCTGGTAAAGAAGCAGTGCGGACAGGCCCGTGGCCGGAGCGGCTCGGGGTGCCAGGTCGGGCCCGACCAGGTGAGCGTCGTTCCGGGAGCTGTCGCGAAAGATCACGGTCAGGACGTTGCGTTGGGAATCGAGGCGCGTTCGGGCGACGAGGTGACTGCTGTCGAAGACGGCCATGAAGGCCTGGCGCGCGCTGGCAAGATCCCGGCTGGCGTGCGCGGCTCTCTGGGCCTGCTGGACGAGGTCGTTCTTTTCTTCGACCATGGAGATCGGCGTAGTCCTGGACGTCGGGGGCATGGGATCGATCTGCGTTCCGTCAAGAAACAGGGTCCTCTCCGACCAGGTGAAGACGTGCGGCGACGGGTGTTGAATGCCGAACAGGTAGATGGGAACGCCTGAGTTGATGGTGTCGGGAAGCTGGGCGGCCAGAACGCTGTCGGGCCGGCCGAAACCCTGGGCCCGGGCGGACGGCGTTGATGCAACCGCCAGCGCGGCCAGCAGCAAGGCCATGCGCGCGCGATGCCAAGGTACGAAGGAAGCTCGATTCATGACCCCTCCCGGTCTGGAATCCTCCAGAGGATACCCTGAAGCGATGGTTGTGGCGCGGATTCTGTTGGGAATGGCGGCGTGCGGCTGGCTCAGAGCTCCCTTCCGGCGGCCCCATCGGCGGGTCACAGTCAGGTCTCCGTATCTCCTGGTGGGCGCGTATGTTACCCTGCCCGGACCAACAGAATTCGTGCCATAATCCGGAATGCTCGCTTATCTCATTTCCGGCGTCGCTCTCGGCTTCGCCGCCTCCGTCCAGCCGGGGCCTCTTGCGACCTATCTCGTGGCCCAGTCCCTGAACCAGGGCTGGAGGCGGACCCTGCCGGCCGCCTTCGCCCCCATGGTCAGCGACGGGCCCATCGCCGTCCTCGCCCTCCTGGCCTTGAGTCACGTTCCGGCGCACTGGATCGGGTGGCTCCGATTGGCCGGAGGCGTCTTCGTGCTCTACCTGGCCTATGGAGCGTGGAAGTCCTGGCGCCGGCACGATCCGGTCCAGGCTCCAGGCGCGCGGACCGGCCGCCGCAGTTTGTTCCGCGCGACCGCGGTGAACCTGCTCAATCCGGGGCCATACATCGGATGGAGCCTGGTTCTAGGCCCGCTCGTCCTGAAGGGGTGGCGCGACGCTCCGATCGACGGCGTGGCGGCGGTGGCGGGGTTCTATGGGACGATGGTGATCGGCCTCGCCGGCATCATCTGCCTGTTCGGACTGGCCCGGGCGATCGGTCCGAAGGTGAACCGGGCGTTGATCGGCCTCTCAGCCGCTGCCTTGGCGGGATTCGGCGCCTACCAGATCTGGTTGTGGCTCGCTTCATTCTACGGATGACGATCCGTGCAACACAACGGGGCACGCCACTCATGCTGTGAGCCCGGTGCGTGACATTCGATCATGCCTGACCGTCCGCCCACGTCTGCAAGCCCCGACAGGCGACATTCGATCACGTATGACCGTCCGCCCACGTCTGCAAGCCCCGACAGGTGGCATTCGATCAAGCCTGACCGCCTGCCCATGTCTGCGAGCCCCGACAGGTGACATTCGATCAAGCCTGACCGCCTGCCCATGTCTGCGAGCCCGAACAGCTGACATTCGATCATGCCTGACCGTCCGTCCATGTCTACGGGCCCTGACAGGTGACCTTCGACGGCCGATTCCGCCTCGACGCCCGACTCCTGCCCGTTTTGGAGCTTGGACTGGCGGTTGCTTGGTGATATGCTTGATGTCGCGGAAGTGTGAGGTCGTCGCGGATCCACGGCTCGCGTGGATCCTCCCTCCGCCGACGGATCGCCGGGGGTTCGCCGATGGGCGGGCCGGTCGACGCGACACGATCGGCCTGGTGCTTGAGTTGCGCCGCTTCTGTTACACGCAGATTGGAGGCTGGCCATGTCCGCACACCAGCACCCGCTGGTTCGATTCACGCTGTATGGTCCAATCGCCCTGGCCGTGAGTCTTCTGTTCCTTGGGATGGCGGCATTACCGGCGGCCGCGAATCCGGTGCCCGGACCCTTCGTCTGGATCAACGTGCACTCCTGGGATCCGAACTACTGCGTCCAGAACCCGATCACTTCCTGCACCCAGATCACCCAGTACAGCACCGCGCAGGGAACCGTCGAGTTCGATCTCTTCGTCGACTCGAACGATTTCCAGTACCCGATGACCGACTTCTGGTATGACACCAACTGGCCGGACGCCTGGCAGTATGTCGGATACGAAAGCTGCACCGGCGGAACCGTCCAGGAAACGCCTTATCCGGACCATGCCACCGTTCACGTGACCTACAATCCCCCTCTTCAGCCGAATGGCGAGATCCGGCTGATCGGCCGGATCCGGATGTCGGTCAGCGGCTTCGGAGAGCTGAAATTCATGAACATCGGCTATGACCCGCTGGGGAACGCCTTCCCCAGCGACGCGATGGCCGGGGTCCAGAACTGCTGGTGCGCGGTGGATTGCCAGTCCTTGTTGCAGGAGTGCGGCGCCGCCCTGAATCCCACCGTCCTCCCGATCAACGTGCTCCAGGGGCAGAAAGCGGAGGGCGACATCGACGCCTGGCTGCGCAGCGATCCCAACGGGCACGTCTGCAACGAGACCTTCACGATCGACGTTCCCTGGATCTCGTTGAACGTGCTGCAGGGGATCAACGGCCCGACGGAGAGGCTCGTGGTCCTCAAGGTCGATGCCTCGAATCTGGCGGTCGGGGACTATCAGGCCCAGTTCATTGCGGAATCCACCTGCCATGACTGTGCTACCGTCATCGTTCACGTGCTGGAGAACACGGCCGCGCCGGAGCCGACGTCCCGCATGGTGAACTGGGGGGTGATCAAGCACCAGTATCGGTGATCGGCGCCGCTCGACAGCATCGTCTGAGAGCGTGAAGGCCCCGCGACGTGGATCGTCCCGGGGCCTTCTGCGTTGCTGCATCGATGCGCGCGTGGCGCCCAGCCCGCATGGTGCATGAACCTCCTGCTGCGGCGGCGGATCCGGCCGCCCTGGCTGCGTTGTGCTTGCCCTCGCTCCTCGAAGCCGGATCCGGAAAACACCCGCGGCGGCCGCTCGCGGAGGCAAGAAACAGCGGGCCGCCGCGGGGTCCCGTCAAACCGAAACCGTCTCCTCTTCGGGCACGTCCGAGCCGTCGTGCACGATCCGCCCGTCCTGGATCTTCAGGATCCGCGGACAGGTGCGCGCCAGGGAAAGATCGTGGGTGATGAGCACGAGGGTCACGCCCTCGCGCCAGAGCTTGTGAAACAGCTCGAGGATTCCGCGGCCCGAGCGCGTGTCGAGGTTGCCGGTGGGTTCGTCGGCCAGGATTACCCGTGGACGATTGGCCAGGGCCCGGGCGATCGCAACCCGCTGCATCTCGCCGCCCGATAGCTGGGTCGGCAGATGATCGGCGCGTCCGGCCAGACCGACGCGGTCGAGCATTTCGAGGGCCCGCTCCCGCCGCGCGCGCGATGGAAGTCCGGCGAAGAGCAGCGGCATCTCCACGTTCTCCCGCGCCGTGGCGTGGGGCAGGAGATGAAACGCCTGGAAGACGAACCCGACCGAGCGGTTCCGGAGATCGGCGAGCTTGTCGGGGGTGAGCCGGCTGACGTCTTCTCCGGCGAACTCATAGCAGCCGTGGTCGGGAACGTCGAGGCAACCCATCAGGTTCATCAGGGTGGACTTGCCTGATCCCGAAGGACCGATGACGGCGAGCAGCTCGCCGGATCGGATGGTCAGATCGACGCCCGCGAGCGCCGTGACCTTGACCGCGCCGGTCTGGTAGATGCGTCCCACGTCGCTCATCCGGATGATCGGATCGTCGGACGGGGCGTCGGGTGCCGCCGGAACGCGCTCATTCATGATGCAATGCCTCCACAGGGTTGAGGCGCGCCGCCCGCCGCGCTGGAAGCGCCCCGGCCAGGCATCCAATGCCGACCAGGACCAGCACCGTCACCGCGCCCACGGGCACAGACAACGCCGGCTTGCCAAGGAACTGAAGCGCCTCGCTCTGGACCGGAATCCGCTGGATGAGCTCGACGAGGAGCCAGGCGAAGCCGATCCCGAGATAGCCGCCCAGCGCCGCCAGCAGCAGAGCCTCGCCGACGATCTGGGAGATGACGGCAGCCCGGCGGGCTCCGATCGCCATCATGAGGCCGATCTCGCGCGTGCGGCGGTGGACCGTGACGAAGAGCATGTTGGCCAGCCCGACACCGGCCACCATCAGGGTCATCCCGCCGACGACGC
The DNA here is from genome assembly GCA_963833505.1 of Candidatus Eiseniibacteriota bacterium. Classification (GTDB taxonomy): domain Bacteria; phylum Eisenbacteria; class RBG-16-71-46; order CAIMUX01; family CAIMUX01; genus CAWHYG01. The sequence goes on along the minus strand of CAWHYG010000004.1, from coordinate 350,245 downwards.
CCAGGAAGATCTCGATCCCGCGAAAGATCCTGTCGGACTCCTCGTGGTTCCGGGCCGTGTCCCAGACGTGGATGGCGCTCTCGTCCTTGGGATCGAAGCGCTGCCGGTCGGCGAACACGGCGCGCACCTTCGGTTCGACCTCGGCAGTCGTATGCGTTGCCGACACCGTGTACAAGATGTCGTCGTAGTCCCGTTTCCCGAAGATCGTCTCGAAGGTCGACAGGGGAATGGAGGCCGACTCCGCGTCCGGGCCGCCGTACATCCCGTTCTGTTGTTTCCGGATCATGATCCCGATCACGGTGCAGGGAACCCCGTGGACGAACACCGTCTGCCCGATGGCCTCGGCGGGTCCGAAGAGCCGGGTCTTCAGATCCGGTCCGAGAAAGACGACGCGGCGGGCGCCGTCCTGATCCAGCTCGTCGAGGAAGCGGCCCCCGCGCTCCGGGATGTGTGCGCGGATCTGCTCGAAGCAGGGAAGAACCCCGGTCAGATGGGCGGACACGGACTTCGTTCCCCAGCGCAGATCGACCGCCCATTTGCTCCATTCCGCGGCGACCTGATCCAGCTCCGGGACGTTGCGTCTGAGGGCGTCGACATCCTCCTGCGAGAAGCGGATCGCGCGGCCGGGCTTCATGCCTTCCCAGTCGCGCGTGGTGGCGCCCGCCCAGAGAACGACCGGGTCGGTCCCGAGCCCCTGTCGGCCCAGGTCCATCTGGCGCTGCAGGCCTTTTCCGAAGGCCAGGAGCAGCATCATGGAAAACGTGCCCCAGGCGACCGCCAGGAGAACGGAGGCGGGACGCGAGCGCCCGCGGCCGAGAAAGCGCCCGACGAGAATGATCCCCTGCCGCCAGGAGCCGATCCGGGGTTGGACCGATGGTGCGCGCCCGGAGTCGAGTCCGGCGGGGCTCACTTTCGTGCCGGTCCGGCGCAGGGTTGAACCGTGATGTCCGTTGTCCTGTTGGTTGTGATCGATTGACTGGCTCACAGCCTCGACTCCCGAATGCAGTTCCCCGGTGAACGCGACATGGCCGCCTAGCTCCGCAGCGCTTCCGCCGGCCGCATGAGCGCCGCCCGCCGGGCCGGGCCCATTCCGGCGACAATTCCGATGGCTCCCAGCAGCCCGGCGGTCAAAGCCGCGGTCTGGCCGGACAGCGACGGCGAGCCCATGACGTCCTGGATGGGGAAGAACCGGCTCAGATAGACGACTCCGGCCGCGAACAGGATTCCGAGCGAGCCGCCGATGGCGGTGACGAGCAAGGTCTCGAGCAGCACCTGGCTCAGGATCCAGCGCCGCCGCGCTCCCAGGGCCATGGAGATGCCGATCTGGGAGGTTCGATCCTCGATGACCATGTTCATGATGTTGGCCACTCCGATTCCGGCCACCGCGAGGGTCAGCGCGCCGGCCAGCGAGAGGAACACCTTGAAGGCGATGAAGACGGTCTGGAGCATGGCGATCATTTGCCCGACGTCCCAATCCATCAGGGCGTCGGTGTCGCCGGGATCGAAGTGATGCACCGGCGCCAGCGCTCGGCGGATTTCATCCATGGCCGGTTTGCTCTTGGCGCCGGGACGAACCTCGACGACGAGATTGTCGGGATAACGCTGGCCCAAAGAGGCCTGGGCCGCGGTCGACGGAATGAAGACCTTGCGATCGTCCGGGCCGTTGTAGTTGCTGTCCTGCTGCTTCTTTGCCATCGTTCCGATCACGAGGAAGGGAACGCCGGAGATCTCGACGGTCTGTCCGACCGCGGGCTTGCCGCCGAACAGATCCTGATGAACCTGGTAACCGATCACCGCGACCCGTCGTCGTTCCGCCTGATCCCCGGAATCGAGGAACCGGCCGCCCGGCTCGGGGATGATCTTCCGCATCGCGCCGAACTCCGGCCGCACGCCGGAGACGCCGAAGGAGGCGGTGCCGGCCGGGCCTCGCATCGCCGCGTCCGTGTTGTACTCCGGACTGATGGCGTCGACGTCCTCGACCCGCCGCTCAATCACGTCGGCGTCGCCGTCTTCGAGCTGGATGTACCGGCCCTGGGGAAGTCCTTGAAAGGAGAGCGAGGTCCGAGAGCCCCAGATCAGGATGAGTCGGTCACCCATGGCCGCGGAGCTCTCCATTTGCTTGCGCTCGAGGCCTTCGCCGAAGCTCAGAAGCACGGCGACGCAGAAGGTCCCCCAACCGAGTCCGAGCAGGGTGAGCCCGGTGCGGAGCCGCTGGGCCCTGAGGTCGCGCCAGAACTGCGCGAACACGATCCGGTAGGGCATGGCCATGTGCGGCTACTTTTTCTCGAGGGCGCTCGGCTCGGGTTCGAGCACCGCGTCGCCTTGCGACAGACCCTGTTTGACCTCGATGGTCAGGCCGTCGGACAACCCGGTCTGGATCTTGCGCTCGACCGGCTTGCCGTCCTTGCCGGGAACGCGAACGGTGGCCTGATCGCCGTCGAAGTGAACGACGCGCTCCGGCAGGACCAGAACGCTGTCGGCGCGGGCGATGGCAATCCGCGCTGTGGCCGAATAACCGGCGCGAAGCACCCTGCCGCCGGAGTTCGTGATCGCGGCCTCGACGTCGAACAGGGTGGTGGCATCCTGCTTCCGCGCCTTGGGCGAGATCCGGCGAAGAACACCGGTGACTTCCGCGTTCGGGATGGCGCCGACCGTGAACCGGACCGGCTGCCCGACCGAAAGCTTGCCGACGTCGACCTCATCCACCGTTCCGCGGAAGATCAGGGTGCTCATGTCGGCCATGGTCATGAGAACGGTGCCTTCCTGATAGGAAGTCAAAGGCACCACCGGATCGCCCGGATGGATGTCGCATGAAAGAACCGTTCCCGAGACCGGGGCATCGATCTGGTTGCTGACCTCGATGCCCGAAAAGCGGGCGCGGCCCTCCCGGAGCAGCTCGAGCCTTTCGGACTCCAGCTCCTGATGGAGTTTCGCGGTCTGCTCCGCCTGCGTGGCCTGTTCCAGCTCCTTGTCGGACAGCAATCCCTGGGAAGCCGAGATGCTGGGCGCGGGCGAGATCCTTGGCCGCGCCGTCCTCGGCCACGCGGGCGATCTCGAGGTTTCGCTCCGCCTCGGTCCTCTCGAGCGGCGTCGGATCGGGACGCACGTCGATGAGCGGGCTGCCCTCCCGGATCTGATCGCCGATCGCGGCGTACACCCGGGAGACGATTCCCGGGACCTTTGATTTCACCGAGATCTCCTGCTCGGGAACGATGCTGCCGAGGGCGAGAGCGTCCTGGGTGACCGATCCCCGGCTGGCGGTGACGGTCCGCGGAGCCTGGGCGGCCCGCGACTGGAGGCGGCGGCCCGTGAAGAGGGCCGCTGCGAGGAGGACCAATATCGAGGCGAGCACGATCCAACGTCTCATCGGGGGGCCCCTCCTTTCCGACGAATCATCGAGCACCTCCTATTCGCGGCGCGTCCGTGAAGGACCTTTTGCCGGCGTGTCGGCGACCGGGGCCCCTTCGACCGCAGGTGCCGACATCTCTACGAATCCAGGACGCGGAACGTTGCACTCGCGTTCAGGAATTCCTGCGGTTTCGTTCGACGGAGAGGCTGGACGATCCCCGGCCCGCTTCAACCCGTGGTAAATGATGTTCCTGGTTGCGATGCGCGCACGTTGCGACAGTCGTGATCGGCCGCCTCGGAATGAACCCACGATGGTGAGCAGGGCCCGCTTCTCGGTTTCGCCCATCGCCGAGTCGACCTGGTTTGGGCTATCGCACGCTCGCTCCGCTCGCTCGGAGTCGCGCTCTGGACCCGTCGTGACGATCAGGGCCGAAGCCCGCACCCCGGAGAGCGGCACCGACGGGGTTGGGCTCCTTTTCGGAAGGAATCGTCCTATGTCTCTGGGCTCATCTCTACTGGATGTTGGAACGGGCGAACGGTCGGAGACCTTCGAGTTGTTCTCCCGGCATCTCGATCCCGCGTGGGTCGAAAGAGTACTCCAGACGACGGGAACGGTCTCGGTCCGCTGACTCCGTCATCCTTCCGGCAGACCGCGAACTTGGTCGAGGGGCCGGGCTTTACGACTGCGGTCAGAACAAGCTCGATGGGATAGAGGATCGCTCCGAGGATGGATCCGGTGACCACGCCCAGGAGGCGATTTGCCCGGAGGGGAAGCGTCAAGGTGCTCCAGAGGCTCTTCAGGAATCGACCTCTGGTATCCACCGGATAGTTCATCAGCACGAACATCGGACCCTGCTTCACGATCCGGAAGCCGGAGGCCGTGAGCAGCGAGGTGATTTCCGCTTCGGATCGGCTGACGACGTGGGGCGCGCGTTCGGTCCGACCTCGCAGGGAGTTCTCGGAGAGGACGAGCCAACCGCCGGGCTTGAGCAGCGCCGCCAGGTTCCGCAAAGCCTGCGCATAGCGGGCGTCATCGACAATGTGAAAGAGGACGTCGAAGATGGAAACGACGTCGAAGCGTCCGCGCCAGTCTTCGGGGATCTCCGCGCTGACGTCGAGCTGCCGGAATTCGAGGTCGGGATAACGTCCCTGCAGCCGCTCGACCGCGACTGGGGTGAGATCCGCGCCGCAGATGACCGAGGCGCGGAGGGCGCGCCAGCGATCGATGTAGAATCCGGTTCCGGAGCCGATGTCGAGAATCTCGGCCCGACCGAGGTCAAGATCCAGAAACCGGACCAGGCGACGGAAGACCCTCCGCCGGACTCGATACATCCAGGTGTTGAAAGGGCCGCCGAGAGCCAGGTACCCGACCCCTGAAAGGCCCGACTCCTTCCGAAGCCGCTGCTCCCAATAGGCTTTCGGATCGAATTCCGCCATCAGTCCTCGAAGTTGCCCGGCCTTGTCCGGCGGCGCCGGTTTGCGGATCTGACCAGTCGCGCCCTTCGGAGCGCTTCTGCACGCCCTCGATCGCCAGACCGTACTGCTGCCCCGATTCCCGACTCGCACTGTTCCGGTTCGGGTCGTGCCTTCTCGGCGGCGACGAACCCGGGAGGATTAAGCGGGAGCCGTGCGCCGAGGTCAAGCGAGCCGGGATGGCGCTTGGAGATGACCCTTGGGGAGGCGCCTGGGGACCGCGCTCGGAGATGGCGCTTTGAGATGCGTTTAGGGACGAACCTCGGGATGACCCTTGTCCCCGGAAGCGCCGCGCCGGTACCCTCGCCTGGATCGTTGGCGGCCTTCAGCCGCCGGGGCGAAGCGCCTGGCTCCCCAGGCCCGCCCGCCGAGGCGGACCCTCATCAAGATCGAGGGGGAGTGGCTATGCCTGACAACAGGGAGAACCCCATGAGGGCCCTCGCTCTCTTGGCAGGTATGCTGATCCCAGCCATCCCTGCCCTTGCCGGGATGGAGATCGGACCGGCGGGTACGACTTCACGGCTGATCACCTGTACGAACTGATCCTGGGACACGACCAGGGTCAGTTGCTGTCATTCTGAGGAACATCCCTGCGGTAGTGGCGCAACCCGGAAAAGCGAGGCACGATGAAATCTTTCCGTTCTGAAATCCCGCTCAATCTCCCGGCGCGGATGGCCTTCCGGAACATCACTCCGGAGGTGGAGGCGGCGGTGCGCCGGAGCGGCATCCGCGAGGGCCTTTGTCTGGTCAACTCCATGCACATCACCTCGAGCGTCTTCATCAACGACGACGAGCCGGGCCTTCACCGCGACTACGCGCGCTGGCTGGAGGAGCTGGCTCCGCACGAACCGATCTCCCGCTATGAGCACAACCGGACGGGAGAGGACAACGGAGATGCCCATCACAAGCGTCAGATCATGGGTCGCGAGGTCGTGGTCGCGATCACCGACGGGCAACTGGACTTCGGCCCCTGGGAACAGATCTTCTACGGGGAGTTCGACGGCCGCCGGCCGAAGCGGATCCTCATCAAGATCGTGGGGGAGTGATTCTCCGGGCATACAGACCGCGCGGGAGGGGTCATGAGGCAAACCGAGCGCAAGCTGAAGCGCCGGCCCTGGTACCTGGCCGGCAGGATGGTCGTCCATGCGCTGGCTCTGCTGCCGCTCGCGGCAGCAACCCTGGCCGCCGGCATGGCGATATATCACTGGGTCGAGGGCCTGAGCTGGCCGAGCGCGTTTCTGAACGCGTCCATGCTTCTGGGCGGGATGGGACCGGTCGACCCGGTGCGCACCACCGCGGGCAAGTGGCTCGCCGGGTGCTACGCGCTGTTCGCGGGGCTGGTTTTCATCGTGCTGGCCGGCGTGATGCTGGGGCCGGTCCTGCATCACGTGCTGCATCATTTCCATCTGGAGACGGAAGGCGACGGACCCAACGCCGACTGGGGCTCGCAATGAGCGGCTTCCAGGATGCGGCCCTCGGAGGTTTCAAGGTGACCGTAGCTCGGGATCCAGTCCCCGGAGGTTCAAAGTGAACGTGTCCTGGGATCCCGACCAGTACGGTCGGTTCTCCGATGAGCGATCACGGCCGTTCTTTGATCTGCTGGCGGGCGTTCCGCTCGTTGCGCCGCGGACGATCGTGGATCTCGGATGCGGTTCGGGCGATCTGACCCGCGAGCTGGCGAAACGCTGGCCGGGCGCTTTGGTGATCGGGATCGACAACTCCCCGGAGATGCTGGCCCGGGCGCGGCAGGTGAACCCGGCAGGCGCTGCCGCCGCGCCTGCCGCCGAAAGCGCCGCGGATTCCATCGTGGGACAAGGGACCCGGACCGCGAGCAGGAATGGCGAGCGTCCCGGAAGAACGCTTGGTGGGACCGCGGCCAGGGAGGGAGAGCGCTCCGGAGGTTCCGCTGGCGGGGTCTCGTTCCAACTCGCCGATATCTCCGATTGGAGAAGCGACACGCCGGTCGATCTCATCGTTTCCAACGCGGCGTTGCATTGGCTGCCGGACCACGAGAGGCTGGTGCCGGAGCTGGCGGGAATGGTGGCGCCGGACGGCATCCTGGCCGTGCAGATGCCCGGAAACTTCGACGCGCCGTCCCATCGACTGATCCAGGAGGTCGCCGGCGATCCGCGGTGGGCCCCGCTCCTCGCGAAATCGGGCGTCCCCGGCGCTTCCGTCCGGCCGCTGAGCTGGTATGCCGAGACGTTGACCGATCTCGACTTCGCCGTCGACGCGTGGGAGACCACCTACCTGCATCTGCTGCGCGGCCCGAGCCCGGTTCTGGAGTGGATTCGGGGAACGGCCCTGCGCCCGATCCTGGATCACCTTCCGCCAGGAGAGCAGCCGGCGTTCCTGCGCGAGCTCGACCAGCGCCTGATCTCGGCCTATCCGCGGAACGGGGAGATCACGTCGTTTCCGTTTCGACGCCTTTTCATCGTCGCCCGGCGGCCAAGCCGAAGCGCAGGGAGGGAGGAGCATGCCGGGTCCTCATGATCGGATGCGGATCAAGCTGTCCGACGAACGCCGCCACGCGATCCTGCAATCGCTCGCGCGGTTTTACAAGGAAACGCTGGACGAGGACCTGAGCCCGTTTCGCGCCGAGCGGATCCTCGAGTTCTTTCTGAAAACGCTCGGCCCGTCGGTCTACAACCAGGCGATCCAGGACGCGCGCGCCTTCATGGCCGAGAAGCTCGACGATCTCGACGTGGAGTTCTATGATCCCGAGCCGCCGGTCTAGTTTCAATGTGTCATTCGGAGCCGTTCTGAGAGGTCCAGAGGGACAGGGCCGCGCCGGCGACTTATGGCAGGGTCGCGCGCACGGACGAGGCTCTTCCGCGAAATGCTACCGCATGAGCATCCACCTCCCGCATCGCCGGAACGAGCCCCGCTCGTCTTCTCCCCACACGCGGATCAGATAGAGCCCGGAGGGCAGAGACCGGCCACCCTCGTCCGCGCCGGCCCAGGAGAGGATGGTCTGACCCGGCGAGACCGCGCGTTCGGAGCCGCCGAAGAGAGAGACGGCGTGCCGGCCGGATGGGTCGACCAGCTCGGCGCGGAAACGGGTCGGCCGATCGGCCACGGCGCGAATCTCGAGGACGCCGCGCGATGGATTGGGAAGAACCGTGAACTCAAACCCGGCGCCGGGTTGGCCGCTGGTACCGCCGGAGTCGCTGCCGGCGTCGGACCGGCCGACCGTGCCGCCGGAATCGCTGCCGCCTCCTCCTTGACCGCTCGGCGCGGGGTGAAAGTCGGCGACATGGATCAGGTGGTCGGAAACGGCCGAGTCGCCCGCCTGCAGCCCGTGCGCAGCCAGGCTGTCCGGAGACATCTCCCGCGTGTCCACCAGGAAGTGATTTCCCGGCTCCAGGACCGAATCGGTATAGATCACAAGATCGAGCCGCCCCGGCCAGTAGGTCGTCGTGGGATCGAACCAGGTCCAGGCCTGGCGCACCTCGGTCTGTCGCGAGATGAGATCACGGAGCGCCGTTCCGTCCCAGTCCGGATGGAAATCGGGCCCGGAGGCGTCGTGATCGGCGATAACGCCGGAAAGAAGCGACTGAAGCGGCCGGGGCGAGCCGACGAAGTTCATGTCGCCCAGGATGACGATCGGCGCATTCGGCGGAATGGACTCGGTTCCGCCGGATTCCCGCCCGTCCCGGATGAAGGCCAGCAGGTGGTCCACCTCTCGCTGGCGCCCGGCGTCGTTCGTGCAGCATGGCAAATGCGCGCAGATGACCAGAATCGGGTTTCCCAGGATCGAGCTCGTGTCGAGAAGGACGACCGTGTTGCCATCGAGCGGCCAGGAGGCCAGGATGGGATACCGGCTGATCACCTGGCAATCCTGATTGGCGGCGAAATGCCAGGATTCTCCCGACCCGGAGGGCAGACACGACTCCAGAAGGCTCGCCGTCTCCTCGGGCGTGTGCTTGTACACTTCCTGTAGGCAGAGAACGGCCGGGTGCGCCGCCGAGAGAACCCTGAGAAAGGCCGGCTGCAGGTCCGGGTTGTAAAGCCCGTCGGCATGAATGTTCCAGGTGGCCAGTCGGAGATCGCCAGCACGACTCGTCCAGGGCACGGCGGTGTCCGGCGGAGCGGATCCGTCGTCCAGCGTATAAGTGAGGACGAGTCCCGGATCGGGCGCGCGGTCGCCGCCCGGAGCCCGGTCGACCAGGAGCAATCGCACCGAGGCTCCCGGGAAGAGCGGATGCACTCCGTCCGGTTTGGACGCGCGGGAGAAGCAGGCCTCGTACTCCCGCGCGTTGGTCGTGGGCAAGGCGGTGAAGCCCAGGCTGGATCGATCGACGGCCATGCCGCGCCGGCGCCAGTACCAGGCGCCAGCTCGCTCTCCCAGGTTCCATTCCAGCTCGGCGCCGATGCCTCCGACCTGAAGCCCGGTGGCGCTGTCCGCGTCGGTGTCCAGGTACAGGCTGATGGGGCTGTCCTCGTCCAGGTCGATCTGCGCTCCGACCTCGAATCGCAGGTAGAGGAACCGATCATCGTTCGCGATCCAGATCCGTCCGAAGTCGATGCTGTCAGGCCCGGCGTCTCCGGTCGGGTCCTGCCACGCCGGCGGGACGCCGTTCCAATCTTCGAACTCACCATCGAGGAGGATGGGAACCTGGCGGGACATTGCGGCTTGCGGCGAAACGGACGCGAGACACAGGCCTGACCAGAGGATGACAGGGAGGCGATTCATTCGACCCTTCTCGTGAAAGACCCGCGGGCGGTCGATGAGCGACCGTCTTGGATGGACTGGGGCGCGCGACCGGATCTGAAAGACCGCGGCGAAGCGGCCGCTCCGGCGGTTTCGGCGACGCTGGTCCCGGACTGATGCCCGTTCGAAACGATTCCGGGCGCAAGGACGAGAATCCGGCGGTGCGGAAGCGGATCCAGAATCGTGCCGCGGGGTTCACGGAAGCTGCTGAAGGTGCGCAGAAGGCGCTAAAGCCGCGGGGAGGCTGCTGAATCAGAAGCAGCAGGAGCCGCGCGTCAGCGCCGGCCGCGGGCGCGGATTCCGACGGCGTCCGAGCGGTCGGGCTCGAACGCGTAGCCGGTCAAGCCGTCGAAAAGATCGATCTGATCAAAGTGCGGGCGAAGAAGCCGGATGAGTTGATCGGGCGGCAGATCGTGGATCCGGTCGGCGCGAAGAAGCTCGCCTTTCCATTCGTCGCCGTCCCGTTTCAACAGATAGGAGTGGAAATAGACGTGTCCGCCGGCCTCGAAGTGATGCCGAAGCCAGATCTCTTCAGAAGCGCCGGTCTCCTCCGTCCGGGATCGCGAGGAAATCGCCGCATCCGGTGCAGAACGCAGGGACTTCACCACCAACCGGCCCGAGGAGCGGATCAGCCCGCCGTTCAAGTACTGCAGGACGAGGGCTCCGCGCGGAGCCACCAGCCGCGCCATCGACTCCAGGCCGCGGTAGATGTCCGATTCTTCCTGGAAGGACTGGAGGACGTTGCCCAACGCCAGGACCGCGTCGAATCGCCGTCCGGCCAGAACGGACGGGTCGGTGATGTCGCCTTCGAGCCATTCGACGGTCCCGGACGATGGGCCGGCCGACTCGGCACCTGGTTCCGTCAACGCGTCGAATCGTCGACCCGATCCGGAGATCTGATCGGCCATAGCTGCATCGGCCGGTGAGACGGCTCCAGTGTGTTTTCCCGCCGCTTCCGCCTCACGAGCCTTCGCCAGCATGGCCGCGGACCGGTCGAGCCCGGTCACCGCGAATCCCGCCGCCGCCAGGGCCAGCGCATGCGCGCCGGTCCCGCAGCCCACGTCGAGCACTCGACGTTTCCGCGTGGAGGGATCGGCCGGCGCCATCGAGTCCGGTTCCGGGAGGCTGTCGAGCAGGAACGGCATTTCCTTCCGGAGGCGCGGACCCCATCCGATCCACCGGTCGTAACCGCCGGCAAGACGGGCGAACTGATCCTCGTTCGGCTGGGAAGGCGGGGACATCACGTCAAACTTCGAGCGATGCCGCCATCGACGCTCAAGGTGGCTCCGTTGATGTAGCTCGCGCGCTCCGAGGCCAGAAAGACGATCGCGGAGGCCAGCTCCTCGGGCCGTCCGAGGCGGCGGAGCGGAATGTCCTGGGCCAGCTCGGCCAGGTATTGCTCCTGTGTGATGCCGCGGTCGCGAGCCCGGACCTCCAAGATCTCCTTCTGACGATCGGTCAGGATGTGGCCCGGGGCGACGTTGTTGATGAGGATGCCCTCGGCGCCGTAGCGGTTGGCCAGCACCTTGGCCAGCCCGAGAATTCCCGGACGAAGCGTGGACGAGAGAACGAGATCCTCCACCGGCTGCAGGGCGGCGATCGAAGTGATGTTGATGATCCGTCCCCAGCGCTGCGCGCGCATGTGGGGAAGCGTCTCGCGGATCAGCCGCACCACGCTCATGAGCGTGAGCCGGGCGCCCGCCTGCCAGCTATCGTCGTCGAGATCGAGAAACTCCGCCACGGGCGGTCCGCCGGCGTTGGTCACGAGGATGTCGATGCGGCCGAAACGTTCGATCGTGCCGGCGACGAGGCGGCGGATGTCTTCGAGCAGGCTGACGTCGGCGACGACGGGGACGACCACCGGAGCCGCGGCGGCTCCCTCCGGATCGGCCCGCCCGGGCCGGCCGTGCGCAAGCGCATGGGACACTTCACGCCCGATCTCGGCGGCCGCTTCGCGGATCCTCGTCTCGTTTCGGGAGCAGATGACGACCTTCGCTCCCTCCAATGCGAGGCCGGCGGCGGCGGCCCGGCCCAGACCTCGACTCGCGGCGCACACGAGAGCGACCTTGTTGGTGAGCCCGAGATCCATAGCTCCTCCGAATCAGTGATCCACCGCCGAGAAACGCCGGCGCGGCGTTCCACGGGGACAGTCCCGCCTGCGAATCGTAGCACCCAAGCGCGGAGCCCGGCCAGCCCGTCCCCTGACGCCCTTACTTCGCCGGCTCCAGCACCAGCAGCGTGAACGTCCCCGGCAGAAGAGTCGGCCGCGGATGCGGATGCTCCGGCGTGGCCGCGGGCATCGGGCCGAATCCGGCCGTCACCGTGAAGATCCGATGCGTGGATTCGTCCAGGGCGATGTCGGCGTCCTTGTCGGCCGGAATCCTGCCCAGGACGTTCAAGGTCTTGAGGTCGAACATGACGACGGAGCTGTCGCCGCCGGAGGTGGCGAACCCGCGGCCGCTCGCATAGTCGACGGCCACGGCGTGGGCCCGGTCGAGACCTGGGATCTCGGCCGCGAGCTTGCCGGTCTCCGTGTTCACGACCATGACGCGATTCTGGCGCGCGATGAAAAGCCGATGGCCGGCCCCGTCGTAGGTGAGGCAATCCCAGGAGCCGTCGCCCCCGAGCGTGTCGGCGCGAACGACGCGGTAAGCCGGGGCCGCGATGACGGCGCCGCGGCCAACCGCCGGAAGCGCTGCGGCCAGAAGACAGAAGGAAATCCAGCGACGAGCCGTCTGTCCCGTACGGTGGTTTCGAACCAGTCGAGCGCGAGCGGTCATGATCTGCATCCTCCTCTTCAGGCTGGGCGGCTTCTGCCGACAGCGGGAGCTTACTCCCGGTTCGAAGGGAACAGAACCCCGCCGCGATACGGCAGGCGCCGCTCGCACCGAAGGTCGGGTCCTGGGAAACCGTCCGAAGTGTTACCATGAACGATGCCGGGCGCGGTCGGCGAACCTGGATGTGAAGATGGAGGCGAGGTTCCAGTGAGTGAAGACGAGAGAAGAGGCGACAAGTCCCGCCGTGCGCGGAACCATCTGGCCGCCGAGACCAGCCCCTACCTGCTGCAACACGCTTCCAATCCCGTGGATTGGTATCCCTGGGGACCGGAAGCCATCGAGAAGGCCCGGCGTGAAGACCGGCCGATCTTCCTGTCCATCGGCTATTCCGCCTGCCACTGGTGCCACGTCATGGAACGGGAGAGCTTCGAGAATGAGGAGATCGCGGCCTTTCTCAACGCGCACTTCGTCAGCATCAAGGTGGACAGGGAAGAGCGGCCCGACCTGGATGACCTGTACATGTCAGCGGTCCAGATCCTGGGTGGACAGGGCGGATGGCCGCTCAGCGTCTTTCTCACTCCAGAGCTCCAGCCCTTCTTCGGCGGCACCTACTTTCCGCCGGACGATCGGTTCGGCCGGCCCGGATTCCGCCGCGTGCTCGACCGGTTGCTCGAGGTCTATGGGACCCGCCGCGCGGAGATCGATCGCAGCGCCTCGCAGGTCGCCGAACAGATCGGGGCTTCTGGGGATCCGGGCGACCGCACGGGCGCGCGCTCCGGCGGGCTCTCCGCCGCACCGATCGAGGCTGCGGTCCGGTCGCTCCTGGAGAGCTTCGATCGAACCTGCGGAGGCTTTGGGGGCGCACCGAAATTTCCCCACTCGATGGGAATGCAACTCCTGCTCCGATGGCATGAGCGACACCAGGATCCGGAGAGTCTGAAAGCGGTCCGAATCACGCTGGATCGCATGGCGGCGGGCGGGATCTACGACCATCTCGGCGGAGGATTCCATCGTTATTCTACAGATGCCCACTGGCTCGTCCCGCATTTCGAGAAGATGCTGTACGACCAGGCCCTGCTATCCCTGGCCTACCTCGAGGCCTGGCAGTGTACCCGCGCTCCGCTCTATGAAAGGGTCGTTCGGGAGACCCTGGAATATGTCCTCCGGGAGATGACCGGGCCGGAGGGAGGCTTCTACTCGACTCAGGACGCCGACAGCGAGGGGGAAGAGGGACGGTTCTTCCTCTGGAAGCCGGCGGAGATCGACGCCGTGCTGGGGTCGGAGGATGGCGTTTTGTTTCGCCGGGCGTTTGACGTGGACGAAGCGGGCAACTTTGAAGGTCGTTCGATCCTGCATCGCACCGCGGGCCCCGAAGCCCTTAAGGCCTGGACCGGCCGTCCGGCGGACGAAATCGAGGGCATCCTGGATCGGTCACGAGAGCGCTTGCGCTCGGCGCGCGAAGCTCGCGTTCATCCCGGGCGCGACGAGAAGGTGCTCAGCTCGTGGAACGGGCTCATGATCTCGGCCTTCGCGCGGTCGGGTCGGGCCTTCGCGGAACCTCGCTTCGTCCTTGCCGCGGGGCGGTCCGCTGATTTCGTCCTCGACCGGATGATGGATGGGAACGGTCTTCTCCGCGTGTGGAAGGACGGCCGGAGCCGGGTGCCGGCGTTTCTCGAGGACTACGCCGGCCTGGCGAACGCGCTGGTCGATGTTTATGAAGCCACCTTCTTACGGCGCTACCTCGAGGCCGCCCGCGAGCTGTGTGAAACCATGATCCGGCTCTTTGGCGCGGATCCGACGGACGGCGGCATGCTCTATAACACCTCCCGGTTTCACACGGATCTGATCGTCCGGCTCAAGAGCGCCCAGGACGGCAGCACCCCTTCCGGAAACTCGATGGCGGCCTGTGCTCTGCTGCGCCTGGGCCGGCTCGCCGGCAGAGACGACCTGGAACGGCGGGGCGAAGGGATCCTTCATGCTGCCTGGAGTCTGCTGGAACGCGCCCCGGGAGCGTTCCACCAGATGCTGCTGGCGCTCGATCTGCACCTGGGTCCGCGCCAGGAAATCGTCGTGGCCGGGCCTCTCGACGATGCGCGGACCATGGATCTGCGCGCGGCGATCGGTCGGGCGTTCCTGCCTCGCGCGGTGGAGGCCTGGACGGGCGGAGAGGGAGCGGAGCCGGGGGCGCTGCTCGAGGGCAAGACGACCGTGCGCGGTGTCCCGGCGGTCTACGTCTGCCGGGACTTCGCTTGCGATGCGCCGGTGACGGACCCGGTGGAGCTGGAGAGGACGCTCGGCGGGCAGGCGCACCGGGAGTGAGCCGGAGCTGGGATCCGGATGACGGGCGTCTCCGGCGCCTCGCGACGAACCCTGTTGGGATAATGCGGGCTAGTGGTACCTCGCCTTCACCCGTCCCCAGGTGACCGGCGCAACCGGCACCGCCGGAACGCAGGGATTCGGATCGCAGCTGCAACCGAGGAAGATCCCGATGAGGTAGTCGCCGCATCTCTCAGCGTAAGTGACGACGCACGTCCCGTCTCCGAGACAGCAGGCGCCTTCCTTGTCCAGGACGTCGCTCGTCATGTTCCAGACGATCTGTTCCAGGATCTTCAGATCCTGGCCGGCGTAGTAGTCGACATAAGGGGAGTCGATGCAGCAATCGAACCACCCCGACCCGATGTTTTTCAGGAAGAGCATGTGGTAGCCGTCACCGTTGTCCGCCGCCACCCAGAGGGAGGGATCCTGAACGCGCAACTGATAGAGACCGGCGGCCGGGTCGGCCCAGTCGTAGGTGGCGGGGAGACCGCTGGACAACCCATTGTTCGGATCAACCACGACCAGATCCAAGGCCATGGTCCAGCAGTAGTCGCCGGTGTTGTTCTGCACGAGGTACTGGTTCATCCCGTCCACGTAATCCTGCCAGCAGGAACCGCCGTAGAAGTGCAGATGACCGCCTCCGCTCGCGTAGTTGGCCAGCGGCAGCAGATCGGAAGGCTCGATGAGTCCGCCGTCCATGCCCACGAAGACGTCCGAGTAGCAACCGAGATCGGGCCACGGGGGGCCGTAGAACTCGTCAAAACTGAGACCATGGGCCTGAAACGCCTCGGGCAGGGCCGTCGTGGTAGTTTCCAGCAGGAGCACCTGGGCGCGGCCGGTCCGTGATCCCCCATGCCGATTGTTCGGGACTGCGGCGGACGAGGCGGTCGACCGGGATTGATTGGCGGCCGCGGGCGGGACGATCAGCGCCAGCAGCAGAATCGCGATGGAAACTCGCATGGTGTCATCCTCCTTCGATCGGATCACCGGGCTCGGGGGCCCCATCGCGTTCGAGCCCCTGATCGCGGCCGCGTCTGATTATAGCAGGGACTTGGGGATCGGGCAATCGTCAATACGGCAAGGTCGATCCGGCCCGCGAGGAGTGCGGCCCTTGGTCCATCCGGATTGTGATCAGTCGGCCCATACGCGAAGGGCCTGCATCGGTTGCGAGTCTTCGAGGACCAGACTATCGGCTCCGGCGTTTTCCGAGCACACCTCCACTCAGGAACAGCCCTGCGCCCAGGACGAACCCGAAGTTGTACCAGCGCCCATTGTTGTGGACCTCATAGAGGCGCACCTTGTCGGAAAAGACCGAGATGACGAAGGTGATGGGAGAGATCAGGCCCTGCCAAAGCCCGAGCCAGAATCCAGCCACCTTGCCCTGGCCGTTGGGCGTCTTCTCGGATGGATTCGGGCCCGGGGCGCAGGCCGTGGCCAGGATCAGGAACATCATGAGGATCAATGTCGCCAACGCCGTTGGTCTCATGTTTCTCCTTTCGTGTCGAAGGCCGCGGTCCCACCGGCATGTCCGACTCAAACCGAACCGCGCACGATTGCCGCATGAAGCGGGCGGCTGCCGCGAAACGGCCCCCCCGGGAACACTGCGGATCGCGACCTCAAAGATCGAGACCGGTCAACCGACCGCATCGAGAGTACATCACCGGAGCGCGAACGGGCTACCGGTCTCGGGATGCTCCGGCTGCTCCATGATTTTGTCACCCGGCCTCGGGATGGCGCGGCTATCCTGGTGGGGCAGAGGAACGCGGGCCCTTGGCGGTTCGCGGCCTTGACGAGTTCGGCCCCACGGGCCGTCAAGCCCGCGCCGAGCCTCAGTCACCAGCGTGTTCGCGCCCCAAAGAAGGGAGTCTCAGCCATGACGGATTCGACCCCAGCCACCGCCGCGGCCGCACTCCGCGAGCCATTCGCCCGTTTCGATCCGATCACGGATCCGCGCCGGCGCCGATCCCTTTACGAACCGCTGTCCGGCGACCTCGGCGCCCTGGACCGGATTGTCCAGGGCATCATGATCCACGTGTACTGGACGGCCCAGTACGACTACAAGCCTCCCGCTGAGCGGATGGCGGAGCTTCAGATCCGAGCGGTGCATCAGAAGCTCGACCGGATCACGGAGCTCGATCCGCGACCGTTGACCGAGGCCCGTTCGCCGGAGCGGAAGCTGCTCGGAACCTGCCGGGATCATACCGTCCTGCTCGTTTCCCTGTTGCAGCACCAGGGGATTCCCGCCCGCGCGCGGTGCGGCTTCGCGACCTACTTCAAACCCGGGTGGTTTGTGGACCACTGGGTCTGCGAGTACTGGAACGAAAGCGAGAACCGATGGAAGCTGGTTGACGCGCAGCTCGACGCGATCCAGAGGCGCGTCCTCGGGATCGACTTCGACCCGCTGGACGTGCCCCGGAACCGTTTCGTGGTTGCAGGCGAAGCCTGGCGAAGCTGCCGGCTCGGCCAGGCCGATCCGGACCGGTTCGGCATCTTCGAGTTGAAGGGGCTCTGGTTCATCCGCGGAAACGTGTTGCGGGACGCGGCTGCGCTCAACGGCATGGCCCTGCTGCCCTGGGATACCTGGGGCCTGATGCAAATGCCCGAAGAAAAGCTGGGCGCCGGCGAGCTGGGGATTCTCGATCAGCTCGGCGGGCTCATCACCGGCGATGTGCCTGATATCCAGGCGCTGCAGTCGCTCTACCGCGGCAACGCGGATCTGGGCGTGCCTTCGAGCATCACCTCCTACGTGGACGGGCAGCCGCGGGAGATCGATCTTTCGACGGACCTCGGCGCGGAAGGCTGAAGGAGGTCCCAACCATAGGCGAGGCCGGCGAGCGTGGCGAGGACGGCTCACCGTCGCGATTTCACACGGATGGCTGGCGGTCGTGCTGTGGTCGACGATACCGGACGCCTGGATCCATGATCGGGTGATCGGGCCGGCATCCTGGCACTACCCGCCCTGAGGGCGACCCGTCCCGCGACGCCCGGTCGGGCCTGAGCGAGAAGGCCGCATCCCACCGGCCGTGGACCGATGAGACCGCACGCGCTGTCCGGCGCGCACGGAGATCCCGGCTGAAGCGCGAAATCCCGATCGGTAGGATCGCAGAACACGGGATCCGCGGAGAAATTTCCGGCGGAGCTGTCCTGTCCCGCCAGGCAACCCGACCAGTCGCCACCGGAATTCCCGAACACGTCGCAGCAGGACAGCGTCGCTTGTCCTTGATTGCAGGAGAGCGCGGCCCCTCCCGCTCCGAAAGCGATGATCGTGTGATCCACCGTAAGAATGGAGCCCGCCCCGGCGACGACGCCCCCGCCGGTCTGGGCCGAGTTGGCGTGAAAGAGGCAGCCGCTCAGGCTCACGGTTCCCTGCTCGACTTCCACGCCGCCCCCCTGGCCCGCGGTGTTTCCGGCGAAGACGCAGGTCTGGATCGAAGGCGATGCATTCACCGAGCGCAGCGCGCCTCCCGGCCCGGGGCTCTGGTTGTCCTCGAAGCCGCAGTGTTGCAGGGTGAGGTTGGCGCCCTGACATAGGAGCGCGCCTCCGCCCGGGTTGCTGTCCATGTTGCCGGTGAAGTCGCAGCCGGTAAGCTGGCCGGTGGCGCCCCCCATGAGGGCGAGCCCGCCTCCGCCCTGATCAGCCTGGTTCAACTGCAGCAGGCAGTCGCCCAAGGTGGCGGAAGCGCTGTCGTCCTCCGCCAGCCCGCCGCCGATGCCTCCGGCATGATTCTGGGCGAGGGTGCAGCGGAGAAGGCTCAGATTGGCGCCCCCGATTCCCAGCACGCCCGCGCCCTCGCCAGTGCTGGTGTTCCCGGTAAAAAGGCAATCCGACAACGTGAGGGTGGAACCTCCGGCCGAAAGCAATCCGGCGCCGATCGGCGCCTGGTTGGTTTCAATGGTGCATTGGCTCGCGTTCGGGGCGGAGGGACCGTAAATCGCAAGGGCGCCGCCGGCGCTGTCGGCGACGTTCGACGAGAAGGTGCAGGCGGTGAGCACGGGCGAAGAGCCCTCGGCGTCGAGCCCCGCTCCGGCCGCCGCCGTGTTGGCGGAAAAGGCGCAGCTTGCGAAGTCGACCGTCGAGGAGGAGTCGCAGAGAACGGCGCCGCCTCGAGCGTCGCAGTGATTCCCGGTGAAGGAGCAGTCGGTGCAGCCGGGAGAAGCATGGTCGCAGTAGATCGCCCCGCCGGCCAGGCCGGCGCTGTTCCCGGAGAACGTGCAATCCTGAAACACCTGCCCGGACGCCGGAATCCGCAGGAAGGCGATGGCGCCTCCGCGCGGGGCGGAGTTGCCGGAAAAGACACATTGCAGGAACGACGGCAAGGCGCCCTGACAGAAAGCGAAGCCCCCAAGCCGGCGCGCGGTGGAGGAGGTGAAGCTGCATCCCGTAAAAGTCGGCGTCGCGTTGACGCAGTGAATCACGCTACCCGAATCGGCCACGGCGTTGTCCGAGAAACCGCAGTTCAAGATCTTGGGGTCGGCGCCCAGCAGGGACACGGCGCTTCCGCCGAGAGAAGCGGCATTGCTCGTGAACGCGCAGCTCTGAAGCGTCGGCGCCGGCGAGTCTTCGCAACGCAGACCGCCCCCGCGGCTGCCGGACGAATTGGCCTGAAACGTGCAGTCCACGAGCAGAGCGGAGGTCCGAGAGCACAGCATTCCGCCGCCCGAGGAGCTGTCGGCCTGATTCCCCTGGAGCAGGCAGCTCGTCAGGACGCCTCCCGAGTTGCGCAGGCAGACGCCGCCGCCTCCCTGCCGGAATGCGCGGTTGTCCTCGATCGTGCAGCTTGTGAGCGCGGGCGCGCCTCCGTCGGAGAACACGCCTCCGCCCGCTCCCAGGCTGTCTCCCGGAGCGCCGGCGGTGTTGCCCTCGATGACGCAGGTCGTGAAGCTCGGCTCCGCCGAGTCCACGCAGTAGAGGGCGGCGCCTTCGCCCGCGGTGTTGCCGGTAAAGGTGCAGTTGGTCAGCGTGGGGGAAGAAGAGTCGCAGGCCAGTCCTCCTCCCGCGGTGGATGCGTGATTGTCGAGGAACCGGCAGTCCGTGAGGACGGGCGAGGAATGGTAGCAGTACAGTCCCGCACCTCCCGAAACCGTGCTGGTCGCGGAGTCCCCGCGAAAGATCACGCGCTCGATCGTCGGAGAGGACTCATTGCACCAGAGCCCGGCGCCGACGCTCGCCTTGCCGCCGGTCAGGGTCAGTCCGATGATCTCCGCGGTCGGTGTGAGGTTGTCCAGACAGGCCATGACCCGCCCCTTGCCGCCGGCGTTGATCACCACGCATCCGGTGTCGCTGGTCGCGCTCCGGAGGCAGACGCCCGGTTTCATGATGAGGTCGTGTTCTGTGTAGGTTCCGCAGGCCACGATGATCGTGTCGCCCGAGCCGGCGGCGGATAGCGCCGCGCCGATGGTGGCAGCATCGCCGGGCACGTGGTAGGTCTTGCCGGGGGTGGTGGACGTCGGGCCGGATTGGCTTGGGGTCGTCGCGGTCTTGGTGCAACCCGTGACGAAAGCCAGGGCCACGATTGCCGCGAGGACAGTGAGGCTGGCCGCTTCGTAACCCGGCGGCAGCGCGGCCATCGCCCTGGCGCCCGGCCGGCGCACCGTCATCGCCTCTGCACCACAGCGCCGCAAGGTCATCGCCTCCGCACCAGGCCGCCGCATGGCGTCGACACGGCTCCCATCAGGGGGCAGGTCCCGCCGGCCTGACAAGGACTGTTGCTCTGAAGCGAAAAATCTCCGTTCTGCGGCGCGCAGAACAGCGGGTCGACCGACAGGTTGCCGCTGCCCTGGTCCTGTCCGGCCACGCATCCGACCCAATCCCCCTTGGGGTTGCCGAAAAGGTCGGAGCAGGTGAAAGTCACCGTGCTGGTGTCCTGGCAGGCGACGGTCGCGCCTCCGGAAGTGGACGCGAGGATGGAGTTGGTCACGGTCGGCCTGGCTCCTTCGCGCACCGAGATGGCTCCGCCGCGGACGGCGGAGTTCTGATAGAACGTGCAGGCGGCGACGGTGGGAGAGGCGTGAGACGCGCAGGCGAGACCGCCGCCGTCGCCTCCCGCCGAATTCCCCGAGAAGATGCAGCCGGTGACCTGGGGGGATGAGAAGTCCTGGCAGTCGAGGGCGCCGCCGGAGGTGCCGGCGGAATTCCCCGCCAGCGTGCAGCCGGTCAGGGTCGGCGAGGAATAGGAAGCGCAGTAAAGTGCTCCCCCGAATTCGCCGATCTGGGCGTTTCCGGTGAAGGCGCATTGACTGAAGGCCGGGGAAGAGTAGAGGACGCAGCAGGCCGCGCCTCCCATCTGCGCGCCGTTGCCCTGGAACACGCATCCGCGCACGAGCGGCGAGGAGTAATCCTCGCAGTAGAGGCCGCCTCCCTGGCCGATCGCCTGGTTGTTGCGGAAGATGCAGTTCGCGATCAGCGGCGAGGCATAGGCCAGACAGCTCAACCCCGCGCCCTGCCCGGCGGCGCCGTTGGCCAGGGTGAGGTTCATGAGGGCGGTCGTGCTGTCCACTCCGCTCGCGACGAAGACGGCTCCGGCTGATTGCGCATCGACGATCACCGAGTCGGGCGATCCGACGGCGCTTCGCACGATCACTCCCGGTTTCAGGCGGATGTCATGCTCGTGATAGGTGCCGCTGGCCATGACGACCGAGTCTCCGACCGCGGCCGAGTCGATGCCGGCCTGGATGGTCGGAGCCTCACGCGGAACGTCCCATCGACGGTCGGGCTTGGATGAAGGCGAAGTGACCGCCTCCACGATGTTGGAGAGATCGGACCAGTTGGGGACCGCGTCGGCCGTCCGCAGCGCGAATCCGTAGTGGGACAGCGCCGTGAGACCGACCACGACGGCGGTCTGACGGGTTCCGGCCAGAGCCGGAGTGGGAACTCCGCTCGTCACCTGCGTCGCCGAATCGAACTCGGCCGGGGTCAGATCGGGCGTCCGGTAGCGCAGATCGTAGGACGCCGCCTGACCGACGTTTCCGTTGTCGCCGGGGGCGATCCAGGTCAGGCTGACGGAGGTGTCCGTGGTCGCGGCGACCTGAAGCTGCACGGTCGCGGGCGGAACCTTGTCGACGTGGGCGGGGCCGAGAGAGCAGCCGGCCAGCAGGATCACCGCCAGAGACACCGATGCAACGATCGACGTCGCGCGGATCACCGGGGCGCCGTGCCAAGGGGCCCGGGCGCGCGCCGCGATCACCGGCGCTCCGTTCGCGCGCGTCGCCACCGGCGGGACCATCACCGACCTCGCCATCGCCGGTGGGTCGGAAACGCCGCGGGTCGTCGAGAACGCGCCGGTCTCATGCCACGAGCCTCCTCCGCATGAGCACCATGGCGAGGCCGGAGGAGATCACGGTCAGCCCCAGAAGATAGGCCACGCTCAGGCCCCAGGCCGGCGGCACGCGTCCGAGAACCGCTCCGCGGATCAAGAGCGACACATGGGTAAGCGGCAGGATCATGGCGATGTTTCGGGCCCAGCCGGGCAGGATCTGGATCGGGAAGAAGGTCCCGCTGAAGAGGAACATCGGAAAGATCAGGAGAAACTGGGCGACATTGAAGGAATCGATCTGCGGGACCAGGGAGGTCGTGATGAGGCCGAGCGCCGAGAAGAGCAGCCCGCCCAGGGCCGCCAGCGGCACCACCAGAAGGCCTTCGGGCCATCGGACCAGCCCGAACGCGCCGATCATGACCAGCATGATCGTGGAAGACATGACCGCCTTGGTGGCCCCCCAGATCCACTCTCCGGCGATGACGTCCTCGACCAGAAGCGGCGTCGCAATGATGGCGTCGAAAGTGCGCTGGTAGTACATCCGCACGAAGGACGCGTAGGTGGTCTCGAAGTAGGACCAGAACATGACCGCGACGGAGATCACTCCGGGAACCATGAAGTTCAGGTACCGGATCTGTCCGCCCAGGTAGGGAACGGTCCGCACCAGGCTGCCCAAGCCGAATCCGAACGCCGCGATGTAGAGGACCGGCTCGAGGAGCGGCGGGATGAAATTGACCAGGATGGTGGAACGAAACACGTCCGCGTTCCGCTGCCAGACGCGGAAAGCCCGCCGGGAGGTGTTCGGGAAGACCTCGGTCCAGGGCATCGATCGCTCCATCCTCTCCAGGCTGGCCGTGTCCCTCGACGGGATCGGGTGTCGAGCCGACTACTCCTTCAGCGTACGCCCGGCCCGGTGCAGAAACACGTCCTCGAGGGTGGCGCGCCGGATGAGCCGATCCTGACCGGGGAACCGCTCCTGGATGGCTGCGGCCGCCGCGCCTCCGTCGCGATCGTAGATGTAGACACGGTCTTCCGCCTCCTCGAATCTCCAGGGAGACGCCCCCAGAAAAGCCCGGAACTCGGCGCCTGCGTTCCAGACCTCCACGACCTCGCGCCCGATCTCCTGGGCGATGAGCTCCTCCGGCCGTCCTTCCAGCAGGATCCGGCCTCCGTCCATCAGGATGACGCGGTCGCAGAGCTGGGTCGCCTCCTCCATGTAATGCGTGGTGATGAGGACGGTGACGCCCTCCTGGGTTCGGAGCTGGCGGATCCGCTGCCAGATCAGGTGGCGGGCTTGCGGATCCAGGCCGGTCGTCGGCTCATCCAGGACGAGCAGCCGCGGCCGATTGATGAGCGCCCGGGCCAGCATGAGCCGGCGCTTCATCCCGCCCGACAGCTCGCGGATCTTGGCCCCGGCCTTTTCCGTGAGCTGCATCATCTCGAGCAGCTCGGCGGCTCGGCGGCAAGCCTCGGCTGCCGGCAGGTCGAAGTACCGGGCGTAGACCAGCAGGTTCTGCAGCACGCTGAAGTCGGGATCGAGGTTGTCCTCCTGGGGGCAGATGCCCAGCGACTGCTTGATCTGCCGCGGGTGGGTGCTCACGCTCAACCCCAGGACGCAGGCCGTTCCGGAGGTGATCGGCGTGAAGCAGGTGAGCATCCGCACGGTGGTGGTCTTGCCTGCGCCGTTCGGGCCGAGAAAGCCGACGCACTCTCCATGACGGACGACGAAGTCGATCCCGTCGACCGCCGTGACCCCTCCGTAGGTCTTGCACAGTCGAACCGCTTCGACCGGCAGCGCGGGGGCGCGGCCGGTTCCGTCCACGGTTCTCGGCGGATCAGTGGTCATGAAGATGCGGCCAGATACTTCTCGATGAGCTTCGTCTGTCCCTCCCAGCCCTGGTCGTTGCTCGTAAACGCCTCGGCCCGGCGCTCGATCGGGATGCGGTCGAAACCGGACTCGGTGATGGTGAGCTTCGTGCCGCCGGTGACCTCCTCCAGCTCAAAGGCGACGAGTGTCATCGGCTCGCGCGAATAGTCGACGGCGGGATCGATGGCGAAGGGATGCCAGCGAAAGGAGAAGAGTCGCATTGGTGTGATGCGATCGAGGCTGCACTCGAACGTCTTCCCGGAATGGGGCTCCTGGGCCTTCGCGACCTCCGCGTCGACTTTTGTGGGGGTGATCCGCCCGCGGATCCGCGCCCCGGCGATGAACGGGCCGTCGAACTCGACCCCGAACCAGCTTCCGAACTCCCGGGCGTCGCTGATGGCGCGCCAGACGCGGGCGAGCGGCGCGCGGAGCACGATCGTCTTCTCGATGCGGTCGGCACTGTTCGTCATGGGCCACCTCCTGGTTTGACTGTAGCCACATCAAGGGCTTCCGTGAAACAGCGTACCATTCCTGGTCACCGAAGAATCACCACGCCTCCTGGGCCAGGATGCGTAAGAAGACGTGGCGCGGACGGCCCTGGTCTCGGAGGCGCCGGGGAGTGACGCCTGCAGCTACAGCGCCAGAGCATCGATCTCCCGCTGGATCCGATCCCCGCGACGCTCGCCCGCTAGAACCAGCCGGTAGATCACGGTCAGCTTGCGGGCCACAGCACTGACCGAGAACGGCTCGACGGCCGACCGCCCGGAATGCCGCAGAAAGTCGCCGGCGTTGCTCCGCCTTTCCGCCAGTTCCGTGAGCGCAGCGCCGAGCGCGACGGAATCACGCGGGCAGATCCGGCAGTGTTCCACACCGGCCAGCATTTCGGGGGCATCGCCGACCGCCACGCTGACGACCGGCAGACCCACGGCCATCGATTCGCGGACGGCGTTGGGCGAGCCCTCCCAATGCGAGGTCAAAAGGCAGACGTCAGCGGCGTTGAGCGCGAGATTGAACTCCTCCTGCGGTCGATTGTGAAAGACGACCAGACGGATCGGATGCGGAGCCAGCCGCTGCGCCTCCCGGCAGGCCTCCTCCGCCAGGTGGAAGTTCTTGACCGGCCGGCCCGGATTGCTGGGGAAGAGGACCAGGAACTCGTCCGCGGGCCATCCCAGACGGCGTCGCGCGTCCCCCGGCGGCTCCGGATGGAAGATCTCCAGATCGGTCCCGTTGGGGAGGACACAGGCATTGGGCCGATCGAGGATCCCGGCCATCTGCCGCGTCATGACGATATTGCAATCGGCCAGTCGCCCCGCCAGGCGCGAGAGGCCGCGCTGCCGCTTCCAGAGAAGATCGGAGCCGAGGTGCGTCAGGACCAGAGGGACCCGGCGCTGCGTGGCTCCGATGAACCCGGTCAGCCCGTAGTGGGCATGGACCAGATCGAACCGCTCCTCAGCCAGCGCGCGGCGCAGGCGGCGAAGGCTGCCCAGGTAGTCCCAGCGAGTCCGGACTCCGTCGATGGCCACGACCCGGACCGAATGGCCGAGCCGCTCGAGCGAAGCGACCTGGTTCTGCACAAAGCTCCCGCGCATGGCGATCCGCCCGCCGGGATAGAGATTGGTCAAGACGAGGATTTTGTACAAAGGCTCCACCAGATCGGTCCGATCCTTCGCGAACGGGGCTGCGTTCGGCCGGGCTCTGCAGCCCGAGCGACATCATCTTCGGCCGTCCGGGCTGCATCGGGCCGGAGCTGCCGCCGGTGGCTCCAGCGCGCGTCGGATTTCCCGATGCGACCGCTCGCTCCTGCCGCGTCCAGCGGCATTCTCAGGAGTCCAC
Organism: Candidatus Eiseniibacteriota bacterium; assembly: GCA_963833505.1. Taxonomy (GTDB): domain Bacteria; phylum Eisenbacteria; class RBG-16-71-46; order CAIMUX01; family CAIMUX01; genus CAWHYG01. Next base: position 324,664 of record CAWHYG010000004.1, on the reverse strand, counting down.
CGGAGAATGTCAACGAATCGGCCGGTTGGACTCACGTCGGTCCGCCGCGCGATCCGATCGGCTTTGCGTGGCACCAGCTCGATCCGCCTGGCTCGGGGATCGCCGGAGCTGGTCCCCGCGAGGGGGGCAGCACGAACGGGCCTGGACTCACCTGATATCCTGATGGCCTTTCTGGACACGACCGGAACCCTGATGGGCCTGGGCGCGGCGGCGGGGATCCTGGATGAAGAGGGGCGCTTTCCGCAGGTGGAGCGGCCGATGATGGTGGACGCCGTGTGCTGCATGGCGGCGCCGATCCTCGGGACGAGCACGACCGGCGCCTTCATCGAGTCCGCAGCCGGAATGCAGGAGGGCGCCCGCACCGGACTGGCCGCGCTCGTGGTCGGAGCGCTCTTCCTGGTCTCGCTCTTCCTGCTGCCGCTCGTCGCGCCGTTCCAGACGCTCACCTACGCCTATGGCCCGGCCCTCATCGTGGTCGGGCTTCTCATGCTCTCGTCGCTGAAGGAGATCCGTTTCGACGACCTGGGCGAAGTCGTGCCCGCCTTCGTCACGATCGTGATGATGGTGTTCACCTATAACGTGGCCAACGGGCTGACGGCCGGGCTGGTGCTGTATCCGTTGATGAAGACGATCACAGGGCGACGGCGCGAGGTCCGGGGTGGGGCCTGGGTGCTGGGCGCGGTCAGCCTGCTCTTCTACGTGTTCGGGCGCGTGCATTAGGATTCGGAACCGCCAATGACGTTCTGAGAGGTCCGCAGGGAAAGAGCCGCGCGGGCGTCGCCAGTCCTTGCCGTCCGGCTCCGGATCCTGGACAATCGCGGTACAAAGGAGGGTTCGAAAATGGCAGTCAGAAACGCGGAAGCACGATGGGAAGGATCTCTGCGCGAGGGACGCGGATCGATGAAGCTCGGCAGCGGCGCCTTTCAAGGCTCGTATTCCTTCGCTTCACGGTTTGAGTCCGGCACCGGCACCAATCCCGAGGAGTTGATCGGAGCCGCCCACGCGGGCTGCTTCTCCATGGCCCTTTCGGCGGGACTCGGAAAGGCGGGCCACACGCCGGTGCGGGTCGACACCAAGGCCAAAGTGCATCTGGAGCAGAGTGGCGGCGGCTTCGCCATCACCCGGATCGAGCTGACGACCGAGGCGGAAGTTCCGGGAATGAAGGCGGCGGACTTCCAGGCGCAGGCCGAGGACGCCAAACTGAACTGCCCGGTCTCAAAGGCGCTGGCCGGCGTCCAGATCACATTGGACGCCCGGTTGGTCTGATCAGACGAGGGCGCAGCAGGAAAACGAAGCCGCCTTCTTCTCCGACGAGCTTCAGCTCCGGATGCTCCGCAAGGTATCGCGCCTTCTGCGTCACCTTGGCGACGAACCAGGCATCCCGGTCGATGGGCCCGGTAAGGAGTGACTCCGGCGTCCGGGCCTCCGAGCCGTTCGGTGGAGGCTTCCGGAAGTAGAAAAGCTGGGCATAGCTCTTGAATCCGAGCGTGCTCACCGTCACCGGCTTTCCGGCCATCGATTCATAGAAGTCGATGGCCGGTCCCTGCGTGTACCGTTCAATGCGAGGGACAAGCAGGAGCAGCGCAGACAGCATGAACCCGAGCGTCACGCCGTAGAGATACAGGACGGCTCGCGGAGTCGATCTCCGCAGGATCCAGTAGATCAGCAACCCGCCGAACAGGATCGCGGCGGGCAGTTCATCCCAGACCGTCCAGCCGCCGCTCATCCGCAGCTGCCCGAGCACGAATCCGTCCTTGATCCAGCCCGCGGCGATGAGAGGTCCCTTGAGCACGTCGACCAAGGGAATGGCCGCGGCGACCAGCGCAATGCATCCGCCGATCGAAGTCAGCAGGGATGAAACCGCCCGACCCGGCGTGCGGTTGTCTCCGAGAAGCGCGTTCACCTGGACGGCGGCCAGGAAGGTCAGCGGGAAATAGCAGAGCGAGGAATAGTGGATGATCTTGGTCCGCACGATGGTGAAGAGGATGAGCACGACCCAGAAAAGCGCCTTCATCCACTCTTGATACCGATCCCGCGACGAGGTGGCCGGCCCTCGGCTCGGGTCCGGCGGAGAACCTGCGACGGAGTCAAGTCCCGCGACCGGCGCAGCAGCAGGTGAGCCGGCGACCTGCCGCGATGCGGGTGATACGCCGGTAACTCGTCTCCGTGGCGCCCGGATCGACCAACCTCGAAACAGGACCGGCAGCGCCAGCACGGAAGACGGAAACACGCCGATCAGCAGCACCACGAAATGGTAGAGCAGGAACCCTCCGTGCCCAGCGCCGGGGGTCAGGAACAGTTGCCTTTGGTAGCGAAGGAAGTCCCCGATGAGCGAGGCGCGGCCCTTCGCGATCTCCGACAGGAACCAGGAGCTTGCGACCAACCCGAAAATCAGGAGAAACGCCAGGCCATGGAGCGGACGGAAACGCGTCGGCGCCGCGCGAGGCGGCTCTGAAGGCTGCTCCGAGCCCTGCGCCGGCTGCAGAGGCCGCAACGGGTCTGTGGCCGGTTGGAGAAACTGCAACGGGCCGACCACCGGCTGGACCCGCCGCCGCCAGCGGACCCGTGGCGCGACAGCCATGACGGCCAGCGTCAATCCGAACACCAGCACCGCCGCCGGTCCCTTGGTCAGCACCGCCAGCCCGAGGAAGAGCGCGGATTCCGCCAGAAAGCGGAAGGCGCCTCCGCCAGGCGGATCGGGACCCGCGTACCGGATGAGGGCAGTCACGCTCAGAAAGGTGAACAGGTTGTACCAGGGATCGATGATCCCGGTCCGGAAATAGAAGAAAGGCAGACACGAGCCCGCGTAGCAGAGCGCCCGAGATGAGCCCGAAACGGCGATCGAACAGCCGGCGGCCGATGCGGAAGAGCGCCAGCAGGGTGACGATGCCGCAAATGGCATTGACGAATCGGGCGGCGAATTCGTTGACGCCGAGCGCCTTCATGGAGAGCGCCTGCATCCAGAGGAAGAGCGGAGGCTTCTCCCAGAACGGCGCGTAGTTGATCTGCACGATGGAGTAATTGCCTGTCGTGATCATCTCGCGGGCCGACTCCGCGAAGTTGATCTCATCCCAATCGAAGAGACGCGCCTGGCCGAGCATCGGCAGGAACAGGCAGGCTCCGGCGAGGACGATGATCGCCTGAACGACCAGACGCTGTGGATCGAGGTGCGCGGATTTCATGCCGATTCTTTCCCGACTTCGCCGGAGACCGGGCCGGACGCTATCGCATGGGCGGCATCCTGGCAAGGGAACGACGCTGATCCATCTTTCCCCTACGTCACCGCCGGCACGAATCACGCGACGGAGGAGGCGCATCCCCCGGATGGGGACCCGGCCGTGCGGTAGCCGGCCCGAGCGTGCCCGCGGACCGAACAGCGAGTACCAGAACGTCTCGGCGAACCCCCTGGTGCCGTGCTTTCCGCGGGACAACCTGGTTGAGATGAGGGAGGCGAAGCAGGAATTCGGCGCCGTGACCTCAAGCCCGAAGTGCCGGATCTGTGAATTCGGCGACCTGGACGGCGGGATCATCGAGTACAACCGGCGGTGCCGCGAGGTGGCCGATCGCGTGGCGCGGGAGAAATACGGCTTCGAGCCGGTTCCGGTCGCGGTGGGCTGAAAATCAGGCGGCCGCTCCGGGATCACGGAAGCGGCCGCCTTGGGCCCTCAACAGGGCGCCTGGTCTTATCGCTCGATGATCAAACTCCTGGATTGCGTCCGTCCACCCGCGAGCAGACGGCAGTAGTAGACCCCGCTCGGAAGTGCTCCCGCCACGAACGCCGCCTGGTGGCTTCCCGCGTCGCAGAGCCCGTCGACGAGCGTGGCGACCTGGCGGCCCGCCGGATCGTAGATCCGGAGCGACACATAGGACCGGCTCGGGATCTGGAATCCGATCGACGTCGCGCCGCTGAAGGGATTGGGCTGATTCTGCGCGAGAACGAAGCCAGGCATCCCGCCCGGGTTCACCGAGGCGCCGCCCGACGGGGTCAAGATGCCGCCGTTCACGAGCGTGTATGTCCTGCCCTGCAGGCAGGAGTTGCCGGCAAGCGCGGAGTTGTAATAGACGACGTTGCCGTTCCCGATGATGTTGGTCATCGTGAGACCTGAGATCCCGGTTGGATCGGTCAGGACGGTCAAGGTCGAAGTCCCGGTGACGGTCCACTCGCTGGTGGAGCCGATCGAGAGGGCCGCGCCGGTGGCGGTCCCGGTGAGCATGGAGCTGCTTTGAAGAACCGTGCTCAGGGTGCTGGTGGCGTCGGCCACCAGGTTGCCGGAGGGAGACGACCCGACCACGGTGAGGGTGGCGACGGCCGATGTGTTCACGTTGACCATGTTGCCGGTGCCGGCGCGGACCGTGGCGCCGCCCTTGAGCGTGAGCGCCGCCGTCACCGATGAGCCGGTGCAGTAGAACCCGTCGCCGTCCGAGGATGAAAGCGACCCGCCGGTGATGGTCACGGTGGCCGTCCCGCTGCCCGGCGCCGTCCTCCAGATCTTGATTCCCTCGACTACGCCGGACAGCGCAGTGTTGGTCAAGGTGATCGAATTGGCCCCGTCAATGACGCCGCCGCAGTCTCCCAGGGAGGTGACGCTGGCGCCCGAAACGGAGATGCTGCCGGTCGAGTAGATCCCGGCGGAGTGGCTGTTCTGCGAGGTATTGGAGGCGGAGATCGTCCCACCGGTCACGTTGACCGTTCCACCGCCGAAGTCGGTGGCCAGCGCGGAGGAACTGGCCCCGGTGGTCGTGATGTTGACGCCGTAGAGGGTGATCGTTCCACCGTAGGTCACGTCGACGCCGTGGGAGAGATCTCCGCCCGTCGTGATGGTGCCGTTGGTCATGTTGACGGTCGTGCTCGAGCCCGTGGCGAACAGCCCGTTGGCCCCGGAAGCGTTCGAGGTCACGGAGCCGCCGTTCAGGATGATCGAGCTGGAGGTCGTGGCGAGGATGGCCGCGTTGAGGCCGTACTGGCTGCTGTTGTTGAGGTTCGAGGAATCTCCGGTCTTCTGCATCGTGCAGGTGTTCAGCGTGAGATGGCCAGAGTTGAGCACGTAGACCGACGACTGATCGGTCAGGGTGGCGGTGTAGGTCTGGTTGGTTTCGGTGGCGCTCCCTCCGCTCAGCGTGAAGACCCCGGTCTGGGCGCGGGCCGGCTGCGTGGCGGGGACGAGCAGCAGAATTGCGGTGACCCAGACAGCGCCGCGTGGACACCGGCTGCCCGCGGGCCGTGGAGTCGTTTGCCGAAAGATCGTTCGGAGAGAGCTCCCGATTACCAAGCCGCGCGAGTCCCTCCTGGTCGAATCTGGTCTGCCGCTCATTCCTCGTTCCTTTCCTTTGGCGGGATGCCGGAGGATCCTGCCGATCGTCCAAGCCGTGCGTTGCCGGGACGATCCGTGCCGCCTGCGCGGGTTCGGGCCGGAGTGAGGGACGGACGCCCACCACCGTCCGTGACCTTGGACGGAGATTGGTCGGATCGGTTACCGGTCGGATGCCGGTCAGGCGCGCCGGACGCGGAGGGCTCGGCCCAGCAAGGACCCGAGGACCGCGAGGGCGAGGACGATCAGAAGGCGCCAACCCGCCTTGGGCACCTCGGCCAGCAGGAGCGGGCATGCCACGATGAGAGCGGAGGCCCACCAGCGCAGGCCCAGGAATGTCGAGAGCCCGGCAGCGACGATGACCGCGCCTGCGGTGATGCCGGTGTCATCCCAGTGGGGGCGGGTGTCTACCCAGGCGATTGCCAGGCCGGAGGGGACGGCGATGGCTGTGGCTGCCAGGAACCTTCGTGAAACGTGCATTGTAGAACCTCGCTAGGCCCTCATAGCCGATGCGGCGAGCTTGACCCAGGAATCGACGAACTGTCCGGCGAACCTGAAACACCGCACTACTCGATCCATGGCAGCGAGACGCAATCTCACACTGACCGCCAAGCATGTTGTCATTGCTAAGCAGGAGCTGTTCTGGGAGCGACGCGCAACTTGCCCAGACCATCCAGTAATACACTTCCATATCGCCCCCGACCTCACGGGTTGCTCTGGCCACGACTGCACAGCGACCAGTCCGGGGAAGTCGTATGGCGAACTTCCCGTCCGCGTCGGTCTTCGTCGCATAGATGCCGGCCGGTAGCGCGTCGAAGTAATAGCCAGGGGAGCCAACATCGGCGACGGCATCGAGGAGGCGAGAGAGCTCGGTCTGCTGAGGCTGTGCGTCCTGGCCGTGGGAGCCGAGGGTGTCAATCTCGGCACTCAGTTTTCGAGCACGGGCGCGAAAGTCTGCCCTTTCGGACGGACCACGCCTTGCGGTTCCGTTAATGGAGGACTTGATTGTAGCCTCGGCCAGTACGGAAACTCGAACCAGGCCGAGCTTTACGCTGTCGCCCCCGCGGGTGACCACGAAGACCTGACCTGTGATCTGGCACGTTGTGTCCGAGCCGTCGTGTGTTTCTGCAGGAGCTATGGAAGTGACCGAAGTTAGCAGCAAGATCGGCACGAGCAGAGTCTTCCACGGCACTACCCACCTGTCCTTTCTGTGCCGGGCGCGTAGCCCGGCGATGTAGACTGGCCCGGGCCGCGGCCGCGGTGCTGCAAGGCGTTGACCGCGCCGTCCAGCCAGCCGGGAAGCTGGAATCCGGTCGCCCAATCCGCGCGCGCGGGCGCAAAGGGAAGAAGGGAGGCGAGGACGCCGGCGGCCAGAGCCGGGCGACAGGCCGGCGACATCAACCGGATCAGCACTTTCATCGCCATCCGCGCTTCTCCAGAGAGCCTACTGGTTCCGGATTCAGCCACCGGTCCAGCGACTCACCGGACCCAGGTCAGCTTCTGCGCAACGACACCGCCCGCCGACTTCAACCGCAGGACGTATACACCGTCGGGCGCCAAACGCCCCGTCTCATCCCGCCCGTCCCAGAAAAAGCCATGCTCCCCCGCGGCCAAGGGGCTCGAAACCAGCCGCCGGACGGTCCGACCGGTCGGATCAAAGACGCTCAGCTCCACCGGACCCCGCAGCGGCAACGTGACATGGATCCAGGTCACGCCTCTGCTCGGGTTGGGAGTTACAAGCAGGCGAAGGTCCGGAGGGGATGGCGCGCCGCCGAACGCGTCCGCCACCCCGGAACACTCAATCGGCAGCAGTTGCAGGCCGGCATTGCTCGCGGCCACGCAGGCGAAATCCTGAGCGAGAGCCACGCCCTCGGCCCAATCCGGGGTGCTCATTCCCCCAATGACCCGCGGCCAACGAGGGTTGGAGACGTCCACGACCAGAAGGCCGCTCATCTCAAGCGTCACGTAGGCGCGGTCGTTCCGGACCGCTACGCCTGTCGGGGGATAGGAGAATCGAACTCCGCCGACCAGCTGCGGCGAGGTCGGGTCGACGATGTTGCAGATGCGAAGGCCGGTGTCGTAATCCGCCACGTAGGCATAGCCGCCGGACACGTCCACCGCCACGGCATCTCCACCTGTACTCAGGCTGCCGACAAGGCGCGGCGCGGAAGGCATCGAGAGATCCATGACCAGGAGGCCCGATCCCCAGTCGGCGACGTAGGCGTACCCGTTCGCCACTGCGACGCCGAACGGTGTGTCCGGGGTGGGCGCATTGCCGACGATGCGCGGCGAGGCGGGGTTGGCCAGATCGACCACGTCCAGGCCGGAGACATCGCCTGCGGCATAGGCGTACCGGCCGGCCAAGGCCACGGCCAGGCAGTACCCCGGCGTGGCCACGCCCCCAGCCAGCGCTGGCCGTGTCGGATTGGAGACGTCCACAACCTGGAAACCGGAATTCCCGGTTGCGAGGCCGGCATAGGGCGGCGCCACGGCCACGTTCATCGCGTAGCCCGGCACGGGTGCGGTTCCGGCGATGACCGGTTCACCCGGCTTTCGGACGTCGATCACCTGCAGGGAATTGCCATCCGCCACGTAGGCGTAGCCACCGGCAACGGCCGCGCCAAAGGCGAAGCCAGGCGTATCCACCGCGCCGATGACCGGAGGAGACACCGGGTTTTGAATGTCGATCACCTCAAGGCCCGCGTTGGAGCCGGCGATGTAGGCATAGGGGCCGCGGACCCTCACCGCCTCGATCGCCCCCGTGCCCAGATGCCCCGTCGCGCGAGGTCGTTCGGGTCGGGAGATGTCAAACGCCTGCAGACCGGAGTCGTCGAGCACGAAGGCGTGCTTGTCCCCTACCGCGACGGCGGTCGCCACGCCGGCGGAATCGGCGCCACCGACAATGTGAGGGAAGGCCGGATTCGAGACGTCGATGACCCGGAGTCCGAAGTCGTGCTGCGCCACATAGGCGATTCCATCGACCACCGCCACGCCGCATCCCTGGCCCGCACGGTTGGCAGTGCCCACGACGACCGGCCTCCCGGGATTGGAGACATCGATCACATCGAGGATGGTATTCCAGTCGGCCACGTAGGCGTGGGAGCCCACCACCGTGACGTCTGCCGCCGGCCCCGGGGTTTGGACGAATCCGGCAAATCGCGGGGCGGCCGGGTTGAAGACGTTGACGACCATGAGACCGGCGGTGCAGTCGGCCACGTAGATGTAGGGGCCGATGACCACCAACCGGCTTACGGAATAGCCGGGCAGGCTCAGATGGCCGATCTGGCGCAGGGAGGCCGGGTTCGAGACATCGACGACATCGAGGCCTCCGTAAGTCCCCACGTATGCGAAGGTGCCGGCCACCGCAACCGCGAGGGCGCCGACCCCGTACAGGCTCCCCACGATGCAAGGGGAAGACGGCACGGAGATATCCAGTACCACGAGGTCCTCGTCGTCCGCAACGTAGGCCCGGTTGCCGGAGACCGCTACGTCCCGTGCGTCGGAATCCAGCCTCACGCCCCCTGTCCAGTGCAGGTAGTTTTCGTACAGGACGCAACGGGCCATGGCCGGAGGTACCGAGCAGACGGTCGTGAACGCGGCCACGAAGAGCGAAGCCCTGCCGGCTCTCGTCATCATCGGCTCCTTCGGCGGTGTGCAAACACGAGTCGGATGCCGCCCACAAGAATGATACCATCAGATACTGCTGCGCGCAACGCGCGGCGCGACGCCCCAGCACTGCGGCGGTTGCCGGGTGACGAGCGGCGCCAGAGCCACCCGATCCCGTTGGAGGACGGCGAGTTCCGGAACCGCCGCCGCGGCCCGGTTCCTGTGCTGATCCGAAGCTGGGGGCGATCAAGAACCGGTACAAGTGAGCCGGAACGGCGAAGGCGGCGCTGGTCCCTGGGGATAAACCGGCGATGGGGTCACGCTCGGGAACTGCTCCACCCTGCGTCCGATCTGAGCCCGTAAAGGACGGGACGTGCATCAGGGCCGCAGAGACGGATCAGGTAGACGGGCCCCGGCGCCTCAAAACTCCGTCACCCCCACAAAATTCCACCCCTCGACGACGAGCGGCGGGAAAAGGCTGGGCAGAGTCTCCTGGCTGATGCATCGCTCCGGCCTCCCGATCGCGACGGTCCGCTGAAGCAGCCCCAGGCTGGTGTCGTTGAATCGCAAGTTGCGGACCGGGCCAACGACCTTGCCGCCTTCGATCCGGAAGGTCCCGTCCCGCGTCATGCCGGTCACGAGGGTTTGATCCATCTTGACCGACCGAACGTACCAGACGTGGGTGACGAGGAGCCCCCGATCGATTCCCGCGATCAGGTTCTCCAGCGGCGTGTCGGTTCCGTCCATGCAGAGGTTGCCCGGCCAGGGCACCGGCAGGACGCCGTTGGCGTGCGCGGTCCAGCGGTCCCACATCATTCCGCTGAAAATCCCCTGGTCGACCCAGGTCATGCGATCGCGCGGCACGCCGTCGTCGTCGAAAGGCGCGCAGGGAATGTCTGGGCTTCCGGGATCGCTGTAGAGGGTGATGTCGTCGCCGGCCAACTTCGCGCCGACGCGGCCGCTCAGGTAGGTAAGCCCTTCCAGGGTCAATCGAGCGTTGGCGTTGCCCACAGCGGGTAGCGCGAGCCGCGCGGCTGCCGGCGGCATGAAGAGCACGGTGTAACGCCCCGGCGGGATCGCCTCGGGCGCTGCCGATCTCCGCGCGAGATCGATCGCCGTTGCCACGAGGCGCGCGGAGTCGATCCGCGAGCAGTCCGCCGCCGTGTCGCGCGCCCATCCGGAGCTGTCGGCCGCGGTCACGGTGCAGCCGATCTCCGCCTTGGTGCCGCGGTGGTAGGCGAAGAGTCCGTTTCGCGTCGCCACCGTGGTGGCGGCGACCAGCGTCTCCACTGTTCCCGAAGCGCGGAACCCGGCGGCGGACGCAGGTCCGATGATCCCGCGGACGGTTCGGGCGGCATCTTCTTCGGTGAAACGCGCGGTGGGTTCGAAGAACGCGTCTACCGTCGGATATTCCTGCGGCCCGAGCGAAGGGAGATGCTCCGGATCAGGCGGCGTCAGCCGGGCGATCTCTTCGGCTCGGTGTACAAGCTTTCGCAGGTCGTCGTCGTCGGTTGAATCCACCGAGGCGGTTCCAAGACGGTTGCCGAACGCCACGGTCAGGGATGCCGTCATCCGGTCCTGATGCATCCCCTGCGCGATGGCGTTGTTGGAGAACCGGGTCGTCCCTCTCTGCCGGTGGTCAAGATTGAAAACGGCGTCATCCGCCGAGATCAGGTCGAGCACGGTCTCCGCCACCCGGCGAGCCTGGTCCTTCGATAGCAGATCCGGGGTCACGCCGACATGATTCCGTGCGTTCACCGTTCACTCCTTGCGCCGGTCCGGCGCTCCGCCGCCGGTCGATGGCCGCGGGCCTATTGCGGCCGGCCGTGCGCTCGAGCGGACGCCGGCCAACGCGGCTGGCCGTGCACTCGAGCGGATGCCGCCCAACGCGGCCGGCCGTGCGCTCGATCGGATGCCCTCCATCACACCTGCCCGCGCGCCACGTCGATGCCGCGGAATCGCGACGTGGCCGAATAATGGGACATCCTCCCCGACTGGCTCGGCTGCCCCTTGCCGCAATTGACCAGTCCGACCGCGCGCCAGTCCTCGGGCCCGCAGATCGCATCGCAGGCGTTCCAGAAGACGGGCGTGTTGCACTGGTAGATCACGTTCTTGAGTGGCTCGACGATCCTGCCGTCGCGGATGCGCCAGAACATGTCCCCGCCGAACTGGAAGTTCACCCTCTGCTGATCGATGCTGAAGGTGCCGGCTCCCTGGATGTAAATCCCATCTTTCGTGTCCGCGATCAGGTCGGCCGGGTTTCCCTGACCCGGGAGAAGGCCGATGTTGGGCATGCGGACGATGGGAGCGTTCCACCATCCTTCGGCGCGGCAGGCGCCGTGCGAGCGCGGATCGCCGATGATGGAGGCGACCTCCCGGCCGGTGCCGTAACCCACCAGGATGCCGTCGCGGATGATGTCCCATTTCTGTCCCTCGACGCCTTCATCATCAAAGCCCGTCGAGGCGAGAAACTCCGGCTGGGTGTTGTCGGCCACGACGTGGACCAGCTTGCTTCCGTAGCGGAACTTCCCGAGCTTCTCCGGAGTGGCGAAAGAGGTCCCGGCGTAGTCGGCTTCATATCCCAGTACGCGATCCAGCTCGGTCGCGTGGCCGATGCTTTCATGGATCGTCAAATGCGAATGATCCGGATCCAGCACCAGGTCGTACTTGCCGACCGGCCCGGGCGCGGCGAAGAGCTTCATCCGCGCTTCTTCGGCAACCCGCGCGGCGTGGCCCCGAAGGTCTCCGGCCAGGACGTGCTCCCAGCCGGCATGCCGGCCGGTGATTTCGTAGGAGCGGGTCTGACGATCCTCGTTGCCCACGGCGGCGGCGTGGATCGAGCCGCCGGTGAAAAGCCGATCGCGATGGATGTCGGCGCCCTCGCTGGAAAGGAAACGAGTCTCCTCCTCTACCTGCATGAGGCCGGCCATGGCCACCTTGACCTCGGGCACCTTCCGCATGATCTCGTTGGCTTCGAGCAACAGGGCGGTCTTCTCGGCCAGCGGGACGTCGAAGGGATTCCTGACGCGGGGAGTGACCCACTCGGCGACATGGGGCGGTTCCGGCGCGAGCACGACATCCCGTTCCTTGGCGCCGGAGGCGGCCCGCGCCATGTCGGCCGCCCGGGCCGCCACCTGACGGGCACGTTCGGGTCCGATCCCGGACGCTGCCGCGAAGCCCCAGGCTCCCTGGACGAGGCAGCGCACTCCGATGCCGGAGCTGTCCTCGTCACCGAGATAGTGGATGCGATCGTTGCGTGCCCAGATCGACTGGCGGCGAAGGCGCATCAGCCGGACGTCCGCATAGTCGGCTCCGGCGGTGCGGGCGACCTCGAGGGCGGCGTGTCCCGCCTCGGACCACAAATCTCTTGGAGCGTTCATGGGTGACTCCTCCGGGCGGCCGGTTGCAGGCAGCGCCAGGATAGACCTCCTGCCTCGCGATTCCAAGGGGGAAGGATGACCAGCTGCTCGTAGACCGGAGTACGGACAGCGCCCGGCTCTGCGCAGCACCCGACCGTGGCGCCCGCGGCGCCCGCCGCCAACCTTGCTCCAGCGACGGGCCGATGCTAACGTGTCGTGGCGGTCGGCGAGCGCGGAAGGGATCGTTCGAATCCGCTTTTCGGAGCGCCGATTTCCATGCGATTCCGGCTCCGCCGGGTCAAGGAGGGAACATGCCAGACAGCGGATGGACGAGGTCCGGGCGATGTGGCCTCGGGAGAAAGCACCGGCGCGGCGTCCGAACGCCGTTGATCACGGGAGCGGTGATTCTGGCCGGCCTGCTTGCCGTCGCCGGGCGGGCGGGGGCGTTCGATTTCTCCGCGGTGGAAAGCCGGATCAGCAGTTTCACGCTGGACAACGGCATGACCTTCCTGGTCGCCGAGGATCACAGCGCGCCGGTCGTCAACTGCGTGACTCTGGCCGACGTCGGCGCGGCCAACGATCCGAAGGAGTTCTACGGCCTGGCGCACATGTTCGAGCACATGGCGTTCAAGGGCACCCCGCAGATCGGGACCCGGGACTTCGCCTCCGAAGCCCGGGCCATGGACCGGATCGACTCCACCTACGCCCGCATGAGGGCGGAGGAGAAGAAAGGGGGGCGGGCCGACACGACCCGGCTGGCCGCGATGCGCCGGGACTTCCAGGCCGCCCAGGACGAGGCGGAGAAGTTCGTGGAGCCGAACCAGTACGCCAACCTGCTGGAACAGCAGGGGGGCACCGACCTGGACGCGGGGACCGCCTACGACAATACGATCTTCAGCGTCGCCCTCCCCTCGAACAAGGTCGAGCTCTGGTTCGCGATGGAGTCGGACCGCTTCACCCACCCGGTCTTCCGCGAGTTCTACAAGGAACGGGATGTGGTGAAGGAAGAGCGAAGGATGAGGGTCGATTCCTCCTCCTTCGGCCGGGTTTTCGAGGAGTTTCTCGCCGCCGCCTTCATGGTCCATCCCTATGGGGAACCTGCGATCGGGCCGATGTCGGACATCGACAACCTGGATCTGCCGGCGGCCAGGGCGTTCTATGCGAAGTATTACGTGCCTTCCAACCTGATCGTGGCCCTTTCCGGGGACGTGGATCCGAAAACAGCCCGAGCCCTGGCCGAGAAGTACTTCGGAGCGCTGCCCAAGGCTCCCAAGCCGCTGCCCCTCACCGTGGTGGAGCCGAAGCAGAACTCCGAGAGACGGGTCGCGGTGTTCGGGCCTGAGCAACCCGTGCTCCTGATCGGCTATCACCGGCCGGCCGAGACCGACCCGCGCGCGCCCGCCTTCGACGCCCTGGCGGACTATCTCGGCCAGGGCCGCACCTCGCTTCTGTACACGCGGCTGGTGAAGGAGCTCAAGATCGCGACCCGCGTTTTTGCCATGCCGAATTTTCCGGGCGAGAAGTACCCGGCGCTCTTCGTGATCTGGGTGATGCCGGCCAAGGGCGTTTCCGCGGATAGTTGTGAAAAGGAGGTCTATGCGCAGATCAACCGTCTGACGCACGAGCCCATTCCGGCGGACAAGCTGGAGGGGGTGAAGACGCGCGCGAGATCGCAACTGGTCGATGGGCTGTCGTCTCGTTCCGATCTGGCGGAGGAACTGGCCACGTCCCAGCAGGTCTTCGGCGACTGGCGCGAGCTGTTCAAGGACCTCGATCGACTCGACGCCGTGACCGCGGCGGATATCCAGCATCTGGCCTCGGAGTTCCTGGTTCGGAGCAACCGCACGGTGGCCTACCTGGAAACCGAGAACACGGAAAAGTGAGGGAGATCGCCATGAAGAGCATTCATCTGCGTGCGATCCTGGCTCTCGGCCTGGTGCTGGGTGGCACTGTCGCCGTTCGGGGACAGGAAGCGATCAAGAGCCTGAAGTACCCGCCGCTCAACCAGATCGAGGTTCCGAAGCCGACCAAGGTCAAGCTCGACAACGGCCTGACGCTCTACCTGATCGAGGATCATTCCCTGCCCAAGGTCAGTTTCATGGTCGAGATCCACCGCTGCGGCGGCTATCTCGATCCGTCCGACAAGGTCGGCCTGGCCCGGATGACCGGGGCGGTCATGCGCACCGGCGGCGCCGGCACCTTGACCGGAGACCAGGTCGACGAGACCCTGGAAGGGATCGGAGCCACGATCGAATCCGGCATGGACCAGGAAGGGGCGGAGATCCAGGCCAGCGGCCTCTCCGAGTCGACCGGGACGATCGTGCGGACCATGGCCGAGATCCTGCGCCATCCTGCCTTCAACCCGGACAAGATCGAGCTGGAGAAGACGGACCAGCGGACCGAGATCTCCCGCCGCAACGATGAGCCGATGGGGATCGCGATCCGGGAGTTCACCAAGGTCCTGTACGGGCCCGATTCGCCCTATTCGCGCCGGGTTGAATACGCCACCGTCGACGCCGTGACCCGCGATGACATGATCCGCTTTCACGAGACCTACGTCGTTCCCAACCACGCGCAGATCGCCGCCTGGGGTGATTTCAGGTCCAAGGACATGATCGCGCTGCTCAAGAAGCAGTTTGGGGACTGGCCGCGCGGAAAGACGGAGGCCCCTCCGCCTCCCGACGTGACCTACCAGCCGCATCCCTCGATCAGCTACGTCGAGAAGACCGACGTGGATCAGACCATCGTTCTGGCCGGGCACATCGGCGGCCGGATGAATGATCCCGACTACGCCGCCGCCACGGTGATGAACTCGGTCCTGGGCGAGTCGTTCGGAAGCCGGCTCTTCCGGATCATCCGCACGAAGATGGGCCTGGCCTATGCCACCGGCGGCGCCTACACGTTCGACTACGACCATCCGGGGGTCTTCTACTCCTATGTCATGACCAAGTCCGGCACCACGGTCAAGGCGATCCGGGCGCTTCTGGATCAGATCCGAAGCATGCAGACCGTCCCGGCCACGGACGACGAGATGAGCCTGGCCAAGGACGGCTACCTCAACTCCTTCGTCTTTCACTTCGACGAGAAGCAGAAGATCATCTCCCGGTTGATGGAATACGACTATTACAAGATGCCGGCGGATTATCTCCAGCAGACGAAGACCGCGGTGGAAAAGATCTCTCCAGAGGACGTCCTGGCGGTCTCCAAACGGAAGATCGATCCGGACAACCTGCGGATCGTGGTGGTCGGAAACCAGGCGGACTTCGACAGCTCCCTGGCTGTGCTCGGGCCGGTCGCGAAAATCGACATCTCCATCCCACAGCCGAAGACGGCGGCGGTCAGCGGCTCGGACCAGGACGTGAAGGCCGGCCAGGCGCTGCTGGGCAAGGCGGCTCAGGCCTGCGGCGGTGTGGCGGCGTTGCGCAAGGTCGAGTCGATGAGGATGGACGCGAACGTATCGGTCAAGACGCCCCAAGGCGAGATGAGCCTGCAGGCGAGCCTTCTTGAGGTGCTGCCGGACAAGATGGTGCAGACGGTGAAGACGCCGATGGGAGACCAGACGATCGTGCTGAACGGGTCATCCGGCTGGGTGACGAGCATGGGCAAGTCGCAGGCCCTGCCGGCCTCGCAACTCGACGATTACCTCAAGCAGCTCCGGCGTGAGCTGGTCTGGCTGCTCGCGCAGGCCGATCAGCCGTCGTTCCTGGCCGTATCGCATGGCACCGAGACCTTCGAAGGCAAGCCCGCCCTTCGGTTGGACGTGCAGATCGATCCGGGGAACCAGCTATCGCTGTTCCTGGATCCGAAGACGTATCTGCCGGCCGGCATGAAGTACACGGGCGCGACGATGGCGGGACCGGGCGAGGTCGTCGAGACCTACGGCGACTTCCGGGATTACCAGGGCATCAAGCTTCCCGCCCGCTCGGTGGAGAAGTCGGGTCCGATGGAAACCACCACGGACGTTTCCACCGTCGAGATGAACGGGAAGATCGATCCGGGCCTGTTCGTGAAGCCCGCGGGGCTGTAACCCCGGATGAACATCGTGGGGGCGAGGTCCTCCGGGAGATGGCCGCTCCGGCTCAAACAGACGGCGGGCGCCGCGCCGAGAAGACGCCGCGAGCCGATCCCGTCATCGCGGCTCCTGGAACTCCAGCGTGTACCGGGGCTCGTAGAGCTCGGCCGTGACGCCCCCGGGCATCCGGAAATGCGTGATCAGACCGTACTCGGCCTCGCGAATCTCCTCCGTGAACTCCACGCCGCGCCGACGTAGCTCATCCACGGTCGTGCGGACATCGCCGCAGAAGAACGAGACCTGATGCGTGCCGGGCGGGCAACCCTTCTCCGCAACCGGCGGATGACAGCCGATTTCCGCCGTCGGGGCTTCCATGATCAGCCAGCCCCCGCCGGCGTCGGCCCAGCGCAGGCCCAGCTTGTCGCGCAGGAAGGCGCGAAGCGCCTCCGGCTCGGATGTGTAGAACATGGTGTGGATTCCGTTGATCATGATGGGACCTCCGGTTTCATGGTTGGACTGTGACCGCGTTTGAATGCAACGCTCTGCGCACCGTCATCTCCGATCGCATCCGGGCATCCCGCCGCAGTCGCGGGACCGGAGAATATGGCACAGGAGACGGCCGGACCGCAAGGAGGGTTGAATCGGCAAGGGCGGCGGTGGCTCCTCGCGGGCGGGTTCCATGGGCAAACCTGCCGGTAGCTCCTCACGGACTGGTTCCATCGGCAAGCCTGCCGGCAGCTTCTTGCCGGCGGCTCCTCGCCGGCGTCGGTCGTCAAGGGCCCCCGCCTTCCTGCCGACACAAGAACTGGATCATCACCGGCCTGAAAAGCGCCTTGAAGCCGTTGTGAATGTCGCGTACACTGTTTTACACGGCGGTCCGCGGGGTGGGGCTTTCCAGACGCTGTGGTCTGAAGCAGAAACGGACACCAGGCTGTCGCGCTCCGGTCTAACTGGTGCGCGAAGATCCAGATAGAGGGCTGATATGAGCCGAATGGGGCGGACGTTCAGGGCCGCCAACCAGGCCTTCGCCGGCCTCCCCGGGTTCGTCCGCGTTCCCATCCTGGCGGGCGCCACGCGGTTCCCTTACGAACGGCGGCTCCCGCGATTCCTCATGATCGAGCCGACCAACTCCTGCAACCTCTCCTGTCCGCTCTGTCCGGTCGGCGCCCGGGTGATGACCCGGAAGCACGCCTTCATGGACGTGGACTGTTACCGGACCCTGATCGGGGAAGTGAGCGGATTCGTACGGCGGATCGTCATGAACTTCGCCGGCGAAACCTTTCTACATCCACGGATCGCCGAAATGACGAGGATCGCCGAATCGAAGGGAATCGCGGTCACCCTCGGCACGAACGGCACGATCGATCGTTCGAAGGAGATCCTGGAGGCGGTGCCGACCGAGATCCTGTTCGCGCTCGACGGTATCACGCAGGAAAGCTACGCCGAATACCGCCGTGGCGGCAACCTGGCCCACGTCCTGGAAAACCTCGGGCGCCTCACCGAGGGCCGGCGGAAGCTGGGGTCGAAAAAGCCCCGCATCATCCTTCAGTTCGTCGTGATGCGCCACAACGAGGGAGAGATCGACGGCCTCTTCCGTCTCGCCGAGGCGTACGGGGTCGACGAGGTCGCGCTCACTCCGGTCATCGTCAACGACTTCTTCCGCGAGACGCACCAGCGGCTCCTCGATCGCTATCTGCCCCGTGAATCGCAGTATCGGCAGTACGGGACGGATCATGGTGCGGTGAGCCAGAACAAGCCGGTCTTCTGCCCCTGGACGTTCCAGTCGATGGTCCTCGCGAACGGCGATGTCGCCGCGTGCTGCTTCGACTACGACGGCACGAGCGTCATCGGAAACGTCTTTCGCAATGGTTTTCTGCCGGTCTGGCGAAGCCCGGAGTATCGCCGCCTTCGCGCCGACATCATCCGACAGAAGCTTGGCATCTGCGGAACCTGCGGCTTTTCGTGTGTGAAGCCCGTTCGGATCCCGATCAACGGGCGTCCCGCCGCGTGAATCCATCGGCGAAACAGAACCGCCATTCCCCCAGCATGAACTGCACCGTCAGCCCCAGCGCGGTGGCCGCGATCAGGACGTTCTGGAGCAGATACGGGTAGAAGTGCCCGATGGCGTGCTCCGGAACCCATCGGGCCAGATAGCTCGAGAAGGGTCCCATCGGCAAGAGGTATCCGCCCAGGTAGAGCTGCACGATCACCGCGTCCAAGACCCAGAGACGGTATCGCGCCGGGGAGGAGATCGCCTCGATCGATGAAGCTGAACGGGCGGCCAGGATGACGGCCAGCGGCAGGAAGTACAGAAACAGCCTCGCCTTGTCAACGCCTCCGAGCAGGAGAAGAAGCGCAAGGAGCCCGTAGACGATCCACTCCCATTCGCGCCGCAGGAACCTCCACCCGGAACGCGTCCGGAGGAACAGGAAGATGGGAAGGATCCCGAGGCCGCTGAACACGGATTGAAGCAGGACCGGCCAGTAGCGTGGCGCCAGAAGTTGCAGGAGCTGCGACCGGATGACCAGGGTCGGGCCGGCCTGGCGCGTCCCGGAGATCGAGCGGTGGATCAGAGCCAACGTCAGGGCGGGGAGAACCATGGCCGCGACTCCGAGGACGATGGCTCGGCCGGATCTGGACGCCGCCCGTTCCCGCCAGATCCGGGCTGCAGGGAAGAGCGCGAAGGCGGCCAGGGATTCCTTCTGCATGGTGCCCAGGACGAGCACCGGCAAGAGCCAGAGATAAGACCGGCGGAGCGTCAGGTAGATCACGAGCAACAGGAAGAGCTGCGTCTGGTCGTCGATGTAGGCCGGCGAGTAGAACGAGAACTTTAAGCGTCCAGAAGACGCCGCCATAGAGCAACGTCCCCAGGACTCCGGTCGGAAGCGAGAACCCCAGACGTCGCAGGATCAGGAACAACAGGAGCAGGGAGAGGACGTCCGAAACGAACGCCAGGCACCGGAAGTTGCTCAACACGCCCCAGGGAAGATGAGACGCCAGGAAGGGCGTAAGCAGGCGGTAGCACCAGGGCGCGAGGTGGGCGAAAACCGCGGGGAGCGAGGGCTCTCCCGCCATGGCCGCGTAGGCCCGGCCGTCCCAGTCGAAGCCCCGCTGGTAGGTGGTGATCGGCGTCGTGAAGAAGACCGCGGCGGTGAGGCAGAGGGCGCCGATGATGGCCCAGAGCGCGATCTTCCGGCTTGAGCTACCCATTCAAGCAAGTCCCTGATTCCATCGGCGCCCTTGGATGGCGCGGGCCGCGAACCCCAGCGCGTCCGGAAAAATCACGGCAGAGGCCGTCCGCCACGGGTCCGGACCGTCGTCCGACCCAAGTTGCCCGAGAGCCGATCCCCGGTCAAGCCCGGAACGCGATAGGAGTTGGACCGCCGCGTCCCGGACCCTATCATGAAGCCGCTAAGGCGATGAGGGAGCGTGCACCAATCCAGGCGGAGAGCCAGGAGGGAGGCTGGAATATGAAACGGCTGCCCGGACTGCTGATTCTTCTCGTAATCTCGGAGGTCTTCGGGGTGATTTGCGGACAGATCTTCTTCGGCCTGTTCGTGAAAACGGTCCCGCCGGCCGTGGTGACGAGCTTCAATGCGGGCGCGGCCCACGCGGCCTTCATCTTCTACGGAGTGGGCATGGGTCTTGCGATCTTCGTCCTCGCCTTGCTCGCGGCCGGGGCCGCCCGATTCCTCGTCGGAATCAAGAGGTAGAACGCCGGTTCAATCCAGGCGCTTCCGAAAGCGCAGCGAAGCCAGGGCGAAGATCCCGCCTCCATAAAGCGCGAGAGTCAAAGCCTCGGGCCAGAGGACGGAAAGCCCGGCGCCGCGCAGGAAGATGCCCCGGATCACGTCGTTGTAATACCGGAGCGGGATCCCGTAGGTGACGATCTGGATGGCCCGCGGCATGCTCGCGATGGGGAAGATGAGCCCGGAGAGATAGATCATCGGCACCATGAGAAGGAAGATCGACCCCATCATGGCCTGTTGCTGATTCCGGGCGATGGTGGAGGTGAGAAGCCCCAGGCCCAGGGTGGTCATCAGGAAGAGGACCGAGAGCAGCACCAGGAGGATCAGCGAGCCGCGAAGCGGCACCGCGAAGATCGACACGGCGAGGCCGGTCACCAGGACGAGCGCCACGAGTCCGAGCAGGGCGAAGGGGATGAGCTTGCCGGCGATCA
Source organism: Candidatus Eiseniibacteriota bacterium (assembly GCA_963833505.1). Taxonomy (GTDB): domain Bacteria; phylum Eisenbacteria; class RBG-16-71-46; order CAIMUX01; family CAIMUX01; genus CAWHYG01. The sequence continues at coordinate 304,198 of CAWHYG010000004.1, read as the reverse complement.
GCTCCCAGGAGCGAATGGGGGTCACGATGAGCTGCTCAAGGGTGCCGATCTCCTTCTCGCGAACGACCGCCATCGAGGGGAGCAGCATCGTGGTCAACATCATGACCATGGCGAGAATGGCGGGAACGTAGAACCAGCGGCTTCGTAGGTCGGGGTTATACCAGATCCGGGGGATCAGATCGATGTGGCCGAGGCCCGTTGACGGAGCGAGCGCGATCGGGGCTTGTCCAGGCGGCGCTACGATCCGGACGGACGGAACGGCCGTTTCGCCGGCCCCGTCGTTCGCAGGCGCCGGATAGGCGCCGCCACCCGGCGCCGCTGTCGTCCCAGGCAAGTCCGGCGCCGCTGCCGTCACCGGCAACGCCGCCGCCTTGAGTGCCTCCAAAACCAGCCTCTGCGATTGCTGCGCGATGATCGTCGAGGCGTAGCCGAGAGCGAGGATCGCGGAGGTGGCCTCGGCGCCGTCGGCGATGACCTGCACCTGCGGCGCGCGACGCGAATCGACGGCCTTTCCGTAGCCTTCGCGGATGACCAGGGCGATCTGCGCCTTCCCCCGGATCAGCCACCGATCGATGGCGCGCGGATCATCCTCGCGCCCGACGAGCTGGAAGTAGCCCGATCCGGTGAATCGATCGACCAGGGACCGGCTGGCCCGGGTTTGATCCTGATCGACCAGGATCATCGGCACGTTGGTCACGTCCAGATTGGCCGCGAATCCGAGCAAGACGAGCTGCAATACGGGCGCGGCGATGAGCATCGGGATCATGCGCCGGTCCTGGCGGAGCTCGAGGAACTCCTTACGGATGATGTGGCCGAGCGAGGTCATTTGTGCTCCTCGCACCGCGTCAGGCGGAACCACGCGACGCCCTGGACGACGGCGGCATAGAGCGCCAGGAACAGCAGCGGTTTGAGAAAAGGCCCGAGTCCGGTTCCCTTCAGGATGATGCCGCGGAGGATGACCAGGTAGTAACGCGCCGGCACCGCGTAGGTCAGCCAGCGCAGGATCAGCGGCATCGACCGGATCGGAAAGATGAAGCCCGAGAAATAGAGCGCCGGCAGGATCGAGGTCAAAGCCCCGACCTGATGAGCCATCGCCTGGGTCCGGGCGAAGCTGGAAACGAGAAGGCCGTAACCGAGCGCTCCGAAGAGGTAGAGCAACGTGGCGACCAGGAGAGCCGGGTACGAGCCGCGCACCTCGACTCCGAAGAGAACGCGCGCGGCGATCAGGATGATGGCGGTGGCGGCGAGCGAGATCGCGAGGTAGGGCGCGGTCTTGCCGAGCAGAAGCTGCTGCGGGCGAAGCGGAGTGACCAGAAGCTGCTCCATCGTTCCGCGTTCCTGCTCTCGCACGACCGAGAGCGCAGTGGAGAGGACCGCCGTCAGCATGAGAATGAAGCCGATCAGTCCGGGGACGAGAAAGCGCGCGGACTTGAGGTCGGGGTTGAACCAGACCCGGGGTCGATAGTCGATGGCGGCGCCGGCGAAGTCGCCGGCATTCGCAGGAGCCGCCGTGCCGCCCGCCGCCGCACCAACGCTGAGGCCCGGCGATCCGCTGCCCGGGAATGCGCCCGCGCTCCGGCCCGCCGATCCGCTGCCCGCGATGGCGTTTGCTCGCAGCCCGGCCGATGCGCTGCCCGCCCGAACGAACAGCCGCGCGTTGGCCGCCTGCACCAGCGCCGTGGCGTATCCGAGGATCGTCGTCGCCGTGTTGCTGTCGGTCCCGTCCAGGATGAATTGGACCGAATCGGGTCGGCCGGCGGCCAGGTTCCGCCCATAGTCAGGCGGGATGACGAGGATCGCCCAGGCCTGCCGCTCTTCCGTCAGCCGGTGCAGATCGGCGTCGGGGGGAAGATCAGCCGCGAGGTTGAAATAGGTCGATCGCACGAACGAAGCGATGAGATCCCGGCTGGCCGCGGAGCGATCCAGGTCCTGCACGTCCAGGTCGACGTGGCGGACGTCGAAGTTGAGCGCGAACCCGTACAAGAGAAGCATCATGGCGGGCACGATGAGGAGCATGGTCAGGCTGATCGGATCCCGAGAGGCCTGGCGCAGCTCCTTCCCGGCGACGGCGAGGATCTTCCTCATGCCGGCTGCTCCTCGGCCGGGAGACGGCGGGACTCGTCCGCGGCCGTGAGAGGCCAGGATCTCATGCTCATCCCCCCGCGGCCGGCGATCCGCTTCCTGCCGGTCGCTCCTCGATTGTGAGGTGGCGGGATCTCACGTCCGTCCCCCCGCGGCCGCCGCGTCGAGTCTGGACTCTTCGCTCTGGATCGCGTGAATGAACACGTCCTCGAGCGACGGAATGATCGGCTCGGCTGACGCCGGACCGAAGCCCTCGCGATCCAGAAGGCCGATCAGCCGTTCGCGCAGGGCGGGATCCGCTTCCGCCACCACGTGCAGGCGCGTGCCGAAGAGGGAGGTTTCGAGGACGCCGGGTTCCTTTTCGAGCCGCTCCAACGCGTCGAGGGGACGAGCGCAGCTCACCTCCAGGACGCCGCGGCCGGCGAACACCGACTTGAGCGTCGCGACCGAGCCCAGGGCGATGAGGCGGCCGGCGTGCATGAAGGCGATGCGGTCGCAGTGTTCGGCTTCATCCAGATAGTGGGTCGTGACGATGATCGTGACACCCTCGTCCGCTTGCTCGTCGATCAGGCTCCAGAAGCGGCGGCGGGAGATTGGATCGACGCCGCCGGTCGGTTCGTCGAGAAAGACCACCTGAGGGCGGTGCAGCAGGGCGCAGGCCAGGGCCAGCCGTTGCTTCCAGCCTCCCGGCAGGGAGCCGGTCAGCAGGTTCTCCTTGCCTTCAAGCTGCGCCATGCGCACAGCCCACGAAAGCCGCTCGCGAAAGGCCGATCCGCGGACGCCGTACACGCCGCCGAAGAACTGCAGGTTCCGGAACACGGTGAGATCGTCATAGAGGCTGAAGCGCTGGCTCATGTAGCCGATCCTGCGCTTGACCGCATCCGGGTTTCGCGCCACGTCGAGGCCGAGGACGGAAGCCGATCCGGTGGTCGGGGACAGCAGTCCGCAAAGCATGCGGATCGCCGTCGACTTGCCCGCGCCGTTGCTGCCGAGGAAGCCGAAGATCTCTCCCCGATGCACGGTCAGGCTCAGCTCATCGACGGCGCGGAACGACCCGAAGTCCTTGGTGAGGCGGTCGGTCACGACCGTGTCGCCGTCCCCGGCCGGCGTTGTGCGGTCCGATCGACCGCGATCCGGCCAGGCAGCTTCGGCGAATCCGCCGGTCACGGCGCAGTCCTCCTGAACGCATCGGTGACCGGGCAGCCCTTCCGATGGAACCTGCCGGTCACGGGGCGATCCTTCCGATCGCACGATCGAGCGCGGCTTGGGCCAGCCGCACGCCCGCTCGCGCCTGCGTCTCTTCGAGCCCGGCTTGGAGCAGCGCGTTCTCCGCGTCGAGCAGATCGGTGGACGTGCCGACGCCGTCGCGATACCGGTCCTGTGAAACCTGGCGGTTCTCGCGAGCCGACCGTAGCGCGGTTTCGGCGACGTCCAGTGAAGCCTCCGCGGTGGACAGGTCGAGCGCGCGTGACACGACCTCGACGCGGATCCGGCCGTCGAGATCCGCCAGCGCTGCCGTGAGAGCCCGGGCTTGGGCGCGCGCCCGATCCACGGACGAGGAGATCCGGCCTCCATCGAACAAGGTGACGGACAGATTGACCGAGGCATCCCAGGAGTCCCGCCATTTCGCTTCCGGCGGAAAGTAGCGCCGATTCGGGTTGGAATAGTCATAGCCTGCGGAGGCGCTCAACTGTGGCCAGTGGGCTCCTTCCTCGACTTGGACTTGTGCCTTGGCTGCGTCGGCCCGGAGGGCCAGGGCCGCTCGATCGGGCCGGGAGGCCAAAGCGCTGCGGGCGAGGTCGGCGAGCGCCTCCGCGCCGGGAGCGGCTGTCTTGCCGCCCGGCTCGGCGGCGCCCGGCGCTGGGAGAGCGCCCGTGGTTCCGACATCCGGCTTGGATTGGCCCGGCGCTCCGGGAACAACCGTTCTACCGGTGTCCGACTCGGCTGACACCGGGCCGAGCGTGTCGGACGGTTTCAGAACGGTCTCCGGAGGCGCATCGAGCAGTCGTCGGAGGTCCGCCTCGGCGACGCGCGTGTCGGTCGCGGCCCGAAGATCCGCGAGCCGGGCCCGATCCCGCTCGACTTCCACGGCGAGGACCTCGTTCCGCGCCGCGAGGCCGATCCTCGCGCGGTTGCGGGCGTCCGTCAGAATGTTGGTCGTAGGCGGCCAGTCCGCCGGCGAGAACCTGCTCGTCATCCCGGGAGGTGACGAGACGCCAGTATGCCTGGGTCACTTCGACCACGAGATCCGCCTGGGCCGCGTCGACGTCGCCCTGCGCGGCCGAAGCCTCTCGCGCGGCGGCGTCGATCGCCCCGGAAATGCGGCCGCCCGTGAAGAGCGGCTCCATCACGGAAAGGCGCGCGCGCCAGACGTCGGGAAGGTCGGGGGAGATATCCAGGACCGTCCTGGGCGGCAAGGTGATCTCGAAGGAGGGAACATGCGAATCACGTGTATAACCGGCTGAGAGGTCGAGCTCGGGAATCCGTGCGGCCTCTGCTCCGCGTCGCTGTGCGTCGGAGGCGTCCTCGAGCCGCCGGAGCTGATCGAGTCTGGGCGCGCGGGCGCGGGATCGGACGATCGCGTCCTGGAGGGAGAAGACGAGTGTGTCGGGCGCGGCGTTCGCCGTGGAGACCGCCGAATCGCCGGCTGCAACGGCTGGAGCCGGGTGGGACGCCGCTCCGGACGGGACGTTCGATGCGGCCTGACTCGATGCGGCCGCGCCAGGACTTCCCGCGAACGCGGCTGGGATCACGGTCGTGTCCGGTCTTCCCGCGAACGCGGCTGGGATCACGGTCGCGCCCGGACCTCCGGTGAAGGCGGCTAGGATCACGGCCGCGATCCCCATCCGCCTGCCCGCGATTGTCAAGATTCCACCCCGCTCGGCGCGGCCAGCCCTCGAATCCGCTCGATGAAGAAATCCTCCAGGGACGGCGGCACGGCGCGCGACGATTCCACCTGGCATCCGGATTCCCGGAGCAGGGCCGCGATCCGCTCGCTCTCGCGCTGTTCGCCGCCGGCTTCCGGTGGACGGTGAAGCCGGACGTGCAGGCGTTCTCCGAACGCTTCCACGTCCGCGATCTCGGGGCGGGCCGACAGGATTTCCGCGGCCTGGCGGCGAGGCCGGGCGATCACCTCGATCAAGGCTCCGCCCGAGCCGGCCCGGATCGCCTGGGGCGTGTCCACGGCGAGCAACCGTCCGCGATCGATCAGGGCGACCCGCCCGCATCGCTCCGCTTCATCCAGATAGGGCGTGGTCAGGAGAATGGTCATGCCTTCCCGTTGCAGCCCGGCGAGGATCCTCCAGAACTCGCGGCGGGAGACCGGATCGACGCCGGTGGTGGGCTCGTCCAGGATCAGCAGCCTCGGCGTGTGGATCAGCGTGCAGGCCAGCGCGAGCTTCTGCTTCATCCCTCCGGAGAGCCGCTCGGCCAGGCGTTTCCGGAAGGGTTCCAGCCGGAGCAGCGCCAGCAGCTGATCGCGACGTGGTTTCCAGCCGCGGACTCCGTGGATCTCCGCGAAGAACGAGATGTTCTCGTCCACCGACAGATCTCCGTACAAGGAGAAGCGCTGGGAGAGGTATCCGATCTGCTCCGCCAGTTGCCGCCGGCGGCGGAGGGGGTCCAGCCCGCAGGTCAGAACCCGTCCCTCATGCGGGGACAAGAGGCCGAGAAGCACCCGGAGGATCGTGGTCTTGCCGGCGCCGTCGGGACCGATCAGGCCGAACATCTCTCCGCGGCGGACTTCGAGGTCGATGCCGTCGACGGCAGTCACCGAGCCGAAGCGGCGGGTCATCCTTTCGAGGCGAACCATGAATTCCAGGTCGCCGGCCGGGAGCGCGCTCATGGCTTCGACTCCGCCGGTTGGATCCGCGCTTCGGCCGGCATGCCCGGCTTGAACAGGCCGTCGCGGTTGTCGACCGTGATCTTGATCTTGAAGACCAGCTTGGTCCTCTCTTCGCGCGTCTCGACGTCCTTGGGCGTGAACTCGGCCTCGGAGGAGATGTAGATGATCCGCCCCTTCCGGACGGCGCCGGCGTCGGTGATCACGTCCGCCTCCTGGCCGAGCCGGATGCGCGAGAGATCGGGTTCCCCGACGTAGGCGGTGAGCCAGGGCGAATCCAGCTCGGAGACCACGCAGATCAGCGTGCCCGGGCCTAGAAGCTCTCCGGATTCAACCGGCTTTTCGGTGACGATTCCGTCCGTGGGGCTGACGATGGTCGCGTCCTGGATCTGTTGTGCGATCTGCGCCACTCGCGCCCCCGCGGCCTGGAGCTGGGCGCGGGCGGCTTCGACCTCCTGCGGGCGGCTGCCGTTCTGGCGCTGCCGGAGCTGCTCCTGCACGGCCGTGAGCGACGCGGCGGCCAGGTCGCGCCGCGTCCTGGCGTCATCTCTCGATTGGATCGTTCCCGATCCGGCGTCGAGGAGCGCCTGCATCCGGTCGAAATCCCGCTGGGCGCCGTCGAGATCGGCTTGGGCGCGGTCGACCTGGGCCCGAGCCTGGGAGATCTCCTCCGGACGCGAGCCGGCCAGACGAAGGTCGAGGTCGGCCTTGGCCTGCGCCTGGTCGGCCCGCGCCTGTGCCAGAAGCAGTGCGGTATCGGTCGTGTCGATGCGCGCGAGAACCTGTCCCGCTGTCACCCGGTCTCCTTCGGAAATGGGCAGCGCTTCGAGCGTGCCGCCGACCTTGGTCGAGATCCGGACGTCGGTCGCTTCGATCTGGCCCGAGGAGGTGATCGCGCCGCCGTTCCGGCCGCGGCCGCATCCCGCGGCAAGGACGAAGGCCGAGAGGATCAGGACCAGCGGAAGGCCCCTTGGATGCGACGGCGTCAGCGTCATGGGATTACCTCCGTCCTTTTCGGCCGGCCGGGCGCGGCGGCGCGGCGGGCGTCGGGGCCAGGCGGGCCGGTATCGGCGACCGGACGGGTGACGCGGCCGAGTGGGCCGACAGCAGCGATGCGGCAGGCGAGAGTGCCACCTGCTCCGAAAGGCCGCGGATCATCAACTCCTGCATGTGTTGCACAAAGGCCTCCGGATCGAGGGTGGCCAGACCTTTCGCTCTCTCCGACTCCAGCCGCGAGCGGAAGGCGCCGGTGGAGAAGAAGAGGATGATGCCGCCCAAGAGGCTGATATGCGTGAAGGCGGGATCGACCGGGCGGAAGGTTCCCTCGCGGACGCCCTGCTCGATGATCTCCCGCACCAGCGAGAAGACGCCGAGGAAGTGGGGAAGAATCCGCTGGTCCAGGAAGCGGCCGCCGGTCAGCACCTCGCGCAGCATCATGGGAGGCAGCGACGGCCGCGATCGGACGATCTCGGCAAACGCCGCGATGAAATCGCGGAGCCTCTGATCCGCCGGCAGATCGGATTCGCGGATCGCCTGGAGGCGCGCGGCTCCGGCGGAGAAGATCTCGAGGAGAATGTCCCGGTAGAGCTTTCGCTTGCCTCCGAAGTGGTAGCTGATCATGGCCTTGTTGACGCGCGCGCGGCGGGCGATCCGTTCGCAGGTCGCGCCGTCGAAGCCGCTCTCCGCGAAGAGCTCGGTCGCCGAGTGAAGCAGGGCCTCGCGCGTTCTCGCCGGATCGTGCAGTCGCCTCAGGCCCCGCTCCTTTCTTCGGACCGGCGGTCGCGCCCTCAGAACGCCGGCGCCGGCAAGCCGACTCGGAGTATCTAAACCATTCGTTTGAATATTTCAAACGTCTGTTTGAATCGTATCGGCCGGGGACTTGGGCGTCAAGGGGAAATCGGTGGGTCCCGTTTCGGGCTCCGGGCTTCCGGCAGGAGCGGCGCGTCTGCGGCCGGGATGGAAGCCGCGGGTGCCGGCGGTTCGGCGTGGTTCGGACTTGCGCCGGCGCCGGTCCGGGGCGGGCCGCAGGTCTGCCGCGTTCCCGGCGCCGCCGACCGTTCTATCACGGCGTCGACCGCTGTCCTATGATGGCGCCGGAACAGGAGGGCCGCTCCATGGCGCACTGCGTCTGTCCCTGGTGGATGGGTTACGTTCTGGTCAACCCGCTCCGGCGCCTGGCCCAGGATCCGCGGCGGATTCTCGGCCCGGTGGTTCGGGAAGGCATGATCGCGATCGAGCCGGGGCCCGGTCTCGGGTTCTTCACCCTGGAACTGGCGCGCCGGGTCGGAACGACCGGGCGCGTGGTGGCGGTGGACATCCAACCGAGGATGTTGAAGGGCCTCGAAGGCCGCGTCCGGCGAGCCGGGTTGTCCGATCGGGTGCAGTGCCGGCTGGTCGCGCCGGATGGCCTCGGCCTGGGCGACCTCGAGGGGAAGGCGGACTTCGCCCTGGTGTTCGCCGTCGTCCACGAGGTTCCTGACCCGTCGGCTCTCTTCCGCGATCTGGCGCGAGCCTTGAAGCCGGGCGGACGTCTACTGCTCTCGGAGCCCAGCGGGCACGTGTCGCAGGCGGAGTTCGACGAGGAGCTGCGGGCAGCGGCGAGTCACGGGCTTGCGGTCGAGAGTCGCCCCGAGATCTCCCGGGGCCGGTCGGCCCTCCTGGTCAAGTCCGCGGCCTGAAATCGGATTCGACGCGTGAGGGTCGAACCGGCAACCGGCGCTTCCTGTGGAGCCTTCGTGACCGCCGGCCGCGTGTTACCGTGACCCGTGGTTCCGATCGTCCATCAGCCCACCGGAGGTCCCATGCAGCCGATCTATCTCGACTACAACGCGAGCACGCCGATCGATCCCGAGGTGGCCGCGGCCATGCGGCCCTTCCTGGAGACCGCCTGGGGTAACCCCTCCAGCCTGCACTGGGCGGGTCGCCCGGCCCACGAAGCGGTTGAGAACGCGCGTGGCCAGGTGGCGGCGCTCCTCCGCTGCCGGCCCGAGGAGATCGTCTTCACCAGCGGCGGCAGCGAAGCCAACAACCACGCGATCCAGGGAGTCTTCTTCCGCTGGCTGCTGGATGGCGAATCCCGGCGCGACCCTTCCGGAGCGCACTTCGTCACCTCCTCCATCGAGCATCCGGCGGTGCTGGCCCCGCTTCGATTCCTGGAACGCCTGGGCGCGCGCGTCACGATCGTGACGGTGGATCGGTTCGGCCGGGTCGATCCGGCGGAGATCGAACGCGCGCTCCGGCCGGAGACCCTTCTCGTCACCGTCATGCACGCCAACAACGAGGTGGGGACGATCCAGCCGATCGAGGAGATCGCCGCGATCACGCGTTCTCGGGGCATTCTCCTGCATACCGACGCGGCTCAAAGCCTCGGCAAGATCCCGGTGGGCGTGGACGATCTCGGAGTGGATCTCTTGAGCGTGGCCGGCCACAAGCTCTATGCCCCGAAGGGAGTCGGTGCCCTCTACATTCGGAGCGGCGTCAGCCTGGAGCCGCTCGTCCACGGCGCCGGCCATGAGCAGGGACGGCGCGCCGGCACGGAAAACGTGCTGCTGGTTGTCGGGCTGGGCGCCGCCTGCGCGGTCGCCTCACGCCACCTGGGGATGCCGGCGGTGCGGGACTTGCGCGACTACTTCGAGCGGGAGCTCATGCGGCGTCATCCGGGACGGATCACGCTCAACGGGCATCCGGTCCACCGCCTGCCGAACACCCTCAACATCAACTTCAGGAGGAAGGTGGGCGCCGAGATCCTGAGTTCGCTGGAAGGCGTGGCGGCCTCGACCGGATCGGCCTGTCATGCCGGTTCGGTTTCGCTCTCCCCGGTTCTGGAAGCGATGGGCGTTCCGGCCGAAGAGGGGATGGGCGCAATCCGGTTCAGCCTCGGCCGAGGCACCCGCCGAGAGGATCTGGATTTGGTGTTGAAGAGGCTCGATGGCCTCTTCTGACCGGCCGCGCGACCGACGATCGCAACTTTTGGTCTCGCCGGCGCTTGTCCGATCTTGGTGGCTCCCATCGGCCCCGCCGGTGGCTGTTCGGCTCCGGCGACTCCCACTCGTTCCCGCCATGGGGCCTGTCCGCGGTCGCTCGGGCCGTTGCGCCCGCCCGGCCCTTGAGGCATCCCGCTCGCCTGCAGCCGCCGCCGAACCAGTGCACCGGACCGCAGCGGATCAGTTTGAGTCGGTGACTCTCCGGCAATCTTGCCCGCGGCTTCGGCGTGGGCTATACTATTTGAGCACCACGTAGACAACCGTTGTGCCCGCCACGAATTCCTCGGCCGAGCAGGATAACTCTGCAACCAGGGAAAAGGGGGGTAATCGGGAATGAGGAGCACGCGCTCCGGAAGCTCGAGACTGCGCCACCATGCGCTGAACGACAATGGTGCAGGTCCCGGCCTTCGGCAACCCCGCACGCGCGGCTTCTGCATCCAGTCCATCCCCGCATTGCACCGCGGCGTGTCGGTTCGCCACAACCCCTGACAGGAGGTACGATGAACAGGTTCTCTAAGCTCACGGCCGGCGTGCTGGCCGCCCTCTTCGTCCTCGGAGCCGGCCTCCAGGCTCCGGCAGCGGCCGGACAGGTCAACGGCTGCGTTCCGGCGCAAATCAAGGACCTGGGTCTCCAGCCGGTCGGGAGCCTGCCCGCGACGCAACGTCTCAGTCTGACCTTCGGACTTCCCGTGCGCGATCCGGAAGGGCTGCAGCAGCAATTTGCGGACGTCTCCGATCCAACCAGCCCGAACTACCGCCATTACCTGACCCTGGCGCAGTTCACCGACATGTACAGCCCCACGGAGCAGGACTATCAGGCCTTGATCGGGTTCGCGCAGGCGCACGGGCTCACGGTGACCTCGACCTTCGCGCACCGCGAGGTGTTGTCGGTGCAGGGCACAGTGGGCGACATCGAGCAGGCCTTCCACGTCCACCTGCTGACCTACCAGCATCCGACGGAGGCGCGCACCTTCTTCGCGCCCGACGTCGAGCCCACGCTCGATCTCAACGTTTCGGTGCAGAGCATCTCCGGCCTGAACAACTACCAGATGCCGCGTCCGATGATCCGTCCGGTGTCCTCGGCCGCCGGGTCGCATCATCCGGGTCTCGGCTCCGGTCCGGGCGGCTCCTACATGGGGCATGACTTCCGGAACGCCTACGTCCCGGGCGAACCGAACCTCGGCGAAGGCGAGAAGATCGGACTCCTCGAGTTCGATTCCGGCTTCATTCAGAGCGACATCACCACGTATGAGAACCAGGCGGGCGAGCCCAACGTCCCGGTGCAGGCCGTGCTGCTCGATGGCTATGACGGCGGCCCCGGCTACGCCAACGACGAGGTCTCCCTCGACATCGAGATGGCGATTTCCATGGCTCCGGGCGAGGTCGAGTGCCTGGTCTACGAAGGCGACCAGACGGACAGCATTCTCGGCGCCATCGCGGCGGACACGAGCGTCCACCAGATCGGCGCTTCCTGGACCTACGACATCGACAACACCTCGGAGCAGCTCTGGAAGCAGATGGGCGTCCAGGGGCAGTCGTTCTACAACGCTTCCGGCGACGGCGACGCCTACGTCGGTTCGGTCGACACGCCGGCCGATGATCCCAACCTGACGGTCGTGGGCGGGACCACGCTGAACATGACCGACGGCGGCCAGCAGTACATCTCCGAGACCGTCTGGAACTGGGGCAACGAGTATGGCTACGACGGCGTCGGCAGCAGCGGTGGGGTCAGCACGCGGTACACCATTCCCTCCTGGCAGAAGAACGTGAGCATGGCCATCAACAAGGGCTCGACCACCATGCGCAACCTGCCTGACATCGGGATGACGGCGGACAACGTCTACGTCATCTATGATTACGGCAACAGCGGCGCCTTCGGCGGCACGAGCTGCGCTACGCCGCTTTGGGCGGCCTATACCTCGCTGGTCAACGAGCAGGCGAAGGCGGAGAGCAAGTCGCTCATGGGCTTCATCAATCCGACGATCTACGGCATCGGCCTCAGCGGCTTCCAGAGCTGCTACTTCCGCGACACCACCAGCGGCGACAACACCTGGAGCCGCAGCAAGAGCAAGTACTACGGCGTGGCCTCCTACGACCTCTGCGTCGGCTGGGGGTGCCCCACCTCGTATCTGCTGCAGGCTCTTCTCGGCAACTACACCAACACGAACTGCAAGCCCAACGGTGGCCTGGGCGCGGTGCCCGCGAGTGCCCGCACCGAGATCGGCGTGCCGCTGGTCGTGCCCAATCCGGCGCACGGTCCGTGCAGCGTCGCGTTCGACTGCGCCGCTCCGGGACGCGTGACGGTCACGATCCTGGACGTTCGGGGCCGCGTGGTTCGCCAGGTGATGGAAGGCAACCTCAGCGCCGGCCAGCACGCGGTGGCTTGGGATGGCCTGGATGCCTCCGGTCATGCGTTGGCGGCCGGTGTCTACCTGGCCCGCGTCAACGCCTCGCAGGGCGTGAGCACGGCCAAGGTGGTGCTCGCCCAGTAGGATCGAACGACCTGGTTTGAAGGGTCAACTTCGGAGGCCGCTCACCCGATGGGGCGAGCGGCCTCCGAGCTGTCAGGGGCCCCTGTCACTCCGACGTTCCGCAGGGGCCAGGTCCTCCGGGAATGGGCCGCGGAACGATCCTGCCGGCACCGGATGTCGCATGCAGCCAGGCGCCTACATCACTCCCAGCTCGCTCTTGGCTCCGGATCCGCTGTCGGTCATCTCCATCGTCCAGGTCGAGGGCTTCTCGGAACCCTTGTTCTCGCCGGTGCCGGCGAATTTCACCCAGCCGCCGGGCTTGGCGTCGGAGAGCCACCACTCGATCGTGGCGCCATTCGCCCCGCCGGCATACTTCACGTGTTTGGCGCTGACGCCGGCCACCGTCTCCGTTCCGACCGTCGCGCCCTCCAGGCTCTCCGGCGTCGGTTTCATGGGAAGGATGCCGCCGCTGGTCAGCATGGACATGTACTGCGGCACCATCATCTCGTGCGGCTCCCTGTCGCCCGGGAGCTTCCCGCGCATCCGCACGAGCTGCTTCATCGTGCCGTCCGGATTCATCGGCTTGAAGAGCGCCTCCAGGGTCACGGTGTCGGTGACGGCGCCCTGGGTGACGATCGACTTGTTCCGCCACCACTCATTGCCATCCGGGGTCTTGCCCAGAAACGCTCGTTCAATCGTGGTCCTGGTGTCCGGCTGTCCGGAATCGGTGAGCTGCCAGCGCGTCCATTCTCCGGGTTGATAGGGTTTCTCGAGGGAGGTCGCGCCCGACATGTACATCGTGGCGAAGAGGTATCCGATGTAACCCCAGGCGGCGTCTCCCTGCCAGGAAGTTGGAAGCGCTCCGCCCATGGCCGCGCCGCTCGGGGCGCCGCCGCCGGCTTCGCCCGCCGGGGCCATGCCCTTGAGCTTCGAGGCCAGCGCGGCGGCTAGATCCGCCTTGTGGGCGTCGAGCACGGCCTTTTCGGCGGCGGAGAAGGTTCCGCCTCCGCCGAGGTACGCGAGCAGGCGGTCGGTCAGCGAGTTGTATTCATCTTCCTTGAACCCGCCGGCGGAGAGCCCGTCCTTGTGGGGGCCGTCCAGCAGCTTCTGGCGGTCCTTCACGAACCCGTCGTCGCTGGTGGCGCCGCACTTCGCCTTCAAGGCCAGCTTGGCGGCCAGTCCGCCGAGCTTGCTGCCGCTGACCTCGGCCGCTTCCTGGTACTTCTTGGCGCAGTCCCGCCAGTCCGCGATCTTCTGATCGAGCGCCGCCACCTGGTCGGCGACCTTCTGGGTCTCCTGGTCCTCCGTCTTGTGGGCGCGGAAGAACCGAGCGATGAGATCTTCGGTGATCTCGAGTTTGCTCTCCGCCCGGACCAGCCCCATCGGAGCGAACTGGCCGAGGAAGATGAGGATTCCGATCAGGAACAGACGGTGCTTCATGGCGATTCAAGCCTCCCTCGTGGAGCGACGATGTCGCGCCTCGCACGCCGCCGCCGGCATCTCGACTACAGTCCGAGTCCGTTCCGGGGGGCGGGACGAAGCCGGGCGTGGACCGGCCCTGAAGAATAGCCCGGAGGCCTGTGCCGCCGCAATCGGATCCCACGTTCCCGCGGACGGAAGGGACCAAGCTCATCCTCATCTTCCGATCCTCGACCGGGGGGGAGCGGACACCCGGGATCGTCTGGAGGAACTGGCCCTGCATTTCCCCGACTCGGTTGCCTGCACGTGACGGCGCATTCGCGAGAGTGCGGAAAGATCGACCGTAACCGGCTGTGTTGGCCGCTTTTCCCCTTTCGCCTTGACAACCTAAGCAGCGGGGTGTAACTTTATCGTCGATTGCTCGACCGTTGGACATCTTGGGACGGCAGCAAGTTCGAGCGGATCCGGGGGAACGGACTCGGGGATATGTTCTTGCCAGGACGGTTTCCTGGTCGTTTCCACCGCGAGACCTGAATCGTTGGCAAGTTGCTCCGCCTGAAAGGCGGAGGGTGTCAGTGAAACGATTGGAGGTCTGCCATGAACGCTCGAGAGGTGCGCGGGGATCGCCCGCCCGGTAAGCGGTTCCTGAACACAAATGAGTCCCGTTCGCACTCACTCACTCACTCACTCACTCACTCACTGATTGTTCCGTTCGCCCTGATGCTTGCGGCGTCCGCCGCTTTGGCCGGACCGAACGCCGGTGGCGTACTCGTGATCCACGCTCCCGGGATTACGTTCGCCGGCGGAAACGTGTGCAGCCAAGGGACGGCGCCGGACTCGTGCGGCAACGTCCGGGCGGAGATCGATGACGCAGGGCCTGACACCCTGCGGGTCTGGAAGGTGTACGCGGCCTTCCCGCCGGGCAGCAGCCCGCGTTTGAAGGGGCTCACGTTCGGCGTGAGCTACGATGGCGACTACAGCGATGGAACCGGCACGGTCGTCCGCGCCTATGGCACCTGCACGGACTTCGAGCTGGCCATGAGCGGCTGGCCGGGAAGCAACAAGGGCACCTCCCTGCTCTGGGATGCGGCCCAGACAGGGACGATGGTCCCGTGCTACTGGTTTGCGGGATACAACTACTACCACGTGCCCACGCAGTTCTCGCTCATCGCACACCCGGAGCAGGGCGGGTACTTCGTCGATGACAGCAAACCCGGCGAGATGGATCCGATCGCGGGATACGGCACGCTCGGGTTCAACACGGCCGGATCCGTGCCTGACTGCAGCGGGGGCGGGCTAGGCCCGGGCCAGAACAACGCGAACAACCAGCCGTCAACCCCGGGCGAGGAGGGTGGGGGGGCGGGCGCCGGCCTCACCTTCGTGGAACTGGCCACCACGGACAGCACTTTCGCCGGCACGTACCATGCGTTGCAGTCCACGTACGGTCTGAAGGTGCTGGTCGCGATCTCCCCGAACGCGCTCATCTGCCGCACGAACGCCCAGCAGGAGAGCGCCCTCGAGAACGATTGGCGGGTCGACCTCATTACCGGGGACGCCATCCCAAACGTGCCGTCGCAAACCCGGATCACCGATTCGGCGTTCAACCGACTGGCATGGAACCTCATGCTCGCCTTGCCGGACTCCGAGCCGCCGCAACCCCAGGGGCCGGAGAATACCCCGGATACGATCGAGGTGGTTCAGAACCGAAACATCCCGATGGGGCTGACCTCGATGTACATGATGGGCGAGGTCGGCCTGTCGGCCTTCTTCATGGAAAGCGATTCCACGAAGAACTGCGACTCCCCACATCACTGGGAGGACTGGTCGAGCGACGACATCTCGAGCACTTGGGCCTATATGCTGCGGGGCCTCTCGCGGCTGGCGAGTCTCGCTCCCGACCACGCCGACCTCACCTTTGCGGTGGAGGAGAAGGAAGCGGTTCCGACCGCCGTCGAACCAATCGAAGAGCCGAATCGAGGGAAGTGGACGGCGGACGCGCTCGACTACCTGGGCTATACGAGGGCGGACAGTACCGATTACCCTTCTTTCCTGCAGGAGTGCGCGAACGACAGGCGGAGGCGCTATCAGACGGACTGGTACTTCGTCGCCTTCGTGATCCAAGATGAGTGTCCAGCTTCGAACCACCACTTCCCCGATGCGCAACACCATATCTCCTACGCCGACCTCGGCGGGCCGGACGAAGTGCTTCTGCACTACAACGGCGGAGTGTTCTATGGCCCGAGCAACCTGGCTTGGATTCTCCCTCACGAGTCCGGGCACGTGTTCCATGCCATGGATGAATACAAGGGCCAGTGCGGCGGGGCGGACACCTGTTATGTCCAGTACGGCTACCTGCGCGTGCGGAATGGCAACTGCTATGCGTGCACGGCGGTGCAGGACTCGTGCATCATGATGGAGAAGTGCCATGACCGCGTCTGTTCGTTCACCCAGGGCCAGCTCGGATGGCGGGACTCGACCGGGACTGGAATTCTGGAGCCCATTGACAACCCACGTTCGGGGAGGGCAATGACGATCGGCGGGGACTCGGCCCCGATCAACCCCGGTGACTTCGTCGACATCTATTTCGCAGGCAGGACCGGGGACGAGTTCATGACCCGCCTGGCCGCCAGCCAATGGAACTCGGACCGGGGCGTCATGGTCTGGGATGGGATCCGGTATGAGGGTGTGGCGGCGCTCGACAGCGCGAGTGCGTATAAGTGGAAAGTCGACGGCGGGCCGCAGTACTCCGGATACTCCGTCCTCCCCGACACGTCGACACCGGTCCTTCCGTCCCTGACGATCGCCGCGGGACCGGACACGTCAGGAACGTCCCCAATGAAGCCGGATACCCTGACCTTCAGGTTCACGGACACGGGCACGCACGGCGGCAGGGTGCGGGCGACAGCTGCCTCGTTCTTCGGAGCTTCGGATATCCCGATCATCAACGACAAGTTCTTTGCCGAGCGTGGTCCTTCCGATCCGCCGATCAGTATTCCTTTCCACGCGCAGACCGGTTTGTGGACGGTCAACGTGCGGGTCTGGGACGTTGGTTCCGGCCGGTCCGCTTCCAGGACCGATACCGTCTGGCTGGGCCTTCCGGCGGGGGTGACGAGCCGCAAGCTCCCCGTGCCTGATCTTACCCTATCTCGCGGTCGCCCGAATCCAAGCGGGCAGGCGGTCACGTGGGACCTGCAGCAGAAGGCGGCAGGCAGACTCACGGTGCGGGTGGTGGGCGTGGACGGCCGGTGCGTCCGATCCTGGTGGCAGCACGGTCCCGCCGACGCCCGCACCCGGATTACGTGGGACGGGCGGAACAACCGCGGCATCCGGGTTTCGGCAGGCCGGTACTACTTGGTCGTTTCAGATGCGGGTGGACATAAGAGGGTCAGCACGGTTACCATTGTACGCTGACGGATCGAGGCGCGCCCCGGCCTGTTGCGGAGCGCGCCCTCCCGGGAGGTTTCCTGTGGCGACTGCATCTCATTGGAATCGACCTGTCCGCAATGGCCGCAGGGGCTGCCTTCCGATCCTCGCTGCCGTAATCCTCCTATGGAGCGGCCCCGGCAAGACGTCGGCCAAAACCCGATTGGTTCCCCAGGTCTATCCGACCATCCAAAACGCGATCGACAACTCGGCCAACCGGGACACCGTGCTGATCAGCCCGGGGATCTACCGGGGCTCGGGGAACCGGAACATCGACCTCAAGGGCAAGGACATCGTGATCACATCCCAGGCGGGAGCCGACCAGACGATCATTGACTGCCAGAACGCCGGACGCGGATTCAACGTGGGACATTTCGAGCCGAGCACCGCGTGCATCCAGGGGCTGACGATCGAGAACGGGAACTCGCTCGGGCTGCAACCCGATGACGACGGCGGCGGCATCCTCTGCGACACGGCTTCCCCGGTGATCAGGAACTGCAAGATCATCAACTGTACGGGTGACGAGGGGGGAGGGCTTGCCCTTTACGTCTACGGGTCGACGGTCAGCGGATGTGTCATCTCCGGAAACTCTGGCCGACGTGGGGGGGGCATGTACGTCTACTTTGACTCCGGGACCGTTATCACCGATTGCGTGATCACGGGCAACAACGGCAAGTACGGCGGCGGCGGCATCCTGGTGGAGGACCAAGAACTCATCAACAACTGCACGATCTCGGCTAACTACTCTGAGGCGGGTGGAGGTGGCATGCTCATTGGTCAGTCTACGCTGGAGCGATCGATCGTCTGGGGCAACTGCTCGCCGGGTCTAGGGGCTCAGCTCTACTCGAGCGGCGGGAGTGGCCTTACCTGCACTGACATCGATTCCACCGGTGTATACACTGAATCCGGCGCCATCCAATACGATCCTTCCTGCATCTACAGCGACCCGATGTTCTGCGGCGCGGTCGCCTGCAGCCAGACCACGGCCGGTGACTGGACGCTCAACAGCCTTTCGCTCTGCCTGCCCCAACGCAGCCTCTGCGGCCAGTTGATCGGCGCGGAGGGACAGGGATGCAGTGATCCTTCGGGAGTCCCGGGGCAGACCCGCCCGCCGGAAGGCTCCGGCTTGTCCGCGGGACGGCCCGATCCGAGCGCCGGCCGGATTGCCTGGCAGCTCCAAGTTCCCAGCCGCGGCTGGCTGAGCGCCAAGGTCGTCGATGTCCTGGGGAGCCGGATCAAGTCCTGGGCTCTCGGTCAGGTACCCGCTGGTGGGACGACCATCGTCTGGGACGGCCGGAACTCTCGCGGAGCTGCGGCGGCTCCGGGCCGGTACTTCCTCATCGTGACCGCTGCCGGCGGGCGCTCGTGGTCCGCGCCTGCGACCATCGTGCGGTAAGGGCGGGGTGATCTTAACGCAACCCTATCCCGGAAGCCTCTCCACCAGAATCTCGGTGTCCCTTCGGCCCGGCTGCGTGATTCGCGCGTAGCCTCCCCCTACCGTCATGAGTCGTGGACGGACCCAAAGGAGGACGACTCATGGCAAGGAAGGACGGAGCACTCCCCGCCCGGGTGCATGGGCTTCGGACCCGCATCGAGCATTGGCGTCGGCATCGCGATTCGCGGGCGATGCCGGAGAAGCTGTGGGAAGCCGCGGTTTTCCTGGCGCGGTTGCACGGCATCGCTCCCATCTCGCGGGCCTTGCGTCTCGACTACGGCGCCCTGAAGCGGAGGGTCGCCGGCGCCGAGGCAGGCGCGGAGAAGAGAGGACCGACTCGGTTCGTCGAACTCGGCGCGGAGTCGTTGCTCGGGCGATCCACGATCGACGGCCCGGCGGTGGAGCTCTGGGGAGCCGACGGTTCCCGGCTCGTCGTCCGGTTGTCGACCCACGAACGTGCGGAGGTGCTGGTCCTGGCCGCCGCTCTCTGGAAGCAACGCTGATGCTCCAGATCACCCCGCAGATGCGGGTCTTGGTGGCGGTGGAACCGGCGGATTTCCGCTGCGGCATCGACGGTCTCTCGCGCGTGTGTCGGAGCGTCCTCAAGGCTGATCCGTTCTCCGGCACGGTCTTTGTGTTCCGCAATCGTCGTGGGACGGGCCTCAAGGTGATCGTGTACGACGGCCAAGGCTTTTGGCTTTGCTACAAGCGTCTCTCGAGCGGCCGATTCCGCTGGTGGCCCGCGGACGAGAAGGAGCGGGCGAGCTCGATGCGGGCGCACGAGCTGGCGGTGCTCTTCTCCGGCGGAGATCCCGGTTCGACCCGGGCGGCGCCGATCTGGCGTCGGGTCACGGTGGGGGCGTGAGACTGGGCGCCCCCCTCTTTTCTTCCGGCGATCGTTTTTTCTCTTGCGTTCTTTTCCGCCCTCGGTTATTCCCTTCCGCATGAGCACGGTTCTGCAGTATCGAGGCCGTCCGATCACCGAGTCGGATGTGCTCTTGGTCCGCGAGCTTCTGGCGAAGAACCCGAGTGCGAGTCGGCGCGCCCTGTCGCTCGAACTGTGCGCGGCCTGGGGTTGGATGCAACCGAACGGATACCCGCGCGATGGTGTCTGCCGCGGGTTGCTCCTGGCCCTGGACCGTGCGGGCGAGATCACGCTGCCGCCGCCGCGCATGAAGATGCCCGACCGATCGCGGCCGTCACCGGAGCCGACGCTTCTTCCGTGGGAAGCCCCGCCGATCCGCGGTTCGTTGGCGGAACTGGGTTCGTTGACTTTCCGTCAGGTGCGGCGGACCGAGGAAGAGCGAAGGTTCGACGGCCTGATCCGAAGACATCACTACCTCGGCTTCACGCGACCGGTGGGCGAGCACCTGAAGCACCTGGTCTTCGCGGCCGGCCGGCCGGTGGCCTGTTTTCTCTGGACCTCGGCGCCCCGCCATCTCGGCCCGCGGGATCGGTTCATCGGTTGGTCGGCTCAGGCCCGGCGCGAGAACATCCGCTTCGTCGGCTACAACAGCCGGTTCCTCATCCTGCCCTGGGTGGAAGTCCCGCATTTGGCGTCCCATCTGCTCGGTCGGATGGTACGGATGCTTCCGGGGGAATGGGAGTGGTGGTACCACCATCCGGTTCACCTGGCTGAGACCTTCGTCGACCGCACCCGGTGGCGCGGCACCTGTTACCGGGCGGCGAACTGGATCTGCGTGGGTCAAACGACGGGTCGGGGCAAGAACGACCAGACCGGTCGGCCCAACCGTCCGCGCAAGGATGTGCTTGTCTATCCGCTGACCCGGCACTTTCGGGAACACCTCACGAGGTCGGCATGAATCGACGAGAGATGCGGCGCCGCGAGGTCGAGTGGAAGGAACTGGAGGCGATCCTCGAGCGGACCCGAGAAGGGGCTTTGAATGCGGAGGAGCACGGGAAGCTGAGGGCAGCGGTGGATACGCTGGGCTTTCTGACCCGGGAGCTGGAGTCGAAGGGGACCTCGATCGATCGGCTGCGGCGGTTGCTCTTCGGGCCGAGCACGGAGAAGACGAGCCGGGTGCTCCGGGACGTGTTCGAGGGCCATGCCGCCGCCGGTGGAGAGGCCGGCGCGACCGGCTCGCCGTCGAAGGAAGCATCGGCCGTGAAGCCTCATGGGCACGGCCGCCATGGAGTGGAAGCCTACTGGGGCGCGAAGAAGGTGCCGGTGCCGCACGCGTCGCTGACGCACGGCGCCGGGTGTCCCGAGTGCGGCCGCGGGAAGGTGTACCTGCAGAACGAACCGGCCTCTCTGCTGCGGATCACGGGGATGGCTCCCTTGCAAGCTTCGGTCTTCGAGCTGGAGCGCCTCCGCTGCAACGCCTGCGGCCAGGTTTTCTCGGCCGAACCGCCCCCGGGGGTCGGTACGGCGAAGTACGACGAATCGGCCACGGCTATGATCGGACTTCTCCGCTACGGTTGCGGCCTTCCTTTCAACCGGTTGGAGAAGCTGGAGGGCAGCCTGGGCATCCCGTTGCCCGCCGCCACGCAATGGGAACTGGTGGCCGGCGGCGCCAAAGCGCTCGAACCGGTTCATGAGGAGCTCATCCGACAGGCCGCCCAGGGGGAGGTCTTCTACAATGACGACACCACGATGAAGGTTCTCGAGCTGATGAAGTCGTCGAACCGAGAGGTGATGCCAGGCATCCGAACGGATCTCGTGGGGGAAACGGAGGCCGATCCCGACGTGGAGGCCGTCGGCCGGCCGGAACCCGAAAAGGATCCCAAGGAGCGCACCGGGATCTTCACCTCCGGGATTGTCTCACGGACGGGAGAGCACCGGATGGCGCTCTTCTTCACCGGTCGCAAGCACGCGGGAGAGAACCTGGAGCAGGTGCTGAAGCGACGGGCGGAGGAGTTGTCCCCGCCCATCCAGATGTGCGATGCGCTCTCCCGGAACACCAGCGGAGACTTTGAGACGATCGTGGGGAGCTGTCTCGTCCATGCCAGGAGGAACTTCGTCCAGGTGGCCGATCGCTTCCCCGACGAATGCCGCTACGTGTTCGAGACTTTGCGCGCGGTCTACCGGAACGACGCTCTCGCTCGCGAGCGGAAGATGGGAACCGAGGAGCGCCTCGCCTTTCACCGGGACCAGAGCGGACCCATCATGGAGAAGCTCAGGACGTGGGGCCGGGAGCAGTTCGAGGAGCACCTGGTCGAGCCGAACTCGGGCCTGGGCGACGCCATCTCCTATATGGAAAAGCACTGGGACAAGCTCACGTTGTTCCTCAGGAAACCCGGCGCACCCCTTGATAACACGATCTGCGAAAAGAGCTCTGAAGCGCGCCATTGTGCACCGCAAGAACTCCCTCTTTTACAAGACGCAGAACGGCGCCCGGGTGGGGGACCTCTTCATGAGCCTGATCCACACGGCCGAGCTCAGCGGGGCCGATCCCTTCCGCTATCTCGTCGATGTTCTCCGACACCCCCGCGAGACGGCCGCCAACCCCTCCGGCTGGATGCCCTGGAACTATCGAGACGCACTGGGCACCAGCGCGCCGGCGACAGGCCCGCCGGGGTAGCCCGGCTTCTCTCCTTTCACGCCCCGCCTCCCTGCCACCCGGGACCGAGACACGCCACCGGACGGCGGCGCCCCGGCCAATCCCAGCGGAATCCCGGGAATCGACGCGCCTACGCACCGGTGCCGAAGGGACACGAATCTCGTGGATGGTCCGAACCGCGATCTTGCCGTGGTCCATGGCAGCGCTCATTCTCCGACGTGCGGTTCACCCAGGGCCCGGTCTCGATCGGACCATTGTTGTGTCCGGACACGGTCAGCTTCCGGGAGCCCACAAAAGGTCATCGACGACGAGTTCTTCCGTGCCCGCGGGGGGTCCGATCCCGCCGTGAAGGCGGGATACAGGTCCTTCTGGGTTGGTGCCAGGCGGGCGGGGTCGGCCCAATCCCAGCGCCGGATGGGTGTATTGGGACGTGCAGCAGCGAACCCCGGGGAAGGTAGACATGCGGGTGGCCTCCGGGGATATGAGCCACAGGCTTCCGCTGGCCGGGTTGCAGCCGGTGGCGTCAAAGAGGCAATGGTTCATCACCACCGCTCACCGTCTCCACGTAACGACCCATGCGGTCGCTGTTTCCATCTTCCATGTGAAACGTGGGAGGGCAAGGGTCCGAGCGAGCGCAGCGAGCGTGCGACAGGGAGGACGGAGGGCGAGACCCGCGGAGCGGGTCGAGGTCCGAAGCGAAGCGAAGGACGGAGCGCGAAGCGCGACCCCGGAGGAGGACCGACCCTCCGCGCGAAGCGCGGAGGGGGTCGCCAAGATCTCTTCGGAGCAGACCTCCGGACCTCCCCCGCCCCAGGCCTGCAGCACCACGATCAGTCTTGCTTTGTCGCTGCCGCTTTCACCGGCTAAGCCGGGATCGTCCGCGCCGGCGCCGCCGGAATCCCCTCGCGGCGAACGGCGTCCGTGCGGGCCGGCGCCACCTTGGCCGGGCATCCGCGCTTCCGCAGCTTGAGGAAGTCGAGCACGAGCGAGCGCTTCATGAGCTGGATCGCCTTCGCCGGATCGACGCCCTTGGGGCAGACCCGCGAGCACTCGCCGGCGAAGTGGCAGCGCCACGGACCCCGCCCGCCGGAGAGCGTCTTCCGCCGTTCGCCGAACCCGCCGTCGCGGCTGTCCGCGTTGTAGCGCTGGGCCTGGGCCAGCGGCATCGGACCGGCGTACTCGGGGTCGGTGGCGAAGGTCGGGCAGGCGGCCATGCAGCATCCGCACTTGATGCAATAGGAGAACTGGAGATACTCCTCCAGCTCGTGCGCCGACTGCAGGAATTCCCCGGTGGGATGCTCCTGCTCCTGGACGTCCTCCCGGATCAGGTGCGGTCCCAAGGCGGCGTGGGTGTCGAACATCGGGGACAGATCGGGGACAAGATCGCGGATGATGTCGAAGTTGGGCAGCGGCGCGATTGCGACCATTCCGCCTCCGAGATCGGAGACCTGCGTGTTGCAGGCCAGGCGGGGCAAGCCGTTGATCATCATCCCGCAGGATCCACAGATGCCCATCCGGCAGGAGAACCGCCACGAAAGGTCGGGCGAGACCGTCTCCTTGATCTTCCAGAGCCCGTCGAGCACGGTCATGCCCGGCGGCGAGGGGATGCGGTAGTCCTTCCATTCCGGCGCCGCGTCCCGCCCCGGAGTGAATCGGCGGACGCGAAAGACGACTTCCTTCGAAACTTCGGCGCTCATGCGTTCCCCCTGCGTCCGATCAGCAACCACGGCGCGAACGCCCGGGCGGCCGGAGAAGCCGAAAACGCCTGGGCGATCTGGGCGTGCTGGAATCCTTCGATGGCGGCCCACGTCCCCAGGACGAACAGGCCGATCCCGCCGACCACGAGCACTCCCGTAATGGCGGTGCGAAGCCCGGCCCCGGGGTTCAGCTCGAAGAGGATGTTCCGGAGGCCGTAGAAGCCGTGATAGAGCGCGCTGCCGAGAAGCAGGATGTAGATGACCATGAAGGCGGCGTGCCGGGCCCGGGCCACCACGTTGGCCCAGTCGGTGGGATGGCCGCCGGCCGGGTTGAGAACGTGGAAGATCGCCTCCAGGTGCATATTGACCATGTGCAACCCGAGGAGGACGAGGATGACCGCGCCCGCCGCCAGATGCCAGGTCCAGAGGGATTGATCACGCATGTCCGTGCTCTCCTGCTCGATCGGCTTCGGCCGGGCCGCGAAAGGCGCGGGCGGGCCCATAGCCGACCCAAAGACTCCGCTCAGTGAAGGACAAAGAAGTCCGCTCCGCCCAGGACGACCGCCGCGGCGGCCAGGATCATGGCGATGACCGCCAGGGGTCGCTGCCGGCCCACCGACGTGCGATAGGGATAGACCGGCTCGATCGGCGGGCCGATCCCGAAGCCCAGCTCGACCGTGACCAGGCGGATTCCGTTGAGCGCGTGGTAGCAGAAAGCCGCAAAGACCAGGTATTCGCCGATCTTGAAGATCGGGCCTCCGACCTGGGTCATCGCACGCTCCCAGGCGGCCTGTCCGAAGACGCGCGAGCTGGTGACGAAGATGTGAAGCACGAAGTAAAGAAGGATGCCCAGACCGGTCACCCGATGGAGGGTGTACAAGTATCTCTCCGGTCCCCAGCGGCCGCCGGCCAGCCAGCCGGCCAGGCCCAGGCGATTGGGCCGGCCTCCCCGGCCGGAGAGCGGACCCGCATAGCCCGATTCCGATCTCATCAAAGCCTCCTTCGCCTCAGTACTTCCGCTCGACCGGCACCCAGGTGTCGATCGTGACCGGCTTGTGGTCGAATCTCGGTTCCGCGCCGGTCCAGAAGGCCAGGGTGTGTTGCAGCCACTTCTCATCGTCGCGCTTCGCGAAGTCGCGACGGGCGTGGGCCCCGCGCGACTCCTGCCGCGCCAGCGCGCCCGCCACCGTCACCTCGGCCAGATCGACCAGGTTCTCCAGCTCGAGGGCATGGATCAGGTTCGAGTTGTACAAAGCGCTCTTGTCCTGCACCGGGGCTTGCGCCATCCGCCGGCGGATCGAGCGGATCGTCTCGAGCGCCCGCGCCAGCCCCTCGCCGGTGCGGAAGACGCCGACCTCCGTGTCCATGGTGGCCCGGAGCTCGCGCCGGAGGTCGTAGAGGTTCTCCTTGCCCTGGCGGGCCAGGATCTGCGTGATATGGTCGGAGGCCGCCTTCTCCTTCGCGGCCGGAATCGGCGGGGGCGACGGCAGCTTGCCGAGCTCGGCCACGATGCGTCCGCCGGTGATCCCGCCCCAGACCAGGCATTCCGCCGTCGAATTGGAGCCGAGCCGGTTGGCTCCGTGCAGCGAGACGCAGGCGGCTTCACCCGCCGCCCAGATCCCTCCGACCCGGGTCTTGCCGTCGATGTCCGTCTCGATCCCGCCCATGGAGTAATGCGCCACCGGCCGGATCGGAATCGGCTGTTGGATCGGATCCACGCCGATGAACTTGATCGCCACTTCCCGGATCAGGGGAAGCCGCTTGTTGATCCGGTCCGCGCCCAGATGGGTGAGATCGAGATGGATGCAGGGAAGCCCGTCCGGCCCGGGAATGCCGCGTCCTTCGAGAAGCTCGGTCTGCTCTGCCCTCGACACCATGTCGCGCGGGGCCAGCTCCATCAGGGAAGGGGCGTACTTCGTCATGAAACGCTCGGCGGAGGCGTTGCGCAGGTAGCCGCCCTCGCCGCGGCAGGCTTCCGTCATGAGGATCCCGGAGGGAACCAGTCCGGTGGGATGAAACTGCAGGAACTCCATGTCCTCGAGCGGAAGTCCGGCGCGCCAGGCCATGGCCATGCCGTCGCCGGTCACGGTCTGCGAATAGGTCGTGAAGCCGTAGAGCGTCCCGCCGCCGCCCGAAGCGATGAGCAGCGCCTTGGCCGACAAGGTCACGCGTTCGCCGGTCGGGGCGTGGAATCCGAGAAGCCCGGCGAACCGGCCGTCGTCGGCGAGGATGTCGGTGACGAAGAGCTCGTCGTACCGCGTGAAGCCGCGGTAGCGCAGAAGCGTGTCGTACAGCGTCTGCATCTCGAAGAAGCCGGTCTTGTCCGCGGCCAGCGTGGCGCGAGGATAGGAATGGCCGCCGAAGGGGCGCTGCTCGATCCGCCCGGAAGCATCCCGCGTCCACGGGATGCCCCAGTGATCCAGGAGGAGGATCTCCTCGGGCATGGCGTGGACGAAGCGGCGGATCACGTCCTGGTCGGCCAGGAAATCCGATCCCTTGACCGTGTCCCAGGCGTGGAGGTCGAACGAGTCCCCCTCCTCGGGCCGCAGCATGGCCGCGGTGCCCCCTTCGGCGCAGACCGAATGGGCCCGCATGAGCTGGACCTTGGAGACGATCCCGATATCGATCTTGCCGTTGGATTGGCGGGCGATCTCGACCGCGGCTCGAAGTCCCGCGAGTCCGGCGCCCAGAATGAGGACATCGTGCTTCAGAGGCTGTGCCATCGTCCCCCCTCCTCAACCCTGCAGCCGATGGGTCGGCTCCGCTTGCGTCGCCGATGGGCCGGCGCGCGCCGCGGATCCGCGCGTGAAGGTTCGCGGCGGCATGCGCGGTTTGATGTCCGTTGCGGCCCCGCGAAGGATCACTCACCGGAACCGCGGGGTCAAGGACGCCGTGAACGTGGAGCGCGGTGACGCCGTGAGCGCGGTCGTCCCCGACTTGGCGGGAGACAGCGGGCTCGGATGAGGCGAACGCTGACGGCGCCGCGGGCAACGACGTTCTCCAATCAATCGCGAAGAGGTCTCAGTGGCAGTGCGGACCGGAATGGATGTTCACCTCGGGCCGGGATGTGCAGTTGGCCATCGGGGGCGGTTTCCTTCACTCGGAAGAGGCCGCCCCCCAACCAGGGAAGCGGCCTCCGTGACCCCTTGACCGGGTCGTTCCAGGTTATCTCAGAACCACGACGCTCGCCACGCGCTCGCTCCCGCCGCGCGTCAACCGCGCCAGGTAGAACCCCGCGGCCATCCTGCGACCGGCGGCGAGGTCCACCGTGTGACGTCCACCTCCCATGGACCCGACTTCGCGCTCCGCCACCCGCCGCCCGGCCGGGTCGATCAGCTCCAACCGCGCCGGCGCCGCATCGGGCAGCGAGAACGTCACCCTCAGATCCTTTCCCAAGGACGGATTGGGCCGCACCCCGTCGAGCGCGAAGACGAGGGCGCCGCCGCCGGGCGCGTTCGACGGATAGACGGGTCCGGTCGTCGCGAAACCGCTCTCGTTGCTGTTTACATCCATGGCGGACAGTTTGTAGTAGTTCCCCGGCGGTCCGGCGTCCACGTAGCTGGTGTCGGCGCAGATCGCGACCAGGTTTTGCGACCCGGGCACGAAGTCCGGCGTGCTGCCGCGATAGAGATGGTAGTCCCACAGATCAGGTTCGAGATTCGGGGCCCAATGAAGGATTGTGGAGTTGCCTGCGTAGTCGCCGCCGAATTTTTCGGGCGGCAGCGGCGGCAGGTTGTCCACCGAGTAGCCGGAATCGGGCGGCGAATCGTAGTAGACGCTGGCGGTGGCCGTGGCCGCGCGCACGAAGAAGGTGTTCCGGTGGATGCCGAAGGAGTTCGAATCGGCCAGCGTCGGCACCACGGTCTCGTAGATGTCCTCGGTTGTCGCCGGCACCGTCAGGACGTAGTCCCAGCCGGCGCACTGGACGTCTTGCGCCGAGGGCCTCGGAACATGGCGCGATGCCGGCGGGAAGGTCATCAGCGCTTGTCCTCCCCCTCCTTCCGCTCCCGCGATCCTCCGGTACACCTGGTAGCCCGTGATCGGCGTGCCCGAATTCAGGATGTCGAACGGGCTTCGCGTGAAGGTCAGGCGGACCTGTCGGCCTTGGTCGTTCCTGACATCGGTGATGCCGGTGATCGCCGGCTTGGCGGTGGAGACGACATGGATCGTCTGCGGCGCCGCGATCCAGCCGAAGAGCGAGTCGCTGCCGGTGTAGACGGCGGTGAGCGAACGCTCACCGAGATACAGGGCGGGCAGGGTCAGACCGGCCTGCCCGTTCACGTTCACCGGAGAGGTGCCGAGGAGGGTCGTGCCATCGAAGAAGCGCACCGAGTCGGCCGGGGCCTGGAGGGTCCCGACGTCGGTCATGCACACCTGGAAGGTCAACGGGAGCGGGCCACCCAGGAGTTCCGGGCTGGGTGGGCTGGGAAAGGCGGTTGGGCAATGAAGCGTGCCGTGCCCATGTGCCGGCCGTACGTGCTTATGCCCCCCAAACCAGCAGACATCGTCCTCGTCCCACGGGAGATCACAAATGTCACTCGAATCGATCCATTGTCCGCTTTCAGCGTCGTAAGACGCCCCGAATTCAGCGAGACATGCGGGGCCGTTCGCGTGGTAGCTGCTCACAGATCCGAACGCTCCAGCGCCGTTGCCGAGTAGCACCGAAATCGAACTGGCGTTCGGGTTCGCCGTGGCTAGGTCGAGGTTTCCGTCCCCGTTCAAGTCTCCGATGATCATCGACCGGGGCCCCGCTCCGGTCGGGAAGTCCGTCTTCGTGCCGAACCCGCCCGTTCCGTTGCCGAGGAGCACCGAGACGGCGTTGGAGCCCGAGTCCGCCACCGCGACGTCCAGCCTGGTGTCGGCGTTCAGATCCCCGATCACGATCGATCGCGGATACGTCCCCGTCGTGAAGTCGGTCTTCGTGCCGAACCCGCCCGCACCGTTGCCGAGGAGAACCGACACCGAGTTGGAGCCCAGGTTGGCCACCGACAGGTCCGGATTCCCGTCTCCGTTCAGGTCGCCGACGGCGACGGAATTGGGATAGGTTCCGCACGTGAAGTCGGTTTTCGTCCCGAATCCGCCACTGCCGTTGCCGAGGAGAACCGAAACGGTGCCTGCGTTCTGGTTGGTCACCACCAGGTCCGCCTTCCCGTCGTTGCTGACGTCTACCAGAGAAACGGAGTTGGGACCTGATCCGGTTGGGAAATCGGTCTTGGTCCCGAACCCGCCCGCGCCGTTTCCGAGCAGGACCGAGACCGTGCTGGAGCTGATGTTCGCCACGGCAAGGTCGGGATGTCCGTCGAGGTTCACATCCCCGATGGCGACCCCCATGGGACGGGTCCCGGTCGCGAAGTCGGTCTTTGCCGCGAACCCGCCCGCGCTCAGGCCGAGGAAGACCGATACCGTGTTGGAGCCGGCGTTGGTGACCGCCACGTCGGGAATCCCATCCCCGTTCAGATCGCCGGAAGCCATCGCGCTGGGATTGTGCCCGGTGCGGAGGCTGTCGCTCGCCCCGAAGAGGCCCCGGGTGTTGCCGAGCAGAACCGAGGCAGTGTTGGCGGCGCGGTCGACCAACGCCAGATCGACCTGGCCGTCGCCGTTCATGTCGCAGAGCGCGACCGCCCGCGGCTCGGTTCCTGTGGTGAAGTCGGTCTTCGTTCCGAAGGTGCCGTTGCCGTTGCCGAGAAACACGGACACGGTGTTGGAGGCGGCGTTCGTGGCCACCAGGTCCGCCTTCCCATCGCCGTTCAGGTCTCCGATTCGGACCGAGGTGGGGGAGGAGCCGGCCGCATAGTCGGTCTTCGTGCCGAAGACTCCGCCGCCGGTGTTCAGAAGCACGGACACCGTGTTGGCGTCGATGTTCGCAACCGCCAGGTCGGGCTTTCCGTCGTTGTTCACGTCCGAGATCGCCACGCAATACGGACCGTTCCCGGTCGGGTAGTCGACCTTGGGACGGAAGCCTCCCAGGCTGTCGGCCAGCAGCACGGAGACGGCGTTCGAGATGTGGCTTGCCACCACGAGGTCCGGCCTGCCGTCTCCGCTCACATCCTCGATCGCGACCCAGAAAGGCTGGGTTCCGGTCACGTAGTCGGTCTTGGTCCCGAAGCCTCCCTGACCATCGCCCAGCAGCACCGAAACCGTGTTCGCGCTCCAGTCGGCCACAACCAGGTCGGACCTTCCGTCTCCGTTGACGTCCCGGATCGCGACCGAAAGTGGATGCGCTCCGGTCGCGAAGTCCCGCTTCGGCGAGAATCCGCCCGCGCCGTCTCCCAGGAGCACCGACACCGTGTTGGACGAGTAGTTCGCGGTTACGACGTCGAGATGCCCGTCGCCGTTCACGTCCCCGACCGCGATTCCCCAGGGAGTCGTTCCGACGGCGAAGTCCCGCCTGGCCGAGAGTTTCCCCGTGCCGTAGCCGAGCAGGACCGACACGGTGTTTGAGGTGTAGTTTGCGACCACCATGTCGGTATTGCCGTCGCCGTCCAGATCTCCGACCGCCATCGCATGGGGAGCGGTGCCGGTGGCAAAATCAAGCCGCACGCCGACGGCATAGGGCGACGCTGCCGAATGATGTGGCGTGGAGAACAGCAACAGGAACGCACACAGGAACAGCGCCGCGGAACGTCTAGGGCCGTTTGGATCTCGCGTTCCAACGCCGGCGTACAACTTGGATCGGCTGTTTACCGTGTTCATGGACATCCTCCTTCTCGATCTCCTCTGGAAAAACGATGACCCTTGTGACCAGTACCGCGGAGGCCTGGTTCGAACGCTCTGTTTGCAATCAGGGTGCCAGGGAATGAATGCGGCTGACGGCCGCGGGCAACCGGTGCATCCGCGCCTTGTCGTGCGCGGGATTCCGACCATGAAGGGAGGTTGGGCGCTACGGAGCGGGTTAGGGGGCTCGCTTGCTTTCAGGCTTGGCCGGCACCATTCGTCCAGGCGGACGAATGGGTCGTACGATCGGACGGGCCGGAAGGCTTACAGGCGAGCTTCGAACCGGGGCAGGCTCAATGGGACTTTCGTAACCGGCAGGGTCGGTCTGAGAGGTTTTTTCCCGGAGGACCTGTGCGCCCGGCCAAACGTCGGACAAGATGTCACATCGAGCCTGCAGGGCCCCAGTGCGACAGAGGGCGCGATCCACGGGCGAGCATGAACGGCGCGTCACCCCAGGCGGCGCGGTCGGTCCTCGCCTACTTCGTCCCCGGGCGTTCGATCCCGTACTGGCGGATGCACTTCCGGATCTTCGACTCCGAGACGCCCAGCCGGCGGGCGGCCTCCGACTGGTTCCAGTGCGACGCTTCGAGGGCGGCCCTGACGATGTCGCGTTCCCGTTGCGTGAGATGCTCGGGCAGCGATTCGCCGCGGGGAGGGCTCGCACCGGTTCTGCTGCCGAAGGCGCTCCCGCTCGCGGCCGGGATGCTGTCCGCGTCCTGGTCCTCACTCTCCCCGATCGCGAGGGAAAGCGGCGCGAGTTGGATATCCCCCGGCCCGATCACGGCGGAACGGGCGCTGATCGCGGCCCGCTCGAGCACGTTTCGAAGTTCGCGGACGTTTCCCGGCCAGGGATGGGAACGGAGGAGCGCCATCGCCTCGTCCGACAGCCGGAGAGGAGCGCAGCCGATCGTGGCCGAGATCCCGGAGAAGAAATGAGCGGCAAGAAGCGGGAGGTCCTCGACCCGATCCCGCAGCGGCGGGATCGCGATTTCGAAGACGTTGAGGCGGTGGTAGAGATCGTTCCGGAACCCGCCCCGGCGGACGGCCCGTTCCAGGTCGCGATGCGTCGCGGCCACCACGCGCACGTCCACGCGCAGGTCCTTTTTCCCTCCCACGCGCCTCAGGATGCCGTCCTCCAGCACCCGGAGAAGGCTCGCCTGCACCGCCAAGGGCAGGTCACCGACTTCATCGAGAAAAAGGGTCCCCCCGGAGACCTCTTCGAATCGACCCATGCGTTCCGAAGTCGCGCCGGTGAAGGCGCCCCGTTCGTGACCGAAGAGCTCGCTGTCCACGAGAGCCTCGGGGATGGCCGCGCAGTTCACCGTCACGAAAGGACCCGCCCGGCGGGTGCTCGCTGCATGGATGGCCCTCGCCACCAGCTCTTTCCCGGTTCCGGACTCCCCGCGAAGCACCACGGTCACGTCGAGGGGGGCCACCCGGCGGATGGCATCACGCACGGCCTGCATGGAACCGCTCTCGCCGACCAGGCCGACGAGCGGCGTCAGGGCGAGCGGCAGCGTGCCGGATGCGTCCTCGCAGTTCGGAGTCCTGGGAGGTTCAGTGCCCGGCTCCCGCAGGACGACGAGAAGCTCAATCGTTCCCAGGACAATCACGTCCCGCGGCGAAAGCTCGCTCTCGCGCACCGGGAGCGAGTTCACAAAGGTGCCGTTCCGGCTCCCGAGGTCACGCACCATCCAGCGGCCGCGAGCATAGGCAATCTCTGCGTGCCGGCGCGAGACGCCCTCGCCTTCAAGCCGGATGGTCGCTTCCGGCGAGCGGCCCAGCACATAGGGGCTTTCCCCCGCCTCGAGAGGGAGAAACGATCCACTGCCCGGGCCCTGGCGGATGAACAATCCCATCATGAATTCGAAACCCCGCTGGTGAGCGGCCGAACCGCGACCGGCACCCCGGTGAAACCGGAAGCGGCCCAGGAACTCCGGAGTTTTCTTCGGCCCGACCATGTCCGCCTGCTCTCCCCGCGTCCGAGTGACGACCTGGCCCGGAGGACTCATGAATCATCCGAGCGAGGAGAGAAGCAAGGGTCGTACCGGCCTCAGCGCACCTCCGGATCGAAATCCTCCGCCACCCATACGTCCGAGAGCGTGCTTGTTCGCGCATAGGCAATGTGACGGCCATCTGCGCTCACGTCAATCGCGCTCCAGCCGAAATCCATGCCGGGCAACGGCGCCACGGGTTCGATCCTGCCGCTTTCGACGGAACAGGCCACGACCTCTTCAACCCGCTTCCCGACCTTCGCCTCGTCGGGATCATCCCGCACCAGGAACACCCGGCGTCCATCGGCCGACCAGCCGACCGGGGCCGCTCGGCCCGGATAGAGCACCCGCACGGTACCGTCGGCGATGGACGCGACACAGACCGACATCCCGGAGGCCCGATCCGAAGTTCTGGCAAAGGCGATGGACCGGCCGTCGGGGGCGGCGCGAATCTGCCAGACTGCCACTTCGTCTTCGGCGAGGAGCGGCCTTCCGACTCCGGTGTCCAGATCCAACCGCGTGTAATTGCGCCTGTCGGACCGCTGGTAGATCACGCCGCCGCCCGCCGCCCATGCCATTTCCCGGTGCGCGTCGATCGCCAGGGGGCCCTGCGACGCAGCCGTGGCCACATTGATCCGTCGGATGGAAGCAACGCCTCTCTGGTTGAGAAGGCAGAGGATCTCCGAGCCATCGGGAGACCATGCGATCTGAGTGATCGCGCTCGCAGACAGGACGACCCTCTCTGTGTGGGTCGCGAGATCGGCGATCATCACCGCGCATGCGCCATGGCCGCCAACCGGTGTGTTGCGAACGAAGGCGAGGGAGGTGCCGTTGGGGGAGTACCGGGGCGAGCTTGCGACGTTGGTGCGGGATTGCGATGACCAGGCCTCGGGCGCGGACGCGACGCCGTCGTCGGCGACACGGATCACCATGAGCTCGGCCGCGAGAGCATCGACCACATACGCGAGCTTCTTTGCGTCCCGCGAGACTGTGATCTTGCCGCCTATCCCTATCTCGGACAGCTTGACCGGCTGCCCCGCGGGCCGACCGCTTTCCGAGTCAACAGGTAGCTTCCAAAGACCTCCATCAGCACTCCAGTAGATCGCCTTACCAGAATGGCGACCATTGGGGGCAGCTGCTGACCAGGCGCGGGACCTCGAGGCGGAATTCGCGATGGCCATCGAGAGGCAGAATCCATGCTTCCCAGGCCCCGGCCGCATTGCGGGCATGGAGCAGGACAAGACGGCCCTGCGGAGACCAGGCGGTTCCCTCGATCCAGGTATGCCGCTCCTGGTTATTCAGGTAGGTTGGCGTGCCAGAGGCTTTGTCCACGATCGCGAGGCGGCCGTCCGCGTCGGCGCCCACGATTCGTTTCCCGTCAGGAGACCAGCTCAGGGCGCCCAAACACTCGTTGCTCACGATCTTGGGCTGTCCGCCCAAGAGTGAAACCACCAGCGTCTGGGATCTTCCCGTGGTCAGTGAGTTTACGGTGAGCGCCAGCTCGGAGCCGTCGGGCGCCCACCCGAGGTCCGGCCCAATGAGGCCTCCGCGGTAGACCTCCAGCTCGCTTCCCGTTCGCAGATCGTGCACGAAGGCGGCGTCGCCGAGACCAGGCCGCATTCGAACAAAGGCAACGAAGTTGCCGTCCGGCGAGATCGCCGGGGACTTGACGTCGGCCGTTTCGGTGACGCGGTAGGTCCGGAGACGGCCCTGCACCGGAGGACGGTGTGAGAGCGCCAACGTGACGGCGATGGCAGCCCCAAGCAACACGGTACCCGCGATCCACGGCAGGACACGCCGCATCCGGCGCGTCGCCGGCCCCTGTCTTGGCACAGGGCCTTGCCGTGGCGGGGGCGCCGGCACCGGGGCCGTGACCTCCAGCACCTCATTCCGCCGGACGCTCCGCTCCCGGATCTCGCCCAGCGCGACCACCAGGTCGCGCGTGTCGTTGTAGCGCTCCTCCGGTGTCTTCCTCAGGCAACGGGTGATGATGCCAGCAAGCCGGGGGGGAAGATCGGGTCGAAGCTGCACGAGCGGTTGAGGCTCGGCCTCGATGATCTTCGCCAGCACCGCGGTGGTGGATTCCCCGCGGAAGGGACGCATTCCCGAAGCCATCTCATAGAGCATGACCCCGAGGGAAAAGACGTCCGTCTGGGAAGCTCCCGGCCTCCCCAGTGCGCGCTCCGGCGAGACATAGCCAAGGGTGCCCAGGACCTGTCCGTCGCGGGCGAGGTCGCGGGAGTCCGCATCGAGAAGCGGGGAGCCGCCCGTGTCGACCGGCCGCGGCGCGAGGAGACGAGCCAGACCGAAGTCGAGGATCTTGATCCGGCGGTCCCCCGTAACCATCACGTTCCCGGGCTTGAGATCGCGGTGGACGATCCCGCGCCCGTGTGCGGCCGCGAGTCCCTCGGACACCTGGACGGCGATATCAAGGAGCTCGGGGAGTGGGAACGGGCCTCGCTCGCGGATCAGGGCATCGAGGGTTTGGCCTTCGACCAGCTCCATGGCGAGGTACGGGGCGCCGGTCGGGAGAGATCCGGGCGGGTCATCGGCTCCGGGACCGGGGGGAAGTGGTGTGCCTGCCGGAAGCTCACCGGCTTCGTAGATCGTGCAGATGTTCGGGTGCGTGAGCGCGGCTGCCGCCCGCGCCTCACGCAGGATCCGGGCGCGGCCGCGTGGTTCATTGGACAGCCCGCTGGTGATGATCTTGAGCGCAACTGGCCTCAGCAGCACGGTGTCTTCTGCGCGGTAGACGACACCCATGCCCCCGGCGCCAAGACGCGCACAGATCCGATATCGCGCGGCTTCGGCCAGAATCGGCCTCCCTTGCTGGTCCCGCCCTGGTCAACCCGGTAGAACCACCGCCGTACTCTGCGTTCCAGGCGAGTCCTTGTCGGATGAATCGAGAACTAGTCTAGAAGCAAGATCATGGCGGGACAAGGGCCTTGCGAGGGCGAGCGGCGGTTGGTCTGTCCTCGAGCCACGATGGCCGCAAGGGGTACGAAGCCTGGTCCGGCAGGTCCGGCGAGATGAGATTCCTTCGCGATCCATCATGTTGGTGACGGCCGTGGTCGTCCAGGCCAGGTCGTGGAGCTGCCGTCAAGCGACGGCGGTTTGAAGTCGTCTACCGATAGGTGACCTTGATTCGCCCCCAGGTCACGCTCTGTACCGGGACCGGGCCGCAGCACACGAGCATGTTCGAGACGACCGTGGTCATCCAGGCCAGGTCCTGGCCGGCCCAGTAGCTGATGTAAGAGCTGTTGATGCAGTAATCGAAGTCGCCGGAACCGATCCGCTTCGAGAAGAGCATGTGGTAGCCGTCCCCGTTGTCGCACGCGACCGCGATGGCGGGGTCGGTGGCGCGGAACTGATAGAACGACGCCGCCGGGTTGGTGAACTCATAGGTCGCCGGAAGTCCCGAAGCCAGACCGTTCTCGGGATCGACGACCGTGACGTCGGGATATCCGCCGACCTCGGTCCAGCAGTAGTTGCTGGTGTTGTTCTGGACCAGGTAGGTGTTCATCCCGTTGACGTAGTCCTGCCAGCAGGTGCCGCCGAAGAAGTGCAGCCGGCCGCCGGCCGAAGCGTAGTTGGCCAGGTTCTGAACGTCAGACGGCTCAACCAGACCGCCGTCCATCCCAAGGAACACATCCGTGTAGCCGGACAGGCTCGTCGGGAACGGAGGACCCTGGTACTCGTCGTAGCCATAGCCCAGCGCGCTGAGCACACCGCCGAGAGCGGTCGTCGTGGTTTCGAGCAGAGCCATGGTGGCCCGGCTCGGACCGTGGATCCAGCCCGGGTTCGGAGTGATGACATTGGGCGCCGATGCCGTCTGCACGGCGAACGCGGATGGCGCCCAGACAAGCAACAGCAGGATGAGAGCAAATCGCCGACTCATGTTTTCACCTCCCCGGTCCGCATCATGCGGGACCCGGCCCAGGGGCCAGGCTCAGGAATGATGCGCCCGGCGTGACTGCCGTGGACAAGGAGCCGAGCTTGCTCACACTCTCACAAAGGGTGCGAGCCCGAAAAGCGTCTTGGTAAACCCGTCCGTATTATACGCGACGCTGGAGCCGTCGTCAAGTCCAGTTCGGGCTGATCCGCGGGCCGTAGATCGACGGGATCAAGCGAACGAGTGCTCATCCGCGGTCGGCCCGTAGATCGAAGGGATCGGCACCCCGTTCATCCTCAGATAGACGGTCAATTGACCCCGGTGATGAGCCCAGTGCATCAGCGTGTCTCGCAGCACGACGTACCGTGGATCCTCGCTCACCACCTGGCCGGAGACCATCAGCCGCCAGGGCTTCATCAGGTGATCCTCGGTGGCGGTTTGCAGCACGTTGCGTGCTTCGACCAGCCCGCTGTCGAGAGCCGACATGAGATCGGACGGCACACACTTCACCTGCGGACGCGGGTTCGAACCCGCCGGCGGGTTCAGCTCCAGATCGTCGCGGCTGACGATCATGGGTACCCACGACGGCATCGTGGCGACCAGGACAGCCAGCTGGCCGAGAGGCATCGACTTCTCGTGCGGCTTCCAGTCGTCGCGTCCGGTCGGCACGCGCTCGAGGGCGCGCCGCGTCTTCGGCCCCTCGCGCTCCAGCTGGGCAGAAAACCACTCGGTCATCTTCATGGGATTGTCTCCGTTTCACGATTTCGATCGTTTCACGTTCCCGAACTCCCGGTCCCGGGAGCGGCGTGTCCATCCCAGGCTAAAGACGTCGGGGCGCAGTGGTCAACGGATCTGACGGGCCGCAAGACGATCCGGCCTCTGTTCGACCCGCAGCTTTGCGGTTTCCGGGTGCCGACGAGTGTCCTATTCTCGGCGTGTCAAAGAACCATGCTCCGAAGGGGGGTGCCGTCGTGAACCGTGTCCGTTGGTCCGCCTGGATCCTGATTGCTCTGATCGCAACCCTGTTCGATTCCCGGCCCGTGGTTGCTTGGATAAGTCCGACTAGCGCCGGCAACGGGCGCAACGCCTTGGCCACAATGGCCCCGAGCACGGCGGCCCCGGACAAGGCGACCTCGGACAAGCCGATCTCTGCCAAGCTGGTCTCGAGCAAGGCTGCCCCGGGCAAGCCGGCCTCGGGCAAGGCGGCCTCGGGCAAGCCGGCCTCGGCCAAGCTGGCCTCGGGCAAGGCAGTCAAAGCCAAGTCAGCTCCGAACGCCGCGGCCCCGGCCGCCGGGTATCCGCGGCTGTCCTGGCCAGGCCCAGCCCGGGCCGATCTGGCGATCCCGGACAGCCTCTGGGACGCGGTCCTGGCGAAACTGGGCCGCACCGGCCGGCCAATCGGCTTCACGACCGAGGAGATGGCCAATTACGGGCACGACGACTCCATCCTGCGCACGGTGCGGAATCTCTTTCACGACGTCCGTGCCATTCCGCGATTCAGCGGCAAACTGTCCGAGGACCTGATCCAGAACGCGCAGGATCCGGCGGAGCTGGTCACTCGCGCCTACGCGCTGACCGACGTGTCGGCGGGCCGGAACATCCCCTTGCCCGACAGCCTGACCTGGGGCCCCGAATGGGTTCCCAAGCAGGCCTCTCCGCTCGAGGCGCTCGAGGCGTATCTCCGGCACACTGAAGTCCATGGCGATCCATACGAGCTGGCGGCATCCGAGCGCGCGGCCTTCGCCCAGCTTCCACTGCGAGTCCAGAGATTGGTGGTCCGAATCGTGCTCGGGGCTGACGACGCGGCGCCCTGGCTGGAGAAGGCCTATGACGACCCGGTTTTCGCGCAGGTCTTCGAGGCGGGGAATTCCTCGGCGGCAAGCGGTCAGGCCAAGCCGCCGAGCAAGCACTCCAAGGCGAGCGCACGCAATCAGGCTTCCGAAGCTCCCGCAGGGGCATTCGCCGACACGGCCGCCCTGACCGCCCGCTATCACTTCGCGATGGCTCCTTGGCGGGACGCCCGTCTGGACCAACCCGCCACGCTCTCCCGAACCTCGCTCGAAATGCTGGATCGATTTGATCGCGACTATATGGCTTTTGGCTCGGTTGTCTTCCTGGCGCATTTCCGGCGCGCGTTACGGGAGTACCAGCGCGCCGGAGCGGGCGATTCGTCGGCGAATGCCATTCCGCCCGCCTTCCGAGGCTGCCGTTTCACGACGCCTCTGGGTCCGGTCCACATCTTCGGCACAGGCCGCGACACCATCGACGACCGGGCCTTCTTCACGCTCGACCTCGGCGGCGATGATCTCTACCGGGGAGTGCACGGCGTTCCGCTCGGCCGGACTCAGCCGATCGGCCTGGTTCTGGATCTGGCGGGCAACGACACCTACGAGGGCGGTCCGGAGCCGGCTTCGCTCTCCTGCGGCCTTTTCGGCTTGGGGGCGATCTTCGACCTTTCGGGCGACGATCACTATCGCTGTGCCGAAGCCGGCCTGGGCATGGGCTGTTTCGGGACCGGGATCCTGATGGACTTCGGCGGGAACGACACCTACACGCTGGACACCCACGAGGGCGAAGGCATGGGCATGGTCGGAGTCGGTCTGCTGGTCGATCAGGCCGGAGATGACCACTACGTCTGTGGCTACGACGCCCAGGGATTAGGCAGCACGCTGGGCGCCGGCTTCCTGATCGATGTGAAAGGGAATGATTCCTACCTGGCGCGGGACGACGGAAATCCGGATCCTCTGTACAACGGTCTCTCGGTGTCCATGGCCCAGGGAGTCGGCCAGGGACGCCGCGCCGATCTTGGAGACGGCCACTCGCTGGCCGGAGGCATCGGCGTTCTGGTCGACGGCGCCGGGGACGACTCCTATCACGCCACGGCCTGGAGCGACGGAGCGGGCTACTGGTGGTCGCTCGGCATCCTGGAAGACCTCGGCGGCAACGACACCTACCGGAACGGCAAGTACTCCCTGGGCGCGGGAGCCCACTTCGCCATTGGATGCCAGGTCGATCTATCCGGGGATGATCGCTACAACGTCGACAACGACGTGGCTGTGAACCAGTATCAAGGACACGCGCGCGACGGGTCGATCGGCATTTCGATCGACGGCGACGGCAATGACGAGTACTACTGGCGGAGCCACTGCGGCGGCTCGGCGGACCTCAACTCCATCGGGCTCTTCTGGGACCGGCGCGGCAACGACGTCTATCACGTGCGCTATGAGCTGCTAGGCCCGCCCAACGGCTGGACCGACACGCCGCCGATGGGCACTGCCACCCGGTACACGCCGTTTCGTTCCTTCCGGGACGACCTCGAGTCCATTGGCATCTTCATGGACACGCAAGGGCAGGACGTGTACCAGTGGGAGGAGTCCGACAGCGCCGGCGTCAAGGCGCATCCTCTGTCGCGTCCCGATCGCGGGAACAACCTCGAATGGTTGACGCGCCGGGCGCCGAACTCCAAGGGGCTGGGGATCGACCAGGAGATCTATCCCGCCAGGCCGTAGAAGGCCGGTTCGAGGTTCCCGATCCGCGAGGCCGAAGCGGCCGAGGAGAGAACGGATGCGTGGTTTCTTGCTCGGCCTGGCCAACGGATCCGCCTGCCTGACCGCGTGCGTGCCCGTCCTGATCTCCCTCGTGCTTTCGGAGGGCAGGAAGATGCGCGAGAGCTTCGTCCTGCTCCTGTCGTTCCTGACCGGGCGTCTGGTGGGGTATCTGGCCTTCGCGGTGCTGGCCTGGGCCGCCGGGCGGATTCTCTCGGCTTCGTGGCCTTCCGGCTCCTCCTGGGGGCATCGGGTCGAGGCCGGCGCGTTCGTCATCCTGGGCGCGCTCCTGGTCGCCCAGGGATTGGGAAAGCCGACCACGCTCTGCGCGGCGCGCATCTCAGGGGGAGCTCTGAAGAGACTGCCGGCGGGCGGGGCACCGCTGATGCCGGCGGCCCTCGGACTCCTCACCGGGTTGAATCTCTGTCCGCCCTTTCTGCTGGCCATCACCGAAGGCGCCTCCCGCGGAAGCCTCGGGGGAAGCGTGATCTTCTTCCTCAGTTTCTATCTCGGGACGACGATCTTCTTTCTGCCGCTTCCGGTCCTCGGAGCCGTTCACCGGCGGCCGGAGATCCGCACGGTGGGCCGGATGACCGCGGTTCTCCTCGGCGGCTACTACTGCGTCCTGGGCCTCGTCATGCTAAGATCCGCCCTGATGTGAACGAAACATGGCCGCGGATCGCTGCCGAACGCCGGAAGCGGACGGACGACGTCCAATTCAGCGGGAGAACACAGAGGGCATTCATGACGGACTCGCTCCGCACGCCATCCGCGGTCCGGACGCCGCGACGAAGCCGCCTCCGCGCAATCCTTCTCACCGTCCCCATGTTCCTGCTCACCTTCCTCATGCTGGCCGGCGGACCTCCACCCCATGAGGCCGGCAGGCTTGTACCGTTCCTGATCACCTTCGCCCTGGTCAACGTTCTCTTCTACAAGATGCTCCGGACCGGACGCACCGAGCGGTACCGGGCGATCCTCTTCATCGCCATGGCCGTCGCCTTCGTCCTCACCTTCATTCCGAATCTGGTCGAGACGCGGGGCAGCATGATGGTCTCGCGCGGGGACATGATCGAAGGCCGGACTCCCTTCTGCCACATGGTCATCCCGATGACGATCATCCCGGCGGTGCTGACCCGCACGATCGTCTTCCCCGGGCACCTGCTCGGAGGATTCGCCCCCATCGCGGGGATGATCATTCTCTGGCTGGCCGCTTCCCTGGCGCTGGGCCGGGGATTCTGCGCCTGGGGCTGTTTCTTCGGCGGGATCGAGGACGGCTTCTCCCGGCTGCTGCGCCGGGCGAGGATCCGCAAGATCCCCAGAATCTGGAGCTATCTGCCCTATGCGATTCTCCTCACGATCGTGCTGACTTCCGCAGCGGCGATGAGCCCGACCTATTGCATGTGGCTTTGCCCCTTCAAGTCGGTCACGGAGTTCGAACAGGTGACTTCGACCCGAACGGTGGTCCAGGCGGGGATCTGCTTCTCCTTGTTCGGCGCGCTCGTCGTGGCGTTGCCGATCCTGACCCGGAAGCGGACGCAGTGCGGACTGTTCTGTCCTTTCGGGGCGTTCCAGTCGTTCACCAACCACGTCAATCCGTTCGAGGTGAAGGTCGATCGGACCGCCTGCACGGACTGCCGCCGATGCCTGAAGGCCTGTCCCACCTTCTCGATCGACGAGGAGAGCGTGCAGCGAAGCTCGGCGCGGATCTCCTGCTGCAAGTGCGGAGCTTGCGTCGACGCGTGTCCCGAAGGAGCCGCCGTCTTTCACATCCGGGGGACGAACCTGCGCGCGTCGCCGGAGAGGGCGCGGCTTCTGTTCATCTATCCGGCCTTTCTCTTTCTGGCCACGATGAGCGGCGGGATGATCCAGGCGGCGATCCATCGGCTGGTGCTGCTGGTCACCACCGGGCGGATGATCGCATGAGCGCTGTCATGACTCGGAGGAGCCGCTTGGTGGCGACAGCATGAGACGATTCCAGAGCATTCTCGGAACCATCTGGGCGGCGGCCGCCCTTCCGGTCGTCCTGGCCGGATTCTTCGGAATGAACACGCTCTCGAAGGGTTTCGTGAGCGCTACCGGCCTCCAGGTTTCTCCGTGGTTCACCGGAGGCGAGGCGGTTCGCTCAGTCAATCATGGAACCTGGCAGACCATCATCCACCGGCCGGTCTTCGACGGGCTGTTCCGGCAGCGGCCGTCGGGGTTTGTGCAGATCGATTGGAAACCGGTGGGCGAGGCGAAGCTTCCGGCCCGGATCGAGGAAGAGGTGGACCTCGACGGGGACGGCGCCGCCGACGTCCGAGTCGCCTTCGACACCGTGACCAACCATGCGCAGGTCACCTCGCTCGATCAACGGCCGGTCTCCCTGCGCGAGACGTTCGATCCGGGCGGATGGCGCGCGGTGCGGCTGAACGTGAGGAACCCGAAACGGCGGTGAGCGCAAGAGAGGTCACTCCATTTCGTTGTGTTGGATCGCATTCCATCTTGACAACTCCACCGCGGCAGTGTAACTTCACTGTCGGTTGCTCGATCGTTGGACATCTTGGGACGGCATCAAGTTCGAGCGGATTCGGGGGAACGGACGCGGGGATGCGCCCTTGCCAGGGCGGTCTCCCGGTCGTTCCCACCGCGAGACCTGAATCGTAGGCAAGTTGCTCCGCCCGAAAGGCGGAGAGTGTCAGTGAAACGATTGGAGGTCTGCCATGAACGCTCGAGAGGTGCGCGGGGACCGCCCGCCCGGCAAGCGGTTCTTGGACGCAAATGAGTTCCGTTCGCACGCACGCACTCACCCACTGATTGTTCCGTTCGCCCTGATGCTTGCGGCGTCCGCCGCTTTGGCCGGACCGAACGCCGGTGGCGTACTCGTGATCCACGCTCCCGGGATCACGTACGTTGGCGGGAACGTGTGCAGCCAGGGGACGGCGCCGGACTCGTGCGGCGACGTCCGGGCGGAGATCGATGACGCGGGGCCCGACACCCTGCGGGTGTGGAAGGTGTACGCGGCCTTCCCGCCGGGCAGCAGCCCGCGTTTGAAGGGGCTCACGTTCGGCGTGAGCTACGATGGCGACTACAGCGATGGAACCGGCACGGTCGTCCGCGCCTATGGCACGTGCACGGACTTCGAACTGGCCATGACCGGCTGGCCGGGAAGCAACAAGGGCACCTCCCTCCTCTGGGACGGC
This sequence comes from Candidatus Eiseniibacteriota bacterium, assembly GCA_963833505.1. Classification (GTDB taxonomy): domain Bacteria; phylum Eisenbacteria; class RBG-16-71-46; order CAIMUX01; family CAIMUX01; genus CAWHYG01. The sequence continues at coordinate 261,002 of CAWHYG010000004.1, read as the reverse complement.
CGCGACAGCCGCGGCAACCGCGTCGCTTCAGGGCGCTACTTCCTTCTCGTCACGGATGAGACTGGAAAGACGAAGAGCAATTCTGTTACCATCATCAGGTAATGAAGAGAGCCGTGCGCCCGGTGCCGTCTGGGCGCACGGCTTCTCGGAGGCATGCCATGAACGCCCTCGCCGGTATCCCTCGATCGTCCCGGTCCTTGTTCCTCGTCCGTTCCATCGCCGCGCTGCTCGGGTTTGCGGGTCTCGCAAGCCGGGCGGACGCGACCGTGCGGCACGTTCCCGGCGACTACCCGACCATCCAGGCGGCGATCAACAGCAGCGTCGATGGAGACATCGTGCTCATCGCTCCGGGGACCTATTCCGGCCCCGGCAACCGGGACATCGAGCTCCACGGCCTAGCTGTAGATGTGACTTCGGGTGGAGGCGCCGGTCAGACCATCCTCGACTGCCAGGGTCTCGGGCGCGGATTCTGGGTGCATGAGTGGGAGGGCTCCCATTCGCGGATCGAAAACCTCACGATCGAGAACGGCACCGGACTTAACGATGACAACTACCCCGATGGCGGAGGCATTCTCTGCGAGGCCAGCGGGCCGACGATCTCACAGTGCCGGATCCTCGACTGCCACGCCTACGACGGAGGGGGAATCTGTTTGCTCGACTTTGGCGGGGTGGTGGACCACTGCGTGATCAGCGGAAACAAGGCAGATGATGGCGGCGGAGGGATCCTGACCCGATTCAACATCGACGTTCGGATCACGAACTGCCTGATCTCGGGGAACCGAGCTGGAGAAGGCGGCGGGGGAGGCGTATGCTTCGCGGACGGTTACGACGGCGACGCCCTCTCCGGATGCACGATCACCGCGAACGTTTCGAGCACCATCGGCGGCGGCGTGGAAACAAACCAAAAAGCGATGCTCACACGGTGCATACTCTGGGGAAACTGCGCACCCGAGCAGGGCGGCGAGCTGTGGGCAGCCATGAATGGAGCCGCTTTCGCCTGCAGCGACGTAGATACCACAAGCATGTACTCGTGGGATGGCGTCGCCATCCAATACGACGCCCACTGCGTCTACACCGACCCGGAGTTTTGCGGTCCTGTAGCCTGCTCGCAAACGACGGACGGCGACTGGACCCTGACCAACATCTCCCCATGCCTGCCGCAGAACAGCCCGTGCCAGCAGTTGATCGGTGCCCGGGGGCAGGGCTGCACGGCCTCCTCGGCTCCCGAGCCGGCGCACGGGATCACAAGCCTTGTCCTCTCCCCCGGCCACCCGAATCCCAGCCGCGACCGGATCACCTGGGACCTGCGCGTGCCCTCCGCCGGCTGGATGCAGGCCCGGGTGATCGATGTCCTCGGAATCCCGGTCCAGTCCTGGGCTCTCGGCCCGGTGCCGGCCGGCGGGACCACCATCACCTGGGACGGCCGGAACAGCCGGGGCGGACCCGCGCCCGCGGGCCGGTACTTCCTGGTCGTGACCGATGCCGCCGGACGCCGGTGGTCCGCACCCGCGACCCTCGTGCGGTAGGACCATGGCGGAGCCATTCCCCGGGTCAATTCGTGCCCTTCCAGCTCGTCGGCCTGGCCGCGATGGCGCCCGGGCCGGACGTCTATGCCGGCCTATACGGGGCATACGTGACACCCGAAACGGCGGTGAGTGAAAGGCAAGGTCAGACGGACCGCGACGCCCTCACCTCGCGAGCGCACGGCACGCCGTGCAGGCTCTCCGCGCGCGTCACCGCCGCCACGATGGCTCGGGCCGCCACATCCGCCGCGGCGGCTCCAAGCAGGTTGACGTCGCACGCGCGATCTCCCGCCGCCAACGCGAAGACGATGTCGCCGTCGACCGACGTGTGGACCGGGCGCACGGTCCGGGCCATGCCCGCGCCGGCCATGAGCGCGAGGATGTTGGCCCCTTCCTTGTCCAACCGGGCATTCGTCGCGACGACCACGAGAACGGTGCTGGTGCCCCGGGGCTCGGGTTGGTCGGTGCCGGCATGCGCCGTCGTCCCGGCGCCTCCGGCGGAGGTTACGGAGGTTGATGCCGGATCGCGGTCAAACCCGCGGATGCCCCCCTGTCTGCGCATGACTTCGACCGTGTCCGCCCAAAGCGGGCCTTCCGAGGGCCCCCGCGCTCCCGCCATGATCTCACCGCTGGCTGGATCAACCACGTCTCCGAACGCGTTGACCGCCGCGATCGCCCCGACGAACAAGCCCGGCGCGACCTGATCGGAGGCCGAGCCGAGCCCTCCTTTGCTCGCGCGGTCGAGGCCGAAGATCTTCCCTACGGTCGCGCCGCAGCCCGCGCCGGCGTTGCCTTGGCGCACCGGTGCACCGCGCTCGGCCTCACGACAGGCGTCTTGCCCCATGTCGGAATCCGGACGCACATCGGATCGGCCGAACGCGAGATCGTAGAGCACCGCCGCGGGAACGATGGGGACCCGCGCTGCCCGCGTGTCGAAGCCGACACCGAGACGCTCGAGATAGCGGACGACTCCGCCGGCCGCGTCGAGGCCGAACGCGCTTCCGCCGGTCAGGAGCACGGCATGGCAGCGTTCGACGAGGTGGAGCGGGCGAAGCGGATCGGTCTCGCGGGTACCGGGAGCGCCGCCGCGCTGATCGACGCCTCCCACCGCGCCGTCCGGGGGACAGAGAATGACGGTGCACCCGGTGCCGGCTTCGGGGTCCTCCGCGCTGCCGGCGCGAAAGCCCGGGACGTCGGTCAGGTCGTCGCGCGGTCCAGGATCAGTCATGGATGAGACCTCCGCCTCCGCGCGGCCGGGTCAGCCCGACTCGATCACTCCGGCTTGACGTGCTTCCGGTCCGCGATCTCCTCGAGCAGCTCGGTATGAAACTCGTCGAAGGAAACCGTCTCCTGCTGCTTGATCTGGTAGCGGCGGATCGTGACCGTCCCCTCCTCGGCCTCCTTGCGTCCGATCACGAGCAGGATCGGGAGCTTCTCGATCGTTCCGTTCCGGATCTTCTTGTTGAAGGAATGCGAGGACCGATCCACTTCGACGCGGATCTGGTCCTTCCGCAGCTCCTCCGCCAGCTTGTCGGCGTAGGGCAGAAGATCGTCCGAGATCGTGACCAGGCGGACCTGCACCGGCGCCATCCAGGTGGGGAAGGCGCCGCCGTAGTGCTCGATCAGGTAGGCCACGATCCGCTCGTGCGCGGAAAGCGGAGCCCGGTGGATGACGATGGGCGGCTTTTCCTCGCCGTGCTCGTCCACGTAGCGCAGCTCGAACTTCTTCGCCGCCAGATAGTCGATCTGGATCGTCGAGACGGTCTCGCCGCGGCCGAGAAGATTGTAGAACTGGATGTCGATCTTGGGACCGTAGAAGGCGGCTTCGTCCTCGCCGATCCAGTACTTGAGACCCTTGGCGTCGAGCGCCGCCCGCAAGGCCGACTCCGACTCCTGCCAGAGCCGCTCATCGGAGTGATATTTGTCCTTCCGCGCGGGATCATGAAGCGACAGCCGGATGTCCCAGCGGTCGTACTCGAACACGGCGTACAGCTCCTGGTACATCCGGAGCAGGGAGAAGACCTCCTCTTGAAGCTGTTCGGCCGTGCAGTAGATGTGCGCGTCGTTCATGGTGAAGCCGCGAACGCGCAGGAGCCCGGAAAGCTCGCCCGACTTCTCGTAGCGGTGGCAGAGGCCGTACTCCGCCAGCCGGAGCGGCAGCTCGCGGTAGGAGCGTGGGCGCGCCGCGTAGATTTTGTGATGGTGCGGACAGTTCATCGGCCGGAGGTAATAGACCTCCTTCCGGCGTCCGCCGGCTTCGTCTTCCTCTTCCAGCTCGAGCGGCGGAAACATGCTGTCCTTGAAATAGGGGAGATGCTCGCTCCGGTAGTACAGCTCCTGGCGGGCCAGGACGGGGCTGGACACGCGCTGATAGCCGTAGCGGAACTCCGTCTCCTTGGCCAGCGTCTCGACCTCGTCGCGCAGCACCGTTCCCTTGGGCAGCCAGAGGATGAGGCCCTTCCCGACCTCGTCATCGATGTGAAAGAGATCCAGCTCGCGCCCGAGCTTCCGGTGATCGCGCTCCTGCGCGAGCCGGCGGCGTTCCAGATACTGCTTCAGCTCCTCCTTGGCGGCGAAGGCCAGGCCGTAGATCCGGGTCAGCATCTTGTTCTTTTCGCTGCCCCGCCAATAGGCCCCGGCGATGGAATCGAGCTTGAAGGCCTCCACCGGGATCTCGCCGGTGTGGTTCAGATGAGGGCCTTCGCACATGTCGACAAACGGCCCGTTCTCGTAGAACGAGATCGTGGTCACGCCGCCGGCGGCGAGATCATGGGCCGCCTCCTCCTTGAAGGGTTGCCCCATGGTCGCGATCCGCGCCTGCGCCTCGGCGGGCGCCATGTCGGTGCGGGCGAAGGGCTGCTTCTCCTGGATGATCCGCCGCATCCGTTTTTCGATCTCGGGAAGCTCCTCGGCCGTGATCGGCTCGGAGAAGTCGAAGTCATAGTAGAAGCCGTTGTCCACCGGCGGGCCGAACCCGAGCTTGGTGTCGGGATGAAGGCTCAGCACGGCCTGCGCCATGACGTGGGCGAGGGAGTGGCGGATCCGGTAGAGGCGTTCTTCTTCCGGGGTGAGTTTCGCCGCCCCTTGGGCGATCTCCGTGTCCTGCATGGATTCCTCCGATCTGCCCGATAACCTGCCCGATGGATCGGGTCATGTTAGCGGGATCCGGGCTCAGAGGGAACCGGGCAGTTGGCGTGAATGCGGAATTCGGAACCATCAAGGCCATTCTGAGAGGTCCGCAGGGAAAGGGCCGCGCCGGCGAGTTACGGCAGGCGCCGCCCGCATCGGGCGGTTCGTCCTGGAAAACTTCGGCGCGGCGCCCGCCGTCTGTTTGAGCCGGAGCGGCCCTTTCCCGTAGGAGCTCGCCCCCACGGACCGTTGAAAAAACGTCCTTTCGCGGTCAGCTCACGCCGGCGCGCTCTCCGTCGCCACCGGCGCCTCCGTGGCGGCGGGCGCCGATCCCGGCCTGCCGCCGCCCATCAAGGTCTTCGTAAGAACCGCGGCCAGACCCTCGACCGAGCCGCCTCCTCCCGTGACGAGCACCTCCGGGACGAACTTCTGGCTGCCCGAGGTGAGGGCGGTGGCGATGTTGACCAGAGCAGTGTTCAGGGGGCCGAGAGCCCGGACCTGGGCCGAGTAGGCGTCGGCGTTGGCCAGCCCGACCGACCGCGGCTCGACTCCCTTGGCTTCGCCGACCTGCGCGAGGTAGGAGGCCTCGCCCTGGCCCTTGTGGGTCAGCGCCATGGCGTCGTTCTCCGCGATCTTGACCGCGACCTCGGACGAAGCGAGGTCCTTCTGGCGGTCGGCCATCCCGGTCTGCTTCTCCATTTGGATCCGGGCATCCTGGGCGATCCGCTGCTGGTCGTACGTTTCCTTCTGCTGGATCGCCAGGGCCCGGTTCTTCAGGACGTCGACCAGGTCGGTAGGCATGACCACGTCCTGGATGTAGACCCCCTTGGTCTCGACCTGATAGAGGACGAGGTGCTGGGTGATGTGCTGATTGGCCTGCTCCTGGATGAGCTGGCGCGTGATGATGAACTCCACTCCCTTCATGGATTGCAGCTTGTCGCGGAAATGGTTCCCGACCGCGGACTGAAGCAGCTCGTTGACCAGGTTGTACATCGTCCCGACCATGGAGATGACAAGCGGCGCCTTGGTGTCGGCGACATGGATCTGGACCTGCAGATCGATGTCGAATTCGAAGCCGTCGCTGGTCCGGGCGTGGATCGCCTTGAGGTTGCGATCGAGCATGTGCGCCCGGCTGTAGGCCTTGGCCCAGTTCAGGGTCAAAATCGAGGTGGGGACGATCTCCCACTGATAGATGTGGGGATTGACCGGGTACTTCCCCGTCCGCAGAGGCTCGGCCCAGATGCCCCGGTGGCCCGGTTTCACGATGGACCCGAACTTGAACTCCGATCCGCTCGTGTCCACGGTGGGCAGGCCGACGTAGGACTTGACGACCGCGACCTGGCCCTGCTCGACCACGAGCATGGGCACGAGCTCGACCGTGACGCAGTAGGGGTTCAGGTTGTAGGCCCCGTAGAGCAGCGGATCGTGCTGGAGTCCCATCCGTCCGCCCGCGTCCAGGAACCCCTGGTAGTTCTGGTAGTTGTTGTGCTTGAGGTTCTGCGAACCGAGAAGGAGCTCGATGACCTCGGAATCCGGCCGCCCGTGTTTTTCGGCCTCCGCGATGTCGTTGAATCCGCCCAGACGGCAGGCCATGTCGTTGGGATCGAGCGGCGGGCCTTCCAGCGTGCGCACCACGCCGACCATGTCGATCACCTTGTCGGCGCCTCCCTTATGGATCAGCTTGCGCAGGACCTTGCCGGACTCGTCCACTTCCTCGTCGAACTCATCCTCAGTCTTGACCGTCCGGGGCGCGATGATCGTGACGTCCAGGTCCTCCGGCTTGAGGGACGAGTTGTCCCCGCGAGCGCTCTTGAATGCCGCCAGGGTGAGCCGGCCACCGGTATGGCGGGCCGCCTCGACCAGGTCGGGCGACATGGGAATGCCGTAGACGCGCCGCTTCGTGATCACGAGAAAGGCAACCGGATGGATGGGCAGAAGCGACCCCGGCGGAAGGACCATCCTCTGAACGCCCTTCTCGCCGCCTCCATCGACAAACGCCCGGACGTCGGTGAAGTTCCCGAAGCTGTTCTTGTACGAGGCAGTCTTGGCGCCCTGCGGCGGAAGCGTGCCCACCTGGGCATAGACCAGTCCGATCTCGCCGGCCGGCACGGAGGGCCAGGGCTCCTTCCGAAGGGAAAAGAGGAACCAGGAGGCGAACCGCCAACCCGGCATCTTGATCTCGGTCTGATATCCGGCCTCGCCCCGGAAACCGATCAGGTTCTCACCGGGAAGCCTGGCCCCGAAGCGGCGGATCAGCACGCCCATCTCCGTCGGACCGATGCGCCGGATCGACGGGAAGACCCATCCGAACAGAAACAGGAAGAGGCCGACGCCGATCACGGCCGGTAGCACTGAGACATGAATCGCCGGGTTCATTTCAAGACCTCCTCACACGGCCGCCGCGCCGGAATCCGCGCGAAAGCCCGCCCAGAACGGCGAGAGCCACGGCGAAGATCGCCGAGCTCACGACCAAACTGATGAGCTTGCCGATCAGGAGCACCGCCAGAACGATGCACACTCCGAGAAAGAGCAGGCTCGCGAGCTGTCTATTCATGGTCCCCCCGATTGATCCACGAGCCCATGTCTCCGGGACGGACCAGACGGACAGTCGTCCCTCCGGCGTGTCCGATCACCGGCACAACGACCGCTTCTTCGATTTCTCCGATCGCTTTCACAGCGTCCATGTCTGGCCCTCGGCGGTGACGTCGAAACCGGTCTCCCGGAGCGAACTGCGTTCCGCTCCCTCGCAGTGAAGCGGATTCGTGTGATTCAGGTGCGTGAAACGAATCTCCGTGGCCACGCCGCGCAGGGCGCGGGCGGTGTCCACGACGGGCGGATGCGGGATCTCGGACCGATTCCGCTCCGGCAGCTCGGCCGAATCGTAGAAGGTGCCGTCGAGCACAGCCACGTCGATGCCGCCCACAAACTCGCGGAGATCGCGGTCCCACGCGTCCCACCGATCGATGTCCGGGCAGTAGAAAAGCGTCCGGGCGGGCCCCTGGATTCGATAGGCCACGGTCTCGCTGTATTCAGCCCGATGGGGAACGGGCACCGCCTCGATCGAGAGATCCGCGGTCAGACGGATCGGCTCCTCGAAAGGGACCGCGACCGGCGCGACGTTTCCGATCCGAATCAACTGGGACCAGGGGCCGTTGGTTTCCAGAAACCGCCGGCAGGAGTCGGCCGCGTAGAGGGGCAGCCCGCGCGTGTTCATGGACTCGCGGCCCAGGTGGATGAGGCCGGCATAGTGTCCCATGTGCGCATGGGTGATCAGGACGCCGCGAAGCGGAATCCCCGGCGCCGCCTCGCGCAGCGCGTGAAGCTGTTCCGGAAAATCGGGCGTGACGTCGATGATCCAGGCTCCGGGTTCACGGTCGTCGATCAAGGCGAGGCAGGCGACGTGGCGGCGCGGCAGCTCTCCCCGGCGGACCGCCGCGCAGTTGCGGCAATCGCAGCCCGCCTGCGGGAGCCCCCCGTCCTGCGCGATCCCGAGCACCTGCGCGACGACGGCCATCAGCTTCCTTTCATCACCATGACAGAGGTCGCCTCGATTCCATCACGCCGAGACTTGTGATCGTAAAGTCGAAGTGGCGGTAGGATAGCACGGAGGCCGGGCGTTACCCAAACGCGCTGCTGGCGGCGTCGAGGCGCTCCAATTCAGGCCGGGTCAGCGACCAGCCCAGCGCGCCGGCGACTTCGGTGGCCTGAGCGGCGTTCTTGACGCCGGGAATCGGAAGGGTTCCTTTCTGCATCAGCCAGTTCAGAGCCACCTGGCTCGAGGTCCGACCCCGGGAACGGGCGATCTCGGCCAGCAACTCGAGCAAGGGGCGCATCCTCCGCAGCTTGCCCTTCCGGTAGAGGAAGGCGCGGGCTCCGGACGGCGGATTCTCCGGCGTGTACTTGCCGGAAAGGACGCCCATGGCCAGCGGGCTGTAGGCGATGACACGAACTCCGAGGTTCCGGCAGGTCTCGAGCACGCCGTTCCGCTCGATCTTGCGCTGGGCCAGGTTGTATTCGACCTGATTGGAAGCGAGCGGGATTCCATGCCGCGCCAGAGCTTCCTGCGCGCGGCGCGTCTGCGCGGCGCTGTAGTTGCTGACGCCGACCTCGCGGATCAGTCCCTGCTCGACCGCCCGGGCCAGCGGCTCCATCCACGACTCGGGAGGACGCGGCGGCATCGGCCAGTGGATCTGGTACAGATCGACGTGCGCGAGACCAAGCCGTGTCAGGCTTCGCCGCAGCGCGTGGGCGAGGGAAGAGGCGCTGATCCTCCAGGGAAAGGGCATGAACTTCGTGGCGACGTAGACGGATTGACCGGACTCGCTGGCCATGCCGGACGCGCTGGATTCGCCGGACCCGCCGGCCTTGCCGGACCCGGTGGACGCGCCCGACTTGCCAGACTTGCCGGACGCGCTGGATTCGCCAGACTCGCGGGGCTCCTGAAGAAAACAGCCCAGCAAGGTCTCCGATTGCCCCTGCCCATAAGTCTCGGCGGTGTCGAAGCAGCGCACTCCCGAGGACAGAGCCGCGTCGAACGCCTCTTTGAGATCCTGTTCCCCGTAGGATCGGCCGTAGCCCCAGAAGCGCCGATCGCCCCACGCCCAGGTGCCGATGCCGATGGGGATGTCTTTCAGGACCATCTCGACTCCTCCGACTCGTGAATCGAGGCCGCAGCATACGCCCGCCCGTGCCGCAAAGCACCAGGGCGATCCCGCGACAGCTCGGGGAGCGCAGAATCGGAGAGCATCCGGAGGCGCTGATCATCAACGCGATCCCGGCGCGCGTGAGCGTCGATGGTCACCTTGCTCCCGGCGCCCCTGAGCGTCGATGATCACCTTGCTCCGGACGCGCTTGACCGCCAGAATCCATCCGTCCCGACCGCCGAATCGGGAGAGGGGAGTGATCTGGACGCCGCCTACGCATCCGAAGCGGATTCATGCCTTCCAGCGAAGGGTTGCGCGCGCAGCCTTGGCGGCCGCGATTTTCGCTCTGGGCTGTCCGGCCCCGACCGACACGGCGCTGGCCGCGTTCGGTGCGTCGCGCCCGCTTCCCGGCGCTCCGGTTGACACGACCGCCCGGATGCCGCGGGTCGCGCTGGTCCTCTCCGGCGGCGGCGCCCGCGGCCTCGCGCACGTCGGCGTCCTTCAGGCGCTCGAGGAGGCGGGCATCCCGATCGACGGAATCGCCGGGGTCTCGATCGGCGCGGTCGTGGGAGGGCTTTACGCCTCCGGCTGCACCATCCCCCAGCTCAAGGCGATCGCGCATCGAAGCGAGCTTTTTCGCTCTCCCGGCGAATACCGGGAGCGCAACGTCTTCGAGAAGCGCGTCCTCAACCCCCAGACCTTCGGCGTCTACCTCTCCGGATGGGAGTACCGGCTTCCCCGATCTTTGGTCAACGATTTCAATCTGAACTGGATGTTGATCGAGAACTCCACGCCGGCCGCCCTCGCCGCGCGCGGGAGCTTCGATCGCCTGCCCATTCCATTCCGGACCATGGCCTTCGATCTGGACTCGCGATCGATCGTGGTGTTCCGGGATGGCGATCTTCCCCGAGCCATCCGCTCGAGCATGTCGGTGCCCCTGGCCTTCCCGCCCATTCCCAGCCGGGATCCGGTGCGCCTCTTCGTGGACCCCGGTCCCGTCAACAACCTGCCCGTCGACCTGAGCCGGGAAATGGGATGCGACCGCGTGATCGCCGTGGATTGCACCGCGCACCCGGAAGAAGGGCCGGTGAGCGACGACCCCTACCGGGTGGCGCAGGCCGTTCTGCAGGTGCTGTCCCAAAGGGTCGATTCCCTCTCGATCACCGGCTGGGACGTCTGGATCAAGCCGGATCTGGCCGGCCGGTCCGCGACGGATTTCAGCCGTCCGGAAGAGCTGTTCGAGGCCGGATATCGGGCGACCTGGGCGCAGATGGACAAGATTCGCGCGTTGTTTCCGCCGGGGACGATTCCCCTCCGCCGTCCCAGGCCGACGCCGCAGGAACTGATGCGGAGCCTCGGGCCGCTCCAGGTGCAGTTCGTGCGGTTCGAGGAACAGATGCTCTCGTACGTCTGGGTTCCGAAGCGTGAGCTGGGCTTCGACAAGGGAGACGCCTTCTCTCTCGACGCGCTCGACCGCGGGCTCCGTCGCCTCTACGCCACGGGCAACTACCAGGCGGTGTGGCCGTACCTCAGCCAGCCGGACAGCGGGCGGGTCGGGATCCTCCTCAATCTGGAGGAGCGCGTTCCCACCTATCTGTCGTTCGGCCTCCTCTACGACAACGGCCGATCCATGAACCTCGACGCCGAGCTTCGCCGGGACAACCTGCTGCACCTCGGAGAGACGATCTACGGAACGGTCTACCTGGGGCAGTTCCAGAACGGCCTGGAAACCGGAGTCCGATCCAGCCGGCTGCGCGGAATTCCCTTCGGCCTGAGCCTCCGCCTCCGCGCCATCCGGGACGACTACTCGGAGGATTCCCCCGACCAGTTCCGGCACACCGTCCATGACGCGCAGCTCAGCACCAGCCTGGCCAGCGGGCAAGACGCGCTCTTCATGATCGGCCTTGGAGTGCGCCGGGATCGCGGCGAGAAGCCGGTCGGCGTTCCGGACTGGAACGACCTCGACCGGACGGCATCGGTGAGCGTCATCTTCGACAACTCGGACGAGCGCGCGCTGCCCACGCGCGGCGGGCAGGCCACCCTGCGTTCCGAGTTCTCCAGCGAGAATCTATCCAGGGAGGTCGTGACGTCGTGGAACGGCTCGGCCGACTGGAGCGTGTCCGCGGGCCGGCTGTCGCTGATTCCCGGAGTCGATGCGGCCGGGCTCAATCCGCGAGGGCTGCCTTTCCGCTACTGGCACCGCCTCGATCTGACCCGTGCGACCTTGGGCCGTTTCGAGCCCGGGTTGTACGCGCCCTTCGCCGGCGACGTTTCCGCCACTGTCGGGCTTCGATTCGCGACCAACCTCAGCTTCTGGACGCGGGGAACGGCCCTGTTCCGCGGGGACAGCGTGACCTTGCTCCGGCACGAGGCGGCGGAGAAGGGGCTCGAGAGCGGATTGCTGCAGAGGACGCCGATCGGGCCGGTGCAGGGGGGCATTGCCTGGGAGAAGAGCCGGAACGCCTACGTCTTCATCCAGGTGGGGAACGATCTGCCGCCGGATTGATCCTGAGGGGAGGGAGGCCGCAGGCCGGCTGACACGCCCTCGCGGCTGCGCCCCTTCCGGCACGCGTCGCCACGGCGGCGGTCGCACCCGCCCGTAGTGCCGTGGGGACGAGGGGATCGTGGCCCCGGATTCGCGACCGTTGCGGGGCCAGGCAGAAAGGGGGCAGCGGATCCGGGTCCGGCGGTCCCTCGGCCTCCCGTGGTACGCGCCAGTTGCTGTCGTGTGACCTTCGCATGGCGAGTCAACATCAGAATTGACAGCCCGGTTCTGATGCGGGATGATTATATACGCTCCAATGAACCGAGCCGTGCGGAGTGCAGAATGATCAGCGAGCGGAGGCGCGTTATGAGTCGCGGGGTCCCACAGGTCGCGCAGCTTTCGGCAGACTCCCATTGCCCCGCCCACAACGCACACCGAGGCCGCCTCATGTGGTTGAGAACAGCCAACGGCGCCGGTCGTGGTTCTCCCGCGAGGGTGATCATCGGCCGGAAGTGGCCAGGCCCAGACACCGCACCTCGGCCACAGCTGGAGACGGTCGGGCAGCGTCATGAACAGGCCCACATGGAGGTTCAGAGATGAGCTCGCTCGTTGAAGGGGCGTCGCGGACAGGTCGGTGGGGTTTCCCTGTTTTGCGGGCATCCGGCAACCACCGGACCGCAAGCCACGGCGCTTGGGTTCTCCTGCTGGGGATTGCCGGCCTTCTTGTGCTGCCGTGCCAGTCCCGCGCCGATTGGTGCGGGACGCTCGCTGGACTGTGCGGGCCGCCTGCGGAAACCCCAGTGTCGGGACTGGCGGTCTATAACGGGACGCTGATCGCGGTGGGTTCGTTCCAGGGCATAGAGCCAGACAACGCCTCCTACGTCGCTCAGTGGTCCGGCACGAGCTGGGAGCCCCTCGGCGCGGGAGTCAACGGCGAGGCCTACGCGGCTGCTGTGTACTCGGGAAGCTTGATAGTGGGCGGGTATTTCGGCCACGCCGGCGGTCGTCCGGCGAACTCGATCGCGAGGTGGGACGGCAATGCCTGGTGGCCGCTGGGGTCAGGCATCAGCGATGGCTTCGTGCAGGTGCTCCTTCCCTTCGCGTCGAATCTCATCGTCGGCGGGGGCTTCCACACGGCGGGGGGGTTCGCGGCGAACATGATCGCGGAGTGGAATGGCACCACGTGGGCACCCATGTCGTCAGGGATGAGCGGAGAAGTCGAGTCACTGGCGGACTATAACGGCACGGTGGTTGCGGGCGGCTACTTTCCGCTGGCGGGCGGGCAAGGAGCGAACCACGTCGCCGCATGGAACGGCACGACCTGGCAGCCCCTCGGTTCCGGGACGAACGGTTCAGTCGTTGCTTTGGCAGTCTATAACGGGGACCTGATTGCCGGGGGAGCTTTCACCCAGGCCGGCGGGAAACCGGCGAGCTACATCGCCCGGTGGGATGGAAGTGGATGGTACCCCATGGGCACCGGTGTAAATAATGGCGTCGCCGCTTTGGCAGGAGCTCGGGTTCTTCCAGGGCTACGGCGTCCCCTGCAACCCGAACCCGTGCCCGACCTCCTCGGCCCAGGTGGGGGAGGTCGCTCGATTCCTGCGGCCTGAGCCGGAACCGAACCCCAGCGCCGGCCCGGTGGCGATCAGATACGGCTTGGCGGCTCCCGTCAGCGTCGTCCTGGACGTCCTCGATGTTTCCGGCCGGCAGATCCGGCGTCTGGTGAGTGAACGAGAGGACGCCGGCCTACATTCGATCCGCTGGGATTCCTGCGATGAAGGCGGCAGGCCGCTGCCGTCCGGCATATACGTGATCCGATTGGCGACCGGACCCAGAGTGCTGACCAGCAGGTTGACGCTGATCCGATAGGAATGCCGCGAGCCCGGCATGGGGGCCTGGAACTCCGTGGTACCGCTGCCGCAGCCGGGAGTTCATGAATAACGTGGGCGAGGAGGCTGGCGAGGAAGGCCTGGAGTGGAGAGAATGCGCGACCTGGCAATCGTAGCTCTATGCGTGATCATTGGTTGCTCCTGTGCCGGCGATACCAGGAACCCGAGACCGGTTTCCGGATGAGTCGAGTCCGCCCCGGTGGAAGCGGAGGGCTGTCGTCGCTCCGAGCGGGAAGGAGGTTCGACCAACTGTTGACCGCTGGGGCCGCGCGGGTATCCCTCAGAGCCACGTTGTGGGGGGGATCTCCCGGCTTCGGCTCGGCTCTGGATCCGTGATCGGAATGCCCGGAATCGGCGATCGGGAGCGGAATCTCGGTCGGTTTATGAGACGAGTTCGTCACGCGCCGGTGGGCCGCCCCGGTTGACCAGAACCTCGTACCTCGGCGGGGGCGAACCGCCTTGGACGACCGAGGCGTCCTGGTTCGGCGGAACCAGAGCGTCCCGGTTGACCGAGGCGTCGTAGTTCGGCGGAACAGGAGCGTCCCGGTTGACCGAGGCGTCGTAGTTCGGCGGAATCAGAGCGTCCCGCTTGACCAGGTCGTCATGGTCCGGCGGAATCAGAGCGCCCCGGTTGACCGAGGCGTCATGGTTCGGCGGAATCAGAGCGTCCCGGTTGACCAAGGCGTCATGGTTCGGCGGAATCAGAGCGTCCCGGTTGACCAAGGCGTGATGGTTCGGCGGAATCAGAGCGTCCCGGTTGACCAAGGCGTGATGGTTCGGCGGAATCAGAGCGTCCCGGTTGACCGAGGCGTGATGGTTCGGCGGAATCAGAGCGTCCCGGATGACCGACTCGTCATGGTTCGGCGGAATCAGAGCGTCCCGCTTGACCAGGTCGTCATGGTTCGGCGGAATCAGAGCGTCCCGGTTGACCAAGGCGTCATGGTTCGGCGGAATCAGAGCGTCCCGGTTGACCAAGGCGTGATGGTTCGGCGGAATCAGAGCGTCCCGCTTGACCAGGTCGTCATGGTTCGGCGGAATCAGAGCGTCCCGGATGACCGAGGCGGCATGGTTCGGCGGAATCAGAGCGTCCCGGATGACCGAGGCGTCATGGTTCGGCGGAATCAGAGCGTCCCGGATGACCGACTCGTCATGGTTCGGCGGAATCAGGCGGAATCAGAGCGTCCCGCTTGACCAGGTCGTCTTGGTTCGGCGGCCGGCCAGCCAGCCGGCGCGCTGACCAAGCGGACCGGCCAGCAGGGTCGAGGCAGAGGGGTCCCCGATGCGGGCAGAATCTCCGAATCTCCGCAGGTAGACGCCCCGGGGGCTCACCGGGGAAGATGCCGAACTTACAGCGCCACCGCTCCCATGGGAGCCCGCCCAGGCGACAGAGAGCCCGGCGGCAAAGGAGCGCGCCTCCAGCCTGGACCTAGAGCCGGAAGAGCAGCTTTCCGATCAGGATGACGGCGCCGATCGGGATCAGGTAGAGCGCCAGGATCTGGACGATGGCCTTGCCCAGCCCCGTTGGCTCCAGTTGGATCGCCAGAGGAGCGGTCGGACCGGGGGTTGCGACCTGGCCAGCCGGCCGGGCGGATTCGGTCGCGGGGCGCTTGCCCACGGTTCGATCTACGATCTCCTTGGCTCTCCGCTCTGCGATCCGCTTTTCTCGACCCATCTGCTTCAGACCTCCCGATCCAGCCTAGAGACCGTCCTGTTGCGCCGGCGCGCCTCCTCGGGCCTGCCCGGCACTCCGCAAGCGCCAATCATGACCTAAATCCGAAGGATTGTAAACCCCTCGGTTTTGGGTGTTCCCGCCCCCGCGGCGCCACCGGCCCGGCGCCGGAACCCCCCGGATCTCATTTTCGGCGCTTCCGGAGGACTCCCGCAGTCCTTCCCATCCGCCTGGCCCGGTCCCGTGTTCCCAGGCCGGAGGGCAGGGGCCGGGTACCTCGTGAATGTGTTGGGTCCGAAGACCGGCTTGCCGGGCGCGACGTCGGCGCCGGACTCCAATCACCCGCCTCGAATCGAGGCCAACGGGGGCCGGACGCCGCACCGGAGCCGGACCCCGGAACCGGCTCTTCCTTCCGGTCCAGGCCGGAGCTAGACTGGCGGCGCCATGGACATAGCTCCCAGCTACGAAGAAGGCCATCTGCTCGTCGCGGCGGTTCGGATCCTCCAGCACAAAGACGGGCGGAGCCCGACCCCGGAGGAGGTGGCATCGCTCCTCGGGTTCTCCAACGAGAAGACCTACGTCCTCGTGCACGAGCTGCGGCAGCGCGGAATCCTGAAAGGGCTGGAAGGGCCGTTCGGGATCCGGCTCGACGTCGGCGACCCGGTCCCGATCGAAGAGCTCCCGCGCGGCGGCAGTGGACCTTCGATCGAAGGAGAGCTGGCCGAATTCCACTCCCGCGAACGCGACAAGCGCGAGGAGATGGAGCGCATGTTCCTGGGCGGCGAGGCGGATCGGCGCCGCCGGGAGCGCGTGCAGAAGATGGAGCAGGAATTCCGGCAGTTCCGGCCGAAGGGCGGAGGGCTCGGGGGCCTCTTCAAATCCGAGTCGGGAGCCAGCGGCCCGGATTCCGAGGCGGACCAAGAGGGAGTCGGCGGGCCGGGAGGGACCCCCGGTGACGAGCGGCCGGCGTCCGGACCGAGATCAGAGCCGGAGGGGGGCTCCGAACCGGATCGGGGACGCTCACGACCTGCGCCAGGCTCGGGCGGAAAGAGAGAAGCCCAGAACAAGGCTCCCCGGAAGCGGTGACCTGGGGTCGGGGTCTGAAACGGCGACGGAACTCTTCATCGCCCGCCGGCGTGGTGATCCAGATAGAAGAACGTCACGAAGCCGATCGTGGCGGCGACCATCAGCACAACGCCGGCCTGATAGAGTCTTGCACCGGCATCTGTGTATTCCTTGTACAATACCCAGATCGGCTTGAACCGCTGTCGACCCACCAAACCCATCCGGGGCGCCTCCACACGTAGATGTCGCGTGGAGCGAACCACCAGCCAGATGCCAATTGCGGCAACGGCGGATGAGAGCGCGAGCACGTAATGAAGACTGCGGATCATTTCTGCCTCCATCTGTGCCACTGGCGGTGTTCGCAGGCGGTCTCCGGTCCAGCCTGCGGAAGCCGCGTCTGCCGGCTCGCCCGGGCTACTGCTTCGTGGCTCCTGGAACGTCCGCTGCGGTCTTCGGCCTGATCGGATCCATCATCTCCATCACGAGCCGCCATTCCGACCAATCCACCCGATACGATTTCTGGCCCGAGACTCCCGAGACCAGCGGCTCGCGCCGCCACACGCGCAGATAGCTCGAGGAATCGGGCGGGGAACTCTCGGACCCTCTCGAAACCGAGTAACCCCAGGTGCACCCCAGATCCCCGGAACGCGCGACCAGCGCGGAATCGGGGGAGGAGTGGAATGCCGAACGGCCCGCGCCTGCCACCACGTCCACGGAATCCAAGCCGAGATAAGGAAACCGCCACATGCGGAACCATTGGAAGTCGTCCGCCGCCAGGCGGCGGTACGCCCCGATCAGGTTTCCGGCGGTCTCTCCGGACAGGGTTCGATCGACCCCGACCAGGGAATCCACCAGTTGCCTCTGGGCCCCGGAAGAGAGATCGAAGGCGCCGCCGCGGCGGGTGGCCCGCCAGGTGATCGGCGGGCGCTGGTAGACGCCCCATGGAGTCGGGTCGAAAGTCGGACGCCCGTGCGTGATCCCGATGTCGACCGCGACGCGCCAGGGTCCTCCGGGCCCGCGCCGCCAGACGTTGGCGTATTCCCCCCGGCCCAGAGGTTGCGCATCCGGTTTCTGCCGGACCTTCCAGGTGCCGATCGTGAGCCCGAAGTCACCGGAGATGGAGACTTCGGCATAGGTCGGTTCCCAGCTCAGGAGCAGGGGATTGGTTTCCTTGAGAGTGAGGAACTTCTTGCCGTTGACCGGCCGCGGGCGAAAGAGCAGCGCGTCATCGGTCAGATAATCGAGGAAGGACGCCCGCATCCCCTTCTTGAGGCTGGCGTCGGAGAACTTGCGGTCGGCCGCCAGCAACGAACGCGAGGTCGAGTCCGCCTTGGCGAACGGCACGACGTTGACGGCCCGGGCGGTTCCGGAAACGGCTGTGATTCCGGCCAGGACCGCCAGCATCCACGTGATCCACCTCATTCCGGCACTCCCCGAGATCAAGAGATCCGCGGCAGGGCGGCGAGCCCGGCCAGCGCCTTCTGGATTTCTTCCTTCGGCAACGCGTGGTCCTGGAGGTTGCCGGCGAACCAGTCGTCGTAAGCGGCCAGATCCAGGTGGCCGTGCCCGCTGAAGTTGAAAAGAATCGTCTCCGCCTTCTGCTCCTTCCGGCACCGCTCCGCTTCGACCAGGACCCCGCGGATCGCGTGGGTCGTCTCCGGCGCCGGGATGATCCCCTCGGTGGCCGCGAAGAGCACTCCGGCCTCGAAGCACTCATTCTGCGGAAACGCCACGGCCTCGATCAGGCCGCTCTCCCGGAGCTGGCTCACCAGGGGAGCCATGCCGTGGTAGCGGAGCCCTCCGGCATGAATGGGGGAGGGCATGAAGGTGTGGCCCAGGGTGTGCATGGCCAGAAGCGGGGTCATCATCGCGGCGTCGCCGAAGTCGTAGCGGAACTCGCCGCGCGTGATGGTCGGGCAGGAGGCCGGTTCGCAGGCCAGCGCGCGCACCGGACGGCCGTTGATCCGATCGGCAATGAAAGGAAACGCGATGCCCGCGAAGTTGCTTCCGCCGCCGACGCAGCCGACCACGACGTCCGGATAGGCGCCGATCTTCTCCATCGCGGTCCGCGCTTCGAGCCCGATCACGGTCTGGTGGAGCAGCACGTGATTGAGCACGCTGCCGAGGGAGTAGTTGGTGTCGGCGCGGCTGGCGGCATCCTCGACCGCTTCGCTGATCGCGATGCCCAGGCTGCCGGGGCTGTCCGGCTGCTCGGCCCGGAACTTCCGGCCGACGTTCGTGTCCTCGGACGGACTGGGGACGACCGTCGCGCCCCAGATGTGCATCATCGAACGGCGATACGGCTTCTGGTCGTACGAAACGCGCACCATGTATACCTTGCATTCCAGATCGAACTGGCGGCAGGCGAAGGCCAGCGACGAACCCCACTGGCCGGCGCCGGTCTCGGTGGCCAGCCTCTTCACGCCTTCGCGCTTGTTGTAGAAGGCCTGGGCGACCGCCGTGTTCGGCTTGTGGCTTCCGGCCGGGCTCACGCCTTCGTATTTGTAGAAGATGCGGGCCGGCGTCTTCAGCGCTTGCTCCAGACGCTCCGCCCGGAAAAGGGGCGTGGGGCGCCAGAGCCGGTAGACGTCCAGGACCTCAGGCGGGATGGGGATCCAGCGTTCGCCGGAGACCTCCTGCTCGATCAACGCCATCGGAAAGATCGGGGACAGATCCTGCGGTCCGACCGGCTGGCCGGTGCCCGGATGGAGCGGAGGCCGCGGCTTGTCCTTCATGTCCGCCGTGATGTTGAACCACTGCCGGGGAATCTCCTGCTCACTCAGCATGATGCGTCGGTCCGCCATGTCTCTGCCCCTTTCTGGCCGTTTCCGCCGGCCGGCTTCAAACCTGCAACCGTCCAGCCGCCGGCGTGGCCGTTCCGGCGCGGCTGACCTGCGAGCACGTCGTTGCGCCGGGCCGGGCGCTCCCGCCGGACTGTCTCACGCGCGTTCCACGAAGCTGCCGTCGCGCGTGTCGATCTTGACCTTGTCGCCGATGCCGATGAATTGGGGAACCTTGATCGTCAGACCGGTCTCCGTCTTGGCGGTCTTGGGGGACGAGCTGACCGTCGCTCCCTTCAAGGAGGGATCGCACTCGGCCACCGTGAGCACGACGAAGTTCGGGACCTCGATCGAAACCGCAGCGCCTTCGTAGAAGAGCGCCGTCACCTCCGACTCCTCGATGATGTAATAGGCGGCGTCTCCGAGAGTCTCCGCGGTCAACATCATCATCTCGTAGGACTCGGTGTTCATGAAGTGGTATTCGTCCCCCTGGTGATACAGGTACTTGAGGGGATGCTCTTCCATGTCGGCGATGTCGAGCTTCTCCTCCGAACGGAACCGGTTCTCGTAGCCGGTCCCGGTGCGGATGTTCACCAGCTTCATCTGGACCATGCCACGCCAGTTTCCCGGGGTGATATGGAGAGTCTTGGCCACGCGGCACGGCTCGCCGTTGTAGAGTACGACCTGGCCCACCTTGATCTGGGTGGCTGGGAGGTTCATCTCGTCGGTTCTCCTCTGGTCCCGCCGGCCGGCTGCTTGTCTATCGGCAGTCTGCGCCCGCATCGAAAGGACCGGTTTCCGGGGCGAATCGCCTCGGAGGCATCCGCCTCCCGGTGGGCGGCAGGCCGCCGGCCGAGGGCAAGTCTGGCAAATTTCATGGAACGAAGGCAAAGCCCGATGCGCCGTCCGCTTGATTCCTTCAGCGGACGCGGGCCTTCACGGAGGGAGGTTTGTAGACCCGGCCGGCGGTCCGGCTCGGCCGCACGGAGGACCGGCGGCGGCTGGGCTGTCCCTCGTATCTTGCCCTGAGCTTCGCGAGCATGGACCGCACCCGGCGGCGGACCCACGGAGGGCCGAGAATCTCGGCGCCCGGTCCCCAGTTCAGGACCCATCGGACGATCGCGTCCGCGTTCTCGGAGGTCAGACCCAGCTCGATGCCCCCGTCGGTCAGGTACTGGACCCGGGCGGCCGGGCCCCACTCCCGTTCCGTCACGTAGCCGGCCAGGGCCGGATCGAAACGGATCCGGACCTCGACGGGCCGATCCCCGGCCATGGCGTGGAATTTCGTCCGCAGGAAGTGGGCCGGGTCGAAGTCGGCCGGAGGCTCGAAATGCCGGCCCGTGCCCTTGCATTGCCGGATGCGGGAGGGACGGAACACGCGGATCTCCCGATTGCGATGGCACCAGGCGAGCAGGTACCACTCGCCGTCCACGTTGGCGAGATGGAAGGGATCGATTTCCCGCCAGGCGGTCGTTCCCCGGCTTTGCGTGTGATAGAGGACCGCCAGGGTCTCGGCATCGCGGATGCCCTGCTGGAGCGAACAGAAGATCTTCGCGTCGGTCGGCACTGGAGCGGTCCACTGGAAAGAGAAGGCATGCGCCAGCTCGCGGGGCGAGACGGTCACCTCGTCCGGGAGAGCCAGAGTCAGCTTCTCGAAGATGGATCGCAGCCGCCCCTCGAACGGCGTGCCCCGGAATTCGTTCAGGGCCTTGTCCGCGACCAGCACGGCGAGAAGCTCGCCTTCGGTCAACTGCTGGACGGGCAGGAAGAAGCTGGGCTCGGTGTACCGGTAGCCGTTGTCGGGCGCGCTCCACTCCAGGGGAGCCTGCAGGGAATCCCGCAGAAACTCGAAGTCGCGCTGGATCGTGCGCGGGGAGGTTTCGAGCAGCTTCGCCATCCTGGCGGCGTTCGGGAAACGTCCGGCTCGAATCTCCCGGTCGATCATCATCAGCCGGACCATGGGCGGGCGCGTGTTTTGCATGGCTGGCGGTCATTGTAACGGATCGTCCGACCCGGGGCACCGACGAAGCGCGCGCTCCGCGACCCGGTGGAACATCCAGCGCCGATCGATTGTCCGGTGCTCCTGGTTGATGCCCAGGGTCCCGGGCCGCGCCGCGAGCCGATAGCCGCCCAGTCCCGGGACGATCACTTCTCGACCGGAAGCTTCCCCGTCTTCTTCGCGAGGTTGACCAGGGCCTTCGTCTCCGCTTTCGGCTTCGGCCAGTGGAGGGGAAGCTCCTTCAGCGCTTCGGCGAGGATCTTCGCCACGGCGAGGTTCCGGAACCACTTGTGATCGGACGGAATCACGTACCAGGGGGCGTGCTCGGTCGAGCAGCGCCCAAGGGCTTCCTCGTAGGCCTCCGTGTACGCGTTCCAGTGCTCCCGGGTCACCAGGTCGCCGGGCTCGAACTTCCAGTTCTTCTCCGGATCGAGCAGCCTTTCCAGGAGCCGGCGCTGCTGCTCCTTCTTCGAGATGTGGAGATAGAACTTCAGGATCTTGACCCGGTTCTCGTGCAGGTATTGCTCGAACCGGTTGATCTGCTCGTACCGCGCCCGCCACTCCGTTTCCGGCACCAGATCGCGCACCCGGACGGCGAGCACGTCCTCGTAATGGGATCGATTGAAGATCCCGATCATGCCCGCCGCCGGAATCACGCGGTGGATGCGCCAGAGGTAGTCGTGCTCCAGCTCTTCCGCCGTGGGCTGTTTGAAGCCGATGACGCTGCATCCCTGCGGATTGACGCCCGAGAGGACATGGCCGATGACCCCGTCCTTGCCGCCGGCGTCGAGAGCCTGGAAGATCACGAGCACGGCATGGCGGTGATCGGCGTGCAGCATCGCCTGGCGCTGGACGATCGTCTCCTTGAGCTCGGCCAGCTCGGCCGCGATCGCCTTGCGGGAGTGGCCGAAGGTGTCGGCGGGATCCCAGTCCTTGAGGGTAACCCGGGTGCCGGGTTTGATGCGCAGTTTCTCGATCACACTGTTCTCCTTCCGCGTGATGCCGGTTCGCGCAGCACGCCGATCCGCCCCGCGCGCCGGACCGCGTCGTCCGACATGCCAGGGTCGGCTCTGCGGATCCACCCGGGGCTCCACGAGGCTCTTCCGTTGTTATCGGTCGCCGCCGGACCTCCGTTCCGGAGCATTTTCGCACAGGATCTTCCACGCGGCACCCGGAACCTGCCGGACCACCGCCTTCTCCCAGTCCGGATCGGCCCCGGTGGGCGATAGCGTGGTTGCGGCTGGGTGGTCGGAGGATCCAATCCGGGTCGTCAGACGATCCAATCCGGGTCGTCGGCGGATCCGATCCGGCTTGCTCTCCCGAGGAGCGCCGGCCGAAGACCTGTGCTAGGTTGGGTGCATGGACGGACATCCCGCCAGCAGGAGGAACCGGGGCCTCCGGATCGGGCTTGGCATCCTGCTTGTCCTCATGTTCGCGGGCCGCTTCGTGCCCGGACCTCCGGCATGGGGTTTCAACCACCTGGCGTATCTGCCGGTCTGGTTTTTCGCGCTCTGGATCGCGGCCGCGCTTCTGGCGGCGTGGCCGCGCGCCCAGGAACGCCTGACCTCGGCGATGGCGGGCCCGGTTCCGCGCTTCCTCTTCGAGCGCCGCTCCGCTCCCTGGATCCTGGTGCCGTCGGCCGGCGCGCTCTTCGCGCTCGTCCGGGAGCGCTCGTTCTTCATGGGGGACGGCTACCTGGTCGGAGAGCTGGTCGGCCGCCTGGTGAAGTTCCGCACCTTTGACGCCCTCGACTATCTCTTTCACGTCCGGGTGTACGAGTATCTCAGTCGCCACCTGTCCTGGGTGACGTCCTTCGGCGTGTACCGGACCGCCTCCGTCCTGGCGGGGATGATCGCGGTGCTTCTCTACCGGAGCCTGATCGGGAGGCTCTCCTGGGAGCCGTGGCGCAAGGCCGCCCTTTTCCTGCTCCTCTTCCTTTTCGGGCCGGCCACGCTCTTCTTCGGCTACGTCGAAAGCTATACCTGGCTCCTGCTGTTCATGAACGCCTTCCTGATCGCGGGAGTCCTGGTGTTGGAGGAGCGGCTTCCGCTCTGGGTCGCTTCCACGTTGTACGGGATCGCCCTGGCCTTTCATTTGACCAGCTTGTTCTGTGGCACCGCCATCCTCTATCTCGCGTTGAAAGCGCCCGTGCGGCCGGCGTGGCGGCGCTGGCTCCTGGCGGTCGGCCCTCCGGCGTTTTTCCTGGGCCTGGCGGCGGGGCTGCATTTTCTCGCGGGTTACAACGCCTACTGGGTTCACAAGGAGTTCTTCGAGAACCGGAACGCCCACTCCCTCTGGATTCCGATCCGCGGCAGCTACGGCCTCTTTTCCTGGTATCACCTGAAGGACACGTTCAACGACCTGCTCATCATGGCCCCGGTGCCGCTCGTGGTGGTGCTGGCGAGCTGGCGGCGTCTCTATCCGAGGCTTCGCCGGGAACCGGTGCCGTTCCTGCTCAGCCAGATCGTACCGATCACCCTGTTCTACTTCCTGCTGGACAAGAAGCTCGGCGGCGCGCGCGACTGGGACATGCTGGCCGGGCTTTCCGGCGGATTGATCCCGCTGGCGGCCCTGCTGTTGCCGAGGGCGGACGGCGGAGATCGTCTGGGGCCATCGGTCGAGCCGGAGGCGATTCCGGTCCCGACTGCGCCGAGCCCGGCCCTGACTTCGAACGAAACCGGGATCCCGGAGACGTCGAGGCGACCCGGGTCGAAGCGTCGACGAGGCGCGAACGCGGACGCGGGAGCGGTGGCGGCGGCGGGAAGAGAAAGCGGTCGGCCGGATCCGGTCCTGGGGATGATCCTGGCGGTGGGGCTTCTGATGACCGCGCCGTGGGTGACGCTCCTGCACATGGAGACGCGTTCCATCGCTCGCTTCACGTCCGTGCTGGCTGACTTTCCCGCCTTTCCCCGCGCCTACGGCTACGAGGAGCTCGGCAAGTACTACCGCAAGGGGAACGACATGGAGCGGGCCGAGCAGATGTACCAGCGCTGCGTTGCGACCTACCCCTCGAACGCCCGCTTCCGCATCCTCCTCGGGTCGATCTACTTCTCGCGCGGAGAGCTCGATCTGGCGGAGAAGGAGTATGAGGCGGGCCTGGCCGACGACCCCAACAACGTCGGCCTTGCCAGCATGGGCTACGAGATGCTGGGCAAGCTGGGGCTGCAAAAAAAGGACTACGGCACGGCGCTGGACTGGTTTCAGAAGCTCGTGAAGGAGGACCACTCGGTGGCCACTTCGTGGGAGCTGGTCGGATACGCCGCCACCGGAGCCAATCGCCCCGACCTCGTGGTCGACGCCTACCGCCACGCCATGCAGCTCGATCCCAGCCTGAACCACTGGCACGATCTCGGGGTCGCTCTCGTGTCCCTTGATCGGCCCGCGGAGGCGGTGGATGCCTTCCGCCAGGCGTTGGCCCGGGGTGGGGACGATCCGTCCACCCACCTGGGGCTGGCCGGATCCCTGGCTCTCGAGGCGCACATGGAGGCCGAGGCCGGCCATCCGGTGCCCGTCGCCTGGCTGGAAGAGGCCTATCAGCAGACCAGGATCGTGCTCGCCGCGCAACCCGGCCATCCGGGAGCGACCAAGCTCCTGAAAAACCTGGACGAGCTCCGCGCTTCGCTGAAGCCGACGCTGCGATAGGTTCCACCACATCGGCACGGAGCTGCCTGCGGTCGTTCCCCTGTCGCTGGCACGGGGTTCAAACCGACGCTGGGATAACTCCCCGGCGCTCGCGCGGATAGACGGATGAGCGGTCAAGCGGAGAATCAGGGAACCAGAGAATCCGATCAGCATGGATGCGGATGATCGGCAAATCGGATGAGCGGTCGAGCGCCTGACGCGAATCGCGGTTCGTACAATGGCCTTGACCATCGGATCTCCGGCTGGAATCCTCTATGGAAGCCAGACCGAAGATCCTGCCGTCGGTCGGGGCGAGGAACCCGGTCCGCCGCGGGGGCGTAATACCCCGAGAGGCGGTTTCTCGCCGCGGAGGTGCCTCATGTTTTTTGATCCGATCTATTTCATCATCGTCGGTCCGGCGTTGATCCTGTCGATCATCGCCCAGGTCTGGGTGAAGAGCGCCTTTGCCAAGTACTCGAAGGTCGCTGTCGCGGGCGGGCTGTCGGGGGCGGAAGCGGCCGAGCGCATCGTCCGGAGTGCCGCGCTCGGGGTGAAAGTGGAGCGGGTAACAGGGTTCCTGAGCGACCATTACGACCCCCGGACCCGGGTCCTCCGGCTTTCTCCGGAGGTCTATGACGGACGGTCGGTCTCAAGCGTCGGCGTCGCGGCGCACGAATCCGGGCATGCCCTGCAGCACGCCCGCGGCTACCTTCCGCTCCAGTGGCGCACCGCCATGGTGCCCATCACGACGGTCAGCTCCAACCTGGCCTGGCCGCTGCTCATGATCGGGTTCATCTTCGGCGCGTTCAGTCTGGTCAAGCTCGGGATCATCTTCTTCTCCGCGGCGGTCATCTTCCAGCTCGTCACGCTGCCGGTGGAATTCGACGCCTCCCGCCGCGCCATCGGCGTGCTGCGCTCGCAGGCGATCGTCACCGGCGTCGAGCTGGATGGGGTCAAGAAAGTCCTGACGGCGGCGGCCATGACCTACGTGGCTGCGGCCTCGGCGGCGATCCTGCAGCTTCTGTACTTCCTGCTCCGGGCCGGACTGCTCCGGCGAAACGACTGATTTTCATCGATGCGCCCGGGCGCGCCGGCCGGCGCGGTTCGGGCGGTCACTGGCTCCGGGGGTCTTGATGCAGCCCTTGCTCACGTTCGTCACGGGAACGCTCGTTCCTTTCATCATCGTGATCGGAATCGTCATCTTCATCCACGAGTTCGGCCACTTCATCGCCGCCAAGGCGGTGAAGATCCGGGTCGAGAGGTTCTCCATCGGCTATCCGCCGCGGCTGGTCGGGAAGAAGGTCGGCGACACCGACTACTGCCTCTCCGCCGTGCCCCTGGGCGGGTACGTCAAGATGGCCGGGATGATCGATGAAAGCTTGGAATCTCCGGAGGCGATCACCGGCGCGCCCGATGAGTTCATGTCCAAGGCGGCCTGGCAGAAGGTCCTGGTGATCACCGCGGGCGTGATCATGAACTTCGTGCTGGCGACCGGAATCTACTCCGGGGTGACCCTGGCCGAAGGGGTCGCGGTCGTGCACGATCCCGTGGTCGACACGATCAGCCCGGGACTTCCCGCCGAACATGCCGGGATCGCGCCCGGCGACCGGATCCTCTCGGTCAACGGGCAGCCGGTCGCCACCTGGGACCAGCTCAGCCAGATCATCCACGGCAAGGCGGGCGAGAGCATCCAGGTCGAGTGGGATCACGGCGGAGAGCACAAGGAGGCGACGCTCGTTCCCGAGCGCCAGAAGGCGCCGGTCAACGGGAAGATCGTCGACGTCGGAGTGATCGGGATCAGTCCCCGCCCGACCTACCAGCCGGCGGGTTTCGGACTGGCGCTCTTGACCGGAGTTCGTCTGACCTGGGACCGGCTGCAGCTCGGGCTCGACACCATCGGCATGCTCATCACCGGCAAGGCCTCGATCCACGATCTGGCGGGGCCGGTCGCCATCGCCAAATGGTCCGGCGAGAGCGCCAAAGGAGGCGCCGTCTCGCTGCTGCTCTTCATCGCCTTCATCAGCATCAACATCGGGCTGCTCAACATCCTTCCGATTCCGGTGCTGGACGGAGGGCATCTTGCCATGATCGTGATCGAGGCGGTGACCCGCCGTCCGATCTCGACCCGCATCAAGCTGGCGATCCAGCAGGTGGGGATGGTGCTCCTTCTGGCGCTCATGGTCGTGATCATCTGGAATGACGTCGGGCGCGTCGGCCTCCTCAGCAAGATCAAGCAGATCTTCTGAGCCGT
Source organism: Candidatus Eiseniibacteriota bacterium (assembly GCA_963833505.1). Lineage (GTDB taxonomy): Bacteria > Eisenbacteria > RBG-16-71-46 > CAIMUX01 > CAIMUX01 > CAWHYG01. Next base: position 233,948 of record CAWHYG010000004.1, on the reverse strand, counting down.
CCCGTGAGTTTCCAGCTTCCGCCGCGGATTCATCTCGGGATCTTCCCGACGCGCATCCGGTTTCTTCGGCGGTTGAGCGAGGATCTGGCCGGCCCGCGCATCTTCGTCAAACACGATGACGAGACCGGGCTGGACCTCTCCGGCAATAAGGTGCGGAAGCTCGAGTTCCTTCTGTCCGAGGCCCGTGAGCAGCGCGCCGACCTGATCCTGACCTGCGGCGGCGTGCAATCGAACCACTGCCGCGCCACCGCGGTCGCGGCGCGCCGCCTGGACATGGACAGCCTTCTGTTCCTGCGCGGCGAGGACCCTGGCGATCGCGACGGCAACCTGCTGCTGAACGTGCTGGTAGGCGCCGAGCTTCGCTTCATCAGCCCCGAGCAGTACGCCGATCGCGCGGCGCTCATGCGCGCGGCGGCCGAGGAGGCGCGCGCCCGTGGCCGGCGCCCCTACGTGATCCCCGAAGGCGGCTCGAACGCGCTGGGATCGTGCGGCTATCTGATGCTCATCGACGAGCTGATCCGGCAGGGAATCCCGCCGGAGAACCGCGCCCAAGCCAACGCCGAGGACGAGGAGATCGGCCCGATCTTGGGACATCTGGACCGCGGGGTTTGCGGCCCGGAGTCGACCCCCGGCGCGCCGATCGATTCCCCGTGGGATCACATCGTCTGCGCCACCGGTTCGGGCGGCACGCTGGCCGGGCTTCTCCTGGGCGCGCGGGACCGCGGCCTTCGCACGAAGATCTGGGGCGTGAACGTCTGCGACGATGCGGCGTATTTCGAGGAGCGGGTGCTCGCGATCGCGGAGGAGTTTTTCGCGCGGTTTTCAGCCCGAGGCGCCGCCGCGGGATCGGATGGTTCCGCGTCGGGCCAGACGCTGATCCGGCGGGAGGACGTGCGGATCATCGAAGGATACAAGGGCCCCGGCTACGCCAGGACCTGGCCGGCGCTGCTCCGGTTTCTCCGGGAAACCGCGCGTGAGGACGGTCTCTTGCTTGATCCCGTCTATACCGGGAAGGCTTTCTATGGCCTGTGCGAGGAGGCGCGTCGCGGGCGCTTCCGGGCGGGGGAGAACGTCCTCTTCCTGCACACCGGAGGGATCTTCAGCCTCTACGCCTACCGGGGGGAGCTGCTGGGGAGCTGCGGAGACTCTGATCCGGGGAGATAGAATGATCCTCAGAGGCCAGGATGCCGGGTCAGGGCATCATCCAAGCCTCTCCGTTCAACAGCGCATCCGCTTCCCCCGGCCCCCAGCTTCCCGCCGGATACGGAAAGACCGGCCGCTCCTGCTGCAGCACCGGCGTGTACAAGCGCCAGGAAGCCTCGACCTCATCGGAGTGCACGAAAAGGGTCTGATCCCCCTGGACGACGTCGACGAGGAGGGTCTCGTACGGAGGCGGCAGCGGCTCGAACGCCTCGCGGTAGAGAAACTGCAGAACCTCGGTGGAGAAGCGCCGCGGCGATCCCGGTTTCTTCACGTCGAAGGTGAGGTGGAAGCCTTCATCGGGCTCGAGGTCGAGCCGCAGCACGTTGCCGTGCAGCGCGCCCGGCGGCAGATCCCGGAAGATGGAAACCGGAGGACGCCGAAACACGACGGCGATCCGCGTGGACCGACGAGGCAGCCGTTTGCCGGTTCGAAGCAGGAAGGGGACCCCCTGCCAGCGCCAGTTCTGGATCGACAGCCGGAGAGCCACGAAGGTGGGAACCTTGGAGTCGGGCGCGACCCTCGATTCCGCCTGGTAGCCCACGACCGCCTTTCCTTCGATCTGTCCCGGCCCGTACTGCCCGTAGACGACGTCCTCCGGCCCGATCGATGGAATGGAGCGGAGGGCTTTGATCTTCTCGAAGCGGATCTCATCCGCGCCGAAGCCCCCCGGCACCTCCATCGCGATCAGCGTGAGAAGCTGGGTGAGGTGGTTCTGGATCATGTCCCGGAGCACGCCGGCCTGCTCGTAATAGCCGCCGCGGCCTTCCACGCCGAGGCTCTCGGACACCGTGATCTCGACCCGGCCGATGCGTTCGCGGTTCCACTGGGACTCGAAGATGGGATTGGCGAAGCGGAAGCAAAGCACGTTCTGGACCGTCTCCTTGCCCAGGTAGTGGTCGATCCGATAGATCTGCGTTTCGTCGAAGCTCCGGTGCAGGACCTCATTCAGCGACCGGGCCGAGTCCAGATCGCGGCCGAAGGGCTTCTCCACCACGATGCGCGTCCAGCCGCTGCTGTGGTTGAGCCCGGCCCGGCCCAGGCTCTCGATCGCCGGCGAAAACCCCTCCGGAGGCAGGGCCAGATAGAAGATCCGGTTCTCCGAACGGCCGCGTCCCTGCTCCAGGGAGCGGATCCGTTCGCCCAGCGCCTCATAGTCCTCGAGCGATCCCTCGCCGACCGGCTCGTAGAAGAGGCACTCGTCGCACCATCGAGACAGCTCGGTCTCGGCGAAGCCCGCGTCGAGCAGTGCCTGTCGCGCCCAGCGGCGATAGGCGTCGTCGTCGATCGTCCGATTCCGGGAGGCTGCGACGATCAGCATGCTCTTGAGCCTTCCGTCCCGGACCATGCGGAAGACCGCGGGCAGGAGCTTCCGCCCGGCCAGGTCTCCCATGCCACCCAGGATGACGAAGGTGTGCTCGGTCACCTGTGCCGGCGCGCCCTCGGCGCGGCCGATCGGAGGCGGGCCCGCTCCCGGGGTCATGCGGTCTCCTTCCGAATCGGGTGCCCTCCGAATTCATGGCGCATGGCGGCGAGCAGACGGTCGCTCCAGTCCTCTTCGTCGCGGGAACGCAGCCGCATGAGAAGCGCGAGGGTGATGACCGGAGCGGCGACGCCCAGGTCGATCGCCTCGTCCACGGTCCAGCGCCCCTCGCCCGAATCGGCCACCCAGGGCGCCACATCCGCGAGTTTTGGATCCCGCGCCAGGACCGACGCGGTCAGGTCCAGAAGCCAGGAGCGGATCACGCTGCCCGAGCGCCAGATCTCCGCGACCTGCGGCAGATCCAGCCCGAAAGGCTCCTTGTGTCTGAGGATGGACAGGCCCTCCGCGTAGGCCTGCATCATCCCGTACTCGATCCCGTTGTGGATCATCTTCACGAAATGCCCCGATCCGGCGGGGCCGACGCGTCCCCAACCCCGATCGGGCGCGGGCGCCAGAGTCTGGAACACGCTACGCAGGCGTTCGACCGGCTCGGCGTCTCCGCCGATCATGAGGCTGTAGCCTTCGGCCAGGCCCCAGAGCCCGCCGCTCGTTCCGACGTCGATGAAGTGGATCCCGCGACTCTGCAGATCGGCCGCTCGTCGCAGCGAATCGCGGTAGTTGGAATTGCCACCGTCGAGGACGACGTCGTCTTTCCGCAGATCCCGCGCGAGGACCGCGAGGGTGGAATCGACCGCCTCTCCCGCCGGCACCATGAGCCAGACCGCCCGGGGCGGCGCCAGCGCCTGGACCAGCGATCCGGGATCCTGGGCCGCGACGCCTCCTTTCGCCTTCAGAAGCGCGATCGCCTCAGAAGAGCGATCCCAACCGAAGACCCGGTGTCCTCCGCGGATCAACCGCTCCGCCATGTTGGCGCCCATGCGCCCCAGGCCGATCATTCCCAGTTCCATCCGTTCCTCCTATTGCAGCCGTTCGGAGTCGAGAACGCCCGGTCATGGTGGCGGCTGACGGCGCACGCGCTTCGGAATCGCGCGGGCCCGATCGGGTGCTCACTCCGCCGGGCGGGCGCGAGACCGCGCCAATCCGGCATCTGTCCAAAGCCGACTCCTTCACACGCCGGTTCGCGGCGAATCGCGATGCGCGATCAGCGCCTTGACCTTGAGGATCACGTTGTCCACGGTGAATCCGAATTTCTCGAAGATCACCTCTCCGGGCGCGCTGGCTCCGAAGTGATCCAGCCCCAGGACCCGATCCGCGTAGCGTTCCCATCCCAGCGTCGCTCCCGCCTCGATCGCCAGCGTGGGCAGATCCGCCGGCAGCACCGACCGTCGATAGGAATCTTCCTGGGATTCGAACAGCTCAAAGCACGGCAGGCTCACGACCCGGACGCGCAGGCCCTCCAAGCGAAGCCGCTCCTCGGCGCGGAGAGCGAGCTGCACCTCGCTGCCGGTGGCGACGATCGCCGCCTGCGGCCGCTCGACCTCGCGGAGAACATAGCCGCCCCGCAGCATGCCGGCCACGGGCGCGTCCGCCTGTCGATCGATCACCGGGAGATCCTGGCGCGAGAGCACGAGCGCGGTAGGGCCGCCGATGCGCTCGAGCGCCAGCTTCCAGGCCACGCTGGTTTCGGCCGCATCCGCCGGACGGATGACCCAGAGGCCGGGCATGGCGCGGAGGCCCATGAGCTCGCCGACCGGCTGGTGGGTCGGGCCGTCTCCGCCCAGCCCGATGGAGTCGTGCGTGTAGACGAAAATCACCGGCAGCTTCGAGAGCGCCGCCAGGCGGACCGCGGGGCGATGGTAGTCGCTGAAGATCAGGAACGTGCCGCCGTAGGGACGATAGCCGCCGTGCGCCGCGATTCCGTTCATGATGGCGGCCATCCCGTGCTCGCGCACGCCGTAGTGGAGATACCGGCCGGTGGGATTCTCGAGGCTGAATTCCGTCTGATCCGCCGCCCTCGTCCGGTTCGACGGCGTCAGGTCGGCCGACCCGCCGATCAGCTCGGGAATCCGCGGCGACAGGGCCGAGAGGACCGTCTGGCTCGAGGTCCGGGTGGCCTGAGGCTTCGCGCCGGCGAAGTCGGGGAGATCGCGGTCCCACTCCTCGGGAAGCTCCAGCCCTCGCATCCGCCGTTCGAATTCGCGAGCAAGGTCGGGATGTTCCGCAGCATAGCCCGACCAGCGGATCCGCCATTCCTCTTGGAGGCGGCGCCCGCGATCCCGGACATCCATGTGCCGGTAGACCTCAGGCGGGATGACGAACGGCGGATAGCTCCAACCGAGTGTCCGGCGCGCAGCGGCGATGGCCTCTGCGCCCAAAGCTTCGCCGTGGGCGCCGGCCGAGTCCTGCTTGGGGCTGCCGTAGCCGATGTGGCTTCGGACGGCGATCAGGCTGGGTCGCGCGGTCTCCTCCTCGGCCTGCCGAAACGCCGCGCGGAGAGCGTCGAGGTCATTGGCGTCCGCAATTCTCTGCGTGTGCCAGCCATAGGCGTCGAACCGCCGCGTCACGTCTTCATCGAAGGCCAGCCGGGTCGGGCCGTCGATCGAGATGTGGTTGTCATCGTAGATGACCTTGAGCTTGCCGAGACCCCAATGCCCGGCCAGCGAGCAGGATTCGTGCGAGATCCCTTCCATCATGTCGCCGTCGGAAGCGATGACCCACGTCCGATGATCAACCGGCATCCAGCCTTCGCGATTGAACTCGGCGGCGAGCTTCCTTTCGGCGAGAGCGAGCCCGACGGCGTTCGAAATCCCCTGGCCGAGAGGACCGGTCGTGACCTCGATCTCCGGCACGAGGTGGCGTTCGGGATGTCCCGGCGTCTTCGATCCCCACTGGCGCAACCGGCGCAGCTCTTCCAGGGGGAAGTCATGGCCGGTCAGGTGGAGAAGCGCATAGAGCAGCATCGCGCCGTGGCCGGCGGAGAGCACGAACCGATCGCGATCGGGCCACCGGGGATCCGACGGGTCGTGGCGGAGAAACTCCCGCCAGAGGATCATGCCCACCGGCGCCATGCCCATTGGCATGCCGGGATGGCCCGACCCGGCGTTCTCGACCGCGTCCGCGGCCAGAAACCGGATGGCGTTGACACTGAGTTGATCGAGATTTCGGTCCGTTGGATCCATGGAATTCTCCTGCCGGATTGCTGCGATTCACGCTCGGTCCCGATCACGATACCGCAGCGGCCCGCTCCGAGCATCGCCGGATTGACGCCCGACTGCCGCTTGTCGATCGGATTTGGGGGCGAGGTCCTCCGGGAAGGGGCCGCTCCGGCTCAAACAGACGGCGGGCGCCGCGACGCGGAGTTTCCCAGAACCACCGCCCCAGGCGAGCGGCCCCTGCCGTAACTCGCCGGAGCGGCCCTTCCCCTGCGGACCTCTCAGTACGGCCTTGCCGGTTTCGAATGTCGCATGGAGCTCAATCGACAGAGACGAGGAGACCTGCGATCGCGTCGCAGCGATCGAGGGGTCTTCTTGACAACGCGATTTCTCATTAGTAGAATTACAGCGTCTGAAAATCCAGGGTCGAGCTGCACGCTCCTGAACCTGGCCCTCCTCGCTTCCGGGATTCTGCCGCTCGATCGGTCTCGAAGTTCGCGATGGTCCTGCGCCCCGGTTTTGAACCGGCCCGGCGGAAGGAGCGTGTGAGATGCGGCGAATCGTGAGTGTCCTCCTGGTGGTGATGGCGGCCTTGGGCACCGCGGCCCCGTGGGCCCTGGCCGGACCGAATGCCGGCGGAACTCTCATCGTCCACTACCCCGACCTCTCCTACACCGCGGACACTGCCGACTATTGCGGTCTCGCTCCCTTGTCTTCCTGTGTCAACGCGGTGAGCGAGATCGACGGGTCCGGCCCGTCAGCCGTCAAGGTCTGGAAGGTCTATGCGGCCTTCGTCGGTGGCAGCAGCCCTCGTCTCAAGGGCGTGAGCTTCGGGATCACCTACTCCGGGAATCTCACGATTCCAGCCCAGGAATACGGCACCTGCGGGGATGTCGAGTTCCCGGACAACACCTGGCCGCGCTCGGGGACAGGCAACTCCGTGATCTGGGACAACCCGCAGACCACGATCCTGGTGGAGTGCTATTGGTTCGCCGGGTACGTCACCGGAGGTGCCGGCACCTTCACCCTCGGGCCGAACCCGTCGCTCGGGGGAGACTTTACCGACGACTCCATCCCGCCGAAGGTGGATCCAATCGATGCCTATGGAACGATGGGGTTCAGCACGGCGGGCAATGATCCCTGCCCGGTGGTCCTGCCGACGGGCGCGTGCTGCTTCAAGGACGGCACCTGCCAGATCCTGACGCAGACCAACTGCGCTTCGCAGGGCGGCACGTATCTGGGTGACAACACCTCGTGCGATCCCAACCCCTGCCCGCAGCCGACGGGTGCCTGCTGCTTCAACGACGGCACCTGCCAGGTCCTGACGAAGGCCAACTGCTTGTCGCAGGGCGGCACCTATCAGGGCGACAAGACCACCTGCACGCCGAATCCGTGCACGGGGCCGACCGGCGCTTGCTGCTTCGCCGATGGAAGCTGCCAGGTTCTGACGAGAACCGGCTGCACCGCGCAGGGCGGCACGTATGAGGGCGACAACACCACCTGCACGCCGAACCCGTGTCCGCAGCCGATCGGCGCCTGCTGCTTCAAGGACGGCACCTGCCAGCTCTTGAGACCGGCGGCGTGCTTGCAGGCCGGCGGCACGTGGCAAGGTCCGAACACCGTGTGCAACCCGAATCCGTGCACGCAGCTCCAAGGCGCCTGCTGCTTTCCGGATGGCACCTGCCAGCTCTTGAACCGGGCGGAGTGCTCGCAGGCCGGTGGCTCGTGGCAAGGCCCGAACACGGTCTGCAGCCCGAATCCCTGTCCCCAACTGGGCGCATGTTGTGCCAACGGGACCTGCACGATCACGCTCCAGGCCGGCTGCTCAGGCCAGTGGATGGGTTCGAACACGGTGTGCAATCCGAACCCGTGCCCGCCGTCAGGCGCCTGCTGCGTCAGCGGGGCCTGCACCATCACGACCCAGTCTGCCTGCTCGGGCCAATGGATGGGCGCGAACACGACCTGCACGCCGAACCCGTGCCCGCAGCCTGAAGGCGCTTGCTGTTTCAAGGACGGCACTTGTCAGCTCTTGACGCAGGCGGCGTGCACCCAGGCCGGCGGGACGTGGCAGGGCATGAACACGGTGTGCAGTCCGAATCCCTGCCCGCAGCCGGGCGCGTGCTGCCAGTCGGACGGGAGCTGCACGGTGACCCTCCAGAGTGCCTGCACCGGCACTTGGTTGGGCACGGGGACGACCTGCTCGCCGAATCCCTGCCCGCAGCCGGGCGCGTGCTGCCAGCCTGACGGAAGCTGCACGGTGACCCTCCAGAGCGCCTGCACCGGCAACTGGCTGGGCGCGGGGACGTCCTGCACGCCGAATCCGTGTCCGCAACCGCCGGCGGGCGCCTGCTGCATCAACGGGGTCTGCACGATCACGACCCAGGCGAACTGCTCGGGGCAGTGGATGGGAGCGAACACGACGTGCAATCCGAATCCGTGTCCTCCGGCCGGCGCTTGCTGCGTCAACGGGGTTTGCACCATCACGACCCAGGCGAACTGTCCGGGGCAGTGGATGGGAGCGAACACGGGGTGCACGCCGAACCCCTGCCCCCAGCCGCCCACCGGCGCCTGCTGCATCTGCGGCCAATGCACCATCACCACGCAGACCGACTGCCAGGGCCAGTGGATGGGCGCGGGCACGACCTGCAACCCGAATCCCTGCCCGGTGGTCAAACGTTATACCGGTAGGGGTCTGGCGCACTCCGGCCGGACGGCCCGCTCGGTGGGCGTCGGGCACGGCAAGATCAAGGCGGGCCCTCGGACCAACCCGTGCTCGGGCTCTACGCTTCTGCTCAATGCGGACGGCTCCTATGAGAACGGCTTCACCTGGTGGTATGGCGGCGAGGTGGCGCCGTACTACGGCGCCTTTGCCGAGGGCTACGACGCGACAGGTAGTTGCTGCGGCCAGCAGTGGGCCATCACGACCGAGTCCGGCATGTACCAAGGCCAGAAGGCCGACGCCTACATCTGGAACTCCGACGGCTGCAATCCGACCAGCGTCATCAACGTCGACTACGGCCTGAGCGTTTCAACGCCGGCGATCTGGCCGAGCTTCACGCTGGCCGACATCAACACGACGGACGAGGTGCTCGCCGGCAACTTCTTCGTGGGTTACTGGGGCGAATGGCCGGGCGCAATCGCCGGCTGGTTCATCGGCGCCGACCTCGACGGCTTCGGCGGCATGCCGCGGACGAACATCGCGCCCGGGATTGGCTACCCGACCGGTTGGAGCAACGTGTCGGTGATCTGGGGTCCGACCCAGGCCATCGGGATCGGCGCTTACATTCTTACGGGTCCTCCGCCCCCGGTTCCCGTCTCGATCCAGACCTGGGGGCGGATCAAGAGCCTGTACCACTGACGCGCGTCTCCGGCGCGAGGCCGGAAGGCGCACCGTTACGGAACGCTGGGCCTCGAGCTTTGCGCCCCGGCCCAGAAGCGGAGCCGGCGGAAGGAGCGTGTGAGATGCGGCGACTCGTGAATGTCCTCCTGGTTGTGTTGGCGACAATGGGCACCGCGGCCCCGTTCGTCCTGGCCGGACCGAATGCCGGCGGAACTCTCATCGTCCACTACCCCGGCCTCTCGTACACCGTGGACACCTCGGACTACTGCGGCATCGCTCCCTTGTCTTCCTGTGTCAACGCGGTGAGCCGGATCGATGGATCCGGTCCCGGCGCCATCGACGTGTGGAAGGTCTATGGGCGCTTGCTGCTTCCCGGACGGCACCTGCCGGCTCTTGACGCAGGCGGCGTGCTCGCAGGCCGGCGGCACGTGGCAGGGCGTGAACACAGTCTGCAGCCCGAATCCCTGTCCCCAGCCGGGCGCATGTTGTGCGAACGGCACCTGCACGATCACGTTCCAGACCGGCTGCTCCGGCCAGTGGATGGGTCCGAACACGGTGTGCAATCCGAACCCGTGCCCGCCGTCGGGCGCCTGCTGCATCAACGGGGCCTGCACCATCACGACCCAGTTGACTTGCTCCGGCCAGTGGATGGGGGCGAACACCATCTGCAATCCAAATCCCTGCCCGGTGGCCGTCGGCGCCTGCTGCATTTGCGGCGCCTGCAGCATGACAACGCTGGCCGACTGCGCCGGATACTGGCTGGGTCCAAGCTCGACCTGCTCGCCGAACCCCTGCTACCAGAAGGCGCGATTCAAGAGTGGCGCGATCACCCGTAGCGGGACCGTGCCTGCCCGCGGCGGCAGCCTCCTCGCCCATGGCGGGAAGACAGCATGGTCGGTCGGGAATGGAGTCGGCCGCTTGGACGCGGGCCGCCGAAACAATCCCTGCCCCGGCTCGGACCTCTACATGAATGCGGACGGAACCTATGAAAGCGCATATACATGGTGGTACGGGGGCGAGACAGCTCCGTACTACGGAGCCTTTGCCGAAGGCTACAACGCGACTGGAACCGTCTGCGGCCAGCAGTACGCCCTGACCGCTGAGCCCGGAATGTACAGCGGTCAAAGGCTCGATGCCTACCTGTGGAATTCCGACGGGTGCAATCCGACCAGCGTGATCAACGTGGATTTCGGGATCTCGATCTCGGCTCCGGGAGTCTGGCCGAAGGTCACCCTGCACGATATCGACACCTCGGACGAGCCGGTGAATGGCGACTTCTTCGTCGGATATTGGGGCGAGTGGCCCGACGGGACCCCCGGTTGGGGCGTCGCAGCCGATCTGGACGGAATGCGCGGCAAGCCGCGCACGAACATCGCCCCCGGGATCGGCTATCCGACGGGGTGGGCGGATCCATCGATCATCTGGGGTCCGACGCAGGCGCTTGGGATCGCCGCCTACGTATCCGGCACGCAGCCGGCCAGCGGGGCTTGCTGTTTCGCGGATGGAAGTTGTGTGGTGCTGACCAGGTCCACCTGTCAGCAGGAAGGAGGCACGTGGCAGGGCCCCGGCAGCGTATGCGCGCCGAATCCCTGCCCGCCGCCGCCGGTCGGCGCTTGCTGCATCAATGAGGTCTGCACCATCACGACCCAGGCGAACTGTCAGGGCCAATGGATGGGTCCAGGCACGACCTGCAACCCCAGTCCCTGTGTGGTCGTTCCGGTGTCGGTCCGAACCTGGGGCCAGATCAAGAGCCTGTACCGCTGACGCGCGTCTCCGGCGCGAGGCCGGAGCGCGCGCCGATCAGGGTTTGCGCGAGTCCTGCGCCCCGGTCTTGAACCGGGCCAGGCGGAAGGAGCGTGCGAGATGCGGCGAGTCGTGAATACCCTTCTGTTTGTGCTGGCGGTTCTGGGCGCCTCGGCCCCGTCCGTCCTGGCGGGACCGAACGCGGGCGGAACGCTGATCGTCCACTATCCGAGTCTCGCCTACACGAGCGACACCACGACCTACTGCGGGATCTCGCCGTTGTCCTCCTGCACCAGCGCGGTATCGAGGATCGACGGCTCGAGCAAGACCGCCGTCAAGGTCTGGAAGGTGTACGCCGCTTTCGTCACCGGCAGCAGCCCTCGGCTGGCCGGCTTGACCTGGGGAGTCAACTACACGAGCGTGACCATCGGAGCCGGCTCCACTCCGGCGGGCTATTACGGCAAGTGCGCGGACACGGAGATTCCGGACACCGGCTGGCCGGCCGCGGGCACCAGTGACGGGGTCTTCTGGAACACACCGATGACGACGACTCTCGTCGAGGTGTACTGGTTCGCCGGGTACGCCTCGGGAGGTTCCGGCACCTTTACCCTGGGGCCAGACCCGTCGCTCGGGGGAAACTTCACCGACGACTCCGTCCCGCCGAACGTGGATCCAATCTATGCCTATGGAACGATGGGGTTCGGCATAGCGGGCAATGATCCCTGCCCGGCGGTGGTCGGCGCCTGCTGCCTTCCGAACGGGACTTGCATCGCCTATACGCCAGGGGACTGTGCCGCCCACGGCGGGACCTATCTGGGTGACAACACCTCGTGCGTTCCCAACCCCTGTCCTCAGGTGATGGGCGCCTGCTGCCTGACGGACGGGACTTGCACCATGACCCTGCAAGGCGCCTGCCAGGGAATCTGGCAGGGGCCGAACACGTTTTGTGCGCCCAATCCGTGTCCGCAGCCTCAGGGCGCTTGCTGCATGAACGACAGCACCTGCCAGCTCCTGACGTATACGGCCTGCATCGGGGAAGGCGGCACATGGCAGGGCCCGAACACGACCTGTACGCCGAATCCGTGCACGGGTCCGACCGGCGCCTGCTGCCTTTGCGGCAACTGCACCATGACCACGCAGGCCGACTGCGCCGGCAACTGGCTGGGCTCGAACTCGACCTGTTCGCCGAATCCCTGCGATCAGAAAGCGCGATCCAGGGGCCGGATGCTCGCCCGCCGCCAAGGCGCGGCGCGATCGGCCGGGAAGGGACTCGGAGGGATCACGCCTTTCCTGCGGAACCGCGCGGCAAAGGCGACCGTCTCGGCCGGACCGAACGCCGGCGGAACGCTCATCGTCCACAATCCGGACCTGGCCTACACCTCGGATACCTCGGACTACTGCGGCGCTCTGCCGCTCTCGTCTTGCGCCAACGCCGTGAGTGAGATCGACGGATCCGGCCCCGATGCCATCAAGGTCTGGAAGGTCTATGCGGCCTTCCCCTCCGGCAGCAGCCCCCGCCTCAAGGGCGTGAGCTTCGGAGTCACCTATCCCGGAAACGTCCGGGTTGCCTGCCAGGGCTATGGTTCGTGCGCGGACCAGGACTTTCCGGACGACGCCTGGCCCGGGTCCGGATCCGGCGATGCGGTCATCTGGGACAGCGCCCAGACCACGATCCTGGTCGAGTGCTACTGGTTCGCCGGGTACGTCTCAGGCGGTTCCGGCACTTGCACGCTAGGGCCGAACCCGACGCTTGGGGGGAACTTCACCGATGATGCCGTTCCGCCAAACGTCGATCCGATCGCTGCCTACGGGGCGATGGGATTCGAAATCGGCGGCACTGACCCTTGTCCCGGACCCGGCGGCGCCTGCTGCTTCCCGGACGGGACGTGCATCATCTACACCGCGCGGGTGTGCGCCGCAGAAGGCGGGTCCTACCAGGGAGACAACACCACGTGTCGGCCCAACCCGTGCCCGGCGAATGTGGGCGCCTGCTGCACTTGCGGGACCTGCACCATGACCACACAGGCCGGCTGCACCGGCTACTGGCTGGGCCAGAACTCGACCTGTTCTCCCAACCCCTGCCAGCCGAAGGCTCGATTCAAGGGCCGCGCGCTCGCTCGCGGCGGGAACCTGCTCGCCCGCGGCGGGATGGCGGCGCGATCGGTCGGCAGCGGAATCGGCCGGGTCAAGGCAGGTCCGCGGGTCAATCCCTGTCCCGGTTCGGACCTTCTCATGAACGCGGACGGATCGTATGAAGACGGCTACACCTGGTGGTACGGCGGCGAGGTGGCGCCGTACTACGGCGCCTTTGCAGAAGGTTACAACGCGTCCGGGACCGTCTGCGGCCAGCAATACGCCCTCACCGCCCTGACCGGGATGTACGTCGGGCAAAGGCTCGACGCCTATCTGTGGAGTTCCGACGGCTGTGTGCCGGCCAGCGTCATCCGCGTGGACATGGGCATTTCGATCTCGGCTCCGGGGATCTGGCCGGCCGTCACCCTGCATGACGTCAACACCTCGGACGAGCCGGTGAACGGCGACTTCTTCATCGGATACTGGGGGGAGTGGCCGGGCGCCGCGGCGGGCTGGTTCGTGGGAGCTGATCTGGATGGAGTCGGCGGCAAGCCGCGCACGAACATCGCTCCGGGGATCGGCTATCCGACCGGGTGGGCGGATCCGTCGATCGTCTGGGGCCCGATACAGGCGCTTGGAATTGCCGCCTACGTAATGAGCAAGAACCCGGTTACCGGAGCGTGCTGTTTCGCGGACGGAAGCTGCACGGCACTGACCCAGTACACCTGCCAGCACGAAGGAGGCGCGTGGGATGGCTCCGGCACTGTCTGCGTTCCGAACCCCTGTCCGCAACCGCCGGTGGGCGCCTGCTGCATCAACGGGGTTTGCACGATCACGACCGAGGCAAACTGTTCGGGGCAGTGGATGGGAGCGAACACGGTCTGTACGCCGAATCCGTGTCCGATGGATGGTGCCTGCTGCATCAACGGACACAGCACCATCACGACCCAGACCAACTGTCAGGGCCAGTGGATGGGGCCGAACACGATTTGCAACCCGAATCCGTGTCCTCCGGTCGGCGCCTGCTGCATCAATGGAGCCTGCACGATCACGACGCAGGCGAACTGCCAGGGCCAGTGGATGGGTGCGAACACGGTGTGCATCCCGAATCCGTGCCCCCCGGCCACCGGCGCCTGCTGTATCAGCGGGGTCTGTACCATCACGATCCAGGCCAACTGCCAGGGTCAGTGGATGGGTCCGGGCACGACGTGCAACCCCAATCCCTGCACGCAGCCGATGGGCGCCTGTTGCATTTGCGGCCATTGTGCCATCACCACACAGGCGGACTGTCAGGGTCAGTGGATGGGCGAGGGCACGACCTGCAACCCGAATCCGTGCCCGATTGCCAAACGGTATACCAAGGCAGGCCGGTCTCACGGCGGACCGGCGGCCGGCTCGGTCAGCGTTGGGCATGGGGTGATCAGACCGGGTTCCCGAACCAATCCTTGTCCGGGGTCAGCGTTGTTCCTGAATGCCGATGGCAGCTATGAGAACGGTTACACCTGGTGGTACGGCGGCCAGATCGCGCCGTATTACGGCGCTTTTGCCGAGGGTTACGAGGTGACCGGAACGATCTGCGGCCAGCAGTACGCCTTGACGACGTCGACCGGGATGTTCAACTGCCAGAAACTCGATGCGTATCTGTGGAACTCTGACGGCAACAACCCGACCAGCGTCATACACGTGGATGCGGGCGTCAGCATCGACCAGCCTGCGATCTGGCCGAGCATCTCGTTGGCCGACATCAATACGACGGATGAGCCGGTCCGCGGTAACTTCTTCGTTGGCTACTGGGGTGAGTGGCAGGGCGCGATGGCGGGCTGGTTCATCGGCGCCGACGTGGACGGTTTCGGAGGCATGCCGCGAACGAACATCGCGCCCGGGATTGGTTACCCGACCGGCTGGAACAACGTGTCGTTGATCTGGGGTCCGACGCAAGCCGTGGGGATCGGTGCTTACATCCTTATGGGTCCCCCGCCTCCGGTTCCTGTCTCGATCCAGACGTGGGGGCGGATCAAGAGCCTGTACCACTGACGCACATTTTCGGCGCGGGGCCCCAGTTCGCACCGGAACGGAGCGCTGGACCTGGTTTGGCTCGGACGAAGCTGATGCGCCAAGCCACTCAGCGGTAATGTCAGGAATTGTATGTCAGCACAGAGAAGGGGCTTGCTGTCTCCCGGTCACGCATCGACTTGACTGTGTTTCTTCTCGTTGGTAGAATTACATCGCTCAGGAAATCCCGACTCGGTGAGCCGCACCTCCACGAACGGGCTTCCTGCCCCGCTCCCGGGGCTTCCGGCGGCCGGATCGGCCTTGATGTTCGCGCGTGTTCTGCGCCCCGGCCCAGAGCCGGAGCTGGCGGAAGGAGCAGGTGAGATGCGACGGGTCTTGGCTCCCCTGGTGATTGCGTTCCTGGCGCTTCTTGGAACGACCGCGCCGGCCCCGGCCGCGCTGCGCGCCGGTGGAACGCTCCGTGGCGGGACCATGCTCGCCCGCGGGAAGGCGGCGCGATCGATCGGGCCGGGAATCGGCCGGATCAAGGCGGGTCCGCGGGACAACCCGTGCCCCGGCTCGGACCTTCTCGTGAACGCGGATGGATCCTACGAGAATGGCTACACCTGGTGGTACGGTGGCGAGGCAGCTCCGTACTACGGCGCCTTCGCCGAAGGTTACGACGCCACCGGGACGGTCTGCGGCCAGCAGTACGCCCTTACCACCCTGACCGGGATGTACGTCGGCCAGAGGCTCGATGCCTACCTGTGGAATTCCGACGGCGGCAATCCGACCAGCGTGATCGGCGTGGACGTAGGGATCTCGATTTCGCCCCCGGGGATCTGGCCGACGTTCACCCTGCACGACATCGACACCGCGGACGAGCCGGTGAACGGCGACTTCTTCGTCGGGTACTGGGGGGAGTGGCCGGGCGCGATCGGCGGTTGGTGGGTGGCAGCCGATCTGGACGGATTCGGCGGCGAGCCGCGCACGAACATCGCCCCGGGGATCGGCTATCCGACGGGGTGGGCGGATCCCTCGATCGTTTGGGGCCCGACGCAGGCGCTTGGGATCGCGGCCTACGTGCTGAGCACGCAACCGATCAGCGGAGCCTGCTGTTTCGCGGATGGAAGTTGCACGGTGCTGATCCAGTACACCTGCCAGCACGAAGGAGGCACGTGGCAGGGCTCCGGCACCACCTGCAATCCGAACCCATGCCCGCAGCCCGTGTTGGGCGCCTGCTGCGTCAACGGGGTCTGCACGATCACGACCCAGGCGGACTGCTCGGGCCAGTGGATGGGGGCGAACACGACCTGCACGCCGAATCCGTGTCCGCAGCCGCCGGTGGGCGCCTGTTGCTTCGGCACGGTCTGCACGATCACGACCCAGGCGGGCTGCCAGGGCACGTGGCAGGGGCCGGGAACGACCTGCGACCCCAACCCCTGTTCGGCGCCGTCGACGGGAGCCTGTTGCGAGTGCGGCCAATGCAGGGTCACGACGCAGGCGAACTGCGGGGGCCAATGGATGGGCGCGGGCACGACCTGCAACCCGAATCCGTGCCCGGCGGCCAAGCGCTATACAAGTCATGGTCTGGCGCACGCCGGCCGGACCGCCCGCTCGGTGGGCGTCGGGCACGGCAAGATCAAGTCGGGTCCCCGGACCAACCCATGCGGCGGAACGCTTCTGCTCAATGCGGACGGCTCCTATGAGGACGGCTTCACCTGGTGGTATGGCGGCCAGGTGGCGCCCTATTACGGCGCGTTCGCCGAGGGCTACAACGCCACCGGGATCTGCTGCGGCCAGCAGTATGCCCTGACGACCTTGACCGGAATGTTCGTGGGCCAGAAGCTGGATGCCTACCTGTGGAATTCCGACGGGTGCAATCCAACGAGCGTGATCGGCGTGGACACGGGGATCTCGATCTCGGCTCCGGGAATCTGGCCGATCGTGACGCTCCACGACATCGACACGTCCGACGAATCCGTGAACGGCAGCTTCTTTGTCGGATACTGGGGCGAGTGGCCGGGCATGATAGCCGGCTGGTACTGCGGCGCCGATCTCAACGGCTTGGGCGGCATACCGCGGACGAACATTGCACCCGGGATCGGCTACCCGACCGGTTGGAACGACGTCTCCGTCATCTGGGGGCCGATCCAGGCCATGGGGATCGGCGCCTACGTGGTGACGGCATACCCCGTTCCGGTCTCGATCCAGACCTGGGGGGGGATCAAGAACCTCTATCACTGAGCGATTCCAGGCTGATCCACCGCGCGCTCGGCGCAGCCGCCGCCGAGCGCGCGGCGTTATCCGCGGCTTGGCGCCTGGGCCGCAATCGTGTCGCAGTCGCGTTGTGTCGTACTTCCCTGCCTTCACCAGGGGCAGACCCGAATTGACGGTGATTTTCACACACGGTATAATAATAACTTACGGACACGATGTGGCGCAGGCGCGATCCAGCGGGATCGCGGCAGGGAATCGACAGTGGACTCCGGCATGGTTCTTCCGGGCGCGGCTTGGCGCGCGCGAAATTTCCGAACGCTTCAGGAGGTGAAGATGCCGGCGAGGGGTTGCAGCATTCCAGGGTCTCTCCTGCTCTCCTGCGGCGGGCGTGGTCGCCGTCGCGGGCTTCTCCTGTTCTCGGTCGCGGGTCTCTTGGCGGTGAGCGCGCCGGCCCTCGCCGACAGCTCTCTCCTCGCGGCGCCGTTTCGGTCCTTTGACGTGGGGCGCTATCCATACTCCGCGGCGATCGGGGACCTGAACGGGGACGGGAAGCCGGATGTGGCGACGGCGAACTGGCCGGACAATACGGTTTCGGTTCTCCTGGGTCGCGGAGACGGCACCTTCGGGGCCAGAACCGACTATGCCGCGGGAGACCAGCCCGCGGCCGTCGCGATCGGAGACCTGAACGGCGATGGAAAGCCCGACCTGGTCGTGGTCGACAGTGGCTCCAACACCGTCTCCGTGCTACTGGGCCTGGGGGATGGGACCTTCGGAACCAAGACCGACTATGAGACCGGGCAGGATCCCTGGGCTGTCGCGATCGGAGACCTGAACGGAGACGGAGTACCGGATCTGATGGTCGCCGACTACGATGACGACACCGCCTCGGTGCTTCTGGGCCTGGGGGACGGAACCTTCACGACAGAGAGCTTCTTCGCGACGGGGCAGTCCCCCTGTTCCATCGCGGTCAGGGATCTGAACGGCGACGGAAAGCCGGATCTGATCGTGGCCAATGAGGTTGACAACACCGTTTCCGTGCTTCTTGGGCACGGGGACGGGAGCTTCGGCACGAACACCGACTACCCAACCGGGGCCGGCCCCATGGCCGCCGCGGTCGGGGATGTGAACGGGGACGGCAAGACGGACGTGGTCGTGGCAAATTGCGATGACGCCACGGTGTCTGTGCTTTTGGGGAACGGGGACGGGAGCTTTGGGACCAGGACCGATTACGGAGCGGGGGAGGGCGCCTATGCCGTCGCGATCGGAGACCTGAACGGTGACGGAAAGCCGGATCTGGTCGCGGCGAATTACCTCGACAACACCGTCTCCGTGCTTCTCGGTGATGGAGACGGGACCTTCGCGGCCGGGGCGGACTTCGGAACCGGGTGGAACCCCTCGTCCGTGGCGATCGGCAACCTCAAAGGAGATGGAAAGCCCGACCTGCTGGTGGCGAGCACCGGCTCCAACGCGGTTTCAGTGCTCCTCGGCAACGGGGATGGGACCTTCGGGACGAAGGCCGAGTTTGCGACGGGGCGATATCCCTGCTCGGTCGCGGCCGGGGACTTGAACAAGGACGGCAAGTCGGACCTGGCGGTGGCCGACTACGCGAGCAACACCGTTTCCGTGCTTCTGGGGCGTGGTGACGGGACTTTCGCGACGAAGACCGATTATGGAACGGGAAGCGGTCCCTATGGCGTGGCGATGGGGGATCTGACCGGATTGGGCAAGCTGGATCTGGTGGTCGCCAACCTGACCGCCAACACCGTGTCGGTGCTCATCAGCCACGGAGACGGAACCTTCGCGAGAAAGACCGACTATGCGACCGGCGCCTGTCCCTGCTTCGTGGCGATCGGAGACCTGAACGGAGACGGGAAGCAGGATCTGGCCGTGGCGGACGAGGGCTCCAACACGGTCTCGGTGCTTCTCGGCCACGGAGACGGGACCTTCGGGACGAAAACCGATTATTCGACAGGCAGCGTTCCGGTGTCGGTCGCGATCCGGGACCTGGACGGGGACAAGAAGCCCGACCTGGTCGTGGCAAACTCCGCTGACAATACCGTCTCGATATTGCCCGGTCATGGAGATGGGACTTTCGGGGCGAAGACCGATTACGCCGTGGGAAGCGATCCGGGGTCCGTCGTGATCGGGGACCTGAACGGCGACGGAGAGCCCGATCTGGCAGTGACCGATTATGAGGGCGCGAGCGTCTCGGTGTTGCTCGGCCGCGGGGATGGGACCTTCGGGACGAAGACCGACTATGGGACGGGGGCCTATCCTTCCCTGGCAACGATCGCGGACCTGGACGGCGACGGCAAGCCCGACGTGGTCGTGGCGAACAGCTCCAACAGCGTTTCGGTGCTGCTCGGCCGCGGAGACGGGACCTTCGCGACCAAGGCCGACTACGGAACAGGCAACGAGCCTTGTTCGCTGGCGATCACCGACCTGAACCAGGATGGAAAGCCGGACCTCGTGACAGCGAACTCCGGCGCCAACACGGTTTCCGTGCTGTTGAACACCGGCAGCGGTCCCTCCGCCGTTCCACCGCCCGCATCCAACGGCGATGTTCGTCTGGACGGGATCTTTCCCAATCCGGCGCGCGGAGCGATCAACATCCGGTTCAGTCTTCCCCGGGCCGGCCGGGTCAGTCTGGGGATCGCGGACGTGGCCGGGCGAACGGTATGGGCGACCGGCGAGGAAGCCCTGGCGCCGGGCGCGCACTCCTTGCGGTGGGATGCGCTGGACAACAAGGGACTGGCGGTGCCCGCGGGCGTCTATTATGCAGAATTGCGCGTGAACGGCTCCAGGCTGAGGAGCCGCCTCGTCGTCCTGAAATAGGGTGGTGTCGCTGAGCGGCGCTACTCTCCCCGCGTCGGGCGCGCGGTGTGTCCCGATTGGCGCTCACCTCAGCGTCGGTCCGCGACGGAATCCACCGGCGCCTCTTCGCGGCCCTCGAGACGGTGGATGGCGGAGAAGAACGGCTGGCGCGGATTCCAGGCCTGACCTGTCGTTCGGGTCCCGTATTTCGTGCCGGAGTTCTGCACGCCCACGGCTCCGGACCAACGCGCGAGTCGGGCGATCCAGGCGTGACGCCGCTCTGCTTCCTGCCTCTCGGCCCCAACGCGCTTTGATTCCGCCACGAGACTGTCGGGCCAGTGCACACGGAGACCGGTCTTCTGCAGGAAGTGGATGTCGGCCAGCGTCCGGAACCGCGGATCCCGCACGCGCAGGAGCGCGAGCTGCGTCAGGATTTCCGCATCCACTTCGCGCGTGAATCCCTTGGCGTGGGCGGACTCGTGGCAGACGGCAAGCAGTCGCCAGGCGTGAGAGGTGGGAAGGTCGTCCGGCCGCACCAGCGCGATCTCTTCCGTCAGCGGATCGTGATAGCCCGGACCTCCGTAGATCAGCCCGATGGCCGTGGTGAGAGGCCCCATGGCCTTGATGGCCCGGACGCTCCGGCCCGGCGGCAGCCCGAGATCGACCAGAACCGAGTCGAGGCTCCGGTTGCAGATCGGAAGAGCCTCCCGCTCGGAAAGGGATTCATAGGCCTGCCAGTTGAACTCCCGCGCCAGCCGATCCTCGCGGGCTTTGACCCAGGCGCGAAATTCCGGCTCGCTGAGGCTGTCGGCGCCGAAGGAGCTGGCGAGCGACGGACGCCAGGCGGTGGGGTCGAGACCGAAAGGCAGCGCTCCCTGATCGGCCGCCAGCACCAGCAGGAGAAACGGACCGAACAGGAAGAGGACGAGGCGGATCCAGGCGCCTTGCGAGCGACGCCGCCAGAACGAAATCCACGACCCCACGCAGAGAACCGTGGCAATCAGTCCGATCGAGAGAAGCAGATCCAGGACGGGAAACGGCGCGCGATCGACGAGCGCGCCCTTGGCGCGGGACAGGGGCAGCCCGAGGTGCATCCAGTAGAAGTCAAAGGCCGACGTCATGAAGTTGGACCTGCTTCACGGAGTGGTCCGGCGCGCCTACTTCCCCAACATCACCGCGATCTTGAGCGCCGTGTTCCAGTTGCGGCCGGTTCCCCTCGTGCCGAGGTGTTTCTCGATGAGTGGAAGAGTCAGCTTTGAGTTCCCGATTCCGTCCGGATAGACGGCGTAGAGCTGCCGCCCCAGAGCCTCCACGCGCTCGCGGCCGGGGATCGCTGTCCGCAGAGCCGTCACCGCCTGGGGAGCAGGCGCAGCCTTGAGCAGGATGACGAGCAGGTGCTGAGGGTCCTTCTCCGCCTCGCGGGCGAAAGGGTTGGCCGCGATCAGAGCGTTCCACTCCTTCGCAGTCCGGACGAGGCAGTCGCATTCCACCCTCAGCTTTGATGCGATGGCCGCCTGGAACCGGCGTTCCAGCGCTGCCGAGGTCGCGGCCGGCCCCTCAAACACGGCGTTTCCGCTTTGAAGGAGGGTCCGGGGATTCTCGAAGCCTTCACGCTCGATGAGTTCCCGCAGCGCGGACATGGCGACGAGGTTCTTGCCGCCGACGTTGATGGCGCGGAGAAAGAGAGCATAGCCGGACATGTCGTGGTCCTCCCTTCGGGTTCTTCTCGGTGACTCTCAAAGGCGCTCCGACCAGTCTAGCGCTCCGGATCCGCTTGCAGGAGCGCTCGCGGCTGCCTCACGGCACCGGGCCGACGTCGGTTCCCTCGGGCTCTCGATCCCGGAGCACCGTCCAGGCCTCGCGGACCTCTCTCCAGGAGAACGACCGAGTGGAGAGGAGAATCACGGCCCAGATCACGGGCAGTCCGATCCGGAGCGCCCAGTCGGCCTGAGAGCTGCCCGACCGCGAGACCGCGATCAGGGAGACCGCGAAGGAGGTCCCGATCACGCCTAGAACCCGCCACCACGAATACCGGACCGGCAGGATCTTCTGGACGGCGAAGAACTGCGCCGCGAGCAGGGCCGCATACGCGATCAGCGTGTTCACGGCCGCGCCGAACGCGCCCAGCGACGGAACGAGCAGGAAGTTGAGACCCATGTTGAGCACGGCCGCGCAGGCCAGCCCCAAGGAGATCGCGCGCGTGCGATGGAAGAGCGCCAGGACCCCGCTGAACACGGCGGAGAGCCCGTAGGCCACGAATCCGAACCCGATCCACGGGATGAGGGCGATCGCCCGCCGGTAGGCGGGGTCCGACCGCATGATGGCCAGCGTCGGACCGACGGCCACGGAAAGCGCCACGACCACCAGGCACAACGCGATGTTCAGGTAGGGCAGCAGCAGCTTCAGAACGCCGGGACGCTGGTGCTCGTCCAGACGAAAGAGCAGGGGGAGCCAGGCCAGGTTGAAAGGCTGGACCACGAACATGTTCACGACTCCGCCGATCTTCTCCGCCAGCGTGTAGAAGGCAATCTCCTCCGGCCGGCGATAGATGGCCAGGACGTAGCGGTCGGCCGCGTTCAGGACCATGCTGCCCAGCCCTCCGATGACCAGCGGCAACGAAAAGGCGAGGAGTTGCCTTGCGGTCGGCCCGGAAATCCGGGGAATGAAGAACTGGGTCTGGCGGGCGGCCAGGATTGCGGCTACAAGGGCGATCCCCCCGGCGCCGGCATAGGCGGCGAGCATCCCCTCGAGGCCGGCGCCCTTCCGGACCATCAGGAAGAGCGCAAAGAGGACCAGAAGCATGAGCTTGAATCCGAGGACCGCGGTGTGCGATCCCGCGCGCCCCTCGGCCCGGAGCAGCGCCAGAGGAACGGCGATGAGGATCTCGAACGCTGTATAAGCCACGAGAAGCCAGCCGATGGTCCGGAAGGAAGGCGGCGCGATCCGCGGAATCCCCACGAGCGCCGCGACGGCGAGAAGACCGGCCATGCCGACCGTGATCCACCAGGCGGCTCCGAGCGCGTCGCGGCCTCCTCCGGGCTCGTGATAGAAGCGGACGAGGCCGACCGCCAGCGACAGCCCCAGCACCGAGATCGCGAGCTGGGCCGAGATCTCGAAGACCCCCCAGCGCCCATAGTCCGCGACCGGCAGATAGTGCGCGTTGGTGAAGACGGGAAGCAGGATGAGCCCGCTCACCTTCACGAGGGCGTTGCCCAGCGAGTACCAGGCGCCCTGGGTCGCGATCCGGCGAATGGGATGGCGCATGGCGGCTAGAGCGCCGCAGGCCCGCCGCCTGCGCTCCGGGAGGTCCGCCTCAGCGCCTCGAGGCGGCGGAGGAGCCGATCCCGCCGGCTATCCAGGCTGAAATTCCGGACGATCTGGGAGCGCGCGCGGTCCCGAGCCGCCGGTCCCGCGATCGGATCTTCGCCCAGACGCAGGGCTTCTTGTACAAGCTGGGCGATTCGATCGGGATCAGGCCGCTCGGCCAGGAAGCCGATGTCCCCGACCGTGCCCGGCATGCCCCCCACGTCGGCCACGACGGGAATGCAGCCGCTCAACATCGCTTCACCCAACGCCATCGGCAGGCCTCCTTCCGTTCGGGACGGCTGCAGGTAGACCGAGCCTTCCTGGTAGAACTCCGAGAGTCCATCGCGACTCCTCGGTGGGAGAATCTGCAGATTCTCGGGGACGTCGTGGTTCCGCCGGATCCAGGCCAACATCTCCGGACTGACGCCCACCAGCCGGAACGCCGTCTCAGGCATTCCCCGCGCGACCTGGATCAGCAGATCGAGCCCCTTGATCAGGAACGTCCGAGGCGATCCGACCAGAGCCGTCGTGCAGACGATCCGGTCGCGCAAAGCCGGACCGAGGGGCCAACGATCCGGTCGGAAGCCGGTCGGGATGACCTCGTGGGGCGTTGTCAGGCCGGGCACGTGCGCCAGAATCCCGTCGTGGTGAACCGAGGGCCAGCTCGCGAAGCGGTTTTCCGCGTGAATGAGCCCGGGAGTGACGGCGAGGAGAAAAGTGGCCCTTCGGACGATGATCCGAGCCAGAAATCCCCGCCACCGGCTGCAGAACAGGCCGTACCGGAGATCCGGCAGCGCGTTGGCGTCAAACCCGCCGAGCACGACGACGCACGGCCGCCGCCACAGGCGGGCGAGAACCACGGGCAGGAACATGTGATAGTCGGCGAACCAGCCGTAGACCATGTCCGCACCGGGAAGCTGCCGCCAGAGCCACCACTTCTCCTGGACGAAAGCCCCGGCCATGCGGAGGGCGTTCTCGAGGCGGGATCGGCCCGTCGCCCCGGTGAACTGGAACCGGCGCACCTCAAATCGGGAAGAGAGGATCTCCGCGTCGTCCTCGACGAAGGACGACGGCAAGAGCTGGATGAAGAGGATCCTTGGCCTCTGCGCTTGGGTCATGCCGGCCCAGGATACACCGTCAACCGCGCACGGACTCAAGAGGAAGCAGCCGGCGACCCGTCCACCGGGACGGCCGGAGTCGCGCCCGCCTCAGTCGCCAGGCGTGCCGGTTCGGGTCCTGCCCCGCGGCTCAGGTTGTGTTCCCGTCGTTCCGCGCCCTCCGATCACGCCGCGGCAGCCAGCCCGTCCAGCGGGTCGAGCCAGCGGATGTACTCCCGCGCGAAGGAGCCGTTCATCCCTTCGTGCCGGGGGACGAGGCGCACGAGGAAGCCGAACCGCCCGCTCTCCTCGCAGGGGATGGCTCCGGCGTACCGGTGGCGTCCGCCCCCGAGCGATGCCTCCGGCTCCATCGGCAGGATCCGTCCCCTCTCGACGTTGCCGTCGCTGTCGATCGGCCCGGCGTAGATCTGGACCTCGACGTCCGTCGGTTGAAGCGCCCCGAGGAAGACCTCAGCCTCGATCTCGATCCGGTCGCCGACCGGGGCCGTGGATCGTTTGGCATCGCCGCTCAGGATCTCCACCTGCGGCCAGTGCCGCCGGATCCATCCCATCCAACGGGTCATCTCCCGCGTCCGGCTGAAATCATCGACCGAGAGGTTGCGCCAGGCGTGATGCGCCGGAACGTAGAAGCGATCCGAGTACTCCTGGACCATCCGGGTGGTGTTGAAGACCGGCCCCAGCCGCATCATCGAGTCCTTCATCATCGAGATCCAGGCACGGGGGATGCCGTCCGCGCCCACGGTGTAGAACTTCGGAACGATCTCGTTCTCCAGCAGCCCGAAGAGAGCCTTGCTCTCGATGTCGTCGCGGTACTCGCTGCTGTCGTACACCTCGCCGGCGCCGATGGCCCAGCCGAGTCCCGGCTCGAAGGCCTCGGCCCACCATCCGTCCAGGATGCTCAGATTGAGCCCGCCGTTGGGCACGACCTTCATCCCGCTGGTACCGCTGGCCTCGAGCGGACGCTCGGGCGTGTTGAGCCAGACGTCGACGCCCTGGACCAGATATCGGGCCACGCTGATGTCGTAGTCCTCGAGAAAAACCAGATGCTTGCGCATGTCCTCGGAGCGGGCGGCGTGGATGAGCCCGCGGATCAGCTCCTTGCCCCCGTGGTCGCGCGGGTGGGCCTTGCCGGCGAAGATGAACTGCACCGGACGCGCCGGATCACCGAGCAGGCGGCGCAGGCGTTCCGTGTCGCGAAAGAGCAGGTTGGCCCGCTTGTAGGTGGCGAACCTCCGGGCGAAACCGATGGTCAGCGCCCCCGGATTCAGGGTTTCGAAAGCTGCCTCGACCTCGGCCAGGCTGGAGTTCCGGCGCTTCTGTTGCTCGGCCAGCCGGTTCCGGGTGAAGGCGACCAGCCGGTCCTTGCGGCGCTCATGGACGCGCCAGAGCTCGAGATCCGGAATTCGCTGCACCTTGTTCCAGATGGTCCGGTCGGCCGGGTTCTCCAGCCACTCGGGTCCGAGATAGCGCGTAAGGAGGTCCGTCATCTCCGCGGAGATCCAGGAACGGGTGTGGATGCCGTTGGTCACGTGGTCGATCGGGACCTCATTCAGGGTCGCGTCCGGCCAGTTGGATCGCCAAAGCCGGCGCGAGGTCTCGCCGTGCAGCCGGCTGACCGCATTCGCCTTCGACGTCGTACGCAGGGCGAGCTGCGCCATGTTGAACGACTCGGCTCGGTTCCCCGGATCCTGCCGTCCCCACGACAGGAAGGTCTCCATGTCGATGCCGTTCTGGTCGCAGAAATCGCTGAAATACCGCCGGACCAGCGAGGCCTCGAAGACGTCGATGCCGGCCGCCACCGGCGTATGCGTGGTGAAGATGGTTCCGGCGCGCACGACCTCGAGGGCTTCCGCCAGCGAGAGCCGGTCGGTCGCCATGCGGTGGCGGATGCGCTCCAGGGCCATGAACGCGGCGTGGCCCTCGTTCATATGGCAGACGTGGACGTGGATGCCCAGGGTGCGGAGGGCCTTCATGCCCCCGATTCCGAGGACGATCTCCTGCTGGATGCGGGTCTCCTGATCCCCGCCGTAGAGCTGGTCGGTGATCTTGCGGTCAGGCCCGTGGTTGGACGGGACGTTGGTGTCGAGGAGATAGAGCGCCACCCGGCCGACTTGCGCCCGCCAGATGGCGGCGCGCACCATGCGACCCGGAAACGGGATGTCGATCAGGAGCGGGCTGCCGTCAGCCTGGAACTCCCTCTGGATCGGAAGCGTGTCGAAGTCGTTGTCCGGATACATCTCCTGCTGCCAGCCGTCCGCGTTCAGGTACTGGCGGAAGTAGCCCTGCTGATAGAGCAGCCCCACGGCGACCATCGGCACGCCGAGGTCGCTGGCCGATTTCAGGTGGTCGCCCGCCAGGATGCCCAGTCCGCCGGAGTAGATCGGGAGACACTCCGTGAGCCCGAATTCCATGGAGAAATAGGCGATCTTGGGAGATTCCGTCGCACCGTGGGTGCGCCCGAACCAGGTGGAAGCAGCCAGATACTCGCGCAGGTTGCGCGCCGCCTGGCGAACCTCCGCCACGAAGGCGTCGTCCCGGGCCAGCTCGGCGAAGCGATCCTGCCGGATCAGACCGAGCAGCCGCGCCGGATTGTGGTGCGTTTCTTCCCAGAGGTCCTGGTCCAGCCGGCGGAAGACCGCCAGGCTGTCCTGATCCCAGGACCAGTGGAGGTTGTAGGCCAGCTCGCCCAGCTCGGCCAGGCCGGCGGGCAGATTCGGCTGCACGAAGAAGCAGCGGTGCGCTTTCGGCATGGAGGATCCTCCCGATGATGGCATGACTCCTCTGGAGTTTTCGGCAGGGGATCGGCCGGTGGTTAGAGATTGGTCGATCTAGGGTGGGAGTCTCCGCAGGCGGGGTTCGGGCGATCTTCCCTCGAAAATCAGCGTGAACCTGCCGGGCGTCCCTTGCGTCATAAGCTCCGGAGCCGCCCGGCCGCCTGCCGGCCCGCGCGGATGGAAGGATGGATCTCGAGAAGCTGCTCGACAGTTGCCGCGCGGGAGACGAGCTGGCCTGGGAGACCCTGGTGCGCCGGTTCCAGGGGCGGGTCTTCGGACTGGCGTTCCACTATCTCGGCAATCGGGACGAAGCGCGCGACCTGGCCCAGGAGGTCTTCCTGCGGATCTACCGCAGCCTCGACTCCTGCACGGACAGCGCCGCGTTCGTTTCCTGGGTCGTCAAGATCGCTCGCAACGCCGCCATCGACCGCCTGCGGAGAGCCAAGGCCCGCCCCGCCGTCTCGCCCCTGCCGATCGAGGACATGACGGATCTCCGTGCGGACGGCCTGGATCCCGCTGAGAGGTGGCGCCTGACGTCGCGAAAGGAGCTTCTCCACGCCGCGCTTCAGAGTCTCAGCGCGGTCAGCCGCGAGATCATCCTCTTGAAGGAGATCCAGGGGCTGACGTGCGAGGAGATCGCCTCCCTCCTGGAAATCCCGGTCGGAACCGTGAAGTCGCGCTCCAGCCGCGCACGGATCGAGCTGGCGAGAGCGGTGGTCGCCAGAAGCCGCGCGACGCATCCGATCGGAAGCGAGCCATGAAGCACCGGCGGCTCGAGCGGTGAACAATTCGGAGGCGAGCCGTGAGGCACCGCACGCATGAGCGATGAGGGGTTACGTCACCCGGAAGGTGATCGGCCGATGAGCTGCGACGAGTTCGAAAGGCGCCTCGACCTTCTGGCGGGCGGACTCCTCTCCAGCGAGGAGGCGGAGACGCTGCGCCGCCATGGCGAAGTCTGCCCGCGATGCGGGGCCTTGATCAAGGCCGCTTCCGGCCAGGGCGAAGCGCTGCCGGACGACGAACGGGACGCCTTCGTTCGCGACGTCCTGGCCGCCACGAGCGGGTCCGGATGCGGTCGCGCCGAGGCGTTGCTTCCCGATCACGCCGACGGTGCGCTCGAGGCCGATGTCTCGGCCCTCCTCCGGGTCCATGTCGATCATTGCCCATCCTGCCGGCGCCTGGAGGAGGAGCTGCGGCGATTCCAGATGGAGCTGGCCGGACTCGCCGAGATCCGGCCGGATGAGAACTTTGTTCCTGACGTCCTGATCCGGTTGAAGAGCGAGGCCCGGCGTTCCGGAACTTCGGCGGGAATCGGCAGGCCGGAACCTAAGACGTGGGCCGGATGGCTGTCTCGCTGCCTGGCGCGCCCCCGATTCGCCCTGGAGGTCGGGTTCTCCTGGGCCCTCCTCCTCCTGGTCTTGTGCGGAACGTCGTCCTCGCCGTTTCCGAAGATGCCGGGGCGAGCTTTGGCCATGGCCCGGTTCAATCCGGTGCAGGAGCTGGCGGGTCTCGTGAGCGCGGGGTCCGTGGATCCGGTTCGGGACCGCGCCGTCCGAGCCGTGCGCACTTTCGCGGGAACGGGACGAACAGTCCTGCGCGATCTCGACGAGATCCAGAGCTATGCCGGGCGGATCTGGTCGGCAGCCTGGCGGGGCGACTTTCTTCAGGCGGCGACTCTCCTCGAGGAGATGAAGGCTTCTCTTCACTCCGGGCCGCCCGGCCGCAGCACAGGCGGCAAGCCGTCTCAGGAAAGTTCGGGCCGCATCGCGGGCGGCGAGGCTTCACGAGACGACCGGGGTCGCGACAAAGAGACCGAACCCTCCGGCCGAGCCCTGCGTCTGGGTTCTGTGGACAGCCTGACCAGCCATGCCGGCAAAGGTGCCGGCGGCGAAAGGAGGGGGCCATGAACCCGGCATCCGAGATCAATCGCTCCGACCCGGAGAACCAGCTTCAGGAAACGGCCGGTGGTGAAAGTCCCACGGCGAAGATATACGGCAGGAGCGAGCCCGCGGCAGGATCCGAGGGCGGGGGCGGCCAGTGGCCGACGCCTGCCGGCCGTCCCCGCCGGAAGGCTCCGTGGCTGGCCGCCGTCTTCTCCCTGATCCCGGGGTTGGGCCAGGTCTACGTCGGCCATTATCAGCGCGGATTTCTACAGGTCATTGTCGCCGGGTCGACCCTCACCCTGATGTCCAGCAAGGCCATCGGTCCGTTCGAGCCGCTCGGGGCGCTCTTCATCTCGTTTTTCTTTATGTACAGCATGATCGACGCCGCCCGACTGGCCTCGTTCTACAATCAGGCCATGGCCGGGCATCCGGTTTCGGAGCTTCCCGCCGAGATGCTGCTCCCGAGCCGTGGTGGAGCGCTTTCGGGCGGGATCGTCCTGATCGGTTTCGGCCTTCTGCTGCTTCTGCACACCCTCTTCGGAATGCCGCTGGATTGGATCCGGCAGTGGTGGCCGCTGGCGCCGGTCGGGTTCGGGATCTGGCTGGTCCATCGAGCGCTGCACGACCGCAAGAGATAATGCCCGCAGTGACCGGTACGGAGGCGTTGGCGCCGCGTCGTCGATCCGCTGGCGACGCGGAAGCCGGCGTGTCTGGTAGAGTGCTGATGCCGGCGCTGGACCGAAGAGGAGGGCCGATGCTCGCACCGGGACCCCCGCTGCTGCGCCGAGAGCGGCACAAGAACGGCGCTGGAACGGCGTTGGCACGGCGCTGGAACGGCGATGGGGCGACGCTGAAACGGCGGTGGATCGGCGCTGGAACGGGCGATGGGGCGACGCTGAAACGGCGTGGATCGGCGCTGTTTCCGGCGTCGGACCCGACGAGGAGCGGTGTCTCCCGGAGCCGGACATAAGCGCCGCGCGTTGCAGGGGCGTGAGGTCTCTCCGGTGGTTCTCGCACGGCGCGCCGAGGCGCGCGCCGGGCGTGAGAAGTCCAAAGCGCGCGCGCCGTTCCGGCGAAGGGAGACATCCGACGAGGAGGGCCGGCGCCGGCACCGAGGCGCCTCGCGACTGCGCAGGAACTGCGCAAGAATGGCGCAGGAACGGCGACGGCACGGCGCGTGCTGGAGCAGCGCTGAAGCGGCGATGGGGCGACGCCGGAACGGCATTGCCTGACGACGAGCACAACGGAGCCGAACATGATCTTCGTAGGGACCTCAGGCTGGAGCTTCCGCGATTGGGGGGGCACGTTCTATCCCCCCGGGATCCCCGAAGGCCAGATGCTGAACTTCTACGCGCGGAAGTTCTCCGCCGTCGAGGTCAACTCGACCTACTACCGCCTGCCGCACCCGCGAGTGATGAGCCAGATCGAGGCCAAGACTCCGCCGGGGTTCCGCTTCACCGTCAAACTGCCCGGTGACGTCACGCACCGCGGCAGCCGCGATCAGGCCCTGTTCGCGGAGTTTCTCCGCGTGATCGAGCCGCTCGAAGCGGCGGGGAAGTTCCACGGGGCCCTGGCTCAATTCCCCTGGAGCTTTCGCGATACCCCTGACAACCGCGATTACCTCCGTCTTCTCGGTCGTTCGCTGAGTGACCGTCCGATCTTCGTCGAATTCCGCAATGATTCCTGGGCGCGTGAGGGGACCTTCGATCTTCTCTCGGAGTCCGGGCTCGGCTACTGCGCGGTCGACGAGCCGCGCCTCAAGGGCCTCTTCCCGCCGATCGTGCGTTCCACCCGCGACGTCGGCTACATCCGCTTCCATGGACGGAACGCCCGGGACTGGTGGGCGGGCGGCCGCGGCGAGCACGACCGCTACAACTATCTCTACAGCGAGTCCGAGCTGAAGGAGTGGGTCGGCCAGGTCCGGGACCTGGCGAGCCGCACGCAGGACACCTTCGTCTTCTTCAACAACTGCCACGCCGGGCGCGCGGCCGAGAACGCCTTGCAGATGGTGCAGCTTCTGGGGCTTTGAGACTGTTACAGCGCGGCGCCGATCAGGCCTCGACGGGAACCGGACGCGGGCGATCCGCCGGCGCGGGCGACCCGAGGGCATCCAGTAGTCCTTTCCCGCCCGGACGAAACAGCAGCACGAGAAAAATCGCGAAGAACGCCAGATTGAAGGCGGTTGAGAGCCGGATCATCCCCAGCTCCACGCCCGCGAACGGCCGGTTCAGGTGGCGGTTGATGACTCCGGTGGGGCCTCCGATCGTGAACGGCCAACGCTCCGGGATGACCAGATCATGCAGGATGAGGTTGAGGAAGACCGCCAGGGAGGCGCCGCCGTAGATCCAGCGCCAGGTCTTCGACGCCGGCAGGAGCGGAAGAAGCAGCGGAATCAGTACAAACAGATGGTTCTCGTGCATGTGGGTCGAGAGCATGAAGAAGGAGAAGCCGACCGCGGCCGCCAGAGCCACGATCTGGGTGGGCCGCAGCCCGCCTCGCTGCGAGCGATGCAGCCGGTGTGCCTTCCACAGCAGCGCGACATAGACCAGGCCGAACAAGCCCAGGCCGAACTGCGTCGCCGTGATCGGACCGAGCCAGGGCGCCTCCGAGTCGCGCCAGCCGCCCAGCGCCCACCAGAGGTTGTGGGCGTTGGACGAGGTGTAGGCCATCAGCGTGACGTCGCCCAGCACCCGATGGATCACGGTCGCGCCCTGCCCGGTCAGAAGGAAAGGCGAGAAGAAGACGAGCAGCGTCGCGACGGCCGCCGCCACGCCGATCAACGACGCGCCGATCCCGAACAGGGCGACGCTCAGCACCGCCAGTAACGGAGCGAATGGAGCTCCCAGGGGTTTCATGAGGGTGGCCAGGGTCCAAAGCACCCAGGCCGGCCAGGCCTGGCGCCGCAGCCCCAACGACAGGAAGGCGGCGAGCAGGAAGAAGCTATGGATGGAATCGGGCTCGCCCCAATAACCGTTATTGAAGAGGACCGCGGGATTCATGAGATAGCACAGCGGGATGATCCACGCCCAGGAAGCGGGGGAAAACCGGTGGATCGCAGGCTCGACCTGCTTCGCCCCCGTGTTCCCATCGCCGGCTCCGCGAGCCGGAACCGTCGCCGACCAGACCGGCTGCGGCTCGACGAAACGGCGGACGTACCGGAACATGAGCAGGGCGATGGCGGCGTCGAACATGAGGGGCGGGAGCTTCATGAGGAAGTTGGCTAGAGTCGCATTGGCGGCGCTGCCCGGGTCTCCGGCGGAGAACCAGAGGAGGACCTTGCCGAGCGGATAGAGGATCCAGGCGTAGAGGGGCGGATAGTCGATATGCGAGGTCGCGTAGATCTGCGACAAGCCGTTCTGGGCGGCGCGGAGGGCCCAGCCTTCGTAGGCCTGGATGTCGGCCACATAGCCCGGAGTCGCCAGGAGGACCCAGCGAAGGGCCACGTAGGCCAGAACCCCGAGCTGAACGCGACGCCGCACTTCCCCTCCTTGGCCTTCGCTCCGATCTCGGTCCGGGCCGTTGCCCGAGCACGCTAGCGTCCGGACGAACGGCCCGTCAACAACTCCGGCTGGACTCCCGTGCCCCGGTCTCTGCGCCGGATTGATTCTCCCCGTCCGTCTCTCTAAGATCCGGTCGATACGGCACTCCAAAGGCGGGCGGGTCGGCCGCCCGCCGGGGGACTTGGTCATGAGAGGGTTGCCATGCGTCAGAGATCCCGCTGTCTCGGTCTCGGGTACGGAGTCCTTCTCGGACTCCTCGGTGTCGCCATGATCGCGCCTGCCTCCCGGTCGGACGACACGGAGGGCCTGATGGTCCGGTTCGACCGCATGGTCAAGTTCAATCTCGACAATCCCCGGGTCGCGGCCAGCGCGACGCTCGATTCCCTGGCCAAGGCCTACCAGCCGTTGCCGCTCGGAGACCGCATCGCCGCCTGGGCCCGCTGGTTCCTGAACCGGGAGGACGTCGGCTACCTCTACGGGCGGGATCCCGGCGGATACGTCACCGACGGCCGGATCGCCCAGGATTTCATGACCGACTGCGTGCTTTTCATGTACCGCACGACCGAGCTGGCCCGGTCATCCTCGGCTTCCGAGGCGATCCAGTTCGCGTTCGGGACCCGCTTCTATGGCGCCACCATCGCCCGCGCCATTGATGATCAGGGCCGGGTCAGCTATGACGACCCGGCGCATCTGGAGTACCCCGAAGACATGATCAAGAGCGGGGTCTGGGGCGAGAACGTGACCGTCTCCCTGGGAGAGGCCAGGCTGGACGCGGTCGGATCGTCCCGGGTGCCGCCTGACACCCTCCATTACCTTCCGACGGCGAAGATCGATTACGGCAAGATCCAGACCGGCGACATCATCTGGTTCGTCGGAGACGACAGCGACCCGGCGCAGTTCGAGTCGCGCCGCCAAGGCACCTTGATCCACCACATCGGCATCGCCGCGAAAAAGGGGGACGAGGTGGAGCTGATCCACCCGGCGAAGCGTCCGATCTCCGGCCTCTACGACCGCACCGGGGTGGTCGAGGTTTCCCTGCGCGCCTATCTCGAGCGGGTCTCCCGTTTCAAGGGCATCGTGGTCACGCGGCTGAAGGAGTTCTGAGGCCGAACTCCGCCGCCGACGCCACGAAAGGCGCTGTGGCATTCGGAACCGGCAAGGTCATCCGGAGAGGTCCGGAGGGAAAGGGCCGCGCCGGCGCGTCCGACTCCGGTCCTCACAGCGTGCGTTTGAAGAGCGTCGAGGCCAGCAGCAGCATGAGCGCCGCGAATCCGCCCATGACGAGAAAGTCCGGCGCGACCGCTCCGAACCCCCACCCCTTTGAGCAGCAGATTCCGCAGGGCGTGCACCGCGTAGCGCATCGGGAAGACGGCCGAGATCACCTGGAGCCAGCGGGGATAGCTCTCGGTCGGATAGAGCGCGCCGCTCGGGAAGAAGGTGAGGACGTTCAGGATCCCGAAGAGCGAGCGGGGGGTGATGGGGTTCGAAACGCGCGCCATCAGCGTGAAGATGAACAAGATGAGCCCCAGCGCAAGCAGGAGGATGGCGCATTCGGCCAGAAGGATGGTCCGCCATCCGCCGAGCAGGGGAAGCCGGGCGATCAGGAGGGACGAAGCCAGGACCACGGTGCCGATGACCATGGCCATGGTCGTGGCCGACAGCGTGAGTCCGCCGACCAGGTCGAGCGCGGAGAGAGGCGTGACGAAGTACCCTTCGTGGATGCCGCGGGCCCGGTCGTCGACCAGCATGATCCCACCCGCCAGCATGGCGACGAAGAAGAGCGCGAGGGCGATCACCCCAGGCACGAGGTACTGCATGAACTCCTTGTGGCCGTAGGCGTCGATCCGGTCGACCTGCACGCCCACCGGGGAGTCGTTCAGGGACGTCGCCTGCGTCACGTTCACGTCCGCCATCGCGCGCCGCATCTCGGATTCGATCACGTTGGCCGAGGTGTTGTCGGTGTTGTCCTCGACCAGGCCGAGCTGGGCCGGCTCGCCGCGGGCGAGATCGTCGCTGAACTCCTGCGGCACGATCACGACCGCCTTGTACACCCCCTGGCGCAGGCGGTTGACCGCCGTGGTGGCGTTCGGCTCGTTCGCGAGGAGGATCAGGTTCCGGCTCTCTTCCAGTGTGAGGAGACGGTTGCGCACCGCGGCGGCGGCCCCTCCGGTGTCTTCAACCACCAGCGCGACCCTTAGATTGTGCATGTCGCCCCCCATCGACTTGCCCAGAACCACGAGATAGATCATGGGCATGAGGACCATGGGGATGAGGAGCTTCTTGTTCCGCCAGAAGCGGCGCAGGTCGCGCTCGGCGACCGCGAGCATCCGGCCCAGGTTGAAATCGAACATCAACGGTCTCCGGCAGCGCGCCCGGCGGGCTCAACGCCTGGGCAGCGGCACGTAGGTGTACTCCTCCGATACGGTGTCGCGCAGGGCCCGGCCCGTGTAGTGGATGAAGACGTCCTCGAGGGTCGGCTCGAGCAGGGACATGTTCTTGAGCTTGTTGGCGTGGGCGCGCGCGATCTCGCTCATCCCGTCGAGAGGCACCGAGTCGCCTTCCAGGATGAGCCGGACGGTGTGCGGGTCCTCGCGAGCCGTCGAGTTCACTTCGGGCAGGCCCTTGAGCCCGGTGAGCAGATCGTCCGTCACTTCCTGCAGGAACTGGACGGTCAGAATGTCCTGTCCGGGGACGCTGGCCTTGAGCTCGCGCGGCGTGCCCAGGGCGACGATCTTGCCGTGGTCCACGATGGCCAGACGGTCGCAGAGCCGGTCGGCCTCGTCCATGTAGTGCGTGCAGATGAGGATCGTGAGGTCGCTCTCCGCCCGGAGAGTCTCGAGCAGCTCCCAGATCACGCGCCGGCTCTGCGGATCGAGCCCGGTCGTCGGCTCATCCAGGAAGAAGACGCGCGGCCGATGGATCAGGCCGCGGGCGATCTCGAGGCGCCGGCGCATGCCGCCGGAGTAGGTGCCCGCGGGCTTGTCCTTCCACTCCCAGAGCCCCACCGCCTTCAGCAGCTCCTCCGACCGGCGGCTGCGCTGGCGCGGGCCCATCCCGTAGAACTTGCCGTAGATGTCGAGGCTTTCCCAGGCGGAGAGGTCGCTGTCGACGGTGTTGGCCTGGGGGATCACGCCGATCTCATGCCGGACCCGCGCCGTCCGGTGCACCACGTCGAAGCCCATGACCAGCGCCCGGCCCGAGGTCGGCTTGATCAGGGTGGTGAGCATGCGGACCAGCGTGCTCTTGCCCGCTCCGTTCGGGCCGAGGATCCCGAAGATCTCTTCCCGCTCCACCGTGAAATTGAGGTGGTCGTCGGCCGTGAAGTCACCGAACTTCCGCGTCAGGTCCTCGACCACGATGGCGGGGGCGGACTTCTTCTGTTCCGTCGGGCTCACGGCTTCACTTCCGTCCAGGTTCTTCACCGGCTCGCTCACGGCTTCACTCCCGTCATGTTCTTCACCGACCCATTCACGGCTTCGCTCCCACCATGGTCTTGACCGTGGCACTCACGTCGATCGTGACCTCGGCCGTCATGCCGTTCTTGAGCAGATGGCCGGGATTGGGCATCTCCGCCGTGACTGTGAAAGTCCGGATGTCGCGGCGCTGCGCTCCCCAGTCCTTGCGCGTGGCGAAGTCTCCCGCCGGCTGGATCTGGGTCACGACCCCGTCGAAGCTCTTCCGGTCGAAGGTGTACACGCGCACCTGCACCCGATCTCCTTCACGCACGGCTCCGATCCGGGTCTCGTCGACGGCCGCCAGGACCTTGACCGTGTCCATCTCCGCCAGCGAGACCACCGGCGTGTTCGGCGTCACCATCTCGCCCGGCCGGTGGATCTTCTCGGCCACGACGCCTCCCTCCGGCGCCCGCAGCTCGGTATAGGAGAGTTGGAGATTGGCCTGCGCCAGCGCGCTTTCGGTCTGGGCGATCTGGGCCTCCGCCGCCTGCGCCTGGGCCTTGGCCGCCTCGACCTGGGCCGCGGCCACCTGGGCGGCGGCGGTGGCGTCGTCCATCTGCTGGGGCGTCGTCGCCGACTGCGCCATGAGAGACCGCATGCGCTCGAGGTCGCC
The DNA here is from genome assembly GCA_963833505.1 of Candidatus Eiseniibacteriota bacterium. Taxonomy (GTDB): domain Bacteria; phylum Eisenbacteria; class RBG-16-71-46; order CAIMUX01; family CAIMUX01; genus CAWHYG01. Next base: position 197,381 of record CAWHYG010000004.1, on the reverse strand, counting down.
GTCCGCCTTGGTCCGATTGGCCGTGGCCACGCCCAGGGCCGCTTGCGCCTGGGCCTTGGCCGCCTGGGCCGCCTCCACCGCTGCCTGCGCCGTGCGGGCCTGCACCTGGAAGTCCTGCGGATCCAGGGTCCCGACGAGCTGTCCCGGCTTCAAGACCTCGCCTTCGGCGACGGGGACGTCCGCCAGCCGACCCGCCACCTGGAAGCCCAGGTCCACGTGGACCGCCTCGATCGTTCCCGTCGTGCGGATGTTTCCGCCGACGTAGTCCTCGCGCCGGGTGGCGACGCGCCAGATGACGATGCCGATCCCCGCCGCCACGAGGAGAAGAACCACCCCGCGGATGGCTGCCTTCAGACCCCGCCGCTTCCCTTCCGCCATCCTCACTTCTCCCTTCTCGCCGCGGCGCCCGTGGCGTGATCCAGCGAAGCCCGAGCGATCCAGTAGTTCATCCCGGTCTGCGCCTCCTCCGCCAGCGCGTCGGCCAGGGCCGACTCCGCGTCGCGGACGTCGGTGGCGGTGGAGGTGCCGTTCTTGTATCCTTCCTCGGCCAGGCGCAAGGACTCGCGCGCCGCTCCGATCCCGTTCTCATCCGAAGGCCAGACGGCCAGCGCGACCCCAAGGTCGGAGAGCGCCTGTTCCACCTCCCGGCGCACCGCCAGCTCCTCGTCCTGCCGGCGCGCCTCTAGGGAGACGCGCTGGGCTTCGAGCTGGCCGACCTTCGATCCGATCAGTCCTCCGTCCAGGAGCGGCAGGCTCAGGCCCAGCTCGGCGTACAGTTTGTACGTCTTCAACCCCGGGTCATTGAAGTCGAAGTAGCCGGCGTTGACGTTCGGCGCCAGGTACTCGGCCGTGCCGCTGAGCGTCACCTGCGGGCGCCGCGCCGCCCGGGCCGCCGTGATCCGCGCCTCGGTTTCGCGGAGCTGGAGATCGTAGACGGCCAGCTCGGGACGGGCCTTGATCGCGGCGGAGACCTCGGCCTCGAACGACGGGACGCCGGCTTCCGGCGGCCCCGGGGCGACGAGCGCGCGAGTCGTGTCGAGCGGCGCGCCGATCGCGGTCTCCAGCTCGATCCTCCGAAGCCGGACGTCTTCGTCCGCCCGGTCGAGGGCGGCCACGCGTTCGGACAGGTCAACCTGGGCCCGCAGAGAATCGAGCCGCGGCGCCACTCCGGCGCGCACCCGGGCTGCCGCCACTTCGAGATGGCTCCGGGCGGAGGAGGCGGCATCGCGGGCGGCCCCTTCCATCTGCAAGGCCGCCGTGGCGCGATAGAAGGCTTCCGACACGGTCAGCGTCAGGTCGGCTTCGATCTGATCGCGGGTGCGGGCCGAGCCTTCGTTCGCCGCCCGCGCCGCTCCGATCAGGGCGGGATTCTGCCCGCCCGAATAGAGGGTGATGGCGGCGTCGGTCCGAACGTCGACCTGGTTGGCGCTTCCCAGGTTGAACACCTCGGGGGCCGGCGTGCCCGGAATCTGGAAGACGGCCTTGGGCCCTTCGCTGTTCTGGAGATAGCTGGCGCCCAGCCGAAGCGTCGGTTGCATCGCCGCGCGGGCCTCGGTGACAGCCTGCTGAGTTTGCGCCAGGTCGGCGTCGGCGGCCCGAAGGACAGGGGAGTCCAGCCGCGCGAGCGCCAGACACTCCTCCAAAGTCTGGCTCGATCCCGAACGGGGGAACGCCGCCAGACACCCGCTTGCGATCAGGAGCCCGATCAAACCTGCTTTCCCTCCGATTCCGAACCGCAAACCCGCCGGACCTTCCCCGGTTCTCGGCCGCTCGCCGATCATGCGCGCGGCGGTTGCATCTGTGCCCACACGGAACCTCCGTTCGATGCCAGGGACGACTGCGCGGAGCGTGACGGAACGCACGGCAGTATGCGAAATCGCGTAAGGCAGCCTCAATGACTTTCAGCGTGGAGATTCGGCGACTTCCTCAGGCGGCCGGATCGGCCCCTTTCCGGGAGTCCGCCGGATCGACCCCTTCAGGGGGTCCGGGCGATCGTCTCCGCCGGGTCTTCCGCCGTCTCCTCGACTACGGGCTCTTCTGCTTGAGGCTGTTCCGTTCTCGACGAGTATCTAGACAGAATTCCCTTGAGCGATGTCGGATCGATGTTCCGGATCAGGTTGCCGCGTTCCGCCACCGAGATGGACCGGGTTTCCTCGGACACCACGATGCACAGGGCATCGGACTCCTCGGAGAGCCCGAGCGCGGCCCGGTGGCGCGTCCCCAGCGTCCGGTCGAGATTCGGGTTCTGGGTCAGCGGCAGGATGCAGCCGGCGGCGATCACCTGGTTGCCGCGGATGACCACGGCGCCGTCGTGAAGCGGAGACGTGGGGGTGAAGATGGTCTCCACCAGCTCCGCCGTGAGGTTCGCATCCAGCCGGGTTCCGGATTCGGCCACTCCGAGAAGCCCGGTGTTACGCTCGAGGACCAGAATGGCCCCGAGACCGCGGCGCCGGAGGTTCACCAGGGCGTCCTCGATCTCGCTCAGGCGGGACGGCTCCTGATAGCGGATGAGCCGGCGGAAGAGCGCGTTGTCCCCGATCTGGATCAGGGCCTTCCGCAGCTCAGGTTGGAAGATGATCAGGAACGCGACCACCCAGACGGTGCGGAGCGAGGTCAACAGCCAGCTCAGCGCGGGCAGCCGCGCCAGTTCCGCCAGCGCCGTCAGGATGAGGATGGCCACGAGGCCGAGGAACATCTGCGCGGCCCGGGTGCCGCGCACGAGCAGGAAGATGTGGTAGAACAGGAACGCGACGATGAGGACGTCGAACGCGTCCAGGATCCAGCGGAATTCTCGAATCGGCATCATCCGCCTCCTCGTCCGCTGCCATCATAACCCACGCCGAATCGCGTCCGCCACCCGCACCGCCCGCACCGTCGCCCGCACGTCATGGGCGCGGATCACGTGCGCGCCGGCCAGAGCCGCCGCGACGTGGGCTGCCAGCGAGGCCTCGAGCCTGGAGTCGACCGGCAGGTTCAGCACCCGCCCGAGGAACGACTTCCGCGACGCTCCGATCAGGATGGGATGGCCGCAGGCCGCCAGCTCGGGCAGCCTTCGGAGAAGCTCGAGGTTGTGGGCGGCCGTCTTGCCGAATCCGATCCCCGGATCGACAAGGATGCGGTCCGGATCGATTCCGTAGCCCTCCGCCCGGCGCGCGGCGTCGCCGAGGAACTCGCCGACCTCCCGCGTCACGTCCTCGTAGCGCGGGTCCTCCTGCATCGTCTTCGGGTCGCCGCGCCTATGCATGAGGACGACTCCGGCCCGATGCCTCGCCGCCAGGGCGCCCAGCGCCGGGTCGGAACGCAGCGCGCTCACGTCGTTCAGCAGCACGACCCCGGCTTCGAAGGCGCGGCGGGCCACCTCCGCCTTGGTGGTGTCGATGGAGATGGGGAGCGCGACGCCCGACCGCCGGGCCTCCTCCAGGACCGGTCCGACTCGCCGCCATTCCTCGTCCGCGGAGACGTTCTCGGCGCCCGGCCGCGTGCTTTCGCCCCCGACGTCGATCCAGTCGGCGCCTTCTTCTTCGATCTCGTGCAGGCGCCGGATCGCGGCCTCGCGGGCGGCGAAGAGCCCGCCGTCGGAGAAGGAATCAGGCGTGCAATTGAGGATGCCCATGACCAGCGTCGTCTCGCCCAAAGGAATGGCGAGCGAACCCGCGCGGAGCAGATGCCGGCTCCGGGGCGCAGGAAAAACAGGCGGCGGCTCGCTGGTTCCGCCGCCGGAATGGGAAGCTCGCGCCTCCCGCGGGAGGTCGCTCATGGGCCGATCAGGCCGGCGCCGGGCCCGGAGACGGAGTCGGCACCGGGTGGCGCAGGCCGGAGGTCTCGTCCTCGACCAGGGTCGGCGGGACCGTTTCGATCGGCGTCGCCGGCCCTTCCTCCGTCGGCTCTTCGCCGAGAAGCCGGGCGATGTCGTTCCGATCGAGGATCTCTCTCTCGAGGAGGTTTTGCGCCATGAGGTGCAGCTTGTCCAGGTTCGAGCGCAGCACCGCCAGGGCCCTCTCGTAGGCTCCGGCGACGAGGCTGTGGACCTCCTCGTCGATCGATTCGGCGGTCTTTTCGCTGTAGTCCTTCTGCTGGGAGATCTCGCGCCCGAGGAAGATCAGCTCCTCGCGCTTGCCGAACTGCAGCGGCCCCAGCTTGTCGCTCATGCCCCACTCGCAGACCATCTTCCGGGCCAGCGTGGTCACGGCCTGGATGTCGGAAGCGGCGCCGTTCGTGATCTTGCCGAAGACGAGCGCCTCGGCCGCCCGGCCGCCCATCATCGTCGCCATGCTGGCGAGGAAGTACTCCTTGGTGCGCGTGTAATGATCGGACTCGGGCAGGAAGTGGGTGACGCCCAAAGCCCGTCCGCGCGGGATCACGGTCACCTTGTGGATCGGGTCGGCCTCCGGCATCATCCAACCCACCAGTGCGTGCCCCGATTCGTGATAGGCGGTGGTGCGCTTCTCCTCTTCCGAGAGGATCAGGCTCTTCCTCTCGGTGCCCATCATCACCTTGTCCTTCGCCTCCTCGAAGTCGCGCATGCCGATTCGCTTGCGGCCCTTGCGCGCGGCCAGGAGGGCGGCTTCATTCACCAGGTTGGCCAGGTCGGCGCCCGCCAGGCCCGGCGTTCCCCGCGCCAGCGTTTCCAGGTTCACGTCGTCGCCCAGAGGCTTGTTCCGGCAGTGGACCTTGAGGATCCCTTCGCGCCCCCGCACGTCGGGCCGGTCGACGACGATCTGGCGGTCGAAACGCCCGGGGCGGAGCAGGGCCGGATCGAGCACGTCGGGCCGGTTGGTCGCGGCGATCAGGATGACCCCTTCGTTGGACTCGAAGCCGTCCATCTCGACCAGAAGCTGGTTCAAGGTCTGCTCGCGCTCGTCGTGTCCGCCTCCCAAGCCCGCGCCCCGATGCCGGCCGACCGCGTCGATCTCATCGATGAAGATGATGCAGGGAGCGTTCTTCTTCCCTTGATCGAAGAGATCGCGCACGCGGCTCGCGCCCACGCCGACGAACATCTCGACGAAGTCGCTGCCGCTCATGCTGAAGAACGGCACGCCCGCTTCTCCGGCGATCGCCTTGGCCAGAAGGGTCTTGCCGGTTCCGGGGGGACCGAGCAGGAGCGCCCCTTTCGGAATGCGCCCGCCCAGGGTCTGGAACTTCTTCGGATCCCGCAGGAACTCGATGATCTCCTGCAGCTCCTCCTTGGCTTCGTCGGCGCCGGCCACGTCCCGGAAGGTCACCCTGACCTGGTTTTCATTCAGGATCCGGGCCTTGGACTTCCCGAACTTGAATGCAGCCGATCCCCCGGACTGCATCTGACGGAGAAAGAAGATCCAGATGAGGAGCAGGCCGAGAGCCGGGACCCACCAGGAGAACAGGATGTTGAACCAAGGCGTCGAGCTCGGCTTGGAGCGGATCTGGGTGTCGGGGCTCTTCGCGAGGATGTCGGTGGGGAGCTTGGAGTCTTCCGCCGGAAGATAGACCTTGAAGTGCTTGAAGGCGGGATGAGACCCGTCCGGAGCCGCCGGCACCTCGGCCTTGACCTCGCCTTTCACGTCGCGCTGGACGATGGTGATGTTCTTGATGTTCCCGTCGTCGATCTGGTGGCGGAAGTCCGTGTAGCTGATCTCGATTTCCTGGCTCCGCGACCCCGCGAAGTACTGCACCAGCACGACGACCAGGAGGGCCAGGAGAAGCCACAGGGTGAACGTGCGGAACTGCCGGCCCCCGGGCATGGCGGCCATCGGGCGCTTCCCGCTCCGCCGATCCGGATCATGCCCCGGAGGCGGCGGGGGAGGCGGTTCCTGGTCGTGATGGAGCGTAAGTGTCATGCGGCTCCTTGAAAGGCGGGCGGCAACCCCAGCCGGTCGGGGACGTCGAGCGCGCTGATGAAAGGCAGGTTCCGATACTGCTCGTGGTAGTCCAGGCCGTATCCGACGACGAACTCATCGCCGATCTCGAATCCGGCCTCATGGATGGGAACCGTCAGGTTGGCTCCCTCAGGCTGGATGACCGCGCAGTACGTTACGGCGCGGGGCCGGTGGAGATCCAGGAACCGCTGAACGTATTCGATCTTGGTTCCCCGCGCGCGGATTCCCTCGACCACGACCACCGACCGGTCCCGAATGCCGCTGCGAAGGTCTTGCATGACGCGCACCGCGGTGGGGTCTTTCTCGCGCAGGTCGTATCGGGAGAGCTTCAGGAAATCCACCTCATGGGGCGCATCGAAGGCGCGGATCAGATCCGAAAGAAGGACGAACCCGCCATGCAGGAGCCCGATGAAGACCGGCCGTTCCGATCCCAACCGCCGATGCAGCGAAGCTCCGCAATCCGCCACCCTATCCCGGATCTGGCGTTCCGAGAACAACATCCGGGCGTCATATCCGCCCAGCCGGAAGGTTTCACCCGGCTTGAGATTCATCTCCAATTCCGACACTTCCATTTCGATGCGAGAACACGACGAATCGGCGGTCCACGGCGGCCTCGAGTCCGGCCGGGAGAGAGAGCGTGCGTCGCCGGCCGGACCGGACGGCTCGAACCAGGGACGCGACATGGGCCCGCTTGAGATCCCGGCCGGTCCCGGCAGCCCGGAGGATGCCGCGACGCAAGACCTCTTCAACTATGGACGTAGGATAGGAGTCGAGAGCGCCCCGATCAAGGCGGATCCTGCCTTCTGCATCGCAGTCGCTCAGGGTCTCCCAGATCCTCGCCGCTTCCCCTTGTAGATACCTGCGGATCCCGCGGGAGGTCTCAGCCGTTCGCGCCAGGACTTCCGGAATCGAGTTGTGGAATTCCGAGGCCAGAAGGGGCAGGACCCGATGGCGAACCCGGTTGCGGCGGAATCGCGGGTCGAGGTTGCTGGGGTCTTCCATCCATGCCAGGCCGCGGCGCCGGGCGAAGGCCCGCAGCACCTCCCGCCGGATGCCGAGAAGTGGGCGCACCCAGGGCGGCCGGCAAGGGGAGATCCCGCCCAATCCGCGGAGGCCGGTGCCTCGGAACAGGTGCAGCAGGACCGTTTCGGCCTGGTCGTCCAGCGTGTGGCCCAGGAGGATCCAGGGGGCGCCGGCCCGCCGCGCCAGCCGGCGGAGCCCGATCCGACGAAGCCGCCGGGCCTCTCCTTCAATGGAGCCTCGGTAGTCGTCCCAGTGCTCCGGACGAACTCGGAGAACGGCGCCGGGAATCCCGAAATCCCGGCACCACTTCTTGACCGTGGAGGCATCGCCGGACGAGTCCGGCCGGAGGGAGTGGTCGATGTGGCCGACGAAGATCCGCCAGTCCCGGAATCGGACCTCGTCCAGGCAGAGGCGGAGAAGGCAGACCGAATCGCACCCGCCCGAAACCGCCAGAAGGAGCGTCTCGTGGTCGCCGATTCCCGCTGAGCGGACGGCATGGCGGAAACGCGCTCTGAGCTGATAGTCGGCCTTGTCCAAGAACCTCGCCTTTCGCGGATGCCTGTGCGGCCGTTCGCCGGTTGCGGGAAGGATCCGGAGCCGATGCCGTCGCGGAGCCGGACGGGCCTCAGCGGCGACCGTAGAACATCACATTACGCGCAACTGCGGGCAAGAATACACCTGAAGGTGGCGGTCTGCGCGGCGCAGGATCTGCCCGGACGAGCCGGGACGCGATCGACGTTTGATGTGCGCTCGTCGTCGATGACCCCTCAGCGCGGCCTGTCGTCGCGTGAGCCCTTGTGAGAGACCGCCGCCCGCGGTACGGACGTCCGTCTCGCGCAAACGTACCCCCGTTGACAGCCGTCCCGCCAGAAGCTAGTTTTCGGCGTGTTCCGAGGAATCCCGCAAGTCGGGAATCCAGGCGAGGTCCCCGGACTCCGTCGAGAAGCGAGGACAGGCGCACCCCGATCTCCAAGAACCCCAGGACCAGGAATCATCATGAACCCTTCCAAGGATCTCCGATACGAAGACGCTGGCGTGCTCAGCAACACGGAGTTCGGCCTCGAGCGCCTGCTGGTCTGGATCCGCAAGACCGAGGACCATCGGGCCGCTGCCGGCACCGGGAGAAGCGTCCTCAAGGTCGGCTATTTCGCCAACGTCATCGACCTCGGCCGCGGTCTGGGTCTTGCGCTCTCGACGGATGGAGTGGGCACCAAGGTCCTCATCGCCGCCATGCTCGGCCGGTACGACACGATCGGCATCGACTGCGTCGCCATGAACGTCAACGACGTCCTCTGCGTCGGCGCGGAACCGGTCTCCATGCTCGACTACATCGGCATCGAGCAGGCCACGCCGGAAGTCCTGGAGGCGATCGGCCGGGGACTCTACGAAGGCGCGCGCCAGGCCCGGATCAACTTCGTCGGAGGCGAAATCTCCCAGATCAGCGAGATCATCAAGGGAGCCCGGCAAGGCGAAGGCCTGGATCTCATCGGGATGTGCGTCGGCCTGGTGCCGGTGGACAAGGTCAACGAAGGGCAGGACGTCCGGCCGGGCGACGTCATCATCGGGCTGGCCAGCAGCGGGATTCACAGCAATGGGCTCACGCTGGCGCGGAAGGCGCTCTTCGAGACCGCGGGGCTTGGGCCCGACGACCACGTCGACGAGCTGGGCCGTTCGGTCGGCGAGGAGCTTCTGGAGCCGACCCGCATCTACGTCGATCCGGTCCTCGAGCTGCTCGAGAAGAAGCTGCCGATCACCGCGCTCGTCCACGTCACGAGCGACGGCTTCTTCAACCTGACCCGGGTCAGGGCGGCCGTCGGGTTCACCATCGACCGGCTGCCCCCGCCACCGCCGATCTTCTCCCTGATCCAGCGCCTGGGGAACGTCAGCGACGCCGAGATGTTCCGCGTGTACAACATGGGGATCGGTTTCTGCCTCGTCATGCGGGACGATCCGGAAGCGCGGAGGACGGTGGGAGAGGTCTGCCGGCGGATCGGGCTTCCGGCCTGGGAGATCGGCCGCGTGACCGACGGCCCCGAGCGCACCGTGCAGATCTCCGAGAAGCGGCTCGTCGGGCACGGGGATCGCTTCAAGCAGCTTTAGGTCCCTTGCATGTGTGGAAGGGCCGTTGACCTCCCGGTGCCGGGATACGAGCGCCCAGGCCGAATCCCGGCCGTCTGGACGTTGGAGGAGTTCCATGTGCGGCGTTCTGTGGATTGCCTCCCGTTTCAGACTCCGCGATTGTCTGGGTGGATCCCGGGATGTGCTGGGTCGGCTATGGCTGGCTTCGCTTGCCGGCAGTCTCCTCGTCGTCAGTCCAGGACCAGGTTGGGGCGATACGAGCCGGACGCCAGATGAGGCCCGTGCCCAATATCGGCTGGATGTTGCCCGTGCCGAATTTCGCTCCTGCGTCGAGCTTTCGTCGCTGATCGTCCTCGGCACCGTCGATTCGTTGCATGGCTTTGGGAATCGTCCCATCCACCCCACCGTCATCGGTACGCGGCCACGTACACGTCAACCGAGTCGTTCGAGGGGAGGTCCCGTCGGACTCCTCGATCAGCTTTGCGGTCAGCGGCGGCTCTTACGGGGGCACCGCCACGACCAATTCGGAACATCCCTGGCCCTGGAGGCTGGGCACAGAGTATCTTCTGTTCCTGACGAGATGCGACTCCGGGGTACGTCGAAACTGATCATTGGGAACTTGGGCTCATCGAAGGGATCGCCCGACGGAACCGTACCACCAGTCAAATCTGCCGGGAAAACTGGCCACCCGATGGCCCGAGGCGCCAACATATCAAACTGAATCTGGAGCGGGGCAGGAGGGAACGAATGCAGCGGGGCCTCCCGGATTGGAGCATCAAGGCGCGATCCTACTATCGGATCCTGGCGGTGTCCTGCCTTGTCGCGGGCGGGCCGTTCCAGGCTGCGTGCGCCGATTCATCGGCGGGCCCCGGGTCCGCTCCGGTCGCTGCGGCGCAGGTCGATTCCATCCTCACGCCGCCGGAATTCGTCCGGATTGCTCCGGGGACTTTCGTCATGGGAAGTCCGCCGGACGAACCGGGACGATTCACGGACGAGACCCAGCATCGGGTCACGTTGACGAACCCGTTCTATCTGTGCGACCACCTCGTAACCCAGGCGGAATGGCTCGAGGTGATGGGATGGGACGAGTCGCAATTCACCGGCAACCCGGAAAGACCGGTTGAGAACGTGAGCTGGTTTGACTGCGTCGAGTACTGCAACCTGCGGTCACGGGAGGAGAGGCTGACGCCCGTGTATACGATCACCGACCGCAGATCCGAGGGTAATCACCTCGTCGCCGCCTATGTCACCTGGGATCGAAGCGCGGACGGATATCGACTTCCGACCGACGCCGAATGGGAGTATACCTGCCGCGCGGGCACAACCACCGCCTTCTACAACGGGCCGATCACGGTTCACGGCACGAGCGTCCATTGCATGGAAGATCCCGGACTGGACGAGATCAGCTGGTACTGCGCCACCGCGGGCGGTCGTACCCACGACGTACGGACCCTGCCGCCGAATTCCTGGGGCCTCTATGACATGGCCGGAAACGTGCAGGAATGGTGCTGGGATTGGTTTGACGACCTCACCGACAGGCCGGCGACCGACCCGGCCGGCCCCGGGAGCGGCTTCCTTCGCGTCTGGCGCGGCGGCGGATGGAACTACGACGCGCGGCATTGCCGATCCGCGCAACGTGGCAGGGACGAGCCCTCCGGGTGGTACTTTGATCTCGGAATTCGGGTATGCAGGAATGCGCCGTGATCGGGCGCTGGGCCGGTTCCGGGCGGACTGACCCTCGACCCATCGGTCTTTGTCCCTGTAGGCGGGGACATCCTCCTCGAACAGCCATCGGAGGACGGATCTCCGGACCTCCAGAGCTGCCGGACTTGGGATCCAACCGCTTCCGGCGCCCGGATCTGTCGTGCTACCATGAACTTTCCGGCTCGCACGCGAGACTTCGAGACGCAATAATCCGAGGGCATCTCTTGATCGATCCAGAGGCGATCGCATCCGTCGACGTCGCCGCAGCCATGGAACGGCTGCAGGCGCAGATCCGGCCGATCCACCGCGCGGCGGTGGCGTTCTCCGCCGGCGTGGACAGCACGCTGCTTTTCGCCGTGGTCTATCGGCTTCTGGGCGAGAACGCCGTCGCCCTGACTGCGGTCTCTCCGAGCCTGCCGCGGGCCGACCGAGAGGAATCGATCGCCCTGGCCTCCCGGATCGGCGGCCGCCACGTGCTCGTCGATAGCCACGAGATGGAGGATCCGCGCTACGCGGAGAACACCGATCTGCGCTGCTATTTCTGCAAGACCGAGGTCTATGGCCTGCTTGCCGCCTGGGCCGCGGAGCACGGCTACGAGGCGCTGTTCGACGGCACGAATTTCGACGACCTCCACGACGTCCGGCCGGGACGCAAGGCCGCCCGCGAGCACGGCGTGAAGAGCCCGCTGCTCGAGGCCGGTCTGGGAAAGCTCGAGGTGCGAGCGTTGGCCCGAAGCCTCGAGCTGCCGAACTGGGACAAGCCGGCCATGGCGTGCCTTTCTTCGCGGGTGCCCCACGGCACCGCCGTGACCGCGCCGCTCCTGGCCCGCATCGAGCAGGCGGAGGAGTGGGTGCGAAGGCTCGGCATCGCCCAGGTGCGCGTGCGCCACCACGGCGAAGTCGCGCGCGTCGAGGTCGAGAAACCGGACATCCCGCGGCTTTTCGCGCAGAGCGATGCTCTCGCCGCTCGTCTCCGCGAGCTCGGCTGGACGCACACGCAGATCGACCCCGACGGCTACCGCACCGGAAGCCTCAATCGCCCCGAGGATGGCGCGGGCCTGCACGGCCCCGTTTCTGCCGAAGGCGATGGGGCTTCACGTCGCGCTTCCCAATCGCTGGTTCGATCAACCGGGACTATCCGGGTTGGGCGCGTGGGTTCAACCTCGCGTCCCGCCGCCGGCGACGGAAAGGCATGATGGACCGCGAGACGGACAGGCGTGATGGACCGCGAGAGACTGCGCTCCCTCCTGGCTGATCTCGAGGCCGGCTCTTTGACCGTCGAGCAGGCGCTGGAGCGCTTGAGGGATCTTCCTTTCGAGGATCTCGGCTTTGCGCGCCTCGACCACCATCGCAGCCTGCGCAACGGCATGCCCGAGGTCATCCTGGCGCGTGGCAAGACGCCCGAGCAGGTGGGCGAGCTGGCCTCAAGGCTCGAGGCCGCCGACGGAGCCGGCCTCGTGACGCGCGCTTCGGCCGAGCATTGGGAAGCGGTTCGTCGGCGCGTGCCCGCGTCACGCTGGGAAGAGCGCGCGGGTCTGATCCTCTGGGGAGAGCGCCCGCGCCGCGCGACGGCGCCTCTGGGCGTGGTCTGCGCCGGCACCTCCGATCTGCCGGTTGCCGAGGAAGCGGCTCTGACCGCCGAGTGGCTGGGGCACGAGGTCTTGCGAGCCTACGACGTCGGCGTGGCGGGCCTGCACCGCCTCCTTTCCGTGCGCGAGCAGATCGCGCGCGCCGGGGTCCTTATCGTGGTCGCGGGGATGGACGGCGCTCTCCCGAGCGTCATCGCCGGGCTCGAGCCGCAGCCCGTGATTGCGGTGCCCACGAGCACCGGATACGGCTCCAGCTTCGAGGGCCTCTCCGCGCTCTTGGCCATGCTCAATAGCTGCGCGCCCGGCGTGCTCGTGGTCAACATCGACAACGGATTTGGGGCCGCGGCCGCGGCTCACCGCATCCTGTGGAGAGAACCGAAGTGAGGTCGCCGACACTGGCTGCAGGGGGCCGACGTGGGAGCCGAAGTGAAGGTCGCCGACGGTGGCTGGAGGGAGCCGAAGTGGGAGCTGAAGTGACGATCGCCGACGTGGACCGGAGGGAACCGAAGTGAAGGTTGCGTATGCCGACTGCTTCGCCGGGGCCGGTGGCGACATGATCCTCGGGGCCCTGCTCGACGCCGGGCTTCCGCTGGAGCAGCTCCTGGCCGATCTCCGGCTTCTCGGAATCCCGGGTTGGAAGATCGAGGCGCAGAAGGTCGCGCGCGGTGCGATCGGCGCGACCCAGGCTATCGTCGAGACCGGCGAGGGCCATCCGCACCGCAACCTGGCCGAGCTTCTCACGCTGATCGATCGCGCGCCGCTTCCGGCGGAGGTGCTCGATCCCGCGCGGCGCATCCTTCGCCGCATCGCCGAGGTGGAGGCGGGCATCCATCGCGAGCCGCTGGAGACGGTGCATCTGCACGAGCTGGGCGGCATCGACACCATCCTGGATGTGGTCGGCGCCTGCGCCGGCTTCCACCGTCTGGGAATCGAGGCGCTCTACGTTTCGCCGCTGCCCCTGGCCCGCGGCTCCATCGGTTCGCGCCACGGAACGCTTCCCTTGCCCGCGCCGGCCACGGTCGGTCTTCTCCTGGGCGCGCCCGTGCGCGTGATCTCGGGAGTCGAGGCCGAACTGGTAACGCCCACGGCCGCGGCCGTTCTCACCACGCTGGCTGCGGGTTTTGGGGACTCGCCGCTCATGACCCTGCGCGCCGTCGGCTACGGCGCGGGCTCGCGGGAGACGGAGATGCCGAACGTGCTCCGAGTTCTCCTCGGGGAGACCGCGGGCGCAGGGGGGCTCATCTCGGAGACCCTGGTGACGCTCGAGACCAACATCGATGACATGCCGGGTCAGTCGCTTGCTTTTCTCATCGAGCGGTTGCTCGAGGCGGGCGCCCTCGATGCCACGCTTGCGCCCCTGGCCATGAAGAAAGGGCGCCCGGGGACGCTCGTCTCGGTGCTTTGCCGGCCGTCCGACGCCGACTCCCTGACCGAGCTGCTCCTGCGCGAAAGCTCGACCCTGGGGCTTCGGCGCCAGCGCATCGAGCGGCTTTCGCTGCCGCGCGAGATCCTCGAGGTCGACACCTCCTTCGGCCGCGTGCGGGTCAAGGTTGCGGGTGTGGTCAGCGTCGCGGGCACCGCTCGCGATGGCGGGATCGCGGGCGCCGGTGGTGTTGCCGGCGTCGGCGGCGGACAGGGCCGGCGCAAGCTCTCCGCGGAGTTCGACGATTGCCGCGCGTTGGCCAAGGCGAAGGGCGTTCCGTTGCTCGAGATCGAGCGGGCGGCCGTGGCGGCGGCTGAGCGGGTGCTGCAGGAGCGCAAGACGGGGATCGCCGGCCGCTGACCCGCCGGGTTCGTCAGGTCGCTGTATCGCGAGTTGCCGGATAGCTGGATCCGACCTGTCATTCTATTGTTACGCGCCCGCTGACCTGCCAGCGGGCTTCGCCATGGCGCTGCGTCGGGGCGCCGCCGCAAAGGACCTTGTCCAAGCACGCGAACGATAGTACCCTTGTATAGGTTCGAAGGTCCCGACCACGTGGTGGCAGTTCTGAGGAGGAAGTCACAAGGAGACGTGCGGTGACGGCAGACCTGCACCAGTCAAGACGCTCCGTCTTCGTCAGTTACAGCCACGCTGACCGACGGATGCTGGAGCGCCTCCGAACCCATATCAAGCCGCTACAATGGCAGGGTCTCTGCGATTTCTGGGACGACACCCGAATTCAAGCCGGTACCGATTGGAGGCGCGAGATCGGTTCGGCCATCGAAGAGGCATCGGTGGCCCTTCTCCTGATCAGCGCGGATTGGGTCGCTTCGCAGTTCATCGCCGATGAAGAGCTCCCCTCTCTTCTCGCTCAGGCCCGGTCGCGTGGTCTCGTGGTCGTACCGGTGGTTCTCTCGGCCTGCCGCTTCGACGGCGCCCTGAGGTGGCTCCTGGCCATCGAGGAAGCATTTGCAAAGTAGGTGGGATCCCCTCTCTCTGGGAGGGAATCCCACCCGTTGCGACCTCTCACGCTGGAGATCCGTTTCACGGCTCGCATCACGCAACCGGTCGATTCGAGGCAGGAATCAGACGAAGTCTGTGGTGCACTCCGGCACCGACGGTGAGAGGTACCTTTGCCGGCTTCGATCCGATGCTGGCTCGACCTCTCGGATGCGACTCACGTTCGGATTCGATCCCCGAGCAATGGTAGTACTGCTGGTGGCGGCCGGTCAACGAAATGAACCCATCTCCCCGCGCGGTCGGACAGCCAGCGGGAATGGGGTCACGCTTCGCCCCGAGCCCCACAGAAGGCACCCGCGCGCACACGGCGGGAGATAGAGCCTGGGGAGGCCGCCAGGAGTGCGTGCGTCGAGGTGGAAGATGTTGGCTGGCAACGGCCACGAAAGCCCGATGGGCAGCCTCCTCAGCGGTTCACTCCTACTGTTCGAGGCAACGGCCCTGTACGATGACCCGACCGAGGGTATGGAAACGCACCCGCGCCGAGCGCCCGGCGCCCCAGGCCTCCCGCCCTGTGCCACGATCGGAACGAGCAGTTGGTCCGATCCCGCTGTGCGAGCGGGACGTGGACAGGGTGCGCTCGCTCGGGCGGGGCCGTGTCAGTCGGAACTGGGACTACCATCTCGTTTGACCCGCGGTCCCTGGAGCCACGGGGGCCGACGGGAGGCCCTGAGCGGATCTTGTAGGAACTCAAAGGGATGGCCGCAGTTGCGCCGATGATCGGCTCTTGGGCCCCCTCGCGCATTGTCTTCCGTGGACCTACCGGATTTTTCGAGGCGCGGGAATCCAGTTGCGACCGCGTCGCCGAGGGCCTTCGCAAACGGCGATGTATCCAATGTGGCTCTCAGAGGATATGCGGGCAGCGGGCCGGCCCGATGACCCGATCGGTCGCCATCCCTTTCCCGCACCTCATGCAGGTCCGGCTCGAGGACCGGGACCTCGTCGCCAACCAGAACTGACCCCTCCGTGGGGAGGTGTCACGCTGCATCTCCCCCCGGTTCAAACCCCGACCGGGAGATGCCGAACGATTTCGGACCCGTTGGGTTGGGCCTTCTGACCTGGTGAGAGCCTCCGTTACACTCCAGGCCATGCCCAAAGCCGGCCCATCTCGGGTTCCGTCCGGACCTTCCAGGAAAGCGCCGGGCGCTCGCCGGATCCTTCCGGCTGCGATGCTCTTCGCCCTGACGTTTCTGACCTATCTTCCCGCGCTCCGCAATGGCTGGATCTGGGACGACGACCATTACCTGACCAGGAATCCCGCCCTGAACGATGCCGGCGGACTGGTGCGGATCTGGACCGAACCGGCGGCCTCTCCGCAGTACTATCCGGCCGTCTTCACCTCCTTCTGGATCGAGCGCCGTCTCTTCGGTCTTCGCCCCGCGGGCTACCACCTGACCAACATCGCCCTGCAGGGCCTGAACGCCGCGTGCCTCTGGAAGCTGCTCGAAGGTCTCGAGCTGCCAGGGGCATTACTCGCGGCGGCATTGTTCGCAGTGCATCCGATTGAGGCGGAATCGGTCGCATGGGTCACGGAGCGCAAGAACGTGCTTTCCGGATTCTTCTATCTGCTCGCTCTGCTGGCCTACCTGGGGTACCGCAAGAAACGAGGGACGAAGCCTTCGGCCGGCCGCAGGCCATACCTGACGTCACTCGCTTTCTTTGTGCTGGCCATGCTGAGCAAGACCGTGTCGGCCTCGATGCCGGTAGCCGCGCTCCTGATCATCGCGTGGAAGGAGGGAAAGTGGGATCGGCGCGAGCTAGCGCGGCTCCTGCCGTTCTTCGCCGCGGCCGTCGCCGGAGGCCTGGCCACCGTCTACCTGGAACGCCATCTGGTGGGAGCGATGGGGAAGGAGTGGGATCTCGGAGCCTGGGCACGCCTGCTCCTCGCGGGGCGCTCGTTCTGGTTCTATGCGGGGAAGATCTTCTGGCCCGCGCATCTCGCCTTCATCTATCCCCGATGGCGGGTCGATCCCGCAATCTGGTGGCAATGGCTCTTCACGCCCGCGTGTCTCCTCCTGGTGCTCATTCTCTGGATTCGAAGGAAGCAGATCGGGCGCGGGCCGCTCGCGGCCGTGCTCTTCTTCGCCGCCGCCCTGGTGCCGGCGCTCGGCTTCTTCGACGTGTATCCGTTCCGATTCTCCTATGTGGCCGACCACTTCCAGTACCACGCCGGCGTAGGCATCCTGGCGCTGGCTGCGGCCGGCGCCACCGTGCTCGCCCGCCGCCTTCGGGTCCGCCGGCCGGTTTGCTGGGTCGCCGGAGGAGTCGTCGTGGCGGTGTTGGCCGGAATGACTTTTGCGCAATGCCGCATGTACCAGGACCCCGAGACCCTCTGGCGTGCGACGCTTGAGCGGGATCCATCGGCCTGGATGGCCGAGACCAACCTTGCCACCGTGCTTTCCGACGAGGGACGCGTGCCGGAAGCGCTGGAGCACTACCAGGCAGCGCTGCGGCTCAAGCCCGACTACAGCGTGGGCGAGAACAACCTCGGCGTGGCCCTGGACAAGCTCGGCCGGCGGGACGAAGCGATGCAGCACTACCGGCGCGCGATCGAGTTGGATCCCATCTACGCCAGCGCGTACCTGAACCTGGCCAACGCCCTCTCCGCGAAGGGAGACCCATCCGGGGCCGCGGAGGTCTGCCGGCGGGTCCTCGGATTCGCGCCCGATCATCCGCAGGCGCTCAACAACTACGGTCAGCTGCTGCTGCAGCTCGGCCGTCCGGAGGAGGCCCTCGGGATCCTGCAGCATGGGATCCAGGTCGCGCCCGGAATCGCGCTTCTCTGGGCCAACCTGGGACTGGCGCAGGAGGTGTTGCATCAGCTTCCCGCGGCGGAGACCTCGTTCGAGAACGCCCTGCGGTGCGACCCGCAAAACCCGGATCTGCTCCACCGGCTGCAGGAACTGAGGTCCCGGGAGGCGCGGGCCGTCCCCGCGAGGTAGGTCCCCAGTCCGGAAAGCCTCGCGCCTGGACGAAGGCGCGGTGCCGGTCCTGTGTTCCGGGACGCAGCCTGCTAACGGCTGTAAAGCGCCCAGCACCAGCCTGACGGACCGGCGTATTGAAAGACCCTGCGCTTGTAATAGAGGTTGCCGTACGGATCCTGCACCTGCTCGCCGAATGCGGGCGGCTCGACGGTCGAGTGCAAGATGACCCAGTCCGCTGGGGACGACTGCGGATAGGACTCGAGGAAGTTCACGACCTTCGGTGCGGGCAGAAAGCGACGGTAGTACTCTACGACTTTTCCGTTGCGGACCGCGTGATCGCTGATGATGGAAATCGTGTTGGAGGCGGTGTGTTCGGAGATGTACTCCATCGCCGCGCGGTAGCCTCCGCGCCCGAATCGGAGCAGCCGGGCGGTCTGGAACCCGTTGCCGGCCACGAAGAGCAGCAGGAAACCCCACACGGCCGCGCGGTGTGGAGTCCGTTTCCCGATCAGCTCGGCGAGGAGATGGCCCAGCGCGAGATAGCCGAAGACGATGTTGATCAGGAAGTACCGGACGAAGAGCACTTCGGGCCGGTGGACCGCAAGCGCGGCTGCCGGGGCGAGGAAGATGACGACAAGATAGAAGAGCCATTCGTTCCGGCCCTGCCTGGCCATGAGCGCGATCGACCAGCCGATGAGCGCCGCCGTGGCCAGCCCCCAGACGATCGTGACCGCGTTGACGAACTGGCCCTCGCCGCCGGCATAGGAGAGCGTCTCGGCCAGAATGTTCCACAACCTGTAATCGGGTCCGCCGGCGATCTCGAGCTTGCGTACCACGAGAAGGTAGAGCCCGGCCGAGAAGATGACCGGGATCCCGAAGCAGCTCAGCCACTCCCTGGCGATTCTTCTGCCGGGTTCGTGCTTCCTCAGGCAGTCGTACGGCACCCAAACGGCCGCGGCGACGAAAACGAAGACGACGGAGAGGTGCGCAAGAAGTCCCAGGCCGAGGGAGATCCAGAAGAGCCCTCTCCAGCGCAGGGATCCGCTCGAGCGGCAGCGTTGCAGGCTGTACCAGGCAGCGAGGGAGAAGAAGACGGCCGGGGAGTATCCGCGAGCCTCGGAGGAATAGTCGATCAGCAGATAGGAGGCGGCGATGAGCAGGGCGCTGAGGCGCGCCTCGACCGGTCCGTTGCGCCGCGCCACCAGCCAGACCAGCGGAATGGTGAAGAGGCCCGTGCCCAGGGAAAGGAGGCGATACAGGCTCCAGTGGTTGGTGTCTCCGACGGCGTACATGAAGAGCGAATTGAGGAGGTGATTGTTGTCGCTCCTGAACGCCGTAAAGACCTCGACGGGGGATTTCAGGGAGACGACGTGGGAGTAACTCCAGATCTCGTCGAGCCAGAAATCGGAGAAGATCCCGAGAACGCGCGCAATCGCGGCGGCCGCGATGATCGCGAGCGCGCCGAGCTCCAGCAGTCGGCCGGTCTCGACCGAGCGGAGGTCGGCCGGGGGCGGCCGTTTGCTTTCTTTCCTGTTTCCCGGATCCATCTGGCCTCGTGCTCGACGACACCGCACGACTTCGGACCCATCGGGTTGGGCGCCCACCAGTTACTGCCGCCCCATCCCGACCCTTCCATCTCCCGGAGTCTACTGGATTCCGGCGGTCGTTGCGCCTGGCCTTCTCGTCGCGCCGATCCTGGCGTCACTACATTGGCGTGTTTGGCTAATGAAGCGGTTTCTGCGGAGGCCTAGCTTGAACGAAGTCAGGAGGAATCACGGTGCAGGGGGCTCGGCTCCCGGAAGCTGTTCTGAAGATGACGGGGCGCTAAGGCGTTCTGAAGAGGGATCGCCCGCCTCTCGAATCACGTTCGGGTGATCCGCAAGGTAGCAGGCGGGCTCTGGCGAGTCGGTGTCCGCCGCCGGTGGTGAAGACAGGGGGTATTTGACATGAAGAAACGCACGCTCGGAAACAGCGGCCTCGAGGTCTCCGCTCTCGGTCTCGGCTGCATGGGGTTGAGTTTCGCCTACGGTCCCGCTCTGGAGAAGCAGGCTGCGATCTCGCTGATCCGGGGCGCCATCGAGAACGGTGTGACGTTCTTCGACACCGCCGAAGCCTACGGCCCCTTCACCAACGAGGAACTGGTGGGTGAGGCGTTGGCGCCGTTCCGCGATTCTATTGTGATCGCCACCAAGTTCGGATTCCAGGGCGGGGACTCCACGGCGGGCATGGACAGCCGGCCGGAACATATCCGCGCCGTCGCCGACGCGTCGCTCAAGCGGCTCAAGGTTGACGTCATCGACCTCTTCTACCAGCACCGGGTCGACCCGAACGTGCCGATCGAGGAGGTAGCGGGCACCGTCCGGGAGCTGATCCGCGAGGGCAAGGTCAAACACTTTGGCCTCTCCGAAGCGGGCGTCCAGGCCATCCGCCGCGCGCACGCCGTCCAGCCGGTCACCGCCCTCCAGAGCGAGTACTCCATGTGGTGGCGTGAGCCCGAGAAGGAGATCCTGCCGACGCTCGAGGAACTCGGCATCGGATTCGTGGCCTTCAGCCCCCTCGGAAAGGGCTTCTTGACCGGCACCATCGACGAGAAGACCTCCTTCGCCCAGGACGACTTCCGCAGCATCGTCCCCCGTTTCACGCCGGAAGCGAGAGCGGCAAACCAGGTGCTGGTCGATTCTCTCGGAGCGATCGCGGCGGCCAGGCAGGTGACGCCAGCCCAAATTGCTCTGGCGTGGCTTTTGGCGCAGAAGCCGTGGATCGTGCCGATCCCGGGCACCACGAAGGTGCATCGCCTGAAGGAGAACCTCGGCGCTGCCGCCGTCACACTGACCGAAGACGATCTGCGCACGATCCAAGACGCGCTCGCGGCCATTCAGGTGCAGGGGGATCGCTATCCCGCGCGCCTCGCGGCGCGGGCCGGCAAGTGACGGTGACGAAGGAAGGGAGAGCTGAGGAACATGGCCATCTCGCGAAATGGAACGCGTCCCACGCAGAAAGCACCGGCCGAGCACTTCACCGGCGCTGTCCGCGTCGATCCCCTCTTCCAATCGAGCCCACCCGCGCGCGCCGGCGCCGCGTACGTGACGTTCGAGCCGTGCGCGCGCAGCGACTGGCACACGCACCCGCTCGGACAAACGCTCATCGTCACGTTCGGCTGTGGTCTTCACCAGCGTTGGGGCGGACCGATCGAGGAGATCCGACCGGGAGACGTGATCACGGTGGGACCGGACGAGAAGCACTGGCACGGTGCCTCGCCGACCAAGGCGATGACGCACGTGGCGATTCAGGAGTCGCTCGACGGGAAGGCGGTCGAGTGGCTCGAGAAGGTGACCGACGACCAGTACCAGGGCAGGGCGTAGGAGGACGCACCATGGCAATCCGCGAAGACGCTCAGATGAACCACGACGCCTTGTTTCCCAATCACCGGTCGACGTTGAAAACGAGTGACCCCGAGCTCATCGAGGTCTTCGACAACTGGGCCTTCGGCGAAGTGCTGCAGGACCAGGCCTTGGACACGCGCACCCGTCTCATGGTGCAGTTGGCGGCCATCATTGCCTCCCAGGCGGTGAGCGAGTACCGCGTCATGCTGGGCGGAGCGCTCAACGTTGGCGTGACGCCGGTGGAGGTCAAAGAGATCGTCTACCAGGCGGTGCCCTATGTCGGTATGGCCAAGGTGTTCGATTTTCTCCATGCCACCAACCAGGTGCTGCAAAGCCGAGGGATCACACTTCCGCTGGCGGGGCAGTCCACGACGACTCCCGACACCCGGTTCGAGAAGGGGCTGTCGGTGCAGAAGCGCATCTTCGGCGACAAGATTGATCAGAATGTACGCGCAGTCCCCGAAGGACCAACCCTCTGTGCCAACCTCCAGTGAGACACTTTCCCCCTCGGGTTTAGTGTAGAGGGCGTGGAGGTCTCGTCATGGAGAAGAGTAGTTCCAAGAGAGCGGGGAATCCCGCCGAGGTAAGGCGCCCGGAGCGTAGCGGAGGGCGACTTACCTCGGTCGCGCCCGTCCCTCTCTCCGGTCCGGATCCGGAAGTTTCCGCCAAGGCTACCCGCCGCCGATTCACCAAAGAGTACAAGCTCTCGATCGTCCGCCAGGCCGACGCCTGCCGCGAGCCGGGCGAGATCGGGGCGCTCCTGCGGCGGGAAGGGCTTTACTCGTCGGTCCTGGCCGCCTGGAGGAGGCAGCGGGACGAAGGGGCGCTGGTCGGCGAGGGCCGGCGTCGTGGCCCGAAGTCGAAGCGACCGGACCCGCATCAATTCGAGCTGGAGCGTGAGAATCGGCGGCTCCGGCGGGATCTGGAGAAGGCCCACCTGGTGATCGAGCTCCAAAAAAACTTGCGACCGCCCTGGGAATCCCAATCTCCGAGCCGCCGCCCGACGGGAACGAACCGTGATCGCCGTGCGCGAAGCCGCGCCGGCTCTGGGAGTGGAGCCGGCCTGCGCGGCCATCGGGCTTCCCCGGGCCACCTTCTATCGCCACACACGCGTCGCCCAGGAGTCTTCACCGCTGACTCCGACCCCGCGTGCGCGGGTAACACAGCCGCGGGCCCTGGCCGCGGACGAACGCGCCACCGTGCTCGAGGTGCTGCACTCCGAGCGCTTCGTCGACCAGTCCCCGGCCGAGATCCATGCCACCCTCCTCGACGAAAAGACCTACCATTGCTCGGTGCGCACCATGTACCGGATCCTGGAAGCCGCCCAGGAAGTCCGGGAGCGACGCGACCAGTTGCGCCGTCCGGCCTACACCAGGCCGGAACTGCTTGCCACCGCGCCCAATCAGGTCTGGTCCTGGGACATCACCAAACTTCTCGGCCCCGGGAAGTGGACCTACTTCTACCTCTACATCATCCTCGACATCTTCAGCCGCTACGTCGTGGGCTGGATGCTCTCCCACCGCGAGCAGCGGGCCTTGGCCAAGCGGTTGATCCGTGAGACCTGTGTGAAAGAGGAGATCGAGCCGGGGCAGCTCAGGCTCCACGCCGATCACGGCCCGGTCATGATCTCCAAGTCCGTTTCGCAGCTCTTGGCCGACCTTGAGGTCACCCGCAGTCACAGCCGGCCCTACGTCTCCGACGACAATCCGTACTCCGAGAGCCAGTTCAAGACCATGAAGTACCGACCCGACTTCCCGGACCGCTTCGGCGGGTTCAACCACGCTCGCGCCTTCTGTGGCCCGTTCCTCAACTGGTACAACCGCGAGCATCACCACTCCGGGATCGCTTTCCTAACCCCCGAGGCCGTCCATCGCGGGCGGGCCGAGGAGGTTCTCGCGACCCGCCAGGTGACGCTCGACCTCGCCTACGCCGCTCACCCTGAGCGGTTCGTCCGTCGTCCACCCCAAGTCTCCAGGCCCCCGGAGGCAGCCTGGATCAACCGGCCCGACGAAACCCCGGCGACCGCGGTCACGCCGTCGCCGGAAGAAGTGGCTCACTAAATTCATGCAAAGGGTGTCTCATTGTGGTTGACACGTTCCGGGCATCAATGAGGGATCGGAGCACCTCCCACCGCTGCACGTCGGGACCTTCCCGACTTTCCGTCCACGCTTGGTAGATCTCCCGCAGGGCCGCCCGCCCGCGTCTTCCAGCTCCTCGGATACGGCCCCCAGCCCGAGCCGGACACCACTGATCTGGCTTACATGATCCGTCACTACCGGCAGCGATGCGGGCTCAGCATTGCAGCGCTGGCGAGGATGGTCCGCGTGGACCAGGCGACCATTCAGAGCTGGGAGCACCGCCGGCACGTCCCGCGTTCCCGCCTCCGCCGCCGACTCAGCCGACTCTTGGGCTTGACGATTCCTCCCCCTGAGCCAAAGGCAACGCTCGGCCGGCGGCTCCGAGCGGCCCGGATCGGCCTGGGGCTGACGCAGGGGGAGCTGGCCCGGCGGGTCGGGCTGGAGCAGCAGACGCTCTCAAGGTGGGAATTGGACGTGCGAGCACCGAACACCGCGCACCGCAAGCGGATCGGAGAGATTCTCCGGCTCGAGATCTGAGCTTGAGGGCGGGACGTTGGGCTTTGGCAGATCGCGCGAAGGGGCGCCCGCGGCGCTGCTCCCGTGAGCCTCCTACCGCACGATAGTCACGGGCGCGGACCACGAGCGCCCAGCCGCGTCGGTCACGACCAGGAAGTACTTCCCGTCTCCCACGGCTGCGCCCTGGCTGCTCCGACCGTCCCAGACAATCAGCCTGTTGCCGGCAGGGAGGACACCGCCCGACAGGCGCCGGACCAGGCGTCCCGCCGGATCGACTACCTCCACATCGACGGATCCGCTCGTCGGAAGCCAGAGCGAGAGCCCGCACGCGCCTCGAGATGGATTCGGGAATATCCTGGCCGCGAGGGAACTGCGCTCGGGGCTTGGGCCGACTGCGGAGAGGTCCTGCCACTGCGCCACGTAGTGGGCAGAATCCCCGCCCGCCTCGTAGAAGGTGCCGCCCGCCACGAGCCTGTCCTCATCGACCGCCAAACCAAGGACAGACGGACCGTAAGGACTGCCGCCCACGCCCGAGCCGAGAGAGTGCCATGCCGCCCCGTCCCAACTCGCGATGTAGTTCACGGTGTTGCCGCCTGCCTTCTTGAAATCGCCGCCGGCAATGAGACTCCCCTCGTAAGGAGTGAGCGCGACCACATAGTAGCTCATGCCCGACCCCATGGCACTCCAGGCCGTTCCATCCCAGCTTGCAATGTCAAATGCGGTGACGCCGCCGGCGTTGTTGAACAGACCCCCCACGACCAGCTCCTTGCCGTAGACGGCCGAGGACCAAATCGAGCCGTTCACGCCGGAGCCGATGCCGGACCAGGTCGACCCGTTCCACTGCGCCAGATACTTGATCGGAGGGTTCCCCGGGACCTCGGACGCTCCTCCCGCCACCAGATGCCCGCCGAATACCGTCAGGGCCTCCACGCAGTCCCCGTTGCTGCCGACCCACCCCGTTCCCAAGGCGCTCCACGAGGTCCCATCCCATCTCGCGATTTGACTCGCGGGCACCCCACCGGCCCGTGTCAAGAGCCCACCGGCGATCAGATCCCCATTGTAGACGGTGAACGCCCTGATCAGGTTGTCAACACCACCCCCGACCGGACTCCAAGACGAGCCGTCCCACTGGGCCACGTTGGTGGCATTGACGCCGCCCGCTGTGCTGAACGCTCCGCCGACCACAAGATGGCCCTCGTACACGGCCAGGGCGTATACGTTGCCGCTCACTCCCGAGCCCAGCGGCTTCCAATGAGACCCATCCCATCGGGCGATACCGGCCACCTGAACGCTGTCGGCAGTCCGGAAATCGCCTCCGATGATCAAATCGCCGTTGTAGATCGTCGCCGCGTTGACAGCACCGTCGGTTCCATATCCCATGGCGCTCCAACCCGCCTCTGAAGGGTTGAAGCCGACAACCAGTGCCAGCAACGAGATCAGAGCCATCAGGTTCCGCATGGTGCCTCCTCCCGGCCCGACGACCGGATCGTGCCTTCGCTCCCGAACCCGCCAGGATCCCGAGAGCGACGACTTCAACCCCGTTATCTCCTCACGATGACGACCTTTTCGGTCGCCTGCCGCTGGTCCGTGGTCAAGCGGAGCAGGTAGGTTCCAGCGGGCATCGCCGATCCGTGAGCATCAGCTCCGTTCCAGAGGATCGTGCCCGCCTGCGGCGCCGTTCCCTCCCACAGCAGCCGGACGGACCGGCCTAGAGCGTCGAAGACCTCCAGTCGAAGCTGTTCCGCCGGCTGATCTCCCACGCGCAGCGTGACGCTCCCGCGGGTTGGATTCGGATAGGCGCGAAGAGCATCCAGCCCCCGCCGCTTTCTCCCATCCACGCCGCTTGGAGTTCCCAGCGGAATCGAGGTCACGAACGCGTTGTAGAATCCAATGTATTCGGGATCATAGGCCCCCGGGGTCCGTGGAAAGTCGGTCGAGCACGTCAGTCCGGCGATCACGGCGTTCCCAGCCGGTCCCAATGCGACGCACTCGCCGGTGTCGCACTCGTGTCCACCGAGAAAGGACCCGTAGAGGAGGGATCTCCCGCCGGAGTCAAGCTCGGCGAGGAAGGCATCCGTGATCGTGTCGCCGCCGCCCGCATGGAAAGTCGTCTCGAACCCGTTCGGCGT
Organism: Candidatus Eiseniibacteriota bacterium; assembly: GCA_963833505.1. Lineage (GTDB taxonomy): Bacteria > Eisenbacteria > RBG-16-71-46 > CAIMUX01 > CAIMUX01 > CAWHYG01. The sequence continues at coordinate 171,667 of CAWHYG010000004.1, read as the reverse complement.
GGTCGGAAACGTCGGAGACACGGTTTCACCCGTCAGGATCGGGTCCCCGGCGGCGTCGAGCGCGAGCCCCCCCTGCAACACGTCGTCCTGCATGTCTCCACCAAGATAGGTGGCCCAGAGCAAGCGGCTGCCCGTCGGATCGAATTTTGCCACGAACACATCGGGGTACTCATTGTCCGGCCCACCGTTGAACGTCGGGTCAAACGCCCCGGGCGTGGTCGGAAGTTCCCGCGAAAACGTCCATCCGGCCAGAACCACGTTCCCTTGCGCGTCGATCGCAGGGCAGGATCCGTAGGTTTGCATGTCAGGCCCGCCGAACACCGTGGACCATACCAGCCGATCGCCGGCTGCGGACAGCTTCGTCAAGAAGGCGCCCCCGTACGGACACGGTCCGTTGCTGTAGGCGCCCGATGTGGTTGGATAATCGGATGACTGGGTATCACCGGTCACGACCGGGCAGCCGTCGGCATCCAAGGCCATGTGCGACGGATAGATGGTCTCGATTCCGGATCCCCCGAGGAAGGTGCTCCAAAGAAGCTGGCTGCCCGTCGAATTGAATTTGCAGACGAAGGCATCCCACGCGCCGTTGTACGTGGGATCAAACGCTCCGGGCGTGGTGGGAAAATTGGACGACTGGGTGTGGCCAAAAACCAACACGGCGTGCTGCTGGTCCAACGCTACCGCCAACCCGCAGTCCAAGTGTATGCCCCCGATGAGCGTGCTCCACATCAGCATGGATCCGTTCGAGGACAGCTTCAGGACGAACGCGTCTCCCTCAACGCCATTCTCTTGGGTTTGGTAGGCTCCGGCCGTCGTGGGAAAGCCGCGCCCGCCAAGCCCTGTAACCACGACGTTCCCCTGTGGATCCAGTGCCACCCCGTAGGGCCGGTCGCTATCCTCGTCCCCGATCAGCGTGCTCCAAAGCAGCCTCGATCCGTCGGCAGAGATCTTGCAGACGAAGATGTCCCAAAGGCCATTTTCGGAGGTGTCGTACGCCCCGGGGGTCGTCGGAAAATCTGGAGAGTCGGTCTGGCCGACAATGACGACGTTTCCCCATGGATCCACGGCGTCCCCGAGCGCGTAGTTGTCAACGGTTCCGCCGAAAAACGTGCTCCAGACCCCGGCGTCGTTTCCAACCGTCGGAGATACCAACTCCCGGCGCTCCCTTTCCGTCCTTGGTTCCAAGGCGAACGTTATCTCGGCCCCATCCGAGCTAGTCCGCTGAAGAACCGTTCCGTACGGGGTGACCAGGCGGACCGACCCATCGGTCTCCGTCTCCACCCGGTCAGCGCCCGCGTAGTGAAGGGACAACCCCGCCCAGCCCCCCACCGGTTCGGCCTTGGAGAGCCGGCACACGATACCAGATTCGATCCGTTCAACCGCGATCTCGGCGCCGGTCGACGGCTCCCGAAGCACCACGCTTCCAAACCCCACGACCTTCGAACGCCACCGCGACGAGTCCGGCCCGATGAAGTAGTTCCACTCCGTGGGCACCCGGCCCACACCCTCGGCCTGAAGATGGCCCGACCCGACGGTGACCTGCACGACACAGCCAGGCACGGACAGCCTTGGGGCGAGCGGGTCAGGTCCCTGTCCGTCTCCAGAGCGCCTGTTTCGCGAGGCATCGATGGCTTGTGGCTGAGTGACGCAGAAGGAAAGCCCACCGTCCGTGATCGCGACCGGCAACGGGCCGTCGGACAAGCGATACAGGACCTCGTTGGACCACTGACCGTCGTTCCGGACAAACGCGCCTTGGGCGCGAGACGCAAAGCCCCCCAGACAACCAATCAGAACCACGGCGACCGGAACAGGGAGCCTTCGCGGCCTCTCGATGCGGAGAGCGGCCAAGCAGATCATGCTGAACCTCCCCAAGCGAGCCGGTTCGCCTTCCGGCCGCAAGGCCCAAAACCTGGCGCTGGGAACGACGCATCGCCCCCAGCGCCCTGGACGAGACCCCTACTGCAAAACCACGATCTTCCGACCCGACAAGGTCCTGCCTCCCGCGCGAAGGACCGCAAAGTACATTCCACTATGTGTCCGACGAATTCCGGGCGTCCTGGTGGGCCAGAACGCCGTCATGCGGCCGTCCGTACCGCGCCCGGCAAGGCCGGACCAGACGAGACGGCCGGCGACGTCGAAGACCTCGAATCTTGCATTCGACTCAGTTGCCCCGGAGGCAGAGAGGATTACGCCGGAGCCCGTCACCATGCTCCTGATGATCGCTCCACCCGCAGGCCGGCCCGGTCTAGGTGATCCTGTCGTTCCCACGTAGGCGTAGTCGAACCTCGGGACCTGCGTCGAGAAGCCGCACAGCCCCTGGCCCGGAACCGAGAACGGATACCATCTGTCACAGCGGCTCGAATCCTCCGTTGCGTATATCTTATACGTATACGTGCGGAGTGTACACCCCGTGCTTGTCACGCTGCCGGGCACAACGCCCAGACATCCCGTGAAGGTCCGCGCGTCGATCTTGCTCTCGTTCGGAAACCCAGTCGAGAGCCTGGGCCGAGCCCACGCATCGACAATCTCCTCGTTCTGTCCGAGGCTAAAGTCGGCCGAGATGTCGACCTCATACACTTTCACCAACCGAGTCACCCAAGTCTGCGACGTGTCATTCACACCAGGCACACAGCGGAACTCCTCCTCTCGCTGATCAACCAACGTAGCCGTGAAGCTGCTCGTGGTCCCGGTGTGCAATATGTGTGGTCTAGATATGTAGTTCACCGCCGCATCCAGCCTCACTAAACCGTAGCCGTAGACGTCGTCTCTGCCGGTGTCGCCTAAGTCCTTCGCGGTTCGTTCGAGGATCGCCGCAATGTCGTCCGGGCCAAGACTGGAATTGACTCCCAGAAGCATGGCCGCTGACGCTGTGACGACCGGTGTCGAAAGCGACGTGCCACAGTGAGCGGTATCCGGGTAGACGCCTTGATAGCCGCCACCGTTCTTGATGGTGACGATCTCATCCGAAGGCGCACAGAGGTCAACCCAGCTGCCTTGGGCCCATTGGTTATTGCCTTTGCAGTCGGTGCCGGTTACCGCAAGGACGAGACGATTGTACGCAGCCGGGTACACAACGCAGCTATCGGTCTGTTCATCCCAGCAACCGACGACGTTTCCGGCCGCCGTGACGACGCTCAAGCCCTTGAGGTACGCGTTGCGGTGAACATCGCGCTCCTCCGTTGAGTAGTCCCACTTTCGGCAGGAACCTCCGAAACTCTCGTTGACCGTGAGGACGTGGGGGTAGTAATTGGAGTTGTTCGCGAACGTTGAAAGGGCCGACAAGGCCTTGTCTGAGTCCACGGACTCGCAGTCCCCTCCAACGGCGCTGAGTACGACGAGAGCAGTGTCCGTCTGGGACTTGGGGTTAGCGACGCCGGCGACGCCTTTGTCGTTGTTTCCGTTGGCGAGCATGATTCCCGCCACTGCGCTCCCGTGGCCACAGGGATCCGTTGAGCAATCGGAGAGAAACAGGTTTACAACGTTCCGCATGTCTTCGTGCGATGAATTGACTCCGGTGTCGATGAGGCCGATGTGTGTGCCGGGCGTGCTGATGGAATCCCACGCCTGCGGCGCATTGATGTCAATGTCCGCCACGCAGTTAGAGTCCGGACCACAGTGAGTCGGATCGTAGATGTTGAAGGCGCCGCCGGAGTTGTTGAGATACCATTGCAGGCCATAATGCGGGTCGTTGGGAGTGAAGTAGAAGGATTCGTTGGGCGCAGGTTCCGCAATGGTAACGCCGGGGAGCGCGTTGAGTTCGCCAAGCAGGGCGTCGAGGTTGAAGTTGCCGTTGAACGTGACGAGATAGTCGTTTGCGGTGTCGACGAGCTGAACGGTGTTGCCGAAGCGGTCGTGCTGCGGCATGGAGAGATGGCGAAACCATGGGGCGATGGTTGCGAAACTGCGGATGTTGAACTCCTGCAACGCACCACCGAGCGCGACCAGTCCATACTGAGCGTCCTGTGGCCCGGCGACGAAACTGGAACCGAACCCTCTGTCGAGACCCGGGAACGAGATGACGCCAGGCGCGAAACGAACGATGACCTTGGTATCCGCGTGGCAGATTGCGGGCAATCCGGCGCTCGTCAACCACGCGGTCAAGACCAACGAGCCCATCGCCATCGTCCGAACGAACGTGCGGTGCGACATCCTTGGCTTCCTTTCTCCTGTCCGGAAGTCCTCTTCCGGATTAACGGGTTGAAAGGCGGGCCACCACGGTGTAAACCAATTTTGGGCTCGGCGCGGTCGGGAGTGGTCTGAGGGCGCTAACCATCGAACCTCACTCGACCGGTGGCGAGCCCGCCCTGTTCTCTGTCGGGCTCGTACCAAAATTGCGAACACAGCGGTCAGTGTGCCTGCCTGGGACTCACCTCCTTTCGTATCGCTTGCTAGAGCGCCGACCCGTGGTACGGGAAAGAGAACGCGATCCCCGACTCGGGCCAAACCATGGGAGCCTTTCGAGTGGCACGTTAGAGACAATAAGGAAGCGTTGGCCACGCTGCGCCCATGGGTGCAGCGGATGGCTCATCAGCGCCAGAGGAGCCACCGGCGACAGACGCCTCACCCGCATGCGGTCTACCTCACCGAAGATCTGCCGACGGGGGCCCATGGTCCTCCCCACACCGACCAGCAGTTTCTGATGCAGCGACCGGCCGTGATGGTCGGCCGTCCGACAAGGAAATGGTAGCAAGCGAGAGCGCTCTGATCAACAGAAATCGGCTTCCTCAAGTGACGGCTGACTCCACATTGGACCCGTCCTTATGCCGTGGATCCGGTCGCACTATCATCATGTCTCGATCCGACGTGCATCTTGTCTCGGCGTAGGGCCTTACGCCGGCCGGCACCAAACCGTCGTCCGGTCCGAGAACGGGTTTTGGAGTGGCTTCGGTCGTGACTCGTGCTACAACCACCCGGGATTCACCAGTCACGGACAGTCGGAAGAACCGACTCCTGACGATTGCCTCACATCGAGTTCGACCATCCTCGGGTGAATGTTCTCACCCGCCCGCTCCTGGCACAGAACGCCCTTGCACCCGAAGACGCAGGGCCGCGTGTCAACGGTACAGGTTCTTGATCCGCCCCCACGTCTGGGTCGAGACGGGGACGGCGCCGGCGCTGAACACGTAGGCGCCGATCCCCAATGCCTGGGTCGGACCCCAGACGACGGACACGTCGTTCCAGCCGGTCGGGTAGCCGATCCCGGGAGTGATGTTCGTCCGAGGCATACCGCCGAACCCGTCGAGGTCGGCGCCGATGAACCAGCCGGCGATCGCGTTCGGCCACTCACCCCAGTAACCGACGAAGAAGTCACCCGAGACCTGTTCGTTCCCCGTGCACTCGTCGGCCCGCGTGAAGCTCGGCCACGCCGCCGGCGTGGGGACGCTCATCCCGGGGTCAACTCTGATAACGGTGGTCGGGTTGGTGCCATCGGAGTTCCAGACGTATGCGTCTGCTCGCTGGCCCCGGTATATACCGGGTACGGTCGTGATGTCCCACCGCTGGCCGACATAGGTCCCGGTGGCGTTATAGCCTTCCGCGAACGCGCCGTAGTACGGAGCCACCTGACCGGCGTACCACCAAGTGTAGCCGTTCTCGTACGTGCCGTCCGCATTCAGCAAGAGCGGGCCGCACGGGGTCTGTTCCTTCGCTGCGAGACGACGCCGTGGCCCGGGCCGGTTGCACCTCGCACCGACTTTGCCATCGTGGACGGCGCCCCTCCACCAACCAGCGCCAGGCCGAGAAGAACAAGGATCGCCAATCGCGTCTTCATGGCTCAGAACCTCCCTTCGCGTTTCGTACTCACACGCCACCGGGCGACTTCGTGCCGCGGCGGGTCCCGCCCCGCGGGTCCGAGTCCCCGGGGCAGAGTCTGCTCGTTCGCGATCGCTAAGGACACGTCACCGGCGAGGACTCGCCGGAGTAGTTGAACCCGCAACCGCAGCTCGCCTTGATGCGATAGATCCAGCCAGCGGCGCAGCTCGTCGTCTTCGGGATCGGGTCGTAGTACGGATTCGGCGCGTTGTCCTTGACGTCGACCCACGTGCCGTTGCTGCCGCACTTGCGCTCGACGGAATACACGAAGTTCGTGCAGGACTGGTTGGTGGCGAAGACCCACCACGAAACCACGATCGTCGTGTCCCCCTGACAGACGCCGGAAAGGTCCCGGATCGTGGCGCAGGTGTCTGCCCGAGCCGGAAGTACGACTGCTCCCAAGAGGAGCAGGGCGATGAGCGTTCCGTAGATACTCGTCCGCATGATCACTTCCTCCTTGCGAGGAGCTCCACGCTCCCCGACGTGCACGTCTGACCGCGACAAGACTCCTGTTCCCTCCGGGTCGACGACGCAGGCGCGTCGGCGCACACGGCCTCTCCCGGATGCGGTCCCTTGCTTCCCCCGCATGCCTGTCACTCCCTTGACGCCATCTCGACGTTCTCCGAGGTCCGTCGCTCCCGCCGTCGCCGGCCGAGCGGCCGATACCGCGTGGGCGGCCGGAAACCCGACCGCCCACCGGAATCAGTCAATCGAGCTGCGGGCACTGCGTGTCGGTGTAGCAGTCAAACTCGCCCATTTGGGTCGGGCAACTCCACTTGAGAGCAAACTTGTAGTAGTAGTGGCCGCCGATGCACGGCGCGTTGAGCTCGTCGTAGTACTTGTAGCCGCTGGGGTTGTCCGCGACGAGAGTCCACGGTCCGCTTGCGGTACAGCTGCGATAGATGGACAGATCCGTCACCTGGCAGCCGATTTCGCACCTAAACGTGGTCCACTCGAGGACGACGTACTGCCCCTGACACGAGCAGCTACATCCGATGTAGCAGTCTGCCCTGGCTGCGTATTCCGCTGATTCCGGCCACCTGATCCGGCGGAAAGCGGCCACTGGTTCCGGACCAAAGCGGCCACCCGTTCCGGGCGATTCCGGCCACCTCCGTCGGAGCGAAGCGACGCGGGTCCTTCTGCCTTCCTTTCCTACCGCCGTCTTCCCTTTTTCGCCAGCATCTTCTTCCCTCGACCGCTCCGGGTGAAGCGCGCTTCCATGACTTCGACGAATTCGAACGACTGGTTGCGGCGGCGGAACGGGTCGACCCTCGCGCCCTCCTCATCGTGCTCTTGGGTGGGGAAGCCGGGCTCCGGCGCGGGGAGATGGTGGCGCTAGAATGGACGGACGTGAATCTCGAAAAGCGGCAGCTCTGGGTCAAGCATGGCGAGTGGAAGGGACAGGTGATCGTGCCGAAAGGCGGTCGTCCGCGGCTCGTGCCGCTCACGTCTCGGCTCACCGCGACGCTTCAGGCCCACCGCCACCTCAGGGGGAGTCGGGTGCTCGCGCCGGATGACGGGCAACCGCTGACGCCGAAGCTCGTCCAGATCTACCTCCGGCGTGCCGTGCGGCTCGCCAACCTCACGAACTTCAGCATCCATGCACTCCGGCACACCTTCTGCTCGCACCTCGCGATGCGGGGGGCGCCGGCACGCGCGATCCAGGAGCTGGCCGGGCACACGGACCTCATGACGACGCAGCGATACATGCACCTTCCGCCGCGGGCTATCCGGGAAGCAATCCGACTGCTGGAGGAACCGTCCCGGTTTGAGCGGCGTGGAGCATTGTGGAGGCGCAGGGAACGGAAGAGGTAAGTGATTAGAATATAAGGAGAAAGGCGTGGCGGCGCAGGGACTCGAACCCCGGACCCAGTGATTATGATTCACTTGCTCTACCAACTGAGCTACGCCGCCACCACTCCGACGGAAAGCGGATGATAACCTCACGAGGATGGGCTCCGTCAAGCCCGACGTCGGGGCGGACGCATCAGCCCGCGCCCGGCCTGCAAGACCGAGATCCGGCTGCGGACGCCGGCGCCGGGCCAGCCCCGTCATCCCGCCGCGGCACGCGCTGCCCCCCCGGCCCCCTGGCTTGACCCTCTTTCCGGGCTTGGCTATACTGCCAGCCACCAGCCGGGGTGAGATCGATTCGGCCCCCGCGCCCGAGCGGGAGCGCTTGATGGGAGGAGAGGGGGGTGGACGCGGCCCGACCGTTCCATCCAGAGGAGACGGGTTCATGAGGTGGTCGAACGCATTCCGGGTGGTTGCCGCTCTGGCGATCCCGATTCTGCTGGCCGGTCCGGCTCGATCGCAGCAGCTTCCCCCGGACATCACCGTCAACGAGGAGACCAAGCCGAAGACGGTCTTCCAGTCGCTGCGCGACTTCACGAGCTACGGGGCCTCGATGGGGTTCATGAAGGTCGAGGGCGGCGACCTCGGGAAGAACGGGCATATGCGGCCTCTTCTCCAAGGGGTCTTCCGCTATCGAGCCAGCGACAAGTGGATCGCCGTCGGCGAAGCCGGCTACGGCTGGAACTCCGAGACCGGACCGGGCGACCAGGTCGTCACGTTCACCTTCGGCACCGCCGGCGTGGCTCGCCGGTTCGCCCAGATCTATGGACTGGATCTGCGCGCGTCCCTGGGCGCCGGTTTCTACCGGTGGGACTTCAAGAACAAGGGGAAGAGCCTGCTCGACAGCTACGTCGACGCCAAGGGGGACACCCTCGGCACGCAGATTCCCTACCGGGGCATTTCCCCCGGCGGCTACATCGGCATGGAGGCCGAGCGCCGGATCGCCCAGCACGTGACCGTGGTGGCGCTCCTGCAGCAGCACTACATCTTCACCAAGGACTCCACGCACTACACGCAGCAGTTCAACATGAACCACGGGTTCCTCGGCTTTCGCATCGGCGTGAACTACCACTTCTCTCCCGAAGAAGGTGTTCTCTGGGAGCGCAAGGTTTCGAAGACCATCCGGCTCGAGTCGGGGAAAGAGGGCAAATGACGCGCGGGCACGCCTGACGGGAACGCGTCCTGGGCGGCCGGAGCTTCTCCGGCCGTTCGCGCATGCGCCCGCGGGGGTCCGCTCCGGAAGGTGAGGAGGTGTGATGTCTGAGGGCACGGGAAGAAACGATCAATCCATGACGGCGAAAGGCCGTTTGGATGGCTCGTGGCGGGAGCGCGTGCTCGGCGAAGCGCTGACCTTCGATGACGTGCTGCTTCAGCCCGCCCGTTCGGAAGTGTTGCCCTCCGAGGTCCGGCTGGCCGTCCAGCTCACGTCGAGGCTCGGCCTCAAGGTTCCGCTCGTGTCCGCCGCCATGGACACCGTGACGGAATCGCGCCTGGCCATCGCCCTGGCGCGCGCCGGAGGCATCGGAATCATCCACAAGAACCTCGAGATCGCCGAACAAGCGGACGAGGTCGACAAGGTCAAGCGGTCGGAGAGCGGGATGATCGCCGATCCGGTCACGCTTCCTCCCGAGCTCCTGGTGGGCGAAGCCCTCGCGGTCATGGAGCGGTACCGCGTCTCCGGCGTTCCCATCACCAAGGAAGGCAAGCTGGTCGGCATCCTGACCAACCGGGACCTGCGTTTCATCTCCGACCACAGTCTTCCCATCGAAAGCGTCATGACGCGGGATCGGCTGGTCACGGTTCCGGTCGGCACGACCCTGGACGAGGCCAAGAAGATCCTCCACGAGCACCGGATCGAGAAGCTGCCGGTGGTCGATGAGCGCGGGTACCTGAAGGGCCTGATCACGGTCAAGGACATCCTGAAGAAGATCCAGTACCCGAACGCCTGCCTGGACGAGAAGGGACGGCTTCGCGTCGGCGCCGCCATCGGGATCGCCGACGACTTCGTGGAACGGGCGCAGGAGCTGGTCCGGAAAGGGGTCGACCTGCTGGTGCTGGACAGCGCCCACGGCCATTCCAGCCGCGTCATGAACTGCCTGGCCAAGGTGCGCGCTGCCGCGCCCGGCGTCGACATCGCCTGCGGCAACGTGGCCACGGACGAAGGGACCCGGGCCCTGTTCGACCTCGGCGCCGACGTAGTCAAGGTAGGGATGGGCCCGGGCGCGATCTGCACGACGCGGGTGGTGGCCGGCATCGGGGTTCCGCAGATTTCCGCGATCTTCCAGTGCGCCGAGGTCGCCGACCGCTTCGGCCGGAGGATCATCGCCGACGGGGGAATCCGCTATTCCGGCGACATCACCAAGGCGATCGCGGCCGGAGCGTCGGCCGTCATGATCGGCAGCCTGTTCGCGGGGACAGAGGAGAGTCCGGGTGAAACCGTCCTGTATCAGGGACGGTCCTACAAGATCTACCGCGGCATGGGCTCGATCGGAGCCATGCAAAGAGGCAGCCGCGACCGCTATTTCCAGATGGAGCCCGAATACGACGGAGAGACCGGCACCGAAGGCAAGCTCGTGGCCGAAGGCATCGAGGGCCGCGTGCCCTACAAGGGAAGCCTGGGCGCGGTGGTCTATCAGCTCATCGGTGGGCTCCGCGCCGGCATGGGCTACTGCGGCGTGTCGACGATCGACGACCTGCGGTCGAAGCCGCGGTTCGTGCGCGTGACGGAAGCCGGCCTGCGCGAGAGCCACCCGCACGACATCACGATCACGAAGGAAGCGCCGAACTACAAGGTGCTGTGAGGCGCCGGGGAAAGTGTCGCGGCAGGCTATCCCGCCGAGAGCGTCTGGATCCGGCTGACTCCCTCGCGGCAGAGGCCGGCGGCCCGGGTGTGCGGCGCGAGCAGGATGACCTGGTTGTACGTGTCGAGCGCTCCCTGGAAGTCGGTCAGAGACTCCTGCAGCCGCGCCCGGTAATACCGCTTCATGGCCAATTCCTCGACCTTGTCGCGGACCTGGTCGGAGACGATGGAAACCGGGTACTCCTCAAGGAACTTGCTGCCGACCTCGAGCGAATCGAGCCCGCTCGCCTGCGCGCGCAGGCGCGAGACCGCCCAGGTGCGCACTGAGTCCGACCGGGTGGAGAGCACGAGCCTCTGGTTCGTGGTCAGATCCTTGGTCAGCGGGAGAACCCCGCGGAGCATGCCCAGAGCCCGCGCGACGTCCGCCGGCGGAGGCGGCGGCGCGGCCGGATCGGACGCGGGAAGCGGATAGCCCGGCGCCAATCGACTCGATCCCGAGGCCAGATTCTCTTCCGAAAAACCACGCCGAGGCGCCGGATTCTCGATCTCTTCCAGGATGAGCGCCGAGGCGTCCGGACGGTCCGAAAGCCGATAGAGGTCGGCCAGCCGGAAACGGGCTTCCTGCGCGCGCGGGTCGCTGGGGTAGTTCTGCAGGAAGATCTCGAGAAGGGTGGCGCCGGCCAGCTTGTGGTCGATCGCCGCGATGAAGGCCGGGTGCAGGTTCTTCCGTTCATGATCGAGGTCGTCGCGCTCGCCTTGCACCTTCTGGACCCAGTTCTCGGTGAGGTCGGTGATCGAAGCGGACCGGGCCCGGGTGAGCAGTGAATCATAATCCGCGATCAAGGGGCCGTAGGACCGCATCAACGGCTTCCGGGTCCTCAGCCGATCCGCCCGCATGGCGAGCAGCCGATGTTCGATCTCGTAGGAGGGCTGGCCGTCCGGGCTCGCCTCGAGCGCCGACCGATAGACGAAGAGCGAGGTCGGTTCGTCCTCGATGCTGGTCGCTATGACGGAAAGGCGCTGGGCGACGTTCTCCCGATAGGTGTGAATCTCCAGGCTGTCGGGCGGTGTGCCCCCCGCGGCGACCGCCGCCCGGGCCGCTTCCTCGCGCTCGCTGAAATAGGGGTGAGTGCGCCAGTAGCCGTACTCCTCATCCTCATAGATCCGCGAGTGCAGAAGCTCCATCAGATCGAGGCTGGCGGAGACCGGAAATCCGGCCCTGGCCGCGAAATGACGCCCCGCCTCGTCCGCCTCCGCTTCGAAACCGCGGCTGTAGCTGCGCAGGAGCAGCTCCCGGAAGAGCCCGCCGAAGACCTCGCTTCCCTGGACGGCCGCGTCCTTGCCCGCCAGGCTCAGCCGATACTGGCCGGTCTCCCGGTCGATGTCGTATCCGCCGCTCGAGCTGGTGGGAACGGCGATGAGCGCGGCCAGGGTCATGGCGGTCTGGATCAGCGAGAGGGCCGTGTTGATCCGGCCCTCGCGCGCGAAGTGCCCCTGCGTGACGTGGCCCAGCTCGTGACCGATCAGTTCCGCCAGGATGGGATCGGAGAGCCCCAGGCTCAACATCCCCTTGGTGATGAAGACGAATCCCCCCGGCAGGGAGAACGCGTTGGGATCCGGCATGTCGATGATGTGGAAGGTGAAGAGGATGTCGGGGCGCTCGGTCTGGCTGGCGACCAGGTAGCCGATCCGGTTCACGCGCTTCTGGAGCGAGTCGTTTTCCACCAGCCCGTACTGGAAGGCGACCGAGCGGGCGGCCTCAAGGCCGGTTTCGAAATCCTTCGGCCAGGGAGGCGCGTTCTTGGCCCGTCGGATCGGGCCGGGATCCGGGGCTTGATCCGGTTCTCCGCGGGCTCTTTCGGGACTGGCTGCGTCCAACGCTTGGACGCCCATGGTTCCGGCGCTGGCCGGAAACAGACTCGGGCCTCCCAGCCCGCTCGCGCCCGAAACCACGTTCCAGGCCACGTCCGCCGGATCACGCGACTCGGCGCCGGCCCGGCTCGCAGTCACGAGAACCAGGAGCAGAATCCCCCCCATTCCCAGCTTGAGCCGGAAGGACGGGAATCGTCGGATCGGAAGCGACATCCCGAACGAGCTTACCCCGGAACGAGCTCCGAGGTTGCCGGTTTTGTGCGAAATGCACCCGCGATTGCGTCCAGAGCCACGTGGCGACCGGTCTGGTCCGACGTTCCGTTCAGGCGAGGTCCTCGGGGAAAGGGCCGCTCCGGCTCGGACAGTTATAGTCCGGGGACCTGGAAGCGGAAGTCGGGAAGGAACCGGCGGATCTCCTCCTGCAAGGCATCCATCCGCTCGCGGAGGCTGTCGTCCTTGGTCCTCTTCCATTCGAGGTAGAGGTCGAGAAGCTGGTCCTGGCGCGCGCGGATCTCTTCTTCCTTCTGGGACTCGTTGACGATGCGCTCGAGGTGGTAGACCTCGCCGCGGCTGAGCGCCCGAAGAAGGTTCAGGTACTCGCCCCGCATGTGGGCGAGGATCCGCAGGTACTTGTCGAAGCCCGCGCCGAGCTTCTCCAGCACCTCGGTGATGGCGGTGTGCCGGCCGTGGATCTGCTCGCTGTAGGAGTAGGCGAAGCGGTAGTAGGTCCGGCCCCGGCCGACGTAGGCCTCCTCGTGCGGGCGGAGGAGGGCGTGCTCGCCCCCCCGCGACGGGAGGGGGACTCCGGATTCCAGGACCATTTCCGGATTATCGAAGATCCCCAGGGAGATCAGGAGAAAATCCGCGTTGGTCTTGTACAGCGTGTACTTGAGCCGCGCGTCGCGGGAGGACGAGAGGCGCCGGAAGACCTCGGTATCGTATTTGGAAAGGTAGGGCCTCGCCCGTTCGAGGAAGTCCGGGTGGATGAAGGAATTCAGAAGATGGGCGATATAGACGTTGACGTCTTCGTCATAGAAGTCCTTGTTCGAAATGAGGCCGGTCTCCATGCGGCTGTAGAGCAGGCACTTCATCATGAAGAGATAGGTCGGCCGGAGTTCCCGGTCGGTGGCGGGAAGCTCGATGTACTGCTCTCTGATTTCCATGATTTCGTTGCCCCCTGGCGGCGGATTCCGGCCACCCCGTCGTGCGGCAGCGGCGCGTCTTCCTCTTGCGAAGGCGCCGTGCTACCCTCATCATGGGTCTGTTCGTTTGGCCGCAAGGGCTGTGCCACGCAGCCCGCGCCCGCGGGAATCGCGCGGATACCGCGGTCGGTCGGGTTGCTCTCGTCCGTTGCAGGCGGAAACAGGGCGGATCAAAGCATGCAGTCTGCACGGATCACCCTGTGCCCATGTGCACTCTGCGCGGCCGCGTCCGGTTCCAAAGGGGGGTGCCTTGGAGGGTCTTCGTCCTAGCCGCGGCTCGGCGGGTTCCGGTCAGAAGAGCCTGCGGACCTCCCTCATCCTCCTTGTCATGCTCCCGCCGGCCTTTCTCGGCCTGTCCTACTTCCTTTTCGTGGAGTGCGTCCTCGAGACGCGCCTTCCTTCGGGGACGTTTCTGTCGCTGCTGCTTCGCGCCGGAGGGCTGGGACTGGTGCTCATCTCCCTGGTGCTGGCGGGCGCCTGCGGCTATCTCGTCGGGGATCGGTTGATCCGCCCGGTGCGCCTGCTGTTGCAACTGGCCGAGAGTGGAGGGCTTCCCTCCAGTCGCGCGCTTTTCCTGCAGAGCCGCGGTCGCGAGATCTATGAGCTCTATCGCCTGGTCAGCGTTCTGGTGAACCAGAACAAGAGCGGGGCGCGTGCGCTGGAAGAGCTGGAGCGGCTGCGCGCGGCCCTTCAGGAGCTGCGCGACGCGGTCGCCCACACCGGCCAGCACGGTGTGCCCGTGCCCATCGGAGCGCTGCCGGACGGATTGGTGGCCGAGATCGGGGCCGGCCTGCAGCGGAAGAGGCTGCATCTCCTGGCTTTCTTCCGCGAGCTGCGGGAGAGAGTGAAGGCGCTTCGCGAAGAGATGATTCAACTGGGGGAGACCCTGGAGCTGGATCCGAACGCCGAGCCGCGCGCGACGGCTCCGGACGCGGTCGCCCGGGAAGAGGGCCAAGAACCCGGGGCCACGAGCCCGACTGCCGGGGGCCGAGCCGAAGCCGCGCCGCCGGATCGATCGGCGTCGAAGAATGCGGGAGAATCGGAGTCCGGCGTGGATGAGTTGACCGCGGCCCGGATCCACGAGTCGGTGGAACGGCTTCGTCGCTTCGGCACGGTCCTCGTCCTCGAGGCGGCGCGGCTGGGGAGTCTGCCCGGGAAAAGGGCGGGGGAGCTGTTCGATCGCTTTCAATCGGGGTTGGGAGACATGGAGGCCGTTCTGGAATCCCTTCCGAGATCAGGCAACGGACGTGGCTCTCCGGCGCCCGCCTCGGGGCCGGGCGGCGATGGCGGGCGATGGACAACCGGGTCGCCGCGCCCGGATGCCGCGCCGCCGGCCACGCCGGACGGAGGTCAAGCCGCCCATGCCGAGGCTTCGGCGCTCTGGGTTCGGATGATCAAGGGACTCGACACTCTGGACCTGGTCCTGGCCGAGGTCGAGGAGCAATGAACCGGCTCTTGGACGACTCCCGGACCGGCCTGATCCGCCAGATCCTGCGCGAGCTGTGTTCGATTCGCGATGCCGAGATCGTCCTTCTGACGAGGCTCGAGCAGGCGCTCGGATCGAATGACCCTCGGGACTCAGGCGATCCTCCGAGCGCTTTGAGCGACGCCGGCGCCGGCGCCGGCCAGGCGCTCGATCGCACGCCTGCCCTCGGCCGGGCTGCGCTTTGCAGCGACGAGTCGGCCTTCAGCGCGCCGGCCCTGCCGCCGGTCAGCCCGGGTGCTTCCATCGAGGCCGGCGACCCGGCGGCGCCGCAGGAGGTCCCGGACTGGATCGACCTGGTCGTGAACCAGGCTCTACAGCACGCGTTCTCCGACGGCAGCGTGCCGCCGCAGGGCGCTATGGAGCCTTCGAACGATCCCGACGATGAAGACTCGGAGGACGAGCCCGCGGTAGCCGAAGCGGATCATCTTTCGGATCCAGGGGAGACGCAGTCGGACTCCGCCGACTCGAACGCGCAGCCTCTGCTTCTTCTTGGAAACGGCGGCGATTGGATCGGCTTTCCCTGGCGGAGCGTCCAGGAAGTCGGGCTGGCAGCGGATGCGGCGCCGGGCGAGTTCCGAACTTCGCTCGCGGACTTGCTGGCGGAAGGACAGTCATCGGGGAACGCCGAGCCCTATCGCATTTCGTGGAGGCTGGAGACCGGCTCGGCCGATCTGACCTGCGCCCAGATCGGTGGAATCGTGCCTCCATCGCTCGCGGCCGAACGGGGAGTCGAGCTGGTCATCGTTCCGGAGGCCATCGGGCCTCGAACCGTGTCCTTGATCGACTTCGTCCGGGATTCTCTCACCCGCCAGTGTGACGAGCTGGATGACGAACCGGACTGCGGCGATCCGGCCAAGACGATCCAGGCCCGTGCGTCGGAAGCAGTCCTGCCCGCGGCTCCATTCCAACCGGTGGAAGCGGCGCTGGCGGCATCGGCGCCGGTGAGCGTCGCTGCGGAAGCGCTCGCTCCCGCCGGTGCGGCGCAGAGCGATTTGGGATTTCCCGGGCCGGCGTCCGATCCGGCGCAGCGCGGCTCGGGATTTCCCGGGCCGGCGACCGATCCGGCGCAGCGCGGCTCGGGATCGCCCGGGCCGGCTTCCGATCCAGCGCAGCGCCCGTCTGGGCCGGAGCGCATCGGGATCCGCCCGTCTGCGCCGGAGCGGATCGGGAGCCACCCGTCTGCGCCGGACCCGACCGGGATCCGTCCGTCTGCAACCGCCCCCTGCGCGCTTCTTGCGGTGCGGAACCTGCCGGCGCGCGTTGCCATCGGTCGGTTCCTGCGCTCGGGCGGGTGGCACGTGATCGAGGCGGTCGATTTCCACGACGTTCCGGCGCGGTTGCGGCGCCACCCGGTCGACGCGGTCTTCGCCGAGGTGCCCGAGTCGCCGCGAGTCGAGCCGCTGATCGCGCTCCGTCGCGCCGGCGAGAGCGGCGCGGTGATCGTCGGGATCAGCTCGCGTTTTCGGGCGGTGGGCGCGGATCCGCTCCGTTCGCTTGGAGACGTTCCCAGGCTTCTCTACCCGTTCCAGGAGGTCGATCTGGAGAAGGTGCTGGCGGTG
This sequence comes from Candidatus Eiseniibacteriota bacterium, assembly GCA_963833505.1. Lineage (GTDB taxonomy): Bacteria > Eisenbacteria > RBG-16-71-46 > CAIMUX01 > CAIMUX01 > CAWHYG01. The sequence continues at coordinate 155,086 of CAWHYG010000004.1, read as the reverse complement.
GTCCGCCAGGCGCACCGATCCTGACCCTGGGACCCTGCGAGCCGCACGCCCCCTTCTGCCCTGGCGCATCTGACTCGTGGATCCTGCCCCAGAAGCCCATTCCGGCCGGCCTTGTCCCTGGCCCGGAGGGACCGTCCCGGCCGGCCCACCCTCGATCGCGATCCCCCAACTGGACGGCCAGCTCCGCCGCCCCGAAACCGGCCCTTGAGAAACTCCCCGACAGCGCCGAAATCCATGGTGTAGCCGGCCGACGTCGCAGAACCCGCAGGCCGGACGGGAGGGTGCATGTCGTCCGAGATCCAACCCAGGCCGGAGACTGTTCTGATCGTGGATGATGACGCCCGGGTGGTGGAGCTGCTCCAGATCACCCTCGGGGGACGCGGATACCGGGTGCTGGCGGCATACGACGGCGAGAAAGCGCTCGCCATGGTGCGCCAACACCACCCCGACCTCCTGGTCTGCAACGTCCGACTGCCGCGGCGCAGCGGCTTCGAAATCCTGGATTCCATCCGGAAGGACTCGAACCTCCGGCACCTGCCGGTCGTGCTGATCTCGGCCGACGCCGCCACGGAGAGCCGGCTCCAGGGATTCAAGCTGGGCGCGGACGACTATCTGGCCAAGCCTTTCTCCTCGCGCGAGCTGATCATCAAGATCCGGCGGATTCTCGATCGCGTGCAGGATCGGAACCTGCTCCTCCTCAAGGCCGAAATGCTCGAGGACGAAGTCCGGCGCAGCCGCGACACCCTGCTTGAGATGCGCCAGGAGTTGAGGCAGAACCTCAACCGGATGGGGACGATGCTGGATTCGGTCGTGGACTTGAGCCGGTTCCGATCCATCGACGAGATCCTGGAGCGGTTTGTCCTGACCACGGTTTCGAATCTCGAGTTCGAGCAAGTGGCGCTGCTGACGCCGGAGGACGGCCGCCTTCGGCCGCGAATCTGCCGCGGCGTCGCGGAATCCGCGGTCCGCCAGTTGACCCTCGACCTGAACGGACCCGTGGCCCGGATCGCGACCTCGGTCGGACGATCCCTCAGAATCGACGAGCTGGAAGGCTACCCGGAGGCGCGCGAAGAGGTTTTGCGGCTCTCGGCTGCCGGGTTGACCCTCGTCGTCCCCGCTCTCGAGCGCCTCAGCCTCTGCGGGCTCCTCGGCCTGGGAGAACGGCGCGTCGCGGGCCCGCTGGGAGGCTTCGATCACAGGCTGCTCGAGATCCTCGGGTCCGCCATCGTGGCCGCGCTCAAGAATGCCGAGTCGTTCGAGGAGACCCAGCGCCGCTTCCTGGAAACGACCGCGGGCCTCATCACCAATCTCGAAGAGCGCTATCCGTTCGTGCGCGGGCACACCGAGAACGTCGCCCGATTGTCCCTGGCCCTGGGCAAAGAGCTGCGGCTCGACGAGGTTGAGCTGGAGAGCCTGCGTTACGGCGCGCTCCTGCACGATCTGGGCCAGTTGGAACAGTACGAAGAGCTGCTCCAGCCTTCGGTTCTGCTCAGCCCTTCGGATCGGCGGCTCCACCGGAAGCGATCAGCCGAGCACGTCGAGCACATGCTCGGGCCCGGTGGGCAGGGAGCCGTGGGCGACATCATCCGCCATCACCAGGAGTACTGGAACGGCACCGGACTGCCCGACGGCCTGCGCGAGCTGGAGATCCCGCTCGGAGCGCGCATCGTGGCGCTGGCGAACGCCTGGGACGCGCTGACCCACGACCGTCCCCACCGCAAGGCGTACGCGCGGGAAGAGGCGTTCCGGATCCTGACGGAGCGGGCGGGCCGGCAGTTCGACCCGGAGCTGGTGCCCCGATTCATGCTGGTCATCGAATGCGCATCCGGATTGGAGGTGGCCTCCTGAACGCCTTCGGCATTGGAACTGGCATCCTGAACCTCCTCCGCGCTGGAGGTGGCGTCTCGTGAACGCCGTCCGCGCTGGAGGTGGCATCCTGAACCCCTTCCGCACCCTGACCGAATCCGGCTCGGACGGACCTTTCGGAGCACAGGCGGTGGCAGCGATGGGAACGAGCATCCTGGTCGGAATGGGCCAGGTGCGCGTCGCGCGTGAATCCGGGTGGATCCTGGTGGCGCGATCCATCGGCTCCGCGGCCGCGCTGGCGGTCTACGATCCCATCGCGAAGGTCGGCGGCCTGCTCTACTGGATGCTCCCTGATTCGGCGCTCGCGCCGGACCGGGCCGTCCGAAGCCCCGCAGTATTCGCGGACACCGGATTCAAACGACTGCTCGCCGAGATCGAGGCGGCCGGTGGTGAGCGGTCGCGGCTCACCGCGGCGGTGGCCGGCGCCGCTTCCCTTCCCGAGGGTGGGGAGTTCGACGTGGGCTCGAGGAATCAGGAGGCCGTCAGCCGGCTCCTGAAGGACTCGACGATGCACGTCTCCGTCCAGGACATCGGCGGTGTTTCCCTCCGGGACCTCAGCCTCGAGCTCAGCTCCGGCCGGTTTGTCATCCGCAACATGCACGCCTAGGAGGAGTGTGATGCTCCAGCAAGAATCCGTCCTCTCCGGACTCAAGAGCCTGCCGGCCGCGCCTCTCGTGCTGGCCCGGGTCCTATCCCTGGCGGATGATCCGAAGGCGGGCGGGAAGGAGCTGATCGAGGCGATCGAAGTCGATCCCGGAGTGACGGCCAACCTTCTCCGGGTCTGCAATTCGCCGGCGTTCGCCGCGCGGCGGGAGCTCTCGAGCCTCGACGACGCCGTGATGCGCGTCGGCCTGCGCACGGTCATCCAGTTCGTCACGATGCAACAGATGCAGCCGATTCTGAACGGCGCCTGCGACGGCTACGGGCTGGCTCCGGGGGATCTGTGGCGGCACTCGGTGGCGACGGCTCTGGCCTGCCGGCTTCTGGCGCAGCGCGTGGGCCATGCCCAGGTGTCGCTGGCCTTCACCGGCGGCCTTCTGCATGACGTCGGCAAGATCGCCCTCGACGTGTTCCTGAAGCCGGCCTATCAGGAGGTGCGGCAGCGGGTGGAACAAGGTTTCACCTTCAAGGAAGCGGAAGCGGAGGTCCTGGGCGTGGAGCATGCGGCGCTGGGCGCCCGGATCGCGGAGCAGTGGAGCTTTCCGGCCGCCCTGGCGGCCATGATCCGATACCACCACGAGCCGCATGAGGCCACGTCCTTCCAGGATCTCTGCGCCCTGGTCCACCTGGGAGACGCGCTCGCCCACTGGCTTGGGATCGGGCTGGGACGGCCCGGACTCGCGAACCGCTTCGAGTCGTCCGCGGTGCGGCGCTTCGGTCTTCAACCGGAGGATCTCGACCGCATCCTCATCGACCTCGTGGAGAAGATGGAGCAGACGGAACGAGCCCTGGCCGGAGTCTGAAGCGACCCAAACAGCCTTCCGGCTGGGCTGTGCCGGGCTGGCTCGACACCTGCCCTCACAAAACAACCGGGAGGCGGTTTGCACCGCCTCCCGGTTCGCTGTCCAGATCCCGCTGCGGGAGTCGTGACTAGCGGTAGTGGCTCTTGATCTGGCCCCAGCTCGACTTCTCGACGGGCACCGGAATCGGACAAGGATTCGGCACGCACAACGAGTTGTCGCCCTGGTAGACGCCGCCCTGGCCCTGGCACTGCTGCTGGGTCAGAACCTGGCAGGAGCCGTCCTTGAAGCAGCAGGCACCAGTCGGCTGCGGGCACGGATTCGGGTTGCAGGCCGTGTTCATGCCCTGCCACACGCCACCCTGCTGGGTGCAGGCGGCTTGCGTCAGGATCTGGCAGGTCCCGTCCTTGAAGCAGCAAGCGCCGGTCGGCTGCGGACAAGGATTCGGGTTGCAGACTGTGAAGTCGCCCTGGTACACGCCGTTGGCTTGCTGGCAGGCAGCCTGCGTCAGGATCTGGCAGGTGCCGTCAGGGAAGCAGCAGGCGCCGGTCGGCTGCGGACACGGATTCGGCTCGCAGACCGTCCCCATGCCCTGCCACACGCCGCCCTGCTGGGCGCAGTCGGCCTGGTTCAGGATCTTGCAGGTCCCATCCTTGAAGCAGCAAGCGCCGGTCGGCTGCGTGCAAGGATTCGGAGTGCAAGACGTGTCGATACCCTGCCACACGCCACCCTGCTGGGTGCAGGCGGCCTGGGTCAGGATCTGGCAGGTGCCGTCCTTGAAGCAGCAAGCGCCGGTCGGCTGCGGGCACGGATTCGGGTTGCAGACCGTGTCGATGCCCTGCCACACGCCACCCTGCTGTTGGCAGGCGGCCTGCGTGAGGATCACGCAGTGGCCGTCATGGAAGCAGCAGGCGCCGGTCGGCTGCGTGCAAGGATTCGGCGTGCAGGAAGTGTCCATGCCCTGCCACGTGCCACCCGCTCGCTGGCAGGCCACCAGCGTCAGGACCTGGCAGGTGCCGTCATGGAAGCAGCAGGCGCCGGTCGGCTGCGGGCACGGATTCGGGTTGCAGACCGTGTCCATACCCTGCCACACGCCACCCTGCTGGGTGCAGGCGGCCTGGGTCAGGATCTGGCAGGTGCCGTCATGGAAGCAGCAGGCGCCGGTCGGCTGGACGCACGGATTCGGGTTGCAAAGCGTATCCATGCCCTGCCACACGCCGCCCTGCGCCAGGCAGTCGGCCTGCGTGAGGATCGCGCAGTGACCGTCATGGAAGCAGCAGGCGCCGGTGGGCTGCTGGCACGGATTCGGGTTGCAGACCGTGTCCATCCCCAGCCACGTGCCGCCCTGGGCCTGGCAGTCGGCCAGGGTGAGGATCGAGCAGTGGCCGTCGTGGAAGCAGCAGGCTCCGGTCGGCTGCGGGCACGGATTGGGAACGCAAACTGTGTTGTAGCCGAGCCAGGTTCCGTTGCCCTGCATGCAGGCGGCCTGGGTCAGGATCTGGCAGCTCCCGTCGTGGAAGCAGCAGGCCCCGGTCGGAGCGGGACAAGGATTCGGATCGCAGACCGTGTCGTCCCCCATGTACTGATGCGGGTAGGGCTGCGAATCGCAGTCCTGCTCGGTCAGCACCACGCAGGTGCCGGTTGCGAGGTTGCAGCACGCTCCGGTGGGAAGCGGAATGACCATCCCGCACCGCTTGGCCTCGGTGAGCACAAAGCCGTGCCGCTCCGGATGGAATGAGCTGTAGGGACCCTCGTAGACGAGCTTGGTGTTCTTCGCGCTCATCACGATGATCCGGTCCTGCTTCATGTCTACATTGATGGCCAGAGGTTCACGGTTTCCGGCTTCATAGAAGATCTGGGCACAGACTTCCACCCCGATCGGGAAGTTGTCCGTGTCCCACGCGATCGTGTGACCGCCCGGAATCGTCACGGTCCAATGCCATCCATTCGCCGTGTCGCTGCAGATCAGCGAGTCGGCGAAGAAGGTGTTGCCCGGGCCCGTGGTGACGCCGCCTGGGAACGTCACGCAGCCTGGGATCGGATTCTGATTCAGCGTCCAGTTCCCTTGGCTCCACTGGACCACGTGGACATCGCCGAACACCTGGTCCCGCACGCGGGCAGGTTGGGCGAGAGAACTTATCGGGAGAATCCCGAGTGCGATAATGACGCCGATCACGCCCAACAGGAGTGACCGGGTACAAATGGACGGTCCATCGGGGGAACAATGCCAACGTGTCATAGGCGATCTCCTACTTCAGCCGCCGCGTTGAGTGACCCTTGGTGCCATCCCCGGCGCTTTCACTGGGAATCCACCAAGGACAAGTTTAGCAGATTCGGAACGCTATGGGAAGAGGTAAAAGCCATGTGAGACCGTGGACGACTATTAATTGGCCGGCAATTCGGACCAGATTATGAGATTCAGTCTATTATCGTGGACGTCGGAACGGACCAGAAAGCACCATGTTCTTGAAGAGTCGCTACTTCTCAGCTCTGTGCGAGATTCGGTGCGAGGTTCAGGTCGCGGCTCACCGAAGGATCCGGCAAGTCCCCATAACAGGTTACACCGTCAAAGATTAGACAGAATGTCATCTTGCCGGTAAGAGCTCCCGTGGCGCGACGATGAGGACTTGGTCGCGTCCATCCTGCCTTCCGGCGGCGGCCGGGAATGGAGCCGAAGTCCCATTTATCGAGATCGATAGGCTCATTTTGATCGCTTACGGGTGTCAGAACGGGGGTGTCCGCTGAGACCTGCTGTGGCCGACCCAAGAATATTTTTTCTGGCCGGAGGCCCACCCTCCTGCCAGGAGGCATCCAATGCGGGCCGATCTCCGTGGCGGTCGGTCCCGGCGCCGGGATCCCAGCGGGTAGACATCCGCAACCCGGCGGGTTCGAGCGGGCGAACGAAGCCCCGGGGGCGCCGAGGCTCCCCCGGGGCCGACTCAAACGGATCGACGAATCCGCTCGACGTCACCGCCGATCGTCAGCGGTAGCTCTGTTTGATCTGGCCCCACGTGGTCTTCTGAACTGGTACCGGTTTCGGGCAAGGGTTCGGCACGCAGGGCACATCGTTACCCTGATAGACGCCGCCCTCGGCCAGACACTGCGCCTGTGCCAGCACCTGGCAGCTCCCGTCGGGGAAGCAGCAGGCGCCGGTCGGCTGCGGACACGGATTCGGCGTGCAGGAGGTGTCCATGCCCTGCCACATGCCGCCCTGCTGCGTGCAGTCGCCCTGCGTGAGGACCTTGCAGGTTCCATCGTGGAAGCAGCAGGCGCCGGTCGGTTGGGGACACGGATCCGGATTGCAGACCGTGAAGTCGCCTTGATACACGCCTCCCTGCTGCTGGCAGTCGGCCTGATTCAGGAGCTTGCAGGTTCCATCGTGGAAGCAGCAGGCGCCGGTCGGCTGCGGGCACGGATTCGGCGTGCACGAGGTGTCGATTCCCTGCCAGACGCCCCCCTGCTGGGTGCAGTCGTTCTGGTCCAGGATCTTGCAGCTCCCGTCCCGGAAGCAGCAGGCCCCGTTCGGCTGTGTGCAGGGATTCGGACTGCACGAGGTGCCCATCCCCTGCCAGACGCCCCCCTGCTGGGTGCAGTCCGCCTGGTTCAGGATCTTGCAGGTGCCGTCATGGAAGCAGCAGGCCCCGGTGGGCTGCGGGCACGGGTTGGGGTTGCAGATCGTGTCGATCCCCTGCCAGACGCCTCCCTGCTCCGAGCAGGCCGACTGGGTCAGGATCGTGCAATGGCCGTCGTGGAAGCAGCAGGCCCCGTTCGGCTGCGTGCAGGGATTCGGGCTGCATGAGGTGTCCATTCCCTGCCACACGCCTCCCTGCTGCTGGCAGGCGGCCTGGGTCAGGATCTGGCACGAGCCGTCGTGGAAGCAGCAAGCGCCGGTGGGCTGCGGGCAGGGATTGGGGTTGCAGACCGTGTCCATTCCCTGCCAGACGCCACCCTGCTGCGTGCAGGCGGCCTGGGTCAGGATCGTGCAATGGCCGTCGTGGAAGCAGCAGGCCCCGTTCGGCTGCGTGCAGGGATTCGGACTGCAGATGGAGTCCATGCCCTGCCACACGCCGCCCTGAGCCTGGCAGTCGGCCTGCGTGAGGATCACGCAGTGACCGTCATGGAAACAGCAGGCGCCGGTGGGCTGCTGGCACGGATTCGGGTTGCACACCGAGTCCATCCCCAGCCACGTGCCGCCCTGGGCCTGGCAGTCGGCTTGGGTGAGGATCGTGCAGTGGCCGTCATGGAAGCAGCAGGCGCCGGTCGGCTGCGGGCACGGATTGGGAACGCAAACCGTGTTGTAGCCGAGCCAGGTTCCGTTGCCCTGCATGCAGGCGGCCTGGGTGAGGATCTGGCAGCTCCCGTCGTGGAAGCAGCACGCTCCGGTCGGAGGCGGACACGGATTCGGATCGCAGACCGTGTTGTCGCCCAGGTACTGATGCGGATAGGGCTGCGAACCGCAATCCTGCTCGGTCAGAACCACGCAGGTGCCGGTTGCGAGGTCGCAGCACGCTCCGGTGGGAAGCGGGACGACCATCCCGCACCGCATGGCTTCGGTGAGCACGAAGCCCTGCTGCCTGGGATGAAACGAGCTGTAGGGACCGTTGTAGAGCACGCGGTTGCCGGTCTGGCTCGAGACCGTGATCCGGTCCTGTTTCATGTCCACGTGCACGCTGAGAGGTCCCTGCTGGCCCGCCGCGTAGAAGATCTGGGCGCAGACCTGGATCCCGATCGGGAAGTTGTTGGTGCTCCAGTTGATCGTGTGCCCGCCGGGAATCGTCACGGTCCAGCGCCATCCGTCGGCGACCTGGCTGCAGATGAGCGAGTCGGCGAAGTAGGTGTTGCCCGGGCCCGTGGTGACGCCTCCCGGGAAGGTCACGCATCCGGGAATGGGGATCTGGCTGGAGGTCCAGTCTCCTTCGCTCCACTGGCAGGTGTGGATGTCGCCGTAGACCTGATCCCGGACGCGGGCGGGCTGAGCGGCGCTGATCGCCGGCAGGATCCCGACGGCGGCGATGGCGCCAGCGAGGGAAAGTCCCGCCAGACAACGCGCCAGGCAGGACGATGCAGGGCTGAAATGATGGGAGAATCTCATGAGCTTGCTCCTGTCCCAAGACGCTTGGCCGTACCGACATTCATGTCCGCCGCGGTCGGCGGACCCGGACCCTTGAGTCAGCGTGCGGCCCCGAGCTGAAAAACGAGAACGCTTCTCAAGTCGGGAGGTCCCGCAGCTCGGTCCTTTGCTTCCACATCTTGTAAACGGCCGGATAGACGAGCAGCTCAAGCAGAAAGGAGGTGATGAGGCCCCCGATCATGGGGGCCGCGATCCGCTTCATGACGTCCGCCCCGGTCCCGGTCGACCACATCACAGGCAGAAGCCCGACGAACGCCGCCGTCACGGTCATCATCTTGGGGCGCACGCGCTTGACCGCCCCGTGGAGGATCGCCTGGTCCAGCCCCGCAAGGCTGGTGAGCAGGCCGCGCTTCCGGGCGTCCTCGTAGGACAGGTCGAGGAACAGCAGCATGAAGACCCCGGTTTCGGCATCCAGGCCGAGCAGGGCTATCATGCCGACCCAGGCCGCGATGGACACGTTGTAGTGAAGGAAGTGAAAGAGCCAGATGGCCCCGATCGCGGAAAAGGGCACGGCGAGAAGGACGGTGAGGGTCTTCATGATCGACCGGGTGTTCGCATAGAGAAGGATGAAGATCAGAGCCAGGGTGAGCGGCACGACGAGCCGCAGCCGCTCCTTCACGCGGATCATGTTCTCGAACTGGCCGCTCCACTGGACGACGATTCCCGGCGGAAGCGCCAGCTCCCGATCGACCGCCTTCTTCGCCTCGGCAACGAAGCTTCCGAGGTCGCGCCCGCTCACGTCCACGTAGACATAGCCGGCCACGAAGCCGTTCTCGTCGCGGATCATGCCGGGGCCGTCCGTGACCTGGATGTCCGCCACCTGGGCCAGCGGAATCTGCGCCCCGTCCGGCGTCGCCACGAGGACGCGACCGAGCGTTTCGGGATCGTCGCGCAGCTCCCTGGGGTAACGCACGTTCACGGGATAGCGCTCGCGTCCTTCGATCGTGGTCGTCACGTTCTGGCCGCCGATCGCGGTCATGATGACGGTTTGAACGTCGTCGATCGTCAGCCCGTAGCGCGCCAGCTCGTCGCGCCTTGGAGTGATGTCGACGAAATAGCCTCCGGCCGCCCGTTCCGCGAAGACGCTGCGGGCGCCGGGAATTCCGCGGATGATGCCCTCGATCCGCGTGCCGATCCGCTCGATCTCCTTGGGATCGGACCCGAGGATCTTGATCCCGATCGGCGTCCGGATGCCGGTGGAGAGCATGTCGATCCGGGCCTTGATCGGCATCGTCCAGGCGTTCGTCACTCCGGGGATCTGGAGCTTCCGATCCATCTCGTCGATCAAGGCGTCCCACGAGATGCGGTCGGGCCAGATGGGCCGCACCAGCGGCTGGATCCAGCGGGGCAGCCAAGCGGAGTACCAGCGCGCCCGCGGCCGCCACTGGTCCTCCGGCTTCAGGACCACGGTCGTCTCCATCATGGAAAGGGGTGCTGGATCGGTCGAAGTCTCGGCCCGCCCGGCCTTGCCGAAGACGCTTTCGACTTCCGGGAAGGACTTGAGCGCCTGATCCTGGCTTTGCAGCAGATCCTGGGCCTGATCCACCGAGATGCCCGGCAGAGTCGTCGGCATGAAGAGGATCGTGCCCTCGTGCAAGGGCGGCATGAACTCCGTTCCAAGGTGGAAATAGGCCGGGATGCTGGCGGCCACGAGCGCCAGCGCCAGTCCCACGATCAGAACCGGCCGGCGGAGCACGAAGCGGCAGGCGGGCTCGTAGATCCGGAAGAGGACGCGGCTGATCGGATGGCGCTCCTCGGCGTGATAGGTGCCGACCGCGAGCGTGGTCAGCGACCGGGCCAGCCAGCGCGGCCGGAAGACGAACGGATCCATCCGGGTGAAGAGCATGCGCATCGCCGGGTCCAGCGTGATGGCGAGCACGGCGGCGATCGCCATGGTCAGGTTCTTCGACCAGGCCAGCGGCCGCATGAGCCGGCCTTCCTGATCCACCAGGGCGAAGATGGGCAGGAAGGCGACCGCGATGACGAGAAGGGAAAAGAAGACGGACGGCCCGACCTCCTGCAGAGCTTCCAGCCGGACCCGATGGAAATCTCCCTGGCGGCCTCCCGCCTCCCAGAGCTGCAGCTTGTTGTAGGCGTTTTCGACCTCGACGATCGCGCCGTCCACGAGCACGCCGATCGAGATGGCGATGCCGGCCAGGGACATGATGTTGACCGTGACGCCGAACAAGAGCAGCGGAATGAAGGCGATGACCACCGAGATCGGAATGGTGAGGATCGGCACGATCGCCGAGGGCACGTGCCAGAGGAAGAGCAGGATGACGAGCGAGACGATGATCATCTCGAGCAACAGCTCGTGCTTCAAGGTGTGGAGGGCGCGCGTGATCAGCCCGGAGCGATCGTAGGTGGTGACGATCTCCACGCCTTTCGGCAGCGAGGGGGACAGCTCGCGCAGCCGCGCCTTGACCCGTCCGATGACGTTGAGGGCGTTTTCTCCCTGCCGCATGACCACGATCCCGCCGGCGTGATCGCCGGTGCCGTCGAGGTCGGCGACGCCGCGCCGGATCTCCGGGCCGATCTCCACGCGTGCGACGTCCCGGAGCAGCACGGGAACGCCGCCGGCCGTCGCCTTCACGACCGTCTGTTCGAAGTCCTCCACCGAGCCGGCGTATCCGCGGCCGCGCACCATGTATTCCGCGCCCGACCACTCGATCAGCCGGCCGCCGGATTCGTCGTTCGACTTCCGCACGGCATCGACCACCTGGCTCAAGGGGATGCCGTAGGCGGCCAGCCGGTTCGGATCGACCGTGATCTGGTACTGCTTGACGAACCCGCCGATCGAGGCGACCTCGGCCACTCCCGGGACCGACTGGATCGCGTACCGGAGCGTCCAGTCCTGGAGCGATCGCAGCTCTTCCGGCGAATGCGTGCCGCTCTTGTCCACCAGGGCGTACTCGAACACCCAGCCGACGCCGCTGGCATCCGGGCCCAGCTCCGTCCGCACTCCTTCGGGGAAGTGCGCCTGGACCTTGGACAGGTACTCCAGCACCCGGGAGCGGGCCCAGTAGATGTCGGTGCCGTCCTGGAAGATCACGTAGACGTAGGAGAAGCCGAAGTCGGAGAAGCCGCGCACCGCTTTCACCCGGGGTGCGCCCAGGAGCGCGGAGACGATGGGATAGGTGACCTGGTTCTCGATGATGTCCGGGGATCGATCCCAGCGGGAATAGACGATGACCTGGGTGTCGGACAGATCGGGGAGCGCGTCCAGCCGGATGATCTTGAGGGCGTGGATCGCGAAAAAAACGGCCGCCGCGACGCCGAGCAGGACGAGCACCTTGTTGCGGGCGGAGAAGCCGATGATCTTCCGGATCATCGGCCGCTTCCGGACGTGGAACCGCCGCCTCCGGGAGCGGAGCCCCTGCTGCCGAACGTCGTGCTGCCGTCTCCCGAAGATTTCTGCGATGTCCCGGAGGGCGCGCCGCGAACGGCCCCGGAGTCGGAATCGTCCGCGAACGCCGCGCGGATCCGGGACTCCGAGTCGAGCAGGAAGTTGGCCTCGATCGCGACGACATCGCCTTCCGCCAGGCCGCTCAAGATGAGCGCCTGCCCCTGCCCACGGGCGCCCACCTCGACGGCGCGCGGAGAGAACTGTCCCGGAGCCGTCTGGACAAAGACGAGCTTGCGTTCTCCGGTATCCATGACGGCGTTGTCCGGCACGCTGATCCCGGGGGCGCTATCCACCGCCAGGCTGACGTTGGCGTACATGCCCGGCTTGAGCAGGAGATCGGGATTGGGCGCCCTCAAGCGGACCCGGATCGTCCGGCTGGCTTCGTCGAGCAGCGGGTAGACATAGTCGACCGTCGCGGTCACGCTCCGGCCCGGATCATAGGGCAGCGTGATGACGGCCTCCTGTCCGAGCTTGAGCAGGTGCGCCTCGTACTCGTAGAAGTCCGCCTCGACCCAGACCTCGGACAGGTCGGTGATCCGGAAGATCTCGGTCTTCGGCTCGACGCGCATGCCCGCCAGGACCGACTTCACCGTCAGATAGCCCGAGGCCGGCGCCGGCAAGACGACGTCGCGTTCCGGGCGGCCGGTTCGGTCGAGCTCTTCGATCAGGCTCTCCGGGACGCCGAACAGCTCGAGCCGCTGGCGCGCCGACCGCACGAGATCGTCGGCTCCCTGCCGGGCTTCAGGATTGGCCGATGACCCGAGGCTGCGCGCGGCGCGTTGCGCCTCGAGGTATTCGGTCTGGCTCGCCAGCAGATCCGGGGAGTCAATCCGGAGGAGCGGCTGTCCCTGACGGACGTATTGCTCCGTCGTTCCGGCGTAGAGGCTGTCGACCCAGCCCGACACCCGCGTCATCACAGAGTGGATCCGGCGCTCGTCCGGGGTGACCGAGCCGACCGCGCGCACTTCCAAATGCAGGGTGCCGCGGGCAGCGGGCGCCGTCCGGATCCCGGCCAGGCGCATGCCCTCTTCCGAGACGGTGACCGGAGCGTGATCCGGGATGCCGGTCCGGGGCTGGACTTCGTCCGGGTAGACCGGGACGTAGTCCATCCCCATCTGGTCCTTGGCGGGAACTGGAGAGGTCACGGAGGGATCCATCGGGCTCCGGTAGTACAGGATCCGCCGGGGGCCTTTCGTCGAGGGGGACGCACTCGTCGATCTTGAGCCTGGGAGCGGAGCGGCGCCGGTCGTGCCGGGGCTGCCGGACCTCGAGGCGCGTGTGTTGTCCGGTCCCATGCCGGCAGGGCTTCCCGCGGTCTTCGCGGAATCCGCGCTCATCGGGACCAGCCGCATGCCGCAGATCGGGCAGTCGCCGGGATGATCGGAGACGTAGGTCGGATGCATGGGGCAGTGATAGAGCTGCGGGTGTTTTCGCTCGTGCGAGCAACCGCCTCCGGCCGCCGACAGAACAACGACGAGCAGGAGCAATGCGACGAGCACGAGGGCCCGGGAAGGCCGATCGGTTCCTCGGAACGTGCGTTTCATCTCTCCGCTTCCGGTCCATGCGTTCCGTTTCATTCGATCACCGTTCCTCGTCCCGCGACGTGGTTTGGCGCCGCGATCCGGTCGTGCCGCGCCCAGGGCGTTCTTCCGCGGTCCCCACAGGTTCATGGATTCCGGGGGGACGCCCCCGCGCCGCCATCCCATCGATTCCGCGGGCCCATGCTCCCCGGGCTCATCTTCCGCGCGGTTCCGCGCGTTCTGGAGCCGGGGCCGGTGTCGTGAGCGCATCCAGCTCGGCCCAGGAGATGAAGCGCTCGGACTCCCGCTTCGCCAGATCCGACTGCGCATCGAGCCACGCTTCGAAATCCTCGATCACGGTGGTGAAGTCGCCCCGGCCCGCGACGAACGAGGCGCGGGCCGCGCGCAGCGCCGCCTCCGACTCAGGAATCAAGACGTCGCGGTACCGTGCCGTCTGCTCTTCCGAGCGCTTCCACTCGCCGGCCAGACGTGCCGCCGACGAGCGGGCTTCGGCCTCGGCCTGCCGTTCGTCCTGCTTTCGGGCCTCGCGGTCCAGATCCGCCGCGTTGATCTGGGAGTGAAGACGGTGGCGCTCCCAGAGCGGCAGATCGAACCCCAAGCGGAAGGTCGCGACCGGGCTCTGAGAACCCCGGAGTCCGATGCCCGCGCCGACCGTGAAATCGGGCCGGAGCCGGGCGCGTTCGAGCTGCGCCTCTTCGCCCGCGACCGTCGTTTCCTGCCGGGCTTCCTGCACTGCCGCCGAGTTGGACACGCCGAGGCTGTCCCAGCTTCCCTGGAGCGGCGCCGGAGCCGGCAGCGAGTCCACCGTGCCCAGGGGCGCATCTCCGGCGCGGTCGAGGATCCGATTCAGGCCGGCCACAAGGCCGATGCGTTCCGCGTCGAGATCGCTTTCCCGCTCGGCGAGTCGGGAGGCCGAGAGCTGGGCCTTCAAAACCGCCTCCTCGTCCGCAGCGCCCGCCCGGTACCTCCCCAGGGCTGACTGCTCGAGGCCGTCCATCAACGCGCGCCCCGACAGGATCGACTCCCGCTCGCGATCGTTCGCGTAGAGTCGGGCATAGAGCGTGCGGATCTCGAGCGCGACCGACCGCCGCGCCTGCTCCAGCCGGGCCTCTTCGGTGCCGACCGCGGCGCGATCGACCGCGCGCTCGCGCGCGATCTTGCCCGGGCCCGGGATCTTCTGGCTGAGCTCGACGTCCACCATCGACATTTCCTGGCTCCCGACCGTCCAGCTCGGGAATCCCGCGTCCTGGAGTATCAGGTCCAGCATGGGGTCGGGCAGGCCGGGAACCTCGGTCATGCGGCGGGCGGCTTCGACCTGCGCGCGCAGGGAGGCAAGGGACGGCGAACGGGACAACGCTTCCTTGATCAGGTCATCGACCGGAGGAGCCGACGTCGCGGGCGCGACCGGAGCCGGAGAGGGGTCGGCCCGGGTCGCAGGCGCCAACGTGGCGGCCGAAGCCGGAGCCGCGACCGCGGCCGCGGCCGGCGAACGAAACGCGCTGGCTTGGGTCGCGGGCGCGAGCGTGGCGGCCGGAGCCGGAAAGGCATTGGCCTGGATCGTGGGCGCAAACGTGGCTGGAGCAGGAAGCGCCTCGGCCGGCGGCGCAGCGCGGGTCGGGCCGAACACCAGCACGGACGCGACTAGAAGGACGGAGGCCGATGAGCGCCGCTTCGGGAAGAACGCGGTGGTGCCTTCCGTCGCCATCAGGCGACCTTCTTGGCTGATCCCTTCCCGTGCGGGCCTGGGGCGCGGGCCGGCTTCGCGGGCCAGGTTCGGGTGAAGGTCGCTTCCTCTTCTTCGCCGGCGAGTCCACGGATCGCGAACGTGGTTTCGATGGTCCGCGAGCGGCCCGCCATGAAGTCGGTCGTCGCGAAAAGGCAGCTCTGCGGCACCAGGCTCATGCCGCATTCGTCGCATCGCCCCGGGGCGTCTCGGACGAAGTCCGGGTGCATGGTGCAGAAGTACACCGCGGCCTTTCCCGCGCCGGGCGTCCGTGGCGACAAGGCAATCTCCCGCTTCGAGCTGTCCCCGACCGCGAAGGTCATCGTTCCCGCGGTCGCGTCCGCCAGCATCGGGCTCCCATCCTGGTCATAGAGGTAGACGCGGATTCCGTCCGGCGCCGGCACGATCTCGAAGGAATGCGCCTTGGTCTTGACGACGGCGCCGCCGTGGAGGGCGCACTTCGGGAGGGCGGCGGCCGCCGGCTCGGACTGAGACATGCCGGCAGCAAGGGCGGCCCCCGGATGTTGCTCTTCCTGCGCGAACAGCAAGCGGCCGGAAACCAGCATTCCAAGCGCGAACGAGACGGAGAGCGTGCGGGCGATCAGCTCCATGACTCTTCCTTTCGAGTTGCGACCTCCGAAAACCCATCTCAACCACCGTGCCAGGAGTAAAGCCGTCTCGTGCCTGCTGGTATTTTGGTCTATCACAATCGGTTATCCGCAATTGCGGTTTGTTCTGCCACCCTTGCAGCCGGGGCGTTCGGGTGGTGTGTGGACGTGTGGCGCCCCAGGTGGCGAAATTTCTCCACCTGGGCAGGGGTGGACGCAGAATATTCTCCGGTCGATCTCGCCGCCAATCGGGATGCTGGCCGCCGAGACCCACCCATTGGCTTTCCGCCGTTCGGGATGCTGGTCGCCGAGGCCCACCAATCCGCTTCCGTCCAATGGGACGCCCGGACGCGGAAACCTGCCAAGCCGCTTCCGGCCGAAACGCGCGGGGCCGCCGGACTCTTCCGGCGGCCCCATCCAAGTGCCGTTCGGCCCGTCTGGCCACTATCGAAGCCCGCCGTGGCGGGACCCGGGATCAAACGTAAGCGATTTCGCCGTGCAGCGCCTCGTCCAGGCCCTTGACCTGGTCGGCCTCCGTGACCTTGACCGGGGTCACGAGGCTGATGGCCTTGAGCATGACCCAGGTGAACCCGAAGGCGTAGGCCGCCGCGCCAACCACTGCGACAACCTGCTTCACGAAGAAGCCGGAGTTGCCGTAGATGAGCCCGTTGGTTCCCGACGGGTTGACCGACTGGGCCGCGAAGACGCCCAGGCAGACGGTGCCGAGAAGGCCGCCCACGCCGTGCACGCCCCACACGTCCAGGGCGTCGTCCCAACCGAGCCGGTTCTTCAACGCGACCGCAAAGTAGCAGACGATCCCTGAGAGGCAGCCGATCAGGACGGCGCTCGAGATCGTGACGTAACCCGCGCACGGGGTGATCGTGGCCAGCCCGGCCACCGCGCCGGTGAGAAGGCCGAGGAACTTGGGCTTCCGCTCCAGCGACCAGGCCATGATCAGCCAGACCACGGCCGCGAAGGACGCCGCCGTGTCGGTGTTGATGAACGCCTGCGCGGTCACGGCGTCGACCCGAAGCTCGCTGCCGGCGTTGAAGCCGTACCAGCCGAACCACAGGAGTCCGGTGCCCAGCGCCACGAGCGGGATGCTGTGAAGCCCCGGATCGGGCACGCGGCGCCTCCCGACGAAGAAGACCGAGGCCAGGGCCGCGAATCCGGCGATCGTGTGGACCACGATGCCGCCGGCGAAGTCCAGGACGCCCCACTTCGCCAGAAGTCCGCCGCCCCACATCATGTGCACAAAGGGGAAATAGACGAACAGCAGCCAGAGAACCAGAAAGACGACGTAGGGGCCGAAGCGCACCCGGTTGGTGAAGGCCCCGGTGATCAAGGCCGGCGTGATGATGGCGAACATCATCTGGTAGGCGCAGTGGACGAACGTCGGGATGTTGGCCGTGCCTCCCTCGAAGACCGATTTCACGTCGATCCCGCGGAGGAACGCCATGTTCAGGTTGCCGATGACGCCGCCCTGACCGCCGCTGAAGCAAAGGGAGTAGCCGCAGATGTACCAGACGACGGTGGTGATCCCCATGGAAACGAAGCTTTGGATCATGATGGCCAGGACGTTCTTTCGGCCGACCAGCCCGCCATAGAAGAACGCCAGGCCCGGGGTCATGAGCATGACGAGGCTTGCCGCCAGGATCATGAACCCGGTATTGCCCGTGTCGAACATGTCACCTCCTCCTCCCGCAGCCTCTCCATGCCCGACCCGGGTGCGGCCGGATCAGCCATGCTTTTTTGTCGGTCCTGACCGGATAAGTGGACGCGATAGACCGGCAAATGTCAATTGGATCCCGGGTCGCAAGAGGCGAATTTCCGGCATGTTTACGCGCCGGGAGCGCCGGCGGTCGCCAGGCGCCAGGGAACGCGGGTCCGACTCGTTGGAGGTCGGGCCCGGCACAAGATTGCAAGACGCCGGCCACGACACGAAACGGCAGTCCCACGACCGCCGCGGCGGAAGCGGGACTCGGGTTGTCGGGTGGCGGCCGCAGCTTCAGAAGCCGGGATCCGGCCAGGCCCGCAACCGGTGGATCGGGCCGTCGGATCAGGCGAACAGCCCGCGGGCCTCGAACGCCCGGACGACCCGTTCGATCGCCACCATGAACGCCGCCACGCGGAGAGACACGCCGTGTTCCAGGCTTTCCGCCCAGACCGCGTCGAAGGCTGTGTTCATGATGTTCTCCAGCTCCCGGTTGACCTGGGATTCGTGCCAGTAGAACCCACTCCTGTTCTGCACCCACTCCAGATAGGAGACCGTCACGCCTCCCGAGTTGCAGAGAATGTCCGGGATGAGGGCCGTGCCGGCCCGGTTGAGGATCTCGTCCGCCTCGTAGGTCACCGGCCCGTTGGCGCCCTCGGCGATAAGGCGAGCCTTGACCCTGCCCGCGTTGTGCTTGGTGATCTGGTTCTCGAGCGCCGCCGGAACCAGGATGTCGACCGGCAGCTCCAGGATCTCCATTTCCGTCTCGAGCTTGCGTACGCCGGAAGTCGCCTCGAATCCGGTCAAGAGGCCTTTGTGGCTCCGAGCGTGGGCCAGCGCCGCCTCGATATTGATCCCGTCGGGATCGTGATAGGCCCCGGTCACGTCCGCGATCGCGACGACGCGGCAGCCGTCCTCCTGCAGCAGCTTCGCTGACCAGGAGCCGACGTTCCCGAATCCCTGCACCGCCACGGTCATCCCGTGAAGGGATTTCTGCGTAAGCTCCGCCCAGCGCCGGATCGTGAAGAGGATCCCGCGGGCGGTGGCCGCGACCCGTCCCGCCGAGCCCCCGATCTCGATCGGCTTGCCCGTGATGACCGCCGGCTGATGGAGCCGCGTGTGCATGATGTAGGTGTCCATCATCCAGCCCATGATCTGCGCGTTCGTCCCCACGTCGGGAGCGGGCACGTCCCGATCCGGGCCGAAGACCTCGATCAACTCCGCGATGTAGCGCCGCGACAGCCGTTCCAGCTCGGTGAAGGACAAGCTCGCTGGATCGACCACGATCCCGCCTTTGCCTCCGCCCATGGGGATGCCCACGACCGCGCATTTGAAGGTCATCCAGAAGGAGAGGGCGATCACCTCGTCGAGGTTGACGTCCGGATGGAACCGGATGCCCCCCTTGGCCGGCCCGCGGATCTTGCTGTGCTGGACCCGGTAGCCCTTGAAGATCCGGATCTGGCCGTCGTCCATCTGGACGGGGAGGTTCACCTCCACGATCAGGCGCGGGAGCTTGACCGTGGCGATCTGGTTTTCCGACAGCCCCAGCTCCCGGGCCGCCTGGTCAAACTGGCGATAGGCGTTCTCGACCGCGCTGATGGATGGATCAGACCCGCGGGGCGGGACCTCTTCCGGAGACTTGCCGATGGTCATGGACGTTCTCCCTGTCTGGGGCGCTCTTGAGGCTCCTGGCCGGTTCGCCACCGGCCGATGTGCTTCTGTTCCGGGCCGGTTCGTCGCCGGCCGATGCGCTTCCGTTCCCGGCCGGTTCGCCACCGGCCGATGTGCTCCGGTTCCGGGCCGGCTCGTGGCCGGCCGACGTCTTCAAGGCCGCGGCCGGAATGTTCGCGGCTCCGTCCGATGTCTTCCGATTCCAGTCCGCTGTCATGCTCCGCTGGCACGGGCCGTCGCCTTTATCCGTTCGGAAACGGCGCGCGAGTCACTCGAACGCCGGCCGCCCCTCAAGGGGCGCCGGCGCGAAGAGAAGGGTAAACCATCGGGCACCGGCGCGACAAGCAGCGCGCTTGGCATGCGCGCTCAGGCCTCGTCCGCCACACACGGCTCCATCGGGCTCGTCACCCGGTCCGGATTGACGAACGAAGTCATGTTTCTCCGCTCCGTGGGGTGGCCCACAGAAGCCGGAGCGCCGAGGTGGAGCCCCGGTCTCGTGGCCAGCGATTCGTAACCATCTGGTGATGTCCCGGAGGCCGGCGAAATGGCCTCCTTCATCGCCGGGACGGGCGAAGCCTGGCCGGAAGGCGTACGACAGGGCGGACGGATTGTGCGGGGTTTCTGGTCTTCGCACCCGCCGCGGAGGGCCACCTGACAGCCTTGCCGCAACCCCTGCCGCTTGAACACGCGCTTGAAGCCGACGGCGATCCTCGGTATACTTGTGCCGGTGGATCCAGGGGCCGTTTAGAATTCCCTGCGAGCTGCACAGAGGAGGCTTTTTCATGCTGCCAAGCGGTCTGCGAAGCGTCTGCACGACAGCCTTTCTTCTCCTCCTCGCGACTCCATTTCGAGCCTATTCGGACACGATCGCCCTGAGGGACTTGCCGGCCCGGGTTTATCAACGGGATATCGGAGGAACCACAGCGGACATTCCGCTATCGGGAACCTATGCCGGAACCACCCCAACTGCCGTCGACGCCAGAGTGGTTCGCCACGGAACCACAACCGAAGTCATGACCTGGACGCAGCTCACCGGTGCCACCATCGGATCGGGATCCTGGTCGGGCACGTTGGCTGCTGTTCCTCAAGGCGGATGGTACGATGTCCAGGTCAGGGAAGAGCCGGCCACCGGTGTTCATGCCAATGGTTCCAATCCCTGGGGTGTTGGAGTCATCATCGCCGTCTGGGGCCAAAGCAATTCTCTCTGGATGAATGAATCCAGTTCGGAAGGCGTGTTCTGGGGTGGTAATGACTACGTCCCCGATTCACTTCTCAGGCAATACGGGGGAGAAGGGTGTACGTGCGGTGGTTGCGCCGCGGATGACCCCATCCTCTGGAGCTGGGTAGATCCTTCGGCGGACGGTGATGTGTGCCTCGGTAATGATCTGGTGTCCTCCCTGGGCATCCCGATCGCCTTTCATGCCTGGAGCGTGAGCGGCTCGGTCCTCCTGGCCCCGGATCTCCCGTGCGCTTGTGGCGGGTGGTACTGGAATGGGTCGCAGTACAATCTCGCGAAAGCAAGTCTTCAGTCGATTTCAAGGACCGTGGAGTTCGTTGTCTGGTGGCAGGGATATTCGGATGGCGACTGTGGTGCGACCCAATCCGATTATTATGCGGGATTGAAGGTGCTTTACGACAACCTGACCAGCGATTTCCCGGGTTCGAAGCTCCTCTATATTGTCAACGACGGCGCTACTTCAGCCGCGGTGAATGCCGCCATCAATCAAGCGGTCGCCACCGGGTACGGATATGCCGGTGCCGACGCCAGCGATATTCCTTACGTTCATTACCCGGATATCCAGGGGCTCGGCGCAGGTGATGTGATCGGTCATCGTTTGGCGACATCCATCGAGGCCTTGCTGCCAGTCGCGACGTCGGTACCATTTCCGGCTGCCCGGACGGGAATCAGCGTCGCGTGCCATCCCAATCCATTCAAGTCGAGCCTGACCATTGACATTTCCGGCAACCGGGGACCCGTGGACGTTGCGTTCTTTGATGCGGCCGGGAAACAGATTGCCGCCTTCAAGAAGGTGACCAGCGGAAGTCTGCTCTGGGACGCCGCCGGCCTTCCGGACGGAGTCTATTTCGTGAGACTCTCCCGGGACGATCACACCTGCACCATGGCGAAAGTCCTGTTGCAGAGATAGCATGCGCTCCGCGGCCCGCGGAGCGCGACCCCCGCGGATCGCTCCCGGAGGCCTTGAACGGCAAACTCCACCAGGCGCAGTTCGATCTCGTAGGCCAGGACGATCGCTGTCCGGCGTGCCCGTGCTCCGGCCCGGGCTAAGGCTAAGGTCTGGCCCTGGACCCGGCGTGCGACAAGGCGTCGAGGTCCTTGGCCAATTTGTCCAACTCCGCCCCGGCCTCAGCGGCGCGCCCTTCACCCATCAGCTTCTGGTAACGGCGCAAGTGCTCCGCCGCGGATTGGATCGTGGGGTTCTCGCCGGCGGAGATGTTCCCCGCACCGAGTTCCCCCGCACCGTGTCCCGCCGAAGCGGCCTCCCCGCCGGCAGGCCCACCGCCTCCCTCAGCACCACGGGCGCCGGTTTCGACCGACCCGAAACCTCCGGAACCCGCGGTTTCTGCCGCCGGCGACGGACCCCCTTCCGCAGGCGCCAGCGCCGCGACCGAAGCTCCGAACAGGTCCCCCAGAGCCTCTTCAAGCGACGTCCCGTAGCCCACGTCCTTCTGCGTCGCGACGATCACACGTTTGAGTTCGGGGATCTTGCCCCCGGTCGCCTGGATGTACAACGGCTCGACATAGAGGAACGATCCCGCGATCGGGATCGTGATCAGGTTTCCGCGCAGGACCTGCGATCCCTGCTGGTTCCAGAGCGACAGGTCCTTCGAGATGGTCGGGTCCTGGTCGATGCGGGCCTCGATCTGCCGCGGTCCATACGCGATGGAGCCCTTGGGCAGGTGGTAGGCGATGACCTGGCCGTAGTTCGTCGGGTCGCAGCGTCCCGCGATCCAGGCGATCATGTTGTCCTTGTCGCGCGGCGTAAGCGGCAGCATCTCCAGGAACTCGGGGCGCTTCTGCTCCGGCAGCCGCATGACCGCGTAGTACGGCGGGATCGGTTCCGCGCTCCCGGAAGCGCCCTCGACCACCTCGTTGGCGGTCTCCCACACGTCCTCGTGGTTGTAGAAGGTCACCGCGTCGCGCACGTGGAAGCTGCCATAGACCGCCGCCTGGAGCGAAAGCAGATCCTCGGGATACCGGAAGTGCCGGCGGATATCGGCCGGCACGGCGGAGCCCGGCGCGAACAGATCGGGATAGATGTCCCGGTAGGCGCGGATCAGTGGATCACCCTCATCCACCACGTACAATTTGACCGTACCGTTGTAGCAGTCGAGCGTGGCCTTGACGCTGTTCCGGATGTAGGCCACCCCGTTCTCGACCGTGCCGTAGGGGTACTCGTTCCAGGTCGTGTAGAAGTCCCGCACCAGGACCAGCGAACCGTCCTCGCGGAGAACGACATAGGGGTCCCCGTCGGGCGTGAGAAACGGCGCCAGGCGATCGATGCGCGAGGTGATGTCGCGGTTGAGCAGGATCCTGGTCTCCGGGCCGATGTAGGAGGAGAGAAAGAACTTCGCCGAGTGGAACCGGAGCGCAAAGGCGAGCCGGCGCCCGGAGAAGAGGGTGCCGAGGCGGATGCCCCCCTTTCCTTCATAGGTCGTGAAGATGTTGTCGTCGCCGCGCGGATAGTCGAACTCCTGCTGCTTGCGGGCGCGGACCATGACCGGCTCGGTGGTGAGTTCGCCGTAGTAGATCTCCGGCCGGGTGACCTTCCCGACCCCCGCCAGGGACACCGGCGGCAGATCGCGGATGAGCAGGGTCGGGATCCCTTCGGAGGAGAACGAGTTGATGCTGTTCATGCAGAGGCCGTAGCCATGGGTATAGATGAACCAGCGGTTGATATCCCACCCGCCGCTGCCCGCCGCCGCGGGGACCTTGGACTCATCCATTTCGCGGAGCGAGAGCATGACGGCGCGCTCCCCGCCGCCGATGTCGTACCGGTCGATATCGACGTCAGCGAACCGGTAGTAGGTGCGGAGCGTCTGGAGCTGGTTATAGGTGTGGAGGAGCGGACGCCAGTCGGCGAGACGGAGATTCCGGATGGTGGAGGAATCAGCCGCGACCGCCGCGGAGGTCAGTTCGGTGGCCTCCGGGAGATTGATCACGTGGACGTGGGTCGAATCGAGTCCGAAGGCTTCGCGCGTCATCTGCAGGTGGCGCTTGACGTAGGGCAATTCCGCCTGGAGTTGCTGCGGCTTGACCGCCAACGCCTCGTAGGCCGCGGGAATGATCCCGATTTCGAGAAGCGCGCTGCCGAGCCAGACGGCGAGGAACCCCGCCAAGGACCGGCGCCGGACCCGCGGAGCGAAGAGGGCCGCCGCGACGGCCAGGAGCGCGAGCGTGACGGCGAATGCCTGGATCAGCGGGGCGGCAATGTGCACATCCGCAGCGGAAGCTCCGACCAGGGGGCCGCTGCGCGAATAGACGAGTTCGAACCGCGAGATCCAGGTCCGGGCGGCGCCGAGAAGGAAGAGGCCGCCGATCAGGATGCCGATGTGCCGCATCCCCCGCCGGACCGGCCCGGTGCGTGCCCGCAGCGAAGGCGCCGGATCGGAGAGGTAGAGCAGGCGCAGCACGGCGGTGAATACCAGCGCCACGACCAAGACCCCGGCCAGCCAATAGATCACCGCATTCCAGAACGGCAGCGTGTAGACGTAGAAACCGATGTCCTGCCCGAACTGCGGGTCGACACGGTGGAAGGACTGGCGGTGAAGATATAGAAGGTTCGTCCACCAATTGGATCCAAACGCGCCTCCGAGGGCGAGCGAGAGCAGGATCACGATGGGGATTCGCAATCGATCCAGCGCGTGGAGCAGCGTGGACCGGGCCTCGGCCAGCGCCCATCGGCCGTCTCCCAGGTCGCGGAACTCCAGCCCGCCGGGCTCGTCCTTGCCTTTCACCGACAGCACCGGCGGCCAGCCGGAGCCGCGCGGAATGAAGAGCGAGTTGATCAGAAGAACCACGAACGCGGCGAGCGCTCCGATGAAGTCGGTGATCCAACGTGCCTCCAGCTCGGTCCAATAACGGTGCGCCGCTCCCAGCTCGCGGAACCAGAGCAGATCTGCGTAGATCCCGAGGACCGCCTGCGCCAGGGCCAGCAGCACGATGAGGACCAGAGAGACGAGGATTCCCCGGCGCCAGCCCTTCGTCTGTCCCCTCGACAAACCGAGCAAGGCACGAATTCCGGGAAGAGCCGCCAGGATGTAGATAAGAAACACCAGGACGTCCATGAATCCTCCACCGGAGATCCCCTGATCCGCTCCGGACTGCCGTCAACCTGGTCTGTTCTGGTCCGGCGGGAACTCCGGTCTCTTTGGTTCGGCCGGGTCCCTGGTCCCTTCTGGTTCGGCCGGGCCCCGGGTTTCGCGATCAGTCCGGAACCTGATCCTGCGCTCCGTCGGAACGGCAGGATACGCCGTGTGGACGCGGGCACAAGCCTGATGGTGTTCGCCGGGATCCGATGGGCCGATGGGGGGGGGCCGAACGGCGGCAAAAGGGCCACGATGCGGCGAGTCGGATCAAAGCGTCCAATGGAGCTGCGCCGCCGCCGGGCATCCTACACAGTAGCGCCGGGACCGAATAGCCGCGCTGGATGAAGCGAGTCAGCGCCGCCTCGGCCGGGCCATCTCGTCGAACGCAGCCCGGACCAGCAGCTCCACCCGGTCCCAGTCGGGACTCTGATCGAGGATGAGCGCCACCCAACCCTTGTGGCCGACGTAGGGCGGCACCCAGTAGCGCTCCGGTTCGGCCGTGACGAGCATTCTGCTGCAGCCCTGGGGGAGCCGGCACATAGACGGAGATGTGGGCGCCCGCATGGTGGTGGTTGTCGAACATGGCGAAGACCCGGCCCTTCTCCCCGGTGAACCAGGTCGGCTCTCCATGAGAGAGTTTCTCGACCGCCCCAGGAATGGAGCGCAGGATCTTGCGCAATCGGGCCAGCTCCGTTCCCCCGCCGCCGGCCGCCTTGCGCGCCCGCACGCCCTCTGTCCGTTTCGGTGTTTTCGCCATCCCGCACACTCCGCCCGGTGGACCATCGCGCTGCCGGAGCGCCATCCGGTCCGCTTGGCCTCAATACTCTTGGCACAGACATCGGGAAATGCCACTCTCGTCCGCGAGAGTCGGGGCCGTTCCGCGCTTCATGATACCCCAAGGTGTGCAGGGCCGCATCATGCGTGCTCACAGAGCGATGCCGATCGGCGCGCTCCTGCGACGGCGCTTGATAAGACCCACTGCAGGGCGTACTCTGTTGTCGTCAGTGAACGGTGGTTCGACACGTCGGGCCTCCCTTGAGTCTTCCCGGTCCGGTGTCGAATCGATCGCAGGAAGGAACAACAGGGTGAGCTGATGAACACGCCTCCATGGGCCGCGTTCCGATCGGCGCCCCGGGCGGCCATCAGGCCGGCATTGCTGCTGGCCCTGGCCCTCGCGACACCGGCAAGCTCCCTGGCCCGGACGTGGATCATCCAGCACGACCCCGGCATTCCAAGAGATCAGATCGGCGCGATCGTGCTGCAGGCCACGTCGGGTGATTCGCTCCTGATCGGCCCTGGAACGTACTATGAGCACATTCCGACGGAGACCAAGACCCTCACGTTCATCGGTACAGAGGGAGCCGGCGCGACCGTGCTGGACGGCGACTTGCCCATCCAGGGCAGACAGGGCTCCATCATCTACTCCTCCGGGGACGCGGCAGGTTCACTCGGCCTGCGCGGGCTGACGTTGCAGCACGGCCACGGCACGACTTGGGAAGGATTTACCACCGGCGGAGCGATCAACTGGACTCACAATTCGGACCGGCCGTTCCCCGATATGGACATTTCGGACTGCACGTTCCAGGACAACACCCCGTTTCAGTTCGGAGTGGGATCGGTGCTCGATGCGGACGTTTTGGATCACCTGCTGATCCACTCCTGCACCTTCCGTAACAACTGCTGCGCCGGAGAAAGCGAGGGCATGGTCGCCAGCGAGGCCCTTGAAGTGGAGGTCGGTGATTGTGAGTTCGACATGGTTACGGAGGGCACGTGTGCGCTCTTCTTGTCAGGAACCACCGTCGACGTCGAAGGATGCACCTTCCAGGCAAACGCGACGGATATTGGCCCGAGCCTCTGGCTCGTCGATGTGAGCAGCGTGACCATAGCGCACAATCAGTTCATGGACGCCGGTCCGGTGCCGGCGGCGACCGCCATCGAGACCAGCTACGAGGGCATTCCCGAAGGGCCGTTTCCATACGAGGCCATCTCCATCCACGACAATCTGCTCTGGGACAGCGCCTACCAGGGGACCGGGGCTGATCCGACGGTCCAGCTCGATTACCCGAATCAGGGGATCGACGTGGAGAGGAACACCTTCGTCGGGTGCGGGCTGTCAGGCGGAGGCATACCTGCCACGATCCGGAACAACCTCTTCTACAAGAGCAAAGTCGAGCTTTCCGGAGGCGCGGAGGGCCAGGTCCAGTGCAACGACGCGTGGCCGACCGCCATGCAGATTCCCGGCCAGGGCTACACGATCGAGAACAACATCGCGGCGGATCCGGAGTTCTGCGGCCCGGCCGACGGTGACTTTCAGATTGCGGCGACCAGCCCCTGCGCGAACGGGAACAGCCCGGCCGGGTGCCGGCAGATCGGCGAGCTCGGTGTCGGGTGCGGGGACACGCGGGTCGAGACGTCCACTTGGGGACAGGTCAAGAATCGGTTCCGGCGTTGACCGACCACGCTTGCCTTCAGGCGATGTCCGCCACGCACAACTCCATCAGACTCGACACCGGGTCCAGATGTTCGACCACCCGGATCGCCCCCCGGATCTGATCCCGCCGCTCCCGGCTGAAGCTCGGCGAGGCCAGGGCGTCGAACTTGACCCTCAGCTCCTCCATCGTCATCGGATCGCGCGGATCTCCCTTGGGCACGTCGATCCGGCGGCTCACGATCTCTCCGCGAGCCGTCTCGATCTCGACCCGGCACGGCTGCATCTTCGGGAAGAGCTTTTCGAATTCCGCGTTGGCCTTGACCTTGATCTTGAGGAGCTGCGCGCGAAGCTTCGGGTCCATGATCACGTCCTCGCGGAACTCCTCCGGCGTGACCTTCCCGCGCGTGAGCGCCGCGGCGATGCAGTAGGGGAGCGAGTGGTCCGCCGCCTCCTTGGTCCTCGGATCGTACTTGGCCGGATCGCTCAGGATGTCGGCCGCGCGCGCGATGGTCTCGATCCGCACCTCCCGGATGTCGTCCGCCGACAGCTTGTGCTCATGCAGGAGATAGAGGGTCGCCGTGATCGGGGTGTGGGTCAGAGCCTCGGTGGGGTAGGACTTCATGCCGCACTGCGAGATGCGGAAGATGGCCGCGTCCCTCGCGGCTCGGCCAGCGACCTCGTCGTTACCGGGCGTCCTGGCGGCAGTGACCGAACCGGGCATCCCATCGGCGGCGTCGGAACCGAGCGTCCCGCCGGCAGTGACCGAACGGGGAGTCTGAACAGCTCCGTCTCGCCCGACCGCGCCTTGGGAGGCGAAACCGCGCCTGAGCTGATCGAGGCCGCCGGTCAACGCCTCCAGATCCCATTCCCCTCCCAGGCAGTGGAACATGCCTTCCTTGCCGTCGAGGACGTTCTCCGGGCCTGTATACCCCGCCTGGGCCAGAAGGGCCGATTCGACCCCGGCGCGGACCGCCATCGGATCGACCGTGTTCTTCATCATGGTGAGCTTGCCGGCCACGGCGGCGCCGAGTGTGAAATGGCGACTGGCCGAAATGCCGACCGCGTGCTGCATCCGTTCCGGATCGAGTCCGAGCAGGCGGCCCGCCACCAAGGGCGCCGCAAAGGCGGTCAGGGTCGCGTGGTGCCATCCCCGCTCGCGGATGCCGGGAACGGCGAACTCCGCCAGGCGCATCTCGAGCTCGTAGGCCAGGACGATTCCGAGGACGAGGTCCCGCCCGGAGAGGCCGTCCCGCTCGCAGATGGCCAGGGCGGCGGGGATGAGGTCGCTCGGGTGGACCGGATCCGCCTTCCAATAGATGTCGTTGTAATCGAGCGCCCGGATCATGAGCGAGTTCAGGAAGGCCGCTTCGACCGGATCGGTCTTCATACCCGAAACCCAGACGGTTGCGCCGGGCTTGGACTCCTTGCCGGCCACGTATTGCTCCATGATCCGGACGTCGTGCGTCCGCGCGCCTCCGGCGGCGCAGCCGAGCGAGTCGTAGAGGAAGCGCCGGGCCGCGTCGATCGACTCGGGGGTGAGATCCTGGTAGGTGAGCGCGGCGGCCCATTCGGCCAGGGTGCGGGTCAGGGTCGGCATGGGCTCTCCCTCACTTCACCAGTTCGAAGTCGGTGAAATCGGCGTGGTGGAAGATGATCGACTCGGGGAAGCGTTTCACATGGTCCCCTTCCTTCGAGTGGGTGGCGACCACGTGCATGACGGCGTCGGGCAGACCGTGCTTGAAACAGAAGCCGACGCCGCTGAAGGGATGCCGCAGGTATTCCCCGGCCATGCCTTTCACGATCTTGCCGTCCTTCTTGACGTATTCGAGCAGCTTGCCCACGTCGGCCAGGAGGGCCCCGGCCACGAGGACGTCATGGTCGATCCGGGCGGCCCGGGGGCCGTACGCCTCCTTGATCACCCGTTCCATCTCGATGCACATGCGGGCCACCGTCCGGACGTGCTCGAGATACATGATCGACACGTTGTCGGCGAGCAGCGTGAAGGGGATCTTCATCAGATCGTCCGGCTTCCAGCCTCCCGATTCGACCGCGTCGACCCAGACGTCCAGGGTCCTCTTGCGCAGCTCGGGATTCCGGATTTCGTTCAACTCTGGAAACAGCTTCCGGATCTCTTCGCGCATCCTCAGATCCTCCAGTGGTCGGCCTGCCGTGCCGGCTCGTTACCGCGACCGGCGCTTCGTGGTTGAAGCCGGCGGCGACCGATGTCGCGCCGTGTCAACCGGCCTTGGACGAACCGCGCCCCAGCCGCGCCGCCAGCACGGCCTCGAACCCGCCCAGGGCCACGAGTTCCTGGGCCACCTCGCGCAGCGGCGAGAAAGCGAACACCATGGGGCCCGCGCCGGTGGCGTTGGCGGCACCGGCATCGCTCCGCGAACCGGATTCCAAACCGCCCGCCGGCCCCCCATCCCACACCCTGATCGTGCCGGCCTCGAAGTCGACGCGAGCCATGAGCTCGGTCCGCCGGGTCGGCACGCGGCCGGCGTAGCGGTCTCGAAGCAGCTTGATCAACCGCGGGCATTCGATCGCGATGTAGCCGTTGTTGAAGGCGTTCCGTTTGTACGTCTGCGAATAGGATCCGGCGATCACGAGCGGAATCCCCCGATACTTGAGGCAGGTCGCGGCCTGCTCGCGCGAGGACCCGCTCCCGAAGTTCCAGCCGCCCGCCAGGATGTCTCCGACCTGCGCGATCTCCTGGAATTTCGGGTCGTAGTTCAGCATGGCCACCCGGGCCATCTGCTCCGGCGTCATCCCGTCCTGATAGGTGTAGTCCTTGCCGTAGATCCCGTCGGTGTTCAGATTGTCCTGGTCCACCCAGAGCAGCCGTCCCTCGATTGCGCGCGGGAATCCGGAGCGGATCGCGATCCGGCCCGGCGGCAGTTCGGGGGATTCGTTCTCGCGCACCGAACCGGTCAGCGCGCGCGTCCGCATCGGCGCGGGAGCGGCAATGTGGCCCGCGGCGGCGGAAGCGGCGACGACGGCGGGGGAGGCGAGATAGATGTTGCCCTCACGATGGCCCATCCGGCCCTTGAAATTCCGGTTCGTGGCGGAAATCCCGGTTTCTCCGGGACCGATGAGGCCGATGCCCAGGCCGATGCACGGGCCGCATCCCGGCGGCAGCGGACGCGCGCCCGCGTCAATCAGGATCTGCCAGGTTCCGAGGCGCTTCGCCTCCGCTTCGATCGCGGCCGAAGCGGCGGTGAGATAGAACTCGACGCCCTCCGCGACCTGCCTGCCCTTCAAGACTTCGGCGGCTTCGGCGATGTCCTCGAGGCGGCCGTTCACGCAGGAGAGCAGATAGGCCTTCTGGATCGGGATGCGTTTCCGCTCGATCTCCTCCAGGGGAGCGATGGTCTTGACCTCGTTGGGACCGGCCACGTGCGGCACGACGCTGCCGAGGTCGAGGGTGATCTCCTTGGCGTAGAAGGCGTCGGGATCGGCGATCGGATTGTCGCGCGCCGCCCGCTCGATGATCTCGGGAGTGAGGCGCGGCGAGCCGTCTCGGGACCCACGGCCGCGATCGGAGAAAGTCGGATCGCCGCGGCGAGCCTGTCTCGCGGCCTGATCCAGCAGCCAGGACCGGGCGATCGCGTCGAAGGGAAAGACTCCGGCGAGCGCGCCCCATTCCGTCGTCATGTTGGCGATGGTCAGCCTCTGATCCACGCTCAGGCACGAGATCCCCTCGCCGTCGAACTCGATCGCGCAGTTCAGGACCTCGTCCTCGTGAAAGAGCCCGATCAGGGCGATGATCACGTCCTTGCCCGAAACGCCCGGGTGCAGGCGGCCGGTCAGGGTGACGCGCGCGACGTCCGGCACCTGCCACCAGGTTTCCCCCGTGGCCCAGATCGCCGCCGCGTCCGTCCGCACGATGGGAGTGCCGAGCGCCCCCAGCCCGCCGTAGAGGTTGGAGTGCGAATCGGAGGCGACCACGAGCGTCCCCGGCAGCACGAAGCCCTCCTCGACCATGACCTGGTGGCCGATGCCGGTGCGGGCGGGATAGAAGACGATCCCGTGTTCGCGGGCGAAGGCCTCGATGGCGGCGTACTTCGCGAGATTGTCCGCCGATTCGTTCTGGACGTCGTGATCGAGGATGAAGACCGGCTGGCGGGGATCGAAGATCCGGGAGGCGCCGATGGATCGGAATTTGGGAATGACCGCGCCGGTGTTGTCGTGGGTCATGACGTGGGCGGGACGGATCGAAACGAAATCGCCGGCGTGAACCCGCTGACCTTGGGGAACTCCGGCGGCAAACCGCTCGGTGATCTTCTCCACCCGATTTTGACCCATCGAATCCCCTTCCGCCCCTCGATCCCCGCCGGCCCTGACAGTTCGTGCCGCAGCCGAACAGCCCCGGGTCATCGCATTGTCAGGACAATGCGCCGGGGCGTCCTACCGCCGGAGCCGCGCGTGCCGGCTGATCCCGCCGGGCGCTCCTATCGTAGCACGATCCAGCGGACCGTCTTGTGGCCCGACGGCGTTTCGAGCCGCAGGTAGTAGGTTCCGGAAGCGAGCGGCTGCCCGGTGCGGTTCCGCGCCTGCCAGGTCTGGCGATGGATCCCGGCCTTGACCGAGGGCAGAACGCCCCGGGAGACCTCGCGGCCGCCGGCATCCAGCACGCGGATGACGACGTCGCCGGATCTGGGCAGCGCGAACGCCACGGTGGCCGCGGCTCCGCTCGGATTCGGCAGAACGCTCACGGTGAGCTTGAGCGGCACGGGCAACGTCGCGGGCACCGGGCCGAATCGACCGGCGAGCCCGGTCGGCCCGTAGACGTCGATCTCGTAGTCGTAGGGAACGCCCGGTTCGGCGTTCTGGTCGAGATAGCGGCCCTCCGCCCCGTTGACCGGAAGGAGCGCGGAAATCGTCTGCCAGTCGCCGTCCTGAATCCGCCGGAGGACGCGGAAGCCGTTCGCGCCGGTCGCATCGAGCACCTTCCACGAGATCAGGATCCCATCCTCTTCCACCGCCGCCGCGGGCACGAGCTGGCAGGGAGTGTTGCCTTCCTTGATGGTGAACGACCAGCCCGCGGGCGGATTGCACCAGCGGACGTAACCCGAAAGGTCCTTCGCGCGCACTCTCCAGTGATAGGTGTCGAGCATGTGCAGGACCTCGGGGCCGAAGGCGTAGGTGGTGTCGGTGCCGGCCGCGGCGGAATCGGCGCCCGCGTAGGACGGATCCTGCGCCCAGAACAGCGTGTAGCGGACGGTGTCGGCCGGAGACACCGGCTGGGAGGATTGCCAGAACATTCTGGGGTTCCGTCGTGAGGAGCGAATCGCCGTTGGCGGGCAAAATGAGGTCGAAGGCGCCGATCGGAGGGGCAGGCGGCTGGCACTGCGTCGTCGCGATCGAAAGGCCTCCGGATCCCGACGCGAGGTAGACGTAAGAGTTGCTCGCGGTCAGCGCATAGGCGGTGGACGAGTCGGGCAGCGGGAGTGAGCCGATGGCATAGGGCGAGACGGGATTGGTGATGTCGTAGACCTGAAGGCCGCCCCCTCCGTCGGCCACGTAGGCGGTGGCGCCGACCACGGTCACGTCTTCCGCGAAGCCGAGCGTCTGGACCTGGCCGACATCCTGGGGAAAGTACGGGTTGGAAACATCCACGATCTCAAGCCCGGCGTCGCCGTCCGCCACGTAGGCGATCCCCCCGGTCACAGCCACCGCTTCCGCGTATTCCGCCGTCTCCTCGCTTCCGACGATCTTCGGAGCCGCTGGGTTGGAGACGTCGCAAACCTGGAGTCCGCCTACGTCCGCAGCGACGTAGGCGTAGTTGCCGACGACCGTGACGCCGGCGGCGAATCCCGGGATGTCGACCGTGCCGACGATCTGGGGAGACGCCGGATTGGAGATGTCACAGATCTGGAGTCCGCCCACGTCCGCCGCGATGTAGGCATAATTTCCGGAGACGGCCACTCTCTGGGCATAAGAGGTGGAGGTGCTTACCGACCCCACGATGTGCGGCGCGGAAGGATTGGAGACGTCCACCACCTGAAGCCCCGCGTCCCAATCCGCGACATAGGCGTAGTTTCCGGACACGGCCACGCCGTAGGGGGGACTGGGCATCGCCAGGCTGTCGGCGATCTGCGGCGCGGCGGGGTTCGTGACGTCGCACACCACGAGCCCCTTGGAAAAGTCCGCGAGATAGGCCCAGGTGCCCGATAGCGCGACGCCGAGCGCCTGGGGCGTGGGCACGTTCCCGACCAGGGGCGGCGAGATGGGATTGGACACGTCGCAGATTTCGAGACCGGCGCTCGTGTCGGCGACGTAGGCATAAGAACCGGAGACGAGCACCGAAAACGCGTCCGACGTGACCACGCCCCCGATGATCGTCGGCGAAGCCGGATTCGAGACGTCGCAAACCACCAATCCGGCGCTTTCGGCCGCGACGTAGGCGAGGTTGCCCGACACCGTCACGCCGTTCGCCAGGTCCGCGGTGACGACGCTGCCGACGACCTGCGGGAACGCGGGGTTGGAGACGTCGCAGATGACGAGCCCTGCGTCTTCCGCGGCCAGATAGGCGTAGTTGCCCTGCACCGCAATTCCCAGGACCTCGGCGGAAACAGGGACGCTGCCCAGGATTCGCGGCGCGGCCGGGTTGGCCACATCGATGACGACCAGGCCGGAGATCGCATCGGCCACGTAGGCGAGGGTGTCCGCCACCGTGACGCCGAAGGCGAGAGGCGTCTGGATCCCTCCGACCACCTGAGGCGCGGCGGGGTTGGAGAGATCGATCACCTCGAGCCCGGCGGTGTCGCAGGCGGCATAGGCATGGGCGCCTTCCACGGCCACGCCCCACGCCCAGGGCGTGGCCACGCCGCCGATCAGGTGCGGCGCGCGCGGATTGGAAACGTCACAGACCTGAACGCCCGCGGCTCCGTCCGCGATCACGACGCAGGTGTCGGCCAGGGCCGCGGCGAACGCTTCGCCGGGAGTGCCCGCGCCGGCCACGACCCGGGGGGAGGACGGAACCGAAACATCGCAGACAACCAGACCGGAGTCCTCATCGGCGACGAAGGCGTAAGGGCCGGCCAGGGCCACGCTCCAGGCGTTGCTCGGCGTCGCCACTCCGCCGACGAAGTGAAGATAGCTGCGGTAGTTGATGCAGTCGGCTCGAGCGTCGGCTCTCGGGAAGATCGCGCTGAGAACGATCAGGAAAAGCCCTGAGACCTCCCGGGATGTCATCCTCGGTCGCATGGAACCTCCGTCGGCGAGGAACCCCGCCGGAATTCGTACGCCACCTCCCGATGCCCCAAAACTGTCGTTTTGACCATAGTCCACCAGGCTGGAGCGAAACAAGGCTCCGTTCCCGAGCCCGCTCGATTCCGGCGCGGATGGACCCTATATCGCTGGGGCGGAGGCCGCGCGCGCTTGCGCCCCGGAGCCCGGCGGTCGGCTCCTCGCGTCCAGGATTCGCGCGCCGCTCGGCACCGCGATCCGGCGGGGTCCGAAGCGAATCACTTGCCGCCTTCCAGCGATCGCCGGATGAGGTCCCCGGCGGCTAGCTGCATGCCCTCGAGCCAGAGGAGCGTGCGGCCGTCCTCGCCGATCAAGGCGACGACCGGAAGCTGGGAGACGTCGACTCCGAGCAAGCGATGGGTCTGGCCGGCCTGGAACCGGATGCGGCGGTTCGACCAGGCGGGCGAGAGGTCCGCCGTCGCCGATCCCAGGAACGAGCCGGTGGAATCGGGGCAGATCTCCAGGGAGACGACGGCGAGGCCCAGCCCCGTCAGGCCTCTCGCTCCGGCCTGAAGCGCATCCGAGGTCCGGCGGCAGGGTTCGCTTCCGGGCGCCCAGGCGAACACCAGGAGCTTCCCGGGAGTTGCTTGTCCGCCCGGGCTTCGCATCGCCCGGACGAGAAAGTCGCGAGTCGAGTCGGGCAGCGAGCGAGGCGCAAGATCCTCCGTTTCCCACTCCGCCGGCGGGATCCCGAGATCCACATCGAAGGACGTGGTCTTGCCGGTCTCGGCGTGAAAGCGGCGCCCCTGGATTCTCGGATCGCCGGAGTGATTGCGCTGGCCGCCGAAAAGCCAGTAGTCGCCCGGCTCGATCGGCATCGAGAGCCTTCCCTCGGAGACAGGGAAGTCCAGGTCGACCGGCAGGAAGCGCCCGTGGACCAGGCGTTCGAGCGTGAAATGCGTCCATCCCGCCGCGGAGAGCATGGGCGCGCCGAGGTCGGTGAAGCTCACGTCCAGCCGGGCGGGCGTCTCATAGGCCTCGGCGACGGCGCCGGTCCTGCGGTTCCAGGAAGCAGCGTCGAGCGGCCGCATCGGCACCCAGCCGCTGTCGGTCCAGGCTTCAACCCACCGCTGCTCGGCGTCCAGGCGTGCCGGAATTCCGTTGCGGCGGAAGAGCCCGATCAGCGCGACCCGGGCCGCGGCGGGATTGGCCCAACCGCTGGCCCACGATTCGGACGGCGTGGCGATGTGGCCGAGGCGCGTCGGGGAGGCGGCGTGCATCCTTCGCGCGAAGAGGCTGAGGATTCGCCGCGGAGATTCCGGGGTCCGCGCCAGGGTCGCCGGATCGAGCCGCGTTTCCTGCGCCGTCGCGGTGTCCGACCGCACGCAGAGAGGCAGATCGCGAAAGAGGGCGAAGCTGCCCGGCTGATCCCCGATGCGCGGACAGAGGACGTCGCCGGCCCAGATGCTGTCCGGGAACTCCGCTCCCGTCGCCTTGGCCGCTCGCCGCCAGGCGCGCACCCGATAGGCCTCCCGTAGAGCCAGGCGGGCCGAGCTGGTGTCGCACTCGAAGAAGTCCTTGTCATCCATGCGAAGCAGCAGGTCGCGGGCGGCGCCGAAGGTATCCGCCTTCGAGGCGGAGAGGAAGGCCGCCCAGGCCGGAGCGTGGACGCCGCCGAGCTGAAGGTGGTCGAAGAGCTGAGCCAGGTCCTGGACGCGGTGCTCGTCCTGCGATCCCTGCAGCTCGCGCGCCGCGATCTCGAGCACGGTCTTGGAGTCGATCCGGCCGGTCCTGGCGCGTTCGAGGTCGTGGCGGGCGACCGCCAGCTCGTTGGTCCTCTGTACAAGATCGCGGGAAATCCCATCCGCTCCGGGCGCGGCCGGCTTCGGCTTCCCTTTCGAAGAGTTTGCCGATGGGTTCTGTGAAACTGCGCCGGCCTTGTTCGATTCGGTCGCCGCGTGTTTCTCCGCTGAGACCGTGGCATTCTGCGGATTCGCCGCCGAGGGCCGGGAAGGATCGGGGATCCGCAGCCAGAAGGGCTGCTCGAGCCATCCGATCCGCGCCTCTTCATCCGCGTTCGGGTCGAGCCGGAGGCGGGTGGTCTGCCCGGGACGGACGGTGACCAACGCCGCGATCGGCACGCCGTGCACTTCCGACGACGCGACATAGTCGCCCGGGCCGAGGCGGATGCCCCGGGTGGCCTGGAACGAGCCGAGCTCCATGAGCGCGCCGGAATTGAAGACGGAGACATGGATCCGCGTCGTGTCCCGCGCGGCGCGAAGGCTGTCGGAGGGCGCTCCAGCTCCAGGGCCGTCGCGGAGGCTGCCGGAGGACGCTCGGGCGGCGTGGCCGCCGCGAAGGCTGTCGGAGGGCGCTCCGGCGACGTGGCCGCCGTAGAGGCTGGCGGGAGGCACGCTTGCGCCGTGACCGGTGGGCCGCCCGGCCGGAGATGTCGGTTTGGCCGGATTGATGTCGGCCCACTCGACCGTGACGTCCCCCGGAGTCGTATACACGCCGGTGGAGTTGATCAGCGTGGTTCCGAATCCATGGGAATAGGCAGCGTTTCCTTCCGTTTTGCCGTGAGGAGGCCCCGCGGTCCCGTCATTCTCGCCGTAGGCCACACTCAAGACCAGGCCGGCCCGGCGCACCGGACCGGTAAACCAGGCGGAATCGAGATCGGCCGCGGGCTCGCAGGCCCCGAGGTAATGCCAGCCGTCGCCGACGAAGACCTCGACCCAGGCGTGGTTGTTGTCGCAGGCCGTCCACCAGGGTGTATAACACGGCCGCGCGGGAATCCCGACACTGCGCGCCGCCGCGATGTAGAAGATGGTCTCCTCCTCGCACCGGCCCAATCCGCGATCCATGGTCGTCAATGGTCCCTGGTCCCGATCGGAGGTCGGGATGAAGGTGGCGTACTCGCGGCAGAAGCGGTTCACCTCGAGGGCGGCCTCGTGGAGCGTCTTGTCCTTGACGCGGTCCCAGAGCAGGTCGTGCAGGCGGCGCCGCCACGGCTGGATGGGTTCCTGGGCCGAGCGTGGCGGCAGCACGTAGGTCCGGAACGTGGGGTCGTCGATCTGATCCCGCCAGGGGGCGTCGCGGCGGGTCTGGAACGCGAGCGTGAGGTCGTCGATCAGTTGATCCGCCCGCCAGGCCGCCAGATCGGACGAGGGAAGCCAGGCGAACAGGAAGTCCAGGGCCGCCGCTTCGTTCGCGCCGCAGGTGTCGCGGAAAGCGAGGAGCCGCGCGGAATCGACGTGGCGGAGGAGATTGACTCGGGCGAGAGCCGCCATGGAATCGTCAAGAGCGGGCGAAGCGGCGGGACGTCGGGCCGAACGGCCGGCGGCCGAAGCCGGTTTTCCGGTGGCTCGTCCGCGAGAGCCGGACGAGGTCTGATGGCCGGCACCCGTCGCGGGCGAGCGGGGTAACGCGCCGGACTGGGCGGCATCCGCCTTCCCCGCAGTGCCTGCCGGGGTCGCGGTGAGCGCGGAGGTCGAGGCGCCCGCGCAGGTCGCGGCGCAGACGACAGCCAGGATCAGGCGGACCACGCGCCGCTCGCCGCGGGCGGTTCTCTGCATGTCAATCCTCCTTCTCGTCTCCGGCCAGACGCCGGAGGATCTCGCGGCAGAACCCGGTCAGTGAAGGGTCCCGCGCGCCCATGACCAGGATGCAGCTTCCCGAACTCGCGTCTTCGACGATCCGCGGGATCAGATCCTCGCGGTTCCGCGCGAAGACGGCCGGCACGTTCCGCGCGCGAACGGCATCGGCGATCTCCTCCGAGGAGATGTCCCGCGCCGCCGTGCCGCCGGCGTAGAAGATCTCCGGCAGGTAGAGGCGATCCTCCGGACCGAGCCCCTCGGCGAAGGCTTCGATGAGCTCGGCGCGCAGGAATCGCGTCGGGCCGAATCCGTGCGGCTGAAAGACGGCGAGGATCCTTGGAGCGGAGAGCCGGGCGGTCGCGAGGCTGGCGCGGATCTTCTCCGGATTGTGGGCGAAATCATCGATGACCTCGCATCCGCGCGCGCGGCCGATCCGCTGAAAACGCCGGGCCACGCCCCAGAAGCCCGACAGGATCGAGGGGATCGCCTCGAGCGCGATTCCGGCGGCCAGAGCCACGGCCACGGCCGCCGCCGCGTTCAGCACGTTGTGGCGGCCGGGGATCGGAATCCGGAATCGGGCGACGTTGCGGCCCGGAGCCCCGAGCTCCTGTGGCCAGGCGCGGGCGTCCACCCCGATGTCAAAGGACGATCCCTCCGGCCGCAGGTCGAGGCTGGTGGCGCGCACGCTCGCGGCTGGACCGACGCCGAAGCGGATCGCGCCGTTCGAGAAGGGATCGAGGTTCGGATCCTCTCCCAGGATGAAGGGGCCCCGTGTCCGGCTCCGAAAGGTCGCGAAGATCCCGGCCAGCTCCTCCGGCTCCTTGTGATCCCGTTGGAGGTTCAGAAGCGCGCCGGCCCAGGGCGAGTATCGGGTCAGGCTGCCGTTGCTCTCGTCCGCCTCGATCACGAGAAGGTCGCTCGTCCCGGCGAACGCGTTGCCGAGGAGGCCGTGTTCCCGGAGAAGCAGCAGATCGCCGCCGGTGATGAGGGAAGGATCCCGTCCGGCGCCGCGCAGAATCTCGAAGACCATGGCGGTTACGGTCGATTTTCCGCTCGTGCCCGTGATCGCGATGGAGCGCTGCTTCTCGACGAGGCTCGCGAGCAGCTCTGATCGATGGCGGATCGGAATCCCATGAGTGCGGGCCGCCCGCACGTCGGGCACCGTGTCCTCGACCGCGGTCGAGACGATGAGCCCCGCACATTGGCCCGGGAACCGGGCGCTTTGGGGAAACGAGCCGTCCTGGGGCACGATGCGGATTCCGGCAGCTTCCAGAATGCCCGCGAATGCCCTCGGATTCCTCGTTCTGCGCGTGGGAGGACACCGGCGAGGCGCGGTCGAAGGACCGGTCGCTTCCGCTGGCGAGGCCGCCGGACCAGGCATGGAACTGGGCGAGCCCGCTCATGCCGCTTCCGGCCACTCCCGCGAAATGCAGCCAGACTCCACGATTCGTCGTCACGCCGTGGCCTCCATGGCCTTCAACGTCTGCGCTCTTCTTTGCGTGGAACCAGGTCCACGCCCGGGCGCACCGAAGCCTGCGCGGCCAGGTCGTCGGAGCTACTCCGCGCGGCCCCGCGCACGATCGTGCGCTCCCGCCGCACTCCGCTCGCTTCTCCTTCATTGGCCGCTCCGGCTTCGGCGCGTCCGGGCTGCACCGTGGTGCCTGCGACGGGTTCATCCGGCGCGTGTGACAGGTTTGGCGGCTCGGCGCGCCCGGGCTGTCGCCGCGGTGCCCGCGACGGGTTCACTTCCCCTCCGCCACCTCGCGAATCGCCTCGCCGAGCCGCCGGATCCCCTCCCGGATCAACTCCGGCGTGCAGAACGAGAAGTTGAGGCGCATGGCATTCTCGCCGCCTTGCTCCAGCGGAAAGAAGGCCAGGCCCGGAACGAACGCGACCCGCTTCTCGATCGCCCTGACGAGCAGCTCGGGCGTGCGGATCGGTGGCGGCACCGTCGCCCAGAGAAAGAGCCCTCCCTGGGGCCGCGTCCACGAGCATCCGGCGGGCCAGTGCTCCTCCATGGCGCCGAGCATCGCGTCGCGCCGCTCCCGGTAGACCGCACGCAGGCTCTTCACGTGCTGCTTCAGGATGCCCCGCTGGCAGATGTCGTTCGCGATCAGTTGAACCAGGGTGCCGGTGTGCAGGTCGGCTCCCTGCTTGGCCTGGACGAAGCGGTTGATGATCGGTTTCGGGGCCACCACCCAACCGAGACGAAGGCCCGGAGCCAGGGTCTTCGAGAAGGTGCTGAGGTAGATGGTGCGCTCCGGCGCCAGGCGGAAGAGCGGCGTGACGTCGGCGCCCTCGTAGCGCAGCTCGCCGTACGGATCGTCCTCGATCATGATGAGGTCATGGCGGCGGGCCAGCTCGGCCAGCTTCACCCGCCGATCGAGCGGCAGCGTGGTGCCGGCCGGATTGTGGAAGTTCGGCAGCACATAGAGGATTCTGGGCGGCTGATTCCGGTTCAGGATCCCAGGGATCTGATCCACGATCATGCCGTCGTCGTCCTGGGGAACGGTGAAATAGTTCGCCTCGTAGGCGTTCCAGGCCTGGAGCGCTCCCAGGTAGGTGGGAGCACTTGTGCAGACGGCGCTGCCGGGCTCGACGAACAGCTTGCCGATGAGATCGAGCGCCTGCTGCGAGCCGCTGGTCATGAGAATGTTTTCCGGTTCGACGGCGATTCCGTAGGGGGCCATCGAATCGGCCAACCATTCCCGGAGCGGCGGGTGCCCTTCGGTCGTGCTGTATTGAAGCGCGTTCCCGCCGTCGGATTCGAGAATATGGTGGCAGGCCTCCTGGAACGCCCGGATCGGGAAGAATTCCGGCGCGGGCATCCCACCTCCGAACGAGATGATGTCAGGCTGCTGCGTGAGCTTGAGAAGCTCGCGGATCATCGAGCCCTTGATGCCCGCGACGCGGCTCGCCAGGTGCGGTTCCCAGTCGATGTGGTCGACTGCTCGAAGCAAGTTGTCTTCGCCGGTCATGATGTCCTTTCTTGTTCCCGAAACGCGCGGCTTGTCGGCGGGCCGGCCGCGCGCGCTGGAGACGCCGCCCCCGGCGTCAGGCTTGTTCCGGTGCGCACCCCCCGTTGGACTGAATCCGGCGCGTCGTTGGTCCGCGCGATTCTAGCACGAGGCGCCGCAGGAGCGATTGCTGGCCGGCAAGCGCGTCGCCGGCGGACCGAGGTGCGAGGTCGTTACCGGCCGGCAAGCCCTACGCCGGTGGACTGAGGCGTGGGTTCGTCACCGGCCGGCGGGCGCGCTTTCGGCGTCGAGCGCCAGCAGTAGATCCACGGCGAGCCCGTAGCTCGCCACTCCGGAGGTCTGGGCGTTGGTTTTCAGATAGAGGTCGTTGGCGCGGTTCGACACCGTCATGGCCGGATTCTCATGACTCGCCCAGAAGGCGCGGACCGCGGCTCGATCTCCCTTCGGCCCGGGATCGAGGAGACCCGGCGCCAGGACGCGGGCGGACTCCGGCGCCGCCGCCGAGAGCGCGTTCCAGGCCAGGCCGAAGGCCTCGAGCGCGCCACTGTAGCGGGCGGCCGCGGATTCGCTTCTCCGGCAAACCAGATAGGCCAGGAAGTTGGCCTCGTCTTCCCGGGCCGTGCCCCGCTGGTGCGCCATCTCGTGGGCCATGACAAAAGGGACCTCGGCGTCGGGCAGCTCCCGATCCACCTGCGCTTCTCCTGTATAAGGGAAGTAGAAGCCGCTGATGCCCAGCCGGGTCATGAGCCAGCCGGCGAGCGCGGGAAACTTCGGCCACGACAGGGACGCGCGCCGCCAGGCCGGATCCAGCTCGGAATAGACGCGGGCGATCCGTCCGGCGATCTCATCACGCGGGATCATCAGACTGGATCCACGGAGGGCGGCCGGCACGCCGCGGCCGCGAGTGGGAGCCGCCGTGGGCGAACCGCCTGAGGGACCCGCAGGAGCTGTTCCTCCGGGTGGCGCCGGAACTGCACCTTCCGGCATTGCCGGAGCCGATGCCTCAGGCCTCGCGATCTCGCCGGTCTCGCCGGCTTGCCGATAGCTCTGATTGGTTTCCAGCGCCAGGTGCCGGGTCAACCGGGCGAGGCGCGCGGGATCAGGCGATACCCTTGTCAGGGAAAGCCGCCGGTAGAGCGTCGGCCGCTCGTAGTTCAATCCCCAGAGCAGATGGAATCCCAGGACCAGGATCGCGGCCGCCGCCAGCCAGCGCCGGGCCGGACCGAATCCTCGGAAGGCCCGGGCGCGCGCGCTGGCCGCCGCGCCTCGCGCGAGGACGACCAGAAGGACAGCCGCCCCGGCCAGGATGAGCGTCTGGGCGAGGCTGAATCGGGTGCGTTCGCCGATCCATCCCAGGACCGCTGCGACCCGCGGAAAGAGCCCCTCGCTGTAGATCGACTCCACCGCTTGCGGCGCATGGCCGGCAAGCGAGGGAAGAAGAAGGCCCAAGGCCAGCAGCAGTCCCCACCAAAGCGTCTTCACTGCGGGTGGTCGTAGGCCAGCGCCTCCGACATCCACCTGCCGGGCAGGCAGAGAGCGTTGGCGGTCTTGGGATCGTCGATCAGGCTGAACTCCCGCTGGAAACCGGGCGCGTCCGCGGCCGCCGCAATCCGCTTCCCGACCCGCAGCGCCTCGTCGTATTGCGGTCCGCTGGTGATGAGCTCCGACTGCGTCCGGACCTGCTTGTAAGCGTCGGTCCCGACCGATGCCGCCTGGCTGTCCGGGATCAGGTTGATCGTCCGGCGGTTCGTGTAGGGCACTGTGGAACAACCCGCCGCGATGAGCAGGATCGGTGCGGGCAGAAGGGCCGGTCGCCGGCTTCTGGTGGCCATGAGTCCCGTCCTCCTTTTCCATCGGCCGCTCCGCCTCGAGCTGCGCCGATCGCGCGTCGCCCTCCGAGCTCTGTCGACCGAGTTCGGCCGATCGCACGTCGCCGAGCAAGCGCCGCCGGCCGGGGCCCATGATACTCGTTCCGCGACCAGGTTGACCCCCTGCCGCGAACCCTGATAGCGTGCCGTCGGAATCGCGGCGGGACCAGGGGCCGGAAGATCGGCGGGAGCGCCGGGAGGGATGACAAGATGCCTGCGACGATTCGTAGCCGGAGTGGAGATGCTCGAACGGACTCTCCGGGCCGCAGTCGAGCCTGCGTCGCCCGCGCGAGCGTTGCGGCTCTTCTGTTCCTCATCGGCTGCTGCGGATGCGCCACCATCGGCCATCCGTTTCCTGCGGGCAAGGTCCAGGAGATCAGGATCGGCGAGACGACGAAGTCGGACCTGCTCGCGACCTTCGGGCTTCCCTACCGGCGCGGAATCGAGGATGGAGATTCGACCTGGACCTATCTTCACTACCGGCTGAAACTCATTGGTGAGCACGCGCGCACCCGCGATCTCTATGTCCGGTTCGACCGCGACGGCCAGGTGAAGTCCTACACCTACAGCTCGAACATGCAGGACTGAGCCCGGAGCGCTCCGGCGCCTCCGGATGCGAGGGCGTTCCGAATCCCGGCGAAAAAGGGAACGGCGGCGTCAACCCCCCGCGGCGATGCGCGGAGAAACGAGGATGGCGATGACTCGGCAGAACGCGACGGTTCCGGCGGACAGGACGATCGAGCGGCGCCTTACGATCGCGGCGCCCCGGGCGCAGGTCTTTCGCGCCCTGATGGATCCGGGGACGCTCTCTCGCTGGCTCTTTGCAGCGGTCGACCTCACTCCGGAGCAGGGAGCGAGCTACTCCTTCGAATGGCGGGACACCACGGTGCCGGCCACGGCCCGCGGAGAGATCCTCGAGCTCATTCCCGACTCCCGGCTCGTGCTCTCCTGGTTCATGGAGGCGGACGGGGTGACTACCGAAGCCTCGTTCGACCTGGCGGATGCCGCCGGGGGCGGGACGGAGGTGCGATTCGCGCATCGCGGCCTGCCGTCCGAGCCGGAATGGAATCCGCGGTTCGAGAACGTCGCCCTCGAATGGGACAAGGTCCTGTTGAACCTGCGTTTTCTGCTGGAGGAGCGCGGGGAAGGGAAGCATCTCTTCTATTTCAGGACGCAAAAGACCCTGCCGGGGCCGCTCGAGCGCGTCTTTCACGCCTGGACCACTCCCACGGGGCTGGGCGCCTGGGTCGCCCGCGATCTCTTCGTCATGCCGGAAGAAGGCGGAGACCTCACCGGCGTCACCCTGGACAGCGGGAAGGCCATCATCGCCTCCTACCAGCGCATCGCGCCGCACCGGCACCTCCGTTTCCTGTGGAGCGAAGGCGGCGTGCGCGGGCTGATCGGCGTCTCCTTCTGGCCTTCCAAGGATGGAACCGACCTGACCCTGACGCTGCGGTCCTTCGCGCTGCTCGAGATGGAGCGGGGATTCGTGCAGGGCCTCTGGGAGAAGCGCTTCCAGCGTCTCGAGACGTATCTGACCCGCGAGCCGCTGCCGGCGCCGGCGGGCGCAGCCTCGGGGACGACTCCGGCCGGTTCGGTTCCCTCGGCCGGCGCGGTCTCCCGGACCAGGCCGCCTTCCGGCACGGGCACGATGGCCTCGTCCGGCTCCGGGGCCCCGCGAACCGGAACGGCGGCGACTCCGAAGCCGGGAGCTGACGTCGCGCCTCCCGAGATCCGCCTGACCCGCGTCCTGGAAGCCCCTTCGCAGCGTGTCTGGAACGCGCTGACCGACGCCGCGCTCATGCGGCGATGGCTCGTCGGCTGGACCGACTTCGAGCCGCGCGCCGGGTCGTCCTTCGCCCTGATTTGGGACGACTATGGGGAGGTGCTGGGCCGCGTCCTGTCGGTTCAACCGGGAGAGTCGGCGAGACTGACCTGGGACCTCGCCGAGGCGGAGCGCTCGACCACGGTGGATCTACGGCTGGTTTCCGCGGCCAACCAGCCGGGCGAATGCACGCTCGAACTTGTACACGGCGGTTGGGCTCAGGACGACGCCGGCAGCCGGATCCAAAGTTCCTGTGAAAGCGGCTGGAGCGTCCTCCTCGCGATGCTCGATTTCTACCTGCGGCACGGGGCGGGCAAGGAGAAGCGGGAGTTCTTCCTGCTGAGACGCCTCTCGGTGCCGACGGAGGAGGCGAGGCGGCTCCTGACGACGACGGAAGGGCTCCAATCCTGGATCGCGGCGGCTGCCCGGGTCGAGCCGAAGTCCGG
The DNA here is from genome assembly GCA_963833505.1 of Candidatus Eiseniibacteriota bacterium. Taxonomy (GTDB): domain Bacteria; phylum Eisenbacteria; class RBG-16-71-46; order CAIMUX01; family CAIMUX01; genus CAWHYG01. The sequence goes on along the minus strand of CAWHYG010000004.1, from coordinate 110,303 downwards.
CGGGGTCTTCGACCTCCAGTCTGCGGGAGGCCCGCGATATCGGGGCCGGGTCGTGGCCTGGGACGCTTCCGGCGAGGGAGCGGCCGAGCTGGACGAGCCCGAGCCTTCCATCTTCCGGTGGATGATTGCCGCCGATGGCCAGGGAAGCCGCGTCGAGGTCATGCTGCGCACGTACTCCGGGTCCGCCGAGTGGCTGGAGGGAGAACGCCGGCGCTGGGTGGAGGGATTGAAGAAGCTCTGGCACGTTTGACGCGGGAGCGGCAGTCCGCCGCAGAGGACCCGCAATACCCGACTGGAGACGCGATCCCTTCGAGCCCGTGAACTTCTCATCGGCAGGGCCGTGGGCCGGGGCACGACGACGTCGGCGGGCCATCCCGGCTCAGAAGCGGCAGCGCGCCAGCCCGGTTTGACCCGGTTGGCGCGCCGTCTCGGTTCGATCAGATCGGCGCGCCGCCAAAGTCCACCTGGATCGGCGCGCCGTTTTCCCATCAGCGCAAGAGGACCCACCTCCGGGTGACCGTTCCGGTCGGAGTCTCGAGGCGCACCCAGTAGGTTCCGGAAGCGAGAAGGCGGCCGTCCCGCTCCGGGATCCATGCCATCTGGTGCGTTCCGGCGGAGAGGCCGGGGATGTCCCTCTGCGCCACTTCCCGCCCCGTGGCGTCCAGGAACCGCAGAGACACGCCGCTGGCGTGCGGCAGCACCAAGGTGAGATCGACGGCGCCGGTCCCCGGATTCGGGCCGACCGAGAGCGCGAGCCGCGCAGGCGCCGACCACTCGGCCGACGTCGGTCCCCAGCGCCCGGACGGTCCGCTGGGACCCAGGACTTCGACCTCGTACTGGTAGGGCACGCCGGGCGCCGCGCTCGCGTCCACGAAGCTGACCTTTCCGGCCCGGGGAGAGAGAAGCGGCGAGATGCAGGTCCACTCCGCGTCTCCCGTCCGGCGGTAGACTTTGTACCCCAGCGCGGTGAGGTCGGTCGGAACGCTCCAGGAAAGCAAAATGCCGGTGTCGGTCGATTGCGCCTCGATCGTGAGTCCGCTCGGCGTGTTACCCTGGGAGATTAAGAAGCTCCAGCCCTCCGGAGGAGTCGACCAGGCGAAGAAGCCGTTCACGTCCACGGCCCGGACCTTCCAGAAATAGGTGTTGCCGATCGTCAGCACGGAGGGACCGAATGCATAGGTCGTATCGGTGCCGGCGGCGGCGGAGTCGGCCGGACTGAACCCCGGATCCTCGGACCAGAAGACGGTGTAGCGGATCGTATCGTTCTGGGCCGTGGCCACGGAGGCCCGCCAGAAGAGCGAGGGCTCGGTCGTGATGACGGAGTCGCCGTTCGCCGGGGACGCCAAAGCGAATCCCGCCGGCCCGATGCCGGTCAGCGCAACGCTGTCGAGGTCCCCGTAGTCGGCGCCATTCTGGTATTCGCCGCGGACGGCCAGGGTCCCCAGATCGGCCAGGGCCGAGCGAAACTGGTCGTGCGTCGGCGCCGGTCCGTAATACGAACCCAGGTGCCAGTTGGGGTCCGTTTCCACGAGAGGCACGGAGTAGACCGACCATGTTCCGGTGCTGTCGGGATAGGCCGGTCCGATGGCCGGCCAGTTCGTCTGCCCGAGCTGATACACCAGGGTCACGCCGTTCCCCACCAGGACCACGTCGTTGTCCACCGCCTGCGAAGGCGATTCACCCGGATTGAAGCGCTGCCGAAGGTCGAAGCCCAGGGTCCCGCCGTAGGCGTCGGACTGGTTGCCCAGGAACTCGGACGGCGCCATCCAGTACCAGTCGAGGCCATCGTTGATGTCGGTCGCCTGGATGTACCCTCCGGGATTGCCGCCCGTATGGTGGTATTGCATCGGGTTGTCGTTGCCGCCCCACTCGTGGGCGATCCACCCCTCGTAGGGATTGTTCGGGTCGTCAAAGGTGCTCTGGGCCAGGACCACCGCCCAGGCCCGGCCGGCGAGGCAGAGACCGACGATGGCCAGGAAGAGTGCGAGCGAGCCTGCCGGCGCGCGGCGGGCACGTCCCCTGAGCGCTTCCCTGGACTCCTGCTGTCCAGGTGCGGATGCGCGGAGCGCGTGGCGAAAAGTCATGATTACCCCCTGTTGAATCCACCGGCGCCAGGACTTCCCGCCATCGGAACCTCCGGGATTCCGGGATGGTCTCTCCGGCCGGCCGGGAACCTCCTCATCCGGAGCCGGAAGCGACGCCTGAACCCCGCTGCGCCTGGATTGCCGACGGGGTATTATAGTAAGGTCCGTGATCGACGAGCAAGGACGAAGGTGACAGCGCGAAGATGACCACAAGAGCGCGGGGCGAGTCCGACGCGCGCCCGTCGGGCGCGGGCGCCATCCAACCCGAAGCCGCTCCCGATCGTGCGCTCGGGAAGCCGGCCTTGGACGGAACCGACGAAGGTCCGGAAGCCGCCGTCCGGCAGCTGACGCCGGGACACGCTCCGGAGCGCGGCCCCTTCCTCAGGAGAGCAGGAAGACCCGCACGAGCACGTCGGTGATGCCGATGAGGGCCGCGCCTGCGATCAACCCGGCGCAGATCGGCTCCTGGGTTTCAACCCACAGCGAGTGGCCGGTCGTGCCCGGACGGCTCTCGTAGCGCCGGTTCATCAACCAGAAGAACCCGGCGCCGGCGAAGATCGCCAGGGTCGAGTCGGGAGGCACCACGACACCCAGGCCGATCGCGAGCGGGGAGACGGGGAAGCCGCGGTGGCGGAAGGTCCGCACCAGCTCGAGCCCGATCCCGACCGCGGCGGCGATCGCCATCGACCACACCGCCGAATGGGCGATGGGCGTCTTCCCCTGCGAGAAGACCGCAGCGACCAGGTCCGAGACTCCCTTCCACTGGAGCGCGGCGGGAAAGCCGAACTGCTTCGTGATCATCACGTCCTGGAGGTTCATTCCGGGCCGGTAGCTGGAGAGGAAGAGCGCGTAGAAGAGCGGCGTGCTGGCGATGGCTCCCGCCATGATGCCGATGCAGTGGCCGATGGCCTGCTGGCGCGGTTTGGCGCCGAGCATGTATCCGGGCTTGATGTCCATGAGCAGGTTCGACGCGTTCCCGGCCACCTCGGTGCACATGGTGGCCGTCATGAGGTTGGTCGGAGGATGCTGCGGGTTGATCGAGCCGAAGAGGAACTGCGGGATCTTGGAGAGCGCTCCGGTCGGCGTGATGCTGGTCAGCGCGGTGGAGTTCGCCGCGATCAGGGTCAGGAGGATGATGAGCGGCAAGGCCAGGGTGCCGAGGCCGATCGGCACGCCGAACCAGGCATGGGTCATCCAGACGCCGATGACGCCGAGGATCGGCACGCCGATGTAGGAGACCCAGAGCGGCAGCTCGATGGGTCCGAGCACGTCCTGCCCCTTCTCCCGTTTCCGGAAGAAACCCGTGAAGGCGGTGGTGAGGATCTTCGGCTTGGCGAAAAGCGTCGTGATCGCCGCGGCGACCATGATGGCGATGCCCCACCAGAGGGCCCAGGTGTTGAGCACGTAGATGCGGTTGAAACTGCCGTCCGCCCGCGGCGGGATCTGCCCGATCGAGATCATCCAGGGGACGAGGATGCAGAAGTTGATGACCATCCCGATCAACATGCTGATCGCCGTCCGGATGCCCATGAGCCCGCCGGCCCCGATCATGGACATGTCGATCGTGGCGGTGAGCCCGAGCTGCCGGATGTCCACCCCGGCCAGCCTGGGAACCGGCAGGCGCCCGGCGTCCGCCAGCCGGTAGTACCAGGCGTCCAGGTTGGAAGGCAGGCTCCAGAACTTCTTGAGGCCGAGCACCCGGGTCTGCAGGAAGTTCATGATGTTCTCGCCGGTGATGAAGTTGAGGCCTCCGGCGATCAGGGCCGCGATCGCCAGGGCCTTGGCCTTCATGAGTCCGACCGCGGCGCGGGAGGTGTAGAGCGTATCCAGGACGACGCCGCAGGCCCGGCCTTCCGGGAAGGGCTGCTGCTCGTCGTTGATGAACCGCCGTTTCATGGGAAAGGCCACCAGCACGCCCAGGAGCGACAGGATCACGTTGTACCAGAGCATCTGCGGCCAGGACATGGGATGGTTCTGGATCATCATGTAGGCGGCCATGCCCGAAATCAGGGGCCCCGTCATGTAGCCGGCGGCGGTCGCGATCGATTGCATGCAGTTGTTCTCGAGCAGGGTCATGTCTCCCGCGCCGAGCCTCGAGAAGATCTTGAACATGGAGAACGCGAGGATGACGGAGGTGATGCCGACCCCGAGGGTCCAGCCGGTCTTGGCTCCGACGTAGAGGTTGGTGGCCGAGAGAATGCCGCCGAGCAGGAATCCGGTCAACGCGGACCGGATCGTGAGCTGGGGCATGTTCCCCTTGAAGACCTTGTCGAGCCACCAGCGGTCCTTCTGCTCCCGGGACCAGGTGGCGATCTGTTCCTTGGTCAGCTGTTCCAGCGCCATGGGCTCTCCTCGGGTGTTCCCCACCCGGATCGGTGGTTCCGGCGCGATCCGGGACGGCAGGAGAGTAGGGATCGGCCGAGTCCCCCGCAACAGATTCCGCGCCGCGGTCGAAATCCGCTTGCACCCGGCCGGCAATCATCGTATATTGACGATAGGCGATAAGGAGGCGGTCGATGGAAGCAGGAAGGCCGGCGGAAGCCAGGAGATCGGCCGGGAAGAAGGCCCGCCCGATGAAGGCCGAGGACGTCGAGCTGGCCGTCCTGGCCAAGGCTCTCGGGCATCCGGCCCGGGTCGCCATCCTGCGATTCCTTCAACGCGAAGGAAGCTGCTTCTGCGGGAACATCGTCGAGCATCTTCCCCTTTCGCAGGCCACCGTCTCCCAGCACCTCAAGGTGCTCAAGGAGTCCGGCCTGCTCCAGGGGGAGATCGACGGCCCGCGCGTGTGCTACTGCATCCGGCCGCGGGTGCTGGAACGGCTCCGGGAGCTGCTGGGCAGGCTCTGAACCGGCGCTTCCGAGCTGTTGGTCGAGGTCGGAACGGGCGAATCGCGGGCGCGCCGGGGGCGATCACGGAGAAGATCTCCTCTCTGAAAGGGAGGAGATTCCAATGGAGCACCGATTTTGGTGGGGACCGCAGGGCTTTGAACGGTGGCGTGCGGTCTCCGGCCGGTTCTGAAGAAAGGAGTCATCCATGAGAGGCGACGAGGAAACCCGCGAGCTGGTCCGGCAACGTTACGGCACGATCGCGCAGACGAGCTCGTGCTGCTGCGGAGGAGGCGAGGCCGGGAAAGGGCCGTCTCCGGCCGAGCTTGGGTATACGGAGGATCAGGCCAAGGCGATTCCCGGCGGGGCCGACCTTGGCCTGGGCTGCGGGAATCCGCTCGCTTTCGCCGGCGTGAATCCGGGAGAAACGGTGCTCGACCTCGGCTCCGGAGCCGGGATCGACGCCTTCCTGGCGGCACGGGAGGTCGGACCCGCCGGCCGGGTCATCGGGGTCGACATGACCCCGGCCATGATCCAGCGGGCGCGCGCCAACGCGGAACAGGTCGGCCACGCCAACGTGGAGTTCCGGTTGGGGGAGATCGAGCACCTGCCGGTCGAGACCGCGAGCGTGGACGTCATCATCTCGAACTGCGTCATCAATCTCTCGCCGGACAAGCCCCGGGTGTTCCGGGAAGCGCATCGCGTGCTGAAGCCCGGCGGTCGTCTCCTGGTCAGCGATCTCGTCTGGTTGGAGTCCCCGCCGGCGGAGATCCGGGATTCGGTCGAAGCCCTGGTGGGATGCCTGGCCGGAGCGTCGCTCAAGGAGGATTACCTGGCTCTCATCCGCGAGGCGGGCTTCCGCGACGTCGAGGTGATGGCGGAGCATCCCTACATGAAGGAAGCCGCCTGCTGCGCCGAAGTGGCGGCCCGCTCCGTTGTCTCAGCCAAGGTCCGCGCGGTGAAGTGAGGGCGGGGCGGCTATCCGGGATCGCGGAGCGCGAACTTGACTCTTCCCCAGCCTATCTCATGTTCGGGGCTCAAGGCGCGCCGGGGGCCAGGTCGATTGAGGCGCCGCCCGCAGGGAGGTAGAGATACTTGATCTCCCCCCGGAGGCGAGCGCCGCCAGCGCCACGGCCGCGCTCCTCATGACGCCTTTGAGCATGAATCCGGCAGCCGGTTCCTGGATGACACGACCTCGGCCGATCCCGGTCGGCGGAACGGCTGCGCCTTGGAACAGCCCCTTGCGGACGGACATGACGGATCCCCCCTTCACCCGCGTCAGCGCCGGCACTTGGCCGCGCTTGATAGTAGAGCGGCCGCCGCGGGAAAGGTCAACGCAAAGCCGGTACCGTCCGGTGGTGTCGCCGCACCAAGGTCACGTCCAGGTCAAGCCTCCGGTTCCGCGATCAGCAGCCCGACCGGAAATCGTGCCAGGATGTCCGCCACCGGAATCACGGCGCCTTCCGCTTCAGCCGGCGTGGCTGCGGTGTCTTGTACAGTGACGGCTTCTCCCCCGATGGCGCTCTTCCAAGAGGACGGCGCACCCGGCGGAAGCTGGATCGTCTCCTCCGGCCAGACCGCGGCGCCGAGAGGCGCCTGCCCTTCCCGGGCCACCTGCGTCCAGAATCTCGGCGCGATCACGACGGCCCACTCCGGCCCGCGCGATCGGGCGAACGCGATCAGGTGCCGGCGGCGCGGGCCTCGAACGGCCAGGGGTGTGTAATCGCCCTTCAGAAAGAGCTCGGGATGGCGCCGGCGAACGCGAGCGCCCGCGCTCGTCAGGTTGAGCTTGGCGCCGCCGCCGGCCCAGGCCCTGAGCAGGATGCGCCCGGCCGATTCCGGCTTCTTTCCGACCAGGGCATCGACTTTCTCGAGCAGGCGATTCCGGCGCGCGAAGTCGACCGGGCGCCGGTTGTCGGGATCCACCAGGGTCAGATCCCAGATCTCCGTGCCCTGGTAGAAATCCGCCAGACCGGGCCCGCCGATCTTGAGCACGAGCTGGGAAAGGGAGTTGAGCATGCCGTACCACGCGATCCGGCGCTGGAAGGAAAGGAAGCTCTCCCGAAACGTGGAGCCGGCGGGATCGCACGCGGCGCGGACGTAGCCCCGGAGCGCCTCTTCGTGTTCCGCATCGGGATGGTGCCAGCTTGTGCGGAGCTTGGCCTCGCGGGCGGCCTTGATCGCGTAGGCTTCGACCCGAACCGGGAAGTCGACCGCATCCTCCGGGCGCTCCGGCCAGACGCCGAGAAGCGTCTGGAAGAGGAACCACTCCTCCGTCGCGTCCGGCACCTCGATTCCGTCCACGGAAAGGCGCGCGCCTTCCAGGAGGCCGTGCCACTCGCGCAGCTTCGCCTCCCATTCCGCGGCCAGCTCGGAGAGAACGCACAGGCGCGCCCGGGTGTCCTCTCCGCGCTTCGTGTCGTGCGTGGCGGTCGCCGTCATTCCGAGAGGATGCGCCCGCGCCGCCGCCGCCATGCCCTGGTGGAACTCCTCCAGCGGATCGGGCGGCAAAACCGGTTCGTGACCGATCTCGTTCAGCGCCGTCAAGGGAACGTAGCGGTAGTGGACGGTGTCCTCCAGCGCCTTGGCCATGACCGGACCGGTGATCTGCTGCCATCGCATCACGAGCTCGAGCCGTTCGGAACGCTGGCTGCCGCTCCCGCCGGAGAGGTCTCCGTTCAAGAACACGCGGCGCATGAACGCGAGCAGGTCCGGATCGGGATCGATTTCGGCCAGGGCCGACAGAGCGCCTTCGAGCCGCCTCCGGTCCTCCGGGCGCGCCGGGGCGTCGCGGGCATAGGTGCGATAGACCGGCAGCGCGGCGGTCATCGTCTCCAGCGCCGCGGTCAGGTCCCGGCGGAAGAGATGCCGCGCGTAACGATCGTGGGAGGCGATCCGGCCCAGCCGGGAAGTCAGGCCTTCCATCTCGCCGGCCAGGAGTTCCTGGATGATCTGCCGTTTCGCCTGGTGGAGCAGCCGCGGCCACGGCTCCGAGAGCCCGGTGTAGCGCTGGAACGCGTCCTGGATCACGACGAAGCCGTCGGGTTCGACCAGGAGATCCGTGATCCAGCGCATGCGCTCATAGCCGGTCGTGCCCTCCACCGGCCAGCTCTCCGGCAGGGATTCGCCCGGACAGAGGACCTTCTCGACCAGAAGCGCGATCCGGGGACCGTCCGGCGGCGTCCTCCGGTCGACCTCGCTCCGGAGGCGAAGCAGATAGGTCTCGGGATCGGACAGCCCGTCCACGTGATCGAGGCGGAGCCCGGCCGCCAGGCCCCGGGCGATCAGCTCGAGGGCGAGCCGGTGGGTCAGGTCGAACACCTCCGGGATCTCTACCCGCACGCCGATCAGGTCGCTGATGTCGAAGAACCGGCGATAGCCGACCGACTCGGTCGCGACGCGCCAGTAGGCCAGCCGGTAGGCCTGGGCGTCCAGCATTTGATCGAGCGGATCGAAGCTGCGCGGATCGCCCGACACGCCGTTCAGCGCCCGCAGATTCTCTTCCACCACCGTCCACACCTCCGCGTGCTCCGACCGCACGCGCTCGGCCAGCATCAACGCGGCGGACCGGACGATCTCGGGACGTCGTCCCGAAGCCGGCACCGGGTCCGAGGGAAGCGGGATCTCCTCCAACAGCGAGCAGACCTGGCGGAGGCGGCGGACCCCGGGATGGTCGGGCGCCAGCCCGGCGTCGACGCCGTGCCGTTCGAGCGAAAGGAGCGGCAGCCACGTCCTCGGATTGAGCGGGAAGCGGCGGTCGAAGTAGCGCACCTCCAAGCCGCCTCTCCACTCGAGCTGAAGCTCGGCCGCGTCCAGGCAACGCCCGTACGGCCGTCCCAGGCACGGGATCAAGACCCGGGTGTGATCTCCGCCGCTGGATTCCCAGTCGATGTCGAAGATGCGGGAGTAAGCCGAGGCGGAACCGAACTGCAGGACGTCGACCCAGTACGGATTCTCGTGGTGGACCGCCATGTGATTCGGAACCAGGTCGAGGATCAGCCCCAGGCCGCTGGCGGCGGCGGCCGCGGCCAGCTCTTCGAATCCGGCCATCCCGCCGAGCTCTTCGTTGAGCGCCGTCGGGTCGGTGACGTCGTATCCGTGCTGGCTCCCGCTGCGCGCGCGCCAGACGGGCGAGAGATAGAGATGGGAGATGCCGAGCCGCGCCAGGTAGGGCAGGAGGTCCCGGGCCTCGGCGAACCCGAATCCCGGCCGGAGCTGCAACCGATAGCTCGAGATCAGCGCGGGTCTCACTTCGGCACCCCGATTCGAAGAAGCCGGCCGAGGGCGAGGAACCGTTCCACCCAGGCGGCGGACTCCTCGTCCCCCGCCTCCGCCAGCGCCTGGTACTTCTCGAGCTGCTCCTGCATCAGCAGGTAGTAGGCGTTCTCGACGCGCCAGAGGACGACCGAAGAGGGAAACACGGCGATGAGCCGCAAGGACGATTCCACCGCCCCCAGCGTGTCCAGGTCGCCCGGATTCGCGGCCAGGCGGGCCAGCAGACTCTCCAGCCGGAGTCCGAGGGAGAAACCGAGCCCGGCCTCATCCAGGGGAACGCCCGCCGCGCGCACTTCATCCAGGAGGGCGCGGATCCGGTCGTGATCGATCGTCTCGGCCGCCAGCGCCTCGCGGAGCCGCCGGTGGAGCACGACCGAAGCCGCGGTACGGAAGGTCTCCGGGGCGGGGTAGCCCAGGTCCTGAAGGAAGCGCAGGAGCGGACCGAACCGCTCGTAGACGCCGCCGTAGATGGCGGCCGTCTCGGCGAGGGACGATTCCAGGATCCGGCCGATCGTCTTGCGCTGCTCGTCGCGGAAGAGCGACCGCAGCGAATAGGTCATCTCGCCGAAACGGCGGCCGAGGATTCCGATCACCTGGGCCACCTCGCCCGCGGAGAAGGCGCCTGCGATCTCCTGCGCCGTCGCGGCCACCGCCCCGGCCTCCAGCTCGTTCCGGACGCCTCCGCTCAGGTTGTGGTCCCCGAGATGCAGGAACCCGAAGGAGAGATCGTTCGCCTCGCGCGTGATGATCGACCGCACGCGCACCGAACCGAGCAGAAGCCGGGACGCGCCCGCCTGCAGGCTGTGAAACTCCTTGCGCTCGGCGTCATAGGCGAAAAGCCGCTCCTTTTCCCCGTATTCCTGGAAGAACGAGCGCACGGCGTAATGCGCGCCGACCTTGTACAAGTCCACCCGGGTCGGCCGGACCCATCGATCGTAGATGGCCCGGCCGTGGCCCGAGTCCGGAAGGTTGCTGCGGGCCTGCTCCAACCGTTCCCGGAACGGGTCCTCCAGGTCAAGGTTGAGGGCCTGCGCGGCCAGTTGCACGACGCGGCCCGCGTACTGGATCACCTGGACGGTCTCGATCCCGGAGAGTTCGTCGAAAAACCAGCCGCAACTCGTGTACATGAGCATGGCGTGGCGCTCCAGCTCCATGAGCTGAAGCGCCCGGACCGTGGCCCGCTCGTCCAGCGGTGACACGCCCCACCGGTCGAGGAACTCGTCCGTTCGGGCGCGGTCAACCACGACCTCGATGTAGGCGTCGCGGGCGGCCCACGGATCGCGAAACAGCCGGGAGCCTTCGGCCAGGAAACGGGGCTCGATCTCGTCCCGCAGCCAGTCGAAGGCGGCGCGCAGGGGCGCGCGCCAGTGTTGTTTCCACCCCGGATGTCCCCCGGTGTTGCACCCGCAGTCGGACCGCCAGCGTTCGATCCCGTGGACGCAGCTCCAGGAGCTGTTCGGCCAGATGTCCACGTGCCACGCGGGCGGATTGGCCTCGAGGAACTCGCCGTAGTTGGTCAGCCGGGCCAGACCCTGGGCCTCGAGGAACTCCAGGGCGTAGGCCAGGGCCATGTCTCCGTGCGAATGGTGGTGGCCGTAGCTCTCGCCGTCGGTCGCGATGTGGACGAGCTGCGGCCCGTCCCGTCCCTCGGTGAAGCCGCTCGCCAGGCGGCGGGCGAAACTCTCACCGTCGCGCAGCAGGCCCTCGAACGCCACCGCGCGCGAGATCGGCCCGTCGAAGAAGAAGAGAACGATCCGGCGCCCCGAGGGAAGCTTCTGCTCGTAGGGAGTGGAGGGATCGAGGCGCTCGCCCGACGCGTCCCGCCAGGCTCGGAAACCCCGGCGGCGCACCCGGCGGGCCTGGCGAGGCGCGAGGATCGTGAACTTGACGCCGTGCTTCGCCAGCAGGTCGAGGGTCTCGAGGTCGACCGCCGCCTCCGAGAGCCAGAACCCTTCCGCCGGCCGGCCGAAGCGATGCTCGAAATCGCGCAGCCCCCAGATGATCTGGGTCTCCTTGTCCCGCTGCGTGGCCAGGGGGAGGATCATGTGGTTGTACACCTGCGCCAGGGCCGATCCGTGCCCTCCGAATCGATCGCGGCTGACGCGATCGGCCTCCAGGACGGCGGCGTAGGTGTCGGGCATGGCCTCCTGCATCCATTGGAGCAGGGTGGGGCCGAAGTTGAAGCTGATGCGGGAGTAGTTGTTCACGATCCGGACGATGCGCCCTTCGCCGTCGAGGATGCGGGCGGACGCGTTCGGCGCGTAGCACTCCATCGCGATGCGCTCGTTCCAGTCGTGATAGGGATAGGCCGAATCCTGCAGCTCCACCGTTTCCAGCCACGGATTCTCCCGGGGCGGCTGATAGAAATGGCCGTGGATGCAGACGAAGCGGTCCATTCACTCCTCCGGCGCCAGCAGCGCGGCCAGGGCGGAGAGCGGAACCTCGGCCAGATCGGGCCGCTCGTGCAGCTCGCGCTCCAACTGGTCGAGGGCCTTCTCCAGGACGTAGCAATCCAGGAGGATTCCGATCTCCTGCGGCGATCCGGGAAGCGGATCGGACGGCCGGAAGGAGTCCAGATAGGAGCGCAGAAAGGCCGCGGCGGTCCAGCCGGTCCAGACGCGCACCCAACGGCGGAGGGCGGCGTCCGGTTTTCGGGAGAGCAGTCCGGTCCGCGCCTCCTCGCGGAGCGCGCTCCAGCCGGCGTATCCGAAAGAACAGAGCATGCCGGCCACGTCGTAGAGCGGCGAGCGTTTGATCCGGCGCGCGCTCAGCGCCAGCGCCGGCTCTCCCTCGAAGTCGATGATGGTGAAGTCGGAGCCCGACCGCAGAACCTCGCCCAGATGGTAGTCGCCGTGCACCCGCAAGCGCAGGCCGGCCGCGCTGAGATTCCGGACGCGGGCGAATCGGATCAGGATCTCGGCGGTCGCGGAAAGCACCAGGTCGCCGTTCGGGCGGGTCGCCGGGTCGAGATCAGGCAGCTTGCGGCGCAGGACCTCGAGAGCGCGTTCCGCCCGGTTGCGCATCGATTGATAGAGCGAACGCTGGTAGAAGAGGGTGAACGGCTCGGGGGCCAAAGCTGGATCCTCGCGCTCCGCTGCCAGCGCGAGATGCAGCTCGGCGGTCCGCCGGCCCAGGAGCCGGGCGGCGTCCAGGTAGGTGCCGATCCACTGGGCCGGTTCAGCAGGCACGGCCACGGCGGCCGCGTCCATCCAGGCTCGCGGCGGAGCGGGCGGAATCGGAACCTCGGCCCCGGCGCTCATCGCCTGCTCGAGGAAGCGTTCCAGCTCATCGAGCGCGTGGCTCCAGGCGGTCCCTTCGTTGGGCGCGAAGGCCTGGAGCACGGCCAGGGTCCAGGGCGGGCCCTTGGCGGGTCGGTATTCCAGGTAGCCTGCAACCGTGGGCACGTGCGGAAATCCGGCCTTCACGCTCAGATACTGCCCGAGTTCGACCTCCGGATTGGGGCCCGGCTCGACCGCGCGATAGAGCTTGAGCATCAGGCGGTTGCCGAGAAAGCCGCTGCTGTTGCGCCGCTCGGGCGCGGCCGGGGATGGATCCGGCAGCGGATCCGTCCCGCGAAGCCGGCGGTAGGCGGCCGTCCGCATACCTTGGATCTCTCCGCCTTCGCCCCGTGCCCGCCGGCGATGCTCGATCATCTGGAACAGCGCCGAGATGCCCGGCGTCCAGGCCAGCGCGTTGACGATCAGGCTTTCTTCCTCTCCGCCCGCGACCCGGGCGACCACCTCGCGCGGATGGTCCGCGGAGAATTGCGCTCCCTGCTCGCGATTCAGGATCGCCAGGGGGAGGCAATACGTCTCCGCCTCTCCTTCGCCGTAGCTCGCCCGCACCAGGGCCACGCGGATCGATGGCGCCGGCAGGGTGACGACGTCGATCAGGGACGCGCCGCCGAACGGGCGCTCCTTCCCGCGGTACCAGCGCTGGGCCTGGAGATGCAGGCCGAGCGCGCGGTCGATCCGGTGGTCTCCCGCGCTCAGCACGGCATCCACGCCTCCCGGAGCCTGGACGGCGGGCGCCTCCGCCGTCCCTCCTTCGGAACCGCCCGCGACCAGCGCTTCGGGCCGGGTCAGGGCGAACCAATAGAAGGCATGCGGCCCCAGGGTCAGCAGATAGGGAGCGGACTCGATCACGGGGAAGCGCCCGCGTCCGAAGAGCTCGATCGGCTCCAGTCCCCGCCTGGTGCCCAGGTCGAGCCGGACGAACTGCGCGAACCGCGAAAGATTGGCCACCACCAGCACCTCCTCGTCCTGACAGGTCCGGATGAAGGCCAGAATCTTGCGGTTGTCCGGCTGGAGAAGCTCCATCGCGCCGCGGCCGAACGCGACGTGCCGGCGCCGGAGCGCGATGGTCCGGCGCATCCACCAGAGAAGGGAATGGGGATTGCCCAGCTCCGCCTCGACGTTGAGGCGCTCGTAGTGGTATTCCGGGTCGATGTTCACCGGCAGATAGAGGCTCTGGGCGTTGGCCCGGGAGAAGCCGGCGTTGCGGTCGGCGCTCCACTGCATCGGCGTCCGTACGGAGTTGCGATCGCCCAGATGGATGTTGTCCCCCATGCCGATCTCGTCGCCGTAGTACAGGACCGGCGTGCCGGGGAAGGAGAGCAAGAGCCCGTTCATCAGCTCGATGCGCCGACGATCGTTGTTGAAGAGCGGGGCGAGCCGGCGCCGGATGCCCAGGTTGATCCGCGCCCGGGGATCGGCAGCATAGACCCGGTACATGTAGTCCCGCTCCTCGTCCGTCACCATCTCCAGGGTCAGCTCGTCGTGGTTGCGCAGGAACAGGGCCCATTGGCAGGCGTCGGGGATCGCCGGGGTCTGCTTCAGGATGTCGACCACCGGGAAGCGATCCTCCATGCGGGCGGCCATGAACATGCGCGGCATCAGGGGAAAGTGGAACGCCATGTGGCACTCATCGCCCCGGCCGAAATAGGCCACCGCGTCCTCCGGCCACTGGTTTGCCTCTCCGAGAAGCATCCGGTTCGGAAACCGCTGGTCCACGTGCGCGCGCAGGAGTCTGAGGAACCCGTGGGTCTCAGGAAGATTCTCGCTGCTGGTCCCCTCGCGCTCGAAGAGATAGGGGATCCCGTCCAGGCGCAGGCCGTCCACCCCCAGGCCGAGCCAGAAATCGACCACCCGGAGGATGGCGCGCTGCACGGCCGGATGGTCGTAGTTGAGATCCGGCTGATGAAAATAGAAGCGGTGCCAGTAATACGCCCGGGCCGTCTGGTCCCAGGTCCAGTTCGAGGTCTCGAAGTCCCTGAAGATGATCCGGGTCCCGCGGTAGCGGTCGGCAGTCTCGCTCCAGACGTAGAACTCCCGCCGGGCCGAACCCGGACGCGCCTGCCGCGCGCGCTGAAACCACGGGTGCTTGTCGGAGGTGTGGTTCAACACCAGCTCGATGATGATCTTGAGCTTGCGTTCGTGCGCCTCGGCGATGAGAAGCCGGAAGTCGCTCAGGGTTCCGTAATCCGGATGCACCGAGGTGTAATCGGAGATGTCGTAGCCGTCGTCGCGCAGCGGAGACGGATAGAAGGGCAGCAGCCAGAGGGCGGTCACGCCGAGATCGCTGAGATAGTCCAGCTTGTCCACCAGGCCCCGGACGTCGCCGATGCCGTCGGCGTTGCTGTCGGCGAAGGCCCGCAAGTGGAGCTCGTAGATGAGGGCGTCTTTGTACCAGAGCGGATCGCGCTCAGAGTCTTCTTCCTTGGCTCTACCGTTGGCCAACGCGGGCTCACTTTCGCTCTTCCGGCCCACCGGGCTGAAACCGGCCTTCTGCGCATCGGGGGCCAATTCACTCACCGAAACCAATCTCTTTCACAGTGACCTGGTTAATATCTATCACAGATATCGCGGGACGCGGCGGAGAGATCATCTCGCCGGGTCGGCCGGCTCGGCCCGGGCCCGGGTCGTCAGCTGCGCCCGTTCCGTGGTCCCAGGCCTGGACGAGCCACGAGCCGGCGCGGGACCGATCCCGCTCCGGCTCGTTGATCCAGCCCGCATCATTCGTGAGCCCCTGCTGTGGTGGCTGCGCGCACTTTGTCCTGACGGGCATCTCCGTTGCCTCGCGACGCGGTCACCAATAATGCGGTCTAGAGACGACCAGGTTCGCTACCGGCGTCGGCGCGGTTGCGGCGCCGAACCCGGCGCCGGGTGGTATTGCCGCTGCTGGCGCGCCGCCATGGCGGCCCGCTCCTGGGCCTGATGAGCGGCCAGGCTCTGGCGCTCCGACGCCAGTTGCCGCTCCATGGACGCCCGCCGCTCTGCGGACGCCGCCGCCATCTCCTGGCGATACCTGGCCTCCATCTGCTGCCGTTCCTGCGTCTGCCGCTGGTTCATCTGCCGGAACTCCTGCGCGCGTTGCGCCATCACCGCAGGCGGAACCGACCTCCGCGTGGGGGCCCATGCCGACCCTCCGGGCCGCACCGCCGGTCGCGGCATCTGGACGACGTTTCCGCGGACGACCGTCCGGGCCGGACCGCGGGTGGCCACGCTCGTGACCCGGACGTGCGTCACGGGCCGGCCGGTCCAATGGGCCACCTGCTGCGGGTCGATCCCTCGATCCATCACGCGGTCGTTCACCGACGCATAGCGCGTGACGTCCCGGCTCGTCCGGATGAAAGCGTCCCTCCTCTCGGGCGGAAAGGCATACCGATAGACGTGGTGCCGGACCATGTCCCGGTCGTTCACAAAGCACCAGCCCTGCGCCGGGATGTCCCGGCCGAAATCGAAACCGGCCGCGAAGCCGATGCCCACTTCCCACTGCGGACCGGGGGGAAGCGGCGCCCATCCGATGCAATCGTCCCCTTCACGCCACGCGACCCAGGCCGGGCCCCAGGTCGTGCCGGGCACCCAGAACCAACCGTAGTCATCCGAGTACGCCCAGCGGCCGTAGTGGAACGGCGCCCAGCCCCACGGTTCGTCGTCGACCCAGGTCCAGCCGTAGTCGGAATAGACCCAGTTGCCGACCGTGTAGGGCGCCCAGTCCGGTCCGACTGCATTCGGAACCCAACACTGGCCGTAGGGCTGAATCGTGACCCAGATTCCATAGGGAGCGAGCGCGTCGTAGAAGCTTCCGGACGCTCCGATCGACACCTCGGCGTAGGTGTCTCCGGCCGCCGGTTGGGTCGAACAGCCGCCCATGACGAGAGCGACGGCGATGAGAAGACTGATCTTGATCCTGTGCATGATCTCGTCCCTCCTTTGGAGGTCTTGCTCTTTGATCATGTGTCTTCCAACTTTCGTACCCAGCAGCTCCACCTGGGATCCTCCGATCGCCAATCCCTTGAATCCGCGGTTGTTAGCGGATGATGGAGAAACCAGTGGCGGCAGAGCCGGCGGTTCTCGGCGTCCCGATGTTACACAGTTTGGGCAGAACGGCAGTCCTGACAGGTCCACAATCCGGATTCCAGGCGGCCGGAGGCCGTTTGGCGAATAGCACGACTGAGTTGACCGCCGCGAGCCCCCTGCTTCGTCTCGTCTCATCGGATTGGACATCCGTCCTCGCTCCTGTGGGTGGTTCGTCGAAGAGCCTTGTAGCCGGTGGTCTAGATCGCGTCTTCCGCTCTTGCGGTTCGATCTCCCACCAAGCCCACACGCCACGCGGCGGGCGCCTGTCGCCCAGGCGTTCGCCGGTCTTTCTTCGGATTCCCGAAAGTGCCATGCTGTCGAGCCACGCGCGGAACCCCACGAAACCGATAGGAGACGGCCGATGGCTCTGGAGGAATACCGCAAGAAGCGGGATTTTCGCGTCACGCCGGAGCCGGACCAGAGCGGCGATCCGGCGAAGGCCGGACCTGAGCTGGCGTTTGTCGTGCAGAAGCACCGGGCCCGCAATCTCCACTATGACTTCCGTCTCGAGTGGAACGGCGCGCTACTCTCGTGGGCCGTGCCGAAGGGTCCGTCGCTGGACCCCTCCGTGAAGCGCCTGGCCACCCAGGTCGAAGACCATCCGGTCGAGTACGCGGGGTTCGAGGGAATCATCCCGGAGAACGAATACGGCGGCGGTACGGTGATGGTCTGGGACCGCGGACATTGGATTCCGGAAGTCCCCGACGTGGGCCAGGCGCTGGAACGCGGCGAGCTCAAGTTCACGCTCGCCGGCGAGAAGCTCACGGGCTCGTGGGCGCTGGTGCGGACCCGCGGGTTCCCGCCTGGCTCGGGCAAGACCTCGTGGCTCCTCATCAAGCATCGCGATTCAAGCGCTTCCGGCGAGGACATCCTCGTGAGCCAGCCCCGATCCGTCGCGTCCGGCCGCACGCTCGCCGATATCGCTCGGGACGAGGGGGGCGACGTCGAGAAGGCGGCGGCCGGGGATGCGCCGAGACCGGTGTCCGGCAGGGCGGGCGCCGGGCGGAAGGGAATGTCGAGGGCGGTTCCCGGAGCTGAAGGCGCATAACGGGTTTGCTCGCCGGTCGACCTCTCCTTGGCCATGAGAATCCTGCGGAGCGCATTCGCCGCGCGTGATCGTCTGAGGACGCGGGTCTGCTTGTGGCATGAAGTCCACGCCCTCTACGCGAGACGTCCTGTCGGCGTTCATCGTTGTGCCCCCACGGGAGCCCTTGACCCGAGACGCCTCCGGTTCTATTTTGACCGAGCGATTGATGCGTCCGGTGTGCTTCCGCCGATCGCAAGAAGGCGGAAGCCAAGAGGGAAGACGGTCGAAAGCCGTCGCGGGCCCGCCGCTGTAGTCGGGGACTGGTTTCGCAGGATGCCACTGGCTTCGGAAGGAGCCGGGAAGGCGCGAACCCGGGATGATCCGAGAGCCAGAAGACCTGCCGGTGCGCGGAACGGAGAGATCCCTTTCGAGGACCGGAGGGAACCGTGGGTCGGCTCGCGCGTCCAACCCGCTTTTGTGGCTCGGCTGTTATCCGTCGTCGATCGACGATCAGCCGTCTTGGGCCGATCGCCGGCCTTCTTCTCACGCTGGCGCCCGCGCGCGCGCGCGCGCAGCAGCTCTGGCCCGTGGTCCTCGACACCGTCAACGTGACGGCCCCGCGTCCCAGGATCGAGACGCCGACCCGGACGCCAGGATTCTCCACCGTGATACCGCTTGGCGAAGCGGCTCCGCCCGGGCGCGACGTCTCCGATCTTCTCGATCGCACCGCCGGACTCCACGTGCACCGCTACGGAGGGCTCGGAGCCTTCTCGCTCGCCAGCGTGCGCGGTTCAACCCCGGGTCAGGTGATCGTCTGCGTGGATGGAGCGCCCCTTTCCAGCGCGGGCGACGGATTCGTCAATCTCGCGCTCCTTCCCGTTTCGAGCTTCGAGAAGGTGGAGGTCTATCGGGGACCGCAGACGACGTCGTTCGGCGGTCCGCCCGCGGCGGGAGTGATCAACCTGGTGACACCGGGGTCCCTGAGCGCGCCGCTCTCGGTTTCGGCCGGTGCCGGCAGCTTCGGCACCGCCCTGGCCCGCGCCCGATGGGGAAGGTCGTGGCCGGCGTCCGGAGGACATGGCGTCTGGTCCGGCTTTGTTTCGGCGCAGACTCGGGACAGCCGCGGAGATTTTCCCTACCTCGACCGGAACGGCACGTATTACGGCAATACCGCCGATGACCACGTGGTGAACAGGGAGAACAACGCGTTCCGTGACGGTGCCGTGTTGTGGAAGGCTTCATTCCGGGCCGCGCCTCGAACCGCTTCGTCATCGGCGGGGTCCGCCGAACCCGTTCTCTCCGTTCCCGGCTCATTCGCTGCGGCAGCTTCGGGGCCAGCATCGACGCCGGTCACCGTTGACCCGGCCCCATCCGCTTTGCCTGTCGTTGCCACCCGTGCTTCATCGGGATTGCCCGAGGCGCCCGAAGTCGGCCTCGACCACCGCGAGGTCCCGGGCGTTCTCGGAGGCTTTTGGGTCGACTACACCGGTGAAGGATTCGCGCGAAGCGGCGGCGTCCCGGGCACGGAAAGCATCCAGACGCAGCGGGTCCATTTCCGGACCGAGCGGTTGCGCCAGGAGCTGTCGATCCGGAACCTGCCCGACCGTCGGTCTCTTCCGGAACTCGAGCTCTCCCTGCACGGGGATCTGATCCGCGACCGCTACGAGAATCCGGACGGCGAGCTCAGCCTGCCGCGCGCCTCCACAGACGACCGGACGACCGAGCTCGGAGGTGCGCTCAGCGTCGGAGACGATCTGCCTCTCCTCGGTCACTCGAAGGCAAGCCTCGAAGCGCGGTCGGAACGCTGGACTCCGCGGGACCTCCTGGCGGATGCCGGCGCCAGCGGAAGTGGCGTCGCCCAGACCGTGCAGACGAACGAGGAACGCAGCGCCGGTCCGGTGAGCCTGCAAGATGGCGCCGCACAGCAAACCAGCGACGACGACGCCACCGATTCCGGTTACACGAGAACGCGTTTCCACCGCACCTTGTGGCTGGAAGACTCGTGGGTTCGAGGCCGCGTCACCGTTGAAGCGGCCTACCGCTGGGCCTGGGCCACCGACAACTTCAGCGGCGACGCCGGCGCCGCGGCGCCGGAGCACACGCTCGAAAACCAGGGCGCGACGTACGGCCTCCGCCTGGATCTCGGCCGGGGCTTCCTGCTCCGCGGCAACCGCGGTCCCCTGGCCCGATTCCCGACTTTTCCCGAGCTTTTCGGCCAGAACGGCATCCAGGAAGGCAACCCGGCGCTCAAGCCGGAGCGGGGCCTTCAATGGGATCTTGGGCTCGACTGGAATCCCGATCTGCCGGTGCAGGTGGAGGCGGTCTACTTCGAGAACCTCACCGAGGACGGCATCGTCCTGCTCCAGAACAGCCAGCGAACGACCAAGGCCGAGAATCTCGAACGAACCTGGACGCGCGGAGTCGAGGCCACGGCGTTCGGCCGGGTTTCCCTCGGGGCCGGGGCGTCTCTCGAGATCCAGGGATCCCTCACGATCCAGCAGGCCCTGGACGTCGGCCCGAGCCCCGTCTATCACGGCCTCGATCTGCCCAACCTGCCGGCCCGCGAAGCCTGGGTTTCCGTCCGGCTGGCTCGCGGCGGATGGAGCCTGCGCCCGGAGGTTTCGCTGCGCTCGTCGAGCTACCGCGATCGGTACAACTCACCGCTCGAGCTGACGCCCGCCACGATCGTTCACGACCTTTCCCTGGAGCGCGCTCTCGGCGCCTTCGTCCTGCGAGGCGAGATCCAGAACCTGGGAAACGTGCAGGTCGAGGACATCGACGGCTTTCCGCTTCCCGGCCGGTCCTATTACATGGAGGTCACATGGACTCGTTGAAGCCGATGTTGTGCGTCTTGTTGGGCCTGGTCCTCGTTTCCTGCGCCAAGGAAAAGACCTCGCAGCCGGCCGCGCCGGCCGCCACTCCGGACGTCTTCGTGGTCTCGACCGACTACCAGACCGGCTATATCGCCGGCCTCTATGCCTCCCCCGCCTGGCGGGGCGTGAAGAACCTGGCTCCGATCTGCAGCGACGCCGTCGCCCGCTGGCATGACGGCGCCTTGTACGTGGTCAACCGAACGACCTGCGGGAGTGTCGAGGAGATCGATCCGTCGAACTGGAGCCGGCGGGAGTTCTCGGTCACCGCCAACAGCAATCCCCAGGACATCGCCTTTGTCGACTCCCGGCACGCGTTCGTCAGCCGCTATGACACGAATCTTCTTCTCGAGGTCGATCCGACCACCGGTCAGGGGCTGGGCACGATTTCGCTCGCGCCGCTGGCCGACGCCGACTCGCTCTGCGAGATGTCCGGGATGATTCTGTCGGGAGGCGACCTCTTCGTCGAGGTCGAGCGCCTCGATCGGGTCACGGATCCGAACCACTGGCGGCCCGTCCCTCCGTCCTATCTCGCGGTCGTGGACGTGGCCGCGGGCCAGCTCGTGGACGTCGATCCGGATACTCCAGGCATCCAAGGGATCGCGCTCCAGGGCTTGAATCCGAACGTTCCCATCCAGATCGAAGCGAAGACCGGGGATCTGCTGGTCGGAGAAACGGGAGAGAGCGGGGTCATTGATAACGGGGGCATCGAACGGGTCGATCCGGTCGGGCGGCGTTCGCTTGGCTTCATGATCACCGAGGCGGAGCTGGGCGGAGACCTCACCAACTTCGCGATCTGGTCCGACACCTTGGGCTATGCGGTCGTCACCGCGACTTCGGGTCAGACCGCCCTGGTTTCCTTCAATCCGGCCACCGGAAAACGGACCGGCACTGTGGCGCAGGCGAACGGCTACAGCTACACGGATTGTCTCATCCATCCGTCCGGAGTCCTGCTCCTCGCCGATTGGGGCGCGACCACGCCTGGAGTCCGCGCCTTCGACGCCCGGACCGGAGCGGCCTTGGCGGGGGGGCCGATCTCGACCGGGCTGCCTCCGTTTCAGCTCGTCCTGAGGAACTGACCAGGTGAACCGGCTCGGCGAGCGTACCGGGCCGCCACGCTGGACCGGCGACGGTGCTCCGAACTCGCACTTCCAGTGGGGCGAGCCGCCTGGCCCCAGCCAGCCAGGCGGGAACGTCGCCGCGACAACGAAATAGCTGGATCCCAACGCCCTGGCGGATAAGATACGCCCGGTCCGGGTGCGGTCGGGTGATCCGGGAAAGGAGTTGGGAATGAAGCGGGTCGGCAGATTCGGAGCCTTCTGGGCGGTCACTCTGGGCTTGATGGTCTGGATGGCGGCCCCGGAAGGGCTGCGGGCTCAGGAGGGAGGCGGCGGAACGCCCTCCGGAACGGCTCCGGCCGGTCTCCGGTCAAGGCTGACGCTTCGCGGGGATTTCGAATCCGACGTCTTTCTCCAGAAGAACTTCCTGCTCGGAGCGGAGAGCGCCGACAGCGTCAGCAAGTCCGCCACGGGGTACAACACGCGGTGGATCCAGAACCTCGAGCTTTATCCGCGGGTCATCCTGGCTGACAACCTGAACCTGAACCTCGACCTGTCGTTGGCTCACGGCGACTGGGCGCTCGACAAGTCCACGCAGGACCAGGAAACGCCGGGGCTGTCCGATCTCTTCAACAGCCGGACCGACTATCTCCATCTCCGTTTCTATTGGGCCTACCTGGCCTATCGCAACGCCCGGACCAAGACCCGCTGGTATATCGGGCGGCAGAAATTCGGCCTGGGAAACCTGCTGGTGCTCGATATGGACGGAGACGGCGTCCAGGTCTATCGCGACATCAAGGGGTCGTCGCTGGGCCTCGGCTACGCGAAGGTCCTCGAGGGCGCGAGCAGCCGCGGATACGCGGTGCCGGATACGGCCACCCGAGCCCAGGGGGCGGACCTCGGCTATGCCGAGTGGCGCTACGGCGGGGAGCAGCGCTCGCTCTTCCTGAATCCCTTCCTGCTCTGGTATGCGGACCGGGCTGCCGGAGACAGCACGAAGTCCTCCTACCTGCCCGACGAGGCAGGGTCCCTCGATGCCCGCTTCGAGCCGAACATCTCCCGCGCCACGGTATTCGGGCTGGCCGGACACCTCGGACGCAGCCTGGCCCGTCTCGACTTCGAAGGCGACATGCTGAGCGGGAAGGACCGGATCAAGAACGAGAATTCCGGACTCCTCGAGCTGCACGACGTGAACAACGGCACGCTCAAAGGGACGAATATCTTCGGCCGGCTCCGCGTGGACCTGGCGAAGCTCACCATCGGGGGCGTCCTCCTCATGGGCTCGGGCGACGACAGTCTCTTTTCCGGCAACGGCAACTTCAATTCCCTGAAGAACCAGGGGCATTTCTCGGTGACCCAGATCTGGGGCCACGGTCTCGCCCTGGATGAGCGCGGCCTCATGCCTGAAGGCCTGTCCAATCCCTATAGCCGCGGATATCGGGGCCTCGACAACACCCGCCTTTTCCAAGGGAATGCGGCCTACCGGGTCCGCCAGAATCTGCGCCTCTTCGCCAGCTACTCGATCATCCGGGCCGCCAAGGCGCTGCATCCGTGGAAGGACCTGAACGGCGACGGCAGGATCACGCCCGGACTTGTGCCCGGGACCCCCGACTCCCTGCTGGATACCGAGTACGGTCGTGACTACGGGCTCGTTGCCTACGGGAGCGGGAAGAAGGCGCCCCGGGGCGCCTCTACCGCGCTGGGATCGGAGATGGATGCCACCCTGGAGTGGACGGTGGACCAGAACGTCATCCTGACGCTCGACGCCGGGATGTTCAATCCAGAGGATGCCGCCGGGTACCTGATCAACGGCACCGCGAAGTACCAGAAGAAGGTCACCCAGATCCGATTCGGCCTGCGCATCCCGATCCCGGAGTTCTCGCTGGGAGGATAGCGGCGGGCGCCACGTTCCGTTCCCCGAGTTTTCGTCCTGGCGGAGGACGCTGCCTCTCGCTGGGCTGATGGTGGCGGGCGCAGCATCCCGTTCCCCAAGCTCTCGCTGGGCTGATGGCGGCGGGCACCACGTCCCGGCCCCCGAGTTTTCCCCCTGGCGGCGCGCGCCGCGGACCGAGATCGGAGCGGCGCCGCCTCGGCGGTTGACGGAATCCGGTTTCCCGGTCATGCTCTCTCCGAATCGGCGAGGCCGCGCCGGTCGTTTTCCCGAACCGCCGGCGAGGGCACAAGGGGGCATCGGATGATCCGTTCCGGGACCGCGACCTGTGTGTGGAAACGGTCTCCGGGCGCCATCTTCCTCATCTCCACCGTGTTGGCCGGCTTGGCCTTGGCCGCTCCGCGATGCGCCGGCGCCGCCGGCCTCGCGCAACCCTCCGCCGGTGCCGTCGCCCAGGAGGCGCCTCCTTCTTCGCCCCAGCCAGGATCCGAGACGCCCGGCGGCGCGGTCTCCGCCGCGCCGGCCCCGGCTCTACCGCCTCCCGCCGGGTTGACGGCGAAGGACACGCCGAACGACGTCGGCGGCAGCATCACTCTCGACTGGACCCTCTCTCCCGCCGACCAGCCGGATCAGACGGAATTCAAAGGCTACGACGTGCTGCGATCCTCCTCGCCGGGCGGGCCGTTCCGCCGGGTGGGGGATACGCCCCAGGGCGTCACCGAGTTCGTCGACACCGACAGCGTCCGCGATGGGACCGCCTATTACTACCAGATCGAGGCCCGCCGGGGGACGGAGACCGCGGCCTCCCCGGTCGCCGGTCCTGCGGTGTCCCGGGCGCAGTGGTTTCACATGGGGCGTTTGAACGCCCTGATCGCCCTGGTGATCCTCTCCTCGCTGGTCATCTATTTCATCGAGAAGGTGCGAAGGGGAGGCAACGTCTTCATCCGGAGCATCGCCGGTCTGGAAGCGGTGGACGAGGCGGTGGGCCGGGCCACGGAGATGGGGAAGAAGATCCTCTTCATTCCCGGCACGATGGACATGGACAACGTCCAGACCCTGGCCGGCATCGCCATCCTCGGGCGCGTGGCCCGGATGACGGCGCAGTACGAGACTCCGCTGGAGGTGCCCGTATCCAAGTCGCTGGTCATGGTGGCGTCCCGTGAGACCGTCAAGGAGTCCTACCTCTCCGCCGGACGCCCCGACTCCTACAGCGATAGCATGGTTTACTATATGACCGACGACCAGTTCGGTTACGCCGCCGCCCTCGAGGGGCTGATGGTCCGGGAGAGGCCGGCCACGATCTTCATGCAGGGCGCCTTCTACGCCGAGGCGCTCATCCTGGCCGAGACGGGCAACTCGATCGGCGCGATCCAGATCGCGGGAACCGCCATGCCGGCCCAGCTTCCTTTCTTCGTGGCCGCCTGCGACTACACGCTGATCGGGGAGGAGCTGTTCGTGGCCGGCGCCTACCTGTCGCACGAGCCCCGGCAGCTCGGCAGCCTCAAGGGCCAGGACATGGGGAAGGCCATCATCCTGATCCTGCTCCTGGTCGGCATCCTGATCCAGACCGCCCACCTGTTCGACTTTTCCAAGCTCTTCGTGGTCAACTGAATGGTCGGGCATGGCGCGGCAAATCCCGTCCTTCGGCGCCCGAGCGGGCGCCGGGCTTCCTAGGGAGAAATCGTGAAGCGGAGAGTCCCCATCCTGCTCACCGGCATCGTCGGCATCGCCTACGTGGTGCAGTTCTTCGTGCCGCACTGGCCGTTTTCACTGATCCAGAACCTCCTGAACGACTGGATCCAGATCATCGCCGCCTTCGCCATCTGGCTGGGGGCGCTCAACCTGATGAAGGTCTCGGGCGATCAAGTGTACAAGAAGGAACGCGGCTGGCCCTATGCCCTCGTGATCGTGGCCGGGTTCTTCGCCACCGTGATCGTGGGATTCTTCTTCAGCCACGGCACCCACTTCCAGGACCTCGGGACGGGCTTCGACTGGATCTACGAGAACGTCTACAATCCGCTTTCCGCCACCATGTTCGCGATGCTGGCCTTCTACGTGGCCAGCGCCTCCTACCGCGCCTTCCGCGCGCGCAACCGCGAGGCGACGCTCCTGCTCGTGGCTGGCTTCCTCGTCATGCTCGGCCGCGTCCCCGTCGGGGACAGCCTGACCCACTTCCTGCCCGAGGGGTACCGGCTCTCCAATTTCGCCAACTGGGTCATGAACGTCCCGAACAAGGCCGGACAGCGGGCCATCATGATCGGGATCGCCCTGGGGATCGTCTCGACCAGCCTCCGACTCATTCTCGGCATCGAGAAGTCGCACCTGGGAGGTGAATGATGTCGCTGCTGGACAAGGCCCTCCGGCTGGACCGCCGCTGGATCTACCTCCTGATCGGGACCGCCGTCGCGCTGCCCCTTTTCCTGCATCTCGAGCAGAAGATGGAGGTCACGCCCGAGGTCAACGGGCTCTACCGGAAGATGGCCAGTCTCCCGGCGGGATCGAAGGTGCTCCTGGCCTGCGACTATGACCCCGGCACCGCCGCCGAGCTGCAGCCCATGGCGGTGACGTTTCTGAAGCAGGCCTTCACGCGGCATCTGCGCGTCATCATCATGGGCCTGTGGCCCCAGGGCCCGCAGCAGGCCGACCAGGCCCTGGTGGACGCGCTTCGCGATCCGCGCGTAGTGGCGGAACACCCGCAGTACGGGGTCGATTACATCAACCTGGGCTTCCAGTCGGGCAACGAGGTCGTCATCCAGCGCATGGGCTCGGGCATCCCGGCGGTCTTTCCGCGCGACTCGAGCGGCCGGCTGATCTCCCAGTTCCCGATCATGCAGGGGGTCGAGGACTTCAACTCGA
Organism: Candidatus Eiseniibacteriota bacterium; assembly: GCA_963833505.1. Lineage (GTDB taxonomy): Bacteria > Eisenbacteria > RBG-16-71-46 > CAIMUX01 > CAIMUX01 > CAWHYG01. The sequence continues at coordinate 84,056 of CAWHYG010000004.1, read as the reverse complement.
TCGCCTTCGTCTTCGAGATCTCGGCCGGGTCGCCCGGCACGGTCGAGTGGGTGCAGTTCGCGGGCGACCGGTTCCACGCCGTGATCGCGTCCGGTTCGACCGCCGTCCAGGTGCCCCAGGTCTACCCCTACTTTCCGCGCCAGATGATCGGCCTGCTCGGCGGCATGAAGGGCGCGGCGGAATACGAGGAGGCCACGGGCTTTCCGGGCAAGGGCATGAAGTTCATGCTCTCCCAGTCGTTCGCCCATATCGTGGTGGTGCTTTTCATCATCGTCGGGAACATCGCCTACTTCGTCAGCCGGCGGCGCAATAAAGGGGAGGTCGCGGCGTGAGCCACCTGATCGGAGTCTGGATTGGCGCGTTTCTCACGCTGGGGATCCTCTCGTTCCTGTACAAGGACAATCCGGTCTACAAGCTCTGCGAGGCGATCTTCGTGGGGGTTTCGGCCGGCTACTGGTTCGTCAGCCTCTTCTGGCAGAACATTCTGGCCCAAGCTGGTCCTGAACCTGCGGGACGCCATCGTGGCCCTGCCTACGACGCACTTCGTCGACCAGCGCTGGTTGTACATGCCGGCCGGGATCCTCGGCGCCATGATGCTGATGCGCCTCCTGCCCAAGGGAGGATGGATCTCGCGCTGGCCGCTGGCCTTCATCGTCGGGTCGACGGCCGGCCTTTATCTCATCACCTATCTGCAGTCCAACGCCATCAACCAGATCCATGACACCCTGGTGCCGGTGGTCACCGCCTCGTTCTGGAAGCACCTCTGGACCCTGCCGCTGCCCTTCCTGGATCGGGACGGGTACTGGAACCCGCTGTACATCTTCGTGGGGACCTTCACCGGGCTGGTCTATTTCTTCTTCTCGGTGGAGCACAAGCACCTGGCCGGAGCCCTGGCCCGGATCGGGATCTTCTTCCTCATGGTCACGTTCGGCGCTTCGTTCGGATATACGGTCATGAGCCGTATGTCCCTTCTGATCGGTCGGATGGATTTCCTGGCCGGCAACTGGCTGGGGCTGATTCACTGACCGGGCGAATCGGAGTAACCCTGAATCGCTCTACGCCAGGTGACGATTCCGGACGCGACGGAGGGAGAACGGTGCGAGGACGGCTGGCGCCGCGAGTGGTTTGGGCGTTTGGAGTCGCGGTACTCGCGCTGTTGATCCTGCCTGGCGCCGCTTCCGCCGCTGTCTCTGGCCGTGCTGTCGCCGCGCCCGCCGACTCCATTCCGGCTCCGCCCACCGGCGTGCAGGTTTCCGACACGCCCAATGACGTGGGGGGCAGCATCACGATCGACTGGACCCTCTCGACCGACGATCGGAAACCCGCGGAAGGCGAGGAAGCGAACGCGAATTCCCTGGTCACGGGCTACCGGGTGTTCCGCGCCGAGTCTCCCTCCGGGGAGTTCCAGCCGGTCGGCGAGGTTCCGTCCCAGACGTCGGAGTACATCGACGACAAGGTGATCAACGGCAAGCCCTACTATTACAAAGTCGAAACCCTGCACCGGGATCTGGCGGCGCCCTCGGGAGCGTCCGGGCCGGCCGAGGCGAAGGCGCAGTGGTTCCACACCGGCCGGATCAATGCCCTCATCGCCGTCGTCATCCTCTCGGTCCTCATCATGGTGTACATCGAGCGGGCCCGCCGGGGCGCGAACATCTTCATCCGCAAGATCGCCGGGATGGACTCGGTCGACGAGGCCGTGGGACGCGCCACCGAGATGGGGAAGCGGATCCTGTACATTCCGGGAACCGGGGACATGGACAACGTGCAGACCCTGGCCTCGATCGCGATCCTGGGCCGGGTCGCCCGGCTGACGGCCGAGTACGAAACGCCGCTGGCCGTCCCGGTCTCGCGTTCCCTGGTGATGGTGGCCGGACGCGAAACGGTCAAGGAGGCCTACCTGGCCGCCGGGCGCCCCGACGACTACAGCGACGGCATGGTCTACTACGTCACCGACGACCAGTTCGGCTACGCCGCCGCCCTCGAAGGGCTGATGATCCGGGAGAAGCCGGCCACGATCTTTCTGCAGGGCTCCTTCTACGCCGAGGCGCTCATCCTGGCGGAGAACGGCAACTCCATCGGCGCGATCCAGATCGCCGGGACGGCGGAGCCGAGCCAGCTTCCCTTCTTCGTCGCGGCCTGCGACTACACCCTGATCGGGGAAGAGCTGTTCATGGCCGGCGCCTATCTCTCCCGCGAGCCGCGGCAGCTTGGAAGCCTGAAGGGCCAGGACATCGGCAAGGCGATCATCCTGGCGCTGCTCATCCTGGGCGTCGTGATCGAGACGGCCCACCTTTTCGACATCGCTTCCTGGTTCAACGTGCAGTAGCGCTCCGGGGCGACCTACGCCACTCGACGTCAGACGGCATCGCCGGCGGACGCTCCTCGTTCAGCGTCCCGTAGCGCTCCTCATCGAACGCCGGCGTAGGCGCCGATCCGGTAGTCCGACACTTTCACATCCCGTTCCCGCACCCAGCGGACCGCGTTTGCCCCGGACGAAGGAAGGACGGGGCCGGGATCGACGTCCGGCCGGGTCACAAGGATGAACCCCCGGTTTCCGGCCTGGCCCAGCCGGGTCGCGAGCCGGGTCAGGCTTCTGCCGCTGGTGATCTGGAAGAAGGGGCGCTCCCAGTAGAGCGCCGCCAGCTCCTGGGGACCATAGCTGTTGGTGAAGATGACCGCGTTGCCCGGCAGGGATCGGAGGCGATCGATCGCCGGCTGATCCACCTGCCGGCCGCGATAGACGAGATAGGGGAGAGCCCGCAAGGACAGCGGCAAGGAGACGATCAGGAACGCGATCGCCATCCATCGCGTCAACCGCCGGGAGAGATCTCGGGCACTCGCGCCGGCCGCCTCTCGACAGGAAAGCGCCGAGAGCAGCGCGGCCAGCCCGATCGCCATCTCCGGAAGCAGGAAGCGCGCGCCTCCCTGCAAGCCTCCGTCGACCGGCGAGGTGAGAAGCACGCCGGCCGCGCCGGCGGCGGCGGCGCGGCCGAGAAAGGCCGTGTGCCGGTCGCCTCGGAGATCCTCCTTCGTATTTCGCCGCAGAAGCGAAACCAGAAAGAGGAACGGCGACGTCTCGAGGATGCCGCTCAGACCGTGCAGCCCGTGAGGAGGCAGGCTCTGGAAGGCGAGCATAGGAACGATCGGGACGACCAGGACGCCGGCGAGCCCGAGCCGGACCCATCGGCCCCAACGTCCGGGGAGAAGGCCGGCGGCGAGCGCCGCCAGGGCGGGAACGGTCCAGACCGGTGAGATCTTGCCGGCCGCCATCCGCCAGAGAAGCCAGCTTCGGTGCATGCTCGTCCCGATGACGTTCGCGAAGATGTGCGGGCCGATCGCGTGGCCGTAGACGAAATGATTGAGGGAGCCCAGGGCGGCGATTCCCGCGCCGATTCCGGCCACGAGAGCGATCAATCCCGTCCAGCCGGGCAGGGCCGGGGTCACCGGATCCGAATGCCAGCGCCCTTCAATCCGACCGACGAAGCAGGCGAACGCCACTCCCGCCGCGGCCCACGCGCACTCCGGGCGCAGGATTGCGCTCAAGCCGAGCAAGAGACCCGCCGCGAGCATCCTCGGCGCCGTGCGCGCCTCGCCCCCGCCGAAGAACACGGCCATCCCCGCCAGGATGAGCGCCAGAGCCGGCACGTGCTCCCAGAAGGCGGACGCATAGAAGGCGAAGGGCGTGGCCAGCGCCAGAAGCGCGATGCCGCCGAGAGACCATCGCCGGGACCAGCCGACCGATTGTCCAATTCGTGCGAAGAAAAGGAGCGCCAACGCGGCGCCCAGGATCGGAACGAGATGGAGCCCGCGCATCCCGAAGAGGGCCAGGCCGGGCGCGCTCAGGATCGGAAAGTAGATCGGAAACGCGGAGAGGACGTAGTCGCCGGCGCGGAGGGCGAAGATCTCGTCGATGGGGAAGAACTCCTGATCGGGATCGATCGACCGTCCCGGATAGGGAAGCGCAGGAAAGCCGGGATCGTGGGTGAGGAACGCCCGGGCCAGGATGTACTTCGAACCGCCGTCACAGTCGAAGAAGGTGTCGGGCGGGAGGAGCGCGAGGCCGATCACGCAGAAGAGCGCGACCAGAGCCGCAATGACGAGAAGCTGGAGCTTCCCGGTGGAGACGGAACGCAGCCGATCAAGACCGGGCACGCCGGAGAAGCGCCGGGAGAATCCCCGCGCGTCCGGGCCCGGCGGTTCGGCTCCCGGGTTCAAGGATCAGATCTCCCGGACCATGGGCGCTCCCCCGCCGGTTGTCGAAAGCAGTTCACTCCTCGTGGCGCAGGGCCTCATCACATCTCCCGGACCACGGGCGCGCCCCAACCGGACAGGTCGGTCCGGTGGGTCAGGAGCAGCCACTGCCGTTCTTCCGCCAACCGCTTGAGCGTGGCTTTGAGATGCTGAAGCCGCTCCGCGTCATAGTGCACGAAGGGATCGTCGAAGAGGAACGGAAGGGTCCGTGAGCCGGAGAGAAGATCGGCGACCGCGAGGCGCACGGCGAGCGCGAGCTGATCCCGGGTTCCCTGGGAGAGCTGCTCCGGCACCAAGGGTTCGCCTCCCGGGGCGATCACCGTGTGCTCGAAGGACTCGCCGACCGCCACCCGCCGGTTGTCCGACCCTGTGAGGAAGCGGAAGCGGTCGGTGATACGGTCCTCCAGGTCCTGGCGATAGGCCCGCTGGAATTCCGCCGCCGCCTCCCCGACCCAGTGATAGGCGAGAGTGACCGCGTCCCGCTCCCGATTCAGCTCCGCCAGCTCCGCTTCGATCTCCCGGATCCGGATCTCCAGCCGGGCCAGGTTCGGCGCTTCCGAGCCCTCCAGCGCGGCCAGCTTCCGAAGGATCTCCCGTTCGCGAACGCGGGCCGCTTCCAAGGCGGCAGCTTCCTGCTCGGAATCCGATCGTTCCTTCCGGTCCATCTCCTGAAGACGCTGCGCCCGGACCAGTGGATCCGGCTCTTCCCGCGCGCCCGCCAGCAGAGGATCCGTTTCTTCGAGCGCTTTCAGCTCGCGGAGAAGCGAACCCAAAAGCGCCTCCGCTTCGATTCTCCGGCGCTCGATCTCCTCGCGCGACGATGCGCGGGCCGTGTCCAGAACGTGCTCCCGGGCGCGGTCGAGCTCGCCGGCTTTCTGCCAGGCTCGGCGGGCTTCCCGTTCGAGATCCCGGGTCTGCCGGATCCACGCGAGCGGATCCTCGGCAACCGCGGCCGGCAGATTCCCCTCCGGCCACGTGGCCTGGATCGGTTCGAGAGCGGTGTTCACTGCTGCTTCCGATCGCGCGAGCCGCGCCTCGAGGTCGGCGGAGGACGGCAGCGCTTCGAAACGTGAGACTCGCGCCTCAAGCTCGCGTTCTTCCTGGGCGCAGACGGCGACCATCGCGGTCAAGCTGTCTGCCGACGTCTCGGGCGTGAACGGGCGGAGCTGCTCCAGCAGCTCTTCGGCTTCGTCATCCGCGGCTTGTTCCTGCTCGAGGCGCTCCTTCTCTCTCACGGCGTGGGACCACACGGTCTCCGCCTCGTTCAGCGCGGCATCGCGTTCGGTCAGTCGCTGCCAATCCTCCGGACGGAGGGAAGCGAGCCAGTCCAGCAACGGCCCGGCGGTGGTGTCGCCGGGCGCCCCGGGAAGCCTCCGAGCCGCCAGCAGCTCCGGCGAAAGGGCCTCGACCGGAGCCGTTCGGTAGTCGAAGGCAAGGGGATCACCGGCGGTCTCGCCCGACGTACGGCCAGGGAAACGTCGCGCCGTCAAGACGGCCCGTTCCGCGCGAAGCCCGGTCGCCTCTTCGTCGAACCGAGCCCAGCGTTCTTCCAGGCGCGCCAGCTCGGGCTCCGTGGTGGTGGTGAACGGGCCGAGATCGCCCTCCAACCGGCGGATGTCTGATTCCAGAGACTCGAGGGATTGCCGCCAGGTTGCGATCGCGGCCGCGAGGCGGGCGCCGTCGGTCCACGCGGCCGGGAGCGTCGCTGCGTCCAGCGCGGCCGCTTCCGCCTCGTTGGCCGCGACCCCTGCGATCGGCCGGTCCGCAGCGGCGCTCGCCTCGTTCCCCGCGACCTTTGCGATCGGCCGGTCCGCAGCGGCGCCCGGTTCCGCCCGCGATGCCGTCCGGGTCCATCTTCGCGCGAGGAACAGCGACAACCCGAGAGCCAGCGCCGCCAGGGCGAGCGCGAGAGCGAGCGAAGAGCCGGTGCCGAGCTGGAGACCGTACCCGATCAGCGCGCCCGCTCCGGCCGCCACGGCGACCGAAAGGACCGAGAGCGCGGGCGCCACCGGAAACCGCCGCGTTCGCTGGGCCGCCTCGGCGAGCGCTTGGGCGCGTTCGAGATCCGCTAGCCGCGCTTCCGCCTCCCGCAAGCGGGAGCGCTGGGCGCGCGCTTCCCGTTCCTCTTCCAGCTTGGAGCGGAGCGCCTGCAGCCGGGATCCCTCCAGGAAGGCGCGATCCTCGGATTCCGAGGCGATCCGGTCGAGGCGAGCCTGGATCTGCTCCAGCCGGCGAACATCGGACAGGAACGCCTCCGCGGCCGCCCGCAGAGTCGCGACGGCCGGCCCTTGACCCCGCGGCCCCAGCTCTGCGATCCGTCGCTTCTGTCTTTCGATCGTCTCCTTCGCGACCGCCGCCGCTTCCTTCCGCGCGTCTTGACGGGCCAGCGCGGAGTCGAGCCTCCGGCGGAGCGCGGGCAGGTCGGGCCGTCCCCGCACGCCGGCGAACTCCTGCGTCAAGCGGGCCTCCTGCTCGGCCACCTGTCGTTCGCAGTCGCGACGGCGGTCCTCGGTCGTCGTCCGGTCGGACACCGCGCGCTCGCGTTCCTGGAGCGCCCGGTCCAGGCGGTCGAGCAGCGCGTCGAGGTCCGCCGGAGCGTTCCGGAACGGAGCGAAACGGTCCGTCAGATCAGGCTCCAGAAGGCGCCGCGCGCCCTCGATCTCTTCCAGCGATGAAAGGGCGCTGCGAGCGGAGGCGATCGCGTCGACGGCGCGGCGTCTCTCCTCGTCCGCCTTGAGCCACGCGCCGAGGCTCTGCGTTCGCTCCCGGCGATGCCGCAGCGCCAGCTCCGTCTCCCGGATCTGTTGCTGGATCCGTTCCAGCTCCGCGTTGTGCTCGTTCATCTGCGCAAGCAGGTTGCGGCCCTGATCCTGGCTGAGCCGGGAGCGCTCCAGCTCTTCCTCGAGCGTCTCGATCCGTCCGGGATTCTGCTGATTGGCGGCGCGAGTGTGCCCCGGCCGGACGCCCAACTCGCTGGTCTTCGAGGTCAGATCCTTGATCTCGGCGAAGAGCCGCTCGAGGACGTCGTTGATCCTGCCGGCGCGGCTGCCCGAGAGCAGATGCTGGAGATCCGCGCTGATCGAGGGACCGTCGGCGAGGGGCTGGCCCAGGCAGAAGGTCTCCTGGAAAAGCTCCATGCTGTCGACTCCGATTCGCGCACGAAGAACGTCGGCGAAGGCGTTCCGAGCCGAGCGGGCGCCGCGCGGATTGTGCTCCTGGTCGAAGAGGATGGTCGGCCCCTCGCTTCCGTCTTCAGTCAGGCGGACGCGATGGCTCTCGAACGAGCGCCACAGGCGGAACCGCTGCCCGCCCGCTTCCCACTCCAGCTCGCCCCAGAACTCCCCTTTCCGGGCCGAGAAGGAACGGAACCGGGCGTCGCCGGCGCGCGAGGGATCGCTGTCGGTGTTGAGCCCGAACAGGACGGCGCAGAGGCCGTGCACCAGCGTGCTCTTGCCCGATTCGTTCGGTCCGACCAGGACGCCGCCGCCTTCCGGGAACAGGAATCGCGCCGGGCGTTCGTAGAGCCCGAAGCCGGCGAGAGTGAGGCGGGTGAATCGAAGGTCGCGGCTGGTCCCGTTCATCGGGATCCATCCACGGGATCGTTTCCGGGCGCGGCGCCGGCGGCACTGCCGCCGGAGCTTGCCTCAGCGGCACCCGGCCTGGCTCCACCGCCGACGGTTCCGTCGTGCCGTCCGGCTGCGACGTCGCCGGAGCTCGCCTCAGCAGCACCCGGCCTTGCGCCGCTGCCGGCGCTTCCGTCGTGCCGACCGGCTGCGATGTCGCGGGAGCTGCCCTCGGCGCCATTGAACGCCGCGAGCCCATGGCGAAACGCCGCCTCGAGGACCGCGCGCTGCGTAGAATCAGCTTCCGCCTCTTCGATCCGAGCCGCCGCGACGCGGGCGAACGCGCCGCGAATCGTCCGTTCCTTCACCAGCTCCTCCGGGAGCAACGCGCTCGAGGTTTCCTGCGGCGGAATGATCTCGAGGTGGAAGAAACGGTCCTTCCACTTGCGGAGAAGCGGATCGAGCCTGAGAGCGAAACCGGGGATTCCTTCCAGGCGAATGCGGAGAATCCGGTCGGGATCCACCGCTCGCGCGATCCTTCCGTCCAGCTCGTCTTCCGTGGCGAGGCCGGAGAGATTCCAGCGCAAGTCCGCGATCTTCCGGCAGGGGAACTCGTCCCGTCGCGGCTTCAGTTCCGGCGCCGCGAGATCAACCGTGACCAGACCGGCTCCTCCCGGATCATCGAAGCCGCCTCCCTCGATGCGCCCCGGGTAGCAGGCCCAGCCGTTTCCAAGCGGCCGGTCCATCGGCTGATGGACGTGACCGAGGGCGAGATAGTCCAGGCCCAGAAGCGCCAGGGCCTTCGATCGGAGCGGAAGGGATCGATCCGTCCAGTTGACGTCGAGGGATCCATGCAAGACCGCGACCTTTCGAGCCGGCGACGGCGCGACGGAAAACTCATCGAAGGGACCGCGGCTCCGCCCGGCCACGAACGCCATGGCGTAGAGATCGACGGCCTGCCCTTCGAGGATCCACTGGTCGACAGGCCCCGGCGCCGGAGTCGTCACCAGGAGGCCGGGCCATCGCTGCCCGTTCCTGCGATAGACGCCGGCGGGATAGCTGTACTCGTCGTGATTGCCCGGGACGGTCAGGACCTGGATGCCGGCGGACGCGAGGCGGGAGAGATCCTCCAAGACCGATTCGACCAGCGCCTCCGGCGGATCATGCCGGTCGAACAGGTCGCCGGCGATGAGCACGCCGCCCACGCCGGAAGCCGGGGACAGAACCCAGTCGGCGATCCGGCGGAGCAGCCCGTCCGCTTCCCGGCGACGAGCGGCCGAGGCCGCGCCGAGGTACTCGTGGCCGTCTCCCAGGTGGAGATCCGCGAGATGAAGGATTCGACTCTTCATATCTCCGCCGCGAGTCCGTCGCGTCGATCAGTTCGATGGCCTCACGAAGCGGAAGGGAAGCAGCATGGTGCCCTGGACCGGTGTTCCGAAGCGCATGGCCGGCTTGAAGTTCCACTTCCAGGCCGCGGCCAGAGCGGAGTCGCAAAGAAGCTGGGGCGCCTTGCAGGACACGACTTCCGCCGCGATCACCTTGCCCGTCTCCCCGACCGTGACCCTCACGTCCACGCTTCCGTACATCCCGCTCTCCTGCGCGTCCTCGGGATAGTCGGCCGCGACCTGATCCACCGGTTCCGGCGGCGTCCCCAGGCCGGTCCGCGACGTGTCGGCGGCCATCGATGCGATCTTCGGCTTCAAAGTGTCGGCGTTCTGGAAGGACCATCCCTCCAGGACGTATCCGACGAGGTAGGGAGTCGCCGCCGGGCCGGTGGCGGACGGCGGAAGGCTGTCGGACGAACCGCCGCGCTGTCCGGCCGCCACCCGCACCAGCTCGCGCGCCAGAGCCGGCGCCGTCTGCTTCTGGAGGAGAGCGGCGAGCGGATCCTTCCAGGCGCGCACGAAAGGCAGCGCGAGGGTTGAGTCGATCGAGGTTCCGTGCTCGAAATCGCCCACGGCGGCCTGGGATGCGTTGCTCAACATGAGCAGGTGCGCCCGGCCCAGGTAGGCGAGCGCGTCCACTCCCGCCTCGGTCGCCTGGGTGAATCGCTCGCGCGCCGCGTCATTCAGCCCGAGACGCAGATAGGCGAACCCGAGATCGCGGCAGATCCTTGGTCCCCAAGGAGGAGCGTGGATACCGGCCCGCCCGTTTTCGAGGGTCTCGAGCGCGGCTTCCAGGCGCCCGGTTCGCGCGTAGAGCGCCGCCAGCTCCACGACGGCCGGACCGTAGCCGGGCCTGATCACGAGCGCGCGCGTCCAGTTCTTCTCCGCTTCCGAATCCTTGTTGTCGCGCGCAAAGGCGGCGGCCAGGTCGTCGAAGAGCGCGGGATCCTCTTTCGGGTTGCGCGCGATGGCCTGGCGGTACACCTCCTCCGCGTCCTGATAGCGTCCCAGGAGAGCGAGCACCATGCCCATGTCGCTCCAGCCATCGGGCGAAGAAGGATCGGTCTGGGTCATCTCGTGGAACGCCTCGAGCGCCTGGGTCAGGTACTTCGGATCCTCCTCCTGCCCGCGCTTCACGAGCAGGGAGCCGAGCGCGAATCGCGTGTCGGTGCGATCCGGCTGGATGGAGATCGCCTGGCGATAGTAGCGCTCCGCCAGGTCCGGCTTCCCCAGGCGCGCGCAGAGGTCTCCGTAGAGAAGCGGTCCGGTGGCGAACTTGGGCTGGTCCGCCAGCGCGGCGCTCAGGGAGGCCTTGCCCAGATTGAACTCGCCTTTCGAGATCGCCTCGAAGCCTTCGCAGAAGTAGTGCGCGTAGACCTCAGCACCGTGATCCGACAAGATCTGGTCGCAGATCCGCGCCTGGACCGACGGATCGAGCGAATTCGCCATTTGGCGGATGAGATCGGCATCGTTCTCGGTGGCCGCCGCGCGGAACGGGATTGCGGCCGCGGCGAGAACGACTGCAACGAGGACGAGTGATCTGGATGGCGTCACGAGTGCTCCTTTCGCCGGGAGTCCGGGGGCTGATCCCCTCGACTGCGCCTCGCCCCGGCCGGGGCGCCCAGCCCGCAGATTAGCACGGCCGATCTCACCGGTCAGGAGCATTGATCGCCCCTGGGCGGAAACCAGGACGCCGTCCTGGCCGGGCACGGCCGTGGCCAGCGTCTGCGCGCCCATGACGACCAATTTCAGGCCACTCTGCTCCCAAGGTCATTCCGCCCGAAGGTCAGCATGGCCCGAAAAGGCAGACAATTCCCAGGCCGACCGTGCCTGAACGCCCGACCATCCTGGGGACTGGCGGCCGATCATGCCTGATAGCGGCTTCTGGCAGCGCGCCCGGCGGGATCCGATAATCGGCCTTAAAGAAAAGACAAGCAGATGGTTGCAAGAACCGCGGTTTTGTCCATAATCACACCTTGGCCCTGTTGGATTCTGGACAGGGCGGCGGTGTGGGCAGCGGGGGCGGCGCATACGACCCTCATCGGAACATCTTGCCGCGTAGGGGAGGATCCGGAGTTGACTTCACCCCAGGAAAAGGCCCAGGCATCGGTCCTGGAACTCGTTCAGAGAGTCGTTGCAGCGCTGGTCGATCGACCGGAGCTCGTGCGTGTCGCCAGAATCTCAGGGGAGAAGTCGATCGTGATTGAGATTGCGGCTGTGCCACCCGAGGTCGGGCAGGTGATCGGAAGAGGTGGCCGGAACATTCATGCGCTTCAGGCGATCGCGCAAGCGGCCGCGGCGAAGCACGGCGTGGACTGCCAGATCTTCGTCCTGGATCGTCCGCGGGACGGCGAAGGCGGTTCTCCAACCGCCTCCGACTGAGCGGAGACCACTCAGCAAAAGCGCACTCGAGGGACGCGACCCAGCCGGAGCTGCGTCCCTCAAGCGCGTTCGGCCTTCTCCAGGATCCGCCGGATCCGGCCCAGCCGAAGCTCCCGATCGCGGGCGAACCGCTCGATTCCCTTGAGGATCCATTCCGGCGACAGGTGCGCCTCCTCGATGACCTCGTCGAGGTTTCCGCCGGTCCGCCATCGCTGGTCGAAGTCGCTCGTCAGGGCGTATTCGGCCGCGATCCGATGCGGCAGCCAATCGTAGAGCAGGCGCCTCGCTCGGTTCGAGATGCAGGTCGAATCGAGCCAGTCCTCTCCCGGAAGAACCCGATCGCGCCAGGCGCGATCCTGCAGATTCCAGAGCTGGGGTGAGAGGATCGCCACGATCTTGACGTTGAGCCCCGCCTTGTCCAGCTCGGGAAGAATGCGGACGGTGTTGTGGGTCGAGAGCGTTCCCTGGACCAGAATGGTTCCCATCTTGGGCTTCCCAGGACGGAAATCGCGGATGAGGTAGGCTCCCCGCGCTGCCTCGAAGTGCGAGTCCATTCCCAGGGCGGCGCGGTCGGGGATCGCGATGGCAGGCCTCGTCAAATGCAAGGCCAGGATGTGCGCGCCGCTGGCGAGCGCCGCCGCGATCACGACCGGAACCTCGTTGTGCTCCCACGGATGCAGATCCATCACGTGTCCGTCCGGGAAAAGCTGGGTCACTCCCGGCGCGAAGATGCCGAAGTGCGTCCGGCTGTCGTCGGCGGTCTCGGGTCCCGAATGCCCCGCGATCCGAGATGACCTTGCCGACCTGGATCTCCGAGTCCTGGGCGAGCTGGCTGAAGAGGCGCATCGGTCCATACTTCAGGTAGCTGAAGGACCCGTAGGTCGAGCAGGCGGCTGCCAGGCCGTCCCACTCTTCGAAGGGTCTCTCCGAGAAGTTCACAGTGGCGATTCCGACGGACATGCCGGCGTTGGTGAACTCCGTGATCTCCTGCGGCAGAAGCACGCCCTCGGGGTTGTTGTTCCGCTCGTACTTTCCCCACCCCTTCTGGTCGTCGAAGTCCTTGGCCAGGCCGGCGAGATTCGTCGATTCCGCGAGATCCGCGGAGAGCCCGAGAAACAGCGGGCGCCCGTACTTCCGGCGGCCCCAGGCGTTGGCCCAGGATCCCCAGCGGGCCAGAGCGGCCCGATTCGGCTGCTTGTCTCCCGGCCGGGCCCACATCGAGGCGGGATATTTCCGGAAGTCGGTCAGCTCGAGGTCCTTCCAGGGATTCTTCGAGGTGTCCAGGCGGAAGGTCGGGAGACGCTCGGGCACGGAGTCGCCAATCCGCACGAGCGTGTCGGCGAGGTAGTCGACGAGGCCCGCATCCCGGTGGAGCACCTCGACCACCTTCCGCATGTTGGTCTCGACCTGGCGGCGGAACTCCCCCGGATCGGACGGCGCGGGCTGGCCGAAGCCCTCGAAGTCGACGTCGTAGGCTTCGGCGAAGGGCCGCTTCGTGTCCCAGTAGAGGGGGCTGTTGGCGGGCGCGTGCGGAGAGCCGTGGCTCGCATAGTCGTACTTCAGGTATCCGCGCCCCTTGCGGGTTCTGAGGAAGCACATCCGCGGCACGCCGGGCGGGTTCTCTCCATGGACGGTCTCGACCAGAGCCGCGTGGACCTGGGGGAAGTCGCTTCCGTCCTTGGCTTCGATGACGCGCCAGCCGGCAGGCTCGAACCAATCCCGAGGCGTTCCGTGGACGACGCTCGAGACGGAGTGATCGTCGATACCGAAGTCGTTCCAGTCGACGACGTAGATCAGGTTGTCGAGGCCCAGCCCCCAGGCGGAGTTGCGCGTCTCGTGGGACGCGCCGGTCGTGAGCCCTCCCTCGCCTTCGAACGCGAAGACCTTGACCTCGCCCGCGCCGGCCCGCTTGAGCGCCATGGCTTCACCGGCGGCAGGCGGGCTGCCGTGTCCCGAAGGGCCGGTGTTGAACTTGAAGAAGAGGGTCTTCCCCTGCATTTCGGCGTGGCCGGGAAGGCCGCCGTGCCGCCGGAAGCCCATCAGGTCTTCCCAGAAGAGAGCCCGGTGTTCGGCATCGGGGATGCTGTAGCGCGGATCCCCGGTGCGCTGGTGCTTGGCCCGAAGCGCCTCGTTGAGGACGGCCAGCGTGCAGTACACCACCGGCGCGGTGTGGCCGGCGACAAGGATGAAGCGATCGCCGAATCGCTTCTCCGGATGGCGGATGTCCCAGCGCATGACGTCTCCCAGGAGGGTGGCGGTCAAGGCGTGGACTCTCGATCGGGATCCGCCGGGATGCCCGCTCTGCCGGTAGTTCAGGATCATGTCGATCAGTTGATCGATGATGTCCTTGGTTTTTTCCCAGTGACGGAAACGCACGGCGGGGTCGATTTCAGGGGCCTGAGCCATTCTTCTGCTCCGGGTTCGATCGGGTTCCAGGTTGCTCCTTGCTTCGGCGCCTGCCGGCAATCGTCGCTCGGACGGCCGTGGAGAGATGGCATCGCCGGCGGCCGACCGGGCTTGATTGAACGGCAACCGGGAAGGGTCTCACTTCGGGGGCGGCGGGTCAACTCTGGTGGAACCCCCGCTGCCGCGCATCGGGGCCGCCCGGGTGGACCCCGCGTGCGGCGCATCGGAGCCGGCGCCGGCTCTCCTCGTCGGGTGTCTCCCTGCGCCGGAACGGCGCGCGCGCTCTGGACAGGTTACGGCCTGCGCGCGCCTCGGCGCGCCGTGCGCCAGATCGCCCCGGCACCCTCTCGCACCAGGATCACGCGCGGCGCTTATGTCCGGCTCCGGGAGACACCGCTCCTCGTCGGTTCGGCGCCGGACCAGCGCCGTGGACCTGGCCTGCTGCAGTGACGCCCGTGCGTGGCTCCGTGGAACCCGTCCCGCTGCGCATCGGAGCCGGCCCGAGGCCTCTTTGTCGGCTCGGCGCAGATCATGGCTCCGTGGAATCCGTGATGTACCGCATCGGGGCCGGCGCCGGCCCACCTCGTCGGGTGTCTCCCTACGCCGGAACGGCGCGCGGTCTGGACAAGTGGAGCCGGCGCCGTTCTGACCCGATCGCCGCGCCGGTGGAACCCCGCATGCGGCCCGCGAGCCGCAATTCCCGGTGGCGGGTTGAGCTGCACCGCCGGAGTCGGCCCCATACGGCCCGCCGCGCGACTGAAGAACCCGCCCGAGGATCGGACCCGGCCTCACCTCGGGCCACGCGGCTTCACCTCACGGTGACGATCCAGATATCCCACTGATAGCTCTGCGAGTTTGTGCGATCGAACGCCAGCTTCTTCCCGTCGGGCGACCAGGACGGATCGTGATCCTCTCCCGGGTCGAAGGTGACCTGGTGCGGATCTTCTCCGCCCGAGGTCATGATCCAAATATGGAAGTGGCCTGATCGATCGGAGGAGAAGGCAATCTGCTTCCCGTCCGGGGACCAGTGCGGGTCCTCGTCGTTCCAGGAATCCTGTGTAATCCGGGTCGCCTCCGTCCCGTCGGGCTTGACCGACCAGATCTGGTACGAGCTTCCCCCCCGATTGGAAAAGAAGCCGATGCGACGCTGGTCGCTCTGCGATCCGGCCGACATCTACCTCCGCCCCTATCGCGGCCACTACTGCGTCGGCTGCGAAGCGTTCTACACGCCCAAGGACCTCGTGGACGGCCGGTGCCCGGAGCACAAGACCGAGCCAGAGGTGGTCGAGGAGGAGAACTTCTTCTTCCGCCTCAGCCGCTATCAGGAGCGGCTGGAGTCGCTGATCTCCAGGGACGAGTACCGCATCATCCCCGAGACCCGAAAGAACGAGATCCTCTCCTTCATGCGGATGGGGCTGGAGGACTTCAGCATCTCCCGGTCGGCCGCGCGGGCCAGGAACTGGGGAATCCCCGTGCCCGATGGATCCGGACAGGTGATGTACGTCTGGTTCGACGCCCTGGCGAACTACCTGACCGGGCTCGGATTCGATGAGGACTCCCCGCGCTGCCGCGAGTTCTGGCCCGCCGACCTGCACGTGATCGGCAAGGGAATCCTCCGCTTCCACGCCGCTTACTGGCCCGCCATGCTCATGTCGGCGAAGCTCCCGCTGCCGCGAGCCCTCTTCGTGCACGGATACCTCACCGTCAACGGCGCGAAGATCAGCAAGTCCCTCGGCAACGTCATCGATCCGTTCGCCCTGGTCGAAGCCTACGGATCCGACCCGGTGCGGTACTTCCTGCTGCGCAAGGTCCCGCCCTACGAGGACGGCGACTTCTCAATCGCGGGCCTGGAGTCGGCCTACGACGCCGACCTGGCCAACACGCTTGGCAACCTGATGAGCCGCATCACCAACATGGCGGAGTTGTACGGATTCGGGGAGATTCCTCTCGAGGAGCGCCCGGCGCCCGACGGTCTGATTCCGGACGAAGCCGGAATCGAGGCGGCCATGGACCGGTGCGATTTCCGGGCCGCGCTCGACTGCATTTTCGCCGCCGGCGAGCGCTGCAACCGCTACATCGAGGAGACCCGACCGTGGGTGCTTGCCAAAAACCCGGCCCGAAGTGACGACCTCCGCGCGGTCGTCGGAGCGCTGGTGCACGCCGGTACGGCGATCGCGCGGCTTCTCCAACTCCTCCCGGCGGCGGCGGAGCGCCTCGCCGCCGCGTTTGCCCAGCGGCCGATCCGGAAGCTCCCTCCTCTCTTCCCGCGCCTCACGCGGTGAGGCGCCCCGGGACGTTGTCTCCGCCCAGTCCGGGGCGGTACTCGCGCCTGGCCGGCGCCCGTCCGACACCGCCGCTCCGGCACCGCCCGGCAGTCTCGGAGACGGGCGGAAGGACTGCAGGGTCTCCCTCTCCTACGCCCGGTCGGACGATCCGGGGAATTGCCGGACGGCGAAAAGGCGAGGCGAACGAGCCAGACCATTCCAGCTCGCCGCCTCTGGATCTCGCGCTTTGCCGCGCCTTGGGAATGGGGGGCATTCGGCCGGCAGGCACTCGAGATCCGGTCCGGCGGCGCATGGTACCGTCGTGTGCTCGTGTCGTTCACGCCGCCGAACCTGATCACAGCTTGCTGCTCCCAGGTTGCATCTCGGTGGCCTTCGCGTGAGGATCTCGTCAAATCGGCCATACGGGGATTGTCGCGGCGCGGTCCGGCCGAACTTGCGCCATGATCGGCTGTCTTCTCCTCGTCCGTGCGAGGGGGGGGCGAGTCCGCCTGTTCAGTACAACCCGGGAATGAGGCGCTTGGTTGTCCGACAGTAATCGGTGTACTCCTCCCCGAGCGCCTCGACCAAAGCGTTCTCCTCCACGTGGATCCGGTAGACAAAGGCGACCGCGATGGGAATCATGATCACTCCGAGGCTGAGCCAGTTGCCGAAGGACAAAGCTACGCCCAAGAATGCGAGCAGAGCGCCGCTGTAGGACGGGTGACGTATCCGGCGATAGACACCTTTCTTGACCACGAGGTGGTCCCGATGGATCGCCACAGCGGCGGTAAAGAAACGGCCCAGAGTGATGATCGCGGCCCATCGCAGAGTGAGTCCTCCGGCGACAAGCACTAGACCCATGGCCTGCAGGCGGAGAATCGGGATCGCTATGGCAGCGGCCCGGACAGTCCGAAGGATGATGCCCCCGCCGATTCCAGCCGAGATGCAGATCCAGAGCAGCGCATGCGAACCCCGATCCCGGGTGGTCGCCGAGGAACGCTTCACCCGCGTGACCAGGCCCAAGATGATTTCCGAGAGAGACCAGATGATCCCTATGATCGCGAAGACGGCCCCATGGTTCATGCCGACTCCTCCCTGCGCTGCGGAGATCTCCAGGGGGGACTCCCTCGAGTAGACACCGCGGCGGCCATCAGAGCTCGACCTCGTCCTCCCGCCTGAGCTGCCAATAGGACGGGCCAGGCTCCATGTCAGGTGGACGTTCCGTCGGACGAAGGCCACATTGCCAGTAGAGCGTGCGGGCCGCGAGGTTGTTCTCGGCCGGTTCGGTCCACACGGAATCTACACTCGACTCCGCTTCGAAGACGCGATGGATCAGTTGCAGGAGTGCCGCGGTGGCGCGCCGCCCACCCTGGGCTTCCGGCCGCAGCTTGATGTCCAGACCTGCTCGGCCGTGGACAGAATCGACTGCGTAGTACGCCTCTCCGCAGAAGCCCAGGGTTGGAGCGGTGATCACGAAGTGGTGATGATGGGGTTTGGCTCGGAGACGCTCAAACCACCGGGTCATCGCGGAAGCGCTGTAGCCCAGGCCATCGGGGAAGCCCACCCACTTCATGACGCGGCCATCGTTCCAGAGGGCCATCAGATCGGACAGATCGGTGACCGAGGTTGGCCGAAAAGCGCTCCGATCACCTCGAACTCTCATGTCGCTTCCTGAGGGCCGGCAAGATGGGCCGGGGGAAAGTGCTATCTCGGCTCAACGTGAAGCCGTCACCCGATGTCCAATGACGGCAATCGCGATCGTCAGGCATCACTGGCATGTCGTGTCCGTCGACCCACCTCGCACGCTACCTCCAGCTGACGATCCTGTCGACCAGGGCCACTGCTTCTCCTCTTGCGACCTTGCCATCCCGAGAAATCATACCCCTCCCCGTCGGCCTGGGACACCGGCGGTGGCAGCCACCCAATCGCCGCCCGCCACAGCGACGGCGCCTAAGCCCGACTCTGGAGCGCCGGGCTCGACTCGGAAAGCGTCTCGACGCACTTTTCGCGGAACACGCCGACAGGTAGCTCGCCCTTGCTACCTGTAAGCGGACTTGATCTGCCCCCAGGACGTGTTGCGCACCGGGACCGGGCCGCAGGGATTGGGATCGCAGGAGGTCCCGTCGCCCATATAGGTTCCTCCTGCTGCCGCGCAGTCTGTCTGCGTGCCCACGAGGCAGCTACCGTTGGCGAAGCAGCAGGCGCCGCTCCCTGAACCAACTTCCGTGAGAATCAAATCCAGAAATGTCGTGTCGCCGTTGAAGTCGATCGGGCTGACCGCGCAATCGATCACATCGCCTACCCGGGTGTTGACCGTTGCCGCGTAGTTGGCAACCTGGCTCCAGTGATCAAGCTCCTGCGAGAACACCTCCAAGCCGTTCTCGTACACGTGGACGACGACCCGACCGATATAGGGTCCGCAGGAATCCATGCGGCTGAACGATGCGGCCAGCTGGATCTGCATTTCGCGCGGGGCAATCCAGCGGACAACGCTTTGCTGTGCTGGACCGGGGTGAAGGGCAACGCAGAGTGCGGGGGTGCTGCCGGTGCCGCAGTACAGCGGGTACGGGAAGGGGTTGTGGAACACCATGGGGCACTGGTCATCGATGTTGCACCTCCACCATTCGAAGCCGGCGTCTGGACACCAGTGTCCCGGAGTCGTGTCGGTATATAGGGTGAATGGATCATTGCCCGTGTTCCGCCAACCATACGACCATGCCCCGGTCGGGTTCTGTGTGCCCGAGAAATCGTTCTTCACATTCCAGACCTCGGAATGGCTCACTATGGGGAAGAGGGCGAGAAGCACGCAGGCTGCGATCGCGATTCGAGCGTTCATGGCGTTCTCCTTTTCTTGGGGCCGGCCGGGCGGGCGGTAGAAGACCTTCGGCAATCACGGAGGTACGTGCGCATGGCCGATCCCTCCACGCGGTGGTATTAGATCGTTCTGAGGCATCTCCATTGTAGCACTCAGGGAACTTATCAACCACGCCGATCTGTCGTCGAATCCGGACACAGTCGTCCGTGCGACGCGGTCGCGATCGAACGCCGATGCGCAAGCGATCGAGCGATCGGGAGATCTCCCATGAGGTGCCGGGATGGATCAACACCATGCCGCTGTCAGGTCGTTGCGGACACGGGCTCGGTGAGCAGGTCGTGCCCGTGCCCTGCCAGTTGCTCGGCCAGGTCTCGTCGACCCGCGCACGACTCTTTCCTATCAGACAGATGCTGTCAACGATCGCTCTGGCCAGTGGTGGGCGGTCTCGCACCTGAGGCGGGCGTGACATGGGCCTCTCACCCCACGGCGTCGGCGCCGGCGTCGCCCCCCTCGTCAACTCGGTGCCGGAGTTCGGTTGCCCCCGCCCCAACCGGTTGGGATACTGCGACCGGAGTCGCTCGGGTGTGCTCAACCGTTTGGGAGGTGTCCAATGCCCGCATTCGCCAGTCCAGAGGGAACCCTGCGTTACGCCGAGAGGATGCGGGACGTCGTGGCTCCCGGGCACTTCCGGCTCTGGCCCCCGGCGGAGCGATCGGTGAACGCTGTTGCGGGCGGCCTTGCCGTTGCGCCTGCGGAGCCCCCTGCCGCTACGCGTGCCGAGACTCCTGCCGGCGCCCCTGCGGAAGCCTCTGCCGGCACTCTCCGTCTCTCCTCGATGGGCATGGGCACGTACCTCGGGCCCGCCACCGACGCTGCCGACCGCGAATACGCCGAGAGCGTCGCCGAGGCGGCCCGCTCTGGTGTCAACGTCTTCGACTGCGCAATCAACTACCGCCACATGCGGAGCGAGCGGGTTCTGGGCGGCAGCCTGAGGGCGCTCTTCCAGGCGGGGGAGACCGCGCGCGACGAGATCCTCGTCATGACCAAGGGCGGATACTTTCCCTTTGACGGCCAGGCCCCGCGGGACGTGGCGAACTACTTCCGGCGGACGTATCTGGACCCCGGCATCCTCACCACCGACGAGGTCGTGGCCGGGATCCATTGCATCGCGCCGCGCTATCTCGAGGATCAGCTCCAGCGAAGCCTGGACAACCTCGGCCTGGACGGCATCGACGTCTACTTCCTGCACAATCCCGAGCAGCAGCTCGACGAGGTCTCCGAGGAGGTCTTCCGGGATCGCATGGCGGACGCGTTCGCGTTCCTGGAGAAACAGGTCGTCGCCGGGAGGATCGCCCGGTACGGCCTGGCCACCTGGAACGGATTTCGCGTCTCTCCGGGCACGCGCGGCCATCTGAGCCTCGAGGCGCTGCTGGCGCTGGCGCGGATCGCGGGCGGGGATGGCCATCACTTCGAGGTCATCGAGCTTCCGTTCAACCCCGGAATGCCGGAAGCGCTCACGACCCCGACGCAGACGGTCGAAGGCGAGGCGATGCCGCTGCTGGAAGCCGCGGCACGAGCCGGCCTGATGGTCGTCACCAGCGTGCCGCTCGTGCAGGGCCGGATCCTGCCGCACATTCCGGCGACCTTTGCGGCTCAGATGCCTGGCCTGGACACGCCGGCCCAGCGCGCGATCCAGTTCGCGCGCTCGACGCCCGGGGTGCTCGCGCCGGTGGTCGGGATGCGGAGCCGGCCGCACGTGACGGAGAACTCGGGCGTGGCCCGGACGCCTCCGCTCTCCGAACGGGAGTTCTTCAAGCTCTTCGGATAGGGAACGGTTCCGGCGACCCGGAGTCAGGATGCTTCGGGCCGGGCGCCTGCAAATCGGTGCTGCGCTCTGTCCGGCCGGTCGCGGACCTATGGGCTCCCAGCCGGGCGCCGACTCCGGCAAGGCGGCGAACAGCGTCCAAGCTGCGCCAGTCCGGCGCCGGACCGACGAGGAGAGGTGTCTCCCGGAGCCGGACATAAGCGCCGCGCGCGATCTTGGTGCGAGAGGGTGCCGGGGCGATCTGGCGCACGGCGCGCCGAGGCGCGCGCAGGCCCGGACCTGTCCAGAGCGCGCGCCGTTCCGGCGTAGGGAGACGCCCGACGAGGAGGGCCGGCGCCGGCCCCGATGCGCCACAGGCGGGGTCCCACTCGCCTCACCACATCGATGCAGGGTTCCACTCGCCCGGCCCACCACCCCGGTCGCCGGTTGCGCCCTGCCGGCGCTTCGGCGAGAATCGTCATCGGACCGGATCCGCCGCGGCGCCGGGATAGAGCCCCGAACGCGCCCCCGGATTCGGAAATCGGGAAGCCATCGAACAGGCGAGATCCGGGGAAGACGGTCGGCCGGACCCGGGCGAGCGGTTGCCGGACCCGCGCGGGCGGGTGAGGAGGGGTGAGGCGATGAAGCGCAAGGTGGTCACGATGCCCGGAGACGGGATCGGCAAGACGGTCATGCCCGAGGCGATCCGGGTTCTCGAGGCGGTCGGGTTCGACGCCGAGTACCTCCACGCCGACATCGGCTGGGACTTCTGGATCCGGGAAGGAAACGCCCTGCCCGACCGCACGATCGAGCTCTTGAAGGCGCACCGGCTCGCTCTCTTCGGGGCGATCACCAGCAAGCCGAAGGACAAGGCCGATGCCGAGCTGGCGCCGGAGCTGAGGGGCAAGGGCTTCGTCTATCGCAGCCCGATCGTCCGGATGCGCCAGCTCTTCGACCTCGACATCAGCGTCCGTCCCTGCCAGAGCTTTCCCGGAAATCCGCTCAATTTCATCCGCCGGCGGGGCGACGGCTTCGAGGAGCCGAAGGTCGACGCGATCATCTTCCGGCAGAACACCGAGTGCCTCTACTCGGGCGTGGAATGGACCAATCCCCCTCCGGCGGTGCGGAGCGCTCTCGAGACCCATCCGGCCATGAAACCGTTCGCGAAGGTCCCGGGCGAGGATCTGGCGGTGTCGTGTCGGATCATGACGCGCGGCGCCTGTAGCCGGATCGCGCAGGCCGCCTTCGAATACGCGCAGAAGTTCGGCTGCAAGTCGGTCACGGTCTGCGAGAAACCGAACGTGATCCGCGAGACCTCCGGGATGATGGAAGCCGAAGCCCGCAAGGTGGCGAAGAGCTTCCCCGCCATTCAGCTCTGGTCGACCAACATCGACGCCCAGATGATGTGGCTGACCAAGAACCCGGAGGATTACGGGGTCATCATGGCCGGGAACATGTTCGGGGACATCGTCTCCGACGGGTTCGCCGGTCTGGTCGGCGGTCTCGGATTCGCGGCGAGCGCGAACATCGGCCGCGAGGTGGCGGTCTTCGAGCCGACGCACGGATCCGCTCCGAAGTATGAAACGCTCGATCCGCCCATCGTGAACCCGATCGCCATGATCCTGAGCGCGGTGATGATGCTCGATCACATCGGCGAGACGGACAAGGGGAAGCGGATCCGGAACGCCGTCGCCGCGGTCGTGGCGGAAGGGAAGGTCCGGACTTACGACATGATGCGCTTGAACGGGGGCCCGGATGTGATCGCTCGGGGCGCGGCCACGACGGGCCGGATGACCGACGCCATCCTGGCGAAGCTTTGACGCGTGCCGGCCGCGAGGACGTGGATGTTGGAATCATGCCCATGCCTGACCCTCTAAACACGGATCGCCGGACCAAGCCGACCGGCAAGGTCGTTCTGAGAGGTCAGACACAATGTCACGTCGAGGTTGACGAGAGAGGAATCCATGGCTGAGTTCGAGGCGGGCCGCCGCGGGCCGTCCGTTCGTTCCGATTGCTGGATCGGCTTCACGCCCTCCTCGAGCCCGCTCCGGATCGAGGTCAAGAGCAAGGTCGAGTCCATGTACGGCGACGCCATCCGCCGGGACGCCCGAGCCGCGCTCGAGTCTCTCGGGATCGAGCAGGGGCACCTCGAGATCGAGGACGCCGGCGCCCTTCCCTTCGTGCTTCTTTCACGGATCGAAGCAGCCGTGGCGGAGATGAGCGGTACCGGCAAGCGCCTGCTGCCTCCGGTCAAGGATCCCGTCCGGCGACCGGCCGAACGGGAGCGCCTCCGTCGCTCGCGGCTCTATCTTCCCGGCAACGAGCCGAAGTTCATGCTGAACGCCGGCTTTCACCGGCCCGACGGCATGATCCTGGATCTTGAAGACAGCGTGGCTCCCGCCGAAAAGACGGCCGCGCGCGTGCTCGTCCGGAACGCGCTCCGCACGCTGGATTTCGGCCCGGCCGAGCGGATGGTGCGGATCAACCAGCTTCCTCTCGGGCTCGAAGACCTGGAAGAAGTCGTTCCGGAGAACGTCCACCTGATCCTCATCCCGAAGTGTGAAAGCGCGGAGCAGGTCGTCTCGGTCGAACGCGCCATCGAGGCGATCCAGCAGCGGATAAAGTACCCCCCGTCGGATCCGCACGCCTTCGGGTTTCTCGCCCAGGGCGCCGCGGCGCCGGCGCCCGTCTTCCTGATGCCGATCCTGGAGAGCGCGCTGGGAATTCTCCGGGCCTACGAGATTGCCACTGCCTCTTCGCGGATCGTGGCCCTGGCCATCGGACTCGAGGACTACACGGCCGATCTCGGCGTGCCGCGGACGGCGGAAGGACGGGAGAGCTTCTTCGCGCGTTCGATGCTGGTGAACGCGGCGCGCGCGGCCGGGGTTCAGGCGATCGACACGGTCTTCTCCGACGTCGCGGACATGGAGGGGCTGTATCGCTCGGTCCTCGAAGCCAGATCCCTCGGATTCGAAGGCAAGGGATGCATCCATCCCCGCCAGATCGAGGTCGTGCACCGGGGTTTTGCTCCGGATCCCACGGAGATCGAGAAGGCTCGGCGAATCGTCGAAGCCTACCGGGCCGCGGAAGCGCGCGGGGACGGAGTCGTGTCCCTGGGGTCGAAGATGATCGACGCGCCGGTCGTCAAAAGGGCGCTTGCCACGATCCGATGGGCCGAAGCGATGGGCCTGGCGGCGGATCTGGAGACGGGCCCGGCAGCGGATCCGAACACGGGTGGCGGCGACGGAACGCATGCGGCCTGAGCGGCTCGGTCGATGCCCGTCCAGGTGCGGCTGATGGCTCGGAACCAGGCCCGGTGAACTGGTCGGGGCGAAAGCTCGGCGAAGCTGCTGACGGCACGGGCCCTGGTGGAGCGGCTGGCGACATGGGACGGAAGTTTGCTGAGGCGGCCGGCGCCGGGCCGCGTAATGCGACGAGCGGGGGTGGCACTTTGAGTTCTGGAAAACTGGTCGAGAACGCCGCGGGGCGGATGGTCCCCACGGAGATCAACGGCGAGCCCGCGATCCCCTATCAGGGTGCGGGGCGATACCGGCCGGAGGGCCGAAAGGCCGCGCCGCTGATTCCGACCTCGGCCGACTACCCGGCTGACGGCAACAAGGTGGCGCCCGATCTCCTGACCGCTCTGCGGGACGTCGGACTTCGGGATGGGATGACCGTTTCGACCCACCACCATTTCCGGGACGGCGATCTTGTGGCCAATCCGCTCTTCGACGCGGCCGCCGCGCTTGGCGTGAAGGATCTGCGCTGGTTTCCGAGCGCGAGCTTCCCCTGCCACGCGCCCATCATCCGGCACCTGGAGAGCGGCGTCGTCCATCACATCGAAGGGAGCATGAACGGCCCGCTGGGCGATTACTGCTCGACGGGGAAGATGCGCGGCACCGCCGTGCTTCGCTCCCATGGAGGCCGCTTCCAGGCCATCCAGGACGGAGAGGTCCACGTGGACGTGGCCGTCATCGCGGCGCCCAGCGCCGATGCCTTCGGCGACGCCAACGGCCTCTTCGGACCGTCGGCCTGCGGCGGACTGGGATTCGCGCTGGCCGATTCCATGTACGCCGACCGGGTCATCATCGTGACCGACAATCTGGTGCCGTTTCCCTGCGTGCCCTGGCAGATTCAGGGCAATCACGTCGACCGGGTCGTCGTCGTCGATCGCATCGGAGATCCTTCCAAGATCGTCTCCGGCACCACCGAGATCACGAAGAGCCCCGATCGCCTCCTGATCGCCCGGATGGTCGCGGAATTCATCCGCGACGCCGGAATCCTGCGCGACGGCTTTTCCTTCCAGGCCGGCGCGGGCGGCACCGCCCTGGCTTTCGCTCTCTTCCTCAAGGACATGATGAAGGAGCGCGGCGTCAAAGCCCGTTTCGTTCGCGGCGGCTCGACACGATATCTGGTGGCGATGCTCGAGGAGGGCCTGACCGACTACATCCTCGACGGCCAGACCTTCGACCTGACCGGCGTGCGGTCCATGGGGGAGAACCCGCGCCACGTCAACACCACGCCTTTCACGTCCTATAACTATCACGGCAAGGGAAACTTCGCCTCGATGGTGGACGTGACGGTGCTCGGAGCGACCGAGGTGGACGTGAACATGAACGCCAACGTCGTCACCCACTCCGACGGCCGGCTGCTCCACGGAATCGGGGGATGGCAGAACTGCCTCTTCGGCGGGTGCGTGATCCTGGCGCTGCCGGCGTTCCGCGACCGGCTTCCGGTGATCGTGGATCAGGTCACGACGCTCTGCGGGCCGGGCGATCTGATCGACGTGGTGGCGACCGAACGCGGGATCGCGGTGAATCCGCGCCGCCGGGATCTCCTCGAGGCGCTTCGGGCCTCCCGTTCCACGCTGCCCATCCGTCCGATCGCGGAGATCAAGGCGGAAGTCGAAGACCTCTGCGGCGGACCTCCGGCTCGGCCGATTCTGGGGGAGAAGGTCGTGGCCGCGATCAAGTGGGTGGACGGCACCGTGATCGACAGCGTGCGCCAGGTGGGGGGCGCGTAGAACTCGTCATCCCGCCCAAGCCCCAACAAGTCGGCGCCGGATCGCATCTCGCGACCCGGCGCCTGCTTTGGTCCGGCGCGGCGACGACGGTTGAGCCCGCCGCCGCTGCGGTCGATCAACGGAAGATGGACTTGACCTGTCCCCAGGTCGTCCTCTCGACGGCAGTGTTGACGCACGGGTTGGGGTTGCTGCAGAAGCCCCCGACAAAGTTGTTGCCTCCCGTGATACAGTCGTTCTCGTTCATGACCGTACAGGTCTGACCCTGGCAGCAGGCCCCTTGCGGTTGGCACGAGTTCGGCTCCAAGCAGGGCTGGTCCTCGCTCCACGAAAGGCCGCCCAAGTTGGTGCAGTCATCCTGGGTCTCCTGGGTGCAGGCTCCGTTCGGATGGCAGCAAGCCCCGGGACACGGACTGACCGGGCCGCAGTTAGAGAGGTCGCCCTGATAGGTGCCACCGGCGGCCGCGCAGTCGGTCTCGGTCAAGAGCTTGCAAGCGGTGCCCGGGATGCAGCAGGCTCCGATCGGCGCCGGGCACTTGTTCGACCCGGCCACGCCGAATCCCAGCGTGCCATAGGCGTAGATGTTATCAGTGTTGGCGGGAAGCGAGTCATCGGTGAACTCCCCTCCAAGAAGCGGATCCGGTCCGAGGACGAAGGTGCCTCCTGTGCTTCCGTATCCGGCGAACCAGTAGATCTCGACGAGAGTCGTGGTCTGGGGTGAGTTCCAGCCGACAAAGTCACCGACTCCCGAGCCCGGCCAGCCGGTGTCCGGGACGTCGCGATCCCCGCACCCGCCGTAATAGCCCGAGGGACCGGAACCGGCTCCGATGGTCACGTTGGTGTAGGTGATTCCCCAGGTCAGACCCAGAACGCGGGGGCTGCTGCCGGCCGGGAAGGCGGCGTACACCTTCCACACCTTGATGGACGTCTTGCCGGAACCGTCCAGCTCGGCGGAGGCTTGGGAGCAGGCCGTTATCGGAGAAACCCCGCAGTAGCTCGAGCTGTCGGTCGTGTAGGCCAGGCTCGGGTTGTGGACGAGGAGCACTCCGCCCGCGTTGGGGCCTTGGATCCTGGAATCCCCGTAGGAGAGAACCGGGATGACCAGCAGCAACAAAAGGAATGACGAACGCTTCATGCAATTGCTCCTTATCGCGGACGGACGGCGTCCAGGCCGATCACGCCCGCAGCCGCAATCTCCTACCCGAGACCCCGGGCCTCTCCTCCTGGAGTCGTGGAGGCTGACGACAATCCCTTCCCCCAGTGAATCCAGTGTGAAGATACCGCCTGGTTCCGGCAACGGCAAGCGAAGAAGTCGCAGACGGCGAGAACGCGCGGCGCGAGAAACGGTTTCGCGCCCCCGGCCAAGGGCACCAATTGAAATTGATGAATCACGTTGATGAGTCAGGTGGTGAATCGGGTTGACGAATCAGCCTCTCTCGGTCGGTTCACCGCAAGTCCTGGACGGCTCCATGGGGGGCCGTCCAGGACTCGGATGCGCGGCGATCCATCTCCTCGATGTCGGCCGCTCGCATCCCGCGACATGGCGCCGCTAGGGGCGGAACCGCGACTTCACCTGGCCCCAGGTTGACTTGAGAATGGGCGTGACCGGGCAGGGGTTCAAGGGTGTGCAGGTCGTATTCGCCCCTTGGAACAACCCTCCTCCATTGTCGCAATCGACCTGGTCCTCCACCACACACACGCCGCCGTTGCAACAAGCCCCGGACGGGGGTTGCGGACAGGGATTCGGATTGCAGACGGTCCCGGGTCCCTTCCACGTGCCGCCGGCCTGGGTGCACACGGCTTCGGTCGTGACCACGCAGGTGCCGTTCGGATGGCAGCAGGCGCCTTCCGGCGGAGGACACGGGTTCGGATTGCAGACCGTGTTCATTCCCTGCCAGGAGCCGCTTAGCTGCAAGCACGCGGCCTGGGTCAGGATCTGACAGGTGCCGTCAGGTGCGCAGCAGGCTCCGGTCGGCTGCGGGCAGGGATTCGGACTACAGACCGTGTCCGCTCCCTTCCAGACGCTCGGACTCGCGCAGCTGGCTTGCGTGGTCACGGTGCACGTTCCGTCCAAAGCGCAGCAGGCGCCGGTCGGCTGCGGGCAGGGATTCGGGCTGCAAACCGTATTTGCTCCCTTCCGATGCTCGGAGACGCGCAATTGGCCTGTGTGGTCACGGTGCACGTTCCGTCCAGAGCGCAGCAGGCGCCGGTCGGCTGCGCGCAGGGATTGGGCGTGCAGACCGTATTCGCTCCCTTCCAGACGCTTGGAGACGCGCAGTTGGCCTGCGTGGTCACGGAGCACGTCCCGTCCGTGGCGCAGCAAGCTCCGGTCGGCTGTGCACAGGGGTTGGGGCTGCACACGGTTCCCGAGCCCTGCCAGGTTCCGGATTGTTGCGTGCAGGGGGCCTGCGCCAGCACCTGACACGATCCGTCCGCGAAGCAGCAGGCTCCGGTCGGCTGCGTGCAGGGATTGGGGGTGCAGGTCGTGTCCATGCCCTGCCAGACGTTGGGGCTCGTGCAGTCGGCCTGGGTGGTGACGGCGCAGGTTCCGTCCGGATGGCAGCACGCTCCGGTCGGCTGCGGACAGGGGTTGGGGCTGCACACGGTGCTCATGCCCTGCCAGGTCCCGCTCTGCGACGTGCAGGCGGCCTGGGTCAGAACCTGGCACGTCCCGTTGTGGAAGCAGCAGGCTCCGGTCGGCTGCGGGCAAGGGTTGGGACTGCACTCCGTGTCCATGCCTTGCCAAATGTTGGGGGTCGTGCACTGGGCCTGGGTCGTGACGGCGCAGGTCCCGTCCGGATGGCAGCAGGCTCCGGTCGGCTGCGGGCAGGGGTTCGGCGAGCAGGAGGTGTTGTCTCCCTGATAGGTGCCGTTCTGGCCCGTGCAGTTCGCCTGGGTCGTGACGAGGCAGCTTCCGTCATGGAAGCAACAGGCGCCCGTGGGCGATGAGCATGGATTCGGCGAGCAGTTCGTGCCATAGCCGAGCCAGGTTCCGCCCGCCTGGAGGCAGGCGGCGTCAGTCAGGAGCTGGCAGGACCCGTCATGGAAGCAACAGGCTCCGGACGGCTGGGGACACGGATTCGGGCTGCAGACGGTGTTGGCTCCCTCCCACGTGTTCGGCGCGCCGCATCCCGCCTGGGTCGTGACGGTGCAGTTTCCGTTGGGCGCGCAGCAGGCGCCCGTGGGGATCGGGCACGGATTCGGGTTGCAGACCGTGTTGGCTCCCTGCCAGGTGCCGTTGGTGCAGGCCGACTGCAAGGTCACCGTGCAGCTTCCGTCGGCAGCGCAGCAGGCGCCGGGCTGGGGGCAGGGATTCGGACTGCAGACGGTGTTGGCTCCTTGCCAGACGCCGGTACAGGCCGACTGCAGAGTCACTGCGCAAGTGCCGTCGGTGGCGCAGCAGGCGCCGGGCTGGGGGCAAGGATTCGGGCTGCAGGTCGTGCCGGATCCCTTCCACACGTTGGCGCCGGTGCAGCTCGCCTGCAACGTCACCACGCAGGTGCCGTCGGGATGGCAGCAGGCTCCGGGCTGCGGGCAGGGATTGGGCGTGCAGACGGTGTTGGCGCCTTGCCAGGCGCCGGTGCAGGCCGACTGCAGGGTCACGGTGCAAGAGCCGTCGGAGGCGCAGCAGGCTCCGGGCTGGGGGCACGGATTCGGGGTGCAGGTCGTGTTGGCTCCCTGCCAGACGCCGTTGGTGCAAGCCGACTCCAGGGTCACGGTGCAGGTGCCGTCCGAATGGCAGCAGGCTCCGGGCTGCGGGCAGGGGTTCGGGTTGCAGACGGTGTTGGCTCCTTGCCAGGCGCCGGTGCAGGCCGACTGAAGGGTCACGGTGCAAGAGCCGTCAGCGGCGCAACAGGCTCCAAGCTGGGGGCAGGGATTCGGGCTGCAAACGGTGTTGGCTCCTTCCCAGACCCCGTTGGTGCAAGCCGACTGCAAGGTCAGGGTGCAGGTGCCATCCGGGTGGCAGCAGGCTCCGGGCTGGGGGCAGGGATTCGGCGTGCAGACCGTGTTGGCTCCTTCCCACGTGCCGGTGGTGCAGGCGGACTGCAGGGTCACGGTGCAGGTTCCGTCGGCGGCGCAGCAGGCTCCGGGCTGCGGGCAGGGGTTGGGCGTGCAGACGGTGTTGTTTCCTTGCCAGACGCCGGTGCAGGCGGCCGAGAACGTGATCGTACAGGAGCCGTCGGGCGCGCAGCAGGCTCCGGGCTGGGGACACGGGTTGGGGGTGCAGACGGTGTTGGCCCCTTGCCAGGCGCCGGTGCAGGCGGCCGAGAGCGTGATCGTGCAGGAGCCGTCGGGCGCGCAGCAGGCTCCGGGCTGGGGACATGGGTTGGGGGTGCAGACGGTGTTGGGGCCTTGCCAGTTGCCGGTGCAGACGTTCTGCAACGTGACCGTGCAAGAGCCGTTCGACGCGCAGCACGCTCCCGGCTGTGGGCACGGATTCGGCGTGCAGACCGTGTTGTCTCCTTGATAGGTCCCGCCGTGGATGGTGCAGTCACCCGAGGTATAGATCGAACAGATTCCGTTGGAGAAACAGCACGCGCCGATCGGTAACGGACAGGTGTCGCTCCCGTCCGTGCCGAATCCCATCGTGCCGTAGGCGTAGATCGGATCGACGATCGGGGGGACGGAGTCGTCGGTGAAGCCTCCGCCGTATTTCGGGCTCGGTCCGAGGACGAACGTGCCTCCGGTGGTGCCGTATCCGGCGAACCAGTACATTTCGACGAGGGCCGTCGTCACCGGTGTTGTCCAGAAGACCCCGTCACCGGTGCCCGTGGCTGGCCAGCCGGTGTCCGGAATGTCCGTATCTCCGCACTTGCCGTAGTAGCCCGTGGGGCCGGCGCCCGCTCCGATGGTCACACTGGTGTAGTTGACTCCCCAGGTCACGCCCGCGAGCCGGGGGCTGCTGCCGGTGACGAAAGCGGCGTACACCTTCCAGACCTTGACGGCGGTCTTGCTGGAGCCGTCGATCCTCGAAACCGCGCTGCCGCAGGAGGACAACGGCGACACCCCGCAGTAGGTCGTGGTGTCGGTCGTGTAGGCGAGACTCGGATAGTGGACGATCAGCGTTCCGCCCGCGTTCGGTCCCGCCAGGGCGGGACCCGCCAGCAGCAACAGGACGACCGACAACCTCCACATGCAACGACTCCTTTCGGGTATCGGGGTCCCGGCGGTCCGGTTCCCGGATGACCGCGCTGTTCCGGTTGGGCTGGGGCGGGACTCCTTGCGCCCGGGTCCCGATGCCGAACAAATGACCGCTGCGACCGATTCGCGCGTATCCAGAATACCGGAGCCCGGAGAACGCGGCAAGAGTTGATGTTGCGGCCGGGAGCCGATCCGGCCGGGCCCCGAAGGCGAAAGCGACCGCCTCCCAAAGGGAAGCGGCCGCTCCGGGCTTCGGCCCGATCCGACCGGATGGCCGGAGGGATGCTAGTGGTACCGGTTCTTGATCTCGCCCCAGGTGGATACCTTGACCGGAGTCTGCGGACAGGGGTTGGGAGTGCACTCCGTATTCACCCCCTGGAACTGACCGGCGGCCTGAGCGCAGTCATAGGCGTTCTCGAAGACGCACTGTTCGCCCTCGCAGCAGGCGCCCATCGGCTGGCAATAATTCGGAGAGCAGCTCGTGCCGCTGCTGAAGGTCTCGCTGCTCGTGTCGGCGCAAGTGGAGGCGTACTCCATCGTGCACATCCCGAGGGGCTTGTGGCAGCAGGCGCCGCGGTCGCCGAATTGCGCCTTGCAGCTATCCGGAAGCACTCCACAGACCGTTCCGATTCCCCGGAACGCGCCACCTTGCGCGGCGCACAGGGCCTCGCTCAGGATCTCGCAGGTGCCGGCGCCATGCGGCAGGCAGCAGGCGCCCACCTGGTCGCACGGCGAATCCTTGAGAATCGTGGGGCAGGCGACCTGGCCGTTCATGTTGAACCCGAGCGATCCGTATCCGGTGATCGCATCCAGCTCGGCCGGGACGCCGTCATCCGCGAAGTAGCCGCCCTGCTCCGGATGGGCGATGAGCTGGAACAGCTTGGGCACTTGATAGTAGTTGTAGCCCGCGAACCAGTAGCACTCGACCAGGGTCGCGCGCTGGGTGCTGTTCCAGGACAGCGTGGTGCCCGTCTGGTTGTGCGGCCAGCCATTCATGTCCAGTTCCGCGTCTGCGCACGAGCCATAGGAGTTGAGGACGATTCCATTCTGATCGGAATAGTCGTCGTCATAGGCGAGGCCGAACGTGATGTCCTTGAGGCGGGGGCAGGCGTTCGACGGAAAGGCCGCATAGACCTTCCAGACCTTGAGCGAATCCGACGTGGCGTTGTCGATCCGGGTCACGGCGGTGGCGCAGGAGCCGGGCGCGGTTCCGCGTCCGCACTCCGCGTGACCCTCATAGGTCAGACTGGCGCTGTGCACGATGATCGTTCCGCCGGCGTTGGGACCGGCCAGGACATAGGTGGAGGCGCAGATCAAGAACGCGAGAGCGAATGATAACCTCTTCATGGGTCAGGTTTCTCCCTTGAAGCGCGAAGCTTCATTCAGCCGCTTCTCCGAGCGTCCGCAACCTCGGAACCCGGCCCCGAGGTCACCCGATCCCCCTCTGATCGGACCCATCCCTGAGTCATAGCCGAGCGGGCGAACGCGTTTCCCGTGGCTCTTCAAGCCGGGCGCAGAATACCACCTTCGTTTTCAATCCGCAACAAAACGGAATCGCCGGCGCCCGCGCCCGGCCGCGCTGCCGGAGCCCGACCCTGGCGCCGCGCCCGGCCGCCCCACGGGTGCCCCGGCCGGGCACGGGGCCATACCGTGCCGCCCGCGCCCGGCCGCCGCCACCGCCCGGCCGCGCCGCGGATACCCGGCCGGGCACCTGGCCAGAGCGTGCCGCCAGCGCCCCGGCCGATGGCCCGGCCGAGCCGCCGGGGACCGATCGGAGTCGGGATCCCGGTCCGGCCGCGGATGTCCGTTGCAGGGCAGACCGACCCCGGCCGCCGGCCTTTCTCGCGACTCTGCGGCTCCTCGGTCCACGGGATCGCCCCGCGGCCGTGCGAACCCCGCCGGATCGCCTCATCCGGGTTCATCGCCGCAATGGCGCGCCGCAGTTTGGTTCCGCCGGGCCGGGTGTGCTACCGTTAATCCCGAGAGGATCAGAGGCAGGAGACGCCGAGATGTTGGATGAACGAACGCTGGTCTTGAATCGAAGCTGGGTCCCCATCGGGACGACCTCGGTTCGGACTGCGATCTGCCTCCTCTATCGGGAGGCGGCCCGCGCCGTCAACACCGGCGACTACAGCGTCCACGATTTCGATTCCTGGGCCAGCCTCAAGGTCGCGGAAGAAGAGCCCTGCATACGCACCGTCAGCCTTCGGCTCAAGGTTCCCGAAGTCGTCCTGCTCACCGATTACGACAAGTTTCCCCGGCACCGCGTGACCTTCTCCCGGAAGAACATCTACCGCCGCGATCGACAGACCTGCCAGTACTGCGGGCGCCACCCTCCGCTCGAGGAACTGTCGCTCGACCACGTCATCCCCCGGTCGCGGGGAGGCCGTTCCAACTGGTCCAACTGCGTTCTCGCCTGCGTGCGCTGCAATCGGCGGAAGGCGAACCGGACCCTGGACGAGGTGGGGATGCGCCTCATCCGTTCGCCGCGGGAACCTTCCTGGACTCCGTGCATCACGATCCCCCTGGGACACCGGCGAACGTCGTGGGAGCAGTTCATCTCGAACGAGTACTGGAACGTCGAGCTGGAAGACTGAGCGGCTCGGAGGGGATCCCTGAAGAAAGGAAGGCCGAGGGCGCCCGGCGCCTCGCGCAAGGAGGCGCGCATGTCGCCACGAGGAGCCCGGCCAGCCCGGGCCGCCCGAACGTCCGCCGGTGAGCCAGGGCGTTCCCTTCTTCCACCGGAAGACGGTCCGCCTGGCCGGGTAGACCGAGTTTCCGCCGGCGAGCCAGGGCGTTCCCTTCTTCCACCGAAGGACGGTCCGCCTGGCCGGGTAGACCGGGTTTCCGCCGGCGAGCCGGGGCGTTCCCTTGTTCCAACGGAAGACGGCCTGCTTGTGCGGGCCGACTCGCTGGAGCTGGCCGGGAGCCTCCCCGACGGCTGCCTTGCGCTGGCGTATCTCGACCCGCCGTTCGGATCGGGCCGGAAACACCGGACTCTCAGGGGACGCGACGGGCGTTTCGGGCTGAAGGACGAAGAGATCTTCGACGACCCCCGTTCGGAGGATCTGCCCGCATGGCTCGCCGAACTGCTGGCGGAAATCCGCCGTCTCCTTCGGCCCGGAGGGACGCTTTTTCTTCACCTGGACCACCGGTCTCTCCACCGTGCCCGCAGGCTCCTGAACGGGCTTTTCGGCGCCGATAACCTGCTCAATGAGATCATCTGGCACTATGCGACCGGCGGCATCGCGGAGCGCTGGTTCGCGCGCAAGCACGACACCATCCTCTTCTACCGGAACGGACCGGAACACACCTTCCACCGGCAGAAGGAGAAGAAGTACCTGGCCCATCGCATGGGCCGGGCCGGCGTGGAGGAGTTCCGGGACGAACGGGGATGGTATCGTTACCGTTTCCTGGACGACGTCTGGGAGATCCCCTGGTTGACCCAGGACTCCTCCGAGAGGACCGGCTACCCGACGCAGAAGCCGCTCGCTCTCCTGGAGCGGATCCTGCGGGCGGCCAGCGATCCCGGAGATCTCGTGGCCGACTTCTGCTGCGGCTCGGGGACGACGGCGGTGGCGGCCCGGATGCTCGGGCGGAGGTGGATCGCGGGCGACTCCGCCGAACTGGCGGTATCGATCGCGCGGCGGCGGCTGGAGGCGGTCGAAGCGGACGCGGGTTGGAGCTTCGAGAGCTGGATCGACGAACCGTCCGAAGCAATGCAGCCGCGGGCGGCTCACGAGGCAGTGAGCGCGCCGAAGAGGGATGAAGGGCTCGGCGCCTCCGAGCAAAGCCGGGGCGAAGGAGCTAGCGACGTGATGACGCGATCGACGGAGGAGCTTGCGAAGTGATGACGCGATCGATGAAGGAGCTTGCGAAGTGACGATGAAATCCGGGGGTCAAATGGAGACGGCGGACCCGAATGACGCGCTCCGAAACAGCCGGCTGGCGGAAGGAACCGCCCGGCGCGATCTCCGCGACGTGTATGCCGCCAAGGCCCTGTCGCAGATCCCGCGGCTTCTCTCCCTGCAGGACCGCAACGAATTCAGCAAGACCTACGGCTGCTTCAATCGGGAGTACTGGCTCTGCCGCACCCTCGACTTTCCTTCTTCCATCGCGCAGTTCGGCGTGCATTCCCTGGCGCAGGCCTACGCCACGCCCTTTCCGGACAATCCGTACTATCGGAACCCCAAGATCCTTCTCTGGACGCTGGCCGGGATGGACTACTGGATGCGGATCCAGAAGAAGGACGGATCGTTCGACGAGTTCTATCCCAACGAGCGCGGCTGGGCCGGCCCGACCGGATTCCTGGTCTACGCGATGTGCGCGAGCTTCCGGCTGATCCGCGACCACGTTCCGAGGGAGATGGACGAGCGCTTCCGGGTCGCGGTGGCCCGGGCGGGGCGGTTCCTCGCGAAATATGACGAGCCGGGAGTCTTGGCCAATCATCACGCCATGGCCATCCTGCCCATCTACGAGGCCTACGTTCTGCTCGGCGACGAGGCCCTGCGCCGGGGGTTCGAGGTCCGCACCGGGGATTTCCTCAGCGCCTGCCGTGAGGAAGGCTGGTGCCTCGAGTACGACGGCGCCGACCTCGGCTACCTTTCGGCCACGGTCAGCTTCCTTTCCAAGCTGCAGAAGCTCGTGACGGATGAACGGCTCGACGCGGTCTGCCGTCGCGCGATCGAGTTCGCGTCCTACTTCGTCTACCCGAACGGTCACTACGCCGGATCGATGGGAAGCCGCGCCACCCTGCACTTCTATCCGCACGGCTTCGAGATCTATGGCGGCAAGGGGAACGAGCTGGCCTCCGCCGTGGCCGAGCGGATGCTGGAAGGGTTGGCGGCCGGCGCCCTGGTGCCGCCCGAGATCCAGGAGGACCGCTATTTCCTCTACCGGATCCCGGAGCTCCTGGAGTCGTGGGTCGACTGGTCCCCGCGGCCGGACCCGTTGCCGCCCTTGCCCTATCAGCGCGAGCCCTTCACGCGCTGGTGGCCGGGGGCCCGCATGTACGCCCGGAAAGGCCGGGACGTGCAGGGCCGCGAGTACTACGCGCTGATCAACCTGGCCAAAGGAGGAGTGGTCAAGCTCTTCCGGACCGACACGGGCGAGTCGGTCGAAAACGACTGCGGATTCATCGGCGCGCTCGACAACGGCAAGGTCGTTACCTCGCAGTGGATCGGGAGTGACTTCCTGGCGCGGTATGAACGCGCCGTGGCGGAACCGCCGGAATCCGGCGGCGCAGAACCACCCCCGCTCGACGACATGCTCGAGGTCGAGGGGCACGCCTATTACGTGGTTGAAAAGCTGTTCACTCCCGTGACCATGATCGCCTTCCGCGTGTTCATGATCCTCTTCGGATGGCAGACCCGCCTCGCCTACGAAATCAAGGGCGCGATCCGGAAGCTGCTCATGACCCGAAGCGGCGCCGCGCCCGTTCGTTTCCGGCGCGTCGTGCGCTTCGAGGATTCCGATCTGATCATCGAGGACGAGATCATGCGGCCGGGTGGGCCACGGTTCGACCGGGTCAAGATCGGGGATGAGTTCCATGTCCGCTACGTTCCGCAGAGCCGCTATTTCCAGCCCCAGGAGCTGAGCATGAGCGGCGGCTGGCTCACGGACGCGGATCTCCGGGACCTCAACACCGAGGGGCGGTTCCGATCGATCCGGCGCATCGACTACCACGAGGGGCTTCAAGAGCGCGCCACGGGAACCGCAGGGCTTCGTCAACGGGATTCGGGAACCGCGGGGCTTCGTGAACGCGCCTCGGGCGAGGCGGCGTCGGGTGGGCGCGGGACGGAAACCGGGAAGGACCCGGCGGGACGCGGCGATCGCGGTCCGGCGGCGGGGGATCGATGACCTTCGACCGCCGGGAAGAAGCGACTTCTCCGGGCGCGCCTCGGTCCGATGACGCGCCGTCCGGGAAACCCGACGACGCCGCCGAGCGCAGCCAGGCCGATTCCCTGCTCAGCCGGATCCGCGGCCGGAAGTCGGGCTACATCCGCCTGGCCGTCTTCGCGCTCGTCACGGCCGGCATCTTCTACCTTCTGTTCCGCCGGATCGACTACGTCAAGGTCTGGTCGACGCTCCGCCAGGCGAACGGAGGCCTTCTCCTGTTCGCGGCGTCCTTCACCGTGTTCTTCCCCGTGCTGTCCGCCTTCCGCTGGAGGCGGATGCTCGCCGCGCTCGGCTACGAGGTCTCCTACCGCGATTGTTTCTGCATGATCATGGCGGCGTGGCCCATGGGGACGATCACCCCCTCCAAGACCGGCGACCTCATGAAGGCCTACTACCTCAAGGGCCGGATCCCGGTCACCCTCGTTCTGGGCAGCGTGCTGGCCGAGCGCCTCATGGACGTCTTCGTCCTCCTGGCCCTCGCGTTCATCGGATGCCTGGCCTTCGGGCGATTCGGATTGGCCGCCATCGCCGGCGCCTGCCTCGCCGGCAGCCTTCTCGCGATCTGGCTCCTGCTTCGCCTGCGCCTGCCGGTCCCCCAGCGATTTCAAGGGAAGGTCGAGCCCATGCTTCGGACGCTGCGGCTGATCGGCCGATCTCCTTCGCTCCTGGCCTGGGTCGTTCTCTTCACCGTGCTCAACTGGTTCGCGAGCATCTTCCAGATGGTGGTGGGATACATGGCCCTGGGCACGCACGTGCCCGTGCTCTTCGCCGCCGGCGCCCTGCCCCTGGCCATCTTCATCGGGCTTCTGCCTCTGACCTTGAGCGGCATGGGAACGAGGGACTCGGCCATCATCGTGCTCTTCGCCCGATACGCCGCGGCCGATGTCTCGCTGGGAGTCGGGCTCCTCTATTCGCTCTTCGGGTACTGGCTGCCCGCCGTGATCGGGATTCCCTTCCTGCAGCGGGCTCTGCCCAAAGGAGCCAAGGGAAACGGGCGGCGCTGAAGCTGAGACCAGGCGTTGGCCAACACGAGAGGGCCTCATGGACATCACGACATCGACCATCTCAGGAGCATTACGGATGCGGACCGACATGAGCCCGAAGGCCGTGCGCCGACGCCTTGAGCAGGTCGGTGCTCTGCGCCGGATCTGCTTGTCCCTCGCAGGATCAAGCGCGGGTCGCGAGGTGATCCGAGACTACCCGGCCAACCAGAAGGTGCGGCGGACCCGGCTGGCGCTCGGGACGGAAGCCGCCCCGAAAGGCATTCGCCCGGACCTGCGGTAGTTGATGGTGATGGCCCGCCTGCCGGGATGGACCAGAGGCCGGGTATGAGGAATGGCATCAGTCCCCCGGGAATCAAGCCCGTGGATCCGTTCGAGCCCCAGCCCGAATCCGCTGGCGAGGAACCATGCGGATCCCTATCCTGATCCGCAACCGATCAGTGGAGGTGGAATCGTCATGACCAAGTGGGACAAGTTCGTTGTGACCTGGAAGGAGGGCGATCCTCCGAGCGCGTGGATCTGCCGGTTCGAGGGCACGCTGACCAATTGTCCGGAAGCCTACGCGTTCCTCGATGAGCTGAGAGATCGGATGCATGCCCGGCCCGGCCCGGTCATTGCGGATCTCGGCGGGGTCGACCGGATCACGAGCGGGGGCGTCGGGATCCTGGCTGCCAGCCACACCTCGGCCACCAATGCGGGCGGCCGGTTGATCCTGACCTCGCTCCACCCGAGGGTGGAGATGGTCCTGAACGTCGTGCGGATCCTGACCGTCCTCGAGCATCAGCCGACCGAGGCGGACGCGCTGCGGGCGCTCAAAGGCTAGAGGACGGATCGCAAGTCCGGTTCACGCGGCTCAACGCGGTGTACCCGGCCGACCTGAGCGGAGTTTCCCGTCATGTGTCCGGTTCCCAGAGCGAGAGGGCATTCCGCGACGGGTCGCGGACCTTGCTCGGATGGGATCCACGAGCCCGCCGGGCTGGACGCGTCACCGCCTACGGATGCTGGTCGCGCGCCCCCCAGTCGGGCCGCAGGCGGACCTGCTCGAGGGCATGAACCAGGATGCGGTCCAGGCGTTCCAGATACTCCGCGACGCCTTTCGGGCTGCCCGGCAGGTTCACGATCAGGGTTCTCCCGCGGATGACGGCAACTCCTCTGGACAGGTACGCGTGGGGATTGCTTCCGCCGGTGTCGGCGCGTATCCACTCGGGGATGCCCGGCACGATTCGGTCCGCGACGGCCAGGGTCGCCTCCGGGACCTGATCCCGCGGCGCGAGCCCGGTGCCGCCGGTGGTCAGGATCAGGGCCGCATCCCTGTCATCCGACCAGCGGCGCAGCGCCGCCGAGACGCCTTCCCGGTGGTCGGAAACGATCTCGGCGCCCACGACCTCGAGGCCTCGGCGCCGGAGCCAGTCCGCGATGATCGGTCCGGTTCGGTCCTCCCGCAGCGCCAGCCAGCTTCGGTCGCTGACCGT
Organism: Candidatus Eiseniibacteriota bacterium; assembly: GCA_963833505.1. GTDB lineage: Bacteria > Eisenbacteria > RBG-16-71-46 > CAIMUX01 > CAIMUX01 > CAWHYG01. Next base: position 44,653 of record CAWHYG010000004.1, on the reverse strand, counting down.
GATGACGGCAGCCTTGCGCGGTTCCTGCATCCCAGCCTCCGTTTCGGGACTCTCTCGTGGTGGAGCGGACGATCCCGATTCCGGTGTTATACTCCGCGGACCCGGCTTGCCGGAAGCGCCGGCTTGCGCTTTCGTGCCGGGTGAGGGGGCTGACCGGCGGTCGTTGGCTCGAGGCCGCCGTTGTTCCGGCGGTACGAGGCGGCGGTCGTCCCGTGCAAGTCGCGTCCAAAGGAGGAGCGTCGTGAGAGAACTGATCCGCGGGACTTCGATCCTGTCGGTTCTGGTGCTGGCCGCAGCGGTGGTGTGGATGGGAGGGTGCGGCAAGAAGGCCAAGACGTCCTCGGAGAATGCGCCTGCGGCCTCTTCGACGGAATCGGCTCCGGCGGCCGCGCCCAGCTCGCCTGAAGCCGCTTCGAGGCCGGCCGCTCCCGATTTCGCCCTCAAGGATCTCGACGGCCACGCGGTGCACCTGTCTGATCTGAAGGGCAAGGTCGTGGTCCTGGACTTCTGGGCCACCTGGTGTCCGCCGTGTTGCCAGGAGATTCCTCACTTCATCGACCTGCAGGGACAGCTCGGATCGCAGGGGCTTCAGGTCGTCGGCATCTCTCTCGATGAAGGGGGAGTCGGCGTCGTGCGTCCGTTCGCGCAGCAGAACCGGATCAATTACGTGATGCTGGTCGGCGGCCAGTCGGTGACCGATCTCTACGGCGGCATCCAGGCGATCCCGACGACGTTCGTCATCGACAAGCAGGGGCGGATCGTCAAGAGGCTGATCGGCTACAACGACGAGTCGGTCTTCCAGGATCTGATCAAGGGGCTCCTGCAGGAGAGCTGATCCGGAACGGCGTCGAGCTCCCGATCAGCCGCGCGCGCCGAAGATCCGGCTTCCAATCCGCAGATGCGTCGCGCCTTCCTGGATGGCGATCGAAAAATCGTCCGACATCCCCATCGAGAGGATGTCGAGATCGAGGTCGGGATGCCGGGCGTGCGTGCGATCCCGCAGGCTTCGGAGGAGGGCGAACGCGCGCCGGATGTCGCTTTCGTCCCCGTCGAGCGGCCCGATCGTCATGAATCCCAGGAGGCGGATGGCGGAGTGCCGGCGGATGAGGTCTACCAGCGCGTCCAGGTCCTCGGGAGCGACGCCGGACTTCGTTTCTTCGGCGGTCGTGTTGACTTGGATGAGGGCGGAAACGGGCTCGGCGGAAGGAGGCGGTGGCGCTGGCGCCGGCGGGAGAGCGCCGCCGGGCGACGAGACTCGGGTCGACACGTCCTTTGCGATCGCCTCGACCAGGGACGGGCGGTCGAGGGAATGGAGCAGGCCGATGTGGGGAAGTACGGCGTGGACCTTGTTGGTCTGAAGGCTGCCGATCAGATGCCAGGTGAGCGCGAGGTCCTCGAGCTCCGCCTTCTTGCCGAGCAACTCCTGAACGCGGTTTTCTCCCACGTGACGGACGCCGGCCGCGTGCGCCTCGCGAACGGACTCGGCCGGATAGGTCTTGGTCACGGCGATCAGGGTGATCTCCCGGCGATCCCGGCCCGCGGCCGCGCAGGCGCGGGCGATCTCCTCTTCGAGGCGAGCCAGAGAGTCGGCGATGGACATCCGCGCATCCTCCTCTGAGAACCTCCGGAACGAGCGGACCGGACGGAGCAGATCATTGACTCCGCGCGGGGATCGGTCAACCGCGGCGGGCTCCTCGGTGGAACGCGGGGAGCGGGCGACCATCACGCGCCGCCGTCTCCCGACCGCCTCCGGCCTTGCCGGAACGGTGGCCGCGCAACGCCGGGCGTTCGATCGTCTGGCGGCGGCCTATCGAAACGACGCGGCTCCAAACCACGCGGCTCGAAGCGAAGCGGGTCCCACCGATCCCGTCCATCTCGTCAGGAGATACGCGGATCCCCTCGATCGCGAGGTGGCGGGGCTCATCTGCGCCGTCTTCGCTTACGGCCAGGTGGAGACCCTCTGCCGCGCCGCGGAATCGATCCTGGCGGCGCTGGGGCCGAGCCCGCGTGCGGCGCTTCTCGAAGGCCGGCATCGGATGCGGAGCTTCTGTCCCCGTTTCCGCTACCGGTTCAACCGCCGGCGCGATTTGATCGGACTGCTCCATGCGGTCGCGGGGATGCTCGGCGACGAAGGAAGCCTGGGCCGGGCGCTCGCCGCCCGCCGCCGCGCCGCCGCCGACATGACGGAAGCGCTGGGCGACTGGGTCGCGGATCTCCGCGCCCGGGCGGAGGAGCGGACCGGTCGCTCGCGAGGACTGGACCATCTGCTGGCCGACCCGCGCCGCGGCAGCGCCTGCAAGCGCTGGTGGCTGTACCTGCGTTGGATGGTCCGGCGGGATGACGGCACCGACCTGGGCGTCTGGTCCGGTCTCATTCCGGCCTCCGACCTCCTCGTGCCGCTCGACACCCACTGGATCCGCCTGGCCCCGCGGCTCGGTCTGACGCGGCGACGCACGCCGGGCGGGGCCATGGCGCGCGAGATCACCGCGGCACTCAGGCGGATCGATCCGCGGGATCCGGTTCGCTATGACTACCCGGTCTGCCACCTCGGGATCGACGGGAAGTGTCCGCCGCGGCTTCGGCCGGAGCATTGCGGGGTTTGTCCGTTGCGGCGGGTGTGTGCGACGGGAAGCGCGTGATGGTCGACGTTTCCGGCGATCTGGCCTTCGGCACCCCGCACGACTTGCGCCGTCGCCGGCAGACACCACGGTGGTTCCGGACAGCCCCCGGAAGTTCCGCCGAACCATGACGCCTTGGTCAACCAGGACGGCCCACCTCCGCAAGAGGAGCTCGTCTCATGAATCGAGGTGGATTCCTCCCGCTCTCCGTTCGGAGCGACGGGTTTGTCCGAACCCAAGCTCCGGCTATGTGACTTGGCAACTTCGTCTACCAGCCGGCGGCTGGATGCAGGCCCGGGTGATCGACGTCCTCGGGATCCCGGCCCAGTCCTGGGCTCTCGGCCCGGTGCCGGCCGGCGGGACCACCATCACCTGGGACGGACGGAACGGCCGGGGCGGACCCGCGCCCGCGGGCCGGTACTTCCTGGTCGTGACCGATGCCGCCGGACGCCGGTGGTCCGCACCCGCGACCCTCGTGCGGTAGGCCCCCAGAGCGGGCTCCTCACCTCCCCAGTTGCCGATGCGCCATCTCGATGTTCTGCCGAATGCTCGCCGCGTCGGGAGTGTTGGGGTCGCGCTTCAGCGCCTCGTTCCATTGGTTGATGGCGCCGGCAAGATCCCCCTGCTGCGCCAAGGCCACGCCGAGGTTCTCATACGCGTTGATGGGCGCGCGGCCGGTCGCAATGGCCCGAAGGTAAAGCTGCTTGGCGTCGCCCAGATCGGACATCGCCAGATAGACGTTGGCCAGATCGATCAGGATCACCTCGTCATCGGGGTGGCCGGCCAGCGCGCGGAGATAATAGGGGATCGCCCCCTGCGTCATCCCGTCCTTGCGCAGGAACCAAGCCTTCCGGAAGCATGCATCCGGCTGTCCCGGATCGGAAGCCAGAGCGCGGTCGACGAGGTCGCGCGCCTGCGGTTCCTGGCCGAGGGACACGTAGATCTCGGCCATCTTGGCCAGCGCGGCGGCGGAGCTCGGCGAGAGGTTGATCGCGTCTTGATAGGCCTTGCGCGCCCCCGCCAGGTCCTTTTCCGACAGCGCCAGGTCGCCGCGGGCGATGAGCGCGTCGATGCTTCGCGGCGCGAGGTGGATCTCGTCGTCGATCGCCTTCTCGGCGGACTTCCGATCGCCCGCCGTCTCATAGATCGTCGCTTCGAGCAGATGCAGGCCCTGTTCCTCCGGATAGGTCTTGAGCAGAACGTCCATCTGTTTCAGCGCATCGTCGATCCGCCCGGCCGCGACGTAGGCCATGACGTTGTACTGGAGAAGCTCCAGCTCCTCGGGTCCGTGCCCGGTCGCGGCGATGAGGCGCGTGTAGATCGGGATGGCTTCGTCCCCGCGCTTCAGCTGCACGAGACAGGAGGCCTTGATCTTGAGTGCGGTCTCGGCGTCCGGACTGTGCGCCAGCACCGAGTCGATCGAGGCCAGCGCGGCCGCGGCCTGCCCCGCGCTCTCGAACGCGTACGCGCGATTCGTGGATTCGTAGGCGTCGATCATGTCCTTGGGATCCGGCCCGGTGGTGTGCGGTGAAGAGCTGGAGGGCGTTGTGGCCCCACCCAGATAGCCGAGGCTGCGTAGTTTCTCCACCGTCTCCTTGTCCATCGGCACCTTGCCGGCTTCTCCGCCCACGTCCAGGCTGAGCAGCACCAGGAGGTCGGCCTGCAGCGCGTTCGCCAGCTTCGCCTGCTTGCGCGCGAGATTGATCTTCTCGCCCGGGTCGGAGCGCAGGTCGTACAACTCCACCTGCGGCGCGAGAATGAACTTCCAGCGGTCGGTCTCGAATCCGCGCAGGTCGCTCCAGCCGTACTCCAGGTAGGGCACGAGCGTCTCGTGATAGACCCAGGCGTGCCCGGGTTCGGTCCCTTCCACCACCGGCACCAGGCTCTTGCCCATGGTGAGCGGCCGATCCGAATCCGCGAAGCCGATCAGGTTGAGGATGGTGGGCAGGACATCCACCTCGCTCACCAGCCCGGGCACATGCCGTCCCTGCTGCCAGGCCGGGCCGGAGACCGGGCCACCCTGGGGCGGCCGGATGATGAGAGGGACATGTTCGGTGCCGTCGTAGATGAAGAACGAATGGGTCGTCTCCCGATGCTCGCCCAGGCTTTCGCCGTGGTCTCCGATGAGGACGAGCAGGCTGTGCTCGAGGAGGCCCCGCGCCTTCAGCGTGTCGACGAACGCGCCGATGGCCGAGTCCATGGTCGCGATCTCGCCGCTGTAGGGATCCCCCGGGAACTTGCTCTTGAACGGCTCGGGAGGCGTGTAAGGCGCGTGGGGATCGTAATAGTGCAGCCAGAGGAAGAACGGATTCGGATGGGATCGATCCAGCCACCGGAGAGCGCGGCGCGTCACCTCCCCGGCCGGACGCTGGGCTTCCTCGGCCCCGCCGAGATGGCTGGCCGAAGGCAGGCTGTCATCATACGACTCGAAACCCTGGGCGATCCCGAACCGATGATCGAGCGGATAGCCGCCGATGACCGCCGCCGTTTCATACCCGCGCGCCTTCAGGACCTCTGCCAGCGTCGTGAAGTGCGAGGCCAGGGCGTAGTTCCCGTTGTACCGGACGCCGTGCTGATAGGGATAGAGGCCGGTCATGATGGTCGAATGCGCCGCCAGCGTGACCGGGATGGGCGTGAGCGCGCGGTCGAAGATCACCCCCTCACGCGCGATCTGGTCGATTCTCGGCGTGGTCGCCTTGCTGAAGCCGTAGCAGGAGAGATGGTCCGCCCGGGTCGTGTCCAGCGTGATCAGGATCACGTTGAGCGGCGGAGACTGCGGCTGGATCGGAGCCCACGGCCCGTAGCGGCCGACCTTGCCCGCGTCCGCGGTGATGACCGGCACCTGCCGGGAGGGATTGCGGCTTCCGCAGCCGGACAGCGCGACCAGCAAAGAGGACCAGAACGCCAGACGGGACCAGGACCGCATGACCGCACCTCCCTTCGCGCCGCGGGGCGCGACGCATCGTTGCGGACGATAGCATCGGGAATCGGAGGCGGCAACGGCGGCAGGGGGGCGACAAATCCTGGCCATGGGCTGGTGGCGAAGCTAAAGTGGTCGCGCCGGCCAGGGAGGTCGATCCGGGCTGCGGCGGCGGAAGCGCCAGCGCCCGGGAGCACGGTTCCGGAGCCCGCGAGGACGTGTCGTCCGGGGCGGCGATCCATGACGGATCGACCGGACGCGATCGCGAGGGAGCCAGGGAAATCCAGACGCCATGAAGTCTGAGAGCGTAGAGGCCCAAGCGAACGGACTCGAGGTCACCAGCGTCCGCCGGGGAGACACGCGGCTGGAGCTTCGGGCCCGCGGCGCCGTCGACTTCGGCAACGTCGAGACGCTGCGCCTGGCCATCCTCGCGGCGGCCCGCCCGATGCCGCACGGAAGCGAGCTGCTCCTGGATCTCGAGGCGATCCGCGCGAGCGATTCCGCGGTCGCCGGCTTGATCCTGGGCCTGCTCGAGGAAGGTCCGACGCACGGGGTTGTCTTCCGGCCGGAGAAGATCGATCCGACCACCCGCTCCCTGCTTGCTTTGGCTCCTCCGGATCATCTGCGCCCCGCCCTCGAAGTCGCGCACGAGGGGTTCCATCCGCTCTTCGCCCTCGGGGATCTCGTGATCCAGAGTTCCCGCGAGCTGAAGGAGATGGTCCAGTTCATCGGCCGCGTCGTCCTTTCGATGCTCTGGAGCCTGCGGCGTCCGGACAAGGTCCGGTGGGGCGAGATCGCCTTCCTGATCCAGCGGACCGGGGTCGAGGCCCTTCCGATCGTCGCCTTGATGAGCCTCCTGGTCGGGCTGGTGACCGGCTTCTCCTCCGCCATCCAGCTCAAGCAGTTCGGCGCGAACGTCTTCATCGCGAACCTGATCGGAATCGGCATGACCCGCGAGATGGGTCCGCTCATGGCCGCGATCCTCCTGACCGGCCGTTCCGGAAGCGCCTTCGCGGCCGAGATCGGAACGATGAAGATCTCCGACGAGATCGACGCCCTCCGGGTGATGGGAATCCATCCGCTCGACTACCTCGTCATGCCCCGGATCTTCGCCGTCATGCTGACGCTGCCCCTGCTCACGCTGTTCGCCGACATCGCCGGGATCGTCGGAGGGATGGTCATCGCGGCGGGCAGCCTCGACCTTTCACCGCTGGTCTTCATCCGGCAGCTCCGGGGCGCGATCGGGGTGTGGGACGTCACTTCGGGCGTTCTCAAGGCCTTCGTCTTCGGGATCCTCGTCGCCGGCGTCGGCTGCTATCGGGGTATGGAGACCTCGGGGGGGGCCTTGGGCGTCGGACGAAGCACGACCGCCTCGGTCGTCTCCGGCATCTTCCTGATCGTCATCGCCGATTCGCTCTTCGTCATCCTCTTCCATTACCTCGGGGCAGGCTGATCGTGGCGGCGCGCGCGCTCATCGAGGTCCGCGGGTTGACGGTCCGTTTCGGCGAACGGACGGTGCTCGAGAACGTCTCGTTCGACGTGCTTGATGGGGAGATCTTCGTCGTCCTGGGAGAGAGCGGCTGCGGCAAGACCACGCTCATGCGGGCGATGGTCGGGCTGCTCAAGCCCGAGGCGGGCAGCGTGACGATCGACGGGATCGACATCGTGACCGCGCGCGGGGCGGACCTCGCCCAGGTCCGCCGGAGGATCGGGGTTCTGTTCCAATCCGGCGCCCTCCTCAAGTCGATGAACCTGGAAGAGAACGTCGCGCTTCCGCTTCGCGAGTCGACCGGGCTTTCCGAAGAGGTGATTCACGGGCTCGTCCGCCTGAGGCTCGCCATGGTCAACCTGGACGGCAGCGAGCACCTGATGCCCTCGGAGATGAGCGGAGGCATGCAGAAGCGGGGAGGGCTGGCCCGGGCCATCGCCCTGGATCCGCAGATCCTGTTCTTCGATGAGCCCTCGGCCGGCCTCGATCCGGTGACCTCGGTCGAGCTGGACGAGCTGATCCTGGGAATGAACGCCGGCCTCCGAACGACCATGGTGGTCGTGACCCACGAGCTGCAGAGCATCTACAAGATTGCCCGGCGGGCCATCATGCTGGATCCTCACACCCACGGGATCATCGCCGAGGGAACGCCGGCGGAAATGCGGGACCACAGCCCTCATCCGCGGGTGCGGGCCTTCTTCCGGAGGGAACGGGCGGACGCCTGAAACATCTGGCTGGAGCGAGCGAGGCAACGATGGCACGACAAACCAAGTCCTTCTGGGTCGGGATCTTCGTACTGGCCGGCCTCGCCATCGGGATCGGCGGCGTTTTCTGGCTGGGGGCGTCGAACTGGTTCAAGAAGCGCGCCGTCTACGCGACCTACTTCGACAGCTCGGTCCAGGGGCTCAACCCGGACTCCGACGTCAAATTCCGGGGCGTCAACGTGGGCAAGGTGAGCCAGGCCAAGCTGGCTCCGGACGGAGTCCTGGTCGAGGTCGTGCTGCAGCTTGATCCCACCTTTCACGTGACCGACAACATGCGAACCCAGCTCCAGTTCTCCGGGATCACCGGCCTCAAGTACATCGAGCTGGACTTCGCCGAAGGAGACCGGCTGGTGCGCCATCCGAAGACCAGCTTCAAGGTGCCCTATCCGATCATCCCCTCCGAGCCGGGAGGCTTCGAGGAGATCCAGGAATCGCTCCGGGCGGTCTATGACAAGTTGATCGCGCTGGACACGGAGGGGATCTCCTGGCGCGCCGACCGGTTCCTCGAAGCCGGATCCCGGACGATGACGACGGCGGACAGCCTCCTTCGATCGGTGCAGCTCGCGCGGGGCGTGGACCGGATCACGCGCGTGGCCGAACGAGCCGACTCGCTTCTGGCGCTTCTGCAGGTGCGGCGCTACAACACGCAGATCGACACAGCCCTGGCCGAGCTGGTGGAGGGATCGCGCCGCTTCCACAGCCTGATGACCACGATGGAAACCGAGGCCGGGAAGATCCGAATGGCGGAACAGGCCGACAGCGTCTTCGGACGGCTGAATCAGCTCGTGACCTCGGGCCAGGAGGTGATGCAAGCCAGCCAGGGTTTGGTCAGCCGCTCCCAGTACGCGACGACCCAGGTCATGGGCAATCTCCGGAACACCGTGTCCGAGATGAACACCGCGGTCGACGAGCTGAACGCCCTCTTGATCTCGGTGGAAAGCTATCCGTCGAACATCATCTACGCGGCGCCGCCGAAGAAGGAGAAGTGACATGCACGGATCCCGGCGACACCCCGAAGCGCCCTCGGTCCGCCGTCTTGGCGAAGCGCTTCGCGATCGGATCGCCTCCGGCCGATCGCCGAGCGCGCGTTCCGGCCGGTCCGGTGCACGGTGGGCCGGCCGATCGCCGCGCATGCATTCCGCCCGGCGCCGATCCCCATGCGTAGGGCGCGCGTGTTTCGTCCCGGTGCTTCTCCTCGGCCTGCTCGGCACCTCCTGCACGTTCTTCTCGATCGGGTTGCAGACCCAGACCGTGCCCATCGACGTCAAGCGGTACTCCATCGATGTTCCGCCGGTGCTGGCGCCGGCCGACACGACGCTGCCCCTCTCCATCCTGGTCCTGCCGTTCCAGGCGGACGCGGCGCAGAAGGGGGAGCGGATCATGTATCGGGACGAGGAACACGCGATGGATTACTACTATTACAACCGTTGGGTGGCTCCTCCGGCCGTGATGCTCGGAAACGTGGTCTCCCAGCATCTGTTCGAGTGGGGCCTGGCCGGCAAGGGAGTTCTCGAGACCGACACGGGAGTGATCCCGACGCACGAGGTGTACGGCCGCCTCACGACCCTCTACGCCGACAACCGCAAGAACGAGTACAGCGCCCACTTCGAGGCCAGCCTGACCGTGGTGCGGGTCGATCCGAAGACCTTTGACAAGGAGGTCATCTTCCAGAAGACCTATCCCATCGTTCGCCGCCGGAATGATCGCGAAGTCGCGTCTTACGTGAACGCTGCGAACCTGGCGGTCCGTGACTGGATGGACATGCTCCGTTCGGATCTCGAGCCGTTGTTTCATGCGGAGGCCCGGTGGTTCGCCGCGACATCGGCGGGGGCGATCGTCGGCCGGCCGCAGGCCGGGATCATGGGAGCGCCGGGTTCGGGGCCGGTTGGAGGGGGCGCGACAGGTCCGGAGCCGATTGGAGGCGCTGCCGCGCCGAGCCCCGGGTCCGTCGAGAGCGCGCGAGCGCCCGGGGCCGCTCCCGTTGCCGGGTCTCCATCGGCGGCAGCTTCCCGACTTGCAGAACCACGGGCACTCGGTCCCGTGGGGCCCATGTTGCCGCGCGCCGCTGCCGGCGGCCCGGCTCCAGGATCGCCAGGCGTTCCGGCAAGTTCAGGATCGTCAGGCGCTCCGGCGACTCCGACCGGGCGCGCGGCTCAGACGCCCGGGATGCCCGACACCCTCAAGGCGGTGACGCCGGTCGCTGCGGACTCGATGGATGCGTTTCTCCGGCGTTTCACGGCGCGACCGGATTCGCTGCCGTCGCGGCCTGCTCCGTCGCCGCCGGGGGCGGACTCGTCCAAGGGGCGATCCATGTTAGGAGCGCCGAAGTAGGAATGCGGGCGTGATCGGGTTCGCTCGTTCGCCGATGCGTGCGCCATCGCAATCGAGTCCTTCGACCGCTTGTGTGCGCGCCATCGCAATCGGATCCGCCGGGCCCCGAGCACACGCCAATCAGCGCCGGCTGCGTCGCTGAGCCCCTCCTCAACGCCCCGGAGTTGACGGCGGTTCCGATCTGTCGTGGTCGGGCTGACCGGGCGCGGGCCTGTCGTGGTCGGGCTGACCAGGTTCGGATCTCTCGCGCTCGTGCCGGTCAGGATCGGACTCGAGGGGCTCAGATCTCGGAGCCACCGGCAGCGTGTCGCCCGGCGCGGTCCACTCGACGGTGATGTCGCGATTCGGCAGGAAGTCGGTCGTCTCGAAGACGAAGACGTGGCTTCCATCAATGGTCTCTTGGATGAAGGGGAAGCTGAACGACACCGGGTGGGTCGCCGGCGGAAGCGTGACCTCAAAACGGGCTTTTCGCAGCGGGCGGCCCCACGCTTTGGTCGAAGTCACGATGTACCGGGCGTAACGGCCCAGAATCGCCTGGCGATAAACCGCGCGGACCTCGAGAGTGTCGGAAATCCCCAGCGGAATCCACCAGCGCGCCCCGTGGGCCGGCGGAATCTCCTCGAACGAGAGCGGCTCCCATGGCTTGCCCCGGCCTCGTCCTTCGAGAGAAAGCATGCGGGCGCCGCCAAGACGATCGTCGCTCGGATAGGGATAGATGAGCTCGACTTTCGGCGCCTTCCAAGGGCGGCAGGCCAGAAAATAGCTGCCGTCCACCTCCAACGAATCTCCGACGATCCGAAGGTGGATGACCTCCGAATCGAAGCGAACGGGGAAATCGCCGGGGGGATTCGACGCCTGGCCGGCGCCCGGCGGAGACGGAACAGCGTGGCTCGAACCCGACGGCGTTTCCTGAGCAGGGGCGTTTTCGGCGATAGCGGCGCCAGGCCCTCGCGTCGCCGGGGACGCCAACGACGGACGGATCCCGATTCCGAGAAGGCAGATGAGCGCCAGAAACGTCGCAAGGCCGGCTTTCCAGGCCTCCAGGCGCTCGAGCCCGCGGGCGTGAAGATCGCCCCGGCGAGCCTGGGCTCGGAGCGGGTTGCAGGGGAAGATTCCGCAGTCGCCGCAGGACTCGAGCTGGCGGCGATCGATGCAGCAGCTCCGGATCCGGCACGCCGGCGACCAGCGCCCGCCTTTCGTTCCCCGGCATCCGGAACACCGGTAGGATTCCGGCCGCCCCGCCGGCCGGCACCGGCCGGCCCGGGAGTTCATCGCTTCGGGGGCAATCTCCGAGTCGTCCGGGCCGCGGTAGATCCGGCACTCGCGCGCGCAGTCAATGCCGCAAGGGGCGATCCAAGAGCCAAGCGTGGTCATCGCTCCTCCCTTCCTGTCGATGTCGGAAGTCGGAGACCGGGTTTCATCGAGGGAACCCTCCGTGCAAGGCGGATGTTAGTCCCGTTCCAGCGGCAAAGCGCGAGCGAAAATCCGGCGGCATCGCCGACGAGCGCCTCCCGATCCGGGGAATGGACCCGCTACTTCCTCGAGTCGCGCGCTCGAGCAAGGAAGACGTGGGTGGCGCCGATTGCGTCGTCGAAGACCACAATCCGGGCGTTCGGGAGTCCGCACTTGCGGCCTTTCGGACCGCAGTGGGATCGATCCTCAGCGCCCGGGCCCATGATGGGCGTGCAGGAAGGCGGTACCCCCCCAGCCCCACGTTCCCACCATGTCGAGGAGCCCCCCTACTGTGATGTCCCACCGGACCACGCCGACGGAATCCTCGACGGTCATTTCGGTGCTTTGCGATTCGTATTGTTCCCCGTCCCAGTTGACGTACGTGCCCATGGTCGTCCTCCAGGCTCGATAGGTGACGCCCGCCCCGAGGATCGCAGCCGGCCCGACGCTCTGGGACTGGACGCTTGCGTCATCATCGTCCTGGTAGGGGGTCCAGGTCGTGCCGGCCGATCCCAGCAGGTCCGCAGCGACCCACGGATAGGTCTTACCCCAGAAGTAGTTCGACGTATCCGATGGAACCACCTCGAGAAGAAGGTTGTTCTCCTGCCGGAGATAGAGCGAATCCGTTTGAGCCACCCCGCGGGAGATCGTGACCCGCTGCATGACGGCGTAGACCTTGCCGTGAAAGCGGGCCGAGCCCACGATTCGATCGGTCTCCGAGGTATGCCCCTCGTCCACTTCCCATCGGAGCCCGTCGTATTCCCAGACGTTCCCGATCTCCAGCGGGAAGTGGATCGGGTGACCAAACAGCGGAGGCGACTGCGGAACGATATGGATCAACGCGGATTCCGGAGGGCCTAGCGACACCGGGTAATCCTCCTGAATGACAAGCCGGAGCTCGGTTCCAGGGGACGGTGATACGCCATTTTCCCAGGCGAGCGGGATGAGGAGAGCGCGATCTCCGGGACTGAACCACAGGCTGTCACCGAAGCTCGAGGCTGTCGTCCCGGAAGGCGACCAGTAGAGCTTGAACGGTGTCCATCCGAGGGTGTCCGCCCGGACGACGCGAACCATCAGGGCCCCCGCGCCGCTGGCCAAGTCGTATTCCTTTGACTCGAAGTGGATGTAGCTCGGTGCCGGTGGGGGGCCGGATCGGGGGTTGGTGGATTTCTCGGAAGCGCATGAGGCCATCAAGGACAGCAACAGAATGGCGGACGAGAGAAGGAACCGCTGAGGGGCGGATCCCGCGGTGAGGACAAATCCAGATCGTCGAGCCACGGCCCCTCTCTCGCCGGGATTCCCGGACTTGAACAGGCACTCGAGCGGGAGGCGGTCACGCCGGAATTCGAGCGACCGGCCCGCCGTGTTCAGTCCCCGGCCGGCGCATTGATAACACGCCCGTTCGCCTCCGGGCGGAAAGGGGGCCGGGCCGGGGGTAGTGTCACGACCTCTGTGTCAGGAGTGGGAAGGGGCTGGCTGTTCCCTGCTTACGGCTCTCGTGCATGAACACCGCAAACAGGATTCTCTCGATGTCGGTCCGATCGCTGAAGGCTCCCACGGGTCGGCTCCTCCTGCGGACGAACCCCGTTGTTTCACTTTCCGACCAGGAGTAAGCTTGCTGTCGAGGAAGGCCGAACATTCAGGTTGGCCCGTACACCGGGCGGCCGGAAGGAGGCAATTCCATGCGATTGCGGTGGCGCGCTGGTTCCCGGTTCGGATTCCTGGTGATCCCACTGGCAGTGGTCCTCGTCCTTCTGCCCGGTTGCTTCAAGAGCAGTCACATCACCTCGCCGGCGCTGACCAATTCCGGCAACTGTAGCCTGCCACACTGTTCTGCTCCCCCGTGTCGGATTGACGAGCGAGACCGGATGAGCGGCGTCGCGTAGTCGAGCGTGCGTGTGGCGAGTGGCGTGGCAGGCACGGCTGCGTGCCGGCCGGGTTTCCCTCACGCAGCCGTGCCTGTCCGTCCGGTTCAGAACTCGATTTCCTCCTCTTCCCCGGTCACCTGTTCGCGTCGGTGCAGGCGGTAGAAGTGCTCGTAGCGCCGGATCTCTCCGGCGAGGTTCCGGCAAAGAAGGACGACGCGGTTGGCGGTGACGGCGCGGCGGCGTTCGCATGAGGAGGCGAGGTCGAGTTCCTCCAGGAGATTTTGGAAGACGGCGTCCATCTCCCGGTCGAGGAGTGCGGTGAGGTTGACGGCGGCGCGACCGAGGGCGATCTCGGCCGATTCCTCGTTCTTCATCAATTCATCTCCTTGCAGGCCGCGATGACATCGTCGAGTTCGACGAGATCCTTGGCGCGGCCGGCGGCGTTGAACATGGCGGTCAGTGCCAGGTTGCCGATCGTCCTGGGAACGCCTCCGGACTGGACGAAGATCTGGAGGAGCGCCTCGTCGGTGAAGAGGCGTTGTTTGCGGCCGGCCAGTCGGAGGTGATGTTCGACGTAGCCGCGGGTGTGGGTCTCGTCCATGGGGGGCATGCGGAAGCGCATGGCCACGCGCTGGCGGAAGGGCAGATGGATGCGGAGGGTGAGCTTGGCCAGGAGCTGGGGCTGTCCGGCGAGGATGAGTAGAAGCGGGTCCTTGGAGTCCATCTCGAAGTTGAGCAGGATGCGGAGTTCGTCGAAGAGGGCGGAGCGGAGGAGATCGGCTTCGTCGAGAATGAGGACGGGCTGCTTTCCCTGGGCGGCCAGCTGTGCGACCCCGTGCTGGATCTCGCGGAAGAGCAGACTTTTGCTTCGCACCTCCTGTCCTCCGAGGGCGCGGTTGAGCTGGGCGTAGGCATCAAGGACGGTGACGGTGGCCAGGGGGAGGTAGATGGGCAGGTAGTGCTCCGCGTTGAGTCGGTCGACGAAGCGTCGGAGAGCGACGGTCTTGCCGGTTCCGGGCTCTCCGGTCAGGAGCATGAGGCCGCGGGATCGCTTGCACATCTCGAGCCGGGCATCGAGTTCCTCGAGTCCGGGCCAGGGATAGAGGTCACGGCTCTGGATGTTTTTGTCGAACGGCCTGGCCTTGAGTCCGAAGCGCGCCTCGATCATGACGACACCTCGGTCCCGGCGAAGGTCCCCGGGGTTTTGGCCGGCAGGTCGGCTTCTTCTTCCTGTCGTCGTCGGAGGATCTCGGCGTAGTTGAGTTCGACGGCGTGTGCGTGGAAGCGGGCATTGTCGACGAGGTCGACGGGCTTGATCGCGGTCACGGGTTGGTCGTTCAGATAGAGGAAGAGCTCCTCGGGCCGGGCGGCGGGGAAGCGGAGTTCGACGCGGTGTCCGATGAACCCCGGGGGGACCTCGTAGAAGAGGCCGTCGATCTTGACGGTGGCATCGTTGCGGACGACGCGGTTGATCCGTCCCATGAACGCGTGGTCGATCTCGTGGGGTGCCAGACGTTGGATGAGGGTCTCCTCGGCCCCGGCAAGGTATCGATCGAGAGGCTTCATGCCGATGCCGCCGTGCCTGCGGAGGTGGTAGTCATCGCGGAGCCATGGTTCGAGGCGTTCCCGGAGAGTGTCGAGGGAATCGAGATCCCGGTCGGTCAGTCGCGGAAGGAAGCGGAGGCGGACGGTGCGGAAGAAGCGTTCGATCTTGCCTCGGGACGGGGAGTCGAAGGGCTCGCTGTGGAGCAGCGCGCAGCCGATGCGCGCGCAGGCTTCAGCCAGGTGATGGGACCCGAAGGCCGGACCGTTGTCGCAGTAGAAGCGCTTCGGGATGCCGTAGGCGGCGATGGCATCCCGGAACGTGTGTAGGAGCTCGGCGGTGTCCTCGCCGAGGGCGAAGCGGGCTCCGGCGACGAGGCGGCTGTGGTCGTCGATGATGGCGCAGAGGATGGCGCGGCGCTTGCCTTTCTCGGTGCGGACGTGGGGTCCGTGCATGAAGTCGGCCACCCAGAGATCGTTGGGGTGGGGCATCTCGTACTTGGCGCGGGCCCGCTGGGCGCCTCGGACGGGCCGGTCGAGGTTGCGTGCCTTGAGGAAGCGGCGCAGGGTGGCCTCGCAGATGCGGACACCGCCTTGAAGCACGCCGTCCTCGTGCAGGATCTGGTGGAAGAGCTTGACCGAGAGTTCCCGGTGCTGGACGCGATGTCGGGCGATGATCTCGGCGGTGTCGTCGTCGAGCTTGCGGAAGGTTCCTTTGTCCCCTCGGGCCCGGGGCAGAAGTGCGTCGAGGCCGCCCCGCCGGTAGGCGTGCAGCCAGGCGCGGAGGGTGGAGACGCTGAAGCGATGGAGCGATCCGTCGGGCAGGGCGTGTTGGCGGGCGGCGACGCGGGCCAGGGTCTGGGAGACAACCTCGTGTGCAAGCGGACGCGTGGCCTCGCTGATGAGGCCGTAGCGGAAGACGGCCCAGTCGCGGGGCGTGGGTCTCGGGGGACGTACGCGGTCTTCGATCATGGTGGTTCGACCTCCTTGGGTTCACGCCGGGGTGGATCCCGGCGTCGGAGGCGGGACCATGCTCCCCGCGGACGTGTGGACGAAGGCGTGACGGGTGGAAGAGCCGGAGCGGGACGCCCCGGGATCCGTCGCGCAGTCGAGCGCGCCGTGGAAGACGGGTTTTCGGACGGCTTGTCGAGCACGGCGCGGCCGCTCAGGGCCCGGAAGCCGGCGAGCACCGGGCCGGTCACTTGGTCCAGGAGCATCTCCAACTGCGTCGCGACGGGCGCGTGGTCGGACCAGGACAGACCGAGCCGGGGACCCAGCCAGGAGAAGCCCGAGCCGATGAGCCGGGTGCGAACCACCTCGAGCCAACGACGAAGGGTGCGGTCAGAGACCATCTCCTCTCCGGTCCCGCCATACAGGGCCCACTCGCCGGCGGCGCCGACCCCGTCGCGATGCGTCCGGACGACGGCCTCGAGCACGGACCCGATGGTGAAACGACCGCGCCAAACATCGGCCGGGACCAGAGATCCGGTTGTTCCATCGCAGAAGATGACCCGCCGGATGGGCAGGTTCTCGAAGATCGCGCCCGTGACGAGATCGGTGATGCGCTTGCGATACCGCACGGCATGAAGGCGGGCGCAATGCGAAGTCCCGCACTTGCCGCAGCGCAGGCCGGAAGACTCGACCATGGAGCCG
This sequence comes from Candidatus Eiseniibacteriota bacterium, assembly GCA_963833505.1. Lineage (GTDB taxonomy): Bacteria > Eisenbacteria > RBG-16-71-46 > CAIMUX01 > CAIMUX01 > CAWHYG01. Next base: position 28,016 of record CAWHYG010000004.1, on the reverse strand, counting down.
AGATCATGGACCGCGATGATCGCTGCCCGGTAGGCAGACAGGTCGAGCGAGAGTATGCTCTCGATACAGTCACGTGGCTCACGGCGGGCCGGTCAAGCACAGCCGTGGTCCACGTCCTCCGTTGCGGGTACGTGTGTGTGACACGAAACGTCCCACATTGCGGAATCCGCAACGGCTTTTCTACCCTCTTACTGTGACGACGGGGATGCCTGAAACGGCGGGAAAGAGTGACGGGCTACAGCCCAACTCCAACAACGGTGACAACAGCGGCGGCAGCACACCGGTGGTCCCGACTCCGCCCCCGGGCTGGACCAGCCGGCAGATTCCGGCGGAACTGCAGCCGGATCTCGGACCCGTGGTGGACGGGAATACCGCGTCCGCCCTGGATCTCCATGACCGCGTGAAAAGTCAGCCGGGGAGCATCTCGACCGCCTGGCCATGACCTGGGCAGGTGCCCGGGGCACGACGGAAACCGAGATGGTGCAGGTTCTGCACTTCCCGTTCGGGCAGGGTCAGCTTCACCCGATCCTCGGGGCCGTGCAGCGGAGCTTGCAGTACGGGTCAGCCGATTCCAGCAGGGGCGGATACCAGCTTCTGGTCGCGAACCGCCTCTTCGTGGCGGCTCACCCGTCCCTGTTTCTGATTTGGGACCAGGTGACGGGAAGCGTGCTGTTCCTGGGCCGGGTCGACGATCCGAGTCAACGATCGGCGCGCGACTGCCCGACGACCGGGGCTGGACACGACAATCTAGGGGAGCGAACTCCCGTGTGGTCAAAGGACGGGGACAAGGTCCAAGCGCAGCGTGAATCGGGGGAGCGAAGGTGCTTGGTTCCCCTGCTTCGACAAAAGAGAAGGCGGCCGAGCCAGTCCAAACCAGCTCGCCGCCTCAAGGGACCTCGTGTGCCGCGCTGAGAGAAGATTGTTTTCTGATGGGGCGGTCACTGAAAACGAGATCGTAGTCCACCGGCGTGATCTGTTTGCCTCTCGGGGCGAAATCGTGATCAGCGCTATCGAACTGGCCGAAGCATAGGCCGGCCACGCGCATTTGTCAAGGTCTTTCAATGATCCCCAGTCACGGTCGAATGGAACTTCGCACTTGCCGTTTGTACAAATCCCAGCCTGTTGGCCTGCGCGCTGCTCGGCGTACACATTGATAGGCTCGCCGTTCCCAACACGCTGTTCTCCGCACTGCCGTCTCATCGGGTCCCAGCCATCGAAGGACGCAAGCCTCGGGAGCGCTGTCCGTTGCGGGTTTCAGGCGGGGCGATCTCCACGGCTGCAGGCGGTGCCCTCATTCGCCTTGCGCGGGCACTCTCATGAGACTACGTTCTCTTGCGGTTGAAGGAACGCTGATCAGCGGCCGCTTCCGAGGCCCCGGGCAGTGTCGAAGCGGCGGGATCTGACGAACGAAGCCCGCGGACCAGCGCACCAGGACTCGGCCCGACGAGCTGGATGGCTCAATTGCGCACGTCTTTAGCCGCGCGGACGGTGCCGGGTGACCGGCGTCCCTGCCGCGACTAACTCCGCCAGACCCCGCCCAGCGCCTCCGGCCAAGCTGGAGTGGCGGGCCATCGCATGCTATAGTCCCTGCCGTCACGGCGGCGCCTAAAGGGACCGGCGAGAACCCAAAGGGGGCGAGCGATGCCCAACAAAACAAGATCCGAACTCATGGCAGAGAACCTCTCTCTGCGGGCGCGACTGGCGGCAGTGGAAGCCCAACTGGCCCAGCGGCCTCGAGGCGAAGGCCCTCCTTCTGCCACCCATCCGACTGAACGCCAGCGTGTAGCGGAGGCGCTCAAGGCCTCGGAAGTCCGCTACCGCCGTCTTTTCGAGACCGCGAAGGACGGCATCCTCATCCTGGACGCGGAGACGGGACACATCACCGACAGCAATCCCTTTGTGGAGCAGATGCTCGGGTATTCCCACGCCGAGCTGATGGGCAGGAGGCTCTGGGAGATCGGTCCCTTCAAGGACATCGCCGCCAGCCGGATCTCCTTCCAGGAGCTGCAGAGCAGGGAGTACATCCGCTATGAGGATCTTCCGCTGGAGACCAAAGCGGGCGGACAGCGGCAAGTCGAGTTCGTCAGCAACCTCTACCTGGTCGATCATACGAAGGTGATCCAGTGCAATATCCGCGACATCACCGAACGCAAGCTGGTGGAATCGCAGGTACAACACGCGAACGCGAGGTTGACGTCTTTAGTGACGGCTCTCGAGCGGCGCGACTCTGAAATGACCCTGCTCAACCGCATGAACGATCTGCTCCAGACCTGCGAGACGCAGGAGGAAGCCTATCGGGTCGTTGCCTTGATCGCCGCCGAGCTCTTCGTCGGACATGCGGGCTGCCTCGCCGTCTCCTCCGGGCGGCCGACGAGGCCCTCTATGCCGCCAAGCAGGGAGGGCGGAACCGCGTCGTTGTCCAGCAGGTGCGGGACTGAATCGCATCCGTGCGCTGAGCGCTTGCGGTCCAAGGTCTCGACAACGAGCCGGAGGCGACCGCTCACCGCAGCCGGACGAACGACCTCCGCGCCAGCTGATCCCCGACACGAATTCGGAAGAAATACACTCCCGCGGGCGCGGGCGAGCCGTCGTTGGCGCGGCCATCCCAGACGCCCACGCCGGATCCACGGACCGGTAGCAACGGCCTCTGCGCGACGAGACGACCCGCGGCGTTCAGCACCTCGAGCGTCCCCGGCGTGCCAACGTCCCATCCTTCGAGGACGACGCGGGTGGCGCCGTTCCCGGGATTCGGCTGCGGCCCGATGACGCGCAGCCCCGGAAGCTCAGCGAGCGGGCCGACCGAAGCCGGCCAGCACTCCACCCCGACGGCGCCGATGAGGTGGCAAGACACGGGGCAATGCCCCGGAGCGCAGGGAGACGTGTCTTGGAGGCCGAAGTTGCCGTGTAAGGGGTCGCAGAACTCCGGGTCGTCGCTCTGGTTCAGCGGGTTGGATGCCTGGTCGGCAATGGGACCGACGTAGTCTCCCCCTCGTTCCCATAGACGTCGCAGCAGCTGAGGGAGTGCTGGCCGAGATTTCCGTCGACTGCCGCCCCGCCGCGCCCATAGACGATGATGGTGCGAGCAGCGCTGAGATCGACACCGCTGTCCAGGAAGATGCCGCTGCCGGCGTCGGTGGCGGTGTTGCCGGACAAGCAATTCCGAAGCTGCACCGAGCCATACTTCCACGCGTAGATGGCGCCGCCTCGAACCGCGGAATCGGCGGCGAAGATGCACTGAGAGAAGATCACATAACCGCCGCCGGCGCTGTAGCCTCCGCCGTAGCCCTGGCCTGTGTCGGGTTCGGGAAAGGCGGCGAAGCTGGTCGTCCTCAGGTAGGGGACATGCCGGACAGCGAAGGCGTGACAGGAACGGAACGGACGATCAGTTGGGCCGCTTTCGGTCGGGGCGCGGTCATTCACTCGCCTGCGCATCGACCAGGGCCAGGCGAGTTCGACTTCCCCGTCGCTACCGGCCCATAAGACTGTTCGCTACTCCACGACGATCGGTCCCACGCACAACCCCGAGCTGAACAGGCAATAGATGCAGATCTCGCCGTCGGGCCATTCAATGACGATGCAGACGTCCCAACCGGGGCCGAAGACGATGATGACGGGCCCGATGGGAATCTCCAGGTCTTTCGTGATGGGGATCGGCAGCTTGACGACGGGGTAGCCACGATCCCGCACATGTTCGAGAGCCAGGCGGATGGCCTTCTTCGCTACGCCGCCGGCCGCTCGCTTGCGCTTGCCCTGCGCTCCTCCATCCCCGCCGCAGCCCTTGCAGGCCAGGGGAGTCAGGGCCGTGATCATGCCCCGGCGGACCTCGGCGACGAGGGTCGCTTCGAAGCCTCCGGCCTCCACTCGTCCGATTTCTATCCGCGCCTTGCTCGCTCTCTTGAGCGCCGCCAGGTTCAGATACTTCGTTGATTCGAAGGCATGAAACCTGCCTCGGTGGATCTCCACCCTCGGACTGGTGCCGAACGTCGCCAACGGTTTCGACTTCACGTTCTTCATGGGCCCTCCACTGACTGGGTCAACCGCCGGCCCGCATGCCAGGTCTCAGGGCCGGCGGAGCAACCGGCGATGATATCGCATCTTAGGCGCCGATGGAAGCTCCCGACCTCCGGGATGTCCAGATCTCCAGGATTGTCTCGAGCTCCGGGATTGCCTGCGACCGCAGCTCATGATATTCTGCTTCTTTTGCGTGCTTCCGGACAAGAAGGCGATCGCATCGATGTTCGAGCAGCTCTCGGAAAAGCTGGAATCGGTCTTCAAGAAGCTTCGGGGTCAGGGGACCCTGACCGAGGAGAACATCCGCGACAGCATGCGCGAGGTGCGCCGGGCGCTGCTCGAGGCCGACGTCCACTATACCGTCGCGAAGGAATTCGTCCGGCGGGTGGAAGAGAAGGCGGTGGGGCAGGAGGTGCTCCGGAGCCTCTCGCCCGGGCAGCAGGTCATCCACGTGGTGCACGACGTCCTGGTTGAGGTGCTGGGCAGCACGGCCCAGGGGATCGTGCAGACCCAGGAGATCCCCGCCCGGATCATGGTGGTGGGCCTGCAGGGCTCCGGCAAGACGACCTTCGTCGCCAAGCTGGGGCACTACCTGCGCAAGCGCAAGAAGGTCCCGGTGCTGGCCGCCTGCGACGTGTACCGGCCGGCGGCCATGGACCAGCTTGCGACCCTGGCGCGGGAAGCGGATCTCCGGGTGCACGTGGAAATGGGGGGCCACGACGCGGTCGGCATCGCCGAGCGCGGGCTGGCGGCGGCCCGCGGGGTCGGGGCCGACTACCTGATCCTGGACACCGCAGGCCGGCTTCACATCGACGAGCCGTTGATGGAAGAGCTGGCCCGGATGAAGGAGCGGATCAAGCCGCACCAGATCCTGCTCGTGGTGGACGGGATGGCCGGGCAGGACGCGGTGGACGTCGCCAAGGTCTTCCACGAGCGGCTGGCCGTGGACGGCGTGGTCCTGACCAAGATGGACGGCGACGCCCGCGGCGGGGCGGCGCTCTCCATCCGCGCGGTGACCGGCGTGCCCATCCTGTTCCTGGGCACGGGCGAACGGATCGGGGCCCTCGAGGTCTTCCATCCGGACCGGCTGGCCTCGCGGATCCTGGGGATGGGGGACGTCCTCACCCTGGTCGAGAAGGCCCAGGAGCAGGTGTCCGAGAAGGACGCGGTGCAGCTTCAGGAGAAGCTCCTGAAGGCGCAGTTCACGCTCGAGGACTTCATCGACCAGATCCGGCGGGTCCGGAGGATGGGGCCGCTCGAGGAGATCATGAAGATGATCCCGGGACTGGGGAAGGCCCTGCCCCCGGGGATGAAGATCGACGAGAGGGAGTTCGTGCGCGTCGAGGCGATGGTCCAGTCGATGACTCCGGGAGAGCGCCGGCGTCCCGAAATCATCGACGGCAGCCGCCGGCGCCGGATCGCGCGCGGAAGCGGGACGACCGTCCAGGACGTCAATCACCTGCTCAAGGACTTCCTGATGATGCGGCGGATGATTTCGCGGATGGGGCGCCTGGGCCACGGGCCCGGGTCCCCGAAGAGGCGCCGGCGGTGATGGCGCGGACGAATGCTTGCAGTTCGTCCTTTCAGACACGAAGATACCTGTTCGAGGATCGAAGAAACCCCTTGGGGAGGGAGGTGACGAGACCATGTCAGTCGTGATCCGGATGCAGCGGGCGGGCGGAAGAAACTTTCCGTTCTTCCGCGTGGTGGTGGCGGATTCGCGGCGGGCCCGCGACGGCCGCTTTCTCGAGAAGCTGGGGCACTACAACCCCCTGGCCAAGACCGCGCAGTTCCAGGTCGATCAGGAGCGGGTCCGTTTCTGGATCGATCGGGGGGCGCTGCCGTCCGAGTCGGTCTCGGTCCTCCTGAAGCGATCCGGAGGCGCAGCCGCTCCGGCGGCTCCGGTGGCTGCCGCGGCGGTGGGCGCCGGAAAGCCCGCGGCTTCGGTTCCCGAGGCACCGGCGGTTTCCACCACCGCGGCTTCGGTTCCCGAGGCACCGGCGGCTCCAACCACCGCAGCTTCGGTTCCGGAGACGCCGGCGGCTCCAACCACCGGAGCTTCCGAACCGGGGGAGGCCGGTTCAACGCCCGCCGGCGAGGAATCCTGAGATTCGCGAATGATGCCACGCCGGTCCCCCACGGGGGACGGCACGAGAACTGATTACGGCAGGAGTGAACGGCGATGTCGGACACCAAGGACCTGATCGATTTCATCATCAAGGCGCTTGTGGACAAGCCCGAGGCCGTCGAAGTCACGGCGGTCACCGGGGAGAAGACCACGGTGTACGAGCTGCGGGTCGGCGAAGGCGATCTGGGCAAGATCATCGGCAAGCACGGGCGCACCATCCGCGCCATCCGCACGATTCTCTCGGCCTCCTCGACCAAGGAGAACAAGCGGGCGGTCCTGGAGATCCTCGAGTAGGGATCGGGGCCCGGCCGCCGGAAACCGCCGGCACCTTGCCGGAGGATCGATGATGACCCAGCGAGTGGTTGTCGGTTGGGTCGTGAAGGCATTCGGGATCCGGGGGGAAGTGGCCGTCGAAGCCGCCGGCGGCGATCCCGCCCGATTCGCTCCCGGTACGGAGCTTTTCCTGGATGAGACCGGCCCGGATTCGCTGATCATCGCCGGGATGCGGGTCGTCGCCGGCCCGCGGCCCGGGAGCCGGGCGTTTCTGCTCTGTTTCGAAGGTCGGCCCGATCGGACTGCCGTCGAGGATCTGGCAAGGCGGACTCTCTATCAGAGCGCGGATCGCCTCCCGCCGTTGTCGGAAGGGGAGTACTACCACTTCCAGCTCGTCGGTCTGGCGGTGACCGGTCCCGATGGGCAGGCTCTCGGGCGTCTGGAAACCGTGCTGGATGGCCCGGCAGCGGACCTCTATGAGGTTCGGGGACCGTCCGGAACTTGGTTTGTCCCCGCCCGCAAGGAATTCGTGGCATGGGTCGACCTGGAAAAACGGGAGATGCGCCTGACCGACCGGGCCGACCTGCTGGAAGCGCAAAGAGGCGGGCCGGATCCGGAGGGCGAAGCCTCCGAACACCGGCCGAGGCCGCGCCGGAGGAGCCCCGGGGGAACGCCCCGGAGCCCGCGCTCCGCGTCACGATCCTGACCGGCTTCCCGCGGCTGTTCGACGGCCTCTTCGAAGAGGGCATGCTGCGGGTGGCGCGCGAGTCCGGGCGGGCCGAGTTCCGGATCGTGAATCTCCGGGACTACACGGACGATTCGCACCGGTCGATTGATGATTATCCCTACGGCGGCGGGCCCGGGATGATCCTCAAGGTCGAGCCGGTGGTGCGGGCCTTGGAAGGGCTGCCCGCCCCGCTCGGGACGCGGCGCGAGGTAATCCTGCTGACGCCGCAGGGGGAACGGCTGACGCAGCCGGTGGTCCGGAAGCTCCTGGAGTCGCGGGATCTGGTCCTGGTCATGGGCCGTTACAAGGGCCTCGATGAGAGGATCCGGGCTTTTGCGACGAGGGAGATCTCCATCGGGGACTTCATCCTGTCCGGCGGGGAACCGGCGGCGATGGTCCTGGTGGATGCGCTGGCCCGTCTCGTTCCCGGAGTCTTGGGAGACCTGGATTCGGCGCTGAGCGACTCTTTCGAGACAGGAGTGCTGGATTCAGGTTATTATACTCGTCCGGAAGAGTTCCGAGGGCTCCGGGTGCCGGCGGTCCTCCTGACGGGCAATCACGGGAGGATCCAGGCCGAACGCCGGCGAGACGCCCTGGCGCGCACGCTCAGGCGGCGACCGGATCTTCTGGCCACGGCCCGGTTGACCCGGGAAGAGGCGACGTGGCTCGCAGAGTTTGGTTGGGTTTCTCCGCCGGGCCGAAAGACCCTGGATGGAGCTGACGAGGGGACGGGTGCGGGCCGGCCCCGACGGAATTTACGGACGACCCGCGCGAAGAGGACGAACGACGATGGACGTGCTGAAGAACATTGAGACGCCGCAACTGCGGACCGATCTGCCGGAATTCGGCGCCGGCGACACCGTGAAGATCCAGGTCAAGGTCATCGAAGGGGAGAAGGAACGCATCCAGACCTTCCAGGGTGTCGTGCTCGGCCGGCGCGGCTCCGGACTCCGCGCCAGCTTCACCGTGCGCAAGGTCTCCGGCGGAGTCGGCGTGGAGAGGATCTTCCCCCTGCACTCACCGTCCATCGCCTCGCTCGAGGTCGTCCGGAAGGGCGCGGTGCGCCGCAGCAAGATCTACTACCTGAGCGAGCTGAAGGGGAAGTCGGCGCGGATCCGCGAGAAGCGCACGACGGGCAAGGCGGGCGCCAAGAAGGGCGCGAAGGCCTCCCGTCCCGCCGCTCCGAGCGAGGACGAGACCTCGGGGGTTTCCGAGACGGTCTGATTCGCGTGTCTGGTGCGGTCTGATCCGACCTGCCGGTGACGATCTGATCCGACTTGTCCGAGGCGGTCTGATCGGTCGGGCCTTCCCCTGCCGAACCGGCCGGGCGCCGTCCCGGCCGTGTGGCACGGCGGTTTCCAGAGGAAGGGCATGTGTCCTTCCACCGACGATTCGGCTCCTCGGCAGGCGATTGAACGCCACGCCTCTGCTCCGGCATCAACAGCGGCCCCGGCCCTGCCCGCGTCCGTGTCGTCCGCGCCGGCCGGCGAGGTCCAAGCGGCTGAACGCCGGGGCCCGATCCCCGATCTGCACCGCCTGGGCGAGCGTCGCGGGCAGTCTGTGCCTTCCTCGACCAATTCGGAGACTCTGGATACAACGACCTCCGGCCGGATCGCCGAGTCCCTGGCGGCGGCCTATCTCCAACTTCGCGGCTTTCGCATCCTCGATCGCAATGTCAGGGTCGGTCACCGGGAGCTTGACCTGATCGCGGAATGTCGGGGATGGCTCGTGGTCGTGGAGGTCCGATTTCGCGGCGCGCTGGATCACGGTCTGCCGGAGGAGTCGATCCATCCCGGGAAACGGACGCATCTCCATCGCGCGGGAGAAACCTGGTGGCTCCGCCACGGCCGGGGGAAGGGTCCCCTGCGTTTCGACCTGGTCGCGCTCTCCCTGACTTCCGACGGACTGCGCCTGCGGCACTATCCCCACTTCCTGAGGCCCGGATCGCGCTGAGGCGGATTCCCTATCGTGCCCTTCGAATCAGGGAGTCAAGCCGGATGGGTCGAGATTCGTGGCTGCGGGAACGCACCGTCCGTCATAACGCCCCCCTGAACCCTCGGAAATCATGGCGCCTCAAGGAGGTGGCGCGAAGGCAATTTCCTTGTCCGAAATCTCCCCTTATGCTGACCGGGAAGGCGGGCTTGGGGCAGGCTCAGGCTGGCGCAGGAGCAAATGCGCTCAGGGGGAGACGCGCGCATGAGCAGAAGGCCGCTGCTGGTCTGGGTGGTCTCGCTTCTGGCCTTCGGAAGCGGCCTGGCCACCCTCTTTTCCCTGGTGATCCACGGGCCGCACCCCCATGCCGCCCGCATCGTCGCCTATTCCCCGTTCGAGTTTCGGCATCTCTCCCGGTTTCTCGCCCTGCTCATCGGCTTCGCCGTCTCGGTGGCCTCGGTGCAGCTCTTCCGGCGGAAGCGGCGTGCCTACGTCCTGGTCGCGCTCCTCTCGGGAGCCTCGGTCATCCTCCATCTGGCCAAGGGGCCCGATCCCAAGCACGCCGCCTTGTCCGCGGTCGTGCTGGTGCTTCTGATCCTGACCCGGCGGTTCTACACGGTCGGGAGCGGCACTCCGAAGTGGCAGGCGGCGGGTCCCGGGCTTCTCCTGGGCTTCATCCTCGCGGTGGCCTACGGCGTGGCCGGATTCTGGTTCCTCGATCGGCGCGCGTTCGGGATCAACTTCACGATGATCGACTCGATCCATCGGACGATCCGCTACCTCTTTCTTCTGAGCGACCCGGAGATCGTCCCCCGGACCCGGTACGCGAGCTGGTTCCTCGATTCCCTCAACCTGATGACGACCGCGCTGCTCGCGTTCGTGGCGATCTCGATCTTCCGGCCGGTCCTGTACAGCTTCCGGACGCATCCTCGTGAACTCCAGACCGCGCGCAGGATCCTGGAGCGACACGGGCGCTGCGCGCTCGACTACTTCAAGGCGTGGCCGGACAAGTCCTACTACTTCTCGCCTTTGCAGAACGGATTCGTCGCCTACGGCGTGGCGCAGCACTTCGCGATCGCCCTGGCCGACCCGGTCGGGCCCGAGGCGGAGATCCCGGACCTCGTCTCCGGCTTTCTGGATTACTGCCGGCGCAATGACTGGGGCGCGGCGTTTTACCAGACGTTGCCCGACTTCCTGCCGGTCTACCGTTCCCTCGGGCTCAAGAAGCTCAAGGTCGGCGAAAGCGCGATCGTCGAGCTTGCCGGCTTCAGCCTCGAGGGGAAGGAACGAAAGCCGCTCCGGCACAAGGTCAACCAGCTCGAGAAGATCCTGACGACCCGGCTCTGGCCGGCTCCGCTGTCGGATGCGGTGCTCGAGCGCGCCCGCGAAATTTCCGCCTCCTGGCTGCAGATTCCGGGCCGGCGCGAGCGCGGGTTCACCCTGGGCGCTTTTGAGACGGCCTACATGCGGGCGACGCCGCTTTTCGTGGTGGAGGATGCCAAAGGCCGCATGCTTGCCTTCGCGAACCTGATTCCCTCCTTCGCTTCGGGAGAGAGCACGATCGACCTCATGCGCTACCGGCCCGACGCGCCCGGCGGGATCATGGACTTCCTGATGGTGAAGCTCCTGCAGCTTCAAAGGGCGCGGGGCTTCGCGCGATTCGAGCTGGGCATGGCGCCGATGTCCGGATTCGAGGAACGGGAAGAGCCCACCCAGGAGGAGCGGGCGGTCCATCTCTTCTTCCAGCAGCTTGGCTTTCTCTTCAGCTACCAGGGCCTCCGGCACTACAAGGCCAAGTTCGCGAATCGCTGGGAGCCGCGCTACGTGGTCTACCGGCATACCCTGGACCTGCCGCGCATCGCCCTGGCGCTCAACGGGCTGACCGCGATCAAGGAGCACACGGCCAGAGTCCGCCTGGCCGAGCTGCGCGGCGCCATCCTCTATGGCGAGGGACGGGCCGGGAGTCGGGCGTGACCGGGATGGTGCGGCCCGTTCGCGAAGGCGGAGCGTGACGGGGGAGCCGAGGACCCGTCGCCGGACCGAGGCGGAGGAGCCGACGTGACGACGGAACCGGCGGGATCACAGAGGAACGGAATGTGACGGCAGAGGCCGCAGGGCCGAGGTGGAGGGGCGCGACATGACGGCAGGGCCTAAGGCCGATCGCGGAGCCGGGCCGAAGGAGCCGATCGCGGCAACCGACGCCGCTGTCGGCCCGCTCGGTTCGGGCTCCGCGCGTTCGGCGGGATGGAAGATCGCTCTCGGCTACGTCTTCGCCCTGGCCTGCCTCGCGTGGGTCTTCCACCACGTCCGGCTCCGGGATCTGGCCGCGGCGATTTCGGCGGTCCGCTGGGCCTGGATTCCCGTGGCCATCGCCTTCGACGTCGCCAGCTACGCCTGCCAGGGATGGCGCTGGAGCCTGCTACTGCGCCCCGTCGGCCGGATCGGCGTGATCCGCGCGACGCAGGCGATCTACGCCGGCCTTCTCATCAACGAGCTGCTGCCGATGCGCTTCGGCGAAGTGCTACGCGCCTACCTCGCCGGCCGCTGGATCCGAGCGGGCTTTGCGCGGATCGTGCCTTCCATCGTGGTGGAGCGGTTTCTCGACGGGATCTGGGTGGCGCTGGCGATCGGGCTGATCGCGATGCTCGTTCCGCTGCCGAAGCCACTGGCGCGGGCGGGCGATCTGCTCGGCGTCATCGTTCTCGCCTCCACGGTCGGGTTTCTTGGCATCGTCTTCGCGGCCGAGCGGAAGCCTGGAGCGGCTTCGGACGGGGCCGCGGGAACGGGCTCGACGCGGCGGCCGGGGCGGTTTGCGCGGCTCGTCGGCCATCTGGCCGCCGAGGTGCGGGCGATCGGCCTGTCGAGACCGTTCTGGGGCGCGTTCGGCGCGACCTTCCTGCTTCTGGCGTTCCAGGGAGTGGCCTTCTGGATCATTCTTCGCGCCTGCCGGATCAATGTCTCCCTGTGGGCGGGAATGGCGGTCTTCCTTTTGGTGCATCTGGGGACCGCGATCCCGAACGCGCCCGGCAACGTGGGCAGCTACCAGTTCTTCGTCGTGATCGGTCTGGCCGTCTTCGGCGTGGAGAAATCCCCGGCCGCGGCCTTCTCGCTGGTCGTGTTCGTCCTCTTGACCGCGCCGTTCTGGGCCCTCGGCTGGTTCTCGCTCAGCCGCGCCGGCCTCAGCCTCGGCGCGGTCCGTCAGGAAATCGCGCGATCGCGGACCTCGGCAGGGACAAGCGTGCCCGGCCGGTGATTCAGGGTCCGATCCCCGAGGCACGGGACCGCGAGGCGCGTCCGGATCTTGCTGGGAGATCTCCCGATCGAGATCGATCCCGAAACTACTTTGACGCTCCGGTCGCTTCCAGTAGTCTCATGGACGATAGCGAGTTGCGATAAGGCGTCTGCCGATCTGCCAGAAGTCATCTTCAATTCCAAGAGAGGAAAAAGCTGTTGGAGCGCCCAGCTCTCGACGAGGATGCTTTGGTGGCCGGCCTGCTCGGCGGCGAAAAGCGGGCGCTTTCCCGGGTTCTCTCCCTGATCGAGGACGAGACCGCAATGGGCCGGCGGATCCTCGACCGGATCTATCCGCGCACCGGACGGGCGACCCGGATCGGCGTGACCGGAGCCCCCGGCGCCGGGAAGAGCACGCTGACCGACCTGCTCACGAGGCTGCTGCGCGCGGCCGGAGAAGAAGTGGGGATCCTCGCCGTCGATCCGACCAGCCCGTTCAGCGGAGGCGCGATCCTGGGCGACCGGATCCGCATGCAGGACCTCGCCAACGATTCCGGGGTCTTCATCCGGAGCATGGCCAGCCGGGGCAGCCTGGGCGGGATCGCCGCAACCACCGAGCAGGCCGCCGAGGCGCTCGATGCCTTCGGCTGCACGTGGATCCTGATCGAGACGGTGGGAGTCGGCCAGTCGGAGATCGAGGTGGTCGGCGTGGCCGACACCACGCTGCTGGTGCTGGTGCCGGAATCAGGCGACGGAGTGCAGATGATGAAGGCCGGCCTGATGGAGGTGGGGGACGTCTTCGTCATCAACAAATTTGATCGGGAAGGAGGCGATCGCCTCGAGCGGGAGATCCGGGCGCTGCTTGAAGTCCTGCGCGACCGTCTGCCTGCCGGCGGTTGGGTCCCACCGATCGTGCCGGCCGTGGCGATTCGGGACCAGGGAGGCGCGGAGATCCTGGAAGCGATCCGGCGGCATCAAACCTGGCGGCAATCGAACCCCGAGCGCGCGCGGCGGGCGCACGAGGAGCGGATGCGCGATCGCCTGCGGTCGCTCTTTCGGGCGCGCCTGACGGAGTCGGTCTGGACCCGCCTCGACGTGGAACGGCGGCTGGAAGAAGGGCTTGGGCCCGTTCTGCGGCGGGAGGTCTCCCCGTATCGCCTGGTCGAGGGCCTCCTCGACGACGGCGCGAGCGGAGTGGCTCAGGCCGAAGGGAGGCACACGTGAAAGAGAAGATCCGCGTTCTGGTCGGCAAACCGGGCCTCGACGGCCATGACCGGGGGGCGAAGGTGATCGCCACCGCCTTTCGGGACGCCGGGTTCGAGGTGATCTACACCGGATTGCATCAGACTCCCGAGATGATCGCCGAAACCGCTTTGCAGGAAGACGTCGACGTCGTTTCCCTGTCGATCCTGAGCGGGGCGCACCTGACGCTGTTTGCCCGCGTTCTTGATCTCCTGCGCGAAAAGGGCGCGGGGGACGTCCTCGTCATCGGCGGAGGGATCATTCCCGAGCCGGACGTGGAGAAGCTGAAGGAAATGGGCGTGGCTGCGATCTTCGGGCCGGGAACGCCGACCACGGTCCCGATCCAGTTCCTGAAGGAGCATTTCGAGAAGGTCCGGAACGGCGCCTGAGGCGGCGCCCCGGGATCCATGGTTGAGTCGAGCGCGTTGAACGAGCCGGCGGGCTCACAGGCAGGATGGGAGGCCAGATGATTCCAGTGAGCGAAGAACACGAAATGATCCGCCGCGCGGTGCGGGACTTCGCCGAGAGCGAGCTGCGGCCCATCGCGGCCCGCATCGACCTGGAGGAGCGGATCCCGCCGGAGATCTTCCGCACCATGGGGGAGCTGGGTTTTCTCGGCATCCCCTATCCGGAAGAGTGGGGCGGAGCCGGAGCCGACACACTGTCCTACGCCATTGCGGTTGAAGAGATCGCGCGCGTCTGCGGCTCGACCGCTCTCGCGATGGCCGCCCACACCTCGCTCGGCACCTATCCGATCTACCGGTACGGCACTCCGGCGCAGAAGGACAGGTATCTGCGGGGGTTGATCCGCGGCGAGCATCTCGGAGCCTTCGGATTGACCGAAGCGAACGCCGGATCGGACGCCGGCGGCACCCAGACCACGGCGGTCCGCGACGGCGATACCTGGGTGTTGAACGGCTCGAAGAGCTGGATCACGTCCGGCGGCATCGCCCGGACGGTCATCCTGGCGGCGCGCACCGGCCGCGAGAAGGGCGTCAAGGGGATCACCGCCTTCATCCTCGAGCATCCCACTCCGGGCTTCAGGATCGCCAAGGCCGAGCACAAGCTCGGGGTCCGCGGCTCCGAGACGGTGGAGCTGTCCCTCCAGGACGTCCGGATCTCGTCCGACGCCCTCCTGGGCGAGATCGACGGCGGTTTCCGCATCTTCATGGACACGCTGGCGGGAGGGCGGATCTCGATCGGCGCTCTCGCCGTCGGTCTGGCCCAGGGCGCCTATGAGCTGAGCGTCGAATACGCCAAGACCCGGCATCAGTTCGGGCAGCCCATCGCCAGCTTCCAGGGCCTGCAATGGATCCTGGCGGACATGGCCACCCGCATCGAGGCGGCGCGCCTTCTGGTGTATAACGCGGCCCGGAACAAGGACGCCGGCCTTCCGTACAAGCAGGAGAGCGCCATGGCCAAGCTCTTCGCCTCCGAAGTGGGGATGTGGGTCACGACCAAGGCGGTCCAGGTGCACGGAGGCAACGGCTACAGCCGGGAATACCCGGTCGAGCGGATGATGCGGGACGCCAAGCTCATGGAGATCGGCGAGGGCACCTCGGAGATCCAGCGCAGCATCATCGCTCGCGAGGTTCTCCGGTAGCCGCCGGGTCCCACCCGGGAGTTCTACGGCTGCTCCGACGGCTTCAGACCCGGGCGGCCGGCGCGCCAGGCATCGTGGCGGGGCACCGCCGGCGCGCCAAACATCGTGGCGGGGCACCGCCGGCGCGGGACAGGATGCGTGAAGCCTCGGCGACGCCGGGGTAGACAAGGAGGCACAGATGTCCATCGAGAGCCGTGAGGTCTACATCCTGAGCGCGGTCCGCACGCCCGTCGGGAAGTTCCAGGGCGGGCTCGCCACTTTCACAGCCACCGATCTCGGCGGCCTGGTGGTGCGCGAGGCCTTGAAGCGGGCCGAGGTTTCCCCGGAGGCGGTTGACGAGGTCCTGATGGGACACGTGCTGCAGGCCGGAACCGGTCAGGCGCCCGCGCGGCAGGCGGCCCTGAAGGGCGGAGTGCCCGATACCGCGCCGGCCGTCACTGTGAACATGGTCTGCGGCTCCGGGCTCCGCGCCGTCATGATGGCGGCGAGCGAGATCCGCGCCGGCGAGGCCGCCGTGATCGTGGCGGGCGGCATGGAGAGCATGACGAACGCGCCCTATCTGTTGCCCCAGGCGCGCGCCGGCGTCCGTCTCGGCCACGGACAGCTCGTCGATGAGATGATCCACGACGGGCTCTGGTGCTCCTTCAAGAACTGGCACATGGGCTCGGCGGCCGAGCTGATCGCGCGAAAATTCGAAGTCACACGGGAAGACCAGGACCGTTTCGCGGCCGAAAGCCACCGGAAGGCGATCGCTGCGATCGACGCCGGAAAGTTCCGGAGCGAGATCCTGCCGGTCGAGGTGCCGCAGAAGAAAGGCGAGCCCCTTCGCGTGGACACCGATGAAAGCCCGCGCCGGGACACCTCGCTGGAATCCCTGGCCAGGCTGCGTCCCGCTTTCGAGAAGGACGGAACCGTCACGGCCGGCAACGCTCCGGGCGTGAGCGACGGCGCGTCCGCCCTGGTCGTCGCCTCCGGCGAGAAGGTCCGCGAGCTGGGAGCCCGCCCGATCGCGCGCATCACCGGAACCGCCGCCGGCGGCACCTCGCCCGAGATGCTGTTCTATGCGCCGGTCGTGGCGGTGCGGAAGCTGCTGCAGAAGACCGGCCGGAAGATCGGCGACTACGACCTGATCGAGGCGAACGAAGCGTTCTCGGCCCAGGCCCTGGTCGACGGACGCGAGCTTGGTTGGGACTGGGAGCGAGTCAACGTCCACGGCGGAGCGGTGGCTCTCGGCCATCCGATCGGAGCGAGCGGCGCGCGCATTCTCACCACCCTGATCCACGCGCTGCAGGATCGCGACGGGAAAACCGGTCTGGCCACGCTCTGTCTGGGCGGCGGCAACGCGGTGGCTCTCTCGATCGAGATGGTCTCTTGATCGGCCATCGCCGGCCGAATCGCGGCGGACCCGGGCCGAGCGGGATGTTACAATGCGGCGGCCCGACGGGAGAAACGCGTCCGGACGCGCGCCCACCAAAGGGATCGCGCCACGCCGGGAAGCCGCGGTGGATCTCCCTCGGATCGGTTGTGCGTCCTGGTTTGGGCAGGCGGAAGAAGGAGCAGAGTGATGGACAGGAACCGCCGGATCGGCGTGGTGGGCAGCGGAACCATGGGCGCCGGAATCGCCCAGGTCCTGGCCCAGGCGAACTACTCGGTCGTCCTCTTGGATACGCGGCCCGATGCTCTGGACCGGGCCGCCGCCACCATCCAGAAAAGCCTGGAGCGGCTCGTCAAGCGGGGCACCCTGGGAGCGGAACAGATCCCGGGAATCCTCGAGGGGATCGTTCGGACGACCAAGCCCGAGGCGCTGCGCGAGGCGCAGATGGTGATCGAGGCGGTCAACGAAGACCGTGAGATCAAGAAAGAGGTCTTCGGCCGGCTGGACGAGGTGACGGTGCCGGACTGCATCCTGGCCTCGAACACCTCTTCGATTCCGATCACCGACCTGGCTGCCACGACCCGGCGGCCCGACCGGGTCATCGGCATGCACTTCATGAATCCGGTGCCGGTCATGGCGCTGGTCGAGATCATCCGCGGGCTCGCCACCTCGGAAGAAACCTACGATACGGTGGAGAGATTGACCCGCGAGCTGGGGAAGACGCCGGTGTCGGTGCAGGACTATCCCGGTTTCGTGTCGAACCGGATCCTCCTGCCCATGATCAACGAGGCGGTCTACTGCCTGATGGAGGGAGTGGCCAGCCGCGAAGACATCGACACGGTGATGAAGCTCGGCATGAATCATCCCATGGGTCCCCTGACGCTGGCCGACTTCATCGGCCTGGACGTCTGCCTCCACATCATGGAGGTGCTCCATTCGGGCCTGGGGGACGACAAGTACCGTCCGTGCCCGCTTCTCCGCCGCATGGTGCAGGCGGGACGGCTCGGCCGGAAGACCGGCCGCGGATTCTACGAATACGCGGATTGAGCGGGGCTGAGCCCGGGTTCGCCGCGGGCGCGGCGTGCCCGGCTCGGCGCGTCCGAGGGGGTTCGATCGCGGGGCATCCAGCTCCGACGAGGTTCGCGCCATGGATTTCGCCTTGACCAGCGAGCAGGAGATGATCCGTTCGGCCGCCCGGGAGTTCGCCGAGAACGAGCTGACGCCGAACGCCGCGCGCTGGGACGAGGCCCGGGAGTTCCCGACCGAGGCGGTGAAGAAGCTCGGGGAGCTGGGCTTCCTCGGGATGATGGTCGACTCCAAGTGGGACGGAGCGGGCCTCGACACCATCTCCTACGTGCTCGCCCTGGAAGAGGTGTCCCGGGGCTGCGCCTCGACCGGCGTGATCATGAGCGTGAACAACTCGCTGGTCTGCCATCCGATCGAGACCTACGGCAGCGACGAGCAGAAGGAGCGGTTCCTGAAACCCCTGGCCTCGGGACGCTGGTTGGGCGCCTATTGCCTGACCGAGCCTCAGGCCGGTTCCGACGCGGGGGCCACCCGCACCACCGCCCGTCGCGAGGGCGATGAGTGGGTGTTGAACGGCACCAAGATCTTCGTCACCAACGGCGGCGCCGCCGACTGCTTCGTGGTCTACGCCTCGACCGATCCGGAGAAGAAGACGCGGGGCATCTCGGCCTTTGTCGTGGAGAAGACCCGCCCCGGCGTCTCGCTCGGCTCCCGCGAGAAGACTCTGGGAATCCGCGCCTCCTCGACCATGGAGATCATCTTCCAGGACGCGCGCGTGCCCGCGGACCATCTGCTCTTCGAGCCGAACCGCGGTTTCAAGGTGGCGATGGAGACCTTGAACGGCGGGCGCATCGGCATCGCCGCCCAGGCCGTCGGGATCGCCCAGGCCGCCTTCGATCGCGCCCTCGAGTACGCCCAGACCCGCCGGCAGTTCGATCAGCCCATCGGCGCCTTCCAGGCGATCCAATGGAAGCTGGCGGACATGGCCACCAAGCTCCAGGCGGCTCACCTGCTCACTTTGCGGGCCGCGCACCTCAAGGATCAGGGTCAGGATTACGCGGCCGCCGCCGCCATGGCGAAGCTCTTCGCGTCACGCGCCGCGGTCGAGGTGGCGGACGAGGCCGTGCAGATTCACGGCGGCTACGGCTACGTGTCCGAGTACCACGTTGAGCGCCACTACCGCGACGCCAAGATCACCGAGATCTATGAAGGAACGAGCGAGATCCAGCGGCTGGTGATCGCGCGGTCGCTCATGAAAGCGTAAGGCCCGGCCGGCGGTCGTCCGGACGCTCATCCGGATTTCCGGTTGGTCACCCGGGCGCGACGAGGCGCATGCCGGACGGCGGATCGGAAAACGTGAGGAGAGCGATCGGATGGACCTGAGTTTCCGCCCGGAAGAACAGAATGATCCTGGGCACCGTCCGCGACTTCGTGGAGGCTGAGCTCCGGCCGATTGCCCGCGAGCTGGACGAGGACAGCCGGGTCCCCATCGGGATCATCCGGAAGATGCAGGACCTGGGCCTCTTCGGCCTCATGATCGACGAGAGCTACGGCGGGATCGGTGTCTCCACCAACTGCTACGCCCAGGTCATCGAGGAGATCTCCCGGGTCTGCGCCGCGGTGGCCATCACCCTCTCGGTGCACAACTCGGTCAGCGCTTTCCCGATCCAGCGGTTCGGCACCACGGAGCAGAAGGAGCGCTACCTTCCGCTCCTGGCGTCGAAATGGATCGGCGCGTTCGCCCTGACCGAATCGGAGGCCGGCTCCGATGCGGCGCGGCTGCGCCTCCGCGTGGACCTGTCCCCGGGACCGGCAGCACCGGCCGGCCGTGCGCCCGAAGGCGGGCCGGCTGCCCCATCCACCAAGGCGCGGGAAGGTAGCGCGATCGCCGACCCGGGCGACGCTCCGAGCTATGTTCTGAACGGCAGCAAGGCCTTCGTCACGAATGGCTCCATCGCGGATCTCTATCTGGTTCTGGGCCGGACGGCGGAGGTTCCCGAGGCGCCCCACCGCGGCGTCACGGCGTTCCTGGTCGAGCGGACGACGACGGGAGTCGCTCCGGGCAAGCTGGAACGCAAGATGGGCATCCGCGCTTCGGACACGACCGAGCTCGTCTTCCAGAACTGCGCGGTGGCGGAGTCCCAGCGGCTCGGAGCCGAAGGCGAAGGCTTCAAGATCGCCATGATGAGCCTCGACAACGGGCGGATCGGGGTCGGCGCCCAGGCCGTGGGCATTGCCCAAGGAGCCATGGAGGAGGCCCTGTCCTACACCCGGACGCGGCGGCAGTTCGGGTCGGCCCTGAACGAGTTCCAGGCCGTCCAGTTCATGCTGGCGGACATGCAGACCCAGATCGAGGCGGGGCGCCTGCTCGTCCAACAGGCCGCCTGGCTCAAGGATCAGGGCGTTCCGCACACGCGGGAGGCCGCCATGGCCAAGCTCCAGGCCTCGCAGATGGCGACCCGGGTGACCCACGCGGCGCTTCAGCTTCACGGCGGGTACGGCTACATCAAGGATTACGCGGTCGAGCGGTACTACCGGGATGCGCGGATCACGGAGATCTATGAGGGTACCTCGGAGATGCAGCGGCTCGTGATTGCGCGGAGCTTCTTGCGGGGGGAGCGGTGAGGGGGGGATTCGGGGGCGGGGTTTTCGCGCCAAACGGGGTCCGCCAGACCGAGCGGTTGGTGTCCAGGCCGGGAGCGGGGCATGGTTCTCCCGGTGGTGGATTCCGTGAGCCCTTGATGTCGAAGGAGACCTACGCCGCCAGGCGATAGTCATGGAGCAAGCACGAGGCGCCAGGAGCGAGGGTGGATAGCTCAGTGAAGCAGCCGATGACGCCTGAAAAAGCCGGTCCGCCGCGCGTAGGTCTGGCGCTGGGCGGCGGTGGCGTCCGGGGCATGGCGCATATACTCGTCCTCGAGCTCCTGGACGAACTGCGGTTGCGGCCGAGTGTCATCGCGGGAACCAGCATGGGGGCTCTGGTGGGCGCTCTCTACGCCTCGGGTATGTCCGGGCTGGCTATCCACGAATTGGTGCGCAAGCACTTCGTCACCAGAAACGAGCCTTTTCGCGCCGCCATGAAGAAGCGGGTGGACCTCATCAAGTGGGTCGGCCCAACCGTTCAGCCTCTCAACCGCGGCGGGGTCATCAAACCGGATCGTTTTCTTCACCATCTGTTGGACGCGGTCACCAAGACTTCGTTCGAGGAGCTCACCATTCCTCTGGTCGTGACCGCCACTGATTTCTGGAGCGCCGAAGAGGTCGTGCTCCAAACTGGAGAGTTGCTTCCAGCTCTCCGGGCCAGCATTGCGGTTCCAGGGGCCTTCGCCCCGCTTTCTCTTGGCGGTCGGGTGTTGGTCGACGGAGGCCTCTTGAACCTGGTGCCGTACGATCATCTGAAGGGCAGGTGCGAGCTCACCATCGCGGTGGACGTGGGCAGGCCACCTATCCCCGGGCGAACGGATCTGCCCAAGGCCCTGGAATCGTTCCTGGGCGCATTCGAGATCATGCAGGCGGCGGCATCTGCCCGGAAGTTGGAATCTTGCCCGCCCGACATCTCCATTCGGCCTCAGGTGTGGGAGATCGGAATCCTCGATTTCACCAAAGTGGATCAGGTCTTTGAACAAGCGAAACCGGCGATGGTGGAACTCCGGGAACGACTTCGGGATCGCGGATTCTCGGTGCCGGCCCTCTGCACCTAGGCATAGAAGGCCGCGATTCGGTCAAAGACCCCGCAGAAGGCGCGATCGACCGGAACTCGCAGCGATTCCTGAGTCGGGAACGGATCCTCGTGTTGGTTGGGATAAGGGAATTCCAGAACCTCAACCGGCACCGGAATGTCGCGCCCGGCGCCCTGCACGGCGTTCCTGACTTCATAGGCGGGGATCACCGCATCGGACTCCAAGGCGATGGCGAGAAGATGCGAGCTCAGCCGCCGGAATTGCGTCTCCCGTTCTCTCCGCATGTGCCCGTAGTTCAACATCGCACGGAAGTTGACCCCCTCGGGATGGGTCTCTCCCAGATGGTGACGCAGCCTCGGATAGTTCCTGAGATGACTCTCCAGGTGTTCGACCGCGTAGGAGTAGAGGGCCACGTCGGTCTCGCTGTCAAGGATGAGGCGGGAAACGGGACTCATCCGATTCAGTACGGCGCCCCCGCAAAACATGCACAGGCGGGAATCGGCCAGAGCATCACCAGGGTTGGTGATCAGGAGGATCTGGGCCAGCAAACAGCCGATCGAATAAGCGAGAATATCGACGGATGCTCCGGGCCGGACGCGCGGGTGCCGTCCCGCTGTGATCTGATCCAGCAGCTTCACAATGTCGTAGTAGGTCTGCAGCCCCGACCAGAAGAACCGATACGGCTTCGACTGCAGCCGCGTGCTGATGGCTACGTTCGAGAGCGAACACGCGATCACCTCCGGGAAGGACCGGATCCGCAACTCGGATATCTTGTACATGAGGCGGCGCTCGCTCCACTGTCTGGGCGCACGGTTCATGTGAAAGGTGGTGGGAAAAAGGATGACCGCCTTTCCGGTGGATTCAACCAGGCGATGGGCCCAGGGCAGGTATTTGTGCCAGTACTTCTCGTTCAGACCGTGGAGCAGCAGAATGACTCCCTTGGCCCGGTCCTCTCGGGCCTGATGGAAGACATGGTAGCGAAACCCGCTGTTTTCCGGCACCCGTGAGTCCTGCACGTCCAAGATCCCCGGCTGGAACCCCGTTTCCAGGCCGGGATCAGGCTGATCGAAGACCTGTTGGTGCGTGGGGCACACGTAGGCGGCTTCCCCGGGCAGGAAGCGACCGTGGTCCGAATGGAACCAGAGGTTGGAGACGGACGTGTCGGCGTCGACGGTGATCACGTCGCAATCGTAGGTCACCGTCCGTTTCAGCAGATGGTATAGATCGAGGTAGTCCATGAACCCCCGTCCGACCGGAGGCAGTCATGTCCTCCGCCATCGGGCCGACCGCAGCTCTCCGCCCACGTACGAGAATAGTCCTTTTGCGACGCGGCGGTCATGGCCGCCGCCTCGCTCCGTGAAAACCCATGGCCCGAAGGAACTGCTGACTTGCCGAGGTGACCACGGCTCCTTCAGTGCCGGCAATCCGAGGAAATGCAAATGAGTCCGCAGTGCGAACGCGCAGAGAACCCACTCCAGCTCCAGTCCGGGTTCGAGATTCTACGAGCGCAACCGCAAGGTACCCACCAGGGCCTCCATACCCTTAGGATGGGATGCGCATGCTGGATACAGATCGTCCCTCTCGCGCCACAGGTCCGAATGCGCCCACGGAGAGTGCTGGGCGCAGCCGGTCAGCTCCGCGGTCCCTGCGCTGGCTCCCGTGGATCTTCGGCGTCGCGCTGCTCGCTGCGGTCATTGCCGCCGGGCTGCACTTCACCGAGGCAAGGGAGTTTGCTCGGATCGCCAAGCATGCCCAGCCATGGTGGTTCCTTCTAGCCATTCTTTGCCAGGCCGGAACATACGTCGCCGCGGGGCAGGTCTTTTGCCGCGTCATTCGAGCGGGTGGGCACCGACTGAGCCTCGCGAAGGCATGTCGACTCAGTCTTACGAAGCTCTTCGTTGACCAGGCTCTCCCTTCGGCAGGATTAAGTGGGACGATCGGGTTCCGTCCCGGAACTTGTTGAAAAAGGAGAATGGCGTATTCTCCGGGTGACATAACCCAAAGTCCACAATGGACTTATCAGGAGGAATACGCCATGAAAGATTCTACCGCAGAGTTGCTCTCTCCGCCACGGAATTTCCTGGATCTGGAGACGCTGATTCGGGGCCGGATCCGGGACGTGATCAAGGCGATCCTGGAGGAGGAACTGGCCTCGGCCCTGGGGGCGGCCAGCCATGAACGGGTTCCGGAACGACGAGGCTATCGTCATGGAACCCGGCCGCCGCGCACGTTGGTGACCTCGCTGGGGCCGACGGAGATCGCGATGCCTCGTGGGCGGTTGCAGACACCGGAGGGAACCAAGGAGTTCTCCAGCCGGATCGTGCGGCGCTACGAACGCCGGACCCGGCGGGTGGACGCGGCTCTGATCACGAGCTACCTGGTGGGAGCGAACACGCGGAAGGTGCGTTTGGCCCTGGCTCCGCTGTTGGAAGGGACGGCCCTTTCCCGGAGCGCGATTTCCCGGGTGGTGCAACGGCTGCAAGCGCTCTTCCAGGCCTGGCGGGAGCGAGACCTGGGTCCGGAGCAGTACCGCCTGGTGATCCTGGACGGAATCCGCGTGCCGGTGCGTTTGGCTCGGCGGGTGGTCAAGGTTCCGGTGCAGGCCGTGATCGGGGTGAAGGAGTCGGGGGAAAAGGACCTGCTGGAGCTGCGCCTGGCCCCGAGCGAGAGCCTGAAGTCGTGGGAAGGGGTGATCGAAGGGCTGAAGCGGCGAGGTTTGGGCGCCCCGGTCCTGGTGATGCTGGACGGCAACGCGGGCTTGATCCGCTCGGTACGGGAGGCTTGGCCGGAGACACCGATCCAGCGTTGCACCAGGCACAAGCTGGAGAACCTCCTGAGCAAGGCTCCCAAGCACTGCCATGAGGAGCTGCAGCGGGACTACGGGGCCATCACCCACGCCGATGATCGGGAAGCGGCGGACAAAGCCTACCACGCCTTTCTGCGGAAGTGGCAGAAGCTGGTTCCGGAAGTGGCGGTCAGCCTGCAGGAAGCGGGAGCCGAGCTCCTGACTTTCTACAACTTCCCGGCGGAAATGTGGAAGAGTTTGCGAACCACGAACATGATCGAGCGGGTGAACGAGGAGTTCCGGCGGCGGATCAAGACCCAAGGGTCCTTTCCCACGGAGAGCGCGGCCTTGATCCTGATCTTCGGGCTGCTGGCCTCCGGAGCCGTCCGCCTGCGGAAGATCGACGGCTATCACAAGCTGGCCGAGTACCTGGCTCGGGAGGAGAGGAAGCGGGCGTGAGTTCCCTCGTTCTTTCATCAGATCCATCAAGAGCGCAATCGGGGGGATAGTACAGGTCAGACCCAACCGCGATCGCGCCTCCTGCGAGCTCTGGTGAAGCCGGCCTCCCGGTCGAGCAGCTTGTCCACGTCAGAAACCGATCGAAGGCGCTGGGCAAGAGAAGAAAGGACGAAGAGGAATCGCTGGAAGACAGGGACCGAAGGAAGTACGTTTCAGAGGCTCCGGAGACTACGTCAGGCACTTTTCAACAAGACCCGGGACGCGGCCCCGTCCAGAGTCCTCGATTGCTCCTTCAGACCACCGCATACAACCTTGGGGTTGTTTTTTGGCGCCCCCTCTGTGCCAACATCCAGTGAGACACTTTCCCCCTCGGGTTTAGTGTAGAGGGCATGGAGGTCTTGTCATGGAGAAGAGGAGTTCCAGGAGAGCCGGGAATCTTGCCGAGGTAAGTCGCCCGGAGCGTAGCGGAGGGCGACTTACCTCGGTCGCGCCCGTCCCTCTCCCCGGTCCGGATCCAGAGGTTTGCGCCAAGGCGACCCGACGCCGGTTCACGAAGGAGTACAAGCTCTCGATCGTCCGCCGGGCCGACGCCTGCCGCGAGCCGGGCGAGATCGGGGCGCTTCTGCGACGGGAGGGGCTCTACTCGTCGGTCCTCACCGCCTGGAGGAAGCAACGGGACGAGGGAGCGCTGGTCGGTCAGGGACGGCGTCGCGGCCCGAAGTCGAAGCGACCGGACCCGCGCCTCATCGAGTTGGAGCGTGAGAATCAGCGGCTGCGGCGCGATCTGGAGAAGGCCCATCTGGTGATCGAGCTCCAAAAAAAACTTGCGACCGCCCTGGGAATCCCGGTCTCCGAGCCTCGGCTCGAAGGGAACAAGCCGTGATCGCCGTGCGTGAAGCCGCACCGGCTCTCGGGGTGGAGCCGTCCTGCACGGCCGTCGGGCTTTCACGGGCCACCTTCTATCGACACACGCGCGTCGCCCAGGTCTCTTCACCGCCGACTCCGGCGCGGCCTGAACGGGCCCCACAGCCGCGCGCCCTGGCTGCGGACGAACGAGCCACCGTGCTCCAAGTGCTGCACTCCGAGCGCTTCGTCGACCACTCTCCGGCCGAGATCCACGCCACGCTCCTTGAGGAAAAGACCTACCACTGCTCGGTGCGCACGATGTACCGGATCCTGGACGCCGCCCAAGAAGTCCGCGAGCGGCGCGACCAGCTTCGCCATCCCGCCTACACCAAGCCGGAACTGCTCGCGACCGCACCCAATCAGGTCTGGTCCTGGGACATCACCAAGCTTCTCGGACCCGGCAAATGGACCTACTTCTACCTCTACGTCATCCTCGACATCTTCAGCCGCTACGTGGTCGGCTGGATGCTCTCGCACCGCGAGCAGCGGAACCTGGCCAAGCGGTTGATCCTCGAGACCTGTGTGAAAGAGGGGATCGAGCCGGGACAACTCACTCTCCATGCCGATCGCGGTCCGGTCATGACCTCGAAGACGGTCTCGCAGCTTTTGGCCGATCTCGAAGTCACCCGCAGCCACAGTCGGCCCTACGTCTCCGACGACAATCCGTACTCCGAAAGCCAATTCAAAACCATGAAGTACCGGCCCGATTTTCCTGACCGATTCGGGTCGTTCGATCGGACCCGCGCCTTCTGCGCCCCGTTCTTCAACTGGTACAACCGCGAGCATCACCACTCCGGGATCGCTTTCCTAACCCCCGAGGCCGTCCATCGCGGGCGGGCCGAGGAGGTTCTCGCGACCCGCCAGGTGACGCTCGACCTCGCCTACGCCGCTCACCCTGAGCGGTTCGTCCGTCGTCCACCCCAAGTCTCCAGGCCCCCGGAGGCAGCCTGGATCAACCGGCCCGACGAAACCCCGGCGACCGCGGTCACGCCGTCGCCGGAAGAAGTGGCTCACTAAATTCATGCAAAGGGTGTCTCATTGTGGTTGACACGTTCCGGCCTCTCGGAATCCCGTAATGATTGGGTTTGAGGCCGGATTCGGCTGCTGAGGAAGGAGTTGCGGAAAGAGAACTCCTGGTTTCCCCTGGTGGGCGGCGTCCCGGGTCTTGTTGAAAAGTGTCTGACGTAGCCTCCGGAGCCTCTGAAGCGTACTTCCATCGGTCCTTTTCTTCCAGCGATTCCTCTTCGCCCTTTCTTCTCCTGCCCATACCCATCGATCGGGTTCTGACCTGTACAAGCTGTTCGAGCGGGAGGCCGGCTTCACCAGAGCCCCCAGGAGGCGCGATCGCGATTGGGTCTGATCTGTATGTTGACGATCCTCTGAAAGCGTAGGAATCCGGACCCCCGCCGAGAGAATGGGTGGGAGAGGAAGCAGTTGCTCCGGTCGGGATTCCGCGGTAGATCCTGCGCAGCTTGGGAGCTGAAAAGGGTGAGAGCCCGGAGCTGACACCTCCGAGCCCTCGAACCGAACCACGGGGACGCGATCCGGTAGAACTGTTCTGCCAGAAGTCCCCGAGTTTGTCCAGCCCTATGTGTCCCGGGCCGGGGACGCGTGGAATCGCTTCGACTTGCCACCTGCGCTCGACCTTCCTGCGGAGCGCTCTTCCTCGTCTGCCGTTTCTGTGATCGGGGGAACCGGTACTGCTCCCAGGCCTGTTCGGGGTCGGTCCGTCGGGCGAGCCTGTATGCCGCAGGAGCGCGATACCAGGCGGGCCGGGAGGGCCGACGCCGGCACGCCGCCCGCCAGAGTCGCTATCGTCTGCGATCCCGGCGACGCGAGAAAGTGACGCATCAGGGTACTCAATGCCCCTCCGGCTCTTGCATGGTCTCGGAAGCTCCGGTCGACGCGGCCATGGAGGATGCGATCCTGACCAGAGCCAAGGAGGGAACGAATGGGAAGCCTTTGGATGGGGGTGATGCCGGGGCTCGAGTTCACGCGGGTCGTGGTCCAGGATGGTTGGGCCCCGATCCTGCTGAAGGCGCGCCTGCCGCACTCGCCGGAACATCCGCGAGCTCTGGAGATGCTCTGCGAGGCCATCGCGCTCTGGTACGGTCGGAAGGTCTGTGCTGCGCTCGTTGTGGACGGCCCGGGCGCTTTGTGCGTTACGAAACCATGGCGCGATACCGTCGCGGGACTCACGCGTCACGTCCTTTTCGAAGTTCACCTTGTTTCTCGGGGCCGCCCCGCCGAAGAGCGCGACCGCCTGGATGGACTCCATGACTACCACGAGCTTCGTCAACGGATCTTCTCCGAGGTGGCACGATGATCCCGCCCGAAGTGCAGGCCCGCATCCGCCGCCTCTTCTTTGCCGAGCATTGGCGGATCGGCACCATCGCGACGGAGCTTGGAGTCCATCCGGAGACCGTCCGCCGAGCCATCGAGAGTGAACGCTTCAACGACAACCAGGCGGCTCCCCAGATCCGCCCCACCTTGCTTGATCCTTACAAGGACTTCATCGCTGAGGTCCTGCAACGTCATCCCCGCCTTCGCTCCACCCGCCTCTTCGAGATGATCCGGGCGCGCGGCTATCCCGGCTCCGCCGTCCAACTGCGTCGCTACGTGCGCACGGTGCGCCCCG
>CAWHYG010000003.1:0-10478 GCA_963833505.1 Candidatus Eiseniibacteriota bacterium | reverse complement strand
CGTACTTTCAGATCGCCGTGTCAACCCCCAAAGGTGCCGGATCTCGCCTATCCGCTCCTGGTCCAATGAATAGGCTCCGATACGGCAACTCCGAAGAACCGCGCCTCAAGATCCAGGTCCGGATCCCATCCGCGGTAGGTACGCGACATCCGATCAGTCAGACCACACATGACCTAATCGATTGAAGCCTCGAGGGGCGAGGAACGAACCCGGACCAGCGAGAAGCGTCCGGTTGGGCGCGACCACGGAAACGGGCGCAAATGCGACCGGGTCAACCGACGTTAGGCCCAAAACAAGCGCGTATGCGCGCGATGGTAGCCGGGCATCAAATCTGTCTTTACGAGACATTCGTTTCCTGTAAGGCCTTCGATTCAGCCCCCGGCGGCCACCTCAAAATCCCCCACCTGTGGCCGGGTCAAACTCCTCCACCTCTGTGGCGGGACGAGGGCATCTTAGGCGCTGGCCGCAGCCTTGGCAACCCGGGCCGCAGCTTCCTTCAGCCGCCAGCTCTTCCCTTCGAACTTGAGCAGGTGGCCGTGGTGCATCAGGCGATCCAGTAGGGGCGTCACCACAACCACGTCTCCAAGCAGCTTGGGCCAGTCCTCGATCACGCGGTTCGAACTGATGATCGTCGATCCGTTCTCGTACCGGCTCATGAGCACGTCGGCCAGCTCGTCGCCGGCGTTGGCGGGCAGCTTGCGCAGGAAGAGATCGTCGATCACCAGCAGTTCGGCCTTCTTGAGCTGATCCCGGCATTTCCGGATCAGGCCGAGCTCGCGGGCCTCGGTGAGGTCCTCGATCAACTGGTGCGCCGCGCGGTAGAGGACCTTGTGGCCGCGCTCGACCGCGAGCAAGGCCAGAGCCTTGGCGATATGGCTCTTCCCTGTCCCCGGCGGTCCGAGCAGGACCGCGTCTTCCCGGTTGTCGATGAACTTCAAGGTCCCCAGCTCAAGCACGTCGCGCTTGGGCAGGCGGCTGTTGTAGGTCCAGTCGAAGTCGGCCAGGGTCTTGCGTTCGGGAAGCCCGGAGAGGGCATAGCGGCGGTCCTGCAGGCGTGATCGGCGCCGGTCGAGTTCATCTTGTACAAGCCAGGAGAACGCATCCAGGAAGCTCGCTTCATGGCTCGAGACCTGCAGGGCCCGAGCATCAAGCGCCGGGATCATCCCGGACAACCGCAGGCCGCGCAGGGACTGCTCGAGTTCAACACGGGACATGGGCATCGACTTCCTCCTCTTGGTGACGGGAGTTGTCCTCCCAGAACGACTGGTACTCGGAGATGCTCCGGATCTCCGGAGCCTCCTGGGTCAGCTCGATTACCGGCGCACGCGAGATGGCCGCCTGCCGTTCGAGCGCACGGCGGATGGCGGCATACGAGTAGCATCCGGCCTCAACGAAGCGGGTGCAGACCGCTTCGATCTCGGCGCAGGAGTAGGTGCGGGGCAGGTTGGTCAGCCCGTAGAGCGCGCGCTGCCCGGGCCGACCCAGGCGGGCGAAGAGGGTCTGGGCCAACTCCGCCGTCTTCGGTCCGATCGACGCAGCTTTCCCCAGCAGGCGGGCACTTTGCCGCGAAGGATTGAAGATCCGGTCGTGCTCCTCGAGGATGAACTGCCCCTTGCGCGCGCTCTTGGCATGGCGGCGTAGAAGCTGCCCGGATGGGTCGTAGATCTCGACCTCCTCCGGATAGACGCGGACCTGCACCCGGCTACCGAGTCGGGCCGGCAAGGCGGCGTAATAGGCGCCTTCGATCTGCACCAGCCCCGCGTCATCGACCGTGCGCACGCCGGGCTTGAAGTAGCGGAAGCCTTCTCCGGCCAGCGACCGCAACAGGGGCTGTTCTTCACGGTAGAGTTCGAGGACCTGGCGCTTCTTGCGGCCGTGGATGCGCGGCGCCGCCCACCGCTCCTCCCAGTGCGCCAGCCATTGGTTCTGCTCCTCGATCGAGTCGAATTTGCGCCCCTTGAGTGCGGTGGACTGTGTATGCCGGATGGCGTTTTCCACCGAGCCCTTGCGGTCGGGATCGGCGACCCGGCAGGGATCGGCCACCACGCCGTAGTGGCGCAGCATCTCCGCGTAGATCAGGTTCAGCTCCGGCTCGTAGATGTCCGGACGGATCACGCCCTGCTTGAGGTTGTCGAGGACCACGTAAAGGGTACAGCCACCAAAGCTCCTGAAGGCCTCCTCGTGCAGGCGGGACCAAGCCTCCTGGTCCATCTTCCACGCCACCTTGCGGAAGCACTTGCCCGAGTACTTCAAGGTCATGACGAACAGGTACGGCCGGCGGAACTTCCCCCGGCGCAAGGTGGGTGCGCCCAGGCCCAGGTCGACCTGTGCCTCTTCCCCTGGGAGGAACTCCAGGACATCGAACCGCTCCGGGTCGCGGAACTTCAGCCGGCCGACGAAGCGCTTGACCGAGTTGTAGCCGTGGCGGAACTCACCCGCCTCGACCAAGTCCTGGTAGATGCTTTGAGCATTGCGCCCGAGCCCGACCTGCTCCTCGATCCAAGTCCGGTGCGGCTCGCAGGCCGACGCCATGGTGTACGCGGCGGGCGCCGAGTCGGTGCCGGGAGCCGGTGGCCGGGGTGGGGGATTTTCAACGGCCACCGGTTCGGAGCCGGTGGCCACCCCGGGGGATTTTGACTGCCGGACATAGCGCCGGATGGTCTTGCGGTCGACTCCGGTCCGCCGGGCGATCTCTCGATCGCTGACTCCGCAACTCGCTAGGGTCTCGATGGTTATCCGCAGATGATTCTTCAAGACGTTCACTCCGATCCCCCCTCTTCCTCTTCAAGGTGAGGGGCTAGAGTAACGTCCCGCCGCGGACGGCGCTGATCAGGCGGTCAGAGGATCAGGCCAGGGTGGGGGATTTTGAGGTGGCCATGGGTGGGGGAGTTTGGGTGGCCGCCGGGGATGCGCCGCTGGAGTGGAGGGCGACCGCCATGGGAACGTCCCGCACAGCACCCTGGTAGGTCGTCTCGGGTGGCGGCGGATAGGGAAGCGGCAGAATGGGATGGCCGTTGATCCGGATGGTGTCGTCGTCTGTGCGAGAGAGGGTCACGCGCGTATTGGAGAAGACCAGAGAGTCGCTCGCAGACACGACGATGATGTAGTTGTCCGGGGGGACATCGAGCGTCATGGGATAGGTGCAGGGCTCCGGGCTGGACGGCGGGACCGCTGGCGGGAGCGCATTCGGCGGCGCGCCCGGATTGTTCTCCCGGGCTACCCCCTGGTAGGTCACATTGGTAGAGTGCACCAAGAGCACCCCGCCGGCATTTGGGCCGGCCAGAACGAATGCAGGAAGCATGGCGAGAATCCCGAGCGACAACCCCGTGATTTTCACCTGATCCTCCCCTCTGGACCGCCGCGAAAGACTCGCAGCCGTGGTCTACGGCTCGAACTTGACTCGAGAAAGTGGTGTTCGGCCTCACGAAGCGGGCGCACAACATCCGGCGAGTACGAAAGCATGGAATTCCGCTCCCCCGACCGCTCGCGCCCCCCGGCGATGCGGGATCATCGACCGAGGAGCAGCCCGCTCGGGCCCGGATCCGTCCAATAGGCTGGACCATTCGTCCGCGACCGAGGTCAGGCGTTCGCCCACCACTCTAGCCGAACCTCCGAAATTCCGCCAGCGGCATGGGAACTGCGCCGCTTCGGCCGCGTCATACTCAACACCCGGATCGTGGCGAATCAGACGTAAGCGATCACGGAACGGGTCGATTCCCCCGGCCGCGCCCAGACCTTGGTGCTTGCGGGCCAAGACAAGGTCTGAGCGCTGTCCGGCGAGCACGAACGCATCGGCGACACCATGCGACTGGCCGCCCCATGGCCGACCCGGGAATCGTAGCTGGCTACTCGTCTACCGTCCGCAGCGTCGCGTTCCAGCCGCCATCCCGATCGCGCGCGACATCGACTTGCCACGGCTGACAACATACTGGGCAGTCCTGCACGAAGGATTGCCGGTTGCCGCCACTCTCGTCGACGTCCAGCTCCACGGGCTCGCCGCAGTATGGGCAGCGCAGTGAAAGTGGTTCAGTCATATGATGTGTTGCCTCACCGCGCCAGTCCTCCACCCCACCGCCCTGTAGACCCAGCCGATCGCTCCGATCTCGGCCCCCGCCCTGGTCTCGTCACTCATCGCCTTGCTCCTCCTCTTGAGTCCTCGATCACACTCCCCTCTGTTGGACGTTCCCGCTTCCGGCGACCACTCAGGAGTATCCCTCCATCAGGCGGTTCACCCACTCCGGGATCGCAGGCGATTCGATCCGATCGTACTGCGAGACGTAGGGCTTGATATCGGGGACCGGCGTGCCGTCGATCGCATCGGGTCCGCGGACGGCGATCGATTCGGCTCCGACCTCGACGATCTTGACCGCCGTCAGGCCGATCGGGTTCGGCCGATCCTTCGCGCGCTGGGCGAAGATCCCGACCTCCGAACCCCGACACCTGGTGAGCATCCCGGAACCTCGCCATTCAGCCGCGTTTCGTGGTCCTGCGTGGCGTCGGCGATCCTGCTGGAGACCGGTTGGGGCCTTCCAAGGCAATCGGATCTCAACGAGCGACTGCTCAGGCGGATCTTGCACCGCCACGATGTTCGTTCCGCCGGACAATAGGTAAGGCGCGTCAGCGGCCTGGTTGATAAGTTCCCCGAGTGATACAATGGAGCTGTTCCCGAACGATCTAATGCCACCGCGTGGAGGGATCGGCCATGCGCACGTACCTCCGTGATTGCCGAAGGTCTTCTACCGCCCGCCCGGCCGGCCCCAAGAAAAGGAGAACCTCATGAACGCTCGAATCGCGCTCGCAGCCTGCCTGCTTCTCGCCCTCTTCCCCATAGTGAGCCATTCCGAGGTGTGGAACTTGGCGGACGATTTCTCGGCTACCCAGAACCCGAACGGGGCGTGGTCGTTCGGTTGGCGGACGACCGCGGTGGAACCGATGATCCTCTACACGGACACAAGTCAAGATCCGCAGTGGTGTCCGGATGCTG
This sequence comes from Candidatus Eiseniibacteriota bacterium, assembly GCA_963833505.1. Classification (GTDB taxonomy): domain Bacteria; phylum Eisenbacteria; class RBG-16-71-46; order CAIMUX01; family CAIMUX01; genus CAWHYG01. Next base: position 5,494 of record CAWHYG010000003.1, on the reverse strand, counting down.
GCTTTTACTGCTGGCGATACGACATCAACTCGTACTGTCCCTACGTGTGCCACAATCCATTCGACTACCCGGTTTCCTGCCCTTGCCCGATGCCCGGCCACTCAACGTGGTTCCATCCCGGCCCAGCCCAGCAGAGTGTGGTCCGTTGGACCGCGCCTCGCGACATGCAGGTCCAGTTGGTCACATCGTTCAGCCGCCCGGATCCCTGCCTTTCCACCAAGTCCGACCGTGACCTCGGCCCCGATACCGTCTTTGTCTATTACAACGGCCGGCAGCTATTCTGGGCGTATCTCTACCAATGGAGCCAGGTTGCGAACTACTCGACGACTCTGTCGGTTCGATCCGGCGATATCGTCGATTGCGCGGTCAGCCCGACGGTGTTCTATGGGAGCACGACCTTCTTGACTGTGGTCCTGACAAGCACCGGTGCTGCGACCGGCGCGTGCTGCTTCCCGAGCGGCGTCTGCCTCGTGGGTACCCAGGCAGACTGCGAGACGGCCGGGGGATCCTACATGGGCGACGGGACGTCCTGCGATCCCAACCCCTGCGGCCCGGTCCCGGTGCGCAACACGTCCTGGGGGCAGATCAAGTCCGCTTACAGGTAGCAGCATTGCCGCGGGAAGGTTCGTCAACGGCGAGATCCCATGCAGATCATCGATCTGAGAGGGCTCGATTCTCGTTGGCGACATCTGCTTCCCCAATGCCGTCGCCCTGGCCGAAGCGAGGAACGAGGTGGGGGACGCGTGGGACGAGTCCGAGCATTACCGGGCGGCGGCGGAAGTGGTGGAGGCGTGCCAGCAGTGCGGGATCCACGCCGAACACCGGCAGATCTCGGCCTGCGCGGGGGTCTTCGTTTTTCGGCCTGAATCCAGCGCCAGATCGGCGTAGTCGATTAGTTCCCCGAGTGATACAATGGTGTTGCTCCCGAACGATCGAATACCACGGCGTGGAGGGATCGGCCATGCGCATTGCGGTGTTTGCGTTTTGTCTGCTCCTGGTCGGGGAATTGCTCGTCACCTGTCCGGCCGCGGCGGACTGCGTCGATTATGCGCAGTATCTCCGCTGGGTGGCCGGCGTGAACCTGTCGGGGGATCCATGCTGTGGAGTTGTTTCGGGCGACCACGCCTACATCGAAGGCGATTGGGGACTCCAGGTGGTTGACATCTCCAATCCTTGCCATCCCGTGCTCGAGTGCGACGGGTGTGCGGCGGGGCAGTTCGATGTGGCCGTCTCGGGCAACTATGCCTATACCGCGTGGGGTCCGGATGGGCTGGCGATCGTCAACATCGCGGATCCTCGGAACCCGTGGGTCGTCGGCCGGGCAGACCTTCAGGCCTTCGTCGGCAGTGTCGGAGTCTCCGGGAATTATGCCTACGTCGGAGCCGAGGACGAGAACGTATGGCCCTTCACCAACTCGTTCCGCGTGATCGATGTTTCGGATCCATGGAATCCCCGCGAGATGGGGGCGGTGGAGATGTACGATTGCCCCGAGAGGATCGTCGTCCAGGACGGCTACGCCTATGTGGCGGACTGGGACGGCGGGTTTATGGTGGTCGACGTCACAGACCCGCATGCTCCCGTGATCGTCGGGAACACGGACATGGGCGGTGTGGCTTTCGACGGGCTCGCCATTTCTGGGACGTACGCTTACCTCGCGAACTGGTTCGGCACTTTCAACGTCATCGACATCAGCGCCCCGTGGAACCCGGTCGATGTGGGCTCAGTGGCGACGCCGTGCTGGGCCTACAACGTGGCGGTGTCCGGCGATCGCGCCTACGTCGGGGATTACTCGTGCGGGCTCTTGGTGTTCGACATCTCGCATCCGACGGTCCCGACACTCCTGAACGTCCAGCGGTCGGGATACGCGCTGGGCGTGGCCTCATCAGGCCCGTATGTGTTCGCCACGGACTCTTGGCCGGGACGCCTTCAGGTGTTCGACGCCTCGAGCCCGGCGAGCCCTTCGATCATCGGTCATGTCGACACCGGAGGGGCTGCATGCGGAGTGGCGGTCTCGGGCTCGTACGCGTGCGTGGCCGACACGGCCACCGGACTTCGGTTGGTCGACATCCATGATCCACACGATCCGCGCATCGTCGGGAGCGTGGTCATGCCGGCGCCGGCGCGCGGAGTCGCCGCCTCGGGACTGACGGCTTGTGTTGCCGCGGACTCATCGGGGATTCAGGTGGTCGACTTCAGCCGGCCGGACAGCCCGGCGATCGTGGGGAGCGTGCGCACGCCCGGACGCGCATTCGACGTGGCGATTACGGGTGCTCTTGCGTGCGTGGCGGCGGACGCGGCCGGACTCCAGATCGTGGACATCTCGAATCCCGGGGATCCGAGGATCGTGGGAGGCGTGGTCACGCCGGGACCCGCCTTGGCGGTCACCTCCTCGGGGCTTTACATCTATGTCGCTGCCGATTCGAGCGGGCTCCAGGTGGTTGACATCTCGAACCCGGTCCAGCCGAGGATCGTCGGCTGGGTGGCCACGGCCGAGCCCGCTCTGGGCGTGGCCGCCTCCGGAACCATTGCCTATGTCGCGACTGGCGGGGCCGGGGTTCAGGTCGTGGACCTCCGGAACCCCCACGCGCCTCGCATCATCGGCACCGTGGCAACGCCGACCGGAGCCCGTGATGTAGCGGTCTCCGATCGCTACCTATACGTCGCGGACGATGGGTTTGGTCTCCAGATCTACGATATCACCGGCACCGGGTCTCCGGCCCCGATCGGCGGAATGAGCATCGCAGGGGATGCCCAGGCTGTGGTCGTGGCGGACGGCGTGGTTTTCCTTGCGGACGGAGGCGCCGGACTGCAGATCGCCCCGACCGAGTGCCTCGATCCGGCGAACGTCGCCGGCGAGGACGATGCCGTGGGCACGCTGCAGATGCGCGTGTTCCCGAGTCCCGCGGCCGGCCAGGCGACGATCCAACTGGTCCTGCCCGTGTCGGGTCGCGTCCGGACGACGATCCATGACGTGGCCGGGCGTCAGGTCCGGCTGCTGAACAGTGGAAACCTGGCGGCCGGAGAGCACGAGGTCATCTGGGACGGGCGCGACGACTCGGGCCGTGAGGTTCCCGCGGGAATCTACCTGGCCTGGGTTTCGACGGCCGAGGGGACGAGGACAGCAAGAGTGGTGATCTTGAGGTGAAGGGCTCGGGCCGTTGCGTAGGGGAGCGGATGGACAAATCCGATGGAGCGGGGCGGGAGGACTCGGACGTGCCCGGTGGCATCGGGTGCGGGATTCGGGCCGTCAATAGGCTGAGGACCAGCGACGCACCGGGCTCGGGGCGCTCAAGGAGGGCCGTCACGTGAAGTGGATTCTGCTGTTGTCGCTGCTGATCGTCGTCCTGCCGCTGATGGCGTGTAACAACGACGGGGGAACCAAGCCGAAGGCGGACACGACGCCTCCGGCGACGGTGACGGATCTCCAGGCTAGCGTGGCCACGTCGAGCACCGACACGCTGCGCTGGACGGCGGCCGGAAACGACGGGACCGTCGGGACGGCGTCGACCTACGACATCCGCTATGCGACCGCGCAGATAGTGGATTCGACCTGGGCGGCTGCGACCAAGACGATTGGCGATCCGGTTCCCCGCAGCGCAGGAACGGCCGAGAGTTTCATCGTCACCGGGCTTCTGAGCGGCACGACCTACTATTTCGCCTTGAAGACTGCCGATGCCGTCCCGAACTGGTCGGAGTTGTCGAACTCGCCGCACGCGACCACCTCGGGCGTAGCACCATCCGACAGCGGAATGGTGTTGATCCATTCTGGCGCCTTCACCATGGGCAGTCCCCCGGACGAGTCCGGGAGGTATAACAATGAGACGCCGCACCAGGTCACGCTGACAAAAGCGTTCTACATGTGCGACCACACGGTGACGCAGCAGGAGTGGCAGTCGGTGATGGAGTGGAGTCCATCGAGATTCTCAGGGGCCACGTTGCCTGTGGAAACGGTGACTTGGTTCGATTGTGTGATCTACTGCAACAGGCTGTCAGACGCGTACGGAATGACGGGGGCCTACACCATCACCAAGCAGCTGTATTTCGGTAACACCATCGTGTCAGCGACGGTGACGTGGAATCAGAATGCGAATGGGTACCGGCTTCCGACAGAGGCCGAGTGGGAGTACGCTTGCCGGGCGGGGAGTACGACGGCGTTCTGTGACGGAGCGATCACGGACACTCTGTGCAGCCCGGTCGACCCGAATCTGGACAAGGTCGGCTGGTACTGCGGGAACGCGGGCAACACCACCCACCCTGTGAAGGGCAGGCAGCCTAACGCCTGGGGTCTTTACGACATGCACGGCAATATCCCGGAATGGTGCTGGGACCGGTGGGACGGGGTCAGCGACTATCCCAGCGGACCGGCAACCGACCCGGTCGGTGAGCCTTCCGGCTCCGACCGCGTCTTCCGCGGCGGCAGCTGGGAAGGCAGCGCGGGCGGCTGCCGGTCGGCGTACCGGGGCGCCGACGCCCCCGGCGGCCCGGTCTACGGCGACGTCGTCGGCTTCCGGGTTTCGAGGACGGCTCCGTGACCTCGGGCAGACGGGCCAGCGCCCGCCGGCTCCCGTGGCTCCAATCCCGCGCGAAGTCGCAGAGGGCGAGCTGTTCCGTGGTCCCGGTGGAGCAGCCTTCTCCGGATGGGCGAGCCCTTCGAACAATGCGTTGGACCAGAAACGGAGCGTCACGCGATCGACCTCGGGCACTCTGCGAGCCTGTCCAAGTAGGTCCTAGCTCCCGCTACGCCGTGGCGTCCCTCCAGCTCCACAGATTCGAAGAGTTCAATTCCTCGCGTCCGCAGGCCTTCAAATACAGGAACAACTGCATGCGATAGGCCGCATAGTGGCTCAACACCAGGTTGACGATCAGCGAGCCCCGGCTGGCCTTCCTTCCGAACATCTCGATCTCGGCGCGCAGGTCGGCATCGGAACAGGAGCCCAGCAGCTCCGCGAGGAACGCCGGCTGCTTGGCGATCGCATTCTCTACCTCTTCCAAGCTCATCGTCTTGGCGGCTGCCTCCTCCGCCCGCCACGCCTTCCGCCACGAGTCCAGATCGAACTCGCCGGCCTTGATGGCGCGGAGACGGATCGGGCCCATGATCACCAGGTACTGCAGCAGGTCCAGCAGACTGCGCTGCGTGGGGGAGGGACGATAGTCGAGCATCGCCGGCTCGACCTTCGAGGCCAAATGGAGGAGAATGCGCACTTCGTTCTGATGAAGAGCGATGAGTTCGTCTTTAGTAAGGACCATGAATCACCCCCGATTTTCAGAGACACCAAGGTTCAGAAGTCCAACGCCGGGTATCAGCCACGGCGAGCCTTGCGAGCCTGCGGCCGCACGCCCTTGGTCGGCGCCACAGCGCCGCTGCTTGCATCCCGCACGATCGGTTGTGTCCGTGATTTTGGACGCGGCGCGGGCGTGCCATGAAGCATGCCCTCAACGCTGATGTCCTCGTCCACATCTGGCCAGTGGATGCCCTGGCCCGTGCCGATGATGG
>CAWHYG010000002.1:0-53672 GCA_963833505.1 Candidatus Eiseniibacteriota bacterium | reverse complement strand
TGTTCGCGTTCTCGTTCAGGAGAGCGTTCACGAACAGCGGCCGGTATTCGACCGCCGGCCGGAAAGGCGTGAGTGCCGGCCCGCTGCGGAACCGGGCGCGCTGGCCCGGCTGTACCGTGGCGGCAGTGGCGCGGAGTCGCGGGTTGGCCAATGGGTTCTCAGCCCGGCGGAGATCAAGATGGCCGGTCCGTTCGTGCGAGACGGAATCCGCAATCCCCGCTGGCTGCGAGGCCGCGGGCAGTGCCTCGAGGCGAAGGCCCGCTCCCGCGATGGCGCGACCCCGAACTGCTGCGCTTCTCTCCCTCATACCAAACAATTGTATGGCTTCGAGGCACAGAAGGCAAGGCCGATTTTGAACCGTAAAGCGCCCGGGAGCTGTCGCCGGAGCCGTACTGAGCCAAGGGGCCGGAAGTTGCCCCGGGGCCCGCAACGAGCCAGCTCAGAAGACCGAAGCTTGCCCCAGGGCCTGCAACGAGCCCGGCCACAAAGCCGGAGCCGTTCGGACCGCCCAAACGTCAGCGGGTCTTGAGCAGCTTCCCGCTCGTTCGCTCTCCCCCGGCGTCGATCCGGAAGTAGTAGGGTCCCGCGGGCCAGCCCGTGGCGTCCAACCGGATCCGCTGCGCTCCCGCGCCCACGATCGGGCACGCCCGTGGCGGGCCGATCTGCCGGCCGGCGGCGTCGAAGACGGACAGGATCGCCGGCCCGGAAGTTTTCTGCAGGGCGGCACCAGGCGCCGCCGCCACCCGGGTCAGCTCCAGGTCGGTGTCCAAGCGGAACGGGTTGGGAAACACGCGGACCGCGAGAGTCGATGCGGCCGGTTCGGTGGCCAGGGTGAGGATCCCGGCCGGATTGGAGTTGATGTTTCCGATCACCGCATCCAGATCCATTCCGGCCACCGGGCTGTCCGGAGGAGCCCCGGAGGCATCCACGATCTTGAGATAGCGAACCGAGGTCAAGCCCGCCGTGGCCAGATCGAACCGGGCGGTTCCGACCGCCGCGCCGATGAAGGTGGTCTGGCTGTAGGCGTCGCCCGCATACACGCGATAGGCCTCGGGGCCGGGATCGCTCGGAGGGTCGGCTTCCACGACCTCGAAGTCGGCGCCGGGCCGATCCTGGATCTCGTGCCCTGCGCCCATGTCGAGCACGATGAAGCCTGAGGTGCCGAGGGAGCAGGAAACTCCATCCGGAGCACCGAGGGCCGCGGATGGAAAGGAGACGTTCTTGTGCACGTCATCCGGATCCCTCTGGTCGACCGAGGTGACACGATACGCGCATTCGAGTGCACCGGAGACCAGCGCGATCTGGAACTCGCCGGTGCCGTCGCCCGGCACGACGATGTTTCCCACCGATTGCGGCACGGTTCCGCTGGCCCAGGCCGTGACCGTATAGGTTCCCGGCGGGACCGAACGATGCATCGCGCCCGTCTGGGAATCCGTATAAGCGGGGATGGGGTCGCCGGAGATCCACACCGCCGCGGAAAGCGGCGCGCCGGTGGCCGCATCGGTCACGACTCCGTGAAGCCCCTGGCCGGCCAGGCCACAGAGCAGGTTCAGGCCCGCCTGATTGCGGGCGAACGTCTGGGCGACCAGAGTCGGGGAATTGCTGACCTCCACCGTGAGACAGATCCCTCCGTGGGATCCGTAGACGTCGTCCAGCACCTCGCCGTGGGTCTCGTAATCCTGCCAGGAGTTGCCGCAGAAGTATGAAGCGGCGCTGGCGTAGGCGCTTGCGACATCCACCACGATATCATGATCAGGGACGTTCTGCGGAGCGTAACCCCAAGGATAGAAGACATCGTCGCCCGAGCAGTGAAACGTGGTGGAGAGCGGGATGTTCCGGTCCAGGCAGAACTCGCGGAGCGCCCGGGTCTCGACCTGCGAGAACGGGGACGGGCTGGCTCCCTCGCCCGACCATTCATATCCCAGGTCGCGGTTCAGATCGATGCCGTTCGCGTTGGTCCTGGTTCCGTTGGCCCGGCCGTCGGGGTTGATCATCGGGATGCACCAGATCTCGTCGTCATCGACCATGCGGGTGACCGTGGGATCGACGCCGTAGCCATCGCAGAGATAGAGGGCGTACCGGTAGGGCATCTCGCCGCCCCCGTATTCGTCGCCGTGGATTCCGCCCCAGAAGACCAGCACCGGCCGGTCCGCCGGCTGGGTCGGCTGGCGGGTGATCTTGAGCCCGAACAGCTCGCGATTCTGCACCGAGTGTCCGAAGACCACGAGCTGCGCGATGTCCGGATGGGCGGCGGCGTAGGCGTAGAAGTCGCTGCGGATCTGGTCGTAGGTGTGGAACTGGTCGAATTCCGGCCGTTCCCGGATCGCCTTCTCGCGCGCGGCCACGCTCGGGAAGAGCAGCTTGACCTCATAGCCCTGGCGCCGGAGAGCTTCGGCCTGGGCCGGCGTCAGCTCGGCGACGAGCCGGCCGTCGACGCGGCCATGATCCACATAGGCGCCCATGGCCAGAAGGGCGTTCCGAGCCTCGGGCGAGACTCCGTAGACGCCGAGATCCTGGCCTTGAGCGCTGGAAGCCATGAAACAAGCCACGGCGAGAAACAGAAAGCAGATCCGGCGCATATCGGTTTCCTTTCGACGCGGCGCTCACCGGGCCGCGCCGGACTCCTCCCCGAGCAGCCTTTGCGTCTGGACGCTGAGCCCAGGCTGCCCGCCAAACCCATCGCCATCGAGTATACCAGGGAAGAGGCTCCCGACCGGCGTCGATTCCAACCGACGTGGGTGATCACGCCCCGACTCCGGTGAAAAACACCCGGATCCGTGGCCTCCGGCGCTCGGCCGACCTGCCAACCGCTTGCCCGGCTCATGGCGATCGCCCGACAAGGGCGGGCATGTCGATTGCTTCCACATCAGCGGAGACGATCGAACCCCGCCTCGCCTGCGCCCCGACCGGCGGGCGACCGGGAGCCGGTTCTCCGCCGGAGCTCGTTCGGCGGCCTTGGATCCATGATGCCGGATTCCACGCCGCTCTGAACGCATCCCCGGGCCCGCCGGCCGTCCGCGGGCGCAGAGAGAAAATAGGTTGGCGAGTGTCGATTGCCGGCTAGAGCCCCCCGCGCGGCGGGGTGCGATCATGGCCGTCCCGGTTCAGGTGCCTCCCCCCCAGGACCGGGGCGGCTGTGTTGTGCGCGGTCGCGGATGTTCTCTCCGCCGCTGGCCGGCTCCAGGTGCAGCCGCCCGACCAACCAGATCGCGTCGCAGATCTCCGCGTTCGTGCTGTACCGCGACCTCCGTTCCCGCTATGCTTCGCGGTCGCACGAAAGGAGAACGCGATGTCGCCCAGAACCAGAACTCCCATTCGCCCCGAGGACATCTACGAAATCCGCCAACCCTTCCAGTGCCGCCTCGCACCCGGCGGCGACCGGCTGGTGACGGCGGTTTCACAGCCTGACCGGAAGCTCCTCAAGAACCTCAGCCATCTCTGGATGTTGAGGCTGGACGCCAGGTCTCCGGGAAAGCCGGCGGTTTCGGCCGCCCGGAGATCGCCCGCTTCGGAGGACGGACCCTCGCCGGCGTGCGCTTTCACCCAGGGGAATCACAACGAGCAGAATCCGCGTTGGTCGCCGGACGGCCGCCGCATCGGCTTCCTGTCGAATCGGAGCGGAAAGGGAGAGCTGTGGATCATCCCCTCGGATGGCGGAGAAGCACACCAGCTCACGAGGCTCGAAGGCAACGTCTCCGATTTCACCTGGAGCCCGGACGGACGGCGGCTGGCCGTCATTTTTACGGCCCAGGACCCGGAAGCGAAGGAGCGGGAAGAAAAGAAGAAGCGCGGCGATCCGGGAAGCGAAGCGCCGCGCGTCCGCGAGATCCGAAGGCTCTTCTACAAGCTCGACGGCACCGGCTTCCTGCCCGTCGGGCGCAGCCACCTCTGGATCGTTGACGCCGAAACCGGCCGGGCCCGGCAGTTGACCTCCGACGAGCGCTACGACGAAGGAGAGCCGCGGTTCAGTCCGGACGGAAAGGGTATCATCTTCTCGAGCAACCGCTCCCGGGATCCCGACCTCCTTTTTCAGCGGGTCGATCTGTGGCGGATTCCGGCTCGCGGCGGAGCCATCGAGAAGATCCGGACCTTCGACGGTCCCTCGGTGACTCCGAGTATAAGCCCGGACGGCCAATGGATCGCCTTCACGGGCACGCCGGATCCCGATGCGCCCTGGAATCAGCACCACGTCAAGCTCTGGCTTGTTCCGGCCGCGGGCGGCCGGCCGATCGAATTGACCGAACGGCTCGATCGAAGCTGCGAGCTTTCGACCATCAGCGACACCTTCGGCCTGGCCGGCGCACCGCCTCCGATCTGGAGCCCCGACAGCGCATGGATCTACTTCGGGGTCACGAACGAAGGGAACAGCGAGGTCTGGCGCGTCTCCCGGCGCGATCGGCGGCCCGAACCGGTCTTGAGCCGGCCGGGCGCCGTCATCGATTACTCCATCGACTTCGCGAACCGCTGGATCTACTCCGCCTGGAGCGAAACGGCCAACCCCGGCGAGATTCGCCGCGATCCCCTGCCCGAGGCGCCCTCGCCGGGAGCGCGCGGCCGGACGCGGCCCGCGAAGGCGGAACCCGCGCCGGGAATGACCCTCTCACGGTTCAACGCCGACTGGCTTTCCCGGCGTGAAATCGCGGAGCCCGAGGAGATCTGGATCGAGGGGCGCGATGGAAACCGGATCCAGGGCTGGATCCTGAATCCGAAACGACTCCGGACGAGCCATCCCGGCGTGCTCTACATCCACGGCGGCCCCGCCACCCAGTACGGCCGCATCTTCTTCCATGAATTCCAGGTCCTGGCCGCCGCCGGCTACGTCGTCTTCTACTGCAATCCCCGCGGTGGCACCGGATACTCCGAACGGCACTTGAACACGATCATCGGACGCTGGGGCACGAAGGACTACGACGACCTGATGGACTTCGCCGACGTCGTGTTCCGGCGCGTCCGGCACCTGGATCGGCGGCGGATCGCCGTGGCCGGCGGATCCTACGGCGGTTTCATGACCAACTGGATCATCGGCCACACCGATCGCTTCGCCTGCGCCGTAAGCTCCCGCTCCATTTCCAATTTCATGAGCTTCGTCGGATCGAGCGACGTGGGCTACTCCTGGCCGCAGGAGTTCAACACGACCGGCCCGTGGGAGGATCCGAGGGGATACCTCCGCATGTCGCCGCTGAATTATCTGAGCCGCATGAAGACGCCGACCTTGATCGAGCATCAGGAAGAGGACCACCGCTGCCCGATCGAGCAGGCCGAGCAGCTTTGGGCGGCCCTCAAGGTCAAAGGAGTGCCGGTCGAATTCCTCCGCTATCCGGCGGAGCCTCACGGGATGAGCCGGGGTGGAAGGCCGGACCGCCGCATCGATCGCCTGGAGCGGATCCTCGACTGGATCGGACGCTGGACGAAGCCGCGGCGGCGTTGAGACGGGCGGCCGGCGTTGAGAGGCGCCGGCCACCGGCGTTGAGTTGGGGAAGCGGCCGGCGTTGAGAAGCGCCGGCCGCCGCGTTGAATGGGCCTGGAAACCATCGACAGGGACGGCGGCCCCACTCCTGTCTCAGCTCGCCAGTCAGGAAGATGTCCACCGGCCGGCCGCCTCGACGCGTCCGGTTCGAACCGGTATCATGAGAGGGAAGCCGCGGAGTTGGAATAGCTGATCAAGGGGTTTGAGGGAGGCCCGTGCAACTCGCGTCGAAGGCACCGGGCAACCCGTTCGGTCGCGCCTGCCGAACCCGCGGGCGCCTGCTGATCCTCGCCGTCGCCGCTCTCGCCGCCGCTTCCTGTCTGCATCTGCGCCGTCCGATGTTCACCGGGCCGGAGCGCCCCTCCCTCGGCCCGGACGGCCGCCCGCTGGTCTTCTCCGCTCCGGTCGATTCGTTTCCCGAGCGGTCGCTGCTGCTTCCCCGCCAGGAGTCGCCGATCCGGACCCTGGATCGGGTCGACGAGATCTTTCGAGAGATCTCGACGATTCCGGGCCCCGAACCCGACTGGCGTCTGGTTCCGGTCGTCACCGAGATCGACTCCATCCAGGCGGCTCTGGACCGGCTCGAGCTGGGAACACACGCGCTGCTACGGCAGAACTGGGGACATTCCACTCCGGAGGACCGGGAGCGCTTCCGGCGTGTGGCGGCTCTTTATCTCCGCTGGGGCCTCGCGCTCATGCGGACCGGAGAGGTGAATCAGCGGGTCTGGGGAGCGGACAAGCTTCGCACGGCAGTGAAGTTCGCTCCGGACGTTCCGATCCCGACCCTCGTGCTCGGGGGATATCTGCAGCTCGCACGGTTCCGTGCCAACGAGCTGGACCTCTTGCACACCTTCACCCGCAAGAACGGCCACACCGACGTGATCGATCTGCGGGAGATCCGATGGTGGGAGCGGGAATGGAAGGTGAATCGCGAGCCGCACGACCTGGAAAGAGCGCTGGCGCTTTGTTCCCGACTGGCCGAGCGCAAGCAAGGATGGGAGAACGGCCCCGCCTGGCTCGATCTCGAGCGCGCCCGCCTTCTCTACCTGGCGGATTCGACCGACGCCGCCCGGCGCTCGGCCGAGCTGGCCCTCGCCACGGCCGGCGCGCCGCCGCCGCGCTCTCCGGGTTCCGGAGCGGATCCGGGGCCCTGGTCCGGCCCCGACAGCGTGACCGCCGCGCAGGCGGAGCTTCTTCTTGGGGTCCTCGACGTGCGCCGCCTGGAGTATGAGTCCGCCGATCGTCACTTCAGCCGCGCCACGGAGCTGGCCGTGAACACACCCGAGCTGCGCGTGCTCGCTTCCTGGCTGTCGCTTCCGTGGGACCTGTGGACCGATGGCGAGCGCTCGCAATTCCTCGCCACCGGCCAGCGCGTCCGGTGGATCGATGCCTGGTGGCGCGCGCATGATCCGATCCTGGCGACTCCTTCCCTCTACGAGGATCGGATCGAATACCTCCGCCGCGTGGGAGAGGCCTGGTTTGCGCTCTCCGGCGTCACTCCGGGGATGCCCGGCCCCATGACCGACGCCGGACGCGTCGTGCTGCGCTTCGGCTGGCCGGCGGAATGGACCTCGATCGGCGGGCAGCCCGAGGCAGGATTCCCGGAATCGACCCCGATCAACCGCACCTGGCGCCTCCTCTACCGCTTCCATGACGGCAGCACCCTCCGATCGGCCCCGGTGATCCTCCAGGATCACGGCAGCGGCACGCGTTTCTTCGCCGTGGACAGCCTGAAAGGCCCGGCCTGGCCCCCCTACGTCTTCAATTACGACTTCGGGGGCAAGGCCTATCGCTACGAAACGGCACTGGCGCGGTTCCGCGCTCCGAACGGCAGGATCAACCTCGTTCTGGCCTATGAGACGTTCCTGCCGGAGTACTCCGTCCGGCATCCGATGCAGGGGCTGCGGTTCGAGGGAAGCGCCGAGGTCGTGTCCACGTTGTACACCGACAGCAGCAACGTCTGGGTGGCCGGAGACCCGCGGGCGATCCCCCTGAATCGCGAGACCACGATCCGCCGGGAATGGACCTTCCGCCGGCGGACCGGAAGCGTCACCCTGCCGGATCTCGAGCCGGGTGTGATCAAGATCGCCTCCGAGCTCACGTTGCGGAATTCCGCCGGAAGGATCGTGGCGTTGGCCTCCGACAACGGCGCCGACGGGCAGCTTCTGGGCGCGGACCGGACCAGGCTGGATGCCTCCGACCTCCTGCTTCTGGAGAGCATGGGCGACACCCTTCCGACCGAGTCCGAGCGCCGGCCGGTTCCCGGCGTCACCATCTACGGCGCTGATCCCGCCGCTTCGCCCTTCCATCCGCGGGCCAGCCGCGTCTTCCTGCCGGGCGAGCGGCTCACGTTCTACTTCGAGGTGTACAACCTCGGCGACCTGCACGGCATGGCCGACGCGGAGTTGACCATGACGCTCCAGCGCCTGGACGCCTCCGGCGACGTCCAGTACTCGATCAGCCTTCGCGGCGAGGGGCAGACGATGCGAAGGTACCGCATCAACCAGTGGAACATCTGCCGCTCGATCGACCTGGGCCAGCTCACCGAAGGGCAGTACCGCATGCAGATGAAGGTCCACGATCGACAGAGGGACGAGGACGTCGAGCGCGAGACCGAGTTCCGGGTGATCGGAACCGATGAGCTGGTGCGGCTCTACAACTGGAACGAGCTGGAACCGGGCCCGTGAGTTCGACCTGCGGGCCTCTCAGAATGATCCTGTCGGCCCGGAACGACGGATTGAGGGCAACCCTGTCCGACGACGCTCTTGACACCGCCGGGATCGTGTCGGAGCCTGAGTCATGGTCGATCGTGGCCAGACATCCGGGGGGCCGGTGACGACTCAACGCGGGCCGGGACTTTCCCGGAACGTCATCCTGCTGGGCTTCGTCAGCCTCCTGACCGACGTCTCTTCGGAGATGCTTTATCCCCTGATCCCGATCTTCCTCACCGCCGTCCTGGGCGCGCCCATCGCGGCTTTGGGGCTGATCGAGGGGCTGGCCGAGAGCGCCGCCAACATCCTCAAGATCTTCTCCGGTTGGTGGTCCGACCGGATCGCGAAACGGAAGCCGTTCGTGATCGGCGGGTATGGGCTTTCCGCCTTCGCCAAGCCTCTTCTGGCGCTCGCCCGGGGCTGGCCCTTCGTACTGGTGACGCGCCTGGCCGATCGCACCGGCAAGGGCATCCGCACCTCGGCCCGGGACGCGCTCATCGCCGACTACACCGTCGAATCGCAACGGGGCCGGGCCTTCGGCCTGCACCGCGCGATGGACAGCTTGGGCGCGGTGCTGGGTCCGCTCGCGGCCCTCTACTTCCTCAGTCGGCTCGGGGACCATCCGGCAACCTACCGCACCGTGTTCCTCTGGGCGTTTGTGCCGGCCATCCTCGGAGTTTTCATTCTCTTCACCGTCCGGGAAAAGCCCTTCCACGCCCGTTACCGGCGCCCGGCTTTCGCCTGGAGCATCTTCAACCGCAACTTCCGGATCTTCGTCCTCGTGAACCTGGTTTTCGCACTGGGGAACTCGTCCGACGCCTTTCTCATCCTTCGGGCCAGGCAGCTCTTCGGCAGCACGGGCCACGCCGTCGCCACCGTGATCCTGGCCTACGTCCTGTACAACTTCACCTACTCGCTCGGCTCCTATCCGGCGGGGGCGCTGAGCGACCGGATCGGACCGCGCCGCGTCTTCGGCTTCGGCCTGCTGCTCTTCGCGGGCGTCTACGCGGGCTTCGGCCTCAATCACGATCCCCGAATCGTCTGGGCCCTCTTCGCCGTCTACGGTCTCTACACCGCCTTCACGGACGGGGTGGGCAAGGCCTACGCCTCGACCCTGATCCCGGCCGAGCATCGCGCGACAGGACTTGGCGTGTATCACATGTCGAGCGGCCTTGCCACCCTGGTGGCCAGCGGCGGCGCCGGGCTGCTCTGGCAGCACTTCGGATTCCAGTGGGCGTTCTTCTACGGCGCGGGGATGGCGGGGCTGGCGCTGGCGCTGTTCGTGATCCTGGTGCGGAGATAGTCGGCCCGCGTGGTGCGCCCGTGCGAACCAGCCCCGTTCATTCCGCTCGATTCATACGGAGATCATGATCTGCCCCCGGGGATCAGCATACCGCCGCAGGTCCGATGGGACACGCGACGGCTCATATCACCTCCAGCGCGTCCTTCCCCGGAAACTCCGGAAACACCGCGTGCGGCTCCGCCTGGTACCAGAACGCCACCGACGCGATATCGTCCTGAAGTGGCAGGTAGCGGCTCTGGTTCTTCGAGATGCCGGCCCGCCAACCGAGCGCCTGGATCGTCACCTTGAGATCCTTCTTGAACCGCACGGGATCCATGATGTGCCAGCGGTAGAGGTTGAAACGCTGTTGCGCGACGTAAAGTCCGTCAGGCCGGATGATCCGCGGCATGCCGGCGTACGGTGTTGTAAAGTCCTGGTACCGTCTGGTTTCCCTAGACGTAGAGTGGTCCCAGTTTTTCGCACGCCCTGAAGTCATCCCCACCGTAGCGATCCCAGATCGTGGGACGAAACACGTCCTGCGCCGGAACGTTGTGGAAGTCCACCGGGATCCGAAGCATGGCGTTCAGCGTCACAAGATCCGCCCCGATCAGCCCGAACGAATTCGCGTCGTGATTCGGTCCGATGCGGCGCATGTAATCGAAGGATGTCAGGCCGCGGGGCGCCCAGAACGTTTCCGGCCAGGTTGGGTCCGTCCGCGCGCTGACGGCGTCGGCGACGTTCGCCGGAAGGCTCACGGTCTCGCCTTCCACGATCGAACAGGAGATCTCGTCTCCCATCACGTTGTAGCGATAAGCCGTCATGGGAATTCCGCCCGGAGTCCGAAAGTGGCTGGAGAGACCGTCCCCGCGGAAGTACTCCAGCACGGCCGCGGACCACTTCGTCCCCGAAGAAGCCGCCTTGACCAGCGCCGCCTGGATGCCTTTCACGGTACGAAGTCTATCCCCCACCGCGTGGATGGATGCGGTCTTGTCCATCTTCGCCAGCGCGTAGATGTCCGCCGCGAAATCGAGCGCGCCCGGGCCGGAGTTGCGCTTGTCAATGAAGCCCCGAGGGGCGTCTTTCCGGATGTCCACGCCGGTGACGGCCGCCACGCTGTCGGCCGTCCAGTTCGTGCGGATGTCGGCGAAAAGCTGCGGCAGTCCGGTGAGCAACTCCGCCACCAGCATGCCCATGGCGTTCTTGCTGTCGTTCTCGGTCGCCACGACGAACGGCTCGCGGAACCCGTTCCAGTCGAAGGAACTTGAGAGGATCGCCTCGGTCAGATCGTAGTTGGGATAGTTGTCGGTCCAGGCGCGTTGGCCCTGCGTGCCCGACGCAATGGCGTTGTACCCTTGCGCGCGCTCGACGTCCGCCTTGAAGCCGTGGCGTTTCCCCGCTCTCGGGTCGGCCAGGAGCGGATTCCCTATCATCATGTCCCGGACGATGAGCGTCGTCTTGACGCACTCCTCGATGAGCCGGTCCGGCGTCAGCGGACGCGCCCCTTTACCGAAGTCGAACTTGAAATGCTTCTTGAGCCACGCGACCGCCCGAACCGCCTCCTCGTGATCGAAGAAACCGTCCTCCAGGCGGCCCCTGACCGCCGCCATGTCCACGGAAACCGTTCCCAGCCCGAAGTAATGCAGGAGGATGTTCCGCCGCACGTCGGACCCGATGATGCCCATGGAAACGCCGCCGATGGAAAGGTAGTTCTTGCCGCGCATCCCGGCCACGGCCGACGCGCACCGCGCGAACCGGAGGAGGCGTTCCGCCACGTAGGGAGCGATATCGCTGGTCTCCGATTCGAGGTCCGGACTGTAGACGCTGAAGATCGGCCGCTTCTTCTCGTCCATGGCCGCGCAGAAAGCCTTGAGCCACACCGCTCCCGGACGGTTCGTCTGGTTGAGGCCATACGCCGCTTGCAGCCACTCCGATGAGCCGATGCCCTGGCATGCCGACATGAGTTCGTCGCTGTACGCCCAGGATCGGCTCACCCAGAGATTCGCGCTGACGCCCTCCTCAGCGTAGTACGCCTGCGCCAGAGCTCCCGTCCGCGCGCCGTACACGATCTCGGGAGCGACGACGATTCTCGGCGGCAGGCCGTCCGGAAGCCGGACGTGTCGCTCCAAGAGGTCGTGCACCCGCCGGACCAGCTTCCACGTGTCCGCCTGGTTGCTTTCGTAGGCGCCGGCCCGGCCGTCGGCCGCGGGCGTGATCGCAATCGTCGGCCGGTGGCCGACAAGGCGTGTTGGCGTTTCCACAAAGCGCCGGGGCCGCGAAGACAGATTCTCGAAATCGGGTCGCTTTGCCATGAGGGCACCTCCCACTAGCCGGTCATGATGGCCTCGTATTTCTTCTGATCGCGGTACATTTCGAGGTACACCTGGAACTTCCTGTCATGGAATCGCCTCGCGGCGGCAGACGGACGGACGGACGCGGCAGCGCCGCTCATGGCGTCCATGGCCGACAAGGGGCTCGAATGTTGATCTCGCGCGCCTCCGCGATCGCCCGGTGGTCCATCCACATGACGACGTTCCAGCGGCGATCCCCCGTCGGAGAGATCGACACCGGAGCGTCCCCGTCGCCCAGCGCGACCAGGGAGCAGGTGGCGTCGAAACCGATCCCGGCGACCTCGCGCGCCGGCCGGCCGGACTTTCTCACGGCCTCGCGCACACATGCGCACACCGCCTTCCAGATGTTCTCCGAGGACTGCTCGAAAAAATCTCCCTGCGGCCGGTGAATGGCGACGGGGCGAACCGCCAGGGCCTCCGTTTCTCGCGCGCCGTGAAGACGGCGGCGCGAGCGCTCGCACTGCCGACGTCGACTCCGAGGAACAGCGGCATCTCCGGCCCCTCCTTCCCGATGGTCCTTGAATCCGCCGGCATCCGGATACCGGACCGTGGACATCCGGTTCGAGCGCGGGTTCGAAGTCCGCGGCGGGGACCTGGCCTTTGGACGCCCGGGCCGATTCGCCTCGGCGCCAACGTGCGCAGGACCCCCGCGCTCCGGTGAGCCCCTCGGCGCGCGCCGTTTCCGTTCCGCCTCCTGCCGGGTACAATGGAGGGGAAGCGGCGCCGGTCGAGAAGCGGTACGTCTCACGGCGAAATCGGACCCGTCCCCTCATGTCCCGGTCTCTGTTCCCGTCGTAGCCGATGAACAGGAAAGGCGCCTCATGTCCCGATCCCCGAAACCGGCGTTTCTCGCGCTCTCTCTCACCCTCGCCCTCGTCTTCGTTTCCGCCGCCGCGTGGGCGGCGCCGATCCTTCCGCCCGAGCTTGATCCTCTTGTCCGCAACCTGGATCCCAGCTTGCGGCCGGGGAACGACTTCTTCCGCTACGCGACCGGGACGTGGGTCAAGAACCACCCGATACCGCCCAACGAGCAGGAGTGGAGCGTCGGTTCCATCGTGGTCGACGAGGTGCGCGGGCAACTTCGGGGGATCTGCGAGTCCGCGGCGGCTTCCGGGGCGCCGGCCGGCAGCAATGAGCAAAAGGTGGGCGACTTCTGGGTCGCGGGCATGGACTCGGCCGCCATTGAAACCCGGGGCCTCACGCCGCTGCAGCCGGAGCTGGCGCGCATCGACTCGATCCGGACCCGCACGGACCTTCTGCGGATGGTGGCCGAGCTGCAGCTCATGGGCGCCGGACCGATCTACGGCTGCTGGATCGGACAGGACGACAAGAACAGCGCCGCCTACATCGTCACCTTCACCCAGGCTGGGATCGGGCTGCCGGACCGGGACTACTATTTCGCCTCCGATTCCTCGACGGCCCGCATTCGCACCGCGTATCCCGTGCACGTCGCGACGGTGTTCCGCCTGCTCGGGGACGACGCCACCCGGGCGGAGGACGCCGCGCGCTCCGTCCTGGCCATCGAGACCGCGCTGGCCGCGGGATCCCGCACGATCGAAGCGTTGCGCGACCCCTACGCCAACTACCACAAGATGTCGATGAAGGAGCTCCTCCGTCTCGCGCCGGACCTCGACCTGCCGGCGCAACTCAGGCTCCTGGGATTGCCGCCGGTCGATTCGGTCGACGTCGGACAGCCCGAGTTCTATTCTCACGCCGACTCGACGCTGTTGGCGCAGCCGCTCGAGGCCTGGAAGGACTACCTTCGCTGGAACCTGGTCCACACCTTCGCGTCGTATCTCAGCAGTCCGTTCGACCGGGAGTCGTTCCGCTTCTACGGCACGCTGATCGACGGGACGCCGCAGCAGCGCCCCCGCTGGAAGCGGGTCCTCCGGGCCGAGGACGGCGCCATCGGCGAGCTGTTGGGAGAGGTCTGGGTGCGGAAGTACTGCTCTCCCGCCACCAAGGCGCGCTACGACAGGCTGGCAGACGACATCTTCTCCTCCTTCCGCGATCGCATCCAGCGCCTGACCTGGATGAGCGCGCCGACCAAGGAGAAAGCGCTCGGCAAGCTCTCCCGCGTGATCAAGAAGATCGGCTACCCCGACCACTGGCGCGACTACTCCGCCCTGTCGATCGATCGGACCTCGTACGTCGCCGACGTGATCCGATGCAACCAGTGGTGGTTCCGCTACTACGCCGCGAAGCTCGGCCACCCGGTGGACCGCACCGAGTGGGGCATGACGCCGCAGACGGTCAACGCCTACTACGACGACTCCAACAACGAGATCGTCGTGCCCGCAGCGGCGTTCCTCATCCCGGGCGTGCCCGACTCGCTCATCGACGATGCACTCCTCTACTCCTACAGCGGCGCTTCCACGCTCGGCCATGAGCTGACCCACGGTTTCGACGACGACGGGCGCCAGTACGACGCCGACGGCAACATGAAGCCCTGGTGGACGCCGCAGGATTCGACGGAGTTCGCCCGGCGCGCCGGCGTCCTGGTCAAGCAGTTCGATTCCTACACGGTCGGCGACAAGCACGTCCGCGGATACGCCACCCTCGGCGAGAACATCGCCGACCTCGGCGGCCTCGTCATCGGCTATGACGCCTTCCGCAAGACCGAGGAGTGGAAGAGCGGCCGCAAGATCAACGGCCTCACGCCCGATCAGCGCTTCTTCCTCGGTTATGCGCTCTCCTGGACCGGGCAGGACCGCCCCGAGGCGCTGATCGAGCAGGTCATGACCGATGTCCATTCGCCGCGGGCGCTGCGGGTCAACGGGCCGTTCTCCGACATTCCCGCCTTCTACCGGGCCTTCGGCATCAAACCGGGGGACGCGATGTACCGCGACGAGAAGAACCGGGCCTCCATCTGGTAGGGAGTCACGCCATGCACACGCCGTCCGGTCTGCTCGACATCCACGAACGAAGCCATCGAACCTTGCAGGGATTGCTGCGGCACTGCGCGCTTTTGACCGGCGAGGAGTTCCATCGCGAGCTGCCCGTCTTCGGCGATCCGACCGTGCAGGCGCAGCTCGACCACGTCATCGGCGCGGAGGAGTACTGGGTCAGCGTCGTCCGCGGGCTCTATCAGGACAATCCGCCGGAGGTGGTCCATGACACGATGGAGGAACTGACCGCGTACCGCGAGCGCGTGGCCGCCGTCACGCAGGAATACCTGCGCCAGGCCGACGAGGTGGAGCTGAACACCGCCCGGGAAATGCGGACTTATCCCGGTCGCATGCGCTCTCTGGTTCCGGCGCACGTCCTGCTTCGCGTCATGGTCCACATCTACCAGCATCAGGGCAAGGTAATGGCGATGTGCCGCCAGATCGGGAAGCCCGGCCCGGCCGGTCTCGACTTTCCGCTCGATTGACGGATTCCCGAAAACGCCGGGATCGCGCCGGCAGCGCTCCTCGAAACCGCCCGAACGCCGCATCGGCACAGGGCGCCCCGGCTTCTCCTCGCCCCGCCACCGGGTCGGGGATCATGCGGAGCCTGTCCGGCGCGGGCGCCTCTGACACGAGGCTTCCTACATCAGCCACGCGCGCCATCCGATTGACTGCGACCGCATGCGGCGATAGACTACCCGGTTCAACGTTTGCGCCCGCGGACTGTTTGACGGCCGCACGGAGGTCATGACCATGAGACGGACAGTCACGGTTCGGATACTGGCGGCCGCGGCCCTGCTCGCCTTGACCCAGGGAACGAGCCGCGCGATCACGATCGATGTGACCACCGGCGTCGGCGGATCGTATCTACCCCTGCAAAGCTACAACGAGACGCGCGGAGTCGACGTCACGGTGCTGACCGCTTCGGACCTGGAGATCAGCTCCATGACACTTGATGCCCTCAACGTCGGCGCCGACGGCACGGCCGCGGTGGGGGCGCGGATCTATACCAGCCCGTCCGGCACCCTGATCGCGTCCCGCGACACGACGGTGAAAGCAAACGGCCCGGTCACATTGCCGATCAGCGCAACGATCGCCGCCGGCCAGGCCTACCGGATCTGCTTCTTCTGCGGTCCGCTCGGGCCGCACGAGGACAACAGCGCCACGATGTTCGAGCCGAGCTCCTTCCCTTATGACGACAGCACGGGCAGCCTCCGGATCAATCAAGCTTATGAGTCCCCCACCGATTCCTATCCGACGAACGTCAACATCTTTGATCCCTGGATCGTGCTTCTGGCCGCGCCGGTTGCCGGGGTGGACAGTCGAGCCGCGAGCCCGGCCGGTCTCGCCGTGGCCCCGGCCAGCCCGAATCCGTTTCAGGCGAATACGGTCATTCGTTTCGAGCTGACGCGGACAACGCCGGCGGAAGCGGCCGTGATCGATCCCGCTGGACGGCTGATCCGGCATCTCCTCGACCGGGGCGCGGTGGCTGCGGGCGCGTACTCGATCGCTTGGGACGGCAGGGATGACGGGGGACGACGCGTTCCGTCGGGGGCGTACTTCGTGCGGGTGGTGGCGGAAGGGGCGATCACGACCAGTCGGGTGGAACTGGCGCGGTGACGCCCGATTGGAGAAGGTCCTCGATCTTGAAGTGCTGAGGGACCACCCTGCTGAAGGAGCCAGAAGGGGCTCGAACGCGATAATTTGCGGCACCTTCGGGTCACTGATGTCGACAACGTGGAAGCCGCCGGTTCCAATCGGTGATGTAGGCCAGGGCTCCGCCTTCACCTCGGCGACACAGCGGATGGTCCCGGGACCGGGCTGGGCTTGCCCATAGCGCCCCCGGGAGACCGCGCGTCTCTATCCGCCGGGGACGGATCAGCGTCCCTCTTCCCGCGCCAGGTCCATCAAGAGCAGGCAGGTTGACGCACGCACCTTCGCCCGAGCGCCCCGCGCATCCAATCTCAGTCCCCTTCGGCGGAGGCCGGCAGGGCGGACCCGGGCGACGTTCGGAAGCCTGGAAGAGGTGGATGCGATGAGGGCCGGCAACAACCTCAATGCCCGGAGAGGGCTCGGTCCGAACGCTCCCCTGGAACGACTCCCCGAACCCCGAAGAGGAGAGGCGATGAAGACCCTGTACCGTTACCTCAGGAAGTACCGCCGGCTGGTCGTGCTGGCGCTGTTTCTCGCCACCGTCAACCAGGTCTTCTCTCTCCTCGACCCGCAGATCTTCCGGCACATCCTTGACGACTATGTCTCGAAGTTCCGGCAGTTCACCGGCATGCAATTCTTCAAGGGCGTCTCGGTGCTGCTGCTGTTGGCGGTCGGCGTCGCCTTCGTCTCGCGCGTGGCCAAGAACTTCCAGGACTACTTCATCAACGTGATTACGAACCGGCTCGGCGCGGAGATGTACACCGACGGGCTCAAGCACTCGCTGGAACTCCCCTACCAGGTCTTTGAGGATCAAAGGAGCGGCGAGACGCTCGGCAAGCTGCAGAAGATGCGGACCGACGTGGAGCGCATGATCTCGACCGGGGTGAACTTCCTCTTCACCACGTTCGTCGGAGTGGCCTTCGTCACCACGTATGCGGTGACCGTGCATTGGCTGATCGCGCCGATCTACTTCTCGACCATTCCCCTCCTCGGCGGGCTGAGCGCGATCCTCAGCCGGAAGATCAAGAAGGTGCAGAAGGCGATCGTGGCCGAGACGACCGCGCTGGCCGGCTCGACCACGGAGTCGCTCCGGAACATCGAGCTGGTCAAGAGCCTCGGTCTCGCGAACCAGGAGATCGATCGCCTGAACGGGACGACGGGGAAGATCCTCCAGCTCGAACTCAAGAAGGTACGCTATCTTCGGAGCCTCAGCTTCGTCCAGGGGACCTGCGTGAACGCCCTTCGCACGGGCATCCTGGGCGTCATGCTCTACCTGATCTTCGCGCAGAAGATCACCTTCGGCCAGTTTTTCGCCCTCTGGATCTACTCCTTCTTCATCTTCGGGCCGCTGCAGGACCTCGGGAACATCATCAACATTTTCCGCGAGTCGGAGGCGTCGCTCAACAACTTCGAGGACATCCTGAACACGCCGCGTGAGGAGATGCCGGCCCATCCCGTCGCCGTCGATCGCATCGAGCACCTCGAGTTCGACCAGGTCAGCTTCCGGCATCTGACCGGCACGGCCGATGCGGTCTCGGAGGTGAGCTTCCGCGCCTCCCGCGGCGAGACGATCGCACTGGTGGGTCCATCAGGTTCGGGCAAGACGTCGCTCGTGAAACTGCTCGTCGGGCTGTATCACCCGCGCGAGGGGCACGTGCGCTACAACGGCGTCAATGCCGATCGGATCGACCTCGACCGGCTGCGCCAGCGGATCGGGTTCGTGACGCAGGACACCCAGCTCTTCTCCGGCACGATCCGCGAGAACCTCCTCTTCGTGAACCAGTCGGCGACCGACGAGGACTGCCTCGACGTCCTGCACAAGGCGGCTTGCCGGAGCCTGCTCGCGCGGGCGCCCCTGGGCCTCGATACCGTGATCGGCGAGGCCGGGGTCAAGGTCTCGGGGGGCGAAAAACAACGGCTTTCGATCGCCCGGGCGCTGCTGCGCCGGCCCGACCTGCTCGTGTTCGACGAGGCGACCTCGTCGCTCGACTCCCTCACGGAAGAGGAGATCTCCGGCACCATCCGCGAGATCTCGGACTGGAAGTCGCTGATCACGATCCTGATCGCCCACCGCCTGTCGACGGTGATGCACGCCGACGTGATCCATGTGCTCGAACGCGGGCGGATCGTGGAATCAGGCCGGCACGCGCAGCTTCTGGCCCAGAAGGGTCTCTACTACGCGATGTGGCGGCAGCAGATCGGGGAGCGCGGCGAGCGGCCGGCGGGGACGACGCTGGAGAGCGTGGGGGCAACCGGCGCGCCCGCGGGATGAGGCACGTGATCCGGATTGGAGATTGACAGTCACAGACGGAGGCCGAAAGGCGTATCATGGGAGCGGGTCTTTCACCCCTTCTTCTGCCGGAGGCCGTCATGAGTCGCCGATTGTCCTACGCCCCCACCCACACCGACTTGATGTTCACGAACTCCCGGATCCCGAAGGACGAAAGCTCGCGGCCGTAGCCGGACATCTTGACTCCGCCGAAGGGAAGCCTGGGGTCGCTCTTGACCACGCCGTTCACGAAGACGCACCCCGCCTCGATGGCGGACGCCAGGCGCTCGGCGCGGGACGGATCGCGGCTCCAGATCGCCGCTCCGAGACCGAATCGGCTCTGGTTGGCCAGCCGGACCGCGTCGGCTTCGTCTCGAACCCGCGTGACCGCGGCGAGCGGTCCGAAGGTCTCCTCGTCGAAGGCCGGCATGCCGGGCTCGACGCGATCCAAAAGAGTCGGAGCAAAGAAGTAGCCCGGCCCTTCCAGCCGTCGTCCTCCGGTCACGAGCTGCGCGCCGCGCGAGACGCTGCGCTCGACCTGGCTCTCCAGGTCGGTCCGAAGATCGTCCCGGGCCATCGGCCCTACCCGCGTCTTCGGATCCATGGGATCGCCCACCGGCAGCGATTCCAGCTCCGTTTTCATGTGCTCGACGAAGCGATCCGCGACCGCCTCCATGACCAGGAATCGCTTGGCCGCGATGCAGCTCTGCCCCGAGTTGATCGTGCGGGCGCGGGCCGCCGCTGCGGCCACCGCGGGAACATCGACGTCGTCCAGCACGACGAAGGGATCGCTGCCGCCCAGCTCGAGAACGGTCTTCTTGAGCAGCCGGCCGGCCAGGGAAGCGATGGCCACGCCCGCCCCCTCGCTTCCGGTCAGCGTGGCGGCGCGGACCTCGGGCCGCCTCAAGACGTTTTCGACCGCGGATGACGGGATGAGAAGCGACTGGAAGGTCCCGCTCGGGAATCCGGCTTCACGGAGGATCTCCTCGATGGCTAGCGAGCAGCGAGGCACGTTGGAGGCGTGCTTCAGCAGCCCGACGTTGCCGGCCATGAGCGCCGGAGCCGCGAACCGGAACACCTGCCAGAAGGGAAAATTCCACGGCATGACCGCGAGGATCGGACCCAACGGATCGAAGCGGACGTAGCTTCGGGCCGCGTCGGTCGGCGCCGGCTCCGGCGACAACATGCGCTCGGCGTTCTCGGCGTAGTACTCGCACACCCAGGCGCACTTTTCCGATTCGGCCTCCCCTTCCGCGATCGGTTTGCCCATCTCCTCGGCCATCAAGGCGCCGTACTCGTGCCGGCGCTCTCTCAAGAGCAACGCCGCCCGGCCCATCCGCTCCGCCCGGTCGGAAAACGGCCTCTTGCGCCAGGATTCAAAGGCCGCCGCCGCGCGTGTGACCGCATCGTCGATGGCGTCGCCGCCCAGCTCGGAAAAGGTCGTGGTCAGCGCCCCGGTCGCGGGATTGCGCGATTCCATGGACATGCTCCACCTCCTGCCTATGGCCCGAGAGATCCGGACCTTGGCCGCGACCATCGGCGTCAGTGTATCTCATCAGAGAGTCCGGGCCGGGTCCGATGACGTTGTCATTCGCGAACGGCCGTCCGAATCGGGGCGGATCTCGGCCCGCGCGCACATCACCCTCACCCGGGAATCGCCCGAACGCTCGTGAGCACTTCCCGCGCCACCGCAATGGACTCCTCGACGCAGTGATTCACCGAGATCCCGCGGTACGAGTTGCCGGTGAAGTAGAGCCCGCGCCAGGAGGCGCGCCGCTCGTGGATGGTCGCAAGCCGCGCGGGATGGCCAATCGTGTACTGCGGAATCCCATGGGGATGGCGCAGGATCCAGCGGGTCGCCGGCGGCGCGTCCAGGTCCATCGTCATCGACAGGTCGCGCCGGACCTGGGCGAGCACCTCATCGTCCGAGAGGTCGAATGCGCCCGGATCCTGGGCGCCGCCGATCATCGCGCGCATGAGAACGGAGCCTTCAGGCGCGCGTCCCGGATAGATCGAGGAATCCCAGAGCACGCCGAGAGACCGGGGACCTTGGCCACGCGGAATGAGAAACCCGAAGCCGTCGATCGGAGCCGTCAGGGCGGATTCCGGCCAGGCCAGCCCGACCACGACGAGCGGAGCTTCTGGAATCGATTGCAGCACCGAGCAGAGAGCCGGATCGAACGAGCGGACGAGCGCGCCGGCATGGCGGGAAGGCAGCGCCAGGATGACCGCGTCGGCCTCGAGGCGCCGGCCGTTCTCGAGGAGAATCTTCCAGCCGGCCGCATCAGGAATCACCTCGATAGCCGGAGATCCAGACAACAGGTCGCAACCCGCCTGACGTTGAAGCGCGGCCGCAAGCGTTTCGATCAGCACCTCCATTCCCCGATCGAAGGAGGTCAGGACTCCGCCGGGGCCCGCCGGACCCGCGGTCGATCCCTTCCGGATTTTGCGGTCCCCCGGCGGATGTGAAACCTCCCTCGAGTCCGACTTCCGATGGCCCGCATCGGAAGCTGCGGCCGCTCGGGAATGCGGGACACCCCCGGCATCGGACGCCGCGGCCGCTCGGGAATGCGGGACACCCCCGGCATCGGAGGCCGCGGCCTCCTGGAACTGTGCGGACAGCTCGGCGGTCCGCAGCGCCCGTCGCTCCGCTTTCCGTTCCCGGCGCCGCTCCCGCATCCGGCCCAGCATGGCCCTGACCAGCCCGCCGTATTCCTTCTCCATCGCGTGCATCTTGGGGAACGCGCTCGACAGGCAGAGCTGCCGCGAGTCGCCTCCGTAGACGCCGGAGACCATCGCGTCCACCAGCGTTCGGGCCGCTTCCGGGCCGATCCTCCGCGCCGCGAACTGAAAGACCGATTCATCGGGATCGGGACGCGCGGGGATAAACGGCTCGCCCAGGACGCGCAGCCTTCCGGAAACGGTCAGGACGCTGGAGACGAAGAACGAAGCGGCCGAAAGGGGTAGGGGTCGCAATCGGCCGCGGACGAAGAGAAACCGCCGCGCGGCCGCGTCCCTCGCCGGCACGACGCGATCTTCGATTCCGAGAAGCCGGCACAGCCGCGGCGTTTCCGGAGCGTTGTCGAGGAATCCGTTCGGCCCCCATTCGATCAGGAAGCCGCCGTCCTCCTGGCTCCGGATGTTCCCGCCGAAACGCGCGCGCGATTCGACCACGGTGACCCGAAGACCGTGCCGTTTCCGCTCGAGCGCGGGCCGGCGCAGCCCGAGCTCCTCTTGCGCCGTCGGCGTGGCCTGACCCAGCTCCGGATCCGCGGCGAGTCTCCAGGCCGTGACCAGGCCGGCTACGCCGCCGCCCAGTACGACGACGTGGAATCCACCGCCACTTTCCGGCGCCCGATCTTCAGGGCCGGACGAGGGGCTCATGGATGCTCGCATCTTCGCCGCACCAGGCCGGCCAGCGCTTCAATGAAACGCGGATCGTCATTGAGCATCCGCACGCGGCGGAAGTCCCGGATTCCCGCCCGGCGCGCGATGCCGCCGAAGAGCTGATCCACCTCATAAAGGGTTTCGATGTGATCCGAAACGAATGCGATCGGCACGACCAGGATCGAGGTCACGCCATCCCGCGCCAGCTCTTCAATGACGCGGTCTGTGTAAGGAGCGATCCACCGCACCGGACCCGTCCGGCTTTGAAATCCCTGCTTCCAGTCATTGGTGATACCCCGCCGCTCCAGAATTCGGAGGACGCCGTCCCGTGTGCGGCCGATCTCATCCACGTAAGGATCCCCGCGTTCGATGAACCGGACGGGCAGCCCGTGGGCGCTGAAGAGGATCATGACCCGATCCCGCCCATGCGCGGGAAAGGCCTCCAGCCCCTCCACGATGGTGCCCGCGAGGGCCTCGAGGTACAACGGATCGTCCGCGTAGCGGTCGATGGCGACGATCGGAATCGGGTCCGCCCGGCCTGACCCGGAGACGATCCCCGATCCCGGGCCGATCCATGATGCACGACCATGCTCGGATCCGGGGCCGATCCCATGTGCGGGACCACGCTCGGACCCGGAGCCGAATTTCATCATCCGGGATTCGAAGCCGTCCTGACCCGCGACCGGGTATTCCACGCGGAATCCCCCGACTCTTGCCGCCGCCCGCGCCAGCTCCTTCAAGCTGGAACCGGTCGTCGCCTCCGAATACTGCGGATAGAGCGTCAACGCCACGATCCGGCGGACTCCGGCCGCCTTCATTTCCTGAAGGGCATCGTCCGAAGCGGGCTTCCAATAGCGCATGGCGATTCCGGTGTGAAACCCGCCGCGGCCGTCTGCGTTCAAGGCAAGCTCCAGCGCCCGGGCCTGGCGGCGCGTCAGCTCGAGCAGCGGCGAGCCTCCCCCGATCGATCGGTAGGCCGCCTTCACCTTGCCCAGGCGCACGCGCACGATCAGCCGCGCGAGGGCCTTCTGCAACCACGGGCCGCCCGGAAGCTGGATGATTTCGCGATCAGAGAAGAGGTTTCGAAGGAAACGCTCGACCGCCGGCAGCGAATCCGGTCCCCCGAGATTGAGGAGGAGCACGCCGATCGGACCCTGCTCGTCGGCCTGCGACTTCCCTTTGTTCGCTCCTGGCCCGCCGCGACTGTCCAGTCCGCCCTCCCCGATGATCAGGCCGTTCAGACGGTGCGCGAGAAGATCAACCGCTCGCCCTTCTTCTCCCGCAGGTATCGATCGAAGACCATGGCCACGTTCCGCACGAAGAGACGTCCCAGCGGCGTCAGCTCGATCGCCGCGTCCGAAATCGACAGGAATTCATGGTCGAGGAGACCGTCCGGCGCCCGGATCTCCTCCAGCTCGGCGGCGAAGGTTTCATCGAACCGAAGGCCGAAACGCGCCTCGACGGCGCGCTTGTCCAGGTGGGAATTGCACATGATCTGCGTGATGACGAATCTCCGGACGGCATCGTCGGGCGAGAGCCGGTAGCCCCGCTCGATCGGCAACCGACCGGCGTCCAGGTCCCGATAATAGGTGCTCAGCTTCTTCGTGTTCTGGGCGTAGGCCCCGGAGACGTCGCCGATGGCGGAGACGCCGAAGCCGATCATGTCGGGCGCCGTCTTGACCGTGTAACCCATGAAGTTCCGGTGCAGGGTCCGCGCTTCGATGGCGCGGGAGAGCTCGTCCTCCGGCAGGGCGAAATGGTCCATGCCGACTGCGCGGTACCCGGCGTTCAGGAAGGTCTCGCGAGCCAGGCAGAACAGCTCCATCTTGAGTTGCGGCGAAGGCAGATCGGCCGGATCGATGGTCTTCTGGTTTCCCTTCACCCAGGGGACGTGCGCGAACGAATACATCGCGACCCGGTCGGGCCGGAGGGCCACCGCCGCCTCCAGGCTGTGCTGGAAGGTCGGCACGGTCTGAAGCGGCAGACCGTAGATGAAGTCGAAATTGATCGAAGGGAATCCGGCCCGGCGGGAGTACTCGTAAAGCTCGCGCGTTTCCTGCTCGGTCTGATGGCGGTTGACGACTTCCTGCACCTCGGGCGTGAAATCCTGCACTCCCATGGAGAGCCGGTTGAATCCCAGCTCGATCAAAGTGTCGATCTGTTCGAAGCTCGTGACCTTGGGATCGACCTCGATCGCGACCTCGGCGTCCCGATGGAGGTCGAAGCACTCCCGCACCACGGCCTGGAGCGCGCGCATCTCCGCCGGAGTCTGATAGGTCGGCGTGCCGCCTCCCCAGTGATACTGGACGACGTTTCTTCGTCCGCCCAGGCGGGCCGCCACCTGTCGGATCTCCCGGTGGAGATAGGTCAGGTACTCGGCCGAAACGGACCGCTTCCGGGTGATGATGACGTTGCACCCGCAGAAGGTGCAGCGCTCCTCGCAGAACGGAAGGTGGATGTAGAGCGACAGCGGATCGCTCGACCGCAAGGACGCCTCTTCCAGGCTGCGATCATAGGCGGTCGCGTCATAGCTTTCGGAGAACTCCACCGCGGTCGGATACGAGGTGTATCTCGGTCCGGGCCGATCGTACTTCCGGAGCAGCTCGGGGGTGACGGGCGGTTCGGATGTAGATGAATTCTGGTGATCAATGGTTTCCATGCGCCCCTTCAAATCGCGGATCCCGTACCCGCCTTCGGGCCCCGTGAATCCAACTCGCGGGCTCGTTCCGCGCCCGTTCCCGTCTCCGGGCCTGTCGCTCCGAGTCGCAGGCCTGATCCGCGCCCGTTCTCGTCTCCGGGCCGCGGATCCAGTTTCACTCCTTCCGCCACTCTGGTTCTCGTCATACCGCCGCCGCGGATCCACCCGCCGCGCCCTTGCACATCGCCTGCGAGATCTCCCGAACGTCCTCCACCAGCGCCTGCGCCGCCTCCACGGTCGTGTCCGGCAGGATTCCGTGGCCCAGGTTGAAGACGTGCCCGCCCGGGCCGCGTCCCTCGCGAAGCACCCGCTCCACCTCTTCCCGCAGCCGCTCCCGAGAGGCGAAGAGGGCGCGTGGATCCAGATTGCCTTGCAGGGCCACCAGCCGGGCCGGATCGGCGTCGATCGCGCGCCGCGCCTCGGAAAGCGGCGTCCTCCAATCGACCCCGATGACGTCTGCCCCCGAACGAGGAAGCAGGTCGAGCAGGTGCGCGCCGTTCGGAACGAAATAGATGACCGGCCCGCGCGGAGAAGGCAGCCTCGCGATCACCTCCTGCGCCGCGGCCAGGGCGAAGTCCTCGAACTCGCGCCGGCCCAGAATCCCCGCCCAGGAATCGAAAATCTGCACGGCCTGTGCGCCCGCCCGGATCTGGGCCGAGAGGTAGCCGGCCATGACATCGGTGAGCGCAGAAAGAAGGCGGCGGGCCAGATCCGGCGCTTCAAAGATCATGCGCACGATGGCGTCGAAGGCCCCCGGTTTCCGGCCGCGCTCCTCCGCCAGATAGGCCGCCACCGTGAACGGCGCACCGGCAAATCCGATCAGCGGAACGCGCAGCTCGCGCCGGAGGATCCGGATTGCGTCCAGAACGAAGCCGCAGGACTCCTCCGCGTCCACCGGCCGAAGGGAGGCGATCGCCGCTTCCGTGTTGATGGCCCGATCCAGGATCGGGCCGGGATCGAAGCGCACTCCGATCCCCATCGGCTCGACCGGAACGAGAATGTCGCTGAAGAGGATCGCAGCGTCCACGCCCAGCCTTCGCACCGGTTGCAGCGTGACCTCGGCCGCCAGCTCCGGGGTCTTGCAGAGCGTGAGGAAGTCGTATCGCGCCTTGATCTCCCGGTACTCCGGCAGATAGCGGCCGGCCTGGCGCATGATCCAGACCGGCGCGCGCTCGACCGCTTCACCACGCGCGGTGCGCAGGAACAGATCGGAGTTCTTCGGTGAATCGGAACCCATCACTCCAAATCCTTCGGAGCCCGCCACATCAGGCCAGATCCTTCGAAATCCATCACGCCAGGCCCTTCGAGGTCATCGGCCCGGTTCCACCGGGATCCACCATGCCAGGTCCATGAGTCCATCACCCCAGGTCTCTGAACGTGTCCCGTGCGGCCTCCAAGGCAAGGTCGATGTCCGCCTCGGTGTGCGCGTACGAAATGAAGCCGGCTTCGAACTGGGACGGCGCGAGGTAGACACCGCGGCTCAACATCCCGCGGAACCATCGGGCCAAGACGGCGGTGTCGCAGCTCTTGATCTCATCCCAGGATCGGACCGGGCCGCTCATGAAGAACAAGGTGAAGAGCGATCCCACGCGATTCTGCACGGCCGGCACGGGCGCCGCCTTCAGGATCGAGGCCAGGCCATCGGCCAGGCGGCGACCCAAGTTCTCCAGGCGCACGTAGAGGTCGGGCGTTTGGGTGATCTTCCGGAGCATGGCCAGTCCCGCGGCCGTCGCCAGCGGGTTTCCGCTCAGCGTCCCCGCCTGATACACCGGTCCGGCCGGGGCGATCCGATCCATGAGGTCGGCCCTGCCCCCGTAGGCGCCCAGCGGGAGTCCGCCGCCCAGGATCTTGCCCATCACGGTGAGGTCGGGCCGGATTCCGAAGCGCGCCTGAGCGCCGCCCGCAGAAACCCGGAACCCGGTGATGACCTCGTCGAAAATGAGAAGCGCGCTGCTGGCGTCGCAGGCCTCGCGAAGCCCTTCCAGGAACCCGGGCTCCGGCGGCACGCACCCCATGTTCCCGGCCACCGGTTCAACGATCACGGCGGCGACCTGCTCCGCATGCTGTCGCAGCTCCGCGCGCACCGAGTCGAGATCGTTGTAGCGTGCCACAAGGGTGTCCCGAGCCGTGCCCTCCGGGACTCCCGGACTGGAAGGGACGCCGAAGGTGGCGGCGCCCGATCCCGCCTGGATCAAGAAGGCGTCGCCGTGGCCGTGATAGCAGCCTTCGAACTTGATGATGCGATCGCGGCCGGTCGCGCCGCGGGCGAGGCGGATGGCGCTCATGGCCGCTTCCGTGCCCGAGCTGACCAGACGGACCTTCTCGACCGACGGAACCATCGCGATGATCTGCTCGGCCAGAAGGACCTCCGCCTCCGTCGGCGCGCCAAACGACGTGCCTCGCCGGGCCGCCTGCGTGACCGCCTCGATCACATCGGGATCGGCATGGCCGAAAAGCAGCGGTCCCCACGAACCCACAAAGTCGAGGTAGGTCCTCCCGTCGGCGTCGGTGAGGCGGCTTCCCCGGCCGCTCGCGATGAAGAGCGGATCTCCCCCCACGGCCCGAAAAGCCCGAACCGGGGAATTGACCCCGCCCGGAATTGCTTCCAGGGCCCGCCGGAACAGCGCCCGGCTGCGTTCGCCGCTCGTTTCTTCGTGGTGCGTCACGGTGAGAACCTCCCTGGCAATCGGCCGATCGGCGCGGCGCAACCGGCCCGGTTCTTCATCATCCGGTCAAACCCTGCGGCGGGATCGTCCATTCGGCTGATCCGCCCAGAACGCGCGACCCGTCACCTTAGCATCCCGAGGAGGCTGCGAGAAGGCGGGCTGGAACTCCGACGTTCCGTGGGGGCGAAATCCTCCGAAATCGGCCGCTCCGGCTCAAACAGACGGTAGGCGCCGCGTCGAGGAGTTTCGGAAGACGAACCTCCGGTGCGAGCTGCGCCTGCCGCAACTCGCGGGCGCGGCCCTTTCCCTGCGGACCTCTCAGAACGTTCCTGCCGGCTCCGAATGACGCGCTGATGCTGGGGCCGCGGCGGTCACGGGTCCGCGAGCGCCGTCCCCCACTTCACGCCTGGTCGGCCGATCCCTTCATCGTCGCTTGATCCCCTGAAGCCGGCCCCTTACACTCCCTCTCACGGATGGAGTCATCCGAAGAGTGGGACCGGCTGAGAACCCCGAGGTGACGATCATGGACCTCAAGGTGTACAACTACCTCACGCGCCAGAAGGAGCTCTTCACGCCCCTCCACGAGGGCTTTGTGGGCATGTACGTCTGCGGCCCGACCGTCTATGGCCATGCGCACATCGGGCATGCCAAGGTCTACATCACCTTCGACATCGTCCACCGCTACCTCGAGCACCTCGGCTATCGCGTGCGCTACGTCCAGAACATCACGGACGTGGGGCACCTGGTCGGCGACGCCGATGAGGGAGAAGACAAGATCGCCCGCCAGGCCGAGCGCGAGCGCGTCGAGCCGATGGAGATCGTCGAGGCGTACACCCGCTCCTATTTCGAGGACATGGACGCCCTGAACCTGCTCCGGCCCGACATCTCCCCCCGCGCCAGCGGACATGTTCCCGAGCAGATCGAGCTGACGCAGCTCTTGATCGACAAGGGCGTCGCTTACGTGAGCAACGGGTCGGTCTTCTTTTCGGTCAGGGATTGGCCATCCTACGGCAAGCTCTCCGGCCGCAGGATCGACGACCAGGAGGACGGCGCCCGCCTCGAAGTGAACCCGGACAAGCGCGATCCGCGGGATTTCGCGGTCTGGCGCGCGTCCACGCCCGGCCATCTCATGCAGTGGAACAGCCCGTGGGGACCGGGATTCCCGGGCTGGCACGCCGAGTGCTCCGTCATGTCGCGCAAGTACCTCGGCCTGCCCTTCGACATCCACGGCGGCGGGCTGGAGAACATCTTCCCCCACAACGAGAGCGAGATCGCCCAGAGCGACGCCGCCTACGGTCTGGATTTCGCCCGAACCTGGCTCTTGAACAACATGGTCACGGTGAACGGCGTCAAGATGGGCAAAAGCCTGGGGAATTTCACGACGATCAAGGACGCTCTCTCCCGCCACAGCGCGATGACGATCCGGTTCTTCATCCTGAATGGACACTACCGGGCCACGACCGACTTCTCCGAGGAGGCGCTGGGCGCGGCCAGTCGCGGGTATGAACGGCTCACCGGGGCTGCGGCGCTGGTCCGCCAGAAGATGGCCGAGGCGGAAGCCGGCGGAACGCCGGAACCGGCCATCCAATCCGCGCTGGATAAGTGCTCCACCGAGTTCGAAGCGGCGCTGGCCGACGACTTCAACACGCCGCAGGCCCTGGCGGCCCTGTTCGACCTCAGCCGCGAAGTCAACGCGCTGCTCAACTCCGGAAATCCGGTGAATCGCGCAACGCTCGAAGCGATCGACGAACGGTACCGCACGCTCGGAGGCGCGATCCTGGGTTTCACCGATCTTTCCGGAGAAGCGGGCCAGGCCGCGGCGGGCGGAGCCGAGATCCAGTCGAACCTGGTCCAGCTCCTGATCAGCCTCCGCGCGGAGATGCGCACCCGAAAGGACTGGGCGACCGCCGATTCGATCCGAAACCGGATGGCGGACATCGGCGTGCAGCTTGAAGACCGGCCGGAAGGGACGACCTGGCGGTTGGGGAGCTGAGGGGCTGCGACCCCGCTCGAGGTTGGGCGCTACAGGGTGGACTTTGAGGCCTTGGTCCTTGGCGCGAAGTCGCGGGCCTCTACCCGCAGCGGATGGGCGGGCACCACGCTCCGGTCTCGAGTGCGGAGGCCTCTTGCCCCAGTAAACCCTCAAATTCTGTGGCCACGCTCTTGCGCGGGCTGACTGGCACTTCCCGGTTGCGGCCGGGGGCACGAGACCGCCCATCCGATCACCGGAACGCGATCGTCGGGCGGCGATGATGGCCGACATCACTGGGCCCCCAAATTCCTGAAACCTTTCCCCCTCCAAACGCGTAAACTCAAGACATGAGTCTCAACACGCCGCACGCGGGTGGAGCGCTCCCGAGCGACGCCTCCATGCTCAGCATCCGCGGCCTCCACAAGAGCTATCCCATGGGAACCAGCCGTCTCCACGTGCTGAAGGGCATCAGCCTGGAGATCCGGCGGGGCGAGCTGGTGTCGATCATGGGGGCCTCCGGGTCGGGAAAGTCGACCCTGCTCAACGTGCTCGGCGTGCTCGACAACTACGACGCCGGCGAGTACTTCCTCAACGGTACCCTGGTCAAGGGCCTCTCCGAGACCAAAGCGGCCGGCTTCCGCAGCCGCCTCCTCGGATTCGTCTTCCAGTCCTTCAATCTCATTCCGTTCAAGACCGCGGCGGAAAATGTGGCCATGCCGCTCTACTACCAGGGAGTCTCGCGCCGCGAACGCAACCGGCGCGCGGTGGAGTACCTGGATTTCGTGGGCCTGGCAGAGCGCGCCCAGCATCTTCCCCGCGAGCTGTCGGGCGGGGAGCAGCAGCGGGTGGCCATCGCCCGGGCGCTCATCACCGATCCGAAGGTGATCCTGGCCGACGAGCCGACCGGCGCGCTCGATTCCCAGACCTCCCTCGATGTGATGGAGCTGCTGCGCAGGGTCAACCGATCCGGCGTGACCCTCCTGATCGTCACCCACGAGCGGGACATCGCGGGCCTGACCGATCGCGTCATCCGCCTGCGCGACGGACAGATCGAACGCGACGGGAGGGTCGGCGACGACGGCGGGTTCGAGGCCGCGTTATCCGCCTCGACGGCCTTCGCCGGAGAGCCGACCGAGGCGGGGCGGACGTCCGCGACGCCCCGACCGCGAGCGGGTCTGCGCGAGGCCGACCACGGTCCGGCCCTTTCACAAGAGCCGAGCTGACGCTCGCCCGGCGGTCACGACCATGTTCGACCTCGATAGCTGGCAGGAAATCTTCGAGACCATCCGCAAGAACAAGCTGCGGACGCTCCTCACCGCCTTCAGCGTCGCCTGGGGCATCCTCATCCTGGTGGTGCTGCTCGGCTCCGGGGAAGGTCTCTCCAACGGCGTGCGCTATCAGTTCCGCAACATCGCGACCAACAGCCTCCGCGTGTGGAGCGGCCAGACCAGCAAGCCGTTCAAGGGGCTGCGCCCCGGGCGCACAGTGCATCTCCTCAACCAGGATTACGACGACGTCAAGACCAACGTCAAACAGGCCGACCATCTCTCCGCGCGCTACTTCATCCGCGGCAACCTCACGGTGGCGTACAAGAACGTCACGTCGAGCTACACCGTGCGCTGCGTCCACCCCGACTACCAGTACATCCAGAACACTGCGCTCGCGGACGGCCGTTTCATCAACCCCATCGACATCGACCAGTGCCGCAAGGTGGTGGTTCTGGGCGATCGGGCGCGGGCGCAGCTCTTCAAGGACGAGCCGGCGCTGGGCAAGTACATCAAGGTCAACGGAATCCCCTTCCAGGTCGTCGGAGTGGCGGTCGATCCGGGAAACCAGGGGGAAGCCGAGACCATCTATCTTCCCATCTCCACCGCGCAGCGGGCGTTCAACGCCGCCAACCAGATCAACTCCCTGGCCATGACCCTGGGGGACGCCGGGGTGGACGAGAGCAATACCGTGGCCGACGGTGTTCGCCGGCGCCTGGCCATCCGGCACGGATTCGATCCGGACGATCAGCGTGCGGTGTTCATCTTCAACACCCTGGTCGAGTTCGAGCGCTATCTCGGCCTCACCAAGGGGATCCGTCTGTTCATCTGGATCATCGGCGTGGGCACGCTTCTGGCGGGAGTGGTCGGCGTCTCCAACATCATGATGATCACGGTCAAGGAGCGGACCAAGGAGATCGGAATCCGCAAGGCCATCGGCGCCACGCCCTGGTCGATCATGACCCTGATCCTGATGGAGGCGGTCCTGGTCACGGCTTTGGCCGGCTACTTCGGCCTGGTGGGCGGCGTCGGGCTGCTTGAGCTGATGGCCCACGGCATCACCGGATCGGACTACTTCCGGAATCCCACCGTGGATCTGGGCGTGGCCGTGGCGGCCACGGGGCTGCTCGTGGTGGCGGGAGCCATCGCCGGCTTCTTCCCGGCCCGGCGCGCGGCGGCCATCCGCCCGGTGGAGGCGCTGCGGGATGAATAGGAGGACCCTGACCTTTCTCTTTGACCTGGACCACTGGCACGAGGTCCGGGCGGCCCTGATGCGCAACCGCGTGCGCACGGGGTTGACGGCTTTCGGGGTCTTCTGGGGCATCTTCCTGCTCATGATCATGCTGGGATCCGGCTCGGGCCTGCGCCAGGGAGTGATGCGCCAGTTCGGCGGCACCGCCACCAACAGTTTCGACGTTTGGACCCAACGGGCGCAGTTGCCCTATGCGGGCATGCCGGCGGGCCGGTCGATCGAGCTGGAAAATGCCGACGTCCAGGCGATTCGCGATCATGTCCCGGACGTCGAGCTGGTCGTCCCGCGAAACCAGCTCGGCGGCTACTCCGGAGGGAACAACGTCTCGCGCGGGCGCCGGGCCGGCGCGTTCGGCGTCATGGGGGACTATCCCGAGATCCAGCAGATCCAGTCGTTCCAGTTGCTCGCCGGCCGCTTTCTCGATCGCCTCGACCTCGACGACACGCGCAAGGTGGCGGTGATCGGCACCAAGGTGCGCGACGTCCTCTTCGCGGCCGGGGAAGATCCGATCGGCCAGTCCATCGTCGTGAACGGAGTCTACTTCCAGGTCATCGGCATCTTCCAGAGCGCGCAATCGGGAGAGGAGGCGGACCAGGACGCCCAGACCGTATTCGTGCCGTTCACGACGTTCCAGCGCGCGTTCAACTACGGCAACCGGGTGGGTTGGTTGGCGGCCGTCTCCAAGCCTGACGTGCCCGCATCACAAGCCGAGGATGCCGTGCTGGCCCTGTTGAAGCAGCGCCACAAGGTGGCGCCCCAGGATCTGCGCGCCTTCGGCCACTACAACCTGGAGGAGGAGTACCTCAAGCTTCGCGGCCTCTTCCGCGGCATCAGCATCCTCATCTGGCTGGTCGGGGCCGGCACCCTGGCGGCCGGCGCCATCGGTGTGTCCAACATCATGCTCATCATCATCAAGGAGCGGACCAAGGAGATCGGAATCCGCCGGGCGGTGGGCGCCCGTCCCTCCGCCGTGGTGGCGCAGATCCTGGTGGAGTCCGTGTCCCTGACCGCTTTCGCCGGCTATTTCGGCATGGTGGCGGGCATCGCCCTGGTGGAGGTGGTGAACCGGTTTCTGCCTTCGGGCAACGCCGCGCGCATGTTCGCCAATCCCGAGGTGGGGCTCGGCCAGGCCCTGCAGGCCCTGGCCATCCTCATCGGCGCCGGAGTCCTGGCCGGCCTGGCCCCGGCCCAGCGCGCACTGCAGGTCAGTCCGATCGCGGCCCTGAGAAGCGAATGAAATCCAAGCGCTCGACACACTACGGAGCAGGCAGTCGATGAAGAAGCTCACCTCGATCCTGGCCGGCGTTCTCATGGTCGGCCTTTTCGCCGGCACCCTCTACTTCCTCTGGCACAAGTCGCACAAACCGAGAATGGCGTACACGACCGAGTCGCCCAAAGTGACCACCATCATCGACAAGGCGGTGGCCACCGGTTCGATCATTCCGCGGCAGGAGGTCGAGATCAAATCCCGGGTCTCCGGCATCGTCGAGGCGATCGCGGTCGAGCCGGGCCAGATGGTCAAGGAAGGCGACCTGATCGCCCGGATCCGCCTCGTGCCGGACATGGTCACGCTGAATGACGCGCACAACCGGGTGGCCCGGGCGGAGATCGCGTTCGAGAACGCCAAGAAGGACTACGATCGCAACCAGGCCCTGCTCGGCGACAGCCTGATGGCCGCCGCCGCCTTCGAGACCTACGAAATCGCCTATTCCAACGCCCAGGTCGAGCTGCAGTCAGCGAAGGATGACCTGGCGCTGATCGAGAAAGGGATCTCTCCCGACAACCGCAACGCTTCCAATACCCTGGTGCGCTCGACCATCACCGGGATGGTCCTGGAGGTTCCCGTCGAAGTGGGCCATTCCGTGATCGAAGCCAACACGTTCAACGACGGCACAACCCTGGCCTCAGTCGCCAACATGGATGACATGATCTTTGACGGCAAGGTGGACGAATCGGAGGTGGGCAAGCTCAAACCGGGAATGAAGCTGCTCCTGACGGTGGGCGCGCTCGAGACCGTTTCGATCGAAGCCGTCCTGGAACGGATCGCCCCCAAGGGCGTCGAACAGGACGGCGCCATCCAGTTCGAGATCCGCGCCGCGGTCAAGCCGCAGCCCGGGATCATCATCCGCGACAACTACAGCGCCAATGCCGACATCGTGCTCGACCGGCGCGACAGCGTGCTCGCGATCAACGAGAGCCTGCTCAAGTTCGACCAGGAGAAGAAGTACGTCGAGATCGAGGTGGCGCCGGACAGATTCGAGCGCCGCGACATCCAGACCGGGCTCTCCGACGGAATGCAGATCGAGGTCGTTTCGGGCCTGAAGCTCGGCGACAAGATCAAGGCGCAGCCGGTGGCGAAGCCGGGGAACGGGTAGCGCGGAGCCCTCGCCAGTTGTCGCGCTGACATAACGCTCCTTCCGACAATTTGTTGCACGGGCTGACCACGCACGGTTCGGGCCGCTCGGGCCGATCCCGCAACCTCTACAGAACTCGAGCCACCAGCATTTGGTTGGCTGGGCGAGTGTTCCCTGGTACAATTGCTGAACAGGTTTCCTTCTCCGAGAGGAGTAGACGGATCCGAAGCCTCGGTCACGTCTATTCCTACAGTCAGACCGATTTTGTCGCCCGCTACCGGAGAATGCGCGGGTATCGCGTCTTCTACCCGATGGGCTTTGACGACAACGGACTGCCCACCGAGCGGCTGGTCGAACGCGAGCTGGGAATCAAGGCCGCCGCCACGGAGCGCTCGGCCTTCGTCGCGAAGTGCAGAGAAGTCAGCGACCATGCCGAGGAGGAATATCGATCGCTCTGGAACCGGTTGGGGCTGTCCATCGACTGGGAGTACTCCTATCGGACGATCGACGACCGCTCGAGGAAGACCGCCCAGAAGCTGCTGATCGATCTGTACAACCGGGGCAGGGTCTACCGGAAGGATGCCCCGACCATCTGGTGCCCCGAGTGCCGGACCGCGCTCTCCCAGGCGGATCTGGACGACCTCGATCGGGAGACGACGTTCTATACCTTGGCCTTGAGGTGGTCTGTCACCTGGATTCCGACCTCGAGAGGATCGAGGCCGGACCTTCCATTTCGATCGGGTTGACGATCGAGGGCTCCGTGCCCCCCTACCGGTCGTGATTGAGGACGTCTTCCGGGGTCAAGACATCATGAAGGAGAGAGAGCGCGGGCCCGCGACGGGTTGACCCTCTCAGGCCGGCTCGGGCATTCGGCGCGCCCGTTCCCGCAGGTAGCGGCGATAGGAATCGCGGATGAAGAAGAAGAGCAGCAGGAAAAGCAGCCCGGCGATGTATCCGAGCCCGTCGAAGGAAACCACCAGGAGCAGGCCGAGGAGCGAGAGGATTCCCGACGAGAGCAGGTGGTAGCCGAATCCGAAGTTCTCCCTCCATGCCTTCCAGAACGGCAGGCCCCGACTCAAGCTGACGATGCCCGAGACCAGAAGGGTGTTCACCGCGAAGAAGACACACGGGGCGGCGACCACAGCCAGCGGTCGCTGGAGAAGGAAGAGCAAGCCTTTCGGCTCAAACGGCCCGCCCAACAGACGGATCGCGGCGAGACTGGCGGCGAGCGAGATCACCGTCTGGGCGGCGTTGAATCCTGCCTTCAACCCTCCGCGCCGGTGGAGCAGCAGGTCGGAGAGGCCGACGGACAACGCCCCCACCGCCAGGACGAAGTGCGGAGGCAGCAGGAAGAGGCTGGCGACATTGACGGTGAGGGCCATGCTCACCATTCCGGCGCGGGTCGAGGTTTCGAGCCAGAAGCTTTCCGCTGCCAGGCTGAAGAAGGCCCAGAACCCGAGGGCGGAGAGAGGGACCATCGCGCCGGTGAGACCGGACTTGCTCCAGGCCCCGACAAGGAGGCCGGTCCCGAGAACCAGGACGGATGCAACATAGAGGCGGGCTGCGGTCCTCAGCCGCAGCCCCGCCTTTTGATCACCCGCTGGCATTGGACGATTCCCAAGCATGATGTCCGCCATGTCCGTTCTTGCGCCTACCAGCCGGCCCGGCCGCCCTGGTAGTCGGAGAAGTGGTGGAGGCTCGCGGTCAGGCTGCTGGAAGTGAACACCGCGTGCTGATCTTCCCACTTGCCGTTCGCGTCGTTGTGCCAGAAGATCGTCCAGTCGGTGTAGGGGCTGACGTTGATGCCATCCAGGTTCATCTGGAGCTGGACGGGAACGAGGAACTGGATGCCGTGCGGTTTCAGGACGCAATGGAGATAGCCGTCCCCGGCGTCCTGGATGGTGATGGTCGTGTCCTGGGGGAGCGCTCCCGGCGGAAAGGTGAGCGTGTAACGGCCGCACTGGACCTGTCCGCCATCACGCGACCGGATGAACACCGAAGCCGATTTCTGGTGCCCTCCCCAGGACATGGGCTCCGGCCCGGTCGGCTGTCTCAGAAACTGGATCGAGTTGGAGGCGACGCCGTTCGAGGGCGCAGATTGCGGACCGACCACGCGATCCCGGCCACAGCCGGAGAGAATCCAGGTGCAGGCGATGGCGACGAGCGCGAGGGAAGTGAGCGTGCGGCGAGACATCATCTTCTTCTCCTTGTTGGATCCGGAGTCCGGAGGACCTCAGCGGATGGACAGCTGCTGCGTGGACGCAACGGCGGTGCCAATGTCCTCTATTCTGGAATAACTAGCCGATAGAGAACGTGATCCGGGTCCGTGCCGCTATGGCTGGAAAGGGACGAGATGGGTGTCGAGGGCCGACAGGAGGCTTCCTGGTTGCACCGGCGTCATCGGAACTGCCTGGATTCTACCGGGTTATGCGGTTCGGCCGATCCGGGCCGGATTGGGACAAGACGGTCAAAGCTCCTTGGCGGGGCTGCGATGCCGAGATCCGGATGCCGGGCAGGAAAGTGCGCCGGGGGGCCGAACGCACTTTCCTGCGACACGGTCATCTTTGGCTCACCAACAGTCGTCCGCTCACAATCACATGAAAGTGAGGTCCAGAATCGTGCCAACGAGGCGGCGTTGAAACTCAATGAGTTATCCGGTTTTCCAGGCTTGAGTCCTCTCGCTTTGAGCTCTGGGCGTCCGATGCGTCTCGCAATGGGACATCCTGGCAGGCCGCCGACTCAATGCCGCGGCCCCGTTCGCGGCGATCCGGGCGGTCCTCCCGGCCTCTGAATTGCGCGAGTCGAGGCCGCAGAGTCGCTCCTCCGAGCCTGCGGGTGGACGATCGTCGCGGGCGCGGACCGGCAGCGTCCGGCCGCA
The DNA here is from genome assembly GCA_963833505.1 of Candidatus Eiseniibacteriota bacterium. Lineage (GTDB taxonomy): Bacteria > Eisenbacteria > RBG-16-71-46 > CAIMUX01 > CAIMUX01 > CAWHYG01. The sequence goes on along the minus strand of CAWHYG010000002.1, from coordinate 16,582 downwards.
CCGGTTCACGATCAGGAAGGACCTGCCTGGCGCGATCGCCGCTATTTCGCCCCCACGAGCACAAGCTGCGCCAGGATGATCTTGAGCACGATCGCGGTCGGATAGACGGTGGCGTAACCGAGGTTGGGCAACTCGTTCCCGGTCTGCTCCAGCGCGAACCCGAGGACGGCCGGTTGGGTCTGCAAACCTCCGATCATCCCGCCGAGAAGGCTCATCGGGATCTTGAGCAGCCGGTGACCAACCCAAAGCGCGGCCAGAACCACGGCGCAGGTCACAACGGCGCCGACGGCGAGAAGCACCAGTCCGTCGGCGCGCCGGATCGTCTGGAAGAACGCCCCGCCCGCGCGCGTGCCGATGCCGGCCAGGAAGAGAACCAGGCCGGCCTGGCGGAGCGTGAGGTTTGCGCTGTAGGGAAGCGACCAGACGAACGGGCCGGTTCTGCCGATGGCGCCCAGCGCCAGGGCGACGATGAGAGGGCCGCCGGCCAGGCCCAGATGAAAGGTCAATCCGCCGGGCAGGGGAAACGGAACCAGTCCGAGCAGGAGCCCCAAGCCGAGCCCGAAACTGAAGGAGAGGATGTCGACCTCGCTCTGTGCGCGGTAGGAGTCGCCGAAGAAGGCGCTCACGGCGGCCATTTCACTCCGGCGCGTGAGGACGCGCACCCGATCTCCGGGTTCGAGAACGGTGTCTCCGTGAGGAACGAACTCGGTGTCGCCGCGGCGCAGGCGGGTCACGACCGCGCCGAAACGGCGTCCGAGGTTCAGGTCCTTGAGCCTCCGACCGACCACCTTGGGATTCGAGATGAAGATGCGGCGATAATCCAGCTCGCCTCGATCGAGGTCGATGAGCCGCGCGCTGGCCTCTCCCAGATAGGCGGTGGCGAGCTCGAGATTCTCCGGAGTTCCGACGACGGTGACGAGGTCGCCGGACTGGAAGCGCATGCCTCCTTGCACCGGAAGGGCGTGGCCGCCGCGAAAGACGCGACCGAACGCCACGTCCCACGCCTGGTCGCGGACGATCTCGCCGACCGTCCGCGCGCCCGCATCCGTCCGGGTCACCCGCACGGTCGCGCTCGGCAGGGTCGCGCCGCCTCCGCCCAACGAACGGAGAGCGGTCGCCTCACGGGCGTAGTCGACCTTCCAGAGCCGCTGGCTCGCGACGATCGCCAGGATCGTCCCCACCACTCCGATCGGATAGGTGACGGAGTACCCGACCACCGGATCGGCCAAAGCGGCGTCGCGCTGCGCGGCCGGCCAGGACGCCTTGATTACATCAAGAAGAGCAGCGAGCGCCGGCGTGTTGGTCAGGCTTCCCGCGAACAGGCCCGCCGCCAGAGTGGGCCGCAGGTGCACGATCCGCGCCGCCGCCACGCAGAGTAGGGCGCCAAAGACGAGCGCTCCGGCGACCAGGAGGTTGTCGCGCAGCCCCTGGCGGCGGAACGAGGCGATGAAACCCGAGCCGTTGCTCAGCCCCACGGTGTAGACAAAGAGAACCAGTCCAAGCTGGTAGACCAGCTCCGGAAGCTTCATGTCCGGATGGAGCGCCCCGATGGCCAGCCCGGCGAACAGCACCGCGGCCACCCCGAGGTTGACGCCGGCGATCTTGATCCGGCCGAGCGGATACCCGACCGCCAGCACCACGAAGAGCAGCAGAAGCGGGTTTTGGAGAAGAAGAGCGATCATCGCGGGGAGGGTAGACCAGATCGCCCGAGCATTCATCCGGCATCGGTCAGGCTCGGAGGCGGCATCAGAATGATCCGCGCGACTCGCGCCGAAACGACACGGATCGATGTCCGCCGACGCCGAGACTCCGCGCCTCCGGCGTGGGTCCTGCCGCATCGGTCCCCCGTCGGTGCCGTTCGACCAGACCGATCGTTCTTGTGCCGGGCTGCCCCTTCTCCGAAGTTGGTGCTATGCTCGATCTTGCCGGAAGCCGACCTGGATTTTTCGGCTGGAATTGGGATCAGGGAGGGGGGACCAACATGGTACCGCGATCCTCGAGCCGTTCTATGGCCCGGTTGCCCCACGTAGGCCTGGCGGCCCTCGTTCTCAGTTCGCTGTTGCGCCCATCGACGGGCGCAGCCTGCGTGGACTACACCCAATATCTTCATCTGCGGAGCGGAATCGCCCTGCCGGACCAGTCCTGGGGCGTCGCGGTGAAGGGGAACCTCGCCTTTGTCGCCGCTCACGCAGCCGGACTGCAGATCGTGGACGTGTCCAACGCCGACAGTCTCCACGTGGTGGGCCAGCTCGCAACCACCGGTTATGCGCTGGGCGTGACCGCCGCCGGCAATGATGTATATGTCGCCGACCAGAACTCCGGTCTACTCGTGGTCGACGTGTCCAACCCCGCGAATCCGCACCTGGCGGGATCCATCGTCACGTCGGGCCCCGCCTATGGCGTGGCGGTGGTCGGAACCATCGCCTACGTGGCCGCGTTCCAGGCCGGACTGATCGTGATCGACGTCTCCAACCCTGCCGCGCTCAAAATCCTGGGGAGCCTGCGTCTTCCAAGCTACGCGTACAACGTCGCAGTGGTGGGGACGACGGCCTACGTGGCAGACGGCGCCGTCGGCCTCGAGGTCGTCGATGTTTCCAGCAGCGCCGTTCCGACCATCCTTATGACGGTGCCGACAACCGACATGGCCATGGACGTCGCCATACAGGGAACCTACGCCTACGTCGCGGCCAAGACCTCGGGACTTCAGATCGTCGATATCTCGAACGCGGCCAACTCCCACATCGTGGGCGGGGTGGTCACGCCCGATATCGCGCACGGCGTGGACGTCTCGGGCGGATACGCATTTGTCACCGTCTGGAACTGGGGTCTCATGACCTTTGACGTGACGAACCCGGCGCACCCCACCCTGGTCGGGCAGCTCGCCATGCCCGACATCGGCCATCCGCAAGAGGTCCGGGTGGCCAACGGTTTCGCCTACGTTGCGGACTATTCCGCCGGCCTTCAGATCGTGGACGCGAGCAATCCGATCGCGCCTCCGATCCTCGGTGGCGACGACACTCCCGGAGAATCCGACGCCCTGGCCGTTTCGGGAACCTATGCCTACATTGCCGACGGAAACAGCGGGCTCCAGGTCATGGACGTTTCCAATCCCGTGAGTCCTCGAATCGTGGGCTCCGTGGACACACCGTCCTGGGCCCATGACCTCGCCGTCGTGGACACGCTGGCGTACGTCGCAGACGACCAGTCCGACCTGCTCATCGCCATCGACGTAGCCAACCCGACGTCGCCCACCATTCTCGGATCGGTCAGCAACCCCGGATTCGCCCTGGGCGTCGCCGCAGCCGGAACACACGCCTACGTGGCCTGTCAGACCGGCGGCCTCCAGATCGCCGACGTCTCGAATCCGGCTTCTCCACAGATCGTGGGAACGCTCCCGCTCACCAACGTGGCACGGGGCGACGTGGTCGTCGATTCGCTGGTCTACATCGCGAACGACTACGGCGGGCTCCAGATCGTCGACGTGGCCAATCCCACCTCTCCCCGGATCCTCGGTCACTTGACCACGCCGGGACAGGCCATGAACGTCAGCCTCGTGGGACATTATGCCTACCTGGCGGATCTGACCTCCGGACTGCAGATCGCCGATGTGACCGACCCCACCAAACCCACCATCGTGGGAAGCCTGCAGCTCGCGGGCTCCGCCACCGGAGTGACCGTCTCGGGTTTGACCGCCTACGTGGCGCTGGGTTCGTCCGGGGTGCAGATCGTCGACGTGTCCAATCCGGCTCTTCCGACATCGCTGGGCACGGTCAAGACGCCCGATTACGCGCAAGATACGGCCGTTTCCGGAGGTTACGCCTTCATCGCCGACGCCGGCTCGGGAATGCAGGTCATCGCGGCGCAGTGTCCGCCCCCGCCCATCGGGACCTTCCAGCTCCTTCTGCCCGCGAACGGAGATTCGCTCCACACCGATCAGCCGTCCCTGTTCTGGCAGGCGGCCCATCCCATCGATCCGGCGGATACCGTGAGCTACCATCTCATCTGGGGCCAGGATCCGACCTTCACCACCGCGGATTCGATCGACACGCAGACCGACACCACCTACGCGTTCCTGCCGGGTATTCTCCACGTTCACACGATGTATTACTGGCGCGTGCGGGCGGTCGACCAGGCCGCCGGATACTCGCATCTGAGCAAGCCTCCGCGGGGCTGGTCGTTCTACATCGTGGACGCGAATACCCCGGTGCTGCTTGCGCCCACCGCCGTCGCTCGCGACGATGGGATCCTCGTCACCTGCCGGATTCTGGACGGATTCGACCTGACCGGCTTGCGCGTGGAACGGCGGGTCCCCGGCGGATCCTGGACGGAGATCACGTCGCTCTTGAGGCCGAACGGCGGGCAGTTCCAGTACCTCGACACCGGGGCGGAACCCGGCGTGCCCTACGAGTATCAGGTCGAGGTTTTCGGGCCGCAGGGACTCGAGAACGTGCTCGGGCCGCTGCCGGCCGAGATGCCGGCTGCTGTCATGTCCTTGAGCGTCCGGCCGAATCCCGCGGCGGGCGCCCCCACCGTGGCTTTCACACTGCCGCGCTCCGGGGACGTCACCTTGCGGGTCTTCGATCTGGAAGGCCGCGAGGTCTCCGAGAGCCTCTGGCCCGGAATGAAACCGGGATCTTATCAGCGGAGCTGGGAGCCGCTGGATCGCGCCGGCCGCCGTCTGCCGGCGGGGCTCTACATCATCCGCCTCGAGACGCCGGCGGGGCACAAGATGGTTCGCTGGGCGGTGATCCGGTAAGGCGAAGGAGTGAATCACAGCGAGATCGTCAGCTTCCTCTGGGGCGTCGCGGACCTCATCCGCGACACCTTCAAACGCGGCAAGTACCAGGACGTCATCCTTCCGCTCACCGTGTTGCGCCGCCTCGACTGCGTGCTGGCAGACACGAAGAAGAAGGCCCTCGAGCGCCAGGGACAGCTCAAGGGCAAGGGCCTCGGGGATCTCGATGCCCAGCTCCGGCGCGCCTCCGGTTTCGCCTTCTACAACACCTCCCGCTACGACTTCGAGAAGCTGCTGGCGGACGCCCCCCACCTTGCCGCCAACCTGCGCAACTACATCGCCGGCTTCAGCCCCAACATGCGCGAGGTGATCGAGAAGTTCGACTTCGATAACACGATCAGCAAGCTCGACGAGGCGGGTCTTCTCTTCCAGGTGCTCGAACGGTTCAAGAACGTCGATCTCCACCCGGACAAGATCGACAACCCCACGATGGGCACGATTTTCGAGGAGCTGATCCGCAAGTTCAACGAGGCGCTGAACGAGAACCCGGGCGAGCACTTCACGCCACGCGACGTGGTGCACCTGATGGTGGACCTGATGCTCGCCGGCGACTCGGACCGCATGGGGCGCAAAGGCGTCGTGCGCACGGTCTACGACCCCTGCTGCGGTTCGGGCGGCATGCTCATGATCACCAAGGAGCACGTCACCGTCGGTTTGCGCAAGTACGGCGACCTGCTGCGCCCCGCCATCAACCCTGCCGCCGAGATCCACCTCTTCGGGCAGGAGGTGAACCCCGAGACGTGGGCGGTCTCGAAGTCGGACCTCTTCATGAAAGACCCGACCGGACGCGACGCGGACAACATCTCTTACGGAAGCGTGCTGTCGAACGACCGCCACGCGGGACGCGGCTTCGACTACTTGATCGCCAATCCGCCGTATGGCAAGGACTGGAAGCGCGACGAGGACGCCGTGCGCGCCGAGCACGAGCGCGGCGTTTCCGGCCGCTTCGGTCCGGGGCTGCCGCGGATCAGCGACGGCCAGCTCCTTTTCCTGCTGCACATGCTGGCGCACGCCAAGGAACCGAAGGAAGGCGGCTCGCGCATCGCCATTATCATGAACGGCTCGCCGCTCTTCACCGGCGACGCCGGGAGCGGCGAGAGCGAGATTCGCCGCTTTATCCTCGAGCACGACCTGCTTGAGGCGCTGATCGCTCTACCCGAGCAGCTCTTCTACAACACGGGGATTGCGACCTACGTGTGGGTCGTGACCAACCGCAAGGCTGCCGAACGCAAAGGGAAGGTGCAGCTCATCGACGCCTCGCACTTCGATCAGGAGGCCAAGTCGGGACTTTTCAGCGTACCGATGCGCAAGAGCCTTGGCGACAAACGCCGCGAGATCCCGCCGGATCGGGCGCAGGACATCGTGAAGCTCCTCGCCGGCTTCCGCGACGGAGAGATGCGCAGGATCATGAGGAACGGGAAGGACGAAGAGGTCGTGGTCAGCCGCATCTTCCCGAGCACCCACTTCGGCTTCCGCAAGATCACCGTCGAACGCCCGCTGCGGCTGAGCTTCCAGGCGGCTGCCGAACGCATTGCGCGGCTCGAGGAGGAGAAAGGCTTCCAGTCGCTCGCCCAGTCGAAGAAGAAGGGCGCGGCGGCCGCGAAGGAGCAGGCCGAGGGGCGCGCGTTGCAGGAGGCGATCCGCGCGCTCTTGCGTGGGCTCCCGGCCACCAGGTTCACGGACCGCGACGAGTTCGAGCGTGCGCTGGACGCCGCGGCCCGCAAGGGCGGCCTGAAGCTTCCGGCGCCCGTTCGCAAGGCGATCCTCTCCGCGCTCTCGGAGCGGGACGAGACGGGCGTGATCTGCCGCGACCAGGACGGCAACCCGGAGCCAGATCCGGAGCTGCGGGACACCGAGAGCGTCCCGCTGCAGCCCGGCGACGATCCTGCCGATGCCGAGGGCGTGCCAGCCAGCGTGCGCGCCTTCTTCGGCCGCGAGGTGACGCCTCACGTCCCGGACGCCTGGATCGACACCGGCAAGCGCGATCCGAAGGACGGCCGCGTTGGCCTCATCGGCTACGAGATCAACTTCAACCGCTACTTCTACCGCTACACCCCACCGCGCCCCCTCGAGGAGATCGAGGCCGACATTCGGGCCATTGAGGGCGACATCATGCGGATGCTGGCGGAGGTGACGGGCGGGCGGGCTGGGTAATGGGCGCAGAATGTCGGCAGCCCGTCCTTTGTGCCGACATTTTGTGTGGACCACAACCACCGACTGACGCATATTGTCGGCATGCCACGACCCCGTGCCGACAAAATGAGTCGAGACGTCGGGACTGACGGGCCCCTCGGCCGACTCCATGCCGCCGGCATCACCGGGTTCTTCCGCCCGGTCCAGATCGAGGCGGCCGGCCTGACCCGCGACCAACTCCCTGCTCTCGTGCGCTCCGGCAGCGTCGAGCGCGTCGGCCGCGGGCTGTACCGGGTCGCGGACGCCGAGCCGACCGAGAACTACTCGCTCGCCATGGCCTGTGCGCGCGTGCCGAACAGCATGGTCTGCCTGCTTTCGGCGCTGCGCGTCCACGGCATCGGAACCCAGACGCCGGCCGAGGTCTGGATCGCGATTCCGCACAAGGCCCGCGCGCCGCGCCTGAGGGAACTCCGGCTGCGCATCGTGCGCTTCAGCGGCCCAGCCTGGACGTTCGGGGTGCAGAAGACCGAGTTCGAGGGCGTGCCGGCGCGCATCACCTCGCCCGCGCGCACCGTCGCCGACTGCTTCCGCTTCGAGCGTCTGGTGGGGCCCGAGACCGCGATGGAGGCGCTCCAGGATGCGCTGCGCCAGCGCAAGGCAACGGTCGCCGAGCTGTCGCGCGTGGCGGAGGTTCTACCGTCACGCCGCCTGAGCGCGGCGCTGGACGTGAGGTCGACATGAGCCCCGACGTCGCAGCTTCGGTCCGCGCCCGCCTGTTCGACGAGGCGAAGAACAAGGGCGAGGAGTTCGAGCGGACGCTTGCGCGCTTCGCCGCCGAACGGCTGCTCTACCGCCTCGGAGCCTCTGCAGCCTGCGAATCGCTGCCTGCTGAAGGGTGCCAGTCTGCTGGCGGTGTGGCTCCCCGATCCCTACCGCGCGACCCGCGACGTGGATGTCCTCGCTTCAGGGGCCGCGGACGACGAGGCGATCCGGTCGCTCGTCACCGAGATCTGCGCCGTCCCGTGCCCCGAGGACGGCCTGCGCTTCGATCTCTCCGAACTGGTCGTCGAGACGATCCGGCCGGACGAGGAGTATTCCGGCAAGCGCGCCCGGTTCCGCGCGTTCCTCGCCAAGGCTCGCATCGCGGTGCAGCTAGACATCGGCGTGGGCGACGCCGTCGCCATCGAGCCGGAGGAGGTCACCTATCCGACCTTGCTGTCATCGCTGCCCGCTCCGCGGCTGCGCGCCTATCCGCGCGAGCTGACGGTGGCGGAGAAGTTCGAGGCGATGGTCAAGCTCGACACGCGGAACAGCCGGATGAAGGATTTTCACGATGTATGGGCACTCGCCGGAGCATTCGCCTTCGAGGGTGCGACGCTACAGCGCGCGGTGGCCGCCTGCTTCGAGCGCCGCGGGACGAATTGGACCGACGAGGCACCGCGTGTCCTCACTCCGGCCTTCTACCAGACGCCCGAGATGGCAAGGCGCTGGCGCAACTATCTCGCAGCAGGTGCCGTGTTGATCCCGCCGCCTGCCCAGTTCGAGATGGTCGGCGAGCGCATCATTCAGCTCCTGGGCCTGGTGCGAGACGCTATCGTGGCGGGGGAGAGGGTTTCCAGCAGGTGGCCGGGTGGAGGACCGTGGCGATGAGCGCCCCGCGGCGGTTCAAGCCGTACCCGGCCTACAAGGATTCCGGCGTCGAGTGGCTGGGGGAGATTCCGGCTAATTGGGAGGTGAAGCGGCTGAAGGCGTTTGCGTCCGTCCAGCTGAGCAACGTCGACAAGACGTCTGTCGAAGGTCAGGAGGCCGTGCGACTCTGCAACTACACGGACGTCTACTACAACGAGCGCATCACGCCCGACTTGGAGTTCATGTCAGCGACGGCGACACGCGAGCAACTGAGGCGGTTCTCGCTTTTCGCCGGGGATGTCCTCATCACCAAGGACTCGGAGTCGTGGACCGACATCGCCGTCTCGGCGGTGGTCACTGAGAATCTGCCGGACGTGCTCTGCGGTTACCACCTCGCAATTGTTCGCCCCGACGACGGATGCGTCGGGGCGTTCCTTAGCCGCGCCTTCTCGGCGATCGGGCCACGCGACCAGTTCCGGGTAGCCGCCAACGGCATCACGCGTTTCGGTCTCGGTGGCGATGCCATCAGGACTGGATTGTTCGCCATCCCCCCCGAGCCCGAACAACGCGCCATCGCCGCCTTCCTCGACCGCGGGACGGCGCGGATCGATGCGCTGGTGGCGAAGAAGGAGCGGCTGATCGGGCTGCTCCAGGAGAAGCGCACCGCCCTGATCACCCACGCCGTCACCAAGGGCCTCGACCCGACCGTCCCCATGAAGGACTCCGGCGTCGAGTGGCTGGGGGAGATTCCGGCGCATTGGGAGGTGGCACCGGTCCACGCGCGATACGAGGTAGCGTTGGGGAAGATGCTCGATGCCAAGCGGGTGACTGGTGAGTTTTCCGGACGCTACCTGCGGAACGTTGACGTGCAATGGGACGTTGTGAACACAGACGCGCTGCCCGAGATGGATTTCGCACCGTCGGAGCGCGAGCGCTATTCGGTTCGTCCGGGAGATCTGCTTGTTTGTGAGGGCGGTGAGGTCGGCAGGACTGCGATGTGGAGTGGGGAGGCCGAACCGTGCTTCTACCAGAAGGCGCTTCATAGGGTAAGGCCGCGCGCCGAGCGCGATGCCCCGCGTTTCTTTTACTACCTGATGTACATGGTGGCGAAGCGTGGCGTATTCACAGGCGCTGGCAATCAGAACACTATCGACCACCTCACAGCGATTCAGCTGAAGCATTATCGATTCCCGTTTGCTCCCGCAGAGGAGCAACGCGGCATCGCCGCGTTCCTCGACCGGGAGACGGCCCAAATCGACGCCCTCGTCGCCAAGGTCCGCACCGCCATCGGGCGCCTCAGGGAGCTCCGCACGGCTCTCATCTCCGCCGCGGTGATCGGCAAGATCGATGTCCGGGGCGAGGCCGACTGAACCCGAGTCGCTTGGTCTGCGGGAATTCCCTTGTCTCGGATCCGTGTCTTGTTTAGACTTTCCGGGTGAATTCTTAATAGCGATCGTGCCTATTCAGAATCCCTGAACAGGAGGCCACCGGAGATGCACCGCGGCGAAACCGGAAGATACGAAGTGAGTTCCCTCGCTGGCGAAGCGGTCAGGGCGTTCGTTCCGTCCCCCCTGCCACCGGATCCGGCGCTGTTATTGGACGGTCAATCTCATCGTGCGCTCGAATCGGCGGTGCTTGCCCTCGGCCGACTCGATGGCGTCTCGGCCCTCCTCCCTGACAAGTCGCTGTTCCTCTACGCCTACGTCCGCAAGGAGGCAGTCGTTTCATCGCAGATCGAAGGAACGCAGTCCTCTCTCTCGGATCTGCTCCTCTTCGAGCTGGACGAGGCTCCAGGCGTCCCCGTCGATGACGTGGTCGAGGTCTCGAACTACGTCGCCGCGCTCGAGCACGGAATGGCGAGACTGCGCGAGGGATTTCCGCTCTCCAACCGCCTCATCCGCGAGATCCATGGAGTCCTGCTCTCGCGTGGCCGGGGAAGCAGCAAGGATCCCGGAGAGTTCCGCAAGTCGCAGAACTGGATCGGCGGCACTCGGCCGGGTAATGCGGTCTTCGTCCCACCGCCACCGGCCCGGCTCCAGGATTCGATGGCCGCGCTGGAGGCGTTTCTGCACGCGGAACCACCCGACCTGCCGCAGATCATTCGGGCCGGCCTGGCTCATGCCCAGTTCGAGACGATCCATCCGTTCCTTGATGGCAACGGCCGCGTGGGCCGCCTGTTGATCACGCTCCTCCTGTGTCACGCAGGAGTTCTCCGCGAACCACTCCTCTACCTGAGCCTGTTCTTCAAAACCAACCGATCGTCCTACTACGACCTGCTGGAGCGGACCCGACGGGAAGGGGATTGGGAAGCTTGGATCGCATTCTTCCTTGAAGGGGTGCGCGTCACGGGGGAAGGCGCGGTTTCGACAGCACATCGCATCGTGCAAGTGTTCGGGGCGGACCGTGCCAAGGTCGAGACCCGAGGGCGGCGCGCCGGTTCCGCTCTTCGCGTGCACGAGGCGATGAAGTCGCGGCCGATCACCTCCATGGCCAATGTCTGCCAGTCAACCGGCCTTTCCTTCCCGGCAGCATCATCCGCCATGGGGGTTCTCGTTGATCTCGGCATCGCCCGAGAGCTGACCGGCAAGCGCCGTAACCGTCTCTTCGCCTATGACGGGTACCTCACGATATTGAACGAGGGAACGGAGGCCCCATGACCCCCGAGATCTCCGAGCGCGCCTTCGAGGAGGCGATCGAGTGCGGCCTGCTCTGGAACGGCCCTGACGCCTGCGCGGGTGACCCTACCGCCGTGCGCGAGACGTCGCCCCCCTACGGCGAGATCCCGCCGGGCGGCTACCACAGGCGGCGTCCCGAGGACTACGACCGCGCGCTCTGTCTCTTGCCGCGCGACGCGGTGGACTTCGTCCTCGCCACACAGCCCAAGGAATGGAAGAAGCTCGAGCAGCACCATGGCACGGCGGTGCGGGAGCAGTTCCTGAAGCGCCTCGCTTCCGAGATCGAGCGGCGCGGCGCGCTCGACGTGCTGCGGGGCGGCCTCAAGGACTCGGGCTGCAAGTTCCGGCTCGCGTACTTCCGCCCCGCGAGCGGCCTCAACGAGGAGACCCGGCGGCTGCACGCGGCGAACCTCTTCTCCGCGGTGCGCCAGCTCCGGTACAGCGCGAAGAACGAGAACAGCCTCGACCTGGTGCTCTTCCTGAACGGCGTCCCGATCTTCACCGCCGAGCTCAAGAACCCTCTCACCGGCCAGGACGTCGAGGACGCGATCCGCCAGTACCAGACCGACCGCGACCCGCGCGAGCCGCTCCTCGCCTACGGCCGTTGTCTCGCGCACTTCGCGGTGGACCCGGACCTCGTATACGTGACGACGCACCTCGCCGGCGCGAACACGCGCTTCCTGCCCTTCAACCAGGGCAAGTTCGGCGGCGCCGGCAACCCGCCCGTGCCGCCCACGCGCAAGGGATACGCCACCGCGTATCTCTGGGAGGACACCTGGGCGCGCGACAGCGTGCTCGACCTGGTGCGCCAGTTCATCCACGAGGTCGAGGAAGAAGACGAGAAGGGCCGAAAGACCGGCCGGCGCTTCCTCATCTTCCCCCGCTACCAGCAGCTCGACTGCGTGCGCCGTGTCGTGGCCGACGCTCGCGCGCACGGCGCGGGGCAGCGCTACCTTGTCCAGCACTCGGCCGGCAGCGGCAAGAGCTTCACCATCGCCTGGCTCGCGCACCAGCTCTCGACGCTGCACGACGCCGGCGATCGGCGCGTCTTCGATTCGATCGTGGTCGTCACCGATCGCCGCGTGCTCGACCGCCAGCTCCAAACGACGATGCGCCAGTTCGAGCAGACTCTCGGCGTAGTCGAGAACATCGACACCACCTCCCGCCAGCTCAAGGACGCGCTTGAATCGGGCAAGACCATCATCGTCACGACGCTCCAGAAGTTCCCGGTCATCGCGAAGGAGATCGGCGACCTGCCGGGCAAGCGCTTTGCCGTCATCGTGGACGAGGCCCACTCCTCGCAGTCGGGCGAAAGCACCAAGAGCCTGAAGGCCGTGCTCTCCTCCGGCTCGCTCGAGGAAGCGGAATCGGAGGAAGCGGGGGCGACGACGCCGGAGGAGGAGCTGGAGAGCGTCGTCCTCGCGGAGATGGAGAAGCGCGGGCGCCTCCCGAACCTCTCGACCTTCGCCTTCACCGCCACGCCGAAGCCCAAGACGCTCGAGCTGTTCGGCGTGCGGCGCGCCGACGGGAAGTTCGGGCCGTTCCATCTCTACAGCATGCGCCAGGCCATCCAGGAGAGGTTCATCCTCGACGTGCTGGCGAACTACACGACCTACAAGGCCTACTGGCGTCTCCTCAAGAAGGTCGAGAACGACCCGCGCTACGACAAGAAGAAGGCCGAGTACCTGCTCAAGTCATTCGTTGAGCTGCACCCGCACGCCATCAACGAGAAAGTGAGGATCTGCGTCGACCACTTCGCGGCGCAGGCGCAGGGCGAGATCGGCGGCAAGGCCAAGGCGATGATCGTCACGCGCTCGCGCCTGCATGCGGTGCGGTACCGGCTCGCGGTGGATCGCTACGTCGCCGAGCGCGGCTATCCGTTCAAGGCGCTCGTGGCGTTCTCCGGGACGGTGCAGGACGCCGGGCGGACCTACACCGAGTCCAACATGAACGGTTGTCCCGAGGCCCAGACCGCCAAGACTTTCGAGCGCCCCGAGTACCGCTTCCTGATCGTCGCCAACAAGTTCCAGACCGGCTTCGACCAGCCACTGCTCCACACGATGTACGTGGACAAGAAGCTCGGTGGCGTGAACGCGGTGCAGACCTTATCAAGGCTCAACCGCACCCACCCGGAAAAGAAGGGCACGCTGGTGCTCGACTTCGCCAACGGGGCCGAGGAGATCCAGGCGGCGTTCGAGCCCTACTACGAGACGACGCTGCTCTCCGAAGCCACCGATCCGAATCTCCTTTACGAAATCCAGACGCGACTCGCCGCCTTCCCCGTTTACATCGAGGCCGACGTGGAGGCGTTTGCCAAGGTCTACTTCAATCCCAAAGCCACTCAGGACCAGCTCTACGCAGTGCTGACCCCCTTGGTCGAACGCTTCAACGAGATGCCGGAGGAGGAGCGCACGGACCTTCGCGGCCAGCTTACCGATTACGCGCGGCTCTATGCCTTCCTGGCGCAAGTGCTCACTTTCGTCGACGCCGAGCTCGAGAAGCTCTACGTCTTTGCGCGGCACCTGCGCCGGCTCCTACCCGCCGACCGCGATGCGCTTCCGCGCGAGGTCCAGCAGAACATCGACATGGAGTCGTACCGCATCCAGCAGACGGGGAGCGGGAAGATCACGCTCGAGCGTAAGCCCGGCGTGCTCGAGCCCGTGGGCACCAAGGGCACCCACGGCACCGCGCCCGAGGAGCTGGAGACGCTCTCGCACATCATCGCCGAGCTGAACGAGCGCTTCGGCCTGAACCTCGGCCCCGAGCATCGCGTGACCCTCGGCCAGATGATGGACAAGCTTGATGACGACGCGGCGCTCGACGCCGCCGCGCGCGTGAACACACGGGAGAACGTCCGGCTCACCTTCGACCAGAAAGTCGAGCACGTGATCCAGGAGATCGTCGACTCGAACTTCGACCTTTATAAGCGTATCACCGACGACCGGGCGTTCGGAGAGGCGGTCAAGAACTTCCTCTTCGACCAGTACCTGCGCGCTCACCGCAACGCCGAGGAGCTGATCAAGCGCGGGGAGTCGAAAACGCTCGAGTTCAAGTCGACCCTGCGCTGGAGTCTGAAGGAGAATCGGCAGGACGACCAGGGCGTGACCCACGCCGTGCTCAAGACGATTGCCGCGTTCCTGAACACGGAGGGCGGCGACCTCCTGATCGGCGTGGCGGACGACGGATCGATTGTCGGTATCGAGCACGACCAGCTCGAGAGCGACGACAAGTTCATGCGCCACCTCGCCCAGGTGGTACGCAACGGCCTTGGCGATCGTGCGGGGACCTGCATCGATCCGAAGGCGCAGGTCGTGCAGGGCAAGACTGTCTGCGTGGTGAGCTGCCGGCGCAGTCCGGAGCCGGTGTTCCTGAAATGGAAGGAACTCGAGGCCACGGCCGAGGGCGATTTCTTCGTACGGAGCGGCCCGGGCACAGTGAAGCTGGCCCCGGAGAGTGCGCAGGAGTACATCCGGACGCGCTTCGACTCGCGGGTGACGCGGCGGGAATCTTGATGCATCGTCGAAGGGGCGCCGGCGGCGCCCGTCAGGCGCGCGCTGAACCGACCTCGGATTCCGACGTCGAGGTCAGGATCCTGGGCAGGAACGGAACGAGGACGAGCGCGAGCAGCGAAGTTCCGGTGCTGAGCCAGACGAGCTTCATCAGATCCTGGTGCCAGTAGTCGTAGAGGCGGGAGCCGATCGGCTGGGAGACGGCGAAGACCGCGATGTTGTACACGCTCATGATGAGCGCGTAGCCGAAGCTCTCGCTGCCGCGCGGCGTCGCGCGGGCCGCGAGGTCGAAGAGCGGCAGGATCCCCAGGTAGGCCAGGAATCCGTTCGAGAAGTCGATCAGCATGGCGGCGTGGGCGTTGTGATATCCCAGGTAGAGCAGGCTGCTGCCCGCGTTCAGGAAGATCCCGCCGTAGAGCAAGGGCAGAAGCCGCATCTTGCGGCAGATCAAGGCATAGAGCCCCGCGGCCAGAACGCCCCCGATCCCTCCGAGCATCTGCAGGAAACCGATGAACTGCGGGCTGAAGTGAAGCGCGTCGAGCTGGTAGTAGTTGAGGGGAATCCCGAAGCTCGGCGCGATGAAGACCAGGAACATCAATCCCGCGGTCGACCACATGGTGCCGGAGCGAACGATGATCCGGAGCTGCGCGGCCGCGTTCGTCCAGACGGTCGTGTCCCGGCGCGCGGTTTTCGGCTCGCGCAGGAGCAGGATCGTGACCGGGACCAACGCCCAGAGCAGGGCGGCTCCGATGCTGCCGGTCCAGATGAAGGTCAAGGTGGCAAGCAGTCCGCCCAGCGGCCCGGTGATAATGGTGATGATGTTCTCGATCGCATATCGGACCGAGCTCAGCCGCCCAGTCATCCCGCCGGTCTGCCCGGCCTCGACCAGGATGCCCCCCACCACCGTGCTCGCGATCACCATGACCGAGTTCAGGATGAGGGTGAGGACCAGGAATTGCCCGTAGGTGCGCGCCCCGCAGAACAGGAGCCAGCAGGTCCCGGCCAGGAGACCGCTCAGGATCATATAGGAACGACGCCGCGTCCCGAACAGCGGAAAGCTGTCGCAGAGCAGCCCGGCCAGCGGCTTGAAATACCAGGCGCCGGTCGAGATCATGAGGAACACGGCCTGTTGGCCGGCGCTCATGTGCAGCTTTTCCTTGAAGAGGATGCGGAAAGGCAGCCCGCCGATCACGCTGGGTTGCCCCAGGGTCGTGATGAAGAGGCCCAGCGCGACCATCCAGAGAGAGCGGTTCAGATCGCTGCGGGAGACGCTGGGCCCTGGAAGCGACGAAGGCGTCGTCGATCGCTCGGCGACGCCGGCTTTCGGGGCCTCCAGGCCGGCGCCGACCGGTTCATCCGTGGTCATGAGGTGGACACTACGGGGCGGCGCCTGATGAAATCAACTTCTCAGACCCGGCCCAAGGGTGCGTAGCGGGCCTGCCCGTACTGAGCTGGCATCACGCCGCTTCTTGGTGGTTGCGCTTGCCTGTCAGCCCGGATTATTCGTGATCGCCCGACGCGAGGCACCGGAGATGCCCGGAAGGCACAGGCGCGCGCCGCCCGCAGATGCAGGCATACTCCCTGCAGTATGTCGAAGACTGAAGGCAAGTGCAACGCAGTCACGACGGGCAGATCCGCTGCCGCAGCCGGGGGCCTATGAATCATGCGGAGTGGGGACAAAGCCGGGACATCGAATGCTCTCCCGACAGGTTCATTCCCGGATCAAGCGCCGGGGTGTGAGAACTTCCCAGGGAGGTCAGCCGCCTGTCGCCGCCGGCTCGCGAGCCAGGGGGAACGAAACGCCCAACGACATCATGACCTGTGAGCGAAGACGACCATCG
>CAWHYG010000001.1:0-10280 GCA_963833505.1 Candidatus Eiseniibacteriota bacterium | reverse complement strand
TGTAGTTGGGAGAGTTGCCCGGTTCTTCGCCGGCAGACGGCGAGTTGGTGACGGAATGACAGGAATTTCAAGCCGCATGGAGATCCACCCGAACCAGAACACCGGGCATGGAGGTGCGATGTGAGAGTGCTCCAGTACCCCAACCGTGCCTTCCTTGTCATCGCTTTCGGGTTGATGAGCGCGGGGTGCGCGCATGTGCACGCTTCCTCATCCTCGATCGGAACTGCAGTTTCGCCACTCAAGTTGGAAGATTTGCTGAATGGGACGTACTACAAGTCAGAGGACTCGGATCGTGTTGCTCCTCTTTGGGAAACGAGCGCGTATGGACTTAGGCTAACGGACGGAGTGTACCTTGGGTCCTTTACTCGTCTTGGTTTGGTGAGCGTTAGCTGTAGGGTCTCCCTGCAGCGGCAGTGGATCGCTTGGGGTGACCTGGACGGCGACGGGGTCAATGATGCGGCGCTGGTTCTGAAGCGTGAGACATCGGGAGCGCCCTACGCGTATTACGATCTTGTGGCGGTGATCAATGACCACGGTCAGGCCAACGCGTACGTGCCGGAGGTCTTGGGCGGAGGACCTGGGTTCCAGATCAACAGCGTCACGATTTTCTCCGGGCGTGTTGTCGTTGACCTCTGGCATCCAGATGAGTCCGAAGTCGCCCCGGGTCTCGTCCGACGATTCCGAAAGACCTACTGGCTCGGCCGTACTGGCCTCACGCTTCAAGAAGAGACGCGGGTGCAGCGCCGATGACACCCCGTGGTCCGCGAATCTGCCGGGGCAGGTGAAGAACTGGATGCCGTTGACGAACCCAAGCAATGAACAGGAGGTGCCCCATTGCGACGGCCGATTTTGCTCCTGGTCCTATGTTCGGCGTTTCTCGTCACAGCCGGATCCTCCCGGGCAGGCGTGTCCAAGAGACTCGCGAACCAGGTGATCGACGAGTTCAACCAGACCAGCCGAGCTGCACGCTCTCCAGCAGAACTCATACCTCTGGCCTACGTGGAACTGGATTCCAGCAGCTACGCCTACGCGCTCCCGAGACGATTCATGCGCCTGGCCGGGGAACAGGAGCGCTTCCGGATCGACAAGGCAATCTACCGGCAATCCGCCATTCTCCTCCGGCTGACGTCCACCCGAGGCGCCGAGGTCACGATCGCGCTTTTCGACAATCAGAAGCTGCAGCAGGTCTTCCCGGACAGCGTGCTACCTCTCGTGCTCTCCGATGTTTTCGACTTCCGCCGTCTGCCGACCGAACTCCGATATGTCGGCAACATTGCGAGCCACCAATACCACCTGCGCGGCTGCAATCATCTGCCCCCTCGGGATGAGCGCAAGGGATTCGCGACCGCGCAGGATGTTGGCGATCACGAGGTAGCGTTGTTTTTTGGACCGGCGATTTGATCATGCCGCCGGCTTGTTCGGCGTCCTCTTTGGGCCGCCTCCGCCTCTCGCTTTCGGAAGCTCTCTCCTTCGATGGGGATGATCTCGGCATGGTGGACGACCCGATCGATCAAGGCCGTGGCGGAGGTGGCGTTGGGAAAGATGCCGGGCCACTGACTGAAGGCCAGGTTGGTGGTCAGGATGAGGCTCTTCCTTTCGTAGCGGCGGCTGACGATCTGGAAGAGCAGGTCGGCGTTGCGACTGTCATAGGAGAGGTAGCCGATTTCGTCCAGGGCCAGGACTGTCGTGTTGCTGTAGTAACGGAGCTTGGCGTCCAGGGCGCGGGCGGATTCCTGGGAGCAAAGGTCGAGGAGAAGCTGAGCCGCCGTGAGGAAGAGGACGGAGTGACCGGCCAGGACGGCCTGATAGGCGACATTCTGAGCGATCATGGTCTTGCCCAGGCCCTGGGGGGCCACCAGAACGAGGTTGCGGTTCTCGCCCAGGAAGTCGAGCTGCAAAGCGGCCTCGACCGCCTCGCGATCGATCTTCTTGGGCCAGCCCCAGTCGAAGTCGGCCATGGGTTTGAAGCGGCCGATCTTGCTGCGGGCCAGGCGCCGTTCCAGGCTTCGCCGGGAGCGTTCCGCGTCCTCGGTTTCCGCGATGTACTCCAGGAGCTGGGTGGGACTCCAACGTTTTCGGGTGGCCAGGGCGATGGTGTCGTCCAGGTGAGCGGCGGTGTGGCGCAGGCCGAGAGTGACGAGCTGTTCAGTCAGTGGAGTCATGTGGATCCGCCTCGCTTTCCATAGGGGAACAGAGGTCGTCATAGTCTGCGAGGGAGTGGGGCGTGACCCGGAGATCGCGGACCCGCGGGTCGTCGGGGAGCACGACGTCCAGCGGCGGGGACTGGTGTCGGGCGCGGGCGCGTCGATCGAGGATGTGAGCGACGGAGACGGCGGAGATGGCCCCGCGAGCGAGGGCCTCGTCGAGGGCGGCGTCGAGTTCGGCGGCCCCGTAACGGTCGAGCAGCTTGAGCAGGCGAGAGGTGTGGCCGGCCAGCGGTTCCCCGCGCAGGGCCAGGGCATCGATGAAAGGGTCGGCCTGGGGGCAACTGGTGCGGAGGAGATCGCGCCCGCGCAGCTCATGGGCGTGACGTTTCTCCCGGGCCAAGGCGGCGAGGTGAGCGGGATCCTCGACCGTTTCTCCGCGATCGTAGCTGCGGGTATGGCGAGCGATCTCGCCGGCGCCGTCGAGGATGCGGACGAGATGTTCGGAAGCGACCAGGGTCAGGACCCGGCCCACCCGGTCATGCGGGATGGAGTAGTCATTGCCGTCGAAGCGCACGTAGGGGGTCTTGCCGGCGGCGACGGGGCGGAGGTGATCGCAGTCGAAGTCATGCTCGGCCTGACGGCGGTGTCGGGTCGATGCCGGGCTGGCCTGGCAGCCAGCCCTTGCGAGCATCGTCCCCGTCTGGATGCAGTTGGTAGGTGCCGGCTCCGAAGCCGGTACCGCGGGAGCACGCGGGCCAGGCTACGCCACCGCGGCGGAGCCAGCCAGCAAAGGGGGAAGCAGCGGATCCGGGTCCAGTGCAGTGAGCCTGGATCCCGTGGACACTGACGGGCGCTTGACATTGGGGACCGGCGGAAGAATGTCCGCGCAGATCCCCTAACCGTATACATTGCCTTGGCGTGAAATCACCCTCTGAGGCAAAGCTGGGTGAGTGTATCTCGTGAACGTCACCCCCGCACCGGGCCGGATCGTTCTACACGACACCTCTTGCACGAGAGAAACGAATCCCGGCCCCGCGTCATGTTGCACACGCGTGACATTTCCAGGTGGACTGAAATTCTCTTTGACAGCCCGTCTTTGAGGCGTCATGATCTCCGACGGTTCACGAGAACGTACCGACGTGAGCGCAGATCGGCGCGAGGGGGCAGCATGGCCGCACGTTCCTGGAAGCGCGTTTGGAGTGCGGCAGCACGCTCTCTTCCGGCAATTCCGGCTCGCTCCCGCTTGGTGCGTCTCTTGGGCCGCGTCACGCAGCGTCGCGAGTTTTCCGTGGCGGCGCGCGCACGACCGACGGCGTGGAACAAGACACCGCGCCAGCCGGCCGGTCCTGTGATGTCGGGTAGCATGTCGCATGGGGTACGTTACGAAAGGGGGGAGTTATGCGAACCCGTTGTTTGCTGGTTGCCATGTTTATCATGATGCTCACCCCGGCCGTGGTTCTGGCCGGGCCGAACGCGGGGGGTGTGATCCTGGTTCACGCCGCCGGATTTGCCTACACGGGTGGGAACCCGTGTGACCAGGGGACGGCGCCGGATTCGTGCGGCGCTGTCGTGTCGGAGATCGACAACGCGACCTCCGACTCCCTCAGGGTCTGGAAGGTCTACGCCGCCTTTCCGCCGGGGTCGAGCCCCCGACTGATGGGTTTGACCTTCGGCGTGGACTATGACGATTCCTACGGGGACTCGACCGGGGTCGTCATCCGCTCGTTCGGTCCCTGCGCGGACTTCCAGCTCGCCATGAACGGCTGGCCGGGCGACAGCACGGGAACGTCCATCCTTTGGAATGTCGCCCAGACCGGTCTCATGACCGAGTGCTACTGGTTCGCCGGATACAACTACTACGGGAACCCGGCGACCTTCGCGCTCATCCCGCACCCCGAGCAGGGCGGGTACTTCATCGATGACAGCAAACCCGGCCAGATGGATCCGATCGCGGACTATGGGACGCTCGGGTTTGGGACGGCCGGGTACGTGCCGAGCTGCACGGGCGGCAGCAACGCACCGGACAGTAGTGCTCAGGTAGTTCACGACGAAGTACCGGCCGAAATCGCCGCACTTGGGCTTCAGCCAACCGGGCGCCTCGCCAAGAGCACTCGCCTTCACCTCGCTATCGGCCTGCCTTTGCGCAACACCGCAGACCTTTCCCAGATCCTGAGGTCGATCTCCGATCCCACGAGCCCGTCCTTCCGACACTACCTGACACCAAACGAATTCGTCTCCCAGTTCTCGCCCTCCACCGACGACTATGAAGCTGTAAAAGCATTCGCTACGTCGCACGGTTTCAGTATAACACGAACGTATCCCAACCGCATCCTCGTGGACGTTGAAGCGTCTGTGGCCGATATCGAGCGCGCATTGCATGTCCACATGACGAGGTACCAGCACCCAACCGAACATCGTTCATTCTTCGCTCCGGATGCCGAGCCAGTTATCGACGCTCACGCACCGGTCTTGTGTTTCGCCGGACTGGACACATATCACCTTCCACATAATTGCGTTTCCAAGTCCCATGTGCTAGACAAAGACAACACGGACCCTCACGGCAACGGCCTATTGGGTTCATTCTGGGGCTACGACTTTCGCCATGCCTATCTGCCGGGGGTGCCGTTGATCGGAGGCGGCCAAAAGGTCGCCGTACTGGAATTCGGTACGGGCATCGATCGGAGCAACATCTCGATCTACATCAGCAACTCTGGCCTGCAGACGTCAACCCAAATCGGAGAGGTGCCCGTCGATGACTTCGATGGAGAAAAGCCTGACGAATTGGAGATCTCAGCCGCCGTAGACGTAGAATTGAGCCTCTCCGTGGCGCCGGGTCTGGACAGCGTTCTGGTCGTCGAGACCCCCTACGACGCGCCCGTCGGCGACATTTATGCGTTTTGTCCAAATCACCCCACTATCAAGCAATTCACTTGCTCATGGGAGGTCCAGCTTGACGGGGTGAGTAAGGAGGCGATAATGCAGATGGCCGCCCAGGGCCAATCGATGTTGACCTCCTCGGGGGACGAAGGCCCCTACCCGGACGGAATCGCCAGCATCTCGGAACTCAACGAGTTCACGACGGTCGTTGGAGGTACTGAGCTAACAATGGGAGACGACCGGGCGACGTATCGCTGTGAGACAGCAATGCAGGCCTCAGGCGGTGGCGTGGCCGAGGCGGAGGGGTACCCGATCCCTGCCTGGCAGAGGGGAATCGACATGACGGTCAACGGAGGGTCAGTGATCTTTAGGAACTCTCCAGATGTTGCGGCCGTTGCGGACAGCATATGTATCTATTACGGCGCCGATAACACCGAGGCTATTGTGTGGGGCACAGGCTGCCCAACGGCACTGTGGTGTGGCTTTTGTTCTCTTGTGAACGAGAGGTTGTCTGCGGCGGGTTTGCCGAGCGTAGGCGCCCTCAATTCTGCGCTGTATGCCAGCGCGGAGGCCGTAGTGCCTCCAAACTTGAGTGGCGTGGATTACTGGCACGACGCCGTTAACGGGTGTAGTTATAGCCTACTAGGAACGTACTGCGCATTCGCGGGTTACGACCTATGCACCGGCTGGGGCAGTATGACGTCTGAGCTCATTGACGCTCTGTGTAACGCAAGCGGCACGGTCGTAGCGTGGGGAGATGACTTGCATGGTCAAGGTGACGTGCCGGAGCCGAACGCGGATTTCGTAGCCGTGGCGGCGGGTAATGAACACGCGGTCGGCTTGAAGTCGGACGGGAGTATCGTCGCATGGGGGGACGATGCCTTTGGCCAATGCGACGTGCCGGCCCCGAACGGGAACTTTGTAGCGGTGGCCGCAGCGGGCTACTTCAGTGTGGGACTGACGTCGTCGGGGCAGGTGGTCGTATGGGGAGATAACGATTTTGGGCAGCGTACAGTGCCAAGTCCAAATAGCGGATTCGTCGGGATAGCGGCAGGTTTCAACCATGTGCTCGGGGTGAAGGCGGATGGATCAGTCGTGGCATGGGGAGATAACTCGTCCGGACAATGCAACGTGCCGTCTCCGAACGGCGGATTTGTTCGAGTCGCAGCGGGCGAATCGCACAGCCTGGCGCTGAGGTCCGACGGGTCGATAGCTGCGTGGGGAGACAATTCCTTCGGACAATGCAGCGTACCGTCACCGAACGCGTACTTCGTAGACATAGCTGCAGGAGCGGCTCACAGTTTGGGTTTGACATACTTCGGGAAATTGGAAGCGTGGGGAGATAACGGATCAGGCCAATGTAATGTACCGACGCCAACGGGGTGGATTGGGATGGCGGCAGGCCCCTTTACCAGTCTCGGGGTGTATTGGACTGGCTCGATCGGAGCGTGGGGAAATTGCATGGATGGACAGTGCACTGTGCCATGGCCGAATGCCAACTTTGGAGCTGTCGCCGGTGGCGGCTATACAAGCTACGGCTTGGGGTATTCCCGGTCGAGTACGGCAGTCGGTCAGAGCGGACCCGGGACGGCTCGGGGCGCGTTGGTCCTTAGGCCGAACCCTATGGCTGAAGCATGTGCAATCTCGTTGCGACTCGGGGCGGAAGGCCGTGTTACGGCCCGCGTGTATGATGCTGCGGGTAGACAGGTTCGGGAGCTCTGCGATGGCCCGTTCCCCCGCGGGAACCTCACCCTGTCCTGGGACGGGCGAACGGACTCCGGAGGCCGTGCGGCGGCCGGGGCCTATTTCGTCAGGATCCAGGCGCCGGGTGAGGCTGTGACGCGGAAGCTAGTGATGCTTCCGCGGCGGATACAGTGACAGGGCACATCGGCACTTGTCTTGCGGCCAAGTCGGAGGGGTGAACCGATGTGTTAGAATACGACCGTTTCGTTCTGGTGAGCAGGACCGTATGATCTAGCAATGCCGGCCTTCGGGCGCCAGACCTGCCTGGCGCCCGGGGCTCGGCGTGTTGAATGCGGTATCTCCGGAGTTTAGGAGCACTTCTCGGGCCGGAGCGGCTGGCGGAGGGCAAGCGTCATGTCGGAGGCATTCCGAGGGAGCGTTCGCAATGTGGCCCGTGTTCGATTGACGGGTGTTCGATGCAACACAGCCGTTTCGCGTGGCCCCTGTCTGACGCTCTTGGAGCGCGAATCCGTCCTGTGGGCAGGTTCCGCGGGTTGTTTGGCTGGTCTTGGATCGGCACTTGCCATGCTGGTGGTTGCAGCTGTCGCGTTTCGAGCGCAACACTGCGTGGCGCAGACGGTGGATTCGACGATGTGGGTGAGCAACGGCAGGGTGTATGCGTTCGCGCAGTCCGGAACCACGATCTACGTCGGAGGCGACTTCAGTTACGTTGGGCCACGAACGGGCTGCGCCGCGGTGCTGGACCCCAATACCGGCGCGCCTTCCGCGTCATTTCCCTTCGTCAATGCAGTGGTAGAGGCCGTGGCTTCGGACAGCCTCGGTGGTTGGTACGTGGGCGGCGGGTTCGGCACGGTGGGTGGGGTACGGCGAAGTCATCTGGTCCACATACTTGCGGATGGGACGCTCTCGGCGTGGAACCCCAGTCCGGATGGGGACATTTCGGCCATCGCGGTGTCTGGTCGGAGGGTGTATGTGGTGGGAGGGTTTACGAGCGTGGACGGTGTCCCCCGAAGCCACATTGCGGCCCTCGATGCCGGAACCGGGACTGCGCTGGACTGGAACCCGAATGCCACCAACGGCGACCCGAGCACGGTGGTTGACGTGATCGTCGTGAGGGGTAACTGCGTCTACGTCGGCGGCCGATTCGCCAGCATCGGGGGGCAGGCACGCCACAACCTCGCGGCGCTGGATGCGGTCACCGGAGCGGCCCTCGCCTGGAATCCCAGTCCGGACGACCGCGTGAACGCCTTGGCGGTGGGCGGAACGACGATCTATGTCGGTGGGTGGTTCAGCAGTATCGGCGCCCAAACCCGCACCCACATCGCCGCGATCGACTCCACGACCGGGATGGCGATGTCGTGGGCGCCGAACGCGAGCGACAACGTCAATGCCCTGCTGGTCTACGGCAACGCCGTGTACGCCGGAGGATACTTTAGGTCGATCGGGGGTCAGGTTCGGGATCACCTGGGGGCGATTGACACTGGGACCGGGCTTGCCACGGGCTGGAACCCGACGGCCAACGGTGAGGTGTGGGCGCTGGCGCTACGTGACTCAACGGTGTACGTCGGCGGGGCCTTCGGCCACGTGGGCGGGCAGTTTCGGAATAGCATCGCGGCTCTGGACGCACGGACGGGTGCCGCGACGTCTTGGAACCCGGACGGAGACGCAACTGTCGGTTCCATAGCAGCGACGGAGACGTCGATCTGCGTAGGAGGTGCCTTCGGAAGCATAGGCGGGCGGGACCGATCCAGTCTGGCTGCGCTCGATGCGACCACCGGAAGAGCGACGGATTGGGATCCTTCGCCCAACGGTGTCGTTTGGTCCATCGCCGCAGGCGGCTCGACCGTCTACGTGGGTGGGGGGTTTACGGAGATCGGAGGCGCCGCACGAACGGCCCTGGTGGCGGTCGACTCAAGTAGCGGCAGCGTGCTTGCCTGGAATCCGGACATTCGCGGGGCGGGGGCCCTGGGTGTTGACGCCCTCCTGATCCGGGGCACAGCCCTGCTGGTGGGCGGCAGCTTCTCCGAGATCGGGGGTCAGACTCGCAGCAATCTGGCCGCGTTGGATCTTGCCAGCGGCTTGGCCACGCCGTGGCGCCCGGACCCGGACGACGCCGTCCTCGGCTTGGCAGACGATGGCGCCACGATCTACGCCGGAGGGTGGTTCGCGAACATCGGAGGGCAGGGCCGGAGCTGTCTCGCGGCGCTCGACGCGACGACCGGTGCCGCCACGGCGTGGAACCCGGACGCCACCTATTCCGGTCGCCCCAATGTCCGGGCATTGGCGGTCACCGATTCGGTGGTGTACGTGGGTGGAGTCTTCACGAGCATAGGGGGCCAACCACGCTCCGGCCTCGCCGCGCTCGACCGCCGGACTGGCCTGGCCACGGCCTGGAATCCAGCACCGGACGGTTTTGTTCGTTGCCTCGCGCTGTACGATTCAGCAGTTCTGGTTGGCGGGGTGTTTGGGGAAGTCGGAGGCCGGGAGGACTGGATGCTCGCAGCGGTGGACGCACGCACGGGACTCGCGACGACCTGGAATCCGGCCGCGTACTATCCTGACCTGTTCAACGTGGACGCCATACTGCTAAGCGGAAGTGACGTCTTGGCCGGCGGTGATACTGGCAACGTTCCGGTCCTGAATTTCTTGGGCAGCTCGGCCTTCCGCCTTCCTGGCGCGACCATCTATCCCGGCGACGCCAACAACGACGGTGTAGTGGACGCGCGGGACATTCTCCCGATCGGCCTCTACTTCGGCCTGACCGGCCCGGCGCGGAAGGATGGATCGACGAATTGGGGACCTCAGGTCCTTCCGATCGGTTGGAGTGCTCCGAACGAGAGGGCGGAGTATGCCGATTGCGACGGGGGTGGAGTGGTGGACGCCGGTGACGTCCTGGCGGTCATCCAGAACTGGGGAGCGCGGGTCGGCCAGCCACCGCCCGAGACCGACAAACGCGCGGTTTGCGAGGAGCTTCTGGTGGCGCTGGATCAGATGCCGGGCACCGGCGGCACGAACGCCATCCGGAATGTGGTTCTCGACTACCTGCGGAAGTTGCCGGGTCAACCGGCGGAATTCCGCGTGGACCCGAATCGACCCAATCCGTTCCGCGGCGAGACCGCTTGGGTGCTGACGGAGCCAACGCCGGCGCCAGCCGATCTCGCGATTTACGACGCGGGCGGACGGCTGGTGTGGAGGACCTCGGTATCTCATCCTCCGGTCGGCGCCTCAGAGATTCACTGGGAGGGCGTGGACCTGCTGGGGCGGCTCGTGCCAGCCGGGAGCTACTACTACCGATTCACCGTGGGGAGCTACCGGGCGAACGGTCGCTCCACGGTGATTCGGTGAGGCGTTGGAGACCGACGAGCGACTCAGGCCCTCCGGCGCTGCCGGTGCGCTCCGTTACCCTCCGGGCGGACGGGAAGCGGCTCGGTCGACCGGCTCAATTCGCAATTTCATCCTGGATTGGCCCTCGCCCCGGTTCTTTTGCCATACGTCCGATCTTCCGGAGTCACCTGATGGCTCAGCTGTTCTCCAGCGACGATGTCTACGGTG